>DS990260.1:2953146-3013027 GCA_000155435.1 Clostridiales bacterium 1_7_47FAA | reverse complement strand
TTTTGCATAAAATCAGCAAAAGTTTCATACAATATCTTCAGAAGGTACTTGATGAATCTTTGATTATAAAGTATAATAAAGACTCGGAGAGCACTTTTAATATTCCTCGATAGCTCAGTCGGTAGAGCACGCGGCTGTTAACCGCGCTGTCGTAGGTTCAAGTCCTACTCGGGGAGTTTTTCTATATATATTTATTTGCAAGGCCCCATGGTCAAGCGGTTAAGACATCGCCCTTTCACGGCGGTAACAGGGGTCCGAATCCCCTTGGGGTCATTTAATATAATATGGCGACGTAGCCAAGTGGTAAGGCACGGGTCTGCAACACCCTCACCACCGGTCCGAATCCGGTCGTCGCCTCTCATCTAAACCTCGGAAGGTATCCGAGGTTTTTTGTTTATCTGGTTTTATAGAATTACCCTTAAGTACTAATAGGCCAGATAATCCGTAAACACCGGAAAAGTAAATGTATGACACAGGAAGAGATGGCGGTCCGGCTTGGTGTAACTGCGCCGGTGGCCAATAAATGGGAAAGAGGACATGGTTAATTTTCCGATGAAACCATAAGGGGGGATGGGATGATAAAGGTGCAATTTTTTACAGATGCAAGGGATGTATGTTCCATTATTGAGGGCAGGGTGACGGATGGCGTTGAAGTCGAAGACTGGATCTTACAGCATATAGACGGGATTTCCTTTGACAGTATGGATTATCCATGCGATATGGACTATTGCTATGACTGTTATTTTCTAAATGGTGCGGATGAATTGAAAGCCCAGGAAATATACGGTCTGTTAGAAAAATACTTTTTAGATATTTTAGGCGTCCGTTTTTCTGTTGGGATTACGGACCACTGCCTAAATAATGAAATCAGGATTCATTCAGCCCGTTCCGCCGATGAAAATAAGGAGGATTCCTTGGATAAAAAAGGGATTGCGGAAAGCAGGGTAAAGCTAATGCAGGAAAAAACCACATAGCCTTTTACGGCTATGGGAATTGAAGGACCACACAGCTTACATCAGGAATGGGAACCGCTGCGAATCAGGAGTTTAAAACCTATCCAATACCAGTCAGGATTATCCTGCCTGAGGAGGATGGAACCTTTGATAAAAAAAGAAAGCGGCGGAAGGGGATATATTGTCCTGTGTGGCCAGCTCCCGGGTGCTGGATTCCAAGGCAGGGGATGGATACAGCTCCCTGGAGGCTCCAATCACTTGACCCCTAATTTAACACGTCCCCCATCACAGAGCAGGGTTTCCCCACAAACCGCGCTACAAAGCGCTGAAGCCATAAAAAGTACTGAGCCGGCAATATCCTCCGGCAGAAGGCAGCGCCCAATCGGCATCTGGGGTATATAATGTTCTGAAAATTCTTCCTTTGAATAGCGCATCTGGGCCATCTCTGTCAAAACGGGTCCCGGTGCAATTATATTTATCAATATCCCCTTGCCTGCATATTTTTTTGCCATAAACCTGCTTACAGAATCCAATGCGGCTTTTGTGGCATTATACGGTGCGGATGTTGTGCCTCCGCTGAATATGCAGCTGGAGGAAATATTCACAATGCGTCCATATGACCTTTTCGCCATGTCTTTTGCCGACTCTTCCATAATCTCACATGGTGACGCAACATTGATTATCTGGCTTTGATGCCAGTCATGGGATGCCAGGGCCGCATTGTTTACCACAATATCCACTTTTCCGAAATGCCGGATGACATCCTGGACAAATTTCCTTCCATTTCCCTCTTGACTCAAGTCAACCTGCCAATATTCCGCATTGGCGCCAAGTCTCCGGATTCCTGATAATACTTCCTCTGCTTTTTCCTTGGGACTGCTTCCGCATATTGCAATGTCTGCACCGGCTTCTGCTAATATTGTGGCAACAGCCGCTCCAATACCGCCTTTTGCACCGGTAACAACAGCTACCTGGTCTGTCAGATCTATTTTATATGCCACATTGTACCTCCTTCAGGATGTCCCTGTTACACTTTGTTTTATTTTGACGACAATCTGATGATTTCTTTCGCCGTATTCTCGTCTGTAATCAACGTTGAGAAATATTTGTTAGCAGCCGCCCTGTAAATGGCTTCTGCCTTATTAACCCCTTTCGCCACCGCAATCACCCTTGGAATCTTTTTAAGGGTATCAATGGGACAGGCTATGTGTTGATAACCGGGGATATGCAGGATACTTCCATCTTTTAACATCATATATGCCAGCACATCCCCTTCAATATCCTTTTTCCACTTTATGAGATAGGGGTCTTTGGAGACTTCATCGATATAAATCGGGTCTTTCATCCCCAATGTACCGATTCCGATGACCGCTGCATCCAGGCGTTCCCATCTTTTTTGGAAAGCCTGCCATTTCCCAACCTCATCCCTAGAGATATTTGACTCCCTTAAATATACAGGCAGGTTCAGGTAGCGTGCTTTGGCCCGGTAGCGCTCCGCAAAACGGTCTACTATGCTCCCCACCTGCAGATAAGGATTTATGCTTCCGGAGCAGCCTATCAGGGGATAAAAAACCAACTCGGTATGGTTTTCCTGAAAAGAAAGATTCCGCGATATTTCATAGAGGGAATGCCCCCATCCGATACCGATATAATGGTGTCCCTGAAGGCACTCCTCCACCCGCCCCGCTGCCAGCGGGAAAAAGTTATCGATATCTGCAGTCCGGTCAGACGGTATGATGATACTGCTGCCCACTCCCAGGCAGGATGCCAGTTCCATTTCCAGTTCTTTGACTTCAATTGTTTCAGGAAGGGAGACTTCAATTTTTACAATCCCCATTTCCTGGCCCCGCTTGATTAACCGGCTGATTTGGGGTCTGGATATACCTGTCATCTTTGCGATTTCCTTCTGTCCATATCCATCAATATAATAATTTTTTGCAATCCGGTAAACCAGCATGGTATCTTCCAATATATTCATAATATTCACACCTATCATCATTTCTGAAATTTTGTTCTGGATTCATTATAGTACTGGTTTACCGGCAGCGTCAATTATAATAATTTTTCTAATTTGTTATATATAATTTCCACAGAATTAGCAAAGGTATCGGCTGAAGTCCCGGCTGCATGAGGCGTCAGCGTGATATTGTCCAGCTTCAGATACGGATGGTCAGGTCTGAGAGGTTCTTCCTGGTATACATCCACTGCCGCCCCGCCAATTTCCCTGCGGGCTAGCGCTCCGGCCAAAGCTTCCTCATCCACCAGTCCGGCGCGGGCTGTATTGATAAAATATGCTGTCTTTTTCATGAATGCCAGCTCCTTCTTTCCGATGAAACATCTGGTTTTATCGGAAAGCCTCAGATGGATGGTAACAAAGTCAGACTGTGTCAGCAGTTCTTCCAATGTCACCGCACAAAAACCGGATGCCTCCACTTCTTCCCTGCTCATGAAAGGGTCATAAACAATTACGCGGGAGCCGAAGCCAGTTAACCGGGCTGCCACCTGCCTTCCAATCTGGCCCGCTCCAATGATTCCCACCGTACATCTGCGCATATCGTGGATGTAATTCACATTCACGAACTGTTTCTCCCATTTCCCTTCCATCAATGCCTTATGGCCGCGCGCAATGTTTTTATTTTCCGCCAGCATCAGGCCGATTGTCATATCCGCAACTGCCGGAGCGCTGCGGCCGGGAGCATTGATGACTGGAATCCCCATGTCCTTACAAAGCGCTTCATTTATATTTTCTATGCCGCTGCGCATCACCATGACATATTTCAGGTTACGGGCACGATTCAGGATTCCTGAATTGACCGGTGTTGAATGTACCACCAGGATGTCGGCATCTGCTGCGGTTTCCGCAAGCTTTTCATTAAAGGGGCATGCCTCGGCCCCTTCTTTTTCTGCCTTTAGCATGATGGTTGTGATTTGATTTACTGTTTTTATCATCTCATCTTCAAAAATCACGACCTCTACCCCGTTTTTTTCCAGCTTTTTCATAGGAGCCATCACCTCTGCTGGAATGGCGGTATCGCAAACGCATACAATTTTCATGATAAACCTCCTAAATTCATTTGATTTAATTCATCCCATACTCCGCGGTTCATGTCCAACGTTTTAATAAAGATTTCGTATTTCTTTTGGTAAAACTCCCTCAATTTCGGATTAGGGGTATACTCCACTGCCACTTCAGACGGGATAGCGGCCTTGTCGTATCCCTCATAAATCCCAAGACCTACCAGGGCTGCCAGGGCGCCTCCTCTGGCTGTAACCTCCTTTACCTCTGGGACTTTTACCTTCAATCCTGTAATATCCGCAAACATCTGTCCAAAAATCCTGCTTTGCGAACCGCCCCCAATCAGCCAGACAGATTCGAATTTACCGTAGTCAGGTATCAGACGGATATAGTAATAATGCCCCATGACGATTCCCTCATAAACCGCACGCATATAATCCGCCTTGGTATGCCAGTTCCGGATTCCATAAAATCCTGCACATGCACTGCTGTTAAAAGCATGACCGAAAACAAACGGCTGGAACAGGATTCCGGTAGGAGGCGCAGACAGCACCATGTCTTCCAGATATTGATAGACTGAAAGATCCTTTTCTTTTGCTTCAGCCTTTTCATGCTGGCATAGACGGTCAATCATAAGATCAAAACATCCGCCGGAATTGCCGTCCCCGGCTATGGATAGGAAATATCCGGGAACGGTATGATACAGCCCCGCAGGCGCTCCTGCCAGGTCCTTTACCGGTACAACATTCATCCCCCATGTCCCAATCACGGAAACCAGCTGTTTGGAATCTATGGTCCCGACTCCGAACGGATAAGCTGCCGTATCATGTGCCCCGCATAAGACAGGCGTCCCCTCGTTTAATCCGGTTTCCATGGCTGCCTGGCCGGTCACAGCCCCCACTATCTCATGAGGGAGATGGATGGGCGGCAGCTTTTCAATGATTGCATCCAAACCAAGAAGGCGGAATACCTCATATGCGTAATCATTCTTCGATAAATCCATTAAACCGGCCCCGCTGGCTTCTGTCCGGTCCGTGCAAAGTACCCCGCATAATTTATACCGGATCCAGTCCTTTGAGAACAGGACCGTATGTATTTTTTTAAATTCCTCCGGCTCCTGTTGTAAAAACCATGCAAGCAGGGGTAAAGGTGCCCCTGTCCCGAATGGCATCTTAACTGTTTCTACTGCCTTGCCGTACCGGCCGTCCTCAATCCAGCCGGACTGGATTTCAGCTGCCCGGCTGTCTAAGGATAAAATGCCCATCCTGGACGGTTTTCCATCCTGGCCAACCGGCATCATCCCATTTCCCTGTCCGGTGACAAAGACACCCAGGATGTCTTCCGGCAGATAGCCCTTGCTAAAAATCCCCCTGATTGCCTGGACACTGTTTTCCCATATCATTTCCATGTCCTGTTCCCACCAGCCCGGTTTCAAAGAAACCGGCTTCTGGCTGGGGCAGGAGGAAACTGCTGTCTCCTTTCCATTTACGTCTACAAGGACAGCTTTCACATTCGTACTGCCCCGGTCAACTACCAATACATATTTTCCCATGTCATACCTCCTTTGCTCTTTCCCCATGTGGCCTTGCAAGGAATTTTTCCGCAATGGCAATGGATCCTCTGGCTCCGGTCAGGATAATTCCGCCCTCAATCAAAAGCATGAGCACCCATGGAATCGCATAGTCCTCCACAAGTTCAATATTAATCGTAGCGATTGTCAGATAAGCAAACGTTATATTATTAAATACAGCAGGACAATAATTCCCTCCTACAATCACCAGCCCCAGTATGATGAACAGCAGAACCGCTACCGCTGCGGTTTCCCCGGTGACAGGACCCATTATTATAATTGCTTTCAATAATATCCATGCAAGCAATATCCCCATGGCCCCGCTCAAAAAAATAGAGGAAATCTTTTTTACATCCGCATCCATGGTAAAGAAGAATATGGTTACAAAATACATCGGCCATGTGGGTGCTGATGTAACCATAGGCGCAACTATATTGACAATGAAAATCCATAAAAAAACAAATGAAGATACAAATACTTCCTGTCCGCTTGCTTTTCTTAACATAACTTCCCCTCCCATACATTATAATCCTTACTTTAGTAACTCTAAATAGTGCCCCGTGATTTCCTCAATTTTCTTTTGGGCTGCAAATACCATCTCGGCGTAATGAAGCCTGTAATTCCTTTCTTTACAAAATTCTGCCGCACGTATAGCTGCCGACATTGATATTTCTGTGAAAAAATTCACTTTGTTGATGCCGGCCGCTACTGCTTTTTGGAATTCCTCATCTGACACCCCGGAACCGCCATGCATGACCAGTGGAATGGATACCTGCCGTCTGATTTCAGACAAACGTCCTAAATCCAGCTTGGGTGTTCCCTTATAGATTCCGTGCACGGTACCGAACGCAATTGCCAAAGCGTCCACCTGAGTGTCCATTGCAAAATGTCTGGCGCTGTCAGGGTCCGTATACATACTGACGTCCACCTCGCTGCCTTCTTCCATATTACCTTCGCCGCCAGCTACATGTCCGATTTCTGCCTCCACGCTGACACCGGCCGCATGTGCAACCTCTACGACCCGCCTGGTGAGGGCTGCATTATCCTCATAGGATAGTTCCGAACCGTCAATCATAACCCCTGTAAACCCGTAGTGGATAGCTTTTACAATCGTTTCATAACATTTTCCATGATCCAGTTCCAGAGCAACCGGAATCCGTGCTCTTTTTGCGGACTCTACCATATACTGGAAAAATTGTTCCATGTTGATTAAAGGCAGACCAGCTTCCGGCACCATCAAAATGACAGGCCGGTCTACCGCTTCTGCAGCTTTTATAATTGCATCTACAGAATCTTTTTCCAGCGCATCAAACGCCGGCACTGCATAATTCCCCTGCATGGCATTCCTTAAGATGGATGCCATTGTAACCAGTGACATATGTTTCTCCTCCTGTTTGTGATATTTGTTCTGAACTTTTGTTCAATCCTGATTATACAGCTCCTAATACAGGCTGTAAATGGAAGTGAGAAAATTTGAACATATGTTCAAAACATTTGTCTAATATTGCCAATGGACTTACTTTTTTCTATTTTCCGAAGGATTGGGTATGTACGAGGTCTGGACAGGGGCACTGTCCTGCCGGGATAAAATGCCGGAAAGGCGGTATGGGAAAAAATATGAACAGATAATCTGTGTTTCTGGAAAAATGGTTGGATTCGATAATGCAGAATGAAGGGGCGGGAGATTTCCTGCCTCTTTTTTATAGTAAGGTTTTGTACGAATTTAGTTGGTGAAACACGAAATTAATATTACATTTTACGAAAAAAATGAATTTAGTTGTTGACTTGGAGCCGACTCCAGGTAGTAGGCTATAGTTATGCAAAACAAAAACTTACAAAACAGGCTTTACCAACAGAAAGAAAGGAAGATCATAGTGGACAAAAAAGTTTTAATACTTTCAGGCAGCCCCAGAAGGAGGGGAAACTCGGATACGTTATGTGATGAATTCATGAGAGGGGCCGTGGATGGCGGGAACGCGGCGGAAAAGGTGTTCCTGAAGGATTGTAAGATTCATTATTGTTTAGGCTGCGGTGTCTGTAACAGCACCCATAAGTGCGTCCAGAATGACGATATGGCGTCCATCCTTGAGAAGATGGTAAATGCAGATGTGATTGTCATGGCAACGCCTGTGTATTTTTATACAATGGATGGGCAGATGAAGACGTTGATTGACCGCACGGTGCCGCGTTATGGGGAAATCAGGGACAAGGATTTTTATTTCATTGTAGCGGCAGCTGATACGCAGGCGTCCATGATGGAACGCACCATTGAAGGGTTCCGCGGGTTCACCCAGGATTGCCTGCCGGGGGCGCGTGAAAAAGGGATTATTTATGGAACAGGCGCCTGGCAGGTGGGAGATATCGAGAGCAGCCCGGCGATGAAGCAGGCGTATGAGATGGGAAAACGGATATAGGAGGTATTTAACATGACAAAGGTATATATGACAGACAGGATTACCGCGGAAAGCCTGGTGCGTATCTATGAAGCAATGGGCGTAACACTGCCGGGCCGGGTGGCGGTTAAGATTTCGACAGGTGAACCTGGCGGGCATAATTTTTTACAGCCAGATCTGATTAAGGATCTGGTTAACAGGCTGAACGGCACAATTGTTGAATGTAACACGGCCTATGAAGGCCGCCGCAATACCACGCAGGCCCATTGGCAGACCATCCGCGACCATGGATTTGCGGCCATTGCCCCATGCGATATACTGGATGAGGACGGGGACATGGCAATTCCTGTGGAAGGCGGGTACCATCTTCGCGAGAATTATGTGGGAAGCCATTTGACGGATTATGATTCCATACTTATGCTGTCCCATTTTAAAGGGCATGCAATGGGAGGATTCGGAGGGGCATTAAAGAATATGTCCATCGGCCTTGCTTCTTCACGGGGCAAGGTGTGGATCCATACGTCTGCCACCAGTGAACGGTTTGAAGATGCTTTCACGGCAGACCATGATTCATTTTTGGAGTCCATGGCCGATGCGGATAAATCAGTGATGGATTTTGTGGGACGCGGCAAGATTGTTTACATTAATGTGGCGAACCGGCTTTCGGTGGACTGCGACTGTGACGCCCATCCCCATGACCCGGAAATGGGCGATATCGGCATTTTTGCATCCACGGATCCTGTTTCACTGGACCAGGCGTGTGTGGATGCGGTATACAGTTCCCTGGATACAGGCAAGGCGGCGCTGATTGAAAGGATGGAATCACGCCATGGAATCCATACCGTGGAGGCGGCGCATGCCCTTGGGCTTGGAAGCCGCGATTATGAACTGGTAAAAATCGGTTAATTTCCGCGGACATTCATTGATATGTATTTATTTCCTTGCCTCCGTGGATGAATATGGTTACAATAAAATAAAAAGCAGATAATCAGGAGATGGTGATATGACAATCGCAGAAGTAAGCAGGGCCTATGATATATCCGCGGATACGCTGCGCTATTATGAACGCGTGGGCCTTCTGCCAAGCATTGGCCGTACCTCCGGCGGTATCCGCAATTATTCGGAGGAGGACTGCCGCTGGGTGGAATATATAAAATGTATGAGAAGCGCAGGGGTGTCCGTTGAGACGTTAGTGGAATATGTGGCCTTATTCTATCAGGGAAACGAGACTATTCAGGCAAGGAAGAACCTGCTTCTGGAACAGCGGGAACAGATTGCCGCCCGGATTGAGGAGCTTCAGGCTGTTCTGGCAAGGCTGGACTGGAAATTAGACGGGTATGAGGAACGGATGATTAAGTGTGAGGAGAATTTAAGGTAAGGCGTGTATTTGACATTTCCCGTACATGGTGTTATGATTTTAAAGATATTCTGCTGTAAAGCAGGGACTATGGACAAGGGGAAAATCATGACACAGACACGATGGAAAAAACGGCTGCTATGGGCGGCTGTCTGGGCGGCAGGCATTGTATTGGCCGCGGTCCTGGCAGGCGCCTTTCTGTTCAGACATGAGCTGAAGACACTTGCAACGCTTGAGAAGATAGATGACAATGTGCTTTATACCATGAAGTATGACGGGGATTATGGTTTTGATGATTTCCTGCTCACAGGCGCCAGCACCGATGGGGAGCTGGTCAGGTTTGTGACGGACAGGCTGTTAAGGGGCCTGCCGCTGGAGTTTTCCATTCCGGATCTGGGCTGTTCCACGTTCAGCGCCTGGACGGAGGATGGGGACCGTATATTCGGCAGGAATTTTGACCTTACCTACTCGCCGGCCCTGGTGGTGGAGACGGCGCCGGACAACGGATACCGCTCCATATCCACGGTCAATCTTGCCTTCCTGGGGTTTGGGGAGGATAAGCTGCCGGATACATGGAAGCAGAAGCTTATCACACTGGCAGCGCCTTATGCGCCCCTGGACGGGATAAATGAAAAGGGACTGGCGGTGGCGGTGCTCCGCATTGCGGATGAGCCCACGGACCAGGATACGGGGAAGACGGATATTACCACGACCACGGCCATCCGGCTGATGCTTGATAAGGCGGCTACGGTGGATGAGGCGGTGAGCCTTCTGGAGCAGTACGACATGCATTCCTCCGCAGGAAGCTGCTACCATTTCCAGCTTGCAGACGCGGCAGGGGACAGCGCGGTGGTGGAATACATCGATAATGAATTTGTGGTCCTGAAGGCGGACGGGGGATATCAGATGGCGACCAATTTCCTGCTTTCGGATAAGAAATTCAATTTCGGAAACGGACAGGACCGGTATGAAATCCTGGAATCGTCCCTGAACCGCTGCGGCGGTGTCGTAAAGGATGAGCAGGCCGGTATGGATCTGCTGCAGGCAGCGTCAAAGGACTGGCATGTGTCGGAGACCTCCGGGCGGTTAAATGCGACCCAGTGGTCCATTGTCTTTAATTGCACCGACCTTACGGCAAAGGTGGTGACCGGACGTCAGTATGATAAGCCGGCCCATACATTCAGCTTAACACAATAATCACTCAGCAGCGGAAAGCAATGACAGGATCGGCTTTCCGCTGCTGTTTTTTGGAATTGCATCAAGGAACCGTATCCTGCGGGGCAGCTGGTAATATTCCAGGGTTTCCTGAAGCCTTCCCATCAGACGGCGGCTGAGGTCCGGGGAAGGTTTTGGGGCGTCCATGGAATGGAATGCTGGGTTGAGGACCACATAAGCGGTCAGTGAACCATGTTCCAGTACAACGGCGGCCTCGCTGATTTCATCCAGGTCAGTGAGGGCGTGTTCTACCAATGCGGCAGGGATTTTTCTACCGTGGATATTGTATACATTATCCCGGCGCCCCAGAAGATACAGGAACCCGTGGCTGTCCAGGTATCCTATGTCCCCGGCGCTTGCGGGAGTCCGTACCCCCAGGGCGCGGTAAGGGGTGTCAGCCATGATTTCCCCATCCTGTATGGTGATATGGACGCCGGGAAAAGGGCGGCCCACACAGGCGGGATTGCCGGTCATTTCATTGCCGCAGAGATATGACACATAGCTGAGTTCACTGGCGCCGTAATACAGGATACATCTGCTTTGTGGAAATGCCTGCTTCAGCCCATGCATATCCTTTAAATCCATGCTCTGGGAGCCGGTCAGGATGGCTTTTACGTAATCCGCAGGCCCGGGGGAGGTCCTGGACAGGAGGCGCAGCTTGGAGGGGATGAGATAGATGGCATTTGCCTGGTTCAGGGAAATGCTGCCGTTCCACGCAGGGGGATGGACCGCGGAACATGTGATAAGGGCAGCGCCCTCGGACAGCAGGGCCAGGTACATGTTCAGGTTTCCTGTAAATGCAAGGCTGCCGTGCACAAACATCCTGGTATTCCTGTCCACACCAAAGATGCTGTTCTGGACAGGGAAAAAGCCATGCCAGCTTTCAAACGTACGGAACAGCAGCCTGGGATTCCCGGTGGTGCCTGAAGTCAGGACGCCCATACAGACCCTGTCAGGAATGGATGAACCAGAGGGGATGGAGGGAGGATGTCTCATATCAGGGGGCAGGATGACCGGAATCCGCCCAATCTGTCCGCAGGCGAGGAAGCAGATAAGCTGTGTATAGACAGAAGGGGATTTAATCCATGCCAGCAGGGGAAGACCAGCCTGGTATGATACGGCTGCGGCTGCGGTGGACTGCTTATTTGCTGTCCCATCCTTATCCGTTTTCTGATGGGATAGAAGTTCATCGGAACACCGTTGGGCATCCATGACCATTTCCCCGTAGGTATATTGTCTGGAATCTTCAATAAGGGCTGTCCGGTGGGGCGGGACAGCCCGCAGCATTTCAAGATAATTCATGTGTTACTCCTTGTCCGTTCATTGCGTGATATCATGGGCGGTATTCAGGATTGCTGACCCGGGGCCAGCGTCCCAAATCAGCATCCCAGGTCAGCGTCCCGGGCCAGCATCCCAGGTCAGCGTCCCGGGCCAGCGTCCCAGGTCAGCGTCCCGGGCCAGCATCCCAGGTCAGCGTCCCGGGCCAGCATCCCAGGTCAGCGTCCCGGGCCAGCGTCCCGGGCCAGCATCCCAGGTCAGCGTCCTGGGCCAGCATCCCAGGTCAGCATCCCGGGCCAGCATCCCAGGTCAGCGTCCCGGGCCAGCGTCCTAAATCAGCGTTCCAGAAGCACCGCGGTGCCGATTCCCCCGGCAGCGGCCACGGAACAGATTCCTTTCCTGCTTTCAGTCAGTTCCATGGCCTTCATGAGATGCAGGAAAATAATTGCGCCGGATGCGCCATACGGGTGGCCATAGGCAAGGGCGCCTCCAAACATGTTATAGCGGCTGCATTTATCAGGATATGCCCTTTGAAAAAGTACATCAATGGCAGCAAACGCCTCATTGCATTCAACACAGCCGATATCGTCCATGGAGGTATGGGTTTGTTCCAGAAGCTGCCGTATGGACTCCACAGCAGATACAGGGCTCATAAGAGGGTCGGCTCCCGTACTGAGGGCGCCGGTCAGACGGCAGCGGGGGGTCAGGCCGTGGTCCTTAAGATACCGTCCGGAGCAAAGAAGGAGGAAGGCGGCGCCGTCGTTCATGGTGCAGGCATTGGCTGCATTCAGATATCTGCCGTCCTTCAGGACAGGGGGAAGTTTGTCAAGCAGCTTCTGGCTCATCCGCGGACGGATGCCCTCGTCCATCTCCAGGCCCCATACAGGGCATACCACATCCTTCAATGCCCCGTCCTCACGGGCGCGCAGGGCCCTCTGGTGGCTTATCAGCGTCCAGCTGTCCAGTTCTTCCTTGGAGATATGATGATGGCATATGGTGCGTTCAGCCCCCTGAAGCATTACATCCTCTTGCTGGGGGCCTGGTATGAACCTGGCAGTGGTGTAGGGGCGGGAATCCTCCGTACAATCAGGATGGTTCGGATGGTGCATACGCAGGGGCTGGGTGGATGTACTTTCAAATCCGCCTGCGATGACAAGACCGGACAGTCCGCTTTCAATCATGGCGGCAGCCGTGGTGATGGCGGCAAGGGAGGAAGCGCACTGCTGGTCAATGGTAAGGGACGGGATGGAAGAAGGCAGTCCGGCGTTAAGCGCCGCCAGGCGGGTGATGTTGCCTCCGCAGCCAACGCTGTTCCCGCCAATTATCATATCTGCCTTATCAAATGGATATCGCGCTGCCAGTTCCCTCAGCACGGCAGCGCCCAGCTGTTCCGCCGGGACATGCCGGTAGGCACTGTTCCTTATTCCGATATAGCTCCGCAGTCCGCCTAATACATATACATTGTCCATGGCTTCTCCTATATGACGGATCTGGCCCTTGAAAGGCTTTCCTGGACAGGTTTTGCAATCAGGGCTGCAGCAGCGCATTTAAACAGGTCCAGCGGGATAAAGGGGAAAACGGCAACTGTAAATGTAGAAATCCAGTCCATGCCAGTCACGAACTTCATGTAGACGCTTCCCAGCAGATAGATGATTGGCATTCCTACGCACACAGTGACAAGGCAGTACCGCGCAAAACTATAGCGTTGCCCTTTCAGCCACGACATTAAGATAACAGCAATAAGCCATGCCATTATATAGCCCCCGGTAGGGCCGAACAGTTTGCCTGGGCCGCCCACGCCGCCTGAGAAGACGGGAAGCCCGGTAAGTCCAAGTAGTATGTATACAATAATGGTAAATGCCGCCTGCCTGGGGGTCAGCAAAAGGGCAATCAGATTGACCACCAGGGTCTGGGCAGTCAGGCTGGCAGGGGAAAACGGAAGAGGGATTACAATATATGCAGATACACAGATCAGGGCGGTGAGCAGCCCCATTTTTGTCAGTTCCATTGTATTGAATCTCGATTTTGTATTCATGATTACCTCCACATCATAAGTTGTTTGTCCGCAAAAGAAAATAAGTAAGCCCGCCGCATACCCCGGTGATTGTATTTTCAGAGCATACCAGCTGGATTGGCTGTCCTGTATATACCGGATGGAAAAAACGGATATGGAATCCCTGGGGCAGATCATGACGGCCTGGTGCCGCATCCGCGCCCTGCGCCGCCTTACATTCCCAAAGGCCCTGTAAACGCTCCAGAATCCACAATCCCGGCACAACAGCTGTTTCTCCATAATGAATAGGGTTGGTATCGCCGGAATCCTTTAAGAACCGTTTTAAACCCTCTGAAGAGAATGTGAGCACATCGGGCCTGAAATGAGGCGCGCCAGATAAGAGGCATCCATGGGAGTCTTCAGCAGCAGCCCTTATGCCGTCCCCGGCCTCAAGCCTGTCCCGCAAAAGCCTGCATCCATGCCTGCCGGGAAATGCGCCGGCACACGCATTCCCCCGTGCATCCCCATCCGCGCAAGACGGACGGACCAATACCAGTTCCAGGCCCTGCACGACATTGTGTCCTTTGCCATATCCTTTGGTGGACAGTCTGGCAAAACCCTGCCGCATCCTTTGCGTCTGCGTTTCAAAGGACACAGGTTCCTGGCCATCATATTTCCCATAAAAAGCCTTTCCTATCACCCACCCATCAAACTGGCGCTGTCCATGGGCACATGCTGCATGTATCATCTGCATCATAATTGTCACCCTATTCATAAAATGTGGTTTACATTTTATTTATTATAGAGCCGCACAGCCTGTTTGTCAACTCAAAAACTTATATGGTTAACAATCCGCCCGCGGACCAGGAGGAAAGGACACCACACGGATGTATGAAGATAGCCCCTTTCCATATTCTTTTCGGTATGGTAAGATAGGAAGGTAAATCGAGATTATAGAGTGACAGGATGAAAATATGAATTACATTGTATTAGACCTTGAGTGGAATCAGAGTCCCAACGGAAAGGAAGACTCCGTAGAGCATCTTCCCTTTGAGATTATTGAGATAGGCGCGGTGATGCTGGACCATCAGTTCCGGGCCGCAGGGGAATTCCATAAACTGATAAAGCCCCAGGTATATAAAAAGATGCATTTTAAAATATCAGAAGTAACACATATGGACATGAAAAAGCTATGCCAGGAGGGACAGCCCTTCAAGGCAGTGATGCAGGAATTCCTGGACTGGTGCGGGGAAGGGGATTTCCGTTTCTGCACATGGGGGTCCATGGATCTGACGGAGCTGCAGAGGAACATGATATACCACAAGATGGAGATACCATTTCCCCGTCCGCTTTTATATTATGACATCCAGAAGCTGTACTGTCTCCAGTACGGGGACGGCAAGAATAAGGTGTCCCTTGACCAGGCTGTGCAGCTACAGGGCATGGCGGAGGACCGGCCCTTCCACCGGGCATTGGACGATGCATATTACACCGGGAAAATCCTATCCGTGCTGGACATGGAGAAGTACGGTGTATACGTATCCGTAGACTATTATGGGCTGCCGGAGACAAAAGAAAACGAGTACAGGCTGTTTTTCCCCGAATACACGAAATTCGTATCCAGGGAATTCAACTCCAGGGAAGACATCATGAAAGACAAGAACATCACAGACATGGTATGTCTGAAATGCAGGCGCATGCTCCGCAAGAAAATCCGCTGGTTCCCCTACAGCCAAAGATTCTACTTCTGCCTGGCCGTCTGTCCCGAACACGGATATGTCAAAGGAAAGATCCGCGTCAAAAAATCAGAAGACGACAGATACTACGTAATCAAGACCACCAAAATGGCCGGAGAAGAAGATGTGGAACTTCTCACACAGCGCAAAGAAGACGGCCGCAAACGCCGCAACGCCAAACACTAAGCAACCCCCATTAGCTATTAATCTTAGCTGTTAATCTTAGCTATCAATTTTAACTATCAATCTTCCATCCATTGATATTTCACAGACAGCGCCCGGAAGCCACAGCAACCTCTTCACAACCTTAGCAGGAGGCAGGGGCGGGAGGCGGGCGGGGGTGGGATTCCTTGTGGAGGAAGCCCGGTCTGCTTACTCAAAAAGGCGGCAAAAACAGGGTCGAGCGAGGGCTTCCAAGCCCGAGCGCAGAGCGCCCACGGACGAAAAATCATCAAGATTTCTTCGGGAGTTGGCGCGGTGCCCTGTTTTTGCCGTCTTTTTGAGTTAGCAGGCCAGGCTTCCGGAACCAGGAATCCCACCCCCGTCCGCCTCCCGCCCCTGTCTCCGGGAACAAAACAAGGCAGAGGTTGCGTACCTCCCCGCAATCCCCTGCCTCGTCAAATCCAATTTCTCCCTTACTCCTCCCTCATCCTATACCCCACCCCAATCTCCGTAAAAATATACTTTGGCTCGGCTGGGTTCTCTTCCAGTTTCCTGCGTATATGCGCCATGTTCACGCGGAGTATCTGGTTATCGCTGTCCGCAAATGGCCCCCATATCTTGGAAATGATGGTTTCATAGGTCAGCACCCTGCCTGCGTTCTGGGCCAGCAGGGATACCAGCTTGTATTCAATCTGTGTCAGATGCACTTCCTGGTCATTCACCTTGACAAGACGGCGCTCAAAGTCAATCAGCAGGCCGCCCACGTCGTATTTGGAGTTTTCGCTGACATTGCGCTGGCTGTGGCGCAGGGCCGTGCGGATGCGGGCCAGAAGCTCCGCTGTGCCGAACGGCTTGGTAAGGTAATCGTCAGCGCCCATATCCAGGGCAGCCACCTTGCTGCGCTCCATGGTCCTGGCGGAAATCACGATGATGGGCACAGAGCTGTAGGCCCTGACCTCCTGTATGATCTCCAGGCCGTCCATGTCGGGAAGGCCCAGGTCCAGCAGGACCACATCCGGTTTGTGTGTGTTGATCAGTTTCAGTCCATCCGTACCCGTATATGCACAGGTCACCTGATAGTTCTGCGGGGTCAGGACTGTTTCTATGAAATTGCAGATGTTCTTTTCGTCCTCAATGATGATAATACTGGCTCTTGTGTTCATAAGCTAATATTCCCTCCAATCTGGTAAGGTAAAAGTAAATAGGGCGCCTTTTTCGTAATTGCTGGCCTCTATGTGGCCGCCGTGGGCATTTATGATGGTTTTACAGAGCGTAAGGCCGATTCCCATCCCCTTGTGGCTGTCACCGGTCTGGTTGCCGGAGACGCCTCCGCCGTCAAACAGGGTGTCTAACAGTTCCGGCCGGATGCCGTTGCCATAGTCACGGATGGTGATGGACGCATAGGGACCGTCCGCTGCCGCCAGCAGGTCAATGGGTCCATGGCTTCCGGAATGGAAGTATGCATTTTCCAGAAGATTGTTGATGACCTGCTCGATGAGGGTGGGGTCCATGGGGACCATGATAAAGCTTTCCGGTATGGAGACGTGGACGTGGACATCCGGAAACCGTTTGCGGAACCGCTCCACGGCTGAGGAAATGACCTCCTCCAGGGATTCCTCTGTCTTAATTACAGTGGCCACGCCGCGCTCGTCCTGGATCCTGGTAACGGACAGCAGGTTCTCCACCATGGTGAGAAGCCACTGGGCATCTTCTTCTATGTTCTGCACCAGCTTACGCTTTTCTTCGGCGGTCATGGAACCTTCCTGGTTCAGATAGGTGGAACTGGAACCGATGATTGTGGTAAGCGGGGTGCGCAGGTCATGGGACATGGCGCGCATGAGGTTGGCCTTCATGGTCTCCTTTTCCGCATTCAGCAGCATACGGTCCTTTTCCTGGAGCTGTACGTTCTGCTTGGTAATCATGATGCATATACTGCTGGCAAGGCAGGAAATCAGCATCATGCCCACAAATGTAATCGGATATCCTGACATGGTAAAATTAAGGGTCATATAAGGATAGGTAAATGCAAAATTCACCCAGAAGACCCCGAACAGCGATGCAAGTATGCCGGCTCCGTAACAGCTTGTTGCACGGGCAATCAGGATGATGGCCAGGGTGTAAATGATGGAAATATTGGTTACATTTGTGCTGAAATAAAAAAACACGGTAGAGACTAAAGTGGCTGCGGCCATATACTCTATGGTAATAGGAAGATTCCTAACCAGGTTCATGACAGCAGCCTTCAGGTCACTCTTTTCCTTATGGAAGATTTTCATTGCACACTCCCCTGCAAACTGCGGTTCCTTTTAAAGTAGGCGTTACAGATAACCCCCTACATTATAACCTATGGGTATGGCAAGTTCAACGGAAAATAGATTTTTTGCGCCGGCTTCTTCTGGTTTTGCGTGTGGATGGGGATGATACCCTGCGCTCAGCCAGAAGCCGGTCAAACTCAGAGGAGGAATAGCCGATGTCCTCCAGACGCTCAAGCCTCCGCTGCCGCCGTAACAGAAGGTCGGCCTCTTCCTTGCGCTTTACATGTATTTTCACGGCGGCCACGATTGCTATGATGACGCACAGGGAAAAGACGATTCCCAGTATGGTCAGCGTGTTGGCCGGTATGCGTATACTGGAGGCAGTGCCTTCCTTGGTGGTGATGTCCTGGCGTGTGGGCGCTGCCGGGGTCTGGTCCCGGGAGGCCGGATTGGCAGCCGGGGAAGGATTACCAGCCCCGTCCTGTGACGGCGTGTGGGCGCCGTCCGGAACCGGTCCGCCAATCCCGCCTGCGTCCGCCGGTGTGGCGGTCCGGGCATCAGACCTGATTCCGGCGGAACAGAGGTATACGAAGCCAACAGGGCGTTCATTGTAAGTATAGCGGATGCAGGCCACTGCGTCCGAAGGACTTTGGCTGTCCAGGTCATAGGTGAGGGTGGACTTAACATCCGCAAAATCCCCGGATTTGGGAATCACCACCCGCCCGTTCTTGTCCAGTTCAAGGGAAATGCTGTCCCGGGCCGTCATGCCCGCGATGGTCATGTCATTTTCCACGGACCTGTACTGGGTCTCATAGTCCACTGCCTTTAAAGACTGGAAGTTGCGGAAGGCGAAGTCAAACATGGCCTTTGTGTCAGAATAGTGTGACTGGTGTCCGTTAAGGACCACTGCAATCAGCGTCATACCGTCTTTTTTGGCGCAGGTCACAAGGGTGTTGCCGGCCAGGGACGTATAGCCTGTCTTGCCTGCGAATGCGCCTGGATAGTAGACGGATTCATTCTTGTTAAGCATCTTGTGGTGGTTGGCCACGTACCCGCCTTCCGGCGTCCGCTTGGTGGGGGCCAGTTTGTAGCTGCGGGTGCCGTTGATGGCCAGGAATTCAGGATTCTTGATGGCCTCCCTGGCAATCAGGGCCATGTCATGGGCCGTGGTATAATGGTTTTCATCATTAAGGCCGCTGGGGTTGGCAAAATGGCTTCCGGTACAGCCAAGGCTTGCCGCCTTTTCGTTCATCAGCTTTGCAAATTCCTCCCGGGAGCCGCTTACATGGCAGGCCAGGGCATTGGCGCTTTCATTGGCAGAAGCCAGCATGAGGGCGTAGAGACAGTCCCGGACCGTCAGCACGTCGCCTTCGTCAATGCCCGCGCTGCTGCTGCCGGCTTCTACGTTATACACGTCATCGTGGGAAAAAGATACCATTTCATCCAGGTCACATCGTTCCAGCACAATCAAGGCAGTCAGTATCTTGGTGATACTGGCCGGATAATACTGCTGGTCCATATTCTTTCCGTATAGTACGGTTCCCGTGTCCGCGTCCATGACAATACCGCCGTCCGCCTGAATGGAAACATCGGAGGGCCACTCCGGCGCAGCCAGCGCACGTATGGTAAAAACACCCATGGACAGACAGAGACAGAGGAACAGTGAGAATAATCGCTTCATCCAACAATCTCCAATCATATAAATAGCCTATTGTACAGTATAAAAGATTTCTGGATTTAAGTAAAGGCTGGATGGGGATTAAGCGGCTTTTTTCTGGTTTTTTATGGTAAGGAACAGGCATATACCGAAGAGGATCAGGGATAATGAGCCGAAGAGAAGGGCAATACGGGCGGCCGTGTCCATGAAAAATCCTTCCGGGACAATGTTGATCAGCATATCCGTGGACGGGTCTAAGATCCACAGGTCATTGGTAAAGAAAATATGGTGGAACATGATGAAATACCTGGAAAAGTCCGTGGATATGATAAGCCCCAGGGCCGTTATAAGGCCAAAGAACAGGCCTGTGCCCATGCAGAGGGAAGGAGGCAGGACCTTCCTCATCCGCGCCTTTGTGGCTGCCATGAATGCCAGGAGCAGGACCGTGAGCACGAGGCAGACCGTGCGGATGGACATGGCCTTCAGGAAAAGCACCTGCACGTCTTCCATATGGGCGATTTCCCGCTCATTGAAGAACTCCCGCTGCTGTCCGCCCATGGTGGTTTCCACGTGCAGGTCTTCCCGGTCCCCGCGCAGGTAATCCATCATCTCGTCCGTCACATGGAGAAGGTCGTCCATGGTCATGGCCGGAAGGCTGTCCAGCACGTTGTATTTGGTGTATTCTTTTTCAAAATATCCAGGTGTCCAGTAGACCACTGCCTCCACAGAAGTGATGAACAGGACAATCATGATGCAGAATGCGGCCGCAATCCCGGCAAGTCTGTGTAAATATTTCATAAGGCCTCCTAATTAAAATAAAATCTGGTTAAAATAAAATTTGTCTGTGACAGGAAAACTTGTCCGTAACAAAGAAAAGCCCGACCCCGCAGCTTCATGTATCTGCAAAGTCAGACCTTTTAGTGCGCCTTCAGGGACTCGAACCCTGGACAAATAGATTAAGAGTCTACTGCTCTACCAACTGAGCTAAAGGCGCATATGTTTATTTTGTTTCTTTAAGTGACACGTCCACTATTATATATCCATGCATAGAAAATGTCAAGAATATTTTAAGAAAAAATTTATTTTTCAGATTCTTTCAAATCCCGTTCCGTCCTGTGCCGCTTCCATGCCACAAAAAAGCCACAAAAAAGTCCGACCCCGCAGCTTCCGATATCTGCAAAATCAGACCTTTTAAGTGCGCCTTCAGGGACTCGAACCCTGGACAAATAGATTAAGAGTCTACTGCTCTACCAACTGAGCTAAAGGCGCATGCCCGTGTTTTCATTCAACCCTTGCGGGTGACACGAACGACATTATATCTCTTTGAAAGTTAAATGTCAACCATTTTCGCCAAAAAAATTATTTTTCTTTTTTCTTTGCTTTGGAACCAGGACCAATGATTTTATTCACTTCCTTAAAGGAACGGCTCAGGCGGAGCGCCTGCTTGTTTAAATCTGTTTTGTCACTGGTTGCCTGTAACAGCTTTTTTGTGATTCCTGGTGGCAATGCCATATAAACCGCCTCCGGCAGAAGGTTCTGTTAGTAACAGTATATGACGCGCCCTGTCAGTTGGTGCAGACACCGCGTCACCGGGCCTGTCTGGACATGCATCCCCCGGCGCTCCCTAAGGCTGGGGTTTTGAGGCAATCAGTTTGCAGATGGGTTTGCCCTCTCCTGCGAATTTCATTTCATATTCAGTCATCACGTTGCCTTCAGCCATGGGGCTGCCGTGCAGGTCAAATGTATGGGCCAGGATGTTCCAGCCTGAGGCGGGAATGGATTCCAGGGAATATTCAAACAATTCCCGGTTGTCCGTTTTAAACTCCACGGTGCCGCCGGGGGCCAGGATCCTGCCGTACACGCCCATGAAGGCAGGGGAAGTCAGCCTGCGCTTGGCATGGCGGTCCTTGGGCCAGGGATCTGAGAAGTTCAGGTAGATGCGGCTGACCTCGCCGGGGGCAAAAATGTCGGGCAGGGTTTTGGCATCGATGCACATGAAGTAGATGTTGTCAAGCTCCAGCTGTGAACGCTTTTCCAATCCTCTTAAGAGTACGCTGGAATAGCGTTCTATGCCTATATAATTGATATCGGGATGGGTCTGTGCCAGCTCCATGATGAAGCGTCCTTTTCCCATCCCCACCTCTATCTCGATGGGATTGCTGTTGCAGAAGACCTGGTTCCAGTTCCCGCGCCTTGTCTCCGGCTCCTGGATTACATAGGGACTGGATGCAATGGACTCTTCTGCACCGCGGATATGGCGTAATCGCATGTTATTTTTCCTTTCTTTCCAAAACAGTACTATTATTGAGTAACCGCAGGCCTTATTTTATCATTGGAAGTGCCTATTTGCAACAAAATTTACTTTTTTCTTATTTTTCTGATTTTTTATAATTAATAGTGCAAAATTGCCAAAAATCGATTATACTATACATAATAGGCGGATATCTGCGATACTAAGGAGGAAGGCTATGTCGAATATGGAGCGGACGACCAGCTGGCAGCAGATTCAACTGGGCGTGAAAGAGGCAGAACGTTTAATTGTACGAAAAGAATATAATCTTGTGATGGTTAAGGCAAGGCAGGTCCTGGAGTATATGGTGCGGTGCATGGCGGAACGCGCGTGCCTGGTGGAAGGGGATCTGTCGGATACCATTGACCAGCTCTATGAGGGCCAGTGGATTAATAAGGCAACCAAGGATAATTACCATACCATCCGTATCCTGGGCAACAAGGCTGTCCATGAAGGGGATGATGCCGCGTATGATGCCAATCAGGCATACCAGCTGCTGACCCAGGAGGTCTATGTGTTTGCCAACGAGTTTTCAGGGGGGCGGTCATCCAGGCCGTCACAGGCATCCAGGGGAGGTTCTTCCCGCCAGCCGGTGAGGACATCCGGTTCCGGGGGCCGGTCAGGTTCCGGTTCAAGGGGCGGACAGGGCGGAGGCAGAAGCCAGGGACGTCCTTCCGGTTCAGGAGGTTCCCGCCAGGGAGCGCCCAGGAAGAAAAAACGCAGACGGGTGTCCCCCGTATATTATATCTGGAGACTTCTGATTCCCGTGCTTGCGGTGGTGCTGCTGATTGTTGTCATACAGACCTTGGGGTCCAAGGGAGGCAAGGATAAGGATAAGACCACCACGGCGCCTACCGTTACCACGGCTGCCACTGAACCTGCGCCCACGCCGCCGCCGGAACCCGAGACTGAACCGGAGACAGAGCCGCCGGCAGTGGTTTACCGGATTAAGGGCAACAGCGTGAATGTCCGCAAGGAGCCGTCCACGGACAGCCGTATCCTGGTCCAGCTTACCAACGGTTATGAGGTGGATTATGTTAAGCGCTACAGCAATGACTGGGATGTGATTAACTACGAGGGACAGGAAGCGTATGTGTCCAGCAGGTTCCTGGAAAAAGTGGAGCCGGTCGCCGAAACCGAGGTGGCGCCAACTGAGGGCGGGGAGACAGGCGGACAGTAGGGGCCGGACAGGAGCCGGACGGGACTGTCAGAAGCTGGAAATGTCCCATAATATGGAATTTGTAGAAGTTGTATAGGAAATATTGGAATATATGCTGGTAAAAAGAGGAAGGATAAAAAATATCCTTTCTCTTTTTGGCATTTTGCCATAAGGAAATTGTTAAAATTTTATTCTAATTCTAAAAAACCTCTGGTTTTTTTCGAAAAAAGTAGTATCATGAAGTGATATGAATTTATAAAGGAGGAGCTCTATGGATACTGTAATCAACAAGTTATGGGAGATAGAGGAAGCAGCCGGTGCGATTGCGGACGAGGCCAATGTGCGCAAGAAAGCATTTGCCAAAGAGATGGAAGACAAGACTGCCTCTTTTGATGCCGGCCTTGAACAGGAAACAGCCCACAGGATTGCTGATATCGGGCATAAGATGGAAGCAGATATGGAAGCCATGCTTGCCCGGCAGAAATCGGATTTTGAGACACTTCTTAAACAGTTGGAAGATAATTATAACCGTTATCACACAGCGTATGCAGATGCCCTGTTCCAGAAGATGATAAAGGAGTGAGCGTATGGGCAGCCTGATTACCTACAGCGGCATTGCGACCAAGGTGAAAGCCATGGAGCGTTGGCGCATTAAGGATGAACAGTTTGAAGAGATGGCCGCGTTGGAAAGCGTGCCTGAAGCAGTGGATTACCTGCGCCGCTTCCTGCCTTACAGGGAGATATTCGAAGAGGCGGAGGAAAAGGACATGCACAGGGGCAGCATTGAGCAGCGCCTGAACCTTTCACAGTACAGGGATTTTGCAAAGCTGTATAAGTTCGCAAACCTGAAGCAGAGACGTTTCCTGGACCTGTATTTCATGCACTATGAGATAAGCATCATAAAGACCTGTTTAAGGAACGCGGTGGGACACAGGGAACAGCGCCAGGACCTGTCCATGTTTAAGGACTTTTTCGAGCGCCATTCCAGCATTGACCTGATTCTTCTGTCCCAGTCAGGTTCGATGGCGGAGTTTGTGGGCAACCTGAAAGGGTCGCCGTATTACAGCCCGTTAAATCTCATGCTTGAGAACGGCAAGGCCAGCCTGCCGGCCTGTGAGACGGCCCTGGATATGCTTTATTTCAGGACCATGTGGAAGATAAAGGATAAGTATCTGTCCAAGGAGGAGCGCAGGATCCTGTCCCAGTGCTTTGGGACCAGGATGGATATGCTGAACCTTGAGTGGCTGTGCCGCTCCAAGAAGTTTTACCAGCTTTCCCCGGGAGAGATATATGCCATGCTGATTCCCATACAGCTTCATCTGACCAAGGCGGAAATCAATAAGATGGCTGAGGCCGAGAACCTTTCACAGCTCTATGAGCTGATACGGGGAAGCTGGTATGGGAAGCTGGATGTCATCCGCCAGTCAGAGGAACCGGATCTGGACCATCTGACGTTTGAGATTATTGACAGGATTTACCAGATGACCAGAAGAAAAGACCCATACTCCATCGCCATACTCAACTCCTATCTTTACTTCAAGGAGAGGGAGATTGCACATATCATCAATACCATTGAGAAGATACGGTATGGCCTGGCGGCAAATTGACTAAAGGGGGTTAAGATGTGATTGAGAAAATGAAATTCCTGAGTATTACCGGTCCCAAGGCAGATATTGACCGGGTGGTGTACACCTATCTTTCCAGATATGAGATCCACCTGGAGAACGCCTTGTCGGAGCTCAAGACGGTTAAGGACCTGCGGCCCTATATTGAGTCCAATCCTTATAAGGAGGAGCTTGCAAAGGCGGGCGAGCTGGTGGAAAGCTACCATGAGCTGCTGCCTGAACACACGGACCGGAAGCTTAAACTGGAGGAGGCGGTGGACCTAATCCACGCCCTGGACAGCGAGCTTAAGGAGCTGACCGATAAAAAAAGCGGGCTTGTGGGACAGAGGGATGAACTGCAGGCATCCAGGGACAAGGTGGCTCCGTTTAACGGGCTTAATTATGATGTGAAGAAGATACTTGGATTCCGGTTCATGAAGTTCCGGTTCGGCCGCATTTCCAGGGAATATTATGAAAAATTCTACGCCTATGTGTATGACAGCATTGACACTGTGATGTTTAAGTGTGAGGAAAATGACGAGTATGTGTGGGTGGTCTACTTCGTGCCTGAAAAGCTGGCTGATAAGATAGACGCCATCTATGCATCCATGCATTTTGAGCGCTGTTACCTTCCGGATGAATATGAGGGCACGCCGGTGGAGGCCGGACATATCCTGGACGACCGTATCAGCGCCTTCCAGAAGGAGATTGACGGGATTGACAAGGAAATCGTGGAGGCCATCAGCAGCAGGAAGGATGAATTGGTTGCCGCCTATTTCACGGTGCGGACATTTTCCACTAATTTCGATGTGCGCAAGATGGCGGCGGTTACCAAGCATGACCGCCATAACTTCTATATCCTGTGCGGGTGGATGACCCAGAAGGATGCGGCGGCCTTCCAGAAGGAGATTGAACGGGATGATGATACGTTCTGTATCATTGAGGATGACCATAATAATATCATGAGCAATCCTCCTACCAAGATGAAGAATCCCGGGCTGTTCAAGCCATTTGAGATGTATGTGGAGATGTACGGGCTTCCGTCCTATAATGAACTGGATCCCACCATCCTGATTGGCATCACCTACTCCATCCTGTTCGGGTTCATGTTCGGGGATGCGGGACAGGGATTGTGCCTGCTTATCGGGGGATACCTGCTGTACCGTTTCAGGAAGGTGCGCCTGGCAGGCATCATTTCCTGCTGCGGTGTGTTCTCCACCATATTCGGTTTCCTGTTTGGCAGTATCTTCGGGTTCGAGGATATTATCGACGCTGTCTGGCTCAGGCCCCAGGAAGCCATGGTGAACCTTCCCTTCATCGGCAAGCTGAACACCGTGTTCGTGGTGGCTGTGGCCATCGGTATGGGAATCATCCTGATGTGTATGGTGCTTAACATCATCAACAGCGTCCGTTCCCATGATATGGAGAAGATTTACTTTGATACCAACGGCGTGGCCGGGTTTGTGTTTTATCTTGCCCTGACCGTTGTGCTGGTCCTTTATATGACGGGCAATGCGCTTCCTGCCACGTTCATACTGGTTGTCATGTTTTTGATACCGCTGATCATCATGTTCTTCAAGGAACCTCTTACGGCCATTGTGGAGAAGAAGTCGGAACGGATAGAGGGCGGTATGGGTATGTTCATTACCCAGGGGATATTTGAACTGTTTGAAGTGCTTTTAAGCTATTTTTCCAACACACTTTCCTTTGTCCGTGTGGGCGCATTTGCAGTGAGCCACGCCGCCATGATGCAGGTGGTGCTGATGCTTGCAGGCGCGGAGGCAGGAGGAAGCACCAACTGGGCCGTGGTCATCGGCGGCAACCTGTTTGTGTGCGGCATGGAGGGCCTGATTGTAGGGATTCAGGTACTCCGTCTGGAATATTATGAGCTGTTCAGCCGGTTCTACCGCGGCAGCGGCCGGGCCTTTGAACCATATGGAAAAGCTGCCGGAGAGCAGTAAACATAAAAAATACTGCCGGACACTGGCGTCTGCCAGAGGGGCCGGGGATTAAAAAGGAGAAATGAGATATGAGTTTATTAGTTAAGATCACACTGAGTGCAGCACTGATTTTGAGCATCGCAGTACCATTTGGGGCATTTGCAGCAGGGGAAAAGACAAAGGGACGCTATAAGACGGCGCTGGCAGCCAATATGTTCCTGTTCTTTGGCACCATGGTCTTTGCAGCGGTTGTCATGTTTTCCGGCAATGCCCAGGCGGCAGAGGCAGGGGCCCAGGCAGCAGGATCCTCCGCGGCAGGCATGGGATATCTTTCAGCCGCCCTTTCAACCGGGCTTTCCTGCCTGGGCGGCGGCATCGCGGTATCCGCTGCTGCCAGCGCTGCCCTTGGGGCAATCAGTGAGGACAGCTCCATTCTTGGTAAATCATTAATCTTCGTAGGTCTTGCCGAAGGTGTGTGTCTGTATGGCCTGATCATTTCCTTTATGATCCTGGGCAAGCTGTAAGTCTATGAAGATGTACCTTATCAGCGACAATGTGGACACCCTGACCGGGATGCGCCTGGCAGGTGTGGAGGGCGCTGTGGTCCATGAGAGGGAAGAGCTTAAGAATGAGCTGGATAAGGTTTTGGCCGATAAATCCATTGGCATCATCCTGCTGACAGAGAAGTTCGGCAGGGAGTTCCCGGAGATAATCGATGACGTGAAGCTGGAGCGGAAACTCCCACTGATCATCGAGATACCGGACCGCCATGGAACCGGCCGCAAGCCGGACTTTATCACCTCCTATGTGAACGAGGCCATTGGACTGAAACTGTAAGCAGGGTTCAGACATATCTGAACGGACAAGAATAGAGAAAGCAGGTGAGGCAGCTTGACAACAGAGGAGAAGCTGAAGCATTTCCAGGATATCTGTATGGAGGATGCCAGGGAGCGCAGCGCCAGGATGCTGGACGATTATATGAACGCCCTGGAGAGCGCCTATGAGGAGCATACCGCTGACGCAAGACGGCGGGCCGACATGCAGGTGGAGGCAGAAACAGAGAAGCTGGAACGTGAGATTAATAAACGGCTTTCCATCGGACAGCTGGACCTTAAGAGGGAATTCAGCCGCAGGCAGGAGGAACTTAAGGATAAGCTGTTTGTGGAGCTTAGGGATAAGCTGGCTAATTTCATGGAGACTCAGGAATACCAGCGCCTTCTGGACCGCCAGGTAAAGGCGGTAAAGGAGTTTGCGGGAAACGAGGAGCTGATTGTGTATATGGATCCGTCTGATGTGGATAAGGTGCAGAGGATTGCCCTGCATCACAACGCATCTATCAAGATCAGCGAATATTCCTTTGACGGCGGTACCAGGGCCGTGATCCCGGGTAAACATATACTGATTGACAATTCATTTGAGACTAAGTTAAATGAAGCGCGTCATGAGTTCAAATTCGATTTAGGAGGTAAGTAAAGTGGCTAAGACAGGTGTGATACACGGCATTAATGGTCCTGTCGTTTCCTTGCTGGGCGATCCGGGATTCCAGATGAATGAAATGGTTTATGTGGGAGCGGAGAACCTGGTGGGCGAGGTCATCGGACTTACTTCAGAAAAAACAACGGTTCAGGTATACGAGGAAACCAGCGGCATCAAACCGGGAGAAACCGTGACCGGTACGGGCGCGCCCGTGTCCGTTACACTGGCCCCCGGAATCCTGAGCAATATTTTTGACGGTATTGAAAGGCCCTTAAGCGAGATTGCCAAGGGCAGCGGATATTATATCAGCCGCGGTATCTCCGTGGACAGCCTGGATACTTCCAAGAAGTGGGAGACACACATGGTGGTAAAGAAGGGCGACCGCCTGATGCCTGGGACCATTATCGCCGAGGTGCCTGAGACAAGGGCCATTACCCATAAGGTGATGGTGCCGCCGGATGTGGAGGGCTATGTCCTTGAGGTCATGCCGGACGGACAGTATACCATTGAGGAGACGCTGCTCACCGTACAGCTGATGGACGGGACGGAGAAAAAGCTTACCATGACCCAGAAGTGGCCCATCCGTATCCCAAGGCCGTCCGCCAAGCGTTTCCCTGCCGTAAAGCCGCTGATTACGGGACAGCGTATCCTGGATACCATGTTCCCGCTGGCAAAGGGCGGAACGGCTGCCATTCCGGGCGGTTTCGGCACGGGCAAGACTATGACCCAGCACCAGGTTGCCAAGTGGTCGGACGCGGATGTGATCATCTACATCGGCTGCGGGGAGCGCGGCAACGAGATGACCCAGGTGCTGGAGGAGTTCTCGGAGCTGATCGATCCCAAGACAGGCAATCCCCTGATGGACAGGACCACGCTGATTGCCAATACATCCAACATGCCCGTGGCTGCCCGTGAGGCCAGCCTGTATTCCGGCCTGACCCTGGCGGAATACTACAGGGACATGGGATATCATGTGGCCATCATGGCAGACTCCACTTCCAGGTGGGCGGAGGCGCTGCGTGAGCTTTCGGGCCGTCTGGAGGAAATGCCGGCAGAGGAAGGTTTCCCGGCATATCTGGCGTCCCGTCTGTCCGCGTTCTATGAGAGGGCGGGCATGATGCAGAACTTAAACGGAACCGAAGGCTCCGTGACCATCATCGGCGCTGTTTCACCACAGGGCGGTGACTTCTCAGAGCCTGTGACCATGAACACCAAGCGTTTCGTGCGCTGTTTCTGGGGACTGGATAAATCCCTGGCCTATGCCAGACATTTCCCGGCCATCCACTGGCTGACCAGCTATTCCGAGTACATCAACGACCTGGCGTCCTGGTACATGGACAATGTGGATAAGAAGTTTGTGGATTACCGCAACCGTCTGATGGCGCTTCTGACCCAGGAGAGCAGCCTGATGGAGATTGTAAAGCTGATTGGGGCGGACGTGCTGCCGGACGACCAGAAGCTGGTGCTTGAGATTGCAAGGGTAATCCGCCTGGGCTTCCTGCAGCAGAATGCGTTCCATAAAGAAGACACGTCCGTGCCCCTGATTAAGCAGTTCAAAATGATGGAAATCATCCTGTACCTGAATAAGAAGTGCAGGGCGCTGATTTCCATGGGCATGCCTGTTTCCGTGTTAAAGGAAGAGAATATTTTTGATAAGATCATATCCATTAAGTATGATGTCCCCAACGACCGCCTGGATATGTTTGACGATTATAAACAGCAGATTGACGCGTTCTATGACAGGGTAATGGAGAGGAACGCGTAAAGGAGGACGGACATATGGCAATTGAATATTTAGGTTTAAGTGAAATCAATGGCCCGCTGGTCGTCCTTGAGGGCGTTCAGAATGCGGCTTTCGATGAAATCGTGGAGATGACGGTAAACGGCAGTACCCACAAGATTGGACGTATCATTGAGATTTACGGGGACAAGGCAATCATCCAGGTCTTTGAGGGCACCGAGGGCATGGCCCTGCGCAACACCCATACAAGGCTGACCGGACATCCCATGGAGATTGAAGTTTCCGAGGAAATGCTGGGGCGTACCTTTAACGGTATCGGGCAGCCCATTGACGGATTGGGCGACATCATATCCGATGTGAAGCTGGATATCAACGGAAAACCTTTAAACCCGGTTACACGTGAGTATCCCAGGAACTATATCCGCACGGGTATCTCCGCCATTGACGGGCTTACAACGCTTATAAGGGGACAGAAGCTGCCCATATTCTCAGGCAACGGACTGCCCCATGACCAGCTGGCTGCCCAGATCGTGCAGCAGGCATCCCTGGGGGATAATTCAGATGAGAAGTTTGCCATTGTGTTCGGGGCCATGGGCGTTAAGTATGACGTGGCTGATTTCTTCCGCCGCACCTTTGAGGAGAGCGGCGTGTCCGAGCATGTGGCCATGTTCATCAACCTGGCCAATGACCCGGTGGTGGAGCGTCTGATCACGCCCAAGATTGCCCTGACGCTGGCGGAGTACCTTGCCTTTGAAAAGGGTATGCATATACTGGTCATACTGACCGACATGACAAGCTATGCAGAGGCGCTGCGTGAGGTTTCATCATCCAAGGGTGAGATTCCTTCCAGGAAGGGATTCCCGGGGTATCTGTACAGTGACCTGGCCTCCCTTTATGAGAGGGCTGGGATTGTGGCGGGACGGCCGGGATCTGTTACCCAGATTCCAATCCTTACCATGCCCAATGACGATATCACCCATCCCATCCCTGACCTGACCGGATACATCACGGAGGGGCAGATCGTACTGGACCGCCAGTTAAACGGGCAGTCCATCTATCCGCCCATCAATGTGCTGCCCTCCCTGTCGCGTCTGATGAAGGACGGTATCGGCGAGGGGTATACAAGGGCCGACCATCAGGACGTGGCCAACCAGCTGTTCTCCTGCTATGCAAAGGTGGGGGACGCCAGGGCCCTTGCATCGGTTATCGGCGAGGATGAATTGTCTCCCACGGACAAGAAGTATCTTGTGTTCGGCAGGGAGTTTGAAGAGAATTTCGTGGGCCAGGAGCGCCATGAGAACAGGACCATACTGGAGACACTGGACATTGGCTGGAAGCTCCTTGGCATGCTGCCCAGGGAAGAGCTTGACCGTATTGACACTAAGATACTTGACCAGTTTTATAAGCCAGAGGAAGAATGACATGGCAGCGTAAGGAGTGATGTAAATGGATCCAAATACATTTCCCACAAAAGGTAATCTGATTGCGGCCAAGAACTCACTGAACCTGGCAAACATGGGCTATGGGCTTATGGATAAGAAGAGGAATATCCTTATCCGTGAGCTTATGGGCCTGATTGACGAGGCAAAGGGCATCCAGTCCGAAATTGATTCCACGTTCCGGGCCGCCTATGCCGCGCTGCAGAAGGCCAACATCGAGCTGGGAATCAACTATGTCCAGGAAATCGGCGCATCCGTGCCGGTGGATGACAGGGTGAAGATTAAGGCCAGGAGCATCATGGGAACGGAAATCCCGCTGGTGCAGCATGAGGTGAAGCCTCTGGCCCTGACTTACGGGTTTTATAACACCACCGAGTCCCTGGACGAGGCCAGATACCATTTTGAAAAGGTGAAGGAACTGACCATCAAGCTGTCCATGGTGGAAAATTCCGCTTACCGCCTGGCTAACTCCATTAAGAAGACACAGAAAAGGGCCAATGCCCTTAAGAATATCACCATTCCCCACTATACCGATCTGAGCAAATCCATCTCGGATGCGCTGGAAGAGAAGGAGAGGGAGGAGTTTACCAGGCTTAAGGTGATTAAGAGGAATAAAGGGGAGTAGGGTTTGGCGAATGTGGCGGGGGGCTGCGTCTGCGAAGCGGGCCAGGGAGGGCCTCCTGCTGCGGGACCGGGCGGGGGCCTTGGGGCGGCAGTGGCCCGGACGCTGGGTTCCGGAGGGGCAGCTTCTAGGGCGTGTTTGAAAATTGCTTTCCGTCAGCTGTGCGTCCCACTTTGTGGGAGATTTGGTCCCGGTGAGGGAGGCGTAGCGGGCTACGTTGACCGAATTGGGGCCAAATCTCCCGCGAAGTGGGGCGTGCAGATGGCGGGAATGAATTTTCAAACACACCCTAAGTCCCTGCCAGCCTGATAACCGGGGGATCGGGGCTATTCACGTAGAAATCCTGAAGGACTTTCTACGTTCAGAGCCCCTTGGACTCATGCTTTGATGCATTCGTCCACCCCCGGTTTTCAGGCTGACAGGGACTAAGAAGCTGCTCCCTCCTCCACTACGCGTCCGGACCACTGCCGCCCCAAGGCCCCCTCCCGGTCCCGCAGCAGGAGACCCTCCCTGGCCCGCTTCGCAGACTGAGGGATTCCGGCAGTGACATGCGCGAAACGGATGGTAGTGAAAAAGGAGTGGGGGATATGGGGGTGGCGGGAACATTGGGTATGGGATTTTTGGTAGGAGGTTGGTTTGTATGTATACATTTGAGGAATTGAAGGGGATTACGGCGAAGCTTCGGTCGGAGGAGGGGTGTCCCTGGGATAGGGAGCAGACGTTTGGGAGTCTGAAGAAGCATTTGGCTTCGGAGGCTGAGGAAGTGTTTGAGGCTGTGGATCGGGGGGATATGGAGAATCTGTGTGAGGAATTGGGGGATGTGCTGTTCCAGGTGATGATTAACAGCCAGATTGCAAGTGAGCAGGGCTGCTTTACCATTGAGGATGTGATTGACGGTGTGTGCAGGAAAATGGTGCGAAGACACCCCCACGTCTTTGGAAATGTTAAGATAAATTCAGTGGAGGAAGGGACCGCTCTCTGGAATCAGATAAAAATGCAGGAAAAAGCCAAAAAACCTTGACAAATCAAAGCAAAAAGGCTATAAATGATTAAGTATACCAGACATTAATTAAGTAATGAATCCGGGAGGTTCCCGGGACTATATTCAGGAGGACAAATTGATGAACAAGACAGAATTAATCGCAGCAGTTGCTGAGAAGGCAGAACTTTCCAAGAAAGATGCAGAGAAGGCTGTTAAGGCTTTCACTGATGCAGTAGCAGAAGAACTTGTAAAGGGCGGAAAAGTACAGCTGGTTGGCTTTGGTACTTTCGAGGTTGCTGAGAGGGCTGCAAGAGAGGGCAGGAATCCTAAGACTGGTAACGCTATGCCTATCCCTGCTTCCAAGACTCCAAAGTTCAAAGCAGGCAAGGCCCTGAAGGATGAGGTTAACAAATAATTCATGAGACTGGACAAGTTTCTCAAGGTTTCCCGTTTGATTAAGCGCAGGACCATTGCCAATGAGGCGTGTGATGCAGGCCGCGTGCTGGTGAATGATAAGCCGGCAAAGGCTTCCCTGAATGTGAAGACAGGGGATATGATTGAGATTCAGTTTGGCGCCAAGGCTGTGAAGGTCGAGGTCCTGGACGTGCAGGAAACCGTGAAAAAGGATGAAGCCAAAGAGCTTTACCGTTATATCTGAGATAAAAGGCATAGAATGGCCAACCTCCCCATATATTTAACTTAGGTTAGATATATGGGGAGGTTTTTTTATGGAAGAAAGAAGCGTTGGCGGACGCCAGCACAAACTTATATTTCAGAACCGTGGAACAGGAAACATAACAGGAATCTGCGACGTGGTGTCCTTTGATGAGAATGCCATTGTCCTGGATACGGATATGGGGCTTCTCACCATTAAGGGAAAGGACCTGCATGTGAGCAGGCTTACCCTTGAAAAGGGGGAAGTGGATATAGAGGGGACCATTGACAGCTGTGTGTACAGCTCCAATGAGGCCCTGCGCAAGTCCGGGGAATCCCTGTTTACCAGGCTGTTTAAATAGGAGGTAAGGATGTGAGCGGCAGGATTCAGTACGAAGTCTGGCTTATGGTGCTGAGCCTGGTGACCGGGGCATGGCTGATGCTGGCCTATGATACCCTGAGGGTATTCCGTCTGGTCATCCGGCACGGTAGCTTCTGGACGGGGGTGGAGGATTTCATATATTGGCTGTATGCGGGCCTTGTGACGTTCATCCTTCTGTATGAACAGAACGACGGGGTCTTCCGGGCGTATGTGGTAGGCGGGGTGTTTATGGGCATGATCCTATATGACAGGCTCATCAGCAGAATTTTCTTTAAGTGCTTGAAAAAGATAGGTAAATGTCTTAAAATGATATTAAACAGGAACAAACATACAAAGATTTGTAACCAGAAACAAAGCGGAGTTGGTGAATAGACAGATGAGATCCTATGGTAAATCAAGACGCATAAAAAAGGATAAATGGGCAAACCGCATGGCTATCATGGGTATTACCCTTGTTGTCATGTGCCTTGCAGTGGCCATTAACATAAAGGGCGCGGATCTTAAGCAGTCTGACCTGGATTACCAGATAAGGGAAGAGAATCTGGCAAAGCAGGTGGCGGAGGAGGAGAAGCGGACCAGCGAGCTGCAGGAATACAAGATTTACGTCAAGACCAAGCAGTATGCCGAGGAAGTGGCCAAGGAAAAGCTGGGACTGGTGAACCCGGATGAGATACTCTTAAAGCCAACGGAGTAATGACGAAAACAGGCGAAACATTTTTAATAATCGGTTCATGATTAGACATTTATTTCCCTCCATGATGCGTATACTGAAAGTTACGCGGATTAGGAGGGATTTTTGTGTTTTCAAGAAATAGCAGAGATATAAAAAATAAAGTGGATGTGAATCATTATACGGCCAGAAGGCTGGGGGATATGGCGGAGTCGCTGAACCAGCTGGCCAAGGCATTTGACGATGAGGTGGAAAAGAGCGGACAGCTGTCCCGTGTGGATGGACTGGCTGCCATGCAGGCAAGCGCTGCCCTGGTGTGCGAGAGCTGCAGCAAGTGTAATCTGTATGCTGACAGTGAAAAGGAGGACAGCTATTACCTGTATTACCTGCTGCGGGCATTTGAACAGAAGGGCCGTATTGATTATGAGGACATGCCCCAGATGTTCCAGACCGGGTGCAGGAAACAGGACGCGTACCTGGCCCAGCTCAACCGCAGCCTGGGACGGGCTACCATGAATCTGTCCTGGAAAAACCGTTTCTTAGAGAGCAGGGACGCGGTGGTGTCACAGTTCAGGGAACTGTCTGTCATCCTGGAGGAATTTTCCCATCAGATTGACCAGGCCAGGGATATCAGTGAGGAGTTTGATTACATAATAAAAAAGCATTTCAGAAGGTATCATATAGCGGTGGGGAACCTGCTTTTGCTGGAGTATGAGAATGGTCAGAAGGAGGCGTTCCTGACCGCCAGGACCACCAACGGCAGGTGCATAACATCCAAGGAAGCGGCTGAGCTTATGGGCGAGGTGGTGGATGATTCCAGGTGGAGCCCTGCCAAGGACAGCCGCAGCATCATAACAAAACAGTACGCCACCATCCGGCTGCTGGAGGACGGCGGCTACCGCATGCTTTACGGCGCGTCCAGGATACCGCGCCAGGGTGAGAAGTATTCAGGGGATAATTATACGTTCTGCGAAAGCCAGGGAAGCCAGGTGGTGATGAGCCTTTCCGACGGCATGGGAAGCGGGGAAACTGCTTCTAAGGAAAGCAGGCAGGTGGTGGAACTGACGGAGCAGCTGCTGGAGACGGGCTTCTCGGCAAGGGCAGCCCTTAAGCTGGTGAACACGGTCCTTTTGCTGGCAGGTGCGGAGCAGCACCCGGCTACGCTGGATGTGAGCTGCATCGACCTGCACACCGGCGTTCTGGAGGTGATGAAGCTGGGGGCGGTACCAACCTTCATCATTGGCGATGAGGGTGTGGAAATCCTGGAAGCAGGACAGGTCCCCATGGGTATCATGAACGGGGTGGAGCCGGTGCTCATGTCCAGGAAGCTGTGGGATGGGAACCGTATCATCATGGTCAGCGACGGGGTGCTGGACGCGCTGCCGGGGGATGACAAGGAGCAGGTGATGAAACAGTACCTGGAAAGCGTGGATGAGATGGGGCCACAGGAACTGGCTGACCAGATACTGGATTTTGCGGTGTCCTTCATTCCGGCGCCGAGGGATGACATGACGGTGCTGACAGCAGGGCTGTGGAAACGGCACCCGTAGGGAAAGACAGTATTATGGGGCTTGCGCGGCCGGGGATTTGCGGGTATATTATAATAAGACACCTAAGGCGTGTTTGAAAATCGCTTTCCGGCAGCATCCTGGTTTATTTTGTATGGAGGGCGTTTTTTGACGGCCTGGAGAATAACCGGATGCAGGTGGGACGAATGGACGAGGCAGAGCAGAGGGTCAGAAGGACCATTGAAGAATATCATATGCTGGACCCGGGGGACCGGGTCATCGCAGCAGTATCAGGAGGGGCAGATTCCGTCTGCCTCTTAACGTTGTTATGCGGTATGAAAAAGGACTGGGACCTTAAGCTTATGGCGGTCCATGTCCATCATGGTCTGAGGGGACAGGAAGCTGACAGGGATGCGGATTTTGTCAGGGCATTGTGTGAAGAACTGGAGGTCACCTGTCATATCATAAAGGTAGATGTGCGTAAGTATGCATCGGAAAACGGTATGTCCGAGGAGGAAGCCGGCCGGTACCTGAGATATGAGGCATTGGAGCGGGAGGCCCGCTGGTGGGAAGACAGCGATGGCTGCGGCGGTGAAGACTGGGATTGTGATGGCGGGCGGCAGCGCCGGGACGGTGAAGGCCGGGATTGTGATGGCGGGCGGCAGCGCCGGGACGGTGAAGGCCGGGATTGTGATAGCGGGCGGCAGCGCTGCGGCGGTGAGACAGGGGACTGCCGGAATAAAAGGGTGAAGATTGCAGTGGCCCACCACAGCGATGACCAGGCGGAAACCATACTCCACAACCTGTTCCGGGGAAGCGGGCTTGGTGGGCTGAAAGGGATTTCTTATGTACGGGGGAGGATCATACGGCCTCTTCTGGATATAGGACGCCGGGATATCGTGGAGTGGCTGGAGGAAAATGGATGCGCCTGGGTACAGGACTCCACCAACAGCTCCGGCCACTATACCCGTAACCGGATACGGAGCAATCTCCTTCCGCTGATTGAGGCGGAGGTAAACCAGGGCGCGGCCGGTAATATCCTGCGCATGGGGAAGCTGGCATCCCAGGCAGATGAATATCTGCGGGCTCAGGGGGAATGCTGGATAAAAGGGCATGTTGTACGTGATGGCCCGGAGCATTTCCTGATTCCCTGTGACCTGCTTCAGGCAGAGCCGGAAATCATCCGCTCCTATGTGGTGATGGAGCTGTTAAAACGCCTGGCAGGGTCAGCCAGGGACCTTGGCCTCATCCATGTGCAGCAGGTGCTGGCCCTGGCCGGACGGCCGGTGGGAAAAGAAGTGGACCTGCCATATTCGCTTATGGCCAGGAGGGAATACAGGGAGATTTCCGTGGGCAGGAGCATTTTACAGGAAAAGGACAAAGAGGTATGCCTGCCCCAGGTCAGGATGTGTGTTTTTCCCTATAAAAAAGGGTCACAATTTCCGAAAAATATGTATACGAAATGGTTTGACTGTGATAGAATAGAGGGTACGCCCGTGGTAAGAACCAGGCGCCCAGGAGACTATATAACCCTGGCCGATGGAAGCCATAAGGCGTTAAAACGGTTTATGATTGATGAGAAGATACCGAGACAGCTGCGGGACCAGGTCCCCCTTCTGACAGATGGCAGTCATGTGATGTGGATAATCGGATATAGGATCAGTGAGTTTTACAAGATTGGTCCTGATACCACCAAGGTACTGCAGGCAGAGGCAGGCGGTAGAAGAAAAGAATGAGTGAAACGGAGGATAAAGTGATGGCGGATAGGATTCGTGTGTTACTGACCGAAGAAGAGGTTGACAGACGCATTAATGAGGTAGCGGCAAAAATCAGCGAGGAGTATGAGGGCAGACAGATCCACCTGATCTGTATATTAAAGGGAGGGGTATTCTTTACCTGTGAACTGGCCAAGAGGCTTACGGTTCCCGTATCCCTGGACTTCATGTCGGTTTCCAGCTATGGCGCGGGAACTGAGTCCAGCGGTGTCGTGCGGATACTCAAGGACCTGGATGAACCGCTGGCAGGCAAGGATGTACTGATTGTGGAGGATATCATTGACTCCGGCCGTACCCTGGCATATCTGATTGAGGTGCTGAAGCAGAGAGGGCCAAAGAGCATCCGTCTGTGCACGCTTTTAGATAAGCCGGAGCGCCGTGTGAAGAAGCAGGTGAAGGTGGATTATACCTGTTTTACAATACCGGATGAATTTGTAGTGGGATATGGACTTGACTATGACCAGAAGTACCGTAACCTGCCTTACATCGGAGTAGTAGAGCTGGACAATAAGTAGAAAGAAGGTCTAAGGAGGCAATTCGGTGAGACAGCAGCAGACATTTAGAGGTTTTATTTTCATACTCCTGATGCTGATCTTAATCGCCACGGCAGTGCGGCTGCCATATGCAAGACAGGCGGATAAGGTTACGAATCAGGATTTTGTCAGGATATTGGATGATGGCCAGGCAGCAGAGGTTGCCATCCATCAGAATCCGCAGACACCTACGGGTGAGGTGGTCATTACCCTGACAGACGGACAGGTGAAACGCCTGTATGTGACAGATGTAAAGGATACCCAGAAGCTTCTGGATGACCATCAGATGGAGTATGTGGTGATGGATGTGCCCCAGGAGAACTATCTGGTGACCATCATCCTTCCCTTCATGCTTTCCATCGTGGTGGTGGTCATCATCATCATGGTGATGAACCGCAGCGCGGGAGGCGGGGGAGCCAATGCCAGGATGATGAATTTTGGCAAGAGCAGGGCCAGGATGAGCCGTGACAGCAAGGTGAATTTCTCCAATGTGGCGGGCCTTGTGGAGGAAAAGGAAGAACTGGAAGAGGTGGTGGATTTCCTTAAGAATCCACAGAAGTATACCAGTGTCGGAGCCAGGATCCCCAAGGGGCTGCTTCTTGTGGGACCGCCTGGAACCGGTAAGACGCTGTTGGCCAAGGCAGTGGCCGGTGAGGCCGGGGTGCCCTTCTTTTCCATCTCCGGTTCTGACTTTGTGGAAATGTTCGTAGGTGTGGGCGCATCCCGTGTCCGCGACCTGTTTGAGGAGGCCAAGAAGAATTCACCCTGTATCGTGTTCATCGATGAGATTGACGCGGTTGCGCGCCGCAGGGGAACCGGCATGGGCGGCGGCCACGATGAGAGGGAACAGACCCTGAACCAGCTGCTGGTTGAGATGGACGGTTTTGGCGTCAATGAGGGAATCATTGTCATGGCAGCCACCAACCGCGTGGATATACTGGATCCTGCAATCCTGCGGCCGGGACGTTTTGACAGGAAGGTTGCGGTGGGCCGTCCGGATGTAAAGGGACGCGAGGAAATCCTCAAGGTGCACTCCAAGGAGAAACCTCTCAGCGAGGATGTGGACCTGCGCAGGGTGGCGCAGACCACGGCAGGGTTTACAGGCGCCGACTTGGAGAACCTGATGAACGAGGCAGCCATTGTCTCTGCAAGGGAGAACCGCAGGTTCATCAAGCAGAGCGATATTGACAGGGCATTTGTAAAGGTGGGAATCGGCGCTGAGAAGAAGAGTAAGGTGATTTCCGAAAAGGATAAGAAGATTACGGCATACCATGAGGCGGGCCATGCAATCCTGTTCCATGTGCTTCCGGACGTGGGTCCTGTGCACACGGTCTCCATTATCCCGACCGGAATCGGCGCAGCCGGATATACTATGCCTCTTCCTGAGAATGACGAGATGTTCAACTCCAGGGGACGCATGATGCAGAACATCATGGTGGACTTAGGCGGTAGGATTGCCGAGGAACTGATATTTGACGATATCACTACAGGGGCATCCCAGGACATCAAGCAGGCAACCCAGATTGCCAGGGCCATGGTTACCCAGTACGGTATGTCCGACAAGGTGGGCATGATCCAGTACGGCGGGGATGACAATGAAGTGTTCATCGGACGCGACCTGGCACACACCAAGTCCTATGGCAACGGTGTGGCGGATACCATTGATACTGAGGTAAAGCGGATTATCGACGAGTGCTACCAGAAGGCAAAGGATATCATCAAGGAATATGATTACGTCCTGCATTCCTGTGCCAGCCTTTTGATTGAAAAGGAAAAGATTAACCAGGAAGAATTCGAGGCGTTATTTAATCCGGCCCAGTAAGCGGTATGTGGACTGTGTCAGGAAGAATATGATAAAGATTTAGGATATATGGGGAATACCGGAAACAGCGCGGACTTTTGTCTGCGCTGTTTCCGGTTATGTTCCTGCCAAAATGTTCCCTTATGCCATACCTGTATATTGACCAATCCACTACCTTGTGATACAATGTAGTAAGGTATATTGTATTACAATGTAGTCTGGGGCGTGCAGATGGCGGGAATGAAATATCAGACACATCCCGGGGAGGAGGAAACCTGCGTGGACAGAACCCAATTAATGAAAGGCATCCTGGAAGGCTGCATCCTGAAAATCATTGAAAGCCGTGAAACCTACGGATATGATATTGTTTCGCAGCTGCAGGATAATGGTTTTACGGAAGTAAGGGAAGGTACCCTTTATCCTCTCCTGCTTCGGCTGGAGAAGAAGGGACTGATTACCGCCACCTATAAACCCAGTCCCCTGGGACCTAGCCGCAAGTACTATACACTGACCGGCGAAGGCCATGGATATCTCAATGATTTTGGAACCGTCTGGCAGGAGATAAGCAAATCGGTCAATCATATATTTGAAGGAGGAAAATCATGAGCCTGATTGCTACATTTTCCATGAACCGTTACTGGAATAACTGCTCCCAAAAGTATAATTACTGAGTGGTTTTTGATTAAAAGGGTGTGTTTCCTCGAATAAGCCCCCCTCCTTTGTCTATTTTCACCACAAACCACCTGGAAAAAATTGCATCTTTGTGCACACTTTTTTTCATACCTGTGATATTATAATAGACGTAACCCCCCCCAATACATTATATAGTTTTTGCTACACCCCATAAGAAACGAAATACCTTCTCCTGAAAAGCCTGGCTACCCCGCCAGGCTTTTCACTTTGTGGCAGGTGTGCAAAAATGCCACCGTTATCGCGGTTTTTCTACTATTATTCGTCTTGTGCAATTGTGGGAATTCATATACAATAGATGGAAGGGAAGTATTTTTTGAACAAATAAGGAAAAGGATATAAAGAGTGGAAGACAATATAAACGGACTAATCAACAGGGAGGCCCTATTTTCCTCAGAGACAGAGGACTACCGTTTTCCGGCTGAGCCGGACGCAGATGACGATGTAATCCTCCATATGCGGACAGGTAAGGGCAACGCAGAACATGTATATTACGTAGAGGACAATGCTGAGGTTGAGATGAGCAAGGTCCTTTCAGACGAATTGTTCGACTATTATGAATATGAAATTACAGTAGGCACCGATCAGGTGCTTTATCACTTTAAAGTTGTATCCGGACAGGATGTCTGTATATTTAACCGCCTGGGCGCCGTGGATGAGGCCCAGCCAGGGTTTGATTTTAAGATTACCCCGGGGTTCCATACACCGGAATGGGCCAAGGGTGCGGTGATGTATCAGATATTTGTGGACCGGTTCTGCAATGGCGATAAAAGTAATGATGTGGAGACCTGTGAGTATGTATATATAGGCCGTCCGGTCCAGCGGGTTGAGGACTGGGGCAGGAACCCGTCCGCAATGGACGTGGGATATTTTTACGGCGGCGACTTAAAGGGGGTCTGGGATAAACTGGACTATATCAAAAGTCTTGGCGTGGAGGTCATTTACCTGAACCCGATTTTCGTATCCCCGTCCAACCATAAGTATGACTGCCAGGATTATGAACATATCGATCCCCATTTTGGCAGGATTGTGAAGGACGGCGGCAGGCTGGTGGATGAGAATGCCACTGATAACCAGGACGCGGAGAAGTATGTGGTACGCAGTGCGGGAAGGGAGAACCTGGAAGCCAGTGATGCGTTCTTTGCTGAATTTGTCCAGGAAATCCACAGGCGCGGCATGAAAATCATACTGGACGGCGTGTTTAACCACTGCGGTTCTTTTAATAAATGGCTGGATGCGGAAGAAGTGTATAAGCATTCAGGGGATTATGAACCGGGGGCCTATGAATCCAAGGACAGCCCTTACCGCAGCTTTTTCCACTTTCATGATGAGAGGGACCAGGCATGGCCCCGCAACACCACATATGACGGCTGGTGGGGGCATGACACCCTGCCCAAGCTGAATTATGAAAATTCCGACAAGCTGGTGGAGTATATACTGAATGTTGCAAGGAAGTGGGTTTCCCCGCCGTATTCAATTGACGGATGGCGTCTGGATGTGGCTGCCGATCTGGGCCACACCTCGGAATATAACCATTCCTTCTGGCGCAGGTTCAGGCAGGCCGTGAAGGAGGTTAATCCGGATGTGCTGATTCTTGCAGAGCATTACGGTGACCCGGCGTCCTGGCTGGAAGGCGACCAGTGGGACTCCATCATGAATTATGATGCGTTCATGGAGCCGGTCACTTGGTTCCTGACCGGTATGGAGAAGCACAGCGACAGCTATAACGGCGGCCTGTGGGGAGATGGGGAAGCATTTTTTAATGCAATGAAGTTCCATATGAGCCGTATGCAGACCAACACCGTGATGACGGCCATGAACCAGCTGTCCAACCATGATCATTCAAGGTTCCTTACAAGAACCAACCAGATGGTGGGCAGGACCGGAACCATGGGGCCTGACAGGGCAGGAGAGAACATAAAGCTGTGCGTGCTTCGGGAGGCGGTGGTAATCCAGATGACATGGCCGGGCGCCCCCACTTTCTATTATGGTGATGAGGCTGGCGTGTGCGGCTGGACCGACCCGGACAGCAGAAGGACGTATCCCTGGGGCAGTGAGGACCTGGAACTGATTGAGTTCCACCGCTATATGACCGGTATCCATAAAAGGGTCCCGGCGTTCCGCAAGGGAAGCGTGAAGCCGCTGGTGGCAGGGTATCAGAAGATTGCCTATGGGCGCATGTATGAGAACTATCAGGCAGTGATCGTTGTGTGCAACAGCCCTGAGGCTCAGACCATGGAGATTCCGGTGTGGCAGCTGGGCATAACGGATGACATGATTCTTGGACGCCCTATCCTGTCCACGGAGGATGGGTATAACGCCGGAATCATGATGTACCGTGTAAGGGAAGGTATCCTGAAGGTTAACATGCCTTCATACAGTGCGGCGGTGTTTATCTCCAGGCCCGAGGATTTTTACCCGGTTGTGGATTCGCGGTTTGCCGATGGCGTGGGGGAGGAGAAGTAGGAGTGAGGAAGAAGAATCCGGGGATGTGCAGAGGATTCATGGGAATATAGATAGGGAATTGAAAGGGAGAGCGCTTTGTGGCGGCAGATATCAGGATGCGGCCATGAGGCGCTTTTCCTTTTGGCTCTTTGTCAATCGTTGGGGTGGGATTTGAATTTAGGCCTGGGCTTGGTTGTCCGGATTGTGCTTTGGTGAATTCACACAATAATGAAAGTTGTTTTTTGTAAAGTTAGTCAATTTACAACAATGATGTATGATGATAGTATTATATTGTCAGACAACAAAAAATAACATCAGAGTATAATAAAATAAAAAAGAATGTAGTAAGACTTATGAAAATATATGTATTACAATAATCAGCCTTATTGTGCTGGGGGGATATTCAATATATAATAAAACAAATTAGTGATACGGAGGCTGATGATTTATGGAGACTAAAAATAAAAAGGAAACATTGTCAGACACAGTTAGCAAGAAACTGGAAGATATGATTACGACCCAGATGAAAGCCGGGGACCGGCTTCCCACGGAGATGGTATTGGCAGAAATGTATTCCGTGGGCAGGTCAACCATTCGGGAAAGCCTGAAGGCCCTGTCATCCAAGGGCTTGATTGTGAGGAAAAAGGATGGGACATTTGTGTCAGACCGTGTGAAGGACTGTCTGATTGCACCTCTGGACCTGCTGATTACCATGGATATCGGACAGATTAATGACCTTATAGAGCTGCGTGAGATGCTGGAAGTAAGCATGATTGCAACCGCAGTGGAAAGGGCAACGGATGAAGATATTAAGAATATGGAACGGATTCTATGGAAGATGCAGAATCCGGACCTTCAGCCCGATGAATCAAGGGAACTGGATATCCAGCTGCACTGTGCATTTGCAGAGGCAACGGGCAATACCATTATAAAAGAACTTATCAAGGCAGTGCAGTTGGTAACTGTCAAGAACCTGGATTATATGTCCAACGTCACGCTGAAGCGGGATAACGCGGTTTCATCCCACAGCCAGATTATAGAGGCATTTAAGAACCGGGACAAGGAAAAGGCAATTGAGACAATGAGGGTGCATTTATCTATTTTCCGTAATCAGGAAAAAGAACAGTAATTTAAGAAGAATTATCTCATGGAGTGAGTGCCGGCCTTACTGCATGTTTAATTAAAGAATATTGTACATGTGAACAGAGGAAGAAAGGAAGAGGACGTATGTATCAGGATTTTTATGATATTCTTCACAAAGAGGTAAAGCCAGCACTTGGATGTACGGGACCGTTAGGTCCGGTGTATGCAGCGGCATCCGCCATGTCAATCCTTGGGGGGAGTGACATTAAGCATATACATATCAGGGGAAGTAAGAACACGGTGGGACGCAACGCAGATGTTGGGATACCAGGCGTTTCAAAGACGGGCATTCCCATGGCGGTCTGTATCGGCGCGGTAGGAGGGGATGCCAGCGCCGGACTGGAGGTGTTGAGGAACGTGACCCCGGAGCAAAAGGAGATTGCAGAACGCCTGGCGGATTCCGGGATTGTGGAAGTGGAGATGGATCTGTCCATTAACGGACGGTATGTGGAACTTGTGCTGGAAACGGAGAAGGGAACCAGCAAGGTTATCGTTGCCACAGAGGTTGACAACGTGGTTTATCAGGAAGTGAACGGCAAGGTCCTTCTGGATAAGCCCTATGATATCAAGAAGCTTAATGACCACAGTAAGGCCCTCATCCGCCAGCACACGATAAAGGAATGCTATGAGTTTGCAAAGAACTGTCCGATTGAGGAATTGTATTTTCTCAGGGATACGGTGAGTTATAATTCCAAGATGGCTGATTATGCCCTTCAATCAGATACGGGAGCAGGAATCGGCAGGGGCCTGCTGGAAATCAGCCCGGATGACATGCTGATGCGGGCCAAAGCATATGCCGCGGCTGGATGTGAGACGCGTATGGCAGGTGTGCAGCTTACTGCGATGTCAGTGTGCAACAAGGGGAATGTGGGATTGGCATCCTCCCTTCCACTGGTCAGTATGGCGGATTCCATGAAGGTCAGTGAGGAGGTTCTGTTGAGGGCGGTTGCTTTAAGCTGCCTGGTGTCCATCATGACAATCAGCAATATCGGAAAATCCCCGGCCATGTGTTCCTGTATGGTATCAGCTGCATTGGGAGTGGCTTGCGGTCTGGTGCTGATGATGGACGGTTCCTATGAGCAGGTCCAATATGCATTCAGCAATACCTTTGTCAATTCCTTTGGTGTGGTCTGTGACGGCGCGCGCCAGGCATGTGCCATGAGACTTGCGGTGGGCACAGGTGTGGCGGTGGATGCGGCAAGGCTGGCCATGAAAAATGTCCATCTTCCTTTTAATATGGGAGTGCTGGGCGTGGATATGGAAGATTCCCTCAGGTTTTTAGGTGTAATCGGACAGGGACCAATGATTGCAACGGATGTGGCACTGTGCGAAGCGCTTTTTGAAAAGGCTCCCATGAGTAAAAAGTAGGGACCGGGGAAAAGGAGGGGATCTGAGTGAATTATTTAGATGTAGCCAATAGCAAAACCATGTTTTTGCTGTGCTTGATTCCGGCGCTGACCATTGTTTCCGTGGCTGTTTTATTTATCAGGACCGCATGGAAACGCGGGCTGGAACTGGGTATGTCAAATGAAAAATTGAAAAAGTGTGTTACCACCTCAGTTACATTTTCCATTGTCCCGACCCTTTCACTGCTTATTCTGATGGTGGGCTTGGCGCCCACCATAGGAAAATTCTATCCCTGGATGCGCATGATTAACATTGGCGCGGGACAGTACGAAGCGGTTGCGGCTAATATAGGCATGCAGGCATCGGGGGCCGGTGATTGGAAAGCCCTTACCCTGGCCGGATATGTCCTGATTATGCTGGTCATGAACTTTGGTATGTGTATTGCACCCATTCTCTGTATCTTTACCATTAAGAAATTTGATTCAACACTGAAGGTGGCCAAGGGCTCCAAGCCTTTCATGAACATAGCGACCTCTGCTCTGTATACAGGGTTTATTGCATTTTCAGCACTGCCATACGCGGTGAATACCAAGAAGCCGCTGGCAATCGTGGCATTGCTGGTGGGCGGTTCTGTCCGGTTCCTGTGCGTAAAGCTGAAGGCGCGGTTCCCGTTCCTTCAGGAATTCTCGATGACCCTTTCCCTGCTTCTGGCCATGGTGGCGTGTATCGCGCTTACCCAGGCAGGGATATTCACATAAGGAAGGAGGCACAGAGGTATGAGTGAACAGATTGCGAAGGATGATGCACAGGTAAAGGGAACAAAGCGTGACGGTGTCTTTGATGAATACGACCATAAAATCCACAGGATGGGGCGGATTGGTACGTTTGTATCTTTGATTACCTGGTTCCTTCCTGCCATTGGCATTACCCTTATTTATAAGGTCCATCTGAATTGGGGACAGATCCTGGCAGCGACCATTGCGGTGGTATCCGCATTTGGTTTACAGGGATTCTTCCAGCCATTTACATTTTTCCCCATGCTGGGGGCGGGCGGGACCTACCTGTCCTTTATATTCGGCAATGTACCCCAGCAGCGTCTTCCATGCGCCACAAGCTGTCAGGAAATCATGGGAGTGGACATGGGGACAAAGGAGGGCGATATTGTAGCCACCATAGCAGTAGGCATCTCGTCACTGGTATCAGTGGCCGTGTGTACCTTGGGCATGGTAGCGGTGACCATTATTTATCCGGTCATATCCAATCCAGTGCTTTCTCCGGGGTTTGGCAATATCATTCCGGCGCTGTTCGGGTATATGTTTGTCACTGTATTTTTAGGCAGCCCAAAGGTAGCTACCTTACCCTCCATTTTGTGCCTGGTCATGCTTGCGGTATTCGGTCTTCCATTTGCCAGTAAGAACTCCATGTACCTGAATCTGTTCTTCATGGGTACGGCTGTGGTATGGGCTTACTATTTATTCAAAAAAGGGAAAATCAAATCTGGCGGCAGACTGTAGATGGATTTCCAGGGTGTAAACATGTTCTGGCAATGGGCTGAGTGGCGTCTCAGCCCATTTGCACGTAAAAGGGGTAAAGTATAATGACGGATAACAGTATAACAGTAATCGGCAGCGGAGCCACTGCGATGGCAGCAGCTGCATATCTGACAATAAAAGGAAATCAGGTTATCCTGTGCGACAGGGAGCAGGAACAGAGGTTCCGGTATATTGAGGATGCGGGAGGGATTACCCTGGAAGGGGTCATGGAAACAGAAGTTCCAGTGCTTCCCTGCTGTATGACGGATGATTTTCAGAAAGCTGTGGGTAATGCCAGCCGGATCCTGGTGTGTGTTTCAGCGGACAGGCACAGGGAGATTATGGACCTGTGTTTCCCATACGCCCGGGATGGACAGACCTATGTCATAAGTCCGGGCAATCTGGGCGCTGTCATATTTGTTGACAGGTTTTACAAAGAGGGGAAAAGGGAAATCACGGTTGCGGAACTTGTGGGAAACATCTGCCCGTGCCGTATAACCGGAAGGGCAAGGGTGCTTATGGCCATGCCGGTGGGGGAAAAGAGGATTGCGGCATTTCCCGCCTGCCGGACGCAGATGGCAATCCAGGCGTTTGAGGATATGTTCAGGTTCCGGGCGGCCAGGAATATTTTTGAGGGAATGCTGAATTCCCCCAATCTGGTGATCCATGTGGCAGGTACCCTGCTGAACACCACGTCTATTGAGAAAATGGGGCAGGAGTTTGCGCTGTACACAAATGGACTGACACCATCCCTGTTAAGGTGTGCGGATGCGGTTGAAAAGGAACGGAACCAGGTCCTGAAGGAATTGGATTACAGCGCGTATACAAGTACGGTGTCAAAAATGCATCAGATGATGGACTATGGACATCATGACGAGCTGAATTACTTCCGGTCCCTGAAAGGACCTGCCAGTCTGGAGGAAAGGTACATCAGCGAGGATGCCTCATGTTCCATGGCCCTGCTTGTGTCCCTGGCAGACGAGTACGGGATTGAGGTTCCGGTATGTAAAGCGCTTATGACCATTGCAAATACGGTTAATGGATTTGATTACTATGAACATGGCCGTACACTGAAGAATATGGGAATGTCGGGGATGTCCAGGGAAAACCTGAACCAATATCTGGAATCCCTGGCAGTGGCTGGGGGATAGGGTATGTCAGTTAGGGGGAAATGGATCCAGTTTTGGGGGAGAAGCACCTGCCGGAGGGGAAACACCTGCAGGAGGGGAGTGGGGCTTTGTATTGCGCTGCTATCATGTGTGATATTGTGGAAACTTCCTCTGGACGGGCTTTCCCGGGACGGACAGAAATGCCTGGCATTGTCTGCAATGGGAATCATTTTATGGGCGCTGGAGGTGTTTCCGCTGGGGTATACCGCACTGGGACTTTTGATGGGGTATTCCCTGGCAATCAATCCTTCGGTGGCCGGACCTGAGGTCATATTCGGATTCTTCACAAAACCCATGGCTTATATGATTATAAGCGGTTTTATCATAGCTGGTGCTGTCAGGGCTTCGGGCCTGGCCAGGAGGCTTGCGCTGTATCTCATAAGCAGGTACATATCAGATTACAGGCATGTGATTATCTGTTGCTATCTGCTAAGCTATATTATGGCGGTAATGATTCCGCAGCCATTTGCAAGGGCGTTTTTAATCTTGTCCATCATGCAGCTGCTTTTAAAGGATTCTGGTCTGGAACGGAAATATACTGCCAATATCGCACTGGCTGTTTTTGCGGCCCAGAATGGGGCAGGAATGATGGTCCTGACAGGAGACAGCTCTCTTAATATGATGATTCTCAGCCAGATACCGGAGGCATTCAGGCCTTCCTGGGGACAGTGGCTTTTCTATATGGCAGTACCTGCCCTTCTTACTGGAGCATGTATGTGCGCACTACAGCTGTTTTTATTTGGGCAGCCTGCCTCCTTTTGTCTTGACAGGGGAAAGGCAAAGGAAGAACTGGACAAGCTAAAGGGGCTGTCAGCACAGGAAATCCGTATGATGGTATGGCTGCTGGCTGCGATTGGATTATGGCTTACAGATACAATCCATGGAATTGATATTGGCTGGATCAGTGTCGGGATAACCATTGGCATGGCGCTTCCCGTGATTGGGGATCTGATTGACGGGACACAGATAAAAGAGGTAAATCTCAACACCCTGCTGTTTTTGTGTGCCAGCATGGCAATCGGGAATGTGGGTACAAAGACTGGTATGAGCTCCTATTTGGCCGGGCATCTTCTTCCCGCGCATCTGGGTGACAGCCTGGCCGGGCTGTTTCTTGTCACTGCGGCGGCCTGTATCCTGCTACACCTGCTGTTGGGAAGTATCATGGCGGTCTTTTCCCTGGCTGTGCCTGCGCTTTTAACAATAACAACAGGCGTATCACCTTTGGCAGTAGGGCTTCTGGTCTATGTACTGACGGTGGGGCAATGGTTTTTTCCCTATCAGAGCCTGAGCCTTACCATTGGCCTGGGGGAGGGAGGAAGCGGATATTCCACTGGAACCGCGTCCAGGTTTGGGCTGGCTTATACAATCCCGTCGCTTATGTGCGGCGCAGCTGCGTTAATATGGTGGCAGCTGGTAGGACTTCTGTAAGAAATGGATGTGATGGACATAAAAAGACCTGGAACATACGTTCCAGGTCTTTCCCACATGCGGGTGGCCGGACTTGAACCGGCACGGTATCGCTACCGAGGGATTTTAAGTCCCTTGTGTCTGCCTATTCCACCACACCCGCAACGTACGGATGTACTTATATGCATGCCGCGGCTGAAAACGAGGACCTTTACGCGCTGTGCACTGATGTCCTTAAGCTATGACCGGCACGCTAATGGGCGAAGGTGGATTCGAACCACCGAAGCTATTAGCAGCAGATTTACAGTCTGTCCCCTTTGGCCACTCGGGAATTCGCCCAATGAATGCGTTGATAAGCAGTGATTATAATACCACAGACATCAGGAAAAATCAAGAGGTTTGCCAATAATTTTCATTATTGTCCGCCAAATATCCGTCAAATAATCACCTGGATAATCATTAAATATCCATCCATAAAAAGCAGGAAGGTTTCACAAAAAAGTATTGACAAATAAATAACGAAGTGATATATTAAAAAAGGATTAGGTATCCATTTTTAAATATATAGTTTGTTTAATACTCAAATAAAGAATGAAATATTTTCCATAACCAGATAATATAAACGTTGAATTTATCGTTTATTTTTCTTTGCAAACTTTGTTTAATTCACAAACAAATAAATGGAGAACTTTTAACAATGGGAAAAGAAGGATTTAAGTATCACTGGTGGGGGAAGGGAGATATCGATGCTTCCTTTGGTATATTCTTTGATGGCTTTTCGAAAATACTCACCGCCACAGGCATCATGACCATGGTGTTCGGCATGCCGGCCAGGATTGTCATAGGAAAGGTGGTTCCGGGAATCGGGCTGGCGATTTTCCTTGGGAACCTGTGGTATTTCTATGAGGCCAGACAGCTGGCGGTCAGGGAAAAACGTCAGGATGTGACGTCCCAGCCCTTTGGGATCGGTGCATCCCAGCTGTCGGGCTGGCTGTACCTGATCATAGGGCCGGTGTATTGGCAGACAAAGGATGCGGAACTGGCCTTCCAGGTCGGGCTGGCAGCTGCCTTTATCGGAGGCATGGTGGAGATTGCAGGCGGGTTTGCGGGCCGGTGGATCATTGATAATATTCCCAACTGCGCGCTGATGGGGAACATGGCCTCATCTGCAATGGTGTGGCTCTCCATTGTGGGCCTGGCCATGGTGTTTGATAAGCCGGTGTATGGACTCCTTCCCTTGTTTATCATCATTATTGATTACTTAGGTAAGGCGGATAAACGTTTTGCGAAGATTCCTTCAGGCGTGGCGGCAATCCTCATTGGAACCGCGGTGGCCTGGGCCGGGGGATACCAGACCTGGGGGCAGTTTGAACAGTCTTTTGCAAGCCTTGGTTTCTATCCTCCATCCTTAAGCGCCGGGGATATAGCTGCTGGTTTTAAGGGCATTGTTCCCTTCCTGCCTGTGATTATCCCGCTGCAGATAAATAATTTCCTGTCAACACTTCAGGGACTTGAGTCGGCCAGGATGGCGGGGGATACATATCCGGAGCGCCGTTCCATGATAATGGACGGGGTTTCCACCATTGCAGGATCCCTGTTTGGCAATCCCTTTCCAACCACCGTGTATTTCGGACATCCGGGCTGGAAGGAACTGGGGGCAAGGGCTGGATTTTCCCTTGTGAATGGCTGTCTTTACCTGCTTATCTGTACCACCGGGCTGACCGGGGTGTTGATGGCCGTCATACCCACGGAAGCCGTCATGGTGCTTCTTATCTTCGTTGGATTTTCCGTGACGGACAGCACCTTCCGTTCCATGGATAAGAAGTATTATCAGGTCATATTCCTGTCATTGATGCCCATCCTGTTCCAATACATGCAGACCCTAATCAGTTCAGCGGTCCAGGCCGCGGGAGGTGTGCTGGAAGCCATACCGGCCCAGGACTTTGCCGAGTATTCCGTGCCCATTGAGGGAATCATGTATCTTGGGAACGGCGGTTTCCTTACCAGCCTTCTGCTGGCCGGGCTTCTGGCCTGTGTGGTGGACCGCAGGTATAAGATGGCGGGAAGTTTTGCACTGGTCATGTCCGGGTGCGCGGCCATTGGCATGATACACTGTCCGGGAATTGAGCTGCTGTCACGGCCTGGCATCATATTCGGCGTCATCTATCTCACGGTGGCCATTTTCCTCTTTTCCAAGGGCTGTTACTTTGAACACCAGCCGGATGGACAGGCGGAGGGGAGGCCGGACCAGGCATTGGGAAAGCGGGCTGTGGGGTAAAACAGGCCCGGACATGCAGGATCATATATCATTTTCATTATAGGAGGAAATAAGTATGGGAAAGGCTAGTATACCCTTTTTCAAAAAGGCGGACCTGGATGCATCCATCGGTGTTTTCTTTGATGGGTTTTCCAAGGTAATTGTTGCAATCGCTATTTTAGCAGGAACATTCGGACTGGATGGAGGCACGATATTCGGCACCATGATGCCGGGCGTATTCCTCACCGTGGTCATATTAAACGGCGGCCTGTGGCTTTATTACAGGAAGATAGCCGCTGACCGGGGGGATTCTGACCTGACGGCCATACCGGCAGGTCTTCAGGCCGGCCGTATGTTCATATGGCTTTACAGCATCATGCTGCCCGTGTTCCTCAGTACGGGCAATGCTGATCTGGCATTTAAGACAGGTGTCCTGGCGCATCTGGTGGGAGGAATCATCTTCATCATCGGCGCGTTTGTGGTTCCGGTGATTCTACGGATTGTACCGGCAGGCGCCCTGTTCGGCTCGCTGGCAGGCGGGGCCATGGCCTTCCTGATCATGCAGTCCATGAACGGCGTGCTGAAAATGCCTCTTGTGGGCTGGCTGTCCCTGATGGTGCTCTTTGTCATCTATCTGGGCAAGGTGGAGGTAAAGCTCCCTGCTGCATTGATTGCAATCGTCATCGGTTCAGCGGTGGCCTGGGTCAGCGGTGTTATGGGATTTGGCGCGGTGACGGAATCCCTGGGCAACCTGAATTTTTACATACCGCACCCGGTACTGGATATTTTCAATCCCCAGGTTGTGGGCTCCATGATTCCTTTCCTTCCCATCATCATTGTTTTCTCCCTGAACGAGGTAATCACGGGAATCCAGGCAGTGGAACAGGCCAGGGAATGCGGGGATACTTTCTTTACAACAACAAAGCCGCTGGTGCTCTGCGGACTGGCAAGCATTGTGGGCGCATGTTTTGGAAATCCCCTGGCAGTGGGATTGTACTGGGGATACCCGGGATGGAAGAAAATGGAATCCGGCACAGGGTATCACCTGGGAATCGTGGCGCTGTACGCCCTGGTGGGCCTGACAGGCCTGTCAGCCATCATCAATGCATTCATACCCGAGGCCGTTGTGCTGCCTATCCTGGTGTTTGTTGGGATATCCAGCTACTCCCAGGCATTCGAGGTGGTGGATAAGAAATATTTCCCGGCTGTCATCATGGCCTCCCTGCCCGTTGTCATGGACTTTATCGTGGACAACATGAGGGAAGGGGCGCTGCCCGGGTTTACCGCCTTTGACCCTGGTTCCGCGTTTGTGGGACTGCTGGTGGGCTGTGTATTTGTATTCATCATTGATAATAACTGGAAAAATGCATCCATCACCAATGCAGCGGCCCTGGCCCTGACCGGTATCGGGATGATCCATTCACCGGGCATTCTGGGAACGGAAACCTATGCCCCGGACATGGGATTCATCCAGGTGTATGTTGTACTGATTATTGTATTTGCAATTATGCATTTTATAGGATTTAATAAGAAAAAGACAGCGTAAAACAGGAGGACTTAAGAAGTGAAGACCTTGGTAATTATTGGAGCAGCAAGAAAGAACGGACATACACGCCAGATGGTGGATCTGTTCCTGGAGCATCTGGACGGGGAAAAGGAAATCATTGACGCTTACCGCACAGAGGTACAGCCGTGCATGGACTGCCGTTTCTGCTGGAAGAAAAAAGAATGTGTGATTAAGGATGGGATGCAGGATATCTATCAGAAGCTGGAGGAGGCTGACAACATAGTGCTGGCTTCACCCATGTATTTCCATTCCATAACAGGCAGGATGAAGGCGCTGATTGACCGTTTCCAGGTATACTGGGCAGGCCATGTGAGACAGGACATGCCAAAGAAGATGCTCCGCAAGGGCGCAATCCTGATGGTAGGCGGCGCGCCTTCCTTTGAGAACCAGTTCCTGGGAGGGGAAATCGTCCTTAAGAACCTGCTAAATGACCTGAGCACGGAGTGCCTGGGCCAGGTCTGTCTGCCAAACAGCGACAGGGACAGCCTTGAGACAAGGAAAGACATTGCAGACCAGGTGGCTGCACTGGCTGAAAAGATGAATCAGGCATCAAGATAAAAAATAAAAACAAACATATAAGGAGGAAGTATCATGCAGGGTTATACTTACACAAAGGGAGAACATTATCCGGTGGAGCATCTGGTTTTCAAGGTGGCGCCGGAGGACGTTGAGCACTATCTGGCGGTTGACCATGAAATCTGGACATTAAAGGAGGCATATGCGCCTGGGTTCGACCATATCCCGTTCCTTTATAAGGAGGTCTGGGTCAATGACAACAAGCCGGGGGAAATCCATTTTATCTTTGTATGGGAGAGCATTGAATCCTGGAGAAAGATTGATGACAAGGAATATCAGGCCAAACTGATTAAGGAATTCGATGAGAAGTTCGGAAGGCCATATGAGTTCGTGCGCTGCGTACAGAATGAAGAGAATTTCGGCGTACACCGTGTAAGCCGTTTTGAGCGGATCTGATGCAATTGTGGATGGAATCTGGAAAGTGAGGTAAAGTGATGAGATTTGAAGATAAAGTGGTAATCATTACCGGGGCAAGTTCCGGTATCGGCGAAGGCGTTGCAAAGAAGTTCCTGGAAGAGGGCGCACTGGTTGTGGGGTGCGGCATTGAACCTGAGATGCACATCCGGAATGAACATGCAATCTATGTCCAGGCGGACCTGACTGATTTTTCCCAGGCGCAGCATGTGGTGGAGGAAGCGGTCAGGGCCTTTGGAAGGGTTAACAAGCTGGTCTGCTGTGCGGGCGTTACCTTTGTAGGCTCCCTGGAGACAACGGGTTATGATATGTTCATGCGGGAGCTTTCCATCAACATGGGCGGCGTGTTCAACATGTGTAAGGCAGCTGTGCCTGAACTGAAAAAGCAGGAAGGCTCCACCATTGTCACGGTTGGCTCAGACCTGGGTGTCCGCCCGATTCCGGAGCGGATTGGCTACTGCCCGTCCAAGGCAGGCGTCATCATGCTGACCAAGTGCATTGCCCTGGAGTATGCCCCGTCCATCCGTGCCAACGCCATCCTTCCCGGACTGGTGCGCACACCTATGATTGAGCAGAGATTTACAGAGGCAGAGGACCCGGCGGCCTTAGAAGAGGCATATGCAAGCCTTTACCCCCTTCACAAGATGGGAAAAGTCGAGGATATGGCCAATGCAATCGCATTCCTGTCCAGCGATGAAAGCGGATTCATGACAGGTGAGATCATGCATGTGTGCGGCGGCAGCCTGATTTAAGGAGGAAAGACATGGCAACATCTTTATTTAAAATGCCCTTTGACATTGATAAGACAAGGGTTCATCAGATTTACAGGAGTGAGACTTTAAACCAGGCCCAGGTGGAGACCATTACCTGTGATGAGATGAAGGAAATCTACGGGGAGCTTAAGTTTGATAAGCTTTATGAGGACCGTCCCTATACATACACATCCCTGGTAACGTCCATTGACGGCAGGATTGCATTTACAGACGCGCCCCAGGGGCCGCTTATCGCTAAGCTGAACCAGTACGACGGCGACGGCGCAGGGGCTGACTGGTGGATTCTTAACATGTTAAGGGCTGTATCGGACGGCGATATCATTGGGGCTGGGACCATGAATGCAGAGAGCGATTACACGGCCCATGTATTTTCCAGGCAGTTGGAGGACGCAAGGATGGCTGCGGGGATGCAGCCGGTCCCGTGGAACATCATCTCCTCCCTGGATGCAACCGATATTCCGTTTGACCATCTGCTGTTTAAGACAAAGGAAGTCCCGGTGATGATCAGCACCAGCGCGGCCGGGATACCGGTCATACAGGAAAAGATGAAGGAGGACTACTATCTGACAGGCCCGGTTCATGACATATCTGAGGTGACCGGGGAAATGATAGAGGCCATGAAGGCCAACCGGGACAAAATCCTGGTAATTGCAACCGGGGACAAGGCGCCTGACTCCAAAGTGGCTCTTTATATCATGAAGAAGTTCGGTCTTGATAAGGTCCTGGTCGAGACACCGTCTTACATGCATTATCTGGTATCCCAGAAAATGATGGACGAGCTTTTCTTTAACTACTCCTGCATCTATGTGGGCGGACAGGCATTGACCATTGGAAAATCCGGGCAGGAATTCGGTTCCAAGGACCATCCGCATACAAGGATGCTGAGCATCCATTCCCACAGCGACCATTTCTTTTATTTCAGGCATAAGCTGATTTACGATTAGGGAGAGGAGCAGATAGCATGCCGTGTATACAGGTAAAAACAAACGTTAATACTTCCGGGGAAAAGGCAGAGGCGGTTAAGACCGCCTTAGGACAGGCCATCAGCCTCCTTCCCGGCAAAAGCGAGGACTGGCTCATGGTCGCCATTGAGGACGGATGTCAGATGTATTTTGGCGGCCGGGGCGGACGTCCTATTGCCATGGTGGAAGTTAAGATTCTGGGAAATTCCATTGATAAGGAAGGCGCGGAGCGCATGACCGGGGAGATTACCAGGGCGTTAGGCGGGACATTGGGGGTATCGCCTGACGATATGTATATTAAATATGAAGCATCCCCGGACTGGGGATGGAACGGGACGAATTTCTGATAAGCCGGATTCGCCAACCGTTTAAGAGGGACTTGGATTTCCAGGTCCCTTTTTTCTGATGTATTAACCATGGGCCGACAATATCTCGAAAAACTCCTCGATGGCCTTAAGGGATGCGCCAAGGATGGGGGCTTCATTTCCAAGGGTGGAGATAAGGATTTCCTGGGTATGGGTGATGGGCAGGATGATATCCTTCATGATCTCCGGCATCAGGTAAGGCAGTGACTGGATAAGATGGGAGTTAAGGATGATCATCTCACAGTTCACAAAAAATATGATGTTGGATAACCCAATGGCCAGATTCTTAATGTAGGTATCAAGGATTCCCAAGGCAAGGGGATTCTGCTTCCTGACCAGCTCAATAAACCCGTCAATGTCTTCCAATGGGGTTTCCAGATGCAGGTTGGCCTCGTCCAGAAGATACTGGTCGGAACAGTACTGTTCCCAGCAGCCGTATTTGCCGCAGGAACATTGCTTTGTCTCCTGGATGTTGATGGTGTGGTGACCCACTGCATTGGCGAATCCCAGGTATCCGCGGATAAGGCGGCCGTTGGATATCATGCCGCAGGAAATGACGTCGGTTAAGCACAGCACGGTCAGTTCCTCATATTGTGGATGGAGCCTGGATTCCATGGAGGCAGCCAGATTGCCGTCATTGTCAATATACACAGGCACATGATACCGCTGTTCCAGAAGGGATTTGATATCGATGTTATGCCACTGGAGCTTGGGAATGAAGCGGATGACCCCGTCCAGGTCAATGATTCCCCTTACAGCCAGGCTGATGCCGATAAGACCGTAGGGACAGGGCGGGATTTCCCGTATCATCCTGTCGATGGCAATGTAAATCTGCTGGTATACATGGGAAAATGCCTGCTTCTCAATCGGTATGGACTGGCGGCTGATGATTTCGTTATTCAAATCCGTGAGGATGAGGCCCAGGCGGCGGGCGCCGATATCAATGGCTATGCAGTACCCTGCCTTGGCAGCCAGTGTAAGGATGATGGGACGCCTTCCGCCACTGGAATCCCCCATGGTGGTTTCCTCCACCAGCTTAAGGCTCATCCACTCTTTCACGATGGTGGACACGGTGGCCTTATTAAGGCCCGTCTCCTCGGAAATGCGGGCGCGGGAAATCTGTTTTTTATTCAGTATGTGCTTGATGATGGTCAGCCGGTTAGCGGAACGTATATCTTTGGTCTGTGATATTTTCATAGGTGTGCCTCGAATATGGATGGATTATGGTTTTTCAGCATGTTTTTATAATAGCATATAGAGAAAATGGCTGCAAGGACCAGCTTGTTTCCAACTGGTGCATTTCCGTTTCTGAGTATTTTCATAAATGTGATTTTGGGATACGTTTAGGGATAAACCGTGATATAATGGAAACAAATGGAAAACCGCAGACAGGCCACCGGTTATCAAAGGCAGGTGTACATATGGAAAATGATTGTGATGTTAAGGAAGAAACGGAAGGGAAGGAACTTTATGTCTGTACCCTTGGAACATTGGATGCGCGCTATGGAGGCGAACCTCTGGATATCCCGCTTTCAGCAGGAGGTAAGGTAATCCAGCTGTTTCTCCTGCTTATCTGGGCGGGAAAAGAGGGGATAAGCCGGGTGAAGCTTCAGGATTCCCTATATGATAGGAAGAATACGGATGCGGCCAATGCATTAAGAATTACGGTTTCACGTTTGAGGAAAATGCTTTTCCAGTCCATCTTACAGGATAAGATAAAGATTGAGGTGTACAAAAGCACCTATTATCTCAATGTATATGATGAACACCTGAAAATCAGGATGGATGCCGTCCTGATGGACAATTACTACCAACAGTCCCAAAGGGCTGAAACAGATACCTGCCGCCAGCAGCTGCTGGAGTCCGTATGCCGTTTATACAACGGGGATTTTCTGCCGGTTATGTCCGGAGAGGCATGGGTGGAAAGCAGCAGGAGCCATTATCAGGACGTTTATTTTAAAAGTGTCAGGGAGGCCTGCGCATTGATGGCCCGGCACAGGGATTATGAAAAGATAGTAAAATTGTGTGATACGGCCCTTGAGATATATCCTCTGGTGGAGTGGGTGGAAGAAAAAATGGAGGCGCTGTTATCCCTCAAGAGATACGGGGAGGCGCTGAAGGCCTATGAAAATGCCCTGAGCATGTTCATTGGGGAGACAGGCAATATCCCTTCGGACTATGTGCTGGCCCGTTTAAAGCAGGTGGGTGCCCAGCTTCAGAATGCATCAGGAGGAATTGAGGATATACGGAAAAGCCTGGAGGAAAAGGAATGGTCAGCCGGCGCGTACTATTGTTCATATCCGGGTTTCATTGACTGCTTCCGTAGGGAGAACCGGCTGACGGAACGGGGCAGGAGGAAGGGCATCCTGATTATATGTACCATCAGGGATGGCAGGGATTGTCCCATAGAGAACCAAATCAGGCTTCAGGAGTACAGCGATATACTAAACCAGGTCATCCATGATTCCCTGAGAAGGGGGGACATCTATACAAAATACAGTCCGGACCAGTTCCTGATCATGGCCAGCGATTTAAAGAAGGATAAATGCCGTATGATAGAGAACCGCATTGCAAACAGCATGAGGAGCCGGTGCGGGCAAAAGGTTATCCTGCATCTGCAGAATGTGGATCTGGGGGAGTGGGGCGGGAAGAGCGAAGAAGCGGAAAAGCTGCAGAAACGGCGGGATGCCGGAAAGCGGAAGCGGAGTAAGAAATACTATATGCAGCGATAGGGCTGATGGTGGGAATGGATCTTCAAGCATACCTTAATATGCATTGTAAAAGGGCGGGCGGTTACAACCTGGTCACAAAATAGAAAAAAAACCATAATATCAGTAAAAAAATGTTTTTATGAAATGGTTTGTGAAATGCCTTTTCCTGTATGATTATACCAAGAGTTTGTTCGAAGCACGTATTTTTGGGATATGAGGAGGAAATGGCTGTGTTTAAAAGGAATTTATCAAAAAAACATTGCCGCCATATGGCATTCCTGACTGCGTTTGTGCTCGCATTTACAAATGTGGGTTCATGTATGACCGTGTCATTCGCAGAGGAAATCGTGGGCGGTGAGGCA
>DS990260.1:2943153-2952868 GCA_000155435.1 Clostridiales bacterium 1_7_47FAA | reverse complement strand
TGAAGGCGGGAATGATGCTGATGGAAAAAATGATGCTGAAACAGATCAGGAAAATCCAAATGGCGGAACCACAGGCAATCCGGGTAACCCAGGGGCTCCAGCGGCACCGGAAGTAACGCCAAAGGAAAATCATGAATTCACAATATCCTATATCATAGACCCGGAGGAGGGCGCAGCAGTAAAAGGACCTTCTGAAGCCGAAGAAGGGGAATCCGTTATTTTTACAGTCAAGCCGGAAAAGGGTTATGTCATTGACAGCGTGACGGCGGACTACATGGAAGTAGGGCTTTATGAAGAGGCCAGGACGGCAAGCAGTTCCGAAGCTGAATACCATGGAGAGCCGGATTTTTCCAAACCGCAGAAATATATAATAGAGTCAGTGGATGCAGATATGGAAATCCTGATCATCATGGAGAATGAGGAAGCACTGGCAGAAGCTTCAGTAACATTGGATGACGGCACGACCGTGACTGCACAGTGGGATGCGGGCATTATCCCGGAACGTGCAGAACTGGATGTGAGGGAAGTCACACAAGAGGTGAAGGATGCCGTAATAGCTGGCGTGGAGGGCACGTATACCAATCTGGCAGAGGATGTGCCCGCTGAAAATCCAACTGAAAAGGTTACGGATGTGATGGCATATGACATTACACTGGTTGATGGGGATACGGTATATGATACCTGGGAGGAAGGAACCGTTAAGATAACCTTCAGCGGTCCTGCCATAGAGGAAAAAAGCGCGGAGGCAGACAAGGTTTCCATCTTCCATGTGGACGAAGGAAATGTATTGACGGAAATGTCGGCAGAACTGGCGGAAGGCGATGCAGCCGTTGAGGAGATAGGGTTTGAAGCAGGGCATTTCTCAGTATATGCACTGGCCTTTATCAAAGGCGGTTCAAATGTTGGGACGGTAAAGATTGTCCAGGCAGTGCTGGGAACCAATCCTTCTGAGGACGGTAATGCGGAGGTAAAGACATATGCACTGCCGGAAGGCGCGGACCAGGTTTCCGTGCAGACCATAGCCGGGAAACTGGACCCCGTGCAGTCAGGGGACACTGCATTGTCATTCCTTAAGGCAACGTATGACGCAGCCGGAACCATGCCTGTAACAGGACTTCAATACGATAGTGTAGCAGGGCTTCAGTATAAGACGGAGGATTCCCTGGGTTTAGTAGATACGGAAACCATATTGTATTTCTGGTATGGGGAAGGGATGACTGTCAATCCCCAGATGCAGGTGAGCGAGATCCAGCAGGCCGTTGACATGGCTGGTGTAATCATGTTTGAACCTGGAAATTATAAGGATCTGGTCCTTAAAATAGCAGGAGAAAAGACATTGATCCCGTTGGGGGAGGTTGTCTTCCTCGGCGAGACCATGAGAAGCCCTGCAATTGATATTACCGGCGATACTGCCCTTACCATCGGCGGAGGGGAAGGGTCTAAATTATCCATTAAGGGATACGGGGACGGTATCAGGCAGGAAGGTAAACAGGACATTACATTCACACTGGAAATCAGCCAGGGAAGCACACTGGAGTTAACAGGGAATAAGGTATATGATACCAACCATGGAAATGGAATCTGGATCAGCGGTAAGGGAAGCACATTTAACCTTATCGGCAGGAGTGATTCTACCTTCATTGCAAGCGATAACGGCGGAAGCGGTGTTCTTGCTTATGGTGGGGAACCATATACAAGCGAACAGCAGAACGTAACAGTGAAAATTAATTTTAATGGCAGCAGACTGGTGGATATGAGCCGGAACAGGATTGGAAGCGGCTATCACAGCGGTATTGGCTGGTACACAGGAACCACCCTGGAATTTGTGGGCTGTGCAGAGGTTCATATCGATGATAATCAGATAGATGCCATCATGTTCAGTTCCTCCTATAAAAATGTGGGTGGGACGGCTGTAGCTGTTCCGGTTGATTCAGAATTATACGTTGAGGATTGTCCGGAATTTACCATGAATGGAAATGAATCATGGGGAACAAACGGCGGGAATGTAACGGTTTTAAATTCAACCGTGGAGTGCAGCGGCAATTCCAGCCAGCCATGGGCCAGTGTCCAGAAGACAGCATCTAATCTGTACTGTTTCTCACTGGTTGCCAGGGACTCTGAAATCAGGGCTGACAATTGCGGGACTTACAGCGGTATCTGGGTGGCAGGGAATGCAGAAATATCCGGTTCCAGGCTGTATGTCAGCGGGAACGGCATTGACAATTACGGAAAGAACGGATGCACCGGAGGGTATGGCATACTGTTCGGCGGTCTGGCAGATATATCAGGCAGCGAATTAGTGATAGAAAATAACGGTTTGGCCGGAATCATGTTCTCCAATGGAAGAAGCCCTGAAAACACATCCGGCATCACGGACAGCACAATCAGGACCATGGGCAATGGTAAACTGGCACAGACCGCGGACCGGGCCATCAATAAATCAGGTATTGCATTATATACGGGAATACTGGATACCGCGGACAGTAACCTGGTGCTGCTGGAATCCGACAACAGATACGGCATGGGATTTGAGGCCGAGGGAAGGGCACAGCTGATATTGGATGGACACGGCGTGTCGGCATACCAGGCAGGCGGGAATGAGTCTTACTCTTCCAGGAAGGGACATTATCACACCATGATGAACGGTTCCCTCCAGGCGGTACGCGACCATATGTCCGGCGCCTACAGCTTTAACGGGGTACAGTCTGCGGACGAGGTATATGTTGCCCCGGTTAATGGATACCAGACAAAACTGACCCGTTTTGACCTTAATGCGGAGATTAATAAAGAGGTCGGGGATGGCAGGGACCAGTCCTTCCGGTATCTGGACCCCAACAGCAGACAGCTGGTGGATTATGGGTTCCGTTATAACCGTACGGGAGAAGACCTTATGGACGGGGAATCCGGCAATGCATATGTCTGGGCGCCGGTATCAATCCTCCATTACGATGCAACAGAAGGCATGATCAGTGATTTTAAGACAGCAATCCAGGGCAATGTTTCCCTGACAAATACCAGAGGTGATGGCACGTCCATTGGAAATACAGGGGATGGAGCCCAGACAGGCACCCGTTACGGGACGGATTATACAGTATTTGGTAATAGCCTGAACCTTAGCGAAGGGGAGCTTCCTGACGTTGGCGACAGGGCCGGGTATAAATTCCTGGGCTGGTATGCGGCGGATGATGAGGCGAAAGCGGCAGAGTATGCGGGAAGCGGCAACTGGAGCGCACTTTATGGCATTTTGAATGTGCCATTTACCTCATCCTCAAAGGTGGCGGCGGATATGGGGGATGTGGGAACGGGACAGGCGGAAAAGACCATCTACGCAAAGTGGGGGCTTCCTTCCGACCATACCATAACCATCCATTACCTTGATAAAAATTCAGGGGCTTCCATTTCTGCCAGCTATACCTCCGGTATAATCAATGAGGGCGGGCAGTACAATGTGTATGACCAGATTCATAAAGCCATTGCCAACTATACATGGGACAGTTATGCAGGGGTTCAGACAGATGAGGTTTCCGGTATCCTGACCCAGGACCTTGTATTTAATGTATATTATACATATAATGGCTCTACTGGCGGAGGCAGCGGCAGCGGAGGCGGAGGCGGGACTTCCAGCGGCGGGCGCAGGGCAACTCCTGAGACAGGAGGCCCTGGTGTGACCATTGAGCCGGAGGCAGTACCACTGGCGCCGCTTCCTGAGAATACGGTTGTGATTCCCGGGGAGGAAGTACCTCTGGCACCTCTTCCGAAGACAGGAGAACGCTCCACATCCCTGTGGGTATGCCTGACGGCTGGCCTGGTTCTTGGAATGTACAGTCTTCTTGGCAGGAAGAAGGAAGAATCATGACGGAATGCATTAACAACACCATATAAAGACCTTAAAAATAACTTAGTAATTGGCTCAGATGTGGCTCATACATCTTACATCTGGGCTTTGGGACGGGAATTCCGGTGAAAACCGGGTTCCCGTTCCGTCATTGTGGGGCTGTGCAGTAAGATGATTTGAACCCGCTGCTATCTGGTGCATTGCTGGTAAAAACTTTATTTTATGGACGAACCGCGGCAGATATGGTATACTAGCTAAGATAGGCGTATTCCGATTATGGATACGATTGGAGGCAGACTATGAAAGATAAAGGAAGGACGCGGGGGACGTTTAAGGTCTACCTGCAGTGGCCGCTCTTTTTGTCGGTCCTTTTGGTTATACTGACTGCCGCTGTTGGAGCGGTATCCATAAAGGCTGGCATTATAGTATCGGTATTTACCATTGTCTATATAGGGATTGCCCTTTGGCTTTACTTTTCAAGAAGAAGAGGCATACTTGCAGGGCTCATTGCATTTTCATCCGCCTATGACCAGAGCAGGCAGAACCTGATGGAAGAGATGCTCATGCCCTACGCGGTAGCGGACGGTAGCGGACATCTTTTGTGGATGAACCGGGAGTTTGCGGCAATCCTTGAGGAAGACAGGAATTCATATAAGAATATCACGGCCATGTTCCCTGAGATTACAAGGGAAATGCTGGCCACGGGCGGCGAGATCGTAAGTATCCACAGCGCGTTCGGCGACAGGAAGTACCGCATTGATTTAAAGCAGGTGGTTGTGGATAAGCTGGATGTTGCGGTGGCGGATAACGGCCTGGAGGGACAGGGGACATTCGTGACAGCCATTTACCTGGTTGACGAGACCCAGACCCTTTTGTACATGCAGCAGATTAATGACCAGAAGCTGGTGGCCGGGCTTATTTACCTGGACAACTACGATGAGGCGCTGGAAAGCGTGGAGGAGGTACGGCGCTCCCTGCTGACCGCCCTGATTGACAGGAAGATTAGCAAGTACATTTCAGGCATGAACGGCATTGTGAAGAAACTGGAGAAGGATAAGTACTTCTTTGTCATCAAGCAGCAGTACATGGCCAAAATCCAGGAAGAGCGTTTTTCCATCCTGGAGGATGTAAAGACAGTGAACATAGGCAATGACATGGCGGTTACCCTGAGTATCGGCATCGGTATGAACGGTGACAGCTATAACCAGAACTATGAGTATGCCAGGACCTCCATCGACATGGCGCTGGGACGCGGAGGCGACCAGGCTGTTGTGAAGGATTCCGGCAAGATACAGTATTACGGCGGCAAGGCACAGCAGATAGAGAAGACCACCAGGGTCAAGGCCAGGGTGAAGGCCCATGCCCTCAGGGAACTGATGGAGAACAAGGACAGGCTTTTAATCATGGGACACAGGCTGGCGGATATTGATTCCTTTGGCGCGGCAGTGGGTATCTACCGGATTGCCGTATCCATGAATAAAAAGGCAAATATCGTGGTCAATGAGGTGACATCCTCGGTGCGCCCCATGCTGGACCGTTTTGTAGGGAATCCGGAATATCCGGAGGATATGCTTCTGACCGGCCCCAAGGCGGCCGAACTGGTGGACCAGGGCACCATGCTGGTGATTGTTGACGTGAACCGTCCAAGCATAACCGATGAGCCATCCCTGCTGCGCATGGTGAAGACCATCGTGGTCCTTGACCATCACAGGACCAGCAGTGAGATTATTGATAATGCGGTGCTTTCCTATGTGGAGCCATACGCATCTTCAACCTGCGAGATGGTGGCGGAGGTATTGCAGTATATTGCGGACGGAATCAAGGTAAAAACTGCGGAAGCAGACGCCATGTATGCCGGTATCGTGATTGACACCCAGAATTTCACCAACCAGACAGGTGTGAGGACATTTGAGGCCGCTGCCTTCTTAAGGCGCAGCGGGGCCGACATCACCAGGGTGCGTAAGCTTTTCAGGGAAAACATGAAGGATTATCAGGCCAAGGCAGAGGCCGTGCGTAAGGCAGAGGTATATATGGATGCATTTGCAATCAGTGAATGCCCGGCCGATGGGCTTGACAGCCCCACCATCATAGGCGCCCAGGCTGCCAATGAACTGTTGGAGATACGCGGCATCAAGGCTTCGGTGGTACTTACGGATTATAATGGGACCATTTACTTCAGCGCCCGTTCCATTGACGAGGTCAATGTACAGGTGATGATGGAGAAGCTGGGCGGCGGCGGACACCGTACCATTGCCGGGGCACAGATGGAAGGCGTATCCATTGAAGAGGCCAAGGAACGTTTGAAGGAAGTCATCTGCCAGATGCTGGAGGAAGGCGAGGTGTCCTGACCAAGGACATGATATAGACAGAAACAGAAAGGAAGTATGTGACATGGAAATTGTATTACTGGAAGATGTGAAAGCATTAGGAAAAAAAGGACAGATTGTAACGGTAAATGACGGCTATGCGAGGAATTTCATCCTGCCCAAGAAGCTTGGCGTGGAAGCTACTTCTAAGAATTTAAATGACTTAAAGCTTAAAAAGGCCAATGATGCCAGGCTTGCAGCAGAAGTACTTGCGGCAGCCAAGGAACTGGCTGCAAAGCTGGACGAATCCAAGGTGACCCTTTCCATCAAGGCAGGGGAAGGCGGCAGGGCATTCGGCTCTGTATCCAACAAGGAAATCAGCAAGGCCATCACAGACCAGCTGGGACTGGAAATTGACAAGAAGAAAATTGTGCTGAACGACCCCATCAAATCCATTGGAAGCTTTGAGGTTCCCATTAAGCTTCACAAGGATGTGACAGCCAGACTGGCCGTGAAGGTAGTGGAAGCATAAGAAAGCATGGAGTATGTAATGGATGATGGTATGACCCGCCCCGGAAGGAGCGGGTTTACTAAATGGAATACAGGAGACGATTAATATGGAAGAAGCCCTGATTAAGCGGGTGCTGCCCCACAGCCTGGAGGCAGAGCAGTCTGTCATTGGTTCCATGCTGATGGACAGGGAAGCGGTCATTGCTGCATCGGAAATCATTACTGGAAGCGATTTTTACCAGCAGCAATATGGAATTATGTTTGACGCCATGGTAGAGCTGTTCAATGAAGGAAAACCAGTGGACCTGGTAACGCTTCAGGACCGGCTTAAGGAAAAGGATGTGCCGCCCGAGGTCAGCAGCCTGGATTTTGTGCGTGATATCATAACCATGGTGCCTACATCGGCCAACGTAAGGTCTTATGCAACCATTGTGGGGGAAAAGGCAGTGCTCCGAAGGCTTATTAAGACCACGGAGGAGATTGCCAATACCTGTTATGCGGGAAAAGAACCCTTGGAGAATATCCTGGCGGATACGGAGAAGTCTGTTTTCAACCTGCTTCAGAACCGCGGGGGCCAGGATTTCGTCCCGATTAAGCAGGTTGCCATTAATGTGCTTGAGAAGATTGAGGATGCTTATAAGAACCAGGGCACGGTTACGGGTATCCCTTCAGGATTCATTGACCTGGATTACAAGCTGTCCGGCTTCCAGCCATCGGACTTCATACTGATAGCGGCCCGTCCCTCCATGGGTAAAACGGCGTTTGTCCTTAACGTGGTGGATTATGTGGCGGTGCGCAAGAGCCTGCCCTGCATGGTATTCAGTCTGGAGATGTCCAAGGAGCAGCTGGTAAACCGTATGCTGTCCATGGAATCCAACGTGGATTCCCAGAAGCTGCGTACCGGTACCCTGACGGATTCCGACTGGGATGCGGTGGTTGAGGGTATTGGGATTATCGGTAATTCCAAGCTGATCATTGACGATACGCCCGGTATCTCCATCTCAGAGCTGCGCTCCAAGTGCCGGAAGATGAAGCTGGAATACGGTCTTAACATTGTAATCATCGACTACCTTCAGCTGATGAGCGGAAGCAAGAAAGGCGGAGGGGATAACCGTCAGCAGGAAATCTCAGACATTTCCCGTTCCCTAAAGGCCCTGGCCAGGGAGCTCCATGCGCCTGTGATTGCCCTGTCCCAGCTGTCCCGTGCCTGTGAGACCAGGCAGGACCACCGGCCCATGCTTTCTGACCTGCGTGAGTCCGGGGCCATTGAGCAGGATGCGGACGTTGTCATGTTCCTGTACCGTGACGATTACTATAATAAAGATACGGAACATCCCAATGAGGCTGAGGTCATCATAGCCAAACAGCGTAATGGTCCCATTGGTACGGTTACTTTAATCTGGAAACCGGAGTACACAAAGTTTGTCAATGCAGCCCGCCCGCAAGGAGGCGGACCCCAGGAATAAAGAACCCCCGTGCCCAGGAAGCACGGGGGTTTTCGCTGCGCAAACGCAGCGCAGCGGAGTTCGCGCTTCTTGTCCGTGCCCAGGAAGCGCAGGTATTTTTTTAAGCCGGGTGTCATAATATCCATTCTCAACGCATACACTAATAGTAAGGCAGGACATGCCTGTTAAGATGTGAAGGAGAGAATGGCTATGGATGAAGTACATTATCTGATATCGGATGCGTCCAAAAAGGTCGATGTGGAGGCCCATGTATTAAGATACTGGGAAGAAGAGCTGGAACTTGATATTCCCCGTAACGAGATGGGGCACCGGTACTATACGGATTTACATATCCGCCTGTTCAAGCAGGTTAAAAACCTGAAAGAAAAAGGGTATCAGCTGAAGGCAATCAAACATGCGCTGAACCAGGTACTAAAGAAAGACGGAAAAGCCCAGGGTGAGCTTTCCGATGAAATATTAGAGCGGGACATGAGTGCGGCCCTGCGTGAATTCAAGGAAGAGGATGGAAACACATCCTTAAGCACGGTCAAGGGTGACACGGGTTCGGTGGTTGCCATAGAGGAAAAGATGGAGCAGTTCCAGCAGATCATGAACCTGATTATCGGGCGTGCCCTGGAAGTGAACAATGAGAAGCTGAGCCAGGATATCAGCAGCCTTGTCAATGATAAGATGGGCAAGGAACTGGAGTTCCTCCTGCAGGCGTCGGACCAGAAGGAAGAGGAACGTTTCCGCCAGCTGGACGAGACCCTGAGGGCGTATCAAAAAGGCGGACAGGCTGAGGCAGCGGCTGCCAAGGTTCCGTTTTTCAAGCGCCGTAAATTCGGACGCAGCGGGAAAAAGCTGCGGGATGGTAAGTAAAGACAGTAAATTTATTGGTAAATAAAGGTCCGGATATTAAGGCTGGATGAAAATAAGTGCAGGCGAATTGTATATAAGCAGGGCCGGAATCTGTGTTTAGCGGGTTCCGGCCCTGCTTTTGCCCAATAATATTTTTTTCACCTAAGGAATTATTTCCAATATGTATTTAAATATATTCCTGCGCTGTCTTCTGTTAACTGGAATTTTTCAACTAATTTTTCAAGGCATTGCCCACGTGACAGATGCAGTTCCCTGCAGGTCTCTACCAGGGCCTGTATGCCCTTTTGTACGCCTTTTTCCAGGCCTTTCTCGATTCCTTTTTCAATCCCCTTCTCTTCCCGTTCCGCCAGTTCATCTGCAAATAATTCCTTCAATGCCTCGCACATTCTCCTGCCCTCCTCATATTGTTTCTGATTGGCCCTGACTATGACGTCCATCACCGCCTGATAGAGCGGGTCGTTCTTCTTACCCTTATATTCCCTGGTCAGCGGTTCTATGTCCAGCTTGAGGTCCAGCCCCTTCCGGAGCCTGCCAAGCCAGGCGTATTCTTCTTTTGATAAGTGCTCTGTTACCAGCAGCTGCACAGGGAAAATAAAGTCCTCTATGTAATAGATGCCCTTTGTGACATTCCTGATCCTTACCCCATACCGTCTCTTTAGGTGCCGGACCAGACGTCTTGGGTAATGGTCCCCAACCAGTGTGATGGTCAATTCTTCCGGCGGTATCTCCAGGACCTTTCC
>DS990260.1:2930939-2942894 GCA_000155435.1 Clostridiales bacterium 1_7_47FAA | reverse complement strand
TCAATGCTCTGATTTCCGTGAAGCTGCGGCCGAACCGGCCATTATCGTGCATAAGCACATAAGACTGCCATTGGGGCAGTGAACCTTACTGTGGAAGGAATCCACAGGATATGGAATGGTCTAATATTCCTGTGAATCCAGTATAACACAAATAGGCCAATTGTCCATAGCTCCCCCTCCGGTTTTGGAAAGGGTTAATAAATAGACAGCTTATAAATAAAGAAGACCAGGATTAAGGATTACAGATTACAGGATTGTTAAGAAATATTTTAGTACCTTCATTTTCTTCCGGCCTGTAATGTGACAGCGGGTAATTGAATAAAACCTCTCCCTGACTTCCAGCGAGAGGTTTTTGTGGGATTATGAATGGCTCGGCGCGTATCCCTCCGTTAAAAGGAAGTCCATCCTCCGTCTGTCTGTACGGTGGCCCCGGTCATATGGGATGCGTCTGGGGAGGCCAGGAACAGGATGGATGCGGCCTGTTCCTCGGCAGTGGCTTCACGCTCCAGCATGGAAGTGTGTTTCTGGCCTGCCATGGACTGGGCTTTGGCTGGGTCCATACCGGCTTTGACGGCGGCGTCCCTGCGGGCTTTTACATATTCGAAGGCTTCTGCCACCATGGGTGTGGTGGTTGCCGCCGGATTCACGGAGTTGATGCGGATACCATATTTTGCATAGTCCAGGGCCAGGTTCTTAGTCAGGCCGTTTACCGCGTGTTTGGATGCCACATAGGCCGGGTTGCCCGGAAGTCCGGTCAGCCCGGCGATGGAAGCGTTATTCACGATTACGCCGCCGTTTCCCTGCTTCATGAATTCACGAAGCTCCTGCCTGCAGCAGTAGAAGACGGAATAGAAATTATTGGCCATGGTGTAGTCCATCTGTTCCCGGGACAGTTCATGGAGCGGGCTGGGATTTCCCATGACCCCGGCATTGTTGATGGAGATATCCAGATGGCCGTAAGTATGGACAGCGGCCTGGACAAGCCTGGTTGCATTTTCCTCCGCTGAAAGGTCCAGATGGAGGAAGACGGCCTCCCCGCCAAGGGCTTTTAACTGGTCCAACACCTGTCCCCCTTCTTTCTCCAGGCGGTCGGCCAGAACCAGCCTTGCTCCTTCCTGGGCAGCCCGCAGGGCCGTGGCTGTCCCGATTCCCCTGGCAGACCCGGTGATTATCATGACTTTGTCTTTAAAACGGTTTGGATAAATCTGTTTCAAACTATATTTCCTCCTTCTGTTCTGTTTCCATTTTCTTTATATAGTCTTTACGATTCTGAAGAAAACATGTTACTTTTTAAAATGGTTAAAAAGTCCGCGGCGCACCCCTTTCAATTTTCTTACGACCTTAAAAATAATATCGCTATTCCTTAAGAAATGTGTTAGAATGAATTTGATTTTAGCGTTTAACACAGGAAGAAGTAAGGAAGGAAATGTACTTCACATGAATTTGAGGAAGCGATATAGAAAATACATTACATATACAGGCACTGCCGGCATGCTGGCCCTGTCCATGGCGTTGTCAGGGTGTTCCAAGGAAACCTCAGGGCCTGCGGACGGGAATGCCACCCCATCGGAAGTGACGGAGATACAGGCGGTTCCGGAGACCATTGCCCAGCTGGGACTTCAGGGGCAGATCCTGCCGGGGCTTAATGACGTTGACCTGCCGGATGCGGAGCCGGCGCCCGAGTATCTGAGGATTGGGGTGAGGCACGAGATTGTTAAGAAGCTGCAGCAGCGTCTTATGGATTTAGGCTTTATGGATAATGATGAGCCAACGGATTATTTTGGCGAGATGACCCAGATGGCTGTTAAGCATTTCCAGCGGCAGAATGAACTTCCCATGGACGGGATTGTGGGTAATGCCACATGGGATGCAATCATGGCAGAGGATGCCAAGTACTACGCTGTGTCCAAGGGGACCCAGGGTGATGATATACAGAGAATCCAGCAGCGTTTATATGAACTGGGGTATCTGGCCTCGGCGGACCTGGTTACCGGTAATTTCGGGGATTCCACAGAGGCTGCAGTACTGAAGCTTCAGGAGGTCAACGGACTGGACCAGGACGGCAAGGTGGGGCAGAGGACCATCAACCTGCTGTACAGTGATGAGATTAAACCTAACTTCCTGGCCTATGGCGAGAAGAGCGATGTGGTCCTGGAATGCCAGAAGCGCCTTAAGGACCTGGGATACCTTACCACGACGCCGGACGGGGCCTATGGCGAGGATACGGTTGTGGCTGTAAAGCAGTTCCAGGCCAGGAACGACCAGGTGGTGGACGGTTATCTTGGGCCATCCACAAGGATTGCCCTTAACAGCCCGGACGCAAGGGCCAACGGCCTGATGCTGGGCGAGAGCGGCGATGCTGTTATTAAGGTCCAGAAGCTGTTAAACAAGCATGGATACCTTGTATCCGGCAATGTGACCGGATACTTTGGCGAGGCAACTGAGCGGGCAATCAAGAACTTCCAGTCCAGGAACGGACTGACATCAGACGGCCTGGTAGGCGTCCAGACCATGGCCAAGCTGACCAGTGATAATGTAAGGCGTCCCGCGGCAGGATCCACCAATACGGGCGGCTCCACAGGCGGAGGCGGTACAGGAGGCGGCGCCCAGGGCGGCAGTAACGGAGGTTCAACCGGAGGCGGCACAGGCGGCTCCGGCAATGCAGGCAATACCCCGCCGCCAGTGAGCAAGCCGGTTGGACAGGGTGCTTCAGCCCTTATATCGGTTGCGTCCTCCAAGCTGGGAAGCCCATACGTATGGGGCGCAAAGGGACCGAATTCATTTGACTGTTCCGGCTTTGTGTACTGGTGTCTGAACCAGGTGGGGGTTAACCAGAGTTATCTTACCTCCTCAGGCTGGAGAAATGCCGGAAGATATACAAAGATTACCAACTTCAACGATATCCAGGCCGGTGATATCGTGGTTGTAAGAGGCCATGTGGGAATCGCGGCAGGAGGCGGAACCGTTATCGATGCTTCCTCCAGTAACGGGCGCGTGGTACACAGAAGCCTGAGCCAGTGGTGGGCCAACAACTTCATCTGCGCATGGAGGATTTTCTAGGGCGTGCCATGTGCGGCCCGGGAAGTTTTAACAGGTTCTGGTAAGCGGGTCCAGTGATGGGATATTCATTATGGAATATTGATTACAGGTGTTCATTATAATAAGGAGGGCGAGGATGCAGACAATACTGGTATGTGATGATGATAAGCAGATTGTGGAGGCAATAGATATTTATCTGACAGGAGAGGGGTTCCAGGTAATCAAGGCGTATGATGGTTATGAGGCTTTGGAGTACCTGGAAGGCAATCAGGTGGATCTGCTGATTGTGGACGTGATGATGCCTGGACTGGACGGTATCCGGACCACGCTTAAGGTGAGGGAGAACAGCAGTATTCCCATCATCATCCTTTCTGCTAAGTCAGAGGATGCGGATAAGATACTGGGACTTAACATCGGTGCGGACGATTATATTACCAAACCGTTTAACCCCCTGGAACTGGTGGCCAGGGTCAAGTCCCAGCTGCGCCGCTATACCCAGCTGGGCAATATGAACCAGCAGGCGGAGGGGCAGGTCTTTAAGTGCGGCGGGCTTCAGATTAATGATGATAATAAAGAGGTCACGGTGGATGGGGACCCCATTAAGCTGACCCCCATTGAGTATAATATCCTCCTGCTGCTGGTTAAGAACGCAGGCAAGGTGTTCTCCATTGATGAGATTTATGAGCAGATATGGAATGAGGAGGCCATTGGGGCGGATAATACCGTTGCGGTCCACATCCGTCATATCCGGGAGAAGATTGAGATTAATCCAAGGGAGCCGAAGTACCTGAAGGTTGTGTGGGGTGTGGGTTATAAGATTGAGAAACAGTAGGTGTCCATATGACAGAAGAAAGAAGACGGTTCAGGCGTAAGAAACAGGCCCTGACCCTGGCCCACATGTTTTTTGTCCTCATAGCCGTGTTTGGGATCAGCGCCATGTACCTGAACTCAAACTATGGCAAGGGCATTAAGTGGGTTTTTGAGGAAGCGTATGAAGATTCCCCCCAGTTTACCAGCCAGCTGAGCAATGATATCGGCCGTATATTCACATATGTGGGATATAAAGGCATGTTCGAGACGGACGGGGCCCTGGATATGAACAAGGTGATTGTGGGTGTACAGAACGGACCTGGTTACCAGGAAGAGTATACCCTGGATTATATTGTCCGTTATCTGAAGCGCAGAGGTTATTATCTGGATGAGAATTTCTCGGTTCAGGGCTCGCCCCTTACCATGGACGAGGATGATGATGAGATTACGGTTGATTTCCAGAAGTATAACCCGGATTTCCTGGATGCAGATGAAAGCGGGGAACGGATGACGATGGAGGATCTGGCCTTTGACATCGTGAATCATCTGGGAGAATATTATACAATCCGTAATAATTATATTGAAAATAAAACCAATCTCCGGTTCCGCATTGTTTACAGGGACGACCAGGGAAAAGAAAATATATTTACCAATGCAGATGGCATGGGCCTGGAGGATTTGAAGGGTTCAGGCAAATACGTCTATATTCCTGGCGACAGCATTAAGATGGAGAGCAACATACCATCCGTGCCGGAAAATGCGGCCACACTGCTGGAAATCTGGAACCCTAACAATAATGATAATTATTACATGGTGGTCTCAGTGGATACCTCTTATCCTGAAACGGACACATACTCCACTGCTGCGCACGAGTACAGCAGCGCCAGACGCAATTTCATCCTGGGCATAGGCGGCGTGCTTGTGGGCCTTATGGGCTGTCTTGCAACCTTGGCATTCCTTATGCTGGGTTCAGGGCATATGACGGAAGGCAGCGAGGATATACGCCTGTTCCCCATTGACGAGGTGCATACGGAACTGAGCCTGGTTCTGTGGGCGGCTGCCACGGCCCTGTTCCTGTATGTGGGGCGATACGTGGGAATCCGCCTGTTCAGCCTGTTTGTGGCCGAAGGCCAGTGGCCTTACTGGAATAAGGTAATCAAGGCAGTAATCCTTTACGGGAGTTCAACCCTCTGTGTGTTCAGCATGCTGAGACGTTATAAGGCCAGGACCCTGTGGAGCGGCAGCCTTGCAAAGAAGGCCATTGATGCGGCAAAGCTTTATGTGGGTCATATATCCTTTGCGGCCGGTGCCGTATTCTGCTATACGTTATTTGTATCAGCCAATGCCGCCATGCTTTGGGGAATCATTTTCCTCTTTGCATACAGGGAAGATTCACTGAGTTACAGGATATTGCTCTATGCCCTGATTGCGTTCTTTATCGGGCTGGACGGGTACATTTTCCATCAGATGTTTAAAAAGGCGATGCAGAGGGATGTGTTGGACACAGCAATCAGCAGCATTGCCGGGGGCAATACCCACTATAAGATAGAGACGGCCCGTCTCAGCGGCAAGGAAAAGGATATGGGAGAGCATATCAACAATATCAGCAGCGGACTGGACACGGCCCTTGTGCAGCAGGTTAAGAGCGAGCGTCTGAAGGCGGACCTGATAACCAATGTATCCCATGATATCAAGACACCCCTTACCTCCATCATCAATTATGTGGATTTGCTGAAGCGTGAAAAGATACAGGACCCCAAGATAGCGGCTTACCTGGAGGTCCTGGATCAGAAATCCCAGCGCCTTAAGACCCTGACCGAGGATCTGGTGGAAGCTTCCAAGGCCAGTTCCGGCAACATGAAGCTGGAGATGTCGGATATTGACCTGGTGGAACTGGTACAGCAGACCAACGGTGAATTTGAAGAGCGGTTTACCATGCGCCGCCTGGACCTGGTGTGCAGCGTGCCGGATGAAGTGCTGATGATACGGGCTGACGGACGGCGGCTGTGGAGGGTTCTGGAGAATCTGTATACCAATGCCTTTAAGTATGCCATGGAGCACAGCCGGGTGTACGTGGATGTGCTGGAGGAGGAAGGCCAGGCCATCTTCACCATTAAGAATGTGTCTGAGAATCCGTTAAACATTAAGCCGGATGAGCTGACCGAGCGTTTTGTCCGGGGAGATGTGGCCAGGACCACGGAAGGCAGCGGCTTGGGCCTCTCCATTGCAAAGAGCCTGACCGAGCTTCAGGACGGTGTGTTCGAGGTTGTGATTGACGGGGATCTGTTTAAGGCCATGGTGTCCTTCCCGATTATGCGTGCAGAGCATAAGCTGGAGCGTGGGACCGTGGGAGTGGCTGAGGCTGGGGCGGATGGAACTGGGACTATCGAAACCGAGATTGTCCGATTCAAGGCTGAGGAACCATCCGGGACACAAGCCGATGCCGTGAAGGAAGATGAGGCCGGTTTTTCAGTGGAAGTGGAAGAGGACGTAATGACTTCATATACAGGCCTAAAAGACTGATAAAATTTTCACGAAAAATTTGACAATTACTACAAAAATGTAAAAAATATACAATTACAATTGTCTATTATGCCATTCAAAAAAGCCCTTGGGAATTGCTTCCCAAGGGCCTTTTTGAACCTTAAATAATGTGTAAGCAGATTTTATTGGTAGTCAAATACGTTAATCCAACTCTCCAACAGTTCCTTTTCCTCCGGACGTTTATAGTACAGCTGGGCGGCAGCCACGATGGGCAGCCATCCCTGTACATAGCGTTTTTCCGTGCCTGTTTTCTCACAGAACATATCCATGTACATCTCAGCTTTCTTTTTGTCCTTTAAGGAGAGAAGAAGGTAGGTCCTGGCAACATCGGCGCTTGCGTTGCCCTGGGAAGCATGTACCCAGTCAACTACATACCACTTGCCGTCATTACCTACAATGATATTGCTTGGATCAAAATCGCCGTGGCACAGCTTGGTGTGCTTTGGCATCCCGTCCAGTCTGGTCATCAGTTCATAACGCAGGTTCTCGTCCAGCTGAACCTCTGATTTTAAAGCGCGCATGGTTTTTTCCTTTAACTTGTTAAGGAGCGGGCATGCCTGTGCATGGATTAAGATATGCAGGTCTACCATCTGCTCCATGTACTCCTCAAGTTTGTCAGGATTCTCATCCATCAGCTGCTGCAGGGTCTTGCCTTCCACCAGTTCCCTGATTATGGACCATTTGCCGTCCACAACTGCTACCCCCAGGACCTTCGGGACATTAAGTGCTTCGATGTCCTCGACACGTGCGTTGCACAGTGCTTCATTGAGGACTTCGGCCTTTGGAAAACCTTCACAGAATTCCTTGATGGCAGTATTTCCGTCGCGGTAGACGGATTTGGTTGCACTACTGGAAATTAGTTCTTTTGCCATAATTATACTCTCCTTCCACACATTATAAACGGTGCTGCGACGAAGTATCCATCGCACTGCCTTTATTCTACTACAACCAGGACAAAAAGTACATACCCAATTTGATAAATTTTTAACGTACTTTTGCCTTTTCAATCACCATTTTTTCTTTTAATTTCCTAAAAACGGAAAATAGCAGTACCGTAAGCAGGAAGGGGATAGGAAAATGAATAGGGCTGTCCGTCACACTCGCCTTTGGCAGATGAAAAACCAGGAGCCTCGCTGGCCTTATAGGCACCATGGGTGCTGTCTAAAAGCAGGGTGTATTTGCCCCGCTTGGGAACCCCAACCCTGTAATCCGGGCGTTCCACCGGCGTGAAATTGATTATGAACAGCAGGTTCTTTTTGCCTGTCTCATCCCGGCGCAGGAAACTGAAGATACTCCTGTCCGCGTCATTGGCATTAATCCACTGGAATCCGTTCCAGTCATTGTCCTGGCGGTAAAGGGCGGGATACTTTTTGTATAAATGCAGCAGGTCCTTTACATAATCCTGCAGGTCCTTGTGGTCATCCTGGTCCGCCAGATACCAGTCCAGTGAAACCTTTTCATCCCATTCATGCAGCTGTCCGAAATCCTGGCCCATGAACAGCAGCTTCTTGCCCGGATGCCCCATCATGAAGGTGTATCCGGCTTTGAGGTTGGCGAACTTGTCCTCCCCAAGGCCCGGCATCTTGTTGATCATGGAGCATTTTAAATGTACCACTTCATCGTGGGACAGGACCAGGATATAATTTTCACTGGTAAAATAAGTAAGGCCGAAGGTCATGCGGTGATGGTTGTATTTGCGGAAATAGGGGTCCAGCTTCATGTATTCCAGGAAATCGTGCATCCATCCCATGTTCCACTTAAATGTGAAGCCAAGGCCGTCCTGCTCCGGGTGGGTTGTGACCTTGGGCCATGCGGTGGATTCCTCGGCAATGACCAGCGCGCCGTGGTTGCGCCCCTGCACCACGGTATTTAAATGCTTAAAGAATTCAATGGCCTCCAGGTTCTGGTTGCCTCCGTCCTTATTGGGAACCCACTGGCCTTCCTGGCGTCCATAGTCCAGGTAGAGCATGGATGCAACCGCATCCACCCGCAGCCCGTCCACATGGTACTGCTCCACCCAGTAAAGGGCGTTGCTGATCAGGAAATCCTTTACTTCATTTTTGCCGTAGTCAAACACCTTGGTGCCCCAATCCGGGTGTTCGCCCTTGCGGGGGTCAGCGTATTCGAACAGGGGCTGTCCGTCAAAATCAGCCAGTCCATGGGCGTCCTTGGGGAAATGGGCCGGAACCCAGTCCAGGATGACGCCGATTCCGGCGCGGTGGAGATAATTCACAAAATACATGAAGTCCTTTGGCGAGCCGTACCTGGAGGTGGGTGCAAAATATCCGGTTACCTGATAACCCCAGGAACCGTCAAATGGATGTTCTGCGATGCCCATCAATTCAACATGGGTATAACCCATCTCCTTCACATAGGCCGCCAGTTCATGGGCCGCCTCGGAGTATGTATAGAACCCGTCCTTTTCTTCCCTGTTTTTCTTGCGCCACGAACCAAGGTGTAACTCGTAAATGCTCATGGGAAGCTTCTGCACATCCTGGGCGGTACGCTTGGTGACCCAGTCGCTGTCCGTCCAGTTAAAACCCTCAATATCCGCGGTCACGGAAGCAGTACCCGGCCGGTATTCGGCGCTGAATGCAAATGGGTCGGCTTTGTAGAGTATCTTGCCGGATTCGGTGGTGATGGCGAATTTATAAAGCTCGCCCACCTTCATGCCTGCATTGAAGTACTCCCATATGCCGGAATCCGGTATCTTAACCATGGGATTGGCCTCAGGATTCCAGCCGTTAAAATCCCCCACCAGGTGCACTTCCCGGGCATGGGGGGCCCAGACCGCAAAATAGATGCCGTCCTTTCCCTTGTATGTCCTGGGATGGGCGCCCAGTTTCTGATAAATATCATAGTGTGTCCCGGCTCCGAACAGATAACAGTCCAGGTCGGAGATATATCCCGTGGTCCGGGCCTTTTTCTTTTTGGTCCCGGCATCTGTTGCGGGCGTGGATTTCGCATTCGCCCTGGCTTTTGTACCCGAATTGCGTTTGTTTACAGCCATATCAGTTCTCCCCCTTTAGTTTTAGGACAGCGCCCCGGTTGCCCCTTAATTTTATATGGACCTTTCCGTCGGACACAGGCAGGACGGCTTCGCCGGATCCATCCTCCAGCAGGCTCACCGCCTCCCTGGCCGGGACTGGTACAGGTACATCAATCTCCACCTCATTGTCATCATTGTTTACCGCGGTGATGATGACCGAGTCCTCCCCATGCCGTGCGAATGCATACTGGCGGTTGGTCAGCAGCAGTTCCTGGTAGCGGCCGCCGTGAAGCGCCTCATTCTCATCGTGGATGCGGCCAATGGCGGAGATGAATTCCGTAAGCTCACACTTGAGTCCATCTGACTGGCTGATGGCAATGGCTGGGCGGAGCGCCTCGTCGCTGGTATTGGTCCTCTTTCCCTCCACGCCCCATTCCCCGCCGTAATAGATGGATGGGATACCGGGCAGGGTAAAAAGGCAGAGATAAATGGGAATCAGGTGCTCCTTCAGCTTCAGTTTGCTGGCAATCCTGTCCTCGTCATGATTGTCAACAAAGGTATAAAGCTGCCTTCCGATTGCTTCCAACCGTCTTACATTGTGGGCAATTTCAAAGAAATTGTGGTCATTAAAGCCGGAGTAGAGGCTCTTGTGCAGCTCGTAGTTGGTCACGGAGTGAAGCATTTCCGGGTTGACCCACCGGCTGTAATCGCCGTGGATCACCTCGCCCATAAGCCAGAAGTCTTCCTTCATCCGTGCGGTTTCCTGACGCATCTCCTTCATGAAATTAAAGTCCAGCACATTGGCGCAGTCCAGCCGGATACCGTCAATATCAAATTCGTCAACCCAGAACCGGATTACATCAAACAGATAGGCCCGGACCGCCGGATTAAAAAGGTTGAGACAGGGAAGTTCAAAATGTCCCTGCCATGCATCATATCCGAACGGATCCCCGCATGGGCTCTGCCAGTCAAAGTTAACCCCTTTGTACCAGTCCCTGTAAGGGGAATCCCACTTCTTCTCCTGGATATCCTTAAATGCAAAAAACTCCCGTCCCGTGTGGTTGAATACCCCGTCTACCACCACGCGGATACCGCTGTCATGGCACTGCTCCACAAAATCCTTAAATGCCCCATTATCCCCCAGGCGTCTGTCGACCAGCTTGTAATCCCTGGTATCATAGCCGTGGCTGGTGGATTCAAACAGAGGCCCTATGTATACGGCGTTGCATCCAAGGGAGCGGATATGGGGAATCCACTGGGATAATTCTTCAAAACGGTTGGTTACTTCTGTGGCGTCATTGTGTTTAGGGGCTCCCGTCATCCCCAGGGGATACATGTGATAGAAAACTCCCCGCTCATACCAGGTGCTCATGTTGTTGTCCTCGCAATCTTTTCGTTTTATTTTTAATGCTTATGATGTTTTATATGTGTTGATGCCGGGAGGGGGTTAATCCTCCTGGCTTTTGAATTTCCGAAGCAGGAACTGGTAGCGCAGCTGCGCGGCGTTCAGCTCATAGATATAGCAGTCAATGAGGGTGGGATCAACCGCCTGCTCAAAATGGTTCCTGGCAGCATCGATGGCGCACTTGGTGCGGTCGATTTCGAATTTCAGATGGATAAGTTCAGGACGTATCCTTCTTGCAGCGGCAGCGCCTGTCCTTGAAGCAGCTGTCTCCCTGACCGCTTTAAAAAAATCAAACATGCTTTTCATCTCCCAGATATTGATAGAAATAGTATATCTGGAAAATGCGGTCTTATGCATATACTGGAATTTAATATATAAATTCTTCCAGCCGGTACCCAAGTTCCATCAGCTTGCGGTTGGATTCCCTGAGGGTCAGGTAATAATAATTGGCAGTGCCTTCCTGGCGGATGTCCACGATGCCGGCTTCCTTCAAAATCTTCAGATGATGTGAAATCGCAGGCCGGGAAAGGCTGGTGCGCTTTGTGATCTCATTGACATTGAGGGCATGGTCTTCGAATATGATTGGCCCGGCCTGCCGTCCGCGGTCCATGGCTTCCGCTGTCAGTACTTCAATGATGGACAGACGCATCTCATCGCCCAGGGCGATGAAAAGAGGCATACATTGATGAAACCGTTCCTTAAGTTCCTGGGCAGTTGTCATCTGCCATTCCTCCTTTGGTTTAAAAATTTGAACCAATATCATTTTACCATTTATATAGGAGGAGGTCAAGGAAATAAGAGGGGAAATAGATAAAATTCACCCTTGACATTTATGCCCAAATCCTTCATAATGAAAAAACATTCAAGATATTCTTTTTTATAATTCTAAACAGTAAGACATTGTTAATTGCCTGAATCAGGCAGGAATCTCCAAGTGAAGGAACGTAACTCATAAGGTTGTAAATCGGGGAACAGGATAGAACGATGGGAAGGAGGAAGGATTCTGTAATTGTCTGAATTTATATTGCTCACCGTACTTGCATTATGCGCTGCCGCAGATGTGAGGACACACCGGATACCCAACTGGTATGTGGGGTGCGGGGCTGTTGCGGAGCTTTTATGTATTTGTCTGGAGCAGGTGTATGGGATGGGACTTGAGGTTGGGATG
>DS990260.1:2914477-2930852 GCA_000155435.1 Clostridiales bacterium 1_7_47FAA | reverse complement strand
GGATTGGGTCCTGGAGCCGGACTGGGAGCAGGGCTGGTATGTATCCTGACGGCTGCAGCTGGATTCGCGGCCAGGATGGCCCTTGTGTGGGCATTGGGATTTCCGTTTTTTGTCCTGGGGATGACCGGGGCAGGGGACATTAAGATGGCAGGACTTATTGCCGCGTCCCTGGGAATCAGGGACAGTGTGACGGCTGTTATGGCCGGATTGGTTCTGGGAGCTGTTCTGGCTCTTGGAAGGATGCTGCATCAGGGCAGTATCTGTCAAAGATTTTCGTATTTATCAGCCTATATCAGGCGCACGGTTCAAACCAGGAAAGCAGAAAAGTATTACTGTCCCCAGCGGGACGGTTATGGGTGTGTCATTCCCTTTGGGGCCTGTCTGTATGCGGGGACGCTGTTAACGGTCTTATGGAGAGGATAGCTGGATGTGGAAATATTAAAGGAGGTGACAGAGGGTTTCATGATGAGGGTTTTAGCGGTGTATGGGATTGATTCCTCATATGGGGAACGCTTTGCCGATTATGTCAATCAAAAGGAGAAGATACCTTTCACCGCAATGGCATTTTCCAATCTGGAAAAGCTTTTGCAGTACAGTGAGGAACATACGGTTGAAATACTTCTTGTGGATGAGGAGGCCAGGGAGCAGGTCAGGGATGTAAAGGCAAAACAGGTGATGGTGCTCTGCCAGGGGGAACTGGTGGAACAAAAGGAGGAGCTGCCGTCCATTTACAAGTATCAGTCGGGAGACTGTGTCATGCGTGAGGTGATGGCCCGCTACTGCAGTCAGCCAGTGGAACCGGGACTGGCCCTGCTTGGGACCAGGGCGGTAGTCATGGGTATATACTCGCCTGTGAACCGGTGCTTTAAGTCCTCTCTGGCATTGACTCTGAGCCAGCAGCTGGCCCGGGATGAATCCGTGCTGTATATGAACCTGGAAGAATATTCCGGGTTCTCAAGACTGGTAAGCAGTGATTATGAGATGGATCTGTCGGATGTCCTGTACCTGTATAAACAGGGCGCTTATAACTGGATGCGGCTTAAATCCATGGTATATAACTGGGGCAACATGGATTATATCCCGCCTGTCAGGTATGCGGAGGACCTGAGCCAGGTATCCCCGGATGAGATGGCCATGCTGATTGACAGGATTTCCAGGGAAAGCGGTTATGACAAGGTGGTTGTGGATGTGGGACAGATGGGCCGGGGCGCCCTTCCGGTACTTTCGGTCTGCGATGTGGTTTATATGCCGGTAAGGGAGGATATGGTGTCCGCGGCCAAGCTGGAGGAATTTGATGAATATCTGGAGGAGGCGGATGACGGTTCTGTGCGGGACAAGATACAGAGGCTGAAGCTTCCGTCCCCCGGCAGGATTGGAAGGCGCGAGGGGTACCTGGAACAGCTCCTGTTTGGGGAAATGGGGGATTATGTCAGGCAGCTGTTAAAGGGCAGAGGACCGGAACATTGACAGCGGGTATGGGGAGTGAAGATGAAAAAGGAACATGAGGGCAGGATACTGCAGGAGAAAAGAATTAGGATCCAGCAGGAAAATGAAGGAAACAGGGAAGGAATCCGTTCCAGGCTGCGCCGCCGGATTATGGAGGAACTGACAGAAAGCCGTAACATGGACGATGAGCAGCTGCTGGAGCGGATTGACACTGCTATCCGTGATATGGGGCAGGGAATCTATCTTCCTTTGAAGGAGAGGATATGGCTGAGAGGAAGCCTGTTTGACAGCTTCCGCAGGCTGGATATCCTGCAGGAACTGGTGGATGATAAAACCGTGTCGGAGATCATGGTCAACGGTGCCGGGAAAATATTCATAGAACGCAATGGAAAAACAGAAGTATGGGAAAGGCGGTTTGAGAAACCGGAGCAGCTGGAAGACATCATCCAGCAGATTGTGGGCCGGGTCAACCGGGTGGTCAATGTATCCTCGCCCATTGTAGATGCAAGGCTGGAGGATGGTTCCAGGGTACATATCGTGCTTCCGCCGGTGTCCCTGAACGGGCCGGTGGTAACCATCCGCAAATTCCCTGAGCCAATTACCATGGAGAAGCTGATCCGTTTCGGGGCCGTAACCGGGGAGGCGGCTGGCTTCCTGAAGGAACTGGTGGGAGCCGGATACAATATTTTTATAAGCGGGGGCACCAATTCAGGCAAGACCACATTCCTGAATGCCCTGTCCTCCTGGATACCGCCCCATGAGCGTGTCATCACCATTGAAGATTCCGCGGAACTGCAGATTACCCAGGTGCCCAATCTGGTACGCCTGGAGACAAGGAACGCCAATACGGAAGGGGAAGGCGAGATAACCATGAGCCAACTGATACGGGCGTCCCTCCGGATGAATCCCAATCGGATAATTGTAGGGGAAGTCAGGGGACGGGAGACCCTGGACATGCTGCAGGCCATGAATACCGGGCATGACGGTTCCCTCTCCACGGGCCATGGGAACAGTGCCCGGGATATGCTCAGCCGGCTGGAAACCATGGTGCTGATGGCAGCAGATCTTCCGCTGCCCGCAATCAGAAGCCAGATTGCATCTGCCCTTGATATCATGGTGCATCTGGGACGCCTCAGGGACGGGAGCAGGAAAGTACTTAGTATTGCAGAGATTGGGGGATGTACGGATGGAGAAGTGGAGATGGAATCCTTATATGAATATGACAGGAAAACAGGGAGGCTGGAAGCAAAGAGGCGGCTTAAGAACAGGGAAAAGCTTGGAACTGCAGGATATTGCCAGGGGCGGGAATAGAGGAAGTATGGCTGTTAGGGGAAAGCGGAGAAGGGAGATGAAAACGGGCAGGACATCGGGACCAGCCCAAAAAGCCGGCCCTGGACCGCCTGACACAAGGGATTACCGTGTTTACCGGCTTTCAACTAGGGAGTGGATACTATATGGATGCATGGGAATCAGCGCCTGCGCCGTTGTAGCTTACACGTTTTACAGGAGTTTGATAGCCTTCCTGCTTATGATGCCGGTTGGAATGCTTTATCCCCTGTATAAGAAAAGGGATTTAAGACAGGAACGGATCCGGCAGCTGGGGCTGCAGTTCAAAGAGGGAATCCTTGTGCTGGCCTCCTATCTTGGGGCAGGATATTCGCTGGAGAATGGACTTGCCATGTGCACGGGGGAACTGGAGGGAATCTATGGAAAACAGGGGATGATTACAGAAGAATTCTCCACCCTGACCAATGGCGTCAGGATGAACCGGCCAGTGGAGCTGCTTTTGATGGAATTTGGGGCCAGAAGCGGTCTTGAGGATGTGGACCATTTTGCCCAGGTATTTGCAGCGGCCAGAAGAAGCGGCGGCGAACTGGTTGGGATTATCAATTATACAGCCGGAATCATACGTGATAAGGTGCAGGTACAGGAGGAAATCCATACCATGACAGCGGCCCGGGTGTTTGAGCAGAAAATCATGAATGGCATCCCATTCCTGATTGTACTGTACATAGACCTGACATCGCTGGGATTCTTTCGGGTAATGTATGAAACCATGATGGGCCGGGCTGTCATGACCATATGCCTGGCAGTGTATCTTGGCGCCTGGATGCTTTCCAAAAAGATACTTGAGATTGAGGTGTAGCAGGAAATGGGATGTAAGCAGGGATGGTGGAGCGCGCAGTGGAAGAAACTGAAATGGAAAAAACAGATTGGATGTGTGGCAATCGGCGTAATCCTGGGAGCCGTGGCCCAGGTCCAGTCCGGAGCAGGACAGGGATTTGGGCAGGATTATGTGCTGAAGAGAAATGGATATGGGCAGGGTGAGGCTTTTTACCAGATTAATGTAGAAGGTCTTGAGGAGGAGACGGTTTCCTTAGATATCAAGCTGTCGGAGCGGATTTACACAAAGGAGGAGGCCCATAAGGCATATGAGGCTGTCATGGAAGATCTTCCCCGATATATTCTCGGGGATAATGAATCATTAACTGAGGTAAGGACCAGCCTTAACCTGGTGACATCTCTGAACCAATATGGAATACGTCTCAGGTGGGAGTCCAATGATCCGGAATTTGTGGATTCTTTTGGTCAGGTAAATAATAGGGAGATAGAAGAATCTGGACGCGAAGTATGTCTGAGTGTACGGATGACCGACGGCACATGGCCTGAGGAATTTATCATACCGGTTATGGTAAAGCCGCCTTTGCTTACGGAAGAGCAGATACAGCAGGATTATTTCCTTAAAATGCTGTCCATGGAGGATGAACGGCAGAGCTCTACGGAGATTATGAAGCTGCCCAAATCATTCCAAGGCAGGGAACTGCGCTATCACATGAAGGACGACCCGGTTTTCCTGCCGCTGGCAGGCCTGGGCGCGGTGTTTGCTGTTTTACTTACCTTAAAAGACCAGAGCGATGTTAAGAAAGATGAGAACAAAAGGAAACACCAGCTGTTACTGGACTATTCGGAAGTCCTGTCCCGGCTCATCATCTTCCTTGGCGCAGGTATGAGCATCAGGACTGCATGGGATAAGGTTGCGTTTGATTATCAGAAGCTGGTGGATGACGGAAAACAAAAGCCCAGGTATGCATATCAGGAGATGTATGAAACCAGCTGCCAGATGCGGGGAGGCGTACCGGAGGGAAGGGCTTTCATGGATTTTGGAAGGCGCTGCGGACTGCAGCAATATATGAAGCTCAGCAGCCTTTTGGAACAGAACCGCAAGAACGGGTCAAAGAACCTGAGGGACACATTGAAGGTTGAGATGGCAGAGGCCTTTGAACAGCGCAAGCATCAGGCCAGAAGGCTGGGGGAGGAAGCGGGAACGAAGCTGCTGCTGCCATTGTTCATGATGCTGTCCGTTGTCATGGTTGTGATTGCTGTTCCGGCGCTGATGGAGTTTGGATAGGAAAGAGAGGTGAGTACATGGAATTAAGGAATGAATGGAAGGCATTCATGGAGGAGGACCAGGGCGTGGGGGTCATAGAATTGGTATTGGTCCTGGTGGTCCTCATAGGCCTGGTAATTATTTTCAAAAAGCAGATAACCACCCTTCTGGAGAATATTTTCAAGGAGATTAACAGCCAGTCGAAAGAGGTGTACTGATGGACAGGAAAGGGGAGATAACCATATTCCTGGCCATGATACTGGTAAGTGTCTGCGCCCTGCTGTGCGGACTTGCGGAATCAGTCCGGACCGCAGGGGCCAGATGCTATCTGCGGATGGCCGCGGATTCAGCAGTGGACTCCCTCATGGCACAATATCACAGGGAACTGTGGGACAAGTATCGCATCCTGGGACTTGAATACGATAGCCAGGAGACCCTTGAAAAGGAAATGGAAGGATTCCTGGCCCCCTATATGGAAGCCGGTAACTGGTATCCCATGAAGCTGTCAAAGGTCCAGGCAGAGGATGTGGTGACACTTACGCAGGGGGATGGGAGATATCTGGAACAGGAGATACTGGATTATATGAAGTACGGACTGTTTGATACGGATTGGGATGAACTGGATGAAGCGGGAGCAGGGGAACTGCTTGAGACATGGAAAGAAGGAGGAAGCGTAAACCGGCTGTCAGACCTTTACTCAACTCATTCCAAGGAGGCTGTCCAGTTAGAAAAGGCGCTGGAGAATATCAACAGCAGGCTGGAATCGCAGAAGGAGTACTGGGTTCAGGCCAGACAATGCCTTCAAGCCATGGACGGACAGGGCTTTATATCCCGGGCCGGAAAGATTGTAAAGGAACTGGAGAGGATTCCTGCACTGGTAGGGACATATGAAAACAAGGCAGACCGGCTGCGGGAGCGTCTGGAAGAGAGCAGGGAAAGATATGGGGAGGAACAGGGAAACTTAAGCCAGGAGGTACAGGATGCCCTGGAGGATGAGATTGCCCAGTATGAAGCTTATGTGGATAAGGATGGGCAGAGAAGGCAGGAGGTTGTAAGACTCAGGGAATATGCGCCGGACAGGATTTCATGGATTCAGGATGTCATCAGGGAAGCAGAGGATGTAATGGATTATATTGATAACTGGGAACCGGATGATGAAGATGATGAACTGGATGAGGCCTCACTGTGGGAGCCGGTGGAACGGCGATGGTCCGGTTATGGCATGCTTTCACTGGGAATTGAGTTCGGGGTAAAAGACAAGGAAAAAGAAGGATTCCTGGAACGGATTGCCGGCATGGTGACGGGCGGATTTCTGGAACTTGTACTGCCGGAAGGGACAACGGTTTCAGGCAGGAAGCTTAAGCTTGACTCAGTGCCTTCAGCTTCCCTGGGTGGCGCGGGGAACCAGGGCAGCGGCCTTGAGGGAACCGGAAACCTTGTATCACGTGTACTGGTAGGGGAATACGATATACGTTTCTTTCAAGGTTTTCAGAAAGAAATGGGGGAAGGGGAATTCTATGAATTGGAGTATCTTATCCATGGCGGGAATCAGGACAGGGATAACCTGGCAGGCGTGGTGTCACGTCTGATTGCGCTGAGGCAAGGTCTGAACCTGATACACATCCTGTCCGACCCAGGAAAGCGGGAGGAAGCACGGAGCCTGGCTCTTGCCATCGTGGGAGGCACCGGAATCCTTCCGTTGGTATCTGTAACAGCATTCCTAATCATGACGGTATGGGCTTTGGGAGAAGCGCTGGCAGATGTGAGGGAGCTTTTGGATGGAGGAAGGGTACCATTCCTTAAGACCCGGAATCAATGGAAAATGAGCCTGGACCAGCTCCTTGACATAGGGAGGAATGGGCGTCTGCCGGATGGTGAAGCTGCGGATGATGGGGGAAATGGGCTGAGCTACAAAGGTTATCTCCGCGTCCTCATATTCGGGGGATATGGGAACGGCATGGTATACCGGATGATGGATATCATGGAGATTAATATTGAGAGGGGACAGAACGGGTTTTCCATGGGACGCTGTGCCTGCATGGTGGATACAGAATTAACAGTCAGTGGAAAACATGTATTTTTTTCAACGGGATTGTGGAAAAAACAGATGGGAGACAGGGAGTTTGATTATGAAACCCGTATTGGGGCATCCGGCAGCTACATGGATGATTCCAGAAAACGTTAATAACAGTAGGAAAGGAGGTTCATGACCATGCCCTTTTACACGCGGAAAGGATATGCGGATACATAAAATGAAAAAGAAATCAAATATAAATATCGCACCTCTCCAGGTACAAAAAAGCTGCTTTTATCCATCTGCCATATCAGCCCGTCATGATAAAAGGGCATTGTCATGCACCTCCTGTTCTGTAAGTGGAAGCCTGTCTGTTGAGGCGGCCATGTGCCTGTCCTTATTTCTCTTTTTATGTGTATGTCTGATGATGCCTATGAAGATGATGGACAGGCAGAGACAGATTCAGGCCGTTGTGGAATCAGTGGGGGAGGAATTGAGCCAGTACGCCTATGTGGAATACTGCCTGCGTTCAGGAAGTGAGGCATCCGTGGATACGCAACGGGCAGACGGTGAGGATGCAGGTTCACTTCTGGCCGCAGGTTATGCCGTGGCACGGATACTGGGAGAGGTTGATAACAGCTGGATTGAATCTGTTTCCTTTGATGGTACGGACATTGGCACGGATGATATGGTAGTGATTGTCATGAAGTACAGGATGAAACTTCCATTTTCCATACTGGGGCTTAACAGCGTACCGGTGCAGCATGTCTGCAGCCGGAGGATGTGGAATGGAGCAGACGGGGAACGGTTCGGGCAAGGGGGAACATCAGAGGGTACGGAAGAGGAAATTGTTTATATAGGAAAGAACCCCACCCGCTATCACAGGCAGAGAACCTGCCATTATCTGTACAATGACTTAAAAGCCGTGTCTGCCGGTGAGGTGGAGTCCATGCGTAACCAGTCCGGGGGAAAGTATGCGCCATGTAAAACCTGTGGGACAGGAAATGGCAATGGAACTGTGTACATCATGCCGTATGGAGGCAGTTATCACACGGCAAGGACCTGTCCATCCATCATTGCATATGTACAGGCAGTGGCTTTATCACAAGTGGAGTATCTGGGAGCGTGTTCTTATTGTGGAGGTAAATGATATGGATAATATAAGCGGCTGGATGAATGTAAATGAAGTTGTCCTCAGAGGCGGATTCCTGATATTCCTGGCAGCGGTCAGTTATCAGGATTTTAAGGACAGGAGGATACATGTATGTCTGTTCCTGGCATTCGGCACTGCGGGGGCGGCGCTGAGGGGAATACAGATCATGCTGGAACTGAGGTCATATATGCCTGGGGACGGAATGGAGGCAGCATGGATACAGGCAGGAAAATGTATTAGGGATACGGGTATGGCAATGGTGATTGGAGGTGCGCTCCTGGCATTGTCCGCGGCTACCGGGGAAGCCGTGGGCAGGGGGGATGGATGGTTTTTCGTGGTATCAGGCATCTATCTGGATTTTGCCAGGAATCTTCTGCTGCTGTGCGGGGGCCTGATTTTATGTTTTTTGGCCTGCGCCATACTTTTCATGAGGGGCGTGGGAAGCGGCAGGAATGTAAGGCACATGCGCCTGCCGTTTCTGCCGTTCCTTGTACCGGCCGGGATGGGAGTGATGTTTCTGTGAAGGGAGGAAAATTTTATGTCAAAGGTAGTTTTACGGTTGAAGCGGCCTGCATCATGGCGGCAGTCCTGTTGTCCATATCTGTGATGATTCATCAGGCTGCACATGTCCGTGACGAGGCCGTAGGCGCTATGGGACTTCATGAAGCAGTGGAAAAAGGCAGACATGAAAAAGGAGCAGAACTTCATGTTATCTCATCAACGGTACAGGATTACATGGGGCATCCCATGACATTTTCCAGTTATCAGATACAGTTGAAAAGCAGCTGGAACCGCATATCAGGAAAGGCGCAGGGCACGGGATGGAATCATGAGATTGAAGGAAAGCGGTTCAGGCCCGAAGCATTCCTGCGGAAAGTCACATTGATTGAGGGGCTGGGAGAATCAGATGGAGATTAGTTACAGGAGGGAAATAAAACACAATTACCTGGTCATAACACCTGATTGCGGAACCATTCCAGGTTATGAAGCACGTATGCTTGCCGGCAATGAGATTCAAGGGCTGCTGCGCATGCATATCCGGTATCAGGATGGGAATCCCCTTTACTATTATGATATTACATCCAGGCAGCCTTTAAAACGTCTGCTGGACGCGCGTTTTATAAGCAGGGATGAAATCTGCCAGATCCTGATACAGGTTCATGTTGCCTTGATGCGGATGGAAGAGTATCTGTTGGGGGATGGAGGCATCCTGATGGACCCCGGCCTGATTTATATGGACCCGGAACTGTTCCAAATAGGCCTGTGCCTGGTACCGGGACAGGCCGGGGTATTTCCGGAAGAGCTGAGCCATTTTTTACAGTATATACTTAAATGCGTTAATCACAAGGACAGGGAGTGCGTGGTCCTGGCATATGGGGTATATCAGGAAAGCCTGAAGGATAATTATGGCCTGGATGACATTTTAAAGTTTATTGTTTCAGATAATGATAAACGTGAGCCGGAAAAGCAGAGGGAACAACATGTTTCCTGCTCTGGGTATAAGGATAGATATGAACCTCAGGCAGAAGGGGGACCGGCACCTGACAGGGAATATGAAAGTGGATGGCATGGGATAAAAGAGGATGAGGTGCCGGTCCGGGATATCCATAAAGACAACGCTGAGAAAAGTGGCATAAAAAAGGAACTTGCTTCCATGGCAAGGCTGGCCGCGGTGTGGATGGCGGTAGTTGTTCTGGTTCCGGCTGCAATCTGGCTATTTGGCGGAAAAATCAGACTGGTTTCCATGAAGGTTACCCTTATCTGGCTGGATGCAGGACTTTTCCTGTTCCTGGCTGTCTTTGATATCCTGCGGATGCTATTATCCCGAATAAAGGAGAGACATGGGGAGGTCACGGAGCGGGGGCCGGAGTCAACGCCGGGAGCGGAGCAGGATTCCTGGAGAATCCTGTATGATGATGACGATAAAGAGGAAATATGGTCTTCGGAAACAGATAAAACCACAATGGAACCTGCTGCCAGGAATGTCCCGGAGGTAAAAAGCAGTCCCGAACCATTAGATGATGAGGTTTTCAGGACCACACTTTTATGCGGAAAACCTTCAGGTGAAGGAGTCCGCCGGCTAAGGGCAATGGATGAAGATTGTGAGGATATCATTCTTCCATATTATCCGTTTGTAATAGGTAAAAATAAGAATCTGGCAGATTACACGCTGCAAAAGGATACGGTAAGCCGTTTTCATCTGAGAATTGATAACGAAGGAGAGATATATACGGTAACAGACCTTAATTCCACCAATGGTACACGGGTGAACGGGAAGGCGCTTGACGCCAATGGAACATCTGTAATAGAGACAGGTGATGAATTGTATATTGCAGATGTAGGATTTGTATTTGAATAATAGCAGGCAGATACATTAAGTTGACATAAAAATGCGTCTTTTGTGTCAAAAAATGTGATATATTACAAAAAACACATGGGAGGGGGACGATAAAATTAATTATATTGTAACTTACCCACTTAACAAGAACTTGAAAGTATGCTAAGATAAGATATCATTGATGATGTGAGGAAGGCCGATGAATGCTTATAAGATAAGGGATAAGGCATATGTTAATATAGCGTTGATTGCTGTAAATGTGCTTATTTTTCTTTATTTTGAGTTAATCGGTGACACGGAAGATACAATGTTCATGATAATGCACGGAGCCGTCTATGAACCGCTTGTTGTCTTACGTGGTGAGTATTACCGGCTGTTTACTTCCATGTTCCTGCATTTTGGGGCCAGTCATTTAGTGAATAACATGCTGGTCCTCTTTGTGTTGGGCGAGAGAATGGAACAGGTCCTGGGACATGTAAAATATCTTATATTTTATATTGTCAGCGGAATTGCTGCTAATATCATATCCATAGCGGTTCATATGGGTTCGGCATATGCAGCGGTGTCAGCAGGGGCTTCGGGAGCCATTTTCGGTGTGGTAGGCGGCCTGGTCTATGTGGTTGCTGTTAATCATGGCCAGTTGGACGGTCTTACCAACCGGCAGCTGGGGTTCATGATTATCCTGAGTCTGTACCATGGCTTTACTGCATCGGGAGTAGACAATTGGGCCCACATAGGAGGCCTGTTTTCCGGCTTCATCTTAAGTATCTTTCTGTACCGGAGGAAACATACTGCCAGGATCTTTGGTACAGGAAGGTAGAAACTTACAGCTGTGTAAACCGCAGCAGAAGGAGGACTTTCAATATGACAGATGACAATTGTATTTTTTGTAAAATAGCAAACGGGGTAATTCCGTCAACAACCCTGTACGAGGATGAGCAGTTCCGGGTAATCCTGGATTTAGGTCCGGCTTCCAGAGGACATGCACTCATTCTGCCGAAACAGCATTTTGCAGATGTATGTGACCTGGATGGGGAGATTGCGGCAAAGGTGCTTCCACTAGGTGCTAAGATTGGCGCTGCAATGAAGAAGTCCCTTGAATGTTCCGGTTTTAACCTGGTTCAGAATAACGGTGAGTCAGCAGGACAGACTGTGTTTCATTTCCATATGCATATAATTCCCAGATATGAGAATGGACCATCGATAGTAAGCTGGACTCCCGGCACGGCATCACCGGAAGAACTGGCCCAGATTGCAGAAAAAATTAAGAGCAGCTTGTAAAGATGAAGTGACTATGGAAAAGAAAATGGATGCTGATAAGAAAAAGAAGTTTGAGGAAATGTACCTGGATTTCCAGCTGATACTGAGAAAGATGGCCTATGTCAATGACATTCCATATGATTATATTGATGATGTGGTACAGGATACATTTGTCTCATATGCCCACTATGATTATTCACTTGACCTGCCATTGGATAATACCAAGATGCTGTTAATAACCATTCTCAAAAGCCGCTGTATGGATTTTCACCGTAAGATGAAGCACAGAAGCTATGGGGAACTGGATGAAGAAGCATATAACAGTGAAAGTTATCCATCTCATGACAGGTCGGGCAGTCTTCCTGATTTTGTGGTAAGTAAAGAGAAGTGTCAGGCCCTTCTCAAGGAGATTGAGAAACTGCCTGAGAACTGGAGACAGGTGGCTGTCTTAAGATTAATAGAGGGACGGCCGACCAGGGAAGTGTGCGAGATCCTGAACATTACAGAAAAGGCATGCTATTCCCGGGTCAGCCGTATCAGAAAATATCTGGAGATATTGTTAAATGATGATAACTGGCCTTAAGATGATTTTACACATGATTCAATGAGGGACATGACGGTCTCAACTGCATTGTTAAGACAGCTCTGTTCCATGGCCTGTATATAGGCGGCCCTGTTCTGATACAGGCCGTCAATTGCTTGAAACAGGTTCTCATTTGTTATGGACTCCTCCTCCAGAACCTTGCTGAATCCCTGTTTTGCAAAGGAATTCGCATTGAGGATCTGGTCGCCGCGGCTGGCAGAAGCGGACAGGGGAATCAAAAGGTTTGGCTTGCGCAGCGCCAACAGCTCACAGATGGAATTGGCTCCGGCTCTGGAGATGACGATATCGGCTGCTGCGAACAGATGCCTTAATGGGGCATCTACATACTCATACTGTACATATCCGGCTGTACCAATCAGGCTTTCGTCCAGATTGCCTTTGCCGCAGATATGTATTACCTGGTAATTGGCAAGAAGACGTGGAAGGATACTGCGTACGGCCTGGTTCACTGTGACAGAGCCAAGACTTCCGCCAATAATCAGGAGAACAGGTTTATCTGCACTGAGGTGCGTATAAGACAGACCTGACAGGCGGTCACCCTGAAGCAGTTCTTTTCGGATGGGGGAGCCTGTAAGGATTGCCTTGTCTTCCGGGAGATACTTCAGTGTCTCGGGGAAGTTACAGCAAACCTTGGAAGCAGAAGGGATGCAGATTTTATTAGCCAGTCCAGGAGTCATATCTGATTCGTGGATAATGGTGGGGATTTTATAATGTCTGGCAGCCAGTACCACAGGGACTGCGACGAATCCACCTTTGGAAAATACTACATCCGGCTTATAACGTCTGATGAGACGCAGTGCTTCTCCATAACCCTTAATGACACGGAACGGGTCAGAAAAGTTCTTGATGTCAAAATACCTGCGCAGCTTACCAGAGGATATGCCATCATAGGGAATACCTGCATTTTCAATAAGCTTGCGCTCCATGCCCTGATAGGAGCCAATATAGCGGATATCATAGCCTGCTTCCCTGAGGGAAGGAATCAAAGCCAGGTTGGGAGTGACGTGTCCGGCAGTACCGCCGCCGGTAAGAATGATTTTTTTCATGAAAACCTCCTGAAGGTTATGTTATGATGGGGAAAATCCCGAATCATAAACGTCTACTATTATAGTAAGCATTAAACGCAAAAAGTCAACCCTAAAGGCAAAGGTAACTTTAGGAGATTTTGTAAACAGAGGTGTCACGTGGGAGATTATAACAAAGATTCAGAACAGGACAAGGACAAATCAATAGACTTCCTGCTTCGGGAAATGTGTGATTGTTCAAGGGAAGACCTTTTAGATGAATTTGAGGCAGCCAGCAATACAGATATTCCCCTGCCCATTCCTGAACCAGCTGCAGATGAATTTGAGAAAATCTGGTCCAGGATACAGGAAGAAAGGGCTGAGTCAGCGGATACAACTGAACTGGCCGAATCCGAAGAACCAGAAGAGGACAAGGTAGTCCGGGTCCGGTTTGGATGGAAGCGGCTGGCCGCAATTGGGTTGATTGCATGTTTGATAGCTGGTAGTGGTAGTATTGTGTCGATGGGGCGGAAGTCTTATTTTTTCCGGGAGCGGAAGGATGAGATTGCCAGTGATGGTGTGGTTTTTAATAATGATATGAATATGGTTGCGTTGAATGGTGAAGAGGAGGCTTATTCTTTAATTGAGAATGAATTAGACATAAAGCCATTAAGATTAGGGTACATGCCTATAGACATGAAGTTTTATGAAGTTCAGACGGGTGAAGGATATGTGACTGTTATATTCCGTTATGGAGATGACTTTGTTTATTTAGTAGAATCAAAGTATGGAAAAGAAGTATCATATAATTATAAATCTGATACTATAGCGGAAGAAGAGCATGATGTGTATAATAAGTGGCTGAGAAAAAGTCTGAAAATTAAAAAAGAAACTTTAACAAATAAAAAAGAGGCTTTTGAGACTTCTGTAATAACTGATGGAGCATGTTATAGATTATTAGGTATTGTGGAAGAAGAGGCTTTTCAAAAGATGGTTGAAGAATTATCGTTTTAGATAAGGAGGATATGAATGAAGAAATTAGTTTATACGTCAATACTTTCACTAATGGTAGTAATTTCTGCTACGTTTAATGTTTTTGCTACGCCATATAATTCCAGGCAGGTTACCTCGGTGGATGAAAAATCAATTTTATTGCCTCCAGAAGTAAAGCAAAGCAAGGTTACTGAGAGGGCAAAAAAACGAGGTGATTTTTTTGCAAGTGCAGATTTAATTGTTAAGAATAATGGAGATGGTACTATTGGGGCACTTGCTGTCGCTTATGCTAGATTCCCAATTGATGAAGCTTATATTACGATTTATTTAGACCAGTGGGATGAGAATGAGGAAAGATGGCGCCAGGTTAATTACCATGAAGAAGAGTTTTACGCTGCTGATTATCCAGATGGTTTGTTATTACCAACGGTGGACATCTCATTTACCAATCAACCTAGAGGCTATTATTACCGTTTAAGAGGTACCTTCGGTATGATGTACAACGGAGAATTTGAAGGTTTCAACCCGGTTACGGATGGTGTTTTACTAAACTAACAAAACGAATCAAAAGGCAGGTCCCCCGACCTGCCTTAACTTTACTCTTATGTACAACCCCTACTACTGTGCCTTATACTGCTTCAAAGCCCGGGCTAACTGATCCGGACAGGATGTGGGCCTGGGGCCGCAATGGATGCCGTCCAGTCTTGTGATTGCATCGTCTATGTCCATTCCTTCTATCAGTCTGGACAGGCCCTGGGTGTTGCCGGAACATCCGCCTACGAACTGGACATTGGTAAGTTTGTTATCTTTTACTTCAAAGGATATCTCCCGTGAACAGACTCCTTGTGTTTTATACCTCATGTATATAGCCTCCTGCTTGAATCATTCATGTATATCAGATTATGCCTTATGAAAATGGGAATGTCAAGTGCGAATAAGCTTTATACTTGAAAAACTGTACACTTTCGATATAATAAAGGATAGGTGCCCTACAGGGGACAAGAAGGAGGTTTTTATGTTAGGAATTATCGGAGCCATGGATGAAGAAGTATCCAAGCTTAAGGAACAGCTGACAGATGTACAGGTAGAGACCAGGGCGGCTATGGATTTTTATAAGGGCAGACTGGATGGAAAGGATGTAGTGGTGGTGCGCTCCGGCATCGGAAAGGTCAATGCCGCCATGTGTACACAGATACTGGCAGATATATATAATGTTGAGGGAATTGTGAATACAGGTATAGCTGGTTCGCTTAAGGCGGAGATTGATATCGGAGATATTGTCCTGTCTAATGATGCGCTGCAGCATGATGTGGACGCCTCTGGTTTTGGATATGCTGTAGGGCAGATTCCACGTGTGGATACACTTGCTTTTGAGGCAGATGGGAAGCTGGTTCAGCTGGCCAGGGAGTGCTGTGCCAGGGTGAATCCGGATATACACACATTCGTGGGCCGTGTTGTGACAGGGGACCAGTTTATTTCGGATAAGGATAAGAAGCAATGGCTTGTGGAGACATTTGCCGGATATTGCACTGAGATGGAAGGGGCCGCTATTGCACAGGCATGTTATTTGAATTCCATCCCATTTTTGATTGTAAGGGCTATCTCGGATAAGGCGGACGACAGCGCTACGGTTGATTATCCTGCTTTTGAGGCAAAGGCAATCACGCATTCAGTAAACCTGCTGACGGAGATGATACGTTCTTATTAAGCAGTAATAGAGCACTTTTTAGAATCAGGGACCTCTTTGGTATCATTCCAGGAGGTTCTTTACATTTAAGGGACTATTTCCGGTAATTGTTTCCTAAACCAGTGGTAATGTTGCGTATGGATTGATACCCAAAGTCAATCGCAAAACCATTCATGGAGATAAACATAGGTCAAACCCACACCCGGATATCAACGAGGTACCTTGTAACAACAGAAAATGGGAAGAGATTCCAGGTTATGCCCCAGCGCATTGAGCGGGAGCAAAGGTAGGGCATCTGGAGAGTTCCACTATATTTATAGAAGGGAACCGCATAAAATCATAAATAAACAGAGCGCTAAAGCACTGTTCCCCTGCCAATCCAACTACCGATTCATCTACCAATCTCCCCAAAGCCAATCCCCCAAAGCCAATCCTCCCAAAGCCAATCCCCCAAAGCCAATCCTCCCAAAGCCAATTCCCCCAACGCT
>DS990260.1:2842143-2914428 GCA_000155435.1 Clostridiales bacterium 1_7_47FAA | reverse complement strand
CCCCCCAAAGCCAATCTCCCCAAAGCCAATCTCCCCAAAGCCAATCCCTTCCAAAGCCAATCCTCCTAACGCAACCCCCTCCCAAAGCCAATCCCCCAAAGCCAATCCTCCCAACGCCAATTCCTACCAAAGCCAATTTCTCCCAACGCCAATCCTCCCAATTTCAATCCTCCCAACGCCAATCCCCCTAACATCAATCTGCCCCCACCCAATTCCGACCCTCCCCTACGTTCCGGCCCGCCCGTATTCCCGGCTTCCATAATACCAGGGACAGATTCCTGCGGTCATCTGCCGCCCGCAGCGTCCACAGTACAGATAGGATGCGCTGCGCTTACCCCCCTGCTATATACGGCCCAGTTTTTTCAGTGATGCCAGGCGGGTCCGGCTGACACCTGAACCTTACGTTTGGCCTCTCAATTGCCGGGTTAAGCAGATATATCATATCTCATGGACAGGGGATGGAATTTAAACTATATGTTCCAGCAGGCATGATTATTGACCGGATTGGGAGAAGGAGTTTGTCAGGGAAGGAGGAGACAGGGCCTTAATATACAGGCTTTTTAAGGGATATCTTACCTTTCAGGATCGTTTTTTAGGAGAATTTGGCGAACGATTCTAGGCTTTCTCAACTTCCCAAATCAAAATCCGTTGCTATAATAGACTTTACCGGGAAACGCCTGACTGCAGGGGCATTTCCCAAACGACGGACAATGGCGCCTGCGGCAATGCGGCCGCCAATCAGATACCGTCAATAATAGTATAGTAACTGGAAGGAATCCGGGAAGAAGAAAGGGGCTTTTACAATGATGAGCTTTTTACAAACAGGAAAGGCACTGTATGTGCTGGCAGCAATCTGCCTGGCGGGGGTATTCAGCCGGCTGATGGCGGGAAGCTTCTACAAACGATTAATTAAAGAGAGTACCAATATGGCATTGACCAAGAACAAGTGTCTGCGTAATTTGAAACAGAATGCAGAGGATACATATAGAATTAATCAGGGTATGAGCAACACACGTGTTTATCTGGAACGCCAGATGTACAGCCTCCGTACGGCAGGAATGACTGCAAGAGGACTGGACAACCTGTCAGGGCAGCTGACACTTCTCTGCTTCCTGGCAGGCGGCGGGGCAGCATTCCTCTCTTATTGGTATAGAAGTGATAATTATTATATTGTTCTTTACGGCTCCATCGGTATCCTGGCAGGCATGTTCACCATGCTGGTGGATTATGGGGTGAATCTGGAGGCCAAGCGCCAGCAGCTTCTCACCTGCTTACAGGATTATATGGAAAATGTGATGTGGCCGAGAATGAACCGCGAGGGCAGTGCGGAGCATGTGCCTGCCGTTACAGCAGAGGAGGAGCGCAGGGAACCGGCGCCTGTACGCTCCATTGGAAGGGAACGCCGTTCAAATAATAACAACAGACGCGGGCTGGAGCAGACAGCTGCCAGCAGGGAGAGACAGGAGGACAAGTCCAAGGATAACTGGCTTCAGGATCTGAATCCGGACCAGAAGCGGATGCTTGGGGAATTGTTAAAGGAGTTTATTTCATAGAAAGATTTCCAGGAAACCATTTTCAGAATAAGTCCTGAAAATGGAACTTGAAAATCGAATCCATAAATTAGAAAGAAATAGAATTATAAGACGGGATATGGTATAATTTAAACGATAAGCGGCTTTACCGCAATAGATAGAGGCATGGATCGGCTTGGATGTCCGTCCATGGACATAAGAAAAGGAGAGCGCGAATTATGGTAAAGGAAGTAACATTTGATTATTCCAAGACAGCGGGAGTCATATCTGCTGAGGAGATGGCCAACTTTAAGACCACGGTAATGAGTGCAAAGGAAACCTTGCTCAGTAAGACGGGAGCAGGCAGCGATTTTCTGGGATGGATTGACTTGCCTGTGGATTATGACAAGGATGAGTTTGCAAGGATTAAGAAGGCGGCAGCCAAGATTCAGAGTGATTCTGATGTCCTTTTAGTAGTGGGAATCGGCGGTTCCTATCTGGGAGCCAGGGCGGCCATTGAATTTCTGTCACATAGCTTTTATAATGTGTTACCTAAGAGCGTTCGTAAGACACCTGAGATTTATTTTGTGGGCAACAGCATCAGCAGCAAGTATATCCATGATTTAAAGCAGGTATTGGAAGGAAAGGATTTCTCCATCAATATCATTTCCAAGTCAGGCACTACCACTGAACCGGCAATCGCATTCCGTGTATTTAAGGAGATGCTGATTGAAAAGTATGGCAAAGAAGAGGCTAACAAGCGCATCTACGCAACCACAGACAAGGCTAAAGGCGCCCTTAAGAATCTGGCCGATGAAGAAGGATATGAGGAATTCGTTGTACCGGATGACGTAGGCGGGCGATTCAGCGTATTGACGGCTGTAGGCCTTCTGCCAATCGCGGTCAGTGGAGCGGATATTGATAAATTGATGGAAGGCGCTGCTTCAGGAAGGAAGAAAGCGCTGGAGACCCCATATGAGTCCAACCCTGCCCTGCTTTATGCAGCAGTGCGCAACATCCTGCTTCGCAAAGGCAAATCAGTTGAGATCGTGGCCAACTATGAGCCAAGCCTTCACTACGTGTCCGAGTGGTGGAAGCAGCTCTATGGTGAGAGCGAGGGCAAGGATCAGAGAGGCATTTTCCCGGCAGCAGTGGATCTGACCACGGATCTGCACTCCATGGGACAGTTCATCCAGGACGGAGCACGTATCATGTTTGAGACAGTGATCAATGTGGAGGAATCTCCGGAAGAGATTCTCCTGAATAAAGAAGACGTGGATACCGACGGAATGAATTACCTGGCTGGGAAGAGCGTGGATTTTGTTAATAAGAGTGCCATGAACGGCACGATTTTGGCTCACACGGACGGCAATGTACCGAACCTGATGGTTAAGGTACCGGAGCAGAATGCGTTCTATCTGGGAGAACTGTTCTACTTCTTTGAATTTGCCTGCGGCGTAAGCGGTTATATTCTGGGTATTAATCCGTTTAACCAGCCGGGTGTGGAGAGCTATAAGAAAAATATGTTCGCACTGTTAGGCAAGCCTGGATATGAGGAGCAGAGGGAAGAACTGCTTAAGAGGCTGTAATGGACTGTTTGGCACGGTAAATCCATAAAGGATAAAAGGCCGTCCTGCTGATGATGTAAGTCAGCAGGGCGGCTTTTCAATTGCAGTATCAAAAGACTGGTTTCATCTACTCTTCAATAACCTGTATCTCAAGATAATCAAAGTCAATGGATTCGATAAAATTATCCTGTGAAAAACGGGCTTTATCGTGGTATTTAAAATCCTTTACAGTAGAGTCCAGCCACATGGGCTTTTCCAAATTGAACTCATAGCAGATGGAGTCCAGGGAGTCAAAAACCATCTGGGTCCTGGACAGGGAGTAGTCTGATATGCATATCACGGTATCCTGTAACAGATGGTTGTCCTTCATTAATTTTCCCCACATTCTGAACATAAGGCTTCTCCTTCTTTCTTATATTTACCTGCTGTATCAGGCAATGCTTCTGTGAGCAATTTTGCGTCTGAGGTTTAGTATATCATTTAATTCCAGGTTTTAAAAGGATTTATATTTATTTCCCAGCAATTTAAAGGTTCAGGCAAAGGTTCAGGTAAAGGTTCAGGAGAAAGATTCAATGGCGGCAGGTCATATATCTGTGGACTCCCTTATGATCAGCTCCGTGGAATACTGGGAGAAGACGCAGGGTGTCCTGGGTGTCCTGATCCTGGTCAGCAGGCAGTTGGCGGCCGCTATGCCAAGCTGCTCCTTGGGTGTGTGTATGGTTGTCAGCGGAGGATTACATTTGGCTGACTGGTTGATGTCGTCAAAACCCACAAAGGCAACCTCCTCAGGAATGTGGTGTCCAAGGAACTGTATGGCGTGCATGACCTGTATGGCTGTCCAGTCATTGCCGCATATATAGACATCAGGAAGCCCTTCCATGGACTTGAGCTTATTGACAAGATAGGGAAAATCCATATATTGGTTATTGGTTTCATAGAGCAGGGAGTGGGCTTGGTCAAGGGGAAGCTCCAGCTCATTCAAGGCTTCGCAGAGCGCGTCGAAACGTTCCTGGAATCCGCGGCCCACATTATAGGAATAGATGTCACCGGCAAAGGAAAAACGGCGTTTTCCCTTATCTGCCAGAAGCTTGACAATCCGCTTTACATTGGACTTATTTTCCATGGTGATGATATCCAGCCTGCCAATCAGGTTCTCATATTCTTTGGGCATGTCCACGGTCACACATGGGATGCCTGTTTCGATTAATGTCTGGCAGGCCTCACGGCTGCATATCTCAACCATGATGATGCCCTGGATGGAGGTATCATAGACAATGGGAGGGAACTGTTTCTTTTCCAGCTCTTCATCCGTGATGATGCCCAGGGTAAGGGTGTATCCGCAGGGGGTAAGCACGGATTCAATCCCTTTCATGACATTGACCCAGAATTCAGAGTAGTCTGCCGATGCCTTTGTAAGGAAAAGAATGGTTCCCTGGGAGGATGAGGATGCAGGGACGGATGTTTCATTTAAGATATTCCTGTAATTCATTTCGCGGGCTTTTTCGAAGATTAACCGTTTGGTTTCCTCCGAAACCCCGCCTTTTCCATTAAGGGCTTTTGAGACCGTGTTTCGTGATATGTTTAATTCATGGGCAATGTCCTGTATGGTACAGTTCATATGACAACCTCCTGAAGTTATTTATAAGCATATTATAATGTGCATTTGGGGAAAATGCAAACAGTTTTTGTGTTCAAATGTAACATTGCAAGGAATGGGATATATAAAACAGAAAGTGTGCAACGATGAGTGCAAATGCACGCATAAATTTCATTAATATAACCACAGACATTGTGTTAAATTCATAATAAACCACAGGATTCACTGTATATGTATACGAAATTCATAGAGCAGCACCCTAAATACATTGACAATAATGTGTGCATTAACTAAAATAAAAGTGCAAATGAAAGAAAAATGTAACTATAAAGGATGGGGCAAATGGATAAATTATTCTTCAAACCAGACAACGCATGGGTAGGTGACCTGATACCATATTACGAAGACGGCACATACTATGCATACTACCTGCATGATCCCAGGGTTAACCCGGGCGAGTTCGCAGAAGAGACAACCTGGCACCTGGCCACGACAAAGGACTGCAGGAAATTCCAGTACCAGGGCGAGGCCATAACAAGAGGAGGGGATGACCGTCCCAATAAGAACATTTACACAGGTTCCGTGATTAAGAAGGGTGAAAATGAATATTATGCGTTCTACACTGCGTTTAATGCGGATATCCAGATTCATGGCAAGAGCGTGCAGTCCGTAATGAGGGCGTTCAGCACGGACCTGATCCACTGGGAGACGGATGAGGATTTTCTGTTTGTGGCAGATGACAGCATGTATGAGTCATTTGACTGGCGGGATCCATATGTATTTAAAAATGAGGAAGAGGGCAATTACTGGATGCTGCTGGCTGCCAGGAAAAAGGGCGGCGGCGCCCACCGGGGCGGCTGTACGGCCCTGTGCAAATCAACGGACCTGGTCAACTGGACCTATGAAGAACCGTTTTACGCCCCGGAGATGTATGTGACAATGGAATGCCCGGAGGTTTTTCAGATGGGCGGCTGGTGGTACCTTGTATTCTCCACATTTTCAGACCGCTTTACCACGCATTACAGAATGGCCAGGACGCTGGACGGGCCGTGGGGGATTCCGGACGATGATGTGTTTGACACCAGGGCGGATTACGCAATCAAGACTGCCTTTGACGGTCAGAAGCGGTTTGCATTCGGATGGATTGCAAGTAAGGCCGGGAATAATGATTACGGTCCCTGGGAGTGGGGCGGCACCATGGTCGCACATGAGATTGTCCAGGAACCGGACGGGACATTAAGCGTGAAACCCACGGAGGCAATGAAGGATTTCTATAACCAGGTACTGCCCGTCAATGATTTATGTTATTATCATTGTACCGCCAGAGAAGAGGCGGGGAAAACCATCATCCAGTCGGAAACCCTGGGCGCCGTGCTGTTTCCGGTTCCGGAACAGGGATTTGAACTGGATCTCACCATTACCCCCGGTCAATCCGCAGAGACAGGTGTGGCGCTGCATACGGATACGGGAATGGAAAACGGTTATTTCCTCAGGATGGACCTGTCGCGGCGCACGGCTGCATGGGATATGTGGCCAAGGTCGGGCCAGGGCGTTTACCAGTGGCAGATTAAGGGCGATATCCCATGCCAGATTGAGACTTCAAGGAAGCTTCCGGCAGCAGATACATACCATATAAGGATTTTCCGGGAGGATGACCTGTGTGTGCTATATGTGAATGACCGGATGGCCATGTCCACCAGGATGTACGACCATAAAGGCGGCCTTGCCGGTATCTATACAGTGGGGGGTACGGCGGCTGTCAGCGGATGTCAGATAAAAGTCAAATAATCATAATGCAGAGAAGGAGAAGAGAATATGAAAAAAAGAATGTTAGCAATCGTATTAACAGCAGCAGCCATGCTGACCATGGCGGCCTGCGGCCAGGGGACGCCGTCAGGCAGTCCGTCCGGGGCTTCTGAGAATGGGAAAGGGAACGCGGACAGCGATGTGACCGTGGTCAAATGGTTTGCCTCCAGACCTGTGGACGGGGAAATAGACCTGACCATGAGGGAGATTGCCGAGCAGTACGGCAAGGAAAAAGGCGGAAAATGGAAGATAGAGGTTGAGACAACGGCGGACAGGCCCTCCTACCTCCAGAAGCTTAAGACACTGATTGCAGGCGGACAGATGCCGGACATCATTGATATTGACGCAGACCCTTACTGCCAGGAACTTGTGGATGCAGGATATCTTGTGGACGTGAAGAAGTTCTTACAGGATGAAGGACTTTATGACAGGTTCTATCCAACCGCCCTGCGCTATCAGGAATTTACGGATGGTTCCATGTACACCCTGCCGCTGGAATATCATGTGGAAATGATCTGGTACCATAAGGACATATTTAAGGAAAATGGCGTCGAGGTGCCAAAGACCATGGATGAATGGCTGGATGTCTGCAGGACCCTTAAGGACAATGGCATTACACCGATTTCCGTAGACGGAATCGACCGGTGGCCGGTACAGCGCTACATTGCAATGATGCCGTTCAGGATGACCGGGAATGAGTACATCATTAACCTGAGGGACGGAAAGGCCTCCATGGGGGATGAAACCGGCAGGCAGGCCGTGGAATTCTTACAGGAAATCGGACAATATTTTAATGAAGGCTTCGGGGCGACTGATTACGCAACGGCCCAGTCCATGTTCCTGGACGGAAAGTCAGCCATGTATTATATAGGGGATTGGGAGCAGGCCGCCATGCTTGAAGCTTACAACGCAGGCAAGGTTGATTACTTCTATCTTCCGACCGCAGAAGGCGCAAAGACAGGAGCCAATGAGTTCTGTGTCAATTCAGGAATCGGCATGGCGTTCAACACACAGACCTTTGACGCTAAGACCAAGGACTTCATAAAGTATGTGATTGAGAATTACGGTAAGATTTATGCCGGACGCATGCAGATGTCGCCCATCAAGACAGAACTGCCGGGAGACATCCAGTTTACGGACCTGTATTTACGGATCCGGGAAGACATGGAAAAGACAGGGGAAAATTTCCTGAAGCCATGGGATACGTATCTGGATGTTGACACAAATACCGTGATGCAGGATAACATGCTTTTGCTGGCAGCCGGCGACATGACAGTGGATGACTTTATAAAGATTGTGGATGATGCCATTGCTTCCAATGTTAAATAGAAGGCTTGCATGGCTGCCGCGGGTATCTGGGATTCCCGGGGCAGCCGGTATGGAAAGGGGAATGGGATATGGGCATTTTAAGGGACAGGAAGGCGTTCTGTGTATTTCTTCTGCCAGGCTTATTGTTTTATATACTGGCTGTGTTTTATCCGATTGAGGAGTCAATCCGGCTGAGTTTTATGGAATGGGGAGGCATTGGCGCCAGAAAGTTCGTGGGCCTTGATAATTACATCCATATGTTCAGGGACCCTGTCTTCTATACCGCCTTTGTGAATAACCTGATATACCTTGTCATCGTGGTGTCCATGCAGCTGATGATAGGGCTTATATTTGCAGTGCTGCTTACCTATATGACAAAGCACGTTGCCCTGATTAAAACCTTATATTATGTTCCGTGCATCATTACTACGGTGGCTGTTACCCAGCTGTTCAGAAGCATGTATGCCACCGAACCCGTGGGCCTGATTAACCAGATATTGAATGTTTTTGGCATCCGAAGCATCAGCTGGCTTACAAATATCAAGACGGTCCTTGCAGCCGTATCCCTGCCGGAGGGATGGCGGTTTGCCGGGATGTATATGGTTATCTTCTATGCAGCCCTGATTTCCCTGGATAAGGAAGTCATGGAGGCGGCCAGGGTGGATGGGGCAACAGACTGGCAGCTGCTGATTAGGATTAAGCTTCCCATGATCCGTCAGATCATCCTTCTCACCCTGACCATGTGCCTGACCGGCGCCCTAAGGGGATTTGACATACCGTTCCTCCTGACCAATGGAGGCCCGGGCAATGTCAGCGAGCTGATGTCCACCTATATGTATAAGAAGGCATTTTCCAGCAACCAGTATGGTTATGGAAGCACGCTGTCCGTGTTCATCATCATAGAAAGTATCCTGGTGGTTGCCCTGCTCCGGGCGGTGATGTCGGAGGAAAGGACATTCATAAAAAAGAAAAAGCATGCGGGGGGACAATGACATGGCTAAAAAGAAGATTGGAAAAGTAATATTCCTGGTTGTTATATGCCTGTTTTTGGCGGTGCAGCTATATCCTGTGCTGTGGCTGTTCCTGGCAAGCATCAAGCCCACCACGGAGTTGTCCGCAGCACCGTTTGCCTTGCCGAAATCACCTACCCTGGCAAATTATATTAAGATATTCTCAGACGGGAAAATCCTGGGGTACATGTGGAACAGCTTTAAAATCACGGCGGTTTCCATTGTCCTCATCGTTTTCCTGAGCGCCACGGCGGGGTTTGCGATTTCTAAATTCAGGTTCAGGCTCACGGGCAGGATTTATGCGTTTTTTACGTTCGGAATCATGATTCCGGTTCAGATAACCCTGATTCCCCTGTTTATCTTTTACAGCAGGATGCACATACTCAACACCAGCTTTTCACTGATCCTGCCCCAGGTGGGATTTGCGCTGCCACTGTCCGTCATGCTGTTTGTCAGCTTTTACAGCTTCATTCCCAATGAGCTGATAGAATCTGCCATTGTGGACGGCTGTTCCCCATACCGCACCTTTACCTCCATTGTTTTCCCGCTGGCTAAGAACACGGTGATTACGGTGGCGTCCATGCACAGTATCTTTATATGGAACGACTTCATATTCGCCAACACATTCATCAGCGAGCAGGCGGCCAAGACAGTAGCCCTGGGCCTTAAGGATTATGTGGGGGCCTTTGGGAATGTGGACTGGGGTTCCACGTACGCGGCCATTGCCGTATCAATCCTTCCGCCCATGATTGTATATTTTGTGCTGAATAAGTGGGTGGCAGAGGGCATGACGGCCGGAGCGGTGAAGGGGTAGGGGAAAAGACGGGAGCGGATTTTTAAACACGCTCTAAGGACAGGGAGGATACAATGTTTGAATATTCAATGACAGGTATGCTGGGCGCCCTTCCCATGTTACGGCATGGAAGAAGCAGGGCCATTAACGCGGAGAACCCAACAGGGGAAAAAGGAAAAGGCGGCATGGCCGCGGGGCCGCTGGGGCCGTCCAGGAAGGGCAGTCCCTGCCTTAAGGATATACAGCCGGGAGAGAGTGTGGTCCTGGGTGAGATAGAAGGCGCGGGCGTGATCAATCATATATGGATGACCGTGGACCGGAAAACCTCCGATGCTGAGCGCTATGTGCTCAGGGACCTGGTACTGCGCATGTACTGGGATGATGAGACCGCGCCTTCCGTGGAAAGCCCTTTGGGGGACTTTTTCTGCTGCGGCTTTGGGGCGGATTACAGGGTGGACTCTGTCCCGGTCACGGTGGCCCCGGCCAGGGGATTCAACTGCTATTTCCCGATGCCGTTCCGGGCAGGCGCGCGGATTGAACTTGTGAACCAGCACGCGGATCCGGTTCCGGCCTTTTTTTACCAGATTGATTATTGCCTTTATGACCATATTCCGGATGACACGGCGTATTTCCATGCCCAATGGAGGCGTGAGAGAATCACTTCCCCCGGAAAGGATTATGTCATAGCGGATCATATCAGGGGAAGGGGACATTATGTAGGGACCTTCATTGCATTAAGTACCCTGGAGCGTTACTGGTGGGGGGAAGGGGAAGTGAAATTCTACATTGACGGGGACAGGGAATACCCCACCATATGCGGGACCGGGATGGAGGATTATTTTGGCGGTTCCTGGAGCTTTGCACGCCAGGAGGACGGCCGGACCGTGGAGACGAACTATAACTCCCCTTTTTTAGGATATCCTTTTTATTCTGCCCATGATGCGGATATCCGTAATCCATACCATAATGACGACTGCCCTCCCATGCGGTCCTTTTACAGGTGGCATCTTATGGATCCGGTTATCTTTGACCATGACCTGCGGGTCACGGTCCAGCAGATCGGGGTCAGTGACCGGGGACTGTTTGAACGGCAGGACGATCTGTCTTCCGTGGCCTACTGGTATCAGACGGAACCCCACGGTGCGTTTGAGGCGCTGCCCTGTGCCAGGGAGCGCTGGCCTAGATAAAACTCAAAAAAATTGTTAAATATATCTACAATCTGAAAAAATTTTAGTAAAAATCTAGGAGAAAATGGGTGAATTTACATCCGTATAATTATAAAAAGTCTGAATATATAAGGAAATATTTAATGATAAATAATTAATTAACGAAAAAATATGATGTTGACAAAAAAATATTCTCTTCTATAATGGTAATCACGATGAGTTTTCTGAAAATTGGTTTTTGGGGCACGCCCGGCAATCTGTCCTGGCCTGACCCGGATTATTAAGAAGGAGGATATGTTTATGCAGCATTTAAGAAGAATGGAAGACCGTGTTGTACTGCTTACCGGAGGCGGCGGCGGAATCGCCCGGGGCGTGGCCAGGGCGTTTGCAGATGAGGGGGCCAGCATGATCCTCACTGATATCTTCCCCGGAGGCATGGAAAAGACAAAGGCTGAGCTGGAGAAAGATTTTGGCACGGATGTGGTAATCTGTGTGGCGGACGGTTCCAATGAGGACCAGGTCAAGGCTGCCATTGAAAAAGGCGTGGAGCATTTCGGCAAGCTGAACGTGCTGATTAACAGCGCCCAGACCTCGGCTTCCGGACTTACCCTGGTGGAACACACCCAGGCGGATTTTGATAAGGCTATCTATTCCGGGTTATACGCAACCTTTTTCTATATGAAGCATGCATTTCCATATCTGAAGGAGACCCATGGCTCGGTCATCAACTTCGCATCCGGCGCAGGAATCTCCGGCAAGCCCGGACAAAGCTCCTACGCAGCCGCAAAGGAAGGAATCCGCGGCCTGTCCAGGGTGGCTGCCAATGAATGGGGTCCATATGATATTAATGTGAACGTAGTCCTTCCTCTGGTCATGACGGATAAGCTGGCCCAGTGGGGGCAGGAAAATCCGGAGATGTTTAAGAAAAACCTGGATGAGATCCCTCTTGGACGGTACGGGGATGCGCAGAAGGATATCGGTAAGGTATGTGTGTTCCTGGCCAGCTATGATGCAAAGTATATAACAGGGGATACCCTGTTTATCCAGGGCGGCGTGGGGATGAAGCCTTAACCCCATCCGCAGGGCAGTTTCCAGACACCCCACAGTGTCCTGAATCCCTGAAAATCCTCCTTTTGGCGACATATTTCTGTCATATTTGAACTTTTTGTAACATCCCTTGCCCGAAGGGGTGATTTGTAGTAAGCTATACATAGTTACAAAAGTTCCCATAAGGAGGAAATGCAGGTGGGACAGGCAATTACGGATTATGTAAAGTTCCTGGCAGACGCCAGGGATGCGGTGTACCGTCTGGACTGTGACCAGAATACGGCGGGTCAGCTGGAAGCATTGGAAGAGGAGCAGGAACGGGAACTGGAGACAGCAGGCAGGGCTGTTACGGATGCTGTTAACCAGACCGTTAAAAAGCGGCTGGAGGAGATCAGTTCCAGCTATGATAAGGAGATTGCCAAGGGGCAGGAGCGGCTGAAAAAAGCAAGGGCAAAACGCGAGAAGGCCAAGAGCCGGGGAATGAAGGAGCGGATAGCCGAAGAGACCAGTGAGCTAAGGGAGCATAACAGGGATTTAAAGGTGCAGATGAGGACCTTGTTCCAGAAGGAAAGGGTGCCGTCATTCTGTAACAGTACATTTTACTATGCGCTGTATTATCCGGGAGGCCTGAAGGAAATCATGCTGTTCCTCCTGACCCTGACCGTTTGTTTCCTGGCAGTGCCCTGCGGGGTATACTTTTTCCTGCTGCCGGAACGCCAGATGTGGTACCTGGCCGCGGTGTATTTCCTGGACGTGCTGCTGTTTGGGGGATTGTATGTGCTGGTGGGGAATAAGACAAGGCTCCGCCACCAGGACGCCTTAAAGCGGGGACGGGCCATACGCAACACCCTCCGCTCCAACCAGAAGAAGATTAAGGTCATCACCCATACGATCCAGCGGGATGGCAATGAGGATATCTATGACCTTGAGAAATATGATGATGAGATAGCGTGCGTGGAACAGGAACTGTCAGAGATTACCTCTAAGAAAAAGGACGCCCTGAACACCTTTGAGAACGTGACAAAGAACATCATCACGGATGAAATCATAGCCAGCCACAAGGCGCGCCTGGACAGCCTTAAGGATGCATTGGACGGCACATCGAGGGCTTTGAGGGAGCTGGAGGGCAGCATCAAGCAGCAGAATATACGGATTACCGATACCTTCGGCCCTTATCTGGGCAAGGAGTTCCTGGAGCCGGACAGGCTTTCTGAACTGTCCAGGCTTATTCAGGGCGGGTCAGCTTCTAATATTACGGAGGCGATTGAGGTATATAAGGAGTCAAGGCAGGCGCAGCAGCGCGTGTGATGGCAGCGGAAGTTGAAGGAGGGGGACGCCCGGACATCCGGTTGGATGATCCGGCGCCTCCTCTTTTTATGGATAAAATGAATCCTGCTGTACAGGAGCGCCCATGCATCATCGGTTAAATGATGGTGCATGGGCGTCTTTTGATGTCTATTCTGGATTATGTCCGGTATCATGTCCTTCCGCTTACTTTTGTTCCTTCTGTTCCCTGCGCAGCTGTTCAATGCCAAGGCGGATCAGTTCCAGTGTGGCGGCGGAACGGCTTGGAAAGCGGTTTTCAAAGCGGAAATCATCAATTTGTTTTAATAAATCATTATCAACAATAATCGTATAGCGCGGCTTCTCTGTAGGCATGATTCAATCCCTCCTTAGTTCATATGATACCCAGGTTCATACGTTCTGTCAAGCAAAAAAGGATACTAAAAGAGACAAAAAAGTGTACGCCAAAAGCCTTGACAGGTTCAGAACCTATGAACTATAATTGATACAGGTTCATTGGTTCTGAACCATCGATAATGGAGGTGATATTCATGGATTCCGGGCGGAAGAAATTATCTTTTGTAGTGACGCCTGATATTGAAGCCATCCTGGACAGGGAAAAGAAAGAATGGTTCTATGACCGTTCACGGTCCTGTATGATACGTGAACTTGTCATGGCCGGCTTAAGAGCTTTGAAGGAAGAATCTGAGGTGGCGGACGGGAACCATGAAGGGAACACATAGGGACATGATGTGAGCAAATGAAAAGGAGAGGGACATTATGAGGAAAAGACTTGCGGCAATGGTGATGGCAGCGGTATTGGCGGGCAGCAGTATGATGGGGTGTGCGGGCAGCGGGGAACCTGCCTCCACAGCGGCAGTGGAACCGCAAGAAACTGCACCTGCAAAGGCGGGGGAGGACGGATCCCTGGAAGCGGATCCCGGTATTAAGAGTGATGTGACGTACACCCTGAGTTTCTGGCACGGCGCGACCGATGATGTGCGCCAGCAGATGTATGATAACGCAATCGCCCGTTTTAATAAGGCTTATCCGAATGTAACGGTGGAGCAGACCCGCCTTGACAGCGATGCGTACAAGACTAAGATTAAGACAGTGATGGGCGCAGGGGCGGCCGACATCCCGGATGTGTTCATGAACTGGGGCGGCGATGTGTTAAAGTCCTATATTGAATACGGATTGGTGGCGGACATCACTGATTTAATCGCGCCCTATAAAGATGAGTATTATGATTTTGAATTTGGGATTTCCACCTTTGATGACAGGATTTATGGGATGGGTATCGGGATTGCGCCGTCTGTTGTATTCTATAATACGGAGATTTTTAAGGACCTTAACCTGGATGTGCCCAGGACATGGGAAGAACTGGATACGGTATGCGCGAGGCTGAAGGAAGCAGGATACATCCCCTTTGCCTTAGGGAATAAGAACAAGTGGCCCGGTCTTCTGGAATACACCATGCTGGGTGTGAACCTGGGGGGAGAGGAGATGTCAAAGGGGCTTTCGGACCGTACCATGTCCTTTGATAATGAGTATTTCATAGAAGCCGGCCGGCGTCTTGCGGATTTTTCCAGGAAGGGCTATTATCCGGACGGGACCAATGGTATTGACCATAATGCGGGCGGCAGCCGTATGCTGTTTTATAATGAAGTTGCGGCCATGTTCATCATGACCAATGGATTCTTAAGCAACTGTGTGGCAGAGGACGCGGAGTTTTATGAAAAGGTGGGCACATTCCCATATCCGGCCTGTAATGACTCGGGGGAAGTGGGCATTGTTGCCGGGGGCAACGTATTCTCCATATCATCCCGGTGTGAGTATCCGGAGATGGCAGCGGACTTCCTGTATTACCTGACCAATGCTGATTTCAGCCAGGACTATATCGATGCAGGCAACAGCTTTACTGGTGCAAAGGATGTAAGGATTGAGGACCCGCTGGTCCAGGAGCAGTTTGACAACCTGATTAAGGCTGACTGGACCCAGAACTTCTATGACCAGCAGTTTGTTGCAGAACTGGGTGAGGCATTCAAGGACTATACGCAGGCCCTTTATGGCGGGACCATGACCCCGGAGGAAGTGGCTGCAAGCCTGGAACGGGCAGCTGTTGATTGTTACGGACCGCTTAAATGATAGTTCATTCATATGTATAAGGCAAAGGAGGGCCTATGTCTGATAATACGGAGACAACAGGGCTTTGCATCCCTGTTCAGGATAAGGGCAAGCCTAAATCTGTCAGACGTGTTCTGACCATCCTGGTGTTTATTGCGCCGACCCTGTTGTTCTATGGTTTTTATAATGTGTTTGCCATTGCCAAAACAATCTATTTCAGCTTTCTGGACTGGAATGGCATCATGTCCACGGGTTGGGCAGGGTGGGATAACTGGATCCGTCTGGTCCATGACCCCAATGTATGGCATGCCCTTAAGAATAATCTGGTGTTAATGGTAACATCCATCTGTATCCAGCTGCCCGGGGCCTTGATACTGGCGCTGCTGATTAATTCCAGGCTGAAAGGCGTGCGTATTTTTAAAGCGCTCTGGTTTTTACCTGTGCTTCTTTCCACTTCGGCCACAGGTATATTATGGAACCTGATATATGACCCTAATTTCGGTCTTCTTCAGGCTGTCCTGCGCGGGATTGGAAAAGGCGGCATGGTTAAAGGGTGGCTGGGAGAGCCGGCCTATGCCCTGCCATGTGTGCTGATTGTGATCTGCTGGACCTTCATCCCATTTTATATGATATTGCTGAAGGCCGGCCTGACCAATGTGCCAGGCGAATTGATGGAATCAGCCATGCTGGATGGGGCCAACAGCTGGCAGTGTTTCTGGAATGTGACCTTTCCCCTGCTGCTGCCCACCATACGTACGGCTGCCCTTCTGAATATTGTGGGTTCCTTAAAGTATTTTGATTTAATCTGGATCATGACGGGAGGCGGTCCGGGAGGCGCCAGCGAGTTAGTTGCAACCTATCTGTATAAGCAGGGAATCCAGGGCTGGAACATGGGCTATGCCAGCGCCATTGCCAGTTTCCTGTTCCTGTTCTGCGGTACGTTTGCCATTGTGTACTATGGTGCAACCGCGGCATTTGGGGATATTGGCAGCGGGTCCGGCAGGACAGGGAGGAGGAAGGCTGGATGAACGGTAATGCAGGTCTTTTAAAGGGGATATTCCGTGTGTTTCAGTACTTTTTATGTCTGGCCATAACAGTTGTCACTGTATATCCATTCATATTCATTGTCATGACATCCTTTAAAACCCAAAAGGAGTATTTTGGAAGCGCATGGGGACTTCCGGCGTCCTTCTGCCTGGACAATTTCAAGCTGGTCCTTACAGGCGATTTTTTACGGTATTTCCTCAACAGCATCATTGTGTGTGTTTCAGCGGTGTGTCTGGTTGTCATCTGCTCCACCATGGTAAGCTTTGCCATATCCAAGCTGCGTTTTAAGGGGGCTGAATTATTATTTGCAGTCATCATGATAGGTATGATGATTCCCGTACACACAACGCTGATACCGATTTATGTCATCTCCAAGGATTTGAATATTTACAATCATCTGATTGCCCTGATTGGTCCGTATGTAAGCTTCAGCATTCCAATCTCCACGGTTATAATAACCCAGTTTTTCAGGGACATACCCCATGAGATAGAGGAAGCGGCCATCATAGACGGGTGCGGACCGTTTTCACTGTATGGACGGATTATCATGCCGCTGGCCAAACCGGCTGTATCCACGGTCATTATTTATGATATCCTCCATACATGGAATGAGTTCATATACGCAATGACGCTGGTTGACAGCAAGGACAGGATGACGCTTCCTGTTGGCCTTAAGAACTTTTACGGAGAAGCAGCGGTTAACATACCTGCCATCATGTGTGCTGTATTCATCAGCTCCCTGCCGGTCATAATCGCTTATTTTTCCGCCCAGGAGCAGATATCCAACGGTTTGACACAGGGAGCGGTCAAGGGATAGGCGCGCTGCTGCGCAATAGTCAGTACTACATTGAAGGAGGGTATGTTATGAATTATTATGTATCTGCAGATGGACCGTTATGGGGTGACGGTTCCCAACAGGCGCCTTTTCGCAGGATCAGCCAGGCCGCAGAAGCTGCCCGGCCCGGTGATACGGTCATTGTGGCTCCAGGAATATACCGGGAGTGTGTGAACCCTAAAAATGGCGGAACCTCTGACCGGAACCGGATCGTATACCGTTCCCAGGCGCCGGGGGCGGCGGTCATCAGCGGGGCAGAGGAGATAAGGGAATGGGAACATGTCAGGGACGATATATGGATGACAAGGATACCTGGCGGTTTTTTCGGCGGTTACAATCCATATACTACCCAGGTTGGGGGAGACTGGTACCGGGGGCTTGGGAGGATAAACCATACAGGGCAGGTATACTTTAATGGACAGGCCCTTTATGAGGAGGACTGCCTTGATAAGCTTTGGAATGATGAACCATTAGAATGGGCGTGGGACAGGGAATATTCCAGGAAGCACAAGTGGTATACGGAGCAGGATGGGGACGTCACTGTCATATATGCCAGGTTCCCGGACGGGGCGCCCCATGGAAATCTTGTGGAGATTAATGTGCGCCCCAGGGTATTCTTCCCGGAGCACACGGGGATGGATTATATCACTGTGTCCGGGTTCACACTCAGGCAGGCGGCAACCCAATGGGCACCGCCCACTGCATTCCAGGATGGGCTGATTGGCCCGCATTGGAGTCTGGGGTGGATTATTGAGGACTGTGTCATTTCAGATTCCCGGTGCTCGGGCATCAGCCTGGGCAAGTGCAGGCACCCATCAGATAACCGTTGGACAAAGGAACGTGTTAAATCAGGAACCCAGCTGGAGCGCGACCTGGTACATTATGCGCAGCATACAGGATGGAGCAGGGAGACGGTGGGTTCCCATATTGTCCGGCGCAACCGGATATTTAACTGCGGTCAGACCGGTATCGTGGGCCACTTGGGGGGGATTTTCTCCCTGATTGAGGGAAACGAGATCCATCATATTAATACATATGGGGAGTTCAGCGGTTCTGAACTGGGCGGGATTAAGCTGCACGGTGCGATTGACACAGTGATACGCCGCAACCATATCCATCATTGCCACAGGGGGATATGGCTGGACTGGCAGACCCAGGGAACACGGGTCTCCTGCAATCTGTTCCACGATAATCATGGGGAGGAGGATACCCGCACCAGCGAGGATCTGTACATAGAAGTAAGCCATGGGCCGGCCCTTGTCGATAATAACCTGTTCCTTTCCCGGTTTGCGCTCAGGGAACGCTCCCAGGGCCTGGCCTTTGTCCACAATATAATTGCGGGTCCCATTGATATCGGAAGCTCTGAGGGAAGGTTCACACCATATCATTTCCCCCATGAGACAGATATAATGGGGTGTATGACTATCAATAACGGTGATGACCGGTTCTACAACAATATATTCATCCAGCCGGACCTGCCTCAGGAGAAAAGACAGGTCAGGAATCCTGAGGTGGCCAGGCTGGTTGGGATGAACCCGCAGGTGAATATTGAAGCTGGCCTGCATATCTATGATGATTATCCGCTTCATGATGAGTATTATCATCAGTTTACGGATGAAGGGACACCGGACACTTCCTGGGGGCGCCGTTATGATTATACCAGTCATCTGCCTGTATATATCAGTGGTAATGCATACTTTAACGGAGCCAGGCCTTACGTCAAGGAACAGCTGAATCATGTTGATACGGAGAACCGGGTCTATTTTAACTTGATTGAGAAGGAAGGTTCGTATTATTTCAGCACCAATCTCTATGATTATCTGCCACGGATGGAGACGGAATTTATTTCCACATCCATGTTAGGAATGTCCTTTGAAACAGAACAGCCATATGAGAACCCGGATGGCTCGCCAGTGAGGATAGATGAGGATTTCTTAGGCAGAAAGCGGGGGCAGCATCCAACGCCGGGACCGTTTGAATGTACCGCAACGGATTCAGGACTAAGTGAAATGAGGCTGGTATTGTAATGGAACATTTAGCTTTCAGCCTTAATTCAGTCATACCTGTATTCATGGTAATGGGCATCGGTTTCTATTTGGGGCGGCACAGTATATTAACAGGGGATTTTGTGGGACAGGCCACGTCATTGGTCTTTTATACCGCGCTTCCGGCTAAATTATTCCTGGATGTATCCCGCAGCAACTTTTCTGACTGCCTGGACGTGGGATTTACTGCCTATTTATTACTCTGTACGTGTGCGGCTTTTGCAGGGGCCTGGATTTTATGTGTTTTTTTAGTCAGGGACAGGACGGCTGTCAGCGCTGTTGTCCACAGTGCGTTCAGAGGGAATTTTGTGTATCTGGGACTTCCTATCTGTCAGAGCATACTGGGCAGGGAATCCATTCCCTCCACCATTATGGTGGTTACCTTTGTACTCCCCTTTTACAATGTACTGGCCACCATTGTCCTGTCTTACTATGACCCCTCAGGCAGGAAGGTCAGCTGGAAGAGGATGCTTAAGGATATTTTAACGAATCCCATGATTGTGGCCATTCTCGCAGCCCTGCCATTTTCACTGCTGGGAATCAGGCTTCCGTCTGTGGCTGAGAAGTCGCTATCCTACCTGGGGCAGATGTCAACGCCCATGGCCCTTATATTAATCGGAGCAGGTATCAGGCCCTCATCCTTTGCAGGCAGAGGGACATGGATTGGGTTTGGGGCGATTTATAAAGTGGTGGTCACACCCCTTGTATTTGCAGTCCCAATGCAATGGATGGGATTCAGCACGGAGCAGATTGTAACGGCATTTGTGATGTTTGCAGTCCCATCGGCCATGAATGTATATATTGTAACCAAGAAGATGGGCGGGGACGGAGAACTGGGGGCGGCGATTATTACGGTTTCCATGCTGCTTTCAGCGGTTACACTTCCGGTGGGGATATGGGTGATGAAATCCTTGGGGGTTATATAGGGGATGGGTTATCCTGCAGTTGATAAACTGGTACAACCGCTGGCTTTTAACAGCAGGTTGACTGGATTCATGATATAAGAAGATAAGGGGAGGGGACATCAGGAAAGGGATGGCGATGAACAGGAACCAGCCGGTTAATGGTAAACATTAACTGACTGGTTCCTTTATATCACAATAAACCAGGATATCAAATCTTAAATACAACTAGAACCTGCTTTCCTAAGTTTTAGTACCGAGAAGGAATAAGCCGGGGCAAGATAGGTGAAAGAACCAGCTCCATTGCTGAAGGTACGGGAAACAGGGCAAATCTTATCCGGTTTATCCAGGGAATTCGTGTCTTTTGGATGTCCGGTCAGCAGCTCCGCCTCATATACGGCGTCAATGGGACAATCCAGACATATGTTTACGGCTTCCTCCGTCTTACCAATGTTGACGATTTTTACATAGATAAAGGTATCGTCCTCTGATGCAAGTTCAGCCACCATGGGATAAGGTACCATCTGGGCTGTCTGTACTAACTGGCCGTTGAGATAGCAGTCAAAGCCCCCGTGTCTTGTAATTACCTGGAAACGGTTGTATTCCCCATAACGTATGGGAAGCTGGCATTCTGTCCCAAAATAGCTGTAATTAAAACGGTTGACGGATGCGAACCGCCCAATTCCCTGTTTGATGGACCAGACATACCGGTCAGTATAAACAGGATTCCAGGATGTATAGAAGGGGTTGGTCTCATCCCTGGAGAAGAGCATGGGCGTACTGTGAACCCATACGGCAATGTCAATATCCTGTTCCGGGGACTGAAGCAGTACCTCAAGTTCATATGTGCTGCTGTGTTCCTCTTTATCGCCAAAGGTCACAAATGCAGTATGCATGGGGATGTGTCCCATATTAGGGTATCCTTCCAGTTCATCAATATAATCTGAGGTGAGTTCCAGGGCGCCGTCTTCATGACTGTGGACATCTCCGATGATTCCGTGGGAAAACCCAGCCGCTTTCCCATTTACCTGAACATTTTTCACAAGTATGCCAGACTGGTAGGCAATAAGGCCGTTCAGCCCTTCCGGCTCCGGATATCCGGACCTGAAGTCAGCTTCAGTCCTTAACAATGATTTACCATGATTCCTGGCCAGCATGGACAGGGCGTGATAAAAGGGGATGCCAAAGCATGTATGGTTGTTAAATGCAATCAGGTTGGGATACCATGCAGTATAATCCACGTTCTGGAATAAGGGCGCGTAGGCTGTCAGCCGTACAATGTCCTGGTTTTTTTCCGCCTCCATGAGATACATGGTCTCAGCCAGGGCTGATTTGAGATTGCCGATATCCAGTCCGCTGGTTACTGCATACTCCCCGATGAATATCCGGGGTCCTTTCCTGTCATAATTACGGTACTTATTAGAAGCGGTCACGAAAGTGTCGGCGGTGCTGTAGAGGTGTTCATCTACAATCTGGGTGGGAAGCCCCCGGTTTTCCGTATGGGTGTTGGATATCAGCTTTATCTGGGGATATCTCTTATGTATTGCATGATAGAATTTTTCATACCGGGAAAAATATACGTCCTTATCATTTTCATTCCCTATTTCCAGATAGGTCAGTTTAAACGGCTCCGGGTGGCCTGCCTGTGCCCGCAGGCGGCCCCATCTGCTGTCAGCAGGGGCAGTGGCGTAGTCGATGGCGTCAAAGGCTTCCTGAATCCACTGTTCCAGTTCATCCCCCTCAAACAGTTCCGGCTTTCTTCCCTGACAGGTGATGCCGCAGTTGATGACATACATGGGTTCCAGGCCCAGGTCCTCGCAGATCTGCAGATATTCATGGTAGCCCAGGCCGTTGGTTGTACGGTAATGCCACATCAGGTTATGGCTGGGCCGTTCCCAGACAGGCCCTATCATGTGTGGAAACCGGACAGCGGTTTCACGGGTAAATCCCTCCACGATACATCCGCCTGGGAAACGCAGGAATCTGGAACCGGTATTCTGAAGCATTTCCATTAAATCCTTTCTCATTCCGTGGCCTTTATATGTATCCCTGGGCATCAGGGAGGTAAAACCAAGGTTCAGGCTTCCGCCCGAACTGGACTTTAGTGTGAACCGTGCATCCGGATCCGTGTGGTCCGGGCACAGGGTCAAATCGAAACGTTGGTAGTCTGTCCCGGCGATATTCAGGGATTTGCTGGCATAGACATGGTGGTCCTTGGACTCCAGGCTGACTGTCAGGGATACGCTGCCCCGGGCAAACATATAGAACTCATAATACTGGCCCTGAATCAGGGAAAGTCCACGAAAGCCGATATTGGTCACATAACCGCCCGGTTCAAATTCTATGTTTAGGGAAGCCAGTCTGTTTTTGTTTAACGTATCATTGAAATCCAGGTCCATCCTGGCATTCCTGGCATACCAGGCCGGTATGGGCGTTTCATCTACCCCATCCATCCAGCGTTTTAGCCCCTCTCCGTTGTTAAACTGGTCACGCCACCCTTCCGGTGTCACGAATCCATAGGTGCCGTCCAGAGGCTTACAGCGTTCCGGAAGGATGGAATCCTCGAAGGCCCGGTTCCGGAGCATTTCCGGGTAAAGGCCTCCGTCTCCAGCGCGGTTTATATCCTCGAAAAAAAGACCATAGAAATCCGGTGCTGTCTCAAATAGTGCCTGTTCTGTGATTATCCTGATTGAACTCATTACCATTCCTCCCATTATTGTGTTTTTTTACTGTCTGGAAATCAACATCCGGTTACGTATATGAATATAAGCAAAATTAATGCCAGGATATTGCAGTCCTGGTATCAGACGCATTTATACAGAAGGGTTCTTCCATAATCCTGCAATGAGGTGTTACATGGCCTGCTCAGAGTGTTCATGTGCTGCAACGGTCTGAACGCTTTGCAGCCATTTTTTATCTCCCCATAGGCGGTTGGGACGATAATTGCGTGTCAGGCCAGGCGCTTTGAAAGAGATTGAACATTGGCATGATATTTGCGAGAATATAGTAGTAAAAAACGATTGCTATATTGCCTGCCAGGCCAGCCGGCATCACATAGGGAGGTCAGATATGAAACAATTTTTCAACGCGGACAACATTATTTTCAGAGGTATAAGTAAGTGGATGGATTACATATATGTAAGCCTTCTGTGGTTTGTATTTTCCATACCGCTCATAACCATGGGAGCTGCTTCCTCGGCCTTGTATCATACATCCGGGCAGTGTCTCAGATATGACAGGGGGTATATATTCAGGTCTTTCTGGAATAGCTTCAGAAACAGCTTCAGGCAGTCTGCGGTGCTGACAGTCATACTGGCGGTATTATTTGGCGCAATCCATCTGGACATGAACCTTATCAGGGGACAGGACGGGATGATAATACTCCAGGTCCTGTTTGTGGCGGCCAGGCTTCTTATAATCATGGTTGGCGTGTATGTATTCCCGTATATTTCCAGATATAAGTCAGGACTGCCACAGGTGATTAAAAACTGCGTCTGTCTGAGCGTGCTGAACTTTCCGTGGACCATCCTTCTTACCATTTTATTGACGGCTGCCTTATGCCTGGTGTCCATACTGCCTGGGGCGGTCCTGATCATACCGTCCTGTGCAGGTGTTTTCTTTCATCTGGTACTGGAACGTATTTTTGATGATTATATGGATAATGGAGGGACAGGAGAATGAGGAAAATCACGTATTTTGTTCCATATCCGGAACTGGCGCCTGTTGTCAGGCGTCTTATGGACCAGCCATGCTATAAAGGGGTATTCGCCAATGCATCCATCAAGTACTTTCCGCGTATGTATGATCTGGAGGTAGAGGATGGATGTGACCTGGTAATTGCCAGGGGTTATTCCATACACGTAATCAGGGAACGGTTTAATGGAGCCATTGTGGAAATACCCATAACCGGCAGTGACATCGTCAATGCCATTGCCCAGTGCAGGGAACATACGGATTGTCAGAAAATAGGGCTGATTGGGGATTATTCAAACATGAAGGATATCCAGTCCATGAGCTCTCTTTTTAACATAAATTTTGTGGTTTATGTGATTGACAATCCGGACCAGATTGAAGACATGGTAAAACGTGCCATAGAAGAGGGCTGTGATGCCCTCATAAGCGGCAGCCATGCAAATAAATGTGTGATAAAGAATGGATTCAAGGTTTATTCCGGTATTATAGAAAACAGTGAAGAGGCCATCGGAAGGGCGCTGAACTCAGCTGCCAGTCTTTTAAAAAACATGGAGTATGAAGCCAACCAGATGGAGTTTTTAAGACTGTTGGCTGAAAATGTGACAGACGGCCTTATATTTGTGGATGACAGGGAACGCATCGGGATAGCCAATGCCAATGTGGGGAGGATATTCCCCAACAGAAGACCGGTTGCCGGAAAGGGGTTCCAGGAATCCTTCCCGTTTATGGCCAAAAACTATCTGAAGGCATGCAGGGAGAAACAGCATCTGGACAATGAGATATACAGAACCCGGGACATGAATATCGCGGTTGACTTCACGCCAGTGATGATTGGCGGTGAATATAAGGGCATGATAATCACCATCCACGATATCGGACGGCTGCAGCAGAGGGAGGCCCAGATCCGCTCTAAGCTGAATGAAATGGGACTTTATGCAAAATATCAGTTTTCTGATATCATCCATCAAAGTCCCGTGATGGAGCATGTGATTGAGCGGGCGGAAAAGTTTGCTGCTGTTACCTCCAATGTGCTTATATATGGTGAGACAGGAACCGGTAAAGAGCTGGTAGCGCAAAGTATACATAATGCAAGCAAGCGGAAGAGCGGGCCTTTTGTGGCCATTAACTGCGCGTCATTCCCGGAAAACCTTTTGGAAAGCGAACTGTTCGGATATGAAGAGGGGGCGTTTACCGGTGCGGTTAAGGGAGGGAAGCCCGGCCTGTTTGAACAGGCGCATGGCGGCACCCTGTTTTTGGACGAGGTATCGGAGCTGCCTGTCAGCTTCCAGGGTAAGCTCCTGCGTGTGCTGCAGGAGCGGGAAGTGCGTCGTGTGGGAGGTAAGAAGGTGGTTAAGATTGATGTCAGGATCATTGCCGCAACCAATAAGAACCTGAAGCAGATGACCCTTGATGGACTCTTCAGGGAAGACCTTCTGTACCGGCTGGATGTCCTGAACCTGCCCCTTCCCCCGCTCCGGAAGAGAAGGGAGGATATCCGGCTTCTGGCAGAACACTATCTTATGGAATATAAGGAGCAGTTTGAGACATGTGCGGACCATTTTACAGAGGATGCCATGACACTGCTTAGCAGTTATCCTTTCATGGGGAACATACGTGAGCTGCGCAATATTGTGGAACGTATCAGCGTCACTGCCCAGGATACGGCAGTACAGGTTTTGGATGTGGAGGAATCCCTGGGACTGGGGGAATACGACCGGCAGATACAGACAGCCGGACAGGTAGGGCGGATCCAGGATCAGGCGGCAGCACCGGCGTATATAAGGAACATCCAGAAGGAGGAAATTGAAAGACTCTTAAAGGAATGCGGCTATAATAAGAGCGAGGTTGCAAGGCGCCTGGGATTGAACCGCACAACCCTATGGAGGAAAATGGGGAAGATGGGACTGTTATGATTCTGTGTTCACCCAAGGAAAGCAACGTTCACGGCAACAGTGCAGGCAACACTTGAAAAGGGTGGGAGAACAGATGAAACGGTTCTCTCATTTTTTTGTCTCCTTAAAATTGTTGATTAATCCTGGGCTTTTGGGACATTTGTCATGAAAACAGGCAGGGACCGCGGTATTGGCATATTATTTGCTTTTTAATATGTCGTAACAGACAATCAAAAGGAGGTATTTCTTATGAAAAAATTATTGGCATCGACACTGGCAATGACAATGGCCTTATCGCTGGCAGCATGCGGCGGTGGTTCCTCTGAGAACTCTGGGGGAGGAAATGCAGGAGGGACACAGGCGGCGCAGACAGAGGCTGCGGGAGGCCAGTCAGGCTCCGGGGAGGGAAACGTAATAACAATCTGGACCTCCAATGAGCTGCATAACCAGATGTTTGAATTTGGGGAAAAGGTTTATAACGAAAAACATGCAGACAGCCCTGTGGAGCTGAAGATAGAGGTTTATCCCAATGCGGAGATGGCCAACAAACTGCTGATAGCCCTGCAGTCCGGCGTGGGCGCCCCTGATATAGCGGATATCAATATCAACTATTTTTCTAATTTCCTGAAAGGGGATGTCCAGCTGGTACCACTGAACGACATTGTTGAGAAAGAACTTGCATCCTGTGTCCAGTCCAGGTTTGACCTTTATAAAAAGGACAGCAGTTATTATGGAATCCCCACACACGTGGGGGCGTCCGTGGTCTATTACAACATGGAAATCATTGAAAAAGCAGGATTCACCATTGAAGATGTAGACGCCATAGAAACCTGGGACCAGTACCGGGAAATGGGGCTTCAGGTATTTGAAAAGACCGGTATCCCCATGACGGTATATGAAGTATCCAACCAGCGTCCGTTCTGGCCCATGATCGTACAGCAGGGAGGGGATTACCTGAATGCAGACGGAACTGTTGCGATGGACAGCGATTCCAATATCAAGGTCCTTGAGTGGATGAAGGATTTCTGGGATACAGGGGCAGTGGTAGCAGCTCCGGGCGGCTCCACGTCCGTGGAGGAATTCTGGACCTGGATGAATCAGGGCGGATGCGCATCCCTCACCATGCCCTCCTGGTTCATGTCACGGTTTACAAACTATATGCCTGACTTGGAAGGCAAGATTGCAATCCGTCCAATGCCGGTGTTTGAGGAAGGACAGCCAAGGACCGTGGGTATCGGAGGGACCGGTACGGCAATTACCACCCAGTGCAAGAACGTTGAACTGGCAAAAGAAGTATTATATGAGTCAAAGCTTACATATGAGGCCAATGTAAATATCTGGGAGTGTCTGCAGTTTGACCCGGTCAGGACCGATGTATGGACCGATGACAGGCTGACAGCCCCCATGGCGTATTTCTACAACGAATCATTCTTTCAAATCATGGGCGGATACGTGGATGGATGCCCTTCACCAGTCAATGCGGACCTTTCTGTTGCGGCCCAGGACCTGGTTAACAACTCGGTCATGTATAACGTATTTGTGGATGGGTCACAGACCCCGGCAGAGGCGCTAAAGGCAGCGGCGGAGGAACTCAGGGCACAGCAGTAGGGACATTGGGGATGCCTTAAGGAACGAGGGAACGCAGCACAGAACAATATATCCCTGGGACGTAGTCTATATACGTCCCAGGCATCCCGCACAACCCAGGGGAAATGCCTTCGTTGGCATGAGGAGGTAAGGCATTGATGAATCAGAACAAGGAGATAAGGGGTTTTCGTAAAATTTTATACAGTAAAAAGGCAGCGCCGTATCTGTTCTGCCTTCCATTTATTATTTCATTTTTAATTTTTTTCCTCTATCCGACCGTTAATACAATACTCATGAGTTTCCAGAAGATAGAGGGCTTCAACAATGTGAGATGGATTGGGCTCGGAAACTATAAACGTCTGTTTAATATCCATTTTTATAACGCATTAAAATCAAGCACCATATACATGATATGCATGGTCAGCATCATGCTGATCCTTCCAATTACAATCGCCACCTTTTTAAATTCGAAAATACTGAAGTTTAAGAACTTCTTCCGGTCAGCCATCTTTGTCCCGACCCTCACGTCAGTCATTGTGGCAGGCATTGCATTCAGGCTGATGTTCGGGGAAACAGAAGCCGGTCTGTTCAACTCCATCATACTGAAGCTTGGGGGAGAAATCATTGCATGGAAAACCGGATATGTGACCGGAATGATCATGATGGTCACACTGGCGGCATGGCGGGAGCTGGGAATCAACATGGTATACTGCCTGTCCGCACTGCAGAGCATTCCGGAAGAGCTTTATGAAGCTGCTGATATCGACGGCGCCAATGCATTCCAGAAATTTTTATTTGTAACCATCCCTCAGGTCAGGCCCATCATCATCTATATCCTGACACTGACCATACTCAACGGCTATCGGATGTTCACGGAAGGGTATGTTTACTGGAATGAGACAAATCCCGGGGACATCGGCCTTACCATTGTCCGTTACATTTACCAGCAGGCATTTCAAAGGAATGATTTTGGCATGGGCTCTGCCATAGGCGTGGTGCTTCTGGTAATCGTGCTTACGGTCAATATGTTCCAGCTGAATTTCTTTGGCCTGTTTAAAAAGGAGGATGCATGATGAAAGCACGGAGAAGAATGGCGTCCGTATTGGTTTTTGTCCTATTCCTGCTGGTGTCCCTGATCATGCTGTTCCCGGTGTACTACCTTATCATAGGGTCGCTGCAGGACGGACAGGAGATATTCCGGGCAGGCATGAAGTTCTTCCTTAATCCGGGAGACATGAAATGGTCGAATTATCCTAACCTATTTACATACAACAACGGCATCTATACCAGGTGGTTCAGCAACAGCGTTTTTTATGCGGTGGCCTTTACCGTCTGCGCCCTGGCGTTTTCGTCCCTTGTGGGGTATGGACTCGGGGCATATGATTTTAAGGGTAAGAATGCAATCTTTGTATTGGTACTGGCTGTCATGATGATTCCTCTGGAAATCCTCATGCTCCCCCTTTACAAGCTGATTGTAAAGATAAAGCTGATTAACACGGTTGGAGGTATTATTTTCCCCTTCATGGTTGCGCCTGTGGCCATCTTCTTTTTCCGTCAGTTTGTATCAGGAATATCCCGGGAATTCATGGAGTCGGCCAGGATTGACGGATGTACGGAGTTTGGGATTTTCTACCGGATTATGGTACCGCTGATGAAACCGGCTTTTGGGGCAATGACCATACTCCTGGCCATGCAGAACTGGAACAGCTTCGTATGGCCCCTGATTGTTCTGAGGGACAGTGATAAATTTACATTGACCATAGGCATTGCATCCTTGATTAACCCGTACAGTGCGAATTATGATGTCATGATAGCAGGCTCTGTTGTTGCGATACTGCCCATCTTGATTCTTTTCTTATTGAACCAGAGATTCTTCATCGCAGGACTTACAAGCGGCGGTGTTAAAGGATGATAAAAGTAAATTACAAAACCTATTTAGGAGGACGGCAGTATGGCAAACCAGATTATTGTCAATGCAAAGGCTGAAAAGTCGACAATCAGCAGAATGATTTACGGACATTTCGCAGAACATTTGGGAAGATGCATATATGATGGTTTTTATGTTGGAAAAGATTCCAAAATCCCCAATATAAACGGTATGCGCACCGATATCATCGAAGCGCTTAAAAGGATTAAGATACCCTGCCTGCGCTGGCCGGGGGGATGCTTTGCGGACGAATACCACTGGCGCGACGGCATCGGGCCGCAGGAGTCAAGGCCTTCCATGGTCAACACCCATTGGGGCGGTGTGGTGGAGAACAACCACTTCGGCACCCATGAATTCTTTGAACTGTGTGAGATGCTGGAAACGGAACCTTATATATGCGGCAATGTGGGAAGCGGGACCATTCAGGAAATGTCGGAATGGATTGAATATATGACCTTTGATGGCCAGTCACCCATGGCCGATCTGAGGAAACAGAATGGCAGGGAAAAACCATGGAGATTAAAATACTTTGGAATCGGCAATGAAAACTGGGGATGCGGCGGCCGTATGCGGGCCGAGTATTATGCAGACGAGGTAACCCGTTACAATCTGTATGCCCGGGATTACGGGGACAATAAGCTCTACCGCATCGGCGCAGGTCCCAGGGGGGCGAATTATAAATGGACAGAGGTAATGATGAGGGATGCATCCATGTTCCTGGATGCAATTGCCCTTCACTACTACACAAGGGTGGGCGACCAGGTAATCATTGAACACCTTCCTGACGGAAATGAACGCTACCTCAGGGATAATTCAAAATCCCGCAAGTCAGCCACGGATTTTGATGAGGGCCAGTGGTTCGGCATCATGAAGGCAGCCCTTTTTACGGATGAACTTGTATCCAGGCATATTGCCATTATGGATCAGTATGACCCTGATAAGAAGGTGGCGCTGATTGTAGATGAATGGGGAACCTGGTTTGACAATGAGCCTGGGACCAATCCGGGGTTCCTGTACCAGCAGAATACGCTGAGGGACGCGGTTTCAGCGGGAACAAGCCTGAATATATTCAATAACCATGCGGACCGCATCCACATGACCAACATTGCCCAGACCGTCAATGTGCTTCAGGCCATGGTCCTCACGGAAGGGGAAAAAATGATACTTACCCCTACCTATCATATATATGACATGTACAAGGTACATCAGGATGCAAAGCTGCTTGATTTTGCAATACTTTCAGATGACTACGAATGTGACTATGAATGCGGGACGGAAAAACTCAAGCAGATTAACGCCTCCATATCCAAAGACGCAAAGGGCAATATCAATGCCACCCTGGTCAATGTAAATCCAAACCAGATGGCGGAGGTTACATTCCATATAGGAGACTTTGGCATGATTTCCCAGGTGTGCGGAACCGTCCTTACATCAGACGCAATGAACACCATGAACACATTTGAACATCCAAACCAGATCCATCCCAGGGAATTCACGGATTTTGTGATTGAAGGGAATACAATCTACATCAAAATGCCCTCCAAGTCCGTTATCCTGCTTACGATAAAACGATAGGAGGGATAATAAAATGGCGGCTTCCGGGGAACCCTGCATCCCATGCCAAAGAACGGGTCTGTCAGACAGGGAATATGAGGTGGTTCTTAAAAACTATCTGGAAAACATGGATGAGGACATGAAGACCCCGGAACCAGCGTATAGGGAAAGGATGTCCTCCTGCAGCCGGTGTGAATTTTTAAGAAATGGAATATGCAGGCTCTGCGGCTGCTTTGCAGCCCTGCGTGCGGCAAAGACGCATAACCACTGTGCCGACACCCCATCCAGATGGTAGTCAGATGGTAATCCATTGGATAACAGACAGATAACAGATGCGTGCGGAACAGATGAGCGCGCAGCAAATGCGCATACAGCAGATAAACAGACAAAAACAAACAGGAAGCATGGCCCCATCCCAACTCAATGGTTGGAAGCGCCATGCTTCCTGTCCGCATTTTAATAAGCGGCAGTTCAGGAAAGCCTTAAAACCTCTTCCCTCTAAATCGTCACCAGATGATACCGTATCTGGTTCGCCGTCAATAACTGTGCCTCCCTCTGATGGCACGTGAATATGATGATCTGGCTATCATAAGCCTTCACCAGCCATTTAAGCGCTGTCTTCAGCCGCTCGTCATCATACAGCACAAAGCTGTCGTCAAAGATAAGGGGCATGGAGTCGCGGCCGTTCTGGATCAGTTTGGCCGCCGCCAGGCGGACCGCCAGATAAATCTGGTCCATGGTGCCGCTGCTGACCTGTTCGATGGGCACCAGCTTGCCGGGGGTGTTCATGAATACGTCCATGTTTTCGTTGATGCTCATGCTGGTATAGATGCCTCCCGTAATGCCTGAAATCAGGTCTGAGGCCGTCTTGTTCAGGTACAGGCCAAAGGAATCCCGGATGGTGGTGGAGAGGGCGGTCATTGTGTCCTGGGCCAGGTCGATGGCGTTCAGCTCCTCCTGGGCACGTTCATTTTCAGCCAGGATCTGCTTTAACCCCTCAGCCCTGGTCCGGCAGTCAGCCAGGTGCTCCAGCTTCTGTTCCAACTCCCACTGGATGCGCTGCTGCTGTTCGATTTCCCCGGAGAATACTTCCTCGTTGGCCTGCAGGCTGCTGATTTCTTCCGACAGCTGGTTTAAGGTCTGCTCCGACTGTTCCACGGCCTTGCTCAGGCGGAGGAACTCAGCCATCTTGGCCTCCAGGGCGTTCATGGCCTCCGGCGATATGGATGAATCCCCCAGGTGGCGTGCGAATATCTCCTGAAGCAGCCTTGTATTGGTCTCCAGCTCCTTTTTGAAGCGCCGGTTCTTGTTCAGCTGCAGGATGGCAGTCACAAGGGCAGCCGCCGCAATCCCGCCTGTAATCCCAGCCGCCGCAGCCATGTGGATTGGCAGCCTGACGGCATCATGGATTATCTGAGGCGCGCCAAGACATAGGCCGGCAAAACCGCCGCAGGCCAGGGTCACCATGAATAACAGGACTGCCCAGACCGTCCTGGACTTCCTGTTGCAGGCCGCCCTGGTCACCTCATATTCACTGTAAAGCTTCTTGGTGTCGTCCATATAAACCTGGACAGAATCCCGGTCCGTGAACTGGCTGCCAAGAAGGATCTGGCGTCCCTTGGCTGTCTTTTCCAGCAGCCCTTCCTTTTCCTTCTGTAGGTTGTCCAGCTGCTGCCGGATTTCCATTTTCCTGGTGCGGCAGGCAATCAGCTGGTTGGCATATTCGGGCGCGGATATCTCCTGTTCAATCTTGCGGATTTCCCCTAACAGGGCTGCATAGCTCCTTGCTGCTTCCGGTACCATCTGGTTTTCCAGTTCGCGGCGCTGGGCCTTTAAGTAGGCGGTTGCCTTGGTTATGTTAAGGGCAATGCTTCCCGAGGTATTCAGGTTGGCAATGTAATTCCTCAGTTCGGAAACCATCCCTCCGTCCGTGGCGCATTTGAGCTGGCCAATGCTGATGGTGTTGTCGTAAGCGGTTTCGGAAAGGCCGCAGCGCAGCTGGTCTAAAAGCGCCTTGGTGGGTTCCAGTTCCCTGCCAAGGGTTTCATTGACAATGGTCAGTTCCCTGCCCCGCTTGTGGAACCTGCGCTGGATGCGGTAAACCTGTCCTTCGCTTTCCAGGCGGAGCCATCCTTCATAGGTGCCGCTTCCCTGCCATGGTTCGTATCTGCTGTAGGTATCGTTCCTGGCGGCCCGTCCCCTTTGACGTTCCAGGCCGAACAGCATGCCTTTTATAAATGTGTGCAGCGTGGATTTGCCGGCTTCATTCTTGCCGTAGACCACATTCATCCCGTCCTGAAAGGAGATGTCCTGGTCGTGAAGCTTGCCGAAGCCGTCAATGTGCAGACTCAGTATCTTCATGGTTCAGCTCCTTTCATCCGTGGTCCGAAGCAGTGCGTTGACCCCGTAATACAACGCCTTCTTTTCCACAGGACTCATGTCTTCTTTTTGGAGGGCCTGGATAAAAAATCCTATCATGTCGCTGGAATGCTCTGCAAACAGGGCTGAAAAGTCATACTGGGGCTCAGAATCATCCAGGATCTCGGCTATCCTGAAGCGTGAGGAAAGCTGTTCCAGGTCGAACTCAATGTCAGGATCCCTCATGCCCTTTAACCGGAACCGGTAGATATTCTGTTCGCCCCGGTTCTCAATCTCCCTGGCAATCCGGTCGGACAGTTCCCCATTGGTGGTGTCCTTGGATACATTCACCGCCAGGGGGATGTACTGAAGGCTTGCCGCCGGGATGAACTGCAGGCTTACAAGCTTTCTTGTGAGGGGATGCACCTCTCCCGCATAGTATCCATGGGCGCCTGTTTCCGTCAAATCCAGCGGCTCGGGGGAACCGCAGTAAGCCATCTTTCCCTCGCCCACGATGTGCGGCTTGTGGATATGTCCAAGGGCTATGTAGGAAAATGGGGACAGCTCCAGGCTGTTAAAGTTGATGGGCAAATGGGACGCATCGCCGCCATGGGCCATGAGGATCTGGATCCTGCTGTTTAAGGGGACCTGGATGTCATCCAGAAGCGGCTCCTTAATCTCGGTGCGGTGGTAGCTGAAGCCGTGCACTTCCGTGTTGATATCCTCAAAGTAAACAGAAGTCAGGCTCTCATCCATCAGGAATGTCACATTGGGACTCCATGTAAAACTCAAAAGGGCGGAATTATCCCGTATACGGTCGTGGTTGCCTGCTATGATGATGACCTTTGTGGAGGGAATGGAAGAAAAAAGGTAATTGACCTCCTTCAGGTCCTTCATTAACGGCTGCCTGTGGAACAGGTCCCCGCTGATGAATAAGCAGTCCGCATCCATCTCTTTTGTATGTTCAATGATTATCCGGAAGGTATCTTTGATGGCCTGGGCACGTTCCTTGCCCCATGGCTTGCTGGCATCGGGACACATACCCCAGTGGATATCCCCGGTGTGGATGAATTTCATGTCTGCCTCCTGTTGGTTTATGGTTGGCGCGCCCCCGCCCGGGGCATTGATGGAAAATGTCCCGGGCGGGCAGTACGGCAATGCTGTACCGGATATTCTTTACAGCTCGCAGTTATTAACGGTTCTTGGGAATGGCACAACGTCGCGGATGTTGCCCATGCCGGTCAGATACATGACGCAGCGTTCAAAGCCAAGACCGAAGCCGGCGTGGCGGGTTGAGCCGTATTTCCTTAAATCCAGGTAGAAATCGTAGTCTTCCTTGCGAAGGCCAAGCTCGTCCATCCTTGCCACCAGCTTATCCAGGTTGTCTTCCCTCTGGCTGCCTCCGATGATTTCACCGATGCCCGGTACAAGACAGTCAACCGCTGCAACCGTCTTGTTGTCCGGGTTCATCTTCATATAGAAAGCCTTGATTTCCTTTGGATAGTCGGTTACGAATACAGGCTTTTTGAAGACCTTCTCAGTCAGATAGCGTTCATGCTCTGTCTGAAGGTCGCAGCCCCAGGATACCTTGTAGTCGAACTCGTCGTTGTGCTTCTCAAGCAGTTCCACTGCATCCGTGTAAGTAATGTGTCCAAATTCCGAATTGAGGACATTGTTAAGGCGCTCCAGAAGGCCCTTGTCCACAAACTGGTTGAAGAAGTTCATTTCCTCAGGCGCATGCTCCAGGACAAACCGGATGATATATTTGAGCATGCCTTCGGCCAGGCGCATGTCGTCGTCCAGGTCCGCAAATGCCATCTCAGGTTCAATCATCCAGAACTCTGCTGCATGGCGTGCCGTGTTGGAATTCTCGGCGCGGAAGGTAGGGCCAAAGGTATATACGTTGCGGAATGCCATTGCATAGGTCTCGGCGTTGAGCTGTCCGCTTACGGTCAGGTTGGTTGCCTTGTTAAAGAAGTCCTGGCTGAAATCCACCTTGCCGTCCTCTGTCTTTGGGATGTTGTTCAGGTCCAGGGTGGTTACCTGGAACATTTCCCCGGCGCCCTCACAGTCGCTGCCTGTAATCAGCGGCGTGTGTACATATACGAAATCCCTTTCCTGGAAATACTGGTGGATGGCATATGCAATCAGGGAGCGCACACGGAAAACGGCCTGGAACGTATTGGTCCTGGGACGGAGATGTGAGATGGTGCGCAGGTATTCAAAGGAGTGGCGCTTTTTCTGAAGGGGGTAGTCGGAGGCGGATGCTCCTTCCACGGTTACTTCAGTGGCCTGGATTTCAAATGGCTGCTTGGCCTGGGGCGTGGCCACCAGGGTTCCCTTCACGATGATGGCGGTGCCCACGTTCATCTTGGATATCTCTGCAAAATTAGAAAGGCTGTCGTGATACACAACCTGAAGTGTCTCAAAATAACTTCCGTCGCTTACTACAATAAAGCCAAAGGCCTTGGAATCGCGCAGACTGCGGACCCACCCTCCAATGCTTACCTCCTTGTCCAGATAATTCTCCGGATGCTTATAAAGTTCTCTTACGGTAATCAGATCCATGACTGATAATCTCCTTTTCTTTTCTCTCTTTTCATACAGTATCCCCAATTCCCCAGGAAATGGACGGTAACTACATATACGTGATTATAAGATATTTCCCGTAATGTTTCAAGATTATTCTGTCTTCCTATTTATAATGCGTGCTAATCGGACATGACGGTGGCAGAAATTAACAGTTATAAGGCAGGATTTATCTGGTATGATGTTCATACAGACATTTGACCGGAATCAGACAAAATACACAGGGTGGGGGTGGGATATTTAGTGGTAAAATCCATTATGAGGCACTAGATATGGGGAAAATCGGTGCTAAATGGATATTTTAGGAAGAAAATGTCGGAAAAATGCACAAAAACGGTGAAATAAATTTAAAAATTTATGTACTATTTACGAAGTTTGTGTTATAATTAAAATTACAAAAATTTTAACAGCAAGAGGTGATAACGTGATTAAAAAAGAAATGATAGCTATGCTTTTAGCAGGCGGACAGGGAAGCCGCCTTGGCGTACTGACACAGAAAGTAGCCAAGCCGGCCGTATCTTTTGGGGGGAAGTACCGAATCATTGATTTTCCACTGAGTAACTGTATCAATTCCGGGGTAGATACCGTCGGAGTCCTGACACAGTACCAGCCATTGCGTTTAAATTCCCACATAGGGATCGGTATCCCGTGGGATTTGGACCGGAACGTGGGCGGAGTAAGCATTTTACCACCCTATGAGCGAAGCAAAGGCAGTGACTGGTATACCGGTACTGCTAATGCAATCTATCAGAACCTGGAGTATATGGAGTCATATAATCCGGAATATGTCCTGATTTTGTCCGGCGACCATATCTATAAGATGGATTATGAGGTAATGCTGGATTATCACAAAGCCAATAACGCAGATATCACCATTGCTGCCATGCCGGTACCCATTGAGGAAGCAAGCCGTTTCGGTATCCTGATTACGGACGAGTCCAACCGTATCATGGAATTTGAAGAGAAGCCCCCGGTGCCAAGAAGCAACCTTGCATCCATGGGCATCTACATCTTCAGCTGGCCGGTGCTCAAGGAAGCCCTGATTAAGATGAAGGACGAGCCTGGATGTGACTTCGGCAAGCACATCATCCCATACTGCCATGCAAAGGGAGACAGGGAATTTGCTTACGAGTACAATGGATACTGGAAGGACGTGGGCACGCTTGGTTCCTATTGGGAAGCCAATATGGAACTGATTGACATCATTCCTGAGTTTAACCTGTATGAAGAATACTGGAAGATTTACACCAAGAGTGATGTGATCCCGCCTCAGTACATATCCAGTGAAGCCAACATCGAGAGAAGCATCATCGGTGAGGGAACGGAAATCTGCGGGGAGGTTGTAAACTCTGTTATCGGCGCGGGCGTCACCATTGCAAAGGGAGCCGTGGTCCGGGATTCCATTATCATGCAGGGCTGCGTAATCGGAGCAGGAAGCGTTGTGAACAAAGCAATTGTTGCGGAGAATGTGAAGATTGGCTCCGGCGTGGAGATTGGCGTGGGCGAGTACGCGCCAAGTACATATGACCCCAAGGTTTATCAGTTTGATATTGTGACCATCGGTGAGAATTCCATTGTGCCTGACGGGGTTAAGATTGGAAAGAATACTGCCATAGCAGGCGATACAACCGTAAGTGACTATCCTGACGGATTACTGGCAAGCGGAAATTACATTATAAAGGCAGGTGGCGTAAAATGAGAGCAATCGGTATTGTATTAGCTGGTGGTAACAGCAAGAGGATGCGGGAACTTTCTAATAAAAGGGCAGTGGCTGCTATGCCGGTTGCAGGAAGCTACCGCAGTATTGATTTTGCATTGAGCAACATGACGAATTCCCACATCCAGAATGTGGCGGTATTTACACAGTATAATTCCAGGTCCCTGAACCTGCATTTAAGTTCCTCCAAGTGGTGGGATTTCGGACGTAAGCAGGGCGGATTATTCGTATTCACGCCATCCATCACACCGGAGAACGGGGACTGGTACCGTGGGACGGCAGACGCCCTTTACCAGAACCTGACCTTCTTAAAGAACAGCCATGAGCCATATGTGGTGATTGCAGCCGGCGACGGCGTGTATAAGCTGGACTACAACAAGGTACTGGAATACCATATTGAGAAAAAGGCTGACATCACGGTTGTGTGCAAGGATATGGAAGACGGCACGGATGTGACCAGGTTCGGATGCGTGAAGCTGAACGACGACGGACGCATCACGGACTTTGAGGAAAAGCCCATGGCAAGCGATGCAACCACCATTTCCTGTGGTATCTATGTCATCCGCAGAAGGCAGCTGATAGAGCTTTTGGAGCGCTGTGCAGCAGAGGACAGGTATGACCTGGTTAACGATATCCTTGTGCGTTATAAGAACCTGAAGAGGATTTATGCATATAAGCTGAACGGTTACTGGAATAACATTGCGTCCGTGGATTCCTACTACAAGACCAATATGGACTTCCTGAAGCCCGAGGTAAGGGACTATTTCTTTAAGCAGTACCCTGACGTATACACTAAGATTGATGATTTGCCGCCGGCCAAGTATAACCCTGGAGCCATTGTAAGGAACAGCCTGATTTCCAGCGGCTGTATCTTAAACGGCACGGTTGAGAATTCAATTCTCTTTAAAAAGGCATATGTGGGCAATAACTGTGTGATTAAGAATTCCATTATCCTGAACGATGTTTATATTGGGGATAACACTGTGATTGAGAACTGCATCGTTGAGAGCAGGGATACAATCCGGGCCAACACCACACATATCGGCACACCGGAGAACATCAAAATCGTCGTGGAGAAGAACGAGAGGTATACATTATAAGACGTATCTGACCGCGGGAATGCGCACGGGGAGCGCGCCTGCGGATGATGCGGGATAAGACGGAAGGGGTATAAGAACATGCAGGTTACGGACGTGAGAGTGAGACGGGTAGAAAAGGAAGGGAAGATGAAAGCAATTGTTTCCATCACCCTGGACAATGAATTCGTCATTCATGACATCAAGGTTATCGAGGGGGAGAAGGGTTTATTCATAGCGATGCCAAGCCGCAAGGCCGCGGACGGGGAATACCGTGATATCGCCCATCCCATTAACTCCAATACAAGGGATATGATTCAGACCATTATTCTGAATAAGTATGAGACTACCCTGTTGGAGAATGAGGCGGCTGAGGAGGGAATGGCATAGTATACTGGTAGATTTATGATTAGGAGCCGTTTCCAGATAACAAATTGTTAGCTGGGAAACGGCTCCTGTTTTATATGTATGTTTATGCCAGACGTTCGGAACCTCCTGTCACCACAGGGGATTCCGAACGTTTTGGATTCTAAGGTTGAAACTTTTACAATCCTCTGGAACGGATGGATAACAGGAAGTCCGATGTCAGGTCTGCAGGACTCTTGCGCATACCTTCGGATTCCTTGTCAGACTGTGTAAACAGGTCAGGGAAACGTTTCAGGAGCCAGCGTTCCTGAGCCTTGTAACGGTCCGTATGCAGGGAGGACCAGAACATCAGCTTGTCTAAGTTTCTGGTGGATACTGCCCTTACCATGGATTCATGTTCCTCGATGGAGTTTTTCATAAAATTTTCGTCCGCCATCAGGGCCAGCAGGCGTATCCTTTTATAATTGCTGCATTCCCGTTCAATAACGGACAGACAGTAGTCCCTGAATATCTCAGAGAAGAACAGGGAATGGAATTCTTCATCTGAGTCAAAAAAACGGCGGATATCCTTAGTGCGGTACTGCTCCTTTTGTTCCAGGATACAGTTTTCCATGCGGAGGATGACGGAGGGGGAGAACATACCGATAAAATCCCTGAGGACATTCTCCTCAATGGAGCGGTGGACAAAACGTTCGTTATCTATCCGGTCAAGGTCCAGCTTTGATACAATGCTTCCCCGGTGGGGGAGGACGGTAATCAGCTCTTCCTGTTCCAACTGAAGAAGGGCCTCCCGTCCAGGGGAACGCCCCACATCATAGAGCCGGCAGATGTCCTTTATATTAAAGAACATACCAGGCTTTAAGCGTAATTTTACAATATCATCTCTTAGAATCGAATAAATATTCGTATCTTCTCTTGCAACTGGTTCAGTGTCCATATCTCACTTCCAAATCCTGATTTGCCGCGGCCATAAGATATCTGGTATAGGTGTATGGCGAAAATGCCACATCGGACATCAACTTTGAAAAATGGATGGCGCCAATCTCGCTGGCAGCTTCCACCTTTCTGCAATATGGAAGCATACCCAGGATCCGACCCGGTACACGGACGTTCCTGGTGTAGATGTCCGGTGTACATTCCTCAATCACATGGTACAGCTCGTGCCAGCAGACAATCTCCCGTAGCTTTTGCCTACGGGAGATATCTTCGGGCATATGGACTTCCATATAATGCTCTACCATGGATATGAGAGTCATCTGGATCCAGACTGTTTTACTGTCCGGTTCCATTAATCCCATGTATAAGAATGAAGACATAGGTTCGCGGTCATCATTCTTAAGGACAAAGCCCATCCTGCCAAGAAGGTTCTCAGGGGACTGATTTCCAAAGCATCTTCTGATGTGGTCTTTCTGCAAAGCGGCTTCTTGCATACTTTGTTTAATTATAATTGATTTCTGCATAGAAGTCAAAGGTCTGGCCGCAGAATCTTTGGACAGCAACAGGCCGTACCAGTATTCGTCGGGGTAATTGTACATGGTCCTTCTCCTTGCTACAAAAGGCGCCCGTGTTCCGGGCGCTTGTTTGGATTCATATCTGTGGGATATTCAGCCCAGCGCATTTTTTGCCAGCACAAGAATAATCTCATCGGAAGGGGACCTGTCGGACAGTTCTGCTTCAATGAGCCCAGCAACCTGTTTGTACTCCGGAATTCCGGAATAGTCAATGACTCTTGAACCACAGACGACATACACATCCGGATTGATGCGGACCTCGGAGGAAAAGTTGGAGGAGGCATCCCAGATTTTCTTGAGATCTTCGCCGGATTTTTCCATAGTGGTAATCAGGCAGTTTCCATCGGAGCGCTGGATTTTTACAAAGCCTTTCTTATCAATTACACGGAGCTGGTTTTTATTACCCCTCCTGCAGGTGACCACGAAGATTTGACCGTTGGTCGCTTCCAGGTTCACCTTGTCCTCTGCCACACCCATGGATGCCGCTGCTATGCTGACGGCTTCCTTTTCATCGCAGTTTTTCATCAGGTCGGTGGTTTTTACCTCGGTAGAACCCATGGCGATTGCCGTTACTTTCTGGGCCTGCTCATCAATTTCCACGTAGACTTCTATGCTGTCCTCCACTGCGCCGGAGTTCATGGCCATTTCCTTGGCCTCCTTTTTAAGCTGCGCTATGTCCTGGGCAGAGGGATTGGGGAGGGTACGCTCAACCATTTCCCTGACCATGGCAAGGGCTACTCCGATGGAGGAGATGACTTCTGCATTTTCAGGAATCTGGTATTTGAATCCCATATCATTGGCCGTAAAGGTGAGCAGGGTCCCGGCACCGCCTCCGGCGCCCACCAGTACAATCTGATCACGCTCTATCTTATATTTGGTAATCAGGTCTTCGATTACGGGCTTGATTTTATCGGTGGATTTCTGGAGAATGGCTCTGGCCGTGTCTTCCACGGACATTCCCACTTCATCTGCCAGGAGTTTGATGGCCATCCTGGCAGAAACATCATTGCCGCGGGCATAGTCCCCTTCGGACAGTATGCCAAGGACATTGGCAGCACATGTGTTGGTGATGGTTACGGATTCCCCATTATTTAGGCGGATGGCCACATAATCATCCGGGTCGTTTTCCCGCGGCTGCATGTGATAGAGAGTGGAACCTTCCAGCAATGAAGAATCGGTAAAGCAGGCGTAGCCCATGTTGGCAATATGGGCGGACCTGGGGCCCACGTCCGTGATGCCATTCTTTCCGGCCCTTACCATGGAACCTCCGGCTACACCCAGCACACGTACATCCAGTGAGTTGACATAAGTCCGGTGTCCGCCTATAATCGCATAGTCAACAGCAGGACGTCCGTTCTTGATTACGCCGATATTGGTGGAGGTACCGCCTACCTCAAAATAGATTCCGTTAGATGCCCTAAGATACATCAAGGCTCCGATTACCGATGCGGCAGGGCCTGAAAGCATGGTGAGCACGGGTCTTTTTTTCATTTCATTGACTTCCATGACACCACCGTCACCGCGCATGATCATAAGAGGCACATTGACACCGGTGGAACGCACCGAGGATTCGGTACTGTTGGCTGTTTCCATCATTTTTGGAAGAATGCTGGCATTCAGTGCGGCAGTCCTGGTCCTGGTGGTCAGGCCGTAAAGTTTGGTGATGTCAGAGGCCATGGAGGAGGGGAGACCCATCTTATCGGCTGTCTCGGACACCAGTTTTTCTTCGGACATGTTATCCACACCAAATGCCTTGGAAGCTACAATGACCCGATCCCCCTGGTTGTACATGTCCTGAATCAGTGTTTTGACGGAACGCTCATTCATGTCCTTCGCTTTTATGAAGTGTGAGTCAATATGGATGAACTTTCCTGTTCCCAAATCGATGTCCGGAATCTTTGTCTGGCGTTTGGTGAGAAAGCTTTCCAGACCGCCTTTTCCGATACCGATTACTCCTACTTTGGCAACATCGCCTTCCAATAGGGCATTGGTGGCTTGGGTGGTGCTGTGGGCGATAAAAATCACTTCATCCGGCTGTATATTATTTTCCTCCAGGCATTTCTGAAAGGAATCCACCACTCCTTTGGCTACGCCTTCTTTGGCAAAGTGGGTCGTCATGACCGACCCTTTTCCCACAATCTGGTTGGTGCTGTTGTCAATAGCAACAGCTTTGGTATGAGTGCCGCCCACATCGATTCCGATTCTGATTGCTCTTTTTTCCATCATTCAGTGACTTCCCTTCTTAAATAATGCTGTACGTAAAATAACCGACTATCTGTATTGCAATCAAGGCAATCCAGCCCCATGGCAGATTTGTCTTTATGTATGTTTTTGGCTCCAGTTTGGAGTAGCTGAGAGCCCACATGGTCCAGGACTGTGTGGGGCAGGCCGATGCCACGATGGAAACAGGTGGGACCAGGAACAGCATGAACAGGTATGGTTCTGTGAAAATGCCCATGGCCTGCAGTATGGATGCAAGGGCAATTCCTGAGCCCCAGATCATCAGAGGACCTCTGAACAGGGCCAGGGGAGCCAGGATGCAGAACAGTACAAGCAGTACAAGGGGAGACTGGGGAATCAGCCCTCCAAGTAGATTTTGCAGAATAGGTGCAACTTCTTTGGCCGCTGCCTGGAAAATATTAACCCCATACAGCATTCCAATCAGAAGACCAGAGTCAGCAACACCATCATACAATGTTTTCTGAACCTTTTCTACGGCAACGGAATAACTTGTAAGGTTGCGCGTGAAAAGAAGTCCCAGGAGAATGCCCAGCAGGAAGGCCGGTACAGGCTGCCATTTGAAAAAGGATACCATGATAATGGGAACAAAGGGTACCAGGATGCAGTAAAAAGGAAGTTCTTGGGCATCTACGGATACGGGAGCAGCAAATGCCCTGGTCTTATTCTGACGCATGAAATTGAACACAATAAAGGCAATCATGACAATAATGCTGATGATTGTTGCGATTATCGCAAAGTGGATGTACTTGTTATCGTACTGTATGTTGGGGAATACGGCAAAAAACTGGCTGACATATGCGATGTTCAGATACATGCCGGATGCAACTGCCAGCATGTAAGCGCCTACAGCAGCTTTTTTGTCAATTCCCACAGAAAACATGATTGGCAGAACAATCATACCAATGGCCATAACAGAACCAACACCGAAGGCGCTGCAGAAAATCAAGGCACATACGATGTTTAACAGCAGGGCTGTGACCAGTGGCTTGTCACCGGCAAATTCAACGGTTTTCTTGATTATATAGCCTGCAATCCCGGTATCTACCAGAACCCGTCCGAACCAGGCACCAAACACAATAATCGCTATGGTTTTTCCGTAGCTTTCAACTGATTGTTCAAAAACAACATTTACCACTGTTTCCAGGGGCACCAGCCCGATGATACACCATAAGACTGCGGTTGTGATAAAACCGATTAATAGATTTCCACCCTTAAAGCAATATACAATTAATCCGATAAACGTGATTAAAAGTAAGATGCCGGCAACCATATCTGCCATAACTTTTCCTCCTATTTTACCAATATGCACTTGTTTTGTAGTAACTGGCCATGTGTTGAAGTGATATACCACTTGTTTTATATTACAACTGATATACCAATATGTCCATTCATGTTTTGCACTAATATAAAGTTTGTTTTTGTGCAATTAGCAAATAAAATGTAAAGAAAACGTTAATAACATACTAAAATATATACATATATCATAAAGGGATGGAGTAAATAAAAGCAAATAGAATAGGTGATTTGGTTATTTAAATGGAATATCATTAAAATATATATGGAAAGTGGTATATCACTATAGAGCTATTAGATGATAAAAGACAGGCGACACATGGGATGGCGGCGTAAAAATGAGGGACGTATAAAAACAGGGCCACACCGTTAGGTAAGGCCCTGTTAAAATTAGGAGATATTTAAGCTTCCATTTGCTTCAATATACTTCTTGCTACGCTGATCCCATTAGCAGAAGCCTGCTGCAGCCCCCTGGTAACGGATGCCCCGTCGCCGATGGCGCGCAGTCCTTTCACGCTGGTCTCAAAATCAGTGTTCACAACTACTTTGTTGGAATAAAACTTAACCTCCACGCCGTAGAGCAGTGTCTCATCGCTGGCAATGCCTGGGGTGACTTTATCAAGGGCCAGAAGCATTTCCTTAATATCGGTCATGATGCGGTGAGGGAATACCAGGGACAGGTCACCAGGTACTGCGTCCTTTAAGGTTGGTATCAGGTTGTTGCGGCAGAGGCGCTCTTCGGTTGTGCGGCGTCCTCTCTGGAAGTCACCAAAGGTCTGTACCATGATACGGCCGCCGCAGAGCATGTTGGAGAGCTGGGCAATGTGCTTGCCGTATTCAATCGGCTCGTTAAACGGCTTGGTGAAGTTCTTGCTCACCAGCAGGGCGAAATTGGTGTTGTTGGTCTTGTATTCCTTGGACTTGTAGGCATGTCCGTTGACAACGGCCAGGCCGTTCTCGTAGTACTCCGTGGCAACCTCTCCGGATGGGTTGGTGCAGAAGGTGCGGACCTTGTCATCAAAGGTGGGGGTGTAGTATACCAGCTTGGCTTCATACAGGTTCTCATTGAGGAACTTCATGACCTCGTCCCTTACCTCAACGCGGACGCCGATGTCCACGGTCCCTACCTGGGTTTCAATGCCATGGTCACCGCAGATGTGGGAGAACCAGTCGGAGCCTTCGCGTCCGATGGCAGCTACAATCTCAGGCGCGTGATAAGTCTCATCCTTATCCGTGATGACGCCTTTCACCGTGTCGCCCTCGATGATGATATCCTTTACCATGGTGTTGAATTCCATGACGACGCCCTGGGCCAGAAGGTGTTCCTGGAGACGGGTGTAAATCTTGTAACCCTCCTCTGTTCCCAGATGGCGGATGGGGCATTCGATGAGCTTTAAGTTAGCATTGATGGCCTTGCGGCGGATTTCTTCTATTTCTTTCTGTTTATCTATGCCGTACACATTGGTATCGGCTCCGAATTTCAGGTAAATGTTGTCGGACTCATTTAACAGTTCCACGGTCTTGTCATAGCCCAGGATCTCGGGAAGGTTGCCGCCCACGTCCGGTGACAGGGACAGTTTTCCATCTGAAAATGCGCCTGCGCCTGCGAATCCTGTTGTGATGGAACATGGTTTACATCCTACACAGACTTTGGTGGTGCGCTTGGGGCATACGCGTTTCTCGATGGGGCGTCCTTTTTCCACCATCAGAATCTTCATATCAGGTTTTTTCTGGATGAGTTCGTATGCGCAGAAGATGCCGGAAGGACCTGCGCCAATGATGATTACGTCGAAGTTGTTGGTTGGATTCATAATAATAACTCCTTTCGCTTGCATTTTAAGCGTTTCTGTGTGGTGCATGGTTTTTTACATAAAAAAAGCCAGTATACAAAATAGAAGCATGTAGTCAACTATTCCGGTAGCTGGTAGATACGTTCATCCGATTATGAACTTATACAGGCATCGCAACGCTATTAGTTTAACATAAAATCCCGGGTTATGCAAGGACAGAATGCCAAAAATTTTTGGTCGAAATATAAAAGACCTAAAAAATAATTAGGCAATATTAAAAAAATATATGCTGGATTGACTAAAAAACTATACATTTAGCATAAAAAACTAGTGATACCATGTTGACAACTTGGCTGCCATGTTGTAAACTGGACATACAAGATGAAGCGAATGAAAAGGAGTATGGATTTATGAAACGGATTATTATTGACGCGGATACGGGAGTGGATGATTCCCTGGCCATATTATACGCACTCAGGTCCCCTAATTTCCACGTGGAAGGGATTACCACATGTTTCGGTAATAACAATGCGGAACAGTCTGCGGACAACTCCTTGCGATTAATAAAACTTTCAGGCTGCGGCTATGAGGTGCCGGTGGCCGTGGGAGCCAATGAATCCCTGGAGGGGGTGTTTGAGTCGGCGCCCGCATTCATCCATGGGGATAATGGGATTGGCAACGTGGAACTTCCAGAGAGCAGCCAGAAACCTCTTGAGGAGTCTGCCAGTGATTTCATTATAAGGAAGGCAGAGGAACTTAAGGGGGAACTGATTATCATAACCACAGGCAGGATGACCAACCTGGCCCTGGCCCTCAGGAAGGACCCAAAGCTTCCCGGGAAGGTAAAGAAGGTGGTGTCCATGGGCGGAACCCTGAATGCACCCGGCAATATAACTCCTTATGCGGAAGCTAACATCTACGGGGATGCCATGGCGGCGGATATTGTGTTTAAGGCAGGATTCAACCTGATGCTGGCCGGCCTGGATGTGACCATGAAGACATTCATCACGGACAGGGATGTGGAGAACCTGTGTACATACTGCCTGGAAGAGTGCAGGCCCATTGCAGGGTATATAAAGGATGTGCTTAAGTTCTATTTTGAATTCCACCGGGTATCCATGGGCATGGCCAATGCATGTGTGGTCCATGACCCGCTGGCCGTACTGATAGCGGAGGACCCGTCCCTGGGCATGTTTAAGATGGTCCGGGCAGGGGTGGAATATGAGAATGAGGCATTTAAAGGCATGATTAAGACTGACAACGGGTTTGTCCCGGACCTTGACCGGGAGGAAATCGCCGTGTGCGTGGAAGTAGATTCCGTAAAAGCTGTGCGCAGGCTGTTCTCCGTGTTCCAGGACATGACGCCGGGGCGGTATAATAAGTCATAGTAATATCGGGGTTTTTCCGGATTTAGAAAGAAGGCTGGGCTATGAAGGACGCATTTGCAATTAAAAACTGCACCATACTCACAGTTGACGGGCAGGACCGGGTGTACGAAGCCGGAGCCATGATTGTGGCGGACGGCCAGATCCGGTGGATTGGGCCTGAGGAGGAACTGGAAGGACAGGGGTGGCTGGAAGGTAAGGCGGGCCAGGCAGGACAGGAGCCATTGGAAGGAAATGCGGGCCAAGAAAGACAGGAGCGTTTGGATGATAAGGCAGGACAGGAGCCAGGCCCGGACAGCTGGACAGTCATTGCAAAAGACCGGATAATCGACCTGAAGGGCCATCTGGTATTGCCGGGACTTGTGAATACCCACACCCATTCCCACTCCTCCGTGTTCAGGAACCTGGGGGATGACATGGAACTGATGGACTGGCTCAACCATGCCATGTGGCCTGCGGAAAAGCATCTGAATCCGCAGATTGCATATAATGCTGCCAGAATGACATGTCTGGAGTTCATCCGGTCAGGAATCACCACGTATGCGGATCAGTTTTATTTTGCGGAGGATGTGGCAAGGGCCGCGTCGGAGAGCGGGCTTAACTGTTATCTGGCTGCGTCTGTCTTTGACTGGTCAACCGCGGAGGGCGGGGATTCCTTTGAAAAGGCGGCGGATTTTGTGAAACACTGGCACGGCCGTGCAGGAGGGACCAGGGTTACGCCGTGTATCGGCCCGCATGCCCCATATAGCGTGTCCGGGAATCTGTTTAAGAAGGTGGTGGACTTGGCGGATTCATATGACCTGCTGATCCATACCCACATATCCGAGACAGAGGATGAGAATGCCCAGATCATGGAGCGGTACGGCCTGTCTCCTGTGAAGTGGCTGGAGAGCCTGGGGGTTTTTGGACAGAAGGTCCTGGCGGCCCACTGCATCCACCTGTCGGAGGAGGATATGGATGTATTTCAGACATACAATGTACATGTGTCGTATAATCCGGTCAGTAACCTGAAGCTGGTATCGGGCATCATGCCCATGAAGGCCATGAAGGAGCGGGGCATACAGATATCCATCGGTACGGACGGGGCGCAGAGCAACAACAGCCTGGACCTTTTGCGGGATTTAAGGACCGGAAGCCTGATCCAGAAGATGCAGCTTCACAATGCGGAATTCCTTCCGGCCCGCGAGGCAGTCAGGATGGCTACCATAGAGGGCGCCAGGGCGCTGGGATGCGAAGGGGACAGGGGAAGCCTGGAGATTGGTAAGAAGGCGGATTTTATTGTAATGGATACGACAAGCCCGCGCCTTGTGCCTCTTATAAGAAACCGGGCGGATAAACTGTACGCGGCGCTGGTGTACAGCGCCCTGGGTGCGGATGTATGCGGTATGTGCGTGGACGGCAGATGGGTCATGAGGGAGCGCAGGGTCATTTCCATGGACGCAGAGGATGTGATGGCCCAGGCCCAGGAGTCGGGCAGATATCTGGGGGAACGGGCCGGACTTATATAGGGAACGGACGCGGCGGCGCAGGATAACCGTAGCAGGCCCATAAGCCAGATAAATAAAAAGGGATAAAGGAGAAATGTTATGGGAAAGAAAATGATGCACATTGCGTTGGAAGCCGGGGATGTGGGAAGGTATGTGTTCCTTCCGGGAAGCCCGGAGCGTACGGAAAAGATAGCAGCATATTTTGACAATCCAAGGGAGATCGCCTATAACAGGGAATACAGGACATTCGTAGGGGAACTGGATGGTACCATGGTGGCTGTGACCAGTACCGGGATTGGGGGACCGTCTGCTGCCATTGCGGTTGAGGAACTGCACCAGTGCGGCGCGGACACCATGATGCGCGTGGGCACCTGTGCGTCCGTATCTCCCAAGGTGTCCCTGGGGGATGTGGTAATCCCCAACGGGGCAGTGAAGATGGAGGGGGTGAGCCAGCACTATCTGCCGGTGGAATTTCCTTCCGTGCCGGATTTCCAGATGCTTAAATGCATCGAGCAGGCAGCCATTAACCTGGATTATCCATATAATGTGGGAGTGACCATCACCAAGGCGTCCTTTTACACACAGACCGAGCCGGAAACCAAGCCGGTGGGGCCGGAGCTTCAGTATAAGTGGTCCGCATATGAAAAAGGCGGGGCCACCTCCACCAGCATGGAATGCGCCCCACTCTTTGCGGTGGGCGCGTCCCTGGGAATCAGGACGGCCTGTGTGATGGCCAGCGCCACCAATTGCAGGAACTACAGCGATAACGGCAGGAAATCGGAAATCGATATTGAGGACAGGGCAATCAGGACCGCAATCGAAGCAATGAGGCTTATGATCAGGAAAGACAAGGAGATGGCATAATTGATGGATTATAAGGAAATGCCCCAGCTGGGGGATTTGAACATACCTTATTATGTGCAGATTTACGATATTATTTACCAGCTTATCCAGGATGAGAAGCTGAAGGAGGGGGATTCCCTTCCGGGAGAGAACATCCTGGCAGAGTACTGGAACGTAAGCCGCAGTACGGTGCGTATGGCGGTGCGCAAGCTGGAAGAGGACGGTTATATTTATAAGATGCAGGGGAAAAAGACCACGGTAACGGGACAGCTGGCCAGGAATAAGGATGGGCTCCAGCACATTACCAACCCATGCCTAAGCAGCTGCGTGGACGCCATCACCAAGGTGGAGGCAGTCATCAGCGTCCAGAACGGAGGAAGGCTGATCGGCGACCTGCTGGGTTATAACGGCAGGGGGTTCACCGCAGTGGCCGTGGACATGAAGTATTTTGTAGGCGACGCTTACGTGGCGTCTTCGGTGGCAATCATCCCTGTGCTGCTCCTGGAAAAAGAGGAGATAGCCATTGATGATGAAGAGGGACTGAAGGAATTTGCCCTTGCCTCCTTATATAAGCAGGCGGAGCGTTCCAGGCTTTCCATGAGCGCCGTGGAGTGGTCCAGCGAGGTGGTGGACCAGCCCCAATGCCCCATTGTCATTGTAATGGATGAGGTGCTGTTTAAGGGCGAGGAGCCTTTATGCTATCACAAGTACAGGATGGACAGCAACTGGTACCGTTTTACACTGGACCGCAGGCTGTGATAAGTGAAACCTTCTGCTGAATAAGCAGTTTGTTAATATAATTGTTAATATTACATGTACGACTACAGGAGGAAATGGAAATGAAGAAAAGAATCGTAAGTACCGTACTGGCGGCCGCCATGGCAGCATCCATGCTCGCAGGCTGCGGCTCTTCGGCAAAAGAGACAACAGCGGCGCCGGCAGGCAAGGAAACCCAGGCAGGGGATACCACGGCACAGGCGCAGGAGGAAAATGCAGATGACCCAGGCGCTTCTGACAAGCCCCTGAAAGTGGTTTATCTGTGTAACGGCAACCTGGGCGACAAGGGTTTCAATGACTCCGCCGCCAGCGGCATGCAGCTTTTGGCGGATAAGATGGGGGCCGAGGTCAAGACCATCGAGATGGGCAGGGACGAAACCAGCTACGAGGGCAATTACCTGGATGTGTCTGAGCAGGACTGGGACATGATTGTATCCGGGACCTGGTCTGTTAAGGAACTGGCCCAGGATATTGCAGCTGAGTTCCCTGATAAGAATTATCTGATTTTTGACGTGTCGGTTGACAGGGACGTGGTGACAGAAGGCAATATGATGGGCGTTAACTACTACTCCAACCAGGCTGCATTCCTTTCCGGCGTACTGGCAGCCAAGATGCTGGATTCCGGTGATGCCAAGATTGATCCTTCCAAGAAAATCTTAGGATTTGTAGGTTCCATGGATACGTCCAATATCAATGATTTCCTGGTAGGGTATCTGGAAGGCATCCAGTATGTGGACCCTGAGATTAAGGTTGTGACTTCTTACGTAGGTTCCTTTGAGGATGTTTCCAAGTGCATGGAAATGACTACCCAGCTGTATAACCAGGGCGCGCAGGTGGTTTATGCACCGGCTTCCCAGTCCATCCTTGGCGCCGTGACGGCAGCGCAGAAGTCAGACAAGTACCTGATTGCCTGCGACCAGGACATTTATGCTGAATTAAAGGATTCCGATCCGGAACTGGCCGCAAATGTGATTTCCTCCAGCCTTAAGAATGTGGGCGAGTCCATCTATACCTCTGTCAAGGGATGGAGCGAGGGAACCATGAGCCTGGATCAGGATTATATCCTGGGACTGGACAGCGGGGCTGTGGGCCTGGCTAAGAATGAAAACTATACAAAACTTGTTCCCGAGGACATCCAGAAGTTCATTGATGAGACAGAACAGAAGGTTATAAGCGGTGATATCACGGTTGGAACCGCTTTTGATATGACAACAGAAGACGTAGCAGCTCTTCGTGATGGCATGAAACCTTGATGTAGGGAAGTGTGGTTCAGGAGGCTGCTGTATCAGATACAGGGCCTCCTTTTTTGAACGTAAAATCCGGTGTGGATCTTGAAAAACGCGGTGCAGGCAGGGCGCACCGGAAGGATGAGGTGTTGATTATGGCAGAAGAAGCATTGAGAATGTCCCATATTGTGAAAATCTACCCCAACGGGGTCATGGCCAACAAGGATGTGACATTGTCCGTGAACCTTGGGGAGATACACGCCCTTTCCGGCGAGAACGGGGCGGGCAAGTCAACTTTGATGAAAATCCTGTTTGGCGAGGAACAGCCCACATCAGGTGAGATTTATGTAAATGGGAAGCAGGTACATATGTCATCCCCGCAGATGGCAATAAAAATGGGAATCGGAATGGTGCACCAGCATTTCATGCTGGTATCCTCCCTGACCGTTGCGGAGAACATCATCCTGGGCATGGAGCCGAGAAAGGGCGTCATGGTAGACCTGGCTTTTGCAAGAAAGCAGGTGGAGGAGATGGGCAGGAAATACAACCTTTACGTGGACCCGGACAAGCGGGTGGAGGACCTGACCGTGGGCCAGAAGCAGAAGGTGGAAATACTTAAGGCGCTGTTCCGCGGGGCGAAAATCCTGATTCTGGATGAGCCCACGGCCGTGCTGACTCCCCAGGAGACCCAGGAGCTGTTTGATGAGCTGCTCCACCTGAGGGACAACGGGTACACCATTATCTTCATTTCCCATAAGCTTCAGGAAATCAAGCAGATATGCAGCCGGATTACCATCATCCGCCGGGGGACCACCATGGGGGTGCATGAGGTGGACCAGGTTTCGGAGCAGGATATCTCACGGCTTATGGTGGGCAGGGACGTCATCCTGAATGTGGAGAAGGAACCAGCCAGCCCAAAGGAGGCATTGGTTAAGGTAAGGGACCTGGTAGTGGTGGACGAGAACGGAAAGCATGCAGTGGACCATGTATCGTTCTCATTGAGAAAGGGCGAGATACTGGGGATTGCCGGGGTGGAAGGCAACGGGCAGACCGAACTGGTGCGGGCCATTACCGGTATGGGCGCTTACAGTCATGGAACCATTGAGATAAGCGGACAGGATATCAGGGGATATTCGGTTGAGAAGATAAGGAACCTGAAGCTGGCCCACATTCCCGCGGACAGGATGACCATGGGCATGGCGCCCCATCTTTCCATTACTGAGAATATGATTGCAGATAAGCTTGGCTGGAAGCGTTTCTTTAAAAACGGAGTGCGGGACAAGAGGGCGGTCAGGGAATACGGGGACGAGATGGTAAAACAGTACCTGATATTCTGCAAGTCCCAGGACGTGGCCATCAACAGCCTGTCAGGCGGCAATATCCAGAAGGCGGTCCTGGCAAGGGAACTGTCCGGGTCCCCACAGGTCATCATTGCGGACCAGCCCACCAGGGGAGTGGATGTGGGAGCCACGGAATTCATCCGCAGACGCCTGGTTGAGATGAGGGATGAGGGGAACGGGGTCATCCTCGTCACATCGGATTTAAACGAAGTACTGGGTCTGTCCGACAGCCTGATTGTGATGTATGAGGGACGGATCGTGGCTTATATCAGCGATACCTCACAGATGACGGAAGCGCAGCTGGGCACCTATATGCTGGGAATCCAGGTACAGTCAGAGGAAGAGATAAAGGAGGCGCGGCATGAACAGTAATAAACGAATCAACCTGCTGGTGGACCTTGTGAAGCTGGCCCTGGTAATCCTTATAGCCTGTGTGCTGGTGTCCGTCATTGTGTTTATTGTAAGCGATGACCCGTGGACAGCCATCAGCAGTTTTTTCCTGGGACCATTTACCTCCCTGCGCAGGGTGGGTAATATCATAGAGGCGGCGTCGCCGTTAATGTTCACGGCGCTGGCAGTCATCATCATCTTTGGCTCGGGCCAATTTTCCATGATTGCAGAAGGTTCCTTCTTTATCGGAATAACAGGCGCCATGGTGGTGGCGATTGCCTGTAAGCTTCCGGGCGGCATCCACCCAGCTGCGGCCATCCTGTTCGGAGGATTCTGCGGGGCAATGGTCGCACTGGTTCCGGCCCTGCTGAAAATGAAATGGAATGTAAGCGAGCTGGTTACATCCATCATGTTCAATTACGTGGTACAGTTTTTTGCGATTTACATGGTAAGCTATCATTTCCGTGAGGTCAGCAGCTCCAGCCTGGCTTCCCTGGAATTTGAAAAGACATCCAGGCTGCCCGTCATACTGGACGGCACCAGGATCCACGCGGGTATTGTGCTGGGAATCGTGCTTTGTGTCCTGGTATGGTTTTTCCTGTACCGCACATCCCTTGGGACCAGGCTCAGGATTACCGGGGACAATCCGCTGTTTGCCAGGTATGCGGGCCTTAAGGTGACCGGACTCATGGTTGCGGCCCAGGTCCTTGCAGGGGCAATTGCAGGCATGGGCGGCGGCGCGGAGCTTCTTGGCATGTATAACCGGTTCAAGTGGACCACAACCCCCGGATATGGGTGGACAGGTATCGTGGTTGCGCTGCTGGCCAGAAGCAATCCGCTGTTGGTCCCTTTGGCGGCTGCATTTATCGGATACCTGAATGTGGGCGCTGATATCATGGCGCGCAGCAGTGACGTGGGCCGTGAGGTGGTGGACATCATCCAGGGCGTCATGATGTTCCTGATTGCGGCGGACGCACTGTTAAAAGGCTGGAGGCAGCATCTGATTGTCAAGGCCGCGAAAGCAGAGGAAAAGGAGGTAGTGCAGGCATGAATTTACTTAGCTTAATCGTCAGTACGGACTTTGTGTACATGTGGATACGTGTGGCAACCCCCATTATCTTTGCTTCCCTGGGCGCTGTGATCTGTACGAAGGCAGGGGTTGTGAACCTGGGGCTGGAAGGAATCATGCTCATATCAGCCCTGGCAGGCGTCCTCGGCAGCGCCTTTGGCGGGAACCTTGTATGGGGCGTCGTGGCCGGTCTGCTGGCAGCTGTTGCGGTGAGCGCCGTGTTTGCCTATTTCCATCTTGTGTTAAAAGCCAACAATGTGCTTTGCGGCACGGCTGTTAACACCATGGCCACGGGCCTTACGGTATTCGTGCTTCAGCTGGCAACCGGGGAAAAGGGCAATTCCTCATCCTTAAAAAGCTTTTCATTTCCCAACGTGGACATTCCTGTCATCAAGGATATTCCTGTTATCGGGACCATCCTGTCGGGCCACAATGCGCTGACGTACTTTGCGCTGATCATGGTGGCTGCCATCTGGTTCTTCCTGTATAAGACGCCCACAGGGCTTCGCATGAGGGCTGTGGGTGAGAACCCGGACGCCGCATCCAGCGTGGGGCAGAACGTGGTGAAGATACAGTTCCTGGCCATTGTGCTGTGCGGAATCATGACAGGACTTGGGGGAATGTACCTTTCCATGGGTTATCTCAATATGTTTGTAAGGGACATGACAGCCGGGCGGGGGTTCATTTCCCTGGCAGCCTGCTCAATGGGACAGGCCACGCCGGCGGGGGCGCTGCTGTCATCCATGATATTTGCATTTTTTGACGGGCTTTCCAATATCCTTCAGGTACTTAAGATCCCGTCTGAGTTCATACAGATGCTGCCGTATCTGGCAACCATTGCAGGCCTCACGGTTTACTCCATCCAGAAGTCAGCCGCGGCCAGCCGTAAGATGAAGAAAATAAAGGAGGTACAGGGCTGATGGCACTGGACAAAGAAAGTAAGACAGCAGGAAAGAAGCAGTATCACATTCATTTAAAACCAGGTGATATAGGTAAATATGTGCTTTTGCCAGGGGACCCGGCGCGTTCTGACCGTGTGGCCCAGTATCTGGAGGACGCGCAGTTTGTGGCAAACAACAGGGAACACCGTACATTCACGGGATTTTATAAAGGAGTTAAGATTTCCGTTACCTCCACCGGCATGGGCTGTCCTTCCGCGGCCATTGCGGCGGAGGAGCTGATGAACATCGGGGCGGAGTGCCTTATACGCATCGGAAGCAGCGCTGCCCTGCAGGATGATATTAAGATTGGCGACCTGATGATTTCCACGGGATCCATGAAGAATGAGGGGACCAGCCGTTTCTATGTACCGGACTGCTTCCCGGCAGTGCCTGATTTCGACCTGACCAGGACCATCATTGATACGGCCAGGGAAATGCAGCCTGATTTATACGGAAAGGTGTATTACGGAATCAATGCATCGGACGATGCATTTTACGGGGAAACCCAGGAATGGATTGATAAGCTTTCCGCACTGGGATGCCTGAACGTGGAGATGGAAAGCTCCGCGCTTTACACGGTCTGCCATAAAAGGAAGAAGAGGGCGGCCATGATCAGCGCTGTTTCCGGCAATCTGGTTACAGGGGAAGTGATTTATGAGACAGCCAATGAAGGGCTGGCCAGGGGCTGGGATGAGGAAATCAAGATTGTGCTTGAGGCAATCTACCGGTTTGAGAAGGAAATGGAATCCAGAGAACAATAAGTACCGGTTTGAGAAGGGAATGGAATCCAGAGAACAGTAAGTACCAGTTTGAGAAGGGAATGGAATCCAGAGAACAGTAAGAAGGAAGGTATGAAACATGGGAGAACAGAAAACAATGCACACGGATGTGACATCTGACCAGATTGGGAAATACGTATTCCTGCCCGGAAGCGTGGAACGGGCGGCCCTGATAGCGGAGCATTTTGACAACCCGGTAAAGGTGGCCCATAAAAGGGAATTCTTAACTTATACAGGAACCCTGGAGGGCGTTCCGGTAACCGTGACCAGCACTGGAATCGGCGGACCCTCCGCATGCATTGCCATTGAGGAACTGCATTCCTGCGGCGCACATACCATGATGCGCATCGGTTCCGCCGCATCCACCTCCCCCAAGGTCAGGATTGGCGACGTGGTAATACCAAACGGCGCGGTGCGCATGGAGGGTACAGGCAATCATTATCTGCCGTTTGAGTTTCCGGCCGTGCCTGATTTTGAGATGTTAAAGGCATTGGAGGCAGCGGCCGTTGATTTGGGGCACCCGTATAACGTGGGGGTGACCATCACAAAGGATTCCTACTACACCGAGGCTGAGCCTGAGACAAAGCCGGTGTATGAGGAACTTAAATACAAATGGGAGTCTTATATAAAGGGAGGCGCCACCAACACCAGTATGGAATGCGCTGTGCTTTTCCTTGTGGGCGCGTCCCTGGGTATAAGGACGGCCAGTGTCATGATCAGCGCCACTAACTTTGGCGAGTATTCCAATGATGCGGAGGATTATCCATCCGGCTGGGAACAGAGGGCCATTGAGGTGGGCATTGAGGGGATGAGGAGGATGATACGGAAGGATAAGGCGGAGGGGCGGATATAAGCGTAGGCCTTATCATGGAAAAATGGAATAAATGATTGATATTATGCCACCAGAGCCGAAAGGGATACTGGTGGTTTTTTGTTTGTTGAATTAGATGTGGAATAAATTTAATAAAAAACTCCATAATTCTGTTGACAAAAAATAGAAGAAATGGTAAAACATAAATAGAATAAATGTATGGAATTATTCCAAAAAAATAACAAAAGAAAATCAGGAGGGGAGAAAAAATGGAATATAAGGTAAGGCTTATTCTTGATGGAGAGTACCATAAACTGCTGGTATCCCGGGCGGGCAGCCAGATAAAAATCGTTGTGGGGCGGACGGATGAGATGTCGGTTGTAGGCGCGAGAAAATGTGTAGATGAGGTTAAGGAGCTTTTGGAAGAAAAATGCAGTCTGTGTCTGCTTAAAAGGATGCACTACCTGATTTCGGTAAAGAACCAGCTGGGGGAGAAAAGGGATATTTTAAGGTTTTCCTTAAAATCACTGGAAATAGCCATCAGGATACTATATCCGGATGAGTACAGGCAATGGAAGGATGAAATTGAAGAGAAGGGGGAAAAGGGGAATGACAGACAGTATGAAAAGAAGCGGATTACGATATTGAATACAGGATGTACTTCTTCAGGAAAGACGATATTTGATTTGAAATGTATCCTGGATGATGCCTCCAGCAAGAATTTCATACCTGCGTTGACCAGTATTAAGGAAAGTACGAACTTTATGATCCGTTACCATATCAACGACCCGGAGTTCCGTCCGGAAGAAGGGAGGGATTTCCGAATCTGCGTGAAGCTGAAGACAGGGCAGGTGCTTAAAAAGAATATCGAGATGCAGATATTGGAAGCCGTGGTGGAAATGTATGAAGACATTGCGGAAATGACAAAGGATGACAATGCCGGTATGGAGGAAATCAGGGAGCATTCCAGGGGCATTGCGGTTGAGCGGCTTAAGTCCAACAGGGCCAAGACCTTTGTCATAGGATATATTGTGGATATGGAAGGGAAAGGCAAGAACATTGAGAACATCCTGATAAAAGGAATCCAGGAGGTTTATGGACAGAGCACATCCTACAGTAAGGTGGGGTATGAAGAAGCTTATGGCGGAATCATTACGGATATCCGCAGTAAACATCTGAAGCTGAGCAATGATGATATTTCCGAACTGGTATTCAGGGAGGATGATAGACCCAGTGAATATATGGAGATTTACAATTACATAGAGAGGGAACTGGACCGTGTTGCGGTCATGTTTGAAGAGGAACATGGAAGACATATAGGGATGGGGGATAATCTGCAGATTGAAGGAAAAAGCAGGGAACCTGGTACAAAGGATTTGGTGGACCATGTTTTTGGGAATAAACGCAGGCAGATGAACAAGGATTTCTTTTCGATAGAGCCGCTGGTGGAAAGGGCAGAATTATATTTTGTTTCTGACAAAATGAAAGACTGTGGATGTGTTGTTCTGATAGATGGCCTGGGAATAAACCAGGGGCAGCTGCCATCAGGAAATGAAAAGGAAGTCATATATAACAGGGTCCATGTTTCAGTCCAGGACGCAAATCCGGATATCATATTATACCATACGCTGTTGAATGGGAAAGATGACCATATGTTGGATATTGTCAGGATGCTTAGCGATGAAGGCTTCCGCCGGAAGACATATGTTGTATTCGGACGGCTGGATACGGTTGCAGATGACTATTTTGAGCAGGATGGTATTGGACTGGATGAGGTGACATCAGAAGAGTTCGGCATTTTCATGAAACACATAGAGGAACAATATGCGGAGAGGGATGTGCTTTCCCTGCGGGGTATTATTGGGGAACATTATTTTCTCTGCGACAAGATGGGGACCTTTGATAAGAAGATGGACATTCCTGAGGCAAAGGGATACGATTCTAACTCCGTCATAAAAGAAATCATAAGGCAGAATGCAGGGGATATAAGCAGCCAGGCGGCTAATTCCGATATGGAACAATTCTTTATGATTATGGATAAGCATTTTGTGTTTGGCAGCACATATATAAAATATATGTCGGAGTTGGACCGGATGGTTCCTATGGAGTATGGGAAGATGAGATGGAATACACTGGAAAAGGCTTTGGATGAACTGTATGCTTCCCGGTGGGGATTCGACTGCCTGATTCCGAGCATGACATTGAGGCGCTGCCTGGCCGGGATAATGAACAGAGAAGACATCAAAAAACAGATGCAGGATACATTTGCGGATAGATACGACAGCATTTTAAGGGACTTCCTTCAGGAGTGGACGGAAACAGCACAGACGATTATGGTGATTGAACATAAGGCATTTTTTCACAGGCTGCTGTTGATGCGCTATATCTCAAGTATGCGGACAACCTATGGTGTTTCCATGACAACAGACAGGAAAATAAACCTTAGGAATTTATATGAACGATGTTTTGGAAGTAAGGATATGGATGGGATGGAGACGCTGCGGCTTATGGCGCAGATTGCCTGGAAGAGTAAGCGCAGCCTTAATACGGAGGCTGGAATGGAATAAATAAGATGGCTGTATAAGTGCATACGCCACATTATTTAAGAATTTCTAACGCTTCCTTTAGAAAAAATTCCACAAATAGTCAGGGAATAGTCACGTAGTGTTAAGGCTTTTTCAAAGATTAAATCCAAGGTCTGTGATATGATAGATACATAAAGTGATAGATTGTCAGCATATCCATAGAAAAGGATAAATCAGATTGGGAAAGCGGGTGAAGTGAATGAAGGTGCGTAAAGGATTGAAATATCTGGCAGCCATGGTTATGGCAGCACTTATCTGTCTCTGTACCATGGTCATCATGGACGGTTACCACATGTATCAGGATGCGGTGGCTCAGGTAAGCCTGGAAGAGAAAGTGGCTTCCATCCGCAGCAAGGAAAATTATACCACCTTTGATGAGCTGCCCGAAATCTATGTGGATGCGGTGCTGTCCGTGGAGGACCACAGGTTTTACAATCATCCGGGTATTGATATGATTGCCATCGGAAGGGCTGTTTTCAATGATATACGGGCAGGTGCATTTGTGGAAGGCGGCAGCACGGTGACACAGCAGCTGGCCAAGAACATGTACTTTACCCAGGAAAAGGAACTGCAGCGCAAGGTGGCGGAAGTGTTTGTGGCCTTTGACCTGGAACGGAATTACAGCAAGAACGAGATACTGGAACTTTACGTGAATACGATTTATTATGGAAATGGATATTACTGCGTGAAGGATGCCTCGGAAGGGTACTTTGGGAAAGCGCCAAATGACATGACGGATTATGAAAGTACGCTGCTGGCCGGAATCCCCAATGCACCGTCTAAATATGCCCCCACCGTAAGCCCCGAGCTGGCGCAGAAACGCCAGGAGCAGGTGTTGGCGCGTTTGGTGAAATGCGGATATTTTACAGAGGAACGGGCCCTTGAGACGCTGGCGGCAGGGAATGTGCTGTAGGCTCACTGATGATGCAGGTTTAGTGCCGTTTGGTACAGATTCTGGTATAATTCCTGATACAAATACGCCGATAGATGGCACCCGCTATCTATCGGCGTATTTACGTCAGGCGGTACTAGATGATATAATAGGGATATTCAGGTACGGGAGGGGAATACATGCAGATATCGTCCAGTTTAGGAATGAGCATTGTCACAGAGGTGAAGAAAATCATCCACGAAGATTTGACGTTCATGGATAAAAGCTGTCACATCATTGCCTGCACGGATGAAAAACGGATAGGTGATTTCCATGAGGCCAGCAGGAAGATGTTGGATGAGGGGCTTAAGGAACTGACGGTTCCGGATGACGATACCTATCAAGGAACCCGGTCCGGGATTAACCTGACGCTGGAGATTGAAGGCCAGGTCGTAGGCGTGGTGGGAATCACTGGAAACGAAGAAGAGGTCAGCCGTTACGGACAGGTTGTAAAGAAAATGACGGAAATCCTGTTGCTGGAAAGTTATTTGAAAGAAGAAAAAATCCGGGAACGCAGCGCCAGGAACCGCTTTCTGCAGGAATGGCTGATGACGGATGAGCTGAGGATGAATCCGGCCCTGGTGGATGAGGGAATCTCCCAGGGCATCGATGTGATGGTGCCCAGACGGGCCGCGGTGCTTGGGCATACCGGGAATCCCATCATGAGCCAGGAGGATGTGGAACGGATTGAACACAGGATCCGCCGCATCCTGAAAGAGGACATGCGCAATGTAAGCGGCAGCAGCGGCGGGAGCTTCATCGTGCTGATGAGTGAGCGCAGCGACGAGATGGCAGCAAAGCTGATTGCCCAGATACAGGCGGACATTGAAAAGGAATGCGGCTACCGGCTGATTGCAGGCGTGGACAGCCGTACCATCAGCGGCGGACAGCTGAAAGCCGGATATTTCCGGGCTATTAAGGCCCTGAACGGAGCCGCGGTGCAGGGGGACAGCGGAGTTGCCTTTTATGACAGCATATTGCTGGAGATATTCATCAACGATATCGGACAGGCCACCAAGGAAGAGTTCATACAGCGGGTATTTAAGGGATGTTCGGAGAAGCGGATGAAGGAAGCTGTCCGCATTTTAAGGGTGCTGTATGAATGCGACGGTTCCATAAACCAGGCCGCTGAACAGCTGTATCTCCATAAGAATACATTGCAATATAAACTGAACCGGTTAAAGGAGAAAACAGGATATGATCCGCGTAAATTGAGCGCGGCACCTTATTATTACCTGGCGATTGCATTTTATGAAAGTATGGAGTGAGATGGGATGAAATGACAGGGATTAATATGAAATGATAGGGATTAACATGAAATGATGAGGATTAACATGGAGTGACAGGGGTTAACATGAAATGACAAGAATTAATTTTGAGTGATATGAATTAGTATAGACTAATTGTGAGAGGATTACTGCGGCAGGCGGTAGTCCTTTTTTGATAAGGCATAGCATTGGCAGACAGAGGAAGATAATGAATAAAAATGCATAAAAATAAAATGAAAATATGTGTAAATAAATACAAAACATACAATTTAATATATTACACATACCATATTATTTTGATTAAATATGGTTTTTGTAACATATCACCGGGAATGATTTTATGTTATAGTTAATTCATGAAAAACAGGCGCAAAAGTCAATGAGGAGGGGGATATGAAGATAGAGATACCCTATGGGAGGACTGTGTTATCAGCGGATATACCGGATGAAAGAGTGGGCGCGGTGCTTAATAACCGGCTGCATGATTATGAGCCTCCGGCTGCTGCGGATGTGTTGGTGGAGCAGGCTCTGGCATCACCAATCGACAGTCCGCCTTTATGTGAGCTTGCGAAAGGAAAAAAGAATGTGGTCATACTGGCAAGCGACCACACCCGTCCGGTTCCCAGCAAGGCAATCATGCCGGCCATGCTGCGGGAAATAAGGCGGTTCAACCCTCAGGTAAAGATTACAATCCTCATCGCCACAGGATGTCACAGGGAATCCACCAGGGAGGAACTGGTCCATAAGTTCGGCCGGGAGATCTGTGAACAGGAGACAATCGCCATCCATGACTGTCTGAAGGATTCCATGGTGGATTATGGCGTACTTCCATCCGGCGCGCCGTTAAGCGTGAACCGGATTGGCGCCCAGGCGGATTTGCTGGTTGCGGAAGGCTTTATTGAACCGCATTTTTTTGCTGGATTTTCAGGCGGACGCAAAAGCGTGCTTCCGGGAATCTGCGCAGCCAGTACGGTTTATGCCAACCACAGTTCCCATATGATTGACAGCCCAGGTGCCCACAGCGGCTGTCTGCAAGGGAACCGGATCCACGAGGATATGGTGGAGGGGGCGCGCCGTGTGGGTCTCAGCTTCATTGTGAATGTGGTGTGTAACGGCAGTAAGGAGACTGTAGCTGCATTTGCAGGGGATTTTGAGCAGGCGCACCTTGCAGGGGTAAGCTTTCTCAATGGACTGTGCAGGATGCAGGTGGAGGAAGAAGCGGGGATTGTCATCACAGGCAATGGCGGTTTCCCCTTGGACCAGAACATCTATCAGGCGGTAAAGGGGATATCCACGGCAGATATCATCTGCCGCAGGGGCGGGGTCATTATCATGGCGGCAGCCAGTGTGGACGGCCATGGGGGAGATGAATTTTACCATACGTTTACATCTGGGAAAAATGCAGATGAAATCCTGCAGGATATCCTTAATGTGCCCCAGGATGAAACGCGGCCCGACCAGTGGCAGTCCCAGATCCTTGCAAGGGCAATGGTAAGGCATCCGGTTATCCTCATAAGCACACAGCCCCATGAACTGGTGCAGAAGATGGGAATCATACCTGCCGATGACATTTCCCAGGCCATTGGGATGGCGGATGAACTGTTGGGACGGAAAGAGAAAATTGTGGTCATACCGGACGGGGTAGGGTGCATTCCTGCCCTAAAGGAAACGTAATGATTGACAGTTAAAGGAGGAGAAATATGAGGGAAAAGGCAAAATTATCATTGAGGAGTAAGAAGTGGGCCATCCGGTGGCTGAGTATTGGTATCGTACTCATTTTAATCAGCTGTTTTGGAGCATCTATTTTACAGACAAATTTCTATAAGACACAGGTATATACCTTTAAAGTACCGACCAGCGGTGGAAAATATCTGTCCTGTAACATGTACCGGCCTAAGGAAGCCAGTGCCGAAAATAAGGTTCCCCTGGTGATTGCCACAGCGGGAACCTATGCCAGTAAGGAGCAGATGGATATTCCGGGAATTGAACTTTCCAGGCGGGGGATTGCGGTTATTACCTTTGATCCCTATATGCATGGACTCTCCAGCGGCGGCACGGAACCCTATGACCAGTTTGCTTGGACTGACGCGGGTATGATTGCGCTGGTAGAGTTTGCAGCGGCTAATCTGGATTTTGTGGATCCCGGGAGAATTGGTGTGACCGGGCATTCTCTGGGAGGGCGCATTATTTCCAACACTCTGGCGCATTATGGTGTGGCCTATGAAAAGGCGCTGGCCCAGGCGCAGGAGCCGGATTCTGAGGGGGGAACGGAGATTACGGAAAAAGAGCAGGTATATGCCCGGTCCCAGAATAAGGTGATGGCGGCTTTTGCCTCCGGTGTACAGACAAGCGAGATTTCCTTTGGTGTAAAGGATGATACCTTTGCAATTCATGGAATCAAAGGCGCACCTGAAGACAAGGAGATGCCTCAGAGAGCTTACGCCAGCGTTGCTGTGTATAATGGATTTAATGATGAGTTTGGCCGTGGGAATTATCAGGTGGACGGTGTGGCTTATGATTTAAGCGTGCATCCTGATATGATTTCCCTGGTGAACAGTGTACTTGCTCCGGAGGATAAGGTTGATACCATAGATATTGACCATTTTTATGGAAATGCAGGGAATCACACGCTGCGTGTGGTGTATAATCCGCCGGAAGTTCACGCTTACGAACGCTTCTCCACCACGGAGGCCAGGGAAATATCGGATTTTTTTACAAAGGCCTTTGAAATGGAAAATCCCATTGCGCCGGAGAATCAGTTTTGGCTTATGAAAGAATGCTTTAATTTCCTGGGTTTTATCGGAATGTTCCTGTTGCTTGTGCCTCTGGCTTCGCTGTTCATGCGCCTTCCATTCTTTGCAGAACTGGCAACGTCCGTACCGGAGAAACTTCCTGCCCTTAAGTCGGGCCGTAGTAAGCTGATTTTCTGGGGGACCTGGCTGTTTTCAGCAGTAGTGTCCTGGCAGTTTTTCCTTCCCGCCATCGGAATATCAACGGCCTTGTTCCCAGTGCAGTCAAAGCAGGGAACGCTGACCTGGCTTTTCCCACAGAAAATGACAAACTTTGTATGGGTCTGGGCTATATTTAATGCCATTGTAGGGCTTGTGCTGTTCTGGCTCAGCTACCGTTTTAATGGCTCTAAAAACGGCGTTACCCCTAAAATGTGGGGGATTAAAACAAGCGGGAAAGAGCTGCTTAAGAGTCTTCTTCTTACCTTTACCGTATGCGCCTGCTTTTTTAGTGTGGTTTTTCTCGCCAATTATTTCTTTGTGGTGGATTTCCGTATCTGGGTGCTGGCTATCAAGGTATTTAAGCCTATACATATCATTTATGCCGTAACCTATGCCGTTATGTTCTTCCCTTACTATTTTATGGTATCTGTATCAACCAACAGTTCACGGCGTGTAGAAGGACAGAAGGAATGGGTAAATCTGCTGATTTGCGGAATCGGGAATATCCTGGGCTTGGCCCTGATGCAGTTTGTAATGTACAGTAATGTGTACGCTACGGGAATCAACCCCTATGGAACAGCCTGCTTAAATTGCATCCAGACCTACCAGCTTCTGGTACTTTTGTTTATCGTCCCCTACCTTTGCAGGTATCTGTTTAAGCTTACAGGCAAGGTGTGGCTGGGAGCCATGATAAGCTGCCTTATAGTGGTAACGATTAATGTTGCAAACTCCATGCTGCACATTCCGGCATAGGATGGAAATCATGTCAGGTATCGGTAAGTCCCAACAATTATGAGTCTTTACAATTGATATAGAATCTGTTAGAATGAGGAAACAGTCAGAAGCGTTAGATACCCCTATAGGTGCGTATCTAACGCTTTAAGGCGTGTCATCAAGACGCGCCGCCGGCTCTGACATAAGATGGATCAAACAGGACAGAGGGACGTAAAATGAGCGGAATATGGGACAGAATAAAGGGTATACTGGGATGGAAAAAGAGGGAACCGGATGAGAAGGAGGACGACAGGGTCATGTATATCGTAGCAGGTTTGGGCAATCCCACAAGGGAATATGAGAAGACAAGGCATAATGTGGGATTTGAGGTCATCGATGTGCTGGCCGACATGCTGGGGACCACGGTTGAGGAAAAGAAGTTTAAGGGCTGCTATGGAAGGGGAATCATCGGCGGTGAGAAGGTGCTGCTGCTAAAACCCCAGACCTTCATGAACCTAAGCGGCGAAAGCATCAGGGCTGCGGCTGATTTCTATAAAGTGGATCCTGAACATATCATTATCATATATGATGATATCAGCCTGGATGTGGGGCAGCTGCGTATCCGTAAAAAGGGAAGCGCAGGCGGCCACAACGGCATTAAGAACATCATTGCCCACCTGGGCACCCAGGAATTTCCTCGCATCAAGGTGGGGGTAGGCGATAAGCCTAAGAAAATGGACCTGGCCGACTATGTGCTGAGCCGTTTTTCCAAAGAAGACCGGGCAGCCATGGAGGATGCGTTTAAGACGGCGGCAAAGGCTGTGGAAGTGATGATAACAGACGGAATGGATACAGCCATGAATCAGTTTAACGGCCATAAGGCCTGATGAGAGGTGCAGGGTAAGATGGAAAACCCATTATTGGAATTACAGGAATATGACAATCTGATCCAGGCCCTGAATAAGGGGAAGGGTCCTCTTCAGGTAACGGGTACGCTGGATTCCCAGAAGGTACATCTGATGTACGAGCTGGGGGAAGGGGCGGCATTTCCGTGGAAGCTGGTGGTGACCTATGATGACACCCGGGCCAAGGAAATATACGATGATTTCCGTAACTTTACAAAGCAGGTATGGCTGTATCCGGCCAAGGACCTGCTGTTCTACAGCGCGGACATCCATGGAAACCTTATGACGAGGCAGAGGATTGCCGTGCTCAGGCACCTGATGGAGGATCAAGGCGGGGTTGTGGTCACCACCATGGACGGTCTGATGGACCATCTCCTTCCCCTGCAGTATCTGAAGGAGCAGGCCATTACCGTTGAAAGCGGACAGGTGATTGACCTCAATGTGTGGAGGCAGAGACTGACCGCCATGGGTTATGAGAGGATGGCCCAGGTGGACGGCATGGGGCAGTTTTCCATCCGCGGCGGAATCATCGACATTTTCCCGCTGACAGAGGAAGTGCCGCTGCGCATCGAACTGTGGGATGATGAGGTGGATTCCATCCGTACCTTTGACCTGGAGAGCCAGCGGTCCGTGGAGCAGCTGGACGCTGTCACCATCTATCCGGCGGCCGAGGTTGTGCTGGATAAAAAGCAGCTGGAGGCAGGGACGGACCGGTTGAGGAAGGAAGCTAAGACCTATGAGAAGGCCCTGCGGGAACAGCACAAAACGGAGGAAGCCCATAGGATCCATTCCATCATAGAGGAACTGGCGGACGGGCTTCGGGAGGGCTGGAAGCTTGGGGGGCTGGACGCGTATATCCGGTATTTCTGTCCGGACACGGTGTCCTTTTTGGAGTATTTCCCTAAGGGGGAAAGCGTGGTGTACCTGGATGAACCGGCCAGGTTAAGGGAAAAGGGCGAAACCGTGGAACTGGAGTTCAGGGAAAGCATGGTGCACCGCCTGGAAAAGGGATATCTCCTGCCGGGGCAGACCGAGCTGCTCTATCCGGTGGAAGAGGTCATGGCCAGGGTCCAGAGGCCCCTGACCGTGATGCTTACCGGCCTGGACCAGAAGCTGCCGGGAATGAAGGTGAACCATAAGTTCAGCATTGATGTGAAGAATGTGAACTCCTATCAGAACAGTTTCGAGATCCTGATCAAGGACCTGACCAGATGGAAGAAGGAAGGGTACAGGGTCATCCTTTTGTCAGCGTCCAGGACAAGGGCCAGCAGACTGGCCAGCGACCTGCGGGAGTACGGTCTGCGGGCCTATTGCCCGGATGGGGCGGAGCCTGAGATGGAAACCGGGGATGGAAGGGAGGCAAAGGATGCCCATCCAAAGGTAAAGCCAGGGGAAATCATGGTTACCTACGGCAGCCTTCACAGGGGGTTTGAATACCCGCTCCTTAAATTTGTCTATATCACCGAGGGTGATATGTTCGGCGTGGAAAAGAAGAAAAAGCGCCGGAAGAAAACAAATTACCAGGGCAAGGCAATCCAGAGCTTCTCCGAGCTGTCCGTGGGCGATTATGTGGTCCATGAGGAGCATGGACTTGGTATTTACAAGGGAATTGAGAAGGTTGAGCGGGATAAGGTCATCAAGGACTATATCAAGATTGAGTATGGGGACGGCGGTAACCTGTACCTTCCCGCCACCCGTCTGGAAAGCATCCAGAAATACGCCGGCGCGGATGCCAAGAAGCCAAAGCTTAACAAGCTGGGAGGCACGGAGTGGGGCAAGACCAAGACCAGGGTTAAGGGCGCGGTCCAGGAGATTGCCAAGGACCTGGTTAAGCTTTATGCTGCCAGACAGGAGAAGGCCGGATTCCAGTACGGCCATGACACGGTGTGGCAAAGGGAGTTTGAGGAACTGTTCCCTTATGATGAGACGGATGACCAGATGGATGCCATTGACGCGGTGAAGACGGATATGGAAAGCAGACGGATCATGGACCGGCTGATCTGCGGCGACGTGGGCTACGGCAAGACCGAGGTGGCGCTTCGGGCAGCCTTTAAGGCGGTCCAGGACAGCAAGCAGGTGGTTTACCTGGTGCCCACCACAATCCTGGCACAGCAGCATTATAATACGTTTGTCCAGAGGATGAAGGATTTCCCGGTGCGGGTCGACATGCTGTCCAGGTTCTGTACCCCGGCCAGGCAGAAGCGGACCCTGGAGGACCTGCGCAAGGGCATGGTGGATATTGTCATCGGCACCCACAGGGTCCTGTCCAAGGATATGCAGTTTAAGGACCTGGGGCTTCTGATCATAGATGAGGAGCAGCGGTTCGGGGTTGCCCACAAGGAGAAGATTAAGCAGTTAAAGGAAAATGTGGATGTGCTTACATTGACCGCAACCCCCATACCAAGGACCCTTCACATGAGCCTGGCAGGTATCCGGGACATGAGTGTGCTGGAGGAGCCTCCGGTGGACCGCACCCCAATCCAGACCTATGTAATGGAATATAACGAGGAAATGGTCCGGGAAGCCATTAACCGCGAGCTGGCCAGAAACGGCCAGGTGTATTATGTATACAATCGGGTGACGGATATTGACGAGGTGGCGAACCGTATCCAGGCCCTGGTGCCTGAGGCCGTGGTCACATTTGCCCATGGACAGATGAGGGAGCATGAACTGGAGCGGATCATGGCTGACTTCATCAATGGGGAGATTGATGTGCTTGTATCCACCACCATCATTGAGACAGGCCTGGATATCCCCAATGCCAACACCATGATCATCCATGATGCGGACCGGATGGGGCTGTCCCAGCTATACCAGCTGCGGGGCCGTGTGGGCCGTTCCAACAGGACCTCCTATGCCTTCCTTATGTACAGGCGTGATAAACTGTTAAAGGAAGAGGCGGAGAAGCGCCTGCAGGCCATCCGTGAGTTTACGGAGCTTGGCTCCGGCATCAAGATTGCCATGCGCGATCTGGAAATCCGGGGCGCGGGCAATGTCCTGGGCGCGGAGCAGCACGGACACATGGAAGCCGTGGGATACGACCTGTACTGCAAGATGCTGAACGAAGCAGTGCTTGCGCTCAAGGGAGAGAAGCCGGATGAGGATTCCTACGAAACCGTGGTGGAGTGCGACATCGATGCATATATTCCTAGTTCTTATATTAAGAATGAGTATCAGAAGCTGGATATCTATAAGAGGATTTCCGCCATTGAAACAGAAGATGAGTATATGGATATGCAGGATGAGCTGATGGACCGCTTTGGCGATATACCGCGCAGTGTGGATAACCTGCTGATGATTGCGGGCCTGCGTGCGCTGGCACACCAGGCATATGTGACAGAGGTGGTCATTAACCGCCAGGAAATCAGGCTTTCCATGTACCAGAAGGCCAGGCTTCAGATTGAGAAGATTCCTGAACTGGTTAAGGCCTACAAGGGGGATCTGAAACTGGTGCCGGGGGAGGTCCCCGCGTTCCACTATATTGACAGAAGGAATAAGAACCAGGACAGCCTTGCCATGGTGGAGAAGGCCAAGGAAATCCTGAAAGGGCTGGGGGAACTGAGGGAGGCACATTAGTGCCCCCTCCAGTCAGAAACCGTACTTTCAGCGCTGGCAGTTGGCGGGTACTGAGTCCACTGGGATTGGTGCCGTGCCATTTTAAGCAGGAAGGAATAGGGAAAATGCGTATGATTGGTTGGAAACGGAACTTTTTTACAATATGGGCAGGGCAGGCATTTTCCCAATTCTCAAGCTCCGTCCTTCAATTTGCAATTGTATGGTATCTGACGGACCAGACGGGTTCCGCCTTGGTACTGTCGGCCGCCATGATGATGGGGTTCCTGCCCCAGGGGGTTCTGGGACCATTCATTGGCGTGTTTATTGACCGCTATGACAGAAAACGGATTATGATTATTTCAGACCTGCTTATATCCGCAGCCAGTTTTGCCATGGTGATAGCGGGATGGATGGGGAAGCTGTCAACAGGGCTGATACTTGTAGTACTTTTGTGCCGTTCCATCGGCTCGGCGTTCCATACGCCCTGCCTGCAGGCAGTTACACCTCAGATTGTGCCCGGGGACCAGCTGGTAAGATGCGCCGGGTATTCCCAGGCCCTGGAGTCTGTGTCGCAGATATTAAGTCCGGTGCTGGCAGCTGTTTTATACAGCTCCTGGAGCCTTGGCGGAATTATCTTCCTGGATGTGGCTGGGGCATTGATAGCAGTGTTCACCCTGGGGATTAGCGTGATACCGGAATTATCCCAGGGCATGGACCAGGGAAAGGTGCAGGTTCTGCGGGAGGCAAAGGAAGGGTTTTTGATTCTCTGCACCAACAAGGGGATGCTGGGGCTGGTGCTCATCAGCACCCTGTATACATTGGCCCTGATGCCTACCAGCGCGTTGTTTCCACTGATGAGCATGTCCTATTTTAACGGGACCAGCACCCATGCCAGTATTGTTGAGGTAGTATTTTCCGTGGGGCTTTTAGTTGGATCCCTGGTATTGTCCAGATGGGGCGGTACAAAGAACAGGATTTATACCATCATCGGTTCCTTCCTGCTGATGAGCTTCAGCTTATTTGTTTCAGGGATACTTCCAAGAGGCGGATTTGCCATTTTCGTTGTGTGCTCCTGGCTGATGGGGGTGTCCGGCCCCTTTTACTGGGGAATATACACGCCGCTGCTCCAAAGCAACTTTGAGGCAAAGTATCTGGGCCGGGTCCTGTCATTATCCAGCAGTATACGGTTAATCAGCGGTCCGGTTGGATTGTCCCTGTCGGGATTGTTCGCGGAACGATATGGAGTTGAGAAATGGTTCCTCATTGCGGGTGCCCTGGTTTTGCTGGCCGCGTTCCTGTGCCTGGCAGTTCCGGCGGTGCGCAGATGTGATGGCGGCACCGGTACAGCCTTGCGCAAATAACGGTGAATTCAGTACCAGCTATCTATGCTATGTCGTACTAGATAAAGGAAAGGCCGGGGAATCACTCCCCGGCCTTTTCCTCCTCCTTAATTTCCCAGTGAATCAGGAAGGTTAGGGCGGCCCGCAGGGCAATGATGCCTGCCACAATTCCGATTTCCTTCCATTCACGCACAACCACGGTCCGGAGGATCTCACTGCCCATCTTGAATTCCAGGCCCATGGCCAGGCCTTTGGCCAGGTATATCTTGGTGTCGGGCGCCCTGCGCACGAATCTGAGGAAACCGGTCAGGCCGGAGTAGATAATGATGCCTACGCCGATGAATTCAAAAATAAGGATTGCGGCATTTGCCACCAAGGACAGGAGTTCTTCTAAGTATTCCATAGGATAACCTCGTTCTTCTGCGTTGTTGGACTGTATTTATGAAGTGACGGGAACCTGGATGGATTTAACCTTTACACCATCCACTTTGCCAAGGTCACCGGCAAAGGAACTGATCTGGTTCTGGGTCCCATGCATGACCACGCTTATGACGGAAACCCCGTACTCCCGGCAGGGAACTCCCAGGCGTGCGATAATCAGGCCTGACTGGAGATGGAATTTTTCATTTACAGTTGCAACGGAATCTGGATTGCTGATAATGCAGCTGATGACAGCAAGACGGTCTTCCATAAAGTATGTCCTCCTTGTATGTGTTTTAGACCTTGGGCGGAACCGGCGGAGCCGGAAATGGTTTCCGCCCGAGGGAGTTATTTCCAGTATGTATTCATATATATTTCTGCATTGGTTTCTGTTAACTGGAATTTTTCAACTAATTTTTCAAGGCATTGTCCGCGGGACAGATGTAGTTCCTTACAGGTCTCTATCAGGGCCTGTATGCCCTTTTGCATGCCTTTTTCGATTCCTTTTTCAATGCCTTTCTCAATCCCCTTCTCCTCCCGTTCCGCCAGTTCATCTGCAAACAATTCTTTCAATGCCTCGCACATTCTTCTGCCCTCCTCATATTGTTTCTGATTGGCCCTGACTATGACGTCCATCACCGCCTGATAGAGCGGGTCGTTCTTCTTGCCCTTATATTCCCTGGCCAGCGGCTCTATGTCCAGCTTGAGATCCAGCCCCTTCCGGAGCCTGCCAAGCCAGGTGTATTCTTCTTTTGACAACTGTTCTGTTACCAGCAGCTGCACAGGGAAAATAAAGTCCTCTATGTAATAGATACCCTTTGTGACATTCCTGATTCTTACCCCATACCGTCTCTTTAGGTGCCGGACCAGATGTCTTGGGTAATGGTCCCCAACCAGTGTGATGGTCAATTCTTCCGGCGGGATCTCC
>DS990260.1:2708983-2841480 GCA_000155435.1 Clostridiales bacterium 1_7_47FAA | reverse complement strand
CTTCCCCATCCATGCTACTCCCTTCAGTATAATTTAAAAAAAACGTAACTTCAATAGCCCTCCTGAAATTTCCTTTCTATCCTTCTGTCAATGCTCTGATTTCCGTGAATCTGCGGCCGAACCGGCCATTACCGTGCATAAGCACGCCAGACTGCCATTGGGGCAGTGAACCTTACTGTGGAAGGAATCCACAGGATATGGAATGGTCTAATATTCCTGTGAATCCAGTATAACACAAACAGGCCAATTGTCCATAGCTCCCCCTCCTGTTTTAGAAAGGGTTAATAAATAGATGGCTCATAAATAAAGAAGACCAGGAATAAGGATTACAGGATTGTTAAGAAATATTTTAGTACTTGCATTTTCTCCCAGGCTGGAATATGATGGTAAGTAATCGAATAAAACCTTTCTCTGATGCGAAGCAACCCTGAGATAAAGAGAGAGCGGATCTACCAGGCAGCCGGTATTCCTGTGCGGGCCAGGTGTATTATTGTCATCCACATCCCCTCTCTGACTTTCAGAGAGGGGATTTTTTATTTGCGGTGATTAAAAATGTAAAGGGGAAGAACGGTTATGCTGAAAATAGCGATTTATGGAAAAGGCGGGATTGGAAAGTCCACGATTTCCTCCAACCTGTCAGTTGCCTTGGCAAAGAAGGGGTATAAGGTCATGCAGATCGGCTGCGACCCAAAGGCGGATTCCACCATCCAGCTTCATGAGGGAAACGGGGTCGCCTCCATCCTGGACATCATCCGGGCAAAGGGGGATCAGGCGGGCCTTGAGGAACTGGTGACAGAGGGCAGTGAAGGCGTGCTCTGCGCAGAGGCCGGCGGTCCGACGCCCGGCATGGGATGCGCGGGCAGGGGAATCATTACGGCCTTTGAGGCGTTGGAAGAGAGACGTGCATTTGATATTTACCGGCCTGACGTGGTGATATATGACGTGCTGGGGGATGTGGTGTGCGGAGGATTTGCAATGCCCATCCGTGAGGGGTACGCGGACAAGGTATTTATCGTCACATCTGGGGAGAACATGGCAATCTATGCCGCGGCCAATATTGCCTCCGCCGTCAAGTCCTTTGAGGCGCGGGGGTATGCCAGCCTGGGCGGCCTTATCCTCAACCGGCGGGGCGTGAAGCGGGAACAGGAGAAGACGGAAGAACTGGCCCGGGACATGGGGACGGATATCATTGCTTCCCTTGACTTCAGCGCCCTGGTGGCAGAGGCGGAGGAACTGGGCAAGACCGTGATGGAAGCATTTCCGGACAGCGATATGGCCGGGGAATACAGGAATCTGGCGGATGCAGTGCTGGCGGCCTGCAAAGAGGAAGAGGTGAGGAAGGGCTATGCTAAAGAATCTGCATGAGGTCACGGAATGTCCCTTGGGAAACCGGAACCAAAGGGTGGACGGCGGGGGTACGGCAGTCGAACTGGCTGACCTGTCTGGCCTGGCGCCATTTACATATGGCCTGGAGTACAGCGCACCGGCCAGGGGAGGCTGGACCATTGTACATATCGGCATGCTGCTGCCGGAAAGCCATCAGGTGTTCGTATGCGCCCAAAGCTGTCTGCGGGGCGTGGTGCTGTCAGCGGCAGAGCTTAATGATTCAGACCGGTTTTCAACCATTACCGTGGATGAGGAGTCTGTGTTGGACGGAAACTGTGAGGAAATCATCATAGAAGGAATCACCCATATCCTGGAAGGCCTTCCAAAGCTTCCAAAGGCGCTGCTCCTTTTTACAAGCTGCATCCATCATTTCCTCGGAACGGATATGAAGCTGGTGTTTGGGGAACTGGACAGACGCTTCCCGCAGGTTGGATTTGTCCAGTGCTGGATGAACCCAATCATGCGCAAGACCAAGATGCCCCCGGACCCGTTTATGAGAAAACAGCTTTATTCACTGCTAAAGCCTGCTAAGACGGACCAGAGGCAGATTAACATAATCGGCAGCAACCTGGCAATCAGGGAAAGTTCAGAGTTATACAGGGGGCTTGAGGAAAATGGTTTCTTCCTTAAGGATATCTGTACCTGCAGGAACTTTGAGGAATACCAGGAAATGGCCTCGGCCCGCCTTAACATAGTCACCCATCCCCTGGGACGTCCGGCTGCTAGGGAGTTAAAGGAGCGTCTGGGGCAGGAATGGGTCTACCTTCCGGTCAGCTATGACTGGGATGAAATCGGTGAGCATTGGAAATGCCTGTCCGACCTTTTGGAACTGGACTGGGATGTTGTGTGGAGAAGCCTGGAACTTTGGGAATTACGCAGGAAGGCGGAAGAAGCTTTAATCAGGCTGGCCCATCGGTTAGAGGGATGGTCGGTGGTCATTGACTATACCGCATCTTCACGGCCCTTTGGCATGGCGCGGCTCCTGACACGGTACGGATTCCGGGTGGAAAGGATTTACGCCGATACCATATCGCCGGAGGAGGAAGACACCATTGTCTATCTGAAAGAGCGCTGCCCCCACATCCGTGTCTGTCCCACGGTCTATCATAAGATGGCGGTCCTGCCGCGCAGCATGTATGAGGAATCCGGGGGCAGGGTGCTGGCAATCGGGCAGAAGGCGGCTTACTTTACAGGAACGCCCCATTTTGTCAACATGGTGGAGGACGGAGGTCTGTATGGCTGCGGGGGAATCCTGGAGCTTGCCGGTCTGATGCAGGAAGCTGCCATGGAAGAAAAGGACACGGAGAAACTGATTCAGGTAAAAGGATGGGGGTGCTTCTGTTGAAACGGACAAACCGTATCCTGCCGGTTTACGCGGCAGATATATCAGGGGTTTGCTCAGCCCTCTATGAACTGGGGGGTATGACTGTGATGCATGATGCGTCCGGCTGCAATTCCACATATACCACCCATGATGAGCCAAGGTGGTATTCCATGGACAGCATGGTTTACATATCCGCATTATCCGAGCTGGAAGCTGTCATGGGGGATGATGATAAGCTGGTGCGCGACATTGTGGATGCAGCCAGGAACCTTCATCCCAGATTCATCTGCCTGGGAGGGACGCCCATTCCCATGATGATGGGAACCGACTTTAAGGGACTTGCAAGAATGATTGAGAAGGAAACAGGAATCCCCACTTTTGGGATTGCCACCAATGGAATGCATTCCTACGTCCAGGGAGCAGGAGAGGCGCTGCTCCAGATTGCGGAACGGTTTTGTCCGCCCGTGGATGAACTGGGGAAAACGGCGGCGGAAAAAGGGCTGACGGGCAAAAGGAATTGGGAAAATCCCGGTTTTGGCAGCATCCGTCTGAGGGTCAACATACTGGGGGCCACACCGTTGGATTTCTCCCTGACGGGAAATGTTTCAGGAATCAGGAAGTTCCTGTCCCGCCATGGCATGGAGACAGTGGGCTGCTGGGCAATGGAAAGCAGCCTGGATGACATGTGCCTGGCCGGATTGGCGGACGTGAACCTGGTAGTTTCAGCCGTGGGCCTGCCCGCTGCCATGGAATTGGAAAGAAAATATGGAACCCCTTATGTGATAGGCGCCCCCATAGGGAGAAGGACGGCGCTGCGCCTAGCCAGCCTGTTGCGGCTGGGGGCAGTGACCGGAAAGAACCAGACCCTGTTTGGCGGGGAACCCGCAGTTGGAGAAACCGCAGTTGTGGAAACCGCAGATGTGGAAACCGCAGATGTGGAAACCGCAGATGTGGAAACCGCAGATGTGGAAGCCGCAGATGTGGAAGCCGCAGTTGTGGAAGCCGCAGTTGTGGAAGCCGCAGTTGTGGAAACCGCAGCTGAGGAAACCGCAGTTGGGGAAGCCGTAGACGAGAAAGCCGCAGACAGGGAAGATGCGGATAGCAAAACCGTCCTGTTTCATGCCAATCCCGGCATTCCCGGCCTGCCGGATGATCTCTCAAGGGAGCGGGTGCTGATTGTGGGCGAGCAGGTAATTGCAGGTTCCCTGCGGTGCAGTCTCAGGGAGGATCTGGGAGCGCAGGATGTAACGGTACTTTGCCCCACAAAAGGCAGTGGATACATGGCAGAGGAGGGGGATATGCTTGTGTGGGATGAGGATGAGGCAATCAGCCGTATCGGGAGAAGCACGGTTGTGATTGCAGACCCCCTTTACCGTCAGGTCTGTCCGGGGGATGGACAGAGGGTATTCGTGGATTTCCCGCATGAGGCGTGTTCCGGGAGGATGTATCACAGCGCCATGAGGCCGTTTATATGCGGTTCATAGGCGGGGCCTTTAAGTAAGGATGGTTCCCGGTATCAGCAGGGAACAGGATAAGAGGAGAGGATATTATGAAAAAGTTAGCAGCAGTAGTTTTAAGTATATGTCTTGGGGCCGCAGGCCTTGCAGGGTGCCAGTCAGGGCAGCAGGCAGCGGGAAATCCGGTGCAGGGGCAGACAGAAAGCAGCGCACCGGGGCAGGCTGAAGGCGCCGGGCAGGAAGAGGGCGCCGGGCGGGATCAGGCCCAGGGAACGGGAGGGAATCAGGCAGAGAGGACCGGACAGGGCCAGGCCCAGGCCCAGGGAACAGGTCAGGACCAGGCAGAGGGCGCCGCTTCCGGCCAGAACAAGGGAAAAGACCAGGCAGCGTCAGAAGGCACGTCCGGCACGAAAATCATCACAGACCATGCAGGAAACCAGGTGGAGATCCCAAGGCAAGTGAACCGGGTGGTGGTCACTGACATTTTCCCAATCCCATCCATCATAACCGTACTTCTGGGGTCGGGTGAGAAGGTGGTGGGCATGAACCCGGCCAGCATGAGCGCTGCCCAGACAGGTCTTTTAGGGGAACTGTTCCCGGATATCCTGAACGCCAGCACGGACTTCATGAACGGCAGCGATATCAATATGGAAGAACTCATGAAGCTGGAACCGGACGTGGTCATCTACAGCGCGGGCAGCAAGGAGCTAGGGGAGGCGCTGCGTTCGGCAGGCTTTGCGGCAGTGGGCATATCTGTTAACAAGTGGGACTATGACAGCATTGAGACATATGACCAGTGGATTAACCTGTTAAGTGAGATATTCCCGGAAAAAGAGGACACGGCGGAACGTGTGTCCCAGTACAGCCACAAGGTTTATGAGGATATCCAGAGCAGGGTGTCCGGCCTTAAGGACGGGGAGCGTAAAAATATCCTGTTCCTGTTCAACTACAGCGATACCACCATGGTAACCTCAGGTAAGAAGTTCTTTGGACAGTTCTGGTGCGATGCCGTGGGCGGCCGCAATGCTGCGGAAGGCGTGGCAGCGGAAAACTCCAATGCGGTCATCAACATGGAACAGGTATATGAGTGGAACCCGGATGTCATTTTCATCACCAATTTTACCCCGGCCCAGCCAGAGGATCTGTATGAAAATGCAATTGGCCAGGATGACTGGAGTCCGGTAAAGGCGGTCCAGGATAAAAATGTATTCAAACTTCCCCTGGGCACATACAGAAGCTATACGCCCAGCACGGATACGCCATTGACGCTTTTGTGGATGGCAAAACAGGTATATCCCGATCTGTTTGCGGATGTGGACATCAACAAGGAGGTTAAGGATTACTATAAGGATATGTACGGGGTGGAGTTGAATGACGGGCAGGTACAGAGGATGTACCATCCGGGCCGTGATGCTGCGGCCGGATTTAAGAAATAAAAGCAGGGGTGGGACAGGAACATGAATGAATGCAGACACAGGTGGAACCGGTACTGGACCGTTGGTTCACTGGCCGTAATCTTAGCGGCCGCAGCCGCAGCCATGGCCATCGGCCGTTTTACCATATCACCCAGGGAGCTGGCAGCGGTACTGATGCCCGGGGCATTTCCCGGGGAGGAGGTGTCGGGACAGGTCAGGACCGTCATATCCAATATCCGGCTGCCAAGGGTGCTGCTGGCGCTTTTGTCAGGCGCCGGGCTTGCGGCGGCAGGAGCGGCGTTCCAGGGGCTATTTGCCAATCCCCTGGCCACGCCGGATACCCTGGGAGCTGCCAATGGCGCATCCTTTGGCGCGGTGCTTGGAATCCTTCTGGGACTGCCTGCATTCGGAATCCAGCTGCTGGCCATGATACTTGGGATTGTGGCAGTGCTGATGGCCTGGGGCGTGGGCCGGGTCAAAGGCACCATGCCGCCCCTTATGGTCATACTGGCAGGCATGGTGGTCAGTTCCCTGTTCTCAGCCCTTGTATCCCTGGTGAAATACGCTGCCGACCCCCAGGACGTGCTTCCCGCCATATCCTACTGGCTCATGGGAAGCATGGCAAGTACTACAAGGGCCACCCTGGTCATGGGGGCGCCGTTCATCATAATAGGAAGCATCCTTTTGTTCCTGTTAAGATGGAAGCTTAATTCCATGTCCCTGCCGGAGGATGAAGCCAGGTCCTTAGGAATCCCGGTCAGGAGGATCCGGGGGCTTGTGATCGTGGGGTCAGCCATGGTCACGGCGGCAGTGGTGTCCATGTGCGGCCAGATTGGATGGGTGGGGTTGCTCATCCCCCATATGGTGCGCATGATATTCGGCAATGACAACAGCTCCGTGATGCCCGCCAGCATGGCCTTCGGCGCGGTGTTCATGCTTATCATCGATACGGCTGCACGGTCAGTCACCGCATCGGAGATACCGGTTTCCATATTAACATCCCTTATAGGAGCGCCATGCTTTATATTGCTCCTCAGAAAGACAGGAGGTATCCGGTTATGAGGTTTGAGGTAAAAGATGGGGGATTTGGATATCCCCGGGGCGGATGTATTTTCAGTCATGTGAATTTCACAATGGATAAGCCGGAGGTTCTGTCCGTACTGGGCGCCAACGGCGCAGGCAAGACAACCCTGCTTAAATGTATGCTGGGCCTTCTGGAATGGAAGACAGGGGGCACGTATATTGACGGGATTAACATAAAGGAAATACCTTATCACCAGCTGTGGCAGAAAATCGGATACGTACCCCAGGCCAAGGCGTCTGCATTTGCCTATCATGCGGAGGATATGGTCCTTCTGGGTCGGAACGCGCATCTGGGCACCTTTGGCCAGCCAAAAAAGGCGGACCGGGAAATCGCCCTGGCCTGTATGGAGGAGATTGGAATCGGATATCTTAAAGGTAAGCTCTGCAGCCGTATCAGCGGAGGGGAACTTCAGATGGTGCTCATTGCCAGGGCGCTGGCCGGAGGACCCTCCATCCTGATACTGGATGAACCGGAGTCCAACCTGGATTTCAGGAACCAGCTGATTGTGCTGGAAACCATTGAACGGCTGTGCAGGGAAAAAGGGATTTCGGCTATTGTGAATACCCATTATCCGGAACACGCCCTGTCCATTTCCCAGAAAGCCCTTCTTCTTACCAGACAGGGGGAGACCATATTCGGGCCAACCGGCAAGGTGCTGAGCGAGGAACATCTGGACGAGGCGTTTGGCGTGGAGGTAAAGCTGTATCCGCTGAAGCATAAAGACCGCACCTATACGTGTGTCCTGCCGGTGGGATTAAAAGAAGTGATGGAAAGAGGTGCGTGATGGAGGGCACAAAACGTATGGAAGGTACAAAACGTATGGATGGTGCGGGAATGATAGATGGCGCAAAAGGCATAGAAAACCTTGTGGACCGTCTGGCTGTGGACCATATCCTGTCCAGGGAGGAATTCTGTTATCTGCTGGAGAATATAAGGCCGGAACAGGATGGGTATCTTTATGAAAAAGCCAGGAAACAGGCGCTGGCCAGTTACGGAAACAGGATTTTCGTCAGGGGCCTGATGGAATTTACCAATTATTGTAAAAACGACTGTTATTACTGCGGCATCCGCAGGAGCAACCAGAAAGCGTCCCGGTACAGGCTGACGCCGGAACAGGTGATGGACTGCTGCCATACCGGATATGGCCTGGGCTTCAGGACATTCGTGCTTCAGGGCGGGGAGGACCCGTGGTTTACCGACGACAAGATTGCTTACCTGGTAGAGCGCATCAGGGGCGGGTACCCGGACTGTGCAATCACCCTGTCTGTTGGGGAAAAGGATTATGATACTTATAAAATGTGGTTTGACGCAGGTGCGGACCGTTACCTGCTGCGCCATGAGACAGCAAACCCATGCCACTATGCCAGCCTCCACCCGCCGCAGATGTCCTCTGCACACAGGAAGGAATGTCTGGGAAACCTTAAGAAAATAGGCTATCAGACAGGCTGCGGAATCATGGTGGGCGCGCCTTACCAGACAACCGGGCACATTGCAGAGGATTTGGAATATATGTACGGGCTTCAGCCTGAGATGGTGGGAATCGGCCCCTTCATCCCGCACCATGACACGCCATTTGGGGACCGTCCGGCCGGTACGCTGCGCCAGACGCTCCTGCTTCTGGCCATTGTGCGTCTTATGCTTCCAGGTGTGCTCCTGCCGGCAACCACGGCCCTTGGCACCATTGAGCCGGACGGCCGGGAACAGGGCGTGATGGCCGGGGCTAATGTGGTCATGCCCAACCTGTCGCCCCTTGATGTGCGCAAAAAGTATATGCTCTATGATAATAAGATCAGCACAGGCGTGGAGGCGGCGGCCAATATTAAAGAATTAAAACAGCGCATGGCTTCCATTGGATATGAAGTGGTGACGGACAGGGGAGATTTTAGGAAAACCCTGCCGGAATGTGTTTAAATCTAATATAAAAACCTCATAATGACTTTGAAGGTTACTTTAAGTATAAATTCCTCTCTTTTACAGATACTACATTTACGGGCAACAAAGAAGATAAATGTCAGAAAGTAAAATGGAGGAATTTTGTTTATGAAAGCTACAGGAATAGTAAGAAGAATTGACGATCTTGGACGTGTGGTGATCCCGAAGGAAATCCGCCGTACCCTGAGACTCAGAGAAGGTACACCACTGGAAATATTTACGGACAGGGAAGGGGAAATCATTCTCAAAAAATATTCACCCATGATGGAACTGACCACATTCGCGGTCCAGTATGCGGAAGCCATGGCCCAGTCAACCGGGCTTCTTGTCTGCATTACGGACAGGGACCAGGTCATTGCGGTTGCCGGGGGTGCCAAAAAGGACCTGCTGCAGCGCAACATCAGCCGCCAGCTGGAACAGGCCATTAATGAGCGCAACACGGTAATGGCTGGCAGGGATGACAAGGCATTCATCCAGCTGGTGGATGAGGATTTGGAGGGCGTATCCGCCCAGGTGGTGGCTCCAATCATCTGCGAGGGGGACGCAATCGGTGCGGTAGCGCTGATGAGCAGGGAGCCAAGGGCCAAGTTTGGCGATATGGAAACAAAGCTGGCATTGACGGCAGCCGGGTTTCTGGGACGCCAGATGGAAGGCTGAAGGCTTATATAATCATGATAGGCAGGGGGATTCCCGGTGCAGGATAATGTGTGTCTGACCTGTGCCGGGATTTTTCTGTCTGCTGTTTTGGGGCTTTTTTCCTGGTTACGTTTGTGTTATACTGGCAGTATCGGTATCTGAGAATGTAATTAATGGGCCAAGGGGTATACATAAGATTGAGATGAAAGCAAAGAGACACTGGGTCAGGAGAAGGGTATTCCTCCTATGGGCAGCGCTTATGCTGTGGGCATCCGCGCCTGTGGGACAGGCCTGGGCATCACCTGTGACAAAAGCGGAGCAGGAAAGGGAATCAGCCCAGGCAGAGGGGCAGAAGGCCCGGGAAGAGGCGGATGCGCTGGAACAGAAGCAGGGTGATGCAGGGCGCCAGGCCAGGGAACTGGGCGATGAACTGACCAGGCTTCTCACCCTAAGCAATCTCCTTAAGTCCGATATGAAGGAACTGGACCAGCAGATAGGGACAGCGGACCAGGAGTATGAGGCGGCTAAAAAGGAACAGGAACGCCGGTATGGGATGCTGAAGAAGAGAATCCGTTTCCTCTATGAGGAGGGCGATATCACATACCTGGATATTCTGTTAAAGGCAAGGAACATTGGGGACGTGGTGGACCAGACGGAATATTTTGACCAGCTTTACCGCTATGACCAGAACCAGCTGGTCCAGTATGAGAAGGTTAAGGCAGAAGTACTTATGAGGAAGCGTGGACTGGAGGAAAAGCAATCTGAGATGGAAGCCATGGAACAGGAATATGAGGTCCAGCAGGCAGATATCCGCGCGCTGATCCGCACAAAGGAACAGGAGACAGCGGATTTTGGCATCCAGCTGGCTGCCGCCAGGGAACGCGCTGCAAAGGCAGCTGACCAGGTAAGGAAGAAGAATGAGGAAATCCGCCGCCTGCGGGCAGAGGAAGCCAGGAAAAAGGAAGAGGCCAGGAAAAGGGAAGAAGCAAGACTAAGGGAAGAAGCAAGACTAAGGGAAGAGGCAGGACTAAGGGAAGAGGCAGGAATCCGGTCCGAAGCGGAGGCGGGTGGACGGGCTGCAGGGGTGCAGACGGACCATGGTGCTGGGCAGACACACATGGCTGGCCAGGAACCAATGTCCGGCCAGGGAACGGAGCCAGGCATCCGCCAGCCGCTTAAAAGCGCCGGAGGCACTGCCTTTGGACGCAGCATAGCGGATTACGGCCTGCAGTTTGTGGGCAACCCCTACGTATGGGGAGGCACAAGCCTGACCTCGGGCGCGGACTGCTCCGGATTCACCCAGTCGGTTTACCGCCATTTTGGGGTGGATATCCCAAGGACATCCGCGGAGCAGGCCTGGTTTGGCAAGGAGATTCCCTATGAAGACATGGAACCCGGGGATCTGGTCTGCTATTCCGGCCACGTGGCCATGTATATAGGCAATGGACAGATTGTCCATGCCAGTTCCAGGAAAGAAGGAATCAAGGTGGGCAATGACCCGGCTTACCGGACCATCGTGTCCATCCGCAGGCCGTGGCAGTGAACATACAATACTGACAGATGGGGTGAATGACAGTGATATCAGACAAGAAGCGTACAGCCGGATGGCTGAAAACTGCCGTTGGGGCAGGAATCATATTAGGGACATGGCTGGCCATGGCCACGGCGGCATATGCGGACGAGGCCATCAAGTCCGTAACAGTGACGGTAACTTCCTCTGTTACTGCCAACGGGGACGGCGGCAGTGTGTCCGCTGCCGCGGACAGCACGAAGTACCATGTGGTTTCCTGCGATTTCATCAATGGGAAGTCCCAATGGAAGGCAGGGGACATACCCAAAGCTTCCATAGAACTGGCTGCGGATGAAGGATACTATTTCGGAAGCATCAGTTCATCCAGCGCCCATATACGCGGCGCGGATTATGTCACGTGCAAGAAAAGCGATGCCAAGCGCAGCCTGACCATAACGGTTAAGCTGAAGGGGGTAAAGGGTACCCTGGACCGTGTGGAGGATGCCTACTGGGAGGAGAAGCCTCTGGGCAAGGCCAGGTGGGCAAAGGTAGAAGGGGCCAGCTCCTATGAGGTAAAGCTGTTCTGTGATGAGAGCATGGTTTATCATGTGCCCAGGACCAACTCGGTGAGTTATGACTTTTTCCCCTATATGACAGAGGACGGGGACTACTACTTCAAGGTCAGGGCGGTTGCCAAATCAGAATCCGAGTCAGGCTACCTGAAGGCAGGGGACTGGGCGGAATCCGATAATCAGGAGATTACGAAAAAGGATGCCAGGGCGGCTGACAAGCGGGCGGCCTCCACCGGTACCAAGGGCGTCAGCACCAAGGACGGGACCGGACCCATGGCCCAGGCACCGGGGTGGGCCATGGACGGCAACGGCTGGTGGTACAGGAATGAGGACGGCTCCTATCCGGTGGGCAGCTGGAAAGCCATAGGGGACAAATGGTACCTTTTTGACATGAACGGCTATATGCTTACGGGCTGGCAGTGGAAGAATGACAGGGAATATTATCTGACGACCAACGGTGATATGGTCACAGGATGGTTTCAGTATAACAGGATATGGTACTACCTGGATCCGGAGCAGGGCAAGCTGACCGGGCAGTGGCTGCAGCAGGGGGACCAGTGGTATTATCTGAATCCCGATGGAAGCATGGCGACGGGCTGGCTTCTGTCCCAGGGGAACTGGTATTATCTGGACCCCAGGAACGGGCAGATGGTGAAGGACCAGGTGGTGGACCAGTATTATATTAACCAGGACGGGATCTGGATACCTTAACAGGAGGAGAATCACTATGAATTTATGGAAAAAGGCAGTGGCTGTATCCGTGTGCATGATGGCTATGGCAGCATGTCCCATGCCTTCGCTGGCAGCGGTCAAGACGGAGACAAGGACGCCCATTACCAGCGTGTCCATACGGGTACGTTCCGATGTCCAGGCGGATTATGAGCTGAACGAAGCTACTGTATATGCCGCCACGGACAGCAATCTGTACACCACGGGCGCCTATAAATGGGTCACTAAGAACAAGGAATACTGGGAACCCGGGGATGAACCCAAGGTTCAGATTGAGATACATGCAAGAAGCGGTTATTACTTTAACCGTGTGACAGGGCCCAGCAAGTTCCAGATTGACGGGGCCACCTATGCCTCTGTCAAACGGACCAATAATGACGAGACGCTTCTGCTGACCGTTAAGCTGACCCCGGCATCAGGAACCCTTGAGATACCTGAGAGCGTGGAGTGGATGGGGTATCCTCCGGGCAAGGCCACCTGGGCGCCTGTGCCCTATGCGGGCGCTTATGAATTGAAGCTTTACAGGGACGGCCAGATGGTACAGGGCGTTCCCAAGGTGATTGCGACCACCTATGATTTTTATCCGGTGATGACCCTGGCCGGCACATACCAGTTCCGTGTCAGGGCCATACCCAAGGATTCGGAGGAACTGGCCTATATAACCGGAAGCGACTGGGTGTATTCCGATGAACTGGACATTGACGCGGATGAGGTGTGTACCTTAAACGGCGGGGTGACCGGGCCACAGGAGGATAAGCAGCAGCTGACACCTGCCCAGATCGGTTGGGTCAAGGATGAGGAGGGCTGGTGGTACAGGAACACGGACGGCACCTATCCCACAGGCACATGGCAGGCGATTGACGGGAACTGGTACCTGTTTGACTTCAGCGGTTATATGCTGACAGGCTGGCAGCTTAATAACGGAAGGTATTATTACCTGGATATCAATGGGGTCATGCAGACGGGATGGCTTCAGGACAGCCGGAAGTGGTATTACCTGGAACCGGACGGCGCCATGCACACGGGATGGCTGGACGCAGGAGGGACCTGGTACTTCTTCGACCAGGATGGCTCCATGCATACAGGGTGGCTTCTGGATAACGGCACATGGCATTATATGAGCCCGGACAACGGAACCATGGTAAGGAATACAACCGTGGAAGGCAGGTATCTGGATTCAGCAGGGGTATGGAAGGACTAGCAGACGCTGCGTCGGGATTAGGCAGGAATGAATCGGTTACCGGCAGAAATGCCAGGGGCATGGCAGGAAGGAGAAGCAGGTTACACTCCTTCCTGCTATTTTTGTGGACACAGTTATCATAATGCCGGGAGGGGATATCATAAAATTACAAAATGGTTACAAAAACGTTTATTTTTGTTGACGGAGTGACCGAAGACGGCTATACTTGAATTAATGACGAAAAGTGTAAATATTAGGGGATTACAGGGGGATTTTATGTTTATTGTTCCGATTGCAAGAATGGATGGGATTGTACCTTCCGACAGCCAGAAAAGCAGCCCTGCCAAAGGGCAGGCAGGTCCGGTACCCTTTAAGGAAATGCTGAGGACCGCTGTAAAAGAAGCGGACCAGGCCATGAGGGAAACCCAGGAGATGGATATAAAACTGGCATCCGGCCAGGTGGATAATCTTCATACGGCACTGATACAGGCTGAGAAGAGTGCTGCTGTGGTTGAGTTCACTACTCAGTTAGCATCCAAGGCAGTGAATGCATATAATCAGATTATGGGTATGCAGGTTTGATATTAAAACGAAAGATATTATCGGTGGGTCATGGGGATTAAGGAAAAGTTGAAATCGGTATCAGGAGAGAAAGGCGGCATCGGCCGTGTACTTGATACGGGTAAGAAGAAGGCGGTGGCTGCGGGAATAACGGCAGCCGTGGTTATAGCACTTGCAGCCAGCGTGCTGCTGAACACGAAAAAGAGCGGGAATTATGTAGCGCTGTTCCCGGGAATATCCAAAGAAGAGAATAACGAGGTTCTGACGGTACTCAACGCAAGAGGGGTTGAGGCCAGGAGAAACAGCGAAGGAGAAGTGACGGTTCCGGAAGACCAGTTGGGCGACATCATGCTTGATATGTCCGAATTGGGATATCCGAAAACGGCACTTCCTTTTGACATTTTTTCAGATAATATGGGCTTTACCACCACGGAATTCGAGAAGCGCCAGTACCTTCTCATGAACCTTCAGGACAGGATTGAACGTACCCTTAAGGATATGACCGGGGTTAAGAATGCCATCGTCACCCTTAATGTGCCGGATGAAAGCAATTATGTGTGGGATGAAGGGGGTTCCAACAGCACGGGTTCCATTTCCCTGACCCTGATGCCCTCCTATGAGCTTTCGCCTGAGAAGGTGTCAGCCATCAAGAACCTGGTGGCGGACAGCGTACCCAGGCTTCTGCCTGAAAATGTGACGGTGGTCAACGCGGAAACCATGCAGGAAATGGTTGCGGATGATATCGGCACCACCTCATACGGCCTGAACCGCCTGGATTTTGAGGCCAAGGTGGAGGAACGGCTGGAGAATAAGATTAAGAATGTCCTTACACTGGCATATTCCCCGGATAAGCTGAGGGTTTCGGCAACCGTTGTCATTGACTATGACAGGATGATTACCGAAGACCTGCATTATGAGCCGCAGGACAACGGACAGGGCGTGGTGGAGCAGTATAAGGAAGGCAGGAGCCTGAACGGCGGGGCTGCCGGCGCAGGCGGGATTGCCGGCGAGGAGAATAATACGGACATACCTGCCTACGGAACCGCGGGAACCGGCGGCGGTGCAGGTGGCACAGGAGATTACTACAGGGATGTGGATTACCTTGTAAGCTACATCAAGAAACAGATAGAAAAAGATAACGTAAAGCTGCAGAAGGCCACCGTGGCAATCACGGTCAATGACGACAACCTGACTGATTCCAAGAAGCAGCAGTTGATAGACGCGGCGTCCAAGGCCGCCAATATCGCGCCGGAGGATATCGTGGTGTCCAGTTTCCGTGAGATCCCAAAGGAAACAGTCAAGAACGACAAGCCGGCATTGCCCGTACAGGCGCCGGCCCAGACAGGACTGGATTACCGGCTCATAGCGGCTGCGGCCGGCGTGGGCATCCTTATATTCCTGTTACTCCTCCTGCTTCTCATGCGCAGCAGGAAGAAAAAGCATTTAAAAGAAGACCAGATGCTGTTTGCGCCATTTGAAGACGGGGATACCCAGGAGCCGGAGTCTGTTGAACAGCGGGCAGCGGAGGATGCGGTACAGAACAGCCTGGGCAGGATCCAGCCGGATTCTTCCGACCCTGTGGACCAGGTACGTTCCTTTGCCCAGATGAATCCTGAGATTATTGCATCCATGATCAGTTCATGGCTGAAGGAGGATAAGAAGTAAGATGCCTGCAGAAGAGAGAAGACCAGCCCAAAAGGCTGCTGCTGTCATATCCATACTGGGAAGCGAACGGGCATCCGAGGTGTTCCGGTATCTGACAGAAAATGAGGTGGAGCAGCTCTCCATGGAGATTACAAGGCTGCCAAGGCTCACGGAAGATGAGCTGGAAGACATTGCCCAGGATTTCTATAATTGCTGTGTGACAGAGAAGGTAATAACAGAAGGCGGAAAGGATTACGCCAAGGAGGTGCTGGAAAAGGCATTTGGCCAGCAGCAGGCCAAGAACCTGATGGACCGGGTCAGCAAGGCCCTTAAGACAAAGGCCTTCAGCTTTATCCGTAAAGTGGATTATAAGACGTTGATGGCAGCCATCCAGAATGAACATCCCCAGACCCTGGCCCTGATCCTATCCTATGCAACCCCGGAACAGGCGTCCAAGATAATCGCAAACCTGTCCCAGGACACACGGGTGGATGTGGTGGAACGGATTGCCAACATGGACCGCTCCCTTCCCATGGCAATCAAGATTGCAGAGGAAGTGCTGGAGAAGAAAATCGGCGCCTCCTCCTCTGAGGAAACCATGGAGGTGGGCGGCCTGACCTATGTGGCTGATGTGATGAACCATGTGGACCGCAGCACGGAGCGGGATATATTTGACGAACTGAATATGAAGAATCCGCAACTGGCGGAGGATGTGCGCAAGCTGATGTTTGTATTCGAGGACATTGCCTATCTGGATCCATTGTCCGTACAGCGTTTCCTGCGGGAAATCGATACAAAGGACCTGTCGGTAGCCCTCAAGGTGGCCAACAAGGATGTGACCAATACCATCTTTGCCAATATGTCCGGCAGGATGAGGGAATCCATACAGAGCGATATGGAATACCTGCATAACATCCGCATGAGCGATGTGGAGGAAGCACAGCAGAGGATCGTGGCTGTCATAAGACGGCTGGAAGAGGAAGGCGAGATTGTAATTTCCAAGGATGGAAAGGATGAGATAATTGTCTAGGATATTAAAACCCGCCCAGACTGTTGCGGGAAGCCACATGGTAAGGCTGTACCAGCCCGTCCAGGAAGCCGGGGCGCAGACAGGGCAGGAATCCGGCGTCAGTGAGCCGCCGGACCCGGAACAGGACCAGGGCGGCAGACGGTACGCCCTTATATCGGAGGAAAAGCGCAAGATACTGGAGCACGCCAGGAACCAGGCGGAACAGGCAGCGGCCAGGATACTGGAGGAGGCCTATGCGCAGAGGGATAATATAGTCAACACGGCCAGGGATGAAGCCGGACGGATCCGGGAACAGGCCAGGCAGGAGGGCTATGGGCAGGGACTCAGGCAGGCCCTGGACGACATAGGGCAGGATATTGACGGCATCCGTTCATCTGTGGAAAAAATCGGTGCTGAGTTCAGCGGATTTGAACAGAGGCTGGGCAGCAGGATTGCGGACCTGTCCTTCATGATGGCAGAGAAAATCCTCAGGAAGAAAGTGGAGTGCGACGAGACGGAGCTGGCAGATATGATTGAAAAGGCGGTCCTGTCAGAGCGGGATAAGGAGAATATCACCCTCCATATGCCGGCCCAGGCCGTGAAGCTGATAGAGACACTGGAGAAACGGCTGGAACCGCTGAGGGATAAGAATTCCGGAAGCGGGGGCACCATAAGGATCAAGGCGGAGGAACGGCCCCTGGGCTTTGTACAGGTGGAGACAGAGGAAGGGATTGTGGATGCATCCCTGGATGTCCAGCTGGATAACCTGAAAAAACATCTGCTGGCTCTGGAGAGCAGGCAATAAGGCGGTAACCATATGGAATTAGGGCAGATAGAGCAGGAAATACAGAATGCGGATTTATATACCTACCTGGGCAAGATAGACAAAATCGTGGGAACCACGGTGGAATCCATGGGACCGGCCTGCAGGCTGGGGGATGTGTGTACCATTGATGTGGTGGAGGGCACGACCCCGGTCAGGGCCGAGGTGGTGGGGTTCAGGGAGAACCGGGTACTGCTGATGCCCTATGAGGAGATGGAGGGAATCGGCTATGGAAGCGCGGTCCGCAATACAGGGGAACGTCTCAGGATTGCGGTTTCCAATCAACTCATAGGCAGGACCGTGGACGCCATGGGAATGCCCATTGACGGCCTGGGACCGGTGGATGACGTTTCCTATTATCCCATCACGGGGAAACCCTCCAACCCCATGGAACGCCCCAGGATTGATACAATCATACAGATGGGGGTCAAGGCCATTGACGGCCTTCTGACCGTTGGCAAGGGCCAGAGGATGGGAATCTTCGCTGGCAGCGGCGTGGGAAAGAGCACGTTAATGGGCATGATAGCCAAGAACGTGAAGGCGGATGTGAACGTCATTGCGCTGGTCGGCGAGCGGAGCAGGGAGGTCGTGGAGTTCATTAACAGGGATTTGGGGGAAGAAGGATTAAAGCGTTCCGTGCTTGTGGTTGCAACCTCCAGCCAGTCCGCCATGATGCGCTCCAAGTGCACCATGACAGCCACTACCATTGCGGAGTATTTCAAGGATCAGGGTATGGATGTGCTGTTGATGATGGACTCCCTTACCCGGTTTGCCATGGCCCAGAGGGAAGTGGGGCTAAGCATAGGGGAACCGCCTGTGGCCAGGGGATATACGCCCTCCATCTATTCCGAACTTCCAAAGCTTCTGGAGCGTTCCGGCAATTTTGAGGAAGGTTCCATTACCGGAATCTATACCGTGCTGGTGGAAGGCGATGATGCCAATGAACCCATATCCGATACGGTGCGCGGAATCATAGACGGGCACATCATGCTGTCCAGGAAGGTGGCGGCCAAGAACCGGTATCCGGCCATCGACATCCTGTCCAGTGTCAGCCGTCTGATGAACGACATCGTGACCCCGGAACACAAGGAAGCCGCGGGAAAGCTGCGGAGGCTTTTGGCGGTGTATGAGAGCAACAGCGACCTGGTTTCCATCGGGGCCTACAAAAAGGGGACGAACCCGGAACTGGATGAGGCCCTGGAGCGTATAGACAGCATCTATGGGTTCCTCCAGCAGAAGACAGATGAAAGTTTTTCACTGGATGAGGCAGTCATCCAGATGATTCAGGTAACGGATTAAGGGGCTTATCATGAAAAAGTTTGTATTTTCGCTGGAACGGATGCTTGTGTACCAGCAGCAGAACCTGGAAAAAGAGAAAGGAATCCTTGGAAAGCTTACGGCTGCCAGGGATGAACTGGAGGAGATAAAAGAAGGGCAGGAAAACAGGATTGCCAATATACAGATGGAGATTAAAAGACGGCAGGACGAGGGAACCACGGTGTTCATCCTGAAGGGATGCTTTTCTGTCCTGGAGGGCGTCAGGCTCCAGCTGGAGGATACAAAAAAGGAGCTGTCCCAGGCACAGGCCAGGGTGGAGAAACAGCGCCACATTGTCACGGAGGCTTCCAAGGAAGTAAAAAAACTGGAGAAGCTGAAGGAAAATCAATTGGAGGAATATCACCATGACGAGGCAAAGGAGCAGCAGGACATAATCACGGAACATGTTGCCGGGACATTTGTCAGAAATGGTGTTTCCTAGGGTGTGTTTGGTTTTCAGACATGGCCCGGTACTGCAGGGCAGTACTTATATAGGACGGCATATGTGAAAGGAGGTGAGAAGATGAATACAGGAACATTTACACAGATAGGGGCAGACAGCAGCTATAAAACAGCCCAGGCATACGGTTCTTTGCCAGGGACAGGAAGACAGGCGGCAACGGCTGATTTTGCGGATGTATTTGCCAGGAGCCTGCAGGATGGCAGCAGGACCGCGGATGCCAGGGCATCTGCCGGGAAACAGGATCACGGATCAGGCGTAAAGGCACGGCATACGGAAAAACAGGATACAGGCAGGCCCGATGGCAGCCGGATGACGGCAGGCCAGGATGGGAAGCCCGCGGCCGGCGCCAACAGGAACCTGGAGGATGGAAACAGCACGGCAGCAGATCCCGCGGATAAGACGGCGGCAGCTGATTCCGGAATAGAAGGGGATGCACAGATCCGTCCGGATGACGGCCTGAACCTGGAAGCAGCCATGAGCATGCAGGCCATGATGGCCTTCCTGCAATACGGGGATCCCGATACACAGGATGTGGGGATACAGACAGCAGGACAGCAGGACGGGCAGGTTTCGGTACAGGCAGGACCGGTTGTACAGACCGTCCATCAGGAACAGGATATAAGCTCCGTGCTGACAGCCATGACAGGACTGGAAGGACAGGGTATGGTATCCGGCCAGGATATGATCCGGCCAGCGGCATACGATGCTAAAGAAAATGCGTTGCAGCAGACAGCAGGGCAGGAACAGACGGGACCGGACAGGACCGGAATGTTTTCCGATGCCATGAAGGCGGCGGATGCAGCCGGGATGGCAGCCCGCGGGGAAGTATCCGTTAAGGGCAATGCACAGCCGCAGGAATCCGGTGAGGACAGCCTTTCCAACATGCAGGGCAGACAGGAACTGTTAAAGGCCATGGGCCGGGAGCAGGAAGTGTCCGCTGCAGTGGATGAGGAGTCCGGGACAGCCAACCAGGTCCTTGAGGAACTGAAACGGAATGCAGAGGCCAGGGGACTGGACCTGTCAGACCGTATGAGCCATAACCGTATGAATCCGGGATTTGGCATCAACAGTGTGAAAGAGGGACAGGAACAGCAGGTTCCGGTGCTGGAGCAGCTTAAGACAGGCCTGGAGCAGGGAATCAAGACCGGGATGAAGGAACTGACCGTGCACCTGAAGCCGGAAGGCCTGGGGGATATTGTCATACACATTGCGGGTACCGATGGGAAGATGTCGGTGCGCATAGGCGTGACCAACCCGGAGACAGAAAAGCTTGTTACCAGCCAGATGGAAAGCCTGAAGGATATGCTGAGGCCGCTGAACACGGAAGTGGCGGAAGTGTACCGTGACAGCCAGGGAACCATGGATTTTGCAGGCTATGACCAGCAGATGCAGGACCACCGCGGACAGCAGGCCCAACCTCATTACCGCTATTACGGCGGGGATGACAATGCAGGTTCAGATGAGGATATCCTCATGGAGGCCCAACGTATGATGGCGGAAAGCCGCATGAGCAGGCTGTACGCATATGTATAAGGTCCAAAACAGGAAAAGGAGATAGAAATGTCAGTACAGGTTCCAAATTATACCTCGCCTTATGCCTTGGGTGCATCAGGGACAACAGGGCCGGGGACCACGTCCAGGGCCGCATCGTCCGGCAGCACGGCGGGACCGGGCGGCACGGACAGTAAAAGTAAGACCGATACCCCTGACACGGACGAAAGTTCCGGCGCAGGCAATGTGATTGACGCCGTGTTTGGGGATGCGGATGACAAGATGGTCAGCATGGAGGATTTCCTCACGCTGATGGTTGCCCAGCTTAAGAACCAGGATTTCATGAACCCTGTGGACGATACCCAGTATGTGACACAGCTGGCCCAGATATCCACCATGCAGCAGATGGAGCAGATGGCCTACAATGCCAAGAGCACATATGTCACATCCCTTGTGGGGAAGTATGTGTCGGCCGCCAAGTTCACGGTATCAGGAGAACTGAAGAAGTCGGAGGGGCTTGTGGATAAGGTATCCCTTCTGGATGAAAAGTTTGTGATATATGTGGACGGCGAAGCATACGACATGGACGAAATCATGGAAATCAAGACACCGCCAGCCACCACCCCTCCCAATGAGGACGATAAGGATGACAAGGAGCCCGGGGATGATGGGGATTCCGGCAATCAGGGGGATGGAAGCAGCAAGGTGTAGGGGACGGACAGGAGGATGAACAATGGATTCAATGATATATAATAAAATGCTTCATACCCCCATCTATACGGGGACTCCAAGCGGGCCGCCGGAAAAAAGGCCCCAGGAAGCAAAAGGCAATGACAGCGCATTTAAAGAACTGCTGGAGCAGAGGATTAAGGAAGAAAGCCAGGTGTCATTTTCCAAGCATGCCATAGAGCGTGTGGTGGAGCGCGGCGTGGATGTATCCTCAGAGAACATCGGCCGTCTCAATGAAGGCATCCGCATGGCGGAAGAGAAGGGCCTAAAAGAGCCGCTGATCCTTCTTGGTTCCACGGCCTTCGTTGTCAATGTCAGGAATAATAAAGTAGTTACAGTTGTGAATGAGGACAGCCTGAAAGGCACGGTCTTCACGAATATTGACGGAACCGTTATGATATAGCCGGTCCTTTAGGAGGCTATCCTTACCCCGAACGACGGACGGGTAAGGCGGTTTAAAAAGGAGAATTGAATATGTTAAGATCACTATTTTCAGCAGTGTCGGGCATGCAGGCCCATCAGACCAAACTGGATGTCATCGGCAACAACATTGCCAACGTTAATACGTATGGTTTTAAGTCAAGCCGCGCGCGTTTCCAGGATGTTTATTACCAGACGCTCCAGAGTGCGACCAGCGGCGATAACAACAGGGGCGGTACCAATGCCAGCCAGGTAGGTTACGGCGCGCAGCTGGCAGGAATCGACCTGAACATGGAACGTTCAGCCCTGCAGTCCACGGGAAGGCCCATGGATGTGGCCATTACCGGCGAGGGATTCTTCCAGGTAATGGACTCTGACGGCAATATATTCTACACCAGGGCAGGAAACCTCCAGCTGGATTACAAGAGCGGCAACCTGGTGGATGCCAACGGATATACGGTGCTGGGCGTGACGGGGGACCCGTTGGGTAAGGCTGCCTCTTCTGATAAGATACATTTAAGCATCCCGTCCAAGAACAATGCCCAGTCCAGCAGTACCCAGGAAATCAATGGGGTTAAATACACCATAACATCCCAGAACGCCACAGGGGACGCCAATGTATCCATTTCATTCAAACTGGATGAGACCCTTCCGGACGGCGCGGATGTGGTGGTTCAGCCAAGCGAGTTCAATACCTCCAGCATTGTGGTGAGGATCAGTGACAAGGCATCCTTTGCAAGTTTATCTGATTTTAATGAGAAAATGAACAGCGCCATTTCCCGCGCCAATAACGGCACGCCCCATCCGGCAGGCAATTTTACCATAACGGCCCAGCCGGCCCAGACTGGCGGGTTTACTGGCAAGGAACTGATGGGAGAGAATTTCGGGATTAAGCCTGGTGAGCAGATATTTAATGATACTTATAAGGACAGCGGGATTTTCGGAGGCATCAAGCCTTCCAGCACCAGCACGGAACCCGTGTTTACGGCATCGGGGGATGTGGAGTATACAATTGTCAAGGCAGGCACCAGCCCGGACGCGTGGAAGTTAACAGCTACCGTGAAAAAAGATGGGAAAACCAGGATATTTGAGGGCCAGATTTCAGAGAACAGCACCTCGGCCAACAGTGTGTGGCTGAAGGAAACCGGGACCCCGCCAAGCGGCGAGGAAGCCGGACAGTACATTGAAGTGAAACACCCCGGCTACACTGCCATTGAAGATTATTTTAAAATAAATCCCACGGCTGATACAACGGTTGCAGCCGGAAGCATTACCGCAGCCACCAATTCCAGGGATTTGGGCCTTGGCAGCAAGGCATTCACCCTGACGGACGGAAGCGCAGGCGGTACCGTATCCCTTTCCGACGCGGGCGTGACCATCCTGGCAAACGGTATCATAGAAGCCAACCACCCGAATCTTGGAAAAATCCAGATAGGGCGGATTGACCTGGTAACCTTTGATAACCCGTACGGACTTGAGGGCGTGGGCAATTCCTATTTTAAGGCCACAGGCAACTCCGGCGACGCCAAGGCCTGCAAGGCAGGTGAGGACGGCACAGGCGCCCTGAAGACCTCGTCCCTGGAGATGTCCAATGTGGATATTTCCACAGAGTTTGCGGACATGATTGTCACGCAGAGAGGTTTCCAGGCCAACTCAAGGATCATCACGGTATCGGATTCCATCCTGGAAGAGCTGGTAAATCTTAAGAGGTAACTGCATGGATGGCCTTAGGCCGTTCAGATGGCGGAATAGATTTTCAATCAGGCCCTGGCGATAAGAAACCGGATAAGGCATCAGACAGGGCCTGATGACAGGACAGGAGGGCGGTATCATGATCATACTTAAAAAACTAAACGGGGAAGCCTTTGTGCTGAACTGCGATTTAATTGAAACAATTATGGAGAATCCTGATACCACCATACTCCTGACCAACGGAAAGCACCTGATTGTAAGGGAATCCAAGGAAGAAGTGGTAAAGAAGGTAGTGGAGTTCCGCCGGGAGGCATTCCGCGGGATGATTGACCAGATTAAGGGCTGAGCATACGGGCAGAGTGAGAAAAGTGGAGAAAAGGAAGTAGGGTTATGGATTTCTTGTCAATTCTAGGTTTTATATTAGCGGTGGGGCTTGTGGGTTTTGGTATGACCTTTGACCAGGAGGCCATGAAACTGGTCTTTACCAATATCCGGGCGTTTGTGGATGTGCCGAGTATGGCGATTACCATTGGAGGGACCATTGGGGTCATGATGATATCATTTCCCGCAGGGGCCTTCAAGAAGATTGGCAGCCACCTGAAAATCATTGTGAGGCCCTATGCCTTTAATCCGGTGCAGTCCATAAGTCAGATTGTAAGCCTGGCCACGGAGGCCCGGATGAAGGGGCTGTTATCCCTGGAGGATAAGCTCAATGAAATCGACGAGCCGTTCCTGCACAACAGCCTGATGCTGGTGGTGGATTCCGTGGATTCGGAGAAGGTGCGCAAGGCCATGGAGACGGAGCTTGAGCAGCTGGATGAGCGGCACGCCCTGGACCGTCGTTTCTATGAAAAGGCGGCCAGCTACGCGCCTGCCTTCGGCATGATAGGAACCCTGGTGGGCCTGATCCTCATGCTGGGCAACATGTCGGATGTGGACGCCCTTGCAAAGGGCATGGCCGTGGCGCTTATCACCACCCTGTACGGTTCCCTGCTTGCCAATATCATATTCCTGCCCATGGCCAGCAAGCTGAAGGCCAGGCATGAAGAGGAATTCCTGTGCAAGCAGCTGGTGATGGAGGGCGTATTGGCCATCCAGGAAGGCGAGAACCCCAAATTCATAGAGGAAAAGCTGTTCAAGCTTCTTCCGGCCAGCTATAAGAAGACGGAAGAGGAAAAAGAAAAGGACGGCCAGAAAAAGGCAGCTAAGAAGAAACGCCGCAGAAGAAATAACAAAGAGATTGTGGAATAGAAGGAGCTTAAACCATGGCGAAGGCACAGGAAGGCCAGGATATCCAGGCAATGACGGACGGACAGATGTTTGAAGAACTGATAAGGATACATGCACAGGCAGCGGGGGAAGCGGTTTCATCCATTTTAAAGGCGGACATAGCCATAGGGGAACCCCAGATACATGAGATGACGGTGAAGGAAGTGGAATACAGCCTCCTGGAACCAGCTATCTTTGTGAAAAGCTGTCTTACCTCCCAGGTGGCCGGAAATGTTGTGATGATCCTCCGGCAAAGGGATATGCAGGTATTTTTAAATGAACTCATGGGTGTGGATGACCTTCCTGACCCGGATTTTGTGTTTGACGACGTGGCCATGAGCGCTGCGGGGGAGCTGATGAACCAGATGGCCCACGCCTCGGCTACGGCCATGGCGCAGTATCTGGGCGATACCATGGATTTTGCGGACTGCCAGCTGGTCCTGTCAGACGGACGCCAGAACCTGTCCCCTGTCATCGGCGATCAGCCTGATTCCAGGATCATGGTTGTTAATTATACCATGCGGATAAAGGATATGGTTGAGTCGGAATTCATTGAGTGCATATCGGCCGCAGCCATAGACAGCCTGGCGCAGGAGATTCAGGCCAGGCAGGAAGCGCAGGCCAGGGCCAGGCAGGAGGAGGAAGAGGCTGCCAGGCAGGCGCGTGAGATGGAGAAAAGCGTGATTGTGGGCCAGGGAGCCGGACGCGGTCAGGCAACGCCCGCGGCAGGACGGATGATGGACGGCGCAGCCCCGGCAGTCCCGGGACTTTCGTGGGGCGGGAATGCCGCCGCTGCCCGGACACAGCCCGGGCAGGATACCATGTACAGGAGCCCTGCCATCAGCGGCAACCTGGGGCTTATCATGGATGTGCCCCTTAACGTGTCGGTGGAAATCGGCAAGACCAGGCGCAGGCTTAAGGATGTGCTGAATTTCAACAACGGAACCGTGGTGGAGCTGGATAAACAGGCAGATGCGCCTGTGGACATCATTGTCAACGGACAGCTCATTGCCAGGGGGGAAGTGGTTGTGATTGACGACAACTTCGGTGTACGTATCACTGAAATAGTAAATACAAGAAGCATTATTGGAAATGGTGAATAAAGTTGAAACGGTTTAATATCCTTGTAACAGCGGGAATCATCGGAATCATTTTCCTGATACTGATTCCCCTGCCCACACCCATACTGGACTTTTTATTTATACTGAACATAACATTGTCTTTGCTGATTCTTGTGATGACCATGTATATCAGGGAAACCCTGGAGTTTTCCGTATTTCCCTCCCTCCTGCTGGTCACGACCCTGTTCCGGCTGGGGCTTAACATATCATCCACCAGGAAAATCCTCTTTGACAACGGTTATGCGGGGCAGGTGGTCAAGACCTTCGGACAGTTTGTCATCCGGGGCAATGTGGTCATTGGTTTTATTATTTTCTTAATCATCGTGCTGGTTCAGTTCATTGTAATCACAAAAGGTTCGGAGCGTGTGGCCGAGGTTGCTGCAAGGTTTACCCTGGACGCCATGCCCGGCAAGCAGATGGCCATTGACGCCGATCTGAACAGCGGCCTCATTGATGAGCAGCAGGCCAAGGAGCGGCGTTCCAAAATCCAGAGGGAAGCGGATTTCTTCGGTTCCATGGACGGTGCCACCAAATTTGTTAAGGGAGACGCCATTATCTCCATCATCATTACCTTCATCAACTTTGTGGGCGGCGTCATCGTTGGTATCATGAACAGCCAGGGAAGCATACAGGATATCATGCAGATTTATACCACCTCCACCATTGGGGACGGTCTGGTATCCCAGATCCCGGCCCTGCTCATATCGGTGGCAACGGGTATGATCGTGACCCGGTCCGCGTCGGAGAACAGCCTGAGCGAGGATCTGACAAAGCAGTTCCTGGCCCAGCCAAGGGTGCTGATGACAGCGGGCGGCGCTGCTGCCTGCCTGTGCCTGATTCCCGGATTTCCGGTGCCCCAGATACTGATGATATCCGCGGGCCTGACAGGCGGGGGATATTACCTGTATAAACGCCAGCAGGGCTTGGTGGCGGAGACCGTGGAAGAATTTGTGGAAACAGAAGTCACCAGCGAGGCGTCCTATTACAAAAACATTGAAAACGTTTATGGACTATTAAATGTAGAACAGATAGAAATGGAATTCGGCTACAGCCTGATTCCCCTGGCGGACGAGAGCAACGGCGGCAATTTCATTGACCGTGTGGTCATGTTCCGCAAGCAGATGGCCCTGGACATGGGATTTGTCATTCCCTCTGTAAGGATTAAGGACAGCGGGCAGCTTAACCCCAACCAGTACAGCATCCTGTTAAAGGGGGAGGAGGTGGCCAGAGGGGATATCCTGATGGACCACTACCTGGCGCTGCCGCCTGGAACGGACGCGGATGACGTGCCGGGAATCGACACCATCGACCCTGCCTTCCACATTCCCGCCAAATGGATTAGCGAGGACAGGAAGATACAGGCCGAGCTGGCAGGATATACCCTGATTGACCCCACCTCCGTGGTCATAACCCACCTTTCCGAGGTGGTGAAGGAGCATCTCCATGAGCTTCTTAACCGTCAGGAGGTAAACAATCTTTTAGAGACACTGAAAAAGACCAACAGCAGTATTGTGGAGGACACCATACCGTCCATCATCACGGTGGGCGGGCTGCAGAAGGTATTGGCAAACCTTTTGCGGGAGGGGATTCCCATCCGCGACATGGAGACCATCGTGGAAACCCTAAGCGATTACGGAAGCCAGGTCAGGGATACGGATATGCTGACCGAGTATGTGCGCCAGGCATTAAAGCGCACCATCTCCCGCAGGTTCTCAGAGGCCGGGCAGATGAAGGTCATCAGCCTGGACGACAAGATAGAGAACATGATCATGTCCTCGGTTAAGAAGATGGACACCGGTTCCTATCTGGCCCTGGAGCCTGCTGCAATCCAGAGCATCGTGTCATCGGCCACGGCGGAGATCAACAAGATTAAGGATCTGGTAAATATCCCGATCATACTCACCTCCCCGGTGGTACGGATTTACTTTAAAAAGCTGATTGACCAGTTCTACCCCAATGTGGCGGTGGTATCCTTCAGTGAGATAGACAACAATATACAGATACAGGCATTGGGAAGCATTTCCCTGAGTTAGGAATGGCAGCAGAGGTAACAGGTTATGCAGATGGAACAGACAGACCATGAGGAAATGACCAGGGACCTGGAGGCGTACAGGAAAAACGGCAGCCAGGAACTGAGGAATAAACTGGTCCTACATTATCTCCCCATTGTAAGGTCCGCCGCCGTACAGCTGCGGACCATGGCCGGGAGCCTTCTGGAGCAGGAGGATCTGACGGACCAGGGGGTGCTGGCGCTGATGGAATGTCTGGACCGCTATGACCCCGGCAAAGGGGCCAGGTTTGAGACATATGCATTCGTGCGCGTGCGCGGGGCCATGATTGACTATATACGCAGCCAGGACTGGGTACCCCACAGGGCAAGGAATTTCCAGAAAAAGGTGGATGAGGCATTTTCCATCCTGTCCCATGAAAAGATGGGGGAGCCGGATGTGAAGGATGTGGCCGGATACCTTGACATGCCCGTTGAAAAAGTAGAAAATCATATAAAATACATGAACCACGCATCCGTACTTTCATTTGAAGCAGCGCTGCAGGACATGACAGCCATATTTGCAAAAGGGGAGCTGGAGGCAGGGGACATGGACGGCAAGCCCGAGGAAAGCCTTTTTTACAGGGAAATGATGGAAATGCTCACGGCTGCCATCGACGGCCTGGGGGAAAAGGAGCGGCTTGTCATAACATTGTATTATTATGAAGAATTAAAATATTCAGAGATTGCAGAGGTCATGGGCATCGGCCAGTCGCGCGTATGCCAAATCCACACCAAGGCAATCAGGAAACTGAAAAGCAGTTTGGAAGATTATATGAGGGGATAAGGATATGTTTTCAGGATTTTATACAGCTGCCTCGGGCATGCTGATGAACCAGCGGTCATTAGACATGGCGGCCAACAACATCGCCAATGTGAAGACCAGCGGCTATAAGCCCAAACGCCTGGTAAAAACCACGTTCAATGAACAGCTGGTGCGCCAGATGAACGGGCAGACCCAGGGGCTGGGCCAGGGTTCCACCATATCCATCGGCACAAGGGAGATGACCACCCATGGCCAGGCTCCGGTGGTGGATACAGGGCAGACCTATGACCTGGCCATTAACGGGGACGGATTCTTCGTCATCCAGGGCACGGACGGCCAGTATCTCACACGCAACGGACATTTTAAACGGGATGAGGAGGGGAACCTGATACTTCCCGGCGTTGGCCAGGTAATGGGGGACGGCGGCCCTGTGTACGTGGATGAGAGCGGGTTCCGTGTTGGCGCGGACGGAATCATCTACGACAATGAGGACGGGGAGCTGGACCAGATACAGATAGTAGAGCCGGATGATTATGACAACCTGACATTTTATGACAACGGCACCTACGGGGCGGGCGGAGGCGTGACACTTACCCAGGTCTATCCCACGGTCTACCAGGGAAAGCTGGAGCAGTCAGGCGTGAACCTGAACAATGAGATGACCAGGGCCATGGAGGTCCAGAGGGCGTTCCAGTCATGCGGCAAGGCCCTTACCATCATAGACCAGATGAACCAGAAGACAGCCAATGAGATAGGGAAGCTGTAGGGGGATAAGAGATGAATATTTCATATTATACGGCAGTCTCAGCCATGAACGCATTCCAGCAGGACCTGGATGTGACTGCCAATAACATGGCAAATGTGGGGACCAACGGATATAAGTCCATGCGCAGTGATTTTAATGACCTGCTGTACACCCAGATGGATATGAGGCCGGAGGCCCAGGTGGGACACGGCGTGAAGAACAATGGGCCGGGAACCACGTTCCAGCAGGGGATTTTCCGCAAGACCGGACGTGCCCTGGATTTTGCCGTGTCAGGCAAGGCGTTTTTTGCCATCCAGACCAGCGAGGACGAGGAGGAGCCGGCTTACACAAGGGACGGCGCCTTCCAGATATCCTCCACCGAGGACGGCAATTACCTGACCACCAGCGACGGCAGTTATGTGCTGGACTGGGACGGCGAGCCAATCGAGCTGGAGTACAAGGCGGCGGAAGACGGCAGGGGAGATGACACAGGGGAACTGGACCTGGATTCCATTGCGGACCGGATTGGCCTGTTTGTGTGCGAGAACCCGGAGGGCCTTATCCATGCGGGGTCCAACCTGTTCCGTACCGGTGAGGCTTCCGGGGAGTGGATGTCCATAGAGGATCTGGATGAGGACCAGGAGAAAAGCTCGGTCATGACCAGGACCCTTGAAATGTCCAATGCCGACATGTCCACGGAGATGGTCAACCTGATGCAGACCCAGCGCGCATTCCAGCTTAACAGCAGGATTGTAAGCACTGCGGACCAGATGGAAGAGATGATTAATAACTTAAGGTAACGACATCAGCAGATTGTGCTAAAAGGGGGTGCCCATGAACGAAAAAAGTCTGATTTACAGCTTGTTATCTAAATTTCTTGATGACAATCAGGAGGATGGGATCCCGGAACATGTGGGAGAGGATGAACGGGAAGGAGAATCACGGACACAGGGGCAGTCCTATGACGATACAGACAGGGAAGATGAAGGGACAGGAGGCCAAAATGCGGACGGTGCCCGGGACGGCAGGGGCCAGGATGGCAGAAGCCGAAACGGCAGGAGCCAAGACAGCGGGAGCAGAAATGGCAGGGACCAGAACGGCAGGGACCAGGATAGTGACCACCGGGTGGAAACGGTTGAGGACTGGAATGAGGCTGAAGTAAGGCGGAGGGAGCAGGTGGAACGGGAGCTTCTGGGAAAGGAGCAGACCGGGGCAGATGGACAGGATGCGTCCGACTGGGATATGTCCGGCCGGAATGCATATGACCAGGATTCATATGGCGGGACCGGATATGGGGATGGAAGACCGGGTGGATATGGTTCAGGCCAGGGTGGATATGGTTCAGCCCAGGGTGGATATGGTTCAGTCCAGGGTGAAGATGTGCCGGCCGGGGAAACGGACCAGGATGCCTGGGTGGAGCTGATTGTGGCTGACGACAGGATGAGTGTCTCCATGATGGTGCACGGCCCCCAGGGGGAAGGACAGGACGTGTCCAGGGCAATGATACATGATGCACTGGAGCAGAAGGGGATATGCTTTGGCGTTGACGAGGAGAAGATAGGAACCATTGTCAATGAAAGGCAGTATCTGCAGATGGCTGTCATTGCAAACGGAATGCCTGCAATCAATGGGGAAGATGGACGGATTAAGGACTATTTTCCCAGGAAGGCCCAGTTAAAGTATGCTTCCAAGGGCAATGGCGGCATTGATTTTAAAAGCATGAACCTGATACATAATGTCCAGAAAGGGGATGTGGTGTGCGATATCACCATGCCCACGGAGCCGGAGGACGGCGTGGATGTGTTCGGCGAACCTGTACGGGGAAAGAACGGCACCATGCCTCCCATCCCCCAGGGAAGGAATATCGTATATACCCCGGAGCGGGATAAGCTGGTTACGGCATGTGAGGGCAACCTGACCTTCCGTTCCGGCCGGTTCCATGTGGAGAATATATTTTCCGTGTCCGGCAATGTGGACAACAGCGTGGGAAATATTGATTTTACAGGCAGCGTTGTGGTTCACGGGGATGTGCTGGAGGGATACAGGGTGATTGCCAAGGGCGACATCACGGTGATGGGGATCGTGGAAGGCGCTTATCTGAAGGCAGGCGGGGACATCCTGCTGCACAAAGGAATGCGGGGAATGAAAAGCGGCGTCCTGGAGGCAGACGGGGATATCACGGCCAAGTTCCTGGAAGACTGCAACATTTACGCAAAAAATAACATACAGGCAGAGTACATCATCAACTCAGAGGTGTCCTGCGGCCATGACCTGACCCTGATGGGAAAGCGCGGCGCGTTCATCGGCGGGAACTGCTCGGTCTATAACTGTATGAATGTAAAGGCCGTAGGCGCGCCCAGCCATATCACGACCTCGGTTACCCTCGGCCTGACTCCCCAGCTGATGGAGGAGATGGAGGCAGTGGGGAAGGAAATGCTGCTGCTGTCCAGGAAACTCACCGAGCTTAATAAGGATATATCATATCTTAACGGAAAGCTCAAGGAGGGCAGCATCACGCCAATCCAGCGTGACCGTCTGGCAAAGCTTAAGCTGGAAGCCCCCATCAATTCGCTGAAGGAAAAGAAACTGAAGCAGCAGGGCGCCGAACTGTCCAGGAAACTGCGGGAGGTTGGCAAATCAAGGCTTACGGCAAGGGAGGTTTATCCCGGAAGCGTCATCAACATTGGGGATTGTAAGATGAGCATCACCAAAAAGGAGGATAACTGTACCTTCTACTATCTTGACGGGGAAATCAGGAAAGGAATTCGCTAATGGCAGACATCTTACGGGTGACTTCTCCGGTCATCAACAAGAATATCATACAGCCGGATAAGGCGATGAAAGACCCATCGGTCCCCTTTGACATGCAGGAAATCCGGCATATCACCAAGAATCCCGAGGGCAGCGGTCTTCTGGGAAACCACAATGTGCTGGAGCGGGAGGCCGGGGCCGCTACCCTGATGAACCTGTTAAAGGACCCGGCGGTAACGGTCAACTACCTGAAGAATATATATATGCTGGAGGAAATCATCAGCCTCCTGCCGGTGAATAACAACACGGTGACCCAGGAAATAAGGCAGCTTTTTGACGCGCTTTTAATTGAGCCGGAGCATATTGTGGATGAACTGGTGGACCAGGAATATGCCTCCACCCTGTTTAAGGGGGAACTGTTTGACTTCCTGAGGAACCAGCTGGGGGATAAGCCGGAACTGCGGTTGGAGACAGCGGAGCTTTTAAAGGCAATAAATGGAAGCATTTCCCGGCAGGACGTGCTGGATTCCGTGGCCAACAGCCTGGAATACCTGTCGGAACAGCTGTCCGGCAGCAGGACGCTCTATGGGAAGTTCGTACAGTTGGCCGCGCGGGTCCGGGATGTCCGCAGCGGCCAGGAGTTTGAGGAACTTAAGACCGAGGTGCAGCAGGCCTTAAAGGAACTGGAACAGAGCGTGCTCTACTCTCCCCAGACCGCCAGGGTCCTGCCCAACATCCTTTACAATATGTCCAGGTACCAGGACAACGAGGCATATCTGCAGGAGGCGCTTCTGAACCTTCTCATCCATGTGAACAGCCGGGAAGACAAGGGACGGTTACGGGAAATGGTCCGGGATTACATAGAAAGCTTCCGTGGGCCGGAGCGGCAGGAAAACCGTTCCAGGATCATGGATACCCTGGCGGAAATCATTACAAAGCAGGACAGGGAAACCCCCATGAATAGCCTGAACGGGGATAAGATAGAGAAAATCATCACCAGCCTGCTGTCCTCGCCCTGTAATTATACGCCGCTGCTGCATTTTGTAATCCCGGTGGATTACCAGGGGATGAAGGCATTTTCCGAACTTTGGATAGACCCCAAGGACGAGGGACGGGGCGGGGAACGGGGAAGCCGGGATTCCGGCGGGACAGACCATGTCCATGTGCTCATTACCTTTGACATACCTGGGATTGGGCAGATGGAGGCAGAGTTCATGATGGCGGGAAAGGAACTGGGGTTCCACCTGTACTGTCCTGAATCTTATACAGGGATATTCGGGGGACTGGTACCCGAGTTCAGGAAAATCATGGAGGAACACGGTTACCGGGCGGCTGACATAGAGGTGGAGCGCATGGACCATGTGCGTTCCCTGATGGAGGTATTTAAAAACCTGCCATTTAAAAGGACGGGCGTAGATGTCAAAATTTAAGAAAAATAAAGCGGTGGCTTTAAAATACAATGCAGATGAAGACACGTCCCCGGTGGTGATTGCATCAGGCTATGGGACGGTTGCAGAGCACATCATAGATATTGCGGAAAAAAAGGGGATTCCTGTATTCAAGGACGACAGTGCGGCATCCCTGCTCTGTATGCTGGATGTGGGGTGCAATATACCGGTGGAGCTGTATGAGGTGGTTGCGGGGATTTACTGCAAGCTCATGGAGACCTCGGCCCAGATACGGGGTGTGGAGAAGGCGGCTGCTGCAAAAGCTTTAGAAGGAAAAACTTCAGGGGCGGGAAGCCAGGCCGGCCGTCTGCGCCGGAATCTGGTGTCCGGGCGCGAGAGGAATGACAGCTGACGGCGTGTTTACGCCGGATGTCACTTGATGGACGACAACAGGATGAATACAGGGGGTGGCGGAATTGGTTGATTTGCTGGATGGGTATGTGGGCTCGTCGTGTGTCATAAAAGCAAAGAATAACGATTTAATCAGTATGGGGGTCCTGCACCGCATCGGGAAGAATTTCATCGACGTGGGCAGCTCCCGCAATGAACTGCCGGGGATTCCATATAATCTTTTGATAAAGCTGGAGATTTATAATACCCAGCTTGGTTTTAAGGTGCTGATTGGCAGGGTGTACCTGTCCTCGCCCAAGCTGGCCAGGATAATTGATTTAAACGAGGCCACCAATGATGAGCGGCGGGAGTATTTCCGTATCAGTACAAGGGACACAGGCATCATCTATAACTGCATGCGCGGGGACGATGTGATGGAGATGGAAGGCGATTCCAAGGATGTCAACGGGCTTAAGGTGCAGCTGGTGGATATCAGCCTGGGCGGCCTGATGTTCAGGAGCAAGGAAGAATTCAGGACCAATGACCGTTTTAATATGGTGATACCGGCCATGGGCGATTCCATGCTGTATACCTGCGAGGTGCGCCGTCAGGTGCAGAGGCCCGAAGGGGATTATGGCTATGGATGCGAGTTCATGGAAATGGCTACCAGGCAGGAGGACCTGCTGTACCGGTATATCCTGCGGAGGCAGGGGGACCAGTTAAGGCGGATACGGTAGCGGGATACTGCCGGATAATGCAGGAAATGGACAGCATGGAAGTTATGTTTAGGAGGATACGGGGACATGGCCCAGGGAAAATCACAGGACCGGCGTATGGTCAGGAACAGGCGGGTGATGATTTATACCTTCCTGATAATCCTGACCCTGTTTTATATATCGGCACACCGGAAGCTGGAACGGGAGCGGGCGGTGGAGGCGGCGAAGGTGACGGAGGCTGTGGGAGCAGGGACGGTTTCGGCAGCGGATGGGGAAGGTTCGGCTGGAGATGATCTGGGTGTTGGAGAAGGGTATAGGGCAGATGGTGATTTTGGTTTGGATGGAGGAAGTGCAGATGACCGGATGCATTTAGGCGGGCAGGCAGATGAGGGTACGAAGCATAGCGGTGGAATGGATGGGGATAAAGAACTGTTCATCAGCCAGGATGATATGTGGTGCCTGATACTTACTAACGCGGAGTACCCGGTGCCTGAGGATTATGCGGCGGAGTTAAAAGCCATTCCGGGAACCGAGCAGTCAGTGGACGAGCGGATTTATGAACCGCTGATGCAGATGCTGGAAGATATGAAAGCGCAGGGGTTATCACCTGTCGTGTGCTCAGGCTACAGAACATTGGACAAACAGGAAAAACTGTTTAACCGGAAGGTGCAGTCTTATGTGAGAAGCGGTCATACGAAAGAAGAATCATATATTCTTGCAAGGCAGACCATATCCATCCCGGGGTCAGGGGAACATTGCCTGGGCCTGGCGGTTGATTTTTATACCAATAAGTACCATAAGCTTGAGAAGGAATTTGAGAAGACACCGGAAAGCCAATGGCTCATGGAGAATGCCCAGGATTATGGTTTTATCATGAGGTATGGGGAAGATAAGGTGGATATCACAGGGATTGAGTATGAGCCGTGGCATTACCGTTATGTGGGGGTGGAAGCGGCAAGGTATATGAAGGAGCATGGCCTGTCCCTGGAAGAATTTTATATTGAACAGAGTCTTTATGGATAGAGTCTTTATGAATAGAGTCTTTATAGATAGAGTGCACAAAAAACGAATTCGATTTTTGTGCACTTTTTTGGTGAATAAAAGAGGGGGTGCGTACGATAAATATTACAGAGCGGAAGGAATGGATGTTCCGGAAGCTTGGTCCAGTGTCAGACAGGGCCCGTCCGGCATTGGGATATGTCATGAAACAGGGAAAAGGATTTCCCGGAATATTATAATTACATGGAGGTAATTAGTATGAGGATTCAACACAACATTATGGCATTAAACTCCAGCAGACAGCTGGGCGTAAACAACAGTTCAGTATCTAAGTCTCTTGAGAAACTGTCATCCGGTTACAGAATCAACCGCGCAGGCGATGACGCAGCCGGTCTGGCTATTTCTGAGAAGATGAGAGCACAGATTAAAGGTCTGACAGCGGCAAGCGATAACTCCCAGGATGCTATCTCTTTAGTACAGACAGCTGAAGGCGGACTGCAGGAAGTTCATTCCATGCTGAACCGTATGCAGGAACTGGCTACTAAGTCTGCGAATGGTACTTATACGGATGATGTTGATAGAAGGGCATTGCAGGATGAGGTTAATGCGTTAAAGGACGAAATTAACCGTATTGCGGATAGTACTAACTTTAATGGGATTAAGTTGTTAGATGGCTCTATGGGCGTTGGTACTTCAGGTGGAGTAGCTACTGGTGCTGTAAGTGGAACACAACTTAAAACTGCAAATACAGACTTTACTTTTACCGCACCAGAGGGCTTTAAAGTCATAATAAATTCAGGCGCTGCTGATGATGCAGAGTGGACGGACAATAAAACCTTGACATTAACCTTGACAAAAGGTAATACCTATTCACAGGCTGATTTAGATAAATTAATTAGTGGTGTGAAAGGCACTCCGGACGACGCTGCTGGAAAAATAAGCGTAACTGTAAACAAAAATTTTGAATTAGATGCAACAGGTGGTGGTAAGATAGTTGAAATAGCATCAGCTGCGGCTGTAAAGGCATCTAAGACAGCAAGTGGTGTTACTGTGTCAGCGACGAAAGCTGGAGTAAATACAAAGCATTTGACCTTTAAAAAAGACGATGCTGGGGCGTATGGTGCGACTCAAGGTGGAGATGGAAATATAACTGTTAATCTTAGAAGCACCCAATCATATAGTGCAAGTGAAATTAATAAGATGTTAGCAGACGCGGGCGCTGATATGAGAGTCTCTTTCGACGGGACAAAAACTGGGAATGATTTACAGGCTATAACTGGAGGCACAACAGGTGGTGCTACAGCTGGGCAATTTGATTTGGATAACGGTTCAGGTCTTTCTACTGGTGGTGGATTAAAACTTCAAATTGGCGATACGAATGATGCTTGGAATCAGCTTGAGTTATCAATAAGTAATATGCATGTTGATTCGCTTGGCATAGGTGATATTGATATCGGTGACAGGGACGGTGCATCCGCAGCCATTAGCAAAATTACCGACGCAATTAACCAGGTATCTACCAGCCGTGGAAAACTTGGTGCTATTCAGAACCGCTTAGAGCACACTATCAACAACCTGGGTGTTACCACCGAGAACATCACAGCTGCTGAATCCCGTATCCGTGACGTGGATATGGCAAAAGAGATGATGGAGTTCACAAAGAACAGTGTTCTGATGCAGTCTGCTCAGGCTATGCTGGCTCAGGCTAATCAGCAGCCACAGTCCATTTTGCAGTTATTACAGTAAGATAATTTTAAGTTTATATAATATTATTCTTTTGAATATTAAGGTGCTGTCTTCGGACCATTTATCATTGGTCTGGAGGCAGTGCCTTTTTGACTGCAGAGGATTTGTTTTGCTTCGTTCTTTTAAATATAGATTTCCTATTAGATTTTTATTATAATTATATATATTAAATACGGTCCTATAACCAGATAGTGCCACACAATCGGATGTCAGCAATTGGGAAGGGGAAAGAAATATCGAGATAAAAAAAGCAACAGGGGCAGTTGCTGTCATTTTTCTCCGGTCACTTCTGCAAACACCGGAAACAAAGAACTATGAAGATAATATGGCGCGCTGCTATGAGGGCTGGTTGGCCAAGTTTTTTGGAACAGGTAGCTGGATATTACCAGGGGAAACATAAATGGATATTTTTAGTATAAAGATACCAATCAACCGGATGCAAACTGTCCATACAGATATATGAAATGGAATCTGGATTACACGGATGTATACGGCTGTCCCACTGCCTTTATATTTAATGATTTTGGAAGTCATTTGGGCAGAAGCTGTCTGCAGTCATATGACAGACTGGGTAGAAACATGTTATAATGAGCTCTTTTTCGAACCGTATCCCCAGCCATATGTGGAAGAGGACAGAGCAATGTACTGCAATTTTTATTTATTATTTTCTGGCCTTGAATGTCCAGTTACATGTGTCGTGTTTGATGAAAGGAATTAATATGAAAAGATATATTCGATCATGTCAGTCCCAATTGGGTGAGATACAAAAACGTAGTTGACAAATATCCGGTCATACTTACCATGAATGGCTATGTCCGCTATGGTGAACTTATCATGAAGGAATGGGGAAACAGGGGGGGGGGGCTTTTTCGCTTCTTGACAAAAATATATTTTGATGGAAAATACATGACAGGATATATGACGTAATCCGGGTCTGATGCAGGTTAGAGCGAAACGAAAGGGAGGTAAAAATGTATTTACTCAAAATGCAACGTATGAAGATGGGGATAATCCAGTTCGAGGTGAAAGGTGAGGAGATACGTGTTTTTTCCGATAAGGAAAAAGCAGAGGAATGGCTGATGCATAATGGATTCATACAGGGACAGCGCAGTTATTTCCAATATCCGGAAAATGATAAAGAATGGTTCCATCAGAAAGAGAAAATGCAAGACAGGATTGATGTGGTTTTGGAGGAAGTCGAAGTAGATGACTTCAGTAGCCAAGGACTTCTGATGGGATTTTTGTCAGAGAACAGGGCGGCGGGATGGGAAAAGGAGAATTCCTTAATGTAATTGTATCCATGACATAGATATGCCCATACTGTATAGCAAAGGCACCTCAATCTCCCCCTGCCCCCCCCCCTCAAACCCCATGTAAGGGTTTGAGGGGGTTATCTTTATCCTTTTTCCATTATTTCTACTAATATTAAAATCTGTAAAAGGAGGGGGTGCAAGAAGAAGTTACATTAGTGACAAAATCAAAGTCTAATCCGACCTTCCACTGACAACGGTTATATTAGACTTAAGTTTTGCGGTTATAACCTTAAAAACTATTGATATTTTGATGAAAATGCGGTATTCTATTATAGATGGGAGGTGTCTTTTTTGATTAATAGACCAATTTACGTAGATAAGATAATGACATATGCGGATACACCATTTGTAAAAATCCTTACTGGAATCCGCCGCTGTGGGAAATCAACTATTTTGAAAATGCTGATGGATAAAATGAAAGAACGGGGTATCCATGAGGAGCAAATATTGCATTATAGCTTTGATTCTTTGGAATATGAGGATATAAAGACAGCGAAAGCGTTGTTTGCACACTTCAAGCAGCATTTATTTTTAAAGGGTAAGACCTACCTTTTTCTGGATGAGATTCAGGAAGTAAAATCATGGGAGAAAGTTGTAAACTCCCTTATGGCTGACTATGATGTAGACATTTATGTAACCGGCTCAAACTCCAGGATGATGTCCTCTGAAATATCTACTTACTTGACTGGCCGTTATATCGCATTTCGCATTTACCCTTTATCCTTTTCCGAGTATATGACCTTCCGAAAGAAATATACGGAGATTCTTGACTCTTACACAGAACTTGCAAATTATCTGCGGCTTGGGGGATTCCCGGCAGTTCATCTGCAAAAATACACGCCGGACGAGGTATATACCATCGTCAGGGATATTTACAATTCTACAATATTTACTGATATTGTAAGGCGTAATCAAATCCGCAAGGTGGATCAGCTGGAGCGTATTGTGAAGTTCGCATTTGACAATGTTGGACGGACCTTCTCCGCTGCTTCCATTTCAAAATATCTGAAAAGCGAAAATCGGGCCATTGATAACGAAACGGTTTATAACTACCTCAGCAAGCTGGAAAGCGCCTATATCCTACACCGCTGTTCCCGCTTCGATGTACAGGGCAAGGAAATTTTGAAAACACAGGAAAAATTCTATCTGGCTGATCCGGCGCTGCGTTACAGCGTGCTGGGATATTCAGCGAACAGTGTAGCGGCCATGCTGGAAAATATCATTTATCTTGAATTGCTGCGCCGAGGATATGATGTATACGTTGGAAAATTAGAAAACGCTGAAATAGATTTCATTGCCATTAAGCAGGAAAACAAGCTGTACATTCAAGTGACTCAGGAGATTGGTTCCCCTGAAACCGAAAAACGCGAATATGGCAGGCTGCTTGATATTCGGGATAACTATCCTAAGTATGTGTTGCGTACAGATGCATTTGCGGGCGGCAATTATGAGGGAATCAAAACCATGCACGTTGCTGATTTCCTGCTAAGCGATGAATATTAAAAAGAGAATGATGTGTTAGTGAAGACAGAAAGAAACTATCAATTTGAACGGCTAATGCCAACTGACAATATTGATTTAGATGTATATGAGGATGCTATACATTACGAATTTGAAAACCATGATGTAAAAATATTGCAATTCCTGATATAGGGCGCTGCTGCCTGGCTGTCATCAGCCCGCGGCAGCGCTCCGGCTTTATATCCATACGGCTGCATAGAAAACAGCATTAACCGCAAATCCGGTGTAAATAGGCCATGAAAGGAAGAAAAACCCAATTGTCTCAACCCGCATTTCCTGATATAATAAAAACCAGAATATGACAAATGAGGAACAAAGGAGTTCCTGGGGGAGTACATTATGGCGGTAACCATTGCGTTGTCTAACCAGAAGGGCGGTGTGGGAAAGACCACGTCAGCCTATGTGATTGCAACGGCGTTAAAGGAAATGGGCTACAGGGTCCTTGCGGTGGATATGGATCCGCAGGGAAACTTGAGTTTTTCATTGGGGGCGGATACGGAGAGCGCCACCATCTATGATGTTCTGAAGGGGGAGCTAAAGCCCAGATATGCGGTTCAGAAGTCCACATTGGTAGATGTAATTCCATCCAACATCCTTCTCAGCAGTATTGAACTGGAGTTTACAGGGGTCAGGAGGGAGTTCCTTCTTAAGGAGGCCCTGGATTCACTGAAGGGGCTTTATGATTACATACTCATTGATTCGCCGCCTGCCCTTGGCATCCTGACAGTGAATGCATTTACGGCAGCTGACTATGTGCTGGTGCCCATGCTCTCGGATATTTTCAGCCTGCAGGGGATTACCCAGCTGGAGGAAACCATACGCCGTGTCAGGAATTACTGTAATCCTGATATTCAGATCCTGGGGGTGTTCCTTACCAAGCACAATCCCAGGACCAGGTTCAGCAAAGAGGTGGAGGGAACGCTCAGGATGGTGGCAGAGGATTTGCAGATGCCTGTTCTGGAAACATTCATCCGTGAGAGCGTAGCGCTCAGGGAGGCCCAGTCCCTGCAGTGTTCCGTGCTGGAGTATGCGCCTGACTGCAATGCGGTGCGGGATTACGGGAGCCTGATTCAGGAATTGATGCAAAGGGGGCTTAAGGCAAATGGCTAAGACCAGGACAGAGATTGATAAAGAAATGATGTACCGCAAAATCATGCCGTCTGCCGCAAAAAAGGATACGCTGGGTAATGCAGGGGATATGCATGCAGATGGTGCCGTTCAGGCGGCATCCGCCGGAATGGCACGGGAAGCAGAAGGCGCTGCGTCAGGTATGTCCGGCGCACCGGGCTTTGGGTCCCTGACACCGCCCACAGCGGCATCCATGGCAAAAGCCTTAAAGCGCAATCCGGTTACCCTGCCATTTAAGGAAGAGAACAACATGGTGCTGGTGAACCTGATGGAGGAACTGGTCATATCGCGGCTGGATTCCACCCTGGACAGGTTTAACTGCTGTAAATGCGATAAGTGTAAAAAGGATATTGCGGCCCTGGCCCTGAACCGTTTGAAACCGCGCTATGTGGTGATGAAGGAAGGGGACCAGGAAAAACGCAGTAAGGCAGAACTGGAGAACGGTTCGGAGGTCACAGGGGCCCTTGTGCAGGCCATTCTGGTGGTGAAGAAGGAACCGTGGCATTAAGCGCCAGCATGCACAATGGGATTGGAAGGTCATAAGCCGTCAGGGCAGTGCCGGGAATGGTATCATTTCAGGCAGCGCCCCGGCGGCTTTTTATTTGAAAAATATAAAAAATAACATTTAACCTGTAAAGTTTTCAACTTGGCGTTCGATAACTATTATAAGGTTAATAGAATCAGGACATAAGTATTGCCATACAAAGAGCACCTAAGGAAAGGAAGCCGGGCTATGGATATGAAGATTACGAGAAATTACGCAGCGTACCAGAACGCTGTGAGCAGTGCAAAACATACGGAGAAAAGTGCTCCCGTGTCTCCCCAGGCAGCCGGGAAGGCCAGAGGGGATGCCATCTGCATCAGCAGTGAAGGGGCCAAGAAAAGCGATGCTTCCGCATTTGCAGCGGCATTGACCAGGTCCATGGAAGAAGAGGCCCCGGCAGAGCGGATAGCTGTCCTTAAGCAGCAGGTACAGGACGGCACATACCAGGTTTCGGCTGAACAGATTGCAAGGCGTCTGATGAGCGGTCTGTAGGAAGGGGAAGCAATTGGAAGAAATCATTGATTTTTTATTGGAATACACAGAGGCCCTGGAGGCCATGGAGCAGAAGCAGGTAGAAAAGCTGGGACTTCTGATGACCAGGGAGCTGGATAAGGTGGAGCAGACCATCATGATGCAGCAGGCCATGGATAAGAAGCTTGAGAACCTGGAACACAGACGCCAGGAACTGTTTACTGCCCATGGATTGGATGGCAGGACGTTAAAACAGATAGCTGATGAGGCAAAGGACAGTGAGCGGAAGGAACTGCTGGAGCTGTACCGGAGGATTGACGGATCCATCGGCAATATCCAGTATTATAACAAGAAGGCAGAGGTGCTTGCGAAGTCTGAACTGGAACGCATGGGCATTGATTCCAGGATGGTGGGCAATCCCACAGGAATCTATGGACGCCCGACCGTACAAAAGGGGAGCAAGCTGGAGAAAAAGGCCTGATATCAGGCTGATACAGGGAGAGTGGCAGATTGAGACCGACATTCATGGGGCTGGAGACAGCTAAGAGGGGTATCATGGTAAACCAGAAAGCCATTGATATCGTGGGAAATAATATAAGTAATGTTAATACAAAGGGATATACCAGACAGCGTCTGGATTCAGTAAGCGTCAATGTCTATGGGAGCAGCCAGTTCAATTACAGTTCCATACCCCTGGCAGGACAGGGCGTGGATGCAAAGGGAGTAGCCCAGATACGCAATCCATACCTGGACGCCAAGTTCAGGGAACAGTACAGCGATGTTGGGTATTTTGACCAGAAGGCAGCCATCCTGGACCAGATTGAGGGAATCATCAGTGACCCGGAGGTGGAAGGCACCGGCATTAAGTCGGCCCTTACCGCATTGTCCCAGTCCCTGGCGGATTTCAGCCAGAATCCGTATCAGGAGACCAACGCCAATATTGTCATGCATGCGTTTAAGGCCGTGACCCAGGTCCTGAATGAATATGATGCCAATTTGCAGACACTGATGGAGCAGACCAAGAATGATTTTTCCATTGCGGTGCAGGACATCAATACCAAGCTGAACCAGCTGTCGGAACTGAATAAGTCCATTGCCCATGAGATATTTGCAAACAGCGATTATGACGGGGTGAATTATGGGCCAAATGACCTGCTGGACCAGCGCAATACCATATTGGATGACTTATCCAGATATGGTTCTGTCCAGGTTACGAACCTGGATGGAGGCGGGGTACAGGTTAAGTTTAACGGCAAGGTCGTGGTGGATGTGTCAGGGGCTTCCTATACCAATGACCAGCTTATGATAGGCAGCGACGGCACCAGCCTTACTTGGAACAGCAACGGCAAGACTGCTAATTTGGGCAGCGGGGCAATCAAGGGCTTTACCGACATGCTTACGGGCAATGATTCCATCATGTCGGGCATACCGTATTACCAGAACCAGCTGGATAATTTTGCAAAGACGCTTGCGGATGTGTTCAACAATAAGGTTCATGCAGATGACCCGGATTTTCCGGATAAGTATAAGGAACTTCTAAGCGGGGATGGGAACGGGAATATCACGGCCGGGAACATTTCCATCAGTGATAAGTGGGCGGAGGACTCCTCTTATATTATCAGGGATAAGAATCCGGACGGAGATCTGGATAACACGGATATCCTGGATATGAAGGCGGCCCTGGAGCAGGATTTTAATTTTGGCAGCGGGTTCTCAGGTACATTCAGTGAGTTTATCACCAAGACCACCAATACACTGGGAAGTGAAATTAAGACCAACAGCGCCAGGATGCAGGCTTCCCTGTCCATTGCGGAAAGCGTGGAGTCGGAGCGCATGGGCGTTTCCGGGGTTTCCCTCAATGAAGAGGGAATCAATATGATGACATATAACAAAGCGTATCAGGCCCTGGGGCGTCTCATGACAACCATGGATGAGCAGCTGGATATGATTATCAATAAAATGGGTATGGTAGGACGTTAAGGAGGGGCATATGAGAATCACGGAAAGTATGATGACAACTTCATATAATAAAAATCTTCAGAGGAATATTTCCAATCTGGCTTCCTCCAATCTGAAGCTGGCATCCCAGCGGCAGTACAACCATGTATCTGAGGACCCGGCAACCGCTTCCAAGGCATTTGCAATCCGTGACCAGATTGCAAGGACCGAAGAACATATCAATGTGGTGAAGAATGCCACGGGGGAACTGGAGACAGCGGATTCCAATATACTGACGCTTAATTCCATCCTTGAGAATATTTATGAGAAGGCCACCAAAGCAGGAGGGGCCAGCAGCCAGGATTCCATGGATGCCATTGCGGAGGAACTGAGCGGACAGATGGAGGAGCTTTTACAGACCATGAACGCCAGGTACGGGGACAAATTCCTGTTCTCCGGATCTGCCAACGGCACGGCGCCATTTACCCTGGATGCCGATGGGAACCTCCTGTTTAACGGGAAGTCCGTGGATGCATATGATAAGAATGACCCGGATACTTATTTCAGTGAAAATAAGCCGGTTTATCTGGACATTGGTTTTGGCACGTATGCAACAGGCACCAATACGGCTAAGACGGGAATCAAGATATCCACCTCCGGCGTGGATGTGCTGGGATGCGGGAAGGACGAGAATGGGATGCCCAATAACCTGTACAGCCTCATAGGGCAGGTAAGGGACCAGCTAAAGGCCGGGGACAAGGAAGGCGCCATGGATTCACTGTCCCAGTTAAAGAAGAAGCAGAGCAATATTTCCATTGCCACATCTGAGATAGGGACCAGGGAGAAAATGCTGGAGCGCACCCAGGACCGGTTGGAAACAAGCCTTGTGAACCTGCAGAAAAGCCAGAAGGACCTGGAAGCGGTTAAGGTGGAGACAGAGGCCGTGAACAATAAATCCGCGGAAACAGCCTGGATGATTACCCTTCAGCTGGGATCCAGCATCATACCGCCGTCCATATTTGACTTTATGAAATAAGTTGAAAAGAGGTGTCTGAGGATGAATGTGTTAAAAATTACAACCACTCCCATTAAGCTGTCCATGACCTCCCAGAGGGCCAGGCTTGAGAGCAGGATACCTGACCCGGAAGTGGGTATCATACAGAATCCTGGCAAACTGAATATGAAGTCGGAGAATATCAAAGTGGACATTGATACATCCCGTTCCAGGGACAGCATGGGATTCCGCACAGCCAGGGGAATCATGAGGGACGGGGCGCAGGCAGGTATTAAGGCGGCATCGGACGCCACGGCCCAATATTCCAGGATTGGCAACCAGATGATGCAGATACAGGATGGGGTCACGGTTGCGGATATCATGAAGAACCAGATGATGGCCCAGACCAATATCACCACCGGGATTGCATTCATACCGTCAGTTGGGCCTGACATTTCCTGGCAGCCGCCAGATTTATCCATTGACTATACACCGGCCCAGGTGGAATTCAGACCACAGGTACAGGAACCACCGGCTACCTATGTGCCGGGAGAACTGAGGGTGGATGTGGAGCAGTATCCGAAAGTGGATATTGAATATATGGGCGAACCCATGTATGTGCCGCCCAGCGCCAATCCGGCCCATGAGGCGGCTGCGGAATAGGGATTTGATGGAGGGATACTTTTGAAGATTGAGACACGGGATTTCGGAATCCTTGATATTGAAGAGAAGAACATCATAACATTTAAGCAGCCCGTTTTCGGCTTTGAGGAATATACCCAGTTCGTACTTGTAAATGATTCCAACATGGGCAGCGGAATCTGCTGGCTCCAGTCCATTGAGCAGAAAAATGTCTGCTTTATCATGCTGAACCCTCTGGAGGTAAAGCGTGATTACGCCCCGGTGGTGATGCAGGATGTGCTGATTCTTCTGCAGGCAGTACCTGAGGATGACCTGGACTGCTGGGTGCTCATGGTCATCGGGGAAACCTTCCGTGATTCCACCGTGAACCTTAAAAGCCCTGTCATCATCAACCATAAGACAAATCTGGCCGTCCAGGTGATTCTGGATCAGGATTATCCCATACGGCAGGCTATATTCGGCCAGGGAGAGAGGGACGGCCTATGCTGATATTATCCAGAAAAAAGGGTGAATCCATTAAAATCGGAGATGATATCGAGATATTCGTGGCTGAAATCAAAGGCGACAAGGTGCGCCTTGGCATATCGGCCCCGGACGACATGAAGATATGCCGCACGGAACTGTACCTTACTGTGGAGAATAACAAGGAGGCGTCCGATAAGGTGGACCTTCTGAAGGTATTCCAGCTTTCCAGGAACTTAAAGGCTCTTGCGCAGGACAGCGCCCAAGAGGAGAAGGAGGGCAGGGATGGAGATAATTGACCGGATGAGGATGCTGCTCAGGGAAAAGGCCATCCTGCTGGGGCAATATGAGCAGGAAACCATGAGACTGGACACGGATGACCCGGAGGCAGTGGATGAAATCGTGGCCGCCGTGGAGGCAAGGCAGGCCGTCATAGATAAGATAGATGGGCTTGATGAACAGATGGAAGGCCTGAGGGACGGCTCGGCTTATGGGAAACGCTGTTACAACATAGGTAAGAACCGTTGTGATTACAGCAGCCTGAATGAAGGGGAACAGGGACTGTTCCGGGACGGTCAGGCTGTTTTTACCATGATAACAAGAATACAGGAGCTGGAAGCCGGGGTGCCGGGGAAGATGGCGGCGATTCAGGCACAGCTTCAGGAAAAGATAAAGAAGAACAATGTAAACGGTAAATTTACCGGGTACTTAAAGCAGATGAATCAGGGGAGCAAAGGCGTGCTCTACGATAAAAGAAGATAGGGGGATGGGCGATGGCATCAGCATCATCAATTAATACAGTCAGCGCAGCCGGCAATAAAAACTATATATCGGGCCTTGCTTCCGGCATGGATACAGACAGCATCGTAGAAAGCCTGCTGATGGGTACACAGACTAAGATTGATAAACAGACGGGATTAAAGCAGCAGCTGGAGTGGAAGCAGGAAACTTACAGGGATTTGATCGGGAAGATTAATACCTTTGGCGATAAGTATTTTTCTTATTATGGTTCAGGGCAGACCAACCTGATGAGTCCAACCACCTTTAAGACCATGACAGGACTTAGCAGTAACAGCGCCATTAAGATAAGTTCGGTTTCTTCGAATGCGGTCAGTTCCATGAAGGTGGATGCTGTTAAACAGCTGGCTACGGCCTGTACGGTGAAGACGGCGGGGACGGTGACTGGGGCGCCGGTGGGGAAGACTGCGGATTTCTCACAGGCTGCTTTTAAAGAAGGGGAGACATATTCATTTTCGACTATTTTGGATGGCGTAAGCAGAACCATAAGCTTTACCGGTGGGGCGGATAAAGAAGAAACCTTGAAGAATATCAATCAGGCCTTATACCGGAATTTTGGGACGTCAGTTGGCATGAAGGTGGATTGGGATATTGATGCTTCAGGCGTTGAACTTGAAAACGGTACCATGAAGCTGGTACAGCTTGACAAGAATGGAAATACCACAGATATTCCAGTTAATTCATCCAGAAGAGTTATCATAGAGACCGCAGGAAGCAATAATGATGCTAAGTCTACGATTAAGAATATGGGATTTGAAGGTGGTTTTTCCAATAAGCTTGATTATGGTACATCTTTGAAGGACATGAATTTTGCCACGCCTTTGCAGGGAAACAGATATGAGTTTGAGATTAATGGAGTGACCATAAAGGGGTTAACCGGAGATTCAACTTTAAGTGATGTAATCAGTGCGATTAACAGCAGTGACGCAGGTGTGAAGGTATCATACTCTTCTGCGGCAGACAGATTCATCATGGAGTCATCTTCTACTGGTGAGATATCCAATATCACCATGTCACAGAAATATGGAAATCTGCTGACCACAATGTTTGGCGTGGAGGCCACCGGACTTCAGTCATCGCTTTTCTCGGAGGATATATCCAGCACTGAAACATTGGATTTTGATTCACTATTAAGCGACTTGAATAGTGGCAAAGGTCAATTTTTAATGCTTCAGGTGGATGGAAAAGACTTTAAGGTAAGTCTGGATGGGAGAACAGGGAGCGAAAGCTATAAGGATGCAAAGAGCGTACTGGATGCAATTAATTCCAAACTTAACAAGGAATTTGGAAGTGGAAAAATTGAATTTTCGTTAAATGATAGCGGAGATAAGGTGATATTGCGGTCTTCTGCATACGAGGTGGGTTTTTCGAAACAAAATTTAGAGGTAGGAATAGGTAAAAATCTTGGATTTAAATATGATCCCGATAAAGAGATTAATAATACGCTTTCAGGGGCTGATGATGACTTAGAGAAGGCGAAGCTATCTGGTACCATAGAAATATATATTGGAGGGGCGGGAAGCATTCCCAAAACTATAGCTTTAGATGCCACCATGAAACTGGATGCTTTGGCTCAGGAGTTATCTGATATAACTGGAGCTACTGTAACGTATGAGGGTGGAAGATTTAATATAACAGGTCTTTCTGGTGATATTGAAATTAAAGGTATACCTGCCCCGGGAGTAGCTAATCCTGATGGTACAACAGGAGAAGAGGGAGCAAATCCGGTCGAGATATTATTTGGAAAGAAAAGTATCCATAATATTCCTAATACAAATACACTGACATCAAACGAGGTTTCTAATACAAGTATTTTAAAGGGAAAAATAACAATAACCCAAGAAGGCGGGAGTCCTCAGGAGATTAACGTCGGTAATTTAGGCATACCAAGAAGTTTCGCGGATTTAGCAGATGAAATACAGAACAAAGCTGGTGCCGGAGTATCAGTCAGTTATACAGCGGATCATAAGATACAGATACAGGGGATATCAAAGGGATTCACGATAGAAGGAGTGGATGATGATGGAATTGCTCTTGTGAACAGCCTTTTTGGACAGGATGAGATGACATTTTCCTCCCAAATGACCGCCTCCGTCACCTCCGGCCAAAACGCCATCCTGACCGTCGACGGCACTGACATCGAGCGCAACACCAACACCTTTGAACTGGATGGAATTACCATGGAAATTACTTCCACTTATGATGCTTCCAACGGTCCAATCAGCTTGACTACATCCCGTGATACTGATAAAATAGTAGATAGTTTGAAGAGTTTTGTAGAAGATTACAACAACCTTATCGAAGAGCTGAACAAGCAGCTGACAGAGACTGCAAACTACAAGAAGTACGCCCCTCTCACGGATGCCCAGAAGAAAGAGATGAGTGACAAGGAGATTGAGCTTTGGGAGGAGAAATCCAAGCAGGGACTCCTTCACAATGATTCGAATATCTCAAGCTTCCTGGGGGACATGAGGATGGTCCTCTACAGCAGTGTGGAGGGAGCGGGACTGTCGCTCTATGATATCGGTATTGAGACATCAGATAACTGGCGGGATAACGGGAAACTGGTCATTGACGAGGATGCCCTCAGGTCTGCGGTGGCCACCAATCCGGACGCCATTGCGACCCTGTTCACGGACAGGGACCAGGGACTGGGCGTCAAGATGCAGAATGCCATCAAGGCGGCGGCGAATGTGAGCAGCGGAAGCCCGGGCAGTATGGTACGGTATGCGGGTACCAAGGATGTGCTTACCACGAGCAATACCCTCTATGAGGAGATGAAGCACATTACGGAGACGCTTTCCAACTTAAACACCAAGTATCAGTTGGAGAAGACAAGGTACTGGAAGCAGTTTACCGCCATGGAACAGGCGATTTCCAATATGAACAGCCAGAGTTCATGGCTTACCCAGCAGTTCTCATCATGATGAAGGAGTAATCAATATGCAGAATCCATATGCAAAGTATAAACAGCAGTCCGTTATGACCATGACCCAGGGAGATATGATCAACCTGTTATATGACGAAATCATCAACCGTCTGAACAAGGGGCTTCTGGGACTGGAGGTAAGGGACTTTGAAGCCAGCAATACCCATTTTAAGAAGGCCCAGGCCATTATCAGCCATCTGGAGTCCACACTGGACGGCCAGTATCCGGTGTCACAGAACCTGTCCTCTCTTTATGAGTATTTTAATTATCAGATCATTCAGGCCAATATCAAGAAGAATCCTGACCCGGTGAGGGAGGTCCTTCCCATGATAATGGAACTGAAGGAAGCATTTGCCCAGGCGGATAAACAGGTGCGCATGAGCCATACGGGATGAGATAAGGGGGACGGAATATGCCGTTATTTGACGACAGGGCGTTAGGCGCCCTGGAACGGGGAATGGACGCCATGTGGCTGAAGCAGCAGGTTTCAAGCCATAACATAGCCAATGTGGAGACGCCTGGATTCAAGGCCAAGAAGGTGGAATTTAAGGATGTGCTGCGAGAGACGGAGCAGGGCGTGGAGCGGATTGCTAAGCCGGTGGTGGAGGAAGACGCAGCCACCCAGGCCAGGCCGGACGGCAACAATGTCCAGGTGGAAAAGGAAGAACTGGAACTGTGGAAGGCGTACAGCCAGTATTCCGCGCTGACCATGCGGATGTCAGGTAAGCTGACCACGCTGCGGTACGTGATTAATAATACAGGTAAGTAAAGGAGCAGGTTATGGGGTATTTGGATTCACTTAATATAACAGGTTCCGCCCTGACGGCGGAGCGGTTCCGCACGGACATCATCATGCAGAACCTGGCTAACCAGAACACCACCAGGACGGCTGACGGCGGGCCTTACAGAAGGAAGCAGGTGGTGTTCCGCGAGAATTCACTGAATTTTAAAAGTGAACTTGGCAAGGCCATGACCAAGGCGGAGAATGGCGGCGTGTATGTGGAGGAAGTGGTGGAGAGCCAGAATCCCCTGGTTCCTGTCTATGACCCGGACCATCCGGATGCAGATGAAGACGGCTATGTGATGATGCCGAACGTGAACAGTGCGGAGGAGATGGTGGACCTGATGGCTGCCAGCCGCGCCTATGAGGCCAATGTCACGGCCCTCAATATTGCAAAAAGCATGGCTTTAAAGGCCCTGGAGATTGGTAAATAAATGAAAAGGCAGAAGGATGAAGAAGGAGGCCAGGAGTGGTTAAATACCTACGCGGATATGATAACCCTTGTCCTGACCTTTTTCGTATTATTATACAGTATATCAAATGTGAATATCAGCAAACTGGAGGAGATTGCCTCGGCCATGCAGAGGCAGCTGGGCATTGAGGCGCAGACGGATATTGAAGATGTGCCCCAGGATTTAAAGTATCCCGTCATAGGGGAGAATAACGAGGAATCCACCCAGGTACCCACCGGTTCCCAGAACACCCAGGCGTCAGCCAGGGAGATGGCCCTGATGGCCAGGGACATACAGACCTACTTTGATTCCGAGAACCTGGATGCCATTGTGTCCAACAGCGAGAACGCGGTGTTTATCCGCTTTAAGAATGACCTTTTATTTGACCCTGACAGCGCAAGCCTAAGGGCGGACAGCAAATCCATGCTGGATGCGGTGGGGATCATGTTAAAGGAAAAGCAGGACAATATCCTTGCGGTTTACATTAACGGGCACACGGCCCAGGCAGCCAATTCCCTGATTAATGACAGGCTGCTGTCCTCGGAGCGGGCGGACAATGTGGCCATTTACCTGGAAGACCAGGTGGGGTTCGACCCTAAGAAACTCATATGCCGCGGTTACGGCAAGTATTATCCCATTGCGGATAATGCCACCAGGGAGGGACGTGAACAGAACCGCCGGGTGGACATGATTATCCTTGGAAATGGATACAGACCGCCGGATACCATCGACGCAATGGAGACAATGGACCCCCTGTTCCCGGTGACCATGCCGGGAGATAAGGCCATGATACAGGAAGGAACAGGCAGTGATTAAGAGTTACGATTTCAAATCACCTAAGAAATTTACAAAAGAGCGCATGAGCACGGTGGAAAATCTGTATGACAGTTTTGCCCGTGCCCTGGCGCCGTATCTAACAGGCCTTCTCCAGTCCTACTGTGAAATCAGCATCAACGGGATTGTGGAGAAGCGTTACCAGGAATTCAGCAATTCGGTGCCGGACCATTCCCTGTTTGGGATGATTACGCTAAGCCCGGCCAATAAGGATTACAATGAAGCGCCTCTGACCATGGAAGTGGATACCAGGCTGGCGTTTTTTATGATTGAACGCCTTCTGGGAGGCGTTGGCTCGGAGTATGAACTGACCAGGGATTTCACGGATATTGAAAAGGCAATCCTGCAGTACGTCCTGGGCAAGATTACCGAGTTCCTCGGGGAGGCGTGGGGGCAGTATCTGGATGTGCAGGCGTCCCTGACAGGATTGCAGACCAATCCTCATCTCCTGCAGATGAGCGCCCAGGAGGACGTGGTCATACAGGTGGAGCTGGAGGTGGTCATCGACAAACTGTCTGCCCGGCTTAACATGGTGATGCCTGCGCCTAATGTGGAGGAGCTTACATCGAAGTTCGGCTATTCCTTTGCGGCCAGCCAGAAGAAGCAGGACGAGGAGAAGCAGAAGTCCAAACGGCACTATATTGAACAGCATCTTTTGGAGTCCGAGGTGGAACTGAGGGCCATACTCCATGAGTTTACCCTGGATGCCCAGGATATACTCCAGCTTACGCCAGGGGATGTGATACCTTTAAACAAGAAGGTGGACAGCGGTATTTCCATATATGTGGAAGATGTGGCCTGCTTTGAGGCAAAGGCGGGGCATACCAGGCTGCGCAAGGCAGTGGAAATCAGCAATGAGCTGTAGCCGGGAGGAATGAGTATGTTAAACATGGATAAGGAAGCCATAAAGGAACTGCTGGAGATGGAAGCGGTTCCTGTGTGCAATATATTAGGTTCCCTTCTTGGCAGGAACGTTAAGATGACAGTGTCGGGGGTGGAGGAGACAGACACGGATGGGTTGGCTGAGTGCCTGCCTCATTTTAATGTGGTCATTGAAGGGCGCAGGACAGCCAATGGGCTGACAGCGGACCAGCTGCTGGTTTTCTCCAAGGAAGACATGGTGCGTCTGACCAACTATATCATGGGGGTTCCCATTGATACGGACAGTCCCTTGGACGAGATTGCGCTCAGCACCCTTAAGGAGGTTGCATCCCAGTGTATGACGGCTGCAGTGGCTGAACTCAATGATTTCCTGGGACGTGACATGGGGGAATTCATTACCAGGATATCCGCCTATGACAACACGGAGCGTGTCCAGGACCTGACCAGGGTGTGGGGGATGGGAAGTCCGTTCGTGATAGTCCGCCTGCACTATACCATCGATGGGGTGGTGGATTCGGATGCCTATATCCTTGCGTCCCAGACAATGAGACAGGTGCTGGGTATCCCGGTCATGGAGGAAATGCCCATGCCCGCAATCCAGGAGCATATGGGGAAGCCGAAGGAAGCCGTATCGGTCCAGGAGGTGGCATTTCCCGAATTTAAGTACACGCCCCTTCAGTATGACAGGGAGCAGATTGGCGATGATAAGAAGAAGCTGCTGGACATTACCCTGGATGTATCGGTCCGGATCGGAAGCACCGTGTGCAGCGTGAAGGATGTGCTTTCCTTTAAGGAAGGACAGGTCCTGGTGCTGGATAAGCAGGCGGGTTCCCCGGCCGACGTGGTGGCCAACGGAGAGCTGATTGGCAGGGGCGATGTGCTGGTGAGTGGGGACCATTTTGGCGCCCGTATCATAGAAATCGTGGGCAAGAGGGAATGATATGGCATTTTTGAAAATACTGTTTTACCTGATTGTCCTTATATTGGTCCTGTTCCTGGCCTATCATACCACCAGGATCCTGGGGCGGGGCATGAGCTTAAAGCAAAGGTCGGCGGGCATGCAGGTGCTGGACCAGATGGCTGTTGGCCGGGACAGTTTCCTCCTTGTGGTTAAGGTGCAGGAGGAAATCCTGCTGTTGGGGGTTTCACCGGCCGGGATTACCCGGCTGGAAAAACTGGATACATATGAAACACTGGAGCCGGCGGAGGCACCGCCGGATTTTGTTGCTGTTCTCACGTCCCAGCTAAAGGCGCGTAAGAACAGGGATGACGAAGGAAAAAGAGGCGGGAGAGAGAAGCAATGAGTGGAAGCAGCATAAGACTGGGAAGGAATATGGGCAAAATCCTGGCCGGGGCCGTATTCGCCCTGACATGGGCAGGCAGTGCAATGACGGCCTATGCAACGGATGTATCCGTGACCCTTCAGGGTTCATCAGGCGCCGGAAAGCCCATGGACATGCTGGATATCATGTTCCTTTTCCTGTTTCTGGCCGTGGTTCCCTCCCTGATCATCATGATGACCAGCTTTACCAGGATTGTGATTGTCCTGTCCTTCCTGAGAAATGCCTTAGGCACCCAGCAGTCCCCGCCCAACCAGATACTGGTAGGGCTTGCGCTTTTTCTGACCCTGTTCATCATGGCCCCGGTATTTACCTCTGTTAACGTACAGGCGTACCAGCCGTATAAGTCAGGGACCATTACCAGGGAAGAAGCATTTGACCGGGCCCAGGAGCCTATGAAGGAATTCATGCTGAAACAGACTGAGAAGAAAAGCCTGGATCTGTTCCTGTCCATATCGAAGACAGATCCGCCGGATACGTCCAAAGGGCCGGAGGGCTATATGGAACTGGGGCTTACCACCATTGTGCCTTCCTTTATCCTGAGTGAGCTTAACAAGGCATTTACCATGGGGTTCCTTATATTCATCCCGTTCCTCATCATAGACCTGGTGGTATCCAGTACCCTTATGTCCATGGGAATGGTCATGCTGCCGCCTACGATGATTGCGCTGCCATTTAAGATCATGATGTTCGTGCTGGTGGACGGGTGGAGTCTGGTCATCAAGACGCTGGTACAGAGCTTTCGGTAAGGAGGGATAAGGTTGAACGCGGAACAGGTTATGGAAATTATGAAGGAAGCCATGCTGGTGGCATTTGAGCTGGCAGGCCCGCTCCTGATTGTCAGTATTGCGGTAGGGCTTCTGGTGGCCATCTTCCAGGCCGCCACACAGATTCATGAGCAGACCCTTACATTCGTGCCCAAGCTTCTGGTCATTGCGCTGGTGCTTCTGGCTCTGGGGTCATGGATGAGCAAGGTCATGAATGAATTTGTGGTGGAACTGTTTGCAATCATGGCAGCCCTTTAATGCTGGGGGTGCGTGATGGACAGCAGCGTATTGGAATATTTTGACATTTTCCTTCTTGTGTTTGCAAGGATGGGCGGAATGATTTTCATCAATCCCGTGTTTGCCAGGAAGGGTGTGCCGCTTATGGTACGGACCGGCCTGGCGCTGGCGCTGAGCCTCCTCATTGCGCCTGCGGCCAGGGCCGGGGGACAGGCAGTGGTTTTATACTCCACCTTTGATATGGCCGAGGCACTGGTCAGGGAATTAATCCTGGGTCTGGGGATTGGGTGCGTGTTCCAGCTGTTTTTTTATATGCTGTATGTGGCCGGGGACCTTTTGGATACGGCGTTCGGCCTGGCCATGGGCAAGGTCATGGACCCCATGAACGGGGTACAGACGGCAATCCTGGGGCAGTTTGTGAATATATTCTTTTTCCTTTACTTTTTTGCCACTGGCTGCCATCTGCTGACGGTCCGGCTGTTCGCCTACACATATGAGGTGATACCAGTGGGGGCAGGGGTGTTCTTTGTAAGGAACGTGCTGTGGTATATCATCACCATGTCCGCAACCGTGTTCCTGATGGTGATTAAGCTGGCATTGCCGTTTGTGGCGGCTGAGTTTGTGCTGGAGATGACCATGGGTGTGCTGATGAAACTGATTCCGCAGATTCATGTCTTTGTTATTAACATACAGTGTAAGATCCTTCTGGGAATCCTTCTTATGATCCTGTTTGCCTATCCCATGGGCGCGTTCATGGACGGGTATGCGGATGCCATGATGAAGGAGGCCCAGAATATAATCATGATGCTGGGGCGTGCCTGAATATCCAATTCTGTCCCGGAGCAATGCCAGGGAGTGTTTAGAAATTCCTATCTGTCATCTGTCCTGAGGAATCCGCCAGAGATACCCCATTAGGGCAAAGCATGCCTTGAGGAAATGCTTTCATACGGGAAGGGGGTGCTGCTTTGCGCGGCATCCCTTTTGTAAAGTATGATTGAACCTGCCAAAGACAAAATCATGGAAGGGAGGTGGTGAACCGTGCCGGCAGATGAAAAGACCGAGAAAGCAACACCAAAACGGCGTCAGGATGAGCGGAAGAAGGGCAATGTGTTCCAGAGCAACGACGTGGCCGCTGTCTGTTCCATGCTGGTTCTGTTCCACTCCCTGAAGGCCCTTGCTCCCCATATGTACCGGAATTTCCGGGACGCCATGTACATGTTCATGGGTATGGCCGCTGATTCTGACAGCTTCCATCAGGAGGCGGGCAGGGAAATGCTGGTGAAGGCCATGCTGCTGTTCCTGGAGTCAGCCCTTCCCCTTCTGTTCATCGGGGTCCTCACGGCTGTGGCGGTCACCTTTTTCCAGACCAGGATGGCATTTTCCATGGATGTCCTGAAGTTCAAGATGGAGCGTATCAGCCCTCTTAAGGGCTTTAAGAGGATGTTTTCCATCCGCTCCGTGGTGGAGCTGATTAAGGCGCTTATCAAGATTACCATCCTTGGCTGGGTGGTCTATGTATTCCTGAAGGGCAGGATGGAGGAACTGTCCAGGCTGATGGAGGGAACGGTGGAGGGCGCCCTTATCTTTACCGGCAATACCGTCATATCCCTGGTGGACACGGTTGGGGTGGCGTTCATTTTCCTGGCTTCCATGGATTACCTGTACCAGTGGTGGGAGTATGAGAAGAACCTGCGCATGAGCAAGCAGGAGATAAAGGAAGAGTACAAGCAGACCGAAGGCGACCCCCAGATTAAAGGAAAAATCAGGGAAAAGCAGCGTCAGATGGCTTCCATGCGCATGATGCAGAACGTGCCCAAGGCGGATGTGATTGTCCGTAACCCCACCCATTACGCGGTGGCCCTGGGCTATGACGCGGACAGGAACCGGGCGCCGGTGGTGCTGGCCAAGGGCGCGGACCATCTGGCGCTGAAGATTGTGGAAGTGGGGGAGGCAAACGGCGTCTATATCCTGGAGGACAGACCCCTTGCAAGGGGGCTGTATGCAAGCGTGGAGGTGGATATGGAGATACCGGAGGAGTACTACCAGACAGTTGCCAAAATCCTTGCATTTGTGTATAAGCTGAATGATAAAAAGCTTTGATTGTTGATAACATGGGATAAAAAGGGGAATACAGTGGATAACAGCATGATTGTTTTTGACAAGGTGACAAAGATATATGGAAAGGGAGAAAAAGCCCTGGACCAGGTCAGCTTCCAGGTGGATAAGGGAGAATTCGTGTTCCTGACGGGCAACAGCGGGGCAGGCAAGACCACGATGCTGGAGCTTATCTTAAAGGATACGGAGCCGTCGGAGGGAAACATAAGGGTCAATGGGATTGACCTGAGCTGTCTGCGGGAACGTCAGGTATACCGCTACCGCCGCTATATCGGGATGGTGTTCCAGGATTTCAGGCTGTTCCCTGACTTTACGGTTTATGAAAATGTTGCCTTTGCCCAGAGGGTGGTTGAGGCTGATAAAAAGGTGATGGAGCGCCGGGTCATGGAGGTGTTAAGCCAGGTGGGGCTGGAAGGGAAGGCCCGCTGTTACCCATCCCATCTCTCGGGCGGGGAGCGGCAGAGGACAGCCCTTGCCAGGGCGGTGGTGAACCAGCCCGTACTGCTGCTGGCGGATGAGCCCACGGGCAACCTGGACCAGAAGAACGCGGAGGAAATCATGCGGCTGCTGGAAAAGGTGAACCGTCAGGGGACCACGGTGCTGGCCGTGACCCACAACCAGGAACTGGTGAAATATATGCACAAGCGCCAGATTGTGCTGCGCTACGGCAAGGTGGCCCGGGACCTTGCAAGGGAGGGACTGGCATATGCGCGTTAGGACATTGCTGTACCTGTGCAGGCTGGGGATGAAAAACCTCTGGCATAACAGGGTGTATTCGGCGGCTTCGGTGATTACCATGTCGGCCTGTATTTTCCTGTTCGGGATTTTTTATCTTGCAGTGGCCAATGTGGATGCACTGGTCCAAAGGACAGAGAGGGACGTGTACGTATCCGTGTTTTTTGACGAGGACGTGCTGCCTGAACGTGTGGATGAGGTGGGGAAGCTGATTCAGGACAGGCCGGAGGTGCTGCGGACGGTATATGTGTCGGCAGAGGAGGCCTGGAGCGGATTTAAGGAAGATTATTATGGGAACGGGGAGGTCCTGGACGGTATATTTGAGGATGATAATCCCCTGGCGGCCAGCGGCAGTTACCAGGTGTATATAGACGGGGCGGACCGGCAGGAGGATTTCGTGGATTATGTGTCCGGGCTTTCCGGCGTCAGGAAGGTGACACATTCCGCGGATACCATAAGGGCCCTGCAGCAGATTAAGTCCACCTCGTCCCGGCTCATTGCCGGAAGCGCGGCGGTGCTGGTGGTGATATCCGTGCTGCTCATCCATAACACCCTGGCTGTTGGGATTGAGGCCCAGAAAGAGAAAACCAGGGTGATGCGGCTCATGGGCGCCAGGGAAGGATTTGTTAAGATCCCCTTCCTGGCAGAGGGAATCGTGATGGCGGTGGCAGGCGTCTGTATCCCCCTGGTCCTGCTGCTGGCATGCTACCGGTGGGGGACGGGGCTGGCAATCCCTGGACTGGGTATATATTCAGGCCAGGTGGGACTGCTCAGTGAGGCAGCCGTGTTTCCGGGACTTGTAAGGGCGTCGGTGTTCCTTGGACTTGTTACCGGAGTCCTGGGAGGCGCGTCGGTGATGGGGAAGCTGAACCGGAAATAAGGGTGGGTTACCAAGGCCGGTGCAATAAAAGTGGATCAGGGAAAAAGGAGCGCGTGCGCTCCTTTTTCTATTATGGCCGGACTGCTTTTAATCAAACAGAGGGCCGGGCATCATGACAGACCTATAGTGCCGGTGGAGCAGGTCAATAAAATGCTGCTCCGCAGTAGTTAGATATGTACCCTTCCTAAAGGATATGGCAATTCCGAAATGTTCCCGCGGCTCAACCGGGAAATATACCACACCCCGGTCGGGAAGGCACAGGTTCCTGGGGACAAAGGTCAGGGCAATCCCTTCCTGGGCAATGGCATGGGTCATGTCAATCTTACTGCATTCGAACAATATATGAGGGGTGAATCCGGCTTTTTCAAAGCAGATATTAGCAATGTCCCGTATAAGGCTGCTGTTGTTCATGAGCACGAACCGTTCAGAACTGTAAAGGGACAGGTCGGCCGGTTCAGTCTGTATATAGTTGCCGGAAGTCCGTTCCCTGCACTTGGATTCAGGAACAGCCAGCAGGACTTCGCTTTTATGGAAGATTGTGTGCTCTAATCCGGCCTCCCCGCGGTGGAAGCCGCTCCAGGCAAAGTCAATCCGGCCGCTGAGAAGGTAGCCGTATAAATCTTTTACATTTCCTTCTATTAGGTCAAGGTCATATTTGGGAAAGGCTTTGTAAAACTCGGGAAACACCACTGAAAATAAAGCCTGCCCGTATCCGGGGGTAATTCCCAGGCTTAATGTTCCGCGGGCGCAATCCACCATATCCTCCAGGTTTTTCCTACACTCTTTGGAAATCTGGAGGATTTTGCTGGCATGTTCCAGGAAAACAGTTCCAGCGGCAGTTGGAATCATGGTATTGCTGATTCTCTTAAACAGGGGAAGCCCTATTTCCTGTTCCAGGTTCAGAAGGCTGTAATTAAGGGCGGAACGCGAAATAAATAACTTTTCTGCGGCCTTTGTGATGTTCTGGGCTTCTGCAATGGCAGTTATATAGTGAAGCTGTTTAAAATCCATAGGAAACCTCCTGATGTGAAAAAAATTCACAATAAATTAGAATTTAATATACTTTCCAAACTATCATATAGACATTATACTGACTATATAGATAAAAAACAATTGCTTATAGGCAAAAATCACAAATGTTAAAGGAGAAGGCACTTATGAAAAAACAATTTTTGTACGGAATGGCATCTGTATTTCTGGCCGCAGGTATTTTATGCGGATGTGGTGCGGCGAAGCAGGAAAGCAGTGGGGGACAGGCGGGGGGACAGACTTCTGGTACGACGGCAGCCAAGGGGGAGGAAGAAAGCAGCAGCGGACAGCAGGCCTGGGATGCGGATACGGTAACTATCTATGTACCTACCAAGGCCGGGAACCAGGCAGACCTGTACATCCGTTTCATCACACCTGTGCTGGAGGAAAAGCTGGGGAAAAGTTTTGTGGTGGTAAACCAGACAGACGGCAATGGGGTAGTGGCATATGAGACAGTAAGAAACGCAGATAAGGATGGAAGCACGCTTTTGTATTTCCTTAATTCGATGGTGGTGCAGACGCATACAGGAGTATATGATAAGACCCTGCCGGATAATTTCACGCCCCTGGCAGTTGACACAAGCACGGGAAGCATGTGGCTGACGGTTAAGGCAGATTCGAAATATCAGTCGGTCCAGGATATCATTGATGACGTAAAGGCCAATCCTGGAAAGGTTACATATGGAATGACCAGCGGCCAGGCCCTCCATATGCTGGGAGGCATGATGGAGTCTGATATGGGCGCTGCGTTAAGCATGGTGGATGCCGGGGGGAATGCGGAACGGCTGATATCGCTTCTGGGCGGAAACGTGGACTTCACATTTGTATCCACGGGTGCAGCGGAGCAGTACCTGGAAACAAAGGAAATCAGGGTGCTGGGCTGTGTGACGGGAAACGGGGAACGGGATCCGATTTATCCTGATATACCCAGCGTCACAGAAGAAGGACTTGGCAGCACGATGTTTGGATTTGACACGCTTTTGTTGGGACCTGCGGGCATGGATGATGGCCTTGTGCAGGAGATAAATAAAGCTTTCCAGGAAGCAATGGAGGATCCGGAAGTCGTAGGTCAGTTTGCGGCCATGAAGAATACCATGAAGGGCCTGGATGTAGAGGAATCAGCCCGGTATATAAAGGATTTTGATGCGAAAATGCAGGAGAATGCCAAAAATCTGGGTTTCCAATGACTGACAGGGGATAAGGGGGATATGAATGAATAATCAGATGGCAAGAGACCGGGCAGTGGGAGGCGTATTGATGGTGATTGGGGCAATGACAGCCCTGGCCACAAAGGCAATGCAGGTTAAGATGCGCCTGTCGGCAGGAGATCCCGGCCCGAAACTGTTCCTCTATATAGCTGCCGTTGGGCTGATGGTATGTGGGGCCGGAATCATCCTTTCCAGGGTGCCGGACACCAAGATGCTGGTTATGGGAAAAAAGCAGTGGGGGAAATTTGTATTCTTATTCCTGGTCCTGATTGGGTATCTGCTGGGATTAAAGTATCTGGGCTTTATCATTTCCACGCCATTAGCAGCCTTTGTGTTGATTTACATATTAAAAAAGGAAAAAAAGATAAATCTGGCAGGGGCAGCAGCCTATGCCCTGATCCTTACAGGGGCCCTGTACCTGGTGTTTGTAAAACTGCTGTCCATTGTCCTGCCAAGGGGATTGTTCTTTTAAGGGGGTAAACCATGGAATATCTTTCACTGACCCTGAGCACGCTTCTGGAACCAGCCAGCTTTGCAATCATGCTGGGAAGCGTTGTCCTGGGAATTGTATTTGGCGCAGTACCGGGGCTTACCTCTAATATGGCCATTACCCTTCTGCTGCCTGTTACCTTTAAAATGACGGCTAAGCTTGGTATTACTACCTTGATGAGTATCTATGTAGGAGGAATGTCAGGCGGGTTTATTGCAGCTACCCTGGTTGGGATACCGGGGACGCCGTCTTCCATTGCCACTTGTTTTGATGCGTATCCCCTCAGTCAGAAAGGACAGACCACCAAGGCATTGGGGGCAGGGGTTCTTGGTTCCTTCCTGGGAACATTTTTAAGTACGGTCATAGCTGTGTTTTTCTGCCCGCTGATTGCCAGGGCCGCCGTGAATCTGGGCCCCTGGGAGTACTTCGGGTTATGCACCATGGCAATCACCCTTGTGGTATCCCTTTCCAAAGGGAATATGTTTAAGGGACTTGCGGCTGCCTTCATCGGCCTGCTCCTATCCTCTGTGGGATATGCGCCCTTTGATGCAACCGCCCGTTTTACCTTTGGCGTCAGCAGCATCAGCGGCGGCATTAATATGGTTGCTCTGATGCTGGGGACATTTGCCGTGTACCAGGTAATGATTAACTATGCCATGGACCAGCAGAACCTGCCTGAGGTTGGAAAAGCCAATATTAAAGGCATTGGTGTCACACTGAAAGAGTTAAAGGACAATGCAGTTAATATCATAAGGTCATTCTTCATTGGATTATGGATTGGTTTTCTTCCGGGTATGGGGGCAGGAATATCCAATATGATTGCATATTCCCAGGCCAAAAGTGCGTCCAGGCATCCGGAGGAATTTGGAAAAGGCTGTGTGGACGGCGTATTTGCATCTGAGGTGTCGAACAATGCAGCCATTGGCGGGGCCATCATACCGCTGATAGCCCTGGGAATCCCAGGTGACACGGTGACTGCCATCATGCTCAGCGGCCTTATGATACATGGCATAGAACCAGGCCCGCTTTTGATGACAAAAGAGCCTGAACTGGTATATGTGATTTTTGGCGCAGTCCTGCTGGCAGCGGTGATTACGCTTGTGCTTCAGCTTTTCGGGATGCGTCTTTTCCCAAGGCTTTTAACCATACCTTACCACTATTTATTCGGAACCATCGGAATCATCTGCTTTGTAGGGGCGTTCAGCGATACGAACGCGCTGTTTAACTGCGGGCTGATGCTGGCATGTGCGGTTTTCGCGCTGTTCATGCAGATGGCAGGGCTTCCCATGGGGCCTATGATGCTGGCGTTCATCCTGGGCGGTGAGCTGGAGACGAATCTGCGCCGCTCCATGATGATGGCAAAGGGCAATCCCTTTGTATTCTTTACACGGCCGGTTTCATGTGTGTTTCTGTTAATTGCAATTGTCAGCGTTTTGATGCCCCTGGTTTCCGTTGTGGCTAAGGGAAGAAAAAAAGATAATTAGAAAAGGGTGTAAAAACATGAATTTAAAACAAGTGACTTATGATATGGACAGGGAGAACTTTTCCCCCATGACAACAGATGGGATGAAGGTTGTCTATGGGGACAGGACGGACAGCTTCCGCGCAACCCTGATTCCTGATATTGTGTATGTGGAGAGGGAGAGGCCGCTGCACCTTCAGCTAATGAAGCTGGTGTCTAATGAACCACAGAAAAAGTATCCGCTGATTGTTTATGTGCAGGGGTCGGGATTCCGCAAACAGGAATATTTTAAACCCATTCCCCAACTGGCTGAGTTTGTCCATGAAGGATATGTGGTGGCTTCCGTGGAATACCGTTACAGCGATGAGGGCGGTCTGTTCCCGGCCCAGGTGCAGGATCTAAAGACAGCAATCCGGTTTCTGAGGGCCCATGCAGAGGAGTATCAGATAGACACGGCGCGTATTGCGCTGTGGGGGGATTCCTCTGGCGGGCATACGGTGGCATTGTCCGCACTGTCAGAAGGTGTGGAGGAGTTTGACATGCCTGAGTACGCTGAACAGTCCTCCGCTGTAAAATGCTGTGTTGATTTTTATGGTGTGTTTGAGTTTGAAAGCATGAGCGAGACCATGACGCCGGAACTCATAGAATATTTTGAAGGAGATCCCATTGAGAAGCTGTTTGGCGGACCTCTTTGTGAACATGAAAATGAAGTACGGCGCGCAAATCTGGCAGGGTATGTTAACAGCGAAAAACAGCTTCCGCCATTTCTTCTGGTCCATGGGGATGAGGATGCAAAAGTCCCTTTCAGCCAAAGCGTGAAATTCTACAACCTACTGAAGGAAAACGGCCATTCTGTTGAATTGTATAAGGTTAAGGGAGGGGGACATGGAAACCGCACATGGACACCTGAAGTCATGAAAATCGTCAAGGAGTTCTTAAGGGCGTATCTGTAAGGATGGGAAACGGGGTTTTGGATGGTATTACCGCTGATTATCAGCTGGCGCCATCTAAAACCCCGTTATTATTGCCGGTTCTTCCGAAATCCCTTTCCTTACTGCTGGTTCTGCCGGACCAGCCACTCATTAAAATAAGGTTTGATTACGCTGAAGGGCGCAGGGCCGATATCCAGCAGGAAACGGTTGAATTCCATGTCCGTGTAACGGCTGCCAAGGGTCTTCTTAGCCTCGCCCTGCATGTTGATGATTTCCAGGTAGCCCACATAATACTCCAGGTAGTTGGCCGGATTCTCTGCAATGTCATAGTAGATGGTGCTGATGACAGAGGAATCGCTGATGCGGAAGTATAGGTTCAGGTAATCCTCCACCTGCTTTAAGTCCCAGCCTTCATAATGGATGTTCACGTCCAGGATGGCATAGAGGGCCAGGGTAAATGCCGCGTTGTGGCGGAGCAGTTCCCCAAGCTCCGGGTCCAGCCCATTGTCAAGGGTGTAGGCATAGTATTCCACATAGGTGGCCCATCCTTCCGAATAACTGCCGAAGCTGAGAAGCTTCCTTATGTTGCAGTCGTTGTTGCGGTTAAAGTAAAGGGTCTGGTACATGTGGCCGGGATAGCCCTCATGGGCCAGGGTGGTGTACAGGTTCCTGGCAGTATTGGTGCTTCCGTTGTTGATGTAGATGGAATTGTCCTGGGGGCGGTCAATGGGCACGACCAGATAGAACGCAGGGCTTAGGGTGGACTCCAGGGCGGCAGGTACATCCTTGATGTTGCAGACATAGTCTCCAATGGAAGGGAAGTCCCTGGCGCACTGCGTGCGCAGGTTTTCTAGGATTTCATTGGGGTCTGTCAGGGAAAATGAATAGGAGTACAGCTTTTTTGCCAGAAGGGGATTCTCGGTAAGCAGTTCATCCATGGCTGTCAGGTCATCCATCATCTGGCTGCTCATGGCTTTTTTCAGTGATGGGATATCCTGGTAGGAGGTGCCTGTGTATGCGTTCACCAGGTACTGGTAATACTTCTGGCCCTCAGGGAAATAGTACAGTCCCTTGTCATTGGCGCCTGTGCCCTTTAGCGGGGTCAGGCCTTCTATGAGCTTCTGGTAAGCAGGGACAAAATGCTCATTGATGGCAGCGTGGTTCCTGGCATTATAATCTTCCTTTTCCTGGTCGGTAAGCCCCTCCACCTGGTTGAGCCTCTGGGAAAATGTCTCTGCCATGAAGCTGTGGTCCGCGTCCAGGAGATATGCGTTGCAGGACTGGATGATCCGGTCAATGGCAGTGTCGCACAGTCCAAGCCCGGCATCTGATTTCTGCTTTTCATATTCCACGATACTTCCGTAATAAGTATCGATGGAGGACAGCAGGGACAGGTAATCCTCCACATCCTGTCTGGTATAGAAAACATATTCGGACAGAAGGATGGGAAGCTGGGACTGGATGCCAAGGGAAGAGGACAGGGGCTGGTCATACAGCTCCATGCCTTCGCTGTCCAGCGAGGTGTTCAGGTAAGAGGACAGGATGGTATATGTAAGCAGCTGGTCCTCCCGCAGGTAACGGCTGTCAATGTCATTTAGTTGTACTTTCAGGGATTTTGCATCATTCAGAGCCTGTTTGGTATCCTCCAGGGAAACGGTCCCCAGGGTTTTATCATAATCAGTGATGCCGAAGGCGGCCGGATTGGCCAGGGTGTAGTGCAGGGTAATCAGGGAATTATCCACTTCGTCCAGGAACAGGTCGTTCATCATCTGGTCAAAATGTTCCTGGGTTTCCAGCGCGGTCTTCTCATACTTTTCATAGGAAGCCGTACTTTCCGCCGCCGTTCCTTCCTGGACAGGGGTGTCCTTGCCGGTCCCTGGTGCCGGGGCCACACACCCGGTTACCAGTGTGATGACCAGGATCAGGGATAAGATAAATTGGAAATATATGTTCTTTAACTGTTTCATTCTACAATCATTCCTCCGTCAAGCTGCATGCGTTTAGTTGGCCTGTGGCACTCGGACCATTATATAGTATATGTGGGGAAATATCAACTTATGTGTCAAAGAATGCCTGTATTAAAGGGAAAAACGGGGCTCACGTCTTGACGGATAAGTGGGAAAAGCTTATACTTAAAACTATTACAGAAAAAGAGGGAAATGATTATGTGTCAGGATTGTAAAAAACCATATTATATTACCACAGCCATTGCCTATGCCTCCGGGAAGCCCCACATCGGCAATACCTATGAGATTGTTCTGGCTGACAGCATTGCCAGATATAAAAGGGAACAGGGATATGACGTATTCTTCCAGACCGGCACAGACGAGCATGGTCAGAAGATTGAGGAGAAGGCTCAGGCCGCAGGAGTGACCCCGAAGGAATTCGTGGACAAGGCTGCTGCTGAAATCAGGAGGATCTGGGACCTGATGAACACTTCTTATGATAAATTCATCCGTACCACGGATGCGGACCATGAGGCCCAGGTGCAGAAGATTTTCAAGAAGCTTTATGACCAGGGGGACATCTATAAGGGCTACTACGAGGGCCTTTACTGTACCCCGTGCGAGTCCTTTTTCACGGAGTCGCAGCTGGTGGACGGCAAGTGCCCTGACTGCGGGCGCGAGGTGAAGCCGGCCAAGGAGGAAGCTTATTTCTTCCGCATGAGCAAGTATGCCCCCAGACTGATTGAACATATTAACCAGCATCCTGAGTTCATCCAGCCGGTTTCCAGGAAGAACGAGATGATGAATAACTTCCTGCTTCCGGGCCTTCAGGACCTGTGCGTGTCCAGGACCACCTTCAGCTGGGGAATCCCGGTTGACTTTGATCCAAAGCATGTGACCTATGTATGGCTGGATGCGCTTACCAACTATATCACGGGTATCGGCTACGACTGCGACGGCAGCAGCACGGACCAGTTTAAGAAGTACTGGCCTGCCGACCTGCATCTGATTGGTAAGGATATCATCCGTTTCCATACCATCTACTGGCCTATCTTCCTGATGGCGCTGGATGTGCCCCTTCCGAAGCAGGTGTTCGGACATCCGTGGCTGCTTCAGGGCGATGGCAAAATGAGCAAATCCAAGGGCAATGTGCTTTACGCAGATACCCTGGTGGACTTCTTTGGCGTTGACGCGGTTCGCTATTTTGTGCTTCATGAGATGCCGTTTGACAATGACGGGGTGATTTCCTGGGAGCTGATGGTGGAGCGTATGAACTCTGACCTGGCCAACATCCTGGGTAACCTTGTGAACCGCACCATTTCCATGAGCAACAAGTATTTTGACGGTGTAATCGCTGATAAGGGAGCTGCCGGAGAGGTGGATGAAGACCTTAAGAAGGTGGTCCTGGAAGAAGTTAAGAAGGCAGACGCCAAGATGGAACAGCTGCGGGTGGCAGATGCCATGACAGAGATCTTCAACATTTTCAGAAGATGCAACAAGTATATTGACGAGACAACGCCGTGGACCCTTGCCAAGGATGAGGCCCAGAAGGACAGACTGTCCACCGTGCTTTACAACCTGACGGAATCCATTACCATCGGCGCATCCCTTCTGTATTCCTTCATGCCTGAGACAGCCGGGAAGATCCTGGCCCAGCTTAACACGGTTAAGCGGGAACTGTCCCAGATGGATGCCTTCGGACTGTATCCGTCCGGCAACAAGGTGACGGACAAGCCGGAGATCCTCTTTGCCCGTATGGATGTGAAGGAAGTGCTGGAAAAGGTGGAAGCCATGCATGCTGCCCAGGCAGCGGACGACGCCGGAGCAAAGGGCGCGGATGCCGGGACAGAGGGCGCGGGCGCCGGGGCAGACGGCAGCAGCGCAGCCGGGGAGGATGTCATTGACATTGAGGCCAAGCCGGAGATAACCTATGATGATTTTGCAAAGCTTCAGTTCCAGGTAGGGGAAATCATTCAGTGCGAGGCGGTTCCAAAGTCCAAGAAACTGCTTTGCTCCCAGGTAAGGATTGGAAGCCAGACACGCCAGATCCTGAGCGGTATCAAAGCTTTCTATTCACCGGAAGAGATGGTGGGCAAGAAGGTCATGGTAGTGACCAACCTAAAGCCTGCAAAGCTGGCAGGCATGCTGTCAGAGGGAATGATCCTGTGTGCTGAGGACGCAGAGGGCAACCTGGCGCTGATGAAGCCGGAGAAGGATATGCCGGCCGGAGCTGAAATCTGTTAAATATAATATGGACAATTGTGGGAGCGGGACATTTTAAATGTCCTGCTCTTTTTGCTTTTTGAAACGGATTTGAAGCGGAATCGGGATAAAATAGGTAATAAATGGGAGAATAGCTGCATTTTTGGTGGAAAAAAAGACCAAAAGTGGGAGAAACTTGCATTTTTTCCCATTTTGCAGTATGATAGAAAGACACGAAAGACCAGGGGCATGATAAACACAGGATTGATGAGGAACAGGAATGGACACAGGAACTGGCAGCTACAGGCTGTACACAAGCAGATCATATGGAAACCGGCGCCGCGGACTTACGGGCAACCAGCTGAAGGTCCTGGGCATAGTGGCTATTTTGATTGATAATGTGGGGGCAGTGCTTATACAGGGAGGCATACTCCACGCCGCTGACCGGACCCTGTACCAGGCCGTGATTGCAACCCGGTCCGGGCATATATGGATGATTACAGGGCAGGCCTGCCGTTATATGGGCCGGCTGGCATTTCCGATTTTTGCGTTCCTGGTGGCGGAGGAGTTTGTCCGCACCAGGGAGCGGGGAAGATATGCGCTCCGCATGCTGCTTTGTGCCGTGATTTCAGAGGTGCCCTTTGATCTGGCTGTATACCACAAGGCGTTTTATCCTTATTACCAGAACATGCTGTTTACGTTGTTTATCGGAATCATGGTCATCATGGTCATGGAATATACAAGGAACCTGGGGATTCAGCTGGCGGCCCTTGCGGCCGGATGCGCGTTGTCCTGGGTGTGCCAGGCGGACTATAATGTAATTGGGGTACTTTTGATTACTGCCATGTACTGGTTCCGCCATAATGATATTGCCCAGCTGGCAGTGGGGGTCGTGCTGTGCGCCCTGGAGAGCGTCAGCTATTATTGTGTTTCCGCACTGGCATTTGTGCCGGTTGTGCTGTATAATGGCAGACGTGGGGCGTTTCAGTTAAAGTACCTGTTCTATGTGTTTTATCCGGTACACCTGCTGGTGTTATATGGGATTGGACGGTATGTGCTGAAGGCTTAGGATAAGGCTAGTACTGCATTGCGTAAATAACTGTGGATAGAGTATCTGATATCTGCGTCAGGTGTGCGTCTGCAAAGCGACGGCGTAGTGGGCGCTACGGCTAGCTTTGCAGGCGTGCACATGGCGTAGATAGCGGGTGCTATATTCACAGGAATTTACGCAATACAGTACTAGGTACAGGACAGAGGATTAAAGGAGTTTGGGATATATGATTTTTGACACACATGCCCATTATGATGATGAGGCATTTGAAGAGGACCGGGAGGCGCTTTTGGGGAGCCTTAAGGCTGGCGGTATCGGAGCGGTGATGAATGTGGCTGCCAGCCTGGAAAGCTGCAGGACCACCTTGCTGCTGGCCGGACATTATGACTGGATGTACGCTGCCTTGGGAGTCCATCCCAGCGAGACGGCAGGACTTGACGAGGCAGGCCTTAAGTGGATGGAGTTCCAGTGCTCCCATGAAAAGGTCAGGGCCGTGGGCGAGATTGGACTGGATTATTACTGGGAGGAGCCGGAGCACTCCATACAGAAGCAGTGGTTCGTGCGCCAGCTGGACCTGGCAAGGAGGGTGAAGCTTCCTGTAATCATCCACAGCAGGGACGCTGCCAAGGATACACTGGATATCATGAAAGCGGAGAAAGCCGGTGACATGGGCGGTGTGATCCACTGCTTTTCCTATGGAAGGGAGATTGCAAGGGAGTACCTGGATATGGGGTTCTTCCTGGGGATTGGAGGCGTGTCCACCTTTAACAATGCTAAAAAGCTTAAGGAAGTGGTGGAGTATGCGCCCCTTGAGTCCCTGGTGCTTGAGACTGACTGTCCGTACCTGGCTCCAGTGCCCAACCGGGGCAAGCGCAATTCATCCCTGAACCTGCCCTATGTGGTGGATGCGGTCAGTGCGCTTAAGGGCGTGGACAGGGAGACTGTAATCCGGGTGACATGGGAGAATGCATTGAGGCTGTATGGGCTTGGCACCCGGAGTTGATGATTTGTATCAGCAGACGGCAGGGGTGACGGATTACAGAAGGAACCACAGACTGAATTACAGATTGAATTACAGACGTCCGGTATCTTCGGCGGGATGGGATATGGAAGCCCTGACTGTCCGGATACCGGGCGTCCGTTATTTTTAAAGGGAATTTTGCTGAACAGAATACATTGACTTTTACCAGTTAATACAGTAATCTTAAAAGAGGGCCTTTGATTGGACGGAGTGCGCTGGAACGTATCTGATAATTCTTTCCCGCCGTCTGCACGGCCTGTATTTACACACATGATTAGGAAGGAAATCATCGCATGGCAGATTTGGGCAACCCGAAACATACCATTGAAATCATACAGAAATATCAATTTGCATTCCAGAAGAAATTCGGTCAGAATTTTCTCATAGACACCCACGTACTGGACAAGATCATAAGCGCCGCGGGAATCACAAAAGAGGACTGTGTGCTGGAAATCGGGCCTGGGATTGGGACCATGACCCAGTACCTGGCGGAACATGCGGGCCGCGTGGTGGCGGTGGAGATTGACACCAACCTCCTGCCTATCCTGGACGAGACTTTGAAGGGATACGACAACGTAACCGTAATCAACAACGACATACTGAAGCTGGATATCAATAAACTGGTGGATGAGTATAATGGAGGAAGGCCCATCAAGGTGGTGGCCAACCTGCCTTATTATATCACCACCCCTATCATCATGGGGCTGTTTGAGGGTGATGTACCCATTGACAACGTAACGGTCATGGTGCAGAAGGAGGTGGCGGACCGGATGCAGGTGGGGCCGGGGTCCAAGGATTATGGGGCATTGTCCCTGGCCGTGCAGTATTATGCCGAGCCATACATTGTTGCCAATGTGCCGCCTAACTGTTTTATCCCCCGTCCTAATGTGGGTTCGGCCGTCATCCGCCTCACAAGATACAAGGAACCGCCTGTTAAGGTGGAGGACCCGAAGCTGATGTTCAAGCTGGTAAGGGCTTCCTTTAACCAGCGGAGGAAGACGCTGCAGAACGGCCTTAACAATTCGCCGGACATACCATACACCAAGGAGCAGATTGTAGAAGCCATAGAGAGCCTTCAGGTATCGCCGTCCGTCCGGGGTGAGGCGCTGACGCTGGAGCAGTTTGCCAGGCTGTCCAATTATTTTACAGAAAATGCATAAAACAGGAATATTATTCTTGGATATCTGAGAATCTATATATAAGCAGAAAGGAAGGGATAGCAATGAACAAGAACATGAAGAAAGCCCTTGCAGCAGCGGCTGTGGGAGCGGCAGCGGGTGTGGCGGTTAAGAAGATGCGCGACAGCAGGAAAGAACAGGAAGACGCAAGGATATCCGCCATCGAGGAAGCGGTGATGAATAACCGTGAATACGGTGACAGGAAGGCGTACCTGGTTGGCGGAGGACTGGCCTCCATGGCAGCTGCCGCATATCTTGTAAGGGACTGCAAGTTCCCCGGCAAGCAGATTACCATCTATGAAGGAATGCATATCCTGGGCGGAAGCAATGACGGCATCGGTACGCCGGAAAAGGGATTCGTGTGCCGCGGCGGCCGTATGCTCAACGAAGAGACATATGAGAACTTCTGGGAGCTGTTTGGCTCCATCCCGTCCCTGCGCCAGCCCGGACGCAGCGTGACAGAGGAAATCCTGGACTTTGACCATGCCCATCCTACCTGCGCAAAAGCCAGGCTGGTGGACAAGGATGGCAATATCCTGGATGTGAAGTCCATGGGCTTTAACCAGGCAGACCGCATGGCGCTGCTGAAGCTTCTCATGACAGATGAGAAGAAGCTGGACAACCTGACCATCCAGGACTGGTTCAAGGAAACGCCCCATATGTTTGAGACAAACTTCTGGTATATGTGGCAGACCACATTTGCCTTCCAGAAGTGGAGCAGCCTTTATGAATTCCGCCGTTATATGAACCGCATGATATTTGAGTTCAGCCGGATTGAGACACTGGAAGGCGTGACCAGGACCCCGCTGAACCAGTATGACAGTGTCATCCGTCCCCTGGAGTCCTATCTGAGGAAGGCCGGGGTCAGCTTCATGGAGAACTGTGAGGTTACGGACATTGATTTTGAGGACGGACACGGGATTACGGCCAGGACCCTTTACCTGAAGCGCAGGGTGGAGGACACGGACGACACAGGCGAGAATGGGGAAGCTGTGAAGGATTCCTATGTATTTGAAACCGTCCAGTTAGAGAAGAATGATATCTGTATCATGACCAATGCATGTATGACCGACAGCGCTACCCTGGGTGATTTCCATACACCGGCGCCGGTTCCCGTGCAGAAGCCGATCAGCGGGGAGCTGTGGGCCAAGGTTGCGGCCAAGAAGCCGGGACTGGGTAATCCGGAACCCTTCTTTACAAAGCCCCAGGAGACGAACTGGCTCAGCTTTACCGTAACCTGCAGGGGCGACGATATCTTAAAGACCATTGAGAATTTTACCGGCAATGTCCCGGGCAGCGGCGCCCTGATGACGTTCAAGGATTCCAGCTGGCTCATGAGCAGCGTGGTTGCTGCCCAGCCCCACTTTGTGAACCAGCCCATGGACACCACCATTTTCTGGGGATATGGACTGTATACGGACGCAGTGGGCGACTATGTGAAGAAGCCCATGAAGGAATGCACGGGTCAGGAGCTTCTGAATGAATACCTGCACCACCTGCATATCCCGGAGGACCGGATTGCAGAGCTGATGAAGACCGTTATCAACGTAATCCCATGCTACATGCCTTATGTGGATGCCCAGTTCGAGCCGCGCAAATACAGCGACAGGCCCCAGGTAATCCCGGCCGGCTCCACCAACTTCGCCATGGTCAGCCAGTTTGTGGAGATACCGGATGACATGGTATTTACGGAGGAGTATTCCGTGCGTGCGGCAAGGCTGGCAGTGTACGGGCTTCTGGATGTGAAGAAGACCATATGCCCGGTCACACCGTACAACAGGCAGCCTAAGATCCTGTTAAAGGCCCTTAAGAAGGCGTATTTATAATTTAATAGATGGATTACCGGCCTCTCATGGCGCCTGTGGGCAGTGGAGGACCGGTAATGACACAGCGGACAGGGCCGGGTAAAAACAAGGCTCTGTCCTGTTTCAGGCGTTTACGGGCAGATTGGGACCGGATGCGCCGGAAACTTGCCTGAAGACTGCGTTGAGGGGAGAATGGACAGCAATGATATTCATAGGAGGAATCAGCCAGGGACAGAAAATCCTTAATTATGTAAAGACGGTCATCTGCGACAGGTGCGGGGCGTACGGCCGGTACCAGGTCATGATGACCTATATGTATTTCAGCTTTTTCTTCATACCGCTGTTTAAGTGGAATAAGAAGTTTTATGTGAAAATGTCCTGCTGCGAAGCCGTCTATGAACTGAATCCGGAAAAGGGCAAGGCCCTGGCCCGGGGACAGCAGGTGGACATCACCCAGTCGGACCTGACCCTGGTTCAGGAAGGGAATAGGAGAAGCACCTATGAAAACGGAGCCTACAAGGTATGGAAGAAATGCGTGCGCTGCGGGTATGAGACAGAGGAGGATTTTGAGTACTGTCCAAAGTGCGGCGGCAGGCTGTAGGGGTTCCGGGCAGCATAGAATGAATGTGTGAGAGGAAACAGGTATGAAAGCCAGTATCAGATACATAAGTGAATTGACGGGGTTCTCACCAGCTACGGTGTCCAATGCCCTGAACCATAAAAAGGGCGTCAATGCCAAGACAGCGGCAGAGGTATTCAGGGTGGCAAAGGAAGTGGGATATATTAACGAGAATTCCATTTCCAAAATTAAATTGGTGACCTTTAAGAAAAATGGTTCCATCATTGACGACACCCCCTTTTTCCCTACCCTGATCAGCGGTTTTGAGCAGGAGTGCCGCCAATGCGGTTATGAGATGGTGCTGTGCAACCTGGACGAGAGGGATTCTGATTATGAACACCAGGTAAAGAACCTGGTTCAGGACAGCGAGTCTGCCTCGGTCATCCTGGGCACTGAGATGATGGGAGGGGAACTGAATCCGTTCCGCTATGCCAGAAGCCCTGTGGTCATCCTGGATTACTGGCAGGACAGCATGGATTTCAGCGGTGTCCTGATTAATAACTTTGACTCAGCTAAAAAGGCGGTGGAGTATCTGATTGAACAGGGACACCGTGAAATCGGCTATATCAGGGGGGCTTACCGCATCAATGGATTCAAGGTAAGGGGACAGGGGTACCAGTCCGCCATGCGCAAGTATAAGCTGGAGGTAAGGAATCACTACATCATCACCTTGTCCACCACGCTAAACGGGGCGTATCAGGACATGCTTGCCTATCTGGATAAGAAGCCAGGGCTTCCAACCGCGTTTTTTGCGGACAATGACATGATTGCCCTGGGGGCCATGAAAGCCATGCAGGAACGGGGGTATAAGGTCCCGGACGACGTGTCCATCATCGGGTTTGATGACCTGCCCTTCAGCGAGATTTCCTATCCGCCCCTGACCACGCTCAGGGTGCCAAATAAGGAGATGGGGCGGCTGGCTGTCAGAAGGCTGATAGATATGATCCAGAATCCGGGAGAGGTGGTTGTGACCAAGACGGAGGTATGTACGAAATTCATTGAGCGGCAGACCGTGAAGAGGCTGGCCCAGACCGTGATATGATCCAATGATATGTGATTGCCCGTGCAGCCAACCTAGCCGTCATAAGGCGGTAAAGGTTTCCGCAGCAATCCCCGAAAGCGGTTAATGGCAGGTTACAGGTACGGTGCAGGAAGGGGCTTTCAACCGGAACATCCGGTCCTGAAATCCCCTGACAGAATGGGACTTTGCGGAGTCCGCCGTTTTGTATGACAGCTCCGGCGTGAGACTGGACCCGTCTCATACCGGGGCTATTCTCATGCCCATCATGTTCTTTTCGGGTTAAAGGCTAAAAACAACTTGATGTATCCTGCTATCCTTGCAAAGTTGAGCATTATTTTAGCGCCATAAACAAGTCAAAAATGATAAGCACAGGGCGGTGTTATCACACCAACAAAGACAATTAGAAGGCCTTTGTCATACGCCGTGATGTTATGCATTTATACCTTTTCACTCAAAAATGTTCTTTAAATGCGTAACAAGCATAAGAAATGGGCACCCCTTTCCGTAAAAACCACTCGTTTCCGACTGCGGCAGAAAGAGGGATTTTTGCTTGTTGGGAATACCCCAAACCCACACCAAAGAGGAAATTTATGTTCTCTTGCTATTTAAGAAATATATGCTTTCTATGATATTCTATGTATTTTGCACTTTTTTCAGGAAGTGTAATTTTCATATCGTCTCTCAAGTTTAAAGAAATTCTATCATTGTAACTTAATTTATGCGAAATCATTATATTTCCATTGTCATTAAAAGTTATCAATCCAATATCAAAAACTTTATCATGATTTGGACATAGTAGAAGTCCATTATATCCGTCTACTTTTTCTTTTGGATTGCATTGACTCCATGGTTTAATATGGCTTGCAATAAGCACTCTGCTCTCTGATACACCACACAAACAACACTTTTTATGTTTCTGTAATAGCCTTTCTCTATAGACACTTTGGTTAACTCTTGCCTTTATGATAGTCTCTTTTTCTTTTCCTTCGAGTAAACTTTCTGAAATAATATTATCTACCGATTCAACCCAATCCTCTTGCTCTTGATTCAAAAATGTTTCTAACTCATTTACCCTTCTTGGTCCCTGAATTCTTCCTCTCATACCATTCGCTGTCAAAACATCAACATGAAACCGTGATGGTTCATATTCTTCTATCAGTTCAAGTTCCATATAATTCCCGTAGTTTTGATATGTTTCACCGTCTAAAACAAACTCAGAATCGTCAATTTCAGTATTACTAAAATTTGCTCTATTAACTTTACATTTATACAAAATAGACGATACTGGTTTACCGACATAAATAAACACCTCGTCCTCAACTGATATGGAATGATTTGATTGTTTCCATTCAATACATCTTAACTTTTTAAATGCGCCTATCACATCATATAAACTTATATTACAAGGAATAATCCATTGTACCATAATACCCCCCATGAACTTCTTGTTTGTCGCTTCGTATGTTTACATTATAGCGCCCATATATGGATTTCTCTATCATTTCTCCACATTTGTACGAAATAGCAGAGCTGACGGAAAGCAATTTTCAAACACACCCTAGCATATTATGGTTTTTCTTATATCTGTCCATATCGTTTTATGTTGCTATAAGAAATCCAGGCACCATTTGGGCACCAAAGTGGCAAAAAACATTGTTGTTATAAGTATGCTAATGGAAGAAGATGTCAGCATTTATAAAGGATTTCGAAGGTTAATACGTTTCAATGGCAGAGATTAAAATACCATTTTTTATTGTGCCTGTTTTTTATTGTATCAGGAATCCTTTATCATGTACCCATAAAGAGGAGGAATGAAAAAGCAGCGCATACCGGATAAAGTGTTAAGAAATAAATTATTCATATAAAATTTTACATATACGTTTATATGAACGTTTACATGAATTACAGACAAAGTGGCAAAAATACGATTAAAATATAGTCATATTTCATGAAAAATAATCAATTAAATCATCTAAAATATACAAAGAAACATAGATTTCTGTAAAAATTATTGCAAAATCATTTAAAATGTTTATAATAATGTTTATACGATTGGACAGGCAAAAAACAAAGGGACTTGAATATATGAAAACAACAATCAGGCGGATCAGCGAGGCAACAGGTTTTTCAGCGGCAACCATATCCAATGCCCTGAACAGGAAAAAGGGGGTAAACCCCAGGACGGCAGAGGAAATCTTTAAGACAGCCAGCGAGATGGGATATCTGCCGGTGGTCCAGCAGAGGAAAATCCATTTTGTCATGTACCGTACCAATGGCCTGATTACGGACGACACCCCCTTCTTTACCATGATGATGGATGGGTTCCAGAGCGAATGCCGCCGCAGGGGGTATGACATGGTCATCAATTATCTGGACAGGAGGGCGGCTGATTTTAAGGACCAGCTTGATATCCTCCTGGAGGACAGGGACTCCCTGGTGGCCCTGATGGGGGCCGAGCTTATGGATGAGGACCTGCATTATTTTTCCGGGGCCAGGTGCAGGATGGTGACGCTGGATTACTGGAGCGAGGACCTGCCATACAGCGGGATTATCACCAATAATACGGAGTCAGCCAGGACTGCGGTGAATTATCTGGTTGAAAAGGGACACAGGCGCCTGGGACATCTGAAAGGGGATTTCGAGATTAAGGCATTCAGACTCAGGGAAGCGGGATACAGGGCGGCCCTGGCGGAACAGGGGATTCCCTATGACCCTGGATATACGGTGACATTGAGCACCACCATGGACGGCGCATACCGGGACATGCTGGCATATCTGAAGAAGGGACCGCGGCTTCCGGACGCCTACTTTGCGGATAACGACATGATTGCCCTTGGATGCATGAAAGCCCTTCAGGAATGCAGTATAAGGATTCCTGAGGACGTATCGTTAATCGGATTTGACGACCTGCCTTTCTGCGATATCGTATCACCCAGGCTCACAAGCCTGAGGGTTCCCAAGCAGGAATTGGGCCAGATGGCTGTCAGAAGGCTTTTGGACATTGTGGAAGAGGGGATGGATACCAAAACCCAGACACTGGTCAGCACCCGGTTTGTGGAGCGGGACAGCGTTAGGGATGTAAATGGGCCGGGGATGTAAATAGGCCGGAGATATAAATGGGCTGGAGATATAAATAAATCGGACAACATGCAGTTCGGCGCTGCAATGCGCAGCAGCTGATATATAAAACCAATGGAGGAGAAAAAGATGGATAAGATTAAACTTGGATTTGCACCAACCAGAAGAAGCATTTTCAGTGCGCCGGATGCAATTAAGTACAGAGGGCTTACGGCTGACCGGCTGACGGAGCTGGGGATTGATTATGTGGATATCACGGATATAAATGAAGAGGGCCTTCTCTACAATGACGAGGACATGAAGAAGATTGCGGAGAAGTTCAAACAGGAGAAAATCGACGGGCTGTTCCTGCCCCACTGCAACTTCGGCACGGAGTATGAATGTGCAAGGCTTGCCAAGGAACTGGGGGTCCCGGTGCTTTTATGGGGGCCTTTGGATGAAAGACCGGACGAAAACGGGGTCCGTTTAAGGGATACGCAGTGCGGGCTTTTCGCCACGGGCAAGGTGCTCAGGCGGTTCCGGGTCCCATTTACATATATGACCAACTGCAGGCTGGATGACCCGGTATTCGAACGGGGGGTAAGGGATTTCATGGCGGTGTGCAATGTGGTGAAGAAGTTCCGTAACATGCGCATCCTTCAGATCTCCACCCGTCCCTTTGACTTCTGGACCACCATGTGCAACGAAGGGGAGCTTCTTGAGAAGTTCAACATCCAGCTGTCACCCATTCCCATGCCGGAGCTGACCGATGCGGTGAAGGCCGCCAAGGAGGAAGGCAGGGAGGTCGCGGACGTGATCCAGTACTGCCGGGAACACATGGACATCAGGATAAAGGACGATGAGCTGGAAAATGTGGCGGCCCTCAAGGTTGCCATGAAGGGGCTTGTGGAAAAGTACGGCTGCCAGGCAGCCGCCATCCAGTGCTGGAACCAGCTGCAGTGTGAGCTTGGCATCATGCCATGTGCTGCCAATGCGCTGATGAACGAGGAGGGAATCCCGGTTGTCTGTGAGACGGATATCCACGGCGCCATCACCGCCCTTATGGTGGAGGCGGCAGGCATGGGTGAGACAAGAGGGTTCTTCGCGGACTGGACCATCCGCCATCCTGATATTGAAAACGGCGAACTGCTCCAGCACTGTGGCCCATGGCCCATCTCGGTTGCAAAGGAGAGGCCGTCCATCACCTATCCGCTGGCATTTGACCATCCGGGCAGCATTACGGCGGAGGCAAAACACGGCAACGTGACCCTGTGCCGCTTTGACGGGGATAATGGCGAGTACTCGCTGCTCCTTGGCAATGCAAAGGGAGTGGACGGACCAAAGGGAATGGGAACCTATCTGTGGGTTGAGGTGGAGAATATCAAACGCCTAGAAGAGAAGATAGTGACCGGACCCTATATCCACCACTGTGTGGGAATCCATAAGGACGTGGTCCCTGTGTTATATGAGGCATGCAAATATATCGGTATCAAACCTGACCTGTATGACCCCATTGAGGAAGACGTGAAAGCATACCTGAGAGGGGAATGATCCGGCCGGGAGCGTTTTTATAGATAGGACTGTGCCAAGTGTCTGTAATGAGGAGGAAATTATGAACGATTTGAAAGTCAAGTCATTTGAACTGCGCCGCAATGTGCTGGACATGATCATGAAAGCCAGGACAGGACATATCGGCGGGGACTTCAGTGTGATGGATATACTGGTAAACCTGTATTTTAAGCAGATGGATATAGGGCCTGACAATATGGATGACCCGGACCGGGACATGTTTGTGCTGAGCAAGGGGCATTCAGTGGAAAGCTACTATGCGGTGCTGGCCGCAAAGGGATTTTTCCCAACAGAAAAGGTGATTGATGAATTTTCCACCTTCGGTTCCAAATTCATCGGACATCCCAACAATAAGCTTCCTGGAATTGAAATGAATTCCGGCTCCCTTGGACATGGGCTTCCGGTGAGCATCGGCATGGCCCTGGCCTGCAGGATGGACGGCAGGAAGAACCGCATGTATGTGGTCATGGGGGACGGAGAGCTGGCGGAAGGTTCGGTCTGGGAAGGCTTCATGGCGGGAGGTCATTATAAACTGGATAACCTGTGCGCGGTCATTGACAGGAACCGGCTCCAGATATCGGGCAGCACCGAGGATGTGATGCACCATGAGAATCTTGAGGACAGGATTAAAAGCTTTGGCTGGCATGTGATTCAGGTAAACGGCAACGATATGGATGAACTTGACAGGGCCTTTGAGGAGGCCAGGAATACAAAGGGCTGTCCCACCGCGGTCATTGCCAACACAGTAAAAGGCTTTGGCGGAGGCGCCACCATGGAGGACAAGGCCCCGTGGCATCACAAGGTCCCCACCGGGGAAGAGTATGAAGCCATCGCAGCGGAGCTTAACAGGAGAAGGGAGGAAGCGCTTCATGAATAAGATCGCAAACCGTCAGGTCATCTGTGAGGTACTTATGGAACACGCAAAAGAGGACAGGGATGTGGTTGTGTTATGCAGCGACTCCAGGGGATCCGCGTCCCTGGCTCCATTTGCATCCGCCTTTCCTGAACAGTTCGTGGAGGTCGGGATTGCGGAGCAGAACCTGGTAAGCATTTCCGCAGGCATGGCCAAATGCGGCAAGAAACCGTATGCGGCCTCGCCGGCCAGCTTCATTTCCACCAGAAGCTTTGAACAGGCCAAGGTGGATGTGGCCTACTCCAATACCAATGTGAAATTAATCGGGATCAGCGGCGGGGTCAGCTACGGCGCCCTGGGCATGAGCCACCATTCCGCACAGGACATCGCTGCATTTGCATCGGTTCCCAATATGAGGGTGTATCTGCCCAGCGACCGGTTCCAGACAAGATGCCTCATGGAGGCGCTGTTAAAGGATGAAAAGCCGGCTTACATCCGGGTGGGACGCAACCCGGTAGAAGATGTGTATGAGGAGGGAAATGTTCCCTTTGCCATGGATAAGGCAACCGTGATTACCCAGGGAAGTGACGTGGCAATCATTGCCTGCGGCGAGATGGTAAAGCCTGCCAGGGATGCGGCAGGGATACTGAAGGAAAAGGGAATCAGCGCCTCCGTGGTGGATATGTACTGTGTGAAGCCCTTGGATGAGGAAACGGTAATCCGGGCCGCGTCCGGGGCCAAGGCAGTCATCACTGTGGAGGAGCACGCGCCCTACGGCGGCCTGGGTTCCATGGTAAGCCAGGTGGTTGCAAGGGAATGCCCAAGGAAAGTGATTAACATGTCCCTTCCGGACGCGCCGGTCATTACCGGGACATCCGGGGAAGTGTTTGCTTATTATGGACTGAATGCAGAAGGGATTGCAGGGATGGCTGAAAAAGCCCTGGGACGAGGATAGGAGGCCGGAATGGCCGGGGATGTGCCAGGATGGCCGGGAATGTGCCGGAATGGCCGGGAATGTGCCGGAATGGCCGGGGATGTGCCAGAATGACTGGAGGCGTCCCGGCACGTATGGACGGAAAGGATTTGGGATATCAGGATGGACTACATATTGGGGATAGACCAGAGCACCCAGGGAACCAAGGCATTGCTGTTTGACAATGAGGGGGAATTGATCTGCAGGACGGACATTTCCCACCGCCAGATAGTGAATGAGAAGGGCTGGGTGGAGCATGACGGGGAAGAGATATACAGGAATACGGTACAGGCGGTAAAGGACCTGGTGGAAAAGGCCGGGATTGACAGATCACGGATTGTGGGCCTGGGCATCAGCAACCAGAGGGAAACCGCCATTGCCTGGAACCGGGAGACAGGAAAGCCGGTATATAACGCGGTGGTATGGCAGTGCGCCAGAGGCGCGTACATCACCGACCGGCTGGAACAGGAAGGCATGGCCGAGATGATACGGCTCCGAACAGGGCTTAAGCTTTCGCCCTACTTCTCAGCCGCCAAGCTGGGCTGGGTGATGGAGCATGTGGCGGACGCCGCCCCGCTGGCGGCAGAGGGAAAGTTGTGCTGCGGCACCATGGACAGCTGGCTGGTATGGAACCTGACCCGGGGGAAGGAATTCAGGACGGATTATTCCAATGCCTCCAGGACACAGCTTTTTAACATTGAAACACTTGCATGGGACGGGGAGGTATGCGCCCTGTTCGGTATCCCGGCAAAAAGCCTGCCACAGGTCACTGGCTCGGATGGATGTTATGGGTATACGGATTTTGACGGATTCCTTCAAACGCCCATCCCCATCCATGGGGTGCTGGGGGACAGCCACGGCGCGCTGTTCGGCCAGGGGTGCCTGGAAAAGGGAATGATTAAGACCACCTACGGCACCGGATCCTCCGTGATGATGAATATCGGCGAAAAGCCGGTGCTCAGTGAAAAGGTGGTGACCTCCCTTGCATGGCATATGGATGGAAAGGCCACCTACGTGCTGGAGGGCAACATCAATTACACGGGGGCGGTCATTACCTGGCTGAAGGACAGCCTTAAGCTGATTGAGTCCCCGGGTGACACGGAGGCGCTGGCAGGGGAAGCCAACCCGGATGACACCACCTATCTGATACCTGCGTTTACAGGACTGGGAGCCCCTTACTGGGACAGCAGGGCAGTGGGTATGTACTATGGAATGACAAGGCTGACCGGGAAGGCAGAGCTTGTGAAGGCGGGTCTGGAGAGCATTGCATACCAGATTACCGATGTGGTCCTTGCCATGGAAGAGGAATCCGGCATACCCATCGGGGAACTGAGGGTGGACGGCGGACCTACAAGGAACCGGTACCTGATGCAGTTCCAGAGCGATATGACAGGGATTCCTGTCAGCGTGCCTCCGGCAGAAGAACTGTCCGGCATCGGAGCGGCTTATGCTGCCGGGATTGCCATGGGGATATATGATAGGGACCGGCTGTTTGCCAGGATGGGAAGAAGGACCTTCAGGCCGGACATGGACCCAGGGACCAGGGACATGAAGTACAGGGGCTGGAAGCATGCGGTATCAAAGGTGCTGGAATAAACAGGGATTTACCGGGGAACCCGGTTATCTATACAAAACTATATAATTCATTTAAGGAGGAAACAAAAATGAAAAAAAGAATGATGAGTATGTTATTATGTACGGCCATGGCAGCCGGTCTGCTGATGGGATGCGGCTCCAAGCCGGCAGAGACAACAGCGGCAGCGACCGAGGCAGCCACTACGGCGGCAACCGAGGCAGCGGCAACCGAGGCAGCCACAGAGACAGCGGCAGCGGCGGCAACCGAAGCAGTTGCGGCAGCGGCAGAGGCGCTTCCAGGCGGCGGTTCCAATATCATGTATATCATTACGCCATCCCACTCCAACCCATTCTTTAAGACCGAGGCTGACCAGGCTGAGAAGAAGGCGGTTGAACTGGGCTATGAGGTTAAGAAGGTTTCCCATGACGACGACGCTACCAAGCAGTCAGAGCTTTTTGACAATGCCATCGCAGACAAGGCAGCAGCCATTATCTGTGACAACGCAGGCGCCGACGCAACCGTTGCAGCCGTACAGAAGGCAAGGGATGCAGGAATCCCCACATTCTTAATTGACCGTGAGATCAACGCGGAGGGCGTTGCCATTTCCCAGATTGTTGCCAATAACTATCAGGGCGCCAAGGCCATTGCGGAAGTATTCGTTGAGGCTATGGGTGAGGAAGGCAAGTACGCAGAGCTTTTAGGCAAGGAAAGTGATACCAATGCAGGCGTGCGCTCCAGCGCGTTCCATGAGGTGATTGACCAGTACGAGGACCTGGAGATGGTTGCACAGCAGACCGCTAACTGGGAGCAGACCGAGGCTTATGAAAAGGTTGAGACCATCCTACAGTCCAATCCTGACATCAAGGGTATTGTATGCGGCAACGACACCATGGCAGTGGGCGCAGCAGCGGCCATCAAGGCAGCAGGCTTAAAGGATATCTGCATCATCGGCGTGGACGGATCTGACGAGGCGGCAGCTGAGATTAAGTCCGGCTACATGACAGGCACCGCGCTTCAGCAGTGCGCACTGATTGCAGAGATGGCGGTCGAGCAGGCTGACAAGTACTTAAAGGAAGGCACCACGGGACTGGAAGAGAAACAGCTGGTTGACTGTGTAGCCATTACTTCTGAGAATGTTGACAGGTTAAGCGCGTTCGTATACAGCGAATAAGATGACCCGGTTGCAGGAGGCCTTAAAACCTCCTGCAATTCCATAAGGGTAACGGTGATTGGGATATTTCCTCAAAAATGAAGATAGTTTTGACGTATGAAGGCAGTTTTGAAGTGAAGTCAGGAACATATAAGTATGGAGATAGGAGTGTACTATGAAAAAACGTGTGATAAGTCTGGTAACAGCTCTTATATTGGCGGCATCTGCGTTCAGCATGACCGGATGTGTGAAGGTAGTTAAGATTGGCGAAGAAGGAAAATTAACAGGAGATGTGGAATTTAACGCCGGGGATAATGTGGCTAACATCTGGGATTCCAAGGCGCTTCCCGAACTGGAGGGAAAGGCCGTGGATATAACCCAGTTTTTGGAAGAATCCGGCGGGGATTTGAAGTCCCTGGTTGATAAATATGGAAAATACTCCATGGGTACATCGGGAGAGATTAACTATGTGGTAAAGGGAACGGCCGTGGTGGAGGAAGTCAACCAGGAAAAGAAGGCCGGATACATGGTGGTAAAGCCTGAAGGTTATGGCGGGGATGTGGTCATAAAGCTTCAGATCGGCAGTGTATATAAGGGTTCATCGGTCAGGGATTCGCTGGATTTCATCAAATTCGGGGATTACAAGAACCAGCAGGAGTGGGCGGCTGTTTCGCAGAGCTTCCATGACATTATTGACGCCACCGTGGTAAAGGCGGCGGCGCCTGAGACACTGCAGGGCAAAACCATTGAATTTACAGGAACATTTACCGCTAATAAGGATGATGAGATCCTCATCACGCCTGTGAAGCTGACTGTAAAATAGGAGGTGGCTTTATGGAGTCAACAGTTAAATGCCGGGAGGGCGTCTGCCTTCACGCAGAGCAGATTGACAAGATTTATCCGGGCACCAAGGCCCTGGACCATGTTTCCTTTGATGTGCTTGCCGGCAAGGTCAATGTGCTGATTGGGGAAAATGGGGCGGGTAAATCCACCCTGATGAAAATCATCGCGGGAATTGAACAGCCCAGCGCAGGCACCCTTTATATGGGGGATAAGGAAGTGGCCTTTAAGGATACCACGGAAGCCAGGAAGCACGGCATCGGCATCATCCATCAGGAACTGAGCCTGTTTCCCAACCTGAATGTGTACCAGAACATTTTCATGGCCAAGGAGAAAAAGAACGGGTTTGTGCTGGATAACAGGAAACATGCCCAGCTGGCAGCCCAGATCTTAGAGCGTCTGGAGCATCCCATCAGCCCGGATACCCTGATCGGGGACCTGAGGGTGGGACAGCAGCAGATGATAGAGATTGCCAGGAACCTGATTGCGGACGACCTTAAGATACTGATCATGGATGAACCCACCTCATCCTTAAGCCAGCAGGAGGTTAAGATTCTTTTCAAGATCATGAGGGAGCTTCTGGCCCAGGGCATTTCCATTGTATACATATCCCACCGCCTGGAGGAAATCATGGAAATCGGCGACCATGTGACGATTTTGAGGGACGGGAAGTATGTGGCGGACGCGGATGTAAAGGACATCGACGTGCCCTGGATCGTAAAGCAGATGACGGGCGAGGGCAAGTCCTATCCGAAAAAGGACAGGGACATTGACTGGGATAAGCAGGAGACCGTGCTGGAGGTCAGGGACCTGACCCTTCCAAAGAGCGGGGGCGGCTACCTGCTGAACCATGTGGATTTTAACCTGAAAAAGGGGGAAATCCTGGGAATATACGGGCTTATGGGCGCGGGCCGCACCGAGGTCTTTGAATGTATCATGGGCCTGAGGCCGGAGCATACAGGCGATATCCTGCTGGAGGGGGAGAAGATGGAAATCCACTCCATCTCAGAACAGATTGAAAGGGGCTTTGCCCTGGTGCCGGAGGACAGGCAGAGGGAGGGCCTGGTGCAGACCATGAGCATCCTTAAGAACATTTCCCTGTCCAGCATTAAAAAGTATGTGAAGGGATTCCTGCTGGATGATAAGCTGGAGAGCCAGAGGGCGGATGAACAGATTAAGGATATCCACATCAAGGTGGCTGACAAGAACCTGCCCATCCTCTCCCTTTCAGGAGGCAACCAGCAGAAGGTGGTCATTGGGAAGGGCCTGCTGACCAATCCCAAGATCCTGCTTCTGGACGAACCCAGCAGGGGCATTGACATCGGCGCCAAGACCGAGGTGTTTGACATCATCAACCAGTATGCGGAAAAAGGGCTTTCCATCATTGTGATATCTTCTGAGTTAAAGGAAATCATCGCCATTGCGGACAGGGTCATGGTGCTGTCCAATGGCATCAAGACAGGGGAACTCATTGGGGACGAGATTCAGGAAGAAAGCCTGGTATTGTCATCATATAAAGGCCACCACGGCCAATGATTGGAAAAGGAGAGTATACATTATGAGTACGAATAAGAAATCTTCGAATAATGCCTTGGCCATGACGCTGTTAAAGGGCAGGACCTTTATTGTGCTGATTGTCCTTATGGTTTTTTTCAGCATCAAGGCCGCTAATTTCCTGAGCCTGAACACAGCCATGCTGATTGCAAAGCATGTGGCCCTGTACGGCATCCTGGGCATCGGCATGACCTATGTCATCATCACGGGAGGCATCGACCTTTCCGTGGGCGCAATCGTGGGACTGGCCGGAATGATTGCGGGCGGGCTTCTGGAAAAGGGGCTTACCCTTCAGATGTTCGGCGTGACCCTGTATTTTAATGTCCCGGCCGTGTTCATCATCACCATGCTGTTAGGCGTGGTAATCGGAACCTTGAACGGACTTGTGATCACCAGGTTCAATGTGGCACCCTTCATCGCCACCCTGGGCATGATGTATGTGGCCCGTGGGTTTGCCATGATCCGTTCAGGCGGAGCCACCTATTCAAAGATTACGGGTAACGAGGCCCTGGGCAACACGGGCTGGGAGGTGTTCGGGCGCAATATCCCCGGGACCGTGATTCCTGTGGGCGTTGTGATCCTGGCAATCATTGCCGTGATTGCGGCCGTCATCCTGAGAAAGACTGCATTTGGCTGGCATGTGCTGTCCATCGGCGGCAATGAGAAGGCCGCCAGGCTGTCCGGCGTCAAGGTGAATAAGGTTAAAATCATGGTTTACGCCTTCTCAGGCCTGTGCGCGGCAGTGGTGGGGATCATCGCTTCCTCACAGCTGGTGGCCGCCCATCCTGCAACCGGTGAGGGCTGGGAGATGAACGCCATCGCGGCAGCCGTACTGGGCGGGACCTCCATGGCAGGCGGAGTGGGGACCATCGGCGGGACCATTGTGGGTGCGTTTGTAATCGGTGTCATCAATGACGGCATGGTCATGTGCGGCGTGTCCGAGTTCTGGCAGATGGTCATCAAGGGCCTGGTAATCGTACTGGCTGTCATCATCGACCAGTTCCAGCGGAACATGCAGGCTAAGATGGCGCTGCAGGCACGCAATGAGAATAAATAGGTGGTAGTAGAAGTTAAAACAGTTAAAGGACCCTGCGCGGCTAACGATATGTTGATATATGCCGCGCGGGGGATTTTATTTTATCATGTTTTATTTTATGGTTGGGAGACAGTTGGGCTTATTGCTTTATTGGGAAATAGGTGCTATAATCAATTAATAAATAGACTGTATAAGTACCCAGTTGGGTAATCGACAGGAACTATACTTTTTTTATGCATAATAGTCTGCATAGGTTCCCAGATTACTGGGAATGGAGGATCAGATGAAAAGTGATGTAATCCAATATGAACGGACCTATAACCTGCTGAAAAGCAGGATTGAGTGCGGTATCCTTCCGGTTGGCAAAAAACTGCCGGGGAGATCTGTGCTGTGCAAGGAATTGGGCACGTCTGAGAAGACAGTCCGGCGCGCATTGGAATTGTTGGAGCAGGATGGATTTCTGGAGACAGCCCCAAGGAAACGGCCAACCGTGGTATCGGCCTTTGCCTCCCCCAGGGAACAGGGGATGCGAAACGTAAAGCAGGCGGACAGGGCCCAGGTAGACGATTTGCTGAAGACGGGTACCCTGCTGTGTTATCCATTTTTCCTGCGGGGGATGCATCTTTGTACCGGCGAAGACTGGCATACGCCGGATATGCTGCTATCCAATATGGATCCGGAGAAGCCGGAAGAATTCTGGCAGCTCTCCAGCCGGATATGGCGTTTTTTCATTGCCAGGAATGAGAACGAACTGCTTATGCGGGCCGTGGACGGTCTGGGTTTTAAGGGGAAGGAGCCGCAGCACGGCTCACTGGAAGACCGGGAGCGGTACCGTACCAATATCAGAAACATGTTTCAGACCGTTAAAAATGGGGATAAGCCCAAACAGGCTGACCTTGAACAGATATTTTCCCAATACAGGATAATCGCAGAACCGGCAGGGGAACGCCAGTTTTTCATGATGGTTCCTCTCTGCCCCAGGATGGCTAAGGCAGAGGGGGTTGGACAGCAGATCAGCCTGGGACAGGAGCGGTATTCCTCAGTCTGCCTGGACCTGCTCGGCCTGATTGCCATAGGACGATACCAGCCCGGTGACCGTCTGCCGACCCATGACCAGTTACAGGAAATCTATGGCGTCAGCCGGGATACCACGGTGAAAGCAGTCCGCATGCTGCAGGATTGGGGAGTGGTGGCTGCCGCGCCCCGCAGGGGGATTTCAGTTGAGATGAACCTGGAGGCACTTAAAAAAATCCATATCACGCCGGAAGTAATCGCCTGCCATGTGCGCCGGTATCTGGACAGCCTGGAGCTGCTCTGCATGACCGTGGAGAGGACCGCTGCCCATGGGGCGGCGCATATGACACAGGAAGACAGGGAACGGCTCTGTAAGGCCATTGCCTGGCAGTATGAACAGCCCTATGAGCATCAGCTGATACCGCGCACCATGCTGGATTTCATTACAGGGCATATCCAGTATGACGCCCTGCGCTCCATTTATCAGATACTGTCCAGGAACTTCAGTATTGGAAGGAGTATCCCAAAGCTGGTCAGCCCGGATAAGAATCCCCGGAATATCAGCATTTACCGGCAGTATATGGAAGCAGCCGCCATATTGGCCGGGGGCGATACTGTCCGGTTTGCAAAGATGGCGGCAGATATGTACGGACAGGTCCGGGGCCTGATCATCACGGAATGCAGGCGGCTGGGGTATTGGGATGCGGCCATGCAGGTATATGACGGCAGGTCCCTGTGGAAGTAATGCACTTCCGGGTAGCATCTAATGTAGTGAAAGGAAGACGGATCATCATCATGAACAAAAGAAAGAAAAAGAATAAAGGAGGCAAATGGGAAATATCCTTTGCCCCCATTACGCGGTACAGCATGACATTCTGCGCGCTGGTCCTTATCATCATCCTTCTGGGAGGCGGCATCCTTTCTATCAGACGGATGAAGACGGATGCCGATGCATCCCTGATTACAAGCCATGCACAGATATCCCAGCGCGTGGCCGGAGCCATCCATCTGCTGGAATCCCTTGCAAGCCTTCCCGAGTTTTATGACCCGGATCTGCCGCCCATCGAAAAGGTCAAAAAACTGGATCAGATGAACCCGTATTTCGGATACATGATGATCTGTTATGTGGATTCCGGCATCACCGTTTATTCGGATGGTTCCGAACCGGCCAGCCTTGCCAGCCGGGATTACATGCAGCGGCTGTTTTCCACGGGGCAGCGGCAGGTGACGGACAGTTTTGCAGCAGGGGCGGATGGGGCAACGCTGAATTATACGGTAGCGGTTCCACTGAAAGACAGCCAGGGAAAGATCACAGGCTGCCTGTTCTGCGCCATTTACTTTGATGAGGTGGTGGAAATCCTGGGTCAGTCGGCGGGGGTCAATGGCCTGGAGGTGACGCTGGTCGGCACCCGCGGTCAGATCATGTCTTCCTCGGACGGTCTTCCCTATGGGGAATCCATCATGAATGTACTTCAGGACAGCGTGCTGTTTGGCACCACGGCGGATCAGCTGGAGGAACAGCTTCTGGCTTCCCTTCCGGGGTCGTTCTGGAGCCTGAGGGATGGAGGTCTTTATTATACCACTTATCAGCGGGTGGAGAATACCGGGTGGGATATTTTGTGCTCGGTTAATTTCTGGACCGCTTTTGGGGAGACGCTTCCTGCGCTGTGCATGGTATTCGGGCTGACCGCGCTGGTCTGTATGGGACTCATGTGGTTTGTGCGGCGTTATATCGCCGGCCAGATGCAGGTGGTGGACACCCTTGTCCATTCCGTGGAGGAACTGGAAAAGAGGGTTTACCAGGATGAACGTCCGGAGGAAGTGGACTTCAAGGAGGTACTGCGTCTGACAAGCAATGGCCTGTCAGACAGCCTGACCGGCGTGGTCACCCGTTCGGTTTTCCTGAACCAGGCATCCTCCCGCCTGAAAAAAGCCGACCCGCAGAAACTTAAGGCCCTGTGCTTTGTGGATATGGATAACCTGAAATATATCAACGACAGCTGCGGCCATGCGGGTGGGGATATCGGGCTGAAAAGTATAGGATATACCCTTCGGGAATACGAGAAAAAATATGACGGTGTGGTAGGCCGGTACGGCGGGGATGAATTTGTTTTGCTTCTGACCAGTCTGGACGATGAGAAGGAGCTGCTGAATGTGCTGGACGAGCTTGTACTCCGTCTTCAGACCCATATCCAGTCAGGCGGGCAGAGTATCCCGGTCCAGTGCAGTATCGGGGTTTCCATCTACCAGCCGGGGGCGGAGCTGAAGCAGATGATTGCCGATGCAGACGAGGCCCTTTATTATGTGAAACAGAATGGAAAAGGATATTATCATATCCACCAGAATTGAGGGACGTATGGACAGATTCATTAGGCGGCTGCCGGTTTGTCTGGCCGCAGTGCTGCTGGTGCTGGTTCTGACCGCTGCCACAGGGCTGGGACTGTGCCGTTCAATTGTAGGATTACGCCAGAGAGAAGCAGAAAATATACTGTTTTACTACAGTGAGAAAATCCTGCTGCAGATGCAGGGTACCATGAATGAGGCAGGCGCCCTGGCCAAGACAGCGTATGCGATGGAGAAAGGCCAGGCGGATCCGTCCGATTGGTTTGAGCATGCGGCAGGGCCGTTGCTGGAGCGGGACGAGGTCTGCATCACATATCTGTTTGAAGGGGATATCCTGGCCGCAGCCTTGCCAAAGGACAGGTTCGGGAACCTGGTGGGACGGGAACTGCAGGATTTCTCTTATATCTATACCTTGGCCAAGGTTGTCAAGGACCTTGTGGTGGAGGGCCCGGTTGTATTGGCGGATGATCCACAACAGCAGGAGGTGTTCCTGTTCCTGCAGCCGATTGTGGAGAAGGATGCCTATCTGGGACAGGTGGCAGTGGCCCTGGACCGGGACTATGTACTCGGCCAGCTTGGGCTTAATGACCTGTATACCCAGGGGTATGATTATGAATTGTGGCGCGTGGAACCCCAGAATGGGAACAAGGAGGTCATTGCCAGCTCACGGGCGGATGTGGATTTCTCGTTGGCGCAGAAGACTGTTTTTTATCTGCCGACCCAATGGACACTCAGCATCCAGCCGACAGCCGGCTGGCTCAGCGCCGCGCAATGGGTGTCCCTGATCCTGATATGCATGCTGGAGGCAGCCGCTCTGCTGGCGCTTTCATTCCTGTGGTGCACAACCATACAGCAAAAGCGTGCGCTTGAGAAAACAGGTTCCATGGATAAAGATACCGGGCTTTATAACCGGAAGGGTTTTACGGCTGCGCTGGACGGCTGGCTCAGTAACGGGGACCGTCCTGTTACCCTGTTTTACTTCTCCATTGAGGGGTATATCCAGGCCGCGCGGATGATAGGGGAGGCAGAGGAGTTGGAATTCCTTAAGAGCATTCCGGCCCGGCTGGATGATTATATCCATAATCCCTATCTTGCCGGAAGGCTGGATGCCGGAAGCTATATCATAGCCGTGCGGGAGAAGATGGAAGAGCAGCAGCGGGAGGATTTTGCAAAGGGACTGTCCCTGGAACTTTTATTACAGGTGCGTATGGACGGGGAAAAGAATTTCCTGATGGCGCGCTACCAATATGCCTGCTGCCAGCCGGGCGTCTGCAGGGGGGAGGAGGAAATCTCCAAACTGATCCATGAGTATTACCGCCGCGTGTCCCAGGAATCCCCCATCCGTATGCTGACAGAAAAATGTTGTCAGCTGATTGCGGGGAAGAGCGATGTGACCTTTGACGAATATACGGATATTGAAATGATGGAGCTGTCCAAGACCTTTAACCGTTACCGCAAGCAGGTGGAGCAGCTGGCCTATTTTGACCCCGTGTTCAATGTGGGGAACCGGCCGAAGTTCCTCCGGGATACGAATATGCTGATTTCCTATGACAAAAAAAGGCGGTTCAAACTGTACTGCGTGGATATATGTTCCTTCAGCCAGTACAATGAGCTGTTCAGCGCCAGCATAGGGGATGAAATCCTGCATGAGGTACTGCGCCGTCTGTCACGGCCCTTTGGTTCCTATGTCTACCGTATTAACGGCGATGTATTTTTAGGGGTATCCCTCTCCGATGAAAGCGTAGGGTTCTTCGTTACCCGGCTGCAGAAAATGTTTGCCACACCGATTACGGTAGGGAACCTTTCCTTTCTCCTGCAGATCCGCATCGTGGCATGCCTGTATCCGGAACATGGCGAAACACCGGGGGATCTTCTGGACCATATACAGTCCGCCCTCCGTTTCTCCAAGGAATCAGGAGATGCGGTGGTGGTTTATAGCCGCCAGCTGGATGAAATCATCCGGACAGAGGCCGACATCCTGCGCCGCATGAAGGATGCCATCCGGGAGGACACGCTGGAGGTCTGGTATCAGCCCATCATGCAGCTGGATGGCGGACAATACACTGCGGCCGAAGCGCTTGTGCGCCTGCCGGATGGAAACGGGGGACATTTTTCCGCGGGGCAGGTGATTTCACTTGCCGAGCGCAATGGCATCGTGGAGGAACTTGGCGATTATGTGCTGTCCAGGGCATGCGTATTCATGCAGAACCAGGGCGTGGGTCTGGGACTTAAACGTATTGGCATCAACCTGTCCGTGCAGCAGCTTCTGGTGGGAAACAGCGCCCGGCATCTGCTGGAACTGATACACTCCACCGGGGTGGATCCACGGCGGATTACCCTGGAGATTACGGAGAGTATCCTAATCCAATCCATTGACCGGGCGGCAGAGGTACTGGAGCAGTTACGTCTGTCCGGCGTCCACATCGCACTGGATGATTTCGGTGTGGGCTACAGCAGCCTTAACTATCTATCCAACCTTCCGGTGGATGTCATTAAGATTGACCGTTCCCTGACCAAGCAGATCCTGACCAGCCCTAAACAGTGCGCCCTGCTTAAATCCATTGCGGAAATGGCTGCCATCAACGATTTGGGGGTAGTGGCGGAAGGGGTTGAGACACAGGAAGAATTAAATGCCATTGCTGTTTCCGGCGTGCAGTTCATTCAGGGATATTATTATGCCCGTCCCATGCCGGAGGAGAAGGTGTGTCATTTCCTGAGTCAGCAGGATACAGTTGGATAGAAGGGTTTTTGTTTTTACAGTTCTGCCCTGGGGAGTAGTTACATACTCTCCAGGGCGATTTTTTTTGTGCCATGGAGTTTTTGTTTTACATCTATTTTACAGGACCTCACTTTTTGATTTTACACTGTCCGGCTAAAATCTAAGAGTAGATTGGAAATGTGAAAGGAACGGCCATGTCTGATATATCATTGGTAAATGTAAGCAAGACTTATAAAAACGGCTACTGCGCGGTAAAGGATTTTAATCTGGATATCCGGGAAGGCGAGCTGGTTATCTTCGTGGGTCCATCGGGCTGCGGAAAGTCCACCACCCTCAGGATGATTGCGGGCCTGGAGGATATATCCTCAGGGGAACTGTGGATGGATGACTGCCTCATGAACATGGTGGAGCCAAAGGACAGGGACCTGTCCATGGTATTCCAGAACTACGCCCTGTACCCCCATATGACGGTATATGAAAATATGGCCTTTGGCCTGCGGGCCCATAAGACGCCCAAGGCAGAGATTGACAAACGGGTCAGGGAGGCGGCCGGGATACTGGAGATAGGCCACCTTCTGGACAGAAAGCCCAGCGCCCTTTCCGGAGGGCAGAAGCAGAGGGTGGCAATCGGAAGCGTGATTGTGCGCAAGCCCAGGGCGTATCTCATGGATGAGCCTTTGTCCAACCTGGATGCAAAGCTGAGGAGCCAGATGCGGGTGGAGATAGCCAAGCTTCACAGGCAGCTGGGAGCCACCATGATTTATGTGACCCATGACCAGGTGGAGGCAATGACCCTGGGCACCAGGATTGTCGTCATGAAAGACGGGGCCATACAGCAGGTGGCGCCGCCTGCCGAACTGTATCAGAACCCGGTGAACCGGTTCGTGGCCGGCTTCATCGGCTCCCCGGCCATGAACTTCCTGGAAGGGAAGGTAATCCTTAAGGACCAGAAACCGTGCCTGGAAGGAAAAGGCTGGCAGCTTCCCCTGACCGCGGCCCAAGGGAAAAAGCTTATGAATAAAGGCTATATGGAAAAGGCGGTCACCCTGGGAATCCGGGCGGAAGACCTCCATGGACAGGCGTCGGGGGATGCCTGGCTGGAGGTTCAGGTGGATGTGAGGGAAATGCTGGGCGCGGAAGTCCTGCTCCATGGACGGGTGTGTGGGGATGGCGGGAGTGTCCGGGACGGTATGGACCAGGACGGAACTGTCCGGGGTGATATGGTCCAGTGCGGGGCTGACAGGGACGATGCAGCCAAGAGCGGGCCGGCCCGGGACGATGCAGCCCAAGGTGGGCCGGTCCCGGAAGGAACGGTTTGGGAAGATTCCCCAATTATATCTGCCAAGCTGCCGCCCTCCTGTCCTGCAAAGGCAGGCAGCCGGGTACGCCTTTATGTGGATATGGCCCGTATCAAACTGTTTGACACAATAACAGAAGAAAATATTCTGTATGTATAGGAGCAGAACCATGAAAGAAAAATCATTCATAAAAAAGGCGGGACCATACGCCTACACGGCGCCTGCGCTTCTGGTCTTTGCCGTATTCCTGTTTTATCCATTTTTTAAGACAATCTATCTAAGCCTGTTCAAGACAAATAAAATGGGTCAGGCCAAGCTGTTTGTGGGACTTGGGAATTATACGGACCTGTTCCGGTCCGGATCATTCTTTAACAGCCTGACGGTGACGCTGATATTCGTGGTGATAGTGGTATCGGTCAGCATGGCCCTTGGACTTCTGGCAGCCATGCTGTGCAACCGGGCATTTCCGGGTATCCGGGTGTTCAGCACGGCATATGCGCTTCCCATGGCCATTGCGTCCAGCTCCGCTGCCTTGATATTTAAGATCATGCTCCACCCGTCCATCGGGATTGTGAACAAGCTGCTGGGACTTGACATCAACTGGGTCAATGACCCCAAATATGCGCTGGTCTGTGTGGCCCTCCTTACCGCGTGGCTGAACAGCGGCATCAACTTCCTGTACTTTTCCGCAGGTCTTGGCAATATCGATGAGTCCATCTATGAGCGTGCATCGGTGGACGGAGCGGGCGCGCTGCAGAAATTCTTCCGGCTGACCCTGCCGGGGCTCAGCCCCATCATGTTCTACACGGTGGTGGTGAATATCATCCAGGCCTTCCAGGCCTTCGGACAGGTGAAGATCCTGACCAAGGGCGGGCCGGGGGAGTCCACCAACCTGATTGTATATTCCATTTACAGGGATGCATTCTTTAATTACCGGTTCGGCAGCGCGGCTGCCCAGTCCGTCATCCTGTTTGCCATCATCATGGCACTGACGTTAATCATGTTTAAAGTAGAGAAGAAAGGGGTCAGCTATTAATGGAGCAGACACTTGTTATCAGAAGGACCGGGGAAATGGACCGGGAAGAAATCAGACGCGTCCAGGAGGCGGCCAACCGCAGGGCGCTGCTGGTGAGAAGAGGGAGGACCGCCGTCCTTATTGGGCTTAATATACTTGTCTCTCTGTTTGTGCTGCTTCCGCTTCTGTATGCGGTCAGCGTGGCCTTCATGCCCTCCAGCGAACTGTTTACCACACAGATGAACCTGCTGCCCTCATCGCCGACCCTGGAGAACTTCCGGCAGGCCCTCATCAAGGTGCCCTTGGCCAGGTTTGTGGCCAATTCCTTCATGGTGGCCGGGCTGATTACCCTGGGGCAGATCATATCCTGTTCCCTGGCAGCATTTTCCTTTTCCTTCCTGGACTTTAAGGGGAAGGAAGTACTGTTCATGCTTGTGATGGCAACCATGATGATACCGGGAGAGGCGACCATCATATCCAATTACCTGACCGTAAGCCGTTTCGGATGGCTGGATTCCTATCAGGTGCTGATTGTGCCGTATCTTACATCGGCCATGGGCATTTTCCTGTTCAGGCAGTTTTATAAATCCTTTCCCATCTCATTGTATGAATCCGCCAAAATAGACGGATGCGGGAACCTCCGGTTCATATTCAGGATACTCCTGCCCCTGACCAAGTCAGCCATCGGGGCCATGGCGGTGTATACCTTCATCAATGCATGGAATATGTATATGTGGCCGCTGCTTGTGACGGGTTCCAATGAGATGAGGACCGTGCAGATTGGTATCAGTATGCTCAATAATGAGGATGCCCAGTCCATTACCCTGATGATTGCGGGGGTAATCCTGGTAATCATACCTTCCATAGCTATCTTTATCGCCGGACAGAAACAGCTGATCCGGGGGATGTTCTCAGGCGCTGTTAAGGGATGACCAGCCCTTTACATATAAAATAAATCATAAATAAGATTTCGGAGGAATGAACGGTTATGAAGAAAAGATGGATGACAACAATGACAGCCTTCGCGGCAGCCGCAGTGCTGGCCGCTTCCATGACAGGATGCGGGGCCAAGGCGGCATCTTCGGATACGTCTGCACAGGGAAGCAGGGAAGGAACCGGGCAGGGCGGCAGCGGACAGGATGGCGCGGGGCAGGACCCGGCAGGACAGGGCCAGCCAGGGGAGGCTTCCGGCAGCACGGAACAGACCGGGACCATACCGGCGGAGGGTACGGCCATCACCTTCTGGCATTCCATGGGCGGGGTGAACGGGGAGGCGCTGGATTACCTGGTTAACCGTTTTAATACGGAAAATACCCTTGGAATCAAGGTGGATGCCCAGTACCAGGGGGAATATGACGATGCAATCAACAAGTTAAAAAGCGCCCAGATCGGCAATATGGGGGCTGACCTGGTCCAGATATATGACATCGGCACCCGTTTCATGATTGATTCCGGCTGGGTGGTGCCCATGCAGGAACTGATGGATGCGGACGGCTGGGATAAATCAGCGATTGAACCAAATATCGCTGCGTATTATACTGTAGATGATAAGCTGTACTCCATGCCATTTAATTCCTCCACCCCGATCCTTTACTACAACAAGGATATGTTTAACAAGGCAGGCGTGACAAAGGTGCCGGAAAGCCTTATGGAGATTGCCGATGCCGCGGACGCCCTGGTACACAAGGGCGGGGCCGGAGAGCCGATTTCCCTTGGCATCTACGGCTGGTTTTTCGAGCAGTTCACATGTAAACAGGGGCTTTCATATGTCAACAATGGAAATGGAAGACAGGCGGCAGCAACCGCTGTGGATTTTGACCGGAACGGTGCGGCCGTGAGCACGCTGACGGCCTGGAAAGAGCTGTATGACAAGGGATATGCCCCAATCGTGGGGCGGGGAGGCGACTCCGGACTGGCGGATTTCAGCTCCGGGAAATCTGCCATGACCCTGGGTTCCACGGCTTCCCTGAAGCAGATATTAGGGGATGTGAACGGTAAATTTGAGGTGGGGACCGCTTATTTCCCAAAGGTAAATGCAGACGATAAGGGCGGCGTTTCCATTGGCGGAGCATCACTGTGGGCATTGAATAACGAGGATGATGCGAAAAAGGCAGCCACATGGGAGTTCGTGAAATTCCTTGTATCGCCTGAAAGCCAGGCATACTGGAATGCCCAGACCGGATATTTCCCTGTGACGGCAGACGCCCATGACGAGCCGGTCTTTAAGGAAAATATGGCTCAGTATCCCCAGTTCGGGACAGCCATTGACCAGCTCCATGATTCCGCTCCGGAGTCCGCGGGCGCGCTTTTAAGTGTGTTCCCTGAGGCCAGACAGGTGGTGGAGACGGAAATCGAGAACATGCTGAACAACAATATAAGTCCTGAGGATACGGATGCCAATATGGCAAAGCAGATTAATAAGGCAATTGAGGAATATAATCTTTTAAATGAGTGATAATGATGAGTGAGGGATGGGACATGAAGACACAGGTATGGGCACACAGAGGCGCGTCCGCTTATGCGCCGGAGAATACGCTGGAGGCATTCAAGCTGGCGGCGGGACAGGGCGCTGACGGCGTGGAGCTGGATGTACAGCTGAGCCGGGACAATGAACTGGTAGTGGCGCATGATGAAACCATAGACAGGGTCAGCAACGGTTCAGGCTACATTAAGGACCATACCTTAAGTGAGCTTAAGAAACTGCGGTTTAACCGCCTGTTCCCTGAGTACAGGGATGCGTCCATCCCCACGCTGGGAGAGGTCTATGAGCTGTTAAGACCTACAGGGCTTGTGGTTAACGTTGAACTGAAGACAGGAATCGTGCCCTATGAGGGAATTGAGGAAAGGGTGCTTGACCTGGCATCTGAAATGGGGATGGGTGACCGGGTCATCTACTCCTCCTTCCATCACCCAAGCCTTGTGAAGCTGAAAATGCTGGACCCCTCGGTGAAAACCGGGCTGCTCTATTCTGACGGGTGGATTGACGTGGCTTCCTATGGGCGGTATACGGCCCGGGTGGATGCGCTCCATCCCGCGCTGTACCACATGCAGGATCCGGAACTGATCCCATCGGCCAGGTCCCTTGGGCTGGCCCTGCACGTGTGGACGGTCAACGATGAGGAGTATATGGAAATGCTGGTAAGGCAGGGAGTGGAGGCCATCATCACCAATAAACCGGATCTGTGCAGAAGCGTGGCCGACCGGGTGGATCCCTTTGGCTGATGCCGGATTTAGGAAAGGATTGATGGAATGATAAGACTTGTAGCGGTTGACATGGACGGCACACTGCTGGGACCTGACGGGCGTGTGTCGGACCGGAATGCCCATGTGATACGGTGTATGCAGAACATGGGGGTGGAACTTCTCATATGTACGGGAAGAAGCTATGAAGACGCCCTGCTTCCACTTGAAGAGGCAGGGCTTAAGGCATCGGTTGTATGTATGAACGGGGCCTCCACCTATGACGTCCGGGGCAGGCGGATCGGCAAGGTGGAGCTTGCCGGGACACAGGTGGAACGGATTGTGGAATGCTGTAAGGATGCGGACGTCATCTTTGACTTCATGACGGATAAGGGAAGCTGTACCATTGCAGAAGAGGAAGCCTTTAAGGATTATTTTTACCGCAATGTATTGCTGCCAATGGCTGAATTTTCCTATGAAGGCGTGCGCCGGCGTTTTACCTTCCTGCCTCCCGGGGAGCTGTTTGAACGGGGGCTGGAGTTCTATAAGATTTCCGTCATCCATGAATCCCCCCTTGTGCTGGATGGACTCAGGGAACGGCTTCGGGCGGTTCCCGGCCTGGCCATTGCGTCCTCGGCCGCGACCAATCTGGAACTGACCCACCAGGAGGCCCAGAAGGGCAAGGCCCTGGCGGAATACGCCGCAATGAGGAATATACGGCGGGACGAGATCATGGCGGTGGGGGACAGCGAGAACGACTATTCCATGCTGTCCATGAACCTTAAGTACACGGTGGCCATGGGGAATGCCGTGGAACGCATTAAAAAGACCGCCAAATGCCAGACGCGCCCCAACAGCCAGGACGGGGTGGCATACGCCATTGAAAATTTAGTGCTGCCTTACGCAATTAACAGCGAATAGAGCACCCGCTATCTACGCCAGGAGCACGCCTGCAAAGCTAGTCGTAGCGCCCACTACGCCGTCGCTTTGCAGACGCACACCTGACGCAGATATCAGGCACTCTATCCGCTGTTAATTACGCAAGGCAGCACTGGTGCTGGCGGAGCGGTCCTACAGGATGATATCTAGTTAGGCGGATCCGCGGCAGTATCCTTTTCAGGCATCTTCCGGAATAAGCGCCACATGAACAGGAAGGACGGCAGGAATGCCCCTGCAAATGCAACGGCCTGGGCCTCCTCTATCCCATGAAGTCCCCTCAGTCTTGCCAGTATCAGGATTGAAGGAATGAAGATCAGTCCTCCCCGCAGCAGGGAAAGCACGGAGGCGCCCAGCTTCTGTCCGGTGCTTTGGTATAACATCTCCGTTGCCATGGACATGGGGAGGAGAAGAAGGGAAAGGCCCTGGACCCTGAGCGCCCGTGTGCCGATGGCAATCACGTCCGGGTCGTCCCTGAACAGCCCAATCAGGCTGCCGGACCAGATGATCAGAAACACCACTGAGACACTGACGAATGTTTCCGCCATGATGACGGTCACACGGAATGCCTTACGCACGCGGCTGTACCTGCCTGCGCCGTAGTTGAAACCGCTGACCGGCTGGAAGCCGTGCCCGATGCCAAGGGCAATGGAAAATATGAAATGGATGATGCGGTTCACAATGCTCATTGCCGCGATGGCGGCGTCACCGTAGACAGCGGCCTGCCCGTTTAACACCATGGTAGTCACGCTGTTCAGCCCCTGGCGCAGCAGGCTTGGAAGTCCTGTTGCCAGGATATCTAAAATCTGTTTTCTGTCAAATGAGACTTTCCTCCAGGTAATCCGGCACACGGATTTCCCACGTATATAAATACCCAGAAGAATACAAAATCCGGCCATCTGGCTGAGGGCCGTTGATAATCCGGCCCCGGCAATGCCCATTTTAAAGACGAACATCAGGATGGGGTCCCCGATTATATTGAGGATACCCCCGGTCATCATGCCAATCATGCCCAATGCGGCCTTTCCCTCATACCTCAGGATCTGATTCATGGTAAAGCTGGCTGACATGAACGGAGTAGCCGCCAGGATATAGGAAATGTAGATCTTGGCATAGGAGGCAATGGTAGGCGTGCTGCCCAAAAGCATGACCAGGGGATCTAACAGCAGCCAGGATACAATGGAGAGCAGGACACCGAATCCAAAGGAAAAGAAAAATCCTGTGGAAGCGGTTACGGTGGCCTTTTCATTTTCCTGCTGCCCCAGCAGGCGGGCAATGATGCTGCCCGCGCCCTGGCCGAACACGAAGCCGATGGCCTGGATCATGGTCATGAAGCCAAACACCACGCCCACTGCCCCGCTTGCGCTTGTGCCCAGCCGGCCCACAAAGGCGGTGTCGGCCAGATTATAGATGTTCGTGACCAGCATGGTCAGGATTGACGGGACGCAGAGCCGGGCAATCAGCGGGGCCACGTCTGTATTTATCATTTTCTCATATTGGGAAGCCGTTTGCTGTTTCATATCTCAACCTCATATTCACCCATGGCGTATGCTCAGGTTCAGTCCAAAGGATATCACGGAAAATACCAGCAGCAGCAGGAACGGCGCAAAATATGAACCCGTAAAAGTAAGGAGCGCGCCGCCGATTGTTGCCGTGAAGGAAGCGGGAATCATCATCAGGTTGGCAATGCTGTAATTAAGGGAGAAATGCTCCGTGCCGTAAAAGGAGGATACAACCGAGGATGTGACGGGCGGCTGGAAGGAGTAGGACAGCCCGGTGACACAAAGCCCGATTGCGCAGATGACAACGGAATGGCTGCTGATTGCCAGCAGCATGACAGCGGGAGCCGCCATGGTGATGATGCCGTCAATGGTCATGGTCATCCTCTGTCCGTAACGGTCAAAAAGCATTCCTGCCAGCAGCCTGCCGCATCCGTTGCACAGTGAAAGCACGCCTGCCAGCAGGGCCGCAAGCCCTGCCCTGGCGCCCACGGACAGCGCCACGTCCCGGGCCATGCTGATGGTGCTGTTGCCCACGGCGCAGGCCAGTATCAGGAAGAGGAAAAAGCGTATGAAGGCAGGCCTTCTGACCATTTCCCCTGGTGTGTAATTTTTCTGCGGTCCCTTGCCGTGAGCTGTCCCCGGGCTGCCGGGCACATGATCTTCCCTGGCCGGATGCCTCATGAATACGGCCGCCAGAAGCAGGGTAAGGCCAGTGAAGAAGCCGAGTATCCGGTAGGTGGCCCGCCAGCCCATGGAGGATGCTATCATGGAGTCCGCAATATTCCCAAGAATCAGGGCACTGGCCCCAAAGCTCATCATCAGGACCCCGGAGCTGGTTCCCTTTTTATCCGGGAACCACTCGTTTATGACAGAGATGACGGCGTTATATCCGATGCCGATGCCCAGGCCGGAAAGGATTCCGTAGGACAGATACAGCCTGCCAAGCCCGCCAGCCCCGATACCGGACGCAAGGATGAAGCCTGCGAAGGAGAGGAACCCGGCCGCCCCGAGAAGCAGTCTTAAACTGATTTTTGAGAGAAGTATGCCGGAGATGATGCCGCCGATACAGAACATGCACATGGTCAGGGTAAAGTTCATGGCCAGCTGGGATGCCGACCAGGAAAATTCATCCTGCAGCGGTGCCTTTAAGATAGACCACGCATAAATGATGCCGGAAAAAAACATGGCAGCGGTGCCAAGGGCCAGGATCAGCCATCGGTTTATTTTTGTCCCCATGGCCTATCCCTCTTGGCGGGACGCCACAATGCCTGCCAGCGCGATGCAGCGAAGCCGTTCCTCGGCAGGGGCGGCCCGTGACGTAAGGACAATGGGAATCCTGGCTCCCGCGACGTAGCTTGCCATGGTGACTCCGGGGAGCAGCTCCAGGCATTTCCCCAGGATGTTGCCCGCGTGTACATTGGGGGATACGAGAATGTCAAAATCACCGCAGTACGGGCAGTCATACTTCTTGATGGCGGCCCGTTCCGGGCTCATTGCCAGGTCATAAGAAATGGGGCCTTCCACGATGCAGCTGGCAAGTCCGCCGCTGGCGCACATCTCCTTAAGGGCGGCGGCGTCCATTGTCTCAGGCATATGTTCATCCGCGTGTTCCTTGCAGCACAGGACGGCGGCCTTTGGGTTTTCATAACCCAGACAGTGCAGGGTGTTCACCGCGTTGACGAGAATGTCCTTCTTCTTATTCAGGTCAGGATAGGCGCATACCCCTCCGTCCGTTGTAATCAGAAGCTTATGGTAAAAGGGAAGCTGGTAAAACGCCACGTGGGAGATGGTGCGCCCTGTCCTCAGTCCGTTTTCCTTTTTGACCACGGGACGGAACAGGTCTGAGGTTTCCACCATGCCTTTGAGTAGGAAATCGGCATCCCCCTGTTTGATGATTTCCACGGCAGTGTCCGCCGGGGTCTGTCCGGCAGCCGTCTTTACGATATTGAAGCTGGAAACATTGCGCCCGCGCTCCCTGAGCAGGGAGCGGATGACCTCCGGTTCACCCACCAGGATTGCGTCCGCCACCTGGTTATCATAGGCGTCCAGCACAGCGTCAATGGCGGAGGGAATCCCTGCGCCGGCCACTGCCATGGTGCATTTTTTTCCCAGCGATGAATTCATCGCCATCATTTCACTAAAATTATGAAGTTCCATCTGATCCTCCTTTGGTTTGGTTCATCCGTCTCAGCCATTGTATTGCTGGACCTTTTCCTCGCCGTTCATGACGCGCAGCGCGCCTTCGGCCAGGGCCTGCATTTCATTTTCACCGGGCATGATATATACAGGCGCATCCAGGAAACCGATCCTGTCCCTGATATCATCGGTAAGGCGTTCCCAGTAGGCGCCTCCGCCTGTGATGATGACGGCGTCCAGCCTGCCGTCAGCGGCGGGAAGCAGGGAACAGATGCATTTGCTGAGCTGGTATGCCATTGCCTTCTGGCACAGGAGCGCGTCCCCGTTCCCCTCTTTTATCATCTGCTCCACTTCGCGCAGGTCATTTGTCCCAAGTAATGAGACAAATCCGCCTTTTCCATGGAGCCATCCGATGCAGTTTGTGGCCCCGTATTCCTGCACCAGCTGAACCATCCGCTCTGAGCGCATGAAGCCTGCCCGTTCCGCAGAAAATGCACAGGCATCCCCGGGGACCACATCCACCGGATGCCCCTTCTTCCAGAGGCATATGCTGTTGCCGCCGCCGATATGGGCCACCAGGATGTTCATGTCATGAAAATCCCTGCCCAGGTTTTTGGCAAGCCGGATTCCCATGGCGTGTGTGTTCAGGAAATGGCACATGCTATTGTGCTGGATTCCCTTTACCCCATAGACCTTTGCAAGGGGATTCAGTTCATCCGAAGTGATGGGATCGTATACAAAGGCGGGGATTCCTGCCTCTTTTGCGATTTTTGCGGCTATCACAGGTCCAAGGCTGGCGGGATGGGGTTCCAGGGGACGGTTTAGCAGCGCGTCCACAAGACGTTCGTCCACAGCGGTTGCGCCTGCATGGATTCCGGGCGGGGAACCGCCGCGGGACATGACACAGGACAGGTCCTGGGGTCTGTATCCCGCGCGTTTCAGGAACTGCATCACCAGCCCATACCGGTAGTCCAGCTGCTCTGTCCATACCTTGAAGCCTGAAAGGTCGTCCTTTGAATGGGCCAGGTTTTCCCGGGCCAGTTCCTTATCGTCCTCAAACACAGCGGCCTTTGTGGAAGTGGAACCAGGATTGATGACAAGGGTTTTCATAGCTGTTACCTCCTTTTACATGGCCTGGGGCCTAAATCAGGGACTTTCCTAACTCCAGGGCCTTCAGGTTCATCTCGATGAAGTTCTTTTTTACATTCTCCCGGATGATTTTTTCCCAGTCGATGTGTTCAAGTCCCATATACTTCACAATCATCCCTAACAGGATGACGTTGGCAACCTTGCTGCTGCCAAGCTTTGCCGCTTCTTCCGATGCGTTGATCACGAATACCTGGCCGCCCACCTTTTTCAGTTCCTCAATTATATTCCCGGGATAGGCGCTCCGTCCGGTCAGTACGGACTGGCAGTCGATTTTCTCGGTGCTGGTCACGATTGCGCCGTCGGGTTTTACATAATCAATCCAGCGCAGGGCTTCCATCTGCTCAAAGGATACCAGGATATCCGCATCCTTTTCCCCGATGACAGGGGAACATACCTGGCCGTCGGCGTTATAGCGCACATGGGAGGAAACCGTTCCTCCGCGCTGGCTCATGCCGTGTATCTCGCTCATTTTCACATCACATCCAGCTTCCAGAAGCCCTGTGGTAAGAAGCTTAGCCGCAGTAATTGTTCCCTGGCCTCCCACGCCGACCAGTAATACACTTTTTGTCATTTTCTCTGGCTCCTTTTCACTTTTTTATAATTGCGTGTACCGGACATATCTGGGAACATACGCTGCAGCCCAGACAATCGCTGCCGATGAATGCCTTCTTTTTCTCCCTCTCAAAATGGATTGCAGGGCATCCGGCCTTAAGGCAGGCCTTGCAGCCGACACAGGCGCTGTCATCCACCTGATACCTTTGGCTGAAGGCATCCGGGAATTCTTCTTTGTTTTCCTGGGACATTTTCTTGAGGGCGCATGGCCAGCGGGTGATGATGACGGACGGCTCATCCAGGGCAAGGGCCTCATCTAAGGCATTCTTGAATTCGTCCAGATGGTTGGGGTCCACGGTTACCACATGCTTTATGTTGATGGCGCGGCAGATGGCGGGAATGTCAGCCTCAGGAGCAGCTTCTCCCTGCGCGGTAAAACCTGAACCGGGATTTTCCTGATGCCCGGTCATGCCGGTGATGCGGTTATCGAGAATGATGGTTACGGTATTGCTCTGATTGTATGCAACATCCAGAAGGGAATTAAATCCAGTATGCAGGAAGGTGGAATCACCCAGCACGGCAACCGCGCGCCGGCTGCCGCCCACCTTGTTCATGACCTGCTGGAATCCGTGGCCGATGCTGATGCTGGAACCCATACAGATTCCGGTATCCCCCACATAATAGGGTTCCACGGGGCTGAGGCTGTAACATCCGATGTCTGAGGCAACCATGATATCCTTCATCTTTGACAGTGTGTAGAATACGCCGCGGTGAGGACATCCCGCGCAGAATGCAGGCGGCCTGGGCAATATCTTATCCCGGTCCACTTCCGGCTTCGGACTGGTGATGTTTAACAGCTTTTCACGGAGCACGTCGGGCAGAAGCTCCCCGGTAACCGGCAGCACGTCCTTTCCGGTACATTCAATCCCGGCCAGACGCATTTCATTTTCAATTAAGGGGTCTGTCTCCTCAATGACATAAAGCTTATCTACCTTTTTGGCAAAGGCGCGGATGCTTTCCATGGGAAGCGGATTGACGAATCCGATTTTGTAGTAGGAGGCTTTATCCCCGAATACTTCTTTTGCAAAGTAGTAGCTGCATCCGGAACATACGATTCCGATGGAGGTATCATGCATTTCCTCGCGGTTGAACGGGGTATGCTCGGAGTAGTCCTTTAAATCCTCCAGCTTTGTGTAACTATGCCTGACCATTGCTGGCGAATGGGCGGGAAGGGGGATGTATTTAGCCGCGTTCTTTTCATAAGGACGGACCGGCACCTCCATGCGTTCCCCTGTTTCGACCACACATTTGGAATGGCAGATCCTGGTGGTCATGTGCAGCGCCACCAGGGTGTCCGCCATCTCGCTGATACGGTAGGCTTCCTTGACCATGTCAAGGGCTTCCTGGCTGTCGGCCGGTTCAAAGAACGGATAACGGGCATGCTTGAAGAATACCCTGTCATCCTGGGCGGACTGCCCGCTTGACTGCTGGCCCGGCTCATCCGCCACAGCCACCACCATACCGGCTTCGCATCCGGTATAGGAAAAGCACATCCATGGATCCGCGGACGCGTTCACACCCACGCACTTCATGGAAACAAATGAACGGACCCCGGCCAGGGATGCGCCAAGGGCGCTTTCCATGGAGACTTTTTCATTGGGCGCCCATTCCGCATAGATGTCTTTTTTATCAAATTTAGCCAGACATTCCATAATTTCTGTACTTGGCGTCCCCGGATAGGCTGATGCAAATTGTGCACCAGCCTCCCATACACCACGCGCAACTGCTTCATTGCCCGTCATAAGAACTTTCATTATTCTGCTCCTTCTCAACTGTTTATTTGTCTGAGTAACTATAATCAAAGGAATGATTCATGGAAAATCTCGTTCATGGTAAAGACGCGGGAGATAAGACCCTGTTCATAAGAATATTTCATAGCCATCTCCACTGCATTCCACACGTTCTTCACGCCGCACTGCAGCGCAAACCGTCCGCTTCGTCCTTCTGCCGGATAGGCTTTTGAAAGCCCTGCAGCCAGCAGGTCATATACCTTGTGGACCGCGTCTATGTCAGCGCCCTCACGGAACACGACCATGTGGTTGATGGGAACTGCCTGATGTTTTTCAAACCATTCCGTGATTGCCCCGTCCACATCGGGAACCAGCCGCTCCAGTCCCTTTGGCGCGCCCTGCTTGGTGCCCATGATCACGGCTGCCAGTTCACCGGAGCGGACCATATCCGCCAGGTCTGCCCCCTGTGCAAGCTCTACGTTTGGCGGGCACTTATAATCAGCTGCATGGGGGGCTTCGGTGGTAACCCAGGTCACGTCCCCGGATGATACCCCGAACTGTTCGGACAGCATGCCCCGGACCCATACGCCGGTTGTCTGGGTGTAGGCCCGCACGCCCACCTTTTTCCCTTTTAAGTCAGCAGGGCCCATGGCTCCCAGGGCCGGGTTGTACCAGAGGCTTCCGTGATGGAACTCCCCGCCCATGACGATGGGCAGGAGCCTGATAGGGGTTTTGCTGTCCAGCCCCTGTAAAAAGGTACCCAGCGCCATTTCGCAGATATCAAAAGGCTGGTCACGGAGCATATCGTCAAATGACTTGCTGATGGGTCTGTATTCCGTAAAATTTAATTTGATATCCGGATCTGATAAGCTGCCGTCCTTTATGGCGCTGGTATGGGGATAAGTATCAAGAACAATTGAAACTTCTTTTGCCTGAGACATAAATATTCCTCCTAGTATGTTTTTCCGGCTGGATCAGTCCATGATTTCACAGCCAAGTTCAGCCAGTGTTGCAGCGAAGCCGCTTCGGTCCCATTTGCCCTGGGCAATGGTTTCAAGGAGCTTTTTCTCGCCTTCGTTCTGTCTGGCGGCCTTTTGGGCCACCCCGGCAGCATCGTCCGGCCGGATGACCACGATGCCGTCGGCATCCCCTGCCAGGATATCGCCGGGCAGGATGGCCATGCCTCCGCAGACAACCGGGGTGTTGATTTCACCAGGCCCGTTTTTCATGGGGCCGTTGGGGTTGAAGCCCAGTGCGTAGACCGGGAAATCAATGGCTGCAACAGCCTCCACATCCCGGATGCAGCCGTTGACCACAAATCCGGCAAGCCCCCGCTTTTTGGCGTGGCTGATCATGATTTCACCGCAAAGGGCGCGTTCCATGTAACCGCCGCCATCCACCACGATTACGTCCCCGGGCTGGGCCAGGTCGATGGCCCTGTTGAACATCAGGTTGTTTCCGGCAGCCACCCGGACCGTAAAGGCCGTGCCCAGAAGGGGCGTCCTGTTGTAGGGTTTAAGGCCCCGGAGGGAAAACATGCGGTTCATATTGTCATCAATATTGGGGGTGGGGATACCGCGGAACAGCTCTACAAGGCTGGGGTCCGCACGTTTTATATTGTTGTATTGGCGAAATCCGACATTTGACATAATGATCTCCTTTACTTTCCGGCCTTTTTAGCTTCCTGCAGGAAGTAATATCCTGTTTCCTCACGTGCCTTGTCAAGGCGCATCCCCTGCTTGATGAAGCCTTCGATTACTTTCTCCCTTTCGTGGATTTCCTGGGCAGCTGCCAGGACCTTTTCAGCGATTTCAAAGGGAATGCTGAGAACGCCTGTGTCGTCGCCAAAAATCAGGTCCCCGGGATTGACTGAAACGCCTGCGATGCGCACAGGAACCTGGGTTGCCTCAAGATAGGAATGCATTTTCCCGGTCCACATATGGGTTGCGCGGGCAAATGTGGGGTACTTCATCTCACGGATATCCGGGATATCCCTTATGATGCCGTCTGCAATCGTGCCGTTGACACCGTTGCGCATGGCAACGCGGCTCATTAAGTCGCCCCAGCAGGAGTAATCCAGGCGGCCGTCATTGTCAATTACAATGACATTGCCGGCAGGCACTTCGTCAAGATAGTCCATCTTGCCCTCAAATCCGCCCTGGCAGACGCCGAACAGTACGGTGAATGCCTGGCCGCAGAGCTTTGTGCCGGGAACAATGCAGTTCAGTCCGAACATGCCTGTGTTATAACCAAAACGGTTTACTGCGTCCGCTACCTCGGTGGTGTCCAGTTCCTTATATGCTTCTATGATTTCCGGTGCCAGAATTCTGTCTTTCAGTTCCATGATTTTTCTCCTTTTCACTCTTTTATCGGTTTAACATGTTTTCGTAGTTTGCTTTGGAATCCACTTCCCCAAGCCTTGCGCCTTCCTTGATGCTGCGGATCATTTCCTCTTCTTTGGCGGCAATTTCTTCAGCCTTGGCAGTTACCTCTTCAATCCGTTCCTGTGGGATGATGACCACCCCGCTTTTATCGCCTACCACAATATCCCCAAAGCGGCACAGCGCGCCTCCGCAGCAGACCGGCTCGTTGATTGCGGCTTCCATGAAACGTCCCCTGGCCGTCAGTACGGTCCTTCCCTTGCAGTACATGGGGAACTGAAGATCCACGATCTCATCCACATCCCGGACCAGTCCATCGGACACCCAGCCCTCCAGCCCGTTCATGCAGGCTGCGGTTGCTGCGATTCCTCCGCAGGTGTTCATGTCCGGGCGGACGCTGCCTTCCACCACGATCACGCTGCCAGGCGCGGCGTTCTGGATGGTTTCCATGCCCCCGTGCTTCTGCTTGGGCAGGTGGTCCGTTGGGATGAACCGCTGCGTGATGGCAGGGCCTACGATTTTCTTACAGCTCTCATAGAGAGGGGTGATTCCGGCACAGACATTGGAAAATCCCAGCGCGTCCATGGCATCGGAAATATTGGTGGTGCCCAGTTTATAAAGTCGTTCTCTCAGTTCCTTTGTTAATTCAGCCATATATGTAACCTCCTTCATCCGTTAAAAAGTTTGGAGCTTTGAAACAGGCAGTTCCGCCACCACAAGGGAATCGCTCATGGTAAAGGACTCCGCGTATTTGATGTTCTTATCGCCGATGGTCCTGGATGCCTGCCAGCCCCTGTGTGTGCTGAGCCTTGTGTGGATATGGGGGCCTTCGGTCTGGGTTGCGATGCATTTCATGGCTTCCAGCTTCTTCTCAAAGAAATCGGTGATATCAATGTATACGGCGGGTACGTAGCCGCTGCGCTCAGGCTCGGATGCCTCGAATCCATAGATGGGGGCTGCCTTGGCGGGTTTCAGGCCGCTGCTTTCGATTCCGGCCTGTCTGGACATGATAGATGCACGGTAAACAATGTCCCTTGCAAACCCATGGTCCGGGTTTGTCAGATCTACCTTGTCATGGGTGATGATCAGGGTGGGCTGTACTTCGCGGATCTTCTCGTTCAGCTTCCGGATGATTTCAGGGCTGACTTCCAGCATGCAGTCATCGTAGTCCCACATCTCAAAATTGGTGACGCCCAGGACCTTTGCCGCGTTCATGGACTCGGTAAGGCGGATTTTCTTCACATTCTCCGCGTCCTGTCCCTCCTGTTTCCAAAGGGGACCGGACTCCCCGCGCGCGCCGTAGGTAAGGCAGACCACATATACCTGGGCGCCTCCTGCCAGATATTTGGCAATGGTGCCGCTGCTGCGCCATACCCAGTCCGCGGAATGTGCAGATACAACTAATAAACGCTGATCACTAAACATATTGTTCTTCTCCTTTATCTTTCAATATTTTTTGTTCACTTAACCCAGCAGAAGCTGTTTGGGGTTATCATGGATGGTCTTCCTGACATCTGTTTCGGAGATACCGTTTTCCAGCATCCAGTTTGCAAAATCAAGGAGTCCTTCATCCGGGTATTTGTGTTTCTTCTGGCCCAGATCCGTACTGATGATGATGTGGTCGCAGCCCACGGATTTAATCTGGTTCAGGCACACATCCCACTCCACCTTCCCGGTGGTGCAGCTGTTGGTGCAGTGCTCCATGTAGACGCCGTATTTCCTGACGAATTCAATCTGCTCTTCGATTTCCCAGAAGCAAAGCTGGGAATCCACATGTGTGCATACAATCCGTTCGACCTTGCGTTCCTTTGCAACCTTAATCAGTTCCTTTGCCTCGCGTACGGATATGTGTCCGGTTGCCAGGACCATGTCGTATCTTGCAATCACGTCCAGGACCTCAATGGCCTCCGGCACCAGCCTGCCGTCATCATCCAGCAGCCGCACCGGCTGTAAGGTCATCCCGTCGGCCTGGATGGAGAGAAGGACGTCCAGCCAGAAGGGGCGGCGTCCGCCTTCCTCGATATGTTCTGTCTTCTTGATGGCTGCAACCGTGTCAACGGTTGGGAACCAGACCACTTTGGCGCCGTCCCTGGCAGCCGCGTCCACCGCGTAAGGGTTCAGCCCTCCCACTGAGTTGTTAAGGACAATGCTGCCAAAGGTCTGGCACTCAGGTACCCTTTTATTAGCAACCTTTGCCCAGGAGGAGCTGGGGAAATAATGGCTCTTAATGACGTATCCGGCCATACCGGCCTCTTTCACACGTTCCGCCTCTTCCAGGAAGTCCAGTTTCCGGTCCATGATGTCAGGGCCTGTGTGGATGTGCATGTCATATGCACCAGTAATGATAGTATCGCTCATGGTTCACACTTCTCCTTTTCTGCTTTGTTTTATCCTGATTCAATTATAAAATGCCGTGTGTGCAAAAGTAAAATATAGATAATCTCATATATCTTTAAAAAAAACTATGGTTCCGGTTGTTCATTTTGACGTAAACCGGGTTCTGTAATTTGATTGTCCATGCTATAATAAAGGCAGTTGACATTTTTTATTGCAGCCACCACGGAGGGGGATATCATGACCATTACACAAATGCAGTATTTTGTCGCCGTATGTGAATACGGGACCATCTCGAAATCCGCTGAAATGCTCCACATCTCTCAGCCGTCCATTTCCCTGGCAATCAAGGATCTGGAAGAGCAGCTGGGTGTTACACTGTTTGACCGTGAGAATAAGCGCTTCCAGCTTTCACAGGAAGGGAAATATATGTATGAGGTCACAAAGGACATCCTGACCCAGATCAACGCCCTCGAGGTCCAGATGAAGGACCTGGGAAAGCACCGGAACCAGCTGTGTATTTCAGTCCCAATCCTTACCGGGATGTTCATGCTCAACCTTTTCATGAATGATTTCCGCAAGGAACATCCGGACATTTACTATATAATCAGACAGTATAATTCCCCCAAGGCCTTCAAATCACTTGATGACGGCTCCTGTGATGTGGCAATCATCGTCGATGAGGGGAAGCTTCCGGGGAATCTGGAAAAAAGGCCTGTTTTCAGTTCGGAATTCGTGTTCTGTGTCAATCCTGACAATCCCCTGGCAAAGGAAAAGGCGATTAATATCGTGGACCTGAAAAACGCCCCCATCATATTGAGCCAGGAGAACTCCTACATGGCCAAGATACTGAAGACGGCGTTTTATAATGCAAATTCGGTTCCCAACATATTGATGTACGGCGTGGAACTGTCTCTGATCCGGAACCTGGTTTCCTCCGGGCAGGCCGGAACCTTCCTCATCAAGGAACTGGCCGATACATGGCCGGAGGTGGTGACGGTCCCCTTGACGGAGAAGATACCCATCACCTTTTCACTGGTATGGCGCAAGGATAAGTTCCATAATAAGAAAACCCACACATTGATAGAACACATCCTCCTGAAGTCCGGCCACGGTCCAGGAGGACGGCAGGCAGGCGTTTAGCAGCTGCCATATAAGAACCGGCCGGAAGCGCTGTCATTGCGCTTCCGGCCGGTTTTTCCCTGTATATATACGGTTGATTAAAACATCCTTAATATGAATACCCAGATAAGTCCGCTTAAGACGGTTGATACAAATGCAAGCAGCATCATTTTACCAAACTGTTTCTGCTGCTCCTTGGGACCTGGATTCACAACAGATGTCCAGCATGCGAATACATTGGCGCCAGCCAGTGACATAGGACAGGACATACCGATATAGGCGCCGCTGCCGATGGCTGCCAGGCAGCGGAACATATCCTGCCTTGTGCCGCCAAGACTCTGTATGGTTTCTTCCACAGTTGCAAAAAGAATGGGGATTGGAACCGACATGGCGTGTGTAAACATGGACAGCACGCCGGATACGGCACTGTAAACCCCGGATACGATGGGGAGGTTTGCAACATATCCGATAAAGTTGGAGAGGATTGTTATGCCGCCAAGACCCTGGACAACGGATGCCAGGATGCCGGTGCCGGCAACCATGATGACAGTGCCCCATTTGGTTTTATCAAGCACATCTTTCTGATCCACACAGCCCGCTGCAATCATGATTACGGAGAAGATGATTGCCACGAATCCGATATGCCACTGGGTGAAGGCGTAAAAGAGGATGAATGCAAACATACAGATCATGCAGATCCACTGCTTCTTGTTAAAGGCAGGGATATCCTTAAGCGCTTCCACTTCCGACACATACTTCTTATCCTTTTTGAACCCGCGGAACACAAAATAGTAAATAATTCCCAGTATAGTACAGACCAGGATATGGTCCCAGAAAAAGATTTTGGAAAGAACCCCTGTCTCGATAAAGCCTTCGCCTTCCGCAATTGCAATCTGTCCCGCCAGGTTGCCGCCAAGCGGGGTCATCCTGCCTGCAAGACCGCCGAACATGGTCAGGATCATGGAACATTCCACATTGGCGCCGATGTATCCCGCGATTTCAATGGTAATCAGCGGCACCACGGTCAGGGCCAGGATGGTGGTTGGTCCTAAAAGTGCAAACAGCATGGTAAACACAAAACATATCAGCGGCCAGACCTCTGCCTTAACAGGCAGTTTCGTAATCAGCTTTTTGGCAAACAGGGCCAGTGTCCCGGACTGTGTCATACACTGCCCGAAGAAATAAATACCAATCAAGGTCCAGAAAACGTTCAGATTGATACCGCCATACATGACGGAATCCTTGATTCCGCCGAACCGTGCCAGGACAATGGCCACTGCAAGCGCTAAAAGACCTACATTCAGCCTGGTTATATAGGCAACGATTATTACCAGAACTAATACAATTAATGAAATTGCTGAAAAGTCCATATTGTAACCCCCTAATCATCATCAACTTGTGTCAATATAAATTCATCACCGGTTTATCGTTTCGGAATGCCTGGCAGGCCCGGATACTTTTCGGCAACCTTCTGTACTTCCGGATCTTCCAGACAGCAGAGCCATCCATTGTCATATACAAGGGTATCACCTACCGTCAGTGTTGCATGGCGGATGTCTCCGGTAATATGTGTGTAATAGCCATAATTTTCATTTGCCCCGGCAGAGCCGATATGTACATGGAGGTTCGATGTATGTGAGTGCTCAATCAGCCTTCTGTGAAGCGGATTGGGGCATTCATTCTCAGTAACCGCCGCATTGGGATGGACGCCGAAATGGAATGTATCGAACTTCCAGATGCCATCGCCCACCTTTCCTTCCATGTCCTTTAAGAATCTCTGGAGCGCGTCTGCCTCGGAACCGCCGGAAATCTTTACGATGCGGCCGTCCTTGATATCCAGGCGGATTAAGTCCTCCCACTGCGGCCTGATCCCGATGTAGCGGGACCACCAGCTGAGCATGCGGTCAAAGTAATAAACGCCGTTGATATCCTGGCAGTTCACAGGCGGATGTACCCATTCCGGCCAGAACGACACATGCCGGACCTGTTTGCGGTAGGAGTCATAAGGCAGCCCCGGGATACCGGGACGCTTCACCGGATCAAGTGTATAGCCTTCCAGATGGGTGCCGTTTGGATCGGTCAGCACAAACCTGGACATATGGTTCATGAACGGCTTTGAGCTGATATGGCGGATGGCCGTGACCAGTTCATAAGGCGTCTGTGCCCATCTGCTCATCAGCAGGGGTGCTGTGGTTGGGAATATACGCACCATCCATGTCTGGGCATCCTCAAAATGTCTGCGGAAATTCCCAAGCTCTGTGGTAGTGATGTCAAATGAAGTACAGAGCACAAGGTCTGCTTCCTCAACAACTCCTCTTAAGATCGGGGGATAGCGCCAGTGATGCGGTTCCTGTGGATCGTCCAGCCAAAGGATGGAACAATGGGCGCCCCGCGACTGTACCACGGATGACATCCATGAAACGGCTTCCTCATCCACCAGATTATCACCGCCGTACAGCCCGTCTTTATGGGCTACAATTACAACCTCCATTCCAGGTTTGACCTCAGCAACGTTGTCTACAAGATCAATCAGCGAATTCATCGCTGCCTGTGGGATACCTACCTGTATTGACATTCAATTTCTCCTTTCATTTGCCTTTTCATGCATTTCCGGATATGCATAAAAATTGTTTGGTTTATTCCATGCTTAAGCAGAATACCTAAAATTGTTAAACTTTTTCTTTTCTTCTTGTATAAGAATACCATATGGGATGTCAACTATGGAATAAAAGATTATTTATCTTAACTTTAATAAAATTAAAGATGCCGGATTTCCAGGCTAGATTTCCCAACTGGATTTCCCACGGCCGGATTGACAAAACAGATGGCCGGTGCTATGCTAAGTAACAGCAGGGAGCTTGTGATGCAGGCTGAGAGGAAGTAATCGAACTTCGACCTATCGTACCTGATTTGGGTAATGCCAACGTAGGGAAATATGAAGCGCTTCATTGTGTATATCAAGGTTCATATCCCGCGGGGGTATGGACTTTTTTTAATTCATTATGGAGGGAAATGGATATGAAGATGAACATTAAGAAACTGGCTGTAAGCGCAATGCTGGTGGCGGTGGCGGTGTCGCTGTCCGGCTTTTCCATCCCCATCGGGGCGTCCAGGTGTTTTCCCATGCAGCACCTGGCCAATGTGGTGGCCGGCGTGTTCCTGGGGCCATGGTACGGGGTGGCAATGGCTTTTTGCACCTCCCTTATCCGCAACCTGATGGGAACCGGAAGCCTTCTGGCATTCCCTGGAAGCATGATAGGGGCGCTGGTGTGCGGGATGCTGTACCGTCATACGGGTAAGCTGGCCCTGGCGTATGGGGGCGAGGTTTTCGGCACGGGAATCCTGGGCGGTATCCTGTGCTATCCGGTTGCCACCCTGGTGATGGGCAAGGAGGCTGCCATCTTTGCCTACGTGATGCCGTTCCTTATGAGTACGCTGTGCGGAACCGTGATTGCCGCGTTCTTCATCGGCGTGCTGTGTAAGTCAGGGGCGTTTAAGTACATGAAGCATATGCTGGATGCCGATGTGCAGCCGTCCGTGGCAGTGAAGGGGCAGGGGAGGTAGGGCTGCAGGTACAACCCGGAAGGAACTGACAGATGAAACAGATAGAATGGATAAAAAAAATAAGGGATACATCACCCCGTGTCCACTGCATCACCAATTATGTGACGGCTGGGGACGTGGCCAACATGGTGCTGGCCATTGGCGGTTCCCCCATCATGGCCCAGGGGATTAAGGAGGTGGAGGACGTCACGTCCATCTGCCAAAGCCTTGTGCTGAACATGGGAACCCTTGAGGAAGAACGGGTTGAGGCCATGATCCTGGCCGGGAAAAAGGCGGCTGGCCTTGGACATCCGGTTATCCTTGACCCGGTGGGAGTGACTGCGTCAGCCTTTCGAAGGGAGTCGGCCCTTAGGATCCTTAAGGCCGTCAGGCCATCGGTGATACGGGGAAATGTTTCTGAAATCCATATGCTGGAACAGGCGCTTATGGGGATGGAGACAGGGAACCTGTGCGGGGTGGATTCGGTGCCGGGCGATTGGTCGGGCCAGCCCGAAAAAGCCGCCATATCCCTTGGAAACCGTACGGGCGCTGTCGTGGTGATGACAGGAACAACGGATATTGTGGCCGGACACGGCAGGGTCATGAAGATAAGGAACGGGCATTCCTTTATGGGGCGCATTACGGGCAGTGGGTGTATGCTGGATGGGATTATCGGAGCTTTCTGCGCAGTGGGCCCGCCTGTGACGGAAGCCGATGCCATGACGGAAGCAGCCGCCATGGCAGTATGCGCCCATGGCCTGTGCGGGGAACTGGCTGCCGGGAAGGCCGTCAGGACAGGAGGCGGAACAGGCAGCTTCCGGATGTACCTGACGGACTATATGAGCATTCTGGATGACGGGATGCTGGAAAGAGGGAAAAAAATTGAGATTTCATAGGAATCAGCTTTTAATCTATGCGGTGACGGACAGGGCGTGGACAAAGGGCAGGAGTCTGTCTGAGCAGGTGGAGGAAACCCTGAAAGGAGGCGCCACCATGGTCCAGTTCAGGGAAAAGAGCCTGGGACAGGGGAATTATGACCGGATGCTGGACGAGGCATTGGAACTCAGGAAATTGACAGAGCGTTACCAGGTCCCGCTGATTATCGATGATGACATAGAGCTGGCCCTGGCCTGCGGCGCGGACGGGCTTCATGTGGGGCAGGATGATATGGATGCTGGCCTGGCCAGGAAGCTGCTGGGGCCTGACCGGATACTGGGGGTGACGGCCAAGACCGTGGAGCAGGCCAAAAGGGCCTGTGCCCAGGGCGCGGATTATCTGGGCAGCGGGGCTGTTTTCGGCACCACCACCAAAGCCGATGCCAGGCCCATGACCATGGAAACCCTGCGGTCCATATGTGATTGTTCGGACGTGCCCGTGGTTGCCATCGGAGGCATCAATCTGGGGAATATCGGGCTTCTGGAAGGCAGCCATGTGGCCGGGGCAGCCATTGTTTCCGGCATTTTCGCGGCACAGGACATATGCCTGGCTACTGCCCGGCTAAAAGAAGCCATGATAAAAATCCGTGATAAAAATTCAAGTTATTTCCAAAAAACAGTTGACATTTAAATGCCATGTGATTATAATAAGCTCAACATTCAACAAAACATAAGAAACTGTTGAGCAGGAGTAAGTAAGATTGTAATGCCAGGCACAGAGAGCTTCCGGCCGGTGTAAGGGAGCGTTGGATTAGAGTCTGAATGGACCTGCGAGGGCAGCTGGAAACCAGCAGTGTTAAGCTGATGGGAGTATGGGCTGACGGGTATCCCACCGTTACCAGGGAGGACGCATGATGGTGCGTTACAGAGCGGGCGTATTATAATTCTTGTTCGATGACACAGCATCAGGTTAATTTTGACTTGATGCTTTTTTATATCCATGGGGTGGACTCCATGGAACAGGAATACGCCAACCAGGGTGGTACCGCAGAAGTTTTCAGAAGCTTTTGTCCCTGCTGACATATGGTCAGCTTAGGGATGGAGGCTTCTTTTTTTTACAGATGATTAACATCCGGACCGCCCGGCGTATGTAAGCCGGATGATACCGGCCCCTCAGCCTCACCCACAACCAGAAAGGAGACATTCCCATATGATTATCCCAACCTGTGAAGAAATACTGAATCTTTCCCCCAAATACGATATCATCCCCATCTGCCGCGAGGTATACGCAGATATCGTCACCCCCATCACGTTGCTTCGCCGCATTGCAGGCAGAAGCAGCCGCTTCTATCTTCTGGAGAGCATTGAGGGCGGGGAGAAATGGGCGCGCTACTCCTTCCTGGGGTATGATCCTGTCATGCGGGTGACCTGCAAGAACAGCCTGGTTACCATTGAAAGCAGCATGGAAGAGATACCGTCCCAGACCATCTCCACCAGCCAGCCCCTTCAGGTCATAAGGGAAATCCTGAACCGTTACCAGTCCCCGAGGCTTGACGGGGAACCTCCTTTCACAGGCGGGTTCGTAGGGTATTTTGCATATGCCATGATTGGATATGCAGAACCTACCCTCCATATCTCCAGGGGGGAAGCCAATGATTACGACCTGATGCTGTTTGACAAGGTGATTGCCTACGACCACCTGAAGCAGAAAATCGGGATTGTGGTAAATATGAGGACCGGAAGGACCGTTGAGGAAAATCCGGGCGCCAAAGGGCTTGTGGCCTTTAATCCTCCTTCCCCGGATTCCCGCCCAAAGGAAACCCAGTACCTGGAATACCTGATGAAGGAGTATGGAAGGGCGTGCGGGGAGATTGAGGCCATCGCATCCCTGATCAATGAAACGGCCCCGCTGAAAAAGCTTACATCCGTATCCAAACCCGTTTTTACCTGCAATGTATCCAAGGAAGCCTATTGTGACACAGTGGAGAAAACAAAGGAATACATCCTGGACGGCGACATTTTCCAGGCAGTCATCTCCAGACAGTTCTCCAGTCCCTACAGCGGCAGCCTGTTAAACGCCTACCGGGTCCTGCGCACCACCAACCCGTCGCCCTACATGGTGTACATGAACATAGATGACGATGAAATCATAAGCACGTCCCCGGAAACGCTGATCCGCCTGAAGGACGGCCGTCTGACCACATTCCCGGTGGCCGGCTCAAGGCCCAGGGGAGCCACGGATGAGGAGGACAGGAGACTGGAAAAGGAGCTGCTGGCAGATGAAAAGGAACTGTCGGAACATAACATGCTGGTGGACCTGGGGCGGAACGATATCGGACGGATTGCATCCTTTGACTCCGTGGAAGTGACCGAGTACAAGATGATACACCGCTACTCGAAAATCATGCACATCTGCTCCCAGGTGGAGGGCGACATAAGACCTGGATACGACGGCTGTTCCGCCATTGAGGCGCTGCTGCCAGCCGGAACCCTGTCAGGAGCGCCCAAGATCAGGGCCTGCGAGATCATCGAGGAACTGGAGCAGGTCCCCAGGGGAATATACGGAGGAGCGCTTGGCTATCTGGATTTCACTGGAAATATGGATACATGCATCGCCATCCGCATGGCGGTCAAACAGAACGGGACAGTCACGGTCCAGTCCGGAGGAGGAATCGTGGCGGACAGCGTACCTGAATTGGAATATGAGGAATCCGCAAACAAGGCAATGGCCGTGATAAACGCCATCAAGAACGCAGGGGAGGTAGATGATAAATGATACTTCTGATTGATAATTACGACAGCTTTTCCTACAACCTGGTGCAGATGATTGGAAGCATCGACCCGGACATCCGGGTGGTCAGGAACGACAGGATTACCATAGAGGACATTAAGGAAATGTCCCCCAGCCATCTGGTCCTGTCCCCGGGACCGGGGTATCCCAAGGATGCAGGCATCCTGGAACAGGCGGTGAGGGAACTGAAGGGCAGGATGCCTATCTTGGGCGTATGCCTTGGACATCAGGGAATCTGTGAAGCATTCGGAGGGACCATCTCACACGCAAGGAAGCTGATGCACGGAAAGCAGAGCAGCATTGAGGTGAACAACCAGTCACCACTGTTTAAGGGGCTGGCGCCCAGGATACAGGCCGCCAGATACCACTCCCTGGCGGCTGAGGAAGGAAACCTGCCCGGGGAGCTTGAAATCATTGCAAAGGATTCGGAGGAAGGGGAAGTGATGGCCGTGCAGCACAGGGAATATCCGGTTTACGGACTTCAGTTCCATCCGGAATCCATCCTGACGCCGGATGGGAAACAGATACTGGGGAATTTCCTTTCACTTGCATGTACGGCGTGATTTTCCAGCGTGGATACGCAGCTATACAGTGGGCATATGTGACCTATCAACCGCAATTTTATTTGAAAAGGAGAATGATTATGATTCAGAAGGCAATCCATCAGTTAGTAGAAAGGGCAGACCTGGATTTTGATATGACAAAGGCAGTAATGGATGAGATCATGAGCGGGGAGGCAACCCAGGCGCAGATATCTTCCTTCCTGACAGCGCTCAGGATGAAGGGGGAGACCATTGATGAGATTACGGCCTGCGCAACGGTCATGAGGGATAAGGCGGTGAAGCTGGCCCCGCCGTTCCCGGTCATGGATATTGTGGGCACGGGAGGGGATGAAGTGGGAACCTTCAACATTTCCACCACAAGCGCATTCGTGGCGGCAGCCGGAGGCATCCATGTGGCAAAGCACGGAAACCGCAGCGTATCCAGTAAGAGCGGGGCCGCGGATGTGCTGGAGTGCCTGGGCGCCCAGCTTGCCCTGACAGCGGACCAGGCGGAGGCGGTGCTGGAACAGACAGGGATGTGTTTCCTGTTTGCCCCGGCCTACCACTCCTCCATGAAATACGCGGCGCCGGTGAGGAAGGAAATAGGAATCAGAAGCATTTTCAATATATTAGGTCCCCTTTCCAATCCGGCGGGGGCGTCCATGCAGCTTCTGGGCGTCTACAGCAGGGAACTGGTGGAGCCTCTGGCCCAGGTGCTGGCTAACCTGGGAGTGATACGGGGCATGGTGGTATGCGGCGGCGATGGCCTGGACGAGGCAACCTTAACAGGACCCACCCATGTGTGTGAGATACGGTTCGGACAGCTGTCCTCCTATGACATCACGCCGGAGGAACTGGGCCTTACATCCTGTAAGCTGGAGGAACTTATCGGAGGCACGCCCCAGGAAAATGCAGCCATCACAAGGGATATCCTCTCCGGCAGGCTGACCGGGCCAAAGCGGGACGTGGTGGTGCTCAACGCAGCCATCAGCCTGTATCTTGGCATTGACGGCTGCACGGTTAAGGACTGTGTAAAGAAGGCCCAGGACATCATTGATTCAGGAGCAGCCATTGGGAAGATGGAGGAGTTCATCAAGGCCACCAGCCAGGCGGCGGGAAACGGGATGGACGGAGCAGGAAAGAAGGAGAAGGCGTCATGATACTGGACACGATTGCAGCGGCCGCCCGCAGGCGGGTGGAGGAGAGGAAGCAGATAAAACCGCTGGCGCTGGTAATGGAGCAGGCATTGGCCTGTGCTGAAGGCCTTAAGAACAAAGGGTTCGGAAATGGGGAAGACAAAAGCCGTACGGCCTTTGAACAGGCGCTGTCCGGCCCGGGGATATCATTTATCTGCGAGGTAAAAAAGGCTTCCCCGTCAAAGGGGCTGATTGCACCGGATTTTCCTTATGTGGATATTGCGAAAGACTATGAGGAAGCTGGCGCAGATGCCGTTTCCGTGCTCACCGAACCGGAATTTTTCCTGGGAAATGACAGGTATCTGGAGGAAATACACCAGGCGGTACGGCTTCCTCTCCTGAGAAAGGATTTTACGGTTGACCCCTACCAGATATACGAGGCCAGGCTGCTGGGGGCATCGGCAGTGCTTCTTATCTGTTCCCTTCTGGGCAAAGAACAGCTGACGCAGTATCTGCGTATCAGCAGGGAGCTGGGGCTTTCCGCCCTTGTGGAAGCCCACTCAGAGGAGGAGGTTTCCATGGCGGCGGATGCCGGGGCCGGTATGATTGGGATTAACAACAGGAACCTAAAGACATTTGAGGTGGACTTTTCCAATGCGTTAAGGCTCAGGAGACTGGTGGGGCCTGACACCATATTCGTGGCTGAGAGCGGCATCAGGACGGCGCAGGATATAGAGGCGCTGGCAGAGGCAAAGGTGGATGCGGTTTTGATTGGCGAGACGCTGATGAGGGCGCAGGATAGGAAAATGGCTTTGGCGGAGTTGAAAAGCGGATGTAGTTAAAACACGGAAACACATAAAACGCGGAGGCGGTTAAACCGGGAAAAGTAAGTAAATAAAGGAGTCATCAGATGAGACCATGTAAAATCAAAATCTGCGGCCTCAGCCGTTTCAGCGATATCATGGCGGTTAACGAGGCGGGGCCGGATTATATTGGCTTTGTATTTGCAAAGAGCAGCCGCCAGGTATCGGCGGATAAGGCGAGACAGCTTAAGAGCGAGCTGGACAGACGGATTCAGGCCGTGGGGGTATTTGTCAATGCGCCGCCGGAGGAAATCCTTTCCCTGACAGGGAGGGGAAAGGACCGGGAGCCTGTGATTGACATGATCCAGCTTCACGGTGATGAGGACGAGGATTATATCAGGAAATTAAGGAACCATACAGACCTGCCGATCATAAAGGCCATAAGGGTCAGGGATAGGGAGCAGATCTTGAGGGCACAGGAACTTCCCTGTGAATATCTGCTTCTGGATACATGCACCGCCAACGCATACGGAGGAGCGGGCATCCGGTTTGACTGGAACATGATTCCTGAACTTACAAAGCCGTTTTTCCTGGCGGGAGGCATCAACAGGGATAATCTGGTCCAGGCCGCATCCTTTGAACCTTACTGCATCGATGTGAGCAGCGGGGCCGAGACAGAGGGGCGTAAGGACCGGATGAGGATTGCGGAGCTGGTGGCCATGGTAAGGACCATCAATGAATATAATGAATGCAAAGGAGCTTAATACAATGTCAAATGGAAGATTCGGAATCCACGGCGGCCAGTTTATACCGGAAACACTGATGAGTGCCGTGGCTGAGCTGGAAGCAGCGTATGAACATTATAAAAAGGACCCTCAGTTCGTGGCTGAGCTTAAATATCTGCTGGAGGAATACACGGGCAGGCCGTCTCGCCTGTACTATGCAGAGAAGATGACAAAAGACCTGGGCGGGGCCAAAATCTACCTGAAACGGGAGGATTTAAACCACACAGGTTCCCATAAGATTAACAACGCCCTGGGTCAGGTGCTGCTGGCCAAAAAGATGGGCAAGACCAGGGTCATCGCAGAAACCGGTGCAGGACAGCACGGTGTGGCCACTGCCACGGCGGCAGCCCTTCTGGGACTGGAATGTGAGGTGTTCATGGGCAAGGAGGACACGGACCGCCAGGCGTTAAACGTATACCGCATGGAACTTCTGGGTGCAAAGGTACATCCGGTGACCAGCGGCACCCAGACATTAAAGGACGCTGTCAATGAAACCCTGCGGGAGTGGACCAACCGGATATCCGATACCCACTATGTCATCGGTTCAGTCATGGGGCCTCATCCATTTCCCATGATGGTGCGGGATTTCCAGAGTGTGATTGGCAGGGAAATCAAGGCGCAGCTCATGGAAAAGGAAGGTAAGCTTCCGGACATGGTGATTGCATGTGTGGGCGGCGGCAGCAATGCAATGGGGGCTTTTTATGAATTTATCGGTGATGAGGGAGTAAAGCTGGTGGGCTGCGAGGCAGCCGGGCTGGGCGTGCGGACGGAGAAGACCGCGGCCACCATTGCAACCGGGAAGCTGGGCATTTTCCATGGTATGAAGTCCTACTTCTGCCAGGATGAGTATGGGCAGATTGCGCCGGTTTACTCCATATCCGCCGGGTTGGACTATCCGGGAATCGGGCCTGAGCATGCGGCGCTCCATGATAAAGGGAGGGCTGAGTACGTCCCCGTGACTGATGATGAGGCAGTGGATTCGTTTGAATATCTTTCACGGATGGAGGGCATCATCCCGGCTGTGGAAAGCGCACACGCGGTGGCATACGCCAGGAAGGTGGCGGGAGACATGGATAAGGACCAGGTTATTGTGATAAATCTTTCCGGCAGGGGGGATAAGGATGTTGCGGCAATTGCAAGATACAGGGGGGTGGAACTCTATGAATAGGATACAGGAAGTATTTGAGAATAAGAAGGCATTCATACCATTTATAACAGCAGGTGACCCGGACCTGGGTGTGACCGAGGAACTGGTTCCGGCCATGGCTGAGGCAGGGGCGGACCTGATTGAGCTTGGCATCCCGTTTTCTGACCCGGTGGCAGAGGGGATTGTAATCCAGGAAGCAGATATGCGCGCCCTGGCTTCCGGCACCACCACGGATAAGATATTTGACAGCGTAAGAAGGATACGGCAGAAGACGGACGTGCCGCTGGCATTCATGACATATATCAACCCTGTATTTGCCTACGGTGTGGATAAGTTCATGAAAAATGCTGCGGATTGTGGAATCGATGCCCTGATTGTGCCGGATATGCCCTTTGAGGAGCGGGAGGAGCTGCTTCCTGCCTGCAAAAAATACGGCATGGTATTGATATACCTGGTAGCCCCCACCTCCAAGGAACGGGCCCAGGCCATTGCCAGGGAATCAGACGGGTTCGTGTACTGCGTATCCTCCCTGGGCGTTACCGGTGTCCGCAGCCAGATTACTACTAATATAAAGGAAATGGTGGATACGGTAAAACAGGCAAGGCAGGTGCCCTGCGCAGTGGGCTTCGGAATCTCAACTCCGGAGCAGGCCAAAGAGATGGCGGCCCAGTCAGACGGGGTGATTGTGGGAAGCGCCATTGTGAAGATGGTTGCCCAATATGGCCGCGGATGTGTGGAGCCTGTGTGTAACTATGTACGGCAGATGAAGGCGGCGGTGGGGTGATGGCCCGGTAGATGATACGGAAGGTGAAACGGTGGATGAAGAGGCAGATAATTCACTGGAGGATCCGTTCATTCCATGATTGAAAGACATAGGTTCCCATGATAAAATAAAGTTTAGGAAGGCATCCGCTTTTTTGTGGATGCTTTCTTTTTACATCTATATGCTCCATCCAGTCAGAAACCGTACTGCCAGCGCTGAATATTTTGTCAGCCTGCAAGGCGGAGGAAGGAAGCTGAGTGGGTCCTCCGCTGACTGACGACAACGCGGCAGATGGCAAAATAGGCAGTGCTGGCAGTATGGTTTCTGGCTGGATGGAGCATATATATGGATAATCAAAAATTTTAATTTATATGTCTCATAAAAATGAACCAAATTCCCCGCAGCATCCTCTATATAACAGGTGCACCGATAAAATATAGAAACAGACCATACTAACTAATATATGATGGAAGGAGGAGATGCATATGGAGCAGACGCACACGGAACAGACGCACACGGAACAGACGCACACGGAACAGTCAGTGACATATCTTGTGGGCAGGATGTCGGAAGGCGACAGCCAGGCATTTGACCAGCTAATGGGACATTACTATCCCAAAGTGCTTCGCATGGCATATCTCATATCCGGAAATCATGCAGACAGCGAGGATATTGTGCAGGAAACCTTTGTGCTGTGCTGGATGAACCGAAAGAAGATAAAGGAACCGGAACATTTTTCCAGCTGGCTCTATAAGACACTCACCAGGGAAGCATGGCGTATATGCAGGAAGAGCCGGAGGGAACAGCCGGTGGAGGAGGTATATGGGGAGGAGGAGCCCCAGGCATCCTCGGTCCTGGATGAAGTGCTGGCCCATTCCAGGGATGATGAGCTGTACCGGGCCATAGGCAGCCTTCCTGTCAAGCAGAGGACGGTGGTGGTATTCTATTATTTTAACCAGATGTCAACAAAGGAAATTGCAGGTATCATGGGCTGTATGGAAGGAACTGTCAAGTCAAGGCTGTACACAGCCAGGATTAATTTAAAGAGAGAGCTGACCAGACGGCAGGATGCAGAAAAGGAGGTAGCCTTATGAACAGACAGCAGGGAAAAGGGAACATGGCGGGATTCGATGAACAGATAAGCCATGCCTTATATAAGCAGGCTGGATCTTTACAGGTAACTTCCGCAGATGAAGAGAGGATGCGGTGCTCTGTTCACCGGAAAATAGAGGAGGAATCAAGAATGAGGAAATGGAGTCCAAGAAAAATAATGGTAGTGGCAGCAGCGGTATGTGTAATTGGAAGCATGACAGCAGTGGCGGCAGGTAAGGTTACACAGATAAGTTCCCATAGCTCCCATGCAGATGATTTCACATATGATAAGCTGGGGGAGATGGAGACAAAGCTGGGATTTGTCACAAAGGCGCCGGAGACATTTGCCAATGGTTTTCAGTTCAGTACAGGCGTCCCGGTAAATGAGAGCCAGATGGATGATGAGGGGAATGTGGTTCAGCAGGGCCAGGAGCTTAACCTGACATATAAAAAGTCCGGTATGCCCGACCTGTTTATCAATGTAGGCAATATGGATTCATATGGGGAGGATTCGGGACAGAGCCAGTCCTTTGACCACAATGGCATAGCTATTCAGTACAGGGCCGACCAGTACCGCTTTGTACCTCCGAACTACCAGGTATCTGAGGAGGAACAGGCCAGGATGGATGCAGGGGAGCTTTATATCTCCTATGGCTCGGATCAGGTAGAGGATCAGGTGGTGAAGAGCGTGGACTGGACGGATGGCGGGACACATTATAATATGCTTACATTTGACGGCTCCCTGACTGCGGAAGAGATGGTGCAGATGGCGGGAGAGGTAATCGACAATAAATAGCGGGATGCATTAATATATAGAAGTAACGGAAAGTAATGGTATAAAGTAATAACAGAAAGCCGGGGAGATTCTTATGTATCATGGATCCTCCCGGCTTATCTGTATCTATTACCTGCATGCCTCCACAAAACTCTTAAATATATTGGCAGCAGCCTGGTCCTTGGGCCACATGTGTTCCGGATGCCACTGTACACCCAGCAGATAAGGATAATCCGGCATTTCCACGGCCTCTATGACTGTATCCGGCGCCAGGCCGCTGACAATAAGGCCTGGAGCCGGTTCCTGCACCGCCTGATGATGGAAGCTGTTGACTGCGATTTCCGTCCTGCCGCCGCATATCCTTGCAAGCAGGGTATCCTTTACAACATGCACATGATGGGATGGGACCGGATATGCAAAGGGCTGCTTATGGGCAATGGGAAAACTGCGTTCGGTCTGGCTGGGGATATCCTGATAGATATTTCCCCCAAGCCCCACATTGATGATCTGGGCGCCCCGGCAGATGCCAAGGATGGGTTTCTTCTCAGCCATGACAGCTTTTAAAAGCGCCAGTTCCATGGTATCCCTGGGAATGGACGCGTTACCGCAGTTTGCCTGGGTTTCCTCACCAAAGAGGAAGGGATGGGGATCCGGTCCGCCGGAGAAGAGAAATCCGTCAAACATCTGTACAAGCATTTCCAGATCTTCATTCCCTGCCTCTAACGGGAGGACCACAGGAACACCCCCGGCAGCCAGAACAGCCCTCAGATAGGTGGGGCGCAGGCTGATATCATCATTTTCAGTATTATGGGCTGGGGTGATTCCAATTACTGGTTTTTTCATCATCATTGAATTCCTCCGGATAACTTATGTATTCCACATTAATAGATTTTATGCGGTGTGCCGCCTTTGGGTGTTTCCGTAAACTGAAAAAGAGCCCCTTCCCTCAGGAAGAAGCTCTTATGTAACTCAATTAGCCTTCAATAGCTCCGGTTGGGCAGGTAGCTGCACAGGTTCCGCAGTCGATGCAGGTATCAGCGTCGATAACGTACTTTCCATCTCCCTCAGAAATAGCGCCTACTGGACATTCTCCAGCACAGCTGCCGCAGCTTACACAAGAGTCGTTAATTACATATGCCATGATTAAGTACCTCCTTAGATTTGTCTACATTGTTATTTTATTTTATACTATAAAGTACAATTATTCAAGAGGAAAATGCTGCCTCTGTGTGTTAATATTGTATAAATTCAAGAGCAATCAGCCTAAACGCCTCCTGCCTGGGACAACCTGGCTTCCCGCATTCCCCTCAGGATGACCTTCCGGCATTCCACTGCCCTGCCGGCCTCCATGGGCGCCACATCCTCAAGGGCGTAGGGGAGTCCAAGCTCGTGATATTTTGCCTTGCCCATGTCGTGGTAGGGAAGTACGTCCAAGGCCTTTATATTCTTAAGGGTCCCCAGATACCTGCCAAGACGGTACAGATACGTTTCATTGTCCGTAATGCCCGGCACCGCCACATGGCGGATCCATACAGGTATTTTCTTCTGCTCCAGGTATCTGGCAAATGCCAGTATATTGTCCTGGGGCTGTGCGCACAGCTTTATATGTTCCTCCGGGTCAATATGTTTGATATCGAGCATCACCAGGTCGGTGACAGCCATGAGCCGGTCAAACATGGCCATGATTCCTTCTGATGAAGGGTTGAATGTAATGCCTGAGGTATCCAGACAGGTATGGATATTCCTGGCCCTGGCCGCCTCGAAAAGTTCGGTGACAAAGCGTATCTGCATCAGTGGCTCGCCGCCGCTGACCGTGATACCGCCCTTTTTGTAAAACGGGCGGGCCTGTTCAAACTGTGCCAGTATCTCTTCCACGGTCATAGGGTTCCCCCCTTTGGGGTCCCATGTATCGGGATTGTGGCAGTAAAGGCATCTCATGGGACAGCCGCTTAAGAAAATGACCATACGGATGCCAGGTCCGTCAACCGTGCCGAAGCTTTCAACCGAATGTACACGTCCAATCATGTGCAGCCCTCCTTTCCTCTCCTTACTTTACCACAATCCCTCTGGTTATGACAGTTATGATTTTAGATGGCTCCGTGGAAGGTCCTGGAAATGACCTCATCCTGCTGCTGTTTTGTCAGCTTATTGAAGTTTACGGCATAGCCCGATACCCGGACTGTTAACTGAGGATATTTTTCAGGATGTGCCTGGGCGTCCAGGAGTGTTTCCTTGCTGAATACATTTACATTAAGATGATGGCCGCCTTCCTGGGCATAGCCGTCCAACAGTGCCACCAGGTTATCAATCTGGGATTCGCTTGCTTTTACCATAATGTTGTCCTCGCTTTCTTGATGTCATTTGAATGGATAAACGGTTATTGGTTCATGATTCCTCGCTATCTGCTTCGGTGTCCAGGCCCTCGAACAGGTTGCCTCCCACTTCGCAGCCGCCGCAGCCGGACAGTTCCACTTCCAGGTCACCCATGAATACCTGGTCATCCTTACCAAGGGCGCCCGGTATGATGGAGAAGGTGTTGGAGATACCGTCCTGGGCATCCCTGAACGGAAGCTTGGCAACCGAGGCAAGGGATGCGATTGCACCGTGGCTGTCCCTGTGATGCATTGGGTTTGCGCCAGGGGCAAATGGCTGCCCGCCCTTACGACCATCCGGTGTGGAACCGGTATTCTGGCCATACACCACGTTGGAGGTAATGGTAAGGATGGAGGTGGTGGGGATTCCGCCGCGGTAGGTGTGGTTGCCCTTTATGAAGCTCATGAAGGTGTGCACCAGGTCGGCTGCCAGCTGGTCCACGCGGTCGTCATTATTTCCATATTTAGGGAAATCTCCCTCGACGATATAATCTGTCACAATGCCTTTTTCGTTGCGCACGGTCTTAACCTTTGCGTACTTGATGGCGGACAGGGAGTCTGCCACAACGGAAAGCCCTGCAATACCGGTTGCAAACCATCGGGTCACCTTTTTGTCATGAAGGGCCATCTGAAGTCTTTCATAGCTGTATTTGTCGTGGTTGTAGTGGATGATGTTAAGGGCGTTGACATATACCTTGGCAAGCCATTTCATCATGTCCTTATATTTGTCCATGACCTCGTCGTAATCCAGGTACTCAGAGGTGATGGGACGGTATTTTGGTCCTACCTGCTTGCCGGAAATCTCGTCCACGCCTCCATTGATGGCGTATAACAGGCACTTTGCCAGGTTGGCCCTTGCGCCGAAGAACTGCATTTCCTTGCCCAGCCTCATGCTGGATACGCAGCAGGCAATGGCGTAGTCATCCCCGTGGGTTACCCGCATCAGGTCATCGTTCTCATACTGGATGGAGGAGGACTCAATGGAGGTCTTTGCACAGAACCGCTTGAAGTTCTCCGGCAGCCTTGGGGACCAGAGCACGGTCAGGTTCGGCTCAGGCGCAGTTCCCAGGTTCTTAAGGGTGTGGAGGTAACGGTAGGACATCTTGGTAACCATATGGCGCCCGTCAATGCCGATTCCGCCGATGGACTCCGTAACCCATGTGGGGTCGCCGGAGAACAGGTCATTATATTCAGGTGTCCTTGCAAACTTCACAAGGCGCAGCTTCATGATGAAGTGGTCCACGAATTCCTGAATCTGGGATTCGGTGTATCTGCCCTCGCGCAAGTCACGCTCCGCGTAAATGTCAATAAAGGTGGAGGTACGGCCGAGGGACATGGCTGCGCCGTTCTGCTCCTTAACAGCCGCCAGATATCCGAAATAGGTCCACTGGATTGCTTCCTTAACGTCTGCCGCTGGCCTTGAAATATCAAATCCGTAAATCTTTCCAAGTGTCTTCAGATCCTCCAGCGCGCGGATCTGCTCGGACAGCTCTTCCCGCTCCCTGATGACATCGGAGTACATGATGGTGCGTGTGGAATCCTTTTCTTCCTTCTTCTCCTGAATCAGCGCATCCACGCCATAAAGGGCAATACGGCGGTAGTCGCCGATGATGCGGCCGCGGCCATAGGCGTCAGGAAGGCCTGTAATGATATGGCTGGAACGGCATGCGCGCATCTCATCCGTATATGCGTCAAACACACCTGCATTGTGTGTCTTCCTATGCTTTGTGAAAAATTCTACAATCTCAGGATCAACCTCATAGCCATTGTCCTGGCATGCCTTCACCGCCATGCGGATGCCGCCGTAAGGCTGAAGGGAACGCTTAAATGGCTTATCGGTCTGGAAGCCCACAATGGTTTCCTTTTCCTTATTTAAATATCCCGGCCCATGGGAAGTGATGGTGGAAATGATTTTCGTATCCATATCCAGGACGCCGCCGGCTTCCAGTTCCTTCTTTGTAAGCTCCATGACCTGGTCCCAAAGCTCCGTGGTATTCTGAGTAGGCCCTTCCAGGAATCCGTCATCGCCGTCATAGGGGGTATAGTTTTTCTGTATGAAATCGCGGACATTGATTTCCCGCTGCCATACACCGCCGTTAAAAGTGTTCCATTCTGTTCTCATAGACTTTTCCTCCTGTGGAATGCGTGTGCTGATAGTATCATAATAGAATTATTATTAGCCATATGAATGACAGCCATACTGCTCAGAAATATTTACCGGTTCTTCTGGCACCCATAGTGTACTAAAAATAAATGGTTTATGCTGTTGCTTTTGCAACATTTATTATAAGATGTACATTGTATACACGTCAATAGGTTTTAATGATAATATTTTTTAACAATCCTTGATAATTCTGGTTAATATGAAAAAAATGTAAGTGGATCCAGGGCTTGTCAAAAACACGAAATCGTATTATGATGATAAAAGCGCAGGTATCCGTTTTTAAGGGAATACTAAAAGCAGAAATATAAGGAGGTACTATAGTCATGACAATTGATAAGAGCATGCTGATTGGCGAACTGATACAGATGGACGAGCTGGTTGCACCTATGCTGATGCGTGCAGGAATGCACTGCTTAGGCTGTCCTGCTTCCCAGGGTGAGTCCCTGGAAGAGGCCTGCATGGTTCACGGTATTGACTGTGATAAGCTGGTTGCAGGGATGAACGAAGTCCTGGCCAGCAGGTAAGGCTTTAGAGACAGTAACGGGTTAGGGAATGAAAGGGCGTCCGCCGTATCCATGGGATATGGCAGGC
>DS990260.1:2620059-2707081 GCA_000155435.1 Clostridiales bacterium 1_7_47FAA | reverse complement strand
ATTGATGGGATATGGCAGGCGCTTTTCTGTATCCATGGGATATGGCAGGCGCCTTTCTATATTGATGGGGGATGGCAGATGGCTTTCTGTTTTATTGGCATGAGGTATTTTAATGCTTAAATATAAGATAACTATGGGATGTGCAGAGAGCGGAAATGGGTGCTTAAATACGCCCAGGGCATTTTCCATAGGAGATATTGTCAATTATGTATTGACAAAACGTGCTCCCGAGAGTAATATATTAGTATACTAAGATATTAAAGCTGTATAGAATCATAGGATTACAGGATTATTTAAAACCCATGAAACAATTAAGGAGGACAAGGATTATGGATATGACATTGCGTTGGTTTGGTGAAGGTGTTGACTCAGTCTCCCTGGAGCAGATCCGCCAGATTCCAGGTGTGAAGGGCATCATCACCACACTGTATGACATCCCGGCAGGCGAGGCATGGCCCATGGAGCGTATTCTTCAGATGAAGGAGTACGTGGAGTCCAAAGGCCTGAAGGTAATGGGAATCGAGAGTGTGAACATCCACGACGCCATCAAGGTGGGCGCGCCTGAGAGGGAACAGTACATTGCCAACTACATTACAACGCTGGAGCGCCTGGGACAGGCAGATATCCATATTGTCTGCTATAACTTCATGCCTGTATTCGACTGGACCCGTTCCGACCTTGCCAAGGTACGCCCGGACGGTTCCACGGTCCTGGCCTATGACCAGAAGGAGATTGACAAGATTAATCCTGAGAACATGTTTGAATCCATGGGTGAGAAGTCCAATGGTTTTGAGCTTCCGGGATGGGAGCCTGAGCGTATGGCCAGGATTAAGGAATTATTTGAAATGTACAAGGATGTGGATGCTGACAGACTGTTTGACAACCTGGTATATTTCTTAAAGGCAATCCAGCCGGTATGTGAGAAATACGACATCCGCATGGCAATCCATCCGGACGATCCGGCATGGCCTGTATTCGGACTGGCAAGAATCATGACCGGCAAGGAGCAGCTGTTAAAGCTTATGAAGGCAGTGGACGCACCGTTTAACGGCGTTACCCTGTGCACCGGTTCCCTGGGAAGCAACCCGGAGAATGATATCCCCGACATCATCCGTTCCCTTAAAGGAAGGATTCCATTTGCCCATGTGCGCAACCTGCAGTATAATGCGCCAGGGGATTTCCAGGAAGCAGCCCATCTGTCAGAGGACGGAAGCATGGACATGTATGAAATCATGAAGGCGCTCCATGATATCGGATTTGACGGAATCATGCGTCCTGACCACGGCAGGGCTATCTGGGGCGAGGTATCCATGCCAGGATACGGCCTTTATGACAGGGCCCTTGGGGCATGCTATTTAAACGGGCTTTGGGAGGCCATTGAAAAGCAGGACCGGTAATTCCGCATCAGTTTAGAAACAGGAGACTGTACCCATGAAGATAGAAGAAAAGAAATCAGGCGAGACCGCAAGGGAATTTGCCTACCGCACCATCCGCGACAATATCATCTCCCTGGATTTGGAACCCGGGGCCCCCTTTAATGATATTGAGGTATCACAGCAGATTGGCATCAGCCGTACACCTGTGCGCGAGGCGGTCATCCAGCTCAGCGAGGAATCCCGCATCATCGAGATATTTCCCCAAAGGGGCATGCGTATTGCCCTGATCGATGTGGAGCTGGTGGAGGAGGCAAGGTTCCTGCGCCTGATTGTGGAAAAGGCAGCCGTGGAGCTGGTATGTGACATGGCGTGTGAGGACGACCTCAAGTGGCTGGACGAGAATATCCGGCTTCAGGAGTTCTATCGTCAAGGCGGTTCTCCTGAAAAACTGCTGGAACTGGACAATGAGATGCACAGAAAGCTTTTTTCCATATGCAGGAAGGAACTTACCTACAGCATGTGCCAGCGCCTGTCCATCCACTATGACCGGATACGGAGCCTTTCCGTGACCACGGTCAAGGACCATAAGATTATCGGGGAGCACCGGGAACTTCTGGATGCAATCCGGTTAAAGGATAAGAAGAGGGCAGTGGAAACCATGGACAGGCATCTGAATAACTGGATGCTGAATGAAAAGCTGTTCAGGGAGCAGTATCCGCAGTATTTTAAATGATGGTGTTTATGATGATATTATAGATAACTGAGAATCCCCAGTAGTTATGGATAATAAGGAAATCCCCCTGCGGCCGGATGTGGGCTGCGGGGGGATTTTTTGATATAGAGTTATGGTTGGGGTGTTTTATGATTGGATTGCTTTTTGGGTGAATCATAGGGGCTGGTTTGATTTTGTACGAAACTTAGCGGTTAAAGTTATCAGCCCGAATGGGCCAATTGTCCCAATCATCATATCTTAGCCAGATTCTGCAGTGCACTGCCTTCAATCATCACCTCATAATGTTCTTTAAAATAAGCCTCGCTGGCAGATTCATTGGGAAGCTTTGCCGCATATTCCGCCAGGATGTTGCACACCCTTGAAAAGTCAAGGTCCTCGCAGTCCAGGCGCTTGACAATCAGATAGTACTGGCGGGTATCCGGTTTTTTATAAAGGGTATTGACGCCGTTATAAATGCCGTCGACCGCGCGGGCGGCTTCACTGATCCGGTCCAGACTGTCGAAACGGAATATCCGGGCACTGCTGACCGCATTTTTCTTCTTGGCACTATCCGCGCCCTGGACCGCGGAGTCCGCGTTATTCTGCGCCTCCTCCACCGTATCCGGTTCCAGATAGTTGAGGGGATTCTCAGCGCCTTCCAGGAACTCGCTGGCCAGCTGGGACAGCAACGGGTTCTGGTTCTCCTCCGTAAATGGCGAGAACTTGGCAAAGCGTGTATCCAGCTCCTCCGGATCTTCAATCTTGGTAATCACCAGCATGATGCTTTCGCTGGACAACGGGATGGCCTCCACCATAAGAGGGATGTCTTCCGCTTCAAACCCAACCTCGTTGGATGCTTTCTGGATCATCTCCCGGAACAGCTTCCTGGCCTTCTCAGTGCCATAGGCAAGTTCTACCAGGTTAATGTTGCGTACACTTAAATCAAAACTGGTCAATGTGCAGCGGATCTGATTATCACTAATACGTTCTATCTTCATAGGATCACTTCCTGTTCTATATCAACTGTGGTTTGTCTTCCTGCGTCTGTAGCGCAAGATAGACTTCTACACTTTAAATATACTACATTACATAGGAAAATATCAATTACTCTTTTGAATTTTAATAAAAATTTTTGGAAAAAATACTTAGGAATAAGATAGAGGATATATCGACCATAGACGAATGACAAAAAATAGGTTAAAATCATGGAGTGAGATGAATCTGTGACAAAGGAGGGAAGGAAAAGGGACAGGATACTATTTGGCAAATACCGCCTGCTGCACAGACTGGGATCTGGGCGGTCGGGAACCGTCTGGCTGGCAGTTCATCTGGGCCTGGAAGAATACAGGGCAATCAAGTGCGTATCCAGGAAGTGTGCGGATTATGAAACGTTCCGCCGGGAGGCATTGATACTGAAGGAACTGCAGCATCCGGGAATCCCATTGATTTATGACCTGGAAGAAGATTCTGAATATTTTTATTTAATCGAGGAATTCCTGCAAGGGAACTCTCTTTACACCCTGGTTAAACATCAGGGCGCTCTTCAAGAGGCAGATGCAGTCCGTTATGGGATGCAGATCTGCGGACTTGTGGAATATATGCACTCTGCATATAAATTACCCATATTATATTTAGATTTACAACCGAACAATCTGATTATCTGCGACGGCACAGTAAAGCTGATTGATTTTGACCATGCTGCGCGCTATACCGACGCCAACCAGGAACGGCTAAGGTACGGCACAGCGGGATGCGCTGCCCCTGAGCAATATACTTCTGACCATATATTGGATCAAAGGACTGATATTTATGCCATTGGTGCGGTCCTCCGTTTCATGCTATGTGGAACCCTGAAGCAGGAGGCAGGCACGTCCAAGTCCATATCAGGACCGCTGCAGCGGATAATCGGAAAGTGTATGAGTCCTGACATGGACAAACGGTACGGTTCTGCCAAGGAAGCAGAGGCCGCACTGCGTATGCTCTGTGCCAGGGAAACGGCTGGGAATCAGGAAGGAATACCAGACTCATCTCTCATTATATATCTGGCAGGCATGAGACCAGGGGCAGGAGTGACCCATCTGGCATTTGGGCTGCTGCATTTCCTTACGGACCAGGGATGGAGCCCGTTGTATGAAGAGCATAACCATTCCCGGGCAGTACGGGAGCTATCCGCCCATGTCTGTGCGCGTCCGGACGAAAAGGGGATTTATACAATCAAAGGCTGTAATATGAAGCCATGGTATGGACCCGCGGTCCGGTTGGACAGGCCTTTGGGATACCGTGTCATCCTCAGGGATTACGGGACAGACTGGAGCCAGCTTGCAAAGGATGCGGTGGACGGCATGGGAGTACTGGTTGCCGTGGCCGTGTCCAGTCCGTGGGAAAGCTGTTTTGTGGATTCCATGTCCTCCTTTATACAAACGGTCTGGAACCGGGATGGGAACCGGAGGACGGTTGTGGTGTTCCGCCACAGACAGGGCGGATATTGGAAATGGACCCTTAAGGACAGGTATCTGGATCATTCCAGGCAGCCATTGGATTGGAACAGGCTGCTGAAGCAGTCCATGGTGTTTGCCTCGCCGGAATATGATGATCCTTTTATGCAGCAGAAGGAAACGGAGGCATTTTTCAGGTCATTATGGAAGGCTGTGTCCGGCGGCAGGCCAGGGAACGTAAGGAAAGGCTGGCCAATGGGATGGAGAAGATTAAAAGAAGCCTTTTTAAACGCAGGCATGACCCGGCAGGAAGATGCAGGGTCACCGGCATCGCCGGGGCAGGGCGCGGGACAGGAGTAACCCATCTTTGCATACTGATGGCTAATTACCTTGCCAGTTCCCTGCAGCGCAGGACAGCTGTCCTGGATTGGAGCGGCCATGGGGACCTCATGTCCATGGCTTGCGCATCAGGGAGGAATAATGAAAAAAACGCAGATGCTGCGGTGTACGGATTCAGGATTCTCGGGGTGACATATTATACCCAGGGATCCCCAGGTGCCCTGGCCCGGTGTATGGAAGGGGATTTTGAAGACATCATCATTGATTTTGGGGAGATGAGGCCTTCCATACGGGATGAGTGGCTCAGGAGCACGGTTAAGATTATCACAGCGTCCCTTAGCGAGTGGAAGTTAGAGGCATTTATGGAACTTTTAACAGGGGAAGAAGAGTGCGGTGCAGGGTGGATATATACGGCTGCCTTTGGCAGCGAGGACACCAGAAAGGAAATCGAAAGGCAGTTCAGTATTCCCCTAAGAAGAGTCCCTCTTTCAGTGGATGCCTTTTCCGTGGACTACAGGACGATGAAGTGGTTTGAGGGAATCCTGTAAAGATAAAGAAGCAGGCCGTCATGAATGGATATGTCACGAACTGCCTCCTGAAACAACGGCCTGTCTTTAAATGCATCTGGTGGAGGGTACTTTATGGTTGGAAATATAGAATATGCGGACCGCAGGGAACATCAGAAAGTCTATCTGGATGGATTAAGGCGGTATAAAAACAAGGGAGTTCGTATACTGATTGATGGAAAAGAGTGTCCTGAGACAGAATGGGAACGCATATTTGAGATGGGGGAAGACGGTGGTTTCTATATGGGAGACTATATAGGGGCCGAACAGGGATGCCTGAAAGAGATACGTTTTGATAAAGTATATCTTTGTGACCCTCCCCAAAAGAAAAAAGGTGATTAGTATGAATTAGGGAGTTTTACCGGTACGCTGCCAAGGGTATCATCCCAAGCCTGTGCAGCCAAAGCCGGCAGCGTGCCTGTAGGACTCTTTCATAAGGGGTGGAATAAGAAGATTGTAATCCTCCATGACCGTAAATTGTAAATATTTAAATGTCCCATTCCTATTGTTTTGTGATAAAATAAAAACAATTATATGAGAACTGGAGGACAGGATGGACAGAAGAAGAAAAGGTCATGGGTGTGCGGTTACGGTATTGGTCCTGCTGCTCCTTTTGATGGCGGCAGGCGGCGCCGGAGGTTATATTTATATCCGTAAATATATGCCTACCAGCGAACTGTCAGATAAGACAAAGGTGTTTGGGATTAAGGGCAGCCAGGTTGCCTTGCTATTAGATAATGAACTGCAGGAAGAAAAGGGTATTTACGAGGATGGACAGGTATATCTGCCGGTGGAATGGGTGAATGAATATCTGAACCAGCGTTTTTACTGGGACGAGGGCGAGAAGCTTCTGGTCTATGCCCTTCCGGAGTCCATTGTTTACGCGGATGAGGATGCACAGGGGGAAAAAGGCCCTCTTTTTAAGGTGACGGATGACGGCATGTATCTGTCTTTGGGCCTTGTGGTCAATTACACGGACATACGGACCCAGTCCTTTGCCACAAGCCAGATTAAGCGCGTGTTCATTGACACCCTGTGGGAGCCTTACGATACCGCGGTAATCAAGAAAGCAGGGCAGGTAAGGGAAAAGGGCGGGGTGAAAAGCCCAATCCTGACAGAACTTGAGCAGGGAGAGTCCGTGGATGTGCTGGAAACCATGGAAAAGTGGTCCAGGGTGCGCACGGAGGACGGCTATATCGGCTATATTGAGAACCGCAGGCTGGAAGCCCGGGAACAGGTAACGCCTCAGAGTTCCTTTGAGGCGCCGGTATACACAAGCATTTCCATGGATGAAAAGGTCCGCCTCGGCTTCCATCAGGTGACGCGCCAGGAGGCCAACAGTACCCTGGAAAGCTATGCGGCTGTTACAAAGGACATGAATGTGATTGTCCCCACCTGGTTCAATGTGATATCGGACGACGGCACCTATAACTCCCTGGCCAGCAAGGAATACGTGGACAAAGCACATGGGATGGGGCTTCAGGTATGGGCCATGGTAGAAAACGTGAGTACGCAGGAAAGTGTGAAGAACCTTAACACCAAGACGCTTATGTCCTCTACCAGTACCCGCAGGAAGCTGATTGAGAATCTCATGAAGGAAGCAGATACCTATGGCTTTGACGGATTCAACCTGGATTTTGAAAGCCTGAAGGCAGAGGCAGGTCCCCACTATGTACAGTTCGTCCGGGAACTGTCCGTGTCATGCAGACAGAAGGGGCTGGTGCTGTCAGTTGACAATTATGTCCCCTCCTCTTACTCTGCATTTTATAACAGGCGGGAACAGGGGATTGTAGCGGATTATGTGATCATCATGGGATATGACGAACATTATGCAGGAGGAGAAGCAGGCCCTGTTGCATCCATTTCCTATGTAAAGGACGGGATAGGGAATACTTTGAAAGAGGTTCCAAAGGAAAAGGTCATCAATGCCGTGCCTTTCTACACAAGGGTGTGGACGGTCAATGAAGGAAAGACCACATCCAAGGCTTACGGCATTGTGGACGCCAGACAATGGGTTGCGGATAATCATGTGGAACTGGCCTGGGATGAAGGGCTTGGACTGTCTTACGGAAGTACGGTTAACGGCAATGGGGAGCAATATATATGGATGGAAGATGAGAAGTCCATGGCCCTCAAGATTGGTCTGGTGAAGGATTTTGACCTGGCAGGCGTGGCGTGCTGGAAGCTTGGATTTGAATCATCTGACATATGGGACATTGTGTCAACGGTGAAATAGATAATATGAACCCGGGGGATGGATATGGGAAACAGGAAGTGGATTGCAGGGATTGTGACAGCAGCATTGATGGTGATGGCGGCCGGGTGCAGCAGCCAGACCGCTGTGGAGGAAAGCGTACAGACATCTGCCGGCAGGACAGAAGCGCCCTCCACCGAGGCGGAGGTTGTGAAGCCCACGGCGCCGAGCCCGTCGGAGATAGAGCCTTTTCCAGGAGCGGAAAAGGAGACAAAGGCTGAACCGCTGAAAGGCGGCAAACGGATTGTGGTGATGACGGATATCCATTATCTGGCTGAATCACTTACAGATGAAGGCGACATGTTCCAGTCCATGGTGGAGCATGGGGACGGTAAGCTGACCAACTATGTGTGGGAGATAACGGACGCAGCCTTTGAGGAAATCCAGCTTCTGAACCCGGATGTGCTGATTATCAGCGGGGATCTGAGCCTTCAGGGCGAAAAGAAAAGCCATGAGGAACTGGCCGGCAAGCTGGATGCGCTGGAGCGGGCAGGGATAACCGTTGTGGTGATTCCCGGCAACCATGACATCAATAACCCCAGCGCGGCCGTGTATTCCGGTGCGGACCGGTACCCGGCAGAACCCACCACGCCAGCGGACTTCGTAAGGATTTATAAGGAATTCGGTTACTCTGAGGCCAACAGCCGGGATACCAGTTCCCTGAGTTACACCTATGACCTGAGTCCGTCCATGAGGCTTTTGATGCTGGATACCTGCCAGTATGAGCCGCGTAACCGTGTGGGAGGTATGATTAAGACCGAAACATATGAATGGATTGACAGACAGCTGGAGGCAGCCAATGAGGACGGGGTCATCCTTCTGCCCGTGGCCCACCACAACCTGTTGGAGGAGAGCAAGGTATATGTGGATGACTGTACCATTGAGCACAGCGAGGAGCTGATACAGAAGCTGGAAGGGGAGAACATCCCGCTGTTCCTCAGCGGTCATCTTCATGTGCAGCATTTCATGCGCAACAACAGCTTTGGAATCCATGAAATCGTAACCAGTTCCCTGAGCACGCCGCCCTGCCAGTATGGCGTCCTGGAATATATGGAGGATGAATCATTTTCCTACCATACCAGGCAGGTTGACATGGAAAAGTGGGCCAGGAGGCACAGGAGTACGGATGAGAACCTGTTGAATTTCAATACATACAGTCCCCCTACCCTGAACCGGATTTTCTACAATCAGGCATATGACGCCATGAAGGATTCGGCTGAGGAGGAGACGGGAAGCCTGTTCGTGAAGCTGTCAGAGACACAGAAACAGCAGATGTCCAAGGTATATGCGGATATCAATGCGGCCTGCTATGCGGGCAGGGCCTATGAGGTGGTGGAAGAGGCTGTGAAGCAGCCGGGATATGGGATGTGGCAGGAATATTGTTATCCGGCCATCCTGTACGAATATCTGGAATATATAGTGGAGGATGCGGTTAAGGACTATAACAGCCTGAGCGTGGAGTAAAAACAGGTCTTTTTCAGGTAGATGGGTGAATATACTGGATTAAAGGTTATGAAGGAGCACCCATTGATGAAGCAATCAGCATGGCAGACCGTGATGGGGATTCTCCTGCTGGGAATCGTGGCGCTTGTATCGTGGCAGGCCGGGACACTGGTGGCTGTCCAGAATGATAAGGCGGACGCTGACAAGGCAAGGCCCGTGGTGGTGATAGACGCGGGTCATGGCGGCAACGACCCCGGCAAGGTGGGAATTGACGGGCAGTTGGAAAAAGACATTAATCTAAAGATTGTAGAGCGGTTGAAAGCTTATCTGGAGGCATCCGATGTGAAGGTGGTGCTGACCAGGGACTCAGATCAGGGCCTTTACACCTCCGGCGATAGCCATAAGAAGATGGCGGATATGAGGAAACGCTGCGACGTGATTAATGAGGCAGTCCCTGACCTGGTTGTAAGCATACACCAGAACAGCTACCATGAGGAGTATGTGAACGGCGGGCAGGTATTCTATTATAAAACCTCAGAGAAGGGGAAATATCTGGCGGAAATCCTTCAGAAACGGTTTGATTATGTGCTGGGGGATGCCAATAAGCGCATGGCCAAGGCCAATGACAATTATTACCTTCTTCTCCATGTAAAACAGCCAATTGTCATAGTGGAATGCGGCTTCCTGAGCAATAAAAAGGAGGCGGCTAAACTGGAGCAGGAGGATTATCAGGACCGGATGGCATGGACCATCCATGTGGGCATCATGGAGTACCTGAATACGGTGGGGGGACAGAAAGCGCAGGGGAAATAGGCGGATAGACTGGGTATGGTGCGGTGTCGTGCCATACCCTTTTTGGAAATAAAGGTGTATCCTCCTTGCTATTGTCCTGTCTGCCACATATAATAAAAACAGGAATCTTTCAGCAGAGGCAGCGCATGTCATGACAGATGATGGACCATGAAATGCCAGATATCATGGTAAGTGTGCGGAAACGGAGGAAATATGGCACAGGAAACAGGAAGGATTACTTCGGCACAGGAAACGGGGAAATGCCCCCAGGTCAAGGAAACCCTTGTGGGGGCGGAAGGGGCCATCCATCTGGTTGCCATGGACCACATAGGCGGATATGCCGTGCGTCCCGGGTTTTACGATATATACGGGGCCACGGCAATACCGGGCGGCGTGAATTTTACCATCCATTCCCACCATGCCACGGGAGTGGAACTGCTTTTGTTCAGGCGGACCGAGGATAAGCCCTATGCAGTCCTGCCGTTTCCGGCCCATTACCGGATCGGGAATGTGTATTCCATGATTGTGTTCAGGCTGGATATCGGGGAATTTGAATATGCTTACCGGGTGGAAGGACCTTATGAGCCGGAAAAGGGCCTGATTTTCAACAGGGAAAAATACCTTCTGGATCCCTATGCCAAGGCCGTGACCGGACAGAGCCTGTGGGGACAGCCTTCCACTTTGGGGCAGCGCTATAAGGCCAGGGTGGTGAAGGATGATTTTGATTGGGGTGATAATCAGCAGCCCCTGCTTCCCATGGAGGACCTGATTATCTATGAGATGCATGTGAGGGGATATACAAAGCATGGTTCATCCAGGGTGGAATTTCCGGGCACATTTGAGGGGATAAAGGAGAAAATCCCTTATCTGGTGGAGCTGGGAGTCAATGCAGTGGAACTCATGCCCATATTCGAGTTTGACGAGATGCTGGATTACCGGGAAGTGGATGGGAAAAAACTGTATAATTACTGGGGCTATAACACGGTCAGCTTTTTCTCGCCCAATACAAGCTACACAGCCAGCAAGGAATACAACCGGGAGGGAAATGAATTAAAGCGGCTGATCCATTTGCTCAATGCCCATGGGATTGAGGTCTATCTGGACGTGGTGTTCAACCATACGGCCGAGGGCAATGAAAACGGTCCATTTTTCTCTTTTAAGGGTTTTGACAACAATATCTATTACATGCTGACCCCGGAAGGTTTTTACTACAACTTCAGCGGCTGCGGCAATACGCTGAACTGTAACCACCCCATTGTCCAGCAGCTGATAGTAAGCTGCCTGCGTTACTGGGTGACGGCTTACCGGGTGGATGGCTTCCGGTTTGACCTGGCTTCCATCCTGGGGCGCAATGAGGACGGCTCACCCATGGAAAAGCCGCCGCTTCTGCAGCAGCTGGCATTTGACCCCATCCTGGGGGATGTGAAGCTGATTGCAGAGGCATGGGATGCAGGGGGATTATACCAGGTGGGGAAGTTTCCTTCCTGGAACCGCTGGGCAGAGTGGAACGGCCGTTACCGGGATGATATCCGCAGGTACCTGAAAGGGGATGAAGGCGCGGCAGCCGCCGCGGCCCTGCGTATTGCGGGTTCCAGCGACATATATGATCCCTCTGTCCGTGAGAATGCATCCGTGAACTTCATTACCTGCCATGACGGCTTTACCCTGTATGATTTATACTCTTACAATGAAAAGCACAATGAGAGCAATGGATGGGATAATACCGATGGCAGCAATGACAATCACAGCTGGAACTGCGGGGCGGAGGGGGAGACAAGGGACGAGGCGGTCAATACCCTGAGGAGGCGGATGATACGCAATGCCTGTGCGGTACTGATGTGCAGCAGGGGAATACCCATGTTCCTGGCAGGGGATGAGTTTGGCAATACGCAGTTTGGAAACAATAACCCCTATTGCCATGACGATGAGGTGTCCTGGCTGGATTGGGGCCTTCTGGAAAAGAACCAGGACATATTCCGGTTTTTCAAGTTCATGATACAGTTCCGTAAGGAGCATCCGGTGCTGCGTTCTAATATAAGCAATGGATTTGGAGGCATTCCGGATATCAGCTTCCATGGCACAAGTCCATGGGTTGAAGGATTTTCCGGTTATGACAGGTACATCGGTGTCATGATGGCAGGCCAGGAGGATGGGAAGCAGCCGGAGACAGTCTATATTGCCAGCAATGCGTACTGGGAACAGCTGGAGGCAGTGCTTCCTCAATTGCCGGATGGCATGGAATGGTTCCGGGCGGTCAATACGTGGGATACACAAGTCAGGGAGTCCGGGCCTGTGGAGCCAGGATTTGTGATTCCGCCAAGGACGGTGATGGTCTTTTGCGGCCGGGTGAAGGGATAGAGGGGAAAGGATAGGTGGGAAACAGATAGAGGGGAAAGGATAGATGGCCCGATTCCCATCTGGACAGAATAGGAAGTGTCTACAACTGTCTACATCATTCTGGAGAACGCAAAGGCTGGAATCCTTTGTAAATCAAGGGATTCCAGCCAATAAAAAAAGCGCGAGACGGGATTCGAACCCGCGACCCTCGCCTTGGCAAGGCGATACTCCACCACTGAGCCACTCGCGCATATATAACTGATTCAGTTAAAAGCAGGTGATGGGAATCGAACCCACGTATCTAGCTTGGAAGGCTAGTGTTCTACCATTGAACTACACCTGCATTCTGCTGATATGATCTCAGCAGTGCCCAGAGCCGGAATCGAACCAGCGACACGAGGATTTTCAGTCCTCTGCTCTACCAACTGAGCTATCTGGGCATCTATCCGCAGATTCTGAGGAACAATCCTGTTCTTCTTCATCATGCCGACAACGCTAATATTTTACCCAGTTTTTGCCCAATTGTCAAGTGAAAATACAAAAAATTATTTTTTATTTTTACCTTATTCAGGTGATGGATTGAAACACCAGCTACCCGCTTTGACGGGAGACAGTTAAAAACCACGGGGAAGCTATGGTGTTCCCCGCGGCCATGCACGATTGTCACACATATTCCTTCCGTCCGCTGGCATCTGCAATCCCTTCTTCTTCGCGGTATTTGGCAACCGTCCTTCTGGAGATGGAGATACCGCGTTCAGCCAGCTTTTCGCCCAGCAGGCGGTCGCTGTAGGGCTTTTTCTTATCTTCGGCGTCTATGATTTCCCGGAGCGCCCGTTTGATGTCCGCGGCAGTGACGGCGGAGGCATTATCCGGGTCAGCGGTATTTTCCTGGACAGAGACTTTGCGGGAGAAGAAAAAGTTCATAGGGTATACGCCCCAGGAACACTGGAGGTACTTCTTGCTTACAGCCCTGCTGACCGTGGACTCATGGATGTCCAGTTCCTGCGCAATGTCAGCCAGCTTCAGGGGCGCCAGATGGGAGGGACCGTAGGTAAAGAAGCCTTCCTGGTGTTCCAGGATGGATTTGGAAACCTGCATCAGGGTCTTTCCCCTCTGGGTCACGCACTGCCTCACCCATTCCGCCTGGCGGATCTTGTTGCTCAGGTATTCCTTCAGTTCGGCAGAATCGGGGTTGCGGTTCATCTGGCTGTAGTAACTGTTAATCTCTATATTCGGGTACATGGACTCATTGAGAAGTATGTCAAAATGTTCCTTGAATTTAACAATGGTCACGTCCGGTATGATGTATCTGAGCTTTTCCCTGCTGCTGAAGGAGACTCCGGGTTTGGGGTTCAGCGACTTGATGATCTGGCAGTATCCGGCGGCCTCGGCCTGGGACAGGTGCAGCTTCCTTGCAATGGCGGGAATCTGGTTCCTGGCCACCATTTCCAGGCAGCCATTAATGATGGAACTGAGGACAGGGGTCAGCATCTGGCGCCGTTCCAGCTGAAGCGACAGGCATTCCTCCAGGTTCCTGGCGCAGACGCCTGCCGGGTCCAGCTGCTGGAGGGTATATAAAAGTCTTTCCACCACAGACAGGTCGGTCTGAAAGTAAGAAGCGATATCCTCCACGCCCTCCCCCAGGTAGCCTTTGTTGTCCAGGGATTCCAGCATGAATTTAATCATGTCGGTTTCCAGGCTTGAAAACTCCTCGGTAACCAGCTGGGACCACAGGTAATCCTGTAAGGTCTCGCCGTCGTCCGTGTTGATGTTCCAGCTGTTCTTAAAATCATAATCATCGTCATTATTCTGTCTCTGATAGAGGTAATAGTTCTCTTCATTAAAGGAATTCAGCCACTGCTGTTCCTCAATCGATTCCTTCTGCTGATTCCCGGCAGGAGGCTCCACGATATCAATCACAGGATTTTCCAATGCCAATTCATTAATATAGGTATTCAGCTCCTGAGAGGTCATCTGCAGAATCTCAGCCGACTGTATCATCCGCTGGGACAGGGTCTGTGTCTGCTTAACCTGCAGTTTTAAATCCATAACACTTCCTTCTTTCATCTTAAGTCCAATGTTTTTTTGACCATACAATTATATCACAGAAGCCTGTCCAGCACAATCAAAGACTTGAGATGCTTCAGCTATCCAGGTTCATGCCTTGCCATGGTTTTTAGATATCCGTTGATTGGAACAGAATGATATGGTAGGATAATAGTACGGATTCCGCCCCGCCCTTCTGGATGGGGATTCCATGTACGCATACCCAGGCAGTTTTGGACATTCATTCCCGCCTGGGCACGCCTAAAAAAAGGAGGATTCTCCCGCCATGCTGTTCAGTTCAATGATATTTTTATGGCTGTTTCTGCCATGTGTCCTGATTCTCAACTTAATACTTCCCCCCAGGACCGGAAACTGGTTCATGATTGCAGCCGGATTTATATTCTATGCCTGGGGTGAACAGGAGTACATCTGGGTGTTGCTGCTATCCCTTCTGGTCAATTACTGTGGCGCGCGGCTCATGGGGAAGGCTGCGGATTCACGGTCTCAAGGCTTTGGGTGCCGTCCCGCCGTCCTGATCCTGCTTCTGGTATTTAACCTGGGCTTTCTGGGATATTTTAAATATTTTGATTTTTTTACGGACCTACTGGGGAAATTGTCCGGCAGGCAGATCATGGCCCCCAGGAACCTGCTTCTGCCCATTGGCATATCTTTTTATACCTTTCAGATGATTTCTTATGTCATCGATGTATACAGGGGGGATATACCGGCTGAAAGCCGCCTGTCCCACCTGGCGCTGTATATTTTATTTTTTCCGAAAATGATCCAGGGGCCTATTGTCCGCTATGGGGGCTTTGACGCATGTATCCATGACCGCCGTGTGACGCCTGAGACATTTGCCTACGGGGCCAGGCGCTTTATCTATGGACTTTCCAAGAAACTGATTCTTGCAAACCAGTTCGGAAGTGTGGTGGATAAGGTACTTTCCCATCCCATAGAGCAGATCAGCGGAGGGCTGGGCTGGTACATCGGGATTCTCTATACCCTTCAGATTTATTTTGATTTTTCAGGGTATTCCGATATGGCGGTGGGGCTGGGGAAAATGCTTGGCTTTAATCTGCCGGAGAATTTCAATTACCCGTATCTGGCGCGGAATGTGGGGGAGTTCTGGCGCAGGTGGCACATTTCCCTGTCCAGCTGGTTTAAGGACTACCTGTATATTCCGTTAGGCGGAAGCAGGAAGGGAACCATGCGCACCTGCCTGAACCTGATGATTGTATTCCTTTGCACCGGTTTCTGGCATGGGGCCGGGCTGTCCTTCATTGCCTGGGGCCTGTACTATGGCGTCCTGCAGGTGGCGGAACGGCTTTTCCTGAAAAAGCGCCTGGAACATTTACCAGGAATCATAAGTTTCCTGTATATGTTCTTTGTCACGGTCATCGGATGGACCATGTTCCGGGCGGATTCCCTTACAAGAGGGGTCATGCTTCTTGGGCAGATGTTTGCCATGAGACCGGGGGTTTATGACATTTCCATGTTCATGACACATAAAACAACGGTATTCATGATGATTGGAATCGTGCTCTGCGGCCCGGCCCAGGCCCTGGCGCCGGGACTTAGGCGCCATATGACAGATGAGGAAGGCATTTCCCTTATGGAGGGAGCGGGGCTGATCCTGCTGTTTGCATACAGCATCGCGGTGGCTGTGGGCAGTACATATAATCCATTCATTTATTTCAGGTTTTAGGGCGTGTTTGAAAATTGCTTTCCGTTAGCTGTGCGTCCCACTTTGTGGGAGATTTGGTCCCGATGAGGGAGGCGTAGCGGGCTACGTTGACCGAATTGGGACCAAATATGCCGCGAAGTGGGGCGTGCAGATGGCGGGAATGAATTTTCAAACAGGCCCCAGGGCTTTTGGCCCAGTCCGGCAGGGAGGTTGGCATTGGATGAATAAGCGGATGAAAGCATACATAGTTTCAGGCATGTTCCTGGCAATGATGGTGCTGCCACGTATTCTGTTCATTCCCTTGAAGGGATATGTGGATACGGAAAATTATGAGAACCGGGTTTATCAGGAGAAACCTGTGCTGGACATACAGGGACTTTCCCGGTATCCCGGCCTTTATGATGCTTACTTTAACGACCATCTGGCTTTTAAGAACCCACTGGTGGCATTTGTGAAGCTGGCGGATATACGGGTGTTTGGCGAGGTGTCCTCGGATGCGGTGCTCATGGGGAAGGACGGGTGGATGTTTTACAAGTTAAAGGGGGAAATGGAGGACAGCCTGGCGGATTACCAGGGGACCAACCATTATTCAGAAGGACAGCTGGAGCAGTTTGCCGGTTTTTTGCGGTCGGCGGACAGGAATCTTGACAGCCGGGGAATAAAATTCATTTTATATATTGTCCCCAACAAGGAGCAGGTGTATAGTGAATACATGCCGTCTTCCATTAAGGTGGTGAATGAGGAATCCAGGGCGGACCTTTTATACGCCTATCTTAAGGAACATACGGATGCCGATGTGTATTATCCGCTGGAGTCATTCAGGCAGGCCAGCCAGAACTGGTGCCAGATTTACCGCAAATACGATACCCATTGGAATGATATGGGCGCCTTCCTGGCAGCGCGGATGCTGATTACGGATATCAGCCATGAAAAATTCGGCCCGGAGTCCTACATGGGATATACCATAGAGGACAGGGGAACTTTCAGCGGGGATTTGGCCGTCATGCTGAACCTTCAGAAATATTATGATGACGACCCGTTCCTGAAGGTGGCGGACTACCGTGAGGATATCACCTATTCCCTGGACTTCCAGAACCAGAGGGAGACAATCACCCGTTACATTTCCGATGTACAGGATGAGGAACGGAACGTTCTTATATTCAGGGATTCGTTCGGCGTCCATATGGCGGAGTACTTTGCGAAGGAATATCCCCAGGTGACACTGATGGATTACCGTACGGAAGACTGCGCCGCCGCTGTCAGGGAGCTTAAGCCGGACGTGGTGGTGATTGAGGTGGCGGAGCGGTATACGGACTATATGTTTGGGCTGCTGGAAAGCCTGGGGACCATGGAGTGGGAATGATTTATTATAAAAGGAGGATTTAATCATGCAATACAGGACAATGAGGTTTCAGAAGGCTGAGGACAAGGTATCCCTGCTTGGGTTTGGATGCATGCGCTTTCCTAAGACGGAAAACGGGGACATTGACCAGGAGAAGGCTGGGAAGATGATGGACACGGCCCTGAAGGCCGGCGTGAATTACATAGACACGGCGTATCCCTACCACGATGGGGAGAGCGAGCCGTTCCTGGGGCGGATACTGGCAAAGTATGCAAGGGATTCTTATTATCTGGCAACCAAGCTGCCGGTATGGCTGGTTAATACGGCGGATGAGGCGCAGGCTGTGTTCGATGAGCAGCTGGACCGCCTTCAGGTCAGCTATGTGGATTATTACCTGTTCCATGCCCTGAACCGTGAACGCTGGGAGAAGCTTAAAGGTTCCGGTATCATTGAGTGGGCGCAGCAGTTAAAACAGGAGGGGAAAATCCGTCATCTTGGATTCTCGTTCCATGATGATTATGAGGTTTTCAGGGAAATCATCACATACAGGCAGTGGGATTTCTGCCAGATCCAGTATAATTACATGGACAGGAACATCCAGGCAGGGGACCGGGGATATGAACTGGCAAGCAAGATGGGGATTCCCGTGATTGTCATGGAACCTGTAAAAGGCGGCATGCTGTCCGGGCTTCCCGAGGATGCGCAGGCAATCCTTGAGGCAGCAGATCCCGGGCGTACCCCTGCATCCTGGGCCCTGCGCTGGGTGGGCAGCCATCCTGGCGTGAAGCTGGTATTAAGCGGCATGTCCTCCGAGGAACAGCTGGAGGATAATATAAAGACCTTCAGCCCCTTCGTACCCTTGAGCAGGGAAGAGGAAAATATCATTGAACAGGCAGCCCAAGCCATACGGACGCGCATTAAGAACGGCTGCACAGCCTGCCGCTACTGCATGCCCTGCCCTGCCGGAGTGGATATACCGGGGAATTTCGCGATATGGAATGAAAAAGCTATGTATGATGTTGAGGAAAGGGCCAGGAAGGCGTTTAAGGAAAAACAGGAAGCCGGCGCCGGGGCAGACCTGTGTATCCAGTGCGGGAAATGCGAGAAGGTCTGTCCTCAGGGGATTGGGATAAGGAAGGATCTGGCGGCTTTGGCGGCTGAGCTGGGGGATGGGAATGCGGCTGAGCTGGGAGACGGAAATGCAGCGGAGTGAGAATGACGGAATAGGGATTTCAAAATGAGGATTTCAAGATAAGAAACCGGAGCAGGAATCTGGCGGTATCATACCATGCCAGAAACTGCTCCGGTTTTATTTCACCAGATTCATATTCAACAAATATTAGCAAGGATTCTCCCATCCTCTAAGGTGGTGAGATGAATTGCCAAAAACAAACTTAACGGCAGTGGTGGGCGGAGAGTAATCGGTATCCCCCACTGCCATGAAGTCAACCACGCATCTACGTAGGATGCAGTCGCACTTCGACAATATACCGAGCGTGGATTGAAACAATCATATCCCAATCACATTCAATCACATGAAACCACATCCCGGCTCAATTCGTCAAAAACCCTTTCCCGATAATCTCGCTGGAATTCGATATCAGCATAAACGCCGTAGGCTCAATCCCGCGTATATAGTTGCGCAGCTTCAGGGCCTGGCTGCGCTTCATGGTGGTCATGATGACGGTCTTTTCGTTATGGGAAAATGCTCCCTGGGCGTGGTAGACCGTAGCGCTTCTGTGCAGCGTGTTAATGATGTAGTCACAGATGGGGTCTGGGTTATCACAGATGATATTGAAACATTTGCATAGGTTGATGTTCTGGATGACATCGTCAATCACAAGGGACTTGGCCGCAAGGCCAATGGTGGAGAACAGCCCTGTCTCCGGCCCGAATATAAAGAAGGAGGAAGCCACGGCAGCCACGTCCACCAGCATGAGGACGGTTCCGATATTAAGGCTGGTGTGCTTCTTTAATATCATGGCAATGATATCGGTCCCTCCGCTGGACGCCCCGATATTAAACAGGATGGCGGTGCCCACGGCCGGAAGGAAGATTGCAAACAAAAGCTCCAGCAGCGGTTCTTCTGTCAGGGGCCGGGCCAGGGGGCAGATGCGCTCCAGCACGGAAAGGCTGACCGACATAAGCATACTGGCATAAACCGTCTTAAGTCCGAATCCTTTTCCAAGGAAAATAAAGCCCAGCAGGAGCAGGGCCGTGTTCACAATGAATGTGAAATCGCCTGCAGACCAGCGGGTTGCCTCGCTGACCACGGTGGAAAAGCCTGTCACACCTCCAAATGCAAAATGATTTGGAAATTTGAAAAAGTAAATCCCCACTACCATAATCCAGATACTTAAAGTAATGACACCATACTCGGCGGCCATGCGCCAGAATGGATTTTTCAGTTCTTTCATAATCCCTGCTTCCCGGACGCAGTTACGCAGGCCGGAAAGTTTACCCCCTTTGCGGTTTTGCCGCATTGATATTATCAGTCCAACCATATAATAAGCGGAAAGGGCCACAAGTGCAATCACATTTTTTGCTGAAATAGCTACAACCATGGGGCTGTAGCAAAAGGCGGGAGGAGGGGGATTCCCGGGATATCCGGGAGGGGGATATAAGGGAAATATGGAATTTGGTAAATTTGGGTAAAACACAGCATTTTGGGTATTTTTGTATAAATTCAGCTTGTAACCACAAGATATATGGTTTATAATGGGAACCGTGGCTCTGAAACGCGGCTGGGATCTGTGCGCTCAGGGTTATGTATGGAAGGAACATAAGGAGATAATAATGAGATTATGAATGATACGTATATAAACGCGGTGGTCCATGGGACCGGGAATCCGGGGCTTATGGAATGCCTTAGGGGAATAGAACGGGATTTTACAGGTGAAGGCTATGGGCTGGAGCTTTTATTTGAGCGCAGCAGGGCATTTGAAAAAGCGCATATGACTGCGGAGGAACACATGGAGGCGCTTATCAGGTCCGCGGCGGAACTGACCTCCAGGGAGGCGCCAAGGTGGGAGTTTGCAGCGGCCAGATTGAGGTATTGCCAGTTTGAACAGGAAGTAAAGGAGCGTCTTGGTACACTGGGCATTGCCTCCCTCTATGATAAGCTTAAATACCTGACAGACCAGGGGCTTTACGGGGCGTATATCCTGGAGAACTACAGCAGGGAGGAAATTGCACAGGCCCAGGGATTCATCCGTGAGGAGCGCAACTGCCTGTTCACCTATGCGGGGCTGGACCTGCTGCTGAAACGCTATGTGATTCAGGACCGTGAGCGCCATGGTCTGGAGACACCCCAGGAAATGTATCTTGGGATTGCGCTGCACCTGGCCATGAAGGAAAAGAAAGATGTCAGGATGGAGTGGGTGCGCCGGTTCTATGACATGCTCAGCCAGATAAAGGCCACCATGGCTACCCCCACCCTTTCCAATGCCAGAAAGCCATACCACCAGCTTTCCAGCTGCTTCATCGATACGGTGCCGGACAGCCTGGAGGGAATCTACCGAAGTGTGGATAACTTTGCCCAGGTCAGCAAATTCGGTGGAGGAATGGGCCTGTATTTTGGAAAGGTAAGGGCAACCGGCAGCAGCATACGCGGTTTTAAGGGTGCTGCGGGCGGGGTAATCCGCTGGATAAAACTGGTCAATGACACAGCCGTGGCCGTGGACCAGCTGGGGATGCGCCAGGGCGCTGCCGCGGTTTATCTGGACGCCTGGCATAAGGACCTGCCTGAGTTCCTTCAGCTGAGGACGAATAACGGGGACGACAGGATGAAGGCCCATGATATCTTCCCGGGGGTCTGTTACCCGGACCTGTTCTGGAAGCTTGCAGAGGAAAGCCTGGACCAGGACTGGTATCTCATGTGTCCTCATGAGATAGAGGCGGTCAAAGGTTACTGCCTGGAGGATTCCTATGGAGAGGAGTGGGAGGAACGGTACTGGGACTGCGTGAAGGACCAGCGCATTTCCAAACGCACGGTTCTGTTAAAGGATGTGGTGAGACTGATCCTTAAATCGGCAGTGGAAACAGGAACGCCCTTTGCCTTTAACCGCGATATAGTGAACAGGGCCAATCCCAACAGCCATAAGGGAATGATATACTGTTCCAACCTCTGCACCGAGATTGCCCAGAACATGTCGCCTGTGGAATCCGTGTCAACGGAAATCCTGAACAGGGAGGGCGACACCGTAATCGTGAATACCACCAGGCCGGGTGATTTTGTGGTGTGCAACCTGGCAAGCCTCTGCCTTGGCAATATCGATGTGACCAGCGACAGCGAGGTGGAGGAGATTGTGTCCACTGCCGTGCGTGCGCTGGATAATGTGATTGACCTGAACTTTTATCCCCTTCCCTACGCAAAAGTGACCAACGCACGCTACCGGAGCATCGGCCTGGGGGTCAGCGGGTATCATCATATGCTGGCAAAGCACAGGATCAGGTGGGAAAGCGAAGAGCACCTTGCATTTGCAGACCAGGTGTTTGAGCGGATTAATTATGCGGCCATCCGGGCCAGCAGCGCGCTGGGCGCGGAAAAGGGCAGCTATGAATATTTCGAGGGCAGCCAATGGCAGTCAGGGGAGTATTTTAAAAAGAGGGGATATGAAGGCGGACGATGGGATGGGCTGGCCGCGCAGGTGGCCGCACAGGGGATGCGCAATGCATGGCTGATGGCTGTGGCGCCTACCAGCAGCACCAGCATCCTGTCCGGGACAACCGCCGGCCTGGATCCTGTGATGAAGCGTTTCTTCCTGGAGGAAAAGAAAAATTCCATCATGCCAAGGGTGGCGCCTGAGCTGGATATAAGTACCTTCTGGCTGTATAAAAGCGCATACACCATTGACCAGACCTATACGGTGCGGGCAGCCGGGGTGCGCCAGCGCCACATCGACCAGGCACAGAGCGTGAACCTGTATATTACCAACGAATATACCATGCGCCAGCTGTTAAACCTCTATATCCTGGCCTGGGAACAGGGCGTCAAGACCATCTATTATGTGCGCAGCCAGTCGCTGGAGGTGGAGGAGTGCGAGAGCTGTTCCAGCTGAGTGCGGCAGGCTGGTGCGCAGTCCCAAGATTCATATACCATTATTAATAAGGAGCACGACATGACAGTTTTGAAGGCAAAATCCCTGTTTAACCCACAGGGTGACACGGATAAGAACAGCCGGAGGATGATTGGGGGCAATACCACCAATCTCAACGACTTTAACAATATGAAGTACACCTGGGCCAGCGCCTGGTACAGACAGGCCATGAATAATTTCTGGATACCGGAGGAGATTAACCTGAGCACGGATGTGAAGGATTACCGGAACCTGTCCGCGGCGGAGCGGGAGGCATTTGACAAGATACTCAGTTTCCTGGTATTCCTGGATTCCATACAGACAGCCAACCTCCCCTGTATCGGCCAGTACATAACGGCCAACGAGGTGAACCTGTGCCTGACCATACAGGGATTCCAGGAGGCGGTGCACAGCCAGAGCTACAGTTATATGCTGGATTCCATATGCAGCCCCGTGGAAAGGGACCGGATCCTTTACCAGTGGAAGGAGGATGGACACCTTCTGAAACGGAACACATTTATCGGGAACCTTTATAACGAGTTCCAGGAAAGAAAGGATGACATCACCCTCCTGCGGGTCATGATGGCGAATTACATCCTGGAGGGCATATATTTTTACAGTGGCTTCATGTTCTTCTACAACCTGGGCCGCAACGGGAAAATGCCGGGAAGCGTCCAGGAAATCCGCTACATCAACCGGGATGAGAATACCCATCTGTGGCTGTTCCGCAGCATGATAGGAGAACTTAAGAAAGAAGAACCGGGCCTGTTCACACCGGACAATGTGAAAATGCTGGAGGACATGCTGAGGGAAGGCGTGAGCCAGGAAATAGAATGGGGCTGTTATGTGATTGGGGATGAGGTGCCGGGACTGACAAAGGACATGGTATCGTCCTATATCAAATACCTGGGGAACCTGAGGTGGACCGGCCTGGGCTTTGAGCCGCTGTATGAAGGCTATGGGAAGGAACCTGAATCCATGGCCTGGGTGAACCAGTATTCCAATGCCAATATGGTAAAGACGGATTTCTTTGAGGCCAAGAGCACGGCTTATGCAAAGAGCGCGGCGATTATTGATGATCTGTAGGGAAGGTTTAAGGGCGCATAGGGGTTGAAGTATCTGTGCATTGTAGTAGAATGATAGGATGAAGCATTAGAAGTAATGGGAGGAATTGGGAAATGGGAAATGATGGGCTGAATCCGGAGGAAGTAAAGGCTGGAATTTGGGAATCGGACGCGGAGCATGGATTGGATGATGAGGCCTGGGACCTGGCCGGACAGCTGGTGGGGATTGACAGTTCAGACCCCGGCGCCTATGAAGGGCGGATTGAGGGATGGATAAAGGAATGGCTGGTACGCAAGATACAGATGGCGGGAGGAAGCCTGGCAGGACGGATGGAACTTAAGGAGCAGGAAGTACTTCCCGGACGCTTTAACCTGATGGCGCGCATACCGGGCAAATCTGAAAACCCGGGACTTACTTACATATGCCATATGGACACGGTGATGCTGGGAGATGGATGGAATGAGGATACGCCTGCCCTGGGAGCCGTGGTCACACAGGAGGACGGCGCGAAGCGGCTTTACGGAAGAGGGGCCTGCGATATGAAATCCGGGCTTGCCTGCGCCCTGACAGCATTTGCCCGGGCAGTGGAGCTGGTGGGGAAGAATGGGCAGCTTCCGGACAGGGCTTTTACCTTCATCGGAACCGTTGATGAGGAGGATTTCATGCGGGGCGTGGAGCGGGCCATACAGGATGGCTGGGTTTCTGCACAAGACTGGATACTGGATACAGAGCCTACGGACGGGCAGATCCAGGTGGCCCACAAGGGGCGGACCTGGTTTGAACTTACCATGGACGGAATCACGGCCCATGCCAGCAATCCATGGAAGGGCGCGGACGCGATTGCAGCCATGGCAGAGGCGGTCAGCTTCATCAGGAAGTCCGTCGCGGCCTGTCCGTCCCACCATGACCTTGGGGTTTCCACCGTGACCTTTGGACAGATAACCGGAGGCTACCGCCCGTATGTGGTGCCGGATACCTGTAAGGTGTGGATTGACATGAGGCTGGTGCCGCCCACGGACACCAGGGCCGCGGAGCGGATCGTGAAGCAGGCCATAGAACTGGCGCAGCAGGAAGTCCCCGGCGTGAAAGGCCATTATGTCATAACCGGCGACCGTCCCTATGTGGAGAAGGACGATGGTTCCCTGCTCCTTGGGCATCTGAAGCAGGCCTGCGATGAGGTGACCGGCATGGATACTGCCATCGGGGCGTTTAACGGTTATACGGATACGGCTGTCATTGCCGGGACCCTGGGGAACCATGACTGTATGTCCTATGGGCCGGGAAGCCTGGAGCTGGCCCATAAGCCCAATGAGTATGTGCCTTATGAGGATGTGTGCAGGTGCAGGCGGGTGTTGTGGCGGCTGGTGGAACGGACGGTTTTTTAGAGCGTGCTTGAAAATTCATTCCCGCCATCTGCACCCCCCACATCGCGGCATATTTGGTCCCAATTCGGTCAACGTAGCCCGCTACGCCTCCCTCATCGGGACCAAATCTCCCACGAAGTGGGACGCACAGCTGACGGAAAGCAATTTTCAAACACGCTCTAGGGCCTGTTTATCTGCGGTTCATATACCTCCACAGTGTGGTCCGGCTAATCCCAAGCTGTTTCGCTGCCGCGCTTTGGTTGCCGTTGTTCTGGGACAGTACCTGTCCGATTATATCGCAGGTAATCTCGTCCAGGGTACGGTTTATATCCAGGCCTGTATGGCGGGTCTCCTCTGTCTGGCCGGAGCCGGTAAAGGAGGAGGCCTTTTCCTTTTCTAAAAGTGACCTGACGTCACGGGCGCTTATATACGGTGTGGAGGTAATGACTGCCAGTTCATTGATGACCCGCTTGAACTGGGTGTAGTTATACGGCCAGTCATATGCCTCCAGCAGGGCCATGGCCTCCGGTTCGAATCCGATGATCTGGCGGGCCAGCTCCACGTTCAGGTTCCCAAGGTACAGGCTTGAAATCGTGGGGAGTTCCTCCATCCGTTCACGCAGGGGCGGCAGATGGATGGTCATGCAGGAGAGCAGGTTGACAAATTCCCTGGCAGCAGACGGCAGGGCGGTCTGGCTGGCGCTGACACAGGAGAATATAAGCCGGTTCCGCTTGTCCAGGTTCATGTCCAGTATGATGGACAGAAGCTGTTTGCGCCGTTCCGAGGGAAGCTCCTCGATATTTTTAAAATATATCGTATTGTTGTTATCATTTAATGGTGAGTTGTAATGATTGGTTAAAAAGCCCCAGCTCTTGTCATTGACAAGACTGCAGTTAATGGCGATAAGCGGATTGTGCTGCAGGGAGCTTTGTGCATAGATGGCCCGGGCAATCTGTTCCTTTCCCGTGCCCTCCTCGCCTGAAATCATAACCGGAAAGCTGCTCTGGCTGATCTGCTCCACCGTATTCCTTAAACCCTGCATGGAGCCTGTGATACTGTAGAAACTGTTGTAAAAATGCTGTTCCGCCTCCCGCTTATTGGAAAACAGGATGCCGTATTTGCTGGTGGCCATGGGTACCTTGGTGGATGACACGTAAAACACGGCGTAACGGTGCAGGGACTTTTCAATCACACGGCTGTTGATGGAGAACAGGTTGCCGTCAATGTTGCGGAATGCCTTGTAATTATCCCCGTTCAGTGTCTCGGGTATCTCCCTGCGCAGGATATCGGTGATTTCAGAATCATCGTTGTCCCAGGTGGTGAAGTACAGGTTCTGTTTTTCATCAAACACAAACGTATAGGAATTTTCCCCGCGGATGATTTCGCCCAGAAGGGAATTTTCCTCTTTGATATTGGCATAGCTGATGCAGAGCTTGTATGCCTGGTCAAATGCATTCTCGATGCTTTCGTTGCCCGAGGTAATAAGGATGGAATTCAGCCCCAGCTTTTTTGCGGTTGTATTGGCAATCATGTCACACAGGATCATGCGGCATCCGTTCTTCTTTAAATCCCGCAGGGTGGATTCCACTTCATTTTCATTGTGTATGGTCACGATGTCTATCTTATATTGCAGCAGGTCGCAGAGCAGGTGGGCACTGCTGGTGATGCTGGGGAACCCGACCACGGCATACTTGTCGGAATAGTTCTCAGCCAGCTTCATGGCCCTCAGTATATCATAGACGGACAGGCTGATTTCGATGACAGGTATATGGGTCACCTTGCCAATCATTTCCGCTGTGCCGCCCCGCGATATGATGACGTCATAGTTTCCCTGGATATTCTTTTGGGCGATATCAACCCCCTTTTTTAAATCCCCCACATACACATCCATTTCCATCTGAGGCCTTTTCCGGGCCAGCTTTTCCATCACATTTTTCATTGCTTCATAAGGGGCGATTCCAAGGACTTTAATCTTAGGCGATTCCATATAAGCACCTCCACTGTTTCTATCTGAAACAAGTGTAACATAATTGAACATATAAATCCAGGGGTAGAATTAAAATGTTTCATATATGAACATAAAAGACGAGAAAAGCAGTTGAAAACCCAGCCGATATTTAGTAAACTGAAACAGAACTAAGAGAGAAACAATAAAAAATTAAACCTGTATGTTCATAAATGCAACATACGGGGACTGGCGGTGATTGAGTGATAACCTTACTGATAATAGCGGATGATTTTACAGGTGCTCTGGATACGGGAGTCCAATTCGCGGCGGCTGGCACCGTTGTGAGGGTGGTTACGGATACCCGGTATGATTACAGGAAGGCGGACGAGGGGGTCAGGGTCCTGGTGATGGATGCCGAGACAAGGCATCTTGACAGCAGGGATGCTTATGAAGTGGTGTGGAATATCACAAAGAGGGCCATGGCCTGCGGCATACCATTTATTTATAAGAAGACAGACTCGGCGTTACGGGGGAATATCGGCAGTGAGCTGACCGCGCTTTTAGACGCATCCGGTCAGGACATCCTTCCTTTCATTCCTGCATTTCCACAGATGGGCAGAACCACAAGGGAAGGAATCCATTACATAAATGATGTTCCTGTAAAGGACAGCGTATTTGGGAAAGACCCCTTTGAGCCGGTCACCTGTTCATTCGTACCTGATATCATCCATCAGCAGAGCAACATCCGGGTTGAAGTGATTAAGGAAGAAGATGGGGACGGCAATAAGGCCCTGATGGAAGATGGGCAGGCACCGGACGATGGTCCGCTGTCACGCATAGCTGTATATGATGCACGGTCACAGGAGGGCCTGACAGCCGCCGCTTTGGACCTGTACCGTAAAGGCCGGTTGTCGGTCATGGCCGGGTGCGCGGGATTTGCATCGGTACTGCCTGGACTTTTGGGCCTGGAGGGCCGGGAATCCTATGCGCCGGAATTCATACCCAGGTTCCTGGCAGCCTGCGGAAGCGTGAATCCCATTACAAAAAAACAGCTGGATTATGCGGAGGAACATGGATTCACCAGAATACGGCTGACACCCAGGCAAAAGCTGGACAGGGGATACTGGAAGACAGATGAGGGGCAGGCAGTGCTGAAGAAATGGATGCTGCAATGCCGGCTGGAACGCAGGTCCATCCTTGACAGCAATGATTACGACGGGACGGATGAGACCATGGAATATGCCAGGGAAAAGGGCATCAGCCTGGATGAGGTGAGGACCAGGATTGCGGATTCCATGGGTTATATCCTTAAGCATATGGTGGAACGCGGTCTCAACAGTACGCTTTTGATAACAGGAGGCGACACGCTTCTGGGATTCATGAATCAGATAAAGGTCTGTGAGATGGAACCGGTCTGCGAGATGGCGCCGGGAACCGTGCTGTCACGCTTTAAGATTAATGATAATATGTATCAGGTCATATCCAAGTCAGGCGGCTTTGGGACAGAGGACCTGCTGGTACAGCTGGCGGATACGATATTGTATAAGAAAGAGAGGGTATTATGCTGACACAGTATACATTAAAGATGCCTCATGTGGTTTACAGCGGTGAGGGAGCCTTGGACCATATCAAGGAGATTGCCGGGACATGTGCCGGGAAAGCAGTTGTGTTCAGTGACAAGGGAATCATGGCTGCCGGACTCCTTGAGAAACCATTATCCCTGCTAAAGGAGGCGGGGGTAGGATATTCGGTCTTAGACGGACTGCCTGCAGAGCCTGACTGTGAGGAGGCCCAGAAGGTCATTGATGCCTTTAAGGCTGAGAAGGCCGGACTTATTATAGCAGTGGGCGGTGGAAGCGTGATGGATATCGCGAAGCTGGCCTCGGTCCTGGCAACGGACGCATACACGGTCAGGGATTTGCTTGATGATCCCTGTCTTGCAAAGAAATGCGTCCCAACCCTCATGATACCCACCACGGCAGGGACTGGTTCCGAAGCAACCCCCAACAGCATTGTGGCGGTTCCTGAGAAGGAGCTGAAGGTAGGGATTGTCAACGATGCGATGATAGCTGACTATGTAATCCTGGACGGGGAAATGATTAAAAACCTTCCAAGGAAAATCGCGGCAGCCACGGGTGTGGACGCCCTTGCCCATGCGATTGAGTGTTATACTTCCAATAAGGCCAATCCCTTCAGCGATACATTTGCACTGGAAGCCCTGGATTTAATCCTTACCAATATAGAAAGGGCGTGTGATGACCCCGATGCCCTGGATGCCAAAAACGCCATGCTCATAGCCGCCTTCTATGCGGGCGCAGCCATAACCGCATCAGGAACAACGGCAGTTCATGCACTGTCCTATCCCCTGGGAGGAAAGTACCATATACCCCATGGCGTTTCCAATGCCATGCTCCTGGTACCGGTGATGAAGTTTAACGAACCGGCCTGCAGGGACAGATTCGCGGCAGCCTATGACCGGATAGCCGGAGGCAAAGGCATGCCCCAGAGGACACCGGAGGAAAAGTCGGCCTGGATCATACGCCGTCTGGACGAGATAGTAACCCATCTTGAGATACCGTCCAGCCTCAGGGAGTACGGGGTTGGGGACCAGGACCTGGATGCACTGGTGGAGGCAGGCATGGATGTCAAGCGGCTTCTGGTGAATAATATGCGGGAAGTCACCCCTGAGGATGCCAGGAAACTGTATATGGAAATCATGTAAAATGCGGGAATACAAAGAATACATGTAAAATGAAGGAATACAAAGATACATGTAAAATGCAGGAATAAAAAGGTACATGTAAAATGCAGGAATACAAAGATGCATGTAAAATGTTGGAATAAAAAGATACATGTATAATGTTGAAATACAAAGAACAGCAGGATTTGGCATAGAAGGAGGAGGAACAACAGGATGAAAAAGGTGGAAATCAAGGGAATCATCCCGCCGATCATTACGCCCATGAATGAGGACGAGACCATCAATGAGGCTGAACTGAGGAACCAGGTCAACCGCCAGATAAAGGGAGGCGTCCACGGCCTGTTCCCATTTGGGACGAATGGGGAGGGATACATATTAAGCGAGGCGGAAAAAGAGCAGGTCCTGGGCATTGTGATAGATGAGACAAAGGGACGGGTTCCGGTCTATGCGGGAACCGGGTGCATCAGCACAAAGGATACCATCCGCCAGTCCAGGATGGCGCAGTCCCTGGGAGCGGATGTGCTCTCCATCATTACCCCGTCCTTTGCCGCGGCGTCCCAGAATGAGCTGTATGAGCACTACCGTGCAGTGGCAGAGGCAGTGGATATGCCCATTGTCCTCTACAATATACCGGCCAGGACCGGCAATGCCCTGGCGCCGGCAACGGTTGCCCGTCTAAGCAGGATAGAAAATATTGTAGGGGCCAAGGACAGCTCCGGCAATTTTGACAATATGCTCCAGTACATTGAACAGACCAGGGAAAGCGACGGCTTCGCCGTGCTGTCCGGCAATGATTCCCTGATACTCTGGAACCTCCTGGCAGGGGGGACGGGCGGCATCGCAGGATGTGCAAACGTATTTCCGGAGGTGATGGCGTCCATCTACGATTACTTTGTGGCAGGCGATATGGAAAATGCCAGGAAGGCCCAGGACAGCATCCGTTCCTTCCGCGCATGCTTCCGGTTCGGCAATCCCAATACCATTGTAAAGACAGCGGTAGCGCTTTTGGGATATCCGGTAGGAAAATGCAGGGCGCCGTTTAACCAGGTGCCGGAAGAGGGCATTGAGGCGTTAAAGAAGGTGCTGGCTGAAAACCATGAGAAAGGGATGTGCTGACAGATATGGATGAGCGTCTGATAATTGGGATTACAATGGGGGACCCGGCCAGTATAGGACCGGAGATTACTGTAAAGGCCCTGGCCAACAATGAGATTTATGACAAATGCCGTCCGCTGGTCATCGGGGATGCAGGCGTGATGGAGGCAGCAGTTAAAATTGTGGGAAAAGAGGATGTCAGGATACATCCGGTCCATTCCGTAGAAGAGGCCCTGTTCCAGGCAGGTACCATAGATGTGTATGATATGGATCTGGTGGACATGGATAAGCTGGAACGTGGAAAGGTATCCGTGATGGCCGGGGAGGCCGCGTTCCGTTACGTGGAAAAGGTGATACAGATGGCTATGGCCGGGGAGGTTGACGGCACGGTCACCAATGCCTTTAATAAAGAAGCCATCAACATGGCCGGACATCATTACTCAGGCCATACCGAAGTGTATGCGGATATGACAGGAACCAAAAAATATACCATGATGCTGGCCCATGAGAATATCCGGGTAGTGCACGTATCTACCCATGTATCCCTGCGGGAAGCCTGTGACCGGGTGAAGAAGGACCGGGTGCTGGAGGTCATACGCATTGCATACCAGGCCTGCAGGGACCTGGGACTGGAACAGCCAAGAATCGGCGTGGCAGGCCTTAACCCCCACAGCGGGGAGAACGGCCTCTTCGGCAGGGAGGAGATTGACGAAATCATCCCGGCGATTGAAGCTGCCAAGGCAGAAGGAATCCAGGCAGAAGGCCCGGTCCCGCCGGATACAATCTTTTCAAAAGCCAGAGGCGGGTGGTATGATATGGTGGTGGCCATGTATCATGACCAGGGACATATCCCGCTGAAGGTAATTGGCTTCGTATATAATCAGGAACAGCAGAAATGGGATGCGGTCGCGGGTGTTAACATAACGCTGGGGCTTCCCATCGTAAGGGCCAGCGTGGACCACGGAACCGCATTTGACCAGGCGGGCCAGGGAATCGCAAATGAGTTAAGTCTGATAAATGCCATTGATTACGGCATTCGTCTTTCAAAAAGCAATAAAGCAAAAACTGCAAAAAGAACAATAGACGGAGGGTTAAGTAAATGAAAAAGACAATGAAGAAATTATTCGCATTCGGTATGGCAGGTATGATGGCAGCAGGGCTGGCAGGCTGTTCCGGTTCAACCCAGGAAACCACTGTGGCTGCTTCGGTGACAGAAGCACAGGCTGACACGCAGGCCGGGGAAAGCGCGGCCAGCCAGACAGACGGTGCCTATGCGGTAACGGCACCGGTTGAGATTACATTTGCAACCCAGGACGTAGGGACCACTGCATACGTATATGCGTCCACAATGGCAAACCTGTTTACGGATGCATTTCCAAACGGCTCTGTCATTGATGTGACCACCACATCCCCAGGCGGCGTGGGTTCCCCTGTGATTCTTGAAAATAACCAGTGTAATGTGACAATCAGCAACGGCGCTCCTGCCAAGTGGGCATGCGAGACAGGAATCCTTGGTAATCCGCCCACAGAAAACGTAAGAGGCCTTGCAGGCGGCCTGGACAAGGCAATCCTCAACGTGATTTTTACCCAGTCGTTTGTTGATAAGACAGGTATCACAACGGTTGAGGAGCTGGTTGCCCAGAAGTATCCGGTCCGCATAGCAGTTAAATCCTCCGGCGCATTCGGGGAACTGGCCTGCAATAAGGTGCTGGAAGTGCTTGGGGTGAGCTACGAGGATGTTGAGTCCTGGGGAGGAAGCGTTACCCAGACAGGTTCAGATGCAATTGTCAGCCTGTTAAAGGATGGCAAGGCAGATATGACGATTGACCATATCGCGCCGGGACAGTCCGCCACATCCGAACTGTGTATGACAGCAGATATGTATTTCCCTCAGTTAAGTGACGATACCCTGGAAAAGCTGACAAAAGAAGGCTTTGACTATACCGTCATTCCGGCAGGAACCTGGTCAGGCCAGGACGCGGAAATCAAAACAGTCGGTTCCCCGCAGGTAATCCTTGTATCCGCTGAGCTGGATGATGCCACTGTTTATACAATGACAAAGGCCCTGTGTGAGAACACACAGACACTTGTGAACGCAAGCGCCGCCCTGGAGGCATTTAATCCTGAGACTGCATGGGAGCCCATTAAGCTGGGCGCTCCGATCCATCCAGGCGCTGAGGCTTATTATAAGGAAATGGGTTATATGGAATAAATGACATTTGTCTGACAGAAAGGGGCAAATAATGGAAAGAGTAAAAATACCACCCAAGAAAATGGCCTATATTGCAGTCGGTACGGTCTGGATCCTGTTTCAGTTATATCTGGCGCTGGTGTCCCCGCTGCATCCTATGCTGCAAAGCCCGGTGCACCTGATGTTTGCGCTGCTCATTGTATTCCTCAACAACCCGGCTGACAAGAAGTCAGGGAAGCCGTGGATGAAGGCTTTGGATATACCGGTTTATGCAGGCATAGCCTTTGTCCTGTACTATGTGATTGCCAATACTGCACGTCTTACTTCCCGCGTGCAGTATGTATCACCTGTTACAATGATTGATAAGATTGCCATGGTGGTATGTATCATCATACTTCTGGAGGCAGTCAGAAGGACACTGGGAACCATTCTGTTCGGATTCATCCTGTTCTTCATTGTATACTTCTGGTTCGGGAAATATTTTCCATCCATCTTCCGGTTTAAAGGGACCAATATGCAGCAGTTCACGGAACTGATGACCATGGGTTCCAGCGGTATCTATGGGACCCCGCTGTATACATCGGCCAGCAGCCTGTTTTACTTCATGCTTTTCGGCGTATTCTTTTCCGAATGCGGAGGCGGGCAGCTTCTCATTGACCTGGGCATGAAGGTGTCCAAGAACGGCGCCGGCGGTCCTGCAAAAGCAGCCGTCATCTCCTCCGGCCTTATGGGAATGATTTCAGGAAGCGCCGTTGCCAACGTGGCAACCACCGGTGTCATGACAATTCCCATGATGAAGAAGATTGGCTATGAACCGCACCAGGCAGGGGCCATTGAAGCGGTTGCATCCACCGGCGGACAGATCATGCCTCCGATTATGGGCGTGGGCGCGTTCATCATGGCGGAAATGCTGGGGGTTCCATATAAGACCATTGCATTTGCAGCCTTGATTCCTGCCATTGCCTATTTTATGTCCGTGTTCCTTCTGGTTACATTCATGGCTGATAAAAAGAGCATGATTGACGGGGCACAGAAGGCAGAGGCAATCCAGACCGAGAAGATACTGCCAAGACTGTATCAGATCATTCCCGCCATTGTGCTGGTTTACTACATGATATCTGGCGCATCCCTGATGCGGAGCGGCATGATGGGTATCTTCACCTGCCTTATCATCAATGTCGTGAGCAAATTCGTTTTAGGCGGAAAGTACTGTGTCAGCCTTAAGAAACTGGGGGAAACCGCTCTTCAGGGAGTGAAGCAGGCTTCTGAAATTGCCGTGCCAACAGCTGCATGCGGAATCATCATCGGCGTTGTCATCCAGTCCGGCCTGGCAACCAAGGTATCCAAGCTTATAGCCAATGTGGGATCCAGCTATTTGATTATTGCACTTTTGATTACAATGCTGGGATGCATGCTTTTAGGAATGGCGCTTCCTACGGTGGCGGCTTATCTGGTGGCAAATGTCCTGTTCGTGCCAACCCTGATTGGCCTTAACATCCAGCCTTTGCAGGCAAATATGTTTGTATTCTATTTTGGTATCATGGCTCAGATCACACCGCCTGTGTGCGTGGCGTCCTTCACTGCGGCAGGGATAGCGGGGGCGGATTCCATGAAGACGGGGCTGACGGGTTTTGCGTACGCATTAGTGGCGTTCCTCGTACCATTCATTTTCATATACGACCCGTCCATCCTCCTGGTAGGAACGCCTCTTGAGATTGTCAAGGGAACCCTGATCCTGTTCCTTGGAACATACCTGCTGGCATCCGGAATGGCCGGATTCTTCCTGGTACCCTTAAATAGGATAGAGAGGGGAATCCTGCTGGCATCCGCAATCCTGATCATCCTTCCTGAGACAATCACTGATATCATAGGAATCGCGGTGGCAGTTGCATTCTTTGTCATCTGTTCAGCAAAGAAACGGAAATTCTACAGTAAGGACAGAGAAGAAAGTAAAGTCGTGGCATGATGGGGATGAAGGATATGTTAAAAGGAAAATCTGCTATTGTCACCGGTTCCAGTAAGGGAATCGGCAGGGCAATTGCCCTTGCACTGGCGGCAAACGGCGCTGACGTGGTGATTAACGGCAATGATGAAGAAAAGTTAAGGTGCGTGAAGGCAGAGGCAGAAGCCCTGGGAGTAAAATGCCGTGTTGTCAGGGGGGATATCTCTGACAGCGGCACGGCTGCCAGACTGGCTGGCGTCTGTATGGAAGCATTTGGGAAAATCGATATATTGGTGAATAATGCAGGCGTGAACAGCCGCATCCCTTTTCTGGAACTGACAGAGGAGGAGTGGCACAGGATGATGGGGATCAACCTGGACGGCGTATTCTACTGCTGTAAGGCCGTGCTCCCCCACATGGTGGAGAAACAGTCGGGAACCGTCATCAATATCTCATCCACGGCCAGTAAGACCGCCCATGCCAATGCCTCCATATGCTATGGGGCCAGCAAGGCGGCGGTCAATTCCATGACCCAGAAGCTGGCCTATGAGATGGGGCCGTACCATATCCGTGTAAACGGCATTTGCCCAGGCCCCATTGAAACGGATATGTCACTGCAGTGGACGGAGGAGTACCGCAGGAATGTGGTAAAGAAAATCCCCCTGGGGGTTCTTGGAACCACGGGAAATGTAGCCGATGTGGCTGTTTTCCTGGCCTCGGACATGGCGGGATTCATAAACGGGGAAACAATCAACGTAAACGGCGGAAGCTACATGAATTAAAGGACAGGCACATGGTTATTGACAAAACAGAGAACATATTATTTTATACGCCCATGATTCCCGCCCTCAGGGCAGGAATGGAGGCGGTCAAGGCGATGCAGAAGCTGGAGCCGGGCAAATATAAGTTTGACGGCGGTTTCTTTAACGTGCAGATGGGCGATACGAGACCCATGGATGAGGGGACCTTTGAGGCGCACCGCAGATATATTGATGTCCAGATCATGGCCGAGGGCTGCGAGGAACTGGCATGGGCGGATGTGGCGGATTTAAAGACCGTGGTCCCATATGATAAGGATAAGGATGCGGAGAGGCTTCTAGGGGATACCGGGAACCATATCCGGGTGGACAAGGGGATGTTCTACATTGCATTTCCCCATGACGGGCATAAGCCTGTATCCCATACGGATGAACCCCATTCTTTTACCAAAATCATTATGAAGATACCTGTAATGAGTTAGGGCGTGTTTGAAAATTACTTTCCGGCAGCTGCCCTAAGGAATCCACCAGAGGTACCCCCTTAGGACCAGACACACCCTAGGCACTGGCACGATGGCATTCCACCGTGCCGGTACACTAATCGGAGGAATATATGGCAAAAAAACATGATGTTATCATTGTAGGCATGGGGCTTGCTTCCCTGGCAACAGCAGCAAGGCTCAGTGAACTGGGTGTAAAGGATATCGGTATTTACACCACTGCATATGGCGGAACACCATATATTGCAGCAATTAATTTCGTCCTGCCGGACAATCCTTACGGGGATACCATCGGGCAGTATAATGATGATATGATTCATGCAGGATATGGGATTAATAACAGGACGCTGGTCAGGGACATGACGGCCAGCACCATGGAGGGATACAATCTCCTCTGCCGCTGGGGTGTGGAATTTGCAAAAAATGAGGATGGGACTACAAAACTGAGGCATCTCTCGGGCCATACATATCCAAGGTCCCTGTGCTGTACCACTGAACTGATTGGCGTTGAGATCGTAAAGAAGCTGGTGGATGGACTGGAAGAAAATGGGATTCCCATCCACATGGGATATGAATGCCTTCATGTCCTGACGGAGGATGGACATGTCTGCGGAATCACGGTAAAAAATCCGGAAGGCGGAATCGAAAATATCCATGCGCCTGTTGTGGTGGCTGGCTGGGGCGGGGTAGGAAACCTGTTTGGGGTTTCCACATACCCTGGGGACATCAAGGGCAATACCCTTGCCATTGCAAAGGAAGCCGGAGCAGAACTGGTTGATATTGAATTCCTGGAATATGAACCGATGGTTGTAATGAGCCCGCCCGGCGCAGTGGGGGAACCCTGCCCCACCGCCATGCTGGGTGAAGGAGCATACCTTCTCAATTCAGAGGGGGAGCGCTTCATGTTAAAAGTGAGGCCTCAGGGAGAAGGCGGTTCCCCTAAGACATTGATTAATAAGCAGATATGGAAAGAGGTTGATGCGGGCCGGGGAACGCCCCATGGCGGCGCGTGGGTGGATTTACGGCATATTGACAGGAATGTGTTAAAAGCCTATCCCTGGTTCTTCAACCGCCTGATGGATAATGGGGTGGACCCCAATCAGGAACTGGTGGAGGTTGGTCCTATGGCCCATAGTTTCTCAGGCGGAATCATGGTGGATGAAAATTATGAGTCCACCGTAGCCGGATTCTATGCGGTGGGGGAGGCCTGCGGCGGCGTACATGGGGCATGCAGGTGCGCGGGCAATGCGGCCAGCCAGGCCACCTTGTCAGGACTTCTCTGTGCCCAGGCCATTGCAGGTTTAAAGGCCTGCCAGCCTGAACCGGTCCATGACCTTCCGGCGGAATATAAGGAGGATGCAGGCGTATACGGAAGATATGTCCCTGAGGCAAAGGCAATTGCAGTCAAAGCCCTGGGAATCTACCGCAGGGGAGAGGATCTTTTGCAGGCCAGGGCGCGTTTGGATGAAATGCTGTCCCAGCAGGAGATAAAGAAGGATACACAGGCGTTTCAGATTGTAAAGTCCATCCGTCTGATGGTGGAGGCGGCGTGGAACAGGAAAGAAAGCCGCGGGACACATATGAGGCTTGATTACCCGGAAGCGGATAAAGAATATGAGAAAGAATTTCCAATATAAAATTTTGCCTTTTTCTCCCGATTGTGCTATTATGTAACCAGTTCATATCAAAGGAGAAAAAGTACTATGAGAGAGACTGCGCTGGTAATCATGGCGGCCGGAATCGGAAGCCGCTTTGGAGGAGGAATCAAGCAGCTGGAACCAGTGGGACCAGGTGGGGAGATCATCATGGATTATTCCATCCATGACGCCATGGAAGCAGGTTTTAACAAAGTTATCTTTATTATCAGGAAAGACCTTGAGAAGGATTTTAAGGAAGTTATCGGCAACAGGATAGAAAAGCTTCTGCCTGTGGAATACGCCTATCAGGAACTGGACGCCCTTCCGGCTGGCTATGAGGTAACGCCCGGCCGTACAAAACCATGGGGAACAGGACAGGCCGTCCTTATGGTAAAAGGAATGGTGAACGGTCCCTTCCTGGTCATCAATGCAGATGACTATTATGGCAGGGAAGGCTTTAAGAAGATACACGATTACATGGTCAATGTCATGGACGGGGATTCAGACGTATATGACCTGTGCATGGGCGGATTCGTGCTTTCCAATACCCTGAGCGACAATGGCGCTGTTACCAGGGGCGTATGCCAGGTGGATGATGACGGTATCCTTAAGACGGTCAATGAAACTTATAATATCAGGATGACCGATGAGGGACTTTTGGCAACCGATGAGCAGGGTAATCCTGTCACGGTCAGCCCGGACCAGCCGGTTTCCATGAACATGTGGGGCATCCCGGCCGGATTCCTGGATGAGTTAGAAGCAGGCTTCCCTGCGTTCCTGGATAACCTGAAGGAGGGGGATGTTAAATCAGAATATCTTCTTCCCAGGATCATCGACAACCTGGTACAGTCAAAGCGTGCAAGGGTCACGGTCCTTGGCACCCCGGACAAGTGGTTCGGGGTCACCTATAAAGAGGACAAACAGGCCGTGGTGGATGCTGTCAGGGCGCTGATTGACGCCGGAGTGTACAAAGAGAAGCTTTACAGCTGATGAATAAAATCAGGGATGAATCTCCTGTTTATGGGGTCCTCCCTGATTTTTACGTATGTTGTAAATGCCCTGCTTTTCTTCTGTTACGGCATTTCTTTTGAGAGGGACAGATGGTCTTTTATGTGTCCCCGCTGAAATGATGTGTGTATCTGTCCCGCATTATATCCATGCACAATGCACAACCGTGTATCTTCCCAATCCGTTAAAATGTCCTTGTATCCGGGTCAGCGGCATAGCCGACGCATCCCTTCAAACCGGCAATCAGCCGGACATCTGTTTCCTCCAGCTCAAAGTCGAAGACCCTGGCGTTCTCCTGGATCCGGGAAGGGGTGACTGACTTAGGAAGCGGCAGATACCCTCTTTGCAGGCTCCAGCGGATGCAGATCTGTGCGATGGAACGCCCGTATTTGTCTGCCAGTTCCTGCATCTCGGGCACCTGGAAAATCTGTCCGATGCCAAGGGGGCTGTAGGCTTCCAGCAACATGCCCTTGGAGCGGCAGTAGTCCACAACCTCCTCCTGCGTTTCTCCTGGGCAGAGTTTCATCTGGTTCACCATTGGGGGGATGGTGGCGGTTTCCATCAGGGCTTCAATGTGATGCTGCCGGAAATTGCTGATTCCGATGGCGCGGATCCGGCCGGCTTTGTACAGTTCCTCGAATGCTTTCCAGCTGCCTGCATTGGCCTCCTGCCAATGGTCGCGGAAGGCAATGGGGTTGGGCCAGTGAATCAGGAACATGTCAAGGTAATCAAGACCCAGTTTTTCCATGGTGCCCTCAAATGCCTCCATGGTCTTTTCGTAACCGTGGGCCTGGTTGCTCAACTTCGAGGTGATGAAAAGCTCCTTCCGGTCGATGCCGCTCTCCTTTATGGCTTTGCCCACGCTGTCCTCGTTCTCGTACATTTCGGCGGTATCGATGTGGCGGTAGCCCGCCTCGATGGCGGCTTTCACCGATGATACGCAGACATCCCCGTCGGGAGTCTGCCATGTACCGAAGCCAATACAGGGAATTTCCACCCCATTGGACAGCCTGTAGCAATCAGTTAATGATTTCATTCTCTTTCCTCCTGTTCTGTTTCTTGACATATGATTGAATTATGCTGTATGATAATCATAAACCTTAGCGTTAACGCTAAGTCAAGCTTTTTTTGCGTTACTTTGCGTAAAATGTAATATTAAATTCGTGTTTCACCAATTAAATTCGTGATTGACGATTTTAGTGTTACACTTATCATGGTATCATTATCCTGTTTTGTGTTACTTCGTTACTTAACGTTACCTAAAATATATTGGAGGTTCTTTCTATGGGATATACGATTAAATATGTAGCTGAAAAAACACACCTTAGCCCAAATACCCTTCGGTATTATGAAAAGGAAGGGCTGCTGCCCAACGTCAAGCGGACAGAAAGCGGAATCCGGTATTATACGGATGGGGACCTGGAGTGGCTGGGATTAATCACCTGCCTGAAAAACACAGATATGTCCATAAAGCAGATCCGCGACTTTGTCAATCTGTGCTACCAAGGACCTGAGACACTGAAGGAGAGATGTGAAATGCTGATTGAGCATAAACGTGAGGTCGAAGGACGTATTGCGCAGATGCAGCAGCACCTTCAGGTGGTGACGCATAAAATCCAGCGGTTTACGAGAGAATATGAGGAATTTTTGTCGGAAGATAAAGATTCCGGGACATCAGGGAGTGTTTGATTATTTTTGTACGCTGCCTGGCCGGAGGACAGGGATATCCCATTGGGGAAGTGGGACGCACGGCTGACGGACAGCGTACCCCGCCGGATCTTTCAGGATTCTTTTTCTGTTTATGAACACAAAAACGGGGCATACCACAGCAGGCTGTTTATCTGCTGTCATAGAAGCATTTTCCAGGCGGGCACGCGGATACTGTCAATCCGTGTGTCCCTTTTTCATGCATAATTTCAAAAGCCCAAGCCTATACTATAAAAACAGCCCTTATCAGCCAATGAATACCAATTTGCACGGTAAGGCCTGACATTTTAATAAATTTCGGGTGGACAACTTGGATATGAGATTATGGAAGACATTTAACATACAAAAACGGGAAGGCATTGCCTATTATAATACACAGTCAGAATTTGAGACAGAACAGTTCGCACTGCACCTGAACCGTCTGATCTGTGAGGAAATGACGGCTACCGGTAAGGACGGGGTCATGTTCCTGTGTATTGGCACGGACCGATCGACCGGGGACAGCCTGGGTCCGCTCATAGGGCATAAGCTGCGGGGCAGACGGCTGGCCGGGGCGGCGGTCATCGGTACCCTGGATAAGCCGGTACATGCCATGAACCTGGACCTTTACGCCAGGTATATAAAGCTTCACTACCCGGATTACGTGGTGGTGGCCATCGATGCCTCGGTGGGCAGTCCGGACCATGTAGGATATGCCACCTTGGGGCGCGGGGCGCTGCAGCCCGGGCTTGGGGTATCCAAGAACCTGGAGGCGGTGGGGGACATTTCCATCACAGGGATTGTAGGCGGGGCAGGCAGCCGCGACCCGGTCATGCTTCAGAGCGTCCGCCTGTCCATTGTCATGAAGATGGCGGACTGCATCTGCGAAGGAATCTGTCTTGTCGAACGATTATGGGATAATGCCGCCATAATATGACAGAATCTGCACATGGAATCTGCTATGCTTGTACAGATTAAAGACAGCGGGGTGATTCTATGGGAGAATTATATGAACCCTTTCCAAAGCTGCCGAAAAATATTCGGCAGATTGGGGAACGGGACCAGGTTTTAAAATTATATTTAGAAGATTATGTAAATACGTACTTAAGACGCCTCCAGCCGGCCAAGGGGGCTGATCTGCGTGTGGGTCTGCTCCTTGGAAGCAGGGAGACCCATGAGGACACGCCCTATGTATTCGTGGATGGCGCCCTGGAAATGGATTCTGTTACCGCGGAAGGCGAAAAGGTGGTATTTTCCGAGGATGCCTGGAAAAAGGCATATCAGGATGTGGAGCAGATGTTCCCCAAACGCACGGTGCAGGGATGGTTCCTGTGCGGCGGTCCGGGCTGTACCTTAAGCCCGCTGACATATTGGAAACAGCATAGCCAGTACTTTACAGGCAAGAACCAGCTGATGTATCTCAACTGCGGCCTGGAAGGGGAAGAGGCAGTTTACATAACATCCTCAGATGGATTTTATAAGCTGAGGGGATACAGTGTCTACTATGAGCGCAACCAGATGATGCAGGATTATATGATCCTGCGCAAGGACGTGCCCAGGGCAGAGGCGGAGGTTGACGATAAAGTCATACGTGATTTTAAGCAGCGCATGGACGAGCGTAAAAATGAAGCCGGACGCCACAGAAGCACGGTGGGCGTCCTGTCCGGGATTTGCAGCGTACTTGCTGTCACGGTCCTGGCCGGCGGGGTCGCCATGTTCAACAACTATCAGAAAATGCATCAGATGGAAAGCGTCATCGCCTCCGTGATGCCGGAAGGAAGCGTAAAGCAGGGCCTCCTTGCATCCGCCGGAAAAGGTTCCGGTAAAACGGAAAATTCCTCCGGCAAAGGCTGGTCATCCGTGGACGAGCCGGACTATGTGATTGAAGAAGCAGCGGGCAAGGTTTATCCTACTACGGCACCGGCAGCTGAAAATAATAAAGAACAATCCTCCCCGGTAACGCCGGAAACCATGCCGCCTGCTGAGAGCAGCGCGCGTCATGAGGGCGAAGGGGAGGCAGCTGCGGCAGGCCAGACGGGGCAGTCAGCGGGCCAGGCAGGGCAGTCAGCAGGCCAGGCAGGGCAGTCAGCAGGACAGGCAGGGCAGTCAGCAGGCCAGGCAGGGCAGTCAGCGGGCCAGGCAGGGCAGTCAGCAGCCCAGGCGGGGCAGTCAGCGGGCCAATCCACAACACAGGCCAGCCAGCCCACGGGCCAGACAACCGCCCCGTCCGAAGCCCAGACAACGGCCTCATCCGAAGCCCAGACAACGGCCCCGTCCAGAGCCCAGACTGCCTCGTCACCCACTGGTGAAGGGACCGCCAAGGCATCCAGGGAAACAGCCTCATCGTCCAAGGAAGAGACAGCGCCCCCAGCCACCGGCGCCCGCGCAGATGCGTCAGCGGAGACTGTTTCGGCGGTTAACTACAGCGTTTATACGGTGGAAGACGGCGAGACATTGTATGGCATCTGTTTTAAGCTGTATCATAACCTGAAGCATATTGATGAAATCTGCCGGGTCAATGCACTGACAGACGAGAACAGCATCTTCGCAGGACAGAAGCTCCTTGTACCGTAGAAGAAAGTCCGGCTTCCGGAAAAAATTAATGCGTTTTACCCAGAATTGTTGTATACTATTGCATAGATGCAAAAGAGGATTGTTGGGAGAACGTAAGATGGGCAGTACCAATTCAATGAGCCGTGAAAATAAAAAGAAGCAGCTGAAGCGTCAGATTGTCCCTTCGAATAACCAGTATCAGGAGGAAGAAGACAGCCGGGATATTGTCCATAAAGCCCATAAGCGGGTGGTGAGGAAGCGGCTGACCATATTTCTGGTACTGGTTATTCTTGCGGCTGTGGTGGCCTTAGTGCTGCTCAGGTATGACCGCTATCACCAGTTTACGGATTATCAGGTCATATGGGAGAAAAATCTGATCAGTGAAGCCCAGGAGGCAGCTGTCCAGGGAGAGGGCAGCTTCTGCGGGTACAGGGATTTCGGCGACGGTGTGCTTAAATACACCAAGGACGGGGCCTCTTATCTGGATGCCCAGGGAAAGGTGGTCTGGGTACAGAGCTATGAGATGAAGACGCCTATGGTTTCCATTAACGGCGAGTACGCTGCAATCGGGGACCAGCAGGGCAACAGCATTTACATATGTAATAAGGGCGGACCCGTGGGAAAGGCCACCACACTCCTGCCGATCCTGCGTGTGACGGTGTCGGCCAAGGGTATGGTGGCTGCCCTGCAGGAAGACTCCAAGGCCAGTTACATTTACTTCTATAAAAAGGATGGAAGCGCCCTTGATATCAATGTAAAGTCCCTGCTTTCCGGGGACGGGTATCCGGTGGACTTAAGCCTGTCCCCCAATGGTACCCAGTTAATTACCTCCTACATGTATCTGGACCAGGGAATCATCAAGTGCAAGATCGTTTTCTACAACTTCGGACTGGGTAAAAATGACCCCAGGAGGGTGGTGGGGATTTTCTTCCCCCAGGACCTGAATGATGCCATGGCGGGAAGGGTCAGGTTCCTGGATGAAAGCCATGCCGCTATATTTACGGATAAGGGCATCCAGCTTTTCTCCACCAGGGTGGAAACTTCGCCGGAGTCCGTGAACCAGATTCCCATAACCGAGGAAATCCGCAGCATTGCGTATACAGAAGACCATATAGGTCTTGTGACGGATAATGTGGAAGGGCAGGACCCATACAGCCTGAAGATATATGACAAAGAAGGCGCCCTTGTGTTTGAGAGGACGTTTAATTACCAGTACACTGGATTTGATATAGACGGAGGCCTGGTGTTATTGTATAATGATAGTTCCTGTAAGGTATTTAATATGACAGGGACGGAGAAATATAACGGGACATTCGATTTCACGGTCAATAAGGTTTCGGCAGGCAGGTTCCCTGGAACACTTCTTGTGATGGGACCGCAGATGATGATGGAAATCAAGCTGCAATAGCAGTATAAATATGAATGGAAAGGAAGTATATACCATGGGGATGAAATGTATCGGAGTTGACGTTGGAGGCACATCTGTAAAGATTGGGCTGTTTGAAGTGACCGGAGAACTGCTTGACAAGTGGGAAGTAAAAACCCGTAAGGAAGAAGGCGGCAGCCATATCCTGCCGGATGTGGCGGACTCCATCAGGGAGAAGATGGCGGCAAAGGGCCTTGACCTTAAAAAGGACCTGGCAGGTGTCGGTTTAGGTGTGCCGGGACCGGTGCTTCCCGACGGATACGTGGAGGTATGTGTCAACCTGGGATGGCATGGCCTGAATCCCCAGGTGGAACTTAGCCGTCTGCTGGACGGGATTCCTGTGAAGAGCGGCAATGACGCCAATGTGGCTGCCCTTGGAGAGATGTGGCAGGGCGGAGGCAAGGGCTATAAGGACCTGGTAATGGTGACCCTGGGAACCGGCGTTGGCGGCGGTGTGATCATGGATGAGAAAATCGTTGCAGGAAGACACGGACTGGGCGGGGAGATTGGCCATATCCACGTGCGCGACGAGGAGTGGGAGCACTGCAACTGCGGCGGAGTGGGATGTGTGGAGCAGATCTGTTCCGCTACCGGTATTGCCAGGGAGGCAAGGAGGAAGATGGCTGCCAGTGATAAGCCGTCTGCCCTGAGGCAATACGGTGAGTCGGTGACAGCGAAGAACGTGCTGGACGCTGCCAAGGACGGGGATGAACTGGCCCTGGAGGTAATGGACGTGGTGGGACGCTACCTGGGTCTGGCCCTGTCCATGGTGGTCATGACCGTGGATCCGGAGATATTTGTGATTGGCGGCGGAGTTTCCAAGGCAGGACAGTTCCTGATTGATGTTGTACAGAAGCACTATGACCATTTTACCCCCATTTCCAAATATAAAGCCAAGCTGGGCCTGGCGACACTGGGCAATGATGCCGGAATCTATGGGGCGGCCAGGCTGTTGCTGTAGGGAAGGCTGCCGCTGTTAAAGGATAATCATAAAAGCTCTGTCATTGGCTGGTAATCAGTAAATACCAGCTATGACAGAGCTTTTTAATTATACATAAATACCGTTGATGTCACGTTGATGCCAGACAGTCCCGATGACTTATGCAGCCTGTGCTTATGCTCCGGGCACCCATGCTCCGGATGCATCCACCCAGCAGTTATCAGGTGTCCGCGTATTGGCGTACATGGCGCCGGTGGCAGGATCAAGATAATAGGACTTGCCGTCAAGCTCAATCCATCCGGTTGCCATATATCCCTCGGCGTCAAAGTAGTACCACTGGCCGTTGATATCCTTCCAGGCTGAGGTGGGGCAGGAGCCGTCGGCATTGCGCCACCACCATCTGATGCCGTCAGCCGCCAGCTGCCAGCTGCCGCCGTCAGGAACCGAAGCCTGAGGGGTATTGCCCATGGCGATGATGTCAGCTTCATTGACCGCCCAGGAACCGGATGTGGTCCAACTGCTCTTGGCGCTGTTGCTGGATTTGACCGAGCGCACCTTGAAGCGGTAAGTTCCGGGAGTTGTAATCTGCTCTGCAAAGTTATAGGAAGTATCATATATATCTTTAATGTCTCCTGTGGCAGAGTCATCCTTAATCAGCTGCACCTGATAGTACTTGGAAGATGAGACCGGATTCCAGGATCCCATGCCGTTTCGGGCGTCATCCCAGTTAAGACCGGACGGCGCTGTTGCCGAACTGGTGTCCGCATCCTTGTCAAATACAAGCTGGATGGTCAGGATAAGGGTTGAATTGCTGTCCTTGCGCTTTGCGTCCACGAACTTAATCTTGTCAAAACGGTATTTGCTGGAGGAACCAAGGGTCAGCTTGAAGCTGCTGGACGAAGTGCTTGCAAAATAATATTCCTCTTCATCCTCCACACCAAGGATGATATCAACCTCAGGCGGATTGGACCTGGACCAGGAATCCCCGTCATCATTGGTCACTTCCCAGGAGTCTACATAGTAGCGGTCCGTATTATCTCCGGTGGGGGTTACCTCAACGTCCCCTCCTTCCCGTCCGGTCCGTATATCGGAGTCAATGGTAAGGCTGATCTTGCCGACCTTTGTTTTGCTTGCCGCCATGGCCATTGGTGCCATTGATGAGGAAAGCAGGGATGCAATCAGGAGCGCGCTGGCTGCTTTTTTCCATGTAATCATATCTTTCCTGTCCTTTCTTTTTATTAAATACTTCTTATTCCTAATACATATTCCTAATTATAACTATAGCACAATATGGAAGGAAATGTCTTACGATATTTTAAAGGTTTGTGGAACGGGGAAGGGAGAAAATGAATTCCGTCCCAACGCCTTCCGTACTGACCACATCGATATTCTCCCCATGGGACTGGACGATTTCCTTTACAATGGAAAGGCCAAGCCCGGTCCCCTTTTTATCCTTGCCCCTGGAAAGGTCTGTCTTATAAAAACGTTCCCAGATTTTTTTCTGGCTGTCTTTTGGGATTCCGATTCCCGTATCCTTGACTGAGACAAATATCTTCTCATACCGTCCCGATGCCTGGATGTAGATGGTGGAGTTGTGATGGCTGAACTTGATGGCATTATCAATCAGGTTGTACAGGACCTGCTGGATTTTGCCAAGGTCCGCGTAAACCATCTGGATGCTGTCTGAGAATGTCAGGTCAAAGCTGATGTTCTTGGCATCACATGTGCCTTCAAAGGAAGCAGCCGTGTCCTTGATGACCCGGTTGATATCAAAATTCGTCCTGGACAGGTATCCCTTGGCGTCCAGGGAGTTGAGGGTGAGCATGCTTTCCGTCAGTTTGTGGAGCCGCTTTGTCTCGGAGATGACCCTGGACAGGTATTTTTCGTACATATCCTCAGGTATGGTGCCGTCCAGGATGGCTTCCAGATATCCCTTGATGGAGGTCAGGGGCGACCGGAAATCGTGGGATACATTGGCGATGAAGTTTTTCTGATACTCCTCCATCTTGTTCAGCTCGTCCGACATATAGTTCAGCGTATCGGCCAGGTAACCCACCTCGTCGTGGGTTTTAACATTAATCCTGTACTCCAGGTTGCCGGCCGCGTATTCGTTGGCTCCAACGGTAATCTTGCGCAGGGGCAGGTAAACGGTCTGGGTAAATACCAGGAGGATGATTAACGAGAGGGCAAATACAATGGCGGACGTGATATAAAGTATGTTCAGGATATCATTCTGGGACTGGGTGATCTGGCTTAATGGAAGATGGATCAGAACATAACCGTAGGTATTGTAATTCCCGGTAATGGGTGCGGAAACGCTGAGGACATTTTCATTAAACATCCCGTAAAACCTGCCTGTGGTATAGGAACGGTTCCCCATGGCCGCAGGATCGAAATTGCTGATGTCTGTCTGGACCCTTGATCCGCCCTGGCTGTCCATGACAATGGTGCCCTGGCGGTTGACCACCCATATCTCAGCCCTCAGGTACTTGGAAAGGGCGCGTATCTGGGAGGTGACCTCCTCGGAATCCATGCGTTTGCCCTGGTACATGGTGCTGCAGGAGGATGCTATGATATTGGCTTCATCGTACATGGCATCCGCCTGGTATCTGACCAGATAGTCACGGGTCATTTTCGAGGAAAATGTGGCAATGGTGATGAAACCCAGAAGTCCAAATATCAGGTATCCCAGTATGAATTTGGAATATAAGGAACGGGTCATCATCTTACCTCTTTACTTCGAATTTGTAGCCAATCCCCCATACTGTGGTGATGGCCCAGTTGGTGTGGTCTTTAATCTTTTCACGGAGACGTTTGATATGTACGTCCACGGTGCGGGTATCGCCGATGTACTCATAGCCCCAGATATGGTCTAAAAGCTGTTCCCTGGTGAATACCTGGTTGGGGGAAGATGCCAGGAAATAAAGGAGTTCCAGTTCCTTTGGCGGCATTTCCACGGAGTGTCCGTTGTAGATGACCGAATAATTGGTCAGGTTTACGATTAAATCAGGATATTCCACGTACTCACCCTGCTGTGTGCTGGATGGCGCGGGTGCGGGCGCTGCCTGGTAGCGGCGCAGCACTGCCTTTACGCGGGCAACCAGCTCCTTGGAGTCAAAGGGCTTGATCATATAGTCGTCAGCGCCCAGTTCCAGGCCAAGGACCTTATCGAATATCTCGCCCTTGGCTGAAAGCATGATGACGGGTACCTGGGAGCCGGAGCGCAGTTCCCGGCAGACCTGATATCCATCCATGCCGGGCAGCATCAGGTCTAAGAGTACCAGGTTGGGCTTGAACTCAGGGAATACCCTGAGCGCTTCCTCGCCGTCGCCTACAATCATTGTTTCATAACACTCTTTCATCAGGTAGAGGGAGATTAATTCTGCAATATTTGCATCATCATCCACTATCAGGATTCTCTGCTTCTCTGCCATGTTCCATTCCTCCTATAGCTGTTGTTAGTCTGTGTGGGCCGGTAATTATTTGAACGTGACAACGGTCACACCTGAATCGCCTTCGCCAAACTGGCCAAGGCGGAATTCCTTTACGTATTTTAACTGGCGCAGACGTTTGTGAACCGCGTTCTTAAGGGCGCCGGTACCCCGTCCGTGAACCACCCGCACACTTGGCAGATGGGCCAGATAGGCGTCATCCAGGTACTTTTCCATCACGGGAAGGGCCTCGTCCACGGTCATCCCAATCAGGTTCACCTCGGTTGAGATGGTGGCGGATTTGGAGACCTTTATCTGGCTGCTGCCGCTGCCCTTGCCTTTGGCAGGGGACTTGCCTCCGTAGCTGATGGAGGAGCCGTCGCCTAAGGTGGCGTTTATGTCTTTCTCATTCAGAAGTTCCAGGTCCCGTATGTTTACCAGGGAGCGGAGGATACCCATCTGGACGTAGAGGTCGCCTTTTGAATTGGGCAGGGTGCTGACCGTGCCCTTTAAGTTCATGGACAATACCTTCACGCCGTCGCCGATCTTTAACTTCTTCGGGGAGATGGGCTGGCTTGGCCCCTTGGCCTTTACCGCCAGTTTATCGTCCGTCTTCTTGAGCTGGTCCCGCAGCCTGGAGCGCTGTTCTTCCAGTTCCTTGTTGATGCCTGCGCCTGCCGTCAGTTTATTAATCTGCTTGATGGTCTGGTCCGCTGTCTCCTTGGCTTCCCTGAGAATCCTCTGGGCTTCCTCGGTGGCACTGCGGATGACCTTGTCCTTGCGCTCATCCAGCCGTTCTTCCTTCTGGGTAAGCCTGGATTTAAGCTTGGCAATCTCGTCTTTATAGGCATTGATTTCAGCCTGTTCCTTTTCAATGGTAAGGCGGCTTGATTCCAGGCTGGTCAGCAGGTCCTCAAAGGACACGTCCTTGGCTTCCAGATGGTTCCTGGCTTCATCGATGATATAGTCGGGAAGCCCCAGCTTGCTGGAAATGGCAAAGGCATTGCTCTTGCCGGGAACGCCGATTAACAGCCGGTAGGTGGGCTGCAGCGTCTCCACGCTGAATTCACAGCATGCATTCTCCACACCGGGCGTGGTCAGTGCAAATACCTTCAGCTCGCTGTAGTGGGTGGTGGCCATGGTGCGGCACTTCATGTTGTGCAGGAAGGTAAGGATGGCGATGGCCAGGGCCGCGCCTTCCGTGGGGTCTGTCCCGGCTCCCAGCTCATCAAACAGACAGAGGGAGCGGGGATTCGCTTCATTTAAAATACGGACCGTGTTGGTCATATGGGCGGAGAAGGTGCTGAGGCTCTGCTCAATGCTCTGCTCATCGCCGATATCTGCAAATACCTCGTCAAATACCGCCAGCTCCGAGCCTTCCCAGGCCGGGATATGAAGACCTGCCTGGCCCATGAGGGTGAAGAGTCCCACTGTTTTGAGGGATACGGTCTTGCCGCCCGTATTGGGTCCTGTCACGATCAGCAGGTCGAAGTCCCTGCCCAGCCATATGTTGATGGGCACCGCTGTCTGCGGGTTCAGGAGGGGATGGCGTCCGTCCTTGATGTGGATATATCCCCTGTCATTGAACACAGGCGCGCTGCACTTGTAATGGCGTGCCAGCCCGGCTTTTGCAAAGATAAAATCCAGCTGCGCCAGCAGTTCCTGGTTCATCCGGAGTTCCCCGCAGTAAGGGGCCGCCTGGTTGCTCAGGGACGCAAGGACAGCCTCGATTTCCTTTTGCTCCTGGATTTCCAGTTCGCGTATCTCATTGTTCAGCTTTACAATAGCCATGGGTTCTATGAACAGGGTGGAGCCGGTAGAGGACTGGTCATGGACCATGCCGGACACCTGGTTTTTGTATTCTGACTTGACAGGAAGGCAGTAACGCCCGTCCCTCATGGTGATGACCGCGTCCTGGAGATAGGAACGGTTAGAATTGAGAATGGAATTCAGCTGCGTATGGATACGGTCCGCAGCCACCTTCATGGAACGCCGCACATGGGATAATCCCGGGCTGGCGTCATCGGCAATCTCATCTTCGGAGAGGATACAGCGCTTGATCTCATTGTTTAACGGGGTTAAAGGCTCTAGGCCGGCAAATAGTGGCTCCAGGGAGTCGTAGTCATCCTCCGGGGCATTGCTGTCCGGGGTGCCGGCGCCGGTGTTCTGGCCGGCTGTGTTCCTGCTGCCGGCGCCATCCCTGCCGCCTGTTGTGTTCCTGTTGGCGGCACCACTCCTTGTATCCTGTTCGGCTTCATGTCTGCCATATGCCTTAGCCTTGGCAGCGGCTGTAAGGTTGGAACTGATGGCAAGCAGTTCATGGATGCCAAGGGAGCTTCCAATCTCCAGACGTTTTAAAGAATCCCCGATATCCCTTACGCCGGAAAATGACGTGGAACCCTTGAAACGGATTCTTGTCACCGCATCCGTGGTCTGGGCCTGCCATGTGCGGATTTCCTCAAGGTCAGAGGAAGGGGTAAGGCTGCGGCACAGCTCCTTGCCCAGCGGGGACGCCGCATATTCAGTTAACTGGTTGATTATCTTATCGTATTCTAACGTTTTTAATGCTTTCTGATTCATTGATTTCACCTATGATTTACGTATAAATGCTGGATTAATAAGGGCCTTTTTCCAAAAGGCGACATTTAAATTATACCATAAAAAATGATATTTACTATCTTTTTTACTATCTTTTCATATATAAAATCTTGCATAATAACTGGAAGAAACGTATAATAGAGAATAAGATTCTTCGCAAGGGAGGAGTACCATGGCGGATAAACGTGCAGATCAGCATCCGAATAAGAACCAGCAGGACCGTGAGCCGGACAAGTCCCACCGGTTCATCAACGAGAAAATCGTCCGTCAGCCCATGTCCCGGCGCCAGATTGCCAGGAAGATCCTTCTGACTGTTTTTTGTGCCATGCTGTTTGGGGTGCTGTCAGCCGTCTGCTTTGTGGTCAGCCGCCCGGTGGCGGAGCGTTTCCTGGGACAGGAGACGCCTGAGGAGAGCAGCCAGATTACCATTCCCAAGGACAACCCTGAGACTACCCAGGCTACCGTGTCACAGGTACCGTCCACAGAGGTTCCCGCCCAGACGGAACCGGTGGATGTACTGGTCCGCAGTGCAATCGAGAAGTACAACTATTCCGTAGACGATCTGAATAAATTATATAGTAACCTGCGTACCATTGCGGTGGATGCAGATGACAGCCTTGTGGTAGTCCATTCCATACAGCATGAAAAGGACTGGTTTGACAACCCCATTGAGACATCCGGACAGTTTTCCGGCATCATCATTGCCAGGACACGCTCTGAAATCCTGATACTGACGCCGGAGAAAGCAGTGGAAGCCGCGGACTCCATTGAGGTAGCGTTCCCGGACAGCACCATGATGTCCGGAACCGTGAAACAGAGCGATACCATTACAGGGCTGGCCGTGGTAAGCGTGGATGCGGCCAAGATGGACAGCGAACAGTTCAAGAAGGTGGAAGCAATTGAACTGGGGAATTCCTATGGGGTGAAGCAGGGGGACATCGTGATTGCGGTGGGCGCTCCGGCGGGAATCGTACACTCCAGCGATTACGGCAACATTTCCTATGTCGTGCGCAATGTGCAGACCGTGGACGGCAATTCCAGGATTTTCTATACGGATGCCAACGGGGACGCCGGCGCGGGAACATTTTTACTGAATATCTCAGGAGAACTGGTTGGCTGGGTTACTGACAAATATGACGAGGACGGGGTCTGCAAGATGACCACGGTGGTGGCCATATCAGACTACAAGGGAATCCTTGAGCGGCTGAGCAACGGAATCCCGGCCCCGTATTTTGGAATCAAGGGGCAGGAGGTGAGCCAAGCCATGGAAGAAAGCGGCATGCCTCACGGCATATATGTTACTGCCACCGTCACGGACGGGCCAGCTTACAACGCGGGCATACAGGCAGGGGACATCATTACCTGGATGAACGGGGAACAGGTGGGGAACATGAAGGATTTCCAGAACCTGGTGGAAAAACTCCATTCCGGGGATAAAATCAAGGTGGCGGTCCTGCGCAGCGGGAAAGATGAGTACAAAGAAATTGAGTTTTCGGTAACAATCGGAGCCAGGTAGTTTTTAACGCCTGGCTGCGTTATTGTAATGAGCACCATAAACAGAATAAGGGTTTATGGGCCAACATATTAGAAAGATGAGGAAGTAAAGGATGAAATACATCGACACCTTCAGGGAAGGCATGCACATTGCGGATGTGTACCTGTGCAAAAACAAGCAGATTGCGATGACCAAGAATGGAAAGGAATACGGCAATCTGGTGCTTCAGGACAAGACAGGAACCATTGACGCCAAAATCTGGGATTTGGGTTCACCTGGCGTAGGTGATTTTGAGACCATGGATTATGTGCATGTGGAAGCGGACATCACGCTGTTCCAGAATTCCAACCAGATGAATATCCGCCGCATACGCAGGGCGCAGGAAGGTGAATACGTGGAGGCGGACTATCTGCCGGTATCCAAGAAGGATATTAAGGAAATGTACGGGGAGCTGCTTCACTGCATAGAGACCGTGAAGAATCCATATCTTCAGAAGCTGTTAAGCATTTACTTTGTGGACAGTCCGGCATTTGCAAAGGCATTCCAGTTCCACTCCGCTGCCAAGAGCGTCCATCACGGTTTTGTGGGCGGGCTTCTGGAGCATACGCTGAGTGTCACGAAGATGTGTGATTACTATTCATCCTGTTATCCGCAGCTTAACAGGGATCTGCTGCTGACAGCGGCCATTTTCCATGATATAGGCAAGACCAAGGAACTGTCACGTTTCCCGGAGAATGACTATACGGATGACGGTCAGCTTCTAGGGCATATCATAATCGGCACGGAGATGGTGAGCAAAGGCATACGCGCCATTCCGGGATTCCCGGAGGTGCTGGCCGTGGAACTGAAACACTGTATCCTGGCCCATCACGGGGAGCTGGAGTACGGTTCGCCCAAGAAACCGGCGCTGTTGGAAGCCCTGGCACTGAACTTTGCCGACAATACGGATGCAAAGATGGAAACCATGATTGAAGCGCTGAACGCCGGTAATCCGGGTTCTGATAATAAGGGGTGGCTGGGGTATAACCGGCTGCTGGAGACCAATATCAGGAAGACTTCGGAATCCGTGTGATGGATTCTGAGGGATTAGGAGAGGGTTAAAAAGCGCGGTTTGGTGGGGCTGGCTGGGTGATGATTGCGGGATGGATCGCGGAATGAAATGTGGAATGATTTATAAAGGCTGAAAACTTATGGGGCAGATGGTATGGACGGAAGGATATATCGGTGCGCGGAGGGTTTTCAGCTTTTTTGGATGTTGGGGTGCGGGGGCGATGGGGAATTGTGGTTGGCGGGTAGTGTAGGGACTGCGGGTAGTGTGGGGATTGCGGGTAGTGTGGGGACTGTAGGTAGTGTGGGGATTGCGGGTAGTGTGGGGACTGTAGGTAGTGTGGGGACTGTAGGTAGTGTAGAAATTGCGGGTAGTGTAGGGACTGTGGGTAGTGTAGGAATTGTGGGTAGTGTAGGGACTGTGGATAGTATAGGGATTGTGGGTAGTGTAGGGATTGTGGGTAGTGTAGGGACTGTGGGTAGTGTAAGGATTGTGAGGAGTGTAGGGAGTGCGTATAGTGTAGGGATTGTGAAGAGTATAGGGGAAGTGTAGATAGTGTAGGGACTGCGAGGAGTATAGGGAGTGTAGATGATGTAGAGGTTATGAGTGGTATAGGAATTTCGAATAATAGTTGGGAATGGAGAATTTGAAAATGGAAAAAAATCAGGAATTTACTGTGACAATAGAAGACATGAATGAGGATGGAGCCGGCGTGGGCAAGCTTGATGGTTACATCTGGTTTATTAAGGATACGGTCATTGGCGATGTGGTGCGGGCAAAAGCCATGAAAATGAAGAAATCCTATGGGTTTGCACGGCTTATGGAAGTGCTGGAGCCTTCCGCCGGCCGTGTGGAGCCACCCTGTCCGGTGTCCCGCCAGTGCGGGGGCTGCCAGCTTCAGGCCATGAGCTACGAAGAGCAGCTGCGGTTTAAGGAGAATAAGGTGCTGAATAACCTGATGCGGATAGGGAAGTTCAAACGGGATGAGATTAAAATGCTTCCGATTATGGGAATGGAGAATCCCTGGAGGTACCGCAATAAGGCCCAGTTCCCATTTGGAAGGAATAAGGATGGGGAGATTATTGCAGGATTTTATGCCGGAAGGACCCATGATATTATCGGGAATGACGACTGCCTTCTGGGTGTGGAAGAAAACCAGGAGATACTGGGAATCATAAAAGGATTTATGAAGGAAAATGGACTGGAGCCTTATGACGAGAATGCACATAAAGGGCTTGTGAGGCATGTGCTGATCCGGAAAGGGTTTAAGACCGGGGAACTGATGGTGTGCCTTGTGGTAAATGGGAGGACGCTGGGGGGAAGGCTGGAGGACGGTTTAAGGGACAGCCGGGCAGACAGCTTAGCGGATAACTCGGCAGACAGACTGGCGGGATGTTTAGTGGAAAAACTGTGCCAGGTTAAGGGGATGACCAGCATTTCTTATAGTGTAAATATGGAAAAGACAAATGTGATTATGGGAAAAGAGGTTGTTAATCTGTATGGTCCGGGATATATAACGGATTATATCGGGGATGTGCAGTATCAGATTTCCCCGCTGTCTTTCTATCAGGTTAATCCGGTGCAGACTGAGAAGTTATATGGGACGGCCCTTGAATATGCGGACTTAAGCGGCAATGAGACGGTTTGGGATTTATATTGTGGGATAGGGACGATTTCCCTGTTCTTAGCGCAGAAGGCTAAAAAAGTGTATGGAGTGGAAATTATACCCCAGGCCATTGAGGACGCCCGCAGGAATGCGGCGCTTAATGGAATGGATAATGTGGAATTCTTTGTTGGGAAGGCAGAGGAAGTGCTGCCTGAACAGTATGAAAAGAACCAGATACACGCGGATGTGATTGTGGTAGACCCGCCCAGGAAAGGCTGTGACACGGTCTGTCTGGATACGATTCTTAAGATGCGGCCGGAGAAGGTTGTGTATGTAAGCTGTGATTCCGCTACGCTGGCCCGGGACTTAAGGTATCTGGCGGATGGGGGGTATGTGGTTGGGAAAGTTAGGGGGTGCGATATGTTTCCTGGGACGGTGCATACAGAATGTATTGTCGAATTATGTCGAAAATAATTTTATAACATGAGAATGCTACATGGTGTCAAGATATTATCTTACACCATGTTTTTTCTGTTGAGATTTATAGAGATATATTGTACAATAAAAAAGAACAAATGTTCGATACAAAATTGGGGTTGGTTAAGTTTAATGATAGGATTATCTATTAGTAATTGCGTTATAGATAATAAATAATAATAATTTTGTCCCAAGTATATACATTTTTGTCCCGGATGTGATATAATGATGTATAAGAAAATTGGAGGTGCTTTTTGTGAAAAAGCAAAATATTTTAAATCTAATCAAATATCATGTTGAAAAAAACGAGAATGCTTTTAGAAATGAATCCATAAGTATAGCAAGATATTTTGATAGCATTGGTGATGATCAGTTGGCTGAATATATTATGGGGTTGATTGCTGAATCAAATTTATATACCCCACAAGCTAGTGATTTTGAAAGTGAATTTTTAAAACAATTAGATAGTAGAGGGATGAGCCCGCTGAGTTTACCTTTAGAAATATCTGAAGATATAAAGGGGATTATTAATGCCGTAAATCACAATATAGGGATAAATAAATTTTTATTTGAGGGGTTACCAGGTAGCGGGAAAACGGAAGCAGTTAAGCATGTGGCACGATTACTTGATAGGGCCTTGTACTATGTTGACTTTGATAACTTGATTGACAGTAAATTGGGGCAGACTAATAAAAATATTGCAGGTGTATTTGCTGAAATAAATATGATTCCACATCCAAATAAGATTGTTATTTTATTTGATGAAATAGACGTAATTGCTTTGGATAGAATTAACAATAATGATGTACGTGAAATGGGTCGAGTTACTTCGACTATTTTGAGAGAACTTGATAGATTGACTGACTTAAACAAAGAAATAGTAATTATTGCGACAACAAATTTGTACTCAAATTTTGATAAAGCACTAATAAGGCGTTTTGATGCAGTAATTAACTTTAACAAATATAGTAAAGAGGACTTGATAGAAGTTGCAGAATATTATTTTAATTCTTTCATTAAAAACTTTAAAGGTATTTCAAAAGATACAAGGTTATTTAGAAAAATTTTGAAGACAGCTACTAATATACCTTATCCTGGAGAATTAAAGAATCTTATTAAGACGTCTTTAGCATTTAGTGATGTAAATATTGAGTACGATTATTTGAGAAGGTTATATAATAATTTAGTAGGGAATCTTGAACAGACTGATATTACACGACTTTATGAACAGGGATTTACGGTAAGAGAGATAGAGCGGCTTAAGGGAGAATCCAAAAGTAATGTATCCAGAAAGTTAATCAGGGAGGAAAGAGATAATGAATAATGTATTAGAACTGAAAGGAAAACGGTTTGTCCAAGCATCCAAAAGTGTCAATGGCGGAGGAGCTGCTATGAACAGCCAAAAAATAGTAACAAGTGAAGAACTAATAAGATTACAATCTAAAATAAGAAAAATTAAGGAGTTTTGGAGTTCAGAAAAAAGATCTTTTGAAGGAATTCTAATTAGTGTCCACTATAACAAAATAGTTGCAAAAAGTAATCGTATTTCTGGATTATTTAAAGGAACAGATTCTAATTCTGCTATTGTTGGGGCTAAATTTAATGAAGAAAAGAGTAAGCATATTATTACGTATTATTTAGATATTAAGGACTTAGAACAAAGTATGGATTTACTGTCTAAAACAAGTTATGTTTTAAATACTAAGTTCAAAGGGCGTATAGATAAAAATATCTTTGATAATGAACTTTTTTTTGGTAATAAAAAGAAAAATATTATTGGAACCATTCAGTTTGAACATCTTCCCATAAATAAATCTACCTTTAGGCAAGTAGTTGCAGATGTTTCATACATTGATGATTTTGAAGTAGAAATGGCAACCCAACAGTTAAAACAAAGTATTATTACGTTGTATGATATTCGTACAGACACGAAAAAGTTGTTTAAAGATATAGGGATTGATATTTTAACAAGTAGAATATTAGATAACCAGACAGTATTTTTAGATGAGACCCAATTAAAACGTTTATATGATAAAGCGCCTTATCTTGTTTCAATGGCCACGGTTGATTTAGCAGAATTGTCTCCAGAAGATTTTATTAAAGATTACCAAAATGATAGTTTATATATTCCATATCCGAGTATAGAACCAACTATTGGGGTTATTGATACATTGTTTGATAAACGTGTTTATTTTAGTGAATGGGTAGAATATCATGATATGGTGGACGATAATCTTCCTAAAGATATAAATGATTATCGGCACGGTACGGCGGTATCCTCCATTATTGTAGATGGCACCAGACTTAATCCATGGTTAGATGATGGTTGCGGCAGATTTAAAGTACGTCATTTTGGTGTTGCTATTAGTTCAAAATTCTCTTCTTTCACAATTATTAAACAAATAAAAGCTATAATAAATCAAAATAAAGATATAAAAGTTTGGAATATTTCTCTTGGGAGTAATCAAGAAGTTAATGATAATTTTATTTCTGCAGAAGGGGCAACATTAGATCAAATTCAGTATGAAAATGATGTTATTTTTGTTGTGGCAGGTACCAATAAGCCCAATAACAACATTATAAAAATCGGTTCGCCTGCTGATTCAATAAATAGTATGGTGGTTAATGCAGTTACTAAAAGTGGCCTGTCAACAAAATATTCAAGAAAAGGACTTGCATTATCATTTTTTGCAAAACCTGATGTTAGTTATTATGGGGGAAGTGAAGAGCAATATATTAGGGTTTGTGAACCTCTAGGAGCAGCAAATGTTGCTGGTACTTCTTTCGCGGCACCTTGGATTGCTCGCAAATTATCATACCTAATTGATATTTTAGGTTTGAATAGAGAAGTTGCTAAAGCAATGATTATTGATGCTGCAAGAGATTGGAATGAAAGACCAACACCGGAAGAGGTTGCGCTTTATGGGCATGGTATTGTGCCGATTAAAATAGATGATATTGTTAGAACAAGAGATGATGAAATTAAGTTTTTGGTGTCAGATATAAGTGAAAAGTGGAATACCTATAATTATTATTTTCCAATCCCTCTTAAAGATGATAAGTATCCATATATTGCAAGAGCAACTATGTGCTATTTTCCAATGTGTGATAGAACACAAGGTGTTGATTACACGAATACTGAACTTAACCTCCATTTCGGTAGAATTAAAAATAATGGTAAATTGAATGAAATTAATAATGATAAGCAAAATCAAGACGAAACATTGAATACTGAAAAAAATTATCTTTTAGAAGGTGAGGCAAGAGATAAATTTAGAAAATGGGATAACGTAAAGTATGTTGCTGAAAAACCTAAAGATAGAATGAAACCAAAGGTATCTTATAAGAATAAAAATTGGGGAATGGAAGTTAAGACAAATAATAGATTAGATTCTAAGGATGGCATAGGAATTCGTTTTGGAGTTATAGTTACATTAAAAGAAATTAATGGAGTTAATAGAATTGATGAATTTATCAAAAATTGTACTTTGAATGGTTGGCTGGTTAATAGCATTGATGTTCAAAATAGAATTGATATTAACAAAAAGGTAAATGAGGATGTTGAGTTTGAATAAGGCGAAATCGTTTTCGGTGTTGTAGATATAAATATTGGGAAATAAGGTTTCCGCCAAGGTTCAACTGTGCCTTGCGGAAATCTTTTTTACACACTCCGCACATGTTGAGACGGTAGTATTGATGTCAAGGGTTAAAAAATAAAGGGCTGGAAAAGCCCATAAACAAAGGATATTCAGACCGGAAGGTTGCTCTCCGATTCCGGGGACTGGCTTTACAGTCTGATTCTTTTAGTAAGTGGAAATGTATCTGTGGTTACCATGGCTGCTCTGATGATTAAAATGCGGTCAGGTTGTATGAGTGAGTTGGTTGTCAAATTTTAAGTGGGCAGAATGGTTGTCATAGACTGTAAGATAGATGTCGCGAAAATTGCAAGGACTGTTGTAGAGGAGGTTAGAAATGAAGAAGAAAAAGGAACAGAGTGGCGCAAGAAAAACATTGGTGTTTGTGACAGGGTTAATACTCACGATTATTGGAACTATTGTTATACCACCGCTCATAAAAAAATGCAGTAACAAAATGTGCAAGGCTTCACTTAAAAACACAGAAGTTAATATTGAGGATATGGAACCTGAAATTGTTCCCCATGACAAAACAAAAGGAGAGTAAACAATGGATTTAGATACAGATAAAATAGCACAAGAAGCTATAAATGCAATTGCAAAAAAAATAAAAAATTTAAAAACTCTGAACATTATTGTGGCAGGTAAAACTGGTGTTGGTAAAAGCACATTAATTAATGCGGTTTTCAGAGAAAAACTTGCTGAGACTGGGATGGGAAAACCTGTCACTGACCATATGAGGAAAATTACAAAAAAGGGGGTTCCTCTTGCCATATATGATACTCGTGGATTTGAACTTGGTAGAGAGGTTCAAACAGAAGTCAAACGTGAGGTTATTGACACTATTAGTAAAGGTTTAGCAACACAAGATATAAACAATGCTATTCATTGCATTTGGTATTGTATAAATACTGCTTCAAATAGAGTTGAACCAGAGGAAATAGAGTGGCTTAAGGAACTCTCAAAGGATAACCAGATTACTCAAGTACCCATAATTATTGTACTTACTCAATCATTTTCTAAGAAAAAAGCAGACGAAATGAGAAAGATGCTCCTTGATGAAAATCTTGATGTCATTCAAGTAATTCCTGTTCTTGCAGAAGATTATGATATTGAAGATTTAGGAATCGCAAAATCTTATGGATTAGATATTTTGATTAAGGTGATGGGAGAAGCTTTACCCGATGAACTCATGGATACTCTGCAAAATGTTCAGATTGCGAGTCTTGAAGAAAAAAAACGTTATGCACAGGCAGCTGTAGCGACCGCATCTCTTGCAGCGGCAGGTGCGGGAGCAGCACCAATTCCGTTCTCTGACTGTGCATTATTAATCCCAACCGAAATAGGTATGATTGCGTCGATAACGGTAATTTTTGGCTTTGATGTTAATAAAAGCATCATTACGGCGTTGTTATCTTCTACTATTGGTGCAGGAGGTGCGACTCTTCTTGGCAAGACTGTGGTTTCAAATTTATTGAAATTTATACCGGGCGCAGGAACAGTTGCAGGAGGTGCGATATCCGCAGGAGCAGCTGGAGTGATTACTGCCGCACTTGGCGAAGCTTACATAGGTGTCATGGAGTTGGTATTTAAGGGAGATATGACTATTGGTGACATCGAAACGAAAAAAGGCAAGGATACCATGACACAATTATTCAAACAGCAGCTAAAAGTAAAACACAATTAAATGCTTATGACATAACAAGACCCTGTCGCCATAATGGTAGCAGGGTCGAGACCGTTTCAATGTTTGTGTAAACTCAAAAAACTGAAATAAGATAAGTTGATAGTTACGAAGGGCAAAGCCATCTTTGGGATGGTCCCGCAGGGGCTTGCTATGGGAATACGATGAAAATATCATAAAAGATAATGTGAAGAAAATAGATGCTTATGAAAAACAGTTGATAATTTGTTATACTGAAAAAGGGAGATGCCAAATGTACCAACGGTATTGATTCAAAAATGTTTTAGACATGCAAAATAATTAAGACAGGGGTTAAGACAGGGGTATTTAATGGATAAGAAGGAAATTGTTTTATTTACAGATGGCAATGTTGCGTTAGAAGTACCCATGACGCCGGAACAGGATACCGTTTGGTTAAACCGAAATCAGATGGCCGAATTATTTGAGCGAGATGTAAAAACGATTGGAAAACATATTAATAACGCTTTGAAAGAGGAATTGCTGGATCAGACCGCAACTGTCGCATATTTTGCGATAGTTCAAAAAGAAGGGGAAAGATCCGTAATGAGGCAGGTTGCTCATTATAATTTGGATGTTATTATTTCTGTAGGATATAGAGTAAAATCCAAACGTGGCATCGCATTCCGCAAATGGGCAAATAAAGTTCTTCGCGATTACATAGTAAAAGGCTATGCAGTCAATGATAACCGCATGAATCAATTAAAAGAGGTGGTGCGGATTATGAAACGTTCAGAAGAACAGTTAGATGCAAAACAGATTTTATCAGTGATTGAAAAATATAGCTTAGCCCTGGAGTTATTGGACGCATATGACCACCAAAATATGAAGCGGCCGGAAGGCGGAAATACTATTTATCTGCTTTCTTACGAAGAATGTAGAAAATTAATTGACAGTATGAGCTATGGAGGCTCCAGTGATGTTTTTGGCAATGAGAAGGATGATTCTTTTAAGGGAAGTATTGGGGCAATTTACCAGACCTTTGCAGGTCAGGAAGTTTATCCATCTTTAGAAGAAAAGGCAGCAAATTTGTTGTACTTTATTACAAAGAATCATTCTTTTTCAGATGGAAATAAAAGGATTGCTGCTGCTATTTTCTTGTATTTTATGGATAGGAATCAGGCGCTGTTTCGGGATGGCGAAAAGGTGATTGCTGATCATACGCTGGTGGCATTGACAATTATGATTGCTGAATCAAAGCCAGAAGAAAAAGAAATGATGATTAGTGTGATTATGAATTGTATAAAGTGATTAAGAAATAGTAGGTTCCGCCCAGGATTAGGGCTTTCTGAACTTTGGATAGTGAATGATAATTGCATCAAATAGCAAAGGAGCTTTAAGTCTGTCTTTGTCGCAGATTTAAAGCTCCTATTGTTACTTCAAACACACCCTGGGTTACCCAAAGGTCAGAGGGGATTGGCTATTATAACCCCTGATTTTAGTAGAAAGAGCGGCAAAACTTTGTTGCTTTGTATTGGGATTTAGGTTACAATTAAAACATTAATATCGTGGAAATTCGGTATTTTGCGATTGCTGTGTCAAACGGTTACCGGCGATTGAATCGATATGGAAGATGGGGAGACTAAAACAATGAAGACGAGGCGGGGATTTCAACTGTATACCGGGATGTGGCTGCTTGCAGTCCTGCTTTTGGTAGTGATGCTCTTATGGAATGTAGGTGATGCCCGTATTATCAATTATGCTGGATTAGTCCGCGGTGCCACGCAGCGTCTGGTGAAGGAAGAGATGAGTGGTAAGCCAGATGATGAGCTGATTGCGCGTCTTGATGGAATCATTTATGATCTCCAAACCGGTAAGGGGGAATATGGTCTTACAAAGAATAACAATAAGCAATTTCAGGAGCAGCTATATGAATTGGATGGGATTTGGAAGAATATTAAAGATGAAATAAATTTTGTACGTTCTGGGAACACCTCCGATACAAGGCTGTATGATTTAAGCCAGCAGCACTTTGAAATGGCAGACCGTTTGGTGCTGCAGGCAGAACAAGACTCAAACCACAAACTAATCAGTTTTATTTTGGTCTACTTTTTCATTCTGTTTCTCTCCATAGTCGTTTTCTTAATTGTAAATAAGCGCAATCAAAGAAAATTAGAGACGGCTGTATCTACAGATAAACTGACCAGCCTTTTGAATCGGGCCGGCTTTGAGTCTGCTGCCACGGATTTACTGCGCCAACAGGCCAAAAGCAGATTTGTTATCGTGGCATTCGATATTGACAATTTTAAGATGATTAATGATTCAATTGGATATGTCCAGGGGGACCAGCTTCTATGTGCCCTGGCTTCGGCGTTAAAAAGCTGGAAAGCTGGGAACTATCTATGTGCCCGTCTTGACGCAGACGACTTTATCCTGCTGGCTGAAGCAAATGAAGCAATCATACCTGAATTACAGGATATACTGGAGCATACTACAAAAGCACAGGTATTTCTGGAGCCTTTTGGCGGTGTTGGTTTTACCTATGGGGCCTATCAGATTCAAAACAACGGGGAACTGATTAAGACCATTATGGATAAGGCTAAAATGGCACACAAGGCAGCAAAGGCAACCGCTGATAAATCGCTGGTCTGGTACGATGGGAAGTTGCTGGAAAAGCTGACTCAGGATCGTAAATTAAAAGAGCAGTTACAGCATGCTCTTGTCAATCAGGAGTTTGGGTTGTATCTTCAACCCAGAGTGGAACTGTCCAATCTAAGAATCGTTGGAGCTGAAGCGCTGGTGCGATGGGAACTGCCTGGACAAGGCACCTTGTATCCCGACTCATTCATCCCATTGTTCGAGGAGAATGGTTCCATTGCAGACTTGGATTTCTATATGCTCAAAAAGGTTTGCGGATATCTGCATAATCGTCAGGAGCAAGGCCAGGAGCTGTTTCCTATCTCAATCAATTTTTCACGAGTCACCCTATATTACCAGGCATTTTACGAGACCTTCCACAGCATTGTAGATCAATACCCGATTCCCTATGACTGTATTGAAATTGAAGTGACAGAGAGTGCCTTCAATGATATTGCGGATATAGTTCTCCAAATGCTGAACAGACTGGATGAAGAGGGTTTCCCCATTGCTATGGATGATTTTGGATCTGGTTATTCCAATATGAATCTGCTGGGCAGTCTTCCTCTGCGGATTATCAAATTAGATAAAGTATTTTTGCAGGAAGCGGACATACATGACAGGGTAAAGGGGATTATCATCTGTGCGGTGGAATTGGCCCATACTATGGGAGTACAGATTGTGTGTGAAGGAGCGGAAACGGAACCGCACGTAAACTTCCTGCGTGAAATCGGGTGTGACTTTGCACAGGGCTATTACTTTACAAAGCCCATCCCACAGAAAGCATTCGACCAGAAATACCCGGTGTTTGGACCACGAATCATGTTACCCCCGCGCCGCATGGCCAAGAGCGGGAATTCCATGGTTCCGAACTGGGAAAAGAGAAGTAAGCGGATGTTTGAAGAGGTTTTGGCAGAGACATATCCAGGTTTCCTGAGCCTTCGTAATGAGCAGCATCAAATCGTATATTTGAATCAAAATTTCCGGGACTGGATTGCAAAGTATACGGATGTGGATCCGCTGGGAAAAACCAATATAGACCTGGCAGCAATTGTACCGGAAAATGTGGCAGATACCTTTATGCAGTGCCACGATGGAAGCCTTGACCTGCAAAAGGAGCAGAACAACCGAACCGGTGTTAAGAAGCTGTTGGAATTTAAAGGGGCAGTGGGTACCAATGAACCATCCCAGTATTTTGATGCGCTGAAGTACTGGGTAACCCTTGATGGGGCGAAGTATATATTTACCGTTGCCTATGATGTGACAGAGCTTTATCAGGAGGATATGTTCAATCTGCAGAATGCGCTGACGGATAGTTTGACCGGCGCACAAAACCGGCGCTACCTGGAGATGCATTCAGAACAATTTTTTGGACACTATGCAGCAGTCTTTGATTTGGATCATTTTAAGGCTGTTAATGACCTTGAAGGGCATCTCATTGGGGATAAGGTCCTGCGTGATTTTGTCAACTTTATTCGGGAACAGGTGTCTGGCGTCATGGCGATGATCCGACTGGGTGGTGATGAGTTCCTTGCCATTTTCCAAAGTGGAGAGACTGCTGGTGGCGTTTCCGAAGCACTAGAGCAGGCACGGATCCGGTATGAGGCAGCCTACCGCCAACATGGAAACCTTTCCTTTAGCATGGGAATCGGTCAACTTGGTAAAGAAATTGATGCTGCGTTAGATGAACTGGATCAGCTTATGTACAAGGACAAGCAGCGCAATCAAAAATAATGGAGTACGGTTTGAAAGAATCCCGCAGAATAAAGAACTTTTTTATATATAACGATGACCACCCAATGTTTGAAGATGGAATAGCGCATAAAAGTAGTAATTAAGAGTATTCAAGATAAAAATTCATTTGGGTAATTAATGTTCATGTGGGATAGTAATCAATGGATGTGTATGATAGTTTAGCGTAAAGCCGGATTGGCTTTACGCTTTTTTTGGATGCTATCCAGTTTTCCCCGTCCCATCCCCACTCCCATAACCACCCCACCCCTTAATCAAGTAACGGCAGCATAATCGCATCAGCCTCATGAATACCGCCAGCAATCAGTTTCTCTTTCCCAGCCTTAAAAATCTCAAGGCCCAGGCGCTGCAGCTCTGTTGCAAATAGCTCCGCATCTTTTTCTTCCAGGCTTTTCAGCAGGATTAAGGTTGATTGGGAATCGAACCTGAAATCATAGGGCTTCAGATCATTAAGTGGATAACCGAGATATTGAAAGTGCATCAGTCCGCCCAGTATCTGCCTTAAAGCTGGTGACTGCGCATTCTCGTTCAGCAGGCTGAAGCAGATGCCGAAGGTCATGTAGTAATCCTTGGAAGTAAGAATGTTTCGCAGCCAGGATATCGCCCCTTGAATGGAACTATCCGTAAGCGTAGGAAAAACAGACCGTGCCACATCCTTACAGATTACCAGGATGACCTGCACACTCTGCAGATATTGGAGCAAGGCTTTTTTCAGATTGGGTGTGGTAAACTTGGAAATCGGCGCCGGGTTATCCAGTCCCACCAGCACGCGTGTCCCTTTTCCCGGGATGGTCTCCACAATCCCAATGTCGCTGAGTATCTTAACGGCGCGGCGGACCGTTATTAATGGTGCAGAATACTGTTTCGCCAGGGAGGCAAATGACGGAAGGAATTCCTGGTTCCCAAAGGACGAATAAATCTGCCGGAGAAGTTTCATGGCCAGATTAAAATTGACCAGCGGACGCTCCGAGAAATAATTCCATTCATATGGAATTGGTTCAACCGGATGCTCAGGCGGAAGCAGCGAGTCATGATACAGGCGTACCCATTCAATCTGTTTCTGGTACAGGCGTACCAGCAAATCTTTTAGCTGTCCGTAATCAGACGTCTTACACAGGAAAAGTATCTGTGCGGTTTCCCTTTTTAAATAGGTCATATAACCATAAATAAATGCCTTATCCCCCAGGTGCATGATTGTAGTGTGCCCAAAGAAACTTGTGCTTAAATATAAGTTGAGAAACAGAGGATTTCCCAGGGCCTTCAGGATATGGAAGAAAAATTCGAAGAACGGATATTCATTATAGGGTGACATCCGCTCAAAGATTTCAGTGAGCTTTTTAAAATCATCATCATCACATAGTTTCAGGCCCTGCAGCATGACATCCGGCCAGATCAGCAGCATGGCATCACACAGGTCCAGGAGTGCAGCTTTTGTGGCATAGCTGTAAGCCCTGTATTCTGCCCTGCATGCCTCTTCTTTGACATCATAAGTTACAATCGCACTCCGTCCCTGGCTCAGGGATACATAATGGTCTTCCTGAAGAAGCCTTAACGCATTATGGATTGTGGCGCTTGAAACATTAAAGGTCCTGCATAGTTCAGGTACCGTGGGAAGACTCGAACCAGTAGGATACAAGCCGAAATGAATGCAGTTAAACAGATGTCTGTAAGCCATATTGTATAAATTTAATTCATCCAAGGTTTTTCATCCTTCCAAAAACATTGTTTATCATATTTTTATATTTTATCATTTCCATATCATTATGGATACTATTTTCTTGAATTATTTTTGGACATCGCTTATAATGAAAAATATCAATTGAGCATAATAAAATATATTTAGAACAGTTTTGCAAGCCGCGTTTAGGAATAGCGGTCCAGGTAAAGGGCTTATATGGAAAATGCTCCTTCATTGTTGCTGTCCCTCTGGGATATCAGGATGGCTTACTGCCTGAAGCAGTGGATGGCAGGGGATGGCAGGGGGCGCCGGAAGCCGGGCGTGCTTACTTTTTTGGTAATGCATGCTGGGAAATAAGCCGGTACTTCCGCCCTGCTATTTATGTAAGAACAACCATTATGAACCATCAATTGTAAAAGGAGGGAATGGGAAAATGCAACAGTCCGGGCGAAGCCAGTTGGGGAAAAACTTTGTGGAAGACGATGAATATAACCTGCTGATGACTTCCATGCGCGTCAGTGTGAGCAAACACCTACTGGATGACCATTTTACAGTTGTGTGGGCAAACGATTTTTATTATGACCTGATCGGGTATCCAAAGGAAGAATATGAGGCTGTGTTCCATAACCAATGCGACCTCTTTTTCCGCAGCAATACAAATGATTGGGAGGGGATTGTGGCGGCTGCCATGGGGGCGCTAAAAGCCGGTGAACCACGCTACGAGCATATTACAAGGATGCGCCACAAGGATGGGCATATGATGTGGGTCCGGCTGGTTGGGACGTACACGGAGGATGTTGTTGACGGATATCACATTGCCTATACCGTGATGAGCGATGTCAGCGATATCATACGGATGCAGAAAGAACAGACCGTTACCTATAACAGCATTCCTGGTTTTATCGCAAAATTCAGGATTAGGGAAAGCAGGATAGAGCTTGTGGATGCCAATGAACGTTTCCTTTGTTTTTTTGGCCATCGGGAGCAGAATACCCTGACGAACCTAAGCACACCTGAAAATGAGGCGGTGCTAAGGGAATGCTATCCCGCCATGCGAGGAGGAAAACCGGTCCGGTTTACCATGGAGGCGCGGGATAAGGAAGGAAATGCTGTCTGGCTGCAGCTGAATGGTGACTGTATTGATTGGATTGACGGCGATCCGGTCTACCTGATTGTATACATCGATATTACCGACCTGACGCGGCAGCGGGAACTTCAGAAGGAAACCAACATGCAGCTGGAGCGGCTGGCGTTCACGGACCCGGTGACAGGCGGTTACAACCGCACCTGCTTTGAACTGAAGGCAGGGGAAGGGGTCAGGGCGGCCCCGGCCGGCACCTATGCCCTGGTCTGGATGGATGTGCAGAAATTCAAGCTTCTCAATGAGATGTTTGGCATTGAAGGCGGAAACCAGACATTGAAATACATACATGACGTAATCCGCGGCTGCCTGGAGCAGGGGGAATATGTGAGCCGTACCTCTGCGGACAACTACAGCCTTTTGCTCAAGGCCTCCCCAAAACAGGAAATGGAGGCACGCTTAAACTCCATTGCCGAGAAGGTCAATCATTTTAACAAGGATGCGGAGGAGAAATATATCCTTTCGCTGACAGCGGGAGTCTACTATGTGGAGGACCCAAAACTGCCAATCATGCAGATCCAGGACCGGGCAAACGTGGCCCGGGAGAACATCATCAGGACAGCGGATGCAAAGCTGTGTCTCTGCATGTTTTACTCTGAGCTGGATCAGCTGCGGCTGATGCAGGAGAAAGAAATTGAAAACCGGATGCGTGATGCACTTGAAAAAGAACAGTTTGTCGTCTACCTTCAGCCGAAGCAGTCCCTGCGCAGCCAGTCCATCGCAGGAGCGGAAGCGCTGGTGCGGTGGCTTGACCCGGAGAGAGGATTAATCCCGCCCAAGGATTTTATCCCCCTGTTTGAAAAGAACATGTTCATTGTTAAGCTGGACCTCTATGTGTTTGAACGTGTGTGCGCCCTGCTCCGCAAATGGATTGATCATGGCGAAAATCCGGTGCCGGTTTCCGTGAATATGTCCCGTGCCCATCTGTCTGACCGGGATTTCTTAAAGCGGTATGAGGAAATCCGTAAGCGGTACGGCGTCCCGGCAGACCTGCTGGAAATCGAACTGACGGAGACACTGGTGTTTGGGAACCCGGATGTGCTGATGCAGGTTATTGATGCATTTCATAAATGCGGTTACCGCTGTTCCATGGATGATTTTGGCAGCGGCTATTCCTCGCTCAATGTGCTGAAAGATATAGATATTGATTCCATTAAGCTGGACCAGGCGTTCTTTGGTTCTGAAAAGATGGACAATCCGAAGGAACGAGATGTAATAACATCCGTGATTGAACTGGCGGCCAAGCTGAATATGACTACGGTTGCAGAAGGCGTGGAAACAGATGCACAGGAAGATTTCCTGAAAGGGACTACCTGTGATCTGCTTCAGGGTTATATATTTTCCCGTCCGGTACCTCCGGAGGAGTTCGAGCGGATGACGTTTGGAAGAACGCTTTCCTAAGCCCAGGCCGGGGCGGTATGGTATGGGGGATATTCCTATGGCCTTGTCTGATATAAAACCTGGCCGGGAAGGGGATATATGTATGACGGTATCATTATTCCATATTGATAATTTATATGTCTGGGATTTGGAAGGGGGCGTCCGTTTGGCGTCCCCCGATATGGTTTCTGATCAGGGTCCTGCAGGGAAGTGCATGATCAGCTGTCCTCAAACGGGACGATGCAGATAAGCCGCAGTGGCCGGCAAGACGGCTTGCTCCCACACAGGGGCTGTTAAACTATACGGTTGGGCATTGGATGATGGCCAGGATTTGGAGATGAGAAGGTATGGATGAACATCACAGCATATCAGGTTTTCCGGGAGGACTTGAGAAAAAATATGCAGGCGGGATCCTGGACTCAATAATGGACATGGTTCCGGGTGGTCTGGTTGGAATCAGTTTTGAAAGCCGGGATATTTTATTTGCCGGCGGCTGTATATTTGATATGGCAGGTTATGGGCGGGAGGAGATTCAAGTCAGCTGTCACCACCGATGTCTGGATATGATTGTTTTTCCGCAGGACCGGGAATGTGTCAAAGCCTTCATTACGGCGCAGTCCAATGCCAGCATGTCTGGACAGGCCAAAGCCATCAGCGAAACGGAACTTGGCTTCCGTATCATGAAAAGGGATGGCGGCCTGATGTGGGTCAGGGCATTTGCAGGCAGGCTGCCTGACTCCCCGTGGGGATCCTGTCTGCTCCTGTACCTGCTGGATGATACGCAGCGGATGGAAGCAGCCTGGGACGCTGAAGGGATGCGGCGCAAGATGGGTAACCTGATGAACACCATTCCCGGTGGTGTGGCGCGTCTCTGCCTGTCTGACAACAACCGTATCGTGATGGCAACAGACAGGTATTATGCCCTGACCGGCTACAGCAGGGAGGAATGCGGGCAGGCGCCGATTTATGGAAATGCCTTAAATTTTGTCCTGGAGGAGGACCTCCCTAAGGTCAATGCAGCTATTGATAAACTAATCAGGAACAACAGTGCCGTCAGTGTGGATTACCGCATCCGTATGAAAAATGGGGACGTTTCGCAGAATACAGCCTATTGCTCAAAGGTTGAGCAGGCCGGGGACCAGATATATATTGATATCATTGTCCTGGACTCCACCCTGTTGGAACGGTCGGAGCGCAGGCTGGCGGCCCTTACCAACAGTATCCCTGGAGGCGTGGTCCGGCTGCATGTGGATGACGACATTTATATCGATTATGCCAACGAGGGATTTTACCGCCTGGCCGGGTACCCGGAAGATGAATTCAACGGTGAAGGGATTCACCGGCGTTATACCCGGATCATTCTCCCGGAGGACAGGGAGATGGTACTTGACCGGGTAAAAAGTTTTGTTGCCAGCAGGAGGGATTGCCCTTCCCTGGACTACCGCATCCTCACGAAGGCCGGAAAGGTGCGCTGGATGCGGGCCAGTGCGGCACGGGTGCCCGGCGGTCTGGAAGAGAAAAACTCTGTGCAGTGCGTGCTTATTGACATTACTGAAAGCAGGCGGACGGAGGAGGAGTCGCTTATCAACGCGGAGAGGTACCGGATCATTGCTGAACAGGCCCAGGATATCATTTTCACCTGGAACCTGGGGGATGGAAGCATCCACTTTTCCCCTGTTTTCGAAAGTAAATTCGGCTTCCCGCCTCCTGCGCAGATATATGACCGGGTTTTTGAAGAAGACCGCCCTATTGTGGATGATGCTGTCAGCAGGCTGAAAGCCGGTGAATCCTATGTCGTGATAGAATACCGCTTTCGTGCTGGACAGGGCCGGCTGATCTGGTGCCGGACCCGTATGACGGTCATCCATGGCAGTGATAAAAGGCAGAAGCAGGTGGTGGGGATTATTATTGATATTGATGAGGATAAGCGGGCAGCTGCCCAGATGCAGAAACGCGCGGAAACAGACGCCCTCACCGGCCTGCCGAACCGCGGTACGGTTCAGCAATTGGTAGAGTCGCATCTTAAGCACTGCGGTCCGGACCAGAATCATGCCTTCCTGCTGATTGACATTGACAATTTTAAATGGGTCAACGATACCTTCGGCCATCAGCGGGGGGATGAAGTCCTCTCGGATGCCTCGGCCCTGCTCAGGGAACAGGTCCGTCCCTGCGATGTGGCCGGACGCCTGGGCGGGGATGAGTTTGTGGTCTTCATGGATGATGTTCCCTCCGTTGAACAGGTAATGGAAATAGCGGCCCGGCTGGGGGAGCTGTTTAACCACTCCTTTTCCTTTGGAAAAGACCCTGGTTCTGTTTCCATCAGCATTGGGATTGCGCTGTCTCCGGCGCATGGAACGACATTCGATGAACTGTACCGGAATGCCGATAAGGCGTTGTATGAATCTAAGAACCATGGACGGAACCGATATTCCATATACTCGCCTCCTGGATAAAGAGGGACGGTGAGGGAGGAAGGGCACCTGTTCACAGGAGGGGATGGCGACGGAGCCGGGGCGCCTGTTTTCCGCCAGGGAAGATAGGATTTATTAGTGCCACAGGATATTAACGCCATAAGATATTATTGCCATAAGATATTAGCGCCAAAAGATATTTACACCAGAAGATACGATGGAGGAGAGCCAGGTGGAAATCAATTTAAGCTATGAGCAACTCAATAACGAATACAGTATGCTGATGGGAGTTTTGGGCGCCAGTGTCAGTAAGCACCTTATGGATGAGCACCTTACCTGCATCTGGGCCAACAACTACTATTATGATCTGATTGGTTATACCAAGGCTGAGTACGAAGCCCGTTTTCAAAACCAATGCGACAGGTACTTTGAAACCAACCCGGAGGGGTGGAAAATGCTTACGGATAGGATAAAATCCAGTCTGGCAGGCGGGAAAAAAGGGTACTCGGTCTATTTGCCCATGGTCTATCCGGATGGTTCCCCATTCTGGATTAAGCTGCAGGCTGCCTTTACAGAGGAGTATATGGACGGGTACCGGGTCGCCTACACCACCATGGTTGATGTGACGGAAATGATGCTGGCCCAGAAAGAGCAGATGCGCGCACAGCAAAACTATGAAACAATGACACGTGAGCAGGAAATGCTCATGAGCGCGCTCAATGTCAGTGTCAGCTCGCATCTGGTGGATGAGCATTTCACCTGCATCTGGGCCAATGAATTTTACTACAGACTGATTGGTTATCCGAAGCCAAAGTATGAGTCCCTGTTCCACAACCATGCGGATGAATATTATGCCAATAACCCGGAAGGCTGGGACCTGCTTACGAGGAAGGTTACATCTGTGCTGGAGAAGGGGGAGGATAAATATGAAATGATTGTCCCCATGAAATACGAGGATGGCTCCAGCTATTGGGTAAAGCTGGTCAGCTTTTTTACAGATGAATATGTGGATGGTTACCGCACCTCCTACACGGTCATGACAGATGTGACAGAGCTTGTTCAGACGAAGAATGAGCTGGAAATGATGATGCGGGCTATGAAGGTCAGCGTCAGCAAGCATAAGGTGGATGAGCATTTCTCCGTGGTCTGGGCCAATGATTTTTATTATCAGCTCATCGGGTACACCAAGCCCGAATATGAGGCCAGGTTCCATAATCATTGTGATGAGTATTTCATGGATAACCTGGAGACCTGGGATATCCTCTGCAATAAAATAGACAACATGTCCGCTGCGGGGGAGGACAGCTTTGAGACATATCTGCCGCTGAAGCTCCCGGACGGCTCCTCGCGCTGGGTGAAGCTGGTGGATTTCTTTACCAATGAATATCAGGACGGGATCCAGATGGCTTATACCACCATGATTGATGTCACCGAACTGCTGCAGGCCCAGCAGGATAAAAGCGTTGCTTATGAACACGTTCCCGGTTTTATTGTCAAGTACCGGGTCTTACCGGACCGGCTTATCATGATTGATGCAAGCAGCCGTATCAAGGATTTTTTTGATGTGGATTTGGAGCATCTGGCTGATACTGATTTTATGGGGGTTTTACAGCCCGAGAGCCGCCAGGTCATTGAGGCCCTGCTCCCGGAATTACGGAGGCGGGAGGCACTGGAACTGGATGAATCCATCCGTGTCAAGGATAAGCATGGCAGGGACTGCTGGCTGCAGCTCCATGGCACCTGTATTGACGCCATTGCCGATGATCCGGTTTACCTGGTGGTGTTTATTGACATTACGGATATTACAGAGCTTAGAAAACTCCAGCACCAGCTGGAAGAGCGCACGGAAATGCTCAATACGGCACTGGAGGCCGCCAAGCTGGCGAACGCGGCCAAGTCGGAGTTCCTCTCCCGGATGAGCCATGATATACGTACACCCATGAATGTGATTGCCGGGATGACGGAGATTGCCGACGCCCACCTCCAGGATCCGGAACGTGTAAAGGACTGTCTGCACAAAATCCGGCTCTCCAGCCACCACCTTCTGGGTCTGATCAATGATGTGCTGGATATGTCGCAGATTGAAAGCGGCAAGGTCTCCATACATATGGCGCCCCTTTCGCTGCCTGATTTAGTCAGGGAGATTATCATGATTACCCTGCCCAATGTCCGTGCAAAGCGGCAGAAGTTCAAGGTTCATTTAATGAATGTCAGACAGGAGCATTTTTACAGCGATGAACTGCGTCTGCGGCAGATATTATTGAACCTCTTATCCAACGCCTCTAAATTCACGCCTGAAAATGGACAGATTGTATTTGAGGTGGAACAGCTGGAGAATAACGCTGCCCTCTCCTTTACGGTTTCGGATACAGGACCCGGCATAAAGGAGGATTTTCAGGAACATATTTTCGAGACGTTTGCCCGGGAACGCGATAGCCGCACCGACCGGATTGAAGGCAGCGGCCTTGGCCTTGCCATTGTGAAACGGCTCACGGAGCTGATGGACGGCGACATTATACTGGGCAGCCTGCCGGGACAGGGGACCACGTTCCGTGTGACGCTGCCGATGCAGCACATTCCGGTTCCTCCAATTGAATGTATTGATGAATGTGGGAATATTCTGCTGTTGGATACAGATCCGGTTGTCCTAAAAGATGCACAGCAGGCCCTGGGCGGCCTGGGGGTTGGGACAGACTGCGCAGGAAGCATCAGTGAAGCGCTATCCCATATCCGTGGTCGTCAGAAGGCTGGAGAAAGCTATCAGATGGTGATTATGGATTGGGAGCTGCTCCGGCGGGATGGCTCAGCTGTGATAGAACAGGTCCAAAGGGAAGCTGCGGGGGAACCGCCGCTGCTGATTATATCCGCCTACGATTGGAGCGAAATCAAAAACGGGATAACTGCCAGTATCGATGGACATATAGAAAAGCCCTTTTTCCAATCCACATTCAGGGACTGCATGATGAAGTATTTAAAAGGTGAGGAGACATCAAGCCAGGAACCCAAAACCTATGATTTGCATGATAAGACAATCCTGCTTGTAGAGGATAATGAGCTGAACCGGGAAATTGCCATGGAACTTTTGGGCGGCTTTGGAGCCAGGCTGGAGGCCGCGGTAAATGGCGAGGAAGCAATCAGGCTTTTTCAGGCGAGCACTCCCGGCTACTATTCCCTGATCTTAATGGATATACAGATGCCGGTGATGAACGGTTATGAGGCTACCCGTGCAATCCGGGCGCTTAACCGTACAGATGCCGTAACGATACCGATTATAGCAATGACAGCCGATGCTTTTGTTGAGGACATCCGGAATGCAGAGGCCGTCGGGATGAACGGTCATATGGCGAAGCCTTTAAGTTTTGATACCCTTGCGTTGGAAATAGAAAAATATTTAGTCCCTGCAGTCTGATTATCCGGGAGGTATACTGTGAACGAAACTTTTTTTGAACGATTTATTATAAACCAGCAGAATCTGGTGGCCTATGCTACGGATACGGATACCAACGAAGTAATATATATGACACAGGCGGCAGCCTCCCTATACGGATTCGAGCATGCGCAGGATACTTATGGAAGAAAATGCTATGAGTTGATTCAGGGACTGGACAGTGTCTGCCCATTCTGTACAAACAGTAAACTGGCGCCAGGCCAGCCATATCATTGGGAGCATTATAACGGAAAGCTCCGGATGTGGTTTGACATCACGGATATCCTGGTTTTGTATGAAGGGAAATATCGTCGGCTTGAAATTGCGCGGGATGTTACTGCCCAGAAAGAAAAATTCGACCGTGTTTCGAACCGCCTTACAGTGGAAGAAACATTGGTGGACTGTATTCAGACACTTTCCAGTGAAGCAGATGTCAACGCGGCGGTGAACCGCTTTTTGGAGACCATATGCCGCTTTTATGCGGCTGACCGGGCATATATCTTTGAATACAGAGAAAACCACATTGATAACACCTTTGAATGGTGCGTCCCTGGTATTTTGCGTCAGATAGCAGTTTTAAAAAATATCCCAATGGAATACATCAGGGACTGGAATCACAAATTTAAGATTGACGGAGAGTTTTTTATTACCTCCCTGGATAAGGACCTGGCAGTTGATTCACCTGATTACCGTATCTTAAAAGACCAGGGGATTGAAAGCCTTGCCGCCGCCCCGCTTAAGAAAAATGGTCAGATAATCGGTTTCCTCGGTGTTGACAATCCGACAGAGAGCACGGAGGATCTATCCCTGCTCCGTAGTGTATGCAGCTTTGTATTGGAGGAAATGGAGCGGCGCCGGCTGATCCAGACCCTCGAATTATTCAGCTATACGGATTTACTAACTGGCCTCCAGAACCGGAACAGCTTTATAAAAATGTTGGATAAGCTTTCCAATCAAACCCTGCGTTCCTTAGGTGTCATCTATATCGACATCAATGGAATGAAGAAAATCAATGACAGCAATGGCCATGAATATGGCGACCAGGTGATAAAAAAAGTGGCAGATATCCTGAAACTGCACGTGGAATGTGAAGCATACCGGGTGGGCGGAGATGAGTTTACGGTGCTTTGCCCCAATATGGATAAACAGGACTTTCAGGCGCTTACAGAGAAGCTGATTCAGGATTTTGATAAGAACAAAGAGTATGACGTATCCATTGGCCATACCTGGAATGAAGGGAATGTATCGGCTGACGAAGAAATCCTGAAGGCTGATGACCTGATGTATGCAGAAAAGCAGCGGTATTACCATGCCATCCTGCAAGGTGACAGAATGGCACGCGCAGGTATTGCCACGGAGCTTTTAAGGGATATTGCCGACCACCGCTTTGAGGTCCATTATCAGCCTCAGATCTGCCTTAAAACCGGGCGGATTATCGGTGCGGAAGCCCTGGTGCGGAAAAGGAGCAAGCGGGGAAACTTAATCCTGCCGGATCGTTTCATTCCCCATTATGAAAGGGAGCGTGTAATCTGCCATTTGGATCTATTTGTATTCCAGACCGTCTGTGCCGATTGGGAGAACTGGAAGAAGCAGGGGATTGAAACCCATATCTCCTCTAATTTTTCCCGTGTTACACTGATGGCCTCCGATGTTGTGGGCCAAATCAAACAAATCTGCCAGGAATATGGAGTTCCTGCGGAAAAGATTACCATAGAGGTAACCGAAAGTATCAGTAAATTGGATCCGCAGCAATTGATTGACTTAATGAACCAGATTGCGGCGGAGGGATTTTCTGTTTCATTGGATGATTTTGGTTCAAAATACTCCAACCTGTCTATTCTGACTACACTTGATTTTAATGAGATTAAATTTGACAAGTCTCTGGTAGATAAATTAAGCAGCGATGCAAAGAGCCGCATTGTCATGAAAAACACGATGCAGATTTGCCGCGAGCTTCCCATGACACGCTCTTTAGCGGAAGGGATTGAGACGGTGGAGCAGCTGAATCTGCTGCATCAATATCATTGTGACCATGGACAGGGCTACTATTTTGCCAGACCGATGAACGCGGAATCATTTTTGGAATTATTAAAGAAGGAACAAATGCTGGGAACCTCTGTTTTGATTCAGTCTGATCCATATGGAACGGGGAAAATGGAATGATTCGGTAACAGGAGGAAAAATAGCTATGAAGAATTTTAAAGTCAGTAAAAAACTCACGATTTCTTATGCATTTGTTCTGAGTTTATTGGTAATCAGCATTGCCGTGAGTATTGGAAACTTAATAAGTATCAGGACAAAAGTGGAGGCGTTCTATAATGGTCCTTTCAAAGTCCTGAATGCGGCGAATACGGTTAATTCCAGTTTTGAGGCAATGCAGAAATCTGTATTTCGTGCCATCGCCAGTACCAATCAGGCGGATACGGAGCAGGCGTTAAATAATGCCAGGGCGTGTGAAAGCAAGATCCAGGAACTGATACCTATTATCCAGAAAGATTTTTTGGGAGACCAGGCAATTGTGGATCGGCTCCAGGCGGCGCTGACTGAACTTGCGCCGCAGCGTGAGCATGTCCTGGGACTTGCGGTGCAGGATCAAAAGGCAGAAGCTGCTGCCTATATGGAGGCAAATAATATCATAACCATACATAAAGCACAGGCGGAACTGGATGAACTTATTGAAATAGCGGACAAGAAAGCAGATGCATTGATTATGAATCTGCGCGCCGCGCAGACAAAATTTATTGTTGTATTGTCTGTGTTGGGGTTAGCCAGTGTACTTGTAAGCGTTCTTTTTGGAGTCTATATCACCCGCAGCATTACCAGACCGATTAAGGAGCTGGAATCTGCAGCCAGGCAGATGGAGCAGGGACATCTGAAAATTGATGTAAAATATACATCAAAGGATGAGTTGGGAAGCCTTTCAAACAGTATACGGCAAATGTCAGACAAGATTTCCTATTACATGGATGCGATTTCCAGGGTTATGCAGCAGCTGGCGGACAGTAATCTGAAAATACCGTGCTATGATGATTTCCAGGGGGATTTTCGGCCGGTACAGGAGTCCCTGTTTATTGTACTTAATTCTCTGAATGAGACCATTTCAGAAATCAACATGTTCTCCGACCAGGTTGCCAGCGGGGCAGACCAGGTTTCCAACGGTGCACAGATACTTTCGCAGGGTGTCATAGCCCAGGCCAGCTCGGTGGAAGAACTGGCAGCGACCATGTCAGAGATATCCCGGCAGGTGAGGGAGAATGCGGAAACCTCACAATTGGTAAAAACAGCGGCAGGTGAAATGGGCGCAAATATTCTGGCCTGTAACCAGCAGATGCAGGAAATGAAACATGCGATGGAAGAAATCAATGCAAACTCTACGCAAATCAGAAAAATCATAAAGACGATTGATGATATCGCGTTCCAGACCAATATATTGGCCCTCAATGCCGCTGTGGAGGCGGCCCGGGCTGGTGAATCAAGCAAAGGATTTTCCGTGGTGGCTCAGGAGGTGCGCAACCTGGCAACCAAATCATCAGATGCTTCAAAGGGCACGGAGGCATTGATTGAGCAGTCTCTCTCTCTGGTTGATTATGGAACAAAAGTAGCGGAAGAAACCGCAGCCTCGCTCATGAATATAGCTGGTGGTACCGATGATATGATATCTAAAATAAACCAAATCGCGGAGGCTTCAAAAAGGCAGGCAGCCGCGACTGAAATGATTTCCGCAGGCATCGACCAGATATCCGAAATAGTTCAGACCAACTCTGCCACTGCAGAGGAGTCAGCCGCCGCGTCCGAAGAACTCTACGGACAGTCCCAGGTTCTGAAAAGCAGGGTAAGCCGCTTTAGGTTAAATGGCGTATGAAGAAAAGTATTCATTGCGGAGAGTCACAGCAGATGTATATAATGTGCTTCCTGGTTGTGAATTGTCTGAATACAATTTCCTCATGGGTTTTGATACAAGGAAAAGATAAAAAATCCATAAATACGGGTAAGAGGGGGCAAGGAAATCATATTGTCCCTTCTTTTTCTTCTATTAAGGGAAAAGATGCGCTATAATATAAGACATGCATACTTATTTATGTGTCTTACAGGAGGGATATATGTTTCCTGGCTTTTCCACGGATGATTAAATAAGGACAGCAGTAACAGCGGTAACTATAAATATAATAAACGCAAGGAGAACTATGATACAGGAATTATGGGAGCAGATCCAGGATGGACAGGAAGTAAGACAGAATCTCAGTAAAATCAGGCAGGAAATAAAGGACAATGGGGAGCGGAGGAAGCTTTCATCCCTTTTGGAAGGCAAGGAGGCGGTCCTTATCAACCTGCTGCAGTCGGAAGATGCCAAGACCAGGAAGAATGCAGCGCTGCTGATGGGGGATTTGAGGAATCCGTTGTTTTTGGCGCCTATCTGGAAGGCATATCAGGAGGATGGGCAGAGGTTTGTTAAGAGTTCCTACTTATCAGCCATCGGCAACTTTGATTATAGGGAGTATATGGATGCCATAAAAGAGCAGCTGGCTGTGTTGGGAAAAGAAAAGGTTACGGAAGAAAACCAGAAGCATGTAATGGAAGAAATGAGGAAGCTATCCTTCCTGATTGTCCACATAGAAGGGGTTTCCGCCCATAAATTCATTGGCTGGGATAAAGCCTATGACATCTTTCTGATTACCAACCGGAATTACCGGGAGCTGACCGCCGGTGAACTGATGGAGCTGGAGCCAAATGCGAAAATAAAGCTTATGGGAGCCGGGGTCATGGCAAGGGTTACCAATCTTAACTGGATTAAGGGAATCCGCACCTATCAGGAGCTGCTGTTTGTGGTAAGGGGCATGGAAACCAGCGAAATGGAACCGGATAAGATTGCCCATACAGTGGTTGATTCCCCGCTGCTATCCTTCCTGTCAAAAAGCCATGAAGGAAACCCGCCCTATCATTTCCGGCTGGAGTTAAAGAGTAAGAAGGATTTGGGCCAGAAAAGCGTGTTCCTGAAAAAGGTGGCTTCTAAGATTGAAGCATTATCAGACAGGAAATTGATAAACACAACGGAAAATTACGAATTTGAGCTGCGGTTAATTGAAAATAAGCTGGGGAACTGCAACATCATGGTAAAGCTGTTTACCCTGAAGGACACGCGGTTTTCCTACCGCAGGGAAGTGATCCCCACCAGCATAAAGCCGGTTAACGCGGCCCTGACCGCAGCGCTTGCAAAAGAATACATGAAAGAGGATGCGCAGGTCCTGGATCCATTTTGCGGGGTAGGGACCATGCTGATTGAACGCCATAAAGCAGTCCGGGCCAATACCTCATACGGAATCGATATCCAGGAGGACGCCATATTGAAAGCCAGGGAGAACGCAGAGGCGGCAAGGCAGGTCATCCACTTTATCAACCGGGATTTCTTCCAGTTTACACATGACTATCTCTTTGACGAAGTGATTACCAATATGCCCTTTAAGATTGGCCGTCTGACAGATGATGAGGTCTATGATATTTACAAACGGTTTTTTCAGATAATCCCTGACTTTCTGAAAAAAGGTTCGGTTCTGATCCTGTATACCCATAATAGGGAAGATGTGGTCCAGTTAACCTTCCGTACAGGCTTCAGTATCATGAAAAGCCATGAAGTATCGAAGAAAGAAGGAACCCATATCATGATCCTCCGTTACGCGGGGAATTAACTGTCCCATTACTTTTATGGCCGTGCCTACCCAGAATAATGCCAGGCAGCCTCCAATATACTAAATAAAAAAGGCTGAAATAGATGCTGACAAAGCGGTACATCGTTATATTTGCAGGTCTGGGACCGGAAAAATTTACGGAGGATGTCTTAATTAGGACATGGGAAGACGTGGCAGACAGGATATATCTTGAGACTGGGATTTACATAAGCGCAAGGCTGGCCATGTCTTATATGATCTGCGGGGACAGGCGGGGCTGTGAATTAAAAGGCCCTACTGCGGAGTATACATCCGTATGGAATCCTGTGGAAGTGGAAAGCGAGACAGAGTTCCACAAGACATTCATCAGGGTAGTGAAGGGTGTGAGGGAGGTCTTTGACAATCCATATATGGGTATATCCATTGAGGGAATCAATCTGTATTATTTTTTGAAAATATAGGGTCTGTACAAGATTGCCCTGCATACCATCCCGGCCTGGCGGCCATACTATCCCTGAGGTGATGACAATGAAGCAGGGAGAGCAGGAGTCCACGAAGGAACTGGAGGCCCGGGCCAGGGAGGTTGAGACATTTAACAACCATTGGACGGACGGGGAGTTCCTGGGACCTAATACACTGAGACAGAAAAAAGATATCCATAAATACGGGAAAGAGGAAACAGAGGAGTCTTGATGACTCTTCTTTTTCTTTTAATACGGAAAAGGTTACGCTATAATATAGATTAGATAATATAGATGAAAATGATTCATTTTCAGGTAAACATAATACAGGGAGGACAGGCATTTGACAAGACAACCGGACTTCAGACACCTTATGAACACCCCGCAGTATGGCTTCTTGAGGACCGAGCCAAGACTGGGCAGGCGGATCATGCTTCTTGGGCTGGGCGGAAGCCATGCTTACGGGACGAATAATGAAAACAGCGATATTGACTTCAGGGGAATTACCCTTAACATGCCCTCGGACCTGATTGGTCTGACGGAGTTTGAGCAGTATGAGGACAGCGGTACGGATACGGTTATCTATTCATTTAACAAAATGGTGAGGCTGCTGCTGGAGTGTAACCCCAATACATGCGAGATTCTGGGCCTGGACCATGACCAGTACCTGATAAAGTCAAGTCTTGGACAGGAGCTTCTGGACAACAGGAAAATGTTCCTGTCCAAGCGCGCAGCCAAGTCCTTTGGCGGATATGCGGGCGCCCAGCTGCGGCGTCTGCAGAACGCAATTGCCAGGGACTCCATGCCGCAGACAGAGAGGGAACGCCATATCTTCAACTCGGTGACAAATGCATTGGAGGATTTTGAACGGCGGTATGCTGATTTTGACAAAGGCAGTATCCGTCTCTATATTGATAAGGCGGAGAATCCGCTGCTGGAGACAGAGATATTTGTGGATGCCCATTACAGGCATATGCCCCTTCGGGATTATGAGAATATGTGGTCCATCATGCACAGCGTTGTAAAGGACTATGATAAGATTGGAAAACGGAACAAAAAGAAGGATGATAACCATCTGAACAAACATGCCATGCATCTTATCCGGCTGTTCATGATGGCAGTGGATATCCTGGAAAAAGGGGAAATCCGGACAAACAGGAGGTCTGACCTTGATCTGCTGCTCAGGATACGGTCCGGAGGATTTCAGAAGGAGGACGGGACCTTTGGCAGCGATTTCTATGACATGCTAAAGGACTACGAGGAGCGGCTTCTACAGGCAACGAAGAATACAATCCTTCCAGATAATCCGGATATGGAAAAGGTGGAGGCATTTGTGGAATATGTGAACAGGAAGGCCATAGAGGGGGATTACTGATGATGGGAATCATAGATGAGATCCAGATGAAGCTGAAGGAGATTGAAAAGCAGGAGCATGTGACAATACTCCATGCAGTGGAGTCCGGGAGCCGGGCATGGGGATTTGCTTCACCGGACAGTGATTACGATGTCCGGTTCATATACGTAAGGGCCAGGGAGGATTATCTGCGCCTGGATGAGCCGAGGGACGTGATAGAGTGGCAGATGGATGAGGTGCTGGATATCAATGGGTGGGACCTTAAAAAAACGCTGAAGCATTTCCACAGGGGAAACGCCACCCTGTTTGAGTGGGGGAATTCGCCCGTGGTATATAAGACAACAGACATCTGGAACAGGATTTATGATGCCGCTGCCCCATGCTTTTCGGTAAAGGCGGCGGTCCATCATTACTGCGGCACGGCCGGGAACACCTGTGACCAGTTCCTTCAGGAGAATCAGGTCAGATACAAAAAATATTTTTATGCGCTGCGGCCATTGCTGGCCGGGCGTTATATACTGGAGAAGGGCTGTCCGCCCCCGGTACTGTTTGATGACCTGATGAAGATGGAAATGCCGGGGGATTTACGGGCAGGCATTGAGGAACTTCTGGAGATAAAAAAGAGAAGCGGCGAAAGTGAAAAGGGACAGAGGATTCCGGTTATACAGGATTTCATTGAACAGGAGCTAAAACGGCAGAAGGCCGCCGCATCCGTCCTTGCCGATGACAGGATGAACGGCTGGGAGGAGCTGAACCATGTTTTTCTGGAAGTTCTGGAAATGCTGGATTGATGCTGCCGTAATCTGGTAAATGTTGTAAATACAACGTTTCCGTTGTGGGCATGATTTCCAAATAAAGGGAATTGCAATGACTGAAAATTGGAACCTGAAAGGATTTATTGATGAACCGTGGTTTGAATGGATTGAAAATCATAAAAATTGCAGGGGGAAGCCTTCTGTCGATGGTGGCGGCGGAATGGCTGGGGCTGAATTACGCTGCATCGGCGGCAGTGATTACCCTTTTAAGCATACATGACACGAAGCGGGAGACAATCCGTGTGATGGCAAAGCGCATGGCGGCCTTCCTTGTGGCTCTGCTGCTGGCCCCGGTGTGTTTTTACTTCCTGGGATACCGCCCCATTGCAGTCGGCGCATTTCTTCTGGTGTTTACCCCGGTATGCACATTGCTGAATGTGCAGGAGGGAATATCGGTAAGCACGGTTCTTATGACCCATTTCCTGACCGAAGGCTCGGTGTCGGCAGGCAATATTTTGAATGAGGTACTGCTTTTGCTGGTTGGAACCGGGGTGGGAGTGGCAATGAACCTCTATATGCCCGGAAAAACCGGGGTGATACGGCAGAAGCAGCACCGGATTGAGTCACAGTTCCGGTGTATCCTGGCTCAGATGGGCGATATGCTGAATGGGGATGGACAGTGCGGCGGCAATATGCTAAAACTCCGGGATTCCGGGGATGAAACAGTATTTTCCAATCTGGAGGAAATGCTGAGACAGGGGGAAGAGGATGCGTATAAGGAGATGGAAAACAGGTTGCTGGCAGAGACGATATACTATCTGGCCTATATGGGGCTGCGGAAAAACCAGCTGTTAATCCTGCGCAGGATCCGGTCGCACCTGGAATGGTTTGATTCATTTCCGGGTCAGGCGCGGTATCTGGCCAGGCTTTTTATGTCGGTCAGCAGTTCCTTCCACGAATATAATAATGCCCGCGGGCTGCTTAAAGAACTGGAGGATGTAAAGCGGCAGATGAGGCTTCAGCCCCTTCCTGCGACCAGGGAGGAATTCGAGTCCAGGGCGGTTCTGTTCCAGGTCATGTTGGAACTGGAACAGTTCCTGGTATTAAAACGGGAGTTTGTGGACGGGCTTACCCAGCATGATATACGCAGTTTCTGGCAGGACGGTGACAATGAAAACACATAATAATGACACACTGATGTCATCTTTGCTCTGATATGATTGGTAAAACAGATGAAAGTGAGGAATTGGATATGGTTTGGCATGAAACTTACCCGGCCCATTGCCAGCCGGATATGAAGCAGATTGGGGAATTTGTCAATAGCCCGTATTGGGAGCAGCTGTGCAGTTATCTGCAAAAGACATACGTCACTTCGCCCAGCATTGAATACAGCAGATGTTCCATGCAGACAGGCTGGAATGTGAAGTATAAGAAGGGGTCCAGGGCCATCTGCACTCTTTATCCGGATCATGGATATTTTATCTGCATGGTTTCCATTGGCGCCAAGGAGGCGGCTGAGGCGGAATTAGTACTGAAGGGATGCTCGCCGTACCTACAGGAACTGTATGCAGGTACGGCTCCTTTTAATGGGGGAAGATGGCTCATGATAGAGGTAAGGGATAAGGAGACGCTGGAGGATGTGAAGGAAATGATTGGGGTGCGGATGAAAAAGAAGAAATAGAAGATATAGCAGAAATGGGGAAATAGCCCCGGAATGATTGGGGAGCAATGGATACGCGGGCAGGGATACATCCAAGGAAAAAACTGGAAGACTGGTCTGCCAAGGATGAGGAGAAGGTCTTTCATGCAATCAGGGACGTGATGGCAGACATGACAGAACAGGGCGGATACGAAGGAGATGTATCTGGGCGGGACTGTTTACTATTGTCCTTTGTGCCAGCCATCGGAGGCCGGAAAGTGAGGGACACGCCCTCATTGGCGTTAAAACCGGCAGGAAACCCATTCCCAACTTTACACTTGCAGGAAAAAGGCCCCCGTGCTACAATGTTTTTAGTATAAAATCGATTGCAAAATATTGTTACATGGGAAGGGGCAGGGAAATATGACTATATATGATATAGCCAGGATAGCCGGGGTTTCTGCCAGCACGGTTTCCCGGGTTGTGAACAATAAGCCGGGAATCAAGGAGGAAACCAGGAAGCAGATACTGGCTTTGCTGGAACAGTACGATTACAGCCCCAACGAGACTGCAAGGGGACTTGTGAACAAGGCCAGCCGGATGATAGGGATACTGATTGCGGATATCCGGTATGCGCATCATGTGGATATCGCATATTATATCGAGGAAGAGATGGGGAAGCATGGATATTGCAGCCTGATCCTCAATACAGGGCTTACGGATGACAAGAAAGTGGATGCGGTGAAGGTTCTGGAGCAGAGGCGTGTGGACGGGGTCATACTGGTGGGCTCCACCTTTCAGTGTGAGGCGGTGAAACGGGCATTGGAAAGCGGTCTTTCAAAGGTTCCGGTGGTGATTACCAACGGTTATCTGGACCTTCCCAATGTAAAGGGAGTATTGGTGGACGAGAGGGAAGGCGTGGAGCACTGCGTGGAAATGCTCACCGCCAAAGGCCATGAAAAGCTGGCATTTGTCCTGCCTAACCACACCCCAAGCAACCTCTCCAAACAGCAGGGATTCATACAGGGGATGGAAAAAAAAGGCTGGAAAAGGGAAGGACTCTGGCTTTATGAATGTCCCACTACCCTTGAGGACGGGTATGCCATGATGGAACGGATCCTGGAGGAACACCCGGATGTGGAGGGGGTTATCTTCGGGGAGGATTTGTCAGCGGTCAGCGCAATCCGTGTCCTGCACGACAGGAAGATACAGGTGCCTGGGCAGGTAGCAGTGATGGGCGTGGATAACTCCAAGTATTGTGATATCTGCTATCCAAAGCTTACCTCCCTTAATAACCGCCTGTTGGAAATGAGCCTGGAAGCAGCCAGGATTCTTCTCGACAGTCTGGAGGGAAGGGAAAATCCTGATAAAATCATGTTGTTTTCGCGTATTGTGGAGCGGGAAAGCACTTGATGGGTGGGATGTACGCGGATGTGCGCGTATGTACGTAGGAAATACGGGAGATGCGGACGTGAGATGGGGACGCAGAGGCAGATGGAAGACGCGGATGGAGGACAGAGCCGCAGAGACAGATGGAAGACACGGACGGAGGACAAAGCCGCAGAGGCAGATGG
>DS990260.1:2590953-2619941 GCA_000155435.1 Clostridiales bacterium 1_7_47FAA | reverse complement strand
AAGACGCGGATGGAGGACAGAGCCGCAGCGGTAGATGGGAGCCGCGGACGGAGGACAAAGCCGTAGTGGTAGATGGGAGCCGCGAAGGGTGATAGCGGCGATATCATTAGCGGTTCAGGAAATGATGGTAATAGGACAGGAGTGTACGTGTTGACGCGTGGCTCCTGTTTTTTGTGGTTAAATATCTGGTATTGGATTATGGGGGAATGTGGGAATGTGGGAATGCGATGGGGGATGAGCGGTGAGGTAAATAAATATATAAATCAGAGTATAAGATAAATGAAGGCAACAAATATATCGATTGCGGTACTTCTGCAAAATAAAATGCCTTAAAATACTGAAAAATAACCGAAAAAGTAATATTGCACAAAATTAGTCAATAAAATACGTAAAATAAGACAATAAAAAGGCACTTGAAATCAATAAACGCTTATGATATTATTAAAACAGGATAGCAATCGATTGCAAAAAATAAGAAGCCAATTTAATGAAAAAGAAAGAGGTACATATGATTTTAGCACATATTGATGCAGTGGAATGTGGAGCATGTAACCTGGAACAGATACAAAAGGCCATTGCATACTGCAGGAATACGGACGCATCCTTGATGAAGGATGGGAGGTATCCGCTGGAGAGTAAGGATTTCATGGTATCGATAAATGAACGCAGGACCGGAAAAAAGGAGGAGAGGATGCCGGAGGTCCATAAGGAATGTGCAGAACTGCATTATATGGTTTCCGGCCGGGAATACATCGGATATTATCCGGATTTTGGCGATAACCAGGTGCGTATGGATTGCCTGAGGGAAAAGGATGCATTATTTTACGAAGAAAATCCCGGTTCCGTGGAAGTGATGCTTCCAATGATGCCAGGTTCCTATGCCATATTTTTCCCCAATGATGTCCACCGCCCGTTCTGTCAGATGGATGAACCGGAGCATGTGAAAATGATTGTTATAAAGATACGGATGAATACCTTATGACAGGTATTTTGTCAATAGCGTCTAATCATGAACTTATAATGAACAGCAGCAGGGCATGTTGAAACACCAGGAGGCAGGCTCTTTTATTAAGAACATTTTAGCAATCGATTGCAAAATTAAAGAAACAATTAGCAGGATGCAATCGGCCAAACATAAAACCAGGAGGATATGAAGATGAAGAGAGTTCCCTATGAGACAATGGTTAACGAATTTAAGAGGGTTCTTGTAAAGAAGGGATTTACGGAGGACCGGGCAGAGGCCGCGGCTGTGATTTTCGCACAGAACAGCCTTGCGGGTGTTTACTCCCATGGCCTGAACCGTTTCCCGAGAGTGGTGGAATATCTGGAGAAGGGGGAGATTGACCCGGATATCGTGGCTGAATGTGAACTGCAGATGGGAGCATTTGAGCGCTGGAACGGACACAGGGGGTTTGGGCCGCTGAATGCCAGGCTGGCAATGGACAGGGCCTGTGAGCTGGCGAAGGAGTATGGTATCGGGCTGGTTGCACTGGGCAACAACAACCACTGGATGAGGGGCGGGAGCTACGGCTTCCAGGCAGCGGACCAGGGATGCATCGGAATCTGCTGGTCCAACACATGCCCCAACATGCCTGCCTGGGGCGGCAAGGACCGGAAAATCGGCAACAATCCAATCATTTTCGCGGTCCCAAGAAGCAACGGACAGCATGTTGTGATTGACTGTGCTGTTTCCCAGTTCTCCTATGGCAAGATTGAGGACTGCAAGTTAAAGGGAATCCAGCTTCCCGTGCCGGGGGGATATGACACCAGGGGGAACCTGACCACGGACCCGGCTGAGATTGAAAAGACCTGGAGGGTGCTTCCCATGGGCTACTGGAAAGGAAGCGGAATCTCCATTGCGCTGGATTTAATCGCCACGGTGCTGACCAACGGCAATTCCGTGCAGCAGATTGGGACATTCGGGGATGAGGTTGGGCTGACACAGATCATGATTGCCATTGACCCGGCAAAGGCAAACAGCGTAAACCTGACCGATGGGATTGTGGACAGGATTGTTGCGGATATTAAGTCCTCTGAGCCGGCGGATGAGGGCGGGAAGGTACTTTACCCAGGCGAGCCTGAATCCCTGACCATAAAGGATAACCTGGCCAATGGTATTCCGGTCATTGAGGAGAAATGGAATCAGGTACTTGCAATGTAATACAGATGAGCGGATACCATACATCCGCTGGGTAATCAGGCATGGAGAAGGGAAGGTTTGGATATGAAAAGGAAAATAGCGTTATTGCTGGCAGCAGCCATGACCGTCATGACATTCACGGGCTGCTCATCCTCAACGTCATCAGAGGATGGAAAGCCGAAGCCCGAGCTGAATATCATTGTTGCACACAATCAGACTTCGATGGAGAACCCCTACACAAAGGCCGCAATCCGTTTTAAAGAAGCCCTGGAGGAGGTGTCGGGAGGAAGGGCCACGGCAACCCTCCATCACGGCACCCTGGGTGAAAATGAATCCGAGCTGGTGGAGAAGCTGGAAATGGGGGCCGTCCACCTGACTGTGGCATCCCCCGGTTTCATGACACTTTTGGGAGTAAAGGAAATCGACATGTTTTCCCTTCTTTACCTGTTTGACAGCTTTGACCACTGGGAGGCGTGCGTGGACGGCCAGTTCGGCCAGGACATGAACCGTCTTCTGGCGGAAAAGACCGATGACCGTTTCCGCATCATGGGCTATTGGACCAGCTCGGTCAGGGATTATTATGGAAAGAAGACCGTCATAGGCCCGGAAGATTTAAAGGGCATGACCATCCGTACCCAGAGCACTCCGGTTGTCCAGGAATTCTTTAAAAGCTGCGGCGCCATCCCCACCTCGGTTGCCTGGGGCGAGCTTTACCAGGCATTAAGCCAGGGCGTGGTGGATTCCGCTGAAAACGACTACACCAGTTTCCGTTTAAAGGAGCACCATAAGACAGATAACGGCAGGTACATAAGCGAGACACACCATGACTATACCACCAGGCTTTTCCTTACCACGGGCCAGTTCTACAATGCGCTGACCGAGGAGCAGAGGGGATGGTTTGACGAGGCCTGCCGCATTGCTACCGAGGAGAACCGACGGGTTACCTATGACATGTTTGAAGAATCCAAGGAAAAGGTCATAGCGGACGGGGCGCAGGTAACTGATTTCGCGGACGTGGACATTGATGCATTTAAGGCAATCGCCATCCCTATCCAGGACAGGTTTGCTGCTGAGAACCATATGGAGGATTATCTGGCAATGATCCGGGAGGAAGGGAAAAGGCTTCAGGACAGGTAGCAGAGGCCAGCCGGAAGTCCATGACAAGGAGGATGAAAAACCATGAAAAAGATGTTGGGTTATATGCAAAAGGTGCAGATTGCAGCAGGAGGGATATTCTTAAGTATATTCCTGATCAGTGTAGTGATACAGATGGGGTGCCGGTATGCGGGCGTAGCGGCTATCTGGACAGAGGACGTTTCCATGTATGCGTTTATCTGGGCTGCCTTTATGGGGGCAGGGGCCATGGTCTATGAGAAGAGGCATTTTGCATTCACATCGGTCAGCGACATGATGAAGAATGAAAGGGTAAAGAGGGTGATTTCCCTTGGGATTGCAGTTGTGATGCTGACATTTGCAGTGCTGATGTTCTGGTACGGCTGTAAGATCACAAAGCAGTTCTGGAATTACCGCTGGGTCAGCATACCGGATTTTAAGAGAGGGCCGACATGGCTGTGCATCCCTGTGTGCGGCGCCACATCCACCCTTTATCTGGCAGGGCAGATTGTGGATGACGTGAAATCACTGATAGGAGGTAAGTAAATCATGCAGATATTACTGGTGGTCTTATTCATAGCATTTGTGGTACTGGGAGTACCCATTTCCTTCGCCCTTGGATTTGTTTCCTTTGCCGGGATTGCCGCGCTCCCCATCATACCGAACAGTGTTGTATTCACGAAAATGTTCAACGGCCTTAACAGCTTTACCTTGCTGGCGGTGCCGCTGTTCATCCTGGCAGCCAACCTGATGAACGAAGGAGCCATATCGGACCGGCTCATCGACGTATGTTCTGCTTCAGTGGGACATGTGCGGGGCGGCCTGGCCCATGCCAACATTCTTGTGTCCATGATTTTTGCAGGCATATCCGGTTCCTCACAGGCAGATACGGCTGGTGTGGGAAAAATCCTGATTCCGGCCATGGAAAAACAGGGGTATGACAAGCAGACCGCGGTAGGCGTGACAGCAGCTTCCTCCACCCTGGGTTCCATCATACCGCCCAGCATCACCATGGTGGTATTTGCAGGCATTGCCAATGTGGGTACAGGCGCCCTGTTCATGACCGGGCTGATTCCCGGAATCATGCTGGGACTTGCCATGATGGGGGTCGTGGTATTTTATTCCAAGAAAAAGAATTTCCCCAAGGGTGAGCGCATCCCAACCCGGGAAATCCTGCGCCAGGTATGGAGTTCCCTACCCGCCCTGATGACGCCTGTCATCCTGATTGGCGGTATTGTGACCGGATGGTTCACTCCCACGGAGTCCGCGGCAGTGGCCTGCGTCTATGCCCTGATTATCGGGATTTTCTTCTACAAGACAATTAAAATCAGACGGATTCCGGCTATCCTGGTTGAAACCATGAAGCTGTCCTCCCTGTCCCTGTTTGCCCTGGCAACAGCCAATGCACTGGGGGAACTGCTGAGTTACTATCAGCTGAATGCGGCAGTACAGGGATTTTTCGTGGGAATGCCCGGAGGAAAGCTTTTGTTCCTTGTGGTGGTGGTTTTATTCTTCATGTTTGTGGGGACTTTTATGGATGCGGTACCGGCCATGATCCTGTTTGTACCCATTATCCTGCCGTCCGCAACCGCCCTTGGTATCAGCCCCATCATCCTTGGATTGATTGTGGTGGTTACCCTGGCCCTTGGGCTGGTGACCCCGCCCTACGGCCTGTGCCTGCTTCTGGCCGGTTCCATCAGCGGAATCAGCATTGAGGATTCATTTAAGGGCGTGCTTCCTTATTTCTTATCTTCGCTGGCAGTGCTGGTGCTGATGATGGTGTTCTCGGACGTGTTTCTGGCAATACCGACGGCGCTGTTCCCCAATCTGTTTTAAGGAAATGGAATATTGACTGTGAAATAATGGCTGTAAAATAATGACTGCCGGTTAAGCGGTATGCTCTTTTGAAGGGAGCAGATCCGTTAACCGGCAGTTGTGTTTTATATAATCAGATCCGTTAATCGGTAGCCGCCTTTTATAGGACCAGCTTCATAATGTATGGATATACTCCTGGATTAACCTAATTACCTGGTCCAGTGAGCGGCGCGGCGTATCGTGGCTTGTGACAAAGCGGTATTCGTCACCAAGTATCCCGTAAACTTTTGCACCCTTTTTATCCATGTAATCCACGAATCCATAGGAGGTGAATCCTTTGATATCTGTTTTCCAGAATACCATGTTAATCTGTATCCGGTCCATGTCCGCGTATATGCCGGGGATTTCATTTAAACGCTCTCCCAGATACTTTGCATTATCATGGTCCTCCTTAAGCCGTTCCACCATGTCCTCAAGGGCCAGGACCCCGCAGGCGGCTATGACCCCGGCCTGGCGCATGCCGCCGCCCAGGGCTTTCCTGTTGGCCCGCGCCTTTTCTATGAAATCTTTTGTCCCGCACAGCAGTGAGCCGACAGGGGCGCACAGGCCCTTTGAGATACAGAACATGACGGAGTCCGCGCAGGCAGCAATTTCAGCGGCGTCAACCCCAAGGGCCAGGGCCGCGTTAAAAATCCTGGCGCCGTCCAGGTGGACCGGGATATGATGGTCATGGGCTGTCCCGCAGGTACGGCGGAGTACGTCCATGGGTACAACGGTTCCGTTGCAGAGTGCATTTTCCACACACACAAGTCCTGTTGCGGGAAAATGGGCGTCGTGTTCCGGGCGTTTTAAGCTTATTACATCTTCCGCTGTCACGGTTCCGTCCTCGCGGTCCGTCAGCGCGTATCCCACACCGGACAGCCTGGCAGGCGAGCCGCATTCATAATGTATGATGTGGCAGTTCCTGTTGGCGATGATTTCCTGGCCTGGCGTGGTATGTGTCATGACGGCAAGCTGGTTTCCCATTGTGCCGGATACCACAAACAGCGCGGCTTCCTTGCCCATCCTCCGGGCAGCCATTGTTTCCAGCTGGTTGACGGTTGGGTCATCTCCATATACATCATCTCCCACAATGGCATCCTTCATGGCCTGCCGCATGGCCATGGTGGGCTGTGTTACCGTATCGCTCCTTAAATCAATCCAATACATGGTTCCTCCGTTTCTGGTTCAGTACCTGGGGGGATGGACGCTGTATTCCAGCAGGTTAGCAGCGGAAATGGTATCAAAGACAGGAATCCTGAGTTCTTCTGCTAGTGCAGAGGAATAGGTTGCCAGGTTGCTGCATTCAAATATGACTGCCCGCAGCCCCGGCGTTTTTTCACGCAGCTTTCTCCCTGCCTCCAGTACATCCTTAAGCATTGCCTCCCTGTTGAGGTGCAGGCCGCCATCGATGACAATTTCATGGAAATGTTTCTCATCTTCCATTCCCTGTATGGAAATCTCCATATCTTCGTTCCATCCTGAATTTATCAGATGCTGCTTACCCAATAATTTTGAGTGTCCGGTTATGATGCCGATTGCCCCATGGCGGCCGATCAGCTGCCATACCGTCGGTATCAGGCAGAGGGAAGATCCGGCAAATAATACGCCCAGTTCTTTTCCAAGGCAATCCTGATAAAGCGACATCATGCCGCAGTCCCCTATGATGGCCCGGATTCCCAGCCGGGCCAGGTTCTGTCCTGCTTTTAATATTGCAGCTTTTATCCTGTCAGAGCCGGTAATCAGATCGGCAAAACCGCCCTCCACAATCTCATACCGCACCTGGTAGGAAAATGATTCCCCGTTTCCTGCATCCCCCGGGATCCTCGGGGTTTTCGTGGAAAATACAAGGATTCCGATATGCTGGCCGTAAAAGGCCTGACCTGTCTCAATCATCCTCCTCAATCCCCCTTGGCAGCCTTTTTCTTTACCGGGCCATGGGTGCGTCCCCATCCGGTCAGGATGGAAAACAGCATCACGGCGCCCAGCGCCCAGCCGTGGAAGGAGAACAGGACCATATAGTTCACTGAGAAGTTGACTGGCGCGCCGGAACCATTGGCGAACATGAAGGTAAGCAGGGGAGCAAAACTGTATGGAATCAGGCACATGGACACACAGGACACGGCATCCAGGATGTTGGCGCTGCGGTCAGGGGATATATTATGGGTTTCCACCAGCAGCTTCTTGGCAATGGGCCCTTCCATGACGATAACCACGCTGTTTGCCACTGTCAGCAGGCAGAGTATGATATCAATCAGTGCGATTACAAGTTCAGAGGAGCGGTCATCTTTGGTATATTTGGAAAGGGCGTTGATCATCCACTCAAAGAAACCGCCTTTATCCAAAAGGTTGATAAGGCCCATCAGCAGCATGGCGAAGACTGCGATGTCAATAAGGCTCTGGATGCCTTCCACCAGGATGCCGCTGACCACAAATTCATTCATGTCAACCACTAACAGCCTGGACAGAGGAAGCAGTCCCGTTACAAGGCCAAGGAGGATTCCAAAGGAGCCGGCTGTCATGAGGGCAACAATCAGATGGACATTACGGTACATTAAAACAATCAGCAGGGCCGGCACCAGAAGCATGATAAGTCCCTTTGGCGCAATGTCGCCGATGAATGATAAATCAGGCTCGCCGGATGTCCCAATCCCTCCGAAGATGACAAACAGGACCATGGCAATGACCGCTGCCGTCAGGGCGTATTTTAACCTGGAACGGACCACGTCTGAAACATCGATTCCCTGTGTGTAGGCAGAAGCAATGGTCGTATCCGATACAGGTGCGATGTTATCGCCAAAGTAGGCCGCACTTACAATCGCGGCTGCCATGACCGGGGGATTGGCGCCCAATGCAACGCCCACCGGATATAAAATAGGCGCCAGCGCAATCACTGTTCCCAGGGCCGTACCGGTTGCCGTGGAAAGCAGGCTTCCGCATATGAAGGTTATCAGCGGGAAGAACCTTCCCTTCAGGCCTGCATTGATGCTTAGCCAGATCAGGCCCTGGATTAGCCCTGTCTCTTTCATGAGCTGTGCCACGATGCCTGCCAGGAACCATGCCATCAACATAATGGATACCATTTCTGAGGACATTCCCTGTATAAGGGTTTCGGCGCATTGGGTTGCATTTTTAGACATAAGAAGCGCTGTCAGGACTGCGGCCAGCGTGGGCGCCCAGAAGGCCATGGGCATGGCCTTGCCTGAAACAGACAGCAGTATGATACCTATGAACAACACAATAAATGGAGACACTAAACCAAACATTCCACCCCGAAACTGTATTTTATCTTCATTTGTCTTCGTAAACATAACTTACCCCCTTCTGGTAAGCTCATTGCTGAGCATTACAACACTAAGTTCCCCAAAACTTAAAGTCAGAAAAACAAAATTCAATAAAATTATTTCATGGGCTGCAACCATTAGGATTATTATAGCAGACCACCGGATGATTTTCTGTAAACTAACTTACAAAACCGGGCCATGTTTGTACGTTGGGATCATAAAAAACAAGGCAGGGGCAAAACAGCATATGCTGCGTGCCCCTGCCTGCCCTTCATTACCCGTATTACTTTTTATAATCCGGTTCACGTCCGATTTCAGCAATGAGTTCCTTCATTCCTGAAATCATGTTATCAATATCCTCCTTGTTGTTGAAATACTGGCAGGAAATGCGGAAACCGCCAATATAGTCAGTAAAACGCTGTGCAATAAAGATTTTCTTCCCATGGAGTTTCTTTAATATCATGCGGTCCACATCCAGATCGTCATACAGCCTTGCAATCACAATCCCGCCAAAATGTCCGGGATCCCTGTGGGTGATGAGGGTGCCGCCGATTTCCTCAATACGGTCCATACAATAGGTGCTGATTTCACGTATCCGCGCTTCTATGTTCTCAATCCCGATTTCGTTGACAAGCCCCAGGGACTCGCCAAGTGCAATGGCGCCTGTGTAGTTGGATGTCCCGCCTATTTCAAACTTGCGTGCTGTCTGGTCGAAGGTCCAGTTGTTAACGGACGGTGCGCTTGGATTTTCCCAGTAAGCGCCCCAGCCGCCCTCAGGGACCGTTGTGTTCAGATATCCTGCGTAGCTCTGTCTTAACTTGGGCAGGGTTTCTTTGTTGACATAGAGCACACCGGTTCCGTACGGGGAGTTCAGCCATTTGTGGCCTCCTGCCGTGAGGATATCAATGTGGCATGCCTTTGTATCTATCTTGGTAACACCCAGCTGCTGCACTGCATCCACAACCAGCATGATACCCTTTTCTTTGCAGAAATCACCGATATCCTTTAAATCCATCTGCCAGCCATTACACCATTCCAGGGTGGAGATGACAATGATTTTCGTGTGTTCATCTGCGAGGGCGGCAAAATCCTTTGCCGTGAAGCGGCTGTCCGGCGTTTTGCATACGCGGATTTCAAATCCCTTTTCTTCCCTCATCACACACCATGGCAGCGCTACCTGGATAAATTCCAGATTCGTTGTGATGATATTGTCATCCTTATCCAAATCAATTCCCTGGGCGGCAATATTGAGTCCATGGGACGTGCTCTCCACAAGCGCGATTTCCTCTTCATCTGCGTTTAACAGCCTGCATGCTTCCACATAAGCCTTATGCCGCAGGGAATCCATGGCAATATGATGCGCACTGGAATTGGCCTCATCCTGGCGGGCAGTCATGTCTGCAAATGCCTTGACAGCCCTGACCGTTCTCTGTGGGGCAAAGCTTACGCACGCCGCGTCTAAAAACGTCATGGTCTCCAGAACCGGCCATTCCTCTTTTCGTATCTGTTCCCAATTAACACCCATGTTACAATCCTCCTGATCTGTTTGATTTGTTTTGCTGTATCACAGCGTAATCTGCCATCGGTTGCAGCCCATGCAGATTTTATTTTCACCTCCTGCTTCCTGTTCTGAACTTTGCTTTTGTAGTTCCAATCTTAGCCTGTTTTTTGGACAAATTCTATAAAGTACTTTACAAAATCCTACTTTAATTTGATTTTATGCCCTATTCATAGTATAATTTTTTTTAAATTCGTAATTTTTAGACACTTATCCATCAACGAAAGGAGAACCGATATGCAAAAGACCTGGGCTGAAGATACATCCCCCTGGATTAATATGGATATTTCATACTGGAATGCCCTGATTAAGGGCCGCAAACCTGCCATGTTCCGTAAAAAGGCTTTTTTATTCCATCAGGGCGACCCGGCGGATGCCGTATATATTGTCCTTTCAGGCCGGATCCGCATCACTTCCTATCAGATTGATGGAGAAGAGAAGCAGTTTTATATTGCAGAAAAAGGATGTCTCATAGGCGAGGCATCCTGTATACTCGGACATCCGCATAGCACCTCGGCGGTGGCTATCGTTGACACGGAGGTATATTGTATTCCACATGTGGAGCTGGAGGCGGGAATGAAGGCTGACTGGGAGCTGACCCGGACCGTGATGCGGATGATGTGCCGTAAAAACAGTATCTCATTCAACCAGGTCCTGGAACTGAGCTTCACCCAGTCGGTCCAAAGGGTTGCACAGCTGGTTGTCCATCTGTGTAATCAGTATGGCGTAAAGGAGGACACAGGGGCTGTCCGCATCGATATACGCTTTACACACCAGGATGTGTCCAGCATGATTAATACCAGCAGGGTGACGGTCAGCAATGTGTTCTCCCTGTTTGCGGATGAGGGGATCCTGGAAAAGGTAAACGGGCTGTTTGTGGTGACGGATTTTGGGAAACTGGAAAGTCTGGCAAGCGGGGAAGAGGAGCTGGCTTTGTGAGGTGGCGGGAGGGGATTGGTGTTTTTATCCTGGCTTTTTCATTTCAGGTTTTTCATTTTGGTTCATTCTACCCCTTGCACTGTATGTTGGTAAATGGTATACTGAAAAAAGAACATATGTTCTTTGCTGCGGTTGGATATGAAAGTTTTAATTCCCTCGATTTCGGGGGAATTAAAAAGGCGGGTAGATATGGGGAAGATGCAGATAGATGATACAGAGATATCAGTTATATCAATAAGTAAGGAAGATTATATTTCGTTAACTGATATGGTAAGGAAATTAGAGAATGGATTATCTTTAATTGAAAAGTGGTTAAGAAATAAGAACACCTTAGAATTTCTGGGAATTTGGGAAGAGATGTATAATTCAGAATTTAATACGGCTGAGTACCACATGATTATGGGTGAAGCGGGTCTGAACCGTTTTGTTATGTCTGTAAAGCAGTGGGTTAACCGGACGAACTCAAAGGGTATTGTTGCAAAGGCAGGAAGGTATGGCGGGACATATGCCCATCGTGATATTGCTTTTGAATTTGCTTCGTGGGTATCACCGCAGTTTAAACTATATCTTGTTAAGGAATTCCAACGGTTAAAAGAACAGGAGCAAAGGCAGTTGGGCTGGAGTGCAAAGAGGGAACTTGCTAAAATAAATTATAGGATTCATACAGATGCAATAAAACAAAACCTGGTTCCTCCATTATTGACAAGCCAGCAGATATCTTATATTTACGCAAATGAAGCGGATGTACTGAATGTGGCATTATTCGGCATGACTGCAAAAGAATGGCGGGAAAAGAATCCTGGCAGGAAGGGAAATATCAGGGATTATGCTTCAATCAATGAGTTGATTTGTCTATCAAATATGGAAAATATCAATGCAGTCCTTATTCATGATGGATATGAGCAGAAGGAACGGCTCATAAAATTAAACAGGATAGCAATTCAGCAGATGACCATACTGGAAGAGCAGAATGCTGGCAAACGGTTGGAGTAAGATAAGAAGAGGGATACAAACTGCCCCCGGATGAAAATCAGTGTTTTCCATCCGGGGGCAGCCGTCCACAATCAGCTTTTCACAGGCTCCCTGCTTTTCCATCATGCCCTTAAAAAGTTGAGGACTTCACCGGTGCGGGTGGGTTCAGGGCCTTTGCTGGTGATGAAGCAGGGGATTTCCATCATGCCGTCATAGAGACAAGGTTATCTGTTACCCGCTCTCCTTTTTACCCATATCATATATTTAGGAACCTACAGGAAGAAATCCGCCTGACAGAAATTGATTTCCCCTGCACACATTGTCAGCTGCGGAACCAGCAGGGAATTACTTACCAGTTCTTCATCCTTAAAATCCTTTTGGACAAAAGAAAGCTGTTTTTCTTTCAGAATAACAATATCTGCATCAGCTCCCGGCTGCAGGGTACCGATTTTTCCTTCCATTCCCATGATTTTTGCAGGCGCCGCGGTTACGGTATGCAGCACATCCATGAGATCCATGCCCATGGTAATATATTTTGCCATGACAGATGGAAGATTCTTGGTATAGGGAGGAATGTTGAATTTATCAATGGTCAGGTCGGTGCTGATTATATCAGGCAGGAATCCCGCCTTCAGGGCCTGTTTGGCTGTTGCCACCCCAAAATTACCCCTGCCATTGGCCGCGTCAAAAATCACACCTTTCTTTCTTGCCTCTAATATGCCGGGCCATATCTGCCCGTCTTCCATGACGATGGTATTGCCCGCCCCCTGGAAGCAGTGGCAGAAGATATCCCCCGGCCTCAGGCAGCCTGCCAGTTCACTGGCGGAAATGGGGGAATTGGTGGTATGTACACATACCCTGAGGGAGGTTCCAAGCCTTTCATCCAGTTCCTCGGCCAGTTCTATGACCCGCTTCAGATAGTCCAGTCCCTTATCATCGGGCACGACACCTTTGGAGAGGCGGATTTTAAGTCCCAGGATATTGTCCCTGTATTTGTCAATTACACGCTCCATCCTGGCAAGATTGATGAGTTCCGGATTAAAATCCTCGCAGAGCTTGAAATCCAGCTGCCCGCCGGAATATGTGGTCAGGAAACCCTTGATCCTCATTGTGGACTGGGCAATCACGGATTTATAAAATGATTCGTATGTGACCGTACCCGCAGACCCTGCATCCACTGCGGCAGTGGTTCCCTGGGATATCATGAAATCCGGCCTTATACAGGAACCGCTTCCCTCATAAAATATGTGGGTGTGGAAGTCAATCAGTCCCGGCGCCACGATACAGCCGGAGGCATCGATGATATGTCCGCATTCCACCTGTTCCCCGTCCGGGTCCGCAATTCTTGTATTGCAGACCACAATATCCTTAATCTCATCTGCGCCTGTATACGGATCCATGACCCGCCCGCCGCGAATAATAAAATCAGCTCTCATAGTTTACCTCTAAATGATTCCCATAGTACCGATTACGCAGGCCAGGATGGCACAGCAGAACGGCATGATTGCACAGGTGATGAATACATGCTTATATGTATCCTTCTGGGAAGTTTTTGCAATCTGGTTACAGACCACCATGCCGGAGGCATGGGGCATGGCGTCAAAGCCCGAGGATGCAATACACACCACCCGGTGCAGCATGGCCGTGTTCAGCCCGGTAGAGGCCAGGTATCCTCCCATACTGGACAGGAAGATATTTAATCCGCCTGCGGATGAACCGGTGATGGCAGCAATCACGTTAATCGAGATAAGTGCGGTTGCCAGCGGCCCTATGTTCATGTTGACCAGGGCATCCGTAACAATCCCGTAAGCAGGGGATGCGGAAACCACGCTGCCAAAGCCCATGATGGAGGATGTTGCAATCAGCGCCCCCAGGCCGCTTGCCGCGCCGTCATTGACAGCAGACCGGATGTCCAGTTTATCATGGAACAGGATACATCCAATCAGGATGGCCAGGGTCATGGCGCAGGCCACGGCGTAGGTGGAGGGCATGGCGGTCAGCTTCTGGAATCCGAACATGGCTGCAAGAAGCACTGCGATGGGGATATAACACTGCCATACTTCCGGCGTTTTTCCCAGTTCCACTGCCTGCAGGTCCATGATATTTTCCTCAGGACTTGCCACGAAGTGTTCCCCGTTTGCCCTGGCTGCCTTAATCTGCCAGTTCAGATACAGGTAGGCTGCAAGGAACATCAGCACGGAACAGATGATACCGATCCTGGCCCCTGCGTAAGCCGTTGTATTAAAATACGTAGTGGGCAGCAGGTTCTGGGTGGAAGGGGAACCCGGAAGCATGGCCATACATACGGTTACCGGACATACCATGATGGTTGCAACAATCAGTTTCTTTGGAATATCCGCTTTCTGGAATAATGCAACTGCAATGGGGTAAACGGAAAACGCAATGATGAATGTACCGATACCGCCATAGGATAATACCAGCCCGGTAATCATGACCACCAATACAACGGACTTTTCCCCCAGGAGCTTTAAAAGGCTGTTGGCAATGCCCACGGAAGCCCCGCTCTCCCCCATTATTTTACCAAAAATTGAGCCAAGCATAAACAACAAAAACCAACTGCCTGCAAAACCGCTCATTCCTGTCATGAAATTATCCGTTATAGTGGAAACAGGATTCATGCCATTAAATACAATTACAATGAATGCGCCAATCAAAGATACGATGGCCATATGCCAGTTTTTCCAAATCAGGAAAATAACAGCCACCACAGCACAGATTAACCCCACAATACCTACCATAATATACTCCTTTTCATTTTATTTGTACATTTTCATGAATTTGTACTGACTTTTAAATGTGATTTTATTATAATAGCAATATAGTAAGAAGTGAACTTAAGAATAATAATATCGGTTATAAGTAAAAGTATGAGGAGGAACCATGGAACTAAGGCAGTTGGAATACATCATAGCCATTGCTGACCAAGGAAATATTTCCAAAGCAGCCGAAGCCCTTTTCATCACGCAGTCCGGGCTGAACCAGCAGTTAATCAAACTGGAACAGGAGCTGGGAATCCAGCTGTTTTACAGGGATAAGCATCATCTGCAGATGACGGCGGCGGGGAAAGTGTATGTGGAGAATGCAAGGGAGATCATTAACATTAAAAAGAATACCTATAATATTCTTTCAGACATGAAGAATAATACGGTGGGGGAAATCACCCTGGGGCTGACCCTTGAACACGGTATTGACCTGTTTACATTTGTGTTCCCTAAATTTAACCGGCGTTTTCCAGGCATTAATTTCCACCTGCAGGAGCGGTATGTGGCACAGCAGCACAGTCTTATCGGGGCCGGACAGCTGGATTTTGGCCTGGTCATGCTGGGAGAACAGGATAAGGTAAACCTGGAATATATTCCATTGTATGAGGAAGAGATGCTGTTAGGCGTACCACTGGGACATCCATTTGCGGATTTGGGAGCGGCTCCCGACAGCACCCTTCCTTTTATAGATTTAAAACGTTTCAGTAATGATACATTTGCGCTGATGTTTCCCAATTCCACCATGCGCGGTATCATAGACCCTGCCTTTGATGCAGCCGGATTTAAGCCAAAAATCTTAATAGAAACAGGAATGAACCATGCCCTGATTAAACTGGCGACCACCGGCCTGTGCTGCACGATACTTCCACATTCCAGGGCGCTTTGCAGTCCTGACAGGAAGGATCTGGCCTGGTTCAGGCTCTCACCTCCCCTTAGCTGGACGACCTATATCGCATATCGCAAAAATACACATTTAAGCGAAGCATCACGATATTTCATACAGCTTGCCAGGGAGTATGGGGAGGAGCTGACACAGGATATGAGGAAAGGGTTATAGGCCGGACTTATGGAGGCGGGCCTTATCATATCTGCCATATTGTATGGCAGGAAGAATGTAAGTGAAGAGTGTAAATGGGCATGGTACCGGATGAGGGGGGTACCATAAAGAGTAATAGCTGTGGTCTGTGATAGGGCAGACCATGGCTATTATTTTTATGAAAGGAATCAGGCCGAGGTCTGGAGCCGTGGTGAAAGAAATCAGGCCCCGGGATGGGACCGTGGTGAAGGGAATCAGGCCTTGGGTGGAACCGCAGTGTGCCGGACAAAATCTGTGGTTCGAAACGAACAAAAACAAACAACAAGTATTGAAGATATGTGTATATTGCACATGATAAAATGTGAAAATAGATGAAAATAAAAATATTTCACCAAAACATTGACTTGGAATAGGCATTGGTATAGAATGAATATACAATAAACGAACTAAATAGAACCAATAAAAGATTATAATAAACAATAACGAACAAAAACTAAAAAGGAGGGGAATGGAAGGGGTCGAAAAATAGTATTAAGGAATCACAGGTAAGGCAGAAGCGTGTAGTGGTTACAGCACAGGACGCAAGGCTGATTGCGTGAAGTGCACGTTGAGAGGAGGAAAAGAGATGGCAGAGAGAAAGGTGAGCAGGTTTGAGAGCAATATGGAAAGCTTTGGTGCATGGATTGAAAAATATGTAGCGCCGCCTCTTGTGAAATTTGGGAATCAGAGACATATGGCGGCAATCAGGACTGCATATATCAGGATCATTCCATTTATAATCGTGGGTTCGGTGCCTCTGATTCTCACGAACCTGCCGATTCCCTCACTGGCTAATTTATTCGCGCCTTATGCGGATAAGCTGAATGTACTTTATTCCATGACATTTAATTTTATCGGATTATGGCTTGCAATCAGCCTTGGGGCTGAGATGGCGAAGATGTATGGACTGGATCAGAACATAGGAAGCATTGTCACGGTGGCCTGTTCCCTGATTGTGGTATCGCCCATCGACTTGTCGGGGAATACCCTGGACTGTACCGGCCTTTCGGTCAAGGGGATGTTTTCTATTATTATCGTGAGTGTGATTGTAGCGGAATTCATGAAGTTCGCCCATGATAAGAACCTGACAATCCGCATGCCCAAAGGGGTGCCGGCCAATATTGCCACAAGTTTTGGCGCCCTGGTCCCCATGTCAATCCTTGCTACTTTTTTCTGGGCCGTACGTGTGATAATTGGATTTGATTTAACACAGTTCCTGAATATCATCATCAGCCCTCTCCTGGTCCTTCAGGATACATGGTTTGGCGTATTGGTGTGCGTACTGCTGCTTCAGCTTTTATGGTTTGTGGGAATACATGGCGGTTCGTTTACCGTGTGGGGTGTGTGCTATCCGCTTTTAATAACCAATATTGCTGAAAATACAGCGGCGTCCATCCTTGGACAGCCATTGCCCCATGTGTTTACGGAGCCTTTTGTATATACATGGATTATGATTGGCGGTGTGGGAAGCACCCTTCCATTATGCCTGATATGGTGGAAATCCAAATCAGCCACATTGCGGGAGGTGGCCCATCTGGCGCTGCCCTGCGGGATTTTCAATATCAATGAACCCATTATATTTGGGGCGCCTATTGCATTTAACCCAATTATGTTTGTACCGTTCATGCTGTCCGGGATTGTAGGATCCATGTTTGCTTACTTCCTCACAAGGGCCAGCGTAATTACCGCCGCCTATGTTCCGACACCGTGGACAACGCCGCTTCTGATTAATCCATACCTGTCCTCCGGAGGGGATGTGCGCTGTGTGATTGCCCAGGTGGCATTGCTGGTTGTGCTGTTTATCATATATTACCCATTTGCAAAGATATGGGAAGCAAGGATGATTGAAGAAGAAAACGCGTAAGCAACATACTGGAAGGAGTGTAGTGATATGGAAGGAAAGATAAGGATAATGGTCCTGTGTGCATCAGGTATGTCAAGCGGTCTGGTGGTGGACAGCATAATTGAACATGCCCCGGAATATGGCGTGGAGGTGGATGTCCACTGTTCACCAAGCCTGCGCTACAGGGAACTGGATTATAATGGGCTGGATATCATCCTGATTGCCCCGCAGGTAAAAAGTTCTACCGGGGATATCATGGAATATGTAAAGGGTCTTGGACTGGATATCCCATATATGAATATACAGATGAGGGAATACGGTCTGGTAAAGGGCGGCGCAATCCTGAAACAGGCCCTGGAAGTCCTGGGTCGTGTTTGAAAATTCATTCCCGCCATCTGCACGCCCCACTTCGCGGTATATTTGGTCCCGATTCGGTCAACGTAGCCCGCTACGCCTCCCTCACCGGGACCAAATCTCCCACGAAGTGGAACGCACAGCTGACGGAAAGCAATTTTAAAACACGACCCGGAACAGAATAAAAAGTAACAGGGGAGGTTGATTCAGATGGCGCTTACAATGGATGAAGTGGCAGCCAATTGCATGGAAATGATTGGTTATACAGGGGAGGGCAGATCCCTGGTGTATGAAGCGGTAGGTCTGATGGTGGAGGATGACTACCAGGCGGCGATGAAGAAGATAGAAGAGGCGGAGGATAACCTGGCAAAGGCGCATGAAATCCAGTTCCTGAAACTGATGAGCATGCAGGCCAGGGGCGACGAGATACCCTGCAGCATGCTGCTGCTTCACGCCATGGATATACTCATGACCAGTACTGCGGAAAAGGATATGGTTAAGGCAATCGTCAAAGCAAAAATAAAAAAGGCAGGAGGAGTCAGGACATGAATGGATTTGTGGAAGAAGTCCGTACCCAGGGAATCTTATTAAAACGGTATTTAAAGGAATACTGGCCCGTGGACCGGGAGATTGTGGAGCGGATAGCCGTATGTTTTAAGGAGAAAGCCATGAACCGCGTAATCCTTACCGGTATGGGAAGCTCGCTTTATGCGGCCCGTTGTGTGCAGAGTTATCTGACAGGACACGGCATTCCGGCCCTGGCATTCAGTTCATTTGAACTTTCGCGGTTCCAGTTCAATCAGATTGACAGCCGCTGCCTTGTCATTGCCATCTCACAGTCCGGTAAAAGCCCGGAGGTAGTTGAACTGGCGGACAAGGCCAGGAAGGTTACGGTTGTGGTTGGCATCCATAATTATGAGGAAAGCCCGTTGGGGGCCGTGTGTGATTTCATGCTTCAGATTCACGGTGATAAGGAATACTCGGTGACGAATAAGACATATGAGCTGACCATGCTGATCCTGAACCTGATTGCCCACCGCCTTACAGGCGGCCTGGATGAAGGTTTTATGCAAGAGTGCCGGCGTGCTGCGGATTGGGCGTGCTCATGGCTGGAAGATTGGGAGGAAAACAGCAGACCGATGTTTGAATTTGCAAAGGATGCGCTGCTGTATGATTTATTGGCGAATGACGCCTCGCTGGCAACGGCACAACAATTGTCGCTGGCCTACAGGGAAGGGCTTCATAACTGCACGGCTGTATGGGAGTGCGCGGACTATGCCCATGGACAGTATCACAGTTCCAAGCTGGGCAGGCAATATCTGGCGCAGATGTTTTTTCCTGTATTTGAGGATGGGACCAAGGAAATGAAGATGAAGGACTATATACTGGAACATGGGGGCAGGGTGATCCTTTATACCTGTTCTGATATCAGGCCCCAGGAAAACCTGCTGGTGGTACGGCTGCCGCAGGTACGCCCATCCCTGATGCCGCTGGTTGAAAGCATTGCGGCAGAAACGTTTCTTGGAATGCTGTACGGTCCTGACTGGATAAAGGACCATTGACAGGAAGGAGGATTGTATGATTATTGATGTTTCCAATACATTAGGGCGCCACCGGTTTAAGCCGGAAATCAAGGCAGGGGATCTGTTGAAGGAGATGGACAGGAACCATATTGATATGGCGGTCATCCACAGCTATGCAGAAAGCATGGATAACAGGTCTGTATACCAGGCTATGAAAGATCATCCCAAACGCTTTATCGGACTTTATACAGTAAATCCGTGGTATGAGGACAGTCCGGCTCAATTCGAGAAGGCATTGACAGAAGATGGGTTTAAAGGGCTTTACATGGATCCTGTCCGCCATGGATACATGCTTTGCGAAAGGGAGGTATTTTATCCTCTGCTGGATCTGTGCAGGAAATATCAGGTCCCTGTATGGTGTTATGGCGCTGCTGAGGTATTTTCCAACCCTGTGTTTTTTGAAAAGATAGCCGGGGACTATCCTGATGTCAATATTATCATGGGACGCATGGGGCTGCAGTATGATAATGCCAGCGCGGTGGCAGTGGGAAAGCGGCATAAGAATGTTTATCTTGAAACATCCTCCAGTATGGACTTTAATACATTGCGGGCCATGAAGACGGCGGGTATAGATCAGGTGTTACTGGGGACCGGGACGCCGGATGCCGGTTACTATGAACTGGAACTGGTTAAGGTGAGGAAGGCTGCGGCGGATTTCCCCGGAGGCGAGGAAAAGGTGCTCTGGAAAAACGCGGCCAGGATATTCCGTCTTGAGGAGGGATGTTAAATGATTATTGATATGCTTGCGCACATTGGTGTGAAAAAGGGAGAGGATTACCATGTGGAATCCCTGATTGAGATCATGGATCAGTCCGGCGTGGATAAATGTATGATATGCTCCCAGCTGGAAACCGTCAACAACGAATACATATATGAGTCCGTGCAGAAATTCCCGGATAGGACATTTGGGTTTGCAGTGGTAAATCCATGGGACATCAACGGTGAGGAGCAGCTGGAGAAATGTTTCCGGGATTATCATTTTTATGGACTTAAAATGAACGCAATCCGCTTCGGGTATTCTGCGGACCGTTACAGCCTTCTGGCCCCTTATTTCGAATTATGCAGGGCATATGGAAAATGTGTTGTGGTCCACGGACAGTCGGATATGTTTTCCATTCCGGATAAGTGGGCGCAGATGGCCAGAAGCTTTCCGGATGTACCGGTGGTATTATACCATATGGGGGTTCCGCTGATGTATGAAAGGGCCATGGAGCTGGCAAAAGAAATCCCTAACTTCTATCTGAGCACAGCAGGCGCATATGTTCCTGTCATACAGATGGCGTATGAGAAGGTTGGTCCGGAGAAGATACTCTTTTCATCAGACGCCCCATTCTGTGACCAGATACAGGAAATGGACAAAATCCGTTATGTAACAAGGAATGAGGAACATCTGGAACTGATGCTGGGGAAAAATTCAGCCAGGATCATGAATATGGATGATAAATAGGGCGAGGTGGCATATGAAGGGAACAAGCGTCATGTGGGACTATATCAGGGAGGAACAGGAAGCGCTGGGGCGGATGCTTGACGATGAAGCGCTGTTTGAGACTGCCGGATCTGTCCCGGAATTGGAAGCTGTCTATATTGTAGCCCATGGCAGTTCCTACAATGCATCGGTCGTAATGTCGGATTTCCTGTCACGATATATGCGCGTCCGGGTATATGGGTATACGCCTGCAAATTTCATGCATAACTGCAGCTCCATAAAATGCGAGGACCGGAAACATTGTATGGTCGTGGCAATCAGCCAGACGGGGACCAGCAGGGGACTTCTGGAGGCGGCAGGGCTGGCAAAGGATATGGGATTTGCAGTGATGGGCGTCACACAGGTAAAGGATTCCCCGTTGACCCATCTGGCAGACCGATGCCTTTACCTGGGATGTGGGGATGAAGAAAGTAATGCAAAAACAAAAGGCTACAGCAGTACCCTTCTGGCCCTGATGATATTTGGGTTACAATACGGCCTTTCTCATGGAAAGCTGGAACAGGAAATGTATCAGGCTGTGCTGCAGGAACTGAAACAATGTGTCAGCCGGCTGGATACCGCTATGGACCAGGTGGCGGACTGGTGTAAAAAGAGCGGCTTTGGATGCCGGATGGAAAACCTGTACGTACTGGGGGCAGGGATGAATTATGGTACTGCTATGGAAGGACAGCTGAAATTGATGGAGACCATGTGCATTCCCACCATGTTTAATGATATTGAGGAATTTTCCCATGGGATGCACCGTTCCATTAATGAAACCTCCAGCGTGATCCTGCTTAACACGGACAACCTGTATACAGAACTTATATCGGCTACATTTTCCTATCTTATGAATATAACGGACAGGGTTTTGATGCTCTATGCGGGAAATGGCAGCGTCTGTGGAGACAAGGTCCTGAAACTGGATTACTATCCTCTCACCCAGTCGGTCCTGGTGCTGACCATGGCCATACAGGTCCTGTCGGTTTATATTCCTGAAGCCGGCGGATATGACCCTAACCGTGAGGCAAATGACGATTATACACAGTATGTGCACACCAGGGTTTCATAAAGAAAGCGGTTGATTAGGACTTTGGCATATGGTATATTGAATGGCAGAGGGGAGGATTCTGGATGATACAGAAGAGACGCCTGGATACGATTATGGGCATATTAAAAGATGAAGGCATGGTGGATGTAAAGACATTGAGCCAGAGGCTTGAGGTCACGGAAAAGACAGTCAGGCTGGATCTTAAAGAACTGGAAAACCAGAATCTTGTGGAACGTGTTCATGGGGGAGCTGTTCTTAAAATCCAGACAATGTCACTGAACAGCAGGAAATCCTCCCGAAGGTTATCCCATCTGGAGCAGAAGCAGAGAATTGCCAGAAGGGCGCTGACGCTTATCAGGGAAGATGATGTGATTCTTTTGGATGATGGCAGCACCACCCAGGAACTGGCAAATCTTCTGGGGGATTTCAGGGTTACGGTCCTGACCAATGACCTGCTTATTGTAAATGAACTTATGTATAAGCCCAACGTCACGCTCTACATCATAGGAGGGCTGGTGCGCCGTGACAGCGATTCCTATATTGTCACAGGCGAGGATGCAATCCAGTTCCTGAAAAAGTATAGGGTAAGTAAGCTGTTTTTGGGGACCAGCACCGTTGATACAAAGGAAGGCCTGATGATTTTTAACTACGGCGATAATTTTACCAAGAGGGCGTTCATTGATGCGGCTGACCAGGTCATATGCCTGGCAGATTCCTCTAAATTTGAAAGGACGGCCTTTACCAAGGTGGCGCAGCTGGATGATGTGGATACCTTTGTTACTGACAGCGGGCTGGACCAGGATGTGATTGAACGGTATGAAGGATTGGGGAAGAAGATTATTGTTGTATAGATGATGAGGGGTGGTATTATAACAAAATGCCCGTTATTAGCTTGATGGCTGATAACGGGCATTAATGTTACGCTTCTGGCTTTATGAATTTATATTTGCCTTTCCCATATCCGCGGACAGTTTTAATCAGTCCTGCATTTTTTAGGTGGTTTAAGAGATTGCCGGCAGCCGTTATGGAAATGTTCATAATCCCCATGATATCATTACGGCCAAATATACCGTCAAACTCCATCTGTCCAAATAGGATTCTAGCTTTTTCTTTTGTGCCTTTTGTGGCATTTAACCCATCAATAGCATTTTGAACTGAAAGGTAATCGGGCGTAATTAACACCTTTTCTCTGTCAACTGCAACCTTTTTGGGGTCAATTAACACCTTTTCAACCGGAACATTGTAATTTAAGTTATAGAGCGTGACAAAAAATGATGTGGGCGTTGATCTGAACAGTGGCTCCACTCCGCTGCGATAATTTACAGCATGGCGATAATCAGCTTTGATTTTCTTAAATCCGCTGCCCCGGCGTTCCATAAAGTGCATACGGCTGAAAATATCAGCGATTATGGGATTACGTCGTTTGGATGCTACATTATCGGTATCCAGATTTTGCACAATGGAACCGTCAAACATACCGCCGGGAGAATATATCTCCATACAATCATCAAAAATATCAATGTGAACCTCGCTGCCAATTTCCATATAATCACGGTGAATCAACGCATTAACAAGAACCTCATGTACGGCCTGTTCGGGATATTCCGGCATTTCCACTCTGCCTGTACCTGTCTTTTTCCATCGCTTTTTCGTATTGTTCTTTATAAACTCTGTTCCATTCTGCAAAAGGGACACAAGTGACCCGCTGTATTCCTTATCGTCTAACGCTTCCATTATTCCGGATGCCTTATCCAATCCATACCAGCGTGTGCAGAATAGACGAGAATGCCGCATTGGGGATTCATCAGCTAACAAAACTCCTGCATTTGTTAATTTCCCGCTTTCGTCTGCAAGTTCAAAAGAAATAAAGTCTGAATCTGTCAGCTCTGCCCCTGTTCTCATGCGATAGACGGAACGTAGCTTTGTAAAAGAAAGGTCTTGGAGCATATAAGAGGAAACAACACTGTCGTATGTCATATTCGTACCACGGAGGACAAGACGCTTCAAAGCTGCTGTATCTGCGGGTATGCTCTCATTACCAACACGGACATAGGCAACACGGTTTCCATCTGCAGCATAGTAATACGGCGTTTCCTGACCGGGCAGGATTTTTAAGGTGATAAAGTCTTTTCCGTCCTCAGTGTGATTTTCCATAATTACTTGAGGAACCGGATCCATTTTAGTCTTGATGATTTCGCTGATTTTCTCGGATACTGTCTGTGAATCTGCAAGACCAACGAGCATTCCATCATCGGACACACCGAAAATCAATGTTCCACCAATGCCATTTGCAAAGGCGCTTACGCTTTTCAGCCAGCTTCGGGGCTTGCGTTCTTCCAATATTTCCTTCTTGTCATATTCGGTAGCTTCGCCAATAAAATCGGTTACTTTCATCATCTAACACCTCATTTCTAATCAGCATCGGGGTCATTTCCTTTTCTCTGTTCTTGTAAACATTGTGTGTCAATTATGACAAAGGGCAGAGGAGTCTGCCCTTGGATTGTGGTTGCCATCCACAGGAAATCCTTCTGCCAGTATTATTGATAATAGTAAGTATAGCAGAAAGGCACAAAAAAAGCGAATCCTGATAGGATCAGGATTCGTCATTTTAAAACAGTAAGCTGGATGTAAATCCCTGTCAGGAACACATTGGCCTCGGCTTTGGCATCCCCCTGCATCCGGCGGAATATATTGATTTTAGAAAGGTTGATTGTCTGTCCCGCGCTTATTTCAACTCCGGCCAATACTCCTTATTCGCCTCAATCATCTCATCCAGTATCTGTTTTGCAACCGCGGCAGAAGGGATGGTCTTGTTCAGGGTAAATGCCATCAGCGCCTTTTCATAGGAGCCTTCCACGGCGGCTTCCACAATCAGCTTTTCGCAGGCTTCCTGCTGTTCTATCATGCCCTTGAAAAAGGTGGGGATTTCGCCGACGCGGGTGGGTTCCGGGCCTTCGCTGGTGATGTAGCAGGGGATTTCCACCATGGCGTCATCCGGAAGGTTCTTGATAGCTCCGTTGTTCATGACCATGACAAGGTGGCGTTTCCTCAGGTTAAATGCAAGGCTCATGGCAACCTCCACAATGAATTCGCCGTGTACGCCGGTGAAGAAGGGGGTCATGTCAATCTCTCCGGTTTCCATGTATGCGTCCACTGCCTGGAAGATGCGTTTTTCCCTGCCCTCCATGACCTCGTTGGCCCTGGTGTGGTTCTTGTCGGAGTCCTTTACAATCTGGTCACCCAGCAGATAATACTGCATATAGGTATTGGGCAGATAATCCGGGAACATGCGCAGCAGGTTCTTGGCATTGTCAAAGGTGTGCTTCCAGGATGCGTCGTTGTGGCGGACCTCGCTTCGTTCATCCGGCGGCATGTAGCCGTGTTCCTTTACGTATGCCTTTAATTCCTCAGTGCGGTCCGTATCCCCCACACGGATTTTAGTAAACCAGCCAAAATGGTTAAGGCCAAAGTAATCAGGCACGATATCATGGCGGTCGCAGTCAAGGATGTTGGCCATGTTCCTCATGATGGCAACCGGCATATCGCAGATATTTAGGATACGGGCATGGGGGCGCAGCCTGTGCATGGCCTTTGCCACAATGGCGGCCGGGTTGGAGTAGTTGACGATCCAGTAATCCTTGCTGGCATACTGTTCGCAGTAATCAATGATATCCACCATGGGGTAAATGGTGCGCAGTCCATAGGCAAGTCCGCCTGGGCCGCATGTTTCCTGTCCAACCACATCATATTTTAACGGAATCTTCTCATCCAGTTCCCTCATGTGGTACAGTCCCACGCGCATCTGGGCAAAGATGAAGTCCGCGTCCTCAAATGCTTCCTTTGGGTCAGTGGTCAGGACCAGCTTAAGGTCCGGGTCAAACATTTCGATTACCTTCTGTACCAGGACGCCCACCTTGTCCTGGCGTTCCTTCAGGTTATCATACAGCCTCAGCTCAGAGAGCTTAAAAGAATCCTTTTTATCCAACAGGCTTTTGACAATTCCCGGGGTATAGGTGCTGCCGCCGCCTACAATGACTAGTTTAAATGTTTTGTTCATGGTGTTTCCTCCTGAATTTTGAGATATGTTTTTATGCCGCTAAATCATTTTTTCCATTTTGTATCGCTACATCTGTTCCAGCGCGTCATCCACCATGGTGCGCATCTTGCTTACACTGAGTCCATATACGACCTGGACCGCATTGCCCTTTTTCATGATTCCGGCAGCGCCCGTGGTTTTCAGGGTGGGTTCATCTATCAGCTGGATATCCTTTACCTCCACCCGGAGTCTGGAGAAGCAGTTTTCCAGGGACAGGATATTGTCTTTGCCGCCCAGTGCGTTGACGATGATGCGGCCTGTTGCAAGGGGGTCTGCCTGGGATGCTGGGCCTGAGGCATTTCCCGACTGCTTTGCCTTCAATTCCTTCTTGACGACAGAAGCGTTGGCTTTCAGGTCAATGGCCTGTTCAGAGTCATCATCCTCACGTCCCGGCGTTTTCAGGTTCAGCTTTTCAATCATGAACTTAAATACCACGAACATGACCACGATTTCCACAAGGCCGATGACAATATACATGGGCCACATGGTCCGGCCCGCGCCTGCCGGAAGGTTCAGCACCAGGAAATCCAGGATGCCGTTGGTGGCGCAGACACGGACGCCCACTATGTAGGTGACCATCTGGAAGAATCCGTCCAGGATGGAATACACAAGCCACAGCACGGGAGCAGCGAAAATGAAGGTGAATTCCAGCGGTTCCGTGATACCTGCAATGACAGCGGTCAGGGTGGACGGGATAAGCTGTGCCTTTAAGTTGGCTTTTTTCACTTTTTTGGCAGTCACATAGAATGCCAGGGCAACACCAATCACACCAAAGGTCTTAACCAGGCCATAGGTCAGGAAACGGCAGGTGTCAGGCATCATGGCGCCGGACTGGTCGCTTAAAAGCGCCAGGAAAATGGGTTTTGCGCCGATGACATTTTCATTGTTGATGATGGACTGGCCGCCCACCGCTGAATACAGGAACGGGGACCAGATTAAATGATGGAGGCCGGTAGGAATCAGGAAACGGTTGAGGAAACCGTATACAAATACTCCCAGCGCGCCTGCGGTGCTCATGAAGCCGGTAAGGGCGGAAATCCCATTTGCAACTGTTGGCCATAGATAGGTCACGCCGATGCTTAAGACAGCGGTTACCGGAATCATCAGGATGAAGACCAGCTTGCTGTTGCCGTAAGGGGCAAAGCCGCCTTTGAATTCCGTGTCGCAGTGTCTGTTATGTACCCAGGCAGTGAGTACGCCGATGATCATGCCCAGGAACACGCCCATGTCCGTCACATGGAAGCCCAGCTGTATGGTCTGGCCTGTTCCGTAAAGGTCGCCTGCTGTTGCGCCTTCAATGAGTTTGCCGGAGAGTTCCAGCCATCTGCTGTTGGCGCCTAAGAACAGGATGTAACACATCAGGGCAACGAAGGCAGCATCCGCTTTCTTTTTCTTGGACATGCCCATTGCAATGCCCACGCAGAACAGGATGCTTAAGTTTCCCATGATGGGATTTAACATTCCATTGAAGAATTTGCCGGCCGTCCATATGAAACCGCCGTCCGTGACGATTGCTGTGTTGGTGGCGATTGCGGTTAATGCAATCAGCATTCCCACTACAGGGAGAAACAGGACTGGTCCAATCATGGCTTTGGAGAAGTTCTGCATCCCGCCCACTACTTTGTCTTTCATTGATTTATCCTCCTCAAAACATTGTGTGTTTTCCTGGTAATTACCTTGTGGACATAATTTATCATAATTGCACAGAAAAGGAAATAGATTTCAGGCACTTGTCAACAGGTTGACCAAGATGTAAACAGGTTTACCGGGACGAATGTTTGAAACACGTCCAATGGGGTTTGAAGTGAAAATAAGTGATAGGGGGTGAAAGATTTGGGGGTAAGGGAATACAGAATATGGGATAGGGGAACGCAGGGGATGGGATAGGGGAATGCAGAATATGGGGTAAGTGAACGCAGAATAGAGGATGAGGGAACACAGATTAACCGCAAAAGTAACTGCCTGCAAGGATGGGCTGGATTCCCCTGCAGGCAGTTCATGTGATGGATTTTATACCGTATGGATGTTATCCGTTTTCCGGCTTCTCCAGCTGTTCCAGCGCCCGGTCCATCAGATACTCGAATACGATGATGACACGTGCGTAAAAGTAGTTGGCCTGGAGGTTCCGGTCATCCAAGGCCTTATCGTCCAGGATTGGTATGTTGACCGTGGAAATGCCGGCAATGTGGTTCATCTGTTCTCCCGTGAAGGAGATGATGTCCATCTGGTTTTCATGGGCTGAATCAGCCACCCGTACAATGGTATCGGTCTCGCCGCTTCTGGACACGGCAATCATAAGGGAAGCCCCCAGCTTGTTGCTGTCGTAGACTTCATAGGCATTGGTCTTAATGCACCGGAATCCGGTCACCAGCAGCTTACGTTCGATATATTCGGCCAGCGGAGTGGAGAAGCCGGTGGCGGAGACAAGAATCAGATCCTTTCTGTGAAGCTTAATCTGTTCAATAAAATGTTCCAGACAGCTGCTTGGGATATTGTTCATGAAACTGGTCAGGTCCGAGGTGTGGTTCTGGTCCATCTGCCGGTTCTTAATCATGAAATTCAGCCGGTATACCATGTCGATATAGCCGGTATATCCCATTTTCTTGGACAGCTTGATGACCGTGGCGGCAGAGGTATAGTTTAAGTTGGCTACGTCCCGGACAGCCATGTTCATGGACTGCTCATGGTTGTCCAAGATGTAGCGCAGTACCTGCACCTCGGTTTCTGTCAGTTTGTATTTATCGGCTAATTTGTAGATGTCAAATTTCATGGCGTCCCCCCGGAGATGCATGTGGCTGGAAATGGGTGTTGTGTGGCTGAATGAAGGAAGCATCTAAATAGAAACTTCTATCCCGAAAACCGAAAGCAGTCTTTTCTA
>DS990260.1:2505692-2590861 GCA_000155435.1 Clostridiales bacterium 1_7_47FAA | reverse complement strand
GTGGAAAACCGAATCCGCAGCCCGTCTGGGGGCAGTCCTCTTGTATGTAACATCGGGAAATCCAAACAGGGCGCATGCTTCTAACGGTTTGTCACCAGCTCCCAGCCATTCCCTGGCTTCGGGAATCATTTCCGCGGCCCTTCGCAGGTAACCGTTGTAGAGAAAGCCAAGGCCCAGGGAGGTTCCGGTCAGCTCCATGTTCTGTGCAGCCAGCCCGGCGTCAATCGTGCTTGGGGCAGCTATGAAGAGGACACATGGAGCGTTGCGGAAGAGGTAATCATCCTGTGGATTGGCCTGATGGGCATTGTAAAAATTCCGGTAGGGTTCTGCCACGCCGGGTTCCGGGCTATTCAGGATCCGTCCGATTCCTTCCCATATCATGGACTTGAACAAATCCAGCTCTTCCTGCACAAAGATAAAACGGCATCCTTGGGTATTCTTGGCAGTGGCGGTATACCGCCCGGCCTGTAACAGCAGTTCCATATAACTGCGGGGTACCGTCATCTGTTTATAGCTGCGTATGCTCCGGCGGAATTTGATTGCCTTTAACAGGCGCCCGGTTTCCAGTTTGGCTTCTTCCGGGGATAATTCTTCCACATCCTCCATGTCATATTCCGGGATGGAGACTGCACTGACAGGACAGACAGCCACACAGTGGCCGCAGAGAAGACAGTTTCCGGATGATTGGGCTTTATTATCTTCAATGGACAGGCTGTTAGCGATACAGTCCGCAACGCAGCGGCCGCAGCCGATACAGGCGTCTTTATCAATTATGACCATTTGGCGGATTCTCCTTTGCTTTTGGCGCTGATTATGGTTTGCGATTGCCATAATCTGTACTGCTATTATAACCTATATTAAATGTCACGGCAATATCGAGAAAAGGAACGTTTTTACCTGTTTTTTCGGCCGTGGTATCCTATTATAGGAACCGATGGAAGGTGAAAAGTATATTTTTATCTATGGAAATAGGGTATAATCAGGTTAGGATGGCTTTGCAACTTGATTGGCCCATAAATATTTTATCTTGAGGAGGATGGGATAATATGGAGGAAAAAACGGTTTATTCCGGAGTACTTACTCCGACGCTTAAGCTTTTATATACAAGTGCAGGGGAGATTCAGGATAATAAGGATAGGATATTTAAACTTATTAAACGTTTATCCCAAACACTTAATGATAGCGATAGGGATGTTCTATGTTTGGATTTAAATAAATACTCCACCGATATGAAAGCCCGTTTTTTTGCAAGGTGGATATTAATGATAGAGAGGGAGGAGTTTGCTGGAAAGAATAGGGAGCTTTTGAGCAATATAGAAAAAATGGATTGGTCCATTCATCTGGATGATATATTAGCATATAATTTAAGCTGTGTTTGTAATAAAGATGAAGGGATTCTTCGAAATGAAATCCAGGAGATACGCAACGCAATTGATATTGAAAAGCATCGTTTACGGGACATAATCCGTCATCAGGAAAGGGGGACTAGGGCTGTATATGAAGATTTAAAGAAAGCACTGCCTGAGTATTGTTGGCAAGGAGGATTCCCAGATACGCCATTTGATGAGAGGCTGCTTGCATTTATCCAGTTAGAAGAGATAATGACAGATTTTTTTTGGCAGATAATTGTATATCATATAACAGATAATCAATCCTTATCTATCCAAACGCGATTGGAAAAATTGTCTTTAATTGCCGAGAAAATCAGATTTTATCAGGTACAAAAATCTGAGGATATAGGAAAAGGAGACATTTTTATTGACTTTTCTATTAAGTTAGCGTATCTTAACCGACGTAAGGAATTGATGACTTCCTGTAAAGTATTGAATCTTTTAATGCAGCAGATAGAGGGCGGATATTCAATGGAGGTGCCATCTATTTATAGGTTTGAAAAGAAAATAATTGAAATACCGATATATGGAATGGATTACATAAAGATATACATTGAATCAAAGGGGGGAATACAAAAAACTTTGTGTGGAAATGACCTAGAAGGTGATGATTTTACCCAGGAGACAGCAGGCAGATGTGTAAAGAAAATTTTGGAGACAAGAAACAGGGGAACCTTTGATATAATTGCAGATATAAGTGATATTCAGCACTATATTTTGGAGCGTGAAGAAAAAGGAAGAAAAAGCGATTTTAGGGAAAACCTGAAAAGATGCTGGAATTATTGTATGATACTAAAAAAGTATGAAGGCAGGATGCTTGAGCCATTTTACCTACAGCATATAAAGAATATATATCGGGAGATATTGGTAGATAAATTAAAATCCCCTAAATTTCCTAAAATACCGCAAAAGACAGCCCGTACTATCATGGAAGAAATTTGCGATGAAATAAAGCTGAAGCCAACAGACAGTGCATTTTTTTTAAATGAAAAGGGTTATTTTGTATTGGAAAAGTTAAACCGGGGATTTTTCCGCGAGAGGGGGATTGGTAAATTATATACGCCAAAGAGCAATGTAGAAAAACTTTATTATGAAAGAATACTGGAAATCTATCAACTGCCATCTTTAGACATGGAAATGAGTGAGTTGAGGAGATTCATCTATCATATGCATGAGGTATGTATGGGGATATTGGAGTAAAATCCAAGAATTCCGTCACCTGATTTTAGTCTTCCGTTCTGGTAATATTGTCTTGTAAACAAAATTATTTATGAGGAGGACAAAGCCGATGAAACTAACAGAAGTACAATTCCAATATTCACCAGGAAGCTATTCTTATAACCAGGGGGTGCGCGGAAGACATAACTATAATCATAAAACAGGAAACAGGAACTATAACGGTTTTGGAGGATACCATGAATTTACAGGTTCAGAACTCAGACTATCTGGTTTCGATGAATCAGGTAAAGTGCGAAATATAGATGTCAAAGAAGAGATACTTGATTTGTTTAGTAGGAAAAGACTGGGAGAGTCCTTTGTAAATAAGTTAAATACGAGGGTTCCTGATGCAGTCGATATCACTATTAATGAGGATGGTATGGTGAAATTCAGCCGGGATGTAAGGAAAGCATTAAAGGGGAAAAAGAAATAAAGGGAAAGGGCTGCCTTTGATACGGGAAAGACACTGGCAAAATGTCCCTGACAGCGATGGTGCTGCCAAAGACATCTTAATGTATTCCGTATGGTCCTGTGGTATATGACATGTACCTTATTCCATCAGATTTCCCTCCGGGCAGTGCATTTTCAGATAGTCCCTGAGATACCGGGAAAAGATATCCGTGTTTTTGGCTGACAGGCTGGATGGGGACTCATGGGTCAGCATATAGAGGGTGCGCCCTGGCGGGGCAGGCGACAGTGGCAGGATGGTAATGGGATAGTGGGCCTTCAGGCCGTTGGCAGTGGTAGCGGGCATGATGGTCCAGTAGTCCCTGCCCTCCAGAAATCCGGTTAGGATGGAAATGCTGGACGCGGTTACCAGGGGCCTGACCTGGGGATTGATATACCGGTCATGCCATAACCTGAATTCCGGTCCCCAGCCCATATTGCTGTTGAATCTGGAACCTGTCATCAGCTCCTTTTCAGGTGGGAGTGAGGACGGGTGGATGGCTTTATGTACAGGGGCAGACGGGCAGATGGCTTCATGCACAGGGGTAGACGGGCAGATAGCTTCATGCACAGGGGCGGACAGAGGGATGGCTTCATGCACGGAGGCAGAAGGGCAGGTGCTTTCCTGGGCAGGAAAAGATGATGAAACGGACCCGGAACCGCTGACGCAAGCGGCTTTCCACCAGGAATCCTCCCCACTCGGCACTACCAGCACCATCTCATCCTCCATGATGGGAACCACATCCACATGGGGGCAGCTGGTGTGATAGAGTGCAAATCCGACGTCCGCCTGTTTGCTGCTTACCAGGGAGTATATCATATCAGCGGGATAGCATTTAATGTCCAGGGAAAATCCGTGGTCTGTTACCAGTTCTCTGTAAAGAGGGGACAGGTTATAGTCCAGGAAGCTGTCCACGGTTGCGATGGATAGGGTGGGCGTCTCCTGGCTATGGGTAATCTGGTCCGCCTCGTTCCACAATGCCAGCATCTGGGCTGCAACACGGGCAAATTCCTGGCCCTTGGGCGTGGGAAGGGCTGTCTTGACCCCGCGTTTCCGCTCAAACAGCTCAAAGCCAAGTTCATCTTCCATGGCCCGCAGCCTGGATCCGGCCGTGGAAGGGGACAGATAGAGAAGCCCGGCTGCCTTTATTAGATTGTTTTCCTCCAGGATGGTCATGAATAGCTGTAAATCCCCACGGTTCAAGCGTATATCCCCTTTCTGTGCACATCTGCGCTTTATCTGCATATCCTGAATTACTAAAGATTCTGATTCAATAAAGATTTTGATTCACTAAAAATCCTAATCCACTAAAAATCCTGATTCATCTATATTCCCTTTATACATCCAGCATGGTGGTATATTGGGCGTGCTCCAGGATGTAATTCTTCCTGGGTTCCACGTCATCCCCCATGAGGATACGGAAAATCCGGCTGGTCTCGCTTTCACTGCTGTCCTGTCCAAACGTATCATGGGAGTCCGCGGCCCCCACCCGCAGCAAGGTGCGGCGGGACGGGTCCATGGTGGTTTCCCACAGCTGTTTTGCGTCCATTTCCCCAAGGCCCTTGTAGCGCTGGATTTTGTAGTTTCCATCGCGCCCGATGTCCTCCAGTATCTGTGAAAGTTCGCTGTCACTGTAAGCATACCAGAGTTTTTTGCCTTTTTCCACCCTGAAAAGGGGCGGCTGCGCCAGATACACATGACCGGCCTCAATGAGCCGGGGCATGAAACGGAACAGGAAGGTGAGCAGCAGGGTGGTGATGTGGGCGCCGTCCACATCCGCATCCGTCATCAGGATGATTTTATGATAGCGCAGGCCGTCCAGGGAAAATCCATCCATGATACCGGTGCCGAATGCGGAAATCATGGCTTTGATTTCCGCATTGGCACAGACCTTGTCAAGGGTGGTTTTCTCCACGTTCAGTATTTTGCCGCGCAGGGGAAGGACCGCCTGATTCTCGCGGCAGCGCGCCATCTTGGCGGATCCGCCGGCGGAATCCCCCTCCACGATGAAGAGTTCACAATCCTTTGGATTGCGGCTGGAACAGTCAGCCAGCTTGCCGGGCAGGGACAGGCCGGAAAGGGCTGTCTTGCGGCGGGCCATCTCCCTTGCGCTTCTTGCGGCAGCCCGGGCTTTCTTGGCAAGGACTGCTTTGTTGATGATGGCCTTGGCCGCCAGCGGATTCTGCTCCAAGAACAGGGTGAGTTTTGTGTATACAAGGTGGTCCATCACGGGGCGGGCGCTGCTGCTTCCCAGCCTCTGTTTGGTCTGTCCCTCAAACTGTGGTTCTTTTAGGCGCACGCTGATGACGGCGGTCATGCCTTCGGACAGTTCCTCACGGGAGATGGATGGGTCTGACTCCTTTAACATGCCCTGCTTTCTGGCATAATCATTGATTGCCCGCGTAAGCGCCTGACGGAAACCGGTTACATGGGTTCCGCCTTCCGGGGTGGAAATGTTGTTGGCAAAGCTGCGGAGCTTTTCATCAAAACCAGTATTGTGTATCAGTGCAAATTCAGCCAGTACCTCATCCGTGCCGGACTGGCCGTATAGAATATCCTGGTAAAGGGTTGGTTCAGGGCCATTGATGAATTTGACAAAGTCCTTCAGCCCATCCTGATAACAGAAACGCCAGACAGGCGCGTCAGGATGATTGTCCTGGTCCCGGGACTCAGAATGGTCATATAATGTGATTGTAAGCCCGCTCATGAGGAATGCGGTCTCCTGCATATGCTGCCTGAGGGTTTCGGGATGAAAATGGCAGTCCTTAAATATTTCCCCATCCGGCCAGAAGGTCACGGTGGTGCCGTGTTCCTGGCTGGAGCAGGTTCCCTGAACGCGGACAGGGCCAAGGGGAATGCCGCGCTCATAGCTTTGGACATAAGAATACCCATCCTGGTCCACCTTTACTTTAAGGCGGCTGGAAAGGGCATTGACAACAGAGGCCCCTACACCGTGGAGGCCTCCTGATACTTTATAGCTGCTGTTATCGAATTTACCGCCTGCGTGGAGGACGGTAAATACTACCTGTATGGCCGACAGGCCTGTTTTAGACTGGATTCCGGCAGGGATGCCCCGTCCGTTGTCGTGTACGGTGACGGAGTTATCCGGGTTCAGATAAACCTCAATCTCAGTACAGTATCCGGCCAGGGCCTCGTCCACTGCGTTGTCCACGATTTCATAGACCATGTGGTGCAGACCCTGGGCAGATGTATTTCCAATATACATGCTGGGGCGTTTACGGACGGCTTCCAGACCCTCGAGAATCTGTATCTGGGCGGCGCCGTAGTCTGGACTTCCTGCGGTGCTGCAGCCTGGACTTCCTGCGTCTCCGTAGCCGAAACTTCCTGCGTCTCCGCAATCCGGACTTCCTGCGTCACTGCAATCCGGACTTCCTGCGTCTCCGTAATCCGGACTTCCTGTGTCTCCACAATCTGGACTTCCTGTGTCTTTGCAATCCGGACTTCCTGCGCCTCCACAGCCTGGACTTCCTGCGTCTCTGTAATCCAGACGCTCCACAGCGCTATAATCTCCATTATCTTCTATCATTCCTGCATTGGGATTCATATGGCAACACTCCTAAATAGTTAGTATTGCCATTATATCAAAACCCCGGGAGAAACATTGACTGATTTCCTGGGATTAAATCACAGGAAACCTACTTATCTTTGGCTGACTCCAGCCAGTCCATAGCCATCCTGTACTGTTCCCGTGTAAAGGAAAGTTTCCCCTTGCAGATATTAAAGAATCCTTCCTCCTTCAGCTGGCGGATGGTCCTGTTCAGTGTCTTGACATTGACGCCGATTTCCTCCTGGAGCATCTGGCGGGTCCGGCCCACGGTTACGGATTTTGGCGGGCGGGTGCTTTCCATGCCGTTCTGCCTGCCATAGCGCACCAGGTAATCAAGCAGCAGATAGGAGGGCGGGTAAAAGAGTTTGGCCCCGTTGGTGTAGGAGGAGCGGTAGAGCTTGAAGGCCGTGTGTCCGGCTGTCAGGCGCAGGATGTTCATGTCCTCCGACAGCCACCGCTCCGCGTCCTTGCGGCTGATATAGGCCACCACGTTGTCGGTCACCGCCTCGATGGTCACGGAGGTGCGGGGCATGCCTGCAAGGATGGTGACCTCGCCGATGAAGTCAATGGCCTTGTTGCCCTCAATCATATAGACATTTCCGTTTTCAAATTCATTGATTACCCGGTTCTCCCCGGTGGCCACGATGCCGAAGTAATTAAGCTCCATGTCCTTCTGGTGGATGATGGAGCCTGCGGCGTGGGTCCTTACCGTACAGCGGCTGCGTATTTCCGGGGGCATGGTCTTTGTATATTCCTTCAGGGCAGGAACCTTTTCTTCCAGTTCAGTCAGTGTCATTGGTATTCCCTCTATTCCTGTATTTCTTTAATTTTATGGCTTTTTATAAGTATACCATTATATAAAAAACAAAATCAATGGAGATTTCCGTTAAAAGTGCTCATTTGTCCTTTTTTTGTGATGGTGTTTTGTCTAAAATACTCAATACAAGGTGATTGTAACAGCCGGCGGGGTGAAAAAAAGCCGGCTGGAAAGGAGGGGCTCTTATGAGCGGCAAAAAGAAAGAAACATATGTGTATGGTTCCTTAAAGGAACGGTTTGCGGTGGAATGGAAAATCTACGCCCTGGCATTCGTATTTATCCTGATTGCAGATAATATCGGGCAGATTAAGATTCCGGTGGGAAAGGGGATGTTCATCCTGTTCCCGATATTTTATGCGATTATCCTGGGTGTGATAAGCGGCCCGCAGGTGCTTAAGATTGTGGATAACAAGCACGTGAAGGCGGCCTCCAAGCTGGTTGTGGTGGGCATATGTCCCTTTATCGCCAAGCTGGGCATCACGGCCGGAGCCAACATCGATACCATTCTCCAGTCCGGGCCTGTGCTTCTGCTTCACGGCTTCGGGAACCTGTTAGGACCGCTGCTGGCGCTGCCAATCGCAATCCTTTTGGGAATGAAGCGGGAGGCCATCGGCGCCTGCCATTCCATTAACAGGGAGTACCATATGGCGCTGGTGAACAATATCTACGGGCCGGAATCAGCCGAGGCCAGGGGCAGCCTGTCCATCTACATTGTAGGCGGCATGGTGGGAACCATTTACTTTGGACTGATGGCCTCCGTGGTCGGTATGACCGGATGGTTCCATCCACAGGCCCTTGGCCTTGCCTCCGGTGTGGGCGCAGGCATCATGATGGCCAGCTCCAGCGCCAGCCTGTGCGCCATCTATCCTTCCTGGGCAGAGACGATATCAGCCATGGCCAGTGTGGGCGAGACCATTGCAGGAATCACTGGCATGTACATAACTATGTTCATTGCGATTCCGATGACCGATAAGCTGTACAGGATTCTGGAACCGAAGCTTGGAAAATTTGCCTTAAAGGGCAGCGAAAGTGCAGAGATTAAGGAGGGAACGGTATGAGATACATAGAATGGCTTGTATTGTTTGTAATAGCGGCATGTGGGACCGGGCTTGCCAACCTGATTGGCTATGGAGTGGGATTTGGTGATTCCATCCCAGGACTGTTGGTGCTGATTGTGATTTCCATGGTGGCGGTGGTCCTTACCAAGGTCCTTCCTTTAAAGCTTCCCATCGTGGCTTATTGCTCCATCATCGGACTGATTTCCGCTTCGCCTATTTCACCTGTCCGGGATTTCGTGATCCAGGCAGCGGCCAATATCAACTTTACGGCGCCTTTTACAATGGTTGGCGCATTTGCCGGACTGGCTATCAGCGACCAGTTAAAGACATTCATCAGCCAGGGCTGGAAGATACTGATTGTTGGGATATTCGTCATGACAGGAACGTTTTTAGGCTCATGTCTCTGGGACCAGATGCTTTTGACACTGGCGGGTGTAATCTAATGTAACGGTCTGGGGCGGATTTCATGAAAAGTGAGGAGAAGATAGGATGCAGACATGCGATTTGTTGATTAAGGATGGAACTGTGTTGATAAAATCCGATGTTTTAAGCGAACATGTGGATATCGCGGTCCAGGATGGCCGCATTGTGGAGACAGGAACGGATCTGTGGAAAAAATACCAGGCGGCTGAGACAATCAGTGGAAAAGGAAAGCTTTTCATGCCCGGGCTTATAGACAGCCACATGCATACGGGCCAGCAGCTGTTAAAGGGTCTGGTACTGGATGCAAAGCCCATTATCTGGACCAGGGTCATGCTTCCCTTTGAGAGCACGCTGACGCCTGAAAAAATGCGCCTAAGTGCCCAGGCAGCGGCGCTGGAGATGATTAAATCAGGTACAACCGGATTTATTGACGCCGGAAGCTATTATATGGAAGACGCGGCCCGGGTTTATGCAGGAAGCGGGCTTAGAGGCGCCCTTTCCTATTCCACCATGGATGAGGATGGGCTTCCGGAATCCATTGCAATGGATGCGCAGGAGGCTGTAAAGCGCACGGATTCCCTGTATGACGGGTTCCATGGAAATGGAAACCTGAAGGTATACTATTCCCTGCGCGCCCTCAACTCCTGTTCCAACCGCCTGGTTGAACTGGAGGCAGGACACGCAAAGGAGCGGGGCACCATGCTTCAGGCCCATATGAACGAGTACATGGGCGAGGTGAATGGAATCATCAAGCGGGAAGGCATGCGCCCGTATGAATACCTGGAGAAAATGCAGGTGCTTGGCAGTAATTTCCTGGGAGCGCACAGCCTGATCCTTTCCGATGAGGAGATGGCCCTTGTGAAGGAGCGCGGGGTGAAGACCTGCCACTGCCCGTTCAGCAACTGCGGCAAGGCGGTGCCGGATACGCCGAAGCTCCTGGAGATGGGAATTCCTGTGGGGATGGGAACGGACGGGGCTGCCCACGGAGGTTTAAGCCTGTGGAATGAGATGAAGATATTCCGTTCCGTCATGAACATTTTCCATGGCGTACCCAACAATAATCCAAAGGTCATGCCTGCGGAGACTATTTTTAAGATAATCCTGGAAGGCGGGGCGGCTGCCCTTGATGAGGAAGGGAACCTGGGACGGCTGGAGGCTGGATATAAGGCGGATTTCATCAGCATCAATATGAACCAGGCCCATCTGTGCCCCACTGGCAATAAGCTGCGCACCCTGTTTGAGTGTGTGGGCGCAGGGGATGTGGCGGATATGGTTGTAGGCGGCAGGCTGATTATGAAGGATAGGGAAGTGCTCTCCATGGATGAGGAGCGCATCCTGTATGAGTCGGGAAAATATATGGAGACATACGGAGCATAGCAGAAAGACAAAGCATAGCAGAAAGACAGGACATAGTAGAAGGACAGAACATAGTAGAAAGACAGGACATAGTAGAAGGACAGAACATAGTAGAAAGACAGAACATAGTAGAAAGACAGAACAAGGAGGATGACTGGGTCATGGTATTCTGGCTGATTGTTGTGGCAGCGAACCTGGTGGTGGGCGCATTTGTAGGACTTACGGGAGTGGCAGGATTTCTTCTGCCTATTGTATATACGGGGCCGCTGGCCATGGGGGTGACGGAGGGGCTGGCCTTAAGCTTTGCGGCCTTCATCGTATCAGGCGCCCTTGGCTCGGTGAATTATAAAAAGGCGGGGAACCTGGATATCCCGTTCGGTATCCGGCTCAGTATAGGAAGCCTGGCAGGCGCCATTCTGGGGGTGAAACTGAACCTGGTCATACCGGAATCCATTGTCAAAGTCATCCTCTATGTGGTGGTCCTCCTGTCAGGTATCTCCATCCTTCTAAGAAAGGATAAGAAGGACGGGGATGGCAAAAAGGGTTATGTGATATCCGAACACCTGGCGGCCACCCTGGCTCTGGGATTTGTCACAGGCGCTGTCTGCGCCCTGTCCGGCGCCGGCGGCCCGGTCCTTGTGATGCCCCTGCTGGTGGTGCTGGGAATCGGCATCAGGACAGCGGTGGGGGTGGCGCTGTTCAACTCGGTATTCATCGGGATTCCCGCCTGCATTGGCTATATGATGCAGTGCGATGTAACGTCCATCCTGCCGGTGATGGCGGCAGCCCTGGTGTTCCACGGAATCGGGGTTATTTATGGAAGCAGGAACGCGGTGAAGATTAACCAGGACCTGCTGAAAAAAGGGATTGCGGTATTTTCTATTTTGATTGCCATCTGGAAATTGTTGTAGAGTCGGAGGATTTGTCATGAACATAGTTGGTAAAAGCGTAAACCGTGTGGATGCTTACGGGAAAGTGACCGGGGAAGCAAAGTATACGGCTGATTTGGAACCAAAGGACTGCCTGTGCGCCAAAGTGGTGCATTCCACCATTGCCAATGGACTGGTTAAAAGCTTTGATCTGGAGGAAGCGCTTAAGGTGCCTGGGGTTGTGAAGATTGTCACCTGCTTTGATGTGCCGGATTACCAGTTCCCCACTGCCGGACATCCGTGGAGTGTGGAGAAGGCCCACCAGGATATTGCCGACAGAAAGCTTTTGAACCAGAGGGTCAGGCTGTACGGGGACGATATAGCTGCTATCATAGGGGAAAATGAGGTTGCATGCCAGCAGGCGGCAAGGCTCATCAAGGTGGAGTATGAAGAATATGAACCCCTAGTGACCGTCAGACAGGCCATGGAAGAGGGCGCCACCCCTCTCCATCCTGATTTGAGGAAGGATAATGTGATTGTCCATTCCCACCTGACCATGGGGCCAAAGGACTTTACCTTTGAGGATGGCCTTAAGGCGGCAGAAGACGTCTATGGGAAGGACCAGCTTACCGTGATTGAAAGGGATTACCATACGCCACGTATTTCCCACTGCCATATAGAACTGCCTGTTTCCTGGGCTTATGTGGAACCCAATGGGAAGATTACGGTTACTTCCTCCACACAGATTCCCCATATTGTAAGGCGGGTGATTTCCCAGGCCCTGGGAGTCCCGGCCGGGCGCATAAGGGTGATTAAGCCCTATATCGGCGGGGGCTTTGGCAACAAGCAGGATGTTCTGTACGAGCCTTTGAACGCATATCTTACCACTGTGGTGGGCGGACGTCCGGTGCGTCTGGAAATCAGCCGGGAGGAAACCATCTATGGAACCAGGACCCGCCATGCCATCGACGGGTCATGTAAGGCGGTTGTGACAAAGGACGGGAAAATGCTTGCCAGGAAGCTGGAGGCTTATGCCAACAACGGGGGCTATGCGTCCCACGGTCATGCCATCTGCGCCAACTGCGGCAATGTGTTTAAGGATATTTATGCGGACCGGCTGGGAGCTGAGATTGACTGCTATACGGTATGGACCTCCACTGCCACTGCGGGAGCCATGCGCGGATATGGCATTCCGCAGGCCGCATTTTTCTCAGAAGCCCTCACCGATGACATATGCCATGCCATTGGAGCGGACCCGCTCAGGTTCAGGATGGAGAACTGTATGCCGGAGGGCTTCGTGGACCCTGCCAACGGAATTACCTTCCACTCCTATGGCCTTAAGAAGTGTATGGAGAAGGGCGCTGATTATATCGGATGGGATGAAAGGCGCAGGGCCTATGCCAATCAGACAGGGCCGGTAAGACGGGGAATCGGAATGGCGATTTTCTGCTATAAGACAGGGGTGTACCCCATTTCCCTGGAAACTGCTTCTGCCAGGATGATATTGAACCAGGACGGTTCCATCCAGGTACAGCTGGGAGCCACTGAGATCGGACAGGGAGCGGACACCGTATTCTCCCAGATGGCGGCCCAGACAACGGGAATCAGCTTTGAACACGTATACATCGTATCCACCCAGGATACGGATACGGCCCCCTTCGACACGGGCGCCTATGCGTCGCGCCAGACTTACGTGTCCGGCATGGCGGTGAAAAAATGCGGTGAGGCGTTAAAGGCAAGGATTCTTGATTACGCCAGCTTCATGCTGGATGGACGGCCCGTGGATGAACTGGATGTGGACCATGATTTTGTCATCGAGAAGGAAACGGGGAAGGAGCTTATCGACATGCCGACCCTGGCGGTCACTGCATTCTATTCCCTGGAGCGCTCGGAGCATATCACGGCAGAGGTGACAAACCAGTGCAGGGATAATTCATTTGCCTCGGGCTGCTGCTTTGTGGATGTGGAGGTGGATATGCCTCTTGGCAAGGTGACGGTGAAGGAGATTGTCAATGTGCATGATTCCGGTATGCTGATGAACCCCAAGCTGGCAGAGGCACAGGTCCACGGAGGCATGTCCATGGGGCTTGGATACGGATTATCGGAGGAATTCATTTACAGTGATAAGGGTAAGCCGCTCAATGACAACCTGCTGGATTATAAGATTCCAACCGCCATGGACACCCCGGACCTGAACGTGAAGTTCATCCAGTTAGACGACCCCACCGGACCTTACGGAAATAAGTCCCTGGGCGAGCCGCCCACAATCCCGGTGGCCCCGGCCCTGCGCAATGCCGTGCTCCATGCGACCGGGGTTGCCATGGATACCATACCCATGACGCCTCAGCGGCTCATCGGGGCGTTCCAGGAAAAAGGGCTTATCTGAAATGTGCCGGGGATGACCGGTCAGAATTAGTCAATAGCAAGGAGAGTCATTATGTTTGATATAAAGTCATTTTATGAAGCCAAATCAGTTGAGGATGCGGTGGCAGCCCTCAGCGCTGACCCGGATTCAGAGGTCATCAGCGGGGGCACGGATGTGCTCATACGTGTCAGGGAAGGGAAGGATGCGGGAAAGGGCCTTGTATCCATCCATAATATCCCGGAATTAAAAGGCGTGGAAATGGATGCGGATGGGACAATCATCATTAAGCCGGCAACCTCGTTTTCCCATATAACCAACCACCCCATGATTCAGAAGCACCTGAATATGCTGGGCCTTGCCGTGGACCAGGTGGGCGGGCCCCAGGTCAGGAATACGGCCACCATTGGCGGCAATATATGCAATGGGGCCACCTCGGCGGATTCCGCCTCCACCATGTGCGCGCTGAACGCAGTGGTGGTGCTTGAGGGGCCGGAGGGCGTCCGGGAGATACCTGTGACCGAGTTCTACACAGGCCCCGGAAGGACCGTGAGGAAACAGAATGAAGTCTGTACCGCCTTCAGGATTGCCAGGGAGGATTATGAGGGCTGGGAAGGCTGCTATATCAAGTACGGCAAGCGTAAGGCCATGGAGATTGCCACCCTTGGCTGCGCGGTAAGGGTTAAGCTGTCTGAGGATAAAACCGTGATTGAGGATGTGCGCCTGGCATACGGCGTGGCCGCGCCTACGCCGGTGCGGTGTTATGAGGCGGAGGCGGCGCTCCGGGGAAAGATGGTCAGGGACGCCTCCATCTATGATTTATTTGCAGAAACCGCCCTGTCCCAGGTGAATCCCAGGACGTCCTGGCGGGCCAGCAGGGAGTTCCGGCTCCAGCTGATTAAGGAGCTGGCAAGGCGCGGACTCAAGGAATCCATTCTTCTGGCAGGAGGTAATATAGATGCTTAGACTGATTGATCTGAAGATAAACGGAAAATTGAGACAGGTTTCCGTGGATGAGCGGGAGTCACTGTTAGACACCCTGAGAAACCTTGGATATACATCGGTGAAAAAGGGCTGCGAGGTCGGGGAATGCGGCGCCTGCACCGTGCTGGTGGACGGCGAGGCCGTGGATTCCTGCATCTATCTGGCCATGTGGGCGGACGGCAGGAATGTCATGACCGTGGAAGGATTAAAAGGGCCAAACGGCGAGCTGAGTCCCATCCAGAAGGCGTTTATAGAGGAAGCAGCTGTCCAGTGCGGATTCTGTACCCCGGGTCTGATCATGTCCGCGGTGGAAATCGTGGGCACCGGGAAGAAGTATGACAGGGAAGAGCTGAAGAAGCTGATATCCGGCCACCTCTGCAGGTGCACGGGGTATGAGAATATCCTGAATGCCATGGAGCGGATTGTGGAGGAGACATATAAAGTAGTTGGGAAAGAATAAGATAACAGATGGTTTCTGTGGGGCGGAGGCGCGCGGCAGATGGCGGGAATGAATTTTCAAACACGCCCAGGCTGCTTCCGGGCAATCTCCATGGCAAATTCCAGGGAATGGCTCAGATGCTCTTTCATCATAGCCACGGCCCCCTCATACTGTCCTGTTTCATACAGGCTGAAAATCATATGGTGTTCTTTTAAAATCAGGTCCTGCTTCGGGGCCTGTTTTTCATACTGGTAGGCCAGGATGGACATCTGGCTGCGCATGCGCTGGGCGGAATGGACCAGGCGGCTGTTCTCACAGTAGTCATAGAAAATCAGGTGGAAACGGTCTGAGTAGTCCTGCCAGCTGGGTGAGGCCAGGTCACAGGCATCCATCCGGGAAAGGTTTTCACGCAGTTCTCTGAGGATGGGCTTCTGGTCCGGACAGCGGGAGGCATAGCTTACCGCCAGGCTGTCAAGGTCACCCATGAACTGGTAGATTTCCTTTACATCTGTTTCATCCAGGCTGACAACGGACACGCCTATGTTGGAATAATAGGAGGCAAGCTGTTCTTCAGCCAGGCGGGTCAGGGCTTCCCTGATGGGGGTGGAACTTACGTGAAAGCGTTCCTGGAGTATCTTCAGGGTCAGCTTGGAACCGCAGGGAATGGCCTGGGTTACTATATCATTTCTCAATATCTCATATATCTGTTCGGACAGGGTCTTTTTTAAATCCATGGTCAGCTGCCTTTCATATTAGATGGGGATAGCTATCATTTTATCACAGGGAATTGTCAGAATGCAATGATAAAGAAGAACCATCTATATTTATTTGACATTTTGCAAAATGCATATTGCCAAATAATACCTTTGATGGTAAAATACACATGGGCTTTAATGGTTTAAAGTGAAAAAGAAAGGAATCATGGTATGGAAAAGGAAAAAATAGTTGTAGTGGTTTGTGTCATTTACTTTGCAGCAATGATCCTGATAGGGATAATCGCTGCAAGAAGGAATAAGGCAACTTCTGATTATCTGGTGGCGGGAAGGAAACTGAACGTGACCATGACCGCCATTACGCTGGCAGCAGTACAGATTGGGGTGGGTATCGTGCTCAGCAGCGCCACCAATGGCTATGACCTGGGCGTATGGCCGGGTATGTATTATGCATTTGGATGCGGCGGAGGTCTGATCATAGCGGGACTTGTAACAACAAAGAAACTCAGGGAGCAGGAAGGCTATGTGCCCCTGGATTATTTTGCACAGCGCTATGGGGAGAGCAAGGCAATCCGGCTTTGGGCCTGGATCAGCAATGTGCCCAGCCTTCTGGGTATTTTCATTGCGCAGCTGCTGGCGTCCGGCGGTATCCTGGCTGGTTTCGGCATCCCGTTTAAGACAGGGGTTGTGATTACGGCAGTGGTAATCCTTATCTACTGTACCGTGGGCGGCATGTGGGGCGTTGTGCTGACCGATGTGGCTCAGACAGCCATCATTGCAGTGGGTGTGCCAATCCTGGCAGTTGCAATCCTGATCCGTTATGTGGGGGCCGGGGGAAGCATTGGGGAGATTTTTGCAACGCCGTTCATTCCGGCAGGAATGGGTTCAAGGTTCATATACCTGGTACTGCCGTTCCTGCTGTCCATATCCGTGTCCTATGACGCCTACTCGCGCATACAGTCATCCAAAGACGCAAAGACAGCAAGGATTGGCTGTATCATAGGCGGTATCCTGGTCATCATCATAGGCGCGTTCTGTTCCACCATCGGCGTGGCGGCAAGGAGCCTTTTCCCGGGCGTGACAGACGGCATTTTCACCATAGCGGCCACCGGCGTCCTGCCTCCTGTACTGGCAGGCATCGTGATTGCGGCCATACTGGCGGCGGCCATGTCCAGCGCCAACTGTGTGATCCTGTCCATGGGCGCGTCCTTTGCAAGGGACTTTTATAATAAGTTCCTTCATCCGGAGGTGGACGACCTGGACAAGCTTCCAAAGTCAAAGCTGATCTCCCAGGTAACGGTGTTCCTGGGCAGCCTGGCAGGTATTTTCTTTGCCTTCCATATGACGGACATATTGGACGCCATGATTATTTTCAATTATCCGTATATGGGCAGCCTGCTGATTCCGCTGCTGGGCGGACTGGTATGGAAGGGGGCCACAAGAAGGGGGGCGTTTGCGGCAGCCATTGCGGGCGGCATCGTGGGGGTAGTGTCCTTCCTGTTCGGCATACCAGGACCTTTATATGGGAAAATGAACACAGATCTTTCACTTTTAATCGCATATACGGTTTCAGCCGTATTCCTGATCCTATTCAGCATGGCTGACCGGAAAGGAAAGAATTAAGTCATACGATAGATTGTATATCAGGGCGTGTTTGAACACAGAAAAGAGGTAATATGTCAGATATGAAATGGCCTTATCCCAACGAAATGGACCAGGAGGAGCAGGTATCAGGTGACGTCCTTGTCCTGGGAGGCGGCATGGCGGGCTGTTATGCAGCCATTGCAGCGGCCCGGAAGGGAAAAAGGGTAATATTAGTAGAAAAAGGAGCCACGGTCCGCAGCGGCGCAGCGGGAAGCGGTTTTGACCACTGGGAGTCAGCCTGCACTAACCCCTGCTCCAAAGTAACGGCAGAGGAGATTGCCAATGCCTACATAGATGAGCAGGATGGGTACAGCAATGGGATTGCCCACTACATCGAATGTCAGGAGGGCTGGCACAGGCTTAAGGACATGGAGTCCTTTGGGGGCAAAATCAGGGATACCCAGGGTGAGTTCGCGGGGGCGGATTTCAGGGATGGGAAAACCGGGCTGATGTTTGCCTATGACTATGAGAATAAATTTACAATCCGCGTCTGGGGAAGCACCTTTAAACCGGCTCTTTATAAGGAGTTAAGACGCCTGGGCGTGGAAATCCATGACAGGACCGAGGCAACGGCATTGCTGGTAAAACAGGAGAATGGCAGCAGGCGCTGCATCGGCGCCATGGGTATGGACGTACATACGGGGAAGTTCCTGGTGTTCAGCTCCAGGACAACGGTCCTTGCCATGTCAAGGCCGGCCAGAATCTGGCTCTTTGATTCAGATCAGGTAGGTTTAAGCGAATTCCGTCCAACCCAGAGCATTGGCAGCGGCCACGCCATGGGCTACCGGGCTGGGGTTGAGTTTACCATGATGGAGAAATCCGTGCGTGGGGAGTTTTCAGCCGCAGGCAGAAGCTTTCCGCCCTACAGCACGGGGAATAACCATAATACCTGGTACGCGGCCACCATGGTGGATGCCAGGGGCCGGGAAATCCCATATGTGGACCGGGATGGAAATGAGCTTAAGACCGTAAAAGAACGGTATTATCCGGCCAAAGGACAGAAGTTTTTCCTGAAGGGCGGGGTGATTGACAATCCCAAGTATGAGTACCGCGGGCCTGAGACACTGGAATTTGAGGAACTGATGAGGCGCGGATACCAGCTGCCGTTCTATGCGGATTTAAGCAGGATGCCGGACGAAGAGCGCCGGGTCATCTGGGGCATGATGGTGGGTGAGGAAGGCAAGACTAAGATTCCGGTCCTGGAGAATTTCACAGAGCGTGGGTTTGACCCTGCAAAACACCGTCTCCAGTCCTATGGGACGGGCTGGCAGTCAGCTGCCTTCCTGGCACAGGAGCGCCAGCTGTTCGGCGCGCCCGGAGGCATTTTCCATGACTGGGATTTAAAGACCAACATTGATGGGCTTTATGCTGCCGGAGACCAGCTGTACGCATCGGACTGCTGCGGATTTGCAGCTGCAACCGGGTATTACGCGGGGCGGAAGGCGGCAGCGGCCTGCCATGGGCTTGAACCGGCAGCGCCGGACCGGGCGGATGTGGAGCGGGAGAAGGAACGGCTTTATGCCCCGCTTTTTGTGGAGGACGGAATGGACTGGAGGGAGCTTAACAAGGCGGTCTCCAAGGCCATGCAGAATTACTGCGGAGGCGTGAAGAATGACATGCTGCTGACCCAGGGCCTGGAACTGCTGGAAAGCTATGAAAGGGAATATGTACCCGCCCTCTCATGCTCCAACCCCCATGAATTGATGCGTGCCCATGAGGTAATGGATATCTTAGAAGTATGTAAGCTGATCATCAACTCCTGCCTGCTGCGCAGATCCAGCTCCGTGCCTCTTTGCTTTGAGCGCAGCGATTATCCGCAGACGGATCCGGAAGAAGACCAGTGCTTCATCACCATTTACCAGGAGGACGGGGAAATCCGCAGCAGAAGGGTGCCAAAGCGGTATTACGGGGATGTGAAGGCCGGGTATGAAGCCTGCAACCAGGACTATATAAAGGAGGAGGCTGGGTTGTATGAAGAAAATTGAATTTCAGGCAGAACCGGTGTCATGCAGCGTGAAGCCCCTGTCCTTTGATGATAAGCTTTGCATTGGCTGTAACCAGTGTGCATCCGTGTGCCAGGTGGATATCATGATTCCTTCACCGGAAAAGGGGAAGCATCCCGTGGTGATGTATCCGGGGGAGTGCTATTACTGCGGCTCCTGCGTCATGGCCTGTCCGGTCAAGGGGGCCATACATCTGAGGCATCCGCTGATGAACCAGACCAAGTTTGTGGGGATTGAGTAAGGATGGCCGTATCAAATCAAATATAATAAAGCAGAAGCTGGCTCAGGAATGATGTGATTTTGTCAGATCAGTCCGGGGGCCAGCTTTTTTGTGTTGTAAAAAAGTATTCACAGGATATTTATATCATAGGAAAAATGGCATATGGCTTTTTAACGTACAGTTCTGGTATTTTATAGAAACAGGCTGGCTGGGGCAAGTCTGGAGGGGCCAGACCGGAAACCCGGATGGCCGGAATCTGGGGACAGCAGGTATTCCGGGAAGGAAAGAGGCATCCAGGAGGTGGAAGGAATATGACTCAATACACGGTTCTTATAATCCATAATGATGAAATCATGCAGAAGCTTATGGAAAATACGTCAGATACGGAGACTTACCGGTTCCACCAGGCCGAGAACGGTCTGGGAGGCCTGTCATTTTTTTATGCAGGGCATCCGGATATCGTACTGCTTGACCTGGCCCTTCCTGACATGGATGGAATGGAAGTGCTGAAGATGATCCGGCAGGAATCAGGGACCCCGGTCATTATTGTGACATCCAAAACAGAAGAAGCCGTCATGGTGGAGGCTTTGGACTGCGGGGCTGATGATTATGTGGCAAAGTCCTGCCATGCAGAGGAACTTATGGCGCGTATCAGGGCCGCCCTGAGGCACAGGGAGGACCAAAGACCGGTGAAGGATGATACATTCCGCATGGATTACCTGGAGATTGATTTTGAAAAGAGAAAGGTTTATGTCCATGGGAAACAGGTCCATTTGACACCGGTGGAATATAAGATCCTGATCCTTATGGTGACAAATAAGGGAAAGGTCCTGACAAACAGTTACATCCAGCAGGAAATCTGGGGAAATGATGACACCGGGGACTACAGAAGACTCCGGGTATTCATGGCCAATGTCAGGAAAAAGATAGGGGACCAGACCGCACATTCCAGGTTTATCAGGACGGAAATCGGCGTGGGGTACAGGTTTGCGGATGAATAGCCATATTCCGCTGGCGGACCGGACTGCACGGTGGGGAACGAGAATTAAGGCAGATTGGGCTGGATATAAGGGGGGAGGGAGGTAAGGTCTGATTCGGGACTAAATTAGGGATAAATAAGGGATAAACAAGGACGATAGGGATAGATTAGGAATAAATTTAGAACTAAAGCAGGAATAAATTAGAACAAAATCAGGACAAAATGAGGCGGAGGCCATGCAGTATCAATTACAACTGTATGGCCTCCGCCTCAAACATACTTATACATTAAACATACTTACATATTAAAGCTACTTACATATTAAATCTACTTACACATTAAAGCTACTTACACATCAAATCCATTTCACATCAAATCCATCTGCCAATCTATTCTAAGACATCCATATAAGAAACCTTAACCCTATTGCTAACGCGGAAACCACGGTCATTATACCCAAACAGGCCAGGTCCTTTTTTATCTCTTTCATCATATAAGGTCACCTCCTTTGAGATACCTTCAGTCTAGTACCGAAGGCTTAAAGATTCCATATGCAGTTTCGGGTACGGCATTAAGTTATCATTAAGACCGGGATATCCCTTGACGTATTTATAGATTCTTTATAAAAAGGACCCGGCTATGGTATGGAATCTTTATTCCCACGTGTGATACCATACCCCTATCTTAAAACGAGGAGGAAAAATCGATGTCAGTACTGTTAGGTATCATAGGTGTAACCGCAGTTTTCCTGTTGGCCTATCTGGTCATTATACTATTGAGAGGTGATAAACAATGATGAATGTAACGGTACAGATGGTTGTGTATTGTGTAATACTTGTACTGCTGGCAATACCCCTTGGAAGTTATATGGGTAAGGTTATGAATGGGGAACATGTTTTCCTCTCAGGCGTATTGCAGCCGGTTGAGCGCGTGATTTACAGGGTGCTTAAAATAGACCCGGATGAGGATATGGACTGGAAGAAGTATTCGGTCTGTGCAGCGGTTTTCAGTGTGCTGAGCCTGTTTGTCCTGTGGGCCATCCTCTGTTTCCAGAAGTTCCTTCCGCTGAATCCGGAAGGGATTGGGGGCACAAGCTGGCACCTGGGCTTTAACACGGCAGCAAGCTTTACCACCAATACCAACTGGCAGGCTTATTCAGGAGAATCCACACTGAGCTATTTCAGCCAGATGCTGGGACTGAATTTCCAGAACTTCGTGTCAGCCGCTATCGGGATTGCGGTCCTGTTTGCCCTGATCAGGGGATTTGTGAGGGTAAAGAAAACAGGTATCGGAAACTTTTATGCGGATATGACAAAGACGGTCCTTTACATACTGATTCCTCTGTCAATGGCTGTATCCCTTGTCATTGCATCACAGGGAGTGCCCCAGACGTTTAAACAGTATGATGAAGTACAGCTGCTGGAGCCGGTGGTGGTGGAAAATGAAGACGGCACCACGACAAAAGTGACCAAGGCAGTGGTTCCCTTAGGCCCCGGCGCAAGCCAGATTGCCATCAAGCAGCTGGGGACCAACGGAGGCGGGTTCTGGGGCAATAACTCGGCCCATCCGTTTGAGAACCCCACCCCCCTTTCCAATTTATTTGAAATGATTTCCCTGCTGCTGATTCCTGCAGGACTCTGTTTTACCTTTGGACGCAATGTAAAGGATAAGCGCCAGGGAATTGCCATCTTCCTTGCCATGTTCATCATGCTGGCGGTGGCCCTTGTGGTTGTGGGCTATAATGAGCAGGCGGGCACGCCCCAGCTGGCCCAGGACGGCTCCGTATACATGGGGACCGAAGGACAGGCAGGAGGCAACATGGAAGGCAAGGAGACAAGGTTCGGCATCGCCACTTCCGCTACCTGGGCAACCTTTACAACGGCTGCCTCCAATGGTTCCGTCAACTCCATGCATGACAGCTACACGCCCCTTGGCGGACTTGTCCCGATGCTTCTGATGCAGCTTGGCGAGGTGGTATTCGGAGGAACGGGCTGCGGGCTGTACGGCATGATTGGATTTGCCATCATGACCGTGTTCATAGCAGGATTGATGGTGGGCCGTACGCCGGAGTACCTGTGTAAGAAGATAGAGCCTTTTGAAATGAAGATGGCAGTCCTTGTATGTCTGGCAACCCCCATTGCCATCCTGGTGGGCAGCGGGATTGCAGCCCTGCTTCCTTCCACCCATGACAGCCTGAATAACCCGGGCGCCCATGGACTGTCCGAGATGCTGTACGCATATTCATCCGCAGGCGGCAATAATGGTTCGGCGTTTGCAGGATTCAATGCAAATACCCCATTCCTAAATGTGAGCATTGGACTGGTCATGCTTTTTGTAAGATTCCTGCCAATGTTCGCGACACTGGCTATCGCAGGCAGCCTGGTGGGCAAGAAGAAGGTAGCGGTAAGCTCCGGCACCCTTCCCACGCACAATGCCATGTTTATATCCTTACTGATATTTGTGGTGCTGTTAGTAGGCGCTCTCAGCTTTTTCCCGGCATTGTCACTGGGACCGGTTGCTGAGTTCTTCCAGATGATAGCTTAGGGAGGTCAATGAGACATGAGTGAACGTAAAAAGAATATATTTTCCGATAGAAAGATAGTAGGCCGGGCCATAAAGGATTCCTTCATAAAGCTGAATCCAGGGACCCAGGTCAGGAACCCGGTCATGTTCATGGTATTTGTGTCAGCCATACTGACCCTGGTCATGTTCATCTTTGCACTGGCTGGCGTAAGGGATGCAAAGCCCGGGTACATACTTGCCATATCAGTCATCCTCTGGTTCACCGTACTGTTCGGCAACTTTGCCGAGGCAATCGCAGAGGGCAGGGGCAAGGCCCAGGCAGATGCGCTGAGGGCGGGCAGAAGGGACACAATGGCGTCCAGGATACCATCTGCTGGCCAGAAAGATAAAATCACACAGGTTAAATCCACAGAACTGAAAAAAGGTGATATTGTATATATAAAGGCCGGTGAGCAGATCCCGGCGGACGGCGATGTGATAGAAGGCGCGGCCTCGGTGGATGAGAGCGCGATTACCGGAGAATCCGCCCCTGTAATCCGTGAAAGCGGAGGCGACAGAAGCGCGGTGACAGGAGGTACAACCGTCATATCGGACTGGATTGTGGTGGAGGTAAGCAGCAATCCGGGCGAGGGCTTCATGGATAAGATGATTGCCATGGTAGAAGGCGCTTCCCGTAAAAAGACCCCCAATGAACTGGCGCTCCAGATTTTCCTGGTGGCATTGTCCATTATATTCATGCTGGTTACCATGTCCCTGTATTCCTACTCCCTGTTTTCATCCAGGGAGGCTGGCATGGCGGATCCCACATCCGTGACAAACCTGGTGGCTCTGTTAATCTGTCTGGCCCCCACCACCATCGGCGCCCTGCTTTCCGCCATCGGCATTGCGGGCATGAGCCGTCTGAACCAGGCCAATGTACTGGCCATGAGCGGCCGTGCAATCGAGGCCGCGGGCGATGTGGATACGCTGCTTCTGGATAAGACAGGTACCATTACCTTGGGAAACAGGCAGGCGGATGCATTCATCCCGGTTGACGGCAATGACGGGAAGGAACTGGCAGACGCCGCCCAGCTGTCATCCCTGGCAGATGAGACGCCTGAGGGCCGAAGCATCGTAATCCTGGCAAAGGAACGGTTTGGGATCAGGGGAAGGAACATGGAAGAGCTCCATGCCAGATTCGTACCCTTTACGGCCAAGACCAGGATGAGCGGCATTGATTATAATGGAAATGAAATCAGGAAGGGCGCTGCCGATGCCGTGAAGCGGTACGTGGAGGAACATGGAGGAAGTTTTAGCGATGAATGTACACAGACCGTGACCAGGATTGCCAACCAGGGCGGCACCCCCCTGGTGGTTGCCAGGAATGGCCGGGTCATGGGTGTGGTTGAATTAAAGGATATTGTTAAGCAGGGCGTAAAGGAGAAATTCGCTGACCTGCGCAAGATGGGTATCAGGACCATCATGATTACAGGCGATAACCCCCTGACGGCCGCCTCCATTGCGGCTGAGGCAGGTGTGGATGACTTCCTGGCAGAGGCCACCCCTGAGGCAAAACTGGAAATGATACGTGATTACCAGTCCAAGGGACATCTGGTAGCCATGACAGGCGACGGTACCAATGACGCGCCGGCCCTGGCACAGGCAGACGTGGCGGTGGCCATGAATACAGGCACCCAGGCAGCCAAGGAGGCTGGCAATATGGTAGACCTGGATTCCTCACCGACCAAGCTGATTGAGATTGTAAAGATTGGGAAACAGCTGCTGATGACAAGGGGGTCCCTGACCACGTTCAGCATTGCCAATGATGTTGCCAAGTATTTTGCCATCATCCCCGCGCTGTTCATGGGACTTTATCCCGGACTGGGGGCGCTCAACATCATGGGGCTTCACAGCGCTGACAGCGCGGTATTCTCAGCCATCATATACAATGCCCTGATTATCGTGGCCCTGATCCCACTGGCCCTTAAGGGCGTCCGCTACAGGGAGGTGCCGGCGGCGCAGATGCTCCGCGGAAACCTTCTGGTATATGGACTTGGAGGAATCGTCATACCGTTCATTGCCATTAAGATGATCGATGTGCTGATTACGGCTTCGGGATTAGTCGGCTAGTACTGCGCAATGCAGTACCAGAGCGTATCCGGGTAAGTAACATAAAAGTGCTCATAATGAGGAGAGGATAGCTATGAAAACAATAAAATCAGTCTTACCTAAAATGATAGGATTTTTCCTGATCATGATGGTGATTACAAGCATCATATACCCGGCGGTCATTACCGCGGCAGCCAATGCGGCATTCGGCAATAAGGCCGAAGGCTCCATCATAACAGGCAATGACGGCAGGAAATACGGAAGCGCCCTGCTGGCCCAGGAATTTACAGGCAGCCAGTATCTGTGGGGCAGGATCATGAATGTGGACACATCTACATTTACCGGTGAAAATGGGGAGCCGCTGATGTATTCATGGGCATCCAACAAGACACCGGCAGGTGAGGAACTGGAGGCCATGGTGGCTGAGCGCGTGGAGAAAATCAGGGAGGCCCATCCTGAAAAGGGGGATGAACCCATTCCCGTGGATCTGGTTACCTGTTCAGGCAGCGGACTTGACCCTGAGATTTCACCGGCAGCAGCCGGGTACCAGGCTGAGCGGATTGCCAGCGCAAGGGGGATGTCCGTGGAAGAGGTGGAGTCCGTCATCCAAAAGTATACCACAGGAAAGTTTTTAGGAATCATGGGAGAACCAAGGGTGAATGTGCTGAAGGTAAATCTTGCCCTGGATGGCCTGCTTTGATGTTTCCAGACATGCCAAGAGAGTTGCCGCGGATGCGGCAGCTCTAAAGCTGTCTTTGGGTATACCTGCCGTAAAAGCAGGATTTACATAGATATTCCTGGGGAATACATAATCAGGTAAGGAGGAACCATATGGACAAGGAATGGGACAGCAGGCCCGACCCGGAGCTTCTGCTCAGACAGAATTTCCCGGAAGGTGAACCGGATGGGAAGGGAAAATTAAAGATATTCTTCGGATATGCGGCCGGTGTGGGCAAGACATATACCATGCTGGACGCGGCGCGCCAGGAAAAAGAAGCGGGCAGGGATGTGGTGGCAGGGTATATTGAACCCCACGACAGGCCGGATACCATGGCCCTTCTTGACGGGCTGGAATTCCTGACTCCCAGGTACGTGGAATATAAGGGAATCACGCTGCGGGAGTTTGATCTGGATGCCGCCCTGATACGCAGGCCGGACCTGATCCTGGTGGATGAGCTGGCCCATACCAATGCCCAGGGCTGCCGCCACAGGAAACGCTATCAGGATGTGATTGAACTCCTGGATGCAGGCATAAACGTGTATACTACGCTCAATGTGCAGCATCTGGAGAGCCTTCATGATATAGTTGCATCCATCACCCATGTGCGTGTCAGTGAGCGCATCCCGGATTCCGTATTTGACAATGCCAGCCAGGTGGAGTTGGTGGATATTGCGCCGGAAGAACTGCGCCAGCGTCTGGAGGAGGGCAAGATATACCATAAAAACCAGGCGGATAAGGCGAAAATCAGTTTCTTTACAGTGGAGAACCTTTCAGCCCTGCGCGAGATAGCATTGCGGCGCACCGCGGACCGGGTGAACCGGGAAGTCATCCGGGAGCGGGATGCGGCAGGAAAGGAATATTTTACCAATGAACATGTGCTGGTCTGTCTGTCCCCTTCCCCCACCAATGCAAGGGTCATACGGACAGCGGCCAGGATGGCGGGGGCGTTCCATGCGGACTTTACGGCGGTGCTGGTGGAGACAGAGCATTTAAAACGGGAGCACAGCAGGATCAGCAGGAGCATGGAAGCCAATATCAGCCTGGCCAAGCAGTTCAGGGCCAATGTCATTACCCTGTACGGGGATGACATAGTGGAACAGGTGGCTTCCTATGCAAGGCAGAACGGCATTTCCAAAATAGTGATAGGGCGTTCCGTGAGGAAACGCCACACACTATATGTGCGCCCCACCATCATAGACCGCCTGATTAAGGCAGTGCCCAATATGGATGTCTATGTGATCCCCGATGCAACGGCAGTGGAACGCAGGTATAAAATAAGCACGGACCAGAAACGGAAGGTATGGATGGATATCCTTAAGACCGGCGCGATAATGGCGCTCTGTACCGTATTGTCGCTGGTGCTGGATCATTATCAGCTGGGAGTCATCAACGCTGCCATGATATACATGATGGGAACCATGCTGGTGGCATATATGACAAGGGCCGGCTGGTGCGGGCTGCTGGCCTCGGTATTGTCGGTGCTGCTGTTCAACTACTTTTTTACGGATCCGCGTCTGACCTTTCAGGCGGATGCGTCCATTTACCCGTTTACATTTGCAGCCATGCTGGTATGCGCCCTTGTAACCAGTTCCATGGCGGCAAAGCTGAAGCGTGAGGCTGCCAGGGGAGAGTCTGAGTCCAGGTATATGCAGATTCTTTTCGATATTAACAGGAACTTAAGGAAGGGCGCCACAGGAGAGGAAATCCTGGACATATGCGGCCGCCTGGTGCGCACCCTTTTAAAGCGTAATATTGTCATATATGACACAAGGAACGGGAAAATGGACCAGATGAGGATATACCCTGCATCTGAATCCGAAGACTCTGCCCGCCTTACCGGCTTGTTCAAATCCCCGGATGAGATGGCCGTGGCGGCATGGGTCAGGAAGAACCGCCATAAGGCAGGCGCCACCACGGACACCCTTCCCGGCTCCAAAGCCCGCTATACCCCGGTCTACAAGAACGATAAGGTATATGCGGTCATCGGCGTGGAACTGGACGGAGGGGACATGATAAAGCCCAATGATAAGAACGTCCTTAACATCATTGCGGAGGAGACATCCTACAGGCTGGGAGACATGGAACACAGGTAATATTTGCACGGAATTTATGTGATTGGCTGAGAGACGCATGGAATCTTTACGGCAATGTGCAGTATCCTTAAGATATCAAAAGGAGGTGCCTGCAATGATTGCTAAGATGATTTTAAAACTCAAAAGCCCGATGGAGCAGGAAATAGACCGTGCATGCCGGCATTTTCCGGTACTGTCAAGTATTGTACTTCAACTGGCCGCCGCGATTTTCATGGTTGGCGTGGTTGCCTCGATTGCATGTGTGGGAGGAACCATTATCTGGGTGTTTTACAAAGTGTTTGGAGTTATGTAAACTTGAGATATAGATAACATACAGCCTTGCATGGGAGTGAGGGCTGCCGGGAAGCAGATGTTTCCCGGCAGCCCTTTTGCGGCGGCGCCTGCCGGCGCGCGCTGTTCCTGTCAAGCTTTTATAAAGATTCCTTCACACGTATAAAGAAGATATCAAGATAATTGCTTTCTGCAAATCCATTGTATATAATGGCGCTATCCACACATGGAAGGATGAAAAGGAGGGGACGGGGATGTGGAACAGGAAAAAGACAATCATCATTGCAGGGTGCAGCCGTTTCGGCGCCGGGCTGGCAGGCGAACTGTCAGAGCATGGGGATGATGTCATCATCATAGACAAGGACAATGATGCATTCCGCAAGCTGCCGCCTAACTTCAGCGGTTTCCAGATTGTGGGAAATGTTACGGACCCGGACCTGCTGGAGGATGCCGGCATTGAGAATGCATCCGTGGTGGTGGCTGCCACGGATGATGACAATATAAACTGCATGCTGGCGCAGATGGCAAGGCGCATCTATGATGTGGGGGAAGTGTTTGCAAGGCTTAACGATACGGACAAGGAACATCTGATTGGCGGGCTGAACATCAAGGCCATTTATCCGGCCCGTCTGTCCATAGAGAAATTTAAGGAACTGAGTTCCATTGCATTCTAGGGAGTGATTGGATGAAGATAGTAGTGGCAGGGGGAAAGACAAAAGCAGATTATCTCATAAGGATGCTGCTGAGCAAAGGGCATGAGCTTGTGGTAATCAACGATGACAGGGAGTACTGCACGTATCTGTGCCAGACACACAGGATACCGGTCATACACGGCGACCCGTGCAAGCTTTATGTGATGGATGAAGCAGGCATAGACGGGTTTGACATCATGATTGCGTTAAAACCCAGCGATGCGGACAATTTGGCAATCTGTCAGACCGCCAAACGGATTTACCATATCAGGAAGACGGTGGCGGTTGTGGGAAACCCTAAGAGCGTGGATATCTTCAAGCGCCTGGGGGTAAACACCGCAATCAGCGCAACCTACATGATAGCCGGATACATTGAACAGATGTCCACGGTGGAGAGCCTGGTCAACAGCCTTCCGCTGGACCAGGGAAATATTGTCATCAATGAGCTGATGATTAACCAGAACAGCCCTGTGGCCGGTAAGAAGCTCTGCGACATGGAGCTGGGGGAGGATGCAATCATATGCTGTATCGTGCGTGGGTCAAAAATCATCGTGCCCAAGGGGCAGACCAGCATACAGGCCAATGACAAGCTGCTGGTGCTTTCCACGCCAGCCATCCAGAACCGTGTGATTGACCTGATTATGGGAAGGGAGCAGGCGTGATGGGGACTGGCAGGAATGAAATAGGAGGCCGGCTGCTTATTACCGGGTATCTGGGAGTGGTCCTGATGCTTATCGGCGGGATCATCCTTCTGCCGCTGGCCGCCCTGCCTGCTTTTTGGGATGAGATTTCCATGGCGCGGTATTTCACGGTTCCCGGGGTGGTGGCCATTTTCGCAGGTTATGTAATGTACCTTCCGATAAAAGGAAGGGAGGCGCTGCGGCTTACGGGACATCAGGATGCCCTGATTGTGGTGCTGTCCTGGGTGCTGGCCATTGTTTTCTGCGCGGTGCCATTCATGATGACAGGCAAATATGATTTTACCCAGGCCGTGTTTGAGTGCACCAGCGGCTGGAGCACTACCGGGCTATCTGTTGTGGATGTCACCCGGTGCCCCAGGATTTTCCTTCTTTACAGAAGCGTCATGCTGTTTTTCGGCGGGGTGGGGCTGGTCCTTGTGATGGTTTCCGTGCTGTCCGACAGACATGGGATGCGGCTCTACAGCGCAGAGGGCCATTCGGACCGCCTCCTGCCGAATCTTGTGAAGTCTGCCAGGATGATCATAGCCATCTATATGGGCTATATCCTTTCCGGCACGCTTTTATATATGTTCTTTGGGATGGGTTGGTTTGATGCGCTGAACCATTCCATAGCAGCCCTTTCTACCGGAGGCTTTTCCACCAAGGCGGAGAGCATCGGGTATTACGACAGCTTTGGGATTGAACTGGTGACAATTGTGCTGATGCTCTTAGGCTGCACTAACTTCTTGGCCCACCTCTACCTCATAAGGGGAAGGTTTTTGACCTTCTTCCGTTACTGCGAGGTCAGGTTCCAGCTGATGATCTGTGGGTTCTTCACCCCTGTCATGGCAGTACTGCTGCTTTACGCAGGCCTTTCAGGCAATGTGGGACAGGGGTTCAGGGATGGCCTGTTCCAGGTGGTGACAGCCCTGACGACCACGGGATTCCAGACCGTGGACAGCTTTGCAGCTTTTAGCAGTCCCCTGCTTCTGGTAATGACCCTGCTGATGCTGGTTGGCGGAGGCACGGGTTCCACTGCCGGAGGCATCAAACAGATCCGTGTCTGGATTGCCCTTAAAAGCCTGTACTGGAGTATGAGGAGCCGGATATCCAGGAAGAGGACGGTTTATTCGGACAGCATCCAGAAGCTTAACGGCAAGGAGTTCCTTACAGCCCAGGGCAGGCTGGATACGCTGGAATTCATCGGAATATACCTTTCCGTATTCATGCTGGGTACCATGGTGCTGTGCATGTGCGGGTTTGATATCGGGGATTCCATGTTTGAGTTCGCGTCCGCCCTTGGCACCGTGGGATTGTCAGTGGGCATTACTTCCTATGACGCATCTCCGGTCGTGTTGTGGACTGGAACCGCCGGGATGTTCGTGGGGCGCCTGGAGATTTATGTGGTATTTGTTGCAGCTGTGCAGCTGGGCAGGGAATTAAAGCATGGAGTGGGGATACGGGGAAGGAGATGGAAAAAGTATGCCAGGTGACAGACAGGCTGTAAAAGGATTCAGGAGGAAAATGCTGGCGGCCGCGGTCATATACGGGCTTGCGACCCTGCTGGCATCCGGGCTTTGGGGAATCCATATGAGGGCTGAGAACATCATCATGATCTACCTTATCAGCGTGATAGTGATGATGATTGAGATACAGGAATTTGTCTGGGGGACAGCCTATACCGTGGTGTGTATCCTGACGTTTAATTTCCTGTTTACAGAGCCCAGGTTTACCCTGCGGGTTAACGACCCCAACTATGTGGTGACCATGGGCATCTTCATGGCTGTGTCCGCAATCACGGGACTTCTTGTCTCGCGGCTGGGGGAACAGGTTAGGCTGGCGCAAAGGAATGAGAACCGGATGGAGGCGCTTCTGGAAATCAGCAGCGGCTACCTGACCCTGTCAGGGATGGAGAATATTGTATACTATGGCATCAAAAGCCTGTACCAGGCGGCCGGGGAGAGATGCGTGGTCTATGTGGCCCAGGGGCCGGGCGGATTGGGAAAGCCTTATTATATAAAAAGCTATTTTCCGGAACCGGGTATGCTGGATAATGATACCCCGGCCCAATGGTGCTATATGAACCATACGGTCTGCGGAGCCAATACAGGATTCTATGGGGACTCCGGGTGGGTATACCTGCCAATCAGGAACCGTGATACATGCCTGGGCGTCATAGGCGTGTATACGGATGGCAGGGAAATCGATGACGGACATATGGTCTTCATCAACACCGTGATGTCGCAGATGGCCATGGCCATTGAGAAAGAGGGAAATCCGGCAAAAAACGGGGAGCATGACAGGGGATGCCAGGGAACCGGGCCAAAGGACGGGTGGAAGGACCAGTTGGAACAGGAGCTGTATCATGGCTTCTGCCTGCCGCTGGAAGACATTTTAAAGGAATCAGACGCCCTGGGGCCGGGCCTGCGCCTTAAACTCTGTACCCTGTATAACCGGCTCAGGAACATGGCTGTCCAGCCCTGCCTGGACCGGGCTGTCCCACAGGACGGGGAAAATGTGGACTTTGCAGAGGCAGTGTCCGGGACCGTGGACTTCTATGGCAGGGCTGGCAGGGAGCGCGTCATATGGATTAAAAAGCCCCAGGAGCCGGTCCTGGTCCATGGGGACAGGGAGCTTCTGAAACTGGCTGTATCCAATGTGCTGGATAACGCCCTGGTCCATACGCCTGCCCGGGAAAAGGTCTATATAAGCCTTGGGCGGGAACAGGGATATGGAATACTGGAGGTATCTGACAGCGGCAGCGGGATATCATTCCAGGAACTGCAGCACACACTCAACGGGAGCCTGGACAGCGGCGCAGGGCTGTCCGGAGGATTGTCCGTATCCCGGCAGATCCTGGATAAGTGCCAAGGGAGCCTGGTCATAAAAAGCAGCCGGTATGGCGGGACCGCTGTCATATTGTCGCTTAAAGCAACCGGGAACTGACGGCTGTCCGCGGCAGTATGTGCCCGCGGTGTGATTTTTATATGATTCTGCGGGTTTGCCCGTGATGTAATTTTTGTTTGACACAGGCATGGATTAAGGATATGATTGTAATCAGGAAACAGGGATAAAGATATCTTTATAGAATCTTTATACCCTGTTTGTACATTATCCCTAGTTTCTTTATATGGTTTTCTTTTACAATAAAAGTGGGAACATATAGTAGAAAGGGGGAAATATCATGTTATTCCATAAATCAAAAGGTATTATTATCGTTGGCTGCAGCCCCTTCGGCGCAGCGCTGGCCAATACATTATATAATAAAGGTCACAAGGTGGTTGTCTTAGATAAGGACAGGGAAAGCTTCCGTTACCTGCCGGACGGGTTCGGCGGGGCTGAGATGGAAGGGGATCCCACTGACCCCAAGGTATTAAAAGAAGCCGGGATTGAACGGGCGGGCATGTTCATCGCTGCCACCCCGGATGATAATTCCAACCTCCTGATTTCACAGATAGCCAGCCGCATTTTCCAGGTGAACCAGGTATACGCGCGTCTGGATGACACCAGCAGGAGCCGGCTCATAAGGGATACGCCCATTAAGCCAATCTGTGTCTATAACCTGTCAGTGGATGATTACCTGCATCTGGCAGAGTCTGTGTGCCAGGAGGTGGCGGTATGAAGATAGCGGTGACAGGCGGCAGTGATTACGCGGATATCCTTATTGGCCTGCTGGCAGCCAGGAACCATAAGGTGACAGTGATTGATAAGGATAAGGAATTCTGTGAGCGCATGTGTGCTTCTTATGATGTCAAGGCAATCCTGGGCAACCCCTGCCAGGAAGACGTCCTGGCGGATGCCGGTTTAAAGGACTTTGACATGGTTGCGGCCATAGGGCAGGAGGATACGGATAATTTTGAGATATGCCAGATGTGCAAGAAGGTTTTTGGGATTAAGAAAGCGGTATGTGTTGTGAAGAATCCAAGGAATGTGGAGGTTTTCGGGCAGCTGGGGATGGATCTGGTGATAAATATCCCTGTAATGATTGCGGATATGATTGGGTAATATACCAGAGTAAAAGAATAGTGAAGGATAAATATATGTTTAACCATTGGGATGTTGTACTGGATTTTGTAAAGGCATGTGTGAGGATGACCGTCATATGGGTATTTTCGACCATATTGGCCATTGTGCTGGACAGCTGGGGTATCAGGGCGGAGAACCTGCTTCTGGTTTACCTGGTAGGTGTCCTAATCAGCATACTTGCAACGGGAAGCCTGGCATGGGCGTTCTGTGCGGCTTTTGTATTCACATTTACCTTTAACTACCTGTTTACGGAACCCAAGCTGACCTTCCACATGGATGACCTTAACTATGTGATATCATCCGTCATATTCGTTGCAGTGGCTGCCACGGTGGCCACCCTGGTGCTGAAGCTTCAGAAGCAGATGCAGATAGCCAACAAGAAGACGGAGATAACAGCCAAGCTCAACGAAATCGGAAGCGGTTTCCTGAACCTGTCCGGGTACCAGCAGATTAAGGAGTACAGCGAGGCCAGCCTGACAGGGCTGATTGGAAAGCATGTGACCGTCCTTCTGAAGGAGGATGAGAACACGGTATTCTCCAATTCCATGGCAGAGTGGTGCTACCGCCAGTCCATTCCCTGCGGACATGGGGAATGCCAGTTCCCGGATGACAATGGTCTGTACGTCCCTATCCGGAACAGGGAAAAAACATATGGGGTCATCATCTTTGACTGCGCCGGATGGACGCTGAACCAGGAAGAAAAGATATATGTGGACACGGTTATTTCCCAGATTACCCTTGTGATTGAGCGGGAGCAGCTGAGCCGGGAAAAGGAGGACAACCGGGTGCAGGTGGAGCGGGAGCGGCTTAAAAGCACGCTGCTTCGGAGCATTTCCCATGATTTAAGGACCCCGCTGACCGGAATCAGCGGAAGCGCGGGTTTCCTTTATGACAATCTGGGAATCATGGACGATGCCACGATTAAGAGTATGTTAAAGGATATCTGTACGGATTCGGAGTGGCTCAGCTCCATGGTTGAAAACCTACTTAACATGACGCGGATCCAGGAAGGGCGTCTGGATATCAATAAGAAAAAGGAAGTTCTGGATGATATTGTCTCATCTGCGGTCCGGCTGGTGTCCAAGCGGATAGGAAACCATACCTTAAGGACCCATACGCCGGAGGATATCATCCTGTTTCCGGTGGATGGCCGCCTTTTCATACAGGTGCTGGTCAACCTTCTCGACAATGCGTTCCGGCATTCCGGAAACAGCACGACGGTTACGCTTAAGGTTGTGAAGGAGGGGGATGTCCTTGTGTTCACTGTGTCGGATAACGGGGTGGGCCTGTCCCAGGAAAAGATTGATAAGATATTTGACAACTTCTTTACCACGGCCTATGAAAAGGGGGATAAACAGAGAGGGGTAGGTCTTGGGCTTACCATCTGCAAAGCCATTGTAGAGGCCCAGGGAGGGACCATAACAGCTTATAACGGCAGCCAGGGCGGCGCTGTGTTTGAAATAAGGATGCCATTGGAGGACAAAAAGCATGAATGAAACCACAATCCTGGTCATTGAGGATGACAAGACCATACAGAATTTTATGAAGATATCCCTTAAGACCCGGGGGTATTCATATATACTTGCAGATAACGGCCTTTCCGGTATTTCACTTTTTTATGCCAACCATCCGGACTTAATCCTTCTGGATCTGGGACTGCCGGATATTGACGGCATGGAAGTGTTAAAGCAGATAAGGCAGCAGTCCAATACGCCGGTCATCGTTGTCTCTGCCAGGGGGCAGGAGCGGGAAAAAATCAATGCCCTGGACCAGGGCGCGGACGATTATGTGACCAAACCCTTCAGCGCAGAAGAGCTTCTGGCCCGTATCCGTGTGGGGCTGCGGCACAAGAACTCCTTTGTCAGCAGGCAGGACCAGGAGTTTGAACTGGACTACTTCAGGATGGATTTTGAAAAGCGCAAGATTTTTGTCCATGACCAGGAAATCCACCTGACGCCCCTGGAGTACAAGATGATGGTACTGCTGGTAAACAACAGCGGCAAGGTACTGACCCACCATTATATCCAGCAGGAGGTGTGGGGATATGACACCACGGACGACTACCAGTCCCTGCGGGTATTCATGGCTAATATCAGGCGTAAGATAGAGGATAATACGGCAAACCCCAGGTTTATATTGACTGAGGTGGGGGTGGGGTATAGGTTTGTGGATGAATGATGGGGAGGTTGATGATTGGAGGCAGGGGTTGGGGGGTACGCAACCTCTGTTTTTGTTTGTCTCTCCGGAGTCAGGGACGGGAGGAAGGCGGGGCGGCGGTTCCTGGTTCCGGGAGGCTGGTCTGCTAACTCAAAAAGAGGCTGGAAACAGGGCACCGTCTCAACTACCGGAAAATCTTGATGATTTTCCGTCCGTGGAGACTCTGCGTTCGGGCTTGGAGGCCCTCACTCGGCCCTGCTTCCAGCCTCTTTTTGAGTAAGCAGACCTGCCCCCCTCCACAAGGAACCGCAGCCCCGCCTTCCTCCCGCCCCTGCCTCCTGCTAAGGCTGTGGAGAGGTTGCTGGGCGCTCCGGGACGAGGCCTTCAATCATGAATCTGGGGATGGTAGGATGGGGTGGCCTTGGGGTTGTTTGTGAGTGGGGGAGGGGGTGGCGGTTTATTGGATGGTGATTTTTGGGGCTAGATTCCAAGGGCGGTTTTTACTTCTTCTCCGATGAGTCCGTCGGCGGTCAGGTTGTTGTCTTCCTGGAATTGTATTAGTGCTGTCCTGGTTTTTTCGCCGGATATGCCGTCGGGGGTTCCGCAGTCGTAGCCGTTGTCGTTTAGGGCCTGTTGGACCTGTTTGGTAAGGGCGGTGTCTGCTTCGGAGGCAGGGGCGGAGGTGGCGGATTGGGTGCTGGCGGATGAAGTGGAGGCGTAGGGGCATACTCCGTTTGGGTGCAGGTGGGCGGGATGTCCGCCGCAGTGGTAGTGATAGGATCCCAGGCCGCTTTTGTTTTTGTTGTCCTTGTGTCCGCCGTTGGCATCGGTCCTTCCGGAATGGGCTTCGGCTACAATGGATGTCTGGACACTGACGTGGCAGATGGCGCTTCCGGCCATCATGATTCCCATGCTCATTGCGATGATTTTTTTGCTGATGTGTCTCATATGCATTTCCCCCGTGATATGTGGATGTTTTGTGGTTTGGGGAGAGGGTAAGCTCCCCTCCCCTGGTACTGGTTTTATTTTAGCATATTTTGTGCGTTCGGTCACTATGTTTGTAATGATTCATTTTCCTTTTTACAGCAGATCTTAAAATGTTCTTGAAAAAAATATGTAAAGTGGTTAAACTGATACCATGAAGTTATTATATGATGAAACGCTGGATGGAATATCTGTCCGGCGTTGTTATGGTTTAGACGGAATTGTACAGATTCCGGACAGTTATGACGGAAAGCCTGTGACGGGGCTTGAGAGGTATCTTTTTTCGGAGACGGTCAGAGGGCGCGAGGTGCCTCCGCATGAATATGTGGGCGAGCCGGAACTTTGCGGCAGCCAGGTTAAGGAGCTGGTGTTGCCCAGATATACAAAACGGATTGGTGCCTATGCTTTTTATAACTGTTTTGGGTTGAGGAAGATTTCCTGCCGTAGTACCGTGGAGGATTGGGGGGCGGGTGTGTTTACCGGGTGTACCGGTATTGAACGCCTGGATATCTGTGTGAGGGAGGAAGGGAAGTCCTGCTTCAGGGAGATTCTTTCGGAGCTTCGCCAGACCCTGGATGTGGATTACAGGGGGGAGGACGGGGCGCTTCTTGCCAGACTGGTGTTCCCAGAGTATTTTGAAGAGTCGGTGGAGAATACCCCGGCCAGGATCATTATGAGGGAAATGCATGGTTGCGGCCATATGTACCGTTACTGTTTTGACGGGACCAGGTTTGATGTGGGGGAGTATGACCGGCTTTTTCCCTATGTGACCGTGCAGGAGAAGCCGGAACTTGTAACGCGCCTGGCCCTGTACCGCCTGTATTGGCCCTGGGGGCTTAAGGAGGAGGCGGCACAGGCGTATTGGGATTATGTTGCTGCCCATGCAGGGGATGCCGCGGAAGGAATCCTTAAGCGGGGGGAACGGGATATACTGGGCTGGATGGCCCGCTCTGAGCCTGTGGGCAGGGATGGGCTGGGGCAGATGCTGGATGCGGCTTCACGCGGAGGGAATGCGGCGGATGCAGCCCTCCTGATGGATATAAAACACGAAAGATTCGGTGCTGTGCCTCTAAAGGCCAGGACATTTGAATTATAAAGGAGGATAAAACAGGATATGTCAAAAAAGACAAAAGCACAGGAATTACAGGAACAGCTTACATGGACCTTCCCTCACATTGGAAAGGATTCGCCGGAGCAGATAGAAAAGGCGTCCAAATACTGCGAGGGTTACAAGGAATTTTTAAATGCAGGCAAGACGGAGCGGGAATGCGTGAAGGCAGCCGTGAAAATGCTTAAGAAGGCAGGCTACAGGCCCTTTGACAGGAATGCTTCTTATGAACCAGGGGATAAGGTGTATTATGTTAACAGGGGAAAGGCGCTGATAGCAACCACCTTTGGTAAGAAGCCCCTTACAGAGGGAGTCAGGATAAACGGGGCGCATATTGACTCGCCAAGGCTGGATTTAAAGCCCAATCCCCTGTATGAGAAGGATGAGATTGCATTTTTTAAGACCCATTATTACGGCGGGATACGCAAATACCAGTGGGGAACCATACCGCTTGCCATCCACGGGGTGGTGGTTAAGAAAAATGGGGAAACCGTGGACATCTGTATCGGTGAGGATGAGACAGACCCGGTGTTCTGCGTGACAGACCTGCTTCCCCATCTTTCAGCCAAACAGAACGAGCGCCCCTTAAAGGACGGACTGAAGGGGGAGGAACTGAATATTGTCATTGGTTCCCTTCCTTATCAGGAGGAGGACATAAAGGAACCGGTCAAGCTGATGGCACTGTCCCTGCTCAATGAGCGCTATAAGATTACGGAAAAGGACTTCTTCCGGGCAGAGCTGGAGCTGGTGCCTGCGGTAAAGGCCAGGGATGTGGGCCTGGATGCCAGCATGATAGGAGCTTACGGACAGGATGACCGGGTGTGTGCCTACACCGCTCTTACGGCCGAGATGGATGCAAAGAAGCCGGCCCATACCACGGTGACCATCCTGACTGATAAGGAGGAGACTGGTTCTGACGGCAATACCGGTCTGAATTCGGATTACGTGCTTCACTACATAGAAGACCTTGCAGGGCAGGCCGGCGTGCCGGTGCGGGATGTGCTCAGGAATTCCCTGTGCCTGTCCTCTGATGTGAATGCGGCCTACGACCCGACATTTCCCGATGTATATGAGGGACGTAATTCCAGCTACATCAACAAGGGCTGTGTCCTGACCAAGTACACGGGGGCAAGGGGCAAGTCCGGTTCCAATGATGCCAGCGCTGAAACCATGGCAAAAGTCATCGGCATCATGGAAGAAGAGGGCGTGTACTGGCAGGCAGGGGAGCTGGGCGCGGTGGATGCAGGAGGAGGCGGGACCATCGCCAAGCTGGTTGCCCACATGAATGTGGATACCGTGGATCTGGGCGTACCCATCCTGTCCATGCACTCCCCCTTCGAACTGTCTTCCAAGCTGGATGTGTATAACACCTACAAGGCATTTAAGGCATTTTATAAATAAAAGGAAGGCCCTCTTAAATTTTCATGAAATTGATGGAAACACTTTTTTTTCATGGACAGGTATGGTATAACTATGTACAGCGCACGCTCCGAAAGGAATCCCCGGGAATCCCCATGACAGATCAGGGGAGGGAGGACGAGGGCATGTTTGAAAATTCATTCCCGCCCGGGGATGTGTGAAATGAGTAAAAGAAAAGGGATATGTAAGATGAAAAAATTAGCATTGATATGTTTATGCACCATGACAGCCCTGTCACTGCTGACAGGATGTTCAGGCAGTACTGAGGGGGGAAAGGAAAACCTGGGTACCGTGGAACTGGGCGAATACAAAGGCGTTAAGGTAAACATGCCGGAGGTATTGGTCACGGACGCAGAGGTGGATTCCAGGATTAATCAGGTATTAAGCCAGAATCCCAAGGAAACCGAGGTTGACCGCCCGGCAGCAGAGGGCGATGTGGTGAACATCGATTATGTGGGAACAAAGGACGGTGTGGAGTTTGAGGGCGGATCCGCTGAGGGCTTTGACCTTACACTTGGTTCCGGCAGCTTTATTGAAGGATTTGAGGATGGCCTGATTGGGGCTAAGAAGGGCGATAAGAAGGAACTGAACCTGACATTCCCAGAGACCTATCAGGAAAAATCCCTTGCAGGCCAGCCTGTTGTATTCACTGTTACCGTGAATGCGGTGAAGGAGAAAACAGACGCTGTCCTGGACGATGAATTTGTCCAGGGGGTTTCAGACTACAAGACCGTGGATGAGTATAAGGAAAGTATCCGGGCCGATCTGTTAAAACAGAAGAAGCAGGCGGCAGACCGTCAGGTACAGACATCCGTACTCCAGCAGGTAGTAGCGGATTCCACATTCAAGCTTAATAAGAATGCAGTTTCCAAGCGTTACAATACAAGACTTAAACAGTACGAGCAGCAGGCTAAGATGTATGGGAGCAGCCTGGCAGGTATGGCCCAGGCCAACGGTATGGACGTGCCTGGACTTCAGGAAGCAATCTATGCCAGTGTGAAGGATGATGTGAAGAACCAGCTGGTCATCAACACGATTGCAGAGCGTGAGGGACTTGTGCTGGAGGATGCTGACCGTGAGGCATTTGCAGAATCCAACGGACAGACCGTGGATGCTGCGGTAAGTTATTATGGCCAGGAGACATTTGATGAGATGGCGCTGAATTATAAGGTCATGAAGTTCATGGCTGATAATGCTTCCAATGTTGCACAGACGGGTGCTGGGGAGACGGCTGCGGCAGGGAACGAGGCGGAAGAAACCACGGCAAATGAGACTGAGGCGGAAGAGACCACGGCAGCGGAAACCGAGGTAGCAGAAACCACGGCAGCGGAAGACGGGGCAGGAGAAACCATGGCAGCGGAAACCACGGCAGCGGAAGACGGGGCAGGAGAGACCATGGCAGAAGAAACCACAGCAGCTGAGACGGAAGCGGCAGAGACCACAGTGGCAGAGACTACGGCAGCGCAGTAATAGGATAAGAAAAGAATGAGGAGGGTACGTACATGCAGATTTTAAAAGACAGGATACGTAAAGACGGCAAGATTAAGGCCGGAAACGTTCTGAAAGTGGACAGCTTCCTGAACCATCAGATGGATATTAAGCTGTTTGGGGAGATTGGCAGGGAGTTTAAGCGCAGGTTTGCCGATGTTCCGGTGACCAAGATTTTGACCATTGAGGCTTCCGGTATCGGAATAGCATGTATAGTTGCCCAGTACTTTGATGTGCCGGTGGTATTTGCCAAGAAGACACAGACCAAGAACATTGCAGGAGAGGTTTACACCACCAAGGTGGAATCCTTTACCCATGGCCGTGTATATGACATCATTGTTTCCAAGGAATTTTTAGGGCCTGGGGACAAGGTGCTTCTGATTGATGATTTCCTTGCCAACGGCAAGGCGCTGGAAGGACTGGCAGCCCTTGTCAGGGACTCCGGTGCACAGCTGGTGGGCGCGGGAATCGTGATTGAAAAAGGCTTCCAGGTAGGCGGGGACCTGCTGCGTTCCGAGGGAATCAGGCTGGAATCCCTTGCAATTGTAGAGAGTATGGATGAGGAGACACAGACTATTGTGTTCAGAGATGATGAGTAATAGGAATAAAGCTTTATTTTTTGATATTGACGGAACCCTCCTGTCTGAAAAGACAGGACTGGTTCCTGACAGCGCCAAAGAGGCAATTAAGGAAGCGCGTAAAAAAGGGCATCTGGTATTCATCAATACAGGCAGGGTGTACCCCCACACCCGGGATATCCGGTCTGAGATTGAGACCGATGGCTGCCTGTGCGGCTGTGGGACCTATGTGATTGCGGAGGGCAGGGTACTCTACTGTTACCAGATTCCTCATGAGAGAGGTCTGCAGATTAAGAAGGATATTGACGAATGCGGTCTGGACGGCGCGCTGGAAGGTGTGGAAGGATGTTATCTGCACAGAACGGTTTCCAGGTTTCCGCAGGTGGAAGAGCTGAAGGCGGCATTGAGGCGGTCGGGCACCACAGGCATGTATGACTGGGAGGATGACTGCTACGATTTTTCCAAGTTTTATCTGGCCTCGGATGAGAAGAGCAGACCCAGGGAACTGTTCGGGCGTCTTAAGGATATTGAGGCCATTGACAGGGGGGACGGCTATTATGAGTGTGTTCCCAGAGGCCATTCAAAGGCAACGGCCATGGATTTAGTGCTGAAGCATTATGGTATTTCCAAGGATGACGCCTATGTATTCGGCGACAGCAGCAACGATCTGTCCATGTTCAAATATGCCACCAATTGTGTGCTTATGGGCCAGCACAGCGACGTGCTTCTGCCCTATGCCACCTTTGAGACAAAGGACGTGGAGGATGACGGTATCGCGTACGCGATGAAAGAGTTAGGCATCATATAGAAAGAGCTGACCGGATGAAGAAAAAGACCTGGATAATAAGTGCCCTGATGTATGCCATGGTATTCATGGCATGCTTCGGGGTTTTGCATTTTATGAAAAAATTAATGGAACCCGCTGGCCCGGTGCAGATGGAGACAGGCACAGAGGGATTCGGACAGGAATCCGTGGACGGTGATGATGGAAAGCGGCCGGAAGACAGGAACGTGGACAGCCTGATTAAGACGGCAACGGATTCCCAGGCCGAAAAGCCGGAGGAGGTCATAAGGGAAGAAGGGTATACCGGCTGGAAGAAACAGTTTCCCGGCCTGTGGACCCCTCCCCAGGACACAGAGGAGCCGTATGTGCCCCCAAGGCTTGTCCTGGCCACTGACCTCCACTATCAGAGCGCCCAGGCAGGTGACGGCGGTCCGGCATTCCAGCTGTTTGTGGAGCGAAGCGACGGTAAGGTCATCCAGTACCTTCCGGAACTGCTGGAGGCATTCCTGGACGAGGTCATAGAAGAAAAGCCTTCCGCCCTTGTACTCAGCGGGGACATTACCATGAACGGGGAGCGGATGAACCATGAAGAACTGGCAGGACGTCTGGCGCGGGTACAGGATGCAGGGATACAGGTACTGGTCATTCCCGGCAACCACGATATCAACAATGGGCATGCCGCAGTGTATTACGGAGCAGAGAAGGAATCCGTGGATTCCATAGATGCGGACGGTTTTTACGAAATCTACCACAGGTATGGATATGACCAGGCCCTCAGCAGGGACAGCAGTTCCCTAAGTTACGTATATGGACTGGATGAAAAAAACTGGCTTCTCATGCTGGATTCCTGCCAGTATGAACCTGAGAATAAGGTGGAGGGCAGGATTAAGGAAAGCACCCTGGCATGGATGGATGAGCAGCTTTTAAAAGCCAGGGAACAGGGGATTTTCGTACTGCCTGTTGCCCACCATAACCTGCTGGCCCAGAGCCGTATGTATACCACCCAATGTGCCATGGACAATAACGGGGAAGTGATTGACCTTCTCCAGAAATATGAACTTCCCCTGTTTTTCAGCGGACACCTTCATGTACAGAGGGTGCGCAAGCACAAGGCTGAGCCTGGAGTGGCCGATGAGGCTTACGGGATACAGGAAATCATCACAGATGCATTGAGCATCCCCCCGTGCCAGTATGGCGAGGTGGTCTGGGATGAGGATGGCAGCATTTCCTATGAGACACGGTCCGTGGATGTGTCAGGCTGGGCCAGGAAGATGGGAAGTGGGAATCCGGATCTGCTGGACTTTGAGGACTGGTCTTACCGCTACATACAGAAACTTATCAGTGACCAGATACGGGGAGTGGTGAAAAACCTGGGGGATGATGTGGAGCGTTCCATGGCAGCCACCTATGCGGGCGTGTACATTGATTACTATGCAGGAAGGAAGATTGATGCCAAAGGAATCAGGAACACAAAGGGGTACCGATGGTGGCAGCGCAATATGCCGGACAGCTACCTGCTCCGGGAACTGGATTCCATGATTATGGATTCGGACAGGGATAATAATTACTTCCTGCTGCCGGAGGAAGAGGGCTGGCTCAGGGAATGAACCGGGGATATCCGGTACCGGGTATCTGGAAAATTACAGAATGGGGCTGGCATGGCCGGCACGGTTGACGGACAGGCCTTGTGAGGGGCCTGTTTGTGTGTTAGAATAAATGTAAGAAATATACAGAAGGAGGAACCGGCCATGAAGAAAAATGCCTGGAAGATTGTCATAAGACGCCTGGGGGCGTTGGCGGTGGCAGCCATCCTTGTGGTTTCCGTACCGTCCTGCGGCGCGGTCCAGGTTCAGGCAGCGGTTCAGGCGCGGCCGGAATCGGGGCGTCAGTCAGCGGTTCAGGCGCGGCCGGAATCGGGGCGTCAGGCAGCGGTTCAGGCGCGGTCGGAATCGGGGCGTCAGGCGGTATCACCCCGGATGGACCGGTTTTTTGAAGGGGTGGATTATTCCCAAAGGCCGTATGAACATTTCTCCACATCTGTCCTGGACAAGGCCATGGAGGATTTTGAACTGGCTTTAAGCGCACAGGGGCAGGAAGAGGAAGTGGGGCGTCTGTATGACCTGATCATCAGTGAGTTTGACCGGTTGGCAACAATGGCTTATATGGCCCAGATCATGTATGACAGGGATATATCTGACCAGGAGGCCGCCGCGGAACAGGCATATACAACACAGCTGTATTCGGAGATGGGGAATAAGGCAGCAACCTGTCTGCAAAAGGGCCTTAAATCTTCTTACCGCTCCCTTCTGGAGACAAAGATTGGAAAAACCTACGTTCCCATGATTGCCTATTATGAGGATTACTCACAGGAAGAGCTGGATCTCCATAACCGGGAAGAAGAACTGATCAGGGAATATGACCAGCTGGCATCCGGCGGGATATCCGTGGAATATGACGGGGAACAGTGGGATTATGAGCGTCTGGCAAAAGAGCCGGATATGAGTACGGAAGATTACAGTGAAGTGAACGAGGCGCTGGGCAGGGAAAGAAACCGCATCCTTGGGGGCAAATACCTGGAACTGGTCAAGGTCCGCGGGGAGATAGCCGGTTCTGCAGGCTATGACAATTATGCTGAATATGCACATGAGACAATATACGGGCGGGACTATACCCTTGAGGATACGAAGCAGCTTTGCCGGAATGTGAAGGATTACATCGTGGTTCTCAGCGATACTATGTGGTACCTGTGGTCAGAAGATGTGGACAATGCTTCCTATGACAGCCTGGACCGGCTGGAAGAAAGCACGACAGAGGATATTCTTGATACGGTAGGGCACGGTATGGATCAGATGGTGCCGGAACTTGGGGAAATATTCCAATATATGAGGGATAACCATCTGTATGATATCCAGGCAGGGGAGGACGGCGTGGAGCGTACCGCTGGGAGCTATACAGTGGGTCTGCCCAGCTACAAGGACGCATTTATTTTCATAAACCGTGACAATACGTTCCGGGATTACCAGTCCCTGATTCATGAGTTCGGGCATTTTTGCAGTTATTATTATAATACAGTACCCGAGATGTATCAGGGCTTTCATGTGGATGTGTGCGAGATACAGTCCCAGGGACTGGAGATGCTGTCAACACGCTATGCGGAGGAACTGTTTGGGGATGGGGCGTCTGCCTATGCCTATGAGACAATGACGGATATGCTGTATGTGGCCATAACTGCATGTATGATTCAGGAATTCGAGGAAGCCGTATACACGACCCCTGACATGACCCTGGATGATATGAACCGCAGGTTCAAGGAGATACAGGATTCTTACGATGGCTGGTATTACCGGGTATATGGGGATATGTGTTATGACTGGGTAGATATCCCCCACCTTTTCTATACTCCCCTGTATTATATCGGCTATGGGACTTCAGCCCTTTCAGCTCTGGATCTTTGGGTGCTTTCCGGGGAGGACTGGGATGAGGCGGTGGACACCTACCTTGGGATACTGAACGAAGGGCTGGATGCGCCCTACAGAGGGACCATGGCCAGGTGGGATATGAAGGATGTGTTTAATGAGGAAGATATAAAGGAGCTGTCCCTGGAACTTACAAGGCTTGGAGAAGCCGGCAGCATGAAAGGGGAAGATACCGTGGATGGCGGCCAGCCTGAGGAAGAAGCGCCTGTGGTCAGCCCGGACAGAACATCCGCAGCCCAGAGCGATAGGTCAGTACTGTTCATCATTCTGGCGGGAGTCGGGACAGTGATTGTGCTTCAGGTCCTGATCATCAGTATCGGGCTTGTGATTTTGTGGGAGATTAAGAAGAGACGGCAGTGAGGGAAAGGCAGCGGTAAGGAAAGCGGAAGCAGGATAAATGGCAGTAAGGAAAAGTTAGTATAGATGCGGTGGTAAGAAAAGGACAGCAGCATTCAGGAATCTGGGATTCAGATATCTGGGTTACTGTCCTTTTCCTATGTAAGAATCCGTTGGATTGAATTATAAGCGGTCATTTGGGACATATATGCCTTGGATATCATCGATTGTGATATCGCCAACCGTAAAATTACCAACCACAAAACTGCCACCCGCTACCCTGCATTATCACCACTGGGAATCCCGATAATAAGCCAGCATCAGATCCACCATCCTCCCATAACTGCGCACCCCGTCCTCCTGGTTATTAGCTTTCAGGTAACGGTCATTGAGCTGGGTGGAGGCTTCGGCAACTTTGCCGTCAAACCTGTCCCAGAACTGGTTGTTCCAGGAAAGGTCCCTGGCTGCCTCCGGGGCAAGCCGCCCGTACAGGTCATAATATGCCTCCAGGTCCACCTTGGCCAGTGCATTACCGGCATAGACCCATCCGGTCAGGTATCCGCTGTAACGGAAATCCGGGGAACCGGAACCGATACAGGCCAGGTATCCGATGAAGTTGGCCTCATCCTCGCGCATGAATCCTTTCAGATGGGACAGTTCATGGCATATGGTATGCGGGATATTGTAGTAAGGCATTTCCCTGTTGTAGTTTGCCTCAATGGTAAAGGGGGAGTAGATGCCGCAAAGCTGCTGGATGGACAGCAGACGCGGATTCATCAGGGGTTTGGGATAAGGGTAGTATCCGGCCAGCTGGGGGTAGTCTGTGCCCAGGTCCTTCATGGATTTAACCCCTTCCATCCCAAACTCCCGGAGCATTGCGGCTGAGGGCAGGGGCGTGTCCGCTGTCTGGCCAGGATAAAGCCCTTTAAGTGCATCCTCAGAGTGGTCTGTTTCCTTAAGGGTGCTGTTTACCTGTTCCGTAAGGAACAGGCAGAGGCTGTAAAGCTCTTCTGTAGACGATTTTTCCATGACCATGCCAGCCTCATAGGAAAATGGCGTCCGGTAGTAGTTGATGCCGCAGTTGGCCGTGTACAGGAACAGGAGGAGGCAGACAAGGAAAAACAGACGGGACAGCACGGCAAGCGGTTTCCTGATGAGGGAAAAGAGGTTCAGGATACAGAAAACAGCAACCAGATATAACCCTGCTTCTGACAGGGAGATAGGGAAAATGCTGCTGAAACGGCCAATGGTATTCACAAGCACAGGATAGACGGTAATGGAATATGTATGTGCAAAACCAGGAACCATCCTGGCACAGATGCCCAGGATGGCGGCAGCGGCAGCAAGAACCAGGCTGATGGCAAAAAGACGGATCTGGGACCTGCGGACCCTGTCCGGGGGACTGGGGGCATGACGGGATGGTGGGGACGGGAACTTGGATGGAATCTTCATAAACATACCTGCCTTTATGTAATGTAGTCCGGTTCTGGATGGTATACAGCACGCTCCGGGGCGGATGGCTTGACGGGAAATGATGAACATACACGCCCAGAAGAAAAAGGATTTGCAATTTATTTGAATAACTGGATAGTTCCGTCCCCGCTGAGCTTAAAGAGGACGGTGGCGCCAATGGGAAACAGGAAGATACCGGGCAGCCCCAGGACTTTGCCGCCCACAAACATGCAGAGCAGGGCAGCAGCAGGAGGGAGGCCCATCTGCAGGCCGACCACCTTGGGCTCAAGGGACTGGCGGACTACCGTAATCAGCAGATAGAGGCACACAAGGCCGATGCCCAGGCTCCTGGAACCTGTGGTCCAGGCAATAAAGGCCCAGGGCAAAAGGACGGTGCCCGTGCCCAGCACAGGCAGGATATCCACCAGTGTAATCAGGCAAGCGGCCGTGAACCCCATGGGCACTCCCAGGATTAGGAAACCCACGGACAGTTCCGCAAAGGTAAGGGCCATAAGCAGGGCATATGCCTTAACCAGACGCCCTGTCACATCCCGTATGCTGGCACATGCAACCGTGAGTATGGCCCGCTGTTTTTCCGGAATCTGGCGCATGAGGAATGCAACGGTCTGCCGGTAACTTCCGGTAAGGAAGAAAGACGCAATCACCGCAGCCAGGATATCCACCAGAAGGGATGGGAAACCAACAAGGACAGAGGCGCCGTAGCCAATCAGGCTGGAGGAAAGGGCGCCTGCTGCATTTTCCATGGCATGCTCCAGACTGGTCCCAAGGGAGGAGATATGGATGCTATGGCCTGGGAAACTGGCTTCCAGAAGCGTGAAAAACCGGGAAAGCCCTGGTTCCACCACTTCGCTGTATAACGCTGGAAGCTTCCTGCCCTGTTCCTGGATGCAGGAAAACAGCCAGTTCCCGGAGACAGCCGCCAGACTGAAGAGACAGCCATAGAACAGAAGGAGGACTGCCGCTGCCGCACACTTCTGCCCGCCTTTCATGCGGCTTCCTAAAAAGGAGACAGCCGGGTCCAGCACCGCGGCAATTGCCAGCGCCATGATAAAGGGCATGAGCATGGGAATCAGCCTTTTAAAGAGAATATAGCAGATTACACCGATAATCGCAAAGTAAATAAAGCTGATAATAAAGGTCCTGCGTTTTTGGAGGTCCATATGACATGCATCCTGTTTGTTTGCTTACCTCTATTATAGGCAGTGGAAATGCCGCAGTCAAGAAATAATCCCCAGAATTTGGAGGACATGCTATCAGGAGGATATACAATCAGGAGAACATGCAATCAGGAGGACATGCTGTCTCAGATACCTAAGACCATATGCCCATACAGCGCAATCCCCGCACATATGAGAATCCCGGGAACCGTGGCGATACAGACAGCCGTCCCGGCCCATTTCCAGCTTTTTGTCTCCCTGGCAATTGCCTGGCAGGTGGTCAGGCAGGGCCAGTGCAGGAATGTAAAGACAAGGGTACAGATTGCTGTAATCCAGGTCCAGCCCTGGGAGGCGAGCAGCTGGTACAGGGAAAAGCCATTGCCGCCCGCGGCCAGGGAACCGCCCAGCATGCCGCCAAGGGGCCCGCCTTCAAGGTAGGCCATGATGAGGATTGGAAGGAACAGCTCTCCTGCCGGGAAGGACAGCACAAAGGCCGCCAATATGGCCCCGTCCATGCCAAGAAGGACCGCGGCAGGATGGAGCAGGCCCGTAAATGCAGCCAGCAGGCTGGGAACGCCGGCGGCAGGCCGGTGAAAGGACACGAATCCGCCGGAAGGGCCTGTGTAGAAGAGATTGGCCAGGAGCCATATGATGATTCCGGCGGGAACCGCCGCCCTGACCGCGCGTCCGGCAAACACCATGGTTCTGTTCAGGAGGGAGCGCAGGGCTGAGCGGGTAATGTGCATTTTCCTGTAAGGGGACAGTTCCAGGGCGAAGGCGGAGGAAAGTCCCTTTAACAGCGTTTTTGACAGAAGCCAGGATATCCCCAAGGACAGGTAGACAGCGGCCAGCAGCAGGATGGAAAACAACAGGGCGCAGGACAGGGAACCGGTCAGGGAGTCCACGGGACCGGCGGCAAAAAACAGGGGAATCAGTATTATAAAAACAGGAAAACGGCCGCAGCAGGGAATCATGGAATTGGTGAGTACGGCAATGATGCGTTCCCTGGGGGACTGGATGGACCGGCAGCAGGCCACTCCGGCAGCATTGCACCCCAGACCCAGGGCCATGGTCACACATTGTCCGCCGCAGGCGCCGCATTTTTCAAATATGGGGTCCATGCCCATGGATGCCCTGGGAAGGAATCCAAGGTCCTCCAGAAGGGTGAAAAAAAAGAGGAAAACAGCAAGGGGAGGCAGCATGATGGCAGCGGTCCAGGAAAGCGCACGGAAGCCACCGTGAATAAGGCAGCCTGTAAGCCAGGGAGCCGCCCCCAGATATGCCATGGCGCTGTCCAGATACAGTTCCAGCCGTGACAGGGCATTCCACAGCAGGAGGGATGGGACACCGCCAGCAAGCATGGTCAGATGGAGGACTCCGGCCAGCAGCAGGAGCAGTATGATTTTCCCTGTAACAGGCCCGGTGAGGATGAGGTCCAGCAATACCCTGCGGGCGCCGTCTGCCTCTGAGGTGACGGAGATGCATTCCGCAGTCAGTTTCTTAGGCGAAAAATCCAGACAGTCATAGCAGAATGCCTTCCGGTTCCCTGGTTTGGCCGCATAATGTATGGCGGCCTTGACATCGTCAAGATGGCTCTGGTCCCGGGCGCAGCAGGGGATGACGGGAATCTGGAGCACATCCTCCAGAAGGTTATAATCAATCACCAGCCCTGTCCGAAGGGCCTCGTCACAAAAATTAACACAGAGTATCACTGGGATGCTGCCTGTATTTCTGGTTCCGCTATCCATCCCAAGGACTTGTTTTAACAGGTGAAGTCCCAGTTCCAGCCTGGTCGCGTCAGCCACCACTGCAATTACATCCGGCTGCCGGGATTGCAGGAGGGAATCATTGCTTTCACGGGAACCGGAATCCGGGAACGGAGCAGAGGAAAGGGAATAGGCGCCGGGCATGTCAAGAAGCATATAAGCCTGGCCGCAGTATCTGTAAGTACCGCGGCCAGGCGCTCCCCCGTCCCCCCACCAGCCGCCGGTGTAGCGGCACATACCTGTCAGTCCGTTGAATATGGTGGTTTTTCCGGATTTCGGGGTTCCTGTAAGGGCAATCACGCTGTATTCATTTTCCATTCAATCACTCCATATATAAATCCAATCCAGGGAAATGGATTGGGCCTTATGATTAGATATGCCGGGAAATCCTGGTGGTGCCAGTACAGCGGAGGGGTTCCGGCGCCCCAGGAGCCGGTCTGCCTGAATCACGCCAGTCCATCCATATGCCGCCGCTTTGGACATGACGGAAACTGTTTTGATTTTACATACATCTTTTGATATAATGGAAAGATGTATTGTCGTATGGTCCGTATCAAGGAGGAGAAAAGATGATGAGGAAAATGCGGATACTGCCTGTGCTGATACTGACAGCAGTTTTTACGGCTGCGTGCAGCGGACAGGGGGATAAGGAAGACAAAGCCGGGATACCTGCCGGACTGGAGGCGGACAGCCGTGTGGACAGGGCCGGAGAGGAAGCTGCCGGGACTGTCAACCCGTACTATGAAGAGGTGAACCGTGTCATCTACAGTGAGTTTAATTCTCCCCTTGGAAATATTCCGGAACCCATTGATGAAGCCTTTGAATTCCGCCTTGGGGATACGCCGGACGGAATCAGGAAGACATACGGCAGCCTGAAGCTTCGGGAGGAAACGGACCTGTTGGACCCGTTTACTGAAAAACCGGTGCCGGGCGCGCAGGAGAGAAGCCGGATCTTTGACAGCAGGAAGGTATTTGCTGTTGAAAAGGAGACGGAGGCCGGGGATTACCGGACAATCCTTTTATTGGCAGCGGAAACCGGCGCGGCCGGTGAGACAGGTGCGGATGGCCAGCCGCTTACCATGGTGGAGGTGAACCCGGATGAGATGTCCTTGTCCTCAATCAGGCTTCCGTCATCCATGGCAGATATGATTAATGACCACAAAGAGGAAGGGTCATGGAATTACTATAACCCGGAAACTTTGTGCTTTTCTTCCATTCAGTCTAAGGAAACAGCCCCGGGTTATCACACGGTCAACGCGGTTTTTGTGGTATTTAAGGACCGGGATTTCAGCCAATATCTGGAATACAGGATGGAATGCCTGTGCAACACCCTTTTTGATGAAACCGCTGCAGAGGTAAAGGAAATGATGGAGGACAGGCTGGATGAACTTTCAGATTGGCAAAAGGCGGACATAGGGCAAAAAGAGCGCCTGATTGTAAGCCATCTGACCCTAAAGGCAGTCACGCCGGAACAGGGCCATGGGGATGGGGACAGGGATTATGCGGACCAGGTTCTGGAGTTTGTAAATAGCGGGCGGAACCAGGACTATTTTCTTACAAAAGGAAATGTTACCCATACCCTGCTGGAGCCATATGGGGATTTCCTGAAAGGACAGCCTGAGGGACTGGAATCCCTATTGAAGCCGGAAGCCGCTGTCCTTGGGGCGTACGGTGACAGCGCTTTAGCAGACACCTTCCGGGACGTGCTGGGGACGGACGTGCTGGAGCCAGATGTGCTGGGGATGGACGCGCTGGAGATGGACCTGCTGGAGCCAGGGGGTCTGGAAGTGTTGTCCGCCGCTAATTTTATGGACCGGGAAGCAGATGTGAAGGACGCCCTCATAACACGGATGCGGCATTACGGCGGGGCGGGTGATCATGGATATGTGACGGTGCCGGAGCAGGTGGGGGATGCGTTGAAACAGCACTGGCTGGCATGGATGGCAGACGGCGCTGTTTACTCGGAATATGATTATGGGAATGAAAGGATAACCGTGGCTTCGTCCGGCCTTTCACAGGATGGGCGCTTTTGTTCGTTCCAGGTTGATGTAATCCCTTCAGATTATCCGCGGATAACAGTCCGTTATGACGTTGCCGGAAGCCGTTATGGAGCCGGGCTGATAATGGACGGGGATTTTGGGCTGGCAGGGTATGACTGAACAGGCAGATGCTTTGCAGGGCAGGCCGCAGGACATTGTAAGACGGGATTAATTCTACGGCTTGACGGCGGAATCGATATCAACTATACTAAAAGGAAAATACGCAGGAGATGAACAGTTATGGGATTTCAGGACGATTATGTGATGAGGACCATCAGCGACCTGGTCAGGGCCATTGCAAGGCTGGTGCTGGGCAAGAACGATATAGACTATGAGCTTCCGGAGGACGAGGACAGGTATACCCCCATGGACCGGGTGTACCGCCAGTTAAAGGACATGGCGGATGCAGGCGATATCAACGGGGCTGAGAATTATCTCTCGGACCAGCTGGATCCCCAGGATATTGACCGCCTGGAGATGGCCCTTACTTTTTATATGTATCTTAACCAGATGAAGGATGACACACTTTTCGAGGCGAACTATTCGCGGGAGGAGATTGTGGACGGTATCAACAGCGTGTGCGTGGAATATGGCATTTCAGGTTTTGAGCATTTTGTGGATACTACCATGGTGTAAGTTTAATAGCTGCCAGATGGACGTGGGAACATGTGCACCTGGCTGCTTTTGTGAAAATCAGAAGGAAAGAGGAAATCCATGGAGATAAAAAGAGAATGCGCTCAGTATTTGGAGGAATACTATAAGGAGCTTTTTTTCGGCAGCGTGAATAAGCGTTTCAGGGCCATGACGGCCGCTGAATTGAGGAAACGGTTAAAGCGCCTGACTGAGGAGAACCTAAAGCCCCTTGAAAAAGCCAATGAACTGAGCGATGTCCATGCCATGCTGTCCAAGGTCTGCGCATATCTGATGCACAAGGAGGGAAAGCTGCCGCCGGGACCGGCTGTCCAGGAGTGGGAACAGAATTGTGCCAGCATGCAGGAATTCTGCGGCGCCCTTGCAAGAAAGGACCTGGAGTACCTGTCGGGCCTGTCCCTGGAGGAACTGGAGCATGTCCTCAGGATGCAGGGAATCCGCCGTTATCTGCTGACCAACTCATTGGACCGTGCCTACCAGCTGTTCTATATACCAAAGACCATTAAAAAGGGAATCCGGGAGTCCGTGAACCAGAAGCCGGAGGAGGAGTATCCGGGAGCCAGGGAGATGAAGCGCAGGTTCATCCTCCATGTAGGCCCCACCAACAGCGGCAAGACCCATGATGCATTGGAACGGCTGAAGGAGTGCGGCCACGGGGCGTATTTCGGCCCCTTAAGGCTTTTGGCCCTGGAGGTCTATGATAAGCTTAATTCAGAGGGGCTTGCATGTTCCATGATTACAGGGGAGGAGACGCTGGAGGTGCCGGGAGCCGTGTGCCAGGCATGTACCGTGGAAATGCTCAATGACCACGATTACTTTGATATCGTTGTGGTGGATGAGTGCCAGATGGTTGCGGACCCATACAGGGGACACAACTGGACCAGGGCGGTCCTGGGGCTTCGGGCAGAGGAGATACATCTGTGCATGGCGCCGGAGGCAGAGGACATCATCGTCCAGATGATAAAACGCTGCGGGGACCAGTTCCGGGTGGTGCGCCACAAGCGGAATACCAGGCTGACCCTGGAGACAAAGCCATATAACCTGAAGCGGGATTTGAAGAAAGGCGACGCCCTGATTGTATTTTCCAAAAAATCAGTGCTTGCCCTGGCAGCCCATCTGGAGAACGAGGGAACCCATTGCAGCGTCATATATGGAAGCCTGCCTCCGGCCACCAGGCGGGAACAGGTGCGCCGTTTCCTGGCAAAGGAGACGGATGTGGTGGTCAGCACGGACGCCATCGGCATGGGTCTGAACCTGCCCATACGCAGGATTGTGTTTGTGGAGACCAGGAAATTCGACGGAGTGGGCAAACGCACCCTGAATCCGGAAGAGATTAAGCAGATAGCGGGCCGGGCCGGAAGATACGGGCTTTACGATGAAGGGTTCGTCACTGCCATTGACGAGCTGGATGCGATAAAGGACGGTCTGTCCAGGCTTCCCATCCCCATCATGAAAGCATATGTGGGCTTCCCGGAACAGCTGCTGAACCTGCCGGCCGAGATTGACACCCTGGTGAAGATCTGGGCGTCCATGGATACGCCTTCCATCTATGAGAAGATGGAGGTGGACGAGCTCCTGTCCCTGTACATGACATTTGAACATGTGCACCAGGACGATATGGACACATTTACCAGACAGGAGATATATAAGCTGATTACGTGTTCCATTGATATAGATAATAAGATGGTCATGGACCTGTGGAAAGATTACTGCAGGGATTACCGGGATGTGGATGAACTGGAATTCCCCTACAGCCCGGGTGATGACCTGTATGACCTGGAGAGCTATTATAAAATGCTGGATCTGTATTTCCAGTTTTCCAGGAAGGCAGGACTTCCGGTCCAAACCGGAAACCTGAATGAGGAGCGGCGGCGCACCGAAGAGGAAATCAGCCGTATCCTGAAAACAGAATGTGCCAGCTATTCCCGCAAGTGTTCAGCCTGCGGACGGGAGCTGTCATGGGATTACCCCTTCTCTGTATGTGAGAAATGTTTTGAGCGGGGGAAGGTAAACCGTACCCATAACCGAGGGGGACGGCGCCGCGCATCATAGAGGCGGGCCATTACCGCAGGTCTGCGCAGGGATGCGCCAGTTGTTTATAAGAGTATGGGAAAGACAAAGGAGGAAGAAAATGGAAAATCAACGTATCATTCAGGTGGAGGACAAGGTACCCTTTAAGCTGCTTGTTCCCCTGAGCATCCAGCACATGTTCGCCATGTTCGGCGCATCCATCCTGGTGCCCTTTCTGTTCGGCATCAGCCCGGCTGTGGTCCTGTTCATGAACGGTGTGGGGACCTTGCTGTTCATCTGTGTGACAAAGGGAAAGGCGCCTGCTTATCTGGGCTCCAGCTTTGCGTTCCTGGCCCCGGCCGGGGTGGTCATCCAAAACTTCGGGGAATCCGGATACGCCTATGCGCTGGGCGGTTTTGTGGCCGTGGGATTCTGCGGATGTATCCTGGCATTCATCGTTTACAAGTTCGGCACGGAATGGATTAATGTTGTCCTTCCGCCGGCAGCCATGGGTCCGGTGGTGGCCCTGATCGGTCTTGAACTTTCCAGCAATGCGGCTGACAATGCAGGCCTTTTAGACCCTGCAATGGACCCAAGGAAGATTATTGTATTCGTAATCACACTGGGCACCGCTGTATTTGGCTCCATCCTGTTCAGGAAGTTCTTCTCAGTCATCCCTATCCTGATAGCGGTCATAGCAGGGTATGTGGCTGCATTTGCATGCGGACTTCTGGATTTCTCAGCAGTGGCTGCGGCGCCTGTATTTGCACTGCCAAACTTCTCCAGACCCAAGTTTAACCTGGAGGCAATCATGACCATCCTTCCGGTCCTCCTGGTCATCACTTCGGAGCACATCGGACATCAGGTGGTCACCAGTAAGATTGTGGGCCGCGACCTGTTAAAGGACCCGGGCCTTCACCGCTCCCTGTTCGGAGACAACTTCTCCACCATGATATCCGGACTCATCGGTTCCGTGCCAACCACCACCTACGGGGAGAACATCGGCGTCATGGCTATCACCCGGGTATACAGTGTGCGCGTAATCGCAGGCGCCGCCGTGCTGTCCATCATATGTTCCTTCATCGGCAAGCTGTCCACCCTGATCAGCACCATACCGGGGCCGGTCATCGGGGGAATCTCCTTCCTGCTCTACGGAATGATTGGTACCTCGGGACTGCGTATCCTGGTGGATTCACAGGTGGATTACGGCAATTCCAGGAACCTGGCCCTGACCTCAGTCATATTTGTCACCGGCCTTTCAGGAATCGCCGTGAAAATCGGCAACATCCAGCTGACCGGCATGGTCCTGGCCTGCGTGGTGGGTATGGTCTTAAGCCTTGTGTTCTATCTGCTGGATTATTTCCATCTGACTAATGACCAGGCGTAGGATGGTGGGTATGTATAGCAGTTATGGGATAGCGGTTATGGAGTAACAGTTATGGAATAGCAGTTATGGAATAGTGGTTATGGAGTAACAGTTATGGGGTGGCGGTTATGGAGTAACAGTTATGGGATAGCGGTTATGGAATAACAGCCATGAATTACAGGTATGGAAATGCATTGGAAAGTCATTGACATTTACAGTGAAATCTGCAATAATGACTGATAAAGTAAAGTGTTAAACCGATGAAGCGGAGATCAAACCGTAAAGGGCATTCACAGAGAGCAGGGGATGGTGGGATTCCTGTAATAAGCCGGACGGCAAATGGACCGCTGAGGGAAAGGTGAACGGGCAGGTTAGGTGCGGGCAGGAAGACTGTGGCGGGAAGAATGCGGCAGGAAAGACTGCAGAAGGAAACATGCAGCAGGAAGACTGCAGACGGAAGCGTGCAGCAGGAAGGCCGCAGACGGAAGTGTGCCGCAGGAAAGCCGCAGATGGAAGTGTGCCGCAGGAAGGCGACAATCGGCCGTTGCAGCTGTCTGGCATGTATAATCCGGCATTTATAGCCCCAGTATCCGGACCGCAGGCCTGCGTTAAAGGCAGAATATGTGCCGGATTGTGTCTGGAAGTTCAGTTTTGCCCAAACGCGTCTTAGCATATTTGTTAAAGTGGTAAGCAGATAAGGTGGTACCACAGGTGCTGTATATTCAGGCCTGTCCTTTCTTAAGGACAGGTCTTTTTGTATCTGAAAATAGCAGTAAATGTACATAACGGAAGGAGAAGGGCAATGTCCAAATCATTTTTAATGGGAAATGAAGCAATCGGCCTGGGAGCAGTCAGGGCAGGTGTGCAGGTGGTATCGGGTTATCCGGGCACCCCGTCCACGGAAGTCCTGGAGACAGTGGCAAAACACAACCCAGGTGATATCTATGTGGAGTGGTCGGTGAATGAAAAAGCGGCAATGGAGGTGGCTGCCGCGGCCGCCTATACGGGCGCCAGGACCATGGTCACCATGAAACAGGTGGGACTTAATGTGGCCTCGGACCCCCTTATGAGCCTGGCCTATGTGGGCGTCAAGGGAGGCATGGTTGTCATGGTGGCAGACGACCCAGGCCCCATATCCTCCCAGACAGAACAGGATACGCGTCACTTCGGACAGTTCTCCAAGCTGCCTGTATTTGACCCCAGTTCCCCGGAGGAAGCTTATGAGATGATTGGGGATGCATTTGATTACTCGGAAAAATACCATACCCCGGTGCTGTTCCGTCCCACCACAAGAATCTGCCATGGCTGTGCCAGCGTGGAGTTAAAGGAACGTATCTGTCTTCCGGCACCACAGGGATTCGTGAAAGATTCCAACAAATGGGTTATCTTCCCGCGCCTGTCCAATGCAAACCACAGGATGATTGAGGCGCGCAATCCTGTAATCGGAGATGACTTCAGCAGTTACCGTTTCAACCTGCTGCACAGGGAAGAGAAGGAAACTGTCCAGGGAATCATCACCCATGGAATCAGTTATGAGTTTGTCATGGAAGCGCTGAACGGATACAAGGGCGCGCGTGTAATCAAGATTTCCACGCCCAACCCCACGCCGGAAAAGCTGATGCTTCAGTTCATGGACGGCCTTAATGAGGTCATGGCAGTGGAAGAACTGGACCCGGTGCTGGAGCAGGAACTGATGCTTCTCTGCGGAAAACACCATCTGAATGTGGATATCCGGGGAAAGCTTACGGGTGATGTACAGTGTGCAGGAGAGAACAGCGTGGAGTCCGTGCGCAAGGTGCTGGAGGCTTATCTGGGTGCACCGTACATAGAATATATGGAATCCCTGGATGAGGCTTCCGATGAGGCTGCCGGTGCGGCCCCCCTTCCGGTCCCGCCCCTCCCAATCCGTCCTCCGGTCCTTTGTGCGGGATGTCCCCACAGGGCTTCCTTCTATGCGGTCAAGCGTGCCATGGAAAAGCTGAACCAGGAACTGCCCGATGGACAGGAGCCGGTGGAAGGCATCTACTGCGGAGACATCGGATGCTATACCCTGGGCAATGCAAAGCCTCTGGACATGGTGGATACCTGTCTGTGCATGGGTGCAGGCATTACCATGGCGCAGGGGATGCAGAGGGTGGAGCCGCACAAGCGTTACTTCTCCTTTGTCGGGGATTCCACATTCTTTGCCTCCGGGCTGACTGGTATTGTGAATGCAGTGTACAATGAGGCCAATCTCACCCTGTGCATCCTGGATAATTCCACCACGGCCATGACAGGCCACCAGCCCCATCCGGGAACCGGCCATACCATGATGGGCCAGGTGGTGGAAAAGGTTGACATAACAAATGTACTGGAGGGAATCGGCATAAAACACATAAGGACCGTGGATGCGCTGGATCTTAAGCAGTGCGTGGACACCGTGCTGGAGTTTTCCGCCCTAAACGGGGTAAAGGCCGTGATATTCAAGGCTCCCTGCATTGCCATTGTAAAAACCACGAAGAAATGCAGGATTGTGGAGGACAGATGTGTGGACTGCCGCACCTGCATCAATGAAATCGGATGCCCGGCCCTGGTGCTGGACCAGGATAAGGTTAAGATTGATTCCGGACTCTGTACCGGCTGCGGACTCTGCGGCCAGATATGTACCGTGGACGCCATCGAACCTGTGGAATAAGCGAGGAGGATAGATATGACAAAAAATGTATTGTTATGTGGAGTGGGAGGACAGGGAACCGTCCTTGCGTCCCGCCTGATAGCCCTGGCAGCCATGGAAAAGGGGATGGAGGCCAGAGGGGCAGAAACTATTGGAATGGCACAGAGAGGCGGCAGCGTGGTCAGCCATGTGCGGATTGGGGAGGAAATCCACTCCCCCCTGATACCATACAAAGCAGCGGACGTCATCATTGGCTTTGAACCCGCCGAGGCAGTGCGCTGTCTTCCATACCTGAAAAAGGGAGGCTGCATGGTGGTGTCACCCGTGCCGATCCGTCCGGTTACTGCTTCCCTCACAGGCGGCGCCTATACAGGCAATGAGATGATGGAGTATTTAAAACAGACCGTGGATAACCTGGTGGTGGTGGACGGCACAGCCATCTGTGCCAGGAGCGGTTCTCCAAAGGTACTGAATGTGGCGCTGTTGGGCGCTGCCATTGCCAGCGGTTTAATTGGCATTTCCCTGGAGGAAATGGAGCAGGCCATATTAAAACGGGTACCTGAGAAGTTCAGGGCCATGAATGTGACGGCGCTTAACCTGGGCGCTGTCTCAGAACACGCGTGAAAAACGGAGGATAGAACCAATGAAGATGAAAGAATCCCAGTTCCTTCTCATAAAGGAACAGCTTAAGAAACTGACTGGCAAGGAATGTTTTTACAAGCATAAGCTGGAAGGAATCAATGTGGACCAGATACAGTCGCAGGAGGACTTTGAAAAGCTTCCGTTTACGTGGAAAGGCGACCTGAGGGAGGCGTATCCCCTTGGTCTCATGGCTGAACCAGAAGATAAAATCGTGCGTATCCACTCCTCATCCGGGACCACCGGGACCCCGGTCATCATCCCCTACACCCAGCAGGATGTGGATGACTGGGCGCTGATGTTTGCCCGCTGTTATGAGATGGCTGGAATCACCAACATGGACAGGATACAGATTACACCGGGATACGGGCTGTGGACAGCGGGAATCGGATTCCAGCTGGGAGCTGAGCGTCTGGGGGCCATGACCGTGCCCATGGGACCCGGCAACACGGATAAACAGCTGCGCATGATGATGGACATGAAGTCCACGGTCCTGTGCGCCACCTCATCCTATGCCCTGCTGTTGGCAGAGGAGATTGCCAAGAGGGGGATTGGGGACAGGATATGCCTGAGAAAAGGTGTGATTGGATCGGAACGCTGGGGTGACAAGATGAGGAAGCGGATTGCCGCCGAGCTGGGGGTTGACCTTTACGACATCTATGGACTCACGGAAGTATATGGTCCCGGCATTGCAATCAACTGCCAGGCCCAGGGAGCCATGCATTACTGGGATGATTTTATTTACATTGAGATTGTGGACCCGAAGACAGGAGAAGTCCTGCCTGACGGGGAAGTGGGGGAAATCGTCATCACAACCCTGAAAAAAGAAGGCGCTCCCTTAATCCGTTACCGCACCCATGACCTTTCCAGGATTGTGCCCGGCGACTGCCCATGTGGTTCTCCTTATCCAAGAATCGGAACCTTGATTGGACGCACGGACGATATGGTAAAAGTAAAGGGTGTCAACATTTTCCCAAGCCAGATAGAAGAACTGTTAAGCTCCATTGAAGGCGCATCCAGTGAGTATCAGGTCATGGTAGACCATCTCATGGGCAAGGATGTAATGACCCTGTTTGTGGAAACCAACCCATCCATTAACAGGTACGCCCTTGAAATAGAAATCCAGACCAGCTTCAAAAACAGGATAGGCCTGACGCCGGTTGTTAAGCTGGTGGATCTGGGGGAACTTCCGCGGAGTGAGAAGAAGTCTACCAGGGTGTTTGATAATAGGTATTGATGGGGGGAGGCAGAGGGAACGTGGGGGTGCGCAACCTCTGCTTTTGTTTGGTTCCGGGAACAGGGGCGGGAGGCGGGCGGCCTTGCGGTTCCTGGTTCCGGGCGCATGGTTTGCTAACTCAAAAAATGGACGGAAACAGGGCACCGCGCCAACTACCGAAGAAATCTTGATGATTTTTCGTCCGTAGGCGCTCTGCGTTCGGGCTTGGAAGCCCTCTCTCGGCCCTGTTTCCGCCCATTTTTTGAGCAAGCAAACCAAGCCCCCTCCACAAGGAACCGCAAGCCCGCCCGCCTCCCGCCCCCGCTCCTGCCAAGGTTATGAAGAGGTTGCTATATCTTCCGTCCACTGCGTCTGCCACCTCCACACCAGAAAGGAAGAAGGCCCCGCCCGCCATATGACACGGGCAGTGTGCTGGTTTATGGGATATCTTAGGTTGAGTATTTTAACATATTTTTGGATTCATTCTATAGTTAGATGTGCAATCGAATATGGATTGCTGTCCAAATTATCATTAATCTGGCACTGTAACTGGTCAACTAAAAGAACAATAAAAGCGCCATAAGTAAATAATTAGGAAGACAATAAGAAAGCAACAAAAGAACAATAGAAGCGCGATAAGTAAATAATTAAGAAGGCATTAAGAAAGCAACAAAAGAACAATAGAAGCGCGATAAGTAAGTAATAAGAAGGCAATAAGAAAGCAACAAAGAGCAATAAAAGCACGAAAAGTAAATAATAAAAAGGCAATAAGAAGCCAATAAAAAACAATAATTAAGCGATAAGAACGTAATATGAAATCAATACGAAAGCCATAGTTAGTACAGCCTTACACAAATACCAGTAAAGCCAGCATCAGATATCTACGCCAGAAATATGCCTGAAAAGCCTAGTCATAGCGCCCACTACGCCACCTCTTTGCGGAGCACACCTACGGCAGACAACATGCACTGGCATACTGGTATCTACTACGCCGCAGAGACTCATAAATCACACCCCGGATTCGTGTGATGCAGGAAGCTGTCGATACGTAGCGGGTGAGTGGAATGGGGATGGGGGCCATGGATGCATCTACAGGGGCGTGCAGGTCTTAGCCTGTGGGAATCGGTGCTAAGAGTCTGGCGCCTTTGTCTGAACTCAGTAACAAAATTGTTGGATAAGACAAGGCGTGAGTTTGGCAGCCAGACTCTTGTCCAGCGCCGATTCCCACAGGCTTAGACATGCTAGCCCCGCAGCCGTATCCATGGCCCCCATCCCCATTCCACTCACGGACGGATGCACCTCCATCCTCATCCTACCAATCCTCACCCCTCATAAATACAAAACGCATTCTCATCCAAATTATTCTCAAACAAATACTGTTCGATTGTATTTCCCACCTTTTTAAGTACATCTTTTATCAACACAGCTTTTTCTTCCGTGTCCCGAAAGGCAGGAACGCTGATGGACAGGCTGGCAATGGTTTTCTGGTTGCAGCAGATAGGGACTGCGTAGCAGCAGATGTCCAGGGCGGTTTCCTTTTTTTCGTGGGCAAACTTGCTGGCGTTGATCTCTTCCCACTCTTTTTCCAGTGTTTCAAAATCCGTGATGGTATATTCGGTGAACTTTTCCAGGCCGTTAGGGTATAAGGCCCTTACCTTTTCAAAGGGGAGCTGGTACAGCAGGGCCTTGCCAAGAGCGGTACAGTAGAGGGGCAGACGTTTCCCGACGCTGGATACAAGGCGTATGGCCTCCTTTGAGTCCACCTTTGCTATGTAAAGCACGCTGTTATCGGAACGGATTCCGAATTGGCAGATTTCGTTTGTTTCATTGACCGCATATTCCATTTCTGATTTGATGAACTGCATGATGCTCTTTTCACCATAATAGGAACTGCCCGCCAGGTAGGCGCCGATGCCTATGGTGTAAAGGCTGCTGTCCCTGTGGAATGCGATGAAGTTCCGGCTGGCCATGGTGTGCAGGATAGGGGCCACGGTTGTTTTGGGGGAACCGATATGTTTGGCTATATCAGAAAGGCTGAGGCCGGATGGGGTGGTTCCCAGCAGCTCCAGTATGTTTAAAACGCGCTCTGTTGGTTTATGTTCTGTATTTGGCATGGTCTGCTCCTTTTAACTTGCTGAGTCTATTATACCAGACGGGATTTTGAGAAAGCCACTAGTAAAAATATACAATATAAAATGTATTCGTTTGTGTGATATGTCGAAATGTTAAATTAATATTGACTTTTCTTTGAATCAGATATATTCTTTTTATGTGACGTACGAGAATGCGCATATCGTACGAATATACGTACAAAAAGAAAAGAGGGGTAAAACTATGATAATGAATTTCCTAAAAAAGGTTCCTGCCGGAATGATGATTGTACCGCTTCTGATTGGCGCGGTCTTAAACACCTTTTTCCCCCAGGCGCTGCAGCTTGGCTCCCTGACAACAGCAACATTTTCCAATGCAGGCGCCGCAACCGCCATGGGAATCCAGCTTGTATGCCTGGGAACCACGCTGCAGCTGGGCGATATCGGAAGGGTGCTGAAGCGGGGCGGAATCCTGCTGCTTTCAAAGTTTTGTATCGGCTCGCTGATTGGAATCACCGTAGGTAAGATATTCGGACCTGCCGGAGTCATGGGATTATCGGCACTGGCAATCATCAGCGCCGTAACCAACAGCAACGGCTCCGTTTACCTGGCCCTGATGCAGACATACGGAGATGATGTGGACGGAGGCGCCATGGCGCTGCTGGCGCTGAATGACGGACCGTTCATGACCATGATCGCCATGGGGGTATCCGGTCTTGCCAATATTCCAATCCAGGCATTGATTGCAACCGTGACCCCTATCCTGGTAGGTATGATCCTGGGCAATATGGATAAAAAATTTGCGGATTTCGTTTCCCCTGCAGGGGCTGTGATGATTCCTTTTGTGGGATTGACGCTGGGAGCAGGAATCAATCTTATGAATGTACTTAAGGGTGGTATACCTGGCGTAATCCTGGGGCTTATCTCTGTATTCGTGGGCGGCGCGTTCATCGTGTTCTGCGACCGCGTGATTGGCAAGCGTCCCGGATATGCCGGATGGGCAGTTGCCACAACCGCAGGCAATGCGGTGGCGGTCCCGGCCGTTGTGGCCATGGCGGACCCGGCTCTTGAGCCGTACGTATCCGGTGCAACCACCCAGGTGGCGGCGGCCGTGGTGGTAACGGCAATCATCGCTCCTTTGATGACAAGCTACTGGGCCAAGAAGTATGGCTGCCCCAAAATGCCGCTGGAAACTGAATAAATAATAGGACAAATGCTGGAGGATGATTAGAATGAGCGAAATAATTACGAATGCAATGATTATTGATGAAAAAGACACGGTAGCCGTAGCCATTGAACCGGTTAAGGCAGGCCAGATTGCGGCCTGGCTGGATAAGAACGGCGGGCTTTGGGAAGTTACGGCTGTTACGGACATACCCATTTACCACAAGTTTGCAATCAGGGACATGCAAAAGGGAGAGCCGGTTGTCAAGTATGGGGAACATATCGGGCTGGCTGCCAGGGATATCCAGGCAGGCGAACACGTACATACGCACAATGTTGAGAACCACAGGGAACAATTATAAAAGGGGGCTGACGCAATGGATAAGAAAGCAATGAAGGAAATGACATTTATGGGATACAGGAGACCGGATGGAAGGGTAGGGATACGCAACAAGGTGTTAATCCTCCCGGCCAGCGTATGTGCTTCGGATACAACAAGGATCATCGCTTCCCAGGTGGAAAATGCTGTTACATTTAACAATCAGAATGGATGCTCCCAGGTCCCCTCGGACCAGCAGTTTACCATGGACGTGATGGCTGGTTATGCAGCCAATCCCAATGTATATGGGACAGTGGTCATTTCCCTGGGATGTGAGAACTGCCAGATGGATCTGGTGCTGGATGCAATCAGGGAACGCACAAACAAGCCACTGGAGCATTTTATCATCCAGGAAAACGGCGGCACCATTGCCACCATCGAGAAGGCGGTGCGCTCCGCCAGGAAAATGACAATGGACGCGTCCATGCTTCACCGCGAGGAATTCGGCATGTCCGAACTAATCATCGGAACGGAATGCGGCGGTTCGGACCCTACCTCAGGTCTTGCTTCCAATGTCCTTATTGGCGAAATCAGCGACCGCATGGCGGAAATCGGAGGGACCTCCATCCTGTCCGAGACAACCGAGTTCATCGGCGCCGAACACATACTGGCAAAGCGCGGCAAGGATGAGAGGGTCAGCCAGAGGATTTACCAGATTGTACATGATTATGAAAATGCAATCCGCCTTGTGGGCCATGATGTGCGGGAAGGAAACCCGTCCCCAGGCAACATGGAAGGCGGACTGACGACCCTGGAGGAAAAGTCCCTGGGCTGCATCCATAAGGGCGGCCATGTGCCGGTCAACGAGGTTTACGATTATGCAAAACAGGTGGAGAAAAACATGGGCCTGGTCATTATGGACACACCTGGAAATGACCCCTCTTCCGTTGCCGGGATGGCTGCAGGCGGCTGTCAGATATGCCTGTTCTCCACTGGCCGCGGAACCCCTACCGGCAACCCCATTGTCCCTGTCATCAAGATTACGGGCAATAAAGTAACCTATGCGAACATGTCCGACAATATCGACATTGATGCAAGCCCCTATATCTACGGCAAGAAGACCCTGGAGCAATTAGGGGATGAACTGTTTACGGAAATGAAGCAGGTGGCCGACGGAAAACTGACCAAGGCAGAAGCCCTGGGCTACACGGAAATGGCCATTGCCAGGGTATGTAATTATATGTAACCATAAAAGGGTGGCACGATATAAAAAGAGGTGTATCATGAAATACATAAGGTTTATTGCCCCTGGAAAGGAAGCAGAGGTTGGCATCCTTTTGGAGGGGGACCGGGTGATCCCGGTGTCATCCCTTGTTCCCGGACTGAAGAAGGGGGATATGATGGATCTCATTAAATATGCCGGTATCTCCGGCGGCTTGCCGGAGCCGCCGGTTTCCGGATGTTTGGGGCAACAGTCATATGACCTGGATTCAGTGAGGCTTCTTGCGCCCATTGAACGGCCAATCCACGATATCCTGTGCGTGGGTGTGAATTATGAAGACCATCTGAGGGAAACAGAGGAACATCTTGGAAAAGAGAGCTTTATAAAACCGCCCAAGGCAGTATATTTCTCCAAACGGGCGCTGCGGCTTATGGGTCCCGGGGGACGGATTGAGGGCAGGCTGGATGTGGATGAAGCGCTGGATTATGAGGTGGAGCTGGCGGTCATCATTGGCAAGGATGGAAAGAAGATACCGCCCTGCCAGGCAGAGGAATATATCTTCGGATATTCTGTATTTAATGACATTTCATCCAGGAACCTGCAGACAGGGCATGGACAGTGGTTTTATGGAAAGAGCCTGGACACATACGCATCCATGGGGCCGGTAATCGTGGGACGGGAGGAACTGCCGTTCCCCGTGGAGCTGGAAGTAAGGAGCTTTGTCAACGGACAGCTGCGCCAGCACTCCAATACGCGCAATTTCATCCATGACATTCCACGGCTCATATCCGAATTATCCCAGTGCATCACTCTGGAGTGCGGGGACATCATTGCCACGGGAACCCCCTCCGGCGTCGGCATGGGGTATGACCCGCCCCGTTATATGAAAAAGGGTGACCAGGTAATATGCGAGATAGAAAAGATAGGTAAACTGACAAATATAATTGACTAGGGAGGAAACATATGAAAGTAAACTTTTACACTCCGGTTGTAACTGCATTTGATGAGAATGGAGAACTGGATTTACAGGGCAATAAGAACATATACGACCATTTAATCGGAGGCGGCATCGGAGGCCTGCTGATACTTGGGAGCAGCGGTGAGTTTTATGCACTGGGCATGGAACAGAAAAAAACGCTGATTGACATGGCGGTCCCATATATTAACAAAAGGGCAAAAGTTTTCTTTGGAACCGCATGCGACAGCATGGAGGAGACCGTGGAGCTGAGCAACTATGCCCTTAAGGCGGGTGCGGACGGCGTGATGTTAATCAGCCCCTACTACTTTACCATTGATGATGCTTCCATTGAAGCGTTTTATGATGAGGCGGCGGAGAAGATTGACGGGCCGCTGTACATCTATAACTTTCCAGCCAGGACCGGATATGACGTGAAACCTGAAATCGTCCTGAACCTGCTGCGCAGACACCGGAATATCGTGGGCCTGAAGGACTCGGTATCGGAGATGGGGCATACCAGGAGCATCCTTACAACGGTGCGGGAAGAATTTCCTGAGTTTGAGGTGTACTGCGGATTTGATGAGAACCTGATCCACAATGCTGCCTGCGGCGGCGCGGGCTGTATCGGCGCCCTGTCCAATGTGTATCCGGAGCTGCTGGTAAGCTGGCAGGATGCCGTGAACCGGAAGGACTGGGATACTGCCTTCGCACTTCAGAAAAAGGTGGATATGTTAATGGGTATCTATGATATCAACCCATTCTTCATAGGCACCATTAAAAAGGCAATGATCCTCAAGGGCGTCCAGATGAAGGACTGCTGCAAGAAACCGGTGCTCAGTGCCACGGAGCCGGAAACCGGGCGTTTGAAGGCAATCATGGAACGTGTGGGATAATTGAAGATAAGTGGATAAGATGTTCTGGACAGGGGCTGCGTTTGCGGCCCCTGTTCCTGACTGCTGACAGAAAGCAAAGTGATTTTCAAACACGCCCTAAGGAGCGTACCAGCACCTCCTTTGCATTTTCAGTGCGAAGTGCAATAAGGGTGCCGCGTATGAGATAGGCAGACATGGAATCCCTGTGGCCGCCAAGGATGCAGGTTATATGCTCCTTGAAGGAAAAACCCAGGGAATCCAGCCTGTCAGACATATAGGGGTCGCTGATGATCCAGACCACCTCAGCTGTTTCTCCTGGATTGAGTTCATTTAAAGGATAGACCATAATAAATCACCGGTTCAGGTTTGTTACTATATTATATGCAGGGCGCTTATCCGGGGGGAGGAACAGGCCTGTCACACATTCCGTACATGCCCATATAATAGAGTACAACCTAATTGAAAGGAGAAGATAAAATATGAATTATAGTGAATGTGGTGGTTGTAGTGGAAATAGTGTGAATTATGGCGGGACAGCCGCGAATGCAGGTGCAGCATATGCTGCCAATGGTACCTGTTATGAGAATGCAAATAATTATGGAAATGCAGCTTATTATGGGAACACGGCCTATGCAAACACGGCCGGCACAGCAGCTGCCTGCGGCTCCGGCTGCCGTAACTGCAATTTATACTGGCAGGGATATATGGCAGGATTCTACGCCAATAACCAGTGCAACCAGTCATCCGTTGCAAGGACGGCTGCCCAGGCAGCGGGGCGTACTGCTTCCGCTGCCGCGGCAGGAAACTGCAGCTGCAGCTCCTGCAATTCCGGATGTGGCTGCAGCAGATGCAATACTGGCTGCGGATGCAGCAGATGTAACTCCGGTTGCGGATGCCGCATGTGAAGGTCTGGCTGCAGCACATGCAGCTTGAGGTTATGATACAGTAAATATACCCCGGAGAATATAATCCGGATGGGATGGCCGGGGCTTCCATGGATGTGGAAGCCCCGGCTTCTGCCTGGTACCTGAATCATTCCAGGATTACAGCTACCGGAGCATCAACCGTCATGGTATCCGGCGTTATGGTGCAGTCATATGCCAGCACATGGACACCGGCCCTGGCTGCGGCCCGCAGCGCATCGCCAAATGCGGGGTGGGTGGTGTCATTGGGTCTGAATCCGTGGACTCCTTTCATCTGGATGACAAACAGTACATAGGCCTCATAACCTTCCTGCACCGCCTTCTCCAATCCGTGAAGATGCTTAATCCCCCGCTCAGTGGGCGCGTCCGGGAACATGGCCATGCCATCTGTTTCCAGGGTCACCCCCTTTACCTCCATGAAGGCAGGCCGGGTCCCGCTGCCATTTATCTCATTAAGGGTAAATGCCAGGTCAAACCGGGAATCACCGTGGGTCACCTCGCGCTGCAGGCTGTCAGGTGCCCAGCCAGGCAGCCCCGGAATGCTTTCCTGCGCATCCAGCCATTCCCAGGCAGCCCGGTTGGGCGCCTGGGAGTCCATGTTAATCAGGATGCCGCCCTTATATACCCCAATCAGGTCATATTCTGTCTTACGTCCGGCGGCCGCGGCATCCGGATGGTATTCAAGGATTACCTTTACGCCGGGAATTAACAGCTCCCTGCACCGCCCTGTATTTTTCACATGGCAGACAACAGTCTGCCCTTCCAGCTCCACATGGGCTATGAAACGGTTGGGGCGGCTTATGAAGGTTCCGTTTTTTATATGTTGGTAAATCATGGAAGGTTCCTCCTGGTCAAAGTGTATGGATACCCATCCGGATATGGATCAGGATGGATATCAATTCCTGCAATCCACACATATGTGGTAAAACAGGCGATACTCAATTATATAGAAACCAGCCGGAGGAATCAAGCTGAATCTGCATGAAAGCAGCCATGCCTCATATTAATCTTTTGGAATATATTCAGCCAGATACTTCCCGGCTTCCTCCTGGCTCAGGGAAAATCTCTTTACCAGTTTTGCCAGTATCTGTTCCTCTGTCTTATGCTCTTCCAGGTTATCCAGGATGAATGCGGCTATTCCCGCCGCCATTCCCTCTGCTTTCCCTTCTGCCCGTTCCCTATCAAGGATATCACACATAATATCAATTCCCTCCTTTTTCTCCTTCAGCAGTCTGACCCTTGCAGCTAAATGTGGAAATGTGCCTGTCTCATAGTCAGCAGCCGAGTGTACCATATAATCCAGCAGCTCCCTTTGTTCCGGCGTGTCTGCCGTGCCTTCAAAATTAACATATAACTCATGGACCCCATTATTTAAAACGGTTCCGGTTCCATCCACAACCCGGATTATTTCGTTAATCCCTCTGTTCCTTCCAATAAAATCCTTTTTCGTAATATAAATCAGATAAACCTCTGGAATGGATTCAAAATCCGTCCCCTTTTCAAGATAGCTCATGTCAAGGCTGCTTAGGTGATAGCGGACCCGCCGGACATGGTCCTCATCCTCCTGGGGGTGCATTTCCACATTTACCAGACAGCCATTCCCATCCTCAGCCAGCACATCTAAAACCACGGAGCGGTTTTCCACCTTGCGGATGGAATATTGGGTTTTCACTGATTTAATCTTCAGCTCCTTCCTGGTAAGGATCTGCACCACTTCCTGGCAGGCATCTATATCCTCCACTGTTTTACCAAAGAATATATCGCTTGTCAGATTGAACTGGCTGACCTTTTGCCGCTTTTCCTCATAGCTTTCCAGCCTGCTTTCACTGCGTCCTACTTTTTCCTGCATAAATTCCTCTCTTTCGTTCTTATGCAGGAACAGGTCTGCCTCCTATCCTGCATGTTTGTCATAAATGGGTTTTAAAGCAAGATACGGGTTTAACCTAGATAGGCCATATAGAATAATTAAGATGTATTGCTTTGGCTTCATTGTAGCATATCTCCCCGATGGCTGCAAGCGTTCCGAATTTCAGTTGCGCCAGCCAGTGAAATGTGTTAATATTTCAATAATAAATGTGAACATAATATAAAAGCGAGGACAAGAGTATGGGATTAACCTATCAGAGTACAAGGGGCGGTGAAGCAGGTGTGCCAGCATCCATGGCCATCCTGAAGGGACTGGCAAAGGACGGCGGCCTGTTCATGCCCACAGAGATACCAAAGCTTGACGTGCCTATGGAGAAGCTTGGGACCATGACCTACCAGGAAACAGCCTACGAGGTCATGAAGCTGTTCCTTACGGATTACAGTCCCGGGGAACTTAAGGACTGCATAGCAAAGGCCTATGACAGCAAATTCGACACAGAAGAGATTGCGCCCCTGGCAAAGGCCGACGGCGCATATTTCCTGGAGCTGTATCACGGAAGCACCATAGCCTTTAAGGATATGGCCCTTTCCATCCTGCCCCATCTCATGACAACGGCGGCTAAGAAGAACCAGGTGGACAAGGAAATCGTGATACTGACAGCCACCTCCGGCGACACGGGAAAGGCGGCCATGGCTGGCTTTGCCGACGTGCCTGGCACCCGTATCATTGTATTTTATCCAAAGGACGGGGTCAGCAAGGTACAGGAACTCCAAATGCGCACCCAGAAGGGAGCCAACACCAGCGTGGTGGCAATCCACGGCAACTTTGACGATGCCCAGACCGGTGTGAAGAAGCTGTTTGGGGACAAGTCCCTGGAGGCTTTACTGGATTCCAGGGGCTTCCAGTTCTCGTCCGCCAATTCCATCAATATCGGCAGGCTGGTCCCGCAGATTGTTTATTATGTATATGCCTATGCCAGGCTTCTGGCCAATGAGGAGATTGCGGACGGCGAGCAGATTAATGTGGTGGTCCCGACAGGCAACTTCGGCAATATCCTGGCAGCCTACTTTGCAAAACGCATGGGCGTCCCGGTTAAGACACTGATCTGCGCGTCCAATGACAATAAGGTGCTGTATGATTTCTTTACAACGGGAACCTATGACAGGAAGAGGGATTTCATCCTCACCAATTCCCCGTCCATGGATATCCTGATTTCCAGCAATCTGGAGCGCCTGATTTATCTGAGCACCGGCTGTGACGCCGGGGCCAGCGCGGCTTTGATGCAGGATTTATCCGAGAAGGGGAGCTATACCGTCACAGAGGATATGAAGGCATTCATGTCCGATTTCGCAGGCGGCTTTGCAACCCAGGAGGAAAATGCTGCCACCATCAAGAGGATATTTGACAGCACCGGTTACCTGATTGACACCCATACGGGCGTTGCGGCCACGGTATATGAAGCCTACAGGGCGGAAAGCGGCGACAGGGCAAAGACCGTCATCACCTCCACGGCAAGTCCCTACAAGTTCTCTGACAGCGTAATGGAAGCCATTGCCGGACCTGAAAGCATCAGGGACAAAGACGGATTTGAGGTGGTAGACGCCTTAAACAGCCTGTCCGGAGTGGATGTCCCGGCCGCGGTTGAGGAAATCCGCCACGCGCCGATTCGCCACAACACAGAGTGTGATGTGGATAAAATGGAAGAAGCGGTAAAAGCTATCCTTGGAATCTGATTCATGGTTCCGATGCAGCACGAATCATAAATTACAAAAAAACATCTTCCTTTTTGTTCGCAGCTGCGATATAATAGGTGAGATAGTTAATAAAATAACAAACTTTATAAGGAGGGTATCAAATGTTAGTTTCAGCAAAAGAGATGCTTGACAAGGCTAGGGAAGGCAAGTATGCAGTTGGACAGTTTAACATCAATAACCTTGAGTGGACCAAGTCCGTGCTGCTGACAGCAGAAGAACTCAAATCTCCGGTTATCCTGGGCGTATCCGAGGGCGCAGGAAAGTATATGACAGGCTTTAAGACAGTATCTGCCATGGTGAAGGCCATGATGGAAGAACTGAACATCACGGTTCCGGTTGCCCTGCATCTGGACCACGGCTCATACGAGGGCTGCTATAAATGTATCAAGGCAGGCTTTACCTCCATCATGTTCGATGGCTCCCATTATCCAATTGAGGAGAACATTGAGAAGACCAAGGAACTGGTTAAGATTGCACATAACATGGGACTGTCCCTGGAAGCTGAGGTCGGCTCCATCGGCGGTGAGGAAGACGGCGTTGTGGGTCTTGGCGAGTGCGCGGATCCCAATGAGTGCAAGGCCATTGCTGACCTGGGAATCGACTTCCTGGCAGCAGGCATCGGCAATATCCACGGCAAATATCCGGAGAACTGGCCAGGCCTGCGCTTCGACGTGCTGGAGAATGTGAAAGCGGCTGTAGGCGACATGCCTCTGGTCCTTCACGGCGGAACCGGCATCCCTGAGGATATGATTAAGAAGGCAATCAGCCTGGGCGTTGCTAAGATTAATGTTAACACGGAGTGCCAGTTAACCTTTGCGGCAGCTACCAGGGAGTACATCGAGGCCGGTAAGGACCAGAGCGGCAAGGGTTTTGACCCAAGGAAGCTGCTGGCTCCGGGCGCAGATGCAATCAAGGCAACTGTAAAAGAAAAGATGGAATTATTCGGTTCTGTTGGCAAGGCTTAATTCCTGAGATATTAAGACAGCTTAATAATGCTTATTAGAATAAAAATCATGTTTTCCTGAAAAACTGCTTGCAATTTCAAAGGAAATGGTTTATTTTAATAAAGAACAAAGGTGTTCTCTCTCAAGGGGAGAGCACCTTTTTGTTATATATCCGGCCGGATTGAATAAAATTACGGGAAATGGTATCTGGATTTAGACAGGATGACAGGATTTTGGAAAAAGGAAGCGGAAGCCCGGAAAAGGAAGAACCCAAAAGGAAGAATCAAAAAGGAAGAATCAAAAAGGAAGAATCAAAGAGAGGATGGAAGAATCTATGAGCGATGTATTGAATGTATCTGAGATATTCGGGAAAAATGTGTTCAATGATGCGGTGATGAAGGACCGTCTGCCTAAAAATGTTTATAAGAAGCTGAAAAAGACAGTGGAAGACGGTGCGGAACTGGATCCCAGTATTGCGGATGTGGTGGCGCACGCCATGAAGGACTGGGCAATTGAGAGGGGGGCCACCCACTATACCCACTGGTTCCAGCCTCTGACCGGCGTGACAGCTGAGAAGCATGATTCCTTTATCTCTGCCCCAAGCGATGGCAAGGTAATCATGGAATTCTCCGGCAAGGAGCTGATTAAGGGTGAGCCGGATGCATCCTCCTTCCCATCAGGCGGCCTGCGCGCCACCTTTGAGGCCAGGGGGTACACGGTCTGGGATTGTACCTCCCCTGCATTCTTAAGGGAAGACGCCATCGGCGTCACCCTTTGCATCCCCACCTCCTTCTGTTCTTATAAAGGCGAGTCCCTGGATAAAAAGACGCCCCTGCTGCGTTCCATGCAGGCGGTGAACGAGCAGGCCTTAAGGATCCTCAGACTTTTTGGCAACACAACCGCCAAAAGGGTTGCGCCGTCCGTGGGGGCGGAGCAGGAATACTTCCTGGTTGACCGTGAAAAATACTTACAGCGCAAGGACCTGATTTACACCGGACGCACCCTCTTCGGCGCCATGCCTCCCAAGGGGCAGGAGCTGGAGGACCATTACTTTGGCGCCATCCGCGAGAGGATTGGTTCCTACATGAACGATGTGAATAAAGAGCTTTGGAAGCTGGGCGTCCCGGCCAAGACGCAGCACAACGAGGTTGCGCCTGCACAGCACGAACTGGCCCCCATATATGAGGGCGTGAACCAGGCAGTGGACCACAACCAGATTGTAATGGAGACACTGAAAAAGGTGGCTGGCCGCCATGGCATGGCATGCCTTCTCCATGAGAAGCCATTTGCAGGCGTCAACGGTTCAGGAAAGCATAACAACTGGTCCCTGACAGCGGATGACGGCACCAACCTTTTAAACCCGGGCGACACGCCTCATGAGAACATCCAGTTCCTTCTGGTGCTGGCATGTATCATCAAGGCAGTGGACCTCCACGCAGACCTTTTGCGGGAATCAGCGGCCGATGTGGGCAATGACCACAGGCTGGGTGCCAACGAAGCGCCGCCTGCCATCATCTCCATCTTCCTGGGAGAACAGCTGGAGGACGTGATTGACCAGCTGTGCAGCACAGGAGAAGCAACCCACTCCAAGAAGGGCGGCACCTTAAGGACCGGGGTTGACATCCTTCCTGACCTGGATAAGGATGCCACGGACAGGAACAGGACCTCGCCCTTTGCATTTACAGGCAACAAGTTTGAGTTCCGTATGGTAGGCTCCTCGGATTCCATCGCAAGCCCCAACACCGTGCTGAACACCATTGTGGCGGAAGCGTTCAAGGAAGCTGCCGATAAGCTGGAAAAGGCCGACGACTTCGACATGGCGGTCCATGACATGATTAAGGAAATGCTGGCAGCCCACAGAAGGGTCATCTTCAATGGAAACGGCTACTCTGACGAATGGGTTGCAGAGGCAGAGAAGAGGGGCCTTCCAAACATCAGGTCCATGGTGGAGGCCATCCCTGCCCTGACAACGGATAAGGCGGTGAAGCTGTTCGAGGCCTTCGGCGTGTTCACCAGGGCGGAGCTTGAATCCAGGGCTGAGGTTGAATATGAGAACTTTTCCAAGGCCATCAACATAGAAGCCAGGACCATGTACGATATGGCAAGCAAGTCCATTATCCCGGCAGTCATCAGGTACACCACACAGCTGGCAGCATCCATTTCAGCGGTCAAGGGCGCCTGCCCGGAGGCGGATGTGAGCACACAGACAGGACTTCTCATGGAGACCTCCGGCCTGCTGTCTGATATGAAGGCGGCGGTATCCAGGCTGGCTGAGGTGACGGAGAAGGCAGCCTGCGCGGATGGCGGGATTGCCCAGGCAACCGCCTATCACAGCGAGGTGGTTCCGGCCATGGAGGCTTTAAGGGCGCCGGTAGATAAGCTGGAGATGATCGTGGATAAGGAACTGTGGCCCATGCCCAGCTACGGCGATCTGATTTTTGAAGTATAGGCTGGCTGCCGCTGCATCCTGTATGTGGCAGATTGGCAGCATAGGCTGGCCGTTGCAGCATCAGGCATGTGACAGATTGGCAGCATAGGCTGGCCGCCGCTGCATCCTGTATGTGACAGATTGGCAGCATTGGCTGGCCGTAGCAGCATCAGACAAGTGACAGATTGGCAGCATAGGCTGGCCGCCGCAGTATCAGATATGTGGCAGATTGGCAGCTGTCAGGTTAAGGGGAAATGAGTATCAGGATATATCAATCATTTGAGAAAGGGGTCTGCCGTCATGGAACGGAGGCCCCTTTTTCATGCCCTTTCCATGTAGTCCTGATCCGGCTTGCATTTTCCGGTGGATGTGCTATAATGTTCATATATTTTGATTAAATACATATTTTGAACATAAATGGGACGGAAGCGAGGATTTGTATTGATGGACAGACATGGACTTGTGTGCAGGACAGTGCTGGAGCAGCCGGATATCACCCAGAGGGAGATGGCGCAAAAGCTTAAGGTATCCCTGGGGACCGTTAACGGGCTTATTAAGGAGTGCATCGGAAAGGGATACATTGCGGAGCGCACGGACGGCGGGGGCGGCTCCGGGTGGGAGCTTACAGGAGAAGGACGGCGCCTTTTGGAAGGGTATAAGGTGGACGGTGCATTAATCATAGCGGCCGGGTTTGGCTCCAGGTTCGTTCCCCTGACATTTGAAACCCCCAAGGGGCTTCTGGAGGTATTCGGGGAGCGCATGATAGAACGCCAGATATGCCAGCTCCATGAGGTGGGAATCACGGATATCACCATAGCGGTGGGGTATCTGAAGGAAAAGTTTGAATATCTTATGGATAAATACGATGTAAAGCTTCTATATAATCCTGAGTATTCGGACAAGAACACCCTGGCAACCATCTACAGGTCCAGGAAGGTCTTAAAAGGGCGGAACATGTATGTGCTGGCCTCCGACAACTGGATGAGGGAGAACATGTACCACGCATATGAATGCGGGGCATGGTACAGCGCCGCCTATCAGGACGGCGAGACCAAGGAGTGGTGCCTTTCCTTTAACAAGAGGGGGCGCATCACGGACGTGAAGATAGGCGGACGGGACCAGTGGGTCATGTACGGGCCGGCCTATTTTTCCAGGGAGTTCTCCGCGCGGTTCCTTCCTGTGCTGGAGGCCTATTACAAAAGCCCGGGCACGGAACAGTTCTACTGGGAACAGGTATACGTGGACATGCTCTCAGGCGAGGCCAGGCACCGCCTGGAACAGGAGGATGGGGAGCTGCTTAACGAGACCGTGAGGGCCAGCGGCCTGTCCCCCGCCCATTGGGACGAGATTGAAATGGATGCAAACCGCCAGCCCGACAATCAGGTGTATGAGTTCGAGAACCTGGAAGAACTGCGCTTATTCGACCCCAGGTATCAGAACCACTCCGACAACGCGGCCATGAAGCTGGTGGCCGAGGTATTTAAGGTGCCTGAATCCCAGATTAAGGATATACGCTGCCTGAAGTCCGGCATGACCAATAAGTCCTTCCTGTTCAAGGTAGGGGAGCGCCACTGTATCTGCCGCATCCCTGGTCCGGGTACAGAGCTTCTTATTAACAGGAAGCAGGAAAAACAGGTCTATGACGCCGTGGCCTGCCTTGGTATTACCGAGCATGTGATTTATATGAACGACCGGACCGGTTATAAGATAGCCGAATATTACGAGGGGGCCAGGAATGCAGACGCCTCGGACTGGTCCGACATGGACCGGTGCATGGAAATGGTGCGCAGGCTCCATCAGTCAGGCATCACGGTGGGACATGATTTTGACATCCGGGAACGGATTGATTTTTATGAAAAGCTGTGCAGCAGCCATGGCGGCATCCTGTTCGAGGACTACCAGGAGGTGCGGGGGTGGATGGACTGGCTCATGGACCGCATGGACGCCATGGACCGCCCCAAATGCCTGAGCCATATTGACGCCAATGTGGATAACTTCCTGTTCCTCGGGGACGGCGGTGTAAAACTTCTGGACTGGGAGTATGCCGGCATGTGCGACCCCATCATGGATGTGTCCATGTGCGCTATCTACTCTTACTATGATGAGGCGGACATGGAGAAGCTTCTGGCCATTTACCTTCAGAGGGAACCTACAAAAGACGAGTATTTTGCCGTCTATGCATATGCTGCCCTGGGCGGTTTCCTGTGGAGCCTGTGGGCTGTATACAAGAGTGCGCTGGGAGATGAATTCGGAGAGTACACCATCATCATGTACCGGTACGCAAAGAAATATTATAGGAAATTACGGAAATTGTAATAAAAATGTTATCAAAAGCATATGGGATTGTGCTATAATCAAAAATATGTGGAAAACTGGGGAATATTGTCCCCAACTGGATATAAGAGGCGAGGAGGATGACACATGGGACATAAAAGGTACTGGACAGCTGTCGCAGCAGCCGGTATGATTGGGGCCATGGCATTGGGGAGCGCATTTACCAGCTATGCCGCCGGCAGCTGGACAAAATCAAATGACAACTGGACCTATGTCGACAACGGCCAGGTATACACAGGATGGCTGCAGACCAGTGAGGGATGGTATTACATGGACCCGTCCACTGGTTATATGACAAAGGATTTCAAACAGATTGACGGTAAGTGGTATTTCTTCAAGCCCAGCGGCATCATGGCAACGGGCTGGGTGAATCCGGAAGAAGGCAAGTGGTACTACCTGCTGAATGACGGAACCATGGTAACCGGCTGGCTGAAGATCAGCAATGGAACCACCAGCGACTTTTATTTCATGCGCGGCAACGGGACCATGGCAACGGGCTGGCGCGAGATGGACGGGGCCTGGTACTATTTCCAGAGCAACGGCAAGTGCGTCGTGAATTCCTGGGCACAGATTAAGGACAATTGGTACCTGTTCGGCACGGACGGCAAGATGATGACCGGATGGGCCAAGGTGGACAAGGATTATTTCTACCTGAACACGGACGGGCGCATGCTGATTGGATGGCTCAGTGACAGCGATGGCAACAAGTACTACATGGATATGAGTAATGGTAAGATGTCCACGGGCTGGAAGCAGATTGACGGCTCATGGTATTATTTTAACAGCAACGGCCATATGATGACTGGCTGGATTCAGCTGGACGGCAAGTATTACTATCTGAACCCTGCCAATGAAGGAAGGATGATTGCAGGCACCACGGCAACCATCAACGGAACGCAGTACACCTTTGACGCCAGCGGCATATGCCAGAACGCCGGCGGTGTATCGGCCCAGACTCCGGGTACTGTTAACAACAGTTCCACAGGCACAAGCGGCGGTCCGGGCGCGTCAGGCGGTTCCTCAGGCATCAGCAGCAACGGGCCTGGCGGCACGTCCGGTGGGACTCCCGGAAGCAGTTCTGGAAATAATTCCACAAGCAACTCGCCTGGCGGAAGCTCCTCAGGGAGCCTGCAGGCCGGAAGGACAGACGGACCAGGCTGACGGTAAATCAGATCATGATACGGGGGATGTCACAGCGGACGGCTGAGCATCCCCCGTATTTTTATATAAGGAGAAATGTATGAAAAACAAGATGCACATGATAAGACGCTGCCAGGCACTTGCCATGGCGGGAATCATAAGCGCGGGCACCATTCTTCCCGCGGGCACCGCACTGGCCATCGGACCGGGCGAGACATCGGCCCCGGTTGTCTCATCACCAGGCCCCGGAGGCCCCGGGCAGCCCGCCGCGGGTGCCACCGGAAGCACGGGAAATACGGGAGCGGCTTCCTCAGGCTCTTCCACGACCAACCCCAATGCCTGGAAAAAGGTAAATGGCACATACCAGATGCCGGACGGCACATCCATCAGCAGCGTGTTGTTCAGGGGAATCGACGTATCCAGGTGGCAGGGGGATATTAACTGGGGCCAGGTGGCTGCGGACGATGTGTCCTTTGTCATGCTGGGAACCCGCTCCAAGGGCGCGGTGGACCCATATTTCCACAGGAACATACAGCAGGCCAGCGCGGCAGGGGTTAAGGTGGGGGTCTATATCTATTCCCTTGCCACCACGCCGGAGATGGCGGTGGACGAGGCGAATTTTGTCCTGGACCTGATCCACGATTATCCGGTATCCTATCCGGTTGCATTTGACATGGAGGACTCCACCCAGGGCGCCCTGTCAAAGGATGAACTGGCGGCAATCGCCAATGCGTTCTGCGGGCGTATATCCGAAGCAGGCTATTATCCTATCATTTATGCCAATGACAACTGGCTGGCCAACAAATTAGACATGGGCAAGATGAATTATCCTGTTTGGGTTGCCCGTTACTCCGCAAAACCGGCATACCAGAACCCGGTCATGTGGCAGGCCACCAGTACGGGCGCGGTCAACGGGATCAGCGGGAATGTGGACATTGATTTCCAGTTTAAGGATTTTACAACGGTGATTCCAGGCAATACCTGGAGGACCATCCAGGGAAAGACCTATTATTACCAGAACTACGTAAAACAGAAAAACAGCTGGATTGACGACGGCACGGGCTGGTTCTACATGGATGGGGACGGCCTTGCATCCAGGGGCTGGCTTACCCTTTCAGATAAGAGATATTACCTGGATGACAGTACGGGCCGCATGATAACGGGCTGGAAGTCCGACAACAGCAAGTGGTATTACTTTGGCAGTTCAGGCGCCCTGTCCAAGGGCTGGATAGATGATAAGGGAACCTGGTACTATGCTGACAGCCAGGGCGTGATGCAGACCGGATGGCTGGACGACAACGGAAGAAGATACTTCCTGGAGAACTCAGGAGCCATGGCCAAGGGCTGGACCAACCAGAACGGAACGTGGTACTATCTGGATAACACAGGCGTCCTGTCCAAGGGCTGGATTAACGACAACGGAACCTGGTACTATGCCGATGGCCAGGGGGCCATGCAGACCGGATGGCTGGAGGATGCCGGGGAGAAATACTACCTCAGGGGTTCAGGCGCCATGGCAACCGGCTGGCGCGAGATGGACAGCGCGTGGTATTACTTTGAAGGCTCAGGCCGTATGGCAAAGGGCATGATTGATGTAAACGGCCTCCATTACTATATGGATCCATCCACCGGCAGGATGGCGGCAAACACCGTGGTTGACATCAATGGGACCAGCTATCAGGCCGGCCCTGACGGTGTGCTGGGCCAGGTACAGGAAAATGCAGGCGGCCAGGACGGCGCCGGGGGCCAGCCGGGAGATGGTGCCCAGGGTGGCAATTCCCAGGCAGGAAGCGCTCAGCCAGGAAGCACCCAGCCAGGAAGCGCCCAGCCGGGCAGCACACAGCCGGGCAGTGCCCAACCGGGCGGCAGCGCCCAGTCCGGCAATGCCCAGGCCGGTACCGCACCGGGCGAAAGCCAGTCCGGCCAGACGCAGGGCAGTTCCCCCAGCGGGAAATCCGGCGGCCCAGGGGTAGTCATTACTCCGGTGGGATAGGGATACGGTGACATACACATGAAATGACTCGAAAAGCAGTGTCCGTGAAGGACGCCATGACGGGGTGGATTCTTGCTATGATGCAGGAATCCACCCCGTTTCAGAATCCCATGCATTTTTCCTTCCACTCCTGACATATACTGGATAGATAAAGGGCATCAGGTGAAAGAGGGCATAAGGTGAAACTGGGAAATAAAGTAAAACTTCTGGCTGTTGTCTGTGCGGCGGACGTGATTCTTCTTGGGGGACTGTGCCGTACTGTCCTGGGAAACCGGCCGGTCCATGCTGCGGCAGGGAATGGGGCGTGGGTCCAGGAGGGTGGGGAGACCATGGAGCGGGCCAAAGGGCTTGAGGGCAAATGCGTGGCCCTTACATTTGACGACGGTCCCCATAAGGAGTGTACCGCCCAGCTGCTGGACGGTCTGAAGGAAAGAGGCGTCAGGGCCACATTTTTCCTGATGGGACAGAATATAGAGGGCAATGAAGAGCTGGTGAAGCGGATGCATGATGACGGCCATCTGATTGGAAACCACAGCTTCAGCCATGTCCAGCTGACCAAGGCCGGGGCCAGGTCCGTGTGCCAGGCCGTGGACAGGACCAGCATGATGATAGAGGACATAACCGGGGAACGGCCGCAATACATGAGGCCGCCCTTTGGGGACTGGAATGAGGAACTGGAGTGCGACGTGGGCATGACCACGGTGCTGTGGTCCGTGGATTCCCTGGACTGGAAACTGAGGAATAAGAATAAGATTGTGAAACGGGTCTTGAAAGATGTGGAGGATGGGGATATTATATTAATGCATGATATTTTTCCCACTTCGGTACAGGCTGCGCTGGAACTGGTTGACACGCTTACCAGGCAGGGATATACTTTTGTTACGGTTGATGAACTGCTGATTGATTGAGATAGGACACGGCAGAAAGGGTAAGACGATGGATTTATTTGATTATATGAGAGAGAACACCATGGAGACAGAATCCCCGCTGGCTTCCAGGCTCAGGCCCAGGACCCTGGATGAGGTGGTGGGGCAGCAGCATATAGTGGGCGTGGATAAACTGCTTTACCGGGCAATCAAGGCGGATAAGCTGGGATCCATTATTTTCTATGGCCCTCCCGGCACGGGAAAGACCACCCTGGCCAAGGTGATTGCCAATACCACCAGCGCGGATTTCAAGCAGATCAATGCCACGGTTGCCGGCAAGAAGGACATGGAGGAAGTGGTTAAGGGCGCCAAGGATAATATGGGCATGTATGGCAGGAAGACCATATTGTTCGTGGATGAGATCCACCGCTTTAATAAGGGGCAGCAGGATTATCTCCTGCCCTTTGTGGAGGACGGCACGCTGATCCTTATCGGGGCCACTACGGAGAATCCGTATTTTGAGGTGAATGGGGCCTTGCTGTCGCGTTCCAGGATATTTGAGCTTAAGCCGCTGGAGAAGGAGGATATCAGGGAGCTGATACACAGGGCGGTGTATGATAAGGAACGGGGCATGGGGGCTTACGACCCGGTGATTGATGAGGATGCCGCTGATTTCCTGGCAGATACGGCCAACGGGGACGCCAGGGCGGCGCTTAACGCAGTGGAACTTGGCGTCCTGACAACGGAACGCGCAGAAGACGGTAAGATACATATTAATCTGGCAGTGGCCCAGGAATGCATCCAGAAGCGGGTGGTGCGGTATGATAAGAATGGGGACAACCACTATGACACGGTTTCTGCATTCATCAAGAGCATGCGCGGTTCGGACCCGGATGCGGCTGTCTATTACCTGGCCCGGATGCTCTATGCCGGGGAGGATATCAAATTCATTGCCAGAAGGATAATGATATGCGCGTCAGAGGATGTGGGCAACGCGGATCCCCAGGCATTGGTGGTGGCTGTGAATGCGGCACAGGCCGTGGAGCGGATTGGGCTTCCGGAAGCCCAGATCATCCTGTCCCAGGCAGTGACCTATGTTGCTACCGCGCCAAAGAGCAATGCGGCCTGCATGGCTGTATTCAAGGCCATGGATGCAATCAGGGACCAGAGGACCATGCCGGTTCCGGTCCATCTGCAGGATAAGCATTATAAGGGAGCTGAGAAGCTGGGGCATGGGGCAGGATATAAGTATGCGCATGATTATCCCAAGCACTATGTAAAACAGCAGTACCTGCCTGACGGTATGGAGGGGGCGGTGTTCTATGAACCTTCAGATAATGGCTATGAAGCCCGTATAAAAACCCATATGAGCTGGCTGACAAACTAAAATTATTTCAATTTTCACTTTACATTCCGTAATATTCGTGTATATAATAGGGCTATACATAGATTGGCTGACAGTTTTCTTACGCTGTCAGCAGTCTGTTAGTCCCAAGCAATTCGCAAATCTGGAATAAACCCCGAATTTGATTGAACATAAGATAATACCCCCGAGTGTTGGAAATAGACCATCAGTCTGTCTTGACGGATGAGTTGATTAATATTGGATAAGGAGAGATACTATGCGGGAAAAATTGCAGACACTTCCTCTTGCAGAATTAAAGGAAATGGCTAGAAACCAGGGTATTAAAGGAATCAGCAGCCTGCGCAAGGCTGAGATCATCGACCTGCTCTGCGAGGCGGCAGAGAAGAACCCGGAAGTAAAGCCAACTGAAATCAGGAAAGAGGAAAGACGCCAGGCGCCGGACAATGCCCAGCCCAGGCAGGAGACTGTGAAGCCCAGACAGGATAATGCCCAGCCCAGGCAGGATAACATCCAGTCCAGACAGGACAATGCCCAGTCCAGGCAGGACAATGCCCAGACCAGGCAGGATAACATCCAGCCCAGACAGGATAATACCCAGTCCAGGCAGGACACCATCCAGCCCAGGCAGGACACCATCCAGTCCAGGCCCCAGGAATCCCAGGACAGACAGGAAAGCCGTAACCAGGAGCCAAGACGTAACACCAACCGGTCTTACGAGAATAATAAATATTCAGCTAACAAGTCCCAGCAGAACAGGCCCCATACCAATTACAGCCAGAACCAGGGGTCGAACCAGCAGTCCGAAGGCGGCGAGCGCGCTTCCAGGAATGACTCCAGGACCGATTCCAGGGCGGAGGGCAGGAGCGATACGACAGGTCTGTCCAACCAGGATATGGCAGAACTGGACAGCGGGATTGAAGCCAATGGTATCCTGGAGGTAATGCCTGATGGATTCGGATTCATCCGGTGTGAGAACTTCCTGCCGGGTGAGAACGACGTGTATGTGGCGCCATCGCAGATCCGCCGCTTTAATTTGAAGACCGGTGATATCATCGCAGGCAACAGAAGGGTCAAATCAGCCACTGAAAAGTTCGCGGCCCTTCTTTATATCAAGACGGTGAACGGATATCCTTTAAGCGCTACGGAGACAAGACCTAATTTTGAGGATTTAACGCCCATCTTCCCTAACCAGCGCCTGCATATGGAGATGCCTGGCGTGAAGACATCCGTTGCCATGCGCGTACTGGACCTTCTGTCACCCATCGGTAAGGGACAGCGCGGAATGATTGTATCCCCGCCAAAGGCAGGTAAGACCACCCTGTTAAAGCAGGTGGCCAAGGCCATCACCACCAACCATCCGGACATGCATCTGATGATCCTCCTGATTGACGAGCGCCCGGAGGAAGTGACGGACATCAGGGAGGCGATTGTAGGCCCCAATGTGGAAGTAATCTACTCCACCTTTGACGAACTGCCAGAGCGCCATAAAAGGGTTTCGGAGATGGTGGCGGAGCGCGCCAAGCGTCTTGTGGAACACGGCCGGGATGTCATCATACTCTTAGACAGCATCACACGCCTTGCAAGGGCATATAACCTGACGGTTGCGCCCAGCGGCCGTACCCTTTCCGGCGGTCTTGACCCGGCGGCCCTTCATATGCCCAAGCGCTTTTTCGGCGCTGCCCGCAACATGCGTGAGGGCGGAAGCCTGACCGTGCTGGCAACTGCGCTGGTGGATACCGGAAGCCGTATGGATGATGTTGTATACGAGGAATTTAAGGGAACCGGCAACATGGAGCTGGTCCTGGACAGGAAGCTGTCAGAGAAACGTATCTTCCCTGCCATTGATATCCTTAAGTCAGGTACGCGAAGGGATGACCTTCTGCTGACCAGGGAAGAGGCAGAGGCGGTGGATATCATACACAAAGCAACAAACTCCATGAAGCCCGAGGACGCCGTGGAAAAGATACTGGATCTGTTCGCAAGGACCAGGAACAACAGGGAGTTTGTGGAGAACGCCAAGAGAATCAGGTTTTATTAGGGCGTG
>DS990260.1:2272546-2505590 GCA_000155435.1 Clostridiales bacterium 1_7_47FAA | reverse complement strand
GTGCCGCAGCGTCAGGCGGAAGCATTTTTCTCTTTTAACAGGTCGCGGATTTCGGTCAGAAGTTCCTCCTGGGTGGGACCGGCAGGCGCGGGCGCCTCTTCCTTTTTCTCTTCCTCATGGCGAAGGCGTGAGCTGATGACGGCAACGGTCTTAATCATGAAGAACATGCAGGCCCCGATGATAATAAAATCAAGGACATTTTGAAGGAAGCTGCCATACAGTATGGCGGCTTCTGCTTTTACCACCTCGCCGCCAGCCTTTACTTCCGGGCTGAGCACGTATTTGAGTGTATTGAAGCTGGCCCCGCCCGTGAGGGCGCCGAGGATTGGCATCAGGATGTCATTTACAAGGGATGTGACAATCTTGCTGAACGCGCCGCCTATGATGACGCCCACAGCCATGTCGATGATGTTGCCTTTCAGTATGAACGCTTTGAATTCTTTCATTACATTGTTCAGGTTACTCATTTTGTAATCCTCCTATCATTTGTAGTTTCATGTGTTCTATTATAGTGCTCCATCCAGCCGGGAAATTGTTAATAATTTATCATTCTTAATCCATATCCTTCCCCGTGTAAGGCGCGGTCATTTCTAAAATCCTATGACTCCAGGTCTGACTTGAGAAGTTCGTTGTATTTATCAATAATCCTGTAAAATGCATCCACATCCGCCTGGCCGCATTGTTCAATCAGATAAGATGTGGTCTGGGTGATGTCGGCCACGTCATATGCCTTGTGGACACTGGAAAGCCTCTGGCCTTTATCCGTCACATAGAGGCAGACGGATTTCTCGTTGTTCTCCTTGAAGCGCTTCTCAACGTATCCGGAATCCACCAGCCGTTTGATGACCTGTGAGATGGCGCTTTTGCTTTTGTGCCACAGCTTTGACAGTTCCGTGGCAGTGATTCCCGGGCAGTCGTCGATGTATGTAAGGGTGTGTATCTCCATCATATTAAAATGTTCATTCTCATAGGTGTGATGGGCATAGATGTAATTGTGATATAGAATGACGAATTCATACAATGTATTCGCCCTTACATTCAGCTTCTGGTACGCGCTGTTGATATCTGTAAGATGGCTCATATGGGTATTGGCTCCTGTTCTTATATAATGTCTGTACATGTTATAGTAACATATCTGGAAAAGGGCTTCAATGCTTTATTTTAACCAAAACAGGAAAAATAGTAAAGTTATAGAACAATATTGAAAAAATATAGTCGTTTTAATGTGCAGAATGCCCTTGTTATTAAAAAAAATACAAAGTATATTGACATTATGCACCAAGTATTTTATAATATAGTTTATCAAGTGAACAATATTTAAAAGCTTGCTTACGCTTGGGAAAGGATGGTATGAAAGATGGACTTTGAGAAGTTCTGTAGGGAGAATTGTGTGGAACGCCGGGGTACCGGTACACTGAAGTGGGATTCACTCCAGGAGATTTTTGGGGATGCAGACCTGCTTCCGCTGTGGGTGGCTGATATGGAGATACAGTCCCCGGCTGTTGTCAGGGAGGCGCTGACAGAGCGTGTGAAGCACGGTGTTTTTGGCTATGGGAAGGTGGAGGATGAATACTTTGATTCTTTCTTTGCATGGCAGAAGAAGCATCATAATGTAGAACTTGCCAAGGAGAACGTCCGCTTTGCCACTGGGGTTGTGGGTTCCCTGTACGCGGCGGTAAGGGCCTATACCAAGGAGGAGGCATCTGTAATCATCTGTCCTCCTGTGTATTATCCATTCTATGATGCTATTTTAAATACAGGAAGGAAGCTTGTGACATGCGAGCTTGACAACGACCATGGATATTACAGCCTGGATTTTGAGAAGTTTGAAAAGGAAATCGTTGATAACAAGGTAGAGATGTTCATCCTGTGCTCCCCTCATAACCCGGTAAGCCGCGTATGGTCTGAGGAAGAACTGGATACCATGTTCTCCATCTGCCGTAAGCATGGGGTGCTGGTTGTTTCGGATGAAATCCATCAGGACTTTACATACGAAGGGAAGCCTTTTGTGTCCTCTGCATGTGTGAAGGGCGGGGAATACAAGGATATCCTGATTACCCTGAACTCCGGCTCCAAGACCTTTAACCTGGCCGGACTCATCCATTCCCATGTCATTATTTTTGACGGGAAGCTGATGGAAGCGTATGATGCCTACATTAAGGGTATCGGCTCCCCTGAAGTGAACCTGATGGGTATCACCGGTATGGGCGCTGCTTTCAGAGGCGGGGAAGAGTGGCTTTCGGATGTCAAGGCCCTGATCCTTCACAACTACGATTATATGAAGCAGGAATTTGCCAGGGAACTGCCTGAGGTCATTGTTACGCCTCTGGAGGGAACCTATCTGTCATGGATTGATCTTAAGGGCTATGTGCCGGGAGATGAGACAGCCAGGTTCATCCAGGATAAGTGCAGGCTGGCCTGTGATGTGGGTGAGTGGTTCAGCGTTATGGCACAGGGATACATCCGTATCAACCTTGCCACAGATACAAAGAATATTAAAACTGCAGTTGCAAGCATCATCAATAACATCAAAGAAAGGTTGGGGGAATAAATGGCTGTCACTATCAGTGTAATCTGTTTTTTGGCGTATCTGGGATTCTTGTTTTATTTAGGAAAAAAAGGAAAATCTTTTAATGTGCGTGTTGTGGCCGGTCTGTTCGGCGGTATTATATTTGGCGCAATCTTAAAGTCAGTGGCTGACGATGCGGCTGTTTCCGAGAGCCTGCGCTGGATCAGCCTGGTGGGGACCGCATATACCAAGCTTTTGAAAATGATGGTCATCCCGTTGATTTTCGTATCCATCGTGTGTGCCATCATCAACCAGAAGTCTGGTAAGAACCTTGGTAAGATTACAGCCCTTGTGCTGGTAATCCTTCTGTCAACAGCGGCAGTCGCAGCGGTTGTGGGCGGCGTTACGGCCCAGACCTTCGGCGTCAGCGCAGAGGGACTGGAGATTGGCGAGGCCGAGACACAGAAGACGGCCCAGCTGGAGGAAAAGGCCCAGGAGGGACTTTCCATTGAGAATACCATCATTGATATCATTCCGTCCAACCCAATCTATGCCCTGACCGGACAGGGAAGCAATGCAACCCTTTCCGTGGTGCTGTTCGCGGCATTCCTTGGAATCGGCGTCATCGGGGTGCGGACCTATGCCCCGGAACAGGCGGAGTTCTTCAGTAAAATGATGAACTCGCTAAATACCCTGGTGGTGGAAGTGGTCATGATGATCATCATGCTGACTCCGTTCGGCATCTTCTCATTGATGACCAAGACCATTGCGGGAAGTGATTATACCAGTATACTGCGGCTTGTGACCTTTGTGCTTGCTTCCTATACGGCCATCATCATCATGTTCGTAATCCACGGACTGATACTGGCCTTTGCAGGACTCAGCCCATTTGTATACTTTAAGAAGGCCATGACCACTCTGGTATTTGCATTTACCTCCCGTACCAGCGCAGGCACCCTTCCACTGACCATCCGTACCCTGACCGATGAGATGGGCGTGGACAATGGCGTTTCCAACCTGGCAGGTTCCCTGAGCACCTCCATCGGACAGAACGGATGCGCTGCGATTTATCCGGCCATGCTGGTAGTGATGGTGGCGCCTGCCGTAGGACAGCCCATCACACCATCCTTCTTCATCCTGATGGTGGTTGTCATCACTTTTGCTTCCATCGGTATTGCCGGAGTGGGCGGCGGAGCGACATTTGCCGGAATCACGGTATTATCCGCACTTGGGCTTCCTGTTGGAATCGCAGGACTGTTAGTTGGTATTGAGCCTGTCATCGATATGGCAAGGACCGCGCTGAATGTAAGCGACGGCATGGTGACGGCCCTGGTATCCGCCAAGATGACTAAGAATATAGATATGGATGCATATAATGATAAATCCAGGAATCTGGATAAGAAGCCTGCAGCGAAAGCTTAATGGCAATAGGCCGGAAAAGGCTGAGAGTTAAAATAGACTGTAAAGGATGTGTGAACATGGGAAAACGTGTGCTCATTGTAGGAGGAGTTGCCGGAGGCGCTTCCGCGGCAGCCAGGGTAAGGCGCCTGGATGCGGACGCATCAATCACCATATTTGAACGGGGAGAGCATGTATCATTCTCCAATTGCTCCCTTCCCTATTATTTAAGCAGGACCGTGGAAGATAAGGACTGGCTTGTGCTTATGACGCCGGAGGGATTTAAGGCGTCCTATGATATTGAGGTAAGGGTTAACAATGAGGTGTATGGCATTGACCGGGAGCGCCAGGTCATCCTGGTCCGGGACAGTGTGTCCGGCCGGGAATACGAAGAGGCTTATGATGAGCTGGTCCTTTCACCTGGATCATATCCAATCCGCCCCAAGTCAATCGAGGGAGTATCCCTTCCCCATGTCTTTACGGTGCGCAATGTGAATGACATCGCAAAGCTGGACCAGTACGTGTCCAGGGAGGAAATCCGCAATGTGGTTGTGATCGGCGGAGGCTTCATCGGGCTTGAGGTGGCTGAGAACCTTAAGACAGCCGGGAAACATGTGGCTGTGGCGGAAGCCGCGGACCAGATCATGATGCCATTTGATTATGATATGGCCCAGATCCTGCAGAAGGAACTTCATGACAAGGGCGTACAACTGGCTGTGGGGGATGGCGTAAAGGCAATTGCTGGGGATAAGGTCACCTTGAATTCTGGAAAGGAGCTGCCCTGCGACGCGGTGGTGCTCTCCATCGGCGTGCTGCCTGAGACGGAACTGGCTAGACAGGCAGGGCTGGAACTTGGGGAAACCGGGGCCATCAGGGTTTCGGCTGATTACCGCACAAGCGACCCGCATATCTACGCGGTGGGTGATGCCATTGAAGTTTACAACCAGCTGACCCGCAGGCCGGTGAAGCTGCCCCTGGCCGGCCCGGCCCTGCGCCAGGCAAGGGCTGCCGCCGATGCCATGTACGGCATACCAAACAGGAACAGGGGTGTCATCGGTTCCTGTGCGGTAAGGCTGTTTGAACTGAACGCCGCTGCCACAGGGCTTAACGAGAGGACGGCCCGGGCCAGCAATATCCCATGCGATTCTGTGTACACCATGTCCATGGATAAGGTGGGACTGATGCCGGGAAGCGCGCCCATGCATTTCAAGCTTGTATTTGAAGTTCCCACGGGAAGGATCCTGGGAGCCCAGGCCATTGGAAAGGGCAATGTGGATAAGAGGATTGACGTGGTTGCAACCCTGATAGCCATGAACGGCACCCTGGAGGACTTAAAGGATCTGGAACTGTGTTATTCACCTGTGTTCGGAACTGCCAGGGACGTGGTCAATCTGGCGGCCCTGGTGGGACTGAACGTGCTTCACGGCGTGTTTAAGCAGGTCCATGTTGGCGAAGTGCGCGGCCTGGTGGAGGATAAAGCCTGCATCATTGATGTGAGGGGCAGGGATGAGTTTGAGGCAGGCCACCTCATAGGGGCAGTCAATATCCCATTGGGCGAGCTGCGCCAGCGCACGGAGGAGATACCCAGGGACAGACCCGTATACCTGCATTGCAGGACCAGCCAGAGAAGCTATAATGCAATCATGGCATTAAAGGGCCGCGGTTTTGATAACATCATCAACATTTCCGGCTCATTCCTGGGAATTAGCTGCTATGAATATTTCACGGATGTGACAACGGGCCGGGAGAAGATTGTAACGGAATATAATTTTATGTAAAATGATTTAAAACGGTAAATGCTTCATCGGGCGGCAGACCTTTAAGACAGGTCATGCCGTCCGATTTTCAGATATTTACGGTCCGGCCCGCCCTGTTGTGGGATTATTCGGACAGGCTGAAAAACATCTTGCAATCCCGGACAATTTATGCTATACTGTGTAAGCTGTCTGGATTGACGGCAGTTTTAGCATCTGCGTGAGTCAGAACCTTACGGTGAGGATGCGTTTAACTTGAACAGTGCTGATATCTGTGCGTTCTGGTGACGGCGGGAGCCGGCTGCCTGTAATGTACAGAGGCAGATTGGCATACAGGCCGCGGTCGGAAACCGCAAATATTATCAGAGAGGTGAAAGAAATGAGAGAAGGAATCCATCCAAATTATTACCAGGCAAAGGTTGTCTGCAACTGTGGTAATGAGTTCGTAACAGGATCAACAAAGAAAGACATCCACGTGGAAATCTGTTCCAAGTGCCATTCATTCTATACCGGCCAGCAGAAGGCTGCTCAGGCCCGTGGACGTATTGATAAGTTCAATCGTAAGTATGGCATGAATGCTAACTAATAGGCAAAAAAGATGAGGGTTGGGCTTGGCATCAGGCTCAGCCCTTTCTGGTTTATGCGGCGCGGCGCCAAAACCGCGCGGTACAGCACAGAAAGGTAAGAAAGGATGAAATATTCAGGAATTGGCGGTCAGGCCGTAATTGAAGGCATCATGATGCAGAACGGCAATGATTACGCCATAGCGGTCCGCAAGCCGGACGGGGATATTGAGGTGAAAAAGGATACCTACGTAAGCATTACCAGGAAGCATAAGTTTCTTGGGCTTCCGTTTATCAGGGGTATTTTCAGTTTTATAGATTCCATGGTCGTGGGCATGAGGGCCCTGACCTGGTCCTGCAGTTTTTTCGAGGATGACGAGGAGGCCCAGCCCAGCCGGTTCGAGGCGTGGCTTGACAAGGTCTTTGGGGAAAAGCTGGAGGGCATCCTCATGAGTGTGGTGATGGTATTTTCCTTTGTCATGGCCATCGGTATATTCATGGTGCTGCCGCTTCTCATTGCGCGCTTCTGTAAAAGCTTCATCCACTCAGAGACAGTGATGGCCATACTGGAGGGCGTGATCAGGATTGTCATCTTCATTGCGTACATCAAGCTGGTATCCAGGATGGAGGACATAAAGAGGACCTTCATGTACCACGGTTCGGAGCACAAGTGCATTAACTGCATCGAGCACGGGTTAGAGCTGACCGTGGACAATGTAAGGGCCAGTTCCAAGGAGCATAAGCGCTGCGGGACCAGCTTCATCATGATTGTAATGATCATCAGCATCCTGTTCTTCATGGTAATCCGCGTGGATACCATCTGGCTTAGGATTGTCAGCCGTATCGTGCTGATTCCCGTAATCGCAGGCGTGTCCTATGAGTTCCTGCGTTTTGCAGGCAGGCATGATTCCAAGCTGGTGAATATCTTAAGCCGTCCCGGTATGTGGATGCAGGGACTGACCACCACCGAGCCGGATGACAGCATGATTGAGGTTGCGATTGCAGCGGTTGAAACCGTGTTTGACTGGAGGAACTACCTGGATGAGACATTTCCCGGATGGAAGGAAAACAGCGCCGGGATCCAGGGCGGCGGTACAGGCGGTGCCTGTGATGAAAAGAAACACAAAGGAGCGGCAGGACATGACCATGCAGCAGCTGCTATGGCAGGGAACGGAGAAACTGAATAGAAGCAGCGTGCCGGACGCGGGTCTGGATGCAAGGTATCTTCTGCTGGAGGCATTTGGCCAGAGCCTGGCCTCCTTCCTGGCGGTAAAGGACAAGGCCCTTCCTGAGGATGAGGAGACATTTTCAAAGTGCAGGAAGTACGAGGAAATGATTGACCGGAGGGCGGAGCGGATTCCCCTCCAGCACCTGACAGGCGTCCAGGAGTTCATGGGATTTGAGTTTTATGTAAATGAACATGTGCTGATTCCAAGGCAGGACACGGAGACACTGGTGGAGCTGGTGTTAAAGGAGCAGAAGGGAAAGGATGCAGCGCTTCTGGACGTATGCACCGGGTCCGGATGCATTGCAATCAGCCTGGCCCTTATGGGCGGCTACCGGGATGTGACGGCCCTGGACGTGTCAAGGGAAGCCCTGGCGGTTGCGGCCCGGAACGCCCAGCGTCTTCTGAAGGAGCATGAGGGTGAGTTCAACCTGATTGAGAGCGACATGTTTGAACGCCTGGAACCTGACCGCAGATATGACATCATTGTCTCCAACCCGCCCTATATACCCAGCCACGACATAGAAGGGCTGGAGCCTGAGGTGAGGGATTACGAGCCAAGGATGGCCCTGGACGGAACCGCTGACGGACTTGCGTTTTACCGGATACTGGCAGAGGGATGCAGGAAGCATCTCTGCCCCGGGGGATGTGTGTATATGGAGATTGGATTTGACCAGGGACAGGCGGTAAGCCGGATGTTTGAGATGCAGGGATATGTGCAGGTGGAAGTGATGAAGGATATGGCCGGGCTGGACCGGGTGGTGCGTGCCGGTTGGAAGGAGACAGGAGGGAATTATGTTTGATAGATTAGATGATATGTTAATCCATTATGAGGAATTGATGCTGATGCTGGGGGACCCGGCTGTGACCCAGGACACCAAGCGGTTTACCCGGCTTATGAAGGAGCAGGCAGACCTGGCGCCCATCGTGGAGGCTTATAAGCAGTATAAGCAGGCCAAGCAGGACGTGGAGGACAGCCTGGCCCTCCTTGAGGAGGAAAACGATGAGGAGATGCGCGAGATGGCCAAGGAAGAACTGTCCGATGCCAAGAAGCGTATCGAGGAACTGGAGCATGAGCTGAAAATCCTCCTGCTTCCCAAGGACCCCAATGACGACAAGAACATCATCCTGGAAATCCGCGCAGGCGCTGGCGGTGATGAGGCGGCCCTGTTCGCCGCGGAGCTGTACCGTATGTACTCCAACTATGCGGACAGCCACAGATGGAAGGTTGAGATCATCAGCCTGAATGAAAACGGAATCGGCGGCTTCAAGGAAGTGGTGGCCATGGTTACCGGCAAGGGAGCCTACTCCAAGCTTAAATACGAAAGCGGTGTACACCGCGTGCAGCGTGTGCCTGAGACGGAATCCGGCGGCCGCATCCATACCTCCACTGCAACGGTTGCCGTCATGCCTGAGGCAGAGGAAGTGGATGTGCAGATTGATATGAACGATATCCGTATCGACGTAATGCGTGCGTCCGGCAACGGCGGCCAGTGCGTCAATACAACGGATTCCGCGGTACGTCTGACCCATATGCCCACCGGAATCGTGATTTACAGCCAGACAGAGAAGTCGCAGCTTCAGAACAAGGAAAAGGCCTTCCGCCTGCTGCGCTCCAAGCTGTATGACATCGAGCTGGAGAAGCGCCAAAGCTCCGAGGCGGAGGAGCGCCGCAGCCAGATCGGCACAGGCGACCGCTCTGAGAAAATCCGCACCTACAATTTCCCTCAGGGCCGTGTGACGGACCACAGGATTAAGCTGACTTTGTATAAGATTGATTCCATTATGAACGGGGATATCCAGGAACTGCTGGATAACCTGATTGCGGCGGATCAGGCGGCGAAGCTGGCTAAGATGAGTGAGATGTAAGGGAAACGGTTTGGGAAAATTATTGAGCCGGAAGAATTGATGGTTGAGATAAAAAAAGCAGTGTCCGATGGCGGCTTTGGTGGCTGATATCGGGCACTTTTTGAATGATAAAAATATTAAAATTTCCCTGTAACGTTCCGCCCCATTCCAGCACCAATTAACATAAGGAGGAAATGCATATATGGATTCCATGGAAGAAATCTATTTAAAGCACGGAAAAATGGTATATGGTTTTCTCTTGACCCGGACACAGGACCCGGATCTGGCGGAGGAGCTGACCCAGGAAACATTTTACCGGGCAGTGAAGAATATTGGTAAGTATAAAGGGGAAAGCAGTGTCTCCACCTGGCTGTGCGGCATAGCGAAGAATCTGTGGTATGAGCATGTGCGCAGGCAGAAGAAACATATGCCGCTGGAGGAGGCGGAAGAAATCCCTGTGGATTCCGCCGAAACCCAGCTGTTCCATTCCTGGGACAGCATACAGGTCCTGAGGCTGATTCACAATCTGGAGAATCCCATGCGGGAGGTAATGTATCTCAGGCTGGTGGGTAACCTGACATTTGGTCAGATTGGCGAAATTATGGAAAGAAGTGAGAACTGGGCAAGGGTGACCTATTACCGCGCAAAAGAGCGGATAGTGAAGGAGGCGGAGAAATTATGAGCAGGAAAATACCATGTGAAATCATAAAAGACCTGATGCCTTTGTACGCGGACGGCCTCACATCGGAGGCTACGGGGCAGGAGATTGAGGCGCATCTTAAAGAGTGTGGGGAATGCAGGCGTATGTATCAGCGCATGAAACAGGAGGTGGAAGGCGAGAAGGAAGCTGTGGGCAGCACTGAAGCAGAGGAAATCGATTATCTGAAAAAGGTGAAACGGAGAAACCTGCAAAATGTGCTTCTGGGCGCTGGAGCCGTGTTCCTGGCCATGGCGCTGGCCGTGTTCATGAAGCTGTTTATCATTGGTTATCCATCCGATGCCTATATAATAACCTATACGGATATCAATGGAAGCCAGGTACGGGTAGGAGGCTCGTTTTATAATTCGGCCTCTGTTTTCAGCAGGTATAAAATGGTCAGGAAGGATGATGGGACAGAGGAAATGGTGGTCTATGCATGTCTTGCCTCGCCCTGGAACCGCAACGGCACCTTCAACCTGGAGATGGGCCTTCCGGCAGAGGGCATGCAGATGGATATCAGGGGCATGACCGTTAAAAGCAATGGGGAGGTGGTGAGCAGGCAGGCCAATGAGCTGTTTAAGGCGAAGAACCCGTATATCGGGGATGCGTCTGCCGACGGAAAGCTGGCCGGGCTTGTGGGAATATCAAAATCCCTGGGTGTTTTTAAGAATCAGCTTCAGACCTCTGAAGAGCCGTATGGCTGGACCTTGAATTTTGAGGACAGTACATCCAATTCAGCTACGTTTGAGGAAAAGATGAAGGCGTTTTCCTGTATGCTGATTGCGCTTACGGGAAACCTTGGGGAAGTGCAATGGAATTACACAGTGGAGCTTGAGGACGGGCCGGTTCAGAGAAGCGGCAGGATGACAGAGGCGGAGTGTTCCGAATATGTGGGCGCCCCTGTCAAGTCCTTTGCAGACAGCCCGGAGGGCGTGCAGGCGCTTCTGGATTTACTGGAAATCAGTGACAGATAAAAGGGCCAGGCCGGCCGCCACTCCATCAATATCCAAAAGCCAGCGCCCCGCCGTCAACCGCAAAATCCTGCCCCGTAATATAGCTGGCGCCAGGGCCGCACAGGAAGCTTGCCAGGGCGCCTAAGTCCCTGGTGTCACCGTAGGAATGAAGGGGCATGCGGCTGAGGATTTTCTGCTCCCTGGCAGGGTCGGCCACCTCTTTTAACATCTTGCTCTGGAACCAGCCTGGGGCAATGCTGTTGACACAGATATTGTCCTGGGCCCATTCAACGGCCAGGCCCCTGGTCATGGATAATACGGCTCCCTTGCTGGTGCAGTAGGGAACAACTTCGGAGAAACCAAGGTGGGCGCTCATGCTTGTGATATTGATGATGCGGCCTCTTCCGGCGGACTGTTTCAGATATGGGTAACAGAGCTGGCTCATGACAAACACATATTTTACGTTTACGTCCATGACACGGTCAAACTGGTCTAAGGGGAAGGACTCGGCCCGGCACTTAAAGGTGGCCCCGGCATTGTTCACAAGGAAATCCAGGCAGCCGCCGTTCTTTGCTGCAATCTCATCTATCAATGCTTTCATTGAGGCCATATCGCTGATATCGCCTTTCAGGTGGATGACTCCGGGCGCGCTTTTGCCCATGCCCTCCTTGGGCGCTCCGGTACGGCTGATGGAGTAGACCGTGGCGCCGTCACCGGCCAGCACGTTGGCAATCTGGAATCCGATGCCGCTGCTTCCTCCCGTGACAATACCCACTTTATTCTGTAAATCTGACATTTTTTGTTCCTCCTTGTAAATAAATCCATATTTGTTGTATAATAACAGTGATTGTTTTAGGGCATGGATTTTCAGACAGGCCCCAGGATGATACTTTTTCTTTGAAAGGTGCAGCGCTGTGAATACAAAAGTGACAATCAGGGATGTGGCGGCCAAGGCAGGCGTTTCCATCAGTTCAGTGCATTTTGCCCTCAGCGGAAAGGCGGGGGTAAGCGATGAAACCCGCGAAAAAATCCGCAGGACAGCCGAGGAGATGGGATACCAGCCCAATACCCTTGCCTCCAGTCTGAAACGCAGCACCCAGCGGATTGCAATCCTGCTTCCCAGCGATGCAGGGGATAATAAATATTATTACCAGCCCATGTGGAGAGGGGTCCATGACTATCTGTCCAAGCTCAACGCCAATGTTGAATGCATTGAGCTGCCTTACTATGAGTCTGATAAGAATGAAGTATTTGCAAAGCTGAAACAGCTTGTCATGGAGCGCAGGATTGACGGCATCCTTACGGTGGGGCATGTGGATGGGTTTTCCGCGGCCCAGGACTGGCAGGACATACATGACAGGGATATATCCGTCGTGAGCATTAATTCGGAGAACAAGCTTTGCGACAGCCTATGCTGTATCCAGCCGGAATATGATGTCATAGGCCGGACCATGGCGGAGCTGATCATTGACCGGATTCCGGAGTTCGGAAGCATTTTCCTCTGTGCGGGCAATCCGAAATGGGATGCCCACTCCCTGATCGTAAAGGGGTTTGATGATTATCTTGCTGAAAACCGCTGCCCTAATATGGTGTATAAGGACTATTCCTACTCCATCAACCGGCAGAATTATCTTAATATTTTTAACAAGCTTACACGGCCGGACGTGGCGGCGTGCTGCAGCGTCTATTCCCAGGGCACGGTCATGCTGGGACAGGCCCTGGAGGAAAGCAAAAAGGCCGGAAAGGTATATGCGGTAGGCTCCGACCTTCCGGATGTGACGGCAGAACGGCTCCGGCGCTCCGTGCTTAACAATGTGATCCAGAAGAATCCCTATGCCCAGGGATATGTGGGCATACGCACCCTGGCTGAATACCTGATCAGCGGCAAGGTGCCGGAGCAGAAAAGGGTGTTTGTTGGAAGTGAAGTGGTACTTAAGAGCAACCTTGTGATGTATGAGCATGAGCAGTACCGCTACATGTTCCTCTGATTACTGGCTGCTGCCCTTGCCTCCCTTCTGGTCTGCCCTACACAATTACCAATGAATATGATACCCGCTATTTACGCCAGATAGTGCTATCTTCCATACTCCTGGCAGATATAATTATGGCAGGCGGACTGGATCAGATCCCAGTCAAGCTCGGCCCCTACGCCCGGCTTGTCCGGCACGTGGATGATACCGTTTCCGTCAATGGGAAGGTCGCCCTTCATGGGGAAGCGGTAATTGTCCTCGGGCACGAAATATTCAAAATATTCGCAGTTCTTAATCGCACAGCTGACGTGAAGGTTGGCCATATCCATATAGTTCATGGTAGTTGTATGGATTTCGCAGTTCAGGCCAAAACCTTCCGCCATATGTGCGATTTTCAATGTCCCGGTGATGCCGTCCTTCCAGCTTACGTCGGCCCGGACAATATCGGCAGCCCTCTGCGCAATGACCTGGGCCACGCCCCAGTGACAGCCGCGTGTGGTTTCCGTTGCGGCGATGGGGATGTCCAGGGTACGGCACAGCTCCGTGTATTTGTAAAGCTCAAAGTCGCGGAACGGCTCCTCGAACCATTTATAATCCAGCTTTTCAAGCTGCCGCCCTACCCGTATGGCCTCGTCCAGGGTATAGTCGCCCACGGGGTCGGTCATCAGCACGAAATCTTCGCCCACCGCTTCCCTGACGGCTGCGTGGACTTTCATGTCAAATTCCGCAGGCCCGGCTGGATGGGCCTTGTAGCCCTTGATTCCCCTGCTCTTGTAATAGAGGGCTTCGTCCACATAGTCCTGGACAGAACTTAAGAAGTTACTGCTGGCATATACAGGCAGGCTGCTGCGGTAAGCGCCGATGTACTTATATAAGGGAAGCCCGGCTTCCTTGGCGCAGATATCCCACAGGGCCACATCCACCGGGCCGGGCAGGAATACGGGGAAAAATGCTTCGTGCCGGTCAATGACCCAGAGTTCCTGGAAGATGGCTTCCCTGTCATGGGGGTCCCTTCCCAATACCACAGGGGCAATGCTTTCCTGCAGGTAGGATTCGCTGACAGCTCCGCTTCTCGCCGCCATGCAGGTGGCAATCCCTTCCACGCCTGTGTCGGTGGTAAGCTTGATGACAATCACATCCCAGCCCATTTTCGCACCGCCCTGGCGCCGTTCGTCAAAGAGACATTTTCCTCTTTCTACCCACCAACTCTCAAATCTTGTAATAATCATACAAATATTACCTCCAATATGGATATTTAACGCATAAATAACTAAAAAAACGTTTTAGAAAATTATAGCAACAAGGGGAGGGAAAGTAAAGGAAGGAATAAAGTTTAGTTTCGAACTGTGATTATGTCGAAAATAAATTAGATATTTTGTGCTATTTTTACCAAAATATCAACTAAACAAACTAAAACCTCCTGTGGATTGACAAAGTATTTTAATGGTGGTATGCTAAATCATGAAAATACTATATGCAATAACAAAAACGTTTTTGTAAATTTTAGGAGGGTACAGAACATGAAAAAAACTTTATTTGTAATTACCATGGCAGCTTTCACCGCAATGTCGCTGGCAGCATGCGGTTCCGGTTCAGGAAAGACAGATACCACAGCTGCGGCTGGAACAGAGGCGGCAAAAGAAGCAGGGGATGCTAAGAAGGAAGAGACAGGAGCGCCTGCGGCGGCAAGCGGCGACAGCATCAAGCTTACATGGAGCGAGGTAAACGGCGAGGACTACGGCGCCACTGTGGGAGCAAAGGAGTTTGCAAAGAAGATTGAGGAACTGTCCGGCGGACAGATCACGGTTGAGCTTTACCTCAACGGTACGCTTGGCAATGAGAAGGAGAGCATGCAGGGAATCCAGATGGGCACCCTGGATATATTCAGAGGAAACGCTTCCTCCCTTTCCAACTACGGCGCTGATAAAATCAGCCTGAGCGGACTTCCTTTCCTGTTTAAGGACATGGATCAGTTCCAGGAGATGGCGGTCAGCAGCCTGGGCCAGGAATTACTGGCATCTGTTGACGAGGCGGACTGCGGCTATGTGGCCCTGGGCTGGCTCACAGAGGGACCGAGACACATGTTCATCACGGAAAATACATATAAGAAGTTAGGCAACCCCTCTGAGTTCTCACTGGATATGATGAACGGCTTAAAGATGAGGGTTCCGGAGACAGACCTGATGGTCAATACCATGACGGCATTAAAGGCATCCGCAACACCCATTGCATACTCCGAGCTTTACACTTCTTTACAGTCAGGCGTTGTTGACGGGGCGGAGAATGACGTGATTAACTACATGGCTAATTCCTATAACGAGGTTGCGCCTTATTTCATTCCGGATGCACATACCTTTGGCTGCGGCGTGATCCTGATGAACAAGGACAGATGGAACTCCATGACAGAAGAGCAGCAGGGCTGGATGAAGGAAGCGGCCGAGGCAGCAGGCAGGACATGTTACGAGTATAACCAGGAGAAGATTCAGGCTACCTTTGACAGCTTTGAGGAAAAGGGCGTGACAAAGCTGGAGGTTGCCGACCTGGACAAGTGGTCAGAGGCGTGTGAGAGCGTCTACTCCTCCTATGATGCGGATTCACAGGCAATCATTGAAAAGCTTAGGAATGCAGAGTATTAATCAGAGATGGTCCTGACGGTACGTGAATAACTGTAAAAGGGTGCTGCGGATAATCCCGGCAGCATCCTTTTCTTTTAAGGAAAAGGAAAATTTATGGACGGATTAAAAAAATTCAAAGAATTATGGGAGTCGGTTGATAAGGTGGTATTCGGCATTGTAAAACATGTCTGCGTCCTTATGCTGGGCGCCCTGGTGGCAATCGTATTTTATATTTTTGTGGGGCGGTATTTCATACATAAATCCCCGATGTGGGGAGAGCCCATGTCCCTGTTCCTGCTGACCTGGATGAGCATCCTTGGTTCTTCCCTGGTGCTGCGCACGGATGAACATCTGAAAGTGACCATGTTTGACGAGAAGATGAGTAAGGGCGCCCTTCTTGTGACGGACCTGCTTGCAACCGCATGTATCTTTGCCTTTGCCGTGTTCATGTTCGTGTACGGCAGACAGCTGATGCAGCAGGCCAGGACCAATACCATGGCAGGCGTTAATATTCCCTATGCGTGGATGTATCTGTCCCTTCCGGTGACAGGGGTCCTGTATGTTCTGGCATTGATTACACAGTGGACAAGGAGGATTGGTGAGTGATGAGTACGACAGTTGCTGCAACATTGTTATTAATAGGTCTGTTCCTTGTTCTGGTATTCCTTCGGGTGCCCATCGTATACGCCATCGGTATCGCGTCCCTGGCTGATTTCTTTTACCTGGGCATCAATCCCATGCAGATGGCCCTTAAGTTTGTGGGAAACCTGAACTCTTATACGCTGCTGGCGGTCCCCTTCTTCATCCTGATGGGGGAACTTATGAGCGCTGGCGGGATTACGGATACCCTGATTGATTTTTCAAAGGAACTGGTAGGCTGGTTCAGGGGCGGCGCGGCCATGGTCAATGTGGTTGCCTCCTTTTTCTTCGGAGGCATCTCCGGATCCTCCTCGGCTGACTGTGCATCCCTTGGACCGATTGAGATTAAGATGATGGAGGACCAGGGATATGACAGGGATTTTGCCACCTGTCTTACCATGGCAAGCTCCGTGGAAGGCATCCTGGTGCCTCCCAGCCAGAATATGGTCATCTTCACCCTGGCTGCTTCCGGCGTCACAAGCGTTTCCATCGGCCAGCTGTTCCTGGCAGGCTATGTTCCCGGCGCGGTGCTGTCCATTGTATTGATGGTCTATTCTTACTATGTGTCTGTTAAGATGAACTATCCTGTAACGGGAAGGTTTGACCTGAGGGCCTGCCTGCGCGCGTTCAGCAGGGCCGTATGGGGTATGCTCTCCGTGCTGTTTGTGGTGGTGGGTGTCATCACCGGTGTGTTTACCACGACGGAATCAGCTGCCTGCGCAGTGGTGTGGTCCATGGTGGTGGGCCTGTTTATTTACAGAGGTTTCAGCTTTAAGGATATTCCCCGTATTTTCAACAATGTCACCATGACGCTTGGAAAGGTGCTGATCCTTCTGGGCGTGTCAGGCGCATTTACATACCTTCTGACCTACCTTAAGGTGCCGTCCATTGTATCCGAAGCCCTGTTCAGCCTGACGGACAATAAGATCCTGATCCTCATCATGCTGAACATCCTGATGCTGTTGCTGGGCTGCATGATTGAGATGGCCTGCCTGATCCTGATGCTGACACCGGTCATCCTTCCAATCTGGATGTCCCTTGGGTTATCACCCATCCACCTGGGTGTGGTGATGGTGCTGAACCTTGGTATCGGCCTTCTGACGCCTCCGGTAGGTTCCACCCTGTTTATCGGAAGCGCCATCTCAGGGATTAAGATTGAGAAGCTGGCAAAATCAATGATTCCATTTTACATTGTAATGGGCATTGCGCTGGTCATCCTTACTTACTTCCCGCAGAGTTTTATGTGGCTTCCTAATATGGCGATATAATGCGGCGGTATAATGCGGCGGTATGATATGGCGATATTGATATAACGGTTTAATATAAGGTTTTGAATGGAGGGACATACCATGTCACAATGGAATAATGACGAAGAATTATTTACCCTGATGAAAGAAAAGCTTTACACCCCGGTGGTGGGGGATATCCTGGACCAGATGGGATATAAGCACCAGTTCCTTCCGGCTGCCATCCGGCCCCTGGAGGCCCTGGTACCGGCGGATGCGTTTGTTGACCGCAGCCAGCCGGACAACCGTCTGAAGCTGGCCGGGTATGCGTGTACGGTTCTGGAAAACGATGTATTTGACAGTCCTAAAAAGCCCTTCGGCTATCTGACCGAGGCCCTGGACCAGTTAAGGCCCAATGACATCTACATTGCCACTGGCGCCCATCACAGCGCGCTGTGGGGGGAACTGCTGACAGCGACTGCCAAGGCAAGAGGGGCAGTGGGCGCTGTGCTGGATGGCTACAGCAGGGATACGCCCCAGGTGCTGGAGCAGAATTTCCCTGTATTCTGTACACAGTGCTGGGCACAGGATTCCTCGGTCCGCACCTATGTGTGCGATTACCGATGCACCATCGAGATCGGCCAGGTGACCATCCATGACGGCGACCTTGTATTCGGTGACATTGACGGCGTCCTGATCATTCCGGCTGAGGTTAAGGACGAGGTGATTGAAAAGGCCCTCATTAAGGCGGCTGGAGAGAAGACCGTGCGCCGGGCCATCGAGGGCGGCATGTCGGCTACCGACGCATTTGCGGAATTTGGAATACTGTAAAGGAAATCCGGGGGCATAGGTTTTATATGGAAAAAGAGATTAAGGCGTTTCAGATTGACCTTGGGGATAATGTGGCCACTGCCCTGGCCGGGATTAAGGCGGGGCAGGAGGCCGGGCTGACCGGGGACCACGGTGAGGAATCCATCAAGGCGGCAACGGATATTCCTGCCGGACATAAGATTGCCCTTAAGGATATAGGGGCAGGCGGGCATATTGTAAAATACGGTGTTGTGATTGGGCGCGCCACGGCGGACATACCTAAGGGAAGCTGGGTCCATCTCCACGTGATGCAGAGCATCTATGACGAGCGGTCCAGCCACCTGGACGTCCGGACCGGTGCGCCAAAGGATACTAAATATGAGTAGTGAGGAAAAGAGGATGGAACTGACGGAGTGGTCCTGGCAGGGCTATGGGAGAAAGCACGGGGCGCCCGGGATACGCAACCGGGTGCTGGTCATCTATACGGTCAAATGCTCGGAGTTCGTGGCCAGGAGGATCGTGGAGGAGTCCGGGCATCCGGATGTGGAGCTGGTAGGCTTTGACGGGTGTACCGACAACCAGTATGCGGTGGACCTGCTGATCAGCCTTATAAAGCATCCCAATGTGGGCGCCGTGCTGACCGTGGGACTGGGCTGTGAATACATACAGCCCCAGTGGCTGGCGGACGTGGCGGTCAAAGAGGGCAAGGAAGCTTCCTGGATGTCCATACAGCAGGAGGGCGGGACGAAACCAACAGTCACAAAAGGCACGGCCTGGGTCAGGGAAACCCTGGAACGGCTTAAGCACACCCCGCGGGTAAGGATGGGGTTCAAGGACCTGGTCATCGGCGCGGAGTGCGGAGGCAGCGATTATACCAGCGGCCTGGCGGGCAATGTCGTGGTTGGGCGTTTCTTTGACCGTCTGGTGGACCTGGGCGGCTGCGCCATATTTGAGGAGATTGTGGAGGCCATCGGACTGGACGGGCTTTTGGTGGGCAGGGCGGCAGACCCGGAGGCTGCAAGGGAACTGCGCTACACCTACGACAAGGCCCTGGATTACTGCAGATCCGTGCGCCAGTATTCGGTCAGCCCCGGGAACTTTGCCGGAGGCCTGTCCACCATTGAGGAAAAGAGCATGGGAGCGGTGATTAAAAGCGGTTCCCGCCCCATTGAAGGCGTGTTGAAGGTTTCGGTCCCCCCGAAGCACGGCGGCCTGTGGCTGCTGGATTCCACGCCGGACCCGCACTTCATGCAGTTTGGGATTACCAACCCCAATGACAATGAGGGCCTTATGGACCTGATCAGCTGCGGCGCCCACATCGTGTTCCTGGTAACCGGCAGGGGCAATGTGGTGGGAAGCGCGGTTGCGCCCTGTATCAAGATTACGGGAAACCATGAGACATTCAGCCGCATGGAGGAGGACATGGACTTCGACGCAAGCCCTATCCTGTATGGCGGGATGAGCCAGAAGGAGATGGCCCTTGACCTGGCTGCATATGTGGCTGGAACAGCCGGAGGCACACCCACGAAGAGCGAGGTCCTGGGACATAAGGAATTTTATATCCCTTACAAGTATCAGGAAAAAGAGGTTGCATATAAACGGGCATGTGAAGGGTCTGTATAGATATGGACGTATAAGCGGATATGTGAAGGATTCATATAAGCATATAAACAGGCATGTCTGGACAGGGAACCATTGGCAGACATGTCTTATGAGACAGGAGAGAGAAAATGGCTGCATTTACTGAAAATGAAATGAAGGATTTTAAAATAACAAACTGGTACGACCTTTCCGGCCAGGTGGCCGTGGTCACAGGCGGTTCCACGGGCCTGGGGCTTGCCATTACCAGGTGCCTTGTAAGCGCCGGGGCCAAGGTGTGCGTTGTGAGCTTCGAGTCCCCGGAACAGGCGGCAGAGGCACTGGAAGAATTTGGGGATAAGACGGTGTTCTACCAGTTTGACATTACGGATACAAGCCATGCCCAGGCGCTGGTGGACCGGATCGTAACGGAGCAGGGGCGTGTGGACATCCTGGTTAACAATGCCGGGAACCATTGCAAGAAATTTATCTGGGATATGACGGTGGAGGATTACAAACGGGTCCTGGAGGTCCATCTGGTAGGCTCATTTGCCATGACAAAGGCAGTGGTTCCTTACATGAAGGAACAGAAAAGAGGAAGGATCATCTACCAGGCCAGCATGACCAGCTACATCGGACAGCCCCAGGTGGCGGGATACTCCACTTCCAAGGCAGGTTTCCTGGGCATGATCCACACCCTGACAGCCGAGCTTGCCGAGTTCGGCGTAACAGTTAACGCCATTGCGCCAGGATGGATTGACACGCCCATGTTCCATCAGGCCGTGGACAACGATCCGCCGCGTCTGGCCAAGATCATGGGAAGGATTCCTGCCAAGACCGTGGGCGACCCCATGGACGTGGGCATGTGCGCGGCATTCCTTTGCAGCGATGCCGCCCGCTACATCAGCGGAAGCTGCATCCCTGTGGACGGCGGCGCCCTGATTGGATTTTAACCGGAGGATAAGAAGATGAACACAAGATTTGACGAGGAGCTGTTCCTTACAAGCAGGACAGGGAGCAGGCTCTACCACGAATATGCTGAAAAACTGCCGATCATAGACTACCACTGCCATCTCCAGACCTCTGAGATATGTGATGACAGGGAATTTGAGGACCTGGGGGAAATGTGGCTGCGGGGTGACCACTACAAGTGGCGCGCCATGCGTACCTTTGGGATTGATGAGAAATACATCACGGGAGAGGCCAGTTACCATGATAAATACCTTGCCTTTGCCTCCGTGTTCCCAATGCTTATCGGAAATCCTGTCTATATCTGGTGCGCCCTGGAACTGAAGCGGTATTTTGACATCGATGAGCCGCTGACAGCGGACAATGCAGAGGAAATCTACCAGAGGACAAAGGATTTAATCGTAAAGCGCCACATGACCAGGCGCTGGTGCATGGAGCACTCCAATGTCAGGCTGGCCAGTACCACCGAGGACCCGGTGGATGACCTGCACTGCCACATTGCCCTTCAGAAGGAGAAGATGTTTACAAGGGTCATCACTGCCTTCCGTCCGGACAAGGCCATGTTCATTGAACAGGATGGGTTTTCGGATTATCTGGATCAGCTCCAGGAGGTGTCCGGCATTGGGATTGATTCCTTCGAAACCATGCTGGATGCCCTGGAAGCAAGGCTTAAGTTCTTCCAGGAAACAACCGGAACCACGGTCAGCGATGACGGGGTGCCGCATTTTACATGGGCTGATTATACGGATGGGGAGATTGCCGGGATATTTGAAAAGGCGAGGAAGAATGAACCTGTGTCGGCCCATGAGGTGGACCAGTACCAGAGCGCGTTCCTTTATGAGATGGGGCGCAGGTACAGCCGGAATAACTATGTGATGCAGCTCCATATCGGTACCTACCTGGATGCCAACAGGGACGGGGTCAGGCGGACAGGACATTCCACCGGGTTTGACTGTACGGACGACCAGTGCTCCGTGACCAGCGTGGGTGAATTGCTGAACCGGCTGACCATAGCCGGGGAACTGCCTAAGACCATCCTGTACCCCCTTGACGGCATGAAGATTGAGACATGGGCCGTGCTTGCAGCCGGCTTCTGCGACGGCAGCGTGAGGGGAAAGGTGCAGTTAGGCGCGCCCTGGTGGTTCAATGACCAGGCATTTGGCATCAAGCGCCAGTTTGAGGCATGCGCCAACCTGTATCCGGTCAGCCTGTCCGTGGGAATGCTGACGGACAGCAGAAGCTTCATATCCTATCCGCGCCATGAACTTTACAGACGGGTACTGTGCAATTATCTTGGGGAGCTGGTGGACAGAGGAGAATATTTCTCCGGCGAGGCAGCCTTGAAACAGGTGATTGAGGATGTGTGCTTCAACAATGTGAATGAATTCTTTGGCTTTCATGTAAATGAAGGATAGAGGTGGACGGATTGAGGCAGACGATTAACTTGACAGAGGCAGGATTGGATTCCACGGTCCGTCTGGCAGAGGTAAAGCTGGATGGCAGCGATACTGGTTCGGAATGTGGTCCGGAATACGGTCCGGAATGCATCAAGGGAAATGTGATTATCTGCCCGGGAGGCGCGTACCGATGGCACTCCCCAAGGGAGGCCCTTCCCGTGGCAAAGGCATTTGCCGCACAGGGATGGAAACCATGGATCCTGTACTACAAGGTATCGGTCCATGGCGAGGTCCTTGGTACGGCGCCTCTTTGCCAGGCAGCCGCGGCAGTGCGCAAGGTGCGCGCTGCCAGCCCCGGCAGGCCCGTTATCCTCTGCGGTTTTTCCGCAGGAGGCCACGTGGCTGCCAGCCTTGGCGTGCACTGGAACGATGAACATCTTTTTGCCGGGGAAGATTGTTCTGTAATCCGCCCGGATGGACTGATCCTGGGATACCCGGTCATCACGGCAGGGAAATACGCCCACAGGGAGAGTATGGAAATGCTTGCGGGGCCGGATCCTGCGGCGGTAGATCCTGCGGCGGCAGATCCTGCGGCGGCAGAAGGGGATTCTGCGGGGCCGGATTCTGTAGCAGCAGAGGGGAATTCTGCAGGGTCGTATTCTGCGGCAGCAGAAGGGGATTCTGCAGGGCCGGGATATTATAGTCTGGAAAAGTACGTAGACGCGCAGACACCGCCTGCTTTCATATGGCACACTGCCGGGGATTCCACGGTCGCGGTCCAGAATTCCCTGTGCTTTGCCGAAAGCCTGGCTGCAAAAGGCGTCCCCTTTGAGCTTCACATCTATCCCTACGGTGAGCACGGGCTGTCCCTGGCCACCAGGGAGGTAGAGGAAGCTGAAAAACAGCGGTACGCGGACCCCCATGTGGCCGGATGGTTTGACCAGTGCGCCCAATGGCTGGACCTGGTATTCTTACATCCTCATGCCTCCGCATGAAAATACTCCATACAGAACTGTAAAAACAGCTGTCCCGCATTGGACATACGGCGCCTGGAATCATAGGTCAGGCTGATGGTGCGCTCTATGACAGGATAGGTGAGGGGGATGCATACAATATCCTCTGGAAGCACGGAACCCAGGGTTATCTCGGGAACCACGGATATCCCCACCCCATTGCGCAGGAAGGTCTCATAGGTGGTCCCGTTGTCGCATTCCGCAATGATGTTCGGCCGGAATCCGGCCTTCAGACAGTAGAATTCCAGGTCTTCCCTGCGGTTGGAGGCCACGAAGGGATAGGGGGCTGCCTCCTTCAGGTGAATGGACTCCCGCCCGGCCAGGGGATGCTGCTTCTGGACTGCCAGGACAAACCGTTCCGTCAGGATGGGAATCACGTTGTTTCCGGCCAGCGGGGTGAAGCCGGCGTCCGCGGTGATACAGAAATCGCAGTCGTACATGAACATGTGCTCATAACGTATGTAATTGCTTAGCTGGAGCTTGATGAAGGGATAGCGCTGGTGGAAGGCGATGTAAAAGCCCGGCATATAAGAGGAGGCGGACAGGACCAGGAGCCTGACATTGCCAAAGGGTTCATTGGACAGTTCCCTGACCTCCGAGACCGTGTCGTCAATCAGGTTGATGCTCTGGTCTATTTTCTGATAAAATATCTCCCCTGCCCGGTTCAGGAAAATGGAACGGTTGCGCCTTACGAACAGGGGCGTGCCAAGTTCCTTTTCCAGGGCAGAGATTGTCTTGCTGAGGGCGGGCTGGGAAATCATCAGTTCGGCAGCCGCCTTTGTCATATTCTGATGTTTCGCCACCACGCAGAAGTAGCGGAGCTGCAGCAATTCCATGTTCATACCCTCCTTTTAGAATCCATAACCTGAAGGTCATGGAAAACATGAGTAAACATATATTAGACATAATCATAAAAATAGTATATACTACTTTTCATAAACTGAAAAGTGGATTTTAGGAAGAGTTGCAGAGAGGCAAGGCAGCCTTCCTTTTTTTAAATCCTGCAATTTTAGTGAGTTAAAGCGGTAAAATAATTATGTGGAGGAGGAGCAATAATGAGTGTTGAGAATCTGCGCAGCGTGATGCACATTGATCCTAAGGAAGATGTGCTGTATTCCATTCCGGACAGCGACAACCACGGTGACCTGCTGATCCGCCCTCAGGGCGGGCGTATGATAAACGAACTGGGGGATACGGTGTACATCAAAGACGCGTTCGTGCCGTATCACGACCATGAGAATGGATATGAGACATTCCTGATTGACGGGGGTTCTGCCGAGGTATGCATCAACAAGAAGAAATGCATCATCGAGAGAGGCGATATCGTACATATCCGTCCCTATGTGAACCACGGCTACCGCTACCTGGAGGAGAACACCATCTGGAGGGAAATGTTCCAGGACATGGACATGTACAACTGTGTGGAGGACAAGCACGTCATCCGCACCTACAGCCCTGAATACTGGGAGGACGAGGAGTTCAAGGCCAGAAGGTACACCCTTCTCGGAACCCTGTACCGGGATGACCCGGTGCCGGAGCCTGCCAGCAAGTATGATATCCCGGCCGTGCGTCCAAAGGGATGGGCCATTGCAGGTTTTGAGATAGACGGCATGAAACTGAACCTGAAGGTGGGCCGCTGGGAGACTGACGGGGTAAAGGAAATCTGGGAACTGCTTCCTGAGAAGGGCCTTCAGATTGAGTGGAACTATCCATATGCGGGCAACGATGTGTACCTGGTCATGGAAGGAGCGGTCCATGTAAAGGCGGACGGCCATGATTTTACAGCCAGGAAGCGGGATGTGATCAACATTCCTCCTTACTACAAGCACACGCTGACCGTATTGGAGGAGGGGACGGTCATTTACGCCTACAACGTGCAGTCCTGTCTGATGCATGCCATGGAACGGCTGAAGGCAGAGAAGATACGTACGCCGGAAAACCTGAAGGACTGGGGCTACGTGGAGAAGATACTGCGTGAAAACAACTGCTGGGTTACCGGAATCCGCAAAATAACTGTGTAAAGGATGGGAAGGGTATGTTCGATTATAAAATACATATAACACCGGATGATTATATCCACGAGCTGGAAGAAAAGGACTGTAAGGACTATCTGTTCATTGCCCCTGTGGGGGAGACCCTGAACAATGAGATGAGCGATGTGTACTATCAGGAAAATGCCTTTGTGCCCTATCATGAACATTCAAAGGGATATGAGACATTTGCCATTGACAGGGGCAGCGTGGAGGTTACCATCAATGGAAAACGCGCCATAGCCGAGGCCGGGGATATGATCCACATCGAGCCATATATGTCCCATGGATTCCGTTTCCTGGAGGAAGGGACCATATGGAGGGAAATGTTCCTGGGCATGGACATGTACGGCGGAATCCTGGAAAAGCAGCTCATTGACAGGAGCTGTCCTGAAAAACTCCAGGATGACGCATTCATGGTAGGATACCGCTTAAAGCACCATACCAGACGCCTTGGGGAACCCGAGCCTGAGGTGGTACCCAAGGAAGGGATGCCGCAGATCCGCCCAAAGGGAAAGAGCATTGCCCACTTTGCGTTTGACGGCATTGTGTGCAACCAGAAGGTTGGACGCCATGAGACAGGCGGGGTAAAGGAAGTCTGGGAATTTGTCATGGATAAGGGAGTCTGCGTGGAGTGGGACGCACTCCATCCTGACTGGGATTTATATGTGGTTAAGGAAGGACGGGTGGAGGTATCCGTACTGGGCAGGACCTTTGTGGCCAATGCCAGGGACATCCTGCACATTCCGCCATATACCGGTTATTCCATGAAAATACTGGATGACCAGACCGTTGTACACGCTTATAATGTAAAGGCGCTGGGCCTGCGCCTGGCGGAAATCGTGGAGAAAAAGCTGGAGACAGGGCCTGACCTGGCAAAGCGCTGGGACGAGGTAAGGGATATTTTCCGGCAAAACAAAAGCTGCATTACAAAAATCAGCAGGGCTTAGGTATTAGTATGACCCGCAGGGCCGCTGCTGCCAGTGAAAAAAGGGGAAGCCTGTATGGGAAAGTATGTTATAAAACGTTTATTGCTGCTGATACCCATTTTGTTGGGGGTAAGCTTTATTATCTTTACAATCATGAATATGATTCCGGGGGACGTGGCTTCCCTGGTCCTGGGGGATAATGCGCCCCTGTCCGCAAGACAGGAGCTGACCCGGGAGCTGGGACTGGACAAGCCGTTCTGGCTGCGCTATGTGGATTATGTGTGGAACGCGCTCCACGGCAATTTTGGCCTGTCCTACCGGACAAGGACACCTGTGTTTACCGAGATATTCTCCAGATTCCCAACCACCATGAAGCTGGCCGCGGGCGCCATGCTGCTGTCGGTTGCAATCGGGGTTCCCCTCGGGATCCTGTCGGCGGTTAAGCAGTATTCGGCGCTGGATGTAATCAACTCGGTCACGGCCATGTTCTTTTCATCCATCCCCGCCTTCTGGCTGGGGCTTCTGTCCATCCTTCTGTTCGCGCTGAAGCTGGGATGGCTGCCCTCCAATGGGGCGGATTCGGTGAAGAGCTTCATCCTTCCTATCGTAACCCTGGCCCTGCCGGGCGCAGCGGAAATCCTCCGTCTGACCCGTTCCACCATGCTGGAGGTCATAAGGCAGGACTATATCCGCACCGCAAGGGCAAAGGGCGCGTCCAGCATGGTGGTCATATGGAAGCATGCCTTAAAGAATGCGCTTTTGCCGGTCATCACGGTGGCGGGCATGCATTTCGGGGCATTGCTTGGCGGTTCCGTGATTACGGAATCCGTATTCGCCATGCCGGGGGTGGGAACCCTCGCCATTGACGCCATCCGGAGCAAGGATACGCCTCAGGTAATGGCTGCGGTACTGATGCTGGCTGCCCTGTTTTGTATCATTATGCTGATTGTGGACCTGCTGTATGCGTTCATTGATCCGCGTATCCGTTCAAGATACAGTAAGTGAGGGCCGAAGATATGAGTGAAAGAGATAAAACGGCGGCTGTTAAGAGAAACAGTCCTGCCAGGGAGATTTGGAGAAGGTTTAAGAAGAACAAGGCAGCCATGCTGGGGCTGGGCATATTTTCAGTCATGGTCCTGCTGGCCGTGTTCGCGGATGTCATATGCGATTACGACACCCAGGTCATTGCCCAGGATGTGGCGAACCGGCTGAAAGCGCCCAGCAGCGCCCACTGGTTTGGCACGGATGCATATGGGCGGGATATCTTCGCAAGGGTAGTGCATGGGGCCAGGATTTCCATCATCATCGGCCTTGCCGCCACGGTGGGCAGCGTGTGCATCAGCGGGATACTGGGTTCCATTGCCGGATATTACGGCGGACGCATTGACAATGTCATCATGCGGGTGCTGGATACGTTCCTGGCAATCCCGGGCGAGCTTTTAGCCATGGCCATCGTGGCTTCCCTGGGACCGAGCATGACCAACCTGCTGATTGCCGTGACCATTGCAAGGATTCCTCCATTTACAAGGGTCATCCGCTCCTCCATCCTGACCGTGATTGACCAGGATTACATAGAGTCGGCCATAGCCAGCGGGGCCAGGGATTCCTATATCATCGTGAAACATATCCTTCCCAATGCAATGGGGCCAATCATCATCCAGGCCACCATGGGCGTGGGCAGGATGATACTGACAGCTGCCGGTATGAGTTTTATCGGAATGGGCGTGCAGCCACCGCTTCCCGAGTGGGGTTCCATGCTGGCCGAGGGACGGGATTTCATGCGGTATTCCCCGTATATTACCTTGTTCCCGGGCCTGGCAATCATTCTGACCTCCCTGGCGCTCAATCTTCTAGGCGACGGATTAAGGGATGCCCTGGATCCGAAGCTTAAGAATTAAGGGGGGACAGCCATGACGGACGCATTATTGGAAATCAAAGATTTGGAAATAGTATACCAGACAGACGAAGAAACGGTCCATGCAGTGAACCGGATCAGCCTGAATGTGAACACCAAGGAAACCCTTGGGCTGGTGGGTGAGACAGGTGCAGGTAAGACCACCACCGCGCTGGCCATCATGCGCCTCCTGCCGGACCGGATTGGGAAGGTGGGGCAGGGGGAAATCCTGTTTGAGGGAGAAAACCTCCTTGATTTGAAAGAAAGTGAAATGCTTGGGGTACGGGGAGAGAAGATAGCCATGATATTCCAGGACCCCATGACCAGCCTGAACCCGGTGCTCACGGTGGAGGACCAGATACAGGAGGTGCTTCAGTTCCATAACCACAGCAGCCTGACCAGGGCGCAGATGGGGAAAAAGGTAGAGGAAATGCTGGAGCTGGTGGGTATTCCCGCGGCCAGGAAGACCTGCTACCCCCATGAGTTTTCCGGCGGCATGAAGCAGAGGGTGGTCATTGCCATGGCATTGGCCTGCAATCCCAGGCTTCTTATTGCGGACGAGCCAACCACTGCGCTGGATGTGACAATCCAGGCCCAGGTGCTGGGGATGATGGAAGAGTTAAAGGAACGGTTCGGCACCTCCATGCTTCTGATCACACATGACCTGGGGGTGGTTGCCCAGACCTGTGACCGCGTGGCCATCATGTATGCGGGCGAGATTGTGGAGCATGGAACCATAGAAGATATATTCACCGGGAAGGAACATCACCCGTATACCCAGGGACTGTTCGGTTCCATTCCCAGTATGACAGGGGATGCCAGGCGGCTGAACCCCATCGCGGGCCTGATGCCGGACCCCACCAACCTGCCCCATGGATGTAAGTTCCATACCAGATGCCCCCACTGCATGGAAGTATGCAGGCAGCGCCTGCCGCAGGTTTACAGGGAAGGCACGCATGAGATTGCATGTCATCTTTATGTGGGAGATGTGAAACCAGGCAGCGAAGCTTCCTGTGGGGAGGATGTGAAACCAGGCAGCGAAGCTTCCTGTAGGGAGGATGTGAAACCAGGCAGCGAAGGTTTTGGTGGAGAGAGTGGGAAAATGGGCAGCGAAACAGAAGGCGCGGGCGCCGCAGGGGCTGCCGGAAAGGAGGCGGGACGCGTATGAATCAGATAAAACAGGATGTGCCGTTAATAGAAACCGTCCATCTGAAGAAGTATTTTGACACGGGTTCCGGCGTGCTCCATGCGGTAGATGATGTGAACCTGACCATCCAGCCAAGGAAGACCCTGGGCGTGGTGGGGGAATCCGGGTGCGGTAAATCCACGCTGGGCAGGACCATCCTCAGGCTGACGCCGGCCACGGAAGGGCAGATCCTTTACAACGGCAGGGACATCCTTTCTTACAACCCGCATCAGCTCCGGGAACTGCGCAGGGAAATGCAGATTATTTTCCAGGACCCATACTCCAGCCTGAATCCGCGTATGACGGTAAGCGAGCTGATTGCGGAACCCCTGGTGGTGAACAAGGTCATGAAGAATAAGAACCAGCTGAAGGAACGTGTCAAGGAACTGATGGAGACCGTTGGACTGGCGCCTCGCCTGGAAAATGCATATCCCCATGAACTGGACGGCGGAAGGCGCCAGAGGATAGGCGTTGCCAGGGCACTTTCCGTAAATCCCAAGTTCATTGTCTGCGACGAGCCGGTATCCGCTTTGGACGTGTCCATCCAGGCGCAGATACTGAACCTGCTCATGGACCTGCAGGACAACATGGGACTTACCTACATGTTCATCACCCATGACCTGTCCGTGGTACGCCATATCTCCGATGAGATAGCTGTCATGTATCTGGGACAGTGTGTGGAGCGGTGCGGTTCAAAGGAGCTGTTCGATAATCCGCTGCACCCGTATACAAAGGCGCTTTTAGATGCCATCCAGGTCCCTGACATTTCACTCAGGGGAAAGAAGAAGCCGATTATCCGCGGGGAGGTCACAAGCCCCATTGACCCCAAGCCGGGATGCCGCTTCGCAGCCAGGTGCCCCCAGGCAACGGACGCGTGCTGGGGCAGCCAGATCCCGTTAAGAGAGGTAAGCGCAGGCCATTATGCTGCCTGTAATCTTATATAACACAAGGAGGAGTAGTTATGAAAAAGAGAATGTTAAACTGTATGGTCGCAGCAGCAGTGCTGGCCCTGGCCCTTACCGGGTGCGGCGGCGGACAGAAATCAGGGGATGCTCCGGCCGCTTCTGAGAACACGCAGGGAAGCGGCGCAGGCGAGGCAAAGGATTCCCTGACCATTGCCCTGACCAACGAGCCAACGACCTTGGATCCCCAGCTGGCAGCTGATTCCATCGGCGGCATGATTATCCTAAACCTGCATGACCCGCTGGTGCGCAGGGATGCGGACGGCAATGTGGTGCCAGGTCTGGCCGAGACATGGGAAGTGGCGGAGGACGGTATGTCCATCACCTTCCATCTGCAGCAGGGAGTGAAGTTCCAGGATGGCTCCAATCTGACGGCAGAGGACGTGGCATTTTCCCTGAACAGGGCCATTGACAAGCCGCAGTCCGAGTTATATACGTCCTTTATGGACAGCGCCGAAGCGGTGGGCGAGGGCACGGTAAAGGTGAACCTTAAGTATAAGGAACTGGCAGCGCTCCAGTATCTGACCCAGACCAACAGCGCCATTGTGTCCAAGGCATATGTGGAATCCGTGGGGGATGAGAACTATGCGGCAAAGCCATGCGGGACCGGCCCATATAAACTGGTGGAGTGGCAGAAGGGAAACAAGATCATCCTTGAATCCAACGAGGATTACTATAAGGGCGCGCCGGCCATCAAGCACATTGAACTTCGTGTCCTCAAGGAAGCCACAACTGCCATGGTTGCCCTGGAGAGCGGTGACGTGGACCTGGTTTACAACATCGGCGGTCTGGATGCCATGACGGTCCAGTCCAATGACAAGCTGGGATACCAGGAGACCAACGGAACATCTATCTGGAACCTGGCGTTTAATGTGAATGTGGAGCCGTTTAATGATGTGAAGGTAAGAAGGGCCCTGGCAATGGCTGTGAAACGCGATGATATCATAGCCGGAGCAATGGACGGCGCCGGAATGCCGGCGGAAATCATCCTGACAGACCAGACCACCCCCAATCCGGGAGCGGATGCCATTGACACGCCCAAGTACGATTTGGAAGGCGCCAAAGCCCTTTTGGCAGAGGCGGGATATCCCGATGGATTTAAGACCACCATCTATGTAAGGGAAGATTACACCAAGAAGATTGCAAGCATTGTGCAGAGCGAGTGGAAGGAAATCGGCGTGGACGCTGAAATCCAGGTGATGGAGCGTGCCGCCCTGCTGTCTGATATCAAGGCAGGCAAGCTGGGATGCTACACCGTGGGCAATGTGAGCATGACCCTGGATTCCACCTTCCTTCTGGGAACCCTGTCAACGGACAATATCCCGGATTCCAACATGACCTTCTATTCCAATCCGGAGTATGACAAGATCGTGGAGGAGCAGGCCAACACGGATGACGGAGCAAAACGTCTGGAACTGATTACCGAAGCCCTGAAGATTGAGGCGGAGGACGTTCCGAGAATCAACCTGTTCTATATGATTTCCAATATTGCCCATAACAAAGATTTAAACTGTAAGGTATGTCCGGCAATGGAGAGTTATAACTGGTCGGAGTTTTCCTGGAATTAAATATCATAGGTGTTATCCTGTCGGGAGGGGACACAGCAGAGGAATTAACTGCTGTGTCCTCTTTTGGCGTATTTCCCCTGAACGGGATGTTAAATCGGGATTCTTTGTGGTAGAATTATTTTGAGAAGGAAACCGGGGTATAATCCATTAGAAATGAGATACTATACAGGGATGGATCCGGCGGGAACGGCAGGGAAGTGTATTATATTAAGTCTTCCTGAATAATAACGAAATATTTATCAGTTTATTTGAAAAATCGGAGATAGTATGGTATATTGGACAAAGAAAAATGAGAGCGTATAGGTATGGGCACAGGGATGGCAGGATGATATGCGCTGCACGTAAGGAACCAGGATACGGCTTCTGACTGCCCATAGCGAAGGAGGAAGAATGAAAGGGATTATACTTGCCGGAGGAAGCGGGACACGCCTGTACCCGTTGACGAAGGTGACATCGAAGCAGCTGCTTCCAATTTATGATAAACCGATGATATACTACCCGCTGTCCGTGCTGATGAATGCAGGTATCAGGGATATACTGATCATCTCCACTCCGGACGATACACCGCGGTTTGAGGCGCTTTTAGGTGACGGGCACCAGTTTGGCATTCATCTGAGCTACGCCGTACAGCCAAGCCCGGACGGCCTGGCCCAGGCGTTCATCATTGGCGAGGAATTCATAGGAAATGATTCAGTGGCCATGGTTCTGGGCGACAACATTTTCCATGGACAGGGGCTGGCAAAGCGCCTGAGGGCAGCGGCAGCCAAAGAGACAGGCGCCACTGTGTTCGGTTATTATGTGGACGACCCGGAGCGGTTTGGCATCGTGGAGTTTGACAAGGATGGGAAGGCTGTCTCAATCGAGGAAAAGCCGGAGAAGCCAAAGTCCAATTACTGTGTCACCGGACTGTATTTCTATGACAACCGTGTGGTGGAGTATGCCAGGAACCTGAAACCATCAGCCAGGGGCGAATTGGAGATAACGGACCTGAACCGCATTTACCTGGAGAATGGCGAACTGGATGTCATCCTTCTGGGCCAGGGCTTCACATGGCTGGATACGGGAACCCATGAATCCCTGGTGGAGGCCACCAACTTTGTAAAGACCGTGGAGACCCACCAGCACCGCAAGATTGCCTGCCTGGAGGAAATCGGGTATCTCAGGGGCTGGATTACCAGGGAACAGGTGCTGGAGACTTACGAAGTGCTCAAAAAGAACCAGTATGGAAAATATTTAAAGGATGTCCTGGATGGCAAATATGTGGATAAAATCCATCCCCAGGACTTTTAACCATAGAGGAGGAATCATCAGATGAAAATAATCGTTACCGGCGGCGCCGGTTTTATCGGAAGCAACTTTGTGCACCACATGGTGAACAAATACCCGGACTACCAGATCATCAACCTGGACCTGCTGACCTACGCGGGCAACCTGGAGAACTTAAAGCCAGTGGAGGACAAGCCGAATTATAAGTTTGTCAAAGGCGATATCGCCGACAGGAAATTCATCTTCAGCCTGTTTGAGACAGAAAAGCCGGATGTGGTTGTGAACTTTGCAGCGGAAAGCCATGTGGACCGCTCCATCACGGACCCTGAGAGCTTTGTCAGGACCAATGTGATGGGAACCACCACCCTGCTGGACGCATGCCGCACATACGGCATTAAGCGTTACCACCAGGTGTCCACGGATGAGGTGTACGGCGACCTTCCTCTTGACAGGCCGGACCTGTTCTTTACCGAGGAGACTCCGCTTCATACATCCAGCCCCTATTCCTCCTCCAAGGCCAGCGCCGACCTGTTCGTGCTTTCATACTACAGGACCTACGGGCTGCCGGTAACCGTTTCCCGCTGTTCCAACAACTATGGGCCTTATCATTTCCCGGAAAAGCTGATTCCGCTGATTATCAGCCGCGCCCTGGCGGACGAGGAACTGCCCGTATACGGCACAGGGGAGAATGTACGCGACTGGCTCCATGTGGCGGACCACTGTGAGGCCATTGACCTTGTGATCCACAAGGGACGTGAAGGGGAAGTATACAATATTGGCGGGCATAACGAGCGCACGAACCTGGAAGTGGTCAGGACCATCCTGAAGGCCCTTGACAAGCCAGAGAGTCTGATAAAATTCGTGACAGACCGTCCGGGCCACGATATGCGTTATGCCATTGACCCAACCAAGATAGAGACAGAGCTGGGCTGGAAGCCACAGTATAATTTCGATACAGGAATTGAGCAGACCATTCAGTGGTATCTGGATAACCAGGAATGGTGGAAGAATATCCTGAGCGGCGAGTACAGTAATTATTTTGATAAAATGTATGGAAACCGCCTGTAACCAGTAAATTTACAGATATGGCTGACAGAGGACGAGGCTGCCCGGATGGAGTGACAGGGCGCTTCCGTTCCCTGCCGGCCATTATTAAGAATGGAGGGAATGTATCTATGAAGGTTCTTGTAACAGGTGTAAAGGGCCAGCTGGGCCATGATGTGATGAATGAACTTGCCAGCCGCGGCATAGAAGGATTTGGCGTGGACGTGGAAGAAATGGATATCACCAGCAAGGAAGCCTGCGAAAATGTAATTACCGGGGCAAAACCTGACGCAGTCATCCACTGTGCGGCATATACTGCAGTAGATGCTGCAGAAGATAACCTGGAGCTGTGCCGCAAGGTCAATGCGGAAGGGACACGCAATATCGCCAAGGTATGTAAGGCGCTGGACATCAAGATGATGTATATCAGCACGGATTATGTGTTCAATGGCGGCGGCGAGCGTCCATGGGAGCCGGATGACCACAGGGAACCCCTCAACGTATACGGCCTGACCAAGTACGAGGGTGAAATCAGCGTGGAGCAGAATGTGAGCAGATACTTCATCGTCCGGATTGCCTGGGTATTCGGCGTGAACGGCAAGAACTTCATAAAGACCATGCTGCGCCTTGGAAAGGAAAAGGGGGCTGTGAGCGTTGTTGACGACCAGATCGGTTCCCCTACCTACACCTATGACCTGGCCCGCCTGCTGGTCGACATGATCCAGACTGATAAATACGGCCGCTATCATGCAACCAATGAAGGACTGTGCAGCTGGTATGAATTTGCATGTGAGATTTTCCGCCAGGCAGGCATGGATGAGGTAAAGGTAACTCCGGTGGACTCATCCGGTTTCCCGGCAAAGGCCAAACGTCCCCAGAACAGCAGGATGAGCAAGGAAAAACTGACTGAGAACGGATTTGAGAGAATGCCCTCATGGCAGGACGCCCTGGGCCGGTACCTGAAGGTACTAAAGGAAAATGGTATGATGTGACAGCTTTTGCAGCGTAATTAGAGACAGGGAGGAATTAAGAGACAATGGGTAAATATTTTGGTACGGATGGTTTCCGCGGGGAGGCCAATGTGGATCTGACAGTGGAGCACGCCTACAAAGTAGGGCGTTTCCTTGGATGGTACTATGGGCAGAAGGCCCCGGATGAAAGGTGCCGCGTTGTAATCGGAAAGGATACCAGGCGCAGTAGCTACATGTTCGAGTATTCCCTGGTGGCGGGCCTTACTGCTTCCGGCGCGGATGTGTATCTGCTCCATGTAACCACCACCCCCAGCGTATCCTATGTGGTACGCACGGAAGGGTTTAACTGCGGGATCATGATATCCGCAAGCCATAATCCATTCTATGATAACGGTATCAAGGTAATCAATGAAAGAGGCGAGAAACTGGAAGAATCCGTCATCCTGGAAATTGAAAAATACCTGGATGGGGAAATTGGCGAAATCCCCCTGGCAAGAAAAGAAAACATAGGCCGCACCGTGGACTTCGCGGCTGGCCGTAACCGCTACATCGGCTATCTGATTTCCATTGCCACCCGTTCCTTTAAGAACATGAAGGTGGCCCTGGACTGTGCCAACGGCAGTGCGTCCGCCATTGCCAAGAATGTTTTCGATGCCCTGGGCGCGGAGACACATGTGATGAACAATGACCCCAACGGCCTGAACATCAATACGGACTGCGGTTCCACCCATATCAGGTATCTGCAGAAGTTTGTGGTGGAGCAGAAGTGCGACCTGGGCTTTGCCTATGACGGTGACGCGGACCGCTGTATTGCCGTGGACGGTAAAGGCAATGTTGTGGATGGCGATGTCATCATGTACATCTGCGGCAAGTACATGAAGGAGCAGGGAACCCTGTTCAATAACACCGTGGTCACCACCATCATGTCCAATTTCGGGCTTTACAAGGCATTTGAAAGAGAAGGCATTGCCTATGAAAAGACGGCTGTGGGTGACAAGTACGTGTATGAGAACATGGCAGGCACCGGCAACTGCCTGGGCGGTGAACAGTCAGGACATATTATCTTCAGCAAGCACGCAACCACAGGGGACGGTATCCTTACATCCTTAAAGGTGATGGAAGTGGTGCTGGAGAAAAAGCAGACCCTGGAGAAGCTGGCATCAGAGGTTGATATCTATCCTCAGGTACTTAAGAACGTGCGGGTAAAGGATAAAAAGGAAGCCCAGGACGATGAGGCAGTCCAGGCAGAGGTGGCCAAAGTGGCTGAAAGCCTGGGGTCTGACGGACGCATCCTCCTGCGCCAGTCCGGCACGGAGCCGGTGGTGCGTGTCATGGTGGAAGCGCCGGACCTGGATACATGCGAACGGTTCGTGGACCAGGTGATTGATGTGATGGGGAGGCAGGGACACTGCGTGTAAGGGATACAGTGGAACATGGAATCAGGAGAATGGATTGCAGGATGGTATTCCTGAAGTCTGGTCTCCTGGTTTTGCATTATAAGATGATAACTTGGAAGGGGATAAGATAAAATGAATCAAAATCCATTAAACGGCCGCATGCTGGTCAGCGGCTGCCCTGAAGGCCAGGAATATAATACCCAGCTCCTGTATTTTACATGTTCATCCATGGGAAAGGGCGATGAACGCATTTACATGCTCAGCGACAGGACAGGCAGTCCCAACGTGGTGGTGCGCAGCCTGTCTGACGGGAAGGAGCGGATTCTTACGGACAACAGGAAGGGAATCCTTAAGAGCTATGTCTATTTTGACGGGACGTTGAATGAGGGGCTGGGTAAGGCCAGCGTATGCCTGGACTGTGAGCGGGAAGTCATTTATTATATCCAGGACGACCGTATCTGCAAAGTGGACCTGGAGGGGAGGATTACCGTCCTGAATCAGGTGCCGTACGGGCGCATGACTGCATTTACCCATGTGAGCGGGGATGGGAAATACCTATGCGTCCCCATGACGGACGGCCGCTGCCTGGATTTTGACCCGGAGACAGAGGGGAGCGGTCTGGACCGCCGCCCGTCCTATGATATAGACGAAAGGGTGCAGAGGGAGGGGCTTAACAGTTATCTGTGCGTGTACGACACGGATTCGGGTGCGCTTTTATATGAGAAGACAGTGCCAAAATGCTGGATAACCCATGTACAGTTTCATCCCGTGAACCCGGATATCATCATGTACAATCATGAGTGGTCCAGCTTTTCCTGCGGCATCCGCAGAATCTGGCTGTATGACCATGCAGAGGACACCCTCAGGCCTGTGCGCACCGTGGGAGGGGATACCCTGGGCAATCCGGCCGGGTATGCGCGCAGTGCTGAGGACTGGGTCTGCCATGAGATGTGGAGTGATGACGGGGCGTATATCATTTACCACGGCGGGTATCATGAAGGCCCGGCCATGGTGGGCAGGTATGAGCCGGCTTCCGGCAGATACTGGGAGATAGCCCTGCCGGAGGATTATGACGCCTACGGCCACTTTACCATGGACCACAAGGGAAACCTGGTGTGCGACGGCTATTTCAAATATCCGTGGGAAGTCAAGAAAGTCAGGGAAAACAGCACAGACAACGGACCAGATCCCCATAAGAAGGATGCGGAGTACATATGCAAGGTGATTCCGGACTGGAATGCAGGTACACTTACATGGATTCCCCTCTGTAAACACGAAAGCGACTGGCTTGGGCAGGATGCCCATCCGCATCCCATTTACAGCCATGCGGGGGACAGGATTTTCTTCAACAGCCGCATGGACAGGACCGTGAACGTGTACTGTGTCTCGTCGGCCGTGTCCCGGGATATGGCCTGAAAGGCCCATTGTTCATAAAACACAGGAATAAAAGGTATAACTATTGAGAATAGCCGGGGCCGGTATCCATGTTGTCAGTTATTTCTAAATGTGCTATAATGAATTAACGTTGCAAAAACACAGCGATTTTAACAGTAAAGGAATGATGTGGAAATGGGGCTGAATCAGTAAGGGTAGTACTGTTCATCGTCCGCCGCTACGGTGTCATCGAGCGACTGCCCGGTACGGGCTGAGGGATTAAAACCGTAGGACTGGTATGTTACTTTTAAATGATGGACAGAATTGGAGGAAGAAGCATGTTAAATTATAAGAGATATAAGAGAATCCCTGTTGTTAATTTCCCGGAGCGCACATGGCCGGATAAGGAAATCATGAAGGCACCCGTATGGTGCAGTGTTGACCTTAGGGACGGCAACCAGGCCCTGGTGGAACCCATGGTGGTGGAAGAGAAGGTGGAGATGTTCAACCTTCTTGTTAAACTGGGATTTAAGGAGATTGAGGTCGGCTTTCCGGCAGCGTCCCAGATTGAGTATGATTTCTTACGCACACTGGTTGAGCGCAAGCTGATTCCGGACGACGTGGAGGTCCAGGTCCTTGTACAGTGCCGCGAGCATCTGATTAAAAGGACATTTGAGGCATTAGAGGGAATCAAGAAGGCCATTGTACATATTTATAATTCCACATCCACCTTACAGCGCGATGTGGTGTTCCATAAGGATATGGAAGAGATTAAGGATATCGCGGTCATCGGAACCAAGCTGGTACAGCGGTACGCGGCAGAGTGCGACACCCAGGTCCGTCTTGAGTACTCGCCTGAGAGCTTTACCGGGACAGAGCTGGATTTTGCCCTTGATATCTGTACGGCTGTCCAGGAGACATGGGGAGCCACCAAGGAGAAACCCATCATCATCAACCTTCCGTCAACCGTAGAGATGACCACCCCCAATGTGTATGCGGATCAGATTGAATGGATGAATACGCATTTTAAGAACAGGGAGAGCATCATTTTAAGCGTACATCCCCACAATGACCGCGGCGAGGGCGTGGCTTCCACGGAACTGGCCCTTCTTGCAGGAGCGGACCGTGTGGAGGGTACATTGTTCGGCAACGGTGAGCGCACCGGTAACGTGGATATCCTGACGGTTGCCTACAACATGTTCTCACAGGGTATCAACCCTGAACTTAATATTGAGAATGTCCGCGAGATTGCAGAGGTCTGTGAGCGCTGCACCAAGATGGACATCCCGCCCAGGCATCCGTATGCAGGCAAGCTTGTATTCACTGCATTTTCCGGTTCCCATCAGGATGCCATCAACAAAGGCATGCAGGCGCTTCACGAGAGGAACGGGGAGTATTGGGAGGTTCCTTACCTTCCCATCGACCCCAGCGATATCGGCAGGGAATACGAGCCGATCGTGCGTATCAACAGCCAGTCCGGCAAGGGCGGCGTGGCATTTGTCATGGACACCTTCTACGGCTTCAAGCTGCCAAAGGGGATGCACAAGGAATTTGCAGATGTCATCCAGAAGATTTCCGAGCAGCAGGGTGAAGTTGCGCCTGAGCAGATCATGGAAGAGTTCAAGAAGAACTATCTGGAGCGCAAGGAACCCATGCATTTCAGGAAGTGCCGCATAACCGATACGGAGACAGGGGACGGCGAGTTTGCAACCCTTGCAAAGGTCACCTTCTCAGACCACGGTATTGAGAAAACCTTTGAAGGCGTTGGAAACGGACCTATTGACGCTGTCCAGAGAGGACTTGAGGACGCCCTTGGTATCCAGATTAAGGTCCTGGACTACAACGAGCACGCGCTTGCATCCGGTTCCGGGGCAGAGGCAGCCTCCTACATCCACCTGGTAGACCAGGTCACAGGCAAGGCAACCTATGGCGTCGGCATCAGCTCCAACATCACCAGGGCATCCATCCGCGGTATCTTCAGTGCGGTGAACCGTCTGTTTTATTAAGATTTAAGCAATCAGGACCCATTATAAGCAATAAAAACCGGCTCCTTTATAGGGAGCCGGTTTTTGCGTCCTGCCGACGCCAGCTGTTGCTGCCTTAATTTCCTTTTTGCTTAAACTCCAGATTATCAAAGGAGAACGCCGAGCACACCCCGGTCTGGTCCTCCATATAATCCATGGCTACCCGGTCGCCGGGCTGGGTCAGGGCCAGTTCATTGCTCAGTTCATAGGACACGGTAAAGATATGGTCCTTCTGCTCTTCCAGGATGATTTTGTAAGTGATGGTGTTTTCCATTGTCTCACTGGCAATCCTCAGGACGGTCCCCTTTATGGTGGAGGTGGCCTGGCCTGCGGAAATGTTGCTGTTCACCGTGCCCTGTACCTGGCGGTAGTTGCGCAGGGCGCTGTCAATGGTTTCACCGGTTCCCACATTGGTGTAGTTGGAAACAGATACAAATGCATACTGCTTGATTAGTCCGGCATTATCCTTAAGTGTCATGAAGTAAGTGGCCTGTCCGTCCAGATTGATGATCATGGGGAAGGAGGCACGGTAACCGAACTGCTGCACCTTTCCTTCGGCAGAGCTTTGGGCGGCTGTTTCCGTGGCGCCGCTCATCTGGTAAATGTTGGACTCCTTTGTCACCATGTCCACTAAGATGAAGCCGATGGCTGACTCATCAGAGCCAACGCTGGTCAGTCCTGTGAACAAATAGCAGCGGGCGCCGTTATAGATGATGATGTCACCCTGGCTAGGGCGGAACTTATCCTGGTTGGAGAAGTTGAAGATTCCGTGGACATAGATACCCTGGTTCTGTATCTGGTCCATGACAAAGCTCTCCGGCTGTACACGGTCCACCCATTCCGGCAGTGTGTCGATGGTGTAGTGGGTGGTCTCGCCCGTGGTGGCGTTGACGGTCAGCACTCCGGTTGCTTCCGGCAGGTTAAAGAGCCAGCGGTTCTTATAAGTGGAGATGACCCAGTAGGGTACCCCGTCATCGTCCAGCTCAAAGGAATAGTCTGTAAGTCCCTTGAACAGGCCGCCGCCAAACAGGCGGACATGGCGGTTCAGGTCATCCAGGATATATGCATTGGCCTGGTATTTGATCTTGTGGTCCGTCACAAGTTTAACGTCGCTGACATCGCTGGCAGACACCACGATATAGCCGGCGGAGCCATCCATGTTCTTAAGCCACTTGAAGAAGCCGGAGTGTTCCAGGGGAACCACCCAGACCAGCTTGCCGTTCACCTTCTGGATGACCGGGACGCCCAGTACTACCTGGCTGCCCAGTCCCGGGTTTTCGCCTACCTTCTTATCCGCAAGCTCCCTGGCAAGGCTTTTGTCCACAATGGGAAGCTGGTCTAAGGCAAGGGGCTGTACCGTGTCGGTAAACTCCGACACGACAGGCGTCCCCAGCTGGTCCCTGTAAGCCTTGTAATTGAACAGGGGCATGGAGAGCACGGTGGCGGCAAAGTACAGGACCCAGAGAATGGCTAAAAGGGTAAAGCCTGCCTTATATCCGCCCACGCTCTTGTCAATGGATAACTGGGGACGGTTGTATTCATTGGTAGTGATGCGCACGCTTCCAAGGGCAACGAAAAAGTTCAGGATTACATAGCAGCTGATGATAAAGCACCAGGAAAATGCACCATCAGGATACATTGGATTCAGGTTCGGGGCCTGGAAGACAATCAACACCAGAAAGACCAGTGTCAGCACCAGGTTCAGCAAAAATTGTGTCTTTTTTCTCATGAATTTCCTCCATCATTTTAACGGCTTTTTAACAAATGTCTTATAGAAGATTATATAACAAGTAGAAATAAATACAAGGGGGAAAAGCTGGGCGGCCAGCCTTTTCGGTACCAATGGACCGGAATGGACAGGGGCAGGGAGGCGGAGAGGACGAAAAAATACTTTGCAAACCCCCATGTCAGTGATAAGATAATAGGGATTAAAAATGTATGGAACGAAGAAAAAACGTGATATTGGAACGTGGAATAAAAGCGCGGTATAAAGGTGTGATAATGATACGGTATAAAACCGCAATATAAAGATGTGATATAAAACCGCGGTATAACCGCGTAATATAAAGGAGTCTGTATGATAGCTGTCCGAACATCCTATAAATACAAGATGATTTTCAGTGACATTGACGGCACCCTGTTAAACAGCGGCCATCAGGTACCGGAGCCGACCCGTAAAAAGATCCTGGAACTGGAAAAGGAAGGCGTCCCCTTTGTCCTGGTCTCGGCCAGGATGCCCGAAGGAATGACCACAATCCAGGCCATGATTGGCAACCGGGCGCCCATGGTGTGCTACAGCGGGGCATTAATCCGGGATGCGGACGGGAATACAATGTACAGCTGCCAGATGGATCTGGACCTGGCTGTCAGGATTAAGGACCTGATTGGGAAGGAATTTCCTGAAATCTGCTGCAATACCTATGGGGGCAGCAGATGGGTGGTGGATGATGACAGCAGTCCCTGGGTCAGGAAGGAAGAGGAGATTACAGGACTGAAGGCCATGAACGGGGACATAAGGGAAGTATTCACAGCGGACCGGGGCGTGCACAAGTTCCTCCTTATGGGGCAGGAGGAAGCAGTACAGGGGCTGGAGAAACGCCTGAAGGAACATTTCCCGGACCTGTCCATCGCATCTTCATCGCCGGTATATCTGGAAGTGATGGATGGAAGGGTAAGTAAGTCCAGGGGAGTGGGTTTCCTCTGCAGCCATTACGGTGTTGGACTGGACGAGGTGATTGCCTTTGGGGACGGATGCAATGACATGGACATGCTCAGGGCTGTTAAAAACAGCTACGCCATGGCCAATGCGCCTCTTGGGGTACGGCGCAGCGCGGCACATGTGACACTGGATAATGACCACCAGGGATTTTTGGCAGCGCTTGAGGAGGATTTCAGATGAAGCTCAGCAGCAATGCATTGAAATGGATTGCCATGGTTACCATGCTGATTGACCATACAGGGCTTGTGATACTGCAGTACTGGCTGGCGTATGGGGAAAGCGGGGGCGCGCTGGGCGATTTCCTGTGGACAATCAATCCGGATACCCTTGGCAATGTGGCTTATGGCATGAGGATTCTGGGGCGTGTAGCATTTCCTATATATGGGTTCCTTCTGACAGAGGGATTCCTCCATACCCGGGACTGGAGGAAATACTGCCTGCGCATGATTGTATTTGCGGCTGTGTCGGAAATCCCCTTTTCCCTGGCAGTGTACAATGGGTGGATTGGAGGCAGCCGGAATATATATGTGGAACTGGCGGCAGGGCTTGTGATGCTTCATGGGTTTAAGAAGGCGGAAGCTTATTATGATGCCAGGAGGAATATTTACATGGCGCTGGTGCTGGCAGCCGCCTGCGGGTTTACCTGGCTTATGGATTCAGATTACGGCGCGGGCGGTATGCTGATGATAGCGGCATTCTACCTTCTGAGGAAGGACCGTACGGCCAGGGTGGCGGGAGGCTGCCTGGTGTCCTTTGCAGATACCCTGGGAGCAGGGATGGGGGCAGGCGCGCTGGCAGCGGTCCCCCTGCTCATGTACAGCGGGGAAAAGGGACGCCAGGGGAATAAATATATATTTTACTGGTTTTATCCCCTTCACCTGCTGGTATTGTTCTTAATCCGCCTGCTTGTCCTTAACATTCCAATGATGTGGGGGACGGTAGGGTAAAATCAGTGTAAGTGTTAGTATAAGCGTGCATTTTCCTGTAAACCGGGAGGATGCAGGATAGTGAGGTGGATATGGCTAAGACGAAGTATGACCAGATATATACGGAACTGCGGGGCAGGATTGAGAATGGGGTATATGCCTGTCAGGAATTGCTGCCCTCGGAGAATATGTTGGTCAGGGAATTTGAGTGTTCCAGGAATACCATACGAAGGGCAATCGGACAGATGGCATTGGAAGGATATGTGCAGAGCATCCACGGCAAGGGGGTCCAGATTATATACCAGCCCCAGGAACAGTCGGAGTTCCTTCTTAGCGGGATTGAGAGCCTGAAGGAGGCGGTGGCCAGGAATAAAAAGAGCTACAGAACCCATGTGGCCTGTTTTGCCGAACTTGCGGTGGATGAAAAAATCCAGAAAAGGACCACGTTTCCCATAGGCGCCCAGATTTATTATATCCAGAGGGTGCGCTACATTGACGGGGAGGCGCTGATCATTGACCATAACTATTTCCTGAAGGACGTGGTGAAAAACCTGACCCGGGAGATTGCGGAGGGTTCCATCTATGAGTACATGGAGCAGGAACTGGGGGAGAGCATCGTGACCACCAAGCGGAAGATGACCGTGGAACGCATGAACCAGATTGACGAGACGTATCTGGACATGAAGGGGTACAACTGTATGGCGGTGGTGAGCAGCATGACATACAACGCCCAGGGCGTCATGTTTGAGTTTACCCAGTCGCGGCACAGGCCGGACCGGTTTGTGTTCTATGATTTGGCACATAGGGGGAAATAAAGTGCGCGCCCTGGGGGAATCCTTCAATATATCCGGGGCAGGATGAAAGCGATGGAAAAGGATAAGGCGGACAGGGATAATTATATATTGGCAGTTTGGCAGGAGAGAGTTTGGATAGATTAAAAAACTCTCTTTTTTGCTATTGACAAACTTGTTTAAACAAGATATAATCCAAATATAAGAAACTTGTTTAAACAAGATAATGGTATGGCGCAGGAAACACATTAAAAAGAAAAGACATTTCAGTCTGAGGAGGTATTTATGGCAGGGAAATTTACTGAGGATTCCAGGAAACTGCTTGCATATGTGGGGGGACGGGAGAACATTGCCGCTGTTTCCCACTGTGTCACACGGATGCGGTTTGTGCTGAACGACCCGTCAAAGGCGGATACCAGTGCCATTGAGGCGCTGCCCTCCGCCAAGGGGACATTTACCCAGGCAGGGCAGTTCCAGGTGATTATCGGAAACGAGGTCAGTACGTTTTACAATGATTTTGTGGCGGTTGCAGGGATAGAGGGCGTATCCAAGGAGGCGGTGAAGAGCGCGGCCAAGCAGAACCAGAACCTGCTTCAGAGGATCATGAGCAGTCTGGCGGAGATATTTGCCCCGCTGATTCCGGCCATTATCGTGGGCGGCCTGATTCTGGGATTCCGCAATATCATCGGGGAGATTGCACTGTTTGACGGGGGTACCAGGACCCTGACCCAGATATCCGTGTTCTGGGCTGGCATGAACAGCTTCCTGTGGCTGATTGGAGAGGCCGTGTTCCATTTCCTCCCGGTATGCATTGTGTGGTCCATCACCAAGAAGATGGGGACCACACAGGCCCTGGGAATTGTGCTGGGAATCACCCTTGTCTCGCCCCAGCTCCTGAATGCGTACAGCGTGGCATCCACGGCAGCGGCAGAGATACCCAAGTGGGATTTCGGCTTTATGCAGGTGGATATGATTGGATACCAGGCCCAGGTGCTCCCTGCGGTCCTGGCCGGATTTACCCTGGTGTATCTGGAGCGGTTTTTCAGGAAAATATGTCCGGCAGTGATTTCCATGATAGTGGTCCCCTTCTGTTCCCTGCTCATATCCGTTATTGTCGCCCACGGAATCCTTGGCCCTATCGGATGGAAGATTGGCGGTGTGATATCCGACCTTGTCAACGCAGGGCTGACGTCCTCATTTAAGGGAGTGTTTGCAGGCGTATTCGGCTTTTTCTATGCGCCCCTTGTGATAACAGGACTCCACCATATGAGCAATGCCATTGACCTGCAGCTGATTGCCGACTTTGGCGGCACCACCCTGTGGCCCATGATTGCACTTTCCAACATTGCCCAGGGTTCAGCCGTCCTTGCCATGGTCTGCCTTCAGAAAAATGATGCCAAGGCAAAGGAAATATCGGTTCCGGCCTGCATCTCCTGTTATCTGGGCGTTACGGAGCCAGCCATGTTCGGTGTGAACTTAAAGTACGGATTCCCATTTATCTGTGGTATGACTGGCTCAGCCGTAGCGGCCGTGCTGTCCGTTGTATCCGGCGTAAAGGCCAATGCAATCGGCGTAGGCGGCATACCGGGAATCCTGTCCATTAACCCGCATTATATGGGCATATTTTCAATCGCAATGGCAATCGTAATTGTGATACCGTTTACTCTTACATTCATAATTGGTAAGAGGAAAGGGATTGGCGCTGTAAAAGAAGGGCTTGTCCAGGGGGCGGTGCCTGTCAGCCAGCCAGCTGAATGTGCAGACGGCCAGCCTGCTGCCTGTGCAACTTCCTGTGCCGCCAGCCAGCTTACCGCCTGCGTAAGCGGTCAGGTCATTCCCATGGAAGAAGTGCCGGACCAGGTATTTGCATCCAAAGCCCTGGGTGACGGCATTGCCATTATCCCGGAGGATGAGGTATTGAGGGCACCGGCCCCAGGAACCGTGGCGGTCGTCATGGAGGGAAGTCTCCATGCCTGCGGCCTGATGCTTGACAATGGCATGGAAGTACTGCTGCATATAGGACTGGATACGGTGGAGATGAAAGGGGACGGGTTCGAGGCCCTGGTCAAGGCCGGTGACCGGGTGGATGCGGGTGATTGCCTTATCCGCTTTAGCCGGGACAAAATTAAGGCTGCCGGACATCCCGACATGGTCATCATGGTAGTGACCAACCCCGGTACCGCCTCGTCCATTGACTGGAAGTCCGGTATCCATGCCAGGGCGGGCAAAGACCCGGTGGCGCTTCTGGAATGTGTCTGACGGTCACTGGCCCGGCACAGCGGGAAGCAGTGGAACATAAAAGGAAAATGTACATGGACTGTATGTATGAAGGAGGAGCCATCCATGAGAGACTTTAAAAGCAGCACAATTTATCAGATATATACAAAATCCTTCCAGGATACCACGCACAGCGGGCAGGGGGATTTAAGGGGGGTAATCAGCCGCCTGGATTACCTGAAGGAGTTGGGAATTGACTATATATGGCTGACCCCGTTTTTCAAATCCCCCCAGAACGACAATGGCTATGATGTGGCCGACTACCTGTCCGTGGACCCCATGTTCGGCACCATGGAGGATGTGGAGGAACTGATTGGGGAAGCCGGAAGGCGGGATATGGGATGTATGTTTGACATGGTATTTAACCACACATCTACGGAGCATATGTGGTTCAAACGGGCTATGGAGGGTGATCCTGAGTATATGGATTACTACATTTTCCGGGACGGGGAGCCGGACGCCCCGCCCACTAACTGGCAGTCCAAGTTCGGCGGCAGTGCATGGGAATATGTGCCGCACCTGAAAAAGTGGTATCTGCACCTGTTTGATGTGACCCAGGCAGACTTAAACTGGGATAACCCCAGGGTACGCCGGGAACTTAAGGAGGTTATCCGGTTCTGGAAGGATAAAGGCGTCAGGGGATTCCGCTTTGATGTGGTGAACCTTATATCCAAGCCGGAGATATTCGGGGATGACAGTATAGGGGATGGGCGCGGTTTCTATACGGACGGCCCCCATGTCCATGAGTATCTTCAGGAGCTGACAAGGGATACCGGGATTGACGGCATGGTGACGGTTGGGGAAATGTCCTCTACCTCCCTGGACAACTGCATCCGCTACAGCCGTCCTGAGGACAGGGAACTGTCCATGTGCTTTAATTTCCATCACCTGAAGGTGGATTATAAAGACGGGGATAAGTGGAAGCTGATGCAGCCGGACCTGAGGGAACTGAAGCGGTTGTTCATGGAATGGCAGGAAGGCATGCAGGAGGGCGGAGGCTGGAACGCGGTTTTCTGGTGCAACCATGACCAGCCCAGGGCTGTTTCCAGGTTTGGGGATGATGGGAAGTACTGGAAGGAATCCGCTAAGATGCTTGCGACCGCCATCCATATGTTCCGGGGCACCCCCTATGTGTTCCAGGGTGAGGAACTGGGCATGACCAATGCTTACTATGATGACATTTCCCAGTACAGGGATGTGGAGAGCATTAACTACTATAAAATCCTTCAGGACCAGGGGAGCACCAGGGAGGAGGCCATCCATGTGCTTCAGGAACGCTCCAGGGACAATGGCAGGACGCCCATGCAGTGGGACGGTTCAGAACTGGCAGGCTTTTCGGATGTGGCCCCATGGATTGGCATTCCCCGTAACCACACGTATATCAATGTGGAATCGGAGCAGCAGGATGAAGATTCCATCCTCAGCCACTATAAACGTCTTATCGCCCTGCGCAAGGAGTACCCCGTGATTGCCGAAGGGGAGATAGAATTCGTGGACCGCAGCCATCCACAGATTCTGGCATACAGGCGTTTTGACGGCAGCAGCGAGCTGATGGCCTTCCATAACATGGCTGGTGAGGTGATAGGGCTGACGGAACCCTTTGACCGGACGGGGTGGAGGCTTTTGGTTAGTAATTATAGGGATGAGGCAGATGTTAAAGATGGAACAGATGCTGCGGATGAGGCGGATATTACGGACGGGGGAGATGCTTTGGGGACGGGAAACAGGGAGCAGGAAGGCGGTTCTCAGGACAGCCGGATGATTACATGTCTCCGCCCTTATGAAAGCGTTGTTTATATGCGTGACAAATAAAAAATATTTTAAGCATCTTGTCTATATCTATCATAAGCTTTCGAACCTTGAAATACACTTCTCTTTCACAAAGGAATCAGATGCTACGGTAGCAAAAGCATATTCAATTTCAAAGAAGACTGGTCTTGTAATGCGGTTAAGGAATTTCAGGATTTGTATCAGATAAGAATAGGTAAGCGCCAGATTGACGCTTACCTCCGCTTAGCAAACCATTGCTTATACTGTTTTTTCTTGAGTTTTTCAAGATGTTGCCATGGTATTGCACATTTCCGGCAAATTGTTTTCCAACTGATTTTTAATGTATGATTTACCAACACCCCAACTATCAGACATGCCTATAGATATCGGAAGATGTTCTTAAATATTCTCATATCCCCTCATGTTTCTGCGTTCAAAGGTAGTAGAAAGAGTAGTAAAACCTCTATTTACTACTAAGCAATCAGCCGTTCCATTTCTGCTAATGCACTGTCAGAAGTGGCATGAGCGTTATAGTTCAGTGTAGCGTCATGTTGATGTTGGAATGTCCCATGATATACTGTAATGCTTTCTCATGGCACTTGTTGTGCTTCTTCACAAGCCCCCCTGAACATAATTTCATAATTTGCTGCCACCTTTGGCAAGCCGTTTCGGTTAAGGAAAGGGAAGTTCCCGTACCCGTCGATAACGATAGGCTTTGTCCGCCCTCTGTTTTTCAGCACACGCTTGAACGCTTCATATACGGCTGCGCTCATGCGGATTTTTCCGAATACAATCGTCCTGTATGGCTGTGTAAAAGGCAGCTTTAAGCGAACTGTTCCGCTTCATCATCTGCGAAATACTGGTCGTAAACGTGGAGCTGATGTTCTTCCTGTGGCAACAAATCGGAAAAAGTAACTTCGCGTAACTGCTGACGCTTTGTGTCCCTGTGGGCGTTCATAGCTTCCCGATTCAACGCCTGTTTGCAAAAGCCGTTAATACAAAAGCAACACGGCGATACCTCTTTGATACCGCCGTATACTTAAATAGGCTCGCCTTATTTTGTTTGGGCGTATGAAAACCCCACCGCCTCAACAACGGTTTTTTTATTTCCCGTTGGGTGGCTGTGTCATACTTTCTGTTTCATAATAATCGGTTCTCGTCATACCATATAAATAATAATCGCAATAAGTATTTACCATTTTTCCGTCCCGAATATGCCCCTCTCGCCTAAATCCTGCTTTTTCCAGTGTTTTATATGACGCGATATTTAGAACATGAACATCAGACCATAGCCGTTGTAATTCTGTTTTTTCAAAACAGAAAATCACTACGTTTCTTAAGGCTTCTGCCATAAGACCATGTCCTTGATAAATTGGAGAAAGACGGAAAGCCACTTTTGCCATGCGGTCATTTTCAATGAGATATACCCACATTTCACCTATCACTTTATCGTCCTTTTTATGAACAATCCCCCAATGGAAACTCTTTGTAGGACGCTCCTTTTTTTGAAATAGCAATTCGGGATTTAAGTCACTTTTTCCGGGACGTTTCCCCCAATATTGATATAATGATCTGTCGCCTATCCATTCTTTCAAATCGGCAACATCATCATATTGCAAAGGACGTAATAAAAGCCTGTCCGTTTCAAGTTTCGGTTTATTCTGAACATAATCTTTCAGTTTCATAAAGCCCCCTTAAAAATTGAATACCTGCTCCCAATTAAAGCAGCCGGATGCTTCTGTGCTTCTCGGCCACTCGCTGCACCATGCAGGAATACCGGGTGTTTCTACTCTGTCAAAACTCGGTGTGTACGGCTTTAAATCTAACACGGGAGTATTGTCATTCGCGTCAATAAAAGTAACCCGAATAATTCCCTTGTTAAAATCAATGCTGATAATTTCTGATGTTGTCAAAGCAATAGGGTTAGGGCGGACTGGCGACCTTGTGGCAAAAACGCCCATTACTGTTGGTGCATTTTTATAGGGCTGTTCGGTTTGTAATATATTTCTGTCTGTCTGATTATCACAATCACTAAACCACCATACTACGTTGATATGGCTAAATCCGTTTAATGCCTGCAGTCCGGGAATATACTCCGGCTCTAATTCAATAAATGCTCCGCTGTCATCATTCTTTACCTTTCCAATAGGTTTTAATTGATAATCATTCATGTTGTACCTCCTCGTTTTCTGCTTTGAGTTCAGTATAATACCTCACATCATGTGAGATACAAGAGGTAAAATAAAAATGCCCTGCATTTTTGCAGGACATTGCTAACTAAGTTCCAACGGTATTTGGATTTCAGTCAGGTACTTTGCCGGATTACTCTCATTCCACGATCCCCTATGCACAATTTGCCGCATAGGGTTTGACATTCGATATTTACTGTTTTTTTGCAGCCATTCAGCAAAAGCAATATACGCTCCTTTGATATTTGAAAAGTCACCATATACCATTGTGCAAGCCATAACGGGGACAGGCTCGATAATACGGAAACAGAATGGGGCAATATCTTTACATAGCTTACTTACCGGGACGCATAACTCAATATCCACATTTTGTTCCTTGTACTCTGTGTCGTGATAAACAGAAAAAGTATGACTGGATATTTCTATCTTCTGTTCTTTGGCAAAAGCAGAAAGTTCATTCCATAAATCACCCTCGGAGTAGTATGTAGGAACAATTCTTCGTAAAGAAAGCACTTGATACTCCGGGATTACTTTAATGGAAATGTTGTAATGAAGTTCTCCTTTGTTTTCTTTTATTTCGTTTTTAGCAATCGCGATTTTCCGTAGTTTTTCCTGCTCATTCTGTATGGTATCCATAATTTCTAATCGCTTTTGTTCAAGGGTTTCAAGTAGTAAACAATCATTCATTTCGAGTGCAAGCGCAATTTCAGAAATATTAAAACCGATGTCACGCAAATATAATATTCTATTTAGGCGGGGTATTTGAGTTACCGAGTACATTCGGTGCCCCGTCCATTTGCCGACTTCTTCCGGCTTTAACAGCCCTACTTCATCATAATACCGAAGCATACGAATAGATACTTGCGCTATCTTTGAAAACTCACCTATTTTAAACATCTTATCACCATCTGCATATAATTATACTTGAAGTTTCATACACTTCAAGCCGATTTTGCATTTCTGAAAGTTAATGATATGCTCTATTCTTATCAATGCTATGAGATGTGTATTCATGTCTAAATAAGAAAGATGAACGGCAAAATGTAATAAGGTGAAAAATATGAAGCAGGACAAAGTGAAGTATAATTCCAACAAGCGGACATATTACGGCATACGGAACATGAGCGACAAGCTGTGCCGGGAACACGGCTTATCCGTTGTCGTTCCGGGTAAAGGCAGCAAGGGTAAAAGCTATGCAGAGTATCAAGCGGAAAAGACGGGGACGAGTTGGAAAGGGAAGATAAAGATTGCCGTTGACGCGCTCATTCCCCAAGTGGCAGGCTTTGAGAAATTATTGCGGCGGTTGGAAATTGTTACCTAAATTTGAATTTAAAAATATTCATAGTGCTATTAACCTAAATAGAGTTAGTATAAAGTTAGATAACCCTGAAATGTCCGCACGGATTAATGAATTAAACGATAATATGGTGAAAGTTTTTAATCTTCCATCTATTTCTCAATCAAAGTGGGAACGGCACGAGAATAATTTTATAATTAAAATTAGCAGCGTTTCGAAAAAATAATAAGACCGGGCGCTGCTTTCCGAGTCCTGTCACGCGGTAGAAAGGTGTTTTTGAGGGAAAAGGTATACCTCCTTGCCCCTGCTGCATGAGATGAGGGCATAAAAAGCGGCGTTCCTGTTATCCCGTGTGGGAATAGGTAACGCCGCCTGTCTGGTGGCGTGTTGTGCTTCTCTATTTGATTGCTGATGTGCCATGCCATCATTTACATTTCCGCCAAAACATAGTACAATTGTGAAAGCAAAACCCCTCTGAAGCAGGGGGTGGTGTCCGAAGGAGGAGAATCCGGAATGAAGCATTACGATTATGTATTAGTTGGAAGCGGGCTTTACGCAGGCGTGTTTGCCTGGTATGCGAAAAAGAGCGGGAAGACATGCCTGGTGGTGGAAAAAAGGAACCACATAGGCGGTAATATATATTGTGAGGATGTGGAGGGAATCCATGTGCACAAGTACGGCGCCCACATTTTCCATACCAGTAATAAGAAGGTGTGGGGATTTGTCAACGGTCTGGCTGAGTTCAACCGCTATACCAACAGCCCTGTGGCAAACTTTAAGGGCGAGATGTACAACATGCCTTTTAATATGAATACATTCAGCAGGATGTGGGGAATCTCCACGCCGGATGAGGCAAAGGCCATCATCGAGAAGCAGAAGGCAGAGGTACAGGGGGAACCCCGCAACCTGGAGGAACAGGCCATCAGCCTGGTGGGACGGGAACTGTATGAGAAGCTGGTCAAGGGATATACGGAGAAACAGTGGGGCCGGGACTGTACGGAACTGCCTGCATTCATCATCCGGCGCATACCCGTGCGCTATACCTATGATAATAATTATTTTAATGACTTATACCAGGGCATTCCCATTGGCGGATACAATGCCATCATAGACAGGCTGTTTGAGGGCTGCGATATTGAGACTGGGGTGGATTACCTGGAGCACAGGGAGCATTACGACAGCCTGGGAGGTACCGTGGTCTATACCGGAACCATTGACGCCTTCTATGGCTACTGTTTTGGCAAGCTGGAATACCGCAGCCTGCGCTTTGAGTCTGAGGTGCTTGACGAGGAGAACCACCAGGGCGTGGCAGTGGTCAATTATACGGACAGGGAGACGCCGTATACAAGGATGATTGAGCACAAGCATTTTGAATTCGGCAACCAGCCAAAGACCGTGGTCACAAGGGAATACCCGGTCAGCTGGCAGGAGGGCATGGAGCCTTATTATCCGGTCAACGACGGGAAGAACCAGGAGCTGTACCGCCGCTATGAAGAACTGGCCAGGGCGGAGGAACATGTATTGTTTGGCGGCCGTCTGGGAGAATATAAGTATTATGACATGGATAAGGTGATTGAATCAGCCATGAAACGGGCAGAGGAAATCTTTGGGTGAAAGCATTGGAAATGTTGGATGAGGCAGGTATGGACCACGGAATAACGGTACTGGCGGCTGCCTATAACGGCAGGGATTATATTGAAGAGCAGATGGATTCCATCCTGGCCCAGGGCCAGGGGGGAATCCTTCTTGTGGTATCAGACGACGGCTCCACGGACGGTACAGGTGAGCTTCTGGACCAGTATGGGCTTAAACACAGGGATTGTGTGCTTGTACTCCACCGACGCACCGGCTCGGGAGGGGCCGCGGCCCATTTCCTGGGACTCCTTCAAATGATGGCCTCCCTGGCCGCCGGACAGGGGAAGGCTGCCTGGGAGGGAAATTACGATTTGACGCCTGAGGAAGGCGGGAGGCTTATAAGGGCCGCATCCTCAGACTACTTCATGCTCAGCGACCAGGACGATGTGTGGCTGCCCTGCAAGGTGCAGATGCTTCTTGGGAAAATGCAGGAACTGGAAGGAAACCCGCCGGACAGCAGGCTTCCGGTGCTGGTCCATTCCGACCTTAAGGTGGTGGATGAACAGCTCAATGAGATTGCCCCCAGCTTTTTTGGTTATCAGAAGATATCGCCGGAGCGCACCAGGCTTTCACAGCTGCTGGTACAGAATAATGTCACCGGAGGCGCGGTCATGATGAACCGACCCATGCTTGGGTACCTGGAACAGCTGCCCAGTGTCTGCCTGATGCATGACGCCTGGCTGGCCCTTCTTGCCAGCTGTTTTGGAAGGATTGGATGGGTGGGGCAGCCATTGTATCTGTACCGCCAGCACAGGGACAACACCCTGGGGGCGGAAAAAGGGGACAGCCTCAAAGGAGCCGGGGAGCGCATCAGGGATGGCAGCAGGGCAAAGGAAAATTACAGGCTTATGTTTGGACAGGCCGGATGCCTGCTGGCCATGTTCCGCGATAAGCTGGATCCGGAGCAGAGGGAAATCCTGGCTGCGTTCACGGAACTTCCGGGAAAGGGCAGGCTTGGCAGGATTGCGCTTATGATACGTTACGGATTTACTAAAAATTCAGCCCTTCGGACCATTGGGCAGATGTTGTTTATGGGAGATTAAGATATGGATGATTATAGAATGGAAAATGTCAGGCCCACGGTCAGCATCTGCTGCATCACTTACAACCATGCACCCTATATAAGGAGCGCCCTGGACGGGTTCCTGATGCAGAAGACAGATTTCACATATGAAATCCTGATTCACGACGATGCTTCCACGGACGGGACGGCCGATATCATCCGGGAGTACACGGCCAGGTACCCGGACATCATAAAACCGATCCTAAGGGAGGAAAACCAGTATTCCAAAGGGATTTCCAATATCAGTATTTTCAATTTTCCAAGGGCCAGGGGGGAATACATCGCCATGTGCGAGGGGGATGATTACTGGACAGACCCTCATAAACTCCAGAAGCAGGTGGATTATCTCCGGGCCAACCCGGACTGTTCCCTGTGTTTTCACAGCAGCAGGATCATAAGTGTGGACGGTTCCAGGGCAGAAGGGATGATGCGGCCTTACAGGGAGAGCCGGAAGGTGGAGCCGGAGGCCATCGTGGACAAATCCACGGGGTATCCCACGGCGTCCCTTGTGTTTCCCACGCGGATCGTAAAAACCCTGCCCGACTACTACCTGCACTGCCCGGTGGGGGATATCCCCATGCAGCTGATGATGGCATGCGCCGGATACGCTTACTATATGGACGAGCCTATGTGCGTGTACCGGGTGGGCGTGGCAAGCTCCTGGACCAGCCTGATGAAACAGGGGGATTATGAAAATAAACAAAAGCGCTACTATGAGCAGATGAAGGAAATGTATGAGACATTTGACCGCTCCACCTTCGGGCGGTTCCATAATGAGGCCATGAGCGCTGCCAAGCGGATTTATTTCCTTACACAGGTCAACACGAAACACTATGACCAGGTCAGGAAGAAGGAGTACCGGAGATATTACAGGGAGCTGAGTCTCAGGACCAGGTTCTTCATCCGGTTTGAAATCATGGCTCCCGGCCTGTACCGGCTGCTCCAGAGGATGGTGCGGGGGAGCAATTAAGGCAGGTTGATTCAGGGGAATCCAGGGGAACGGAAAGGAAGTTAGGATTTGGCGGAGACAGAGATAAAGAATAAGGTCCTGAAAGGCCTGTTTTGGAAAATTTTAGAAAATGGCGGCGCCCAGGGAATCCAGTTTGTGATTGCCATCATCCTGGCCCGGCTTCTAAGCCCGGCGGAATATGGCCTGGTCAGCATCATCATGATATTCATCACCATTGCCAACGTGGTGGTGCAGAACGGTTTCAGCACGGCGCTGGTGCAGAAAAAGCATTCGGATGACGCGGATTTCTCGTCTGTGTTTTATTTCAGCCTTGTGATTGCGGGCGTGATGTATGCTGCGCTGTACGCGTCAGCGCCCTCCATCGCGGGATTTTACCACAACGATGTGCTGGTGCCCATTGTCAGGGTCCTGGCCGTGGTGCTGTTCCCTGGGGCCGTGATTTCAGTGCAGACCGCCTATGTGTCCAGGAAAATGGAGTTCAAGGGCCTGTTTAAGGCCACCATGGCGGCGGTGGTGATATCCGGCGCGGCCAGTATTTTCATGGCGTACAGGGGAATGGGCGTCTGGGCCATGGTGGGCCAGCAGATTGCCTATTATCTGGCGCTTATGACCACCCTGTTCCTGACGGTCAGCTGGAAACCGCGCCTGGTGTTTGCCATGGGCCGTATCCGTTCCATGTTCTCATTTGGATGGAAGCTGCTGCTGGCAGCCCTTTTAGACACCCTGTTCAACAACCTTTACGGATTAATCATGGGGAAGATTTATAATGAGGAACTGCTGGGCGCCTATAACCGGGGCGACCAGTTCCCCAAGCTGATTGTCAATAACCTGGGGGCAGCCATACAGGCCGTGCTGCTGCCGGCATTTTCCTCCAGGCAGGGGGACATTGCCCAGGTCAGGAGCATGGTGCGCAGGGCCATCAGGACCAGTTCCTTCCTGGTGCTTCCCATGCTGTTCGGGCTGTTTGCAGTGGCGGATACCATGGTGCTGGCGCTGCTGGGGGAGAAATGGATGATCTGCGTGCCTTATCTTAGGATCATGTGTATTGCATACTCCTTCTGGCCCATCCACATCACCAACCTCCAGGCCATCAACGCGGTGGGGCGCAGCGATATCTTCCTGAAACTGGAGGTCATAAAGAAGACCATCGGTATCCTGGGACTTGTGATCGGGGCCCAGTTCGGCCCGTTCATCCTTGTATCCATCAAGGCTGTCATTGATTTCCTGTGTACCTTCATCAATGCGTGGCCCAACAAGAAGCTGCTGGGATACAGCATATCCAGCCAGTGGATGGATATCATGCCGTCCATGGCCCTTTCTGTGGGAATGTGCGCTGCTGTGTATGCCCTCCAGTTCGTATTGCCCGGCGGTCCATGGATGAAGCTGATTCTTCAGATTGGCGCAGGGGCGCTTATCTATGGGGGAGCGGCCGCCCTGTTCAGGGTGGAGAGCTTTACGTATCTGCTTGGGATGGTGAAGCGGAGAAAATGATAGGTGATTTGTAAAGCAGGGGATATCCCCGGATGTCTGTTTACGTCAGGAGACCGGGAAGCTGGATAGGAAAACTGGATAGGAAAGCAGGATAAAGGCCGCAGCCCTTCTGAACACGGTGATGTCAGGGGCTGCGGCCTTTTGAATTTATGATGGCTTATGTATCTTTGTATCCGGGCCAGTCCACAATACGTACTGTCCTTATGTCCCTACTGCCCGCCGTTCATGGCCGCCACTGCAACCGGGTCCGTGGGATCCCAGTGCTGGTCGGCTGAGATAGGCTGCTCAATGGCAGGCCTGTCATATGGGCCGGGGATGGAGGAATTGTAAACCTCAACCGTGGTACCCAGTGCGCAGTGGTCAAAAATCCACTTGGAATCACCGGATGTGTAACGGATACAGCCTGCGGAACGTACCACGCCCAGGAAGTTATAAGTCTCGGGCTTCAGCGTGTTCACATTGGGGCTGTCGTAAATAATGGAGTGGAGCAGGAAGCTCAAACCTGAACCAAGGCGTGTTGCATACTGTGTATAAACGCCGCTGTTCATCAGCCTCCAGCGGTACTTCTCAGGTGTCTTGAACGTACCTAATGGGGTATCCTCGCCAGTGGAGCAGAGGAATGTCTTAAGCGGGATGATAAAGCCGTTTCCGCCGTCCTGTACATACACGGTGGTGGTGTTCATCTGCTTGTTGATGCGGATAAGGAAGGGACCGTTGGCGCCGATAAGCGGCTCTAAGTCGGTTACAACCTTGCCTGTCTCATCAAAATAATACTTGTAGCCGTCTATGTACTGCCATCCTGTAACCGGGACATTGTTCACAAAGTAGTAGCGGTCCCTGTCATTCCAGCCCCATCCGGTGAAGGGTACGCCGGTCCCGCTGCTGTACACAACAGCCCCGTCAATGGTCTGGATGCCGTCCGGGGCAGCTGCCTCCAGAGGTTTATCCATGTTGTAGGATGCGGCTTCGCCATTCTTACCCCAAAGGGATACGCGGAAGCTCTGCATTACCTTTCCTGTGCCCATGGTGCCTGCTGTCTGTCCGTTGCGCGCCCAGTTAAGTTCTGTGCCGTCGGTCAGGGTAGTCTGGTAATAAACGTCAAAGGTGTTGCCTACAAATCCCGTGAACCGGATCTGGATGGCTTCTACCAGGGCGCCGTCCTCCCATACCGTGGTATGGTCGCCGTTCATGGCCCACTCACTCCATCCGTGTGCGCTGGTGTAGGTCCTGTAAAGTACATTGCCCACGATGTTGTTCAGATAGATACAGAGGGAACGGAATCCTCCTTCGGAAACAACGGTTGTGTCACCAATGACCGGGTCGGTCCAGGTGGTATCGGGACGCAGTACCTGAAGCTGAAGATAAGGCGTGTTGGCAATGATGGCAGCCTGCATGGCTGCTTCCTCAGCTGCCGCCGCCTGTTCGGCCGCTGCCTGGGCTGCTGCCGCATCCGCATCCGCCTGGGCATTGGCTGCCGCATCGTTTCCGGGGAGAGTCTCCGTGGCAGCGCCCTGGGTGGGCTGTGTCTGGCTGCCGCCCGAAGCCTGGTTGTCACCGGAGGCCTGATTGCCGTCGGAAGCCTGGTTGTCACCGGAAGCCGGGTTGTCACCGGAAGCCTGATTATCGCCAGAAGCCTGTCCGCCGCCAGGTGCAGTCTGTTCTGCCTTGGTGGTGCCGAATGCAGGCCCGTAATTGGAATCATCCTGTGCTGCCAATGCCGTACATGCCTGTCCGATGATGAAGACTCCGGCAAGCAGTGCAGCAGCAGTACGTTTCATGTACTTATGCATTGGAAAAATCCTCCTAAATTTTATAGATACCATACATGTCCTAATTTATCATATTTAAGGGAAAAATTCCAGATGTGATTTACTTTTTAGAAGTGATAATGTAAAATTGTAAACAAAATGACACTAGAAAGACCAAAGAACGTAAGAAACAGGTGGCATAATATGGAATGGAATGAAGAAACAGCCAATATCATATATGCGTCCAATGACGGGTATGCCGGACATCTGGCCGCATCCATGTATTCTTTACTGGATAATAACCGGAATGTAAGGAATATGGATATTTATATACTATCTGCCCAGATGTGCCAGGAATATAAGGAAAGGCTTGCTGGCATGGCGGAGGCATTCCACAGGACCCTTCATGTGGTGGAGCTGGGGGACTTAAAGCAGCGGTTTGACTTTGATATTGATACCAGGGGGTTTGATATCAGCGCCATGGGCAGGCTCTTTGCGCCCCAGGTGCTGCCCGGCACCGTGAAGAAGGCCCTGTACCTGGACTGCGACACCATTGTATGCAAGAGCATAAGGCCCCTTTATGAAACTGAATTAGGGGATGCGGTGGTGGGGATGGTAATGGAACCCACGGTGTATAAGGAGATGAAGGAATCCATCGGTATGGGCAAGGACGACCCGTATTACAATTCAGGGGTACTTCTCATGGCCCTTGACAGGTGGCGCCAGGAGGATGTGCTTCAGAAACTATTGGATTTCTACAAAAGCTGTCACGGCAGGCTCTTTGCATGCGACCAGGATACCATCAACGGCGCCCTGAAAGGAAGAATAAAGACACTTCCGGTGAAATACAATTATTTTACCAATTACCGCTATTTCCGGTATTCCACCCTGTGCTCCATGTGCGCGGCCTACCGGGAGATTGGTGAGGAGGCCTATCTGGAGGCCAGGCGTTCCCCTGCCATCATCCATTATCTGGGGGACGAGCGGCCATGGATTGCCGGGAACCATAATCATTTTAAGAAGCTGTATGAGTATTATCTTGCCAAGACGCCATGGAAGGACACGCCCAAGCAGACCGGGAAAGAACGGTATATGCACATGTGGTGGCTGTTCAACCGCCTGACCTGGCTCTGTCCGCCCTTCAGGCTGTGGGTCAGCCGCAGCATGGGGATGAAGCTGGTGGACAGCCGGAGGAAGCGGAGATAGATGGGGGACAGGCAGATGTCCGGAGGAAGCGGGGATAGATTGGGGACAGGCAGATGCCGGAGAATCTGGAAATAAAGTGGGAACAAGGATTGATATGGACAAAATATGCTGTATTATATTAAACTATAACGATGCCGCCACCGCCATGGCGCTTGCCAATGAGATAAGGGAGTATCCGTGCCTGGATTCCATCGTGCTGGTGGACAACTGTTCCACGGACGATTCCTGGGAAAAGCTTAAGACACTGCGGCACACGGACAAGATCCACGTATTGAGGACCGAGGAAAATGGCGGATACGGCATGGGCAACCAGGCCGGCATTAACTATGCGGTGGAATATCTGGAAGCGGATTATATCATCATCGCCAACCCGGATATCCACGTGACGCCCCGGTGCATCGAGCGGGTGAAGCATGCCCTGGATAACACGGAGGACGCGGTGATGGCTTCGGCCCGGGTGGTGGATCCGCAGGGGAAGGATCTGTTCTCCTACTGGACCCTGCTGCCTTTGTGGAAAGACCTGCTGGACACCGGGCTTATTACCAGACGGCTGTTTAAGGCCATGCTGAATACCCCGTCCTACCGCCTTCAGAACGCGGGGGATGAGGACAGCCGCCTGGTGGATGCAGTGCCCGGGTCTTTTTTTATGCTGAAGCCGGGGCTTTTGACACCACAGGATACAGAGGAGCTGTTTGACAGCCATATTTTCCTGTACTATGAGGAAAAGGTGCTGGGCCGGAAGTTTCAGGAGCTGGGGTTAAAGACTGTGCTGGTAACGGACGAATCCTATGTCCATGCGCATTCCGTCACCATTGACAAGAGCCTGAAGCGGATTGTTGATAAGCAGAGGCTGCTTCACCAGAGTAAGATGTACTATTATAAGGAATACCTGCACGCAGGACCTGCCCGGATGGCGGGAGCCGGATTGGTACTGGACATCATACTGGCAGAGGTATGGTTCCTCACGGTTGTGTGTGGGCTGCGGTGGTAAATGGATTGTGCATGGATGGAAAATGAGGAACTGTGCTGCACGCATTGGCGCCACCCGGAAAGGAAATGTTTCATGAACCGACAGGAAGATAAAAGGGAGAAGATTCTGGTTACCAGGTCTTCAATGCCTTCGTATGAAGAATATATTGAGATGATTAAGCCCATATGGGACAGCGCATGGATGACCAATATGGGGGATTTCCACAAACAGCTGGAACAGGAGCTGAAGGAATACATGGGAACAGACCGGCTGGTGCTGTTCGTCAACGGACACATGGCCTTAGAGATGGCAATCCAGGCCCTGGAGCTGACCGGAGAAGTGATAACCACTCCGTTTACATTTGCATCCACCACCCATGCGATTGTGCGCAACGGGCTGACGCCTGTGTTCTGCGACATCAACCCGGCGGACTATACCATGGACCCGGACAAAATAGAGGCACTGATTACAGAGCGCACATCGGCCATCATCCCGGTCCATGTATACGGCAATATCTGTGATGTGGAGCGGATTGGGGCCATTGCCAAAAAGCATGGCCTGAAGGTGATTTATGATGCGGCCCATACCTTTGGGGAGCGCTATAATGGGAAGGGCGTGGCTGAGTTCGGGGACGCCAGCATTTTCAGCTTCCATGCCACTAAGGTGTTTAATTCCATCGAAGGCGGCGCGGTGACGTTTGCTGAGGAATGGATGGACCACAGGCTTAACTGTCTGAAGAATTACGGGATTGTGGACCAGGACCATGTGGTCTGGGTGGGCGGCAATGCCAAGATGAACGAGTTCCAGGCCGCCATGGGCCTGTGCAACCTCCGCCATGTGGATGAGGAGATTGGGAAACGCAGGAAAGTGGTGGAGCGTTATATGGAACATCTGGACGGCATTCCAGGGCTTAAGCTTCCGCGCTGCCAAAAAGGGCTTACGCCGAATTATGCGTATTTCCCTGTTATATTTGACGGCTTTGGGGCTGACAGGAACCAGGTATACGACGCCCTGGCCGCAAATGACATTTATCCCAGGAAATATTTTTATCCCCTGACCAACGGGTTCCAGTGCTACGAAGGGCGGTTCTCGCCTGAGGATACGCCGGTGGCCGCGTATATGGCGGAGCGGGTGCTGACCCTGCCCCTGTATGCCGACCTTTCGATGGAGGATGTGGACCGGATATGCAGGATTCTGAAGGAATGCAACACTAGTCTGGGCAAATAACAGCGCGGTGCTGGAAGAAAATATGACGAGGAGCCGTGATTATGAATATTTTACTTACAAGTGCAGGCAGGAGAGGCTATCTTGCAGGATATTTTAAAGAGGCCCTTAAGACGGCGGGCTGCGGCGGGCTGGTCCATGCGGCTAACAGCGGTGAATGCCCTGCCTTTGCCAGCGCTGACCGTTCTGTGATTACGCCTCTTATCTACGATAAGGGATATATTCCCTTTTTGCTGGAATACTGTAAAAAGGAGGCAATCGGCCTGCTGATACCGCTGTTTGATATCGATGTGCCGGTGCTGGCGGCAAACAGGAGCCTGTTTGCTGAGATGGGGACCGTGGTTGTGACGGCTGAGCCGGAAGCAGCGGATATCTGCAATGATAAATGGAGGACATTTACAGTACTGAGGGAGGCGGGAATCCCTGTGCCTGCCTCCTGGCTGTCCATGGATGAGGCGCTTAAGGCCGTGGGGAATGGGAGCATTTCCTGGCCCGTGATGGTCAAGCCACGCTGGGGTATGGGCTCCCTGTCCGTATACCAGGCGGATGACCCGGAGGAGATGAGGGTGCTTGCAGGCAAATGCCGCAGGGGCATACAGGACTCCTATCTGAGATATGAATCCATGGCAGACCCTGATTCATGCGTCATATTCCAGCAGCGGATCAAGGGGCGGGAATATGGGCTGGATGTGATGAACGACCTGGACGGGAGATACCGTGCCACCGTTGTCAAGGAAAAGATGGCCATGCGTTCCGGCGAGACGGATTCGGCCGGGACCATTGACAATCAGGAACTTGCAGCACTTGGCAGGACGCTTGGTACACTGCTCTGCCACAGGGGGAACCTGGATGTGGATGTGCTGGAGGAAGACGGAGCATATTATGTGCTGGAAATGAACGCCCGTTTTGGGGGCGGATATCCCTTCAGCCATGCGGCAGGCGTGGACCTGCCCCTGGCCCTGGTCCTCTGGGCCATGGGCAGGGAGCCGGGGGATGAGGTGCTGTCCGCCAGGCCCGGCGTCAGGGCGCAGAAGGATATACGGCTTCTGGTATGGTGATATGGATGCCAATGGCACGGATGGACCCACGGCACAGGCGTAATATAATCTGACAGAGGAATTGATATGGATAAGGTACTGCTGGTGATACCGGCTTACAATGAGGAAAAGAATATAGGGAAGGTGGTGGACCACCTGGTGAGGGATTTCCCTGAGCTGGATTACGTGGTGGTCAATGACGGTTCCAGGGATAACACCGCCCGGATATGCAGGGAAAACGGCTACAACCTTTTGGACCTGCCGGTGAACCTTGGCCTTGCGGGCTGTTTCCAGGCAGGCATGAAATACGCCTACCAGAAAGGCTACCGCTATGCCATCCAGTTTGACGGGGATGGACAGCACAGGCCGGAGTTCATCGGATCCATGAAGGAGAAGATGGAGCAGGGATTTGATATTGTCATTGGATCCAGGTTCATTTCCGGGAAAAAGGGCTGGTCCATGCGCATGGTGGGCAGCCGTCTGATTGCGGCTGTAATCCGCCTGACCACCGGGGCCAGGATTACGGATCCCACGTCCGGTATGCGCCTGTTTGACCGGAAGATGATAGAGGAGTTTGCCCTGAACCTGAATTACGGCCCGGAGCCGGATACCGTGTCCTTCTTGATTAAACAGGGGGCCAGGGTGGCCGAGGTGCCGGTTACCATTGATGAAAGGCTGGAAGGGGAGAGCTATCTGAAGCCCTTGACCGCCGTAAGCTACATGACCCGTATGCTGCTGTCCATACTGCTGATACAGAATTTTAGAAAGCGTTGAGTATAGATGAAGAAACTGACAAGACATTTACTATATAAGGGAACGGATATTGACCGGCAGAACGTGGTCTGGAATATTGCAGGAAGCTTTGTCTATGCATTTGCCAGCATGGTTCTGTCTTTTCTGGTCATCCGCGTGGTGGGGGATGAACAGGGAGGGATATTTTCCTTTGGGTTCTCCACCCTGGGCCAGCAGATGTTCATTGTGGCGTATTTTGGGCTTAGGCCGTTTCAGATTACGGACAATAAAGGCGAGTTTACCTTTGGGGAATACCTGGAGTACCGTAACATTACCTGTATCCTGGCCCTGATTTTTGGGGCGCTGCTCCTGACCTTCCGGCATGGCGCCGGGCAGTACAGTGCCTCCAAGTGCATGATTCTCATCCTGCTTGTCATATACAAGGTAATAGATGGGTATGCTGATGTATATGAGTCGGAATTCCAGCGTCAGGGAAGCCTTTACCTGACCGGGAAATCCAATTTTTTCAGGACTATTTTATCCGTGTCCGCATTTTTGGTGACACTGGCTGCATTTGAACATCTGCTGCTGGCCTGCGTGGTGGCGGTGGCGGCCCAGATGCTTGGGGTGGCCCTGTTTAATCTGGATGTAATCCATGCCCTGGCACATGTGGACTGGAATAAGGGGGAGGGGAAGAACAGGGCGCTGTTTCGCAGCACCGTGTTCCTGTTTGTGTCCACCTTCCTGGATTTTTACGTGTTTTCTGCTGCCAAGTATGCCATTGATGCGAAAATAAATGATGCTGCTTCCGGATACTTTAACTTGATTTTTATGCCCACCTCTGTTATTTATATGGTAGCCAACTTTATCATCCGCCCCTTTCTTACCAAGCTTACCAATATGTGGCTGGCCCGGGACTTTGACAGCTTTAAGAAGGAACTTTCCAGAATCGGCGTTGTCATCCTGGGACTTACGGTCCTGGCCGTGGGGGCCACGGCAGTGCTTGGCAGATGGGGGCTGTCGGTGATGGAATTCCTGTTAGGCGTCCGGTATGACGGTATGCTGGTGCAATATCACGGCGCGTTCATTGTGATTGTGCTGGGAGGCGGGTTCTATGCCCTGGCTAACCTGATGTACTACTCGCTGGTCATCATGCGTAAGCAGAAGGCTATTTTCATCGTATATCTGAGCGCGGCGGCAGCGGCAGTGTTATTGTCAGGGACGCTGGTTTCAAGCTTCGGTATAAACGGGGCGGCATCCTGCTATCTGCTGCTGATGGTTATGTTGGTGGTGGGATTCGGCCTGTTCATGACAGGTGTTTATCAGAACGAAAAAAAGGAGTATGCTGGTAATGGAGGAAGTGAAGAATAGGACATCAGAGAACACATACCGCCGCAGGGTGGATGTTATCATACCGACCTATAAACCGGGAAAGAAGTTTTCCAGGCTTTTAAAAATGCTGGAACGGCAGACATACCCCATAGGAAGGATCATCGTGATGAACACGGAGAAGGCTTACTGGAACGATAAGGGGTATGAGGGGATTGACAACCTTCAGGTCCATCACCTGCCCAAGGCTGAGTTTGACCACGGGGCCACCAGGAACAGGGGCGCGCGTTACAGCAGGGCGGATATCATGGTATTCATGACGGACGATGCGGTGCCTGCGGATGACCGGATGATTGAACATCTGGTGGCTGCATTTGATAAGCGCGGTCCACAGGGGGAATCAGTCATCATGGCATATGCACGCCAGCTGCCGGATAAGGACTGTCCCCTGGCAGAGCGGTATACCAGGTCCTTTAATTATCCGGAGGAGAGCTGTATCAAGACAAAGGATGACCTGGGGCGCATGGGCATCAAGACCTTTTTTGCATCCAATGTGTGTTGCGCCTATGACAGGGAGAAATTCTGGTTCCAGGGCGGATTCATCAACAAGACGATTTTTAATGAGGATATGATATTTGCCGGAAAGGCCGTGCTGCAGGATGATTACGCGGTGGCCTACGTGGCGGAGGCAAGGGTCATCCACTCCCACAATTACGGCTGCATGACCCAGTTCCACAGGAATTTTGACCTGGCCGTGTCCCAGGCAGACCATCCTGAGGTATTTCAGGGAATCCACTCTGAAAGTGAGGGAATCCGCCTGGTGAAGCAGACCGCCCGCTATCTGGTGAAGCAGCGCCGCCCGTGGCTGGTGCCCGGGATGATTGTGAAGAGCGGTTTTAAGTACATGGGCTACCGCCTGGGCAGGTGTTACCGCCTGCTGCCCTCCGGCCTTGCGGCCAAATGCAGTATGAATAAAGAGTATTGGAAATAATTGGAAATATATAGAAATAACCAAAGAAAGCAGGTGGGCCTATGATGCAACCTATATTCAGGGTCATATTGGTTATAGTCTCTTTGCTGACTATGTCTTTTATGATGAGGAAAATACGCCAGGCAAAGGTACAGATTGAAGCCGCCATGTTCTGGGTCATTGTGGCCCTGATCCTGGTTGTGTTCTCCCTGTTCCCCGGCGTGGCTGATGCATGCGCCAGGCTCCTTGGAATCTATTCCACGCCTAATTTCCTGTTCCTGTTCATGATTTTCCTTCTCATGGTCAAAGTCTTTGGCATGACCCTCCAGGTGTCCCAGATGGAGAGCAAGCAGAAGGAGCTGGTGCAGAAAATCGCCCTGGCCCAGAAGGAAAGGGAGGAACTGGAGCTTAAGATGCAGGAACTTCTTGGGAGCGAAGGGGCCGGGGAGGATGAGGATGGCAGGTAGGAAAGGTGGAAAGGGCGTGCCGTGCGGGGTGGATGAGCCGGGCGGAAAGGGCGTGCCGGGCAGGACGGATGAGCCGGGGAAGAAGGCTGTGCCGGGCAGGACGGATGAGCCGGGGAAGAAGGCTGTGACGGGCAGTGCGGATAAGCTGGAAAAGAAGGCTGTGCCGGGCAGGACGGATAAGCTGGATAAGAAAGCTGTGCCGGGCAGGACGGATAAGCCGGATAAGAAAGCTGTGCCGGGCAGGACGGATAAGCCGGATAAGAAAGCTGTGCCGGGCAGTGCGGATAAGCTGGATAAGAAAGCTGTGCCGGGCAGGACGGATGAGCCGGAGAAGAAGGCTGTGCCGGGCAGGACGGACGTGCCAGGAAAGAAGGCTGTGCGGGACAGGAAGGACATCCCGGTCAGGAAGCATATGCCGGACAGGAAACGGCTGGCACTGTGGACTGGGTGCGGCATTGTGCTCCTTATTCTGGCCTCCTGGCATTTCCTGGATGTGCGGGCCGGGGTCCTGGAGACAGGGGACCGGTGGCTGTACGGCTGGTACGCTGCTGTATGCGTCTGGGCCGGGCTGACCGCGTCTGGCCTTGGATATGTTATTTTTGTCTGGGATAAGTGGAAAATGGAACAGATATTCGCAGCCGCCTCCCTGAGCCTGGGAATCCTGTTCCTGTTCATCCTCCCGCCGCTGTCCGCGCCGGACGAGGTGAGCCATTATATCAGCGCATACCAGCTGTCCAGCCATATGATGGGGCGGACGGCCAATGCAGCGGACGGACATGTGCTGACGCGGGTGCAGGATGCATTTATCGAGGACTTATATGATGTGATGGAAGATGACGGAAGCGGTTACCGTGATAAAGCGGGCAGTGAGGGCGGCGAAGACAGCGGTGCCGCAGCCCATCAGGCAGTTGTTCTCGGACAGGAACTGACAGAGGGGACCTACAGGACCATAAGGGAGCGGGGGCTTGGAAGCACCGGAGAAGAGGGGACTGCGGTTTCCTATCAGCCGCCTGTGAGGACAACCCCCCTTGCATATGTTCCCCAGGCCCTGGGTATCACCCTGGCGCGGGTCATGGGCCTTGGCGGTTTGGGGCTTCTCTATCTGGGAAGGCTGTTCAACCTTATGTTCTTTACAGCCATGGGATACCTTACCATCCGCAGGATGCCATTTGGAAAAGAAGTGGCGGCAGGGGTGTTCCTGCTTCCCATGACCCTGCACCTGGCGTCATCCTTTTCCTATGATGTGATGATTATCTCCCTTAGCAGTTATTTTGCTGCGGTCTGCCTGCACCTGGCCTATAAGGCGGAAAAGGTCCATATATGGGATGTGATCCAACTGGCCCTTGTCATGGGGGTGATGGGCCCCTGCAAGATGGTGTATGGGGTCATAGCTGGCTTCTGCCTGCTGATTCCGGTCCGCAAGTTTGGCGGGTGGGGGAAATGGGCCGCGTCCGCCGCAGCCGTGCTGGGCGCCTTTGGCGCCGCCATGGTGCTGGTGAACCGGCAGACCGTGGCCATGTATACGGAGGCGTCAGAGGGCTATATCTCCTGGGCTGAAGAGACAGGATATACATTTGCACAGCTGCTTCACAGCCCGCTTCTGGTCCTTAAGATGTGTTACAACACCCTGATGTGGCAGGGGGAGAAACTGTATTCCGGTATGCTGGGGGAATCCCTGGGCAACATGGACGCTGTGCTTAATACCCCGTATGTGGTCATATTGGGGCTTACCGCCATCCTGCTGATGCTTGCATTCAGGAAACCCGGCGAGAGCATTGTGATGAAAATGGGAAGCCGCATATGGATATGGTTCCTTTGCTTCCTTTGCCTTGGCGCCCTGATGTTTTCCATGCTGTTAGCCTGGACGCCCGTGACCTCCAATGTGATTAACGGGGTACAGGGAAGATATCTGCTTCCGCTGCTGCCCATGTTTTTACTCACGCTTAAGAATGACAAGGTGGTGCGGACGGATTGCGGGGACAGGCCGCTGCTGTATCTCATGATGGTGATGGATATGTATGTTGTCATCCGGATTTTCAGTATCGTGTGCCTGCGTGTGTCTTAGTGTCAAGATGGGCTGGAAAGTGGACAAGGTATTGCCATACAGTGGATAAAGTGATAAAATTGCCAGATGGATGTGGAAAACCCTGTGCTTTTAATGATGGATACCCGCCGTATGCGGACATCAGGCGCTGATGACTGCAAAACAGGGGCAGCGGTGCACCGGGGATATAAGATAAAAGGAGTAGATGACAATGGGAAAGATTAAAGTGACACCCTGTGATATCAAAGGGTTATATGTGATTGAGCCGACTGTGTTTAGGGATGAGAGAGGCTATTTTGTGGAAACCTACAACCAGAATGATTTCAGGGAAGCCGGCCTTGATATGGTATTTGTCCAGGACAACCAGTCCATGTCGGTTAAGGGCGTGTTAAGGGGCCTGCATTTCCAGAAACAGTATCCCCAGGGCAAGCTGGTCCGCGCGGTACGCGGAACCGTGTTCGATGTGGCGGTGGACCTGCGTTCTGATTCTGAGACTTATGGAAAATGGTTCGGCGTGGTCCTGTCCGCTGAGAATAAGAAGCAGTTCTATATTCCGGAAGGATTTGCCCACGGTTTCCTGGTGCTCTCAGATGAGGCGGAGTTCGCATACAAATGCACGGACTTCTATCATCCCGGCGATGAAGGCGGCCTTAAGTGGGATGACCCTGAAGTCGGGGTTGACTGGCCGGTATCAGATGGCATGGAGCTGATTATCTCAGAGAAGGACAGGAAGTGGGGCGGCCTCAAGGATACATTCAACAAATATTAGCAAGGATTCTCCCATCCTCTAAGGTGGTGAGATGAATTGCCAAAAACAGACTTAACGGCAGTGGTGGGCGGAGAGTAATCGGTATCCCCCACTGCCATGAGGTCAACCACGCATCTACGTAGGATGCAGTCGCACTTCGACAATATACCGAGCGTGGATTGAAACAACTGATACAGCGTCTGGTACTGTGTTGAGCAGATTCCTGTGAATCGATAGCAGGTGCCATATTCACGGGAATTTAAACAACGCCCTGGACACGCTTGTGGAGAAAAGGAAATCATATATGAATTATGTACTGTCTCTTGGTAAGGAGATTATTGAGAAGAGAAAGCTGATATGGGATTTGGGCAAGGCTGATTTCCGGAAACGGTTCGTGGGCTCTTATTTTGGGATCGTGTGGATGTTTATCCAGCCGATTGTGACCATTGCCATCTATGCAATCATCTTTGGACCTGCGGGTTTCAGGACGCCCCCGCCAGTGCCCGGGGCTTCCTATGTGGCTTGGCTGGTAGCGGGCATCGTGCCCTGGTTCTTCTACAGCGAGGTGCTGAATACGGTTACCAACTGTCTGCAGGAATATAGTTATCTTGTAAAAAAAGTGGTGTTTAAGGTGGAAATCCTTCCAATCATCAAGCTGATGAGCTGCCTCATGGTCCATGGCTTCTTTGTCCTCATCATGCTGGGGCTGTACCTTGTGACGGGAGTTGCGGTGAGGCTTACCTGGCTTCAGGCATTGTACTATACCTTTGCGGCATCCATGCTGGCCCTGGGAATCGGATTTTTTACCTCTGCGGTCAATGTGTTCTTCAAGGACATGGCACAGATTGTCTCCATCTGTATCCAGTTTGGGATCTGGATGACGCCCATCATGTACCATGAATCCATGTTTACGGACCGTATCCCCTGGATAGGCACTGTTTTAAAGCTGAATCCCTTTTACTATATTGCGGCAGGCTACAGGGACAGTATGCTGACCGGGAACTGGTTCTGGGAAAGGCCCACCCTGACCCTGTATTATTGGGGAGTCACCATTGTTGTATTCCTGGCGGGCCTGAAAATGTTCAAGCGCTTAAGGCCCCATTTCTCTGATGTGCTGTAAAGGAGCTGCTTCGGAGTGTGCCTGAGGCGGATTGTGGAAAGAAGGCTGGCATTGATATGATACGCAAAGTGGAAATCGGCTGGCGCCGCGGTGATGAGGAAGGGAATATACCGGTGGAGGTGCTGTATTCCAGACGCAGCACCCTGGGGCTTGAAATCAAGGCAGACGGGCGGGTCTGCGCCAGGATGCCGGGAGGAATCCCAAACCAGGCAGTGATGGATTTCATAAAAGAACGCCAGGACTGGATTGTGCAGAAATGGTTCCTTATGGAAGAAAAACGGCGCGCCAGGGATGAGAGGCCTCAGCCTGACTATGTGTCCCATCCGGAACTGGAAGCAGCTTACAGGAAAAAGGCCAGGATGCAGCTGGAAGCCAGGACGGCTTATTACGCAGGGCTGATGGGCGTGACCTATAACCGCATTGCCATCCGGGCAGCCAAGACCCGGTGGGGCAGCTGCAGCGCCCAGGGGAACCTGAATTTCCATTGGAAACTGATTCTCATGCCGCCTGAGGTACTGGATTATGTGGTGGTCCATGAACTGGCCCACAGGAAAGAGATGAACCACTCTGCCAGGTTCTGGGCAGAGGTGGAGCGGATCCTGCCGGATTATAAGAGGCGCAGGAAGTGGCTGAAGGATTACGGGACACAGGTGTGAGGCTGATGATTCAGGTATCATGATTTGGGAATCTTGGAGTGGGAAACATGGTATGGGAAACATAGAGTGGAACATGGTATGGGAATCATGACAAGGAAAGCATAGAGTGGAAATCATGATATGGGAATCATAAAATCAGAATGACAGAATGAGAATGATGAAATATCAAGATAATCCCCAAAGCACTGGGAACAACATGGTGCCTGGGGATTTTTTATTGCCTGTGTGGCTATTTTGGCCGTCATAAGGTGGCAGATTGTTTCATAGGAAGACTACGAAAACCCGCATGAAATGGGCGTTCTCTCAAATCCTACGAATAAAGCGGAATAACCTGTAACAGCATGGTTTTGTAAAGTTGGGCACCATTTGGGCACCACGAAATACAAAATCAGCAAGCCATTGTCCGGCCAGCTGACGTGCATGGTTTACAACACTTTCCCTGAAACCGCAAGAGGCGGGACGGCCTTTGCGGGCGGGGGCTGGCAGGGGGGACACACACGCGGATGGGGCCGCAGGAAGGGAGCGCCGCTAAAGGGAACGGCGTCACGCTTTAGGCCAGAAAAAAGCCTTGCAGAATGAGACTTTGCGGACGCCAAACCGGGAGGGCCTGATTTAGGCAGCCTGACTAAATTCCTTCCCCCTTTTTAATTGGATGCCTTATTACTGTTTTCCATTTTTCAGGTGAAACCTTTCGTGGGTCAGATATATAAATCTCATGGTGCAATCGTTCTTTGTCCATATCATTTTCATACCCATTCTCGGCTAAAAACCGGTCCATAATTGCAACAGTCCCAGGTTCATCATCAAATGCTCCCATGTGCATGATCTGAACACACATGCCCTCATCGACAGTAAGTAATTCTGCGGATGAGCAATCCAGCTTTTTCTTTTTGGCCGCCACCTCTTTCGCCCACTCAAAATCTTTTTCTTTCACAAAATCTGGTAGACGGATTACAGAAATCCAGTTAAATGCCGATTTATCAGAATAATCCACACCACTCACACCATCTTGCCACCAAAAACCTTCTAACGGAGGAACAACATATTCAAAAAATCCCTCCATTTGATAATCGCTCTTGTAACTCATCTTTATTGTGTACGCCACCGCATATAATACGCTGATTGCCTGTTGATATGCCCCTCCTTCTTCATTGGGATTGCCGCTGCCTCGTACTGCAATATAATTTGCCTTTGGTACAGTTACAATCTCAGGTTTATTCTTGGGCATATAAAACTCTTTCATTTCTTTCTTAAAATCAAATGCCATAATAGTATCCTCCTTGTTAATGCTTGATTTGTTGAGTACGTCTTCTCCAACAAAGGCGGCCAGACCTAACTTAGCTTTTTCCATTCCAGGGCGTGTTTGAAAATTGCTTTCCGTCGGCTGTGCGTTCCACTTCCAAGAGTAATATAAAACGGTTACCCGCCAATCATTACGCCGGTATTACCGTACAATGTAAGACGGAGCAGACCGCAGATAATCAGATGGAGCGGATAATAAACATAGAAAAACCATCTCATACCTTTCCAGGTCCCCTGCTTTCCATTATACATTTTTAGCAGGGGAATGGTGAGCACCACAAACAGTTGCAGGACACCATAGATGGGATTTATAAAAACAGCATAAACAGCAGCATATGCCGATACCCACAGCATCATCATCGTCATTTGCTTTTTGAAGTTTCCGCGGTTCCTTCCAATTTGCACAATCGCCAATACTGCGATACAGCTCCAGTCTGCACAAAATGTAATCACTGTAATCCCTAAAATGAGGACTGTCTTCTGCCACGGCTTAAACCTTTTATTGTCATTTATAGCTAACGCCATCAGTCCCCAGGCCAAAGACCAGATGACACTTGTTTGATTAAACACTGAGGTTTGGAATGGTATGAAAGGAATACCAAAAGCAAAATTATAAGCAAAATGCGAGATGACTGCGAAAGCAAACAAACGGATGGCGTATCGTTTGATATCGTGTGTATGGTAATAGCCTTCCGCTATAAAATACCAAAAGACGGGCGCTGCCAACCGGCCAATGATATGCAGGGTAATGATCCGCCAATCCGTTGGATAGTCTGGATAAAGCACACTCGTTAAATGGTCGATGGTCATGGCAATTATAGCAATCATCTTTAGCTGGTTGCCAGTTAGCAGTTTTTGCTTCATTATTTTTCTCCTATCCGCCCAAGGTAACAAATACAACCTGACTTTTTCCATTCTAATATCAGCGTGTGGAAATGTCAAACAATCCATTCCGTTTCATGACCTCATGTGACTGACCATAATTGCATTTCCCGGTTTCCTGAATTACCCCTTGTCATCCGTCCTTTTTAGATGTATGATTACTTTTAGAAAAGAGTTTATGAAAGTGGGCTGACCTATTATGAAGATAAATGAGAAAGCAATGGAAAAGAAACGTCAGAACAAGGCAAGGATTGCCAGCCATATCCTGCACAGAAAGCAGATATCCAAGCCGGAGCTGGCCGTTGAACTGGGACTCAGCATGCCCACCGTGCTTCAGAATGTGAAGGAACTCCAGGAAGCCGGAATCGTGGAGGAGGTTGGGGAATATGAATCCACGGGAGGACGCAAGGCCAAGGCATTGTCTGTCGTGAGGAATATAAGGTATGCGGCCGGGGTTGATATCACGGCCAACCATGTAAGTTTTGTAATCATTGACCTTAAGGGGGATGCGGTGCACAGCGCCAGGGTCCGCAGGCGGTTTGAGAACACGGCGGAATATTATGAGGGCCTGGCAGCGGAACTGGAGCAGTTCCTGGATGCAGGCCGGGTGGACAAAGAGAAGATACTGGGAGTGGGCATTTCCCTGCCGGGCATCATAGACAGGGAAAACAGCCGTCTGATACGTTCCCATATCCTTCAGGTCAGCGACATCAACCTGGAGGTCCTGAGCCGTCTGATCCCTTATCCGGTACATTTTGAAAATGATGCAAACAGCGCAGCGGTTGCGGAACTTCAGGGCACGGACAGGAATGCGGTTTACCTTTCCCTCAGCAACACGGTGGGAGGTTCCATCTATCTGGACAATGATATTTACGGCGGGGACCATTTCCGCAGCGCGGAGTTTGGGCACATGATCATATATCCGGAGGGAAAGCCGTGTTACTGCGGGAAGCGGGGATGCGCGGATCCTTACTGTTCCGCCAGGGTATTGTCCTCCTTTGTGGGGGAGGATGGAGGCCTGGCTGAGTTTTTCCAGCTTGTAAAGGAGAAGGACAGGGATGCCATGGCGGTCTGGGACACATACCTTGAGGACCTGTCCATTGTGATTACCAACCTCAGGATGTGTTTTGACTGCGACATCGTGCTGGGCGGATATGTGGGCGGTTATCTAAGGCCTTACATGTCACAGCTGGGCAGGAAGGTGATGGTTCATAATAAGTTTGATAATGATACCCTTTATCTGAGGAACTGCAGTTATGAAAAAGAGGCGTCTGCGGTGGGGATCGCCATGACATTCATGGATGAGTATTTTCGGACAATGATATAGGACGGATATGGGATGCGGTTCCTGGTAAGGCACAGGGACCGCATTCTCTGTATGGGTTCCATGTGTTCTGTGCAGACTGCACAAAAGGACGGCGGAAAAATCATCATGTTGATGAAAATGCAATTGGTATATTGACAAAAGTATGTTCCAGTGCAATAATGTAATTACTTTAATAAAACATTTTATAAAAGATTATATAGAAAAGAAAAAGGAGAGATGGGATATGTTACAGCAGGTAATGACAGCGCCAGGTAAAATTGAGTTTCGTGAGGTTCCGGTACCGGAAATCAGTGAGGGGGAAGTGCTTATAAAGATTATGAAGATAGGAATCTGCGGTTCTGATATCCATGTGTACCATGGGGAACACCCATTTACAAGCTATCCTGTAACCCAGGGACATGAGGTTTCAGGCGAGGTGGTAAAGGTTGGCCGGGCAGTGGCCGGGTTAGTGCCGGGGCAGAAGGTGACAATCCAGCCACAGGTGGTGTGCGGCGAATGCTACCCATGCCGCCATGGCAAATACAATCTGTGCGAGGAACTGAAGGTGATGGGCTTCCAGACCACGGGTGTGGCTTCCCACTATTTTGCCGTGGATGCCGCAAAGGTTACCCTGCTTCCCGGGGACATGAGCTATGACGAGGGGGCCATGATTGAACCTCTGGCAGTTGCGGTCCATGCCGTGAAGCAGGCCGGGGATGTGAAGGGCGCAAGGATTGCAGTGCTGGGAGCAGGACCCATCGGGATACTGGTGGCACAGACGGCAAAGGGCCTGGGAGCGGAACAGGTGATGATTACGGATGTCAGCGACCTGCGCCTTGAAAAAGCAAAGGAGTGCGGCGTGGATTTCTGCGTGAACACCAGGGATAAGGACTTCGGGGAGGCCATGACAGAGAACTTCGGGCCGGATAAAGCGGACGTCATCTATGACTGTGCAGGCAACAACATTACCATGGGCCAGGCAATCAAGTATGCCCGCAAGGGAAGCACCATTATCCTGGTTGCAGTGTTCGCAGGCCTGGGGCAGATTAATCTGGCTGTGCTCAATGACCATGAACTGGACCTGAATACTAGTATGATGTACCGGAACGAGGATTATCTGGATGCAATCCGTCTTGTGAATGAGAAAAAGGTGGCCCTGTCCCCCCTTATCTCCAAACATTTTGCGTTTAAGGATTATCTGAAGGCATACCAGTACATAGATGGGAACAGGGAAAGCACCATGAAAGTAATTATCAACGTGCAGGAGTAGATATAAGGAGATGTGGGGATATGACGGAGATGGCGTTAAGATGTAAAATGAAACAGGCCGGACAGAATATGGAAACAGGTGTGGATGCAGGCAGCGGTGCGGCTGTAGGATGCGGTACGGCTGCAGGCAGCGGTGCGGCTGCAGGAACCGGTGTGAAAGCGGACACGGACGTTAAAGTATCCCTAATCAGCAAGATTGCGTATGGCATGGGGGATGTGGGCTGTAATTTCAGCTGGATGTTTGTGGGGAATTTCCTGATGATTTTTTACACCGATGTGTTTGGAATCAGTATGGGGGCTGTGGCGGGACTGATGCTTTTCTCAAGGTTCTGGGACGCTGTGAATGACCCCATCATCGGAAGCCTGACCGACAGGACCCATTCCAGATGGGGGAGATACAGGCCATGGCTTCTGGCGGCCGCGCCCCTGACGGCCATTGTGCTGATATTGACATTCTGGGCACATCCGGGTTGGAACAGCACGGCCAAGGTTGTTTACATGGCCATTACATACTGTATCCTGGTTCTGGGTTACACCTGCGTCAACATCCCGTACGGGACCCTGTGCGGGGCCATGACCCAGAACATAGAGGAACGTGCGCAGATTAACACCTTCCGGTCCGTGGCAGCCATGATTGCCATCGGTATCATCAATATCATAACCGTGCCATTGATTGAAACGCTGGGCGCTGGCAGCGACAGAAGGGGATATCTCCTGATAGCCGTGATTTACGGAGGTATCTTTGCATTGTGCCATATTTTCTGTTTCGCAAAGACAAAGGAAGTGGTGGCCGTACCTGAGCGGAAGAAGATTTCCCTGAAGGAACAGCTTGGGGCCGTATCTAAGAACCGTCCCTATATCCTGGCCCTGGCAGGCCAGCTGCTGTTCGGGTTCACACTTTATGGAAGGAATGCGGATGCGCTGTATTATTTCACCTATGTGGAGGGCAACAAGGCATTCTTTACCGTGTATTCCATGTGCATCATAATCCCTTCCATTATTGGGGCAGCCTGTTTCCCCATGCTGTTCCACTGGACCAACAACAAGGGAAGGGCGGCATCCATTTTTGCATTCCTGACCGGTATGTCCATGATGGGGCTGGGGATGTTTACGGTAAAGGAATCCCCGGGTCTGTTTTACGGGGTATCGGCCTTGACCCAGTTTTTCTTTTCCGGGTTTAACACTGCCATCTATGCCATCATCCCGGATTGTGTGGAATATGGGGAGTGGAAGACCGGACTGCGCAACGATGGATTCCAGTATGCCTTTATATCACTTGGCAACAAGATGGGCATGGCTCTTGGCACCTCGCTTCTGGCCATGGTCCTGGGGATGTGCGGATATGTGGCCGGGGGACGGCAGAACCCTGCCGTTCTGGCAGTGATTAAGCATTCATTTACCACCATACCGGGCCTGTTCTGGATCATCACTGGTATTGTGCTTTTCTTCTACCGTCTGAACCGCAGGCGCTACAACGAGATTATGAAGGAAATGTATGAAGGAGGAACCTGATTGTGATGGAAAATCAGAAAGATTATGACGTAACTGCCCTTGGGGAGCTTTTAATAGATTTCACACCTGCCGGAACCAGTGCCCAGGGCAATCCCGTCCTGGAGCAGAATCCGGGAGGCGCGCCGTGTAATGTGCTGGCCATGCTGGCAAGATTCGGCAGGAACACAGGATTCATCGGTAAGATTGGAAATGATATCCATGGGAGGTTCCTGAGCAGGGCTGTCCAGGATGCGGGAATCGGGAGCCAGGGACTTGTGATGTCGGATGAGGTACACACAACACTTGCATTTGTCAGCATTGATGAGTCGGGGGACAGGAACTTTTCTTTTTACCGCAATCCGGGCGCTGATATGGCCTTGTCCGAGGAAGAGGTGGACCTGGACATGATCCGCCGTTCCAGGATATTCCACTTCGGCACCCTGTCCATGACCCATGAAGGGGTAAGGAAGGCCACTAGAAGGGCAGCTGCATGTGCAAAGGAAAGCGGATGCCTGATTTCCTTTGACCCCAATCTGCGGCCGCCCTTATGGGAGGACATGGAGGAGGCAAGAAGGCAGATGCTCTATGGTGCATCCCTATGCCATGTCCTGAAGATTGAGGATGAGGAACTGCGTTTCATGACCCGGATAGAGGATGAGAAACAGGCGGTGGGCCATCTGCAGGCCGTTTACGGCATTCCCTTGATCCTTGTGACGGCCGGGGCTGCCGGGAGTACGGCATACTGGGCGGAGGAATCCCTGAAGGCAGAGGCATTCCTTACAGACAGGACCATTGACACCACTGGGGCAGGGGACACCTTTTGCGGATGCTGCCTGAACTATCTTCTGGACCATCCGGTGGATTCCCTGGACCGGGACAGTGTAAGGGAAATGCTGACAATGGCTTCAGCCGCGGCATCCATTGTTACCACCAGGAAAGGGGCGCTTAAGTCCATGCCGGAACCGGGGGAGATTGAGGCAGTGGTGGGACGGAATAAGGTTGAATAAAGATTAGGGATGCCCAGGATTATCATCATCCGCTGTGTGATGATAACCCTGGGCATCCTTTTAAAGTGCGAATATATCCCATACCATTTTGGGAAGGAATGGACTGTGAATATTAAGTTCCTGGTAATGGAATATTCAGCAAATAATAAGATATGGAAGCTTCCGGTCTGTTATAATCAGTGTATTCCATAAAGTGATCATGATGGGAGGAGAGCGTTTATGAAAAAAGGTTACAGGCGTTTTGGGGTGGTATGGATTACCGTATTTTTCCTGATATGTATATCCGGCTGCGGACAGAAGACAGCGGCTGCTGGGAATCCGGGCAATGGGGCAGGAATGGACAGCGGCGCGGCATCAGCGGGGGAATCAGCGGCAGGGGATGACAGGATGGGGGGCAGCGATGGGACATCGGCAGGGCCTGACGGGATGGGCGGCGGCGATGGGATATCGGCAGGGCCTGACGGGATGGGTAGCGGCGATGGAACATCAGCAGAGGATGACAGCGATGGATTAAAGCCGGGACAGGCGCCTGTGGATACCGAAGGGCTGTCCGGGGATGCCAGGACGGAACGTTTTGAGATTCTGGATGTGGATGATAAAAGTATGCTGGTCTGCGGTGCAGGCGACAATGACATGAGCGGACTGTTCCGGGTTGGACACGGTCCTGTCCTGGAAAATGCAGATGGAAAGCCTGCCCGGATATCGGAATTGAAATCCGGCATGATAGTGGAACTGAGCTGGGAAGGTTATGTACTGGAAAGTTATCCAGGGCAGTTCGGTTACCAGAAACTCAGGATAACAGAGGATATGGGAAGCAGGGAACTGGAGTTTTATAAACAGCTGATAAAGAATTTGGCGGAAGTTGACCCTGGACTGAACGACGGGATTACCCAAAGCTATTTTGACCTGACCATGGTGGGTTCCCTGTCCGATGCGGAGAAAGAGGGCCTGGCTTATATGGGCGGAACAAGCTTTGGCGCCTGGGGCGAGCTTGCTACGGAGAAGGACCTGGTGGAGAGCGGGGCACTTGACCCTCAGAAGGGACTGGAGCATGGAATCCTTGTTACCATAGAGGAGACATCCAACAGCGGCAGCCAGCTGACATGCAGCGCAAGAAAATACAGGAGCGGAACCGGGGCCTACTATTTTTCGGATGTAACAGCCACTTATAAGGACGGCGCGTGGACATATAAAATTGGCGCTGAGATGATAAGCTGAAATAAGGGGGCCGGGCCAATATAACAGGCCGGTTGTATAAGAGGGGACAGTAGGCTGGAACACGGTATGACTGACACGAAGAACTATGGAAACGAAGAACTATGGAAACGAAGAACTATGGAAACGAAGAACTATGGAAACGAAGTACATACGGACACGAGGTACATACGGACATAAAGTACATACGGACACACGAAGGAGAGGAAACATGAACCTGAGACAGATCCATCATGTTGCAATCATTGTATCAGATTATAAGAAGTCGAGGAAATTCTATGTTGAGACACTGGGATTTCAAATCATAAGGGAAAATTACAGGCCCTCCAGAGGGGATTACAAACTGGACCTGGAACTGGATGGATGCGAACTGGAACTATTTTCGGCCAGCGGCAATCCGCCCAGGCCAAGTTATCCCGAAGCCTGCGGCCTGAGACATCTGGCATTCAGGGTGGATGACATGGATGCCGTCATAGCGGAACTGAGGGAAAAGGGGATTGAGACAGAATCCGTGCGGGTGGATGAATTTACAGGAAAGCGGATGACATTCTTCCATGACCCGGACGGCCTGCCGTTGGAACTGCATGAGTAAAAAATGCTTGTAGTTCTGCATATCACAGTACCGTCTGTCATGGCACTATCAACACGGCGCTATACCCTGGCGCCATGTATCGCGATATATGTATCCCAATATCATGCATCCCAATATCATGTATCGCGATATCATGCATCCCAATATCATGCATCCCAATACCATACATCCCGATATCATGTATCCCGGCAAGGCACCGGTGACCCTGGCCATTCATGGTAAAAGGCAGTGAACAGGTTCCACACCGGCAGCAGGTACAGATAGAATGCATACAGCATACACGCCATGGGCGCTCCGATGGTTGCCACGGGGACAGCGCCTGCGATTCCCCATGGAACCAGGGCTGCAAGGACAATCACCGTGTTTTCAAGAGCCAGGGCCAGGTTTTCCTTGCTGGGATATAACGTATCGCACATCTGGCAGGTGAGGATGGTTGCCAGGCTCTGGTTGCAGCTTACGGCGCAGGAGAGCACGGAGGTCAGGACCACGGTGCCAAAGGGAGTGAGCACCCTGGCAGAGCGCTGGAGGGCTGACTTTACTCCGGCCAGCAGGCGGGTGTGCGAGAAGATGCCGGAGTAGGAAGAGGATATCAGGACAATGATTCCCACCTTTACCATGGAAGCAATTCCTCCGCCGTTTAAGAGGGAAGCAAGGCGGGTATCCCCATCTGCGCGATAGCCGGTCCAAAGACTTTTTAACAGCTCCAGCGGCGCTGTCCCCTGCAAAACAAGGGCTGCCACCGCTGCCGCGGCAATGCTGGCGCCCATGGCGTATTTGACATCCACATGAAGAAGGGCCAGAAGGAGAATCAAAAGCGCGGGCGCCGCCGTAGCCAGATGCAGGGAGAAGTTGTCCTGAAACAGGGACAGCAGGCTTAAGTCCACCCTGGCCCCGCCGTCGCGGCCTGCCAGTACTACATAAAGGATGCAGCTGGCAGCCATGGGGATGAGGCAGGTCCTGAACATATGCTTTATATTAATATAGATATCAGTCCTGGTCAGGGTACACACCAGCTGGGCGCTGGTGGACATGGGGGAACAGCGGTCACCGAAAAAGCTGCCGGAGAGAATGGCTCCTCCTGTAAGGGCGGGATTCAGACCCGCTGCATTGGATATGAGCATGCAGATGACTCCCATGGTGCTGGCGGTACCAAAGGAAGTGCCTGTGAGGAAGGACATCATGGAGCACAGCAGAAACGTGCACAATACAAAATACCGCGGATTGATAAGCCCCATGGCATGATACAGGATGAATGGTATGGTCCCGCAGGTGCGCCATATGGATGTAAGGGAACCGATAAGCAGGAAAATGAAAAGGATGTTCTTCACCTTCCCCATCCCCTCTACGAGCATGCCGCAGGTCGCCTTGACAGAATACCCCTTTGACAAAGTGTAAACAGAAAAGCAGGCCAGACCGAACACAAGGGCGTAAAGAATCTGGGCCCCTGTAAAAATGCACAGGCCAAGCCCGGCGAGAAAAAGTCCAAGAGTGATGATTTCCGCTGTCATAAGTAATCTCCCGTATATTTACATAATATGCTGGCGGCATCCCGGACCGGAAAATGAATCAGGAACCTGATCAGGAAGTGCCAAAAGCCGCAATAAGTCCCGCAGCCGCCTTACAGCCGTGGGACTTATTTGATTCTATAGCGGAAATAGATGAAAGTCAATGGGACATTTTACAGGATCCTCAGAACCAGCTGGCAGGCAGTCTCGGCCACTCCGGACAAAACCATGACAAGGATTGGACTCATCTTAAACCGTACCAGTAAAATCAATGCGCCTGCAAAGATGCATACGGAACGCAGGTTCAACGCGCTGATGCTGGGGGAGAAGCCTCCCAGGCCCCAGAAGGCCGTCACAAGGATGCTGACGCCTGCGGCGCCTATCATGGCAACCACCGCCGGGCGCAGGGATTTGAGGACGCCCTGGATGATGCTTAAATCACGGTATTTTAAGTAGATGCGTGCCAGCAGGGTTACCAGGATGCAGGATGGAAGAACGCATCCCACCGTAGCGGCCAGGGCGCCGGGCGCCCCGGCAATGCGGGTGCCCACAAATGTGGCTGAATTAATGGCAATGGGCCCGGGGGTCATCTGGGATATGGTGACCAGGTCGGTAAATTCAGAAAGATTCAGCCAGTGGTGCAGGTCTACCACCTGATTCTGTATCAATGGCATTGCTGCGTATCCGCCTCCGAAGCTGAATGCGCCAATCTGGAGGAAGCTTAAAAATAACTGGAAATAAATCATGACGCCTGCACTCCTTTCTTTCTGGCCTTTTCACTGCGGATGGTCCGGACCACGCCAATCAGGGCGCAGAACAGGATGATGAGGATTACATTTACCCCAAAGATATAATTGGCCGCAAAGGCTGCAATCATAATGCATACGGATATCCACTGCCTGTCTTTCACGATTCCGCTTCCCATCTCCCACACCACCTGGGCAATGACAGCTCCCACGCCGGCCTGCATTCCGTTCAACATCCATCCAACCACCAGGTTGGAGCGGAAGGCGGCGTAAAACAGGGAGATGACAGAAAGAATCACAAAAGGCGGGATTACGGTAGCCAGTACGGAGGTGAGTACCCCGGCCATTCCGGCCAGTTTGTAACCAACCACAATGGCGCCGTTAACAGCAATGGCGCCTGGGGAGGACTGGGCGATTGCCACCAGGTCCAGCATTTCCTGTTCGTCAATCCAGTGGTATTCATCCACAAACTTTTTTTTCATCAGGGTGACGATGACATATCCGCCGCCAAAGGTAAAGGTGCTGAGATACAGGGTAGAAATAAAAAGTTTACATAATAAAGCCCGGCTGCTGCCGGACCGCGTGTCCTTCTTAGCTTTAACATTAACAACCATGGAGAAATCTTCCTTTCTGGGAGCGTGCGGAGGGGAAAATGGAAAAATGGAAAGTTGGATTCCCCTTCCTGTTCCCTCTTACTATACAGCTTGCAAATACATATGTAAAATACTATAATTAAATAATAACTATAATAAAAATATTATATATTTTGTATGGAAGTATTTATTATATAGAAGCATTTATTAATAGAAGCATTTATTAAAGGAGGATTCCATGACACTGCGCCATTTAAGGATATTTGTTGCCGTGTGCGAAACGGGCAGCATGACAGCGGCGGCATCCCAGCTGTTTATTGCCCAGCCCTCCATCAGCCTGGCGGTTTCAGAGATGGAAGAATATTATGGGGTAAAGCTGTTTGACCGGATTTCACGCAAGCTCTATCTGACGGAGAATGGGCGGAGGGCCTTGCAGTATGCCAGGCATATCATTAATCTGCTGGATGAGATGGAACAGGGCATTAAGGACCTGGATACAGTGGGACAGCTGCGGGTGGGGACCAGTATTACCATTGGAACCTATCTGCTTCCGCATTATATCCGCCAGCTGAAGGAACGGTATCCCTCTGTTAAGGTAGAGGCATTTATCGGGAATTCAGGATGCATTGAACAGCAGATCCTGGATAATGAGATTGATATTGGGATTATAGAAGGGGTGGCCCACAGCAGTTATATATGCAGTGAAAGCTTTCCCGGGGACCGGCTGGCCTTTATCTGCGCCACGGACCACATATTTGCAGGTAAGATCTTAAATGAATTGGGGGAGATAAAAGGCCAGGATTTCATACTTAGGGAAAAGGGAAGTGCGGGCAGGGAGATTTTTGACGGCCTGGCGGCATCACAGGAACTGGCCATCACCCCGATGTGGCAGAGCGCCAGCAACCAGGCCATCATCCATGGCGTAAAAGAGGGGCTGGGAATATCCATCCTCCCTTATTTCCTGGTGCAGGAAAGCCTGGAAAAGGGAGAGATGGCTGAGTTTAAGATAAAGGGTCTGACCCTGAACCGGAAGTTCTCGGTCATTTATCACAGGAATAAATTCCTTCCCAAAAGCGCGATGGCACTGATGGATCTGTGCAAAGGAAATACATGAAGATAATGCATAATGATAATGTATAAGGAAAATGAATGGCGGGTTAACTCAAAAGCCCCCGCAGCTTCTGGCTGTCCTTTATGGTGACGGTACCTCTTCCGAGAGACACCAGGCCTTCCTTTTCAAAATATTTTAACATCCTGGACACTACTTCCCTGGCAGTGCCCAGGTTCTTGGCAATCTGTTCATGGGTGGTGGAAATGGTGCTGCTGTGGGATTTGACCTGTTCATCCGCCAGATATGCGGCCAGCCGCTTGTCAAAGCTGGAGAACAGAAGCTGCCCCATGGACCACATGACATCGGAGAAACGTTCCGCTGTCTGGCGGTAGATATAATTTTCCGCATGGATATTCTTCTCCATCAGCCTGTGGACACAGGCCGCGGTCGTGATGAGAAGTGTGGATTCCTCCATGGATTCTATGAATATATCAAACGTGATTTCCTGCATCATACAGGATGCGGACAAGGTGCACACTTCCTCCGTTCCAAGCCGGAACAGGGTGACCTCGCGTCCTTCCTCGGACTGGATATAGGTGCGTATCTGGCCTGCCAGTACCAGGATGACCCCAAGGCATTCCTCGGTGCGGCTGTGTATGAAGCTGCCGGGGGAATAGCGGCGGATATGGGAGCAGGAGACCAGGTCGGTTTTCTGGCTGTTGTCCAGATAGTCCCAGAAGGGATAATTGTCCTCTAATGTTTTGGCAATATCATAGGAATCGTTACTCATGGCAGATGTTACTCCTTTTGCTTTGTATCAGTCATCTGTCATTAGTGTATCCTGTTTTTTATTTTTTGTCAAAGTATGCTTTTGATGTCTTTTGCTCAATCCATGTCCGGCTCCGTGATGCCTGAGGATCCGGATACAGGGCTGTGGCAGGAAGATGCGCCGCAGGATACATTTCCCTCACAGGAACCCGCGGCCTTAGCCTTGCATATCATCTGCGTCATGGTTCCCATGGGGCAGTAGACACACCAGGAACGGGGGCGGAACAGGACCATGGTGACCAGACCAAGGATGGTGGAGGTCAGCATGACGCTGTAGAATCCGAATGCAAACTGGGACATCCACAGAGGCACGCCGTAAGTATGATACGCATGGTTCCAGGGAAGACGGAAGGTCCACAGGACCGTCACTATCTGCTTCAGGCCCGAGGCGCCCCTGAACACCAGCCAGGTATTGAACAGCATCTGGCAGAACATGAACAGGAAGAAAACAAGGAAACCGTAACGGAACCCTTTGGATTTCATCCAGCGCGGAACCGGACGGCCTGGCGAAAGGTGAAGCTTGCTTCCAAGTATGGAAAACAGCTGTCCCCTGCCGCAGTAACGGTTGCAGTAGAGTTTGGACCCTGTTACTATGGAGATTGCCAGGGGGACAAGGAAGCAGATCATGCCCAGCCATGCAAACATAATATTGAAAAAGCCAAGGATTAGATAGGTGAGGGATGCAATCCACAGGTAGTCGTACCAGTGGCGGGTATCTTTTTTTGTATTTTTATTGTTCATGGCGTGCGCCTCCTTTTTCCGGACTGGCGGAAGTGATGGGGGAACTGGATGAATCCTGGGTGTCTGTATGCCGCGGTACAATATCAATAACGGATGCAGGACATTCCCTGGCGCATTTTCCACATCCCACACACAGGTCGTGGCTGACGATGGCATAGGAGCCTTTCCATATATCCAGCGCCTGGCGCGGACATACCTTAAGGCAGCAGCCACAGGCAACACAGGAATCCCTGTGGATATATGCGATGGATTTGGATTGGGGTTTCATAAGATAATACCTCCCGGATTTTTTGACAATGCGTCTGTGTGCTAAGAATACCACAAAAAGGGGAGTGATTCGGTGACCGGGGTCACAGAGACTGCGTAGTCTCCGCGGAGTAAGGCTTATGGCATTATCAAAATGGAAGTTGTCATTTGGGATAATATGTGTTATGCTATGATTCAATCACAGGATGGTAAATCATTTTCCATCCATATCTAATATTTTCATTGGCCGGCAATGTCGCTGGCAGGATCTCAGGACTGGTAATATGGGAGGACAGGGTTTATTGCATTTTTAGTGCAGACCCGGTATAATGGAACCAGATATCAATGCTATTTTGGGGAAATGTGCATCTTCCTGTATTGTCTTATGTTATGAATGGAAGAAAGGACGATGTATGGGTCAGAAAGACATTTCCCTGGTCCGCTACTTTGATGACCGGGCGCGTTATGCGGATTTAATCAATGGTTTTATTTTCTGTGGGGAACAGGTGGTTTCAGAAGACGATGTGCAGGAGATGGATTCCAATGTTACCGGTGTGTTCGGGAAACTAAGGAACCGGTTCATGGTACAGAAATACCGGGATTGTGTCAGTAACGGGTTCTGCTGAACTGGAGCAGGTAAAGGATATGTACTGTGAGGAAGGAGGAAAAATCAATATGTGTGAGGCAATACGCGGGATGATAGAAGATGGAAGGATTGAGGGGGTTAAACAGGGACTTGAACAGGGAATTGGACAAGGGCTTAGCGCGCTTGTGGAGGTATGTAAGGAGTTTGGGCTTCCAAAAGAAGATGTGGTTTCCAAGGCCAAGAAAAAATTTTCCCTGTCTGTGGATGAGATGGAGGATTTGATTGACAGATACTGGGATAATTGATAGGGATTGTAAGAAATCCAAGGATAAATCCTGCAGATGATTGTGGATGCAGGGAAAGGGTATCCTGCGGAACTGATTGAAATAGTCTTGTAGCACGCCATAGCGCCGCCCGGTGTAAACACGCCGGGCGGCGCTGGTCTATTATATTAATCTATTTTAAGTAAGTCATTGTTAACTTTGCTGATATAAGATTCAAGGGAGGCCTTGTCTGCCAACGCTGTGATGACCCCTTGTCTGGAGATACAGAATCCGGCGGCGTAATTGGCAATCTGGATGGCCTTATTCAGGGAATAGCCATACTGAAGATAGGATACCAGAGTACTTATAAAGGCGTCGGAACCGCCGGTCGTGTCAATTGGAATAAACTCTGCTGCATCATAATACTTGGATTCAGCGTCATTCATCAAAAAACAGCCATGGGACCCCAGTGTGATGATGACTGAGTGAAAGCCATATTGGAGGAAATGTTTTCCCTGTTCTTCAGGACCTGTCAGGTTCCCGCTTAACCTTAGGGCCTCTGTCCTGTTAGGGATGAAGATATCAATCAGGTTTGTCTGCAGTTTGTCCAGCGAGGTTAAAGCTACAGGTTTTACTATCGTTATACAGTTATTCATCTTGGCTATCTTCAGGGCCTGGTTGACAGCACTCATGGGTATTTCTGTGGATATGATACAGTACTGGGCTCCTTTAAAAATACTGGCATTATTGTTGACAAACAGGTCGTCCGTCGTGTTGTTGGCACCGTCTAAAGTGGAGATTGTACTCTCGCCGTCTTCCTGCACATATATATATGCCTTTCCTGTAATTTCATTCTGATCCCTGCGTATATAGGCGGTATTGACCCTGTTGCTGTTTAAGGTGGAGTAAATCCTGTCGGCATCCGAATCATTCCCAAGACGTCCAAGGAGTATGGCATTGTGTTTTAACCTTGCAATACCGACCGCGTAGTTTGTGCCTTTGCCGCCCACTGAGATGGAATAATTATTGGTATGGGAAGCTTCATTGGGTTTGGGGAAATGTTTTACATTCAGTGTGGTATCAATGTTCATGCTACCCAGCACAATGATATTCTTTTCCCTGCCCAGGGCTGGTTGGGCGATGGTCACATTGTTGATCGGCGGGATGTCCGGTATGAAATTTTTCTCATCCAGGGAGTTGAGTTCACAGTAGTCAACAGCCTTGTTGGCAATAAAACGGCCAAAATCCCTGTAGGGGACAGGTATGATTGAAAATTCCGGAAACTCCGGCTCCTGGTCGGCGCTGCTGTTAATGGCAATCAAAGATATATAATCCGGTATATGGCGCTGGCATGCATCCAAGGTCTTATAAATCATCAGGGCGGTCCGTATGTCAGGGGTAATCAGTGCAGTAATATTATGCAGATTCAGATAATTAATTAATTCGTTGTGATGATAGTTGTATATCAGATCTGCGTTGAAGGTCAGGGATTGGTCATACAGACCCATTTTATAACCTTTTATGATGCCGTCCAGCATGTCCGATGGCTGGGAATGGACCAGGGCAATGGTACGGTGCTCGGCCTGAAAGAGTTCTTTTACTGCATGGGAAGCATATTTGGAATAGTCAATGCAGAAGGCTTTTTCATATGCGCAGTTAATTAAAAAGACCTTCAGGCCATTCTGTTCAAAATTCCCATAATTCACAAGACTTTCTTCATCCAAAGGTTCCCATATGACCGCGTCCACATTCTGGGAACATATAAAATGGATATTCTTTGTTTCTTCTTCCGGCGTCCGGCCATTCTTTAAATATAAAAGATGATATCCCCGTTCCTCCAGTGCTTCGGTTAATCCATCCAGGAATATTGAGTTGGCGGTATTGTACTTAAGAAGAGCAGCCACGGTAAAAGATTTGCGCTGGGTGGATTTTGTGAATCTGGCATATGGCGTATAGTTATATTCTTTTACGATTTTCAGTACCTTTTCTTTTGTTGCGTCATTAATGGAATCATCCTTCCCATTGATGATCTTAGACACGGTTGAAATAGAGACTCCGGCCATGGAGGCAATATCTTTAATATTCATAAGACATCCCTTTCCGTAATTAAGACTTAAAATCTATCCATATAGTACCATTATATCACGAAAAATAAAACTGTAAAAAATAAACCAGCCCAAGGGGGAGAAATATGAAAATAAATAATTGACTATAGTATATTGACAAAACAGGAAAGTAATGATATAAAATAGTTAGGAAAATACTTTCGGAAAGTATTATCTTATATAAAATATACAAAATATGTCGATGCGCGCAAATTCGATGAGGGGGTTTTATTTTTACTTTATCTGTAGGAACAAGGTTAACAATTATTAAGTTGGAGAAAGGAAAGGATTATGAAAAAAATTTTGGGGACATCAATGGCATTGGCACTTACTTTTGCATTAACTGCCTGCAGCGGGAATCCTGCGCCGAAAGCTGACGCGGGAAAGGGCAGTGAAGTACCGGCAAAGGAAACCACGGCAGAAGCCGTCAAGGGGGACACAATCAGGATTGGTATTACCACGGCCCTGACAGGTCCGTCACCTCTTAATGGTCAGAGGACCAAAGAAGGGGTGACGATGGCCGTGGAAGAAATCAATGCCAATGGCGGCGTTGCAGGAAAGACATTGGAGGCGGTGATTGAAGATGACGGGGCCACAACCAGCGGGACCATGAACTCAGTCAATAAATTATTATCGGAAAATGTTGTTGCACTCATAGGCCCGCATATGAGCAGTAATGTAGTGGCTGTCCAGGAGCAGTTAAAAAACCAGAAGATGCCTTTCCTGTATGGCGGTTCCTCGCCGACACTTCTGGACCTTAACAATGAATATGGCTTCAGGGTAAGGCCATCCGACTCCCTGGCATGTAAAATTGCATGCAAATATTTAACGGACAAGCTTCAGTGCAAGAACATCGGCATGATTTTCGACAATGATAACTGGGCTACCTCGGCCAAGGATGTGGTTGAAGCCACATTGAAGGAACAGGGAGTGGGCTTTATCAGCGAAGGTTATAATACGGGAGATAAGGATATGACCGGACAGCTGACGAAGTTAAAGAACAGTGGGATCGATGCGCTGATCATCTGGGGGCATGATGCGGAAATTGCTATTATTGCAAAACAGATTAAAGAGGTGGGGATTGACACGCCGATCATGGGCAGCGCCGGTTTTGCCATGAGTACGGTTCTTGATTTGATTGACCCATCCGTATCGGAAGGAATCTGCTCGGTAAGTGAGTTCACGCCATATTCGGATGACGAGAGGGTATCTGGCTTTGTAAAGAGATATCACGAAAAATACAACTCAGACCCGGATTTATACAGCGCTGCTTATTATGATGCGGTATATCTGCTGAAGGATGCCATTGAACGTGCTGGCAGCACGGAACCGGATCAGCTGAGGACGGCGTTGGCTGAGACAAAGGGACTCGCAGGCGTCATGAGTACCATGACGGCATCTGATAAAGGCGAGATGATCCATGAGATGAATATCTGCCAGGTAAAAGATGGAAAAGCATATGTGATTGAGAGGATTTTTGAAGACGGATATGAGCAGTAGGCCATACGCACTGGGCGTCTGATGGACGGACGCCTGGTGCACAACGCAGGGAAGAGGTTGGATATGCAGTCAATATTACAATTGGTTATTAATGGTTGCGCCTCAGGCTTCATTTATTTTCTTGTGGCATTTGAGATAACAATCATATACAATTCATCAGGCCTGATGAACTTTTCCCATGAAAAATTCATCATATTGGGAGCGTATGTATTTGGCGGCCTGTTTGTGAAAATGATGGGCTTTAACCACATTTTTGCAGTTATTTTTACATTGATTTTCATGGCGGTATTTGGAGCGGTTGTGGCCCTGGGGATTTTCAACCCCTTAAGAAACCTTCCGTCCAATGTGTTTGCCATATTCGGAACTGTCTTATTGTCAAAGATACTAACGGAGTTAGTAAGGATTACGTGGGGCGCAGCTCCTTTCAGCATTCCTGGATTCCTGACAGGATATCTTAAATTCGGTTCCCTCTCGATTTCCAATGCAAATATCTGTATCATTGCCATGGCGCTTATTTTTCTCTATCTGCAGAACCTGTTTTACTTCAAGACAAAGCTGGGGAAGGCCATGCGGTGTGTGAACCAGGATAAGAAGGCGGCAGGCTACATGGGAATCAATGTCCAGAAGTGCAATATCATCACCATAGCCATGAGCGCCAGCGTATGTGCTGTTATCGGCATGCTGATTGTTCCTATTTACAATGTGGATTTATCCATGGCGGGAAATATTGCCACAAAAGGTTTCATTGCATGTGTGGTGGGCGGATTTGGAACCATTCCCGGAGCAATCATAGGAGGACTTTTTCTGGGAATCCTTGAGAATATGTATACATATTTTGGCCCTGCTATCTATAAGGATGCCGTGTCGTTCATTGTATTTATCATCTTCCTGCTGATTCGTCCCAATGGAATATTAGGCAAGGTTAAGATTACCAGGTCGTAAGGAAGGAGATAAGTAAATGGATAGGAAAAAGAATGGCAAAAGGTCTGCTCTTCTGGCTCTTTGCCTGCTGATGGCAATTGGATTGCCGTTTTTAAGCCGTAATAACTATAACCAGATACTGATGAACCAAACGATTGTTTATATCATAGCGGTTCTGGGATTGAATTTTACGATGGGACTGTCAGGACAGTTTGACTTTTCGCCGGCAGCGATTTTTGGGCTTGGTTCTTACATGACCGGACTTTTAAGTGTAAAGCTGGGGATTTCCCCATGGCTTGGAACCATTGCCGCGGTCCTGTTCGGCCTGGTGATTGGTGTTATGATTGGATATCCAAGCCTGAGGCTTAAAGGGGTGTATTTTGTTCTGGCCACTTTGGGGTTCCTGGAAGCGACCAGGCTCCTTCTGACCAATATGACATGGCTCACCGAAGGTACAAACGGTGTTGCAGGAATACCGTCCTATCAATTAATCGGAATCAATTTCGGGAATCCCAGGAATTTTTATTATCTGGCATTATTTTTCATGATAATTGCAATGGTCATTTCCAAACGTGTCATTGATTCAAAATGGGGCAGGATGCTCATTGCCATAAAAGATAATGATGTGGCGGTGGAGGGATGTGGGATTGATAAGGCCTCCATTAAGATTAAGGCATATATACTTGGATCCTGTTTCATGACCTTTGCAGGCGCCATGAACGCCCATATGTTCCAGTTCATCCATCCATCTGACTTTAATTTTGATTTCACGGTTAAATTCATCATGATGCTGATGCTGGGCGGCCTGGGTACGATTCCCGGCTGTGTCATGGGCGGGATTGTTGTCACCATCCTGCCGGAAATGTTAAAGTTCCTGGGGGAATATTATTGGCTGGCATTCAGTACGCTGATGCTGATCATGGTCATGTTCATTCCTTATGGTTTCGTATCTGTCCCTGAGTTTGTAAGGTCAAAAATAAAAAAACACAGGGGAAGGGCGTAGGCTATGAAGGACAGGGAGTTGTTTGAGCGGCTGCTGAAGGAAGTGGAACTGCCGGATTTTTCCCTTATGGAAATGAGGCAGGAGCAACCGCAGCTGACGGATATCAAGGCGGCGTTGACGGCAGGGCTGCAGCATTGCGCTGCGATGCAGAAAGTCAAAAAGGATGACACGGTGGCGATTGCCATGGGAAGCAGGGAAATCAATGGGCTTGCGGATATTGCGGAGACACTGATCGGTATCCTTAAGGAAAAAGGAGCTGCTCCGTTCATTGTCCCGGCCATGGGAAGTCATGGCGGGGCAACTGCCCAGGGACAGAAAGACGTATTATATCATTTGGGCATAACGGAAGAGCGCCTGGGGGTGCGGATTGCATCTTCCATGGAGACCGAGGAGATAGGCACCAGCAATCAAGGATTTCCGGTATGTATGGATAGTCTGGCATTCCATGCAGATCATATTATTCCGATTGCCAGGATTAAGGCCCATACGGAATTCAGGGGGCCTTATGAAAGCGGTATATTAAAAATGCTGGTCATCGGTCTGGGTAAACAGTATGGGGCGTCTATCTGCCATAAACTGGGGTTCCCTAATATGAGCCGCAATCTGCATGAGTTCGGAAAGGTCATCCTTGAAAATGCACCTGTGCTGATGGGAATTGGTGTAATAGAGAATGCCGGACACCGGGTTGCACGTATAGAGGCTATACCCGGAGAGGAGATACTGGAAAAGGAACCAGGGCTTTTAAGATATTCTAAATCCCTCCTCCCAAGAATCCCGTTTGACCATCTGGATGTACTTTTGGTGCAGGAAATGGGGAAGGAAATCAGCGGAGCGGGAATGGATACAAATATAACAGGGCGTTCCTGCGTGTTGGGAGAGGATTGGCCCCATGCGGAAAAGATATGTGTATGGGACCTGACGGAAAAATCCGGTGGAAATGCAGCGGGTATGGGGAATGCGGATGTGATAACGGAACGGCTTCATAAAAAGATAGACTTCACCCCGGTCTATGTAAACGCGGTCACGTGTCACGATACCCAGGGAATCCGTCTCCCGGTTGTGATGGAAACCGACGAACTGGCTTTGAGGATGTGTCTCTATACATGTATCCGCCGGGATGCGACCAGGAACGCAAGGATTGTGATGATAAAAAACACAGCTGATTTAAGGCAGATATATATATCAGAAGCTTTATTGGAGGAAGCTGGCCATGTGGAACAGCCCCAAATGCTTAAATACGTGGGAAGCATGGAATTTGTGGATGGCGGATTTAAGGGCTTTAGGAGGAGGTAAAAATGGGTGCAATTCTGAAAATCGAACATTTGTCCAAGTCATTTGGCGGATTAAAGGCGGTCAGTGATTTTTCCATGGATGTTGAGCAGGCCTCGATTCATTCCCTGATTGGTCCCAACGGCGCCGGGAAAACAACCATTACTAATTTAATTTGCGGGGAAATCCACCAGAATGAAGGCAATATATTTTTTAGGGATGAAGTGATTGATAAGTATAAGGTTTACCAGCGGGCGGGAAAAGGCATTGGCCGGACCTACCAGAATATCAGGCTTTTTGATACCTTGACAGTAATGGAAAATCTGAGTATAGCGGCTAAGGTGACAAATAATTATGGGATGCTTCAAACCATGTTTGTCCCCCGTCTGAACCGGGCGGAACAGAAAGAACGGGATGAGAAGGCTATGGAAACATTGGACTTCATAGGCCTTGGGCATCTTGCGAATGAAAAGGTACACAGTCTTCCTTATGGGAACAGGAAGGTATTGGAAATCGGGCGTGCCCTGGCTACAGACCCTGACCTGATTCTTTTGGATGAACCGGCTGCCGGATTAAACCCATCTGAGCGCAAGGGCCTTACTGACATTATAGGGAAAATTCATGAAAAGGGCATTTCCGTATTTATGATTGAACACAACATGGATGTAATCATGGCAATCAGCAGCAGAATCACGGTCCTTAATTTTGGTAAGAAGATTGCAGAGGGAACCCCGAAGGAAATCAGGGACAATCCTGAGGTCATAAAGGCGTATCTGGGTGACAGGTATAAGGTAAAAGAGGTGTAACCATGCTGGAAATCAGTAATTTGAATGTGTTTTATGGTGAGGTACAGGCCTTAAATGATGTGAGCCTGACAGTGGGGGATGATGAAATCGTGTCCATCATCGGAGCCAACGGAGCAGGAAAATCCTCCCTGATGACAACGATAATGGGAGACAACAGGCCGAAATCAGGGCAGATCATATATAATGGTAAGGATATTACCGGCATGCATACCCACAAGATAGTGGAGGAGGGAATTGTATATGTTCCGGAAGGCAGGAGGATTTTTTATGAGCTGACGGTACAGGAGAACATAGAGATGGGGGCTTATTCCAGAAAGCTGTCATCCAGGCAGCTGAAGGATGAAATGGATGGGGTGCTGGACATATTTCCACGTTTGAGGGAACGGCTGACCCAGGCAGGCGGGACTTTGTCAGGCGGGGAACAGCAGATGCTGGCCATAGCCAGGGGACTGATGTCCAATCCCAGATTACTGATGTTGGATGAGCCTTCCCTGGGACTTGCGCCTATTATTGTGGATGAGGTTTTTGAGGTAATCCAGTCAGTGAACAGCCAGAGGAAAATTCCGGTAATCCTGGTGGAACAGAATGCCTTCATGGCGCTGAATACATCCAGGCGTACGTATATCCTGGAATTGGGACATATTACTGCGTCCGGTTATAGCAGGGAATTGCAGCAGAGCGATGAGGTGAAAAAATCATATTTAGGAGGCTGACATGAGACAGTTACAAAGTATATTCCGCGAGAAAAAACCCATAATCGGCATGGTACATCTGAGACCGCTTCCAGGTTCACCCATGTATGACCCTGCATCCATGGATATGACGAAAATATTGGAAATAGCGGTTGATGAAGCAAAAAAACTACAGGATGCGGGAGTTGACGGGGTTCAGGTGGAAAATATGTGGGATATACCCTATAACCGGCCTGAAGATATTGGTTATGAGACAGCGGCAGCCCTTGCGGTAGGGATTTACGAAGTAGGGAAACATGTTTCCATACCGGTGGGGGCTGAGTGCCATATGAATGGTGCCGAATGTGCCATGGCGAGCGCAGCAGCGGCAGGGGCCAGATGGATCCGGGTGTTTGAATGGTGCAACGCGTTCATTTCCCAGTCAGGGTTTGTGAATGGGGCAGGGGGGCGGGTGTCCAGAATGAGGGACCGGCTGAAAGCGGGGCATATCCTGGCTTTGTGTGATGTGAACGTAAAGCATGGGAGCCACTATATCATCCATGACAGGAGTGTAAAGGAACAGGCAATGGATATAGAAGCCCAGGGCGGGGACGCGGTCATTGTTACCGGCTTTGACACAGGAATGCCTCCTACGGTAGATAAAGTCCTGGAATGTAAAGCCGCAATCGGGATTCCGGTCCTTCTTGGAAGCGGTCTGGCAGAGGAGAATATTACGGAATTGCTGTCCGCTGCCGATGGGGCGATTGTGGGCAGTACGTTTAAGGCGCAGGGAAAGTGGCAGAACCCTGTGGATTATTACAGGACAAAAGCTTTTATGGACCGGGTGGTAAAACTGAGGGATACATTGTAAACATGACCTAGAATGGGGATGGGGATATATGGCAACAAAGGTTATAAATATAGGAAGCGCGAATATAGACGAAATCATGTCCGTGGAACATTTTCCTCTTGTGGGGGAAACGAAATACACACCATATTTTTGTAAAAAGTTGGGAGGGAAGGGCGCCAACCAGGCGGTTGCGGCGGCCCGGGCAGGCGGTCATTGTTTCTTTCTTGGCAGTGTGGGCATGGACGCGAACGGAGGGATTATCAGAAAGAAACTGTCAGACAATGGTGTGGACATAAGCCGCCTCCTTTGCATGGAAGGGCAGGAAACAGGCATTGCACAGGTTTGGGCTGACGGTGAAGAAAAGAATATGATTATCTGCTTTCCGGGAGCCAGTCTGGGAAATGAGGCAGAACAGCTGCAAAAACTGGAAGAGATTGCGGGCAATGGGGATATATTCATGATAACGCTGGAATACGGCAAGGCGTTCATTGCATCAGCCATAAAAACTGCCAGGGAAAAGGGTTGCACAGTAATAGTTGACCCTTCCGGGGATTTAGACATATTAAAGGATAAAGGGATTGCCGGATACATAGATATCGTAAAGCCTAATGAGGTGGAGACAGAACAGCTGACAGGAATTGGGGCAACGGATCAGGAATCGGTTGTGGAAGCCCTGGTGGTATTGGAACACATGGGGTTTAAAATACCAATCATTTCCCTTGGCGCCAGGGGATGCTGTGCCAGAATCCATGGGGAGATTACCTTTTTGGGAACGGATGAGATAAAAGCTGTGGATACTACCGGAGCAGGCGATGCATTCCTGGGGTATCTGGCCGCAATGCTGTCCAAGGGGGAAACGCTTGCAGCGGCTCTGAAGACAGCTAATAAGGCGGCTGCCATCAGTACCACAAAGCTTGGTGCAGCAGAGTCTGTTCCATATATAAACGAAATCTGCCGGTAAGGCATTGAGTGATTGGAGATTTGAAATGAAGATTACAAGTGTGGATGTAATTAAGGTCGTGAAGGCAAGAGGGACGAATCCATCTGTTTTCACACCTATCTGTGTCAGGATTAATACAGATGAAGGAATAAGCGGCTATGGGGAAGCCGGACTTACATATGGTGATGCGAACCAGGCGGCGTTTGGTATCTGTCAGGATTTCTCACGGCTGATTATTGGAAAGGACCCGTTTGATACGGAAGCTATTTGGGAAAGTCTGATGCGCCTTACATTCTGGGGAATGGGAGGGGGAAGCGTCATCTGGGCCGGCATCAGTGCCATCGATATTGCACTGTGGGATATCAAGGGTAAAGCATTAGGAGTGCCCTGTCATAAACTGCTGGGAGGGAAAACCAACCGGAAACTTAAATGCTATGCAAGCCAGATCCAGTTTGACTGGAGTCCGGTCAGCAGGGCAATGATTATGCCTGAGGACTATGCCCAGGCAGCATCCAAGGCCATGGAAGAGGGGTATCAGGCTGTAAAGGTTGACCCCATTGGCTATGACCTGGAAGGTAATTGGCTGAAGTCCACCAAGACAGGTTTCCTGTCCTCATCGGAACTGGACCTGGCTTACCAGCGTGTGAAGGCAATCCGGGAAAGGGGCGGAAGGGGGCTGGAAATCATCATAGAACTCCATGCACTGACAGACACAAAGTCGGCTGTCCAGCTCATTGAAAGATTGAGGGACCTGGAATGCAGTTTCGTGGAAGAACCCACCATGCCGCTGAATCCCAAATTAATGAAAAAGATATCGGACCAGACAGCCATGCCATTGGCTGCCGGTGAACGCATTTACACACGCTGGGGGTTCAGGCCGTTTATAGAAGATGCATCCCTACAGGTGTTACAGCCGGATATGGGGAATTCAGGCGGGTTTACGGAGACTAAGAAGATATGTGACATGGCCCATGTATACGATATCGGAGTGCAGCTTCATATCTGTGGAGGCCCCCTGGCTACGGCGGCAGCGCTTCAGCTGGAAGCAGCCATACCGAACTTTGTTATCCATGAGCACCATGCGGTGGCGCTGATTGACGACAATATCAAACTCTGTAAATACAATTACCAGCCAGTTGACGGTTATTTTGATGTACCTGAACTGCCTGGGATCGGTCAGGAATTATCAGAGTATGCGCTGGAAACATCTGATATCGTAAGGATTGAGTGAAAATGGTGATATGAATGAAGAAGCGGATTATTTTAGGTGTGGACACGGGCAGTGACGACGCGGTGGCGCTTATGTATGCCTGCATGTCACAGGAGTTTGAGGTTCTGGGGGTGATGGTTTCTTATGGGAATCAGCCCCTTGCATATACGCTTAAGAATACATTGAAAATCAGGGAATTAATCAGCGGTAGTTTTAAGATTTATAAGGGCAGTGCAGGCCCTCTGGTGGCAGACCTTCTCCCGGGCAGCCGCCTGAACACGGATATACAGTCTTTTGAAGGAGTCATTGATGGGAAGGCTGTGGCTGTGCATCAAAAGGAGTTTGACCTGCCTGAACCGGAAGGAAGGGAAGAAAGGACTCCGGCAGTCATCTGGCTGATTGACACATTGATGAATAGCAGGGAACCGGTTACATTGGTTCCGGTCGGCCCTTTGACGGACATAGCGCTTGCCCTTAAAATTGAACCGGGAATCTGCGATAAGATACAGGAGATTATCTGTATGGGAGGCGGCGTGCATGTGGCCAACATGACCCCCTGTGCGGAAATCAACTTCTATAATGATCCGGAGGCAGCCAAGATAGTATTGGAATCAGGAATCAAAATAACTTTGATAACATTGGATGCCACCCACAGTTCCTGGTTTGGTTATGAGGAAGCTGGGAGGATAAGGGAGACCGGGAGCCTGGCCGGTGCATTTGCCGCTGATTTATTGATTAACCGGATTGATGCAGCTAACCGGTTGGGGGCCAGGGCCGTAAAAAAGAGTGCACTCCACGATGTGCTGGCTGTCATGTACGTGAGTCATCCGGAAGTGGTGACGGAAGTGGTGCGCCAGAAGTGTGATGTTGATGTGGGACATGGTTATGCCAGAGGCGGACTGTTTACGGATGACCGGGCGTCAGCGTCAGCAGAAAATCCGGTTTATATCGCGTACCGGGCTGACAGGGACAGGATGTGCAGTCTGCTGGAACAGGCGCTGGTGCGCGCTTGAAAGTCCGGTATGGTTAATGGGTTCAATATGGTTAATGGGTTTAATAAAGACAACCGGCCGGCATTGCTGCCGGCCGGTCAATTATATATAATTATAAAAAAGAAGAGGGAGCATTATTTATTCCGTGCAATCTCGTTTTCCATATCAGCCTTTGAAACAAGACCAACGGACTTCCCGACAATCTGGCCTTTCTTCATATAAAGAAGGGTGGGGACGCTCATTACCTGGAAACGGGATGCCAGGTCAATCTCCTCGTCGATATCAACCTTGTAGAAATGTACTTCCGGATGTGTCTCAGCCATGCTTTCCACAATCGGGGTAAGCATCTTACACGGACCACACCATGTTGCGAAGAAATCAACTACTACCAGATCCTCACCAGCATTTACTGCCTGATCAAATTCACTTTTAGATAAATGTTTTACTGCCATAATAGAACCTCCTGATTTATATTCATTAATATTATTTCTTATATTGGTTATAGCATACCACATTTTGGCGTATAGTTATGTGACAAAGGTCACGAAACATTCATTCTTAAATCTAATATATTATTATCTGCTGTTAAGCTTGACTTATGAAAACAGGGATTTTAGTCCTCTGTCACTGTTTCATAAGGCCAATCCACAATGCCTCCGAAATCATAGACATTCTTATATCCGATTTCCAGCAGCTTATCCGATGCCTGTTTACTGCGGACTCCGGTACGGCAGTGGACCAGAAGGACTGCGTCTAAATCCGGAAGTTCCTCGGGCTGTGTGTCCCTGATTCCTTCATTGGGAACAAGGATGCTGCCTGGTATGTGTCCGGCCGCATATTCGTCTTCCCTGCGTACATCAACCACGGTCACGCCGCCTTTATCCATCATCGCTTTGGCTTCTTCTGCTGAGATTTTATGATAGACGCTTTCGCCCTGTGTGGTTTGGGCGTCCATGTTGTCCTGCGAAGCTTGGGCGTCCATGCTGCCCTGTGAATCGTTGGAATCCATACTGTCCTGCGAATCCTGTGCGGCCATATTACCCTGGCCTGGTGCCGCGCCGGCACTGTTGGATGTGCTGCAGGCTGTCAATGCCGCGGTACAGAGAAATACCGCCGCTATGAGATAGGTCCATTTCGTCATTTTACGCCTCCTCTTTCTGTAATTAATTTTAATACAGTTGTTACTGTAACTATAGTATATACAGTTATATTTGTCAATAGGTAATCCTTAACTTTTTTTGAAAAATATTGTTAGAGGTATAAAAATCCCACATTCTATGCTATACTTATGCCTAAAGTGGAAAAGTATGCAGTATTAGGATGGAGACAGTTATGCCAGATAGAGAAAAGGACAGTGAGTACGCCATTAAGGTCGCGGACGTGACCAAGGTATACAGATTATATGAGAAACCCATTGACCGTCTGAAAGAATCCATGAGCATTTCCCATAAGAATTACCACAGGGATTTTTATGCACTGAACCGGCTTTCCTTCCATGTGAAGAAGGGGGAGACAGTGGGAATCATCGGAACCAACGGTTCCGGCAAGTCCACTATATTGAAAATCATTACCGGGGTATTGACGCCCACCACGGGAGAGGCCAGGGTGGACGGTAAGATATCGGCCCTTCTGGAGCTGGGCGCTGGTTTTAATATGGATTATACAGGAATTGAAAATATATATATGAACGGCACCATGATGGGATACACGAAAAAGGAGATGGACGCCAAGCTTCAGGATATCCTGGACTTTGCGGAAATCGGGGATTTTGTGTACCAGCCGGTCAAGACTTATTCCAGCGGTATGTTTGTACGGCTGGCTTTTGCGTTAGCCATCAATGTGGACCCGGAAATCCTGATTGTGGATGAGGCATTGTCCGTTGGCGATGTTTTCTTCCAGTCCAAGTGTTACCGCAGGATGGAGGAGATACGTAAGAAGGGAACCACCATCCTGATGGTGACCCACGATATGGGCAGTATCATCAAGTACTGCGACAAGGTCGTGCTTCTTAATAAAGGGGAATTTGTGTCGGAAGGCGCTCCCGGACATATGGTGGATTTATATAAGAAAATACTGGCTGGCCAGCTGGATTCGCTGAAAGCGGAACTTGAGAAGAAAAACCAAGTGGAAATGTCTGATTTTTCCGGCGGCATGGAGATGGGGCAGGAAGGCACAGAGGCCGGAGGGAAGCCGGATGGTTCCGGACGGAAAGGGACGGGCGCCCGGCAGGACGGAAGTGCCGCACATGGCAAAGGCCTTATGAAGGACCAGCTGACCATTAATTATGACAGGACGGAATACGGGGACGGCCGGGCTGAGATTTATGACCTGGGCCTGTTTGACGAACGGGGCAATCTTACCAATCTGCTGTTAAAAGGGGAAACCTTCACCATCAGGGAATGCATCCGTTTTAATACGGATATCCAGGCCCCCATTTTCACCTACACCATCAAGGACAAGAAGGGCAGCGACCTGACAGGGACCAATACCATGTTTGAAGGCGCGGATATAAAGCCGGTGAAGCGCGGGGACGAATACACGGTGGAATTTTCCCAGAAAATGACGCTTCAGGGAGGGGAATATCTCCTGAGCATGTCCTGTACGGGCTTTGAGCACGGAGAACATGTGGTCTATCACCGCCTGTACAATGTGACGAATATTACGGTCATCTCCAATAAGAACACGGTGGGTGTCTATGATATGGAATCCCAGGTGAAGGCGGAGAAGAAAAGCTGCGGCGGAGGACATTCATGAAGGATATCAGTTATGAAATCTTAGATCTGTTCAAGACATATGGCAGTACCCGGGAAGGCATGGACCAGGCCCTGGAACAGGATGAACGCCCACAGGTGCTTCACGCCCTTTCGCCAATCCGGGAAAACCTTCTGGAATGGCTGGATCTGACCGGGCAGGAACAGGTCCTGGAGATCGGCTCGGGATACGGCGTGTTTACCGGGCTTCTGGCAGAGCGCTGCGCCCACGTGACCGTGGTGGATGACAGGGATGAGAACCTTTTGGTGAACCGGGAACGGAACCAGGCAAGGGGAAATATAACCTATGGGCTGGAAGCCGGGGAAGGCCTGCCGGACAGGGGAGACCTGGAAGGCCGGAAGTCATTGTATGACTGGGTTTTCCTTGTGGGACCCGGACGTGAGGAACCGCTTGAGGAAACGGTCCGCAGGGCCGCGGGATATCTGAAGGACGGAGGCAGGCTTGTATTTGCCTGTGAAAATGCAATGGGCCTCAGGTTCCTGGCGGGCGGTGACCATGACGGCGAGGAGGCATCCTATACAAAGGGCCGCCTTTTGTCTGCATTTCATGAAGCCGGTTTTACAAGTACGGAATTTTATTATCCCATGCCGGATTACCGCCTTCCTGTATCCATTTATTCGGACCGGTATCTTCCGGGCAAGGGCGACATCTCCCATATGGACGTATCCTATGACAGGCCCAGATATGCCTGCCTGAATGAGGAAGAAGTTTATGACATGCTTTTGGAAGAGGGGGATTTCCCCAGGTTTTCCAATGGCTTCCTTTTGATTGCGTCAAAGGAAGCGCCTCTCCAGAAGACGGTTTATGTAAAATATAACCGCACCAGGAAGCAGGGCTTTCAGATACGCACCAGCATTCTGGAAGAAAATGGAACACGGTATGTGGAAAAGGCGGCCCTGGACAGCGAGGGAAGCTGGCATATCCTTTCCTTTGCAAAGAAATACGCCCAGCTGAAGGCATTTAACCCGTCGGTCCGTGTACTGGAGCCGCTGCTGGCAGAGGACGGCATGACGGTGCGGTTCCGGTTCCTTCGGGGGATTACCCTGGCAGAGGAGCTGGGCAGCCGGATCAGGAACGGAAAGGCTCCGGTGGAGGATATCCGGGCGGCCATGAAGGTGATTTTTGATGTGGACAAGGACCAGACCATGCCATTTGCCGTGACACCGGAGTTTACGGAGGTCTTTGGGGAAATACCGGATATAGACGACATTTCCTATAAAGTAAGTAATATAGACGGATTGTTCGAGAACCTGATGCTTGTGAAGGGGGATGCGGATGACCGCGGACCGGCTAAACAGGCTGGTCCGGCAGGGGATGAAAGTCTCTGCTGTCTGGACTATGAGTGGGTATTCGATTTCCCGGTCCCGGCCCATTTCGTACAGTACCGCAACCTTGCCTACTTCTATTATAAATACCAGGGGCTGCTTAAGTACCCGGGTCTGGAGGAATTTCTGGAGGAATTTTCCATATCCAGACAGATGGCGGCGCTGTATGCATCCATGGAAGAAGCCTTCCAGTCCTATGTGCACGGGGATGGTAGCCAGGGATATCTGGCAAGGTACAGCCAGAAGGTTACAGGCCTTAATGAGTTAAAGAAGACAGATGGAGAGCTTACCAAGGCCAGGGACAGGATAAACGCGCTTCAGGCAGAGGTGGAGGAAAAGAATTTCCAGATACGCAAGGAGCAGGAAGTGCAGCGCCTTACCAACAATCATGTTGCCAACCTGGAAGTGATGATTAAGGATTTACGCCATGAGATTGAGGAACTGGGCAAGCTGGCCACTTATTTAAACGGACATGAGGCCCTGATATTCAAGGCGCGCCGCAGGCTGGGCACCCAGGTCAATAAGGCGTTTCCAAAGGGGACGAAAAAGCGCAAGGTCCTGAATTACTGCTTTAATACGGTTAAGCATCCAATCCGCTATGGCAGGCTTTACGCCACCAGTTCAGGGCGCAACCAGATTGACGGGGATTTTAAGATAGGAGAGGACTATCTTAAGTATGGCAGGCTCATATTCCCGCAGGTGCCGGGACAGGGCGGGGAAGGCCCGGATGGCTGGGACGGACCTCTGGTTTCCATTATAATCCCATGCTATAACCAGGTGCATTATACCTATGCGTGCCTCCAGTCCATCCTGGAATTTACAAAGGATGTGACCTATGAGGTGATTATTGCGGACGATGTGTCCACGGACGCCACGGCCCGTCTGGGGCAGTATGTGGAAGGCCTGGTTATCTGCCGCAATGAGACCAATCAGGGCTTTTTGAAAAACTGCAACCAGGCGGCCAGGGCGGCCAGGGGCAGGTACCTCATGTTCCTGAACAACGACACCAAGGTGACTGTGGGGTGGCTTTCCTCCCTTGTGGACCTGATTGAATCGGATGACACCATCGGCATGGTGGGATCCAAGCTGGTTTACCCGGACGGGCGTCTCCAGGAGGCGGGCGGAATCATCTGGAGTGACGGTTCCGGCTGGAACTATGGACGTCTGGATGATCCGGACAAGGCAGAATACAATTATGTAAAAGATGTAGACTATATATCAGGCGCAGCCATCCTATTGTCCACCGCGCTGTGGAAGCAGATAGGAGGCTTTGACGAACGGTATGCCCCTGCGTACTGTGAGGATTCAGACCTTGCCTTCGAGGTGAGGAAGGCGGGATACCGGGTCGTGTATCAGCCCCTTTCAAAGGTAATCCATTTTGAGGGAGTGTCCAATGGCACGGATGTAAACGGAGCCGGGCTGAAACGCTACCAGGTGGAAAACAGCAGGAAGCTTAAGGAGAAATGGGCGGAGGAACTGAAACAGCAGTGTGTCAATACAGGCAATCCCAACCCCTTTAGGGCAAGGGAGCGCAGCCAGGGAAAGGAAATCATCCTGGTGGTGGACCATTATGTGCCAACGTTTGATAAGGACGCTGGTTCCAAGACCACGTACCAGTACCTGAAAATGTTCCTGAAAAAGGGTTTTGTGGTAAAATTCCTGGGAGACAACTTCCTCCATGAAGAACCATACTCCACCACGCTCCAGCAGATGGGCATAGAGGTTCTGTACGGGGATGGATATGCAGCCGGCATCTGGGACTGGCTTAAGACAAATGGGGACGAGATGGACTATGCATATCTGAACCGACCGCATATTGCCACCAAGTATGTGGATTATATTAAGGATTATACGAAGATGAAGGTCATCTATTACGGACACGACCTTCATTTCCTCAGACTGGGCAGGGAGTATGGGCTGACCGGGGATATTAACATCAAGCGGGAGGCGGATTACTGGAAATCAGTGGAGCTGACCATGATGCATAAGGCGGCGGTTTCCTACTATCCGTCCTATGTGGAGATAGATGCGATCCATGCCATTGACGGAAGCATCAACGCAAAGGCCATTACCGCATATGTCTATGACACGTTCCTGTCCGGTATACAGGATGACTTTGCTAAGAGGGAAGGCCTTCTGTTTGTAGGCGGCTTTGCCCATCCCCCCAATGCGGATGCGGTTTTATGGTTTGCAAAGGAGATATTCCCTGCCATCCGGGAACGGATCCCGGGCATACGGTTCTATGTGGTAGGCTCGAAGGTGACAGAGGAGATACAGGCGCTTGGCCAGGAAGAGGGGATCATCATAAAGGGCTTTGTCAGCGAGGAAGAGCTGGAGGCGCTTTATTCCACCTGTAAGCTGGTGGTGGTCCCGCTGCGTTACGGCGCAGGGGTCAAGGGCAAGGTGGTGGAAGCCATTTATAACGGCGCCCCCATTGTGACCACATCCACGGGTGCGGAGGGGATACCGTTTGTGGAGACCGTGCTGGAGATTGCGGATGAGCCGGAAGCATTTGCGGACCGGGTTGTGGGGCTTTACAATGATAATGGGCGCTGCCGGGAATTGTGCCGCAGGACCCAGGATTATATTAAGAAGCATTTCAGCATGGACGGCGCCTGGAAGGTGATTGACGAGGACTTCCGGGTGTGATTGTGAGGATGGACCGGTGTGGCTTTCAGTCTGAAAGCCAGGAATCCCATGTTCAGCTGTACAGCTGTACACATCACAGGAAGAAGGAGGAGTATGATGCAGGCAATACTTTTGGCCGGAGGCCTTGGGACACGGCTTCGCAGCGTGGTAAGCGACCGGCCCAAGCCAATGGCCCTGATTGAGGGACGGCCTTTCATGGAATACGTTACCAGGGAACTGGTGCGCAGCGGCATGACGGATATCATATTTGCCGTTGGATACAAAGGAACCATGGTGGAGGAGTATTTTGGGGATGGGGAGCGGTTTGGGTTTCACGCCTCCTATGCCTATGAGGAAACCCTGCTGGGGACGGCGGGCGCAATTAAGAACGCGGGACGCTTTGTCACGGAGGAAAGGTTCTTTGTGCTGAATGCGGATACATTTTACCAGATTGACTATACACGCCTGAAGCGGCTTCAGGACTCGCTGGATCTGGACATGGCCCTGGTGCTGCGGGAGGTGCCGGATGTGTCCAGATACGGCCAGGCCATCCTGGATGGGAAGGGATTCCTGACTGCATTTAACGAGAAAACAGAGGAAACCAGGATGGGCACCATCAACGGCGGCATTTACCTGATGAGGCGCAGCCTTATGGATACCATACCCGAGGGCAAGGTATCGCTGGAAAATGACATGATCCCAAAGTGGTTAAGAGAGGGGAAAGGCCTGGGAGGTTTTGTCAATGACGGATACTTCATTGACATCGGGATCCCGGAGGCATACCGCCAGTTCCAGGAGGATGTGAGGAACCAGGTGGTGGTTTAGCCTATGTAATTGCCGGGAAACCCGGTATGTTCATATACGGAAGGTATACGGAAGGAGAAACATATGGTAATCAGAGGAAGGGCGCCTCTCAGGGTAAGCTTTGGCGGAGGCGGGACGGACGTAGCGCCATTCTGCGTGGAGCAGGGAGGCGCCATCATCGGCAGTACAATCAATAAATACGCGTACTGCTCCATTGTTCCCAGGGAGGACGACCAGATCATTGTCAATTCCATTGATTTTGATATGACGGTCAAATATAACACCAATGAGAATTATGTCTATGACGGAAAACTGGACCTTGTGACAGCGGCCCTTAAGGCCATGGATATCAAGCAGGGATGCGAGGTATACCTCCAGTGCGACGCGCCTCCGGGTTCCGGCCTTGGAACCTCATCCACCGTCATGGTGGCCATGCTGATGGCCATGGCCCGGTGGAAGGGAATCATGATGGACGCGTATGCCATGGCTGACCTGGCCTACCAGGTGGAGAGGATTGACCTGGGCATAGACGGCGGATACCAGGACCAGTATGCGGCTGCATTTGGCGGCTTTAATTTCATTGAGTTCCATGGGCGCAATAATGTGGTGGTGAATCCGCTGCGTATCAAGAAGGATATCATCCACGAACTCCAATACAACCTGCTGCTGTGTTACACGGGTAAGATCCACGTGTCTGCCAACATCATCAAGGACCAGGTGCAGAACTATGAGAAAAAGGACAGCTTTCAGGCCATGTGCGAGGTAAAGGCCCTGGCCTATGCCCTGAAGGATGAACTTTTAAAGGGCAACCTTCACAGTTTTGGGAAGCTTCTGGACTATGGATGGCAGAGCAAGAAGCGCATGAGCGCCAAAATCACGACGCCCCAGATTGATGAGCTTTACGATGAGGCCCTGAAGGCAGGGGCGCTGGGCGGTAAGCTTCTGGGCGCTGGCGGCGGCGGTTACCTGCTTATGTACTGCCCGTATAACGTGCGCCACAAGGTGGCGGCCAGGATGGAACAGGTGGGCGGCCAGCTGGCTGACTGGAACTTTGAACTGCGGGGCGCCCAGAGCTGGGTCATGGACGATGACAGATGGCAGTATGACCAGGTCAGTGTCCATATGCCGGATGGGGAATATAAGTTTGACATATAAAGGACGGTTAAAAGCCATGGAACGGGTTGTTTTTTTAGACAGGGACGGGACGCTGAACGAAGAGGTCTGCTATCTCTACAAACCGGAGGACCTGCACATACTCCCGGGGGTTAAAGAAGCGCTGAGGATGTTAAAAGCGGCGGGATACCGTCTGGTGGTGGTGACCAATCAGGCGGGTGTGGCCAGGGGTTATTACAGGACGGAGGACGTAGAGAAGCTTCACCTGCATATGAACCAACTGCTGGAGCGGGACGGGGCCGGTATTGATGCATTTTACTACTGCCCCCATCACCCGGTGCATGGAATTGGACCATATAAGATACAGTGCCGGTGCCGCAAGCCCGGAACCGGGATGTTTGAGATGGCCGGAGAGCGGTTTGACGTGGATAAGGCCCACTCCTTCATGGTGGGCGATAAGCTGCTGGACGTGGAGGCGGGGAAGAATTATGGCCTTACCTCCATCCTGGTGGGAACCGGATACGGCAGGGATCAGCACGAGGAGGACATGCGCACAGGGGTAAGCCCGGCATATGACTTTTATGCGGAGGACCTGCTGATTGCCGCCCGGTGGATTGTAGAGAAAGGACAGGTGTGAATCCCATGAGGGAAATGGAATATCTGGAGGAACTGACCGGAAGGTATCCGGTGCTTGATGCGGTGAAGGCGGATGTCCTTGCTGCTTATGAGATGATGAAGGAATGCTATGAGCATGGGGGAAAGGTCCTCATTGCGGGAAACGGTGGAAGCTGTGCTGACAGTGAGCACATCGTGGGGGAACTGATGAAGGGATTTGTCAAGCGCCGTCCGGTAGCCGGGGAATTTGCTGACGCATTGAGGGCAGCGGACCCGGCGCGGGGCGGGGAACTGGCGGCACATCTTCAGGGAAGCCTTCCGGCCATTGCGCTTACCGGGCATATATCCCTGTCCACTGCATTTTCCAATGATGTGAATGGGGAACTGACCTATGCCCAGCAGCTTTACGGTTACGGCAGGCCCGGGGATGTGTTCATAGGAATCTCCACTTCGGGCAATGCTAAGAATATCATGTATGCATTGGCGGTGGCAAAAGCTGCGGGCATCAGGACAATCGGCCTTACGGGCAAGGACGGGGGAGAGCTTGGCAGGGCCTGCGATGTGTCCATCGTGGTGCCGGAGCAGGAGACATTTAAGATCCAGGAATTACACCTGCCGGTTTACCATGCCCTCTGCCTGATGCTGGAGGAACATTTTTATGAAGTATAAGCATGTGTTTTCCATATGCGCTTACAAGGATTCGCCCTATCTGGAACCGTTGATCCGCTCCCTGGTTTCCCAGAGCGTACCCAGCCATATCATACTGTGCACCTCCACCCCCAGCCCATACATAGACGGACTGGCGTGGAAATACGGCATCCAGGTATTCGTAAGGAACGGCGGAAGCAATATAAGGGATGACTGGAACTTTGCATATGAAATGGCGGACGGTGAGCTGGTCACCATTGCCCACCAGGATGACATGTACCATAAGGAATACGTGGAGCGGCTTCTGGCCGCCTACAGGGCATATCCTGACATGACCGTGTTCACCACGGACTATGTGATTGTGAAAAATGGACGGCTGATCACAGGTGACGCCATGCTGTGGGTGAAACGTATCCTCCGCCTTCCGCTGCGGGTTCCGGCCCTGAATGACCGGGCATGGATTAAGAAAATGTCCCTGATTTTCGGCAATCCCATCTGCTGTCCTGCCACAACCTATCAGAAGAAACTGCTGGGCACACCCCTGGTGCGTTCGGAATACAGGTTTGCCCTGGACTGGGATAACTTATATCAGCTGGCCTGTGAAAAGGGACGGTTTATCTGTGACGAGCGTCCGCTTCTGTATTACCGGGTCCATGATGAAGCCACCACCAAGGCGTGTATCGTGGGGGGCAGGAGGGCAGAGGAGGAGGAGGCCATGTTCAGGCGGTTTTGGCCCGGGCCGGTCGCCAGGCTGCTGATGCATTTTTATAAAACTGCTTATGGTGAATATGAGTGATGAAAAAAATTAAGGATTCTGAATATGAAGGGTAGCAAAAGGGGGAATCTGCTTCTGGCAGTGCTGTTGGGGCTGACAGGAGCGTTTCTTATCATATCGTATTACAAAGTGATGGCCGGGCCTTTAAGGAGTGTCCTGGAGTCAAAAGCCACATGGATCATGTTTGGGGAGGTTGCGCTTGTATTTGCATGGAACCTGTTCTGGCTCAGGAAGGCTTATGGCGGGAATGGGAAAGCAGGTGGCAAAACGGGTGGGAATGGAAACCCGGTCGATAAAATATCCAGAGCCGGGAATGCAGGAAACCCCAGGACCTGCTGGCTTTGTGTGGCTGGCGGCGCGGCGGTTTTTACCTGGTGCCACCAGATCCTGGTGCCGATTGCCGTATCCGGCCTTTATGTGGCGGTCCTGATTCTCTGGGGAAGATGGATCCACCGCTTATTTGCTTGGAAAATCCGGCGGTCATCTGTTGAGGAATTGTCCATGTCCCTGGTGACCGGAAGCGCGTTCTGGATGGTGATTGTGTGTCTCATATCCCTGACAGGCCATGGCGGGATTAAGTTCTGGCGTGTGCTGGCGCTGGTTCTGGGCGGTGCGGCAATTGGGGCGGAGGCGTATCTGGCTGTCCGAAGAGGCCGGATTGGGCAGAAGATGCCGGGGATGCCAGGGACGCCGGGATGTCTGCGGCGGCAGTCCGGGAAGACCTATCCATGGCTTCTGGCATTTATCATCACCATGGTCCTGATTCAGGCCGGACGTCTGAATATAGAGCTGGATTATGACTCCCTGCATTATGGGCTGCGCTCGGCATTCGTGCTGGACAATGGGAAGGGGATTTATGAAAACCTGGGTATGATTAATCTGGTCTACACCTACAGTAAGGGACTGGAGGTGCTGGCCCTTCCATTGAGCGGCACGCCTACCTATGGATTTGTGCTGGCATTTTCCCTGTGGATGACAATTGCGGTCCTGGTACTGGCAGTGTCTATGGTAAGGCGCAAAAGGGGGCTGGGAATGGGGCTTTTTGCGGCGGCTGTGCTTTCCTCCATCCCGGGAATCATGAACATGGCTGCCACGGCCAAGAGCGATATCATCACATTGCTGCACCAGCTGATCATATATGACTTCCTGTGCCGTGCATTTGAGAAAAAGGAAAGGACGCCATGGCTTCTCATGGCGGTGGCAACCTATCTGCTGACCCTGGTATATAAGCCCACGGCCCTGGTATTTTCAACCGCCCTTGGGGGAACCGCCCTTATTTGTCTCATGGCCACAGGCAGGTTCAGTCTGGGAGATAAAAAGGGATGGCTTCTGCTTCTTTTTCCAGCAGGCGCCGCAGCCGGGTTATGGTATCGCACATGGCTCATGACCGGGGTTCCGGTGACTTCCATATTTGCCGGCTTTTGTGAGCGCTTGGGATGGAAGGTCAGATACCCCTTCTCCTTCAGCCATGTGATTGGGGACCCGTCCATGCTGACAGCCGGGGAAAAACTGGCCCGCCTGGGCAGGCGTCTTGGGGAAATGCTTACGGCTCCTGTCTCCGTGGACATGGACCATGTGGTCATTGCCTGGGGAACCGGACTTGTGACACTGTTCCTGTTTATATGGAGTGTTTCTGCCATAAGGGGCAGAAAGGCGCGGACGCCCCTGGAAGTATTTGACAGGGTTTTGATGGCTGTCATGACACTGGGATGTATTGCCAGCATTTACACACTGTCCCAGGTGGATGGCAATTATTTCATCCTGTTTTATTCCCTTTTGGTCATCATTTCCATGAGGATGGAAGGAAGCCTGTTGGGCCGTGGTACGGCTCCTGACGGAATGCATGGACTGGGACGTGGGATTGGTATGGCGGTCATCTGTTTCATGATAGTGAATGTCCCGCTTACATGCCTGACCAGCTGGGCTGGGCAGCCTGGTTTTACGCCGGTGCGGTTAAAGCATATGGGATATTATGACCACCGGAGGGAGGCGCGTCAGCGCGACCTGGAAATAGGGTGCATGAACCTTGTATCCGGCTTTTCCCCAAGGACAAGGGTGCTGGCGTTCGGGAACCATCCGGATGTCCTGGATATATCCTGCAGTGTACAGAGTTATTACGATGTCACTGGCAGCGGAGGCAATGTATATCTGGTGAAGAGGCTTAAATATTTTGAGGAATTCCTGGAATATGCGGGCACAGAGTATTTTTTTGTGGAAAAAGGATATCTGGCAGCGCAGCCCCGTGCCCTTGAGATGATAGAGGATATGATAGAAGAGGGCAGCCTTACGGATCTTAAGTATGAGTGGGGCAATCTGTCGGCCAGGGTCACGCTGCCGCCGGTATTGCCTGCGGATCCGGAGGCGGCGGTAGGGGATTTCCACAATAATTACAGTTTTTCATCGGACTGAAGTCATGACCATGTCCCGGCGCGGCCCTTTCCGGGCGGCACTGACATGGACACCGGGGAATTTACGCAGAAGGTACTGCAAAGGAGGCATAAGCTGTGGAGACAAAAGAACGGTCAAGAACCAGGATTGGTTTCTCCAGGATGGAGAAGAAATATGAGTGGAAAGACCATGTGATTTTCATGGGAATCCTGTTGGCCATGGCAGTGTGGGTGAACAGGAACATTGAAATCAAAGGGCTTTATATGGATGACCTGTATTTCTGGTCCTGTTATGGCGAGCAGGGCTTTCTCCAGTATGTGTTCCCTTTGGGAAGCACCAGGTTCCGTTTCCTTTACTACCTGGCGGCCTGGCTTGAGATGGCGGTGGTCGGTAACCATGTGAACTGGTTCGTGCCGTTTAACATCCTGCTGAACACGGCTGTTGCCTGGTCGGTCTACCTGATTGGAAGACGGCTTTCGCGCTCCAAGGGAATCGGCTTCCTGTGCGGCTTCATGTATCTCATAAGCCGGATGGCTTATTACCAGATTGGCCAGGTCCTGGGGCTGATGGAAACCATGGCGCTCTGGATGGCCATTGGCATCCTCTGGTACCTGTACCGTTACATGAACGGGGAGGACGGCAGGAAGTATTATTATCTGTCCTGCGCCCTGTATTTCGGCGTGTGCTTTGTACATGAACGGTATATGGTACTGTTTCCGCTCCTGCTCCTTGTACTGCTTATCAAGCGGTCTAAGAATCTGGCGGAATGGGCCGCCGGCCTGGTGTCCTTCCTGCTGGTCCAGGTAATCCGCGCATTTACCATCGGAAGCGTCCTGCCTGCGGGCACCGGAGGGACCCAGGTGGCGGATACCTTCAGCCTGGCAGATACGGTCCGCTATGGGCTGAGCCAGATTGCGTATGTGTTCGGCATGAATGCAGGCCCGGAACATCTCAACGGCTGCCCGTGGGGACAGAGCCCCCTGTCAATCAGGATTCTGGTCCTGCTGGCTGACGTGGCCATCGCCGTTATTGTATTGGGCTTCCTTATAAAGGTCATAAAGGATAAGAGGAAGGACGTGAAGGGGAAGGTACTATGTAACCTGGCCCTGTTCCTTTTATTCATCGGGGCCTGTATCGCGTCCTCCAGCGTGACCATCCGGGTGGAGATGCGGTGGGTCTATGTTTCCCTGACAGCAGCCCTTCTGCTTCTGGCGTACATGTACGGGGTCCTGACCGAAGGGGTGAAGCCGGAGCTTTACCTGAAACGTCTGTGGCCCTGGGGGGCGGCATTTATCTGTTATGTATTCCTCATGCTTCCGGTGGAGCTGTTTTACCGGGCGCAGTACCCGAACCTGTATCTGTGGCCCAGCCAGCTGCGTTATAATTCGCTGGCGGAGGAAACATACGGACGGTATGGAGACAGCCTGTTCGGAAAGAATATTTACATCATAGGCAACAGCTATGAGATGAGTGATTTTACAGCCCGTACCTTTTTTAAGGTCTTTGACAAGGAACGGACGGCGGAGGGAACCAGCGTGGAATTCATTGACAGTATCCGCGACATCGGGCTGGTGGACGACCGTATGCTTGTGCTGAGGGAGGATCCGGAGCACAATGGTTTCCAGGATATCACCCAGTTCGTAAAGGACCTGAAGCTGAATGTGGAGTATGGATATTATGATGACGGATGGATGGATGAACATGCCAGCCTGACGGTCATGGCAGGTGAGACAGGGATGATTGACCTGGAAATCATATATCCGGGCGTCATGAGCGGAGGCGAGGGCATTAAGATAACAAAGGACCAGGATGATCCGGTCACAATCCCGGTGCGCTCCACCGTGGTGAATGAAACCATTGAAGCTGAACCGTGGCAGATGGTACACCTGACCTTTGACTATAATTTCTATATGCACAATGCCCAGGAACAACGCGGTAAGGACCGTCTGGCTGCAATTGTGCATATGACGGCGAGGTAGGCAATGCCCTGCCGGAGCGATATCCGCCCAGGTAAATACGCATCAGAAAAGGAGAGGAACCATGGACACATCCAGGTACAGAAAAATCATATACTGGCTTCTGCCCCTTCTTGGCATTGGCTTCTGCCTTTGGTATGTTAAGAATTCCACCTGCGACGTGGTGTATTCCGACTACATCCGTCTGGTCAACAGCTATCTTCCCGATGTGTATGACCCGGCCAGATTCTTAGTGCCGGACGTGCTTACCCGGATTCCCATCAACTATCTGTGCCGGATCATCAATGTGGGATTGTTTGGATTCTCCGTTACCCTGGAACGTGTCCTGGGGGTTATAAGCCTGGGGCTGGCTGGCTGGGTACTTGGGATTTACTGTAAAAACAGAAGGATTGGGATTGGCTGGTTTGCGCTTCTCATGGCAGTGATGTTCAGTCTTAATAAATGGGAAATGCTTACAAACGGCAGCGGCTGGTCCCATTTTTTCGCCTTTGCCTGCTTTTATTACCACGAACTGGTGCTGGACCGGGTATGGGCCGGTGAGGAAAAGAACGGGGACAGGATAAAGCTTCTGGTGCTTCCATGGCTTATCATACTGGGAACGGCAGGCCCTTACTGCGCAATCTACGCAGTGACAATCCTGATGTCCTACTTATTCTGCATGGTCCGGGGCAGGATGCGGGAAAATGAATGGGACATGCGCTACATCGCCTATATGGCCTGTACCTTGATTCCGCTGCTTCTCTACATCCTCAGCAACTCATTTGCAGTGGAGGAACATGCCGGGGCAACCGGGCGTTCCCTGATGGAAATCCTTTCCGACCATCCTGCATTTCCCGTCCGGTTCCTGCTTAAATCCTTTGCCGGTATCCTTGTGGGAGGGGAGGAGCTGCAGGAGCTGGTGAAACAGGGCATGATTACGGACCGCACGATTTATCTCATCGGCCTCTTTGTGGTCTGCGGATACCTGTTTGCGCTTTGGCTTAACCTGAGGTTCCGGTTTTATGAGAAAACACTGCTCCCCATGATGCTCTTGGTGGGAGGCGGACTGAACCATATACTCATATTCATATCCAGGTATATATTTGAGAGCGAGTCATATGCCCTGAGTTCCAGGTACGCCCTGCAGTTCCAGGTAGGGATCCTTGGAATGGTCATCACCTTTGCCCTTGCGTGGAACCAGGGAATAAAGCAGGATGTACAAGGGAACCGGGGAATGAACCGGGATATACAAGGGAAACAAAGAGGAAACCAGTATGTAAATGGAAATCCGGATTCCACAGGAAGGCCCCATACCGTTTGCGTCATATGGCGTCGGTGCCTGATTGCACTATTCTGTCTTGCAATCCTGTCAGGAAATGGTTATACTACTTACCATGAGATTCAGAAGGCGCCGTACAGGGAAGAAAACTTTGAAAATATGGCGGCCATGGCCCTTCAGGTACCGGATATGGATGAGGAGGAGCTTAAGGCCATGGACAAGGAACTATCCGACCTGTTTGAGTACAGGAAGGGTGTGGACAAGATACAGGATGCATTGCGGATCCTGAAGGAACATGGATGGAACGTATTCAGATGACGGGCAGCCCCATGGAGGGCTGTTGGGACACAATGGAGGATAAAGATGAAAGTTGTTATTTTAGCAGGCGGACTTGGAACCAGGATCAGTGAGGAAAGCCATTTAAAACCAAAGCCAATGATTGAAATCGGCGGAAGGCCCATCCTGTGGCATATCATGAAATATTACTCTGAGTTTGGTTTCCACGATTTTGTCATCTGCCTTGGATATAAGCAGTATGTGGTAAAGGAATTTTTTGCTGACTATTTCCTTCACACCTCAGATGTAACCTTTGATCTGGCCAATAACAAGATGGAAGTCCACAACAATTATTCCGAGCCATGGAAGGTGACCCTTGTGGACACCGGCCTTAACACCATGACCGGAGGGCGGGTGAAACGGATCCAGCCCTACATCGGCAATGAAACCTTCATGCTGACCTATGGGGACGGTGTGAGCACGGTTGATCTGGATAAGCTGGTACAGTTCCACAGGTCCCATGGCAGGACAGCCACCATCACCACGGTGAACATCGGACAGATGAAGGGGGTATTGGACATTGATGATGACAATACCATCCTTTCCTTCCGCGAGAAGGAGGATAACGACGGCGCCCTGATTAATGGCGGCTTCATGGTGATGGAACCGGAAATCTTCAATTATCTGGAAGACGATACCACTGTGTTTGAAAAGCAGCCCATGAAGAGGCTGGCCATGGAGGGACAGCTTAAATCCTTCTATCACAGCGGCTTCTGGCAGTGCATGGATACCCAGAGGGAGATGAACAAGCTGGAGGAACTGTGGCAGTCGGGAAAGGCGCCGTGGAAGATATGGGGGTAGGGTTGGCGGAGGTCCGCAGGGCTGCGGTATTCCTTCCTGCTGCAACCCGCTCGCGCTTGTTTTCCACGCAGCGGTACCAGGGCCTGCTTGAAAATTCATTCCCGCCATCTGCACGTCCCACTTCGCGGTATATTTGGTCCCAATTCGGTCAACGTAGCCCGCTACGCCTCCCTCATCGGGACCAAATCTCCCACAAAGTCGAACGCACAGCTGGCGGAAAGCAATTTTCAAACACGCCCTAAGGCGCGTGAAAGACCGCGCCTAAGTGCCGGCGTGAAAAGATGGTTTTAGCAGGAAGGAATACCGCAGCCCTGCTACGCTTCCGCGAACGCCAGGGAGGAAAAAACGTTGCGGAATGATTGATGGATTGAGTGAGGTGTTTTTTATGACCATTAAGGAATTGGGAGATTTTTATAAAGGTAAGCGTGTGCTGGTTACCGGACATACTGGGTTTAAGGGGGCTTGGCTTTGCAGGATGCTGGGGCTGGCCGGGGCACAGGTGACGGGGTATGCGCTGGAGCCGCCGACGGATCCGAATCTGTTTGAGATTGCGGGGCTGGAGGATTGTATGGACAGCGTGATTGGGGATATACGGGACCTTAAGCATCTGCGGGAGGTGTTTGACCGGGTCAGGCCCGAGGTTGTGTTCCATCTGGCGGCACAGCCGATTGTCAGGGACTCTTATAAGGAGCCGGTGTATACGTATGAGACCAATGTGATGGGGACCGTGAATGTGCTGGAGTGTGTGCGGCTCACGGAAAGCGTGCGTTCTTTTCTGAATGTGACCACGGATAAGGTGTATGAGAACAGGGAATGGGAGTATGGCTATAGGGAATGCGATCCACTGGATGGGTATGATCCGTATTCTAATAGCAAGTCCTGCTCGGAGCTGGTGACCCATAGCTATCAGAAGTCGTTCCTGGCGGACGGGCGGTGTGCTGTGTCCACCTCCCGGGCGGGTAATGTAATCGGCGGCGGGGATTTTGCCAATGACAGGATCATTCCGGACTGTGTAAGGGCGGCTGCTTCCGGCAAAGATATAATTGTAAGGAATCCGCATTCCACCAGGCCTTATCAGCTGGTGCTGGAACCGCTGGCGGTTTATCTGACCATTGCCATGAGACAGTATGAGGATGGGAAATTCCAGGGATACTATAATGTGGGACCGGATGACAGGGACTGCGTGACCACCGGGAATCTGGTGGATATCTTCTGCCGCGCATGGGACGGCGGGATGACATGGGTGGACCGGTACGACGGAGGCCCCCATGAGGCTAATTTCCTGAAGCTGGACTGTTCGAAGATTAAGCGCGTGTTTGGATGGCGTCCAAGGTACGGTGTGGAACAGGCTGTTGAAAAAACAGTGGAATGGTCCAAGGCCTATCTGGACGGACAGGAAATGCTGGATGTGATGGACAGGCAGATCATGGAGTTTTTTGAGTAGGCGGCGCCCTAGAGCCTGTTTGAAAATTCATTCCCGCCGTCTGCACGCCCCACTTCGCGGTATATTTGGCCCCGATTCAGTCAGCGTAGCCCGCTACGCCTCCGTCATCGGGACCAAATCTCCCACAAAGTGGGACGCACAGCCGACGGAAAGCAATTTTCAAACACGCCCTACGGCGCTGGGATTTTGGGACAGGAGATGATGATATGAAATTTGATAATATGACGGAAAATGAAGCCCGGGAGCAGATTCTGGGTCTGGTGGAGGAGTACTGTGATACCTTCCATAATAAGAAGGGACCATTTAAGGAGGGGGATAGGATACCGTATGCTTCACGTGTCTATGACCACCACGAGATGGTGAACCTGGTGGACAGCGCCCTGGAGTTCTGGCTTACTTCTGGCAGGTTTACGGATGAGTTTGAGAAAAAGCTTGGGGAATATCTGGGCGTCAGGTTCTGTTCCCTTGTGAATTCCGGTTCTTCGGCAAACCTGGTGGCCTTTATGGCACTTACCTCCCCTCTTTTAGGGGAGCGCCGTGTGAAACGGGGAGATGAAATCATTACGGTTGCATGCGGGTTCCCAACCACGGTCGCGCCTGCAATCCAGTATGGCGCCGTGCCGGTGTTCGTGGATGTGACCATTCCCCAGTATAATATTGACGTGACAAAGCTGGAGGAGGCGCTGTCTGATAAGACAAAGGCAGTGATGATTGCGCACACACTTGGCAACCCCTTTGATTTGAGGGCTGTGAAGGCATTCTGTGAACGCCATGATCTGTGGCTGGTGGAGGATAACTGTGACGCCCTGGGAACCAGGTATACCATGGAAGAGGATGGGAAGGAAGTTGAAAGATTTACCGGGACCATCGGCGATATCGGCACCTCCAGCTTTTACCCGCCCCACCATATGACCATGGGGGAAGGCGGCGCCGTGTACACGGATAATCCGCTGCTGAATAAAATCATCCGCTCCTTCCGGGACTGGGGACGGGACTGCGTATGCCCCTCCGGACGTGATAACATGTGCGGACACAGGTTTGACAGGCAGTTCGGCCAACTGCCCCTGGGGTATGACCATAAGTATGTGTATTCCCATCTCGGATATAATCTGAAAGCGACAGATATGCAGGCAGCCGTGGGCTGCGCCCAGCTGGACAAATTCCCGTCCTTCGTGGAACGCCGCCGCCAGAATTTTGCCCGTTTAAAGGCGGGACTGGCAGGGCTGGAAGACAGGCTGATCCTTCCTGAACCCGCGGAACACTCCACCCCCAGCTGGTTCGGTTTCCTTATTACCTGCAGGGAAGGTGTGGACAGGAACCAGGTGGTGCGGTATGTGGAAGGCAAAGGCGTACAGACCAGGATGCTCTTTGCCGGGAACCTGACCAGACACCCCTGTTTTGATGAGATGAGAAGCAGGGGAGAGGGATACCGGGTTGTTGGCAGCCTTTCAAACACGGACCGGATCATGTCGGATACCTTCTGGGTAGGCGTGTATCCTGGCATGACAGATGATATGATTGATTATATGGCTAAGACAATCCGCCAGGCAGTGGAGGCATAAGGTCCTGACCGGCAGCGCCTCAATAACAATGGATGAAAGGGCCCAAGGCCCTGAAGGAGTGCAGTGGAATGAAACCATCTTATGACATGGGAAAGGTTCATGGGGCTAACCTTAAGATCCTCAAGGAGATTGACAGGATATGCCGCAAATACAATATAAAATATATGCTGGACGCAGGCACGCTGATTGGGGCCGTGCGCCACAATGGATTCATTCCCTGGGATGATGACGCGGATGTGGCATTTACCAGAAACCAGTTTGAGGCCTTCATGAAGGTGGTGAGGAGGGAGCTGCCTGAGGGGCTGGAACTGCTGGAACCAAACAGCTTCAGGGGCGGGAAGGGATTCTATGACTTTACGGCCCGCATCATCTATAAGAACAGCCGGTGCCATGAGGACAGCCCGCAGATGGCTTTCTATGAAGGCAAGCTGAACCACCTGTGGGTGGATCTGTTTGTCATTGACAGGCTTCCGGCCGGCAGGGCGGGCGCGGCTGTTACGAAGTTCCTGCACATGGCTGTTTACGGCATGGCCATGGCCCACCGGGATAAGCTGGATTTCAGCAAATACAGCCTGATGAACAAAATCTTCGTGGGCGGCCTTGCCATGGTGGGACGTGTCATCCCCATGAAGGCCATATTTGCCATGCAGAAGGCCCTGGCCCTTAAAGACAGGAACAGCAAGGGACGCCTGCGCTATTACAGCAATTACCAGCCGGATTTCCTGTATGTCACACTGGATAAGGACTGGTGCGATGAGGTGGAGGATATTGATTTTGAGGACACCCGGCTTATGATACCAAAAGGCTGGCACCAGGTCCTTACCCTGGTGTACGGGGAATATATGAAGCTTCCGCCAGAGGAACAGCGGGTTCCCTCCCATTCCAGCCTTGAGATTGAGGTATATGACTAAAGAAAGGACTTAAGACATAGTTCATGGACAGATTGTTATCAGTTGTGGTATCAGTCTACAACGAAGAAAAAGCGCTGGAAGAATTTTACAAAGAAACCACCGGGATATTAAAGGGCATTGACTGGGCCTATGAGCTTATATTTGTCAATGATGGAAGCTCGGATCAGAGCCTTGCCATACTTGACCGTCTGTCTGCTTCTGACAGCGCGGTCAAGGTGGTCAGCTTTTCCCGGAACTTTGGCCATGAGGCGGCCATGATTGCGGGGCTGGATTACAGCAGCGGGGACGGGATCATCTGCATGGACGCAGACCTCCAGCATCCGCCGGAATGTATCCCGGTCATCCTGGAGCGGTTCAAGGAAGGCTATGAGGTCATCAACATGGTCCGCACCAGGAATAAGACGGCCGGGGTCATTAAGAACATAACCTCTTCCGGTTTTTACTGGTTGATTAACCATATTTCAGACGTGCATTTTGAGTCCAACGCCTCAGACTTTTTTGCCATCAGCCGTCATGTGGCCCAGGTCCTTAAGGACAGCTACCGTGAAAAGGTCCGTTTCCTGAGGGGCTATGTACAGAATGTGGGCTTTAAGAAGACCACCATTGAATATGAGGCCAGGGCCAGGGTTGCGGGTGAAAGCAAATACAGCATCAAGAAGCTGTTTGTATTCTCCATCAACACAATCCTGTGTTTTTCCAATATGCCCCTGAAGCTGGGAATCTATGCAGGCATCTTTTCCGCCCTCCTGGGCTTTGCGGTCATGGTCTACACACTCCTGACCCGCAGGGGTGCTCCCAGCGGCTACGCCACCATCGTGGTCCTGCTCTGCTTCATGTTTGCAATGATGTTCATTATTATAGGAATCATCGGTGAATATATTGCCATCCTGTTCACTGAATTGAAAGACAGGCCAATCTATATTGTTGACAGAACTGAGAATTTCGAGGAACGCCCGTAAGGGGTTCCCCGGATTTTTTTTACCTGTTTTTACCTTCCAAACAATAGTTCCCCGGCGCCGGAGTGATTTTTAATGGAAATTTAATGCTTCCTTTCTTGACAATCCATGCCATAAGTGTTTATAATTGGCTTCGTGACAATATGTCACAATGACATTATGTCATTTTAGGGAATATGAGGATACGAATGATAGCAAGGAGGCTGGTTCTATGCCGACACAACGTTTTTTGAAGTTAAAGGAAGAAAAGAAGCAGGTCATACTGGAGGCCGCTGTCCATGAGTTTTCCAGGGTTCCCTATTCATCTGCATCCATTAACCAGATTATCAAGGAAGCTGACATTTCACGGGGAAGCTTCTATACATATTTTGAGGATAAGGATGACCTGATGCGGTATATGCTGCGCGGGTTCAGGGATAACTGCCAGAGGAGGATATTTGAATTCCTGAGGGCAGAGCGTGGCAATCCGTTTGAAGCGGCCATGGGGCTGCTGGGAATCGTGATGGAACAGGGAGAGGATGGCCTGGGGTACAGGATGTACAGGAACATGCTGTCAGATATGAGCCTGGTGAACCAGACCCACCTGTTTGGCATAAAAGGATTCCTGTTCCAGGACAGCACGTACATGGAGTTTGTGGAGAAGGTGCATGAGGCGATTGATGGGGAGCGTTATCCCATTGAGAAGGAAATGCTGGCATATCTGGTGGATATGCTCATGCTCATCGTCATCAGGGCTATAACCATGTATTATAAAAATGTTGCAGGCAAGGACCAGCTTCTGGATGTGGCCAGGAAGGAAATGCAGATTCTGGAAAACGGGGTCTGCCCAGGCACATGTCAGGAAGATATGAAAGGGCATACAGAAAAAAGAGGAGAATCAATATGAGGAATATCAGAGACAGGAAATATGGATACCGGGCAGCAGTCATTCTGGCAGCATCGGCAATTGCCGGAACCACGCCCATGACCGCCTTCGCCACCCTGGCAAGCAAACCCGATGAGAACTTTTCAGTGGCAGAGCCGCCGGCGCCGGATATCAGCAAGGATATCAGCCCGGAATTTGCATATTCCGCCGATAAATGGGCGTCCCTCAGGGACAATGTGATGGAGTACGGGGAACTGGCCGATTTAATCCATGAATACAACCCCACTGTGCGCAGTAACCGCTCCACGCTCAGTGATAAGAAGAATCAGGATCTGACGGAAATCAATGACAAGCTTCTGAGTGACGCCATGGATCTGTGGGATGACGCAGGTTCCACCGACACGGACAGCTATATAGGGAGGATGACCGCAGCCAACCTGGATTTTGCAGGCAATACCCTTGCGCAGACAGCAGACAAGAACTTCATGGACGCGGAAATGTACAAGATTTCATATGACCAGACAGAGGCCAACCTGGTATTCCAGGCCCAGCAGCTGATGACCACCTACAAACAGTCCGCCTACACCATGGAGAACCTTAACGCCAACCGCGCCCTGGCCCAGGCTTCCTATGAAGCCACGGTTGCCCGTCAGGCAGCGGGCCTGGCCACGCAGACCGATGTGCTGACCTCCCTCAAGAGTGTTCAGGACATAGACGCCAACATCCTGTCCGCACAGAAATCAACGGACAATGTATACCGTTCCCTTCTGCTTATGCTGGGCTGGAGTGCGGATTCCCAGCCTGAGATACGGGATATTCCTGAGCCGGACCTGGCAAGGATTGGGGCAATGAACCCGGATGCTGACAGGGAGCAGGCCATTGCGAATAACTATGGAATCAAATCCGATGAACATAAACTTAAGAACCTGAAGACCAATGAGCAGGCGGATGCCACCAAGGCGGACCTGGAAGATAAGCGCAACCAGGTATACAGCAGCCTGAAGACCCAGTACAATGCGGTCCTGGATGCAAAGGATGCCCTGGACGCCGCCAATATAAAGCTTCAGCTGGAGACTGTGAACATGAATGCTGCTTCGGCCAAAGCCGCGACAGGCAATATAAGCGCGCTGGAACTGATTCAGCAGCAGACCAGTTACACAACAGCCAAAAACAGCGTGGAAACCGGTAAGATGCAGCTCACCCTTGCCATGGAAAAGTATGACTGGATAAAAAAGGGACTGACATTCAGCTAAAGCCAAGGTAAGACAGTTGCTTAGAAAGGGTAATGATTATGAAGAACAGACACAAAAAGAGCCTGGCTGCAACGTCCCTGGCCCTGGTCATATCGGCATCCGGCGCCGTGACATCCCTGGCGCTTCCACAGGCAGCCCCGGACCAGGAATTCACAGAGGCGTATCAGAGGCTTTATGATAATCAGATGGATTATGATGAGCTTGAGGATCTGGTTAAGAATTTCTATCCGCCCATAAAGAATACATATGACACCTATTATGATACGTATGAGGATGAACAGGCAGGTATCGTGAACTCCATGTTTGAAGCTGCAAGAGAGATGGATGAGGCGGCAGATGACCTGGAGGATGCCATAAATTCAGGAGCGGTTTCAGCAGCTAATGGCATGGCGGATCTGATGAAGGCCAAGGCAACCGCCAAAGGCTACCGTACAGTGGCCCAAAGCATGGGACGTAATATACAGCTGGGGACAAGGGAGGACAACAAGAACCTGAAGCAGATCCAGCGCGGTGTAAACAAAATCGTCTACAGCCTCCAGCAGGCCATGAACGGTTATGAACAGATTATGCTGAACCGGGACGTGGCATCCAAGGGCGTGGAGATTGCAGAAACAGCCAGGAACATACAGCAGACCATGCAGGCCCAGGGCCTGGCCATTGACGCGGATGTAATCAGCGCCGCCTCCGGCCTGACCTCGGCAAGGTCCCAGCTGGCTGCGTTGGATACACAGGCTGAAAGCATTAAAAAGACCTTGTGCACCTTTACCGGCTGGGGGTCGGACGGCAATCCGGTCATCGGGGCAGTCCCAACCTCTGATGTGGCGGCCATTGCGGCCATTGACGTGAATGCGGATAAGGAAAAGGCGGTCAATAACAACTACAGCCTTATATCCATGAGGGGCGCCAAGGGCGGCGGCATGGACCAGATTGAGCAGATCATATCAAAGAACACCACCCAGACCAAGAACAAGGTACGCAACGTCGCCTACAGCGAAGACCTGGTACGCTCCAATATCCAGACCCTGTACGACACCATCCTGGAAAAGAAAGTGGAATATGATTCCGCCACAACCGCGTGGCAGGCGGCCCAGAATACATGGCAGGCAGCCCAGATCCAGTACAGGACAGGCAGCTTAAGCCAGATTGGATATATGCAGCAGGAACTGGCATACCTCCAGGCCAGGGCAGCCTACAGGTCCGCTGACCTGAACCTGCAGCAGGCAATGCAGAATTATACCTGGGCAGTGAAAGGCCTGGATGTAAGTGCATCTTAACACTTCCCAAGTGTTTGGTTACAAAAATTTCCTGATTTTACCATTTATTTTGTCTTTTGACAATATGACGTAAAATCAGGATATTTTTTAACTTAATTTTATTAACATTTTACAAAAAATAAACAAGTTTTCCAGATTGTCCCTTGCATTTAAAGGAAAAAAATGTTATTCTTTCAATATAGGGGCATGTATAATTATTCGAGGGAGAGTGGTAACAAGTAGTTGGTTTTGTTTTTGAATTGAGGTGATTCTATGTTAACGAGACAGGTTGACAGTAAGGAGAAGGTATTCAAGGCAATCCCCATCTCCTATTTAATTCAGACAGCAAATCAATTTGACTGCGACATCTATGTGACAAGTGATAAGACCACGGCGAACGTGAAGCGTTATGATGAAGTTAAGAATCTCAGGATGACGGGATTTCTGACTTTTTACTTTAAGGGAAGTGACGAGACGGAAGCCGAGGACAGGATACAGAGTATCCTCTGGGAGGATCAGTAAGGGATAAGGAGAATAACAGCTATGCGGTGTACACACTAAACGAGGGCTGAAAGGGCGGCCCTCGTTTTTGATGCTTTTTTTATGGAAGAAAATCTTAAATCTGTTTTTCATTGTCCAGGTAATGCCTGGCATCTTTAAAGAAACTCCATACAATAAGAACAATGATGAACCCAATGGGAAATGCAGCAATGATGGAGACCGTCTGCAGGTTTGCCATGGAGTTTTCCGAGAAGATAAGCGCTATGGGCAGCAGCATCAGCATGACGGCCCAGAATAACTTTACAATCTTATCCGGCTCCTCATCCGCGCCCAGGGCCTTATAGGAATAGGAACTGGCAACCATGGTCAGCGCGTCAAAGGAGGTGGCGTAAAATGCAATCATGGTAACGGCCAGGAGCACCAGCCCTGCCTGGGCCAGGGGCATTGTCTCAAACACCGCGATGATTGCCTCATAAAGGCTTCCGGTCTGTTCATACAGCGCCATTAAGTCCAGCTTCCCGTGCATCTGAAGGCCTAACCCGTAGTTGCCCAGTATGATGAAGGAGGTGAAGGTACCTGCCAGACCGAAGAAATACCCTCCTAGCACGGTTTGGCGTATGGTCCTGCCTTTGCTGATCGTACCGATGAAAAACGGGGTTGCCACGCACCATACCATCCAGTATGCCCAATAGAAAATCGTCCATGTCTGGGGAAAGGATGAGGTGCGCATGGCATCGGTCCAGGTTGCCATGCCGATGAAATTCTGGGTCAGGTTGCCGATGGCAGTGATGCCCGTCTCGATGATGTAGCGTGTCTCGCCGCCCAGGAACAGGAAGTAGGCCAGCAGTGCAAAAAACAGATAGACACAGGAAGCCGCCAGCTTTGCAACGCCTTTCATACCAAAGTATACGGCCATGGTATATACCACGCAGATCACAACCAGGATGGCGATGGTCAGCAGGTTGCTTTCACGGATGCCGAACACCCGGCTGAAGGCCATGGAAAGCAGCGGGGTTGCAAGGGAGAATGTGGTGGCGGTTCCTGCCAGCAGTGCAAATACAGCGGTAAGGTCGATAAGCTTCCCCCATATCCCGTCTACCTTTTTTCCAAGGAGGGGGCGGCAGGCTTCAGAGTATTTCTGCTTGCTGCGCTTGCGCACATGAATCATGAACCCAAAGGAAACTGCCAGGATGATATAGAAACTCCAGGGGATGGGGCCCCAGTGGAACAGGGGATAGGTCGAAGCCCAGTCCTGTCTGGCACCCATGTCCGTGATATGGCTTTCATTGGCATAAAGCATCCATTCACAGAGGGAGTAGAACAGGATATCGGCCGCCAGTCCCGCGGTGAACATCATGGAGCCCCACTGGAAGGCAGAGTACTGAGGCTTTTCCAGGTTCCCAAGTTTGATTTTGCCGTATCTGGAAAATGCCATATAAAAGGAACAGATAAGCGCCCCCAGACCGATAATCAGATAATAGCTTCCCAGCTGGTCGCCCAGGAAGAAACGGACCGACTCCAGGATGGACGTGGAGCCTTGGGGAAATGCCATGAACAGGAAGCATAATATGACAATACATATAAAAGGTATGATGGTGGTTATCCAGTCCAGACGTTTTTTCAAGCTGGTGCCTTGGGGTGTGTTTGGTTCCGGTTTCATTCGATGTCCTCCTCAAATGTTCAAAAAATCAAAAATAGAAATTATATTGAACATATTATCACCAGTCCATGGAAAAAGCAAGTAGTATTTGGAAAAATAACAATAATTTTGTAAGAAAAAAGGACTGTTAAATTGTATGGATCTTCGTTATAATAGTACCGTTGACAAAAGGAGGTTTATCATATCATGAAAAAAATTGGAAAATTATCATTGATATTAGCGGCTTTAGTGGCTCTGCTCTGCGGATGTACCCAGAGTAATATTGTATCCCCAACCGGAGGCACCGTTGCAGGGGATGGGGTCCCGGATGTGGAAGTGGATAAGAATATCAGCATTGACTGGCCCGAAGTAAGGGAAGATTTAAGGGACAGCTTCCTCGACCCTTACGGTGAGTTTGCCGATTATGTACTGGACATGGACGTGAGATACGACGGGGGCAGCGGCCTGCTTACCGTGCTGCTTCCTGTTACCCATAAGACCACGGGCGAGGTTGCCGTTGTCTATGCGGAGACAGTGCTCAAGGCAGTGGGGTCTTCCATCGCCACCCAGAACTTCTATTATGAAGCGCCGGATGAGGAAGAGGCGGACAAGACCTATTACGGAAGCTATTTTGATGAGCATGATGTGTGCGTTCAGGTGTTCTTCTATGATGAGGAAGGCAAGACCGATACTTATCTGGTTAACGACACCATGAAGGCAGGTGAACAGCGGGCGCTGACAGCCCAGAATTAGTAAGGAGATTATGGGGATGCGAATTGACAGATACTGGAAACAGGCGGCAGCAGGACTGCTTGCCATGATGATGTTCATGACAGCAGGCGGAGGGATGGACAGCTTTGCAATGACGGATTCACAGCCATTCAAGGCCCAGGGACAGGCCCTTACTGCACCGGATAAGATTATCATAAAAGATGACCAGGACCAGGGCCAGTCCGCTCAGTCCGGCCAGACGGCTCCTGTAATCCAGCAGATTCAATCAACCAACGGCCAGGCAGGACAGTCTGGCGGCAGCCAGGCAGCGGGGCAGGCCAACGGCGGTCAGGCTAACGGCGGCCAGACGGCGGGACAGGCTAACGGCGGCCAGGCAGCCGGACAGGCCAACGCAGGCCAGACTGCGGTTTCCAGCCAGGCAGCGGCGGCCAGCCAGCCTGTGATTCAGGCCAAGGCCCAGGTGGCCCAGTTTGGGGAGGTTTCCACACCAAAGACAGACACGTCCTCACTGTTTGGCCAAGGGCGCCTTACCATGCTGGCAAATCACGACACCAATGCACAGCTTCTGTCCGTTATCATTGAAAACGGAGAGGGCGGGCTGATTGTTGTGGACGGCGGATGGACCAACAACACGGAGTATCTTTTAAACCAGATTAAACAGAAGGGCGGCCATGTTAAGGCCTGGCTTATCACCCATCCTGATTCAGACCATGCAGGAGCCCTTGCCGATATACTTTACAAGCACAATGGTGAGATAACCATTGACGGAATCTACTATTCCTTCCACGAGGACAGCTGGTATGCTGAAAAGGATGCAGAGGTTGCCAACATGGTTGCCTACCTCAAGGGGGCATTTGCCCTTGTGCCCCAGGACACGCTTCACGGTGACATCGTGTCCGGTCAGGTCATTGATGCAGGTCCTGCCAAGATACAGGTACTGAACAAGGCTTATAAGGCCACCAGTGACTTTGTGAATAACAGCAGTGTGGCATACATGGTAAGCCTTAACGGAACCAATGTGGTGTTCCTGGGGGATCTTGCCAGGGCCGGAGGCGAGATGCTCATGGCGGACCACGACCTGCGCGCCCTCAAGTGCGATGTTGTACAGCTGGCCCACCATGGACAGAACGGTGTTGATTATGAAGTTTATAAGGCCCTGAAACCCAGTGTTGCCCTGTGGCCTACCCCTCAGTGGCTGTGGGATAACGACGGAGGCAGCGGTGCTGGCACCGGTCCGTGGCTGACCCAGGAAACCAAGAACTGGATGGTACGTCTGGGAATCAGGACATCCTATTGCATTAAGGATGGGGACCAGGTAATCGAATAAGAGAAAGCCCAAATAAAAACATACGGTTTCCCGCTCATATATCACGGGAAACCGTATGTTTTATTCTGTCTTTGTACTGGCTTCATTCATCAATGCAGGGCAGTCCGCTGTGATAGGAGTAGTTGCCCAGTTCGGATAAAAGCATCTCCAGGCTGCCTGTACGGAGGGGCTGTCCCGTGTCCAGCATGGAATTAATCATATAAAAGATGGTGCTCAGCTTGCCCAGGGACTGTTTGAACAGGTCCGGGAAGGACGCCTTGGAGGCAATCCGTTTATCCCATGGATTGCACCATGTCTCATGATGCAGGTTCAGGCTCCAGGCCGGATTCTCAACCACATCCGTCACCAGCTTGCTGGAAGCCACCGGATTCTTAAGGAAAATGGACTCAAAAAACTCAATCCGGTCCTTCTTCCTGCTGTTGGGGTCTGATAAGGTACGGCAGCCAAAGCGCAGGGCCAGTATGGATCTGTGGATCATGGGCGCGGTGACCTGGTAGCGGTTCTTATAGCTGAGGGGATAAAATGCCTCATTGATACAGTCGGACAGGAAACGGGAGATGAACTGTGTCTCCATGCCGTTCAGGCAGATGGTTGCAGCCTGGTTGAACTGGGACGGCTTCTTCCTCTTATACTTCTGAAGCAGCAGGGCGTCAATGTCGTTCTCCAGCTTGGCATGGAGTCCGTGGTAGTAAGCGCCCGGATGATGGACATCATACTCAATCCGTCCATAGACATAAGGGTGGCATATGGAATCGCCGATATAGTGGCATATAAAACCGCACATGTAGGCCAGTCCCTCTTCCCGCTGCTGCCGTGAATCAATCCTGGCAAGCTGCAGGAAACAGCAGCGGAAAAAATCATTCACATGGTGTTCGTGCATATGGGAACCCACATTGCGGTGGTCACGGTGGCGCAGGATAGGCAGGTTATAGAAAAACATATCCGGACCCTGCAATCCCAGCTGATAAAGCCACCGGTACTTGGCAATGATAAACTTCAGATTGTTCTGCGGCATATCATTGTATGCTTTCATGCCTAGAACGTAATGGGTTGTAAAACCTGGCATCGGCATACCTCTTTTCTCATTCATTCTTTTATAATACCTATTCATTATTTTATCATAAACCACTATAAAATGCGAGGTACATCCATAAGAAAATTCCTGGAATTGTCATAGCGCGCCGCTTCCCGGAATAAGACATTTAATAAGAACAGACGCTGGACGGTAGGCAGCAGATGATGGAACGGCTGGAGCAGATCCATGGCATGGTATGGGGGCCATGGACCCTTGTGATATTCCTGGGAGTCGGCATATTTTTTACCCTTAAATGTCATTTTTTCCAGATAAGAGGATTTTCATACTGGTGGAGGAACACGGCAGGACGTATCCTGTCAGGAAAGGTATCGGAGGGGACGGGAGAAGGAAATGGAACTGATTCCGGCAAAAAAAAGGGCATCAGCCAGTTCCAGTCCGTGTGCACGGCCCTGGCGGCAACGGTGGGGACCGGTAACATTGCAGGGGTGGCCACGGCCCTGACCGCAGGCGGTCCCGGCGCCCTGTTCTGGATGTGGGTGTCGGCCCTGATTGGGATGATAACAGCCTACAGCGAGACCATGCTGGGCATCCGGTACCGGTACAAGGACAGCGATGGACATTATGTGTGCGGGCCATTTGTCTATATGGAGCGGGGGCTTGGGATAAAAGGCATGGGAATCCTCTACAGTTTCCTGTGCCTGATGTGCTCCCTGGGTATGGGAAGCATGGTGCAGGCCAACTCAGCCATCAGCACCATGGAATATACATGGAAGGTACCGGCCCTCACAGGAGGATTGGTATTTACAGGAATCCTGATGCTGGTCATCTGCGGGGGCATAAACCGGATTGGCAATGTGGCTGAGAAGCTGATGCCCGCTGCCTCCGGTATTTATATCGTATTTTCGCTGATAGTGATATTTTCCTGCTATGACCGGATTCCCGGCGCCCTGGCATCCATGGTGTCATCCGCCTTTTGTCCGGAGGCAGCCGCGGGAGGGGGAGCAGGTTATGTGGTAAGCCGCAGCATCCGTTACGGTATTTCCAGGGGTGTGTTCTCCAATGAGGCGGGGCTTGGGACCCTGGCCGTGCTTCACGGTCCGGCCGAGGACACAACGCCCCATGAGCAGGGGATGTGGGCCATGTTTGAAGTATTCTTCGACACCGTGATACTGTGTACCCTTACGGCCCTGGTCATCCTGTGCATGACGGATTCGGCCCTGGATGCGGTGCCCTATGAGGGGGCTGCCCTTGCCGCCTGGTGTTTCAGCGGCCGGCTGGGGATTGCAGGGGAATACCTGGTCAGCGGTTCCATGGTTGTGTTTGCATTTGCCACCATCATGGCGTGGTTTTATCTGGGGAAGCAGGCAGCAGCCTATTTCATCAGGGGAACCGGCCTGGGGGAACAGGCGGGAAGATGGTTTGCGGCCAGGGTCTATCCGCTGCTGTTCCTGGGGGCGGTGTTTCTTGGCAGCGAGGCCAGGCTGGATGTTGTGTGGATGTTATCGGATATATGGAACGGGCTTATGGCATTTCCAAACCTGACTGCCCTGTTGTTTTTATATAAGGAGGTAACCCTGCCTGAGGGATTCAGGGCAGGGAAGACGTGAGGATGAACCGGTGCCGGATATATGGGAAAACCTTCCCTTGAAATTACCGGACAGTACAGCTATAATGGACGTACAGCAAAACAAAAGACAGACCGAGGTCCTGCCGGTGCATCTCAGGCAGTGTTGCGAGGCGCCAGGGCCGGAACCCGGAAAGGAGCAGCTATGGAAACAAGAAGGATTTGTCCGAAATGCAGGAAACGGTTCCCGCAGGATGCGATTGTATGTGAGGAATGCGGGGAACAGCTGATTGATGCTGCATCTGATTTTGAGGCCTCTTTCTCAATGGTAAAGGAGCCGGTGCTCCTGTCCAACGGGCATGATGTTGACACCGTATACCTGGAAGAAGCGTTAAAGGCCGCCAATGTGCCGTATTATGTGGAGGAAGGCCAGAATACCGTGCCTACCAACAGGTTTAAAGAAGGAATTGTGGAAATCGTTCCGTTTACAAATTATTATGTGGATAAAAGTAACTGGAAAGCAGCCAGGGAAGCGCTTAAGTCTGCCAAAGAGGAGACGAAGAAGGACCAGGAGGCCCCTGTGGTATTTTTGGATATGCCGGAGGAAGGGACTGGGGATGATCATAAGAAGAATGAGACAGACGGATCCGGCAGTGAGTCTGAGGAAGAAGCGAAGGAGGGCCTGTGGGGATGGCTTGCAGACCAGGATGCAACCATGAAGCTGGTTGTGGGGCTTGTTGTCATCCTGTTCCTTCTGGGACTGGGCAAAATCCTGTTTTTCTGACAGAAGTGAATATGCATACCATGAAAAAACGTACCATCCTGGGGATGATACGTTTTTTAAAAAGTATTATTAAAAGGGAGGAGAGCTGATAATTTCTTATCAGCTCGAGTATTATGAAAAAAATCTTGTAAGCGTTTTTGTGTGGCAGCTATCTCTAACTGTCTATGGTTAAAGTATATAGGGAAAACATGAAGAAATAATGTTGATTGTGTAAAAGGTTTTTGAATGAAATATGAACATAGTGTGAATGCGGGGGACACTGCTGTCTCCTTCCCACCGGCTTTCCGGAATACAACTATAATACCCATGCATATTATACAATTACTCCGGACAAAGGAATACTGAAAATAAGTGATATCGGCGGCGGACAGCTGAAAGCTGACATCACAGCCTTTTGATGAAAGCACGATTGCGCCGTACGCTGCAGGGCCAATCGATATAACAGTGCCGTATGGAGAAGTCATGTATTCATTAAACAGCTGTGGAAAGGAATCAGCTGATATGGATGGAACGGAATAGGCATAGGATTGGTGTGATGGAAAATAAGTAAATAAAATGCCCGCCCTGTCTGAACCACAGGGTGGGCGGTGTCTGTAAGGACATTTAAGTAATCCGCTGGGAGCATCGAGTGGGTGCTTCCTTACTCATGAGGAAAATACTTCACCCAGCACTTTGCTGAGACTTGCCATATCAATGGGTTTTGCCACATGGGCATCCATACCGGCCGCTAAAGCCCTGTTCCTGTCCTCGGAAAAGGCATTGGCGGTCAGGGCTATGATTGGGATTGTCCCTGCGTCCGGCCGGTCCAGGCCGCGGATCCTGGAAGCAGCCTCATATCCATTCATGACCGGCATCTGGACATCCATCAGGATAAGGCCGTAATAACCAGGAGATGATTGCATGAACAGATCCACGGCTTCCTGCCCATTCCCTGCCCTTTCCGTCAGGGCGCCTTCTATGTGCAGTAGCTCGTTTAAAATCTCCGCGTTAATTTCATTATCCTCAACAATCAATATCCTTCTTCCGGTAAAGTCAAAACGTCTGCCCGGGATGGTATCCGGTTCCTTATTTTCTTCCTGGCTTTCCCCGGCATCCCCCATTTCCAGTTCCACATCAACAGTAAAGGTGCTTCCTTTCCCCGGCGCGCTTTCAACATGGATACTTCCACCCATCAAATCCAGCATGCTTTTTGCAATGGCCATGCCAAGTCCGGTTCCCTGGGTATGGTTTCCATCTTTTTCCTCCATCCTGGTAAATGGCAGGAAGATGGTTTTTAAAAATTCTTCCGTCATCCCCCGGCCAGTATCCTTTATGATAAAACGGTATCTGGCATAGCCCTCTTTGTCCGGCTGGGATTCAGCAATGGAAAATGAGATTTCTCCCTGTTCGGGCGTGTATTTTATGGCGTTGGACAGTATATTTACCAGGATACGGCTGAGGCGGAATTCGTCCCCTATGAGGGAGTCATTTTCAATATGGTTTTTCTCCATGTGGAATGTTAGCTTTTTTTCTTTGATTGGCGCCTGGAACATGGATACGATGCCTTCCAGCATGCAGGACAGTGAGAAGGCTGTATTATCCAGGAGCATTTTCCCGCTTTCAATCCTTGACATGTCAAGCACCTCGTCAATCAGCGACAATAAGTGCTTTGAGGAATAAGAAATCTTCTCCATACAGCTTGTTACTTTTTCAGGGTTCGCTGCATACTGCTTTGCGATGTCTGCCATTCCAAGGATGGCATTCATAGGCGTACGGATGTCGTGGCTCATATTGGAAAGGAAATTACTTTTAGCAATATTAGCGCTGTTGGCAGCGATAAGCGCCTGCTCTAAATCCTCACGCTGCTCCCACTCCTTGGTCATATCGGAAAGATTGGCAATCCATACTTCTTCCGAATCAAGGTGCACGGGATTGACCTGAAGGCGTATACGGCGCAGGTCCCCTGTATTCCGGTTCAGATGTCTGTGTATGGAACCTACAAAATCCCCCTGTCTGTCCCAATTGGCTAATTCATCCTTAATCCCGGCAATATCATCCGCGTCCCCGTCCCCGCCCTCTGAAAACAGCTGCTCTGCTTCCTGCCGGCTCCAGCCCATCACGCTTTCAAGATTAGGGCTTACATACTCCAGGCAGCGTTTTGTTCTGTTGTACATCATGTATACTTCATTTCCCCGGTCAATCAGAAGGTTTAGCATCCGCTCGCGGTTATATACGTCGGCATCCCTTTTTCTGTCTGCAATCTGATTAAGCCTGAAAAATATAAATCCGCTTATGAGGATAAGTAGAAACACAATTACCGCGCATGTAGAAAATACATTCCTGGAAAAATGGTTCATGTTTGCCCCGATGATATCCCCGCCCACAAAGAGAAGCAGGGTCCATTTTCCGTTTTCCAGAGGCGTGTAGCTGATATATTCCTGGTATCCGTCCTTTGTATAGACGGTTACCCCGCTCAAACCGCTGTCCATGGCTGCCTGAATCGCTTCAGCGCTGTTTTTACCATCCCTTGATGCGTACTCCAGATAATTGAAAAGATTATAATCCTTAATGGCCTTGTCAGTCTGGGTGTTGAACAGCCTGCTCCCGTTCTGGTCGATGACATAGCATATCCCTTTCTTTTCAAAGGCCGATATGGTCAGGATGTCCAGAATGGTATCCAGCTTATATTCCAGGGCAATGGCGGAAATGGCTCCGGAGCTGTCCTGCTTCTTCTCCACCGGAATTGCAAAAAACAGTGTGGCATTGCCATTTACATCCCGTCTTAAAAATGAGACATCCGTCTTGTCCTTTAAAAGCGCAATGGAGTTGTCCCTGGATATGAGCCGGCTTTTCTGCCCGTATTCATCCCGGCAGTTTCCTGCATCATCAATGAGATAAATATGGCTGAACTTCCATTCCTTTACCATGTTCTGCCTGTATTCACGGGTATCCATGTCCGGAATCCGGGAAAACAGGCTTAAATCATAATCGATACTATGCAGTAAGGACCAATTCTGATTCAGCTTGGAATTTATATTGTCGGCTACCTGATACGCAATTTCTGATAGATGATATTCATTTTCTTTTCTGGCATTATTTTCCATATTTTTCAGGAAAACGGACATGAGGCAGATAACGCCTGAAATGGCAATCAATGAGCTGATTACTATTGTATTGCGCATATGTTTATATCGGTTGCTATGGTCATACATTCTTTTTTTATTTGGATTCATATGGTTTCCAGCTTTTCATTCGTATTGGCGGGCGGTAATCCCTATGCTTCATTCAGGATGGGACAGATATGTGTTCATTAAGTCCAGTGCACGTTCAGCTGACAGATGGTTTTCCAGCATCCCATCCAGGGTCTTTGTGGAAATCCCAAAAAATTCCTCAGAGCCAAGGCGCAGATAAGTGCGGTTGGTTTCCAGATATTTCTGTACCATACTCATGGCGCCGCTGTATTCAAAGGTAATGTCCCTCTTATAAGAAATCAATCCGTCCGTATGTTCATTCAGCACTTCCTGGGCCTGGGAAGATGTCATGGCCATCAGGACCTTCCAGGCCGCCTCCTTTTTCCTGCTGTTTTCTTCCACACCCTTGCTGACGGCCACGTTGAATGTGGGATAGGTCAGCAGGAAGTCCTGCTCCCTGCCAAAGTAGGGGAGGATTTCCAGGTCCTGGCCGGGAAGGATTTTGGAAAAACTTTCGCTGCTGATATTGACCATGGCCTGTGTTCCGTCCATGAATTTATCATAGCAGAGGAGGTCATCTGAATACATCGTATCCTGGTCCAGGATGTTTGACATATTAAGCCGTTCCAGTTTCTTAAAAGCCGGCAACCATACCTTGGTATCCAACTGGTTTATCGTTCCGTCCTCATAGTCTCTTCTCCAAATAATCCCATCAACGGAGGACAGCTCTTCAATTCCCATACCCTGTAAAAGGTGCAGGGCATTGTAATCCTGGTGCAGATCAAGGGAATATCCGGTGATTCCATGCTTGTCAAACGCCTCACAGGCTGATAGGAAGCTGTCAAAATCCTTAGGGACAGGAATGCCATATTTGTCAAACAGCCTTTTGTTTGCTACAATCCCATCCACCGTGCCGGACATGGGAACCCAGAACACCTTTCCATCCAGGGTCTTATAATTTTCAAGATAAATATCGTAGTAAGCGGACGCTGCTTCTGTTTTGGTCAGATCCATAAGATAGGGATCCAGGTTGAGGGAGTCCTTCAGGGAAAACTTACGGACCGTTATGATATCGGGGATATTGCCGGTTTCAGCCAGCTGTCTGTAATATCCAAGGTCCCGCTGGCCCTTGACCCACTTAATCCTTACATCAGGAACCAGATCCTGGACCTGCTTCGTGTAATCTTCGTAAACATCCAGGTTCCAAAGCGCCACTTCAATCTCTGGTTCCCTGTCCTGCCTGCATCCCTGGATGCCCATTAAGACAGCTGAAACAACTGCAATACAATTACAGACAAGCAAATGCTTTTTAATTATTTTTTTCATGATATTTCCTCATTGACAGCCTTCAGATCCTGTGCCTTTTTGTCCGGGTTACATATTGACAAAAAGTCTATTATTTTCCATTATAATGTAAAATGCCTGAGAGTACAATAAAAAGCCTTAAATTCTCCTGGAATGTGGGATGCACAGACGCCAGATAGCAGGTTTTAAACACGTCCCTGAAATGAAAATGCCCCCTTCATCAGGCTGAACTGTCTGGTGAAAGGGGGGTTCTATATCCCAAAGAAAAACATATGTCAATGTATTTTTATCATTTATGGTAGTAAAACTGTATCCCTCTCAGCAGCCCGTCCCGTTCCAGACGTTCAAAATCCAGATGCACCGGAAGTCCTGGGACATCGGGCAGATAGAAGCGCCCGTCCTTCATTTCGGATACAAGGCTGAAGTAGGGGACCAGCACTTCGTTGAGGGGCTGGTGGTATTCTAACAGTTCGTCCTCTGAGTAAAGCGCTCCCAGGGCAGCGTTCTGGAAGGTAAATCCCCCGGTGGAGATCCGGCACCCGTGCCGGCGGGCGTATTCCCGGACCCGCATGTTTTCCGCGATGCAGTAAAGGCGGGCGGGCTGCAGGTGGTCCACGCCATGTTCCGCGTAGGCCACATGGGTGTGGTAGCTGCGCACGGATTCGCCCATGGCAATCTCCATGGCAATCCCGGCCTCGTCTAACAGGTCCCGAAGCTCCCTTAAGGCATCCATGTCATAGGCGTGGACCGGCTCCTCCAGCCATGCCACGCCCAAGGGGGCTGCTTCTTTTGCAAAGGCAAAGGCTGTTTTGGCGTCCCAGGCCTGGTTGGCATCCACTGCAATCCCAAAACCGTCCCCCAGCGCCTGGCGGGCCTTTTCAAGACGGCGTATGTCTTGGGAGAAGTCAGGGCCGCTGCCGCCGATTTTGAATTTCGTGGTTTTATACCCCTCGTCCTTGAAACGCTGCAGGTCCGAAATCAGCGCCTCGTCGCTTAGAAGGACGGAACCGCCCCCTTTATACACGCAGGCCCAGTCCCGGTCAGCTCCCAGGAAGCGGTGCAGGGGCAGCCCTGCGCGGTTGGCCAGAAGGTCTAAAAGCAGCCAGTCCAGGTTGGTCATTTCAGGAATATAGGGGCTTTGATAGCCGAAATTGCGGATTTCCCACCAGAAATATTCCATCCATTCCCCATTGGATTTCCCGGGGGCGTTCAACATCCTGGGAAGGAAGAAGTCGGTCATCAAAGGGCCGGCCGGTCCCTGCCCGCAGAAGCCGTCCTCATCATATATCTTCATCCAGCCTTTGAAAAAGGAGGCATGCCGTACGCCGCCGGTGCCGTCCTTAAACGGCGTGGGCAAGGGGATGGGGGCAATGTCGTAGTACACTGCTTTCTTGATTGTAATGGTTTCGGGGTGACAGAATAACTGGTTCATCATGGGCCTCCTTGTTATCATTGGTCATGGTTGGAAAAATAAGTTTCAAATGTATCATTCAGCAGCCGGACCAGGTCCTTTACAAAGGCCGGGAGGTTGCGTCCCGGGTGATGGACCAGCAGCAGATAATAATTCTGCGGTTCCTCAAAGGACCTGCACCGGGACAATGCCTCCTGTCCCAGGGAACGGGCTGGAAGTATGGTGGCGGCGGCACCGCACACGGACAGGGTCCGCAGGATATCCGGCCGGGCCTCGCACACAACCGCTCCAGGCCGTCCGGGCCACTCCCCCAGGAGGCGGTCCTGCTCCATGCGAAGGGCGCTGTCCTGAGGCGCGAGCATGATCCGGCGGGGCTGCATGGCCGTGGAAACCGGAATAGGGACCCGGATATCCTGCACCGGGTCGGGGCAATCCTCTGTCCCAAAACAGCGTACCAGCTCATCCTCTGTCCCAAAACAGCATACCAGCTCATCCTCTGTCCCAAAACAGTACACCAGCTCATCCTCGTCCAGGATCCGGCTGTCCAGGATTGGATGCTCCTCCTCGCAGGAAAAGTAAAGGCCGAAGTCCGCCGATGCATTGAGCAGGGCTTCCTGGGCGGTTTCGCGGCCGCTTTCTATTATGTACAGGTTGACATCCGGATGGAGTTTGCTGAAGCTGTCCGCCACCTGGCTGTGCAGGATGCCGGACAGCCCTGGGTCGCAGTGAAGGTAGATACCGCCTCCATGTCCGGTCTGGTACGCATGGATATGGGCCGTCATCTCAGCCTCAATCTGAAGTATGTTACGGGCGAAGTTGACAAATACCTTACCTGCATTAGTGGGTTTAAGACGGTTATGCACCCGGGTGAATAACTGGGCGCACAGCATGCCCTCCACGTTGTGCAGATGGCGGGACAGGGCTGGCTGGGTAAGGAAGTATTTTTCCGCTGCCCTTGTCAGGCTCTTCTCGTCCACAATGGCGATGACGTACTTGAGAAGCTGGGTGTTCAGGTTAAGCTCCGGGGCAGTATAGTGGGCTGTGTGGGCGCGGATGGCTGCCTGGGACGGGGAAATGACGTCGGCCGCTGGCTGGCTGTCCTGGTCCACCATCCTGAGAAGCTCCTCTGCCCCGGCAGAGGGGATGGCCTTGTAGCGGGAATCGGATAACCGCTCATGGATCAGAAGGCCTGCAAGATAGCGTTCCGGTTCTGTCAGGGTATGCCCCAGGGGATAGCGGATATGAAGGGTCTGGTGGATGGGAGGGTCCAGGGAGCGGTAAACCAGCTCCTCACATGGAAACACATGGGCCTGGGACACCAGCCCCACTCCCACGGCCTGGTGCAGCATGGAGTCCACCAGGATGACGTCGTTGGATTCAAAGGTTACCACCGGACTAAATCCGGCTTCCTGAAAAAGCTCTTCTGCCAGGATACGGATACTGTGCCTGGGCCCCTGTAGTACAAAGGGGGTATCCCTGAGGTCGGACAGGCGGATTTTCTCCGCCGTTGCCAGGGGATGGGAGACCGGAAGGGATACCAGCAGTTCCTCATAGGCAATGGGAAGGTCCGTCACCTTATCGGAATCCCTGCCTGAACCGATGGCCAGGTCAATCTGTCCATGGAGGATGGCCCCCGGCTGGTCCCGGGCATAAAGCTCGGTCAGCGTCAGGGAGATGTCCGGGTAACGGTGTGAAAACTGGTTATAGATACGGCTGTAGATAATGGCGCCCCGGTTGGGCGCGGTGGCCAGGCGTATGCGGGCGTGGTTGCTGTCCGTCACGGCGCGGAGCATCTGCAGCATACGGGTCTGCTCGTCCAGGATCTTCTGGGCGCAGTCTATGACGTACCTGCCCACGGAAGTGGGGGTCAGATGGCGGTGATACCGGAGGAATATAAGAAAGCCCAGGGATGCTTCATACTCAGTCAGGAACTTGCTCAGTGCGGGCTGTGAGATCCCCAGCACCTGGGCTGCGCTGGAAAGGCTTCCCAGGTCGGCAATGGTAACAAGGTAATAAAGCTGGCGCGTGGTCATGGCTGCCTCCTTTCGGTCCGTAACGGCATGTGCAGGATTTATTTCCATCATAAACTACATATGCAGGATTCATTTCCATCATAAACTGCATGTCAGGATTTATTTCCATCATATATGATTTTGGCGGAGTGTCAAGAAGAAAAAGTTTTACTATAACCAAAGTGGTATGAAAGCTATAATTAAATCTGCTTTGTAAAATCTTTATAAATACTATATAATACAAAATGTAAACACACGAAGGGTTAAAAACAGACAGATTATACAATATTTCCCTATATATCCAGTTTCTTCCAGGCGGTGTGTTGAGAGTCAGTTCTTAAAATCAGGCGGGATAAGTCTGCCTAAAAAGTGGAATAAAAGGAGAAAAACGTTATGAAAAAGAGTATGTATCGTTTCTTAATGACAGGGGTTATGGCAGCAGCAGTACTGGGAATGACTGCCTGCGGCAGCAAAACCGGCACAGGTGATACCACGGCGGCAGCCACCACCACGGCGGACGGCGGCGCTGGGAATGAAGCAGCAGCATCAGGAGATGACATCGGATTTCCTAAAAAGGAAACCATTACCCTGGTTGTGCCTGGCAAGGCAGGCGGCGGCTCCGATCTTGGCATCCGTTATTACAGCGAAGGGCTGAACCGGATTTACGGCCTGAAGACAACCGTTACCAACTATGACAGCAACACCATCGGCCATCAGACCGTTGCCACGGCTAAACCGGACGGCACAACCCTGACCGTTGCCACCTCAGCCCTGAACATCCAGTACATAACAGGCAACGCCGAGGTCAACCCGATGAAAGATTTCACCCTGATTGCCTGCCTGCAGGACAATGGCTTCTCAACCCTGGCGGTACCGGCCGACGCCCCATATGATGATTTCGCTGGATTTGTTGAGTATGCAAAGGCACATCCGGGCGAGCTGAACGCAGGTATGCCTGCGGCTGGCGCCAACACCTTCCTCTTTGGTATGCTGACCTCCACCACCGGTATCGAGCTTAATTCCGTTGAGTGTGCATCCGAGTCCGACCGTCTGACCAACCTGGCAGGAGGGTTCATTGACATCGGTGTTGTAGGCGTTGGTAATGCACAGGAATATGAGAAAGCGGGCAAGCTGAAGGTAATCGGCACCGTATCCTCTGACGGGACCACTATTTCCAAGTATCCGGAAGCGCTGCCGGACAACTATAAGACCCTTCAGGAACAGGGCTTTGATGACTGCGTAATGTCCATTTACCACTACCTCCTGGGACCGGCCGGCATGGATGAGACCATGGTTGCAGACATGAACGCCGCCATGAAGGCTGTCTGCGAGGATGAGACTGTAAGCGCCGGTATTGCAGGTATCGGTAATATCCCGGGATGGCATGACCTTGCTGAATCCAAGGAAATCCACGATGGGGAGTATGCCCAGTTTGTGGAGATTGCCAAGGAACTGGATATGTTTGTCCAGGAGTAGGCCTGTCATGTTCAGGCAGTACATAGATACGTAACGATTTACCGGATGTCCTGGGAGAAACCTCCCGGGACATTTTAAAAGAAAGGGGAATTATCCATGAAAATGCGCAGAGATACAGTTACCGGCATTGTGGGCCTTCTGGGGTGTGCGTTCTTCCTGTTAGCAACCCAGTCCATCAAGCAGCCAGCCAAGCTTCTGGAGCCAGGCCCGCGCCTTCTGCCCTATGTGGCAATCGTACTGATTGCAATGAGTTCCATTGCACTGATCATCAAGGGAATTAAGGAACGCGCAAAGGAAGAGAAACCGTATTTTCCAAAGGGCGGCGCCCTGAAGATTACCAAGAGCTACCTGCTTCTGATTGTCTATGCCTTTGCCATGACCTGGCTTGGGTTCCTTATGACAACGCCCTTTGCCACCTTTGCCCTGATTTATGACCTGAAGGGTGTCAGCAAGGTGAAACCCGTTCCCGCAGTCATCATTTCCGTGCTGGTAACCGCAGGCCTTTACGCCATGTTCGTGTTTGGCTTCCAGGTAAAGCTTCCGGCCGGGCGGCTGTTTGAATAAGGAAAAGGAGGAACAGGATAAATGACAGAATATATAAGTGCGTTAATGGTCTGCCTGCAGCCAATCAATCTGCTGCTGATTGTTGCCATGGTTTCCCTGGGAATCGTGTTCGGGGCCATTCCGGGACTTTCCGCGACCCTGGGCATTGCCCTTTTGCTTCCGGTTACCTTTGGCCTTCCCACTGAGACCTCCTTTGTGCTTTTGCTTGCCATCTGGATTGGAGGCGTGTCCGGCACATTCATTTCCGCTGTGCTCATTGGTATCCCGGGGTCGTCGTCCGCAATCGCCACCTGCTTTGACGGATTTCCCATGACCAAGAACGGGCAGGCCAGCAAAGCCCTGGGAATCGGTATGACGGCTTCCTTCATCGGAACGGTGGGTTCCGTGGCCCTGGCTACCGTGCTTTCCCCGGTGATTGCCGAGTTTGCCCTGCACCTTGGGCCGTGGGAGTATTTCTCCCTGTGTTTCTGCGCCATCACCCTGGTTGCTTCCTTATCCAAGGGAAATATCTTCAAGGGTATCATGGCGGCAGGAATCGGTCTTCTGATGGGCTGCATCGGCATGGATCCGATTAATGGTTCCAACCGCTTCACCTTTGGCAATGTGTACTTAAGCTCCGGCATCAGTACGGTTGCCCAGATGTTAGGAATGTTTGCAATGTGCCAGATCATCCGTGACTCCGCCAGGGGCGAGGCAAAGATGCCGGAAGCCGACATGGTGGACATGAAGGGTCTGGGAGTGGGCCTGAGGGATATCCTGCAGAATATCAAGACCATTGTATTTGCATTTGTATCCGGCCTGTGGATCGGCTTCCTTCCTGGTATGGGCTCCGGTATCTCCAACATGGTTGCCTATGGTTATGCAAAAAGCATCAGCAAGGACCCGGAGAGCTTCGGAAAAGGAAATCCGGCCGGTGTGTGGGCTTCTGAGACAGCGAACAACGCCTCCCTTGGCGGGGCGCTCATCCCTATGATGGCCCTGGGAATCCCCGGCGACGGCATTACAGCAATGCTGATTGCAGGACTGACCATCCACGGACTTCAGGCAGGCCCCCTGTTCATGACCGAACAGCCTGACCTGGCCATGCTGATCTTTGCCTGCGTCATGGTGTCTGCAATCGTGACTTACATCGTACAGATCATTGGGAAACGGTGGTTCCCTTACATACTGAAGGTTCCCTACCATTACCTGTACACGGTCATCCTGGTCATCTGCTACATCGGCGGATACGGGATTTCCAATACCATGTTTAACATTTACGTGATGCTTGCCCTGTGCCTGCTGGCAATCTTCATGAGCATGTCAGGACTTCCCACCTCCCCGCTGGTGCTGGCCTTCATCCTGTCCAGCAAGCTGGAGCGTTATTTCCGCCAGGGCATCAGCTATGCCCACGGCAGTTATAAGGAGTTTTTCACCCGCCCGCTTTCCTGCGCCCTGCTGCTGGTTTCCGTATTCTGCGTTGTATGGCCGCTTCTGTCAGAGCACCTGAAGAAGAAAAAAGCAGGGGCCGCAGTACCTGCTGCCGGCAGGGGCGAAGCAAAGGATGACTGACCCTAATAACGGCCTGCCCGTGATTGGACAGTGCTATGGCACCCTTCCCTCCATGATAAGGAAGTTTGACAGGTATGCCCGCAGGGATTCCTTCCGGGGAAATACCAGGGAGGAATTTGAGCAGTGGCGGTCCGGGATTCGGTCCCTTCTTCACGGGCTTTTGGGGCTTGATAAGATGGAGGACTGCGCCCTGTCCCCGGTTCTGGAGGATGTGCTCCTGCTGCCCGGAGGAATCAGGCGGGAACACATAAGGATCCAGGTGGAACCGGATGTATGGATGCCCATGTTCGTGCTGGTGCCGCCGGGAGCCGGACCCTCCTCCCGTCCCTTCCTATGCCCGCCCGGGCATAATGGGGCCGGAAAATATTCAGTGGCCGGACTGGATGGTTATAAGCCAATCCGGGATAAAATCCGGCAGTATAACTATGACTACGGCTATCAGCTTGCCGCGCTTGGGTATGTGGCGGTCTGTCCGGACTGCCGCGGCTTCGGGGAACGGCGCGAGGACCTGGAGGACACCAGGGATGCGGCAGCCGCCATGAAGGGCGACTGTTACCGCCTGGCCCATATGGGGGAGCCGTTGGGAATCCCTGTGGCCGGAATGCTGGCCTGGGATCTGATGCGCGTTGTGGATTACCTTATGGAACGCGGGGAATGGGATACGGAGGCTGTCAGCTGCCTGGGATTTTCAGGCGGAGGGATGCAGACCCTCTGGCTGTCAGCCATGGATGAGCGGGTCAGCCTGGCTGTGATCAGCGGCTACATGTACGGATACCGGGATGCGCTGCTGGCCCTGAACCGGAACTGTTCCTGCAACTATGTGCCCCATCTTTGGGAACACCTGGATATGGGGGACATAGCCAGCCTGATTGCCCCAAGGCCCCTTCTTATCCAGTCCTGCCGGGGCGACAGGCTGAACGGGCCGCGTGGGATTGCCAATGTCACGGAGCAGGTGGACATTATACGGAATGCATACAGGCTGATGGACGCGCCAGGCCTGGTAATCCATGAAATATGCGAAGGACCCCACCAATGGCATGGGGAGGACCTGGCTGTCCACCTTAGACAGTTAACAGACAGACATGAACAGAATAAAACCAATCAGGAGGTTTTCCATGGATAAATTACAGTTGAGGGAGACAATCCTGAAACAGATAGAAAGACCGGATATTCCTGACCGGGAGTTCCCGGCCTGTTTGTTCGGCGTGGTCCCAGACAGCGGGGCGGTCCAGACACAGGCCCTGCAACGGGCCATAGATACAATCAGCCGGGAAGGCGGAGGCAGGCTCCTGCTTCCCGGCGGCACAATCCGCACCGGGGCGTTGGAGCTGAAAAGCGGGGTGGAGCTTCACCTTCAGGACAGGGAATCCGTGCTGGCCTTTGTCAATGAGGAGCCGGAACTCCACTACCCGGTGGTTTTCTCCCACTGGGAGGCAACGCCCTGTTATAACTTCAGCCCATTGATTTATGCCTGCGATGCCCATGATATTGCTGTTACCGGGGAAGGGACCCTGGATGGGGGCGCGGATTTCGGGCACTGGTGGAACTGGCACCATCAGGTGGAGGATGCATGGTCCGATGATAAGCCTGACCTTCAGCTGGAGGACCGCAAGGCACTGCGCCGGATGAATGTGGACGGAGTGCCTGTTGAACAGAGGGTCTTTGGCCCCGGCCATTACCTGAGGCCCAATTTCATACAGACCATCCGCTGCAGCCGGGTGCTCCTTCAGGGATTTACCCTGAAAAACAGCCCCATGTGGCAGCTGAACCCGGTGATGTGCCGCAGCCTGACGGTGGACGGCGTCACATTGTACAGCCATGGGGCCAACAATGACGGGTGCGACCCGGAGAGCTGCAATGGCGTACATATCCGCAATTGCCGGTTCGATACCGGGGACGACTGCATCAGCCTGAAATCCGGCAGGGACAGGGACGGCCGCATGGCCGGTATACCCTGTGAGAATGTACTGATAGAAAATAACGAGTTTGCAGACGGACATGGCGGGATTGCCCTGGGCAGTGAGATGAGCGGCGGGATCCGCCGCGTGCTGGCTGTCAATAACCGCTTCAGCAGCCCTAACCTGACCTATGCGCTCCGCTTAAAGACCAATGCCCGCCGCGGAGGCAGGGTGGAGGACGTCATACTGGCGGACAGTGTGATGGACCATGTCCACGGGGCGGCGGTCCACGGCACCATGCTTTATGAAGATGGGAGAAACGGCAGCGACCTGCCGGAATTCCACAATATAACCATTGAAAACATCGTTGCCCACGGAGGGGATTACGGGATTTTCCTGGAGGCATTTGACGAAGTCCCGGTTACCGGCCTGACCTTAAGGAACATCCGCATAGACGGGGTGGCCCGGCCCATGCGCAGCATGAACTGGAAGGAGCCGGTGGTTGACGATGTGGTAATCAACGGAAAAAGCTTCCCGCGCCCCGGCGGTGTCCGCATCCTTGGCATTCCCGTAAATGGGGAGACCGTAAGGGCCGAGGCAAGGACCTGCGGAGGGGATATGGACTTTATGTACGGGTGGCAGACGTCCACTGACGGCATTGCCTGGAATAAGGCTGGGGAAGGGGAACAGTTCCCGGTTCCTGAGACAGCGGCTTTCATACGTGTTACGGTCATGGACCATAAGGGAAATGCCGAAACCAGCCATGTATACCGGGTCCTTCCAAAGGGCATGTCCGGCAGTGGCTGGGATTACGGGTGGCAGCGGCTGTACTGCCGGGGAATGTGGGAGCGTCCGCAAGGCATACCGGAAGACGGGATCATGACCCGGGAACAGCTTGCAGGAATACTGCTGCCATTGGCAGACCCGGCGCTGCGCTGGGAAGGAGAGGACGGGGAAGCGTGCAGCGAGGCGCTGCGGATTGCGGTAGGAAATGGGTTCCTTGCGCCGGAAAAGCGGTCTTGGGAGGATGGGGATATGTCTCAGGGTCAGCCGGATGGCTGTGCATCCCAGCCTCAACCGGATAGCCATGCGTCCCGGCTTCAGCCGGGCGCCCATGTCACCCGCCAGGAGATGGCCACGGTAGCCATGCAGGCCTGCGGCGTGAATTACCGCAATGCCTCCAGCACCATGCCGGTCTGTGCCGATGCGGCATTGGTAAACAATAACTACGGCACCAATGTGGCCCGCGCTTTGTATTTTGGCTTCATGAGCCTGGATCCGGACGGATGTTTTGATCCCCGGCGTCCTGTTACCATTGGAGAGGCTGCCGGGATTTTAAACCGGGTTGCCGATTTTGCAGGTATCTGAGCGGAGGTTTGACGGTTCAGTGAATTTTATAGAGTGTGAAGGAGAATGAAGCAATATGTGGTTAGAGTATTTTTCACAGTACATGGAGACGGCATTTCCGCGTTTCCTCAGTGAACGGCCCTGGAATTATAAGAATGACCTCTGTGTAACAGGAGCAGCCTTCCTGGCGGATGCCACGGGCAATCCGCGCTGGAACCGTTACATCCTGGATGCCGGTAAGTGGCTGGTGGATGAGGACGGCAGGGTTGCCAACTGGGAAGAGGATGAAAATAATATTGATAAGGTCAGCTTTGGCAAGTCCCTGCGGATCCTCCGGGACCTGACCGGGGATGAGAGGTATGGACGCGGGGTCGGGAGGGCATATGCTTTTCTGGAACATTATCCCCGGACAGCCACCGGCAACTTCTGGCATAAGGACATTTACCCCAACCAGGTGTGGCTGGACGGCCTTTACATGGCCATGCCGTTTTACGCAAAATGCCTGGAAGAAAACGGTGAGGAACGGTGGGATGACATCATGGACCAGTTTCAAAGCACCCACCGCCTGCTGTGGGACGAAAAGACAAGGCTGTACCTGCACGGCTGTGACGTAAGCCGTAAGGCGGACTGGGCGGACCCGGTGACCGGACGCAGCCCCGGGGTATGGCTCCGGGCGGAGGGATGGTTCCTTATGGCGCTGGCGGATGTATATGAGCTGGCAAAGGATCATACGCCGCGGGCAGGGGAGCTGGCATTACTTCTTAAAAATGGTCTGGATGGCCTTTTGCAGTATCAGGACAGGGAGTCCCATATGTTCCTCCAGGCCGTGGACCATGGGGAACTTCCAGGCAATTATCCCGAGACATCGGGAAGCGCCATGGCAGCCTATGCCCTGATGAAGGGCGCCCGCCTTGGGATGCTTGACGGCTCCTATTGGGATAAAGGAAATGAGGTCCTTGAAGGCATCCGCCGTACCTGGCTTAAAAAAGAGGAGGATGGCTGGCATCTCTACGGAATCTGCGCAAGCGCGGGCCTGGGCGCCGGGCCGGACCCCCATAACCGCAAGGACCGCAACGGAACCCCGGAGTACTACATAAGTGAGGCACAGATGACCGACAACCAGCATGGCGCGGCTGCCTGCATGATGGCGGTAAGCGAACAGCTCAGAAGAAAGGGGAATCATCCATGCTCCAATTAGGACTGCGCCTTCATGACGCGGAAAATCTGCCCATGGAAGGACTTCTCCCCATTGTGAGGGAAAAAGGCTATACCTGTGTCCACCTGGCCCTTAGCAAGGCAATGAAGGAATACCCCTGCGGCCCTTCTGCCCTGACACCCGGCTATGCCCATTATCTGAAGCATCTGTTTGAACAGAACCAGATGGATGTGGCTGTCCTTGGCAATTACCTGAATCTGGCCCATCCGGACCAGGAGGTAATCCGCGCGTCCCTGGAAAAATACTACGCCCATATCCGCTTCGCATCCCTTTTGGGCTGCGGCATGGTGGGGACAGAAACAGGTGCCCCCAACCCTGAGTATAAATACTGTCCGGAATGCAGGACGGACGCGGCCCTGTCCACCTTCATAAAGAATATTAAGCCGGTGGTGCGGTGTGCGGAACAGTTCGGGGTAATCCTTGCGCTGGAGCCGGTGGCCCGGCACATCGTGTGGAATCCCAGGCGTGCGCGTACCGTGCTGGATGAGATCGGTTCCCCCAACCTTCAGATCCTGTTCGACCCGGTGAACATGCTGGACCTGGACAATGTGGACCGCAGGGAAGAGGTGTTTGCAGAGGCAATGGAGCTTCTGGGCAGGGATATTGCCATGGTGCATTTTAAGGATTATATCCGCGTGCCCGAAGGCCATGGGCTGAAGGCAGTGGGCGCGGGAACAGGTGAGATGGACTATACATCCATCATGAGGTTCATAAAACAGGAGAAGCCCTTCATTTACGCCACCCTGGAGAACACGGTCCCGGAAAATGCCGCCTGGTGCGGGGCCAGGATGAAAACGTTTTATGATGAAGCTTAAGCACTGGTTCCGAAAAATGCTGTGAATAGCGGAAAAGTCCTGTTGCCCGGACACGGACCGGATTAGTATAATTAGGTCAGATAAGGAACGCGCGCCTTATAAATGGATGAACCGAACATACTAAAGGAGCAAGTGTCATGAAAAAGAAAATATGGGGAATTTCCCTGGCGGCAGCATTAGCCATAGGGCTTACGGCATGCGGCGGCAGCCAGGAAACAGCAGATACACAGCAGGCAGCGCCATCTACAACGGCTGCTGGGACAACGAAAGAAACAGAGAATGAAACAGAAGCACAGGCTGAGGAAACCGGGGATGAAGGCGGGGAAGGCGGCATGACCTGGGATATGGCAGAAGAGATACTGACCCATATCAGCGACCCAAGGTTCCCGGATTTAACCGTAAATGTACTGGATTACGGCGCTGTTGCGGATGATGATAAGCTGGACACACAAGCCATCCAGAAAGCCATTGACGAGGTATCTGAAAAGGGCGGCGGCAAGGTGGTCATACCAAAGGGCACCTATGACACCGGCGCCATCACGCTGAAGGACAATGTGAACCTGTGCCTGGAGGACAAGGAGACCAAGCTTCAGTTCACACAGGATATCAATCATGACAATTATCCCCTGGTCTATTCCCACTGGGAAGGGCAGCCCATGTATAACTACAGCGCGTTCATCTATGCCAAGGACGCGGTCAATATTGCCCTGACAGGCCAGGGAACCCTGGACGGACAGGCTGGCGACGGCACTCCGTGGTGCTGGATGTCCAGGGATTATATGACGGATTACCAGGATGATGACCGTACGGCCCTGATTAATATGAACAATGACCGTGTGCCGGTAGAAGAGCGCATATTCGGCGAGGGGCATTTCTTAAGGCCCAACTTCATCCAGGTCATCGGATGCGAGAATGTACTGGTGGAAGGTGTCACCCTCCTGCGTTCCCCCATGTGGGAGGTCAACCCCGTGCTTTGTACCAATGTGACCGTAAGGGGAATCCATATCAGCACCAAGGCAGCCAACAATGACGGCATTGACCCGGAGAGCAGCAACTATGTGCTGATTGAGGACAACTACTTTGATACAGGGGATGACTGCATTGCCATCAAATCAGGCCGCAATGCAGACGGACGGGCCACCAACACGCCTTCCCAGAACATCATTATCCGCAACAATATATTTGCGGACGGCCATGGCGGCATTACCATCGGCAGCGAGGTCAGCGGAGGCGTCAACAATGTATTCGCGGACAACAACCAGTTCAACAGCCCCAACCTGAAATACGCGCTCAGGTTCAAGACCAATGCCGTGCGCGGGGGCATCATTGAGAATATCTACCTGAGGAATACCACCATCCAGTCTGTTTCCGATGCAGTGGTCCATGCAACCATGCTGTATGAGGAAGGCAGGCATGGGGATTATATGCCTCAGTTCAGGAACATAACCATTGAAAACCTGAAGAGCACGGGCGGGGACTTCGGTATTTTCGTGGAAGCCTTTGAGGATGTCCCTGTAACGGGTCTGGTCATGCGCAATGTGGAATTAAACGAAGTGGAGAATCCCCTGCGCGCAGTAAACTGGGAAAACCCTGTCCTTGAAAATGTGGTCATTAACGGCATGAAATATCCGGCTCCCTCAGACACAAGGATGGACGGCATCCCCTCAGCCGGGCGTGTGGTAAAGGCGGATTCAATCCTTCTGGGAGGAGACCCCGCAAGTCTTAATTATACCTGGCAGGTATCGGATAAAAAGGACGGAACATACGAAACAGCGGGCCAGGGCCAGGAGTGGACCCTGCCGGAAGGCCTGGAAGGCAGGTATTTAAAGGTAACTGCCTCGGATGAGAATGGAAACCAGAATACCAGCATTGCCTACACCATCCTTCCCACAGGTCCCGTGTGCGGTGTGGAAGAAGGAAATGCGCTCAGCGGCAGCGTCATGAGACTGGCGGCCAAGGGTCTTTTAGACCCGGCGGCAACCGTGGACCTGGGTCAGGAAGTGACCCGGTATGATGTTGCAAAGATGTTAGCCGGTATGTGGAACCTGACGCAGCCAAAGGGCGACGTGGAGTTGAAAGACCTGACTGCCAAGGACGGGCAGTACGCCATAGCTGCCGCTGTCATTGAAAAAGGCATGATGGATCTGAAGGACGGGGCATTTGCACCGGAAGACCCGGTTACCAGGCAGGAACTGGCCGATATCGCCATTAAGAGCTGCGGCGCGCCCTATGATGAGACAACCTTCTGGGCAACCCCTACTTATGATGACACGGATGACATTGACGTGTATTACCATACCAATGTGGCGACCTGCGATGACTTTGGATTCATGAAGGCCGCTGAGGGCAATGAATTTGAACCTAAAAAGAATGCTGACTTTGCCATTGTCATTGATGTACTGGATAAAGTGGCGGTATACGCCAGAAGATAGCATATCCTGTTGAAAAGACCGCTGGAAATCCGTATCCGGATATTCCGGCGGCTTTTCCTGTATTGACGGGAGTCCGGAGAATGAATACAATAGAAATCAATTAACATGAGGAAAAGGAAACGTGTTTATGATGAGGAACAGGACAGGATTTCTGGCCGCCGCGGCCATCGCAATCCTGCTTACTGCCTGTGCATCTGGTGATATGGATGGAAGCGCGGGCGGTGGACAAGGCGTGGCTGTGGGGCAGGGAGTGGATGCTGCCGGGGGGCAGGGAGTGGATGCTGCCGGGGGGCAGGGAATGGGTGCTGCCGGGGGCCAGGGAATGGATGCGGCCGGGAGCCAGGGAGTGGGCGCGGCCGGGAGCCAGGGAGTGGGCGCTGCCGGGGGCCAGGGAATGGACAGTGCCGTGCCCCAGGGAATAGAAAACGCCGGGATACATATCGGGAAGAATACAGTGGGAGATGTGGACGGAAGTATTATGTCCTCCGGCAGCCCGGCTTCCAATGCCCAACGGACCTCCCCCTGCTGGAGTACGGCGGAATCCATATTGGAGCAGATCCACGACCCGGTATTCCCCAATCTGCGGGTGGACGTGACGGATTACGGCGCGGTTCCGGATGACGGTATCCTGGATACAAAGGCAATCCAGGCGGCAATTGACCATGTAAGCGCCCAGGGGGGAGGCATGGTGGTGATACCCAGGGGCAGATTTGATACAGGAGCCATTGTGCTGAAGGAAAATGTCAACCTGCACCTGGAATCAGAGGACACGGTCCTGTGTTTTACCAGGGACATCATCCCGGAGAATTATCCTCTGGTGCTGGCGTATTACGAGGGAGCGCCCTGTTACAACTGGAGTCCCCTGATATACGCCAATGGGCAGGATAATATAGCCGTGACCGGCAAAGGCAGGCTGGACGGACAGGCGGACCAGGATACATGGTGGAGCTGGTATGGGGATACGTATATCGGACAGGATTACACCAGGCCCTCGTCCTCTGACGTGGGAATCCTGCGCCGCATGGTGGACGATGGCGTGGATGTCAGGAAGCGGGTCTTTGGCGAGGGCCATTTCCTGCGCCCTAATTTCATTCAGGTCATTGGATGTGAAAACGTGCTGGTAGAAGGCATTTCCATTAAAAACCCGCCCATGTGGGGCGTGAATCCTGTACTGTGCACCAATGTGACGGTGCGGGGGATTGAGGTGGATGGGAACTTCAACAATAATGACGGCTGCAACCCGGAAAACTGCAATTATGTATTGATTGAGGACTGCCGGTTCCAGGTGGGAGGCGACGGGGTGGCTGTTAAATCCGGCCGTAACCGGGACGGATGGGAGCTTAAGGAGGCTGGCTGGTCTGCCCGGAACATGGTAATCCGGGGAAATGAATTTGCCGGGGGGACCAGCGGTATAGCGTTCGGCAGTGAGATGAGCGGGGATATCAGGGATATCTATGCGGATGACAACCGGTTCGGCACCCAGTCCCTGGACTATGCAATCCGTTTCAAATCCAACGCTGCCAGGGGCGGCGTGGTGGAGCGCATCTACATCCGCGGTTCCAGGGCATCCAACATCCGGTATGTATCCATTCACGCCACCATGCTGTACGACGAGGGGTGGATGGGCAGCTATCTGCCGGAATACAGGGATATACGGATTGAGGATTTCACGGCCAATGGCGGTACATACGGGATTTTCATGGAGGCATTTGACCAGGTCCCAATCACCGGGCTGGAGCTGGTGGATGTGGATATCCGGGACGTGGACCACGAGGTCAGGGCCAGGAACTGGAAGGATCCACTTTTGGAACAGGTACGTATCAATGGGCATACATACCCGCGCCCGGTGGATGTCAGGGCGGAGGGAACCTTCGTGGCGGGAGGGACGGTCCGCGCAGCTGGGGAACTGCTGGGAGCCGGTATGGGCGGTCTGTCCTATGAATGGTATCTTACAGACCAGCCATATGGGGCGCAGGCGGATGGCCATGGTGCAGACAGCACGGACACAGGCCAGGCGGGTATACGGGCCGCCTCCTGCGCAGGCCGTGGCAGGAGCTTGGAAATTACGGATGACATGCAGGGAAAATACCTGGTGCTGACAGCCAGGGATCCTTACGGGAATCAAGGGCAGAGCATGGCATACCGGGTGCTGACAGGGGACGAACAGGAGAGGTTTAAGGATGGGGCGGTAAGAGGCGCCCTGTCCAGGGGATATGTGGACGCCCGCTGGCTGAAGCCGGATAAACCTGTCACCATGAAGGAATGTGCCGGGATCCTGTCCGCTTTCTGGGGACCGGAGGCCGGGAAGATACAATCCGTTCTGGAGGAACAGGGCATACGGATGGACACGGATGATCCGGTTGCCAGGGATGAGATGGGGCGGATTGCCCTTCTGGCCTGCGGGATACCCTATGAAGAACTGATGATTGTGTACCCTGATTATGAGGATGCAGGGGATATCCGGCCTGGCCTGCGCTCCGGCGTGGGGGTCAGTTCCTATCTGGGATTTGTGGGCGCAAAGGAAGGGAAATACTACCGGCCAAGAGATACGGCCACACAGCAGGAACTGATTGACTGTGTGATGGCAATCTCTGATTTTAACCGCAGATAAGGCCTGTATGGGGGAAAGGACTGGAAATGGGTGATAAAAAGGAAAAAGCAAAATCAATCAAGACAAGGGTCCTGGTATTCCTGGGGTTCATTGTGGCTGTTTTCCTGTTATCCAACCTGTATTCCATAAACAGCAGCCAGAGGTTTGAGGAGCAGCTGGACCGGCTGGTGGAGCGCTATTATACCATCAATGAGTTCATTTCGGTCTATGACAGCAATATGGAGCTGTGGCAGCGGTACCTCCGGGACAGGGAAGAAAACAGCTGGAGCATGTTTGTCTCCTCAGGCACCAGGCTTAAGGAACTGCTGGCGCAGATGGTCCGGGATGCAGACGATATGTCGGAGGAAGGCTTCCTGCGGGTACAGTCCATCCGGAACCTGTACCATCATTATGACAGCCTGGCCAGGGCGCCCCTGGAACCGAAGGATGAGATGAAACGGGAACTTCAGCTGTGGGAGATATCGGAGCTGATGAAGCGTTACACAGAAGAACTGCTTCAGGACAACCTTACGTTCGGCAACAGGATCCATGAGGATATCCGCCGTAACGTGGTGATGGGACAGCAGAATGCCTTCCTGCTCATGACGGCAGTGATGGTGGTATGCATCATTTTTGGGCGCTGCATCACAAAATGGCTTCTGGACCCCATCCTGGCATTGGCGTCCTTTGTGCGTCAGGTGGGGATGGAAAACTTTGACATTAAGGAACTGCCGGTCAGGAGGCGGGATGAGATTGGCCAGCTGAACCTGGCCGTGAATCAGATGAAGGACAGCATGAAGTCGGTCATCACCACCCTCCATGAGAAGCAGGAATTGACGGAACAGCTCTATGAACAGGAAATGGAACTGGAGAAAGCCAGGTTTTCCGCCCTTCAGTCCCAGATTAACCCGCATTTCCTGTTCAACACATTAAATGTGATTAACGGTATGGCGGACATGGAAGGGGCCGGTACCACAGGGGAACTGATACGCAGCCTGTCCAGACTGTTCCGGTACAGTCTGGAGAACCATTCGGACCGGGTACCGCTGTTCCAGGAGCTTACCGTGATAAAGGATTACATTTACATTGAGAAGAAACGCTTTGGGGAGCGTCTTTCCTATGTCCTGAAAGCGGATGTGGACCTGGAATCCTATGAAATCCCATCCTTTACGCTGCAGCCCCTGGTGGAAAACAGTATCCGGCACGGTATCCTTGTAAGGCCCAAAGGCGGTGTGGTGGCCATCCGTATCATGGAGCGGGGGGAAGAACTGGTGATACAGGTCCTGGACAATGGGGCAGGCATGGAAAAAGCCCAGAGGGAAATGCTTCTCGCCGGAAAGGAAAGGCAGGACAACCATGCGTCCGGAATCGGGACAGGCAATGTGTTCCGCCGCCTGAGACTTATGTTCCCCGGATGCCGTATCCGGATATCCGGCCGGAAAGGGCGGGGAACCTGTGTGGAAATCCGGATAAATGCAAAGGAGTGCAGGACACATGAGGATTCTGATAGCTGACGATGAGATGATATCAAGGGCAACCATCCAGAGGATGATACGGAATTACTGTCCCTGGGCCGGGCAGGTAAAAGAGGCGTCCGATGGCCGGGAAGCAGTGGAAAAGGCGATGGAACTGGACGCGGATGTGGTGCTCATGGATATAGAAATGCCTGAACTGGACGGTATGGAGGCCGCCCGGCGCCTCAGGCAGTGGAAGGAAGGATGCGTCATCATTTTCCTGACTGCATTTGCTACATTCCAGTATGCCAAACAGGCCATCTCCCTGGGAGCCACGGAATTCCTGGTGAAGCCGGTGGACCCCTGCGAACTGAAAAAGGTCCTGGAGCGTGTGAGGGAGCGTGTGGACGGGACAGCGGGAGGAATGGGACGGACGGCAGAGGACAGGAACCCGGCGTATGGAAACAGGGAATGTGCGGAAGGCGCAGGGGTACGTGCGGAATGTGCAGGGGTACGTGCGGAAGGCGCAGGGGCACGTGTGGAAGGCGCAGGGGTACGTGCGGAATGCTCAGGGGTACATGCGGAAGGCGCAGGGATACATATATCAGACAGCGGGTCACACACATTGGACGAAGCCATAAAATCCTTCGGCGCAAGGGCCGTAAAAATCAGCCAGGAAGGAAAGCAGTACATGGACCTTCACTATATGGATGATATCGGGGTGGATACCATGGCACGCATGTTCCAGGTCTCGGCCAACTATTTCAATAAAATGTTCAAGCAGGCTTACAGCATTTCCAGCAAGGAGTATCTGATTAACATCAGGGTAGGCCATGCCATGGAATATCTGAAAAACCCGGCCCTGACCATACGCGAGGCCGGAATCATGGTGGGGTATGAGGACTCCAATTATTTTACCAGGATATTTAAAAAGAAGACTGGAATGACGCCCATAGAATACAGGAACAAGTGCTTTTTCCAGCCGGACGGCGTACAGGGGGAGCAGATACGATGAAGAAGAAATGGATAGGCATCTGCCTTGCTGCGGCCGGATGCATGGTCCTGCTAACGGCCTGCCGGGATGATGCGGGCCGCGGACCTAAGGACAGCGGGGAAGTGAAGACAGTAAGCTGGAACACGCCCATGGAAAAGGACGGGCGGATATTGCTGCGCCTGGCCAACAACCAGAAGCCGGACCATCCCGCGTCCGAGGCCTGCGACTATTTTGCCCAGCTGGTAAGGGAACGCACGGACAACCGGATACAGATTCAGGTGTACCACTCATCTGTCCTTGGAAATGAAGCCGAAACCGTCAAGGAAGTGGAATATGGCTCCATTGACATGGCCAGGGTATCCATTGCCCTTCTGACCAGTTACAACCAGGAGCTGCTTGCCCTTCAGATGCCTTATCTATACAAGGATGAAGCACATATGTGGCGCGTGCTTAACAGCGGGCTGGGAGATAAGTATCTGGAAAGCATGGAGGAAAAGGGGATTGAGGGGCTGTGCTGGTATGGGGCGGGAGCCAGGAATTTTTATACCTCCTCCAGGGAAATCAGGTCCCCTGCCGACCTAAAGGACATGAGGATCCGGGTCCAGGAGAGCAGCTTCATGATGGATGTCATCGGAACAATGGGTGCCATACCCGTGGACATGCCCTATGAGGATGTGAGGGAGGCCCTGAAGAACGGCGGAATCGACGGGGCTGAGAATAACTTTCCCAGCTATGCCAGCGCCGGACATTACCACGAAGCCCCCTATATGATTATGGATGAACATGTGAGGATACCGGAAATGGTAATCATGAACCGTCATGTACTGGAACAGCTAAGCCAAAAGGACCAGGATACCATCCGGCAGGCGGCGTATGAATCCTCCTTAAGGCAGAGGGAACTCTGGACGGAATATGAGCGCGAACAATGGAAGGTGCTGGAAAAGGCTGGGGTGCGCATCCTGTACCCTGAGGATAAAACAGGTTTCCGGGAAATGGTCCGGCCTGTTTACGACATGTACGGCCAGCCTTATGAGGATATCCTCAGTGAGATACGGCAGATGGGAGGACCTGGAGCCTAAAGGCGTGGGGATGGCGGGAATGAATTATCAAACATGCCCTCAGAACCGCTTTTTGGATATCCGGTTCCCTGGGGTATAAAATGAACGTCTTGTTTTGCAACCCCTGCCGTGATAGAATAGAAGGAAGCGCGCGCAGCGGCCTGCTGCGCCAGGCAAGGAGGTTGTATACAAATGATGGATAACCAGAAGACGGTTTTATTTGAGCAGACACCGGTACCAAAGGCGGTCATGCAGCTGGCAGTGCCGACCATCTTAAGCTCGCTGGTCATGGTAATCTATAACCTGGCTGATACTTATTTTGTGGGTATGATGAACGACCCGGTCCAGAACGCGGCTGTAACCCTGGCCGCGCCGGTACTGCTGGCATTCAATGCGGTCAATAACCTGTTCGGCGTGGGAAGCTCCAGCATGATGAGCAGGGCGCTGGGCAGGAAGGACTATGAGGCGGTCCGCCACAGTTCCGCATTCGGTTTTTACTGCTCCCTGTTCTGCGGAATCATATTTTCCCTTCTGTGCACCATGTTCCAGGGGCCCCTTCTGGGGCTTTTAGGTGCGGACTCCAACACGGTGGCGGCTACGGCGGGATATCTTAAGTGGACCGTGCTCTTTGGAGCGGCCCCTGCCATCCTGAACGTGGTAATGGCTTATATGGTCCGTTCTGAGGGCGCCTCCCTCCACGCCAGCGTGGGAACCATGAGCGGCTGTCTGTTAAATATCATCCTGGATCCCATCTTCATCCTTCCATGGGGACTTAATATGGGGGCGGCAGGAGCAGGACTGGCGACGTTCCTTTCCAACTGTGTTGCCTGCATTTACTTTTTTGTACTGCTGTATGTCAGGAGGAAGACCACCTTTGTCTGCATACTGCCCAGGAAGTTTTCCATGCAGAAGGCAATTGTGCTGGGCGTGTGCGGCGTGGGCGTCCCGGCTGCCATTCAGAACCTGCTGAACGTTACCGGTATGACGATCCTGAACAATTTTACATCTGCCTATGGCGCCCAGGCAGTGGCTGCCATGGGAATCACCCAGAAGATCAACATGGTTCCCCTTCAGATTGCCATTGGATTCTCCCAGGGAATCATGCCGCTTATCAGTTACAATTATGCCAGCGGGAACCATAAGCGCATGAGGGAGACCGTATCCTTTACCATCAAGACCCTGCTTCCCTTCCTGGTGGTGGTGTCCCTGGGCTATTACTTTGGAGCGGGCGTGATGACAAGGGCATTCATGAACAATGACGCCATCGTGGCCTACGGCACAAGGTTCCTGCGGGGCTTCTGCCTGGGACTTCCCTTCATGTGTATGGACTTCCTGGCAGTGGGCGTGTTCCAGGCCATCGGTATGGGCGGCGCGGCCCTGAGCTTTGCCATCCTGCGCAAGATCGTGCTGGAGATTCCCGCCCTTTATCTGTTAAACTGGCTGTTCCCACTGTACGGCCTTGCCTATGCCCAGTTCACGGCAGAGTTCGTGCTGGCAGCTGCGGCCGTTATCATGCTGGCCCGTATTTTCGGGAAAATGCAGAAGGAAGACAGGAAAAAGCAGTCTGCTGGACAAACCGGACAGAATTTGTTATAGTTAGAAAAGAATAGGGCCGGGAATATCCGGCCGGCGACAAAAAGGAGAATGACATTATGACCAATCCAGTAGTTACCATTACCATGGACAATGGGGATGTGATGAAGGCAGAATTATATCCCGAGGTTGCACCGAACACAGTGAATAACTTCATCAGCCTGATTAACAAGGGCTTTTATGACGGTAAGATCTTCCACCGGGTAATCAGTGGATTCATGATTCAGGGCGGATGCCCCAACGGCAACGGCATGGGCGGCCCAGGCTACTGCATCAAGGGTGAATTTTCCCAGAATCGTTTTAAGAATGATTTGAAGCACACCCCGGGCGTCCTGTCCATGGCAAGGGCAATGGCCCCCGACTCAGCGGGTTCCCAGTTCTTCATCATGCACAAGGACTCACCCCATCTGGACGGTTCCTATGCCGCATTCGGCAAGGTTACCGAGGGCATGGATATTGTGGACAGGATTGCGGCAGTGCAGACGGATTACCAGGACCGTCCTTTAAAGGAGCAGAAGATTAAGTCCATGACAGTGGAAACCTTTGGGGAGACATATCCGGAACCGGAGACATGCTGATTCTAGTGCAGAGGCAGAAAGCAGGCCACATATGGTAATGGAATACAATATATCACTGGAGGGCAGGTCCCATCCAGTGGTCATATCAGATGAGCCTGAGGCCCTTCTGGCAGCGAAAGCAGCTGGAAGGGCCATTATTGGCGTTGAGAATGATGGAAATAAATGGAATATCACGTGCGCCCACTACATCATTCCTGATTTCACATCCGCCACCAGGGAACTGGCAGAGCTGGTGCTGCGCCGCCACATAGGGCTTCCATGGATAATCGGGACAACAGAACGGCTGATTATCAGGGAGTTCGTGAAAGACGATGCGGTCCGCATCCCAAGGGAGGAGTACGGAATGGAGGAAAATGTGTTCCGGTCCCCGGAGCTGATGGCCCATTACATTGAAAAGCAGTATGGTTTCTACGAGTATGGCACATGGGCATTGGAGGAGAAGGAAAGCGGTGCGCTGGTGGGCATGGCAGGCGTATCCAACCCGCGGCTGCCCAAAGACCTGGAAGAAATGCTCAGGCGGTTTGAGACTGGGCTTCCCGGGACTGGGCTTCCCGGGATTGGGCTTCCCGGGACTGGGCTTCCAGAGACTGGGCTTCCCGGGATTGGGCTTCCTGGGACTGCATTTTCCGGGAGTGAGGATTCCGGACCGGACAGGGCGGGGCAGAAGCAATGCCTGCCCTGGCTGGAACTGGGGTATCATATTTTCCGGCCCTTCCGCCGTATGGGCTATGCCGGGGAGGCCGTCGTAGCCATCAGGGACTATGCCCATGAGGTACTTGAGGTCCGGCTCTGCGCCATGATCCAGACAAAAAACCAGGCCAGCCGCGCTGTGGCGGAAGGCCTGGGGATGGAATGTATCAGCGGAACAGGTATTCAATCATCTGAAGCACCTCTTCTTTATGCTGAGAGGTGGACATCACGGACAGATAAGGCGGGTTCATGACAATCCCGGTCTGGCTGGCAAAGGAGGTTCCCTCAAGGGAAAGGGCCACGGGCTTAAGGACACCCTGTTCATCCTCTGCGCTGTAGACGGAATCCTTTACCCGGCTGTAGAGTTCAGGGGGAAGGTATTCTTCCAGGTCCTGGAATGCATTGACGGTTTCGTAGTGGCCCACCGCCTCCTGGTCCCCAATGAATACATCCAGGGATCTGCTGGCAACCAGGGCGGATATCTTGGCAAGGCTGGCGTATTCAAACTGGGACATGCCCTCTTCGCCAAAACGGGCTGTCAGGCCCTCATTTATCTCAATCAGGTCCTTTTTGCCAAACCCAAGGGCTTCCTTCAGGCCGGCTTCCAGGTTGGCCGTGGAACTGGCGTTTCCTGCCCGGTCATTGACAATGGCAATGGACAGCCGTGTGGTGAAGGTCTGTCGGTACAGTATGCCGCCAAGGGTCCACAGTGCCGCAACCGCCAGGATAAGGGCCAGGATATGGAATTTATAGTATTCCCAGATATACCATGCCCTGTCTTTGGGGGGCATGTTCCTTAACTTCTGTTTTTCAGTTTCTGCTTCTTTCCGTATGGACATGGGGATGGTTCCTTCCGCAATAAAAATGTCATTTCCTGTAGTATATCATAGAATATGGGACAGTGTATGAAAATTTTATGAAATGAATCCAGCTCTTTGCATTTTCCTGCTAATATGATAGAATAACACCAGGTTCATTAGGATTTTATCTACAGAAAGAAGAGGACATACTATGTTGCAGGGCTTTTTTAATTACGATAATCCGGTATGGCGGTTCATTGGGAAGCTGGGGGACCTGATCCTTCTTAACATCCTCTGGATTGTCTGTTCCATCCCGGTATTCACCATAGGCGCATCCACCACGGCCGTGTATTATGTGACGCTTAAATTGGTACGGGATGAGGGGGATTCCACCATCCGTTCCTTTTTCCATTCCTTCAAGGGGAATTTCAGACAGGCCACTGCAATCTGGATGATCCTTCTGGTATCAGGCATTGTGCTGGGCATTGATTTCTGGTTCTTTGCCACGGGACAGATGGGGCTTGGGAGCGTGTTAAGCGTTGTGCTTACAGCGGTTTCCGGGGGCATGTTCTTAATCTATCTGTTCATCGCGTCTTATGCATTTCCATTGCAGGCCAGATTCTATAATCCGGTGAAAAGGACACTGCTCAATGCCTTCTTCATGTCTGCCAGGCATCTCCTGCAGACCCTGGGCATCCTTGCGGCTGACGCTGCAATCGTGGCCGCCTCATACTTCGGCCTGTTTTACCTGCCCCAGATGTCCGTGCTCCTCATGCTTTTTGGAATGCCCCTTCTGGCATTTGTTAATTCCTATATTTTCAACTCCGTCTTTAAACGCTACATACCAGAGGAGAACGAGGAACATACGGACGGGACGCCGATGCTGGGAGAAGAGGACGAGGCCATGAAGCAGGCCATCGAGAGTTTAAAAGGCAGATAATCTGTTAAAACATATATGATTCATAAATATATCCATACCCCATAAATACACCCATACCCCCACGTTTCCTTACAATATAAAAGCGCTGCCCGTAACACCTGCTATGGGCAGCGCTTTTTACATGACAGGGGCTTTTGCAAAAAAACTGCTGTATTTTTCATTTTGTACTTGAAAAAAAGCAAAAAGTATTGTATACAATATAATGTATTATAAAAACAGAGATACAAACAATATACATAAAGAGGAGCACGGGGATGATTACACATTTACGCTTAAAAGCATACGGCAAAATCAATCTGGCCCTGGATGTGCTGGGAAAGCGCCAGGATGGATACCATGAAGTGCGTATGATTATGCAGACCGTTGGGCTTCATGACCGTATTGACCTGTACAGGACCAGTGAGCCAGGCATCCGGATAGAGACAAACCTGTTCTACCTGCCCACCAATGAGCAGAACCTGGCGTACAGGGCTGCAAAGCTTCTGATGGATGAATTCCACATCAGGCAGGGCGTTTCCATCCATCTGCGCAAGTTCATCCCTGTGTCAGCCGGCATGGCGGGAGGAAGCACGGATGCTGCTTCCGTGCTGTTCGGGGTGAATAAGATGTTCGGCCTTGGACTATCTGCCGGTGAGCTGATGAAGCGGGGCGTGACCCTGGGGGCGGATATCCCCTACTGTCTCATGAGAGGGACAGCGCTTTCGGAAGGAATCGGGGAAAAGCTGTCGGAGCTGCCTCCCATGCCCCAGTGCCAGGTGCTGATTGCCAAACCAGGCATCAGCGTGTCCACCAAAACCGTTTACGAAAGCCTGGATGCCATGGATCTGGCGCCGGAAGACCACCCGGACATAGACGGCATGGTGGAAGCCATACGCCGCAGGGACCTGATGGATGTGGCCGGCAAGTTCGGCAATGTGCTGGAACTGGTGACAGGGGAGAAGTATCCCATCATTGACAGGATTGAGGGGGTAATGAAGGATTACGGCGCAATCAATGCCATGATGAGCGGCAGCGGCCCAACGGTATTCGGACTATTTACCAACCCCAAGGCTGCGCAGGACGCATATGAGGCGCTGCGTTTTGGAAAGGAATCAGAGCTTGCCAAACAGGTTTACCTGACTAACTTTTTTAATGTGGGAAGGAATTCATAACTATTATTATAGAAGGAACATGTGGAGCAGTCATACAGAAGATACGTATCAGGCTGTACAGGAAAGGGGATTCACGGAATGGAGAATAATTTTAAGGTTAACATGAATGAGTATCTGCCGTTGCGGGATGTGGTATTTAACACGTTGCGCCAGGCCATACTTAAGGGGGAGCTGGCGCCGGGGGAACGCCTGATGGAAATACAGCTGGCTGAGAAGCTGGGGGTCAGCAGGACGCCCATAAGGGAAGCTATCCGCAAGCTGGAACTGGAAGGCCTGGTGCTCATGATCCCAAGGAAAGGCGCGGAGGTTGCCAAGATATCGGAAAAGAGTTTAAGGGACGTGCTGGAGGTGCGCCGTTCCCTGGAGGAGCTTGCCATTGAACTTGCCTGCCAGAGGATGTCAGAGGAGGATATGGATGAACTGGAGCGCGTGCAGGGAAATTTCAGGAATGCAATTGCCAAAGGGGAAGCCATGACCATTGCGGAAACGGATGAGCAGTACCATGATGTGATTTATCAGGGCACGGGTAATGATAAGCTGGTCCAGATGCTTAATAACCTGAGGGAGCAGATGTACCGCTACCGCCTGGAGTATATAAAGGATGAGGATAAGAGGCAGGTGCTGCTGGTGGAGCACGAACATATCTTGAAGGCACTCAGGAGCCGCAATATCGCGGATGCGAAGAATGCCACCAGGGAACATATTGACAACCAGGAAATCACGGTTTCACGCAATATCAAGGAACAGGATACCGTGGTTTCAGGACGGGGGAGGAAATGATGGCAGAAGGCACATTTAAGGAACGGTATCTTGCAGGGGAGATTCCCTTTGAGGAGATAGACCGTTATATAAGCCGCTGGAACAACAGCGACGATCCCCGCACCCTGGCCCAGTACCTGGGCCTGAACGCGGAGGAAGAGGATGTCTGGATTGATGAGAGCGATGATGCGCTCCAGGATATGCTGGACGGGCAGAAGGGATGAGGTGTCTGATGCAGGCAGCCAGTACCATAATCTGCTGAAGCCAGCCGGACCAGGCACTTAACGCAGCAGATCCAGCAGCCGGAAGCGGACACGGACTTCCGGCTTTTTTCCGTCCTTTTCCTTCCGGGGAAGAAGGGCGCCGTAGTCATCCTGGTCCAGAAGGCAGGAAAGTGTCTGTTTGGAGGACTCGGGGACAACGGCGTGGAGGGAATCCGTATAACAGAGGGAAGGATAGAGGACACACCACCAGTTGTGTCCTTTTCCCTGTCCGATGGTTATGCGCACCGCGTCATAGGTGCCGCAGGGGAACACCATGTCCCCATAGGCCTTTGTGGGGAAATAGTCTTTTGTGACCTCCAGGGTGACCCCATAGGGCGCGCCCTGGTCAGCAAGCCAGTCCTCGGACATGGTTTCAATGCTGGTTCTGTTGTTTTCCAGCCACTCTATCAGTCCGTCCTTGCCGGTGCTGTCCGGCACCTGGCTGTGGACATAGTCCAGTACAAGGCCCTTCAGGCCAATCTTCAGTTCCTGGTCATGGGCGCTGTCGCTTTCAGCCAGGATATGGAAACGCAGTATCTCCGGCGCAATGCGGGAGGCCAGGGCTTCCTCGCCCGCTGTGCGGGATGACATGGTGATAAGGAATGCGGTGATAAAGCAAAGAGCGGAAATGCACAGACTGATTTTATGTTTCATATATGGTTCATCCTCCCGGAATCAAAGATTTTCAATAATCTGCAAGCAGATGCCAAATTAATTTCTGTTTGTAATTATTGCCACATATGATATACTATAATCATGAAGCAAACGCATTTTTTTGCGTACATAAAGGAGACTGACATGAGTAAACTAACAGTGGCGGTTATATTTGGCGGCCAGTCATCAGAGCACATCGTGTCCTGCATGTCGGCGGTCAATGTCATAGAACACATAGACAGCACACGTTACAATATCGTACTGGTTGGTATTACAGAAGAGGGCCATTGGATAAAGACTGAATCATTGGAAGATGTGAAAAGCGGTGCGTGGAGGGACGGGAAGGTATGGGCAGTCCTCCCGCCTGATGCAACTAAGAAGTGTATTTTACTAATGGATGGAGACAATGTAGAAGAGGTGAAAGTGGATATCGTGTTCCCCATCCTTCACGGGCTTTACGGCGAGGACGGCACGATCCAGGGACTTCTGGAACTGGCCAGGATTCCCTATGTGGGCTGCGGTGTCCTGGCGTCTGCTGTTTCCATGGATAAACTGTATACCAAGATCATCGTATCAGACCTGGGAATCCGCCAGGCTGAATATGAATCGGTTTACAGGGAAGAGTTAGGGGATATGGAACAGGTGGCGTCCAGGATTGAGAAGCATTTCCCTTACCCCGTGTTCATCAAGCCGTCCAACGCAGGTTCCTCCAGGGGAATCAGCAAGGCTGGGAACAGGCAGGAACTGGAGGCAGGGCTTCTGGAAGCAGCCCGCCATGACCGGAAGATCCTGGTGGAAGAAACCATTGTGGGCCGGGAGGTTGAGTGTGCGGTATTCGGCGGTGGCAGCCACGGGATTGAAGCCTCAGGCGTGGGAGAAATCCTGGCAGCCGCGGAGTTTTATGATTTTGACGCCAAGTATTTTAATGAGGAGTCCAGGACGGTCACGGACCCCGTGCTTCCGGATGGGGCCACACAAAAGGTACGCCGGGCGGCCATGGACATATTCAGGGCAGTGGACGGATACGGTCTGGCCCGGGTGGATTTTTTTGTAAAGGATAACGGAGAAGTAGTATTCAATGAGATTAATACCATGCCTGGTTTTACAGCCATCAGCATGTACCCCATGCTGTGGGAGGCCAGGGGAATCGGGAAGGACCAGCTGGTAGGGATGCTGCTGTCCCATGGTATGGAACGCTACGCATAATGGAAAGAGGATGAACGATGACAAAAGATGTGCTGATTACAATCAGCGGTATCCAGATGATGGACGAAGAAGACTCCGATGTTGAGATGATAGTAAGAGGAGATTATTATCAGAAGAACGGAAAGCACTATATCCTCTATGAGGAAGTGATGGAGGGCTTTGAGGGCAAGGTAAAGAATGTGATTAAGATATCACAGGTCGGGATGGATATCATCAAAAAGGGCATAGCCAACACCCATATGCAGTTCGAGAAAAACAAGAAGAACCTGTCCTGCTATACCACGCCCCTGGGCGACATGGTGGTGGGCATCCAGGCCAATAAGATCAAGATTAATGAACAGCCCGATAAACTGAAGGTGGATATCGATTATTCCCTGGATATTAATTATGAGCATTTGTCAGACTGCAGCATCCGGCTGGATGTACAGTCATGCCCCCAGTCATATGCATCCATGTAAGGACTGTGACGGACAGGGATCCAACAGGGACATATAAAAAAGAAGCGGTCAAGCCGCTTCTTTTTAGTTACTTATTCTTCCTGAATCTTGCGAAGAATCCCTTCTTCTTAGGAGGAGTTGGGATAGCGCCCCCGCGCACGCTCTTAATCTGGGTGATGTAAATCCCGCTGATCACAACCTTGGCCTCTGTCTTGATGGGAAGGGATTCGAATACCCGTCCGTCAGCAATCAGAGTCATGACTTTAGGACCGATTTTGGCTTTTACAACCGGTACCTTGGCCCAGCGCATGTACTTGGGCGTCTGGTCTGTCACTGCCTTTGGAAGTCCGGCCTGTGTGAGCTTCATCTTCTTCTTGTCAATCACCAGGATGGATACGGTCTGAGCTGCCGCGTCCAGGAGCTGCTGCTGTTCCACCTGACGCTTCTGAAGCTTGTTCCCCAGAAAATAGAGAACTGCCAGAACCACCACTGCAATGATTAAGATCACAAGCAGTACGTGCATAATGGTATTTGCCATAAAGGTATACCTCCAAACGTAAATATATTATCATTTGCCCCTGTTACCCTGGCAAAACGAGGGTAAAAAAACTACAACCCCTCAGGAGACATTCTATAATAGTATATCATTTTCATAAACAAATTGCAAGCAAAAAATGCTTGACACCTTGACAAGGCTGTGTTATTATGGAGTGTGCACTATTGTGGTGAGGTGGGCTTTTTGCGCCCTTTGGCCTGTGCCTCTCGCCCAATCACAGAGAACGACAGTGATATTTGTGTTTTTACGGAATGGCGTATGGTGCGTCCATACCGTATGAACGGAATGAAAATATTGCGAACCAAATTAGAAAACAGGGGTGAAACGTCAATGGAGAAAAGCAGAATACGTCCGGTACCGGCCGGGAAAAGCGTAAGAATGAGCTACTCAAGACAGAAAGAAGTTCTTGAGATGCCAAACCTGATTGAGATTCAAAAAGACTCCTACCAGTGGTTCCTCGACGAAGGACTCAGGGAAGCGTTTGATGATATCTCTCCGATAGCAGACTTTGCAGGACATTTAAGTCTGGAATTCGTTGACTTTACATTGTGTAAGGATGATATTAAATATACCATCGAAGAGTGTAAAGAACGGGATGCAACTTACGCCGCACCACTTAAGGTAAAGGTAAGACTGTACAATAAAGATAAAGATGAAATGAACGAACACGAGATATTCATGGGCGACCTGCCCCTGATGACAGATACCGGTTCCTTTGTAATTAACGGTGCTGAGCGTGTTATTGTCAGCCAGCTGGTACGTTCCCCTGGTATCTACTACGGTATTGGCCATGATAAGGTAGGTAAGGAACTGTATACCTGTACCGTCATCCCTAACCGTGGCGCATGGCTGGAGTATGAGACAGATTCCAATGACGTATTTTATGTACGTGTAGACAGGACCCGTAAGGTGCCAGTGACTGTTTTAATCCGTGCCCTGGGATTTGGTACCAACGCAGAAATCCTGGAGCTCTTCGGTGAAGAGCCCAAATTATTAGCCAGCTTTGGCAAGGACACATCCGATAATTACCAGGATGGCCTTTTGGAATTATATAAGAAGATCCGTCCCGGTGAGCCTTTATCTGTTGACAGTGCAGAAAGTCTGCTGAACAGCATGTTTTTTGACCCCAGAAGATATGACCTGGCAAAAGTAGGCCGATATAAATTCAACAAAAAGCTTTCCTTCAAGTACCGTCTGAACGGCCAGATACTTGCAGAGGATGTTGTGGATACCACCACAGGCGAGATTCTTGCAGAGGCAGGAACCAAGCTGGATAAGGAATCCGCTATGAAGATTCAGAACGCGGCTGTTCCTTTTGTGTGGGTTGACGGACCCGACAGGAAGCAGAAGGTCCTCTCCAACATGATGGTTGAGCTTTCCGCACATGTTCCATTTGACCCGGAGGAAGTGGGCGTTACCGAGTTAGTATACTACCCGGCCCTGTCTTCTATCCTGGAAGAAGCTGGCACGGATCCGGAGGCGCTGAAGGAAGCCATCCGCAGGAATATCCACGACCTGATACCAAAGCACATCACAAAGGAAGATATCCTTGCTTCCATTAACTATAATATGCACCTGGAGGGCCAGGTGGGCAATGCGGATGACATTGACCATCTGGGTAACCGCCGTATCCGTGCGGTGGGAGAGCTGCTTCAGAACCAGTACCGCATCGGTCTTTCACGTATGGAGCGTGTGGTAAGGGAGCGTATGACCACCCAGGACATGGATGGCATCACCCCCCAGTCCCTGATTAATATCAAGCCCGTGACCGCGGCCGTGAAGGAGTTCTTCGGAAGTTCCCAGCTGTCCCAGTTCATGGACCAGAATAACCCGCTGGCAGAGCTGACCCATAAGCGCCGTCTCTCCGCCTTGGGACCTGGCGGTCTGTCCAGGGACCGTGCCGGATTCGAGGTACGTGACGTACACTATACACATTACGGTCGTATGTGTCCCATCGAGACGCCTGAAGGTCCTAACATCGGTCTGATCAACTCCCTGGCAACCTATGCAAGGGTGAACCAGTACGGCTTCATCGAGGCGCCTTACCGTGTGGTGGATAAGACCACGGACCCTGCCAATCCAAGGGTAACGGATGAGGTTGTATACCTGACCGCGGACGAGGAAGATAACTTCGTGGTGGCCCAGGCCAACGAGGCCTTGGATGAGGAAGGCCATTTCATCCATAATAATGTATCCGGACGTTTCCGCACAGAGACATCCGAGTTCCAGAAAAAGACCATTGACCTGATGGACGTATCCCCTAAGATGGTATTCTCCGTGGCAACGGCCATGATTCCTTTCCTGGAGAACGACGATGCCAACCGTGCCCTCATGGGTTCCAACATGCAGCGTCAGGCAGTGCCCCTTCTGACCACGGAAGCGCCTGCAGTAGGAACCGGTATTGAGTCAAAGGCAGCGGTTGACTCCGGCGTGTGTGTGGTTGCCAGGAATGCGGGCGTTGTAGAGCGTTCTGCTTCCAATGAGATCATCATCAAGAGGGATAAGGACGGCAACCGGGATGTTTACCATCTGACCAAGTTTAAGAGAAGCAACCAGAGTAACTGTTACAACCAGAAGCCAATCGTTTATAAGAACGACCATGTGGAAGCAGGCGAGGTCATTGCGGACGGTCCGTCCACTGATAACGGCGAGATTGCGCTTGGCAAGAACCCCTTAATCGGATTCATGACATGGGAAGGTTACAACTACGAGGATGCTGTCCTTCTTTCTGAGCGTTTGGTTCAGGAAGATGTATATACATCGGTCCACATCGAGGAATACGAGGCGGAAGCCCGTGACACCAAGCTGGGACCGGAAGAAATCACCCGGGATGTTCCCGGTGTGGGTGAGGATGCCCTGAAGGATCTGGACGAGCGCGGAATCATCCGCATCGGTGCAGAGGTCCGCGCAGGAGATATCCTGGTGGGTAAGGTTACTCCTAAGGGAGAGACTGAGCTGACTGCTGAAGAGAGGCTGCTGCGCGCCATCTTCGGTGAGAAGGCAAGGGAAGTGCGTGACACGTCCCTTAAGGTACCCCACGGCGCATACGGCATCATTGTGGATGCAAAGGTGTTCACAAGGGAGAATGGAGACGAGCTTTCACCTGGCGTGAACGAGACCGTACGCATCTATATTGCCCAGAAACGTAAGATTTCCGTGGGCGATAAGATGGCCGGACGTCACGGCAACAAGGGTGTTGTGTCCCGTGTGCTTCCTGTTGAGGATATGCCCTTCCTGCCCAATGGCCGTCCCCTTGATATCGTGCTTAACCCCCTGGGCGTGCCGTCACGTATGAACATCGGACAGGTGCTGGAGATTCACTTAAGCCTTGCAGCCAAGGCCCTGGGCTTCAATGTATCCACCCCTATCTTTGACGGTGCAAACGAGAATGACATCATGGATACCCTGGAACTGGCTAACGATTACGTTAACCTGCCATGGGAAGAGTTTGAAGTTAAATATAAAGACCTTATTAAGCCTTCTGTTATGGATTATCTTGGCGCACACTTAGAGCACCGGGAACTGTGGAAAGGTGTTCCAATCAGCAGGGATGGAAAAGTGCGCCTGCGCGACGGGCGTACCGGCGAGTTCTTTGACGGGGCCGTTACCATCGGACACATGCACTACCTGAAACTGCACCATCTGGTTGACGATAAGATCCATGCCCGTTCAACCGGACCATACTCCCTGGTTACACAGCAGCCACTGGGCGGTAAGGCACAGTTCGGCGGACAGCGTTTCGGTGAGATGGAGGTTTGGGCACTGGAGGCATATGGCGCTTCCTATACCCTGCAGGAAATCATGACAGTTAAGTCCGATGACGTTGTAGGCCGTGTAAAGACCTATGAGGCCATCATCAAGGGCGAGAATATACCTGAGCCGGGCGTGCCTGAGTCCTTTAAGGTACTCCTTAAGGAGATGCAGTCCCTTGGCCTGGATGTACAGGTCCTGAGGGATGACGGCACCGAGGTTGAGATGGCGGAAAATATTGATTACGGCGATACTGAGCTGCGCGCCATGTTAGAGGGCGACCGCCGCTTTGGCTCTTCTGAGGAGCCCTATGCTGAGTTCGGATACCAGAAGCAGGAGTTCAAGGATAATGAACTTGTGACAGTGGAGGACGAAGTAGCAGTAGAGGACGATTTGGCCGATGATTACACCGACGATGCGGAGGACGAACTGATTTTGGACGACGCTGTTGACGGTGAAGACGAAGAATAAGAAGGGAGTTAATGCTCATGCCAGAAACTAATGAAACTTATCATCCAATGACATTTGATGCCATTAAGATTGGTCTGGCCTCCCCTGATAAGATTCTGGAGTGGTCCCATGGCGAGGTTAAGAAGCCTGAGACCATCAACTACAGGACATTAAAGCCTGAGAAGGACGGACTGTTCTGTGAGAGGATCTTCGGGCCTAGTAAGGACTGGGAGTGTCATTGCGGTAAATACAAAAAGATTCGTTATAAAGGTGTTATCTGCGACCGGTGCGGCGTGGAAGTTACAAAGGCAAGTGTCCGTAGAGAGCGCATGGGCCACATCAAGCTGGCCGCTCCCGTATCCCATATCTGGTATTTTAAGGGTATTCCCAGCCGTATGGGACTGATTCTGGACATCTCGCCCAGGACACTGGAGAAGGTGCTGTATTTCGCCTCCTACGTTGTGCTGGACGCCGGTTCAACCAGCCTGCAGTATAAGCAGGTCCTGTCCGAGAAGGAATACAGGGAAGAGGTTGAGAAGTACGGCGGCACCGGCGGTTTCCGTGTGGGAATGGGCGCTGAGGCAGTCCAGGAACTGCTCCGCTCCATCGACCTGGAGAAGGATTCCCAGGACCTGCGCAAGGCACTGGCCGACTCCACGGGACAGAAGCGTGCAAGGATCATCAAGAGATTAGAGGTAGTGGAGGCATTCCTGACCTCCGGCAACCGTCCTGAGTGGATGATTATGGATGTGATTCCTGTAATCCCGCCGGATATCCGTCCCATGGTACAGCTGGACGGCGGACGTTTCGCCACCTCTGACCTCAATGACTTATACAGAAGGATCATCAACAGGAACAACCGTCTTGCAAGACTGCTGGAACTGGGCGCTCCGGACATCATTGTCCGCAACGAGAAGCGCATGCTCCAGGAGGCAGTGGACGCCCTGATTGACAATGGCCGCCGCGGCAGGCCTGTAACAGGACCCGGCAACCGCGCCCTTAAGTCACTTTCCGATATGCTGAAAGGTAAGCAGGGACGTTTCCGTCAGAACCTGCTTGGTAAGCGTGTTGACTATTCCGGACGTTCGGTTATCGTGGTTGGACCTGAACTTAAGATTTACCAGTGCGGACTTCCCAAGGAAATGGCCATCGAGCTGTTCAAGCCCTTTGTAATGAAGGAGCTTGTATCCAACGGAACCGCCCACAATATAAAGAATGCCAAGAAGATGGTGGAGAGGCTGCAGCCCGAGGTATGGGATGTGCTGGAGGATGTCATCAAGGAGCATCCTGTCATGCTGAACCGTGCCCCTACGCTCCACAGGCTTGGTATCCAGGCATTTGAACCCATCCTGGTTGAGGGTAAGGCGATTAAGCTGCATCCTCTTGTGTGTACTGCGTTCAACGCCGACTTTGACGGCGACCAGATGGCCGTGCATCTGCCACTGTCCGTAGAGGCCCAGGCAGAGTGCCGTTTCCTCCTGTTAAGCCCTAACAACCTGTTAAAGCCTTCTGACGGCGGCCCGGTTGCGGTTCCTTCACAGGATATGGTGCTTGGTATCTACTACCTGACCCAGGAGCGCCCCGGTGCAAAGGGCGAGGGCATGGTATTCAAGAACGTCAACGAGGCAATCCTGGCCTATGAGAACCAGGAGGCAACCCTGCATTCACGTGTGAAGGTAAGGGTTACAAAGACCATGGCCGATGGCACGGTGAAGACAGATATCATTGAATCCACCATCGGACGGTTCATTTTCAATGAAATCATTCCCCAGGACCTGGGATTTGTGGACAGGAGCGTTCCCGGCAATGAATTGAAGCTGGAAGTGGATTTCCATGTTGCCAAGAAGCAGTTAAAGCAGATCCTTGAGAAGGTCATCAATGTCCATGGCGCTACCCAGACAGCCGTGACACTGGACGATATCAAGGCAATCGGTTACAAGTATTCCACCAGGGCAGCCATGACCGTATCGATTTCCGATATGACCGTGCCTGCAAGCAAGCCAAAGCTGATTGAGGATGCCCAGGCAACCGTGGACCAGATTGCCAAGAACTACCGCTGCGGCCTCATCACTGAGGAGGAGCGTTACAAAGAGGTTATCGAGACATGGAAGACCACCGATGACCAGCTGACCCATGACCTGCTGACCGGCCTGGATAAGTACAACAACATCTACATGATGGCTGACTCCGGCGCCCGTGGTTCTGATAAGCAGATTAAACAGCTGGCAGGTATGCGCGGACTGATGGCGGATACCACAGGACACACCATCGAGCTTCCTATCAAGTCCAACTTCCGTGAAGGCCTGGACGTACTGGAGTACTTCATCTCCGCACACGGCGCGCGTAAAGGTCTGTCCGATACGGCCCTGCGTACGGCTGACTCCGGTTACCTGACAAGGCGTCTGGTAGACGTTTCACAGGATTTGATCATCCGTGAAGTGGACTGCTGTGAGGGCAGGGATATCCCGTTTATGGAAATCAAGGCTTTCATGGACGGCAATGAGGTCATCGAGGACCTGGAAGAGAGGATTACAGGACGTTATATTGCCGAGACCATCACTGACCCGGATACAGGCGAGGTTGTGGTTAAGGCTAACCATATGTGCACGCCTAAGCGCGCGGCAGCTGTCATGAAGGTGCTGAATAAGACGGGACGTAAGACCGTCAAGATCCGTACCGTCTTAAGCTGTAAGTCCCATATCGGCGTATGCGCCAAGTGTTACGGCGCCAACATGGCAACAGGCCAGCCCGTACAGGTGGGTGAAGCGGTCGGAATCATTGCGGCACAGTCCATCGGTGAGCCTGGAACACAGCTGACCATGCGTACGTTCCATACGGGCGGCGTGGCCGGCGGTGATATCACACAGGGTCTTCCCCGTGTAGAGGAGCTTTTCGAGGCCCGTAAGCCAAAGGGTCTTGCCATCATCACTGAGTTCGGCGGCGTGGTGCAGATTAAGGACACCAAGAAGAAGCGCGAGATTACGGTGACGGACAACGAGACAGGCAACTCCAAGACCTATCTCATCCCTTATGGTTCCAGGATTAAGGTCCTGGACGGCCAGGTACTGGAAGCCGGCGATGAGCTGACGGAAGGAAGCATCAATCCTCACGACATCTTAAAGATTAAGGGTGTGCGTGCGGTACAGGATTACATGCTTCAGGAAGTCCAGCGTGTATACCGTCTCCAGGGCGTGGAAATCAATGATAAGCATATCGAGATGATTGTTCATCAGATGCTTAAGAAAATCAAGATTGAGGAGAGCGGCGACAGCGATGTGCTGCCGGGCGTATCCATGGATGTCCTTGATTATAATGAGATGAATGAGGCGCTGATTGCAGACGGCAAGACACCGGCAGACGGAAGGCAGGTAATGCTTGGTATCACCAAGGCATCCCTGGCAACCGACTCCTTCCTGTCGGCAGCATCCTTCCAGGAGACCACCAAGGTCCTGACCGAGGCAGCCATCAACGGCAAGATTGACCATCTGATTGGCCTGAAGGAAAATGTAATCATCGGTAAGCCTATCCCGGCTGGTACGGGTATGAAGCGCTACCGCAATGTGAAGCTGGATACGGACGACATGGCTTCGGATGATATCCTGCTGTCAGAGGATGACGAGATTATCCTTTCTTCAGAGGATGACAACGAAATCAACCTGACTGAGGACAATGTTGCGGAGGAAGTCCTGGCATTGGACGATATGGCGGATATTGATGAGGACGATGTTGAAGTGACGGAAGAATAGAATCTGATATGGATATGGAAAAACCATGGGAATCCCGGGAGGGAGGACCATGGTTTTTTTGCGTCGTGGTGAAAAAGTTCTGGTAAAAACAGGATGAAATATTTGAAATAAGATGTTATAATATTAACATCTTATGATTATAATGTTATACTTCAAGTAGAGGATTCTTAGGAGGGCAGGTGGAAATGTGGATTCGGTGATAGACAAGAAAATTAAGGTTCCGCTACATTATCAGATTTATCTGGATTTATTAAAGAAAATACAGAACGGACTACTGAAGCCGGGAGAACGGATTCCCTCTGAGCCTGAGCTGGAGCGGATATACGATGTCAGCCGCGTGACAGTCCGTGGGGCCATCGAGATGTTGGCAAGGGAAGGACTGGTGGAAAAGAACAGGGGTAAGAAGGGAACGGTTGTATGTAAATCCAAGCATGCATACGATATGAAGAAGCTTACAAGTTTCACGGATGATGTGAGCCTTTATGGCGAAAGGGCCAGCTCTGAGCTGCTGGATTTTGAGGAGATGGTTCCGGGAGGACGGATTGCGGAGCTTTTGGGGCTGGAAGAGGGGGAGACCGTGTTTTATATCGAGAGGAAAAGGTGCCGCCAGGATGTGGTGGTGGGGCTTCACAAATCTTATATAAAGAAGTTACATGGACTGGAACTGAGAAGGGAACAGTTCGGACCGGATGTCTCACTCTATGCAATCCTTAAGTCAAAGGGAATCATTCCCACCACTGCATCTGAGGTATTGGAGGTAAAGACGCCGTCAGAGCAGATTCTGGATGTGCTGGGGCTGAAGCCGCAGACAGCTGTATTTTACAAGGAGAGGGTTACATATTCAGGGGATAAGGCTCCTTTTGAATACGTGCAGATGTTTTATAACCCGGATTATTATCAATATAAAGTGGAACTGCGTCTGGACTAAGACAGAAGGTTTTGAGCAGCGGGATTTTGGCGCCCGCTGCTTTTTTTGTACATTTTTTAAATAAAACCCTTGACAAATGTATGGGAATTTACTATATTATGATTATAACGTTATAATCATAATATGTTAAAGAGTCAGGAGGATGGTCGGATGCTTATCTATGATATTCACTCTCACCTTGGAAAGACCAGTTCAGGGGATGAGAATTCACCGGAAGAACTGCTGAATGACCTGAAAGCCTATGGGATATCAAAGGTAGGCATCAGCAGTCTGTCAGGAATTTCTACCAGGGCACAGAATGATTTGGTTTACCGGGCCATGAAGGCATTTCCGGGTATTATTAAAGGATATGCATTTATCAATCCCAAAGCGCCGGATGCCATTGACGAGGTGGACAGGTGCCTTGGGGATTACAAGATGGACGGTGTGAAATTTCATTCCTGGAAGCATGGGTATTATCCAGATAATACGCCTGCCCTGGATGATATCCTTACGGAGATAGGGAAGTACGGGGTGCATGTGCAGACCCATGTGGGGACAGCCCCTTTTTCAACTCCCTATACATGGGCAGAGTATGCCAGGAGATTTCCGGGTATCGACTTCCTATTCACACATATCGGATATTATGAATTCGGTTTTTCCACTATCGAAGCGGTAAGGGACCTTAAGAATGTGTGGGTGGAGACATCGGGCCAGATGGACACGGACGTGCTTTTAAGGGCCATCGATGTGCTGGGGCCGCAGCGTGTGTGTTTTGGCACGGACTGGCCGTATAAGCCAGTGAATATTGAGGTTGGGAAGTTTTATGAACTGAAGGTGCCGGAGGAGAAGCTGGAATATATCTTTCATAAGAATGCAGAGTATCTGTGGAGAATGGAGGCAGGATCATGATACATATTTTAATCACATCCCATGGCGGGATGGCCCAGGGAATGGTTCAGTCGGTGAAGATGCTGGTAGGTGAACAGGAGAACCTGGACTATGTTACCTTTGACGAGGAGATGGGACAGGACGAACTGGATGAACTGTATGCAGATAAGATTAAGGATGTGTCAGAGGATAACCAGTATCTGATACTGTGTGACATAAAGGGAGGAAGTCCTTTTAATGTGGTATCCAGATATTCATTTAAGAATGATGATGTGGCGGTTATCTATGGAATGAACCTGCCCATATTGATTGAGGCAATTGTACAATGCGGCAATGAAGGGCTGAAGCTTAAGGAACTGGCGGGGTATCTGCAGCAGCAGGCCGGCAGCACCATTGGTTTAAGTGGGTTATAGGAACGATGAAGGTAAATTATATATTCAGGAGGCATAGAGATGGAGATAAGTGTATTTCGAATTGATGACAGGCTGATTCACGGACAGATCATAACGGCATGGATTGCCTATGCTGATGCAAAGAACATTATTGTGGCTGATGATAAGGCGGCTGTGGACGAGTTCCAACAGTCCCTGCTTAAAATGGCTACGCCGGATTCCATAAATCTTAAGATACTCAGTGTGGATGACGCTATTTCCTATATCCAGTCCGGCCAGGGCGAGGGGAAAGCCCTCCTCCTTATGCGGGGACCGGAACAGGCGTTAAAGTTTGTTGAGGCTGGAATCAGGAAGGACCAGATTAACGTCGGCAACATGAATATGAAGAAGGGTAAGACAAAGGTGCTGGGCAATCTGTGGGTATTCCCTGAGGATGTGGAGGCCATAAAGAGTATTTACGCACATGATGTGAAACTGGAAGTGCGGGCAGTGCCCAATGAGCGCAGCCAGGATGTGATGGAACTTCTTAAGAAGGTAAAGTTAGCATAATAAGGGGAGGGAAAGGTTATGAGTTTATTTATGCAGGCGTTTTTAGTTGCAGTATTTGTTACAGTCGCATTCATTGATTCCCATACGACCCAGACGCATATATTCCGTCCGGTTGTGGTGGGTCCTGTGGTAGGCCTTATCATGGGAGATGTGAAGACCGGGTTCGCGGTAGGCGTTACGGTGGAACTGATGTTCCTGGCCGTCATCTTTGTGGGCACGGCAGTGCCGCCAAACCCGACCATCAGTACTGCCATTGCTACTGGGATTGCCATCCTGGGCGGAGGCGGAACGGAGCTTGCAGTTGCAACAGCCCTTCCTGTCTCTTTTATCGGACAGGTGGCTGAGACATTCCAGAATTCTGTCATCAACGTATTTTTCATGCACCGTGTGGAAAAGGCGGCCGAACGCCTGGATGTCCGGGGCATCGTTGCCAATAACCTTATATTTCCCATGTGTGCCAACGCTGTCCTCTATGGACTGCCCACCTTCCTGGCTATTTATTTTGGGGCTTCCTATGTACAGGCCATCATCAATGCGATTCCGTCCAAGGTCATCACAGGACTGTCCGTAGGCGGGAGCATGATTGGGGCAGTGGGCTTCGCGCTCCTCTTGAATTCCATTAAGGTGAAGAAGTTCTGGCCGTTTTTCCTGTTAGGATTCTTTGTGGCAGCGTACCTGAACATTAACATGATTGGTATTGCCCTTTTGGCGGTAATCTGTGTGGCCATGTACTATTACTTTAAAATAGCAGATGCAAATGCATGATTAGGAAAGGATGGATATGATATGAGCGCAGACAGCAATGAGAATAAAGCAAAACTGACCAACCGGGATTTATGGAGGGTGTTTTTGCACCAGCTTACCATCAGGGGCGCCAATAACTATGAGCGCCAGCAGAATGCGGGTTTTACCGAGGCAATGATGCCTGTGATTGAAAAATATTACGATGACCCGGAGGAAAAAAAGGAAGCATATTCAAGGCATATGGAGTATTTCCTCACCAATGACATTACAAGCGCCATACCGGTGGGCGTGGCAGCAGCCATGGAGGAGAGATATGCAACGGAAGGTGATATTGACCCTGACTCCATCAATGCGGTTAAGACCGCTCTCATGGGACCGCTTGCCGGCCTGGGGGATTCACTTTTAAACGGCACGGCCAGGCCTATCCTGGCAGGTATTGCCATTTCACTTATTACAGCAGGGCTGGGATGGGCCGGACCTATATTCTTTGTCATCGGCATGTCCATCGTATCCCTTGGCGTACGTTACCTGGGTGTGTTCCAGGGGTATAAACAGGGTGTGAAGTTTGTTGAGAAGATTCAGTCCAGCGGGCTTATAAGCAGGATTTCTGAACTGGCAGCCATTGCGGCCTACGTTATTGTGGGCGGATTCATACCGGCGCTGGTGGTCATTTCCATCCCCATTGTGTACCAGAGCGGAGACACGGTGCTCAGTATCCAGGAGACCCTGGACGGCCTGATGCCCGGTATCCTGGGAATGCTGTATACCGGCCTCATGTACCTGCTCATATCAAAGAAGAAGATTTCTGCAGTGAAGCTGATTCTTGTGACCATGGTTGTAGGCATTGTGGGAACATATTTGGGTATTTTAGGATAAGGATGGAGGTAAGGATATGGTTGTGGATATCCATTCGCATATTAAGAATCAAAAGGGAAACCAGGCAGCGGAAGAAGAAAAACTGCTTCAGGACATGGAACGGAACAAAATTGGTTTCCGGGTAGTTTCTGCGCTGGAGGGATGGTCTCCGGAGACGGGGAACCGGTATATCTCGGATTTTGTTTCACGGTATCCGAAACAGCTGGCAGGCTGCGCGGTCATCAATCCAAAGGAAGAGGACTGTGGGGAAAAGGCCAGGACAGCCCTGGCGCTTCCAGGGATGGTCATGCTTGAACTTAATTCAGTGGAGCATGGCTATTATCCTGATTCCTGTGATGGGGTAGGGGAGGTACTGGAAGCGGCCAAGGAGAAGGGTGTACCGGTCAAAGTGTTTACCGGCATTGGTTCCCGCTCCATGCCCCAGCAGTGGCTGTGTCATGTGAAGGCATTTCCCGGGCTTGACTTTATCTTCCTGCATATGGGGTGTTTTGATTATGGGTACGGCTGTGTGAACCTGGCAGGGGAATATCCGAATATCTATCTGGAGACATCCAACCAGTATGAGGTCCAGATACTTAAAAAGGCAGTGACCACACTTCCAAAAGAGAAGCTGGTATTCGGTTCGTCTTATCCGGAACGCCTCACCCGGTGTTCGCTGGACGTGTTTGATATGTTCCAGCTGGATGATACCTATAAAAGTTATCTGTTTGAAAAAAACGGCGCCCGTATATTGGGTCAGGATTGATTTGAATAAGGGGAGATTTATATTTATGGAAAATGATATCAGGGGTATGCTTCCTGAATCTGTGAGGGAAGCATTTGACTCCATTGTCGAACAGAGGGTGCTGGGCGCCGGAAACCATATCTCCATGATAGGGGATATGATTGAGGCAATTGCGAAGAGGGGCGTGGATGAGCACAGGCCCACGGCTCAGGTAATAGATGAAGTCCTGGCAGTGGCGGACTTTTTCATTACCACCAGGGGAGAAGCCAGCCAGGCTGTCAGCAACGCCATACTGCTTATGATCCATGACATCCGGTCCTGTGCCGGCATGGATATGGGGGAAGCCGCGGCGCGGATCATCGAGACAAAGGACGGGTATGCCAGGACAGCCGCCGAAGCGGTGAAGCAGTGCGTGGCTTACGGCGTTAAGCTGGCCCGGACCATGGAACGGATTTTTGTATATGATTATTCCAGTACCGTTGAAAAATTCCTCAGATGTCTGAAGGATAATGGGAAGCAGTATGAGATATATATTGCGGAGAGCCGGATTATTGATGGAGGCAAGCCTTTTGTCAAGGCATGCCGGGACGCCGGACATAAGATTAAGTTCATCCCGGACGCATCCATGATGTACTATCTGAAAGACTGTGACGGCGCCTTTATGGGGGCGGAGACGTTTTACCCGGACGGCACTGGATTTAATACCACAGGTTCTGATATTGTGGGGCTTATATGCAGGTACTACAGGATTCCCCTGTATTTCCTTACCCCTATGATTAAGCTGGATATAAGGCCGGTTTACGGGGGAAGGAAGAAGCTGGTGTATGATGACCTGAAGGCCAAACTGACTGCAGCCTGGGGAGATGGGGCTGATAAAGATGGGATTGACTTCATAACGCCTGAATTAGTTGGGGTGGAGCCGGGATTCATCCGCGCTTTTGTTACGGAAAAGGGTGTCATCCCATCCGGGCAGATGTACGGCGTCAGCATGGAGTACAGCAGGAATCTGAGAGGGGAGGTATAAGATGAATTGTTTTGGCCGTACTGAAAAAGTTGTATTGTCCATGATACAGCCTGAACCGCTGCCTGGCAGTTACCGCCACAGCGACATGAGGATTGACGCAATCGTGGACAGGGCGCTTCGGGAAACTGAAATGGTGGCCAGGAATCATTTTGATGGAATCATTGTCCAGAACATGAATGACATGCCGGTTAAACAGCAATCCAGTCCTGAGGCCATAGCGTATATGACCAGGATTGCCTATGAGATCAGGAAGCGTTTTCCGGAGCTGGTCATGGGTATCCTGATGAATTGGGACGGGGTGGCAGGGCTTTGCGTGGCAGATGCGGTTGGCGCTGATTTTGTCAGGGTGGAACACCTGTTTACAGGAGCCAGCGTGACCAGCGCGGGAATCCTTGAGGCACAGTGCGTGGATATTGCAGGAGTCAGGAAACGCACTGGTTCGAAGGTGCCGGTATACGCGGATGTATATGAGGTCCATGGGATACCGCTTGGCAGGAAACCGGTGGGGGATGCTGCATGGGAGTGTGTCCATGAGGCATTTGCCGACGGCCTGTTCATGTCAGGTAAAAGTGTGGAGGAGAGCATCCGGATGATTAAGGAGGCAAGGCCGCGCGTGAAGGATACGCCTATCTTCCTTGGCGGCGGGGCAACCGGGGACAATATCCATGAGCTGATGCGGTATTTTGATGGTGTGTCAGTGGCTACCTGGATTAAGAATGGGGATATGAAGAACCCCATTGACCCGGAACGGGCGAAGCGGTTTATTGCCGAAGCAAAACGGGACAATGATTGATTGCGGATAGCTGGCATTTAACCATTATCATGATAATAAGCAAAACAGGAAGGGCCAGGCGCAGTTAATGCGCCTGGCCCTTTCCTACTTAAGGTGCTGGCGCATGGCCTTTATCACATCCAGCACAAAGGTATATTCCTTTTCCGACAATCCGTCCATGGATTCGTTCAGCTGTATCCCATATGCATGATCGGCGCGTTTTGAATAGCGGACCCGTTCTTCCCTTCCCACAAGGGTGTCCAGGGAGATATCGAAAGCATCAGCAATGAGAATGGCGTTTCTGATGGTGGGGCTTTTCCTGCCGCTTATGTATTCGGACATAAGGGAGGTCTGTATGCCGGTCATGCGGCACAGGTCTGCTTGCTTCATTTCTTTCTGTATCAATAACAATCTTAAATTCTCATTAAATCCCATGTTTCCTACCTCCAGGAAGATATTAGCATTTGTGTGTGCCGCAGTCAATATTTTATTGACAAACTAACTAAAGATAGTATAATTGATATATAAAACTAACAAATGATAGCAATATGGAAAGGAGGATGTAAATGAGTAAAGATGATGGAGGGGCAGTAAGAAGAAACTGGCTGGAGCGCTCCATGGGCGCGGTTGAGAAGGTGGGGAACCTGCTGCCCCATCCCTTCTGGCTGTTTGCCAGCCTGGCTCTTGTCACCGTGGTCCTCAGCGCCGTCCTGTACGGGATGGGCTGGTCAGCCTCTTATGAGAATGTGGTGGATGGGGCCATACAGGTTACGTCGGCCCAGGTAACCAACCTGATGACCTTTGATACCCTGGCCTATTACCTTACCAACTTTATCAGCATTTTCGTCAATTATTATCCGCTGGGCATGCTTATATTCATGACGGTGGCTGTTGGATATGCTGAAAAACTGGGTCTGTTTGACGCCCTGATGCGCAAGGCGGTAATCGGCGCGCCGATTATGATAGTGTTCATTACCATTGCCTTTGTAGGCGTTAATTCCAGTATTGGCTTTGGGGCGGGTGTGGTGTTTACCATGGTCATTGCGGCGGCTGTCTTTAAGTCATTGGGACTGCATCCATGGATTGGCATCATCATGGGCTATGCGGCAGCTAACGGCGGTTACACGGCCTGTCTCATGATTGCGGCCACAGACACCACGCTGGCCGGGATATCGGCCCAGATTGTGGAGGCCAACCACATTGTGGACGCCAGCGGCGCCCTTGCGCCCACCCATGCGGCAATCAACTATTACTATGTGGCGGCAGCTACATTTATCATTACAGCTGCCTGTGTCCTGGTCACTAAGTATGTGACGGTACCCCACCTTAACCGCCAGCACCCGGAGCTGGTCCTTAAGAAGGATGCAGGTGAGCTGGAGAAGATGAGGGTGACAAAGGAGGAGGGGAGAGGGCTTAAGTATGCGGGCTGGGCGGCCTTGGCGTATCTGGCCCTGATTGTCATTGCATGTATCCCTAAGTCGTCATTCATGCGGAGCGCGGACGGAACCCTGATTCCTAATTCCCCGTTCCTGAACATGATCATCCCCCTTCTGTTCTTTTTCTTCATGACCGTGGGAACTGCTTATGGAGTGGGGGTTAAGGCAATCAGGCAGTGGAAGGATATCCCCATCCTGATGGAGAAGTGTCTGGACATGGCGGCTTCCTTCATGATTGTCTGTCTGACAGCCTGCATCTTTGTGGACCTGTTTTCCCGCAGCGGGATTGCCACGGTGCTGGCGGCCAAGGGGGCAAGCCTGTTAATCCGGCTGAATATGGGGAATGTGGGGCTGTTCATACTGATTATCCTGCTGTCCTGTTTCTGCAACCTGTTCATCACCAGCAACAGCGGCAAGTGGGTCATGCTGGCACCCTTCCTGGTGCCTATGCTGGCCATGCTGGATATCAGCCCGGCCATGACCCAGATCCTGTACCGTATCGGCGATTCCTGTTTTAACATCCTTTCGCCGGTGGAGCTGAATGTACCCATTGCCCTGGGACTGCTGGAGTCATATAAGGTGAGCCAGGAGGACAAGGTGGGCATCGGTACCCTTATTTCCATGGAAATCCCCTATGCCCTTGCATATCTGCTGGTGTTCTTCCTTCTGGTACTGGTTTTCTATTTCCTGAATCTGCCCCTTGGACCGGGGGCTGGTATTTTCCTGTGATGACAGGGGAGGTGTGGATAGGGAAGTGCATTGGCAGGGGGCTGTATGGACATGTAACTGTACTGGTTAATGGACTGTCTGGACAAGGAACCGCATGGGCATAGGGCTGCATGGGCATAGGACTGCATGGAAGACAGGCAGCAGGCTGCGGGACTGCGGTTAGGGCAGTATGTTGTTAATGAAAAGAGAGGAGAAGGAATATGATATCCATGGATTTAACCAATCAGGTGGCAATGGTCACAGGCGCTGGCGGAGGTATAGGACAGGCGCTGAGCCTGGACCTGGCGGGACTGGGAGCGGACATGGTCCTGACATGCAGGACTTCCAGGACGCAATGTGAGGAACTGGCCCGTGAGATTGAGGGCATGGGCAGGCGGGTGTGCATACTTCAGGGGGATATCTCAAGTTCACAGGACTGCGCCCGCATGGCGGAGGAGGCGCAGGCATTTTACGGAGGCCCGGTGGGAATCCTGGTGAATAACGCGGGGTATTTCTATGATGTGTCGCCGCTGATACGCATGAGCGATGAGCAGATTAACCACACAATCGATGTTAATTTAAAAGGGACCATGTACATGTCCAGGGAAATCTGCCGTCGTCTGACTGACGCGGGCCTGCCGGGCCGGGTGGTCAACATCACCTCCGGGGCTGCCCATTCCGGCAGGGTGGATTTCAGTAATTACTGCGCCAGTAAGGCCGGCATACTGGGTCTTACAAGGGCAATGGCCCTGGAACTGGCCCCAGCCCATATTAATGTGAACTCAGTGTCCGTAGGATATGTGGAGGTGGGACGCTGGGAAGGCGATGCGGGTAAGGATGCGGTCCGGGCCAATATCATCCCGCGCATCCTTCTGCGGCGGCCTGGGAGTCCCAGGGATATCTCGCGTATGGTATGTTTTCTTGTGAGCGGGTGTGGGGAATGGATTACCGGAAGCGACTTCATCATTGACGGAGGCGAATCCTGCGGCCGGGTGCCATATGAGGACGGATAAACGGAAGACGCTGTGAAGAGATGACACTGTATAGGGATGGAACTGTATAGGAATTGCATTGCATTAGGAATGACTCAATGTAGGGATGGCGCTCTATAGGAATTGCATTGCATAGGAATGGCTCAATGTAGGAAAGGCGCTGTATTGAAAGGGCATTGCGTGCAGGGGACACTGTGTAAGGGACGCCGGATAAAAAGGAGTGCGGCAGATGACAAAAAAGGAATTTGAACATGTATTCCTGGAGGAGATAAGCGCCTCTAGGCTCATGGAACATGCAGGATATATTACCAGCCAGGACAGGGAGTCAGGAAGTCCGGGAGAGAAGAGGGCGGCCGAATATTTCCGTCAGGTCATGGAGGACCTGGGGCTGGATGTGGAAATACACTATGTGGAGAATTATATCAGCCTTCCCGTATCAGCCAGCCTGACGCTGGGCAGCGGCAGGGCGCTTAAGTCCTGTATTACCCACAGTTATGGGGCATCCACGGGATGCGGCGGCCTGGAGGGGGAAGCCGTGTATGTCCGGGATGGACAGGATATTAAGGGGAAGATAGCAGTGATGGAAGGCCTTGCTTCGGCAGTTCCCTGCAAGGCCCTGGAGGCCAGGGGAGCCGTGGGCATTATCTGCATCACGGGCGGGGCTTACCCGTACAATATGTCCATCAGTCCCATATGGGGCCAGCCGGTCCCATCCACCCTGGACCTTCTGTCCAGGATACCGGTGGTGACAATCAATGCAGAGGATGGCAGGCAGCTGCTGGAATGCCTTGAAAAAGGGGAATCCAGGGTCAGGATAAGGGCGGAGGTTTCCACCCGGTTCAGGACCGTGCCTGTGTGTACGGCAGAACTTAAGGCGTTAAGGCCCACGGACCGGTTTGTCATGTTCGGCGGGCATGTGGATTCGTGGCACAAGGGAGGGACGGATAACGGGGGCTCCAATGCGGTGGTGCTGGAGCTGGCCCGGGTATTCAGCAGACATACGGACAGGATGAACACCAACATCCGGTTTGTGTGGTGGAGCGGCCACAGCAACGGCCGGTACAGCGGCAGCAACTGGTATGCGGACACGTACTGGGAGGACATCCACGACCATGGGGTAATGAACTTTGACATCGATACCGTTGGTACAAAAGGATCCGTGGATTTCTCCCATATCGAGTGCAACCGGCAGTGTTACGCCCTGGGACGCCAGGTGGTCAGGGAGAGGACCGGCCAGGACCCGGATTATATGCGCATCCAGCGCAATGGCGACCAGTCCTTCTGGGCCCACGGCCTTCCCACCCTGTTTGAATGCCTGTCACTGCAGCCTTCCGAAGGACAGGGCCAGGGGACGTTCATGCCGGGCCTTCCCTGGTACTGGCATACCACCCAGGATGTATTCGGACAGCTGGGGGAGGAGGAACTGCGCAGGGACGCGCAGATTTTCGCCCTGGCTATCAGCAGGGCCGTTATGTCCAACGTGTATCCCTTTGCCTATGAGGGACTGGCGGATGAGATGCTGGGGAATCTAAAACAGTATCAGAAGGAGGCTGCCGGGACCTTTGACTTAACAGGAATCATGGAAATGGTATGGCATCTGAAAGAAAAATTCCGGCTTTTGGATGAGCATATCATCCGCCTGAACCAGCTGGACGGGATGGATGAAGCCCTATGCAGGGAAGCGGAGAGGGTGAACCGGCTGTGTATGGATTTAAACAGGATACTCATTCCCGTGCATTACTGTAAAAACGGGGATTTATTCCAGGTGGACCTGGCTGTTCCCATTCCGGCCTTCCCTGAATTTGACCAGATTCCAGAGCTGGCCTCCATGGATAAGGAACAGGATGGGTTTAAGTTCCTGGAGCGTCAGCTGATCCGTGAGCGCAACCGGGTCCATTACTTTTTGAGACAGGCCCTTCTGCGGCTGGAAGCAGACGGCCGGTAAACCAAATGGGAGGAAGCAGATGAAATATACACTGATAGGGGCCGGAGGGATTGGCGCTTCCATGGGGGCCTGGCTGTCCAGGGCGGGAACGGATATCCTGTATGTGGATGCGGTTTCGGAACATGTCCGTGCCATGAATGAGCGGGGCCTGACAATCCGGGATCCTGTAAACGGGGATTTCACGGTCCCGGTAAAGGCTGCGCTTATCGATGGGTTAAATGAACCTCTGGAGGCGGTGTTCCTGGCTACAAAGACGCAGCATACAAGAGCCGCCATGGAACGGATAGCCCCGCTGTTAAAGGACAACGGTTATGTGGTCAGCCTGCAGAACGGCATCAACGAATATGTGATTGCGGAATACGTGGGGGAACAAAGGGTCATAGGCGCATTTGTCAACTGGGCTGCGGATTATATTGAGCCTGGTGTCATACAGTTTGGAGGCCACAGCAATTTTGTGATTGGAGAGCTGGATGGCAAGGTGACCGGACGTCTGATGCATCTGCAGGAACTGTGCAGTTCCTTCCAACAAGTGGAGATAAGCAGTCAGATCATGCGCCAGCTTTGGAGCAAGCAGGTTAACATATGCGCCATGTTTGCCACCGGCATAACCCACCTGCTGATCCCGGGCGGAATGGAGTACCAACCGGCCCAGGAAACCATTGCCTGTATCGCCCTGGAAGCCATGCAGGTACCAAAAGCCCTGAACATAGAACTGATATCCTTTGATGATTTCCGCCCGGATCTGTACCGTCAGGGCAGGTACAGGGAAGCCCTGAAGGTGACAGCGGACCACTACCGTCCCATGGTGAAGAACTATACCGGCTTATACCGGGACCTGGCGGTGCGCAGGCGCAAAAGCGAGATTGACGGTACAGTAGGGATTGTGGTTCAGATGGGTGAACGCCTGGGTCTTGACCTTCCGCTTAACAGGAAGCTGGTATCCATGGTGAAGGAGATAGAGGGAGGCAGGCGTATGATCTGCACGGAGAACCTCCTGGAATTGAAATCTGAGTATGGGAAAATATATCCGGAGGGATTGAAGCAGTTGTTGTGACATGGAAGATTCAAGGCAGAGGGGACGTGGCTTTAGAGGCTGCGCCCCCTGCTTTTTATTTTATCTACCTCAAATCTTCCTTCATTGCGCGTATGACGTCCATCACGAATGTACATTCATTTTCAGATAATCCATCCATGCATTCGTTCAGCCGGGATACATAGACACTGCTTACAGAATCTGAGTAACGGACGCGTTCCTCCCTGCCGGCCAGGGTGTCCAGGGATATATCCAGGGCATCGGCCATCTGGATGGCATTGCCGATGGTGGGACTTTTCTTGCCATTGATATACTCGGACATAAGGGATGTCTGGATGTGGGCCAGGCGGCACAGGTCTGCCTGTTTCATGTTTTTTTCAATCAATAACCGTTTCAGGCTTTCATTAAATTCCATATTCTTACCTCCAGAACGATATTAACATTTGAGAGCAGAAGCGTCAATCTTTTATTGACAAACTATCTAAAGCGAGTATAATAAAGCTATGTAACTCACAAAAGTTAGATGATTGAGGAAGGTGGGACCACATGATTTATCCGAATATCCGTATTGAGATGGAACGGGGTGGCTATACGGTCCATCAGATGGCAGCCATCCTGGGACTTCCTTTAAGCGCGTTGGTTTATAAGCTCCATGGAAAGTGTGAATTCACCCTTTATGAGATTGAGTGCCTGGCGAATCTTTTTGACTGTTCCCTGGACTATCTGGTAGGCCACAGGAGGAAGGGGGTTAAGCAGGTCCGTTATGGGGGGATGATTACAATGGAACCATTTGTCAGACAAAAAGAACGGGGCATACCCTGAACCTATCCTGGTTCCGGATCCCCCCCTCTTTTGGGAAATTCAAGATTTTGTTTTCTTATCGGTTGTTTTCTGCGGCTCTATTTTTTCATATAAGGAATGGATGATGCTTTTCACCAATTCCCTGTCTTTATCATTTAACAGGCTGTATTGTCTTGCCAACTGCTTGACGTCTTCTTCCACGTCCAGGGAGCTGACGGTATCCAGGAATACCGGTTCCTTGCCATCTGTCAGCCATTCCGGGTTTACATTGTATTCCCGGCAGATATCTTTCAGTGTGCGGTCAGTGATGTTCCTTAAGCCCTTTTCCATATTGGTTATGGCTCCGCCGGTCATGTTGATGGATGCGCCAAAAGCACGGGTGGTGAGCCCTAATTGTGTGCGCAGGTACTTTAATCGTTCATGGATATCCACAGTTACACCTCCATGAATGAATTATAGTGCATTTTGTTTTCAAAGTAAACACAAAACCAGGAAAACTATTGACTTTGATTTCAAAGAATGCTAATATGATTTCATTGAAAACAAAAGAAGGGAGGGGTGCTGATGGGAAGTGAAAAAAGAGAGGATGTGAGGGAAATAGCTGTCAAGCTTGGGGCGATTTATATACAGTCTCCGGCTGACTACTACTATCTGAAAGGCTGGATACACTGTCTTATGAAAAAGGAGGGGAAAGCTGATTTAAAGCACCTTTGCAAGCATCCGGCAGGGCGTCCGGCCTAAGTGTTAAATGGGGTATTTACATTACATATCTGCAAAAACAACATGATTTAAGGAGGAGGAGTAAACATGATTCACAGAACAGACACAGGATTTAAGAGAACGGGCCTGAAAAAGAGGTTTGCCGCCATGATCCTGGCGGCGGCAGTGGCATCGTCCCTGGCAGCCTGCGGTTCCAGTCCAAGCGGGGCCAAACCATCCGATGCCGGAACCACCGCCAAATCCGGTGAGGCAGCCACGGAACCGGCAGGGGATGCGGCAAAGCAGGAGGAGACAACCGGTTCCCAGTACGCAGAGGGACAGTTCCATCTGAGGATTGCCACCGTGGTTACCGGAGACCATGCATGGGTACAGATGGGAGAGTATATGGCGGAACAGTTAAAGGAGCGTTCCGGCGGGGCCATAGAAGCCACTGTTTTCCCGGGCGGACAGCTGGGGAATGACGAGGGGACCATTGATGATATGCGCACGGGGGCGTTGGATATCGTCATTGGATCCACTCAGAACGCAGCTCCATTTGTAAGCCAGTTCCAGATCCTGTCCCTGGCATACCTGTTTCCCAACCGCGATGTATTCGAGGGACTGTTGGACCAGGATGGCCAGCTGTTCCAATATATCCAGGGCCTGTATGATTCCAACGGGCTTGGCCTGGTACTGCTGGGCTTAAGCAACGGCGGACAGAGGGACCTGCATACCAACAAGCCCATTGAGTCGGTGGCTGATCTGAAGAACATTAAGATGAGGACCACATCCTCGGCAACGGAAGCCCTGGTATGGCAGGCGCTTGGGACCATACCCACGGCCATGAGTTTTAATGACATCTATTCCGCGGTCCAGAGCAATACCGTTGCGGCATTTGAGTGCACACTGGCTGCATTTGACACCAATGCGCTGTATGAGGTTGCGAATTACCACATCAAGACAGCCCACCAGTTCACGCCTACCCATATCACCATAGGTGAAATCAGCTATAACAGGCTTCCGGAAGAGTTCCAGGACCTTCTCATGGAAGTGGGCAAGGAAGCCGCTGTGCTTGGAAGCCAGATTGCTGATGAAGCGGATGATACCCTTCTGGATTCCCTGGTAGAGGACCATGGACTGATTGTCTGTGAGCCTGACCCCGCCGAGTTTAAGGCGATTGTTGAAGAACTGTATCCTAAGATTGCTTCTGATTGTGACGGACAGGAGCTCCTGGACCTGATTAACGGCCTCATCCAGTAACAAGGGTTGAAGGTTGGTATTTTTAGTACCTATTCGCAATGGGAAAGGAAAATTTCATATGGATACTATTTCAAAGGCTATAAAAACACTGTCGGATGCCATTGAGAAAATATGCGAGGGTATCGGCATACTGTCAGTTGCCGCTTTCGTTGTTGTCATCTCCCTGCAGGTTGTCTGCCGTAATTTCCTGAAAATCTCCATGGTATGGGCCAATGATATCAGCGTGGTGTGTTTTGTGTGGGCTGTATTCCTCGGAAGCGCCATCGCTGTACGCCACCGCGCCCATTATGTGCTGGCCTTTCTGCCGGAACGTTTTGAAAAGTCAAATTGTTTTCTGGATATCGTAGGCGATATCGCCGGTATCATCTTCTTTTATGTGCTGATCCGTTATGGTTACGATTATACCATAATGGGCCTGAAACGTATGTCCACGGCCATTAATATTCCTCAGGCATATTTCTTCATGTGCATCCCCTTATCAGGGTGTTTCATGATGTGGTATACCATTCTCGACATTGTCAGCGATGTTAAGAAAATGGTTTTATTAGTGAACGGCAAAAAGGAGGTTAACAATGGATAACGGTCAACTGCTATTAATCCTGCTGGCAGGCTTTGCTGTCATGGTCATGGTCAAGATACCCATTGCCTATGCCCTGGGCCTGTCATCCCTGGTGGTGATTGTGAAGATGGGGATTCCTATGACCAGCGCCATCAACAGCATGTATAACTCCGTCAATAATTACTCACTGCTTGCAGTCCCGTTGTTCATGCTGCTGGCCCAGCTTATGGATAAAGGCGGTATCACCGACCGGCTGTTTGTCATCTGCGACGCATTCGTGGGCCATATACGGGGCGGCCTGGGCCATGTGAATGTCTTGATCAGCCTGTTGTTCGGACATCTTTCCGGTTCCGCCCAGGCTGATGCCGCCGGCATCGGCGCCATGATCATCCCGGCCATGAGGAAGTCCGGCTATGACAGTGGATTCTCCGTGGCCATCACCGCCTGCTCATCCACCCTTGGCGTCATCATCCCGCCAAGCGTGCTGCTGGTGGTGTACGGCGCCATGAGCGGGGCTTCCATCGGCGCACTTTTCATCGCTGGTTTTGTACCGGGCTTCCTGATTGCCCTTGCCCAGTGCCTGTATACATACTACATGGCAGTGAAACACAATTATCCCAAGGGTGAGAAATACACCTGGGGGCAGAGGGGCAAGGCGCTTAAGTCAGCCCTTCCGGTTATCTTCCTTCCGCTGATTATCCTGGGCGGAACCACCAGCGGTCTGTTTACAGCTACTGAATCAGCAGCAATATCCTGTTTTTATGCGCTGGTCCTGATGTTTGGCGTATACCGCACCTACAAGGTGAAGGATGTCCCGAAAATCCTGTTAAAGACAGCCATGGACTTTTCACTGAGCATGTTTGCGGTGGCGGCTGCCGGAATCACGGGCTGGCTCATCGCCTACCTGAATGCGCCCCAGATGATTGCGGATGCTATTTTAAGCGTCACCAGCTCCTATCTGGGAGTGTACATGCTTCTAGTGCTGTTCCTGCTGTTTATCGGTACCTTCCTGAGTCCGATTACGGCCATCATCATCTTTCTTCCAGTGATTAAACAGCTGGGGGCCGTGGTTAACATCAACGATATCCATCTGGGGCTGATTGTGGTACTTACATTGTCCCTGGGCATGGTTACGCCGCCCTACGGCACCTGTCTGATGATTACCTCTCAGATTGGCGAAATAACCATCCCGCAGGCATTTAAGGGCGTGGCCCCTATCATCGGTGTGACCCTGCTGATTATTTTCCTGGGCATGGTGTTCCCGGATCTGTTCCTGTTCCTGCCAAAGCTACTGGTTCCAACGGCATTTCCGGCGTAGGGCGGGCAGTGCCAGGATGAGGGTATTGAGACAGTAATTCAGACAATATGATATGGCAGCTATTTTTATGAATGGTAAGATTACCAGTCCTTCGGCTTTTCAGCCGGAGGATTTTTTTGTATATTGCAATATTTACAAAAAAAACTCCCAAACAGGCCGGAAAAAATATAATTGCCCTAAAAAGAAAGCTATGCTATAATGTCGATTATAGCGTGACAGCATGGCTCTTTTTTGGATTTTTGGCAGCTTATCAAACCTAAAACCAAAAATTTGAAGGAGAGTTTATTATGTGGACTAAGAAGGAACGTGTATTAGCGGTGCTCAATGGTGAACTGGCAGACCGTCCTCCGGTTTCGGCGTGGCGTCATTTTATCGAGAAAGAACACAGTGGAGTGGGACTTTTTGCCGAAACCATGCTGGATTGGCATAGGACATATGATTGGGATTATGTCAAGCTGCAGCCCAGGGCATCCTATTATGAGGAGGCATGGGGAGGAGAGTTTGATTTTGAAAACTATGAGGGCGTTCTGCCAAAATGCATAAAAGGACCGGTGGGAAGTGCGGAGGATTTGGATAAAATCACGGTACTGCCCGGAAATAAAGGACCCTTTGCAGAACAGATTGAGGCGGTAAAAGCAATCCAGGAAGGGGTTGCGGACGGCGCCCCTATTTTCCAGACCATGATGTGTCCCACCAGTATCCTGCAAAAGCTGTGCGCGGTAAATCCAATCGGGCGTTACCGTGCAGCCAGCCGGGATGATTTAATGGTTACGCTCATGCATGAGCAGCCGGAGCTGGTACACCGTACTTTAAAGAATATAACTGCTACCATGGCAGATTATTCCAGACAGCTGATTCATAATGGTCTGTTTGGGGTGTTTTATGGTGCAACAGGCCTTTCCCGCTCCACCTATCTGACAAAGGAAGAGTGGGAGGAGTTTGTAAAACCATATGATTTGGAGATGATGGATGCCCTGAAACCCTGCAAGATAATGGTACATGCCTGCGGGCTGGATGTGAATCCTGAATATTTTGCCCATTATCCCATCGATATCCTGCACTGGCCGGAGAGTGCAACCGGCAATCCAGCCTTAGACAGTGCACCTCGTTGGCTGGACAGAACCATCACTCCTATGGGAGGCTGTGACGAACGGCTTTTTGGGCAGCATAAGGCGGATGAGATTGGGGCCATGACCAGAAATACGTTAAAGCGTATGAAGGATATTCCATTCATGCTGGCGCCTGACTGTTCGCTGGCCCTGAATACATATGATGATGAGTTAAGGGCATTTATTATGGCGGCACACGAGAAGAATTGATGATACCAGTACGGCTTTGCTTGGGGTCTGCGGTAATCAGTGGCTGATAGCTGTGGATTTAGGGCATGGCTGTACTGGTTTCCGGCTATTCTGTTGATGTGTGCCGGGCCTGGATATGTCCGGGTGTCCGGATAACAGGACAGATAGTGAGAGAGAGGTAGTCATAAATGTTGAATGAAGATGATATTTCATATGTTCCTAAATATGTTCAGATACAGAATTACATCCTGCAGAAGATAAAGGATGGCGTATTATCGGAGGGTGACAGGATTCCCTCTGAAGCAGAGCTGTCCAAACAGTTTGATGTCAGCCGGATTACAGTCAGCACGGCAATCAAGGAACTTGCCAATGCAAGGGTGGTGGAACGGATTCGGGGAAAAGGGACATATGTCCTGTCATCGGAGGGAAACACCGACAAGAAGTCAATGGCATTTGCCAGCGAGATTAAGATTGCCCCCTTTGAGCAGTCTGTTTACAGACCGCACAAGCTGATTGAACATGGGATTATCCCGGCAGGTCCGGCGTTATGCGAAAAACTTAATCTGGCTCAGGGGTCATATGTTTATAAAATCGTGCGCTGTGTCTGTCTGGAGGGCCAGCCGAACGAACTGGACTACAACTACCTCCCTCTTTCCGTATGCAGCAATCACACCTTTGACAGCGAGGCGCTTGAGAAGATTTTCCTGCATGAATATATCCGGAAATATTTCCATGAAAAGCCCACCCATATCAAGATATATGTGAATACTCAGATTACGGAGGATATGGACATAACTTCCCTCCCGGTGGATAAAGAGGATGATCTGTTTACATGGGATAACTTTGTGTATAAGGGAAATGAAGTCCTGGCGCTGACAACCACGGTTTGTGTGGCGCAGGCGAATAAGCCGTTTATTACGTTGGAGTTTTGAGGTGGGATGATGGGGGTTTATAGGCAGGGGTGTGTGCGGGAGGGTACGCAACCTCTGCCTGGTTTGTTTCCGGAGTCAGGGGCGGGAGGCGGACGGGATTGATGTTCCGGGTTCCGGGAGTAAGGGATACTAGTACAGCCTTGCGCAAATACCAATGAATTCAGCACCCGCTATCTACGCCAGGAGCACGCCTGCAAAGCTAGTCGTAGCGCCCACTACGCCGTCGCTTTGCAGACGCACTCCTGACGCAGATATCAGGCACTGACTTCACCGCTATTTGCGCAAGGCTGTACTAGCCGGGAAAGCCGCCGGTGACAGGGCAACCCGCCAACTACCGGGAAATCTTGATGATTTCCCGTCCGTGGGCGGGCTCCGTTCGGGCGCTGAACGCCCTCTCTGCGACCCTGTCCCCGCCGCCTTTCCCGGCAAGTATCCCTAACACCCTCCACAGTCACATCAATCCCGTCCGCCTCCCACCCCAGCCTCCTGGCCAGGGTTATGAAGAGGTTGCTGTCTCATCCGGCCACTGCCTCTAAAAAAACATCAACGGGAAGATGAAGGATATCGGTCTGCCTGTTATGCCCTTTTTGTGGTGAGTCTTTTTCTTTTATATATTGTTTTCAACCTTCTATAGTCTGGTATGACGTGTGTTACATTCTATTTTTTCAATATTCATAGCTATGATTTATTGTCTATCATATCCCGTTTTTTTTCATTCAAGGTCAAGACTTATTGGCTGTTGTCTGTTGTGTTCTGCCCATTCAAGGCCAATACTTATAGGCTGTTGTCTGTTGCATTCTGCCCATTCAAGGCCAAGGCTTATTGGCTGTTATCGGTTGAGTTTTGCCCATTCAAGGCCAAGGCTTATTGGCTGTTATCGGTTGAGTTTTGCCTGTTCAAGGCCAAGTCATATTGGCTGTTATCGGTTGAGTTTTGCCCATTTAGGGCCAAGGTTTATTGGCTATCATATGTTGTATTGTGACGTTCAAAGTCAAGGTTTATTAACTGTTATCTGTTGTACTTTTGCCATTCAAGGTCAAGGCTTATTGACTGTTATCTGTTGTATTTTGCCACTCCTGGCCAAGATTCATGGCCTGCTAATCATTGCTTTTTGCCGCTTGTAATCAGGCTTAATTGCCTGTTTTCTATTGTTTTTTTGCTGTTCATAATCAGGAATCATCACTTGCCATACTCAGTTTTTTGCTTTTTATACTTAGTTTTAACAGCCTGTCACATAGCAGTTTCCTGGCATTTTAGGTCAGGTAATATCGCTTGTCATACTCCTCTTTTTCACTTTTTAATAGTCGGTTATTTCGCTGCTTTCGTTTCTTATCCCTATTTTTTTGTCCGTTATATTTCATCGTCCTCATCCTTTTCGACCCAGTTGTCAGCCCCTTTTTTACCTCTTTGAGATTAAATGATACAGAAATAAAGGAATATGGAGGCAGAGAGGGGGCAGGTGGGATGGACTTTGCTTGTATGTGTTTTTGGGCTTCACTTGGCACTCTCATCATTTTCACCAAATAAATGCTGCCTATTTGTACAAAATCACAAAAATAAAACTTACCGTTTACTTTTTAGAGGCGAATGTGTATAATAAGCACAGGTTGATAAGTTGCTAATACATATATATGATATGTCATTATGTCATATAGATAAAAAGACAATAAGCGCGCTAAATATAAAAAGGAGGATAATAAAGGGTTTTATGCTGCCGCTGGGGTTTGAGGCAGCGTGCAGTCAGGAGAAAAAGAGGCGGCGCCAACAGGGGTGGGGACCGCTGGATGTAACAGATAAGGCATTAACGAAATAAAACGAATCTGTATTAAAAGGGGGATTTTATTATGTCTTTTGAGGCAATACTGGCGTGTCTGATTTTTGCGGCTACGGTTATTCTTTTGATCAGCCAGAAGATGAATATGGTTATGCTTGGCGCTCTGATTCCTGCGGTTCTGGCAACATTTGGACTGATTAAACCGGACAGCGCTTATATGGAATTTGGTAATACCACAGTTGTTTTTTTCATGGGGTTAGTGGTTGTAGGGGAAGCGTTTTTTAAGACCGGACTTGCGGGGTACATAGGAGGCAAAATCATAGGTCTTCTGGGGCGGACTGAAAAGGGTCTTATCCTTGGGACGGGAATCGTGGCTGGCGGGCTTTCCGCATTTTTGAATGATACGGGATCCACTGCCTGTCTGATGCCGATTGTAAGTTCCATGGCGGAAAAGGCACATGTGCAGAAGTCAAAGCTCTTAATGGCCCTTGCGTATTTCTGCTCCCTCGGCGGTACCATTACCCTGGTAGGCACCACGCCGCACATTGTTGCCAACGGTATCCTGAAGGAGAACAATCTGCGGGAACTTGGCTTCTTCGAATATACGAAAGTCGGTCTTCCTCTTCTGATTGTCGGTATGCTCTACATGTGTTTCGTGGGTATAAAGCTTCTTCCTGCCAAGGACATTGAGATTAAGGGCGGGGACCGGGAGAGCAACAATGATCCTAAAAAGATGATCACGGTAGGCGTCATATTCGTGGGAGTCCTTGTGGCCATGGCAACAAACCTTGTGCCCATGCATGTGGCAGGCGTGTTCGGAGCCATCCTGGTTGTCCTGACCGGATGTATCAGCATGGAAGAGGCCGTTAAGTCATTCCCGGTATCAACCATATTCATCATTGGCGGCATTTTCCCTCTGAGCAAGGCATTGGTAAGCACAGGCGCTGCCGAGTTTCTGGTTACGAAGCTGAGCCCCATGCTGCAGGGAATGCCTCCGGTCATCCTGCTGGGCGGGATTACCTTCCTCATGCTCCTTGCAACACAGTTCTTCATGAACTCTTCGGCAACGGTCTTAATGCTTCCGATTGCCCTGATGCTTTGTGAAGCGGCAGGAATTAATCCGCTTGCAGGAGCAATGGCGGTTTCAGTTTCAGCATCCGGCGTATTTACAACCCCGTTTGGAACAGGTCCAAACCTTCTGGTATGGGAAGCGGGCGGATACACGGTCCAGGACTATTTTAAGTGCGGCCTTCCGCTCTGTATCATTTTCGGCATCGTGACAACAATTCTTTGTGCAGTGTTCTATCTGTAAGGATATGTGAAGCCCGGCGCGGCAATTTGAAACAACGGGTATCCATATTGCGGATCAGACTGGATGGGGCACTAGATTAAGCGTGGATTAACAGGATAAGGAGGATGAAAGGAACATGGGAGAGATTAAGAATGTGGCATTACTGATTGATGACCCGCAGGCCAATATCAACAGGTCGGCGATTGAGCACAGGGCATCCTGGATGGCTTTGATTTATGACGAACTGAAAAAGGACGGTATTGATCCTGAACCGGCAATCAGGAGGGCAATCTGGAAATGTGGAAAAATCCATGGTGAGAACTATAAGGCGGCCTGCGCCAACCCGGAGGACTGCAGGGATTTTGCGGATGTGTTCTTAAATGAACTGGGAAGAAAGACCTTTGAAAAGAAAATCATTGAGATGTCAGAGTCAGAGGTCCTTGTGGATTTCCATTACTGTCCGCTGTTAAGCGCATGGAAGAAGCTGGGCTTTGATGACGAAACCTGCGCATTGTTCTGCGACATTGCCATGGACGGGGACCGGGGTATCGCCGAGGGCATGGGACTGAAGCTGGATCTGACTGAAACCCTGGCTGACGGATGCCCTATATGTAAGCTTCGCTTCTATAGATAATACATCTGTAATTACTTATGTTTATGTTACTGACCGGACGGCTGGTTCCAACCGTGGTTCCGGTGGTCCGGACGGTATCATGATAAATAATATTAACACAATATGAGAGGAGATTAAAAACTATGACTAAGACAGAGAGAATTAAAGCTTTATTGGAGGGCAGGAAACTGGATACACCATCAATGAACCTTTGGAAGCATTTTCCTCCTTATGATGAAGATCCGAAGGAACTGGTCAAGAAGATCATCCAGTTCCAGGACCGTTTTCAGTGGGATTTCGTTAAAGTGACATATCAGGGACTCTTCAGCATCCAGGACTGGGGCTCCACCATCAAATGGCCGGTGCGCGATAATGTATGGCCGGAAACCTGCTCCAGCGTAGGTGTCGTGACAGACTGCAGCATCAAGCATGATGAGGACTGGACAAAGCTGAACGTGCTTCCCATGGACCAGGGTTCCATGGCGGCTACCATTGAAGCTGCAAAGGGCGTGGTTGACCACTATAAGGGAGAGGTCCCTGTTGTCATCACCATCTTTAATCCCCTGACCACGGCCGCCAAGATGAGCGGGGATAAGATGCTGGTACATATGCGCCGCAGCCCTGAGGCGTTCCACAAGGGCCTTGAGATTATCTGCCAGACAACCATCAATCTGGTGAAAGAGATGTCCAAACTGGGGGCAGACGGCATTTTCTTTGCAAGCCAGCTGGGGACTTACGACAAGATGAGCGTGGCTGAGTATGAGGAATTCGGGCGTCCATATGACCTGCGCGTATTGGAGGCGGCACAGGATATGTGGTTCAATATCATGCATATGCATGGAAATGCCCCTATGTTTGAGCTGCTTTCCCAGTATCCGGTACAGGCCCTTAACTGGCATGACCAGCTGGTGGACATTTCCCTGGCCGATGGACGCAGGATGAGCGATAAGCTGTTAATCGGCGGAGTGGAAGAGTTAAAGGTCCTGGCAGAAGCGGATGATGAGCAGTTGAAAGCGCATCTTAAGTCCTCCCTTGAGCAGGTGCCGGATGGCCGCCTTATCCTTGCGCCAGGCTGCTGCGTGCCCTTATATGTTCCGGAAGACCGTCTGGCCAGGGCGCAGGAAGCGCTGGCAGGCATCTGATTTCCAGTAAACAAGGATTGCAGGCCCCTGGCCCCTGTGGGGCAGGGTGTTCCTGCAGTCAGGATAAGAATAAGGAAAGTCCACGATAAAGAGAATCGTGGAAAAGTAAAGGAGAACGTTCAATGAAGAGAAGTGATATCCAGTATCAGGACTGTATAAAAATCCTGGAAGAGGAACTGCTGCCCGCAATGGGCTGTACGGAGCCGATTGCGGTTGCTTACTGCGCGGCCGTGGCAAGGGAGACATTGGGGGAAGCGCCTGACCGCGTGGTGGTGGAAGCCAGCGGCAATATCATTAAGAATGTAAAGAGTGTCATCGTGCCCAACACCGGGCATCTGCGCGGTATCCCGGCCGCAGCCGCAGCCGGCATTGTTGCCGGGGATGCGGGGAAACAGCTGGAAGTGATTGCTGAAGTCAGCGAAGCACAGCAGGCGGATATCCGCACGTTCATGGAAACAGTTCCGATTCAGGTGGAGATAGCTTCGTCACCTTTGATTTTCGATATCAATGTCATTGTTTACGCAGGTGAGTCCTATGCCAAGGTCCGCATTGCCAACTACCATACCAATATTGTCCTGATTGAGAAGGATGGTGAAGTCCTTCAGTCCAGTGAGATTAAGGATGACAGCGAGTCAGACCTGACGGACCGCTCCTTCCTTTCAGTGGAACTGATATATGATTTTGCTAATACGGTGGAACTTGAGGATGTGAAAAAGGTCCTGGATGTCCAGATTGATTATAATATGGCCATTTCCGAGGAAGGCCTTAAGAGTGATTACGGCGCCAACATAGGTTCCGTTCTTTTAAAGGCCAACAAGGATGTGATGGAACATGGCGGGGAGTCCGCGCTGCGCCTGAAGGCAAGGGCCATGGCAGCTGCGGGCAGCGATGCGCGCATGAACGGCTGCGAGCTGCCGGTCATCATTAATTCCGGTACCGGCAATCAGGGGATTACCGCTTCCGTACCGGTCATCGTATACGCAAGGGCTATGGGCGTAAGCCAGGAAAAGCTGTACCGCGCCCTGGTGCTGTCCAACCTTCTGGGCATCCATCAGAAAACGCCCATCGGACGCCTGAGCGCTTACTGCGGGGCAATCAATGCAGGCGCTGCCGCGGGCTGCGGAATTGCCTACCTCAAAGGCGCTGACCTGGATGGAATCATCCATACGCTGGTCAATGCCCTGGCCATTGCTTCCGGTGTTGTGTGCGACGGGGCCAAGGCATCCTGCGCGGGCAAGATTGCCCTGGCGGTTGACAACGGCATCCTTGGATATGAGATGCATCTGGAAGGACAGCAGTTCGTGGGCGGCGACGGCATTGTCAAGAAGGGCGTGGAGAACATGATTGCCAGCGTGGGACGCCTGGGCCATGACGGCATGGCTGAGACGGACCGGGAAATCCTGAGAATCATGATTTCTGACTAAAGAGAGGAGATAGTTTATGACCAGGGAAGAACGTGTACGCGCGGCTGTGGAAGGCCGGGAACCGGACCGGGTGCCTGTCAGCGTCTGGATGCACATATCTGATAAGGACCAGGATTCCCGCTCACTGGCGGAAGCCATGGTGGAATTTAATGAGAAGTATGATTATGACTTTATTAAAATGATGCCGTTCGGGGCTTATACCATCCCTGACTGGGGCGCCAAGCTGGATATTTACTGTGATAAATACAAAGAGGTGGAGATTGCTGCCTCGGGTATCTCAAGCATTGAAGATTACAGGTACATTGAACCGCTGCCCGCCATCTATGGCACCTGGGGCAAGGTGCTCCAGCTTTCCCAGTGGATGGAGCGGCTGGTTAAGCCTGGAACACCCTATATCCAGACCATTTTCTCGCCTGCCACCACCCTTAAGAAGCTGGCGGGAAACCGTATGCTCCAGGACATGCTGGAAAACCCGGATCTGGTACACCAGGCCCTGGACGCAATTACGCAGACAACCATTAATTTCGTCAAAGCCAACATCGAGGCAGGGGTAAGCGGCTTCTTTTTTGCCAGCCAGTGCGCCAGCTATGACCTGATGGGCGACACCATGTTTGCCGAGTTCTGCAAGCCGTATGATTTACGGGTCATCAACTCCTACAAGGATGTTACCTGGTTCAACGTGCTCCATGTCCATGGCAGCAACATCCGTTTCGATGAAATGTCAAGGTATCCCTGCAATGTGCTGAACTGGCATGACCGCCAGAACGGACCGTCCTTAAAGGAAGCCAGGGCGAAGTGTTCGAAGGCATTCCTGGGCGGGCTTTATGAAGGCCCGGCCATTGTGGGAAGCAGTCTGGAGTATGACAGCATCATGTCCAGGCCGGGAACCACGCCGGACATGATAAAGAAACATATACGGGAAGCCATTGACATGGTGGACGGAAAGGGCCTGTTAGTCGGCCCGGGCTGCGTGGCAGACCCGCGTTCCCCTGAGGAGAACCTGCGGGCTGTGCGGGAGGCAGTGGAATTGTAGTCGTACATAGCAGTCAGATAAGGAGTAAAAAGCCATGAGGGAATCGATTCATAAATATTTTCAGGTAGGGACCATCCAGTGGATGAGTTATCCCAGGAGGGAACCCATGGAGTCATTAAAAGCCATATGCAGGGATGATTACTTTGACGCCGTCGAGGTAAAGGGTTTTGGGGTCAACAATGAGGAAGCCAGGGCGCTTTTGGGACAGAGCCACCTGAAGGTATGCTACGGCGCCCAGCCCCGCCTGCTTGGAGGGAACCTGAACCCCAACCACATAGACGAGGAGGAGCGCAGGAAAGCGGAGGCCACCCTGATTGAAGCGGTGGATGAGGCAGAGTACCTGGGCGCCAGGGGGATAGCATTCCTGGCAGGCAAGTGGCAGCCGGAGACAAAGGAACAGGCCTATGTCCAGCTGCTCAAGACAACCCGCGCGGTCTGCGATTATGCGGGCGCCAAGGGCATGTCGGTGGAGCTGGAGGTATTTGACTTTGACATGGACAAGGCCGCGTTAATCGGCCCGGCCCCATATGCGGCCAGATTTGCCGCTGATATGCGCACCACCCACAATAATTTCGGACTTCTGGTGGATTTGAGCCATTTCCCCACCACCTATGAGACAAGCCAGTTTGTAATCCGCCTTCTCAGGCCCTATATTACCCATTTCCACTTTGGCAATGCGGTGGTCAGGAAGGGATTTGACGGGTACGGCGACCTGCATCCACGTTTTGGATATCCAAACAGCGCCAATGATACGCCGGAGCTGATTGACTATCTGAGGGTGATAAAAGAGGAAGGCTTTTTAGACGCCACCAGCCCTTACGTGCTGTCCATGGAGGTCACCCTGCGGCCTGGCGAGGATGAAGAGATTGTCCTGGCCAACACAAAGCGGGTGTTAAACCGCGCATGGGCCATGCTGGAGGATTGATGGGGCACTATTAATTATAGAAAGGATACGTCTATGAAAATTGTGGTTCTGGATGGTTATACGGAAAACCCGGGAGATTTAAGCTGGGGGGAACTGGAGAAACTGGGCCAGGTAACGGTTTATGACCGCACAAGCCTGACCGATGAGGAAGAGGCCATTGCACGCATCGGGGATGCGCAGGTTGTCATTACCAACAAGACGCCCATCACAAAGCGGGTGATTGACGCATGCCCGTCTATCAGGTACATTGCCATGCTGGCCACCGGATACAATGTGGTGGATTATGCATATGCGAAGGAAAAGGGCATTCCCCTGTCCAATGTGCCCTCCTATGGGACTGCCGCCGTGGGCCAGTTTGCAATCGCCATGCTGTTGGAAATCTGCCATCATGTGGCCCACCACAGCGATACCGTGCATGCTGGGAAATGGGAAAACTGCCAGGACTGGTGTTATTGGGATTATCCGCTGATTGAGCTGGACGGCAAGACCATGGGCATCATCGGCTTTGGCCGTATCGGGCAGCAGACAGGGAAGATTGCCAAGGCAATGGGAATGGACATTATTGCATATGACAGCTTCCAGAATGACGCGGGCAGGGCCATTGCCCGGTATGTGGATCTGGATACGCTCTTTGCACAGTCAGATGTCATTGCCCTCCACTGCCCGCTGTTCCCGGATACCCAGGGCATCATCAACAGGGAATCCATTGCCAGGATGAAGGACGGCGTGATCATCCTTAACAATTCCAGGGGACCGCTGGTGGTGGAACAGGACCTGGCGGATGCGCTGGATTCGGGCAAGGTGTATGCGGCCGGCCTGGATGTGGTGTCCACGGAGCCTATTAAGGGGGACAACCCGTTGTTAAAGGCAAAGAACTGCATCATCACGCCTCACATTTCCTGGGCGCCAAAGGAGAGCAGACAGAGGATCATGGACTGCACGGTGGAGAATGTGAAGGCATATCTTGCAGGCGCGCCCATCCATGTGGTGAACCGGTAAAATGCAAAGTGAAACCATTGATAATGAAAGTCCACGATGAAATAAACCGTGGAAGGGCAATAAAAGTCCACGATAAAAACAAACCGTGGAAGGGAAAAGAAGGAGAAAGAAATATGAAGATGACAGTTGCACAAGCTATTGTGGAGATCATGTGTAAGGAAGGCATAAAAACCGCCTTCGGCATCCCGGGAGCAGCCATCAATCCCGTGTATAAATATATGGAGCATGCGCCCATTGAACATTTCACCATGCGCCATGAGGAGGCCTGCGTCCATGCGGCCGACGGCTACCAGCGCGCAAAGCACGAGATCGCGCTGGCAATCTGCTCCGCAGGCCCCGGCGCCACCAACTTTGTCACCGGGCTTTATACGGCATTCATTGATTCCATGCCGGTGCTGTGCGTGGTGGGACAGGCCAATACCGGCCAGCTGGGCCAGGAACCATTCCAGTGCGTGGACATGCCTGACATTGTCAAGACCGTGACCAAGAAGGCGTGGTGCGTGATGAAGGCGGAGGACCTTCCGGCCATCATGAATGAAGCATTCTACCTGATGAGGGAAGGCCGTCCAGGCCCGGTACTGGTGGAGCTTCCTCTGGATGTACAGAAGGCGGAGCTGGACTTTGACATCGACAGCTATGTGCCCAGGGAGGTTCCTGTTCCTGGCCCGGACATGGACCGGATTAAGCAGGCAGTCCAGATGATAAAGGAAAGCAAGGCGCCGGTCCTCATCATGGGCGGCGGATGCCTGATAGACGGCTGCACGGACCAGGTTGTTAAACTGGCGGAAATGCTTCAGATTCCGGTGGTTACCACCTACCAGGCCAAAGGCGGGATACCGGAAGACCATCCGTTGAATGCGGGCCATGTGGGTATCCAGGTGGGACAGCCCATCGGCAACCGGGTTTTCCTGGATTCCGACCTGGTCATCGGCATCGGCAACCGTTTCTCAGACCGCCACACCGGGGATTTAAAGACATACTGCGAAGGCCGCCGGTTCATCCATATCAATATCGAGCCAAGCCAGATTGGGATGGTATTTGAGCCTGAACTGGGAATCGTATCCGATGCAGGGCTGGCTGTACAGGCGCTGATCACGGAAGTGGAGGCAGCAGGCCTTGGCCCTGTGAATCCGGCCAGGGCAGAGGCCATACCTGCCCTTCGGGAAGAGCTGGCGCGCAGGATGGATTATGACTGCAGCCCCATCATGCCCCACCGCGTGTTCCAGGAAGTCAATGAGGCATTTGACGATGAGACCTATTTTACGGTGGGATGCGGCATTACCCAGATTTGGAGTGGACAGCTTCAGACCATCAACAAAGCCGGAAAATATCTGCCGTCCGGCGGTGCAGGAACCCTTGGATATGAGGTGCCGGCGGCCTTTGGCGTGAAGGTGGCCCAGCCTGGGTGCCACAGCGTGACCCTGGTCGGGGACTTCGGACTGACCTTCATGGGAGAGGAGATTGCAGTTGCTTCCGCCTTTAAGAAACCAATCATCATTGTGGTGGTGAACAATGCATACCTGGGCCTGATCCGCCAGAACCAGAGCGGCTACGGTTTTGAGTATGCCGTGGATATGCCATACAACCAGGATGGTACCATTGATTATGTGAAGCTGGGAGAGGCCTATGGCTGCGTGGCCGAACGCGTATTCAGCCCGGATGGGTTGAAGGACGCGCTGGTAAGGGCCAAGGCATCCACGGAAAGCTCCGGCCGCTGCTATCTCATTGACGCTATCTGTGTGAAACTGCAGGCCTGCGACATGGGGCTTTCCATTGCAAACATCAAATCATGGGCGCCTGAGGTATAAATGTTTAAGTCAGGCAGGAAACAACGGGCCGGCCTGACGGAGGGGAGGCCCGGTATCAGCCTCCTTCTCTTCGCCCTCCCCATGATACTGGGGAATCTGTTCCAGCAGCTGTACAACATGGCTGATTCCATGATTGTGGGAAACTTTGTGGGGGAGGATGCCCTGGCCGCCGTGGGGGCCTCCTACGCCCTCACCAACGTGTTCATCATGGTGGCCATCGGCGGGGGAAACGGCGTGTCTGTACTGATTTCCCAGTATCTGGGAGCGAAACAGTATGGGAGGATGAAGACCTCTGTTTCCACATCACTGATTACCTTCCTCTGTATCAGCCTCCTGTTAGGCGGAGTGGGGTTCGGTTTCAACGGCGCAATCCTAAAAACCCTGCACACACCGGACAATATCCTGGAGCAGGCCAGGCTGTACCTGGGAATCTACTTCCTGGGACTGCCCTTCCTTTTCATGTACAACATCCTGGCCGCTGTTTTTAACGCAATGGGGGATTCCAGGACTCCTTTAGGCTTTCTTGTCTTTTCATCTCTGTTAAATGTGGCCCTGGACCTGTTTTCAGTTACCTGGCTGGGAATGGGTGTGGACGGGGTTGCAATTGCCACTGTGTTCGCCCAGGGCTTTTCTGCCCTGCTGTTATTCTGTCTTCTTATCAGAAGGCTCAAAGGTTATGGGGGACAGGAAAAGGAAGGATTTACATATTACGATATGAAAATGCTGGGAAAGGGGACCAGGATCTCGGTCCCCTCCATCCTCCAGCAATCCATTGTTTCCGTGGGAAGGCTGCTGGTCCAGTCCGTGGTAAACGGATTCGGTTCCGCTGCGCTGGCCGGCTACTCCGCGGGGGGACGCATTGAGTCCATCTGTATCGTGCCCATGAGCGCCACGGGCAATGCCATGGCTACGTTCACGGCCCAGAACATCGGGGCGGGAAAGATAGAACGGGTCAGGCAGGGCTACAGGGCCAGCCACATCATCGTGGCGGTTTTTGCACTGATCATTGCCCTGGTCCTGACACTTTTTAAAGGACCTCTTATTGCTGCGTTCCTGGGCGGCGGGGCCGCGGGCACAGGAGCCGGCGCCGCCGGGGGAATCCTGTCAGGGGCCGCCGCCGTGCCGGGGACCGGGGCATCTGCTTCCGTCACCGCCTTTGAGACAGGCACCGGATACCTGTCCGGGGTGTGCTATTTCTTCCTGTTCGTGGGGCTGAAGACGTGTGCGGACGGCGTGCTCAGGGGTTCCGGCGACATGCTGGTATTCACTGTATCCAATCTGGTGAACCTGGGAATCCGCGTATTTGCCGCTTTCTATTTTGCCCCTGTCTGGGGAATAGCGGCTGTGTGGTATTCCGCGCCCATGGGATGGATCGCCAACTATATAATATCATTTTCAAGGTACCTTACAGGCAGATGGAAGGAGAAGAAGGTAATCTGACCACGTCCTCCTTCCTCATTGCAACAACAGTTCAGATTTAGGAGAACCCCAAATGAGAACAGACCGTATTGAAAAAATCCTCAAGGGAATGAGGGAGCATGGCATGGACCAGATGATTATCAGCGACCCCTCCACCCTTTATTACCTCACAGGCCGGTTCGCTCCTTCCGGCGGGCGCCTGTTTGCCCTCTGCCTGGATACCCAGGGCGGCCTCGCCTTTTTCATGAATACCCTTCAGACTGACTACGCCCGGATGGCGGGCAGCGCTGAGATTGTCTGGTATTCAGACAGCGACGATCCAATCCGGCTTCTTGCCGGGAAAATCCGCCCCGGCGCAGTGGTGGGCGTGGACAGGAACTGGTCCTCCGGTTTTCTGCTGGGCCTGATGTCCCAGGCGGAGGCCCGCTATGTGTTAAACAGCCGGGTGATTGATTACATCCGTATGGTAAAGGACGAAGGGGAAATCCAGCTGCTGCGCCAGTCCCAGGAAGTCAATGAGAAGGTCATCGGACAGATGTTTGAATATGTGGATCCGGACCTGACGGAGCAGAAGCATCACCGCATGCTTCATGAGGCATATTGTTCCTACGGTGCGGACGGCTATAACATCATAGGCGTGGTGGCTTACGGGAAATCCTGCGGTTACGCCCACCATAAGCCGGATGATACAAAGCCTGTCCCTGGTGACTGCATCATGATAGACGCGGGCGCGCGCCTTAACGGCTACCGCTCGGACATGACGCGCACCGTATTTTACAAGAGCGTTCCAGATAAGATGAGGAATATTTACGAGGTGGTTAAGGAGGCCCAGCTGACTGCCATGGACGCTGTGAAGCCAGGCGCAAGATTCTGCGATATTGACAGGGCCGGACGTGACGTGATTGCCAGACATGGCTTTGGCAATTATTTTACCCACCGAATAGGCCACAACATCGGCATTGACGGACATGAGTTCCCGGATGTGGGAGGCGGCAATACCATGGAGATACGGCCGGGCATGGTCTTTTCCGTGGAACCGGGCATTTACATACCTGGTCTGGGCGGCGTGCGCATAGAGGACCTGGTGGCTGTAACGGAGGACGGCTGTGACTGCCTGAACCGGATGAGCAAGGACCTGCGCGTCATCAAGGCCGATTAAGAGATAAAACCAGTATAAAATTACGAGGTGACTGAAATGAACAATACGAATACGAAAAAGAAAATGGCATTTCCGCACACACTGATCATCATACTTATCATGATTGTATTTGCGGCAGTCCTGACGTATCTCATCCCGGCGGGGCAATATGACCGTATTGAAGTAGCCGGAAGAAATGTAGTCGACCCTGCCAGCTATCATATGGTTGACGCCAACCCGGCCTCCCTGTTTGATATCTTCACCGCCATTCCGTCCGGTATGAAGGCAGTGGCCTCCATCGCGAACATGGTTCTTATCATCGGCGGCTCCTTTGCCGTCATCGAGGCCACCGGCGCTACCAAGGCAATGCTGGCAAAGGTGTTGAAGATGGGCGGACATCTGGGCGCGGCCCTGCTTCCGCTTGTGATCATCGCATTCTCCATGCTTCCTGCATTTACCGGGAATGCCGAGAGCATGCTGGCCTTTGTCCCGTTGGGCATACTGTTTGCCAGGACCCTGGGCTTTGACGCCATGGTGGGCGTATCCATCACCATTGCCGCGGGCAATGCGGGATTTGCCAGCGGACTGTTTAACACCATGACCACCGGCGTGGCACAGACCCTTCTGGGGATTGAAATGTTTTCCGGCCTGTGGTTCCGCGCCGTGGGCTATATCCTGCTGCTGTGCTCCGTCTGTTTCTGGACCGTATGGTATGCCATGAGGGTTAAGAAGAATCCTGCAAAGAGCTGCTGCTATGATGTTGAGCTGGCGGCCCAGGCTGATGCGGGACAGGTGAATGAAATTGATTCCCAGCTGACCACCAGGAGGCTTCTTGTCCTTGTTGAGTTTGCGGCGGGTATCGGCTGTGTTATCTACGGCGCCCTGAACGGGTGGGATTTCGGTACCCAGATTGCGGCCGTGTTCCTTATCATGGCCATTGTATGCGGACTGACAGGCGGCTTTAACGGCAACCAGATATGCGACGAGTTTGTGGCCGGGGCCAGAAGGGTCCTGGTAGGCGCCCTGGTGGTGGGCTTTGCAAAGGCCATCAGCCTTGTCATGGACCAGGCGTTCATCACGGATACCATCGTGTATGCCTTCTCCAGCCTGTTAAGCGGCATGCCAAAGGTAATCGGCGCGCTGTTCATGTACATATTCCAGGTCATCATGAACTGCTTCATCATCTCCGGTTCCGGCCAGGCTGCTGCCACCATTCCAATCATGGGACCTCTGGGCGATGTGCTGGGGCTTACGCCTCAGACCGTTGTAACGGCATTCATTTTCGGTGACGGCCTCACCAACCTGCTGCTGCCCATGTCCGCGGCCACCATGGGGGCGGTTGCCATTGCGGGGATTACCTATGGACAGTATGTGAAGTACATCTGGAGGATCATCCTGACCAACCTGTGCATCGGCGGCGCCATGGTGGTGATTGCCACCATGATCCATCTGTAAGGCGGCTGTAAGGAAGCGGTATCGTAATGGATTGATAGCAGGCTTTATAGAACGCGAAAGGAGAATTGCCATAGATTACTTAGAGAGAGCCTTCCAACTGGCAGAGGAGATTACCGCAGATAGAAGATATCTGCACCAACACCCGGAAACCGGCTGTGATACTCCGGTGACCATGGAGTATATTGAACGACGGCTGAGGGAGATGGGGTATCAGGCTGCCCATGTGGGGCCTGGCCTGGTTGCCACGGTTGGCCAGGGAACCCCGGTCATCCTGCTGCGGGCCGATATGGACGCGCTTACGATGGATGAGGAAAGCGGACTGCCCTTTGCCTCCTTAAACCCTGGCAAGGCCCACTGCTGCGGGCATGACACACATACTGCCATGCTGTTAGGCGCTGCCAGGATGTTAAAGGAAAATGAGTCCGGCCTGAAAGGGACGGTGAAGCTGATGTTCCAGCCGGGAGAGGAAACCGGCAACGGCGCCCAGGCCATGGTAGAGGCCGGGGTGCTGGAAAATCCCAGGCCGGACGCGGCGGTGGCGTTCCATGTGGACGCCGCCCTGCCCCTGGGCAGGCTGAATTACAGTGTGGGTCCCACCTTCTGTTCCAATGATGTATTCACAATCCTGGTGTGCGGCAGGTCGGGACATGGGGCACGCCCTCATCAGGCAGTTGACGCCATTAACGCGTCGGCCCATATTGTAACTGGTCTGGAAACCCTGATTGCCAGGGAGACCATTCCCACTGAAACCTGCATGCTGACGGTCTGTTCCATTGAGAGCGACAGCAAGACATTTAACGTGTTCCCCAAAACCGTGACACTGACAGGCAGCATAAGGACCTACAACCCGGACCAGAGGGCCGTCCTTGTCAGCCGCCTGAAGGAGGTGGTGGAAGGAATCGCCAGGTCCTTTAACTGCACGGGCCAGGTGTCCTTTGACCACCAGCAGGAACCCCTTCTGGTGGACAGGCAGCTGGAAACCGAACTTCGGGCATACCTGGAGGAGGCCCTGGGAAATGAAGGCACGGTAGTGGAACCGCCAATCATGAAAATGGGGTCGGAGGACTTTGCCTGCGTCACCATGCGGGTTCCTTCCGCATATTTTTTCATAGGAGCGGGGCCGGACAGGGAGAACGGATATCCTTACAGCCAGCATAACCCGAAGGTGCGTTTTAATGAGGATATGCTGCCTCTGGGGGCGGCGGGGTATGCGTACTGCGCTGACAGATGGCTGGAACATAACGGTATCTGACGGATGTAAGGTGAGACATTTTTTTAAAAACATAAAAAACAGTTACAGGGATGGAATCCGGCTTACGGTATTACATCCCTGTTTTGTGTCCCGGCTTGTTTCCGGTTGGCAGAATAGTCTAAAAAATCAACATTTGTGAGTAAATATATAATATTTTCATTGACAAGCTAACTATAACGAGTATAATTGGAGGAAAAGGCTCACAAAAGTTTGCGGTTAAAGAGGAAGGAAACAGTTGAAATATACAAATGGAACGGAACGGATTCGTACAGCGGCTGCTTCTGCACGGTGGGCTGTTTAATGATCCACACCGGCCGTCTGCACGTCCTGACAAAGAATAAGGAGGTTAACATATATGATCATGGAACCCAATTATAACATCGTAGTCATCGGTATGGGGAATATCGGAAAGTATCTGATGCCGGGGTACCGCTGTCTTCTGGGAGACAAGGCAGGGAGCAATGTATTCGGGGTACGCCGCAACCCGGACAAGGTGGCTGAACTTCAAAAGCAGGTTCCCTTCCCTGTATCGGCAGGCAATACCGGCCGGCTGCTCCGGGAGAAACGGCCGGATATCATAATCGTTTCCACGCCGCCTGCGGTCATCCCTCTTGTGGCGCAGGAGGACCTTAAGCCCTATTTTGAGGAGGCGCGCAGGAAGGGCTGGAACCTGCCGGATATATATACCTTTGGTCCCACACCGGAGCCACGGATGTATCTTGATCTTCTGGGGGAGGATGTCCTGGCGGCAAAATTCCTTCCCAGCATGATCAAAGAAAAACAGGGAGTCCCGCTGCATAAGCTGGGCGCAGGTTTCCTCACCTTTGCAGGTTCCTTCCCCAGGGAACGGGAAGCCCGGGCCATTGAGTTTTCCGACATGTTCAGCCGGAGTTTCATTGTGGACCAGGACCAGAGTCTATATGGTCTTTCCAGCAAGATAACCACCTATACCATTTCCGACTGTGTCTGCGCCATTGCCGACGGCCTGGGGGACATGGGCTGCCAGGTCCCTGTAAAGGACATTGCATCCGGGTGGCGGGCAGCTTTCCGCCGGCATACCGGGCTGGAGGGACAGGGGATGTATCCCTGCGCAGAGGAGGACGTTCCTGCATATATCCGTGAGTTTGTGTGCCGCATGTCAGACGCATGGTATGACGGCATCCTGCGCTACATTCTGTCGCTGGGATGCGATGAGACCCTGGCACAGGGGTTCCACGGCGCTAATTTTGAGGCATTTTCCCTGGCTGCCCAATTGTCTGACCGTACTGGAATGGAGGAGGACATGAGGCACCGGGCCACCAAGGGAGGCGTTACGGAAAAGGGAATCAGCACCTTCCGCAGCTATTTTACCGGGCATCTGCGCCAGGCCGCCAGGGACTGGATGGAGGGGAGCCTGGATCAAAGCTTTTTTGATACGGCGGAAGGGATTGCTTACACCATCAATATGACGGTGAACCGCCATGCCTATCGGCTGGCAGCCCCAAAGTGACGCAGGAGGACGGACGGGGTCCAAACCGGGAACCGGAAATAGGGCACAGGGAACAGGTATGGGGATGAAAGCGGATATTGGAGAATAAAGGAGGGATGGAATGACACGGAACATAGTTACAAGTGATATCCTGGTCATCGGAGGTTCAGGGGCCGGGGTGATGAGTGCGGTGGCAGCTTCCAGGAAAGGGGCCGGCGTGGTCCTGGTTTCAAAGGGCAGGGTTGGAAAGAACGGGAACGCCATCATGCTGGGAGGCAGCTTCGGGGTGGACGGCAGGGGGGCCAGGGATATCTGCGGTGAGTCTGAGGCCAACCAGGAGTATACGCCGGAAAGCCTGTTTGAGAAGATGGCCGCCTGCGGCTTTGGACTGGGGGACCAGGAACTTCAGAAGCGGTTTGTGCAGGACGGTCCATATGCGGTGAAGGAATTACTCCAATGGGTCAAAGAGTGCGGCAGCACCTTTGTATTTTCACCCAAGGCCTGCCGCTGGAGGGCAGGCGGCGTGGCCTTTGGAAGGGCTTTAAAGCACGGATTGGAAACCCAGGACCAGATCAGTGCCTATGAGGATATCATCATTTCCGACCTTCTGACCGGCAGCGGTAAAGTCTGCGGCGCTATTGGTTTTGACGTATTTACCGGAGAAATCATTGAGTTCCATGCCAAAGCGGTTATCCTGGCCACGGGCGGCTGGCAGCCGTATGAGCTGAAGAATACGGACAGTGACATGACAGGGGATGGCATAGGAATGGCCCTGAGGGCAGGCGCCAGGGTCAGGGACATGGAGTTTGTGCTGGCCATTCCCACCATACAGGAACCCCTTTATGCAAAAGGTTCCATCCTGCCGTTCCAGATGACCATGCCCAATCTATTTCCGCTGCGGCATAAGGCCACAGACCTGGACGGCAGAGAACTGATATATCCCAATGACCAGAGATTCAGGACCAATGCCTCCAACAGTAAAGTCAAGAAGCTTCTCTACTGCGCCTTTTACGCCCCGGGGATGTACGAAAAATGGGATACATATGGAAACCGTTTCTACATGGATTATTCCGCTTATACAGATGAAGAAATCCGGGACGGCTTTAAGATATTTTATGAAAATCAGCACTGGTGGCACGGAAAGGACAAATACCACCACATCGACCTTCAGAGACTGGCCCAGGACATGATTGCCAACGGGAAACGGCTGATGTGCGGCTTTGGCAATGAGTACACCATGGGCGGAATCATCATCAACAAAGACTTTGAGACTGATATCCCAGGTCTTTATGCGGCCGGAGAAGTCACAGGAGGCCTGTTCGGGGCCTTCCGAAGCGGCGACGGTCTTACGGAAATGCTGGCCAACGGCCTGGCGGCCGGGGAAAACGCGGCAGTTTACGCCCGGGCGGCTTCCGTCGCACAGCCTGAAAACGTGGAAGCGGCTGTGGATTTACTGACAGCGCCCCGGAAACGGTCCGAGGGCATCAGCCCTGTTGAAGCCTGGAAAAAGCTGGAACAGGTCAGTGAGGAAGGCTTTGGGTTTGTCCGTGACGGCAGACGCCTGCAGAAAGCCTATGATGAGATGACAAAACTGCGTGCCTCCCTGGATTATATGGCGGCTCCCGGACCTGGGCAGTACAACCTGGAATGGATGGATTCGGTAATGCTCCGTAATCTGGCGCTGTGCACTGAGATTGGGATCTACTGCGCGTTGAACCGCAGGGAGAGCCGTGGATGTCACCTGAGGATGGACGAACCTCAGGTAAACAATAAGGAATATCTGTTCAGCTGGACCGCCGGATTAAAGGACGGAAAGCCTGTCTATGAAAAGGAAATCCCTGTACCGGCCTATCTGCCGCTGGACACGGATGATTATCCGAACGTGCAGGAATACATAGCTAAGGCCATATTGAAAGGAGGGACGTGATGAAAGTGGAAATTGAGGAAAGCGCAGGCCTTGCTGTTTATGATGTTCCGGTTGTGCAGGGGATGAAGGTGATGGATGTATTGGATTATATCCATGCCAATCTGAACCATGAACTGGCATATTACAGGCATTCATCCTGCTGTCAGGCAATCTGCGGGCGCTGCGCCTGTAAGCTGGATGGCAGGGCCATCCTCCCGTGTGCAAAGGAGGTGGATGCCGCCGCCGGAACAATGCATCTGAGTCCCGCAGATGGGACAATCATACGTGATCTGGTCGTAATCCGCTGAAAATCCATGATGTCTCTTATATATTATGGTGTATTATAGGTCTGCTTAAATGAAAGGAATAGGTATAAGGAATGAAAATAAGAAAATGTCTTTCTCTGATCCTGATATCGGCTATGGCCATATCCCTGTCTGCCTGCGGCGGCAGCAGTAAAAACAACGGCAGCCCTGCCGGCGACAAGGCTGACACTCAAAGTACGGCTTCCGGGAACAGCGGCGGGGCGGACGGCGGATCCTCCGGCCGGGCAGTTACGCTGGACCTTGTTACCGGAAGCACAGGTACCTCCTGGTATTCCTACGGCGCCACATTTGCAGAGGTCCTTCCCAGGGCACTGCCTTCCGGTTCCATGATTAATGCGGCTGCGGAAGGCGGCGCCACTTCCAATCCCATTCAGGTTTCCAATGGTACCTACCAGCTGGGAATCGGATACAACCTGTCTGACAAATGGGCCTTTGGCGGGGAAAGCCTGTATACGGAACCCTCTGATAACCTCCGCGGCATAGCCGGATACTTAGACACATTTTATTATATTGCAGTGGTGCGCACCGATGCCGGATGGACCGATCTGGCTGATGTTGCCGCCAATCATATTCCCATCAACATCAGTGTGCTTCCCGCGGGTAACATGGGCAATATCGTGGCTTCCATGATATTTGAATATTACGGTATGACATTTGACGATATCATTGCCTGGGGCGGAAAGGTCGAGTACGCGGACTGGGGCACCAGTGTGGAGAATATAAAGGATGGCCGCACGGACTTCATCTGCCACAATATTACCCAGGGACACGCCGCCGTGACGGAACTGGCATCCACGGTTGACATGACCTTCATCCAATTTCCTCAGGACATGATTGACACCTTTGTGGATGAGAAGGGATTCAGCCCCGAAACCCTGCCGGCCAATTGCTTTAAAGGCCAGGACACGGACATCCGCACATTCGGCGTCACGTCCACCCTGTTCTGTTCCACGGAACTGCCTGACGATGTGGCTTACGGCATTGCCAGGGCTTTGTGTGAAAATGTGGAGGATATCAGGGCCGGGCATACTGCCCTTCAGCGGTTTACAGCCGAAAGCGCCTGTGACCCCGGGGGGATGGGAATCCCACTCCATCCGGGAGCTGAACAATACTACAAAGAAGCCGGGCTGCTGGAATGACGGATTTTCCTGTCCACCTATAAGAAAGGATATAGACCTGACATATGAAGAAAAATAAATACATAGAAGCCTTCTGTAACCCGGGAGCGGTTTGGGCATTGGTTTGGGTCATGTTCCAGCTTTGGGTTGTGGTCAGAGGCTCTTACAGCGCCCTCATCATGCGTTCTGTCCATGTCTGTTTTGCAATGGGGCTGGTATTCCTCACCTTTCCTGCCTTAAAAAGGCATAAGGTCCCCAAAGGGGAGAAATACATCCCCCGGTGGTATGAATACATATTTTTTATCATAACCATTTTCTGCGGCATCTATATCGTGATGAACTGCGCAAGATATGATACCAGGATGGCTTACGTGGACCCCCTTACCGCCATGGACCATGCGGTAGCCATAGCCATGCTGTTGCTGCTGCTTGAATGCAGCCGCCGTGCCGTAAATATGGCACTGACCGTAATTGTGCTGATATTTATTGCTTATGGCTTTTTCGGGGAAATGATGCCTGGCCTGCTGGCCCACTCCAATATGCCGCTGGCAAAGTTCATTGAGGTCCAGATATATTCAACCACAGGTGTTTTGGGGTCGCCTGTGAGCACTGCCTGCGGTACCGTGTTCTATTTTCTTTTATTCGGGGCGTTCCTGACAGCAACGCCTGCAGGCAGGCTGTTTGTTAATATTTCGACCCTCCTTACCCGCAGGGCCAACGGCGGCGCAGGTAAGGCAACCATTGTGGCTTCTGCTTTCTTTGGGATGATTTCCGGCAGCGCCCCGGGCAATGTGGCGTCCATCGGGACGATTATGTACAGGCCCATGAAACAGCAGGGCTTTGAGAACCGGTTCATAGGAAGCATCCTGGCCATTGGCGGAACAGCGGGCCAGCTGATTCCTCCCGTGATGGGGGCTGCTGCTTTCATCATGGTTGATATGACGGGAATCAGTTATTCCTCCATTATGCTGGCTGCCGTAATCCCATCTTTTATCTTTTTGGCAGCCCTATATTTCCTGGTTGACATGTACGCCAGGAAATATAAACTGCCCAAGCCTCAGATTGATGCGGCAGAATGCCGGAGGGAAATCGGGAAGAACATTTACCTTCTTCTCAGTGTGGCGGTCCTTGTGGCACTCATTATCCGGGGCGGTTCCATGATGCGCTGCTGTACCTATGCCACCATTGTGCTTGTGGCCCTGTGCATGATCCGCAGGGATACGCGGCTCAGTCTGTTTGATTCGGTCAGGGCGCTGGTTTCCACCGGGAAACAGGCCATTGTTGTCACGCTGCCCTGTGCCCTGGCAGGTATTATTGTCGGTCAGATTACCGCCACCGGACTTGGCATCCGTTTTTCCAGCATGATAAATGCCCTGGCCAGCAGCAATCTGCTGTTTGCCCTCATGGCAACTATGCTGATGGCCCTGATTTTAGGCATGGGCATGCCGACCAGCGCGGCCTATATCATGTCCGCGACCCTGCTGTGTCCAAGTATCATCAAGCTGGGCGTGCCTACGCTGGCAGCGCACTTTTTTGTTTTTTATTTTGCTAACCTGTCCATGATTACGCCGCCCGTGGCCCTGTCCTCTTTTACTGCGGCCGGTATTGTGAATGACAATATGTGGAAGCTTGGGCTTTCGGCATTTAAATATAGCTTCATTATTTTCATTATCCCCTACACCTTTGTATATAGTCCGGCCATGTTGGGAATCGGGGCGGTCACGGAGCTTTTACAGGCCAGCCTTACCTGCCTGGTCAGCGCTTACGGGTTGAGTATGGGGTTAATCGGGGTTGGGATTGCACCCATGAAGCAGATGGAACGGATTGCGGCTGTGGCGGCTTCCTTATTATTAATCATACCCGAAACCATCACGGACATAGGAGGAATCCTGTTAATGGCGGCTGTCCTGGCAATTCAGATACGGAACAGGAAAAAAGAAAACCCACAAAGGAGGAAAACAGTATGAAATTTTTTATCGACACCGCAAACCTGGAAGAGATTGAGGAAATGTCTGCCTACGGGATTGTGGACGGGGTTACCACCAATCCTTCCATCATTGCAAGGGAGGGGAAGGACTTAAAGGAAACCCTGATCCGGATCTGCAACATGGTGGACGGCCCAATCAGCGGGGAAGTGCTGGCGCTGGATGCGGAAACCATGATTAAAGAGGGCCTGGAGATTGCGGGCTGGCACCGTAACATGGTGGTAAAAATCCCCATGACGCCGGAGGGAATCAAGGCAGTGAGGGCTTTGTCGGCAAAGGGAATCAGGACCAATGTGACAACGGTCTATGACTCTGCCCAGGCCCTGGTTGCTGCCAAGGCAGGCGCCACCTATGTAAGTCCCTTTGTAGGCAGGTCCGATGATGTGTTGATGGACGGACTGGGGATGCTGGCTGAGATATCCCTGATTTACCGCATCCATAATATAAAGACGGAGATCATAGCGGCCAGCATGCGTACCCCGGCCTATGTCGTGGGGGCTGCCAAGGCAGGGGCTGATATTGCCACCATTCCCTATGAGTGCATGAAGAAACTGTTCTGGCATCCAATGACGGACGTGAGTCTGGACGGCTTTATGAGCGACTGGAAAAAGGCAATGGGCGACAAGAAAATCCTATAATGAAAGAAAGGGAAAAATCATGGGCAATATAGGGGAATTGCAGACAAAAGCAAAAGAAATCAGGAAACTGGTCATCCGTTCCATTGGACAGGCCCGCTCCGGACACCCCGGCGGCTCCCTGTCCTGTGCGGACCTGATTGTGGCTTTGTATTTTGATATCATGGACATTGACCCGGGGAATCCCCGGTGGGAGGACAGGGACCGTTTTGTGCTTTCCAAGGGACATGCGTGCCCTGCGCTGTACGCGGCATTGGCGTTAAAGGGATATTTCCCGGTGGAGGAACTGGATCATCTACGGGAACTGGGTTCCATGCTCCAGGGCCATCCTTATTCCGGCAAGACGCCGGGGGTGGATGTCTCCACCGGATCCCTGGGCCAGGGACTGTCCATTGCCAACGGCATTGCCCTGGGCGGCAGGCTGGACCATAAGGACTACTATGTGTACTGCCTGCTGGGGGATGGGGAGATTGAAGAGGGCCAGGTCTGGGAAGCAGCCATGACAGGCGCGCACTACGGACTGGACCATGTAATCGGATTCGTGGATTACAACCACCTCCAGATTGACGGCACCATTGAGGAAGTCATCGGCAATGGCAGGATTGAGGAGAAGTTCCAGGCATTTGGCTGGCGTACCATGACCATTGACGGCCATGATATGGAAGAAATCCTGAACGCTGTTGCAAAAGCCAAAAAGACACAGGGCCTGCCCACCTGCATCATCATGAACACGGTAAAGGGCAAGGGCGTCTCATTCATGGAGAACCAGGCCGGATGGCATGGGACAGCCCCAACCAAAGAACAGGTGGAGCTGGCGCTGAAAGAATTGGAGGGGAATTGACCATGGGAGAATTGATAGCAACAAGGGATGCCTTTGGCAGCGCATTGATTGCCTGCGGCGGGGAGAACAAGGATATTGTCGTGCTGGATGCGGACCTGGCCAAGGCGACCATGAGCGTAAGGTTTAAGGAAGCATATCCGGAGCGCTTTTTTGACGTGGGAATTGCAGAGGGGGATCTGATTGACACGGCCGCGGGACTGTCCATGACAGGCAGGATTCCCTTTGCATGCACATTTGCCGTATTTGCAGCGGGGCGCGCCTTTGAACAGATACGCAACTCAGTGGCCTACCCCAGGCTGAACGTGAAGATCTGCGGCAGCCACGGCGGGGTACAGGTGGGCAAGGACGGCGCCACCCATCAGACCATAGAGGACCTTGCCATCATGTCGGCCATTCCCAACATGGTGGTGCTCAACCCAGGGGATGCGGTTGAGATGGAAGCTGCCGTGAAGGCCATGGTGGAATACGACGGGCCGGTCTATGTGCGCCTTGGCAGGAATCCGGTTCCTGTTGTATTTGACAGGGAAACCTACCAGTTTGAAATCGGCAGGGGAACCGTTGTGCGGGAAGGCGGGGACGTGACCCTCATAGCCACGGGCTGCCTGCTGGACGTGGCGGTGAAGGCGGCGGATATCCTTTTACAGGAAGGTATTTCCGCTGAAATCATCAACATTGCCACCATCAAGCCCCTGGACAGGGAAATCATCACAAAGTCCGTCAAAAAGACAGGAAAGGCGGTTGTGATGGAGGAAGGAATCATTGTGGGCGGCCTTGGCTCCGCCGTGGCGGCAGCCCTCTCTGAAACCTGCCCGGTGCCGATGGCCTTCATCGGTATGGACGATACCTTTGGCCAGTCCGGGGACGCGGCGGACCTGATGAAGTATTATCATATGACTGCCGGGGATACGGTAATGAAAGTGAAGGGGTTATTATGATCCTGCCAGACGGCCGGGGAAAGGAGGCATATGCCCGATGAATGGAAAGAAATACTCCTGGATATGGCCCTACCTGCTCATTGCGCCTGCGCTGATTGTGGTAATCTGTGTGGTATTCATTCCCGTGATTGAGGCTGTAATCACCAGCCTTAAATACCATGACCTGCGTTATCCAAACAGGACGGCATGGGTGGGGCTTCAGAATTATTCCGACCTGCTGACAGCGGATTCCCAGTTCTGGCCTTCTTTATACAGGACGATCCTGTGGGTTGTATTTGGCGTGGGGTTCCAGTTCCTTCTGGGGTTCGTGCTGGCCCTGGTGTTGAACACCAGGTTCCGGTTCCGCGGCATTGTCCGCGCGGCGGCCATGGTACCCTGGGTCACGCCGGGCGTCCTGATCGGACTGATCTGGAGATGGCTGTATGACGGGGATTACGGGGTCATCAACGACCTGCTCAAACGGATGGGATTCCTCACCAGGGGAATTGCCTATCTGTCCAGGGTGGATACCGCGCTTCCCGCGGCTATTTTCTCTGTCGTATGGCAGGGAATCCCATTTTTTGCCCTGATGCTCCTGGCCGCACTACAGGGCGTTTCCACGGAAATGTACGAGGCGGCTGACATTGATGGGGCTAATTTTTTCCAGAAGCTGTTTTACATCACCATCCCGTCCATCCGGAATACCATATATGTAACGCTTCTGCTGCGGGTCATCTGGGTTGCCAATTCCATTGACATCATACAGAACATGACGGCGGGAGGGCCTGCCTATGCCACCCAGACCATTGGCATCTATGTGTATCAGAAAGCCAGGGTGCTGAACCTGGGCTACGCTTCCGCGCTGGCAGTAATCATGACAATCATCCTTCTGGCTGTATCGGTTCCCTATCTCAGGTATACCTTCCGCCAGATTGATGATTAGGAAGGGAGGGGTGCAGATGAATCATAACCGGAAACGCTCCATCTTTGTATGGATACTTGTCCTTTTGTTCCTGGTATTCTTACTGTTTCCTTTTTACTGGATGTTTGTGACATCGGTGAAGACAGATGCGGAAATCTATGCCAGTCCCCTGGTTTACTGGCCAAAGGAAGTAATCTGGACAACCTATGGGAAACTGTTCGGATATTTTAACTTTCTCCGGTACATGAAGAACAGCCTGGTGGTGGCGGTGGTTACCATGCTTCTGTCACTGTGCGTATCCCTTCTGGCGGCCTATGCGTTTTCCAGGTACCAGTTTCGGGGAAGGAAGCTGCTGATGTGCATTTTCCTGTCCAACAATATGTTTCCGACCGTGCTGCTGATGATACCCCTTTATTCCATCATGCGGCAGATCGGGCTTTTGTATACGCCGGGCGCTTTGGTGCTTTCCTATACAACATTTACCATCCCATTCACCATCTGGCTGCTGCAGGGGTTTATCCGGGACTTCCCGTTTTCCCTGGAGGAGGCGGCCCTGGTGGATGGTTGCAGCCGGCTGACCGCGTTTTTCCATGTGTTCCTTCCGATTATGAAGCAGTGCCTGATTGCAACCGGGGTCTATATATTCATGCAGGCATGGAATGAATACACGCTGTCCTCCATGTTCACCAACCCCCAGACAAGGACCATACCAGTGGCCCTCAACAGCCTGATCGGACAGCTGGGGGTGGAGTGGGATATGCTGTGTGCAGGCGGCATGGTGGCCATCCTTCCGGTGTGCGTCATGTTCTTCTTTGCGCAGAAGAGGCTGGTGGAAGGGCTGACCGCAGGGGCAGTGAAGGGCTAGGGGGTGTCCTCCCTGCATGGCCTGGGATAATCTGATGTTTTGGTAGATGGAAAGTCAGGAAGATAGGAAGTCAGAAAGATTGGAAGACGGAATACAAAAAGACAGTATAAGACGAATGACATAAAGGAGGATTTTTATGAAGAAAATATCAATCATGACCGCAGCAGTGACAGCGGCAGTCCTGACGCTGTCAGCATGCTCAGGCGGTTCTGTCGGCAGTACAGGGAGTCCCGGAGGGAACGGTGCCGGAGGGGCAGGAAGTCCCGGCGCCGGAGAGGCCGCCAGTTCCCCGGACGCGGACGCCAAAGGCACAGGCGCCGGGACGGACAGCCCTGCCCAAGGTATGGATGAGGCAGGGGCTAAGGAGGTGGAGCTGATGTTCTGGTATTGGGCTGACAACACGGAACAGTCAGATCTGATACTGGGCATTGTGGAGGATTTTAACAGGGACAACGGCAGGGGGATTACGGTAAAGGCAGAGGAGTATCCCTGGAACGGCGGCGGCTTCAGCGAGGATACCTTTACCGCTGTCATGGGCGGAGGCGGCCCGGATGTATCCACCTTCAAACTGTCGGCCGGGAAAATGTATGCGGCCAACCAGCTGCTGGCAGATATGTCATCCTATGTGGAAAACTGGGATGACGCGGGCCAGATCAGCGATGCTGCCTGGAATATCGTGAAGGAAAGCACGGGAAACGGACAGCTGAACGTCATGCCCTGGACCCTGGAACCATTGTATGTGTATTACAGGCCCTCCTATTTTGAGAAGGCAGGGGTCAGCGTACCAACTACCTTTGACCAGTGGCTGGAGTGCATTGAGAAGTGTACCATGGACACGGATGGGGACGGCCAGACCGATGTATACGGCTACGGCCTGAGAGGCGCTAACGGGGGACAGGAACATCTGGGAAGCTTCCTTTACGCCTACGGGGCGGACTGGAGCGACCTGACAACGCCTGAGGCGGTGGAAGCCTATCAGGCATATCTGGGCATTTATGAAAACGGATGGGCGCCGGAATCCGCTCCCAATGCAGGGTACGCGGAGCTGGTGGACGGTTTTAAGTCAGGCTTGACGGCCATGATGCTTCACCATGTCGGCTCCAGCAGCATCTGGCTGGAAACCTTCGGGGATGATGTGGACGCATTTGTGATGCCCGGCACGCAAAAGGGGCAGTGGACCTGTACCGGGGACACGGAACTGGTGGTATATGAGCAGTGCAGGGACAAGGAGGCGGCCTTTGAGTTCATCAAATATATGATTACGGGCGATGGAGGGACCAAATGGTTTAAAGGCACCGGCAAGGGCCTGGGAACAGACAACGTAACCTCCACCCCTGAGTACGCGGCCAACCCGTTCCAGGAGGTTTCCGCACAAAGCATACCCATAGCAGGCGTGCTGCCTCCAACGGATACGGTAACAGAGTTTATCAACAGCGTATGGTCCAACACCAACCAGCAGGCGCTGCTGGGACAGGTCACCCCGGAGGAAGCGCTGGAGGTCATGAACCAGTCCCTGAACGGACAGTAAGGAGGGCAGGATGAAGATAGAATCCTTTGGATATACCGGCGAAGGCATGAGCCGGGTCTATGAGAATGGACAATGGACCGTGGGAATCAAGAATTACAAACCGGCGAATGATAAATCCCTTTTTAATGAGCTGGAGCGCCACAATGAAACCGATGAACTGTTTGTACTGACAGCAGGGGCATGTACCCTTGTATATGCAGACGGGACAGATGGGGAAATGAAGTTCGGCGCCGTCTCCATGGAGCGGGGAAAGGTATACAATATCCCACAGGGGCTGTGGCACAATACCATCACGGTCCCGGGAACAAGGATGGTATTGATTGAAGACCCGGGGACAGGCATGTCCAACAGTGAGATATATCATCTGGAGGACGGGGAAGCGGAAGAACTCCGGAGGCTGATACCGTAAATTATATTCAGAAACAGGCCTGGGAACACAGTGTTGGTTCACTAAAGGAAATATTGAAGACGGCCCGGGATTACCGGGTGACCCTGAGCCTGGAGGTGGTTAACCGGTATGAGCATTACCTGCTGAACACGGCCGGGGAAGGGGTGAGGATGGCAGAGGAGACAGAGAGCGGTTTCTGCAAGGTGCTGCTGGATTCATTCCATATGAATATAGAAGAGGATGATATGGGGGAAGCCATACGTCATGCCCACATGCATGATAAAATAGGAGGGATCCATATTGGGGAAGCCAACCGAAGGGTTCCGGGAACCGGAAAGAGCCATATGGACTGGGAAGGATTTTTCGGTACCCTGAGGGATTCATTGACATGGCCCGGACAGGGGCTGGTTTTGTAAGGGAATCCTGGACCGCTGCCAGTAAGTGAAAAAGTGGTTGTGGGGAAGACGGCTGTCATGATAGAATGGGAATCATGACAGCTGTTTTTCGTCCGCTTCAGGGGATAAGGGGGCTGTTGATGCAACGCCTGTGTCAGGCGGCTGAATAATGGGTATGGGAGATTTAAAATGAACATTCTGATACTGAAACTCTGTCTTGTCTTTCTGGTCATCATCGCAATCCTTTGGATGAAACGGCCTCTTTTTTTGGCTATTTCCGGCGGTCTGGCAGCGGCAGTGCTGCTGTACGGCATCCGTCTGCCGGATGCCCTTGTAATCATGGTGAAATCCATGGTCAGCAAGGACACCATTACGGTGGTGCTCAGCTTTTATTTCATCACCTTCCTCCAGCGTATGCTGGAACGCAGGAACCGGTTAAAACAGGCAGAGGAATCCCTTAACGGCCTGTTCAACAACCGGAGGATCAATGCCTCAGCCGCCCCTGCCGTCATCGGTCTGCTGCCCTCAGCCGGGGCCATGACCATATGCGCGGAGATCGTACGGTCCTCCTGTGAGGATTATCTGAGCAATGAGGACATGACGGCAGTCACCAGTTTTTACAGGCATATACCGGAGAGCTTCCTGCCCACCTATTCCTCCATCCTGATTGCCCTGGCCGTGTCCGGCATAGGGGCCGGGGAGTTTGTGGTGGCCATGATCCCGCTGGTGGCGGCCCTGTTTTTCATCGGCTATCTTTTTTTCCTGCGCAAGGTGCCGAAACCCACGGGGATGGTTTCGGAGGGCGGCAAGGGAGAGGCTGCAAAGCTGCTGGTGCGCAGCCTGTGGTCCATCATACTGATTGTGGTGCTAATCATTGCATTTGACATACCGGTCTACATAGCCACGCCGCTGGTGGCGGTGCTGAATGTGTTTGTGGACAGGCTGAAGCCGTGGGAGATTAAACCCATGTTCAGGACTGCCTTTGAACCCATCATTATTTTTAATACCATATTAATCATGATGTTCAAGGATATCATCACATCCACCGGGGTAATCCATGAATTGCCCGCCTTCTTTGGCGGCCTTCCGATTCCCATGCCTCTGGTGTTTGCACTGATTTTCTTTTTTGGGACTGTCATCAGCGGTTCCAACGCAATCATTCCCCTGTGCATGCCCATGGCCATGGCGGCCATGCCGGAGGGCGGCGTGCCTCTTCTGGTGCTGCTCATGAGTTCCGCCTACGCTGCCATGCAGATAAGCCCCACCCATGTATGCCTGTTCATCGCAGCGGAGTGTTTTAAGGTAAATATGGGCGGCCTGGTGAAGCGGAACATACCTATGATACTGCTGTTTTTTGCAATTACCCTTGTGTATACGGCGGCTCTGGGTGTATTTTAAGGGAATTTTGGGAATATTTCAGGAATATAAAAAGAAATTCCTTGACAGAATATTTTTACATGTATATAATAATATGGCGTGCTTGAACACGTAATGTTTTCGTGCGCAAAAAGCTGATATACAGCAACCGCAGACAATATCACAGGAGGTGAAAAGAATGCCAACATTTAACCAGTTAGTGAGAAAGGGAAGACAGACCAGCGTTAAGAAGTCTACTGCACCAGCTCTGCAGAGGGGTTACAACTCCTTACAGAAGAAGGCAACAGACGCATCCGCACCACAGAAGCGTGGCGTGTGTACCGCTGTTAAGACTGCTACCCCTAAGAAGCCTAACTCAGCACTGAGGAAGATTGCCAGAGTCCGTCTTTCCAACGGCATCGAGGTTACAAGCTACATTCCAGGAGAGGGTCATAACCTTCAGGAGCATAGCGTTGTACTGATCCGTGGAGGAAGGGTAAAGGATCTGCCAGGTACCAGATACCACATCGTTAGAGGTACACTGGATACAGCAGGTGTTGCTAACAGAAGGCAGGCCCGTTCCAAATACGGCGCTAAGAGACCAAAAGACAAGAAGTAATCAGTTAGACCGCATATTTGAATTGTAGGAATTGTGCCGGATTGATGATATTGACCTGTAGGTTGCAGGATTATATATTGTAGAACCGTGCATGAACGCATTTGGCTGGCGGGAAGGCTTTATGAGGAAGTACAATGGGCTGGGGCACCATGCCTGGTGTCGCGCTGGAAGACGCGCCCGTTTCGCAGGCGCGCTTGATTGCTGGATGTGGTATATTGCTCGCGGAGCGTGCAATGTATCGCTAAACTCGAAAAGACCTCGCTAAGCACTCAATGCGAGTACCTATGATCTAATGAAACGCTGGTAAGGATCTGCACGGCAGGTCCGGACAGCTCTATTAAGGAGGGAAGTAACGTGCCACGTAAAGGACATACTCAGAAAAGAGACGTTCTGGCAGACCCGATTTACAATAACAAGGTTGTTACCAAGTTAATCAACAACATTATGTTAGATGGTAAAAAGGGTGTTGCGCAGAAAATTGTATATGGCGCTTTCGACCGTGTTGCTGAGACAACCGGCAAGGACGCTATGGAAGTATTTGAAGAAGCAATGAACAACATCATGCCTGTTCTGGAAGTTAAGGCAAAACGTATCGGTGGAGCTACCTATCAGGTACCTATCGAGGTCAGGACCGAGAGGAGACAGACACTGGCTCTCCGCTGGCTTACCCTGTACTCCCGCAAGAGAGGCGAGAAGACCCAGAAGGACAGACTGGCAAACGAGATCATGGACGCTGCCAACAACACCGGCGCATCTGTAAAGAAGAAAGAAGACATGCACAAGATGGCAGAAGCAAACAAGGCGTTTTCACACTTCCGCTTCTAATTGCGGTCGTGTGCAAGACCTGTTTGATTATTTAAGGAGGAAAATCCCTTGGCTGGAAGAGAATATCCATTGGAGAGAACCAGGAATATCGGAATCATGGCCCATATCGATGCTGGTAAGACCACAACGACTGAGCGTATTCTGTATTACACTGGTGTAAACTATAAAATCGGCGATACCCACGAGGGTACTGCTACCATGGACTGGATGGCTCAGGAGCAGGAGAGAGGTATCACCATTACTTCCGCTGCTACCACTTGTCACTGGACCCTGCAGGAAAACTGCAAGCCAAAGCCAGGTGCATTAGAGCATCGTATCAACATCATTGATACTCCAGGACACGTTGACTTCACGGTTGAAGTTGAGCGTTCCCTGCGTGTACTTGATGGCGCTGTTGGCGTATTTTGTGCAAAGGGCGGTGTAGAGCCCCAGTCTGAGAACGTATGGCGCCAGGCTGATACCTACAACGTACCGCGTATGGCCTTCATCAACAAGATGGACATCCTGGGTGCGAACTTCTACGGCGCAGTAGACCAGATTAAGACCAGACTTGGCAAGAATGCAATCTGCATTCAGCTGCCAATCGGCAAGGAAGATGATTTCAAAGGAATCATTGACCTGTTTGAAATGAAAGCCTACATCTATAATGATGATAAGGGCGATGATATATCTGTCCTTGATATCCCTGAGGATATGAAGGATGACGCTGAATTATACCGTTCCGAGTTAGTGGAGAAGATCTGCGAGCTGGATGACGATTTGATGATGGCTTACCTTGAGGGTGAGGAGCCAAGCAACGAGGAACTGAAGAAGGCACTGAGGACAGCTACCTGCCAGTGTGCCGCAATTCCGGTATGCTGCGGTACTGCTTACAGGAACAAGGGTGTCCAGAAGTTACTGGATGCTGTCATCGAGTTCATGCCTTCACCATTAGACATTCCTTCCATCAAGGGTGTTGACCTGGACGGCAATGAAGTTGAGCGTCACTCTTCTGATGAAGAGCCATTTGCAGCTCTTGCATTCAAGATCATGACAGACCCGTTCGTTGGTAAGCTTGCATTCTTCCGCGTGTATTCAGGAAGCCTGAACTCCGGTTCTTACGTACTGAATGCCACAAAGGGCAAGAAGGAACGTGTTGGACGTATCCTTCAGATGCATGCCAACAAGAGAAACGAGCTGGATAGGGTTTATGCCGGTGATATCGCGGCAGCTGTTGGATTTAAGATGACATCCACAGGCGATACCATCTGTGATGAGAAGAACCCGGTTATCCTGGAGTCCATGGAATTCCCAGAGCCGGTTATCGACATCGCAATCGAGCCTAAGACCAAAGCAAGCCAGGATAAGATGGGCGATGCGCTGGTTAAGCTGGCTGAGGAAGATCCGACCTTCCGCGTACGCACCGATGAAGAGACAGGCCAGACCATCATCTCCGGTATGGGTGAGCTTCATCTGGACATCATTGTTGACCGTCTGCTGCGTGAATTCAACGTAGAGGCCAACGTAGGTGCTCCTCAGGTTGCATATAAGGAAACATTTACCAAGGCTGTGGATGTTGACAGCAAGTATGCGAAGCAGTCCGGCGGACGTGGACAGTACGGTCACTGTAAGGTTCACTTCACTCCAATGGAAGCAAACGCAGAAGAGACCTTCAAGTTCACTTCTTCCGTTGTCGGCGGTGCCATTCCGAAGGAATACATCCCGGCTGTTGGAGAAGGTATCGCAGAAGCATGCAAGACCGGTATCCTTGGCGGATTCCCAGTACTGGGCGTTCACGCTGACGTATACGATGGTTCTTACCATGAGGTTGACTCCTCTGAAATGGCATTCCACATTGCCGGTTCCATGGCATTCAAGGATGCAATGCACAAGGGCAACCCAATCCTGCTTGAGCCAATCATGAAGGTGGAAGTAACCATGCCGGAAGACTACATGGGTGATGTCATCGGTGATATCAACTCCCGTCGTGGTCGTATCGAAGGTATGGAAGATATCGGCGGCGGCAAGATGGTAAGGGCATACGTCCCGCTGTCAGAAATGTTCGGTTATTCAACAGACCTGCGTTCCAGGACCCAGGGCCGCGGAAACTACTCAATGTTCTTTGATAAGTACGAGCCGGTTCCGAAGAATGTACAGGAAAAGGTGCTTTCCGACCACAAGAAATAATTAACAAAAGGCTTGTAAATCCAAGGAAAATAGAATATAATGATTGATAGCCTGACATTAACTATAATAGCCCATTATACAGGGCGCAAATTAAGGAGGACGTTATAAAATGGCTAAAGCTAAGTTTGAAAGAAACAAACCTCATTGTAACATTGGTACCATCGGACACGTTGACCATGGTAAAACAACTTTAACCGCAGCAATCACAAAGACTCTTCATGAGAGATTAGGTACCGGCGAGGCTGTTGCTTTCGAGAATATCGATAAGGCTCCAGAAGAGAGGGAGCGTGGTATCACCATCTCTACAGCTCACGTTGAGTACGAGACAAATAACAGACACTATGCTCACGTTGACTGCCCAGGACATGCTGACTACGTTAAGAACATGATTACTGGTGCTGCTCAGATGGACGGCGCTATCCTGGTTGTAGCTGCTACCGATGGTGTTATGGCTCAGACAAGAGAGCACATCCTGCTGTCCCGTCAGGTTGGCGTTCCTTACATTGTTGTTTTCATGAACAAGTGTGATATGGTTGACGATCCAGAGCTGCTTGAATTAGTAGACATGGAAATCCGTGAACTGTTAAATGAATATGAGTTCCCAGGCGATGATACTCCTATCATCCAGGGTTCTGCACTGAAGGCACTGGAAGATCCTACAAGCGAGTGGGGCGACAAAGTTCTTGAGCTTATGGACGCTGTTGACTCTTGGGTTCCAGATCCAGTCCGTGAGACAGATAAGCCTTTCCTGATGCCAGTAGAGGATGTATTCACAATTACCGGCCGTGGTACTGTTGCTACTGGTAGGGTAGAGCGTGGAACACTTCACCTCAGTGATGAAGTTGAAATCATCGGTATCCATGAGGACATCCGCAAGACTGTTATCACCGGTATCGAGATGTTCCGTAAGCTGCTTGACGAGGCTCAGGCTGGCGACAACATCGGCGCTCTTCTGCGTGGTATCCAGAGAACTGAAATCGAAAGAGGACAGTGTCTGTGTAAGCCAGGCTCTGTTAAGTGCCACAAGAAGTTTACCGCTCAGGTTTACGTTCTGACAAAGGACGAGGGCGGCCGTCATACTCCTTTCTTCAACAACTACCGTCCTCAGTTCTACTTCAGAACAACTGACGTTACTGGCGTTTGCGATCTGCCAGAAGGTGTTGAGATGTGTATGCCTGGTGATAACGTAGAGATGACCGTAGAGCTGATTCATCCAGTAGCTATGGAGCAGGGTCTTCGTTTCGCTATCCGTGAAGGCGGAAGAACCGTTGGTTCCGGCAGGGTTGTAAGCGTTATTGAATAATTCATTTTAAATGAATCATAATTGCCTGTATAGGTATATCTGAATAGATATTGTGTCCAAGCGTAAATTGAACCCCTGGAATGTGAAAGCATTTCAGGGGTTTTTTTGGAGGAAATTTTGGAGGAAATGAGAAGATGAGCCAACAAAAGAACCTGACGGAAGGGAACATCCTGTCATCCCTCATGGGATTTGCACTTCCGGTACTGGCAGCCCTGTTCCTGCAGACCATGTACGGGGCAGTGGATATGATGATTGTGGGCCGGTTCAGCCATGCAGCGGAGGTATCCGCCGTGTCCACTGGCAGCTGGATTATGCAGACCATAACCACTGCTATCGTGGGCCTTTCCATGGGGACCACCATCCTGCTGGGCAGGAGGATAGGGGAAAAGCAGCCGGAGGAAGCGGGCCGCGTGGCAGGTGCGGGCATCTGGATGTTTGCATGGATTGGAATCGTGGTCACTATCGTGATGCAGTTTCTGGCGGTGCCTGCTGCCGGGTGGATGCAGGCGCCCAGGGAAGCCTTTGACAGTACGGCGTCGTATGTGAGGATATGTTCGGCAGGCGCTGTATTTATCGTGGCATATAATGTGATGGGAAGTATATTCCGGGGACTGGGGAACTCCAGGCTGCCCCTGATTTCCGTGTCCATTGCATGCCTGGTCAATATTGCGGGTGACCTTTTGCTGGTCGGGGTGTTCGGCATGGCATCGGCCGGCGCGGCCATTGCCACTGTCTTTGCGCAGGTGGTGAGCGTGGTGCTGTCCTTTGCAATCATAAAGAAACAGAAGCTTCCCTTTGTATTTGACCGGAAGAGCATACGCTGTAACCGTGCACTGGTGTCACATATCGTGAAGCTGGGTTTTCCCATTGCGTTCCAGGATGTGCTGGTGTCCATTTCATTTCTTGTCATATCGGCCATTGTGAACACGCTGGGAGTCATACCTTCGGCCGGGGTAGGGGTGGCGGAGAAGCTGGCTGGCTTCGTACTTCTGGTCCCATCAGCCTACAGCCAGGCCATGTCCGCCTTTGTGGCGCAGAATATCGGGGCAAAGCGCCCGGACCGGGCAAGGAAGGCCTTGCTATACGGCATCCTGACCTCCTTGGGAGCCGGTGTGTTCCTGGCCTGGTTCACCTTTTTCCATGGAGACATACTGTCTGGAATCTTTTCCGGGGACAGGGAAGTGGTTTTGGCATCGGCTGATTATCTAAGGGCCTATGCCATTGACTGTCTGCTGGTTTCCTTCATGTTCTGCATGACGGGATTTTTCAATGGATGCGGCAAGACAGCCTTCGTGATGTTTCAGGGCATTGCAGGGGCGTTTGGGGTCAGGATTCCCGTGTCTTATCTGATGAGCAGGCTGGCGCCTGTTTCCCTGTTCCGGATTGGCCTGGCCACGCCGGCCTCAACCCTGCTGCAGATTGTGCTCTGCGGTATCTACATGAAGGTCATAAGCAAAGATCCTCTTTTGCGTATGGATGGCAGGCCGTCATCGCAGGGGAGGAGCAGGTAAATACAGGATAAAAGCCGGTATTCCCGCGTGTTTGATGGGGAATGACCGGCTTTTATTTTTTTCTGTTCGGTTTTCAGCTATTTCGGTTTCCAGCTATTTCTGGTTTCAGTTATTTCTGTTTCCAGTTATTTCGGTTTTCAGCTATTACAGGTCCGTCCACTCCAGGCTTCTGCTATCACTTACTTCCTTCATCACGTTCCGTCATCGGCGCACACAATCCGGATGAACTTTGCCATAAGCGGAATGTAGCTCACGATGAAGGTGGCGGCAGCTATGCATAATACGGTTTTCTTCCTCTGGCTGGGAACATGAAGGCCGATGCAGATGCCAAGGGACAGAAGGCAGAACTTCAGTAAGCTGATGAGTTTCCAGTCGGATTCCCAGATATACTGGTTCGCGCAGCGGATGAGTTTTTTCATGGTGATACCTCCTCTTATGTATTTTATAGTTCTAGTTTAACACAGGGAGGATGGGATTGGAAGTGAGGGATGGATGGAAATAAAAAGAAATGGGAAGTAAGACGCTGTAAGGGCTGTAAGGGACAGCAAAGAGCTGTCTTGACATGCGGTGGAAAACGTGTTACCATTACTTTTGCGTGTTATCATACGTATACAGCAGGATGATCCG
>DS990260.1:2257732-2272374 GCA_000155435.1 Clostridiales bacterium 1_7_47FAA | reverse complement strand
CTGCTGTTTTTTATTGCGGATTTTACCCGGCTACAGTGAGAAAGGACTAAAAACATGGAAGAGAAAAACAAGATAATAAGGGAACTCATAAGAATCGGACAGATTGTCCTTGGCAACACCATGTACGCCCTGGCAGTGGTGCTGTTCATCGTACCCAATGGGCTGATAACAGGGGGGACCACGGGCCTGGCCCTTTTTGCCTCCCACACCATGGGGATACCGATCAGCCTCTTTGTCAGCATTTTCAATATCACCATGTTCCTCCTTGGGGCGTGGATACTGGGGAAGCAGTTTGCTGTCACCACGGTAATCAGCACCATCATCTACCCTGTGATGCTGGGGCTTTTGGAGGGCTCGGGTTTTGGCGGTTTTGTGCTTGAGGAAAAGATGGTGGCGGTAATTTATGCCGGTATCCTCATAGGAGGCGGCATCGGTATCGTCATGCGTGCAGGGGCATCCACCGGCGGCATGGACATACCATCCCTTATCCTTAAGAAGAAATTCGACGTCAATATCTCCTTCAGCCTTTACCTGATGGACTGCGTGGTCCTGGGGCTGCAGTTCATTGTGGCTGATCCCCATGCAATCCTGTACGGGATCCTGTTAATCATCGTGTACACCATGGTGCTTAACAAGGTATTGATGTCCGGCAATGTGAGGATACAGGTGAAGGTGGTCACCCGGTATTATGAGCGGATTAACCGGCTGATTGCAGAGCGCCTGGACTGCGGCACATCCCTGCTGCATATGGAGACAGGCTATCTGCACAAGGAACAGGATATGATTCTGGCCGTCATTGCAAGGCGTGACCTGCCAAGGCTTAACCAGCTTGTGATGAACGAGGATCCGGAAGCATTTATGATAATCAACCAGATTAATGAGGTCAGGGGCCGCGGTTTTACCATGAAACGGGTGTATCAGGACGCGGCGTACCAGGAAGCTGATTATGGCGAGGCTGCCCAGTGAGGATATAAGGCAGCGGGAACCGTAAGACTGCCCCGCAGTACTAGCTACATGTTCCGTAAGACTGCCCCGCAGTACTGGCTACATGTTCCGTAAGACTGCCCCGCAGTACTGGCTACATGTTCCGTAAGGCTGCCCCGCAGTACTGGATACATGTTCCATAAAACTGCCCCGCAGCACAGCCTACATATTTCGGAAGACCGGTATGTACAGCACCAGGGTAAGGGCCATGGCGGCCGTGCACAGATAAATCAGGCCGTTGACAATCCCCAGGGGCAGACGGGGGAAAATCAGGAAAATGAACAGTACCACATACAAAAGGGCGGTGCAGCATTTTCCAAACCACTTGGCGCCGTTGAGCTTCTTGCCCTGGCGCAGTTTGATGATACCCATGACCAGCATGAAGCCTTCCTTTATCACATAGAGCACAAGCATCAGAAGGATTAGCGGATACCGGCTTAAGAGACAGAGGAGGATGGCGCCGTGGGACAGTTTGTCAGCCAGGGGATCCAGGAACTTGCCGAACTCCGTAATCATGTTGAATTTCCTTGCCACCATGCCGTCAAACATATCGGTCAGCGAGGAGATGCCCATGACCAGGGCGGCCATGTAGTAATCCATGTCCGTGGAGGCGGTCAGATACAGCCAGACAAAGACCGGAATCATGAGCAGGCGGAAATACCCCATCAGGTTAGGAATGGATAAAAGTTCTTTTTTGGAAAAATACTTCATAATAGAACACCTCTCTCTTGCTAAAAGAAATATTTTTTTTATAATAAAGATAAATTAATTTTTCATATAGCGGGCATCCAAAGGAGGAAGGCATATGACAGCGGATTTTTTAGTGGGAATCAGAGGAGAATATAACCAGTTTACAAAGGCGGAAAAAAAGGTGGCGGATTTTATCCTCAATAATCCCAAAAAGGTTCTGTTCATGTCCATTACGGAACTGGCTGAGGCCTGCGGCGTGGGGGATACCAGCGTATTCCGTTTCTGTAAGACCATGGACTGCAAAGGATACCAGGAATTTAAAATGCTCCTGTCCCTGAGCCTTAATGAGGGAAAGCAGGGCCTGGGGCAGATTGAAGGTGATATCGGCAGGGACGATTCGTTTGCCCAGGTGGCCCAGAAGGTCCTGGCCTCCAATATCGATGCGCTGCGGGAGACCCATTCCTTATTAAAGCGGGAGAACTTTGAAAAGGTCATAGAGTGCTTCCACCGGGCAAAGCGCATCTGCTTTTACGGAGTGGGGACCAGCATGACCACGGCCATGAAGGCTGCGGACAAGTTCTTAAAAATAGAACCCAAGGTATACTGTGTGGCAGATTCCCATATGCAGGCCATGATGGCCTCCACCATGTCAAAGGGCGAAACGGCTGTTGTATTTTCCTATTCCGGCGCAACCAAGGACACCATCCATGTGGCGGAACTGGCTAAGAAGGCCGGGGCTGATATTGTATGTATCACCCGTTTCATCAAATCCCCCCTTACAGCCTATGGGGACATGGTGCTGCTCTGCGGCGCCAATGAAAGCCCTCTTCAGGCCGGTTCCTCATCCGCGGAAATCAGCCAGCTGTTCCTGATTGACCTTCTGTATACGGAATATTACAGAAGGTACTATGATACCTGCTGTATTAATAATGAAAAGACATCCGCGTCCGTCATGGAGAAGCTGTGCTGACATGGGCTGCCTGACCGCCGGCGTCCGCACCGGGCAGCGCAAGCTCCTTCTTCCAATAGCAGGAGGCCAGGTCGATGAAACGTCTGGCAGGCATGCTTAAGTAGCTGTTCCTCCGGTAGCTGGCAGCCAGGTCCCAGGTGGGATGGCCCGGCAGGCAGAAGAAGGCAACTTCCTTCCTGGGAGGGATGGAGTCCGTATAGGGGACCAGACCGCAGCACATCCTGGCGGCAATGATATCGATGATGGTTTTTGCCCTGGATGTTTCGAAGAGCACATTGGGCACAAAACCCGCCTGCCGGAAAATGCTGTCCACACACTCCCGTATGGTGGATTCCCTGTACATCAGGGCAAATGGCTCATACTTAAGTCCCCTGATATCCAGTTCCGGATACGGACCCTTGCCTGTCAGGGAAGCCTGGCCGCACAGGGGATGGACAGAAGGGACTGCCAGGATCAGTTCCTCAGAAGCAATGTGGATGTACGCATCCTCGGTCTTCTGGCTGTCCCTCAGGGTCATGAAGCCGATATCCAGACCGCCCTGTGCAATCATCTGCTGCTGCCTGCGCACGCTTGCCTCAGTTACATTGATGACAATCCCAGGATACTCCCTGTGAAAATCAGGATATACATCCGTGAACATAAAGGCGCCTCTTTCCGGCGGGAAACCGATGGAGAGGGTGCCTTTTTTGACGGCAGCGATATCCTGCAGGCGGCGGTATGTCTCCCGCTTCATGCGCAGCATCTCCCTTGCCGTGCCCAGATAGACCTCCCCGGCCTCCGTGGGGGTCCATCCGGTGCGGGAGCGGTTGAACAGAGGGGTGCCGATATCCCGCTCCAGGTGCAGCAGCTGCTGGTTCAGGGCGGAGGGGGTGATGAAAAGCTTTTGTGCTGCCCTGGTCACATTGCGCTCCTCGGCTATTTTCACAATGTATTCGATTTCCTTCAGGTTCATGGAATCCTCCTTTTACATCCTATCTTTATTATAGAAGGAAATGAGAAGAAAAACAATAATGGAAAAATAATACTGTTAGAAAAATTAACAATACATCAATATCTATTAATTTTACTTTCTAAAAGACGGGGTTTATAATAAAGCCATGGAATATTTACACGGCGCGGACAGGAACAGCGCAAAGCGAGGAGGACGTGATATGGATTTTGAGAAAGAGTTTGAGATGAAGGACAGGAGGTACCGTAGCAGTATGCTGACCAACGGCCTGGGGCGGTCCGGCCAGAGGGCGCTTTTATATGCCACAGGCATGGATGAGGAGGATATGAAGAAGCCATTTGTGGCGGTCATCGGTTCCTTCAGCGAGATGGTGCCGGGACATGTGCATCTTCGGGAACTGGCGGATTATGTGAAGCAGGGTGTCATAGAAGCAGGCGGCGTGCCAAGGCAGTCGGAAACCATTGCAATCTGTGACGGCCTGTGCCAGGGACATAAGGGGATGTGCTATCCTTTGGCCAGCAGGGACCTGATTGCGGATTCCGTGGAAATGGTGGTGGAGGCCCATCATTTTGACGCCATGGTACTGCTGCCCGGCTGTGACAAGATCATCCCGGGAATGCTGATGGCGGCCGCCAGGCTGGATATTCCGGCAGTGATAGTGCCCGGAGGCCCCATGCTTCCCGGCAATGTGGGCGGCAACCCGCTGTTCTGTTCCTCGGAGCTGCGGGAGTATCCGGGCCGGGTAGAGATGGGGACGGTGACGGCAGAGGAGATGAAGGAGGCGGAGAAGGCCGCCCTTCCAACGGTTGGAAGCTGCGCCCATCTGGGAACCGCCAATTCCATGTGCATGCTGACCGAGGTCCTGGGAATGGCCCTGCCCGGTGCAGGAACCGCCCCGGCCGTGTCCAATAAGAGGAAACGGATTGCCAAGGCATCGGGCCGGTGTGTGATGGAAATGCTTAAGGAGGGGCTTACACCGAGGAAGATACTGACCAGGGAGACCATGCTCAATGGTATTGCAGGAGCCATGGCAACCGGTTCCTCCACCAACCTGGTGCTGCACCTTATGGCCATTGCCCATGAGGCAGGGGTGGAGCTGACCCTGGAGGACTTTGACCGCATCAGCCGCCAGGTGCCGTTTGTATGCAACCTCCAGCCCTCAGGGGATTATCCCATCGTATCCCTGGATGCCAGCGGCGGGATCCAGGCAGTGCTAAAGACCATTGAATCCAGGCTTCATAAGGATGTACTGACCGTTACCGGCAAGACGCTTAGCACACTTCTTGAACCGGTCCAGGCCCGGCCGGACCAGGTGCTAAAGTCCATGGATGAACCCCAGAAACCGGAAGGCGGTATTGCAATCCTCAAGGGAAACCTGGCGCCCTCAGGCGCGGTTGTGAAGCAGTCGGGGGTAAAGCCTTCCATGTATCATTTCCGTGGGAAGGCAAGGGTATTCGATTCCATGGAGGAAGCGGACGCGGCTGTCAGCGGCGGCGGGATAGAAAAGGGAACCGTCATTGTCATCCGCTATGAAGGCCCCAAGGGCGGCCCGGGCATGAGGGAAATGCTTTCCACCACAGCCCTTATCATGGGCAGGGGCATGGACGAGGACTGCGCCCTGGTCACGGACGGACGGTTCTCAGGAGCAACCCATGGTCCATGCGTGGGCCATGTATCGCCTGAGGCGGCATCCGGCGGCCCCATCGGGCTGGTGGAGGACGGGGATATCATAGAGATTGATATCCCGGGCCGAAGCCTGCATGTTGAGGTGACAGAAGAGGAGTTTGACAGAAGGCGGAAAACATCCGTCCCGGTCAGGAAGCCCAGGAAACCTGCTCTGGCCAAATATGCGGCGCTGGTAAGTTCGGCTGATACAGGGGCGGTGATTGATGTGTCGAAGCTGTAAGATTCTTTTCATAACCAAACGTAAAATCTTCCAGAGCGTCATACAATAATTAAGAGACATGTAATAAAAAGTTCACGGAAAATGTAAACTTAATCCTGTATGATGTACCTTGTATCCTATTCTGGAGAAAGCTGGGAGGAATGAAACAATGAAGAGAACCAAATTCAAGGGAGGAAAGATACTGGCGCTGGCCGCAGCCCTGCTGTGCTCCACTGCGTCATTGGGCAGCACATACGCTTATGCGGACACGGCCCAGGACCAGGCAGCCCAGGCAGCGGCCCAGGCCCAGGCGGCGGAACAGGCATTTGTTCCGGCAGTGTCGGGGCAGATTACCTCCTGTAAGATTACCGGAGATAAACAGAACATTGAGATTGGATTTAACAGCAGCGGGGACGCGGCCGGCACGGACGGGAAGATTTATATCTTTGAGATGCAGCCCTTTGAGGATGAAATCGGAAGCCGCAGGGATTATGCAGCATCGGCAGCAGCCCTTGGGAGTACCTCGGTGACCATCCCCCTGAACCTTGGGACACCCCAGGACCGTCTGTACAGCAGGTTCATGCTGGCGGTCTATGACGGGGCGGACTTCCTACCGGTCAGCAAGCCCCACTATATAACCAACCCCGAGATAGTGGCGAAGAACCAGGAAGCCTTCAAGGACCCGTTAACAAAGAAGGGCCTGAATATTGAGATTGACATGCTCAGCGACGCCTTTGACCTGGGCGTGAAGCACGTTACCACCAACATTGCATTTTCCCAGATCATGGGTACGGGCATTACATACAATTATGATGGGGTGACCTACAACTTCAACAAAGCGGTGGTGGATGCCTATGACGAGACCATCAGCGCCCTGTCCGGCAAGGGAATGACCGTTACGGTCATCCTGCTCAATGACTGGAACCCCAATACCCCGGACCTTATCTATCCGGGGACACAGAAGAGCTCCAATGCATTTTACTATATGTTCAATGCGCAGACTGAGAACGGGTTTGAACAGACCAAGGCAATCGCCTCCTTCCTGGCAGACCATTACAGCGGCAAGAACCCCAATTATGGCAAGGTGTCCAACTGGATCATCGGCAATGAGATTAATAACCAGCAGTGGAACTACATGGGATCCACGGACCTGACCACCTATGTAAAGGCGTACCAGAAAGCCTTCCGCGTGATTTACACTGCCATCAAGAGCACCAATGCCAATGACAGGGTCTACTTTTCCCTGGATTACAACTGGATGAACGAGATTGACGGCAAGTTAAAATACGGCGGCAAGCAGATTGTGGACAGTTTTAACTCCATTGCCAACACAGAGGGACAGATGGAGTGGGGGCTGGCCTATCATCCGTATCCATGCCCCATGACGGAGCCGGAGTTCTGGGATGACCCACAGTCCACCGGGCTTTTTACCAATGATTTTAATTCCCCGGTCATCAACTTTGCCAACCTGAACGTGCTGACGGATTATTTTGTGCAGGAGACACTGCGTACGCCTTCCGGCCATGTGCGCCATATCATACTGACCGAGCAGGGCTTTACGTCCTACAGTCCCACCAGGGGCAACATACCAGAGATCCAGGCGGCTGCCTATGCCTATTCCTACTATCTGGTGGACAGCAACCCATATATTGACGCCTATACGGTGAGCCGCCAGGTGGATGCGCCTTCGGAGGCAAAGGACGGCTTGAAGTTCGGGCTTTGGGAGTGCGACATGAACCAGCCCAACCTGATCGTGGCAACCAAGCGCAAGAAGATATGGCAGGTATTCAGGGATATTGATAAGAAGAACGCCACCTTGGAGGCAACGGAGTTTGCCAAACCCATCATCGGAATCAGCAAATGGTCCGACGTGGTGCCGGACTTTAAGTGGCGTAACCTGGAAAATTAAAGGCTCTGGTTGACAAACAAGGCCCAGCGTGTAAAATATTAATAGAAAAGGCTTAAGGAGCAGTGCCCCTGGTGGTCACTGCTCCTTTTTTGACAAATATTAGCAAGGATTTTCCCATCCTCTAAGGTGGTGGGATGAATTGCCAAAAACAAACTTAACGGCAGTGGTGGGCGGAGAGTAATCGGTATCCCCCACTGCCATGAGGTCAACCACGCATCTACGTAGGATGCAGTCGCACTTCGACAATATACTGGGCGTGGATTGAAACAGAGAACAGGTATGGAAAGGAACAGGTATGGGTTTAATTGTACAGAAATTCGGCGGGACCTCGGTGGCTGACACGGAGAGACTCCGTAACGTGGCAAGGATCATCACGGACACCTATAAGGCGGGAAACCAGGTGGTGGCCGTGCTATCCGCCCAGGGAGACACCACGGACGACCTGATAGAGATGGCCAGGAAGGTGAATCCCAATGCTTCCAACCGGGAAATGGATATGCTGCTGTCCACAGGGGAACAGATATCGGTGTCCCTGTGCGCCATGGCCATTGAAGCCCTGGGCTGCCCTGTCATATCGCTGACGGGCTGGCAGGCCGGCATGTATACCAACACGGTTTCCAGGAACGCCAGGATCAAGCGGGTGGACACGGAGCGGATTGAGGCGGAACTGAACCAGAAGAAGATTGTCATTGTCACCGGATTCCAGGGGATAAACAGGAACCAGGACATCACCACCCTTGGAAGGGGAGGCTCCGATACCTCGGCAGTGGCCCTGGCAGCCACCCTGGATGCGGAGCTTTGCCAGATTTACACGGATGTGGACGGGGTGTACACCGCAGACCCAAGGACGGTAAAGGGAGCCAGGAAGCTGGATGAGGTGACCTACAACGAGATGCTGGAGCTGGCCACCCTGGGCGCCCAGGTGTTACATAACCGTTCGGTGGAGATGGCGAAGAAATATAATGTGAGACTGGAGGTGCTCTCAAGCTTTACGGGCCATCCGGGCACAAAAGTGAAGGGAGTAGTAAAGCGTATGGAAAAGTCGTATATCAGCAGCGTGGCAAAGGACAAGAATATTTCAAGGATTGCACTGATCGGGGTGCCCAACGAGATAGGAACCTCTTTTAAGGTATTCTCCCTGCTGGCCCAGAACCACATCAATGTGGACATCATCCTTCAGGGTATTGGCCATGAGGAGGGCAAGGATATCTGCTTTACCGTTGCCGGATCAGATCTTTTAAAGGCGGCCGGACTGCTTGAGGAACACAGGGACGAAATCCGCTATGCGCGGCTTGAGACGAATACGGATATTGCAAAGGTTTCCGTTGTGGGCGCGGGTATGATCAACAACCCCGGCGTGGCAGCCACGCTCTTTGAGGCGCTTTACGATGCCAATATCAACATCAACATGATTTCCACCAGCGAGATCAAGATATCGGTCCTGGTTGACAAGAAGGATGCGGATAAAGCAGTCCAGGTCATCCATGACAAATTTTTTTCAATCGGATAAAAAATATTGAGTACTATCTAACAAAAATGGAGTTGCAGCCTTTCTATTTCTTTTGGAAATGCTACAACTCCTTTCCATATCCCGCATTTGGAGGTTCGTTAATATTTTCACCTTTTTATACCGAAAGAACTTGAAATTTGACAAATTTATTATTATAATAGTATGTGGCAATATTTCTGCTTTTTTTTGCGTCATGGCTGTTTTTTTCAGCTTTGATGCTTAGATATTGTTAAACTTATGAATGATGGAGGACTGGAAAATGAGTAATTCAGCACAAACTTCAGCAAGCAGCCGCATCGTAGCCCTGCTTGATGAGAACAGTTTTGTTGAAGTCGGCGCGTACATCACTGCCAGAAGTACGGACTTTAACATGACTGAGCAGGAGACCCCGGCTGATGGTGTGGTTACCGGTTATGGTACCATCGGTGGATGCCTGGTGTATGTATACAGCCAGGATGCGTCAGTATTAGGCGGTTCCATGGGTGAAATGCATGCAAAGAAAATCTGCAACATCTATTCCATGGCAATGAAGATGGGAGCGCCTGTGGTTGGTCTAGTAGACTGTGCAGGACTGCGTCTTCAGGAAGCAACCGACGCACTGGACGGTTTTGGGAAGCTGTATTTAAGCCAGACCATGGCATCCGGCGTGATTCCACAGATAACAGCAATCTTTGGGACCTGCGGCGGCGGCATGGCGGTATCTGCAGGCATTACGGATTTCACCTTTATGGAAGAGAAGTCCGGCAAACTGTTTGTCAATGCACCGAATGCAATTGACGGGAACTACAAGGAAAAATGTGACACTTCCTCAGCTGAATTCCAGAGCAGGGAATCAGGTCTGGCTGATTTTACAGGGGACGAAGCCTCTATCCTGTCCCAGATACGCAGCCTGGTATCCATTTTGCCATCCAATAATGAAGATGACATGTCCTATGGCGAGTGCCAGGATGATTTAAACCGCATCTGTGGGAACCTGGATGCATGCACAGGAGATACGGCCCTGGCATTGTCCATGATTTCTGACAATAATTTCTTTATGGAAGTTAAGAAAGCTTATGAACCCTGCATGGTAACCGGATTCATCCGCCTGAATGGGACAACCGTGGGCTGTGTTGCAAACCGTACCGAGGTTTATGAGAACGGTGAGAAGAAGGAAGATTTCGAGGCCGTACTGTCCGGCAAGGGCTGTGACAAGGCCACCGACTTCATCAATTTCTGCGACGCCTTCAACATTCCTGTACTTACCCTTGTTAACGTTAAGGGCTACAAGGCCAAGAAGTGCAGCGAGAGACGGATTGCCAAGGCAGCGGCACGCCTTACCTACGCTTATGCCAATGCAAGCGTACCAAAGGTAACGGTGGTTGTGAAGGATGCATTCGGAAGCGCATACCTGACCATGGGCAGCAAGTCCATTGGTGCGGATGTGGTTTACGCATGGCCGAACGCGGTCATCGGCATGATGAATCCGGCTGAAGCAGTTAAGATCATGTACGCAGGTGAAATCAACGCATCCGACAATGCGGCTGCCCTGATTGCGGAGAAGACAGCAGAGTATGCCACACTGCAGTCCAGCGCCGTTGCAGCAGCTAAGAGAGGATATGTAGACGATATCATCAAGGCAGAGGAGACCCGTCAGAGGGTAATCGCGGCCTTTGAAATGCTGTTCACAAAGAGAGAGGACCGTCCGTCTAAGAAGCATGGCACGGTTTAAAGAGAGGTGACAGGTATATGAGACGATTAATGAAACGAGCGGCAGCAGCGGTTCTGATGGCTGCCTGCCTGATGAGCCTGTCTGCCTGCTCTGCGAAACAGGATGATGCTGCAGCAAAGGCTGCCCAGATCAGCATGGAGGGAACCCCCGTAGATGAGAACATGGCCATCAGTAAGAAAATCCAGGCGGCACAGGATCTGTCAGTATCCCTGGAACAGCTGAATGTCCAGAAGGCCATGTATGAGAAAGTGGGAACCGAAGACAGCGTCAATTACTTTAATGTCCTGATTGATGCGAAGCATGAATACGGCGAAGTAAGGGATGTGGATCTGGACGGCGCATCAGTGGTGCTTCTGGCTGACGGCAGTTATACGGTTGCCCTTCCGGTTACATTTACCGAAGGAAAGATGCAGTACGTGGTCAATGTAAATGATGCCACCGGTACGGTTGTATCTGAATTTACCGAACTGGTTGATGCATCGGAAGCAGATAAGAGCGTCGCAAGCCTGCTGGAGACAGCCACGGTATATGCTGTGATTGGTATCGGTACAGTGTTTGCTGTCCTGATTTTCATCAGCCTGCTGATTGCCTGCTTCAAATTCATCCACAAGTGGGAGACAGGGCTTAAGACAAAGAATGAAACGCCAGCGCCAGCACCCGCGCCGGTAAAGGCAGCGCCTGCAGCGCCCGCAGCACCGGCAGCAGGTCCGGATTTATCCGGTGATGCTGAGCTTGTAGCAGTTATCACAGCGGCCATAGCCGCTTATGAGGGAACTTCTTCTAACGGTCTGGTGGTTCGTTCCATCCGCCGCGTACAGGGTTCCAGGCGGAGATAGGAACAGGATTCCGTAATTATTCTTAATTTCAGGAGGAATTATATAATGAAGACATATACAATTACAGTTAATGGAAAAGCATATGCAGTAACCGTTGAAGAAGGCGCAGCAGCAGGTGCTGCACCGGCAGCAGCTCCTGTTGCCCCGGCAGCGGCCCCGGCTCCAGCAGCAGCTCCTGCACCGGCAGCAGCTCCCGCACCGGCAGGCGCAGCTGGCTCCGTGCAGGTTGCGGCCCCAATGCCAGGCAAGGTGGTAGCTGTCAAGGGCGCAGTTGGCCAGGCTGTCAAGAAGGGCGATGTCATCCTGGTACTGGAAGCAATGAAGATGGAAAATGATATCGTGGCTCCTCAGGATGGAACCATTGCCAGCATTAATGTATCCACTGGCGATTCCGTTGAATCAGGCGCGGTTTTGGCTACTCTGAACTAATAAAATAGGTGGGTCCATAGTAATATGGGATTCATTATGGAGGGAACATTATGGATTTTGGCAATATAGTTAACAACCTGCTGAACCAGATGGCGTTTTTCCATCTGGACGCAGGCAATTATGCAATGATCGTAGTAGCCCTGGTGTTCTTGTATCTTGCCATCAGGAAGGGGTATGAGCCCCTGCTTCTGATCCCGATTGCATTCGGAATGCTGCTGGTTAATATTTATCCTGAGATCATGTATTCACCGGAGCAGACATCCAATGGAACCGGAGGGCTTTTGTGGTATTTCTTCCAGCTGGATGAGTGGAGCATCTTACCGTCCCTCATTTTCCTGGGCGTAGGCGCGATGACGGACTTTGGTCCGCTGATTGCCAACCCAATCAGCTTCATTATGGGAGCTGCGGCACAGCTGGGTATCTATTCCGCTTATTTCTTCGCCATCCTGCTGGGATTCACAGGCAAGGAAGCGGCTGCCATCTCCATCATCGGCGGAGCGGACGGCCCTACATCCCTGTTCCTGTGCAGTAAGCTGGGACAGACTCAGATCATGGGACCCATTGCAGTGGCAGCGTATTCCTACATGGCGCTGGTGCCAATCATCCAGCCGCCGTTCATGAAGCTGCTTACAACTGAGAAAGAACGTAAGATTAAGATGGAACAGCTTCGTCCGGTATCCAAGCTGGAGAAGATTTTATTCCCAATCATCGTGACCGTGGTAGTGTGTCTGATCCTGCCGTCCACAGCTCCTCTTGTAGGTATGCTGATGTTAGGCAACCTGTTCCGTGAGAGCGGCGTTGTCAAGCAGCTGGCTGACACGGCAAGCAACGCGCTGATGTATATAGTGGTCATCCTGCTGGGAACTTCTGTTGGTGCAACCACCAGCGCTGAGGCATTTTTAAATGCAACAACCGTTAAGATTGTTATCCTGGGCCTTGTTGCATTCTGCTTCGGCACCATTGGCGGCGTGCTTTTCGGCAAGCTCCTTTGCAAGATTACCGGAGGAAAGATTAATCCGTTAATCGGTTCCGCAGGCGTATCTGCAGTTCCTATGGCAGCACGTGTGTCCCAGAAGGTTGGCGCAGAAGCAGATCCTACCAACTTCCTGCTGATGCATGCCATGGGACCCAACGTTGCAGGCGTTATCGGTACAGCGGTCGCAGCCGGTACGTTCATGGCAATCTTTGGGGTATAACGGTATAACATTTTGACAATTATAGGAGGATTATAACTATGGCAGAGATAGAGAAGAGGCCAGTAAAGATTGTGGAGACCGTCCTTCGTGACGCCCATCAGTCCTTGCTTGCAACCAGGATGTCTACTGAGCAGATGCTGCCCATTATTGATAAGATGGACAAAGTAGGCTACCACGCAGTCGAGTGCTGGGGCGGCGCTACATTTGATTCCTGCCTTCGTTTCCTGAAGGAAGATCCATGGGACAGACTGAGGAAACTGAGGGATGGATTTAAGAATACCAAGCTGCAGATGCTGTTCCGCGGACAGAACATCCTGGGATATAACCATTATGCAGATGATGTGGTAGAGTACTTTGTACAGAAGTCCATTGCCAATGGTATTGATATCATTCGTATTTTCGACTGTCTGAACGATATCCGCAACCTGGAGACAGCCGTGAAGGCTACCAACAAGGAAAAAGGACATGCTCAGATAGCCCTTTGCTACACACTGGGTGACGCATATACCCTGGATTACTGGAAGGACATTGCCAAGAGGATTGAGGACATGGGCGCTGATTCCCTGTGTATCAAGGATATGGCCGGCCTTCTGACACCATATGCGGCAGCAGAGCTGGTACAGGCCCTGAAGGAAGGTACCAAGCTTCCAATCGACCTGCATACCCACTACACCTCCGGCGTTGCCTCCATGACCTATTTAAAGGCAGTAGAGGCAGGCTGTGAGATCATTGACTGTGCAATGTCACCTCTGGCACTGGGAACCAGCCAGCCGGCAACCGAGGTCATGGTTGAGACCTTCCGCGGCACACCGTACGACACTGGTTATGACCAGACACTGCTGGCTGAGATTGCAGACCACTTCCAGCCAATCCGCGACGAGGCGCTTAAGAGCGGCCTCCTGAACCCGAAGGTGCTGGGCGTTAATATCAAGACACTGCAGTATCAGGTACCGGGCGGCATGCTCTCCAACCTGGTTAAGCAGCTTAAGGATGCTGGACAGGAAGACAAGTACCGTCAGGTTCTGGAGGAAATCCCGAGAGTGCGTAAGGACTTTGGTGAGCCTCCCCTGGTTACACCGTCTTCACAGATTGTCGGTACCCAGGCTGTTATGAATGTCATCATGGGCGAGCGCTATAAGATGGTTCCGAAGGAGTCCAAGAAGATCATGCTCGGCGAGTTCGGCCAGACAGTTAAGCCATTTAATGCTGAAGTCCAGAAGAAGATCATCGGCGATGAGACACCGATTACCTGCCGTCCGGCCGACCTGATTCCGCCGCAGCTTCCTCAGTTTGAGAAGGAATGCGCACAGTGGAAGCAGCAGGATGAGGATGTGTTGAGTTACGCACTGTTCCCGGCTGTTGCAAAGGAATTCTTCGAGTACAGGGCCGCACAGCAGACCAAGGTGGACGGCGCTGTGGCTGATAAGGAGAGTAAGGCTTATCCCGTGTAATTGGGTAAGGGAAATAGGGATATAAAGAAAGATTAAGAATAAAGAAGCATTAAGAATAAAGACAGATTAAGAATAAAGAAGCTGCCGTCTCAATGGGATTCCCCCATTGAGGCGGCAGCTTC
>DS990260.1:2197191-2256968 GCA_000155435.1 Clostridiales bacterium 1_7_47FAA | reverse complement strand
AAGCTGCCGTCTCAATGGGATTCCCCCATTGAGGCGGCAGCTTCTTTATTTAGTGGATTCATGGCATCTCATTGTGGCCTATCCTTACTGTCTTGCCCACTGAAGGGCTGAATACACATCCAGCATCCCGCCGCTGTATACCCTTCCGTTCAGGGTATCCAGCTTATGGGCTGAGGTGATGAGGATATTCTTCACATCCTGAAGGCTCAGTTCCGGGCGGGCGGAGTACAGCATGGCGGCTGCTCCCGTTACCATGGGCGCTGCCATGGAGGTGCCGGACATGAAGGCGAAGGATTTATCCGGGATGGTGCTTAGGATGAATGTGCCCGGGGCGGCAATATCCACGCTGACCGGACCGTAGTTGGAGCTTCTGTCCAGCTTGCCGTTGAATATCAGGTTAGCCACGGTTATGATATTGTCATATGGAAGGCTGGCTGGGTAGACAGGATTCTTATCTATATTGTAGCCGATTTCGTCCTCGTTCCCATTGCCCGCCGCAACCACGAACAGCATCTTGGAATTCTGGATGGTTGCACGGAACTCCTCAGTGTAATTTTCAGAACCAAAGCTTAGGTTGCATATCTGGGCGCCATTGGCCTCGGCGTAGCGGATGGCGGCAATGACGCTTTCAGGGCTGCCCTTTCCTTCCTCGCCGCCCAGGGCTTTGATGGACATGATCTTGACATACTGGTTATCCGTGATTCCCACTGAACCGCCGTTGTTCCTGGAGGCGGCAATGGTGCCTGCCGCGTGGGTGCCGTGGTTGTCTTCCTTACCGGTGTAGAGCTGGTTGTTATTGTCAATGAAGTTCCAGCCGTTCACATCATCGATGAAGCCATTGCCGTCATTGTCAATCCCGTCACCGGGAATCTCATCCTCATTGACCCATATGGCGTCCTTAAGGTCCGGATGATCCACATCAATACCCGTGTCAATGATTGCCACGATGACCGGGCGCTTATTCTCAATCTGATCATAAAGCTCCCAGGCAGGCTGGAGGTTGATATCAATCCCCTTTACCGCATCAATGGTGCTGGCCTTGAAGTTGCTGGGACCAAGGGGCGGAAGGGATATGGTGTCCACCCCGTTTTCATCTGTCTTGACAATGGGATCCACTGTCTTTATATCCAGCTTCCGCTCAATCTTCTGTACCTGTCCGTCGTTCTTGAAGGCCCATTGGTAAGCCGCATAGTCATCCCGGGTGGAAAGGTTATTGAGTCCAGGACCTACTGCGAATGGGGAAAATGAATTGTTGGGGGAGGCTGCATCGCAAAGGGAGAATATCTGGCCTGAGCCTGCATCGCCGAGGGAGAATGTCTGGCCTGAGCCTGCATCCCCAAGGGAGGATGTCTGGACTGAGCCTGCTTCTCCTGTCAGGGATGGAATGTGGCCATAGGCTCCGGCAAGTACTGTATGGATTGGGGCTGCCGCAAGTGCTGCCGTCATGGCAAGCGGGAGGGCAGCCGCCGTTAATTTGTTCATATCTGGGTTACTCCTTTTCATGTATGTATCTGAATTGTGCTCACACTGCATTGTAATAGTATAGCACATAAGATATCACATGATTTTGAAGATTTTATGAAATTTCTTCCAAATATATTACAAATGAGGTTAAAATCCAATATCCCATCTAAAAAAGCTTAGTCCAGCTTCCATATATCCCGGTTATATTCTTCAATGGTGCGGTCGGAAGAGAAGAAACCGGCCTGGCTGATATTGACCAGCATTTTCCTGGCCCATTCTGTGCGGTTCTCATAATCATTGTAAGCCTGTTCCTTGGCCCTGCAGTATGCATCAAAGTCAGGGAAGGTCATGAACCAGTCCTTGGTCAGCAGTTCGTTGGACAGACGCTCCAGGTGTTCCTTTGAACCCACGGCCAGCATCTGGGGGCCGGTGATGAAGTCCACGGCCTCCCGGATGGATGGGTCCGCTTCGTAGTAGGCCCTGGAGCAGTAGCTCCCGTCCTTGTAACGCTGGATCACCGTTTCGCTGGAATCACCAAAGATATAGATATTGTCATCCCCCACAAGTTCATGGATTTCCACATTGGCCCCATCGTCCGTGCCCAGGGTTACGGCGCCGTTCAGCATGAACTTCATGTTGCCCGTACCGCTGGCCTCCTTGGAGGCAAGGGAAATCTGCTCGGAAATATCGCAGGCAGGTATCAGCTTCTCAGCCAGGGTCACGTTGTAGTTATTGACCATGATCACCTGAAGCCATGGTTTTACATCCGGATCATTGTCGATGATCTGCTCCAGGCAGAGGATCATGTGGATGATATCCTTTGCAATCACATAGGCAGGGGCTGCCTTGGCCCCGAATATGGCAGTGATTGGGGTGGTCGGTTTTTTACCCTTCTTAATCTCCAGGTATTTGTGTACCAGGTACAGGGCGTTCATCTGCTGGCGCTTGTACTCGTGAAGGCGCTTGATCTGGATGTCAAAAATGGACTGGGGATTCACATCCACTCCCTGTGTCTCCTTAAGGTACAGGGCCAGGTCCTCTTTTTTCCCATCCTTGATGGCTAAGAGGCGGTGCAGGGTCTTCATGTTATTCATGAATTCCGGGGCGTCCAGTTTCTTTAACTCCATGGCATCCTTCCTGAACCCGCTGCCGGTTAATTCCTCAATCAGCGCGGTCAGCTGGGGATTGCAGTGGAGGAGCCACCGGCGGAAGGTGATGCCGTTTGTCTTGTTGTTGAATTTTTCAGGATAAATCTGATAAAAGTTATGCAGTTCATTTTCCTTCAGGATATCCGTGTGAAGGGCAGCCACGCCGTTGACGCTGAAGCCGTAGTGGATGTCGATATGGGCCATATGGACCCGGTCGCCTTTGTCAATGATGGCCACGGACTGGTCGTCAAATCTGCGGCGCACCTTGTCGTCCAGCACTTCCATGATTGGAATCAGCTGCGGCACGGTTTCCTTGAAATATTCCATGGGCCATGTTTCCAGTGCCTCTGCCAGGATGGTGTGGTTGGTGTAAGCGCAGGTCCTGCTTACAACCTGGATGGCATCGTCCATTTCCATGCCGTGCTCCGCGGTGAGCAGACGGATCAGCTCCGGTATGACCATGGTCGGATGGGTGTCATTAATCTGGATGACCGCGTAGTCGGGCAGGTCGTAAAGGCTGGAGCCTTTGCTGAGCGCTTCTGCCAGAATCAATCGCGCGGCATTGCTGACCATGAAATACTGCTGGTAGATGCGCAGGACCTGGCCCGCCTTGTCACTGTCGTCCGGGTACAGGAACAGGGTAAGGTTCTTCCGTATGTCCTCCTTGTCAAAGGAAATGCCTTCTGTTACCAGGGATTCATCCACGGTCTCCACGTCGAACAGATGGAGGGTATTGGTGCGGTTCCCATAACCGGTTACCTGGATGTCGTACATCCTGGATGTCAGGGTAAAGCCCTTGTAGGGAATCTCATAGGTTACATCTGTCTTGGTGAGCCATGAGGTGTCCTTAATCCAGGGATTAGGTTCCTCATCCTGAAGGTTATCCTTAAACAGCTGCTTGAATAGGCCGAGATGATAATTCAGGCCGATTCCATCCCCGTTTAATCCAAGGGTTGCAATGGAATCCAGGAAACAGGCGGCCAGGCGGCCAAGTCCTCCGTTGCCAAGGGATGGCTCCGGCTCTATCTCCTCAATCCGGCTTAAGGACTTACCGTGGCTGTCCAGGATGGATTTCACGCCGTCATAGATTCCAAGGTTAATCATATTGTTGGACAGCAGTTTTCCGATAAGGAATTCAGCGGAAATATAATAGAGCTTCTTCTTTCCTTCATCGGATCTGTGGGTTCCGGCCAGGTCTTTTACCAGATGCAGGAGTCCGGTATAAATCTCCTGGTCGGTGCAGGATGCCAGATCCTTCTTACATGCAGCGGTTAGCATTTCTTCCATTTGTTTTTGGTTCATGGGATTACTTCCTTTCAATGTATGCTTATATGTGGGGGTAACATGGGTTCCGTAACCATATTGTGGGGTTCCAAACACACCTTAGAGCGTGTTTGAAAATTGCTTTCCGTCAGCTGTGCGTCCCACTTCGTGGGAGATTTGGTCCCGATGATGGAGGCGTAGCGGGCTACGCTGACTGAATCGGGACCAAATATACCGCGAAGTGGGGCGTGCAGATGGCGGGAATGAATTTTCAAACAGGCTCTAGTACGTTTGTCTGTATTATAGTGTTATATGATAAGAAAATCTTGCATAATTATGTCTATATATAGTACAATACTATCAAAATAAGAGGACAGGGAGGGATTATCCGGTTGGATGGGCATGTAAGTTTGCATTATTATGATTACCATGAGATTAAGGAACATGCGGGAAGGGATTTCCCTTTTAATATCTATCCCTGTTCCATACCTTTTGATTTTAAGCTGGTTCCGGTCCATTGGCATGAGGAGATGGAGATTATATCCGTTAAAAAGGGACGGGGTCTGGTTACGGTGGATATGGTTCCCTATGAGGTGGGGATGGGGGATGCGGTTGCTGTATTTCCGGGGCAGCTTCATGGAATCAGCCAGACAGGCGGGGAGACAATGGAGTATGAGAATATCATATTCCGTCCATCCATGCTCATGACGGCTGATGAGGATGTGTGCACGGCAGAGTTCCTCTTTCCCTTGTCCGAGGGCCGGATTAAAAGCCCGGTCCATATGAAGGCGGGCATGGGGAATTATATATATCTGTCGGAATGCATCAGGCATCTGGATGTATTGTGCAGGGATAAGCCGTATGGCTACCAGCTGGGGGTTAAGGGAGAACTGTTCTCACTTCTGTGCCTTCTGGCGGCGGAAAGCCTTCCTGCTAACGGGGAGCGCCCCAGTAAATCCAGGGAAAAGATGAAGCTGCTCCTGGGATATATTGAAGAACATTATGGCGAGCGGATTACCGTGGAGGATGGAGCAGCCCTGTGCTTTTACAGCAATTCCCATTTCATGAAGTACTTTAAGCGGTATATGGGAATGCCTTTTACACAATACCTCAATGATTTCAGGCTGGAAAAAGCAGCGGGATTCCTGCGCACCACATCGCTGCCAGTGACCGATGTTGCACAGAAGTGCGGTTTTGATAATATTTCCTATTTTAACCGCCTGTTCCGTAAAAAGTATCATGGGACGCCGGGGGAGTACAGGAAAGATGGGGATGCGGACTAGAGCGTGTTTGAAAATTGCTTTCCGTCAGCTGTGCGTCCGGCCGCTGCGTATGGCTGGTCTGCCGTGGTCTTGTATCCGGGAGGAAACTGTGATACAATTAAGCGGCATTTTCCAGTGGGTTGGACCGGATTCAACCAGGATTGGAATAAAGGAGATGAACGGGATGCGGGAATGTGGAATGCTGCTTCCGATTGCCAGCCTGCCTTCGCGGTATGGTATCGGGGCATTTTCAAAGGAAGCGTATGATTTTATTGATAAATTAAAGGCGGCAGGACAGCAGTACTGGCAGATCCTGCCTTTGGGACCTACTGGTTTTGGGGATTCACCTTACCAGTCCTTTTCGGCCTTTGCAGGGAATCCATATTTCATTGATTTGGAGAAGCTGACAGAGGAGGGCCTGCTGACAGAAGAGGAATGCCAGGTAGTGGATTTTGGAAGTGATGACAGGGACATTGATTATGGAAAACTGTATGACGGCAGGTTCCCGCTTCTCAGGAAGGCGTATGAGAGATGGAAAAACGGGCTGGCAGACGCAGTCCATGAACCTGCAGTCCATGGACCTGCAGCCGAAACCCTGGGCGATGAGACCAGGGAATACTGTTTTTATATGGCGGTTAAGAACTTTTTTGGTTCTAAGAGCTGGAACCTGTGGGATGAGGATATCCGCCTCAGGAAACCGGAGGCAGTGGCTGCTTACCGGGAAATGCTGTCAGACGAGATCGGTTTCTATGAATTCCAGCAGATTAAGTTTGAGGAGCAGTGGGGCAGCCTGAAGCGGTATGCCAATGGGCAGGGAATCCGGATCATAGGGGATATCCCGATTTATGTTGCATTCGACGGCGCGGACAGCTGGTCCCATCCGGAGCTGTTCCAGTTTGATGCGGATAATATGCCGGTGGCGGTGGCCGGATGCCCGCCTGATGGATTCTCAGCCACGGGACAGCTGTGGGGGAATCCCCTTTATGACTGGGAATACCACAAAGAGACCCGGTACAGGTGGTGGATGGACCGCATGGCTTACAGTTTCCATCTCTATGACGTGGTGCGGGTGGACCATTTCCGTGGGTTTGATGAATATTATTCCATTCCTTATGGGGATAAGACAGCGGAATACGGGCACTGGGAGAAGGGGCCGGGAATCGGCATATTCGAGACCATGCAGCAGCGGTTTGGCGGTCAGGACCTGCCTATCATTGCAGAGGACCTGGGATTCCTTACCCCCACTGTCCTGAAGCTGGTAAGGGACACCGGGTTCCCCGGCATGAAGGTGCTGGAGTTTGCCTTTGACGATACAGAGGACAGCGCCTATCTCCCCCATAAATACGGTGAGAACTGTGTGGTTTATACGGGAACCCATGACAATGATACCCTGGCAGGGTGGTTTGCATCCATGAATGACAGGGATAAGGCATTTGCAAGGGAGTACATAGGAAACCGGTATACGCCTGAGGAGGAGATACACTGGGATTTCATCCGGCTTGCGCTTGCAAGCGTGGCCCGGCTGGCCGTGATTCCGGTACAGGATTACCTGGGCACGGGAACGGAGTCCCGGACCAATGAGCCGTCGACACTGGGTAAGAACTGGAGATGGAGGATGCGCTCCGGGGATCTGGATGAGACGCTGATAGGAAAATGCAGGCGTATGGCAAGGATATATGGCAGGCTGGGGACTTCCGGCTCAGACTGATGGACGGGATATTTCCTTCGCAGACATACGGCCGGACTGCCTTTGCATGAATCCGGCGGCTGGAGTTCAGGATGGAATACATCCATTTCCTAATTCAGGATAAGGGATTAATCTGCCGGGAACATCGGGATGGTCCCCAAGAATTTTTTCCATCCAGATCATATCCCACCATTTTCCCAGCTTATATCCGCATTTTGTAAAATGCCCGACTGTCCGGTAGCCCAGCTTCTCGTGGAAGGATATGCTGCCCGGGTTGGGGTAGGCAATACAGGCATTGACATTGATGATATTCTGCTGCTTCAATATATCTTCCAGGGCGCCGTACAGCCGGGTACCGATTCCGGTTCCCCTGGCGTCCTCTGATACGTAGATGGAAACCTCCGCGGACCAGTCATAGGCGGCCCGTGGGTGGAATGCGGATGCATAGGCATAACCCATGGCAATCCCGCTGCATTCAGCCACAAGATAGGGGTACCGGGCCAGTGTGCGGGAGATGCGGCTTCTGAAGTCTTCCAGGGTGGGAACCGTATATTCGAATGTTATGGCTGTCCTTTCAACATAGGGGGCGTAGATGGAGAGAAGGGCAGGTGCGTCGCTGACAGAGGCGGTGCGGATGGTGATGGGGGATGGGGGCATGGTCTTACTCCTTTCCGATGGGAATACAGTTGGATTTTACCCCATTCTAGCACTTAATCCATATTTTTTCTACTGTCAGAAAGTAAGAATTATGGATTGACAACTGATTCCCAATAGGATATAGTAGAGATTGTTTACAGGGGAATGAGGTTCTCCCTTAGTGTCATACTAAAACCGCTTATTTAAGCTGATGACTTCTGTGTGATTTCACGCAGGAACCATCGGCTTTTTTTGCGCTTTCAGGAGGAATGGGATATGCTTTTAAGTATTGCGTACATGTTAATGGTGGGGATGGCTGCGGGCTGGGCGTGCAGGAGGCTGCGGCTGCCGGGCCTTGCAGGAATGATTGCCACAGGAATCCTGCTGGGGCCTTATGCGCTGGATCTTATTGACGGCTCCATACTTGGGATTTCAGCGGAGCTGCGCAGGATTGCGCTTATTATCATACTGATGCGGGCAGGTCTGTCCCTGGATGTGGATGATCTGAAGCGGGTGGGCCGGCCGGCTATCCTTATGTGCTTTGTGCCTGCCTGTTTTGAAATCCTGGGCATGCTGGTCCTGGCGCCCAGGCTGCTGGGGATTACCGTGCTGGAGGCCGCTGTCATGGGCGCTGTGGTTGCAGCAGTATCCCCGGCCGTCATTGTGCCTAAGATGATAATGCTCATGGAAGAAGGGTATGGCACGGATAACAGCATCCCACAGCTGATACTGGCAGGGGCGTCGGTGGACGACGTGTTTGTGATTGTCCTGTTCTCGGCGTTTACAGGGCTGGCACAGGGGGGAAGTGTTTCGCCTGTAAGTTTTGTGCAGATACCATGGTCCATCCTGGCGGGTATCCTGGCCGGATGCGGGGCAGGGGCGCTCCTGGCCCTGTATTTCAGATGGGTCCATATCCGGGATACGGCCAAGGTCATCATCCTGCTGTGCATCTCCTTTGTACTGGTGAGCCTTGAGGATGCGCTGAAGGGGACATTTACATTTTCATCCCTTATCTCTGTCATGTGCATGGGGATTACCCTTCAGAAGCAGCGTGAGACAGTGGCTGGGCGGCTTTCCTTAAAGTTTAACAAGCTCTGGGTGGGCGCGGAAATCCTGCTGTTCGTCCTGGTTGGGGCAACGGTGGACATTCATTATGCCGTGTCAGCCGGGGCTGCCGCCATCCTGCTTATACTGGGAGCGCTGGTATTCCGGATGGCAGGCGTCATGTGCTGCCTTCTGGGGACCCGTCTCAGCCTTAAGGAGCGGATGTTCTGCATGGCGGCGTATATGCCCAAGGCCACGGTCCAGGCAGCCATCGGGGGCGTGCCCCTGTCCATGGGGCTGGCCTGCGGGAATATCGTGCTGACAGTGGCAGTGCTTGCAATCCTGATCACGGCGCCCCTGGGGGCGTTCCTCATTGACCTGACCTACCGGAGATGGCTTACATGCCAAAAGCACCAGCCGGAACAGGGGTGATTATAAAAATTAATGAATTCTTATGTAATTTTCCCCTTTGTCTTCCTGTTATTTTGTTCCGGTTTCTGGTAAAATGAAATCTATAAGGAGGTGGATTGTATGACCGCAAAAAGAGTGATATGGGCAGTGACGGCAGGACTGTGGATGGCATCGGCAGCAGCCGGGACAGCCATGGGAGAGGAAGCTGCGGGCAAAGGCCCGGCATATGACACCGTTACCGAAGGGGTTACAAAGGCCGAACCAAAGGAAAGAGGGCCTGTGGACGGAACCGTTGCAGCAGGCGTGAAGAAGTCCGAAAGCGGCTGGGTAAAAGAAGACGGGGACTGGAGATACAAGGACAGCAAGGGTAATTACGCTGTCAATGACTGGAAGACCAGGGACGGAAAGTCCTATTATCTGGGAAGTGAAGGAACTATAGAGAAGGGCACCTGGATTGCCAATACCTATTATGTGGATGACAGCGGCGCCATGGTCAGGAATACCTGGATCCACGCCGACGGTAAGGACGGACTTAAGGAGGAAGGCTGGTATTACCTCGGCAAGGACGGTAAGGCAGAGGAGGACGGCTGGAAGAACATAGAGGACGGCAGGTACTGCTTTGACAGCGACGGAAGGCTCCGCACGGGCTGGTACTATGAAGGCAACAACATTTATTACCTGGGTGATAACGGCGCCATGGCAAGGGGCTGGAAGTGCCTGGAATTCGATGAGGATAAGCTGCCCCAGGAAGGCGCGGTATCCAGGGAATACACGGCTGCGGGCGAGGATGGGAAGTGGTTTTACTTCCAGTCCAACGGCAGGGCCAAACGGGCGGATTCCAAGGACTTTAAGGATGCATCCATTGACGGGAAGAAGTACTATTTTGATGAAAATGGCGTCATGCTTACGGGCTGGCACGCGGTCAAGGCGTCCCCGCAGTCAGGCGATGCGGTGGGAATCAGCCGTTTTGTGTACCTGGGCGGACCGGATGACGGGTATCTGGTAAAGGGGCAGTGGAAGGAACTGTCCAGTCATCCGGGGGATTCTGAGGATAAGGGCGTGCTGAACAGGCTGGATTCCTACAAAGGGCCGCAGGAAGGGGATAAGGCGTGGTATTATTTTGAAAATGACGGCGTCCCGGCATATCTTAAGACCACGGCAAGGACCATGAACGGGGCCATTACGAAGATTAATGGGGAAGGTTATTTCTTTGACCAGTATGGATGCAGGCAGAACGGGCTTGTGAAGGTAACGGCCGGTGACACGGTCCTGACTGGATATTTCGGAAGCAGGGATTCTGACGGGAAGATGCGCACCGGCCGGATTGACGGGATTGCGGACGGTTCCGGGGAAAAGCATACGTTTTATTTCAACGCGTCCGGTTCCGGCAAGGGGGCCGGGCTTAGCGGGGAAAAGGACGGGTTCCTTTACTATAACGGGCTTCTTGTGACTGCAAAGGAAGGCACGGACTACCAGGCCTTTAAGGTGGACGGCAAGGTGTATCTGGTGAATACCGCGGGTAAGATACAGACCAATGAGAAGGCTTATAAGGTAGACGGGACATATAAGTACCGCCTGGACGGCGGGGTCCTGTATCACGCGGACAGCAGCGGGGCAAAGGGCGGCAAGGTGTCAGGCGGCGCGGTGCTTCCGGGGTTTGAGTGTGACGCGGAGTATAAGCTGTAGGGCGTGTTTGAAAATTGCTTTCCGTCGGCTGGGATGCGGGGGCAGATGAAATCCATGGGCAGAGGGAGTGTGACGGAAGTTGCACCCCTCTGCTTTTGACAATGGATATCCATGCAAAATGGATACGTCATGGCGTATCCCGGCCTATATTCTGGTTGAAAAAAGAAATCTGGTTTGATATACTGAAATGGCGGGAAGAATCGTGAACATGAGGGGGAGGCCATGCCATATGGCGCCCCATGACATGAGGAGACCCCGGTCAAATAGCAACCGGGGCAATTATGAAAAATCTATGTGCAATTTTACCATTAAACCTGTTGGAACATATCAAGTTCTTATGAAATTAGTATAAAAAATAAATATGAACGAAATGTGAATCCCATGTAAACAGATTATGAAAGATTACAAATTACCATAGACATTACCATAGTACCATAGACTGCCTGCCATAAACTGCCATGGACCATACCGCCACTGGCAGCCGCGGCTGCAGGGAATTGAGGGAGAGAGAATGGAACAGGAATTGAAAAGAAAGACAATGGTAATCGGGCACAGGAATCCGGATACGGACTCCATCTGCTCGGCTATCTGCTATGCCAATCTGAAGCGCGCCCTGACAGGGGATGAGTATGTTCCGGCAAGGGCCGGGCATGTGAACGGGGAGACACAGTTCGTGCTTAACTACTTTGGGCTGGAGGAGCCAAAGCTGGTGGAGGATGTGAGGACCCAGGTCAAGGATATTGAAATCCGCAAGACCAAAGGTGTGGCGGACAACATTTCCCTGAAAAAGGCATGGAAGATCATGCAGGAGAATAATGTCGTGACCATTCCGTCCGTAAGGCCGGACGGGACCCTGGAAGGCCTGATTACCGTGGGCGACATCACAAAGACATACATGAATATCTATGACAGCAGTATCCTTTCAAAGGCCAATACACAGTATTCCAATATCATCGAGACATTGGAGGCAGATCTGCTGGTGGGGGATGCGGATGTTTATTTTGATAAGGGAAAGGTGCTGATTGCCGCGGCCAATCCGGATCTGATGGAGTTTTACATTGAACCCCACGACCTGGTCATACTGGGCAACCGGTATGAGTCACAGCTGTGCGCCATCGAGATGGGGGCTGCCTGCATCATTGTGTGCGAAGGGGCAGGGGTGTCCATGACCATCAAGAAGATTGCCCAGGACAGGGGCTGCACCGTGATTGCCACCACCTATGACACATACACGGCTGCCCGTCTGATTAACCAGAGCATGCCTATCAGCTACTTCATGACAAGGGAGCATCTGATTACATTTAACAGCGATGACTATACGGACGAGATCCGCGAGGTCATGGCCAGCAAGAGGCACAGGGACTTCCCTATCCTTGATAAGGAGGGAAGATACCTGGGAATGATTTCACGCCGGAACCTGCTGGGCGCAAGAGGCAAGCAGGTAATCCTGGTGGACCACAATGAGAAGAACCAGGCAGTGGCAGGCATTGAAAGTGCGGAAATCCAGGAAATCATCGACCATCACAGGCTGGGCACGGTCCAGACCATGTCACCGGTATTTTTCCGCAACCAGCCCCTGGGCTGCACGGCCACGATCATCTATCAGATGTACCAGGAATCCGGGGTTAAGATTGATAAGGCCATTGCAGGGCTTCTGTGCAGCGCCATTGTGTCGGATACCCTGCTGTTCCGTTCGCCAACCTGTACGCCGGTGGATGAGATGGCGGCCAGGGCCTTAGCCAAGATGGCAGGGCTTGACATTGAGAAGTATGCCATGGAAATGTTCGGGGCAGGCAGCGACCTTAAGGATAAATCGGATGAGGAAATCTTCTATCAGGATTTCAAGCGCTTTACAGCCGGAAAGGTGCTGATTGGCGTGGGACAGATCACGTCCCTGAACGGCGAGGAGCTGCAGCACCTGAGGGGCAGGATGATTGCATTCATGGATAAGGCCCATGAGGGCAGCGGGCTGGACATGACCTTCTTCATGCTGACCAATATACTGACCGAGTCCACGGACCTGATATGCCAGGGACAGGGAGCGGTCCAGCTGGCGGCCAAGGCCTTCCATCTGGATATAGAAGAAGCCAAGGACCAGGAGGAACCGGTCCTGAACCTTCCGGGAGTTGTATCACGTAAAAAGCAGTTGATTCCGGAGCTGATGCTGGCGGAACAGGATTAGGAGAGAAAATATGTCAAAAGAATACTGGAAGCCAGGCAATATGCTGTATCCCGTGCCGGCGGTGATGATTAGCTGCGGACGGCCCGGAGAGACCCCCAACATCATAACGGTGGCATGGGCGGGCACCATCTGTTCCGACCCGGCGCAGGTGTCCATTTCCGTGCGCAAAGAACGGTTTTCCCATGATATCATCAAGGATACAGGGGAGTTTGTCATCAACCTGGTGAATAAAAGGCTGGTGCGGGCAACGGATTACTGCGGCGTCAAGTCGGGCCGTGATGTGGATAAGTTTGCCGAGACACGGCTTACGGTCCAGGAATCCCGTAACGTGAAAGCGCCCGGGATTGAGGAAAGCCCGGTTAATATTGAGTGTAAGGTGAAGGAAGTAAAGGAACTGGGAAGCCATGATATGTTCATCGCAGAGGTGGTGGGCGTGACCATTGACAACCAGTATATGGACGACAGGGGCAAGTTCAACCTGAACGCCTCCGGCCTTGTGTGCTATTCCCACGGCGAGTATTTTGAACTGGGGAAAAAGCTGGGCAGCTTTGGATATTCGGTGAAGAAGAATATTAAGAAGAGACGTCCCGCGGCATCGGAGGGGAAGACCTCGAAAACCAGGAATCCGAAAAGGAAGGGTCCGAAAAAGGGATAGTTTGCAGACCGGAATGGTTTAGAACAGTCATGACGCAGAATAAGAAGGAAACGGAATAAAATAGTCCAGTAAGACGACAGACCAGGAGGATACGACAGTGAAACCGAATATTACCATGATTGGAATGCCTTCATCCGGCAAGAGCACCGTGGGCGTGCTGCTGGCCAAGAGGCTGGGATTTTCCTTTGTGGATGTGGATATTGTGATTCAGGAAAAGGAAGGAAGGCTGCTGAAGGAAATCATTGCAGAGGAAGGCATGGACGGGTTCCTGAAGGTGGAGGAGCGCGTCAATGCAGGACTGGATGTGCAGCTTTCCGTCATCGCTCCGGGCGGCAGCGTGATCTACGGCGAGGCGGCCATGAACCATCTGAAGGAAATCAGCGAGGTGGTTTATCTAAAGATGAGCTACGAGGAGATGGAAAAGCGCATCGGCAACGTGGTGGACCGCGGCGTGGCGTTAAAGCCGGGATTTACCCTGCGCGACCTTTACAATGAACGGGTGCCCTATTATGAGAAGTATGCGGACATCACCATTGACGAGGAGGGTAAGACTCCCGGGGAGACCGTGGATGAGCTGAGGGATATCATTGAATCCATGATGGACCGCAGCATGGTACAGCGTATTGTGGAGGAGCAGAAGCGGATACTGGAGGAGAAGGACCGTATTCTGGAGGAAAAGGACAGGCTGCTTCTGGAGTATGGGGAGGAGATTGCAGCATTGAAGGCACAGCTGGAACAGCTGGCGGCTGTACGGTAAGGATACAGGGATACAGGAAAAATCGTGGTACAAGGATGGGCCTGCTTTACAGGGAATGTGAGGCAGGCCTTTTTGACAGGATGCGGGAGTGTTCTTGTTTGTGCAGTATGGACAAAACGTATTGCCTATATTTGGACAAAATGTAGATATTGACGGTCTTGTTCAACTATGGTATGATAAATTTATCACAAGCAAACGTTTGCCGATAACGGATGGTAACGAAAGAGGGTACTATATGGAAGGACAATATGCTACGCTCAAGGATGTGGCGGAGAGGGCGGGAACGACAGCGGCAACGGTATCCTATATCCTGAATGGTTCAACAAAGCGGTATGTAAGCGAGGACATGCGGCGCAGGGTTGAGGCAGCGGCAAAGGAACTGAATTATGTCAAGAGCAGCGCGGCCAGCAGCCTGAAGGGGAAGAAGCGCAAGATCATAGCTGTCCTGGTCCCACAGTTTGCCAACCAGATGTTTACGGAGCTGGTACTGGGGGTGGAGAGGGTGGCTGACCGCTACGGATATATCCTTTCCATCTGCAATACATTCGATGACCCACAGCGTGAACTGGAGATCATCAAGAGGATGCAGGGCCAGCGGGTGGATGGGTACATCATCACCCCCAGCAAGGACGGTGGCAAGAATACACGGCAGATACGCAAGATTGGCGTGCCCATGGTCGTAGTTGACCGTCTGCTGAATATCAGCGAGGACTATTTCCTGGTGTCGGCCCAGAACTATGAGAGTACCTATATGGCTGCGGAGTATCTGTTAAAGAGAGGGCACCGCCACATTGCATTCATTGGGTGGAAGGCTGATTTTGGCGGACTGGAGCGAAGGGAACAGGCATACCGTACCATTCTTGGGGAATATGGGGTTACGGGTGAGGACCAGATTGTATATAACGGTGAATTTACAGAGGAAAGCGGTGAGGAACTGACCGCCAGGGCGCTGGCAGAGCACCCTGAGATTACGGCAGTGCTTTACGCTTATAACATACAGGCCCGGGGAGGCGTGGACTTCCTGTCCAGGAAGGGAATCAGGGTCGGACAGGATCTGTCCGTACTGATTATAGGCGCGCCGGACTGGGTACAGACCGGTAATAATCATTTTACCTGTGTGGACCTGAATGGTACAGGGATGGGAATCATGGCAGCCGAGATGCTGTTTGATATCATTAACAATGACCAGCCCATTGCACCTTACCAGAAGGTGCAGGAAGCAACATTAAAAGAAGGGGATTCCGTTTGCCAGCTGTAACATGGCAGACGATTCTTTCTGGGCAATAGGCAAACGTTTGCCGATAAAAAGTTGTTAAGATTGAAGTCCTTAGGCAATCGTTTACTTACAGGAACACAGGCCATCCCAAAGGGAGGGCTTTGTATAAAATAAGTCTCTTAATATTCAAGGAGGAAAGAAATGAAAAACAAAAAGTCTCTTATGGCGGTAGCGGGAATTGTGGTAGTTGCTTTGGCAGCAGGTGTCATCTATCAGCAGGTGGGTAATAAGACGGATAAATATCCATCACGTGATATCAACATGGTTGTGCCGTGGAATCCGGGCGGATCAACGGATCTTACGGGACGCGCGCTGGCGGACGCCATGGGCAAGAGCATGGGGACCAATATCGTGGTTACCAATACGCCTGGTTCCGGCGGTTCAGTGGGATCCCTGACCGTACAGAAGGCTGAGAAGGACGGCTATAATATCCTGGCAAACGGTATGCTGGCCCTTACGGCGATGCCGGTCCTGGGATACACGGAAACCACGCAGAAGGACTGGGATTTCTATCTGGCTACATTTACCCCTAATGTACTGGCCGTGCGCAAGGATTCGCCTTACCAGACAGCCCAGGAGCTTCTGGATGCAATGGAAGCAAATCCCAATGCAATCACGGACGGAACCGGCGGCATGGGTTCCGGCGGACATCTTGGCATTGAGGTGCTCTGTGCGGAGACAGGCCTTACATATAAGCATGTTCCCTACGAAGGCGGAGGAAAGGCAATCACGGCAGCCCTTGCAGGCGAGGTTGATTTCACCAGCCAGCTGTTGGTTGAGATGCAGGATATGTTTATTTCAGGGGACATGAGGGCGCTTGCAAACTTTACAGCGGAAGATATCACCCTGGAAAACGGGACCGTGATTCCGTCCATCCTTAAATTTGTCCCGAGCCTGGAGTCAAAGCTGCCCATGGGCGAGACAACCGGTATCGCGGTTCCAAAGGGCGAGCCGGACTATGTGCTGGAAGCCTTGGACAAGGCCTTTGACGAGGCGCTTAAGAGTGAGGATTTCCTCAAATTCTGTGAGACAAAAGGATTTATCGTAAATGGCATGGGCAGGCAGGAAGCGGCTGCTTATGTTGACAAGCTGGCATCCACGGTTACCTGGACGCTGTATGACTGCGGCGTTGCTGCCATTTCACCGGAAGAATTCGGTATAAGCCGTTAATCCTTAGGGCGGGTGCCTGGCGCCTCCCGGCGTAAATACGCCGGGGGCGCTGATTGGGGCATGTGATTGATGAACAGGCCCCTGGGGCCTCCGCTTCCATAGTGATGGGGCATGTTGGCAATGCGCCCTGGTAAGGGGACAGGCAGGATTAGGAGAGGTGATATTTTGGAAAACAACAAGAAAATGAAGGACTTTATGTCTTCAGCCGTGATTTTTATTTTGGCGCTGTACGTGCTTTTTGAGGGATATAACATATATACGAAGTCAGGAAAGCTGCTGTATCTTTCACCGGCCCTGATTCCGCTGATGCTGGGAACCATCCTGCTGGTTTTATCCATTGTCCTGTTTGCGGAGAGCCTGAAAGAGGGCGGTATGCAGGCCAGGACCGCGGAGATTAAGGACTGGTCCAGGAAGGTGAAGGCGGATCCCAACACCATGCGCATGCTGGTTGGAGTGGTGCTGATGGGACTGTATACATTCGTGCTTCTGGGAATGCTTCCTTTCTGGCTTGCTACATTTTTGTTCATGCTGCTTCTGATGTATTTCCTGGAGGCGGGTTCCATTGTCAAAATCGTGGTTATCTCGGTTCTGGTTACCGGACTGGTCATCTTCCTGTTCCAGGTATGCTTCAGAGTGCCGTTACCATAAAGGAGGGGAAAGATTATGGCTTTACAATATCTGGCGCAGGCATTCGGGGCTGTGCTGACACCGATGAATATGGGGGTCCTGCTCCTTTCCACATTTGCCGGACTGATTATGGGAATGCTCCCAGGACTGAGTGCGACCATGGCGGTGGCGCTGCTGACCGGACTGACTTACAGCCTGTCATCCACCAGCGCCATCATATCGCTGATCGGCGTGTATGTGGGGGCTATCTCAGGCGGCTGCCAGGCAGCCGTGCTGTTGAATATCCCCGGCACACCTGCAAGCGCTGCAACGGCGCTGGACGGGTTCCCTCTGGCCAACAGGGGCAAGGGCGGCCTGGCAATCTTCCTGGCGACCACTTCCTCCTGCATCGGCACACTGATCAGCGTCATCTGCGTGCTGACCCTGACCCCTCTTCTCACCAAGGTTTCCCTGCAGTTTGGAAGCTGGGAGTTCTTCCTGCTGAGCCTGTTCGGCGTCATCATCTGCGGAAACCTGACAAGCAACGGCAATGCGGTCAAGGGCTGGATATCCGGCGTAATCGGGCTATTGGTTGCACAGGTGGGACTGGACCAGCTGGACGCGTATCCAAGATTCTCATATGGCAATGTAAATATCATGGCGGGCCTGGCGCTTATCCCAATCATGATTGGACTGTTCGGATTCCCTGAAATCATAAAGGCATTTAAAAAGACGGAGACACATGTGCTGGAGTTCTCACCGTTTAAGCTGAAAGAGGGATTCGGCGTATTAAAGAACCATATTGTTGAACTGATCCGCTCCTCCTTTATCGGCGTGGGCGTGGGAATCATCCCGGGCGTTGGCGAGGATGTGGGCGGCTGGCTCAGCTACTGGGCATCCAAGTCCACCAGTAAACATCCTGAAACCTTTGGGGATGGTGAGACGGCAGGCGTTGTATCGGCAGAGGCGGGCAACAATGCGTGTATCGGCGGCGCCATCATACCCATCCTGTCCCTTGCGGTCCCGGGAAGCGCTCCCGCAGCCGTCCTGCTGGCAGCATTCATGATGCACGGATACCGTCCAGGCCCCCTCCTTATGAACGAAAGCCCGGAGTTCCTGTACCAAATCTGCGTGGACCTGTTCCTGGCAGCGCTGGCCATGTGGCTTCTGGCGCAGGTTGTTTCCAAGTTTTCCGTTAAGATACTGGGCGTTAAGAAGGAAATCCTCATGCCTGTCATTTACGTGCTGTGCGTGGTTGGCTCCTTTGTCATCAACCATATCATGTTCGACGTAAAGGTAATGTTCGTGTTCGGAATCATCGGATTCTTCCTTTCCGCTGCAGAGTTCCCGGCAGCTCCCTTCCTTCTGGGGGTCATCCTGGGCAGCATGACGGATTCCAACTTAAGAAGGGCGCTTACAATCAGCGAGGGCAGCTTCATGCCCATGCTGCAGCGGCCAATCAGTGTAATATTCCTGATTGTGATTGTGGTGCTGATTCTTTCCCAGTTCCATGTATTTGACCGTTTAAAGAAGAGAAAAGCCAATGGATAGGGTTAAGATAGCCCTTGTGGGAAGCGGGTTCGCCGCCGCCCTCCACATGGAGGCGTACAGACAGGTATATGGTATCGAACCCTGGGTGGCGGCAGTTGCTTCCCCGTCGGAACGGGCGGGGGAATTTGCCAGGGAGTATGGGATACCGTCCGTGTATCACTGCATGGAGAGGATGATAGAGGAAGAACGTCCGGATATTGTGGATATATGCAGCCCTCCAAGCCTGCACGCTTCCATGATTGAAGCCGCAATGAAGGCCGGCTGTCATGTAATCTGTGAGAAGCCCCTGACCGGATGGTTCGGGAGCAGCGATGAGCCGGATATGGCCGGGCGGGTCTTGGAACAGCTTAAACATCTGCGCGGCGTGGTGGAACAGAGCGGCAGGAAGTTCTTTTACGCCGAGAATTTCATATACGCCCCGGCGGTACAGAAAAGCGCGTCCCTTATCCGGGCAGCAGGTGAACATATCCTGTTCATGAGAGGGGAGGAATCCCACAGCGGTTCCCATGCCGCCCACGCCGCCCTGTGGAGCATGAACGGCGGCGGCTCCCTGATCCGTCAGGGCTGCCATCCTTTGTCCGCCCTCCTGTACCTGAAGCAGCTGGAACATAAAAATGGTGCAGGGGCCGTGAGCGTGATGGCGGACATGGGTTACATCGTGCCCACCCTTAATGAGGAGGAGCTGACGTACATCCAGGCCAGGCCAAAGGATGTGGAGGACCTGGCCAATGTAATCCTCACCTTTGAAGACGGGACAAAGGCCCTCATAACGGCGGGGGACATGATACTTGGCGGGGTGCGCAATGAAGTCCAGGTATATACCACCGGAGGCGTGTATCAGTGCAGGATAGCGCCAAGCGACCAGATGACCACCTATCATGTGGACGATGAAAAACTGTCCGGCCAGTATTTTACGGAAAAGGTGGAGACGAAAAAGGGCTGGCAGAGCATTTTCCTGTGCGAGGACATGGCACGGGGATATGTGGGGGAACTGAGGGATTTCCTGTTGTGCGCCGCGGGCAGGAAAGAGGAGCCTGAGTCAGGTTTTTCCCTGGCATATGACACGGTGCGGATCATCTACGGCGCATACCGTTCGGCCAGGGAAGGGCGCAGGATAGAACTTAAAATGCACGGGCCTGAAGGAACAGACTAGACAGAAAGCAGGTGTAAGTATGGTTGGAGTAGCAATATTAGGTGCGGGCGATATCGCCAATGTACATATAGAAGCATATAAGGAGCTGGCCGGACGCTGCCGGATCGTGGCGCTGGCGGATATATTTACAGACAAGGCAGAGGCAAAGAAACAGAAGTATGGGCTGGACTGTGATGTGGTGGCGGATTATAAGGAACTGCTGGACCGGGAGGATGTGGACCTGGTATCCGTCTGCCTGCCCCCGGCTGCCCACTGCGGCGTCACGGTGGATTTCCTGAAGGCGGGAAAGCATGTGCTGTGTGAGAAGCCCATGGCGCCGTCCCTGGAGGAATGCGACCTCATGATAAGGGCTGCAGGGGAGGGCGGGGCAAAGCTGTCAGTGGTGGCCCAGAACCGTTTTAAACCGGACATCATGAAAACAAAGCAGATGCTTGAGAGCGGTGCCCTGGGGCAGCTTTACTTTGCCCAGGCGGATTCCCTCTGGTGGAGGGGGGATAATTATTATGACCTGTGGTGGAGGGGAACCTGGGAAAAGGAGGGCGGCGGATGTACCTTCATCCATGCGGTCCATCACATCGACCTGTTCCTGTGGCTCATGGGGGACCTGGATGAGATTTCCGCCATGGTTGCCAACCAGAACCACCACAACAGCGAGGTGGAGGATGTGTCCCTGAGCACCCTGCGCTTTAAGAACGGGGCCGTGGGCCTTATGGTTGCCTCCCTTCTTCATCATGGGGAAGAGCAGAAAATCATTATTGACGGTGAAAAAGGCTCCATCGAGATCCCTCACAAGGTCAGTGTCAGCAGGCAGATGCAAAACGGATATCCTGAGGATGACAATGAAGCAAGGCAGGCCCTTGAGAAGGTGTTTGACAGCGGGGAGGTCCTGCGCTACACGGAGCATTGCGGACAGATAGAGAACATGATCCATGCCATAGAGACGGGAACGGACCCGTTAATCAGAGGGACCGAGGGCCGCAAAACCGTGGAATTCATATCAGCCGTTTACCAGTCAGCATTTACGGGAACCAGGGTGAAGCTGCCCATGAGTGCAAAAGATCCTTTCTATACCCGGGAAGGGCTTCTTAAGAAGGCGGTCAGGTTCAATGAGAAGAAAAAGAGCGTTGAAAATTATGCTGACACGGGAATAAAGGTAGGCGGTACGCTGTAATCATGGAAAGCAGGATGCAGAAATCAGACGGAATGAATTATGCGCCCGTATCACAGGGAATTGTTGAGAAGGTGTGCGCACCGGGGGAGTTCCGGTTTGGTGTGATTGGATTGGATCATGGACATATATATGCAATCTGTAACGGTTTGCTGGAAGCAGGGGCCGAACTGGCCTGTGTGTGGGACCCGGACCCGGATAAATGTCTGGAGTTCGTAAAACGGTATCCCCAGGCCGTTGTGGCAGCGGGTGAGGATGAGATACTGGAGGATGGAAACATCCAGATGATTGCCAGTGCCATCCGCCCCTCAAAGCGGTGCGGCCTGGGAATCCGGGTCATGGGGCACAATAAGGATTATTTTGTGGATAAACCCGGAATGCTGACCATGGAAGAGATAGACCAGGCCAGCCAGGCATGCAGGGACACGGGAAGGAAATATGTGGTGTATTATGGGGAGCGCATCCATGTGGAGGGCGCGGTCTTTGCGGAGCAGCTGATCAGGCAGGGAAAGATAGGCCGGGTGCTTCAGGTAACCATCCTGGCCCCCCACCGTCTGAACCGGCTGGTCCGGCCGGACTGGTTTTTTGAGAAGCAGGAAAATGGCGGGATCATCACGGATCTGGGAAGCCATCAGATAGAGCAGTTCCTGACCTATTGCGGTGCGAAAACCGCCAGGGTCCTTCACAGTGCGGTTGCCAATTATGGAAACCGGGATAAAAAGGATTTTTATGATTTTGGGGAAGCCACCCTTCTGGCTGATAACGGGGCCACCTGCTGGTTCAGGGTGGACTGGTTCACACCGGATGGACTTGGCGCCTGGGGGGACGGGCGCGTATTCATCATGGGCACGGAGGGAACCATTGAAATCCGCAAATACATTGACCCTGGAACTTCCCCTGAAGGCGACCATGTCATCTGGGTGGACCGGAAGGAGGAGCACCGGGAACAGGTCACCGGGAAGGTGGGATTCGTATTTTTCGGGCAGCTGATAAGGGACTGTCTTAACCTGACCGAACATGCCATCACCCAGGAGCATATATTTGATACCATGAAGGTTGCCATTGAGGCCCAGGAATGCGCGGAGGTCATTGCATAATAACATAAACAGAGTAATGGATACAGGGCGGTTACCAGAGCTGGTACGCCCTGATTTTATTTTCCCGCCGGTTTGTCTGGCCCTGGCCCTGGTTTGACTGTATAATGGGATTAAATGATGTGATATGGGAAAATGAATCAGGCAGGAGGGATGGAATTGAAAGAGATACCGGTTAAGGAATGTATCAATCTCGGAAGTATCATCAGGAAATACGGACTGGAGCAATACACCATGGTGAACATGGAAATCGGGTATGACGATGCCGTGTACCTGCTGTTTTCGGCCCGGGTACCGGAACGTATCCAGGGTATGTTCGTGGATACCCAGGCCAACACGGAGTACCGCGCCCTATGTCTCTTTATTGACTGGCAGGACGGAAGCCTCCTGGGGGAGGAGGTCCTGGAATTCGGGGTGCGGAAAATGAATTTCCATTTCATACAGCCCATTGGGGATGACATCCTTTTGCTGGGCGCCAGGTCCATGATGTATAAGAATGGGATTCCGGACCAGAATGCGGTGTTCCTGACCCGCCATGGTAAGATCCTGTCCAGCACATGCTTTGGGGATGGAATCCAGGAATGCATGGTGCTGGGTGACGGCAGGATCATCACAAGCTATTTTGACGAGGGGGTCTTTGGAAACTTCGGATGGAATAAGCCTTTGGGGGACAAGGGGCTTGTGGTCTGGAACCGGGACGGACAGAAGATATGGGAGAATACAAAGCATTTTATCGCGGACTGCTATGCCATGAATGTGGATGAACAGGATAATCTGTGGTATTACTACTATAATGATTTTGATTTGGTAAAGACAGACTTTGCTTCAGAGTGGGTGTTCCATCCGGGGGTCGAGGGCAGCAGTTCCTTCCTGATCATGAAAAGCCATATTGGTATTATTATGGACAGTGGGTACGGAAAACACGGCAAAATGAAAATGCTCCGTATCCTGGGAAACAGGTTAGGCAGGCCAGAGGATGCGGCGTTTGTCTGTAATGGGGAGGCTGTGCCGATGGATATGTATTGTTTCCGAAGCGCGCGGGCGGCGTTTACGGATGGAGGGGAGCGGCTGTCCTGTGTGGAGGTAGTGTAGGAGGAAGATGATTATAAAACAAATATTTGTTTTTATAAACGTATAATATTGTATTTTTACGGTAAAATAGTATAATAAAAACAAAAAACAGATTAGAGGATTCGAATTATGCTGATATCATATAAGTTCAAAAACTTCTGTTCGTTTTGCAACGAAGCGGAATTTGATTTACTGGCACCAGGAAATAAAGTGAAAAATAGATATCCGGATAATTACATTGAAACAGAAGCAGGATATGATGTGTTGAAAACGGCCGTTGTTATCGGAGAGAATGCCGGAGGAAAAACGAATTTTATTAACAGCATTTCCTTTTTAAAAAGTCTGTTTGAAAATAATAAGTCCAAACATTCTTACAGGGCACTGATTAATATCAACAATCTTCCTTCCGCATGTCCTGCACAGTGTGATACAAAACAGGAATTTAATATTCATATGATTGGCGGGAGTGGAGCCATATACCATTACGATTTACAGATAGACGAATTTAGCATTGTTCAGGAAAAGCTGACTTACAGGTGTACAAAAAGTGGACAGGAAAAACTTATTGTGTCGGCAAAAAGGAATGAAATGAAACGGGAAGAGGGCAAGGGTTCCATTGCGGTTTCTTTTGGATTGGATACGGAAAATTGTGATAAGGAAGTAAAAAGAATTATTGAACAGGCGTCTTTCGCAAAAGGGGATATAGGGCTTTTTGTTTCCAAATTAGCCATTTTAGGAGATGTTCATGCCTTGGAGTTTGTTGACTGGGTTAATAATAAGTTGATTGTAGAAAGTAAAAATTATAATTACTATCTATATAAAAATATACAGAATGAAGAAGATGATTTAAGAATAATAAAGGATTCACGCTTTTTAGAAATCCTGCGTATGGTAGATTACAGTATCTGCGGTGTTGAGATTGACGATGAAAAACCATTTAGAAAAAGTAAAATTATCAGGAAAATGAAAAGCGGAGAGGATTTCGCCAGGGAACTTAATATGGATTCAGGCGGTGTTGGGGAATTTTTTGCATGGGCGGTCCAGCTGTTCAGAGTGGTTTATGAGGACAAAATAATTTTTGCAGATGAAATGGACCGGGTAATCAATCCTGTTTTAGCGGAACGTATGGTTGCATTTATCAATGGAAAAAAACATAAAGGACAGTTTATTTTTTCCACCCATAATGTATTACATTTAGATTTAAAAAATTATATGAAGGAACAGATTTATTTCGTGACAAAGAATAAGGAAGATTTGAATTCGGAACTATATTCATTGGCTGATTTTCCTGAAATAAGATATGAAACGACGAAAATCTATGAGTTTTATATGAAAGGAATCCTGGGAGGGACAGCTTTTGAGTAGACCAAAGAGAGATTTGCGTAAAAGATTCATTGTGTTTTGTGAGGGCGATACAGAATACAATTATGTTGATGCAATGCGTCTGAACCAGGGGGTAGTATTAGCCTTAAAGCCTATAAATATGCAAGGGGGAGGGTATACGAATTTTCTTGAAGCAATTAAAAAGGAGGCAAGTAATAACTGCCTGGCTAAGTTTATCATGATTGATTTTGACAGGGCGAAAAAACATCCGGGAGAATTGCCTAAGTTAAAGGAGAAAATAGAATATTGCAGATTGCAGAACAACAGTAAAAGAACACCGCTTTTTCTTATACTGGACAATCCTGATTTTGAATATATTGCATGTTTACATATTGCTGATTATCAGGGACAGGATGTAAAAAAATATATAGAGCAGACATTGGGATTTGCCAATATAGAAAAATTCAAGGGTAAAAGAGATGTGTATCATTATCTGAATACCAAAAATAATTCTTTTGGTTTGATGTTATCAAGATTAAGGGAGAAAATTGTAACCAATCAGTATCAGATTAACAAAAGGAATTTTGAAATAACAATCTTAGATACGGATATAGCATGGGGCAATGAAAATAAAAGAGGATCCAATATAAACGAATTTTTTGAAATCATTGATTGGTAATAGATTGAAACAGATGGGATAAGGAAGGAATAGATGATATGTAATTTTCAAATGGAGCGCCTTCTGGCCTCCCGGCATCCGGAGGATGTGGGACCGGATCATCAATACCAGGTGTGGACAGCAAAAACAGTGGATGGGAACCCGTTCTGGGGAGCAGGTAATTTCTGCGGCCTTGATACTGGACATGTAATCAGGTATGGGCGGGAACTGACAGACCTGGAATGGGATGGCAATGAACTGTATGTCAGCGGGGAGGATGCGCCGGGTCAGGCATTTGCCATATACCGTTCCATAAAAATGCAGCTGCAGGAGAAATTTCCGGATACAGAGTTCGATTTGATGGTGTCCGTGAACAGGGAAGACCAAAACGCAGTGGTGCGGTTCTGGGCTGTCCGGGACGGGTATCATTATGTGGATGCAGAACGCAGGACATTGGATGGATTTAAGGAAGAGGCTGTCCTGATTGACCAGATTAACCGTGTAGACATAAAACAGCAGGCTGCTTTATTTATGACGTGTTATAAGGATTATCTGCCGGAAATCAGGGAACAGCCGGATGAGATTGAGGCAGTCCTTAACAATCCGTCTGGCGGCGGGGATATCCATGTCTGGTTTGAGGATGAGATTACCATGGTGTTTGGGCGGTTCCATGCCCATTATGCTTATGGGGAGGAAGAAGAACTGAAAAGCGATATTGACCGTATATTGTCAGGCGGATTGTGCGTTGCCTGCATGGAGGGACAGGAAGGATGGCTGGGCAGTTCGCTGGTACCGCCGGATGAGATTCCCCTGGAATCAAGAAAAAAACTGCTTCAATATTTTTTCGGAAGGAATAAGGATGCGTGCAGGAAGGTGAAGGAACATGGGGGGAGGCTGACACTTACATTTTGGGATGCCGGGCAGAACCGGGTATATGAGATTACTGGGGCAGGTGTGGTGTTGGTGGTGTGTTAGGTGGTGGACACTGGTTGACTATCTGGGATAGTGGAGGACGTTTGATGTAACTAGGGAAAGGGGTTGGGGATTAAGCTGTTTTGGACATAGGAATAAATTTTACCCCCTGTTTATCCCTAGGGCCGCTGGCCCGGCTGGGATATGACAGGGGGTATTTAAATGCGCTTTATCCTTCGGTCTGTTTAACGGCCTTTACAGCATTTCCATATAAGCCAGTATTTTATCAGCGGCATCCAGACCGATATAGATTAAGATTCCCAGTATCACAAGGCTGATGACCAGGAATACCAGTTTGTACAGCAGATAAGCCTTGGCAAAATCCCGGAGCTGGTTGTCCTTTTTTCCAAAGGCCAGCCGTAGCAGGTATATCCAGCCTGCAACAGGGATGTTCATACACATGAAGGTGAAGAACCAGGCGCGGGGCGGCATGGAACCTTGATCCAATCCTTTATCCAAACCGTCATGTAACCCGCCATTCCTGCCGGCTGTCATATCGCTATCCCTGTCCTTTAGCCGCCTTGGGCCGGGGGATGTTTTTCTTCTGTTCAGCTTTTTATTTATCATTTTCCGGCCTCCCTCCCGGTCCGTAGTATTCCATATTGTTCCACTTGAACTTTTCCCTGTCCAGGGTGGATTTAAGCTGGTTCTGCTGCATCTGGGCCTGCTGCAGCGCTTCCCTTTGGGCCTGTTCCTCTGCGGCCTGCTTAGCGGCCTGGGCTGCAACCCATTCCTCCTCCGTGGGCAGGGTGGTAATCCGGCTGATGGCACTCTGGAGGCGGTCTGCAAGGGCCTGCTGTTCCGGGTCCCCTGCCACCAGCGGCAGCTTTGTAATGGCATCCTGGACCAGTGTCTGGGCATTGGGCTGCTGGTATTCCAGTTCCTCTACGGCCTGAAGCGCCTGGAGGAATTCATTTTTCCTGGTGTCCTTCTCGGCCTGTCTGCGCTGTTCCTCCGCATCCTTCATGGCCTTTTCCTGGGCCTTGGCCGCATAGGCGGCCTTCTGCTTTTCATACAGGGCAATGGTGTCTGACATCTGGCTGATGATTCCTTCAAAGTAGTCATACCTGTTTTCCACCTGCTCCAGCAGCCGCGCCCGTAAATCCCCGTCATCCAGCAGGGGAAGCCTTGAGGTGATGCTTTGATACTGGCTTTTGACTGCGTATGTATCTTCTACGGTGTTGATTTCCCGTGAGGTGAAGTCTTCCACATCTGCGTTAAGGGAGTCAGTGAGCTTTTTCTGTTCCTTGTCGTGCAGGCTCTGCTGTGCCCGCATCTCTGCCGTGGTACTGAAGTAATCCTCAATGCCGTTTTTGGGGTCCACCCGGCGTTCCACGGACTCGGGCTGCTCCCAGTCCCATGGCTCCAGCCCGGTGTGGATCTGGTTCATTATGTTCTTCCATATTTTTCCTGCATAGGTGGCGCCGTAGATGCCCGGCATGTTCCTTGGTATGTCATAGCCGACCCAGACAGCAGTGGTATAGTAGCGGGTATAGCCGCAGAACCATGTATCCTTGCTGCTGTTGGTGGTCCCTGTCTTGCCTGCGGCAGGCATGCCGCCGTCCAGGTCCAGGCCGCGTCCGGTGCCGTAGGGGGCTGTAAGGGTGCCTTTCAGGATATCGGTCAGCATGAATGCTGAGTCGTCCCGGTATATCTGCTTGGTGGAGGCTTTCATGTCCCTGGTGATCTCGCCGTCATGCTCGTGGAGTATTTTCGTGATGCAGGTGCGGTCATTGTATATGCCGTTGTTGGCCAGGGTGCTGTAGCCCTTGGCCATGTCCACCACGCGGACCCCGTTGGTAAAGCCGCCGATGCTCAGGGACGGCACCCCGTTGTCCACATAAGTCAGCTTCTGGAACTCCATTTCCCCAAGGTAATTCAGGCCGTAGTTGACCCCGATGTCCTCAAGGATCTGCCATGCCACCGTGTTCAGGCTCCGGTTTAAGGCCTCCCGGACAGTCACGCTGCCGTAGTAATGCTCCCCGCTGTTGGAGGGACCGTCCTCCCATTTGTGGTCATCCACAATACGGGTGGGATAGTACTCCCCGGTGTCAAAGGCAGGGCCGTAGTCAATCAGGGGTTTGATGGTGCTTCCCGGCTGTCTGGCGCTTAGGTAGGCCCGGTTGAACTGGTCTTCGCTGCCCCGGCCGCCCACGATGGCAACCACGTAATTGGACTGGTTGTCCACGATGACGCCGGCTCCCTGAAGCGCATATTTGCCGTTCTCCTGAAGCTCCGTGTAGGAGGCAAGGCCCTGGTCAATATCAGCCTGGAGCATTTCCTGAAGACCGCTGTCAAGGGAGGTGTAAATCTTAAAACCGCCTGCGCGTATCAGGTCGGATTTCTCCGTGTACACGGTCTTGTAACGGTCCATGTATGCGGTGTAGCTGTCCTTGTCCTCAAAGGTGTATTGAAAGTCAAAGCTGTCCAGCTTCATAAGCTCAAGGGCGGCGCAGTGGATGGCGTAGCTGCTCTGGTAGTTCTCGTCCGTTCCCTCGGATTCCTGTTTTACAATCGTAAGGGGGCGTTCTATGGCTGCGCTGTAGTCTTCAGCGGACAGTACGCCTGTTTCATGCATGCTTTTTAAGACGTCGTTGCGTTTTTCAAGGGATGCCTTGGGATGGGCTACCGGGTCGTAGGCAGAGGGACTGTTGCTGATTCCAACCAGGACAGCGGCTTCGTCCACACGCAAATCAGCCGCATGCTTGCCGAAATAATACCGGCTGGCAGCTTCCACGCCGTAACACTGGTGGCCATAGAAATTGGTGTTGCAGTAGAACTCCATGATATCTGCTTTGGAGTATTTCTTTTCAATCTCAGGGGCCAGGAGGATTTCCACAATCTTGCGGGTAAAGGTCTGTTCCTGGGTCAGGTAGGTGTTCTTGATTACCTGCTGGGTGATGGTGCTTCCGCCCTGGGTCACCTGCCCGTTGTGCTTAAGAAGGGCCAGTCCCGCGCGGAAGGTGGCAATCCAGTCCACGCCTGTGTGGCTTTTAAAGCGCCTGTCCTCCTGGGCAATATATGCATTCTGGATATTCATGCTGATGTGGGAAATATCCACATACTGGTAGTGTCCGGCATTGATGAGGCCCACCTGCCTGCCATCCTTGTCGTAAATGACCGTATCAGAGAGCATGGAGAAATCCGTCCGCTCCATCTGGGCCAGCTTGTCATATGCAAGCTCACGGCACTCATCCAGCTGCGGTTTGACCTTTGCATAGATAAGGATACACACCAGGGCGGAGCTTATAAGTCCCACGGTAAGGACTGCCAGCAGGGTGTGGAGAAGCCATCCCATGATGCCCAAAAGGCCGACGGCTGTATTGCGTATGCAAAGGAGTACCTGGATAAGGGCCTTCTTTCGTGTTTCTTTCATAATTCCTGATTATCCTCTCCGCGCCCGGATGTGTTTGGGAAATGCCTGAAAGGGCGCCAATCATAGAATGGCCTGGATATTTTTACCAGGCCACCATGCCATATGATATTATAAGTCAGAATGGGGAAAAAGGGTAGTGGAAAGTGAAAAAAGAGTATGATTTTGGAGTGTTTTTAGTTTATTGCCGTCTTTATCATCTGTCCGCTTCTTCGGGGGGACGGGCTGCCGCCGCTTCATTTTTCCTCATAAGGAACTGCAGGGTATCCGCCGGCATCCCCATGCTCTTTTCCTGCATCTGCGTGAACGCGGTCAGGACCCGCCCGATCTGCTCCGGTCCGGCCGGAACCAGGTTGTTGTCCAGGGTTATGGTCAGCACGGTGAGGACAATCTGGGCTGTCTCCTCCGGGTATTCGCACCGGATGCCGCCCTCGTCTATGCCCTGGCGGATGATGTCGGTCAGTATGGGCTTTAGCTTGGTGATGATGATGCGGGCAAACTTCTGGTGGATGAATGCGCTTTCCTGCTGTTCATTGAAGGTGCCGATGGCTTCCTGGCGCCGAAGTTCCGTGGAAGAGTCCAGGCAGGCATTGTAAATAATCTCCATTTTCTGAAAGGCGTCCATGTGGGAGGAGGCAGCCAGTTCCCTGCCTGCGTCCAGCACCCGGGAGTAGGAGCGCTCGATGACAGCGTCAATGATATCATTTTTAGAGGAAAAATAGTAATAAATACTTCCTTTCCCTATTCCTGCTTTTTGGGCAATATCGCTGACGGAAATGGCCTGGGCGCTGGCGGTGCGCATCAGTTCCTGCATGGCGTCCAGGATCCGTTCCCGTTTGTTATTGTTTTGCATAAAAAAACCTCGGTTTCCTCTTTAGAATACTTCCCAGTATAACAGATGCCAATGGAAAAAGCCAGACTTGACTGGCGGTCGAAAAAGTGTTATGGTTAATTTAATGTTGATTCGACCGCTGGTCGAAAAAAGAAGGGGATAGATACCTGGGGATTCTGGATACAGGAACCTGTTGTCCGGCCAGGCCCTGAAATCAGGAGAAGGAGACAATCATGACATTCGAGAAAGTATTTGAAACGGTAAAGGAAATATTCATGAAGGCGGATGTGAGCAAGGTGGATGAGCATCTGGCATTTCAGTTTAACATCACAGGAGAGGGCGAAGGCATCTTTTATGCGGAAGCAAAGGACGGCAAGCTCTATGTGGAGCCTTACGAGTACTATGACAGGGATGCAATTTTCATCTGCTCTGCGGACACACTGTTAAAGCTGGCAGCAGGAAAATTGGACCCTGTTTTTGCATTTACAACCGGAAAGCTTAAGGTGGAGGGAAGCCTGGAAAAGGCGCTGAAGCTTCAGAAATTTGTGTAACCGGCATTCATCTGAAAGGAGTACATATGGGTAAGATTGGATTACTGTTTGGCCTGGCAGCCGCGGGCGCGGCAGGGGAATATGGGATTGCCAGATACTTTTTCCACCGGACGGTGGTGCGCGGCAATGCAAAGCGCGAGCGGACCCAGAAAATGGCGGGCACGGACTGGGACGCCTATATCCCGGGCATCAGGGCCAGCAAGGAATGGCTGTCAGGAAAGCCCCAGGAGGATGTGTATATCACCTCGGATGACGGCTTAAGGCTTCACGGCACATTCTTCCCATGCCCTGGTTCTGACCGGGCGGTGATTTGCTTCCATGGATACACCAGCGAAGGGCTGAATGATTTTTCCTCCATTGCAAGGTTCTATCTGGAGCAGGGCTTCAACCTGATGGTGGTGGATGAAAGGGCACATGGCAGGAGCGAAGGCACCTACATCGGATTCGGCTGCCTGGACCGGATGGATGCCAGGCTCTGGATTGAGTATGTCATTGAACGTCTGGGACAGGACTGCCAGGTCATGCTCCACGGCATTTCCATGGGCGGGGCCACGGTGCTCATGACCACCGGGCTTTCACTTCCGCCTCAGGTAAAGGCAGCTGTTTCCGACTGCGGATTCACCTCTGCCTGGGAAGTGTTCAGCTATGTGCTTAAATCCATGTACCATATGCCTCCCTTCCCCATCATGCAGATAGCGGACCGCATGGCAAGGCAGGAAGCTGGGTATGGGCTTGACCAGTGTAATGCCAGGGACGAGGTTAAGAAGGCCCGGATTCCCATCCTGTTCATACACGGCGATGCGGACACCTTTGTGCCATGCTCCATGGTTTACCAGCTTTACGGCGCATGCAGGTCCGGGAAGGAACTGCTGGTCATTAGCGGGGCAGCCCATGCAGAGGCCTACTATAAAGACACAAAGAGTTATGAACGTGCGGTAACAGAACTGATTGGACGGACCATTGAACCGCTGGGAGACAGGCATGAAGGCCGGGACTCCCGGGATGAGAAAGGGGAATAGAGAGATGAAGACCAGAAAAGGCTATAAGGCATATCCGCTGACGGCTGCCCAGAAACTGCATTTTTACTGTCTGAAGTACTGTCCCAAAAAACAGGTGTTGAACATCGGCTCCAGCCTGACCATTGAGAGCGATCTGGACTGGGATGTGCTCAGGCAGTGCATCAAGGAAGCCATTGCCCGCTGCGAATCCATGCGCCTCAGGTTTGCAAAGGACAGGGATGGAAACATCTATCAGTATGTGGTGAAGGAGGAGACAAAAGAGATTGAGCACTTTGACTTCACGGGCTGGCAGGAGGAGGACGCTGATAAGAAGCTGAGGGAGTGGACCGAGATACCCTTTGAACGCTATGATTCCCCCATGCACCGTATTGTGATGATAAAAACGCCGGACGGCTATCAGGGGCTTTACATCTGTGTGGACCATATGACCATGGACGCCCAGGCCCTGATTGTATTCTTCAAGGATGTAATCGAGCTCTACTGCAGCAGGCTGTATGAAGAGGTGAATTATCCAAAGGAAATGTCCTCCTACATCCGTCAGCTGGAAAAGGACCTGGCCTATGAGGCTGGCAGCAGGGCGTGCCAGAGGGACAGGGAGTTTTTCGAAAACCTGATTGCCTCGTCCGAACCGGTTTTTGCAGATATCTACGGGCCGGGAAAGCTTTTGAAGGAGCGTAAGGAGAGCCGCAACAAAAAGCTGCGCGCAGCCACCAACACCTCTGACAACGTGGAGGCCAACATCACTAATTTCCACCTGGAGGGCGGGCCATCCAAACGCCTTCTGGATTTCTGTGAGGAGAAGGGCATTTCCATGACATGCCTTCTGCTGATGGGGCTGCGCACCTTCCTTCAGAAGGAAAATGACGAGGACGATATCTCCATCACAACCACCATTGCAAGGCGGGCCACCTTACTGGAAAAGCGGTGCGGCGGAAGCAGGATCCACTGTTTCCCCTTCAGGACCATTGTGCCCAGGGAGGATACCTTCATGGAAGGGCTGCTTAAGATAAGGGATGCCCAGAACCAGTATTTCCGTCATGCCGGCTACAGTCCCTCGGAGTATTTTAATTTCCGTCATGACTATTATAAGCTGAAGGACGGACAGACCTATGAACCCCTGAGCCTGACCTACCAGCCCTTGGCCATGAAATACGACGGACCGGGCCTTGATAAGCTGGGCGACATCAAATATAAGACTGCCCGCTATTCCAACGGGGTGGCGGCCCACACCCTGTACCTGACCGTGAGCCACCGGACCATGGATAATGGACTGGACTTTGGGTTTGAGTACCAGACCGGGGTGGTGACGCCGGAAAAACTGGAGTATATCTATTACTACCTGTGCAGGATCATATTCCGCGGTGTGGAAGACCCGGAGCGCACGGTAGGGGAAATTATGGAAATGGTCTGATAATGGAAATGGTTCAGCAATGGAAGTGGTTTAACAATGGAAATGGTTCAACAATATAGGAGGATTGGCAATGTTTGAGGAATTGAAGGAATTGATCTGTGAGTATGTGGACGTGGACCCGTCTGCAATCAAAGAGGAGTCACGGTTCATCGAGGACCTTGGATTTAACTCTTACGACTTCATGAGCATGGTAGGGGAAATCGAGGAAACGTTCGATGTGGAAGTGGAAGAGCGTGAAGTGGTCAATGTAAAGACCGTAAAGGATGCAGTGGAATACATCCAGTCACTTCAGGACTGATGAAAGGACTGAGGGGAGCAGGGCTTGGAAGCCAGAGAGGGAGGAAACTATGCCGGTAGGAACCTTAAGGGATATTATACGCCATGGGGCGGATGCCTATGGAAGCCAGACAGCATTCCGCTATAAAGTGAAGAAGGAAATCGTGGACAGGACATACCTGGATGTGAACCGGGATTCCATGGCTGTCAGCCGTATGTTGGAATCCATGGGCATGGAGGGAAAGCACATTGCCCTTATCGGGACAACCACGTACCAGTGGATTGTGGGCTACTTTGGGATCGTGGGCAGCGGCAGCGTGGCAGTGCCCATTGACGCCCAGCTTCCGGCGGACGCTGTGTGTGAACTGCTGGAACGGGCGGACGTGGAAATGCTTATCTTTGATGAAATCCGCAGGGATGTGGCAAAGGCCGTAAAGGAAAAATGTCCGTCTGTCCGCTATATTGTCTCCATGCAGGCAGAGGAAGCAGGGGATGGGATACAGTCCCTGTCCATGCTCATGGCCCTGCACGCAGGGGAATATGAGAAGGAACTAAGCGGTGACCAGCTGGCCACCATCCTGTTCACCTCAGGAACCACGGGGAAGAGCAAGGGCGTCATGTTAAGCCACAGGAACCTGGTGGACAATGCGGTGTGCCTGGATATGAAGATTCCGGCCGGAACCATTTCCATGACACTTCTGCCCATTAACCATGTGTACTGCCTGACCATGGACATCATCAAGGGACTTCACATCGGTCTTGTGATCTGCATCAATGATTCCATCATGCATGTGCAGAGGAACATGAAGCTGTTTAAGCCGGAAATCGTGCTGCTGGTTCCCCTTGTGATTGAATCCATCTACGGCAAGCTTAAGGACGCAGGCAGCCTTATCCCTAAGAAAATGGTGGCAAAGGCTGCATTTGGCGGAAACTTAAGGATTATATGCAGCGGCGGCGCTTACCTGGACCCGGATTATGTGGATAAGTTCAAAGAGTATGGCATCACCATCCTTCAGGGCTATGGCATGACGGAGTGTTCACCTGTCATCAGCACCAACCTGGAGTGGGAGAACAAAAAGGGTTCGGTGGGCAAGCTGCTCCCCAACTGCGAGGCCAAGGTGGTGGATGAGGAAATCTGGGTCAGGGGCTCCAGCGTGATGCAGGGATATTATAAGATGCCGGAGCAGACCGCGGAGACACTGGAGGACGGATGGCTGAAAACCGGGGACCTGGGCTATGTGGATGAGGACAGGTTCGTCTACATCACGGGCCGCAGGAAGAACCTGATCATTCTTGCCAACGGCGAGAATGTGTCGCCGGAGGAACTGGAGAACCAGCTGAGCCGTTCTGAACTGGTGAAGGAAATCCTGGTGCGGGAAAAGGATAAGGTGATTGAGGCGGAAATCTTCCCTGATTATGAGTATGCAAAGAAAAAGCATGTGAAGGATGTGGAGGGAAAGCTTCAGGAGCTGGTGGATGATTTTAATAAGGATATGCCTGTGTATAAGAGGATTTACAGCCTGATTGTGAGGGAGACGGAGTTTGAGAAGACGCCTTCTAAGAAGATTAAGCGGTTTTAAGGAAGCCCTTGTAATATTTTTCCGTGTGCCATATAATGTAAATATATGTATATCTATCGAACAGATGAATAGACAATATATTGTACAGATATAGGTTGAGGGCATGCTTGACATGCCTCGGTGTACGGAAAGGGAATGTATGAAGATAAAGAAAGTATCGGTGGTTGATCAGGTAAGCGAGGCCTTGAAGGATAATATCCTGAACCATACATGGGAACCAGGGGATAAGCTTCCTTCGGAAGGGGATCTGGCGGATACCTTTGGCGTGAACCGGCTGAGTGTGCGCATGGCGCTGCAGAAGCTGAACACGCTGGGGCTTTTAGAGACCAGGGTAGGGGACGGCACCTATGTCAGGAAGTTCTCCATGGCCCCTTATATGAATGAGATAGCTGATATCTATATGGATGAGAAGCACCTGAATGATGTGCGGGAATTAAGGAACCTGCTGGAGGGCGAGGCCATGCGGATTGCGGTGTCCGTTTCCACTGAGGAGGAGCGGGATGAACTGAGACAGTGCTACGAACTGTATGAGGAAAAACGCTCCCAGCTGAAAGCGGATGTGGACAACGAACGGTTAATGGATGAACTGGCTGAGGCGGATTTTGAATTCCACCATCAGGTCATCCGCATGAGCCATAACGATCTTTATACCGATATTTACCTGATGACGAAAAAGGCAATCGTCAGCCACATACGGGAACTGCTGGAGAGCCGGATCCGCAAGGAGATTGAATGGGAAGAAAAGAGCGGAAAACGTGAGGATGAGCATGTGGAAATCATCAATGGCATCTGCAATGGCGATATTGAGGCATTAAAGAGGGCGCGGGAGAGAATGCTTAAGATTCAGCTGATACCTGCGTTGGATGAGTAATCAGCAGGTAAACAGGATAATCAGGTAAACAAGACAATCAGGTAAACAAGACAATCACATAAACAAGACAATAAAAGACATGGTGAAGAAAAGGTATTGTGCAAAGGAACTGTATTCCTGGTACAATACCTTTTTGTGTATATGTCACAATTGGATTCGTTCATATTGATGAAAAGTAAAAAAATATATAAAACCTATTGAATTATTTAGCGACTTGATGTATTATCAACCTAGCGAACAAGTGAATAGATAAATAGGCGAAACAACTAAAGGAGGATTCGTTATGCAGAAGGAAAGCAGTAAAGTTACGTATGTTCCAGCGCCCCCGCCGGGTATTCTTAAGAAGCCGGAACTGTATGCCTTGTCCATCGGACAGGTAATCGGAGCAGGAGTCATCACACTTGTGGGTCCGGCCATGGCACTGACAGGATACTCTGCCTGGCTTGCATATGGTGCAGCCATCATATGGGGGTTCCTGATGATCATGCCGGTGGTGTGGGTGACATCCACATTGAGGCTGGGAGGCGGATACTACTCCATGCTGGCGGGCCTTGCCAATGAGAAGGCGGCAGGGATGTACGCAGTGGCCTTCCTGTGGCAGACCATGAGCATCTCCCTGTTCGGGGTTTCCCTGGGGGTGTACGCCAATTCCCTGTGGCCGCAGTTAAACCCGCGTATTGTGGGGATTGTCTTCCTGACCCTGTTTTATGTGATTAACCTGGGCGGGGTGGACATCATGGCAAAGGCGCAGAAGATTATGACATGGACCTTGATTGCAGTGCTGCTCATGTTTATTTTCGTGGGCATGACAAAGCTGGAAACGCCTGTATTGCAGATATCCTCCCCGGATTTCATCAGACATGGGGGAAAGGGATTCATAGCTGCGATTGCCCTATTTGTGTATTCCACCAACGGATATTCACTGACCATGAACTACGGCCGGGACGCCCATAATGCAAAGCGGGATATACCCTGGGCCATCCTGATGTCAGTTCCGACCCTGGTCATCCTTTACTGCGGCGTTGCCATTGTTGCAGGAGGTATCCTTCCTCTGGAGATAGTGGAGAACCAGCCCCTTACCCTTGTTGCACGGACCGCCCTGTCCCCCATCCTGTTTGTGGTATTCATGGTAGGCGGCCCGATCATGGCGCTGATGACAACCATGAACTCATCCCTGGCATACAACTGCGTTCCCATTGCCCAGGCATGTACCGACGGCTGGCTTCCCAAGTCCCTGGCTAAGAAGAATAAGAGGGGGTCATACTACAGGATACTTACCATTGTGTATCTGATTGGCCTGATCCCGCTGCTGCTTAACTTCAGCGTCACCACCATTACCAACAACATCATGCTGATTAACTCGTCCCTGTCATTCCTGTACGCGTTTGCATATTACCAGCTTCCCAAGCGGTATCCTGAGGCATGGAAGAAGTCCAGGCTCCACATGCCCGATAAGCTGTACTATGTGATGGTTACCGTCAGTGTGATTGCTTATACATGTGTGTTCGTCAATTCCTGCCTTACCCTGACACCACTTATAACCATTGCAAACCTTATCATCATCGGCGGCTGCTTTGCGTTTGGATTCATCCGCAGCAAGAGCCCTTACGTACACATCGAATCGTCTGTCTGGGACGATTGATATAGAAACCATATGACCAATCTATAACTATAAAAATTAATTATGAGGAGGATTTTATCATGAAGATTACCAGCGTAGACCTTTACCAGGTGACCAGCGGAAAGCCAAGTGTGGCAGGTACATATTGGAAGGCATCCATCTGCCGTATCAACACGGATGAAGGTATCTCAGGTTTTGGCGAGGCAGGCGTATGCTACAGCAGCGGCAGCGACGCTGCCCTGGGATTGATGAAGGATTTTGCCCAGATGATCATCGGCATGGATCCCATGAACAACGAGCAGATATGGAATAAGCTGCACCGCGACACGTTCTGGGGCATGGGCGGCGGAACCATTATCTTCTCAGCCATCAGCGCCATTGATATCGCGCTTTGGGATATCCGGGGCAAGGCCCTGAATGTTCCCGTATACCAGCTCCTTGGAGGCAAGACCAACGACAGGCTGCGCGCCTATGCCAGCCAGATCCAGTTTGACTGGGGCCCGGTCTGCGCGCCTATGGTAACGCCGGAGGACTATGCCAATGCTGCAAGGAAAGCCATGGCAGAAGGCTATACAGCCATAAAGGTAGACCCGGTTGGCTTTAACACCAAGGGCAACTGGATGGAGTGGAGCAACTACGGCCTTCTGGAATACGACCAGTTAAAGGTTGCGGTTGACCGCGTGGCAGCCATCCGTGAAGCAGGCGGGCCGGGACTTGATATCATCATCGAACTTCACTCCCTCACCGACACCAATACGGCCATCCAGCTGGGACGCGAGCTGGAGCAATACAGATGCTTCTATTATGAAGAGCCGACACAGCCCCTTAATCCTTCCTTATTTAAGGAGATTGCGAACAATGTCAGGATTCCGATGGCATCCGGCGAGAGGATATACTCCAGATGGGGCTACCGTCCCTTCTATGAGGACCGTTCCCTCAGCATCATCCAGCCTGACCTGTGCAACACAGGCGGCCTGACAGAGGGCAAGAAAATCTGCGATATGGCCCACACCTATGATATCGGCGTACAGATCCATATCTGCGGCAGCCCGATTTCCACGGCGGCAGCCCTGCAGCTGGAAGCAGTGATTCCTAACTTTGTTATCCATGAACACCATCAGGCAGCGCTGATTCAGGAAAATATCGATATGTGCAAGTACAATTACCAGCCTGAGAACGGATACTTCTCTGTTCCGGATAGGCCGGGCATCGGACAGGAACTGACCGAAGAAACCATGGGGAAATCCCTGTTCTGCACAGTGAAATAAAGATTAAAAGAGTATCTGGAATTATCAGCCGGAAGTCCGGACAGAGTGGGAAAACCGCCCTGTCCGGGCTTCCGGCTATTTTTGTATCCTATCCCATGGCAGTGATTTGAGACAGATATACAGATAAGGGTCTATTGACACCTGGATATTTGACAGCATTTGCCTGAAGTTTAAATCCTTGTTGCCGGCGTATCAATGAACCTTTGCGATTTGAGAGAAACAACCTTCGGATAATTGTGCATATTAGACAAAAACAGAATGGAAAAATTGTGCGAAAAGGCAGGGGTAAATCAAAGATTGTGAAAGAACTTTCAGAACGTATATGTGCTATTGAAAATAAAAACAAACCTGCTATACTAAGGCTACAAGGACATGAGACATAACCAAGTGATTGTTACGAGGAGGAAACAGACATGAATGACAAAGTCGAAAACCTGAAAGGAAAATTGATTGTTTCCTGCCAGGCACTGCCGCACGAACCGCTCCACTCTTCCTTCATCATGGGAAGGATGGCACTGGCCGCAAAGGAGGGCGGCGCAGCCGGCATCCGTGCCAACACCAAAGAGGACATCGCCGAGATACAGGCCCAGGTGGACCTGCCGGTCATCGGAATCGTAAAACGGGATTATGAGGACAGCAAGGTATACATCACGCCGACCATGAAAGAGATTGAGGAACTGATGGAGGTAAAACCCGAAATCATCGCCCTGGACGCCACTTCTGATTTAAGACCGGGCGGGAAGACGCTGGATGGGTTTTACAGGGAAATCAGGGCCGCATATCCGGAACAGCTTCTTATGGCGGATTGTTCCACGGTGGAGGAAGCGCTCCACGCGGATGAACTTGGATTTGACTTCATAGGCACAACGCTGGTTGGATACACCGAACAGAGCAGGGGACTTAAAATAGAAGCAGACGACTTCGCCATCATCCGTGAGATAGTGGCAAAGGTAAGACACAGGGTAATAGCAGAGGGCAACATCAACACGCCGGAGAAGGCAAGGCGGGTCATTGAGCTGGGAGCGTTCAGCGTGGTTGTCGGCTCCATCATCACAAGGCCCCAGCTGATTACAAAATCATTTGCAGAAGCGCTCAGACAGAACGGCTAGGACGGCGCCGGACGGGGCAGATGAGGCCGGAAAGCCGCCCGGACCGGGAAAGACGGTCCAGGAAGGACGGTCCAGGAAAGACGGGCCGGACCAGAACGCGGACATGGAAACAAAGTAGGAGTTAACATAAACAAAGCAGCCCCAAAAGGGAGAAGGAGAACAATCATGGCAAATTTAGAAAAGTACAAAGGTATCATTCCTGCATTTTACGCATGCTACGATGAGGAGGGCAATGTAAGCCCGGAGCGTGTAAGGGCGCTGACTGAATATCACATCAGAAAAGGCGTTAAGGGCGTATATGTCAACGGTTCTTCCGGCGAGTGCATTTACCAGAGCGTGGAAGACCGTAAGATTACCCTGGAAAATGTCATGGCAGTTGCAAAAGGAAAGCTGACCGTCATCGCCCATGTGGCCTGCAACAACACAAAGGACAGCGTGGAACTGGCAAAACATGCCGAGAGCCTGGGCGTGGATGCAATCGCAGCCATACCTCCTATTTATTTCCATCTCCCGGAGCATGCCATCGCTGCGTACTGGAACGCCATGAGCGCGGCGGCCCCAAACACGGATTTCATCATCTACAACATCCCGCAGCTGGCCGGAGTTGCACTGACCCAGGGATTATTTGCTGAGATGCGCAAGAACCCAAGGGTCATCGGCGTAAAGAACTCCTCCATGCCGGTGCAGGATATCCAGATGTTCAAGGCTGCAGCGGGCAATGACTACATTATCTTTAACGGCCCGGACGAGCAGTTCATCAGCGGCCGTGTCATCGGTGCGGAAGCAGGAATCGGCGGTACCTACGGCGCGATGCCTGAGCTGTTCTTAAAGATGGATGAGCTGGTAAATGCAGGCAGGCTGGAGGAAGCAAAGGAAGTTCAGTACGCTGCCAACGACATCATTTACAAGATGTGCTCCTGCCGCGGCAATATGTACGGCGCTATCAAGGAAATGCTCCGCATCAACGAGGACCTGGACCTTGGGGGCGTAAGGGAACCCCTTCCCCAGCTGGTGGAGGCAGACCTGCCGATTGCGCAGGAAGCGGCACGCATGGTAAAAGAGGCAGTTGCAAAATTCTGCTAAAAATACCTGCAAAAGAAGGTTTGACAGAGGGAACAGATTTTTCCGGCGCCTTCCGGGAGGGACGGAGGGCGCGCAGGAAATCAATGGTATGTATGATAGAAAGGGAGTTTGACAATGCAGGGATTCACAACAATTGATTTGATTATTCTTATTGTATATCTCGGAGCAGTATTATTTGCCGGCCTCTACTTCTCCAAAAAGGAGATGAAGGGAAAGGAGTTCTTCAAGGGGGACGGAACCATACCCTGGTGGGTTACCTCGGTTTCCATCTTCGCAACCTTATTAAGCCCGATTTCGTTCCTGTCGCTGGCAGGCAATTCATATGCGGGAACCTGGATCATGTGGTTTGCACAGTTGGGAATGATTGTGGCAATCCCCATCACCATCAAGTTTTTCCTGCCGATTTACAGCAAGCTGGATATTGACACGGCTTACCATTACCTTGAAATCCGTTTCGGAAGCAAGGGACTGCGCGTGCTGGGCGCCATCATGTTCATCGTTTACCAGGTGGGCCGTATGTCCATCATCATGTACCTTCCGTCCATGGTATTATCCAATCTTACAGGAATCAATGTAAATATACTGATCATCGCCATGGGTGTGATTGCAATCATTTACTCCTACACAGGCGGACTGAAATCCGTTCTCTGGACCGACTTCATCCAGGGCAGCGTGCTCCTGGTGGGCGTCACATTTGCCCTTCTGTACCTTGCCCACGGCATTGACGGCGGCTTCGGGGCTATTTTCTCCACCATGGGGCAGGGCAAGTTCCTGGCGCCTGACCAGCCGATCTTCAATCCTAATATCCTGAAGGACAGCGTATTCCTGCTGATTGTGGGCGCTGGTTTAAATACCTGTTCCTCCTATGTATCCAGCCAGGATATCGTACAGCGTTTCACTACCACAACAGACATGAAGAAGCTGAACAAGATGATGCTGACCAACGGCGCCCTGTCCATCTTCATAGCAACCGTATTCTACTTAATCGGTACAGGACTGTATGTGTTCTACAGCCAGAACGCGCTTCCGCCCGCAGCGCAGCAGGACCAGATTTTCGCATCCTACATTGCATACCAGCTTCCTGTAGGTATCACCGGTATCCTTCTGGCAGCCATCTACGCTGCATCCCAGTCCACCCTGTCCACAGGACTTAACTCCGTGGCAACCAGCTGGACCCTGGATATCCAGGAGCGCCTGTCTAAAAAGGAAATGAGCTTTGCCCTTCAGACAAAGATTGCACAGTATGTGTCCCTTGGCGTGGGTATTGTTGCTATCGGTGTTTCCATGGTGCTTGCCAACGGTGAGATCAAGTCCGCATACGAGTGGTTCAACGGATTCATGGGTCTGGTGCTGGGCGTGCTGGGCGGTACCTTTGCCCTTGGCACATTCACGAAGGTGGCCAATGCAAAGGGCGCTTACGTGGCATTCTTTGTGGCAGCCATCACCATGGTATGCATCAAATACATGGCTCCGGCCGGAGCAGTATCCATCTGGTCATACTCCATCATTTCCATCACCATCTCGCTGGTGGTCGGAATCCCGGTCAGCATCATCACCAGGAAAATGGATGGGGATGACTCGAAGCCGGTGGCGGATGCTACTGTTTATCACAACTAATCAACCAGTTTAGGTCCCTGGACGTGGGAGCCGGACATGACAGCGGTTTTTGAAGGCTGGTCCTGCCGGTGATACCACGCCCTGGGATGGAATGCGGGGGAATCATATGATTTTTGGAAATATCGGACAGGAAGGGACATACGGTTTTCTTCCCAGGGACGTTAAGGAATTTTTTGAATATGCGGCCAACCATGATTTGGCTGGTTTTGAAAAGGGAAGCCATCCCATTGACGGGGAACGCTTCTTTGTCAATATAGTTGAATATGAAACCACATTGCCGGAGAACCGGTTCTGGGAAGCCCATAGAAAGTATCTGGATGTCCATTTAATGCTTGACGGACAGGAACAGATTGATTTAAACTTTATAGAGAACATGGAGCAGAAGGAATTTGTGGAAAAGGATGATTTCCTTCCCCTCGAGGGGGAGGCCAACAGCCATGTGGTGCTGAGGCCCGGGGATTTCCTTATCTGCTATCCCAACGACGGGCACCGCACAGCCGTGGCTGTTAACGGACCGGAGAAAATCAGGAAAGCCATCTTTAAGGTGGGGATATAAGCCAGGGCCGTTACTAGGGTAACAGGCCCCAGCATCAGAAAAGGCAAACCACGGTCAGACGGCAGGTTTGCCTTTTGCGGCAGGCAGCGGTCATAAAGGTACCGGGGATGGAAGGAGAAGCGGCATTATGAAACAGTATGTATGTATCGATATCGGCGGCACCGAGATTAAATATGGCATCATGGATGAAAAGGAAATGTTCCTGGCCAAGGACAGGACACCCACCGAGGCATCAAAGGGCGGCCCATGCCTTTTAGAAAAGGTGGTTGGAATCGTGAGGGATTACCTGAAGGTCTGGAAGGCGGATGGAATCTGTGTATCCACGGCCGGAATGGTGGATGTGGAGAAAGGGGAGATATTCTATGCAGCGCCCCTGATTCCGGATTATGCAGGCACGGCAATCAAGGCCAGGATGGAAGCTGAATTCGGTATTCCCTGTGAAGTGGAAAATGATGTGAACTGCGCAGGCCTGGCGGAGGCCAGATCCGGGGCAGCGGCAGGCAGCAGGTCGGCGCTGTGTCTGACGGTGGGGACCGGAATCGGGGGCTGCATCCTCATTGACGGCAGGGTATACCACGGATACAGCAACAGCGCCTGCGAGGTGGGCTATATGCATATGGACGGCAGTGACTTCCAGACACTGGGCGCCGCCAGTATCCTGACAAAACGGGTGGCCGCTGGTTTTGGGGAACCGGAACAGGAGTGGAACGGCCTGCGTATCTTTGAACTGGCAAAGCAGGGCAATGCTGTCTGCGTCCAGGCAATCGATGAGATGTGCGACGTGCTTGGGAAAGGGATTGCCAATATCTGTTATGTGATGAACCCCCAGGTCGTTGTACTGGGAGGCGGGATCATGGCCCAGGAGGAATACTTAAAGCCCAGGATTGAGGCTGCCATCACAAGATACCTGGTGTCCGGCATCCGTAAGAACACCACCCTGGCCTTTGCCAGACACGGCAATGACGCCGGAATGAAGGGAGCCTATTATCATTTTAAAGAGAGACAGGGATGAAACCATGGAATATCTGAAATCAGTCATACCGGTAATTGAGTCCAACTATGACAACTTCACCACGGTGGAACGCAGTATTGCGGATTTCTTTATTTATAACAGGGAGGAAATGGACTTTTCAGCCAAGGCAGTGGCCGGGAAGCTGTTTGTGTCGGAAGCCTCCCTTTCCCGCTTTGCCAAGAAGTGCGGCTTTAAAGGCTACCGGGAGTTCATATACCAGTACGGGGAAAACTTCGTGGTCAAACAGGAATCCATGACAGGCAATACAAGGACTGTCCTTAACACCTACCAGGAACTGCTTAATAAGACCTATAACCTGGTGGATGAAAAGCAGGTGGAACGCATCTGCCGTTACATGTCAAAGGCGGCCCGCGTATTCGTCTGCGGCATGGGAAGTTCAGGCCTGGCGGCCAGGGAGATGGAGCTGCGGTTCATGAGGATCGGCGTGGACATCACCTCCATGGATTACGGGGACATGATCCGCATGAGGGGCGTGTTCCTGAATGAGAGCAGCCTTGTGTTCGGAGTCAGTATCAGCGGAGATACGGAGGATGTGACCTTCCTGCTCCAGGAGGCCCATGAGAAAAAGGCAAGGACCGTGCTGCTCACAGCCAAGAACAAGCCGGAATTTGACTCGTTCTGCGATGAGGTCATGCTCCTTCCCTCCCTCATCCACCTGAACCATGGCAATGTCATTTCCCCTCAGTTCCCAATCCTGCTGATGACCGATATCTTTTACTCCTGTTATGTGTCCCAGGATAAGTACTCCAAGGAAATCCTCCATGACAGTACCTTGCGGGCATTGGGGAAGACGGGGAGACCCCTGGTATGACCCGAAGAGGATACAAAAATATAGAGCCGATAACCTATGGCAGTCAAAATCCGCGGTTATCAGCTCTTTTTTCTTTGTTTTTAAAAAGGTTCAATATTACCTCCTGGCCTTACAGCAGCCCAAACAGCTTCTTCCTGCCGGCCGGGGGCGCCGTCACGGCCTCTCTGAGATAATGGTATATCCGGCTCATTGCCTCAGGTTCCACGTATTCCGGATGGTCGCGGTAGCCGCCGTGCATGGTGGTGGATACTTCCATCTGCTCCATCATCATGTCAAACTCCGGGGGACGGCCTAAGAAACCGTCCCCGTAGGTGGCCATGGCCTTCAGGTACTGGATGTCCCAGCGGGGGATGGCGCAGAGGCTTAAGGCTGGGATGCGGCTTCCTGCAAAGGAGGCCTCATCGCTTCTTGGAAGGTATTTTAATACCTGCGCGTTGTGTCTGCCTAAGAGGGCCTTGTCGCAGAAGGGACCAAAGACAGGTTTGTTTTCATTGCCCTTGCCGCAGATGGCGATGGTATCGCCGAACCCGCATACGTCCAGGTTCACGACCCCGGTAAGGTCCTGCCTGCGGATGACCTGCCTGTCCGGTTCCTGCTTTAGAAGGCCCTGCTTATCAGGGGCCTGCCTGTCCAGACAGGACACATAAAGCCTGCTTCCGGAGTTGCCGGTTTCCTCGCCGTCAAAAAAAGCGAAGCGTGCAGGGACTCCATTTTCCTTTAGGTCCTTTGCAAGGTCAATGAGGATGCAGAGTGCGGCGGCGTTATCATTGGCGCCAAAGCTTCCGGGGACAGCGTCATAGTGGGCGCAGAACAGGAGGCTGGGCGCGTCCTGCCACGGATCCAGAATATAATTCACAGTGCCGCGGGGGTTCTTGAAGCTGGGTTCGTCCTCCTGAAGGAAGCAGGACAGGCCTTCTGCGTCCAGGACATCTGCCAGCGCCTGGCGGCGCAGGTCCGGGTCTTTCTGGGCCAGGGTTTCCAGATGGCGTTTAATCTCCATAATCAGGTCCTCAGCCTCTCTCTGCGCCAAGACAGGCATCCATGGGCACTTTGATTACGATTTTGCGGATGGCAGCAGGCACATCCCCGGTCTGGATGGCAGGAATGTGCACATCCCATGGGAAGTAGACCGCATAGGTGCCGGGAACCATCTCAATGGTGCCCTCGGGCGCGTCCTGGTTATCTTTATAGAACAGGATATCCCTTGGGGTGTCAAGAAGGTCCTCGTCCACCACGCTGGTTTTGTCATCATTATAGTATCCGGCCCTTTCCGGTCCCCCGGCGGCCAGGAACTGGACATCGATGTTTTTGCGGTGGATTTCAGGGCGCAGGGTCTGGCGGGGGGCCGTGGTCAGGTCCAGGACCTGGAGGACCATGGGAACGCCTCCCAGTTCAATATCAAACCTGCCCGGCTCATGGGCTGCCAGGTCCGTTTCCTTTAAAAAGCAAAGGGCGCTTTTAAGGGGAGCGGGAAGGATTCCTGTCTGCTGTTCAAAGAATTCATTGTTTACATTTCCGAATATCATAATGGTGCCTCCTGACTTTTTATATGATTCATGTTACCCTGGCAGAGGTCTGCCGGGGCGCGGGCGCGGATGTCCGGCGCCCAGACATGTCCGTGATTATTGCATGGATGTAAGACCTCCGTCCACGGCCAGTACCTGTCCGTTCACAAAAGCAGCCGCGTCGCTGCACAGGTAGATGGCTGCGGCTGCAATGTCCTTTTCCTGCCCGATGCGGCCCAGGGGGATACGGTCTGTCAGCTTCTTATAGAATACAGGGTCATCTAACTGGAAGGAATTAATGGGGGTGCGGACAAAGGTTGGGGCGATGGCATTGCAGGTAATGCGGTACTTGCCCCATTCGCAGGCCAGCTGCTTGGTGTACATGTTCACCGCGCCCTTGCTGGCGCAGTATGCAATATAGTTTTCCGTTGTACCGATAAAGCTTTTTACAGAAGAAAGGTTCAAAATCCTGCCGTAGTTCCTGGGAATCATGAAGCGTCTGCCCACGGCCTTGGTTACCAGGTGAAGGCCCTTGACATTCAGGCCCATGACCTGGTCAAATGCTTCCTCGTCATAATCCTCGGCAGGCATCAGGCGGTTCATGCCTGCGCTGTTTACAAGGATGTCCAGGGTGCCGAGCTGCTCCTCGATTTCATCCAGCATCCGGTCAATGTCATCCTGTTTCTGGATATCGCAGCGCAGGGAAAGGAATCTCCTTCCGGCCTGGGCCGCATAGTCAGCCAGCCCGGCTGCCTTTTCCGGATGGCCTCCGCACACGGCCACATCTGCGCCGTTCTGTAAGAAGCCCAGGGCAATGGCGCTGCCCAGTCCTCCGGTCCCGCCTGTAATCAGGGCTGTCTTGCCGTTCAGGGAAAACAGGTTCTGGTAATTCTCCATAGATATATCCTCCTTATTCGTTTCAATCCAAGTCTGTACCAGTATCAGGATGCGGCATCCGTGCTGTCACAGATGAAATACTCCGGGTTGTGCTGCTTTAACGGCGGCACCAGCAAAAGCATCCTGGACATGTGGTGGCTGTAAATCAGGCAGGCCTGGTCATTATTGCGGTCAGCCAGTGCGTCGGTTAAGTTGGTCAGCTCGCAGAGGAAGCCTTCCACCATGGCGGAGCTGCTGGTGGCCAGGTATAAAAGCCTTTGCAGGTCCATGTCCACCTTCTGCAGGGACTCCCAGACAAGGTCCATGTCCCCGGCCAGTATGTAGAGCTGGTGGTAATAATCCGTCAGAAGCTTGGGCGCCTGGTTTAAGTTGCCCTGGTACAGGTAGTCATCCAGCTGGCGCAGGTGGTAGTACAGCACCTCCAGGTCGCTTTTTTTCACGTTCTTGATGAAGATGGTGTGGAGCATGGAAGTTCCCAGCCGGGTGTGGAGCCAGATGGCGTGTTCAATCCGTTCTGAGTCAATCCTGGACACAAAGGCCCCTCTCTGGGGGATGACATCCACCAGTTTTTCCCGGGAGAGCCTGGTAAACGTGTCATGCACCGGGGTACGGCTTACGTTTAAAGAAGAAGCCAGGTCAGCCTCGTTCATCTTCTGTCCCGGGGGAAGGAACAATTCTAATATACAATTCTTTATTACGCGGTACGCGTACTGGCGCGCGTCTTCAGTGGGACGCCTTGCAATCATTCGGTTATTGGTATCAAAGGGTAGTAGTGACATGGCAATCACCTTTCTTGTTTTCTGTCAGATATCCGGTTCGTTCGATTGGTACAGCAAATCAAATTATAGCATAGAAGATCCGGTCTGATAAGTATGCATTTGCTCTTTCTTCCTTATTAGAGCCGGAGATTGAAATGTAAAAAATTTCCAATCATAAACTTGTATGCAATTTATTGCTTTGTAATTTCTACTATTATCTTATCATTATTTGTGAAAAAAGCAACTGGTAAACAAAATTTTAACAATAAACATGTGGAAAATGATAAAAAAACAGTTGCGTTCATGGGATAAATGTGATATCTTGTATATGTCTTGAAATTGATACAATCAATGGAGAGACGGAAAAAGAGCAACTGATATGCATTTTTGACTTGAACTGGTATGCAAAAGAAAAATCAACTTGTATGCAATCCTGGCAGACACCCCGCATGGGGATGTCAGGGCAGACGGAGAGGGGATGGGGAGATGCCTGAGGTCGTTGACAAGGTGGCGAAAATTGATTCCAGGAATGACATTTATTCCTTTTTGCGCAATCAGATACTGAGCCTGTCCATTGAGCCTGGGGAGATGCTCAGCGAGAATTCCCTTTCGTCCCAGATGAGCGTAAGCCGTGCACTGGTAAGGGACGCCCTGGCCCGTCTGACGGAAGAGGGCTATATCGTGGTCTATCCCCAGCGGGGGACCGTGGTCACCATGATTGACCCTGAGAGGATTAAACAGTCCGTACATACGCATATCGTGCTGGAGCAGGCAGTGATTGAGGAGGTCTGCAGGCAGGGGCTGACACCGGAGCAGAAAGCCCTGCTGGAAGAAAGCCTGGAGAAGCAGAAAGAAGTAAAAGGGGACAGTGATGTGCTGGAGCTGCTGGCAGCGGACCTGCACATGCGGTATCTCTTATCCACCTTCTGCGGCAAGGAACATATCTGGGATTACTTCAGGACACTGGACTGCGACATGATGCGGGTCAATTACCTTCAGTACAGTACCTTCAACTTCAAGGTGTATATGTCAAGCCTTACACGCTGGGAACACACCCAGGTGGAGACGCGTCTGCTGTTAGATAACATCATACGCGGGGACGCGGAGGCGGCGTCGCTTATATGCTCCAACCATTTTAACGCGGTTCTCTGGAATACGGATACGCTCCAGGGGATTTACCCACAGTTCTTTTCCAGATAGGCCCGGGCGGGATCCGGTTCCATGATCTGGATGGAAATATATTTAATTACATGATGAAGGGGGATGGATTTAGGATATTCTGATGTTTTGAGAGAGAGGGAAGCCTGATACCGCAGGTTTCCGAAACAGTTCCACAGTGTAGGATTATAAAAAAAGATATGAGGAGGAATACCATGGAATACATAATTGGTATAATTTTGTTACTTTCTTTCTTCGGCCTGGCATATTACTGTATTAAAGGCCACAACCTGATGATCGGATTCCTGATTATCACCGTAATCTGGACCGTCCTGCCTTTGTTTGGGACCCTGTTTGCCAGCCCGGCATTCATCGAATCCAACCCCGTACTTCAGTTCGGCGCGGGCACGGATACAAAGCTGGTTTCCATTCTGAACAAGATTTTCCAGAGCGCTCCTGAAGGCTGGGGCACCACCCTGGTTAATGTGTGCTGGGGCGCATGGTTCGGCCGCGTCCTGATGGACACAGGCATTGCATCTACCCTGATCCGTAAGACAGTTGAGCTTGGCGGAGACAAGCCAATGGTTACCATCGCACTGTTAAACATCGTTACGGCGCTGATCTTCACAGCCATGACCGGTGCAGGCCCTGTTATCGCTATCGGCGTTATCGTACTTCCAATCTTAATGTCCCTTGGCGTACCGAAGGCAATTGCAATGTTCTCCTTCATGGGCTCTGTTGCAGCAGGCATCTACCTGAACCCTGTTAACTTTGCGCAGTACCGCGCATTCTACATCACTCCAGATGAGATGCCGGACTTCACACTGGGATGGTATGCAGCTCACTGGGGTTATGCAGCCCTGATCATCATGCTGGTGGCAACCACCTTACTGGCTGCAATTTATCTTAAGAAGTCAAAGACAGTACATTCCTGGGCAGCCCAGAGCCGCAATTCCTCTGCTGACCAGAAGAATGCGCCAATGTATACATTAATCCTCCCAATCGTTCCGGTTGTGCTGAAAATTTGGCTGGATTTCTCCGTTATCGGCGGCTTCATCATTGCAGGTTTCCTGGCCCTGTTCCTTTGCGGCAGGATGAAAGGAACCTTTAAAGAGAACTGTCAGTTAGTGAACAAGCTGTACTATGACGGTGTGGTTGATACTGCTCCGCTGGTAGGCTTCCTTCTTACCCTGCCGATGTTCAACCAGGTTGCAACCTATGCATCTCCTTACTTCAAGGCGATTTTAGGAAATGTAATGCCTAAGAGTGAACTGGCTGTGTGTGTGATTTTTGCCGTACTGCTGTTCATGGGCCTGTTCCGCGGACCTATGACACTGGTTGGATGTGGTGCTGCTACGCTGGGTGTGCTTTCTAATGTTGCATCCTTCTCAGTACCGTTCTTATATGCTGTATTTGCCATCCCGACCATAACCGTTAATATTGGAAGCTGTATCACCCAGTCTTGGGTGGCATGGGGTCTTGCTTATACCAAGGTAGAATCCAGAGACTTCCTGAAACTGTCAATTCCGAATGCTTATCTGACAGGTGTAATCCAGTATGTTGCTGCATTCATCCTGTTAGGCGGACTTGGAGCTGCTTGGTTCATCTAATTTCCAGCAGTGAATCTCTCTTAAAAAATAAAGATTTATTCTATAGAAGCGGGTGCGTGTCATGCGCACCCGTTATCCCCTGACAAATGTTTCGTTAGATTATGAATGGAAGTCCCCGATAAAAGAATCGCGGGTACGTATTGTAGAGTGAAAGGAATGAAAATTATGGCAGAGCGTATTAGCAGAGCTGTTCGTATGGGTATTGACGTAGGCGGAACTTACACCAAGTGCGTGGCAATGGATAATGAAACCCATGAAATTATAGGAAAAAATCAGGTTAAGACTACACATGATGACAAGAGTGGCGTTGCTGCCGGTGTTGTGAAGAGTTTTCAGAATTGTATGCGCGAGAATAACATTGCCCCTGAGGATGTTGTGTTCGTTGCCCACTCTACCACTCAGGCTACCAACGCTTTTATTGAAGGCGACGTGGCCAGCGTTGGTGTAGTCGGTGTTGCAGGCGGCGGCCTGGAGGGATTCCTTGCAAAGCGCCAGCTTGCCCTTAAGGATATCGTGCTGGATGAAAAGGTCGGCAGGATGATTAAGGTATACAACACCTTCATCAAGAAGAAAATGCTGACAGAAGATGTGATCAACCAGAATATTGATGAATTACTGAACCAGGGTTCACAGGTAATCGTTGCCTCCATGGCCTTTGGTGTAGACAGTATGGATGAGGAAATGATGATCCATAACTGTGCGGAGAAGAAAAATGTGCCAGTTACCATGGCTTCTGATATTACAAAGCTGTACGGCCTTACCCGCCGTACGCGTACCGCTGCAATTAATGCATCCATCCTGCCAAAAATGATGATGACTGCTAATGCAACCGAGTCATCCGTACGCGCGGCAGGCGTTACCGTTCCCCTGATGATCATGAGAGGCGACGGCGGCGTCATGGAAATCAGCGAGATGCGTAAGCGTCCTATCCTGACAGCACTTTCAGGACCGGCTGCTTCCGTCATGGGTTCCCTTATGTACCTGCGTGCTTCCAATGCCATCTACTTTGAGGTGGGCGGGACCACCACCAACATCGGCGTCATCAAGAATGGCCGTCCGGGCGTTGACTATGCCCAGATTGGCGGACATGACACATATATCAGTTCCCTGGATGTGCGTATCCTGGGCTGCGCAGGCGGCTCCATGGTGCGTATTAACGACAAGGCGGTTGTGGATGTAGGACCGCGTTCCGCCCACATTGCCGGATGTGAGTATGCTTGCTTTACTCCTGAGGAGGAGATTGAAGACCCGCAGATTGAGATGGTAAGCCCGAAGCCAGGCGACCCGGCCGACTATGTCACCATCCGCTTAAAGAACGGGAAGCGCATCTGCTTTACCAACACATGCGCTGCCAATGTACTGGGACTGATTGAAGAGCAGTACTTTGCGCACGGCAATGCGGGCGCGGCCCGCAAGGCCATGCAGCCAGTGGCTGATAAGTTAGGCATCACGGTGGAGGAACTGGCAACCCAGATTCTGGATAAGGACTTTGAGAAGGTTAACGCAACCATCAACGCCCTGGCAGAGAAGTATCAGCTTGACCATGACAGCATGAAGCTGGTAGGCTGCGGCGGCGGCGCTGCTTCCCTTGTTCCGTACTGTGCAGGAAAGATGGGACTCCAGTACAGCATTCCTGAGAATGCGGAAGTCATCTCATCCATCGGCGTGGCCCTTTCCATGGTACGTGACGTGGTGGAGCGTGTCATCCCCAACCCATCCCAGGACGATATCAGGGAACTTAAGAAAGAAGCGGCCGACATGGCTGTAAGTTCCGGCGCGTCACCTGACACGGTTGAGGTCCATATTGAGATTGACAACCAGACCGGTAAGGTAACCGCAATCGCAACCGGATCCACCGAGGTTAAGACCACGGACCTGTTAAAGGAATGCGACGAGGCAGAAGCATGCGAGCTGGCAACCCAGGACTTCGGACCAAAGGTCAGTGAAATCAAGCTTTCCGAGAAGACCGACAAGTTCTATGTATACGAGGGCGTGCGCGGCGACAAGACACCCCTGCGTATTGTTGATAAAAAGGGCTTCATCAAGGTTCAGTGTTCCAACGGACAGGTTACCAAGTGTAAGGTCAGCGAGTACAAGGAAGTGGTTGACCAGATGTGGAAGGACGGCGCTGTGTTCAAGACGGATACCGTTCTCAGACCGGACTTCTTTGTATGTGTAGGCCCGCGTGTAGGCGACTACAGCGCGGTTGACTTAGAGCAGATTTTCCTTTTGATGGACCTGGATCTGGGAGACAGGGAACCGGATGAGGATATCATTATCGTGGCATCAGTGACGGAGATTTAATCTACTATGAATAAGGAAGAGTTTCAGAAAGCTTTAAAGCCTATAACAGACGGGCTGTTTGGAAAACAGGGGACGAGGCGCTATGAGCGTCCCCATTTTCCACTGCGTCCACTGGACCGGATGCTTCGGGACCTGGCTTCCATTGACGCGGTGGAATGGTTCCGGTACGTGTTCTCACGGGAACCCCTGAACGGCAAATTTAACGATGGGCAGCGCAGGGACTGGATGGAACACGCCCTGGCCTGCGGCAGGGAATATGCGGTAAAGGTAATGGAGGAATATAAAAGTTCCGATCCGGAGGTCATTGCCAAGGCCATGGGCATGAAGGTATCCTATCCCACCTATCCTGAAAAGACGGACCGGGTGCTTTTTGCCGAATACCGGGTGCCGGACACCATCTGCATCTATATGGATGCGGTGAAAAAGGCAAAGAAATTCCTGGAAAAACCGGAAATCAGGGATGTGCTCACGGACAGCCTGAATATAAGCAGGCTTTTGCTGGCCCATGAACTCTTCCATTATGTGGAAGAAAAATACAAACATGAGATTTATACCAGGACAGAGAAAATCAGGCTCTGGTCCCTTGGGCCCCTGCACAACGATTCCACCATCATTGCCCTGAGCGAGATTGCTGCCATGGCATTTGCAAGGGAGATAACGGGCATCCCCTATGCCCCCTATGTCATGGACGTGTTCCTGGTCTATGGTTACTCCCCGGAAGAGGCCAGCGGGCTTTACGAGGAAATGATGGAGTTTGCAGGACTTAAGCCGTGTCCGTCCGTGGAGGAACTGGAGACAGTCCGGGCGGAAGGCGGTTCCGGTATGGCGGAGGATGGTTCCGGTCCGGTGAAGGACGGTTCCGGTCCGGCGGAGGACGGTTCCGGTCCGGCGGAAGGCGGTTCCGGTCCGGTGAAGGATGATTCCGGTCTGCCGGAGGATGATCCTGATCCGGCAAAAGCCATGGGACGGCCGTCAGACGCGGATTGATATGAATTGATTGTAAAATGTGTATAAAAGCGCATGGAATGTGCGGAAAAAGGAGAAGGACTATGAGTTTACGTATCCCCTATGATACTATCAAGGAAACTGTTAAGAAGGCATTTTTAAATGTGGGGTTAAGCGAGGAGCAGGCGGAGGTCTGCGCAACCATCCACACCCAGTCAAGCGCGGACGGCGTTGAGAGCCACGGACTTAACCGTATCCCGCGTTTTGTGGAATATGTGCAGAAAGGCTGGATTAACCTGGAGGGTAAGCCGGAGCTGGCGGGAGCCAGGGGCGCGGTGGAGAATTATGACGGCCATCTGGGAATCGGAATCACCAATGCACTGTTCTGTGCGGACCGTGCCATGGAGCTGGCCAAGGAACACGGCATCGGCTGTGTGACGCTTAAGAATACAACCCATTGGATGAGGGGCGGCACCTATGCGTGGCGTATGGCAGAAGCAGGATTCATGGGAATCAGCTGGATTAACACCGAGAGCTGCATGCCTCTTTGGGGAAGCGATGAGCCGGGCGTGGGCAACAACCCATTCTGCATTGCCATCCCAAGGGAGGACGGACCCATTGTCCTTGACATGGCCATGAGCCAGTATGCATACGGCAAGCTGGGCGTCTACCGTCTGGCTGGCAAGGAGCTTCCATTCCCAGGCGGATTTGACAAGGACGGCAACCTGACCAGCGACCCTGGCGCGATTGAGGAGAGCAAGCGGATCCTCCCCACCGGATACTGGAAGGGAAGCGGCATGGCGATTGCCCTTGACCTGGCTGCTGCCCTGCTGGCAAACGGCAACTGCGGAACCGATATGGATGAGGCGAATCAGGGAAGCTGCACTGGCTGCTGCCAGGTTTTCATTGCCTTTGACCCCTATCTGTTCGGTTCTAAGGATGAAATCCAGTCCATGCTTAACAGACGTGTGGCAGCCGCTGACGCAAGCCACCCGGAGCGCGAGGGCAGCCATGTAACCTGTCCGGGCGAGCGCACGGTTTCAACACGCGCCAGGAGTATGGCTGAAGGCGTGAATGTGGATGAGCTGGTATGGGAACAGGTGCAGGCCATTGCGGCAGGCAACCTGGAGACAAAGGACATTGCAAGCAAATAGTATATATGACAATATGACACAGCGCGGACAGTGCTGGGGTTTTTACACAGGGAGGTAATGACCATGTTTTTTTCAAATGTAAGTATTGCAGAGAAGTATAATTACCTGGAAGAGAAATTCACCTGCGCCTACAAGTGGCTGGCTGAGACCGACATCAAGTCCCTTGCTGCGGGAAGCTATCCCATCATGGGGGACACGGTGGTTGCCAATGTCCAGGAGTACACCACATTTCCTGCAAGCCAGGGTTCCTTTGAAACACATGAGAAATATTTTGACATCCAGTACATGGTTTCAGGCAAAGAGCAGTTTGGCGTGTGCAAGCGTGACGGACTGGTTGAGAAGGAGCGCAACGAGGCCAGCGATTTAATCTTTTATGAGGAGCCGGAGTTTTCAGGAAGCGTATTCCTGGAGGAGGGCGACCTGATTGTGGTTGCGCCTGAGGACGCCCACAAGCCAAGATGCCAGGCAGGCGGACCATGTGAGGTTAAGAAGGTAGTTGTGAAGGTAGCCCTGTAACAGGGGCGGTGCATGGATCCCGGCGGGTTCCATTGCATGCGGTAAGGAGGAGACGACAATGAAAGCAATTAAACTGGCAGAACCAAGACAGGTGGACTGCGTTGAACTTGAAAAGCCAGTGCCAGGACCCGGGCAGGCCCTGATACGGATTAAGACAGCAGGCATATGCGGCAGTGATATCGGCGCCTTCAGAGGCACCAACAAGCTGGTATCCTATCCAAGGATCATCGGCCATGAGCTGGCCGGCATCATTGAAGAGATTCCGGCTGATAACCCAAAGGGCTTAAAGCCGGGGGATAAGGTGATTGTGGATCCTTATCTTTACTGTGGGAAATGTTATCCATGCAGCATCGGGCGCACCAACTGCTGTACGGACTTAAAGGTTCTGGGCGTACATATTGACGGCGGCATGGCGGAGTATTTCTGCCATCCCGCAGACATGCTGGTAAAGATGCCGGAGGATATGGACTGGACGGATGCAGCCATGGCTGAGCCGCTGACCATTTCCCTCCATGGTGTCCACAGGGGCGGATTGAAGGCAGGGGAGTACTGCGCCATCATCGGTGCAGGCCCGATCGGGCTGTTGGCCGGAATGATTGCCCAGGCTTACGGCGCCCATGCCATCCTGCTGGACCTGGTGCAGGAGCGTCTGGATTTTGCAAAGGAGCTGGGGATTGAATATGTCATCAATTCCAGCAATGAGGATCCGGAAACACGCGTCCGCGAGATTACCGGAGGGATGATGGCGCAGCAGGTAATGGAGTGCAGCGGCGCCAATGCGGCTGTCCGTTTAAGCCTGGACCTTGTAAGCCATGCAGGAAGGGTTACCCTTACCGGATGGCCTCCAAAGGAGACATCGATACCAACGGACCTGATTACCCGCAAGGAAATCGACATCCGGGGCGCGCGTACCAGCGCAGGCGAATTTGAGGAGGCAATCCAGCTGATTTACACGAAAAAGGTGGATGTGGCTAAAATCCTCACAAAGACCATCGGACTTGGGGAAGCGCCTGAGACAATCAGGGATATTGAGAAGAATCCCGGCAATTATATGAAGGTAGTTGTAAAAATGGATTAAGTGTCCTTTGGCAACTTTAAAAATGCATCCTGCACCAGGCAGCACTGGTGTAAGATGCATTTTTTCCATCAGGGATTCCGTTAAAGCAGGTCCATGTTAAGAGGCATCAGCAGGTGTGCGATGAGGATCCGGTAGGCCTTGTCGCCGTCCTCGTCCTTCAGGCATCTGTAAAGCTCCTCGTGTTCATCATAGGTGGCCTGGGCGCGGCCGTCAATGGCCAGGGCGCCCGCAGTGGTCAGATGGATCATGTACATCAGCCTCTGGAACAGGTGGTTGAATTCGTCATTGTCCGCGTAGTGGACCAGGAGAAGATGGAACCGGTGGTCCTCCTCGATGAAGGAACGCCGTGCATTGGGGGAGTCCAGGGCCTTTTTCTGGCGGGCCAGGGAGCGTTCCATTTCCTTTAATAGTTTCTGGCAGCGTTTCTCCGATGGCTGGGATGCAATCAGATGGACGCAGAAACCCTCTATGGCACAGCGTATCTGTATGGATTCCCTCATGGATTCCCTGCTCAGCTGGCGTATCATGAAGCCGCGGCTGGGAATGATAGTGATATAGCCATCCTGGGACAGGCACTGGAGCGCTTCCCTCATGGGGGTGCGTGAGATGCCAAGTTCCTTTGATATCCTTGTCTCGGAATAGAGCTCGCCCGGTGTCAGGATATTGGAGAGGATCTGCTCCTTCAGTGTATTATATGCTTGGGACTGCAGTGAATTTTTGGCAACCATCATAAAAAACTCCTTACTCTTAATCCTATGGGATATTGGATTAATCATACCCCAGATATTCTATAAAGTCAATGAAAAAGTGCTTGACCGGTATACCGGTATACTGGTATAATGAACTCAACGATAATGAATCATATTAACAGGAGGTATTAAGCAATGAGCGTATACGAATTAGGCAATGGTTTAAGACTGGTTGATTTAACAAAGGTGCTGGATCCGGCAACAGAGTCCAGAAGATGTCATCTGATCCGCTACAACACAGGCGGCCCGATCCCGGATTTCCACACGGCGCTGGATCTGACCACCCATCTGGGAACACACTGCGAGTGTCCTTACCATCACTTTGAGGATGGGAAGTCGGTTGGGGATCTTCCTCTGACTACATTTATGGGACGTGCAATCTATGTGAACATCGATTTCCTGGAGCCCAATGCACACATCAGCGCAGCTGACCTGGACCGTGCATGCGGGGACCGCATCAAGGAAGGGGATATCGTAATCCTGGACAGCAACTGGAAGTTCCCTCCATTCACACCCGCTACCAACAGCCCGGATGACAAGCGCCTGTTCATCAATGCCGAGAGCGCATGGTGGTTCCGCAACCACAAAGTGAAATGTGTGGGCTTTGGCGACGGTGTTTCCATTGAGAACTGCAACGAGGACGTTAAGCCTTTCCATGATATCCTGATGGAAGTTGACATTGTATTCCTGGAAGTATTAAAGAACCTGGAGGAGCTTTCTACCGATACCTTCTTCATGTCCTATACCCCATTACCGCTCATTGGCGCTGACTCCATGCCGGTCCGCGCATATGCAATCGAGGGTCTGCCAGGATTTACTGCATAATATGCATGATAGAAGGTGGGAAATATGAGAATAGCTGTAATCGGCGCCGGAGCCATGGGTTCCATCTATGGCGGACATCTGTCACAGAACAATGAAGTATATCTTGTAGATACGGCTGCTCCGGTTGTGGAGCATATCCGGAAAGAAGGTCTTAAGATACAGGAGAACGGCCAGGATGTGATATACCGCCCACAGGCCATGACATCCACGGAGGGGCTTGAGCCAGTGGATCTGGTCATCCTGTTCGTGAAGTCCCTGTTCTCACGGGCAGCCCTGTCAGGCAATAAGAGCCTGATCGGGCCGGATACCTATGTGATGACACTGCAGAACGGTTCCGGACATGAAGACATCCTGGGAGAGTTTGTTGACCAGGACCATATTGTTATCGGGACCACTGAGGATAATGGCGCGGTTCTTGGACTGGGCCATATCAGACGCGGCGGTGAGGGAAACACCAATGTGGGCATGCTGGTTGAGGATAAGGACGGTTTCCTGCCGAAACTGAAGGAAGCATTTGACTGCTGCGGGTTCAATGTGAAAATCCATGCCAATATCCAGCAGCTGATCTGGGATAAGCTGTTTACCAATGTATCCTTAAGCGCGGTGACAGGCATCCTTCAGGTGGATATGGGCTACATCGCATCCAATGAATACGCCTGGGCCATGACACGCAGGCTCATTAAGGAGGCAGTGGCAGTGGCCAAGGCCATGGGCCTTGAGGCTGACGAGGAAGCCATTGCCGCCAAGGTAAGGAAGACCTCCGAGATGTCTCCCAATGGCTGCACCTCCATCCGTGCCGACTTAAGGGACGGAAGGAAGAGCGAGGTGGACACCATCAGCGGTTCGGTTGTGCGCGCCGCGGCAAAGGTGGGCGTACCAGTGCCAAGCCATGAGTTTGTGGTGAATATGGTCCATGCTTTGGAAGGAAAGAACGCCTGACCCGGGATACATTCAGGCAGGGTTACCGATTGGAATATGAAGTCGATTGGAATATGAAGTAAGGCCGCACCGTTGCTGACGGTGGCGGCCC
>DS990260.1:2098953-2196714 GCA_000155435.1 Clostridiales bacterium 1_7_47FAA | reverse complement strand
CCGCACCGTTGCTGACGGTGGCGGCCTTATTTTAATTGCAGGAAACTGAATACTGGAAGGGGGCTGGGTTTACCAGATGCCGAGAATACTCTGAAGCCCCAGGCTTACAGCCGTGATGCCCGCCCAGCAGCACGCACCCATGAAGATTGGCTTCCCGCCGGTCTTTATGAGTTTTACCAGGTTGGTGTTAAGTCCGATGGCAGCCATGGCCAGAACAATGAAGAATTTGCTCAGTTCCTTGATGGGCTGGAAAAAGGCCATGGGCACACCCGCATTAAGGGCTATGGTGGTGAGGATGGAGGCAGCCATGAAGTAAAGGATGAAGAATGGGAATATATCCTTGAAGCTTACGGACTGTCCCTGCGCCCTGTCACTTTTCTCTTCGTTCCTGGTCCTTATGAATGCCAGGAACAGGGTGATTGGGATGATTGCCAGGGTCCTGGTAAGCTTTACGGTCACTGCTTTGTCCAGGGTGGCGGAGCCCAGGTTCCACATGCCGTCCCAGGTGGATGCGGCGGCTGTCACGGAGGAGGTGTCATTGATGGCAGTGCCCGCGAATACGCCGAAAGCGTTGCCGGACATTGTGTCAAATCCAAGCATTTTCCCAAAGGCCGGGAACAGGATTGCTGCCAGCACGTTAAAGAAGAAGATGACGGAGATTGCCTGCGCAACCTCTTCATCGTCAGCGTCAATGACCGGGGCAGTGGCCGCAATGGCGGAACCACCGCAGATGGAGGAACCAACGCCCACCAGGGTGGATATCTTAGATGGTATATTCATGGCTTTATGTAATGCATATGCAATGATCAGGGAGGTTGTGATGGTGGAGATTATGATTGGCAGGGACTGTTTGCCCGTTTCCAGGACAACACTCAGATTCATCCCAAAGCCAAGAAGTATGACGGCCCATTGAAGTATTTTCTTTGATGTAAATTTAATTCCCGGTTCCAGCGCTTCCTTGTGCCGGATGAAGCCTGTGAGGACCATGCCCGCCAGGATGGCAATCACGGCGCCTCCTACAATGGGGAATAGTTTCCCTAAAAACCAGGACGGCAGTGCGATGACCAGACACAGAAGCAGTCCCTTCCATTTTTGTTTCAATCCTATCATTCCTTTTTCCTCCTCAAAATATCGGTATGTATTGGTGTAACCTGGAATACATGGTAACTTATGGAAAGCATAAAGTAAAATTATATATATTTATATTTTGATAAAGTTATGTTATGATAAGGAATAAGCATAAAATACGTTGGAAATATAGGTGGATAAAGGGGATTTGGATCATGCTGGATTTCAGGGTTTACACATTTCTTGCCGTATGCAGGCATATGAATTACACTAAGGCCGCTGAGGAGCTGCACATTACACAGCCAGCCGTATCGCAGCATATACGGTATCTGGAAACGCTTTATGGGGTCAGGCTGTTTATCAGTGAGGGGAAGAAGGTACATCTTTCCCCGGCAGGTGAAAGGCTGCTCCAGGCAGCCACCACGCTCAAGAATGACGAGGCCCACCTGAAGGAGCTGCTGGCCTGCGTTCCGGAGCAGGCCCCTACCTTGAGGTTTGGGACCACAAGGACTATTGGGGAGTCAGTCATATCCACGCCCCTGGCTTCTTATATACACCGGCATCCGGACGCGGATATCCGGGTATCCATCGGCAACACGGATGAGCTTCTTCATAAGCTTTCAAACGGGGATATCCAGTTTGCCATGGTGGAGGGGTACTATGATGAGCGTATCTACGATTCCCTGGTGTACCGGACCGAGCCATTTATCCCGGTGTGCGCTTCCTGCCACCGGTTTAAGCGTGAGCCTGGGCAGCTTAAGGACCTGTTAGGGGAGCATCTCCTGATCCGGGAGCCGGGGTCGGGGACAAGGGATATACTGGAGAAGAACCTGGAGATAAAGAATATCCGGCTGACGGATTTTGCCCATATGACCGAGGTTGGGAGTATGCATGTAATCCTCCAGCTGCTGGAGAAGGACGCTGGCGTCACCTTCCTTTACAGGACCGCGGTGGAAGAGGGGATTGAGGACGGCAGGATCCGTGAACTGCAGCTGCGGGATTTCCAGATGGAGCATGATTTTGCTTTTATATGGAACAAAGGCAGTATATATGGGGATGTTTACAGGGAGATATGCAGGGAACTGCAATAGGATCCATGACAGGGGAAGATATGACCGGCCAATCGGTATGGACGGTGCACAGGCACAACCAGGCGGCGGATGGATTAATAGCGGACGGATTAATAGCGGACGGATTAATAGCGGATGGATTGATATTTGAGATAGAGCAGGAGTGTTCTGATCTGGCGATGGTTTTCCTGTTGCCTGATCCGGACCCTCCTGTTTTTTGTGCAGATGAGAAAAAAAGCCAAAAGTGGTTGACAAATACAATAATAGTAATTATTATTAATATTAGGATTGCACGGAATTACCACAAACAATACAACAGAGAAAGTGTGAGGTAAAAGCTATGAGTAAACATTTATCACCGGAAGTAAGGGTACCCATTGACAAGGAAAATGTTTCCATCTTCAGGGAGGAATCCAGATGTATCAAGTGCGGCCAATGCCGTGACATGTGCCGTGATTACATCGGCGTCCTTGGGACCTATGACCTGTTAAGGACCGGGGACAGGGCTGTCTGTATCAACTGCGGCCAGTGCGCCAATGTCTGTCCGGTGGAGAGCATCCGGGAACAGCCTGAATATGGCATGGTGGCCGCTGATATCATGGACCCGGAAAAAGTGGTGGTGGTGTCTACCTCACCTTCGGTGCGCGCTGCGCTGGGAGAGGAATTCGGCATGGAGGACGGCAGCTTTGTCCAGGGGAAGATGGTGGCTCTGCTGCGCGCCCTGGGTGTGGATTATGTGCTGGATACCAACTTTGCGGCTGACCTGACCATCATGGAGGAGGCCAGTGAGCTGATTGAACGGATTACCACGGGAGACAGGCCGCTGCCCCAGTTTACCAGCTGCTGTCCTGCTTGGGTGAAGTTTGCGGAAATCTATTATCCTGAAATGCTCCCCCACATCTCCTCTGCCAAGAGCCCGATTGGCATGCAGGGGCCGACCATTAAGACTTATTTTGCACAGAAAATGGGCATTGACCCCAAGAGGATTGTCAATGTGGCAGTTACCCCGTGTACGGCCAAGAAGTATGAAATCCGCAGGCAGGAGATGAATGCGGCAGGGCAGTACCTTGGTATTGAGGATATGCGGGACATGGATTATGTAATCACCACCAGGGAGCTGGCCCAGTGGGCCAGGATGAAGAATATTGATTTTTCAGCCCTGGAGGATTCTGATTATGACAGGCTTATGGGCCAGGGCTCCGGAGCCGGGGTCATCTTCGGCAATACAGGCGGAGTGATGGAGGCGGCCCTGCGCACGGCCTATGAGTATATAACAGGGGACAAGGCGCCTGCCGTGCTCTACCAGTTAGAATCTGTAAGGGGAATGGAGGCAGTAAAGGAAGCCAGCCTGCAGGTGGGCGGCATGACGGTAAATGTTGCGGTGGTGTACGGAACCGCCAGCCTGCGCAGGTTCCTGGAGCAGATGAAGGAAGGGGAAAAGCAGTACCATTTCGTGGAAGTCATGACATGTCCGGGCGGATGCATCGGCGGAGGCGGACAGCCCAAGGATAAGAAGTTTGAAGGGGATGCCCTGCGGCAGAAGCGGATTGACAGCCTCTATAAGAGGGACGGCGCCATGAAGGTACGCCTGAGCCATGAGAATGAAGAGATTAAGGCGCTGTACAGCGAATTTTATGGAAAACCCTTAAGCGGACTGGCTGAGAAGATGCTGCATACCTGTTATAGGGACAGGAGCGGGCAGCTTAATGGGGAAGGGATGGACTGAAGCCTGCGGATGGATTGGGGAGGGCCGGACTGAAACCTGCGGACGGATGGAAAGGAACGGACTGAAACCTGCGGACAGATGGAAAGGAACGGACTTAACACGCAGCATCGGGAAACGATACTGTCTTGTCACCTGACATTTGGTTGACAAGACAGTATATTTGCGTTAAAATCCTCTGGATAGTATAAAAACCAGGGAGGATTGAGTATGAACCATTTATTTAAGACAAAATTAAACGCAGCCTGTTTTGTGCTGATTCCGGCATGTATCGGGATCAACTATCTTGGAAAGCTGTTTGCATCCGTGCTGAAGCTGCCGCTGTGGCTGGATTCCATCGGAACCTGCATTGGCGCCGTCCTTGGCGGGCCGGTCATCGGCGCTGTGTGCGGCGCTGCCAATAACCTGATTTACGGCTTTACCACAGGGGATACCATAACGCTGGTTTATGCGCTTACCAGCCTTGGAATCGGAGTGGCAGTGGGAATCATGGCCCGGCTGGGACAGATGAAAAAGCTGCCGGGGGCGATTCTTTCAGCCTGCGTGGCCGGACTGGCCGCAGTGGTGATTTCCACACCCCTTAACATCATCTTCTGGGGCGGTACCACGGGCAATGTATGGGGGGATGCTGTATTTGCATGGTCCCAGGCTTCCGGGATGCCGGTTTTCCTTGGGTCGCTTCTGGATGAAGTGGTGGTGGATGTGCCGGATAAGCTGATTACCATCCTGGTGGTATACGCCATTGTGAAGGGGCTGCCAGGCAAGCTTACATCCATGTATGATGTGGATAATAAGGTGGAGAGCCTGGACTGACGGTAAGGATATGATAAGGAAGGAAACGATGAGGAAGGAAATGGTACCTGTATGAAGAATATAAGCCTTTATGTGGAGCAGGATACATACCTGACGAGGCTCCATCCATTTGCAAAATTATCTTATATCCTGGCGGCGGTCAGCGTTCCTTTGATTGCTGGTTCCCTTTGGATGTTTGCGGTGTCCATCGGGGTCAGCCTGTGTCTTTTGGTCAGTGGGAAGATTATATCCAGGGTCTTCCCGCTGATTGCATTTTCCTTTACCATCATTGCCACGGTGTTCCTGATCCACGGTCTGTTCAACAGGGCCAACCAGAATGTGCTGTTCGCGCTGGGGCCGCTCCAGTTCTACCGGGAAGGCATCCGGTATGCGGCAGGTATCGGGTTTAATATCCTTAACATGCTGCTGGCATTTGCGGTGTTCGTGCTGTCCACCAAGCCGGCCGAACTGGTGGATGACCTGGAGCAGATTGGATTTCCGCCTAGATTCGGATATATGATCAGTTCCGTATTCCAGATCATACCCCAGATGACGGGGACCATGAATACCATCATGGATGCCCAGAGAAGCAGGGGAATGGAAACAGAGGGAAACCTGCTTGTGAGGGCCAAGGCATTCATCCCGCTCATTGCTCCCGTAGTCAGCAGCTCCCTGATCAATACAAGGGAAAGGGCCATTGCACTGGAGGTCAGGGGATTTGATTCAAAGGAAAAGAAGACATTCCTGACGGACGGGAAGATGGGAAGAAGGGACAGGCTTTTCGCGGCGGTCATGGCCCTTCTCATTGTATGTGCCGTTGGATGGAGGGCAGTCCATGTCATTTATTGAGGTTAAGAATCTGAAATACAGGTATCCCCACACAGAGAAGCTGGCCCTTGACGGCCTGGGGTTCAAGGTGGAGAAAGGTGAGTTCATCGGGATACTGGGTGGGAATAAAGCAGGAAAGAGTACCTTGTGCCAGGCATTCATGGGTCTGGTGCCGGGGATGTTCGGCGGCGCTTACGGGGGCCAGGTCATGATTGACGGCTTGGAAGCGTCCAAGACCCCGGTATCCGAACTTTGCAAGAAGGTAGGGCTGGTGTTCCAGAATCCCTTTAACCAGCTCTCCGGGGCCAGGGACACGGTGTTTGGCGAGGTGGCGTTCGGGCTCCAGAACCTGGGCGTGCCAAGGGAGGAAATCCTGGAGCGGGTGGAGCGAAGCCTGGAGCTGTTGGAAATCAGCCCATACAGGGAGCGCAACCCATTTGATTTATCGGGCGGCCAGATACAGAGGGTTGCCATTGCCAGTATCCTGGCCATGGAGCCGGAAGTACTTGTATTGGACGAGCCTACCTCCCAGCTGGATCCCCAGGGCAGCGAGGAGGTGTTCCGGGTGGTGGACCGCCTAGCAGGGTCGGGGATTACCATCATCATGGTGGAACACAAGATGGAAAAGCTGGCATCCTACTGCAGCCGCCTGTTGCTGCTGCATGAGGGGAAACAGATTGCATATGACAGCCCGGAGCGGATATTTGCCAGGGAGGATCTGGGAACGTTGGGGATTGAGCCTCCTGTGTATACACAGGCTGCAAAGGTATTTTCCGTGAAATACGGGAATTGTTATCCGGTGACGCTGGAGCAGACCCTGGCAGTGCGGGAGCATTTTCCGGAAAAACTGTGCCGGACAGGGGAAATGGATGAGGGCGCAGGGGACGATGTAAAAGGAATACCGGAATCCGTCCCCGTGTTCTCCATAGAGAATCTGGGATTCTCCTACACCAAGGACCGCCCGGTCATCAAGGCGCTCAATCTGGAACTGGACCGGCGGCCCACTGCCGTCATCGGACAGAATGGCGCGGGAAAGACCACGCTTGTCAAGCTGCTGAAAGGGCTTCTGAAACCTGACAGCGGACGGATCCTGCTTCAGGGAGAGGATATCGGGGAGAAAACCGTGGCAGGACTGGCCGGCCGGGTCGGGTATGTGTTCCAGAATCCGGATGACCAGATATTTAAGAACCGTGTGCTGGACGAGGTAATGGTGGGACCGGTGAACCTGGGGATGGATAGGGCTGCTGCCAGAAAGAGCGCGGTCAAGGCATTGGAGACAGTGGGACTGTTGTCAGTGCAGGATGAGAATCCTTATGACCTGGACCTGGCGGACAGGAAAATGGTGGCCATTGCATCCGTACTTGCCATGGAACCACAGGTGCTGATCCTGGATGAACCTACCATTGCGCAGGACGCAGGAGGACGCAGACGGCTGGGCGGCATTGTGCAGAAGCTGGCGCTGGAAGGGAAAATGGTCCTGGCTATCCTGCACGACATGGATTTTGCCGCCGCTTATTTTGAACGCATGATTGTGATGGCCCATGGACGTGTGCTGGCGGACGGGCCGAAGAGCCGGGTATACTATGAAACGGACGTCCTCAGTGAGGCAAGACTGGAACAGCCGCATGTAACGGGTCTGTGCAGCTGCCTGGGGTATGAGGGGAGTTTCCTGACGGTGGAGGATATGGCGGAGGCAGCAGCGGATGTGACGGAGCCGGCGGATGTGACGGAAGCAGCATCGGATATGGCGGATGCAGCATCGGATATGGCGGATGCAGATATAGTAGAATCCACAGTGGATCTAGACATGGCGGAGGCAGGCAGACATGACGGCGGGAAGTAAAAGGATGACGGACGGTGAAATGCGAAGGATGAATATCCTGGAAATATTGAATGACAGGACAACGCCAGTATCAGGAACCGAACTGGCGGGGGAACTGGGGGTCAGCAGGCAGGTGATTGTGCAGGATATTGCTCTTTTAAGGGCGGATAATAAGGAGATTATGTCTACTTATAAGGGTTACATCCTTCACAGCCCCGAAATGGACGGCAGGGAATGCATGCGGGTAATGCGCGTGAACCATAACACGGAGGATACCCTGGATGAGTTACAGACCATTGTGGATTACGGCGGAAGGGTGCTGGATGTGTCGGTGGAACATGGGCTTTACGGGCATATTACCGTGGACCTGATCATCAATAACCGCCTGGATGCGTCTGAGTTCGTGGCACAGATGGAGCAGTCCCATGACCAGCCGTTAAAGGCCCTTACAGGCGGCTGTCATTACCACACAGTGGCCGCGCAGGAGGAACGGAATCTGAATCTTATCGAGGAGGCATTGGATAAAAAAGGTTATCTTATGCGGGACTGATGTTTAATTACCTCAAAAATGGCGATAATCTCCAGTAGGAAACACCATTTATGAATCAGTGAGGTAATGTTATGTATAGAGAGAACAAAAATATCAGTCAGAATGTCCTGAGAGGGGATTTATATTATGCGGACCTGTCACCGGTGGTAGGATCTGAACAGGGAGGCGTACGTCCTGTCCTGGTCATCCAGAATGATGTGGGAAATAAGTATAGCCCTACGGTCATCGTAGCAGCCATCACCAGCCGTTCCACTAAGGCAGCCATTCCGACCCATGTGTGTATCCGGAGGATGCGGGGAGGGCTGAAGCAGGATTCCACCGTGTTGGCAGAACAGATACGCACCATTGACAGGAACCGTTTAAAGGAATACATAGGACACCTGGATTCCTGTCAGATGGAAGGGATTGAGCAGGCCATGGTTACCAGTCTGGGGCTGGGGCACCTGGTTGGCGCAAGGGGACAGGTGTTTGTGCCCTCTTGTGTGTGAGGGAAGAGAGGAGATTTTTTTATAGGCAGGGGTGGCGTTGATGGGGACGCAGCCTCTGTTTTGTTTGCTTCCGGGAACAGGGCCGATAAATCCAAAAAAGATATTGACATATGTCAATAATGATTGTATAGTTAATGACATAAGTCAGAAACAATGCGGCAACAGCAGCGGATAAGGAGAATGCGCATGGCAAGGCCCTTTAAAGCCAGAAGAGTCTGTTCACAGCCAACGGTAGAAGTATTCGGTCCATTGGATCAGGATGCGGATACAAGGGTGGAGCTTACACTGGAGGAGTATGAGACAATACGGCTCATTGATCTGCTTGACTGCACCCAGGAGGAGTGTGCCGGGCAGATGGGAGTAGCCAGGACCACGGTCCAGGCGGTTTATAATTCCGCCAGGAAGAAGCTGGCGGACTGTCTGGTCAATGGACGGCAGTTAGCCATACGGGGAGGCAATTACAGCCTGTGCCCGGATGCTGGCAGCTGCTGCGGTAAGGACTGCGGGAAGCGCCGGTGCCAGAGACGCCGCTGCAATAACAAATCAGGAGGAGATTGTAATGAAGATAGCTGTAACATACGAGAATGAGCAGATATTCCAGCACTTTGGACATTGTGAGGCATTTAAGCTTTATGAGACGGAAGATGGCAGGGTGGTGTCATCACAGGTTGTGGGGACTGGAGGAAGCGGCCATGAAGCCCTGGCCGTATTTTTGAAGAACCTGGGTGTGGAAGCGCTTATCTGCGGCGGGATTGGCGGGGGCGCCAGGGTTGCCCTGGCCCAGGCCGGGATTGATCTGTACCCGGGAGCATCCGGTAATGCGGATGAGGCTGTGGATGCATTCTTAAAAGGCAGCCTGGATTATGACCCGGATACCATGTGTAACCATCACCATGAAGGCGGGGAACACAGCTGCCATGGGCATGGCGGGACATGCGGACATTGACCGGGTCTGAAGCCGGGGATTTATGGCTTCTCATGATTTTGGAAATGATAAGATGAAAAGATACAGGCAGATGGGGATTTGTACCGTCTGCCTGTATCTGGCTGTTTTGGGACTCTCAATAATATAATTGGGATAACCATGGCTATTTATGTGTTTAATCCACTGTTTAGACTACAATCCGGATTATGGCCGGTATTACCTGTCTGGATTACGGTCGGTACTGCCGTTCGGATTACGGTCGGTACTGCCGTCCGGACAAAGGTCTGCGTTACTGCCTGATCCGCTGCGGTCTGCCTTTTCCCTCCGTTTTTTCATCTGTATCTTATTCTGGTACATGGCATCGTCAGCGCGCTTGAATACATCGCTGACCGTCAGGTCCACATTTTCCTCATAGATGGCAATGCCTCTGGCAATGGATATCCTGCCGTCAGGCCTGGCGTGTCTGTTGTAGTCATCCAAAGCCGTGTTGAAGCGGTCCAGAAGCTCTTCATAGTTTTCAAAGTCATCATTTTCCAGAATCACCACAAATTCATCGCCGCCGATGCGGTAGACCGGACTGCGCTTGAATACCTTGCAGATGAGTTTGCAGGAATCGATGATCAGTATGTCACCGAAGTCATGGCCCTGGGTGTCGTTAATTGTTTTCAGGTTGTTGATGTCGAAGACAATCATCGCAAACTCAGGCCGCCCGGTCCTGGTCTTTTCTTCCAGGTTGGCCACGGTTTCCTGATAGGCGGTTTTGTTCTTGACCCCGGTGAGGCCGTCCCGGTAAGCAAGGCCGTTGATGTAATTAATGTATTTTTGCAGATGGTTGACGGTCTGCTGGAAACTGTCGGCCAGCATGCCCACCTCGTCCTTGGTCTGGTGGGAGAGGGAGACGGAGAGGTCACCCTCGGCTATTTTCTTGGCTGCTTCGTTCAGCTCCTTCAGGGGTTTTATCAGGCGCCGGGTCATCAGGATGGTGAGGATGACAGCCAGGGCGGATATGCTGACCAGGGCAATGCTGCTTTGCAGTATCAGCGTATTCTTGGCTGCGTCTATCTCTTTGGAGGGCGCGGTGATGGCCAGACGCATCCCGTTCTTAAGGCTGCACAGGGCCATCCGTTTCCTGTGTCCCCTCCATTCATAGGAAAACAGGTAATTGCCGATGCCGCCGCTGCGCAGTCTGTCCGCAACCGGGAGCAGGCTGCTTTCCAAGCTGTCCATGGGGGTTTTGGCCGGTATATCCCTGTGGTACATGATGTTGGCCTGTTCGTCCGTCAGGAAGGCATAACCGGTATCATAGACGTGTATCGTATTCACTGAATTCTTGATAAGGCTGAAATCAATGTCCATGCCTACCACGCCTATGGTTGTGTTGTCCGCGTACAGGGGAACAACATAGGAAATCATCTCAACCTGTATGTTCTTGTTCATATAGGGCGCCATCCAGGTGGCCTGGCCGCTTTTGACAGGAAGGTAATACCAGCCCACATGCTCCACGTCGTCCGGGCTGTACCGGGAGAAGTCCGTGGGCGGCAGTTCCTGGAACCGCCCGTCCAGGGCTGTCTTACTCCAGAAAAGGCCTGAGGTAGGGGAGGTGAAATTCGGATTGTAGCGCACATAGACGGCCAGCGCTCCCTGGGTGTTGTTGGCGGCGTTGACGGCAATGTCCTGGATACGTCTGGTATATTCCCTCACATATTCAGGGTCGGTCTTGAATTTCTTAACATCTGTCAGTTCCCTGTTTGCGTAGACTGCTACTGTATTGACAGACTGCTCGATGCAGGAAAAAAGCCCGTTCAGTTCATTGGCTTTTTCGCTGCACATCAGATTCATGATATCGGCGGAATCCTTGTCCACCACCTGATTGGCATTCATGATTCCGGCTCCTCCGATGACCAGGGAGGAAAGCAGGACGCAGCCTAATATCAGGGCAATGAATTTTGTCTGTATGGATTTCATAGGGGTCTCCTTTTAGCAACGCAGTGCTGGGTATTCTCTTTTTACTATAGCAGGGAAACCGCAAAGAAACCGCAAATCAAATCCTATTTCTGGCGCTCCAGTTCACCTAGTGTCATCTCGGCCCATGTATACTGCATCATGTATTCACCCATGTATGTGTTGATGGCATCCGGTTCCTGGCGCAGGAAACCATAGAGGTCACAGTCCAGTTTTTCACAGTCAATGGCAAAGCTGTTGCGTCTTTTAATCAGTATGTCCCCGGCATCGGCCAGGGAAAGGGTGCGGCTTAAATCAGATATCAGGGTGCGCAGATGGCTTCTTACCGAGAGGCTGTCCGGCCGCTGCTCCCACAGTACCGCACACAGCTCGCCTGTGTTGACGGCCGCCCCGCGGCGGTCAACAAGATAGGCCAGCAGTTCCTTGGTCTTGGACAGATTGAAGTGAAGGGGCCTGTCATCCACAAAAATCTCAAAATTCCCAAAGGTCTGCACACGGATACGGCCGTTTACATGGAGCGGAGGGCGTTTTAGCTCATTCAGTTCACCGCGGACATGTTCCGGGGTGGCAGGCTTTAGCAGGTATCCCCTGGCATGAATGGAGTATGCATCCAGCGCATACTGGGGATATCCTGTGACGAAAATGATTTTTGTGTTGTTGGAAATGGCGCGTATCTTCATGGCCAGTTCCAGGCCGTTTATGCCCGCCATCTCGATATCTAAGAATGCCACATCCGGCCGCAGGCCGTCCTGGACCGCGGCCAGGGCCTCACGGGAACGTACGAAGCCCTGGACTTCACAGCCAGCCTCGGCCTCGCGGATGGCTTTAATCAGGACATCCAGCACAAGGGGTTCATCATCTACAGCAATTATTTTCATGGTTTCAGTCATCTCTTTTCTGTTAAAATGGAATGAAAACAGCTTTATTTTTCCCCAGCTTTCCTTGGGAGGGTAATCATTGCCGTGGTACCGCATCCCCGGACACTCCGGATGGTCAGGCTTGCGCTGCACTGAGCCTGGAGGCGTTTCCTGACATTCTGTATGCCTATGTGCTTTTTTCCGTCCTGCAATGGGCCTGAAGGGTCGAATCCGACCCCGTCATCTGTCACCGTAACCGTATAGGCATCGCTGGTCAGGGCAGTGGCAACCGTCAGGGTGCCGCCTTCCTCACACTTGACGATGCCGTGGCGGACTGCATTCTCCACAATGGGCTGCAGGGTAAGGGGCGGGATTAAAAAGTCCGTCACAGGCGTATCATAGATAACGTTCAGCCTGTGGCCAAAGCGCATCTGTTCCAGTTCCAGGTAATGCCTTGTATGGGACAGTTCCTGGCTGAACGGTATGGGGGAGCCGGCGGTCAGGGAATCCAGGTTCCCCCTTAAAAAACCGGAGAAATGGTCAACAGCCAGTTCCGCCTGCCTGGGGTCGGTCTGGCACAGGCCCTTGATGACGGACAGGGAGTTGTAGAGGAAATGAGGATGGATCTGGGACAGCATGATGGCTGTCCGGCTTTTCTCCAGTTCCAGCTCCTCCTGGCTGAACTTGCGGGACTGTTCCACCTGGATGCTGATGTAGATGCACAGGGCCGAAACCGTGGTGGCGATATATAGGACCGCTATGCCGTATATGAGCATCTGGACCAGCATGGCTATGACAGGCATCAATATGTAGGCGGCCAGCCCGGCCAGTTCTTTCCCGGACAGATACTTCCTGTACCGCGCCAGGATTGCCCCGTTGATAAGCATGCAGATGATGCCGTATATCTGGGATATCCAGAACCAGCGCTGGCGGTGGTAGACATTATGGCTGTCAATCAGGTAGTACATGTGGTTGTACTGTGATATGACTACCAGGACAATGGCTGACAGGGCCAGCCACCACATGAGACGGGAAGGGGCCCTGGATATCCCGGCCCCCTTCCCGGATACAAAGCAGACCAGATAATCCGTAAACACTGCTAACAGGATATATCCGAATGTAAACACAAGGAAGTTGGCTATCCGTACCATCCAGAAGCTGAACCTGTCAGGATGCCCCTTGAAGATCCATGCGGCGGCATCGGAAAACAACAGGATTGTATTGATTGAAAGCACGCGGATATACAGCCGTTCCAGCCTCTCCTTTTTGAGGCTGCCAAGGGAAAGGCTGAGGATGAATATCAGTGAGAGCAGTCCTCCGAACAATTCAAGGGATATGTTGATGTAGCCGGTTGTACTCATGGCAGGGACCTCGTTCATGTGCAGGGTGGATGGGGCACGGACTGTGAAATGCAGTCAGTAATCGGTAGTTGTAGTGAGGGTGTAATGGATGGTGCAGTCTGTGATTCATGCCCCGGACTATGATGTATATGGTGAGTATAGCATAAAATAATCAGCCTGTGCATATCTATCAAACAGAAAATGCGGCATTACCCATATGATGTTTGTGCTTTAAATGATAAGGGGGGTAAATGAGAAGGTAAATGAGAAGGGTAAGACAGCCGGTAAAATAAGTCTTGATAATTGTGCAATCTGATGCTATACTTTATCAGTCAATAAGACATATAAGATGGTGTGTTCGAGACCTTCCACACCTAAAACAAAACTAAAGGAGACAACAGAATATGAGAGAGAGTAACAACAAGCTGTATGTGCTGGCCCAGGGGGCCATGATTGCAGCCATCTATGTGGTGCTTACCATCCTGTTTGCACCCATCAGCTTTGGCCCGGTCCAGTTCAGGATTTCAGAGGCCCTCTGCATCCTGCCCTTCTTCACGCCGGCGGCAGTGCCGGGACTGTTTGTGGGGTGCCTGCTATCCAACCTGCTCTGCGGGGCAATGCCCTTAGACGTGGTATTCGGAAGCCTGGCAACGCTGATTGGGGCAGCCGGTTCATGGTATGTGAGGAAGCACAGATGGTGCGTGTGCATCCCGCCCATCCTTGCCAATACCATCATCATCCCATGGGTGCTGCGGTATGCGTATGGTTCTGAGGATTTAATCCTCGTGGCCATGGGAACGGTTGGAATCGGTGAGATACTGGCCATCGGTGTCCTTGGGAATGTACTGCTGATAACCCTGGACAGGTATAAGAACCTGATTTTCAGCGGCCGGACAGCACGGACACAGCACGAACATAATATATTTTAGTAAGATACATGACGGAGAGTTGCCGCGGGGGCGGTAATTCTCCATTTTTTATATAGCTTTTCAGTGTTTTTTTGATATAATAAGGAAGAGATATTTTTGTGCAGACAGCGCTGCGGACAGCTCTATGGGCACAGGGAAGGATTATTGATTATGTATCAGATAGATTTTGGAAAACCGGAACATGTTCATTTTATCGGGATTGGAGGCATCAGCATGAGCGGTCTGGCGGAAATCCTCCTGGAAGAAGGATTTACCGTTACGGGTTCTGACTCCCATGAGACAGGGCTTACGGACCATCTTACGGATAGAGGCGCCAGGGTGTACTACGGTCAGAGGGCTGCAAATATAGAGAAGGAACCGGGCATTGACGTGGTGGTGTATACTGCCGCCATCCATGAGGATAACCCGGAATTCATGGCTGTCAAGGAAAAGGGGATCCCCATGCTTTCCAGGGCAGAGCTTTTAGGGGAGATGATGCGCAACTATAAGCAGGCGGTTGCTGTATCCGGGACCCACGGCAAGACCACCACCACATCCATGATTACGGATATCCTGTTAGCAGGGAATCTGGACCCGACCATTTCCGTGGGCGGCATCCTTCAGGATATAGGCGGCAACATCAGGGTGGGAAGCCCGGAGCTGTTTGTCACGGAAGCCTGCGAATATACCAACAGCTTCCTGTCATTCCATCCCACCATGGAGGTCATACTGAACATTGAGGAGGACCACCTGGATTTCTTTAAGGATATCCAGGATATCCGCCATTCCTTCCGGCTGTTTGCAGAAAAGCTTCCCTCCAGGGGACTTCTGGTTATCAACAGCGGTATTGATGCGGTTGAGGAGATTACGAAGGGGCTGGGCTGCAGGGTTGTCACCTTTGGCAAGGACAGTTCCAGCACCTATACGGCAAAGGATATCACATATGACGGATTTGCAAGGCCCTCCTATGACCTGGTCATCCAGGGGGAAGTGGTGAACCGCATCACCCTGGGCGTGACAGGGGAGCATAATGTGTATAATTCCCTGGCGGCCATTGCCGTGGCCATGGAACTGGGAGCCGGATTTGACGCTGTCATGGCAGGGCTTCGGAAGTTCACGGGCACGGACAGAAGGTTTGAGAAAAAGGGGGAGATAGGCGGGATTACCATCATTGATGACTATGCCCACCATCCCCAGGAGATAAAGGCAACCCTGTCCGCTGCAAAGAATTATCCCCACAGGAAGCTGTGGTGCGTGTTCCAGCCCCACACGTACACCAGGACCAAGGCGTTCCTGGACCAGTTCGCAGAGACCCTTTCAGCCGCGGACGAGGTGATACTTGCCGATATATACGCTGCCAGGGAGACCGACACCCTGGGCGTAAGCTCACGGGATATTGCACAGCGCATCGAGCGGCTTGGGACAAAAGCCCACTATATCCCATCCTTTGATGACATAGAGACATTTATTTTGGAAAATTGTATAAACGGCGATGTGTTGATAACTATGGGCGCCGGAGACATTGTAAAAGTAGGGGAAAAGCTGTTAGGCCAGTAGTTATCCACATTATCCACATAGTTTTCAACATTTTATGTAAAGAAGCTATGTGGATTTTTTGATTAACATAAAAAAATGTCAATCAATTTCGAATTTCTTGGTTTTATACGGAAAAAAGGGGATTTGGGCATGCCCGCGAACAATTATGTCCACTATTTTTCCACATTATCCACATTATCCACAAGTCGGATTGTGTAAAAATGCGCCTATTTTCTTTTAGATGTGGATGTGTTATGATATGGAATGTAACGCATGTGCCGCCCGGCCGGCAGGAAAAGACATGTCTGCGGGCCAGAAGATGTAAGGAGTGGTGAGATGGGTGTGAATTTTAAGGACAGATGGAGCGTGCCGTCCACTGCGGTGGCTCATGAATTTATTGATGAATATATGGCAAGGGCCAATGGGGAATATGTCAAGGTATACCTGTTTGTGCTGCGCCATCAGGGTGAGGACATCACCATAGAGGGGATTGCAGATGCCCTGGACCATACGGAATCAGATGTGCGCAGGGCACTGGCCTACTGGGAGAAGCTGGGAATCCTTTCCGGAACCAGGAAGGAAGCGCCTGCATCCTGTGCGTCCATGGGCCGTCAGGATGAGGGGGCGGTGCCGTCAAGGGGAGTGTCTGCCAGGACCCAGGCGGTTAGGAACCAGGCCGCCGGGCTGCCGGAGGTCCACCAGCCACCTGCCCATGACCAGGTGCTGGGGAATTATGAAGTCAATGGCGCCATGGCCGGGGATATCCGTGTCCAGGCAGCAGGAATCCAGGACATCCATGGGCAGGGGACAGGAATCCAGGACACCCATGGGCAGGGGACAGGAATCCAGGACACCCATGGACAGGGGACAGGAATCCAGGACACCTATGGACAGGGGACAGGAATCCAGGACACCCATGGGCAGGCACCGGGAATCTGGGATGCCCATGGGCAGGGGGATATGGCGCAGGGACGAAGGGAACAGAACCAGGTGGTCCAGGAGAACAGGGACAAGCCTGTATACTCTGCGGAACAGGTGAACCGCCTTTCCCAGGATGAAGGTTTTTCACAGCTCCTCTATATTGCCCAGAAGTACCTGAACAAGGTATTTACCCCCAGGGACTGCCAGGTTTTCGCTTATCTGTATGAGGATTTGGGGATGAATGAGGAACTGCTGGAATACCTGGTGGAATACTGTGTCCAGAACGGCCATACCTCCATACGCTATATTGAGGCGGTGGCCAGGAGCTGGCATGAGAAGGGAATCCATACGGCCCAGGAGGCAAAGGATTATTCGGCTTCCTATAACAGGGATTCATTTGCAGTGATGAAGGCATTTGGGATAAACAGCAGGAAACCGGCTGCGCCGGAACAGAAGCTGATGGATAAATGGTTCAAGGACTACGGTTTTAACCGGGACGTGGTGCTGGAGGCCTGCAACAGGACCATCACGGCCATCCACAACCCCAGTTTCCAGTACGCGGATAAGATCCTCACGGACTGGAAGGAAGCCGGTGTCAGGGGCATCGGGGATATCAGGGAGCTGGATGCCAGACGGACGGCGGCCAGGGAGGACACTTCCAGGTCCAGGGACAAGCGTCTTCAAACGTATGACACAGCTGTGTCCGGCCAGGGAAAACGTACCAGGAAAGGGGCGCCCAACCAGTTCCATAATTTTGAACAGAGGGACACGGACTACGATGCCCTGATGCTAAAGCAGGTTAAGGAATGGGTAGGGCAGCAGCCCTGATATGTAAGGAGGGCAGATAATGGCACTAAGCAATTCCCAGTATGACGCAATCATGAGGGCGTACGGAAGACAGCAGATTGAGAACCATCACCAGCTGGAGGAACGGCGCCAGGAGATTTACAGGAGGCTTCCAGTGGTAAAGGAACTGGAAGCCGAGATAGCCGGCCGTTCGGTGGCCTGCGCCAGGAAGCTTCTGGAAGGGGATTCAGGCGCCCTTGATAAGCTGAAGGAGGACCTGCAGGACCTGAGGGAGCAGAAGACGCTGATCATCCGGGCTGCCGGATATCCGGACAATTACCTGGAGCTGTGGTATAACTGCCCGGACTGCCAGGATACCGGCCTGGTTGACGGCAGGAAGTGCCACTGTTTCCTGAAGGCGCAGATGAAGCTGCTCCATGACCAGTCCAATCTGGAGGATATCCTGGAACAGGAGAATTTTTCAGCCCTTTCCTTCCAATACTACGACAATAAGGAGATACTGCCCCAGATCGGCATGACCAATGCGGATTATATGCGGCGTGTGGTCAGGGAGTGCAGGGAATTCGTGAAGCAGTTTGACAAGAAGCATGAGAACCTGTTATTCACAGGCAGTACCGGGGTTGGAAAGACATTCTTAACCAACTGCATTGCCAAGGAACTGATGAACACCTACCACTCGGTCATCTATCTCACGGCCAGCGACCTGTTTGAGATATTTTCCAGGAATAAGTTTGATTATGAGAACGCGGAGGAGATGCGGGATATGTACCGGTTCATCCTGGACTGCGACCTGCTGATCATTGATGACCTGGGGACCGAACTGAATAACAGCTTTACCTCGTCCCAGCTGTTCTACTGTATTAATGAGAGGATGAACATGAAGCGCTCCACCATTATCTCCACCAACCTTTCTCCGGCCCGGCTGCGGGATTCCTATACGGACCGCGTCACGTCCAGGATCATGAGCGGATACCGGATGATTCCATTATATGGGGGAGACATCAGACTGTTAAAAAAATAACTGTAAAACATGGCAATTCCTGAGGGATATGCCCTTGACGAACCATGGAGAATGATGGTATAAAAGTATATGCTGGTTACGGCAAAGAAGCCGCCAGCCTAAAACAGGAGGATTAAAACCATGTTATATGAGGAAAAAATCATTGAGACAATTCCAGTTGGCCCCCTGGGTCTTATACCCCTTAAAAGCTGCACGGAATTAGGAGACAAGGTCAATGCCTATCTGGTAGACTGGAGACGTGAGCGTGAGAGCGAGCACAAATCCACCATTGCATTTTCCGGATATCAGAGGGATTCCTATATTTTAAATGCCATCACACCAAGGTTTGGCTCCGGCGAGGGAAAGGGACTGATACTTGAGTCTGTAAGGGGCGATGACCTGTATATCATGGTTGACGTATGTAATTACAGCCTTACCTATTCCCTGTTCGGCATGACCAACCATATGTCGCCGGATGACCATTTCCAGGATTTAAAGCGTGTGATTGCGGCAGCCGCGGGCAAGGCCCACAGGATTAACGTAATCATGCCTTTCTTATATGAAAGCAGACAGCATAAGCGCTCCGGCAGGGAGTCCCTGGACTGTGCGCTGGCCCTTAAGGAGCTGGTGAACATGGGCGTGGAGAACATCATCACGTTTGATGCCCATGACCCAAGGGTACAGAACGCCATTCCCTTAAGAGGGTTTGAGACGGTCCAGCCCATCTACCAGTTCTTAAAGTACCTGCTGAAGAACGAGACAGACCTTCAGATTGACAGTGACCACATGATGGTCATCAGCCCGGACGAAGGCGGCACAGGGCGCGCCGTGTATTTTGCCAACATGCTGGGACTTGATATGGGTATGTTCTACAAGCGCCGTGACTACACCCAGATCATCAATGGACGCAACCCCATTGTGGCCCATGAGTTCCTGGGAGCCAGCGTGGAGGGCAAGGATGTGCTGATTATCGATGACATGATATCTTCAGGCGACAGCGTGCTGGATGTGGCAAAGGAACTGAAGCGCAGGAAGGCCAGGAAGGTATTTGTATGCTCCACCTTCGGCCTGTTCACAGGCGGGCTTAACAAGTTTGACGAGTATTATGACAAGGGCATTATCGACAGGATCCTGACAACCAACCTGGTTTATCAGACACCGTCCCTGCTTGAGAGGCCTTACTATATTGATGTTGACATGAGCAAGTACATTGCCCTCATCATTGACAATTTAAATCACGATGCATCTTTAAGTGAATTGCTGACACCTACCAAGCGGATTAATAAACTGCTGGCGCAGTACCGCAGCTGATGGCAGGGCTGTCCGGACATCCATCCCCGACCCGGGCTTACGGGAAGGCGGGGGTATGTCCGGACATCCCCTGGGCGCGGTATGAGGCGCCATACAATCCGTGTCCGTATAGAAAGACCGTTTCCCTGAATGAGGACAGTAGAGTTCCGGGAAGCGGCCTTTTGGCTTTTGTACATGTTACCTTTGGTTCTGCTGCGGGAGAGGATATGTCATATGGAAGAAAAGCAGTTTAACAACCAGGTTTACTGGATTACATTCCTGTTCAGCCTTCTGGTTGTATGGGTACATTCTTTTAATGCGGAGTTATACCTGGGAGCCACTCAGGCAGCGGCCGGGGTGGAAAGGCTGGAGTGGATCCTGGGAGAAGGGCTGGGGCAGATATCTGTCCCGGGCTTCTTCATGGTGTCCTCCTATCTGTTTTACCGCAGGTTTGACTGGTCCAGACTGGTCCCCAAATGGAAGTCGCGTATCCGGAGCATCCTGGTACCCTATTTGATCTGGAATTTCCTATATTATGCGGGATACGTAACCGTTACCCGGATTCCTGCCATATCCGGCCTCATAGGAAAGCCTCCGGTGCCCGTCACTATTGGGCAGCTCATGGACGCCCTTATGAATTACGCCTATAATCCCGTATTCTGGTACTTATATCAGTTAATCCTCCTCATTGCCCTGGCTCCTGTCATCTATCCTGTGATGAAACGCACCCTGTCCGGGGCAGCGGCCCTTGTGATGATTGCTTTTGCGCTGTGGCATGGCTGGGATTTCCCTCATCTTAACATGGACGCCCTGTTCTACACCTGCGCGGCCGCTTATATAAGCCTTCACAGGGAGGGATGGGGACGGTTTGCCGAGTCCGTGCCTCCCGGGGGAAGGAGGCGCCTTCTGTACTACGGCGCTGCCGTCCTGCTGCTGGCCCTGATCCTTTTCTTAAGCCGTCCCATGGCGTTCCTTTACGCCAGGCCCCTGTCCGCCGTACTGCAGCGTATTTGGGGAGTATGCGCTGTCTGGCTCCTGCTGTCCGGCATCCGCCTGCCTGTGGCCGGGGAATGGATGAAGCATAACTTTTTCCTATACGCCATCCACTTTGCCTGGGTCAGGCTCTTTAACAAGGCCGGGGCCATCCTCCTTCCTTCCGTTCCTGCATCAGCCCTGGCCATGTTCCTGCTTATGCCGCTGTTCATGGTAATCATAAGTAATCTTTTAAGGAAATGCCTTCAGTCCGCTGTTCCCGGGATTTACCGTGTCCTGTCCGGCAACCGCTAGGGTGTGTTTGAAAAATGCTTTCCGTCAGATGTGTGTCTGTAGCTTTCCGTCATCTGCACGCCCCACTTGCATTTTAACCCATTCTATGCTATCCTTAACCTGTTCCGCAGACTTTCTTCTGCGATGGCTTTTGTCTGCGCCAGATGCGCGGTCAGTGGGTGTATGCACAGGCACCTGTGGAGGGCGGTTCGCCCGGTATTCACAAGTAAAGTAAGGGATGGAAAAGGGGGGACCGGGAAAATTAGTGGTTGACATTTGAGCTGAATTATACTATGATTGTAACTATTAGAGAACATTTGTTCGAATCGGAGGATATCATGGCCAGAGAAGAGAAGAGTAATGTAATTAACAGGGATATGAATAAAGATGAGAAGTTAAAGGCCCTGGATGCGGCCCTTACACAGATAGAGAAGGCTTACGGCAAAGGGTCCGTGATGAAGCTGGGGGATTCCAGGGCCAACATGAATATCGAGACTGTTCCCACAGGCTCCATCAGCCTTGACATTGCGTTGGGCCTGGGCGGCGTGCCCAAGGGCAGGATCATAGAAGTCTACGGACCGGAGTCATCCGGTAAGACCACGGTTGCCCTGCACATGGTTGCCGAGGTACAGAAGAGGGGCGGGATTGCAGGCTTCATCGATGCAGAGCATGCCCTGGATCCCGTGTATGCCAAGAACATCGGCGTGGATATTGACAACCTGTACATATCACAGCCGGATAACGGGGAGCAGGCCCTGGAGATTACCGAGACCATGGTGCGTTCAGGCGCGGTTGACATTGTTATCGTGGACTCCGTGGCCGCCCTGGTTCCGAAGGCAGAGATTGACGGCGAGATGGGGGATTCCCATGTGGGACTCCAGGCCAGGCTGATGTCACAGGCCCTGCGTAAACTGACTGCTGTCATCAGCAAGTCCAACTGTATTGTCATCTTCATCAACCAGCTGCGTGAGAAGGTGGGCGTCATGTTCGGCAACCCCGAGACAACCACTGGCGGACGCGCCCTTAAGTTCTATGCTTCCGTGCGCCTGGACGTGCGCAGGATTGAGACCCTGAAGCAGGGCGGCGAAGTGATTGGCAACCGTGTCCGGGTCAAGGTTGTTAAGAATAAGATTGCACCTCCGTTTAAGGAAGCTGAATTCGACATCATGTTCGGCAAGGGCATTTCCAAGGTTGGCGATATCCTGGACTTGGCTGTAAAGGAGAACATCATAGAGAAGAGCGGCGCCTGGTTTGCTTATAATGGTTCCAAGATTGGACAGGGCCGTGAGAATTCCAAGCAGTATCTTTCCGATAACCCCGAGATGTGTGCAGAGGTGGAGGCAAAGGTAAGGGCCAGGTACGAACTGCCGGGCGCCGAAGAGGCCGCGGCAGAGGCTGAGGAAGCCAAGGCAAAGGAATTAAAGAAGGGAACCAGGCTGGAAGCACCCAAGGCGCCTGGAACCAAGACCGAAGGGGCTGACACATCGGATGCCCCAGGACTGTCATGATGGTCACATCCATCATCCCTGTAGATAAGAGAAAAAGCAAAGTCTTCCTTGAGGAAGGCTTTGCCTTTGTTTTATACAGGGGTGAGGTGGAACGGTTTGGGATTGAAGAGGGAAAGGAACTGGAAGCGGATGTTTACCAGCGCATATTGAATGAAGTACTGTTAGGGCGGGCCAAGGAGCGCGCCCTATACCTGCTTAAGTCCTCGGGCAAGACAGAGACCTGGATGAAGAAGAAGCTGCAGGAAGCCGGATATCCTGAGGAGGCGGTGAGTTATGCCATGAATTTCCTCAAGGAGTACCGGTTTATTGACGACAGGGCCTATGCGGAAAGCTATGTCCGTTCCTATGGAAACAGGAAGAGCCGCAGGCAGCTGGTCTATGAACTTTCCCAAAAGGGGGTGTCACAGGAGGAGATAAGCGAGGCATTTTCCGGGCACCAGGTAGATGATGTGGAAAATGCCAGGCAGCTTCTGCGCAAACGCCTGAAGGGAAAAACTGGGATTTCCTATGAGGAAAAGGGCCGATTATCCGCATTTCTGGGAAGAAAAGGATATTCTTACGATGTAATCAACCGTGTCATGCGGGAAATCAGCACAGAAGACAGGGAAGAATGGCCGGAATGAACTTTTGTCTATATTGACTGTATTGCAGCGAAAATAAGGGGAAGATACTTGACATAATTCTGAAAAAAGTATAAAATTAATACGTTGTAGTTAGTACAATGAAAATTTAATAAGGAGGTGCTCCTGTGTCAGAGATAATGGTCCCTATAGTGATTATCGCTGTGATAATTGTGGCTATTATTATTACTTGGTTTGCAGCACGTAACTACGAGCGTAAGCAGTACGACAGCAAGGTAGGAAGTGCAGAAGAGAAATCAAGGGAAATAATAGATGAGGCATTAAAAACCGCTGAGACAAAGAAGCGAGAAGCTCTCCTGGAAGCCAAGGAAGAATCTTTAAAGACGAAGAATGAATTAGAGAAGGAAACCAAGGAAAGAAGAGCAGAACTTCAACGTTATGAAAAACGTGTATTGAGCAAGGAAGAGAACGTTGAGAAAAAGGCAGATGCCCTGGAAAAGAAGGAGGCTGACCTGGTCAGAAGGGAGAACGTCCTCAGTAAGCGTACAGCTGAAGTGGAAGCCCAGTATGAGCAGGGGATACAGGAACTGGAACGGATATCCGGTCTAACCTCCGAACAAGCAAAAGAATATCTTTTAAAATCTGTTGAAGAAGATGTAAAACATGACACAGCTAAATTAATTAAGGAACTTGAAAACAAGGCAAGAGAAGAAGCTGACAAGAAGGCAAGGGATCTGGTTGTAACAGCCATCCAGCGCTGTGCAGCAGACCATGTTGCCGAGACAACGGTTTCCGTTGTACAGCTTCCAAATGACGAGATGAAGGGCCGCATCATCGGGCGTGAGGGACGTAACATACGAACCCTGGAAACCCTTACCGGTGTGGAACTGATTATCGACGATACCCCGGAAGCAGTAGTTTTATCCGGATTTGATCCAATACGTAGAGAAGTTGCAAGAATTGCATTGGAGCGTTTGATTGTGGACGGACGTATTCATCCGGCCAGAATTGAGGAAATGGTAGAGAAGGCACAGAAGGAAGTGGAGAACAACATGAGGGAAGAGGGCGAAGCAGCCTGTCTCGAGGTTGGAATCCATGGAATTCATCCGGAACTGGTTAAGTTACTTGGTAAGATGAAGTTCAGGACAAGCTATGGACAGAATGCGCTGAAGCATTCCATTGAAGTGTCCCAGCTGTCAGGGCTTCTGGCGTCAGAACTTGGTGTGGATGTACGTTTAGCAAAACGTGCCGGTTTATTACATGACATTGGTAAATCCGTTGACCATGATATGGAAGGCACTCACGTACAGCTTGGTACAGACCTCTGTAAGAAGTATAAGGAATCTGCCACTGTGCTGAACGCAGTGGAGTCCCATCATGGCGATGTTGAACCCACCAACCTTATCTCCTGCATTGTCCAGGCAGCTGATACCATATCTGCTGCAAGGCCTGGTGCAAGGCGCGAGACGTTGGAGACATATACAAACAGATTAAAACAATTAGAAGATATCACCAACTCCTTCAAGGGAGTGGACAAGTCTTTTGCTATTCAGGCAGGCCGTGAGGTTCGTATCATGGTTGTTCCGGAACAGATCAGCGATGATGATATGGTATTGCTGGCAAGGGATGTTTCGAAGCGCATTGAGGACGAGCTTGAGTATCCGGGACAGATTAAAGTAAATGTAATCCGCGAGTCAAGGGTTACGGATTACGCGAAGTAATGGATTACGTAACGTAATCATAAGAAGTGAAAAGATAAATGCCCTGAATCCGTATGAATGAGGTATTCATGCGGATTCAGGGTGTTTTTTGTTTTTAAATAGCAGGATAATGTGATTTAAGAAATCGCGGAAAAGAGGAGAAACCAGAAATGGATATTCTAATACTCGATTGTCCGGAATGGTATAAATAAGTCCAACGGGTATATTGTAAAGGAACGGAAACATTCTGAATAGAACAGGCAGTTGCTATCAGTCCCGTAACTTAATATAATCGCAGATTATGTTGACAGCAGCGTCCACACCACATGAGCTGTCGATGCAGAGATGGTAACCATGAGGGTTACCCCATTCCCCGCCGGAAATGCTGTTATAGTATGCGGAACGCGCCGCATCAGATTGTGCAATGCTTTTCCGGCCTGCTTCTTCCGTATCTCCGTACATTTCCATCACTTTTTTGACGCGGTATTCTTTGGGCGCATAGATGAAGATACGGACCACATCAGGATAATCGCTCAAGACATAATCGGCGGCACGGCCTACAATAACACAAGAGCCAAAATCGGCAATCTTACGTATAATCTGCTCCTGTGCCACAATCGCCTGCTGTACAACCGATGTACTAAGATACAAGGAGCGCAGAAATTCCGGGGAGTTTTCGTTGATGTCAGATACAAAGTGCCGATCCAAACCGATTTCCTGTGCGGCAAGCGCGGTTATTTCCTTATAATAACAGGCAATCCCCATCCGTTCTGCTGCCAGCTGTGCAATCCTTTTACCGCAGGAGCCATGCTCACGGGCGATTGTGATAATCACACCTTTATGTGATGGACGGATTACCGCATTCTCCTGGACTGGTTCGGGGTTCTTGTTGGATTCCATTGTTTTAAAATAGTGTATGGTCAGGCATACAGCAACAATCATGCCAATGATATCCGCCGCAGGCGCGGCAAACAAGATTCCGTTTACACCACTCCCAGCTTGATTTCTTTCATAAATAGATGGAATTAATATTACAAGTGGTACAAAGCAGACAATGTCGCGTGTCAAAGACGCAATGACCGCCATAACCGGTTTGCCCACAGCCTGAAAGAAGATTGAGGACATCTTAATCACACAGGTAAATATAACGAGCGACAGGAAAATTCGGAATGTACGCCTTGCATATTCAAGATAGAGTGTATCATTTCCAGAGCCAAAAATATGGATGACAGCTTGCGGACAAATCTCAAAAATCAAAGTGGATACAATGCCGACAGCAAGTGTTGCAATTAAAATTGTCCGGTAAGTTTCCTTAACACGTTTATATTTCCCTGCACCGTAGTTATAGCCTAAAATCGGCTGTCCACCAAGGACAATGCCGACAACGATGTTGATGACAATGGTAAACACCTTTGTTTCAATGCTGATAACCGAGATGGGAATATCCTGTCCATAAATGGATAAAGCCCCATATTTGGCAAGCATGATATTACAGACTAAGGAAATAACAACGATGGACATCTGTGTAATAAACGAAGATGCACCTAATTTCAAGGCATTACTGAAAATTTTGAAATGCGGTACAAAGCTGTCCTTCGTCAGCCGGAAGCTTTTTGTCCTGAAAAAATACAGCACACTAACAAGGAAAGAGAACGTCTGCCCAATGACCGTTGCCCACGCCGCACCAGCAATACCCCAATTTAGAGCAAAGATAAATATTGGGTCAAGAATGATATTCAAGATTGCCCCCAGTGACATGGATGCCATTGAAACAGCCGGGCTTCCATCTGCACGGATGACGGCATTCATCATGTTCATCAGCATAAAAGCGGGGAAGAAGCACAGTACAATCGTAAAGTATTCCATTGCCATTCCGATTGTCTGGTCAGAAGCACCAAACAGCCGGAGCAATGGCTCTTTCCACACAGCGCAGAGTGCCAGCATGATAACGCTGAGTATCAACGTTATCGTAATGCCTGTGCCGATACAACGGTGTGAATTCTGTGTATCCTTTTTCCCTTGACAAATGCTGAGATAGGCGGCACTGCCGTCACCAATACACCATGCAAAGGCTTGTGCGATAATGAGAATTGGAAAGACAATGCCCGTGGCCGCGTTGCCGAGATACCCTAACTCACTGTTACCGACAAAAATTTGGTCAACAATGTTGTAAAGCGCGCTGATGAGCAGCGAGAGGATGCAGGGGATTGAAAATTTTATCAGCAGCTTTGAAATTTTCTCCTCACCAAGCATACGGTTTTGATTTGTTTGTTCCATGATTTTCCTCCTAGAGTGTGTAGATGGCGGGAATGAATTTTCAAACACACCTTAATATGTGGTATACAAGATTTGGAGTCTTTATCAGAGAAAAGCTACCTAAAAACTACGAAGGACAAAAAAATAGTGCGCGGAATCCGTTTGGAATTCTACGCACTTAGCTGTCCAGCCCGGTTATGATAACATGATTTTTTGGAAAAAGTCAAGAATATATTTTAAAAAAAATTGCATTTCATCTATTCTATTTATCCTGCCTATCAATAGGCAGGAAGTAACTTCACTCGCTTTCCCCACCCTTAAAAGGTTTCTTGACAAAAGCCTAATAGATTCTGAACTTTAATATAAATAACATACTATATATAGTGTGCCGTTGAGTAAAATATCAACATATAGAAAAATGGTATTGACTTGAACTACATAATGTTATAAACCGATGGTGTGATTGATTTTTGTGCTATAGAAAAGCGCAATAAGTTTTGTTTCGGTACACAGCCGAAAGACAACTTTTTATCATGGATAATCAGGTGTAGAGATGATATGGATTTCTGCACCTTTTTATTATAAAAATCAGAAAGGGGATGAATTTAATGTAACGAGCCAGCTCTTCGATTAGCAACTAGCATTTTTGAAAACCTGGCAGGGAAGAATAAGAAGCGGAACATATTGTACAGCAGGGACACTGGAAGAATTATTCTAAGTGTCTTTTTTATTGTCAAGGAAAGCATAATATGAATTATCAAAAAATTGCAGGTGAGATCATCCGCTTGACTGGCGGAAAAGAAAATATTGTAACCGTACAAAACTGTATGACAAGACTGAGACTGACCTTAAAAGATGAGAGTCTTGCTGACGAGGTTGGTTTAAAAGGACTTGAAGACACGAAAGGGTTCATAAAAGCCGGTGGACAGTATCAAATTATTGTTGGAAAAGAAGTATCAAATCTTTGTGCGGAAGTGAAAACGCAAGTTGACTATCACGAATCAATCGATGTAGCAGCAGCCACAGTGAATAGGAAAATGAAATGGTATGAGCGTGTAATGGATGTGCTCTCTGGGAGCGTAATTCTTTTGATTGGCTTCAAAATCACCTTAATACAGTTATCTTCCCTCTTATCAAAGATACTATAAACATACCGCCCTTCCTCCAGGGAAAGTGTGTGTGAGATGATGTCCGTGGCGTCAATTTCCCCTTTTTGGATTTTCTCCAACATCAAGTCCACATATCTGGTGGCGGGACACTGGCCCATTTTCAGGGAGATATTTTTGAAAAAAAGTTTCCAAGAGGAAAGTTATTATATTTATCGCCGTACACGCCGGCTAAGGCAACCGTTCCGGCCTTTCGGACACACTGGGAGGCTGTTTCGATGGCGGATTTCGAACCGCCTTGCATTTTGAGGGCAGTTTCAATATTTACCGGCATTGTCATCGTAAATATGCGCTAAAAGGCCTGATTGGTTCAAATCCATGATAAATAAGAAGCTGTATCCTAGAGCGTGTTTGAAAATTCATTCCCGCCGTCTGCACGCCCCACTTCGCGGTATATTTGGCCCCGATTCAGTCAGCGTAGCCCGCTACGCCTCCATCATCGGGACCAAATCTCCCACAAAGTGGGACGCACAGCCGACGGAAAGCAATTTTCAAACACGCTCTAGGGAATGGTTTCTTTTTCACTGCCCGCGGCGGCATGGCTTGATTCTTTCCGTAAGCCGCTTTGTTGTGCGGCTTTTAATAGTACATTAGGGAGGGAATGAATTTCCAAACACACCCTGGCATGAGAAATATGCGATTCAAAATAGTTTTCCGGCTGAAGATTGGATTGCATCCCTGCCGGACAGCTACGGTTTTTGTAGTATAGCATATCAATGAAAGGATTTGCAATGAACCAATTTATATGTTATTCTTTTTAGCAGTTTGGCCGGTCATGGTGTGGAATTGACAGCGTCATTTGTAAAGGGCTGCAGGAGAAGGAGGCGGTTATGTTGTGGGAAAAGACAGGATTGTTTTGGAAGAATGGCTTAATAACAGTTAGTGTCATACTGATGTCTGGTGTTTGGGGATGCAGTGAAACACTTCCGGAAAAGCCCCGGTCTGTTCAGATAGAAAATGAAACCCAGGACGCCAGACAGGATACTGAGGCTGATGCGGATAATATGACAGGTATCTATATGGAACTTTATAAAGAGGCTGCAGGGGAGAACCGGGCAGGTGATTTAGAAAATGTGCGGAACATCGTAAATTATTTTGGTGGGAATGGGTATGTGGCGATTGATAGCAGAAACCAAATTGACATGACAGCCCATGAACAGGTTGTGCGGTTTTGTGAACAGGCAGAATCTCAAAAGGATGCGGCAGTTACAATCATAGAGGTTTCCTGGTCAGGCGGATTCACAAAATACGATTTGAAAGCAGGGAATGGGGATATAGAAATCACACAGACATCTTATCAATATGAAGGTGCACAACTGAAAAACATGGGTACGGAAAGTTACAATGTGGATTCATGGGATTACACGGAAGAAGGATATCTTATGTTTTCTGGAACCTGGTTGTCAGAGGTCTTATATGCATATACGGTGAGCGATGCAGAGGAATATAAGGCGTTCAGGGTGCAGCCCCTGGATGAAAAATACAGGGAATTGAACCGGCAGTATGTACTCCCGATTGGTTATGAAAATAATAATATGTTTATTGTGGACTGGAGCGAAGATGACTTTGGGGAATTAAACTTTTATGATATGTATGATATTTTATATCAGAAAGTAAAGACAGGCCATGTTCCTTATGCTGCAGAGGAGAATCTGGAAAACAATACATGTTATCGGATACCGAAGGACGGTTTTGAGGGTGTTATTATGGAATATTTCAATATTGACAGTGAAACGCTCCAATCCAAAACAGACTATAATCCAGAGGACTCAGTCTATGAATATAGGCCAAGGGGGTGTTACGAGGTGGAATATCCGGAATATCCATATCCGGAAGTTGTCGGGTTTACGGAAAACAGTGATGGTACATCCTCACTTACAGTAAATGTGGTATTTCCGTACGGGGGAGTCTCTAAGGTGTATGCCCATGAATTAGTGGTCCGCCCTTTGGAAGATGGAGGGGTTCAGTATGTGTCCAACAAAATCATATCAGCTGAGGACAACGCGGAAGAAACATGGCATACCCCACGCCTGTCCATGGAAGAATGGAAAAAGATGTATGGAGACGGATAATGGAACATGCGGACGGAACAATTACTCCTATCACAGACGGCGTACGGCTTGTCTGATGCCATGGGGCAAAAAATCCTGGGTTGCCGCCAAGTAAGGTTGAAAGGATGATGATATGTTAAGAAAAAAAGTATATGCTCTGGTCATGGTGCTGATAATAAGCGTTTTAATATGTGCTTGCCAAAAAGAGAATAGGACAATGGAACAATTATCCGTAGAGGAGACGGCTTCAGAGGAAGGTGCGGCAAGTGAAGACAAGGAAGGGAAAGAACGGTTACAAAAGGGATATGACCTTCCGGTGGAAGAGGGGGATTGGAAAGAGGCTGAGGCTGATTGTAAAATGATGATGGGACTTATTCTTGATATCTATAGACAGGCAGATAAAGGAGAGGCGTCTAATATTGTCCTAAATGATGAGACCTTGCTTGCTATGCAGGAAAAAGTGAGTGAAACAGGATTCCCTGTTATGACCACAATCATCTATGGCAACATGGAGAACCATGAAAAAGCAGACCATTTCCTGAAGCAATGCATGGAGGGGAAAAACGGTACACAGACAATATATGAAATCCGCTTAGATGGCGGGATCAGAAGAATAAAATACAGATATGACGGAACGGATATGTATGAATTATCGGCCAATGCCGTATGGGGGATGGACGGTACTTCAGAGATATCATATGTGGCTTATACCAGGATAAAGGAGTGGAGTTACTCTGACAAAGGATGGTTCTGCTACCAATTATGTGTGCCGGAGTATCCGGAAGTTACGGAAACGGTGGATGGAAGCCGCCTGCTTAGAATAAAGCCAATGACAGAAGAATTGCGTGAAATGTCCTGGAAATGCGTAAAAGGTCTGGCTTATCAAGGGAATAACCTGTTATGTTCCAACTGGGATGAAGAACATATGGAGGAGCTGGATTATAATGGATTGTATGAATATCTGTATGGAATGAAATACCAGGAACGGTTTGAACCAGAGGGGGATTCGGACGGGATTCCGAAGGAAAGGTTTGAGGAACTGATTATGGAGTATCTTCCAATAACAGCAGAGCAGATACAGAAATATGCTGTGTTCAATGAAGAAAATAAAACATATGCCTGGGAACGGCTTGGCTGTTTAAATCATGCGCCGAATTTCTTTGGAACCTCTTTACCGGAGGTAATTGATATCAAAGAAAATGATGATGGCACGCTTATTTTAACGGTTGATGCAGTTTGTGAGATGATGGTTTGCAATGATGCAGTCATAACCCACGAGCTTGTGGTGCGATTCGCAGAGGATGGCAGTTTTCGATATTTAGGGAATAAGATTTTAGATAATGGCATTGAGAACATACCGGAATATCAATACCGTATCAATGGACAGCAGGGAACTTGAAGGCCCTGCGAAAAGCCGGGCCTTCAACAGGCTCCACATTTGTTGAAGGCCTCCAGAACAGGTCATTGGTAACCGTAAATACGCTTTGCGGGCATCCCGGACAGAATGATTATCACAGTGTATAGCAGGAGTTCACGATTGCCACCACCTTGAGACTTCCCTCATACTCCTCCATCACAATTTTCAAACTGGACCAGTCCAGGCCGTCGAACTCCTCTGTTCCCGGATTATGGTATTCTACAAAAACGCCGTCGGGGAACAGCTCCCCTGCATTTTCAGGGCAGTTCCCGGTTCGGAACACCTGGTTGATTCCCACCTGTTCACAGTGCAGATAATCCTTTGTATACACATAATCATCAAAATAGGCATCTGCCGTCTGTTTAATCAGCGTTTCACTGGAGCAGAAATACCCCCACTGATAGCTGCCGCCGGAATCAAACTCCCGGATCTGCGCAGGCGTAAATACCGGGTCCTCATTATAGTCCACATAAGGGTCAGGCGAGAAGATGATTCCCTTTTCCGGGTGGGCATATTCTGCCAGCAGCTGGTAGTCATAGGTGCTGATGGACATCAGCACCTCATATGCCGTATCATACGCCATCTGTTCCTTTGGCAGACGGTTCGCCGGACTGGCTGCCGGGTTGTATGCCTGGTTTTCCTGATTGGCCTGCTCCTCTGCGTCTGTATAATGATGTACATAGTATATCGCCGCATTGACTGCGTTTGTAACCGCATTGGACGTGATGGTTGCCCCGCTGATGGCGTCTATCTCCGAAGCCCCGGGATTCCCGGAATCCGTCACAGTCAAAGCCTCTCTGCCCTTCCCTTCAAACTGTTCCCTGAACACATCCTCCCTGGCCCTCATACCCAGTCCGGGCGTATCTTCCAGCTCCAGGAACTCAAGGCCGCTGATGGTGCCGCTTCTCCCAAACGCCACGGAGACAGACACATTTCCCATGTAGCTGTCCTTCGAATGGGCATTGACCACCCAACCCATCAATACACCGTCCCTGTCCTTTGCAGCTGCCGCCGCGTCCACGCCCACATCACCGAAGTCTGAGGAAGCCAGCTCTTTATTGCAGTCCTGCGCAAGGTCAAAATCCATGACCTCAAAGCTGTCTGCCTCAGGAAATATCTTCCGGAATCCCTCCTGCTGCTCATTGGCCCGTTCCTCATCCGTGGTATTCAGCTCCTTTTCCACGCGCTTTAGTTCATCGATGGTCACCACCCACCGCAGATCATTGTAGCCGTAAGAACCGCCCAGCAGGTCAATAGCCGCCTCACCCTTGAAGTTAACCCCTGATTTGTCGTTGGATTCAAGATGGAGTCTGGCTGTCCACTGTCCGCCCGGCAGGTTGGTCTTTCCGCTTTCATCCTTCAGATTCGTGCCGCCGGACAGGACATCTACTGTAAAATGTATGCCTGTGGGGTGATCCGGTTCCCCGGTCTCAAAGGTATTGGGGCCGGTTTTGATGAATGTCTCCGTGTATTCGTATGCAGGATTATTTTCCAGCTTCCAGTGGTACATGGTAAGGTCCATTTCCTGGGTTACGTCCTCTGTCCGACGATCCACATTCCAGGTGCCTTCAGAGAGGTCATATCCGCAGGTCTGGATCAGCTTCCCGGACACCGTGTAGGGAATCACCGCCTTATCCATGACCAGGACAAAATCATAGACCTCCTCATAGACATGGCCGTCCTCATCCTTCATGCCTCCCTCCAGCCACTCCGCTTCAAAACTGCTGTGGGGAATCTCCGCAAATGCCTCCTCTGGCGCAAACACCCCCTTGGGCGCCTTCACACGGCTTCCAAAACATCCGGTGGACGCCAGCATACCGGCAATCAGCACGCATATCATAATTGTTTTTTTCATAAAACCTCCTGAAACCTCCTGCACTCAATGCTCATTTGATAGGTCCATTATACCATAGACTGCCCCCTTCCAAAATAAGATTTGACTATCCGGAAATCAGGTAAACGGGATTATGAAACCCAAAAATATTTTCTAAATAATATGGCATACTTATGTCGCATTCCTAATGATATAATAAATAAAAAATAGATATGACTGGATATGAGGAGGGAATCATGACGGAGAGGGAAAAATGCTAGCCGGACAGCTTTATGACTGTGGGGATACTGAACTTTTATCACAATGGCACAAGGCAAACATGTAGAAACTGTAAAAATGGACATATTGGAAGAAAATGGAATTTATAGAAATAATAGTATATTAATATTTATCTATTGATTGTTTGTAATGTTTCGTGTATCCTATTTTTAGTAAATCTGTATTGTAAAGGAGATGTAAATATTGGACTATAAGAAAAAAGCAATTGATTGTGTAAAGAACACGGTTTTGCCCATTCAGCGCGCGCAATTTGAAGAATGCGGATGCAGCCTGGATGAGCAGTATAAAAAATATGGTAACACGGAAATGCTCATTGCAAGAGTAATCGAACCTGGACATATCTATGAAATAGGATATCCTAAATGCGTTTGTGATGAGGTCCTATCCGGCAAGGTAACGGATGTGTCTCATTGTGAATGCTCAAGGAACAGCGTTTTATATATTTTACAGGATTTGCTGCCGGACAAGGATATACAAGTTGAAATAATACATACTGTATTAGGCGGGGCGGAGGATTGCCGGTTTAAGGTGACGGTCCGCTGATACACTTCTAAAAAAGGATGCTGCGGATTCTGGCGAAAAATGCCCTTGCCGAAGCGCGGCATCCTTAAAATTGTCTGACTGTCATGCAAATGAACCAATCTCTTATTTTATCAGCCCCATACATCGTTTCGTTTCCTCGGTGGTGTCAACACATGGGATGGATTTAAGGAAGTCTTCTGCATTTATATGTTCATAGTATGCCCTGACTACTGTTTGGACCAGCCCTAAGGGCACCACCTCCCGCTCCGTAGGCGTAAACTGCCCATAGGGGGTGGAAAGGCGGATTCGTTCCATCTGCTGTTCTTTTTCCTTATCAATGATGGAATACGTTTGGAAATCGCCGTTTGGCAGATTGACGCGTACCTCTGCGACAAACTGGTTGTCTATCCCGTAAAACTGGAAAAATCCATCCTGGGACTCCAATATCAGGAAATCCTCCCGGCCCTCCTCAATCATCATGATGTAAGGAGTGATGTCCCGGTATGGCACATTTTCTATAATCTGACCCGAGGGCAGCTGGACATTGATGGCGCGGTGGACAACGTGTTTGGTGGGGAATTTACCATCTGCCAACAGGAGTGCCACATCGAAGAAGCTTTTTACATTGTCCTCAGGCCCATTTAACATCCGTTTATGGGCCTTTGTAATGGGGGATATCTGAGCGCTTGTCCGGTTCTTCAGGACCGGCATTCCGTTGTCCATGTACCACGCAAAGCCCTTTTCACCCAACCGAAGGCGCAGCATGGTTTCACCCAGGTAAATTCCATAGTGGACAGCAATATTCCATAATGTATCCGCACCTTCCCTGCCGTCGTATTCTGCAAGATGGTTATAATACTCCCCTAAGATAGATTCCACTTCCACAATGCTTTTTTCCGAATAATCAAGTATGATACCGCTTTTTAAGGCATGCGCAGCGGCCCTGTCCGCAATTTCCTGATAATTTAAATCCATTCCATCCTCCTTTGCCCTGTTTGCCAATCCAAATGCTCTTCCCTGCCGGACTCTCAGTCACAGCCATAAGAAGCAATATAATCGACTTTGGGTACAATCATGTAAGTCTGGACCTGTGTAATGCCAGTCCCTTCTATCAAGGATACATTTAATATATAGTAGTATAATTCCTCATCATAAAACAGCCGGAATGTAAAAACCTTTCCTTCTATTTCCTTAAACCAGAGCTGGACCGGCCGTCCCAAAGCCCCGCCCGCCTTCCCGTCGTATCCCAATCCTGCAATCCCCTTATGGGTGAATTCATATATGCCGGTGTAAATACTGCTGTAAGACTTTTCTTTTGAGATATACTCATCCTTCTGATCATTATTGAAGTCAATTTTATAAAAAGTGTCATAAGGGGATGTAACGGAACCTAGCCTTAGAAGCTTATCCTGATCAATCTCAGGAGTTTCATCGCCCAAATAGATTGCATCCTCTTTGGTCAGGTATGACAGGTCCATCAATTCCGTTTTTATCCCTTCCAGGTATCCGGTAACAGCGGGTCCGTAATAAGCCTGGTCATCATATATTTTCTGCCACTGAAAGGTTTCAGGAACCGCATCGATAAGGATATCCTGTCCGCCTTCCGGTATCAGCTGATGGATACGTGTACTGTCAAGATAGCGCGGGTGTTCATACCACGGCGACGGCCGTTGGGCAATATATAATTTGCCGGAATATTCAATCACCTTTGCCCACAGATGCGTAGGCTGATAGGTGCTTACATAGGTCAGCCGGCCTGCTGCCTTTTGATAGATATGTAAATCCCCAACTTTTCCCGCAGCATTATACTGCAATAAAAGAAAGTAATCGGTATTGCCAAGGGTTATCTGATACACAGACTGTGTCCCGCCTTCAAGTGTGCGTTCGGCATATCCGGTGTATGCTCCATATCTGCTTAGAAAAGTCTTCTCATTCATCCGATATGGATCCATTCCAAGCTCACTGTCTAAATCATCCAGGGAGCCATCGGTCAGTAAACCCTCCAGGATTTCTGTGAAATCATCAGGTATATCACAATTATTTTCAATGGTAACAGAAGGTCCCTGTACTTTTAGTAAAAATACTTCAGCCAGATCCGGCAGATTATAAGGAAATGCCTTGTCCAGATCCGGATCCTGGTATATCAAAGGTTTATAGATGGAAACATCCGTACCAATGCCGAACTCCGTAACCCGGATATCCGTGGGTTCCAATACAACCATATAATCCATCAGGATGGTGTGCCCATCACGTTCCTGTATTCTGGCATCAATAAGATACTGCAGGCCGGATTGGATCTCCTGGTACAAAGTAAATGTGACTATTTTCCCATTGATGTTTTTAAACCACATATCAACGGACCGATAGTCCTCATCCGCCCATTCCTCCACCGATGCCGGGCATGGCCGGAAATCACCGCCATACCAATTGACCCTATGTGCAAACGGCTGCTGGTAACCTGGAGGGGATTTTGTGAATATCTCTTCGTTCCCGTCATTGTTTATATCCATAATATACATACGGCTCCAGTCTATGGCCTGATCTTCCGTATCATGATCCCAATCATCCGTATCCTCATTCGGGAACGGCCGCTCCTTATTCAGGAAAGCCCATTCATCCCCATGAAACGTTTCTTTTGCCCTGTTTGCATAGATGACGTCATATATAATGTCTTCAAGATAGTCCTGGACAAGGCGTATATCCGGATGATTTTTATTGCAGTAAAGGAGGTCTGGTTCTGATATATCAAATGTCCGGTTAAAACATATGCTGTCTACGATATTTGATAGCTTGAAGAAATTGCGGTTCAGCATGAACATCTGCAGATTGACTGTTCCGGTGGAATCATCATAACAGCTTGCGGCATAATAAAATGCATTTTCATACTGAAATAACGAAAAAAGGCGGACGTCATCAAGATAATTGCTGTTAAGGAAGGCATAACCCTCCTCGCCCTTGGTCAGCATATAAATATAGGAACTGGTCCCCCGTCCGTCCTTTTCAAACGCAATCAACTCATCAATTCCGTCATTGTCCGTATCACATCCATAGAATACATATCCGTATCTGTCTGCATTGAACATATATTTTGTTGTTTCATCCGTCATATCAAGCAATGAGAAAAATTCGTCATGGGTTATACGGTAATCCCTGTCATTCAGATGATTTAAATATCTTATGCAGCTATCAGCGTCTTCCCGATACATCCTGTCCTTTAAATCACTGACTAATTCAATTGGAAACCCGAAAAAGTTTTCAGCTGGCCCAGGATCCGCCTGGGGCTTGGGGGTATATGTAAAGTCCTTGACCAGTAAGGATAAACCGCTGTCTGTCAGCGGCGATGCCGGTATATCCTGATGGGGCTGGTCCTGGGACAGGCTTGCGGATGGGGTTACGGAGGAACCCGTATCCGCGGAACAGGCGGTTAAAAGCAGTATGAGAATACTTAGGCTTATGATTGGGATGAATCGCAAGGACACCTCCTGATTTACGTTTCTTTCTATTTTTTGTCCATGGTCTTATAGGGAACCGTCCTCCACGACGTGGATTTCCCATGCGTTTAATGGCATTGCTGTATAGTAATTATATTCAGTATGTTCCTATACGTTTTGTTTGTCAAGGGTTTTGTGCGCCGTCCGACTCCGCCGCAAATTCTCTCTTTAAAAATGACTGCGCCTACTCAAAAACTCTTTGGGATTCATGCGGATTAAAAAAGCTGCGGATAATACACTCCAGTGTCCTCGCACTGCTCATCTAAACACTTCTGTTTCTGGTTTTATGCTGTTTACATAATAGTGATATTCTTTTTTTCTACTCCATTTTCTTAATGTATCGTTTTTTCCCATTTTCTCTGCGCTAAGAGGTTTCTCCTTATGTAAGCTAATATAGGCAATTTAACAATTGCCTAGAACCACGATAATAAGGAGAATTTTGGGGAAGGATGGCAGGGGGAAGGCGCTGGCTGTGATACACCCTTCAGTGATGGCCTCTGTAATACGGTTACATGGCTGGACAAGACAGCGGGGTGTTCCTGTTATATAGCGGACAACCTTTCCTTCTGCGGGGACGACATGGGCAGCGGGCAGGTGCATTTTCAGGAAAAGAATGGTTTTAGCATTTATAGGATGGAGTTCGGCATGCCCGAATAATCATCCTCATAATACCAGCAAAGACTTACAATACGCTGTACTTGAAAACTGATATTAAAATAAAGATATGTGAAAATATAACAAATAAATCTATAAATTATAGAATAAATTGTCAATAGACAACAACTGGGATTGGATATATAATAACTTCATAGTTACGAAGATATTCGAAAAAGCGAATATAGACGGAAATATAGACATAATAGATAAAACATCAGGCAGACCGCCATATGACCAGGATAATGTGAATATTAAAGAGGTTTGGATTTTGGGTGAATTCACCTCATTTTTTTAGGGCAGATGTGGAAGCGCTTCCTCATTTGTTCCACAAATACAATAACCAAAGGTAAAAACATGAAGGAGGAGGAAGAATGAAAAAACTGGCATTATTAACGGCAATTGCCTTGCTGACTGTAAGTTCATTAGTGGGGTGTTCGCCAAAAGAAGTCAAAGAACCTACCGATAGTAAAAGCAGTGTATCGGAAAGCGGCAGCAGCACGGCAGCGCAGGATCAGGAGGACAAGCCAAACGTCAGGGTTTGGATTAAAAAATCCTTTAGTGAAGCGGCTGATAATGCGTTGGCGGAACGCCTGAAGGAATTTGGGACATCCACTGGGAAATGTACGGTCGAAGTAGAGTTTATACCAAATGCAAATTTTGGTGAAAAATACGCAGCAGCAGTGGAATCAGGGGAGGTTCCTGACGTGGCGTTCATGACGCTGTATTTATTAAGGCAATATTACGACAACGGACTGATGATGGAAATCAGCGATGTGGTGGATGGGATAGAGGGGAGCGGCCATACATTATCTGAAAAGGCTAAAAGCGCTGCCACGTTTGATGATGGTCTGTATGCAGTGCCGTACTATCTTAACGGTGCCGCCATGTTTTACCGCAAAGATTATTTAAAACAGGCCGGATGGGATGAACCGCCCGTTACCTGGGAAGAGGTCCGCCAATGTGCGAAAGATGTGACTGAAAAGGTGGAAGGCGTTTACGGTCTGGGATTTACATACGGAAAATGTCCGGACACGGAGAACAATGGCAGAAGCGCACTGTTCAGCCTGGGAGGCCATATTTTTGATATGGAAGGAAATCTGTCCTTATCTGCGCCGGAAACATTGGAGGCGCTGCAGTGGATATGTGATTTATATCTGGTAGACGAATCTGTACCGCCAACAGCTGTCAGCTGGGATGATGCCGGCAATAACACTGCTTTCCTGAGTGGTCAGGTGGCTATGATTTTTAATGCCGCTTCCTTGACAATGGAATTACAGAAACCGGAGAATGCAGAATTTGCTGCAAATGTGGGAGTTGCAAACATGCCCTCCGGAGTGGACGGAACAAAGGTCTGTAACGGTCCTCAGTACCTTTCCATCTTTAAGAATGCTAAAAATCCGGATTTGGCGAAGGAATTAATTCAATATAATATGAATTATGACTGGTACAGCGGGTGGGTAGACGAGATGAAGTATGGTGTACAGCCGGCATTTGCGGATATAAAGTATGATGACCCTTACATTCTGCCGTATATTGATTCAAATGAAAATTCTGTATGGCAGGGATATCCAGGTCCATATACGGGAATTGCCGCAAAGGCATGGTCTGCTTTTAAGCTGACAGATGTGTTCCAGAGAGTCCTGGTGGACCAGGTTCCGGTGGACCAGGCTGCAGCTGAAATACAGGATCAGATTAAAGCTCTGGAGTAACATATGGTTGCGGGGCTGGCATATGCCATGCCGGCTTCGCAATATGAAAGGGGGAATTGTTTTATGCAAGAGAATAGGACAAAGGTACTATTTTCCGACAGGATATTAAAGAATATCCTTCCCTATATTTTGATTGCTCCGGTAGTGATTTATATTGTGTGTGTCATGGTGTTTCCTTTCTGCTGGGCGTTATACATCAGCTTTACGGATAAGGTGATTGGTGTAGAAGGAAAATTTGCGGGTCTGAAAAACTACATTGAACTTCTGATGGACCCGATATTTCAAAAAAGTATACTGCATACGTTTGTATTTACTGGGGGCTCTGTCATAGCAAAACTTATATTGGGTATTGCCATGGCTGTGGTTTTAAATGAAAAAATAAAATGCCGGAATGTATTCCGTTCCATCCTTCTTCTGCCCTGGACCATTCCGACAGTAGTGGTGGTTTTAGTATGGCAATGGATGTTTTCCGACGTGGGAGGTGTACTCAATGCCCTGTTACAGATGGCAGGTGTTTCCAAGCCCGTGCTGTGGCTGTCCAAGCCAGGAACCGCTATGTTTTCAGTGATTCTGGTCAATGTGTGGAAAGGGGCTCCTTTTATTGCAATATCAGTACTGGCCGGACTGCAGAATATATCTCCTGAGTATTATGAGGCTGCCAGCATAGATGGCGCTAATATCTGCCAGCGGTTTATAAGGATTACCCTGCCTCTTTTGAGGGATGTGATTTTCCTGGCAGCGTTGATGACAACCATCTGGACATTGAATAATTTTGAAGTCATCTGGCTTCTGACCAAGGGCGGGCCCTCAAACGCTACAAATGTTGTAGCGGTTTATAGCTACATCATGGCATTCCGGAACAACAATCTGTCCAAGGCGATTGCGACTTCTGTTCTTTTTTTACCGTTTATGATGCTTTTAATCAACAAAGTAACAAAGAAATCCTTGGAAGAATAGGGGGGAAGATATGCAAAAGAGAAACAGGGCGGTTAAAAAAATCATACTGTATGTGATTCTCGCAGTGTTTGTAATTGCTGCGCTCTTCCCTATATACTGGATGCTGAATACATCCTTGAAGCCAAATAATGAAATATACAATCTTATACCGACATTTTTTCCAAAAAAAATATCGTTGGATGGATATAAACGGCTGTTTTTCAAAACGGGCTTTTTTACACATATGAAAAACAGCATAATGGTATCCTCGGTTACCTCTGTTGTCTCGGTGTTTTTTAGCATGCTGGCAGCATATGCCATTGCCAGATTCCGTTTCAGGGGAAAGAACCTGATATCGCGTGGGATTATTTACTCATATTTAATGCCGCGTTCAGTTATGTATATACCACTTTATCTCTTTGTGGTCCAGGTAGGACTGAATAACTCGCTTGGTGCATTATATCTGATTTATCCGACCTTCGTCATTCCTTATGCTACCTGGATGCTGATTTCATATTTCAAGTCAATCCCAAAGGAACTTGAGGATGCGGCCCTGATTGATGGGTGTACAAGAATCGGTACGCTACGCAGGATTATTTTCCCTTTATCCCTGCCCGGAATCATGTCAACCATTATTTTTTCTTTTACACTTTGTTGGAGTGAATACTTATATGCGTTTGTAATTATCTCGGATGACCTCCAAAAAACCATAACATTGGGACTATCTGATTTGATAGTGGACGATTTATATGCATGGGGGGCATTGATGGGAGGCGCGGCTATATCCACCATACCTGTTGTCCTGCTTTACATGTTCTCGTCAGGTTACCTGGTTACAGGCAATGTGGCCGGCGGGGTAAAAGGTTAAGGATTATGATAGGAGGCAGTGTATTGAACCGTATATTGATGAATTTAGGATTTGAAGCAAAATATGATGCGTTTGAGGAACGGCTTAAGGCGGCCGGATTCCAGGTTGTAAGGACAGGAGAGCGCCTTCCGGCACAAATCATAGAGTGTGGCAAAGGCTGCCAGGCTGCTGTGATTAATGCAGAAGACCAGTGGACTAAAGAAACAATGGAAGGCCTGAAGGATACCCTGGGCCTGATTGCCCGCTTTGGCGTGGGATTGGACAATGTAGATTTGGATGCTGCCAGGGGCCTGGGGATTAAGGTGGCTAATTCCGCAGGAGCAAATAAAGAGTCGGTGGCAGAGTGCGCGGTCACTTTGATGCTGGAATGTACCAGACGGATTTCATGGCTGGATGGAAAATTGCGGGATGGACAATGGAAGGGGCTTCCAAGGACACACCAGTTCTCGGGAAAAACAGTGGGCTTGATAGGATTTGGCGCCATCGCACAGTGTGTGGCCGGGATGGCAAAGGGTTTTGGCTGCAAGGTACTGGCCTGCGATGTAATAAAGAATGAAACAGCCGCAAAAAGACTGGACACAGTGTTTTGCGAAATGGATGAACTTCTGGAAAAATCGGATTTTATAAGCCTGCATGTTCCATTGACAGAGGATACGCGCCATATGGTATCGGAAGCATTTTTAAAGAAAATGAAGCCAACCGCGATTTTGATAAATACAAGCAGAGGTCCGGTAGTAGATGAGAAGGCACTGTACCGTGCGCTAAAAGAGGGATGGATTCAGGCAGCAGGTCTGGATGTCTTTGAACAGGAACCGCCCGGAGGAGACAATCCGCTGTTTGGCCTGCATAATATAATCGTAACGCCCCATGCTGCGTCTTCAACGGAAGAAGCAGCAGGTAATATCGCGGATCTGTGTATGGAGAATATCTGTTCTTATTTTGAAACAGGAATCCCAAAGTACTTTATAAAATAAATAGGATAAAATTTGGAGGGAAAAGAATGAACATGCCTATAACCGGAGGCGTTATGCCAGCATTTATCACACCTTTTGATGAAAACGGAAGGATTATTGACAGTGGAGTAAAGGAGTTGGTTGAATATCACCTGGAAAAAGGATTGGATGCGTTCTATGTGGGAGGAAGTACGGGAGAGGCCATGATTATGAGTCCTGAGGACAGGATGCATATAGCGGAGCTTTCGGTCAGCCTCGTAAAAGGACGTGCGCCTGTGATTGTCCATGTAGGAGCATCGGATACGGAAACGGCCGTTAAATTGGCGGCACACGCAAAAGAGATTGGTGCTGATGCCATTTCCTCCGTCCCACCTTATTATTATAAAATGAGCAGGGAGTATATAAAGGAATTCTATCGGGCCATATCAGAGGCGGCCGGGCTTCCGTTTTTGATTTACAATATACCGCAGTTAACCGGCGTTTCCATAAGCAGTGAATTTATGATTGAAATGATGGAGATACCTAATATCATCGGATTGAAGTTCACGGATACAAATCTGGAGGAATTCCGCAAGATAAAAGCATATGACAATGGACGGATAAAAGCATTTATCGGATATGATGCCATGCTGATTTGTGCTCTGATGATGGGGGCAGATGGGGGGATAGGAAGTTTTTACAATATTATGCCAGGTGCATTTTCAAATGTATATGACAGTTTCCAGGCCGGGAAGTATGAAGAAGCCAGGGATGTCCAATGGAAGATTGATAAATATATTGCGATTATAAAGAAATATATCTGTCCGGCCAACCAGCCTGCCATTAAAGCAATTCTACGTGAAATGGGTTTTAACAGCGGAAGGACCAGAGGGCCAATCCTGCCGCTGAAAGAAGATGTGGAGGAAGCCATGATTAAGGAACTAAAAAGAGAGGGCTTCTTTGAGTTTGTGCGCTAGTTAAAAAGAGGCATAGACACTTCATTTAACCCTTGAAAATGAAATCTTCATGGTATATAGTCAAATCAAAAAATAACAGGAGAAGTGGCTATGAAAACATTGGAAGATATTTCACGGGAAGCAGGGGTCAGTATCTCTACGGTTTCCAGAGTCCTGAATAACAGCGGCTATGCCAGCAAAGCTACAAAAGATAAAGTCAGAAAAGCAGCAGTTGGATATGTACCCAATGCAATTGCCCAAAGCATGGTCACGGGACGCTCGGAAACAATAGGGATTTTAATCAACTGTACACCGGAATATTTTTTTATGAATGCATTTTATTCAAAAATATTGCTTGGTATATCTGAGGTGCTAAATCAGAAAAAATATAAAATGCTGCTGATTATGAATGAAGGACAGGATGATCTCCTGGAACTTTATTATAACCGCAGGGTTGATGGATATTTAATTCTGGGGAGCAACCAAAGCGATGTACTGCATCACAAACTGATTCAGAGTAAAGTTCCATTTGTGGTGATTGGTGAACGCAAGAAGGATGAAGATGAGGTACATAATGTGGATATTGACAATTTCAGGTTCGCGTATGACGTTGTTAAATATCTGATTAATTTGGGACACAGCAGGATAGGTATGATTAGTGCCAATATGTCCCTTGCCTTTTCAGAACGGGTCAGGGGGTATCGTCAGGCCCTGTCTGACAGCGGTATTGAGTTTAAGGAAAGCTATCTGGAAGTATGTGAATACTCCATTGATGAAGAAGCTGTAAACCATGCAAAAAAGCTGATGTATATGCCGGAAAAGATTACGGCCATATTTGGGGCGAATGACATGATTGCCGTGTCTGTTTATAAGGCGGCGGAAGAATTGGGATTTAAGATTCCCAAGGATATTTCGGTTGTCGGATTTGATGATTCCCAAATCGCACAATATGTATCTCCGCCGCTTACCACTGTGTGGCAGCCTAGTCATGAAAAGGGGACCAGGGCGGCTCAGATATTGCTGTATTTGTTGGAGTCCAAGCCGGAACCGGAAACAGGGCAGGAATTAAAATGCTTCATCCAATTCCGGAAATCCTGCTGTCCGCCGGAACACTAAGTCATTTAGAGGATAGGGGATAACAATGAAAATTGCGCTAATGAACGAATGGAGCCAGGCATCTAAAAATGAGGTAATATATAGAGAATTAAGGACTGCTGCTGACAGATACGGACATTGTGTTTATAATGTGGGGATGGTGAAGGAAGGAGATAAGCCGTATTTAACTTATATTCATTTGGGACTGATGGCTGCGGTGCTGCTAAATTCAGGAGCAGTGGATTTTGTGGTTACGGGCTGCGGTACGGGTGAAGGTGCTATGATATCGCTGAATAATTATCCGGGGGTGGTGTGCGGATTGGTCAGTGAACCGGTTGACGGATACTTATTTTGCCAGATAAACAATGGAAATGCCATATCCCTGCCATATGCGAAGGGGTTTGGCTGGGGTGCAGAACTGAACCTCCGGTATATATTTGAACATATACTGTCCGGTGAACGAGGGAATGGTTATCCGCCGGATAAGAAAGAGGTACAGAATCAGAATGTTGCAATATTAAATCATGTAAAATCCATTGTAAATAAGGATATCATGACGATACTGAATACAATGGACCGCGATGTGTTGCTGACATCCTGCAGTGGGGAAGCTTTTAGAAAATGTCTGTTTGAAAATTCCCATGTAACAGAAATAACGGATTATATCCTGAAAATCCAGGTTCCTGCAAAGGTCTGAAAACATATGGAGAAACAATATTTAGAAGAATCCGGTGGGTTCATTAATGAGCAGCAGTGGAAGGATTTTTTGGCAGAACGGCTGAACGAAGAAATACCGCATAATCTATTGTTAGTGCCCCCTGATTTTACCAGAGGGCACTCTTTTGGGGGTGTGATAACCCAATATATATATGAAAGGATGCGGGATAAATGTAATGTGCGTATATTGCCTGCAGTAGGAACCCATATGCAGATGACTGCGGAAGAAAAACATGGATTTTTTGGGCCTGTACCGGAGGATGTTTTTTTGGAGCACGATTGGAGAAGGGATAATGTTGATATCGGAAGGATTCCGGGGGAGGCGGTATCCCAGGCAACGGGCGGAAGATATGACAGGGATATTGATATTCAGATAGACCGCCGTCTTGTTTCAGGGGAATATGATAAGATTATCTCCATTGGCCAGGTGGTTCCCCATGAAGTGGCAGGAATGTCCAATTACAGTAAAAACATACTGGTGGGCCTGGGCGGAAGAAATCTGATTAATAAATCGCATATGATTGGCGCCCTTTGCGGCATCGAGACAATCCTGGGCAATGTGGATTCTCCGGTGAGGGCAATCTTTGACTACGGGGAAGAATGTTTGATGTCACAGATTCCGCTCACATACATCCTGACGGTTACGGCGCAGCAGCATGGAGAAACACAGCTACAGGGACTGTATATGGGCAGAAGCAGGGAACTGTTTAAGATGGCGGCCTGCCGCGCGGCCAAGAGCAATATCACCCGCCTTCCTAAAAAAGTCCGGAAAATGGTGGTATACCTTGACCGGGATGAATTCAAAAGCACATGGGTGGGAAATAAGGCAATATACAGGACGCGGATGGCAATTGCGGATGGAGGATGGCTTCTTGTCATAGCACCGGGCCTGAAGATGTTTGGGGAAAATGAGACAGTGGACGCAGCAATCCGCCAATACGGTTACTGCGGCACCAAGGCAATAATGGAATTGTACGGGCAAGGGGTTTTTGAAAATCTGGAAATGGTGAGCGCACATCTGATCCACGGTTCCTCTGACGGAAGATTTAATATAACATACGCCACAAATCCGGAATGTATGCCGGAGGCGGATGTAAGAAAAGCAGGATATGGATGGATGCCCCTGGACCATGCTCTTAAGCTGTTTCATCCTGAAGATAAAAGCGAGGGATATTACACATCGGGAAACGGGGAAGAATTCTATTTTATAAAATCGCCGGCCATTGGTTTATGGAAGGCAGAGGGAAACAAACAGTAAACAAGGTAAAATGTATTCAAAGAATGGCATCCAATTCCTCAGCGGGGGAAAACGGAATTATTGACGCTGGCCAGTTAAGGGCTCAAACATCATAAACAGATTGGCCACTCCACACCGCCAGTATTCATGGTCTGTTTTTGCGGTTGTTCCCAGGCGGGGAGGGACGTGTCTCTTTTATTAACTGTCTGCTTATTTCATCTACGCAGACCGCCCGGACAGGGCGGCGCGCCGGAGGCCTTTTTTATGTCAGGGCGTTTTTGAATCCCCATTCCCGCCTTTTAAGGCTGGGGATTACCTATGACCAGTGTCCCGTTCGCAATCTCCCCCAGCCGAGTCCCGTCCATGATGACATAGCAGTTCCTGGCCTTCTTTAAGATCCCCATGGCGCAGAAGCATTTTAACATCCGTAAGAGATGGCGGTAGCTGGTGTTGAGGATATCCGCACAGTTGGTCAGCTGGAAGGTGAACATCTGGCCGATGGAGTATTCCAGGATAAAGCGGGAGAGCCGTACCTCCAGCGGGTCGGACAAGGTCTGGGAAAGTTCGTTTTCCGTGTTCAGCTTGCAGGTGAGGATCTGGCATATATTCTGGAGGAACAGCAGGTCATTGAGCAGAAGCTGACGGTACTTTGTCAGGTTGATGCCGATGCAGGTGCAACGGGTCATGGCCCTTACGCTGCGGCAGGGCGCCATCTGCCAGAGGGATGCTGCCTCGCCGATAATGGTGAACTGGTGGCAGTAGCTGATACAGGTGCTCTTATCATTGGTGGAGCAGGCGGAAATGATGACCTCGCCGTTCACAAGGAAGCACAGGTAGTCGGCCGGGTATCCGGCTTCCACCAGGTATTCGTTCTTGTCAAACAGGAGCAGCTCCGAGATGGAGAAAATATCGGCAGACATATATGTCTCAAGATGGTTGTCCCGGATATAGGAATGCAGTTTTTTCTCATCGTGGTCCCGTTTCATGTCTGTCCTCCCCCTTTCGTTTCATGTCCTGCTTCCCCCATTATAGTCAACGCCGGGGCCTGCCGCAAGAGCGGGAAGGCGTTTTTTGGAAAATTGGGGTAAAATGCAGGTAAACATTGTACAAAATGTGACATAGGTCATTTTGCGTTCCTGAGACAGTCTGATATACTTGCTGTGAACTACATTGAAACAGACAAAGAAAACAGCGGTATCATCGAAAGGAGAAACAGGGACATGAAAAAGAAGGTTGTGGTCTGTATGGCAGCACTGGGGTTAAGCCTGCTGGCATTGGCGGGATGTGGTAAAAAGGAGGCGTCGGCAGACGCAAAGGAGCTGAACGTCCAGTTCGTGCCAACGAATAACGACGGTTCCATGGAGGCGAAGGCAAAGCCATTCGCACAATACCTGTCCGGGAAACTGGGATGCAAGGTAAATGTGACGCTGGCAACGGATTACTCCACCATTGTGGAAGCCATGGCTTCGGGAAAAGTGGATATCGGGATCATGCCTCCTGCCGCATATGTGCAGGCAAGGGACCAGAAGGCGGCAGAAGCAATCCTCACTTCACAGCTTGGCGCTTACAACCATGAGACAGGTCTTCCTGAGGAGGGGAAGCTCAGCGGCACATTTAAGGGTGAGGTGCTTGTCAGGGCAGACAGCGACCTTCAGACGCTGGAGGATTTAAAGGGTAAAAGGATTGCCACATTAAGCCCTAATTCAGCCAGCGGCTATATCTATCCGGTTGCGGAGATGAAGGACCTGGGTATGGATCCGGCCAAGGACTGCACCCTGACCACGGTCAACGATATCCCAAGCGAGATGACGGCCGTGTTAAGCGGACAGCAGGATGCATGTTTTGTATTTGAGGGAGCCAGGAACGTGTTTGCGTCCAAGTTCTCAGACCAGGACCTGCTTAAGGACCTGAGGGTGCTCTACCTCACGGAGGGGGACATTCCCAATGACGCCATTGCGGTCCGGACAGGGATGGAACCGGAGTTAAAGGCAAAGGTCAAGGAAGTGTTCCTGAACATGAAGGATGATGAGGCGGGCCAGGAGGCCATGTCTTTGTGGAACCACAAGGGGTATGAGGAAGCGGATGATTCCGTTTACGATACGGTAAAGGACTATACGGCAAAGGCAGCTGAGTAGGATTGGCTGGAAAGGGACGCGTCATGATTACATTTGAGCATGTATCCAAGACTTACGGCAATGGGGTAAAGGGATTGGACCAGGTGGACTTAACCATTGGGGACGGCGAGTTTGTGGCTGTCATCGGCCTCAGCGGTGCAGGTAAGAGCACCTTCTTGCGGGCCATCAACCGTCTCCACGATATCACGGAAGGGGATATCCGTATTAACGGTGTTTCGGTGACCGGTGCCGGTAAGAAGCAGCTCAGGGTCATCCGCCGCCATATCGGAATGATATCCCAGACATTTAACCTGGTCAAACGGAGCACGGTGCAGAAGAATGTCCTTTCAGGCCGCCTGGGATATTACCCCACCTGGAAAAGCATTCTGGGGATATTTTCCAAGGAAGATTATCGGCTGGCCAGCGAGGCTTTGGAAAAGGTGGGGCTGTTGGACAAGCTCCACTCCAGAAGCGATGAGCTTTCCGGCGGACAGCAGCAGCGGGTATCCATTGCCAGGACCCTGGTCCAGCAGGCGGATATCATCCTTGCCGACGAGCCGGTGGCATCCCTGGACCCGGTGACCACCAGGAAGATCCTGGAAGACCTGAGGCAGATTAACCGGAATATGAATAAGACGGTCATCATCAACATCCACTCCGTGGAACTGGCAAAGGAGTTTGCAGGGAGGATACTGGGCTTTCAGGGAGGACGGGTGATTTTTGACGGGACGCCGGAGGAGCTGACGGCAGGGGAACTGAAACGGATTTACGGCAGGGATATCGGAAAAGAAAAGGAAGGGGCTGGCGATGAAGCTTAAAGATACCATTCATTTTAACTGGTATAAGCATCTGTTCATCGCGCTTGTCATCGGTCTGTGCGTTGCTGCAAGCGCGGCTGTTACGGAAGCGGATATCCTGGACGTGTTTGGGAACCTGGAGCAGATGTCGGGATTCCTGTCGCGTTTCCTGAGACCGGATTTTACATATATTCCCAGACTTATAGGCCCTATGATTTCCACCCTTCAGATGTCGGTGGTGGGGACAGCCCTTGGGGTGCTGTTTGCGGTGCCGGTGGCATTCCTGGGAACCACGGTGGTGACAGGAAACCGCGTGGTCACCTCAGCCATCCGGTTTTTCCTGGATATCGTGCGCACCATACCCAACCTGCTGCTGGCGGCGCTGATGGTTGCCATTGTGGGAATCGGGGAATTTACCGGTGTCATGACCATTGCCGTGTTCACCTTCGGCCTAGTGTCACAGCTGGTGTATGAGGCCATTGAAGCCATTGACGAGGGGCCTGTTGAGGCGGCGGTGTCCGTGGGCGCCAATAAGGTGCAGGTTGCGTTCTGGTCCGTGGCGCCCCAGATCATGAGCCAGGTGGCGGGCTATACCTTTTATGCCCTGGAAGTGAATGTGCGGGCCTCCGCGGTGCTGGGCTATGTGGGGGCCGGAGGAATCGGGATCATCCTCAATTCATCCCTGGCCCTGCTCCAGTATGACCGGGTGTCCATCATCATTCTCCTGATCCTTGTGGTGGTGGCGGCAGTGGACGGCCTCAGCGAAGCAATCAGAAGGAGGCTGGCATGATGACAGATAAGAGGACAAGGAAACAGTGGATGATTGCCGCGGTGGTGCTGGCAGTCCTGGTTTATTCTGCGGCTGGCATTGATTATTCGGGCCTGGCGTATTTCTCCCCTTCCATGGCAGGGGATGTGTTCCGGGGGCTGGCAAGACCGGCCTGGGCATATGTTTATGACGGAAGCGGGGAGGATTTATTAAGCCTTCTGCTGCTGACACTGGGAATTGCCTTTTTAGGCACGGCCATCGCAACGGTCCTGGCCCTGCCTATCACGCTTTTAAGCTCCGCCAATTTATGGCGCTCCTGCCCGTGGGTATCCAAGGCGGGAAAGTCTGTCTGCAATGTGCTGAGGGCATTTCCTGAACTGGTCTATGCCATCATCTTTGTGAAGATGGTGGGACCGGGGCCGTTTGCAGGCGTGCTGGCCATTGGCGTCCATCAGATCGGGATGCTGGGCAAGCTGTACACGGAGGAGATGGAGGCCATGGAGGAAAGTCCGGTGGAAGCCATGACCGCTGTGGGCGCCGGGTTCTGGCAGACCATGTTCTTTGCAAGGATACCGCAGCTGATGCCCATATACAGCTCCCTTTCCCTGAACCATTTTGAGATTGCGGTGAGAAGCGCTTCCACCCTGGGACTGGTGGGGGCGGGAGGCATTGGGGCGCCGCTGGTATTTGCCATCCAGGCCAGGAACTGGGATAAGGTGAGTGTCATACTTATAGGCGTGGTTGTGGCAGTGTTTGCCATTGACAGCCTGGCCGGATTTATCCGCAAGAAGCTGAAATAAAAGGAAGGTTATAGGAAATGTACATTTTACATCTGTCGGACATCCATTACCGGAGGGAATTGGGCCGCCGGAAAGAGGCGGACAGGGGCCGGGCGGACGGTGAAGATAAGCAACATGAAAGTGGGGGCCGGTTGGCCGGGCCGGACGGATATCAGGCCATGCTGTCCGCCATGCAGAATCCCCTGGTTTTTCTGGATGACTGTCTGGACAGGGCGGCACGGGACTGGAAAACAATCGACCTTGTGGTCATCACCGGGGATTTGACTGAGGATGGGACGGCGGAGGATTACCGGTGCCTGAAACATCATATACGGGAGAGGGTAGGGGATATCCCACTGGTGGTGACACTGGGGAACCACGATAATAAAAGGAGTTTCCGGGAAGGATGGCTGGAGGAAATGGGTTCTGCCCCATACAATACAATCCGTTGGGTGGGCGGCACGGCCGTGATTGCCTTTGACACCTCGGTCCAGGGAGTGCCGGACGGCCGTATGGATGACAGGCAGGCGGCGTGGCTTGAGCGGGCTTTGGATGCAGTGGGTAGGAATCCGTCCATACTGGTGACCCATCATCATCTGCTGCCTGAACAGGGACAGATCCCGCCCCTGCCTGAAAGCGGGAAGCTGTTGTCGCTGATTGGGAACAGCGGGGTCTGCTTGATCCTCTGCGGCCACACCCACCATCATCATGCGGGCCAGGCGGCGGGGCGTCCCTGCCATGTAGCGGACAGCCTGTCCTTTTGCGGGGATGACATGGGCGGGGGACAGGTGCGTTTCCAGGAAAAGTATGGTTTTAATGTTTACAGGATGGAAGATGGGATGGTCAGGATGTGCAGAAGCGAAACCTTTGCCAATGGCCGTATCCTGGGCACCCTGACGTTTTAGGGACGTAAGGGTGCGGTTTTATTTTAGGAGGTAAGGAAATGGAATTTGTTTTAGATACACATACGCATACCATTGCCAGCGCCCACGCCTATTCCACGGTAGCGGAAATGGCAAAGGCCGCCGGGGACAGGGGGCTTTTACTGCTGGCAATCACGGACCATGGGCCTGCCCTGGCCGACTCCAGCGACAGGCTGCATTTTATGAACTATCATGTGCTTCCAAAGGAAATGCATGGGGTACGCATGCTTTATGGAGTGGAGCTTAACATACTGGACTTTGAGGGGAATGTGGATCTGGATGAGGATATCCTGAAACGTCAGGATATATGCATTGCCAGTTTCCATACGGCCTGTACTAATGCCGGGACCATGGAGGAGAATACCCAGGCTTATCTAAAGGCAATGGAAAACCCTTATGTCAATATCATCGGTCACCCGGAGGACGGTTATATCCCGGTGGACTTTGAACGCCTGGTGAAAAAAGCAAAGGAGCAGAAGGTCCTGCTGGAAATCAACAATTCATCTGTAAAAACTGCATTTTACCGCCTGAATACCAGGGAGAACATGAAGGCCATGCTGGAGCTGTGCAGACAGTATGAGGTTCATGTCACCCTTGGCACGGATGCCCATTACGCCGGGGCTGTTGGTGTATTTGACCAGGCGGCAGAGGTGCTTCGGGAGGTGGATTTTCCCTTGGAGCTGGTGGCGAATACCTCAATCAGGACATTTACGGAGCTTCTGGACCGGAGGAAGGCATGTCCATGAAAAATACCGCGTCCAGGCAATTGTTGTCAATTCCGTTTTTTATCCGGGCAGCGTAGCCCGGGGCGGCTTTTTCAAAATAGGCGGCCGGCGGCTGGTCCGCGGCCATATGTCCCGCAGTCCCATACCTGGCAGCCTCGTGGATTGCAGAGGTGACACAGGCAGTGATTCCGTCCATGCCCGCACGGCTGAACCTTGCGCGGATCCTGCCGGGGTGGGGCTGTACCGGCACCGGGTCATCCGGGGCCTGTTTGGAAAGCACGCATCCCACCACATGGAGAAGCACGGGGCTGCATAGGTTATCCAGGTACAGCTCCTTATATTCCGGCGATATCTGGCTGAGGATCCGGCGGACCGCATCGGGATGGAAGCGGTTCAGGAACTGCATCTCGGTCCATATCCCCTTCAGGTACCCGAAGATCAGGTCAACCCCGCATAAGGGAGGATTGCCGCACAGCAGGGGATAGTCCAGGCTCAGTATATGTCTGCCGGGAGCAAAGACCGGGTCATAATGCAGGAAGAATTCCGGCATGCCTTTTTGGATGGTGTCCCGGTAATTCATGCACCCATAGTCCTCAAAATCCCGGATGATGGCATCATAGAGAACCCTGGCCCTGCGGGCTTTTTCCATGACCAGTCCGGCACCCCGCCGGTAAATCTCCCGTGCCCCGGGCATATGGCCCGGGCTTATGACTGCATTTCCCTCGTTCCCGCATTCTTTCATGCAGTACAGCACGGCTTCCATCAGGGCGCCTGCTGTTTCGTAGGTCACGGAACTGCTTTCCTTAGACGTGTAGCGGTCAGCCAGTTCGGCGGCCAGGGGCAGAAGCTGTTCAATCTGATAATTCAATTGTATTCCTCCTTTTTGTCAGGTCGTGGGAAATGCAATGATTCCCCGGGTTACCGCCAGCACAGGTCTTTCAGCGCTTCCATATATAAGTCTGCATCCCAGCGCGTTTCCTGGTTGAAGCCATGATAGGAACCGCGTCCGTCCGTGCCATGGAAGCCGGTGTATCCGGCCCTTATCCCGGCGGCCAGACGGCTAAGGCATGTTTCCTCCAGGTAGCTGGCATCGCCAAAGCACACGCCGTCAAACTGCTCCCGCATGAAATTCAGGAGTTCCTGGTCCGTCATCCGGTCCGAGGTCTCATTTTTAAATTCATAGAAGATATCCTGAAGCTGTTGGAGCGTTTCGGCATAGTTGTCCTGATTCAGATATGGGGAATCGCAGAAAGTCCAGATGAGGGATGTGAGGATGCTCTTCCCAAATTCCACGCGCCGCCATTTCCTAAGGCTTTCGTTCCTGCATGCAGCCAGTTCGCGGGCCTCTTTTTGCGACAGGGACAGCCCGAAGGATTCCGTCTTCTGATTGAATGAAACAAGGTCCGCCAGTTCCTGCTTCTCCTTTTCCTGAAGCAGTATTTCGTAGATGGTTCTGTTCTCTTGCATATACGCCTCCTCCTTATAGTGGAAACTCATTATACGGCTGCCGCGATGTCATTACAAGTCTTGTATATCGGCTGTTTTTGTGGTATTATAAAGGTGGGAAACATAGGAGGATACGATGATTTCATCCAGCGCGCAGGCGGCTGGGTGTTTTTTTGTCCTGTAAGATGCAGCCAATACTATGCATTCGTCCGGCTATCAGGTATAATAGGGGATGACAATATCGGGCGCACAGGAGGGAATCATCAATGGAGCTATTATATAGAAAGGCAGGCATCCGGGACCTGGACATGCTGACTGAGACGAGGATCCAGGTGCTGAGGGCGGCCAACCATCTGGATGAGACAGTTGATATGTCAAAGGTCAGGCAGGAATCGTATGACTATTATGCGCAGGCCCTTAGGGACGGCACCCACACCGCCTATCTGGTCTTTGACGGGGACCGGTTTGCAGGGGCGGGAGGTGTCAGCTTCTACCGGGTCATGCCCACCTGTCATAATCCTACGGGCTGGAAGGCGTACATCATGAACATGTATACCCACCCGGATTACCGGAGGCAGGGGATTGCGTATCATACGCTGGACCTGTTAGTGAAGGAGGCCAGGCGGGCCGGTATCCCATTCATTACGCTGGAAGCCACCAGTATGGGCAGGCCGTTGTATGAAAAGTACGGGTTCGTGGGAATGCGGGATGAGATGGAACTGCCGGGGGGTGCCCTGGATGCGTGATGGGAAGAAGCACCGTGCCGGGAATCAGACATATGGAATGGAGAGGATCATAAATGGAATTAAAAGTGATTGACGGGGATTTTTCAGTATGCAAGGTTGAGGATTTATCCCAGGTAAACCTGGACCGGGATTTTTATTTCATCGGGAAGACAGATGAGGAGCTGTCGCTGGTATGCAGGACAGGGGACGTTCCCCAGACTACGGTTTCCAGGGAGGATGGCTTTAAGGCGTTCCGGATTCAGGGGGAACTGGATTTCTCCTTGATTGGCATACTTGCCAGGATATCGGACATACTTGCCAGGCAGGAAATCGGCATTTTTGTGGTGTCAACCTACAACACGGATTATGTCCTGACCAAAGGCGCTCAATTTGACCAGGCCCTCAAGGCCCTGGCGGAGGAAGGATATCAGGTCTGCCCCGCAGTATGTTCATGATTTGACTTAGAGGTGATGGAACGTGAGGACATTGGAGGAATGGGAAGAAGCCCTGGCCCTGGCCGTGGACACGGATTATTCCTACGGGCTGGCCAGACGGATGGAGGCATTTAAGACCAATGCCGTGCTGGGCTACCGGACCGCGGGTTCCAGGGCGGAGTGGGAAACCGGGGAAATGCTTTTACGGGAAATGCAGGCCCTGGGACTGCGTGATGTGCATAAGGACAGGATCCGGGTGGACGGCTGGGAATTTGAGAAGGCCGTGATGCGTTTCACGGACGGACAGGGGCAGGAGCATGAGTTTCAGCTGGGGGCCTACCAGACTGATTTCCATACCCATGGTTTTGAGGCATTTTCCATGGTCTATCTGGGTAAGGGAACGGCGGAGTCCTACCGGAACGTGGATGTGGAAGGGAAGCTGGTGCTGATAGATATCAACCAGCGGGACGGGTGGTGGATTAATTTCCCCGTGTACCAGGCCCATATTAAGGGGGCCGCGGCCCTGGTGGCGGTCCAGGAACAGGGGTATGGGGAAATCCATGACACGGCCCTCAATGCCCAGGACATCGCGGGGCCTGAGGATGCGGCTGCATTTTCCATCTCCAGGGCAGATGCGGATATCATCCGGGCCTCCATGATTGATAATGAAGCCCGGGTGATGTTCGATGCGTGCTCCACGGTAACACGTGGGTGCAGGGATTATAATATCGTGGGATGCATACCCGGCCAGGAGGAAGATGGGAAGATACTTCTGTCCGCCCATTATGACTCCTACTTCAGCGGGTTCCAGGACGATAACGCGGCCGTGGCCATGATGCTTGGGATTGCAAGGGCCATCCTTGCCATCGGCTACAGGCCGGGGAAGACATTGGTTTTCTGTGCCATGGCCGCGGAAGAGTGGGGCGTGGCCGGATCCAAGTATGACTGGTCCACCGGGGCTTATGAGCAGGTGTTTACGGCCTGTCCCAGCTGGCAGGGCCAGGTAATCGCGGATTTGAACTTTGAATTGCCGGCCCATGCCCACGGCAGGAAGGATGGGGTGCGCTGCACCTATGAATACGTGGATTTCCTGGAGGAGTTCCTCTGCGGGATAAAGGCGGACGGGCAGGCCTACCCGGACGGGGTGGAGGTGGTGTATCCGATCCAGACCTGGTCCGACGATTTTTCCATGGCCATTGCGGGAATCCCTTCCATGGTCAATGACTTCAGCGCAGGGGAATTCATGGAAACCCATTATCATTCCCAGTATGACAATGAGAATTTTTACCAGGAACCCGTGTACCGGTTCCACCATGAACTGTATGGGAGGCTGGTCCTTGCCCTGGACCGGACGGCGGTGGTCCCTCTGGATTTCAGACGCCTGTTTGAAGCGGTTAAGGAGAGCGTGGACCCTGGAACGTGCGAAAGGACAGGCGCGGACCGGAAGACACTCTTTGCCGCCATTGACCGGGCCGCCGCACTTGGCGGGAGACTGTATGATATCATTAAGGATAAGAACCGCTGTTACAGGGAAATGCTCAGGTCCGGCAGGGAGGAGGAAGCCGGGCGCCTTGCCGCCTCCTGCCGGGAACTTAACAGGGCGCTTCTGGGGGCGTTCAGGAAGGAACAGGACTATTTTGTCCGTCTGAACTGGCATGATGAGGTGCTGTTCCCCCAGGAAGCGGTCCAGAACAACCTGAAGGCTGTCTCAAGGGCAATGGACTGTCTTGGGACAGGGGATGTGCGGGGAGCGCTGGAAGCGGTGTATGGGATTGATAATAACAGGTACGCGTTCCTGTTTGACAGGGAGGTGTTCTGCTACTTTACGGAATATGTGCTGGACCAGCCCGCCGGCCGGCTGAAATGGGGGGCTGGCAGGATTGTCCACCATGAGAACCTGTTTGGACTTGTCACAGGGCTTAAGGCAAAAAGCTGCGAAGGAGCGCCGGACCTTGAGGGGGAAATGCAGACCCTCAAGCAGGTGGCGGGGCGGCAGGCGCTGTGCTACAGGGATGATATTAAATATATGACGGCCTGTGTGGAAAAAATGGCCCAGGCGCTTATGGGCTGCATGGATCTGGCATGACAGGCCGGATGATACGAAGAGAGGAAAAGAGGTAGGATTTTATTATGGAAAGCCAGAAGCTTTACAGGGTTGGGAAGGAAGATTTCCCTAAACTGGAGGAATTGCTGACACAATGCTTTTTAAGCGACCCGCTGTACTGCAGGCTGATACCGGACCAGGAGACAAGGACACGGCTGATGCCGGAGCTGTTCGAATGTGACCTGACGGAATTCTTTGAAACATGTGAGATCTATTCGGACAGCCCGGATATGAATGCCCTGCTGGTGGTTTCGGATGAATCGGAACCGTATAATCCGTTTACATATTATCTCACGGAGGCATGGGCGCGTATCCGCACGGACGAGTACCTGATCAAGGAGGACCCAAGCCTTAAGACGCTGTGGAATTTCGTGCAGGGAAGGGATTACCTGAATTCCAGGTGGACGGCCCAGCTGCACCAGGAGAACCGGCTGCATATCATCTATCTGGCGGTGCGCCCCAGCATGCAGCACCACGGGCTGGGGGCCATGCTTCTTGAGGAGGTGATCCGGTATGCCAAAAACCACGGCCTGATGATATCCCTGGAAACCCATAACCCGGACAATGTGCCCCTTTATGAGCATTTTGGGTTCAAGGTCTTTGGTGTGGTCCAGAAGCATTTCCCATTAAAGCAGTACTGCCTTATCAGGGAGGTGCAGTAGGGCTTTTTACCATATGGGAATTGTAAGGAAATCTTTATTGACATACCATGTGAATCTGGATAAAGTAAGGGTATGACTGAGTTTGTAAAGGAGGAGTATCATGTTTCGTATGAAGAAAAGGGTGGTCCTTGGACTGCTGGCAGGCGTGATGGCCGCATCCATGGCCGTGCCGTCCTATGCTGCCAGCCGTAAGGCGATTAAGTCCATCTCCCTGACCATTAAAGCCAACATCCAGCCGGAGACGGATTTCGGCCAGGAGGAAATCGAGATTGAGAGCAACAGCAACAAGTATTCCGTGGACGGATATGACATATTGAATGACGATTTTGAGTGGCGGGATGATTCGGTGCCCAGGATCCAGATCACACTGACCGCGGAGGATGATTATTATTTCCAGTCCCTTCCAAAGGACAAGATTACCTTAAAAGGGGGAGCCACGTTCATCAAGGCCACCCGCCAGGATTCCAGTTCCACCCTGCTTATGGATGTGGAGCTTCCGTCCCTTCAGACCGCAATCCGCGATGTGGAGAACCTGAAGCTTTCAGATAACGGCATCGCCTCCTGGGACGCCATCAGCGCTGCGGGAAGCTATGAAGTGAGGATTTACCGGGATGACAAGGCCGTGGGTTCCTCCATGGTGGTGGACACCAACAGCTGCAACTGCCGCGACCGGATGACGAAGGGGGATACCTCCTATACCGTAAAGGTACGCCCGGTAAGCCGGTTTGAGGATGGTGAAAGAGGGGAATGGGTTGAATCCGCCAGTGTCTATATAACCGGGGACAAGGCGGCGGAGTTCAGGGATAACCCCACCGGAGGAAGCGGCGCCTGGGCCCAGTCACCGGAAAACGGCAGATGGTGGTATGATAACGGCGACGGGACCTATCCCGCCAATGCCTGGAAGCAGGTTGGGGACAAGTGGTATTTCTTTGATGCCCAGGGCTATATGCAGACCGGCTGGATCCAGTGGGAGGGCAAGGAGTATTACTGTTCTGAGAACGGGGATATGCAGGTCAACTGCATGACGCCGGACAATTACTGGGTTGGTGAGGACGGGGCTAAGATAATCCAGTAGCGCCGGGCTGGTGAAGACAGGGCCAGGATGGGCCGGCGCCGCCGGGGCATTCAGGACACGGTAAGGACAGGCCTTATGAATGAATATGCGACAGACAGGATGCTGCAGGGATGGATTCCATCTTCTGCAGCATTTTCCATATGGGGAAAACTGGTTATATTTTCCGATATTAGTTGATTTATACCTGCTTTTATGTAAGAATACAGGGAGGGAAATGAAAAAACAGGCTGCCAGCAACCGGGTTCTGGTACAGCCGGAAAGAGGGAAGTCCATGTACGATTACATTCTTCCGGTAAGCAACAAGGACATTATAAGTATTGCCAAGCGCGCGTTCAATCTGGTGGATCCCAGGCTCATGGGCCATGGGGAGCGGGTTGCCAATATCATGTTCCAGATGATGAAGGCGGAGGGGGGATATACCCCTGTACAGATGAGGAACCTCCTCACCCTGGCCGTGCTTCACGACATCGGGGCGTACAAGACAGACGAAATTGACCATATGGTGGAGTTTGAGACAAAACATGTCTGGAACCATTCCATTTACGGCTATCTGTTCCTGGATTATTTTTCACTGTTTAAGGAACTGTCCAAGGTGGTCCTGTTCCACCACTCTTCCTGGAAACAGCTGGAGAACATGGCCGATGTGTCTGAACCGGTTAAGAAGGCGGCCCAGATGCTGCAGCTGGCGGACCGCCTGGATATTTACTTTGAGAATCCTAAGAACCGCATGGGCAGGGAACCCTTCCTCACTTACCTGGAGCGGGAGAGGGACAGGAAGTTCTCCTCAGAGGTCATTGACCTGCTGCTGGATACGCCCCTGGTCCCGCCTTCCTGCGATTACATAGGGATTTCCCCCCAGTTTGACCGGATAATGGAAACAGTCCCGTTTACAGAGGAGGAGAAGGAGTCCATCCTCCAGATGCTGATATACGCCATTGATTTCAGAAGCCCCCACACGGTTACCCATACCATAACCACCTCGGTCATCAGTTCCGAGCTAGCCATCCTGCTGTGCGGACAGAAGCATGCGGTAAATGACGTCATGTGCGGGGCCATGCTGCACGACCTGGGGAAAATCGGCATACCGGTGGAAATCCTGGAATACCCGGGGAAGCTGAGCCCCCAGGCCATGAACGTGATGAGGAACCATGTGAACCTGACAGAGTATATCCTGGGGGACAGTGTTTCGGACGCGGTGAAGAACATCGCATTGCGCCACCATGAGAAGCTGGATGGATCCGGTTACCCCAGGGGACTCCGGGCAGCGGACCTGAATGTGCCGCAGAGGATCGTGGCCATTGCAGATATTGTCAGCGCCCTTACAGGCACCAGGAGTTACAAAGGGGCTTATTCCAAGAACAGGACCCTGGGCGTCCTGACCGGCATGGCGGAGCAGGGACTGTTGGACAGCGGGATTGTGGGACTGCTGGTGGAACGCTATGATGAGATCATGGATTCGGTCCGGGAAAAGACAGGCCCGCTTCTGGAAAAGTACCAGGAAATGCAGGACAGGTACTGGGAAATCCTGTATCAGTTAGAGGAAAAAGAGGGGGAGCCATAACTTTTGTTCATGTCAATAATTCCAAACTTGTATATTTGACTATGGGGAAAATAATCGTGAAAGGTTGAAATAAGACTTTAAATGATATATGATTGTAAGAAATCGTATTATTCTGGATAACCATAACCAGAGAGAATAGAAGACAGGGGAGATATGCAAGATGGATTATAATGTTACTGTGATTCCAGGTGACGGAATCGGACCGGAGATTGTAAGGGAAGCAAAAAAGGTCATGGATAAGGTGGGAGCGGTCTACGGACACACCTTTGACTATACAGAGATCCTGATGGGCGGCTGTTCCATCGATGCCTATGGGGTCCCGCTGACAGAGGAGGCCCTGGAGACGGCAAGAAAGAGCGACGCGGTGCTGTTAGGCGCGGTGGGTGGCGATGTGGGCAACTCCAGATGGTATGACGTGGCGCCTGATCTGAGGCCCGAGGCAGGTCTTCTGGCCATCCGCAAGGGACTGGGGCTGTTTGCCAACATCCGTCCTGCTTACCTCTATAAGGAACTGGCGGAGGCCTGCCCCCTTAAGAAGGAAATCATCGGCAACGGGTTTGACATGGTCATCATGAGGGAGCTGACAGGCGGCCTTTATTTTGGTGACAGGTGGACCAAAGAGGTGGACGGCCTGATGACGGCAACGGACACCCTTACATACAATGAAAAGGAAATCAGGCGTATTGCTGTCAAGGCATTTGACATTGCCATGAAGCGCAGGAAGAAGGTAACCAGCGTGGATAAGGCCAATGTGCTGGATTCCTCCCGGTTATGGCGCAAGGTGGTGGAAGAGGTTGCAAAGGATTACCCGGAAGTGGAGCTTTCCCATATGCTGGTTGACAACTGCGCCATGCAGCTGGTCATGAACCCGGGCCAGTTTGACGTAATCCTTACGGAGAACATGTTCGGCGATATCCTTTCGGATGAGGCCAGCATGATTACCGGATCCATCGGAATGCTGTCCAGCGCCAGCATGAATGAGAGCAGGTTCGGCCTTTACGAGCCAAGCCATGGATCGGCCCCGGATATTGCGGGTAAGGATATTGCCAATCCGCTGGCAACCATACTGTCGGCGGCCATGCTTTTAAGATATTCCTTTGACCTGGATAAGGAAGCGGACGCCATTGAGGCAGCCGTGCAGTCCGTGCTCACGGACGGGTACAGGACAGGGGATATCATGTCGGAGGGATGCACCCAGGTGGGAACCACGGCCATGGGGGATCTGATTGCGGAGCGTATCCGGTAGACGGTGAGGATGACGCATAAGATAGAACCAGATAAGTGAAAGGGGATACAACATGAAAAGTGATGCAGTGAAGACAGGTATGCAGCAGGCGCCCCACAGGTCCCTGTTCAACGCCCTTGGTATGACGGAAGAAGAGATGAAGAAGCCCATGGTGGGCATTGTAAGTTCCTATAATGAGATTGTTCCCGGCCATATGAACCTGGATAAGATCGTTGAGGCAGTGAAGCTGGGTGTTGCCATGGCAGGCGGTACCCCGGTGGTGTTCCCGGCCATTGCGGTGTGCGACGGCATTGCCATGGGCCACATCGGAATGAAGTATTCCCTGGTGACCAGGGACCTGATTGCGGATTCCACCGAGTGCATGGCCCTGGCCCATCAGTTTGACGCCCTGGTCATGGTCCCCAACTGCGATAAGAATGTCCCCGGCCTTCTGATGGCGGCGGCCAGGATTAATGTGCCCACCGTATTTGTCAGCGGCGGCCCCATGCTGGCAGGCCATGTTAAGGGCCACAAGACCAGCCTTTCCAGCATGTTTGAGGCTGTGGGCGCATATGCCGCGGGCAATATGTCGGAGGAGGACGTAAGGGAATTTGAGAACAAGGCATGTCCTACCTGCGGTTCCTGTTCCGGCATGTACACTGCCAACAGCATGAACTGCCTGACAGAGGTGCTGGGCATGGGGCTGAAGGGCAACGGGACCATTCCCGCCGTATATTCCGAGCGCATCAAGCTGGCAAAGCATGCAGGGATGCAGGTGATGGAGATGTACCGGCAGGATATCCGTCCAAAGGACATCATGACCAGGGAAGCGTTCATGAACGCCCTGACCATGGATATGGCCCTGGGCTGCTCCACCAACAGCATGCTCCATCTTCCGGCCATTGCCCATGAGGCAGGGGTTGAGCTGAACGTGGACATTGCCAATGAAATCAGTGCAAGGACACCGAACCTGTGCCATCTGGCGCCGGCAGGACCTACTTATATAGAAGATTTGAATGAAGCCGGCGGCATCTACGCTGTCATGAATGAGATCAGCAAGAAGGGCCTTCTTAACCTGGACTGCATGACCGTCACGGGTAAGACCGTGGGCGAGAACATAAAGGGCTGTGTCAACAAGAACCCGGATGTCATCCGTCCGGTGGAGGACCCATACAGTGAGACCGGCGGTATCGCCATCCTAAGAGGCAACCTGGCTCCGGATTCCGCGGTTGTGAAACGTTCCGCAGTGGCCCCTGAGATGCTGAAGCATGAAGGGCCTGCAAGGGTGTTTGACTGCGAGGAGGACGCCATTGACGCCATCAAGGGCGGCAAGATCAAGGCGGGGGACGTGGTGGTCATCCGTTACGAGGGACCAAAGGGCGGCCCGGGCATGAGGGAGATGCTCAATCCCACTTCCGCCATTGCGGGCATGGGACTTGGCTCATCCGTGGCCCTGATTACGGACGGACGTTTCTCAGGCGCATCCAGGGGGGCATCCATCGGCCATACTTCTCCTGAGGCGGCTGTGGGCGGACCCATTGCCCTTGTGGAGGAAGGCGACATCATTTCCATTGATATTGACAACCATCAGATGAATGTCCTGGTTCCGGATGAAGAGATGGCTGCGAGAAAGGCAAAGTGGCAGCCAAGGACACCTCAGGTGACAACGGGCTACCTGGCAAGGTACGCATCCCTTGTGACATCGGCTGACAGGGGCGCTGTGCTGCAGGTTAAATAGGGCACGGAACAGATAACGAGAAAAGGAGTGCGGTAATTATGAGTAAATTGACGGGGGCAGAGATTGTAGTTGAGTGTTTGAAGGAACAGGGAGTGGACACCGTGTTCGGTTATCCGGGCGGTTCCATCCTGAATATATATGACGCATTGTACCAGCATCAGGATGAGATTACCCATATCCTTACATCCCATGAGCAGGGCGCTGCCCATGCGGCGGACGGCTATGCAAGGGCTACCGGCAAGGTGGGCGTGTGCCTGGCGACCTCGGGACCCGGGGCAACCAACCTGGTCACGGGTATTGCAACCGCTTACATGGACTCTGTTCCGGTGGTGGCCATTACCTGTAATGTGACCAACAGCCTTTTGGGCAAGGACAGCTTCCAGGAGATTGATATTACGGGCGTGACCATGCCCATTACCAAATATAATTTCATTGTTAAGGACGTGAACCGTCTGGCAACGGTCATCCGCAGGGCCTTTACCATTGCCCAGACAGGGCGCCCCGGCCCGGTGCTGGTGGATATCACCAAGGATGTGACGGCGGCTCCCTGCGAGTATGAGAGGGAAGAGCCGGAGGAAATCGTGCGCCAGAGCGATACCATCCGGGAGGAGGACATGGAGCGGGCCATCGAGATAATCCGCAAGTCCAAGCAGCCGTTCATCTTTGTGGGCGGCGGCGCCGTACTGTCCAATGCGGCTGAGGAACTGAGGGCATTTGCCCACAAGATCCAGGCCCCGGTGGCGGACAGCCTGATGGGCAAGGGCGCATTTGACGGATGCGATGAGCTGTACACCGGGATGGTGGGCATGCATGGCACCAAGACATCCAACTTCGGCATTACGGAGGCAGACCTTCTGATCGTGGTCGGCGCCAGGTTCAGCGACCGGGTGACCGGCAATGCATCCAAGTTTGCCAAGAACGCAAAGATACTCCAGCTGGATATTGATCCGGCTGAAATCAATAAGAACATCAAGGTGGATGCCAGCGTCATCGGCGACGTGAAGGTCATCCTGCGCAAGCTCAATGCCCGCCTTGACCCCATTAACCACGACGAGTGGATTGCCCATATCGAGCGCATGAAGGATATGTATCCCCTGCGCTATGACAAGAACATGCTCACCGGACCGTTCATCATACAGACGGTCAATGAGGTGACCCAGGGCGATGCGGTCATTGTCACTGAGGTGGGACAGCACCAGATGTGGGCCGCCCAGTATTACAATTACCGCCAGCCAAGGACCCTCCTTACATCCGGCGGCCTGGGTACCATGGGCTACGGCCTGGGGGCTGCCATCGGCGCCAAGATGGGCTGCAGGGATAAGACGGTCATCAATATTGCAGGGGACGGCTGTTTCCGCATGAACATGAATGAGATAGCCACGGCCACCCGCTATAATATCCCTGTGGTGGAACTGATTGTGAACAACCATGTGCTGGGCATGGTGCGCCAGTGGCAGACCCTCTTCTACGGCAAACGCTACTCGCAGACCATACTCAATGATTCCGTGGATTTTGTGAAGCTTGCAGAGGCCATGGGGGCAAAGGCGTACAGGGTAACACAGAAGGAGGAGCTGGAGCCGACCCTCAGGGAGGCCATTTCCCTTAATGTGCCTGTTGTCATTGACTGCCAGATCAGCTGTGATGACAAGGTATTCCCAATGGTATCGCCGGGAGCGCCAATCGCAGATGCTTTTGACGATACAGACTTGAAAATTAATTAAAAACAGTGTATAGTAGTCTTTAATACTTCGGGAACGTTATCAGATTACCTTGGTAAAGTGCACGGAAGTAATGGGACGGATGTACGATGGTGTATACGTTCAGACGGCTTCCTCTTATGCTGGTCCGGGGCGTGTCGCGGAATGGAATTCCGGACATATTCCCCCAAGGGCTGCATAGGTGGAAGTCATCTGTGTATATATATAAAAGAGGAAATGTGCAGCAGCCACAACCATTTAAGGAGGAGAACAAGATGAGCAGAGTTTACAATTTCTCAGCAGGACCGGCCGTATTGCCGGAGGACGTCCTGAAGGAAGCCGCAGCAGAGATGCTGGATTACAAGGGGACAGGAATGTCAGTGATGGAGATGAGCCATCGATCTCGGGCCTATGACGCCATCATTAAAGATGCTGAATCAGATCTGCGGGATCTCTTACATATTCCGGACAATTACAAAGTGCTGTTCCTTCAGGGAGGCGCATCCCAGCAGTTTGCCATGGTGCCCATGAACCTGATGAAGAACAAGGTGGCGGATTACATCGTGACCGGGCAGTGGGCCAAGAAGGCGTATCAGGAAGGGCAGATGTACGGCAGGGCCAATGCCATTGCTTCCAGCGCGGATAAGACCTTCAGCTACATTCCGGACTGTTCCGACCTGGACGTATCAGAGGACGCCGATTATGTATACATCTGCGAGAACAACACCATCTATGGAACCAAGTTCTGGACCCTTCCCAACACCAAGGGTAAACTTCTGGTGGCCGACCAGTCATCCTGTTTCCTGTCTGAACCGGTTGACGTGGCTAAGTACGGCCTGATCTTTGCCGGGGCGCAGAAGAATGTGGGACCGGCCGGAACTGTTATCGTAATCATAAGGGAAGACCTGGTGGATGAGGATGTATTCCCGGGAACCCCCACCATGCTCCGCTATAAGACCCATGTGGACGCAGGATCCCTGTACAATACACCGCCGACCTACGGCATTTACATGTGCGGCAAGGTGTTCAAGTGGCTGAAGGCCAGGGGCGGCCTGGAGGCCATGAAGGAATTCAATGAGAAAAAGGCTAAGATCCTGTACGATTTCCTGGATCAGAGCAGGCTGTTTAAGGGGACCGTGGAGAAGAAGGACCGCTCCCTGATGAATGTTCCCTTTGTTACGGGGGATGATGAACTGGATGCCCTGTTTGTAAAGGAGTCCAAGGCAGCAGGCTTTGAGAACCTGAAGGGCCACAGGACCGTAGGCGGCATGCGCGCCAGCATTTACAATGCAATGCCCATGGAAGGCGTGGAGAAGCTGGTTGCATTCATGGCTGGTTTTGAGGAGAAACATGGCAGGTAGGAGCCGGCACGGCATGGTATAAGTGTTGGTAATGAGTTTCGGTGAAGAGGAGAGTAATAATTATGAAAAAGATCCATTGCTTAAATCCAATAGCAAAATGTGGCACTGAGTTATTTCCCGCTGATTATGAGCTGACAGCCGATGTGGCTGAGGCTGACGGCATACTGGTCCGCAGCGCGTCCATGCATGACATGGAGTTTCCCGGGAACCTGAAGGCGGTGGGCCGCGCAGGCGCGGGCGTGAACAACATCCCGCTGGATGCGTGCGCAGAGGCTGGAATCGTGGTATTCAACACACCGGGCGCCAATGCCAACGGCGTGAAGGAACTTGTGATTGCGGGTATGCTGATGGCATCCAGGGATATTGTGGGCGGCATCGAGTGGTGCAGGGCCAATGCCGAGGATGACAACATCACAAAGGATACGGAGAAGAGCAAGAAGGCATTTGCGGGATGTGAGATTAAGGGGAAGAAGCTGGGCGTTGTGGGCCTGGGCGCAATCGGCGCAGAGGTCGCCAATGCAGCCACCCATCTGGGGATGGAAGTCTATGGATATGATCCTTACATATCGGTCAACGCAGCATGGAGGCTGTCCAGGAATGTAAAGCATATCACCAATATGGACACCATTTTCCAGGACTGCGATTATATCACCATCCATGTGCCGCTGCTGGATTCCACCAAGGGCATGATTAATTCGGAAAAACTGGAGATGATGAAGGACGGGGTGGTAATCCTAAACTTCTCCAGGGATACGCTGGTCAATGACGACGACATGGCCGCTGCACTGGAGTCGGGCAAGGTCCGCTACTACGTAAGCGACTTCCCCAACCCCAAGGTTGCCAATATGAAGAATGTCATCCTGATGCCCCACCTGGGCGCATCCACCCAGGAGTCCGAGGACAACTGCGCGGTGATGGCCGTGAAGGAGATAACGGATTATCTGGAGAACGGCAATATCAGGAATTCCGTGAATTATCCATCCTGCGACATGGGAATCTGCCAGACGGAAAGCCGTGTGGCCGTACTGCACATGAACATCCCCAACATGATCGGCCAGGTGACCGGAACACTGGCTTCCCAGGGCGTGAATATTTCCGACATGACCAATAAGAGCCGTGATAAATACGCTTATACCCTGCTGGACCTGGAGCATAAGGCAGAGGAGTCAACCATTGAGAAGCTGAGGGCCATCAAGGGAGTCCTCAGGGTGCGCGTGGTAAAATAAAAAACGTGAGCTGCTGGCAGGAGAAGTCATGCCAGTACATTGGTATATTATATTAGGGCCTTCATGGCTGGGAAACCTGCTGTGGGGGCCTTAGAGCCTGTTTGAAAATTCATTCCCGCCATCTGCCCTAAGGAATCCACCAGAGGTACCCCCTTAGGACAAAGCACGCCCCACTTCGCGGTATATTTGGCCCCGATTCAGTCAGCGTAGCCCGCTACGCCTCCATCATCGGGACCAAATCTCCCACGAAGTGGGACGCACATCTGACGGAAAGCAATTTTCAAACACGCTCTAGTGGAAAAGGAGATAGGATATGGCGATTGTAAGACCGTTTGTGTGTGTCAGGCCGGAGGCCGGGAAGGCGGATAAGGTGGCTGCGCTTCCCTATGACGTATATAACAGGAAGGAAGCATGTGAGGCAGTGAAGGGGAATCCCCTTTCCTTCCTGAACATTGACAGGGCTGAAACCCAGTTCCCGGATGATGTGGATACGTATGATGACAAGGTATATGTAAAGGCAAGGGAGATACTGGACAGACAGATTGAAGAAGGCGTGTATGTGACGGATGGGGAAGAGGATTACTATCTGTATGAGCTGACCATGGACGGGCGCAGCCAGACCGGGGTGGTGGCCTGCTGTTCCATCGACGATTATGTGGGCGGTGTGATTAAAAAGCATGAAAATACACGGGAGGACAAGGAGATTGACCGTATCCGCCATGTGGATACCACCAATGCCCATACCGGCCCCATATTCCTGGCCTACAGGCAGGATGAGGCCGTGAAGGAGATTGTGGCCCAGGTTAAGTCCGGCCAGCCCATCTATGACTTTGTGTCGGATGACGGAATCGGGCACAGGGTGTGGGTGATTGGGGACAGGGCAATGGTCCGGGCTGTGCAGGATGCATTTGGGAGGATACCTGCAACCTATATTGCGGACGGACATCACAGGGCGGCCTCCGCTGTGAAGGTAGGGCTTAAGAGACGGGAGGAGAATCCGGGGTATACAGGCGAGGAACCCTTTAATTACTTCCTGTCCGTGCTGTTCCCGGATGAGGAGCTGATGATACTGCCTTATAACCGGGTGGTGAAGGATTTAAACGGGATGGACCGGGAAGGGTTCTTAAAGGCCGCAGCGGAGCGGTTTTGCATAGAGGAACTGGGAACGGAAGCTTTTTCACCTGAGGAAAAGGGGACCTTCGGCATGTTCCTGGAAGGAAAGTGGTACTGCCTGAAAGCCAGGCCGGAATACATGGGCAATGACCCGGTGGATGGACTGGATGTGTCCATACTCCAGGACCATCTGCTGGATCCCGTGCTGGGCATCGGTGACCCGCGTACGGATAAGCGGGTGGACTTCATAGGTGGTATCCGGGGACTTAAGGAGCTGGAGCGCCGTTGCCATGAAGACATGAAAGTGGCCTTCTCCATGTATCCCACTTCCATCCGTGAACTGCTGGAGGTTGCGGATGCAGGGCGGCTCATGCCGCCTAAGTCTACCTGGTTTGAGCCGAAGCTGCGGAGCGGGTTGTTTATCCACAGGCTGGGGTAGGATGAGGCCTGATGGTACGGAAAAAGAAAAAAGATAATATGGAAGACGGGCAGCGGACGGATGTTTTGATGCATTCATCCGCTGCCCGTCTTTTATATTATCAGGATCAACCCTCTATGTGGTACTCCTTCATCTTCCTCCAAAGGGTGGAACGGCTCATGCCCAGCATGGCAGCGGCCTGTCCCTTGTTGAAGCGGCAGGAGGACAGGGCTTCCATGATCTGGCTGTCTTCTGTGGAGGCGGCGGGAACGGAAGCGGTCTGGGAGGGATGGCATTCAGGGAAAGCCAGCCTGGCGCATTCAAGATCAATATGGCCGTTGCTGCATAAGACGGCCATGCGTTCGCAGATATTGAATAAATGGCGTATATTGCCGGTCCAGTCGGCCCGGCACAGGAACTGGATGACTTCCGGCCCCGTCGTGATGCCGGGGAAGTTCCTGTTCATGTATCTGGAGATCAGGAGAGGGATGTCCTCCCTGTGCTGGTTCAGGGGCGGTATGTTTATCCTGAGCACATCCAGGCGGTAGAACAGGTCTTCCCGGAACTGGTTGCTGCGGACCAGGCTTTCCAGGTTCTTATTGGTGGCTGCAATGATGCGGATATCCACATGGATGACGGAATCGCCCCCGACCCGCATGATCTCGCGTTCCTGGAGCACCCTCAGGAGCTTGGCCTGGAGCGGCAGGGGGATTTCCCCGATTTCATCCAGGAAGATGGTGCCTGTGTGGGCCAGTTCAAATAACCCGGCTTTTCCGTTTTTACGCGCCCCGGTAAAGGCTCCCGTGACATAGCCGAACAGTTCGCTTTCAAGCAGCGTGTCCGGGATTGCCGCGCAGTTTACCGCCACAAAGGGACAGAGGCTGCGGCTGCTGGCATTATGGATGCTTTGGGCCAGCACTTCTTTTCCGGTTCCGCTTTCCCCTATAAGGAGTATGTTGGAGTTTGTCTGGCTGTATTTCCTGGCAGTGCGGATGACGGATGCCATTGCGGGGGCCGTACCCACCATATCGTCAAAGGTCAGCTTCGCAACAAGGCCTTTGTCATAGATCTGTTTGCGTATATCGCCTTCCAGGGACTGGATTTCATTGACCAGCTGGATGTTTACAATGGAACCGGATAAGAATGCCTGGCAATTCAACAGCCTATTCCTCATGTGAGGCTGACGGCGCAGGAGGCGCTGCCTCGGACGGCGTGGCGGGTACCAGGGGATCCTTTGTCTGGTAAAGACGTTTCCATTCCTTGGTGCCCTCCACTTTTACTGTCTCGCTGCGGTTCATGTTCAGGAACTTCACAAGCTCGTAGCAGCTGACCCATATCTCATTGTTGCTCTCTTTCTGGGATTCGTCAAATATCAGCTCCAGCCCGAAGTGGAGGTGGGGCTCATCGATATTGTTGGTGTTCTCGGTGCGGCTGTATCCGGTGCGCCCAAGATACCCCACCACATCCCCGGCCTGGACCACGGAACCTTCCTTAAGGCCTGACTGATAGGGATAGTTCTTGCGCAGATGGGCGTAATAGTAGTAGCGTTTATGGTCAAAGCTGCGGATGCCCAGCCGCCAGCCGCCGTACTGGTTCCAGCCCATGGCTTCCACGTAGCCGGATTCCACCGCAATGACAGGGGTGCCCACCTGTCCCATCATATCGTGGCCCAGGTGCTGGCGTTTGAAACCATAGCTTCTGGATACCCCGAAGTCATCAAAGTCGCTGTAGGGAAATCCTTTTGCAATGGGGGAAAATGCCTTCAGCCCGTATTTTGTCACCCAGACAGTGGCAGGGTCGCCGGGAGCGCCTCCGGCCACACCCGAGGGAAGATAGGCCGCAGGCGCCTCGCTGGACGGTATTTCAGCCTGGAACTGGCCTACCATGCCGTCTAACACGGCGCCGTAAGCTTCCCTGTAGTAAGTGTAATATTTCATGTCTTTTGTCAGTTCTTCCATGGTGGTCTCACCGGTTTTCAGCTTCTCAGCCACGGCTTTCATGTGCTCCGGTTTATATTTGCTGAAGTCACCGCCGTACCTGGCCCCAAGATAAGCTAAAAGGTCCACCCAGTTCAGGTGCCTTTCTGCCTGGCAGGTGTCCACATCGTAGCGGAAGGCCTGGTTCATGGCTTCTGCGGTCACATGGAACTCCACCCACTTGATGTACTCTTTTTTCTTTTCCTCCTTGCCGTCCTGGCCAGGGGTCCTAGCGTCCTCCAGAGGATTGATATAACCTGCAAGCCTGGCGGCCTGGCTCATCACGGCCTGGCCCGGGTCTGTCCTGTACAGGAAAATGCTGAGACACAGCACGCTGAGGGCTGTCATTTCCACATAGATGACAGTCTTTGTACTGATATGTAAATGCTTCCTGAGCATGTCAATGAATTTCATGATACACCGCCTCCTGACAAGGGGCCCCATATGAAGGGCTTCTATGTTAATTTTATGATGGTTTGGGCGGGAATATGATTCATGGCTGTCATTGATTGAAACAGAGGGGGGATTATGGTATGATAAAAAGAAGCCGTTCAGGCGGTGGATTTCATACATATAAAAAAGGGATGCCCCTTTGCCAGGGGCATCCCGCAGGTAAGATATCCTGCAAGCTGGTTCATACTCCTAATTTTTCCAATATCCTCCCAATATACATGGGATCCACAATTACGCCCTGGGGGTCCAGTATCTCATAAAAGTCACCTGGGGAATAGAACAGGTTGGTGACTAACTGGTAGCCGTGTTTCTTTAAAAGCTCCTGCTCACGCTCTGTCAGCGTGATGTAATATCCATGCTTGTGTGCTCCCGGCCTGACGATGTACCCGTCCGGCATTTCTAATGTCTGGTCGGTATTCTGGAATTCATAGGGTTCACTTATAATGATTTTCATATGATACTTCTCCTTTCATATTGCATGGGCTGTGTCCTGTATCTGTTTTTCATTGTATCGCATGGAAGGTTAAAAAGCATGAGCCATAACGGCTTATTTTGGAGGTATGATGTATGGAGGATCGGATTTCGAACACACACACATTGTTTTTCCCGCCTGGAATCCAGGAACACATACAGGAGATGCTTAAGGCGCCTGTTTCTTTTGTCTGTGCCGGTTCCGGGTTTGGCAAGACGACGGCGGTTGCGCATTTCCTGAAACATGGACCGACATCCCATATGAGGGTTAAATGGCATACGTGCTTTGGCTGTGTGCCGGCCCGTACATGGCAGGAAATCTGCGGCCTGCTATGGCTGGCGGACAGGGATACGGCATCGGCACTGGCCCGGCTGGAGTGTCCGGCGCCGGATAATCTCTGCCATATATCCATGCTTCTGGACCGCCTGCGCTGCGAGGAGGATCTGATACTGGTGGTTGACAATTATCAGTTTTCGGGCTTTGCTGAGCCGTATCGCCTTCTGGATGTGCTTTCCATGCACAGGTGCGGGCATCTTCATCTTATTTTTATCTCCCAGCCCATGTGGGCAGACGGACAGTCCCAGACCTCCAATCCGTGGATATACCACATGACCCAGGAGGCATTCTGTTTTGGCCCGGATGATATCCGTCAGCTGTCTGTGCATCTTGGGAATGGAATCAGCCTTCAGCAGGCAGGACTTCTCTACAAGGTTACAAATGGATGGATTGCCGCCCTTCTGCTTCAGTTTGTCCACTATGCGGGAGGAGGTAAGCTGGGGGAATATCCTGCCTTGTCAGACCTTATATCCCGGACATTCTGGGAGCCGCTGTCCCTGAGACAGCGGGACTTTTTCCTTTCATTGTCCCTGTTGGATACCTTCACGCGGCAGCAGGCGTTGATGATGGCAGGGGACGAAACTGTATTTACGGAATGCTGGAACATGATTACCGTCAACGCGTTCATCCATTTTAATGGGACCCACTATACAATCCACAGCCTGTTGAAGGATTTCTATATGCAGAAATTTAATGCAGCGCAGCCGGTTTTCAGGAACAGGGCCTTCATCTGCGCAGGGGATGCCTGTCTGTACAGCAAAGACAGCCTGATGGCTGTGGGATTTTTCCTTCAGGCTGGGGCGTATGGGAGGATCCTTTCCATCAGGCTTACAAGCGGACAGCTGGCTGGACTGGTGCGTGAAAATGGACCGGGGCTGAAACAGATGATAGAGGAACTGCCGGACGGCCTTTTACGGGAGCATTGGGAACTCCTTATGGCCATTTCCATCAAGGCTTCCCTTACAGGGCAGATGGGGCTTGGCTGTGCAGCATTTACGCGTCTGCAGCAATTATCCGTGCTGCCTGCCGTGGATGTCAGGCAGCGCAGCCATATACAGGCAGCCCTTTCGCTGGTCAACTCTTTCCGGACATATAATGATGTTGCGTTCATGTGCTGTTTCCATAAGATGACATGGGATTATCTGGACAACCCCTATGATTTTTACCTGACCAATGACTCATGGACATTCTGCATCCCCAGCCCTGTTTATATGTTTTGGAGGAGGAGCGGGAATCTTCAGGATACGCTGGCCCTTGTGAGGGAGGGGATTCCCCGGTATGCGGCCATGGCCGGAGGCAAGGGGACGGGAGCGGCCGAAGCAATGCAGGCAGAGATGGAACTTCTGGCCGGTGATACCCGCGGTGCTTATGACAGTGCATGGAACGCCTGGTATACAGCGAGGTCCCGGGGACAGGACAGCCTGTGCTTTGCCGCATTGTTTACACTGTGCCGCATTGCGGTGTTGGAAGGGGACTGCGGCCAGTTCACCGGACATATGGAGGAGATTGGGGGACTGGCGCTTAAAGGCGTTGAATTCGGCTGCGTGACCACGTCGGGGGTCTGCGCCGGGTTCCTCTATTCGCGTCTGGATATGGATGAAACCATTCCGTCATGGCTGAAGGAGCCGGACAGCTATAAGCGGATACTGTATCCGGTGTCGGCGCCATTTGCCGGTATCATATATGCCCATCTCAGACGCAGGCAGGAGCCGGGGACATTTCCGGGCGTGGCCCGGGCACTTCTGGCGGAAACCGACAGGCCGCCTTTCCTGCTGCCAAGGATTTATTACTGGCTGGAACTGGCATCTGCTTATGAAAGGATGAACTGCCGTGACATGGCCCGGCGTTATCTTGACATGGCGCTGGAACATGCCGTGCCGGACCGGGTGTACCTTCCTGTGGCAGAATATCATAAGGAACTGGGGGAACTGTTGGGAAGCCCGGAAGTAAAATATGCGGGTACGTCTGAGATGAGGGCAATCATAAGGATTGGAAGGAAAATGGAGGCCGGTGCGGCTAAAATCAGGAAATACCTGAAATCCCGCAATTCACCTCTGACTCCCAGGGAAAAAGAGATTGCCCTCCTTGCCAGGCAGAGGCTGACCAATGAGGAGATTGCCCATCAGCTTTATATTTCTCCTGCCACCGTAAAGAACGTACTTTACAGGGTATATGATAAGCTGAATGTCCATGGGAAAAAAGAATTAAATGAGATTGATTTTTGACGATGACTGCTAAAATGTAGCAAAAAAACAAAGAGAAGAGAAAAAAATATACAAAATGCATAATTACTATTGAATAATACCGTAAACTATGCTAGAATCATGATTGAAAATGTGTAAGCGGTTACCTATAGGAGGGAGCATGTTGCCGAATCCTCCAAATTAATTGAAATACGTCCCATAACTGCCATTTTACTCAGTAAAATTACAGGAGGGGGACGATTTTAAATGAAAATGTGTAAACGGTAACATATGTAAACGCTATCATAAAACGGATGACAGGAACGGTTGCAAAGATAGAATCAATATATAGATGGAATTATTACAGAAGGGGGAGAGGCTGATATGACAATATCCGATATTGCAAGGCTGTCAGGGGTTTCGGTTGCAACGGTATCGCGTGTGATTAACAACAAAGGCTATGTGAAGGATGAGACCCGCAAAAAGATTGAAGCAGTAATCGAAGAGCATGGATACAGGCCCAACGCAGTGGCCAGGAGCCTGACGCGCAATGACACTTCCATGATTGCCGTGATCATGTCAAACAGGCTCAATCCGTTTTTTGCCAATGTGCTGGATGCCATTGAGGAGCAGGCAGCCATGCAGGGATACAGTATCCTGTTCTTCAATACCTCTGAGGACAAGGAAAGGGAGCGGAATGCAGTGGCCCAGGCCATGGAACACCGGGTGTCGGGAATCCTGCTGCTGCCGGTCATTGAACCGGATGCGCGGACGGAGGAGCTTCTGTGGAATGCAGAGGAATCCGGGATTCCGGTGGTCCTGATTGACAGGGATTTCCAGGACGGTGATTTTGACATCGTGCTCATAGATAATAAGAAAGTGGTGTATGACGGTGTGGAACTGCTGATTGAGTCAGGGCACCGGGATATAGGGATCATCACCTGTCCGGAAGTGGTGAAAAAGGGCAGGACAAGGCTGGAGGGATACATCCAGTGCCTGAAGGACCATGGGCTTAAGATAAGGGATGAATATATCTACCCAGGCGATTTTGATGAGAAAAGCGGATACCAGGCATGCGAAGCCTTCCAGGGACTTGCCAATCCGCCCACGGCCGTGCTGGCAACCTGCAGTTCCTGTACCCTGGGCTGCATCCGCTTTATGAATGAGCATAACCTGCTGCCCGGGAAGGATCTGGGGCTGGTGGGGTTCGATGATATTTCCCTTCTCAATTCCATTGGATATGAGCTCACCGTCATGGACAGGCCCATGCAGGAAATGGGGGAGATTGCCTTTGGGCTTCTGACGGACCGCATGAAGGGGCCGGATACGAAAAAACGCCGCAGGGAAGTGATGCTGCGGACCAGGCTGATCATCCGCGGCAGCGAGAAGTGGCAGGGCGCCCCGGAGGCTGTATTTTAATTAGGAGGTTTGTTTATGACGCAGGGAATTGAAGAAACCATCAAAGGCATATTATCGGATCCAAGGCTTACATATCCCCAGAGGCTGACAGCCCTGGCCCAGGCGGCCGAGAACACGCCGGACCCGGTGCCCCTTAGCAGGGAGGCCCAGTGGTTTGTGGACAAGGGCATTGTGTTTGACATGGGGGAGGGCAATGCGCCCTACCGTCCAAGGTATGTGCTTCCCGACTATGATAAATTCATGAAACAGGGCAGCAGGTTCCTGATGCTGGACCCGCCCCGGGACATATGGGACGCGGTGTCCAACCTTTTAATCCTTTACAGGCATGTGCCTTCCGTCATCGGGGGGCCTGTGTACATCGGCCATATCGACGGGCTGCTGGAGCCTTTTGTGAGGGATGAGGAGGAGGCCAGGCATGCCATCCGCATTTTCCTGACCCATGTGGACCGGACCATCAGCGATTCCTTCTGCCATGCGGATATCGGTCCTTATGACACAAGGGCGGGGAGGATCATACTGGAACTGTCGGCGCAGATGCAGCGTCCGGTGCCCAATATGTCCCTGATTTATAATGGGCATACCACGGATGACTTTGCCTGCATGGCCATTGAGACAGGACTTATCACCGCAAAACCCAGTTTTGTCAACGATGCCATGTATACGGCTGACTGGGGACCGGATTATGCCATTGTGAGCTGCTATAACGCCCTTCCCATCGGCGGGGGCGGCCTGACCCTTGGAAGGCTGGACATGAGGGCCCTTGGGGAGGCGGCGGAGGGCAGGGAGCATTTCCTTAATAAAATGCTGCCGGCAGCAGTGGCCGCCCAGTGTGAGCAGATGGACAAACGGGATACATATATATTTGAGGAGGCGCGGTTCCTTGAGAATACGTTCCTCAGTGATGAAGGGCTGATCCATAAAGATAAGTTCGTGGGCATGTTCGGGCTGGTGGGGCTGGCTGAGTGCGTGAATACGGTGTTAAGGCTCCAGAAGCCTGAAGAGCGCTATGGCCACGGCAAGGAGGCAGAGGACTTCGCGCTTATGGTCCTGGACCGGATCCATGACCAGGTGGCTTCCTACAAGCCCAGATACGGCAGTTTTGCAATGCACGGCCAGGTGGGGATTTCCACGGATACCGGGGTGACCCCCAACACCAGGATACCGGTGGGGGAGGAGCCGCCGCTGCCAAAGCAGCTTATGTTTACCGCCAGGACCCAGAAGCATTTTGCGGCGGGAATCGGCGAACTGTTTCCATTTGAGGAAACTGCAAGGAAGAACCCCATGGCGGTGCTGGATATCATAAGAGGCGCTTTTGATGAGGGGATGCGGTATTTTTCATTCTATTCCAGCAATTCCGATGTTGTGCGCGTGACCGGTTATCTGGTGAAACGCTCGGACATGGAACGGTATGAGGCAGGGGAGGCCTGCCTGGGCAATTCCACCGTGCTGGGAAGCGGGGCCAGCAGGGGACTTCATATATTTGAACGCAGTGTGAGGAAGGTCTGATTGGTCCGGTTTTGTGCGGATGCCATAAGAGGAAATTCATCTAAGAAACCGGGGGTTTAACATGGGAAAAAAGATATTATACAGCTGTGACACGGGAATCGACGACGCGTTGGCCATTGCCTACCTTTTGGCCCAGAAGGAATGCGAGGTGGTAGGGATAACCGTATCCTACGGCATGGGGCATATCGGCAATGTGTACCGGAATACCAAGGCGGTGCTTAAGCTGTTTGGCAGGGAGGATATTCCTGTGGTCATGGGAAGTGAGACGCCTCTGAGCGGCATTCCCAATGATTACAGCGGAGGAAGCCGTTTTCACGGGTGCGAGGGCCTTGGGGGCGTGCTGGGACCAAGCAGCCCTGAGGACTGTGCAGGGGCAAGGCCGGGGGAAGCCACGGACTTCATCCTTGGTATGATTGAGCGGTACGGCAGGGAGCTGTACTGGGTTACAAGCGGTCCCCTTACCGACATTGCCAGGGTGCTGAGAAAGGACAGTGCCACAGCAGGGAAGGCTGGGGCTGTCTATGTGATGGGAGGGGCCATTGCCTCCCCGGGCAATACCGGAACGTATACGGAAGCGCTCAGCGAGGCCAATGTAAGGCTGGACATCCCGGCCACGGCCGAGGTGCTGGATTCCAGGCTGCCGGTTGTACTGGTGGGGCTGGACGTGACGCGCAAGACACTGTTCAGCTTTGAGGACCACGAACGCTGGCGCGGCATCGGCACCAGGAGCGCCCTGTTCCTGTACGAGGCCCTGAAGCATTATCTGGGCGCGTACCAGAAGTTCCATCCATATCTGGGCGGATGCGGGCTTCATGACCCGCTGGCGGCCGTGGCGGCCGTGCATCCGGAGATACTGACCACCATTCCCATGCATATGATGTGCTTTACGGAAGGCCCGCAGGCAGGGAAGACAACGGAGAACGTGCTGCGGTGCAATGACAGGAAGTATGAGATGAGTGCAGCGCTGTTTGTGGACGTGGAGGCATTTTCAGAGGAATTCTTTGGAAAAGTGGAAGCGCTTTTGCGGGAACATTAAAGCGGGGCTTGGGGATAGCCAGGGAGGAGTGTGTATGGACCGGATCTATGTGGCTGGATTTGATGTGTTTTATCCGGACTGGAAAGAAAAACGGTATTTTGTGTACCAGGAGCTGTGCAGTAAATACGGATTTGAGATGCAGGCCCAAAAGGCTGCTGCTGATGAGGGGAAGACACTGGGGGAGCGGATATTCCTTAAGAATATCCATTACCTGGACAGCTGTGATTATGTGGTGGCCAACCTCAATGCCTTCCGGGGTATGGAGCCGGACAGCGGGACCTGCTTTGAAATCGGGTATGCCTATGCCCTTGGGAAAAAGATATATGGCTATCTGGATGACGGGCGGACCATGCTTGAGAAGGTGGGGGCCAGGGCTGACGCAGACGGATTTACGGTGGAGGATTTTGATTTGCCGGTGAACCTGATGCTTGGCTGCAGCATGACAGTGATACCGGGGGACCTGGAGCACTGCCTGAAGGAAATCCGGGAGCGGGAAGAGGCGGAAAGGAGAAACTGATGGAACATTTGCTGGAAGTAAAGGACGTAACAAAGATTTATGAAGGCGGCGTGCTTGCCAACCACAATGTGAATTTCACGGTGGACGAGGGTGAGATCCATGCGCTGGTAGGCGAGAACGGGGCAGGTAAAAGTACGCTGATGAAAATGCTCTACGGCCTGGAGAGCATTACCTCCGGCCATATCTACATGAAGGGGCAGGAGCTGAAGCTGCAGTCCAGTAAAGAGGCGATTGAACACGGCATCGGCATGGTGCATCAGCACTTCATGCTGGTGGATTCCCTGACAGGGGCGGAGAACATGATGCTGGGACTGGATAAGACCAGCTTTGTATCCAACAAGAAGCGGGACATCCAGATTACGGATGAGGTGGCAAAGAAGTATAATTTTGAGATTGACGCGTCCAGAAGGGTCAGGGATATGAGCGTGGGGATGAAGCAGAAGCTGGAAATCCTTAAAATCCTTTACCGCAGCGCCAAGCTGATCATCCTGGATGAACCCACCGCCGTGCTGACGCCCCAGGAGACAGAGGAGCTGTTCGAGCGCCTGCTGGAACTGAAAAGCCGGGGCATGACCATCATTTTCATATCCCATAAGCTCAATGAGGTGAAGCGCATCAGCGACAGGATCACGGTCCTTAAGGGCGGGGTTACAAAGGGTACATATCTGACCAGGGATGTGTCGGAGGAAGACATATCCAACCTGATGGTGGGCAGGGAGATATCCTTTGAGTATGATAAGGAAGATGTGAAGCCGGGGGAGCCTGTGTTAAAGGTGGAGAACCTGGTATATGTGGACAAGTTCAAGATTCCCAAGCTTTCGGGCGTAAGCCTTGAGGTGCACAAAGGGGAAATCGTTGGGATCGCAGGCGTGGAGGGCAACGGACAGAGCGAGCTGATTTCCATCATAACAGGAAACATGCGCGCCTTGGAAGGGAAGATATCCCTGAACGGCAGGGATATAACCCACGAATCTGTTACCAATATCCGTAAGAACGGCATGTCCCATGTGCCCGAGGACCGTATGATTGAAGGGTGCGCCCCTGAGATGAGCCTCCAGGAAAACCTGATTGTCTCCAACATCGACACCTTTGCCAATAAGTTCGGCATGGTCCAGGCGGGCCGGGTAAAGGAGCACTGCCAGGAACAGATCAAGGAGTTCATGGTCAAGACCAAGGATGAAAACCAGTCCATCGGAAGCCTGTCAGGCGGAAATATCCAGAAGGCCATTGTGGCAAGGGAGTTTAAGGCGCCCAGCGACCTGCTGGTGCTGAACCAGCCCACCCGCGGCGTGGATGTGGGGGCCATCTCCTTCATCCATTCAAAGATTCTGGAAATGCGCAGCCACAACAAGGCCATCCTTTTATCGTCAGCAGATCTGAATGAGCTGATTTCCCTGAGTGACCGGATTCTTGTCATGCATAAGGGAAAGGTGGTGGGTGCCCTTAGCAACGCGCCAAAGGTAACCGAGCAGGAGCTTGGGCTCTACATGCTTGGCCTCAAAAAGCAGGAGGGGTTGGGATAAATCATGGAGAAAATAAAATCAAATAAAAAACGATTTGACATAATGGATTATTTCAGTGTCATGAGAATCGGCGCAGCCCTGCTGCTGTCCATCCTCATTGTATTTACCATCATCTTCTTTGTGAGCCAGACACCGGGGCTTGCCATCCAGAAGCTGATGCTGGGACCATTGGAGACAAAGAGGAGCTTCTTCAACGTTGTGGTGCGGGCAATCCCCCTGGTGTTTACCGGACTTGGCCTGACCCTGTGCTTAAAAAGCGGTATCTTCAACATCAGCTCTGACGCATCCTTTTACATGGGAGCTGTTGTCGCCAGCGCAATCGCCATTGCCTGCCCCCTTCCAAACGGCCTGCACCAGCTGGCCCTGATCCTGGCGGCAGCCGTGGTGGGCGGCGTGATTTCCATGCTTCCTGTCATTGTGAACAAGTATACCAAGGTAAACCCGGTGGTGCTGGCCATCATGGCCAATTCCATCTTCTACTATTTCGGGCTTTCCATCATCAGTTCCTTTTTCCTTGAGAAGAGCGGAAGCTGGGGAAGCTATAAGTTCCCGGACCATGCAAAGCTGGGAACCATGATTAAGGGCACCACCCTCCACTATGGTTTTGTCATTGTCATCGTGGTGACGCTGTTCGTCATCTTCCTGATGAACAAGACCTCCTTTGGATATAAGGTGCGTGTGACGGGAAGCAATCCTGCGTTTGCAAAGGCTTCCGGCATCAAGACTGGTTTTGTCATCCTGATGGCGCAGTTTATCGGCGGGGCCATTGCAGGAATGGGCGGGGCCATTGAGATTGTAGGTGTCTATAAACGTTTCCAGTGGCAGTCCCAGACCGCCTATGTGTGGGACGGACTTCTGATTTACATGCTTGCCAACGGCAACCCCACCTTCATACCCCTGACCGCGTTTTTCATTGCGTACCTGAGGGTTGGCGCTGAGATTATGTCCAGGTCCACGGACCTTGACCCTGAGATTGTAACCTTCTTACAGGGAATCATCATCCTTCTGGTTGCATCCCAGCGGTTCCTGTACTTTATAAAGAAGCGGCACGACCAGAAAATGTCCCTTAGACAGGCAGAAGCAGAAGAAGGAGGTGCAGCGGCATGATGGAGTTCTTTTTATCACCGACATTCTGGAAAACAGTGCTGGCAAGTACAACACCGGTTATGCTTGCAACTCTTGCAGCCAATATGATGACAAAGTCAGGCATATTCAACCTGGCAATCGAGGGAACCATGCTGATCTGCGCGCTCACCGGCGTCATTGCCAGCGCGTTTACGCAGAACCTGTGGATCGGCTGCCTGACGGCCGTGGCCATGGGCGTGATCATTTCCTTCATATTCGGGTATTTTGCCCTGGTCATGAAAGGCGCCATGAACGCCTGCGGTGTTGCGGTGAACCTGATAGCAACCGGCGGGACCGTATTCGTGCTGGTCATGCTGACCGGAAGCAAGGCAAATTCCAGCGCGCTGAAAAGCCTTACCTTCCCGGTTGTGAATATCCCGGTGCTTAAGGACATCCCGGTTCTGGGAACCATATTCTCCGGGCAGAACCTGGTGACCTACATAGCATGGGCCATTGTGGCAGTGACGGCGTGGATGCTCTATAAGACAAAGCTGGGCATCAACATCAGGGCCGTGGGTGAGAACCCGGCGGCTGCCAAGGCCGCGGGACTGAGCGTGTTAAAGCACCAGTTCGCAGCCCTTGCCATCTGCGGCGTATCCTGCGCATTTGGCGGCATGTACCTTTCCATGGGCGCCCTTAAATCATTTACAACCGGAATGGTGGCGGGAAGGGGATATATGTCCCTTGCAATGGACGCAATGAGCCAGGGCAATCCCATCGTGGGCTGCTTAAGCTCCCTGCTTTATGGATTTTCCGATACCATTACCGTGTACTTACAGCTTTACAGTAAGATAGACCTGAAACTGATAGAGGCGTTCCCATACCTGTTTATCATTGTTGTGCTGGTAATCATCCAGTCCATCAGGAAGATGGTGGCGCGCAGAAAAGAGAAGCTTGCAAGCCTGGGGCAGTTACACTCTCAACAGGCCGCATGATAAATAACAAGGAGGACAATGAAAATGGCACAGGAATATTATGATCCGTGGTCAAACACAAGAACAAAAAATGGTCTGGAGGCAGACCTGGTTATCTCGGCAATGCAAAAATGCATCAGAAGGGCAGAGGAGGACACGGCCCTGCGCATGGCATATGAGCTTTATATCACATCCACATTCCATGAGGAGAAGATGTGGAACCGTCTGCTGGTAATCTCCGTGGAGGATGTGGGCTTCGGTGACACCCAGGCCCCTGTATTCGTAAAGACCATGTACGACCTTCACAAGGAGTATGCATATATGGACGGCGACAGGCCCATCTTCTTCATGCATGCAATCCGTTACATGTGCAGATGCCAGAAGGAGCGCTCAACCGACCATATCAAGAATATCATCATGAGGGAATTTGAGGCAGGATATGTGCCTGAGATTCCGGAGTATGCAATCGACATGCATACCATTAAGGGCAGGGCAATGGGAAGGGATGTCTTCTATTTCCTGGATGAGGCCAGCAAGGTACAGCCCCTCTGGGATGAGTATGATGATTCCTACCGATTAAAGCTTTATGAAATGTGTAAAAAAGAAGCAGAACAGAAAAAGGAGGACAAGTAATTATGAAGAACTGGAAGAGGATTGCAGCACTGGCAATGTCAGCCGTAATGGTGGGCGGAATGCTCACGGGCTGCGGCGGAGGCGGCGGCTCCACAGAGGCGGCCAAGGACAATGGGACAAAGGCAGAGGCTGGCGCAGAAGCCGGCAAGGACGCAGGGGAAGCGGCTGCTGACAGCGGGGAGAAGAAGCAGGTTTATGTATTCATCCGTGACAGGGGCGACCTGTCTTACTGGGACAGCATGGCGGCCGGAGGCGACCGCTCAGTGAAGGATTATGCTGACAGGGCGGATGTGCATGTGGTGGAGACCACTGCTGACCTCCAGGCAAACCTGCAGGCCATGTATGAGGCGGCTGACAAGGGCGCTGACCTGATCATCACTGCTTCAGATTTCAAGGACAACCTGGTGGAGGTTGCCAATGAGTATCCTGACATTGCATTCACCATTATCAGCGAGGACGTAATCGACCAGTGTGAGAACAACAATGCGTACGGTGTTGACTTTGCCACAAGCCAGGCAGCTTTCCTGGGCGGCATTGCGGCGGCTGATATTGCTGCCAACGGCGCAGAGGGCATGGACCCCACCAATGTAATCGGATTTATCGGCGGCATGGACGAGTCCCTGGTCATCCAGGAATTCCTGTGGGGCTATATCCAGGGTGCCAAGTACTACAATCCTGACATCAAGATTGTATACAACTACGTAGGCGCATGGAACGATCCTGACACAGCCAAGACACAGGCCATGACCCAGTACAATGATGCTGGCGCGGATGTGATCTTCGCATGCGCAGGCGGTTCCGGCAACGGTGTCCACAATGCTGCAGAAGAGGCCCAGAAGTTTGTAATCGGCGTGGACAGCGACCAGTCCCTGCAGTATGTGGATGACAAGGCCATCCAGGAGAAGTTTGCCACATCCGTCATCAAGGAAGTGGGCAATGCCGTATACAATGTAATCGGCGAGTACCTGGACAACGGCACACTGCCATTTGGCGAGTATGAGATCCTGGGTCTGTCCGACGGCGCTGTAGGCATCGTGGAAGGCGACCAGTTAAACGGACTTCTGTCTGATGAGGGCAAGGCAAAGTTAGAGGAAGCAAAGGCCGGAATCGCAGATGGCTCCATCGAGGTTAAGAGCGCCATCGGCAAGGGACAGGATGAGGTAAAGGCATTTATTAATGAGAATTGCCAGTAAGAGGTGAAAATGGTCCGGGGGTACTGGCTCCCCGGACCTCCCTTTTGGGAGGATGTTTGGATTTGGGCAGGCAGCCCCTGGTACGGCCCGGCGTAGATGCGCCGGGCGGCACTTGGGGCTGCCTGCCCTTTTTGGTTCTGTAATATGGTGCCGGGGAATGGGTTGACGGAAAGCAATTTTCAAACACGCCCTAATCCTCTGACAATCCGTATTCCTTATATAATATCTTCCGGGCAGACGGACTGCTGGCAGCCAGCCTGGCATCTTCGACCCGTCCATCCTTGAACAGTCTGTCCATCAGGGTTGCAAGCCTGTGCTCTCCTTCGATTTTTCCTTCAATTTTTCCTTCGATTTTCCCATCGTTAATCAATTCATCTATGGCGATACACACATCGGTTCCCTCCTTTGTATCATTTGAAGATGTTTCCAGAATTTTCAGCAGCCGTTTCTGTTCACCTAAAAGAGTAAGCATGGCCAGCATGGAATCGTCATCCATATCCAGCAGGTCCTTTTGGTGCTGCTTTGCATATCCGTAGAACTTCTGTTTATCTGTATTATATTTTAGCATAGAGAATACGTGCTGTAAACTGGTGCAGAAAAGCTCGGGATGCTCTATGTTGGACGCATCGATCAGATTAATCCGGTAGTCGGGAAGCACCTGCTTTAAAGCAAGGGTTTCTTTCGCGGATGCATCCAGTCCCAGCATGTCATAAAGCGATCTGGGTCCATCCCAGGGTTTGGAGCCGTGATACAGGATAAGGGAAACAACGGGCATCAGCCTGTCCTCCCTGGTGATTCCTGACAGGAACCCGCCGCCATCCAGCACATCGCCACGGCTCTTATGGGCCTGCTTCAGGCATTCCATCTGTTCCGTATAATCCAGCGCGTCATACATCATGTTCCTCACCGGCATGCCGTAATGGATGGTATCCTGGTTTTCCTCGGCAGCCAATATGAAATATGCCCCAAAGGAGGCCTTTTTAATGATATCCCTCCTGCGTTCCACCACGCGTTTCTTCCCATCCTTATCCAGGATTACAATTCCCTGCTCATTGGGCACGTCAGACAATTGTTCCGGTCTTAAAACCTGCCGGCCTCCGAATACGGTTCCGTTATAGAAATCAGCGAAACGCGCCGGATGGTTCAGCAGCTTCCTCATGTACAGGTTCCGCTCTGCCACAACATCACTCCTTTTCAGTTTTATGGGTTAATGGGTATCGGTAAGGGTAACGATGGCAGAACCGCCAGAGTATCCCGGATCAGAGCTGTTATCAAACATGCTCCGGCAGGACAGGAATATCCTGCGTTATGGAAATCATAGCACAGGATGAAGGCAGATACAAGGAAGGATTTATATCTGTTTCCTAAAATAAATATAAAGAAATATAAATCCACAACTGCCTGGAAAATCCCTTCCGCACAAATAATACCAAGAATTTACAAAACTTCTCTTATGGAATTTACATTGATTCTTTAGGATAGAAAAAGACAAGATTGTGAAAACAAGGAGGAATCAAATCAATGAGGAAATGTGTGAAACGCATATTGGCTCTTACAACAGCAGCAGTGGTTGCGTCATTGGCAGGCTGCGGCGCATCATCCACACAGGGAACGGACGGACAGGCAGCAGCGGGCCAGACCAGCCAGGAAAGCCAGACCACCCAGCAGGCCCAGGGCGGCGGGGCATCCCAGGGCGGGGAACGTCCTGCCGATGGAACCGCGGGCAAAAGTACGGATAAGACAGTGATTGAGTACTGGCACTGCAATGCAGAGACCCAGGGAGGGCTTACGGTTGATGAGTTGGTAAAAAAGTTTAACGAGGGCAACGACCATATTGAGGTGGTGGCAAAATATAATCCGGATATGTATAAGGGACTGATGCAGAACCTACAGGCAGAGGCAGCAGCAGGTAATTCCCCGGCCCTGGTGCAGATTGGATGGGCATTCCTGGACTATTTTTCCAATAACTTTTCTTATGTGTCACCTCAGGATGCAATTGACATGTATGACACGGAAGATAAGACCTTCCTTCAGGATAAATTCCTTCCCAATGTACTGGGACTGGCAGTGGACAGTGAGGGTTCCCAGGTGGGGATTCCCTACTCCCTGAGCAATCCCGTGCTGTATATCAATAAGGATATACTGAAGGAGGCAGGGCTTCCTGAAGAGGGGCCTGCAACATGGCAGGAGGTCAGTGAGTTTGCGGCAGCGGTCAAGGAGAAGACGGGAAAGTACGGATTCTATATGCAGGAACCTGCGGATTTCTGGGCACAGCAGGGCCTGATTGAGAGCAATGGGGCAAGGATGCTGACTGTGAACGGCGAGGGGAAGAAGGAGGCATCCTTTGCAACACCGGAAGGAATAGAGGCCATGCAGCTGTATGCGGATATGGTGAAGGATAAGACGGCCCTTCATATCTCATGGGAAGAAGGCTGCCAAAGCTTTATTGACGGAAACTGTGCAATGCTCTATACCACCATCGCCAGAAGGGCCTCCGTGCAAAAGGGCGCCCGGTTCGATGTGGCAACGGTCAAATCCCCTGTATGGGGAACCAGGGAACGCATGGTGCCTGCCGGAGGCTGTTTCCTGGCCATCACGGCTCAGGGCGAAGACCAGATAAAGGCAGCATGGGAATTTGAGAAATACCTTTACAGTGTGGAGTCCATGGCTGCCTGGACCGAGGGGACAGGGTATGTTCCTCCAAGGAAGGACGTGGCAGAGGCGGAGAACGGGCTGAAGGATTTCCTGGCGGAAAACCAGATGATGACAGCGGCCATTGAACAGATGGACGGAGTTGTGCCGTGGACCGCGTTTCCGGGGGATGCCGGACTTCAGGCGGAGCAGATGCTTTTGGATATGAGGGACCAGATCCTTGGCGGACAGGTAACTGCCCAGGAGGGAATGACAAGCACCCAGGATGCCATCAACCAGCTGCTTCTGGCCCAGTAGGGCAGATACGTCCGGGACGGCAGAGGAGCAGTTACCGGAACGGTTGTCTGACAGTTTCAGGACCAGCAGCCGCAGGGGCAGTGCAGCACACAGACAGGTTTTCAGGCAGATACCTTCCAGGAGGTATCTGCATCATTTGTATATGGAGGTAGAAATCATTGAATCGTGAAGAAAAACGGCAGACCATCCTGGGATATGTATTCCTGGTCCCATCCCTTGCCGTGTTTGCCATATTTATGTTTTATCCGTTGTTTTATACCATATATCTCAGCTTTTTCGAGTGGAACATGGTAAAGCCGGTGAAGAAGTTCGTGGGCCTGGCAAACTACATATCCATTGTAAAGGACCCGAATTCCTGGAGGATTGCGGGAAATACCGTATTGTATATATTGATTCTCCTGGCAGTGAATTTTGTATTGCCCTATATCCTGTCCTTCATCCTCTCCGCGGTCATCCGGAAAGGCCAGGGATTTTATAAGGCCGTATTCTTCCTGCCCAGCGTCATCTCGCTGGTTGTGGGTTCAATCCTTTATATATGGATCCTGAATCCGATTTCCGGGCCTGTGGCCCTTGTGCTCAAGGCGTTTGGCCTGTCCCTGCCCTTCTGGTCCAAGACAGAAGGCTGGGTCATTGCGGTGCTGAGCCTTGTGACCTCCTGGAAGGTGTTCGGATATAACTTCATCATCATCCTTGCAGGCGTGTCCGGCGTATCGTCCGAAGTCATAGAGGCTGCCAGGCTGGACAATGTGCCCCTGTGGAAAATATTTAAGGATATGGTGGTGCCCATGAGCTCCGCCACCGGAATCTACGTATTCATAACCACCATTGTCCAGGGGCTTCAGTATGTGTTCACCCCCATCAAGGTGGTGACCCAAGGAGGGCCTAATTACGCCAGTTCCAATATGATTTACATGTCCTACCACGAAGCATTTACCCTGTACCGTACAGGCACGTCCTCTGCGGTTTCCGTGATTACCATGGTATTATTCATCCTGCTTCTGGTGCTGGAGTTCCGGTTTGTGGAGAAGGGGGTATATTATGAAAATTAGGGAAATGCAGCCAGGATGGCATCTCCTTCTTCTGGGGGCGGTGTTCCTGCTTCTGATGCCCATCCTGTTCGCACTGTCCAATTCCTTTAAGACAATGCAGGACGCGTTCAACACCGTGTTTCAGATCATACCGGCCAGGCCCACCCTTCAGAATTACATCCACGTATTCAGCAAACTTCCTTTCCTGCGGATTACGGCCAACACATTCCTGATTGCATCCACGGTCACGCTGTTTAAGACCGTGACCAGCCTGTTTGCCGCGTATTCTTTTGTTTATTTTGATTTTAAAGGAAAAGGGGTCCTGTATTTCATCATGCTCAGCACCATGTTCATCCCTTTTACGGTAACAATGATACCTAATTACCTGATGATATCAAAGGCAGGGCTTAGTGACAGGATATGGGGGGTGGCGCTTCCCCAGCTGGCGGATGTGCTGGGAATCTTTCTTCTGCGGCAGTCCATCCGGGGGATTCCCAGGGCGCTGATAGAGGCCGCCAGGATGGAGGATATCGGGAACCTGAAAATCATGAAGGACATTGTCATACCGCTGGTACGGCCCTCCATCATCTCGACCGGAATCATATTCTTTATTAATTCCTGGAATGAATACGTGTGGCCGGTATTGATCCTCAAATCAAAAGAAAATTATACACTGTCCCTGGCATTGCAGATGTATATCAGTTCGGAAGGCGGGACGGAATTTACCATTGCCATGGCCGTGTCGGTCATGACCATGATGATCCCCCTTGCCCTTTATATCGTGTTCCAGCGTTATATCATCAATACCTTTGCCATGTCCGGCATTAAGGGATAAAAGGAGGAAGCAGATGAAGAATATTGTATTTGAGCATGTTGACAAAGCTTATGATAAAAATGTGATTGTCAAGGACCTGAACATGGAGATAAAAGAAGGGGAACGCCTGATCCTTCTTGGGCCGTCGGGGTGCGGGAAGTCCACCACCCTGCGCATGATTGCCGGGCTGGAAAAGCTGACAAAGGGCAGTCTCTTCATGGACGGCCGCCTGGTCAATGACGTGCCCTGCGGGGAACGGGGAGTATCCATGGTGTTTCAGAACTATGCCCTTTTCCCCCATATGACCGTGAGGAACAACATCATTTACGGGCTTAAGGCACACAGGATGGAACAGAAGGAAATTAAGGCCAGGCTGAAGGACGTGGTGGAAATGCTGGATTTAAAAGGGCTGGAGGACAGGAAACCTAAGGATCTGTCCGGCGGACAGCGCCAGAGGGTGGCCCTTGCAAGGGCGGTTGTCAAGCGTTCGGCCTATTTCCTTCTGGATGAACCGCTGTCCAACTTGGATGCCCAGCTCAGGCTGCGGGCCAGGAAGGAACTGGTGAAGATCCATGAGACTTATGGACAGACCATGATTTACGTGACCCATGACCAGATAGAGGCCATGACCGTAGGGCAGAGGATTGCCCTGATGCATGAGGGGAAGATGCAGATGCTTGATACCCCCTCGAATGTTTACAACCGTCCGGCCAATGTGTTCACGGCACGCTTTATCGGCTCGCCTTCCATGAACATCGTGGAGTCCTCTTATATAAAGGGGACACTGGTCATTGGCCGTCAGAGCATACGCCTTCCCGGGATGTGGTGTGCCCTGGCAAAACAGAATCCGTCGGGCCGCCTGTACTTTGGCATCCGGCCTGAGCACATGGTACTCAGCGGGAAGCCGGAGGATAATGCCATTGCTGCCACGGTGAAGTACGTGGAGGATTATGGGAACCGTTACGGGGTGTACGTGGAGGCGGACGGCATGGAACTCATTGCTGTCAGCGAAGGCAATATACCGGCTCCCGGCCAGAAGGTATATATTATTCCGGACTTTGAACGGATCCACCTGTTCGACCGTGTCAGCCAGATATCCCTTGGATACCCGGAACAGATTAAAGCAGCCAATGCCCCCTATATTGTACAGCCGGAGGAAAAAACAGGTAAAGGAGGCCAAAACCATGGCTTTGTTAATCAGTACCAATATGTATGAGGCAGGGGAACTGGAGAAGGTGCTGTTCTATCTGGACCGCTATGAAGGCAGGCTGGGGGTGGAACTGTTTCCCATGTTTCATGAAGAGGGGTATGAAGGACTGCTGCAGAAATGTCTTCCGGAACTAAAGAAAGTGCCGGTCAGTTTCCATGGACCATACTACGGGGCGGAGCACAGCGCGGCCAAGGACACGGAGGAATACAGGAGGACCATGGATATGACGGCTGCCACCCTTAAGTACGGACAGATGCTGGACAGCCGGTATATGGTATATCACCATAATAACTGCCGGGTACGGGAAAAGGACGGGATGATACGGACTGCCTGCGCCAATTACCGGAGGGTTGGGGAAATGGCCCGGGCCTGCGGTATTCCGGTAGTAGTAGAGAATGCAGGCGTCATCAGCAGGGGAAATATGCTTTTGGATGAAGATGCATTTATCCGGGTGTGCAGGGAGGAAGGCTATCAGGTCCTGATTGACATCGGACACGCACATGCCAACGGATGGAACCTGCCCCGGGTCATGGATGAACTTCAGTCCCGGATTGTGGCATACCATCTGCACAACAATGACGGGCTTCACGACAGCCATCAGAGGTTGTGGGACGGGACACTGGACGTGGATCGGTTCCTGGACAAGTGCATGGAGCTTACGCCGGAGGCGGACTGGGTATTGGAATACTCGGCCGGGACATCATGGGATGAAGACGGGATCTGTGAGGATATAGAGAGGCTGCTCAGCATTTTTTGAAATAAGATTAAAATCAGGTGGAAAAGAGCATGGCTTTTTTGTATAATGAAGACAGTTTGAATGTTAAAACAGGAGGTCTACATCATGCAGAATTTTGAATTTTTCACCCCGACCAGAATGATATTTGGAAAGGATACCCACCTTCAGGCAGGGAAACTTGTAAAAGAGTATGGATTTAAGAAAGTGCTGGTGCATTTTGGCGGAGCCAGCGCCAGGAAGACAGGGCTGTTGGACGCGGTCCTGGATTCGTTAAAGGAAGAGGGGATTGAGTACGTGACCCTGGGCGGCGTACAGGCCAACCCCATCCTTTCCATGGCAAGACAGGGAATCGAACTATGTCTGAAGGAAAATGTTGATTTTGTGCTGGCGGTCGGCGGCGGAAGCGTCATTGACTCTTCCAAGTGTATTGCGGACGGTGCAGGCAATCCGGATGTGGATGTGTGGACTTATTTTAAGCACGAGGCCGTTCCGCAGAAAGCGCTTCCCGTGGGGACCATCCTGACCCTGGCCGCCTCAGGCAGCGAGATGAGCGCATCCTGCGTCATCACCAATGAGGAAAATGGTTTTAAGAGGGGCTTTAACAGCGTCACACACCGTCCCCTGTTCTCCATCTGTAATCCCGAACTGACCTACAGTGTGAATAAGTACCAGACCGGGTGCGGGACTGTGGATATCATGATGCATACACTGGAGCGGTATTTCAGCCAGACAAAGGATACGGACCTTACGGACCGGATTGCGGAGGCATTGCTTAAATCCACCATTGAAGCCGGCAAGGCTGCGGACCAGGATCCTGAGGATTATGAGGCCCGCGCAACCCTTATGTGGGCGGGCAGCCTTTCCCATAACGGCCTGACCAGCGCGGGCAGGGATTTCCTGATGCAGGTGCACCAGATGGAGCATGAGCTTTCCGGCATGTACCCAAGGATTGCCCACGGCGCAGGACTTTCAGCCCTGTGGCCTTCCTGGGCAAGGTTTGTATGTGTCCATGACGTGAACCGCTTTGCAAGGTATGCCGTCAATGTGTGGAACATTGACATGGACTTTGAACACCCCATGAAAACCGCCCTGGCAGGAATCCAGGCAACCGAGGATTTCTATAAGAGCCTTGGCATGCCGGTATCCATAAGGGAACTGGGCGTGGAGCCGGAAAAGATTGAGGAGATGGCGGACAAGTGCACCAACATGGGGACACGCAGGCTGCCTGGAATTGTTGAGCTGGGCAAGGAAGAGATGATCCAGATTTACAGGATGGCAATGGACCCGGAGACATCCGGTCCGGTTACCATATATGGATAAGCGGTAAAAAGGCATAAATATGGACTGCGGGCTTATTGGAAAAGCACGCAGTCCGATTTTATTTCCGCAGTATTGCCGCCCTGACCCGCCCCCATAAGCTGGTATGGGGAAGGATAAGGTGAGGGCTATGACCTTGGCAGACGCGGATGGAGAAACGGACCTTGGCAGCCTTACAGCGCAATGATTTCCCCATCCTCCGGAACCAGCAGGTTCCCATGGTAATACTCCCTGCCCTCAGCTGTATAGAGTTTCTTGCGCTGGGCCAGATCCTTATCCTCTGTATGCCACAGCACCAGGTTGGGGATGCGCAGGCTTTCGGCCAGTTCACAGGCTTCCTTTACCGTGCTGTGATGCTTTTCGTATGGCTCGAATATCTCCCTGTCACGGTACAGGCAGAAGGCCTCATGGAGAAGCCAGTCACTGCCCTCCACATAGGGGCGGCATTCCGGGTTATAGGGTTCGTCCCCTGCGCAGGTGAACCTGCGTCCGTTCTTTAAAATGGTGGTAAAGCCGAACTGCCTGGCCTTGGTGGAAAGGATGTCAAAGAAGGTTACGTCATAGTCCATGATGCGGACCGTCTCGCCGTCCTCCACGGGCACCAGGAAGATACGGCTGCCGATCATCTTGTAGAACTTGGCCTGCATGGTCAGGCGGCAGATGGTGGATATGGTGTCCACCAGGCCCTGATGGCAGTAAATCCGCAGTTCACCCTCATATCTGCCCTTTCGCATGGCAGTGGCAATCATGCGCACCATCCATACAATCCCCAGTATGTGGTCCGTGTGTTCATGGGTCACGAAAATGTTGTGGATATGGCACAGATCCACATCCATATCCTCAAGGATCCGCAGGATGCCGTTGCCCCCTCCTGCGTCCACCATGAAAAATCCATCTCCCTCCCGGATGGCAAAACAGGTGTTATAGCAGTGCACTGCCTGGGCATTGCCTGTTCCAAACACGTATAATTCTTCCATAAATTCCCGTCTCCTTTGAAAAAATTTAGATATTCTTAATCAATATTAACCCTTTGTTCAGCTGGAAAAACTTTTCATTTAGTTAAGAATATGTTACTATAACTTTAAATAAAATGCAATTGTGATTGGGGAGAATATGACAATGAGGGATTTGGCATATCTACAGCTTCTGGCAAAAGAATACCCTACGGTAAAGGCGGCGACCAGTGAAATCGTGAACCTCATGGCAATCTGCAGCCTTCCAAAGGGAACGGAATACTTTTTCAGCGACCTGCACGGGGAATATGAGGCATTCATCCACCTTCTCCGCTCGTCCTCGGGCATTACCCGCGAGAAAATCAAGGATACCTTCGGACACCTGATCCCGGAAGAGGAACAGGTGCAGCTGGCCAATCTGATTTATTATCCGGAGCGGAATCTGGGAAGAATGATAAAGCAGGGACATTTTACCGAGGACTGGCAGAAGATAACCATCTACCGCCTGGTCCAGAGCTGCAAGGAGGTATCCTCCAAGTACACCCGCTCCAAGGTGCGCAAGAAAATGCCCATGGAATTTGCGTATATCATCGATGAACTGCTCCACGTGGACTATAATGATGACAATAAGAAGTTATATTACAATGAAATCATCCATTCCATTATTGACAACGGCATTGCGGACAAGTTCATCATTGCGCTGTGTCATCTGATCCAGAACCTTACCATTGACAATCTGCATATTATCGGGGACATCTATGACAGAGGCCCAAGGGCGGATATCATCATGAATGAGCTGATGTGTTTCCATGACGTGGACGTGCAGTGGGGCAACCATGATATTTCCTGGATGGGAGCCGCCACAGGCAATCTGGCCTGTATCTGCAACGTGCTGCGCATTGCAATCAGCTACAACAGCTTTGACGTGCTGGAGGACGGCTATGGCATCAACCTGCGCCCCCTGTCCATGTTTGCGGCCAAGGTATACCAGGATGACCCCTGCACCAGGTTCATGCCCAAAATCCTGGACGAGAACATCTATGACGCCGTGGATCCCGGCCTGGCAGCCAAGATGCACAAGGCCATTGCCGTCATCCAGTTCAAGGTGGAGGGGGCCATGATACGCCGCCATCCTGAATATGAGATGGATGACCGGGTGATGCTGGCCAATGTAAACTATGAAGATGGGACAGTGGCCATTGACGGCAAGGAGTATCCCATGATGGATATGAACCTCCCCACCGTGGACCCTAAGAATCCCCTGGAACTGAGCCGCGGGGAAAAGGAACTGCTGCGGACCCTTCAGGCATCCTTTAAGCACAGCGGGCTGCTCCACAGGCATGTGCGTTTCCTCTATTCCCATGGAGGCATGTATAAATGTTACAACTCCAATCTTCTGTACCATGGCTGCATCCCTATGAAGAAGGACGGTTCCTTTGACACCATAACCATAGACGGCGTTTCCTATGGGGGGAAGTCACTGATGGATTATTTTGACAGGCAGATGCAGAACGCATACTTCATGCCTGAGGGGGCAGAGGGCCGGGAGCGGGCCGTGGATATGATGTGGTATCTCTGGTGCGGGGCCAAGTCCCCGGTGTTCGGCAAGGATAAGATGACCACCTTCGAACATTATTTCGTGGCGGAAAAGGCAACCCATAAAGAGGTCATGAACCCCTACTACCAGTTAAGTGTAAAAGAGGAATTCTGCAACAGGCTGCTGGAGGAATTCGGCCTTCCCGTGGAGGGTTCCCATATCATCAACGGACATGTGCCTGTGAAATTAAAGGACGGCGAAAAGCCCATGAAGGCAGGCGGGAAGCTGTTCATCATTGACGGAGGGCTGTCAAAAGCATATCAAAGTACCACTGGGATTGCAGGATACACCCTGATTTATAATTCCCATCACCTGGCCCTGGCGGAACACATGCCCTTTGACCCGAAGAAAGAAAGCACACCCAAGGTATCCGTGGTGGAAAAGGTAAAATCCAGGGTCATGGTGGCTGACACGGACAAGGGACGGGAACTGAAAGGACAGATTGCGGACCTGAAGGAACTGGTGGCTGCCTACAGGGAAGGTACTATAAAAGAAAGGGTTGAGTAATGAACAGATTAGAATTTTTGCAGGGACTGAAAGCTGAACTGGAGGGGCGCGTGCCCCATTCCATCATTCAGGAGAACCTGAGATACTATGATTCCTATATATCGGATGAGGCCGCCAAGGGGCAGGCCGAGGAGGATGTGATTGAAAGCCTGGGCGGCCCTAAGATCATCGCCAGGACCATTGTGGACGCGGCCCTGGACACCGAAGACAGGCCGGATGGCTTTGAGACGTTTGGTTCAGGCCCTGCCTTTGATGAGGCGCAGGGAAGCTATACCCAGAGGGAAACAGGAACGCCCCACGGCAGGCAGACAGACCCCCATGTCCACTATGTGGACTTCAGTAAGTGGTATGTGAGGCTGATTGCCGGCCTGGTGGTGCTGCTGGTCATATTCCTGATCATGACCGTATTCTTCGGCATCATGGGGCTGGCGGGATGGATCCTGTCCTATATCTGGCCCATACTTTTAATCATGATGGTGGTGTGGATGTTCAGGGGGCCTCACAGATAAGAGGATTGGTAATGGCATAGGTGAAGACATAGATAAAGACATTGGCGCTGAGAGAATCTCCCGTCCCTATATTGACAAATATGTGAATTAATTATATACTCTATCTTAACAAATGTAATAATTACGTAACATATTGAATGGGAATATAGAGGATAAGGTAAGGAGAGTTTCAGTGGATTTTGGTGGATTTTGTAAAGGGATGTTGAAATTAGCAGGGGCATTATGCCTGTGCACGGGGCTGGTGCTTTCCTGTCCAAAGGACAGCCAGGCAGCAGCCAGGCAGGCCGAGGTGAAGACACGTTCTTCCTATGTGGTTAAGATAGAAGCCCCCAGCGTGGATGTCTATACATATGCAAGCGAGTTCTCCGGCAGGCAGGGCCAGGTCATGAGAGGCCAGACCTATGAGGTGCTTTCCAATGCCAACCAGGGCTGGGTGAAGATCAGGACCGGCGGACGGGAAGGCTTCATCCGCACCGCAGGCAATGCCACCATAGTGGAAAAAGCCCGTGAATCCGTGGATGAGAACGTCAAAAAGCGCCGTCAGGTAGTGGAATATGCCATGCAGTTCGTGGGTGGCCGGTATGTGTACGGAGGCGCTGACCCCAACCGCGGCGTGGACTGCTCCGGATTCACAAGATATGTGCTTTCCAACTCCGCATCCATCAGCCTTCCTCATTCTTCCAGGGGACAGTCTTCCTATGGAAGGCAGGTATCCGAGGAGGAGATGCAGCCAGGTGACCTGCTGTTCTACAGCGGATCCGGCGGCATCAACCATGTGGCCCTTTATATTGGCAATGGACAGATAGTCCATGCATCCACAGAAAAAACGGGAATCAAGACTTCCCCATATGATTACCGCACCCCGGTTAAGATTGTAAGCCTGCTGTCATAAGACGCA
>DS990260.1:1855830-2097051 GCA_000155435.1 Clostridiales bacterium 1_7_47FAA | reverse complement strand
GTTAAGTTTCATGGCGGTTTTGTTAAAAATGATATAAAAAGTATTAAAAATATATAAAGATGTTGACGAAACATGAAAACGTGCTATAATAAATCTGTAATGAATGTAACATTTACGTAACAAATAGGGCATCATCATTCATTCAAAACTAAACCGCGATGGGAGATTTCCTTAATGAGAAGTATGTTAGGTCAACTGATAAGAACAGGCGCTGTGTGTGGTATGCTGATGATCATGAATCCATTCACATCCATGGCAGCCATCGGACCTGGTTTTACAGCCGGAACATATGTGGCAACCATCACATCTGAGAGTGTGAACATCAACCGGAACATGGACAGCGAAGAAGTGCTTATGACAGCCCGGACAGGGAATACATACGAGGTATTAGAGGATTTAGGGAATGGATGGATGAAGGTACGGGTGAACGATACCGAAGGTTACCTTCCCGTATCAGGCAATGCCACGGTGGAGCAGGTGACGGAAGATGAGATTGCGGAAGTGCAGCAGGATGCGCTGGAGTCTTCCAACAGCTATAAGCGCCAGCAGGTGGTGAATTATGCCATGCAGTTTGTAGGCGGAAGATATAAGTATGGCGGCAGCGACCCGCGCACAGGCGTGGATTGTTCCGGCTTTACAAGATATGTGCTTCAGAATTCCGCCGGAATCAGCATGAACCGCTCTTCAGGCGGACAGGCCAGCCAGGGCGTGCCCATCGGCGCAGACCAGATGCAGCCAGGCGACCTGCTGTTTTATGGAGGCGGCAGGGGAATCAACCATGTAGCCATGTATATTGGCAACGGGCAGATTGTACATGCTTCCACGGAGCGTACAGGTATTACCATATCGAACTGGAACTACAGGAATCCGGTTAAGATAGTGAATGTGCTAGGATAAGATTTTCAAATAGATAAAAGACGGGTCCCGGGATGAATGTTCATTCCGGGACGCGTCTTTTTCCGTCCGTCCCTGTCCTGCGTTGGCCGGATTGTACCGGCGCAAAAAAGGACGGGCAGGATGTGAATCCCGCCCGTCCTCAATTAGAGTCCTTGTTTAGCCCGGATTAAGCTACGCAGACATTAACAGCCTGTAAACCACGGTTGCCGTTAGTGATGTCAAATGTTACGGACTGTCCATCTTCTAATGACTTAAAGCCATTGGATGCGATTCCTGAGAAATGAACGAAAATGTCCTCGCCGTTCTCCTCGTTTGTGATGAAGCCGAAGCCCTTCTGTGAATTAAACCATTTAACTGTACCTTTGTTCATGAAAGATACCTCCTGTAATATTATTTTTTTTGAATAAAATAAAATCACATATTTTTGTAAATCATCAATCGTGTTCATGACTTACAAAAATATGTGAAATCAGAATTTAATCAAAAATACTTTGTTACTATAACATATAGGGGAGGGGATGTCAATGGAAAAATCAAAATTATTTAATAAAATTTCGAAAATTTCGAAAACTTAGAAATAACAGCCCTGTTGACAGAGAAACACCGGATAGGGGAGCTATCCGGTGTTTACTCAAGGGGAGTATAAATAATTAATAAGGATGAGGTCATGGTTTAAGGGAAACCATTTTACCTCATATTATTTATAATATATTTTTTAGAAAAATGCAACCATATTTTGATGATATGAACATGAAAAGTGTGCAAACATTGTTTGGGTTTATAAAATTTCGCCCGGCACAGGATGATAACGGCAGTTAATTACGCACGTATGGATGAATTCTGCTCCTGGAAATTGGATGTTAATAGTGAGAAAGTCATAATATCCCCGTTGTATCTGCCGTACCCTGAAGGAACGGAACCAGGTGCCAGCGGACCGGATTGCGGTGATGTGGACTGATTTTTTATTTTTAAGGAATAAACAGACGGAATTCCTGCCATACTAAGCCTGTAACAAAAAACGTGTTTTTAGGAGGTAGTGAAAATGTCTAATAATAACTACAGCAACGACATGGAAAACAGCTCAAGAAACAGCAGCAACATGAATCAGCAGAATAACAGCCAGAACAGCTCCAGGAACAATTCCCAGAACAGTTCTCAGAACAATTCCCAGAACGGTTCCCAGAACAGCTCAAGGAACAGCTCTAAGAACAGCTCTCAGAACAATTCCCAGAACAGCTCTCAGAATAGCTCCAGGAACAGCTCCCAGAACTATTCTCAGAACAGTTCACAGAACAACAGCCAGAACAGCAGCAGAAACGACTCAAACTACTAAGATTGGCTGCATTCCGGTCCATGCCGGAATGGAAGGAGAAGGCTGCCGTTTTAAAACGGTGGCCTTTTTCTGGTGCTTTTGGGTTATCAATACAGCTGCCTGGACAGGAAACCAGCATTATCCTGCCGGGCTTTTTTTGATTCATGCCAGCCTGTCCGGCACCACAGGCACGGTCCTGCATATATTGGTAATAGGACACGTCTGACAGGCTGGCGCTGGATTCACAGGAACTTATCCCGTACGGTACCCGGACCTGACGGACATAAAGGAAAGGGCAGGTGAATGGGAAATGACGACATTTCCAATGATATCATATAGACAGTTTGATGAATGGATGGAGCAGGGAAAGGTGGCGCAGCTGGTGGACCTGCGCGAACCGTGGATGTTTGGCAGGGACCGGATATGGGGAAGCGTGAACATTCCTTTTGAGGATCTGGAGGCCAGCCTGGACCGGATAAGAAAGGACGGCGCCGTGGTGTTTTACTGCGACAGGGGGGCGAAAAGCATGCTGGCCTGCCGCGACCTGTGGAGAATGGGGTATGAGGCAGTGGACCTGGCCGGCGGAATGTTGAATTACCGGGGGAAATACATTGACAGAAGGCCTGCATCGGCTATAGAATAGAAATGCATTGAAATTTCAGGACAAAACCCTGTTTTTGGAGGATAAACCTATGAAAATAATGTTTGCGTCAGATATACACGGGTCTGCATACTATTGCAGGCAGCTGCTGGATATATATGGAAGGTCGGGGGCAGGGCGCCTGGTCCTTCTGGGAGACATACTGTATCACGGTCCCCGCAATGACCTTCCAAAGGAATATGCGCCCAAGGAAGTCATTGCCATGTTAAATCCCATGAAGAATGAGATTTACGCGGTCCGGGGGAACTGTGACACGGAGGTGGACCAGATGGTGCTGGATTTCCCTATCATGGCGGATTACGGGCTGTTTGTCATAGACGGCAGGACCTTCTATGCAACCCATGGCCACGTATATGACCAGGATAACCTGCCGCCCATGAAAGCAGGCGACATACTGGTTCATGGACACACCCATCTGCTGAAGGCGGAGAAGGTGGACACAAAAGCATGCGGGACCATTACGGTGCTGAACCCGGGGTCGGTTTCCATACCCAAGGGAGGCAACCCCAACACATATGCCATGCTGGAGGACGGCGTATTCTCCATCCTTACCCTGGATGGGGATGTGGTAAAAGAAATTAAGCTGTAATATGCGGAGAGGATAATTGATTGAAGACATATGAACTGATTGCACCCTGCCATTTTGGCCTGGAGGCGGTGCTGAAAAAAGAGATACTGGATCTGGGATATGAGATATCCCTGGTGGAAGACGGGCGTGTCACCTTTATCGGGGATGACGAGGCTGTATGCAGGGCCAATATTTTCCTGCGCACCGCGGAGCGGGTGCTGTTAAAGGTGGGATGCTTTAAGGCAGAGACCTTCGAGGACCTGTTCCAGGGCACAAGGGCCATACCCTGGGAGGAATATATCCCGGAGGATGGTAAGTTCTGGGTTGCCAAGGCATCTTCCATTAAAAGTAAGCTGTTCAGCCCTTCGGATATCCAGTCCATCATGAAAAAGGCAATGGTGGAGCGCCTGAAAAAGCATTACGGCGTCACATGGTTCCCTGAAAATGGAGCCAGTTATCCCCTGCGCGTTTTCCTGTACAAGGACATGGTGACGGTAGGCATTGACACCAGCGGCGATTCCCTGCACAAGCGGGGATACAGGACACTGACCAGCAAGGCTCCTATTACGGAGACACTGGCGGCTGCCCTGATCATGCTTACACCGTGGAACAGGGACCGCATCCTGGTGGACCCGTTCTGCGGAAGCGGGACATTTCCCATTGAAGCGGCCATGCTGGCAGCCAATATGGCGCCGGGCATGAACCGCTCCTTCCTTTCGGAAGAATGGAGGAACATAATTAAACGTAAATGTTGGTATGAGGCCATGGATGAGGCCAATGAACTGGTGGATACGGATATAAAGGTGGATATCCAGGGATATGACATTGACGGCGATATCGTGAAGGCGGCCAGGGCCAATGCGGAGTCCGCAGGAGTGGCTGATATGATACACTTCCAGCAACGGCCGGTCAGCGCCCTGAGCCATCCTAAGAAGTATGGTTTCATCATATCGAATCCGCCTTATGGTGAGCGTATTGAGGATAAATCCAACCTTCCGGCGCTGTACCGTGAAATCGGGGAGCGCTATGCTGCCCTTGACGCATGGTCCATGTATCTTATCACTTCCTATGAGGATACTGAGAAGTACATCGGGCGCAAAGCGGATAAGAACCGCAAGATTTATAATGGAATGATGAAAACATATTTTTACCAGTTTATGGGTCCCAAGCCTCCCAGACGAAGTCAGGAGAGCAGAGAGAATTGAGACATAGCAATACCTTTTTATCATACGGACAGAGAAAACGGCTGATGCTGATCCTGCTGGGCCTGATCCTGGCAGGCAATTCGGCCGGATGTTCACGCCTTCTTGGGGGAGGGCAGGGGATGGAGAAAGCCGTGGATGACACTGGAGCCGATGACGGCACCGGGATCCAGGACGGCTTTGGATCGGAAGGCGGCACCGGGACCCAGGACGGCTTTGGATCAGAAGGCGGCACCGGGACCCAGGACGGCTTTGGATTGGAAGGCGGCACCGGAATCCAGGACGGCTTTGAATCAGAAGGCGGCACCGGGACCCAGAGCGGCACCGGGATACAGAGCAGTTCCGGCACAGGGGATGGCCGTGGAACCATGGGCAGTACCGGGACAGGCAGCGGCACAGAGGGAAAAGACGGTTCAGGACCAGCGGATACGGGCCATGGAAGTGCGGGAAAGCCAGGCGGTTCAGGTCAGGGGACATCCGGGACGGATGGGCAGACAGGAGCACATGGACAATCAGGCGCGGATCGTACGGATGGGAATCAGGGAAAGGCATTTCCTTACACCTGGAACCGGGGCCGGGGCGCTGACATAAAGCTTCCGGAATCCTATGACTACAGGAAGGCAGGAAGGGCGCCCCAGATTGGCAACCAGGGTTCGCTGGGGACATGCTGGGCGTTCGCCTCCCTGACAGCCCTGGAATCCTCACTTCTGCCAACGGACAGGGAGATGTTTGCCGTGGACCATATGACCATGCACAACAGTTTCCTGCTGGGACAGGATGAGGGCGGGGAATATACCATGTCCATGGCGTATCTGTTAGCATGGCAGGGGCCCGTGCTGGAATCGGAGGATCCCTATGGGGATGGGTATTCACCGGACAATCTGAAGCCCTCAAAGCATGTGCAGGAAATCCAGGTCCTTGGTCCAAAGGACTATGATGCAGTTAAGCGCGCCGTATACTTACAGGGCGGCGTCCAAAGCTCCCTGTTCACATCCATGCGGGATTATGAAAGCGAGTCCGTGTACTATAACCGGGAAACCAATTCATACTGCTACATTGGCAGCGAGCAGCCCAACCATGACTCCGTCATCGTGGGCTGGGATGACAATTATCCAAAGGAGAATTTCAACATGGAGCTGGAGGGGGATGGCGCGTTCATCTGTACCAACAGCTGGGGGGAGGACTTTGGGGACCAGGGATATTTTTATGTGTCCTATCATGACAGTAATATCGGTGTGCACAACATTGTCTACACGGGCGTGGAACCGGTGGACAATTATAAGAAGATATACCAGAGCGACCTCTGCGGCTGGGTGGGGCAGATTGGATACGGCCAGGACGAGGCGTGGTTTGCCAATACTTACAGGGCCGGGAAAGGGGAGGACCTGGCTGCCGCCGGATTCTATGCAACGGATAAGGATACGGAGTATGAGATATATGTGGCAAGGAACCTGCCGGAAGCGGGCAGCCACCGGATGGAGAAGGCCCTTAACAGCCGGACCCCGGTGGTCAGGGGGAAACTCGCCAACGCAGGTTACTATACCGTGCCCCTGAAAGAAAAAATAAGATTGGATGATAATGAAAAATTTGCTATAATTATAAAAATAACAACACCGGGAACCGTTCATCCGGTTGCCATTGAATACGATGCAGGGGACGGCATTGCCCAGGTGGACCTGTCGGACGGCGAGGGATACCTAAGCCATAACGGCAGTGTCTGGGAGCATGTGGAAGAGACACAGAAGTGCAATCTCTGCCTGAAGGCATATACGGAATAGTACGGCGTCTGCAGGGCCGTACCGGCGGTTATCAGGGGAAATGACAGATGAGGATTGAGGAAATGGGACATAGAATAATATTTGCAACCGGCAATGAAGGGAAGATGCGGGAGATAAGGGTGCTGCTGGCGGATTTGGGACTGCCCGTGCTGTCCATGAAGGAGGCAGGGGTGAATCCTGAAATTGTGGAAGACGGGGCGGATTTTGGGGAGAACGCCGAGATTAAGGCACGGGCAGTGTGGAACCTGACAGGGGATATCGTGCTGGCGGATGATTCCGGCCTGGTAGTGGATTATATCGGCGGGGAACCGGGAATATACTCAGCCAGATACATGGGGGAGGATACCTCCTATGAGATTAAGAACAGGAATATCATTGACAGGCTGAAGCAGGCAGTTGGGCAGGAGCGCAGCGCGCGGTTCGTGTGCAATATAGCCGCAGTCCTGCCGGACGGCCGGGTGCTCCACACAGAGGAAACCATGGAGGGCCTGATTGCAGATGAACCTGCGGGACAGGGAGGCTTTGGCTATGACCCGATCCTCTATCTTCCCGCCTACGGCATGACCTCGGCTGAAATCACCATGGAGGAGAAGAATGCAATCAGCCACAGGGGAAAGGCGCTGAGGGCCATGAAGACGGTCCTTGAAGAAGTGCTTAAAAAGGATGGGGAGGACGCGGGATGAAGATATTGATTGTCAGTGATACCCATAGGAAGGACGAGAACCTTAAGCAGGTCATTGCGCGGTCAGGCCCCCTGGATATGCTGATCCATCTGGGGGACGCGGAGGGCAGTGAGCACATGATTGCCACCTGGGTGAATGAAGGCTGTGACCTGGAGATGATTCTGGGCAACAATGACTTTTTCTCCTGCCTGGACAGGGAAAAGGATATCATGATTGGACGTTACAGGACCCTTTTGACCCATGGGCACTACTATAATGTCTCCGTTGGGGCCGAGTATCTGGCTGAGGAGGCCAGGGCCAGGGGATTTGACATTGCCATGTACGGACACACCCACAGGCCGTTTTACGAGATTGACAAAAAGCCGGGTGATAAGGACCTGATTGTACTGAACCCGGGAAGCCTTTCCTATCCGCGCCAGGACGGCCACAGGCCATCCTACATGCTGATGGAGATTGATAAGGAGGGGGAAGCCCACTTTGCCCTGAACTTCCTGTAGGAATATGACCACGGGAAAGGGCGGAATATAAGGGCGGAACCCATTTCCCGGAAAAGGCCGAAGGAAAGCGTCAAAGGGAAAACGTCAAGGGGGAGCGGGAACCAAAAAAATAAAAATAACATTGACATTCTAACCGGCATAGTATATAATAACTTTTGCGTCGTGAGACGGGAGAGAATGACGGGTATATTATACCGGTACCGGGGTGTGGCTCAGCTTGGCTAGAGCGCCTGGTTTGGGACCAGGAGGTCGCAGGTTCGAATCCTGTCACCCCGATTCATAACCGAATGATTGTTTATATGCAGGTGTAGTTCAATGGTAGAACACTAGCCTTCCAAGCTAGATACGTGGGTTCGATTCCCATCACCTGCTCTCAGGGAGAAGCCTTATGAGGCTTCTTTTTTTGCGTGGAAAATGTTCCCAAAGTCGGCAGGACGGTTTGTGATAAAAATAACAGAGACAAGAAGGAATTGTGAACAAGTTTCAAACAATTAATTTGAAAAGGAATAATTGTTACATTGATTGAAACAAAGTTTCGTTATATAATGGATTTATTGACAATTTAGTTTCATTTCCTATAATTAAAAGTGAGGACGGGATACGATGAAGAATGTATTGGTAAGACTGCAGGAGTACAGGGTACAGGCCAACGGGGCGGAAAAGGATCTGGTCCGGTACCTGTTGGAGAAGCCGGAGGAAGCATCCAAGCTCAGCATCCATGTGCTGGCTGAGAGGACCTATACCTCGGCGGCCACAATCATCCGTCTGTGCAAAAAGCTGGGGTTTAGCGGCTATAAGGAATTCAGCAGCTCCCTGAATTACGAGATTGCGCTGCGCAGCCAGGCCCGTAAGGACATCAGCACGGAAATCAGCCGGGACGACGGACTGAAGGATATTGTGGATAAGGTCACGTACAGAAGCATACAGGCATTGGAGGACACGCGCAAATTAGTGGATCTGGACGAACTGCAAAGCTGTGTGGACATCCTTGAGAGGGCCAGGACCATAGGGCTGTTTGGAATCGGCTCCTCGCTCCTTGCTGCCAGGGATATGTATCTTAAGTTCCTCAGGCTTAATAAGCCCTGTATCTGCAATGATGACTGGCATTCCCAGCTTGTGTGCGCAAGGAACCTGACAAAGGAGGACGTGGCCGTCATATTCAGCTACTCAGGCCTGACCAAGGAAATGCTGACCTGCGCCAAGGTGCTGAAGGAACAGGATGTCCCGATCATCACGGTGACACGGTTTGCTGAGAATGAACTGACCCGCCTGGCTGACTGCAAACTGTATGTGTCGGCCAAGGAACTGCTGGTGAGGACCGCGGCAACCGCGTCCAGGATATCCCAGCTAAACATCATCGACATACTGTTTACCGCATATGTGAAGAATAATTATGAGAGGAATATATCCAGGCTCAAAAGCAATGTAATAACAAAGGATATCATATAAGGAATCCGGCTGTATTTAAGAATCCCGGCTGTATTTAAGGAATCCGGCTGTATTTAAGGAAAACGACTATATTAAGGAAGGAAGGGACTATCATGGAACTCTTAACCTATAACCAGGCATATGAAGCCCAGGTGGTGGGACTCTGGAACCAGGAGCTTTTCGCAGACCCCATAACCGTACATAAATTCCGCCAGCAGGCGCTTTTGGACGACAACTTTGATTCGGACCTGTGCTATGTGGCGCTGGAGGATGGGAAGACAGTGGGATTCCTGCTGGCCACCAAAAGAAAATTCCCCTATCTGGAGCGGGGGACGGAACCTGAGCGCGGATGGATCAATGTGATGTTTGTGTCCGGGGAATACCAGGGAAAAGGAATCGGCACAAAGCTCCTTATGAGGGCGGAGGCGGATTTAAAGGCAAGGGGGGCCAGGAACATCACCCTGGCGGCCTACAGCCCGAGTTACTTTTTCCCGGGCGTGGATACGGAGAATTATGCGGGGGGAGCGGCATTTTTTGAAAAGCACGGTTATGTGAAGGGTAAGACCAGCTATTCCATGTGCAAGGACCTGCACGGCTACCGCCTGTCGGATGAGACAAAGGAACGGCTGAAAAAGGCCAATGAGGCGGGATTTGATTTTAAGATGTTTTCATATGAATACGCGGTGGACCTGCTGAATTTTGCCCGTGATGAATTCGGGGGCGGATGGAAGCGCAACTGCCTGCTGACCATGCAGCATGACCGGGCAGAGGACTGTATCCTGCTGGTACTTGATAAAGAGGATAAGATATGCGGATTCTGTACCAGGATGATTGATGAAAATCCCATGCGTTTCGGGCCGATTGGAACAGCGGAGCGCGTGAGGAACCAGGGGCTTGGCAGCATCCTCTTTGACCTGGCCCAGCTGGAGATGGAGAAGAGGGGGATCTACCACCTATATTTTGTGTCCACGGATGACCCGGGCCGCAGGTTCTATGAACGCCACGGGGTCCATGTGTTCAGGACATTTAAGGATTACCGCAAGGATATATAAGGGAGGGAATAGGAAATGGAAATAGCAAAACGCGTGGTAAGTATCGGAGCCCATTCACTGGATGCGGAGCTGCTTGGAGGACCATTGATCTTAAAATATGCAAAGCAGGGCAGCCACTGCACCCTAATCCATGTGACCCAGGGCAGGCTGGAGGACCCAGGTGCGACGGAGGAGGAGAAACAGGCATATCTTAAGTCGCTTCTGGACCAGAACCAGAGGGCGGCCAAGGCCCTGGGCGGCGATACCATATGGCTGGGATATGTGTCAAGCAGCATGCCCTCCCTGGAGGACTTTGCCAGAAGGCTGGAAGGATATTTTGAAGAGGAAAAGGTGGAGCTGGTCATCACCCACTGGCGCGGTTCCATGCATCCGAGACATATCAATACCCATGACGCGGTGACCCTGGCTGTGAAGCATCTCAGGAAAAAGGGGAATCCCATCCGGCTGGTGTACGGCGAGACCTTTGAGGACCTGCAGGGTTTTATCCCCCAGGCGTATTACAGCCTCAGCAGCGGGGAGACGGAGCAGTGGTTTGAGGCCCTTAAGGAGTACCAGGTATTTAAGGGGGAAATCAACGATTTCCCGTATATTCCTTACTATACCACCAACCTGAAGGTAAGGGGAATTGAATCAGGAAACGACTGCAATACAGTGGGCTACATGTATGCAAGCCAGATAGAGGAACGCTTATGGTAGGACTGAAGGGGAAGGATAAGGAAGTATTATCCGGTTTAAAGACAGAGAGCAGGAACCCTAGGACACTGGACCTGGACCTTATGAGTGTGGGGGAACTCCTGACCGTGATGAACGAAGAGGATAAAAATGTCATTGAGGCCGTAAAGCAGGTGCTGCCCCAGATCCAGGAAACCGTGGAGGCTGTCATCCGCGCGCTGAACCAGGGGGGCAGGCTGGTTTACGCCGGGGCAGGGACCAGCGGCAGGCTGGGAATCCTGGATGCAGTGGAGTGCCTGCCCACATTTTCCACCACGGACGAGGTGGTGGGAATCATTGCAGGAGGTGAGAAAGCCTTTGTCCGCGCCCAGGAGGGAGCGGAGGATTCCAAGGAGGAAGCCAGGAAGGACCTGGAACAGCTCCATGTGGATGGGCGGGATGTGGTGGTGGCCCTTTCTGCTTCCGGGCGTACCCCGTACTGTATCGGCGCATTGGAATATGCCAGGGAAGCGGGCGCGTGCTGCGTGGGGCTTTCCTGCAACCGCCCGGCAGAGCTTTCAGCCTATTCGGACATTGCCATCGAGGTGGACGCGGGGCCGGAAATCCTCACAGGATCCACAAGGCTTAAGGCGGGTACGGCGGAGAAGATGATCCTGAACATGATTTCCACTGCATCTATGGTGGGAATCGGAAAAGTATATGGAAACCTTATGGTGGATATGCGGGCCACGAACCTGAAACTGGTGGAGCGGGCCAAACGGATTGTATCCATGGCATGCGGCTGCACGGAGGAGGCGGCACAGGCAGCCCTTTCAGAGGCAGATGGAGGGATTAAAGCTGCCATTGTCATGATTCTGGCAGGGGTAACCGCCGAAGAAGCAAAGGAACGTCTGGAAATCCACAAAGGATTTGTCAGGAAATGTTTGGATGGTGCGCGCGGCCGTGCCTGAAAGGAGGAACTGCAATGGCAGATTTGTATGTAAGAATTGACGACAGGCTGATACATGGACAGACCATCGTGGCATGGTGCCCCACGCTGCAGATTAAGGAAATCGTGGCAGTGGATGATGTGAGCGCCAAGAATCCCATGCTCAAGACCATCATGACCATGGGCGTGCCGGGCACCTACAAAACACACATTGTCACGACCCAGGAGGCCAGGGAGATACTGAAAACCCCGGGAACCGGGAACCGGCTGATGATCGTGAAGCAGCCCGAAGTCCTGACAGCCCTTAAGGAGGAGATAGGAGGGGCCAAGGCAATCATGCTGGGGAACCTGGCTAAAAAGGAGGATTCCAGGCATAAGTTGGACGGGGCCACGGGGATATTCTACCTCAGCGACCAGGATGTGGAAATACTGGATGGGTTTGCAAATGACGGACTGGAGGTATTTTTCCACCAGCTGCCCACCTCATCCAGAACAACGTGGGAAGCATTTAAGAAAACAATTTAACGTATAGGAGGGGAAGAAATGAGTGTCTTACAGATTATAGCAATTTCACTGTTTGTGTATCTGGGTTCCATTGGCTCCATTGTAGGTAATACCATAGGATGGTATACCCTGGGACGGCCGCTGGTTGCATCCTTTGTGGTGGGCGTGATCATGGGGGACCTGCAGACAGCCATGGTTGTGGGCATTGCCCTGCAGATCATGTACATGGGTAATGTGACGCCGGGCGGCGCAGTGGCCTGGGATTTATCCTATGCCACCTACATAGGCACGGCCGGGGCGCTGGTATTCGGAAAAGGCATGGAAAGCACTCAGGTAATCGGCCTGGCCGTGGTGTTCGCTGGAATCGGCGGTCTGGTGGGACAGATGGTGTGGAACCTGTCCTACGCCCTGAACCTGCCCTTAAACCGCCTTGCCAACAAATACGCCGAGGCAGGGGAAACAGGAAAGATGTATATCCCCAATGTTGTATGCGGACAGCTCATTGGCCTGGCCTGCCGTTTTATCCCGGCCGTAATCCTTCTCACCACCATGACGGCCGCATCGGCACAGGCTGACTTTGCATCCATGATACCGGGCTGGCTTACGACCCTGCTCAGCACCTTTGGGGGCATGATGGCTGCCCTTGGAATGGGGATCATCATCTCCTTCCTGTTAAAAAAGCAGTGGCAGATCTGCATTTTCCTGCTGGGCTTTGTACTGGTGACGTACTTTAACTTAAACACCATGGCAGTGGCTGTCATCGCGACCCTGCTGGCAGTGATTTACTATGTGTTTCAGATTGAGCAAAAGGAGGCAAGGGTATGAGCAGGCAGTTAAGCAAAAAAACATTGGATAAATCCTTCTGGAACTGGTTTTTCTGGAACGGCTGCTCCCAGCAGGCGGAGAGTATGCTGGGCATGGCCTTTGGCCAGGCAATGGCGCCGGTTGTGGATGAACTGTACGACAGCAAAGAGGAAAAGGCCGAGGCCCTGAAGCGCCACGTGACCCTTTTTAACACAGAGGCCCAGGTAGGCTCCATCTGTAACGGCATCGTGTGCGGCATGGAGGAAGCCAATGCCAATGGACAGTGCACGCCGGATGTGATCAACACCGTCAAGGTGGCCCTTATCGGCCCCACCTCCGCCATCGGCGATTCACTGTGGGTGGCCACCATCATCCCCATCCTCCTGACCATATGTATGTCCATCTCACAGGGACTGGACAGTTCCATGGCATGGGTGGGCGCGGCCATCTACCTGCTGGCTTATCCGGTGCTGACCTGCATCCTGTCCAGGAAATTATTCTACTTTGGATATAAGTCGGGCCTGGAGGGCATGTCCGGGTTCATGGCAACCGGGAAGATGGATATCCTGACCAATTCCATGAACTTCATGGGACTTCTGGTGGTCGGCGCCCTGACTGCATCCTTTGTCAGCTGTTCCATCCCATTCCAGATTGTGAAGGACGTGTTTGACGCCGCTACCGGGGAGGTGCTGGCAGGACAGGTGATTTTTAACGCAGACGCCACAATCAACAACATTTTCCCGCGTCTGGTGCCCTTAGGGCTGACCCTGGGCGTGTATTGGCTGTATGCCAAGAAGAAGTGGTCACCCCTTAAGCTGATGGGACTGATCCTTGTCCTGGCAGCCATACTGACCGGAATCGGGTATATGAGCGGGTTCTACGCATAGACGGCGGGACTGGATGTTCAGACACGCTCCAGGGCAGGTGCCTGAAAAGGGGAGAAGACAATAGATATCAGGAGGAATTAAGGTGACAGGTATTGTGATAACCGGCCATGGACAGTATGCACAGGGCGTGATGAGCGCCATCCAGCTGGTGGCCGGGGTGCCGGAACAGGTACAGGTTGTTAATTTTACAAAAGGAGAGGGCATAGAGGAGCTTAAATCCCACATGATCCAGGCCATCAATGCCCTTGAATCGGATGACGTGCTTCTGATGACGGACATCCTGGGCGGCTCGCCCTTTAACGTGGCGGTGCAGCTTTTGACAGAACCGGTGGGCAAGAACCTCAAGGTGGTGGCGGGAGCCAACATGGCATCCATTGTCCAGGCCCTGTTCATACGGGAGAATGTTCCATTTGAGCAGCTGCCCGCTGAGGTTATCCAGGCTGGGAAAGAGGGAATCGTGGATGTGTCTGCCATGATGGAAGGAACGATGTAGGGGAGCGTCGGACGTCCGGCAGGATAATCCACGAAAAAACCAGGGAAAAAAATTAAAAAAGTGCTTGCAATCTTACAGAACCTATGGTAAACTATGACTCGTTGACAACGGTAGACGGACAAAGTGTGGCATCATGGTAAGTTGTCAGCGAGCATGAGTCTGTAGCTCAGTTGGATAGAGCAACGGCCTTCTAAGCCGTGGGTCGGGGGTTCGAATCCCTTCAGGCTCATTGAGCGCAAGCTCTGAAAAGCGAATAATAATATTATGGTGGGTATGGCGAAGTTGGTTATCGCGCCAGATTGTGGCTCTGGAGGCCGAGGGTTCGAATCCCTCTACTCACCCTTCCCTTATTGGGAATTTTTTTTTATCCGGATTTATTGGGCCGTCGCCAAGCGGTAAGGCACAGGACTTTGACTCCTGCACTCGAGGGTTCGAATCCCGCCGGCCCAGCTCCATTCATGACAGGCGCGCCAGAGGGCGGCCCGGTCAGCAGCCGTATCCCTATGGTATGGCTGCTTTTTTTCTTTTATTTTTCCATAGAATCCTAATGAAAATTTCAGAATCCCATCACAAAATACTCACAAATTCCCTGTATGCTGGATAAATATGGCAGTGATAAGGCTGCGTGAAGGACATGAGGGCCATAAGGGCATGTTAAGGGCATGCCGGTGAAAAGAAAATGACAGGGAGGCAGGGGCGAGGGATGACCAATGAGCAATATTACGATTTAATCAAGCCCTATGAGGATGCAAGGCGTGTGCTGAATACCCGTCTGGAGGTTTTGAATCACAGCCTGTATAAAGAAAAGAATGTTTCCGGCCCCATCCATAATATCCAGAGCCGGCTTAAGGAAAAGAGGAGCATTGAGGATAAGCTCAGGCGTCTTGGATTTACGGACAGCATCGCCAATGCCCGGAACGAGCTTCAGGACATTGCAGGCATACGCGTCATCTGTTATTTTGTGGATGATATCTATAACATGGTAAATATCCTGAAACGCCAGACAGATCTTGTGGAGATTAAGGAAAAGGACTACATACTATCACCCAAGCCCAATGGTTACAGGAGCCTGCACCTGGTTTTAGGCATACCGGTGTACTGTCTGGACACCATGGAGTACTTTCCGGTGGAAGTGCAGTTTAGGACCATGGCCATGGACTTCTGGGCCAGTATGGAGCACCGGGTGTGCTATAAAAAACAGCCGGAGAACAAGGACAGGCTGGAAGCGGAATTCTGCCGTTACGCACATATATTGGAAGAGATTGAAAATGAATTTGAAACGCACAATGAAAGGAAATAGGTGGTCTCAGGACAACCATCCATCAGGCTATCAGGCCGGCATCCGCGGAATTTATCTTCGGATGCCGTTTTTTTGCGCCTTCTGTACATAATAATAGCAAGATAAAGAACAGGAAGGCAGAAATGATATGCAGAAAATATGGATATGCGGTGCAAATGGAAGGGTTGGGCGCAAGCTGACAGGGCTTTTAAGGTCAGAACCGGTGGAACTTCTCCTGACGGATGTGGATTCCGTGGATATCACGGTTTCAGGGGATGTGATGGAGTATGCGGGAATGAACCGGCCCCATTTCATCATTAACTGCGCAGGGCTTACGGACCTGGCCCGGTGCCAGCGGGAACCGGAGCTTGCGTTTAAGGTAAATGCACTGGGGGCAAGGAATCTCAGCGTGGCCGCCAGGATGGGAAAGGCCAGGCTGGTACAGTTTTCCACGGATGACGTGTTTGACGGGGACAGCCGGGAGCCATATACGGAATTTGATACCCCCGGTCCACAGACCATATATGGGAAATCAAAGCTGGCAGGGGAGAACTTTGTACGGGAATTCTGCAGCAGGCATATCATCATCAGGAGTTCCTGGATATTCGGGGCGGGAAGCCCTTACCTGGGGCAGATCCTAAGGATGGCGGAACAGGGACAGGTCATACATGCGGCCGCAGACCAGTACGCAGCGCCCACAGGGGCGGAGGAGCTGGCGGAAAAGACAGTGGAACTGATGTACCACGGGGAGGACGGCCTTTATCATGTGACGGGACAGGGAAGCTGCAGCCGTTATGAATTTGCCAGGGAGGCAGTGCGCCTGTCAGGGACCGGCGCCCCGGTGATGCAGGCCCGGGGCGGGGATGATGACCTGAATGCCCTGCGGCCTTCCTACAGCGTACTGGATAACATGATGCTGCGGATTTCCGGCATTGCCCTGCTTCCTGACTGGAAGGTCATGCTGGAAGCGTATATGGAGCAGTGGAGACGCAGGCGTCAGGATACAGGTATGGCTGGTATGGATTGGAGGCAGGGGAGATGAGGACGTTATGGAGGAAGGATGACGGGAGGAAGGATAGGGGAATGGGGAAGAATGGGGCGGAAGAAGGCGGGATGGGGAAGCCGGGGCTTACCACGGCAATTTTCATCGGACTTCTTATGGGAGCGGCTGCCGGGATCCTGTTCCACTATGTGGTACCGGCAGGGCCTTTCAGGGACGGCCTGATGATAGACGGCATTTTCTATGTGATTGGAAATGGGTTCCTGCGTCTCATGCAGATGCTGGTGGTTCCGCTGGTGTTCTGCTCCCTGGTCTGCGGCAGCATGGCCATGGGGGATACCGGGAAGCTGGGACGGATAGGGGTGAAGACGCTGGGCTTTTATCTGGTCACCACCGCCCTTGCCATAACAGCTGCCATCCTTACCGCCAATGTAATCAATCCGGGCCAGGGGCTTGACATGTCGTCCATCGAGGCGGCGGATGTGTCCATTGCAGAGCGGGCCGGGCTGGCGGACACCCTGCTGGATATCATCCCCACCAATCCAATCCATGCTCTGGCAAGCGGGGACATGCTGTCCATCATCCTGTTTGCGCTGTTAGTGGGGGTCATTCTGGCAGGACTTGGGGAAAGCGCTGAGACAGTGGGGAACTTTTTCGGACAGTTCAATGATGTGATGATGCAGATGACCGTGATGGTCATGAAGCTGGCGCCATACGGCGTGTTCTGCCTCACGGCCAGGACATTTTCAGGGATTGGTTTTGATGCGTTCGTCCCTCTTCTCAAATATATGGCAGGCGTCCTCCTTGCACTGGTCATACAGTGTGTGGTGGTTTATATGGTCATACTCAGGATATTTACAGGCTTAAGCCCAAGGGTGTTCCTGAAAAAGTTCCTTCCGGTCATGGGATTTGCCTTCTCCACAGCCACCTCCAATGCAACCATCCCCATGTCGATTGAAACCCTTCACAGGAAAATGGGGGTGTCCAAGCGGGTATCCTCATTCACCATTCCCTTGGGGGCCACCATCAACATGGACGGCACGGCCATCATGCAGGGTGTGGCCGTGGTGTTTGCGGCCCAGGCATTCGGAATCCATCTGTCTGTGGCAGACTATCTGACCGTCATACTCACTGCCACCCTGGCCTCCATCGGTACCGCAGGCGTGCCTGGGGTGGGACTTATCACCCTTTCCATGGTATTTGCATCCGTAGGGCTGCCGGTGGAGGCCATAGCGCTTATCATGGGGATTGACCGTATCCTGGATATGAGCAGGACGGCTGTCAATATAACAGGGGACGCGGTATGTACCACCATTGTGGCCAGCCAGGACGGTTCGCTGGACCGCGGTGTGTTCTACGGCACGGAGATGATGCGGGAGGGGGAGTAAAGATGTCCTTGACGTTCCCCGCTGTGGATTTTATACTGGTAATAGAGCGTGTTTTAGGTCATAGGGCTGCTGTACGGCATATCAGAGAATACACAGGAGGGAACCATGAGTTTATTTGGACTTGAATTTAAGAGCAGGGAAGAACGGGAGCGGGATGAGCGTGACTATCTGTACCGAATCTTTCCCGGAGGGGACGAGCAGAAGAAAGCGGTTGAGAAGGAGCTGGCCTCCAAGCTGCCCTGGGTGGAAATCCGTGGGTTGATGCTCTATTATATCCTTATGCGTGATGCCATGACAGGGCGGGATGGAGTGGGGTTTGAGGATGCGGTGGCTAAGGTGTCCAAACGCCAGCGCATGATTAAGGTCACGCCGGAGATACTTAAAGTGGTGCGGGCTGTCCTGGACGAGAACGGCTGATACCGTTGCAAAGGAGGTTCCCTGGGGCGGGAGAAAAGACGGGATGCGGTATGTGACACCGGACAATCCCGTTGCATCCTTTCGTTCCTAATGAAGGCGGACGGAACCGGCTGGGCGGTTCAGGAACCATGCGGCCGGTTTTCGATTAATAGGATTAGGCTTATGGGATTAGGATTACAGACAACACAGATTACAGACAACAAAAAACCTCACAGGTTCACCTGCGAGGCTTTTTTCATGCGCCAGAGAAGATTCGAACTCCCGACACTACGGTCCGTAGCCGTATGCTCTATCCAGCTGAGCTACTGACGCATGCTGCTGCTTGTTTATCTCTAACAGCGCAAGAGCTATTATATCCCCTTTGGAGATAAATGTCAATGGTTTTTGGAAAAAAATTTTATAGTCCATTGTAATAAACATTTAATACAAATGACAGATATTGATATCTGCATTATGCTATATTATGACTATAAGATATGGCGCGATGAATGGTCTGTTTGGAGGAGGTGGATGCAATGCGTATAACTGGTTTAATGGCAATGCTGTCCTTATCTGTGGTTCTTACCGCAGGATGTAAGGCATCTGTTATTGATGGAACGGAGCCTGATGTGACAATCAGCGGGGAAGACAGGGGAGGCATGGCAACGGGGACGGAAGAGGACGCGGCTGTCTGGTTTTTGGATACAGACATAGAGTGGACCCAGGCAAAAGAAACGGAATTGCCCAAACGGCTGCGTGGGAACTATATACGGCTGGACAAACCACTGCGGTTTATCCCGGTTTCGGAATCAGGATACTTGGCACAGGTGCGTGAATTCATGAAAGCATATGATGGATCCCTGCCTGTATATTTTAGCGCCCATAATGAGGCGGTCATGATTAAACTCCAGGAAGAGGGGATAATTGATGCCTACTATGAAATAAAGGAGCTTGACCCGAAACAGCAGGAAACCGGACCGCAGACCTTTGCTGTGTATAAGGATTCCCTTGAATTCTGGGGCAGTTACCTTGCTATGGTCTTACCGGCCTCATCTTCCAATCAAAGCAGCGATTACGGGCAGCTGCCGGAAGTAATCATGTCATCCGGCATGCTGACTGATTTCATCCGTAAACCGGATATGACAAAGTATGTTGATTCCGTGGACCGCCGCTGCTTTACATTTACAGGCGGCAATGAGGAATGGGATTTTGAGTACCAGGTGGATGGCTCCATTACACTTTACAATATGGATGGCCGTCTGAGTTCAGAGAGTGAATGCCGGTATGAAGTGACCGCATCTTACAAAAAAGGCCTGGATGTATTGAATCAGACGAAAAAACTTGCTATTTCTTATGAAACTTCCGTGGGAGGCGGGTCCCTCAGCGATGCCATACCATACAGGGACACGGTATTCAAGCTCCGCGGCGCAAGCAGGGGCGGGGCGATTGTGCAGGGGGATGAAGTAATCCGGGTAACTGTGACCATGGATGATAAAACAGAAACCTTTGACCTGGTAAATGAAGAACTGCAACAAAAACATTGAAAAGAGATATCCCCTATGGTATTATTATTTTCATAAGTCAATTAATTCGGAAGAGGATGCAATGACGCAGAAAAAAGTTGTACTGCGTCTTTTTGTGTATGAGGCCGAACAAAAAGGAGGAGCATCTATGAAAAGAAAATTAAGCCTGGTACTTGCACTGATGATGGCTGCCGGTCTGGGACTGTCCGGCTGCGGCGGTCAGGGCGGCAGCACGCCAGCAACCCAGCCGGGGGCGGCAGAGAGCAGCGCTTCAGGAGACGCCCAGGGAGCGGGCGCAGGACAGAGCGTGGGCGATACCGGCATTGACACAACGGGTTTCCTTTACGTTGCCCTGAATGCGGATATCCAGACAGCGGACATGCAGAAGACATCCAAGGATTATCAGATTCCCATTAATATCTATGACAGCCTCTGTGAAATCAAGGTTGCGGATGACGGGACATCCTCCATTGAACCGTGTCTGGCAGAGAAGTGGGATATCAGCGATGACGGCATGGAATACACCTTTTACCTGAGAAAAGGCGTGAAGTTCCATAATGGCGAGGAACTGAAGGCCAGTGATGTGAAATATACATTCGAGCGCATGCTTACGGTACAGGGAGGGACTAACTCCGAATTCCTGGACCAGATAAAAGGCTCCTCAGAGCTTTTTGAGGGAACCGCAACTGAGCTGGAAGGCTTTGAAATCCTGGATGACTACACATTTAAGCTGACCCTTAAGGAACCGTACTCCGGTTTCCTGGCCTGCATCTCCACCCCGGCCGTATGTATTTACAATGAAAAGGCCACCGAGAAAGCAGGGGACCAGTTCGGCCTTGACCCGGCCCTGACCGTTGGCACCGGCCCCTTTAAGTTTGCCAGTTGGACTTATAATGATCAGCTTGTACTTGTGAGGAACGATGATTATTTCCAGGGAGCCAGCCAGCTTCCGGGCGTTGTAATCAAGATCGTGCCTGATACTGAGACACAGACCATGATGTTTGAGAGCGGCCAGCTGGATCTTCTGGACATGGACTATATGACAGAGCAGATTGACCGTTTCCAGGAGACTTATCCGGACCAGATGGTTTCCGGACCGCGTCTTGGAACAACCTACTTTACCATGAACCAGAAGATAGAACCGTTTAACAACCTGCAGGTCAGGAAAGCAGTTCAGATGGCAATTGACCGCCAGGTAATCCTGGACACACTTTACGGCGGCAAGGGCCAGCTGGAGAACGGTATCTTCCCGCACGGCCTGATTGGCTTTAACCCGGATATGCCTGAAATCAAATATGACCCCGAAGGCGCCAAGGCCCTGCTTGCAGAGGCAGGATACCCGGACGGATTCACCATGGAGATTGCGGCTGATATGTCGGCTTCCGACACCATGACCATGGCCCTTGAGATCATCAAGGAGCAGCTGGCCCAGGTGGGAATCAATGCGGAGATTAAGAATTATGATGAGTCCACATGGCTGGAGACAAGGAAATCCGGCGAGCTTGGTTCCTTCATTTCCACATGGACGGCTGATTACAATGACCCGGATAACTTTATCTACACCTTCTTCGGCAATGTGGAGAAAACCACGGCCCGTTCCCTGAACTATCCGGATACAGCCGTGATGGAGCGCGTGGCAAAGGCCAGGACCATCCTGGACAACGATGAGCGCATGAAGGAATACAATGCCCTGGAGGAGAAAATCATATCAGAGGATGCTGCATGGGTTCCCATGTTTTCCAGACTCCACCTCTTCGCTGTTTCCAAGCGCGTGCAGAACTTTAAGGTTGCCTGGAACGGCCTCAGCGACAATGATTTCTATCCGCTGTCCATTTCAGAATAAATTACGGCTGCCTTGACGGGGCCATACATATGATATTAGTCCGGCGTCCGCCGGACTGCCTGGGTGCCGCATATACTGCGGCACCTTTGGCAGATGTGCGGAGTGCCCTCAGAAACCTCTTTGCCCGTCAAGGTGGTTTCTGAGAGTACTCCCAGAAGGAAGAAGGGGGTAATCCAGTGCTTAAAAAATGTCTGAAACGAATCCTGATATCCATACCGGTCCTTATAGGCGTTGTCCTGATTATTTTCATCATGCTGAGGATCATACCCGGCAATCCGGTCACCACCATGCTGGGCGAGCATGTGAACCAGGCCATCATCGACAAGGTCAGCCGGGAAATGGGTCTGGACCAGCCGCTGTATATCCAGTTTTTCCGGTATGTGGGCAATGCCCTTAAGGGGGATTTTGGTACCTCCTACCGGCTGAACCGGAATGTGACAGGAATCATACTGGAAGCATTTCCTAACACGGTCAAGCTTTCCGTGTGCGCGGCCGTGGTGGCCTGGATCATCGGAATCACTGCCGGGATTGTGGCTGCCGTGAAACAGAACAGGCTGTTGGACCGCCTGTTCATGGGATGCGCCCTGCTGGGGGTTTCCATGCCTGTATTCATGACCGCGCTTGTGCTTCAGTACGTATTTGCATTCAAGCTTAAACTGTTTCCGGTATCCGGATATGATTCCTTGGCTGCCATGGTGCTGCCGGCCATTGTCCTTGGGTGGAACTCGGCGGGAAGCATTGCCCGCATGACGCGTTCCAACCTGGTGGAGGCCATGCAGGGGGATTACATACGCACGGCCAGGGCCAAGGGACTCAGGGAATGGGGCGTCATTGTCCATCACGCCCTTAAGAACGCCATGCTGCCCGTGGTCACCATGATGGCGCTCCAGGTTTCCAGCATGCTTTCAGGAGCCGTGCTGACTGAGAGCGTGTTCGGGATTCCGGGAATCGGACGTCTGGCGGTGAACGCCATTGAGACAAGGGACATGCCTCTTTTGCAGGGCACGGTCATCTTTACAACCATTCTTGTAATTGCAGGAAACCTGGTAGCGGATATGCTATATTCGGTACTGGATCCGAGAATCAGGGAGGGCGCATGATGAATGAGGAAAAAATAACAACAATCAATTCCCTGGATGTGGAGTCACAGATAGGGGAATCCGAGACACTGCTGGACCAGATGAAGACCATGGTCCGCCAGAATAAACTGGCTGCATTTGCGGCAATTGTAATCATCGTGATTGCGCTGGCCGCCATATTCGCACCGCTGGCAGCGCCCTATGACCCATACGCCCAGACACTGACCGACCGGCTTCAGGCGCCCGGCGCGGCCCACCTTCTGGGAACGGACGAGCTGGGACGGGACCTGTTCAGCCGGATTATATACGGAGCTAGGGTATCCCTGCTTGTAGGGCTTGTCCCCACGCTGATTTCCATGGCAATCGGAACCGTCCTGGGGCTGCTGGCCGGTTTTTACGGCGGCAGGGTTGACTTTGCAATCATGCGCCTGGCAGATGTGATGCTTGCATTTCCCTCCCTGCTTCTGGCGCTGGTCATTACCTATACCATAGGCGGCGGCCTTGTGAGTATTTTCGCGGCGCTGATCCTGGTGAACTGGGCGGGGACGGCCCGGATTGTCCGCTCCCAGACCCTTTCCCTGAAAGAGGCGGAGTATGTGGAGGCGGCCCGTTCCATCGGCGTGAAGAAGTGGAGGATCATGTTCCGGCACATCCTTCCCAACTGCCTGCCGTCCCTGATCGTGCTGTTTACCCTTAACATACCGGCGGCCATACTGACGGAGTCTTCCTTAAGCTTCCTTGGGGCAGGGCTGCAGCCGCCGTCAGCCAGCTGGGGACTTGCGGTTGTCCGCGGCAAGAAGTACCTTTTCTCCGAACCGTGGCTTTCCATTGCGCCCAGTGTGGCAATCATGATTGTGGTCATGGCATTTAACTTCCTTGGCGATGGCCTCAGGGATGTGCTTGACCCGTATTTAAAAGAACAATAGGAGGCAGGCGGATGAACAGGGAAAATGCTTTGACACAAGAAAATGCTTTGACCGGGGACAATGCCCCGGCAGGTAACAATGTACTGACAATTGAGAACCTGCAGTCCTATTTTTTCACAGCCAGGGGTACGGTCCCGGCGGTGGACGATGTGACCATCGAGGTGCCTGCGGGCAAGATAATCGGCCTGGTAGGCGAGTCCGGGTGCGGGAAGAGCATGACGGCCATGTCCGTGATGGGGCTTCTGCGCCACCCCGGCAAGGTGGTGGGAGGAAGGATTACCCTGGACGGCAGGGACATTACCTATCTGAATCCAAAGGAGAGGGCCAGGGTGCGCGGCAATGAGATATCCATGATCTTCCAGGAACCCATGACCTCCCTGAATCCCGTGTATCCGGTGGGAAGGCAGGTTCAGGAAGCCATCCTTCTGCACCAGAAGGTATCAAAGGCCGAGGCCAGCCGTCAGGTGATTGAGATATTTAAGGAGGTGGGGATCCCGGAGCCGGAGAAGCGTTACAATTCCTATCCCCATCAGCTTTCCGGCGGCCTGCGCCAGCGTGTGATGATAGGAATGGCCATGGTCTGTAAGCCCAAGGTCATGATTGCAGACGAGCCGACCACGGCCCTGGACGTCACTATAGAGGCGCAGATACTGCGTCTGATGAAACGCCTGCGGGACGAACAGGGAACATCCATTATCCTGATAACCCACAATATGGGAGTGGTGGCAGAAGTGTGTGATTACGTCTACGTCATGTACGCGGGCAAGGTAATGGAGCAGGCAGAGGTATTCGACCTGTTTGAGAACACCAGCCACCCCTATACCCAGGGACTGTTAAAGTCCATACCCAAACTGGACAGCAGGGAGGAGCGGCTCTATACCATAGAAGGTGTGGTACCCAACCTCCTGCATCTGCCGGCAGGCTGCAATTTCTGCAACCGCTGTAAAAAGGCGGAGGCGCGGTGCATGGAGGAAAAGCCCGGGCTTTATGGGATTGGGACAGATGAAAACGGCATGAGCCACAAGGTACGGTGTTTCCTTTATGAAGATAGGGGGCAGAAGGACACAGCCCCTGAATCATGCGGCCTGGATGGACAGGCAGGCTCATCCTGCGGGGAGGTGGCGGAAGATGGCAGATAAGAAAATACTTCTGGAGGCCAGGGACCTTGTAAAGGAATTTGCCCTTGAAGGCGGCAAAAAAGGAAAAAATGTGGTGCACGCGGTATCCGGTGTGAACCTAAAGATATACGAAGGCGAGACGCTGGCCCTGGTAGGCGAGTCAGGCTGCGGCAAAAGCACATTGGGACGCACCCTGATTAAGCTCATAGAGGCCACATCCGGTACCGTTGAATTTGACGGGACAGACATCACCAGGATGAAGGACAGGGAATTTACGGAAATCCGGCGTCAGATGCAGATCATCTTCCAGGATCCGTACGCATCCTTAAATCCCCGTATGAACGTAAGGGAAATCATCTCAGAACCCCTTACCACCCACGGCCTTGCCAGGACAAAGGACGAGATTGACAGCCAGGTCAAGGAGCTGATGGATGAGGTGGGAATCCCAAGGGAGTTCATTAACCGGTACCCCCACCAGTTCTCAGGCGGACAGCGCCAGAGAATCGGCATTGCAAGGGCCATAGCCCTGCATCCCAGGCTGATTATATGCGACGAGCCGGTATCCGCCCTGGATGTATCCATCCAGTCCCAGGTATTAAACCTGTTAAAAGACCTGCAGGAACAGTACCAGCTGACCTACCTGTTCATTTCCCATGACCTGAGTGTGGTGAAGTTCATATCCGACCGGGTCTGCGTCATGTTCCTGGGCATGGTCTGCGAGATAGGGGACACCCATGAACTTTACGACCATCCCCTGCATCCATACACCCATTTCCTGCTCAACGCCATACCAAAAGCAGACCCCAGGCTTCGCAGCGATGAAAAGGAACTCCTGACAGGCGAAATCCCCAGCCCCGTAAACCCTCCCTCCGGCTGCCGCTTCCACACAAGATGCCCATACGCAAAAGACATCTGCAGCCAAACCGTGCCAGAAGGAAAAACAATCGGGGAACGCCAGGTATTCTGCCACTTTCCGCTGGTATAAAGGAAATAAGTATGGCATAGGATGGCTGGAAGTAGAACAGATATGGAATAAGGCTGGTACAGCGTAGCGCAGATACAGAATAAGACAGATTCAAAACAGAACAGAATCCAAATTAAAAGAAAATCCCAACAGACAGAATGCCGCAGTCCCACATAAACATCAATCAAGTTTTGTGGACCCGCGGCATTTTGATATTTCTGATACATTCCAATAATTGAAGTAAACCCTCTGACAGTCAGTATACATCCAATAAAATCAAAGCCGGAATCACGAAACAATCAGAAAAGCCTAAGCCTGCTAACCATCCCACCGGTACAGATTGAATGGATGCAGGCGCGAGGAAACGTAGTGGGTGAGTGGAAGGGGGCTGGGGGCGGTGGATGCATCTACAGGTGCGTGTAGTTCTTGGGCTGTGGGAAGCGGCGTTAAGAGGCTGGCGCCCTTTGTCTGAGCCCAGTAACTAAAATCAAGGAAAAGAGCAGCAGCGAGTTAGGGCAGAAGCCTCTTGTTTTTAGCCGGTTCCCAGAGTCCTAGAACTACTAGCACCGCAGCCGTATCCACCGCCCCCAGCCCCCTTCCGCTCACGGACGCCATAACATCCCCGTCCGCACCCCAAAATCCCTCCGCACCTAAAATCCTTCCATCACCTAAACACCCCAATACAATACCCAATCACCACCCAAAGCACGGACAGGATCCACAGCGGCACAAATGAGAATTTCACATAATCCGCCAACTCCGTGCCATCGGCCAGGTCGCAGGCCAGATAGATCTGAGGCTGGGCAACCGGGGAAATCATGGCGCCCATGTTCATGAGAAGTGTAAGCACCACTATTTCATTGGGAACGCCGAATTTGCTGCTTACCCCGGCAACAATGGGGACCAGGGCATACTGCCATATATCATTGGTGAAGATAAGCATGAGCGGGGTGGAAAACAGTGCAATGATAAGATATACCCATGGTCCCATGGTACCGGGTATGATACGGATAAGGAAATCCACCATGGCATCCATCATTCCGCTTTCAGACAGCACCCCGACCACTACTCCGGACAGGAATACGGCGCAGGCAGTGGAATACATTTCCTGGGAATATTTCTTTAACAGGCTTCCCTGGAGTTTCAGGTCAGGGTAGTTGACGCTGAGGGCCACAATCAGGCCAATGGCAAATACAAAGTAGTCCGGGCAGGGCACGACGCTGAGTCCGATTATAAGAAGGATTGTCCAGACCAGGTTGAACCAGAACAATTTAGGCCGTTTCAGTTCAGAAGCTTCCATCACCGTCCGGGTGTCCACGTCCGCGCTTACCTGCCCTGCGCCTTTCTTCATCTGCAGCCGCGCAAGGATTACGGCAAGGACAATGCAGAGCGCGATGTAAATCAGCATCATGGGAAGCATTTTCATGAAAATGTAGTTCTGTGGACTTTCGATTCCCTCTAAGAGCGTGGCCGCCCTTAAGGTCCTGCCGTTCCACGGCGTAACGAACAGGGCGCACATGGTGGCGGAACACAGCAGCAGAAGGACCTTGGGGTCAATCTTCAGCTTTTTGTAAAGGGGCAGCATCATGGGGATGGTAACCAGATAAGTGGAGGTGACGCTTCCGTCAATTTCCGTAATCAGGGACACCAGCACCGTGATGATACAGATTACGGTGACGCTGAGCCTGGTGTGTTTTAACAGGAATTCAACCATGATGTCGAACAGTCCTGCTTCCGACATGACGGAGAAATAGGGCAGGGAAAAGAAGATGATGAACATCAGGTCCCTGGTTTTTCCCAGGCCGGAATTGATATAGCCGCATATCTCCGGGACACTGGCGCCGATTAAAAAGGCGCCAATGATGGGAATGATTGTAAATGCAAACAAGGTGCTGACTTTCTTCTTTAAGAGCAGCGTGGTGATTAATATCATCATCGCGAAGCCTATAATTGCGGTATAACTCATGTTTCATTATCCTCCCATTATTTGTTTTCTGCCGCAGGAGCGGCCTGCCCTATGCCGGGGCAGCATGCCTGTTTCAAGCCTATCTTACAAGGCAGGGCTTTTTGGAATCATATTTCCATCCTGGTATCAGGTACTGCATGGCCATTGCATCATCCCTGTCATGGTTTGGCATGGAATGATAAAGCCGGTTTGCCTCCATCACCTTCTCCATATCCAGGGTGACGCCCAGACCAGGCCGGTCAGGAACCTCCAGATAACCGTCCCGGATGGCAGGCGTATCCTTTAACAGGTTCTGCCCGTCCTGCCAGATCCAGTGGGTATCCAAGGCGGTGGGGGAACCGGGGGCGGCGGCGGCCACATGGGCAAAGGTGGTAAGGGTTATGTCAAAATGGTTGTTGGAATGGCTTCCCCAGGTAAGTCCCCAGTCATTTAAAAGCGCCGCCATGCGCAGGCTTCCTTCAAGTCCCCAGAAATGCGGGTCTGCCAGCACGATGTCCACGGATTTTAACGCGGCTGCGTGGTAAAACTGTCTCCAGTTGGTGGCAATCATATTGGTGGCAACCGGAATATGGGTTGCATTCTTGAATTCAGCCATGATCTCACGGCTGGAGAATCCTGCCTCAGGTCCGCAGGGATCCTCCACATAGGACAGGATATGGCCCATGTCCCGGCACAGTCCGATGGCCTCCTGAAGGCTCCATGCCCCGTTGGGGTCTATGTTGATGCGTCCGTTTGGAAATTGTTTCTTTAAGGCGCGTATGGTCTCCATCTCATATTCGCCGGAGAATACGCCGCCTTTCAGTTTGAAGTTGCGGTATCCGTATTTTTCCTGAAGGCAGCAGGCCTGTTCCACAATCTGTTCATGGCTGACCATCTCCCTGCGTCTCATCCGGAACCAGGAATCGCTGCTGTTGGATTCATCTATGTAAGGAAGGCTGGTTTTGCCTTTATCTGAGACATAGAACAGGTATCCCAGCACTTCCACCTGGCTGCGCTGCTTTCCTTCAGCCAGAAGCTCGCACACAGGAACACCCAGGTGCTGTCCAAGCAGGTCTAGCAGAGCGCATTCAATGGCCCATTCTGCCTGGACCACGAACTTGAGTTTGCTGATGTCCAGGGTCTGTATCCCTTCCCCGTCATCCCCAGGCGCTTTCCTGCCTCCCCGGTGGATGGTTCCAAGAATGGAGCGGTATTTACCGACTTCCTGCCCCACTACCAGGGGGATGTAGCTGGTCAGGCATTCACAGGTGTATTCACCGCCATGGATTTCCCCAATTCCCGTATGGCCGGAGTTGTCTTCAAGAATTACAATATTTCTCGTAAAATAGGGTGCGTGCGCCCCGCTCAGGGTCATTTCCATACTGTCATATCCAGCCACGGGAATGACTTTCATGTCTGTGATAACCGGCGTATTATTTAACATATCATCTGCTCCTTTTCTTGAAACGCTTGTTTTTCTGACGGTTTTCATTATAATACAGTTAGGAGAAACAGGCCAATATGTAAAAATAATTGGAGCAATCACATTTGCTAATAGTAAATATATCCAATCATGGATGTGCGGGAGGGGATTACATTGGATACAAAATATTTGAATTATGTGCTGACAATTGCCAGGAAAAAGAATATGACAAAGGCGGCGGAAGAGCTTTATGTATCCCAGTCCTCCCTGAGCCAGTACCTGTCCAGGCTGGAACAGGAGATTGGGGTACCGCTTTTCATACGGGCCAAGGGGGAACTGCTGCTGACCCCGGCAGGGGAACTGTATGTGGAGGCTGCCAGGAAGGTAATCCAGATCCAGAAGGACCTGTACCATAACATCCGGGGGCTGAACCATAAAGGCCATATCACCATTGGGGTGACTTCCCAGTTCGGCCTGAGGATGCTGACGGAGATCATACCTGTCTATAAGAAGGAGTTTCCCCAGGTTACCATTGAGATTACGGAATCCAATGTGCCCACGCTTACAAGGATGATCCTGGAGGAGGGAATTGACTGTGCGGTCATGGCGCTGAACTGCGCGGATGCATTTGCAGGGGAACAGGTGTCCCTTCTCCGGAAGGAAGAGGTGCTTTTTGCAGTGCCTGCGGCCCATGGTTACTGCCTGCGTAACCGGACCGGAAATCTGACCAGGGAAGAACTGGTCCGGGAATTTAAGGATGAGAATTTCATGCTGTCCAAGAAAGGGTCCACTCTGAGGGAACTGGCAGACCGGATATTTGCATCCGCAGGGTTCCAGCCAAGTACCATGTGCGAGACCAACAGCATCATTGCCACCCGGGCCATGGTGGCAAAAGGGATTGGCGTCACGTTCATTGCCAGGTCCTGTGTCAGTGACAGGGAAAATGTTGCCTATTATTCCCTGAATCCCCGGATGTACCGCTATAATGCCCTGGTGCGCAGGAAGAACCTGATCCAGAACGAGCCGGAAAGAGCGCTGTTCCGGTACATACGCGGATATTTTGAACGGCAGGATGAAGACGGGCCAGGGGACTGAGCCGTGCATGCGTGTGTCTGCAGGGACGTGGTGTTAGTGTTGAAACATGTCCTGTTTTGTGGTATCATAGGGAAAGGAAGAGATAAGAGAAATCGGGGGATAAACTCTTATCTCTTATTTTGTATTGAGCGGGGACGTACATATGAGACAGAAACTATCAAAGCACAATCTGCTGCTTGTTGGATTTACATTATTTTCCATGTTTTTTGGCGCGGGGAATCTGATTTTCCCGCCTTTTCTTGGGGCACAGGCAGGCAGCCTTACATGGCGGGCAATGGAGGGGTTCCTCATAAGCGCGGTGGGGCTTCCTGTATTGGGCGTGGCGGCGGTTGCGCTTTCCGGCGGGCTTCCCAGCCTGGCAAAGAAAGTACATCCTGCCTTCGCGTTTCTGTTCACGCTGCTGATTTACCTGTCCATCGGACCATGTCTGGCCATTCCAAGGACGGCCAGCACCTCCTTTGAGATGACGGTGCTTCCCATTCTGACCGGGATGCGGTTTGAGATGGGGCAGCTTGTGGGAGGAACGGGTTTTACCCTTCAGACAGCGGCGCAGTTTGGATATTCGGCCCTTTTCTTCATGGCGGCCATGGCAGTGGCCTTCAGGCCGGAGAAGCTGACGGACCGGTTGGGGAAGGTGCTCTGCCCCGCACTTTTGATATTAATCGGGGTGATTTTTACCGGATGCCTGGTATGGCCCATGGGTCCCTATGGGGCGCCGGAGGCGGTTTACAGCGCTGGCCCGGTGGTCAAGGGCTTTCTGGAAGGATATCAGACCATGGATACCATTGCCGCCCTTAACTTCGGCATCATCATTGCCATCAATATCCGGGCCAAGGGCGTGGACCAGGAGGGCGCGGTTGTCAGGGAAACCGTAAAGGCGGGAGTGATTGCCGGCATCCTTCTGGCCCTGGTCTATGGGGCGCTGGCCCACATCGGGGCGCCTGCGGGTGCAGCGGCTGCCGATACAAGGAACGGAGCCAGGATACTTACCTATGTGGCGGGCAGCCTGTTTGGGAATGCAGGGATGATGATCCTGGGGGTTATCTTCCTCATCGCGTGCTTTAATACATGCGTGGGACTTTTAAGCTGCTGCAGCCAGTATTTTACCACCATAATCCCGGTGATTGGATATAGGGTGTGGGTATTTGTGTTTGCGGCTGTCAGCCTGGTGATATCCAGCGCGGGGCTGAACCGGATACTGACCGTATCGGAACCAGTGCTGAACGCCATATACCCGGTGGCAATCGTGCTGATCGTGCTGGCATTTTTGGGACCCCTGACCAGGAGGTGGCCGTCCATGTTTCCGTGCAGCATCCTGCTCACAGGGATTGTCAGCGTGGTATATGCGCTGGAGCAGAGTAAGGTTACCATACCTTTCCTGAGCCAGGCAACCACCTACCTTCCGGGATATGGGGCCGGACTGGGATGGGTCGTGCCTGCATTGGCAGGGATGGCGGCTGGGATTGTTGTCTCCTCTGTGATGGAGGAGGAAAATGATTTATAGGAAAATATTAATTCAGAATGATTGATGGAATTGTGATTGACACAGAAAAGGACAGGATGGGACATGACACAGACAAGATGGATGCTGCATGCTAAAAAGGCGGATTTTAATAAAATTGCGGAGACATATGGAATCAGTCCGGTAACGGCAAGGATTATCCGTAACCGGGGAATTGAGGGGATGGAGGACATCGGGCATTACCTGCATGGTTCCGTAAAAGACCTGCACGACCCCCGTCTGCTGCCGGACATGGAAAAGGCGGTGGGAATCCTGCGGGGCAAGGTGCAGGAAGGGAAACCCATCCGCATTGTGGGGGATTATGATATTGACGGCGTCTGCTCCACCTATCTGCTCTACCGGGCGCTGAAACGGATTGGGGCCAATGTGGATTTTGAGATACCGGACAGGATTAAGGATGGGTATGGGATCAATGAGATGATCATTGAGGCAGCGGCAGAGGATGGCATTGATACCATACTCACCTGCGATAACGGAATCGCGGCGGTCAGCCAGATTGCCAGGGCAAAGGAACTGGGGATGACCGTGGTGGTTACGGACCATCATGACATACTGGTGGAGGAAAGCGGAAACAGCGGCGCTGGAGATGATGCGGGCGGCCAGGATGGAAATGATGCGGATGCGGAGGACTCCTGCCAGGGAACCGAGGTGCTTCCGCCTGCGGATGCCATTGTGAATCCCAAGATGAGGGGCTGTCGGTATCCATTTCCCGGCATATGCGGCGGTATGGTGGCCTACAAGCTGGTACAGGTGCTGTTTGAGGAATGCGGGGTGCCTGCGGAGGAATGGCTGGACATGCTTGAGATTGCGGCCATTGCAACGGTAGGGGATGTGATGAAGCTCCAGGGCGAGAACCGCATCATTGTGAAGGAAGGGCTTTGCCGCCTGGGCCATACATCCAATCTTGGCCTGCGTAAGCTGATAGAGAAGAATAACCTGGCATCGGACTCCATTACGGCCTATCACATCGGCTTTGTCATCGGACCCTGTCTCAATGCCAGCGGACGGCTTCAGACCGCCAAGCTGGCCCTTGGGCTTCTGCTCTGTGAGGATGAGATGGAGGCGGACCGCATGGCCCAGGAGCTTAAGGAGCTTAACGACCAGAGAAAGGACATGACCCAGGCGGGTATTGACGATGCGGCGGCCATGGTGGATGAACTATACCAGGATGACAAGGTTCTGGTGGTGTTCCTGCCGGATTGCCACGAGTCGCTGGCAGGGATTGTGGCAGGGCGGCTGAGGGAACGGTACGGCAAGCCTTCCTTTGTCCTGACACGCGCAGAAGGCTGTGCCAAGGGCTCAGGGCGTTCCATTGAAGCTTACCACATGTTCCATGCGCTGGTGGAGGTAAAGGACCTGCTTCTCAAGTTCGGAGGCCATCCCATGGCGGCGGGATTCTCCCTGAGGGAGGAAGACGTGGATGAGTTCCGGCGCCGTCTTAATGAGAACGCCAGGGAGCGTCTGACGGAGGATGATTTCATCCCCAGGGTCTGGATAGATGTGGCCATGCCTTTTGAGTACATATCGGAGTCATTTGTGAAGGAACTGGAACTGCTGGAGCCTTACGGACAGGGCAATGAGAAACCGCAGTTTGCACAGAAGAATATGGTGATACGGAGCGCCAGCGTCATGGGCAGGAACCGGAATGTGGTGCGTCTGAGCCTGGTTAATGAGCGGGGGGTATCCATGAACGGGGTGGTATTTACAGAGGGCGACCTGTTTATGGAGGAAAAAGGAAACAGCAGGGTCATGGATATCATCTATTACCCCGGGGTAAATGAATATAATGGGAACAGGAATCTTCAGATAGTGGTGAAGGACTGGAAGTTCCATTGAGATAAAAGCCATGAAGGCCGCTGGCCGATGTGGAAGGTCACATGACCATGGGCGCGCATCCCACGGCAGTGTGCCACGGTTAAGGGAGCAGTTGGCAGAAGGTGCCATGATATGCGGCAGCCCGTGAGGAAATCCGGTTTGAGGGATTTCCTCACGGGTTTTCTGAATCCGGGGATACAGGCGTTTCATTCCCTGCTTTTAGCACTTTCGTCATCCGGATGACATGGGAATCCCTTTGAAGCTGGGATGTGGCTTGGAAAGAGGAAAATGGGGAATGGAAACCCCGGCATTTGTATACGGACAGGAATTGATATATACTTAATATTAGGATATTAAGGTACTAAGGAACAACCAGAACAAGGGAGGATATGACAGGAATGAAATTATCGGAATGGATTAAAAAGTGCGTGCCTAAAAAAGCCGGCATTAACACCTCATCTTCAGCTTTCGAACCGCTTTCAGATGCCCATGCCGCATACATAAAGAACCTGGTGGAAATGGCCGGGAAAAAGGATGCGGGATATAAGGTCTTTGGTTCTGCCAAACATAAATACCGCCTGAACCCGGTCATTACCCTGGATGCGGTCCATCAGTTTGAGAATCAGCATCATCTGACCCTGCCTGAGGAATATGTATTCTTCCTTACAAAGGTGGGAAATGGGGGTGCGGGTCCTTATTACGGGCTTTATTCCCTGGAGGAACTGGAACGGCATACGGAATACCTGGGGTCTTACGGCGAAGGAGACAGGGAGGGGATGCCTGCTTTCATAGACAGCAGCATGTGTATGGCTGAATGGTCAAAAACCATGAAGAAAGCAGAGGAAATCACGGACGATGAGGAATACGATGCTATGATGAAGCAGGTGTGTTCCGGCCTTCTTGTGATTGGAACCCAGGGATGCACATATGACAACCTGTTGATGTGGAAGGGAAGCGAAGCCGGGAAAATGGTTTACATTGACTGGAACCTGGAACCGGAATACGGGCCGTTCCTTACAGGCATGACGTTCCTTGAATGGTATGGGCACTTTTTTCTGGAAATCCTGGCAGGCCATGATGTGACCTCCTATGGATATCTCAGCCTTAAGACTGAGAAAGAACTTATTAAGGATTATTCTGAGGCAGCAGAGGCCCGGGAAAAAGAGGGGATCCTGACCGCATTTTACAGGTTCACGGAGGCGGACCCGGAGACAATCGAATTCCTGGCTGGTCTGGAAGATGCGGACATTGACGGGAAGCAGACCGCCCTTCTTTTCCAACTGTCACCGGAAAGGGGCCTTGCGGTGTTTGAAAAACAGCTGAGGGGGAACAGACAGCAGGCCGCTGTTTCCTGTGCAAGGAAAATGCCGGAGCAGTATAAGGACAGATACTATCCGGAAATGTCCAGGCTTCTATACTGCACCGGGATTCAGGATAAGACAAGGCTTCTGTATTTCCTGGGGGACTGCGGTTGTAAAAGGGCGGCGGACATTGCCGGATTTGCCATGGATGAGGCGAATAGCTGCGGGGACAGAAAGACCGCTGTCTATATCATGGGGAAATGCCCAGATAAAACAGATTATATTCCATTGTTCCGGCAGCTGATGCGGGGGGACTCTTACTGGCTGGCCCATACCGCACTTCAGGCAATGGCCGGGACACCCTGCGCTGAACTGGTTGAAACCTACAGCTGGATGTGGGAAAAATATAAAACGGATAAAATCATGGTTTCAAACCTGGAGACAGCGTTTAAGACATGTGGTATTGGAACGCCTGTTAGGAAATAAAGATAGGGCAGACAGGGACGGAGGGAACGTATGGAATCAGAAGAAAAACCTCCATTTGCATCATAAAGACATATGTCATGCATTCCTAATAAGCCTGCCCGTCAACCATAAGACCATCCACCACATACATACCGCGCCATATCTTGAGCGTAAGCCGGATATCGCTGTCCCAGGTAATGGAATGGTCCAGCTCGTCTGCATGCCGTTCGTTCAGGTAATACTGTTCAATCCGCGGTTGGATGGCAACCTGTGCCCCGTCATCGTATAACCACAGATACCGGGAGGAGCATCTGATATAGGGTGTACTGCTGTCCGGGCGGTCCAGGGATGCATAGGAAAAGCTTGATATACCGCTGTCCGGGTCCGTATCCAGGACCACATATACAGGGATGCTGTTTCCGCGCCTGTTTTCGTAGCGTTCAATGGAACCAGGTTCCAGTGTAACCCTGCTGTCCGGGTTGCTGAGCCGGAGATAGCGGCCCCGCAGGGCGTCGTAAGGGTCATAACCGGTCATTTCCAGGGTCACGGTCCGGCCGTTGCCTGATACCACGTAGACCATGGCAATGACAGCCAGAAGCATCAGAAGCTGCAATGCAGATACAATCAGGATTATCTTATTGCGGTGTATTTTCATGTACGTTCCCTCCCTTCAGCTTTAAGGTCATCCTGTAGTTCACGGCAAGGAACGCCAGGCCCGCTATCAGGAAGACAATCCCTTTGACCAGCAGCTGGTAATTGCCAAGGGATACCTTTAACACGATATACAGTATGATGGCGGCCGTGTAACGGCGGACAGATGCCAGGTTGGCGGATTTTATACCCCGCAGCAGTTTGTACAGGCTGAATGCAATGAGACAGAGGTTGACAAGGATTTCATATGCAAGGAAGGAGGCATATGGGAAAACCATCAGGTCAGCTGTCAGAAGCCCGCATAAGATAACGGACAGCAGGAGGTCCAACCGCGCCTTCCCGGACTTTTTTGTGTAAAAGATATAGATCCGGATGAAAGCCCCTGCCAGCAGCGCCAATAAGAGGGGGTCCTGCATGTGGTAGAAGTAAGGGTCAGGGCTTCCGTAGCCAAAGAGTTCCGTAAAATTGTTGAAGAACAGATAGAAAACAGCTTTTGTGAACAGCATGATATATAACATCCGTCCTGCCAGCACCGGATAAAGGGCCGGCCGTTCAATGGTCATGTAAATCAGGAGGATAAGGATACAGGCGTAAAAGGCGCCATAGGGCACATACAGGATTGCCAGATACAGCATCCAGATAAAAAAGCACAGGGACAGCAGACGGCAGGCCCCGTCCTTCCTGACACATTTTATATAATAGGGAAGCAGGAGGGAGGCCAGAAGGATGTAGTCGCTGTTCCATCCGGTCCAGCAGATCCCCGCCATATATAAGAGGGCCAGATAGTATCCGTCCAGCAGGTACACCACGGGCAGCATGAGCACAAAACCGGTCAGCAGCATGGACTGGAGGCTGTAGGAAATCTGGTACGCCTGATATATCAGCCCAAGTGCAGATAAGAAGGCAATGCCAAGGGCCAGGGACAGGGATTGGATCCACACCTCGGAAGCCTGGGCGCGGATTTTCAGGAAAAGAAGTACCTGGACGCCCAGCAGGGGAAGGAAGGCGATGAATGCTTTCATTTCCCTGGAAAACATGGACCAGTTATAGGCAAACAGGGATATTACGCCTGCGCCGATGAAGACCACGCCTATCAGGGCAAATATCAGAAAGGCGTTATGGTGTTCCTTCCTGGTCTTTATGTATTCATCCTGAATACGTTCCAGCTGGGCCTGTTCCAGGTAACCAAGCGTTGTGAGCTGCTTTAATTCATTGTAAAATTCATTGGAATTCATTGGGCATCCCCCTTTCTGTTATAATGATTATAGCCTTTTTGAGGGGGATGGTATAGATGTTGATTGTCATGGATGGGATGACATTTGTCATTATCCTGGACCGGAAATCCGGGAGATGGAGGAATCATAAAAGGCCGGGGCAAGCGAAAACGCCCCGGCCTTTTCCATTTACCTGGTACTGATTATTCAGCAGCCTCGGTTGACTCCTCTACAGGAGCAACGGCAGCATCAGCAGCCTCGGTGGATTCTTCCTCAGAAGCATCAGCCTCCTTGGATTCCTCAGCATCAGCAGCCTCTTCTGTGGCAGCTTCTGCATCAGCTTCCTCGCTTGTTTCCTCAGCAACAGTGGTCTCTTCTTCAGAAGCCTCTGCTGTGGTGGTTTCCTCTGTAGCAGCTACAGTGGTCTCAACAGTTGTGGTGGTCTCTGCTTTGTTGTCAGAACCGCCACAAGCAGTCAGGCCTGCTGCGATCATTGCTGCTGCCATAACGGCTGTCATGGATTTTGCGATAGATTTCTTCATAATAGTTCTCCTCTCCTCTGAAAACCTCCCGATGAGGTTTTCCATAAAACGTAAATTTCTGGAACGAGATTGATAATAGACTATAATTGTGACCAAATTGTGTCCAAAATATAAAGAAAGTACTATGTTTATTACGGAATTATTAAGAAGATGGATGGGAAATTGTCAGTTTTTTATCTGAGAAAGCCCTAAAACAAAGGGGTTAAGTGGAAAAATTATGAACAATTCTTATTTTTCCAATCTGATAAAAGATAACAAAATTTTAACGCACGGTTTCCGGAAATACTGCGGACCAGCTGGCCGGCCGATTGGCGGCGCTGCCACAGATGCATGGATATTCTTCTATTCTTCTGGATATGGATGGCAGCAGGCTTGTGTTAAGTGGTATAATGGATGTGTATTGGAAACATTTTCACAATGGATGACAGACCTGTATCCGGGACCTGCCATCCGCCTGTAGAGGAGGTATTCTAATGAGTGCGAAGCAGACAGTTATGGTAAATTCATTTACCAACGGGGTACTGGACCCGCAAAAGGAGATGCTGGGACCGGTGAAGGACGGAGGGAGGATTGTGGCAAACACCGCAGCGGGGTGCTGGGGGCCGATGATTACGCCTGAGCTTCGAGGGGGGCATGAGGTGACCCAGCCGGTTTTTGTGGAGGGGGCTGAGCCTGGGGACGCCATCGCCATCCGTATTGAATCCATTCAGGTCACATCAGATGCCACTGCGTCCGGTAACGACAGGACAATTGAAGGCCGTTTCATCGGGGATCCCTTTGTTGCCCGCGTCTGTCCGGGGTGTGGGACCAGGAACCCGTCCAGCCATATTGAAGGGATTGGGCCGGATGCGGTGCGCTGTGATAAATGCGGTGCGCCTGTGGCGCCCTTTGCATTTACCAATGGCTACACCATGGTATTTGACCCGGACAGGCAAGTGGGACTGACGGTGGATAAAAAGGCGGCTGATAGCATAGGGGCTGACGGAAGACATTATATGCAGACCCCGGATCAGTCCATACAGAACCCGGTGGTTGCCCTGGCCCCGTCGGATCTGCCGGGGATTGCCACACGGCTGCGTCCCTTCATCGGACAGCTGGGCACGACTCCGGCCCGCCCATTGCCGGATTCCCATAATGCCGGGGATTTTGGCAGCTTTCTGCTGGGGGCGCCCCACGAGTATTGCCAGACAGAAGAGTCCCTGCGCGATAAGACGGACGGCCATATGGATATCAACAAGGTGCGCGCCGGGGCAGTCCTTATATGCCCGGTCAAGGTAAAGGGCGGCGGTATCTATGTGGGGGATGTACACGCAATGCAGGGAGAAGGAGAAATCGCAGGCCATACCTGTGATGTGTCGGGGGTGGTTACACTGCGCGTCCATGTCATTCACGGATTAGCCATTGACGGGCCTTTGCTGCTGCCTTTGCCGGAGGATGTACCGTACCTGGCGAAACCGCTTACCGGGCATGAAAAGGCAGTTGTGCAGCGTGAGGCAGAGAAGTGGGGACAGGCTGGTTTTGAGGACTCGGCCCCGATTGCGGTTATCGGGACAGGGGCCAACCTGAACCTGGCCATTGACAATGGCCTGTCCCGGGCAGCCGGACTGTTTGATATGAGTGTTCCTGAGGTGCAGAACAGGGTTACCATATCAGGGGCAATCGAGATTGGACGGGCGCCCGGGGTGGTGACAATCACATTCAGGGTTCCCAGGGAAAGACTTGCCCGCAAGGGACTTTGGGAACTGGTTTCAGGGCAATATGGTTTATATTGATCCGCAGTTAGCCGGATTGACATGGACTGTTGCGGATGAGCCGGATTTGTGCCTCTGGATTTGTGCCGCCGGATTTGTGCTGGCGCTGTTGATTCAATGTCTTGCTTTTTGTTACTATATAGGTTATAATCAGCACCAAAAGGCTGTCACGTTAATATGTTAAAACGAAAGGAAGAGGTAAGACCAATGGTTAATGAAGTAATGGATTTTATCACCGGATATGACAAGGAAGTGGGCGAGGCCATCCAGGCCGAATGCGCGCGTCAGAGACGCAACCTGGAACTGATTGCATCTGAGAATATCGTATCAGAGCCGGTCATGATGGCTATGGGTACCGTGCTTACCAATAAGTATGCGGAAGGGTATTCAGGAAAGCGTTATTACGGCGGATGCCAGTGCGTGGACGTGGTGGAGACCATGGCCATCGAGCGCGCCAAGAAGCTGTTTGGATGTGATTATGCCAATGTGCAGCCGCATTCAGGCGCCCAGGCCAATATGGCTGTATTCGTGGCCATGTTAAAACCAGGGGACACCGTGATGGGCATGAACCTGGACCACGGCGGCCATCTGACACACGGAAGCCCAGTTAACTTTTCCGGCCTTTACTTCAATATCGTACCTTACGGCGTGGATGATGAGGGATACATAGACTATGACGAATTGGAGAGGATTGCCAAAGAGGCAAAGCCAAAGCTCATTGTCGCAGGCGCCAGCGCATATGCGAGAACCATTGATTTTAAGAGATTCCGTGAGATTGCCGACCAGGTAGGCGCATATCTCATGGTGGATATGGCGCACATTGCAGGACTGGTTGCCGCTGGTGAGCATCCAAGCCCCATCCCGTATGCGGATGTCGTGACCACCACCACCCACAAGACCCTGAGGGGGCCAAGGGGCGGCATGATACTGGCCAACAAGGAGGCTGCTGAGAAGTTCAATTTCAACAAGGCCATATTCCCGGGAACCCAGGGCGGCCCCCTGGAGCATGTAATCGCAGGCAAGGCCATCTGCTTTGGCGAGGCCCTTAAGCCTGAGTTCAAGGAATACCAGCACCAGGTGGTACTGAATGCAAAGGCGCTGGCAGAGGCGCTTCAGAAACAGGGCTTCAAGCTGCTTACAGGCGGCACGGACAACCATCTGATGTTAGTGGACCTGCGGGGCATGGATGTATCCGGCAAGGAACTGCAGAACCGCTGTGACGAGGTATTCATCACACTGAACAAGAACACGGTTCCTAATGACCCCAGAAGCCCGTTTGTGACATCCGGCGTGCGCATCGGAACACCGGCCATCACCACCAGGGGCCTGAAGGAAGAGGATATGCCTAAGATTGCAGAGTGCATCTGGCTGGCAGCCACGGATTTTGAGAACCAGGCTGATTATATCAGGAGCGAGGTCACAAAACTCTGCGACAAGTATCCGATTTACAAATAGGTAAGATCTGTGGAATACACATTTACAGAAACAAAAGGATAAGGGGCTGCGTCTGGAGACTTCAGGCGCAGCCGTTTTGGCAATTAAGATTTTTGTATGTCCGGGGGCAGGCGTATGGAACAATATGAATTGGAAATGGAGAGCGGGCTTAAGCTGTCTAGGCAGGGCGCCCAGTCCATCGTGGAGGAAGTAGGGGCCGTGGTGGGACAGAACATCAACATGATGGACCGCAGGGGGTATGTGATTGCCAGCACGGATGAGACCAGGATCGGCAGTCTGCATGAAGGCGCCAGGAAATTAATCGGGGAACATCTGCCGGAGCTGTATGTGGAGACGGAACACGCCACGTCCACGTCCCGGCCGGGCCTGAACCTGCCTATTACCCATGGCGGGAGCATTGTGGGCGTCATCGGGATCACAGGCCTGTACGGCGAGGTGGTGGGCTATGGCCAGGTTGTGAAGAAGATGGTGGAGATCCTGATACGGGAAAATGCAGAACAGGATGAACGCCGTATGGGCCAGCGGGTCTTAAACCGGTTTTTGGAGGACTGGGTCATTGGCAGCGGCCTGATGCAGCCCAGGATTTTGGAGGAGAGGGGATTTGCCCTTGGCATTGACATTGCAATGCCCAGGCGCGTCATGGTTGCCAGCGCCAGGGAGCTGGAGGAGTACGCATCCACTGCCTCAGGACAGAAACTGCTGGAGCAGGTGGAACGGGAGGCTGCCTCCCTTGCAGGCAAGGGAAGCCTTGTGCTAAGAAGCGGCGGCAGGCAGATCATACTGGTAAAGAAATGCCCGGACCGCCAGATGGAACAGCTGGCCGGGCGTATCCGTACAGCGGTTTTTAAAAAGTTCAATATCCGCATGGTGGTGGGGATTGACGGAAGGGCGGAGGACATCCACGTGGCCTATGGACAGGCCAATAAGGCATGGCGCTCCGCGGGCCTGGCAAAAAAAGACATCCTTGCATATGACAGCGTTACCCTGGAACTGTTTACGGAGGACCTGGGAGATGGGGTGAAGGCTGAGTATATACATAAGTTGTTCAAGAAATGCGGATATGAGGAACTGTGCCAGTGGATGGGGCTTCTGGAAGCATATTTCGAAGCGGAAGGTTCGCTCAAGGCGGCATCGGAAAAACTCCATGTACACAAGAATACGCTGACCTACAGGCTGAAGCGGCTGGAGGAGCTGACTGGATATGATGTGCGGCTTGTGAGCCAGTCAACGGTGTTTTATATGGCAATGCTTTTCTTCAGGGATGTGAAGGACGGGATGGAGGAAGTCTTGTAGAACATAAAAAATGAAAAAGGATTGTTCTGGGGAACATTGACGCCGGGTCCTGGGGCGGCTAAAATAGTAGATAAGGAAACCGTTATGACATACTACTATTTGGGAGGCGGAACATGAAATTTTTATTTGCATCTGATTCATTTAAGGGAACCTTATCATCTGAGCGGATCACAGCCCTGCTGGAGGAATCCGCGGGCCGCATCTTCCCTGGCTGCGAGACAGCCGGGGTACCGGTGGCTGACGGAGGGGAGGGAACCATTGACGCGGTCATCTCGGCCCTGAACGGGACATACCGCAGGCTTGTGGTCCACGGACCTCTGATGGAGGAGTGCGAATCCTTTTACGGGGAATTCGAAGGGGACAGCGCCATCATCGAGATGGCAGCGGCTTCCGGCCTTCCCATGGTTCCTGCCGAGAAGCGCAATCCACTGGACACAACCACCTACGGCACAGGGGAACTGATTAAGGACGCCCTGGACAGGGGATACAGGAAGATATCCATTGCCATTGGGGGAAGCGCCACCAATGACGGCGGCATGGGGGCCATGCGCGCCCTTGGGGTGAAGTTCCTGGATGCCCAGGGCCATGAACTGGAGGGAAGGGGAGAGGACCTTATGAAGGTGGCTGATATCGATGTGAGCGGAATGCATCCAGCCGTGTCCCAGGCCAGGTTCACGGTCATGTGCGATGTGACGAATCCGCTTACAGGGCCGGACGGGGCCACCTATACCTTTGGCAGGCAGAAAGGCGGCACGCCCGAAATCCTTGATATCATGGAAGGCGGCATGATTCAGTATGCTGCTCTGATTAAGGAAAAACTGGGCGTGGATGTGGATAGGATTCCTGGTTCCGGCGCTGCCGGTGGATTGGGAGCAGCTTTCTGCGTGTTCCTGAAGGCCACCCTGAAGTCCGGTATTGACACGGTCCTGGATCTGGTGCATTTTAATGAACTGTTAGAGGGCGTGGACCTGGTGGTGACCGGGGAAGGCAGGATGGACTGGCAGTCCGCCTTTGGCAAGGTGCCCAGCGGAATCGGACAGCGCTGCAAGGAACGCGGGATACCTGTGGTTGCAATTGTGGGCGGCATGGGGCAGAAGGCGGAGACCATCTTTGACTATGGCGTGGACAGTATCATGACTACCATTAATGGCGCCATGGAGCTGGAGGAGGCCCTTGGGCGGTCCGAGGAGCTGTATGTGAGCGCGGCTGACAGGATGTTCCGGATGCTGAAGGCTGGGATGGGGCTTCGGTAAATTTAGGGTGGATCAGGCTGGTGCAAAGAGGAACAGATATAAGTGATGTAGAGATTGGACAAGATAGGAGTGAAATGCCGTTGGCTGTAATAAACATAGCTGACGGCGTTTTTTTGTGTGAAAAATTACTAAAAAAACAATTTCAATATAGTTTAAAATAACAATAGTGATAAAGGTTGACAATTTGAACGTTGTGGAGTAATATAGAATAAACGGTCGACAATTATATATATAAGTCGTCAATAGAAAAGAAAAGAGGACAATTATTATCGGGCGTTGATATCGCAGTCAGGTTAGGAAAAAGTATACTTTTAAGAGGAGGTAAGGAAATGTCGAGAGTACCATATCATCAGATGGCCGAGGTGTTGCAAAAGATTCTTCAAAAGAGGGGATTTTCTGAAGAACAGGCCAGGGATGCAGCAGAGATTTTTACAAGGAATAGTCTGTGTGGCGTATATTCACATGGTTTAAACCGTTTTCCAAGAGTTGTGGAATATCTGGATAAGGGTGAGATTAATCCTGCTAATGTGGCAACGCCTGAAATTCAGGCCGGAGCATTTGAACGATGGGACGGACACCGTGGATTTGGACCACTGAATGCTAAAATAGCAATGGACCGTGCATGTGATTTAGCATTGCAGTATGGGGTGGGAATTGTTGCATTGGGTAATAACAATCATTGGATGCGTGGGGGAAGCTACGGATTTCAAGCATGTGACAGGGGACTTATAGGAATCTGCTGGTCTAACACAATGCCGAATATGCCGGCATGGGGGGGAAAGGACCAGAAGATAGGAAACAATCCGCTTATTTTTGCAGTTCCCAGACAGAATGGACAGCATGTGGTAATTGATTGCGCGGTTTCCCAGTTCTCCTATGGAAAGATAGAATACTATAAACTGAGAGGACTTAAGCTTCCTGTATTTGGCGGATATGATTCTAATGGAAACCTCACGACAGATCCAATGGAGATTGAAAAGACCATGCGGGTCCTTCCGATGGGGTATTGGAAAGGAAGTGGGATTTCCATCGTATTGGATATGATTGCCACTGTGCTGACCAATGGGAATTCAGTATCTAAAATCGGTACATTCAGCGATGAAGTAGGACTTTCCCAGATTATGATTGCGATTGACCCGTCGAAAGGAAACATGGCAGATGAAACTGAGGAAATCGTAAATGGGATTATAGAGGATATCAAATCGTCCATACCTGCACAAGACGATATACAGGTATTGTATCCAGGGGAGCCGGAAGCAATGACGGCAGCAGATAACATGGAAAATGGAATACCTGTGATAGATGAGATATGGGAACGGGTATTGGCTATGTAGTTACTAAGAAGCGGCAGTGAATGCCTATATATGAAGAAAGGGGAATGAATTATGAAGCGGGTTGTAGCATGGGGGTTAATTGGAGCGCTGGCAATGAGTTTGGCTGCATGTGGTGGCAATGCAAATTCAGGTGAAAAAGAATCCGGAAAGGCGGCTGTGACGGAAACGGATGCAACCGGTGCAGCAGTGGCAGAAACAGAACTGGAGTCGGAAAACAATGGGGACTTTAGTACGGAATATAACTGGGCATTCGCGACCACATATGGATCGGGAACCGTGGTAGTCCAGTCATATCAGAAATTTGCTGAGTTGGCAAAGGAATATACGTCGGGAAGTGTAATCATAAATTTATATCCGGATGGCCAGTTAGTTGCCTCTGAAGATGATTCCATGGCGCAGTTGTCTGCCGGAGAAATTGAGTTTGTCGGAACCGGTTCAATGCCATGGTGGATATATTCCACTGATTATGCCTGGACGCAGGCGCCATTTATGATAACAGATGCGGATACATATGAGAATGTTTATAATAGTGATACGATAAAGGCTGTCAGACAGAGCTGGGCAGATAATTATAATGTGAAAGACCTTTGCGGAGGCTTTTACCGCGGCATGAGAAAGCTGGCCGCAACAAAAAAGGTTGGGAATGTAGGGGATTTAAGCGGTCTTAAACTGAGAATGAATTCCAGCGCATTATGGAACAGCGCGTGGCAGTCCCTGGGAGCAGTTACTGTTCCGCTCTCCCTGAACGAATTATATACATCCATTCAGACAGGGGTTGTGGAAGGCTGTGAAAATCCTCTCAGTGAATCCGGCTATCTTAATATACCGGAGGTTACCAGTTATGTCATGAATACCAACCATGTGGCTGAGTATGCGATTGTCTGTATGAACAATGATTTATACGAATCACTGCCTGAGAATTACCAGACAGCCCTTATAAATGCATGGACTGATGCCATGGACTGGGCACGGGCAGAGGTTGAGAAGGAAGAGGCTGGATGGATTAAGAAATACCAGGAAGCCGGCTGTGAAATTGTCGATTTTGATATTGAGAGCGCAAGGGAAGCAAGTATTCCTTTCTGGAAGGAGATGTTTGAATCAGGGGAGTGGGCAATGTCTTATGATGAGGTCATGAGCCTGATTGAGGAATGCTCAAAGTAAGTACTTAGTTACTCCGGGTAAGTGGAGGGAGGACAGAATATGGAAACCTCCTGTGAATGTGCCGGGCGCTTTGGCAATATAGATATGCCGGGCACCGGCACCAGTGAAGCGGACGTAACTGTTCCTTTATGGTACCAGATTCGGAATCCAGTCATCAACATCTTGGAAGTGAAGGAAGACATATGAAAAGTAAATTTGCAAAAGCATTAGAAACGATTGAGGATACTTTGATAAATCTGTGCGTGGTATTTCTTATCATTATTATATTTATTATTCTGTTCCAGATTGTAACAAGACGTTTGGGGATTGCAACTTCCGGGACTGAAGAACTGGCTCGTTACTGCTATGTCCTGTTTGTATTTATTCTATGGCCTGTGGCAGCCCGAAGAGGACAGGATTTAAGGATTACCGTGTTGTTTGACCTTCTTTCCAGTAAAGTCAGGAATGGCATCATGGGAATATTCCATGTATTCATGGCAGGATACAGCTCCATATGTATATACAGCATTTATCTGAATGTGTCGAATGCCATGAACCAGAATTTGCGTGCACCTACAAACCGTTGGTTTCAATTAAGCTGGTTTTATATTATTATTTGTGGGACCTTTGTACTGGGAGTATCAGCCAATCTTATCAGGGCGTATTTTTTATTAGCAGGCCGGGAATCAGTTCCCACTCAGGAAGAGCAGAACGAGGCTGATATGTCGCTTGAGGCTGAAAAAGTTGTAACAGATGGTAACAGCAACGGAAAGGGGGGGAACGCATGAACCCGATTATAGGGATGTTGGTTTTGGTGGTTTTATTTCTTATAGGTTTTCCGGTTCCATACGCGATTGCAATATCCGGCGTGGTTATTATGCATTTAAGCACAGGAATTAAATGGATGAGTATAACATCGAATATGATTGGAGGTGTGAACAGCTTTACAATCCTTTGCATCCCACTGTTTCTGTTTGCTGGCAAATTAATGAATTCCTGCGGAATCACGGACCGGCTTTTTAAGGCAGCCAGGGCAATTGTAGGCGGTATTCCGGGAGGCCTTGGTCATGTGAATATACTGGCATCATTTATTTTTGCCGGAATGTCCGGAACTGCAATTGCAGATGCGGCAGGCCTTGGACAGATTGAAATCAAAGCAATGGATGATGCAGGGTATGACAGGGATTTTTCATGTGCAATCACGTCCACATCCTCAACTTTAGGGCCTATTGTACCACCAAGCATGCCTTTGATTGTGTATGGAATGGTTTCGGGAGCTTCAGTGGGGGCGCTTCTGGTTGCAGGGGTCATACCAGGAATTGTCATAGCTCTGTGTATGGCGGCGCTTGTTTCAATGTATGCTGTGAAACGTCACTATCCGAGAGATAAATTCATTTCCTGGAAGGATACATTTACCGTATTAAAAGACGGAATATTACCATGTTTTACGCCTGTTATCATTATTTTGGGTATTTATACAGGTATCTGCACGCCTACAGAGGCCGCTGCGGTCTGTGTTACATATGCCGCTTTCCTAGGTGTTGTGGTTTATAAGGCAATTACATGGAAATCCTTCTGGCAGGTGCTGAGGGAAACCGTGATTGATTCTGGTCCTATCTGTATCCTGCTGGCAGTATCAACTTTTTTTGGAAGTACTTTGATACGTGCAAATATACCTCAGACAATGGTTGGCTATTTGATGGGACTGATCCACAGTAAATGGATATTCTGGATTTTATTTAATATCGCGTTCCTGATAATCGGAATGTTCATGGAGACTGTGAGTGCCATTACAATCCTGACACCTATTGTATTTCCGATGGCGGTGGCCTATGGAATCAATCCTATCCATTTTGGTATTGTTATGGTATTTAATCTTATGATTGGCGTGATTTCCCCGCCGTTTGGGACTTGTCTGTTCGCAGTATCAAAGGTAGGACAGATATCGATGACGAGACTGATAAAAGCATTGGGACCATGGTATATCCTTCTGGTGGTAACGCTGGCAATTCTTGTAATTTTTCCGCAGCTCAGCACATTGCTTCCGTCAATGATGAGCCTGGGGGGTTAAATATAGTCTTCTTCCGTTTTTAATGATATAATACGAGTTAGGAATATTCCCGCCGCCACAATGCAGAGGTTTGGGACCGGTATTGTGCTTAGGGCAGATGAAAGGAAGACGTATAAATATGAACGCAAAAGAATTTGAACGGCAGTACACGGTTGCAACAGTGCTTGCGGGAATGCGAGAGGACATTTTTCTGGGGAAATACAAAAACAGGCAATCCATAAGTGAGGCAGAAATAGCTAAGAAATATGGCGTATCAAGAAGCTCTGTAAGAGCCGCGTTCCAGGAACTTATTTCAGATGGGCTGCTGGAAATGAAGGATAATGGGAGAAAAGAGTTAAGGACCATTGACAAAAAATATATAGAGGATTTATGTCTGACGCGAAGCATTTTGGAATGTGAAGCATGCAGATTGATTATTAATAAGAAAAATAATGATTTTACAAAACTGCTTCATATTGTAGGTGGTTTCTATTCGGCCCTGCAGGAAGAAGACCGGGACAAAAGGCGGCTTCTTTTAGTGGAACTGAATGAAAGTTTTCATGACCAGATTTTCCAGATGACAGAGAATATATCACTGATACAATGCAGGCGTACCATTGCGCCTATGTTGTCAACCATTGTTCATTTTAATGCTTCACTGGACCCGGATATGAATGAACATGGAAATTATGAATCCCACAATAAGATTGCCCAGATGTTAATGGATAAAAACCCTGAAGTGATTGAATTTATGGGATATCATGTGCAGGATGCGGCAATGAAGGATTTATTAAGAGTGCTTGAACATGCTCAGTCTGAAGAATGTGAACGGAAGTAGTTTTGGGATAAGAGAGAAAACCAGATGAATTACATTGGTATTGACTTAGGAAGCAGTTATATTAAAGCTGTTTTAGTGGATGCTGTTGCGCATAAGGTGGTTGAACAGGCATACAGGGATACGCCGCCAAAAGAGATGAGGAAGAATCACCATACCTTTGAGATATCCATGGATAAAATAGTAGATATCGTTTTCAGCCTCATTAACGAATATACGAACAGATATAAGGATATTGAGGGGATTATCCTATCTGCCCAAATGCATGGTTTTGTATATTCACTCCCTAATCAGCAGGACTATTATGTTTCCTGGCAGGATATGAGGTGCCTTGATTTAAGACCCGGTTCGCAACAGACTTACCTGGATTATATGTGCGCTCTCATACCGGAAGAGGATATGATCTGTAATGGGGTTTATTTTAAGCCATCCCTTGGGATATGCAATCTTTACGCAAGGCTTTGCGAGGACAAAGATATACCCAGGAACGGGACTTTATATACGTTGGGTTCTTATCTGATCCATGTGATGTCTGGCAGGAATATCACGCATATAAGCAGTGCGGCACCCATTGGTTATTTGGATGTTAAGCATCGCTCTGTAAATGAAGTATTGCTGCAAAGATTAGGTTTGGATGAGATGGGACTTCCTGAACTGGCGTCTGATGATTATGAAATCTGCGGATTCTATGAATCCAATGGATGTAAACTAAAGGTTTATCCGGACTATGGAGATATGCAGGTAGCAGTTCTTGGCAGCGGTATAAAGGAGAATGATATTGTGGTTAACACAGCCACAGCTTCCCAGGTCATACGGTATTCCCCGGAATTCATATCTGGGGATTACGAAATCAGGCCATTTTTTAAGGGGGCGTATTTATACACGATATCGAATATGCCGGGAGGCAGGAACCTTGGGGTTTTAGTTGATTTTATTAAGGAGATTGCAAAGGAATTTTCTGGTATTAATCTGGATACGCAAAAAATATGGGAGAATATCCACTCTAAAAAACTGCATGTGGATAAAGAACTGGTGGTTAGTCCGAATTTTTATAAAAACCCCCATTTTGGGAATGGGGGCAGGATAGAAGGGATAACACAGGATAACTTCCACATAGATACGGTTTTTGCATCGGCACTGAATAATATGGCTCAAACCTACTGGCACTATATTCAAAAATTAGGCATGAGGCCCTGTGATATAAAACAGATTATCTGTGCGGGCGGGGTAAACTGGAAAACACCGGAATTATGTGAGGCTATCGGACGTGTGTCAGGAAAACCCTGGAGGCTTTCCCCTATACCGGATGAAGCCATAGAAGGGATTTTGAGACTGGCCTTGGAATGCCAGGAAAAACAAGAGGATTCATTGTCTGATGAAAGGAAAATAAAACGTGGATAAATGTATGAAAGATAATAAAATACGGGCTTTGCTGCTGAAAGGAAATCCCACCACATCTACCCGGCTGTGGAGTTCCTGGCCCTTATATACGGAGCTTGTAGGAACAACTGATAATTTTGATTATATTGAATTAGTGGCAGAATACACACCTTTAACGCAGAGTGATTTAGAGAATGTTGCAAGAGCCGCAGAGCTGCATGGTATGGGAAGCATGATAAAAGTGGACTTCCAAAATCGGGGGTATGTTGCCCAAAAAGCAGTAGGCGCTGGGTTTCAGGCCATCCTTTTTGCAGATCACCACACACCGGATGAGGTAAGAGAGTCCATACGTTTGATAAAGCCGGACCGGATGGGAGAAGGCAGGTTCGGGTATCCCAATAGAAGGTTCATAGGTGCTCAGACGCATATCTCCCAATTGGAGCATGCTAAAAGACTGGATGAGATTGTCCTTGCATTTATGATTGAAAAGGCGGAGACCATGGAGTATATTGAGGAAATCTGCGCGATTCCAGGTGTGGATATGGTTCAGTTCGGGCCATCTGATTACTCCATGAGTCTTGGAAAAGACCGGGATGAATATGAGGCGGAATACAAAGCTGCCGAACGAAAGATGATTGCAGCCGCGCAAAAGTATGGGGTAAGCCCAAGATGCGAAATCCAATCACCGGAAGAAGCGCAGTATTACATTGATTTAGGTGTGAAACATTTTTCATTAGGCGACCAGTTTAAGGTCCTAAGGAAATATTGGGTGGAAGAAGGAGCCAGGCTCCGTAAAATGGCGGATTTATTATAAGTCAATGTCTCAGGAGGAAGCATGAAAATTATTGTTTTAGATGGATACACAGAAAATCCCGGGGATTTAAGCTGGGAGGGGCTTGAGGCCCTCGGTTCCCTGACCGTGTATGACAGGACCCCGGAGGAAAAAGTGGTGGAGCGGATTGGGGATGCCCAGGCCGTGTACACCAATAAGACGCCTATTACGGCAGAGACCATACATAAGTGCCCGGACATGAAGTTTATCGGTGTCCTGGCCACGGGTTATAATGTGATTGATACGGAGGCTGCCAAGGAACAGGGGATTGTGGTTTCCAATATCCCCTCCTATGGAACAGACGCGGTGGCCCAGTATACCATGGCCCTTCTTCTGGAACTATGCCACCATGTGGATGAACATTCCAACTGCGTGAAGGCAGGGGAATGGAGCAATAACCAGGACTGGTGTTTCTGGAAACATCCTTTGGTGGAGCTGGCAGGCAAGAACTTCGGAGTCATCGGATTCGGAAGAATCGGCCGGAGGACAGCGGAAATCGCCCAGGCTTTTGGGATGAAGGTCCTTGCCTTTGATGAATACCCCGACAAGGCCCTGGAAACGGAGAAATGCAGATACGTATCCCTGGACCGGCTGCTGGCTGAGTCGGATGTAATCAGCCTTCACTGCCCGCTGTTCCCGTCCACAGAGGGGATTATCAACAAAGACACCATTGCAAAGATGAAGGATGGGGTGAAGATCCTTAATACCTCGAGAGGTCCCCTGATTGTGGAGGAAGACTTAAAAGAAGCGTTAAACAGTGGAAAAGTAAGCGGGGCAGCCGTGGATGTGGTTTCCTCAGAACCCATCAGGGAGGACAATCCCCTCATGGGAGCTAAAAACATGATCATCACACCCCACATTGCCTGGGCACCCAGGGAATCCAGGCAGAGGCTGATGGACATTGCGGTGGATAACCTGCGGAAGTTTGTGGATGGGAAGCCGCAGAATGTGGTGAACCTTTAACCGATAACGGGTAACAGGAACCCGACAATCAGTATGGAACCAAATTACATAGATGTACTCAATTATGATAGAATGCTCATGATGGCATGATTTCATAATTGAGTATTTTTGGTGTGAAGGGATTGGATGGCCAGAGAAAAGAATGAAAGCAATCAGCCCCTGTAAAGTGCCGGTAGATTATGGTATACTGGATGTACTTAAGGTTTGGCAAGGGTATCCACAGTGAAATGCAGGAAAGGGCAGACGGGAAAGGGCAGGGGGGATTTGTATGATTTTCATGAAAAGAGTCATAGCGTCTTTTGGTTATATATTGGCAAAAGGGCGGCAGTTTAAAATAGTTCCGACTAAGCGGCGGTCGTTCCATTCTTTTCCAAAGACAGCAGCGTTAAAAGCCGCAGCCATGGCCGCCATAGGCATTGCGGCCATTACAACCGCCACAGCCATGTCATCCGCCACCTCATATGCCGGACAGTGGCAACAGGACTCCGGCGGCAGGTGGTATGAGGAGGACGACGGTACCTATCCTGCAGGTACATGGAAATGGATTAAGGGCAGATATTATTATTTTGATGGACGCGGCTATATGTTGTCGGATACAACCACCCCGGACGGATATCAGGTGGGGGCTGACGGCGCGTTCCTGCCGGGGCCTGGACAGAGCGTGGATGAGGTGGGCGGCATCCGGTGCGGGGATGAGGATGCAGTGATAACAATGTGGATGAACAATGAGGGACGGCCCATGTATCAGAACGAGATTCATCACGATATGGAATGCTATGTGATGGACCGGGGAGTGGACTGCTTCATGTTTCCAAGCGGGGAGTCGAACCTGAGCCTGGATGCCCATGAGGTGTGGCTGTACGGGGTCACGGCCATTGATGGGAAAGGTGTGGTGTTAGGCGAAATCCATATGATGCCCTTTGAATATGACAGGATTTACAGTTTTGACTTCACCGGGAACAACGATTCAGCCGAAGGACTCTCAAGGTACTGCATTGATAATGATGTGACCATCACCATAAATCTGGTGGATAAGACGGGATATTCCATCCTGACCGGCTATCCGGCAAGCGTATGGCGTTACCGGTACGCCACGGCTTCCAGTATCCCGGCGGCCGGTATGTGATGGATTCCAGATAGGAAAATAAATGACAGCATAGGAGATTACGATGAAAAATCCGTTTAAGAACCAGCAGGGACAGGTCAGATGGGGTTATAAGTTCCTCAGTCTTGTATTGATATGGGATATGGTCATACCTGTAATCATAGTAGCGATTGCCCTGGCATTCTCCCTTGCCTTCCGGATCCTGTTGATGAGCCTGGGAATCATGGACGGGGACGGCAGCCTGATGGAGGCATACAGGGGGCAGGCGGACCATTGGTATATGATTATCCTGATATGCATCCAGAACCTGGTCATCATATTCCTCCCGCTTGCCCTGTGGAAATGGGGCTTCCATTCATCCTGGAAAAACCTTGGCATACACGGTAAAGGATGGTTAAGGGATTTGGGCAAGGGCCTTCTCATCGGTATGGTCATGATTACGCTGGTTGCCGCGGGAATCTGCCTGACCGGCAATGCATCCATGAGTTTTGGGAAAGCAGGCCTGGACCCGTGGCTCATAGGTTATCTGGTCATGTTCATATCAGTGGGATTTGGCGAGGAAATCTTTTTCAGGGGATATGCCATGGATGCCCTGCGGCAGGCCAGACCTGGATGGCTGGCCCTGATCCTTCCGGCGCTTCTGTTTGGTATCGCGCACTCCTCCAACAGTAATTTCAGTCTTCTGGGCTTTATCAATATCTGCCTTGTGGGGATTTTCCTTGGCCTTCTTTTCTGGTTCACGGACCAGCTGTGGATTCCTATCGGCTTTCACATTGCCTGGAATTATTTCCAAGGCCCTGTATATGGATTTGAGGTAAGCGGAATCAATACGCCCCGGATGTTCACAACGGTCATCGGTGAGGAAAACCTGCTAAACGGCGGATTGTTCGGCCCGGAAGGCGGTCTGTTCACAACCCTGGTGACCCTGGCGGCCATTGGGTGTGTCCTGTGGCATTACCGTGGGAAAAAGGGAAAGTTCCTGCCGCCCCAGTAATAAGCATCCGCAGCCTTACCGTAACGCAATATACAGATAACAATGGGCCTTCCCGTCCTTTGTATACTCCGCAGGCACGCTGCTCTCATAATCCATCGTGAAGGCCCGCACAATCCCGCCGTTTTTCTGTTCAGCCCACACGCGTTCCCATGCTTTTCTGGTACATGCGCCTATGTCGCCGCTTTCATCGGCCTCGTCATATTTGCGGTACACGCCTTCGCTGACCAGATGTTCCATGTGCTGGAAGAAGTCCGCTGTCACTCCCATGACGGAGAGGTCGTAGGCGCCGGTTTCATCTCCTGCATAATTGCTGTATCTTGAGATGGGGGAAATCCCCGTCTGGAAGTTCTGTGCACTGTCAAATAGGATGGGAAGCTTTCCTCCTGCCACGTCGGCCCATAATTCCCCAATCTTTTTCATGCCCTCCGGTGTATTGTCCGTACGGATTGTTACGCTGGTTAATGTGTATGACATTATCTGTCCTCCTAATCATATATGGTTTATATCCATTCCTTATTGTAACACAAAAGAAACGGTTTGGTATTACTTTTTTGGAATATCCCCCCGCACCTCTTGCAAAATAATGTCAGATATGGTAATATTGCTATACTGAAAAGGATTTCAGGTTCGGAAAAGAGGAAAAAGTGCACATGAAAAAGAATAAAATCACAATCAAAGATGTGGCGGAGTATGCTCAGGTGTCCCCATCCACCGTATCACGTGTACTGAATGACTATAAATGGATTAATACTGAGGTAAAAGAGCGGGTACAGAAAGCGATTGAGGAACTTCATTATGTCCCGGATTTCACGGCCAAAGCCATGGTCCGCGGCAGGAGCCAGGTCGTGGTGGTGATTGTCCCTGTGATTGACAATCATTTTTTCACCCAGCTGATTAACACCGTAATCCGTGAGATGAAGAAATACGGCTATTACGTGGTGGTCTATACAACAGAATCAGCAGATGAGGAATGCAGTTTTTTAAGCAGCTCCATCTGCCAGATGGCGGACGGCATTCTGGACGCCACCTCCTTAAAGGAACTGACGCGGCTGCAGCAGGTAGAGAAGCCGGTGGTGCTCATAGACAGGTACTTTGAAGAGAATACATCCCTGGACTGCATCATGAACCGGAACTACGAAGCCCTGTATCAGGGAACAGGGTATCTGATAAAAAACGGCCACAGCAGGATTGCATTCCTGGTGGGCGCAGAGGGGCATGGGATTGCAGAGGAACGCATCCGCGGTTTCAGGGACTGCCTGGCAGCGCACGGGCTGCCGTGGCGGGATGAGTATTTCATACAGGACTGCTGGAAGACAGAGGCGGGCATCCGCTATACATCCCAGATGATTGGGCTTGAAAAACCGCCTACGGCCATCATAGCAGGCAACAACACCCTGACAACAGGCATGCTGGAAGCTGTCAGGAACCATGGGATGACGCCGGGAAAGGATATTTCCCTCATCGGTTTTGAGGAGTGCGATGAGGATGTCATGGCCTTTGAACGCCATGGGATTACCAGCTTCCGCCTGGATACGTCGGCCATTGCCGTGGGTGCGGTCAGGCTTTTGCTGAAACGGATGGAGCAGCCCGGTGAGAGGGGCGGGGCAAGGACCGAGGCCCTGGAATTGAAATTCATTGAAAGGACCTCCGTTCAGAAGCTGGTGTGATGAGGCAGGCCGGACTGGAAGACATAAAAGGTGTGTCCGGGGCACATGGATAACCGATTGGGTGCCCCGGATATGCCGCAGTTAATATATCTGCTGGAAAATGGACATAGAAAAGACGGAAGTATAAAAGATGGAAATATTAAAGATGGAAGTATAAAAGATGTGGTCATGGCAAAGACAACATTTTTTTTACAGGAACTGAAAACGATTTCAGTTCCAAATCATAAAAAGGAAAAGGAGAAATACAAATGAAACCAGTTGGAATTATCGGAGGAAGCGGCTTCTATGAACTTCTGGAAAATCCCAGGATGTTTGTCCACAATAACAAATATGGACGTTCTTCTGAGATTTTCGAGGGCACGATCCAGGGACGGAAGGTGTATTTTCTTCCAAGACATGGGGAAGAGCACAAAATCATTGTCCCGCGCATCAATTACAGGGCCAATATCTGGGCCTTCAAGGAGCTTGGGGTGGAACAGATCCTGGCCACCAACTGTGTGGGAAGCAGCAATCCGGACATCGAGCTGGGCAGCCTGGTCATCCCGCATGATTTCTGTGACTGGACCAGAAGGTTCCCGCGGTCCCTGTATGACGACGAGGTGGAGGCCTACCATGTGGATATGACGCCTGCCTACTGCCCGGACCTGCGCCGCGCGCTGATTGACGCCGCAAACAAGGTGAAGCCCGGACATGTGCACGACAAGGCGGTCATCTTTGTCAATGAAGGACTCCGGTTCGAGACACCCTTTGAGCTTACCATGTTCCGTAAGCTGGGTGCTGACCTGATAGGGATGACCACCCTTCCAGAAGCAGTCTTTGCAAGGGAGGCGGCCATCTGCTATGCACATATCTGCGTCCCCACCAACTGGTGCCTGGGAGAGCAGATTGAAGCGGACGATTTCCCAAGGCTGTTAAAGCAGGGGATTGAGGATTTCAAGCAGGTATTATATCTGGCCATACCGGATCTGAAGGACGAAAGGGATTGCCCGTGCAGCCATGCGCTGGACCATGCAATCCTTAAGAAGTAAGGGGTGACGGAGGATGCCGCGGTATAAGGCGCTGCTCACGGATCTGGACGGGACCTTAATCCATTCCCAGGACTGCATCTGTGACGCCCTTGCAGAAGCATTTGAAAAGGTAAGCGGGGGCAGACCCGCCAAAGAGGACATTATGGACATGTTCGGGCTTCCGGTGGAAGTGATGCTTACCACGCTGACCGATGTAAGCCCGGATGACCATGGTACCATAGAGGAATTCATAGAGGAATATAAAAGGCAGTACCCAATCCATATGGAGCGGGCCAGGCTCATTGACGGGGCCGTGAAGACCCTGGACCATATCTGGAATCTGGGCTGTAAGATCTGCCTGATTACATCGGAGCGGAGGAAAAACGCATCCCATATCCTGAAGCAGACGGGACTGGACCGGTATATCAGCCTGCTGGTCACCAGGGATGATGTGATCCGCTTCAAACCCGACCCGGAACCCATCCTAAAGGGGGCTGCCGTGTGCGGCTGCCTGAAGGAGGAATGCGTATACATAGGGGAGTCCCCCTTTGATATAGAAGCCGGGGTGGCTGCGGGGATTTATACGGTGGGGGTGCCGTCCGGGAACTGGCCCCTTGGGTCCCTGGAGGAAAAGAAGCCGGATTGTGTGATTAAAGATATCAGTGAGCTGTGTTCCATTTTTGATGAGTCATGAAGGAGGAGAAAGATATGAGGAAAATGAGACTGTTTTTAACTGCTGCTGCCGTCATCTGCGTGCTGGCCGGATGCGCCGGAGGCAAAGGGGAAACTGCAAAGGAAACGTCCCAGGCCGGACAGGCCCAGACTGAACAGGCCAAGGCAGGGAGTGAAGGGGAAACAGGGAAAAAAGAGGAAGGGGCAGGGGAGCAGGATAAAGAATTATTTACCTGCCTGATCAGCGAAGCCCCGGCAGGGGTTCCGTTCACCGACCTGACGTGGACCGGATTTGAACAGATTGAGCAGGAGTACGGGGCCACGGTCAAGCTGATTGAGGCGCTGGACAAGGCCGAATATTCAGAGCAGATCAGGGCAATGGCGGAAATGGGCGCCAACCCCATCTACACCATGTTCGACACGGTAAATGAAGTGGCCATCGAGCTGGCCCCGGAGTATCCGGATACCATGTTCTGTCTCATTGACAGCAGCCTGGATACCAAATATGACAATGTGGCCAATGTGTACGTGGACTCCCTGGAACCGGCCTTTGTATCCGGTTTTGTGGCGGCCAGGACCACACAGTCAAAGACAATCGGCTGGATCGGCAGCCTGGACATTCCTGTGATTAACCGGTTCCGCGACGCATATCTGGCAGGAGCCGCATACGCGGACCCGGACGTGACGGTACAGACCGCATACGTGGGGGATGACAGCGACACGGTAAAGGCGGGGGAGCAGACGAAAATCATGGTCAGCCAGGGTGCGGATGTAATCTTCCAGACCGCCAACCTGGCAGGACTGGGCGTAATCCAGGGCTGTTCCGAGGCAGGAATCAGGTGTATCGGGGTTGATGAGTGGCAGGGCGGAATTGACGACTGCGTGTTCTGGTCATCCCTGACCGATATCCGGGGCGCTGTATTTGATTCCTTTACCGCTTATAAGGACGGGCAGTTCGTGTCAGGACGTACCAACTACGGGATAGAGACACAGTCAGCCATTTTCGACGACAGGGATTACGATAAGCTTCCCGAGGATGTCAGGACGGATTTGGACAAATTAATTGAAGACGTAAAATCAGGTTCCCTTAATCTGGAGGATTTGCTGAAATAGGGACTGCAAAGGGCCGATGGTACAAAAGGAGGCATTTATGGACTTTGTGCTGGAATTAAAAGGAATTACCAAACGGTTCGGCAGCCTGACAGCCAATGATAAAATCACCCTGTCCGTCAGGAAAGGAACGGTTCATGCGGTTATCGGGGAAAATGGGGCAGGCAAAAGTACTTTGATGAATGTCATCAGCGGCCTTTACCGGCCGGATGAGGGAGAACTGTTTGTACATGGGAAAAAAATGGATTTCAGGAACCCCAACCATGCAAGCCGGGCCGGCATCGGGATGGTGCACCAGGAATTCATGCTGTTTCCCGAATTGTCGGTACTGGACAATATCATGATGGGTTACGAAACGCGCAGATGGGGCATTTTCCTGAACCGTGACAAGGCGCGCAGGAGGGTGGAGGCTATCTGTGAGGAATACCACTTCAACATACCGCTGGACGAACAGGTACAGGACCTGTCCGTGTCCATGCTCCAGCAGGTGGAAATCGTAAAGATACTGTACCGGGGAGTGGATATCATTATTTTTGACGAACCCACCTCGGTCCTTACACCCCAGGGAATCGAGGGCCTGTTCGAGGCAATCCGTTTCCTGGTTAAGAACGGCAAGACCGTGCTTTTCATCACCCATAAGTTAAAAGAGGTCATGGAGATATCGGACAGCATCACGGTCTTAAAAAACGGCCGCTATGTCGGCACGGTGAAGCCGGAAGAAACAGATGAACATGGCCTTGCCACCATGATGGTGGGAAGGGAGGTCATCCTGACCGCCCAGAAGGAGGACAAGGAACAGGGGGATGTGCTGCTTCAGGTTAAGCACCTGTGTGTTCCTGACCATGAGGGACGGGAAAAGCTAAAGGATGTCTCATTTGAAATCAGAAAGGGCGAAATCCTGGGAATCGCAGGCGTCGCAGGCTCCGGCCAGCAGGAACTGGTGGAGGGCCTGTTCGGTCTTAGGAAATGCAGCAAGGGGGAGGTGGCCTTTGACGGAAGGGACATCACCCATCTGGGCTGCCGGGAACACCGGCTGCGCCACATCGGATATGTGCCCCAGGACCGGATCAGCGAGGGAATCAACCGGGAAGCGTCCCTGTGGGAAAATGCCATTATGGGATACCATATTGTCAAAGGGTTTGGAAACCGGTTCATCCTGAAACGGAAACAGGCCATATCATTTACGGAACGCATCATCCATGAATTCAATGTCAAGGCATCCTCCCCCAACCTGAAGATACAGACCCTTTCAGGTGGAAACATACAGAAACTGATTGTGGGCAGGGAGTTTTTGCAGGATAACAGCCTTCTGATCATTGAAGACCCCACCAGGGGCATTGACATAGGGGCCATTGAGTTCATATGGAAAAAGATAGAAAGCCTGGCTGCCGCGGGCACGGCAATCCTGCTGGTAAGCCATGAACTGAACGAGGTCATGGAGGTGTCGGACCGTATCCTGGTCATGTACGGCGGGCAGCTGTATGACGGGGGGCTTCATGGGGAAAAGACAGAGACGGATATAGGGCTTTTGATGACAGGAGGTGGCTGCCCATGAACAAGGAAGCAAAGGTAATGAGACAGGACGCCCTGTGGAACATCATGAAATACGCGTGTTCCTTCCTGGCTGTCATGATCATCGGCAGCCTGCTGATCCTATGGCAGGGAGAGAACCCGGCTACGGCCATGAAATATATCCTCCAGGGAGCATTTGGCAGCGTCCGCAACTTAGGCAACACCCTGCGGTGGATTACGCCCTGTATCCTGACGGGAATCGCGGCCACCATTGCATTCAAATCCGGGGTCATGAACCTGGGGATTGAGGGCCAACTTTACTTTGGGGCATATGCGGCGGCCCTGTTCGGTTTTTACGTGCACCTGCCAAAAGCGCTGCATGTCACGGGCTGTCTTCTGGCAGCTGGCATTGCGGGCATGCTGTTTGCCCTGATTCCGGCCGTGATGAAGCTTACATTCCATGTCAACGAAATGATTACGACCCTGATGCTTAATTATATCGCCGTGCTGCTGACCGAATATTTTACTTATATTGTAATGGGAATCAGCGCTGCCGGGGATTCACTGGCCCTGTCAACGCCGCCCATAGCAGATACGGCGCGCCTGACCAACCTGATACCCAAGACCAATGCAAGCACGGGCGTTCTCATAGCAGTGGCTCTGGTCATCGTGATTTTCATGGTTTACAGGTATACCATAATCGGATATGAGCTGAAGCAGGTGGGGGAGAACCGCAGGTTTGCAAGGATTGGGGGCGTGAATGTGACAAAGACCTTCCTGGCAATCTTCCTGCTGTCGGGATTCGTGGCTGGTCTGTGCGGCAGCATCGAGGTCCAGGGCACGTATGGGAAATTCACCGCCAGCTTCTCCAATAACCTTGGCTGGGACGGCATCATGATTGCCATGATTGCAGGCAATCATCCCATTACGGTCCTGGGAGTAGCCGTTATCTGGGGCGTCCTGAAAGCCGGGTCCCTCCATATGGAGCGTATGTGCGACGTGAACCGCCTGACCGTGCTTTTGATTCAGGCCCTGTTCGTGCTGTTCATCACTGTGGATTACCGTAAACTGATTGGTTCTGTCAAGAGGAAGGCGGTGGTGGGATAATGCTTTCAATTTTACTGGGAACCATAACCATGGCAGCGGCCCTGCGTCTGGCTGTGCCGCTTATCCTGTCATCCATTGGCGGCTGTTTCGGGGACAGGACGGGAATCTTTAACATTGCCCTGGAAAGCTTCATGCTGTGCGCTGCATTCTTTGCCACGCTGGGCACCTATTACTCCGGGAACCCATACACAGGGGTGCTGTGCGGGATCCTGGCAGGGCTGGCCTGTTCCGTCCTGTTCGGCATCCTGGTGTTCCATCTTGGCTCCAGCGGCATGGTGGTCAGCATCGCCATGAACCTGGGGATGGATGCATTTACATCCTTCCTGCTCCTTAATATCTTCGGGAAACGCGGCTCGTTCATGGATCCAAGGCTGGTCAGCCTGCCCTCTGTCAAGCTGCCTGTCATAAGCAGGATCCCTTATATAGGGGAAGTGTTCGGAACCCACAATCTGGTGGTCTATTTTACCCTTCTGGCCATTGCCGGGACCTGGATTGCCATGTATAAAACGCCCTTTGGCCTGAGGCTGCGCAGTGTGGGAATCAATGAAAAGGCGGCCCAGACAACCGGGACCAATGTCCTGCGCTATAAATGGTACTCTGTTTTAATCACCGGATTTTTCGTGGGGATTGCCGGCGCGGTCCTTCCTCTGGGCGGCACCTCCATATTCACGGAAAATATGTCGGCAGGCAGGGGATTCCTGGCAGTTGCAGCCATCATGATTGCAAAGGGGAACCCGGTGCTGGCAGCGGTGTACAGTTTCATGTTCGCCTATGCCCAGGCCCTTGCGGCCAGCATGCAGAACTTCGGGATCCCGTCCCAGATCGTGCTGGCCCTGCCCTATTTCATGACCATCGCGGTGCTGCTGGTTTCGGGGATACGGGGAAGGGTGAAAAAGGTTTCAGTGGAGACTGCGTAGGGAAGGGTGAAGAAGGTTTCGGTGGAGACTGCGTAGGGAAGGGATGCGGTTTGGCCGGGTTATACCGGATGAGTTGGAAATGCTGCCATGAAGCGTTCAATCTGTTCATGGCAGCTTTTTAAATGGAATTTTTACCGAAACATATTTCCTGTTCAAGTAAACTGTCATGCGGTTTTGAGGAAATCACTTATATAAATCCATAAAACACTTGACAAAATCCACAAAAATACTTACTATAGGGTATAAAGGTATTACCATAATACCGGAAAGAGGTATTGACATGGCGATGATGCCTGTGATTAAACAGAATCTAAGTGATAATATTAAACACGATTTGAAGAAATACATACTGGATATGGACCTGAAGGAGTCTGCCAAGCTTCCACCGGAAGTGGAGATCGGGCGCAAGTTTGGGGTCAGCCGGGTCACGGTGCGGCGGGCATTGGATGAACTGGAACAGGAGAACCTGATTTTCCGCATTCATGGAAGGGGGACTTTTGTGAACCCCGAGGCAGCGGCCATCAAAATCAGCCTGAATCCGGCCCAGGAGTTCGGACACCTGATTGAATTGGGAGGCTATGAGGCGCAGATTAAGCTCATAAGCCAGGAAACCATAAATCGGGGAGCAATGGGCCAGGGGACCGTGAATCAGGAAACCATGGGTCAGGGCGCGTCCCACCGCATGAAAAAGCACTGCCGGAATCTCCAGGTGGAGGAGGGCGCCCGGTTGTACCGCATTGAGAAGGTCTATTATGCGGATGGCCATCCGGCCATTGTATGTATTGACTATATGCCAAGGGAATTGTTTCAGCAGGAACCATCGGAGGATGAGTGGTCATCCATGTCCTCGTTTGAACTGTTGCGCAGGTACGCGGGCAGGCTGCTGTGCAGGGACAGGGTGGAGATACTGACCATGACCAGGGAAGAGATGGGATCAGTGACGGACAGCGCCCTGCTGATGGAGTGCCAATCCGTATTGGAGCTGGATAATCTGGCATATGACCAGGATAACCAGCCGGTCATCTCAGCCAATGCGTTTTTTGATACCAAATATATCCGCTATAATCTCCTGCGGAGCCAGGAGCATTATTGACCGGACCGCCATATCACCTGCCCGGCGTATTTGCGCCGGGAGACAATCATAAGCTGAATATAATACATCTTGCGCCCCTAAGACCTGTATGCCCTAGGCGGCGCAGGATTATTATTTCACACATATAAAGGTATTACCATAATACTTAAATACCTATATCAAGGAGGAGAAGATATGCTTACAACACGTCAAATGAAACTTATCGTCAACATGCCAAAGGCGGAGAACCACATCCACATTGAAGGTTCCATCCCCTGGGACCTGGCGCTGGAACTTGGCAGGAAGAATGGGGTAAAGCTCCCTGCTGATACGGTGGAGGGACTGCGGCAGTGGGTGGAAGGAATCCTGAAGGCGGACGGGCTGAATGGTTTCATGCTTTGTGACAGGACCATCAATTCCGTATGCATTACCAAGGAGGATTACGAGGCGGTGGTGCTTGCACTGGCAAAGGATGCAAGGAGGCAGAACGTGGTTTACCAGGAGCTGCACCTGGATTATCCGCTGAATGAGGAACGGGGAATCCCCATGGAAGTGGTAATGGAGGGATACCGCAGCGCCCAGAAAAAGGCGAAGGAACAGTATGGGGTTGAGATTGTCTATATTGCGGGCCTGGACAGGACCTTGTCTCCTGAGCAGTGTGAGCGTTTTGTAAAGAACCTTGAAGGTTACCGGGACATGGTGGACGGACTGGGAATGGACTGTGAGGAAAAGGGGCATCCCTGTATCAAACACCAGGGCAGCTACAGGCTTGCAGAAGACATGGGATTGTTCCTGACCGCCCATGCGGGGGAGGATGACGGCGCCTATAATATATGGGATGCCATCCAAACGCTGCACGTAAGCAGGATTGACCATGGCTGCCAGTCCATCCATGAACCTGAACTGCTTAAGTATCTGAAGGAACATGAAATCCTCTGCGCCATGTGTCCCACATCAAATATATGGACCGGGGCTGCCAGGAACTATGAGGAACATCCGGCAGTGACCATGATGCGGGCAGGCGTACCCGTATCCATCAGTTCGGATGATCCGCCTTATATGGTGGATCTGGTGCAGGAGTATGCAATTGCCCTGGATGAGATGCATTTTACAGAGGATGAACTGATCCGGACGGCCAGGAACGCATTTGCATATTCCATTAAGGGACAGAAGTATCTGGAACAGTTTGACGCCTGGGTAGAGGCATTCAAAAAGAACGAGGCATAAGAGACAGGCGCAGGAAACAGGAAGCAAGATAAGATACGGAGCATTTGGGGAATAAGAAAAGATTGGGGGTTTAACAATGAATGAGAAACTGGAACGGATATTCCATCTGAAGGAGAGGGGGACCGACCCTAAAACTGAGATTCTGGCAGGTATCACCATTTTCCTGACCTGTGTGTATATTGTGGCTGTTAATCCGGCGATTCTGGGCGCTACGGGTATGGATATGAAGGCCTTGTTCTGGGCCAGCGCCCTGTCCGCGGCCATTGCCTGTATCTGGGTGGGGCTGTGGGCAAACCTGCCCTTTGCCATGGGACCGGCCATGGGACTGAACGCGTATTTTGCCTATTATGTCTGCAATACCCTGGGACTGCCATGGCAGAATGCCCTTGGATGTGTGGCTATTTCCGGCACCACGTTCATGCTTCTGAGCATTTTCAAGGTACAGCAGAAGATTGTGGATGCCATGCCGGAGTGCATCAAGCATTCCATCGGCGCGGGAATCGGATTCTTTATTGCATTCAGCGGTCTGACCCAGGCAGGAATCGTGGTCCACTCACCGGACACCCTGTTAACCCTGGGTGACCTTGCCAATCCTGGGGCGCTGCTGGCATTGGCCGGGATCTTCTTTACAGCGGTCCTGGTCATACGGGGCGTAAAGGGGGCAATCCTGATTGGGGTGTTGGCAGTAACCGTGCTGGGAGTGTTCATCAAGGACCCTGTGACCGGGGCTGCCTATACAATCCTGCCCACACAGCTGATTGCGTTTGATAATCCTGCCCAGGCCCTGGCTCCAACCTTTGGGCAGCTTACATTAAAGGGGATGTTTACTGGTTCACCGGAAATGATCCTGGGCGTTGTATTTGCCATCATCAGTTTTCTTTTTGTGGATTTGTTTGACAGCATCGGCGTACTTTTAGGGGTGGCAACCAAGGCAGGTCTTATTGATGAGAAGGGTAACATGCCCTGCGCGGGTAAAGCGCTGTTCGTGTCAGCCGGCAGTGCTGCCGTAGGCGCTGTTCTTGGAACCAGTACCGTGACAATTTATGGTGCGGAAAGCGCCACCGGCATTTCTGAAGGGGGAAAGACCGGCATGACGGCCTGTGTGACCGGAATCCTGTTCCTTCTCACCCTGGTCCTGTCGCCGGTGTTCCTGATGATTCCATCCATAGCAACAGCGCCCGCCCTTGTAATGGTGGGGATTTTCATGATTGAACCTTTGCGCGGCCTTGCGCTGAATGATGTTTCCATTGCGCTGCCCGTGTTCATGACAGTTGCAATCATGCCGTTTACATATAATATTGCATATGGCATCCTCTTTGGCCTGATTGGTTATAGTGTGGGACAGATTGCAGCGGGGAAAGCCCGGCAGATGACAAAGACCGTGTGGGTTCTGACGGCGGTGTTTATTGTTTATCTGGCGCTTGATATCATGCTGTAGCATACAGGCGGGGATAATAGTATACTGGGAGGTATAGGATATGAGGACCTTTGAGGACATTAAAAATATAATTGAAGCAGGGCTTGGCAGGGTGCCATGTGATCTGAAGCTTGCCAATGTAAAGCTGGTTAATGTGTTTTCCGCACAGGTATATGAGACAGATATTTACATCAAGGATAAAAGGGTGGTTTCCATTGACCCTGAAGCAGGGCTGAAAGCCGCAACGGTAATGGACTGCCGCGGCAGATATGCCATACCGGGCCTGATTGATGCCCATATGCATTTTGAATCCACCATGCTGTCGCCTGAGGCGCTGGCCTCGGTGGTGGTGCCACAGGGTACCACCACCCTGTGTGCGGATTTAATGGAGATTGCCAATGTGGCAGGGGCGGGCGGCCTGAAGGCCATGCTGGCTTCCATGAGCCGTTTGCCATACCGGATGCTCATAGAGGTGTCATCACGCGTCCCCACTGCACCGGGACTGGAAACAACCGGAGCGGTCCTGGGCGCGGAGGAAGTGGCGGAAATCATGGACTGGGAAGAGAGTGTAAGCCTGGGGGAACTGGATCCATCCAAAATCCTCTGGGTAAAGGAGGAATATCTTCACAAGATTGCAGATACCCTGGCAAGGAGGAAGGTGGTGAACGGACATGCCATCGGAAGGCTGGGCCAGGAGCTTAATGTATATGCGTCCAGCGGCATTTCCGACGACCATGAGTGCGTGACGGCGGAAGAAATGCTGGAGCGCCTGAAGGTGGGGATGAAAGTGCTGATCCGCGAGGGCAGCAGTGAGCGCAATGTGGATGAACTGGTAAAAGGAATCGTAAGCCTGGGGCTTAGCACCGATAACCTGATGTTCTGCACGGATGATAAGCATGCCAGGGAAATACAGACAGAAGGCCATATCAATTACAATGTGACCAGGGCAGTTGAACTGGGGTTGGATCCAATGGATGCCATCCAGATGGCAACGGTCAATGCCGCTAAGCATTTCCGTCTGGAGGATGAAATCGGGAGCATAACACCGGGCCGTCTGGCGGATATCCTGCTGGTGGAGGACTGGCGGGTGGTTAAGCCACTGACTGTTATCTTTGAGGGAAAGGTGGTTGCTGAGAACGGGAGACTGCTTAATGCGTGTCCGGTGGGGGAATATCCCCAGTGGCTGAAAGAGACAGTGACACTTAAGGATCCAATCATACCGGAGTCCTTCCTGGTGAAGACAGATGAAAAGGGGGATACACTCCGGGTCCATGTGATTGATATGGTGCCGCGGCAGATTATAAACCATGACACCATAAGGGAACTGGATGTGAAGGATGGCGCTGTTTTAGCTGACCTGAAACAGGATATACTGAAACTGGCCGTGGTGGAACGGTATGGTAAGAACGGCAACATTGGAATTGGTTTTGTACACGGTTTTCAGTTGGAGAAGGGGGCCATGGCATACTCCATGTCCCATGACCATCACAATATCGTGGTGGTGGGAGCAGACGATACGGATATGGCTTTGGCTGTAAATGAGGTGGCCAGGTTAAAGGGCGGTCTGGCGGTGGCGGCAGATGGCAGGATACTTGGGAGCATGGAGCTGCCCATAGGAGGCCTTATGAGCCAGCTGCCTGCAGAGGATGTGATGACAAGGCTGGATGAATTGAATGAAATGGCCAGGTCCCTGGGATGCAGGATGGATGCCCCGTTTATGTCCCTGAGCTTTGTCTCCCTGCCCACGGTCCCTGACCTGGGGCTGACCGATATGGGGCTGGTGGATGTACTCAACCACAGGCTTCTGCCTCTTAAAGCTTAGCCTTATACACCCGCAGTGTCCCATTATCATTCAGATGCCTGAGCAGCGACAGGCCGATGGGAAATCCGAACAATCCCAATACCCCAAACAGCTGGGCGCCCACGAACATGCTGGAAAGGGTCACCACGGGATGAAGGCCGATCTGGCTTCCCACGATTTTGGGTTCGATGATATTGCGGATGACCGTTATGATAAGATATACGGCCAGCAGCCCGGCGGACAGGGGATAATTGCCCTTAAGCGCAGTGAGGATGGTCCAGGGAATCATGATTCCCCCGGTTCCAAGCACCGGCAGTATATCAAACACGGATATGAGGAATGCAATCAGCACGGACCGTTCCACGCCAATCACGGTAAGGCCTAGGGTGTGTTTGAAAATTCATTCCCGCCATCTGCACGCCCCACTTCGCGGTATATTTGGTCCCAATTCGGTCAACGTAGCCCGCTACGCCTCCCTCATCGGGACCAAATCTCCCACAAAGTGGGACGCACAGCTGACGGAAAGCAATTTTCAAACACACCCTAGGGCAAGTTCCACAAAGGTAATGCTCATGATCAGGGCATAGGAACGGACAGTATGATGATGAAGTATAAAAAGTTAATGATGAATGCTCTGCGTTTTTCGGTTTTCAATTAGCGTATCCTCCATGGAAGTGATTGGGCTGTCCTGTGTATGTTATGTTGATTCATTCAATATATAGGAAAATTTTGTGGATTTCAAGATGTTTGGGCCTTGGGACCGCAACTTTAATGCAATCTTAATGCGGCTGGCAAAAAACATGTATGATTGGAAAATGCCAGGCAAACATATAACATCAGGAACATGTATAATGCCAGCAGGTAAAGTCAGGCGACAGCCACCGGATAAAGGCGGCGGAGGATAGGGACAGAGGAGGATTTTTTTAATCCATAAAAGGGCGGCAGGCCGGAATACTGATACGATTCCGGCCTGCCGCCCTTTTAGTGTCATGGATATGGATATTCAAATATATTCCATTCAGCACAGGCCACTGGCCAGGCCGCCTGTCTACGCGGTCTGCAGTGTCTTTGCCTTGGAAGCCTTTTTCTGCTTCTTCATCTGCCGGGGCTGTTCCGGGGCCTTTTCATTTTTCAGGTTCTTCTGGGCCGTGGACAGCATCAGCTTGATGCGGTTCAACTGGTTTACCTCGCTGGCGCCTGGATCGTAGTCTACCGCGATGATGTTGGACTGCGGATAGTGGCGGCGCAGCTCCTTGATGACGCCCTTGCCCACGATATGATTGGGCAGGCAGCCAAATGGCTGGGTGCAGATAATGTTGTTCACGCCGCTGTGGATCAGCTCCAGCATCTCTCCTGTAAGGAACCAGCCCTCGCCTGTCTGATTGCCCAGGGACACAAAGCCCTTGGCCATCTCAGCCAGTTCATTGATGGCTGACGGGGGCGTGAAGTGCCGGCTGGCCGACAGCTCCTTCCTGGCAGTCCTGCGCAGGTACTCCAAAAGGGCAATTCCGGCGTTGCACAGGCGCGCCGTGGATTTTTTCGTGCCCAGGTGTTCCGCCTTGAAGTTACTGTTGTAAAAGCTGTAGAGAAGGAAATCCATCAGGTCGGGCATCACTGCCTCGGCCCCCTCGGATTCCAGAAGCTCCACCACGTGGTTGTTGGCAAGGGGGGAGAACTTCACAAGGATCTCGCCCACGATCCCCACCTTTGGTTTCCTGATATCGGTTCTTGGCAGATTGTCAAAATCACGTATGATTCCCTTGATGTTGCGGCTGAATTCCATCATGGCGGCGCTGCGTTTGGACAGGGAGGCAATACAGCGGGCCTTCCACTTCCCATGGAGTGCATTGGCGCTGCCTGGTTCCGCCTCATAGGGCCTGGTGGCGTAGAGCACGCGCATGAAAATGTCGCCGTACACAATGGCCTGCATGGCCTTTGTGATAAGGGGGACCGTAAATGTAAACCCGGGGTTGGTCTCCATGCCGTTGGCATTGACCGATACAACGGGCACCTGCGGCATGCCTGCCTTTTCCAGGGCGCGCCGGATGAAGCCTATGTAGTTGGAAGCACGGCAGCCGCCGCCTGTCTGGGTCATCAGCACCGCTGTGTGGTCCAGGTCATACCTGCCGGAAAGAAGGGCGTCCATGATCTGTCCGATGACAATCAGGGAGGGATAGCACGCATCGTTGTTCACGTACTGGAGTCCCACGTCCACCGCGTTGCGGTTGTGGTTCTGCAATACTTCAATCTTGTATCCGAAGGAGCGGATGGCCGGCTCTAAAAGGTCAAAATGGATGGGCGACATCTGTGGGCAGAGAAGGGTATATGTTTTCTTCATCTCCTTGGTAAAGTACACCCGGTTATAGGCGCTGGAAACCACCTTGTGCTCGTAGTGCTTCTGGTCCCGGACCTTGAGGGCCGCAATCAGGGAGCGGATACGGATGCGGGCAGCGCCCAGGTTATTCACCTCGTCAATCTTAAGCACGGTATAAATCTTGCCGGAACGGGTCAGGATATCGGCCACCTGGTCCGTGGTCACGGCATCCAGGCCGCAGCCAAAGGAGTTTAACTGGATTAAGTCCAGGTCATCCCGGTTCTTGACAAAGCTGGCCGCCGCATAGAGGCGGGAGTGGTACATCCACTGGTCGGTTACCACCAAAGGCCGTTCCACCCTTCCAAGGTGGGAGATGGAATCCTCTGTGAGCACCGCAAATCCATAGGAGGTAATCAGTTCCGGGATACCGTGGTGGATTTCAGAGTCCACATGGTAGGGCCTGCCGGCCAGCACGATGCCCCGTTTTTTGTTCTCCTTCATCCATGCCAGGGTTTCCTCGCCCTTGGCCTCCATGTCATGGCGGGAAGCCAGAAGCTCCTGCCATGCTGCGTGGGCAGCCATTTTCACCTCGTCCGCGGGAATCTGATGGTTCCCGGCAAATTCCTTTATAAGGGCCTGGGTCAGGATCTCCTCATTGGTAAAGGCCATGAAGGGGTTGTCAAACCTTACATGTTCTTCTGACAGTTCCTCCACATTGTTCTTGATGTTCTCCGCGTAGGATGTGACCATGGGGCAGTTGTAATGGTTGCCCGCCTCCGGGCTTTCATTGCGCTCATACGGAATGCAGGGATAGAAAATGTATTTGATTCCCTGCTTGATGAGCCATGATATATGTCCATGGACCAGCTTGGCCGGGTAGCACTCCGATTCACTGGGAATGGATTCAATGCCCAGTTCGTAGAGCTGTCTGGTGGACTGGGGCGAGAGCACCACATGGTAGCGCAGCTTCTTAAAGAAAACCGCCCAGAAGGGGAAGTTCTCAAACATGTTGAGGACCCTGGGGATTCCCACCGTGCCCCGGTCCGCCTGGTCCAGGGGCAGGGGTTCGTAGTCAAACATGCGGTGGTACTTATAGTCAAAGAGGTTGGGAATCTCCTTCTTGGCCTTCTCAAGTCCAAGTCCCCGCTCGCAGCGGTTGCCCGAGATAAAGCGGCGTCCGCTCCCAAACTGGTTGATGGTGAGCACACAGTGGTTGTTGCAGCCCTTGCACCGGGTCATGGAGGTGGTATACTTAAGGGCAATGATCTTATCCAGGGACAGCATGGATGTTTCTGCCTCGCCGTTCATGTGATAGCGTTCCCTTGCAATCAGGGCAGCGCCGAAGGCTCCCATGATGCCTGCGATGTCAGGGCGCACTGCCTGGCATCCTGATATTTTCTCAAAGCTCCTGAGCACCGCATCATTGTAAAAGGTGCCGCCCTGGACCACCACATGGGCGCCCAGGTCAGAGGCATTGGTAATCTTGATGACCTTGAACAGGGCATTCTTGATGACGGAATAAGCCAGGCCGGCGGAAATGTCAGCCACCGTGGCCCCTTCCTTCTGGGCCTGTTTTACATTGGAGTTCATGAATACGGTGCAGCGGGTGCCAAGGTCCGTTGGGTTCCTGGCAAACAGGGCCTCTTTGGCAAAATCCTCCACGGAAAAGTTCAGGCTCTTGGCAAATGTCTCGATGAAGGAGCCACAGCCCGAGGAGCACGCCTCGTTGAGCTGCACGCTGTCCACGGTGCCGTCCTTTATCTTGATGCACTTCATGTCCTGTCCCCCGATGTCCAGGATACAGTCCACATCCGGCTCAAAGAAAGCAGCCGCGTAGTAGTGGGAGATGGTCTCCACTTCCCCCTCATCCAGCATCAGCGCTGCCTTTAAAAGGGCCTCGCCGTAGCCTGTGGAACAGGAATAGGCAATGTGGGCTGTCTTCGGAAGCTGGCTGCGGATTTCCGTTATGGCGCGGATGGCCGTGGCAAGGGGGCTTCCGTTGTTGTTGTCATAGAACCGGTACAGCAGGGTGCCATCCTCGCCTACCAGGGCCGCCTTGGTGGTGGTGGAACCGGCGTCAATGCCCAGATAGCAGTTGCCCTCATAGGAGGGAAGGTCGCCGGACTTAACGTGGTTGCTGGCATGGCGGCTGGAAAATTCGTCGTAGTCAGCCTGGTCCCTGAACAGCGGTTCCATGCGCTTTACCTCAAAATCCATCTGGATACCCGAGGACAGCTGTTCAATCATGGCCTCCAGGGAAACAGCGGACTGGTTCTCCTGAGGGTTCATGGCAGCGCCCACAGCGGCAAACAGGTGGGAATGGTCCGGAGCAATGATCTGTTCCGGCGTAAGGTGGAGGGTACGGATGAAGCTTTCACGCAGCTGGGGCAGGAAGTGGAGGGGACCGCCCAAAAAGGCAACATTGCCCCGTATGGGCTTACCGCAGGCAAGACCGCTGATGGTCTGGTTCACCACTGCCTGGAAAATGGACGCGGCCAGGTCTTCCCTGGTAGCGCCTTCATTAATCAATGGCTGGATATCCGACTTGGCAAACACGCCGCAGCGCGCCGCGATGGGATAGATGGCCTTGTAATGGGCGGCGTATTCATTGAGGCCGCTGGCATCGGTCTGAAGCAGGGATGCCATCTGGTCGATGAAGGAACCGGTGCCGCCTGCACAGATCCCGTTCATCCTCTGGTCAATCCCGCCGGTAAAATATATGATTTTTGCATCCTCCCCGCCAAGCTCGATGGCCACGTCTGTCTGTGGCGCATAGTCCTGCAGGGCGGATGCCACCGCCACCACCTCCTGGACAAACGGAATGTTCAGATGGGATGACAATGTAAGGCCTCCGGATCCCGTGATGACGGGGATGACCTGGGCGGGGCCGGTTATGGGGCAGGCCTTTTTCAGAAGTTCTGCCAGAGTTTCCTGTATATTGGCATAATGACGCTCATAATCGGAGAATACTATATGGTAGTTCTGGTCAAGCAATGCTACTTTGACGGTTGTGGAACCGATATCGATTCCCAGTGTAAGGGTATTTGTATGTAAGCTCATATACGTGGGTTTTACCCTAACCTCCTTTGTGACTTGCAGCAACGGCACATGTGATGTTCATACAAGGGCTGTGCCGGGCTGAGAAGTTGTTTTGCGTTCATCATAATACAGTTTTATGGAAAAAACTGTGATTTATGCAACAATTTGCGGCAGTAAGCCGCGAATGGTCATAGTAAAGTTTAGCATAAATTAGGTAGGAATACAATTGGGGACAGGCGTTAAAAAATCGTGAAGAAATGGGAAAAATTGTGCATGATTCCTGTAAAAACTTATTGTTTGTGAAAAATCAGGGGCTATTTTATTTGACAAACCGCAGGGCAGTCACTATAATGAGAACGTATAATTTCAAAATGGGGGAGAGTTCGCATGATACGGATTTTTAAGACCGAAGACGGTGCTATGCACGAAAAAGAAGAGATGCAGCCTGGCTGCTGGATTGCGTTAACAAACCCTACAGCCTCAGAAATCATTGACATTGCGGATGCATACCAGATTGACCCGGACCACTTAAAGGCGCCATTGGATGAGGAGGAACGTTCCCGAATCGAGGTGGAGGACGAATACACCCTGGTGCTGGTGGATATCCCGTCCATAGAGGAGCGCAGCGGCAAGGACTGGTTTGTCACCATCCCGCTGGCCATCATCATGGCCAACGATGTGCTGATTACTGTCTGCCTGGAGGAGACACCCGTGCTCACGTCCTTCATGGACGGAAGGGTAAGGGACTTCCATACATTCATGAAGACCAGGTTCATCCTGCAGATCCTTTATAAAAATGCAACCCAGTACCTGCAGTACCTGCGCATCATTGACAAGAAGAGCGAGGTCATTGAGCGCAAGCTTCATCAGTCCCAGAAGAATGAGGAACTGATTGAGCTTCTGGAACTGGAGAAGTCCCTGGTGTATTTCACCACGTCCCTGCGTTCCAATGAGGTGGTGCTGGAGAAGCTCCTAAGGACCGAGAAGATTAAGAAGTATCCCGAGGATACGGACCTTCTTGAGGATGTCATCGTGGAGAACAAACAGGCAATCGAGATGGCTAACATTTACAGCGGGATCCTCAGCGGGACCATGGACGCCTTTGCCTCGGTCATCTCCAACAACCTGAACATTGTCATGAAGTTCCTGGCAACCGTAACCATTGTCATGTCAATCCCCACCATGGTGGCCAGCTTCTATGGCATGAATGTGAATTCCAGGGGAATGCCCTTTGCGAACAATCCCTACGGGTTTGTCATAGTCCTGGGATTTGCCCTGGCCCTGTCACTGTTGGTAGCTTATATATTTAATAAGAAGGATTTATTCTGACATAAAAGGAGTATTCATGAATTTTCTAAAGAAGTTTGAGCAGAAAATGAACCGGTTTGCAATCGGCGGGATCATCAACTATGTATGTGCCATGCTGGCCATGGGCACGGTGCTGTACCTTGTGGCGCCGGGCTTCCTGAATTATCTGATTTTAAACCCCATTGCCATCATGCAGGGGCAGGTCTGGAGGATCCTGACCTTTTTTGTATATCCGCCTGCATTTACAGGAGGGAACCCCATGGGCTACATCCTGTTTAACGCCCTGGCCATCTACTGCATCCGTTCCTTTGGCACGATTGTGGAACAGGTATGGGGTAAGTTCCGTTTCAACTGTTACATCATACTGGGCGTGCTGTTGAATGTGGCGGCATCCCTGTTCATGTACCTGGTGGTAGGCTTCCCCATGGTGCTTACGCCTGTTTACCTGGTGTATTCCTTCTTTTTTGTATTTGCACTCATGTTCCCGGATATGCAGGTCCTGCTGATGATGGTCCTTCCCCTGAAGGCCAAGTGGATTGCGTACGCCGAGGCAGCGGTTTACATTTATTACTTTGTCAAGGGTGACATATACACCAGGGTCCAGATTTTTGTGTGCATCCTGCACATGTTCATCTTCTTTGGCTGGATGGTGCTGGCCGGGGAGACGGGTTACAAACAGAAGAAGCGCCAGAAGGATTTCCAGAAAAAGATCAAGCCCATGGTTTCCAACAAGACCGGCCATAAGTGCGCTGTGTGCGGCCGGACGGACAAGGACAGCCCTGGCATGGAATTCCGTTATTGTTCAAAATGTGAAGGCAGCTACGAATACTGCATGGATCATTTGTATACTCATCAACACGTGAAAAAGCCGGATTCCCCCCAATAGCATCATGAGCGCTGTACTGCAAAAGCATTTACACAGACAGGCCCTAAGAACCGGCAGATCATTCACATATCACACTGTACAACGTTTATGGAGGATTTAATAATGAAAAAGACCAAGATTATCTGTACCATGGGTCCCAACACCAATGACAGGAACGTCATGATGGAGCTTGCAAAGAATGGCATGGACGTGGCGCGTTTCAACTTTTCCCACGGCGATTATGAGGAGCACCAGGGACGCCTGGAACTGTTAAAGGAAGTCCGCAAGGAGCTGGATATCCCTGTTGCGGCGCTTCTGGATACAAAAGGCCCTGAAATCCGCACCGGGCAGCTGAAGGACGGTAAGAAAGTAACATTAAAGGAAGGCCAGACCTATACGCTGACCACCCGCGAGCTGATTGGGGATGAGAACATCGGATACATCAATTACAGCGGACTGGGCGAAGACGTGGTTCCCGGCAATAAGATCCTGATTGACGATGGCCTGATTGAGATGGACGTGATGGAGGTCAATGGCACGGACATTGTATGTAAGGTGATTAACGGCGGCGAGCTGGGCGAGAAAAAGGGCGTCAATGTCCCCAATGTGAAGATTAAGCTTCCGGCCCTGACCGACAAGGACAAAGAAGACATCCGTTTCGGCATCAAGCAGGGATTTGATTTTATCGCGGCATCCTTTGTGCGTACCGCGGACTGCATCAGGGAAATCAAGGCAATGCTGGATGAGCAGGGTTCCAGCATGAAGGTAATTGCCAAGATTGAGAATGCGGAAGGCATCGAGAACCTGGACGCCATCATCGAGGAGGCGGACGGCATCATGGTTGCCCGCGGCGACATGGGCGTGGAGATTCCCGCTGAAAAGGTTCCCCATATCCAGAAGAAGATCATCCGCAAGTGTAACGAGGCATGTAAGATTGTCATCACCGCAACCCAGATGCTGGATTCCATGATCCGCAACCCAAGGCCTACCAGGGCAGAGGTGACGGACGTGGCCAATGCGGTTTATGACGGCACCGATGCAGTGATGCTTTCCGGTGAGACCGCCATGGGTAAGTATCCCGTTGAAGCCCTTAAGATGATGGTTTCCATTGCCGAGGAGTCAGAGTCCTATCTGGACTATGCAGGATACCGCCAGAGGAAGGTGTCCAAGCAGAACATGAAAAATGTTTCCAACGCAGTGTGCTTCGCATCCGTTTCCACCTCCCATGACCTGAGCGCAGACGTCATCATCGCTCCAAGCATCACAGGCTTTACCACCCAGATGCTCTCCAAGTGGAGGCCGGCTGCAAGGATCATCGGCATGTCCCCAAGCATGGCGACCGTGCGCCAGATGCAGCTGCAGTGGGGCGTTGTGCCAATATGGTCACGCCGCGCTGAATCCACGGATGAACTGATTGAGAATTCCGTGGAAGAGCTTAAGGAAAGGGGCCTTGTGACAGTGGGCGAGCTGGCAGTCATCACCGCAGGCGTGGTGACCTACGCAAGACGCCACGAGGCAGCCACACAGACCAATATCATGCGTGTAATCAATATCGAGTAAAATAGTACTGGACAAAGGAGTCTGGCAGGGGGTACAATATTCCGCAAGGATTATTGTGCTTCCTGACAGGCTTTTTGCATCTAAGGGAGGGCGCATATACGCTCAAAAAGGGAAAGGAGTAAGAGAAGTGGAGAAGAAACCATTTGTAACACTTGAACAGCTGAAAGAGATTGAGAAAACATACCCCACCCCCTTCTATCTTTACGATGAAAAGGGTATCAGGGAGAATGCGGCGAAGCTGAAGCAGGCATTTGCATGGAATAAGGGATATAAGGAGTATTTTGCAGTTAAGGCAACCCCCAATCCTTTTCTTCTGAACCTGTTAAAGGAGATGGGATGCGGCACGGACTGTTCTTCCATGACAGAGCTTATGATGTCAAAAGCGTGCGGGTTTAATGGACATGATATCATGTTCTCATCCAATGACACGCCGCCTGAGGAGTTCGCATACGCAGAAAAGCTGGGCGCCATCATCAACCTGGATGATATAACCCATATTGAGTGCCTGGAGCAGACCCTGGGATACATCCCGGAAACCATCAGCTGCCGCTACAATCCGGGCGGCGTGTTCAAGGTAAGCAATGACATCATGGACAACCCGGGGGATTCCAAGTATGGGATGACAACGGAACAGATTTTCCAGGCATTTAAGATGCTGAAGGATAAGGGCGCGAAGCATTTCGGCATCCATGCCTTCCTGGCCAGCAACACGGTGACCGTAGAGTATTATCCCATGCTTGCCAAGATCCTTTTTGAACTGGCTGTGAAGCTTCAGGAGGAGACAGGCGCCCATGTGGAATTCATCAATCTGTCCGGCGGCATCGGCATTCCCTACCGCCCGGACCAGGAACCCAACGACATACTGGCCATCGGGGACGGCGTGCGCAAGGTTTATGAGGAAGTCCTGGTACCGGCTGGCATGGATGATGTGGCAATCTGCACCGAGCTTGGCCGCTTCATGATGGGGCCCTACGGCGCCCTGGTGACAAAGGCCATCCATGAAAAGCATACCCACAAGGAGTACGTGGGAGTGGACGCCTGCGCCGTGAACCTGATGCGCCCGGCCATGTACGGGGCATACCATCACATCACGGTAATGGGGAAGGAAGATGAGCCTTGCGGCCACATGTATGACGTGGTCGGCTCCCTGTGCGAGAACAATGATAAGTTTGCCATTGACCGCATGCTGCCTGAGATAAGGAAAGGCGACCTGCTGTTCATCCACGACACGGGCGCCCATGGGTTTGCCATGGGATATAACTACAACGGCAAGCTAAAGTCGGCGGAGCTGCTGTTAAAGCAGGACGGTTCCGTGGAAATGATCCGGAGGGCGGAAACTCCTGAGGACTACTTTGCTACATTTGATTTTTGTGATATACTCAAAGATATTGACTGATGAAAAACCCCGGCATGCAGCAACGCGCAGTCTGCCGGGGTTTTTGCCAAAAGAAACGGCTTTGGCGGTCCCAGCCGTCCCGGTGCCTGTTTGGACATTCATGCCGGGGGAGCTGACGGATATATCAGGAGTTCATGATTAGGAGGATTATTAATGGCTAAGATCGGTTTTATCGGAATGGGGAATATGGGAAGCGCCATCATGAAAGGACTTCTCAAGGTGTATGCGCCTCAGGACATGATTTTCACTGCGGCCCATCAGGAGAAGATGGACCAGGTCACATATGAGACAAAGGTGGCCCACGCCGGCTCCAACCGGGAATGCGCGGCCCAGGTAAAGTATCTGATCCTTGCGGTGAAGCCGCAGTATTTTGACGTGGTGTTTGAGGAGATAAAGGATGTGCTGACAAAAGAACAGGTAATCATTTCCCTGGCCCCCGGTATTTCCATACAGGATATCGGCGCCAGGCTGGGCGGCGGTGTAAGGGTGGTCAGGGCCATGCCCAATACACCGGCGCTTCTGGGGGAAGGCATGACAGGGGTTACATATGAGGCAGGCATCTATTCAGATGAGGAGAAAGCGGAAATCAGCCTTATCTTCTCATCCTGCGGACGCATGGAGCTGGTGGAGGAGCGGCTGATGGACGCAGTGGGCTGTGTCAGCGGAAGCTCCCCTGCATTCGTGTATATGTTCATCGAGGCCCTGGCTGACAGCGGCGTGAAGTATGGCCTGCCCAGGAAGACAGCTTATGCCATGGCTGCACAGACCGTCCTGGGCAGCGCCAGGATGGTGCTGGAGACAGGAAAGCATCCGGGACAGCTTAAGGATGAGGTGTGTTCGCCGGGCGGCACCACCATTGCCGGTGTGTCGGCCCTGGAGGAGCATGGGCTGCGCAACGCTGTCATCAAAGCGGCGGATGCGTGTTATGAGAAGACCCAGCGCATGAAGTAGGCGGGGAGGACCGGGCCGGGAGGAAACACCGTCAGAAAATAAGATGATTTTCAACAAATATTAGCAAGGATTCTCCCATCCTCTAAGGTGGTGAGATGAATTGCCAAAAACAAACTTAACGGCAGTGGTGGGAGGAGAGTAATCGGTATCCCCCACTGCCATGAGGTCAACCACGCATCTACGTAGGATGCAGTCGCACTTCGACAATATACCGAGCGTGGATTGAAACAAGGAATAAAATCATGATAGGATCAGGAAAGGATTAAATGACAATGGGAAACAAAGTTGAGAATGAAGGGATGCCGGTAGTGCGTCTGGACAGACAGCTTAAGTATGAGGGGAATATCCTGAAGATATATGAGGACACGGTCCTTGCCAACGGACATGAGGCAAAGTGGGACTTTATCCACCACGATGGGGCGGCTGCCGTCCTGCCGGTGGCGGCTGACGGGAAAATCCTCATGGTGCGCCAGTACCGCAACGCACTGAACCGTTTTACGCTGGAAATCCCGGCCGGTAAGCTGGATGCGCCGGATGAACCCAAGGTGCTTTGCGCATTCAGGGAACTGGAGGAGGAGACCGGATTCAGGGTGGAATCCCCGGATAGCCTGGAATACCTGATGAGCCTTACCACCACCGTGGCGTTCTGTGATGAGGCCATTGATATCTTCGTTGCCCACAACCTGATACCTTCCCACCAGAACCTGGATGAGGATGAGGTCATCAATGTGGAACCATGTGAACTTGCAGACCTGGAAGAGATGGTATATACAGGGAAAATCACGGACGGTAAGACGATTGCAGCCATTATGGCCTATGCAAGGAAGTACCGCAGCGTGGATAAAAAGGACGACTTGGCATAATGGCCGCCTCCCCGGAATACAGTAGTTTAGAGATATTCATGGGGAGGATGACGGCTGTGGGATTGAGACGGTTAAGGCTGGGCCTTGCAACGCTTACATATCAGGACTGGCTGCTGTCCTGCTTCGTGCTGGGCGTGCTGGCGGGGACGGCGGCGGCACTGGCGTTCGGCGGTCCCGTGGTACAGGGCTGCGTCCTTGGGGCGGCAGGGACAGCGGGGACAGTGGGGGCCGGGGGACGGTATGCCGTGAAGGATTTCCTGGCTGTGTGGAAGCAGCGGGCCTTTGAGGCAGGGGCCGGATGGCTGGCCGGGCTGACCGTGTGCAGCCAGATGCTGTTCGGGTTCCTGACATTCTATGCAGGCATGTCCCTGGCCGTGGTGCTTTCGGTGTGGACCATGAGGAAAGGAATCCTGGGGATAGCCGCATTCCTGTGCAGCATACTTCCCCACGGCATTATCTATCTTCTGATATGGTACGTGCTTTCTGTCTGGTCAGGCCAGGCGCAGAAGAAGCTTCATATCCTGCCGGGGCTTTTGCTGATAGCCATGTCCGGGGCAGGGGCGTTCCTGGAGATATGGATATCGCCGCTGCTGGCCGGGCTTTTTTAAATACATTCAGAGTAAATGCAGGAGGGAATACGGATGAAGGAGAGGAAACCAGGACATACATATCTGAAACGGCTGTTTCTGGCGTTCTATATTCCGTTTGCGGTGAACATCCCGCTGGCAGCCTATGGCTGGTATATGGGAATCTGGCCGGATTTAAAGGCGGCTGAAGCTCTGGGGCAGGCTGCCAGAAACCTTATACTGGTCATGGTGTTAGTCATGACCTGGGCTATCTGGATGGTGTTCCAGGTCATGCCCAAGAGGAAGGATACCTATGCCTCCTGGAGGATTACAATCATGGAGGGCGGCCGGAGCCTCTGTTATGCCGCCATCTACGGCTTCTTTGCACAGGTCCCGATCCTTCTAAAGCTTTATCCCGGGTTTGGGAAAGGTCTGGCTGATAAGAGGATTTTATGGGCCAGCGGTATCTATTCCGCCGTCATGCTCTTACTCCTTCTCTGGAACGGGATCCTGCGTATATTCCTTACTTCCAGACGCCTGAGGCTCAGGACCCGTGTGATCATGGTGCTGGCCATGTGGATTCCGGTGGTGAACCTGCTGGTCCTTCTTCATGCCATGAGGCTGGTCCATGAGGAGTATGACTTTGAATGCTATAAGCAGTCGGTCCGCAATGTGCGGGCGGAGTCGGACATGTGCAGGACCAGGTACCCCCTTCTTCTGGTCCACGGCGTTGGATTCAGGGATTTAAGGTATTTTAATTACTGGGGCAGGATTCCAAGGGAGCTTACAAGATACGGGGCATCGGTGTACTATGGGAACCAGGAGGCATTTGCCACAGTGGTTTACAATGCAGGGGACATCCGTAAGAAGATTGAAGGAATCGTGGAGGAAACAGGGTGCGGGAAGGTGAATATCATCGCCCACTCCAAGGGCGGGCTGGATTCCCGCTACGCCATATCCATGCTGGGGGCGGCGCCCATGGTGGCCTCCCTCACAACCATCAATACGCCCCACCGGGGATGCAGGTTCGTGGATTACGCCTGCCGTCTGCCGGAAGGACTGTACCGGTTCATTGCCGGATGCTTTGACCGCGGGTTTGGCCGTTTTGGGGATTCCCATCCTGACTTTTATACTGCTACCCATCAGTTCAGTACGGATTCCAGCTGCCGGTTCAATGAAACCGTGCCGGATGTGCCCGGAGTCTATTATCAGAGTTACACCTCCCTGATGAAGGACTGCCTGAGCGACCCGCTGCTGTGGCTTCCTTACCTGCTGATCCGCGCAGTGGACGGGGCCAACGACGGTCTGGTGACGCCGGAGTCAGCCATGTGGGGGGATTTCAGGGGGATTGTCACCAACAGGAAGCACCGGGGGATTTCCCATGGGGATATGATTGATTTAAAACGGGAGGATTACCGGGGCTTTGATGTGGTGGAATTTTACGTAAAACTGGTGGAAGAGCTGAAAAATAAAGGATTTTAAGGCTTTGGGACATAAAAATTTTTCCGCTGTTTTTACAAGATATTGACAAGCCAAAATGCCCCCTTCCAACATGTTGTATGTTTTATGTTAAGTAGCGTGAAATGGGGGTAAAAGTGGGAAAAATGTGTTTGATTTTATAAGAAAATGTGGATATAATGATAGTCAGCACACGGGTTTCCCGTGATTTTTGGTAGAAACGGGTAGGGGTAATAGAAAGAGATGACGTCCGAGATAAAGAGTTTTGTCAGCTACCTTAGGGATGTGAGGCAAACTTCAAAAAATACAGAGATTTCCTATCAGAGGGACCTGAACCAGCTGGCTGCTTTCCTGGCGGAGAAGGGGATTACAGAGGTTGAAAAGGTGACCAGGACCAGTTTGAACTCCTATATCCTTTATTTGGAAAAGGAGGGCAAGGCCACAACTACGATTTCAAGGGAACTTGCTTCCATCAAGGCATTTTTCAGTTATCTGTTCAGGGAGGGGATGATCCGCAGGGACCCGTCCGAACTTCTGAAGGCGCCTAAGATTGAGAAGAAAGCGCCTGTTATTTTGAGTGTCAATGAGGTTAATTCGCTGCTTGACCAGCCAGGGACATCATCGCCCAAGGAAATCAGGGATAAGGCCATGATGGAGCTTCTGTATGCAACCGGTATCCGGGTGTCCGAGCTGATTGGGCTTGAACTGTCGGACCTGAATATGCAGATTGGCTATATTACCTGCCGGGACGGTCTGAAGGAGCGGATGGTGCCTTTTGGCAAGACCGCCAGCCAGGCCATGTCCATATACCTGGAGCGGGGGCGCCGGGAACTGTTAAAGGGCAAGGAATCCCCATGGCTGTTCACCAATTGCAGCGGCAAGGCCATGAGCAGGCAGGGCTTCTGGAAGATAATCAAGTATTATGGGGAGAAGGCCGGTATCCAGGCGGACATCACGCCCCATACGCTCCGCCATTCTTTTGCGGCCCATCTGATCCGCGGGGGAGCTGATGTCCATGCGGTCCAGGCCATGCTTGGACATTCGGATTCCACTACCGCCCAGATGTATGCGGCTTATTCGGGGAATACGGTGAGGGAGAATTACAGGGCGGCCCTGCCGAGGAAGTGATGGCGGGAGATGTATGATATTGATGGAAAGTTAGAGGGATTCCTTTAAGGGGGGTCCCTTTTTTGTGCCTGTTAAATTATTGTGCCTGTTAAATTGTCATGCCTGTTAAATTATCGTGTCTATTAAATTATCATGCCTATTAAATTATCATGCCTATTAAATTATTGTAACTATTGAAATAGTCATTGACATATCGTGACTACTGTGATAGTCTAAAAGTGTGATAACTATTGCAATAGTCACTGAAAGGAGTTCATATGAAACTGAAACTATTCGACTCTGAACTGAAAGTAATGGAAATGCTGTGGAACCATGGGGACTGCACGGCCGGACAGCTGGCAAAGCTCCTGAAGGAGGAGACTGGCTGGAACCGCAACACCACGTACACGGTCATTAAGAAGTGCATTGAGAAAGGCGCCATTGAACGCTGCGAACCTAATTTCCTGTGCAGGGCCGTGGTGAGGAGGGAAGAGATACAGGCAGCGGAGACAGAGGAGCTGATTGACCGCATGTTCGACGGCTCCAAATCTAAATTTTTTGCTGCATTCCTGTCAGGGCAGTCCTTGTCAAAGGAGGAGCTGGAGGAACTTAGGCAGATGTTAAAGCAGGCGGGACAGGAGGAAGCATGAGATTATTACAGATGAGCGGTTCGGCCGGAATCCTGATCCTGGCAATTGCATTCCTGCGCCGGGCGGGTAGAAGGCTGTTCTCAGCGCGGTTCCTGTACCTTATGTGGTTTGTCGTCCTGGCCAGGCTGCTGCTGCCGTTTGAACTGCCGGTGCAGCTGCCATCCATGGGGATTGAGTCTGCCTGGGCGGATGAGGGCCGGATATTCTTTGTCCAGGAACCGTCCCATGACGGGACAGCCGCCGGTCCGGCCCAGCAGGGGACGGGGGATGCCGTGCTGTTCAGGCGGATTGTTTTCCTAATCTGGCTGGATGTCTGCCTTGGGCTTCTGATTTTCTTTACATGGTCTTATATAGGACAGGCCAGGAAGCTGGACGAAGCCTTACCCCTGCCGGACCAGGGATACCTGGGCTGGTGGAAGGGAGCGCATCCTCAACGCCGCAGCGTGGGGTTCATGGTTTATGACAGGATAGCCAGCCCGGTCACCTATGGTATATGGAAGTCCAGGATTATATTCCCAAAGAGCATGGACATGGAGGATGTCCGGTCCCTGGACCATATCCTGCGCCATGAGTATGTACATATCAGAAGGTATGACAACCTGTGGAAGATTGTGGCTCTGACGGCTGCATGCATACACTGGTTTAACCCGCTTGTCTGGGTGATGTGGCACTGTTTTAACCGGGACATGGAACTGGCGTGCGACCAGGAAGCGGTGCTGGGAATGGATAAAAAAGGCCGTGCGGCCTATGCCATGACGCTGCTTCGGTATTCGGAGAAGAATCATAAGGTTTCATTATTATACAATGGTTTTGGGAAAAGTTCAGTTAAAGAAAGGATAATGATACTTATGAAGAATGATAAACGGACCAGATTCGGGATTGTGTGCAGTATATTGGTGCTTGCCATGTCAATGACCGTGTTTGCCTCCACAGGCAATATACCTGCGGATACAGGAGGACTTACAGGGGAGGCTTCCTCCGGGGCCTTGGACGCAGAGGGCAAAAGTCCGGCCAGGATACTGGCTGAGGCACCGCAGTTTAAGGAATACGAGGCGTTGGGAATGATTTACAGTCCGGAACTGGACCGCATATTCTATAACAGCTGGGGAGTGGGATATTTCCTGGATGAATATGCGGACGGCACCTATAACAGGATGGACGATCTGGCAGGCAGCCTGTGTCTTGAAGCGGTGCGGGATGAAAGCGGGAAGCTGGCTGGCTTCCGGGAGACAGGGACAACCGGGTTCCTGAAACAGGCCACGGAAGCGGAGCGCAGCATGGCTTCCCTGAGAGGATACGTTAAGGAGTATGGCCCTTACGGCCTGTCCTATGACACCCGGACAGGATACCTGTCCTTTGACGGGAAGCTGGTGGAGGCAATCCGTGATACATCGGGGTGCGGCATTTATGTAAATGGAGCAATGGCCGGACTGGACAATACCATCGGTCTTCTGGTGGAGCGGGATGGGAATGACGCCATCGTGGATATGAAGGAGGTCCCAGCGGAGGAAATGTCAGGAATCCTAAACCAGCAGATAGGCGTGTACCGGGCGGAGGATGGCTGGAGAGGGGATGGGAACTGAGGCATGTCTTCAGACGCGCTATTCACTGTTATTGGCGCAGTGCCGTACTTGTCTTGCCCTAATCCCTCTTCCTGCTCACGTAATCCAGTATCTGCCGTGCATAGGAATCCGCTGTCTCAGGCCCGGCCAGCAGGTCGGGACTGTACTCCACATAATCTAAGAGGCCCTTATAATCCTCTTTCAGGGCGGGGGACCAAAGCGGGCCGAACTGAGGCAGGAACAGGCCGCATTTCTTTGTATAACAGGTGCGGGCAGTGGCTTTCTTACGGGCATCCTTGTCCACGTATTCGCCCACGCTTTTGTGGATGGCGGTATCTTCCATGGGCAGATAATAATAATCCTTATAATTCGGATAGAAAAATTTAAGTTCTCCCTGATACAGGGAAATGTTACAGGTCAGGGTGTCCCGGTGCAGCTCCATGCTCACCGGGGCGCTGTCATATTCCAGGGGGACCGGGATGGAATAGGGGTTCTGCCAGGTCAGGTTAAGGAAGGGCCAGGAACCGCAGACCTCCTGGGATGTCAGCGTGAAGGGGGACTCCAGCATGTCCGCGTAATTCAATATGGGAAGGATGGAAGGCATGCCCTTTAAGTCATCCTCATTGTGCAGGATCAGCAGGTCGTATAAAAATGATTCATGGCTCATGAGATAGTCCCTGTAAACCTGGATCAGTTCCCCGCCCGAGCACTTATCTTCCCTGGACACGCCCAGGAACTGTTCAATGGATTTCTGCTTCATGTTTTCAAGGCCCAGCAGTTTGCGGTAGGGCTTTATTTTTTTGTAGATATCCAGGCTGATGATGGAATCGAAATTATAATTAAGCCCCAGACGTCGGCAGCATTTCAGCAGATAAGGGATGTCAAAGCCGTCCCCGTTAAAATGTACCAGGATCCGGAACCGCTTCATGAAGGTAAAGAAGCTTTCCAGGAGCTGGGCCTCCGATTCCCTTGTATCCGCAAACCACTGGATTAATTTCCAGCCAAAGCCGTCATGGTAGGTACAGCCGATGAGGTAGAGCTGGGATGTGTCCCCGGAAAATCCGGTAGTCTCTATATCGAAAAACAAAAGTTCCTTCAGGGCGCCGATGCGCTCCAGGGGATATGTATCGGGAAGGTCAACGGGATGTTTGATGGTAATCATGTAAAGTCACTCCTTCTATTCCTTTTATCGCAGCAGTATGAGTCTGTACATTTGTTAGTTTAGCCTATATCGGGCGTTGGCGCAAGAGTCTGAAACAGAATATTTGTTCGACCTGCTTGCATTGGGATAACCTGTATGTTATGATGAATGGCAGGTAATGATTAAGGAGCGCACGGCCGGGCGCCGCGGAGGAAAAGGAAGCGGCGGACTGTTAATGACACAGTGGTCTCCGGCGGGCAGCGCTTTGCGGAAAGAATGGGAACAGATTATGATTTCGTATGTAAAAGGGCCTCTTATGGGCATTGATGAGGATAGTATCATAGTGGAAGCAGGCAATGTGGGGCTGGCAATCCGGGTTCCCGCATCCCTGCAGCCGGAGCTGCCCCGGCTGGGGGAGGAAGTGACGATTTACACTTACTTCCAGGTAAGGGAGGACGCCATGACATTATACGGCTTCCTTCACAGCCAGGACCGGGACATGTTCAGGCAGTTAATCGGGGTCAATGGAATCGGGCCAAAGGGAGCCCTCGGAATCCTGTCCGTGCTCAGGCCGGATGATTTACGGCTGGCCATTGTGAGCGAGGACGTGAAGGCGTTGGCCAAGGCGCCCGGAATCGGCAACAAGACGGCGCAGCGGCTGATCCTGGATCTGAAGGATAAGATATCCATGGACGATGTATTAGGCAGCATGGCCCTCTCCGGGGACAGCGGCGTGGGTCCGGCGGCCGCATCCATGGCGGGCCTTGCCGAGGCTGCCAAGGAAGCAGTCCAGGCACTGGTGGCACTGGGATATACCAACACCGAAGCATCCAGGGCCGTGAAACAGGTGGAAGTGGCGGAGGGCATGACATCCGAGGACGTGCTTAAGGCGTCCCTAAAGCATCTGTCCTTCCTGTAGATGTGGTTTTGGGCGGGAATGGATTTTCAAACACGCCCCTAAGGAATCTGCCAGAGGTATCCCTTGGGGGAAAGTGGGATGCACGGCTGGCGGATGCAATTTTTAAGCACGCCCTGAAGCCAGGGGCGGCAGATTGATATAAGATGGGTTGAGGTGTATATGGAACGCAGGATTATAACGACAGATGTAACGGCGGAAGATGAGCGTATAGAGACAACGCTGCGTCCTCAGTGTCTTAAGGACTATGTGGGGCAGGAAAAGCTTAAATCCACCCTGAAAGTATATATAGAAGCTGCCAGGAACCGGAATGAGGCCCTGGATCACGTGCTGTTTTACGGGCCGCCTGGACTGGGCAAGACCACGCTGGCCGGAATCATAGCCAACGAGATGGGAAGCAGCATGAAGGTGACCAGCGGCCCGGCCATTGAGAAGCCGGGAGAGATGGCTGCCATCCTTAACAATCTACAGGAAGGGGATGTGCTGTTCGTAGATGAAATCCACCGTCTGAACCGCCAGGTAGAGGAAGTGCTGTACCCGGCCATGGAGGATTTTGCCATAGACATCATGCTGGGAAAGGATTCCACCGCCAGGTCCATCCGTCTGGACCTGCCGCATTTTACCCTGGTAGGGGCAACCACCAGGGCCGGGCTTCTCACTGCGCCCCTAAGGGACCGTTTCGGCGTGGTCCAGAGGCTGGAATTTTACACGCCAAAGGAGCTTACCACCATCATCCTCCACTCGGCCCGCGTGCTGGGCGTGGAGATTGAGGAGGCGGGCGCGCTGGAACTGGCAAGACGTTCCAGAGGGACCCCCAGGCTTGCCAACCGTCTGTTAAAGCGTGTCCGGGACTTTGCCCAGGTCAAATACGACGGGGTCATCACCAGGGAAGTAACAGACTTTGCCCTGGATATCATGGATGTAGACAAGCTGGGCCTGGACCAGAACGACAGGAACATCCTTCTCATGATAATAGAAAAATTCTCAGGAGGCCCTGTGGGCCTGGACACCCTTGCAGCGGCCCTGGGCGAAGACTCCGGGACCCTGGAAGAAGTATACGAGCCATACCTCCTGATGAACGGCCTGATCAACCGCACCCCTCGGGGCCGCACCGCCACCGAATCAGCCTACCGCCACCTGGGATGCACAAAAGAAGGAAACCAAACCTGACCCCACCCAGTCAGGAAATGTAGAAAAACCCCGTACACACAGGGTTGAGGCTTTGGGGGGGATGTGGTATAATATCCACGCAGGCAATGAGCAGTGCGGAAAAAGGCGGATGGAAAATTTCGTTGTGCTTGCACATAAGGAATTTTCCATTTGTCTTTTTCCATAGGGCGAAGCCCGTGAGCGAGATGGAGCGCAGCGGAATCGAGCGGGCACTGCGGACTAACGGACCAGCCATCCCACCAGCCAGCCACAACCCGGCAATTGGGAATCCCCGGCGGCCCGGTCAAGCTCCATCCAACATCCCTAGAAAACAGGAGAACAAAATGGACTTAAAAAATTACACCCAAGTATTAATAGATGGAAAAATATACACCTTAGGCGGAAGTGAGGACGAAGCCTATCTCCAGAAAGCGGCCAGCTATGTCAACGACAAAAGTGCGCAGATGCGCAAGCTGCCCGGCTTCACGAAGCAGAGTGCAGACTACCAGACCGTCATGACCGAGTTAAACATAGCAGACGACTACTTCAAGGCGCTGGAGTGGGCAGAAGGCATGGAGCGTCAGAAAAACGACATGGAAAAAGAAACCTACAGCTTAAAACATGAATTAGTAAGTACCCAGATGAAGCTGGAGGCAGTATTAAAGGATTTAGAGGAGCGCCAAAGGGAGCTGGACCGTCTTACTAAAGTGACAGCCCAGATGGAAGAAGAATTAAAGGAAGCCAGGGAAGCGGCTGTTGCCAGGGAATCTGAGATAGCCAGGGAGGCGGAAGCTGCCAAAGCAGTGGAAACCGCTAGGGAGGCAGAAGCTGCCAGGGCTGCGGAAACCGCCAGGGTTGCGGAAACCGCCAGGGAGGCGGAAGCTGCCAAGGCCGCAGAGACTGCCAGAGAAGCAGAGGCTGCCAGGGCCGCGGAAACCGCCAGGAAGGCAGAGACGGCTCAAACAGTAGAAACCGCCATGGAAGCCCAAGCCGTCAGGGAAGCGCGGATTGCCCAGGCTGCAGAACCTGTTAAGGAGGGGCTTTCCGTCCATCCGGAAGGAACGGCCAGGGAATTAAACATTCAGGTCAGTGAAACGATTCAGGCCAGGGAAAATATCCAGGTCAGTGAAACCATCCAGGACAGGGGAACCATCCAGGCTACAGAAACCATCCAGGCTACAGAAAGTATCCAGGCCACGGAAGCCATCCAGGCAAGGGAAAGCATCCAATCCACAGAAGCCATCCAGGCAAGGGAAAGCATCCAATCCACGGAAGCCATCCAGGCAAGGGAAAGCATCCAATCCACGGAAGCCATCCAATCCATGGAAGCCATCCAAGCCACGGAAACCACCACCACGGTAAGTCTATCAGAAGGAAACACGGCAACAGGCAGCCAGCCGTTACAGGCAGCCGCACCTGTTACACAGACCGCATCACCCGCAGAAACAGCCAGGAAGGAAGCGGCGGTCACATTACATACCACAGGCATTTCAGATGAAGAGTTAGCAAAAAAGGCCCTGCAGGCAGCTAAGAAAGCTAATTCACACAGAGGCGGACGCAGGTAAGATGATACTGCGCCGCAAGAGGGCGGAAGATAATTCATTTGAGCGATGCTGTAACAGATACAAGGGGGATGTCTCATGATGATGCGTGAGGCATCTTTTCTTTCAGGAAAGGTTGGGACAAGATGGAGAAAAGACAGGCAGAGATACTGGCACCGGCAGGTTCCTGGGCCAGCATGAAGGCAGCCGTGGCGGCAGGAGCGGATGCTGTATACATGGGCGGCACCAGATTCGGGGCCAGGGCCTATGCGGATAATCCGGATGAAAAGGGGCTTTTGGAGGCCATTGACTATGTGCATCTGCATGGCCGCAGGCTGTACATGACGGTCAATACCCTGTTCAAGGAATCCGAGCTGAAGGAACTGGTGGAATATATGACGCCCTACTACGAGCAGGGACTGGACGGTGTGATTGTGCAGGACCTGGGGGCTTTAAGGATCATGAAGGAGAATTTCCCAGGACTTGAACTGCATGCCAGCACCCAGATGACCATTACCAGCGTATACGGGGCCAGGATGTTAAAGGACTATGGCTGCAGCCGTGTGGTGACGTCCAGGGAAATGTCCCTGGATGAGATACGCCGTGTCCACCAAGAAGTGGATGTGGAAATCGAAAGCTTTGTCCATGGCGCCCTGTGCTACTGTTATTCAGGCCAGTGCCTTATGAGCAGCCTTATCGGCGGAAGGAGCGGGAACCGCGGACGCTGTGCCCAGCCCTGCCGTCTTCCTTACCGTGTATACGAAGGACAGGCCGGTCAGGGAAAGTCCCCTGCCATTAACCGCGAGAATGAGAAATACGTCCTGAGCCTGAAGGACCTCTGTACCCTCGACATCCTGCCGGACATCTTAGAAGCAGGCGTATACTCCCTGAAGATTGAGGGCAGGATGAAGAGTCCCAGATACACGGCAGGAGTTGTGAGCATTTACCGCAAATATGTGGACCACTATCTTACCCAAGGAAGGGAAGGCTGGCATGTAGGGCCGGATGACCGGAAAATGCTTCTGGATCTGTTTGACCGTGGAGGATTTACTTCGGGATACTATGAGGAGCACAATGGACGGGATATGGTGGCCCTGAAGGAAAAGCCTGAATTCAGGGAAGGAAACCAGAAGCTGTTTGATTATCTGGACCGCACCTATGTGGAGGCAGAATTAAAGGAACCTGTCAGAGGCCATGTAATCCTGGAAACAGGAAAGCCGTCCGTCATGACCCTGAGTTGTAGCGGGGCAGAGGTAACTGTGAAAGGACAGGCGCCACAAGCAGCGCAGAAACAGCCCATGACAGAGGAAAAAGTATTAAAACAGCTGAATAAAACAGGCAACACACCATTTATCTTTGAACATCTGAGTGCAGAGTTAAAGGGAGAAATGTTCCTGCCTGTACAGGCGCTTAACGAGCTGCGCAGGTCCGGGCTGGAAGCCCTGGAATCCGCTATGCTCAAGCTATATAGGGTGGGACGGGTGTTGGAAGATGGAGGGGACAAGGCCCAGCCCGTGATGCCGGATGATATGGGCGCTATCCAGACAGCCCAGCCATCGGCCGCCGCCCAGACAGCCCAGCCATCGGCCGCCGCCCAGACAGCCCAATCATCGGCCACCGTCCAGTCGGCCCAGCCATCAGCCGCCCCAGCATCCCGGCATCCTGCCGTCCCCTTCACCCTCACCGTCTCCGTGGAGGAACCCTGCCAGCTGGAGCCGGTGCTGAGACAAAAGGACGTATCCGCCGTATATCTGGATGCGGATGGCTTCGCGCCGTCTTCATGGAAAGATATAGCGGACCGATGCCACGCCGCAGGCAAGACCTGTTACCTGGCCCTTCCCCACATTTTCCGGGACCACGCCCTTAAGTTTTTCAAAGACAGCCAGTCTCTCCTTGAAAATGCCGGTTTTGACGGAGTGTTGGTCCGTGCGCTGGAGGAAATCCAATGGCTGGAGGATAACCGGATTTCCCTGCCGTTCATCACGGACGCATCCGTCTATGCCTGGAACAGCGGGACGCTTGAGGAATTGGCGTCAAAGAATCCATTGGCAGTGACCATGCCGTGGGAGCTTAACAGCCGGGAGATGGGGCCGGTGGTCCTGGCCTGCAGCAAGGCGGACATTCCGGGAGAACTGGTGGTATATGGACACGCACCCATGATGGTATCGGCGCAGTGCATCACAAGGACTGTAAAGTCGTGTACCCATAAACGGGGCCTGCTGATGCTGAAGGACCGGACCGGGGCCATGCTGCCGGTGAAGAACCACTGCCGGTTCTGCTACAATACCATTTATAATCCCTCCCCCGTATCCCTGCTTGGCAGTGAGGATTTAATCCGGCGTATGGGACTGGCGCGCATCCGCCTGCAGTTCACGGTGGAGGATGCGCAGCAGACAGGGAAGGTGCTGGAAGCATTTTCCTCATCCTTTCTGCGCGGGGAGATGAAAGAACCACCCTTTAAGGATTTTACCAGAGGCCATTTTAAGCGCGGAGTGGAGTGACGTCTATGACCAATCTTATTGTTGAAGTTTCAAAATACCTGATGATCCTGCTGATGGCAGTCTATACCTATGCCAACTTCCGGTACTTTTCCCTGAAGGATGTGGACCGGAAGCAGCGGGTGTGCGGAGGACAGAACCGGGCCATGTTCGCCATCCACTTCCTGGCTTATGTGGTCATGTACCTGAAGACAGGGAACGAGGGCGTAAAGCTGATGCTGATTGCATTTTATGCGGCCCAGGTGGTATTTTTCCTATGTTATATCTACCTTTACCGCTTCCTGTACAGAAATGTATCCAGGCTTCTGGTCAACAATACATGTATGCTGTTGTGCGTCGGGTTCATCATGCTTACCAGACTGTCCCTGGACAAGGGGCTGGATAAGGCGGTCCGCCAGTACATCATCGTGGTGGTTTCCGCGTGCCTGGCCTGGGTCATACCTTATATCATGGAACGGGTGTGGCAGCTTTATAAGCTTCAGTGGCTGTACGCGGGACTGGGGATTCTGGTCCTCTTCATCGTGTATGCTGCTGGAAATGAAAGCTTCGGCGCACAGCTGTCCCTGACCGTAGGCGGGATTTCCATACAGCCCTCTGAGTTTGTCAAGCTTACCTTCGTATTTTTCACGGCGTCCATGTTCTATCAGTCCACGGACTTCCGGACCGTGGTGGCTGCAACGGCAGTGGCGGCTGTCCATGTGCTGATCATGGTGCTTTCCAAGGATCTGGGCGGGGCTTTGATTTTCTTTATCACGTATCTGCTCATGCTTTTTGTGGCTACCAGCAACTGGTTTTACCTGGGTATGGGAACGCTTTTAGGGACAGGGGCCGCAGTGGGGGCTTACCAGCTGTTTGACCATGTGCGCCGCAGGGTTTCGGCCTGGAGTAATCCCTGGGCTGACATTGACAACAAGGGATATCAGATTACCCAGTCCCTGTTTGCAATCGGAACCGGAGGATGGTTCGGGATGGGGCTTTGCCAGGGTATGCCGGGCAAGATTCCCGTGGTGGAGAAGGATTTCATCTTCTCCGCCGTCTCAGAGGAAATGGGCGGGATTTTTGCCATCTGTGTCCTTCTTATCTGTCTGGGGTGTTTTATCCAGTTCATGATGATTGCGGCCAGTATGCAGGCTGTGTTCTATAAGCTTATTGCATTTGGCCTTGGCATTGAGTATATCAGCCAGGTGTTCCTGACCGTGGGGGGCGTGACCAAGTTCATACCATCCACCGGCGTGACACTGCCCTTTGTGAGTTATGGGGGAAGCTCCATACTCAGCACATTCATCCTTTTTGGAATCATACAGGGGCTGTATATATTAAAGAGAAATGACGAGGAGGAACTGGATGGTGTCTGATAAAAAGAACACGTCAAAGAAAGCGGCTCCGAATCCAAAGGCCAACAACGGCATCCTGGGTATTACGTACCTAATCGTGGCCCTGTTCCTGGGGCTGGCTGTGTACATGGGATATTTCCTTCAGGTGAGAAGCGAGGATGTGATCAACAATTCCTATAATGCGCGCCTGGACAGTTTTTCCGACCGGATTGTAAGAGGAAAAATCATGGCGGGGGACGGAACGGTCCTGGCTGAGACACAGGTGGATGCGGAAGGCAATGAGACGCGGGTCTATTATTACGGCAGTGTGTTTGACCACGCGGTGGGATATTCCGCCAAGGGCAAGACGGGAATCGAGGCATTGGCCAATTTCTACCTGCTGACCTCCCATGTGAACCTGTTGGAACAGGTGGGCAATGAGCTGTCAGGGCGGAAGAACCCGGGGGATAATGTCTATACCACCCTGGACGCAGAACTCCAGCAGGCGGCGTATGCCGCCCTGGGGGACCGGAAAGGCGTGGTCATTGCCATGGAGCCGGACACTGGAAAGGTGCTGGCCATGGTGTCCAAGCCTGGCTATGACCCCAATACCCTGCTTCAGGACTGGGACCGGCTGACCGGTGAGGACAATGGGGAAGGCCAGCTGTTAAACCGGGCCACCCAGGGCCTCTATCCGCCGGGATCCACCTTCAAGATCGTGACTGCCCTGGAATATATGAGGGAACATCCGGGAGATTACCGGGATTACCAGTTTGATTGCAGCGGCGTATACGAAAACGGGGATTACAGGATAAAATGCTATCACAGCACGGCCCATGGGCATCAGGATTTCACCCTGGCCTTTGCCAATTCCTGCAATGGGGCATTTTCCAGTCTGGGACTGGGACTGAACCTGGGCGGGTTCAGGAATACGGCCAAAGACCTGCTGTTTAACTCCCCGCTCCCCATAGCGGGCCTGCCCTATAAGCAGGGTTCCTTTAATATGGAACCGGGTGCAGACACCTGGGAAATACTCCAGACATCCATTGGACAGGGGACCACGCAGATTACGCCCATGCACAATGCCATGATAACAGCGGCCATTGCCAATGGCGGAACCTTGATGAAGCCGTATTTCCTGGACTCGGTTGAAACGGCTGGCGGCGAGGAGATTAAGAAATTCATGCCTGCGTCCTACGGCAGCCTGATGACGGCCGGGGAGGCGGCGGGACTGACTGAATTGATGCGCGCGGTGGTGACAGAGGGAACCGGGTCAGCCGTCCGCACCGATGCATATACGGTGGCGGCCAAGACAGGCTCGGCTGAATTTGAAACTGGAAAGGAAACCCATGCATGGTTTACCGGGTTTGCACCGGCGGAGTCCCCAAGGCTGGTGGTTACGGTCCTGGTGGAAGAAGGGGGCAGCGGCGGCAGGGTTGCCGCGCCGATTGCCAGACAGCTGTTTGATATTTATATGAGCAGGTGATATGAAGCATGTGGTATATAGCATGACATACACGAAATATGGAACCTTGGGAAAGGTGATGGGATTGAGCGCCGGGATTAAGGACATGGTTTCATGGTATTCAATTTCACCAAGGGTATATCTTGTAAAAGAATAACGCTATTTGTAGAAAACAGGGGGATTTCATGCTATAATCTCCCTGTTTGTTTTGATTTTAGAGGATTGTGACATTAGGGCATGTTTGAAAATTCATTCCCGCCATCCGCACGTCCCGCAAAGTGGGACGCACAGCTGACGGAAAGCAATTTTCAAACACGCCCTACAGTGCATTAATATTACGTGAATGATACCAAAGGAGTCCGGCTTTAAACGGATTCAACTTACGACGTTTTAACTTAACTGGAAAATACCGCACCCAGGCATCCATCCTATGGCTGTCCAGGTGCACATGATAAGAAAGGAGAACATGCGTGTTTCGAGCGGAAGATTATGTAAAAGTGGACAGTCTGGCGGAAGCCTATGAACTGTGCCAGAAGCGCAGCAGCCTGGTGGTGGGCGGCAATGTCTGGCTGAAGATGACCGGCGTCACAAAACGTACCATTGTGGACCTGTCGGGCCTGGGGCTGGACAAGATTGAGGAGACGGGGGATGAATTCAGGATTGGGTGTATGTGCACCCTTCGCCAGTTGGAGATCCACCAGGGGCTGAACCAGTACTTTGGCGGCATTTTCAAGGAATGTACCCGCCATATCGTGGGTGTGCAGATGCGTAACTGTGCAACCGTGGGAGGAAGTATATTCGCCCGCTTCGGTTTCTCTGACATCCTGACCTGCATGATGGCCCTGGATACCTATGTGGAACTCTACCATGGAGGCATCATGCCTTTGGCTGAATTTGCAAAAAGACCTGTGCGCCGGGATGACAGGGACATCCTGGTACGCATTATAATAAAGAAGGACGGGCGCAAGGCCGCCTATGCCACGCAGAGGAATACGAAGACGGATTTTCCGGTGATTGCATGCTGCGTGTCCCGCGGGGGCAATGTCTGGTATGTGTCGGTGGGGGCCAGGCCATCCAGGGCCCAGGTGGTGAAGATTACCGATGATGGATTTGACAGCCTGGCAGAGATGGCACGTGAAGCGGCTGATTCATTTTCCTATGGAACCAACACCAGGGGGAGCAGCGGATACCGCCGTCAGCTGACAGCCGTCTATACCCGCCGCCTGATGGAACGTCTCACGGGAAGGAGTGTGAACAGAGGATGAATATACAGTTTCGATTAAATGGAAAGAACGTACAGGCCGATGTGGAGCCGGATGTTATCCTTTTGGACCTTCTTAGGGAACTGGGATGCTACAGCGTTAAGCGCGGCTGTGAGACGGCAAACTGTGGACTGTGCACGGTGTGGCTGGACGGAAAGCCCGTGCTTTCATGTTCCACCCTGGCCGTGCGCGTGGACGGGCGTCATGTGACAACGCTGGAAGGCCTTCAGAAAGAAGCGGAAGAGTTCGGCATGTTCCTGGCCGCGGAGGGCGGGGAACAGTGCGGATTCTGCAGTCCCGGATTCATCATGAATGTGCTGGCCATGGAGCGTGAGCTGGACCATCCGGACGAGGAGGACATTAAGGAATACCTGTCAGGCAATCTGTGCCGCTGCAGCGGATATATGTCCCAGCTGCGGGCTGTGAAGAAATATCTGGGCAGGAAGGATACCTTGGGGGCGGACGTGCCTGAAGGCGTGGAAACATCCGTAGCCGCGGACACATCCACAGCCGCGGGCACATCCGCAGCCGCGGGCACATCCCCGGCCGCGGACAAGGAAGGAGGTGCACGGTGATGGAGCATAATCAGAAGAGGAATTTCCGCATTGTCGGCGCTCCGGTTGTGAAAAAGGACGCCAAGGCGCTGGTAACCGGAAAACCCGTATATACGGATGACCTGGCGTTAAAGGACTGCCTGATTGTGAAGGTGCTCAGAAGCCCTTACGCCCATGCCCTGATTACAGAGATAGATTGTGCGGTGGCGGCTAAAACCCCTGGCATTGAGTGCATCCTTACATATAAAGACGTGCCGCAGAAGCGGTTTACCATGGCGGGGCAGACATATCCTGAGCCAAGCCCTTATGACAGGCTGATCCTGGACCAGCGTCTCCGGTTCGTGGGGGACGCGGTTGCCATTGTGGCTGGCGTGGATGAGGCGGCAGTGGACCATGCCATGCGCCTGATACGTGTTAAATACCAGGTGCTGGAGCCGGTGCTTGATATGCACGATGCCAAGGACGGCCATATCCTGGTGCACCCGGAGGAAAGCTGGCAGAGCCTTTGCAGCGTGGGCGCGGACAACCTCCGCAACCTGTGTGCTTCCGGAACCGAGGCCCATGGGGACCTGGACGCGGCTTTTGCCGGATGCAGCCATGTGATTGAGCGGGTTTACCACACCAAGGCCAACCAGCAGGCCATGATGGAGACATTCCGCGCTTACACCTACATGGATGTATATGGAAGGCTGAACATCGTGGCGTCCACCCAGGTTCCGTTCCACACAAGGAGGATACTTGCCCATGCGCTGGATGTGCCTAAGTCCAGGATCAGGGTCATCAAGCCCAGGATCGGGGGCGGCTTTGGCGCCAAGCAGACCGTGGTGGCAGAGGTTTATCCGGCTATTGTCACAATGAAGACAGGAAAGCCGGCAAAGATCATATACAGCCGTTATGAATCCCAGATTGCCTCCTCTCCCCGCCATGAGATGGAGGTGCGGGTGAAGATTGGGTGTGACGGCAGTGGGATCCTGCAGGCCATGGACGTGTATACATTGTCCAATACGGGAGCTTACGGCGAACATGGCCCTACGACCGTGGGGCTTTCTGGACACAAGTCCATCCCGCTGTACCGCACCCCAAAGGCGTTCCGGTTCGGATATGACGTGGTCTATACCAACCGCATGTCAGCCGGGGCATACAGGGGATATGGGGCTACCCAGGGTATTTTCGCCGTGGAATCCGCTATCAGTGAACTGGCGGCTGAGATAGGGATGGACCCGGTGAAAATGCGGGAGCTTAACATGGTAAAGGAAGGCGACATCATGCCTGCCTATTACGGCGAGCCGGCTAACAGCTGCGCCCTGGACCGCTGCGTGGCAAGGGTAAAGGAAATGATTGGCTGGGATGAAAAATACCCCAGGAAGCAGGTAAGCGGTTCAAAGGTGCGGGGTGTTGGCCTTGCAATGGCCATGCAGGGATCCGCTATCTCAGGCGTGGATGTGGCCAGCGTCTGCATGAAAGTGAATGATGACGGGTTTTACAGCCTGATGATCGGCGCTTCGGATATGGGGACGGGCTGCGATACAACCCTGGCGCAGGTTGCGGCAGAATGCCTTGGCTGTGAGCTGGATGATATTGTGGTATACGGGACGGATACGGATATCTCACCATACGATTCCGGTTCCTATGCTTCCAGTACGGCATATCTGACCGGTATGGCGGTGGTAAAGACGTGTGAGACTTTAAAGAAGAAGATACTGCATAAGGCCGCCAAATATCTGGAATGCAGTGAGGATGAGCTGGAATTTGACGGCAAGCGGGTGTACCGGCTTACCTGCGAGGAAGATGGGAGCAGGAAAGAGATTACCATTAAGGACATCGGCAACCGTGTCATGTGCAGCAACGAGGATGCGCTTCAGGCAACGGAGTCCCATTCCTCGCCTGTATCACCTCCCCCCTTCATGGCGGGAGCCGCGGAGGTGGAAGTGGATACAGAGACTGGAAATGTGGAATTGCTGCGGTTTGTTGCAGCAGTGGACTGCGGCACGCCCCTTAACATCAATCTGGCAAGGGTGCAGACCGAGGGCGGCCTGGCCCAGGGAATCGGCATGGCCCTGTACGAGGATGTGACGTATTCCGATACAGGCCGGGTGTACGAGAATTCCTTCATGCAGTACAAGGTGCCCAGCCGCCAGGACGTGGGAAACGTGCAGGTGGAATTTGAGTGCAGCTATGAACCTACCGGCCCTTACGGAGCTAAGTCCATTGGGGAAATCGTAATCAATACGCCGTCACCTGCCATTGCCAATGCGGTGTATAATGCAGTGGGCGTGAGGGTCAGGGAACTGCCCATTACGGCTGAGAAGGTGTTCATGGGGATGAATGGGGCGGATTAAAGGGAAGTAAGCTTCCCGCCTCCCCGCCTCCAAAGCAGGGACGGGTCAATATGCCCCACATCAGGGGAACAGGTCCTGGCCATCATCCCTGCCAGTTCCGCAGTAATTTCAGCGATGGTATCAGCGGCGCCCTGGGCGCCGCTTTTTGATATGGCCTTCATCACGGGGCGGCCCACGCTGACGGCTGTGGCGCCAAGGGCCAGGGCCTTGAAGGCGTCGGCTCCATTCATGATGCCGCAGTCAACAAAGATGGGAATCCTCTTGTTGATTACGTCTGCAATCTCAGGAAGGACCATAAGGGGGGCAGCCGCTGTGGGGATGATTCCGTGGTGGTGGGAGACTACAATCCCCCCGGCTCCTGCCTCCAGGCATTTTCCTGCATCCGCCGCGCTGAGTATCCCTTTGAGGATAAAGGGAAGCTTTGTCCTGCGGCAGTAACTTTCGATCTCCTTTAAGGTCCTGGGCCGCATGGGGTGTCCAAGGACATTGTCAGCCCTGCCCCTGGCGTTAAATGCATGGTCAAGGTCCATCCCCACCGCCAGGGCGCCCAGCTCTTCGGCCTGCGCTATTTTCCTTAACACAAGGGATTCGTCCTCGTAAGGCTTGATGATCCGGATGGTGGGGGCGCCGGTGGCGGCAATGGCGGAAAACTGTTCCTCCGTCCCCATCCCGGCCCAGTTGACGGTTCCTGCCATCCTGGCGCCCTGGGCCATTTCAACCATCCCGTCCCCTTTGCCGTCCATGCCTTTCAGATGGGAGAGCGCGGCCATCATTATGGGGGTGGAAAATGTCTTCCCATAGAGGTTTAAGGTGGTATCGGGGGTAACCGCATCGATGTGGCGCATTTCTACAAGTATTTCATCAAAATATTCCCTTGTGATTTCATTTGAATCTTTCGCTGGTTCGCGGAGCATGTGTTCCATAATATAAGTAATCCTTTCGTTTGTTTTACAGGGATGAGGACTCGCGCACAATGAGTTCGGTATCCAGCAGTATTTTTTTGTTGGGTATGGCGGGATTGGTGATTTTCTCAAAAAGTGTTTCAGCGGCCATGAATCCCAGCTGCGACTTGGGCTGGTTGACCGTGCTCAGGGCGGGGACCAGGCTTTTTGATATTTCCAGATTATCAAAGCCCACCACGGCCACCTGTTCCGGCACCCTGCGCTTGGAGAGGTAACAGGCGCGCAGGACCGCCGCACCGTAAACATCGGATACGGTGAAAAATGCATCCGGGGGTTCGCTCAGGTTAAGTAACTGCAGGGCGGCGGAGGTGGCCAGGTCGGAGTCTATCTCAGGCAGCTGTACGATATATTCCTGGTCCACCGGGACCCCGGCTTCTTCCAGTGCCTGCATATATCCCTGCAGACGGTGCTTGGCGTATTTATACCGGAAGGGGCCGTTGATGAAGGCTATCCGCTTCTTTCCCTGGGCCAGCAGATGTTCCACCGCCATCTTGGCGGAAGCGATATCGTTTATGCTGACATATGGAAGGTCAGTATCCTCATTGTATTCGCAGCACTGTACCACGCAGGTGGTATCCGACAATTTCTTAATCAATGACGTTTCAATACAGTTCATGGTAATCAGGCCGATTACCTTGTTCTGCTTGAGTGTTTTCACAAGCAGGTCAATGGTGCCTGGATTAATATGGCCTTCATTAATCAACATGGAATAACCATGGCGTGAAATCGACGCACGCGCCCCCTTTATGATGGCGCCGTAAAAGGGGTTGTTAAGGGAAGGGATATTAATGAGGATAAGGCCTGTGGAGGCGGGCTGGGGGATGGGGGATTCGTTGATGCTGCATCCCAGCTGTTTCATGGCCTGGATGACTTTTTCATAAGTCTCCCCCTTGACGATTTCCCTCTGATTAATCACCCGTGATACCGTAGCAGGCGAAACCCCTGCCACAGCAGCTATTTCTGATACTTTGACTTTCTTATTCATATCTAAATTCGTATTCATGGCACTGCTCCAATTCCAAATGATTTTCAGAAAAAAACAATATTATTTATGTTTCTAGTTCAACTATAATCGGTTTTCTGAAAAAAATCAATATATTTCAGTGAAAAATATTTTCAGTGGGAATAAAATGTGCATATTGCACAATAAAAAAATGTTAAATTATGCACAATCACAAAAAATTACAAAAGCGTTGACAAGTTTTCCTGAAAGGATTATGATTATTTCAGAAACAGCGATGAAACGAATGAAACAAACCGCAATCACATGGTTGGCGGCAAGGCTGTTATAAAACTTATATAATTATGAGGAGGATTTAGTAATGAAGAAAGCAGCAGCAATGTTATTGACAGCAGCAATGGTGGTATCCCTTGCAGGGTGCGGAGGAGACAAAGGAAACGCGGTTGCCGGTACAACAGGCAAGAGCAGCACTGCCAGCGGGGAACAGGCTGCGGATGATGGGAAAAAGGTTTATAAGATAGCAAAATCATTTTCAAACCTGGATGAAAATAATAAACGGAGCATGATTGCGTTTCAGGCTGAGGCGGACGCCTATATGGCGGAACATCCCGATGTTGCCATTGAAATCATCACCACCGACGCGCAGGCCAGCCAGGATAAGCAGCTTGCCGATGTGGAATCTCTGATTGTACAGAACCCGGACATCCTTATTATAAGTGAAGTTGACACCAGCGGCGCAATCCCGGCATTCCAGGCAGCAAAGGCAGCCGGCATCATAACCATGGGAGAGCGCGGCACGGAAGATGAAAGCGTGGATATTTCCTTCCGCGGCATGGATGAGGATTCCATTAAGGAGATGAAAAAGAAGTTCATCCTTAATTATCTGGATGAGAATCCGGATACGGTCCTTAACTTCGGCCTGATTTATGGAATTGCATCCCAGACAGAGCAGCTTAAGAGGAATCAGGATGTGCTGGAGCTGGCAGAGGAGATGCCGGACCGTGTGAAGGTCCTGGATTCCCAGTACGCGGACTGGAGCACGGACAAGGCCACTAACATCACGGAAGACTGGCTCATGAGATATCCGGAGATGAACGCTGTTTCCACTGCATCCGATGATATGACCCTTGGGGTGTGCAATGCGCTTATCGCACAGGGCAAGAGCGGTTTCCTTACAATGGGCGTTGACGGGACAAAAATCGGACGTGAACAGATTAAGCTTGGCAACCAGACAATGACTGTCCTGGCGGACCAGGAAAAGATTGAGGGCGTACGCCTGGATATCTGCATAGGCGCGATTGACGGTACATTTACGGATTCTTTTGCCACGGCAGGCGAGGACGGCCTGGTGGTACTGACCAGCGAAAACATTGACGAATACATGAATATGAATTAAGGATGTCAAGAGGGCGGTTACAGCCCGCCCTTTCTTTACTGATAATCGGCGCTTGAGATGAGGTAGATATATGAGTCAAGAGATAATTTTAAAAATGGAAGGAATCACCAAGCTGTTTCCCGGCGTCAGGGCACTGGATAAAGTGGACCTGGAGCTTCGGAAAGGGGAGGTGCATGCGGTCATTGGCGAAAATGGAGCCGGAAAGTCTACTCTTATGAAGGTTCTCCTGGGAATCTACACCCCGGAGGAGGGCACGGTGACTTATAAAGGGAAAAAGGTGAATTTTACCAGTCCCCTGGATGCGCTGCATTCCGGAATTGCAATGATCCACCAGGAGATAAGCCTGATCCCCACCATGGATGTAACGGAGAATATCTGGCTGGGCCGGGAAAACCAGTTCATGAAGGCGGGCATGATCCACAAAAAGGCCAGGTATGAAAAGACGGAAGAACTGTTGAAACAACTGGATATCAAGCTGGATATCAAGGCCCTGGTGAAGAATCTGTCGGTGGCGCAGATGCAGATGGTAGAGCTGATCCGTGCAACCTCCTATGGCGCAGATGTGATTATCATGGATGAACCCACTTCGGCTTTGGCGGATGACGAGGTTAAGACGCTTTACCGGATTGTAGCGGATTTATCCAGGAAGGGCGTATCCATTATTTTCATATCCCATAAACTGGAAGAAATATTCGACATATGCGACCGTGTATCCGTATACCGGGACGGTCAGTACATAGCTACCAGGGACTGTACGGACATCACGCAGCCTGAACTGGTCAATATGATTGCGGGACGCGATATCACCAACCTGTTCCCGAAGCAGACGGCAGAGATTGGCGATGTTGTCCTGGAAGTGAAGAACTTTAACCGTATCGGTGTGTTTAAGGATATTAATTTCTCTGTCCGCAGGGGGGAAATCCTGGGAATCAGCGGTCTGGTGGGAGCCGGGCGGTCGGAAATCATGCGCGCCGTGTTCGGCAGCGACCCAAAGGATTCCGGCGAGGTCTTTATAGACGGAAGACAGGTGCGTATAAGGAATCCAAAGGACGCCCTGGACAACGGCCTGGCCATGCTGACGGAAGACCGTATGCGGTCGGGATCCATATATGCCCTTTCCGTCAAGGCCAACACCACCATTGCGGTGCTGGGCAGGCTTTGCAATAAAATGGGTGTGATTGACAGCAAAAAGGAACGGGAAGTGTTTGAGGAAAACCGGGATATGATGGCGGTCAAATGTTCCTCTGAAAAACAGCTGATCAGCCAGCTCTCCGGCGGCAACCAGCAGAAGGTCCTGATTGGCAGATGGCTGCTGACAGAGCCTAAGGTACTGATCGTGGATGAGCCTACCAGGGGCATCGATGTGGGTTCCAAGTCGGAAATCCATAAGCTTCTCAGCACGCTGGCAGGAAAAGGCATGGCCATCATCATGATTTCCTCGGAGCTTCCGGAAATCCTGGGGATGAGCGACCGGATCCTGGTAATCCGCCACGGACGGGTGGTCTGTGAATGCGACCGGGCGGAGGCAACCCAGGAAAGCCTGATAACCCATGCATTCGGAGCATCCCAGGCTTAATTATATACGGAGAAAGGATTGGAAAAATGGATAAGACAAAGAAAAAAGACACTTTGCTGGATACCCCCATCGGGAAATTCGTAATGGATAATAAGGCGCTGGTCATTCTGATCATCCTGTTTATATTGATGGCAATTGGCACAAACGGAATCTTCACCAGCGGAGGCAACTTGAGGAACCTGATCCGTCAGGTGGCATACAGTGTTATTTTATCAGCCGGCTATACGCTGCTTTTAAGCTCCGGCCACATCGACCTGGCGGTTGGCTGCATGGTAGGTCTGGTAGGGGTGATCCTTGGAAAATTCCTGGTGGCGGGCGTTCCGATTCCGGTGGCTGTGCTGGGGGCCTGCGTGGCAGGCGTTGCCTGCGGCACGATCAGTGCCACAATCATCACTGCATTTGACCTGCCTCCGTTCATCGTGACCCTGGCGACCATGTCCGCATTCAAAGGCGCCACCTATCTGGTAACGAAAATGGTTCCGGTTTCCAACCTGCCTCAGGAGTTCATTGTAATCGGACAGGGCTACTGGCTGGGAATCCCCATTCCGGTATATATCATGCTGGGAATGGTGTTCATCATGGTATTCATCCTGAATAAGACTAAGTTCGGCCGCTATGCGCTGGCAATGGGAGGAAACCCGGAGGCGGCAAGGCTTTCCGGTATTAATATCGCAAGGGTGCGCTGGGGCGTGTACGCCGTAATGGGGGTATATATCGCCATTGCAGCCACTGTGCTGACGGCACGTTCCGCCTCTGCCCAGGTAGCGGCAGGACAGAACACGGAATTGGACGCCATTGCAGCTGTTGTCATCGGCGGAACCCCTCTTTCAGGCGGAAGCGCCAACGTGGTGGGAACTATCTTCGGATGTATGATTGTAGGCGTCATCAACAACGGCCTGAACCTGCTGGGAGTGGATTCAAACTGGCAGCTGGTAGCAAAAGGCGTGATGATCCTTCTTGCAATTATCCTTGATGTGATGTCCACAAAACTGGCAGACAGGATGAGTAAGGCGAAGATGGCGTAATTAGTACGGCATTGCGTAAATTCCTAAGTAATAGGGAAAGGAAATCAATATGGATAAACGGAAAGTAGCGGTAATTGCAACCGGATTCACCGGACAGCAGCATGTGGAGGCGGTCCGCAGGATACCGGGCAATGAAGTGGCGGCCCTGGTGGACTCCAATGAAGAAGCGCTTAAAGCAAAGGCGGCGGAATTAGGGGTAGGGCGCATTTACACGGATTACAGACAGATGATAGACGAAATCCATCCGGATGTGGTACATAACTGCACGCCCAACGGCCTGCACTACGATATTAATAAATATGTGATGGAGAAGGGAATCCACATATACTGTGAGAAACCCCTGGCAATCACGGTGGAACAGGGTCAGGAGCTTGTGGCGGTTGCCGAAAAGAACCATGTGGCCGCAGGCGTGAACTTTAATTACAGGAACAATGCCATTGTCCAGGAGATGAAGGAACGGGTGAACAATGGTTCCGTTGGACGTATCTTCCATGTGACAGGGCAGTATACCCAGGACTGGATGATGCTTGATACGGATTATAACTGGAGGCTTACGTCTGACATGGGCGGAAACTCCAGGACCGTGGCCGATATCGGAAGCCATTGGTTCGACACGGCCCAGTATGCTCTGGGTAAGAAAATCACGGCGGTGCGGGCGGAGCTTATGACCGTCCATCCCTTTAGGAAGAAGCCTGACAGGCAGGTGGAGACATTTGCCAGCGTGGAGGAAGATGGGTATGAACTGGTCCCTGTCACGTCAGAGGACGCGGCGTTCATCCTGGTAAGGTTTGAGGATGGGACGCTGGGGAACCTGAACCTGTCCCAAGTAAGCGGCGGTCATCTCAATGACCTGCGTCTGGAAATTTCTGGGGAACGGTGTTCCATGGAATGGCAGCAGCAAAGCCCGGATGTACTGTCCATCGGCACCAGGGAAAACGGAGTGCAGATCATCCGGTCATCACCGGCAGCGCTTTCCGGGGACGCGGTAAGGTATGCCACCCTTCCGGGCGGACATCCGGTTGCATGGAGTGATGCGCTGAGAAATGGAATCCGGGAGTTCTACACTTCAATTGAACGGGGGACATTCTCCCAGACCGGACAGACCTATGCAACCTTTGCAGACGGGGTGCAGATCATGAAGCTGGTGAACGCCTGCATGGAAAGCGCAAAAAACGGCGGCTGGGTAACGCTGTAAATCACGGGCGGACCGCCTGATATGGCCTCGGGCAGATATCAGGCCCTGTCCTCACCGTTATCTGCCCAAGATGGTAATAGGAGTATTCGGAGCAGCCTTCTGCGGCGGAGGCTCCGTGAGAGAGGAGTTTTAGTATGAAAATCGGAACATTAACAGTACCATTTGCATCCCAGCCATTAAAGGACGTGCTTCCTTATCTGCACGGCCTGGGCGTGAAGGCGGTGGAACTGGGAACCAGCAGGGTGACGAACAGCGCGCACTGCAATCCGGATGTATTCCTGGGAAACCCGGATAAAATCAAGGAATTAAAACAGCTTCTGGAAGAGAACGGCATGGTGATATCTGCTTTATCCTGTCATGGCAATCCCATTCATCCGGATAAGAAGATAGCGGCAGCGGACCATAAGGCATTTGTGGATACCGTGGCCCTGGCACAGGAGCTGGGGGTGGACACCATCGTGACATTTTCCGGCTGCCCGGGCGATTCGGACGGGTCCCACTACCCTAACTGGGTTACCTGCCCCTGGCCGGAGGATTTCATGAAAGTGCTGGACTACCAGTGGAATGAAAAGCTGGTACCTTACTGGAAGGAAGCGGCGGCCATTGCAAAGCGCGCAGGGGTAAAGGTTGCCATTGAAATGCATCCCGGCTTCTGCGTTTACAATACGGAAACCATGCTGCGCCTGAGGGAGGCCACCGATGATGTGATAGGGGCCAACTTCGACCCCAGCCATCTGTTCTGGCAGGGGATGGATGCGGTATCCGCCATCCGGGAACTGGGCGATGCCATCCATTACGTGCATGCCAAGGACTGCCGGATTGACAAGGGGAATACGGCCAGGACAGGAGTCCTGGACACGAAACCATATGGGGACGAGATTAACAGGAGCTGGCTTTTCAGGACCGTTGGTTACGGACATGACAGCCAGACCTGGAAGGATATCATATCCGCGCTCCGGATGACGGGATATGACGGGGTGGTATCCATTGAACATGAGGACAGCCTTATGTCGGTAAAGGAAGGCTTGGAAAAGGCAGTTCAATTCTTACAGGATATCATTATAGAAGAAGAACCTGCACAAATGTGGTGGGCATAAAAGAAAAGGAGAGAGATTATGGCAATCAAATACAAGGGACTTGGTCATGTGGCGCTTCGCTGCAGGGAGAACAATCTGGAAAAGCTGGAAGAATTTTTTACGGAGACAATGGGATTCAGGAAGGCATTTGACTTAATCAATGAACACGGGGAGACATGGATTTCCTATTTCCGTGTGGCGCCGGGACAGTACATAGAGATAATCCCGGAAATCCCGTCTGACCGTCTGGACTATTACGACGGCACAAAGAAGCGCTGTGAGCGCTCCCACTATCATGTATGCTTTGAGGTGAATGACCGTTTTGCAGCGGTAAAGGACCTGGAGGAAGGAAAAGGCCTTCCGGTGGGACGTACGCCGGATGATTCCGTGGGACTCTGCAAGAGCCACTGTATGTTCGTGTTTGACCCTGAGGGCGGGGAGTGGGAATTAATGGAATTCACACCTGACAGCCTGCAGATTGTAAATGACAAGGAATTATAAAACGGGAGGAAAAGAAAATGGGAAAATATATCAATCGATTGAGCCACTGCACATTCTGTTGCAATGATTACCCTAAAATGGTAAAGTTTTATGAGGAGGTAATGGGGCTTGAGAAGCTGTTCACCATCAATTTTGAGCAGGACATCATCGACGGCTACCTGGAGAAGGGATATCCGTTAGAAGCAAAGCCGGGGGATGAGTGGATCAGCTATATGAAAATCGCCCCGAAGGAATTCATCGAGCTGTTTAACGTGCCCTATATCGGCAGGAACGACACCAAAAACCAGGAATTCCACCATGTATGCCTGCTGGTAGAGGATATTTTCCAGGCGGCAAAGGAACTGGAGGACAAGGGCCTTACGCTCTGGCACGGTCCTGAGTGGATGGAAGAACCCTTTACCAAGCCATTTGCCGAGGAGGGAACCATTGGCCAGTGTAATTCCTACGGCTTCTATGTCCAGGATCCGGAAGGAAATGAAATTGAGATAATGCAATACACGGAAAACAGCCTTCAGGTTGCAAACGACCACGATTGATTTAGGGGGAACCGGCTCATGAAAATGGGATATCAGTTATACTCTGCCCAGTCTTTATGTAAAACCAAAGAAGGACTGATTGATACAATTAAAAAAATTGCAGCCATGGGATATGACGGTGTGGAATTCTGCAGCTATCAGGGGATAGCTGCAGGCGAGATGAGGGAACTGCTTGCCGGCTGCAACCTTGAAGCGTGCAACTCCCATGTCCAGCTGGAACGGTGGGAAGCGGATGCAGAGGGGGAATTCATCTATGCCAAGGAGGCCGGAATCCCCTGCCTGACGATTCCCTGGCTGGCGCCCGGGCTTCGTACCGGGGAAGGCTATCAGAAGATAAAGGACATGATCCCGGATCTGATTGCCCTTGGCAGGAAATACGGCGTGCGCCTGCTGTACCACAACCATGATTTTGAATTCAAGGAGGATGCAGGCGGGAACGGCTATGTCCTGGACTCCATTTTATCTGCGGATGATTCGGTGGGGTTGGAGCTGGATACGTTCTGGGCCTATTTCGCAGGGGTGGATCCCGTGGATTACATGGAAGGGAAGAAATCCCGGCTTGAAATGATCCACGTCAAGGATTATGAGAGCCTTGGCGGCACGGTTTCGGATGATGGGGAGGAAGCGCCTACATTCTGCGCCATCGGCACCGGGAACATGAATAACCTGCGGATTCTCTCATGCGCAAAGGCGCTGGGGCTTTCATGGGTCGTTGTAGAGCAGGATAACAGTAAGATTGATGTGCTTGAGAGCGCTGAACTCAGTATCAGGGGGTTGAGGCAGTATTGAGGAATCCTGCGGGGACTGGGAAAGCCTGTGAGAGGCTGGGAAAGGCCAGCGTGGGCCTGGGAAAGTCTGCGGGAATCTTGAAAAACCTGCGTGGGTCTGGAATAGCCTGAGAAGGCTTGGAAAGGCCTGCATCGGTCTGGAAAGCCTGCGGGAATTTGGAAAGACCTGTAGGGGTTTGGAAAAGCCCGCGTGGCTGGAATGATATCTGGATAGGACAGGCAGGATAGATAGGAGATTGGCAGAAAGGATACCTTGTGTAATATGCGGGGGTATCCTTTTTTTTGGATGGAGGGCTGTGCCGGCAATCTGTTTTGGTTTAATCTGCTTTGGCGGATTAAAATAAATTACTAAAAGTGTGAACATGATGAATTACCAAATGAATTACCAGTTACCTCCCAGCCCCAAAACACAGATAAACCTTGCATATCCTTTCCAAAAGTTGTATACTAAGACCAGTTATGGTCAGTGCCGCCGTACTTTCGGGTATGGCGACAGCACGGCCAGGTTCACACCAACACCAGGAGGAATTGCAATGATTGAGGCAACGAGCTGCGGCGGTGTGGTTATATTTCGAGGGAAGATTCTCGTCCTTTACAAGAACTATAAGAATAAGTATGAAGGATGGGTATTGCCTAAGGGAACAGTAGAAGCTGGCGAAGAGTATAAGGAAACGGCGCTCCGCGAGGTAAAGGAGGAGACCGGTGTCAGTGCATCCATTATCAAGTATATCGGCAAGAGCCAATATTCATTCAACACCCCACAGGACGTGGTGGAAAAGGACGTACACTGGTATCTGATGATGGCCGACAGCTATTACAGCAAACCACAGCGGGAAGAGTACTTTCTGGATTCCGGATATTATAAGTTCTATGAAGCATACCATCTGCTGAAATTTTCGAATGAGAAGCAGATACTGGAAAAAGCATATAATGAGTATCTGGATTTGAAGAAGAGTAATCTTTGGGGAAGCAAGAAGTATTTTTAAGTGAATAGTGATGTGATTAAGGGCGTTCTGCGAGGGCAGGGCGCCCTTTTGACTCCGATTTGACTCCAAAGAGAGAAGTAACCCCTGTAATTCAGAAATGTTCAAATAATATCTGCAGAAAAACCTTCTTGGCTGATTTTTTCTGGTTTAGATTCCGGAAAATGTTGTTAGGCATTCATCAATCGGATATAATAAAAAGAGACACATCTGATATATGCCAAAACATAAAACAGAGAGGCAGTGGTATTTTGCAAAATCAGACCCAAGATATACTTTTTCAGTATGTGAATAGAATACATGAGATATATGGGCGTGAATTAAAGGCCGTTATTTTATACGGTTCCTATGCAAGGGGTGATTATACCGAATCCTCAGATATAGATATTATGATTCTTGTGGATTCATCGAAGGATACCATAAAACAAAAGGGCGTATGGTTTCTGACATGACCTTTGATTTTAATCTGGACCGTGACATTCTGATTATGCCGATTGTAAAAAATATAAATCATTTCCAGTACTGGCTTCCGGCTGATCCTTTTTATAAGAATGTAAAAAATGAGGGGTCGAATTGTATGTTGCCTAATAGTGGAAATCCTAGGGACCTTGCCATGCATCGTCTTATGGTTGCAAAGGAAGATTTGGAAACTGCAAAAGATGATTTTACCGGTGAGCATTTCAGGGCAGCTAAGGCCGGAACACCCGCTTCAGCGAGGTTGCAATAAGGACATTTACTAAAAATAAAGAAAATCAAGGCTTTCGGCTTTTGGCAGGCAGTCAGGCAGGTGAATGAAAGAGCAGGAATTTTTATTATTAGTAAGCCCGGATAGAAAGAACATTGATTTTTTAAGAGCCTGTGCAGCCTATACAACAAGAAAAGCAGAATCATATTTATCACTTGAAATGGCTTGAAAACAAAGGATTTTCTTCTATATAAAAAGGGTATCGGTATTTAGACTGTGTATTTTGGCATGTCCAATCAGCGTATCGTGTATACAGGAGGTGAAAATTAAGAAGGAATTTCTAAGAATCACTTGAAATCAAGATGAGGATTGACTATAATAGAAGTGTAAAAGAAAGCACCCACTCCAAAAGTGGATGCTCCTAGATGGGGATTCTAAATGTCCTTACGGACACCGCCCACCCTGTGGACCAGACAGGGTGGGCATTTTATTTACGCTTTTTTCTCTTGTCGAGAAAGGCGATAATCGCTACGATCAGACTACCAAAGGATATTAACAAAGCCAATATCCCTATGAAGATTGAAATAATCTCATATGCTGTCATAGGCGCTACCTCCTTTCTTATGTATTCCGGCGAACCGGTTTTACAAGTCTAGGAGGTTGCCACTCCTGTCATGAGTGCTTTCCTGATAACTATTCTACCAGATTATCTATAGTCTTTCAATAAAGGAATGAAAAAAGGGCCCGGCCATATCCACAGCCGGACCCTTCCCCAAACGGTATCCCATCAATAAGTATAATCCTCAATCTCCACCTTATCCACTTCCTGATAAGGAGCCAATGTGGATATCATCTTCACTGTCTTATCATAAGAGTTGACGCAGTAGTGGATTTCAGAAGGTTCTATATGGATTAGATCCCCTTGTTTTAAATGATGCACGGTCCCGTCAACCACAATGTCGATTTCTCCTTCCAGGACAAAGAAGTTCTCCTCCATGATATTGTGGTAATGCGCCTTAAAATCCTCCCCTGGCTGGAACTGCACCACTGCAAAATTCATCCTCGGGCCTTTCATCAGGTATTTGGGGCCGCTGTTGCCGAAGCGGTATTCTTTCTCACTCTCATTTACAATAAACATCTTATTATGTCCTCCTATTCTATAATCCTGGGGCAGCCCACATGCTCTTGGTCAGATCCTGGTTGCAGATATCCAGCTGAGCCTTGTAAACCTTGCGCCATTGTTCATACATTTCACAGTAAATCTTATGGTTCTCCATATCAGGGACATAGGTGGTGTCCCATTTCACCAGCTTTCCGGCTGCCTCTGACATGTCGTCGTATATCCCTACCCCATAGCCTGCCAGAATGGCGGCGCCCAGGGCTGTTGCCTCTTTGACAACCGGGACCTTCACGGGAAGTCCCAGCACATCGGACAGTATCTGGCACCACAGCGGGCTCTTGGAAGCGCCTCCGGCGAAAATGATTTCCTCAGGCTGGTTGCCAGTGGCCTCCCGGACCAGGTCCAGATGGCCCTTGGTGACCAGGGCTGTGTTCTCAAGGATGGCGCGGTAGAACGTGTACTTGGAGAAGCGCACCGGGTCCAGTTCAAAGTTGGTAAAGGTGGGCGAAGCGTGCTTCCAGCTGATGAAGTTCATGACATCGGAAAATGTACACATCATGCCGTAGCATCCGGCCGGTATATCCTTGGCATACCGGTTCATCACATCGTAAGGGTCCGTGCCCTCAAGCTTTGCCAGCTCCTTCTCGGCCTGGCAGAAGCCGTCCCGGAACCATCGCATCACAAGGCCGGGTTTAAATGCAAGGGCCTCGTACTGCCATACGCCCGGTACGGCGTGGCAGTTGACGCGGACACGGCAGTCCTGGTCGGTCTGGCCGTCCCCTGTGTTGTACTCATACTGCCAGAAGCTGCCGCCAAAGACAGCTGCCTGGTTTGGCTTCACCACCCCTACGCCGATGCAGCCTAACTGGGCGTCGCCGCCGCCCACAATCACGGGCGTGCCCTGGGCCAGTCCTGTCTGGGCCTCACACTGGGCTGTCACGGTCCCGGCGGTGGAGCCGCACTCGCGTACCTCGGGGAAAATGTCGGTGCGTAGTCCGCAGCGCTCTGCAATGGTAGGATCCCAGTCCCTCTTCTTGAGGCTGAACAGGCCGGTGGTGGAACCGTTGCTGGGTTCCACGGCCAGGACCCCGGTCATCTTATAGATGAGCCAGTCATTAAACATGCCCACATAGGCCAGCTTTTCGTATACTTCCGGCATCTTGTCCTTGACCCACAGAAGACGTGGCAGGGCGTCCAGGGCATAGGTCTGTCCGGACTCCAGATACAGTTCTTTTTCCTGGCCTGGATAGGCCTGGCGCAGGCGGCCCACTTCATCATCGCTTCTGGCATCCACGTTGGCGCAGGCCCAGATTTCCCTGCCCGATCCGTCGTAGAGTACGATTCCTTCCCTCATACAGGTGGTGGAGACGGCTGCAATCTCTTCCGGCGCGATTCCTGATTCCTTCAGTACGCCCCGGATGCATCCGCAGGTCAGTTCCCAGTTGTATGTCCAGTCAAAATCCATGCTGCCCGGATATCTGGGGTCTTCCTTGTGCTCCCATTCCTGTTGCACACATGCGGCCTGGTTGCCGTCCAGATCGAACAGGACCGCCCGGACGCTGCCTGTACCGGCATCAACAGCAAGAAAGTATTTCTTTGACATATGTAACTCCTCCTTTTTGATTTCTCCTTTAATCTAAATCAATCAGCTGCATCGCAGTGTCCTCATCCGTGATTAAAACATCCAGATAACTGCCCCTGAGGGCGGCGCGTATGGCATCCACCTTCTGGGGACCGCCGGATATGCCGATTACATTATTCAGGCTCTTCAATGTATTCAACGAGGTGCTGAACAGCCGTTCCTCGATGTCGCTGTGGATAGGGCTGCCATCCTTGTCAAAAAAGTGGGTCAGTATATCGCCGACCGCTCCCTGCATGGAAAGGTACAGGAAGTCATTGGGATTCAAGATACCGTTGGAGATAATGGTTGCATCCTCGTTCATGGCCCCGATTCCCACCACGGTCATGGTGGCCAGGCGGACCATCCTTGCAATCTCCTGGATGGGCGGCTCGTCACGCATGGCCTTGCACATCTCCTTGGAGGATACAAGAAGGGGGGCGGGGTACAGGTAAAGCTTGGCATTGAAGATGTTGGAACGGATATTGGGCAGGTAATAGCTGACCCCGCCTGTGAGGGAAACCACGGAGATGGGGGATTCGGCTATGGTGGCCAGATGGTTCAGCACCCTGCTGGGGGTGTCCCCGTATCCCATATTGATGAACATGTTCTCCGTCAGCCTGTCGCCGATATACATGGCGGCTGCCTGGGCAATGGTCTCGTTAAGGTTGGAGCCGTTCGGCGGGGTGGGTACCACGAAGACATCCTTTAAGTTCCACTGGGTGGTGAGTTTCTGTTCGAGCATCAGCTGCTGGCTCCGCTCAGGAGAAATCTTAAACTGAATCACCCCTGTCTGTCTGGCCTTTTCCAGCAGCTTGATGACCTTCATGCGGGATATCCCCAGCTTCTCGGAAATCTTCTGCTGGGTCATGTTTTCTATATAATAGTACCAGGCTGTTTTAACGATTAAGGAATCTTCATAATCCATACCGGCCCTAACACCTCCTGTATCACGATTTGTAACATGATTTATATTATGAAGCAAAACATATGAAGCCAAACAATAGAAAAGAAGTGAAACAAATGTTTTGATTCAAATAAAATGTTTACTTTGACATTAGTATATCAAAGGGCAACATTAATGTCAATATGCAAAATTGGGGGAAATACACATGAAATAGGGGAATGAACCTTAATAAATGCGCACTAATTCGTGAAAAAATGAGGCAAAACAGAAAAGTAAAAGGTACAAACCACTAAAAATGGTCCGGGCGGATTCGCGTAAATCATGTTAAAATGCTGAAAACCCCTTGACAAACTTATGTCATTCCCGTATACTTACAAGTGTTACAAATGTTTTATCAACAAACAAAAATATCAAAAACGATAAATACAGATGCGCTAAGGAGGGTAAACATGAGTCAAGCAGGAACATGTGATTCAAAAGACATGCTGCTTTCTGCCCGCGGCGTCTTTAAGACATTTGGCTTAAACGCAGTTTTAAAAGGAATTGACCTGGATGTTGGTAAGGGCGAGGTGCTGGCTTTGATAGGTGGGAACGGTGCTGGAAAGAGCACCCTGATGAAGATCATCATGGGTATCTACCAGCCCGACGAAGGGGAGCTTGTGATTGCAGGCGGGAAGATAAGTACCTTCAAACCTTCGGTCATACTTGCAAAAGGGGTCTACATGGTACCCCAGGAACCCATGCTTTTTCCCAACATGACGGTTGAGGAGAACGTGCTGATTGGTTTCAAGGAAAAGACAGGTCCCTTAAGGAAGCGGCTGATCCAGATTATGGATGACATTGGCTGGCACCTGGACCTGACCAGGAAGGCCATGAGCCTTTCCATTGCAGAGCAGCAGCTGGTTGAGCTGCTGAGAGGGCTTTTAAGGAACGCAAGGGTATTGATTCTGGATGAACCTACCAGCGCCCTGACATTTGACGAAGTGGAAAGCCTTTTTAAGATAGTGGAGGATTTGAAGAAGAAGGGCATTGGGATTATCTACATAACCCACCGTCTGGCGGAGGTGTTCCAGATAGCAACCCATGTGGCAATCATGAGGGATGGTATCATTACATTAAAAGGACGCGTTGCTGATTTTTCCAGGGAGATGCTGGTAAAGGGACTCCTTCCTCCCAATATGGATGAATCTGAATTAAAGGACGGCAAGGACGCGGCCGGGGCCATTCACTATGAAGGCCTGAAGCCGGTGTTTGAACTGCAGCATTATTCCGGATACGGATTCGAGGACGTGAACCTGAAGGTATACCCCGGCGAGGTGCTGGGAGTGGCCGGAGTGGTGGGCGCCGGACGTACGGAGCTGGCCACCACCATATTCGGAAGGGATAAGGTCTTAAAAGGAAAGGCAATCCTGGACGGTAAGGATGTAACCGGTCTTTCCACGGCAGAGGTGCTGAAGGCAGGCATCAATTACGTGCCTGAGGACAGGCGGCTGAACGGTCTGTTCGGCATCAGCGACGTGGCAGCCAACACAACGTCTTCCTTATTAATGGATAAGAAGATGGGCGGGTTTTTCCTGGACCGGAAAGCGGAAAGGGAGGTTGCTCAGCGCTACATCGATGATTTCCGTATCAAGGTAACGGGCCAGGACCAGACGGCCGGAAGCCTTTCCGGAGGAAACCAGCAGAAAATCGTTATCGGAAGGTCACTTTCCACCAACCCCAAGCTGGTCATCCTGGATGAGCCTACCCGTGGCATTGACGCCGCGGCCAGGGGCGATGTGTATTCCATTATTCATAAACTGAAGGCCCAGGGCGTGGCAATCATGCTGATATCTTCTGATATGGAAGAAATCGTGGAGCTTTCCGACCGGGCAGTGGTGGTATTTTCCGGGCGTATCAAGGGAGAACTGTCCAAGGCGGAAATCAGCCAGGCCAGCCTGATGGCAGCATCCTTTGGTGTGGCAGAAGAATGAAAGCAGGTGGAGAGACATGAATCAAATGAAAAAGATAATCAAATCCCATGAAATGAGCAGTTTTCTATTTCTGGCAGCATTGATATTCATTGTGGGATGTGTAAACCCGGCTTTCTGGCAGCCCACATCCATCTTAAACTGCTTTAACGACAGCGTGGTGTTTACATTGCTGGCAGTGGGCAGCGCCTTTGTCATCCTTACGGGAGAGATTGATGTATCGGTGGGCGCCACCCTGGGCATGTCCGCCGCAGTGGGGGCAACCCTGCTGAGGGACGGATCCAACTGGCTGGCAGCCATACTGGCAGCGCTGGCCATCGGGGCAGTGATAGGGTTTGTCAATGGATTTGGGGTTTCCGTGCTTCAGATCCCATCCCTTATATTTACCCTTGGCGTCAACGGCGTGGTGCGCGGACTGATTTATGTGTATACAAAGGGGGCGTGGGTGGAGAACCTTCCCGCCGAGTATACAAGGATGTCCAATACCCTGATAGCCGGGCAGCTCACCACCTTTTACGCGGTGACCATCCTGATTGTGGTTGCAGGCCATCTGATACTGACACAGACCAAGAAGGGCAAATACTTCATTGCCGTGGGGGACAACGCGGCAGGCGCCACCCTTGTAGGCATACCCGCAACCCAGACCAAAATCATGGCTTACATACTGAGCGGTATATTTGCTGCCGCGGCAGGCATGATTTACACCTCCCGGATCGGCTTCATAACGCCCACCGCGGGCAACAGCTATGAGATGAAGGCAATCGCGGCCTGTGTCCTGGGAGGCATTGCACTGACAGGAGGACAGGGAAGCCTGATCGGCGCGTCCATCGGCGCCATCATCATGTCCAGTATCAGCAGGATCCTTGTATTCCTGGGCTTCTCCTCTGATTACGACAATACCATTACAGGCATCCTGCTGATTACCATCGTGGTCATCAATACCGTAACGCAGAACAGGGCCATCCTGAAGAACCGGCACCACATACTGTCAGCAAGGACAGCGGCGGATGCTGATAAAAAAGGAGGGGTTCAGTCATGAAAAAGGCATTTAAAAGCTGGGAGACCGTCCTGCTCTGTATCCTGGTCCTTGAGTTCATCATATTCGCAACAGCTAACAGCAAGTTCCTGATGCCCCGGGTGTTGTTCGGGAGCATCAATGATATGATTTCCATCTGTATCATTTCCCTGTTCGTTACCTTTGTAATGATTACAGGAGGAATCGATATACAGGCCGGTTCCATTGTGGGCCTGACCTCCATTGTCCTGGGCGTGTCCTGGCAGGACTGGGGACTTAACATCTGGGCGGCAGCCCTTCTTGGAATCGTGGTGGCAGCGCTGTGCGGCGCCCTTTCCGGATACTTCGTGGCCTACTGCGGGGTCCAGCCCATGGTGGTAACGCTGGGTGGCAGCTTCCTGTTCTCCGGCCTTGCGCTGCTGGTATCCAACCTGTCAGCCACGGAAAGCTACAAAGGCATTAACGGGTTTCCTGACAGCTTTATAAGGATTACCAAGTTTAAGCTGTTCGGCGTCATACCCAACCAGGTGCTCATTTTCCTGGCCCTGGCCGTCATTGCTTACATATTGCTTCATAAGACCAAGTACGGACGGCAGATCTTCCTCATCGGCGTGAACCAGAATGCGGCCGAGTATTCAGGCATCAACAGCAGGCTGGTCATCCTCAGCACCTATGTGCTGTCCGCCATGAGCGCGGCGGTCGCAGGCATTGTCCTGACCTCCTATCTGGGAACGGCCAAGAGCGACATCGGCGCAACCCTGACCATGCCCATCATCACGGCGGTGGTGCTGGGAGGAACCCTGAGCACGGGCGGCAAGGGAAGTGTCCTTGGAACAGCCCTGGCAGCGGTGGTAATCGGCGTCTTAAGGTTCGGGCTTCCCCTCTGCTTTAAGGTAAGCCAGCAGTATCTGGATATCCCGGTGGGCCTGATCCTGCTTGTGGTGGTCATCGGACGATCCCTGGTGAATAACCAGAAGATCATCGCGCTGGTCCATAAAAAGAAAAAATAAAAAGGTATTATGGGAACAGGATTTCCCTGTAAATACGAACATGCAAAAAAACTATAATAATTTATTAAGGAGGAACAAGATTATGAAGAAAAAATTGTTATCAGTGGTTCTCGCAGGAGCAATGACCGTTTCACTGGCAGGCTGCGGCGGCGGTGGAAGCACCCCTACAACGGCAGCGCCCACAACAGCGGCTGAGACAAAGGCAGAGGCAGCTGAGACAAAGGCGGAAGAGAAAAAGGAAGAGACTGCAGCTGAGGCTCCGGCAGCAGGCGCGGACGTATCCGGCCTGACCGTTGCATTCATCCCCAAGCTGACCGGCAATGCATTCTTCGAGTCCGCTAATAACGGCGCCCAGGAATACTCCAAGGAGTGGGGCTTTACCGTTGATTACCAGGGCAGCGCCAACGCGGCGGTTGCAGACCAGGTAAATGTAATCAACAACGCAATTGCCAGCGGCGTGGATGCAATCTGTGTATCTTCCGTGGATGCCACCGGACTGGATTCAGCCCTGACAGAGGCAAAGGATGCAGGCGTAACCGTTGTTACATGGGATTCAGACGTTTCCGATACGGCCCGTACCCTGATGGTAAGCCAGGGAACACCGGACCTGTTAGGCAAGATGCTGGTTGACATGGGCGCTGATTCCTTAACCAACCGCGGCAAGGACGTAAAGGCTGATACAATTAAGTACTGCTGGCATTATTCACAGGCAACGGTTGCTGACCAGAACTCCTGGCAGGTTGCAGGCGAAGCCTATATCAAGGAAAACTTCCCCAACTGGGAAAATGTAGCTCCTGATAACTATTACTCAGAGCAGGATGCAGAGAAGGCTGTTTCCATCGGCGCATCCATCCTGGAAGCACACTCTGATATTGACCTGATCATCTGTAACGACTCCACCGCGCTTCCCGGACAGTGTAAAGCTGCCCAGAACAAGGGCCTTACAAAGGATGACGTTACAATTACCGGTTTTGCTTCCCCAATGTCCATCAAGGATTACTGCGCAGCTGGCGTGATTGAGCAGTGGGGCCTTTGGGACTGCGGCGTACAGGGCGCAATGGGATGCTACCTTGCAGCTTACCTTGCAGCAGGCAACGAAGTACATGTAGGCGACAAGATTGATATCCCCAGCATCGGTGAAGTAGAAGTTATGCCAAATGACTGCCTGGTTGAAGGCGCATCCACAGCAGAAGTCAACAATGGCGTTGTGCTGCTGCCTGAGCGTACCGTATTCAACGCAGACAACATGAACGATTATAACTTCTAAGTTGAAAAATAGGACAAAATTGATTAAACTGTAAGAAAAGACTTGGAAGGAGATTTTTGATTATGGCTGATTTGGAAGGCGTAAAGGTTGCAAAGGATTATCACGTGGACGTTCCTTTTGCCAATAATGAAGGATTCTATGTGAAGGGGGCCAATCATCTGGACTGGGGCATGAAGAAACATCTGTCCAACATTTTTAACCCCAAAAGCGGCAATACGGTAATGTTTGCATTTGACCATGGATATTTCATGGGGTCGACCGCGGGCCTGGAGCGTCTGGACCTGGTGATTCCCAAGCTGGTTCCTTACGTGGATGTGCTGATGGGCACCAGGGGGGCACTGCGCTCCTGCGTGTCACCGGACTGCGGCAAGGGCATTGCCCTGCGTTCCACTTCCGGTTCCTCCATGCTCAACGATGATTTATCCCATGAGATCCTGGCTGTTGACATCGAAGACGCAATCCGCATGAATGCAGACTGTATGGCCATCCAGACCTTTATCGGCGCGGACGGACAGCTGTCCAGCATTGAGAACCTTTCTAAGGCAATCAACCTGGGAATGAGATACAGCATCCCGACCATGGGCGTTGTGGCTGTTGGCAAACAGATGGAGCGCACGGACCGGTTCTTTAAGCTGGCTACCCGTATTGTTGCAGAGATGGGCGCCAATATCATCAAGACCTATTACTGTGAGAACTTTGAAGAGATAGTGGCGGCCTGCCCGGTACCCATTGTAGTGGCAGGCGGCAAGAAGCTTCCGGAGAAGGAAGCCCTGACCCTGGCCTACAACGCAATCAGCGGAGGGGCGCGCGGTGTGGATATGGGAAGGAACATCTTCCAGAGCACCCATTCCCTGGAGATGGCGGCAGCCATCGGCAAGATTGTGCATGAAGGATTTACGGATAAGGAAGCATATGAATTCTTTGAGGATGCAATCCACTAAAGGGTGGCTGGGGCGCGGTTGGAAGGTGCCCTGAGACATGAAAAGGATTCGGATCCGCTGGTTAAAAAAGGCAGGCTGCGTTGTTGGCCTGCCTTTTGTTTCAGGATTTTAGGAAAATGGGGGGATGGAAAATGGAACTGGCTTTAAAAATAGCCCAGATGGTGGCGCCCGTGATTGCCATGATTGGCCTGGGATGCCTGTGCAGGAAAAAACAGTATATTGACGACAAGGGGCTGGCCGGGCTGAAGGGCCTGATTGGGAACATCACCCTGCCGGTGGTGCTTTTCAACGCATTTCTGACGGCCTCCTACAGTATGAGGGTGCTGCTTGTGTTTGCGGTGGTCTATGCGGGATTTGGCATTGCCCTGGGATTTGGTTTCCTGACCAGGCGGTTTGTGAAGCCATATGACCGTTTCATGCCCTTCCTGCTCAGTTCGGCAGAGGGCGGGATGCTGGGATACGCGCTCTTTGCCCTGATTGGGGGCAGCGGCGCAACCTCCGTGTTTGCGACGGTTGATATCGGCCAGACCGTGTTTGCGTACACGGTGTACCTGTCGGCCCTTAAGATTACGGACGGGCAGAAGACAGGGGCGCGGGACGTGGTTGCCAGCCTTGTGTCCAATAAGGCGTGCCTGGGCATGGCGGCAGGCATCATACTGGGGGTGTCGGGAGCCGGAAGAATAATCCTTGGCTCGCAGATGGGAGGAATCGTGACAAGTCTCATTGACTTCATCACGGCGCCCACCGCGGGCGTGATCCTGATTGTGGTGGGATATGAGCTGGAACTTAGACGGGAGCTGATGGCCCCGGTGGTGAAGACGGTCTTGCTCCGCCTGGCAGTGCTGGCAGCGGTATTGGCGGCGGGCAGCGCCGTCATATTCACGGTAACTCCCTTTGATAAGGAGCTTTTCATGGCAATGCTGCTGATGTACGCCCTGCCCGCGCCCTTTATCATACCGCTGTTTGCGGACACGGGGGAGGATGGGGCCTATATATCCACCACCCTCTCCGTGGGTACGCTGATGACCGTGGTGTTCTTTATCGGGATTGCGGCTTACAGCGCCGCGTGATGGCCGGACTGGCAGGGCTTGCCTGGGAAATGTGGCTCAGCCCAGGCCGGAGGCGTGCCCGTGAAATATGGCTGCCTCCCACAGAAACCGCGCCGTATCATACAGGTCTGTCTCTGCCAGCTCCTCCTCCGTTGAATGCCCCCTGGTCATCCCCACGCCCAGGTTCACGGCCATGATTCCCATGGCGTTCAGTGCGTTGGCATCACTGCCCCCGCCGGAGGAGGCGGTGAAGGGGGAAATGCCCATGGAGCGGAATATCCCTGACAGCTCCAATAAGAAGGGATGGTCCTCCGGGATATCGAACCCTTCATATAAATGTTCAATTTCATAATCCAGCGCCGCGCCGGATTCATGGCAGGCAGCTTTCAGGCAGTCCGTCATATGGTCTGTCTGGGCCTTGAGCTTTTCCTTGTTCCGGCTTCTGGCCTCGGCAATGAATTCCGTGCGGGGGTTTACCACATTGGTGGCTCCCACGGCGCTGAGTGTTCCGATGTTGGCAGTGGTCTCCTCATCCACCTTCCCCAGCTTCATGGCAGCCACGGCCCGGGCAGCCGTGGTGATGGCGCTGATTCCTTCCAGGGGGCGGTTGCCTGCATGGGAAGCCTTGCCGGTAATCACGGCCCGGACTACGGCGTGGCCCGGGGCGGAGATGACCATGCGCCCTGGGGGACCGCTGGAGTCCAGCACCAGGGCATTACCCGTTTCCAGGAGGGAACGGTCTTTTTCCAGGGCCTTTGCCCCGTACTGTCCGCTTTCCTCCCCCACCGTGAAGATAAGCTGGACCGTGCGGTGGGGAACCGGATGGTCCTTTAAGGACCGGGCCAGTTCCACCATGGCCGCTACCCCGCATTTGTCGTCCCCGCCAAGGATGGTGGGGCCTTTGCTGCGCAGGACGCCGTCCTGTCCAAGGACTGGTTCGATTCCCTTTCCGGGAGATACGGTATCCAGATGCGCTGAGAGAATCAGGGGAGGAAGGCCAGGACTGCCCTTCAGGGTGCACAGCAGGTTCCAGCCATTGGAATGGGTGTCCTGTGCATTTCCCTGCCGTATCACGTCCGCGCCCAGGGCCTTCAGGTCCTGTTCCACCTTCAGGCACATTTCCCTTTCATCTCCTGATTCACTGTCAATCCTGACATATTCCATGAATGTTTCCAGTAATCGATTCCGGTTGACCATATGTATTCCTCTTTCCTACAGCATCAGTGAAACGCCGGGGCCGAGCGGAAGGCCGAAGGCCATCCATAATGCCAGGAGGATGGTCCATCCGATGAGGAAGATCAGGCTGTATGGAAGCATGGTTGCCACCAGGGTTCCGATTCCCGCATTGTCATCGTAGCGTTTTGCGAAAATGATGATGGTTGCGAACTGGGACATAAGCGGGGTGATGACGTTGGTACATGAATCGCCGATACGGTACGCCACCTGGGTCAGCTCCGGTGAGAAGCCAAGGAGCATGAACATGGGAATGAACACTGGCGCCAGGATGGTCCACTTCGCAGAGGCAGAACCCATGAACAGGTTGGCAAATGCGGAGAAGATGACAAACAGGATGATCAGCGGTATTGGCCCGATTCCCGATGCGCCGAAGAAGTTGGCGCCCTTCAGTGCGATGATGGTGCCGATGTTGGTGTATTTAAAATAGTTGATGAACTGGGATGACACGAATACCAGTGAGATATAGGTGCTCATGGAAGCCATGCTCTTGCTCATGGAGCCGCATACGTCCCGGTGGTCCTTAAAGGTTCCGGCCTTCCTGCCGTAAACAACGGCGGGAACGAAAAAGTAGAGCGCGATCAGTATGATGATGCTGTCCATGAAGGGAGAGCCGTCCACCAGGCTTCCTGTCTCGGGGTTGCGCAGGAAGGAGGACTGGGGGATGAGCAGCGCAATCATTCCGACGACCATGACCACCAGGACGATGTTGGCTGTCTTGAGGGCCTTGCTCTCTTCCTGTGACATGGAGCTGGAGGTGAAACCGGCGGTATCTGTCCCGCCTTCAAATTTCCCTAGGCGTGGTTCCACGATTTTATCGGTTATGATGGTGCCAAGTATGGTGATGACAAAGGTGGAGGCGCACATGAAGAACCAGTTGCCTGTGGGCTGTACCGTGTAATTGGCGTCCACGATGCGGATGGCCTCATTGGTGATTCCTGAGAGCAGGGGATCCAGGGTGCCTACCAGCAGGTTGGCCGAGAATCCGCCGGAAACACCTGCAAAGGCGGCTGCCAGCCCGGCCATGGGGTGACGGCCGTAAGCCATGAACATCAGGGCACCGATGGGAATCAGCACCACATAGCCCGCGTCCCCCGCCACATTGGACATACATCCTAAGAATACCACCACCGGTGTGATAAGGGCTGCCGGTGTGATTTCCACGGTCTTTCGCAGCAGGGAGGATATCCAGCCGCTCTGTTCCGCCACGCCCACGCCCAGCATGGCCACCAGCACGGTGCCCAGCGGCGCGAAGCCGGTGAAGTTCTTAACCGCATTGGTCATCATGTAGACAATGCCGCTGGTGTTGAACAGGCTTTTGATCGTGACGATGGTGTGTTCCACTTCCCCGGTTTTGCTGTTGATTAATTCGCCTTCCGCGGAAACGCCCATGGCGTGAAGCAGCCCGGAGATGACCACCACGCCCAGGGCGAAGAGGCCGAACAGAACGATTGGATGGGGGAGCTTGTTGCCTGCCCGTTCCACTACGTCCAAGAAACGGTTGAACAGGGACTTATTCCTGGTTTTTTCTTTTGTCATATATCATATCCTCCTTACAGTACGACTTTTCCGTCTTTTAAAATGGTTTTTCCGTCAGCAGTTACGGTTGCGTCCTTCATGATCAGGTCATAGTGGCAGGCAGCCTTGACCGTGCCGCCCAGTGTGATGCTGGTGCCGATGCCGATGTGGGCGGTGCCGTAGACGCCTTCATCCTCCAGCATAAAGCCCATGAAGCGGCAGTTTGGGTTCAGCCCAAGGCCCATCTCAGCCACATTATAGACATTGGGGTCCTGTTTGCTGTCCAGGTCCGCCTTTAACATCCTGGCCTGGCGGCCGCCTTCGATGGAGACAATCATCCCGTTTTCAACGATGCAGCGCACCGGCTCGTCCAGGATGCCGATTCCTATGTATGGAATGCTTCCGTCCGCCACGATGACGCCGTTGGCAGTGCCTTCCAGAGGCGAGACATTGGCCTCCACCGTGGGTATGGTTGAGAACTCACCCTTGTCCACCATGCAGTAGAGGGCGTTGCCGCGCCTTCCTGCGGCACTGTAGTAAAGGTCGGTTCCCATGGCGGTGGTCAGATGGATTTCCTCTGAGCCTGCCAGCGCGGCTGCCACGGCTTTGCATTCTGTTTTGGCTGCTTCGAAATCAGCTTCAATTCCTCCGTGTATCATCATGTCCTCGGTGAACTGGGTCAGCACCACGCCGCGGGAACCGGCTGCAATGGCGTCCTTTACCGCGTGGGTGTGGGTGATGGACCTGCCCACCACGGAAATAAACGCGTCGCTGGCCTTCATGGCAGCCGCAATGGGAGCCGGCGGCTCCTGTCCGTCCGTGTCACGGGGGACCATGACCTGCAGGATAGGCTCTGCCTGGACCCGGTATACGGCTGCGGCAATGGCCTCCGCAATGGACAGGCGGGAAGCTTCCGTGATGATCAGCACCTTCTCGCCCGGTTTTACTTTGACACAGGTGGATACCACCTTGTCGGCCCCTCGGGCCATCAGTATTTTCTTCATTCTGTTACCTCCATTCCAATGGTATTATATATGTTCCTGCCTGATGTTGATTTCAGGACAGATATTCAATATTAAATATTCTATAGAATATATCGGGGTAAAAAAAGAAGGGTTACCTTCTCTTTTTCATATAGGCAAGCCCGTTGTCCAGATGGACGGACATGGCCCTGACCGCCTTTTCCTCATCGCAGTCAAGGAATGCCTGGACGATGCGCTTGTGTTCGGACAGTATCTCCTGTTCGCGCTTGGGATCCATGGCCGAATACTTCATATCCCGCAGGATGACGGTGCTGAGGGAATCCATCAGATGGATCAGGACCTTATTGCCCGCTGCCTGGTAGATGGTCTGGTGGAAACGGCTGCTGTTTTCCGAGGTCTTCATGAAATCATCTTCGCTGGCAGCGCTGTGGGACAGATGGACCAGAAGGTCTAACTGCTGGTCCGTAATCTTATGTACGGCTTCCCGGACCGCCATGAGCTCCAGGTTGGCCCGGCATGCATAGGCATCCATGATTTCCTCATAGTCCAGCTCCTTCACCACGACGCCGCAGTAGGGGATGCTTTCAATGAAACCATCCCGCTCCATGCGCCGGAATGCCTCACGCACCGGCGTGGCGCTGACAGCCAGCTGTTTGGCCACGTGCTGTTCCTGGAGCTTGGTTCCAGGTGGAAGGGTGCCTTTTACAATGGATTCCACCAGGGTGCTGTATACTTTTTCACTGAGCGGGGTCTTGCCGACTGCTTTTAAATCTTCTATCATGGATGGGTCTCCGGTTTATTTTATATTCTATAGAATATATAGTACTATATTGAAAGCAATGGCGCAAGCACTTTAATGCGTTACTTTATATTTGTCAGCTAAAACAGCGGAGGTGTTTGGGGACTGATTCCAGACGCGTTTACGGGAAGCATTAGGAGTAGTGCACGAAAGTGAGGGGGGATATAAACAGTGTTTACGAATAGAATTGTGAAATATGCATAAAAAAGAAGTGAAAATATAGTAGAATCTCCGTTGACGCCTCCGAATTTTTCTGATATTCTTTATTTATAAATAAACGCGCGTTTATGCAGTGCAGGAGAGGTGAAGTACACGATTGAATAGTGAAGAAATCGCAAAACTGGCAGGAGTAAGCAGGAGTACGGTGTCCAGGGTAGTAAACGGATATACCAATGTTCCTCCGGAGACAAAGGAACGGGTGGAACAGATAATACGCGAATATGGCTACATACCTAATACATCGGCCCGGAATCTGGCGGGGAAGCCCAGTAATGTCATCGGATTGTTTTTTGTGGAGTATGGTGTGCTGGAGGAGAATATCATACATTCCTCCCCGTTTTATTCAGAGTTCCTGGCCAACTCCATCGACCGGTTAAAGAAGCAGGATTGCCAGCTGGTGGTCTCCATCATTAACCGGATAGAAGATTTTGATATGGTAGAGACAGCCTTTATCAATAAGACCATGGCTGGATGTATCCTGATGGGGGACATTGTACCCAATTCCGTATTGGAGAAGCTTGGGAAGCTTGGATGTCCGACTATCCTGGTGAACCAGCGCTCTTCCATTGATTATCCTTACATTTTCTTAATGAATACGGAGAACTATAAAGGGGCGTACCAGGCGGTGCAGCTGCTGGTGAATCATGGACATAAACGGATTGCCCATATCACCGGCTCCGTGGAAAAGACCTCTATAAAGGAGAGGTTTGAGGGGTACCGGGACTGCCTTCTCCACAACCAGATCCCCGTCAACGAATCCTATATCTATTATTCCCACATCCACAGGGCGGAAAGCGGTTATCAGGCTGTGCTTAAGATGATGGCGGATAATAAGGGGAATGAGCCTACTGCCATTTTTGCAGCCAATGACCTGCTGGCCTTTGGCGCCATGCGTGGACTGAAGGAACTTGGCCTTAAGATACCTCAGGATATCTCAATCATAGGCTATGACAATGCGGAGCTGAGCCAATATATGTCACCGCCCCTGACCACGGTACAGGTCAGTGTTGAAAAGATTGCCAGGATGACGGTGGACAGCCTCCTTCTTGTAATCCGGAAAAAAGAGGCGATACCGGTTTACTCCCAGCTGAAGGAATTTACGCTGATGGAAAGGGGAAGCGTAGCCCCGGTTAAAACACCCGGTTAATATGAAATAAGGTTCATTAATAGACTGCATTCAAAAATAAACGCGCGTTCACAAGAAGGGAGAACATGGATATGAGTCAAAAAAAGGCGTTGGAGGGCATAAGGATACTGGATTTCAGCCAATTGCTGGCAGGGCCGTTTGCAACCATGATGCTGGGGGATCTGGGGGCGGAGGTCATCAAGATTGAGCGGGTCAACACAGGGGACATTTACCGTGGGATGACATTCTTTGCCAAGTATATTAAGGACAAACAGTCCCCGCTGTTCATGGCGTGGAACAGGAACAAGAGGTCCATTGCCATGGATATCCGCAATGAGGAAGTGAAGCAGCTGATTTATGAGATGGTCAAGACCGCGGATGTGGTAGTTGAGAATTTCCGGCCGGGTGTAATGGACCGGCTGGGTTATGGGTATGGGACGTTGAAGCAGATTAATCCCAAGATCGTGTACGCCAGCAATTCCGGTTATGGGGCCTCGGGTCCGTATGTGAAGAGGCCGGGACAGGATATGCTGATTCAGGGAATGGTGGGCCTGGCCTCCATGACAGGCAGGAAGGACCAGCCGCCTCATCCTTTGGGAACCACGCTTCCGGATGTATTATCATCCTTCCATCTGGTGTATGGTATCCTGGCCGCCCTTATTTATTGCCAGCGGACAGGGGAAGGACAGCATGTGGAAGTGGACCTGATGCGTTCCACCATGGCCCTGGAAAGCCAGGCGCTTATGACACTTCTGAACATGGATGTGGAATATGAAAGGCCGGCATCCGGCATAGGCCATCCCTTCCAGGCAGCCCCATTCGGGATGTATGAATGTGCGGACGGATATATTTCCATTGCAATGGGACCGTTTGAGGTATTGGTGGAGGCGCTGGAGGCGCCGGAACTCCTCAGATACAATGATCCAAAGCTGTGTTATGACAAACGGGACCAGGTGTTCTTTGCCATAGAGGCCATAACTAAGACAAAGCCTGTGGACTACTGGCTGGAACGTATGCTGGCCAGGGACCTGTGGGTAGCCAGGGTAGAGGATATCACGGAGCTTGAGAATAATCCCCAGGTGCAGCACATGCATGCCATTGCGGAATATGAGCACGGACAGGCGGGTACCGTCCGCTGTGTGGCGCCGTCCATAACCATGAGTGAGACACCGGCACAGATAGAGATGGCTCCTCCTCTGGTGGGGGAACACACACGCCAGATATTGGAGGAATTCCATGTGGACCAGGATGTGATTGACCGTCTGTTCTCAGAGGGCGCCATTAGTGAAGAACACTGAAAGGAGAACGACCCTTGATAGTTTTGAATGGTATTACCTGGGACCACGACCGGGGGCTGCTGCCCCTTTTGGAGACTACGAAGAATTTCCATAAACTGTACCCGGATATAGATATACGCTGGAAGAAGCGGACGTTGAAGGAATTTGGGGATTTCCCGGTGGAGGAGCTGGCTAAGGAATATGATCTGCTGCTCATTGACCATCCTTTTTCCGGGGAAGCATATGAACATAATATCCTGATTGACTATAACCGGTATATGTCAGCGGAGGAACTGCAGATCCGCCAGGAACAGGAATTGGGTAAAACCCACCGGTGCTACAATTACAACGGGAAACAGATGGCCCTGAGCGTGGATATTGCGGCAATGGTAAGTGCATACAGGGCGGATTTACTGGAAGCAAGGGGGATTCCCGTACCGGGGAGCCTGGATGAGGTGATTGAGCTGGCTGGACGTACAGGTAAGGTTGCGGCCACCCTCGGCCCTACGGATATATGGTGCATTTTCCTGAGTTTGGGAGCGGCCAGGAGCGGGCAGGACTTCATTACCGAAAAAGGGCTGCATCCGGAACATGCCACATGGGCGGTTGACAGGCTTAATGATTTATACAGGTCCGTGATTCCAGAGAGCATCTGTTATAACCCAATCATGCTTATGGACCGCATGTCCCAGACGGACAGCATATGGTACGCGCCATTCTGTTTTGGATACGTAAATTATGCCTGGAGGAACCGGAAACACCCCATCTCATTCGCTGATGCGCCTTTCTGGGACGGAGCGGAAACATCCGGTATCCTGGGCGGCGTTGGAATGGCTGTTTCGGCCAGCAGCCCGCACATTGACGCGGCTGTGCGGTATGCAGAGTACGTGACCAGGCCCGACGTACAGGAAAATGAGTACTTTCTGTCAGGAGGACAGCCGGGGCAGAAGGATGCCTGGATGTCGGAACGGAACAATGAACTGACAGGCAATTTCTTTTTAGATACCGCCAATACCATCAATCGCGCATATCTCCGTCCAAGATTTCCGGGGTGGAACGTCTTTCAGGAAAAATGCTGCATTGTGTTGAACGAGGGTATACGCACAGGGATGAAGGCTGGGGAACTGGCGCAGGATATCCAGAAACTGTTTGTTGAGAATATCAGGATATAGATAATGAAAGGAAGAGACGGTATGTACCAATATCTGACAATGGAAAAGCAGGACGGGATTGCCCTTATCACATTCAGGCGTCCTGGGCAGCTGAATGCAATGAACCGGGCATTCATGGATGAAATCATCGACGCATTCCACTGTGCCAACGAGGATGGGGAGGTGAGGGCGGTACTGGTGACAGGGGAAGGCCGGGCATTCATGGCCGGCGCCGATATCAAGGAATATGCGGCGCAGACGGATGAGGAATTCCTGGCATTCCAGAAAAAGGGCTGGGAACTGTACGATGAGGCGGAAAAGGGGAGCAAACCTTTTATCGCGGTTGTGAACGGATTTGCCCTGGGCGGCGGTTTTGAGATAGCGGCGGCCTGCGACATGATTATTGCAAGCGAGGATGCCGTGTTCGGGCTGCCGGAGGTACATCTGGGTCTGGTGCCGGGCGGCGGCGGGACCCAAAGGCTGATTCAGAAGCTTGGCATTAACAGGGTAAGGGAAATCCTCTATCTGGGAGGGAAATACCCGGCAGACAAGATGCTTCAGTGGGGAGTTGTTAATTACGTTGTCCCGGCAGATAAACTCCTGGATTTCGCCAGGGATATTGCGGCTAAGATTACGAGACGTTCCCCAAAGGCCATTGCCCAGTTAAAGAAGCTGGCCTATCTGGGCACCTGTCCCATCCCTCTTAAAGATCGGATGGAGGAGGAAGGGAAGAGTCTCTATGCACTGTTCCATACGCCGGAAGCACAAAAGAAGATTCAGGATTTTGCAAATAAAGAGTGATTGGGAAAAGGAGAAGAAGATGAGGAAGATTAATATGTTAGCAGCAGTTGCTATGTCAGTGTTCATGATGGCAGGGTGTGCCAATACGTCCGGTACGGTGCAGCCGCAGACAGAGCCGGCCCAGACATCCGGTACGGAAACCGGGGAAGGTACAGATGCCGCTGTTTCGGAGGACAAAAAGGTAGTACTTAAGCTGAATCATGTGCAGAGCAATACGGATCCTGTCCAGGAAGCCTTTTTAGAACTGGCGGATATGGTAAAGGAGCGTTCCGGCGGAAGTATTGAAATACAGGTATACGCCAATTCAGAGCTGGGCAGCAATAAAGATAATCTGGAGCAGGTGGCCAACGGCGCCTCCATCATTGCGGTGGGGGATACCGGGTTCCTGGCCGATTATGTACCGGATATCGGAATCATGAACGGGCCGTTCTTATACGGTTCCTATGAAGATCTGCTGAAACTTACGGACTCCCAGTGGTATGGGCAGATGGAGGACGCCTGCAGTGAACAGGGAATCAAGCTTCTGGCCATGAACTGGTATTTTGGCGAACGCCATATCATCTCCAAGAAGCCCATTAACACCCCGGCTGACATGAAAGGATTAAAAGTAAGGGTTCCCTCCAATACCATGTGGACAGCCACCATGGAATCTTTGGGCGCAGCGCCGACCACCATCCAGTGGAGCGAAGTATACAGTGCGCTGGACCAGGGGGTAGTGGACGCGGCTGAGGCCCCCTTGGCAACCATTTATACCTCAAAGTTACAGGAAGCAGCTAAAAATATAGCCATGACAGGACATTTTACAGGAATCATCGGTCTGGAAATGTCACAGGGCGTTTGGGATTCAATGAGTGCCGGACAGCAGGCCGTGATGGAGGAGTGCATTAAGGAAGTGGGTGAGTCCTACAGCAACAGCGTCATTGCCAGCGAGAAGGACTGGAGGGCAAAGCTGGAGGCGGAAGGAGTCGTATTCACGGATGTGGACCGGGAACCGTTTAAGGAAGCGTGCGCCGGCGTATATTCCAAGTTCCCGGAATGGTCTGACGGTCTATACGAAACAATTGAGGCATCAATGAAGCAGTAGTGGGAAAGGTTTCCGGATAACAGGGGGATAATTGTGAAAGGATTAATCGGACGGATAGAAATCATATTGGCTGGAACAGCCATGAGCATTGCGGTCATTGCTACGTTTTTAAATGTGATCTGCCGCTATTGTTTCAATCATCCTATTTACCAGGCAGAGGAAATTGCCACGTCCATGTTTGTATGGCTTGTTTTTGTCGGAGCAAGCGCCTGCTTCAATGAGAATATGCACATAGGGATAGACTGTCTGGTAAACCTGCTGCCTGTAAAGGCACGCAAGGGGGTGCAGATATTTACGGATGTGGCCATGATCCTCATTAATATTGTGATGGCATACATGGCTATCACCATCACAATCAGCGCGCGGATGAAGCTTACCAGTGCGCTGCGGATACCGTATTCATTTATCGATGCGGCGGCAGCCATCGGTTTTGTATGCATGACGGTCCATTCAGTGGAATTTTTAATCCGCGATATTAGATCGTTTAATGTGCGGGAGACAACGGAAGGAGGAGAGGGCTGAGATGGTGATTTTTCCGCTTATCATATTATTCATTCTGTTCATGCTTAACATACCCGTGGCATTCTGTCTCATGGTTTCCGCATTATCATATTTTGTATTCTGCCCCACGGGAATGCCGGCCAACATGGTAATCCAGCGCATGGTTGCCAGTGCAGAGTCCTTTCCCATGCTTGCAATTCCTTTTTTTATACTGGCGGGCACTATCATGACATATTCCGGCATCTCTTCCAGGCTTATGAGTTTTGCCGAGTGCCTTACGGGCCATATGTCAGGCGGACTGGGACAGGTGAATGTACTGCTCAGCGCCCTTATGGGCGGCGTGTCGGGGTCTTCTAACGCGGATGCCGCCATGCAGGCCAAGATGCTGGTCCCGGAGATGGAGAAACGTGGATACGGCAGGGGATTCTCAGCAGCGGTAACAGCGGCTTCCGCCTGTATTACGCCTATCATTCCTCCTGGAATCACGCTGATCCTGTATGCGTTCATGGCAGAGGTTTCTGTCAGTAAGATGTTCGTGGCAGGCTATGTGCCGGGAATCCTGATAACCGCAGCGCTGATGATTGTGGTGACAATCCAGTCCAAGAGGAAGGGTTATAAGCCTGTGCGTGAAAAGGCTGCCTCGGCTGCGGAGATATGGCAGGAGTTTGTTAAGTCCATCTGGGCGTTGTTCATGCCCTTCGGCCTGATCATGGGATTGAGGATAGGGATATTTACGGCAAGTGAGGCAGGGGCGGTCAGTGTGGTCTATACTTTGTTGGTGGGATTCTTCGTGTATAAGGAACTGAACATCAGGATGATGCCCCGTATTATTAAGGAATCCGTATATTCCACCTGTTCCGTCATGCTGATCATCGTATCGGCATCCGCATTCAGCTATTACATGAGCTGGGAGCGTATCCCGCAGATGATAACAGAAATGCTTACATCCTTTACCAGCAATCCACTTGTATTCCTGATGATCATCAATGTCTTCCTGCTGATTCTGGGAATGTTTCTGGAAGGAACGGCCAGCCTGATCATCCTGACCCCGCTTTTGCTGCCGGTTGCCACTTCCCTTGGGATTGACCCCATTCATCTGGGAATCGTAATGGTTGTGAACATCACCATGGGAGGCATCACACCTCCGTTTGGCACTTTGATATTCATCGTATGCTCCACCTTAAAACTGAAGGTGGCGGATTTTGTGAAGGAAAGCATCCCATTCATTGCGGCGCTGGTGGCAGTGCTTTTGGTCATAACATATTTCCCAAAGGTCGTGACATTCCTTCCGTATCTGATTGGATGATGATTGGGGTGGTGGGGATGTGTATTTTATCCTGTCATCCGGTGACCGGGGATTGGTGGCCGGATTCATTAAAATTTAGTATTGCATGGCATGGAAGATTATGGTAGCGTATACACTATAACACCCGGCATCCATGCATAAATACGACAGATAGCGGGGACACTCTTTGTGAGTGTCCTTCTGCTTTGGAATGCAGGGGGATGGAAATGCAGAGAGGAGCAGGATGATGTCGAATGCATATGAAACATCAAAACCATACGAAGAATTAAAACCATACATGGACAAAGCCATGGCCATCAAGACAGCCATGACCTTATTTGAGTGGGACAATGAGACGCTTGCCCCAAAGGAGGCAGGGGAACTGACAAGCCAGGTCATTGGTGTGCTGTCAGGGGAGTATTTTGAGGCAGTGACCTGCGATGGGATGAGGAAGCTTTTAAAGGAGTGCCGTGAGCAGGGCGGACTGTCAGAGGCAGAGGCAGCCAATGTGAGGGAACTGACAGAGGAGCTGGAGCAGACCATGTGCATCCCCCAGGAGGAGTATCAGGAATTTGCCCGCCTGACCGCCAGGGCCACCAGCGTGTGGGCCAAGGCCAAGAAAGACCAGGACTTTGAGGCATTTGCCCCAACCCTTGAAAAGGTCATCGGGTTCCAGAAAAAGTTTGCGGGCTACCGGGCCAAGGATGGGAAAAAGCTCTATGATGTCATGCTGGATGATTATGAGAAGGGATTCTCCATGGAGAACCTGGATGAATTCTTCGGAGTCCTGAAAAAGGAACTGGTGCCATTCCTCAAGAAGGTAATGGAGGAAGGAAAAAAGATTGAGGACGGTTTCCTGAAAGGGGATTATCCTGAGGAAAAGCAGGAGGAACTGGGACGTTTCCTGGCAGGGTATGTGGGCTTTGATTTTGACCGCGGTGTCATGGCGGTCAGCGCCCATCCCTTTACAACCAACCTGCACAATAAGGATGTGCGTATCACCACCCACTACACGGACTGCGTGGACAGTTCCCTGTTTTCCGTCATCCATGAAGCCGGGCACGGCATCTATGAGCTGGGAATCCGGGATGATTTAACCCTTACCCCGGCCGGACAGGGGGCCAGCATGGGAATGCATGAGTCACAGTCCCGGTTCTTTGAGAATATCATTGGCCGCAACCGTGCATTCTGGGTGCCCATCTATAAAAAGGTGCAGGAAATGTTCCCCAGCCAGCTGGCACAGGTGGACCTGGACCGGTTCGTGGAGGCCATCAACAAAGTAACCCCGGGCCTTATCCGCACCGAGGCGGATGAACTGAGCTACAGCCTTCATGTGCTGATCCGGTATGAGATTGAGAAAATGCTCATTGAGGAGGACCTGGATGTGGAGAAGCTGCCCGGTATCTGGGCAGATAAATATGAGGAATATCTGGGCATACGCCCTGAGAACCCGGCAGAGGGCGTGCTCCAGGACATCCACTGGTCCCAGGGTTCCTTCGGGTATTTCCCGTCCTATGCCCTGGGCAGCGCCTTTGGGGCACAGCTGTATTATCATATGAAGAAGACCATGGACTTCGAGGGACTTCTGGCGGACGGCGGCATTGACGCCATCCGTGAGTACCTGAAGGAAAATATCCACCAGTATGGAAAATTAAAGACCAGCCGCCAGATATTAAAGGATGTGACAGGGGAGGACTTTAACCCGGAATATTATGTGCGGTATCTGAAGGAAAAATATACCAGGATTTATGATTTGAAGTAATCCGGCCCCATGGTGCCCAGGAAATCATATAATATCCTAAATATCGCCCGCCGGCCCGGCCCGGTGCGGCGATATTTTTTTATGCGCCAAAAGGCGGCACATAGGGCGCCCGTCCCGGACATATATTGATGACAGAGGGATTTTTCAGCCGCATTCAGGGAAAGGAGGGAGGGAGTGCATGAACAGACGCATCCTATGGGCAGCCCTGACCGGGCTAATGGTCCCCTATGTGGGCACACTTGCATGGACAGGCACCATCCGGGGGGAGGAGCTGCACTATGAACAGCAAAAGGAAGTATCGGGAAAACGCAGGATCCTGCTGGACCGGAGCAGCGGTTCTTATTATATGGACATAGAGGAGTATCTTCCCGGGGTCATTGCCAGGCAGATGCCGGTTGATTATGAGCCGGAGGCGTTAAAGGCCCAGGCAATCATTGCGCGCACCTACATCTGCCGCCAGATGGAGGCGGCCGGGGAAATGGATGAGATAGCGGAGTCGGCCCTGGACATGGACTATGTGGAGGCGGACCAGTTAAAAAGCCTGTGGGGCACCAGCCGTTTCCCTGAGTATTACAGGAAACTGGAAGATGCGGTAAAGGCCACTTCCGGCATTGTGATGACCTATGAGAACCGCTGCATTGACCCCATGTTCTGCCGGGCCACGGCAGGCATGACGAGAAAGGGGGATTTTACCCACCCTTACCTGGAAAACGTGGATTGTCCGGGGGATGTGGAAGCGGAGGGATACATGCAGATTGCCACATTTTCCAAAGATGAATTCGTGTCCCGTATCAACGGGATTCCGGAAGGGGAAACAGGCGCCCGCTCAGTGGACGCGTCACAGATCCCGGATTCCATACAGATTGTGTCCAGGGACACGGCGGGCTATGTGGACCAGATACAGATTGGAAATGCCGGCTATTCCGGCGAAGAGGTGCAGTATGCCCTGGGACTCCAGTCCGCCTGCTTTACAATGGAAAGCTATGAGGACCAGATCCGGGCGGTGGTAAAGGGCATCGGACACGGTTACGGCTTAAGCCAGGCAGCTGCCAATGAGAAGGCAAAGGCCGGCTGGAAGGCAGAAGATATCCTGAGTTATTTTTATAAAAATATTACTTACATTTCTGAATAAGTCGCCCTGGTTTGGTAAGAATAGTACCGAGGTGATAAACGTGAAAGAGAAAGTAAACCAGATGCTCAAGGATAAGTTATTTCTTGTCATGCTAGTGTTAGGCCTGCTGACTATTGTAGCCGCAGCAGGTGTCATTACCGTACAAAGAGGAAAAGGTACTGAGACAAATCCATACCTTGAAATGCCCCAGCCAGAAATGATTGCCCAGGAAACCACGCCGGAAACCGCCCAGGTGGCAGGCGCATCCGATGCAGTCAAGGATTCACAGAAGGTTACCCCGGCTCCTACCAAGGCAGCTGTGGCAAAGAACGAGAACCAGGGCAATGACCTGGCAGCAGAAGCAGGCGCCGGCAAGGATGCGGCAGACGCGCTGGTGCTTAACTTTTCAGACGCCAGCAGGATGCAGTGGCCGGTAAGAGGCAATGTGCTTCTGGATTACAGCATGGACCAGACCATTTATTTCCCCACCCTTGACCAGTACAAATGCAACCCTGGAATCGTTATCCAGTCAGATGTGAGCACGCCGGTGGCAGCGCCAGCCAATGCAAGGATCCTGGAAGTGGGAAGCAATGAGGAAATCGGCAACTATGTTGTCATGGACCTGGGCAATGAGTACACTGCAACCTGCGGACAGCTTAAGGAAGTATGCGTGGCCCAGGGAGAGTACCTGAAAGAGGGACAGACCCTTGGCTATGTGTCAGAGCCTACCAAGTATTATTCCGTGGAAGGCGTCAATGTATTCTTTGAGATGAAGCATCAGGATAAGACAGTGGACCCACTGGATTATATGCAGTAAAGCGGACAATGTGTGAGCAGGAAACCGGCAGGGAAACCAGCCGGTTTTTATTTTTCCGTTCCATGCTATCCATCCGGTACTTAAAATGAGATGAAAGAAGCCGGGATACATGGTAAAATATCTATCGTCCAAACGAAAGGAGGGCAGGCCATGGAATGGAATGAAAAACTGCAGCTCATCATAGACCATGTGGAACACCATCTGCAGGCCAGGGAAGAGCCGGTTGACAGGGAAGAGATATCAAGGATAGCAGGCTGTTCCTTTGACTTTTTTCAAAAAGTATTTTCTTATATGAATGGGATGGGGTTTGCTGAATATATCCGCTTCCGGAAACTTACGCTGGCAGGATACGATCTGAAAAGCACCGACATGAAAATCGTGGATATAAGCTATAAGTACGGATATAACTCGCCCACGTCATTTACAAAAGCATTCCAGCAGTTTCATGGCATCCCCCCAAAGGAAGCACGGGAAAATGAGGTGAAGCTGCGCGTGATGCCTAAATTGCAGATTGCGCAGAGACGGCAGTTTTCATGGCAGGTCCAGAGGAAGGCCGGGTTCCGGCTCATTGGGAAAACCATACGGGTTTCCTGTGCAGATGGGGAACATTATGAAAAGATACCCGGGTTCTGGAATGAATGCCAAAAGGACGGTACCTATCCGGTCCTGCGTTCCCTGGACACGGGCGCGCAAAAGGGGATGTTCGGCCTGTTCAGCCTTTGCGGTGGGGACATGGATGAAATAGAATATTCGATTATGGTCATATCAGACAAAAGCCTTCCCCCGGGGCTGACCGGACTGGAACTGCCGGAACAGACATGGGCTGTTTTTGACTGCAGGGGTCCGGTGCCCAAGGCAATCCAGGAGGGCTGGAAATACCTTAACGGGGAATGGCTGGTAAGATATCCCTTCCGCCACGCGCCATGCCCGGAACTGGAATGGTACAGTGACGGGAATCCGTATGGTGAGGATTACCTGAGTCAGATATGGATACCGGTGACAGGAGGAAATGAAAATGGTACATTTGGTTTATTGTGATAATGCGGGCAAGAAGGGTGAAAGGGTATTGGATAAGATATTGTCCGGTACAAAGACAATGATTGTGCGCGGGGCAGCGGGAAGGAAAATACCCCACAGCCGGGTTTTTGAGGGGGAGCGCCTTTATTTCATTGAAAAGGGAAGTTCCTGTATTACGGCGTCCGCGGTAGTGAAGGCTGTACAGAACCATGTAAAATTATCTGAAGAGGAAATCACGGAGATACTTGAGGAGAATCAGCCCAAATTGAACCTGACTGAGAAACAGAAAACACGATGGCACAAGAAATGTCTATGCCTGGTTGAATTAGAGGATGCAGGGGAAATCACTCCTCTTGCCTTTGACCACCAGGGGAATATGGACGACTGGCTTATACTTGAAAAAATCGAGGATGTGGTGGTGGGGACAAGCATTCCATATAATTATGAGAAATCAAGGTTTTAGCTTTGTATCACTTGCCCTTCACATAATATGCCAAAAATACCAGATATAGTTTTGGTGCTTCTTAAGAAATTTCAGAGTTTTATAATAATTTGTTCATATTCGGTTCAGAGGCACCCATTATACTGGAAAGAGAATACAGGAAGAAGGAGTGAAAATATGAATATATTATTTTTCCTGACTCCTAAAAGTGACGTGGCGTATATAAGTGAAGATGATACGTTAAGACAGGCTTTGGAGAAGATGGAACACCATAAGTATTCCGCCGTACCAATTGTCAGCAGGACAGGACGTTATGTGGGCACGCTGACCGAGGGGGACCTGTTATGGGGGATTAAGAACCAGTTCAATCTGGATTTGAAAGGGGCAGAGCGGATACCAGTGACTGCAATCCGCCGCCGGTGTGACAACCGTCCGGTCAAGGCGGACGCAGATATGGAGGATCTGATTGGAAAGGCCTTGAACCAGAACTTTGTACCGGTTCTGGACGATCAGAAGTGTTTTATAGGAATCATTACCAGGAAAGATATCATCAAATATTTTTATCAGAAGTGTGAGACGGTAAAGGAACAGGCCAAGAATTGCCTGGACCAGGGAGAGAAGGAACATAAAAAGACAGACCTGTCCGCGGTGGTCAAGCTTCGCAGCCAGGAAAGCGCTTTGGTATGATGATTGTATGTTGATACGATGATTATACATAGAAGGGAAGCGGAACCGGTGATCTTTAAGAGGCCACCGGTTTTTCTTTGACCATATTTTAAGCAGATGGGAGGAGCCTGGCTTATGTACAGGATTTTTATTGTGGAGGATGACGCCGTGATTGCATCGGCAGTGGCTGGGCATCTGCGGTCATGGGGCTGGGATGCGCTGTGCGCTGAAAACTTTGAGAATATATTGGCCGGGTTTTCTGCCTTTGACCCGCAGCTGGTCCTTATGGACATTTCCCTGCCTAACTATAATGGCTATCACTGGTGCAGCCAGATACGCCAGGTTTCCAGGGTTCCGGTCATATTCATATCCTCAGCCGCCGATAACCTGAATATCGTGATGGCCATGAACATGGGCGGGGATGACTTTATCGCCAAGCCATTTGACCTGGATGTGCTCACTGCCAAGATCCAGGCCATGTTAAGGCGCACCTATGATTTTGCTGGACAGAGCCGCCTGCTGGAGCACCGGGGGGCTGTGCTGAATCTGGATGACGGAACCCTGAATGCGGGCAAAAGCAGGATTGACCTGACACGGAATGAGCACCGGATCCTTCAGGTGCTGCTGGAGAATAAGGGCAGGATTGTAAGCCGTGACACGCTGATGCTGCGCCTGTGGGAATCCGACAGTTATGTGGATGATAACACGCTGACCGTGAATGTGACCCGCCTTAGGAAAAAGCTGGAGGAGAACGGACTCCCGGATTTTATTACTACTAAAAAGGGAAGCGGTTATCTGATCGGTGACTGATCAGGAGGGAAAGTTTGATGGAGCTGGGGATGGGGAAGGAAAGGGACCGGGAGCAGGAGATGGACAAGGAGCAGGAGATGGACAAGGAGCAGGAAATAGACAAGGAGCAGGAGATGGATAAGGAGCAGAAGATGGACAAGGCGCAGGAGATAGACAAGGAACAGGAGATGAATAAGGAGCAGAAGATGCACAGGGCGCACCGGCTTCCCGGATTCATGGAATATCTGATGGAATACAGGGGGCTTCTGGTCCTCTTTCTGCTTTTCGGGGTTGTGTTTGGGGCCATGTTTTACGGGTACCATCTTCCGGCAGAGGCGGTCTTTTATGGTGCGTTTCTGTGTTTCTGTCTGGCGGTCCCGGTGATGATATGGAATTACAGGAGGTTCAGGAAAAAGGTCCGTATACTGTTTCAGATGCAGGAAGCACTGCTTGGCAGCCCGGAATGCTATTACCTGGAGCATTTTCCTGAATCCGGGTCGCTGCTGGAGAAGGAGTACCAGCAGTTCCTCATGCTTCTCGGCCAGGACCGGGAGCGTATGCGCTGCCAGTCCGAGCTTGCCAGGGAAGAGATGACGGATTACTACACCATGTGGGTCCATCAGATTAAGACGCCCATTGCGGCCATGAGGCTTCTGCTGCAAACGCCGGGAACGGACCCTGAGCTGTCAGAGCAGCTTTTCAGGATTGAGGAGTATGTGAACATGGTGCTTCAGTACCTGAGGGTGGATGGGGATAGCGATCTGATCGTGCAGTGGAATGACCTGGATCTGATGGTCCGGCAGGCAGTACGCAGGTATGCGGGGATGTTTATACGGAAAAAACTGTCCCTGACCTATGAACCTTTAAACCGTAAGGTACTGACGGATGAAAAGTGGCTGGTTTTCGTGGTGGGACAGATTCTTTCCAATGCAGTGAAATACACAAGGCAGGGCGGTATTTCCATCTATCTGGAACCAGGTCCCGGGACAGTACTTGCCATACGGGATACGGGAGCCGGGATTGCCTGGGAGGATCAGCCGCGTATTTTTGAGAAGGGGTTTACCGGATACAACGGACATGCGGATAAGCGGTCCACGGGAATCGGCCTTTATCTGTGCAGACGCATACTGAACCGCCTGTCCCATGAGATTACAGTGGAGTCTGAACCGGGGAAGGGAACCATAATGAGGATCTGGTTTGCAGCAGATTCCCTGGAGGTTGAGTGATGCCTGTGTTTTGCCATCCTTACAAAAATGTAAGCTTCCATATTAAAATGTAAGCCGTATCCATGGCAGGCGTCCGGGAGGTTTTGTATAATGCATGTATCAAATAGCAGATGACCGGACCGGCAGATGTATGGTGCAGCAGACGCGTGGTGCAGTAGACGTATGGTGTAGCAGATACCCGGTGCGGCTAGATGCCAAGACGGAGACAGGAGGAGTAGAGGATGGCTGTTTTGGAAGTACAGCATTTAAAGAAAATATACACCACACGCTTTGGAGGTAACCGGGTGCAGGCCCTGGCAGATGTGAGCTTTTCCGTGGAGCAGGGAGAGTATGTGGCAATCATGGGGGAATCCGGCTCAGGGAAGACAACTCTGTTAAACATCCTGGCTGCCCTGGACCGGCCTACCTCAGGAGCCATATTGCTGGAGGGCACGGACCTGGGCACGGTTAAGGAAAGCGGGTTGGCGGCATTCAGGCGGGATAATCTTGGATTTGTGTTCCAGGATTTTAATCTTCTGGATACATTTTCCGTCAGGGACAATATCCTTCTTCCACTGGTTTTGTCCAAGGTCCCCTATAAGGAGATGGAGTGCAGGCTTACACCTCTTGCAGATAAGCTGGGCCTTTCGGAGCTGCTGGACAAATTCCCTTATGAGATATCCGGCGGACAGAAACAGAGGACGGCCGCTGCCCGCGCCCTGATTACCAACCCCCACATCCTTCTGGCGGATGAACCCACAGGGGCGCTGGATTCCAGGGCTGCGGACGGTCTGCTCCGGATGTTCGGCCAGATTAACCGGGAAGGACAGACCATACTGATGGTAACCCACAGCGTCCGGGCAGCCAGCCACGCCGGCCGCGTCCTGTTCATCAAGGACGGAGAGGTATTCCACCAGCTTTACAGGGGTAAGAAGACCGATGATGAACTGTACCAGAACATAGCGGATACGCTGACCATGATTACGACAGGCGGTGACAGATGATGAATGGATTATTCTATATGAAGCTGGCCTTACAGAATATCAGGAAGAATGCCCAGACCTATGTGCCCTATATACTGACCTGCATTGGTTCTGTGATGATGTTTGACATCATCCTGACACTGGCTGACAACAAGGAGATTGCCGCCATGCACGGGGGTTCGGATATGCGGACCATATTGGGGCTTGGATGCTATATCATTGCGCTGTTTACAGCGGTGTTCCTGTTTTACACCAACAGCTTCCTGATGAAACGCAGGAAGAGGGAAATCGGGCTTTTTAATATCCTTGGCATGGGTAAGAAGCATATTGGTTTCATCCTGTTTTTTGAGACAGCCATAATCGGGGCTGTCAGCCTTGGAGCCGGAATCGCAGGAGGATTTGTGCTGTCCAAGGCAGTCCATCTGCTGCTGTTAAGACTGGCCCGGGCGCCGGTGCAGTGGGGCTTTTATTTTTCAGGGAAGGCCGCACTGATGTCCATCCTGCTGTACGGAACCGTGTTTCTCCTGATACTGGCAGGCAACCTGGCCAGGGTGCATGTGAGCAGTCCGGTGGAACTTCTGCGGGGCGGGCAGGAGGGGGAGAAGGAGCCGAAAACCCGCTGGTGGATTGCCATCCTTGGTATAGGGACCCTGGGAGGCGGCTATTACCTGGCGGTTACCGCCTATAATCCGGCCTATGCGGTCAGTGCGTTTTTTAATGCGGCAATCCTTGTGATGATTGGCACGTACTGCCTGTTTACGGCGGGCAGCATTGCATTGCTGAAGTTACTTAAGAAGAAAAAAGGATTCTATTACAGGACAGAGCATTTTATATCGGTATCCGGGCTTTTATACCGAATGAGGCAGAATGCGGCGGGACTGGCAGGTATCTGTATCCTGTCCACCTCGGTGCTGGTGATGCTGTCCAGCACAGTGGCTCTCTATGTGGGAATGGACGATGTGACCAGGAACCGTTATCCGCGCAATATCCTGCTGGAAGCCGGGCATGCCACACAGGCTGATGAAGCAGTGATTGCTGGGGCCGTGCAGGAGGTGCTGTCAGGGAATGGCCTTGTTGAGGAGAACCATCTCTCTTATAGCGATTTATCACTTCTGGCAGTGAAGGAAAAGGCGGGAGTCTTTGACATAAGGACTATCTATACGGCAGCGGACCTGGATAAAATACAGCCCATGTATGTCATGACCCAGGAAGATTATAACCGTGTAACCGGCAACCAGGCGAAACTGTCTGAGGGCCAGTGCATGGTGGTCACCCAATACAGTCCATATGAGGAGGACAGCCTGTCGGTTCTTGGAAGGACGTATCAGGCGGTGCCTGCCGGGGAGTATGGATTGTGGGATGGGGCTGATACATTCGGCAGTGAGGTATATTATCTGATTGTGCCGGACGGGGAGGAAATGCAGCTTCTGGAAGCCAGCCAGCAGGCAGGGGATGGAGGCCGTGTGTCAAATATCCAGTACCACTACGGTTTTGACCTGGATGCGGACCAGGACACACAGATCCGTATTTATAATGAAATCATGCATAAGGTATCTGTTATCCCGGGAGGAATTAAGGGCGAGAGCGCGGCAGAGGGAAGGTCTTCCTATTTCTCCCTGAATGCAGGGCTTCTGTTCCTTGGAATCTTCCTTGGCACCCTGTTCGTGATGGCTACCGTACTGATTATCTACTATAAGCAGGTAACAGAAGGATATGAGGACAAGAGCCGGTTTGAAATCATGCAGAAGGTAGGTCTGACCCGGGCGGAAATCAAGCGGTCCATCCATTCCCAGATACTACTGATGTTTTTCCTCCCATTGGCAGCCGCCGCCATGCATATTACGGCCGCCTTCCCCATCATCACAAGATTGCTGGCAGCCATGAACCTGACCAATGTAAGGCTCTTTGCAGCCACCACAGCCGGAACACTGGCCGTGTTCGCAGTGGTTTATGCAGCAGTATACGTGCTGACCTCCAGGGTTTACCTGAGGATTGTCAGTTCATGAAATGAAAATAAACACCCTCCCCTCTTGACATATCCGGCTTATTATGCAACAATAGTTGCATAACATATGTTGCATAATAAGCCGAAAAAGAAGGATGGACCCACATGCCGCCAAAAGCCAGAATAACCAAGGACATGATATTACATACCGTCTTAGACATCACAAGAGAAACAGGATTCGGGACAGTCAACGCCAGAAGCATTGCAGCCAGACTGCAATGCTCCACCCGTCCGATTTTTACCTGTTACGAAAACATGGACGAATTAAAGGCCGGATTCCTGGAATATGCATATGGATATTACGAGCAATATGTAACCGGTTATGGGAATTCCGTAAAAGTCAGCCCCTATCTCCTCCTGCCCCTGTCCTACATAGAATTCGCCCGGGAAGAAACCCATTTATTCAAGCTTCTTTTCATAAACGACATGGATTTAGACATGTCAGAAGCAAAAGACTTCTACAAAGAAGCCGGCAACGAAAAAAAGGCGGCCTTGTTTTCCAAGGCTATAGGAGTGGAACCAGAGCGGGCAAAGGTAATTTATTTAGACCTGTTCCTTTACACCCACGGCATGGCAGTCCTGACAGCAACCAAAAAGCTGGCACTGAGCAGGACCAGCGCCGAGACAATGCTGACAAATTTTTTATCCGCATTCATAAAACCGGAAAACCCGGACTGGAACCCCTCCATCTGACGGCGCCAGCCCACTGCCCCCAACGCAGATATCAGGCATCATCCATCAGCATATATGTACCGTATGACCCTATTCATAAAAGGAGCAGCCCATGAAAACAGACCAATACATAACAGATTTTTATAACCACTACGACGAGGACGCCCGTCTGGCCTCAAAACACGGCTCAGTAGAATTCCTCACCACCATGCGCTACATCCAGGCATACATAAAACCCGGTTCCCGCATCTTGGAAATCGGCGCCGGGACCGGCCGTTATTCCCATGCCCTTGCGCGCCAGGGCTACACCGTTGACGCGGTAGAACTGGTAGACCGCAACATAGAAATATTCCGCCGGAACACCCAGCCAGGCGAAAACATAACCATCGCCCAAGGCAATGCCACGGACCTGTCCGCCCACCCGGACAACCAATACGACATCACCCTTCTGTTAGGCCCCCTGTACCACCTTTACAATACGCAGGACAAACGCCAGGCCCTAAGCGAAGCAATACGTGTAACCAAAAAGGGCGGTAAGATATTTGCAGCCTACGTCATATCCGACGGCTGTCTCCTGGATGAAGGATTCAACCGCCAGACCATCAACGTCGCGCAATACATAAAAGAAGGCTTAATCGACTCCCGGACATTCGCCGCCAGGTCCCAGCCCAAAGACCTGTTTGAACTTGTCCGCAAGGAAGACATCGACCACATAATGTCCGTATTCCCCACAACCCGGCTCCACTACGTCGCATCCGACGGCTGCGCCCTCCTGATACGCGAATCCATAGACGCCATGGACGTCCGGCAATTCAACCTATACATGCAATACCACTTCGCCACCTGCGAACGCAAAGATGTCCAGGGCCTGACAAGCCACGCCCTGGACATCTTCCAAAAATGACCCACCCCTCACCGTCACAACCCTACTCCCCTATGGATGAGTATTCCCCCTAAGTCACGGCCGGAATACACAGTCTGCGAAGCGGGGCAGGGCGGGCGGCGGCGGGGCGGACGCATAGTGGAGGAGGCCGCAGCTTCTTAGGGCCTGGCAGCCGGAAAGGCGGGGGTGGATTCCTGCATCAAAGCAGGAATCCAAGGTGCTCTGAGCTGAGAAAGCTCTTCAGAGTTTCTCAGCGAATAGCACCGATCCCCCGTCTTTCCGGCTGTCAGGCCCTTAGAAGCTGCCCCTCCGGAACCCCGCGTCCGCCCCGCCGCCATCCGCCCTGCCCCGCTTCGCAGACGTAGCCTCCCCGCCACCACCCCTCATTCATGAAATTTGCATCAAAACAGCAGACAAACCCCAAAAAAGATGGTATAATATCGCCAGACATTACGCTGCGCCAATTCGTTGATACGTCAAAGTGCGACAGAGACAGGGCCGCAGGGAAAAGGAGGTCAGACAAAATGATATGGGCAAAAGAGGAAACAATGTCCAGAGCGGAAATTGAAGCCATTCAGTTAACCCGCCTGAAGGAAGCGGTGACCCGCAACTATGAGAAGGTGCCCGCTTACCGTGCCAAGATGGAAGCTGCCGGTGTGAAGCCGGAAGACATACAGACCCTGAAGGACCTGGAAAAACTTCCATTTACAACAAAGCAGGATATGAGGGACAACTATCCTTACGGCCTGTTCGCAGTGCCCAGGAAACAGCTGCGCAGGATCCACGCGTCCAGCGGCACGACCGGCAAGCCGACGGTCGTGGGTTATACGGAAAATGACCTGGAAGTATGGAAGGAGTGCGTGGCCAGGCTTGCGGTGGCTGGGGGCGCGACGGATGAGGATATTGCCCAGATCTGTTTTGGCTATGGCATGTTTACCGGCGCCCTCGGCCTTCACAACGGATTGGAAAAGGTGGGCGCGGCCATTGTGCCTTCCTCCACCGGCAATACCCAGAAGCAGCTTATGTACATGAAGGACTTTGAGACCACGCTGTTAGTGGCGACCCCGTCCTATGCCATGCGGATTGCGGAGGTGGCCCTGGAGATGGGGATTGACCCCAAAAAGGACCTGCATGTAAAAAGCCTGGTGCTGGGAAGCGAACTGATGACCGAGGCCATGCGGGGCGAACTGCACAAGGTCTGGGGGGAGGATGTGAACCTGACCCAGAACTACGGCATGAGCGAACTCATGGGACCGGGGGTATCGGGGGAATGTCTTGAGCTTAAGGGCATGCACATCAACGAGGACCATTTTATCGCCGAGGTAATTGACCCCAAGACAGGACAGGTGCTTCCGGCGGGTGAGAAGGGCGAGCTGGTCATTACCTGCATCAGCAAGGAGGCGCTTCCTTTAATCCGCTACCGTACAAGGGATATTACACGGCTCATGTATGAGCCATGTCCATGCGGCCGCACCACGGCCAGGATGGAGAACCTGTCAGGCCGCACGGATGATATGCTGAAGATCCGCGGCGTCAATGTGTTCCCGAGCCAGATTGAGGAAGTCCTGATTAACACGGAAGGAATTGGACCCAACTACGAGATCGTGGTGGACAGGAAGAACCATTCCGACCTCCTTACCATAAAAGTAGAAGTAGAGGCAGAGAGCATGATGGACTCCTACGCTGCCCTGGAGAAGCTGGATTACAGCCTGCGGGAGAAAATGCGCCTGATGCTGGGCCTGGATGCCAAGATACAGCTGGTATCCCCCAATACCCTCCAGCGTTTTGAGGGTAAGGCCAAACGGGTAACAGACCTTCGCGCTGACAAGGACGGGGTCTGATAAAATGCAGGCAGATACATACCATTGGAGATTACAGTGAAAGGAAGGAAGATAAAGTGTCTGAGAAAAAAATTTTACTTGGCAATGAAGCCATTGCAAGAGGCGCCTATGAGGCGGGGGTAAAGGTTTCGGCCGCATATCCGGGAACGCCCAGTACGGAAGTGAGCGAGTCCCTGGCGCAGTATGATGAGATTTACGCGGAGTGGGCCCCCAATGAGAAGGTGGCAACAGAGGTGGCAATCGGCGCGTCCATAGCAGGCGTGCGTTCCATGTGCGTCATGAAGCACGTGGGGATGAATGTGGCTGCGGACCCGCTTTATACAGCGGCCTACACCGGCGTGAGAGGCGGAATGGTGCTGGTGGTGGCGGACGATCCCGGCATGTACAGTTCCCAGAATGAACAGGACAGCCGTATGGTCGCAAGGGCTGCCATGGTTCCTGTGGTGGAGCCTTCCGACAGCGCGGAAGCAAAAGAATTCATGAAATATGCTTATGATTTAAGCGAAAAATACGACACCCCGGTCCTTCTGCGAAGCACCACCAGGCTGTCCCATTCCCAGGGACTGGTAGAACTGGAGGACAGGGCGGAACCCTTTGATATCCCGTATGAAAGGGATGTTGCCAAATATGTGATGATGCCCGGCAATGCAATCAAGCGCCATGTGGTGGTGGAAGCGCGTATGAAACAGCTGGCAGAGGATGCGGATGGTCTTCCCATCAACCGGGTGGAATACAACGACCTGTCCGTGGGCTTTATCACCAGCGGGATTGCATACAACTATGTGAAGGAGGCAATGCCTGAGGCGTCCGTGTTAAAGCTGGGGCTTTTGAATCCGCTTCCAAGAAAGCTTATTGAGGAATTTGCGGCAAAGGTGGATAAGCTTTACATATTCGAGGAGCTGGAGCCGGTTGTGGAGGAACAGGTCAAGGCCTGGGGAATCCAGAAAGCGGTAGGCAAGGAGATATTCACGGTCCAGGGCGAGTACAGCGCCAACCTGATCCGTGAGCGGGTGCTGGGCCAGACACTGGAGGTTGACCCTGCGGCCCAGGTTCCTGCAAGGCCGCCCATCCTCTGTCCGGGATGTCCCCACAGAAGCGTGTACACCGTGCTGAACAAACTGAAGATCCACGCGGCAGGGGATATCGGCTGCTATACATTAGGCGCGGTGGCGCCCCTTAGTGTCATTGACACCACCATCTGCATGGGCGCCAGCATCAGCACCCTTCACGGTATGGAGAAGGCAAAGGGCAAGGATTACATCCACAACTGGGTAGCCGTAATCGGCGACTCCACCTTCATGCATACGGGAATCAACTCGCTGATGAACATGGTCTACAACCAGGCCACCGGCACGGTCATCATCCTGGATAACTCCACCACAGGAATGACGGGTCATCAGGACCACGCAGCCACCGGCAAGACCTTAAAGGGCCAGGTGGTGCCTGCCATCAATATCACAGGGCTGTGTAAATCCCTGGGCATTGAACATGTCTATGAGGTGGATGCATTTGACCAGAAGGAACTGGAAACAGTCATCAAGCGCGAGGTGGCAAGGGAAGCTGTCTCCGTCATCATCACAAAGGCGCCCTGCGCCCTGTTAAAAGGCATCAGATTCCCCAACAAGTGCAGGCCGCTGTCCGACCGGTGTAAGAAGTGTGGCGCATGCTTAAGGCCCGGATGTCCGGCCCTCACCAAGAATGAGGACGGGACCATTTCCATTGATGAAACCATGTGTAATGGCTGCGGCCTGTGCATGCAGCTTTGCAAATTCGATGCAATCGAGCAGATAAAGGCGGGTGAATAATATGACTTCAAAGAATATCATGATTGTAGGCGTTGGCGGCCAGGGGACCCTTCTTACCAGCCGTATCCTTGGAAAGCTTGCAATCAATGCGGGATATGATGTAAAATTATCCGAAGTACACGGCATGGCCCAGAGGGGCGGCAGCGTGGTGACCTTCGTGCGTTATGGAGATAAGGTAAATGAACCCATTGTGGAGGAGGGACAGGCGGACGTGCTCATTGCATTTGAGCGCCTGGAAGCACTGCGCTATCTGCATTTCCTTAAAAAGGACGGCGTGGTGATTGTCAATGACTGGCGCATCGACCCCATCACGGTGGTGACAGGGGTGGCTGCTTATCCTGAGGATGTGATTGAGACACTGAAGGCGAAACGCAGGGCCATTGTGGTGGAAGCCACGGCCGAGGCCAAGAAACTGGGCGCCCCAAAGGCATTTAACATCATTGTCCTGGGAGCGGCGGCAAAGCACATGGGCTTTGAGAAGGAAGACTGGCTGCGCGTGATTGAGACAACCGTACCGCCAAAGACCATTGAAGTGAATAAGCAGGCCTTTGAGATTGGATATGCGCTTTCACTGTAGCGGTACGGCTGGCAGATTAAAAATATCCTAAAAAATACGGAGGGTTTACAGTCAGATGATTTGGAATGAGGCAAAGGAATGTATGAGCAGGGATGAGATGACAAACCTGCAGGGCGCAAGGCTTTCAAAGCTGGTGGACCGTGTGTACCACAACGTGGAGTATTACAGGAAGAAAATGCAGGCAGAGGGCCTGGAACCAGGCGACATCAAGGGAATCGAGGACCTGGATAAGCTGCCGTTCACCACCAAGGATGATTTGAGGGATACCTATCCCTTCGGCATGTTCGCAGTGGATAATTCCCAGATTACCCGCATCCATGCATCCAGCGGCACCACGGGAAAGGCGACCGTGGTGGGATATACGAGGAAGGATATTGATGTGTGGAGCGAGTGTGTGGCAAGATGCATCACCATGGCTGGCCTGGGCAAGGAGGACACCATACAGGTGGCTTATGGATACGGCCTGTTCACAGGCGGTCTGGGCGCCCATTACGGGGCAGAGGAAATGGGGGCCACGGTTGTGCCCATGTCCACTGGCAATACCAAGAAGCTGGTGACCATGATGGTGGATTTCGGGGTGACGGGAATCATGTGTACCCCTTCCTACCTGCTGCACATCGCGGAAACCATTGAGGAGATGGGGGTAAGGGACCAGATTAAGCTGAAGGCGTCCATCAACGGGGCCGAGCCATGGACCGACGGGATGAGGGCCCAGATTGAGCATCAGCTGGGAATCCATGCCCACGATATCTATGGCCTGAGCGAAATCATGGGGCCGGGTGTGGCGACGGACTGCCAGTTCCACCGGGGACTTCACATCCATGAGGACCATTTCCTGCCTGAAATCGTGGACCAGAAGACCCTGAAACCATTGCGGGACGGCATGGAAGGCGAACTGGTCATCTCCACCCTGACCAAGGAGGGTCTGCCGCTTATCCGTTACCGCACCAAGGATCTGACCAGCATTAACCACGAAGTCTGCGAATGCGGCAGGACCACTGCCAGGATTGCAAGGTTCACGGGAAGAACCGACGACATGCTGATCATCCGCGGCGTCAATGTATTCCCGTCCCAGATTGAATCCGCCCTTCTGGAAATGGGCGGCACCACTCCCCATTACCTCCTGATTGTTGACCGGATTAATAACCTGGATACACTGGAAGTGCAGGTGGAGGTGGAAGAGCGTTTCTTCTCCGATGAAATCCGGGAACTGGAGAACCTGACGGGCAAGATTGCCCATGTCATCCAGAACGCCATCGGGCTGGCCGTCAAGGTGAAGCTGGTGGAGCCAAAGAGCATTGAACGCAGCATGGGAAAGACAAAGCATGTAATTGATAACAGGAAACTGATTTAGGAAAGGCAGGTATGGATATGTTTGTAAAGCAATTGTCTGTATTCATTGAGAACCGCGAAGGAAGGCTGGAGCAGGTAACAGAAGTGCTGAAGGAGGAGAACATTAACATCCTGTCGCTGAGCATGGCTGATACCACGGAGTACGGTATGCTGAGGATGATTGTATCCGACCCTGAGAAGGCCAAGGACGGCCTGAGGAACAAAGGTTTTTCCGCCATGCTGACCGATGTGCTGGCAGTGAAGCTGGAGGACAAGGTGGGCGAGATGCACAAGATGACCCATATACTGTGCAGCCAGGGACTGAACATTGAATATATGTATGCCCTGGCATCCGCAAACAGGCGTGCCATGATTGTAAAGGCATCCGACGGGGCGGCGGCGGCAAAGGCCATTGAGGACGGCGGACTGGTGCTGTACACCAATGAGGAGATGTGCTGGTAGGTGTGGATTGTATTAAATTGAAAAGGGCTGAGCCTGGACAGGATGATCTGTCAGGGCTCAGCCCCTTTTTTGTCCCGTCAGCAGGCCGGCCGGGGATATGAGGGCTAATAATTTTTTGCGTATTTTCCAGGTGACTGTCCAATGGTTTTTTTAAAGGTCTTGATAAAATAAGCATTGTTTCCAAATCCGACCTCTTCCCCTGCGCGCTGGACAGAATAGCCTTTGCGTAACAGGATGCAGGCTTCACGTATACGGTAGTTTGTGACATAGGAACCCACGCTGAAGCCGGTCAGGGCTTTAAAATGCCTGCAGAGATAGTATTTGCTTATAAAGAATTTCTGGCTCAATTCCTCTAGGCGGATTTCCTCCATATAGTGATTATGGATATAATCAAAAATAGGCTTGATGGAGTTGTACTCGTTTTTCAGGGACAGTCCCACAACAGACTCCCTCTGTCTGATCAGGTTGCTGATATACAGAATGAGATTAACAAATGCCATATTCTGGCGCAGGTCATCGCCGAATCCGCCGCCGTTGGGCATGCAGTTTGCCAGGAGGTTATTGAAATAGTGAAACTGCTCCTCGCTTAGAAGCTGTGCAATATAGTCAAAGTTGCCGAAAATGGATACTATGTCGGTTTGCGTACTGGACAGCATCTTAAGTGTCTCGGAAGAAAAGTGAAGGACGTATTTTTCATAAGAGGATATATCGGCAATGCATTGATGGAGTACGTATTTATTTAAAACAAAGAGCATGGCATGGCAGAGAGGGTACGCGTGTCCGTTTATCATGTAGGTCCCGCCGTCGCTCAGTCCGAATAAAAGTTCGTATTCATCATGGAAGTGCGGTTCGCTAAGAGATTTATGGTGAAGAGATTCCTTGACAATCGTGTAGGGTATTTTCATGCGGCAGTGCTCCTTTCGGTTAGCCGGTTCCTGGATCATAAAAGAGATTGCTTTTAACAGTAAGATTATAACATGAAATGCGCCCTGCTGAAAGAGGGGGGATTTTTTGCATGGGAAATGTTGGGGTTTTTTATGGCAATATAGAACAACAAATTGTCAACATCGGGATATTTTTTAGAAATAAAACTTGTTAGTATTAGATTATCAGAATAAATCCGGATTTGATGAAGTGAAAGGCAGAGGTGCAGGATTAATGAGAAGAATGAAGGTTGGTAATACAGGGATGGAGGCATCCGTGATTTCCATGGGGACACTGTCCATTGGCGGTGACGGCGTGTGGGGGGCAAATGACGATACCGTGTCAATCCGCACAATACACCGTGCATTGGAGCTTGGTATTGACTGGTTTGACAGTTCTAATTTTTATGGGTTTGGCCACGCGGAGGAGGTGTTGGGGCAGGCGCTGCAGGGCCGCAGGGATAAGTGTTTCATATCGACAAAATGCGGCTTGGAGTGGGATACCGGCGAGGGCTCTCCTTTTTTTACAAGGGATGGGCATCAGATATACCGCAACCTTTCCCCAATGGCTGTCCGGCGCAGCCTGGAAGGGTCCCTGAGACGCTTGAAAACAGATTACATTGATCTCTATATCACACACTGGCAGTCGGTCCCTCCGGCATTTACCCCGATTGAAGAGACAATGGGAACCTTGATGGACCTGAAAAAAGAGGGGAAAATCAGGGCAATAGGGGCCTCCAATGTGACGGCGGAGGATATCCGGGAGTACTTAAAGTACGGACAGCTGGACCTGATTCAGGAGCGTTACAGCATGCTGGATCCAACCAGCTACGACCGGTTAAACGGCCTGTGCCTGGAACACAATATAACATATCAGGCATACTCCGTGCTGGAAAGAGGGCTTCTCACAGGAGCTTACACCATGGAGAGCAAGGTGACGCCAGGAGATGCCAGGAATGAATGGAGTGTATGGTATCAGCCAAAGCGCAGGAAGAGGATAATTGACCTGATTGAAGCATGGAAACCATTGTGCGATAAGTATGGGACGACCCAGGCGGGCCTGACCATTGCATGGACGCTTCAGCAGGCGCCAAATATCAATGTGGATGCAGGATCGCGCAGGGTGGAAGCAATTGAACAGAATGCCAGGGGCGGCGGGTTCCTGATAGAAGACGGCGATCTGTCCATGATGAACGCAATGATCAAGACCGTGCTGGATGAAGAGGGAATCGTGGGTGGAAACCCGGCGGGCAAGTAAATGAATGTACAAAGGAGAGGTAAGATTATGATGAAAAGAATCCATAGGATGATAACAGCGGCAGCAGTGGTGGTATGTATGGCGGCAGTGACAGCATGCGGGAATTCAGCGCCGAAGGAAAATACACCGGCTACAGGCGGTGCGGCGGCAGAGACACAGGCAGCAGCCAGTTCAGGGGAAACGGCCGGTTCAGGGGAAACCGCAAAAGAGAAGATTGAGGTAAAGCTGGGATTTGCAGAATCAGAAAACAGCGTTCACTATAAAGGATACCAGTATATGTGTGACAAGATTACGGAGGCGACACAGGGACAGGTTACTTTTAAATTATACCCCAGCAACTCCCTGGGAAATGAGCGCGATCTGTATGAAGGGTGCCAGTTGGGGACCGTTGACGCATGTATCATTACGAATGCCGTCCTGACGAACTTCATCCCGGAGGCCGCGGTTTTAGACCAGCCGTTCCTGTTTGACGACTATGATCAGGCATGGAAATTTATAGACGGCCCATTCGGCGATTATGTGGAGGACAAGGCGGAGGCCGGCGGGGTCAAAATCGTTGGGTGGATGGATTCCGGATTCCGTTCCCTGTTTACAAAAAAGAATGTGGATTCCGTGGCTTCCTTAAAAGGATTGAAAATCCGGACCATGGAGAATGAATACCATATGGCAGCATACAATGCCCTTGGCTGTATTGCAACCCCGATGGCTTCCGGCGATGTGTTTACCGCCCTGCAGCAGGGAACCATTGATGGGGCAGAGAATACCATTCCTACCATTGTGGCAAGTAAATTTAATGAAGTATGTAATTATGTCTGCAACCAGCCGGTGATATTCGCTTATCAGCTCCTTGTGTTTTCTGATGATCTGTGGGCTAAGATTCCGGAAGAATATCATGACGCGGTAATTGCTGCAGCGGCTGAGGGCTGCCAGTACCAGAGAACCCTGTTGAGGGATTCCGTGGCAGATTTCAGGACCGATCTGGAAAGCCAGGGAGTGACATTCTTTGACCTGGACCTGGACGAACTGAAGAGCCGCACACAAGAGGCCATGAAGCAGTTCAGTTTTGATGAGGAAGCTTTGAAACTGATGAATGAGGAGCTTGCCAAGCTGCAGTAAGGGGCGGTTATACGAGGATATATGAGGAGAGGACCAACATGAGAGAACTAAAAAATATAATTAAAGGGGCCAGTAAGTTAGAAGAATTAATGGTGGTTATGATTTTCATTATAATGAGCCTGGCATCCTTTGTTCAGGTCCTGAATAGAAATTTCTTTCATCTGCCCATAGGATGGCTGGAGGAGCTTGCACGGTATTGTCAGGTATATCTTGCGCTGCTGGCAATGGAATTAGGCTTGCGGGACGGTTCCCAGATGGCATTGACCACAGTGGTGGACAGGCTTCATGGCAGGATAAAAGAAGTGGCTGCCATAGTTGCGAAGCTGGTGGTGGTCCTGTTTTCAGCACTTATGTTTACTCAGGCCATCCTGATTATTCAGGGGCAGATGTCTAACTGGCAGAAGTCCCCGGCATTAAAGGTACCCATGTTCATTCCATATCTAGCCCTGCCGGTCAGCTTTGGTATTGCCTCGGTAGTGGAAACAGGAATACTTATTGTCATGGTACGTAAATTATTCGGGAAGAAAGAGACTGGGGAGGAGAATATATGATGGGGCAGGTTGCGTTTTCTCTGTTTGGGATATTGGTGATCCTTCTTTTGATAGGAGTGCCTATCTCTGTTTCTGTGGGAGCGGCCGCGGCCGCCACAATACTGTTTTGTTATCCGGACCTTCCTGTCATGGTTATTGCCCAGAGATTGTTCACGTCCATGGATAATGTTTCAATCATGGCCATACCCTTCTTTGTCCTGGCGGGAAACCTGATGACCAACGGCGGTATTTCTAAAATGATTGTTGAATTTGTCAACTGCTTTGTGGGAAATATCCGGGGCGGATTGGGATATGCGGCAATTGTGGCCTGTGCGTTTTTCGCCGCCCTGTCTGGTTCCGCACCAGCTACGGTCCTGGCAATCGGTTCCATGCTGTATCCGGAGATGGTGAAGCTGGGGTATCCAAAGGAACGCTGCGCTGGATTGCTGGCTGTGTCCGGCGGTCTGGGGCCGGTAATCCCTCCAAGCATCATCATGGTTGTCTACTGTACCTTGACAGGAGCGTCTGTCACAAATATGTTCACAGTGGGTATCTTCGTTGGGATACTGATTGCATTAATCCTGTCGGCAGAGGTGTTTTACTTTTCACACCGTGAGGCATGGCCGAGGATGGACGGTAAGTTGGATTACAGCCAGATTTGGAAAAAATTCGTACGTGCGTTTCCAGCCCTGCTGATGCCGGTCATCATCCTTGGTTCGATTTACAGCGGGTTGATGACCCCCACTGAATCTTCGGCAACGGCCGTATTATATGCGTTCCTGATTGGGGTATTCGTTTACCGGCAGCTTAAAATACGCGATCTTCCTAAAATCATACTGAACTCTGCCAAAAGCGCGGGAATGATTCTCTTCATTATTGCAACAGCATCAAGCTTTTCCTGGCTGTTTACCTATTCTGACATGTCGGATGCCATGGTGTCTGGAATCGTTGCCCTGAACATGAGTCCCAAGCTGTTTTGTGTGCTTATTGCGGTTTTGCTTCTTTTCTTTGGAACCTTTCTGGAAGGAACGGCAATCTGCGTATTGTTGGTACCGGTTTTATGGCCGGTGGCAATGTCCATGGGGCTTACGGCAATTGAATTTGGCCTGATTGTGTGCCTGGCCGGCGTGATTGGCGCAATGACGCCGCCTGTGGCGGTAAATATCTTTTCGGCATGTTCCATATCGAAACTGTCCATTGGCGAGGTTACAAGAGGCGAGCTTCCCTTTTTTATGGGGTTTGTAATGGTATTGCTGTTAATTGCGCTATTCCCATCGTTCTTTACATTTATGATTGCATGACCTGAAAGGCTGGCTTCTTTCCGGAAAACCATAAGAAATAATATTGGCACCTTCAACGTTTTGTGAGGGGGTGACAAACCCATGAATATCAAAGTATAGGTACGTATTGAAAGGCGTTCTACGGGAGTAGGGCGCCTTTTGTCATGGGCATTACCTTTTGTTGACGGTGCCAGTGAGGCAGGTATGAAAGCGATGATGGAATATCGATATGTACCTTGTAAAACAATAGGAACATTTTTAAGGTGAAGTGTATCCCACTCTGTGGGATGCACAACTGACAGAAAAGCCTGTCTAATCATGCTTGTGCCGGCAAATCCTTAACCAGCTGGGTGCCGCTTTTTATAAAACCGCTGGCAGTCACATGGGCCACCGGATTGCCCAGGTCATCGGATACGTCCACCAGGTAATAGCAGGTGCTCCGTCCTTCTTTAACCTTGCGGGCCTCGGCAACCAGGCGGGCGCCTTTTGCAGTGCCAAGGTATGTAATCTGGGAAGTGGTGGACACGTTAAGGGGTTTATTCCAGTTGGAGGCCACTGCGAAGGTAAAATCAGCCAGGGTAAAGATGGCGCCGCCCATGACGGTTCCTCCCGCATTGAGGTGATGTGGTTGTATTTCCAACGAACATTTTGCATATCCATCATCTACTTCATCGATGACAGCGCCGTTATCAGTGGCAAAACGGTCATTTGCAAAGACCTTCTGTATCTGTTCCAGTTTCTGTGCGTTCATGTTTTTCTCCTCCGCTGAAAATAATCTAAAGAACACTATAAACCAAGGCTGCAGGGGTTGTCAATGCCGTGAAACGCATAATCAGGGATATATAATGAAAAAGGGTCATGAAAAAGGGGGTTCCAACCGGAACCCCCGTGTATTAATATCAGCTGTCAGTCCAGCTGTTTAGTTGTTGCACCCACATCCGCCTGCATCTACTGCAACCGGCGCCTGGGCAGCGCCGCCGCGGGGCTGAGGGAATCCACAGGGCCTTCCCCAGCTTGCGTCATTGAAGCCTTCCCAGTACCCGTTGCGGAAGCCTTCCCTATATGCCCTGCGTCTTTCACCTGCACAGATGTCACGTCTGCAGCCACAGCCACAGCCGCTGTTATTGCCGCAGCCGCAGCCACAGCCGCTGTTATTGCCGCAACCGCAGCCGCTGTTGTTATTGCCGCATCCACAGCCGCAGCCGCTGTTATTGCCACAACCGCATCCACTATTGTTATTACCGCAGCCGCAGCCACAGCCGATATTTCCACAACCAAATCCACAACAGCAACGATTACATCTACATCCACATCCAAATCTAAAACAACACATATATCGCATCTCCTTTTTTATTGGTTTGTACTATATCATATGGGACAGTCAGACAAAGTGTTACTGATTGTTTCGGGGGATTATTCTGTCACGGTCCTTTGGGAACCACATAAACTATTAATAAAGAAAAGTTAATGGAAGGAGTTTCCATCATATGGACTCTTATACAGATGTAAGGGGACAGTGCTGCGGCTGCAGACACGTGTCCTGCAACACCTCCGGCCCTAATAGCTGCAGTTCTTTCAGGCAGACGGATTATCCGGATATGAACACATTTCCCTGGGCTGTAAACAATGATTATAATGTAGCTCCTGCTGAATCATTCATGGGCGTACAGTACCCTGATATGAATCAGATGGACTGTGTGTCAACGGAGCCGGGCTGTCTGGAACAGCAGCATCCGGTTGCAATGGCCTATGTTCCGTGGCAGCAGTGGCAGACCACCTATGCCCCTGAAAGGGGACTGGTACAGGGGACCATTTTCCCTGACCTGGATCTTCAGTTTAATTATGGGAGGTGCGGCAGATGACCAACTTCGATTATAATGTTTCACAGGGAGCCATGCTGCGTCAGGTAGATGAGGCAGGGTTTGCCGTGGTTGACGCCAACCTCTATTTAGACACCCATCCCTGTGATGCAGCGGCAATTGATTACTATAATCAGATGCTGGCAGCATACCAGAGTGCGGCAGCGGCATATGAGGCACAGTTCGGTCCCCTGACCGCCAGTGCCAACAAGGATACTGAATACTGGTCCTGGGTCAGCGATCCATGGCCATGGGAAGGAGTGTGCTCATAAATGTGGATATATGAAAAAAGACTGGAATTTCCTGTTAATATTAAGGAACCAAATGCACAGATGGCACAGTTCATAATGTCCCAATACGGCGGACCTGACGGGGAAATGGGAGCCTCCATGCGTTATCTGTCCCAGCGTTACACCATGCCGTACAAAGAGTGCAAGGCAGCGCTCACGGATATAGGGACAGAGGAGCTTGCCCACCTGGAGATAGTGGCGGCCATCGTCCATCAGCTGACCAGGAACCTGACGGCAGAGCAGCTGGTAGAACAGGGCTTTGGCCCTTACTATATTGACCATGGAACCGGAATCTGGCCACAGGCAGCAGGCGGAATCCCGTTTAACGCATGTGAGTTCCAGTCCAAGGGCGATGTGATTACGGACCTCCATGAGGATCTGGCTGCGGAACAGAAGGCCAGAAGCACCTATGACAACATCCTCCGTGTTGTTAAGGACTATGACGTATGCGAGCCGATTAAGTTCCTGAGGGCGCGCGAGGTGGTCCATTACCAGCGGTTTGGGGAGTGCCTGAGGATTACCCAGGATAAACTGGACAGCCGGAATTTCTATGCGTTTAACCCTGAGTTTGATATGCATACCGATCCCTGCCAGCAGTAAGGGATAGATAGCGGACCGGATAACGGACCAAATAACGGACCAGGGGGAAATGGGGATGCAGGAGGCAGAAATGCCTTTATGGCATCCCCATTTTCTATCTACGGGAGCAGATAGCTGCCTGTGCAGACCGCTGCCTGAGAAAACTGCAGCCGGAAATGCTGTCTGGTGAAAATACTGTCAGGTGTCCTGACCTACAGCCATGGGCGCATGATATCTTGCAGATACTGGAAAACTCAGTTATAATTCTAAGGAGTAAGATGTCAGGGGAAACCATAAGGAGGAGCAGCTTGAACGTTCAGGAGATATTCGGGATTTTGGGAATTGAAGAGACAAGGGATGAAGATGAAATCCGGGCAGCCTATCGGAAGCTTCTGTTAACTTCTAATCCGGAGGATGACGCAGAAGGGTTTAAACGGTTGAGGCGGGCCTATGAGGAAGCGGTTGGATATGCCAGGACACCTGCGGATGAGGAAATACAAAGTGCAGGGTGGATGGAGGAGAGCGGGCCGGAAGGCATTTTCCTGAGACAGCTGGCTGACATTTACACCAGCCTGCCCAGGCGTCTGGATCCAGCGGAATGGGACAGCCTTTTAAGGGAGCCGGTGCTTGGGTCTGTGGACAGCGGGGAACCGGCCAAATGGGCCATGTTCTCATATCTGTCTGAGCACTTCAGATTGCCTGTAAAGATATGGAAAATATTAGACAGGACCTTTCTTATTGAAAAGAATCATCAGGAGTTCAGGGAGCATCTGCCTGAGGGATTCGTGGATTTCATGCTGGAACGGCTGGATACGGATGACGGCCGGGAATTTCCCATGGACAGGCTTCAGGGAGACACACAGGCTGATTATGATGGCTTCATCAGCGCCCTTTTCACATTGCGGAACAAGGAGAAGACAGGCGCCCCGGAGGAACTGGAGGAAAGAGGCGGGGCGCTGCTGCATCTGGCGTCGCTGGGCATAGACCATCCATGGTATGGTGTGGAGCAGGCTGAATATCTGGCCCTGACAGGGAAGACGGAGGAGGCTGCCGGGATGGCCCGTTCCCTGATCATGGAAAACCGGGAGGATGAGCAGGTTTACATGCCAGTGGTTTCCATCCTTATAAGCTGCGGCTGCCGCACAGAGGCCAGAGGACTGTATGCAGCCTATCTGTGCGGGAAGAGGCGGACGTCCGATGGGGCTTACCAGGCCCTTATGGGTCTGGCCAGGCTGGACGCAGAGGATGGGAATTGGGAAAAGGCCAGGGAACATGTGTGGAATGCCGGGAAGCTGGAACGCACCGAGGAGGCGCGCAGGCTTTTGGGACAGGCGGACCAGGAGATAATCCGCCTTTACACATCCAGGACAGAAGGACTTAATCAGGAGGAGGCCCTGCTTCTTGCCCGCTGCTTTGTCTATTCGGAACAGGGTGGTGAGGGAAGGCGGTTCTTTGAGGCCCATCCAGAATATATCGCGGACACGCCGGATTTTCATGAGCAGATGGCGATGCTTAACATGCTGGACGGCAGGAGCGGGGAGGCGCTTGAGGAGATAGGGCTATGGCGCAAGCGTCTTAAGCAGGAAAATGTCGGTCAGGAAAACGTCGGTCAGGAAAACGGTAATCAGAAGTCTGGAAGTCAGGAATCCGGCGACCAGAAGGCCAGCCAGGCCAGAAGCTTCCACGTGGAAGGCCGCGTATGGCGGGACCTCTATCATCAGGAGATAAGGCGGGAAGGCGGGAACCGGGAGCAGGCTGCAGGCTTTTCGGACCGGGCGCTGGCTGCCCACAGCCAGGCTGTCCTGCTGGAACCGGATAACGTGGACTACAGGCTGTACAAGGTGATGGTCCTGCGGGACAGACAGGATTACCAGGAGATGGAAAAGCAGTGCAGGGAAATCCTCCAGATGGATGACGGGGTCTACTGGGCCATCTTTTATCTTCAGGAGGCATGCGAAAGGCTGGGCAAGGACCAAGAGGTGGTGGACGCTTTCCTGCGGGCCAGGGAGATATATGACGGACACCCGGAGATATACATAAGGGCAGTAAGGGTATTTAAGGCATACGGAAAGTATGAAAATGCCCTGAGGGTCATCGATGACGCGGGACAGGCCGGGGTAAACAGCAGTGAGCTGCTGGTGGAGCGGATCGGGGTGCTGGACAGGCTGGCAAAAGACGCGGAGGACTGGCGCCGGGCGGACCGGTATGCGGCGGCGGTCATCCGCCACCTGGAACAGAATAAGGAATCCAGGGAATTACTGGCAGATGCCTACCTGAAGCGGGCATTCCTGAATGACAGCGGCAACCAATTCAACAAATATAAGAAGCTGGGGCTGGACTGCAGGTATGCGGAAATCTCGCTGAGGCTCCGGGAATCGCTGTCAGCCAGATACGCACTGGGAAGATACTGGATTGAATATGGGAACCGTCCAAAACAGGCGTACCTGCATTTGAAGCAATGTGAGAAGCAGGGGATGGATTACGAGAGGCTGTATTATTATATTGCCAGGTGCCATGAGCGGTTCAGGGAATGGGACAAGGCCATCGGATACTATGATAAGGCGCTTCAAAAGAACCCGGAATCCTCCAACTGCTATTGGAGGCTCAGCGTGCTCTACAAGCAGAAATACACCAGGACACTACAGAACGAATATGGGAAAAAAGCCCTGTATTACACCAACCTGCTGGAAGAAAAGTTCGGCCCGGGGGCAGAAAACTTCAGGCGGCGTGCGGATATCTACCTGCACATGAAGGAATATGACAAGGCCCTTAAGGAGATTGAACAGGGCATTGAAATGGACGGGGACAGCGGCATGTGGCTTTTAAAGGGAAAAATCCTCCGGGTCCTGGGAAGATATGAGGAAGCCATTGCGTGCTGTGGGAAAAGCCTGGAAGCCAGCGACCAGTTCGGGGCGGATGAAGAGGAATGCTTTAAGCGGGTATTCCAGTGCTTTCTCAGAATGAAACAGATTGACCAGGGAATTGAATATTTTACAAAAGCCCTGGACAGGAACCTGACAGCGGACGGCCGGGAAAAATGCCTGGAAAACCTGATGGACCTGGAGGCAGAGGCCGGGCGCCACGACAAGGCCCTTGGGTGGATAAGGGAACAATATGGAAGCACGGACCTGGATAAAAGGTGCTGTGATGATTGGGAGGAAGAAGGAAAACGGATTGAGGCCGTATTGAATATCTGGCTGAAATTCCGGAAAAACCCCGGCGGGGAAATCTGGGATAAATGCCGTGAGGCAGAGGGCATTGCACGGGAGGCGCTGGCGGATGAAGCAGGAGACAAAGAAGGCCGGGCCTTAGTGTGCCAGAACGTGGGGGAGGCATGGTATTATCTCGGCAATCTGGATAAGGCCCTGGATTACCTCTCAAAAGCCTATGACATAGCCAGCCGGATGAAGAAATACGGCTATTACCGGAGCCTGACCAAGATGCTCATACGGACCCATTACTGGAGGAATGACCTTAAGGAAGCCAGGAAATTCGGGGATTTATACAGGGCCAGGCTGGAGTCGGACTATACGGAGTGTTCCGACCTGGGCCTCTCCATGGAGGAACTGCTGACCAGGCCGACCACGGAGTCCAGGCAGGTGCTTTATAATCTGTTCTGCTGGTCCTATTTCACGGGACGCCATGATGAGGCCCGGGAATATTTCCGGCTGATGGATGAGGAGCGGGGGATGTGCTGGTGGTGCGATGAGGACGGGTGTACGGAACTTTTGGAAGCCAGGGGATTCCTGCTCATGCTGGACCATAAGAAGGAGGAGGCGCTTATGGCATTTGCCCAGGCAGACCAGGTCATCTGGCTGGGATGCAATAAAGATGCCCGGATGGCTGTTAAAATGCTGGAAAAGGAGACGTGCATACAATGATAATCGGAATAGACCTGGGGACAACCAACAGCCTGGCCGCCTGCTTTGTGGATGGCCGGGCGTGCATCATCCCCAACCGCCTGAGGAAGAACCTGACCCCGTCCGTGGTGGCGGTGGATGGGAAGGCGCAGATACTGGTAGGGGAGACTGCCCGGGAATATGGCCTCCTTCATCCGGAGCGGACAGCGGAATTATTCAAACGTTTCATGGGAAGCGAACGCCAATATGACCTGGGCGGGCACAAGTTCCGGCCGGAAGACCTGTCCGCCATGGTCCTGCGTTCCCTGAAGGAGGATGCGGAAAGCTTTTTGGGCGAACAGGTCCAGGAGGCGGTCATAAGCGTGCCCGCGTATTTTGACGACAAGCGCAGAAGGGCCACGAAACTGGCCGGGGAACTGGCAGGGCTTAAGGTGGAGCGGATTATCAGCGAACCAACGGCCGCCGCCATCACATACGGCCTGTATGATAAAACAGAGAATACAAGATTCCTGGTCTTTGACCTGGGCGGCGGCACCTTTGACGTGTCCATCCTGGAACTTAGCGGCCCAATCCTTGAGGTACGGGCCGTGGCCGGGGACAACTATCTTGGGGGCGAGGATTTTACCAGGATATTGGAACAGGAGTTTTATGAAAGGAACGGGCTTAAGGAGGATGGGCTGGAATGGAAGGAGCGGGCGGCTGTCCATGAGGCGGCGGAGAACTCCAAGAAACGGTTCAGCCTGGAAGAAACTGTAAAGATGCGCTGCAGGATAAAGGGGGAGGAAAAGGAACTGTCCATGAATCTTACGGAATATGGGAAGCTCTGCCAGCCGCTTCTGGAGCGCATACGCAGGCCCATCCAGAAGAGCATCGCGGATGCGCATCTGAAGCTGCAGGACATTGACCAGGTCGTGCTGGTGGGCGGAGCCACGCGCATGCCGGTGGTTAAGGATTTCGTGGTGAAGCTGTTCCATAAGTTCCCGGATGTGTCCGTGCACCCGGATGAGGCCGTGGCATTGGGGGCCGCCATCCAGGGAGCCATGAAAAGCAGGAACAGGGAAGTCAGGGAAATGATCCTGACCGACGTATGCGCGTTTACCCTGGGAACCGAGGTGGCGCGGGAACGCCGGGAAGGCGTCTATGAGGCCGGGCATTTCTGTCCGATCATTGAGCGCAATACGGTCATCCCTGCCAGCCGCACGGAACGTTTTTACACAATCCGCAATAACCAGGACAGGATACGCATTGAAGTGTACCAGGGGGAGAGCCGCCTCACCGCCAACAACCTGCTGCTGGGAAGCCTGGATATCCAGGTGCCGAAGAACACGGCGGGGGCAGAGGCAGTGGACGTGACCTATACCTATGACATCAATTCCATCCTGGAGGTGGAGGTGAAGGTGGTTTCCACCGGGAAGGTGAAGAAACAGATCATCAAGGGCAGGCATAACACCATGACGGACGAGGAAATCAAGGCCAGGATGGAGGCACTTTCCTATCTGAAGATTCCTCCCAGGGACCAGGAAGAAAACCGGCTCCTGCTTTTATTAGGGGAGCAGTGCTATGAGAAGAGCACGGGGGAACGGAGGAGCCGGATTGAAAGCTTGATGCAGGCATTTGAAGCAGCACTGGACAGCCGGGACGGGGAGCGCATACGGGAGGCCGGGGACAGGCTGAAGGCGTGCCTGGATGGGTGAGCGGATGCGGAAAAGGAATGGAATCTATGGCCCGGAGGGCAGTTTGGTCCATGGATTCATTGGAAATCATGATAATTCATGGCGATATACGGTGATTCATGATGATTTATGGTAATTCATAGTAATTCGTACTAATTTGTTGCGTTTTGTGCATTTAAGGATACAAAAGTCTTCTGTGATTTTATCTGATTGCAGGAGGCTTTTTTATTACCTATCATGATTATTGTTGGACTGGGGAAGGCCGGGGATTGCTGCATTACCGGATGGGTCCCCCTTATTATGAAACAATTATTACATCGATTGCCAAGAAATTGAATCCTAAATTATAAAATATGTAAAAATTAGGAACTAACAGTAAAAAAACACTTAAAATAATAGTTAAAATACATAAAAAACAGCTTGTAAAACAGAGAAATATATGATATTATGATTGCATCAATTAGCAATCGATTGCAAAAACTAAAAAGTGAGGGAGTAATATGGGTATCGATGTTATAATCGGAATTATTATGTTTCTGTCTTTTGTGGGAATGATATGGTATTGTGTCAAGGGCCTTAACCTGATGGTGGGGTTTGCGCTTATGGCAACCTTCTGGACGGTGTTATCCCTGCTTGGCAACCTGCTGAATCCCACGACCGTGATGGAAGGGAAAAGCCTCATTGATGTGCTTACGTACGTTTATGCAGACGGTCCGGCGGGATATGCCAAATCCATTCTGGTCAACGTGTTTTTCGGAGCGTTTTTTGGAAGGATACTGGTGGATACCGGAATCGCTGCAACCTTAATCCGGAAGGTGGTTGAGCTGGGCGGTGATAAGCCGAGGATTACCATGGCGCTTGTCTGTATCGTTACTGCAATCATCTTCATGTCAATGACGGGGATCGGTCCGGTTATTTCCATCGCCGTGATTGTCCTGCCAATCCTGCTGTCTTTGGGGGTTCCCTCACCGGTGGCGCTGTTCAGCTTCATGGGTTCCATCATGGCCGGGATTTTTGCCAATGTGGTTAATTTCAATCAGTTCCAGACCATATACGCGGGCTTCGAACCAGCTGCCGAAAGCTATACATACAATGATTATTTCCGGATTGGGATGCTGTGCATGATAGTTGCGCTTGTGGTGGTATTGATTGTTGCCAACCTGTCCATGAGCAAAGGGGGATCCCATGGCTGGGCCGTATCGTCTGCATCCGTGAGGGAGGATGCCCCGGTCATATCATGGATATCGGTCATACTTCCTGTTCTCGGCGTGGTTCTGTTTAAGGTACCGATTATCCTGGGATTCTGCCTTTCAGGCGTCTACGCATTACTGACAACGGGAAAACTGAAAGGTTCGTATGGGGGCGTATGTCAGATCCTGGCTAAGCTGTTTACCGAAGGGGCCATTGATGTGGCGCCCATGGTAGGCTTCCTGCTCACCCTTGCGATGTTTAATAATGCGGCAGCATTTGCGGCCCCTTACTTTACCTCCATACTGGGCGGGTTCATTCCAAGGACAGCCATTACCCTGTGTATCGCGTTTGCAGTCCTTACCCCGCTGGGCTTTTTCCGCGGCCCTATGAACCTGGTGGGATGCGGGACGGCAATCCTGGCGGTCGTCATAGCCATACTTCCAGGCGCGCCGGTGGCATTCCTGTATCCGCTGTTCGCCATCACCACCATTGCGCCCCAGCATCTGGATATTACTCAGTCATGGGTTGCGTGGGGATTCGGATATACCAAGGTTTCGGCAAAGGATTATATGAAAATGTCCATACCTGCGGGCTGGATTGTGGGAATCATCTGCTGCGCCGCCGTGTATGTGATGTATGGCGGGCTGATGTGACTGGAATGACGTCTGTTTTGTGAAAGGAGAACTGTTAAAGATGAAAAAAGCATTGATTAAACTTCCGAGGAACCGTGTAAGAAGAAATTATTTAGGCGGGGCTGGGATTGACCGGCTTCACGGGGAACCGGTATGTGTTGATAACGACAGGCCTGAGGAGTGGCTGGGGTCCATGGTTGAAGCTGTGAATCCGGGCATGGATGTAATTGAGCATGAAGGACTGATTCAGGTTGATACGGATGAAGGGAAACGGTACCTGAGGGATATGGTAGATGGGGAAAAGGAATACTATCTGGGGGACTGCATGCGCAAAGATGGAAGCTGGCAGCTGAGTTTCCTCTATAAAATCCTAGATTCCTCCATGCGGCTTCACATACAGGCCCACCCCACGTCGGGCTTTGCCAGGTCCGTCATGGGGAAGCGGTATGGCAAGTTGGAATGCTACTATATCCTGAGGGTGCGCGAGGATATCGAACCGTATATCTATCTGGGGTTCCAGCACTCCCCTTCCAGGAAAGAATGGAAGGATATCATAGAGTCCCAGGATAAGGAACGGATGGAGGCGTGTTTTGAGAAGATACCGGTAAAGCCCGGGGAGGTATGGTATATCCCGGGAGGAATGCCCCATGCCATCGGAGAGGGGATTACGCTGCTGGAAATCATGGAACCCTCCGACCTGGTGGTCCGGTGTGAATTTGAACGCGAAGGCATCATCGTTCCCGAGGAAGGACGGTTCATGGGAAGGGATATTGACTTCTGTCTGGATATCTTTGACTACAATGAATATTCAAAAGAGGATATAGTCAGGAAATGTAAGGTCAGCCCGGTTGTGCTCAAAGACAGCCCGGAATATAAAGAACTGCTTCTGATAAATGAAACATTCACGCCCTGTTTTTATGTGGGGAAGATAGAAGTGATGAAGGACTCCGTCATCAGCCATCACGGCCGATTTACCATTGGCCTCGTGACACGCGGGGCGTGCGTCATGGAAGCGGACGGATGCAGGATGGCCCTCAGACAGGGAGACAGCTTCGCAATTGCAGCATCGGTACAAAATTACAAGGTGGATGTTGAGGATGGAGCGGAGTTATGCATGGTCTATCCGGGAAATGATATGAAAATGGATATATAGATGATTGGATGGTTTGCGGATGCTGCCTGCCTGGGGATTGCCCGGCAGGCAGCATCCGTTTATATATAGGGTATCCAATTATACATGGGGAGGACATCCGTTTAGGCAAGCCGCACCAGTTCGCCGCCAATCAGCTTCACATCCTCCTCCTGGTGGGTGGAGAGTATCAGGATCCGTCCGTCCCGTTTTTCACGGATATACGCAATGACACTGTGTTTCAGTTCCTCGTCCATCCCTGTAAAAGGCTCGTCCATGATAAGGATATCCGATGGGGTGAGCAATGCCCTGTAAACCGCAACCCGCCTTTTCATGCCGCCGCTTAAGGTGGATACGGGGCGGTCCAGGCATTCCTCGGGCAATAACTTTCCCATCTCCCACCTGACGCGGGACGCCTTTATGGAGCGTCCTGCGCACATCGTCACATTCTCCAGAGGGGAAAAGGATTCGCACAGCCTGTCCTCCTGGAATACGGCCGATATGGAGGGGGAGGTCCGGCCATGGCTGACGTCCCGGCTGTCCCCGGTGTCCACGTTCCTTCCGGCATCCGCCACGGATATCCCTATGGTACCCGTGTCCGGTTTCTCCAGTCCCATGAGAATCCGCATCAGCGTGGTCTTGCCTGACCCGGAAGGGCTCATAAGACAGTAACAGCCGTTATCCCGGAAGGTCATGCTGATATTCTGAAGGACGGGCATGCCGTTATATGATTTTGAAATATGCTTCAGTTCAATCATTCTCTCTGTGGCTCCTAACTTTCTAAATGCATCTAATGCTTTACTTTACCCAAAAGATACAGGAAAAGGCGTTCAAAAACAGCACTGGCGATGATGATGACAAAGGTCCAGGCAAACAGTCCGGCGGTATCCAGATAAAGTTTGGAATAGTAGAGCTGTTCGCCGATGGAACCTTCCGGTATGCCGATTACCTCGGCGGCCACGCCGGATTTCCAGCTCATTCCCAACGCGGTCCGGCATCCGCTGATGAGGTAGGGCAGCACTGCGGGAATATAGATATAACGTACCTGCTTCAACAGGGGCATCCGGAATACCATGGCCATCTCCAGAAGCTTCCTGTCCGTGTGCTCAAGGCCGGACAGGGTACTTACGTATATCATGGGGACCACAACCAGAAAGGAGGTAAATACAGCCAGGTTATGGGAACCGATCCAGATAAGGGCGAGTATGACAAAGGAAGCCACGGGCACTGATTTGATCAGCATCATCATTGGCTCCAGCAGATCCTTTACCAGAGGAACCGCATAGGCCAGGCAGCCTAACAGGATACTGAGGATGAAGGCCCCCAGGAATCCGATGCTTATCTTGGCAAAGGAGTTGAAGACAGAGGCCCAGAAGGAACTGTCGCGGACAAGCTCCAGGAGGGCCTTTACCATATCCACAGGCCCCACGAATATGATATTGTTGTGTATCAGCATATTGGCTGCCTGCCACACTGCAATCCAGAACAGCCAGATGAAATATTTCCGTATACGGGTGTTTTGATTCATGAAAAATGTCTCCGCCAACCAGTCATATGGTATCCGCCCGTGGAGGTGTCCGCACCCCTAAGGCATGTAATAAAAGTCATCCCCAGGCATCTGGCCGCCGATGGATTTGGCATCCTGTTCCATGAGGATGGAGAGGTATCCGCTTAATGCATCCTTCATCTCCTGTCCTGTAATGCATACGATGTTGCAGTAGGGAAGGGCCTTCTGGGCGATGGGGGCTTTCTCCACAATGCCCTGGGCAGCGATAAGGGCTGCTGCTTCCTCCGGATGTCCGGAAGTAAACAGGGCGGATTCCGCATGGTCTTTCAGGAAATCCTCAATGGGCGAACGGTTCTCCCGGAGGAAGTCGCTGCGCACCAGGGTGACGCCTGTTACCAGCATGCTGCCGCTGTCCTTGTTCAGCATGTCCCACTGTTCCGTCAGGTCCAGAACGGTTTTCAGATCCTCATTCTGGATGCAGGCGGCTGTGGCAAAGGGCTGGGGAAGCACTCCGATGGCGCTGGAATCCTGCTTTAAGATAGAGGCAACCTCGGTGGCTTCAGACTTAAACTGGAGGTCCACATCGCCGGAACCGAGGCCATTTTCCTTTAAGAGGTAATTCATCACATATTCCGGCGTGGTGCCCTTGCCGGTCATGTAAATGGTCCGTCCCTTAAGGTCTGCCATGGATGTGATGGAATCATCTGATGCAACCACATACAGGACGCCCAGGGTGTTGATGTCCAGGACCGTTACATTTCCCTGGGTCTTGGCGTAGAGGACGCTGGCCACGTTGGCCGGCACCAGGGCGATGTCCAGGTCACCATTGGCAATCTTGCCTACCAGCTCGTCCGCCTTGCCGGTCATGGTAAATTCATATACATTGGAGGTTTCACCCTTGGCGGCCTTGTCCATCAGGGATACCAGGCCCATGGAGGTGGGGCCTTTTAGGGAACCCACGCGGATTCCGGCCTGGCAGGTCAGTTTCGGCTCATCCCCGGATCCGTCCGCGGTAAGCTCCTTGGCAGACCCGGCCGGACTGTTGGACCCGCTTTCCTCAGAGGACCCGGTATCCTCTGACCCGCTGCTGCCGGTCTCCTGGGAATCAGGGGCAGGGGTTTCTGCCTGTGTGGCGCTGGCGGCAGTGTCCTTGGCAGCGGAACCCTGTCCGGATCCGCCGCATCCGCCAAGCATCAGGGAAGCGCCCAGGAATGCAGTTAAAAGTATGGAAATGGAACGTTTCATAATACAATCTCTCCTCTCATAAATATCCTTTACTATAGCACAACAGGCCCTCCTTTTCTATAAAATATTTGAGAAATATTATTGATATAAATATCACAATATGAGATAATGGAGATACCGTTTGGGGTGAACTCATAATACACGCAGATAGTGGAGGAATAAGGGATGAAAGTAACGATTTGTATTGGAAGTGCCTGTCATTTAAAAGGGTCCAGGGAGATTATCGCAAAGCTTCAGAAGCTGGTTGCTGAGAATGGCCTGTCTGACCAGGTGGATTTAAACGGCGCATTCTGCACAGGCAACTGTGACCACGGCGTATGTGTGACCGTGGAGGGTGAGCTCTATTCACTGAAACCGGAAGATACCGAGGAATTTTTCGAGAATGAGATAAAAGGGAGACTTTGATTATGGGCATGGAAATCATTGATTTCAAAGCCACAAAGTGCAAGCACTGCTACAAATGCGTCCGCTACTGCGATGTGAAGGCCATCCAGGTAAAGGATGAGCGGGCGGTCATCATGCCTGACAGATGTATACTTTGCGGACATTGTCTCAAGATATGTCCCCAGTCCGCCAAGACCCTCCGGAGCGATCTGGATATGGTAAAGGGGTTCCTGCGGGAAGGCATGCGGGTAGTGGTATCCATTGCGCCGGCTTACATGGGACTTTTAAAATATAAGACAATCGGGCAGGTGCGCGGAGCGCTGATGCGCCTTGGGTTTGAGGATGTGAGGGAAACCTCGGAGGGCGCCGCTTTCGTGACGGCTGAATACGCCAGAATCCTCAGGGAACATAAGATGGATAACATCATTACCACCTGCTGTCCAAGCGTCAATGACCTGGTGGAGATTTATTATCCCCAGCTGGTACCGTACCTGGCGCCGGTGGTGTCCCCTATGATTGCCCACGGGAAGCTTCTGAAGGAAGAACTTGGGCGTGACGTGAGGGTGGTGTTCCTGGGACCGTGCATTGCCAAGAAAAAGGAGTCCAAGGATCCGCGGCATGAAGGTTATATTGATGCCGTGCTGAATTTTAATGATATCAACAAGTGGCTGGAGGAAGAGGACATTGTCATTGAGGACTGTGAGGACCGGCCATTTACAGCATTTGACCCTAAGGTCAACCGCCTGTATCCGGTGACCAACGGAGTGGTAAGCTCCGTGCTGGCAACCGAGGAGGAGAGCGACGGCTACCGCAAGTTCTATGTACATGGCGTGGCCAACTGCATCGATCTGTGCAAGAGCATGGCCCGGGGCGAGATTAACGGATGCTTCATCGAGATGAATATGTGTTCCGGCGGATGTATCAAGGGACCTACGGTAAATGACGAATTCATTTCCAGGTTCAAGGTCAAGCTGGACATGGAGGAGAGCATTGCGCGGGAACCGGCGGAGCAGCGCCAGATGGAGCCGGTGTGGGAGAACGTGCATTTCGGCAAGCGGTTTGAGGACCACTCCCCCAGGGATACACAGCCCACGGAAGAGCAGATACGCGAAATCCTGCGCATGACCAACAAGCTTAAGCCGGAAGACGAGCTGAACTGCGGCGCCTGCGGCTATCCTACCTGCCGTGAGAAGGCCATTGCCGTATTCCAGCACAAGGCGGAGGTGAGCATGTGCATCCCGTTCATGCATGAGAAGGCGGAATCCATGGCCAACCTGGTAATGGAGACTTCACCCAACATCGTGCTGATCGTGGGGGACGACATGCGTATCCTGGAGTACTCGGATGTGGGTGAGAAGTATTTTGGCAAGACACGTTCCGAGGCCCTTAAGATGTACCTGTATGAGCTGATTGACCCGGCTAATTTCCAGTGGGTGTTCGATACGCACCAGAACATCCATGGCAAGCGGGTGAACTATCCGGAATACAACCTTTCCACCTTACAGAACATTGTATACATAGAAAAGGAAAATGCAGTCCTTGCCACCTTCATCGATATCACCAGGGAGGAAGAGCTGGCCAAGGAAGAGTACGAGAAGAAACTGGAGACCATTGACCTGGCCCAGAAGATAATCCATAAACAGATGATGGTGGCCCAGGAGATAGCCGGACTCTTAGGCGAGACAACGGCCGAGACCAAGACCACCCTGACCAAGCTCTGCCATTCACTGCTGGAGGATGGAAGCGACGGGATCTACGGGGGCGGCGAGGAAGACATTGCGCTTCCGGACGTGCACCTTGGCAGCGGGGCAAGGCCCTTAAGCGGCGTCATGACGCCGGGGAATACCGGGGCCGGCGCGGGAACGGCAGGCGGTGCCGGGCTGGCAGGAAACGCCGGGCTGGCAGGCGGTGCCGGGTTGGCCGGTGGTGCCGGGTTGGCAGGAAACGCCGGAATGTCAGGCGGCTCCGGAACAGCAGGGAATGCTGCGGTACCTGACCAGAAAAAGGGCTATGTCCATATCGGAAGCGCGGCTCCCGCAGGCAGGAAGACAGGGTACGTCCATCTGAACAGCGCTGATTTGAAGAAACCAGGCGGCAACGGAGGTAGATAATGGGAATTACAGTGGATGTTGCTTATAAAAGCCTGAATAAATATACCGAAATCCTCTGTGGGGACAAGGTAGAACTGCTTCAGACCGCGGATTCCAACATCATGATCCTGGCCGACGGCATGGGCAGCGGCGTCAAGGCCAATATTCTGTCCACCCTGACTTCCAAGATATTGGGAACCATGTTCCTCAACGGCGCCACGCTGGAAGAATGTGTGGATACCATCAGTGAGACACTTCCAATCTGCCAGGTAAGGCAGGTGGCTTACTCCACCTTCAGCATCCTTCAGGTGTATCACAACGGGGACGCTTATCTGGTGGAATATGACAACCCGGGCTGCATTTTCATACGGGACGGCAGGCTCATGGAGATACCGAGGAATGTCCGCGTCATCCAGGGCAAGGAGATTAACGAATACAGGTTCAAGGTACAGAAGGGCGATGCCCTGATCCTCATGAGTGACGGAACCATCCACGCGGGGGTGGGCGAGCTGTTGAACTTTGGCTGGCTGTGGCAGGACATTGCGGATTACGCGGTGCGCCAGTATCCCCTTACTGTATCCGCCATGCGTCTGGCTGCGTCCATCAGCAGGGCATGTGATGAGCTTTACCAGTTCAGGCCGGGTGACGATACAACGGTGGCCTGTATGCGCATCATTGACAGCAAGCCCGTGCATCTGATGACCGGACCCGCGCGCAACCCGGAGGACGATGTGCGGATGGTCCATGAATTCCTGGCGGATTCCAATGCCAAGACCATTGTGTGCGGCGGGACCAGCGCAACCATCGTGTCCAGGGTGATGGGGAAAAAGCTGGATGTTTCCCTGGATTATGTGGACCCGGAGATTCCGCCCATTGCATATATGGACGGTGTTGACCTGGTGACCGAAGGCGTGCTGACACTGAACCGCGTGCTTCAGCTGCTGCGCAGGTATGTGAAGAATGAGACTGTATCGGAAGAGTTTTTCCAGGAACTGGATAAGCCCAACGGCGGCTCCATGGTGGCCAAGGTATTGATTGAGGATTGTACCGAGGTACACCTCTATGTGGGAAAAGCAATCAACAGCGCCTACCAGAATCCGGGCCTTCCATTTGACCTGGGCATCCGCCAGAACCTGGTGGAACAGCTTAAGCATGTGATAGAAGAGATGGGGAAAACCGTGGTGGTAACCTATTATTAGGATTGTACCTTAATAAATACTTGCATTTTCAGTATAAATATAGTAGATTTTCAGGTGTTGATATAAAATTAACAATCTGGTGCGTGCCAGACAGATACCGGGGATGATTCCCCCGGGACCTGCCCGGCGCAGCGCCAGGTGCTCATAATGAGGAGGAGAAGAAATGGTAACCAATGATGCGACAATCCTGCGTCTGAAGCATGATGTTCTCTATGAAGTGGCCAAGGCTGCATGGGATGGGAATCTGGAAGAAAAGCGGGACGGGATTCCTTACTCCATGATTCCGGGACCTCAGGCAACCTACCGCTGCTGTATCTACAAGGAGAGGGAAATCATCAAGCAGAGGGTACGCCTTGCCGAGGGGAAATGTCCGGCCGGCAAAGACACTTCCAATGTGGTACAGGTCATCAATGCGGCATGCGAGGAGTGTCCCATTGCTTCCTATATAGTAACTGACAACTGCCGCAAGTGTATGGGGAAGGCCTGTCAGAATTCCTGTAACTTCGGGGCAATCAGCATGGGCCGTGAACGCGCCTATATTGACCCTGCCAAGTGTAAGGAGTGCGGCAAATGTTCCCAGGCCTGTCCCTACAACGCAATTGCCCATCTGGAGCGCCCCTGTAAGAAAATCTGTCCGGTGGACGCCATCACATATGATGAATACGGCATCTGCGTGATTGATGAGAAGAAATGCATCCAGTGCGGAGCCTGCATCCACAGCTGTCCCTTTGGCGCCATCGGTTCCAAGACATTCATGGTGGATGTGATCCGTCTGATTAAGGCTGGAAAGCGCGTGGTTGCCATGGTGGCCCCTGCCACCGAAGGCCAGTTCGGGCCAGACATTACCATGGCCAGCTGGAAGATAGCCCTTAAGCAGCTGGGATTTGCCGATATGGTGGAGGTCGGCCTGGGCGGCGACATGACAGCTGCCTACGAGGCAGAAGAGTGGGCAAAGGCCCATAAGGAAGGCAAGAAGATGACCACTTCCTGCTGTCCCGCATTTGTCAATATGATTAAGCAGCATTTCCCGATGCTGCTGGAGAACATGTCCACCACCGTATCCCCCATGTGTGCTGTCTCCAGGATGATAAAGAGCCAGAACCCGGAAACCATAACCGTGTTCATCGGGCCGTGTATTGCCAAGAAGAGCGAAAGCCTGGACCTGAACATAGAAGGCAATGCGGACTATGCCATGACCTTCGGGGAAATCCGCGCCATGATGCGCGCAAAAGGCGTGGAACTGCAGCCGGCTGAGAATGACTACCAGGAAAGCTCCGTATTCGGCAAACGCTTTGGCAATGGCGGAGGCGTTACCGCGGCAGTGCTCCAGTGCCTGGAGGAGATGGAAGAGAGCACCGACATCAAGGTGGCCCGCTGCAATGGCGCCGCAGAGTGCAAGAAAGCCCTGCTGCTCATGAAGGTGGGAAGGCTTCCGGAGGACTTTGTGGAGGGCATGGCCTGCGTGGGCGGCTGCGTGGGCGGTCCCAGCCGTCATAAGACGGAAGTGGAAGCCAAGAAGGCAAGGGACCAGCTGATTGGCGCGGCTGAGGAAAGGCGCGTACTGGAGAATCTGAAGAAGTATCCGATGGATGAGTTTTCCATGCATCGGCATTAAGAAACCTTGGCCTCGGGAGATGAGTCTCCCGGGGCTTTTGATATATCTGGGATTAATATGAAGTAATGTTTGGATGGGGATTATTAACCACCGGTTAAATTGAAGTACCTAATTATGATAACTGACCCTATTAAGATAAGATACCGCAGCAGTAAAAGGCGAACCAAGTGCCAGGAGGGTGGATAAATGATTACGCCCTGGGAGCCATGAAAACAGCAATGACAGGATAGACGCGCATCTAAGAACAGGGCTCGCGGTCAGGGCAATCTCCAAAGAGGTGGTTGCTAAGGCTGGTCATGAAACCTGACATGCGACATATCAAGGCCGGCAGATTCCCGAATCCGCTTGAACCCTAGAGCGTGTTTGAAAATTGCTTTCCGTCAGCTGTGCGTCACACTTTGTGGGAGATTTGGTCCCGATGAGGGAGGCGTAGCGGGCTACGTTGACTGAATCGGGACCAAATATGCCGCAAAGTGGGGCGTGCAGATGGCGGGAATGAATTTTCAAACACGCTCTAGTTTGCAGCTGGGGTCTGATTCGGAGTATCTATAAATTGCTATTATTAAAAAGATCCCGAGCAATTTTAATAAAATCGTGAGCATAGGAGGGAAGATAACTTCCGTGTCTGGAAGCTACAACAAAGTCGGATAAGGTCTGGGGTTCACCGAAACTGTAGCAGTCAATGGATTTGGTGAAATGGTGGTGCATGAGATGGGTCTCGAATATAAATGAGGCTCCATAGCCAACGGAAACCAGTTCCATGATAGCAGGCAGACTGCTGGTTGTCATGACATTTTCAAAGTTTAGACCTATGTTGCTGAAATACCGGCTGGTAATCTGTCGTGTTCTCTGTTCGGGCATCAGTTGGAGAATCAATTCGTTTTTCAATAGTTTTGGATCTAATCGTGGATATCTGCTGGAGGGATTGGGCTGTGCATACCTGCCAAGCGGGTGATCTTTGCAGAGGCAGATGAGCATCTCTTCTTTACGTATGGTGTCATAATCGATTAATGGATTCAGCGTTTCCGGCTTGCTGTAAAATGCGATTTCAGCTTTTCCTTCTAATAAAAGTTTGTCATTTTCGTCAGAACTTCCCTCAAAGACATTTATTTTAATATTGGGGTGTTCAGCCTGAAATACAGGTAATGTAGCCGGAAGCATGTAGGTGCACCGCATGCGGGGAAAGGCTACGTTGAGAACACCTACATCTTTTTTCAGGATGTCGGCAAGCTCGATGTCCAAATTTGATTTCAAAAGAAGGATTTCCCTTGCCGTATCTACGTATTTTTGTCCGGCAAAAGTCAGGATGTACTTATTTCCAAGTTTTCTAAAAAGTTTTTGGCCAAGGTCGTGTTCCAGGTTTGCAAGAAATTTACTTAATGTGGGCTGACTTACATAAAGAGATTCTGCAGCTTTGGTAATGTTCTGATATTTTTCAATTGCAAGGACGTAATTCAATTCTCGAAAATCCATGAAATGATTCCTTTCTGTAAAATTATTAATGTGTAGATAAATATAAAACGTTTAACGATATATTGATTATAATCGTTTTATTTTGTGTTGACAAGAAATAGTTACAAACTATAGTTTTTATGAAAAATAGGTATATTTAGTAAATTGGAATATTAAGTAAATATTAGAAAGAAGTTGGCTAAAATCAACAAAAAATCGAGTTTAAGCATGTAAAAAATAGATATAAGCATAGTTTCAATGAATGAAATAAATGAAAAATATGAATTTTACACATTGTATTTAGAGATATACAATATGGATATAGAAAACAGATCTGGCCAGTCTGAATCGATAATCAGAGAAAGGATAGATAAGAATGAAATTATATGATTCGGGTGTGTTCCTTCTGGAGGGTGAAACGGTTGTTGGAGAAAATGAAGCCCCAAGAGAACTTTTGGAAAAAAAGGAACAGTATAAAGAAGGTACGATTTCCTATGGTATTCTGCAGGATCACAACACCGGAACAAGTAAAGAGAATTTAAAAATCCGGTTTGATGCAATTACCAGCCACGATCTGACTTATGTGGGGATTATCCAGACAGCGCGTGCATCAGGGATGGAGCGTTTTCCGATTCCTTATGTTCTGACCTGCTGTCATAACAGTTTGTGTGCAGTGGGAGGTACGATCAATGAAGATGATCATGTGTTTGGATTAACTGCCGCAAAAAAATATGGCGGAATTTACCTTCCGCCGCATATGGGTGTGATTCATCAATATATGCGGGAAACGGAAGCGGGATGCGGCAAGATGATTCTCGGCTCTGATTCACATACACGTTACGGAGCCATTGGAACCATGGCTGTTGGAGAAGGCGGAGGGGAACTGGTAAAGCAGATTTTGGAAGAGACATGGGATATTAAGTATCCGGAAGTCATTGCTGTATATTTAGACGGAAAACCCAATCCGGGAGTCGGGCCGCAGGATATTGCGATTGCGATTGTTACAGCGGTTTTTAAGAATGGATATGTGAAGAATAAGGTGATGGAATTTGTCGGACCCGGTGTTTCGTCAATGAGTACGGATTACAGAAATGGTATTGACGTAATGACTACGGAAACCACCTGTCTTTCCTCAATCTGGAGAACCGATGAAGATACGAAAAAGTATTTGGCTGCTCATGGAAGAGGCGGCGAATATAAAAAACTTGAGCCTCAAAAGATTGCATATTATGAAGGGTGCATTTACATCGACCTGTCTGCCATACACAGCATGATTGCATTGCCGTTCCATCCTTCAAACGGATATGAAATTCGTGTGTTAAATGAAAATCTGGATGACATTCTCCACGAAGTGGAAGAAAATGCGAAAAAATTGATTAAAAATCCGGAGCTGCAGTTGAACCTTAGAGGGAAAATCCATGATGGAGCCTTGTATGCGGATCAGGGAACAATTGCAGGCTGTTCCGGAGGAACGTATTCAAACATTATGGAGGCTGCTTATCTGCTGGAAAATAAATCCACAGGAAATGACGCGTTTAATTTGAGTGTCTATCCAAGCTCTCAGGCAGTTATGATGGATCTCTTAAGGAAGGGAGCAATTGAAACATTAACCGCTGCCGGAGCGACCATTCGTACTGCATTTTGCGGACCGTGTTTTGGCGCGGGAGATACACCGGCGCACGGACAGTTTGCAGTTAGACATACCACAAGAAACTTCCCCAACCGTGAGGGATCTAAGCCGGGTAATGGACAGATTGCAAGTGTGGCCTTGATGGATGCGCGTTCTGTTGCGGCGACTTCCGCCAACCGGGGAAGAATCACAGCGGCGGATGAATTGGGATATGTGTATGAGTGTCCTGAGTACCATTATGATTCCAAAGTATATGCCAACAGAGTGTATCAGGGATTTGGAAAGGGCAATCCGGAAGAGGAACTGATTTGTGGTCCCAATATTAAGGCCTGGCCCCAGCTTCCGGAGTTGAATGAAAATATGCTTCTAAAGGTATGCGCGTATATCACGGATCCTGTAACAACAACGGATGAACTTATCCCGTCCGGAGAAACCGGTTCCTTTCGATCCAATCCTATGGGGCTGGCTGAGTTTACATTAAGCAGACGGGCGCCGGAGTACGTAGGGAAAGCAAAAGCGGTTATGAATAACGAAAAGGCAAGAAAAGAAGGAAACTGTCCTGAAGAAATCAGGGAAATTCTTGATAAAATACATACCATACCGGGATATGAAAAAGTAGAGGATGAGTCAATTGATCTTTCAAGTACAATCTACGCGGTAAAGCCGGGAGACGGTTCGGCACGTGAACAGGCGGCGTCCTGCCAGAGAGTGCTTCTTGGCGGAGCCAATATCTCGGTGGAATACGCCACAAAGCGATACCGCTCGAACTTGATTAACTGGGGAATGGTACCCTTTATTTTAAATGATCCTGCCGGTTTTTCAGAGGATGATTATATATTTGTACCTGATATTAAAAAGGCGCTTAACACCGACATGAAGGAAATTACGGCATTTATTATTGGTGATAAAATAAGAAAATTATCACTGGCAATTGAGCCGCTGACAGAGGAAGAAAAAGAAATAATCCGCTGTGGTTCTCTAATCAATTACAACCGTAAACATAATTCTGTTCAGTTGCAGCAGGAGGAAATCTAATGTTAAATAAAGAAACAGGGTTATTCCATATTCCTGTCACTATTATGCGGGGCGGAACAAGCAAAGGGGTTTATATTTTAGAGAGCGATCTTCCGGATGACCGCGAAAAATGGGATGACGTGCTGCTTAGAATGATGGGAAGTCCGGATAAGAACCAGATAGACGGACTGGGCGGCGGACAGTCCGTAACGAGTAAGGTGGCCATTGTAAGTCCTTCCAACAGACCTGACGCAGATGTAGATTATACATTTGCACAGGTATCCGTGGATAAACCAATCGTAAGCTACAAAGGAAACTGCGGTAATATTTCATCGGGTGTTGGGCCGTTTGCCATTGAAAAAGGCTTGATTAAAGCGCAGAATGATAAAACATCAGTCAGAATATATAATACGAATACGGATAAGCTGATTGTTGCCGATATCAGGACATCAGATGGAAATGTGGTATATGACGGTGATTTCAGTATAGCGGGAGTGCCGGGTAAGGCCGCGCCGGTAAAACTTAAATTTGTAAATCCGGCGGGAACATTGGGAAAGGGACTGCTGCCCACAGGAAACGCAGTTGACGTACTGGAAGTTCCGGGACTGGGAAATATAGAAGTTTCCATCATTGACGCGGCAAACCCTCTTGTGTTTGTGAAGGCGCAGGACATAGGGCTGACGGGAAAGGAACTTCCGGATGATGTGAATGCAGATGAGGAAGTACTTGCTTTATTGGAAGAAATCCGGGGACTTGCGGCAGTGAAGCTGGGATTGATTGACGATTACCGGAAATCCGCCTGGGAGACTCCTGGAATCCCTAAAATAACATTTGTGGCGCAGCCCAAAGAGTATAAGACCATGGGCGGAGAGACAGTGGCGCAGGAGAGTATTGATCTGGTTTCCAGAATGATGTCCATGCAGAAAGCACATCCCAGCTACGCCATGACGGGCGCCATGTGTACCGCGGCAGCGGCTGTGGTTCCCGGCAGCATAGTGAATCAGGTGTGTTCAGGACATATGGATACGCAGTATATACGAATTGGGCATCCCGGTGGTATATTAGAATGCGGGGTTGACTTTCAGCAGCATAATAAGATTCCCGAAATCGAAGATACGTTTGGATTTCGCACTGCGAATCTGATTATGGAAGGGGTAGCAAGGGTACGGTTTTAGCCGGAACAAGAATCGCTATTTAAAATGTGTGGAGGAAATATATTATGAGTCTGTCAATTATTTCGCTTATTGTGCTTGTAGTGGTAGTGGCAATAGGTTTTATAAGAAAAGTAAATCTGGGATTCCTTTCTATCGGTGTTGCATTTGCGCTGGGAACATTTGGGGGCATGTCGGCAAAAGAGATTGTGTCAGGATTCAGCAGTTCCATGTTTGTGACTCTGGTGGGTGTTACGTTCCTGTTTGGCATGGCATCCAATAATGGAACATTGGATCTGTTTTCTAAGAAGGTGGTTGCACTTGTAGGAAAACGGACAATCCTGATTCCCATTCTGATGTTTTTTTTGTCGGCATTCATTTCAGCAATCGGTCCGGGGCATATTGCGGCGGGTATTTTGATGACAACATTTGCCATGTATCTGGCCTTTGAAATGGATATCAATCCTATGGCAACGTCTCTTTATGCAAAACTGGGGGCGAATGCCGGATGCGCATCGGTTCTCTCTTTGACGGGCGTTTTAGCTAAAAATCTTTCGGAGCCTCTGGGTTACAGTGGATTTGGCCTTCATCTGTTTTTGTCAACACTGCTTTCAGGGTTCTTGTTTACACTTGTTGTATACATACTGTATAAAGGCTATAAAGTAAAAGCGGACAATCCGCTGAAGCTTTCAGACATTCCAAAGTTTAATCGTGACCAGCTGCTTACGATTGTGGCAATCGTTGTAATGGTTGTATGCTGTATCGGATTTAAGCTTGACACAGGCCTGTTTGCATTTGCCACGGCTGCTGTTTTAGTTCTTCTTGGCGTTGTTGATGAAAAGAAAGCAATAAAAGGAATTCCGTGGGGGACGCTTGTGTTTATATGTGGAGTTGGCGTCCTGATTCATGTGATTGATACACTGGGCGGTATTACCCTGGTTTCCGATTTCCTGACAGGATTTATGATTGAAAAGACAGCAGTTCCCATACTGGCGGCCACCTCGGGAATCCTGTCCTGGGTCAGCTCTACAACGGGGGTTGTTATGCCCACTTTATATCCGATTGCGGCAGAGGTGTGCGAAAAGTTTGGAAGCGGCGTCAATTACGTGGAACTGATTTCAGCAATCACAGCTACATCATTTGCAGCGGCCATCAGTCCCTTATCTACCGGAGGCGCAATTATTATGTCGTCTTATTCTGCGGCAAGAGAAACCAGTACGGCTGAACTGAACAAGATGTTCCGGACGCTGTTCCTTCTCTCGGTGGGAAATGTATTTTTAAATGTAATTCTTTCTGCGCTTGGTGTGTTTAATCTTGGCGGGTTGTTTTATTAAAGTTTCAAGGAAGGTGAAAAGATGAAGATTGACAAAGCGGCAATTGCCGGAACGCTTGAGTCCAGCGATTGTATGGTGACGGTTGAACCGGGCAGCGGCAGTGTGGAACTGGAGCTTGAAAGTGTGGTTATGAATCAGTTCGGAGAGCAGATACAGGAAGTGGTCAGGGAGACATTGGAGCGCCTGGATGTGAAAGATGTATTTATCAGGATTGTGGACAAAGGAGCGTTAGATTGTACAATTAAGGCACGTGTGGAGTGCGCTGTGTACAGAAGCGCCGGACAGACAACAAATGTGCCATGGGGAGGTGCGGTTCGGTAATGAATCCAAATAAAAAAAGACTCAGAAGAACAATGATGTTTTTAAACGCGCAGAAACCAGGGCTGATTAAGGATCCATATATTTATAAACCGGACAGTATCATGCTTGACCTTGAGGATGCTGTGGCGGAAAAAGAAAAAGACGCGGCCCGTTTTTCATTGTATCATGCCCTGCGGGAAATTAATTACAGGGGCATCGAGTGTATCGTAAGAATCAATGGTCTTGATTCAGGTCTCTGGAAAGAGGATATCCGGTGTGCGGTAGCCGGGGGAGCGGACGGTATCCGCATTCCGAAAACAGAGACTGCAAAGGATGTGAAACAGGTAGAAAAGGCGGTGGAAGAGGCGGAAAACGAATTTGGGGTCGAGCCGGGAAAGGTTTTGGTTATGGCGGCTTTAGAATCCGCAAAGGGTGTGTTAAACGCACTGGATATCTGCAATGCTTCGGAACGCCTGTTTGGAATCGCTCTTTCCGGAGGAGATTACACAAAAGATCTCCAGACAAGAATTACTGGTACCGGGGTGGAACTTATGGGAGCAAGGCAGCACATGATTATAGCTGCCCGGGCCGCGGGCGTACAATGTTTTGACACCGTGTATACGGATCTGGACGATATGGAAGGTTTCAAAAAGGATGTAGAAACAATCCATTTGATGGGATTTGACGGAAAATCCGTCATTAACCCGCGGCAGATTGCCCCGGTTCATGAAATATATACACCGACACAAAAGGAGATTGTTTTTTCACAGAAGGTAGTAAAAGAAATAGAAGAAAAAAAGAAGCTGGGAATCGGTGTTTTCACAGTGGATGGAAAAATGATAGATATTGCCTTTTATGACGGTGCAAAGCGGACCATTGAACTGGCAAAAGCGTCAGGAGTTTTGAAGGAGGAATTTTGAGATGTTAAATGCAGTAGGACGTGAAATTCCGGATGAAATTCTCAAATTGACGGGAAAGGAACCGTTTCAGGGCAACAACTATAAAGAAGGTGTTGAGTACAGAAAACAGGGACCCATTGTAAAACCTGTCATGGACCACAATACAAGTAAAATGGTTTCTTCCATCCGGGAAGCCCTTGAAAAATGCGGCGCTCATGATGGTATGACACTTGGATTTCATCATCATTTCCGGGAGGGGGATCTCATAGTCAACATGGTCATGAAGGAAGTCCATGATATGGGAATCAGGGATGTGACAATTTGTGCAAGTTCTCTTGGAAAAGCACATGATCCGTTACTGGAATATATCGAGGATGGGACAATTACCGGAATCGAATCATCAGGAGTCAGAGGTAAAATCGGAGAGGCCATCTCACATGGAAAGCTGAAAAAGCCTGCAATCATGCGTTCCCACGGAGGCCGTGTGCGGGCAATCCAGAGTGGAGAGACAATCATAGACATATCATTTATCGGAGCGCCCACATGTGATGATTATGGTAACTGCAAAGGCATTGGAGGAAAGAGCGACTGCGGCGTGCTGTCATATTCCTTTGTTGACGGACAGCATGCCAATAAAGTGGTTGCGGTTACGGACTGTCTTGTTCCCTTCCCCAATTTTCCGGCGGATGTTGCCATGACAAGAGTGGATTATGTGTGCGTGGTGGATGCCATAGGCATTCCGGAAAAGATTGCCACAGGGGCGGCAAAGCCAACAACGGACACCAGAAAAATTATGATGGCAGATTACTGCACCCAGGTGGTAATTAATACGCCATATTTTAAAGAAGGATTTTCTTATCAGACCGGAGTAGGAGGAGCGTCCATTGCTTCTGCCGCATTGCTTGCCAAAATTATGGAGGAACGCGGGATTAAGATGGGATTTGCTGTGGGCGGTATGAGCAAAGGAATGGTCGATATGCTGGATAAAGGTCTTGTAGGAAAATTACTTGATACCCAGGACTTTGACTTGTTTGCCGTTAATTCCGTAAAGCATCCGAATCATCACAGAATCAGCGCGGGCGCTTACGCCAATCCGTTTAACAAAGGCTCTTTCGTTAACAAACTGGACTATGTGGTATTGGCGGCATTGGAAGTTGACACACATTTCAACTGTAATGTGGTAGTTGGTTCAGATGGGATCATTACAGGCGCCCAGGGGGGACATCCTGATGCCGCCCAGGGCGCAAAATGCACAATCGTCATATGCCCGCTCCTTCAGGGAAGGATTCCTGCAATCTGTACGGATGTGACAACAGTGACAACCCCGGGAGAAAGCATTGATGTGGTAGTAACCGATTATGGAGTGGCGGTCAATCCGGCCAGACAGGACCTGTTGGAGGCGTTAAAGAAGGCCGATTGTGTTCCTTTAAGGACAATTGAAGAATTAAGGGATATCGCGTATGATATCGTAGGCACTCCCCAGCCGGTTAAATTTGGTGAACGAATCGTAGGTATTATTGAGGGCCGCGACGGAACCATTATGGATGTTGTGCGAGAGGTGAAATAGAAATGGATTATATGGTGGAGGGTATTTCTGAAAAAGACAGTAAAATGAATCTTGCAGTGGCCCGGCTCCTGGAACAGGAAGGAATCCAAAGGGATGGCAATCTGGATTATACATGTGTCATATTAGATGATTTGGGAAATCCGGTGGCCACGGGAAGCTGCTTTGGAAATACGCTCCGCTGTATGGCGGTGGATCACCGCTATCAGGGGAGAGGGCTTTTGAACCTGTTGATCCGGCATCTGACAGGGTACCAGATATCCAGGGGAAATACCCATCTGTTTATTTATACGAAAATAAGGGAGGCCCGTTTCTTTCAGGATCTGGGGTTTTATGAAATTGCAAATGTGGATGGGATGGTTACCTTCCTGGAGAACAGGAAAAATGGATTTTCCAAGTATTTAGACAGTTTGAAGCGGGAGAGCCATGATGTCGGGGCTTTGGGAACGCAGGCCGGAGCGGTCGTCATGAACGCCAATCCATTTACAATGGGGCACCTGTTTCTTGTTGAGGAGGCGGCAAAAAAGTGTGATATCCTTCATATTTTTGTGGTAAGTGAAGACTGCAGCATGTTTCCGTTTTCTGTCCGGCAGGACCTGGTAAAAAAGGGAACTGCGCATCTGAAAAATGTGATTTGTCATGCAAGCGGACCGTATATGATTTCACAGGGAACATTTCCCAGTTATTTTCTTAAAGAAGAGGCGGTTGTATGTGAGGCTCACGCAAAACTGGACATTGCAATATTTGAAAGAATTGCCGGAGAACTTGGCGTTACCAATCGATTTGTGGGAGAAGAAAAGAAAAGTACGGTAACGGCCATGTACAATCGTGTCATGCTGGAACAGCTGAATAAGGCGGGCATTAAAGCAGAAGAAATCCCGCGGAAAAAGATAAATGAGGAAGTAATCAGCGCCAGCAGGGTGAGGCAGTGGATTCACGATGGACAGCTGGAACGCGTTTGTCCATTTGTTCCGAAACCAACATGGGAATATCTTTGCTCAGAGGAGGCGCGTCCGGTGTTGGAAGCAATACAAAAGGCGCGGGACGTCATACACTACTGATTAAAAAGAGGTGTGAAGATGGAAATCAGAAAAGTACAGGTTACAGACATGATGGCGGCGAGGGAAGCAAGAGCATTCCGCCAGCAGGAATTAATACGGAAATATGAAAAAAACTTAATCTGTTTTACTCTGAATATTGCGGGGCCGGTGAAAAATTCTGATTTGATTCAGCAAACCTTCGAAGAGGGAGCAGAATGTATTTTTAATCAGTTAAGAGTCAGAGGAATCGCGGTTCTTTTTTATGAAAAGACACATAAGGCCACGGGAAATGAAGCGTTTATTGTTGTGGATTGCGATATAATAGAAATAAAATGTATCATGTCGGAAATAGAAGACACGCATCCCCTGGGAAGACTTTTTGATATTGATGTTTTGGCTTGTGACGGAACAAAGATGGAACGGGGAGAAGTGGGGCTGGGTGAACGCAGATGTCTGATCTGCGGCGGCCCTGTTCATCGGTGTTCTTCCCGCAGGGTCCATCCGTTAGAGGAACTTCAGAAGAAAACGGTTCAGATGATGGAAGGATACTTTTTGAATCATTTTGTAGATAAGATAGCGGGTTTCGCAATGAAGGCGCTGCTTTACGAAGTTTCTGTATCACCAAAACCGGGATTGGTGGATCGTTTTAATAATGGATCGCATCGTGACATGGATTTTTATTCTTTTGTGGATAGTGCGGCAGCTCTTATTCCACATTTCAAATCAATGGTCCGAACCGGCATTGAAACCGCCATGGAACCACCAGAGAAAACATTTCGGAAATTGCAGTATGAAGGAGTGAATGCTGAATGTGCAATGTTCGATGCAACCCAAAATGTGAATACCCATAAAGGAGCTATTTTCTCAATGGGCATCATTTGCGGCGCCATTGGAAGAATAAAAGGAAACAAGGGAAAACTTACAGCAGAACAGATTTTGAGGGAATGCGGCGCCCTGTCGAAACCATATGCAGAGTTTGCTTTTAACCATATAGAGCAGCAACGTCCCACTGCGGGATGTCAGCTTTATAAGAAATATGGAATAAAGGGCGTCAGAGGAGAAGCGGCGGATGGATTTCCCGCCGTTCTCCATGCCGGTCTTCCAATATTGAAAAAGGCGTTGGCAGAAGGCTGTACAAAGGATGAAGCGGGAAGCATTACGCTTCTCTACTTATTGTCGGAAGCGGTTGATACGAATATCATTGCAAGATCGGATTATTCCACGTATATAGATGTGAAAAAGCAGCTGAATGAAATTCTCAATCAGGAGAAATATCCGGCTGCGGCAATCATAAGAGATTTGGATCATCAGTTTATAAGTAAAAACCTGTCCCCGGGAGGGGCGGCCGACCTGTTGGCAATTTGCTGGTTTATATATTTTATTGAATGTGATGATGGGGAGTGAATTGGATTTTTGCTGAGATACCAGATAAGAAAAAGAGGGTCATCGTTATCCGTCTATTTTCTGGCAATCCTTTTTGTATGGTTCCATACCTGCGATTCAGGGAAGTACAGAAGAGATTGGCTGAACTGCTGCGTAAAAGGATGGTGGCCCTCGCCGTGTATGACATGGTCTTTCGGAAGTGCCAAAGGATATGTTACCAATATGTTGTATAAAGCTGAAGGAGTCATGGGAGTGTGCGCGGTGATGTAAGCGGACAGGAAGTCTTGGATAAGGTGGGGCTGGTATAAATGCAGCAGTAGGCTCAGTATTTCTGGATTAGCATCTATTCCGCCGCAGCGCCGCATTAAGGTGTGGTAGTTTAGATAACACTTGCGGTTTAACAATCCAATCAGTATATCCGCTTTCACCATACCAATCCATTGCGATTTATGCAACAAAATCAGGATGATGTGGGCAGTGCCCACAATCCGGTCTATACATATCTAATTCATATCAAAGGAGATCCGTATTAGGAAGCCTTTTGCTGACGGCTGGCGTTACGGTATCTTCATGTCAGTCATTACAATTCTTCATCATCCATTGTTTAAGATCCATATACCACTCCTTCCCAATAGGAAGTTTTGTTCCGTCTAAGAGCGTGGCCTGGTAGCGGCAGATTTCCCGAAGATGGGAAGAATTTACAAGATAGCTTTTGTGTATCCGAAGAAAGGGAGGGGCCGTCAGTTTCTTCAAAGTGCTACGGCAGGAAAAGAAACCTGAGGTGGTAAAAATCTGACACACATTGTTATCAGCTTTAATATATCGTATCTCCTCTGGCAGCAGGTAGTGGATGCTTCCGGTTAAACTGCGGAAAGCCTGTTTTTTTGCCTCCGTGGTGTGTATCGGGGGGCGGGAACAGGATGGCAATTCAAATATCCTGGACTGTGCATCTGACTGTGGCATGGGTTTTGCGTGGTTTGCATTGGCATGGAGCAACAGGAGACGGTCATTCTTTTGGCGCCAGACAAGCGTAAAGTGGATTCTCGAAACCTGCCTATTGATGGTTGCCGTGAAGCGCCCATATGTTATCCATAGACGGCGTTCATGGGATAATAATGCATACTCTTCTTCTGTAATGCTTATGGGGAGCTGTTCTTGTATTTCTTCCTTAACACTTTCCAGGAAAGCGGTAATCCCTTTCATGTAAAGCGGTTCATAATCGCCCACCCAGACAAAGTCCCCGTCCAGCATTTCCAAAAACGGATTAATCTGTTTACTGATGAAATAGTGAATGGCCTCTTTTGTCCTATCAATAACCTCCTGTTCAGTATAGCGATGGTATTTCACTCCGTTTCCTCCTGTGCTGTGATTTCGTATTTTTATTATAATCCAATGTTGCTTAGATTGCAATTGAATGAAAGCAATAAAATTCCGTTTGCCAATAATAATTACCGTTTACATATAACATTGACGATTTAAAAAAGCAGTGGTAAAATAAAGATAATGTTTTTTGTTCCGGCACAGTGGGAATGGAGCGTGAGCGCGAATGAAGCAGTCATTATGGGAAGGGACAGATCTTAACATTAAGACATCATTATCAAAGGAACAGTTACAGCAGGAAAATCAACGATTAAAGGCATTGTCAGAATTAGACGGACTGACAGGAATATATAACCGCATAACGATTGAACGGAAAATCAATGAGGCATTGGCCGCAAAACATAGCGGTGCCATGCTGCTCTTTGATTTGAATAATTTTAAAGATGTCAATGACCAGTATGGGCATATTGCAGGTGATGAACTGTTGCAGAATGTAGCTTATATACTGAAAAAAACAATGGGGAATAATATGGTGGCCCGCACCGGCGGGGATGAGTTTGTCATATTCTATCCCAATACCCTGGATATGGAAGAACTTGAACAGAAAAGACAGATGTTACAAAAACGGTTGGGACAGATAAAGATAAAAAACTCGAAACAATTTACATTGTCCGCGTCCTTCGGTGACGCTGTTTATATGGAGCGGGATGATTACATAAAGATGTTCAGCCGGGCTGACAAGTTATTGCTGCAAAATAAACAGGCACTTCACCATGTCCGTGCGCCGAAATCTCAAATGGCTGATCGGTTGAACAAAAGGGTTGAAATGGATACGAAACTCATTCGGTATGATTTACAGGAAAGTACTCCTGTGGAAGGGGCTTATTATCTGAGCTATGAGGTGTTTCAAGGCATATACCGCTTCCTGGAACGTGCCTTATGCCGTCAGGGTCATAAGGATGATTTGAAATCCTTTTATGTTATCTTATTTACACTGACAGAAAAGGAAGGGGGAATCCTGAAACCAGAGTACCGGGAGCAGGAGATGCTCTTGCTGAAGACCCAGATTCATGATAGTTTGCGGAGAAATGATGTATTTGTGCAGTACAGCAGTTGTCAATATCTGGTATTAGTGTCCGATGCGGATGCTGCAGGGGTAGAATTGATTTCAAGACGTGTTAAGGAACGGTTTTATGGAAATCAGCCAAAAAATACAGCGGATGTTATTTTACAACACAGCTTTCCATTACAGGCAAGCGAAACAAGGGGCAGCCAATCCGATTCAACGGCAGTTGGGATGGATGAGGCTGTGAAAAAAAGTTGAATTAACTGTTTTTCCGGCCCTTTGTCAATCATTGGGGTGGGATTTGTCAAAATCCCGCCCCAGTTTTATGATATCTTGGCATGTGCATTAGTCAAACCGCATACCGCCAAATATATGAATCAATTCTGACTGGTTTTTCAAATGAAGCTTTTTAAGAAGGGCCGACTTTTGGTTATAGATTGTTTTTGGGGTTGACTTAAGTTTAATATCCCCGCCCAGCATCATTTTGAAAACAGAGTGTTCCGCGTCAGACAGATCAGAGAGTATGAGGGCGTTAATCATCTGTTCCTGGGGAGAGACACCGTGAGCTGCTTTGCGTATGGTATCTGCCAGAATGGAAAACTGACTTTTAAATACGTAAGCACAAGCATAAGCATTTTTACAGGCTTCAATGGTTATCTGCGGATTCTCAAATGCCGTGAGAATAATGATTTTGGCATTTGTGAGAAGACGGATTTCCCTGGAGGTCCCTATCCCGTCCAGATGCGTGCTGGATAGGTTCAAATCCATAAGGACAATATCAGGCTGCAGGAGACAGGCCATTGTTACAGCTTCCTGGCGGTTGAATGCACATCCGGCTACCTCCATCTGCGGCTCCTTTAAAATCATGCTTTTGATGAGAAAGCTGAAATCAACATCATCTTCCACAATCAGTATCTGTATTTTGTCTGACATTCAGAGTTATCTCCTTTTATCCTGCGGTCTGTATTTGAAGGGGAAGCACAGAGTGAAGGTGGTTCCGGCACCTTCCTTGCTTTCAACCTGGATTGAGCCTTTATGTTTAAGCATTACATTACGGCAGTAGTACAGACCGAGTCCCATATGGTGGTTTGTTGTTTTAGTGGTGTAATATGGGGTAAACAGCCTTGGCAGCTGTCCGGCCGGGATACCGGAGCCTGTATCTGATATATATAGACAGGCCAGGTTCTGTTTTGGGTGGGGCTGGAAGCCGATGGTTATGGTGCCTGATTCACCAATTGCTTCAAATGCATTGTTCAGAAGATTCGTCATTACCTCATGTATATGCTTGTAATCGCAGAACAGCTCTGAATCAGGAGGAAGATTGAGGTCAAATGAAATATCTGATTTCAGGGAACGGAAATCGTGGATACAGTCTTCAATCAATGATGGTACGCTGACCATGGACGGCTCCAGTTTAATGTCTTCCGAATAATCATTTATTTTAGACATATAGTCATCCAGGTGTCTGGCGGAACGGGCTATAATTTGAGTAAGGTTCAATATTTCTTTTTTGTCAGTAAAATCACTGGCTTCTATACTGCTGGCACCCCATTCAATCTTTGCAATCTCATTTTTTACAACATGCCGGATAAAATGAGCGCTTTTATTAATCAGGCGCCCTTCCTTATCCCAATCATATGTCTGGTGCATGAATCTGGCACCCATGATTCCTCCATTAAAAGCATGGTAAAGATAATAGATAATTAACAGAAAAATAATGACCAGGTTACCCTGCCATAGCTTGAAGAGAGGCTTTATCCGTAAAACGTGGACTAAAAATGCACTGAGGAGTTCATACCATATGGGGATGAGGCACAGGAAAGCCACCAGGCGTTTTTGTTCGTATACTTCGGATTTCCGCTCCCTTTTCAGGGTATTTAAAATCAAAAGGGTGAAAATGATGCCGTAAAGCCAGTTATATATGGCGGCAGTCAAATAATATATGTAATCATAGAGCTGGTAATGGCGGGTCTGCATATACGGATAACGTATGCCAAACAGTATGGCGGGTATGAATATGCAGATACGCAGCCAGGAAAAATACTGCGGGTAACGCTGATCGAATGAGCTGAAATAGAATGCAAAAACAATAGCGGACGGCATGGCATAGTAATACATGACTGCAGTCAATATGGAATATATGGTTAATGAAAGATTCTCGTTCATCAGCCCGGGGTATTCCCGGCACAGAACCGGAAACAGGGTGAAATATAGATATTCCTTCAATACCCCCATACTGAAACACATACCGCTAATAAAACACCAGCGGTTTAATTTGCTGTGGCGGTTCCCGAGATATACCAGGAAGAACAGAAACCATATCAATATTGTAAACAGAAGTATGAATTCGCCGGGAAGTCCTGCGGATTTGCCGATTAACAAAAATAGTCCCTCCACCTGTGAGATTTCTTAATATATGTAGATACCATACCATAATATTATAACGGACAAGTGTTTGAAATGGAAGTGCTGTCAAAGGAGATTCTCCCAAAAATTTTGGGAACATTAGGAAAATACGGTGTGATATGATTATAAACAGGAAAATACATTGAAATAAAGGAGCAAAAGGTATGAATAAGAAAAAAGATTATATGGAGCTATGTAATTTGATAGTGGATGTAGAAGAACAGCTTCGGCGGGGGGATTGCAGGATTAACTTGAAAGCAGCATCCTCAGTGCCTCCTTTTGAAAAAGATTTTCAGAGAATTTATGATAAATTGGAAAAAGACAGTAATCTTCAATTGCAGGACTATGTCAAGGAACTACTGGAAAAACGAGGTCCTAAACGTCGCTCCGGTAATGTGGATACGGTATGTTTTTATGAGAGCTGCTGTATCAGTGCAGCAACCTGGACTAATTTTACATACGGGAAATTCAGCAAAGAAACCATATTGAAAATCATTGCCGGTCTTAGTTGCAATTGGGACGAGTCAGAAAAAATCCTAAAATTAGCTGGATTCTATCTGGCGGATTCGCGTATGGACAGACTGGTAAAAGCTGCTATTCTAAGTGGACATAATAACACCTTTGATATGTATGATATTTTAGAATATTATTCAAGTCAATATCCAAAAGAGGTCAGGAATTACTTTAAAAGTGACAGGTAATGTATTTGAAGATTTTAAAAAGCTTAAAAAAAATGTCTGTATAGTGTTATATCATAGACGCATACTTAAAATAGTAGGAAATGGAGGGTGGAATGACTGGAAATGCTAAAAAATCCCAGGCTAATGCAAGAAGAGAAGTATCTGTTCAAAAGAACCGGAGTTTACAGGAGCTACAGGAAAATATAAAAGATTCTATCTTGGAAAATGAACGCATGGAGCTTAGAAAACCTCTCGGGCCGGTATGTGATGATGAATCTGAATTTTTGAATATCATCAGAAAAGAGGAGGAACAATCCAGGGACAGGATAATCTGGAAGGCTTATTCAAAACATGGCGGTCTGTATGATATGTTGACAGACATTGAAAATATCATAGAGCATCCATCCGCTAATGCATTTAGTTTTGATGAAGAAGAAGGACATTTTATTATCTTTATCGCTTTTTATAACACACACATAAAGAGGATGGAATCCTTATATGACGAAATGTGTGATGGATACAGATCCGCTCATGAATCAGGAAAACAGGGGCTTTGTAGAGAAATGGGGGAACTGCAAAAACTATATGATGGTTTACAAAAACAATACGATAGTCTTGTTGATGAACCCAATCAGTTCCGGAAACAATACAATGAAATTCAGAAAAGACACAGCAGGGTTCCCACCCTCGATTTGCTTCAGGCAATTAGCAGAGGTCCGAAGGAAAAAAAAGAGGAGGAACTGAAGTCGTTAGGAAATCAGCTGAAGTCCCGATTAATGCAGAAAGAGCAATACAACAGTAAAGTTGAAGCTTATAACAAACGGTTTAAAGAATTCAGGGAAAGGTGTGATTTTCAAAAAGTATATACACCAAAGTATACTTTACTATACGAGATGCTTAAACAGCTATGCGAAGTGCAGAATGATGACAATGTATTTCACGCACTTACCATATCGCCAGCCCAGGAAGGGGAGCTTGAGGGATATATGGAGATGGCGCACGCATTCTGCAGGCAGATATCACATATTAAAAATAGTTATCCGTTATAATTTTGCCAAACGATACCAAGGAGGACTGCTGTTATGAATACGCAGAATAATACGAAAATACAACCTATGTACACTGGAATCAAATTGGTCATGGGCTGGGATATTGGTGACGGGGATTCGGTTGCCTTTGCCAAATCCGTTACAGACCGCGTCAGTAAGCTTGAGCCATTATATATACATAAAAGCCGCGACCAGCAGGTTGAAAAATCAGCCGTGGCAAAGGAGGATGACGGAACAATTATTATTGGGTCGGATGCTGCAAAATTAAAGAACTTTGTTGTGAGCTTTAAAAGGTCCCCAAGGGACTGGGACAGTAAATCCAGCTTGAATATGGAAAACAGGCAGCATATGTCTGATTTCATCAAAGGCGTGTCGGAAGCAATTCTGCAAAACAGTTCAAACCGCAGGGTTATAAGGTCTGTTATTACCTCTGATGCCAATGGGAATGCGCACTGGAATAAAGACGAAGTATTACTGGTTGTTGGATGCCCGGCGTCTGTTATCTGGAAAGGCGAATCCATGCGTAAACAGTATGAGACGCTTATTTCTGAGGCCACTGGTATTCGGAATGTCATTGTCACGGAAGAATCACGTGCTGCTGTTTTTTCACTTCTTGAAATTGATTCGCTCCGCGACAAGCTGGATATCCAAAAAGGCATTTTGGTGGTGGACTACGGTTCTTCTACGGCTGACGCCACATATATTCTTCCCGGTAGGAAAATAATCAATCTCAGCTGGGAGCTTGGCGCTGCAAAGATAGAGCATGCCATGCTTGATTACATCATTCAGAGTGAAAAGACACAGGCTACTCTTGCAAAGCAGGCAAAAATGTATGACAAAAACAGGCTTTTGGTGGCGAGAAGCAATTGTAATCATGCAGTTTTTCAATTGAGGGAAGATAAGGAGGATTACTATGACGGAAAACTGAATGGAAATACTGCAATAAAGATTGTGCCTCTTCCTGTGATTGATGAAGATGGGAATCTGGATTTTGATGATGGGGAATCTGTTGAAATTGCTATAAAATATGATGTTACGGAAGCGATGATGCAGTATGCTGTGGATGGGTATGAGTTTGATGCCAAAAAGAATGGCGAGATAGTAAGCCACGGCACATGGAAACAGAATTGCAGGCGATTTCTGGATGATGTCAAGCAGACACTGGAAGGCGAAAACATATTTGTTAAAGCGATTGTCGTTACCGGAGGCGGCAGCAACATGCCGTTCACGGTTGAATTGTGTGAAAAAGTGTTTAACGACAGTTGGGTTACTCCATCGGATGCTTCATCGCATAGTGTTGTTAAGGGACTTGCAACAATTGCATACAACGAAGTCAAGGCACCAGGTATACGCGGCGATGCGATAGACCTTATCATAAAAAGGTGCAGACAGCATACAGACAAAATGATGGGCGATATTACTGAAAATCTTTCTGGTAAGGCCTATGATGATGCGGTTTCCGCATTAAAGTCCATGACGCGGAACGCATCGGGATTATGGGACCACATTGACCGTGCAACAGATTTTACAAATGTTGGTACAATTACCAGTAAGATTGACCGCGCAGTGAATGATTCCCTTAAAAGAAATAAAAGTCAGGAAATCCAAAAAAGTATGAAAGCCTGGTCTGATTCAGATGCTTCTGAAATTGTCAGGGTCATCAACAATGCTTCGTCTGAGTTATATGCAGACACAGCTATGAGCGATATGGTTAGAATCAGCAAGGATGATGTAAAAGCAATCAGCAGCCGGGTGTCCATCCCAAATATCACTATGCCTGACATAGCTGCTGATGCTAATCTTATCGGAGCTATTGTGGGATACATATTGAGTGCAGTGGTTTTTGTTATATTGGCTTTTATTGCAGCTATTGTGCCTGGAATCGGACCCATTTTTGTAACAGTCGTAGGTATGTTTGCAGGTAGTGCCATCGTTGAATTCTTTAAAAAATATGAAAAGACGCCAGTTTCCCTTGCTTCTGTTTCTTCTGCTGTAAATAAGATGGAAAAGAAACGTACCGAAAAACTTAATGAGATTTATAACCCTGTAAAAAGTGCCTTGCGTGATTCGTTCACAAAAAAGAACGTATATGGGGAGGATTTTGAAAATCATTATGCTGTTCTCCGGGCAACGGCTAATAAGGCGTTTGACAGAATCCTGCTAATCTCAGATGACGACCAATAAACCAATGGATAATGTAACCGGAGTAATGATTGAAGCAATGGTGAAGGAGTATGCGGATATGTCGAAAGAGATAATAAGAAATGATACGTATGATGCGCGTATAGCAGCTGGTGTCTCGAATCGGGAAAAGGATGGTGTCATATGGAAGGCATTCTCAAAACGCGGAGGTTTTCACGATGTATTACAGAATTTTTGTCAGGCGGTAAGGAAACCATCTGTTAATGCATTTGAATATGACGAAGACGAAGGGACATATGTAATTTGTATTTTGTTGTACAATACGATTTGGATGCAGTTGAACGCTGACATGGATAAACTCCATGAAAGCCTTTCAATGGCAGAGCAGATAAAGAGGGATTATGTTCCTGCTGTACACAAAAGAGTATACATAAGGGAACGGGAAGTGCCGGAAAATATAGTACCAGCATCAGAACACAGTGGTATCCTGTCATATTTAAGGGCATTTGATAACTGGATGATGCGTTTTAAACTGTATGCTGCCATTCATGATTTGATTGCAGGTTTATGCCCATCCGGGAACACCACTACGGTGAGGCATGACAGATATGAGGAGACTGAGGTTGTATACGATGAAAGTGAATTGGCGTTATTAGGGTATGATATGAAGTACCCACAGCTTCTGGCTGCTGTATCTGATGTTGTTGAAGATATGGGAAAGAGTTTACGGCCTGTCCGGAAGGAGGATGGGCAGCAGCTTGAAAACTATAAAAGGGAAGCACAAAGAATCTGCAGCAGTATTGAGTCGAATGTGTTCTCAAAACAGGAATGGAGACTATGATATGCGGAAAGTGGGGTGTTAGACATGTCGGAAATCCTTCATATGCAGTCGGTACCGATTCTTAATATCACGGATTTTTATAAACATTTTGATGTGCTGGACATGCTTCGTAATTGTGAAGCATTTTCACGTTTTGCAATTGGGCATCTTCGATGGAGCGGCAGTATCAATCTGCACCATCTTGATGTGGTTTTGATGATGCTGGATGATGATCTGCCATTCCAGATGACGGGCGTTGATGACTATTGGTCAATAAACGGTAACCTTAGCAGGAAGCTGTTTAAAACAATCAATCAATATGAAGATATGCCTGAGTATGAAAGACAGGCGGAAACAGCGGCTTCTATTTATAATAAGTACGCCTCCGGATTACCAGGCAGTGACAGCAGGATTATCATGCTGGTAATTGCCGGTGTCCTGTTGGCGGACAAAAATGAAGGCTGTCTGGAACATATCAATGAGAATCATTTAAAGGAAGCTTATAAGTTTATGAAAAGGCCTTTTGACGCAAATGCGGACAATCATGATATGATAATCGATTTTTGTTTGGATGATCCGTGCGCTTCAATTACGCTCCATGCTCTGAATGGTACATATAGGTTTCCCTTTAATCCATCCCGGTCCCCATCTTATGAGAAGCGGCTTCGGACATGTGTGATTCATGCAGACGCAGACGTGAAATTGGAGTTTGCCAATACTGCGGCCGGAAAATCTGAGCACCGTAGTCTTTTGCAGGGCGAACGGATGTATTGCCTTGTTCTGGAAGGAACGGTTATCCGTATCCTTCCTGATAGTATCACGAACGGAAAAAACACGATTACCCGGAAGCTGGACGGGATTTATATTAACGGTAAAAGGTATTCTGCAATTCCAATTGATGCATCTTCGTTTGCAGTTAATGCGAATAGAGATAATCCACAATATATATATGTAAAAGACGGGCATATTAACTACGGAAATTATGATGATTTGAATGGTGGACAAAAGGTACCGGAAGAGATTGCGGTTATTTCAGAAGTCCGTGTGGAAGGAAACACAGTCATTGTGACCCGAAATGATGGGAAAATCTGGGATGGAAGAAAGTTTTGTTGAGAAAGGATAAATACGTGAATGCGAAAAATTCTGTAATAAATACAATCACAAACCAAATACGAAACGGTATGCTTTTACGCAAGCCGGTTATTTATCTGCAAACCACTGAATTGGAGATAGTAAGAAGGGTATTAAACTCAGACGAAGTCGTTGTCCGAATGACAAAGTATCCCATGGATACAATCGTCCCTTATTCGAACGTATATTGTGACGATTCAGACATCTATCACAGCGCTTTAATCGATTATAATATTATCAATATGGATTGCTGTTCATTAAAGGAATTGCCAAAGAGAATCTGCGGTGGAAGCGATGATGACGGGTGTTACGGAAGGTTTACCATTAATAAAAAGTCTAATTACCTGCTCCCTTCTTTGCTGGCTGTCCATGTCAGGAAAAATGCTTCTCCATACAATGATGTGTCCGCTTATGATGCCCTTCTGCCTTTTGTAGACCGCTATCTGCAGGAAACGGACGACAGCTGTGCAATCCGGTCCTCAGCTGTACTTCTGTACGGTGACCAATTAGAGCTGCCATCGTGGTTGAAGACATATTGCTATATAGTCGAGGAACCATATCCGCAGGGCGAAGAAATTGCTGCGATAATCCAGAATAAGATTTCCCAATCCAACTGTGTGCTGTCAGATGACACCATTGAATCATATGTATCCTGGTTTCTGGGGAATTCCCTGATTCAGGTAGAAGATACGGTTGACTATCTTTTGAATCTGCCAAGGGATTTACTTACCGGAAGGCCGATGATTGAAAATAAACAAGAGGTTCAAAAGGTCCTGGCAACATTAAAAGAACAGAATGTAAAACGTATTGGCCTTTTGGAATTGCAGAAGGTGGATGAAAAGGAAAATTTAGGCGGGATGCGGGCATTTCATCAATGGCTGGACACAAATAAAGAAAGTATCCTGCAGGCAGACCGTATATTCCGCAGGACCGGTGCAACAGGACATAAGGGTATCCTCATGTGTGGGGTTCCCGGGTGTGGAAAATCCGCGGCAGTCAATCTTCTGGCAAAATCGCTGGAACTGCCGGTAATCAAGATGGACATCGGACGTTTGATGGGGGGGATTGTAGGGGAGTCGGAGCATAACATGCATCTTGCCCTTCGTCTTGCAGAAGCCATGTCGCCCTGCATTTTATACGTAGATGAGATTGAAAAAGGCTTTAGTGGAAGTGGCGGTAAAGGTGAGGATAACAGTGGTGTTACAAAGCGGATGTTTGGAATTCTGCTGAGCTGGATGCAGGATTGTATAAAACCGGTATATATTTTTGCTACGGCCAATAGCCTGTCCGGTATCCCAAAAGAGTTTTTCAGAAGCGGCCGTTTTGACTCACATTTCGCCCTGTATATGCCCACCCGGGGGGAGTGCATTGATATATTTAAGAAAAGGATGGAAAAGGCAGAAAGCATTGTTCTCGAATTTAATAAACATGACGAATTATTCATGAAACAGTGTTTTGATGATGATAAATTAGGTCTTGCGGTGGACCATTTATTATATGAGGAAAACGGGAAGAAAAAGGGACGGTTCATTACGGGAGCGGATATTACCAAGCTGGTAAATATGGCATTGCGGCAATTTACGCAGAGAACAGGCGCAATTAGCCATACGGACTGGATTAATGCGTTAAAACGTGTGTCGGATTCCACAATCATGTATGGCGATGGAAATGAGAACCTGGACAGTATAGCCATATGCTATTTACGGATGATGCGGCTGGGGTTTAAGCCTACCTCAGATGACTGCCTGTTTTCACCAAAAGATTATGCTGTTAACTATACAGGTAAGGGGATTGACATTTCTATTTCAGAGAAAAGTGATTTTAAATCAGACTATGACAGGGTGCTTTACCGGACAATCCGTGAGAAGATGGTATTTATGGCAGCAAGACTTGAAGAAAATGCCATTGCAGAACTGACAAAATGAAACATTTCCAGGGTTTTGAAAGATTTAGCGTTATAGTAATATAAAATGGTATCATACACAGAAGAAACGATTATCACTAAAAGGAGGATTTACAATGACAACATTTATTTTGGGGCAGGATAAGATGGATCAGCTGAGGGCAGACTGTAGGAATCTGATTGAGCAGGAGAGGGAAGGCAGTGATGTACGCACTATACTGAAGGACATGTATTGTGGAGCCTATTCGGACAAGACTGAGAATATCGGTTATGTGATGGCTGATAAGGTAATCGGACTTGTAGGCGAATATGACCAGGAAGTACGACAGGCTATGGAAAATCAGGATGCATGGTATGATGAGAAGGTACAGAAAATACTGAAGGGAAAAGATTCCTGCGCTGAACGATGCAATACTCTTTACAAGGTGCGTGTTGGACTGATTGCAGCAGGCATTTGTGAATCAGAAGGACGGATGTCTGCCGTAGAAGCTTATATAAATGAACATTCACATAAGGTTTTTACAGAAGAAGAGGCCACGGAGGAGCTGGAAGCAAAGCTGAAAGAAGAATTAAAAAATGCACTTGGAAATAACGGATTTCTTGCCGCTACGTTGAATGCATATGCTGAGAAAGCAGCAGATACGACAGAGAATATAGAACTGGCTGTAGTCAGATACGGAGAGGATTCATCCATGTTCAAGGCTGTGCTTACGATGAAGGCGTATTTGGAAAGCGGGGATGATGGGTACCTTAAAGGCATAATGCCGGAGGATGCGTCTCTTAAAGACATTACATACAGCGTATGTGCAGGTGTGGACGCTTTGAGTGTTGCCGGGGCTGTTGGGAACGGGGAGATAGAAGAGTCTACAGCCTCAAAAATCATCCGTGCTGTCGGAATTGTGCTTGGTGCAGCTGTTGCCGTGTATGCCTCTGTATCAGTTGGTTTATATGCAGCATCTGTTATTGGGACAGGAATATTCGCATTTCTCGGTGGGATTACCTTTGCATACGCCGCCTCTGAAGTGCTTGCAGAGCCTTTAATGGATGCGGGCGGCAGTCTGGCTGTAGTCACAAAGGATGTAGTATGTTTTGGGGCAAGGTGTGTCCGCTTTGCTGGTAAGATGCTTATTTCCGGCATTAAAAAGCTTATGGGATATATCGGCAGCTTCTTTAGCGGTCATACGGAAGAAGATACAATTTCCGGGATAGATGAAATGATGTATACGGACCCAATGCAGGAGGCAGAGTCAGAGAGTGAGAGGGAAGCGGTTGAGGTTCCGACTGTTTTTGCATAAATATTTATTCTTTATGTAGGAAACATGCTTATAAGGGGTGTGTTGTGATTCTATGACTCAACAACATGCCCCGTGTTCATCTGATTTTAGTCTGTACTGCACGTTTGTGTACTGATAACAGAGAGGAATGAGTGAAATCATGGATAAAAGAATCATACATCTTATCTGCGACATTGAAGAGACCCTCAATAAAATGCCCGGAGAAAAACCATCGGTCATTGGTAAAAGCATAAAAGATGTAAAGGGGGATATCGTAAATGCTGGGTTGGATTATAGGCATGATTGCCGTAACGGCAATTACAATCGTGACCTTGGATCTTCTGGGAAATGATGAGATTTTTAATGGGGATTTGGAAGATGGAATTGGGACAGGGGGAATTTTTCCGTATGATTCCATCGAGGCATTATCTTGCGAAACGGAAGTGCAGTTTACTGATATAGACAAAGCGCGGTCAATACTTGCTGTTCAGGAGATATGGGATTTACTGGGAAAAAATCCGGTTAGATCCCTTACTGGAATGGATGCTGAAACCAGGATAAACACAGCGAATGAGTTACATAGACGTTTGTGCACCAGATTTTCGCTCAATCTGGGGTTGGAGATGGGGGAGTCGGAGGACTGTATCTGTGGATATTACTGTAACAGTAAAAAGAAAATCTGGATAGATTACCGTTTCCTGCTTTCAAATAAACCGGAATATATTTATGAGTATTTAGATACTGTAATCCATGAGTTCCGACACGCTATGCAATATTGTTTCATTGAGGACAGAACGTACAACAATGGTTCAGACGGGTACTGCCGGCAGATGGCTGTTGGTCTTCATCCGTCCGTGTATGTGTCATTCGCGGAAAATCCTGAACTATATAATAAACAACTGTGTGAGAGGGATGCAAGAGAATATGCAGCCATGGTAATGCAGATGCTGAAAGGAGATGAATCATAATGTTTGAACGGATTATTATGAGGATTTCATACAAAAGGCTACTGAACTATTTAACTGATAATCTTGGATATTCTGAGACAAGGGCTAAACGGACAATATCTGCATTAAGAAAAATCGATTCATGTATTCTGGAAGCGTTCCTGAAATGGTTTTACACTGCAAAGTTTCCTGAGGAAGCGTTGTATGGTATCAATGTTAAGGCATTATGTGACAAACGCTCCCTTGACCCGGTTACAGCCTTTTTGACAGTAGACTGGGTTGCAAGAGAGCCTCAGGCAGCAAAAAAGGCACTTTCTACAGGACATGACACCTTGATTTTAAGAGATGAGGATGCAGGGTATATTGAAAAAATAATGAATTGCAATGGATGGGAGCTTAATAAAGATAAGCTGGAGACAGCTGAGGATAAGAGCGATTTGGCAGTTGTAGGAAAGCAGGAAGATATTGAATCATAATAATATCAAAGAAAATTGGGAGCAGCCATGCTGAACGTAAATTTTGTAAAAAGGAATTTGGCAGATGGGCAGTATGATGTCAAGGAAAAGGGCTGCCTTATGGCCCGGCTGTCCTGGGCAGATGCAGATGGGGAATTGAAACAGTATTCCCCATTTGCGTATCTGCCCCTTAATCCAGATGGCAAAGGCGGATTCTCATATACAGGCGGCCGGTCCATTCCCAAAGAGGCGTCCAGGATCTGTGTAAAGACAATACCAGAGGATTTTTCCCAGGTAAAAGAAGCATACTGGGAGATACCTGAATCCCACATGACATCTTCACACCATTGCAATCATACCCCGGAAATGCGGATTGGCCTTATGAGCGATTTACACATGACAGATAAGCCTGGCAGGATCCGTACAGCACTGAACCGCATGAAAGATATGGATCTGGTTTTAATGGCGGGGGACCTGGTTAATAATTGTGAGTCATTGCAGTATGACAGGCTGGCCAGCGTCATTGAAGAAACCATACCGGCAAAACCGATTTTTGCAGTTGCAGGGAATCATGATATCCCGGAATGCCAAAAGAAGGATTACCGGTGCTTTGAACAGTGGCTTCATGGAAGGATACGGGAACGGTACGCTTTTATGGATAGTGGCAGTGGTGCCTTTGCAGCAATGCTTGGTCCGGGAGTGGACCTGATTGGTTTAAATCCTCTGTATGCACGGAAAATATTTTATTTTCCCGAGAAGGGAGCGCAGCTTCAATGGCTTAATCAATATCTTACAGATAGTCCGGCCAGACAGCATATCATCCTGTGCCATGCCCCTCTTTTGGCACATAACCCGCAGAGAAGCCCTGAAGGGAAATCACCATATCTGGCACAGGACACGGCATTGCAGGAAATTGTGGACCAGCAAAGGAATATTATTTTTATCTCAGGTCATACCCATCTGTCACCGGATATTCCATCTGGATGTGTGGAGTACGATTCCATGAGGGAAAACCTCTATATCAATGATGGAAGCATATGCCCGGTGGATTTAAAATCAACAGAGGCGGTTCTGCCGTCTGAGTGGAGGGACGGGTGCTATACGGAATTGAGGATATACGGGGATTCAGTGGAAATCATAATGAGATATCTGCATTCCGGCAAGCGGATTTCCCGTGGATATTATAATATACCTGTAATGGATCCATAAAACGCATGGGGATTTTTAGTTTATGTTTAGGAGTGGGGGTGGGATATGGAAAGGACAGATAAATCACTTCAGGCGGGCCGCCTGTGTGCCGCCATCATGATAGTACTGTATGCAGGAGCACTGCTGCGTTATGATGTAAAGGAAGGCGCCCGGGAATTGCCTGTCTATGTTTGGGCGGCAGCCTGCAGTATGCTGGCGGGCAGGATTCTGGTATCCGGCCTTAAAAATCATAAAACAGGAAAATGGAAGAAATGTGTTATTCAGGCAGCCGCAGTAATTGTTTTGATGGTGGCTGGAAGAGGCTGGAGTCTGAGAGGAACAGCCCCGCATATCATGCTGGAATGGACGGTTTTGTATATCAAGTATGCACTGGCGCTTTTTTGGCCCATATGGGCATTGGCGGCCGTGAAAATTTCAGAATCTGGACTGGATAAAGACAGGCTGTCCAATATTTTTACCGCAAGTGTCTTTTATACCCTGCTTACTATCTTAGGCATTTGGGCATTGGAAGACATCATGGTCATCCCGGAATGGAAAGATGTTGACTGGATGATGACAGAGGTGATACTTCTGGGCAGTTTTTCCTGTCTGGTATTTTTCAGGGAATATATATACAAGCTGGAAGGAACCGGACGTAAAGTTCTGGCAGCGGGAACTATGGCGGCAATGAACCTGGCTGGACTGGGTATGATGATTTATAAAAGTCCAAGAATCCGTGTGATTTTATATAGTCTGGGAGTACACCTGTTTGATACAGAACGAAGTCTAAGGGATGTAAACTGGCTTGACTACCGGTTGGAGGCTGTTAAGGCAAACTGGTCTGGGTATATGGAACCTGGATTTAACCGGTTGGGTCATGACTTGATGGAGGGGGAAGTATGGCTTACGTGGAAAAAAAATCCATTATCCTGCCTGAATGCTGAATATGGAAAAGCTGCCCTGCTTGTATTTTTAATCCTTTTTGCAGGTGTAATGTTCTTTACCGGTCGTATTCCTTACCGGGATGGAAGGCTAAAGAGGATTGCATGGTATATCCGGGCGGAACTTATCATGATGTTCGTGTCCAGTACACTGAATGAGCTGTTTCTGGTACAGGCCGGTGTGGGAATGGGCAATTATTTCCCCCTATTAGGATATGGTGTTCAGGTGTTTTCGCTGCTGTCCATATTATACAGCCTGGATGGGTTAGGAGAGATGAAAGAAGACGGCAGAACGGAGTCCTGCAGTATAAAGCCACACAGGTTGCGCTGGAAAAAGGGTTATACGTTTCTGACAATTCTTATATTGCTTCCTGCCCTGCTTGGGAGGATTTATCATTCCCCCTTTGAGATGGACAGCTACGCCAGTGCAGATATACCGCCTGTTTTGATTCCTGAGGAAACATACACCTATCAGGCGTGGGAGGATGGGGGTGTGTATTATGCCGGAAAACAGGAACAGGGGCAGATGGAAGGGTTTGGAAGCGAAAGGAGTGGGGGACGGTTTTTCTTTGGTAATCACACAAACGGCATAAGGGATGGGTATGGACTGCTGAAGGCGGAGGATGGCTCTTTCTGGATGGGGCGGTACAGGAATGGAGTCATGCGCGGGGGACTTTGGATTTACGATAATGGAAGCTGGGAGATGGAAAGCCTGTCACCTGACGGAATCATGGAAGCTGATAAACTCAGGGTGATTCAGTATGACTATGGCGATTACTATTATGGGGAGGTAGATAACGGGAAACCGGAGGGATATGGACAATACTACTCGCCGGCTCAGGAATATTTCTATATGGGAGAATTTCAAGATGGGAAGAGAAGCGGAAGCGGAGCCTGGTATACCACATCTTCACCGGAAAATATATCCATGATGGCGGGAACTTGGGATGACGGACTGTTCTGTGGGAAGGGGATATGGGCGCGGAATCCGGAAACCGGGTTTGAGGAAGGGGAGTGGTATCATGAAGCCGTATCATCTTATGCATCACAATTGGAGGATGGGAGCTGGTTTTACCGGAGCGATTTAAAACCCTGCGGCATCCACATTATCTATCAGGCAGATGGCGGCTGGTATTATTGTGATAAGGGAAAGGGTTCATTATCAAGCCGTTGAACTGTAATGGAAGGAATGTAAAAGAGGGAAAGGTAAAATGACAGGACTTATGTGAACGGGCAGGAGGCGTTATAGGGTATGGATAAATGGGAAATAGAAACAGATGTGGATTATATCGGATATCAAAGTCTTACTGTGTTAAGAAAGTTATTGCGGGATGAATTGAAGAAGGACGGCAAGGAGACATTTTTGGGTAATTATTATACCAAAATCGGTTTTTATACTAAAACGTGGAGATATGTTGAAATAAGATATCTTTTAGCGCTTTTGGAGTATTTAAATCCGGAATTCCAATATACAGGGGTTATAAACATAGGAAGGACAATAGTGACAGATGAGGATGCGTTTAAGAAAATCGTAAACGGCGATGCCGGATTATTGGATAAACTCAGACAGGGCACTCCTTTGGTATTTATAAAATATGGGTTTTTGACTGTGGATGAGATTGGATGGTATAAAGGAGGATTTTATGGAAACAACCAAGGAGTATATTGTGATGAACGACGAGTTCAATGAAAATGATACTGCCAGGTACATTAAATCCTATATGTTTATAAAAGGGTTTGCATTCGGCCGGAATCTGCAGCAGGTTCTTGTATCCCTCCCTGTAGCAAGAAAATTGCATGATGGACAGTACCGAAAGGATGGGGACCCTTACATATGTCATCCGCTTAAGGTCTGTACCACATTGATTAGCTATGGGGTCAATGATGATATTACGTTATCAGCTTCATTGCTTCATGATGTACTTGAAGACTGTCATGAAAAATTACCTTTTAACGGCGAGGAACTTATACGTCAATACCATTTGGAAGAAGAGGTTCTGGAAATCATCCAGCTTTTAACCAAGGAACCGGGATTGGATGATTATGAGCTGGGCAAGTATTTTAAACGGATTGAAGCGAACCCGAAAGCGGCATTGATTAAGCTCAGCGACCGTCTGCATAATAGCAGCACTTTATATACATTTTCCAATGATAAAATGCGTAAATATCTACGGGAGACACAGTTGTTTTTAATACCCATGGCATCGTACTGTAAGAAATATTATCCTGAATTTACCAATGTATTTGGAATATTAAAGAGAAATATTGAGGCGCTTAACTCCAGTATGGGAATGATGCTGGAAAAGATGGATTCGGAAAAACAGAATCATATTTTTAGGGATGATTCCGGGTAAGGATTACGGGGGTGGTAAGATGGAAACATTGAATCAATTTAGAGAGCGGGTCTATGATTTTGAATACAATAGCCTTTATATGAATCATGATGGGTGCTTTTGTACAAACAGCAGTTTAAATGATAAGGTAGATGCTTCGGGGAAGTTTAAGAAATACATCGGTAATACAATTTTATTTTCTCTGGATTTAAATGATGCAAAAACAAAAATTGTAAGGAAAAAATTAAAATATATGCAGGATATATTATATTCTAAATGTCAGGGTATGTTTGCAGAGCGTTTGAACGAAAATACATTTCATATGACACTTCATGATTTGGTCAATGGCCGGCCGGAAAATGTTGTGGATGAGGAGATTTGCCTTATTAGGGAAAAGGCAAAGATATTCATGGAAAATGTATGTAAAGAATCATGGATTATAAGACTAAAGACCATCTGTGTTTTTAACATGGTCCACTCAAGCGTTGTATTAGGCCTGGAGCCGTATAGTAATCCGGACTGCGATAAATTGATGGATTTATATGAATGTTTAGAAAGGATATACCCTGTAGGTTATCAAATGACGCCTCACATTACATTAGCATACTATAAACCGGGCATTTATCAGGATGATGATATAAAAAAATTAAAAGAGGCATTTGATTTTCTTTCAAACGAAACATTTGTTATGGAGTTTACATCAGAGAGTTTAAAATGTCAGGATTTTTGTGATATGAATCATTATGCTGTTTGATTTGGAACTTGAGCTGAAGAATAGGTATTTTGGATGGAAGTGATGGTGGGAGTGTTCGATAAATTTATAAGGTAACATATGAACAATAGGTTGAAAAAATGGGCACGGTATTCCTTACCCTTGTGATGGTGCCATCACTTTCCGCCTGTGGAGGCTCTGGTGGAAGCAGTGGTGAGGACGGCGCAGCGGTGTCCTCAGGGGAAGGAAATCCGACCCATCTTTTAGTGGCCTATTTCTCACTACACCAGTATCATTGCCCATATGATTGCAGGGACCGTGGGTGATATGGAGGAATATGACTTAACCGGAAAGACCATCATACCATTCAGTTGCCAAGGACAAAGACAGATGAAGGCCAGCCGGAGTTAGCCCTGGTAGATGGATGCTTCTCCGGCCAACCCGGGGAGAATGGGGATTAATCTGCTTTATTCCGAATATCTGTTGCTGTTATATGATATGGTCCGGGCTAATCATCAAATGATTTTCCAGTAAAGGCCTCAAAATAGGTTACGATATCCCGCAGTACGGAAGTATAGGTAAGAAAATCAATGTTCCCGTTTACCGATATGGCACACAGACGGTCTGAGACCGGAAGGAACTCTAGAATATCAGTGTGCCCATTGCGGAGGGTAAACGTCAGTGCCATGAAGGGGGCGGTGTTTACTATATCAGAGGATTCCATCAGGCCGGCAGCGGGGATGGCAGTGATGTGTTTATGGAAATCCGCCAGCATCTGGTAATCATAAACCTGGTTCCCTGCCCTGCTTTCCAGATAAATGCCGTCGCCTGAGATTTGGATTTCCTGCGATTCCCCATTCTTTGAGATGGTTAAGGAGGAAATATCAGCCAGATTTCTGGAATACACGGAATTACTTAAGAATTCCATATAGTCCTGTGTCATGAAGCTTACAAGCCCTGCGGGAATGCTGCAGATTTGTGAAGTTTGCCTGGACATACAGTACCAACGGTCGCCGTCAGCAGGTGAAAAGTAAGAGACGTATTCGTTTCCGTCAATTACGGCCGTCAGGGTTATGGATGGATGGTCCAAACCATATTCACTTGGTGATGCAAAATCAGACAGGAAAGTATCTGGAACCAGTTTTAGAAATGGTTCCATTATTTTTTTATAAGCAGTCTGCCAGTCCAGAGGAAGCTGTACCGGTTCTGACAGGTGATAGAGGCTTCCGGAATCATCGGCGCCCCGGAGGATGGACCACGTGCGCCCGTCACAGGTTACCTGCAGCTTTTCAAGCTTTTCAAGCTGGTCCGCTGCAAGCGGGGGATATAAATCTAAAATCCTGAGCTGGGAAAGGGACTGGGTTAACATGGAGGTATCGTCCGGGCTGATAAGATAAACGGTGTCATCATGTTCCGTCTTTGCATAACAGGAGCCATCGATTGGATTCTTATTACCAAGATAGAACCGCATGGTTTCCCCTTGGGCGGGAATCAGACTGATGGATGAAGAGGGGGTATCAAGTCCATATTGGGATAAAGAGTAATCTGTATCCTGTGAGGGGTGAATGATCCGCAATGCGGACAGATGGCATATTTTGTATACAAGGGCAGAAAGCTTTTGCTGGGAGTAACCATCTGACGCCTGATTAAGGAGTTCAATTCCGGTCGGATGCAGAATCAATCCGATTGAATCAGTGGAGTGGTTGATGGCAATAGCATTGATGCTGCTTACAGGGAAATCTGTTATAGGCGGTAGTTCAGGGCTGTCCAGGTGGCCCTGGCTGGAATGGAACAAGAGAAACAGCAGCAGGAAGACAAGGCCTATGGACAGGCCGGACAATACATGATTCCATTTTTTGATTGTACTCATAGATGTTTCCTCCGCCTGCGGATGCATATACCGGTTATGAAAACACTGGCTGGAAGGACCATGATGAATACAGCAGCCATAACAGCCCCCTGATAGGACAATACGGTTATGGGCTTCTGATCCAGGGATTTTACCGGTATGTTCAGTTGAAAATCAGTTTCAGTACACCAGTTTACGGCCTGTAAAAGAAAGTCACGGTTAGCAGTGCTGGGTGAATCCATCTGAAAATCATTATAAATTCCTTTGCTGCCGATGACTATCATCCGGGCGGTATTACCGGCTGACAATTGCTTTTCAGCAGAGAGCGCGAGGGTAAAAGGGCCATTTCTGCCGCTCTTTTGGGTATTTTTAACCGTTGCATTGGGTGAAGAATAAAGTATTTTGGATGTAGTCACGGTACCTTGCCGGATGAAAAGCTGGTTTAATGGCGTACAGACAGGGAGGATAGGGTAGATACGGGAGTTCCCTAATGTCTGGTTTATGGGATGGGAAGCATAGACAGGTACGATATGGGTTGCATTTGCATCCGCATTAAGCCTGGTATCCTCTATTATCCCATTGGTTGTCCCAATCCCCCATTCTTCCAGATAACCGGAGAGTGTGGGAAGAAGTTCGGCGGTATCTGGTGGAAGGAAGGCCAGTATCCGGCCTCCGCATGTAAGGTACTGTTCTAATTTCCCAATCTCCATATCGGAAAAGTCCCTGGACGGTGCGGCGAGAATAAACAGGGAGGTATCCTCCTGAATATCCTGAAGGGATAGCGTTGTATGGTCAATATGGTAGTTATTCTGTTCAAAAAGGTTGATGAGGGTGTCGGAGGGTTTTTCGCCATGTCCGTCAGAAAAACTGACAATTCCAACCTGCTCCCGTGAAACATAGAGTATGGCACTGGTCAGCATCTGTTCGGCGGCTATGCCGGTAACTGCCCCGGAAGGGCCGGTCGTAAACATATCCTCAAGCGCAAGGACCTTTGTTGCAGAGGGACCGGAGACAACCAGATTGTCCATGGCGGCACTATATCCTTTGTTTTTTAAATCCTCTGCAATGGCAGGGTTTATATAAGGGTCTATATACCCTACCTCCAGATTGGAACCGGCGGTATCATACCGGTCCAGGATTTCGCGCATAATTGGCAGAAAGGCTTCCCTGGAATTTAATACGGTTATGGTAACGGGTGATGTCAGGGATGAAACTGTGTCCTTCGTGGTATCGGTCAGATGGTAGAAATGGCTGGCTGTCATATCAAGCCTGAGTCCGAATTGTTTTTCGGCATGGTCAGCGGCTATGTTAGACAGTATCATAACTGCGGCTGCCAGTAATGCTGCACTTTTGATATAAAAGGCCGATGTGAATGGTTTCATTTCAATTCCCTCCTAGCAGATGCGGCGCCGTTCCTGCATCAATATGGTAAAAAAGAGAAACAGGAAAGCAATGCTGATGTAATAGGTGACAGAGGTCAAGGACAGGAGTCCCATGGAAAATTCCATGAATTTCGATGATAAGGACAGATAGGAAGCCAGCGCCTTGAGGGGGGATGAGGACAGGAAGGTTCCTATATATCCGATGAGCCATAACCCCATAAGGATGCTGTAGCTGATGACCCCGGCCACCACCTGGCTGTCAGTGACGGAACTTATGAACAGACCAATGGATATGAAGGCCGATGCGGCCAAAATAGTTCCGGCCAGGCTGCCTGACAGGAGATAAGGGTCAAATTGTCCATAGGCGGCAAGAATTGCGCCATATATCAGGCTGACAGACTGTCCGATGGCAAAGACCGTGAGGACAGCCAGGAATTTCCCTGTTACAATTCCAGGGCCGGATACGGGAGAGGACATTAAAAGCTGGTTGGTTCCTGTTTTCTGTTCCTCTGCAAAAGAACGCATGGTCAGCATGGGAAGAAGGAACATGCCCGCTTGGACCATGGATGAAAAATAATTTTTCATATCCCCGTTACCTGACAGCAGGTTTCCAGTCACAAAGTAATATCCGCTGATCATCAGGAATATGGACAGATAAACATAACCGGACATGGTATGGAAATATCCGCCCAGCTCTTTACGATAAATTGCTTTCATGGGAAGTCTCCTTATGACGTCTGTCCTGGGTAAGCTGCAGAAATACCTGTTCCAGCCCTTGCTCTAATGGTTTCAGTACATAGATGGATGCCCCGGCTTCCTGGATCAGCAAAGGAAGTTTCTGATAGAAAAGGCTTTCATCATCAGGGGAGAGGATATAATCCCATCTTCCTTCCAGGACAGACCCGCAGCTTTCCACATTCCATAGGCCGCATTCATGGGCCAGACGGGGAAGGAGTATCTTCGGGAGCGCAGAAGTACACAGGTAAATACGGCTGGCGGAATCTCCGGCATGAAGCAGCCTTTCCGGTGTATCATCAGCAACCAGATGGCCGTTGCTTAGTATGATGATACGGCTGCAGACAGCCGTAATCTCGGAAAGGATATGGGAACTGAGTATGATGGTACGCTCTTTTCCCAGTTCTGATATGACATTGCGCAGCTCGATGATCTGTCCGGGATCCATCCCGACCGTCGGCTCGTCCAGAATGATGAGGGGAGGATTGCCGAGAATGGCCTGGGCAAACCCCACCCTCTGGCGATAGCCCTTTGAAAGGTTTTCAATCAGACGGTGTCTGACACCCGTTATATTCAGTTTCCTGCATGCATCATCCACTGCATCAGGACAGTCAGCAGCAGGGATAGCCCGGAGCCGTGACGCGAATGTCAACTGTTCTTCTACCGTCATGTCAGGATAAACAGGAGGAATCTCAGGAAGATATCCAAGCTTTCCTTTGGCTTGTTCCGGATTCGTTGCAATATCGGCCCCATCTATCAGGACCTGTCCCGAGGATGCGGCCAGGCACCCGGTCATGATGCCCATGGTGGTGGATTTTCCGGAACCGTTATGGCCTAAGAGACCTACTATTTCTCCGCGGCCCACGGAAAAGCTGATATCCTCAATTGCCATGGATTTCCCATAATATTTTGTGAGGGATTGAACTTCAAGCATTATCTGCAGTACTCCTTTGCTCATTATCAGATTGTGTTAACGGCTGCTCAGGTAATATGGAGGGATGATACTGTGAACAAAACTGTTTTGGCGAGATTCCATAAGTATTACGGAAGGTGTGGTAAAAACGGCTGGGACTGCAAAAACCAGATTCGTATGCAATATCTGTCACGGAATAGTCTGAGTGCAGAAGCAGGTTGATGGCGTAATTGAGCCTCTGCCTGTTCAGGTAAACCGTTGGCGCCATGTCAAAACAGCGTTTAAAGGTACGGCAGATATGTTCCTTACTATATCCGGTGTGTTCACAGAAGAAATCCAACCCCTCGCTGCGGTGTTCACCGGTCTGCCACAGGGTAAGGGCGGAAGCCAGCCATTGGGGGATGGACTGGTGGATATGATTGGAATGTAAAGAGGGCAGGAAATAGTGGGTAACCACATCAAAGAGTATGCTGCGCAGGGTAGTCCTGATTTTTTCACATTCATTGGGGGGGATGGTGTTAAGCAGCTGCATCTTTTCCTGGATATTTAAAAGTTCCGGTCGGCTTAGCTGGACAGGAGGAACGTAGGGCAGCTGTTTTAAACCATCCCGTTCTTTTTCATTGCATAGGTAGTCAAACAGTGCGTCAATCGTTGCGGAGGGAAACGCCAGATTGATATGGGCATTGTCCTTCCCTGACTTGGAATGGATATCACCGGGACGGATTAACGCCATCCCTCCGGGCTGCAGGGTGAAACGGTTCCCGCATATCTGCAGGTTCAGGTTTCTGTAAGTTACAAGGACAATCTCATAGAAATCATGGACCTGAGGATATTGGGAAGGGTCAAGCTGTGTATGGAAGCGGTAGTGTGACTCGGTGCGGGGGTCTATGAGATTTATATCATTGATAATATTCAACATAAAATATACTCCTATTTTTTGTTATATATCAATATATAGCACAAATTTGATAAAATGCAAGAGGTATTTTTAAAGGCTTTGCGGTATACTTGGGACATAACGGAGAAAGGGGACGGATATATGGCTGAGATTAAACTGGGATTGGGATTATACCGCCATATGCTGACAGATGAATACTTTGCCTTTGCCAGGCAATGTGGCTGTACCCATCTGATTGTCCATCTGGCTGATTACTATTCAAATCAGATTGTCACGGCAACAAATGATAAAGTGAATTACGGGGAGGCAAAGGCCCTGGAAGGGATTTGGGAGGAAGACTCGATGATTGCCCTTCAGGAAAAAGCGGGGCAGCACGGCCTGACTATTTATGGGATTGAGAATTTCAGTCCGGCGGACTGGTATGATGTCCTGCTGGATGGCCCGGAAAGGGCGCGTCAGATGGAACATCTTAAGGAAATCATATGCAATGCGGGGAAGGCAGGAATTCATTCCTTTGGATATAATTTCAGTCTGGCAGGCGTATGGGGGCACCAGAAAGAACGCTCATGCCGCGGCGGGGCGTATGGGACATGTTTCGACGCATCCAGGATTAAGGTGGATTCACCAATTCCAAAAGGCGAAATCTGGAATATGACCTATGCCAAATCCGACGGCAGCGCTATTGCTCCGGTTTCTTCCGAAGAACTTTGGGACAGGCTGGAACGTTTCCTTAGGGAGATACTTCCTGTAGCTGAAGAGGCAGGGGTGGAGATGGCCCTGCATCCGGATGATCCGCCATTTGAAGGGTTGAGACAGACGCCCCGGCTGGTATATCAGCCTGAGCTATACCAGAAGGTAATTGATATCAGCAGCAGCCCATCCAACAAATTGGAATTCTGTATGGGCAGTATCCAGGAGATGACCCATGGAAATATCTACGATGCCATAAGGCAATATGGCGGGCAAAAGCGTATCAGCTATATACATTTTAGGAATGTAAAAGGGAAAGTCCCTAAATACAATGAAGTATTTGTCGACGACGGGGACATTGATATGCTTAAAGCACTGGCCCTGTTGGAACAGTGTGGATTCGATGGCGTAATCGTGCCGGACCATACGCCGGAAATATTATGCGGTGCGCCATGGCATGCGGGAATGGCATTTGCACTGGGATATATGAGGTCTGCCATGCAGATGATGGAACGGGGACTGATGATGCATGTACTGGAAGAAGGTGAGGGGAGACATGAATGACGGAATGATGGAAGCATTTGGACTGAAAGGCCATGTTGCACTTATCACGGGAGGGGGAAGCGGTCTGGGACTGGCCATGGCAGAGTGTCTTGCGGCAGCGGGCGCCCAGGTGGTGATAGCAGGACGGCGCAGACAGGTATTGGATGATGCCTGTGCCCATCTGGGTGACAGCGTTGCCGGCATTGAATATGATGTGACGGATACTGGCAGGGCAGGGGAAATCATAAAGGAAATCGTAAACCGTTATGGAAGGCTTGATATCCTGATTAACAATGCGGGGGTACATTGCAAAAAGGCTGTGGAGGATGTGACAAGAGAGGATTTGCAGTCCGTACTGGATGTCCATCTCTTCGGCGCTTACGCCCTTACCCAGGCGGCGATTCCATACATGAGGGCGAATAAGCAGGGGAGTGTCATTTTCATCTCGTCCATGTCCGCGGTTATGGGAATGACGAATGTAACTGCCTATTCCGCAGCGAAGGCAGCTGTCCTGGGGCTGGTAAAAACCATATCAGGAGAAGTTGCAAAAGACGGCATAAGGGTCAATGCAATTGTACCGGGCTTTATTGATACGCCTATGTTCCATCAGGCAACAGACAAAGACCCGGAGCGCCAGAAAAAGATTCTGGGCCATACGCCCATGGAATGCTATGGATTGCCAAAGGATGTTGGATGGGCGGCAGTTTATCTTTCAGGAGCGGCTTCCAGATTTGTGACAGGAACAGCGCTGATGGTTGACGGGGGATGTTCAATCGGTTTCTGATTTTATTTAGAAAACGATGCAAATTTATCATAACAAACAAGGAGGAAAAAAAGTGAAAAAGAGAATGGTGATGGTTCTTATGGCGGCAATGACAGTATCCATGTTATCCGGATGCGGTTCAAAGGGAACAGGCGCGCCTGCAGCAGGGGAGGCCAGGACAGAGGCGGCAGATGCAGGTGACAAAAAAGGAGACGATACAAAAACAGAAGCGCCTGAAGCGGTTGAAAAAGTATCCATTAAGTTTGGGAATACCCAGGGGGAAGAGGATATCCAGACCAAATCGCTTCATGAGGTAGCAGACCGGTTGTCAAAGGCTTCAGGAGGTGGGTTCACGGCTGAAGTTTACGGAAGTTCAGCCTTAGGGGATACGGATGATTTAACAGAACAGGCGATGCAGGGAGCTGCTATCCTTACCATATCCGATCCCAGCCGTCTCGCATCCTTTGTAAAAGATTACGGTATGCTTCAGATGCCGTATCTTTTAGATGATTATACCCAGCTGGATAAAATCATGGAAACGGATTTATATGCTAAGTGGGAACAGGAATTCTCAGATCAGGGAATCTGGCTGGTTACATCCAACTGGTTTTCAGGTACCAGAAACTTCTGCCTGAACAAAGAAGTGAAAAAACCGGAGGATCTGTCAGGGCAGCGTATCCGGACCATTGGAAATGAATTGTGTACGTCTTCCGTGGATGCCATGGGAGCAGTTGCAACGCCTATGAGCTGGAGCGAAGTGTACACTTCCATTCAGCAGAAGGCATTGGATGGTGCGGAGGTTCAGACCCCATCCTTCTATGCCACACGCCTGTGGGAAGTATGCAGCTATATTAATAAAACAGAGCATTTCCAGCTCATTGGTTCTGCTGTCACCGGGACAAAGTTCAGGGATTCCCTGTCAGATGAATATAGGGAACTGTTTACCGATACCTTTAAGGAGGTGGGTACTGAATATCAGACAAAATGCGCCGACCTATCAGAGCAGTATGAGAAGGAAATGGTTGAAAAATATGGCGTTACCATTAATGATGATGTAGATGTCGAGGCATTTAAGGCGGCAACCGCCCCTGTATATGATAAGCTTGGATATAAGGAAGTAAGGGAGCAGCTGATGGCTGAGATGAAGTAGGAACCGGTAAGGCCGGTAACATACCGGCGGGCGGAGCCCTGGAAAATGTGGAAAGCATGGATTTTTCAGGCTCCGCCTTTTGTTTCTGCTTAATTATGGAGGGATACAGATGAAAAAATTATACCGGGGTTTTTGTAAACTGGAGGAAATCATAAGCTGTGTATTTTTCTTTAGCATGGTGCTGCTGGTATTTCTGTCAGCCATTGCCAGGCTGATCCAGCATCCGTTGGCCTGGAGCATTGATGTGTCGCAGCTGCTTTTGGCCTGGACCGCATTCCTGGGAGCCGATGTGGCGTTCAGGCGGGGAAAACTGGTGGGCCTGGACCTGCTCACAAGAAAGATGCCCCATAGGGTTCAGGATGGTCTGACGCTTGTGATTCAGGTCCTTATCCTGATTGCATTTATCATTTTTATTATTTTTGGGTTCAGACTTAGTGCAGATAGCTGGAAGCGCGCATTTCAGACGCTTCCAATCAGTTATTCCTATGTTACACTGAGCCTTCCGGTTTCTTCTGTATTCATGACAGTGACAGCCATCCTTAAAATCAGGGAAACCGTGAAGCGCCTGACCGGCAGGGGAGCAGCAGGCATGGAAGGGGGAAATGCATAATGTCAGTGCTATTAGTATCATTTTTGTTTCTGCTTGTAATAGGAATGCCCGTTGCTTTTGTAATAGGAATATCGGGACTGGCATTTTTTGCCGTGACACCGGACATTCCATTTTCCATAACGGTTCAGAGGATTGTAGCCCAGACCCAGTCCTATTCCTTCCTGGCAGTCCCGTTTTTTATTTTTGCCGGGAATTTGATGAACGAGTCAGGAATCACCAAGCGTATCCTTAAGTTTGCTTCCCTTCTTACACGGCGCATGTATGGCGGTATGGCACAGGTGTCGGTTGTCATGAGCACAATGATGGGAGGGGTCTCGGGGTCTGCCACGGCAGATGCCGCGATGGAGACAAGGATTCTGGGCCCGGAAATGATGAAACGTGGATATAGCAAAGGATATATTACAGCAGTTAACTGTCTGACTGGCCTGATAACAGCGACCATACCTCCCAGCCTGGGATTGATCCTATATGGTTTTATCGGCGAGGTTTCAATCGGACGGCTGTTTTGTGCAGGAATAGTACCAGGCGTCATCATGATGTTTGTATTAATGCTGACAGTAAAGATTACATCCACCAAAAAGGGATTTGAGAAGCCAGGTCCAGAGATACCGAGGATTACATGGGGGGAGGTATGGCATGGACTGCGGGAATCCATCTGGGCGCTGATGTTTCCTGTCATCCTGATTGTAGGAATCCGCTTTGGGGTCTGTACGCCTTCTGAGGCAGGAGCATTTGCTGTTATCTATGCAATCCTGGTTGGGGCATTTGTATATCACGAGTTTACGGTTAAGGGATTTATAGGGGCGCTGAGGACCTCCCTTATGGATACTGCGGCGGTAATGCTGATTATCACACTGTCAGGTCCTTTCAGCTATGCGGTTACGTATGTAAACCTGCCGCAGAAGCTGGCGTCAGTTATTTTTGGAATTACAGAGAATCCACAGATTCTTGTTATCGTAATCCTGATTTTCCTGTTTGTTGCCGGGATGTTCCTGGACAGTAACGTGAATTTTCTGCTTTTGACGCCTATTTTCCTTCCAATGGTAACAAAACTGGGAGTTGATCCGGTACACTTTGGAGTACTGATGGCCACCATCGTTACCATGGGGGTGATGACTCCGCCCGTGGGATCCGCCTTATATACGGTATGCGGGATACTGGACTGTCCCATAGAGGAATATACAAAAGAAGCCCTGCCCTTCTTTCTGGCAATCATGCTTGAGATGATTGTCCTGGTATTCTTCCCGCAGATTGTGCTGTTCCTGCCCAATCTTGTATATGGCGTCTGATGAATGAGGAGGAGTGGTATGAGGAGATTCATGGATGAAGATTTTATGCTTTATAATGATACGGCTAAGAGACTGTATCACCGATATGCGCAAACCCTGCCCATATTCGACTATCACTGCCATCTGAGCGCAAGGGAAATCTATGAGAACAGGCCAGCGGATAATATTGCCCAGTTATGGCTGGGGGGTGACCATTATAAGTGGAGGGCCATGAGGGCCAATGGAATCAGCGAAGAACGGATTACAGGAAGCGCCAGTGATTATGAGAAGTTTGAGGCCTATGCAGAAACGCTGCCATATGCAGCGGGGAATCCCCTGTATCATTGGAGCCATCTGGAATTGCAGCGGTATTTTCATATTGATAAGGTATTAGGACCGTCAACCTGCCGGGAAATATGGGAAGAGGCCAATGCAGCCATACAGTCAGGCGGTTTTACACCCAGAAGATTGATTATGTCATCCAATGTTTATGGTATGTGTACCACAGAGGACCCGGCCGATTCGCTGGAGTATCATAGGAAGCTGGCAGAGGAGGGCTTTCCTGTAAAAGTACTTCCTGCCATGAGGCCTGACAGTGCGCTGGAGATAGAAAAGAAACCGTGGCGTGATTATATGAGAAAGCTTGGCAGCGTGTCCGGCGTGGAGATACGCAGCTTTCAAGATTTGAAAAATGCGTTAGAAATCAGGATGGATGCATTCGGTGCAAGTGGATGTGTGGCGGCAGACCATGGGTTTGAACGGTTTATGTGGGCGCCGGTTCCTGAAGCTGCGGCAGAGGAGATTTTTAGGAGGGCAATTGAAGGAGAAGACCTGGGGCAGGAGGAAGTGGATGCCTATAAGTCAGCACTGATGGTCTGGCTGGGCCGGGAATACAGCCGGAGGAAATGGGCAATGGAACTTCATATGGGGCCGGTCCGTTCACGCAATACCAGGATGGTAGCCTGTGTAGGGGAAGCCACGGGATTTGACTCAATCGGGGATCATCCCTTGGCGGTTCCCCTGGCCGCCTATATGGATGAATTGGAAAAAACACGGCAGCTTCCGAAAACCATCCTGTTTTCCATCAATAACCGGGACAATATGGTTCTGGCAACCATGGCCGGTAATTTCCAGGATAGCAGTGTTCCATCCAAGATTCAGATGGGAACAGCCTGGTGGTTCCAGGATCATCGTGACGGGATGGAAGAGCAGATGAAGAATCTTGCCAACGAAGGGCTGTTGGGCAGGTTTATCGGAATGCTGACAGACAGCAGAAGCTTCCTGTCCTATCCGCGTCATGAATATTTCCGCCGTATTTTGTGCAATTTAGTTGGAAATTGGGTGGAAATGGGAGAATTTCCGGAGGATGAGGACATACTGAAAAAAATGATTTCAGATATCAGCTTTTACAATGCGAAAGCATATTTTGATGTATGAATACATGGTTTAAAACGGAGGATATCAGATGAAAAGCTGGAATAACGAGGAAGATATGTTCAGCCTCATGAAGGAAAAACTGTATACCCCGGTAGTGGGGGACATCCTGGACGTGATGGGATATACACATCAGTTCCTGCCGCAGTATATACGGCCGCTGAAGGAGCATATGAAACTGGCGGGGAAGGCGTGTACGGTTTTGGAATGCGATGTGTTCAGCCCGCAGAAAAAACCATTTGGCCTGCTGACGGAAGCCCTGGACCAGCTGGAAAAGAATGAGATATATATTGCCACCGGCGCGCATAACAGCGCTTTATGGGGAGAACTTTTGACAGCAGCAGCAAAAATGAGGGGAGCGTCCGGGGCAGTACTGGATGGCTGCCATAGGGATACACCACAGGTCCTTGCGCAGGATTTTCCTGTCTTTAGTCAAGGATGCTGGGCGCAGGACTCCAGTATCCGTACATATGTGTTGGAGTTCAGATGCCCGATTGAAATCGGACAGGTGACGGTTATGGACGGGGATATTATATTTGGGGATATAGATGGCGTTCTTGTAATCCCCAGGCAGGTACATGAGGAAGTGATTGAAAAAGCACTGGAAAAATCTGCTGGTGAAAAGAGGGTCCGTAAGGCGATTGAGGAAGGAATGTCGGCCACGGAAGCATTTGCACATTTTGGGATATTATAAATTTGAAACTCAAGGCCCTGGAGAGAAACCTCCTGGGGTTTTTGTCAAATTTGAAGGCTGTTAAGAAATTAGGATTTTGGAGGAAAAGATAAAAGAATCCTAGGAACCGCCACATGCCTGATCCTGACCAGGCGAGGGCAGGACCGTGCGGTTTGCCAGGTCCGCCGTGGATTTGTAGACGGATTATATTTTGAGGCCCTGGAAGATTTAATTGACTTTTAATCAAAAGCAATTAAAATGTAAGTAAGAGACAGAGGAGGTGAATATATGGCAAGTATGAGGGATGTTGCCAAGCTGGCAAATGTAGGTCTTGGAACGGTATCCAGAATGTTGAATGACAGCGGATATGTGTCGGATGAGACGCGCAGCAGGATTGAAGCAGCCATGAAGACATTGGATTATACGCCGAACGAGCTTGCAAGGAATCTGTATCATAAGAGGACGGGAATCATAGCGGTCCTTGTGCCAAATGCATCCAATCCGTTCTTTGCGGAATTCGTTGACCATGTGGAGTCTGAACTATATAAGGCCGGCTTTAAGATGATGCTCTGCACCACGGAAAAGGAATTTAATGCGGAGTTGGAATATCTGGATATGCTGAACCGGCATATCGTGGATGGTGTCATTACAGGAGCCCATTCACTGGCAGTGGAAGAGTACAGGAAAATCCATAAACCGATTGTTGCATTGGACAGGTATCTGGGCGAGGATATCCCTGTTATCGCAGTGAACCACAAAGAGGGCGGAAGGCTTGCGGCGAAGACACTGATTGATAACGGATGCAGGAAGGTGCTTCATTTCCGCGGCAAGGTAACGGTGGAATCACCATATCATGACAGGCATTTTGAATTTGCCCGTATCATGAAGGAGAATGGGATATATACGTATGATTATGAACTGGGCAGGAACCGTCTGGATTCAGAATATTACAAGAAAGCCGTGAAAGACGTATTCGCAAAGGGAATCGAATTTGACGGTGTATTTGGCGTGGACAGACCGGTCATCGAATGCATGAATGAAACCATAAGAAGACACCGCAGGGTCCCGGAGGATGTGAAGTTCGTGGCATATGACGGCACTTTCATAACGGAGATGGTGGAGCCGTCCCTTACGGCAATCGTCCAGCCGATTGAAGAACTTGCAAAAGAGTCTGTGCGGCTTGTCTGTAACCTGGTAAATGGAAAAGTTTATAAAAATAAGCAGGTAAGCCTCGAAGTGGAGTTGCGCAAAGGAGGGTCAACTATAGTATGAATGTTAAAAGTGCACAAAACGGCCTGGATATTTTCTTGTATTATAAACAAAGTGAAGCCTGAAGTGAAAAATAGTATTGACTTATGCAAAACAGGGCGTATAATGTGTTTATAGAAAGCAGTTGCCTTATTTTTTTTCACAAACATGGAACGGGTTCCATTTCCGGAAAACAAATAAGGCACATAATTTTTTATAAATGTGGAACGGGTTCCACCTGGGTAAAAAATCATTCATCATTAAATCAAAACAGAGGAGGAGAACAATGAAAAAGAAGATTCTCAGTATCATGCTTGCAGCAGCAATGGCAGGGACAATGGTAGTTGGATGCGGCTCAAACAACAGCGCAGGCGGGTCCAGGAAAGCAGATAAGAACAGCATCACGGTTCTGGTGGAAAGCGGTTCCCCCGCAGAAGCCCTTGCAAAAGAGACAGCAGAGGCATTTAAGGAAGAAACCGGGTGCGAGGTAATCATCGATGCGGTGGCTTACACGGGAATGTATGACAAACTTTCCACGGAGATTAAAGCCAAGCAGGCGGCACATGACGTGGCCTGTATGGATGTGGTCTGGCTGGCAGCCTTTGCAGACGCCATAGAAGCGGTGAATGATGCGGATACAAGTGACTTTCTTCCCACCTTACAGGAGAGCGGGACCATCGACGGCAATCTCCTTGGATATCCCATGTGGGTGAATGCGAAGATACTGATTTACAGAAAAGACCTTATTCCGGAGGAGAAGGTCCCAACCACATGGGAGGAGTACCAGACCCTTGCCAGGGAACTGAAAACAGACGACATGAGCGGCACCACTGTTTTCGGCAGCGGTTCCGACGCCGTATGTTCATTCCTGGATTTCGCATGCCAGGCAGGCGCCGAAGGACTTGTGTTTGATAAGGACGGCAATGTGAACATTACGGACCAGGCATATGTGGACGCACTGAATTTCATGGTTGGGAATGCAGGTGCGGATTATACACCGGCAGATTCACTGGCAACGGCAGCCACGGAGTCCCAGGAACTTTTTACCAACGGAAAAACCGCAATGCAGCTCAACTGGAGCCATCAGTACCCGGCCGCAGTAAAGGCCCTTGGGGCGGATAAGGTAGGCTGTGCGCCGATGATTGGCGGCAGCGCGGGCATTGGGGCAACAACAGGACCCTGGTATGAATGTGTCATGAAGAATTCCGAAAATAAGGAGATGGCCAGGAAATACGTTGAATTCATGTATGGCCACAATGCAGACTACATGAATCTCACCTTAAAGATTGCCGGAAGGACCTCCGTATATGAAGAAGCCGGAAAGGAAGCTGGCAATGAGCATACAGCAGCGGTCCTTGAAACATTAAGCGCGCCGCAGTCACAAGCAAGACCTATGGTGACTACGTGGTCACAGATTGAAGAGGTTCTCATTGGCGTTGTAGAGTCCAGTTTAGGCGGGGCAGATGTAAACGCCACATTGGAGGCGGCAAAGACTGAAATTGAATCAATTGGCAGATAAATTGGCAGATAGTCTTTTAAAAGGTGGTAAATGGGAATGAGATTGATTTCAAGAAAAACTTTATTATTATTCTTCCTGCCGGGTGCACTTTTTATGGGCGCATTTCTCATATATCCAATCATTACAATGGTAATTGACAGTTTCTATGAAATCGGGATTACAGGCAGTAAATCATTGGTCGGCCTGGATAATTATATCCGCGCATTTACCGCCGGAGGTTTTTTAAAACAGTTAAGGAATACCTTGATTTATATTGTAGTAGCCGTTGGTGTTGAGACAGTGGTTGGTTTACTGTTTGCCCTATTTTTTGAATTGGATTATAAAGGAAGTAAAATCATCCGTTCATTCATGATGGCGCCTCTGATGATAGCGCCGTTGGTGGCCGGTCTTACCTGGAAATTAATGATGAGCTCCAGCTTTGGCATCATCAACGAGCTTTTGACGAGGATTGGGATTTTATCAAGCAGCAGCGATATTCTCTGGCTGGCAGACGAACGATGGTCCTTACTTGCATGCTGCATTGCGGATATCTGGCTCACGACACCGTTTATGATGCTGATGATACTGGCCGGATTGCAGGGGCTGGATACCAGTATGTTAGAAGCCGCCAGAATAGACGGGGCAGGTATGCTTGCGCAGGTATTTACGATTAAGCTTCCCGTAATCAAACCGGTTTTACTGACTGCCCTGTCAGTGAGGATCATTGATGCCGCCAGAACCTTTGACATCATCTGGGCAATGACGGAAGGCGGTCCCAACCGCTCTTCAGAAACAATCAGCATCATTATCTACAAGACCCTGACCCGGTATAATGACACCGGTTATGCAAGTGCGATGGCAGTGGTATTTATTGCAGTCTTAGTCATATTCACACTGGTATTCATGCAGAGCTTGTGGAACCCGAAGAAGCAGGGCCGCTAACGGTTGGCAGGAGGTGTAAAAAAGTGGTAAAAAAAGGTGAGATTGGGAAAATGCTGGGAATCAGTTTGTCCGTAATCCTTACTGTGTGCTGGCTTTTCCCATACATATATGTCATTTGTTGTTCATTTAAACCCGGAACAGAAGTGATTGCAGTTCCGCCAAGCTTTTTCCCAAAGGTATTTTCCGTTGAAAGCTTCTCGGATCTGCTCCAAAGGATGGATGCGCTGAAATATCTATTAAACAGTTTGAGTGTTTCGCTGGCAAGCACCATCATCGCATTGTTCCTGGGCTCCCTTGCGGCATATGCAATCCAGCGTTCGGGTGCGAAGCTATCCATTGTATTGGTGGTTCTGGTCCTGTGCTTAAAGATGATCCCTACTTCAAGTATCGTAGTGCCGATTTATGAACTGATTTGTGACCTGGGCTTATATGATACAAGGATTGCGTTGGTTATTGTGTATGCTGCCATTAACATGCCCTTTGTCATGTGGACCATGTTAAGCTTTTATGAGGGGATCCCCACAACGCTGGATGAGGCTGCATTTGTGGACGGCGCAAGCAGTTTACAGACATTTAGCAAGGTCATCCTGCCAATCTGTAAGCCGGGTTTGGCCACGGCATTCATATTTACCTTGTTCCTTGCATGGAATGATTTCCTCATTGCGTTATTGCTGACCAGCACGGATGCAAAGACATTCACGGTTGGATTGGCAGGATTCCTGTCGGCATACAATTTGGATTTGGGGCCCATGTGTGCAGGAGCATTTTTGTTCAGTTTCCCGGTGATGATCATCTCCCTTGCAGCCCAGAAGTATATTGTGCAGGGAATGACGGCCGGGGCAGTAAAAGGTTAAGCGGAGGAGTCTTATGTCGAAAGAATTAATGCTGCAGAATATTGAAAAGGCCCAGCATGAGATAGACAGTAAAAAGAATATTGTTAAAAATGGAAAAATGCGCCAGCGCTATCATTTCATGGCGCAGACCGGATGGCTGAACGACCCCAATGGATTGATTTATTTCCGCGGGAAATATCACATCTTTTATCAGTATAATCCATATGAGGGATTCTGGGGCAGTATCCACTGGGGACATGCAATCAGTGACGATATGATGCACTGGGAGTATCTTCCATTGGCATTGGCGCCCAGTGAGACATATGATGACCATCCCCGGGGCGGATGCTTTTCCGGCAGTGCGGCCCAGCATGATGGCAAGCTGTTCCTGATGTATACGGGGGCTGCCAATGAAGGCGGTGGGGTTGGGCAGACACAGTGCATTGCATACAGCGAGGACGGGATTCATTTTGAAAAATATGAGGGAAACCCGGTCCTGACAGCCCCGGAAGGTGTTCCGGTGAATCAGTTCAGGGACTCAAAGGTATGGAAGCATGGGGATACTTATTATATGGTATGCGGCGCAAGCCGGGACCATAAGGCGCAGGCGCTGCTTTACCGGTCGGATGACATGTTCCACTGGACCTTTTTCAACGTACTGGCCGAGAGCCGCGGGGAATGGGGGCATATGTGGGAATGCCCGGACTTTTATCCCATGGGTGATAAATATGTCCTGATGTTTTCGCCCATGGGTGTGGGTGAACATACCTCTGTGTATCTGGTGGGGGATTTTGATTATCAGACAGGCAGGTTCAGTCATTATATAAGCGGTGAGGTTGATTGGGGATTTGACTATTATGCGCCCCAGTCCTTCCTGGCGCCGGATGGAAGGCGGATTATCATAGGATGGGCCAATGAATGGGAGTGGATGCCGTTATGGAAGGACTGGGGACCGACGTACAAGGAAGGCTGGTGCGGTTTTTTCAATATTCCAAGGGAAGTCAGGATGATGGAGAATGGAACATTGCAGTTCCTTCCGGTTGCCGAGACAGAAATCTTAAGGCAGGATCCAATCTGCCAGGATATGTTTGTGGTAACAGAAGCAGAGGCCGAACTGAAAGCCGGGGACGGCGTGGCATTTGAACTGAAGATGAAGATTGACCTTGAGGAAACAGATGCAGATATGCTGGAATTAATCCTGCGCAGCGGTGAGGGAAAAAAGACAGTCTGCCTGTTTGATTTTAAGAATGCGCAGATGTCTGTGGATAGGAATGCATCCGATGGGTGGAGCAGGGGCGTTTCCAGAAGCACAATGTTCCTGAAAGGAAAAAAGGAATTGGATATCCATATCCTATCCGACCAGAGTTCCCTTGAAATTTTTGCCAATGAGTATCAGGACAATCATGCCAATAATATTTTTGCCGGAAACGCGCAGAACCGGATTTTAATCCGTACATATGGCGGCAGGGCGGTAATACGGGAGTATGAGTCCTATGGAATGAAGGAGTGTTTTAGGGGAAATGATTAGAATCGGATTATATTGAGTATGGTCGATGGAGTTCGAATGATGGAGTTCGAATAATAGGGTTCGAATGATGGAGTTCGAATAATAGGGTTCGAATGATGGAGTTTGAATGATAGGATTCGAATGATAGAGTTTGAATGGCTGATTATGGATGATATGGAGGGAATGATATGGCTGGCATAAATTATTATGACGTAACAGAATGGACGGTTGGCAATCCATATAAGGATATTGGGGAAGTAATCAACAGCATCATTGCAGATATCAAAAGAAGGCAACGGGATTCTGATAATGACGGAGGCGGAAAGCCGGGGGCAGTGATTTATATCCCGCCGGGTGATTATCATCTTGCCACCCAGGTGGTCATCGACATCAGCTATCTGAAAATCATGGGGTCTGGACATGGTTTTACATCTTCAAGCATACGTTTCAACACGCCGGAGGCTGAATGGGCAGATTGGCATGAGCTGTGGCCGGGCGGAAGCCGCATACTTGTGGATATTTCCCCAACGGAGGATGACAGGGAATGGACGGGAGCCGCATTTTATGTGGAGCGCAGCGGGAATCCCAGAATCAGTTCCGTGGAGTTTGCTGATTTCTGCATTGACGGCCTTCATTTTGTGGATGACGGATCAGGAAAAGCAGACCCGGAAAATACATATACAAATGGAAAAACAGGTATCTATATTGCAAGCGCCCAGGACTCCTTCCGTATTACGGGCATGGGGATTGTGTATTTAGAGCATGGAATCACCAGTTACCACGCGGATGCACTGACAATACATGATAATTTCATAGCTGAATGCGGCAACTGTATCGAACTGCGCGGTTCGGGACAGGCATCAAAAATAACCGATAACCTCATAGGGGCCGGGTATAAAGGGTATTCAATCTATGCCCAGAACTTTGGAGGACTTCTGGTCACGGCCAACAATATTTTTCCCCGTGGCACAAGCAGTGTCCACTTTGCAGGCGTGATGCGTTCCAGTGTTACAGGTAACCGCTTCCACTCATTTTATCCGGGAATGCTGGTATTTAAGGACGGCTGCTCGGAAAACCTGGTTTCTGCCAATCATTTTTTACGGGACCATGAACCATGGGCCCCGATGCAGGGATATGATAATGGTTTGGATGATTTGTATGGTCTCCTGTATATCAGCGGCAACCATAATTCCATCATTGCCAATCATATTTCAGAAACCATAGATGCCCGGTATATTAAACCGTCCGGTGCAGCACCTGTAATCATACGCGTTGTTTCGGGCAAGGGGAATTATATTTCGGATAATCATATTGTTGCCACTACTGAAGGGCCGGAGGTACAGGCCGCAGAAGGGCCGGAGGGCCAGGCCGCAGAAGGGCCGGAGGGCCAGGACGCAGAAGGGCCGGAGGTACAGGACGCAGAAGGGCCGGAGGTACAGGCCGCAGAAGGGCTAAAGGTACAGGCCGCAGAAACACAGGAGGGCCTGGACACGCAGATACCGGGGACGCAGGCCCCGGAAGCCGGCTCCTGTTTCTCCGCACAGGTGGGGGCGCTGCTGACGGCTGGTGAATTGCAGGAACTTGAGGTGATAACCGTGCTGGTGGAAAGTGCGGCGTTTCAAAATACGGTTCTTGATTCAGGAAGTGATGCACAGGTCATTATGGATAGGACGGTAAATGCATTCAGGGCCACTCCGACGCCAGGGGGGAATGGTTAAACAGGCCCGGGTAGGGGGATGTATAAAAAATTTGATGTGACGTTCTTCGGACAGGTATTGGACAAGAGATATGGATTGTCCGTACCTGTCCTTATTTTCCCATATATTCAGTGGGAGTAATCCCTTCCTGCTTTTTAAATAATTGAGAAAAGTACTTGGGATTATTTCCGCATCCAATCTGCATGGCAATGGTCTGGATCGATGCAAAAGGATTGGCTTTCATCAGGTCCTTTGCATGCTGAATCCTCATTTCCGTCAGGTAGTGGGAAAACTTTTTGCCTGTTTCCCTGTAGAATTTTTTGCTGACATAATCCACATTCATGAACAGGTGATTTTCCGCAATCCCCTTCAGGGAAAGGTTGGAATCCTGCAGGTTCTTATTTACATAATCAAAAATCTGCTGGGTCATGGAACTGTACTGCACGGAAGTCAGCCCTGCCTGTATGATATCCTTTAATTTTGCAAGGAGCATTTCCCTAAGCAGTGCCAAATCCGTTTCCCTGTCCAGCTGAATCAGCCAGTTTGTCAGTTCCAGGGTGGACTGGGATGGCTGGGAGGCTGTGATTTTGAGCAGTAAATTGCCGGTCAGCTGCTTGAGGAATTCTATGTTGCTGATTCCGTTCAACAGTTCCTCTACCTGTGCCAGGGAGTCAGTCCCGCCCTGAAGCATTTGGGTATATAATGCCTGCAGCTGTGATATCACATTGTTATAGTTGCAGGTATAGATGGCATGGAAATTGTTGATGTAGTAAATCATGCCGAAACGTTTCAGCTTACACACCGCATCCTCCAGCAGGTTTTTCAGGCTGGAGTAGGTGGTCAGCTGTGTTTCCAGGGTCACGTCCTGTTCGGGCAGGGAAAGCTGTTCTATGAAAGTTCTAAGCTGCCTGCAGTTATTGCCTGTATTCTGGAAGAACAGCAGAAGGGTATGGTTTACATAAACTCCATAAATAATGGTCTGGGGCAGATTCTTTTTAACATAGTCCTTAATAAGGCCAAGAAAATGTTCCAGATTCTCAAATGCCAGATAATAGACGTACAGCAGCTTATAGGATGTGAAATGAAAATCAATGTACTGTTCATAATTGTCAAGGATGGAGTCCAGCCGCCTGTCCTGGCAGATACAATCATTGAATATGCTGGACATGACATTGTGGAGGATATTGCTTTGCGCTGTGAAATGTTCCATACCAAGATGGCTGTTTAAACGGACCTGGCAACAGTCTTTTTTGCATTGCTGGATACAATCTATGATCTGCTGGTCATCATACGGTTTAAGGATATAGTGTTTTACCCCATACTGCATGGCGGTTTTTGCGTACTCAAATTCTCCATATCCGGACAGGAGGATGAACTGAAGCGGGATACCGGCTTCGCTGGTACGCCGAATCAGGTCCAGACCGCTCATTCCGGGCATGCGGATGTCGGTCAGCACGATATCCGGGGATTCGTCTAAAATCATATCGTAAGCTTCAATTCCATTGCGGCATATGCCAGTCAGTTCAATATCAAGGTCTTTCCAGTTAATGGTGGTGGACAGCGCTTCGCGTATCAGGCGCTCATCATCAGCAATAATCAGTTTAAACATCAGCGTCTCCTTTGGTTTCATATGGAAGGGTAATGGATGCCACGGCGTAGGAACCCTCATTGTACAGGGTGAGGCCATAGGCGTCTCCGAATAGTATTTTAATTCTCTGGTTAATGTTCAGTAAACCGATGCCAAAACCATTTGGCTGCTTTTCCTTTTTTTCCAGTTTTTCTAAAAGTCCAGGCTCAAAATAGGAGCCTTGATTTTTCACCTGTATGGTGACGGTGCCATCTGCCAAAAGGGTATCTACAAGGATGCGGCATTCGTCCGTCATTTCCTCCATTCCATAGTGAATCGCGTTTTCCACCAGAGGCTGTATGGTGAGAGGCGGGATGGAGACATCCGTCAGAAGGGGATTTCTGTGGATTTCATATATCAGGCGGTCTTCAAAACGGACTTTCTGTATGGTCATATAGGATTCTACCAGCTCCAATTCATAGGAAAGGGAGACCAGCGGTTCCTCATGGGAAAGGGTGGCGCGCAGGAGATTGCCCAGCGCGCTGACCATCTGGGTTATGGTAGTATTACCGTGCATTTTCGCAATACTGTTAATGGATTCCAGTGTATTATAGAGAAAATGAGGATTAATCTGGGATTCCAGAGCTTTCAGCCGGGCGTCCTTTGTAAGGATTTCATTGACATAATTAACCTTCACAAGTGTTTGTATCCGGCCGGCCATCTGGTCAAACTGCTGGTGGAGCTTGCCCAGCTCGTCTTCGCGCAGGCTGTATTCGTTTTCTTCCATGGGAAGAGGAAGCTTATCTTCACGGAAAGCCTGCATTTTTGTAATCAGGGAATTGAACTGCCCTACAATGTAGCGGATCAGGCGTGTGGAAAGAAGCACTACCAGCAGGAATCCAAGAATCAGTCCAAGAACCATGAGACCCAGGGCAAGCTTAAGGGACTGGTCAATGGAGTCAAATGGAATCAGGCTTATGTATCTGTATTCAAAGCGCGGCAGGTTTCCGATGACCGTAAAATAGGTGTGGCCGTTGGAGGTAAGAAGCTGGTAAGGCTTCGTTGAGTTGGACATAAAGTATTCGGCGTCCCCGTCGGAAAGGGCGCTTGAGGCATAGATGACCTGGTTATCCTGGTCCGTTATGATATACTCGGAGCCATTGAAGAGCGCAGACGCCTGGTTTGATGCCCTGACCGCCTGGTCTAAGTCAACTGCGATTACTAGGCTTCCCAGATTTGAGAAGGACAGGTTGTCAATCTTCAGGATACTCCTTGTGAGCAGGAGGTAATCGCCGCGCCCCCTGTAATTCCATGTGACGCCGCCTCTCATATGCTCCGCGTTTTCCCTGGCGGCCCGGATCATTTCAGGGTCTGTTTTGGACAGAAGGGCCCAGTTGGTACAGTTGGAGAAAGCGTCATTATAGAGGGAGATATAGGCCGCGCCGCTGGATTTCAGGGAGGCGAAATGGCTTAACAGTATGGTGTTCAGGGTCCGGTTGGCATTGTTCCGGACAATGGCGTCGTCGGATTCCTTCAGGGCGGTCAGCTGTTCCTGGACCGCCTGGTCGGCAATCAAGCTGGAAGAAATGGTTTCTATGTTCTGCAGCTTTTCTGATATACTGTAAGAAGAAACGGACAGATTGCCGGCAATGGTCTTAAATAGCAGTTCATTGTACATTCTGGTGCATAGATAGTTGCCGCACAGAGAACAGAACAGGATGATGATTACATTAAGCAAAATAATGGAGAACAGCTTGTTCTTCAGGGATGCGTTATTAAAGTGTTTTTTGATGGAACCCATAGTTCCCTCCTCCGTTCTTGTATTCCAACCTCATTATAATTCATTGGAAATGCAAAGGCAACCAGGGAGAGAAAGGCAGCGGTTTTTTGGTAAAGGAAACACTGTTTTTTGGGAACAGGTCGGTTTTTTGGGACAATCCAGCCGGTTTTAGGGCTAACGGCATATCCGGCATCCTGGTAAAATAAAGTCAACAAAACAAAGCATAGGAGGCGTTTCAAATGAAAAAGACAGCATTCATGCTGGCGGCTGCCATGACGGTTATGGCATGCGCCGGATGCGGCGGGGGACAGACGGCGGGACAGTCAGATTCTTCGGATGCAGTTACCCAGGCCAAGGTAAAGTCCAATGGGGCCAGCAGCAGTGAGGGAGAACTTATATTTGCCTGGTGGGGGAACCAGACGAGAAATGAGAGGACGCAGAAGGTGCTGGATTTGTATACGGAGCAGAATCCGAATATCACCTTTGACGGACAGCCATCCGAGTATTCGGATTATTGGAATAAGCTGGCGACCGCTGCGGCCGGTAATTCACTGCCGGATATTATTCAGATGGATTACAAATATCTGGACCAATATGTGAAAAATGGCTTACTGGCTGATTTGACACCGTATGTGGAGAGCGGGCTTCTGGATATCTCGGACTGTAATCAGGATATTATTGCATCCGGCAAGTCGGGGGACGGCCTGTACGCCCTGTGTATCGGAATTGCCGCCCCGTCGTTTGTCTACAGCAAGACCGTAGCAGAGCAGGCGGGTGTGGACATCCATGAAAACATGAGTATGGATGAATTTCTGGATGCATGCAGGCAGATTTATGAAAAGACCGGATATAAGACGAATATTGCGTATGGGGACGGGGAGCAGTATGTGGAATATTTGCTGCGGTCCAAGGGCATTACCATGTTTGAGGACGGCAGGCTTGGGGGAGAAGCGTCTGATTATGTGGAATATTTTGACCTGTATGAGACGGGCACTAAAGAAGGCTGGTTATTGTCGCCCTCTGTTTTTGTGGAGCGTACCAAGACCACGGAGCTGAATCCGCTTGTTTATGGAACCAGCCCGGAGAGTATGGCCTGGTGTACCTTCCATTTCTCCAACCAGTATCCGGTTCTGGTGGAGTCCTCTGCGGAAGATAATGAGATTGGAATTACCACATGGCCTTCCAATGATGTAAAGAAGTCCAATTATTTAAAACCAAACCAGTTTTTATGTGTTTCCAGGGACGCCAGGAATCCGGAGGAGGCTATAAAGTTTATTAACTGGTTTAATAATTCCACAGAGTGCAACGATATTCTTCTGGGTGAACGCGGCGTTCCTGTATCCCAGTCCGTGGCGGACGCCATAGCGTCCAAGCTGCCCCAGCCGGAACAGGAGATGATTGCCTATATAAATGATGTGGCAAGCCCTAATTCTTCCCAGGTCAATCCACCTGCCACAAGCGGGGCCAGCGAGGTGATTGATTTGCTGAACCAGCTGGAGGAACAGGTATGCTATGGGCAGATGACAGCCCAGGAGGCCGGCAATGAGCTTTTTACAAGGGGCAATGAAATGATGTCAAAATAAGAATACGTCAACCATGGAAACCAGAGGTCGGGAAAACAAAATGTTTTCCCGATTAACTTTTAAGAGGGTGAATTTGAGATGAATAGAATCAAGCGACTGGCAAATCAAAAGAATACGGCGGGTTATTTTTTTACACTGCCTTTTATTATCGGTTTTTTTATGTTCCTGGTGGTACCAATGGGAATGTCCCTGTATTATTCCTTCTGTGATTATAATATCCTCTCGCCGCCTGTATTTACAGGATTGGAGAATTTTAAGCATATGCTGCGGGATGTAACCTTTTTTAAAACGCTGAAGGTGACCTTCTTCTTCGCCTTTGTGTCAGTTCCCCTTAAGCTGCTGTTTGCGCTGTTTGTGGCCATGCTTCTTCTTAAGAACTCAAAGCTTTCAGGGTTTTACAGGGCCGCTTACTACCTGCCCTCCATTATCGGCGGTTCGGTAGCTGTTTCCGTTCTTTGGAAGCGGATGTTTTCCTCGGATGGGGTAATTAATTCCCTTCTCCAGGCGGTGGGCGTCAACTGCAGCGTTTCCTGGCTGGGGAATACAAGTACGGCCATCTGGGTGCTGATCCTTCTGGTGGTATGGCAGTTTGGCTCCTCCATGCTGATTTTCCTTTCCGCGTTAAAGCAGATTCCGTCCTCGCTTTATGAGGCGGCCATGGTGGATGGCTCCGGCCCGGTATACCGTTTCTTTAAGATTACCCTTCCGCTGCTGACGCCTACCATTTTCTTTAATCTGGTGATGCAGACCATAAGCGGGTTCCTGGCATTTACCCAATGCTACATCATTACAGAGGGAAAACCGTTAAATTCCACGCTGCTCTATACGGTTTACATGTACCAGCAATCTTTTGAGTTCTACAATACAGGCTACGGCGCGGCCCTTGCGTGGGTCATGCTGGCAGTGATTGGACTGATTACCCTGGCCCTGTTTGCGACCAAAAAATTCTGGGTATATGAGGGAGGATTTTAGTTATGAAATCAAAACGTATTTTATCAAATATAGTTTATAACCTGGGTGTGTTTGCCATCGGAATCGCCATGATATACCCGCTTCTGTGGATGGTTATGAGCTCCTTTAAGGAGTCCAATACCATATTTATCACCGCCAGCTCCCTGATCCCGGAAAAGTTTACGTTAGAAAATTATGTGAACGGCTGGAAGGGATTCGGAAAGGTAACATTTTCCACCTTTTTTAAGAATTCCCTCGTGATTTCAGTGGTTGCCACCTTCGGCACCGTCATGGCCTCCTCGCTGGTAGCGTATGGATTTGCCAGGTTCCAGTTTAAGGGAAAGAAAATCCTGTTTACGGCCATGCTGCTGTCCATGATGCTCCCGGCGCAGGTGTTGATGATACCGCAGTACCTGTGGTACCAGAAGCTGGGCTGGGTAGGAACCTACCTGCCTTTAATCGTGCCGTACTTTTTTGCCATTCAGGGATTCTTTGTATATCTGATGTCCAATTTCATTTCGGGCATACCCTATGAACTGGATGAAGCGGCAAAGATTGACGGCTGCTCTTACTTTGGGCTGTACCGGTATATCATTTTCCCGCTGATTAAGCCGGCTCTTGTAACCGCCTGTATTTTTTCCTTTATCTGGAGATGGGATGATTTCCTGTCCTCGCTGCTGTATGTGAGCAAAACCGCCATGTACCCGGTGAGCCTGGCACTGAAGCTTTTCTGCGACCCGGGCGCCGCATCGGATTACGGCGCCATGTTCGCAATGGCAACTTTATCAATCCTGCCTGTGTTACTGATTTTCCTGGTATTCCAGAAACATCTGGTGGAGGGAATCAGTACATCGGGATTAAAAGGATAACAGCATGGACTCCGGAAAGATGAGGAATGAATGAGAGGGAAAGCGGATGCAGTTTATAGATGAGAGAAACGAAAAGCTGATAAAAGAGACAGGAAATCTGCGCTGGTCAGACGCTGTCTCCATAGAAAATTATCAGATGGCCTGTACCGGGGATAGTTGGAAGGATGCAGGGAATATTGGGAGTCAGGAGTGGAAGGATTTTTCAGCGGACAGTGTCTGGGGCGGGAACCATACCTTTTATTGGTTCTGCACAGATATTGTGATACCGGACCATTTCCATGAAAAATGTGTGGTTTATGAGCTTAGGACCGGACGTGAGGGAAGCTGGGATGCGACGAATCCCCAGTTCCGCGTCTATTTAAACGGAGTTTTAAAACAGGGACTGGATGTGAACCATAGGGAAGTGATTCTTAGTGAAAGTGCCAAGGCAGGGGATATTTACCGGCTGCAGCTGTCCGCCTTTACCGGCAATCAGAATATGGGCCTGCGGCTTGAATCAGAGATTAAGGTTCTTCACAGGGAGATAGAGAAATATTATTATGATTTGGCCGTGCCCCGGAATGTGCTGGAACTTTTGGAACCGGATTGTGCGGAGGCAATGGTGATTCGGCGGGCCTTGACCGCTTCCCTGAATCTTCTGGATTTGAGAAAACCGTACTCAAAGGAATTCTTTGACAGCCTGAAACAGGCCCAGGACTACATGGACCAGGAGTTTTACAAAAAGGAGTGCGGCAGACAAAAGGAAGCTGTCTATACGGTGGGGCATACCCACATTGATGTGGCATGGCTTTGGACCCTGGCGGTAACGAGGGATAAGGCGGTGAGAAGCTTTTCTTCGGCATTGGAGCTGATGCGCCAGTACCCGGAATTCATCTTTATGTCCAGCCAGCCCCAGCTTTATGAATATGTGAAGGAAAATGCTCCGGATGTGTATGCGCAGATTAGGCAGCGCGTCCGTGAAGGCCGATGGGAAGCAGAAGGCGGCATGTTTCTGGAAGCGGACTGTAATCTGTCATCCGGGGAATCCCTGATCCGGCAGTTTGTTTATGGAAAACGCTTTTTTATGGAAGAGTTTGGCGTGGATAATGAAATTCTGTGGCTGCCGGATGTATTTGGCTACTCTGCTGCCTTGCCGCAGATTATGGAAAAATGTGGAATACGTTACTTTATGACCACTAAGATTAGTTGGAATGAAACAAATAAGATGCCCTATGATACCTTTTTGTGGGAAGGGATTGATGGAACCCGGATACTCACACATTTCATTTCAGCCAGGGATTATAATGCCAGCCTGCTGGTGGAAGGTAAAAAGCGTCCGCCCCATTTTACCACATACAATGGAAACCTGAACGCATCCCAGGTTAAGGGCACCTGGCAGCGTTATAGCCAGAAGGAACTGAGTGACCAGGCGCTGATGTGCTTTGGCTATGGAGATGGCGGCGGGGGACCGACCAGGGAAATGCTGGAGAACCAGCGCAGGCTGTCACAGGGGATTCCGGGCTGTTTAAGGACCCGGATGAGCACCGCAGGGGAATTCTTTGCGAAGCTTGAGCAGGAGGTATCCGGCAAAAAAGAGCTTCCGGCCTGGGTGGGGGAGCTGTACCTGGAGTATCACCGCGGCACCTACACCTCCATGGCGCGCAACAAAAAGTATAACCGCAGGGGTGAGTTCCTTCTGGAAAACCTGGAAGGCCTGGAGGCTGTTCTGGGCCAGTGGGGAGCGGAACAGGAGGATCACAGGGAGGAACTGGAAGAACTGTGGAAAATCCTTCTGCGGAACCAGTTCCATGATATCCTTCCGGGTTCATCCTGCGGGGAGGTTTATGAGGACTCGAAAAAGGAATATACAGAGCTGTTTGAGCGGGGAAATGCCCTGAAATCTGCAATGCTTAGAAAATTGACAGGAAGAATACAGGCAGAAGAAGGCAGCCTGATTGTTTATAACATGAATGCTTTTGGGAGCAGCGGGATTGTGTTCTGTCCATATCCGCAGCGGATGGTAAATCCGTCAGCATGTTCAGGCGGCGCAGCCTGTCCGATTCAGAAGACACATGATGGCAACGGGATTTTTATCACGCCCGTAATCCCGGCAAAAGGGAATATGGTTTTTAGCATACTGGATATGGAAAAAGCGCAGACTGGCGTTTCATTTGACGGTCAGCTGGTTGAAACCCCATATTTCACAGTAAAACTGAACCGCGCAGGACAGTTTACTTCATTTGTGGATAAAAGGACCGGACGTGAACTGATTAAGGCCGATGAGACCGGAAACCGTCTGGTGACTTACGAGGACCGTCCGCATTATTATGATGCTTGGGATATCAATGATTATTATACTGAAAAAGCGTATCCCATTGATACGGATGCACAGATTACAGTGTTGGAAAGCGGCCCGGTACGGACTGTGATCCGCGTGGTCCATATGTATCTGGACTCGAGAATCCAACAGGATTTAATCTTCTATTCCCAATTGGACCGCATTGACCTCCAATACCAGATTGACTGGAGGGAAAAACAGATTTTATTAAGAAACTATTTCCCTGTGAACATCCATGCGTCAGAAGCAACTTATGAAATCCAGTATGGAAATGTAAAACGCGCCACTCACCGGAATACTTCATGGGACCAGGCAAAATTCGAGGTATGTGCCCACAAATGGATTGACCTGTCCGAGGACGATTATGGACTCAGTATTCTGAACGACTGTAAATACGGATGCGATATCCATGACGGTGTAATCGGCTTAACCCTTCTCAAATCAGCTGTTTATCCGAATCCGGATGCGGACAGGGAGCATCACGGATTTGCATATTCCCTGTGTCCTCATGAGGGCAGCTGGAAAACGGCCGGAATCATCCAGAAGGCATATGCGTTCAACAATCCAATGGAAGCCCTGGTTAAGGAGGAGAGCGGCGGTCCGGTGGTTCCCGGCCAGGCTTTTGCGGCGGTGGACAGCAGTAATGTAATCCTGGAGGTAATAAAGCCGGCAGATGATGGGAATGGGATCATCGTGAGACTTTATGAGGCGTTTAACCGGGATTGTGTTGTCCGGCTTAAGCTGGCGTCACAGGTCAGAGCGGCGTTCCGGTGCAATATGCTGGAGCAGGATCAGGCTGAACTGGCTGTGGATGGGGATACGGTTCCCTTGCATGTGAAACCATATGAAATCCAGACCATACGCCTTCTTATGTAAGAATCTGGGATGAGGCAATCTTAAGACATTTATCTACACAGTTAAACGAATAGCGGCAGGAGGAATAAATTGATGGATAAGACACAAAATGAAATACAGTTTGAGACGCCGACCTACCCGGAATTGGGAAATGTTTACAAAGGGGATTACTATGAAGGGTTACCTTTTGAAAAATACATCGACTTTAAGCAGCCCATTCCTCAGCATACGCCGGAAAAGCCGGTATTTGATATCCGGGATTTTGGCGCTGTTGCACAGGAGGGAAGGCTGAATACGGAGGCATTCCAGGCCGCCGCAGATGCATGCCGCAGGGCCGGAGGGGGTACAATCCTGGTAAGGGAGGGGACCTTCCTCATGGGAACGGTGTATCTATATGATAATACAACGCTGCATATTGCCCCGGGCGCAGCAATTGCAGCGACCAGGGAGAACGCAAGGATGGACCGGGCGTTCCTGCGCGCGGAGGGAGCCTCTGGCCTGGTAATTACAGGGGGAGGAAAAGTGTGCGGGAATGGGGAATATTATGTATATGAGCCAAAACTGAAGCCAAGGATGGAACCATTGCCATACAGCCATCTGGCACCCCGGGGAACCATTGACCTGGAACTGCCGGAAACAGCGCTGCGTTATAACTACAGGCGCAGGATACGGTTTTCAGAGGATAAGTATCTGGAGGGAATCGGACCCACTTCAAGACCGGATTATATGGTATGGTTCAATGGCTGCAGGAATGTACGGATTGAAAATGTTATTTTCGAGGATGCCATGAACTGGACCCTGAACCTGTTTTGCTGTGATGATGTTCTGGTGAAGGATTTCGTAATCAACAATAACCGCCATGTGGCCAATACGGATGGAATCGATGTCACAGGAAGCAGCCATGTGGAATTGGACCACTGTTTTGTTTCTACGGCTGACGATGGGATTGTACTCAAAAACCCACAGGAGACGGGACGGGACATGGAGGATATATATATACACAACTGCCATGTAATTACCGTGATGAATGCCTTTAAGATAGGTACGGAGACAAAATACAATATTTCCAATGTACTGGTGGAAAACTGCTGTTTTTTCATGCCCGATATTTATCCGGGAAGCACATCAGGAATTTCTATCGAGTCAGCGGACGGCAGCCGGATTTCAGATATTACCGTGCGTAACATAACCATGGACAGGGTGCTTTGCCCGTTATTCCTATGTCTTAACATGCGCAATCAGTATAAGTCCGGCTATACGCCGGATGGCAGCGGAAGATATTGGGGCGGGATGATAGAGGATGTCACAATTGAGAATATAAATGCCACGGGGGTAGAAGTGCCAAGCCTGATATTTGGATTTGAGGCCCGGAACGAAGAAGGAAAAAACATCCGAAAGGCCGTTAAAAATATTAAGGTGAAATTATTTAAGGCGGTGTATTGCGATAATGAAGAAATGTTGGATATCCCACATCCGATTGAAGAATATCTATCCCAATATCCGGAAAATAACACCTTTGGGGATGTGGACGCATGCGGGATATGGGCCCGCCATGTGGACGGTCTGGAGCTTGAACAGGTCGAGATAATCCCCCGCAGCTGTAACACAAGAGATAAAATCCGGCTGTATGATGTGAAATAAACCATAAACAGCACCATCCTGAATGCTGGGGGGTGCTG
>DS990260.1:1826530-1855088 GCA_000155435.1 Clostridiales bacterium 1_7_47FAA | reverse complement strand
ATAGGGTTTTTGATTTAACCTCCCCAATCCATCCTCTCATTAATATCCACCAGCATGGATGCCTGATTATAGTAATTTGTCATAAGCTGGGAGCGGTTGACCACGTCAAGCTTCCGGTACAGATTATTAATATGTTTCTTAACGGTATTTTCCGAGATGAAGAGTTTTTCACCAATCTGCTGATTGCTGATGCCGGAAATGATCAGCTCCATGATTTCCTCCTCCCTCTCCGTCAGGCCGTACCGCTTCATCCGGCTTTTGTCGGTTTCTTTATCATTCTTTTTTAATCCATTTGGAAAACGCATGGAAAAGCTGGCGGACAGGTGGCGGTTCAGGATTTTCAGGATTTCTATTTCCCGTTCGCCGAAGTCGCTGGTATCACGGCTTCTGAACAGCGTGATTGAACCGAACATGATCTGGTGTTCAACGATTGTGCTCCCCATGCTGTAGTAGACACCCATGGGTTCCATCCACCGCTTGTAAATCAGGGAATTTTCCCGGACAGGATTACTGACGATATCTGAGTCGCTGTAGATGATGGGCTGGTCGGTATTGAAAATCCATGCCACATAATCCGAGAACTGATACTGTTTATAATATGAAGTAATCTGCTCCACCGTCATATTTACGGATACCGGGTGGAAAAAATAGAACTGTCCGTCTTTACAGCTGCACAGATCAAAAAAGGACTTCTGGTTTGGGATCAGTCCGTCCAAATCTTCCATAAACTGTCTTTGCATCGCATCCAGTGCCTCAGTGGTATGGATCTTCAGGATACAGTCATCTAACTTTCTCCAGTCTTCCTCTGTCAAAGTCACCATAATTCCCCTCTCCCATTCTGATATGCCTATTTTAGCATATAGAAACGGGAAATACAATCAAGGGGGGAGTAGACGGACGTAAGGTTTATAGAACGAAAGTGTTATGGCAGGTAGTAATTTTCGTGGTACTGCCTCCGGGTAATTGTACCTTTCATATAAATCCCGTATGATGGGATTACCGAATATATTTGGAAGTGATTTAAATTAGACAGGAGGGGATTTATCATGAAAATAATTCATAGTACGCCAAAGAAGGACGGGTTCCGTATGCCGGGAGAGTTTGAACCACGCAGACAGGACTTTTTAATCTGGCCTGAGAGAACGGATACATGGAGGAACGGGGGCAAACCGGCCCAGCAGGTATTGGTGGATGTGGCAAAGGAAATCATAAAATACGATAAGCTGACCGTATTCTGTTCATCCGGTCAGTATGAGAATGCCAGGGCGCGTCTCCCGGAAGCGGTGCGGGTGGTGGAGATGTCTACGGACGACGCCTGGGCCCAGGACAAAGGGCCTTTCTATGTCATCAATGATAAAGGGGATATGCGCGGCGTCACATGGGGATGGAATGCCTACGGCGGACTGGAGGGCGGACTTTATTTCCCATGGAAGTATGATTCGGAATTTGCAGCCAAGCTTCTGGACCTGGAAGACTATGACCGGTATGATGCCAGGAAAATGGTGCTGGAGGGGGGCGCCACCCAGGTCGATGGCCAGGGAACCCTGATCATCACGGAAAACAGTGTCTTAAACAGGAACAGGAATCCTCATATGACCAAGGAACAGGTGGAGGAATACCTGAAGGAATATATGAATCTTGAAAAAGTCATCTGGTTAAAGGACGGCATGGCATTTGACGAGACAGACGGACATGTGGACGATGTGTGTTTCTTTGTCAGGCCGGGGGTGGTGGCCCTCTCATGGACCGATGATGTTAATAACCCCCATTATAAACCGTTAAAGGAGGCTTATGATATCCTGAGCAGTGAAACGGATGCCAGGGGACGCAGGTTGGAGATCCATAAGATTCCCCTTCCGGATATATTACATATTACTGAGGAGGAAAATGCCGGAATCGATATCTGTGAAGCCGCGGCGTCCAGGGTTGCAGGACTTCCGCTGGCAGTCACTTATATTAACTGCTATTTCATGAACCATGCGCTGCTTGTTCCACAGTACGGGGATCCCATGGACCAGGTTGCATGCGACCTGTATGCCAAATTGATGCCTGACAGGCAGATCATTAAAATCTGGACCAGGGAATGGTCCCTTTGCGGAGGCAATATCCACTGCATGGCATTACAGCAGCCGGATCCCGCCCCCAGACAATAGAAAGGAGGTCCATCCATGTCATATGCAGAGGAAGCTGTTACAGTGGCCGGTGCCGTTGAATATTCCGAGGAAGAACGGGAAATGGGCACGAAGGACATTAAGTCCTTATTCATTCACTACAGCGTAGTCACATTTTGGGGGATGCTGGCCCAGGCTGTCATGGTCATTGCGGAGGGAATCATCATCGGCAACGCCTTAGGACGCAGCGGCCTTGCCACCATTTCCATTGTCATGCCCATTGAGACCTTAAACCTTGCCTTGGGAACAGGGCTTGGCATTGGCATCAGCAGCCTTGCGGCGATTAAACTGGGTGACGGGGATGAGGAAGGCGCCAGGAAAACCTTCTCCACGGTCTTTTGGTTCATGGCTGTCATGATGACCGTCTTTTCAGCCCTGGTATTTTTTTATGCCAGGACCGTGGCTGCTTTTTTGGGAGCGCCTGCGGAGCTGGTTAATGAATGTGTGATTTTCATCAGGGCATTCATGTTCGGCCTTCCGTTCTGTGTGCTGGGACAGATTCTCGGTTCCGTACTCCGGGTGGACGAAAAACCGGGTATCGCCTCCTTTGCCATGGGCGCAGCGTCCATGACTGCCCTGGCAATCCTGTACTATGGGGTCATGGTGCTGAAAATCGGCATCCTTGGGGCAGGTATCTATTATGGCTGTACCCTGGGGCTTAGTTTCATGGCAATACTTTACTTTTTGTTTAATAGAGATACAATATTTAAAATACGTCTTTCCGATTTGAAGATTGACTTTTCACTGGTGGCGGCATCCTTTAAGATTGCACTTCCGTATCTGGGGTTTCAGGCAGCCATCTTCATCTCCACCCTGGTCATCAACCATCTGCTGGGAAGATACGGTTCAGACCTTGAACTGGCTGCCTTTGGCATCATCAATTCCTATATTGCCTATACGGTCATGATTTTCTCCCAGACCATGGCAAATGGCCTTCAGCCCATTGCCAGCTTCAACTATGGGGCAGGAAAGCCCGGACGTCTTTTGGAACTGCTCCGGTCGGGAATCCGGATCCATCTTCTGGTGCTGATTGTGGTGAGTCTCCCGGTGGTGATTTTTGCGCCGGCCATCATACGGCTGTTTGCAGGAGGCGACGCAGAGCTGATTGTGACAGGCGCCCGCGCCATACGCCTGTTTACATGTCTGACCAGTCTTGGTATGACTGCATATTTTATTTCCTGTTATTACCAGTCGGTAGAAAAAGTCAGGATTTCCATCATTATCGGCATAAGCCGGTATGTGGTGGTGATTCCACTGATGTTCCTGCTCTCATCCGTGTTTGGGGTCATGGGGGTCTGGTACAGCCAGTTCCTGTCGGATTTACTGGCATTTTGCCTGGCAATTGGTTTCATAGTGAAGGAGGCCGGGAATTTAAAAGCGCAGCAGTCCGGGCTATAGTTTCTGAAAGGAGTTATGAACAATGAAATATGATCTGGTAATCAACGCAAAGAAAATCATTACCATGGATAAATCGAATCCAACAGCAACCTGGGTGGCCGTTAATCAGGGGAAAATTGCAGCCATCGGCTCCGGCTGTCCGGTTCCGGAGGGTGTCTCTGTCCTGCATCTGCCGGACAGCACAATCGTTACCGGTCTCATTGATTCCCATATCCACGCTTCGCTTTCCGCTGTCACGGCCAGCGCCGTTAATCTTGTCAATGCAAAGAGTGCGGCTGAGGTCCTGGAACTGGTGGAGGAACGCTGTGCTTCCTCTGAGGATGATTTAGTCCTGGCATCCGGTTACCTGCCTGTGATGATGGAGGGCGGTAATGTTCCCACACGCACGGACATCGACCGGATTTCCCATGGAAAGAAAGTCATGATCCTGAATCTGGACGGACATGGAAGCACCCTGAACACAAGGGCACTGAGCCAGCTGGTATTCCCTGAGGACCTGGACGGGGTGCATTATGACACGGGCATCATTAATTCCGATACGGCCCAGTTCATCGCGCTGATGGATATCATGGACACCATTGACGAGGAACATCTGGAAGGGATGATGGATGATTTCATCGCCAGTGCATTAAGCCTGGGGATTACGGGTTTCCATGGACTGGAGGGGCAGTTTGTCCGCAATAATAAGGATATCCGTATCTGGCAGAAAAAACAGGATTCCATGCCCATACATATGGTTATCTATCCACAGATCTGGCGCTATGAAGATGCAGAGGAGTTCCATCTCCCGCGCCATGGCGGATGCCTTACCCTGGACGGGGCCGATGTACAGTGGACAATGGCCCTTAGCCGGCCATATGACAACCGGCCGGAAACACGGGGATTCCTTTATCACACGGATGAGGAGCTGTACCATATTGTGTCCAAAGCCCATGCGGATGGCAGGCAATGCAGTTTCCATGCCATGGGGGACCGGGCCATTGACCAGATCCTCTATATCTACCAGAGGGTAATCAAGGAACAGGGGGACAAGGGCCTGCGTCACCGCATAGAACATTTTACCCTGCCAACGGACGAACAGATCCAGATGGCTGTTGATTTAGGGCTGGTCATTTCCGCACAGCCGGAATACCTCTACCTTTATGATTTTCCCGGCGGACACCTGGAACAGTATTTTGGCAAGGAGCGGACCGCCCGCATGGAATGTTATAAGACCTGGATTGATTCCGGCCTGGTATTTGCCGGAGGTTCCGACTCGCCGATCAACGGTTTGAATCCGTTGTCGGGAATCCACTCCCTTGTGAACAGCTCCCATCCGGGGAGAAGGATGAGCGTGACGGAGGCAATCAGGTGCTATACCTGGAACTGTGCGTATGCGGCGTTTGAGGAGAAGGAACGGGGAAGTACGGAGGTTGGCAAATATGCAGATTTTACGGTCCTTGACCGGGATCCATACGAGGAGCCGGATGATATTGTCAACTTTAAGGTACAGATGACCATTGTGGATGGCAAGGTTGTCTATGAGGCTTAATGCAGCGGTTAAACCGATAGAGGAATAAATGAATGATGAATCAGGAGGAAATGGCGATATGTATGCAAATGGGGTGAGACATTTTATTGACACGCAGGATTTGACGAAAGAGGAAATCCTGGACATTGTAAATCTTTCCCTGGAGATAAAAAGAAGCATCAGGGACGGTTATTATCCGCCGCTGATGAAAAACAGGACGCTGGGAATGATTTTCCAGCAATCCTCCACCAGGACGCGGGTTTCGTTTGAAACCGCCATGGAACAGATGGGCGGACATGCCCAGTACCTGGGGCCTGGCATGATACAGCTGGGCGGCCATGAGACCATAGGGGATACGGGCAAGGTGCTGTCCCAGCTGATTGATGTGGTCATGGCCCGCGTCATTGAACATAAGACGGTTGTGGAACTGGCCCAATCCTGTTCCATACCGGTCTTAAACGGCATGTCTGATTATAACCATCCCACCCAGGAAATCGGCGACATGTGTACAATCATGGAGAACCTGCCAAGAGGTAAGAAATTAGAGGAATGCAAGGTTGTGTTCGTGGGTGACGGGACACAGGTATGCGCCTCCCTTGGCTTCATTACCACCAAGCTTGGAATGCATTTTGTCCACTATGGACCAAAGGCACATCAGTTAAATGAGCAGTATAAGGATATCCTGGAAGGAAACTGCAGGGTTTCAGGCGGGACCTGGGAAGTTACCGACAACAGGGATTCGGTGCGGGGAGCGGATTTTATCTATACGGACGTATGGTATGGATTGTATGAGAATGAGATGCCGAGGGAAGAACGGGTCCGCGTATTCCATGACTATCAGGTCAACCGGGAATTGATGTCACTGGGGAACATCGGATGTAAATTCATGCACTGCCTGCCTGCGACCAGGGGTGAGGATGTAACGGATGAGGTAGCTGATTCGGATTCCTCCCTGTGCTGGGAGGAGGCGGGGAACCGTCTGACCGCCATGCGGGGACTGCTGGTATACTTTACCCAGTACCAGAGGGAAAATGTACCCGGAGAGCTTAAACGGATGGCTGCAAAGGAGTCATTGGAAAACTTTATGGGTGGAAGAGGAATCAACTGATTGCATAAGGAGAAGATATGCCGAGAATCGTCATAGCGCTGGGCGGCAATGCCCTTCAGTCTAAAAACAGCCAGCCCACGGCAGAGGGCCAGCTGGAAGTGGTGAAGAAGACATGCGGATATATTGCGGATATCTGCTGTAAAGGATATGAGATTGCGATTGTACATGGAAACGGCCCGCAGGTGGGACGGATATTGCTTGCATCCGAAGCAGCCAGGGATGTGACGCCTGCAATGCCCTTTGATGTATGCGGCGCCATGTCCCAGGGGTTTATCGGTTACCATATCCAGCAGTCCTTAAAATATGAATTAAATAAAAGGAACATGAATTACCCGGTGCTATCCGTGACCACACAGATCGTGGTGGATAAGGACGACCCTGCTTTTTCAAATCCCACGAAGCCCATCGGACCTTTTTATACAAAGGAAGAGGCAGAGGCACTGGAGTCGGAAAAAGGATACAGGATGAAAGAGGACGCCGGGAGGGGATTCAGAAGGGTGGTTGCCTCACCCATACCCAGAAGGATTGTGGAGATTGATGCGATTAAGGATTTATGGGAATCCTCCATCGTGATTTCATGCGGCGGGGGAGGGATTCCGGTGATTGAGAATATGGATGGGACACTGGAGGGGGTGGCGGCTGTCATTGATAAGGACCATGCGGCCGAATTGCTGGCCGAACGGGTGGATGCCGACATTCTGATGATATTGACAGAAGTGGAAAAGGTAGCTGTCAACTGGGGAAAACAGGACCAGAAAAACCTTGACCATCTGAACTTAAAGGATGGGATGGAATACATCCGGGATAACCAGTTTGCTCCCGGAAGCATGCTTCCTAAGGTGGAGGCCGCCATGAAATTTGTCCGCAGGTATCCGGACAGGAAGGCAATCATCACCAGCCTGGATACGGCGATAGAGGCGTTGGAAGGGATGGATGGCACAACGGTTACGTTTGCTTAGGGGATGGATATCTTTGGGACAATGGAATATCCTGAAGGTACTGGACCGGCTGCCGCTGAAACGGAATCTGGTTTAGGGAAATGGCATAGGGATGCAGGGGAATGGCGTGAAGCTGTTCCCCTTTTTTATTTTGTGTCACAGTAAAAATAAACCACCTGCTCTGCAGGTGGAGGGAAGATCTTTAGATATAAGAAACTCCTGTGCTAGAATAAATGTAGGTCTGCAAACCACAAATATAAAAACACAGGAGGTCCAAGATGGACAATAATAGTTTAGCCCATACAAAATGGGATTGCAAGTATCATCTGGTTTTTGCGCCAAAATATCGTAGACAGGTAATCTATAAAGATATCAAGGCAGATGTAGGGCAAATACTTGGGACATTATGCCGAAGAAAAGGGATAGAGATCATCGAGGCACAATGCATGCCAGATCATATCCATATGCTGGTAAGCATTCCGCCGAAATATTCCGTGTCAGAAGTGGTGGGTTATCTGAAAGGAAAAAGTTCACTCATGATATTCGAGAAGCATGCGAACCTAAAGTATAAGTACGGAAACCGTCATTTCTGGTGCCGAGGATATTACGTGGACACAGTAGGAAAGAATACGGCAGCAATAAAGGCATATATTCAAAATCAGATAAAAGAGGACTTGGAATATGACCAGATGTCGTTAGTAGAGTACATAGACCCGTTTACGGGTGAGCCGGTGAAGAAAAACAGGAAGTAAGACTCTTAAGAGTCAGTAGGAAGTCAAAGCAAACCAGCAAGCCCCTTTTGGGGCTAAGCCGGAGTAAGGAAGCACTGAACATGCCCTTTTAAGGGCAGCTGAGAATGTGGTGCAGCTGGCAGACTTTTCAGTGCGCCTTCCGGGCGCAAGCAGGTAACAGCCCCTTATAGGGGCAGAACAAGCCACCGGCTAAGCCGGTGGTCTTGACTCAAATCCATTTAAAATACAACACCAGAGGAGCATCCCAAGGAAAGATATCTGCTGCCCCATCCGCCCCACAAATCCAATGGTCAGACACAACGCGATATGATACAATGATAACCATCAAGATTAACAATCAAGAGAAAAACGAGGCTGATTATGAGAAGGAACTTTAAAAAATGGAAATATTCCATTCAGGCCAGACTTTTATTCTATTTTGCGGTCCTGGCAGCGCTCTTCCTGGTGAGCATGGCCGTGTGTTATTTTATCAGTATGAACAGCGTATACCGTCTGACAGCGGATTCGGTGGGGAATTCCCTCCGCCAGATTAACATTGATACGGACCGGGCCCTCTCGGATGCCCAGCATATGGCGGAGGTGACCTCGGAGGACAGTGATATCCAGAAGGCCCTTCGAAGGCCGCTGCCGGATACGGATAAGGAAATTTATAAGGAACGGATTAATTTCAATAATTCACTGTATTACACCTGGAGGAGTTCGGAGAATATCAACGGGATTTACGTGCTGGGAGCCAACGGGGCTATTTTCCGCAGCTATTACAGCCTTCATAAGGAGGAGTACCGGGACGAGCCGTGGTTCCGGACCGTGATGGAGACAGGGAAACCCTTATGGATGGAACCTCATGAAGGCTCCAGTGTGGCCAACAACCTGAACCTTCTGACCATCAGCATCATAGTGCCCATACATGATAAGGCATCCACGGATATACTGGGCGTCACCGTGGTGGACGTGCTGGTGGAAGACCTTAAGTCCATCCAGGACGGGGAGATGGTTTTCGGCGGGAATACCTTCATCTTAAACGAAGACGATAGGATCATATATGCCAATAATGATGAACTGTCAGAGGAAGATATAGGGACAATCAATGCAAGCATTGCAGGGCAGGACAGCCTTCATGAGGGGGATGCCCTGGAACTTAATATCGGAGGCAGGAAGTATCTGGGAGAGCTGATTCCGCTGTCTGACAGAAACTGGAAGATACTGGGACTTATATCTTATAAGGATATGTATGCAGAGGCCCAGGTGATGCGCAACACAATCCTGGTTTTCATTGTGTTTTTCGGCGGCGCATCCCTGTTCATGGCCTGGTTTGGGGCTAAGAACATCGCCGGACCGCTGGGCAGGGTCCTTGACGGCATGAGGAAGGTGGAGGATGGGGACTTCTCGGTACGGATTGAGGAGGACAGGAAGGATGAAATCGGGGATTTGATCCATGGCTTCAACCACATGGTATATAAGGTGGATGACCTGATGGCCAGGGAGAGGGACACCAGGCAGAAGCTGGTGCAGGCGGAGTTTAATGCCCTCCAGGACCAGATTAAGCCGCATTTCCTGTATAACACCCTGGATTCCATCAACTGGATGGCGCGTATGAACCGGACGGATAAGGTGTCGGAGATGATTGATTCCCTGACAGGCTTTCTGCGGATCGGGCTTAGCCGGGGTAAGGATTTCATCAGCCTGGCAGAGGAAATCAGGCATGTGGAAAGCTACATTTCCATCCAGAAAATACGATATGACAGGATACTTGATTATAAGATTGATGTCAGTGAAGACCTGATGGGGTACAGGGTGATTAAGATGATCCTGCAGCCCCTGGTGGAAAATGCCATCTATCACGGGATTAAGGAAAAGGATGAGCACGGCACCATCACCATCACCGGGGAAGAGACAGAGGACCGGCTGGTTCTGTGCGTATCTGACGACGGGCTTGGTATGAAGCCGGAACGGCTGGCGCAGATCAGGGCCATGATGGCATCCGGGGCAAGGTACAATGACAATGCGTACGGGGTAATCAATGTCCAGAGGAGGATCCAGGCATATTTCGGGGAGGAATATGGTCTGGATTTCAGAAGTGAGTATACAAAGGGGACGCAGGTATATATCACATTGCCCAAGAAGGAGGAGGCAGCGCAAAATGCTTAAATTAATGATTGTGGAAGATGAGGAACTTCTGCGCATGGGGCTGGTAACCTGTGTGGATTGGGCGGACCTGGGCTATGAAATCATCGGGGAGGCAGGGGACGGCGAAAAGGCGCTGAAGCTGGTGGAACAGAATCCGCCGGATGTAATCATTACGGACATCAAGATGCCGCGGCTGAATGGCATTGATATGGCGGAGAAATTAAAGGCGGATTATCCTGGGATACGCATTGTGGTCATCAGCGGATATGATGAGTTTGAGTATGCCAGGAGGGCACTCAAGATGGGGGTATCGGAATATATCTTAAAACCCATCAATCTGGAACAGCTAAAGAAAACCGTGGTGGAACTGCGCATGGAAATCGAGGAAGAGCGGAAGAAGGACCGGGAATTCATGGAGCTTAAGTCCATGCGGTATGAGGACATGCAGGCGCTCCGCCAGCAGATGTATACAAAGCTCCTGCTGCAGAAATGCAGTGTGGAGGAGCTGGGGGATTACATAGGACGTCTGGGTGAGCCTGTGCTGGACCGGTATTATGGAGCCGGAATCCTTGCGATTGAGGGATTCCCGGTCATCAGCATGGAGTGCGATTATCTGCATGTCATCGATATGGACAGGAGCCTGGAGGATTTTGTGAGCCGTACCTTAAAAGGGCTGTACGGCGAAGACGGACAGAACGGCCTTACGGTGCTGCGCGCCAATGCGGGGGAGCGGATTCTGTGCATCTGTGGTGAGTCGCCTGGGGAGGTGAAACAGGAGGGCAGACGTGTCCGGGAAGCCTTTGGGACATTTAATGAGGAGACAGGGCCGGTGGAACTGTTCTTTGGAACCATATCCAGGGGGCTGGAAGGTCTGCATCAGTCCTATCTGAATGTCAGGAAGGACAGCGAGGTCCGCTTCATGAAGAGCCTTGCGGCACCGGACAGCAGCGGTTCTGCATTTTCTTCCTTTGATTTACCGGAATTTGACAAGGAAAACCTGTTCTTTGAGATAAAAAGCGGAAGTCCCCAGGGAATTGAGGATGCGCTGCGGGAACTGCAGGATACCTTGTCGGGAAGGCAGGTCCTCTCCTATATGCAGCTGGTGCTGATCATCACCAATCTATATGGGGAATGCATCCGGCTGCCGGAGGAGGCGGGCGGGAACGCCGAAGAAATCCTGGGGGACCCAAGGCAGTATTATCAGAGGATTCTTGAGAAAAAGAAGCGTAATGACATGATTGAGGAGCTGGGCCGCGCATGCTTCTTAATCCATGCCTATTTTGAGAAGATATCCGGCAGCCGGTACAAGGGAATCATGGAGCGGGCCGCGCAGTATGTGGAGGAGCATTATTCCGAGGAAGGCCTTTCCATGGGCGATGTGGCCGCCTATGCCCACGTCAGCGTATCCTATCTGGGGATGATTATTAAGAATGAGACCGGGCAGACCTTTATTGAGTATCTGACGGGAATCAGGATAGAGAAGGCGAAGTATTTCCTTAAGCATACGAATATGAAGAATTATGAGGTGGCGATTGCCTGCGGGTACGCCACGCCGTCTTATTTCAGCACGGTGTTTAAGGGGATGTGCGGGATGACGCCGTCGGAGTACAGGAATGGGTAGGTGAGGGAAACACGCGTATGAATGCGTATGAAGACGCGCGTATGAGCGTGTGAGCGGTCATCCTGCGTTGCGTTTGGATTTTCTTTATGCTAAAATATATATGTATAATTGAATATAGAAGTAAGAGGATAGTCTGATGGTTTCCTTCGGAAATAATCGAAGGAGGATATGTAATATGGATACGCAGAATGTGTTGACATTGGTGCTGGTGATATTTGCGGCACTTGCTTACATAGATAACCATCAGAATAGAAAATAGCTATCCTCTACCGCCATAGAGGATAGCTCGTAACTATAAATTACCGTAGTAATCCGAAGCGCAATCATCAGACACACCACAGCCTTTTGATTACTTCTAAGTAAATTATACACAGGGTACTTGATTTTTTCAAGTACCCTTTTGAATTTTTGTTGCCATATTGGATGCCATATCCACTACTCATTGCAAAATATTAAAAGAAAAACAGCAAATATTGAAAGCATATCCCTTTTACCAAAACAGCAGGCCCTGTTTTCGTTCCATCCATTGCTGAATTTTAAAATAAGTGTGGGAAATATTGAATTTCAATCCATAGGGGTGTCCGCTATAATAAAGCTATCAAATCAAACAGGGCAATCGAGGAGGTTCTAAATGAAAAAGAGATTAGTAAGCGTATTACTTGCGGGAGCGATGATGATTTCCATGTGTGCCTGTGGAAGCGGCGCCGGCACGGACAGTCAGGCAGCCGGGACAACCGACAGTAACGCGGCTGGTACAGAGGCTGTGGAAGCGGCGGGGAGTGCGGAGGCTGGGAAGGGGCTGGAAGGCATGACCATCGGATTCTCCCAGTGTGACAACAGCAGTAACTGGAAGATAGTGGAAACAGAGAGCATCCAGGAGAAGGCCAAGGAGCTGGGGGTAAACCTGATTTATACGGATGCGTCCGGCAACATTGCCAAACAGGCGTCTGACATTGAAGATATGGTTTCACAGGGAGTGGAATATATCATCGTGGCTCCTCAGGAGGAGGATGGACTGCAGTCCGCGCTTAAATCTGCCATGGACGCGGGAATCGGAGTAATCCTCATTGACCGTTCCATTAACGGCGAGGCAGGCAATGCATACACCACCAAGGTCATGTCAGACTTTGTATGGGAAGCGGAACAGGTTGCCCAAAGGGTAATCGAGGTGACCAGCGGCGAGGGCAACGTGGTCATCATCCAGGGGACCCAGGGAGCCACATCCACCACGGAGCGCCAGAAAGGATTCATGGATGCCATTGCGGATACGGACCTTAAGGTCATAAGCGACCAAGTGGCTAATTACAGCATGCCTAAGGCGCAGGAAGTGATGGAAAATGTGCTCCAAGCCCAGGGCAATGATATCGATATCGTATACTGCCACGGTGCAGACATGGCCATGGGCGCCATTGCAGCCATTAAGGCAGCCGGATTTGAGCCAGGCAAGGATATGCAGGTGGTATGCGTGGACGCGTCCAAGGATGCCATGGAAGCCCTGATTGCAGGTGAACTGCTGTGTACCTGTTCCTGCTCCCCTTACTTTGGCGAGGTGACATTTGACCTGATTGGGAAAATGGCGGCAGGGGAGACGGTGGAAGCTTCCTACATCAATGAAGATACGCTGTATGACGTCAACAATGCAGATGTGTCCCTTGGATATTAGGGCCTGTTTGAAAATAGGATAAGATTGACAATGTTTTTCTGATACGCCGGAGCAGGACTATAAAAGTAACAGACAGCCATTCTGATTATAACGGTAAGACAAAAGAACTGAATTTGGGATGGCTGTTTTTTGTACGCAAAATCAGGGAAATCACGGATAAAAACCCAGATTTCCCATTGAAACAGACAGGGGTGAGAGGATGTCAAGAGGAAAAATCATATTATCAATGAAAGGAATCGTAAAGGAATTTCCGGGGGTGCGCGCCCTGAAAGGGGTGGATTTCTCGGTGGCGGAGGGAGAGGTCCATGCCCTGATGGGGGAAAATGGCGCCGGGAAATCCACATTGATTAAGGTGCTGACAGGATTTTACCAGAAAGATGGGGGCAGCATTGAGTTTGACGGCCGGGATATTAATCCAAGGACTGTCCTGGAGGCACAGGAGGAAGGAATCAGCACCATTTACCAGGAACTGAACCTGGTGCCGTTCCAGACCGTGTACGAGAATATGTATCTGGGCAGGGAACTGATGACCAGGTACAGGACCATTGACCGGAAACGGATGATATCCGAATGCGGACATATCCTGGCTGATTTGGGAATCCATGTGGATGTGACCAGGCCGCTGTCCGACTATGGGACCGCGGTCCAGCAGATGGTGGCCATCGGGCGGGCCATTTCCGTCAACGCCAAACTGGTCATCATGGATGAGCCTACCTCTTCCCTGGATACAAAGGAAGTGGAAGTGCTCTTCGGCGTCATCCGCAAGTTGAAGGCAAGGAATATAGCCGTTATCTTCATCAGCCACCGCCTGGATGAGATATTTGAAATCTGTGAACGGATTACAATCCTGCGGGACGGGGCGCTGACCGGTTCCGTGGACATCCATGAGATAGACCAGAGGCAGCTGATATCAGCCATGATCGGCAAGGAGGCAAAGCAGCTGGAGCGGACGAAAAAAGGGTATCTTCTGGAACAGGCACAGGTCCTGGCCAGGATGGAAGGAATCCGGCAGGGCACAAGGCTTAACGGTCTGGGGATTGAAATCAGGAAAGGCGAGGTAGTGGGGCTTGCCGGCCTTTTGGGAGCCGGGCGCACAGAGCTTGCCAAGGTACTCTTCGGTGCGGCGGTGCCGGACAAAGGAACCGTCTACTGGATGGGTAAGGAATGCAGGTTCAGATGTCCGGCAGACGCCATTGCCTCGGAGATGGGATTCTGCACAGAGGACAGGAAGGTGGAGGGAATCCTTCCCCACCTGTCGGTCAGCGAGAACCTGACCGTGGCCCTCCTTCCCAAAATCAGCCGTTTCGGAGTGATTCCCAGAAAGAGACAGGCTGAAATCGTGGATAGCTACATAAAAAGCCTGGGCATTAAAACGCCCGGACAGGGACAGGCAATCAGGACACTCAGCGGCGGAAACCAGCAGAAGGTGCTGCTGGCCAGATGGATGTGCACAGACCCTAAGCTTATCATCATGGATGAACCGACCCGCGGAATTGATGTTGGGGCAAAAGGCGAGATTGAGGCACTGATACGGGAGCTTTCGGAAAAAGGAATCAGCATCCTCATGATATCCTCTGAGATGGCGGAACTGGAGCGGAACTGTGACAGGGTGGTGGTCATCCGGGACGGACGTAAGATGGGGGAGCTTCTGGGCGATGAAATCCGGCAGGATGTCATTATGGAAATGATAGCCGGGGGAGGTGAGGACAATGAGTAATCAGGCAAGGACAAAAGCAGATAACCGGGCAATGATCCAGAAATACAGCGCATTTATCTTACTGGCAGCCATCCTGCTGCTGAACATAGCGGTTACCCCCAACTTCTTCAGCGTAGGGACGGCCTGGAACATCGTGACGCAGACATGTGTGGCAATCCTTACGGGAATGGGGATGACCATGGTCATTGCCACGGGCGGGATTGACATATCCGTGGGAGCCGTCATGGCGCTGGCAGGCATTGTTTCAGCTAAGCTTCTTCCCTATGGACTGTTGGCGGCCATCCTTGGCGCGCTGATCCTGTGTTCGGTTTCGGGCATGATAGCAGGCGTCATGGTGGGAAAACTCCGCGTACAGCCCATGGTTGTCACCCTGGCCCTGATGATTGGAGTCCGGGGCGTGGCCCAGGTGTTAAACGATGCCAAGATATTCAACATAACAGGTCCCCACGCAGAGGCGTATAAAATGCTGGGAAGCTATAAACTCTTCGGAATACTGCCCTTCCAGATCATACCCATCGTGGCGGTAATCGCCCTGGTGTATTTCATCATGAGGAAAATGGTGCTGGGCCTGTACATACAGGCAGTGGGAGACAACCAGAGAAGCGCAAGGATGGCGGGCATCAGCGGGGCAAAGACCATCATGTTCGTCTATATGGCAAGCGCCGTGCTGGCCGGAGTGGCCGGAATCCTGGCAACCGCTAAAATCGGCGCAGCGGACGGCAATTCCCTGGGCCGTCTGGCGGAACTGGACGCAATCGCCGCGGTTGCAGTGGGCGGGACCAGTATGTCGGGAGGCCGTGTGAAGATATTCGGGACCGTGGTGGGCGCGCTGATCATGCAGCTTCTGACCATCATGGTGAACATGAATAACATTCCATATGAGTACGCCAATATCTTTAAGGCCGTGATTATCGTGGCTGCGGTGTATATTCAGCGGGAAAGGTCCGTATAAGGAGGAGCAGACGTGAATATCAAGAAGAAAACAGGCCAGTTGATTCAATCCAAAAGTACCATTGCAGTGTTTTTTATCCTGTTCATCCTGTCCGGTATCCTGTTTGCGGACAGAAATTTCCTATCCTTTGCATCGGTCCAGAACCTGGTAAAAAAGGGAGCCAGCGACGGCGGTTTCCTGGCGCTGGGAATGACCTTTGTCATATTGATTGGCCAGATTGACCTGTCCGTGGGGTCCGTGCTGGCGCTGGGCGGCGTGCTTATGGCAATGTTCGGCAATGATAACATGCTCCTGGGCATAGGGCTGGGACTTCTGGCCGGCGCTGCATGCGGTTTCCTGAATGGATTCATGGTGGCTAAGATGAAGATTTCATCCTGGATTGCCACCCTGGCCATGATGCTGGCAGTGCGGGGTATGATTATGCTGATGACATCCAAAAAACCCATTCCCATCACCAATCCGGCCATATCCCTGCTGGGGGACTCAAGGCCCTTTGGAATCCATATCCTGATTATCGTATTGGCTGTCCTTACCCTGGCCTGTATGTTCGTCAGCAGAAGGACAAAGCTTGGGATGGCGCTTTATGCGGTGGGCGGCAACGAGGAGGCGTCCAGGATGATGGGGCTTAAGGTGGATACGGTGAAGATTGCGGCATTTACAATCTGCGGACTCTTTGCATCCCTGTCCGGCATGCTGCTGGCCTCCAAGCTGTATACCGCCCAGCCCACGGCCGGGGACGCATGGGAGACAACTGCCATTGCAATGTGCGCGCTGGGCGGGGTGAAGCTGTCCGGAGGCGAGGGCAGGTTCAGCGGTACATTTTTCGGCATCCTCATCATTTCCATCATCAACACCATATTTAATTATGCGGGAAACTTAAATTCCTGGTGGCAGAACATTGTGATGGGGGGATTGATATTGGTATCCATCGGTCTGCAGTCCGATATCTTCCATTTTTCTAAAAAAGCAAAATGTGCGGAAGGCGTGCAGTCATAGAGGAGGGGAGTCAGATGAAGGAAGGAAAACCTAAGATCCTGGTTGTGGGAAGCATGAATATGGATTTAATCATGTACAATGTGGAGCGGATCCCGAAGATGGGCGAGTCCATTTACTGTACAGGTTATGAATATGTTACAGGCGGAAAAGGCTCGAACCAGGCTTACGCGGCATCCATGCAGGGAGCAGATGCGTATCTGGTGGGGCGGATCGGCACGGACGACAATGGCCGGGCGCTTATGAAGCAGCTGGAGGAGGCTGGAGTGGATACATCCTTTGTGGTCAGGGATGAGGGACATCTTACGGGATTGTCCACAATGAACATTGACGCGGACGGAAATTATTTTTCCATCTTTGCATCAGGGGCCAATGACCATATAAAGCCGGAGGATGTTGAAAGGGCAATGGACCAGGTGGATTTCGACATGGTGGTCATGCAGCTGGAGATGCCCCTTGAGACGGTTTACCAGACTTACGGGATGGCCAGGCAGAGGGAAATCCCGGTATTCCTGGATGCCGGCCCGGCCATGTCCATACCCCTGGAGCGGCTGAGGGGGATTTTCATCATATCCCCTAACGAGGCTGAGACAGCTGCGCTGACAGGAATCGTGCCGGATACAAAGGCGCATACGGAGGAGGCTGCCAGATGGCTCTATGAGAAGGCGGCTCCCAGGTATGTGCTCCTGAAGCTGGGAAGCAGGGGAGCGCTGCTCTATGACGGCAGGGAAATGAAATGGGTGAAAGGGTACCATGTAGACGCCGTTGATACCACCGCAGCCGGGGATACATTCGGCGCCGCCCTGGCCGTGCAGTACTGTAAGGGGGCTGATATGGAAACGGCTATAAGGTATGGACACGCAGCGGCAGCTATCTGTGTCATGAGGAAAGGCGGGCATCCGTCCATTCCGACGGCAAAGGAAGTGGAACGGTTCCTGCTTGAAAATAAGGTTGGAAGGCGGGAGCAAAATAAGTGAGAACGAAAGGTGGGATTATCATGTTTAATCAGGAACTATATAACCGTATGGAGAAAACAGTCATAGCAGAATGCGGGGAAGCCCTGGCAGCCATACGGTACGATGAAATCCAGGCATACCTGGACGCCATATTAAAAGCCGAGAAGGTATTCTTCGTAGGCGTGGGGCGTGTTCTCCTGGCCCTCCAATGCATCGCGAAGCGGTATGCCCATCTGGGGATACGGACCGTGGTGGTGGGGGAGATTACAGAGCCGGCCATCACGGATAAGGATGTCCTTGTGGTAGGTTCGGGAAGCGGCGAAACCCTGTTTCCGGCAGGCATTGCCAGAAAGGCAAAAGCGCTGGGGGCCACGGTTGTACACATTGGAAGCAACCCCAGAAGCGGGCTTAGGGATGTGGCGGATGTGTTTGTCAGGATTCCGGTGGAGAGCAGGGCAAAAGCTGAGGATGAAATCCACTCGAAGCAGCCCATGACTTCCCTGTTTGAACAGTCCCTGCTGCTGTTTGGGGACACCACGGCCATGATGATGGTGGAGGACAGGGGGATTGACGTGGGGAAGCTTTGGCAGTATCATGCGAATCTTGAATAAAGTGGATTTGAGACAGTAAATGTTCCTGGGAAAATAAATGATTTTATTGCCGCTATATGATATGATGATACAAATGGATTTACCAGAAACGTACCCATGCTTTCATGTTCACGGATTATCGGATTCCCAATCAGAATATACATTGTTGATGCATTCTATTGGATAATATGGATTTAAGGTAAATATCATAAGATGAATATCAGGAAGTGATTGGCTATCGGTATGTCTTTGGTAATGGAATCCATATATTTTCTATAAATATTGGGAAATGCTGAATCAAGCTATAATCCCCGTACAGATGGAAAAAGCTTTGTTGATATTTAATATTTTTATAAAGGGTGATTAACTCTGACGTGAAAGTTATTAAAAGCATCCGTTCCACTGCAGCAATTCATGATGCTGCAATGGAATAGATGCTATTCGTTGTATTATAAAACAGCATTTATCATACACCATTGACACTGTTGGCGCTATAGTTTAGAAATGCAGCAAAATCGCGCTGTAACAGATATATTTATATTTATGAAACGGGGGAGTATAATATTATAGGAAGATTTGAAAGGACACTCTACGTATTGTTCGTCAGGATGCGTTTGAGGGGGGACAACAATTGATATGTGGTTATTTAAGGCAGCCTTGTAAAGAGCGTTTCTTTACGAGGCTCTTTTTTTGCAGGGGGGTTATTGCTTTGGGATATTGAGAATCCTATTCCCACAAAACATGGCGGATATTCTGCATGTACGGTTATGATTGGAAATAATGATAGCCCTAAATAATCGGACAATATAAAACATTCTGCGTAGTATGAAAAGATTCTAAATCAGGGAGACTAAAATCAGGAATAATCAATTAACTTTATCAGGAATATTAATCAGGCATGTGAAGGACAATGGAGGCGTTTATGACAGAAGGATGTATTAATGAATTTCAAAGCTACCTGAGAAATGAAGAAAAAGCCGAAGCAACAATCAGTAAATACCTGCACGATGTAAAAGAGATGCTGGTCTTCATTGAGGAGATGGATTTAAACAAGGAGTCCCTTATAGAATACCGGAAGTATCTGAGCAGCCAGTACAAGCCGCAGACTGTAAATGGAAAGCTTTCAGCAATCAACGCATTTTTAAAATTTAAGGATTTATTGGAGCTTAAGGTGAAATTCTTAAAAGTACAGAAACGGGTATATGTAGACGAAAAACGGGAACTTACGGAACAGGATTTCAAAAGACTGATAGCGGCGGCCGACAGAAACGGAAATAAGCAGTTGTACTATTTAATGATGGTCTTATATGGTACAGGGATACGGATCAGTGAACTTCCCTTTGTCACAGTGGAAGCCATAGAAACTGGAAGGGCTGAAATATCCATGAAAGGAAAATACAGGGTAATCATCTTTCCTAAGAATCTGGTCCGTTTATTAAAAGAATATACAAAAGTATCCAACATAAGACAGGGCTGCATCTTCCGGACAAGAAGCGGAAGAAACCTGGACAGGAGCAATATATACCATTCCATGAAGAGACTGTGCAGGGATGCGCAGGTCCAACCATCAAAAGTATTTCCCCATAATTTCAGGCACCTTTTTGCAAAATGTTTTTATTCCATTGAAAAGAACCTGTCCCATCTTGCTGATATCCTCGGACATTCTTCAATCGAAACCACAAGGATTTATGTGGCGGCCAGTATTAAACAGTACGAAAAAATCATGGACAAGATGAGGATTGAAGTTGACAAACAAAAACCACAGAATAACTATTCTGTGGTACTTAGCAGTTACACGATTTAACAAAATCTAGCGTTGTTTGTATTTTATACCAAAATGTCGGTGGCGTCAATATACATATAGCTATTTTTTCCATACCACAAGAAGGCCGGGAGCAAAATAATGTCTAACCGGCCTTTTTGGCATGGATCCTATTTTGTTGTTTGTATCAGAATATTAAAACAATCTATTTTCGTAATGAAATTTATGACTAAAACCGTTAGGAATGTACCACAGAATAGTTATTCTGTGGTCTTTCCTTCGATGGAGGCACCACAGAATAGTTATTCTGTGGTATGCATAAATATAAAGGATTTCAGAGGGCAGCCAGGTTTGAAAAAGAACTGTAACAATAGCTGTTATCTGAACTCTTTATAGGCGCATGGAAGAGGTATTGATGAATACGAAGTTTCCTAGCAAAGGCTGGATTGATATACATGCACATATATTACCAGGAGTGGATGACGGAGCCCATGATTGGGATGAAGCCATAACATTATTAAAACTGGCATATGGGCAGGGAATCCGGCACATTATAGCCACGCCGCATTTTACATGCAATCAGGACACAGGGCTGCTTCAGGAGTCATGCACCTGTCTGGATTATCATGCGAAAGCCATAGCAGACGGCTTTGGTGTCAGCCTTGGACAGGAAATAAAGTATTTTGAAAATCTCATTGAATATCTGAATCAGGGAAGGGCCCTTACACTGGCTGGCAGCAGGTATGTGTTGGTGGAGTTTGAACCGTCGGATAGTCTTGGCAGAATGAAGAGGGCTGTGCGCCAGCTGATTCAGGCATCCTATTTCCCGGTAATTGCGCATGTGGAGCGTTATAGATGCCTTTTTGAACAGGAGCGCGTACAGGAGCTGGTTGAATATGGGGCGTACCTTCAGATAAACTCCCGGAGCCTGAATGGGGGATGGATGGATAAAAAGGCCCGCTGGTGCAAAAAAAACTTAAAAAAAGGAACGATTCATTTTATTGCCACTGATATGCATAATTCATCGGACCGTTCCCCGGACATCCAGACAGCGGTTTCGTGGGTTGAACACAATATGGGGGTAAGGACATCTGACCGGATTACCAGGACGAATCCAGGGTTCATCCTGCAGGACAGATTGTTATAGCAAAAGAAAAAGTATGGAAAAGGTAACTGTAATGGAAAACAAAATGTATGAAGACAGAAATGAAGATGCAATTGAGATTGATGTGGTTGAGCTGCTGTTTGCTTTAAGAAAAAAACTATGGATGATTATTCTGGCAGCAGTGATAGGGTGTCTTGGGGCGGGGATATACAGCAAAATAATTTTAAGTCCGGTTTATACATCCACTTCCATGGTGTATGTGCTGTCAAAGGAAACAACACTCACTTCCCTGGCTGACCTGCAGATAGGAAGCCAGCTGACAAAGGATTACAGTGTAATGATTACCAGCAGGCCCGTGCTGGAAGAAGTAATCGAAAAACAGAAACTGAGTTTATCCTATAACCAGTTAAAAAGTATGATCCGCATCTCAAATCCTGCCGATACCAGAATTCTTAACATGTCTGTGTCAGATACTGATCCGGTCAGGGCAAAAGCCATTGTGGATGCAGTTGCAAAGGCATCCTCAGACTATATTGGGGATATCATGGAAATGATACCGCCAAAAATCATAGAAAATGGTGTCGTGCCTGACAACCCCACCTCCCCTAACATAAAGAAGAACGCTGCTTTGGGAGGTCTTGCTTTATCCGTGGCGGCATGTGGATTTATTGCGCTTCAGGTCATCATGAATGACACCATCCGTTCAGAGGAAGATGTATCCCGTTATCTTGGCATCAGCGTACTGGCCGTTATTCCGGAGAATAACAGCGAGGAAAAGGATGACCCGGCAAAGGGCAGTGAAGGCAGGAGAAGCAGGAAAAAACGGAAAAACCAGGCAAAAAAAGGCTGAGAGGAGAAGTAAGACGTGGAACAAATTTTGAATCTGCAGAATACAGGTGAGAAGGACTATCATTTTGAAGAGTCCATCAAGACACTGAGGACTAATTTACAGTTTTGTGGAAGCAGCCTGAAAACAATCATGTTTACAAGTTCATTGCCCAATGAAGGAAAAAGTGAAATCACTTTTTCTGTCGGAGCATCCTTTGGAAGTATAGGAAAAAAGGTTTTACTGATAGACGCGGACATACGTAAATCTGTATTCATAAAAAGATATGAAATTAAAGGTAACCCCAGCGGGCTGTCCCAATATCTCAGCGGCCAGAAGACAATGGATGATATCTGTTATGCCACTGATGTGGAGAATTTCGACATGATTCTGGCTGGTCCATATTCCCCCAATCCGGCAGAACTTTTGGAAGACCCATTATTCAATGAATTATTGGAAAAAGCCAAGGAGAAATATGATTATATCATCATAGATACGCCGCCCATGGCAAATCTTATTGATGGAGCCATTATTGCCGGTCAATGTGATGGAGCGGTCATTGTAATCGAAAGCGGTACAATCAGTTACCATCTGGCCCAGAAAGTGAAGGCACAATTGGAAAAGAGCGGATGCCGTATTCTGGGAGCGGTCCTGAACCGGGTGGGGATGGACTATGAAAATGGATATTATAAAAAATATTATAGGAAATATTATGGTAAATACGATGGGGGGGGGGGGCGAAAATCAGGCTGTGGAAAACAATAGATAAAGGACAATATGAGACGGAGAAAAAACATTCGGTTCCAAAACTGTAAAAAAAGGATGGCTGTAGTCTTGGCATTGGCATCGGTTCTTACTGCATTTTTTCTTTACCGGACAGGCCAGCTGTATTTGGAAAAAAGAGCATTGGCAGAAGATGTCCTGCAGTGGCATCAGGAACAGGACTTTGATGGGGAAGAAAGTAAGATAGATAGAATAGAGTATCAGGGTAAGCTTTTCCGCCGCAATACCTATGTCAAGGCAATCCTGTGCATGGGAATAGACAGGCCTGGAAGTCTGGAGGAAACCATGGTTGCCGGGTCTGGAGGCCAGGCAGATGCAATCTTCCTTGTTGCCCAGGATATAGCCAGGGATAAGGTTAAAATCCTGATGATACCAAGGGATACCATGACGGAGATAACCCTGACTGATTTAAGCGGCAATGTCCTGGGCAGGGATATACAGCACCTTGCATTAGGTTATGCCTATGGAGATGGCAGGGATAAAAGCTGCCGGTATATGAAGGAGGCTGTGAGCAATCTGTTAGGAGGACTGGCGATTGACGGGTACATGGCAATCAGCATGTCTGCCCTGCCAATCATGAATGATGGGGTGGGAGGCGTTACCGTTACCGTGGAGGAACAGGGGATGGAACGGGTGGATCCTGAATTCATTTACGGAAAGACAGTCACGCTTAAAGGCACGCAGGCAGAGGCGTATATCCGTTACAGGGATACCGGACAGGCCCAAAGTGCATTGGGACGTGCGGAACGCCAGAAGTCTTATATAGAAGGGCTGCTTCAGGCTGCAAAGATAAAGTCAGGAACAGATGACAGCTTTGTGTCCGGACTGTTAAAGGAGATGGAACCTTATATGGTGACTGACATGACAAAAGACAGGTATATGGACATGGCCCTAGCCTTTTTAGGAGGAGGCCAGGAACTGGGAGTGACAGATATGCTGACACTACCGGGAAAGGCAGTGGAGACCCCTATTTATGACGAATACCATCCTGATAAACCGCAGATTCAGCCGATTATCCTGGATATGTTTTACAGAGAGGAAACGGATGGCATGGATAAAGGAAAATAGGTATGAAAACCAATACTTATTATAAATGTTTAATTTAATTCAAGAAAGGAAGGGTAAAGATTATGAGAAAAGGGATTACAACAATTGCGTTAATAGCTGCACTTGCAGCATCACAGGCAGTGATTTCCTTTGCCGCTATCAGTCCCGGTACAGGCCCGGTAATTGGTGGAGGGGATAGTGATTATGACATTGGGGAGAGGGTAGACAGTGTGTTAGGTGGAGGCGCCTCAGCAGGAAGTTCTACCGTAACCGGTTCAGGCCAGGGCTCCAATGCGGTTGGCATTGGCGTTGGCCAGGCAGTTGGGGAAACAACGGTTACAACAAACAGTAGGGGACAGGCTGTTGTGGGAAATACTGCACTTGAGTTTGTACAGGGAAGCGGCGGAGCTGTATCAGGGCTTCCTGAGACCGTAGTAAATGCCATTAATGGTATAAACAGCGGGCTGCCACTGAACCAGGTGATTTCTGATGTGGATTTAACCGGATATAACGCGTTGGTGGGGACCCATGCAATTGTGACGAAAGATGCAGTGACCAATGCAGAGAAAGCAGGACCGGTGGAAGTCCCGTTATATGTTCCGAATCTCGTTGATGGACTGGGGGAAGTGCAGGTACTCTTTTACAATAACCTGACAGGCACCTGGACCGTAATACAGCCAAGCAGGATTGATGCAGCGTCCAAGATGATTTGGTTTAATATTCCTAACTCAGGTACGCTTTCTGTAATATACAAACGATGACGCCCTGAATTACGGCACAAAAGGGGAATGTGAAAGTGAAAGGTAAAAACAAACTTGTATTAGAAAAATACCTTCCCCACAGTAAAAAGGTGAGGATGTGGATACTTTGGGGTTATGATATGGTCATGGTATGGATCTGCGCATGCCTGGCCCTGGGATTAAGATTTGACCTGAGTCTTTCCTCGGTCCCCATTGAGTATGCCAGGGAGGTATGGAAGTACGGACTTTTGCAGATGGCCGTGGTGTCCCTTATATTTTATGTGGGACACCTTTACGCCATTATGTGGGGAGTTTCAGGCATCCGGGAGATGATGCAGGTCCTGCTGGCTTGCCTGGTTGCTGCTTTGGCGCAGTCCGTAGGGATTTTGTTATTTGATGCGCGTATGCCCAGGAGCTATTATGTACTGTGGTTTGTGCTGATGTCCGGAGCGGCCATGAGTGGAAGGGTCAGTTTCCAGGTACTTCAGAAAATTACGGACAGGATAAACCGCTTCCTTGAGAAAAGCATTCCGCCCCGGGTGATGATAATCGGTGCGGGAAAAGCGGGAACGCTTATACTTAGGGAAATGAAAGCCAGTGAAAAGGTCCATGGATATCCTGTCTGCTTGATTGACGATGACAAGGATAAACAGGGACGGGTCATTGACGGAGTATCCATTGTTGGTGACCGAAAGGATATAGCAAGGATTGTAAGGGAGAAGGAAATTGATGAGATTTATGTGGCCATTCCTACTGCTTCTCCTGAGGACATAAAGGATATTCTGAAAATCTGCCAGGGAACAGGATGCCAGGTCAAAATACTTCCTGGTGTATACCAGATCATGAATGGCGAGGTCACGATTTCAAGACTCCGGAAAGTGGAAATAGAAGACCTGCTGGGAAGGGAACCGGTAAATGTTAATCTGGATGAAATCATGGGCTATGTCAAGGGAAAAGTAGTGCTGGTCACCGGTGGAGGCGGTTCCATTGGCAGTGAGCTGTGCAGGCAGCTGGCAGGCCATAAGGTAAAACAGCTTATCATATTTGACATATATGAAAATAATGCTTATGAAATCCAGCAGGAATTAAAACGTAAGTATCCCCATTTGGATTTGGTGGTACTGATTGGCTCTGTGCGCAATACGAACCGTCTTGATTACCTTTTCCGTACATACAGGCCTGATATCGTCTACCATGCAGCGGCCCATAAGCATGTGCCTTTAATGGAGGACAGCCCCAATGAAGCAATCAAGAATAATGTGTTGGGCACTTATAAAACAGCCAGGGCCGCCATTAAATATAAGGCAAAACGTTTCATACTCATCTCAACGGACAAGGCAGTGAATCCAACGAATATCATGGGGGCAAGTAAGCGCCTTTGTGAGATGGTGGTTCAGATGAGCAATCAGAAGAGCAGTACGGAATTTGTTGCGGTCCGCTTTGGCAATGTGTTAGGAAGCAACGGAAGTGTAATCCCGCTATTCAAGCAGCAGATTGAAAGCGGCGGCCCGGTGACAGTTACGCACAAGGATATCATACGCTATTTCATGACAATTCCGGAAGCAGTAAGTCTTGTAATTCAGGCTGGCGCCTATGCAAAGGGCGGAGAAATCTTTGTGCTGAACATGGGCAATCCGGTCAGGATTCTGGATATGGCTGAGAACCTGATCCGTTTATCCGGTTATGAGCCATACAAAGATATAGATATCTGTTTTACCGGATTGCGTCCAGGAGAAAAACTGTATGAAGAACTCCTCATGGATGAAGAAGGATTGCAAAAGACGGTCAATGACAGGATATTCATTGGAAAACCAATTGAAATGGATTATGATCGGTTTGAAAGGGCGTTAAACCGGCTTGGGGAGGCAGCCCTTAGTGAAACAGCAAATGTGAGATGGATTGTGCATGAACTGGTACCTGAATACCATTATAAGAATATGGATTCAGACATTGCAGCTGCAGAGGCAGCTGCCAGCCGGGACTCTGCAGTTACACCTTTGAATCCGGAAAGGTTTGCAGTACATAAGAAAATAGCAATGTATAATCTGGGAGTCAAGTAGGGGAAAGGGTATGAAAGCAGAATTGTCGCTTTGCCGCATTCTGGTGTCATACCTGTTATATTGTTGAAGTTTATCTGTGGAAAGAACAGCTATATACCTTAGATTGGATCAGGGTATTGGGATGTCCATGGAATGGCGAAGCATGCCCTTTTTAATCAATACTGTCTAATTCAGGTTGTAATATCGTTGCAGAAAAGAATCCTTAATTAAATCCCGGAACAGATTTGGAGGGCAGGGATGGAACGCTGGTATGCAGTGCAGGTAAGGACCGGAAGGGAAGAAGCAGTTCTTCAGTTGAGTAAAAAGATGATAGATGGATCTGTTTTGAAGGAATGTTTCATTCCATACTACGAGCGTATGAAACGTTATCAAGGGGAATGGCATAAGGAACAATACATTTTATTTCCAGGATATATCTTCCTTGTTACAGAACAGGTGGATGAACTGTTCTGGGAACTGAAAAAAGTGCCGGGGCTTACAAAAATTCTTGGGGATGGAATGGAGTTTGTTCCTATAAAAGAGGAAGAAAAGGTGATTCTGCAGAAGATGGGGGGGAGTGACCATATAGCAGAAATGTCAAAAGGATACGTCATAGGTGATATTGTTACTGTCATTTCTGGGCCTATGAAAGAAATGAAAGGGAAAATTAAATTTATTGATAGGCATAAAAGGCTGGCGGTTATTGAAATAGAAATGTTTGGCCGAAAGACAGAGGTGAGGCTGGGATTGGAGATTGTAATGAAACTCTCAGCGGATACGAGATTATTGGAGGATGATTATGAGAAAGATACCATTTAGTCCACCGGATGTTGGCGCGGATGAAATAAATGAAATTATAGAGGCAGTACAAAGTGGTTGGATAACTACTGGACCTAGGACGAAGTTATTCGAAAAAAAAATAGCAGACTTTTGTAATGTGGATAAGGCAGTCTGTCTTAATTCAGCGACTGCGTGTCTGGAATCAATTTTAAGACTTTTGGGTGTTGGTCCTGGTGATGAGGTGATTACGTCTGCTTATACATATACGGCATCAGCAAGCCCGGTATGCCACGTGGGAGCGAGATTGGTAATGGTAGATGTGGCGAAAGATAGTTTTGAGATGGATTATGATTTAGTGGAAAAGTCGATTACTGACAAAACCAAAGTTATTATACCTGTGGATTTAGGTGGTATCATGTGTGACTACGACAAGCTATTTGAAATCGTCCAAAGAAAAAAAAATAAATTTTGTCCATCTAATAAACTTCAGGAATTAATAGGAAGAGTCAGTATAGTTTCAGATGCAGCCCATGCCTTTGGGGCCAGCAGAAATGGAAAAATTTGTGGTGAGTTATCAGACTTCACAAGTTTTTCTTTTCATGCTGTGAAAAACCTTACAACAGCAGAAGGAGGGGCATTAACATGGAGACACATTGATGGAATAGATGATGATTGGATTTATAATCAGTTCATGTTACTTTCTCTGCATGGGCAGTCAAAAGATGCGTTAGCTAAGACAAAGTTAGGCTCATGGGAATATGATATTGTTTCACCAGCTTATAAATGTAATATGACAGATATTACCGCTGCTATGGGGCTGGCGCAATTGACACGATATAACGATATGATGAAAAAAAGGAAAGAGTATATAGGTATGTATGATGCTGCTTTTAAACCGTTAGGTATCAAGGTTTTAAAGCATTATACGCCAAATTATACATCGAGTGGGCATCTTTATATGATACGGATACCTGGCATCA
>DS990260.1:1707577-1826514 GCA_000155435.1 Clostridiales bacterium 1_7_47FAA | reverse complement strand
CAACATTATTACTAAACTGGCTGAGCGTGGGATTGCAGCAAATGTCCATTATAAACCACTGCCAATGATGAGTGGATATGTAGCTATGGGTTTTGAGATAAAGGATTATCCGAATGCTTACGGGGTATACGAAAATGAGATTACCCTTCCGTTACATACATGTCTCGAAAAAGAAGATGTTTTATATGTAATAGAAAACATGAAAGAGATTTTGGATGAAATAGACAGAGGATAAATATATGTATGAGCGTTGTTTTAAACGAATAATAGACATAATATTATCAGTTCTGGGGCTGCCTGTTTTTGGACTGATTTGTATAGTTGTTGCACCCATGATTATACTGGATGATGGTTTACCGGTTTTCTATAATGCATTAAGAGTCGGAAAAAATGGTAAACTTTTTAAGATGTATAAATTCCGCTCCATGAAGAAAAGTGCTCCTGATATTCGACTGGCTGACGGTTCCACTTATAATGGCGTTGATGATCCGCGTGTCACCAGAGTGGGAAGGTTTTTACGTAGTACCAGTATAGATGAAATTCCTCAGATTCTAAACATGTTGAAAGGGGAGATGAGCCTCATTGGACCACGACCGGATCCCCCGGATTGGTTGGATCGATATCCACCCGAAGTGAGGATATTTTTACAGGTACGTCCAGGCTTAACTGGATATAGCCAGGCATTCTTCCGAAATTCGGTTGATGGTAACGAAAAAATGAAAAATGATGCGTATTATGCAAAGCACTGTACGTTTTTGATGGATTTAAAAATATTTTTAAAATCCATTATAGTTGTTTTGGGGCATGAAAACACATATAAAGATATGTCGCAGAATCAGATGGATGAAACTGAAAAAGAAAAACTAAAGATATTGGAAAAAATATGAAAAAATATAAACCGAAAGTTTTTGAAATGGGAAGTGAATATGATTGGGAATCAAATAAACCATATGTGCTTGAATCAACAGATAATGTTTTATATGACATACGGGATGATAGGATTAAGTATTTAAGAAGTGGACGGGACGCAATTCGTTATATAGCCAGATTACATAAAGAGTCTTATGCCACAGTATTAATGCCTGCGTTATGTTGTACATGTATGCCGAAGTCTTTCGAAGATGAAGGATATAAGGTGGTCTTTTATCGCTTAAATCATGATTTATCGATTGATTTAAACGATGTACGAACGAAAATCAAGAAAAATTCCCTTTTTTTGTATATGAATTATTTTGGTCAGCCTGCAGTCTGCTTGGATGGCTTAGAGGACATTATTAGAAATACTGAAAATATACTCACAATTGAAGATGTTACTCATGATTTTTTGGGCCGGACAGTAGAAAGTTTTGAAGCATATTATACAGTCTGCAGTATTAGGAAGTGGTTTGCTATACCGGACGGAGGCATATTACTATCAAGGAACCCTATCAGAAAGATATCCCTGGATAAAGATTCATATTTTGCAGATATGAGAAAAGATGGATTAAAACACAAAAGCTGTTATCTTCATAATGGCGTAAAAAAAGAAAAGGAATATTATCGTGAGGTGTTCAGGAAAGCAAATGCCTATATTGATGGAATAAATAATATTGTTAGGATGGATTATGAATCAGAAAGGCTGCTACAATGTATGGATTTAAAGAAAATGTATGCAGAACGTTGTAGAAACACAGAATTCTTACAAAATGAATTGAAAAATATCCCATGTATCCACTCCATGCTCAATAATCCAAGCAGAAGCACCCTTTATTATCCTATACTAACAGAAGTAAACCAGCTTGCTTTAGAAAAAAAGTTAAGCGAAAAAGGGCTGTATTTGCCTGTTATATGGCCGCTACCAGAGAAGGCCAAGGGTATATGCCCTGTTGCAGATTATATATCCACGCATATGCTTGCTTTTCCTTGTGATCATCGATATGCAATAGACGATATAAAATATGCAGTAGATATTCTGGAAGAAATGATGGAACAATAGATAGGAAGATACATATGAAAAAAATAATGATATTAGGAGCAAGTATACTTCAGCTTCCTGCAATTCTTCAAGCCAAAGAAATGGGGCTGGAGGTAGTGGTTGTAGATATGAATCCAGAAGCGGTTGGATTCCGGGAAAATGGAATTGAAAAGGAAATTATAAGTACCAATGATATTGATGGTGTATTAGAGGCGGCTATAAGGCATCAAATTAATGGAATTATGACGTTGGCCAGCGATCTGCCTATGAGGACGGTAGCAGTAGTTGCTGAAAAATTGGGTTTGATAGGAATTTCAGGTGACACTGCATTGAAAGCCACGAATAAAGTTGCCATGCGTCAGGCTCTGAAAGAAGCAGGGGTTCCTATCCCGGTATTTTATTGTGTAAATACGATTGATGAATTCCATAAGATAATTAGAAGCTTCACAGGAAAATTCATTGTTAAACCAGCAGACAATTCAGGAAGCCGTGGTGTGTGCCTTCTTGAACATAATAAGGATTTGACTGCTGCCGATCAGGCCTTCCTATATGGTAAACATTTTTGTCATACCGGAGAAATGATTGTAGAAGAATTCATGGAAGGGCCGGAAGTAAGTGTGGAGACAATAAGTGTGGATGGAGTCTGCCATGTTATCCAGATAACGGATAAGTTGACTACAGGGGCTCCTTATTTTGTTGAAATGGGACATTCACAACCTTGTTGTTTTTCTGAGAAAATGAAAAGAGAAATTGTTAAGGTAGCGGTTGAGGCAAACAAAGCAATTGGAATTAAAAATGGGCCATCCCATACTGAAATTAAAATAACGTCAAATGGTGCAAAAATTGTTGAAATAGGTGCTCGTTTAGGTGGTGACAATATAACAACACACCTTGTTCCTCTTTCAACCGGAGTAAATATGGTGGAATGCTGTATTAGGATTGCAATAGGTGAAAATCCAGATTTAAGCATCAAATATGATAAAGGCGCAGCTATCCGTTATTTTGATTCACCTAAAGGAGTAATACATAATATCATCGGTATCCCTGATGCTGAAAAGATAGATGGAATCCAACAGATAAGCATTGTTCACGGTGTAGGATACACAGCCCATGAAATTCACAATAGTATAGACCGTGTTGGTTTTGTGATAGCACAATCAGATAATGCCGAAAGTGCAGTTAAAGCCTGTAAAAAGGCAGTGGATATGGTAAAATTTCAAGTCGATGGAAATGAATGAGGGATGAGAGTCTGTGAAGATAGTAATGGCAACACCAGTTGTATATGACCGGACCAGTCCTTTTAATCATCTATTGCAAGATTTGATTGGGGCATTCCTGGAAGATGGTAATTCTATTGTGCGTCTGGTTGCATGTGAAGATAAAGAGGATACAGCTTTTAAATATGGTTATATAGGAAATGACATTGAATATCATTTGTATAAAAGAAAGAGCAGTAGACATGCCAATATCATCTCAAGATATTTACGGGATACACTGACAAATATCAGGGAAGCTATTGGTATTTTAAGAATCAAGGGAGGAAATGTTCTGTTTGAAGATGTCTCCTATTCCTCCTTCTGGCCCATATTGGCAGCAAAAAGTAAAGGACTGCATGTTGTTGCAATGCTTCAGGATGTGTGGCCTGACAATGCGGTTCAAAGTGGATTGATAAAGGAGAAATCAATTTTATACAAATACTTTGAGGCATGGCAGCTATATGTGTATAGAAAGTCCGATAGGATTATATGTATTTCAGATGATATGAAATCGTTCATCGTGGATAAAGGTGTGGATGAAAAAAAGATTGAAGTTATTTATAATTGGGGATACTCAGATTCTACTGTAAATATTTCCTGGGATAAAAATGAATTTGTAAAGAAATATGGGTTGGTTCCAGATGTGTTTTATGCGGTATATGCTGGAAATATTGGGAAAATGCAGAATGTGGAAATGATAGTAGAAACAGCCAGGAAACTAAAGGACAATAAAAAAATACATTTTTTAATTATTGGGGACGGGGTGAACCGGGAGGCGATTGAGCTGCGGATACGTACTTATCAGCTTATGAATGTTACGATGTTACCAATGCAGCCTAGTGAATTAGCAACCCATATTTATTCTGCGGCCGGCGTGAATATCATTCCGTTAGTACCTGGTGGAATTAAAACAGCCATGCCCAGTAAAACTGGAATAGTGCTTTCTTGTGGAAGACCGGTTATATTCTGTTTTGGTAAAAATACATCTTTTGAGCATAAATTCAGACATCGGAATATACCTATCAGAATTACTGGATATGATGTTAACAAATTGGCAAATCTAATCTGCGAGTTGTCAATGCAGCCATCATCTGAATATAACAATGGATTCATGGAGTTTTTTCGTCCTTCGGTAAATATCAGAAAATATAAAGAAATGGTAAGATTCTAAGAGGAGATTTATGAGGCTTGCGATTTTAACAAATATTCTGACTCCATATAGAATGCGGTTTTATAACGAATTAAATACTCAGTTAAGACTCATGAATGGAGAATTATGTGTATATGTGATGACAGATGAACTACCTTTACGTCCTTGGACCTATGAAGATTTAAAGGAAAGCTTTACACAACTAATACCAGGTAAGAAAATTCTTATACGTGGAATGGATTTCATATATAATCCGTCTATAACCAGGGAAATAAAAAGATTTCTTCCGGATATAGTTATAATAGCAGGTTCATGGACTTATCCAACGGTTTGGAAACTTTTATGCAGTAAAAGAAATAATAACGTCCGTTACTTCTTCTGGGTTGAATCACATGAACGGAGGGCAATGAAAGCTAAGTCATCAAATAAATGTGTTTCTGTTTTTAAGAAATATTTATATATGAAGTTCGATGGATATTGCCTGCCTGGTATTTATGCAGAGGAAGCAATGGACCATTTTATAGGAAACCATGGACAAAGGCTCAGACTTCCCAATCTGGTTGATGATGTATCTTATCAAAATGCCATATCAAAACGGAAAGATGCATATGAATTAAGGTTAAAGTATGGTATTCCTGTAAAGAAAAGGGTGTTTTTTTGTCCTGCAAGACTGCTTAAACTCAAAGGATTGGATTTATTTTTGAAAAGCGCAGGTAACGTTAAAGGTATATCCAATGCTTGTTTTTTATTAGCAGGGGAAGGACCTATGAAGAAGGAACTTCAAGATATTGCGGACAAGCAAAACTTGGATGTGCATTTTATGGGATATTGTAATCAAGACACGGTGATAGAATTTTATGCGTTATCTGATTTTTTCTTTCTGCCATCATTACAGGACTGTAATCCACTGTCTGCAATTGAGGCGGCATTTGCAGGTTTACCTTTATGTGTATCTATATATACAGGGAATAGCCCGGAATTAATACAACCATATAAAAATGGTGTTGTATTTGATATCCTGGATCCGGAGGAAGTTCAAGATTGCATATATTTTTTACTAAATGCATCGGAAGAGTGGGTGAGTAATGCCGGTAGGGAATCCCTTGCAATTGCACGGAACTCTTTTTCCTGTATGAATGAGACAAAAAAATTTTTAGCACAGTTACAAGATGGATAAGGGTGATGGGGACATGGGAAAATTATTGGTTACAGTTGATCATCAATTTATACGTACACCCGATGGTAAGGTTTGGGTAAAGACTATTTATGGATATGATTTTTGGAAACGTTACCTAAAGGTTTTTGATGAAGTGCGGATTGCCTGTAGAATTAGTGATGTGTCAAGACTTAACGAAGAGATGATGATTTCCAGTGGGCCTAATGTGGAGTTTTTTCAATTGCCACATTATCGGGGACCGAAAGAGTTTGTATTACGTTATTGGAAAATAAGAAAAGCAATGGTTGGAATCGCAGCTGGTTGTAGTTGTGCTCTTTACCGTATTCCAAGTCCGATTGCCAATGCTGTCCACAATGAGGTAAAAAAGAAACATCTTCCCTGGGCAGTCGAGGTTGTAAATGATCCCTGGGATACATTTGCTCCGGGAGCATATAGGGGGATATCCAGACCATTTGTAAGAATTTATTTCTACTGTCAGGTTAAATTTATGGCAGGTAATGCTGATGGTGTTTCCTACGTAACACGTTCTGCTCTGCAGAAGAGGTACCCTTCTTATGTAAAACGGCATAAAGAAAACCATATGCATTTTGAAAGCTTTTATTCTTCAATCATATTAAATAGAGATTTCTTTTATTATGACCGTAAGGTTCCTCATGATCAATTTACAATTGTCCATATTAATAGCTGTATTACAGACTATTCTAAAGGACATGATGTAGTAATACGCGTATTAAATATTTTGAGGAAGAACGGGATGAACGTGTATGTAAAGTTTATTGGAGATGGGCCTATGAGGTCTGAATTTCAAAAGATGGCGTTATCTTATGAAGTTGCCGATTATATTGAGTTCACAGGACTATTGTCTGGTGTACAAGCTATCAGACAAGAATTATTGGGGGCAGATTTGCTTGTTTTTCCCACAAAAGGAGAAGGTCTTCCCAGAACCGTCATCGAGGCAATGGCTGTAGGGTTACCCTGTTTATCCACACCGGTAAACGGAATACCAGAACTTTTACCGGCGGAATGCCTGTTCAGTCAGCAGGATGATGAAGCATTTGCAAAAAAGGCATGGGATATACTGACTATTCCCGATTTGTATCAGAGATTAAGTAAACAGAATCTTGAGACAGCCACCTCTTATGAATATGATGTACTAGCCGCCAGAAGGGATATATTCTATAAAAAATTATCGGACTTAGGAGAAAATTAGTATGGATAAATATCGGATTATCGTTGCCCACCCAGGGCAGCAGCATTCCTATAGGCTGGCATCGGCACTCAATCGCTATGGCTGCCTCTTCTCTTACATAACTACTGTTTATAATAAGAAGAATGGTTTTATTGTCAAAGTCTTATCACTATTTATTAGTAAGGATAATAAAAAACGTTTGGAGAAACGACGATGCGATAAAATAGATGATAAACAGCTAATACAATATAATAGTTTATCAGGCTTGATATTACTTTTATTAAATCGAGTGGATTATAGCAGAAAAATTTATTATTGGTGGAATAAAAAAGTAGCTGATTCGTTTGGCCGAAAAGTAGCGGAATATGCTGTAAATATGAATGCGGATGCAGTTATCATGTATGATACAAATGCAAAATCATGTTTTGAGTACTTAAAAGAGGCAAATCCGAAAATCCTTCGTATTATGGACATGTCGGCAGCTAATCGTTCTTTTGTAAAACATGTATATGAAGAAGATATAATCAGAAATCCTCATTGGGCAGAAATTCTACGACATGAGAAGCGCTTTTTATGGGATTATTCCTTGGAAGATTATGATGAGGAGATAAGAATTGCCGATTTTTTTCTGGCAGCTTCCAATGTAGTGAAACATTCCATTGAGTATAGCGGTAGAAGCGGCAGCGATGTGTGGGTGGTACCTTATGGTGTTGACTCCAGAACCTATTCCCCTCCTATGAAAGAAACAGGCGGGGCAGTCCGCTTTCTTTTTGTGGGAGCCGTACGCCAAATGAAAGGAATTTCATATTTACTGGAAGCTTTTGAGAAAGTAAATCCGAAAACAGCACAATTGGAGATTGTAGGGGATTGTCTTATACCCGAAAGATTACAACATAAGGATGCATCCAATATAAAATACTTTGGATACCTGCTTCCGGAAAAGGTGATTGAACGATATAAGAATGCGGATGTTTTTGTATTTCCTTCCTTGTGTGATGGTTTTGGACTGGCTGCCTTGGAAGCAATGGCATCAGGATTACCTGTTATCTGCTCCGATAATTCAGGAGTCGCGGACCTGATTCAAGATGGAGTAAATGGGTTTGTCGTAAAGACTGGTGACTCGGAAATGCTAAAAGACAGGATTGTTTGGTTTACTGAGCATCGGGACAGAATGAAAGAAATGAAACATGCGGCATTGGAAACAGGCAGGAATTATTCATGGGAAAAATATGAAGAGAATATAAAACGGACAATAATTGAAATGATTCAAAGGAAATATAGGAATGGTTAATGTATTGTGTCTTTTTATTACATCCGTCATTTTAGGTGTGTCTGTTTCAGCGCATATAATCACAGCCAGAAAAATCGATGTTATGGATCCATTTTATTTAATTACAGGTCTATATTTCCTGGTGTTTGTCTGGGCTCCATTTGAATGGATTAAAATTGGTCAGACCGATTATCAGGGAGTTGAGGTAATGGAGTATCTTCCCAGAGGAAATGCGGTATTTATAATCGGCTATATTTCCTATATTTTAGGAGGCTTCTTTTGTAAAAAAAATAGACGTAAAGCAGAAAATGCATTGTTGGAAGAAGATAGGCAGGCCAAAGAATTCATATTAAGATATGCACTTATATTATTAGTATTCAGTCTGTTATGCAGTTTGACGTATTTTACACTGACTGGCCGGTCAATTATGATGATGCTGAGTTTTGGTCAGTTTGGAGCAGATAAACCAGTAATTTATAAAAATACAAGCCTTCTTTTTTTGAGCTGTTTTCTACGAAGTGCAGTACCGGCTATTTTATTGCTGTTTGCTTATAGAAAGCAAGGTAGGGTCACGACATACCTGTGTTTTGCAGCAGTTGCTCTGATTTCTCTTAGCAGCGGTTCCAGAAATACAGCCATATTGGTTATATTATCGCCTATTATTTATCATTACGTCAGTACTGGGACCCGCCCCAAGAAAAGAACCATTTTACTGGTACTCTTTATCATGTTTATTGGTGTCTGTATCATTGGTATTTTTAGACAGAATATGAGGGCGGGAACCCGAATCGATTTATCGGTTGTGGACTTTGATGCTATGATGAAAGCGTTTATGTATAATGTGGAGATTTTTTTTCCTTTCTACAATCTGACCGGAATGATTCCTAAAGATATACCTTATCACTGGGGATTAGGGTTCCTGAATATAGTTATTCAGTTTATTCCCCATGCCATATGGGAGGATAAACCGGCCACACTTGGAAAAACAGCTTTTGAAGCAATGTATGGAAGTTCATTCGGCGGTTCTGCATATCCAAATATTGGTGAGTTTTATTATGAGTTCGGTATTTTGGGGACCATAGTATGTATGTTTATTTTTGGTTATGCCACCAGGAAATTATATTACAGAATGCTTAAGACCGGAGACCGGTTACAGCTAATCACCTACAGCATTATGCTTGGTTATTTATTCCAGTTTGTATGCAGGGGAAGCATTAGTTCATGGGCAATTGACATTGTCTTTATGTTTGGTCCAATCTGGCTCTTAAAGATGATTGTTCCAAGAAGTAAGGAATATAGGCATAGCAGGTATGACAGTATATGAGCAGGATTTTAAAAAATTATTTCTATAATATTTTATATAACATGTTTGTCTTGTTGGTTCCATTGATTACGGCACCGTATCTGGCAAGAGTTTTGGGCGCGGAACGCTTGGGGATATACAGCTATGTCTCCTCCTCCACATCGGTTATTATGTCAGTTTCACTATTTGGTATTTATTCCTACGGGAACAGGCAGACCGCCTATATGCGGGATGACAGGGAAGAAATGTCCCAAATGTTTTGGGACATAATGGGACTCAGGGCTATTTTGGGAATCTTTGGAACAATTGTGTACATAGTATATGCAAGAATATCAGGATTCGAGATGTTCTTTCGGCTGTTTTATATCTATTACCTGGCAAATGTGTTTGACTGTACTTGGCTTTTTGTCGGTCTGGAAGATATGAAAATCCCGGCTTTAAAAAATATGTTTGCAAAAATTCTCAGCACATTGTGTATTTTTTTGCTCGTGAAGTCAGAACAGGATATAGGCAGATATATCTTTCTGCTTTCATTGTCAACGATGATTGCTAACATATTGGCGTACCCGCAGCTTAGAAAATATATAAAAGTAAAAAAGATACAGCTTAAAAATTTCAAAAAGTATTTATGGGGTTCTATCGAATTATTTCTTCCCTCTTTAGTAGCCACTATTTATTTACAGATTGATAAAGTTATGATTGGATGGCTGACTAATGGGACAAGCCAGATATCTTACTATGACCAGGCTGAGAAGATTGTGGTTATTCCGCTGACTTTCATCACTGTGCTGAGCACCGTAATGATGCCCCGTATTGCAAATGAATTTAAGCGGGGAAATCAAAGGGTTATTGGCGGATTACTTGAAAAAGCGGCAGCTTATTCCATGTTTCTTGCCTTGCCTATGATGTTTGGGCTGATGGGAATTGCATACAAATTCATACCGTGGTATTTGGGCGAGGCGTTTATGGCTACTGCTAAAGCAGTTGTTATTTTATCACCCATGGTAATCAGCAATACACTTATAGGGATATCTGGTTCACAGTATTTTACCGCCACCAATCAGATGGGAATCCTGCTGAAATCAAATGCTGCAGGAGCAGTCTTGAATATAGCGGTTAATTCAATTCTAATTCCACGTTACGGATATATAGGTGCTGCAATTGCTACATTGTTTTCTAATTATACTCTGGTAGGAATTCAGTTTTATTATTTAAACAGGCAGGTGGGAATAAGAAATATATTTACACAGTCGGTAAGATATTTTTTGTATTCCTTAGTCATGTTTATTGTAGTTTTTTTATGCGGGTATATTCAAATTCCCGGCCCTATTGTTACATTAGAGCAGATTGTCATAGGCGGCATGGTATATTGTACTATCCTGTTCATAAAAAAGGATCCCTTGTTTTTTGAAATATTATGTCTGGTCAAAAAATATTTAAATAGCCGTATATTAAAATAACGGAATAATGACGAAAAAGGATGAAAATGAGAAATTTATTTGTTTTGCATACACAGTATAATTTAATATTGGGCACTGGCCTGGTCCATACAGTATTTGCCCAGGATACAAATGATTTAATTTTGTTTCAGGATTTTAACATTTCTGATATGGTTAAGGATTCCCTCACATCTTCTTATCAGAAAGTATTGTTTCTGACAGGAGCCTATCCCAAGACAAATGAACGATATTGGAATAAAATAAGACGTTACCCGGTCATAAATCATAAATTAAAGCAATTTATAAAAAATGACTATGATAGGGTCATACTTGTGGAGGATATGTGCATACCGGAAATGTATATTATGAAATACTCAGGTAGAGTGAATGAGGAGACAGAATATATATGGCTGGAAGATGGTTCAACAGCATATTTTTCTAACGGAGTTGTATCTGGGGGAATGGGGGCTAACCGGATGACATGTATGATACGCAGGATTATCTTTAAGTATATATTTTGTTTGAATAAGTATTATGATTTAAATTATTACATGGGGGGGCACTACTTATTAAAGCATGCATATGTTTCTTATCCACAGTATGTACAGGAACAATACAAAACCATGAAACTGACTGAGATTCCGGATGATGCCTTTAAAGCAGGAATAAAAAAAATATATTTTAATTTGAAGAATCCCTTTTATGATAAAGGGATTCTGTTTGTATTGGATTTATTGCGGGTATATGGAGATAAAAGGAGGGACGTTGAACTGGCACTAGAAAGGGAACTCCAGTATGCGCATGAAAATGGATTAAATGTATATTACAAGTATCATCCGCGGGAAACAGAGGTTCTTGACATATTTTGCAATGAAGTAGAGCTGGAACGTTCCATATCCATGGAAGGATATTTATCATGCACATCAGGTAAACAGTTAAGGGTTATTGGCATAAAAAGTACAGGTCTGCAGACGGCAAAAAAAATGGGATTTGAGACAGTCTCTCTCATTCGTTTAGTTGACGGGGATTGTCAGGTTTCTGATTTTTATAAAAAAATAGGTATTATCTGTTTATAAAATACATGAATTCAAAGGAGGAAATGATGAAAATTACAGCATTATTGACGGGAAGAGGAAATAATACGTTAAAGGATAAGAATGTGCTTGACATTTTAGGGAAACCGGTACTTTATTATCCAGCACACGCAGGGGCAAAAAGCAGGTATATACAGGATAAATATTGTAGTAGTGATGATGAAAAGATTCTAAGGGCAGCCAGTGACGAGGGATATGAATCCATTGTTAGGCCAAAAGAACTTGCGCTGCCTACTTCACAACACGTTGATTGTATCATGCACGCGCTTGATATCATGAAACAGAAGGGAAAGTTGCCGGAAATATTAGTAGTTATACTGGCTAATAACGTAACCATTAAATCCCAGTGGATTGATGACTGCATAAAAATGATGGAGGACAACCCTGTTGTTACCGCTGTTGTACCGACATACATAGATAATGACCACCATCCGTTGAGGGCAAAAAGATTAATGGAAGATGGAACCCTTAGTATGTATGAGCAGGGGATAGAGGGAAAAGTTTCAACTAACAGGCAGGATTTGCCAGTATGTTATTTTTTGGCACATAATTTCTGGGTTCTAAATGTGGAATTTTTATATTCAGGAAAAGATGGGCAGCAGCCATGGGGATTTATGGGAGATAAAATCCTGCCGTATGTAATTGATGAGTCGATAGATATCCATCATGAAATTGATTTATATATTGCAAAGGAATGGATTAAAGAAAATTATACTGATTAGGATTCTGTTTTTCTATAGAAGATAAAATAAGAAAGGATTGTATGTATATGGCGTCTGAGCATATCATACTGGTTTAAGGATGAGGATTTCAGTTGCAGGTACAGGCTATGTCGGCCTTGTGGCAGGAGTATGTTTTGCAGAAAAAGGACATGATGTTATCTGTGTGGATGTGGATAAGAAAAAAATAGAATTAATGGAGTCAGGGAGGTCGCCGATTTATGAAACTGATTTAGAAGAAATGATGAAACGGAATCATGCAAAAGGACGTTTGCATTATACTACGGACTATGCATCTGCATATTCAAATGCAGATGCTATTTTTATAGGTGTGGGGACCCCTGAACTGCCTAACGGTTCAGCAAATCTTTCTTATATAGCAACTGTATCAAGGCAGATAGCTGAAACTGTAGAGAAGGATTGCCTGGTAGTAGTAAAATCAACAGTGCCGATTGGAACAAATGATAAAGTTGAGCAGTTTATAAGAGATTTCCTGGTCCACGATGTGAAGGTGGAGGTGGCATCCAATCCAGAATTCCTAGCGCAGGGTACCGCTGTAAGGGATACATTAAAAGCATCGCGTATTGTTATTGGAACGGAAACGCCGTGGGCGGAAGAGCGTTTAAGAGAAATATACAGGGATTTTGATATACCGATTGTATCAGTAAAGCGCCGGTCAGCGGAAATGATAAAATATGCATCCAATGATTTTCTTGCTTTAAAAATATCTTATATGAATGATATAGCTAATTTATGTGAATTGGTTGGGGCAGATATTGAGGAGGTTGCAGAAGGTATGTCCTATGACAAACGGATTGGCAATCTTTTTCTCAATGCCGGAATTGGCTATGGAGGTTCCTGTTTCCCGAAGGATACGAAAGCATTAAAATACCTGGCTGCCCAAAATGGATATCGTTTGCGGACAGTTGAAGCAGCGGTGGCTGTCAATGAAGAACAAAAAACAAAGCTGATAAGGAAGGCATCGGACCGTTTGATTACCTTTAATGGACTAAAAGTAGCTGTTTTAGGGCTGACATTCAAACCAGGAACAGATGATTTAAGGGAGGCTCCATCGTTGGACAATATTCCTCTGCTTTTAGAGGCAGGGGCAAATATTGTTGCCTATGATCCTGTTGGAGAGATGAACTTCAGGAGACTTTATCCGGAAGGAAGTATTATGAATGGGACAATCAGATATGTAAGGTCGCCGGTAGATGCACTGAAAGGAGCGAATATCTGCTTTCTGTTTACTGAATGGCCGGAAATAAAAAGGTTGACAGCTCAATGCTTTAAGGATTTAATGCATACGCCCCTTATATATGATGGCCGAAATCTCTTTAAGACAAATGAGATGAAATTATCCGGTGTAGAATACTACAGTATCGGAAGGTAGAAGGTGGCAGCGATGATTGACAAAAATGTAAGTCTGGAACATAAAAAGGTGCTGATTACAGGAGCAGCTGGATTTATTGGGGCTAATCTGGCTGTCAGCTTATTGAGGACCGTGGATAGTATACAGATTATTGGCATTGATAACCTGAATGATTATTATGATGTATCATTAAAGGAATACCGGTTAAAGCATATCATATCAGAGGCGGGAAAATCGTCAGGAACATTTACATTCATAAAAGGAGATATTGCGGAGAAAGAAACTGTGTTTGGTTTATTTCAGCAATACTGTCCGGATATTGTAGTGAATTTAGCGGCACAGGCAGGAGTACGCTATAGTATTATAAATCCTGATGCATATATCAAGTCAAATCTGATTGGTTTCTATCATATACTGGAAGCCTGTAGACATAGCCAAGATAAAACAAAGGGCGGCGTAGAGCATCTGGTTTATGCAAGTTCCTCATCGGTTTATGGAAGTAATAAAAAGATTCCATATTCCGTAAATGATAAGACTGATTATCCGGTTTCTTTGTATGCTGCCACCAAAAAATCAAATGAACTTCTGGCATATACATATGCAACGCTGTACGGGCTTCCTTCTACTGGACTGCGTTTCTTTACTGTATATGGGCCAGCTGGCCGGCCGGATATGGCCTATTTTGATTTTACAAATAAAATGATGAAAGGCGAAACAATAAAGATATTTAACCATGGAAACTGTAAACGGGATTTTACATATATTGACGATATAGTCAATGGAGTAGAGGAGGTGTTACAGCGCATCCCTAAACGAAGTGAAAATGGGGTGCCATGTAAAATATATAATATCGGAAATAATTCGCCGGAGAATCTTTTGGAATTCGTGCATATTTTGGAACATGCATTAAAATGCGAGCAGCTCCTTCCTGCGGATTATGATCTGGAGGCACATATGGAGTTAGTAGGAATGCAGCCAGGGGACGTGGAGGTAACGTACGCAGATATAACAGAGATAAAAAGGGATTTTAATTTCCAGCCTAAGACAGACCTTAGGGATGGGATGAAAAAATTTGCAAAATGGTATAAGAACTTCTATGTTAAGGGAATGCAGGAAAATGATTTGGAGTGACTGGAATCCATTCCGCAATGTTTCTCCTACGATTATGATAATGGCATTTGCTATCTGCTTGTTGATTCCAAATATCATGAATCATAATAAGTTTATTTTAAAGAAAAATGAAAGATGGTGGTTAAGCGGCACTTTATTTTGGATATTTATCATTTTTAGTGCGACCTTAATAGGGAGGCAGGTTCAAGCCGAACCAAGAAAAAACCTGGAGTTTTTTTGGTGCCTGCGTCTTGCGCTGCAGACAGGAAAGTTCAGATATTGGGGAGACATCATTGGCAATATTTTGTTATTTGTTCCTTTGGGGCTGCTGATACCGTTGGCTTTTCCGCAATTATCTAAACTATATATGGTATTCTTTTGCGGAATGATCCTCTCTGTTTCAATCGAACTTATACAATATTTTGCAAGACTGGGGATACTGGAATTAGATGATATTTTCCATAATACGTGTGGAACCGTATTAGGATATCTGATGTATAGAGGGATGTGGCTGATAAGGAATAATCCGGAGAGTTAGAGGGGGAATATGAGATATCTGTTTTTATATGGGATGATAATAGTCATAATTCCATGGCTGGTTGTACTGATTGTATCATGGGTGGGTGTTGGAAATAGGGGGTGGAGGTGGAATAATCTTGCTTTTTTAGATAAAAATGGAACATTGGTCCTTAAGGGAATTGCAATTTTATTAATACTATTCAGTCATTTAGGTGGTCATTATACCCGCATCTTTACACCATGTGGGGGAATTGGAGTTGCATTGTTCCTTTTTATCTCCGGATACGGGCTGACCAAATCAGATGAAAAGAATGGACTTCAACATTATTGGACAAAGCGATTGGTGGGAGTTTGGCTGCCGTATGTGCTGATTCAGGTTTTCACCTCGGGATTACATCTGCTGGACATCTTGCTTATCAGGCCGTCCCATCCTTTTGGATGGTATCTGAATTATTTGATGATATGGTATTTTATGTTTTGGATTATCCATCGATGGAGTTTTTTGAAAAGGAATAGGACCTTTTTTCTCACATTAACCGGTATTATCCTATTTTTCATAAGCAGGGAAATTCGCGCGGAGCAGTCATTTTCTTTTATTGCAGGGGTAATGTTTGCTGTGCATGACTGGAAGGGAAAGATAAAATGGAAAAATGGTATGGTTCTCCTATTGATTGCAATTGGTTTTTTAGCATGTAAACAAACAGCAATCATACGGGAATCCCCTCAGGTTATTTATAGTTTCATTCAACTTATGATAAAGTTACCAGCAGCGCTGTCGATTATCTGCTTTGTGTTTTGTACAAATAGATGGATTAATTACAGATACTTTTTGTGGGTTGGCATTTTATCATATGAAATATACCTAATTCATGGCTATACAATGAATATCTATAATATAGATATGCAAATGATTCATATTGTCCTGGTTTTTAGTGGATTGACTTTTGCTTTATCAGTAGGAATGCATTGTGTCGATACATATTTGTCAGGTAAATTGTGGGAAATACTATTATATAAAACAAAAGATAGAAGGGATTAGCTAGTATGGATTTATTTTATGATAGAACGCTTTTAATAACAGGCGGTACAGGTTCTTTTGGTAATGCTGTGTTAAAGCGTTTCCTAAAATCAACTATTAAGGAAATACGTATATTTTCCCGGGATGAATTAAAGCAGGATGATATGCGCCATTTTTACCAAAAGGAATTTCCAGAATACAGCGACAAAATAAAGTTTTACATAGGCGATGTGAGAGATATCCAAAGTATCCGAAACGCTGTGCATGGGGTGGACTTTATATTTCATGCGGCAGCTCTGAAACAGGTTCCGTCATGTGAATTTTTCCCTATAGAGGCTGTAAAAACAAATGTTATGGGAACTGAAAATGTGCTGACTGCAGCGATAGAATCTGGCGTGAAGAAAGTTATCTGTCTATCCACTGATAAAGCAGCTTATCCTGTGAATGCAATGGGAACATCAAAGGCTATGATGGAAAAGGTAATCGTTGCGAAGTCAAGAACCATATCCTCGGATTGTACAAGTATCTGTTGCACACGATATGGCAATGTAATGTGTTCCCGCGGCTCCGTTATCCCTTTGTTCATTAGCCAAATAAAGGATGGGAAAGATTTGACTGTTACAGAACCATCCATGACCCGGTTTATTATGAGTTTGGAAGAAGCAGTGGAATTAGTGGTATTTGCTTTCCAGCACGGTAATTCAGGAGACATCATGGTGCAGAAGGCACCGGCTTGTACTATCGAGGTCCTTGCACAGGCAGTAAAGGAACTGTTTCATGCGGACAATAAAATAAAAGTGATTGGTATTCGTCATGGAGAGAAAATGTATGAGACACTTCTGACCAATGAAGAATGCTCCCATGCCATTGACATGGGAGATTTTTATTGTGTTCCCTGCGACAAACGGGATTTAAATTATGACAAATATTTCAAAGATGGGGATATAGGGCGTAGTTCACTAAGGGAATTCAATTCTAATAATACAGATCTCCTTACTTTGACGCAGGTCAAGGAAAAACTTCTTACATTGCAATACATCCGTGAAGAGATTTTAGGTTGGGAAAATAAATAAAAATATTAGAAGAAAGGAGTGGAATATGAACATTCTTGTTACTGGAGCTAAAGGATTTATTGGTAAAAACCTGATAGCTACGTTAAATAATATTCGAGATGGCAAAGATAAGTCCTTTAAAATCAATCCTAATTTTAATATATTTGAGTATGATGTGGATACAAATCCTGAATTGTTAGAATTATATTGTAAAGAAGCTGATTTTGTATACCATTTGGCAGGGGTAAACCGACCGGAAAAAACAGAAGATTTTATGCGTGGAAACTTTGGCTTTTCAGAAGACTTGCTGTATCGGTTAGAGAAATATGACAATACCTGTCCGGTTATGCTGTCATCTTCCATACAGGCAGAGTTGGATAATCCTTATGGAAAGAGCAAAAGGGCAGGAGAAGATTTGTTTTTTAGGCATGGAATGAAAACCGGAGCGAAGGTTTATGTATATCGTTTCACAAACGTATTTGGCAAATGGTGCCGTCCGAATTACAATAGTGTAATTGCCACGTTCTGTCACAATATTACACGTGGACTTCCTATCCAGGTAAATGATCCATCTGTAAATCTAAATCTTGTATATATAGATGATGTGATAGAAGAGTTGCTGCGCGCCTTGTTAGGGCACCCATCTTATTCTGACCGGAAATTCTGTTTTGTTCCGGTGACATATAGTGTTAATCTGGGGATGATTGCTGAACTACTCCATTCCTTCCACGACAGTAGGCAGAATAAAAGCATTCCGGATATGACAGGGGAAGGATTTATAAAGAAACTATACAGCACGTATTTGAGCTATCTTCCTGAGAATGAGTTCAGCTACCCTTTAAAAATGAATATAGACGAACGCGGATCGTTTACAGAACTTATCCGGACGCAGGACAGAGGGCAGATTTCAGTGAATATAGTAAAACCTGGAGTCACAAAGGGAAATCACTGGCATCATTCAAAAAATGAAAAATTTATAGTAGTAAGTGGAAAAGCGCTGATTCAGTTTCGCCGGATTGATTCGGAGCATGTAATTGAATATCATGTTTCCGGTGATAGATTGGAGGTGGTTGATATCCCTGTGGGATACACGCATAATATCATAAATGAAGGTAGCGCAGACCTGGTAACCATTATGTGGTGCAATGAGTGTTTTAATCCAGAAAAACCGGATACATATTACTTGAAGGTAGAGGGGGATGTGCGTGGGTAAATTAAGATTAATGACAGTTGTCGGGACAAGACCTGAAATCATACGCTTATCAGCAGTTATAAAAAAATGCGATATATATTTTGAACAGATTCTTGTACATACAGGACAAAATTATGATTATTGTTTAAATCAGGTGTTTTTCGATGAGTTAGGTATTAGGGAGCCAGATTATTATCTGAATGCAGTCGGAAATGATTTGGGTGAAACGATTGGTAATATCATAGCGAAGTCATACAGGATAATGGCAGATATAAAGCCGGATGCGTTGTTGATATTAGGTGATACAAACAGCTGCTTGTCCGCAATTTCAGCAAAACGTCTTCATATTCCTATTTTCCATATGGAAGCGGGGAATCGTTGTTTTGATGAATGCCTGCCTGAGGAAACCAACCGAAGGATTGTAGATCATATAGCTGATGTGAATATGTGTTACAGTGAACATGCAAGAAGATATCTGAATTATGAGGGCACAGCAAAAGAAAGGACATATGTGACCGGCAGTCCCATGGCTGAAGTACTTCGTGACAATCTGGAAAAGATAGAAAAGAGCAATGTAATGGAACGTCTGTCACTTCAAGCGGGTAATTATATGCTTCTTTCTGCGCATAGGGAGGAGAATATTGATAATGAAGAAAATTTCATCAGCCTTTTCTCCGCAGTTAATACACTGGCAGAAAAGTATGACATGCCAATTTTATATTCCATGCATCCACGGAGTAGGAAGTTTATAACAGAAAGAGGGTTTGCATTGGATTCAAGGATTCATACCCATGAACCATTAGGCTTTCATGATTATAACAAACTTCAGATGAATGCATTTGCAGTTATTTCAGATTCAGGAACATTGCCTGAAGAGAGTAGTTTCTTTAGTTCCATAGGAAATGCATTTGCGGCTGTATGTATCCGTACCAGCACTGAAAGACCCGAAGCATTGGATAAAGGTAATTTTATCCTTGCGGGAATCACGACAGATCAAGTGCTTCAGGCAGTAGCGACAGCTGTAGAAATGGTAAAGAACGGAGATAATGGCCTGGTTGTTCCAAACTATATAGATGAGAATGTTAGTACCAAGGTTGTGAAGCTGATTCAAAGCTATACTGGAATAGTTGATAAAGTTGTATGGAGGAAATAATTCCAAAATCTTGTACACAGAAGGTCAGGCTTCTGCAGAAAACTGTTAGATTTAAAAAGATGAGGATTTATAGATGAAAGTATTGTTTTTAACATATCTTCCTTCGCCATACAGGGTAGACTTTTTCAATGAAATAGGAAAAAATGTGAATTAACAGTTGTGCTTGAAAAAGCGTCAGCTAGTCATAGAGATAATAGCTGGCAAAAATATCATTTCAAAAATTTTAATGGAATCGTTTTCAAAAATAGTATAAATGATTTTATACCAAAGATAAAGGTTATTAAATATCTAAAAGAAATAAGCTTTAATGAGATTATAGTTCATAATGTATCAACAACAACAGGAATGTTGGCTATTCAGTATATGAAGATTCATAATATTCCCTATTGGATAGAGAGCGATGGAGGTTTTGTTAAAACTGATGAAGGTATCAAAGAAACTATAAAGAGATATTTTATAATGGCTGATACACACATAAAATGGTTAGGTGAATAATGATGCAGATTATAATAAATGCTTATGACCATGACTGGAATAAGACATGTCCAAGAGTAATTTTTTCTTTAGATATAGAGGGAGATATAAATACAATTATAAAATGCATACAATAAGGAGAAAAATCATGGCAAAATACTTCGGCACCGACGGCTTCCGCGGCGAAGCCAACATAACACTAACAGTAGAACACGCATACAAAATCGGCCGGTTCCTGGGCTGGTACTACAGCAGAAATAAAAAAGATAAGAGATGCCGGGTTGTCATTGGAAAAGACACCCGGCGTTCTTCATACATGTTTGAATATTCCCTGGCCTCCGGTCTTACGGCATCCGGCGCGGACGCCTATCTTCTTCATGTGACCACAACTCCCAGCGTTTCCTATGTGGCCCGCACCGAAGGCTTTGACTGCGGCGTCATGATATCAGCCAGCCACAATCCCTACTATGATAATGGCATTAAATTAATCAATGCCCAGGGAGAAAAAATGGACGAGGATACCATCCTGAAGATAGAAGCCTACATCGATGGCATCTCAGGTGAAATCCCGCTTGCAGTCAGGGAACAGATTGGGCGTACCGTGGACCATGCGGCAGGCAGGAACCGCTATACGGGTTACCTTATTTCCCTGGCAACCCGTTCCTACGAGAATATGAGGGTCGGCCTGGACTGTGCCAACGGAAGCGCCTGGATGATTGCCAAAAGCGTGTTTGACGCCCTGGGAGCAACCACCTATGTGATTAACAATGAACCGGACGGCCTGAATATCAATGCTGACTGCGGTTCCACCCACATGGACGGACTTATACGGTTTGTCAAGGAAAAGAAACTGGATGTGGGTTTTGCGTTTGATGGGGATGCGGACCGGTGCCTGTGTGTGGATGAAAAGGGCAATTTAGTGGATGGGGATCTTATCCTCTACATATATGGCCGCTATATGAAGGAACGGGGAAAACTCCAGGGTAATAAGATTGTCACCACGGTCATGTCCAACTTCGGCCTGTACAAAGCCCTGGATGAGGCCGGAATTGAATATGAGAAAACAGCGGTGGGGGATAAATACGTATATGAGAATATGGCCTCCAACGGCTACCGTATTGGCGGCGAACAATCCGGTCACATCATCTTCCGCAAATATGCAACCACGGGGGATGGAATCCTCACAGCCATCAAGATGATGGAGGTAATACTGGAGAAAAAACAGCCTCTCAGCAAGTTAGCAGAGCCGGTGCATATCTACCCGCAGGTCCTTAAGAATATCCGGGTAAAGGATAAGAAGGCAGCCAGGGAGGATAAGGATGTACAGGATGCTATTAATCAGGTGGAAGCGGCTCTGGGAAAGGATGGCCGGATCCTTGTAAGGGAAAGCGGGACAGAGCCTGTCATGCGGGTGATGGTGGAGGCAGCGGAACCGGCCAGATGCCGGGAATTCGTTGACCGGATCATAGAGGTCATCATATCCAAAGGCCATCAGGAGGTATTGTAGCATGTGCGGGATTGTAGGATATGCAGGAGATATGCAGGCTGCCCCCATCCTGTTGGATGGCCTGGCAAGGCTTGAATACAGAGGCTATGATTCAGCCGGAATCGCGGTGGCGGGCAGGCCGGAGGGCAAGGAAGAGGATGGAACAGGAACACTGGAAGTGGTTAAGGCAAAAGGCCGCTTAAAGGTTCTGTGTGAAATGACGGATAATGGAAGGGCAGTGGCCGGTACCTGTGGTATCGGCCATACTAGATGGGCCACCCATGGGGAACCATCGGTGGCCAATTCCCATCCGCACTGCGCAGGGAATAAGAGGGTCGCGGTAGTACATAATGGAATCATAGAAAATTTTCAGGAAATAAAAGATAAGCTGCAAAAAAGCGGTGTGGAATTCATTTCCCAGACCGACACGGAGGTACTGGCCCATCTCCTGGATAAATATTATAACGGGAATCCCATTGAGACCATAAGCAAAATGATGGTGCGGATCCGCGGATCCTATGCCCTTGGCATCCTGTTTAAAGACAGGCCGGGAGAGATATACGCTGTCCGCAAAGACAGCCCATTGATTGCAGGACGTTCCGGCTGCGGTAATTTCATAGCGTCCGATGTGCCGGCCATCCTTAATTATACCAGGGATATCTGTTTTGTTAAAAATATGGAAATCCTCAGCATAACAAAGGATGGCATCCGGTTATATAACATTGACCAGGATGAGCTGGAGCCGGAATTTTCCCGTATAGACTGGGACACGGAAGCAGCGGAGAAGAATGGGTTTGAGCATTTCATGCTGAAGGAAATCCATGAACAGCCAAAGGCAGTACGGGACACCCTGAGCCCAAGGATAAAAGACAAACAGATCGTGTTGGATGAGTTAAAGATGACGGACGAGGAAATATGCGGTTTAAAGAGAATCCAGATGGTTGCATGCGGTTCCGCCTATCATGTGTGTATGAGTGCAAAATACATTTTCGAACAGTTGGCGCGGATACCTGTGGATGTGGATCTGGCAAGTGAACTGCGCTACAGGAATCCTGTGTTTGAGGACCACACCCTTGCCATTGTGGTGAGCCAGTCAGGGGAGACGGCGGATACCCTGGCGGCATTGAGGGAGGCCAGGAACCAGGGACTTCCGGTCATGGGGATTGTCAATGTGGTGGGAAGCTCCATTGCCAGGGAGGCGGATTATGTGTTTTACACATGGGCGGGTCCTGAGATTGCGGTGGCCACAACCAAGGCATACAGCGCCCAGCTGGCAGCGGTCTATGTACTGGCCATCTATTTTGGCCGGGTAAGGGGAAAACTGGATGACGGGACATATCAAGGTATGATTGAGGAACTTTTACTCCTTCCTGATAAAATCAGCCGGATCCTGGAGGAAAAAGAGCGGATTCAATGGTTTGCCAATAAGTTTTCCCATAACAATGATGTATTCTTTATCGGCAGAGGCCTGGATTATGCGGCTTCCATGGAGGGTTCCTTAAAACTCAAGGAGATATCCTATATGCACTCAGAGGCGTATGCTGCCGGAGAACTGAAGCACGGGACCATTTCCCTGATTGAGGACGGTATATGGACCATCGGTATTGCAACACAGGGCAGCCTGTTTGAAAAATTAATCAGCAACATGGTGGAGGTCAAAAGCAGGGGAGCAAATATCCTGGGGATTACTAGTTACGGGAATTACAGCATGGAGGACACGGCGGATTGTACCATATACGTTCCCAAGACATTGGAATGTTTTTATCCCAGTCTGGTTGTCATCCCTCTTCAGCTTCTGGCCTATTATGTATCCCTTTCTAAGGGACTGGACGTGGATAAGCCAAGGAACCTGGCAAAATCAGTGACCGTGGAGTAGCGGGTAACAGAAGACTTGGTACAAGAGAGGAGGGAAGACAGTCATGTCTGCAGACAGTCATATTTTCATACAGACCTTTAGCGGTTTTGATCTGTTCGTTGACAATCAGGTAGTCTATTTTTCCAGCAAAAAGTCGAAGGAACTATTGGCCCTCCTGGTCAGCAAAAGAGGAGGCAGCGTACCTCTTTCCGAGATAGCGTATATCTTATACAGCAATACACCGGAAAGAACAGCCAAAAATAATATAAGGGTCATTGGGTACAGGCTGCGCCAGATTTTAAGGGAGTATGGATGTGAAGGACTGTTGGTCCACAGGCCCGGGGTATACTCAGTCAACACAGAACTGTTTATCTGTGACTACTATGAATTCATGAAAGAAAACAGGACGTACATTACTGCCTATACGGGAAAATATATGCCGGAATATTTGTGGGCATCTGAGGCAGTTCCATATTTAAATGCGATATACAACTCATATAATGAAAAGCATTCCCTGCAGGAGAATCAGGTTAACAAATGCTAAGACAATACTAAGAGGGAAAGAAATGAGGCAGATGAATACAACATTAATTATAATGGCGGCTGGAATTGGAAGCAGGTTCGGAAACGGTATTAAGCAGCTGACAAAGCTTGGTCCTTCCGGGGAAATCATCATGGATTATTCCATCCATGATGCAGTGCAGGCAGGCTTTAATAAAGTAGTGTTTATCATACGTAAGGAGATTGAAAAGGAATTTCAAAAAACGATTGGAGACAGGATTAAGGGACTGGTGGATATAGAATATGTATTCCAGGAACTGGAGGATGTACCTGACGGATACATTGTACCGGATAAGCGGAAAAAACCGTGGGGAACCGGTCAGGCGGTTTTATGTTGTAAGGATATAGTCAGGGAACCTTTTGCTGTTATTAATGCGGATGATTTTTATGGGAGTGAAGCCTTTGAAAAACTCCATGAATTTCTGGTGGGGAATCATGACGGTGCCTATCAATATGAAATGTGTATGGCAGGTTTCCGTCTGAAGAATACATTGTCTGTAAATGGCGGGGTTACCAGAGGTATCTGCATATTAGATGATAATGGACTACTGAAGGGCGTGGTTGAGACTCCCAATGTCCGTATGGGCTGTAATGGAGACATCCTTCATGATGGAATAAGGGATATGCAGATAACAGCGGATCAATATGTATCCATGAACATGTGGGGCGGATACCCTGCATTTTTCGGGTGTCTGGAACAGGAATTCCGGGGATTTTTAGATGATCTTACAGACAGTACGCAGGACAGCGGGGAGTTTCTTCTGCCGGCTGTCATAGATAAGCTGGTAAAGTCAGGGGAGGCAAGGGTAAGGATTCTTAAGACCAATGGCAGATGGTTTGGGGTTACTTACGAGGAAGATGCCCAGTCTGTCAGACAGGCATTGAAACACCTAACCGTTGAAGGCGTCTATGAAAACGCTCTGTGGAGTAGTTTCCGGCAAGGAGTAATTACATTATGAAGAGAAAAAAAATAGTGCTTTTTATCATCTTGACTGTTGCATTCATGACAATCCCGTCCATATCTGCATTTGCCTTAGATGGATGGCAGCAGGATACTGCACAGGAATGGATTTACAAGGAAAATGACAGGAAACTGGTAAATCAGTGGGTTGTATGGATGGATGGAACCCTGCGGTATGTAGGGGGAAATGGACAGATTGTTAAGAACAACTGGGTGAATTCTGGCGATGGACGGTACCGCTTAAAAGAGGACGGTACAAGATATGAGAACCAATGGTTCAGCATCACCTCCAATCCCACATTGCCTTCCTCAAAACCGGTCACCAGCTGGTATTATGCGGGGGCAGACGGAAGTATATTGAGAGATGGTTGGTATGGGCTGGATGGGAAATATTATTATTTTTATCCAGGGGGAAACTCTCCTAGGAAGTCCTTCTTTAATCTGGAAGATAAGCGGTATTATGTGGATGAGAATGGTGCAAGGATGGCTCCGGGCTGGTTTTCCATTGATAATGTGAACAGTAAGGGGCAGTCCTATACTAATTGGTATTATGTTAATGAGGATGGTTCACTTCTTAGGGATGGATGGCATGAACTGGAAGGTATGACTTGTTATTTTGATGCTAATGGGACAGCTTACCGTAGCAGATGGTTCAACATAAATGATGACCGGTATTATGTGGATGGGAACGGGGCGCGGCAGAGTGGGTGGTTTTCCATTACAGGCACCAACAGCAATGGACAGGAGTATACCAACTGGTATCATGCTGATCCCAATGGCGTGTTATGGCGCAATGGCTGGAGGGAGTTGGACGGGGACTGGTATTATTTCGACGCCAACGGCCTTAATTACCGGAAACGCTGGTACACAGACGGGAATGGGGACAGGTATTACCTGGATGAAAATGGAATTCTTCAGGATGACGGCTGGTTTAAGCTTGAATATACCAACAGCAGTACCGGAGCCATAACTGAAAACTGGTATTATGCATCTGAATCCGGTTCTGTATTCAAAGGCGGTTTTAGGGAACTGGAGGACAAACGCTATTATTTTGACGCCAATGGCCTTAATTACCGGAAACGCTGGCTGACTGAGGAAAACGGTAAGAGACGCTATATTGGAGATGAGGGATATTTATATCAGAATCAGTGGTTTGTCATCAGCGGCCTGGACTCTAGGAACTCGGACTACAATAATTGGTATTATGCAGGAAAAGATGGATATGTGCGTATGGATGGCTGGTATAAAATTGATGGACAGTATTATTGTTTTAATACTTCAGGCGTGATGCGGACCGGCTGGCTGACGGAATCAGCTGATGATGACGATGACGAAAATTCCTATTATTACTGCGGACAGGATGGAGCCAGGGTAACAGGATGGCAGTGGCTGGAAATCCCGCAGAGTTGGATGGATAACTCGGATGTGGTGGATTATGTACAGGAGAATGGGCAGTATGCTTATTTCTATTTTAATAAATCTTCAGGAAACAAGAAGCGTTCCACAGGAGGGAAAAAAGAAGTTAAGGTAGATGGGGTTACCTATTGTTTTGATGGTAACGGCATAATGTATCCTGGCTGGGTAAAAATCAGCACAGCAATGCCGGAGATAAAAGGTTACCGTTACTTCTACCAGCCGGAATCCGAACAGGATAAGACATTCATCGAGGGTGAACGGGCAGATGGGACATGGTTAAAAATAGACGGCCCAGCGGACCTTAACAGTTCTGGGCAAAAGGAATGGTATTACTTCGATCAATCAGGAAAACCGAAATGCGGCAGTGAAAACAGCTATGCCGTTGAGAAAATCCATGACAGCTACTATGTCTTTGACATGTATGGGGTTGCGCAATACGGCCTCATTGATGTGAATGGGGAATTCTATTATTGCGGAGGTCCGGACGGGAACCGGAAGTGTCTCACTGGTAAGACCATGCTGAATGACGGCATAGGTGCCACCCGTTCCCAATATTATTTTGACCTTAAGGGAAAAGGAATCACCGGCATCAAGGACGGGGCATTTTACTATAAGGGAAGGCTTCAGAAAGCGGATTCCTCGGCAAGATATGAAGTATTTGACATACCGGGAGAAGGAAAACGGCTGGTTAATTCCAGCGGGAAAATCATGAAAAACACCAAGGTAACTGATGGGAATGACCAGAAATGGGTTCTTGGCTCAGGCGGGAAGATCCTCACCTATGGTTCCGATGAAGTGGCTGAGATACTGGCGCCCGAGGCTACGGTCTCCTATTAACACGGATGACAAAACGGGTGGATTGAGGATGCTTTGTGAGTCCTGAAAACAGACAGAAAAAGTGTAAACAGTATATGCAGCAACAAGAAGAGGAGGATGTATGGAGGGAACGTTATATCATGAAATCCTACATGGGGCCGAGGCAGTTTCTGTTGTAGGGTTGGGGTACGTGGGACTGCCGATTGCAGTAGCGTTTGCTGAAAAGGGTGTGAGAGTAATCGGCTTTGATGTGAACAGGGAAAAGATTGGTTTATATAAGGCGGGAGTGGACCCTACTCAGGAAATCGGGAATGATGTCATAAGTCATACAGGTATTGATTTTACATATGAGGAGAGCCGGCTTAGAGAGGCCTGCTTTCATATTATTGCTGTCCCGACCCCTGTCAATCAGGATCATACACCGGATCTGTCCCCTGTTATTAATGCCAGTATGGTTGTGGGACGTAATTTGAAAGAGGGTTCTGTTGTTGTCTTTGAATCCACGGTGTATCCAGGCGTGACCGAGGATGTCTGCATCCCCATCCTGGAGCAGGAATCCGACCTGACAGCAGGAAGTGGTTTTAAAGTGGGATACTCACCGGAACGCATCAATCCTGGGGACCGTCTTCACCGTTTGGAAAATATAACAAAAATTGTTTCGGGAATGGATAATGATGCCCTGGATCTGATTGCCAGGGTATACGATATTGTAATCCGTGCAGGGACTCATCGAGTATCATCCATTAAGGCGGCCGAAGCAATCAAGGTGGCTGAAAATAGCCAGAGGGACATCAACATTGCATTTATGAATGAACTGGCAATTGTATTTGACAAAATGGGAATCGATACCGTGGAAGTGGCAGAAGGTATGGACACGAAGTGGAATGCCCTGAAATTTCGTCCGGGGCTGGTGGGGGGACACTGTATTGGTGTTGACCCCTATTATTTTACTTATCAGGCAGAAAAGCTGGGATATCATAGTCAGATTATACTTTCGGGAAGAAAGGTCAATGATGCAATGGGCTCCTTTGTGGCGGACGCTGCCATCAAACAGATGATACTTGCAGGTAAAACAGTGAAGGAAGCCTGTGTTGTAATCCTCGGAATGACCTTTAAGGAAAATTGTCCGGATATCAGGAATAGTAAGGTAAATGACATCATCAGAAGACTGAAAGAATATGGAATTCATCCCTGGGTGGCGGATCCGCTGGCTAACCCACAGGAGGTAATGAAAGAGTATGGGATATCCATGCTTCCGTATGCTTCAATATATGATGCGGACTGTGTAATTCTTGCTGTGGCCCATGAGGATTTCAGGAGACTTACACTTCAGGAATTTGGACGCATGTTTAAACCCACAGGGGAAAAGATTCTGATTGATGTAAAAAGTATCTTAGACAAGGTAGAGGCCGAAAAGGCTGGTTTCCGGTACTGGAGATTGTAAAGATACATCATGGTTCCATGTAAATGTTGTAAAAGAGGCGGAATGATGGAAAAACAGATAAAGATAGCAGTGATTGGCATGGGATATGTAGGACTGTCCAATGCAGTACTGCTTGCACGGAAAAATACGGTATGTATGCTGGATGTATTGCCCGAAAAGGTGAAGCTGATAAACAGCGGACAATCCCCGGTTGCAGACCCGGAACTGGAATCCTGCCTGAGTGGGAAAAAACTGATGCTGTCCGCCACAACAGACGCCAGGACGGCATATCAGGATGCGGATTTTGTCATTATCGCAACCCCCACTGATTATGATATGGATCAGAATTATTTTGATACGTCATCTGTGCTGGATACCATTGAGGCTGCCCTGCGGATTCAGCCAAATGCCTGCATTGTTATAAAATCCACACTCCCTTTGGGATTTACAAAGAAAATCCGGTCCCTGCACCGGGACGGATCCATTGTGTTTTCCCCAGAATTCCTGAGGGAGGGGCGGGCGCTTTATGACAATCTGTATCCATCAAGGATTATCCTGGGACTGGATATGGGGGACCCTGTCCAGATGGAGAAGGCCCGTGCATTTGCAGGCCTGTTAAAAGACGCTTCCTTAAAGGCCGAGGCGCCGGTTCTCTACATGGATTCAACCGAGGCCGAGGCCGTTAAACTGTTCTCCAATGCATACCTGGCCATGAGGGTGGCTTTTTTTAATGAGCTGGATACCTATGCGGAGGCGTACGGATTAAATACGGAAAGTATCATAAACGGGGTATGTCTGGATCCGAGAATCGGTAACCACTACAATAACCCTTCCTTTGGATATGGCGGATACTGCCTGCCAAAAGACACACAGCAGCTACTGGCCAACTATGGTGATATACTGAACAGCATCATGACCGCCATTGTCCGGGCCAATCAGACCAGGAAGGATTTCATTGCAGGGCAGATAATGAAAAAGTCCCCTGAGGTGGCGGGCATTTACCGCCTGACCATGAAAGCGGATTCAGATAACTACCGGCATTCCTCCATTCTTGGAATCATGAGAAGGCTGGAAAAGAGGGGCGTGAAAATGGTCATCTATGAACCGGCAGTCAAAGCCGATTCATTTTTAGGAATCAGGATTGTCCGTGACCTGGAGGAATTCAAACAGATATCGGATGTGATAGTGGCCAACCGGTATGACCGGCAGCTGGAGGATGTAAAGGAAAAGATATATACAAGAGATTTATTTCAATGTGATTAAGTATCCCGGGCGCATAAGGTAAGGCGTGGGATACTGCACAAGATAAAGGGGAGCGGACAGCATGAAGATTGCAATGATTGGGCACAAACGGGTGCCATCCAGGGAAGGCGGAATTGAGATTGCCGTGGAGGAGCTGGCGGTCCGCCTGACAGCCATGGGGCATCAGGTTGACTGCTATAACCGGTGGCAGGATTTTGGCGCCGGGGCAGTCCGCCTGCCGAGGGAGTATAAAGGAATACGGCTCATAAGGATACCTACTTTGGCCTCCCCCTCCCTGAATGCATTCATCTATTCCGTACTTGCCGTGCTGCGTGCCCTAACAGGCCGGTATGATGTGATGCACTTCCATGCCGAGGGCCCCTGCGCCATGACATTCCTGCCCAGGCTGTTTGGGATTCCGGTGGTATCAACCATACATGGACTGGATTGGCAGAGGGCTAAATGGGGGCGGTTTGCCTCCCGCTACCTCCTGTGGGGGGAGCGGAATGCGGCCCGCTATTCCGATGCCCTGATTGTATTGTCAAATGGGAACCAACAGTATTTCAGGCGTACATATGGCCGGGAGACCATCTATATCCCCAACGGCGTGAACCTGATACCCTGCCATGAGCCGGAGGAAATCAGCCACAGATGGAACCTGTCAAAGAACAGCTATATCCTTTTCCTGTCCAGGCTGGTGCCGGAAAAAGGGCTCCATTATCTAATCAGCGCGTATAAGAAAATGGACACAAATAAGCGGCTGGTAATCGCAGGCGGGCTGACCAGGAACAATGAATATGTAAGGCAGATACGCGGTATGGCTGAGGATGACCCGAGGATTCTGTTTACCGACTTTGTCCAGGGGCGGGTGCTGGAGGAACTGATGTCCAATTGCTGCGTGTACGTGCTGCCCAGCGACATCGAGGGTATGTCCATCAGCCTTCTGGAGGCCATGAGCTGCGGTGTCCAATGCCTGGTCAGTGACATTGAGGAAAATGTTGATGTTTCAGGGGGATACGCCGTGAGCTTCCCAAAAGGGAATGTTGCCATGCTGCAGTCATGCCTTGAACGGATACTGAGTGAAGACGGATGCCTCCATGACCGGGAAGGGCAGATTGCATTTGTAAGGGAGAAGTACAGCTGGGATTACGCGGTGGGTAAGCATTTGCGTGTCTATGAACAGGTTGCAGGGAAAAACAAAGCAGGAAAAAATTAAAATAGGAATGTATGTCTGGTGTCCATATGAGAACAGAAAAAAGTATCCGTAACATAGTTTACGGCGAGGTAAATGTAATCCTGACCGTCCTTTTGAGCATGGTTACCAGAACTGCCCTGGTCCGTATCCTGGGACTTTCGGCGGTCAGCCTGAATGGTCTGTTTACAGAAGTAATTTCCGTCTTATCCCTTGCGGAACTGGGGGTAGGTTCCGCCATAACGTATAATCTCTATAAACCATTGTCTGAACAGGATGAACAGAAGCTGACGCAGCTGATGTGGTTCTACAAAAGCGCATACCGGCTCATAGCCGGATTCATCCTGGGAGCCGGGTTATGTTTCCTGCCCTTTGTATCATGCCTGATTAAGGACGCGGAGTTTGACATTGGATATCTCAGGTCTGTGTATGTGATATTTTTGCTTAAGACAGTCGGCTCTTATTTTTTTTCATATAAGCGCACCCTGCTGGATGCGGATCAGAAGATGTATCTGATTTCGGCCGCCAATACCTTGTTCCGGGTCATTACAGTGGTTTCGAATCTGGCGGTTTTGATGCTGACCCACAATTTTATTGCATACCTGCTGTCAGACGTAGGCGTCACCCTGGCCAATAATGCGGCGGTTGCCCATATTGCGGACAGGCAGTATCCTTTTTTGAAAAAAAAGGACCGGCTTCCCACGGAAGAACGGAACCGGATATTTGCCAATATGAAACACCTTTTTATTGGTACCTTGTCCGGGAAAATCACCAATTCCACGGATAACATACTGATATCAGTATTGGTGGGGACCCTGCAGGTTGGCCTGTATTCCAATTATTCGCTGATTATTTCAAATGTACGCAGGATATTGCTTCTGATTCCCGATGCAGCGGCAGGAAGCATAGGGAACCTGGCTGTATCGGAAAGCAGGGAGCGGTGCCATCAGGTGCTCTGCAGGATGACATTTGTCCTTTACCTGGTAACGTCATTCTGTTCCGCCTGTATCCTGTGCATGTCGGACCCCTTTGTAGAAATCCTGTTTGGCAGGGAGTATCTCATGGACGATATCCTAAAGCTTTCCTTTGTTGTGAATTTCTTTTATTTTGTGGTCAGGGAACCCCTGTGGCGGATGATGATGGTGTCGGGATTGTTTGCCAAGGATAAGAACATATCGATTCTGGGCAGCAGCATAAACCTGGTTGTCTCCGTTGCGCTGGGGCTTAAGTGGGGGATACTTGGAATCATGCTTGGAACCACCTGTACCTTAATCATCCAGATCATATTAAAGACCAGGCTGCTTTACCGGGAATTCCTGCATTTGGACCGGACCTATTATCAACGGCTTCTGATGAAAACATCTGCGGCTGCCCTGGCAGGGCTGCTGATTAGCAGGTTCCTTTGCCATATGGTGATACCCGCCTCCCCCTATGGCAGGCTGTGCGTGTATTTCATGGTGGCGGGGATTGTATCAGTGTCATTGAACACAGCCCTTTTTTATAAAACAGAGGAATTTGGCTATTGCAGGAACCTGGCAGGCAGGATAATCATGAAATATGTCAATGCGAAAGGTAAATAAAAATGAAATTTTCTCTTATCGTTCCTGTGTTTAACACGGAACCTGCATATTTTCATGAGTGTATGGATTCCATCCTGAACCAGGATTATGAAGGTGAATATGAGGTAATCCTGATTGATGACGGTTCGACTACGGATATCGGCAGGATATGTGACTGGTACCAACAAAAGGATCCGCGGATCATGGTCATCCATCAGGAGAACCGGGGAGTATCCGAGGCGAGAAATGAAGGCATACGCAGGGCGGGGGGCGAATGGTTATATTTTATTGACCCGGATGACTGGATTGAGATAAACGCACTCTCAAGTGCAGCAGCCATACTGTGGAAATACAGTCCGGATATTCTGTACGTGGCTTATCAGGAGGACCTGCCCAATACCTCCACACCATATGGATACGGGGGGGCAGGCTTCCAGACCCTGGATATCATGGATAAGGAGAGAATCGGACTGGGTTTGCTGGACCATTCCTATAACAGCCTGCCATGCTGTTTCGGATCGGTCTGCACCCAATTTTTCAGGGTGGAGTTCCTTAAAAAAAACCATCTGCGTTTCCTTCCCCAGCTTCGCAGGATGCAGGATACCATGTTTAATCTGTATTTCCTGGATGCCACTCCCAGTCTGGGCGTCATGGACCAGGTGGTTTATCATTACCGGAAGAACCCGCAGTCCATCTGCAACCGGTTCAACCCTGCCATCCAGGAATATATATTGGAGTTTAACAAAGTGTTATATCAGTATATCCAGGGGAAATCAGAGGACTGGGCCCGGGCCTTTGAATTTAAGGCCGCAAGGAATTACTGTGAAATCCTCCGCCTGTATTACCTTAACCCCAGTTGGAACGCGGACAGGAAACAGAAGAAAGCGCAGTGGGAACAGCTGATAAGGCACACAGCCTATGCCAGGTATCTGGGTAAGGACAGCTATAAACGAATCTTGAAAAAGAGCAGGGGATACGCAGCCATACTATTCCTGACCTATAACATACCGTCCTTTTTTCTGTTGGGATGTTTTTGGAAAGCATATAAACGAATCAGGTGATTCTTTGGATATAAGGAAAAATGAAATTGTAAAAAAGTGTATGGCAGCAGCTTTTTTCCTGATAATGACTGCTGCATTTTACGCCACCGCTGAATATAACGGCGGCCTGCCGGTATTGCCGGTGGGAATCCGTTACGTGGCGGACGTCCTGGTGATTGGCATGGGACTCTTATGGATCCTGGTTACGGCGGACTTCCAAAGGATACGGTTCCTATATTCCGTCTCAATGATCATGATGGTCCCGATAATCGGCATCGGGCTATTATATGTTTGGGAAGAAGACTGTTTCGTATATGCTGTACGCGTCCTGCGCAACGGTTTTTGTGATTTTGCTGGACCTTATCAGGAACCATGGAGCCGGAAGCTTCCTGTCGGAATATATCGCGTTGATTACTACCTTTGCGGATACAACAGGCCCAATCATGAGGAAGATGGAACTGCATGACCTGACCCAGGGGCTGGGTGTGTTTGTGATGTATTATCTGTACTGTGCCAGGAATAAGCAGTGGTATGTTGTGGAATTCATATGCGCGGCATTTTTCTTTTCCACCGGATTAAAGAGAATCGATGTGCTGGCTATCCTGGCAGCGTTATTGGTGGGAATCATATATGACGCTGTGTCTGAGAGAATGAAGACCGCATTCCTGGCCGTTATTGTGTCAGGAATGTTTATTTTTTCGTACCTGTACCTGTATCTGATTAAAAAGGGCTGGTACCAGCCGCTTATGGATTACTTTGGGATTGACACCATGAGCAGGGGGTATTTATATGACTTCTTTAAAGAATACTATGAGATGTCTCCCGCATTCCTGGGATATGGAATCCGTTATATCTTTAAAATCAGGAACGATTATAAGACAACAGGGGTGGGCACCTATGTCCCGGGCATGGCCCACAATGATATAATGACACATTTCATCGAATTGGGTTTTTGGGGATTCATCTACTGGCTGTGGAGCAATACCTGGTATAAAGTTTCCGCTGTGAAGAAAAAATTCGGTTCCAGGGCATCCGGATTCATGCTTCTGACGGTCATATACACATTCATTACATACCTTACGGATAATACCTTCTTTTATTATTCAATTAACATAGTGGCACACATTACGGTTATTGCATATGTGGATGAACACAGACTGGTTCAGGAGGAGGGCAGCTTATGAGTCATAAAGGCAATGTATTCTTAATCATAAATACATTCCGTACCTATAAATGGAAACTGATGCTGTGCATGGCCATTGTCACGCTGGGCCTGGGATGCAGATTCTACATAAGCAGCTTCCAAGCCTCAACCATCTGGTTTGCATATAACTATGAAAGGGCGTCCAAAGGGCTGAATCCCAATGGTTCACGTTTCAATGCATATGAAATCAAGTCAGAGGCAGTGCTTGAAAGGGCGCTTGAGCTTGCCGGGGTCACGGAGATAAGCCCGGAAGAACTGGGGGAGAACATAACCATCCAGGTACCGGTGAAAAGCGGAAGGGATTACATCGCAACCCAGTACAAGGTTACATATATTTCCAATAAGGAACTAAAATCCGTGGACGCCCAGTCCATGCTTCAGATGGTCGCCTACGCGTATCTGGAATATTTCTATGACAACTATACGGACAATACATCAATCCTCCAGTACAGACCGGCGGATACGGAGGGCTTGGAGTATCGCCAGATTGCCCGTTATTACAACACCAAACTGATACAGCTTAAGAATTATGTGAATGGCAGGATTGAGGAGAACAAAAGCTTTGTCTCGGACGGGGGCATCACATTCCAGGATATCAGGGCCAAGGTCGATAACCTGCTGCGTATCAACCTGTCTAATTTCCGTTCATTTGTTACCGAGAAAGGCCTTTATAAAGAGCGCCAGTCCTATGTTGAACTGCTGGATTATAAAAATTATAAGGATGACAACATATATTCCCTCAATACAAAGACATATAACCTTTATAAACGCTGCATCGAGCAATATGACCCCAAGCTGACCGGGGTTGTGCTGGTCCCGTCGGTTGACAGGAATCAGGATTTCTATATGTCCAAGACAAAGACGGGGATTGACCATCTGGCGGAAAATGCAGTGGGCGCGGAGGAAACCGCTGAAAAGAAACGGGCGGATATAAAAAACAGGCAGTCCATCATTGACCATATTAAGGGATCGGATAATCAGGCATCCGATCTTAAAAAGGCCGATGAAATGATATGGAAGATTGACGCGGAATTAAAGAATGTGTCCAACCAGGCCATGCAGATAGATGTGGAATACTCCAGATATAAAAATAAGGATTATGTGACGGTAAAAGATAATCCGTTGGGGCTCATGACCAGGATGAATTTCACAAAGGCAGTTTTGCTGTCAGCGGTATTTACAGCATTGGCGGCAACGGCCGTAATGTACAGGGAGAATAAGCGCAGTACAAGGGAGGACGGGCAGTGAAAGAATTCCAGATTGTTCGATATGTAAGCAATTGGAAATACCTGATTGCTTTGTGCACGGTCCTGGGCGGCATTATTTTTTATGGTTATTTCAGCCGGCAGCAGGTATACACTGCCTACGCAATCATTTCCTATACGAATACAGATGCTAAAAGCGGAAAGACCCCGTCAGGAACGGACATCGATGTCAGTGAAATATACTCCCCCAATGTGGTGGCGGATGCAATTGAAAAATTGGAAAGCAATGTCAGCGTGGATTTTGTGAGGAGCAGGATTAAAGTTGAACCCATTATTTCGGATGAGGAGCAAAAGCGCAAGGAAGCCATCCTGAAGGAGGGGGAGGAGTATGAAGAGTCCCCCACGGACTATTACATATCCTTTTCCGTGGGAAAGGACTATTCTGAGGATTTTGCCAAAAACATGCTGAACACGGTCCTCAGCAGCTATTTTGATTTTTACAGTGAAAAGTATGTCGCAAAGGCAGTCATACCCAACAATGTGGAAAATATAGGTAAGGGTAATTACGATTACATTGAGAGCATCGATATCATGAAACAGTCCATCGGTGAGATACTGGAGTATCTAAACAGCAACCAGGCAAGCTTCCGTTCTTCCAGGACAGGATACAGCTTTTATGATTTGATTACATCCTACCAGCTGCTGGAGGAAGTAAGCCTGGACCGGCTGTATGTGGACGTGCTTTCGGGTCGTAAGACCAAGGACAGGGCGGTCCTGGTTGAAAAAACCAATGATGAAATCCAGAGCCTTCAGATCCAGCTGGAAAAGATGAAGGCACAGTCGGACGAGCTGCTTCTTACCATAGGGCAGTATAATCCGAAAATCCTGGAAGCCCAGGAATACAGCACGGATACGAAAGGTGCGGAAACCGCCAACTCCATCATCCTTCAGGATATCTATGAGAGAAGGGATGAGGAGGGGAATATCTTCTACAGTGAGAATACATATGATACATTGATATCCCATTATGTGGATTATAACAAAGAGATATTCAGCCTGGAACAGCAGATTGAGGAAAAAAAGTATATCCTCCAATGCTTTCAGGACAATACCGGGGCAGCCTTGTCTTTGAGCAATGAAATGCTGGAGGGCCGTATCCGCCTTGTGGCAGACAGGATGGATTCCCTTTATGGGATTGTGGCCCGGACCGGGAGGGAATATAACAGCTATCTGGTCAGTAAGAATATTGCAATGCAGAACAGTGTGGATGCATATGCGCAGCTGAACCTGAAGCTTTATATGACAATGGCGTTTGTCCTGTTCTTCGGCATCGGATGCTGCGGGGCAATCCTCATCGGCCGTATCGGTGATATTGTGGAATACACTTTATATGTGGACAGGAAGACCAGGCTTCCAAGCAGGCTCAGCTGCGATGAACGGATTGAGAAGATTAAGAAAAGAGGGGCGCTGGGAACCTTTACCTGTGTGGTGCTTTCCGTTGAAAACCTGAAGGAGGTCAACCGCACCATCGGGTATTCCGCAGGCGACAAGGTTCTGGAAGAAATTGGAAACATATTAAAATCACTGTCAAAGGAATATGGATTTATTGGCTATAATGGGGCGAACCAGTTCCTGTGCCTGCTTGATAACTGTACCTATGGAAAAGCGGAATTCATGGTGAGCCTGTTAAGCGAGGCCATTAAACACTTTAACGATGGGAATCCAGGGGTCATGATTGAGATGAAGGCCAGGATTGCGGATTCAAAGAAGACAGGGATTTATCAGATTAACAAACTTATTTCAAAAGCTTATGAGATGGAAGGGATAACAATAGGTTAGACAATGGAAGCAGGTTTGGTCAGTGTAATAATCACCACATATAAACGGGAATTCACCATGCTGAAGGAAGCGCTTGACAGTGTGCTGTCCCAGACATACGTCCCTGTGGAAATCATAGTGGTAGATGATAACGGAGGGAACGGGGAATATACCCTCCGGATTGAGGAGGGACTGAAGGCATACCCGGAAATCATATACATAAAGCAGCCTCATAATTCCGGTGCACAGGCAGCAAGGAATACGGGAATCATGGCCAGCCATGGGGAGTTCATTGCGTTTCTGGACGACGATGATTTATGGGAACCGGAAAAGCTTGCCATGCAGATCCCGTGCTTTGAGGATCCCGGGGTAGGGCTGGTGTTCTGCCAGGGATATGTGTTTAATGACGGCGATATAGGGAACAGGCGTTTATACCACCAGGAAGGAACGTTTAAGGAGGAGCCTGATTTTAACGGGATGCTTGAAAATGACACAATCGGAACCACTTCCCAGGCCGTTGTCAGGAGAACCGTATTCGATGACTGCGGAATGTTTGATGTGGGCTTCCCGGCAAGGCAGGACTACGAGATGTGGCTGCGGATCCTGAAACGGTATAAGGCAGCAGGGATAGATGTCCCCCTATTCAATATGAGGGTGCACAAGGGGGAGCGGATTACCTCTGATCCGATGCGGGGAATCCGCGGATACCAGAAGGTATATAAAAAATATAAAAAGGATTTCAAACAGAACAGGGCAGCCCGCACCAACCTGCTGAATGAAATCTGCTGGAGATTATGGAAACAGGCGCACCGGTACCCGGAAAGCATCCTGTACGCAGTCAGGCTGTTCTTTGTAAATCCTGGTTTTGTGCTGGGCAAGGGGCGTATGGGGAAGCTGGGCCGCATTTTAAAAAGAGTCATGATTGGCATTGTAGCCTTATTGGCCCTGGCGGCTGTGTGGCAGAAAATAATGTCGGACCAGGATACGCTGGAACTTTCCTTTTATCATGTCAAGTCGGAGAAGGTCAGGGAAGGGTTCCGTATTGTACAGCTGTCGGACCTACACCTTAAGGAATTCGGGGAAAATAACCAGGAACTTGTTGCAAGGGTGAAGCGACTGGAGCCGGATATCATTGCCATTACCGGGGACATGAATATGGAACATAATGATGACTATCATGTGGTCCTGGATCTGTGCAGGCAGCTGGTAGAAATAACCGATGTGTATTATGTGATGGGCAACCACGAACTGGTGGACTATGCGCACCGCAAGACCAAAATACGGGATGATATTGAACAAACAGGTGTGCACATGCTCTTTAACGATGCGGAAATGATTCAGGTAAATACCAATGACATCTATATTGCCGGTTTGATTAACGAACCTTACAATTACGTGGAGTACGGCGGGAAGCGGTTTATGGATGAATATGTCAGGAGTGAGGAGTTCAAGCTGCTGCTGGTGCACTATCCGGAGTATTTCATGGGGGAACTGGAGGACATGCCGGTTGACCTGGCCCTCTGCGGACACGCCCATGGAGGGATGGTCCGGATTCCTTATCTGGGAGGTGTCTATGCCACGGAACAGGGCTTTTTCCCGCCTCTTACAGAAGGACAGCATGAGATAAATGAATCGGTTGTCATTATCAGCAGGGGCCTTGGTCAGAGCCATCCCTTCCCGAGGATTAATAATAAACCGGAAATTGTTGTGGTGGACGTGAACTGGTATTGATGGGTGACAGATGGGAAGGTGGGGGAACCAATGAAGGAACTGATTAAAGACATAGTGGTCCGTTCGGATTTTTTGTCAGCCCTGCGCAGGTGGTTCAGGGCCGGTGTAGGGGCGCTGTCATTTTACAGGATGAGGAAATCCTATGGCAAGACCACCTATGGGGCGAGAATCAACATGTATAAAGGAGTCTATGAAGGACAGCGGTGCTTCATCATAGGAAACGGTCCAAGCTTAAGACCTGGGGACCTGGAGCTTTTGAGGAATGAATACACCTTTGCGGCAAACCGTATCCACCTGATGTATGACAGGACCAGATGGCGGCCCACATTTTATCTATGCCAGGATAAGGATATGCTGAAAGCAGAGGAGGAAAACATAAGGAAAATCCAATGTGACTGCTTCATTGGTTATAATTCCATGGTGAGGAATGGAACCTGCCTTGCCAATGTCAATGCATATCTGATGGATGACAGGGCAATCCTGCGGAGGAAAAGCAGGCTTCCGTTTTCTTATGACTGTGAAAAGGCAGTGGTCGATGCCTCCACGGTGACATACTCAAGCATCCAGCTGGCGGTGTATATGGGGTTTTCCAAAATCTATCTCCTGGGAATGGACCATCATTTCCCCCATACGATTGATAAAAACCGAAGAATCACATATGATGCATCGGTCCAGTCGCATTTTGACACAAGGTATAAGGATGTGTATAAGGCTGCGGAGCAGAAGAGAAAGATTGTTCTTGCTGTTTACGATAAGGAGATGGCGGAAGAGGCATATAAGAGTGCATTGGAAGCAGCAGGACAGAGGGGGACAGAGATTTATAATGCAACCAGGGGAGGGGAACTGGAAGTGTTCCCAAGAGTCAGATTGGAACAGGTGATATGAAGAAACGGCTGTCAGTTATTATTCCCATGTACAATGCCCGGCCCTACATAAAACGATGCATTGATTCAATTTTAAACCAGGGATTTGAGGGATTGGAAATCATTGTAGTTGATGACGGTTCAACCGACGGAGCCAGCTCCGTAATCCAGGGCTATGGCGATGAACGGATCCGTCTGGTCAGTCAGGAGAAGAAAGGCGTATCCGCGGCCAGGAACGCCGGACTGGATATTGCACAGGGAACGTACGTTGTTTTTGCGGATGCGGATGATTACCTGCTGGACGGTTCACTGAAAGCCATGTATGGCACCATATCCGCACAGGATGTGGAATTGGCTGTATTTGGCTATATCAATGAAAAAAACGGGGCGTTTTATAAGAAGCAGTATGCCGGGCTTCAGGTCATGGAGCGGGAGTCTGCCTTTGTCCAACTGTTCAGGAACCCGGCATTCCGAGGCGTTTTATGGAACAAGATTTTCATCAGGGACATAATAGAGGAAGCGCAGATCCGTTTTCCCGTGGAATACACCCACGGGGAAGATCTGATTTTCGTGACCAGGTATCTGAAACAATGCAGCAATATCTGCGTGAATCCCAGGCTGGTGTACATGTACGCTGAGAATCCCGATTCACTTTGCAGGCAGATGTACCATAAAAATGAGTTCAATGGAAAGTATCTGGTCCTGTACGATGCGGAAAAGGTTGTATTTTCCTGTATTGCCCAGGAGAGCCGCCCGGTATTGGAAGCATTTGACCTGAAGCATGTGGAAACCTGCATCGATATATTGAACCGTCTGGCGCATTTTAAGCTGTATAATCATGAAAAGGCCGGCGCGGTTGCTTCTGATGTAAAAAGCCACGCAGTTCAGTATCTGTCCGCGCAGGACCAGCATCCAAGGAAGACGGTGAATATCATAAGCATACTGCTTATCTGCCTCTCCCCACGGCTGTTCATGAGGGTATACCATAGGGTAAAGACACTGGCCTGGAACCTGGGATTCAGGAGCAGGGCATGAATGTTAATTGGAATGTCCCACACAAAGGAGGAACTGTCTTATGAAGACTGCGTGTTTTATTCCTATCAAAGCCAATTCAGAACGTGTCCCGGGCAAAAACTTCCGGGTGCTGAATGGCAAGAAGCTATATGAGTACATTATTGAACATACCATGGATGCGGACTGCTTTGATGACATTTATATTGATACCAACAGTCCTGAAATCACAGGCTATGCCCTTGATCATGGACTTCATGTGATTGAACGCCTGGATGCGCTCACACATAATACGGCCAATGGGAATGACCTGCTTGTTTACCACCATCAGCTTCATCCTGAATATGATTACTATTTCCAGCTGTTTGCCACGGCGCCGTACCTTCAGGCGGATTCCATTAAAAAATGTGTCAATACGCTGATTGACAGTGAGACATATGATTCCTGTTTTACTGCATTGAAGAATCACGGCTTTTACTGGGTCAATGGCCAGCCGGTGAACTACCGTCCGGGTATCCTGCCGAGAAGCCAGGATATGCAGCCGGTGATTGAGGAAACCACTGGCTTATACGGGATTTCCAAGGATTCCCTGGAGCGGTACCGCTGCCGTATCGGCAGGAAGCCGTATATTTACTTTGTGCAGAAATTCGAAGCCGTGGACATCAATACAGAAGAAGATTTGGTAATGGCTGAGTACGTAGGCAGTACCTATTGGCATTATAACGGATGAATCCCCAGACAGGAGGACGGGATGAAGGTTTTAATCGTAAATAAATTCTTAAAGCCAAAGGGCGGCTCAGAAACCTATATCATCAAGATTGGCGATTGTCTGAAACAGAAAGGCCACCAGGTCCAGTATTTCGGCATGGATGAGCCAGGCCGCACCCTTGGGAACCGCATCAATCAATATACAGCCAGTCTGGATTTCCACACAACCGGATACAGGCGTCTTCTGTATCCACTTAAAATCATATATTCCAGGGAAGCCAGGGTAAAGCTGATGCGTGTCCTGGAGGATTTCAAGCCGGATGCGGTCCATATCAACAATTTTAATTATCAGCTGACCCCTTCCATCCTCTATGGTATCCGGGATTTTGAAAAAAAAACGGGAAAAAGGACAACCGTCCTGTACACTGCCCATGATTACCAGCTTATATGTCCAAACCATATGCTTAATTCCCCCGGGGACGGACAAAACTGCGAGCAGTGTGTGGGCGGCCGTTTTTTTGGCTGTATCAGGAAGCGCTGTATCCACCAGTCCCTTGTAAAGAGCATACTGGGTGCTGCCGAGGGAGCCATATACAGAAGGCTGAAGGTTTACCGCTGCATTGACCGGATTGTCTGTCCAAGCTATTTCCTGGAAGATAAATTGAACCAGGTAGAATTATTCAGGAATAAGACCATTACATTACATAATTTTGCTGACCGGATGGAGGCAGGACCTGCCCGGAAGAAAGACTATGTCCTGTATTTTGGAAGATATTCCAGGGAAAAGGGAATCGGGACCCTTCTTAAGGCGTGCAGGGAACTGCCGGATATCCCCTTTGTCTTTGCAGGGGACGGACCGCTGGCAGACAGCGTGACCGGGATACCTAACATTAAGAACGTGGGATTCGTTAAGGGGGATTCACTGGCCCAGCTGATACAGGAGGCCAGGTTCAGCATTTATCCGTCGGAATATTATGAAAACTGTCCGTTTTCCGTCATTGAATCCCAGCTTCTTAAGACACCTGTGCTGGGGGCCAGGATTGGAGGAATCCCGGAGTTGATACAGGAAGGCGTAAACGGCTCCCTGTTTGCCAGCGGAAACCTGGAGGAGCTGAAAGAGAAGATACGGCATCTGTGGGATTCCCCGGGGCTTTGCGCCAGTTGGGCGGAAAACTGCGGGGACATCCGGTATGACACCTTGGAGATGTACTGTGACAAGCTGCTGAAACTATATGAAACAAAACAATGAGGTAAGGAAATATGGCAAGAAACCTGTATGGAACCGTGATTGTGACATACCGTTGCAATGCACACTGTAACATGTGCGACTGTTTTAAACATCCCACTAAGCCGGAGGAGGAGATTACCCTGGATGTAATCAGGAAACTTCCGGAAATGGCATTCACCAATATAACCGGAGGGGAACCCTTCATCCGCAGGGATATACCGGATATCGTAAGGGAGCTGTATAAAAAGTCGGACCGCATCGTCATTTCCACCAACGGCTATTTTACGGACCGTATCATCAGCCTGTGCAGGGAATTTCCCAAGGTGGGCATACGCATCAGCATTGAAGGGCTTCAGAAGACCAATGACAGCATCAGGGGCATCCCGGATGGGTACAGGCGGGGATATGGGACGCTGACGGCCCTGGTGGAGATGGGACACCCGGACGTGGGATTCGGAATGACGGTCCAGGACATGAACTGTGGTGACCTGGTCCCGCTTTACCTTCTGTCGGATAAGATGGGGATGGAGTTTGCAACCGCGGCCCTTCACAATTCCTTTTATTTCAGGAAATATGACAACCGGATTGTGGAGAGGAAACGGGTGGCTGAAAATTTTGAGAAGCTGATTAATGAACTGCTCAAAAGCAATTCACCGAAAAAATGGTTCCGGGCCTACTTCAACCATGGCCTGATTAATTACATATATGGCAATAAGCGTCTTCTGCCGTGCGATATGTCCAGGAATGCATTTTTTATCGATCCGTTCTGCGATGTGATTCCGTGTAACGGGATGCTGCACAAGGCGGTCATGGGAAACCTGAAGGAACAGGAGTGGGAGGAACTGTGGAATTCAGAGCAGGCCAGGCAGGTGCGGCGCATCACAAAAGAATGTGACAGGAACTGCTGGATGATTGGAAGCGCATCGCCTGCCATGCACCGGTATATATGGATACCGGCCTGGTGGGTGATAAAACATAAATTCCTGCAGGGCGGAAGGTATTCCCTGGATGAAAATCCCTTTATCAGGTAAATGGATGATGGAAGGAGGGAAGCCATGGATGAATACAGAAAAACCATAATGGTGGTTGAAAGCCGGCCCGGAGAGCGGGAGGCGGTAAAGAAGATACTTTCTGAAGAATACAAGGTCCTGGAAGCCGGAAGCGCAGGGGACGCCATGCTGCAGATATCATGCGGAAGTATGGTGGATGCCATCCTGCTGGGAAACCTGCAGCAGGACGGCAGGGAAGTGGGATTCCTGGATAAAATCCATAACTCAGGATATGCCTCCATTCCGGTCCTTGTTATCCTGGAGGATGCAAAGGAGGATCCTGGTCTGGAGGCCCTGGACCATGGGGCATGGGATTATGTGACCAGGCCCATCCGGGTTAAGACACTAAGGAACCGGCTGGACCGTGCGGTCCGGCACTGCAGGATACCGTCTTATGAAGGACTGCTCTATATGAGTGAACGGGACAGGCTTACGGGGCTGTATAACCGTGAGAAGATGTTTGCGGAGACCAGGCGCATGATAGACCGGCATATGGATACCCTGTTTGTATTCCTGCGTTTCGACATAGACCGGTTCCGGCTGTATAATGCCGTATTCGGTGAATTGAGGGGGGATAAGCTCCTTATAACGATGGCGGAAATCATAGAGGGCATAGCCGGCTGCTTTGAGTTCAGTACCTATGGAAGGATTAATGCAGACACATTCTGCATATGCGAGCCTTATGACTGTGAAAGGCTGCACATGCAGGTCCAGATGGTAAAGGAGGGACTGGCCGGGTTTGAGAAGAATTATCTCCTGGAACCCACAGTAGGCGCCTATATCGTGGAAGAACCTGACCTTGCAGTGGAGGAAATGTACATAAGGGCTTTTATCGGCAGCAAAAAATGCAAGAACAAGTTTGCGTCCTACCTTGGATTCTATGATATGGATGAGGGAATCCGGGAAGTGGAGGAGGCAGCCATTGTCAGCAGTATGCAGACCGCCATGGACGAGGAACAGTTTGTGGTGTATTTCCAGCCTAAATTTGATATTGCCAATGACAGGGATATAGGGGCGGAAGCGCTGGTACGCTGGAAACATCCCGACACGGGCCTGATGCCCCCGAAACATTTCATACCTATTTTTGAAAAGAACGGCTTCATTTCCAGGCTGGATTACTATGTGTGGGAGCATGTATGCCAGCTCATACACAAATGGCTTGGGGATGGGATCTGTCTGGATCCCATCACGGTGAACATCTCAAGGATCAGCCTTTATAATCCCAGGCTGGCGGACATACTGTCCGGCCTCATTGAACAGTACGGCGTGCCCATCGGCCTGCTGAACCTGGAGATAACGGAAAGTGCATATGTGTCCGACCCGGAATTAATCCAGGAAGCAGTCAGGAAGCTGCACCAGGCAGGCTTCATACTGCTGATGGACGATTTCGGCAGCGGGTATTCTTCCCTGAACATGTTAAAGGATATCGATGTGGATGTGCTTAAGATTGACATGCAGTTCCTGTCCGGCGGGGAATCGCCTGGCAAGGGGAAAATCATACTGGAATCCGTAATCCAGATGGCCAATAACCTGGGGATGCCTGTCATAATGGAAGGGGTTGAAACCCAGGAACAGAAGCGTTTCCTTTACAAAATAGGGTGCAATTATGTCCAGGGGTATTACTATGCCAGGCCCATGCCCCAGGAAGAATATGAGAAAAAGTATATATACAGATTATAAGATCCAGCGGATAAAGCAATACGAAGGAGTTTATATCCATGAAAGAGGAAATACGTAAGAAAATCCGCCTTTACGGGATGGACTGTGCAGAGCATTTAAAACAGTATGGGTTCAGCATAACGCCCTATAGGGTGAAGGACTGTCTGGACAGGAAAATGATTAAGAAACTTTCGCTGATACCGGACGATACTGTATTCTTCTGCAGGAGTTTATAGGCGGGCCGGAGTGGATGGAGCATACATACATTAAGAAAAGGAGTTACATTATGAAACAGAACGAAGACAGCAGTCAAGATATTGATAAGTACCTTGAAGATATGGCCGCCTCAGGCTGGTTCAGCATCATGCTTATCTGCATGCAGGGAAAGACCCAGGATGGAGTCTATGGACATATCTGCAGCTATTATCTGAAAGACCCGGTACCGTTTACCGGCACCGGGGACATGGTACTGAAAATGGATGAAATCTGTAACTGGCTGGGGGCGCCCCAGCGCACGACAGACCCACGTTTCATGAATAAGGAAATGAAAAAAAGATATGAAAGCGCCGCGGCTGCCCATCCACAGGGCTTAAAGGACAGGATGCTGGAACGAAGCAGCCTGGTGCCTTTCCCGGAGGCGCGAAAGGCAAAGGAAGTGCTGATTGCAATTGTAAAATACCGTCAGAATTCCACCATGCAGGGCAGCATCAGGGGCAGGCTCACCAACAGCGTGGATGTGAACTTCAGAAGTGCGCTGGAACTGATGCGCATGGTGCAGATGATAGAAATCGTATAGACAGGTACTGCCTGGGGGAGCCTGTCCGGCCCCAGGGACCGGCAGGGCGGGCGTGAATCCATAAGGGGAGGCGCGGAATGAAGAACGCAAGGACGAAACATCTGGATTTTATCATTGGGGATATGGTGGCCTTAGGCCTGGCCCAGTTCCTGATGGTGTTATTGAACCAGGACAAACTGAATCCGGTGCTGTATGTGTATTATGTCCAGCTGGGTCTGCTTCTGGTCATCATCACGTTATCAGTTGCATTCCTGACGGATGGTTATAGGAATATCCTGCACAGGGGATATCTGAAGGAAATCATTGCAGTCATCCATCAGATGACCATAATCTTTGCCACGGAGGTCATATGCCTGTTCTCCTTCCGGCTTGTCGGACTGTTTTCCCGCCTGGTCCTGTTTGCCACGTTTTTTGTGGGGATCCTGTTCATGTATGCGGAACGGCTGATGATTAAGAACTGTCTGCGCCGGAAATTCCAGAATATCAAATACGCCAGGACCATCATGGTAATTGCAACGGAACAGCAGGCGGGAATCCTGATCAGGCAGCTGTCCTCCAGGATCCTGACCATCTTCAAAATCCAGGGAGTGGCAATTACGGACCGTGACATGAAGGGACAGACAATCCAGGGAGTCCCGGTCAGCTGCTCCATGGATGGGTTATCAGAATACATAACAGGCCATATCATTGATGAGATACTTTTAAGCATTCCGGATGACCCCAGGCAGGAGGCGGAGCTGGCAAAACAGTTCCTGTCCATCGGTATGGTGGTCCATATCTACATGGAGCAGTTTTTGCAGGATATCCCCAGGAAAACACTGGAGCGGGTCAGCAACATGAACGTGATAACCTGCTTTAACCGGGAGATACCCATGCGGCGTCTGTTCTGCAAACGGCTCCTGGATATCCTGGGCGGCGCAGTGGGATGTGTGATGACCCTTGTGATTGGACTCATGATTGGTCCCATGATTTTCTTTAAATCCCCTGGCCCTGTCCTTTTCTCGCAGATAAGGGTAGGTAAGAACGGGCGTAAATTCCGTATATATAAATTCCGTTCCATGGTCATGGACGCGGATGAACAAAAGGAAATGCTCATGTCCCGTAATAAAATCCGGGGAAACATGTTTAAAATGGATGATGACCCCAGGATCATCCCGGGAATCGGCCATTTCATAAGGAGGACCAGCCTGGATGAATTTCCCCAGTTCTTTAATGTACTCAGAGGGGACATGAGCCTGGTGGGGACAAGGCCGCCAACCGTGGATGAATATGAAGCCTACAGCTTTTCCCATAAAAAGCGTCTGGCCATGAAACCGGGAATAACCGGATTGTGGCAGATAAGCGGGAGAAGCGATATTACGGACTTTGAGGAAGTGGTGAAACTGGACGGGCAGTATATAGATCAGTGGGACCTGGAAATGGATGTGAAGATTATTTTTAAGACAATCCTTGTAATCCTGAAACGCAGGGGAAGCGTATGATAAGGCCCGGCAGGAAAGGGAGGAGGTCCGGGCAGGCCGTTTTCCGTGCAATCATGCGGGCCGGTCTGGGGCTGATGCTTTTAATTGCCCTTACATACATACCTGCAGATATGAGTAGGGTCCGCGCTGAGACAGTCCCATTGCCTGAGGACCCCTCTGCTTATACACAGAAAAAAAGCAATTATATACCAGAATACGAATATTGCATGCACCGGCTCTTCTCCCAGTTGCCAGAATTGGGAAATGAGCCGGTTTTTGTTACGGTTCCGGGATATTCCGGGGATATGGAGGAAGTCAACGCATTTGCCCGGTACGTCTATCAGAACTACGATTATACGGGCAGGCTGCTGCTTTCCTATCTACCATCCAATGTGCAGGGACAGTATATCCTGCAGGTACGGCTGGACAACCCTGGTGAGATATATAGGATGCAGGAGGCGGTGGAATCGGAATTAATCCGTTTCAGCCGGACATTGGACGGGATGGCGGAACGGGATAAGGTGATAGCCATAAACGGCTGGATAGCCGCAAACGCCGTATATGATACCACCCTGGAGAAATCCAGCTGTTATTCCAATATCATGGAGGGCACCTCTACATGCAACGGTTATGCAAGGGCTTTTCTTGCCCTGTGCAGCTACTCTGGGATTATATGCGAAAATGTAAGAGGATACACGGACGGCAAACTTCATATGTGGAACCGTGTAAAGCTGGGAGACGGCTGGGAATACGTAGATGTAACCTGGAACAGCATGGCAGGGTCTGACCGATGGCTGCTGGTTTTGGAGGCAAGGATGAGGATGGACCATGTGTGGTGATGGCTTACCAGTAAATCGGTAAACCGCCACCCCGCCCGGTCAGGCCGCTCCGAATAACCGCAGAATAGACGGTACAAACATTCTTTTTCCATGTTCCCCATAACCGGCATCCTTCTTCTGCCTAATCATGAATCCGTACTGTTCTGCCGCCAAGGCTGCAATCCGTCCGGATTCATATGATTGGGCCGTCCTGCGGGCTTCATCTGACATCCTGGACCATACATCCTGATCCAGGACCAGCCGGGCTGTAGCTGCGGCAAAGGCATCCGGATCTTCTGCGGTCATATACCCGTTTACCCCCTGCCTGACCACATCCACCACACCGCTTGCCCGTACGGCTGTTACGGGACAGCCCGCAGCCATGGCCTCCAGGAGCACGATTCCCTGAGTTTCAGACCTGGATGTGAAAAGAAAGGCATCTGCCGCATTCAGATAATGCCGTACCTGGGTATTCTCAATCTTCCCTGTAAATACAATCTGGCGGCTGATTCCAAGCAATCCGGCTAATTCATCCAGGCGGGCCCTCTCGGTGCCGTCCCCAATCACCATCAAACGGAATCCCTCGCCCAGTATGCCCTTGAGACATGCTGCTCCCCGCAGAAGGAACTCCAGGTTCTTTTCCTTCTCCAGACGGGCGGTGGTGGCGAACAGGTATGGACATCCGTCACTGTACAAAGCCCTGATTCCGGCGGAATGTATCTTATCGGATTCAAATGCAGCCTGGTCCAGCCCTGTGGGCAGTACGGATATCCTGGTTTTGGTTCCCTGTTCCAGAAGATGCTCCTTTATGGTGTTGGTAGGGGCAAATACCAGGTCACACTTGTTGGTGAAAGCGGTGATAAGGGATGGCACCAGGACTTCCTTCCCGTACCTTGCAATCCAGCTTACCGGATATTCCTCGGAAGCCATGGCCTCATATAATTTAAAATGGTGGAGATATTCCTCATACCGGGTGTGGTAGGTGTAGGCCACAGGTATATTGTATTTCTTTCCCAGATACAGGGCGGTCTGTCCCACCAGTACAGGATGGTGGACATGGATCACGTCAAATTCACCAGCCCTGAAACATGTCTCAATTTTCTTATCAAAACAGTTTCCCAGGGCCATCCCCCGGTCCGCCTTCCGGTAAATAACCTTAAAACGAACCACATCCTCCTCAGGATTCCCTGACAGTCTGCCATCTGGTTCCGGGGCAAAGACGGTCACCTTATGCCCAAGTGACCTCAAGCCTTCCGACAGCCGTTCAATGGAAATCGGCACCCCTCCAATAAATGGTTTATAATTGTTGGTAAACATTGCAATATTCATGTGGACCTCCTCCTATGATAACAGATGAAACACCTGGTCACCCATCATATACCCTGCCCCAATCAGGAAAAAATTCCATACAAAGATGCCGAGGGCTGAACTTATGGTGTATTTAACAAAATTCATCCGGATAACGCCGGCAGGAATGGAGATAATGGTACGGATCATAGGAATCAGCTTGCTGATGAAGATTCCTGTTGCGCCCCTGGTCCTGATCAGGTCAAAATTTTTCCGGATGACTGGTTCATGTTTGGGGAAACGTTCCAGATAGCGGTCCAGAAACAGGTTCCCGCCCATCCGGCCGATGCCGTATAAAATCCAGCTTCCCAGAAGCCCGGCCGCCAGGGCCAGGGCCATTACCATGAAAAAACTGATCTGTCCCCTGGCTGCCCATATGCCCGCCAGCGGCATGATGATTCCTGCCGGAAATCCCGGAAGGTTCATGTATTCCAAAAGAATGATGACAAATATAAAAACAGCTCCATATTGCAGGAAATATTGTGTTAATACCTGAATATCCATATTATGAGTCCTCCTGATGGACCATATCATAAGTCAGGAATCTAAACAGGCCCCATAGAAAAAGCAAAAATATTTCTAAAGAAGTTATAAGTAATCACCTGTCCCTTATTAAGAAAAATCCGGGAATTTCTGTTGTTGGAATTAAGATGCTATGTAAAAATAGGATATTGCCACTTATGAGCAGGCAGGAGAGGATATACAGATAAGTGATTTTATTGCCGGTATGTGATATGATGGAGTTATAAGAAACATTTACTGTCAGGCAGGCGCCTTGGCCCGCCAGGCCTGCAGCATCATGATACGGAGCAGATATGGAACAGAAGAAAATATCCTGGTACAGTCATATAAGATGGGGATGTATCATTTACCACTACAGCGACACCGCAACGCTGATTGGTAACTTGGGAATGATTTTTGTTTTTATGGGTGGAATGCGCCTTTTGGCTGCGGCTGGCGGTTTGGAAATCATATGGAACCTTGAGGACATCCTGTTCTGTCTGACGGGTATCTTGGGCCTGTTCATGCTTTACGTGGCATATCGGTTGAATGACCGGGCAAAGAAGCGTTATGATGAGGAGCACGGCACATTGACCGAGCAGTTTGAAGCGGTTAAAAAGCGGAATCTGGCGTCAGATAAGCCTGTTGGAAATGCGCCCAAGAAGCACGCAGCCACTGCAAAAGTCCGCGGGAGAACCGTCAGGACGATACTTCAGTCATTTGGGGCAGAACGGATTACGCTGCGTTCCGGTCCGTGCTGGATGCTGAACGGGGTATATTTCCGCTTAAGTGTCTTAAAATTACCATCCAGGACATTTCTGGTTATTAAGTGGACGGACAATATTGAGGCGGCAGGGAACAATGTGTTTGAAAAAATCCAATCATTTCCCTGGGATTTGGATGATGAGGAATTTGCCGGGGAATTGAAACATGCTTTGTACGGGTTTATATAATGGCATGTTCCAGATGTATACAGGCCAATTAATGTATCTGCATCGGTGGAGGAGGAAGGCCTGTAAACTTAGCTGGCGGGGATGGAGGTTACCGGTAGACATTGCGGTCTATCTGGACCATGATTGAAGGTGTGTATGAAAATGAGGTTTTACTTATACCTCCATATAGTGTATACTGGGATTTAATTGCGCCGTCCATTGTGTCCGGCGCTGGGGAGGAAGCATTTTCCTCTATATAACCTGCCTGGAGGATGAGTGATGATAAGGAAAGCAACGGAACATGATATTGATGCGGTGGAGCGGGGCTACACAGAGTTATTGACCCATGAAAAGGATAACGGCAGCAACTCCAACTGGGTGCTGGGCGTGTACCCCACCAGAAGCGTGGCTGAGGACAGCTGTAGGGCCGGGACGCTCTATGTAATGGAGTGTGATGGCGGAATCTGTGCCAGCATGATACTGAACCAGGTGCAGTCCGAGGAATATTACGGGATTGCCTGGGAATATCCGGCCAGGGATGATGAGGTCCTGATACTGCATACACTGTGCATACCGCCCTCAAACGCCGGACGCGGATACGGAACAAAGATGGTACGCTACGCCATAGAGGAGGCAAGGCGGATGAAGTGCAGGGTAATGCGCCTGGATACATATGCGGGCAATCAACCGGCTTCTGCACTTTACACAAAGCTGGGATTCCGGTACGCAGGCATTGCCAGCGTCATGCTTCAGGGGCTGATTCCGGAGGAACAGATATTTTTTGAGTTGGATTTAAATCATGGTATGTGAATCATGGGTTGTAGTTACCGGCTCATCTGGAACCGGTAAAGCTACAACCGCATCAGTTGCTGCAGCTGAATCTACCTGTGGCAGCCTTTACGGCGTTTCAAGTCATTTTTCTGCATATCCATCCATTATCTCAAAAGAACCAGGTTCGTCATCCTATGCGCCGATGTGAAGGATTTCAATACACCTGCTGTCCGCCATGGTTTCAAAACATATTTCCCCATATAATGGATTGACCTCCATCCAATAGGAAATAGACAATTCTGAATGCTCTGCTTTCTTGTGTCATAATCACTTCTGTTCCATATTATAGCGGATAATCTGTCTTGACAACAGGCGGCCGACCGAATAATATGGATTAGAAGCGCGTATGCAATAAATGGAAATGGCATAGCCGGGAGAGCGGTTGGAATTGGAGGGGACCATGGAGAAACAGGATGAACGTTCGCTGCCTGAGAAGGTATCGGAGCGCCTCATTGAATACATATTGGAGAAGAAGCTGCAAAAGGGTGACAAGCTTCCCAATGAGCATTCACTTGCACAGATGTTATATGTGGGCAGGGGAACTATCAGGGAGGCGGTCAGGATATTGGAATCCAGGAACATTGTAACGGTAAAGCAGGGGGCGGGTACATTTGTCTGTGAAAAGTACGGGGTATCGGATGACCCGCTGGGGCTTTGCCTTATAGAGAACAAAGAGAAGGCTGTAAAGGACCTGGTGGACATGAGGATTATCATTGAGCCTGAAATTGCTGCCCTGGCTGCCCAGTACGCAAAAGAAGATGATATCAGGGAACTGGAACAGCGGTGCCTGGAAGTGGAATATTGTATTAGAAGCGGGAAGTCCCATGTAAAAAGTGATGTGGCCTTCCATTCACAGATAGCAGTGTGCAGCCAAAATTATATTGCAGCCAATATCATTCCGATTATTGCATCTTCCGTACGGATTTTTTCGGAACTTACCAACTATACCTTATTGGAGGAAACCGTGGTGGGGCACAGGGAGATAACGGAGGCAATTAAGCGGCATGACTGCCGGGATGCAAGGGAGTCCATGATGCTGCATGTCATGGCTAATAAAAGGAGGCTTTCACAGCCGCTATGATGGCTGTGAAAGCCTGTAAACTCTGTCTGGTTACAGTGATAATAGGAAACAATAATAACAAGGTGGTATGATGATTTTGTAAAATGCAGAAAGTCATCATATCTTTTTTTTGCTTTAAAGCCCCCTCCTGTTGTTTGGGAAGGGTAGAAAACCATGCAAAATAACCAAAAAATAAGAAGAAATATAGGTAAAACTAACATTATTATGATAATGGACAAAAAAATATTGACGTTCGATTAGCATGTTGCTATAATACAAATTAGCGATACGTCATACCTATTTAACAAAAATCCTTTTTAATAACAGGGGGAGGATTTTGGCGGGTAATGACATATTAATGGCACGAATGCCAGCTTAATGAAACGTTAAGCATCATACAAAAGGAGGATTTTGATTATGAGAAAGAAAATTCTATCAGTAATGCTGTCAATCACCATGATGGCAGGTCTTGTGGCCTGTGGCGGCGGCTACCACAGCAGCAGCGTCCGGGACAACGGCAGCCGAGACAGCGGGGCAGCTGAGAGCAGCGAGGCTCCTGCGGAAGCAGCAGGCGATTACAAGATCGGTATCATGACCACGACAGTTTCACAGAGTGAGGAGAGCTACCGTGCGGCTGAGATGCTTCAGGAACAGCATCCGGATACGGTTGTGCTGGCAACCTTCCCTGATAAATTTGCAACTGAGCAGGAGACAACCATTTCCACAGCCCTGAGCCTTGCCTCTGACCCGGATGTGAAGGCAATCATCTTCAGCCAGGCCGTACAGGGCACTGCGGCAGCATGCCAGAAAATCCGTGAGGTACGTCCTGACATCCTTCTGATTGCAGCAGGCTACCAGGATGATTCCGCCACAACATCTTCAAACTGTGACGTTTTCTATCATTCCAACGTTCCGAAGATGGGCTTCCAGATGGTGGATGAGTTAAGCGATATGGGCGCTAAGACATTCGTGCACTACTCCTTCCCCCGTCATCTGGCATGGCAGCCAACCGCTGACCGTCTGCAGAACATGAAGGACCGCTGCGCAGAGCTGGGCCTGACCTTGGTAGAGACCACCACACCTGACCCCATGTCAGATGCAGGTACCTCCGGAACACAGCAGTTCGTATTAGAGGATGTTCCGCGCGCAGTTGACCAGTATGGCACGGAGACCGCTTTCTTTGGCACCAATACCAGCCAGCAGGAGCCGATGATTAAGTGCGTGGTTAACACAAAGTCCTACTTCACCATGCCGTCCGATCCTTCCCCATTCGTCGGTTTCCCATCAGCCCTGGGAATTGAGGTACCGGCTGACAAGTTATATGATTCCGATTACATGATGAACGCCATTTCTGAGAAACTGGCAGAGGCAGATATGACAGGCCACATGGGAACATGGACCGCACCGCTTATGACCCTGTTCATGACAGGAAGCTATGCTTATGCTGAAGCGTTCTGTGAAGGCAAGACAAACGGAGAGAAGCTGGATGCAGAAGTATTTAAGCAGACCCTGAGCGAAGCAGCAGGCGGCGAAGTGGACGTAGAGAACATCACGGACGGCGGAACCACATATGACAACGGCTTCTTCATCATGTGTAGCTACGAAAGATTTTAAGGATTAAATCTCTCTCTATCAATTTTTATATGGGGAACGAAACTTCCCTGATGCTTTCAAAAGGAAGGGATGCAGATAAGCAGCATCCCTTCCTTTTATAAAAGACAGGTAAGTAAAACCCTGGGATAGCTACGGGTTACTGGAAAGGAGAAGAACATTGAGCAGTAAATACATATTAGAGATGAATCACATTGAAAAGGATTTCTTTGGAAATAAAGTCCTGAAGGATGTGAGCATAAAAGTGAAGCCAGGTGAGATTGTGGCATTGATTGGGGAAAACGGCGCTGGAAAATCCACCATCATGAATATCCTCTTCGGCATGCCCGCAATCCAGCAGACGGGAGGCTTTAAGGGCAGCGTCCTGATTGACGGAGAGGAAGTACATATCAAATCCCCCATAGAGGCCATGAAATACGGAATCGGCATGGTGCATCAGGAGTTCATGCTGATTGACGGCTATGATGTGGCTGAAAACATTAAGCTGAACAGGGAGAATGTGAAAAAGACACCGGCCAGCCTGGTCTTTGGCAAACGCCTGGACCTGGTGGACAGGGCGTCCATGCACAAGGAGTCCAGGGCCACCCTGGATTCCCTGGGAATTGAACTCAGCGACAGGACCAGGGTGGGAAGCCTTCCGGTGGGATATAAGCAGTTTGTGGAAATTGCCAGGGAGCTGGATAAAAAGAATACCAAGCTGATCGTGCTGGACGAACCCACCGCGGTGCTCACCGAGACAGAGGCAGAGCAGTTCCTGGCCTGTGTGCGCTCCGTGGCGGAGCGCGGGATTGCTTTCATTTTCATCAGCCATAAGCTGGATGAGGTGAAGAATAATACCCATCACGTGTTTGTCCTCAGGGACGGCGAGATGGTGGGGGATTACCACACGGCTGACCTGAGCACGGTTAAGATGTCACAGCTTATGGTAGGCCGCGAGGTTGAGATACTGAACCGGGAGATGGGCCATGAGGTGGAAAATGAGGAAATCTGCCTGGAATTCAACCATTTCGGGGTCAGCATGCCCGGCGAGGTTGCCAGGGATGTGTCCTTCCAGGTAAAGAAAGGCGAGATTTTCGGAATCGGAGGACTGGCCGGACATGGGAAAATCAGCATTGCCAACGGGGTCATGGGGCTTTATCCTTCCAAGGGTGAGGTGAAGGTACACGGCAAGGTCCTGGATGTGACAAAGACAAAGGACACCCTGGACGACGGGATTGCATTTGTGTCTGAGGACAGGCGCGGCGTGGGCCTGATGCTGGACGAGTCCATTGAGCTGAACATTTCCATTGCGGCCCTTAAGACAAAGGACAAGTTCATCGTGAAAAAGTTCGGCATCCCCTTTTATGATAAGAAGGGCGCCGTTGAATATGCAAAAAAGATGATTAAGGACCTGGATATCCGCTGTACCGGACATGCACAGCCGGTAAAGAGTTTATCAGGAGGCAACCAGCAGAAGGTGTGTATTGCCAGGGCACTGACCCTGGAGCCGGATATCCTGTTTGTATCGGAGCCCACCAGGGGTATTGATATCGGCGCAAAGAAGATGATACTGGATTCCCTGATGAAGCTGAATAAGGAAAAAGGGGTTACAGTCATCATTACCTCCAGTGAGCTGGCAGAGCTGCGTTCCGTGTGCAACCGTATTGCCATTGTCACGGAGGGAAAGATAGCCGGAATCCTCCGTTCCGATGATAAGGACTACAAATTCGGACTGCTGATGAGCGGTTCTAAGCTGGTAGATGCAGATGAGGAGGCGATATAAGAATGAACCAGATAAAAAGAGCTGTTAACTTCCTGGGCGTTTCGCGCCTTGTGGTAATTGGATTCCTTTTGGTGCTCATGGTTTCCGTATTCCCTCTGGGAATCAATCCCGGCATGATATATTCAGACTGCCTGGTGCGTATCGGCATGAACGGATTCCTGGTCCTGGCCATGATGGTCTCCATTGTCTGCGGGGCCGGACTGAACTTCGGCCTTCCCATCGGCATCCTCTGTGGCCTTCTGGGCGGCTCCATCGCGGTCCAGTTTAACTGGAGCGGTCTGGCGGGGTTCTGGGGCGCGTGTATCGTATCGGTGCCATTTGCCCTCATAGCGGGGTATTTTTACGCGGTGCTGCTTAATAATGTAAAAGGCTCTGAGATGACGGTCGGAAACTATATGGCGTTCTCCATCGTATCCCTGATGTCCATTGCCTGGCTGGTGCTTCCGTACAACAATCCCAAGATTGTGTGGCCCATCACGGGCGTGGGACTGCGTACGACCATGACGCTGGAAGAAAACTATGACAAAGTGCTGGATAATTTCCTGAGGATTGATTTTAAGCAGATGGGTATCCTGCAGAACAATCCGTATTGGAAGGATTTCTCCGTGTCAACCGGACTTTTGCTGGTATTTGCAGTGGGCTGCCTTCTCATGTGGCTGTTCATGAAGACAAAGGCAGGGGTCATCATGCGCTGCAGCGGCGTGAACCCGGGCTTTTCCAGGACCCTGGGCGTGAATAACAACAAGGTCCGCACCATGGGTATCGTTGCTTCCACCGTGATTGCGGCCATCGGCATTAACATTTATTCACAGAGTTATGGTTTTTACCAGTTCTATTCAGCTCCGCTGATGATGGCGTTTCCGGCCATGGCAGCAATCCTGATTGGCGGCGCCACACCGAAAAAAGCAAGCGTATTCAATGTGGTCCTGGGGGTCATCCTGTTCCAGTGCCTTCTGACCCTGGCAACCCCGGTTGCCAATGCGGTCATCAATGCGGGAAGTATCTCTGAGGTGGTCCGCATCATTGTCCAGAACGGCATCATCCTGTACGCATTGACCAAAATTAGAGCGAATGGAGGAAAATAACCATGGAAAATAAGAAACGTAATAAAGTGTTAGACTTCCTTCAGGGTAATATGGTCCCTATCCTTTTCACCGTACTGTGTCTGGCAAGCATTAAGATATCCGGACAGAATGCGGGCTATGTGATCACAGAGACCGTATCACGTGTTGGCAGGAACGCAATCCTCATTGTATCCCTGATCCTCCCGGTGCTGTGCGGCATGGGACTGAATTTCAGTATCGTGCTGGGCGCCATGGCAGGTGAAATCGGACTGATCCTGATTACCCACTGGAGTTATGACGGCTTAAAGGGCATCATCCTGGCTGGCATCATTGCAACGGTCCTGTCCATTGTCCTTGGAACCCTTACAGGAATCCTTTTTAATAAGGTAAAGGGACAGGAAATGATTACGGGCATGATACTTGGGTTCTTTGCAGTGGGTGTATATGACCTGATTTTCATCTTCATGGTAGGAAGCGTCATCCCGATGGTAAACCCCGAAATCATGCTGAATTCCCAGAACGAGGCAGGCGAGACCATCTATGTGGGCCTGAGGAACACCATTGATTTCCACGCCGAGACAAAGTACGCGGTGGACAATGCATGGAAGGTGATGTTCGTGAAGCTGCTTCCATGGCTGCTGGCTGCTTTTGCGGCGGTGACCGTGTGTATCCTGGCTTATAAGATAGTGAAAAAGAAATCAGATGTCAGGGAAGCCCTGTTTACGACCAAAGGATTTCTGACGGCCAGCATTCTCCTTGCAGTGCTCCAGATCCTCATGAAGACCGTTAAATCCGTGCAGAAGGCATTTTTCATTGTACAGATTCCCATGCTTACAGCCATCGTGATTGCGGTTGTCTGCCTTCTGGTGGTGTTCATCACAAAGACAAAGCTTGGACAGGACATCAGGACCGTGGGCATGAACATGCAGGTGGCCACGGCGGCCGGTATCAATGTGGATAAGACGCGTATCGTGGCGACCGTGCTGTCAACCGTGATTGCGTCCTGGGGGCAGATCATTTTCCTTCAGAACATCGGTAATGTGCAGACCTTCAACAGCCACGAACAGGTGGGGACCTATGCCGTGGCAGCCCTGCTGGTGGGCGGCGCGTCCATTGACAAGGCAACCATGGGCCAGGTGTTCTCAGGAACCATCCTGTTCCATATCCTGTTCTTCATCACCCCCTGGCCGGCAAGGTGCTCTTTAACGATCCCCAGCTGGGCGAGTATTTCCGGGTATTCCTGTGTTACGGCATCATCGCGGTATCGCTGATCCTGTATGCATGGAAGAAGATTGCAGCGGACAGGCGAAGGATTGAAGAAGAAAACCGTCAGCAGCTGGCTGAACTGGATGCAAAATAGGAGGGACATATGTCAGATATCATTACAAAAGATCTTGCTAAATCAGTGGAGGATCTGGTCATTGGCTGGAGAAGGGAACTTCACCAGTGCCCGGAGCTTGGGATGAAGACCGTGGAAACCGAGAAAATCATCCTCAGGGTGTTAAAGGAAATTGGGATAGAGGAAGTGCGTTCAGGAATCGGCGGGGAGGACTGCCACGGCGTGGCAGCCGTGATCCGTGGCAGCCTTCCGGGGAAATGCCTTGGAATCCGGGCAGACTGTGACGCCCTGCCCATCCTGGAAGAGACAGGACTTCCGTTTGCCTCAAGGAATCCCGGCTGTATGCATGCCTGCGGCCATGACGGTCACACGGCCATGGGCCTGGGAATCGCAAAAATCCTGTTCGAGAACAGGGATAAGCTTCGCGGCACCGTGAAAATGATATGGCAGCCAGGTGAGGAAGGGGATAACGGGGCGCTTAAGATGATAGAGGACGGTGTGCTGGAAAATCCGAAGGTGGACGCCATGATCGGCCATCATTCAGGCACCAGCCGTTTCCAGGAAGTAGGACCTGCTCAGATTGGTTGGACACCGGAACCCTCCTCCTTCTGTATCACTGGCTGGTGGGCTAAATTCCATGGAAAGAGCGCCCACATCGCGGAGCCCCATCTTGGGGCGGACCCGCTGCTGGCCGCCTGCTACGCGGTAACAGAGCTTCAGGCCGTGCTCAGCCGGGAAAAGCAGCCCAACAAGCCGGCCATCTGTGCGGTGAGCATGTTCCATGCAGGGGATAAGAATAATATCATCCCCGATACCTGCTGTCTGGAAGGTTCCATCCGCTCCAACAACGAGGAGGACCAGGCGTTCTATTACCAGCGTCTGACGGAAATCTTCGAGGGCGTGGCAAAGACCATGCGCTGTACGGCTGAAGTTGGATACGGCCATTACCTGGGCACCACGGACAACGACCCTGAGATGGTGCGAAGGTTTGTCCCCATTGCCGAAAAGGCCCTGGGAAAGGAAAATGTGATAGAGGTAAAAATCGCAATCCCTGGCGGGGAAGATTTTAGTGAGTTTACAAAACGGGTTCCCTGCGTGTATTATTATCATGGGGGAAACTTTGGGGATGAAAGGGATTTCCCGCAGCACAGTTCCAGATTCGATTTGAATGAACAGACCCTTTGGTCCGGTGTGGCAGTCATGACCCAGTTTGCCTTTGACTGGCAGGATATGTAAACCCCCAATCCATACGTATCATCATACGGACCCCTGCCTGACCATACGGTTCGGCAGGGGTCCTGTTAAAAGAAAAGCACATTACATGCCCATAAGGAGGAGAGATATGACAGAACAGGAATTACTGCGCAAGGCAGATGCGTTCATAGAGGCAAACATGGAGGATATCATAAAGGATATAAAGGCAGTGGTGGATATCCCCAGTGTGAAGTCGGAGGCGGAAACAGGCGCCCCCTTTGGCAGGGAGATAAGGCGCGCCCTGGACAAGGCATTGGAGATTGCAGGCCGTATGGGATTTAAGACCGTGAACTGTGAGGATTACCTGGGCTACGCGGAGCTTCCCGGCGAAAAAGAGGCGTACATCGGCACCATTGCACACCTGGATGTGGTTCCTGCGGGCAATGGATGGAATACAGACCCGTATGACATGGTGGTAAAGGACGGTTACCTGATGGGACGGGGCGTTGTGGATAATAAAGGCCCCCTGATCCTCACCTATTATATGGGAAAGTTTTTTAAGGACCTGGGCACCCCCCTTCCCTACAGCCTGCGGATGATGGCGGGCTGTGATGAGGAAAGCGGCATGGAGGATGTGGAATACTATATCCATCACTATGAGGAGCCGGTATTCCTTTTTACACCGGATTCGGAGTTCCCGCTGTGTAACGGGGAGAAAGGCTGCCTGTGCGGCAATTTTACAAGCGGGCGGTTTGAAGACGGGGCAATCATGGATTTCCAGGGCGGTATGGCCCATAACGCGGTAGCCGATCAGGCGTCCGCGGTTATCCGCGCCAATCCGGAACAGTGCCCGGAGGCAGACCGTATTACGGTTACTGCCGTGGACGGGGGCGTAAGGATTGAGGCTGCCGGTATTGGAGGCCATGCCTCCCATGCAGAGGGGACCATTAATGCCATCGGCCTGATTGCGGATTATCTCCTGGACAACAGCCTTGTGACCAAAGAGGAAGAAAAATTCCTGAAGGTCGTTTCCCTGCTGTGTGAGGACTACCAGGGGCATGGGCTGGGTATCCAGTGTGATGACGGCATTTTCCCGCCGTTAAGCATCATCGGCGGAATGATAAGGATGGAGGACGGTGTGCTGAAGCAGAACTTTGATTCCAGATATCCAACCAATACCACTGGCAGTGACCTGGTGAAGAAGCTGTCCGATCTGGGCGCCCAGTATGGGGTAAAGGTAACGGATGTGGAGGACAGCGTTCCCTTCTATATCGGTGTGGATAAGCCGGAAATCAAAGCCTGCCTGGATGCCGGCAATGAAATCCGCGGGGTGGACGGCAAGCCTTTTACCATGGGCGGAGGCACCTATGCCCGTCATTTTAAGAACGCAATCAGCTTTGGGACTGAGATCCCGGCTGAGCCGCTTCCTGATTTTGTGGGAAAGATACATACATTTGATGAGGGAATCGGCATTGACCGGCTTAAGATGTCATTGAAGATCTATATCCTTGCGCTGTACAGGCTGATGCAGATTGAATTTTAGGAGGGCATATGAAGAAGACGAGAGTAAATGAAGTACTTGACAGGCTGGAACGGATGGGACTGGAACAGATGATCATAACCGACGCCAACTCCATCTTTTACCTGACAGGCATCTGGGTGGATGCAGGGGAGCGCCTGGTGGCATTATACCTGGGCCGTCACAGGGATGACTGCTTCTTTGTGAACAATATGTTCACCCTTCCGCCAAATCCCGGCGTGAAGACCGTGCGTTTTTCTGACACGGACCCGTATCTTCAGATGCTGGCAGACTGTACGGACCATGCCAAACCCTTGGGAGTGGATAAAAATATGCCGGCGCGTTTCCTTCTGCCCCTGATGTCCATGGGATGCGGCACGGAATATGTGGATGCATCCATCTGCGTGGACGGGGCCAGGGCCGTGAAGGATGAGGAGGAAATGGAGGCCATGCGCAGGATTTCCGCCATCAATGACAGGGCCATGGCCGAATTTAAGGCGCTGTTAAAGGAAGGCGTGACGGAGCGTGAAGTGTCCAACCAGATAAAAGAGATATACCAGAGGCTGGGGGCCGATGACCTGTCATTCCCTCCTTCCGTGTGTTTTGGGTCCAATGCGGCCATAGGCCATTACCGCTGCGGGGACGTTGCCCTTAAAAGAGGGGACTGCATACTTCTGGATGTGGGATGCAAGAAGGACAGTTATTGTGCGGACATGACAAGAACCTTTTTCTGCGGGGAAGTGTCCGATGAAGAACACCGCAGGGTGTATGAACTGGTGCTTCAGGCCAACCGGGCAGCAGAGGCAATCATAAAACCAGGCGTCAGGTTCTGTGATATTGACGCGGCGGCCAGGAAGGTGATTGAGGACGCTGGTTACGGCGATAAGTTCACCCACAGGCTGGGGCATTTTATCGGGATTGAGGTCCATGATTATGGGGATGTGTCCAGTGCGAACCAGGAAACAGCCCGTCCGGGCAATATCTTCTCCATAGAACCAGGCATCTATCTGGAAGGAAATGTGGGCGTGCGCATTGAGGACCTGGTGCTGGTGACCGGGGATGGGTGCGAGATACTTAATTCCTACAGCAAGGAACTGGAGATTGTCTGACAGGGAGAAAGGATGGATCAGGACGATGATGGAAGAATTAAATAGTTGTATTGAAAAGAACAGCGCGCAGATGGTGGAGTCGCTTTCTGAGATTGTACGCATACCCAGCAAATACGGCGAGCCGAAGGAAGGCGCGCCCTACGGGGAGGCGTCCCGGCAGGCCCTGCAGTTTGCCATGGACCTGGGCAGGAAGCTGGGCTTTGAGACGGTTGTAAATGTGGGAGACAGGGTATGCTATATTGAATACGGCACAGGAAGCAAGGTGGTTGGGGTGTTTGCCCATCTGGATATTGTGCCGGAGGGGGATGGATGGACGTATCCTCCCTTTGGCGGTGAAATCCACAATAACCGGGTTTACGGACGTGGCACCGTGGACAATAAAGGCCCCTTCATCGCTTCTCTTTATGCCCTTCATGCCATTAAGGAATGCGGACTGCCCCTTGGGGATTACCGTATCCGCATCGTGGGCGGGACCAATGAGGAAAAGGGCATGGATGACATGAAGTATTATGTATCCCAGTGCGGGGCGCCTGACGCCGGATTCACACCGGACGGACTTTTCCCCATGTCCTTTACGGAAAGGGGGATTAACTATTATTTCATGTCCTATGGTTTGGCTGGGAAATCCACTTCCAAGGTCAGGGTCGTGGGACTGCATGGAGGGGAAATCCTCAACATGGTACCGGACAGGGCTTCGGCAGAGCTGGAGGCCTCGGATGAAACAGAGGCAGGGCGCGTGATGGGACTGGTTGAGGAGTACCGCCGGACCACCGGAAGGGATGTGACGGCCAGCCGGGAGGGGACCAGGATACGGCTTACCTCCAGGGGACTGTGCGCCCATTCCTGTACGCCTTTTAACGGTAAGAATGCCATTGTGGCAATCCTGATGTTCTTAGACGGGCTGGGCATTGACGGCTCCATGGGGACCTTCCTGCGGTTCTTTGCTGAGAAGATAGGAATGACCACGGACGGAAGCCTTCTTGGCATGAAACGCGAGGATGAGTGCGGCAGGCTTACGTTCAGCCTTTCGAAGATGGATGTGGATGAGGACGGACTGAAATGGGTGGTCAATATCCGCTATCCCTATACCTACAAGGACCAGGTGACAGCGGATTTTACTGCCCAGGTTGTTCCGGCGGGAATGGTGATAGACGAGGTGGATGCCCATAACACATACAGGTTCCCCATGGACCACCCCATGATCCGGACGCTGCGGGGCGTTTACGAGGAACTGACGGGCAGGGATTCGACCCCCAGCCATGAGGGCGGGACCTATGCGCAGGTGGTGCCGAATATCGTGCCCTTCGGCTCCATTTTCCCGGGAACCCCGGATCTGTGCCACAGGCCGGATGAGTGTATTGACATTGATGAATATATCCTGGACGCAAAGCTGTTTGGAAATGCCATGTATGCTTTGACCAGGAACTAGAGCCTGACTGGCGTTGACGCGCCGGGAGGCACTAAGTGCCAGATATGAGGGAGGAAATGGACCAGTGATAGAAGTAAAGGACCTGGTAAAACAATATGGGAGCTTCCGGGCAGTGGACCACTTGAGCTTCACAGTGGAAAAAGGACAGATATACGGTTTTTTGGGACCTAACGGAGCAGGTAAATCCACAACCATGAATATAATTACCGGCTATCTGTCTGCCACCGAGGGAACCGTGCTTATTGACGGACATGACATTTTTCTGGAGCCGGAGGAGGCCAAACGCCATATCGGGTACCTGCCTGAGATCCCTCCCCTGTATCCGGATATGAATCCCCAGGAGTACCTGAAATTTGCAGGGGAACTGAAAGGTGTCCCAAGAAAGGGACTTCCCGGGGAAGTGGAGCGGGTGATGGCGCTGACCGGCATCACCCACATGAGGCTGCGCCTGATTAAGAACCTGTCCAAAGGGTACAGGCAGAGGGTGGGCTTTGCCTGCGCCCTGTTAGGGGACCCGGAGGTCATTATCCTGGACGAACCCACCGTGGGGCTGGATCCCAGACAGATCATCGACATTCGGGAACTCATAAAATCACTGGGGAAAGGACATACCGTGATCCTCAGCAGCCACATATTGTCTGAGGTCAGCGCCGTATGTGACCATATACTGATCCTGTCAAAGGGGAAACTGGTGGCCAGCGATACGCCGGAGGGCCTTGGAAGACGGATGCAGCGCACCAATGTCTATGATATGCTGGTCCAGGGTGAACCGGGACTTCTGCGGGAACTGCTGAAAGGAATCCAGGGGCTGCGGGCCATTACCACGGCACCCCATGAATCAGGCTTTGCAGCCGTCCACCTGGAGACGGATGAGGATACGGACCCCAGGGCACAGGTGTTCCGGCTGCTGGCAGGAGCCGACTGTCCCATAATGGAGCTTCAGTCCGCCGCCATGAGCCTGGAGGACGTGTTCCTGGAACTGACGGGGAGGGACAGATCATGATAGCGATTTATAAAAAAGAGGTGCTTTCATTCTACCGCTCCATGATGGGGTACCTGTATACGGCGTTCCTGCTGCTGATTGCAGGGGTATTCTTCACTGCCTTCAACCTTCAGGGCGGCGTGCCGGAGTTCGGGTATGTGCTGGGCAATACGACCGTTGTGCTGCTGATCGTGATACCGGTCATTACCATGCGCGCACTGGGGGAGGAGCAGAGACAGAAAACAGACCAGCTTCTGTTCACGGCCCCGGTAAAGGTGGGGAGGATCGTGCTGGGCAAGTTCCTTGCCATCCTCACCGTGTTTGCGGCGCCGCTTATCATACTGGCGGCCTGCCCGCTGGTACTGTCCCTCTATGGGGCGGTGCCCCTGAAAGAATCCTATTCCTGTTTCCTGGCATTCTTCTTCATGGGGGCGGCCTGCATTGCCATAGGCATATTTATTTCCAGCATTACTGAGAGCCAGATCATAGCGGCTGTGGGCACATTTGCAATCATGCTCTGCAGCTACCTGATTAATGGCATGAGCGGCCTGATTGGCATCCAGGCGCTCCATTCACTGGCAGGTTTCGGGGCTGTGATCGTGCTTGGCGGTATCCTGCTTGCGGTGATGACGAAAAGCCTGTCCACGGGCGTCCTGACAGCCAGCGTATGTGAAGTGGCGCTGGGGGCGTGTTACCTGGTGGACAGTTCCATGTTTGAAGGGGCGTTCCCACGCTTTTTAGGGTACTTTTCCCTGTTCCGGCGGTACTATGATTTCGTGGATGGGATATTCGATGTCACCCATCTTGTATATTATCTGGGGGTCGTGGTGCTGTTCCTGTTTTTTGCGGTACAGTCAGTGGAAAAGCGCAGATGGGATTCATTGAAAAGCAGGCATTTTAAGATTGGCCTGTATGCAGTGGCAATGTGCATCCTTATGACCGTGATCGTGGTGCTGGCCAATATGATTTCACATAAGCTGCCTGGACGGTACACCAGGTATGACACGTCCGCCTCCGGGCTTTACAGCATTTCCACCCAGACCAGGGAGCTGGTGGGATCCAACACCTCCCCTGTCAGCCTGTATCTGATCGCGCCAAGGGGAAAGGAAGACCAGAAGCTCACGCAGCTGCTGGAGAAATACAGGGATTTAAACGGAAATATCACGGTGGAATATGTGGACCCTGTCCTGACGCCTGCATTTGTGTCAAATTATACGTCCGATAAGGTCAGTGACAACAGCATCATAGTGGCGGGGGAAAACCGTTCCAGGGTACTGCGCAATACGGACCTGTATCCGGTCAACTATGATTATGATACGGGCAGGACCTCCACTGATTTTGACGGGGAAGGCCAGATTACCAGCGCCATCCACTATGTGACTTCGGATGTCCTGACCAAGGTTTATCTGATGAACGGACATGGAGAAAATGAATTGACGGAGTCCTTTGCCGCTGCAATGGAAAAGGAGGGTGTGGAGACCGGGAGGCTGAACCTGACTGCAACAGGGCAGGTGCCGGAGGATGCGGGCTGCCTGTTCCTTAACGTTCCGGTTTCTGACCTTACCGACCGGGAGAGGGAGGTGCTTACCTCGTATCTGGAACAGGGAGGACGCATGCTTCTGATTACCGGTATCACCGCGGCGAAGATGCCGAACCTGGATCAGGTGCTGGCCGGTTACGGCGTATCGGCGGTTCAGGGCATGATTGTGGAAGGGGACAGCAATTACAGCATCCCATCCTACCCCAACTTCCTGCTTCCTGAAATCAGGAGCAGCCAGATAACGGAGCCGTTCATTGCAGAGGGCAGCCTTCTGCTGATGCCTAATTCCCACGGTATTGTGAAGACGGGGGATGTGCGCAGTACGGTGGAGGTAAAGGGGATCCTTACCACGTCCCCCAATTCCTATATAAAGACAGACAGCTCTTCCCTTGGATATAAGCGGGGGGACCCGGCAGGGCCGTTTGCAACCGGGGTGACTGCTTCGGAGCAGACCGATGGAGGCGTGACCAGGATTGTCTGGTTCTCCAGCTCCAGTATGCTGATGGAGGAAATGGATGAAATGGTCGGGGGCAATAACACCAACCTTGTATTAAATGCAATCGGATGGATGACAGAGCAGGAGAACAGCATGACCATCCGTCCAAAGCCCACCTCATCCGCATCCTTAAGGCTCACCTCGGCCCAGGCCATGGGCTGGAGCGTACTGTTCGTGCTGACCATCCCGGCTGCCGTGATGGCTGGCGGCAGCATCCTGTGCATAAGGAGGAAGAGACGTCAATGAAAAAAGAACAGAAAAGAAACCTTCTGCTGGCGTCGGTGACCGCGCTCCTGCTTCTTATCATCTATATCATGATGCCCTCAGGCGCCGGGGGAAAGGCAGGGGAAGAGGAAAGCCTGGTGGTGTATTCCATGGATGCGGATACGGTGACCGGGATTGCCTTCCAAAGCGGTGACGAAAGGATTGTCCTTGTAAGGCAGGAGGATGGATGGGTATACGCGGAGGATGGGACATTTCCCCTGAACCAGGGCTTTGTGGACACCATGCTGGATAAGACCGCGCGGCTTACCGCCCGGCGCTTTGTGGCAGAGGGAAGCGGGTATTTTGGCGGGTATGGACTGGACCATCCCACCAATGTAATCCAGGTGACCGGGTCCGGCCGGACAGAAACCATCTATCTGGGCAGTACCAACAGCGCCACGGGGGACTGTTACATGGCGGTAGAGGGTTCGGAGAAAATATACACGGTGGATTCCACATTTCCCAACCTGTTCTCAAGCAGCCTGAATGCCATGGCAATCCGTGAAACACTGCCGGGAATCAGCCTGGACAACATGACCATGGTAACCATTGAGGAAAAGGGAGGAACATTTACCTTTCAAAGGCCGGGGCCAGGGGATGGCTCCTGGAGCGTCTCGGAGGATGACGGGGCGTTAAGGCCCGCCGACACCGGGCTGGTATCCGGATGCCTGGGCAAGCTGGTGAAGCTCAGGTATGAGGAGATGGCGGTATACCGTCCGTCGGAAGTCCAGATGGAGGAATACGGACTGGGGAAGGAAGCGGGCGGTCTGATACGGATTGCTTATCAGGACAGTACCCGTCAGGACAGCTCCCAGCAGGACAGTGCCCGGCAGGACAGCTCCCGGCAGGACGGTTCCCGCCAGGAGGATGAAACAGGTGCGGTCCAGGATTTCGCGCTCCATATTGGAAAGGACAGCGGGGATGGACGGTATACCTACGTGTATCCGGAAGGCGGACAGGGAATCTATACCGTCAGGAAGGACGGGCTGGAACCGTTCATGCATCTGGCGGCGGAGGATTTCCTTTCCTTAAGCATCGCTCCGGTTAAGGCGGAGACGCTCACCAACCTTACGCTGACGTGGGACAACGGGAAGGCGGAGTTTGCCGTCACCCATCCAGAGGATGGGAACAAGGCGGCCTATACCCTGAACGGACATGAAATCACGGAGGCTGAGTTCAATGCCTTTTATTACCCGCTCTATGGTTTTGCGGCGGAAAAGCGGGTTTCGGACATGGCCTCCCAGCTGATTGGCCCTCCAATCCTTACCATCGAATACCGATGCATACCGGGAACCGCTGGGGACATGACCGTGGAACTGATTCCCTATGACCAGAACTATTATGGGGCAAAGGTGGATGGACAGGCATTCCTGCTTGTGAACAGGCAGAGGGTCAACAGCCTTATCAATGAAGTGAATAAGCTTCCTCTTTCATGAGGCGGCCTGGTTTTATAACCACAAAAAAAGATGATTCTATAGGAGAAGATATTATGTTAAGAAGCCAAAAAGTCCGCAAGCTGGCGCCGGAGATGGATCCGCTGCGCCTTGGGATGGGGTGGAAGCTGGACGACCTTGAGAAACCCCAGATAATGATTGAAAGCACATATGGCAACAGCCATCCGGGGTCCAGCCACCTGAACCAGTTTGTGGAAGAAGCAGTACGGAGCGTTGATGAAAATGGCGGGAAGGCTGCGCGGTATTACGCAACGGACATGTGCGATGGAATGGGACAGGGGCATGACGGGATTAATTATTCCCTGGCCCACAGGGACGCCATCGTGAACCTGATTGAAGTACAGGCCAACGCCACCACCTTTGACGGCGGGGTATTTATAGCCAGCTGCGACAAAGCCATGCCAGCCATGCTCATGAGCATCGGCCGTTTAAAGGAAATGAGCGCAATCATGGTGACAGGCGGCGTGATGGAGGCATTTACACTGCCCCCCGAATATACGGAGGATGACCCGGGCTGCGCCATCAACGAGCTTCTCACCCTGGAGCAGATCGGCAAGTTCAGCGCCCAGTATGAGCGCCATGAGATACCAGATGAGCAGCTGACCTATTATAAACAGCACGCATGCCCCAGCTGCGGCGCCTGCTCCTTCATGGGGACGGCATCCACCATGCAGGTGATGGCGGAGTCATTGGGCCTGATGCTTCCGGGAACCGCCCTGATGCCCGCGACTGCGCCGGAACTGCGCCAGGCTGCTTATGACGCGGGAAAACAGCTGCTTCAGCTGGTCCGGCAGGGCATCACGGCTGCGGACATTGTCACGATGAAGAGCTTTGAGAATGCCATCATGGTACATGCCGCAATCTCAGGCTCCACCAACGCGGTGATGCATATCCCGGCCATTGCCCATGAGTTCGGTATTGAGATTGATGCGGATACCTTTGACCGGCTTCACAGGGGCGCCCATTACCTCCTTAACATACGCCCGGCCGGAGACTGGCCGGCCCAGTATTTCTACTATGCAGGAGGAGTTCCCCGGGTCATGGAGGAGATTAAGGAAATGCTCCACCTGGATGTGATGACCGTTACGGGAAAGACGCTGGGGGAAAACCTGGAGGACCTTAAAAAGAGCGGTTACTATGAACACTGTGATGGGATACTTAAGAGCAAAAGCCAGGCAATCCACAGGGACATTGCCAGAACGGACATCATCCGGGACTTTGACCATGCCATCGGCACCAATGGAAGCATTGCCATATTGAAAGGCAACCTGGCGCCGGAAGGGGCGGTCATCAAGCATACGGCCTGCCCGCCCGGCATGTTTAACAGCCGCCTTACGGCGCGTCCCTTTGACAGCGAGGAAGAAGCCATTGACGCCATCCTTCACGGAAAGGTGAAACCGGGAGACGCCGTGTTCATCCGCTATGAAGGCCCAAGAGGAAGCGGTATGCCGGAAATGTTCTATACCGGCGAGGCCATCTGTTCCGACCCGAAGCTGGCGGCCAGTGTCGCGCTGATAACAGACGGAAGGTTCTCAGGCGCGTCCCGCGGCCCGGTCATCGGCCATGTGTCCCCGGAAGCAGCCGCAGGAGGCCCCATTGCATTGGTTAAGGAGGGGGATCTGATTGAGCTGAATCTGGAAAAAAGGTCCCTTAATATCGTGGGTGTCAATGGAGTGGAAAAGACGCCTGAGGAAATGGATGTGGTTCTTTCACAGAGAAAGAAGGGCTGGAAAGGGTTTAAGAGCAAATATACAAAGGGTATCTTAAAGCTGTATGCCCAGCATGCGGTCAGCGCCATGAAGGGCGCGTATATGGATTAGGGACAGGTCTGTTTTTGGAACACGGCAGATTTGTGGATGGGGAGGAAACCCCAGAAAACACCAGGGAACGCCTTAAAAAGCGTTCCCTTTTTGTGCCGGATTGTCAATCAGTCTGCCGTCATAATCGAACCGGGAACCGTGGCATGGGCAGTCCCAGGTCTTTTCCGCCGGGTTCCACTCCAGCTCACAGCCCAGATGGGGGCACCGGGCAGAGGTTTTGTGCAGGACTCCCTTTTCGTCCTTATAGCAGGCATACCGTTTGAATCCAATCCTTATGATGCCGCCATGACCCTCTTTCAGGTCCGCGGCACGGAGGGGCAGGTGGAAAGCGCCCTTCGTAAGGGAGATGGCACTTTCACCCATATCGGCCAGAAGGCTTGGGAGGGATGCCCTGACATGGAATCTCTGGGGGCAGAAGAGTCTTGCGTATGGATTTTGAAGTCCGCAGATCTGGTCCCTTATGATCATTGCGGACAGCATGGAAGAGGTCATCCCCCATTTTTTGAAGCCGGTTGCAACATACCAGAAGGGCCTGAACACGGAGTACCTTCCGATGAACGGGATGTCATCATGGGGCATACAGTCCTGGGCAGACCACCTGGCCACGATCCTGCTGTCCGGGTAATACTGTTTTGCCGCCTGTTTCAGGCGCTGGTATTCCCCGCCCGTCCTGTTTTTTCCGGTCCGGTGCGAATTGCCGCCAAGGAGGAGGGCGCCGTGGGTCCATCTGAGGGAAAGTCCGTCCTTGTCCTCGCTGTAGAACATGCCGTCAAGCTGATCCGGGTGGTCCAGGCACAGCACATAGCTTCTGTCCTGGTGCTGGCGTGCAAAGAACATGCCTGGCAGGTTCACGAAGGGGTAATGGGACGCAAAAACCACATGCTTTGCATTTACCGTGCCATGGTCCGTCCATATCATATGCTTCTTTACCTTCAGTACACGTGTGCCCTCATAGACAGTCACTTTCTGGGAAAGGTGTTTCAGGAACGCCAGGGGATGGAACTGGGCCTGCCCTTCAAAGCATACGGCGCCCATGGTGTCAAAGGGAAGGCCGTGGATCTGGGTGAAATGGGCCGGTATTCCCAGGGCGGAGGCGGCCTGGGCTTCCTGCTCCAGCCTCACCACCATGGACGGTTCCCTGGTGTAAAGGTAGGATGGAAGCCGTTCAAAACCGCATTCAATCTTCTCTTCCCCTATAATCTCCCCGTAGGCGCGGATAGCTGCTTCGTTGGCAAGGGCGTACGTCCTTGCCTTTTGTTTCCCCAGCTTTTTAATCAGGTCCTGGTAAATGATCCCGTGCTGGCTTGTTATTTTCGCGGTGGTGTTTTTTGTCTGCCCGCTGGCAACCTGGTCTGCCTCCAGCACAATTACATCAATTCCCTGCTTCTGAAGAAGGTAGGCGGTTAAGATTCCGGCCATGCCCGCGCCAATGACGGCCGCCTCCACGGTCAGGTCCCCGGGCAGGGGATTCCTGGGCGGCAGGTGGGTTGTCATGCTCCATATTGATTTTGATTTTTCAGTATATTTGTTTTCCATTTTTCTGCTCCAATCCAGGTTTTCTGCCAAGCATATAACGGTGGCTTTTTTCATTATCTATCGGCCCGGCTGCCTTTTTATATAGTCTTTACCGATTATCTGATTATTAAACGAAGGATTTCCCAACGGAAGAATAGGAAGGCCCACGCCTTTTTTTCTGCAGCGGTATGGGGTATAATGGATTGGATACCGCAAGCATTATTAAGATATGGAAATGCAGGATAACCAGTAGAATCGGGTTATAATAAGAAGCGTGTACAGGATTGGTTTTAAAGGCATGGTAAAGGAGAAGAATAAGATGAGACATATAAAATGTATGGCAGCAAAAGGGATGATTGCCGGGGCCATGGCGGTTGCTGTGGCAGCCACGGTATGGGGCTGCTCGGCGGGCAGGACGGAACAGGACCCGGGAACGGGGATGGAATCCCAGGCAGGGATGGACGGCGACGGACAGGCCGTGACCGCATCCAGACAGCCGTCTGCATCCGGACAGGGCAGTGCGCCGGACTATGTGGATGATTTCTACAATGCCGTGAACCACGTGACCCTGGACGGCTGGGAAATCCCTGCCGACCAGCCGGAGATGAGCTGGTTCCGTAAGGTGAGTGAGGAGAACTATAATAAGGTAAATGATATGATCCGGAAGGTTTCATCAGGGACCGGAAGCAGGGAAGATGGCGGCGGGACCCCGGCCCAATCAGACACCGGGGAAATCCGCGACCAGGAGAACATCCGCGCCCTGAACCTGACCGGACTGGACCGGGAGGCCAGGGAGAAGGGCGGTTACGGCCAGCGGGCAGGGGAATTCCTGAATAAAATTGAGGATGCAGGCACGGTAGGGGAGCTTTTAAGCGCATCCCTCCGGTTCCAGAAGGATTACGGCATCTATAGCCTGGCGGGGCTGGTATATACAGGGGACAGCGATGACTCCTCCGTTAAGTCCCTGTATTGGTTAAAGCCGGACACGGGGCTGAAACGCGAAGTCTGGTTTTCCGAAGAGGAATCCAACAAAAAGCGGGTGGAGGAATATAAACGGTATCTGACCAGGCTCCACGAATCCAATGGCATGGATACCAGGGAAGCAGGGGAAACAGTGGAACGCGTGACCGCCATGATGAAGGATCTGGCATCCAGCTCCCTGAAAATAGAAGAAACTTATGATGCAAAAAAAACCAACAATGTATATACGGCCAGGGATGCGTCCGCGATTTATCCGGAAGCCCTTTCCATGGAACTGTTAAGCGGGATTTATGGCATCAGGGAGGATGAGAAGACCGTGGTGGTGGAACCGGACGTATGCAGGAAGCTTGGGACCTATCTCACGGAGGACAATCTGCCTCTTTTAAAGGAGTATGTAAAAACCTGCCTCTATGCCGACCTTTCCGCCATGACAGACATGGAATCCCTGAATGCGGCCCAGGAATACCAGATGGCGGTCAGCGGGACGGAAGAAAAAAAGCCTTTTGAGAGGACCGTATCAGAGTCTGTCCAGCAGGAACTGGGATTCCAGTGCGGAAGGCTGTTCTGCCTGAAGTATTTTGATGATGATGCAAAACAGGATGTGACGGACATTGTCCGCAAGGTCATAGACGTGTATGACAGAAGACTGGCGGACATGGAGTGGATGACAGAAACCACCCGGTCAGAGGCGCGGAAGAAACTGGCCGCTATCATGGTGAAGGTGGGGTATCCTGAACAATGGCCCCAGGACCGATACAGCCTGAAGCTGGCGGCGCCGGAGGACGGCGGCCTCTATGTGGATAATATCCTGGCCATCAGGAAGGTTGACCAGGATTATATGTTCAGGACCAAGGATGACCCTGTGGACAGGATGGAATGGGAAATGACGCCTCAGACCGTTAACGCCTACTACAATCCGGGCAACAATGAAATCGTGTTCCCGGCAGGAATCCTCCAGCCTCCTTTTTATGACCCCGAGGGCGTGCCGGTCACCAACCTTGGGCGTATCGGCTCCGTAATCGGCCATGAAATCACCCATGCCTTTGATACAAGCGGCTCCCAATACGATGAAAAGGGCAACCTGCGCGACTGGTGGACTGCTGAGGATAAACAGCGGTTTGAGGAGCTGGCAGCCAAGGTGGTGGACTATTATGACACCATGGAGGTAAACGGAACCAAGATAAACGGAAGCCTTACCGCCACTGAGAATATAGCTGACCTGGGCGGGGTTTCCTGCGTGACGGAGATAGCAAAAGATGAGGGATACGACCTGAGGGAGCTTTATAAAGCCTACGCAGCCTTATGGGCCGGTAAATACAGGGATGAGTACCTGGCCTATGTCATGACCAACGATGTCCATTCCCCGGGAATCATAAGGGTGAACGCAGTGTTATCGGCAACCAGTGACTTTTATACTGCATTTCATGTAAAAGAAGGGGACGGGATGTATCAGAAGGTTGAAAACCGCCCCGGAATCTGGTAAATTCATAGATAAGGGAAAGAGGCGCGGCTATTGATAGGGCAGTGTTCCGGAACGCGGGCGGATGGATGGGGATCCGCGCCCGCCCTGGAGAAAGGAATGAGACCAGGTCATGACATTACAGCAGATGAAATATTTTGTAGCGGTAGCTGATTCAGGCTCCATCAGTGAGGCGGCCAAGCGGCTGTTTGCAGCCCAGTCCAGTGTTTCGGAGGCAGTGCGGGCAGTGGAGGGGCATTATGGGATCAAGGCATTTTTAAGGACGCCCAAAGGCGTCATGCTGACCGGTGACGGCAAGGAGCTGTTCATTGAGTTCAAGGGAATCTTAAACCGCCTGTACTATCTGGATTTAAGGTATGAGGACAAAAAGGACAGCGGCCACGGCTTCTATGTGGCGGCCCAGCACCATATCTGCGGGATGGATTCCTTCATGTCCATCATACAGTCCCTGGATGTGCCTGAATATAACGTGGGATTCAGGGAGTGCAAGACATCCGGGGTCTTTGAGCAGGTGGAAAAGGGGCTGGCGGATCTGGGGGTCATCTTTTTTGCGGAACAGCTGAAAGGCCAGATGATGCAGGAACTCAGGGGACGTGGGATCATTTTCAACCATATTGCCTACCGGACAGCCCATGTCTATCTCCATGAGGGCCATCCCCTGGCAGGATGCAGCCAGATACGGACCGAGGAAATCATCCAGTATCCATTCATCACCTATGACAGGAGTACGGATGCCAATCCGGCCTATACGGAAGTCATCATCCCCCACTACCGCATGAAGAAGGTAATTTCCGTCACTGACCGCGCGGCCGCGTATTCCATCATGCGGACAAACCAGGGGTTCGTGGTGGGAAGCGGATACCATACGGCGGACAGGGCTTATGGGGATATCCGGGCCATCCCCATTAAGGATGGGGTGAACCTGGAGATTGGCTTTATTGTGAAGGGGAATTACCTGCTGTCGGACATGGCCCAGCGTTTCATTGAACTGGTGGGGGAAAAGGAGGCATAGAAGGGAAGTAAGGTTAAGGAGCCATGGAAATATCATATAGTATCAGCAAAAACGATGGATTCCCATCGTTTTTTTCTGTCTACAGAAGTGAAAGGCCCTGTGATATGATGAAATCAACAAAAGGTATCCTGTCAATCCCGGTGCGCTTTAGCACCGGAGGCATACAGAAGAAAGGGGAAATGAAACGTATGGAACAAGTAAAGGCCGTCATAAGAAAGTACTGGAAAGTCTATGCAGCGGCAGTTGTGCTGGCATTGGTCTGTGATTCAGTGGGAACCATCAAGATTAACATCGGGATCGGCACCCTGACCCTGTTTCCCATGGTATTCGCAGTCATACTGGGCGGACTCCTGGGACCGGATGTGATCCGGATGTTCAATCAGGGGGAATGCAAGCTGGGAGGAAGCCTGGTGCTGGTGGCGCTGGCGCCCTTCATGGCCAAGATGGGTGTTTCTGCCGGAGCCAACCTGGTCAAGCTGGTGGCGGTGGGACCGGCCCTGATCCTGCAGGAATTCGGTAATCTGGGAACCATTTTCATCTCACTTCCCATTGCGCTGCTGCTGGGCCTGAAAAAGGAAGCCATCGGCGCATGCTACTCCATTAACAGGGATTCAAACCTGGGCCTGACCACGGATATCTACGGGCCGGATGCAAAGGAGACAGAGGGAACGTTTGCGGTATATATTGTTGGTTCTGTCATCGGAACCGTGTTTGTCAGCCTGCTGGCAGGCGTGGTCGCATCCTGGAATATCTTCCATCCACTGGCCATGGGCATGGCAAGCGGGGTGGGCAGCGGTTCCATGATGACCGCGGCGGCAGGGACATTGGGGGAAATATATCCCTCATACGCGGAAGACATCATGGTAATGGGCGGCGCCAGCGACATGCTGACAGGAATCACCGGAATCTACATGGGAACCTTTGTGGGACTTCCTGTTACCAGGAAACTGTACGCGTGGCTGGAACCCAAAATCGGACGCAAATCAAATCACAGGAAATAAGGGAGGGAACGTAAATGGTAAGGAAATATTGTATCCAGCAGGCCGGTCTTCTGTGCCTTGTGGCAGTAATCATGATACTGACCAATATGATTGGTTATCAGATGCCCCTGGCTGATTCCATAGCAGGAATCCTTGTACTCTGCGCCATTGCCCTGTTCGGCCTGACAGTCAGCAGGTTCATGAGCCGTTTTATCAAGCTTCCGTCCATGATGTATGTATCCCTTACAGGGCTGCTTCTGGCCTGCCCCGTATCTCCGGTCAAGGACGTGATCATCCAGGTCACATCCCAGGTGGCATTCATGGCTCCTGCCACTGCACTGGGCGCGTTTGCAGGGATTTCCCTTGGCAAGGACCTTAAAAACTTTGCGAAAATGGGATGGAAGATGGTTGTGATTACATTGCTTGTGATAACAGGAACCTTTATATTCTCTGCCTTCGTGGCAGATCTGGTGCTGCGGGCCACGGGAGCAATCTAAGCCGTACCGCCGGACAAAGAGGCGTAAAGCCATGATAGCGAGGAGGAAATGATCCAGAATGGAAAAATGTGATATTTTAATCAACGGATGCCGGGTCCTTAACCCGGACATGACGGTTTCAGAAGAACGGAGCGTTGCCATCCATGATTCATGGATTAAGAAAATCGGACCCTCCGGGGAAATGAAAGAGAACTTCCAGGCATCGGAAACCCTGGACGGGACAGGCAAGCTCCTGATGCCTGGCCTTGTGGACGGCCACACCCACACCTGCCAGCAGCTTCTGCGTGGAAGGGTTTCGGATGAATACCCCATGGTGTGGACCAGGTTCCTGGTTCCCTTTGAGAGCAACCTAAGGCCGGAGGACTCCTATATCAGCGGACAGCTGGCCTGTCTGGAGATGATTAAGAACGGGACCACTTCATTTGCGGATTCCGGCGGCGTCCATATGGAACGTGTGGCTGACGCGGTGCTGGAATCAGGCATGCGTGCGGCCATTGCCAAATCCACCATGGATATGGGCAATGCAATTACCGGAGCAATGAAGGAGACGGCAGAGGAAGCAGTCAGGCACACCAGGGATTTGTACCAGGCATACGACGGCAAAGGGGACGGAAGGATATCCATCTGGTTTGCCATCCGACAGGTCATGACCTGTTCAAGGGATTTGATTGCCATGGTAAGGGATGCCGCTGCTGAACTGAACACGGGGATCCATGCCCATCTGTGTGAGCACAAGGACGAGGTCAGCTTCTGCCTGCAGAATTACCAGCTGCGCCCGGCCCAGTTCCTGGAGTCCATGGGTGTCCTCGGCCCCAACCTCCTGACTGCCCACAACGTCATGCTTTCCGACGAGGACATAGCCATCATGGCCAGCCGGGATGTAAAGGTAATCCACTGCCCAAGGGCCAACCTCTCCAACCATGGATTCCCAAAGACGCCCCAGATCCTTCAGGCAGGACTTAGCGTGGGCCTTGGCTGCGACGGCGCGGCCCCATCCAACCTGGATCTGTTTGATGAGATGAAGGTGCTGCGCTACGGCATGATGGCATACTGGGGACTCCCGTCCTTTAACCCGGTGGTCATGACCTGCCCCACCCTTCTTAAGATGGCATCCTGGGGCGGCGCCAACGCCATTGGCAAGGGCGGCATCCTGGGCACGGTGGAGGAAGGGAAGAAAGCGGATGTGATCCTTCTGAACATAGACCAGCCCCATCTGACCCCCACCCAGAACCTGATCAACACGGTTGTGGAGGCAGCCAACGGGCATGACGTGACGGATTCCATCATCAACGGCAGGATAGTCATGAAGAACCGGGAAGTACTGACCCTGGACGAGGAGAAGATACGCAGGGAAGCGCAGGTACATATGGAGGAAATCATTAAGCGCGCATATTAGATAGGACCGTGGAATCCAACCGTTATGAAGCGGACCCCTTTTGTCAGACAAAATAGTCTGATGAAAGGGGTTTTTCCGATGTCCGGAAGAAAAATGTATGGCAATGAATGAAAGCTAGGAATGGCACTGCGGTATTAGCAGGGGATGGGAACGCAAAAAAACATAACAAACATCAAAAACTCATATAACATATTTGCCAATGCAATGTTACAATGGTAAAAGGAAGGGTCTGTTGTGGGAGGGTGATATGAAAGGTATGGGGATGCCAAAACACATGGCAATGATAAAACATATGGCAATGATAAAACACATGACAATCAGGAACAAGATACTGCTGGTCATCACGGCTGTCCTGATGCTTTGCAGCATCCTGATAACCTCGGTCTGGTATACTGCCAGCAGTAAGATGGCAGGTACGTACCTGAAGGACATTTCAGAGAGCACCATGAGGGATGCGTGCCAGGCCTTTGAGTATCTGCTGACAGATACCTCCTATATGGCGGCCATGGTTTCGCTCAATGACAGGAACATCATACGGCCCGTGGAAGCCTTGAATGAACGGACCATCATGGAGAACGGCCAGTGGAACATGGAATATCTGAAAAACAGGAGGATCATAAAGGAATTCATCAATGACCTGAACGGCTATAAGTACTATATCGTGGGAATTGGCGTGATCGTAAATGAAACATGCACCTTTTCCACCTCCCATCTGGTGGAGGGGCAGGGGGATGTCTATGAACGGATCATGCAGCTGGACCAGGACAGGCTTAAGAAGAATATCGTCATGCTGGAGCCCATCCACGTGGAGGGCGGTAAGTCCACCTATAACAGCGACTACGTGGTTCCGGCTGTCAGGGGGATTACGGACTGGAACCAGAGGATAATCGGCTACACCGTGATGTATTTTGATTACGGCGTCATAGAGGACATGTTTTCCTCCAACCTTCCGGAGGGAAGCCGGTTCCAGGTTGCAAACGGAAGCCGGTCCCTTATTTTCTCCAACTGCGGCGATGAGCTGCTGGATATCTCCCATCCCATACAGGGGTATGTGTATAATACATTTGAAGCCGATGATGTGGACTGGACCTTTACCATGGCCCTGCCATCGGATTATTATACGGCGGATATATACCGGACCGCGCTGTTTACCGGGGCCATCATGGTTGTAATCCTCCTGCTGGCAGGCCTGCTTTCCGGCCTGGTGGTGTCCAGGTCCACCAGGGAAATCACGGTGTTAAAGGACAGCATGCAGAAGGTTTCCGCAGGCAACCTGTCCGTGAGCTATGCCGTCAGGGCCGAGGACGAGATAGGGCAGATGGGGCATACCTTTAACCACATGGTAGTGCGTATCCGGGAACTGATGCACCGGATTACTGAGGAGGAAAAGCAGAAACGGCTGATTGAGATGGATTTCCTCCAGGCCCAGATCAATCCCCATTTCATCTCCAATGTGCTTAACAATGTGGTCTGGATGGCAAAGCTGCAGCACGCGGACAACATCGTCCCCCTGATCCATTCCCTGAATGCCATGCTTCAGAATGTGATGCACCGCAGGAACGACATGATAACCCTGGAGGATGAGCTGGAATACGTGGATAATTACCTGACCATTGTTGAATACAGCGGAAGCTATGACTTTGCCGTGGAAAAGAAAATCAGTGAGGATACAAAGGAACTGTACGTGCCCCGCTTCATCCTGCAGCCCATCATGGAAAATGCAATCTACCACGGCCTGCCCGCGGACCTGTCCAGGCAGGGGACCATCCGGATTGAGTCATGGAGGGAGGAGGACAGGCTGAACATCGTCATAGAGGACAATGGGGAAGGGATGACGGAGGAGCAGATAGAGGCAGTCCTTGGCACCCCGGCAGGAGACAGGAAACGTTTTAACGGGATCGGCATTTCCAATGTAAATGCCAGGATCCGTCTGTTCTTTGGGGAGGACTACGGAATCCGTTATGAAAGCAGCCCGGGGGAATATACAAAGGCTGTATTAGTCCTGCCCGCAGTGGACAGCGCGGGGGAGGAATAAGGAGGTATGAGGGGATAAATGGCAAAAATAAAGCTGATGATTGTGGATGATGAGCTGATAAGCAGGAATACCATTAAAAAACTGCTGGAGAAAAACGAATCCTACGAAGTGGTGGCTGATTTCTCCGATGGAAAGGCGGCCCTGGACTGGCTGCGGGGAAATGATATCGACATCCTTCTCTGCGACATGCAGATGCCGGGGATGAACGGCGTGGAGTTAATCCGTATGATCCATGTAATCAATGAGTTCCTTCCGGTCATAGCAATCAGCGCCTTTGACAATTTTGACTATGTAAGGGGGAGCCTTGTAAATGGCGCAGCCAATTACCTGCTGAAACATGAATTGACCAGGAAACATCTCATATCAGCCCTGGACCAGGCAAGGGATAAATATAAGATCGTGCCGGAGGAACGGACCATCCGGCACCGTGTCGGGTATTGCTTTTATGACAGGAAGGAATTCACGGCGGACAATATCAGGAACATGGCGGACAGCGGCGTGCTGGATTTTTGCTGCTCCAATATGGCTGCCATTGCAATCAGCCCGGATTACAGCTTTCCGCCGGGGGTAAAACCGGCTGATTATAAGCACGATATCTGCAAGGCGGTGATTGATATCCTGGGGCAGATCCTGGGCAAGGAATATGGGTACCTGATCTGGCAGACCAGGCAGGAGCACCTGATCCTGCTGGTTTCATTTAACGGTGTCACCAGCACCCTTTACATGCTGAACGTGATTAAAAACCTGGCAGGAAGACTTCAGCGCCAGATCATCCGCATGCTGGACCTTACGGTTACCATCATATGCGGCAATCCCCAGACGGACCTTCAGGCAGCGGTGAAGGACGCCTGTCAGATGGATGGGCTGCTGGAGGACAAATTATACATAGGCGGAAACCGTGTCACTGCGGCTGCCATGGCCAGACGGCTTCATTACGGCACGGAAGATGTGCCTCCCAGCTACTGGAAGCAGCTGGTATTTGAACTGGAAAGCGGTACGGGAGGCACTGCGGAAACGCTGAACGGATTCTTTGGCTGGATGGAAGAGATAAGGGCGCCCCTGGAGCGGGTCAGGGATATCAGCCAGCGTCTGGCGGGCCTGATTGCGCAGGGCCGGGTAGTGGATGAAAAGGACAGGGATGCGGTTCTGGAACGCATCCGGGAGTATGAAATCCTGGAGCAGTTCCGGGAGGATATCCTGGAGTTATATGCGCGCAGCCGGGAAGCCGGTCCGCAGCCGGATAAGCAGGCATATTCACCTGTCATACAGCAGGTCCTTAACTATGTCCAAAAGAACTTTGCCAGTGACATTTCCCTGGAAAAATGCGCCGAGGTCACCGGCAGCAGTTACACCTATCTCAGCAGGCAGTTCAAGCAGGAGACAGGACAGCGGTTTGTGGAGTATCTGAACCAGCAGAGGGTGAACAAGGCAAAGAGCCTGCTGATACGCCATGATATGACCATGAAGGAAATCATTGAACAGTCGGGGTTCCGCAGCTACACGTATTTCTTCAAGATATTCAAGGAATCTGAGGGGCTGACGCCCAGCGAGTTCATGGCAAAAAATTAGAGTAAATCCCAAAATATTAGTATCCATTTTATGGCCGCCTCCTTTTATAATATGTATCAGGAGGTGGCCATAATGAATAAATTAGGGAAAAAAAACAACTGGTCCGCGTATCTTTATATCCTGCCGCTGATGGTCCTGTCTTTTGCGCTGATTTACTACTGTATCATCTGTACGGTGGGAACCAGCTTCACGGACTGGAACGGGATGTCCAAGGAAATGAACTTTGTCGGCTTTAAGAATTACACGAAAATGCTTCATGACAAGACCTTCTGGACAGCGGTGGTCAACAATGTGATTTTCTTTTTTGGGACAGTATTCATCCAGGCTGCGCTGGGATTTTTGCTGGCAGTGCTGCTTAAGAACCGGCTGCCGGGCAGCAATCTTTTTAAGGCCATATACTTTATGCCCATTGCCATGGCAACGTCCATCATCACGGCTATTTTCCGTATCCTGATGGATCCGACCAACGGCGCCCTCAATACATTCCTCAGGGCGGTGGGGCTTGATGTATTTGCAGTCAGCTGGCTGGGGGACCCCAGATATGCGCTGTTATCTGTCATCATCGTCAACATTTTCCAGTGGATGGGCTTTTCCATGATTATCTATTATGCCGGGCTGATGAGCCTTCCGGATGACGTGTATGAGGCTGCCAGGATTGACGGGGCCGGGTTCTGGAGGACCACCTTATCCGTCACATTCCCCATGGTAAAGGGAACCACCAATGTCCTTATCATACTTGGGATTGTTGGCTCCTTAAAGACATTTGACATTGTAAAGCTGCTGACAGGAGGCGGTCCGGGAAGGTCCAGCACCGTGCTGAACACCTACCTTTATGAAAAGGCCTTTAAGGACTTTAACGCAGGTGGGGCGGCCTCCATCGGCGTTGCCATCCTGATTATCGCGGTCATCATGTCGTTTCTGCAGATTAAGCTTGGCAAGGAGGATTGAGGATGAAAAAGAATCAATGGAAAACAGCGGCGCCCACGTACCTGGTATTTGTCCTCTGCGCCCTTATATGGCTTCTGCCAATCGGCACTGCCTTTGTAAAATCCTTTCAGATTAATGGAATCGGAAACTATCAATATGTACTCAGCTATGACAAAATCAGCTACTTCAGGGTAGTGTTCAACAGTATGTTCATCGCGGTGAGTACCGCGGTCCTGGTCACGCTCATAACCACCCTGGCTGCATTTGCATTTTCGAAAATGCAGTTTTTCGGAGGAAGGCTTCTGTACGGCGCAATCCTTGCATGCCTTGCGGTCCCGGTGGCTGCCGTGACCAGCCCCCTCTTTGCGGCCATCAAGAATTTTGGGCTTTTGGATAAGCATCTGGGGGTCATGATCCCGCTGGTGGCGTTTAACGCGCCCATGATGCTTTTGATGATTAAGAATTACTTTGACACCATTCCGGATGAGCTTTTAGAGAGCGCCAGGATTGACGGGGCGTCCAGTTTCCGCATCTGGCTGGAGTTCATGGTGCCCTTAAGCGGGCCTATCATAGCCAATGTGCTGGTGCTGACCTTCATCTATTCCTGGAATGACTATCTGGTTCCCCTTCTGGTCATGAGAAGCGAGAAAAACTATACGGTCACCCTGGCGGCCCAGTACTTTGTATCCAGTACCTACCAAAGCCCGGCGGACGTGGCCAGGATTTACGCGGTCATGATGCTTCTCACACTGCCGTCCATCATCGTATATCTATTCAGCCAGAAGTTCCTGGTGGGAGGAATTACCAGCGGTTCGGTCAAAGGCTGATTCAATCATTAATTTAATCTGGAGGTCACATATGAATGATTTCATGCCTGTAACAGGCAGCAGCACCTATTGTAACCCGGTCCCGTTTTCAGATGGGAAAATCCATACAAACCCGGATCCCTTCATCCTGCGCTGGTGCGGTCTGTACTACTGTTATGCGTCCGATGAACACGGCGCAAAGGTAAGTGTTTCAGAGGACCTGGTGCACTGGGAGGACAGGGGATATGCAATCCGTGAACAGGGATACCACCATTACTGGGCGCCCTCCGTCATCTATCTGAACGGTACATTTTACATGTATTATTCCAATATCCCCATGGAGGAAACAGACTGTCATGAGCAGCATCTTAAGGTGGCAAAAGCAGATGATCCCCTTGGCCCCTTTGTGTGGGAAAAGACATTTTTTGACCACTTCTCCATTGATTCCCACCCGGTGATGTGGGGCGGGAAAATGTATATGTTCTATTCTGTCAATGACTGGTTCGGGACAGAGGATAAGGTGGCCGGGACCTGTATCCTGTTAGACGGGATGCGCACCCCATACGAGTTTTCCGGCCATCCAAGGCCGGTAGTGGCGCCCGGTATCCGCAAGGAGATATTTGAAGAAAATAGGTTTGGTGATGGAAGGGACTGGTACACCATCGAAGGGGCCTGCACCGTGTCCCATAACGGGAAGACGTGGCTTCTCTATTCAGCCAATGCCTATGAGCACGAGGACTATTTTGTGGGGACCTCGGTGGCGGATGAGAAGGCAGTGTTCCATGAGATGGAGTGGCACAAGTATCCTGACCCCTATACCTGGTGTCCGCTTTTAAAGAGGAATGAGCTGGTGGAAGGCACCGGGCACAACACCGTGACAAAGGCGCCTAACCTGGTGGACGACTGGATTGTATACCATGGAAGGGATGCTGCGGATGAACTGGTTCTTGGGACGGAACAGAGGAATATGCGCATTGACCCGCTGTATTTTAACGGCAGCCATATGCTGTGCTTCGGTCCATCAATGTGGGAAAAATCCAGCCCCTTGGCGCCCCATATCATGGTGCGGGAACAGGAGGTAAAGGAGATTTTCTGGGCAGGGGAAAGCCGCCTTGTTTACCGTATGGAGTGCTGGATAAAAGCAGGAAGGAGCCACAGCGGGGCCAGGTACGGAATCTATCTGGATTACCGGGATGAGAGGAATTATGTGGAGGCAAGGCTGCATTCAGGACAGAGGAAACTGACGCTTTTAGAATGCTTTGACGGGGCGGTGGCAGAACTTGCAGACTGGGAACTGCCTGTGGATTTTGACTACAAAGTGCCTCATCTGCTCCTTGTGCAGAGGAATTTTAACAGCTTTGACCTGTGGATGGATGAACAGCCGGCGATTACCGCCCATACATGTTGCATGGGAATGTGTATGGGAATGGGTGGAGTGGATGACAAGGCAGGAAACGTGGAATGTGCGGCGGGAAAGATTGGCGTTGTACCGTATTTTACCCAGGTCACGGTCAGCAGCATGGCTGTGACCGGACATGCCCGGCTGGAGGGTAGACAGCTTCAGAAAATGACGGCCTTCTATGGATTTTCACATGGAACTGCCAGTGGAAGCGGGCTGTCCTTTGGCACGGGAAAGGCAGTGTTGGCAGAGAAACCATGGGATGAAAACCATACGGAAGAGTTTGAGTTTGCGGTAGACGGGGAACAGCCGTCCATACAGATCATGCGCGGGAATACTGTACTTGGAGAGAAATCCATCCAGACGGGATGCGGCGGACAAAAGCAGTTTTCCCTGTATCATGCGGTGTTCAGGAACCAGGAGTGGATCTTACTGGATGGGGAACCAATTTCCCCTTTACAGAAAGGCGGGGACGCATTTACAATCCAGATACAGGGACTTAAAATAACCCGGTACAGCTATACAAAAATTTAAATGAAACGCAAAAAAATGGAGTCATGCAGACAGTAAAAATAAGGTATGCTTTAGATACAAAAAAGCAGAAACGGGAGGTTTAAAAATGAGAAAGAGAAGGATAATGGCAATGACACTGGCAGCCGTTATGGCGGCTTCACTGACAGCATGTGGAGGCTCTGATAAAGGAACTACAACCCCGGCCCCTGGACAGAACCAGGAAAGCGCTGCAAAGGACAGCGGGGCAGACAGCGCGAAGGATAGCGCGGAGGGTAAAAACGCAGACAGTGCAGAGGGCAGCGGGGAGCAGGTGACCCTGACATACTGGTCCTGGCTTCCGACGGTTGAACAATCCGGTACAATGATTGCGGATTTTGAGAAGGCCAACCCGGATATTAAGATTGAGTATATCAGGACAGAGCAGGACGATTACTTTGAAAAGCTTCAGGTTGCAATGGCATCCGGCACGGGTCCCGACCTGTTTGGGCTTACCACAGGCCCGATGGCGAAACAGTATGCGCCGTTTACCGAGGATATGAAAGGACTGGCAGACCAGTACCTGCCCGGCTGGGACGGAGTCATCAGCGGGACAGCCGTGAACCAGTGTGTGACCGAAGACGGCCACATGGTAGGTATGCCGCTGCTGGTGGCAGGTATGACTGACCTTCTGTACAACAAGACACTGATGGACGAGTGCGGGATAGAGAAGGTTCCCACCACTTACGCAGAATTAAAGGACGCGGCTGAAAAAGCAAAGGCAAAAGGCTATGTGTGTGTGGCGGCCGGGGCAGCGGATGACTGGATTAACTCTGACTGGTTTGTACAGATTTCAAATGAATTTGAGAAAGGCGCTGTCTATGAGGCGGAGCAGGGAAAACGCCCATGGACAGACCAGTGCTTTGTGGATACCATGAAAGCATGGCAGAACCTGTTTAGCGACGGTATATTTGAGGACGGTGCCCTTGGCGTTGCCACCTATCCGGATGCCCGGGACCAGTACTTCTTTGCAAGAAAGGCCGTGTTCTTCATGACCGGATCCTGGCATCTTGGCCCGGTTTCCCCATCCGCACCGGAGATTCAAGGGACGGAGATTTCCAACCAGAAGGACATAATCGGAATGAGCGTATTCCCATCCATGACAGAGGACGGAACCATATGCGGCACATCCGGCGTGGACATCGTACTGGCTGTCAACAAGGACTGCAAGGAGAAGGAAGCAGCCATGAGGTTTGTTGAATATATGTCCAACGGAGAGGGGCAGCAGTATTGGGTGAACCGTCTCCAGGGAGCGCCGGTGTCCAGCGAAATCCAGTATACGGGAACCGTTGACGGCGAACTGCAGCAGCAGTCCATTGACGAAGTAAACGATTATGTGAGCAATGCGGTTGGAAACCGTAAACTGGTCAACAGCGAAATAGAGACTGCAATCCAGGTCGCAATGCAGAACGTGGCAGCCGGAGCCGACCCGGCCCAGGAACTGAAGGGCGTTCAGAGTGTGGCTGATTCACAGTAAAACATGATAAAATATACCATCAGGCCCCGGAGCCATGTGGCGCGCATCCTTACAGGAGCCGCCCAGGGCTGCCCGGGGCTTTTGGATATAAAGAAATGAATAGGAAATAAGGAATAAGGATTAGGGAATAAGGATTAGGAAATAAGGAATCCTGCCGGTCCTGTATGCCATATCTTTTCCCGCCATGAGTTTATATGAAGTTAATATTGAAATGGTATCATGGGAAACAAAAACAGGGAAAAGGTATATGCCGATGGACATGTGCCAGCAGACATATCCAATAGGAGGACGATACAGGATGGTAAGAAAAGCTTCCGGTAAATGCAAGGTATTTTTATTAACTGCAATCCTGTCCCTGACCTTCCATTCCTTTCCCGCCTGGGCGGGACAGTGGATACAGGATGAAATCGGGGACTGGTATTATGAGGTGGAAAACGAGGAAACTGGGGACGGGCTGGCCCGGGAAGGCGGCGTCCAGGATACCCGGGAAACGGTCGTCCTGACGGGATGGAACCGGATTGACGGACGCTGGTATTACCTGGATTCCCAGACCGGCGTATGGATTCCCAGACCAAGTCTCACATCCGAGGCAGCCAGCCATCTTCTGGATAATAAACTGAAGGACCTGGGCCTGTACCAGGATGAGGAGGAAGAACTGGAGTTCAAGGTGGATTATGAGGATGGCAGCCAGCTTATCCTCTCAGTGGGATATGAGGAAAAACCAGGACAGTTCCACCGTCTTAATTCCTATGGGATTGACAGGAAGAAGGGAACCGCGGAACCTGTCATTGGAAAGGAAATCATCTCATTGTGGTGAGAAGGGGGGAAGATTAACCGCTGTGGAACTGCAGGGCTGGTTCTGAATATAGACAACAGAAAATGGCAGGTATGGATTATCTTACAGATCCATATCTGCCATTAAACTATATTTTATATCCTGTTTTTATTTCCTGCTTTTATACCCTCTGGTACTTAGCCACATAAACCGGGAATGTATCCGCTCCCTTCAGTTCCTTACCCGCCGTAATGGTCACATCCTTGTCCGTGACGACATATTCAATCTCTGCCCCGGCTTCCACGACCGTATCCTGCATGAGCACACAGTTCCTGACTTTGGCGCCCTTGCCAATCTTGACTCCGCGGAACAGGATGCTGTTTTCAACCTCACCTTCAATGACGCATCCGTCTGCGGCCATGATATTGGCGGCCTTGGAACCGTTTATGTAACGGGCCGGGTGGTCATCGCGGATTTTGGTGTAGATGGGGTTTCCGCCGGAGAACAGCGCGCTTACGTTGGCATCATCCAGCATTTTCATGTTCTCATCAAAATAACTCTTCATGCTGCTGATGCGGGCCACATAACCGTCATAGCGGTAGGCGCGCACATCCAGCTTACTTAACTGGGGCGCAAGTATATCCCGTTCAAAGTAAACGTATCCGCGGACAAAGGCGGTGTTGATCTGGTCAATGAGAAGTTCGCGGTCCATGATGTAAATATTCATGGAGAAGTTCTGTATGCCTTCGTCACGGGCATTGATCTTCATCTTGGCCACGCGTCCGTCTTCAATGCCAAGGGTGTAATAGAAGTTGGTCCCTATGTTCTGGGCTTCCATGAAGCTTTTCGGAAGTTCGGCCTCCTGATAGGCAATGGTCACATCGGCGCCGCTTTCCATATGGGCGTTAATCAGCGCCTTGAAATCAAAGTTAACCGCCAGGTTGGTGTCTGCCATGACAACATATTGTTCCTTCTGTTCCTTCAGGAAATCCAGGATACTGGCCAGTGCCTCCACACGTCCGTTATAAATCTTAACTGTTTTTTCCGCAAAAGGCGGAACCAGGTTTAATCCGCCGTTCTTGCGGGTCAGATCCCATTCGCGGCCCGAACCCAGGTGGTCCATGAGCGAGTGATAATTCTTACGGACAATCACGGAAATATTGTCAATCCCGCAGTTTACCATGCTGGAAAGGATGAAATCCACCAGGCGGTAACGGCTTGCAAAGGGAATGGAAGCCATCAGACGCTCGCCTACCAGGTCGGGTACCAGGGAATCATAGCTGTTTGGGAAAAGGATGCCCAGGGCATTTGCATTGGAATTTACCATTGTTCTTCACCGCCTTTTACATTATTGTTAACCATGGCATTGGGACCGATTTTGGCGCCGGCTCCGATTGTAAGGCCGGAACCGATGGTAGCCACCCCTTTCTCATCACCGGAAGGCATGGCGCCTACCACGGCTCCTTCGCCAATCTGGACATTCTCAGCCACGATGCAGTGCCGGATTACGGCTCCTTCCTTAATGGTGGTGCCTCCCATGATCACGGCGTCCTCCACCACGGCTCCGGTCTCCACCTTAACGCCGGCGAACAGGATGGAGTGCCTGACTTGTCCGTCAATGCGGCAGCCGTCGGTAATCATGGAATTTTCCACCGATGCCCCGGCGCTGATTTTGTGTCCGGTCATACCGCTGTTGCGGCTGTAAATCTTCCAGTTCTCATCAAACAGGTTGATGCCGCTGTGTTCCGGGTCCAGGACCTCCATGTTGGCTTCCCATAAGGAGGAGATGGTTCCCACATCCTTCCAGTAACCGCTGAAATGATAGGCGTACATCCTGCGGCTGTCACGCAGCAGGTTGGGGATGATGTTGTTGCCGAAGTCATTTTCCGAGTCAGGGTCTTCCTCATCCTCAATGAGGTACTGTTTCAGGATGTCCCAGTTAAATATGTAGATTCCCATGGAAGCCAGGTTGGACTTGGGGTTCTTGGGCTTTTCCTGGAATTCCGTAATGCGGTCATCCTCATCCGTTACCATCAGACCGAAACGGGGCGCCTCTTCCCATGGAACTTCCATGACAGCCACGCTGAACTCAGCCCCTTTTTCCTTGTGGAACCGGAGGAAGTCGCTGTAATCCTGCTTGCATATCTGGTCACCGGAAAGGATGATGACGTACTGCGGGTCATACCGCTCGATGAATGAGATGTTCTGGTAAATCGCATTGGCCGTACCCTTATACCAGTCAGAGCCGGAGGCTTTCTGGTAGGGCGGAAGCACATGTACCCCGCCGTGCAGGCGGTCCAGGTCCCACGGCTGGCCGTTGCCGATATACTCATTGAGTACCAGCGGCTGATACTGGGTCAGGATTCCCACGGTATCAATCCCTGAGTTTACGCAGTTGGACAGCGGGAAATCGATGATACGGTATTTTCCGCCAAAGGGAACTGCTGGTTTTGCCAGTTTCTGGGTCAATGCATAGAGACGCGACCCTTGTCCGCCGGCAAGAAGCATTGCAATCATTTCTTTTGCCATAGTATTACTCCCCCTAGATGATATTGGATGTATATGTTCAAATTGTACCATAAACAGGTAGAAAATGGTATCCAATTGTGCAGAATGATTGAAAGTATATTAGGATATCAGTATATCAGTATATTAATTGAATGGACGTCTGATCCGGGCGCTAAAGCATGGGATTAATACATTTAACCTGGAACATACAGGTCAATCCTTCAATACATCTGCCGGACTTCCGTTTGTAAGCTTCATAAACGGGGTATCCTCATTCTGAAGGACACGGCGTACGCATTCATCCCAGAAATCCAGTTCCCTTTTACCCTCCAGGCTGTCGCAGATATCTGACACAGTGCCGTCGCTTCCGATTGCAGCCCAGTTCCGGAGGAACAGAAGCATGGAGCCATATGCCAGTCCGCTTGGCGAAAATGTCTGGCTGGAAGGGTCCACGGCCTGCCGGACCGCCTGTTCCCAGTCAGGACCATGGGCAGGATCTGCCGGTTCCCCGTCCACGAGCAGGGACATACTGCCGAGAAGAACTCCCAGTTCATCGGCCTTGGTCCGCTGGTATAGGGAATCCAGGTAATCAAACATCATACGGTATCCAGTTGGAAAATACATAAAAATACCTCCGATTCTTATTGTCTCTTACACTTCCGGCTTCATCACTTCCGGCTCTTACACTTCCGGCTCCATCCCCCTCACAACTCCGTCCCCCCCTGGCTCCTTTGTTCCTGCGTCCGCCACCCCTGCGTCCCTTTCCCCCTGCGCTTCCCGCCTGCACGCCGCAGCCGTCATCCCCATGACCTGTTTGAACTGTTTTGAGAAATACGCGGCGTCCGGATATCCCACCAGCTGGCCAATGGTGTTTACATGGAGCGAGGTAGTTTTTAAAAGCTTGCGGGCTTCCTCCATGCGGATTTGAATCAGGAGCTGCAGAGGGGTCATATGGTATTTCTTTTTCACGCACCTGGTAATGTAGGCGGGATGGAAGGAAAAACGGTGGGATAACCCTGCCAGGCTGAAGGGCTGGGCATAAACCTTGCACATATAACTGTAGATTTCCCCTGCCAGGTCTTTTTCCTTTGGATGTTCATTGGATTCACAGATAAGGGAAAGAATCCGGAGGAACAGGATCTGGTACTCAATCTGGGAGGAGGTGGAGTCGAAAAACAGTTTCTGCTGGTTGTATTTATCAATCTTTACCTGGGATATCTGCTCCATATAATCCTTTAGCCGGTCTCCCTGTTTTCTTGGCAGGGACCCAAACTGGGGCAGGGAAATGGTAAACTTATCCTTCTGGTAGTATTTGTTCTTATTCATCTTGGACGGCATATAACTGACCGGATTTTTGGTACAGGTATATCCGCCCTCCGTATAAAAATGCATCCAGGAAAACACGGTGTCCTCTGTACAGTGGCGGTATCCTGCGTGTATCAGCTCCGGCACCAGGATCAGGAAATCTCCCTCTTTTACATCAAACTGGATTCCATTTTCCTCCATGTACAGGGTTCCCTTCTGAACATAAATCAAGTCAAAGGTCTTGTGGATGGCCCGCCGCTCATGGCGGTCCCCTTTGCGGAAAAGTGATATCCCTCCCACAATCAGATGGGGCAGGGGCGGGCAGATGATGTTTATATACATAAAAGTCCTCCAATGTCCGGTACACGGCCGGCTGATGGCTTCATACAGGCCAGTGCCTGTATTTACAAGGGTTTCCGGGGTTTCAAACATATTAAATCATTGTATTATTTTAACACTTTTTCAGTTAATGAACAATAAATTATTTGATTTTATCATATAAATTATGTTGATTTTATTATATAAATGGTTCCTTTCCTTTCTTTTTTTCCAGCCCATGTTTTTCTATAATAGGCATATCAGCAATGGGGTGACAAAAAAGAAAATAATAGGAGGGGTTCAGAATGAATCAGGTTCAAGGTTAAGAAACATCTTAAAGAGTTACAGGTTTTCCATTATCCTGTTAACCGGTGTGGTTGCGGGAGCTTTGCTGGGAGTTTTCCTGGGGGAGAAGACGGCTGTACTGCAGCCCTTTGCAGACATTTTCCTGAATATGGTATTCTGTCTTATTGTACCGGTGGTTTTCATTTCCATAGCAAATTCCATTGCCAATATGGGCAATCTGGGTAAGCTGGGAAAGGTATTGGGCGTGTTTTTTGCCGCAATTGTCATAGGCGGGCTGATAACATCCCTGCTGGCTGTCGGGGCGGTCAAGATGTTTGACCCGGCTAAAGGCGTCACGGTAAATCTGGCCGGGGAGATTGACCCGGGCAATACGTCCCTTAACTTTGTAAATATGTTTACGGTAACGGATTTCGTGGACCTGCTGTCCATCAGCAATATGATGGCACTGATTGTATTTGCAATCCTGTTCGGAATCGCAGTTGCCAGCATCGGGGAAAAGGGAAAACCAATCATAAGCCTGTTTTCAGCGCTGAGTGAGGCGTTAGGCAGGATGGTATCCATTGTCATGTATTATGCGCCGGTGGGCATTGCCTGTTACTTTGCAACACTGATTGGCAAGGTCGGAAGCCAGATCATCGGATCCGTTGCCAGGATGTCCGTGATATATGCGGTTTTCTGTATCCTGTTTTTCATTGGTTTTGGCATCATTGTCCCGTTCATCAGCGGGGGAGCGGAAGGCGTGAAACGTTACTGGACCGAAATCTGGCTTCCGGCCACCACGGCCGCAGGCGCCTGCAGCAGTACGGCATGCATCCCTGTCAACCTGCTTGCGGCTAAGAAGATGGGGATTTCCGAGGAAATCAGCAGTCTTGTGATCCCTCTTGGGGCCAGTATGCATAAAAATGGCGTGGTGTCGGTGCAGATTGTCAAGATTGCATTCCTATTCGGTATTTTCCATATGTCCATGGGACCTGGGGAGATTGCAAAGGCAGTGATTGTGGCTCTTCTCAGCGGTATCATCGTGGGAACCATTCCAAGCGGCGGGTTTATCGGCGAGATGTTCATCTGTACCGCGTTCGGGTTCCCCACATCCGTCATACCGATCATTGTCATCATGGGAACGCTGACAGACCCGTTCTGCACCATGAATAACGTGGCTGGCGACCCGGCCCTGGCCATGCTGATTACCAGGGTAATTGAAGGAAAAGACTGGATAAAAGAAAAGGTCCTTGGTGGAATCCAGGAAACCGGGATAAAGGCTGTAAAGGAAAAGGCAGTCAAGGAAAAACCAATGAATGCAAACTGGGAGGAAGCCGCGCAATGAGTGGAAGAACAGATGTAATCCTGCCGGAAGAGGCGGTCCGCCAGGATTTGGCGGATATCTATATTGGCAACCTGAACACGGTGGATACGGATTTGAAACTGCCGTCCAGGGGAAAACGCGGAGCGCGTTTCAGCTGGAAATCACACGAAACTCTTTTCATAAGCCATGACGGAAAAGTGACCAGGCCCACTTACGGGGTGGGCAACCGCAAGATCCTCCTTACCGCATCTTCTGCCTATGAAGGAGGTTTGGCGGACCGTACCTTTGAGGCAACGGTGCTGGAGGAACCCAGGAAGGCGTCCATTGTCAGCCTGCGCCCTGTTAAAAGGACGGTGAGGCCAGGGGAACCGGGGGAACTTCCCCCAGTGGTCATTGCAACGGATGACAGGGGAATCCCTACCACGCTTCCGGTCAAGTGGGAACCGTTTACCCTTCCGGTATCCGGAAAAACCATACATGTAAAAGGATATGCAGAGGAAACCGGGCTTACTGCGGATGCGCAGATTCTGGTCACGGATCAGCGGGAGGATCCAGGGCCTGCCAGGATATCTGCAGGCGAGGTGCCGGCCGGTTCCGTGCGGCTGTCAGAAGGAACCAGGTTCTGGGACGCCCAGGAGCGGATGATCCGCTGGCTGCTGTCCGTGGACGATGACCAGATGCTGTACAACTTCCGCAGCGCGGCAGGGCTGGATGTGCGGGGCGCAGGGCCGATGACGGGCTGGGATGCGCCGGAGTGCAACCTGAAAGGCCATACCACCGGGCATTACCTGTCCGGGCTGGCCCTGGCCTGCAGTGTCCACGGCCAGCCGGAGCTGAAGGACAAAATCAACTATATGGTAAATGCCCTGGCAGAGTGCCAGAAGGCCCTGGAAGCAAAGGGCTGCGCCAAAGGGTTCCTGAGCGCCTATTCAGAGCAGCAGTTTGACCTTCTGGAGGTATATACAAGGTATCCGGAGATATGGGCGCCCTACTATACCCTGGATAAGATAATGTCAGGATTATATGACTGCTATTGCCTGGCCGGGAGCAAGGAAGCGTTCCATCTGCTGACAGGGCTGGGGGACTGGATCTATGGACGTCTGTCCAGGCTTTCCAGGGCACAGCTGGATAAGATGTGGTCCATGTACATCGCAGGGGAATTCGGCGGCATGATTTCCGTCATGGTCCGCCTGTACCGGGAAACCGGGGATGGAAGGTACCGCAGGGCGGCCCTGTTCTTCCGCAATGAGAAGCTGTTTTATCCCATGGAGGAAAATGTTGATACTTTAAAGGATATGCATGCCAACCAGCACATCCCCCAGGCCATCGGCGCACTGGAGCTGTACAAAGCAGGAGGCGGGAAACGCTACCTTGCTATTGCAAGGAATTTCTGGCAGATGGTGGTCCGTTCCCATGAATACAGCATTGGCGGAGTGGGCGAGACGGAGATGTTCCATGAGCCGGGCGATATCGCCCATTATATGACGGATAAATCCGCGGAAAGCTGCGCCAGCTATAACCTGATGCGTCTGACCTTCGGCCTGTTCGGGCTTTCGCCGGACAGCCGTAAGATGGATTATTATGAAAATGTCCTCTACAACCATATCCTGTCCTCTGCCAGCCACAAGGCGGACGGGGGAACCACTTACTTCATGCCGGTGCGTCCGGGCGGGCGGAAGGAATTCAATACCTCTGAGAACACCTGCTGCCACGGCACTGGGCTGGAAAGCCGGTTCCGTTACATCAGGAACATATACGCGGCAGGGGAAGATAAGAAAGAAGTGTACGTGAACCTCTATATTCCTTCGGAACTGGATATGGAGGATGGGTGGAAACTGAAACTGGAGGAGGACGCCCGGACACAGGGCGGGTATAGGATTACCTTCAATGGGCCAAAGGACGGCGGGGAAAGGACCGTGGCCCTGAGGATTCCCTGCTGGGCCGGGGAGGACTGGGATATCCGGATCCACACCGTGCATCCGGAAGGCGCAGAGGCAGACGGGCTGGCAAAAACGGATGCGGTTACAGAGGCCTCCCAAGGCTTCACGGTGGATTCCGACGGATATGTAAGGATCCGCCGCCAGTGGATGCCGGATGACCGGATGGAAATCAGACTGCCATTCCGGTTCAGAAAACTGCCTGCGCCGGATGGCAGCGCTTATTCCAGCGTTGCATATGGGCCATATATCCTGGCTGCGCTGAATGACGGTGAGGAATACCTGCCCTGCCCGGATGTGGATGGATGGAATGACCGGAAGGCCGGGGAAGTTTTCCGTGACGGGGTCCGGGAATTTGAGGCGGACGGAATGAAATGGATGCCCCTGGCAGATGTGGATGAGGAGAGGTATCATATCTACTTTGCGGATAAACAGTAAAGACAGCAGGTTAATCCGGCGGCCCGGCATGGGGGGCAGGCGTCACGGTAAGGTATGACAAGATGGTATGGATATATATTATCAGCTGTCATAGCGGCAAGATATGGCTAAGATATGGCTAAGATATGGCACAGAAGGATTGAAGACAGCACTGTTTTCAATCCTTTTCTGTTTTTACATTGAAATATGCCGCCGGATTCAATATAATTAGCTGGGACACGTATGCCAATCACTTTCTGTCAGCCAAAGATACGCATACCTGGGAGGAAGCAACGTGACAAAGGATAAATTTCTAAAACGCTTTTTTGCACTCTATATTGTACTGGTTTTACAGAATGTCATCAGCCTGGCCGTGAATCTGGCTGATAACATCATGCTGGGGGCGTACAGTGAACAGGCCCTGGCAGGGGCGGCGGCCGTGAACCAGGTACAGTTTGTATATCAGCAGCTGCTGACCGCAATGGGGGACGGGCTTGTGATTTTCTGCAGCCAGTACTGGGGAAAGCGGCAGACAGGGCCAATGAAGAAAATTGCAGTGACCGCCATGCATGCCGCCCTGGCCCTGGTCGTCATACTCACAGCGGCGGCAAGCCTGTATCCGTACCGGGTGGTTTCCATCTTTACAACAGATGCGGGAATCATACGGGAGGGGATGCGGTATCTCGGTATCATCCGTTTTACCTACCTGTTTTTTGCAGTTACACAGATACTTCTTGCCACACTGCGCAGCATTGAGATGGTGAAGGTGGCATTTTACCTGTCCATATCCACATTCTGCATTAACTGCGGCATCAACTATGTCCTGATTTACGGAAGGTTCGGGGCGCCGGAGATGGGGACCGCGGGGGCTGCGGTCGGGACCCTGACAGCCAGGATTATTGAAGTGCTGATCCTCGTCCTTTACATTGCCAAAAAGGAAAGGACCATCCACTTAAGGCCCGGGGATTACCTGCACCAGGACGTGACGCTGGGAAAGGATTATTTCAGGGTATGTCTTCCCATGCTGTTCGTCCAGGGGCTTTGGGGCGTAAACACCGCGCTTCAGACCGTAATCCTGGGACACATGGCAAGCAATGCAATCGCTGCCAACAGCGTGGCCTCCACCCTGTTCCTGCTGGTCAAATCCATGGCCGTGGGCGCCTCCTCCTCGGCATCCGTCCTGATTGGGCAGGCCATAGGAAGGGGGAACCTTGCCCAGACAAAGGCGTATGCCCTGCGGCTCCAAAAAATATTTGTGCTGATTGGAATTGTATCCGGGTTCATCCTGTTCTTTATCAGGATACCTGTCCTTGGCCTGTATGATTTATCCGATGAGACAAGGGACATGGCCAACGCCTTCCTGATCATACTGAGCGTGGTATGCGTGGGCATGTCCTATCAGATGCCCACCAATAACGGCATCATCCGGGGCGGAGGCAATGCCATGTTTGTGGTGAAGATGGATTTGGTGAGCATCTGGCTGATTGTGCTGCCGCTGTCATTTTACATGGCCTTTGTGGTGAAGGCATCTCCTGTAATCGTTGTGTGCTGCCTGAATGCGGACCAGATATTCAAATGCATACCGGCCTTTTTAGAGGTGAATTATGGGAACTGGATACGGAAGCTGACCAGGGACTAAGGATTGGTGCGCCATACATGCGGATGGTTCCTAAAAACCGCCTTCTGTATCCATCAGGCGTATGAATTCCTTTAACACCGGATTACCCTTCAGACTCTTATAATACATACCAAAATGAATCGGGGACAGATCCTCTACCGGTATATACACCAGCCCGTCCTGGGCGCACCGGGGATAGGCAGGAAGCAGGGAACATCCAAGCCCTGCCTTTACCATGGCTAATATACTTTCATAGCTGTCCACAAAATAAAGCTCTGACGGATGGCAGGAAGATGAGATGCGTATCTGGGACTGGAGTATGGGCTGGGGCAGTCTCTGAGGGTCACAGAGGACCAGCGGCCCAACCAGATCCTCCGCGCAGAGTGTGGTCCGTCCGGTGAAGGGGTGATTGGCCGGGCACACACAGCATACGTTTAGCCCGCCCAGTTCATGGTATATGCCGATGGGCTTTTTCTGGTCATCATACTGGAACCCGAACATGACATGGATCCGTTCCTCTTCCAGCAGGTTTGCCATGGATTTAAAAGGAATCAGCTTAACGGAAGGATGAAGCGTGGGAAAATGCTTCACCAGCCGGCTGATGATGGGAGGAAGCAGATCAAGCTCGGACTGGTTGTGACAGCCAATGGTCAGATAAAGCAGGTCGCAGGCATCTGACCGCAGTCTTTTTTTTGCCCCGGAGGCGATTTTTATAATACTGGAGGCATCCTCGATGAACATAAGCCCGGCTTCGGTCAGGCTTACATTTTTGCTGGTCCGTATAAATAATCTGGAGCCCAGTTCATCCTCCAGGGATGTAATCTGATGGCTGACAGCTGGCTGCGTTATCTTCAGGGAGTTGGCTGCCTTGGAAAAGTTCAGGTATTCTGCCACTGCTAAAAAACATTCTAATTGCACCGTATTCATGATTTTCTCCTGCATAAATCCACAATAAAAAATAAATATGATAAATAACGATAAAAGATTTTTATAGATTATAACATTTTTGAATTTTACATTCAAGGAAATATGAGGTATAAAATATAAGTACCGTAATTGTTAGCTAGTTAATTAATTATACACCCCAATAAGGGAAAAGGAGATGAAAGAAAATATGGGAACAATATTCAGCCAGTTGAAACAATATAAAAAGGATTCCATCCTGACGCCGCTGTTTACGGCCCTGGAGGTAATCATGGAGGTCATGCTGCCGTTCATAACGGCATTGATTATTGATGAGGGCATACAGGGGGGAAATATGAAAAAGGTATGGACTTACGGCGGTATCATGGTCATCATGGCGTTTATCAGTCTTTTTGCAGGCGCCATGGCAGGAAAATATGCGGCCAGCGCATCCTCAGGCCTGGCCTGCAACCTGAGGAAAGGCATCTATGATAAGGTGCAGACATTTTCCTTTGCAAACATAGACAAATTCAGTACGGCCGGACTGGTGACCCGTATGACCACGGATGTGACCAATATCCAGAACGCATATCAGATGTGTATCCGTATCGCCGTGCGTTCGCCCCTGATGCTGTTGTGCAGCATGGGCATGTCATTTATGATAAATGCCAGGCTGAGCATGATATTCCTGGCAGCCATCCTGTTCCTGGGATGTATCCTGGGATGCATCATGTTGGCGGCCAGGAAAACATTCGACGTTGTTTTCCAGAAGTACGATGACCTGAACGCCGGCGTACAGGAAAATGTATCCGGCATCCGTGTGGTCAAGGCTTATGTGAGGGAGGAATATGAGAACCGGAAATTTACCGCGGCTGCAAAGAAGCTTTGCCGTCTGTTTGTAAAAGCAGAGGGAATACTGGCATTCAACAACCCTGTCATGATGCTGGCGGTTTACTGCTGTATCCTGTCTGTATCCTGGTTCGGCGCCCATTACATCGTGGCCGGAACCATGAGCACCGGCGAGCTGACTTCCCTGTTCAGCTACATCATGTCCATCATGATGTCCCTGATGATGCTGTCCATGATATTTGTCATGATAACCATGAGTTCAGCCAGCGTTAAGAGGATTGAGGAGGTGTTCAAGGAAGAACCGGAAATCAGGAACCCGGAAAATCCGGCAGAAGAAGTAAGGGACGGCAGCATTGACTTTAATAATGTAAGCTTTTCCTACAAAAAGGGAAGCGGCAGGCAGGTCCTTTCAGACATCCGGCTCCACATAAAATCCGGTGAAACCCTTGGCATCATAGGCGGAACAGGAAGCGGGAAATCCAGCTTGGCAAACCTGGTGAGCCGGCTTTATGACGTAAGTGAAGGCTCTGTCTGTGTGGGCGGCCGGGATGTACGGGAATATGACCTGGAGGCGCTCAGGGATGCAGTGGCGGTGGTCCTTCAGAAGAACGTACTGTTCTCAGGCACCATCCTGGATAACCTGCGCTGGGGCAATGCCCACGCTACGGAGGAAGAATGCAGGCAGGCGTGTGAGGCGGCCTGTGCGGATGAGTTTATTGAACGGCTCCCCAAAAAGTATGATACGTACCTGGAACGCGGCGGGACCAACGTGTCCGGCGGCCAGAAACAGCGCCTGTGCATTGCCAGGGCATTGCTTAAGAATCCCCAAATACTGATTCTGGACGATTCCACAAGCGCAGTGGACACGGCCACGGATGCCAGGATCAGGTCTGCCTTTGAAACCGCCATACCAGGCACCACGAAAATCATCATTGCCCAGCGCATATCAAGCGTGCAGCATGCAGACCACATCCTGGTGCTGGATGATGGACGGATGAATGGTTACGGCACCCATGAGGAACTGCTGGAAACAAACGGAATATATAAGGAAATATATGAATCCCAGAACAAGGGAGGGGGAGATTTTGACCAGTCCCAGGCGGATTCCGGCCAGCCGGGAGAGGAGGAAGTTGCATGATGGATAAGAAAAAAACAGGCAGGGCAGACGAATCCCTGAAGATATTAAAACGCGTAATCGGATACATGGTATCCAATTATAAAGGGGCCTCAGCTGCTGTGCTGGCATGTATCATTGTTTCGGCGGCAGCTACTTTAAAGGGCATGATGTTCATACAGTCCCTTGTTGACGACTATATACAGCCGCTGCTGGCGCAGGCAGTAAAAGGAAGGGCGGCAGGAAATACCCAGGCAGCAGGAACCGTGCTCCGGGAACTGGACTTTGCACCTTTATTTACCGCCCTGTGCGGGCTGGCCGCGCTTTACCTGATTGGCGTCATCACCGCTTACGCATATAACAGGATCATGGTTACCGTAAGCCAGGGTACCATGGAACGGCTGAGGGAAGAACTGTTCAGGAAAATGGAATCCCTTCCCATCCGGTATTTTGACACCCATGCCCATGGCGATATCATGTCGGTATATACCAATGATGTGGATACCCTGCGCCAGCTCATGAGCCAGAGCGTGCCCCAGGTGGTCAACTCAGCTGTTACCCTGGCGGCCACGGCCATCTCCATGCTGGTACTGAATATACCTCTGTCCTTCATGACATTTGCAATGGCATCTGTCATGCTCCTTGTGACCAGAAAACTTTCAGGAATGTCGGCCGCCCACTTTGGCCGGCAGCAAAAAGACCTGGGAACCGTGGATGGATTCATAGAGGAAATGATGGACGGGCAGAAGGTGGTAAAGGTATTCTGCCATGAGGAACAGTCAAAGGAGGACTTTGACAGCCTCAATGAACAGTTAAGGGATAGCGCGGACAAGGCCAACCGCTACGCGAACCTTCTGATGCCGGTCAATGCCAACATCGGTAACCTGAGCTATGTGCTGTGTGCGGCAGCAGGCGCCCTGCTGGCCCTGAATGGTATTGGGGGGATTACCATTGGAACCATCATTGCATTTGTGGGGCTGAACAAGAATTTCACCCAGCCCATTACCCAGATCAGCCAGCAGATGAACTCAGTAGTCATGGCCGCGGCAGGCGCGGCCCGCGTATTTGAACTGCTGGATGAAGAACCTGAAAAGGACGATGGGTATGTTGAATTTGTAAATGTCATGGAAGATCAGGACGGAACCCTTAAGGAAACCGAAGAGCGCACCGGAGTATGGGCCTGGAAGCATCCCCATAGGGCGGAGGGGACTGTCACCTATAAGAAGATGGAAGGCAGTGTTGTATTTGACGGGGTGGATTTTGGATATGATGATTCCAAGATGGTGCTGCGCGACATAAAGATGTTTGCAGAGCCCGGACAGAAGATTGCATTCGTGGGTTCCACCGGGGCAGGTAAGACAACCATTACCAATCTGATCAACCGTTTCTATGATATCCAGGACGGTAAGATCCGGTATGATGGAATTAACATAAATAAGATCAGGAAACCGGCCCTCAGACGTTCGTTGGGGATTGTGCTGCAGGATACCCATCTTTTCACGGGAACTGTAATGGACAATATCCGCTATGGCAAGCTGGATGCCACGGATGAGGAGTGTGTGAATGCGGCCAGGCTGGCCAATGCAGACAGCTTCATACGCCGTCTGCCTGATGGTTACGAAACCGTACTGACCGGGGACGGAGGCAGCTTAAGCCAGGGGCAGAGACAGCTCCTTGCCATTGCCAGGGCAGCAGTGGCTGACCCGCCTGTACTGATTCTGGACGAAGCCACTTCCTCCATTGACACCAGGACCGAATCCCTGGTCCAGGCAGGCATGGATGCCCTTATGAAAGGAAGGACCACATTCGTCATTGCCCACCGGCTGTCAACTATCCGCAATTCTGACTGTATCATGGTGATGGAACAGGGAAGGATCATTGAGCGGGGGTCACATGATGAGCTGATTGGGAGGAAAGGGAGATATTATCAGTTGTATACCGGGAATTTTGCGGAGGCTTGTTAGGCAGGGCATAAGTCAATGACCATATCTGGTTGAAATATCATTCTATTTGCGATACTATTAATTAGGATGCGGGATAGCATGGGGGTAATTGTGTGGTCCTGAGTTGTTTTTGGTTGCCAAAAGCCTGATTTTTACAAGGGAGAAGTGGAGGGATACGTTTGATTTTCAGAAAGAATAAGCTTTTGCCTACCCTCCTGATTCTTTCGTTGTCTGTGGCGGTATTGGACAGCCGTGCTTTTGGGGCCGGGAGAACGGCGGATATCCCATCCTCCCGGGAATACCAGGATTACTGCCGCCGTTTTGAATCCATAGACGTTAAGGGTGACATAGGGCCTGCGGGATTTCAGATAATTGAAGACCAGATATTCCCAGTGGAGCTAAAAGGGCACGGGGAGGTTTCCTTCATCCCGGCTTATGATACACAGTACCGGCGGCTGGCCCTGTTCTTTGCAGGGCAGGACGGACGGCTGGTGTTTAAGACGGACCGGCTGGAGACCAACAGCCAGCGCAGGGGCAGTCTTGGCCAGCCCAATGAATGGCTGGCAGCGGTTTCCTTCCAGGACATGGATAACGATGGCCTGTCCGACATTGTCCTCATCACGGCTTGCAGCTATGGGGATGCGGACCAGCCTGTTAATCCGGAAGCGCCGGCGTCCGCCGGTTCCGGCATTTACAAAGTGGGCGATGTACTGTTCCAGAAGAACGGGGCATTTTACAGGGACTACAGGCTGTCGGACCAGCTTAACCGCTTTGGCATGAATAAGAGCATCCGGTTCATCACATCTTTTATAAGGGATGGGTATTCCACGGAATTCCTGTACACCGCAGCCACCCAGAAGGAACTTCTGGACAATGGCTTTGAGATTGCCGCGGACCAGTATTATCCCAGGCAGTTCGAGAAGCTGGGCCGCCTTTTTGTGGTGCCTGGCACCTACCGCATGGCGGAATATACCGTGTTCATGATTTATCTGGTCAATGAACAGGGGTATATTGTGTGGAGCTTCCAGCCCATGGGGGATTATGAGAATCTTTACGGGCTTAAGGGAATCAGCTGCCAGGACATTGACGGCGACGGACTGAAGGATATCATGGTGCTGGCCAGCTACAGCTATGAGGGAAGCGGCGGACAGTCCGTGGTGGAAAGCGGGTATTCGGTCTATTACCAGAGGACGGCTGGTTTTTATGAGGATACGGATATCAAACAGACGGTAAAATGCAGCGATACCGACACCATGTCTGAATTGGTGGAGCGTGCGCGCGCATATTGGGGGTGGAAAACAGGGCAATGATAAGAATACTGATAGTGGATGATGAGAAACCGATCTGTGATCTGATTGATATGAACCTGAGTGCAAGCGGTTACCAGTGCGCTGCGGTCCAGGACGGGATTGCGGCGCTTAAGATGATTGAAGAAGAGGCATTTGACCTGATCCTTTTAGATATCATGCTGCCGGGAGCCGATGGCTATGACATCATGGAATACATACGTCCCCTTGGGATTCCTGTAATCTTCATCACGGCAAAGCACGAGGTGAAGGACAGGGTAAAGGGACTGCGGCTGGGCGCGGATGATTATCTGGTGAAACCATTTGACGTGGTGGAGCTTACGGCCAGGGTTGAGGCGGTCTTGAGGCGGTATAATAAGACAGAACACCTGTTAAGCGCCGGGGATGTGACCGTGGATGTGGAGGCGCGGATGGTTACCAAGGCGGGAAGGCCGGTGGTGCTGACCAATAAGGAATTTGGCCTTTTGGTCCTCTTCATACGGAATAAGAATGTTGCCCTTTTCAGGGAAACCCTTTATGAAAAGGTATGGGAAGGAGAATACTCCGGGGACAGCCGTACCCTGGATCTGCATGTCCAGAGGCTGAGAAGGAAGCTTGGCTGGGAAAACAGCCTGGTGGCAGTCTATAAAGTGGGATACCGCTTAGAGGTATCAGGATGAAATTTTCACTGAAACTGCTGTTATGCACCATGATTGTAATGGCCCTTGGCTTTGGCTTCAGCGGATTCTATTTTGTGAATTATGTGTTTGAGACAGCGATGGACAGGGAAGTGGCACAGGCGCTGGATGACAACAGCATCCTGCGGTTTGCATTTGAGACCGCGGCCCTGAATGTGCCGGCCAAATACGATGTCCTGCAGGATAACACGATTAGCGAGATTGCCTCCAATCTGGAAGCAGGGGGACACAGCGCCAGACGGATGCTGCGCCTTTCTGATGAGCAGAAGCAGGTCCTGTATGCCAGCATCGGTTTTGACGCTGACAACAAAAGCCTGGACCAGACAGCCTCCGGCACCAAGACCTACCGGGTCATAAAGCTGGATGGCGGCTACTACATACAGGCAGGCACGATGGTCAATGCACTGGACCGGGCGCTCTACCTGGAGACCTTAAGGGATGTATCGGATGTGTTCCGGGAACGGGCCCTGGGCTTTTCCGTCTACCGCCAGGTGACCGTTGCCATGCTGGTATGCGGCACCTTCATCATGCATCTGATATCCTCCTGGCTGACCAGGCCCATCCGCCTCCTGACCCGTGCCACCAAGCGCATGGCGTCCGGGGATTACCATTACCGTGCCAGGAAGGTCAGCAGCGATGAACTGGGGCAGCTGACATCGGACTTTAACCAGATGGCCAATGCGCTGGAGGACAACATCGGGAAGCTGGAGGACGAGATACAGGCAAGGGAGGACTTTGTGGCTGCATTTGCCCACGAACTGAAAACGCCGCTGACCTCCATTATCGGATATGCGGACATGCTGCGCTCCCGCAAGCTGGATGAGGAAAAGCAGTTCATGTCGGCCAACTATATCTATACGGAAGGTAAAAGGCTGGAAACCATGTCCTTCCGTCTGCTGGACATCATGGTCACCCGGCGCAGCGAAGTGGAATTTACCGTGGTTTCTGCAGAATCCCTGTTTGTTTATCTTTACGATATGTATGTGCTGAATAAGAGCGCGAAAATATATTTCAACTACGATGAGGGATTTGTGTGGGCAGAGGCAAACCTGATTAAATCCGTACTCATGAACCTTCTTGACAATGCCTGCAAGGCATCGGAGGCAGACGGCCTCATTGAAGTCTATGGCCGTCTGCAAAAGGACGGGTACCGGTTTGAAGTAAAGGACCATGGGGTAGGAATCCCCAAGGAGGAACAGCACAAAATCACAAAGGCATTTTACATGGTGGATAAGTCCCGTTCCAGAAGCAGGAACGGGGCAGGACTTGGGCTGGCCCTGTGCGCGGAAATCCTTCTTCTGCACGGAAGCCGTCTGGAGATAGAAAGTGAACCGGGGAAAGGCACCTGCATGGGCTTTGTGCTTCCGGCCCGTCCGGAGGAGGGATGAGATGAGAAAGATAATGACAAACCTGCTCCTGATCCTGTTTACCGTCCTTGTCATGGCCCTGTCCATAGCTGGTCCTGAACTGTTTGCCAGGTACCGGGACCGGTCGGTGCTGGGTGCGGTGCACCAGGTGGATGCCCAGGAGGAAGGGGAGGGGTACCGTTATACCTTAAGCCGCGGTGAGAAGCTCTATATCCTGTCGGAAAGCCTGAGCAGCCAGGTATTGCCTGAAAGCGAACAGTATGCAGTCACCAGAAGCAATACGGAAGCGGGATATGGGGAGCTGGAAGGGAATTATGCATTTGTTGTAAACCACAGAGGGCCTTCCGGTGAAGAAATCACGGATGCCCAGATATACGGCACCTGCAACCAGGGACTGGCGGCGCTGAAAGAGCTTGGCATACTGCCGGATACGGTAAAGGATGTGGATGCAGGGACGTATGACGCGGTCCTCTACTCTGCCATTGATGTGCTGGAGCCGCGCAATAACGTAGCGGTATGGAAGATGGAAATGTCAAACATCCAGAAGAATGCGGACAAGGAAAACCATCTGATAAACGCATACATTGATGCGGATGATGGGAAAATGTACGAGTTTTACGTCAGGACCCCGCGCCGCTGGGAGGAAATGGACCCGGACAGGATAATGGAAACCTGGTGCAGCTACATGGGGCTTTTGCAGCCCCAGCCCTATGAGGAGGCCAACCCATTGATGGAGACCACTCCTTATTTTAAGAAATATGCATGCCCTGGCCCGGCAGGGGAGACGACCATTGTCACCGTGGGATTCTATGAAGGAATCAATGAATTCTTTTTGAAAATATCCAAATGATGCAACTATGATGCAAAAATGATGGTATTATGATGCCGCTCCTGTGTAAGATGGATGGTGTCCCGCAGAAGGATGGGCTGTGGGGCATGGGTATGGGATTATCCTGTACCTGCTTTCCACTTACACAGGAGTTTTTGCATGAAAGGGGCAGCCATTATGTACAGAAGATATCCATACCCCGGTAAACGGAGATGGAAAAGAAGGCGCAGGAAAAGTCTGATGGACATCCTGTTTACCGCGTCAACCGCGGCGGCGGGCATTCTGTCTGTCCTGGCGGTGCTCCTTGCCGTCCGGCCGGAGTTCCCGGGAATTGACAGGCTCATTGGGAACAGCATGGTGTCGGAAGGAGCAACCGGGGAGAAGGGTGGAAATGACGGATTCATGGTATATCCGGTTCCCTTGGCTGGGGATGTCCTGCAGATAGTGACAGGGTATCTATACCAGGCTGGAAATCCAGGCAGTGTACTGAAGCCGGATATAACCCAGGCAGTCCCCGGCGTTCCATCCGTCCCGGCCCCCCTATCCGCCTCGGGTAATACCGACACGCCGGATACCCTATCCACCCCGGATGGTTCCACCACCTTGGACAGTTCCATCACCCCGGACACCCCATCCGTCCCGGACGATGTCCTCCCCCAGAAGGTCATGTATCTGACCTTTGATGACGGCCCGTCGGAAGAGAATACAAACGCGGTCCTGGACGTACTGAAAAACCGGAATATAAAGGCAACATTTTTCGTGGTGGGGGAAAATGTCCTGAAGCATCCGGAGACAGCCCAAAGGATAGTGGCGGAGGGGCATACCATAGGAATCCACTGTTACAGGCATGATTATGAAGCCCTTTATGAGAGTGTGGACAGCTATCTGGAGGACTTTGACAAGGCATACAGGGCTGTTTTGGAGGTGACGGGGGAGAAGGCAAGGCTGTACCGGTTTCCTGGAGGAAGCATTAATTCGCATAACCGGGAAGTTTACAGCGATATCATAGCAGCCATGGACGCCAGGGGATTCATCTATTTTGACTGGAATGCCAGCCTGGATGACGCCCTCAGGAAATCAAGCCCTGAGGAACTGCTTGACAATGCTAAAAAGACCATGATGGGAAGGCGGAAGGTGGTCCTTCTGGGCCATGATATCGTCCACAGCACATCCCTCTGTCTGGACCAGCTGATAAGCCAGTTCCCGGAATACCGTATGGAACCCCTGACGCCGGAGGTGGAGCCTGTGCGGTTCCGGCCATAAAATTCAATCAGGAAATGTTACAGAATCAGGAAAAATCATACTCCTGGTTCTTTTTCTGTACTTTCAATATAGTAAATCTCTTCCATATATGTTAGAATATAAACAATATGTTAAGAAGGAATGTTAACTAAAAAGCTTGGAAAGGAGAATGGTATGAATGGTCTGACAGAGTCATACATGCTCTTTTTTTTGTCCGGGTTTCATTTTCTTCTTCCCCTTGAATGGATAGGCCGGGTTTCTGCGGCAGATGAAGCGGACCCGGAACTGCCGGAAGCCGTATTGACCGGATTGCCGGAGGGACAGGACAGCAGGCCCTATATGGTGACTGTGGAATGTGGGGAACGAAAGGCTGGCATTCGGGCTGAAGGGATAACTGGGCTTGTGCAGGTTTTAAAGGAGCAGATATGGGAACTGCCCGGGGAAGTTAAGAGCCAGATGAACCGGTACATAAGCGCCATGGCGCTTCTTGACGGAACGGAGGGCGGGAGGATACTGGCATATGTGCTGGAACCGGCTGGTTTCCAGACTGCTTTGCGTGATGAAAGAGGTGTTGATTAATGGATTTTGTGATTGTCCGGGATGGATTAAGGGAGATATATGTGGAAAAGGGCTGTATTAAGGAAATCATCCTCAATCCCCGTGTATATGGGGTGCCGGGAGCGCCACAGGATATCCTGGGCATCCTGTTCCATGAAGACATGCCGGTGGTTATCCGCCGCATAGGGGACGGGGAGCCTGTCTGCGCGGTCATCATGAATGGACAGCAGGAATCCCGCTGGGGAATTGCAGGAGAACCGGCAGGAGAGGAATCCATCCATTCAGAAGGACTGGTTCATGTGATGCCGGGAATATGGGAGAAGTGTAGTGATAAGACTGAACAACAGGGAATTTGAAGAAATTGTATCATATATACGGTCAAATTACGGAATCAACCTGGAAAAGAAACAGGTGTTGATTGAATGCAGGATGGCCAGGGAGATAGAGAAAAGAGGGCTCACCTCTTTTACCCAGTATATGGAACAGATGAGGAATGACAGGTCAGGTGAGATGGCGGGTGAGATGATTAACCGCATCACCACTAATTATACATATTTCATGCGGGAGCCGGCCCATTTTTCCGCGCTGTATAATGATATCCTGCCGGACCTGTTTGAGGACCGCGGCATGGGAATCTGCAATATATGGAGCGCAGGGTGTTCCACCGGGGAAGAGGTTTATTCCGTAGCCATGCTGGTCCAGGATTACAGGGAGGGGGGCGCAAGGATGCCGGGAATCCGGATAACGGCCACGGATATTTCCGGGGAAGCCTTGAAAAAAGCAGAAGAGGGGATATACCCGCTGAAGGAGCTGGAAAGCCTGCCCGGACCATGGCAGCGCAAATACTGCCATGTGCGGGACGGGAATACATTTGCCGTGGATGAACGGCTCCGGTATAATATCCGTTTCAGGCGGCATAACCTGATGGAGCAGCCTCCGGGAGCGGATAAGTATGACCTGATATTGTGCCGGAATGTGATGATTTATTTTGACAGGCAGTCCAGGGGACGGCTCATACGGCAGCTGGAACAGTGCCTGAAGCCGGGCGGATACCTGCTGGTAGGGCACGCGGAACTGCTGGCAGCGGATGAGACAGGGCTGAAAGCGGTATATCCGGCGGTTTACAAAAATATAAAAACAAGGTAGAAACAGAGGGTGGTTAGATGGATAAAAAAATTCTGATAGTGGATGACGCAATGTTCATGAGAAGTATGATCCGCAGGATCCTGAAACAAAACGGATATGAGGATGTGGCGGAAGCCCAGGATGGGGAGCAGGCCCTTGACCTGTTTCGCAGGATCCACCCTGACCTGGTGCTGCTTGACATTACCATGCCCGGAAAGTCGGGGCTTGAGGTGCTTGAGGAAATGATAGGCATGGATCCGGGGGCAAAGGTTATCATGTGTTCCGCGGTCGGGCAGGATACGATGATCCAGAAGGCGGTGCTTGCAGGGGCATTGGATTTTATAGTGAAGCCGTTTAAGCCGGAAGAATTCAGCAAGGTTGTGAACTGCTACTTAAAACAATAAGAATGTGGGGAAGCATAAGATGAGAGAACGGTTCAGGAACTATAAGACAGGAAAGAAAATGATTTTGGCATTCATGCTTATCATCCTCTTATATATCATCACGGTTGCCATGGCGCTGTCTAACATCGAGACCATATCATCACGGATGGAAACCCTGTACAATAACCAGTTTGCCAATGTGCAGTCTTCCCTTAGGATGATAGCAAACCTCCGGGCAGTGGAACGGAATATAGCCGTACTGTCAGCCACGGAGGATATGGTGGATGAAAAGGAATATCTGAATAAGACAAAGGAGCTGATTGCCAGCGAGGAAGTGTCGTTGGCGGAGCTGACCACCGGTTATATCAGCGCTCCGGAGAAGGTAAAGGAACTTCAGGCGGAGTTTGACAAGCTGTCCGTTGAGCGGGAAGCCGTGATGGCGCTTCTGGAATCAGGAAAGGATGAGGAAGTCCTGGATGCATATATAAGCAGGTATCTTCCGCAGGCTAACATCGTGAGGAACGTCCTCAACGATGTCGTGGATATTTCCGTTGCCGATGCAGAAAACAGCCTGGCGGCAGGACATGAGGACAACCATCATATCATGTTCATGCTCATAACGCTGTCCCTGGTTTGTATAGTGATTACGGTTTTTGTCTGCATACTCATAACAAGGAATATTGTCCGTCCCGTCAATGAGGTTAAGAAGGCGGCCAATACCATATCCAACGGCAGGCTGGACATTGACCTTAAGTACCGGTCCAAGGATGAACTTGGACAGCTGGCAGATGATATACGCCACACGGCCAGGGCACTGTCCGGTTATATTTCCGAGGTGGAGCGGGGCCTGACAGCTCTTGGGAACGGCCAGCTGGGTTATAAGGCGTCAACGGAATTTAAGGGGGACTTTGTTGCCATCGGCAATGGCCTTAAGGAAATCGGAGGCCTGCTGCGCCAGTCCCTGCAGCAGATCAACAACAGCGCTGAGCAGGTATCACTGAGCGCTGAGCAGGTGTCCAACAATGCCCAGGCCCTGGCCCAGGGGGCTTCGGAACAGGCTGGTTCCGTGGAGGAACTGGCAGTGAGCATCAACGAGATTGCAGACAGTGTGAAGCAGAATGCGGACAGTGCAGTGGCTTCAAGCCAGCTTGCAGCTTCCGTGGGACATGGACTGGAGGCCTGCGATGCCCAGATGGCAGCCCTGATGGAATCCATCGGACAGGTAAAGAAGAACTCGGGAGAGATTACAGAGATAGTAAGCCAGATTGAAGATATCGCTTTTCAGACTAATATATTGGCGCTCAATGCTTCTGTGGAGGCTGCGAGGGCAGGGGAGGCAGGCAGGGGCTTTGCCGTGGTGGCAGAGGAAGTACGGCGCCTGGCGACAAAGGCAGCAGGGGCATCCAAGCTTACGGCGGAACTGGTTGAGAAGAATTCGGATGCGGCCAGGAACGGCGTGGACGCGGTGAACATAACGGCCCGCACCTTAAAGGAATCAGTGGAAGGCGCCCGCAGGGTGAACCGGAAAATGGATCAGATTTCAGAGGTGTCCGTACAGCAGGCAGAGGCCGTTGCACAGGTCCGGAAGAGCGTGGAGCTTATCTCAGAGATTGTCCAGGGGAATTCCGCAACCTCGGAAGAAAGCGCTGCCGCAAGCGAAGAACTTTCAGCCCAGGCCCAGATCCTTAAGGAACTGGTAGGGAAGTTCGAATTATAGGAATGATAAAGAGAGGTATGATAATGGACCATTACAGGGAGATGGACGAGATATCAAGGGATATACTGAGGGAAATCGGCAATGTGGGCGCAGGCAACGCGGTAACCTCCCTTGCACAGATGATGGAGCAGCCCGTCGAACTTGAGGTGCCGGTCCTGAGGATCATGGGATACCAGGATGTATATGATATATTGGAAAGGCCCGATGAGCCCCAGACAGGAATCCTTGTGGAGGTCACCGGACAGCTGAAAGGAATCTTCCTTTTCCTGCTCAGCGAAACATTTACAAAATCAGTGCTCAGCGCAATCCTTGGACAGGGAGAGCGGGACCTCATGGCATTGGATGACATGGAGCGGTCGCTTATCTGCGAGATGGGCAATATCATGTGCGGTTCTTATATCAGGGCCTTGTCACGGTTCATGAACATGGAAATGGATGTATCGGTCCCGGAACTGTGCATTGATATGTGCGGCGCCATCCTCAGCTATCCCATGACCAGGTGGGTGATTGCGGGCGATGACATACTGCTGATAGAGAATATGTTCCATATGTCGGGCAGGGCATTTAAGGGAACAATCCTGTTTCTTCCGGAGCAGGAAGATTTGGGTAAAATGCTGCATAGGCTCAGGGAGTAATGACATGGATAAGATTATTGTAGGGATTGCAGAAGGAAAAATTGCAAAAGGAGACCAGGTGCTGGTTTCTTATGCCCTTGGGTCCTGTGTGGGGGTCTGCCTTTATGACTGGCAGGAACACATAGCGGGCATGGCCCATGTCATCCTGCCCTGCACGGAGTATGCTGCAGATAAAACGAACCTGTATAAGTTTGCGGACCAGGGCGTACGTGAACTGATACGGGAAATGGAGCGCCACGGAGCCAGGAAGGGCAGGATGACAGCCAAGATTGCGGGAGGCGCCAGGATGTTTGAAACATCCGGGAATACCATGGATATCGGCCAGAGGAATGTGGAGGCAGTAAGATGCAGCCTGGAGCAGGAGGGCATTAAGCTGACGGCCCAGGACACAGGAAGAAACTATGGCAGGACCATTTCCTTTCACGCAGGAGATGGGACGCTTAAAATAAGTACGGTAAGGCATGCGGATATCATGCTTTAAAACCAGGAGGTAGGTTTATGTATATGGAAAATGACGGCAGACAGACCGTGCTGATTGTGGATGACAGCCTTTTAATCTGCAATCAGATAAGACTGGCACTGAAGGAGGAAGACATCAATATCTGTGAAGCGCATACGGGCCAGGAGGCAGTGGAGCAGATAAAACAGCATCAGCCGGATTTAATCCTTTTAGATGTGGTACTGCCGGATGCAGACGGTTACGAGCTTTACGGTACACTTAAGGAGGCGGACCAGAAAAATGCGGTCATTATTTTCCTGACCTCCAAATCCAGTGATGAGGATGTGGTCAGGGGATTCTCTGTGGGCGCATGTGATTATATCAAGAAACCATTTGTGAAGGCGGAGCTGCAGTCCAGGATCCACGCCCACCTTCTTCAGAAAAAGCAGAAGGACGAACTGGACCGCCAGAACAGGGAGCTGCGCAACAGCATGGAGAAACTGAACTACATGGCTTACAGGGATGGGCTTACAGGACTGTATAACCGCCGCTATGTTGTGGGCGATTTACTGGAGGACATGCGAAGCTGTGGAAAAGAGGCGGTGGAAACCGTGTTTGCCATGGTGGACATTGATGATTTTAAGCGCGTAAATGATACATATGGCCATGATGCAGGGGATATGGCCCTTGTGTGCATTGCCAATATCCTGGAAAGCAACTGCCGCGAACACAGGGTGGTCCGCTGGGGCGGGGAGGAATTCCTCATCATCCTGTTCAATGTCACGGTGGATGAGGCATTTGACATCTGTGAAAGAATCCGCAGGCAGGTGGAACAGTTTGTGGTCCCTTATGGAAAAGAGTGGTTTTCCTGCACCATAACCCTGGGGCTTCATGTATTCAAACCGCATGAGGCGTTGGAAGAATGCATAAGCTGTGCGGATAAAGCATTGTATTACGGCAAAAGGAACGGTAAGAACCAGGGCGTCTGGTTTGAGGATTTATAATGGATGGAGCATATTATGGGATATTTTGATTCGGATGCCCGGGAAATGCTGGAGGTTTATCTTCTTGAGACAAGGCAGCTCAACAGCCAGATGGCAGATATCCTTTTAGAAGCTGAACGGACCGGGTACTTTGGCGAGGATGATATTCGCAGCATTTTCAGGGTCATGCATACAATAAAAAGTTCCTCTGCCATGATGGGGCTTGGAGGTCTGTCCTCCATGGCCCATAAGCTGGAGGATCTGTTCTCCTATTACAGGGAGCATCCGGAACGGCTGGAAGCCCCGGATTCCAGTCTGTTTGACCTGCTGTTTTCCGCCTCTGATTTTATTGAGCAGGAGCTGGAACAGATGACCCGGGCGGAATATTCCCCACGGGATACATCGGATATAGAAAAAAAGACCGATGCATTCCTGAACCTATTAAATAATATACAGCAGGAAGAAGTTTTACAGGAATCGGCGGGGAAGGAAGAAACGGAGGAACTGCCCCAGCTGCCGGAGATATTCCAATCAAAAAGCGGTATCGTGGCCAATGTGACCCTGGAGGAAGGATGCCGTATGGAGAACATCCGGGCATTCATGCTGGTCCGGTCCATATCCGGTCTCTGTTCCCTGATTGAGACCTATCCTGAGAACCTGGAAAGTCCGGGGGAAAGCGCGGAATATATCGGGAAGCACGGCCTATACATCCGCTTTGAGGCCAATGATAAGGAAGCGGTCCTGGATACCCTGGAAAAAGGACTTTTCGTGGCACGGTGCAGGGTGGTGGCGGACAGCCGCGCCGCGGATACCGTGAAGCAGAAGGATGGGGAAGAGAGGGAGACACAGGAAAACGGGGATAAGGAAACCCTGGAGGGGGATTTCATGGAGGTGCGCACCGAACGTCTGGACCTCCTACAGAACATTGCAGCGGAGCTGCTGCTTCATATGCAGACTTTGGAGACAGAACTTGGCAGGCGCGGGCTGGATGAAATTGAAAGTGGGACGGCCCATCAGATCAGCCTTCTGGTCAGCCAGATTGAACGCTCCGTCATGGAAATGCGGCTTGTGCCGGTTGCCAGGATACTGCCAAAACTGAAGCGGGCCCTGCGGGACATCTGCCGCGACCAGAAAAAGGAAGCAGAGCTGGTCGTGCGCTGTGCGGATGTGGAAGCTGATAAAAGCGTTGTGGACTATGTGTCGGAAGCGCTTCTGCATATTGTGCGCAATGCCGTGGATCACGGGATAGAACTTCCTGAGCAGAGGGAGGCAGCCGGAAAGGACAGAAAAGGTAAGATAACCTTTACGGCTGAGAACACGGCAGGTGAACTGCGGCTGACCATCAGTGATGACGGACAGGGAATTGATGAGGATAAGGTCCGGGAAAAGGCAAGGGAAAAGAGCCTGATGGACGGAAACCAGGAAGATAGTGACTTCCAGAAAATCAGGGACGTCCTGCTGGTACCCGGTTTCTCAACCAATGAAACAGTAACCGAATATTCAGGCCGCGGAGTGGGATTGGACGTGGTCAAGAACATCATGGACGAGGTGGGCGGCAACCTGTACATCAAAAGCAAAAAAGGCGAGGGAAGCGCCTTTACCATTGCGGTCCCCTTAAACCTGGCCTCCATGGAATGCGTCAGGTTTAAGGTGGGGGACTACCGCTTTTCCCTGCCTGCCCGTCACGTATACCGTTTCCTTGACTACAACACGGTAAAGGATACGACCCGTGAAATCAGCGGGCGGGATTATATCCTGTATGAGGACAGGCTGGTGCCCCTTGTGGACCTGCGATGCTTCTATTCCCTTCCGGGGCACACACCGGAACGGGCTGTACTTGTTTACGTAAAAGGGGCTGAACAGGAAGGGGGCATCATCATGGATTCCATTTACGGACAGAAGCGGATTGTAATCAAGGCGCTTCCGCCATTATTTGGAAACGGATTCAGGGGAAGGACTGGAATCTGCGGCTGCAGTATCATGGGAAGCGGCCATGTCTGTGCGGCCCTGGACACGGAGATAATCATTGACCTGTACCAGAAGGAGGGGAAAAATGCCGTCAGAAAACACTAAGACCGTACTCTGCATACCCGGAAGGAACAGGAGGTGCGCAATCGAATTCCCCTATATCAAGGAGATATGCAAGGACATGGTGATGTCCCCCATCCCCTGCCTGCCCGCGTATTTTGCCGGGGTCTGCAACTACAAGGGAACCATTGTCCCAATTGCATATCTGGAGGAGCCTGGGCTTCCTAAGGAAGGGGAAGAACAAAAGAATATCATCGTCATCCTCCAGTATCAAAAATACAGCTTCGGAATCCTTACGGACCAGGAACCGTTCCTGACAGAAGCAACCCCGGACAACCAGATTAAAGGCCCGGAGAAATCCGAGACAGGACTCTGGATGGAAAAAGAATACTACATGTGCCAGGACGGACTTTATTTCCTTCTGGACCTGGAGGGAACCGTTAAGAAAATGGTACAGAAATGAGATATAATAACAAAATAAAATGGAAATGGAATCCGGCTTCTGACTGAACCGGGGCAGGGGACACGTGTATTACGTCTGTCCCCTGCCTCATGGATTCCCGCCTACAGCGGATAAATATTCAGCCTCTTAATCTTCCCCTTTTCATCCACCTCTGAAAGAAACGCGGTCACCGGGACAACGTGCTCATGATAGGTGATGAAGTACCATACGGTATTGTCGTCCACGTATTTCACGCTGTGGATCGGGAAGGGTCCGCCGTTAAAACCGAATTTGTGGTGGAACATCATTTCCACGGCCATCCTGCCTTCCAGGTGGATGGTGTCCATGCCGGCCTTGTATACGGAAGAGTCGTGAAGGACCCCGTATTCATTGAATAAATCAGCCAGGGCGGTTTCATCCCCCTTCTGCATACAGTCAATGTATTGTTCTAATATTGTCATATAATTATCCTCCTCACTTACAATTAGAAACGTTCTGAGCGCAGCAGTGCGTCGATGCCTCCGTCCACGAACAGGATGACGCCGTTAATGCCGCTGGCCATGGGGGATGCAAGGAAGACGATGCCGTTGGCAATCTCTTCCGCGTCCAGGAATTCCTTTCTGCCGTAGCGGGTCGGAATGGGAATCAATAAGGCGGCGTCCATCTGGGCATCGGTCATGTTCTGGGTCATGGGAGTGGTGGTGTTGCCCGGGGCAACGGAGTTGATGCGCAGCCCGTCCACTGCCCAGGATGGGGATATACGGCGGACCCAGCGCGCCAAAGCGTGCTTGGATGAGCTATAGCAGGAAGCAGTCTGGGTGCGGGGGATGTCCTTGACAAATTCCAGGATCCGTTCCTCGTCCATTACATTGGACAGCATATCCACCCAGTCCATGCGCACGGTCATGTTGGTAATGGAGTTGGATGAGGTGATGACACAGTTTCCGCGTTTTTTCTTTAACAAGGGGCGCAGGGCTTCCGCAATCCGCACGCTTGCGAAAAAGTTCAGTGCGAATATCATCTGGGGCGGCGCCGTGGGTCCCACGCCTGCGTTGCAGATCAGGACGTCAATCCCATCGGGGTATCGCCTGAAAACCTCGTCAATGGCGCCCTGGCGGCCCTCCTGCGTGGAAAGGTCGGCCAGGTAGTCGCCGCCTTTAAAGTCAATATTGAACACCTCGTGTCCCTGTGCCTGAAGCAGCTTGCGGGTTGCAGCGCCGATGCCTGTGGTACCGCCTGTTATAACATATGTACTCAATGAAATACCTCCTTTACCGTTTCTTTGCTAAATAAATAACAGTAATTATTATTATTGAATATAAAAACCATATCATTGGCAGAAGTATTTGTCAATTTAATTAAATAAATAACAAAGTCTTTCAAATTACGTATTTTGCATTACAGGGGGAGGATGGAATGATTTTTCCAAACACGTCCTGCCCCCCGTTGAACATTATCCTTAGGAATGCTACAATAAGACTTTAGAAATT
>DS990260.1:1655988-1707557 GCA_000155435.1 Clostridiales bacterium 1_7_47FAA | reverse complement strand
CTTTTATATTTTTTGCAGGTTAAATTTTGATTTAGTTGTTAGGATTATATGCACAAGGAGGAAATGTACATGAGTGGGGACCGGATTCTGCTGGTAGAGGATGATAAAGAAATCAGAGAGGGCGTTGAGATATTTTTAAAGAGCCAGGGATATGTGGTATTCCAGGCAGCTGACGGATTGGAAGGGCTTAAGGCATTGGAGGACAACGAGATTGACCTTGCCATCGTGGATGTGATGATGCCGAAGATGGATGGGATCACCATGACCGCCAAGCTCAGGGAAAAGTATGATTTTCCTGTTATTTTCCTGTCAGCCAAATCAGAGGAAGTCGACAAGATACTGGGACTGAACATGGGGGCGGATGATTACATCACAAAGCCGTTTACGCCCATGGAGCTTCTGGCCAGGGTTAACTCACATCTGAGGCGCTACCACAGGTTTTTAGACAGACTGAGTTCCAAACAGGCTGAGGATCCAAGGATTCACAGGCTGGGAGGCCTGGAGGTCAATGAGGAGACAGTGGAGGTCATGGTAGATGACAAACCGGTAAAGGTGACTCCCATTGAGTTCAAGATTCTATTGTTACTGATACAGAACCCGGGACGTGTATTCCCCGCTGAGGAGATATATGAACGGGTTTGGAATGAACGGGCGATTAACACGGATACGGTCATGGTACACATCCGTAACCTGAGGGAAAAGATTGAAGTGAATCCCAGGGAGCCCAAATATGTAAAGGTGGTGTGGGGAGTTGGATACAAGATTGAAAAACAACCATAAAATCGGCGTATTGATAATTGTACTGACGGTTCTGGCCTTATCGGCGGCAACCATTGGGCTGTATCCGTATATGAAGGCAAAATCAGAGGAGTATATTTCTGACAGGACCGTGCGGATACAGGAACAGGGAAGTGATTACGGCGACCTGGCAACCCAGGTCATGAATTTCAGCTATGAGATATGGCACCAGCAGAAACAGGAGGAAGAGGGCGGCGTGCTCTCTTATTCACAGACCTTCCTCCCTGGCCTGGATGAGAAAATCAGGACGCTCAGGGAAGAAGAATACGGAGTGGCATCCAGCCATGTCATGATCCAGGATTCCGACATGGAAGATGGGGAAAATTATGAGGTGGCCATGGGCGCCCAGGACTATGTGGACTCTGAGTTTAATCTGGATTATTACCAGGAGCTGCAGTCCATGATGGATTCCCTGGGTAAGGACTGGGAGCGGTATTACCAGAGATATAACTCCTCTCTTTTCTATGCTGTAATAGATGAAAACGGAGGCTTTCAGAGAAGCAATGTAAATAAGCCCGGGGAATTTTTCCGTACGCCATTGGATTCCGCTAAAAAGGAAGTCGGTTTCACGGTAGAATTTACTTCCACAGGCAGCCTAAAGGTGTCGGGCTTTACCGGGGATGAGCAGGATGCGTCCAAGATCCTCCAGGCCATGGGCCGGTTCGAATTCTACGATCCCCTGGCCGTCCGCCTGTCTGACAGCTATCGGTACAGCGGCATGCAGTTCACCGGGCCAAGGAATATAAAAATCATGTTCCGCTGTGTGCCGGGAACATTTACCGGCAGTTCCTACAGTACATCGGACAACACGATGCTTAACGGACGGGCGCTGCTGTACGGAGGCGGTTACTATACGGTAGCTGGCGGGATGATGGCCATCCTCATGGTTCTTGCCCTTGCCCTGCCCGCGGTCCGTTCCTTCCGCCTGGGTAAAAGCGCGCTCTGCCGTCTGTCCTTTGAACCCCTGAGCCTTATAGGCGTGGGATGGATTAGTATAATGGGGGAAGGCGGTATACCGTCAAGCCTCATAGCCGCCACCCTGGACGGAACCTTGAAACAGGAAATCCTCAGGGCCGGATTCCTTTCCTGGAGCGCTGATATAGCGGTGCTTGTCATCAACCTGCTGTTCTGGGCAGTGGTATACGGGCTTTTCTGCTGGGGAATCATGTGTTACCGCGCAATCTTCTCAATGGGACCATGGCGCTATTTCAAGGAACGCACCTGGCTTGGAAGGTTCCTGCGGTTCATCAAGCGCTGGTGCTGCAATGCGCTTAATGTATTCAATGAAACGGACTGGGAGAGCCGTTCCACCAGGATTTTAGGCAAGGCGGTCATCGGCAACTTCATCATACTGACCCTCATATCCTGTCTCTGGTTCTGGGGAATCGGCGCATTGGTCATCTACTCATGCGTGCTGTTCTTCATGCTGAATAAATATTGGGGACAGATGCAGAAGAAATACAGGATCCTGCTGGACGGTATCAACCAGATGGCGGAAGGCGACCTGAATGTGGAGATAGAAGAAGATCTGGGCATATTCAATCCATTTAAGGAACAGCTGTCCAAAATCCAGAATGGATTTAAAAAGGCGGTTGCACAGGAAGTGAAAAGCGAACGGACAAAATCAGAACTGATTACAAATGTGTCCCATGACCTGAAGACGCCGCTGACAGCCATCATCACCTATGTGAACCTGCTGAAGCAGGAAAATGTTACAGAGGAAGAGCGCAGTTCCTATATCCAGGTGCTGGACCAGAAATCCATGCGTCTGAAGGTGCTCATCGAAGACCTGTTTGAGGTAAGCAAGGCCAGCAGCGGCACCGTGACACTGCACCCGGAAAATGTGGATATCATCAGCCTGTTAAAGCAGGTGCGGTTTGAACTGTCAGACAAAATGACTGCCAGCGGGATTGAGTTCCGGTTCAACCTGCCTGAGGGGCGGGTAGTACTGTACCTGGACAGCCAGAAGACCTACCGTATTTTTGAGAACCTGCTGGTTAATATCGCAAAGTATGGCATGCCGGGCACCAGGGCCTATATCCAGGTGGCACGGGAACCGGAAGGATATGTGAATATATCCATGCGCAATGTATCGGCCCAGGAGCTGAATGTATCGCCGGAGGAACTGACGGAGCGGTTTGTGCGCGGGGATTCAGCCCGCAACACAGAAGGCTCAGGCCTTGGCCTTGCCATTGCAAGGAGCTTCGTGGAGGTCCAGGGCGGCACCATGATGGTTGAAGTGGAAGACGACCTGTTCCGGGTAACCATACGCTGGAAGGAAAATGCGCAGGAGGAAAATCCAGGGATGGAGAGCCCCTGCGATCCGGAGGAGAACCAGGAAACGGGAGACATAAGCCCGTCTGAAAACAACAATCATGAAACGTTCTGGAACCCGGAGGACAACCGGATCATTACCGGAGAGTGGACTGAAACAGAAGAGGATGAAGCTGGACGTTTCACTGACCAGCCAGACAGATAAAAAGGTGGTGCTGCAGTTCCGGCAAAAGCTGGTTTCTGCAGCACCATCTTGTTTTTATATGACTTCAATCCAGGACATCATGTAATCCTATGCTTCAGGCTGTACGGAATCAGATGCAGCATTGGCACCCAGTACGATATCCGGCGCTCCGGTCAGGTTCACATTCCTGGTAACCTTGGCATCGTATGTATCCGCCTTCATGATTTCCGCCAGGTCCACTCCGGTTGTTTCCTTCATGGATTCGAAAAGCTTTGCCATGACAACCGGTACATTACCGGCAACCGTGCCGATACCATTATCCGAGTCACCGCTGCTGCCGATGATGGTAATCTTATCAATCTGGGACAGAGGTTCAGCAATCCTGCCTGCGATTTCAGGAAGCACCTGGATCATCATCTCAGCCATGGCGGCCTTGTTGTATTTCTGGTAGGCCTCGGCCTTTTTCTCCATACCTTCGGCCTCAGCCAGCGCCTTTGCACGGATGGCCGTGGCTTCCGCCTCACCCTTGGCGCGGATACCTTCTGCCTCCTGGACCATGGAGTACTTCTGTGCTTCTGCTATGGCTTTCTGGGCCTCCGCGTCTTTCTCGCGCTCATACTGCTCCGCATCGGCCTGGGCCTTCTTGGCCAGGGCTTCCTGCTCCTGCTCGTACTTCTTGGCTTCCGCCTCACGCTGGCGTTTGGTCAGTCCGGCTGCAGCCGCCTGCTCGATGGCATAACGGTCGGCATCCGCTTTCTTGTTAATCTCGGCTTCCAGCGCCTGCTGCTGAACCAGTACTTCCTGCTTGCGCAGTTCCGCCTCGCGCTCAGCCCTGGCAATCTGGGCATTGACCGTGGCGGTCTGGATGGTTTTCTGCTGTTCCTGCTTCTGGATTTCGTAAGCAGCGTCCGCCTCCGCCTTCTTGGTGTCAGACGCCTTCTGGAGTTCGGCCTTCTTAATGGCCAGCTCGTTGTTCTTCTGGGCAATCTCTGTCTCGGCGATTACCCTGGCGTCATTGGCAGCGTTATCCGCCGCAGCCTGGGCAATGGCGATATCCCTTTCCGCCTCCGCCTTTGCAATGGATGCGTCCTTGCGGATCTTGGAGGTGTTATCCATACCAAGGTCCTGAATCAGTCCGTGTTCATCCGTGACATTCTGGATATTACAGGAAAGGATGTCGATGCCCAGCTTCTCCATGTCCTTGGAAGCCTTAATCATTACCTGGTCTGAGAAGGAATCACGGTCCGTATTGATGGCCCTCAGGGTAAGGGTGCCGATGATCTCACGCATATTGCCCTGGAGGGAATCCTGGAGGTCGGCCGCAATCTTTGCCGGTTCCTTGTTCAGGAAGTTCCTCATGGCCAGTTTCATCCGCCCGTCATCATCGGCAACCCGGACCTTGGCAACCGCGTCCACCATGACATTGATGAAGTCGTTGGTGGGGATGTATTCATCCGTCTTAATGTCAACGGTTATCTGTCCAAGGTATAATTTATCCATCTGCTCAAAGAATGGGATTTTGATGCCTGCCCGGCCGATAAGGACCCGGGGCTGCTTGCGCAGGCCGGAGATGATGAAGGCGTGATCCGGCGGCGCCTTTACATAGCCCTGGGTTATGATGATGATGACCAACAGGACAGGAACAAGAATGGACAGTGCTTTAAGGATAAAATCAAGGTCAAACATAGAAGCTCCTTTCTGTGAAAAAAGTATAAAGATTTTGTTAACGATATTGTACCATATGTTGGAAAAAATGAAAATACGATTCAGAAAAACGACAGAAATCGACCGAAAAAATTCAGAATAAACTGAAAAAAATATAAAATACAGCGTATATACTTGCTTGTGAAAAATTTAATTGTATATTGACAAGTACAATCTTCTATGATATCATCAAAAATATACAAAATTATTTTGAGATAACAAAATTTTTTAGGTACAATAATAAAAGATTGGATGGCTGAACGGCAACTGATTGTATATATTAGTGAATCAGATATTTTTAATCAATTGAGGTGCGCGATGGATTTAGTGAGAGGGAATATCCGCCTGCGGCAGGGCAGGCAGGACATTTTTAAAAAGTCGGAAAAAGTTATACAGGGTCTTTTTGGCGGGAGCAGCCGGTAAGGTTGTTCCCGCCATTTCTTTGTATAATTTTTCACAATACATTCTTCCCAATATGGGAGAACCTGCGATGAGGGAGCCATCAGGCGGACTGCAGCCGCCTGCCAGGCCAGCACGCAACGCTTAATACAAATGGAAAACAAAAGCGGTAAAATAAAGGAGGTAAAGTTATGGGTGAACACACGCATACGTGCTGCTGTGACCACAGTGAGGAAGCGCTGTTAAAACGGATTGGTGAACTGGCGGCAGAGTATAGGGGCAGGGAGGGAAGCCTGATACAGGTCCTTCACATGGCGCAGGGAATATATGGATATCTGCCTCTTGAAGTACAGAAGGTGATAGCGGACGCGCTTGAGGTCCCGCTGGCGGAGGTGTCCGGGGTAGTGACATTTTATTCCTTCTTCTCCACACAGCCCAGAGGGGAGCACACCATCCGTGTCTGTCTTGGCACGGCCTGCTATGTGCGGGGCGGTAAGAAAATCGTGGAACGGATTAAGGAGCTGCTGGATGTGGAAATCGGGGAGACCACAGCTGACAGGAAGTTCACCTTTGAGGTGGCACGCTGTATCGGAGCATGCGGACTGGCGCCGGCCATGTCCATTGACGACCAGGTGTATAAGCAGGTCAATCCTGACAAACTGGAGCAGATTCTGGAGCGCTACTATGAAGAGGAGGGACAGCAGTGATGGAAGTGAAGAGACAGGAAGACCTGTTAAGGATAAAAGAAGAATACCTGGCCCGGAAGGAATCCTACAGGCGCCAGGTGCTGGTGTGCGGCGGAGCGGGATGTATCTCGTCTAACTGCGGGGAAGTGCGGGACGCATTGGTTAAGGCAGTGGAAAACTTCCAGCTGTCCGGTGAAGTCCAGGTCATGGTGACCGGATGTATGGGCACATGTGCCATGGGCCCGGTCATCCTGGTGGAGCCGGAGGGGGTTTTTTATACGAAAATGACTCCTGATAAGGTGGAACAGGTTGTGGCAAGACACCTTCTAAAGGATGAGATCTGCGAGGAGTTTACATATTTTAACGAGGAGACAGGCAAATATGTTCCCAGGATGGAGGACATTGATTTCTTCCAGGGCCAGGTGCGCATAGCGCTCAGGAACTGCGGCCATATGGAGTATGCCTCCCTTGAGGCATACATATCCAGGGACGGATATGGCGCCCTTGCAAAAGCGCTGTGCGGCATGACGCCCCAGGATGTGGTGGATGAGATGAAGGCTTCCGGGCTCAGGGGCCGGGGCGGTGCAGGTTTCCCCACAGGCGTTAAGTGGGAGGCAGGACTTAAGGCAGTTTCAGAGGACGGCAGGAAGTTCATGGTCTGTAATGCGGATGAAGGCGATCCCGGCGCATTCATGGACAGAAGCATCCTGGAAGGCGACCCCCACAGCATTATCGAAGGCATGATGCTGGGAGGATACGCAATCGGGGCGTCCAAGGGATATGTGTATGTGCGCGCGGAGTATCCGATTGCGGTGGAGCGTCTGGGCAATGCCATTGACCAGGCCAGGAAGGCCGGGATACTGGGTGAGGATATCATGGGAAGCGGCTTCTCCTTTGATCTGGAAATCCGTATCGGCGCAGGCGCGTTTGTCTGCGGTGAGGAAACCTCCCTGCTGGCATCCATTGAGGGAAAGAGGGGAGAGCCAAGGCAGAAACCTCCGTTCCCATTTGAAAAGGGCCTGTTTGAAAGCCCCACCATCATCAATAACGTGGAGACACTGGCCAATGTGGCTCCCATCATCCTGAACGGTTCCGGGTGGTATCATGGATTCGGCACGGAAAAGAGCGCCGGCACAAAGGTATTTGCACTGGCCGGGGATATTGTCAATGCGGGAATCATCGAGGTCCCCATGGGTACGGTCCTGGGCGACATCATATACAGGATTGGCGGCGGAATCATTGGCGGCAAGCGGTTCAAAGCCATCCAGTCCGGCGGTCCCTCCGGCGGGTGCCTTACCAGGGAACACCTGAATACATCCGTTGACTATGAGTCCCTTTCCAAGCTTGGGGCCATCATGGGGTCCGGCGGCCTTATTGTCATGAATGAGGACACATGCATGGTGGATACGGCCAGGTATTTCATGGACTTCATCTGTGACGAGTCCTGCGGAAAATGTCTTCCCTGCCGCAACGGCACCAGGCGCATGCTGGAAATCCTGGAGCGGATTACAGAGGGCAAGGGAGAACCCGGGGACCTGGACCTGCTGGAAGAACTGGCTAAGACCATACAGCAGACAGCCATGTGCGGGCTTGGACAGACCGCTCCGAATCCGGTCCTGTCCACCCTGAGGTATTTCCGCAGTGAGTATGAGGCCCATATTTACGAAAAACACTGCAGCGCAGGCGTGTGCGCAGAGCTTCAGACCTCGCCCTGCCGCAACGCATGTCCGGCCAATGTATTCATTCCCGGCTATATGTCCATGCTGGCAGCTGGTAAGATTGACGATGCTTACCGCCTGATCCGCCAGGATAATCCGTTCCCGGCTGTCTGCGGACGTGTCTGCACACATCCGTGTGAGGACCACTGCCGCCGTTCCCAGGTGGATGAGCCTCTGGCAATCTGCTCCGTGAAACGCTTTATCGGGGATTACGCGCTGCGCGATGAGTACAATATCCCTCTGATAGAGCCGAAACCAGCCACAGGAAAACGCATATCCATTATCGGGGCAGGTCCGTCCGGACTCTCCTGTGCCTATTATCTGGCTAATCTGGGCCATGAGGTCCATGTATATGAGGCTGAATCCGTGGCAGGAGGCGTGCTGTACTGGGGTATCCCTGAATACCGTTTGCCTAAGGCAGTGCTTCAGAAGGAAATCCACGCTATTGAGATGAGCGGTGTGGAAATCCATCTGAACACCAAGATCGGAACCGATATTTCCTTCGAGGATATGAAGAAGCAGTCCGATGCGGTATATATTGCATCCGGAACACAGGTGTCCAGACTTCTGGATGTACCGGGTGAGGATTTAAAGGGCGTGGAAAGCGGCCTTGGATTCCTTAAGAGGATTGGTTTAAAACGTGATATGGATGTTCCCAATAAGCTGGTGGTAATCGGAGGCGGAAGCACGGCCATGGACGTGGCCAGGACCGCAATCCGTCTGGGCAGCACCGATGTGACCGTGATTTACCGCAGGTCTGAGAAAGACATGCCGGCAGGCAGGGACGAAATCGCCGAGGCCAGGGAGGAGGGCGTGAAGCTGATTACCATGGCATCCCCGGTCGAGTTCCTCGGGGCTGGCGGCAAGGTAAACGGAATCCACCTTGTGCGCAGGAAAGAAACAGATTATGGGAAGGACGGCCGCAGGCGTACGGCACATATCCCGGATTCTGATTTCTTCCTGGAGTGTGACGGCATCGTCACGGCCATCAACCAGGATGTGGACCATCAGGCATACAGGACCACCAATGTGGAAGTGGAGAAGAACGGCAAGCTGGCTATTGGCCGCTTTACATCCGAGACAGGCGAGGAAGGCGTATTCGCAGGCGGGGATGTAAGCCCGTGGGGCGCCAACGTGGTCATCCAGGCCATTGCGGACGGCAAGAAGGCCGCCGGTAAGATTGATAAATACGTGGGCGGCACCGGGGAACTTAACATGGGCGAATGGTTCGAGATTCCTGAGATTGACATAGAAGTAAGCGAGCCGCATAAACGGTTCCCCACCAGATGCCTGTCCGTGGAAGAGCGGAAAGACAATTTTAAGGAAGTGAACTGCGGCTACCATAAACTGGATGCTATGGGCGAGGCCCTGAGATGTCTTCACTGTGACCGGAGATAGGGAGAGGAGGAAATGATTGTATGATACATATAACCATAAATGGAAAACCGGTGGAGGCAGCGGAAGGCTCCACCATCATGGAAGCGGCAGAATCCGTGGGAATCAGGATTCCCAGTCTCTGTCATATGAAACATGTCCACCAGTACGGCTCCTGCCGTATCTGCGTGGTGGAAGTGGAGGGCATGAAGAACCTTCAGGCATCCTGTATGGCAAAGGTACGGGAAGGAATGGTCATAAGGACCCATTCCCCCAAGGTTCTGGAAGCCAGGAAGGTGCTCTATGAGCTGCTCCTGTCCAACCATCCAAAGGACTGCCTGAACTGCAGCAGGAATACCAACTGCGAACTTCAGGACCTGGGATATGAGCTGGGCGTGGCCGAAAGCCGCTTTGAAGGCGCCATGACCAAACCCCATGTGGATATTTCCCCGTCCATCACAAGAGATACCAGCAAATGTGTCCTGTGCCGCAGGTGTGTCACCGTGTGTAAGCAGATACAGAAGGTAGGGGCCATTGAAGCCCAGAACAGGGGATTCGACACAGTGGTCAGCCCGGCCATGGGCCTGCCGCTTAATTCCACGGCCTGCGCAATGTGCGGTCAGTGTACGGTTGTCTGTCCCACCGGGGCATTGAAGGAGACGGACGGACTCACACCTGTATGGCGCGCCCTGGCTGACCCGGATAAGCGCGTGGTTGTCCAGGTGGCTCCTGCCGTGCGCGCGGCCCTGGGCGAGGAATTCGGCCTTCCGGTGGGCACCCCCGTCACCGGGAAAATGGCATCCGCCCTTCATGAAATCGGTTTTGACGATGTATTTGACACCCTGTTCTCAGCCGACCTGACCATACTGGAGGAGGGAACGGAACTGTTGGGACGTTTAAATGCAGTGCTTAAGGGCGATGGGGCGCAGGGAGAGGACGGCCATGGGGTCAATACGGCCCTTCCCATGATTACAAGCTGTTCGCCGGGATGGATCAAACACATTGAGCACCAGTTCCCGGATGAACTGGACCACCTGTCCAGCTGTAAAAGCCCCCATACCATGATGGGAGCCGTGGTGAAGACATTTTACGCGGAGCGTACAGGCACGGCCCCCAAGGATATGTTCGTGGTGTCCGTGATGCCGTGTACGGCCAAGAAATACGAGATCCAGCGTCCGGAGATGGAAGTGGACGGACAGCGCGACGTGGACGCGGTCCTGACCACAAGGGAGCTGGCCAGGATGATCAAGACAGCCGGTATTGACTTTGTGAACCTTCCAGAAGGTGAGTTTGACGCGCCTCTTGGCCTGGGAACCGGAGCAGCCGACATTTTCGGCGTAACCGGAGGTGTGATGGAGGCGGCCCTTCGCACGGTATACGAAGTGGTGACTGGAAATGAACTGCCGTTTGAAAAACTCCATGTAACGCCAATCGTTGGACTGGACCAGGTGAAGACAGCCTCCATTACGATAGAAGAGACGCTTCCTGAGTATGGACATCTGAAAGGGGTGACTGTGAATGTAGCAGTAACCAGCGGCCTGGAGGGGGCATCCATGCTGATGAAGGAAGTGGCGGAGGGAACCTCCCCTTATCATTTCATCGAGGTTATGGGATGTCCCGGCGGATGCATCAACGGAGGCGGCCAGCCACGCTGCAGTGAGGAGAACTACCGCGAGAAGCGCGCCAAGGCCTTGTACAGCGAAGATGAACGCAAGGTACTGCGCAAATCCCATGAGAACCCGGATTTGATGAAGCTGTATAACGATTACCTGGGAACGCCCAACGGGCACCTGTCCCATCACTTGCTGCATACCCATTATGTGAAGCGCGGGAAGTATAATGAATTGGTATGATGGCATGTGATGGACGGACTGTTTGGATGGCGGGCCAGGTAGATATATAAGGAAAAACGCCAAAACAGCGGATGCAGGGGCAAGCCTGCAATCCGCTGTTCTGTATATTAATATTGCTTGCAAAAAACCTTAATAATCTCCAACCTCTATGGCAATGTTGGGTACTTCCCTGGTAAACTGCTTATTGATGGTCCTCTTCACATAAGTGGTGTGAAGGAGGTGGTGTGCTACCTCGCTTCCAGGCTCGCCCAGGTAAGCTGCATAGAGTTCCTTGATTGCAGGATTCTCATGGGACTTACGGATTGGGTTGGCGGAGTCGATGTTATAAAGGACCTTTGCACGCAGGCCGCGGATATCCGTCGTGTTGCGCACATGTCCTGGCTGCTGGGGCTGTCCGCCGCCGTTTACACAGCCGCCCGGGCATCCCATGATTTCGATGAAGTGGTAGTCTGCTTCACCGGATTTTACCTTTTCAAGCAGCTCTTTTGCATTGCCAAGGCCGGAAGCAACAGCAACCTTCACATCCATGCCGGCTACATTGTAGGTGGCTTCCTTGATGCCCTTTGTGCCGCGGACTTCCTCGAAATCCAGCTTAGGAAGCTCTTCCCCGGTCAGTGACTCAACGGCTGTCCTCAGTGCTGCCTCCATGACGCCTCCGGTTGCGCCGAAGATAACGGCCGCGCCCGTGCCAAGACCCAGGGGATCGTCAAACTTCTCATCGGGAAGGTCTAAGAACCTGATGCCGGCTTTCTTTATCATGCGGGCCAGCTCCCTGGTGGTGATGGAAATGTCCACATCCGGTACGCCGTTGGCATCCTGGTCCTCACGTCCAATCTCAAACTTCTTGGCAGTACATGGCATGACGCTTACGCTTACGATGTCCTTAGGGTCGATGCCGGCCTTCTCGGCATAGTAGGATTTGGCGATGGCGCCAAACATCTGCTGAGGAGACTTACAGGTGGAAAGGTTCTCGGTCATATCCGGGAAATAGTGCTCGCAGTACTTAACCCAGCCTGGTGAACAGGAAGTAATCATCGGAAGCACGCCGCCATTCTGTACGCGGTCCAGGAACTCATGGGCTTCTTCCATGATGGTTAAGTCAGCGGAGAAATTGGTGTCAAATACCTTGTCAAAGCCAAGGCGGCGCAGTGCGGCAGCCATCTTGCCCTCCACATCGGTACCGATTGGCAGGCCGAATTCCTCGCCCAGTCCTGCACGTACGGCAGGAGCTGTCTGTACGATTACATGCTTGGACGGGTCGGCGATTGCCGCGAATACATCCCCGGTGTAATCCTTTTCTGTCAGGGCGCCCGTAGGACATACGGCGATACACTGTCCGCAGGAAACACAGGAGGTTTCACCCAGGCCCATCTCAAATGCGGAGCCGATATCAGTTGCAAACCCGCGGTGGTTGGCGCCGATCACGCCAATGCCCTGTATCTGGTCGCACACGGCCACACAGCGGCGGCACAGGATACATTTGCTGTTGTCACGGATCATGTGGGCAGCGGAGTAGTCAATCTCAGAGGGTGTCTTTTCACCGTCATAGAAAGCCTCGTCCTCAACGCCCAGTTCATGGGCCAGTTCCTGAAGCTCGCAGTGTCCGCTGCGCACACAGGATAAGCAGGAGCGGTTGTGGTTGGATAACAGGAGCTGTAAGGTCTTCTTCCTGGAATCCAGGACCTTTGGTGTATTGGTAAATACTTCCATGCCTTCCTCAACCGGGTATACGCAGGAAGTTACCAGTTTTCCATTCTTTAATTCTACAATACAGATACGGCAGGCACCGATTTCGTTGATCTCCTTCAAGAAACACAGAGTAGGAATCTCGATATGTGCCAGTCTTGCTGCCTCCAGGATAGTGGATCCCTTGGGAGCGGTGACTGCAATGCCGTTGATTTTAAGATTAATTGTCTCCATCGTCTATTCCCTCCCTTATTATTTCTTGTAGATTGCGCCAAACTTACATTTTTCCATACAGGCGCCGCACTTGATACACTTGTTAAGGTCAATAACGTGCGGATTCTTAACGCTTCCCACGATTGCACCTGCAGGACAGGTACGTGCGCACAGGGTACATCCGCGGCACTTGTCCCGGTCAATGACATAAGACAGAAGCGCCTTACATACGCCGGCCGGACAGCGTCTTTCCTTGATATGTGCCTCGTACTCGTCACGGAAGAAATGAAGGGTGGACAGTACAGGGTTGGGAGCGGTCTGGCCCAGACCACACAGGGAGTTGGCCTTTACGTAGTGGCAGAGTTCCTCCAGCTTATCAAGGTCCTCCATCTCGGCAGTGCCCTTGGTAATCTTCTCCAGGATCTCCAGCATACGCTTGGTTCCGATACGGCATGCAGTACACTTGCCGCAGGATTCCTCAACCGTGAATTCCAGGAAGAACTTTGCAATATCCACCATACAGTCGTCTTCATCCATGACAATCAGGCCGCCGGAACCCATCATGGAACCGATGGAGAGCAGGTTGTCATAGTCAATGGGGATATCGAAGTGCTCAGCCGGGATACATCCGCCGGAAGGACCGCCGGTCTGGGCAGCCTTAAACTTCTTGCCATTTGGAATGCCGCCGCCGATTTCATCGATGACCGTGCGCAGTGTGGTTCCCATGGGAACTTCCACAAGACCTGTGTTGTTGATCTTGCCGCCCAGGGCGAATACTTTGGTACCCTTTGATTTCTCGGTACCCATGGAAGCAAACCACTCAGGTCCGTTGAGGATGATCTGAGGAATGTTTGCATAAGTCTCAACGTTGTTTAAGATACTTGGCTTGCCAAACAGGCCCTTCTGTGCTGGGAACGGAGGCCTTGGCCTTGGCTCGCCGCGCTTGCCTTCAATGGATGTCATGAGGGCGGTTTCCTCGCCGCACACGAATGCGCCTGCGCCCAGACGGATATCCACATCAAAGTCAAATCCGGTTCCGAAAATGTTCTTGCCTAACAGTTCCATCTCACGTGCCTGCTTGATGGCGATGTTCAGACGGTCCACTGCGATTGGGTACTCTGCACGCACATAGACATAACCCTGGTTGGAGCCGATTGCATAACCGGCAATGGCCATTGCCTCAAGGAGCGCATGAGGGTCGCCTTCCAGAACGGAACGGTCCATGAATGCGCCTGGGTCGCCCTCGTCCGCGTTACAACAGACATACTTCTGGTCAGCGTCATTCTGCTTACACAGTTTCCACTTTAATCCGGTTGGGAAGCCTGCGCCACCGCGGCCGCGAAGACCGGCGTCAAGCAGGGTCTGGATTACATCGTCAGGAGTCATTTCCGTTAAAACCTTACCAAGGGCCTGGTAGCCGCCGGTGCCGATGTACTCCTCGATGTTCTCGGGGTTGATGACACCGCAGTTGCGCAGTGCGATACGGTGCTGTTTCTTGTAGAAATCAGTATCCCTTAATGCCTTGATGCCGCCGGTAGGGCTGACGGTTTCCTGGTAAAGAAGGCGTGTTACCACACGGCCCTTTAACAGGTGCTCGGATACAATCTCTGGTATATCATTTGGCTGCACCATGGAATAGAAGGTGGCATCCGGATATACAATCATAATGGGACCTAAAGCGCAGAGTCCGTGGCAGCCTGTCTCAACAACAGCCACTTCCTCTTCCAGTCCCTGTTTCTTGATTTCATTGTGCAGGGCTTCCATGATTTTTGGACTTCCAGAGGAAGTACAGCCGGTGCCGCCGCATACTAAGACGTGTGAACGATACATGGTACTTTCCTCCTTTATTATTTAAGGCCTGCTGCGCCCATGGTGTACTTCTCTACCGGGTGGCCGCCGATTAAATGGCGCTCCATCACCTCAAGGGCTTTGTCAGGGTTCATTTTAACGTATGTAATCTTATCTTTGCCTGGCTCGATTACCTCCACGATCGGCTCGTACTGGCATAAGCCGATACAGCCTGTCTGTGTTACGGAAATTTTGTCAGTCAGTCCTCTGGACTGGACTTCCTGTGCCAGTGTATTCAGAACCGGTCTTGCACCGGCTGCAATACCGCAGGTAGCCATGCCTACTACCACGCGTGTATGGTTGTGGTCCTCGGCGCGCAGGTTGACCTGGCTCTGCATTTTCTCTCTGATTGCCTGTAATTCAGCAAGAGTTTTCATGCGATTATCCTCCTAATTATGAGTGGCTCATTATGAGCACTTACATGGTTGTGGGACGTGTGTCCGGTTTAGAGCTGGACACCGCCGTCAGTTTCCCGTTGATTCTCTTTCAGATATTCCAGTATGTAATCGGATATCTCGGGGGCATTTAAGGGGATTCCTCCAAGAATCTCCCGCATTTCCCGGGTATCCAGCGTGAATGATGCATCATTATACGTATATGTATAGACGAAATCTGTATCAGGATGGTACACAATCAGGTTATGTATGGTCAGATTCATATCACCCAGGGGCATCCTGTCTATGTGGGACAGTCCGAAGACTGCTGTTACGGTGGTTCCCTTACCTGGTTCCGATTCAATATGGAAGTTGCCGCCCGTACTTTCAGCGGCGTATTTGAAAAATGGAATCCCAAGTCCTACTTTTCTTGTGGTCCTGGTGGTAAAGAAAGGGTCCGTTACATGGGCCACCTGTTCCTCTGTCATTCCGCAGCCGTCATCCGCTATGACAATGGTCAGCTTGTCATCGGCCGTGTCAGCTGTGACCAGAATGGTAACGAGGGAAGCGCCTGCCCGTGTGGAATTCTCTGATACATCCAGTACATTCAGGGAAATCTCTGTCATCATAGGCTTAATTGTACTTTGCTAAGATGCCGGGTATATCGTCCACCGTAAGACGTCCGTATACCTCGCCGTTGATCATCATGACGGGAGCAAGTCCGCAGGCGCCGACACACCGACAGGAATCCAGGGAGAATTTGCCATCTGCTGTGCATTCACCATTGGTGATGCCCAGCAATTCTTCCAGTTTGCTGAAGATTTCGCCGGAACCTTTAACGTAACATGCTGTACCGAGACAGACAGATACCTTGTACTTGCCCTTTGGCTGTAGAGCGAACTGGGCATAAAATGTGGATACTCCGTAGACTTTTTCCAGCGGAATACCCATTTCGTCAGATATCATGGTCTGCACTTCGATAGGAAGATAACCATAAATGTCCTGGGCCTTCTGCATTACCGGCATCAGGGCACCAGGCTGGTCCTTAAGCTGGGCAATCACTGATTTCAGTTCTGCCTCCTGCTCAGGTGTTCCCGCAAAGGGAACGGTTTGTTTTTTGCAAGCCATCTTTTTATTACCTCCTCATAGGTTGTACATTGTGCAATGTATCAATATTTTATCATGAAACACTAAAAAAATCTACCTTTAATGTGAAAAATCTAACGATAAAAAACATGTAAAAAATCGGAATTGTATTGAAAATCAACAAGATGGATGGTATGCTATATTGTATTAAATTGTATACAATTGTCTGAGGTAACTAATCAAATTTTCAATGAGGAGAGGCAAGGTATGACGGTAAGGGATGCAAGGGACATTTTAGGCGCAAGGGTACTGGTAGGGGAAGAGTATCTGGACAGGGAAGTGAGGTCGGCCTGCGGCTCGGATATGATGAGCGATGTGCTGGCATTTTCCAAGGACCACTCCATCCTGCTCACAGGACTGTGCAATCCGCAGGTCATAAGGACGGCGGAAATGCTGGACATCGTGTGTCTTATTTTCGTAAGAGGGAAGAAGCCGGACGAGGCCATGCTTGAGATGGCAAAGGACAGGGGCCTGGTGGTCATGGCCACGGGGCACAGGATGTTCTCTGCCTGCGGCATGCTCTATGAGGCCGGGCTGCACGGCGGGGCCATATAGTATAATATAATGAATGAAGGGAACCGATTATGGAGGACGCAATTGTTTTAACATATGACATATCAGCTGATGATTTCACCAGGGCAGGTGAGGCAAGCAGCGATGTGAAACGGAAATTAAAGCAGATGGGTGTTGACCCTGAGGCCATCCGGAAGGTGGCCATTGCTATGTATGAGGGGGAAATCAACATGGTAATCCATGCAAAAGGGGGATTGATTACCGTGGAGATAACGCCTCAGCAGATTAAGATGATACTGGCGGACGTTGGTCCAGGTATCCCTGATGTGGAGCTGGCCATGCAGGCCGGATATTCCACGGCTCCGGACGAAATCCGCTCCCTGGGCTTTGGCGCCGGTATGGGACTTCCCAACATGAAGAAATATTCGGATGACATGGAGATTGACACCAGGCTGGGCCAGGGAACCACCATTACCATGACAGTGAAGATATAAGGTATAGCAAGGGAGTAGGTTGATATGGATAAATTTTACCATTCTGTGAGGCTGGACGAATCCCTGTGCAAGGGATGCATCAACTGCATCAAACGCTGTCCCACAGAGGCCATACGGGTGCGGGGAGGAAAAGCCAGCATTAACAATAAGTTCTGTATTGACTGCGGGGAATGTATCAGGGTCTGCCCACATCATGCAAAGCTTGCCACCTATGACAAGATGGATGTGATGAAACAGTATGAATACACGGTGGCCCTTCCGGCGCCGTCCCTTTACAGCCAGTTCAACAATCTGGATGATGTGAACATCGTGCTCAACGCCCTGGTGAAGATGGGATTTGACGATGTGTTTGAGGTGAGCGCGGCAGCGGAACTGGTGAGCGAGGCCACCAGACAGTACATATCCGAGCATGAGGGGCAGCTGCCTCTTATCAGTACTGCCTGTCCGTCCGTCGTACGCCTGATCCGCGTGCGTTTCCCTAACCTGATCCCCCATCTCCTGCCCCTCAATCCGCCGGTGGAGGTGGCGGGTATCCTGGCGGCGGAGAAGGCCATGAAGGATACGGGGCTTCCCAGGGAGAAGATTGGAATCATGTTCATTTCCCCATGTCCGTCCAAGGTGACCTATGTAAAGTCGCCCCTTGGGACGGAAAAAAGCCAGGTGGACCATGTGCTGGCCATAAAGGATGTTTATCCTAAGCTTCTGGCCTGCATGAAGGCAGTGGCCGGGGAGGATTATCCTGTCATCGGCACTTCAGGGAAGATAGGAATCAGCTGGGGACACAGCGGCGGGGAGGCCAGCGGCCTGTTCACGGAGAATTATCTGGCAGCGGACGGGATTGAGAACGTGATCCGGGTGCTGGAGGACATGGAGGACCAGAAGTTCACCAACCTGCGGTTCGTGGAGCTGAATGCATGCAACGGCGGGTGCGTGGGCGGCGTGCTGACCGTGGAGAACCCTTATGTGGCGGAGGTGAAATTAAAACGCCTGCGCAAGTACATGCCGGTGGCCAGGAGCCACATGCATGACAGCGAGGAGCGGCTGATCAAGTGGACCACCGGGGTTGAGTATGAGCCTGTGTTTAACCTGGGCAACAATATGATGGAGAGCTTTTCCAGGCTGAACCAGGTGGAGCGGCTGATGAAGAAGTTCCCCGGGCTGGACTGCGGTTCCTGCGGCGCGCCTACCTGTAAGGCGCTGGCAGAGGATATTGTCAGGGGCAATGCCATTGAGACGGACTGCGTCTACTATCTGAGGGAGAACCTGCACAAGCTGTCCGAGGAGGTGTCGGTACTGGCTGACGACCTCCATGCCGGGGACAGGGGAGGCCAGGAAACCCTGCGCATCCTGAAGGAATATATACAGAGGATATCGGATGAGATGTCCCTGCTGGATAAAAAGGACGAGGAGGAGGATTCACCGTGACAGTACAGGGATTGATGGAACATGGAATATTTAATGTAGTGAATGAGGGGGACGGCCTGGAGCGGGAGATTACCACGCCTTTCTGCTGCGACCTTTTGAGCATTGCCATGGGCCGTGCGCCTGCCGGGTGCGCATGGGTGACGGTCATGGGGAACATGAACACACTGGCGGTGGCCGCGCTGACGGATGCGGCCTGCGTGGTCCTGGCGGAAGGAGCGGTCCTGGATGAGGTGGCAAAGAAGAAGGCGGCGGACCAGGAGATTACCGTGATGTCCACGGATATGCCTATCTTTGAGGCGGCGCTTCAGATATATGGGCTGCTGGGCAATGGCTGTCCGGCCGGAGGCTTTGGGGACAGCGCATCTTCGGACAACGCCCCTGCGGCAGGTGATTCCCGGCAATGATGAGCCTGACCTATGACCTTCATATCCATTCCTGCCTGTCGCCCTGCGGGGATGATGATATGACGCCCGCCAATATCGCGGGCATGGCTGCCCTTAAAGGTCTTGAGGCGGTGGCGCTGACCGACCATAACACCTGCCGCAACTGTCCTGCGTTCATGGCAGCGGCTGAAGAATACGGCGTGCTGGCAGTGCCTGGCATGGAGATCAATACATCGGAGGAGGTCCATGCGGTGTGCCTGTTTCCCAACCTGGAAGCAGCGCTTGGTTTTGATGCCTATGTCTATGGGAAGCTGATTCCATTCCCCAATAATGAAGCCATATTCGGCAAGCAGCAGATATACAACGAGCAGGATCAGGTGTGCGGGACAGAGCCAAACCTTCTGATTAATGCTACTGAGATTTCCTTTGACGGACTGTGGGAACTGGTGCGCTCCTACGGGGGCGTCATGTTCCCTGCCCATGTGGATAAGACGGCCAACAGCCTCATTGCAAACCTGGGCTTCATTCCTCCGGACAGCAGGTTTAAGACGGCTGAGGTAAAGGATTTAAAGAAGCTCCATCAGCTGAGGAAAGACAACCCGTATCTGGATAAGTGCAGGATTATCAGTAATTCGGATGCGCATTATCTGGAGCATATCAACGAGCCGGAACTGACGCTGCAGGTGGAGGAGAAGACGGCGCAGGGGATTATTGACGCCCTTCTTAGCAGCGGTTAGATGAAGAACTAGGGGCGCTTGAGCATTGCTTTCCGTCAGATGTGTGCCCACGAAAGATATATGGAATATTATGAAATTTCTGGGAATAAAGGATGGTGCGGGATTAAGAATCAATTAAAGAATTATGAATGTTAACCAGAGGGTCTTGACAATGAGGTCAGGACTCTCTATTTTAATATCTATCACCGGACGCGGTGGAGGAAAATGTCCTGAACTGGAGTGCACATGGAGGACCGGGACAGGAAGGGGCAGATACAGATACATAACCGACAGCAGAAAAGAGGAGACATTATTATGAAAAAGAAATTAGCAGTGATAGGAACCGCAATGATGATGGCCGCTGCAATCACGGCCTGCGGCGGTAAAGATACACAGACAACCACGGCGGCAGAGATTACTACCGAAGCCCCGGTCACAACAGAGGCGGCAGTCCCGGATGATGCGCAGACAACAGAGGACAGCGCCCAGGCACAGGGCGGTGCCCAGGCTGGAGAGGAGACAGGGCTTCAGGCAGAGGATGGGGCAGGCGATGTATCCCATGCAGGATCTGAGCTGGAAGCATCTGAAATCAAGCCGTTTGCGGAAAAAGTGCAGAAAGCGGTTGCAGGCAAGGATATGGTAGCCCTGGCAGACCTTTGCGCCTATCCGGTCTATGTTTCCCTTGGAGAGGGGGAAGGAGAGGAAATCAGCGACAGGGAATCCTTCCTTGAGCTGGATGCGGACAAGCTGTTTACGGACGGCATGTTAAAGGAGATTGCAGACACGGATGTGGATACCCTGGAGCAGTTTGGCGCTGGTGTGATCATGGGCAATGAGAATAATGTGATATTCAATAATGTGGACGGACAGGCGGCAATTACCGGGATTAACCTGCAGTAATACAGCCTGCAACTGTATGGTCCATAGGAATGTGGCCTGCAGCAGACGGAATAAAAACTTGCCTTTGATATCTAAATATAGTATACTCTTAACAATGCTTTAACAATTCATGGTAAGGCGGATAAGGTATATTGCAGGATTAGGAGTATAAGTATGGATGAGAAGGCAAGGAAATCATATAACGATGTAGAAGCGGTAGATATACTGCACCAGGTCTCGAACTTTTATATCTCTACAAAAGTGCCTCATGATTATGGAACAGGTGAAGCCTATACTTCGGTAGAGGTACATACGTTAAAGCATATTGCCGACCACCATGGAATTACGGTGACTGAGCTTGCAAGGGATTATGGAAAGACCAAGGGCGCGGTTTCCCAAATCCTGAAAAAGGTAGAAAGCAAGGGTTTGGTATACAGGGAGGTGGATCCTGAGAATGATAACCGCTACCATCTGTTCCTGACCGATAAAGGAAAAGAACTGGATGAAGCCCACCGCAGGTACGATGAGGTAGGGTTTGGCGAGTCAATGGATGTGGTCAGGGAACAGTTCTCCGAGGATGAAATCAATACCACGTTCCGCGTGCTTGAGGCATGGCTGGATATAAGGCGCAAGGTCCAGGATAAGAGGAATGAAAAGAAGAAGGCCAGGAAGAGATAAATAGCAGAAGTATGTGGTAAGAAGCCCATAATAAGAACCCTATAGTAAGAACCCTATGGCACGAATCCCATAGGGATATATGACTGATAAGACGGTTGAGGAGCCGCAGCGGTTGCTGCGGCTCCTTTGCTGCTTTCCGGGCAGGCGGTATAAGGGAGCATTTTATTTTATAAGAATAAAATTAGATATATTGCACAAAATATAGGTATCATATTCGTGCATATTGACAAAGTGTATAAATAATATTGACAATAGATATTAAAAGGTTTAGAATCTAAACAAGAGGTATACATACTAAACTAAAGGTTAAGAATCTAAACAATAAACCTTAGTCCTGTATACCTGTATCATTACACAAACCGGTACTGCAGGCCGGTTTGGGAAAAACTAATCATGAAAGAATTGTGGAATCTGTATTATTTTCCGGAACATAAAAACAGTCCTTCCGCAAGAGACAGGAGAGGTAGAATGAATAATACCATAGCTGTGATATTAACGCTGCTATACATAGTAATAGTTGCAACGCTGGTAATCAAAAAGTATAATTCTGTATTTGTATTCCTGGTATCAGGTATGGCAATCCTGCTGATATCGGCTATCATTGGCGGTCATTCAATCATGGGGGATAAGACTACCGGAAATGCTGTCATAGATGTGTTCGCTTATGCGGCCAATGCATTTAAGTCCAATGCATCCGGCGTTGGACTGACCCTTATGATGGTAACAGGATACGCTGTTTACATGTCCCATATCGGGGCGTCCACAAAGCTGGCATACCTGGCAACCAAGCCATTATCGAAGATTAAGAACCCATATATTGTTTTAAGCATGCTCTTTATCATCGGCACCCTGTTAAAGCTGGTAATCACAAGCCACGCAGGCCTGGCCATGCTTTTAATGGCTATTGCATTCCCCATACTTACCTCGTTGGGAATCAGTAAACTGAGCGCTGCCACGGTCATGATCATGTGTGGCTTTGTCGACTGGGGCCCCAATGATTCAAGCGCGATATTTGCAGCAGAGAATGTGGTTGGAATGCCCATGATGGATTATTTCCTTACCTACCAGGGGAAGACCGCAGCCATACTTATCCTTATCTGTGCCGTGTTCCTTCCCATATATCTGAGGCATATGGACAAAAAGGACGTATCAGCCGGAGGGACCGTGGCAAAGGCGCAGATGCCCCAGGATGCCAGCTGCCCCGCGTGCTATGCGATGCTCCCCATCGTACCCCTGGTGCTGATTACCGTGTTCAGCTTCATACCCTCCATCAGCCTGGATGTGGTTACAGCCAATCTGATCGGACTGTTCTTCGTATTCATCCTGGAACTGGTAAGGAGAAGGGACAGGAAAGAAGTGACGGCTGATTTCAGCGTTGTGATGAAAGCAATGGGGAACTCATTTGCCAATGTTGTAAGTATCCTGATCGGTGCGGCGGTTTTTGCGGAAGCCATCAAACTGTTAGGCGGTATCACAATCATATCCAATACCCTGGCAGCTGTTAAGAGCGCCCCTATTATTACCATGGCATTGATGTCCATGATAACATTCTTTGCAGGCATGCTGCTGGGTTCAGGCAATGCGTCCTGGTATGCCTTTGGTCCGCTGGTGCCGGATGTGACGGCCCAGATGGGTGTTTCCACTGCCACCATTGCACTTCCGATGCAGCTGTCATCTGGTATCGGTCGCTGTATGTCACCGGTGGCGGGCGTTGTGATTGCCATCTCAGGCATGGCGGAACTGGATATCATGGACATTGTGAAAAGGTGTTCTGTCCCGGCTGTGGTCATGTTTGTATGTAACCTGATTGTTTCATATGCGATTGTCTAAAATGGACGATAATATGCTATTATTAAATAAGGAAAAGGAGATTTCATCATGAGTAAGATAATATATGATTTTGATAAAGGTGTAGAGAGAAGAGGAACCGATGCAAAGAAGTATGACCCGTCCCTGTGTCCGGAGGATGTACTTCCATTCTGGATTGCGGACACGGATTTCCCAAGCCCGGTTGAAGTGACGGAAGCCTTAAGGGAGCGTGTGGAGGTTAACCACTACGGTTATCCGTATATTGATACTGCTTTTGAGGAAAGCATTGCCAGGTGGTATAAGGTAAGGCATGATACGGACCTGAATCCTGAGTACATAGATTTCTCACCATGTGTGATACCGGCCATGATCTGGTTTACAGAAGAATTTTCCAGCATCGGCGATAAAATCCTCCTTCAGACCCCGGTGTATCCTCCGTTCCATGATCTGGTGAAAAATAACGGACGCCAGCTTGTCTACAATGAAATGGACCTGATTAACGGACGGTATGAAATTAACTTTGAGGACCTGGAAAGAAAATTAGCGGACCCCAAGGTAAAAATCCTTTTTATCTGCAACCCCCAGAACCCAACCGGCAGATGCTTTACCAGGGAGGAACTGGTAAGGATGGGAGAGCTGTGTATCCGCAATCACGTGATGATCGGTGTGGATGAAATCCATGCGGATATCATTTTCGACGGACATGAATTTGTTCCGTTCTGCGGCATCTCAGATGAATTTGCCAACCATTCCGTGACATTCATAAACCCTGCCAAGACCTTCAACGTGGCTGGCTTCCGTACCGCTGCATGGTTTACGCATAATAAAGAAATCTACCGCAGGATGATGAACCAGCAGACTTACAAAAAGGGTATGGGACGCAATATATTTGGAAATGTTGCATTGATGGCATGCTATAACCATGGGGATGACTATGCGGACCAGTGTGTCGCATACTTAAATGAGACGAAGAACCAGGCGGTTGCATACATCAACAGTAACATCCCCAAAATCCATGCAGTTAATCCGGAAGCAACCTTCATGATCTGGATGGACTGCCGCGGCCTTGGCTTCAAAACACAGAAGGAATTAAAAGATTTCATGTTTAAGGATGCCAAGGTACTGTTAAATGACGGAACCACCTTTGGGGAAAAGGAAGGAAGCGGGTTCATGAGGTTTAACTTTGCAGCGCCCAGGGCGGTTGTCATGGAAGGATTAAGAAGAATCAAGGAGGCGGCTGACAGGCTGTAAAGGTGAAAGCAGGTGACATGATGAGAGAGGATTTGTTACAGAAGGTGTCAACCAGGGAAGCCCTTGCAATCCTGACCGATGATTCCGGCAGCATCATATGGGAAACAGACAAAAGCCCGGTGGCAGGCATGTATCATGCATACTATGAGGGCGGATTGACCGGAACCGGAAATCTGGTCCTCTATGCCAATCAGGCTGGCATTGCCATGGGAATCATGGCGGAGCAGATTCCCATCAGGGAATGCCATGCGGCCAGGGTATCCGAAGGCGGGTTGAGGATATTGAATGAAAGAGGGATTGCTGTTACTTATGAAGAGGTGATCCCCCTTGTGAAATCCTCCAAGGACGATAGTAAAGTCTGCCCTGTTGAACAGTTCCTTTTTGAACACGGAGACAGAAAGGACCAATGGGAGTTTCTTGAGGAACGATATAAATAAAAAGCTGGCGTCAGATGATTCCTAACTACCGGGAACCGTCTGACGCCGCTTTTTATGTTTCAGTATCTGCGTTTACACCATGGATGTGCGCACCTGGCTCATCTGACTCATAGAGTCCTGATAACCCCGTTAATCCCCTTCCAGCACATCCTTTAGTGCGGACAGAAAGGCCAGGTCGTCCCCCTTCACACGTACATTGGATGCAATGGTCTTTCCGGCGCTGTTGGTGACGCTGATTTCAATCAGCGAGCCTTCGTCCAGGAAGCTGTCTTTGGAGGCTGCCTTTACAAAATTCAGCAGCTTTGGGTGGTTGCCCTTAAACTGTTCCCAGGCTGGTCTTAACTGTAGGATAAGCATTGGATTCATATTGGTTCACCTCATTGTCTGATATTTTTATGTGACATGTTATCATCATATGTTCTGGCACATGTACCCGTACCATGATTCTAGGGTCATGGTATTAATTTACCACAGAGTCCATTTCCATGCAATGGAAATGCTTGTAATGGATGTGGTCTGCGTGGTATGATGTTGGGTACAATGGTGTGGATATTGGGGAATAAGGAAATAATAGGAAGGAAGATATATGAAGCTGATCCATCTGTCTGACCTCCATATCGGGAAACGTGTCAATGAATTTCCCATGCTGGAGGATCAGAAATATATATTGAATGAGATACTGTCCATCATCGGCCAGGAGAAGCCGGAGGCTGTGCTGATTGCAGGCGATGTATACGATAAGCCGGTGCCTCCTGCCGAGGCGGTTCAGGTATTTGATGCATTTCTCACCAGCCTGGCTGACAGCGGCGTGCCTGTGTTTGTAATCAGCGGGAACCACGACAGCCCGGAGCGTCTGGCCTTTGGCGGGAAGCTGATGGTGGGCAGAGGGGTGCATATGGCCCCGGTGTATGACGGCCATGTGGAGCCGGTGGAGCTTAAGGACGCTTACGGCAGTGTATATATCTATATGCTGCCATTCATAAAGCCGGCCATGGTACGGCGCTGTTTCCCGGATGAGGAAATCCAGGGCTTTGATGATGGGGTGGGCTGTGCCTTGGCGCACATGACTAAGGATGGCTTCAGGCCCGGTGAACGCAATATCCTGATGGCCCACCAGTTTGTCATGGGAGCCTCGGCCTGTGACTCCGAGGAACTGTCCATCGGAGGGCTGGAGCAGGTGGGCGCGGACTGGTTCCGGGATTTTGACTATGTGGCCCTGGGGCATATCCATGGACCCCAGAGGATTGGCAGGGATACCCTGCGCTACTGCGGCACCCCGCTTAAGTATTCATTTTCCGAAGCAGGACATAAGAAGTCCGTAACCGTAGTGGAACTTTTGGAAAAGGGAAATGTGACCGTATCCACCAGGCCCCTTAAGCCGCTGCACGATATGCGCAATATAAAAGGAAGCTATGAACAGGTGACGGACCTGGGATTTTACCAGGGGACCGCGGTGGATGACTACCTGCATATCACCCTGACGGATGAAGAGGACATACTGGATGCCATAGGGAAGCTGCGGTCCATCTACCCCAATGTGATGAAGCTGGATTATGACAACCAGCGCACCAGGTCGGGGCAGTCCGTGGATAAGGCGGGGGAGATACGCAAATCGCCCATGGAGCTGTTCGGGGAGTTGTATGAACTTCAGAATAACCAGCCCATGAGTGACCGGCAGAGGGAGTTTTCCTTAAAACTGATGGAAATGATCTGGGAGGATGTACATTGAGACCGACACAATTAACCATATCCGCATTCGGGCCATATGCAGGGGAAATGAAACTGGATATGGATGCCTTAGGGGACCGGGGCCTGTATCTGATTACAGGCGATACAGGCGCGGGAAAGACCACTATATTTGATGCCATTACATTTGCCCTCTATGGAAATGCCAGCGGAGAGGCACGCAGGCCTAAGATGCTGCGGAGCAAATATGCGCCCATGGACGCAAGGACATTTGTGGAAATGTCGTTTGTATATAATGAGGCAGGATATTGTGTGCGGCGCAATCCTGAATACATGCGGGCAAAGCAGAGGGGAGAAGGGGAGACAAAGGAGAAGCCGGATGCAGAACTGCGCATGCCGGACGGACGCGTGATTACGGGGGACAAGGCCGTGACCCAGGAGATTGAAACACTTCTGGGGCTGAGCCGTGAACAGTTTTCCCAGATTGCCATGCTGGCACAGGGCAGCTTCTCAAGACTGCTTTCCGGTAAGACGGAGGACCGGGGAACCATATTCCGCGAGATTTTCGGAACCAGGCCCTACCAGCAGTTCCAGGAGAAGTTAAAGGACCAGGCCAAGGCGTTGTATGGGCAGTATGCAGATACCAGGAAGAGCATTGGGCAGTATACGGACGGCGTCATTCCCGGCGAAGAGAGGGCGGACCTGGCAATCCGGTGGAAGGAAGCGCAAAAGGGAAGCCTTGAGGTTATGCTGGAGCTGCTGGAACAGATGATTACGGCGGACATGGAAGAGGAACATGCCGCAGACGGGAGGATGAAGGCCATCCGTGAGGAGATGTCCGCCCTGGGACTGAAGCTTGGAAAGGCGCAGTCAGCGTCAAAGGCGCTAAAGGACATGGAAGCAGCCCGTTTGGTCCTGGACAGGGAGGCTCCCAGGCTGGCGGCTGCACAATGCAATTATAATAAGGAAAAGGAAGGCCAGGCAGAGCGGGATATCCTGATGGTCACCATCACAAAGATGGAAGAGGCCATGAAGTCATACGTACAGTATGACGGCCTGACCGCGGGCCGGGAAGAATGCCTTAAGCGGATTGCCGGGCTAAAGGCCGTGGCGCTCCGGACCCAGGAGGAGGAAGCGCGGTGGCGGGAACAGCTTTTAAAGGATGACAATGAACTGGCGGACCTTAAGACGGCCGGGGAGGATTACCAGGCATCCCGGTTAGCCATTGAGAAGCTGGCTGAGTACAGGATAAGGGTGGATTCCCTTGTGAGGGAGCTTTCAGAATACCACAGGGAGCGCAAAAACCTGGAGCAGGCCCAGGAACTCTACCGGGAGGCGGACGGGAAGCGGCGCAGGGCGGACCAGGTATACAGAAGCCTGTACCAGCGTTTCCTGGACAACCAGGCCGGAATCCTGGCAAGGGAACTGGCAGAGGGCGAACCATGCCCGGTGTGCGGTTCCACCGTGCATCCGGCTCCGGCAGGAACAGGACGGGCAGATGAGATTCGGGCAGACGCAGGACAGGCAGGTGAGATTCGGGCAGACGCAGGACGGGCAGATGAGATTCGGGCAGACGCGGTCTGGGCAGGTGAGGTTCAGGCAGACACAGGACGGGCAGACACGGTTCCGGGCGGGATGAAGCCCGAAACCATCTTCCAAGGTCCATATTCTGACAGTGATGTGACAAAGGAACTGGTTGACCAGGCCGCAAAGGATTCTGAAGCCAGAACCAGGGAGGCTTCGGAACTAAGCCTTAAGGCCGGAAGGCTGGCAGGCGGCCTGGAGACGCGTTATACCAGGATGAGGCAGCAGATTGATGCCGAGGTAGGGTCCTGGAAGGAATCGTGGCGGGAACGCCTGAACCAGGCAGAATGCAGGGCGGATGAAGGGGCGGTCAGTAGTCCATCCGGCAATGCTGCCAGCCCCGGGGGCCGGCAGCATTTCCTCAAAGTTTGGGAGGACATGCTGGGAGAACTTAAGGACCAGCTGGCCCGCCAGGAAACAGCTGCGAAAAAGCGGTCCGCGGACTGCCGCGCCCGCCTGAAACATAAGGAAGAACTGGAGAAAGGGCGTGTGGGCCATCAGAAATCCCTGGAGGAAGCAGGGGAGAGGAAGCAGGAGGCCCTGAAACTTCTTATTGAAGCAGAAGAACGGGAAAAAGGCCTGGAACATCAGATAAAGGAACTGGCTGGAAAACTTCCCTTTGAGGACAGGAAACAGGCCCAGGAGGAACTGGCTGGCAAACGGGCGGCCTTTGAGGCTGGGGAAAAGGCCTACAGGGAAGCGGAGAAAGTATATCATGAAGTAAACCAGAAGGTTGCCGATGCCAGGTCGCGCATGGAAGCTCTGAGGGCGCAGCTGGAGGATGCCAGGATAGACAGGGAAGTGACTGCTTTGGGACTGGGCAGGCAGATGGAGGAACTATCCGCTGCCCAGGGCAGGGTAAGGGCTGAACTGGAATCACAGGAACAGACAAAGAGCCGTATCCATCACCGCCTGGAAACCAACCGCACCGCATACGGACGGATATTGAAGCAGAAGGACGCCATGGAGGAAATACAGCAGCAGTGGACCTGGGTCAAATCCCTGTCCGATACTGCTTCGGGCGAAGTGGGCGGAAAGGAAAAAATTACGTTTGAGACATATGTACAGATGGCGTATTTTGAGCGGATCATCGCACGGGCCAATACCAGGTTCATGGTGATGAGCGGGGGCCAGTACGAGCTGAAGCGGTGCACCGAGGAGGATAACCGCGGAAAAAGCGGCCTTGGCCTGAACGTGATTGACCATTACAACGGCACCCAGCGCAGCGTCAAGACATTGTCAGGAGGAGAGTCCTTCCAGGCATCCCTGTCCCTGGCCCTGGGGCTGTCCGATGAAATCCAGTCCGCGGCAGGCGGCATACGCCTGGACACCATGTTCGTGGACGAGGGCTTCGGCTCCCTGGACGAGGATACGCTGAACCTTGCAATGAAGGCATTGGGGGACCTGGCAGAGGGAAGACGGCTGGTGGGAATCATTTCCCATGTAACGGAATTAAAGGAACGGATTGAGCGCCAGATTGTGGTGGTGAAGGAAAAGAGCGGGGGCAGCAGGGCGCGGATACAGGTTTAAGGGCGCGGTGTTCACAGGGGAGATGCATGGAATGGGGCAGTCAGATATGTTTATCAGGGAAATAAGGATTGACTGGGATAAGGTGGATGAGGATTCCTATGTCAGGGATATTCCTTCAATCCACGGTATCAGGGATTTGCGGCTTCACAGCAATGTGACCTTTTTCGTGGGGGAAAACGGAACAGGGAAATCCACGCTTTTGGAAGCGGTTGCGGTGGCCTATGGATTTAATCCTGAGGGAGGAAGCAGGAATTTTAACTTTGCCACCAGACAGACACATTCGGAGCTTTACGGCGCCATTACCCTGATTAAAGGGGTACACAGGCCAAGGCATGGTTTTTTCTTGAGGGCGGAGAGCTTTTATAATGTTGCTACCCAGATAGAGGAATACAGGGACGGGGACGACCCTAAGTGGTATTATGAAAGGTACGGAGGACGTTCGCTTCATGAACAGTCCCACGGCGAGAGCTTCCTGGCCCTGATGCAGAATACCTTTGAGGAAAAAGGGATGTATATCCTGGACGAGCCGGAAGCAGCCCTTTCGCCCCAGAGGCAGCTGACCCTGCTGATCCATATCTGCCAGCTGGCGGCAGGAGGGGCGCAGTTCATCATTGCCAGCCATTCGCCCATCCTCCTCGGCATTCCAGGGGCCCAGATCCTGTCCTTTGACAACGGGAAGCTGGAACCGGTAAGCTATGAGGAGACGGAGAGCTACCAGGTAACGGAAATGTTCATAAACAACAGGGAATACTTTTTGAAACGGCTTTTGGATGAAACAATGGTTTGACAAATCAATACAGGGAGAAACGGACATGAGAAGAAAAGACAGGGAAATCACGGATAGTGACCGGATACAGGAAATCATCGATGCCTGCCAGTGCATGAGGATTGCTTTTGCAGATGGGGCATGTGCATATATCGTGCCTGTGAATTTCGGATATGACAAGGCCGGGAAGGCATTTTACTTTCACGGCGCAGCCCAGGGGCGTAAGATTGATCTGATACGCCAGAATGGATACGCTGGTTTTGAGATGGATACGGAGCACCGCCTGGTGACGGCAGATGAGGCATGTGGTTTTTCGTTTGAATACAGCAGCATTGTGGGCAAGGGAAGGATTACCATGGTGGATGACCCGGAGGAGAAACGCCATGGCCTGGACTGCATCATGGAACACATGGCGGGAGGCGGACGGTGGGAATACCCGGACCCCATGCTTAAGCTGACAGCGGTCATACGCCTGGATGTGGAGGAACTCTGCGCCAAGTCCAACAGATAGGGGGAAGACTATGTTAACAGAAGAAATCCTGCAGGCGGCCGCAGAGGAATGGCCTGTATCAGACCGGACATACACGGATGAAACAGCTGACTCCGTCAGTGGGCAGAAGCTGGAATTTGATTCCGTCCATTTCGTAAGATGCAGGTTCACGGACTGTGATTTTACGGGGGCATCCTTCTGCAATGTGGTGTTTGATAAATGTGATTTTTCCAACAGCTCTTTTGTGGACAGCTATTGGAAAAATACAAGGGCAGAGGGCTGCAAAGGGGATGGAAGCCGTTTTTCCAATGCAAGCTTTAAGTGGGTGAAGCTGACGGACAGCCAGTTCCGGTACGCCAATTTTTCCATGGCTTACTGGGAATTCTCAGAGATAACGGGCTGCAGCTTAAGGGAGGCGTTCCTGTCCGAGGTCAGGTTCAAGAAAACCATATGCTCCAGGACGGATTTCACCAGCGTGGATTTTTTCAGGACCATGCTGAGAGGAATGGACTTGTCAGACTGCACCATTGACAATATAATGGTATCAGACCAGTATACGGAGCTTGCAGGCGTGAAGGTGAATCTTTTCCAGGCAGCGGAACTTGCCAAGCTGATGGGGGTTAAGGTTGTGTGACATCGTGACAGAATCGGACTGCAGTCCAATATGAACAAAAGGATAAAGGAAGGAGAACAGAATGGTTGAACAGAAAACAATAGAAGGATTCCTGGAGGTCCTGTCATCCAAGGAACCCATACCGGGCGGCGGAGGGGCTTCCGCCCTGGCAGGCGCCCTGGGCAATGCCCTGGGACAGATGGTTGCGAACCTGACCATTGGAAAGAAAAAGTACGCGGGCGTGGAAGAAGAGATAAAGGAACTTCTCGGACGGATGCAGGAACTTCAGGCCGTCTTTGTCACGCTGGCTGACCGGGACGCAGAAGTATTTGCGCCGTTGGCACAGTGCTACGGACTTCCGTCTGCCACGGAGGAAGAAAAGGCTTATAAGGAAACGGTCATGGAAGAGCGTCTTCTGGATGCCAGCCTTGTTCCCCTTGAGATCATGGAACATGCGTCTGCCATGCTGGGTATCCTTGAAATCCTTGGGGACAAGGGCAGCCGCCTTGCGGTCAGCGATGTGGGCGTGGGCGTGCAGTTTATCCGCACCGCGCTTTTAGGAGCGGTCATGAATGTGTATATTAACACCAGATCCATGAAGGACAGGGAGAAAGCGGAGGAACTGAACGCAAGGGCCGGGAAGCTGATTGAAGAGGGGACTGCGTGGGCGGACCGGATTTACGCCAGGGTGCTGGATCAGCTGAGATAGGGGCTGCGCCGGGAGGGATGCATGTCCGGACAGGCCCGGGGCGTGTAAAAGAACATACATTTTCAGAAAGTCAGAAAGGAAGACAGCCATGGAATTACTGAAAGGCGCAGAGGTATCTGCAAAGATAAAGGAACAGGCAGCCAGGATGCTTGAAAAACTGGGGGGAAATGTACCGAAGCTGGCAATCGTCAGGGTGGGGGAACGCCCGGATGACATGTCATATGAGCGGGGGGCCATCAAAAAAATGGAGGGCTTTGGGCTGAGGGTGCAGTCCTATGTATTCCCCGCGGACATAAGCGACCAGGATTTTAAGGAAGCCTTCAGGAACATCAACCAGGATGAGGATGTGACCGGAATCCTTCTGCTGCGTCCCCTTCCAAAACAGATCTGTGAGGCGGATATCGAACGGATGATTGACCCGGCAAAGGATCTGGACGGGATATCGCCGTCCAATATCGCAAAGGTATTTGCAGGGGACGGCACGGGATTTGCCCCATGTACGGCGGAAGCTGTCATCGAGGTCCTGAAGGCCAACGGGATTGCCATAAGCGGAAAACGCGTTACCATTGTGGGACGCAGCATGGTGGTGGGACGTCCCCTGTCCATGCTGATGCTCAAGGAAAATGCAACCGTCACCATCTGCCATACCAGGACAGCGGACCTGGAGGGCACCTGCCGGTCTGCGGAAATCCTGGTGGCTGCCGCGGGGCGGGCCAAGATGCTGGATAAGAGGTATGTGGGCCAGGGCGCGGTTGTGATTGATGTGGGCATCAATGTGGATGAGAACGGGAAGCTATGCGGGGATGTGGATATGGACTCCATTTCCGGTGCCGCATCCATGGCAACCCCTGTCCCGGGAGGCGTCGGCGCGGTGACCACGGCGGTCCTGGCCAAGCATCTCCTCTTGGCGGCAGGACAGAAGTCCGGCTGACAGGCATCCTGCCGGGAATGGCCGGAAAAACAGCGGAAATCATAAAAATAAGGCGGATTCCCGTATTTTCCTCTTGCTAAACTTTAAAAATGCTTTATAATATAAAACGTTAATAATTTTTTTATAGTTATGCATTTTGATGCATAAAAGAAAAGAGGAGAGTAATTATGAAGAAGAAAGTTTTAGCATTGACCATGGCAGCACTTATGGCAGCTTCCCTGACCGCATGCGGAGGCGGTGCAAAAGAGACCACAGCAGCTGATACGACTGCAAATGCTGATGCAGCCGATACAACCGCAGCTGAGAAGACAGAGGAAACAAGTGCAGAGGCAGCTGGGACAGAAGCAGCTGGCGGTGTACTGGTGATGGCAACTAACGCAGAGTTCCCGCCATATGAATTCCATGACGGCGGGGAAATCGTCGGTATCGACGCAGAGATTGCAAAGGCCATTGCTGACGAGCTGGGCATGGAACTGGAGATTGAGGACATTGCATTTGATTCCATCATTCCTGAGATTACTTCCGGCAAGGCTGATATGGGCCTGGCAGGCATGACTGTGACGGAAGACCGTAAGCAGTCCGTGGATTTCACTGATACTTATGCAAAGGCTTCCCAGAAAATCATCGTAAAGGAAGACAGCGCAATCGCTTCCCCGGATGACCTGACAGGCGTTATCGTAGGCGTACAGCAGGGAACCACAGGCGACATCTATGTGTCTGACCTGGAAGCAGACGGCACCACCGTAGAGCGTTACAACAAGGGTTTTGAGGCTGTCCAGGCATTAAGCCAGGGCAAGATTGACGCTGTTGTAATCGACGGCGAGCCGGCCAAGACATTTGTTGCACAGACCGAGGGCCTGAAGATTCTCGAGGAATCCTTCACCGATGAGGAATATGCAATCGCTGTCAAGAAGGGCAACACCGAGCTGCTGGAGAAGATTAACGGCGCATTAAAGACCCTTAAGGATAACGGAACCCTGGATGAGATTGTTGCCAAGTACATCAAGGCGGAATAATCAGCCGGGACTACTGACATAACGACATGAGAGTGCCGGCATTGGCATAATGGGCCGGTATTGGACTGCCGCAGGCTGCGGGAAGGAAACAGGATCTGTTCCGGCAGGCTGCGGCAGTTTTTACGGGTTAACTATAGAATAGAGAGCAGAGGATGATGAGCATGTGGAACACGTTTACAGATGCATTTTACCTGAACTTTGTTTCTGAGAACCGCTGGAAGTATCTGACAGACGGTCTCAAGACAACGTTGATTATTACACTTTTTGCCTGCCTGATGGGAATTGTCTTGGGCTTTATCGTGGGCATGATACGCTCTACCTACGAAAAGACCCACAAGCTGAAGCTGTTAAATGCCATCTGCAAAGTGTACCTGACCGTAATCCGCGGCACACCTGTAATCGTACAGCTGTTAATCATCTATTTCGTGCTCTTTGGCAGCGTCAGGATTGACAAGGTCCTGGTGGCCATCCTGGCCTTTGGCATCAATTCCGGCGCATATGTGGCTGAGATATTCCGAAGCGGCATCATGTCCATTGACGCGGGCCAGATGGAAGCAGGACGGAGCCTTGGGTTTAATTATGCGCAGACCATGTGGTATATCATCATGCCCCAGGCATTTAAGACCGTGCTGCCCACCTTGTGCAACGAGTTCATTTCCCTGTTAAAGGAGACATCCGTGGCCGGATATATCGCAATCCAGGATCTGACCAAGGGCGGCGACATCATCCGAAGCAGGACATACAGCGCGTTCATGCCCTTGATTGCAGTTGCCCTGATTTATCTTATCATTGTCATGATATTTACAAAGCTGATTCAGATTCTGGAGAGGAGGTTAAGGCAGAATGAGCGCTAATATGAATAACGAGCCGTTAATCCGGGTACAGGACCTGGGCAAGAGCTTTGGCAGCATCCATGTATTAAAGGGAATTAATGTAAATATATACAAGGGTGACGTAGTTTTCGTGGTGGGGCCGTCCGGCTCCGGCAAGAGCACCTTCCTGCGCTGCCTCAATCTTCTGGAGGAACCCACCCAGGGACATATTTTCTTTGAAGGCACGGATATCACGGACCCCAAGGTCAATATTGACAAGCACCGCCAGAAGATGGGGATGGTGTTCCAGCAGTTCAACCTGTTCCCACATATGGACATCATGAAGAACCTGACCCTCGCCCCCATGAAACTGCAGGGAAAAAGCCAGCAGGAGGCGGAGACAGAAGCCATGCAGCTTCTGGAGCGGGTTGGCCTGGCTGACAGGGCCCATGCATTCCCAAGCCAGCTCTCCGGCGGCCAGAAACAGCGTATCGCCATTGTGCGGGCGCTCTGCATGAAGCCGGATGTGATGCTCTTTGACGAACCCACATCCGCCCTGGACCCCGAGATGGTGGGCGAGGTTTTAAGCGTTATGCGCGACCTTGCAAAGGAAAAGATGACCATGGTGGTGGTTACCCATGAAATGGGCTTTGCCAGGGAGGTTGCCAACCGCGTCATGTTCATGGATGAGGGGTACTTCATGGAGGAAGCCGCTCCCGAGGAGTTCTTTGGGAATCCGAAGAATGAGAGACTGAAATCCTTCCTCAGCAAGGTGCTGTAGGATTACGGTCCAGATTGACAGGTAAAATAGAAAATCCAGGGAATCCCGGACTTTCAACCATACGACCAGTTTATTCTGCTGCAGAATCGGCCGTATGTGTGGGAGGAAAGGGATTTCCTGGATTTTAACTTTTTAAAGGTTCTGTTCACAGACTGGGAAACTCCGGGCACTTAACGGCTCCGGGGGCATCCGGGTTGAATTTGGACAGTAAGCCGGATAACCTCGTAAGGCAGTTGTCCAGTTCCTTCAGTTCCTGTTCTGAGAAACCCGACAGGCCTGCCACGGTACAGCTGAGCATGGCTTCCTTTAACTGGCTGACAATGGCGGCTCCGGTGGGGGTGATGTACAGATAGACCTGGCGTCTGTTCCTGGAATCATGCTCCCGTCTGACCAGGTCTTTTTCCTCCAGGTCATTGACCAGTTTGGTCAGCTGCTGCTTGGTGATTTCCAGCCGTGCAGCCAGCTCTGACATGGTGGGGGCGCTGCGGCCCGGCTGATTTAACAGGATAAGGGCCTGGAAACCGACGGAGTTGGCTTTAATCTGGTTCTGCTGCTGATATTTGCTTTTCGCCAGATTAAAGAATGCGATGGTAAAATCCAGGAAATGTTCCCCTACCGTCCTGTAATCCGGGGTATGTTCAGTCATGTTTATAAATACCTCCTCTGTCAGAGCGTGGATATCTGGTTGGAACCCTAGCTGGATCCACGCCTGTTCTCTGTACCCGTTGTACCATATTCCTGATTAAATGTCAATAAATATTAAAAGTAAATAAAGTTTTACAATAAAAGATTGACAAATATTGCTTTTCGTATTATCTTACAGATGGATGGCGGATGACACTGCAGTGCACGGAACCATGCTGCATGACCGGCAAAACAGTGCCGTCAGCCGTAATAGGCCGGTATCTAACCGGCGATACTATAGAAGAGTATGAAGAAGAAAAGGAGAACCTATATGGGTGTGAATGAAGACAATGGAAAGCGGGATATGAAGAACGGTCCAACCAAGAAACCGTTCATTTACTATTATTTCCTTGTCATCCTGATTGTCATGATACTGAACGCACTGGTATTCCCTATGATGGAGCATACCGTCGAGGTGCCGTACAGTGAGTTTATCACGCAGCTGGATGCAGGCAATGTAAAAGATGTGTACATGAGCAGTGATGAGACGCAGATCCAGTTTTCCACCAAGGACCAGCAGTGGAATGTTGCTTCTTATAAGACAGGGCCCCTGCCGGGAGATAACCTGGCCCAGCGTCTGGAGACAGCCAAGAGTGAGGGGAAGGTGGACAATTACTCCAGGCAGATTCCCACCAAGGCGTCCCCGCTCCTCAGTTTCCTGATGTCATGGGTGGCCCCGATCCTGATGTTTGTTATCATCGGGCAGATCATGGGGCGTATGCTTTCCAAGCGTATGGGCGGCAACAACGCCATGACCTTTGGCAAATCCAATGCCAAGATTTACGCGGAGAATGAAACCGGAATTACGTTTGCGGATGTGGCGGGCGAGGAGGAGGCCAAGGATGCCTTGAAGGAAATCGTGGATTTCCTCCATAATCCCCAGAAGTATGCGGATATCGGCGCAAACCTTCCAAAGGGCGCCCTGCTGGTAGGCCCTCCGGGAACCGGTAAGACACTTCTTGCCAGGGCGGTGGCCGGAGAAGCCCATGTGCCGTTTTTCTCCATATCCGGTTCGGAATTTGTGGAAATGTTCGTGGGCATGGGCGCTGCCAAGGTCCGCGACCTCTTTAAGCAGGCCAATGATAAGGCGCCCTGTATTGTATTCATTGACGAGATTGATACCATCGGCAAGAAGCGTGACGGCGGCGGTATGAGCGGCAATGATGAGCGGGAACAGACCCTGAACCAGCTGCTGACCGAGATGGATGGATTTGACGGCAAGAAGGGGGTCGTGATTCTGGCCGCCACCAACCGTCCGGAATCACTGGACAAGGCACTTCTGCGTCCGGGCCGTTTTGACAGGCGTGTGCCGGTGGAACTTCCTGACCTGAAGGGAAGGGAGGCCATCCTAAGGGTACACGGACAGAATGTCAAGATGTCCGATGATGTGGACTACAGCGCCATTGCCAGGGCCACGGCAGGGGCCAGCGGCGCAGAACTGGCCAATATCATCAATGAGGCGGCGCTGCGGGCCGTACGCATGGGCCGCGGGGCAGTTGTCCAGGGTGATTTGGAAGAAAGCGTGGAAACCGTCATCGCCGGATATCAGAAGAAAAACGCGGTCATTTCCCAGGAAGAACGTAAAATCGTGGCATACCACGAGGTGGGGCATGCGCTGGTGGCTGCCTGCCAGACCCAGTCCGCACCCGTGCAGAAGATTACCATCATACCAAGGACCTCCGGCGCCCTGGGCTATACTATGCAGGTGGAGCAGGGAGAGCGGTATCTCATGAGCAAGGAGGAGGCGCTGAACAAGATTGCCACCTTCACTGGAGGACGTGCCGCGGAGGAACTGATTTTCCATTCCATCACAACGGGAGCGTCCAATGATATTGAGCAGGCCACCAGGATTGCCAGGGCCATGGTGACACGCTACGGCATGACCGATGAATTCGACATGGTTGCCATGGAGACAGTGACCAACCAGTATCTGGGCGGTGACACGTCCCTGGCCTGCGCGCCTGAGACAGCCAAACGCATTGACGAGCAGGTGGTGGGCATCGTGAAGGGGCAGCACGCCAAGGCCCTTGACATCCTCAGGGAAAATGAAGGAAAGCTGCATGAGATTGCCGCTTATCTTCTGGAGAAGGAGACCATTACAGGTGAGGAGTTCATGGAAATATTTAATAAGGAGCCGTCCGTCCATTGCAATTGACCTGGGGCTGTGCTATTCTGGAAGTATGGACAGGGTGGGGGCATGAATGCTTTCGCCCCTGTTGCATACAGACAGATGAAAGGCAGGAACAGGAATGGGAAAAATTTTGAACATGTTATATGCAGGGGATCTGCACCCCGCTGACTGTGTGATGCAGGATTCAGCGGATTACCAGGCCCTGTGCAGGGAATCCCTAAAGGAAGTGGAGTGCTTCACGGAGAAGCTGGATGCGGGAATGAAGGCGGAATTTGATACCCTGATGGAGCATTATCTGGAGCTTACTTATCTGGAAAAGACGGAGACGTTCAGTCATGGGTTCCGTTTGGGCGCCGGGATTATGTGCGAGGTGTTCAGTGAAAATGGCCGGGCGCAGGCCTGAAATATAAGCGTAGCTTAAGAATATAAGGCGGGATTGGTGATAAATTAAACCAATCCCGCTTTATTGTGTATAAAATTGTTTTAAATAAATGGTTAATATTGACAATGATGGAAAAAGTGATATACTTAACTACGTATTTGTGTTACATTTTAACGGATAGGACATCGATGGAACGTCAGGGGCAATGGCAGCCAATACCTGACGTATTTTCGTCTGGATGTGCCTATATCCCAACTTCATGGAGGAGAGCATTATGAAATTACGTAAGTTAGTCAGCGTAGCAATGGCGGGTGTGATGACATTGTCATTGGCAGCCTGCGGCGGTTCCGGAACAGCAGATACGACCGCGGCGCCGGCAGCGTCCACAGAGGCGGCGGCAGACACCACTGCTGCAGAAGCAGGGGAGACAGAGGCCAAAGAGGCAGCGCCTGCAGGCGGTGTGGCAAAGGAAGATTTAAAGGTTGGTTTTGTATTCATCGGTGATGAGAATGAAGGCTATACGGCCGCACATTATAAGGGCGCCATGGAGATGAAGGATGCCCTTGGCCTGTCCGATGACCAGATTATCGTTAAATGGAATATCCCGGAGGATGAGACTGCTCAGGATGCGGCTATGGATCTGGCTGACCAGGGATGCCAGATTGTATTTGCCAACAGCTTTGGACATGAGTCCTATGTGATTGAGGCAGCTAAGGAGTATCCTGAGGTCCAGTTCTGCCATGCTACCGGTTTCCAGGCAGCATCCAGCGGACTGAGCAACATGCATAACTATTTCACGGCTATTTATGAAGCGCGTTACGTGTCTGGCGTGGTTGCCGGACTGAAGCTGAACCAGATGATAGAGGACGGGACCGTTGCAAAGGATGCCTGCAAGATCGGTTATGTGGGCGCTTATCCGTATGCTGAGGTTATCAGCGGATATACTTCCTTCTTCTTAGGCGTGCGCTCCGTATGCCCGGATGCCACCATGGAAGTTAAGTACACCAACAGCTGGGCCAGCTTTGACCTGGAAAAGGAAGCGGCAGACGCCCTGATTTCCGATGGCTGCGTGCTGATCAGCCAGCATGCCGATACAACCGGCGCCCCCACTGCATGTGAGGCAGCAGGCGTTCCATGTGTGGGCTACAACATTTCCATGATTGCGACGGCTCCTACCCAGGCCCTTACATCCTCCACCAACAACTGGGGCGCATATGTGACCGAGGCCGTACAGCATGTTGTGGATGGAACCGAGATTCCGGTTGACTGGTGCAAGGGCTTCTCAGACGGTGCAGTGCTTATCACTGAACTGAACGAAGCAGCGGTTGCCCCGGGAACCAAGGAAAAGGTGGAAGAGGTTGAGGCCAAACTGGCAGCAGGCGAGCTTCATGTGTTCGATACCTCCACTTGGACCGTTAAAGGCGAGACACTGGATACATATAAGAAGGATGACGGCAATGAGTACATTTCCGACGGATATTTCCATGAGTCCGAATTTGCATCTGCGCCCGCATTCGACATACTGATTGACGGAATTAATACAATTGATAACTAATTTCCCGCAGGTACCAGGCTGGGTGAATTTGTAAAAGCTGCAAAAGCGGAGCTATCTGACTGGCTCCGCTTTTTTCCACATAGGCATTGGGGTGCATGGTGCGCAGATGGCGGGAATGAATTTTCAAACACGACCTGGTACAGCGCCTTGCCGCAAGCAAGATAAAAATAATAAAAATGGAGGTCTGCCGGGTGAGCGGAGAATACGCAATTGAACTGAAAAACATCACAAAACGATTCGGCAAGGTAACTGCCAATGACAAAGTATGCCTGTCTGTCAAGCGGGGGGAGATACTGTCCATCCTGGGTGAGAACGGAAGCGGGAAGACCACCCTCATGAACATGATATCGGGAATCTACTACCCGGATGAGGGGCAGATATATGTGAATGGAAAAGAGGTGGCCATCCGTTCGCCCAAGGATTCATTTGCATTGGGAATCGGCATGATTCACCAGCATTTTAAACTGGTGGATGTCCTGACCGCGGCGGAAAACATCATCCTGGGCCTTTCAGGAAAAGAAATCCTGGACATGAAAAGCGTGGCGGCACGGATTAATGAACTGACGGGCAGATACGGCTTCGATCTGGACCCGGACCAGAAGATATACACCATGTCCGTATCCCAGAAGCAGACCGTGGAGATTGTCAAGCTTCTGTACCGCGGTGTGGATATCCTGATCCTGGACGAGCCCACGGCGGTCCTCACACCCCAGGAGACAGACCGTCTTTTCGCGGTCCTGCGCAACATGCGCGAGGCAGGCCATTCCATCATCATCATCACCCATAAACTCCATGAGGTGCTGGCGCTGTCAGACCGGGTTTCCGTGCTGCGCAAGGGCCAGTACATCGGGACCGTGCAGACAGCCGAGGCAACGGAGGAGTCCCTGACCGAAATGATGGTAGGCAAGAAGGTCAGCCTGAACATCGACCGCCCGGAGCCTGTCAATCCCCAGAAGCGCCTGGAGGTACAGGGGGTCACCTGTTTGAATAAGGAAGGTGTCAGGACTTTGGACAACGCCACCTTTACCGCATACAGCGGAGAGATACTGGGGGTGGCCGGAATCGCGGGAAGCGGACAGAAGGAGCTTTTGGAATCCATTGCAGGCTTACAGCCCATGGAGTCGGGAACCATTACATATTATCCGCCTGAGGGCGGGGAGAAGAACCTGGCAGGCATGGCGGCTTCCGCCATCAGCAAGCTGGGCGTGAAGCTCTCCTTTGTGCCTGAGGACAGGCTGGGTATGGGACTGGTGGGTTCCATGGATATGACGGACAACATGATGCTCAGGGGCTACCGGAACGGCCGTCCTTTCTTTGCGGACAGGAAGACGCCCAGAAGCCTGGCGGAGCATATCATCGAGGAGCTGGAGGTGGTGACCCCCGGCGTCACCACGCCGGTGCGCAAGCTGTCCGGCGGAAATGTGCAGAAGGTCCTGGTGGGACGTGAGATTTCCTCCAATCCCAAGGTACTTATGGTTGCCTACCCTGTGCGGGGGCTGGACATCAATTCATCCTATACCATCTACCATCTGCTCAATGAACAGAAGCAGCAGGGGGCGGCGGTCATCTGTGTGGGAGAGGACTTGGATGTGCTTCTGGAACTGTGCGACCGTATCCTGGTGCTGTGCGGCGGCCGGATAAGCGGTATCGTGGACGGCAGGACAGCCACCAAAGAGGGCGTGGGCCTGATGATGACAAAAGTAGGAGGTGACCAGAGTGAGTAAGGAAATGACAGCGGTATCGGTAAAGGAACCTCTGATGCATATATCCAAACGTGACGGCATAGAGCCGTACAAGGCGTGGCTTATCAGGCTGGCGGCGGTCCTCATATCCCTGATTGTCTGCGCAGGCGTTATCTTCGCGCTTACTGGCCTGAATCCCATTGAAGTGTACAAAGGGGTGTTTGACGGAGCGGTGGGAACCAAACGGCGAGTCTGGATGACCATACGGGACACCCTGGTCCTGTTGTGCATTGCAATCGGCATTACCCCGGCATTTAAGATGCGGTTCTGGAATATCGGCGCCGAGGGGCAGGTGCTGATTGGGGGCGTCACATCGGCGGCCATGATGATTTATCTGGGTAATTCCCTTCCGCCAATCCTGCTGTTCCCGCTGATGCTGGCGGGAAGCGCCCTGTCCGCCATGGTCTGGGCTGCAATCCCGGCATTTTTCAAGGCATACTGGAATACCAATGAGACACTATTTACACTGATGATGAATTATGTGGCAATGCAGGTCATCACATACTGCATTATCTTCTGGGAGAACCCAAAGGGATCCAATTCGGTGGGCACCATCAACTCCGCTGCAAAAGGCGGCTGGCTTCCCAAGCTTTTTGGACTGGACTACGGGTGGAACCTGGTAATCGTCCTGGTTCTGACCCTGGCCATGTTCATTTACCTGAAATACAGCAAGCAGGGGTATGAGATTGCTGTTGTGGGTGAGAGTGAGAACACGGCCAGGTACGCGGGTATCAATGTGAAGAAGGTAATCCTTCGCACCATGGCCCTGTCCGGGGCTATCTGCGGTATTGCCGGTTTTATCATTGTAAGCGGCGCAAGCCACACCATATCCACCAGCACGGCGGGAGGACGGGGATTTACGGCAATCATAGTGTCATGGCTCAGCAAGTTCAATGCATTTGCCATGGTCCTGGTATCCTTTTTCCTGGTATTCATGCAGAAGGGCGCAGGACAGATTGCGTCCCAGTTCAACCTGAATGAAAATGCCTCTGATGTCATAACGGGAATCATCCTGTTCTTTATCCTGGGCTGTGAGTTTTTCATCAATTACAAAGTAGCGGTGCGCAGCAGGCGCAAAGACACACAGGCTTAGGAGGGAGGACAAGGATATGGGATTTTTAGTTATATTCATTCAGAAGGCCATTGGGCAGGGCATAGGGATTCTGTACGGCGCCCTGGGCGAGATTATGACGGAGAAGTCCGGCAACCTGAACCTGGGTATTCCCGGGATGATGTACATGGGCGGGATTGCAGGACTGATCGGTGCATTTTTATATGAAAATTCAGTGGGGACACCCAACGGCTTTGTGGGGATGCTGATTTCCTTCCTGTGCGCATTCGCATGCGCGGCCCTGGGCGGTCTGGTGTACAGTGTGCTTACCATTACGCTGCGGGCCAACCAGAATGTCACGGGTCTGGCCCTGACCACCTTTGGCGTGGGCTTCGGCAACTTCTTCGGCGGCTCCCTTGCAAAGCTGGCAGGCGGCGTGGGACAGATTTCCGTGGCGGTTACGGGCGCGGCCTACAAGACGCCGGTTCCGGGGCTTTCTAAGCTGGGAGTGGTGGGGCAGGTATTGTTTTCCTATGGATTCCTTACCTATCTGGCGGTCCTCCTGGCAATTGTACTGGCTTTCTTCCTGGGTAAGACCAGGAAGGGGCTGAACCTGAGGGCTGTGGGCGAGAGTCCGGCAACCGCGGATGCAGCGGGCATTAACGTGACTGCGTACAAGTACCTGGCCACCTGTGTGGGCGGCGGTATCAGCGGACTGGGCGGACTGTATTTTGTCATGGAGTATTCCGGCGGAACCTGGACCAATAACGGATTCGGCGACAGGGGCTGGCTGGCCATCGCACTTGTCATCTTCGCACTGTGGAAGCCGGTCAATGCAATCTGGGGCTCCATATTGTTCGGCGGCCTGTATATCCTTTATCTCTATATCCCGGGACTGGACAGGGGGGCCCAGGAGATTTTCAAGGCCCTGCCATATGTTGTGACCATTGTGGTGCTGGTGATTACCAGCTTGAGGAAGAAGAGGGAGTATCAGCCGCCTGAGAGCCTGGGACTGGCTTATTTCAGGGAGGAGAGGTAGGTTACGTCGAATGGACGCGGACGGGGGAGGGATTTTGTCCGTGGGAGGATTGGGATGGCGCTGCGGCCGTATGCTGCAGCGCCATTCGGCTCTTTTAAACTGGCAGGGGTGGGCGTCCGCTGTCGCTTCAGAAAAGGGAGCGCGGTGGTGCTGGTTTCTGGCTGAGAATGGCATGGGATTTTTTGGGATGGCTTGACAAGGGGGATTATGCTGTTATGATTAGAAGCGGATGATTCCATAAGGATTTTGGACTATGGCCGGGTGTGGGCCGGAGAAAGGGGATGTGGGATGAAGTTATTGTTTCGGCAGAGGTTTTTCTCGTGGTTTGACAGTTACGATGTTTTTGATGAGGACGGCAGGACGGTTTATACGGTCCAGGGGAAATTGGCCTGGGGACACAGGCTGGAGATATATGATGCGCAGGGAAGGCATCTGGGTACTGTTAAGCAGGAGGTGCTTACTTTCTTGCCAAGGTTCCGGCTGTATGTGGGTGAACGGCTGGTGGGGGAGGTTTGGAAGGAATTCACGTTTTTCAGGCCGTCTTTTAAGATGGATGTCAGGGGATGGCATATTGCCGGGGATATCCTGGAATGGGATTATTACATAGAGGATGCCATGGGGAGACGGGTAGCGGGGCTGTCCAAGCAGCTGTTTAAGCTGACTGATACATATGTGCTTGAGATTGGGAACCCGGAAGATGCATTGTATGTGCTTATGGCGGCCCTGGCAATCGATGCTGCAAAATGTTCATCGGATAATTGACAGTGAGGCGGATGATTATGGAAATGAAAAATGAGATTTACCGTTATATGAAGGAGCTGGTTGCAATCCCCAGTATTTCCAACAGCAGGGAGGAACAGGCGGCAGGGGATTACATAAGGGAGGAACTGGGGCGGCAGCCGTATTTTAAGGCGCATCCGGAACTTACGGGAATGTATGGGCTGGAGGGGGATATCCTGTCCCGGGGGACCCCTTATGGGCTGGTGAAGGGGAGCACTTCAAGGACAGTTATCCTTACCGGGCATTATGACGTGGTGGATACTGAGGAGTATGGGGATTTCAGGCCTTATGCGTATGATGTGGAGGCGTGGAAGCTGGCGCAGGGAAAGGAACTGGAGGACCTGATGTCAATGCTGCCTGAGGAGGCCAAGGCGGATTTTGAGACAGGGGAATGGCTGTTTGGGCGGGGTGTCAACGACATGAAGGGGGGACTTGCGGTGGGCATGGCCCTGATGGACTGGTATGGGCAATTGATGCTGGAACATCCGGAACTGCCGGGCTGCCTTCTGTTTGCCGCGGTGGCGGATGAGGAGGCTTATTCAGCCGGTATGAGGGGGTCCATTCCGTTTTTTACGGGACTGCAGGAACAGTTTGGCCTGGAGTATGGATGCCTGGTGAATCTGGAGCCCAGTTTTAATGAGGATGGCAGGCAGCAGGTCTATATCGGGTCCGTGGGGAAGACCATGCCCGCGGTGCTGGTACAGGGCGTGAAGGCGCATGTGGTGGATTGTTTCCGTGGATTGAACGCAATCGGGGTCCTGGCGGAAATGTTCATGCGCACGGAGCTGGCCCCTGAGTTTTCAGAACGATGGGAAGGGGAACCGTGTCCGCCGCCCACCTGGTTTAACCTGAGGGACCGCAAGGAAGGATATGATGTGTCGGTGCCTCACCGGGCAGCGGGCTATATGAGCATGCTGGGGTTTGGGAAGACGGCGGATTCTGTCATGGGACGGCTTAAGGAGATTGGGCGGGAGGCATTTTCCTCTTATATGGAACGGATGGAGGCCCGGGAGGCAGCGGTCCGGTCCGGCGCAGCCCTGCCGGATGTGGATCTGTCCCGCTGTGTCATGGAGTACGGGGAACTGGTCAGGCTGTGCCGGGAGCGGCATGGGGAGGAGGCGGAAAAATGGTTCAGGGCGCTGTATGAGGATGCGGGGGAACGTATCCGCCTGGGCCAGTGGAACTATCCCCGGGCGACCTTGGAAATCATGGATGCAGCCCTGACCTATTCAGGGATTACGGCGCCTGTCATGGTGATTGCATTTGCACCGCCGTATTATCCGGCTTTTCACAGTGACCGCCTGCCGGGAAGGACAGGACAGGGAAGCGCGCTCTATGAAATGCTTCAAAAAGCATCGGGGGAGACCTGCGGTATCCGGCTGGGAAAACGCAATTACTGTTGTGGTATCTCGGATTTAAGTTACTGCGCAGGGCCGGATATGGAGGAGCTTAATGCTTATGCGGCCAATGCCCCTCTGTGGGGGAAGCTGTATGGAATGAACCTGGACGCCATGTCCGTTTTCCAGGTTCCGGCCCTTCTGTTCGGCCCCGTGGGCAGGGATGCGCATCAGATGTCGGAGCGTGTCAATGCAAGGAGCCTGCTGGAAGAAGTTCCAGCAATCCTACAGCATTTTATCGAACAAATGTTTGCAAATGATGGTGGAATGTGATATACTTACGCCATACACTTTGGGGTGAGTTTTAAGTAAAGATTACTGATAAGAGACAAGGAGCATTTTGAATGGCAAAGCAGTACATTAAAATCCGCGGGGCCAATGAGCATAATCTGAAGAATATATCCGTGGATATACCGAGAAACGAGCTGGTGGTGCTGACCGGACTGTCCGGGTCCGGCAAGTCATCACTGGCTTTTGACACCATCTATGCGGAAGGGCAGAGGCGTTATATGGAGTCCCTGTCTTCCTATGCCCGCCAGTTCCTGGGACAGATGGAGAAGCCGGATGTGGAGAGCATAGAAGGGCTGTCGCCAGCCATTTCCATAGACCAGAAGTCCACGAACCGGAACCCGCGTTCCACGGTGGGTACCGTGACCGAGATTTATGATTATATGAGGCTTCTGTATGCCAGGGTGGGTATTCCACACTGTCCCAAGTGCGGCAAGGAGATACACAAGCAGTCCATTGACCAGATGGTGGACCATATCATGCAGATGCCGGAACGTACCAAGATCCAGCTTCTGGCTCCTGTTGTCAGGGGGCGTAAGGGCGAGCATGTGAAGGTTCTGGACCAGGCGCGCAAGAGCGGTTATGTGAGGGTGCGCATTGACGGGAACCTTTATGAGCTTTCGGAAGATATCAGGCTAGATAAGAATATCAAGCATAACATAGAAGTGGTAGTGGACCGTCTGATTGTGAAGGAAGGTATTGAAAAGCGTCTTACGGATTCCATTGAGACCGTGATGGCCCTCAGCGGCGGGCTTATGACCGTGGATGTGACGGACGGGGAACCGGTGAACTTCAGCCAAAGCTTTTCCTGCCCGGACTGCGGCATCAGCGTGGATGAGGTGGAGCCCAGAAGCTTTTCCTTTAACAACCCCTTCGGCGCGTGTCCGGAGTGTTTCGGACTTGGATATAAGATGGAGTTTGACGAGGACCTGATGATTCCCGACAAGACCCTTTCCATTGACGACGGCGCCATTGTGGTGCTGGGATGGCAGTCCTGTACGGACAAGGGAAGCTTTACAAGGGCAATCCTCGAGGCGCTTTCCAAGGAATATAAGTTCCGTCTGGACACTCCTTTCCAGGACTATCCAAAGGAAATCCAGGACGTGATCCTGTACGGTACGGGGGGGAAGGAAGTCAAGGTACGCTATAAGAGCCAGAGGGGCGAGGGCGTGTATGACGTGGCTTTTGAGGGCCTGGTTGAGAATGTGAACCGGCGTTATAAGGAGACATTTTCCGAGGCATCCAAGGCAGAGTACGAAACCTATATGCGGATTACCCCTTGTCCTGCGTGTAAGGGGCAGAGGCTTAAGAAGGAGTCACTGGCAGTTACGGTGGGGGATATGAATATCTTCCAGGCCACCAATATGTCCATTGTGAAGTTCAAGGATTTCCTGGATGGACTGAAGCTTAGCAATATGCAGCTGGCCATTGGGGCGTCCATCCTCAAGGAGATACGGGCCAGGATTTGTTTCCTTATTGACGTGGGGCTGGATTATCTGTCCCTTTCCAGGGCAACCGGAACCCTGTCAGGCGGGGAGGCACAGCGGATCCGTCTGGCGACCCAGATCGGTTCGGGCCTGGTGGGCGTTGCCTATATCCTGGACGAGCCAAGCATCGGCCTTCATCAGAGGGATAATGACAAGCTTTTAAAGACCCTGATTCATCTGCGGGACCTGGGCAACAGCGTGCTGGTGGTGGAACACGACGAGGATACCATGCTGGCAGCGGACTGTATCGTGGACATCGGTCCCGGGGCAGGCGAACATGGCGGACAGGTAATTGCCATGGGTACGGCCCAGGAAATCATGGATAACCAGGATTCTGTGACAGGGGCGTATTTAAGCGGCAGGCTTAGGATACCTGTGCCGGCTGAGCGCAGGAAGCCCACGGGCTGGATTACGGTACGGGGGGCTGCTGAGAATAACCTGAAGAACATCAATGTGGATTTCCCACTGGGCGTCATGACCTGTGTCACAGGCGTATCCGGTTCCGGCAAGAGTTCCCTTGTCAATGAAATCCTGTACAAGTCCCTGGCCAGGAAACTGAACCGTGCAAGGACCATACCCGGCAGGCACAAGGGAATAGACGGCACGGAACAGCTGGATAAGATCATTGCCATAGACCAGTCCCCCATCGGACGTACGCCAAGGTCTAATCCGGCCACCTATACAGGCGTGTTTGATTTAATCCGTGATCTGTTCGCATCCACGGTGGATGCAAAGGCAAAGGGATATACCAAGGGACGGTTCAGCTTTAACGTCAAGGGCGGGCGGTGCGAGACCTGCAGCGGCGACGGAATCATCAAGATTGAGATGCATTTCCTTCCGGATGTATATGTGCCATGTGAGGTCTGCGGCGGCAAACGGTATAACCGTGAGACATTGGATGTGAAGTACAAGGGCAAGAGTATTTATGACGTGCTGGATATGACGGTGGAGGAGGCGCTTAAGTTCTTTGAAAATGTCCCCTCTGTCACCAGGAAGATACAGACCCTGTATGATGTGGGCCTGGGTTACATCAGGCTGGGACAGCCTTCCACGGAGCTGTCAGGCGGTGAGGCCCAGCGTATCAAGCTGGCAACCGAACTGTCCAAGCGCGGCACGGGCAAGACCATCTATATCCTGGACGAGCCTACCACGGGGCTGCATTTTGCAGACGTGCACAAGCTGATTGATATCCTCCGCAGGCTGTCTGACGGCGGTAATACGGTGGTGGTCATTGAGCATAATCTGGATGTGATTAAGACGGCTGATTATATCATTGACATCGGACCCGAAGGCGGTGACAAGGGCGGTACCGTGATTGCCAAGGGAACGCCGGAGGACGTGGCCGCGAATCCTGCTTCCTATACCGGAATCTATATTAAGAAATACCTGGACATGGACAGACAGCATGAGGCAGGGATGGATTCATAGACAGGATGATGGCGCAGGCTTGGGCGGATTGGAGTTGAAGTCGAGAAATCCACATGGAAAATAGGGTTAGAAAAAAGTCTGAGAAAATTGTCGAAATTACTTGCTATTTGCGGCAGGGTGCCGTATAATATATTCATACGAAAGATAAAAAAGAGATTGTACTATTTTGTACAATCTCTTTCAATTTATGCGGATATAAATATTTTCTGATAAATTGGGTCATGGTATAGGGAGAGGTAGTTTGGATTTTAGGTTTTGGCGGGAATATCCAGAAAAGACATGACATGGAGGAAGAAATCTCATGGATAGAGAGATGATTATTGTTTTGGACTTTGGCGGTCAGTATAATCAGCTGATTGCGCGCCGCGTCCGCGAGTGCAATGTATACTGTGAAGTCCATCCTTACAATATGAGCCTGGACAGGATTAAGGAGATGAATCCCAAGGGAATCATTTTCACAGGCGGACCGGATGTGGTATTTGAAGACGGCGCTCCGCGCTGTTCCAGGGAGATATTTGAACTGGGGATACCGGTTCTTGGAATCTGTTATGGAGCCCAGCTGATGAGTTATCTGCTGGAGGGCGTTGTCAAGAAAGCGGTTGTCAGCGAGTATGGACACACGGAGGTGGATGTGGATACATCCAGCAAGCTGTTTGAGGGAGTATCGCCCAAGACCGTGTGCTGGATGAGCCATGGGGTCTATATCGCCCAGGTGCCTGCCGGATTCAGGATTACAGCCCATACGGAATCATGCCCGGTTGCAGGCATGGAGTGTGCGGAAAGGAATTTCTATGGGGTTCAGTTCCATCCTGAGGTAGTCCACACAAAAGAAGGAACCAGGATGCTGTCCAACTTTGTCTACAATGTCTGCGGTTGTTCCGGGGACTGGAAGATGGATTCATTCGTAGATACCACGATTAAGGCGCTGAGGGAGAAGATTGGCGACGGGAAGGTGCTGTGCGCGCTTTCCGGCGGAGTGGATTCCTCGGTTGCTGCGGTCATGCTGTCCAAGGCAATCGGTAAGCAGCTGACCTGTGTGTTCGTTGACCATGGCCTTTTAAGGAAGAATGAGGGGGACGAGGTAGAAGCCGTATTCGGCCCCGAAGGACAGTATGATTTGAACTTTATCCGTGTGAATGCCCAGGAGAGGTTCTATGCAAGGCTGAAGGGCGTGGAAGAGCCTGAGGCAAAGCGTAAAATCATAGGCGAGGAATTCATCCGTGTATTCGAAGAAGAGGCAAAGAAGATTGGCGCGGTGGATTATCTGGTTCAGGGAACCATCTACCCGGATGTGATTGAGTCTGGCCTCGGCAAGTCCGCTGTCATCAAATCCCACCACAATGTGGGCGGGCTTCCTGAGCATGTTGACTTTAAGGAACTGGTGGAGCCGCTCCGTCTGCTGTTCAAGGATGAGGTGCGTAAGGCTGGTTTGGAACTGGGGATTCCGGAATATCTGGTATTCAGGCAGCCATTCCCGGGTCCGGGCCTTGGCGTCAGGATCATCGGCGAGGTAACGGCTGATAAGGTAAGGATTGTACAGGATGCGGATGCGATTTACAGGGAAGAGATTGCAAAGGCCGGGGTGGATAAGGACCTGGGGCAGTACTTTGCAGCCATTACCAATATGCGCTCCGTGGGATGCATGGGCGATGAGAGAACCTATGATTATGCGGTTGCACTGAGGGCCGTGCTTACATCTGATTTCATGACCGCGGAGGCTGCGCAGATTCCCTGGGAGGTACTGGGGAAGGTGACCAGCAGGATTGTGAATGAGGTGAAGGGGGTTAACCGGGTGCTGTATGATTGCACGGGGAAGCCGCCGGCTACGATTGAGTTCGAGTGAGA
>DS990260.1:1628708-1655877 GCA_000155435.1 Clostridiales bacterium 1_7_47FAA | reverse complement strand
AAAGTAATTCTAATTAATTGGAATTAATCGGAGTTTTTGGCTCCGGATTTTGAATTAATCGGAGAATTTGGCTACAAAAACTCGGAATAATTCGGTTGATATTGAATTAATCCAAGAATTTGGCTACAAAAACTAGGATTAATTCGACTGGCTCTATGAATTAATTGGAGAATTTGGCTACAAAAATTAAGATTAATTCGGAATTAATTGGAGTTTTTGGTTTTGGGGATGGGGTTTTTAAAATTGGGATTAATTCATTCGCTGACTAAATCTAATTTTGATAAGGAGTGAGTTGAATGGACAAAGCAGGGGTAAAACGTAGGGACATAAGTTTTCGCAGTGATAAAAACAAAAAGGTGGTATGTGTCCACAGTAGGGAGGCTAGAGAGTATGCAAGGATATTGGAACAGGAGCCGGAGGTTGTTTCTTATGAAACCTGTCAGGCGTTGGACATGGAGAGGTATCAGTTTATAAATCCGGTTGATATTCGCAAAGACTATTTTGACGTAGAGTGGGCCACGGACTTTGTTCTTCACTTTGAAGATGGAAGCATAGGTATCCGGGAGGTTGCCACAGAAGCTACGTTAGCAAAGAGAGCCACTATTGAGAAGTTGGAATTTTCCAGACGGTACTGGTCCGTATCTGAATCTGTCCGGGATTGGAAAATCATCATTATGGAGAAAGGGGAATAAATCTATGTTCATTGATATATCAGGAGAGGTTTACAGGATTGTGTTAAAGGCAGAAAGCGGAGCATGGATTATATCTTATGAGAATCCATGCAGCCCATATTTTGTATCAGAACAGGATTTGAAATTATATCCCAGAATAGAACCGCCACAGGAATACTTAAAATATATTGACAGGCAAAAGAATCCAACAGAGGGACAGAGAAAACGTCTTGAACTTATAGCTGAACTTATGGAAGATGAACTTTACATCATGGACAAACAGATACGGAACCGGAAAATTAAGGAACTGGCAGAGCGTGAGGGGAGCACAGTCAAGAGGATTCAAAAACTATATTTTCGTCAGTTGGCAGGGCGGTCGCTGGTAGAGGAACGGAAACTTCCAGAGAAGCCGGAGACGCAGGAACAGAAAAACTTCCGTTGGGCGATTGACACCTTTTATTATTCCGCAAAGAAAATGTCCCTAAGAAGTGCTTATGACATGATGTTGCTTTCCAAATACACGGATGCAGATGGACGCTTATTAGAAACTCGTCCAAGTTGGCACTGTTTCCGCCATTACTTCTACGAGGGCGGTTATCATGCAAAATCCAGAAACACAATTGCCAGAAACGGATTGACAGACTACCAGAGAAACAAACGTCCTCTTTTTGGAAGTGCTATGAGTTGGAGGGATAAAATTGGAGCGTATCAGATGGACGCAACACAGGCAGATATACACCTTGTGTCCAGGTTAGATAAATCAGCCGTGATTGGACGTCCAAACATCTATATGGCAGTGGATACTGCAACACAGTTAATAGCCGGAATTTATGTAGGCTTAGACGCAGGAGAACAGGCGGTGATAAATTGTCTTGCAAATGCAGCCATGGATAAAGTTGAGTTTTGCGGACAATACGGAATTGAGATAACACAGGAAGAATGGCCCAACACGGGCCTGCCGGGTGAGATCATCACAGATAAGGGAAAAGAGTTTATCGGAAGTCGTATGGAAGAACTTGCCATGAAGTACGGGATTGAGTTTGAATCCCTGCCGCCATTCAGGCCGGATGGGAAAAGCCTTGTGGAGAAGTCCTTTGACCTTATGCAACAGAAATACAAACCGGCCCTACGAGGTAAGGGAGTAATCGAAGCAGACGCACAGGAACGGTGGGCGGTAGATTATAGGAGCCAGGCCGTGTTGACACTGGAAGATTTTACTAAGGTAGTGATTCATTGTGTTTTGTATCTTAATAGCTGCCGGATCATCCAGAATAGCCAGGTGGGAGAAGCAACGCCCACAGCCGCCGGATTATGGAACTGGTATGAGGATGAAAACAAGTCCATGATAATTCCAGTATCCAGAGAACAGCTTTACCAGTTTGGACTTCCAAGGAAAGCAGCTACCCTCTCCCGCAAGGGAATCAGTAACAACGGGCTTTGGTATACAGGAGCGCAGTTCAAGAAGCTCATGGAATATAAAAAAGTGGGCGATACAATACAGATTGCATACGATCCGAATAATGTGAGCCGTGTATACCTGATTGAGGGTATGGAGTACATACCTTTTGAACTTGCAAGCTATTGTAAACAGTATATCGGAGCTACACAGACCGAGTATCAGATGGAGAAAGATAAGCATAGAGCTAATAGCAAAGAGTTGGAACGTCTGGACACAGAGGGACGGATCAAGGTATTGCAAAGTATCCAATCTATTGTAGGTGAAGCCGAGTGCATTGATAAGGGTAAAATTGATGGAACAGAGATTCAGCAGAATCGCAGGAGGGAGTTGGCATGATGAAATATAGAAACGAGCATACAAACACAGTCGCAGCCGAATATGACAAAGAGCAGGGCAATCTTTTTTTGGAAGCCCTGCCGGAGTTATTAGGGAAAGCGGAATTTACGGAACGCATGAAAAGTGAGATACAGTTTCCGTATGACATTCAAGAGAAAAGTCCACAGGAACGGAGAAATTATTTGACGGAACTGACAACATGGTTTCAGCCTATGGATTATATGTATACTCTCTACGATATGCTTTACAGAGCCATGGCAACTACTTACCAGACAAAGACAGTGATTGAATCCGTAAGGCAGTTAAACGAAATTTATATGGATTTTCGCACAGGGAGAGAACGTACATTAAACTACTCGACCCAGGCATACAGCGGAGCAGTTTTGGGAGTGCCGGGAATTGGTAAAACATCAACAATCCAAAGGTGCTTGAGTACCATGCCGCAAGTGATAATCCACACGAAGTATAAGGAGAAACAATTTTATACGAAACAGATTAACTATCTCGTAGTGGAATGTCCCTCTGATTGTAGTGTGAAAACTCTAGCTTTTAACATCCTGTCTGCCATTGACCGGGCAATCGGTTCGGAATATTTCACCCAGGCAGGGAGCTTAAAGAGCATATCATCCAGCGCATTGACAACGAGGTTGAAAATTATTTGCATGAATCACCATATTGGATTGATTGTCATTGACGAGATACAGAACGCAATCCAGACCGCCGCAAAAAATAAGCAGACAAGACCCTTGATTAAATTTCTTGTGGAACTTACCAACGAAACGAGTACCGGAATCTGTTTCTGTGGAACACTGGAAGCCGAAGATTTATTTATGAAGCAGGAACACTTAAAGAGACGTACCAGAGGTTTGAGATTGTTGCCAATGAAATATGATGTGATTTACCGGAAGTTTATTTCTACCCTATGGGAATATCAAATGACATTACAAAAAGCGGAATTGAGCGAAAAACTGATGAAACAGATTTACGATCTGTCAGCCGGAATCCCTGCCTATATCGTGAAGATATTTCAAGAAGCACAGACACAAGCCATTTTATCCGGTAAGGAGAAAATCACCTATGAATCCATTAAACAGGCAGTGTCTTACTTAGGGATTGAGGTGCCGAAAGTATATGCCCGTGGTGGAACATCTATTTCTGATTTTGCCGTACAGGAGATTGAGTTTGAGACAATCGGTGTCGATGAAGTTGACGGATCAGAGATTGAGGTTGAGTGCAGTGTAGTAGACGAATCAAAAGTAATTACACTTCCAGTAGTTCCCGAACCGAAGCCAGTACAAGAAATTATCATACAGACACAGGAAGAACCAGAAGTGCCAACAGAAGCCACTACAAAGCCCGTAAAGCGGTTTTACGCTACCCAGCGTGGGAGAAAGCAGACGGACAGGGATAAAGACGACCTGCTGTCAATCTGGAAGCAGGATGAATCCGCAGAGAATTTCTTTAAGATTTTGGAAACCTATCAGATGATAGAACGGAGGTGCTTTTAATGTTGCAGTATTTTCCCACACCATACCCGGATGAACTTTGGTACAGCGTGTTATGCAGGTATCATATAAGAACAGGAAATACAACCAGTGCCGCAACATTCCGTGAATTGTTTGGAGGTAAGGATCATGCCGCTTTAGGTAGTTTCCTGCCAAATAATCTGATTTTTGATATTGCAGGGCAGCTCCCGGATGGGACGTTGGATATTGAAGATATTGCCTTAAACCACACACTTTTTAAATATATCTTCCGTTTCCAGCCTTTGGAGAATAAGAATAATATTCTTGAAATGACGAAGCATGGAAAGATTAATTTTCCAGTGAAAATATCCAAGCCGTATGAATCAATGGAACTGAAATCCTGCCCTCTCTGTATGCAGGAAGATTTTAAGAAGCATGGAGAGACATATTGGCATTTAAGCCACCAGATACCATATGTGTCAGTCTGTCAGAAACATAAATGTTATTTGATAACCCGCCAAAGGGAATACAAGAATGAACTGAACAATAACTTTATCCTGCCGGAATACAAAGATACGGACAGTGCGGATTATCAGGTATCAGAAACGGAACTGGAATTTACAAAAATGCTCACAAGATATTTGAAAATGCCGTTAGAAGCAGGACCGACAGATGGATATAACAATCTATATGAGGGATTACTAAATGCCGGATATGGACTTGCCAGAAAGGATATGTATTACAGTGTAGACTATAAACGGTTATCCATGAATTTATGTGATAGGTACGGTGAAGAATTTATTTCCCATCATTTTGGGAGTATAGTATTAGGAGCCGCTTTAATCGGCCAGATTCGGCGGTGGCAGAAAAAATCACCGGAACAGTATGCAATTCTATCAATGTTCCTAAATCAGGAGCCGGAAACAACATTCAGCCATACAAGAATCCAGAACAACACGGATAGGCAGTTTATAGAAATGAGTAAATCAAAAATAATCCGTTCCAAAAAGTTTGTTGCGGAAAATCTGGGAGTAAAAGAAACACATCTGGATAACATTTCCCATAACTTAGGGATAAAGCCATTCTGGGAGCAAAAGCCAAAGACAGAGAATCCCAAAAGTTATAAACTGGCATTGAACCTTACAAAGAGTGAATGGGATTATATTAATGGGTGCGTGAATCAATATGGTTTTTCAAGTGCGTCTGGATTCATTCGCTATTGTGTGGATGAAATGAAAGACAGGACGGACGGGATAACAGCAAGTTAATATATAAACATGGAAAAGGATGGACTATCGGTATCAGCAGCCCATCCTTTTTCTTTATGCGGAAAAAGTTAAATCCTCGTTCCAGTCTTTTCCTGTTGGTTTAATCCGCTCAAATTGATTGTGTTTCTCTGAAAATCTGTCCCCGGCTCCGTCCCTGTCAACCGCAAGTATCACTTGCCTGTCAAGGTAGAGCCTGTGATCCTCTTTGTAAATGGGGAAAGCGTTAAGGATTTTATCAAGAGCTGTATCCTTTAGTCCACCCATGGCAGTATAGATTCCCGGTTCCTCGTAAAGTTCATAAAAACTGATTGCGTCTATGGGTGCTTCAAATACATAGATAGGTGTATCCATAGAGTAAACAGGCATAGGGCAGGCCAGCCGCTCAATTAGATTATCCGGTTGCCAAGGCTTTTCTGTTGTGAACCACCAGAATCCCCCTGGTTTCTTTGTGAACAGCAGTTTAGGCATACCCTCACCTGATATGTTGCGGAGGGAGTAAAAACCCATATGTGAGTTTGAAAAGCAGACATAATCAGCCCCATAACCGGGGGCAGTTGCGGCATAGATTTTCTTCTGCTGAATCAGCGTATCTATGGTGGGGAGTGAGATTCCCCGTTCATAGTGGAGGTATTCACGGATTGAATTAATATGGTTCGTCTGTATAGGCTTGTAGAAATGGGATTCCGTTTTCTTACCAGAGAAGCAACGGGCCATTGGGGATTCATCAGGATGAGATTCTGAAAACTTTTTGAGTTTTAGGACAGCGTCCCTCCATTCATAGCCTTGATAATGCACCAGATAGTAAATGCTGTCCTTGACTTCCCCGGTGGAATAACGACAGAATGAATCAGGATACAGAACCAGACTATCGTGGCTTATATCCCGGATACCGTAATAGTCCATAACACAGTCAGGATGATATGTAAGCATGTAATCAATTAAATTAGCTTCTTTTGCCGCTTTTATAGTGCTGTCTGATAAAAGCATTGCCTGTCCCCTTTCAATCGAAATTTGGTGTGTTTTTTATTGCTTGGTTAAATAGTTTTGAGTATTTGATGTAAGCTGTTGGCGTGAAAAGAAAGTCAAACTGCCTACACAGTTAATATGACAGATTCAGAGCGAATAGAGCCGAAATCAAATCTAAACATTTTATAAACTGACCTTAACTTTGTTCATAAAAAATTAATAAATAAACGGTATGGAATTACCGTCAACCCTGCTTGAATCTTGCATACTAGACTTATAAACCTTGTCTGAAAGGTGTACTGCATTTTGAAACTTTGGCAGTAGCAAACAATTGAATAGCCGTAATCCGATTGCTGACGGACGGATTACTAATAGGCAGATGAAAACAGTCAGGCGTGTCCATGCGGCATCATGGAAGTGTCATATACATAATAGGCAACCTAGTGTATATGGCTATCTGGGTCCCGTGCCAGTATAAAATGTAATTTGCGGTTGGGCACCGTTAAAACAAGCCAGCCCCCGGCCAGCCGGCCAGTGTAAGACAGACCATCCTGCATAGTGGATGCTTACATGATACCGGCCCGTGTCATGTGGTAAAGATTCACAACCACTGTCTAGGTACAACTATGCCCTGTACCGACATGCTGAAAAGCGGACATAAATTGATAACCAGAGATGGGATTTATGGGATTAAAAGTGAATGGTTAGGTTCGGTTCTGGATTCTATATTGGTTGCGTATGGGATAGGACATGATTGGTAGGAGCAGTAATGCTCATGCGGTAGGACAGGATAACGCCGCTTTCATTTGAACTATTTATCATGTACCTTTGTCATTAAGTTGGCTAAGGACATTTCTGTTTTCAGTAAAGCTTACGTTATATATCTATTATGTATATATGCATAGAGTTTCACATCATAGAGGAATTGTTTGATACAATTCCAATCATAGGGATATTCCTTATATAGAGGAATATCAAGCATAGAGTTCCACATCATAGAGGAATTGTTTTAAGCAATTCCAATCATAGAGTTTCACACACATAGAGTGCGTAGCACACAGCAACAGGAAACAAAAAATTTTGTTCCCTGTTGTAGCTGGGCGAAAAAGAAAAGTATAGCTGCTCACAGAAATTACCACTCCCCCTAATTTTTCTTTTCGTCGAGCTCCACACATTGGTTTCCAAAAAACCAGTGTGTGGCTGTGCGGTAGCTCTAAGGTGTGAAACACTAAGGACTGTGTAAACCCTTAGTGTGCGTAAGCTCTAAGGAATGTGTAAACTCTATGATATGTAAAGTTCTATGCTATGGAGTAAAGAATAAGATAATGCGTAAGCTCTATGTATTACAAAATACCAATATCCTTTAAAGGGGATAACTCTGTCCATTTATAGGATTAGAAGATTCAAGAAAATATTTTTATTCAAGTAGCACCATTCGCTTTGAATCTGTCATATTAATATTAGACCATATGAAAGGGGATCTTATTAATGCAAAACAACATATCAAACGAATCTAAGGAAATAGCCAGACATACAAACTTAATCCGGTATCTGTTAAAATATCATCCTGATTTAATCGTTGAGAAATCACCAGGACAATATGCCTATGCCAAACAGACATACATAACTTTTTACAGAGGAAAGAACGGTGTTTATTACTATTGTGATCATGAGAAACACAAGCGCGGGGAACCCGGTTATTGCAATGACGCAATCCAGTTTTTGATTGACTTTATGGGAATAAAATACCATGAAGCGATTGCGGAGCTATGCAGTTATGCGGAGGAGGAAGCCAACGCAATCAGAAAGATAGAAGTTGAGGATTTTATTTTTGGAGGTTAAGGACGCCCAGAGCGTCTTTTTCTTTTTCAAAAAAATAGTAGTACATAAGGGTAGAAACCCTCTAACTAAGCCATTTTTACCGACCCAAACTGTCATAATATTAAGTGTAAGGGAACGTAAATCAAAGCACATAGGGAGGACATTCACTATGAAAAAAATAGGCAACTATTACATAGTATCAGAAATTGAAATGGACGAAATCAGATACAAACTTGACTGGTACTACAAGTATAAAGTTATGGCAGAAATTGACTGGGAGGAATTAGAGCATGAGCAAGCTGTTGAAACGGCTTTATAGTATCCTGGCCTTTACGGGCCTGTATCTGCCCCCGTTTCTATGCCTGTTTCTTCCACATATCATTCCTGGCATATCTTCCAGGCAGATTATGATAATTAATCTGGTTTTAATTGCATGGACTTCTTTTAACAATTTCTGGATCGTTGCTTGCGAGGGAAAGCAACTTGATGAAATACATATCGGTGATGGACTTGTGCCGGAAACCGGATTAAAAAAAGAATCGCCACAGAAACGGATTGCTATGTATCCCAAAGTGCCGCCGAAACTGCTATCAAAAGAACCTGAAGGAATCATTTTAGGCAAGTATAAAAATCAATATGTTCGGGTGCCGCTAAAAGACATTTATCACTATTGCATTTTGGGTGGTACAGGTGTAGGTAAAAGTTCGGGTGTGCTCCTGAATTCATTACTTGCAAATTTTGCTGGTGGAAAAAATGGATTTACTTCTTTCAGCATTGATATAAAAGGGGAATTGCATGAGGTAAGCTCTCCCATGTTCAACCCGGATGTAATCGTAGTTGATCCAGAAAATAGAGATTCCTGTGGCTGGGATGTTTATTACCGCCTTCACAATCATCCGAGTAATGACCTGATTCTTGCGGCCATTGAAGAAATTAGCGAAGGTTTGATTGTAAGCACAAATTCAAAAGATTTTTTCTTTGTGGAAAATGCAAAAACTGCTTTGACTGGATTGTTGGTTTATTACTATATGCGTGGAGAGTCATTCATTGATTCAGTCAATAGAATATTGGAATCAGATACGGCTTCACTTATAACGGAAATTATCAAAGACAGTGAACCATCAGACCTTTGGTATAAGTATTTAGCCAAATTCAACGGCAAAACTGCAGAAAGCGTACAGGATATTTTCACGGAAATGTGTACTTCATTGAGCGTATTCAGCAAAGATTCAGTACGATTTTGCTTCAGGGATAATTATCAGAAAGCCAGTCCGTACAGTCTGTTGGAGGGAAAATCCGTATTCCTGTCAATTAAAGAAGATATGCTGGAAACTTATAAAGCTATCATGCGCCTTTGCACGGTCCAGGTATTCAAAGAGTTGGAGCGACGGCCTAAGGAACAAAAGAAGCCTATCCTGCTAATTATAGATGAGTTTGCCAGAATCGGAGAAATCAAAGGTGTTTTCAATGCCCTTTATACACTTAGAAGCCGTAATGTGATGGTTCTGCTTGCGTTTCAATCACTTGCACAGGCAGAGCAGATTTATGGAGATGATGGAGCAAGGATTCTGATGGATAACTGCCGTGTCAAAGTCATACTTGAATGTAACGATCCGAAAACACAGAAGGCTATTTCCGATTGGTGCGGAACATATAGGGATAAAAAAGAAACTTTGAATGGCGGAAAAAACAGACACAAAAGCTATACATATGAGGACAAACCGATTGTGGATGCGAACGATTTAATAAAGTTGGCAGGAAAAGGTGAAGAGATTCTTGTTTTAGGTGGAATCGGATATCTTAGGACCATAAAATGTCCATATTTCAGAGACGAAAAATTAAAAGCCCTGGCCGATGAGGTCAAGGCCCATAACAATAAATTAAACGAGGTAAAACAAAATGAACGATAAACAACAATTTTACAATGAATTTTATTCGGCACTGGAAAAGGCCATGGAGCCAAGCGGTGGACAACTGCATGAGGTAACCATACCGAAAAACAATGTCATGATGAAAGGGATCACAGTTCAATTTCCCGATGTTTCTATGGCACCAACCGTATACCCGGATTTTTATTATGACGATTGGAGACAGGGAAACTCCATGGGTGATATTGTATCTGGCATAAGAACTGAACTCATGGGGACTGCACCGGAACTGTCAAAGTTTAATATTCATGGTATGAACCGCAATTCTGCCATCACGCATTTACAGGCCGCCATTGTTAGCTATGATGATAACAAAGATTGGTTAAAAGAAGTTCCTCATGAACGGATATCCGATCTGGCCGTCTTTGCTAAATGGGATTTTGGAGATGTCAGCTCCGACGTGAGGGCAACTGCAAAAGTCACGGATCAGCTTCTAGCCCACTTACAGCTCACCAAAGAGGAAACCTTAAAAATCGCAAAGTCCAACACGGCCAAAAGTGCAAGATTCGAGGGAATGGACGTTATCATGGCAGGGATGTTGACAGACGAGGGCATGGATAAAGAGCTTGCGGAGGCTATGACAATGGAGTTTCGTTCAGCACCATTCCAAGTATTAACAAATGAAAGCGGGATTGATGGAGCAGCCGTCATTGCATGTCCAGAAGTCCTAAAGGAAGTCCAGAAGCAGATAGGTGAAGATTTTTATATCCTTCCATCTTCAGTCCATGAAGTTTTGATTATTCCAAAATCAGAACTGGACGATGTTGAGGGTTTAAGACAGATGGTATCATCAATCAACGAAGCAGAAGTTCCGCCCCAGGATAGGCTATCCGATAATGTTTATGAGTTTGACGGCCACAGCTTAAAACTGGCAGGAGCCGGATTAACACAAGAACATAACATAGCTGATACAATCACACATAGGAGGGGAAGATAATGAACTTGCAGAAAAAATTAGATTTAATCGAACAGTATGGAACCTGTATTCGGCTCCTCTCCTATCCAAGCCGGAGCATTGATTATACAGTACCTCTTGTTTTTGGGAAAGATACAACAGCAGTTAATATAGAGGTGAATCATGGCAGAGAAGAAAGGACAAAGCGATAAGATTAAAGAACTCACGGAGAAGTTAGAGGCGGGAATTAAAGAGGTTTTCACCTCTGATCGATACCGTGAGTATCTTTCCGTCATGAACAAATTTCACAGCTACAGCTTTAATAACTCCATGCTAATTCTTTTACAAAAACCAGAGGCTTCTTATGTTGCCGGATATAAGACATGGGGAACGCTGGACCGTCATGTTCGCAAGGGCGAAAAAGGGATTACAATTGTTGCACCGTGTCCCTATAAGACTAAAAAAACGGTGGAGGTATTGGATGATAAGACAGGCCAGGTCAAGAGGGATTCATATGGCAACCCTATGACGGAAGTAAAAGAAATCCAATATGCCAGTTTTCGGGCAGTCTCCATTTTTGACATTTCACAAACAGAGGGCAGGCCACTTCCAGAACTGGCAGAAGAATTAAAGGGAGAGATATCAGATTACAAGGTATTGATGGACAGCATTCGTGAGGTTGCGCCTGTGCCGATTTATTTTGAATCATGGGAAGGCTCAAAGAAAGGCCATTACGATCTAGGGAAAAAAGAGATTGTGATTAAATCCGGCATGAGTGAGTTGCAGACAGTTAAGACAGCAATTCATGAAACAGCCCATAGCATTTTACATAAAGACCGGGCCCATATCAGGGACAGTGCCACCATGGAGGTGGAGACCGAAAGTACCGCTTTTATTGTGTGCCAGCATTTAGGACTTGATACGTCGGATTATAGCTTTGGGTATTTAGCAGGATGGAGCAGCGATAAGACGTTGCCGGTACTGAAATCCTCTTTGCAGACAATCCAAAAGACAGCACATGAGGTCATAGAGAACCTTGACAGGGCAATCCTCAAAAATACCAACAATCTTGATATTTCTTTATCCATAGCTGATGAACCGATAAAAATATCAGGTATAGGTGATACTCATAGACACAGGAGGTAGATCATGAATAATTATCAAAAAGAACCAGATTTTAAAATATCTAAAGAGAAAGCTAGAACTGCACTTAGAGCAGAATTAATAGATTACGTGATAAATGAAAAAGCATTAAGAAATATTCCACATGAAAGATTTTTGAATGATGCAATCGTGGCTGTATGGGATCCTGGTGATGGTTTTACATGTCGAATCCACAATAATGATTTATCGGTTTTGAAAATGACGCGGGAAGAAGTATTGTCTCTTGCAAAGCAAAACACAGATATAGGGATGAAAAAATCAGAATCACAAAAAATCGGTTTTACAGAGCCAATTCAAGATCATAAACCACATCATCACAGGAGATAAAACACATGACGGAACTGGAAGCACTACAACAAAAACACAGAGAAGAAGCCGCCCGGAAACGGGCAAAGTTAAAGGAACGGAAAGCCAGAGCCCACAGGCTAATCGAGCGTGGAGCAATCCTTGAAGCCGCAATAAATGAAATCTGTCCTGCCGAATCTTTCACGAATGCTGATATCCAGAAAATTATCTATTTCGCCATTCTTTCCCCCGCAACCGCAGACTACATATCAGAGTTGGGACGTTGATTCCCGCTCTATTTTTAATAAAAAGGGCGCACTTATTACCAGCCCGCTTCGCTAAACTGGTGTGCGTCCGCTGGAAGCCCTTACAGGGGGCTAAAAGCAAAAGACCAAGAACCAGCAGTGCCGAAAGGCACATAATCAAAACCCAATACAAAGGAGTTGACACATTCATCATGGCAATTTACCATTTGTCAGTCAAAATAATAGGACGTAGCACCGGCAGGTCATCAGTAGCAGCCGCCTGCTATCGTTCCGGGGATACAATCACAAACCAATATGATGGGATCACACATGATTACAGACGTAAATATTGGATTGAACATACAGAAATCTTACTTCCAGACAATGCACCGGAATCTTTCAAAGACCGTTCTACTCTCTGGAACTCTGTTGAACTTGCAGAAAAATCCGGTAATTCCCAACTCTCAAGAGAGGTCGAACTTGCTTTACCGAGGGAACTCACCTTAGAACAACAAACCGTCCTAGTAAGGACATACATAGAACAAAATTTCACATCACAAGGGATGTGTGCAGACGTTGCAATTCACAATCCACCCGTCACAGATGGTCATGGAATCCCTCTTGATTCTGCCGGAAATCCTACCCATAATCCAGAACAAATGGTTTTTCAAAATCCGCACGCACACATCATGCTTACCATGCGTCCACTTGATAAAGATGGTCAATGGGAACCCAAGTATCAAAAAAGCTATCTCTGCCGAAAAGACAACATAGAAAAATCAATCCCTGTCACCGAGATTAAACAGGCAGAAGCAGACGGATGGACAAAGCAATATCGTTATCATGTAGGAAAGAAAAAAATCTGGCTCACTTCTGATTCTGCCGCTAAGAAAGACTTGAAACGTGTTGACAAACAGCCAAAATCCGTGAATGTTCCGAATCCCATCATAGCAGATTGGAACTCAAAAGACAGCTTAAACCGTTGGCGTGAATCCTGGGCCAGTATGTGTAATCATGCTTTAAAAGAGAATGGAATCAATGAGCAAATCGACCACCGATCCTACGAATCACAGGGAATTAATAAAGTTGCGTCTGTTCATCTCGGCCCATCGGCACATCAGGCAGAGAAACGAGGTGTACGAACAGAATTAGGAAATCTCAACCGGGAAATTGCGGAGGACAACTATTTTCTCAATCAGTTTAAAAATCAAATTGAATCCATGGAGAAAGCACAGACGGAACGACTGGAAAAGCTATCCTCCAGGTTAGAGGGATTAAGGGCACAGTACATAGCATCCGCCTATCAGCAGATCATGTTGTCCGCTACCCTTGCCAGTGAGCAGGACCAGACCCAGACACAGCTTGCAGTTGCCGCAGCCATGGCGAAAGGAGCAGAACAATTATTAAAAGTCCTTGAAACATTGGAACAGACTTTAGCAGTAAAACAACAGGAACTTGAAACTTTAAACCCTATTCAGATGAAGAAACGTAAAGAGTTAGAATCTGAAATCATAAGCACAGAGAAGAAGATAAACGCTGTCATGAACCGCCTGGATGAAATCAAATCAGCTTACAAGCCGGAAATGTCTGTCCCTGTTTCTACTTCTGAATCCGTAGAACAGAAAAGGAAACGGATGCGGACCCTAAAAGAAATCCAAGCTCAAACCTATAAGGAATTTTATTCTTTGGTGGAGGAAAACAAGGAGAACATGGCAGAACTCCAGGCTTTAATCAGTAGGAAGCGGAATACTTATGATATCCACACCGAGGTTAAGTTAAAAGAACATTTTGCAGATGAATTTGAGAAATCAATACTAACAAAGGCCAGGGAGCAGGCCCCAGAACTGTCGGAGATAAACAATACCGGAATTAAAAATACTAAATCTCACAGGAGATAACGTTGCTGTAACGGCAGCGCTTTTTCTATGTTCAGGATATAAAAGGGTAAATAAGAAATCCGTGGTTTTCTTCAAACCCATTCATTATTTCATTGAAAGACATATGTTCCCATGGTAAAATTATCTTCAGGAAAGCATGTACGGCCAGAATTGAAATTCGCCAGAGTTTGTAAGAATAAATAGAAAGGGCTTCTTGTATGAAAAAGTTAATCAGGATATTGAGTGCAACAGTTGGAATAAGCATTATGTTTACAATGAACTCATTTGCAGGTACTTGGTGGAAACATGATAATGAAGAAAGTGATACATATACATGGAGATATATGAATAGCAATTCAATCCAGCCAGAGGGCTGGAAATGGATTGATGGAAATAAAGATGGTATATATGAATGCTATTATATAAAAGATGAAATAATGCAAGAGAATATACGGATTGATGGGAGAGATATCAATGGTGACGGACAATGGACTGTAAAAGGTGTGATCCAGCAACGGACATTGCCAGATTGGATAAAAATCAGACCAAAAGAAAAAACAAACTTAGATGGGAGTTTATACTATCCTGAGGTTTCTTATTTACAAAAGAGAGAATGTGTTTCAAAAACAAATGATATCATATCCAAGTATATTGATGATGTGATAAAAAAGAATACGGAAGATATGAAAGTAAATGAAGTCGAATACGATTTTATTTTAAATGATGAGGATATATCCAGGCAAAAATATATTAGCCTGACTTTCGATAATTTACTTTATCATGATAAGGCGACTCATAACTATAATATCCATGCCTATTATACAATTACTCCTGACAAAGGAATACTAAAAATCAGTGATATTGGAGGCAAACAGCTAAAGGATGACATTGTAGCATCTGTTAAAAGAACTTTGAAAGCCAGAAAAGACAGCCATGAAGGAATAATCTCAGCTGATCCAGAAAGTATAAATATATCATTTGATAAGGACTGGCTGCTCTTAGAAGATGGAATCCACATTCTGTTCGAGGAAGCTACGATTGCTCCATACGCTGCTGGAGCAATTGATATAATAGTACCTTATGACGAAGTTAAGGATTCCTTAAACAGCTACGGGAAGGGATTGATTGATTCAAATTAAGCGGAATAGATGATAGAAATTAGTCTGAAGCGTTACTATAATGGTAGCGCTTTTTCTATGTTCAGGATATAAAAGGGGGCATAAGAACTCGCTACGCTCCAAGAAAACACCCCCCTCTTGTCAGCCATGGATATTGTGGAAAACTCAAAAAACGGGTTTACGCACAAAATCCATAGCTGTCAATTCACCCCTGTTTTCTTAAAACTCATTCATTCCTTTATGAAAAAACTGGAGCAAACTATAAATTCTCTCCCAAAATCCCATGCTGGCGATAGCAATTCAACTATTCTTACACCCGCATCCGCTAAAAACAACCCTCTTTTTAAGCCGTTGCCTTTGGGCAGGCCCCCAAACAAATAATCAATAGATTCTAAAACATTTTCTCAATAATCAGATAATAAGCGCTTTTCTGAAATTTGCCTGATTCTGGTAGATGTTCACGGATTTTTGTCCTATTTATGATGTATACAAAAAACAGGTTCGTTAAAATCAACGGCTCTTATACGGAACCAATATATTTGTAGGAGAAACTTCTTTGTTTACATGCTATTCTCAAATATAAAAATAGTCCTGTCTTTCATCTTTGTATAGGTTGCACAGGCTCTTGAAAAGTCAATGTTCTTTTTGTCCGGACTTACTCAAATGAAAGATTCCGGCTTTTTTTAAAATTGTTTGGTTTATTATCCAGCGGACAGTCCTCGGCCCTATCCGGGTACAGCACAATCAACGGCGTTCATCATGATATCGCCCATATACATTAGGCACTTTCCATGGATCTATATCAAATTGCACAGACCAAAATCGGAATTTTCAGCGGTTCTTCCGGCTGTCCTTAGTCTCTTTAGGGTAGTAAAATTAGAGTGGCGCCACTATATTTTAAGGAGAAAATGCCTATGGAACGATATGATTTTACAGTCAATACTGATATGGCCGGGAGCGTCCCGGAAGAACTGGACAGGTTGACTAACAAAGAAATGATTGCAGTACATGAAGCAATCCAAAGAATCAAACAGGATACAGAGACAGAGGAAACCATAAAACAGATAGAGTGGTTTGACAATGCAATTCTCCCAATCCTTAAAACATATGCAGAACGGACTTCATCAATCCTCGACATTGAACGGGACAGGGAAACTCTCATACAAGCCACGCTCCGCAATCCTGTTGGGCTGGATATATCAAGTGAAAGTCATTGTTTGTATATGGCGATTATGTCAGCCGTACATATTTTGGTTGATAATGAGGATGGTGATCCTGTGCTTGTTTTAACATTTGATTTGAAATCATCTTGAAGGAGAACGTATTTATGGATATGAAAGATAACCGCAACCTAATAATCTCAATCCTGTTGAATCTGTCAGCCGTCTTGTTGACATCAACACTGTTTTTATTCTACAAGGTTATGATTGCTACATGGCTTAACAGCGACTTAAATAATGAAAATCTTAACTTGTACAGGGATAAAAAAGAACTATTGGAGAAATTAGAAGCACAAAAAAAGCAGGAAGTACCAGAGCAACTTCCTACTTGAAAAATTCGGAAATATCAACATCAAGAAATTTTGCCATGGCAACCAGTTCAGAAGCAAAGACGTTAGCCAGGTCGTGCTCTAGCTTATAATACCGCTGCTTGTTAATGTCCAATCCTTGCAACTGTAATTCGCGGATCAGGTCATAGGCCCGGATACCTTTGGCCTGCCTGATCCGTTTAATATTTGCACCAACACTAATCCTATTGTCGGAGCGGATTTTAATTTCGTTCATACAGTCATAAACTCCTTGATTTTTATAAGGTAATGGTATACTATAAAATCAGCAATCGGGTATCCGTATAGCTTACTAATGGGTTGAAAGATGGTATGAAGAACAATGAAGCGGCGATATATAGTATTGGTAATGATTCTGGTATCATGCACACTTTCAGCATCACACAGCCCACCAAAGCGCATCCAGCCTGACCTAGGCCAACGTTTCTGTATCTGGCGTGCTTTCTCAATGACAGGTGGAGACTATACAGAGTGCAGCATCTGGGTAATACAATGCACAGAAGATACAGACAGGGAAAATATTTTCAACGTAATCCGGGCTTTTCACGACAGGTTAAACGGCGTACATGAGGAATTGACAATCCATCTTTTCAGAAACAAGGTTGATTTAGAAAATCATGTAGAGATAGCAATAAAAACATTTTATAAAGATAAAACTGATTCAGTCACAGAATCGTCTTATAAGTAAACAATTTACAAATCAGGAGGAAAAGAAGATGAAAAAGAAATACTATACTGGTATAATGATGGTAGCTGTATCAATGGCAATTACAGCTTGCGGAGGTGGTTCCAGTAGTCCTAAAAATGAGAGAGCCGAACTTGCCGCAGAGCTGGAAAAGGAAATGAATGCGGATGATAAAGCGGCAATCAAAGAAATTCAGTCAGAGTTAAATAGGGAGACAGAGAGAGAAGCAGGGGCAGAGACAGAAACCGAAAAGTTTGATCCGGATGAAGTAGGTATTAATGTAAATGGGATTGATCCATATGAGTTGGACTTATTTCAGAGGTTTGGATTGGATAATAGTTTTCCAAAGCCTAAAGCGTCCTTTGAGCAGATATGGTCTTATTCAACAGAAGGTTTTGGTATAAATTCTCAAACTGGGGAAGCGCAAGAAGGAATTAGAAAGTATGCATTGCATTTAAAGGTAGAACCAGAAATTTATGGAGACTATGAAAATGAAATCATCTCATATCTAAAAGGAAAGTATTATTTTGAAAGCGTTTTAGGTTCACCCTTTGGAGAAAATTGGAGTGGACAAGGGGATGCATATCTTACTGATGGAAACATGCTTCACTGCTATTTTGATAAAAATTCGTTGGGAATTTCTTTGACTATGAAAGATAAGCGTAGTTTAGAAGGGGAAATTACAGATGTCAGCTATCAGAAACTTGAAAACGGAGCAGAATATCCCGATAAACTAACTATCAGGAATGACAATAATGAAGAAATCGTTATATATGCTTCTACATGGGCGGTCATTAACCTATACAAGTTAGAGCATGAGTATGCATCATGGGAGCGTATTCCAGCGGTTGGGGATCAAGTGAGGTTTGAATTTGTTTGTGATAGTGATTATCAGATACAAGGTGGAATAGGTGGTATTATATCCATGGATGGCTTGAATGTAAAAATTATTAAAATAGATTTTTTGAATTAAATATATTAGCCAAGACTATATCATAAAGGAGAACGACGGAGTATGAGAAAGCACAGGAAATCAATCACAAAAGTATTACTTGCTACAATGGTTTTGACGGCTATCATGAGTTTTACATCATGGGCCGGAGAATGGAAGAATCCACCGGATAATGCAATAGAAATAGTTTTTGAAGCTAATCCGGATTGTTTAGAGTTTGTTCCATTTTCTGCTTTATGGAAGTGTAAAATAAATGGCGAGTATGTAAAAAATAGATGGGTACATTTTGATTTTGGCTCATATGATAAATGGAAATACTTTGATAAAGATGGTCTATCTTTAAGAAATGCTCAAACACCAGACGGTTATCCAATAGATAATGATGGGGACTGGGTAAGGCCAGCTACAGGAGAATATGTATATGACGAAGTTATAGAAATAGATGGCAATTCCTTTACAATGAATTTTGATAATACAAAAAACAAGATACTTACAGATCAAGCCTCTAGAATTTGCTTTAAATTAAATGAAAGTGCCCCTTTATATGGAACAACCACGATAAATGGCACTACGGTATCTGTTGTAGATGAGAGTATCACAACAATACAATTTTGTAGTGAACATTCAAATGTAGATCCGAATACGGCAAGTGTTTTAATCTGGCCTGCTGCTACGAACTCTAAGAAAGATATCCCTATTTCATGGTGGGTATTGCAAGAGCCGACCGCACAGCCACTGGAATATGATAAGGACTATTCCATCAGTGAGCTTTTACGGATGGCCGGGACAAATGGAGTTGTCGTTATAGAAGTGGCAGATAAAAATATGAACGGTGCAGGAGTTGAAAAAAACGGTCTGCAGATTAAACTCTCTTTACAAACGGAGAATTTAAGCCCCGTAACTGATGTGAAAAATGGAAACGATTGCTTACATCATAATTATAATATTCTCAAATAATTATTAAGGAGAACAGACATCATGAGAAAGAAAATATTAGTTCCAGTGATTGCCGGATTGACAGCTTTAGCAATGAGTATGACAGCCTATGCCGCCACGGCACAGGATATAATCAACAAGAATCCGGGAAGTTACACGGCCGGGACCAGCTCTGTATATGGTCCTTCTCTCAATCAGGATCAGTTAAACGCAGTAGCTCAATCCGTATCTGACTTTAAGACGAATTACATTACAGACAACATGGATAACGACCAGAAGATAAAAGCCGCTCATGATTTTTTGGTAAACAATGTATCTTATATTGACTGGAACAAGGGAGAGGGAGCTAATACCGCATATGGAGCTTTAGTAAAAGGTCAGGCCGCTTGTTCAGGATATGCCAGGGCATTTAAAGCCCTCTGTGATTCTATGGATGTTTCCTGTTATTATATTCATGCGGATGCAACTGCCGGAAATCCCAGCCACCAGTGGAACATGGTGGAATACAATGACGGATTTTATTTTATTGACGTAGAAGCAAATGACAGTTCAGGATTTAATGCAATCTATCATTCTTCCACCCACCCATACACTTGTGATATGAGTCAGCTTCCTGCTATCGGTTCAAAGTCAGGACAGAGTACCGCAGAAACACAGGGGCAGATTGTAATCGAGGGGTGGCAACAGGATGGGAACGGATGGTGGTATCAGAACGCGGACGGTTCCTACCCCCAGAATGCATGGAAAGAGATCGGCGGCAAACAGTATTATTTTGGAAGTGACGGTTATATGCTTCATGATACAGACACACCGGATGGGTATAAGGTAGGCGCGGACGGTGCGTGGGTACAGGAAGCAAATAATGAGGCCCACTCCCAGAATACGAATGAACAGGTCAACTATGTTGTGGATTCCAACGCGTTGGATCAAAACAAGGCGGCCGGATGGTTTGACGACAATGGCAAAAGGGCTTATAAAAAAGAAAATGGAGAGTATTGCCGCCTGGAATGGGTGAGAATCGACGGCAGAGATTATTATTTTGATATCGAAGCACATGTGGAGTGGGAATTAGAACCGTTATCAACTAGAAACAGGCAGGAAAAGTCAATCATTTCTGATTTAAGGGATGAACGGGCGAGAGGAAAACAGCCGGGAGCAGACTGGCAATCAGATACGCACGGCGTATGGTATAAAAAGGGGGATGGACATTTAGCTAATTTCTTTGCATGGCAGAGTAATGTTTTAGGTGGTGAAAAGAATTTTGGATTTTCTCCACGATACTTAGAATTAGATGGGATAAAACAGAAGAATTTATTTTATATCCGTGATTTAGCAGCGTGTTTTGGTGTGTATACAGCTGAATATCTCAAAGAACATGAACCGCTTCGTTACGCAGGGCAGGATGGAAAAACAGTATTTTCAATTTTTCCAAGTGGAAGTGTCCAGCTTAATCACAACGATGATACATATTCGTTAGGAGGAAAGGAAATGCTCCCACAGTTATATTGGGACGCTGTAGAACAAGGCGAAATCCCTGAGGAGTTTCAATTTGTAAACTAAACTAAAATTCAAATTTAAGTGGAGGAACAAAAATATGAAAAAACAGTGGAGGACAGCTTTAACAGCAGTCGCATTAACAATCGCTATGAGTATTACGGCTTTCGCAGGAAATCTTACATATCAGGTTACTTCTGGCAATACCGGTAAAACGACTACATGGATCAATCCATATACAGGACAAAGTATGGTGATACCGGTAGTCACTATGGATGCGAAAATCACTTTAACAGGTGACAGCGGACAGCCGATTACAAATGATTATAACAAGGACAGTTCCCTGCTGGCCTATGATGGTATCATGGCTGATTTTAGTGTTTATCCGACACAAGAATTGGATATGGCAGAAATCATGGACAGATTAAGCAGCAACCATACATCGTCACCATGGGACGGGCAAGTCCCGTTTCCGGAAGAATGGGTTTGCTTTGTAGGTGATGATAGCATGATTCCTGATGTAGCTTTTTATGTAACCGCTAATCCGGATTCAATCAATGAAAATTCGGATCAGATTGCAAATGAAGGCTGGAAACAGGATACCAACGGCTGGTGGTGGCAGAATAATGATGGCTCCTATCCTGCCAATGAATGGAAGTGGATTGGCGATAAATGTTATTATTTTAATGGCAACGGTTATATGCTTTCCGATACTATAACACCAGATGGATTCAAAGTAGGCGCAGATGGCGCATGGATTCAATAGTAATTTATATCAAAGATTTGCGCCCTCTCCACCGGGGGCGCATTTCCATTTTACATCCGCTTTCAATCCAGTTTATAAGCAACAAAAAAGGGCTATCTGCCCTTATACCTCTAATCGTTCTATTGTATCCTGTATCCGTTTCTGTGCAACCTCGAAATACCCCTCATTAATCTCATAGCCTATATATTGCCGCCCTAACTCTATACAAGCCACAGCCGTAGTCCCCGAACCAATAAAAGGGTCAAGAACTATATCCCCCGGTCTTGTACTGTTTTCGATAAGCATTTTAATGATGTTTAAAGGCTTAATCGTAGGGTGCGGATATGTCTGCTTATCAAAACATTGATTGGCTGATGAAATACTGTTTTTGCTGTCCCGTATGATGTAGGCTGGCAATATCCCCCCTTGCGAAAGTAAAGACAGTACTCTTTATCAGATAGGTATTTGTTATTGCATGTCGGTGGAGGATTCGTTTTCCACCAAATCAGTATGTCGAAGGAGCAGCCTAGTTCCCCCACAAAGTAATCCAGATAATCCGGTATCTGTGCCTTGTTGCACCAGATATAACAATTAATCCGTTTCATAACGCGCACTAACTCCGGGAGTACATCCGGGTCCATACCAGTGTCAAGGCTGTTTTCTTTTAATATGTTATTGACGGGCTGAATTGACCGGGTTAGCCGGGAATGTCCTCCTGCCCTGGTGCTTTTAATAAGATAAGGCGGGTCAGTCATAATCAAATCAATGGATTTATCCGGGAGCTGTTTTAGGCCCTCTAAACAGTCCAGGCAGTAGATTTTATCAGTTTCCATCATATCACCTGACCTGGCTCGTCCTGGACGTCCTCAAACACATCTGTTGCCATGATCTGCTTTGCGATTGCTTTCAAGACAGGAACTGCAACGCTGTTCCCCAACTGCTCATAGGCTCGTTCCTCTTTCACCGGAAAAATGAAATTGTCCGGGAATCCCATGATTCGTTTGCATTCATCCGGTGTTAATCTCCTGACCCGTCCATTGATATAATAACTTTCGGTTCCCCCTGCCGGACCTCTGGCAGAAACAACAAAAGTAGGTGATAGGCCCTTGACACTGTAAATCCTCCGTCCCTGTCCTATGCTGCCTATGTAGCCCATCCGGTAAGTATCATGTACTCTCTCTGTAATATCCGGTTTATAAAAGACAATATCCGGCCTATCTATGTAATAGTGTTCGTCCACTTCCTGATTCAAAAAATCCTCAACAGCGATATTACTTTCAAAAGATTCAGGGAAAGAAAACTTTGCTTTCAGATCCTTACGGAAACATACAAAGTAAATTCTTTTGCGGATTGTCGCACAGCCATAATCACTTGCCTTCAGAACCTCGCACTTTACATGATAGCCCAGCTTCTTTAAAGTTCCTGTTATGACCTTTAGGGTGTTTCCGCCATCATGACGGGTCAGATTAGCCACGTTCTCTAAAAAGACAATTTCCGGCTTATGATACGTAATAATTCTGGCAATCTCAAAAAACATAGTACCCCGTTCGTCTGCAAACCCTCGTTGCTTTCCAGCAATTGAAAACGGCTGACAGGGAAAGCCGGCGCATAGGATGTTAAATGGTGGAATATCTTTCGCTTCAATTTTTGTTATATCACCGTCTGGCATATCGCCATAGTTAGACTGATAGGTCAACCGGGCATTTTTGTTTTTATCACAGGAAAAAACACAAGTACCTCCCACACTTTCCAGTGCTTGTCTAAAGCCGCCTATCCCGCAGAATAAATCAATAAAAGTAAATTGTTTCATGTATCTTACATCTCCTTGTTTTTTCTAGGAAAATTCCTATAAAAACATGATGTAAGATTGAGTGCTGGGAAAAGGCGTAATTGTGCTTGAATGTTCCAAAATGTATTCAATTCAACATATTTTTTAAAAAATATGTTGACAGGCAAATGGTATGGTGGTAGAATATAAGTCCATCATGTAGATGGAATGAAAAATTAATTTAAAGAGTTGGCCAACTCATTATAACGAACACCAAAAAACCATAAGGTAAAAGGTAAGTAGTTATAGGGAGTTGGCCTTTTTGTGTCCCAAATTGCACATTGAAAACTGAATCAGTCGCAACACCGATGGTCCGAAAGGCCCTGTACCGGAACTACGCCCGGCGGTTTAAGGAATAAATGGCGGCGAACTCGTAAAACACTCATTTCCCAAGCGGGAAGAAAGGAGAACGGTGGAATAGGCGTTAAGAATCACAAAAAACTTTGATGAAATAAGGAGAAAATCTATGAACTATATACTTTGTATACCGGATATAAGATTTGCTACATATGAAGATTGTGAGCACATTAACCAGATTATGGAACGGCTGCAAAAACGGAATATCATCCATATGGAATCAGAACCAACGTATTATAAGAATTATAGTGCGCCGGATAACTGCCGAAAGTATCGGTTCTACTTTAACTCAAAGATTACTGTCTTAGAAGTTAACAGAATGGAAAAAGCGATACAAGGTGCATATGCTGATAAGAATGATTACTCAGCTATGTGTAACTGTAAATATTATTTTGGAGAAAAAGGATGTATCACCTCTCTTAGCGATTATTTGCAGGCATTAAAACAAGAACAGGAACAGTTGAAACAAATTAAAGCAGCAAGGGAAACGGAGTTTGCCGCTTGATAAAATGTTAGATAGATAAACTCCATTGAACCACTCCAAACTGCCGGGAAGTGGATATTCTATACTGGCATGAGTGTTTACATAAATATCAAACAATATAAAATCGAAAACTGAATAGGAGCTGCAACCCCAAAGGAACTAGATAAGGATATTGACAGAATAAGCAAGAGCGGGAATCCACAGCCCCATTACCAAATAAATATTATGAACAGAAAAAGGAGAATTTTACATGAATTGTGCGTGTGTATATATTTTCAAGAATGAGGATGACAGAAAGAACATTGAACTGTACCAGAAGTTAGCGGAGCTGATAGCAAGATTTGAGGGAGAGCTTGATCCATACTGCCTTGCCACTTCAAAACGTGAGGTCAAGTTTATGAGGGATTATGATGAAGCAATGCTTTCTAAAAAGGAACGCAGGGCAGCTTTTAATCAGAATCGTAAGGTTATAAAATCACAGTTGAAAATGTTGAAAGAGATTTATAAACACGCTGGTTTTGATATTTCAAAATATGAAGCTGTTTATAATAGTGATAATAGTTCCAAGGAATTGGAAGGATTGTGGAATGAGCTTTGTACCTGGTTTGAAAAGGCATTTTTCTGTGATTATGATTATGACACTCTATGCGGGTTGTCAAATGCTTTCAGAGCCTATTGCAGTACATACAAAGATTGCTATTTCAAAACCACAAAGGGCGACATCTTCATGTGGGTATCTGGAAAGTATCACCACATGAATGATGAAACACTTTTGGAGATGGCAAAAACCCCAGAGGAAAAGGAACTGGTTTCCAAAGTGATGATTGGATTCCCTGCACGCTATGAGGATGACGAGTGGTTTAAGGATATGGAGGAACCAAAACTTCCTACATGGGAAGATATATATGGAACAGACGTAGCAGTTTAATTAGATGGAACAATTACCGGGCTGTCTGCTAAGGGGCAGCCCATAACACCAAAATGAAAAGGAGATTAACAAAATATGTTTAAAAAAGAATATACAATTGATGAATTAATGAAAGCAGAAAACGATATGCAGAACTTTGTTGCAGACAAATTTTTACAGTATGTAAGTGATGATGAGAACCGCAGATTTTTAGCAAAAGAATATAAGACATTGAATCCAAACAGGATAAAATATCTGGTAGAGGACGCAGCGGAATTTGCAGGTTGTGGAATGACACAAGGGGAAGTGGATACGGACGCATTTCAACATATATTTGATGGAATTAAATTCAGCATTGAAGATATATTAGGATATATAGACGACCCACAGGAATTCAAAAATTATTTCAACATAGAGTTATATCCGCACATATTGAATTTTGAGAACTTAAACGAAAACAGTGTCAGAGCTTTTGCGGAACGTGAGTACGTCAAGCAGATCATGAAGAAGTACAAAGAGATTCCAGGATATGATTTCAAGACAGCCATGGAGGATATGACCAAATTGATGAAAGCAGCTTAAATGGATAAATGATTGATAGCCAGATAGCCTATGTGGTAGTCTGGCTATTTTTTTGTTTATAAAATCAGCGGGCATTGATACTGTTTATGAAAACAATATAACAACCAAAATCACCAATCCGTTTCCGGTAATATTTATCATCTTCCTCATATCCGAGGGTATCCCTCCAGGCAGCCGCCTTACCCTACATTTTTAGAAAACGAGCCAGTTGGTTGAACTTGACAATCAATGAATTATGGCAGGCAGACCGGCTGGGATCTTTATCCTGTTTTTCTTCCCTGGACAACAGACACCATTGAGCGCGGAACGAAGCATACCGTGTGTCCGTTTCCACCAGCTCGTCATACAATTCGAGGGAATCAGAATCGTTCCCAATTTCAGAAACCATTTCTTTATGCAGCTTAACCATATCCTCCAAGGAGAGAGATTTTTCCATAGGTTGATATCATGTTGCACCTCCGAGAAAAATTGTTTTATTTATTATAACAGAGATTAAAATGTCTTGCACTATTTAAATAAAACTGTCATAATAGCGACAAATGATATGATTACAAAATAATGAAAATTTCAGGAAGCGGAGGAAATGAGGTTGAGCGTATTAGATGGTTCCATCATAGGTGCGTTAATAGGCGGTTTGTTTTCATTGGTAGTTGGCATTATCCTTAATAAGAGAGAAAAGAAAAATAGAGAAAATCATGCGGCTTCTATTTTATATTATGATTTAAAAAGTATTGAGGAATATATTAGTTCTCCAAACAATAGTGTCAACATAAGATATTCAAATGATTGGCAGGAAATGGTTGCGAATTGTTCTTTTTTGGACGATATTCATGTGAAAAGACTTTATAATATTTATGACACACTTTATAATTACAACTATGCGTATACGCAGAAAGAAAAGATTGGAAAGCCATTTGTAAAACATGATATGGCTGAATTAATAGCGTTGGAGACATTGATACTTGATACATCAAAGCCGAATTTTGATTATGGAGATTATAATAAAGAATATGAAATCCTTTTAAATAGCCTAAAAAAGCATAAAAAAAGCTGATTTTTGTTGAAATTCCCGGCTATACGCTACTTTTGCGATCTGCTATACTTTAATCAGCGATTGAATTATTCCTGATTAC
>DS990260.1:1621991-1627862 GCA_000155435.1 Clostridiales bacterium 1_7_47FAA | reverse complement strand
ATTGTGTTCCCATCCCACCGGCTTTAACTCAATGTTCCGGTCGAAAATAGAATAAAGTAAAATCAAGCAGAAGTATCAGGACTAACAATCCCGGTACTTCTGCTTTTTGTTTTCCGTCTTTCCTTTCCACCCAATTTCTGCCGTTTGCCCTGTGTTCACTCTCTGTTTTCAAAATAGAGAAAGAGCAAAGAGAAAAGAAAATTAGAAAAGGAAAGCACCCGAAAACAACGTATTTACAAGGAAAAATCAAATCCAGAACCAATCCAAACAAAGCTCAACCTGTTTTTGTTCCTGTTCTTTGGCTGTAACAGTCTCAAATAATGTGGCTGCACAAAAGCCGGAAAAAGAGCAGAGAAAAAGGCAGAAAAAACACATCTGCATTTCAAAAATAATAATAAACCCGAAAAAAGCCGGAAAGAGAATGGGCTGTTTTGGATGGGACAAGAGGGCGAATTTCGATTGCACTTGTACAAAGTAATTTCAATTAATTGGAATTAATCGGAGTTTTTGGCTTCAGTTTTTGAATTAATCGGAGAATTTGGCTACAAAAACTCGGAATAATTCGGTTGATATTGAATTAATCCAAGAATTTGGCTACAAAAACTAAGATTAATTCAACTAGCCCTGTGAATTAATTGGAGAATTTGGCTACAAAAATTAAGATTAATTCATTCGCTGACTAAATATTTGATAAGGAGTGAGTTGAATGGACAAAGCAGGAGGAAAACGCAGGGATATCAGTTTCCGCAGTGAGAAGAATCAAAAGGTGGTATGTGTACACAGCAGGGAGGCCAGAGAGTATGCAAGAATCTTAGAAACAGATGATACAGTGGAATGTTATGATACCTGTCATTTATTGGAAATGGAGAGATATCAGTTTGTCAATCCAATTGATAACCGTAAAGACTATTTTGATGTGAAGTGGGCTACAGATTTTGTTCTTTACTTTGTTGATGGGAACATAGGAATCCGAGAGATTGCCACAGAAGCTATGCTGGCAAAGAAAGCCAATATTGAGAAGTTGGAGTTTTCCAGACGGTATTGGTCTTTTTCTGAAGTGGTTAAAGATTGGAAAATCATCATCATGACGAAGAAGGGAGAATAAGGTTATGTTTATTGATGTTGCAGGAGAAAATTACAAAATTGTATCAAGGGTAGAGATTGGAGCGTGGATTATATCTTATGAGAATCCAAGCAGCCCATATTTTGTATCAGAATAGGACTTGAAAGCATATCCCGGAATCGAGCCGCCACAGGAATACTTAAAATATATCGACAAGCAAAAGAATCCAACAGAGGGACAGAGAAAACGTCATAAACTTATATCCGAACCCATGGATGATGAAATTTACATCATAGACAAACGGTCACGGAATAGGAAAATCAAGGAACTTGCAGACCGTGAGGGAACCACCGTAAAGCGGATTCTGAAACTTTATTTTCGTCAGTTGGCAGGGCGGTCATTAGTGGAGGAACGGAAGTTGCCGGAGAAGCCAGAGACACAGGAACAGAAAAACTTCCGGTGGGCGATTGACACATTTTATTACAGTGCAAAGAAAATGTCCCTAAGAAGTGCTTATGACATGATGTTGCTTTCCAAATACACGGATGCAGATGGACACTTAATGATAGAACATCCATCCTGGCACTGTTTCCGCCATTACTTCTACGAGGGCGGTTATCATGCAAAATCCAGAAACACAATTGCCAGAAACGGACTGACAGACTATCAAAGAAACAAACGTCCTCTTTTTGGAAGTGCTATGCGCTGGAGAGATAAAATCGGAGCGTATCAAATGGACGCAACACAGGCGGATATATACCTTGTCTCCAGATTAAATAAGTCAGCAGTGATTGGACATCCCAATATTTATATGGCAGTAGATACCGCAACACAGTTGATAGCTGGAATCTATGTAGGGCTGGATGCAGGAGAACCGACAGTAATCTCCTGCCTAGCAAATGCCTCCATGGATAAGGTGGAATTTTGCGGACAATATGGAATTGAGATAACACAGGATGAATGGCCGAACACGGGCCTACCGGGTGAGATCATCACAGACAAGGGAAAAGAGTTTATCGGAAGCTGTATGAATGAACTTGCTATGAAATATGGGATTGAATTTGAATCCCTGCCGCCATTCAGACCGGATGGGAAAAGCCTTGTGGAGAAGTCCTTTGACCTTATGCAACAAAAATATAAGCCAATCCTACGAGGAAAAGGAGTAATCGAAGCAGACGCACAGGAACGGTGGGCGGTAGATTACAGAAGTCAAGCCGTACTTACTTTGGATGAAAAGCGGGCAAATCTTATTTACATGCCACATTCATGATATAGTATACATAGATATTTGCAGGAATGGGCGGCTTACGGTGGAGAAAAATTGTCTGCCAGGTGTGCGTCATCTTAGTATACTGTCCGAAGCAGAAATGCTCCAGCTTTGAGATATAAAAGAATCTGCATAGAGACAGTAACAAATTTTGGACAAGGAGGAAGATGAATTGAGTACAAGTTGGGAATGGACTTGTCGGGCAGATATATTGAAAGAGTGCCTTGCTTCTGTAGTAGGGAGATCCTTTAGACTAGGAACGGAAGAAGGAAGACAGCTATCCCTTGAAGCAGGGATTCTGGCAAATCGGCTGCTTGATCCTGAATATGACAGTGATGAGGCCCTGGAACGGGTAGATGTGGAACTGGAATATTATAGGGCTGAATATTAGAATTTATGTCAGGAGGGTAAAAAGAAAACTGCTAAGTCCGCAGAGGGCTAGGCAGTTTTCTTTCGGTAATAGATAGAAAAAATAATTAAAGAACTGATTTTTAGTAAAATATTTTATTATATTAATCAAAATTAAATGATATTTGATTATACTGTTCAGTAGTGTTTTTTCCATAAACAATTTTTAAAAAGTTCTCGCGAGATTTAAGAGCTTCCTCTATTAAGTGTTGATTTGATAAGCTGACAAATATTGCGGCAGCTTTAGCTTGGCAGTTGATTGATTTTTGAGGATTGAATTCAATATCAGAGAAACTGTCATAAGTTATAATTTCACTAGTAAGCTCTGTATTAAGTTTGAGAGCATTTATATATAACCAATTATAAAAATAGTCTTTTGGTTCAAGCGGAAATTTGACATTAAAATACTGAAATGCAATTAGTTTGCCACTATCATGCAAGCGTGGGTCCTTTTTTGCTTCTATTGAACTTCTGTCTAACAAATCAGTGTATGGACCACCACTTTCAAAAACTTTGCTACTTTGAAAAGCACATTCGACAGAGAATGCCCGTTTTGCTGTTTGAATGTTTAAATTAAATGCACTCAATGACACACCTAGGGCTGATGTGCTTTTCGATGAAATCTCAAGAATATTAGCGTTGGGATATAACTTAATATATTGTTCGTGCAAATCATTGATGGATTTTTGCTTTTGAGATACTGAAAATCCTGAATAAAACTTAAAATTAACGTTTTCAACTTCAAAATAGGGTGATTGACTTATTGCACGGAATATTGGTCTATTTGCCATATTTAATCTCCTTTTTATTGCCAAAAACTATAGTCTCGCCTAGCATAGTAATAGCCCAAATCACGAGTGTAGGGAATATTTGCATTATCGAGTAATGGAGCATATTGTTTCATTATCTGATAATCATTAAATAGTGCAAATTGAATCGCAGAGACTGGAATAGAGTTAAATACCAGTATTTCGGCTTGCGGGTCGGTTGGCTCATTTGGATATAGTTTCATTTCTTGACGGGTAGCTTGGTTTTGTTTTTCTGCGAACATCGATTCAAAAGCAGAATATGTTTTCCGTTCTGCCAGAGGTATTGAAGAAATTCTAATATTGGCTGCATTAGTATAACAGAAAGCACAATCCAGATTCAATATTTGAATAGCATCAAGTATTAGGACGACCCAACTTTTGGATGGATTATCACATCGCCATTGATAAAATGTCTTATAATTGGGTGAAGTTATGGATACAGAAATAGATTCTTCAAACTCGTCTAAGCGCAGATTATCATTGTGATTATATTCAATCCAATTGTATTCTAAATCAGCCTTGGAAAGAAGACCATATGAAAGTATACTGGGTAAATTGAGTACATTTGTAAAATGAACACAATGTTCTACACCACGTCTATTAGCGGATACAAGAATTTGCCTTTTATCATTCATTGATATGCCTTTCTATAAATTCAGGTATATTTTATCATAAATTTATACATTATCTGGAACTGATACTATTTACAAAAACAATATAGCACCTAAAGTCACCAATGCGTTTCCGATTGTATTTATCATTCATCTTCCTCATATCTGAGGGTATCACGCCATTCGGCGGTTTTTCCCTGCATTTTTAGAAAACGGGCCAGTTGGTTGAATTTGACAATCAATGAATTGTGGCAGGCGGACCGGCTGGGATATTTATCCTGTTTTTCTTCTCTGGACAACAGACACCATTGAGCGCGGAACGAAGCATACCGTGTGGCCGTTTCCACCAGCTCGTCATAGAGTTCCAAAGCGTCAGAATCTGAACCAATTTCTAAAACCATTTCATTATGTAACTTAACCATATCCTCCAAGGAGAGAGATTTTTCCATAGGGAGATAATTTCCATAGGTTGATATCATGTTGCACCTCCAATTATAAATTGATTTTATTATAGCAGATATTGTAAAGTGTGGATACATATGCAATAATAAAAGTGTTTATCAAAGTGTTTATCTCAAGTGAGGAGGCGCAAGAATATGATTTTTATGGATGAAAGTGGACATACTGGGACGCAACGCTTTAATGATGGGAAATGGAATATCAACGGTCAATCATATTTTGTGTTAGCTGCATTTAAGCTCGATGGGACTATGATTGACTTAGTCGAAAGAGAACTGGATATTTTGATAAAGAAATACAGGATTCAATCTGAATTAAAGTCAACAGGAAAAGTTGTAAAGAATAATCTTTTAAATCTATCAAACGATATAGAAGCAATGCTCAATAAAGTTAACGGAGAAATTCATATAGAGATTGTAAATAAAAGGTATTGCATAGCTATGCAGATTGTAAATTATTGTATTTTGCCATATTACGATTTGCCACCTGATGATATAAGAGCTACCATTATAAAACCATTGTTTGCAAACTATTTGTATTTGCATTTAGACGATGAAACGCTAGGGAAATTTGTTGAGTTCTTTGATAGTAATCGTAAGAATGTACGTGAATTATCTACTATGTGTGGAATGCTTTTTGGTATGATAAAACATAGTCAAGTAAAAAAATCAATAAGTGATACAATGGAAACAATCAGAAAGTATAAGAAAATGGGTATTCAATTAAACAATTTATTTCCACTTGAGGATCGTTATAGAGGTGGTAAATCTACGGTTTCTGTATGCCCACATATAGACTCTTTTAATAATATAGTCATGTACTACCCGAATGAAAAAAATTTTATTCATGACGAAATCAAAGATATTGATAATGCTCTAAAAGAAAACATAAAAACTATATGTGAGCTATATAAACGAGAAATGAATTTGGATTTTGATAAGTCGGTAAATAATGCATGTTTGCAGATTGCGGACTTTTTTGCGGGTAATATTAGAGTCTACATTGAGAAGGTGTTTGCACATGAAGAAAGCAATGACACACCTGAACTTTTTAAGAAGATAGTTGAATGTAATACCAATTTTGTAGCTCCATATCATGAACAATGTGCAATTCTATCGCAGAATGATGGCTTGAAGGCACTTATGGATTGGTACAATGATTGGGCTAAAATGTGATTTTGTGCAAATTCCCGGCTATACGACCCTTTAGAGGAATGTTATACTTTAATCAGCGATTAAATTATTCCTGATTACT
>DS990260.1:1616006-1621693 GCA_000155435.1 Clostridiales bacterium 1_7_47FAA | reverse complement strand
GAGATTATGGGTTTGAAAAACCTAGTATTTATGCGGGTTTCAAACAAATTTGTTTAGCGCGTGGCAGCGATTTGGCAACATTTGATACCTACTGATATAATGTGCGCGTACAATGAGCCAGGCGAATATGCTTGCATATTCAGTTGGCGAATGTCACGACAACGAAGTTATTTTACTTTAAATAGCATAGAAAAACCTTACTGATTTTTAGTTTCCAGAAATGGAACAAAAAGTCGGTAAGGTTTTTTTGTGCTTATTTTTCTTTTTTTAATTCACTGACCAGAAAATCGCTAAGTGCTTTAGAGGGAGCTATTGCCCAATGGTGGGAAGTATCAAGTTCGGGATATTTGTAGCGCCATTGGTCATATTCCTCTTTGGTGATCTCGCCTTGTTCCAACTTGGCAGACATCTGCTGCCATGCCTGAAACATATTGAACAGAGAGGTATAGTTGTCACGATTGGACTTGTCCAGACGCAGGCAGAGTTCCCCGTCTATTTCACTTATTTTAAGCCCGTACACATCTTCCAATGTAAAGAGGGTGTGCATAAGTCCGATGTAGGTGTCTATGTTGGGTACAGTGAGGGCGTGGGTGCTGACATCAAAGATACCAGCCATTTCTTTTACAAGGTCAATTTTAGGCACTCTGGCTTCTGACTCATATTGTGCCATACGGACATCAGAGGTTTTGCCGAGAAAGCCTAGAATTTCCCCAAGCTGCTTTTGTGTCATTCCTTTTCTATTGCGGAAAAATTTGATACGTTGTCCGATTGCCATAATAATAGTCTCCTTTGTTAATTGTCGTATTCTTCGTCAATCCATTGCTTCAACTTATCCTGTAAAACTTTTTTATCGGGCAAGTATAGTTTATATTCAGAAGCATAGATATTAGCATTTTGGGGCAGAGTGATTTCGACCAATGCGTCATTTTTCTCTTTACATAACAAAATACCTATCGTTGGATTTTCTGTATCTAACTTTACATATCTGTCATAATAATTTACATACATTTGCATCTGGCCGATATCCTGGTGAGTTAATTTGTCAACCTTTAAATCAATCAAAACATAACAGTGTAACAAACGATTATAAGTAACAAGATCAACGTAAAAATTATCTTCATTAAATGTGAATCGCTTCTGTCTTGCTTCAAACAGATAGCCTTTCCCCATCTCCAAAAGAAATTTCTGTAATTTATCAATAATTGCCGATTCTAAGTCAGATTCTACATATTTTGCCTTTTCTTCTATTCCGAGAAATTCCAGAACTGTTGGTTGTTTTATGATGTCCTGTGGTTTTGCAATTACATTTCCTTCTGTTGAAAGACGCAAAATATCTGATTTATCTTTACTTAATGCCAATCGCTCATACAAACTTGAATTATATTGCCGTTGTAGTGTTCTAACACTCCAATTTGATTTCACTGCTTCTATTTCATAGAAATTGCGCTCGTTGGCATTCTCAATTCGCATTAATTGTAAATAATGCGACCAAGATAATTGGAATGGCACATCTTCATTTGAAAGGCTAAACACCGTTTCGCTTTTTTCGATTGCAAAAAGGCTAAACACTGTTTCACTTATTCGCTCTTTGTAAATCAGATAAAATTTTCTGGCATTTTTCAGTGTGTCACCAGAAAATCCCCGGCCAAATTCATTCAATAATTTTTCTGACAAATTCTTGATAACCTGTTGCCCATATTTTGCCCGGGTGTTGCCTTCCTGCTGTTCTTCAACAATCCATCTTCCAATAGAATAATAGGTCATTAACTGTATGAAATTCACTTGTTTTACTGCAAGGCTACGGGCATACTGAATCAAATCCACAGTGTTTAGATATAGCCTCTCTATATTTGTTTCCGATATGGAGACATCCGCTTTATTTTCCATTTTATTTCGCTCCTATTCAAATTTTGATTGATGAGAAACTAAACATATATGTTTGTGTAGAGTATAACACAAGCGAAAATGAATAGCAATAAGAAACTAAACAAAAAAAGTTAATATTTTTCTGCAAACCACTTGACTTAACGTTAAATATTTAGCAATATGATGTTACGGAACTTAAATAAATATGTTTATGAAAGGAGAAGTAAAATTGCAAAGTAAAACTTTCATCAGTGTTCAGGAAGTTGCAGAAGAATTAGGAGTATCAAAATCCTACGCGTACAGAGTTGTCAAACAGCTCAATGAAGAATTAAAGCAACAGGGTTATCTTACAGTACTTCTGCTTTTTGTTTTCCGCCTTTCCTTTCCAACCCATTTCTGCCCTTTGCCCTGTGTTCACTCTCTGTTTTCAAAATAGAGAAAGAGCAATTAGGAAATCTTATTTGAAAAAATAGAGGGAACCGAAATTCCTTCTATTATCAAAAACATCTTTTCGTTTTCAATTCAAATTCCGGTTTCGTAGTATATTCCAGATAAACAGGCCTGCCCGTATATTCCAGAAATGCTTTGTATCTCTCCACGTTAGAAGGTGCTTTTATCATATCTAAAACCTGATTTTGTGGAAACCAACCGGATTCAGAATTTTCATCCGACCCACGAAGCGTACCAACTGTTTTTTTACAAACAAAGTCGAAAATAACTTTTGTCGGAACAGTTTTCACACCACCTTATTCGGATAAGTACAGGTATTGGACGAAATGCAGAACACTTCTCCAACCTCAACCTCTATGCTAGACTCCTCAAAAATCTCTCGTTTCACAGCGTCAACCAGATTCTCACCACTCTCAACCTCGCCACTTGGCAGAACCCAACTATCGTTGTAGGTATTCACAAGCAGTACATTTCCTTTTTCATCCAGTACCACACCCGCGGCGGCAACAATGTGGGTGGGTAGTGTTTTCCCTACAATTTCCATGAGCAATCTTCCATGATTTAATGCAACTATTATAATGCCCTGGTTCCGATATTGAAACAGATAAATTTAAGAAACGAGAACCTAAGAAGCACAATCTCACCCTCTGTCTTAAAACCAATCCAATTCTTTCTAGAATTATCTTTGCAAAACATACGTTCTTATGTTAGAATTAATAGTAGGAAAGCACTCACGACAGGAGTGGTAACCTCCCAGACTTAGTAAAACCGGCTTGCCGGAATACATAGGAAAGGTCGCTGGGTGTCCGGTGGACATCCGTTTAGCGAGGACCGAAGCGGAGCGAAGACGGTAGCGCCCATGACAGCTTACGAGATTATTTCAATCTTCATAGGGATATTGGCTTTATTGATGTCCTTTGGCAGCTTGATTGTAGCGATTATCGCCTTTCTCGATAAGAGAAACAAGCGAAAATAAAATGCCCACCCTGTCTAATCCACAGGATGGGCGGTGTCCGTAAGGACATTTAACATTTAAACCTTGGGAGCATCCACTTTTGGAGTGGGTGCTTTCTTTTTACATTTTTATTATAATCAATCCATGCCACAATTTCAAGTAATTCTTAGAAATTTCCTCTCAAAAACCTACGCCGGCGAGAGCAGTTCGCCTGCTTTTCACCTCATATCCATCAAAACTGCCCTCATTTCCAGCCGCTGGCACCCGGAGTAGCCGTTACTAAATTATCAGTCGGCTTGCAATAGTTCTATGATAAATACTTATTCAAAGTTATTTTTATATTAAGACTGATATCGGAACCAGGGCTGGAACATGGTCCGTCAGACCCAGCAGAACCGGCTGAAGAAGGGAGAAAATAGTACTCTATTATGATGGGGTTACAAGGGCTGTGAGCAGACAGGACCAATTATTTGAGTTGGAAAACCTGTAAACCGTTCTCCGGATATCAGGGAACAATAATTCAAGAGGATGATTGGAAGATATCTTCCAGGCGGAAAGCGGATTTAAGAATATCCTCTTAAAACAAAAAGACGCATTAACCCTATAGTCTTTGTATTCATCTTTACATGCAGAGCTTATGGCGGAGTGCGTTTTTTATTATCCATTATTCGGAAACATTTAAAATATTATAGGCTCACTTAACCTGCACGCTTCCCCCGCTCGCCTACCTCAACGCCCCTCCCAAAACGCCTCCGCAAAACGCCCATCCCAAAACACCCCCCAAATGAAAAATAATAGACATTTCCCCTAATAAGTTATATATTGTAGAAAAGAACAACCACAGTCCCCCCTTTACATCTCCCCAAAAAACAAAAAACTCCCCAACAAAATGAAAAGGAACCATAAATGGACAACAATACTTCCCTTACCATCGAATCAATCATCACCCAATACGCCTCCTATATCTACAACCTTTCCCTCAAACTCTCAGCCAACCCGGACAGAGCAGAGGATTTAGCCCAGGAAACCTTCATCAAGGCCTGGGCCAACATTTCTGCGGTAAAGAATGAGAACGCTATAAAATCATGGCTCCGCACCATCTGCATCAACGAATTCCGCATGATGATAAGAAAAGAAAAGCGTGGGACCATGGGGTACGCAGAGAGTATGGATGAGCTGGAACATGATGGGGAATTCCTGGTGGACCCCAGGCCGCTGCCCATTGATGAAGTCCAGGTGGCGGAGGAAGTTGCCAAGCTGCGGGACGGCTGTTTCCTTGCAATGACGCGGAAACTGACATTGAACCAGAGGATGGTATTCTCATTGATTGATATGTTTGGCATCTCCATCAATGAGATAGCCCAAATCCTTGATTTGACACCCAAGGCAGTCAAGGGACTGCTGTACCGTGCCAGGATGAACCTGGAATCATTTTTCAATGACCACTGCAGCTTCATGGACATCCACAATCCCTGCCAATGCACGGCCTGGATTGAATTCATGAAGGATAGGAATACGTTCCAGGAAAAACTCAGGCAAAAGAAAGCGTATCTGGATTATCAGGAAAAGGGATATGTCCACAACCCTGATACAGGCAGGAAAATGCTTTACTATTATCGTAATCTGCCGGAGCAGAGACCCTCACAGGAATGGTTTGATAAGATAGCTGCATTGCTGTATGATCCGTCCTCCTCATGATTTTAAAATAAAATCCGGACCGCCCGGGACTTTTGCTTAAAAATGTCATCTCTTATTATGTAAGGAAAAACATACACAAATAGAAATTTCCAAGCAAAAATACAAAGAGAAAAGAGGAATGGATAATGTTTCAGTCAAGATGCGGGGTATGCTGTGATTCATGCGAAAGGAAACAGGCTGTTAACTGCAGGGGATGCATCAATATGGATGCCCCTTTCTGGGGAGGCGTCTGCGGCGTCAAATCATGCTGTGAATCCAAGGGGTTGAACCATTGCGGGGAATGTGATGGTTTTCCCTGTGAAATGCTGTCAACCATGGGAGTGGAAGAAGGATTTGACCCGGCGCCCAGGTTGGGGCAATGCAGGAAATGGGCCTGTGAAAGGAAGGAGTGAAGCCGTGTCATGGTTATCAGGCTGGACATCCCGCAAAAAGCCAATCCGCTTTTTGCCCATTGGGGTGAAACCATAATCTGGTCCTGCCTCCAGGGGATAATGGGGGAAATCTTTGCAGACAATGGGGAACATCCCGTGTCTGCAATGGCAGTTCTGGGGGATTTCTGCTTTTTGGCAGGAATCCCAAACCGCGAATTGGTTCTGTACAGGCCGGACTGCTGCCATGATGAAGTCATAATGGTACCTCAAAATGACAGCTGGTCCGGTCTGATTGAATCGTGTTACGGAACCAGGGCTGAAAGGATAACCCGCCATGCAATCAAAAA
>DS990260.1:1506972-1615870 GCA_000155435.1 Clostridiales bacterium 1_7_47FAA | reverse complement strand
GGAGCCGGATGTATTTGATAAGTCAAGGCTCCGGCGGGCTGTTTCCTCCCTTCCGCCTGGTTTTACCATCAGGATGATGGATGAGGATTTATATGACCAGTGCAGATTAAACGCCTGGAGCCGGGACCTGGTTTCCCAATACCCGGATTATGGAATGTATGAAAGGCTTGGGCTGGGGGTCGTGGCATTAAAGGACGACCAGCCGGTTTCCGGCGCATCCTCCTATGCAACCTATAGGGAGGGGATTGAGATAGAAATCGATACCCGGGAGGAATATCGGCGCATGGGCCTGGCATATGCATGTGGAGCCGGATTAATCCTGGAATGCCTTGAGAGAAATATTTATCCAAGCTGGGATGCCCACAACCTGGAATCCGTTGCGCTGGCAGAAAAGCTGGGATATCATTACGACCACCTATATCCGGCATTTCTTATCCACCTATATTAGCCGCATACGGATATGATTGGATGCGGTTTTTTGAGGGATGGGGCTGTAAAAGGCTGGGGTTCCTCAATGTTTTTTGCCCGACTCCCGCCTGACCGCATCCATCCGGTAAGCCCCGGCCAGTGCATCATACACGGTTTCAAACACCTCATATGTTTTCCTGTATTTTTCATGGCCGGAAGGCTCGTATCTTCTTTTAATGGAAATGCATTCCCTTACCGCATCTTCATAAGAAGGGAAGAAGCCTTCCGAAACAGCGCCGATGATGGCAGCTCCCAGACAGGGGGCTTCTTCATTTTCCGGAACCTCGATTACCTGCCCAGTGATGTCGGACTTAATCTGGGTCCAGAGGGAGGATTTGGCGCCTCCGCCAGTGGATATGATTTTGCTGATAGGGATTCCGGATTTTGCCATGTAATCCAGGTTCTTTTTTAAAAGACAGGCAACCCCTTCCATGATTGCCAGGGCAAGGTCATACTGGTCATGGGATGCGCGGAGCCCAAAGAAGACGCCGGAAGCATTTTCGTTAAAATCAGGTGAATTGACGCCGGTAAGATATGGCAGGAATACCGGGGGAACCCTGTCAGGCCGGGACTCAATTATCTGGTTTATCTGGGAAAATGATACGTCCTTCAGGAATGTGTTCCGATACCATTCCAGGCTGAACCCGCCGCTTTCACAGACAGGCAGCAGTACGTAGGTCCCGGGAAAGGGACCGCAGTTCAGGGGCAGACGGCTGTCGTCAAAGAGGGGGCCGCGGACCATGGCTGCAATGGAAAGCACGGTGCCTGCTGACTCGCTGACCAGTCCTTCCTGGATATTGCCGGTTCCAATCATTCCGGCAAAATGGTCCAGCGTCCCCACGTTAATCTTTGTGTCAGGAGTAAGGCCTGCATTGCCGTGGGCCAGTTCAGGAAGCAGCGTTCCCGCAATGCTGCAGGGCGGCAGCAGCTCCGGAAGCTGTGACAGGCTGACCCCGCAGAAACTGAGGATATCCGCCCAGTAACATTTTCGGATAATATCAAAATAATGTGAAAAGCTGTAGATGGAGTAATCACCGGCCATACGCCCGCAAAGCCGGAATATGATATAATCCTTTAAAAGAAGGTAATGGGCCGTTTCCCTGAACACGTCAGGTCTGTGTTCCCGCATCCACAGCATCTTGGTTATGGGCCAGGTGGGAATCAGTTCCGGCTGTCCGGTGGTATGATAGCACAGGTCAGCTGGAAAATGCCCGGACAGCAGGGCGCACTCCCCGCCGGACCGCATATCCATCCATGAGATGGCCGGATGGATGGGCTGCCTGTCCTGCCCCAGGAGAATCAGGGATTCGGCCTGACCTGTCAGTACGATCTGAACCACATCCCCGGCATTGGCGTCCTTCCCGGCGCCAGCCGCTTTCCGTATCATTTCTTCGATGGAACGAAAATACCTATCGCAGTCAAATTCCACAAAATCCCCATCCCTGTCATACTGCACGGTTTCTGAAAGAGTGGCAATCGGGTGAAGCTTTTGGTCATAGACCGAGACTTTAATGTTGGTGGTGCCTAAATCAATGGAAATAATGTTCATAAACCAAACCCTCCTGTAACATGATGATGGCCGTTGCCCGGGCCCCGCTTTATTTTTTCTTATAAAGATTATATACAGAGCTGCGTTGGACCAAATACGGTTCCAGGGAGAACACGCAGGTATCGGTCCTGTTTTCCAGCAGGACAGCATTCAATATGCTGATGCAGCTTTCCGCCATCTTTTCCCTGGGAAGATGGATGGTGGTGAGGGGAGGCATGGAAAATGCTGACAGAGGATTATCATCGAATCCAATGACGCTGATGTCCTCTGGCACCCGCAGGCCGAACTGGGACGCTGCCTTATAGACCCCGTGGGCCAGTGTATCATCAAAAGTCAGGACACCTGTGAACGGCACGCTGAAACGGCCGGATTCATGGTCCCACAGTTCGTTCATGATCTGGAATCCGCCCATGATGGAGGAGTTACAGGTATCCTTTATCATATCATCATGGAAGGGAACCCCATATTCCTCAAAGGCCCGCTTGATTCCAATGACAAATTGGCTGCTGATGGGTATGGTCAGGGGAGTGGTGATGACCAGGCAGTCCCGATGACCTTTGGAGAGCATCTCGCAGGCAGCCATATAGCCTCCCTGGGCATAGTCCACATGCACATGATGGCAGTTTACGGACTCATAGCGGGCGCCCTGGAGGATAAGCTTCTGGGTAATGCCTGAGAGCAGGTTCAGGTTCTCCGGGTTGGTAGTGGTCGGCTCCAGTATGACAAAGTCCGGCTGCCGCGATAAGACTGTTAAAATATTGGCAAGCTCCTGCTTCTCACTGAACTGGGAATCAAATATCATGGTGGTATATCCGTGATTGGCCATTTCAATGGAGATATTGCGGAAAATATAAGTCAGGGCCGGGTTCTCGATATCATTGAAAATAACGGCAATAGTTTTGGTGGAATTGCTCCGGAGTCCCTTGGCCAGGGAATTGGGGGTATATCCCATCTCCTTGGCTGTGTCCAGGACCAGCCTGCGGGTTTCTTCCTTGACCAGGGGATTGTTGTTAAGGGCCTTGGAGACAGTGGAGAAGGAGATTCCCAGTTCCTTGGCAATGGATTTAATTGTAACAGGTTTATTAGAAGCTGTATCGGCCATAAGATGAATGTATTGTGCAGACAAATCTGCTGCAATACATAAATTCACCCCTTTCCTTTGTTATTTATGTAACATGGTTATGGTAACATGATTTCATTGGTTTCAGCTTACACTTTTATTACAACGTTGTCAATAGTCGTTTTATAGAATATTTAAAATTTCTGAAAAAAAACCAGTTGTAAAATTATTATAATCAAGGATACTTCTGCTATTTGCACGAAAAAAAGACAAAAAACAAAGCATAATAAACAAAAAACAAAGAAAAAATAAAAATCTATTGACAAATCCGACACACGATTATATGATAATTACAACGTTTGAAATATTTAAACGGAGGCTCAATGAGCCAAAATTTTTTAACCAATAATTACAACGTTGTAAATGAGGAGGGAAATTCATGAGATTATCGTGTACCAGCACCATGGTTCCGGGAAAGGACCTTACGGAAAAGGCCAGGAACCTGAGCCGATGGGGATATGAAGGCATTGCTGTTTTTGTGGACTATGAAGATTGGAACCAGGAACTGTACCAGGAGCTTTTATCCTTACAGGAACGCACGGGAGTCGTTCCTTGTGAGTTCGCTTTTGGGGATGGGATATATGGGCATCTGATGGACAGGAATCCTGACATAAGGAAGAGGAGCAGGGAAATGTACAAGCTGGCTGCCAGGATCAGCGGTGAAATCGGCGCTGTGACTGAACTTGAATTCGAATACGGACCGCAGTCACCTCTTCCGCTTTTCCATCCGTATGCGAAGATGGGGAAGGAGGAGGAACGGGAGTTCTGTGAGATGTACCGGGAACTGGCGGAACCATTAAAAGGCACGGAAGGAAAAATGCTTTTAGAAGGAATCAACCGCTACGAAAGTCCCTACTTAAACAGCATCAGGGACTGCAGGGACATGGTTGAGTCCCTTGGCTTAAAGGAGGCGGGTGTCCTAGCGGATTTCTTCCATATGTCCATCGAGGAGTCCGATTACAGGGAAAGTATCCTCTATGCAGGGGAATACATAAAACATGTCCACCTGGGCGACAGCAACCGCCTGCTTCCGGGACACGGGATGACAGACTGGAAGGCATGCTTTGATGCGCTTAAGGAGATAGGGTACAAGGGGTTTGTGAACCTGGAATGCAGCACCTGCGGGAATCCGGCGGTAACATTGCCTGAAACGGCTGATTACCTCAGGAAACTGATTGGATAAGAAGTACCCGCAAAGTGGGGCGTGCAGATGGCGGGAATGAATTTTCAAACACGCCTTTAGGGAAGGATTTACAATATGGAAGGCTTTACAATCAGGAAACCGTTTTTTGAAATAGGACCCAAGACATACATATATGGAAAGAAGGCCTTGGAACTTGCCATGGCGGCAGACCGGGCCGGCAGGAAGTACCAGGTGGACATCATATTTTCAGCCCAGTACACGGACATCCGGCCCATCGCAGAAGCCACCAGCCATATCAAGGTATTTGCCCAGCACATGGATCCGGTTTATCCTGGCAGGGGGATAGGGGCCGTGCTGCCGGAAGCCCTTAAGGAGGCAGGGGCGGCGGGCGTCCTGTTAAACCATGCAGAAAGGCCCCTGACCCTTGACGGAATCCGCAGGTCGGTTGTAAGGGCAGGGGAAGTGGGGCTGGCAACGCTGGTGTGCGCAGGAACGCCGCAGGAGGCAGCGGCGGTGGCGGCCCTTGGCCCGGACATGATACTGGCGGAAGCCCCCGGACTGATTGGAAAAGGGGCAAGAGGACCAGGGGACATGGAGGAGATAGACAGGATTAACCAGGCGGTGCACAGGGTGGCGCCTGGGATGATGATACTGCACGGCGCAGGAATCAGTGATGAAAAGGATGTATATGAGGTCATAAAAGCAGGAGCGGATGCAACCGGCTCCACCAGCGGAATCATGAAGGCAGACAATCCATGTGAAATGATGGAGAAAATGATTGCCTCCGTGGCAGCCGCGTGGACTGCCCGGCATCAGACATGCCAGGGCCAGGAACGAGGATGATAAGGAGGATGATGATGGCGGTATATCATGAAATCATTCCTGTTGAGACAGACAGGAGGGTAAGCTTTGAGGATGTGACGGAAAAGGTACAGGATATTGTGGAACAGTCAGGCATACGCAATGGGCTGGTGAATGTCTTCTCACAGCATACAAGCTGCTGTGTATTCATACAGGAGGACTCAGAGGATGAAACCTACTGGCACACGCCGTTGATATTACAGGATATGGTCAATGCCATGGAGAAAGTGTTCCCCACCTGCCGGAATGAAGGCCAGTATCTTCATCCGGGACCAATCCACACAAAAAATGCAATGGAACTCAGGGACGAGAAGCCGGAGTGGCTCCTGAACACGGATGGTCATCTGCGCTCCGTGCTGTTAGGCCGTTCCGAGACCATTCCCTTGGTTGAGGGGGAGATGACGCTGGGGGAATTCGGGCGCATATATTTTTCTGACATGGACCAGACAAGGGCCAGGGAACGCAAGGTACGGGTGCAGATAGTAGGGGAATAAAACATATATGGATAAAACTAGGAGGTAATCATGGGAATTCTTGAGAAAATGAGGCTGGACGGAAAAAAGGCATTTGTAACAGGCGGCGCACGCGGGATTGGGAAATGCATTGCCATTGCACTGGCGGAAGCAGGCGCGGATGTTGCCATTGTGGATGTGGACCTGGAGGAGGCAGAGAAGACTGCCCGGGAGATTGAAGCTGCAAACCATACCAAAACAATCGCGGTTAAGACCGATATCACCAAACCGCAGGAAGTGGATGATATGATGGCCCGGATACTGGAAGCGTTCGGCAGGCTGGACGTGGCATTCTGCAATGCGGGAATCGGCCACGGTGTCCCGGTGGAGGATGACAACCTGGCTGACTGGGACCGGGTCATCCAGGTCAATTTAAACGGAACCTTCCTGACCGCCCAGGCAGCCGGAAGGCAAATGATCCGGCAGGGCGGCGGCTCCATCATTAACACGGCCTCCATGTCCGCCCATATCACCAACATCCCGCAAAAGGAGTGTTCCTACGCGGCGTCCAAGGCTGGCGTCATTGCAATGTCCAGGAACATGGCAGTGGAGTGGGCGGATAAGAATGTAAGGGTCAACACCATAAGTCCCGGCTATATGGCCACGGAAATGACGCTCAATGACCCTGGACTGGTTCCGTTAATCGGAAAGTGGGAGGAAATGATCCCGGTACACCGTATGGGAAGGCCGGAGGAGCTGCAGGCCATTGCCGTGTATCTGGCAGGGGATATGAGTTCTTATACAACAGGTGCGGATTTCCGCGTGGACGGCGCATACACCTGCTTCTGATGCAAAATGCAGTTGTAAAAACTGTCATGTAATGTTTGGGGAACAAACCGTTTTATGCAATGATAGAAAATCAAGCACAAAGGAATCCAAGATAAAGGAGAAGGGGAATTATGAGGAAAATATTATGTATGGCAATGGCAATCATGACAATTACAAGTTTATCTGCCTGCGGCAACAGCGGGACAGCTGCCAATGCAGGCGCAGACGCATCCACGTCTAAAAGCGCCCAGACAACGGCGAAGGACGGTTCGGAGTCCGGCTCCGGATCAGGTTCGGAATCAGCAGCAGGAAATGCTTCGGATGATTCTGGATTAATTGTTTATACCCAGAAAACCATGAACCAGTATTTCCATGTGGCGCTGCAGCAGAAGGTGGAGGAAGCAATCACCGCAGCCGGATATCAGCCGGAAGTGGCTAACTGCAACAACGATTCCACGCTTCAGAATGACCAGATGCAGAATTTCATCTCCAAGCATCCAAAGGCAATCATTGCCAATACCGTTGACTCGGACGCCCTTAATGATGCTGCCAACGCGGCAGTGGCAGCGGGAATCCCGGTGGTCATGGTGGATAACCCTGCTTCCACGGCAGTGGTGGACTGCTCCATCAAGTTTGACAACTTAAAATGCGGGGAAATGGCGGCAGAGCGGATTGTGGAAGCGCTGGAAGCAAAATACGGTTCCCCTAAGGGCCGTGTGGTCAATGTTTACGGCGCCATGAGTTCCGAGTGCTGGCGCCTGCGCAAGTGTAGGTTACCAAGATATTTGACAAAACCGAGACAGAGGAGGAGTGAGTGGGATATGGCGGGAAGTGACGGTATATCAAGGGTTTCGGCGGTTTTTAGAGGAAAATCGCTATTGACAAATAAAATGAGAATAATATAGAAAAAGGACCTTTTCCAAGAAAATTGCCGGAGAGGTCCTTTTTTTGAGCCGTTAAAAATTAACGTTAATCAATGTTATAAAATTATGTGAAAAGTACGCAGAATCAAGGATTGACGCGTTAAAAGACATAAAACTAATCGTGTAAAATTAAGCGAATGACAACGATGAGCAAATGCCCTGATTGAAAAAAAATAAAAATAGGGGCATTTGCTGAATCTTCAAGGCTTTGTAGATATTTTTTTGAAATTTAAAGGGCTTAAAGCAAATGCCCTATTTGGTTTATTTATTGGCCAAAACAAAGAAAAAAAATTAGGCTATTTCACTATTTCCGTCCATGACGTTTTTTCCATGATTCGAGGTTGATGACAACTCCGATTTTTCACACTTAGCAACCTTTGCACGAAGATAGTTTTTTACATCAAGTTGTTCTTCTAAGGGAAGGCTCCTCAACATAAAAATTATGAGTTCCTCTGATTCATTTAATTTCAGGCTATATTCAATATTAGATGTTTTCGGAGAGCTATTATCTATAATTGATGCTTCCCCAGTTAAAATCCAATCTATAGAAGTTTGAAGCAATTTAGATAACGAAACTAGTGCTTTAGAAGATGGTAAAACATTACCGCGCTCTATTTCGCTAAGGTTACCATTAGATATTCCAGTAGCAGCATAAACATCTTTTTGCGTTAGATTAAGTTCTTTTCTACGAGTTTTAATTCTTATCCCAACCATTTTATCAATATTATCCATTTGACCTCCCATTTTGATACAGATTATCTAATTTAAGATAAAATCTAAAAAAGAATATTGACAATATCTAAAATTAGATATATTATATCTGTATGGATGATTTATAAGCCAATACAAAAGTAACATACTTTGAAGATTACTTCAAGCAAAAGAACTTTAATTCATCACATATCTGCAATCAAGTCTGATTGAATAAGCAACATTCTTTGAAAGCCAGATTCCTGGCCTATGATTATAAAAGGAAAGAACCACCAGCCAAAGCTGATGGTTCCCTGTGCCAGATGTTAAATGGCACTGAAGTGGTATGATTCCCCATATTGGGAAACCTCACCATGGAGGCGGAACTTGCTTTTTGGCTTCGGAGCATCTGCTTCAAAGTCAGCAGAGCAGGAACCATCCTCACTGACCTGACCGGAAACGAATTTCCAGTCAATCGAGTTGCCGGAAGCGAAGGAAACAATACGGGTCAACGCATCATTTTTCACTTCTGGCAGCCTCTTTGGCGAGATAACCATGGGGCTCACCTCCCCTGAAAGGCTGTATCGTTATACCTTTCAGTGCCATTTTAACATATATCAGGATGTAAAGAAACAAAATTATCATATCGAAACAACTAAATCTGGTTGAACAATGTTCTTACGGATTCAGGTTCCTGAATTCACAGTTGACAAATTAAGTAAGATGTAACAGGAGGTGAATATGACAGTCCGTGAAATAATATCTATTTTATTATGGCCCATGGCTCTTTTCATTGTGGTCTGGATTGATTCCTGGTTGAGGGATTGGGGTCTGTTTGGAGGGTGTAATACAATGCTTGAACGTATCCTACTTGTATTATCAATTTTAGTCTACATTCTCCTTATTTACGTTGGGAGCTTTGTTGTGTAATTTTTTAAAAATTCAGACCTTAAGAAAGGGGAAAATTGAAATGACAGAAATTAAAATCATCCCGCAGAAATTTTCATTCCAAGTACCGAACATTACAGATGGGCATGGAAATACAAAATTGCCGGGAATCAGCGTTGAGATTGAAGTGAATGCATTTAAAGTGGATGCTGAAAAAATAAGGGAACGTTTGATAAATGTTTTTTCAGAGGTCCTTGATTACTTTGAAGCAGACGAAGAGAAAAAGGAACGGAGGAAAGGACAGAAAGAGGACTGGAAACATAAAGCGCTGTTATACCTAGAAGATTTATGGGTGGACGAGAACGAACGTATCAATGAATACACCTTGGAAGGGAAACGGGGCTATCCAAAGGAAGGCTTTGAGAAAAAGTGGCGCCAGGCAACGGAGCGGAGTGATATGCTTGTCAAAATCATGAAGCTGGTCCAACGCGAGACGAAAGCATTGAGCATACCGAAAAAGAGGGAAATGAAAGACATAGTTGAAGCGATTTTGAATGAATCAGCGACAGCCCATATAAAAGGGACGGCTGAATCAGCTGAGGTAACAATTATAAGTGCGATAGAGCGTAGGATACTGGCAAATCTTGAAGTAAGGATTAGCCCTAATGGCTGCCTAATGATTGATGGGTATCATTTCCTGACAGGGTCAGATGAATAAAACCGGAGGTGATAAATCTCATGAAAAATGGCAAAAAGCCAACCTTAAGCCAGAAAAAGGAGATGAAACTTCATGGTCTGCAGCCAGAGAACTGGATGGTGATAAAGGATACCAGGGAGTTTTTGGAAGTGGTAAGCAGAATGGAACTTAAGCGGATTGGAACAGACAGGAAACGGACCAGAAGATTATACAGGAGTGAGTAAGATGGCAGATGTAAAGACAAGGGAGCTTGGAAAGATTGTCAAGAAGCGTCTGATTGAATTGGAGATGACCCAGGTCCAGCTGGCAAATATATTGGGTACAAGCCCTCAAGAACTGTGCCGGATGCTGAAAGGAAAGAGGCCTGGGTATAAGTATCGGAAGCAAATGCTGAAAATTCTCAAAATAAATGAGAATGATGTGGCATAGGGGGCTGGATATGGACTTGCATAAAAGAAGAACGCCCTACTTCTGGGGGAAGGTCGGGCGTTCCGATAAATACTCATCTGCATTGTACTATACCAACAGCCAAATTGCAACAGAAAGGGGGAAATCTGATGGAAGAAATTTATATATCTATGAAAGATGCATCTGATTTAGAAGGGATGTTATATAGAACTTTTATGAAACAGGTTTCCCGTAGAGAAGAGAATGCAGAAATTGTGTTACGAAAAGAGAAAATTTTATCTGGTGGAAAAGAGCGAAAATATATCAAACTTACTGACCTAAGCCCCAAAGCCCAGAAGGCCTACCGGGCCATGAAGAAGATAGATACAGAAGAAGGAAGTGATATCGTGATGGAGAACCTGCCCCCAGAGGAGCCCTGGTACCTGGATACCGATGTGAACTGGTACATAGGGAACCACAGCCAGGCATATTACAAGGCGGTGGAGCTGTCCCGGCTCCTGCAGGATATCATCAACTATCAGGGAGAGGACAAGACGGAATACATCATCCGGAAGGCGGCGGAGCTGGGAATGAGCCAAAGGACTTTGTACCGCCACATGGACAAATACCTGGAGGCAGCAGGGTGGGCCTTAAAGATGCTGCGGGAGACCGGGGCCAACTACGATTATTACAAGGTCCTGTGCCTGTGCCGCAAGCCCAAGGATTCCAACACCTTCCCCACCTTTACACCGGAAGTGAAGCAGAAGATACACAACATCTGGTTTGACAAGGACTTTGCCCGGAATGAAGGAAAGCGCCAGATGCTGTATGACAAGCTGCTGGAAATCGGTACAGCCAATGGCTGGCCCATCCCATCCTACCAGAGTGTATGCCGTTACATCTCCCACCTGATGGCAGACGGGCAGCTGGAAAGCGCCCATTTCCTTGCAGCCAAAGGTGACAGGGCGTGGAAGAACAAGCGGATGGTGAAGGCCCTGCGCGATACCCGGTCCCTCCAGGTCATGGAGGTCCTTCTGGGGGATGAACATACCTTTGACTGCTGGGTCTCCTATCAGCTGCCTAATGGGAAGGTGACGGCCATCAAGCCTAAGCTGGTGGCCTGGATTGACGCCAGGAGCCGCATGGTGCTGGGGGATATCATCTGCCGGGATGCCAATGCCCAGATACTGAAGCAATCCCTGATTAAGGTATTGTACGGAACCCCGGGAGGGATGCCGAAATACCTGAACATTGACAACGGAAAGGACTATACCTCCAGGGAGCTGACCGGCGTCAGACGCTATCCCACCCGGGAAGAAACAGAACGGTATGCCGGATTTGAGGAGGTAAAAGCGGGATTCTATCACACCATTGGGATAGAGGACTTCCACCGGAGCCGTCCTTATGAGCCATGGAGTAAATCCGAAATAGAGCGTCTGTTTAAGACGGTATGCGATGGATTCTCCCGGTGGTTTAAGAGTTACACGGGTACACTGACAGGAAGCAGGACCAGTGCCAAGATTGACAAGGACATCAAGCGTATGCTTGAACAGGGGAAGCTGCTGACCATGGAGGAGTTTTATGAGAAGTGGAGCCACTACCTGCACAACGTGTATGCGGTGAAGGTCCACAGGGGCCTGAAAAACCAGGGAGAAACATACTGTACCCCGCAGGAACTGTTTGACAAAGGGGAACGGTATGAGAAGGCCCTGCCGCCAAAATCCTTTGCCCTGCTGCAGCTGATGAAGTCAGAACGGGCACGGGTATATAACGTGGGAATCCGGAAATTCGGCCAGGTCTATAACCATCCGGAGCTGATTTATTACATGGACAAGCCTGTGGACATCAAGTATGACCCGGAGGACGTGACCCGGCTGCTTGTGTTTGACGCCCAGGACGGCCATATGATTTGTGAGGCCGAGAGCCAGGAACTGTTAAAGATTGCCCACAAGGTCCCACAGGAGGCGCTGGAACGCCACATCCGGCTCCAGAAGCAGCAGATGAAGGATGTGCGTGAGAAGCTGAAGGAAATGAGATGCCCGCTGGATGAACGGATTGCCGGCGCGGCCCAAGCCAACACCATCGTGGGAAGCATGATGATAGAAGGGGCAGGGAACAGCCGGAAGGTCATCACGCTGCCGAAGGAGGAGAGCTACCGGGAACACAGGAAGGCGGCGCGGCAGTCGGAATATATCGCCAGACAGGGCCGCGAAGCGCTGGAGAAACTGCGCAACATGGGTTAAGTCCCAACACATAAACCAATCAAACGGAAAGGAAGGGTATCGTAAATGAAAAGTCTGGCAGAACGTGTGTGCCTCAGATTAAGAATCATAAACATGAACAAGGCGGAGCTGGCCTGGCAGTTTGATAAGGAGGGGATGAAGTGCTCCCGCTCCATGCTGAGCCAGTACTTAAACGGGAAATATCCAAGCAGGCCAGTAAAGCTGGAGGAACGTCTGGAGAGGTGGCTGGAGGAGACAGAGGAACAGGAAGCAGCCTTCCGGCAGGAAAAACCGCAGGTGGCAGATAAGTATGCCCAGCAGATTGCCCGCCAGTTTGCCACCCAGAAAGAACCGGAGGAAGCGGGAGAGCAGGAGCCGCTGCTGGAAGAGGAAGCGCCGCCCAGGATGGGAAGCAAGCCGGATGTGTTTGAATCCGATGATTACATCAACATAGTAGGCATCTGCAACCTGTGCCAGCAGCAGCAGGGAAGCGCCATCGTGGTGGGGCGGTCCGGCTACGGTAAGACCTACAGCCTGAAGCAGTACGCCAGGCTGCCCCGTGTCATCTACATCGAGTGCAACGAGTCCATGAGCTGCCGGGACCTGGTAAGGCGGATAGAGAAGCAGCTGTGCCTGCCAAAGCGCTACGGTACGAATGACGAACGTCTGGAGGAAATCTGTGAGTTCTTCAACGTGAACCGGGGGTATCTGATGATAGTGGACGAGGCGGACAAGCTCATCAACAAGTACACCATCAAGAAGATTGAGCTCCTGCGCACCATCATGGATTCGGCCGCGGTAGGGATGGTACTGGCCGGGGAGCTGTCCCTGGAGGCCCACCTGGCTGCGTATGATGAACGGTTTGCCAACCGCATGGATTTTGCGTACCGGCTCCATGGCCTGGGAAAAACCGAGGTAGAGCGCTACCTGGAGGACTGGAGCGTGGAGGAGAGGGCCATGGAGGTGCTGACCAGCCGGGCCAGGAACAGCAAGAACGGCTGTTTCCGGCTGTTTGACCGGACCATGAACAACGTCATCCGTCTGATGCGGGAACGGGAACAGACGACCATCACGGAAACAATCATCAACGAGGCATCCGCCATGATGCTGCTGTAGGGAGGGAATGGACGATGAAACGTAAGATACTGACCATCACATACACATGCCCGGAGGACAAGGTGAACCTGGGGGAGGCGGACATCATGGGATATATCCTCCAGCAACTTGGGGAGCTGGGGGCCTATGATATCAACCTGAAGGCCAGTTCCGCGGAGGTGCGGGAACCGGCTGCGCCAAAGGTCAGGGAGACGGGACCCCAAATCCCTGTGTTCCTACAGGAACGCAGGAGCCGGCTCAGGAGGGAAGTGCCCTGCCTGCCAGGAGGAGGGGAAGCCTATGGGAACGGGATATAGGTATACCATCAAGACCCTGTGGGGGTTAGCCAAATCAAAGGAGCTGGGGCTGACCGAGGAGGAGCTGCACCTGCTGGTGGCCCGTGAGACCGGGAAGGACAGCATCCGTGAGCTGAACCGGTCGGAGCTGTCCCATGTCTGCCATATCCTGCAGAAACAGAAGGACGATATCAAACGGCAGGAAGGGAGGCTGCCGGAGCGCAGGGGGAACCCGCAGACCGGACGGCAGCGCCGAAAGATAGGCCAGCTGAAGGAGAAGCTGGGCTGGGAGGAGCGGCAGGTCCGTGCCCTGTGCCACCGGATGTACCGGGTGGACGCAGTGGAATGGCTGACCTATTACCAGTGCCAGGGATTGATTGAGGCCATGAAGGCCATCCTGGAGCGGAAGCCGGAAAAGGAGGATGGCCGGGGATGAAGGATAAGGAAGGTAAGGGGACGTTTGGGTCTGCTATGGCGGGGTTCCTATGTGCGCAGTTGGAAGCCACGGCCATCTACCTGGGGCATCCAGCTACACAGCAACAAAAATCCGATTGGATGGAGCTGGAGGTGGAGGCCCTTCTCCGTGAAAGCCAGCTTGCCAGGGAGGCGGTCCAGCTGAAGCAGACCCTGGAGCTGGGGGAACATGTGCGCCGGGAAATAGAGAAGGAGCAGATGAAGAAGGATATGCCGGAAGGGATGCTGAGCTGATGGAAGGACTGATGCAGCTGTTTGACCGGAAATACCGGGAATACCAGGATTATCTGGATGAAAAGTCCTGGGTGGATGCGGCCCTTGCCCAGTCCTACCTCCTGGGGGTCCTGCATTGCATGTGGGCCTTATGGGACCGGAAGGCGGAGAATGCAAAGCAGTACCATGAGGAGATAGTGCGCCGGAGCCATAGGATAGAATAGTAAAGAGAGGAGAGTGGAGATGAAACGGACAATTAAGTTACACACAGGAGCGACCAAGGTCGTTGAGGATGCCACGCATAAGATAATGACAATCCAGGAATGGAGGGAGGAAGGAAAAAGACGTTTTGGTAAGGACTACATGGATTGGAAGTTTGAGTGCCCCATGTGCGGACATATTGCATCAATCAGGGATTTTAAAGAGGCCGGAGCCAAAGGACCAAACTGTGCCTGCCAGGAGTGCCTTGGAAGATATACGGGAAAGGGGGCCCCGAAGGCGGGAGATGCGTCTGGCTGCAACTGGGCGGCTTATGGACTCTTTGGTATCCCGAATGGGAAGGGGATTATTGTCCTGGATGAAGAAGGAATCGGAACGGAGTGTTTTGCGTTTGCAGGACAGGAGGTGTAGTCATGCCAGGGAAACATACGAAGCTCTTTAAACGCATATTCCATGGTGATTTCCGTCCGGCTGACGGAATGGACTATTCCCGCGCATATAAACGCTGGATGAAGGAGAACTATGAAGCCCACCAGAGATTCCGGAAAACATTAAAAAAAGGCCAGCTGGAGGCGTTTGACGAATTAGAGGAAATGGATATTGAGCTATCAGGAAGGGCCCAGGAAGAGAACTACATAGCCGGGATGAAGGCAGGCATCCAGCTCATGGTGGAAGCGCTCCGGTAGATGAGGCCTGGTTTTGAGGGGAAGGGGGGACCGGTATGGCAGGACGGGCAGCCTATTTCAGGCTGTATGACCATGGCAGGTACATGGGGGAGTATAGAAACTCTGAACTTATGGAACTGCTGGATATCCGTCATCATCAGCTGATTGCCTATTATAGTGATACCGGCAGGGAGTATAAGGCTCGTTATCTGATTGAACGGATAGAGGAACCCATGCGTGGAAGTTGGGCAGCGGAGTGGGACCATGCCAGGCTGAAGGTCCTGTGGGATGGTACCAGGCTGAAGGTCCTGAGGCCGGTACGGAAGAGGAAAGGCCAGGAGCCGGGGTGGTTATGGAGGTGAAATCATGGCAATGTTTGAGTATACGACCAAGGTCGAAACCCTGAAGGTGTTAATTGAAATCCTGAAGGAGTTAAGGGCCATTAGGAAGGCTATGGAAACTGAGAAAAAGTAACATTTCCGGGATACCGGAAGGAAGGAGAAACAGATGGGAACGCTACTGGATGCATTCTCAAAAGAGGACCGGGTGGAGGTCACCTTTTCCGATTTCTACCGGCTCATACGGGAAAGCACATCCGCGGAACTGATGAAAAATGCCGTGGACTGCAACGTGCCGCACCGCTACATAAGGGAGATGGTAACGGGAGTGCCGGAGGAGACCGGTATGGAACCGGATGGTGAAGGGGGGAAGGAACATGTGGATACTGACACAGAATAAGGAGCGGCTGCTGACCACGGAATCCATGGATGAGATACGCATTGCAGCCCCGGGTACCGGCCGGCCGGATTACGTGCTCCTGCTTAACCGGAAGACGGACCGGAAGGAGCTTGCGTTAGGGTTTTACCGCCGGAAGGAGCGGGCAAAGGAGGTGCTCCAGGCCATCCTGAAGGAACAGTCAAATTACATCTCCTGCACGGGAGGGACGGACCTGGTTACCGGACGTCATCAGCCGGCCTTTGTGGCCATCCCACCCAAGACCTATGTCATGCCGGAGGATGAATAAGGAGGGACGAAGGGATGGAGACAGGAAAGGAAACATCCATGTATACCGTGAGCAACCACGCAAAGGAACGTTATGCCGAGCGGTGCAAGGACCGGGACAGCCGGCTGGAGATAACCGCCTATGTGGCAGAGCACAGCCAACGGATAGAGGAAGAAATCAACCGGATGCTGCGTTACGGGAAACGGGTCTATACGGGCCGGACGGAGGGCGGGAAGGACCGGGTACCCAAGGAGGTATATGTGAACGGCCTGTGGATACTGCTGGCCAATGCCGAGAACCACAACGTCATCACCCTGTACCGGGTGGACCTTGGCTGCGGGCCGGACCTGGACAAGCTGTATGTGGAACGGATGGTCCAGCGCCTGGAGGAAGCCCAGGGACGCCTGGAGGAGACAAGGCGTAAAACGGAGGAGCAGAACCGTGCCTACCAGGCCATCCTGCAGGAGGGGGAAGGACAGATACAGGAATACCAGGAGCGCATCCGTCTGCTGAAGGAGATGTGCGAAGGGTACCAGGCAGTCATGCGCAGCAGCCGGGCCGGCTTGGCCCGGGCCGCGGACGAGGTGGAGGCCATCGTCAACACGCTGATAGGAAAAAAGAAGTTTTAAGGGAGGGCCTATGGAACCAACACAAGCCCGGATAGAGCTGGTCCGGGAGGACGGGACCATCCGGATGGGCGGGACGGACGTGAGCATGGAGGACATGGCCCGGATGCTGGGGGTGTTCGCCGCCATCGTGGCAGCGGAGGCAGTAAAACGCGGAATGGGCGTGGAGGAAGTCAAGGACGCCATGCTGGACATCTTCCTGGCGGCCACGGCCCGCCTGGATGAGGAGCATGCCCAGGACATCCGGGAGGGACATACCTGGGATATGGGATAAGAAGGAGGAAGCAATGGAATACAAGCGCATTACAAGCAAGGGCGGGGTCAACATCCCCGTGAAACTCAGGCGGTCCATGGGGATGGAACCCAGGGACGCCATTGAGCTGGAGGTCAATGACAGGAACGAGCTGGTCATCCGGGCCTACCAGGCCCGCTGCATCTACTGCGGCAGCGGGGAAATCCATCTTAAGAAAAATGGCAAAGGGGTCTGCCGTGCCTGCGCAGACCAGCTGGTGGATGAATACGTGAAGCAGAAACGGAAGGAGCTTGCATGATGGATTTGGGACTGGTAAATGATAAGGAGCTGGTGGACCTGGCCGTGGCGGCCATGAAGGTGGCCGAGGATGCCAAGTCCGCCCTGGAGAAATACAAGGCGGAAATCCAGAACCGGGGACTGTCGGTCTTAAAGGACCGGAATAACCAGTACTGCCGCATGTACGGGACGGACGGCAGCTATGTGGCCGTGTCGGAGCCGAAGGAGATAGACATCCTCAACATGCCCCGGTTAAAACAGGCCATCGGTGAGGATGTGTGCACAGGGCTGGTGACGGAGACCACGAAGACCACCTATACCCTGGACAGGAAGCTGCAGAAGGCCCTGAAGGCCATTGCCGCCAACGATTATACCTTTGAGTACACATTAGAGGATTACCTGAAGGAGATGAGCGTACCGGTGAGCGAGGGCCAGAGGGAGGTGCTGGCCCGGAGGCTGAAGGGGGACTACAAGGAGGATAAGAAGACACTGCTGTCCGTCCTGGGGTATCTGGGCAAGGGGACCACGGAGGAGGCCGCGGAGGCCGCCGCCCCCAACCTGGACATGGACCTGTACTACATATCAAAGATTAAAAACGCAGAACTGATACAGGCCATCCTGCCGGATGAGGGGATTGACTGGAGCATGGATGAAATCAAGCGGTCCCTGATTGTGACATCCAAGCTGAAGCTGGAAATTGCCTATGAAAGGGAGGACAAGTGATGAAAGCAGACGAAAAGAGACAGGCCGTGGCCAGGAAGTATGACGAGCTCATCGGAAGGAACCACTACAGCCAGCCGCTGCGGGACTACTGCTACCGGAAACACAGTGATGGGAACTATTACAGCGACTGCTCCAGCTCCATCTGTTATGCATACAAGGAAGCCGGATATGGTTTCGGCATCCTGAACACAGCCGGCATCTACCAGTCCGCGCGGCTGGTGACGGTGGACGTCCCCATCCGGGACGGCCAGGTGCGGGACATCGGCCTGCTGCGGGTAGGTGACATGCTGGAGTTTGCCGGGACGGACGAGAGCCGGCCGCAGACCATCGGCCATGTGGAGATGGTGCATACGCTGGACGGGGAGGATACCATCATCTGCGGGCACGGAAGCGGCCGCCCATCCTATAAGAACATGGTATCCTACTGTACCCAGCGCCAGAACACGAAGACCTCCACCAAACGCGGGAACAAGGGACTGGTGTGCGTCCGGCGCTATCTGCTGGATGACGTGGTCCCGGAGGAGCCGGCCAGGAAATCCGGCTGGCAGGAAGAGGACGGCGTCTGGCGGTTTTACCTGGGGGATACAGGCCAATGTGTCCGTAACGCCTGGTACCTGGACGTGGATGGCCGCTGGTACTGGTTTGACGGGGCCGGCCGCATGGTCAGGGACACCTGGTACCAGTACCAGGGGGACTGGTACTATCTGGGAAGTGATGGTGCCATGGTAAAGGGACAGCAGACCATAGATGGGAAATGGTACCTGATGGACGGGGCCGGCGGCATGGTCACGGAGCCGGTCATACTGACCCCGGATGCGGACGGCGCACTTAAGTGGGAAGGCCTGGCGGAATAAGAGGAGGGGATACGGATGCGCAGGGAGCTGATGGAGGAGCTGGAAGCGGATACCACCCTGGAGGATATCGCGGAGCCGTACCGCCTGGTGGTGGAAATGATAGGTTTAAAGAACGTGCTGAAGCTGTCCCGGTATTTCATGGGGGACAAGATATACCTGCCCAAGGCGGAGCGCATCCTGGCCCCGGCGCGGAACCGCCGGATACGGCGGGAATACAATGGCCGGAACGCCAAGGAACTGGCCAAGGAGTACGACCTGACCACCAACCAGATATTACAGATTGTACGGGACCTGGACCCGGCACAAATCAGCCTGTTTGAGTTCCTGGACGGGGAATCCGGAGAGGCCGGAAAAAGATGAGTTGTCCAAAATGCTTGGGCTAACAATATGTTTCCAGATGGATTATCCTATGGACATGACGAAAGTCATGTCCTGTTTTTTTGTCCCAGGACAGACAGAACGAGCGAGGAGGAATGGGAAATGGAGAACGTATTACAGACCTTGGCGGGGCAGTATACCCAGCAGCTGGCCCTCATGATGGCAGCCATTGCGGTGGCGGCCTTTACGGTCAGCGTCATCACGGAGGTAACCAAGGAAATCGGCTTTTTGGGGAGGATACCCACGGCCGTGCAGGTGATTGTGCTGTCGGTCATCCTATGCCAGCTGGTTTACTGGTGGTATGTGACCGGCACGGAGGCCGCGGCCGCCTGGTGGGGACCGGTCCTGGCCCTGGTAGTGGCCTTTTATGTGGCCTTCCTGGCCATGTACGGCTGGGAGAAGCTGGCACAGCTGTGGGCAAGATACAGACATCCGGGAGGAAGCGCATGAACGATGCAGTCACAATCGGCATGGCAGCCACTGCGGTGGGGACGGTCCTCTGGTTCCTGGTAAAGATGATGATTGATGACTTCAAGCGGTCCGTAAGCGGTGTCGGGAGCAAGCTGGACAGCACCATTGCCAGGTTTGACGAGCGGGTCACCAAGCTGGAGGACAAGCAGGAGGCGGACATCAAGGCGGTACAGAAGGAGCTGAGCTCCATCAAGGGGGATTTTGCCACGACCTTCGTGCTGCGGGAGGATTTCTTCCGGAGCATGAACGGGGTGGAGGACAAGATGCGGTCCATGGACAGTAAGCTGGACCGGTTACTGGTAAGACAGGGAGGCAAAACGGATGGATGATAGGGAGCTGGCTGAAATCCAGCACAACAAGGCAGTCAGGGGCTATATCATACGGTCCCTGGTAAAGGGATATAACAACACGGCGCTGACCAGGCAGCTGTCCAACTCCATGATAGCGGCGGGATTAATCGTATCCCCGGACATCACCAAATACCTGGACTACCTGAAGGACGCCGGATACATTGAGTTTACGAACCTGAAGGTGACCGCCTACAACGCATACGCCAAGGACGCCGTGATACGGCTGACCAAGGCCGGTGTGGACCTGGCGGAGGGCACCATAGAGGACGCGGGAGTGGATGTCTGATGGGAAGGACGAGGAAGAAGAACCGCATATCCTCCAAGATTGACGAACTGCCGTCTGAAATCAAAGGACAGGTAGACGTGATGCTTTCCGATACATCCAACAGCTACCAGGACGTCAGCGGCTGGCTGAAGGAAAAGGGCTATGAAATCAGCAAAAGCAGCGTGGGGCGGTATGCGGTCCGGAGCAACACGGCCGCCCAGCGCTTACTGGAGGCCCAGTCCCGGACCGAGGCTCTAGTAAATGTGGTCCGAAAGAACCCGGATGCGGATTATACCGAGGCGGGCCTGATGCTGATGATGGATGGTCTGATTAACCGCCTGGCAACAGCGGAGGATGAGTTTGACTACCTGCCATTAGACAAGGTGGGACGGCTGATTGCATCCCTGAGCCGGACCAAGGTCTATAAGGATAAGGTCCGCCAGGACATGAAGGATAAGGCGGACCTGGCCTTTAAGGAAATGGAGGAGGAAATCATGAAGACCATCAAGTCAGACCCGGAGCTGAAGGTAAGACTGAAGGAAATCCTGACCCGTGCAAAGGAGCTGATGCTGCATGATTGATATCAACGAATACCTGGAGCGCCTGGACGAAGAGGAAGGCCGGGAGGAACAGGAACGGGAAGCCTATCAGCGGGAGCTGTTTGAGGCCTATGTCCTGCGCCGGACGGACCATGAGCCGGAGCGCCGGGAACTGATGCGGTTGTACCAGGACGGGCATCCCCTGACGGGTTCGAGAGGGCTCAGAAAGCGCCTGGCGGCCATCGACCTGGGATATTTTGGGCGGGCCTATTTAAAACACTACTTTGTCCGCAAATCCCCAGCCTTCCATGAAGAACTGGACACGGTCTGGACTAAGGGTGTGCTGAAGGGGCGCAATCCATACCAGGAAGCAGCCGTCATCTCGCGGCTGGACGGGAGCCGGAACGTGGTGGCAGCGCCGAGAGGCCATGCAAAGTCCACCAACTTTACATTTAAGGATTCCCTGCACGCGGCTTTGTACCGGTACAAGCATTACATCATCATCCTGTCCGATTCGTCCGACCAGGCCGAAGGGTTCTTAACGGACATCAAGACAGAGCTGGAGGAAAACCGGGACATCCAGGAGGACTTCGGCCGGCAGCAGGGAAAGGTGTGGAAGGGGAATGTCATCCTGACGGCCCAGGACATCAAGATTGAGGCCATCGGCTCCGGAAAGAAGATACGAGGCCGCCGGCACCGGGCCTGGAGGCCGGACCTGATTGTCCTGGACGATGTGGAGAATGACGAGAACGTCAACACGGCGGAGCAGCGCCGGAAGCTGGAATCCTGGTTTAAGAAGGCGGTATCCAAAGCAGGGGATACCTATACGGATATCATGTACATCGGTACGGTGCTCCATTACGATTCCCTGCTCAGCGGGGTACTGAAGAATCCGGAGTATGATTCCCGGACCTATCAGGCCGTGCTGTCCTTTGCAAGGCGGGAGGACCTGTGGGAGCGCTGGACAGAGATTTATACCAACCTGTTTGACGATAAGCACAAGGAACACGCCCGGGAATTTTACGAGGCAAACGAGGCGGAAATGCTGATAGGAACCCAGGTCCTGTGGCCGGAGAAGATGGATTATTACAAGCTGATGGTCATCCGCGTATCAGACGGGGAGGCGGCCTTTAACAGCGAGCTGCAGAACAACCCCATCGACCCGGACAATGCGGCCTTCAACCCGGAGTGGTTTGATTACTACGAGGAGGAGCTGGTGGACTTTACGGACAGCCGCTACCTCTTTGTCGGGTCCAATGACCCGTCCCTGGGGAAGAACAAAAAGGCGGACACGTCCTCCATCATCAACCTGGCCCTGGACCAGTACACCGGATACATGTATGTGGAGGCGGCCAGCGTGGAACGCAGGAAGCCGGATGCCATCATCCAGGACGTGTTTGAGATGTCAAGGCGCCTGAAGCGCGATTACCATAAGGGGTTCTTCCGGTTCGGGGTGGAGACGGTGCAGTTCCAGTACTTCTTCAAGGAAGTCATGGCGCAGCTGTCGGCAGAACTGGGGGAGTACATCCCCATCGAGGAAATCCAGTCCACTGCCAACAAGATGCTGCGCATCCAGTCCCTGCAGCCCTACATTAAAAACGGGTATATCAAGTTTAACCGGAAGCATAAGACGCTGCTTAAGCAGCTGGAGGAGTTCCCGATGGGCAGGAATGATGATGCCCCGGACGGCCTTCAGATGGCCGTGGCCCTGGCGGTGGCGGTGAAGTCCATGGCGAAGAAGACAGACTATAAGTCCGTGTTAAGGCGGGCCATGCGGTTTGGGGAGGGGGCATACTGATGGCAAAGAAGAATAAGAAGGGATTCCCACCGGAAATGGCAAAAGGCGGGGGGCCCATCATGGCAGCGGTTGCCATCCGGGATGTGAACGATAAATTCAGCAGCTACCCGTCTGACGGCCTGACACCGGTAAAGCTGGCCCGGATATTCAAGGAGGCGGACGCCGGGGACCCCTTCCGGCAGATGGAGCTGTTCGAGGAGATGGAAAGCAAGGACACCCATCTGTTCTCCCAGCTGCAGACCCGCAAGCTTGCGGTGACGGGCCTGGACTGGGAGGTGCAGCCCTTTTCGCAGGACGGAACAGACCAGGAGATAGCGGCTTTCGTGGAGGAACAGCTGAAGGAGCTGGACGGGTTCAGCGACAACCTCATGGACATCCTGGATGCCATCGGAAAGGGCATCAGTTTCCAGGAAATCGAGTGGGAATACCGGGACGGCCATGTGGTGGTGGGGAACATTGAGTACGTCCACCAGAAAAAGTTTTATTATGATACCCTGACCGATGCGCTCATGCTCCGGACGGAGGCGTTCCCGGGAGGGATACCCCTTCCGGAAAACAAGTTCATCGTCCACCGTTACAAGGCGCGTTCGGGCCACCCTTCCCGGTATGGCGTGCTGCGGGTGGTGGCCTGGATGTACCTGTTTAAAAACTATGACCTGAAGGACTGGGTCAGTTTCTGCGAGGTCTACGGGATGCCCCTGCGGCTGGGGACCTATGACGCAACGGCCAGTGAAAAGGATAAGGCAGCCCTGATGGATGCCATCGTAAGGATGGGGACGGATGCCGCGGGTATCGTGCCGTCCGGGACTGACATCAGGTTTATTGAATCCAACAAGCAGTCCAGCGTGGATATCTATGAAAGGCTGGCCCGGTTCTGTGATGAACAGATGAGCAAGGCCATCGTGGGGCAGACCCTGACATCGGATTCCGGCGGTTCCTACGCCCAGTCCAAGACCCATAACGATGTGAGGAAGGACCTGACGGAGGCGGACTGCAAGGCGGTGATGGAGACGGTGCGCCGGGACCTCATCCGGCCGCTGGTGGAGTTCAACTTCGGCGTCCGGGCCCATGTACCGTACTTCGTCCTGAACGCCACCGATACGGATGACCTGAAGGAAACCGCGGAAATCGTGAACACCCTGGCGGCCACCGGTCTGGAAATCCCCAAGAGCTGGCTGTACAAGAAGTTCAATATCCCGGCCCCGGAAAAGGGGGAGGAAACCATTGGGCAGGCCCCGGCAGCTCCCGGGATGCAGGGGATGGGGCAGCCTGGCACCGGCATGTTCCAGGGCCTCAGACTGAAGGCCGATGGAAAGGAAGCAGACGGCCAGCGGGTGCTGGACCGCCTGGAGGCGGCGGCCGTGAAGCAGTCCGGTGCCTTTTTCCGTCAGATGATGTCACCGGTCCTGGAGCTGGTGGAGCACTGCGACAGCCTGGAAGGCCTGCAGGAGCAGCTGAAGGACGAGGAGGCCCTGCGGCAGTTATACAATGCCATGAAGGTGAAGGATTTTGACCAGCTGGTGGAGCAGGTCATGTATGTATCAAACATGTTGGGGCGGATGCAGGATGGATGAGCAGATATTAAAGGAACTGAAGGAAGGGACGGAGCCGGAGGTGTTCGGTGAAGCCTTAGCGTTCCTGGAACGGAAGGGGGTCATCCGGTATGAGGACTTCAGGAAACTGAAGGAATGGTACCGCCCCCTGGCATTTTCGGTTGCCGGTTATACGGAGCTTGAGGTCCTGAACCAGTTCCTGGAGGAACTGAAAAGGGCCATAGAGGAAGGGACCACGAAGGCACGATTCCAGGAAAACATGGACCGTTTCCTGGAGGAGAGGGGCTATGACGGCCTGACGCCTTATCATGCGGACCGTATCTTCCGTCAGAACATGCTTACAGCCTACAGCGTAGGCCATTACCAGCAGATGACGGACCCGGATGTGATGGGACGGCGGAGGTACTGGCAGTACCAGACGGCCGGGGACGGGCACGTGAGGGAAAGCCACGCGGCCATGGACGGACGGGTATTCCCAGCGGATTCCCCGGTGTGGGATATCTGGTATCCGCCCAACGGATTCGGCTGCCGGTGTATGGTTGTCTCCAGGACGGAGGAGCAGGTAAGGCGTATGGGGCTTACCGTGGAGCAGGCCCTGCCGGATACGTCCAATATGGCCACAGGAGAGACGGAGGCGCTGCTGCCGGACCCGAAGTTCCGGACGAACCCGGCGAAGGCGGAGTGGAAGCCGGACCTGGCTGCATTCCCACCGGTCTTAAGGAGGCTGTACCAGGAACAGCAGAAGGCGCGTAAGGCCAATCCGGACCGTCCGGCGGGGAATTCCAGCCCCGGATAAATTTAACGCGTCAAAACGCGTCAATGGCGCGTTAAAACGCAAAACAGAAAGGCGCATGGGATGAAGAAGACAGAATTAACGGTCCGGCCCCTGTCGGGAATCGACCTGAGCGGGGTGCCGGAGGTCATCCGGGTGCTGCCCAAAGGGCATGTGAGCAGCACAAAGGGAGACTTTGAGGTGGATGACCGGGATATTGCCGGAATCATCCGGCAGTTCAAGGCACGCCGGCTGGACCTGGTGATTGATTATGAGCACCAGACCCTGAGTGACGTGCAGGCCCCGGCGGCCGGCTGGATAAAGGACCTGTATCCGGGTGAGGATGCCCTGATGGCCCGGGTGGAGTGGACCAAAAAGGGGCGGGAGTATATCGCCAACAAGGAATACCGCTACCTGTCCCCGGTGGTACTGGTTAAAAAGGCAGACCAGCACGCGGCGGTGTTCCACAGCGCGGCGCTGACCAATACCCCGGCCATCACCGGTATGTTTGCAATCATAAATTCCGATGCATTGAGCATTGAGGAAGAGGAGGAACCAAGAATGGAATTAAGTGCACTGATTGAACTTCTGGGGCTGGAGGAAGGGACGGCAGAAGAGGACGTCCTGAAGCGGATTAAGGAGCTTACACAGCAGGCAGCGGAGGAAGGACAGGGGGGCCAGGAAGGAAAGGAGGGCCCGGCAAAGGAAGGGACACAGCTGGTAGCCAACAAGACCGTGCTGGACCTGTTAGGCCTTCCGGAAGATGCAAGGACAGAGGATGTGACGGCAAGAATCATGGCATTCAAGGCCGGTGACTCTGCCCTGCAGCGGCGGGTGGCGGAGCTTGAAAAGCAGGCGGCCAGCCAGAAAGCGGAGGAACTGGTGGGCCTGGCCATGAAGGATGGGAAGCTGTCCCCGGCCCAGAAGGAATGGGCGGTCGCGTACGCCCTGTCCGACCCCAAGGGCTTTGCCAAATTTGTGGAGAAGGCCCCGGTGGTGGTCCCCATGGGAAAGACCGCCTTTGCGGCGGATGAACGGAAACAGGACGGGGTTGACTGGAGGATTTTAAAGAACCAGGGCGTGACCGAGGAGGATTTAAAGAAGTATGGAGGTATGGAAGATGATACGGACGGGGAATGAGAAGTTAGACCCTAATACGCTGGTGCTGCCGGTGGCAGCCGGCGCGGCCATCACGGAGGCCACCATGGTGGCCCTTGGGACGGACGGATATGCGGTGCCGGCCTCGAAGGCGGCCAACCTCACGGTGGCCGGGGTGGCCCTGGAGCCGGCGGATAACCGGAACGGGGAGGCCGGGGACATCCGGGTGAAGGTGCGCCGCGGGGCATTCGTGATGGAGAATTCCGCCACCCCGGGGAGCCAGGCAAAGGCAACGGATATCTTAAGGACCTGCTATCTGGAGGATGCGGTCACCATCAGCATGGCCTCCACGGGAAGCAGCCCGGCCGGAACGGTGCTGGCGGTAGAAGCGGACGGGGTGACGGTGTGGTTCAACCAGCCGGCCATGCCGGCCGCGGAGTAAGCAAGCATAAGAATGAGGAGGAAACAGCCATGATTATTAACCAGGCGAACATCCGGAGCATGTCCATCGGATACAGCGTGATTTTCAACAAGGCCCTGGCGGAAACGCCAACGACCTACCAGCAGATAGCAACCACAGTACCCAGCACCACCCGGGACCAGTCCTATAACTGGCTGGGGCAGATGCCGCAGATGCGGGAATGGATTGGGGACCGTGAAATCCAGAACCTGAGTGCCTATGATTATGTCATCAAGAACAAGAAGTTTGAGATGACCATTGCGGTCCCGCGGGATGACATTGAGGATGATACCTACGGCGTATACAACCCGATGTTCCAGAACCTTGGCGAGTGTGCAGCACGTCATCCCAATGAACAGTGCTACGGTGCACTCATGGCCGGGTTTAAAAACGCGTGTTATGATGGTAAGCCCTTTTTCAGTGCGGACCACCCGGTAGAAAAGAAAAAGGTATCCAACCTGGGCACCAGGAAGTTATCCATGGAGGCCTACAAGGCGGGACGTACCGCCATCATGAGCCTGGTGGGGGACAAGGGCAAGAGCCTGGGCCTGGTGCCGGACCTGTTAGTGGTATCCCCGGCCAATGAGGAGATGGGACGGCAGATACTGGAAGCGGAGTTCATAAACGGCAGCTCCAATGTGTACAAGGGGACAGCAAAACTTCTGGTGGAGCCGGAACTGGCAGCCCAGGAGGACGCGTGGTATCTCCTGTGCACCAGGAGGTCCCTGAAACCCATCATCTACCAGGAGCGCAAGAAGATAAAGCTGGTCAGCAAGACGGCGGATAATGATGACAATGTATTCATGCGGGACGAATTTCTGTACGGCGCGGACGGGCGCAATAACGTAGGCTACGGTTTCTGGCAGATGGCTTATGGCAGCACAGGGGAATCAAGCTAAGGGAAGAGAAGGAGACAGACATGGCATACTGTGAAGCGGGGGACGTCATGGACATGCTGAAAGAGGATGCCATGAACCCTATTATCGGCGACCGGTACATTGAGGACCCGGAAAAACGCCGGGAGATGCTGGAACCCCTGGCCCGTGAGGCTATAGGGGATGCAGATGCGGAGATAGACGGGTACCTGATGAAGCGGTACCCGGTCCCCATGTCCCCCGTGCCGGCGGTCATCCGGAAGTACTCAAAGGACATCGCGGTCTATAACCTGATTTCACGGGCGGGAATCGATGAAGGGGAACGGGAGAACAACTACCTGACGCGGTATAAGAACGCCATCGCGTTCTTAACAAAGGTGGCAAAAGGTGAGACCGACATCGTGAAGGAAGGCACGGACCCGTCAAAAGCAGCAGCGGAGGGATTCCGGATATCATCCAGCCCAAGGCTGTTTTCCAGGGCAACCATGAGGGGGCTTTAAGATGCGGATGACCACAACCCTGTCCGGGGATTTCCCGGAGCTCCAGAAAAAGCTGGCGGGCCTGTCGGGCATAAACCGGTCCGCACTGATGAAGGACGTGGCGGAGGGGCTGCGGTCCACCACCATGGACCGGTTCCGGAGCAGGAAAAGCCCGGAGGGGAAGCCCTGGCCTGTCTCCCTGCGGGAACAGGAGGGACAGGGCATCACGCTGACCCAGACCACCCGCCTGAAGCAGTCCATCCGGGCCATCGCGGATTCCACCGGAGCGGCGGTGGGGACCAATACCATTTACGCGGCCACGCACCAGTACGGGGATGAGAGGACCATCCGGGCCAAGAAGGCAAAGTACCTGAGGTTCCGGTACAAGGGTGTGTGGGTCACGGCAAAGAGGGTGACCATCCATATCCCTGCAAGGCCATTTTTAGGGATTTCAGATGAGGACCTGCAGGAAATCCGAAGCGAAGTGGAATACGCAGTCAGGAGGGCCTGATGAGACGGGAAAAGGAATACCTGAAGGAATGCCTTGAAAAGGCAGGAATCAAAAATGAAGTGATTACCACCTGGAAACGGCTGCAGCTGAAGACGGACAGCCATGTGGGAGCGGTGCTGCGGGAAGGCCAGACCATCACGCGAGACGGCTCAAAACGCAACTATGAAGACCAAAACGGGGTTCGGTGCGTGCGGACCAAGGTCTATGCCGTGGACACCCGCTTCAAGGTGGTCATCGGGGAATATTCGGAGGAGGCCTGTGAGGCCATCTTCCTGGCGTTCTTAGAAGCGCTGGGACAAGGAATCCGTCTGGATGGAAACTATGTGGACATTGAACTGGGAGAGGTGGAGTGGGTCGATAAGGAGGACAGCATCCTGAAGGCCAACATCGCATGCCAGATACCGGTCACCTTCCACGGGGGCATTTACCGGGATGACAAAAAGAAAGCGGCATCGGTCGGAGGAATCCGGCCGGCCTGAGAAAGGGAAAGGAAAAAGGCAATGGCAAAGGAAGAAAAGGGGACGGGCGCGGAGACCGCAGCAGAACCGGCTGTGCCTGTCCATGAGACCATAGAACACTGGTACAACGTGCACGGCACGGGTCCGGCCGTCTACGCCGGCACCCTGTGCCTGAAGGGCTGGAGGCCCGGGAAACAGGTGACGGAGCAGGAATACCTGGAAGCCGTCACTGCATTTAAGGAGGGACCCATGGCAGGAACGGGAGGAACAAGATGAGCTTGAGGGACGTGACATTTGTTGTGGAGGACGGGAGCCTGGGCAATTCCGGAAGCACCGGGACCGGGGTCCACGTAAAGATTGGGGCTTCCCCGGTTGAGACAACGGTCCCCATCCTGATTACAGGGAGCATGAAACCGGAGCAGATGAAGGAAAAGCTGGGGCTCAGCCCCCTGGCGGACGCCTGCATTGACAGCGTTGAGAACGGGGCATCCCGGATTTACTGCGTGCCGGTCCGTCCGGAGACCGCAGGTACCAACGGGGAGGTTGCCCACAGCGGGACGGGGGGAGGGACCGTAAGCGTAAGCGGGACACCGAACAACGCATATGATATCATCCTGAAGATAACGGAGGACGGACCGCCCAATACGGCAGCCTTCTGCTGCTCCGTCAATGGCGGATACAGCTACGAAGCGGAGGAGACCATCCCGCTCAGCGGGAAGAAGGAGCTTGCCGGTACCGGAATCACCCTTACATTTGCGGAAGAATTCAAGGCAGGGGATACCTACCGGTTTTCAACCACGGCCCCGGCCGTGAGCAACAGCGCGGTCCTAAAGGCGGTGAAAAGCCTGTATAACAGTGACCTGGACTTTGAGTTCATCCATGTGGCCGGGACATCCGCGAAAGCACTCTGGGCCTCCCTGGCTGCCAGTGCGGAACTGTTCCTGTCCCTGTACAGACGCCCTGTGTTCTTCCTGTGTGAGGCACGTAATAAAGGGGCGGAGGAAAGCCTGGATGAATATACCGCCGCGCTGAAGGCGGAGGCCAAGGGGATAGACAGCTATTACGTCCAGGTGTGCAGCGCCTGGTCCCAGTACACACGCTGGGACGGCCGGGAGCAGTGCATCAACAACGCCGGGATTGTGGCGGGGCTGTACGGGATAGCCGGCGTGGCCCAGTCCATAGGCCGCGTGGATACCTTTTCCATCTCGGAGGCCAAGATGACCCGGCTCATGCCGGAGGGCATTGAGGACCATATCAGCGAGCTGGATGACGCCGGCTACCTGACCTGGCGTAAGTACTACGGCATTGACGGATGCTATGTAAACAACGCGCGTGTGCTGTGCCGCGAGGGCAGCGATTACCGGTATGCGGAGCATGTGCGCGTACTGAACAAGATGATACGGGAAATCTACAAGCGGGCTGTCAACATGGTGCAGATGGATATCAGCGCCTCCGATGACATGGAGACGGATATCAACAACATCCTGGAGACCCTGAACATCCCCCTGGAAGACATGGCGGAGGCCGGGGAACTGTCAAGCGGTTCCGTGTCCATTGAGGACCTGGAGCATGTGAACATCCTGCAGGATGAGCGCCTGGACCTGGTGATATCCTTTGTGCCGAGGGGGTATGTCCGGGAATTCCGGTTCAGCCTGGCCATGGAGAACCCATACAGGAATTAGGAGGGACTGGGAAATGGTCAACGGAAAGGTATACAGCTGGGAGGACATCACCATCAATGTCCCGGGGCTGGAGGAAATCGCCATCACGGAGATATCCTATGACTTTGAGCAGGAAGCGGAGCTCATTTACCGCAGGGGAGGCGCACCATGCGGCTATGGGACCGGAAACAAGAAGAATACGGTGAAGGTGGTCATGGGGCGTGAGGATTACAACGTGCTGTTAGCCTGGTGCAAACGGAAGGGAAAGACCCTGTCCCGCCTGCTGCTTGACAAGATAACCGTATCCTATGCCAATGAGGACCAGGATACGGTGACGGATGTCTTAAACAAGGTCATCCTTAACAAGCACAGCTTTTCCGCAAAGCAGGGGGATAAGGAGAACACGGTATCCCTGGACGGTTTTGCCTGCCGTGGCGGGAAGTTAAACGGCGTGAATTTCTAATTATAAGAAAGAGGAGAAAGAAATGGAAGCAAAGGAACTGAGAGAGCAGCTAAAGGGGACGGATGAGAAGTATTACGAGGTGACCGTCACCCTCCAGGTGGATGACGAGACGGAGGAGGACAAGACCTATTTCTTCCGTAAACCCAAAACCCCATCCTACGACCGGTACTTAAAGACGGTCCAGACCTCAAACAGCAAGGCCCTGACGGCATTCTGCCTGGATAACATCCATCCGGACCAGCGGGAGACGCTGGAGGCGGACTTTAAGGAGTACCCGGCCATGGCATTGTCGGTTGGGGAGAAGCTGCTGGCCATGCTTGGCCTGTCAAAGGCGACCGCAGTAAAAAAGTTATAGAGGATGCGCAGGGGGAACTGGAGGCGGACTTCGTGGGGACCAGCCGGCTGCTCATCCATATGTACCTGCCTTCCGGCATGATACCGGGAGAACTGGACGGGATGGACGCGGATGACTTCATCCGTCTGGCGGGCCTGGCCAGGTGCGCACGCCGCTGGCGGCAGGATGACCTGGAACAGGGATTCACCCGGGCACTGGGAAACCTGTTCCAGGAATAAAAAAGCCCCAGTCATAGAAAGACCGGGGGCTTGCCTGTCAGCCTGGAGCGGTAAAAACGCCATGCGTTGTGGAAATCCCGTCCCATGGAGAAGGGCCGCCTGTCCTTGGGGAGATGGGCACAGGCCCACCACAGATAGGGACCACAGAACAGGAGATATGCGGTGACAAGGACGGCCATGACCACAAGGTACAGTGACAGGCTGACGGCCAGTATGAGTGCCATTATGAGCCAGAGCCCATGGAACATACAAGCGCCTCCTTTCCAAACACATCTTTATACCATCATCATAACATAAGCGAGCCCGTGACACAAGGAGGAACGAACCATGGGGATGGAATCTGTTTATAAGCTGAGCGTGGTACTGAACATGGTGGACCAGCTGACCGCCCCCATGGGGAGGGCGTCCCAGAACCTGGGTTCCCGCCTGTCGGGCCTGCAGTCCGGTTTTGGGATGGCGGCCCTGGCCGGAGGTGGGATGACGGCGGCGGGCGTGGGAATCACAAACGGGATGATGAAGATTGCCGGTTCCACCTTCGAGACCCAGGATGCCCTGGCAGAGCTTAAGTCGCTGGGAATCACAGACCTGAAAGCGGTGGAGGATGCGGCCAGACAGTTTTCAGACACCTGGGCCGGGACCACAAAGGCTGATTTCATCACAGCCGCCTATGACATCAAATCGGGCATCGCGTCCCTGACGGACGAAGGGGTGGCGCAGTTCACGGAGCTGGCCGGCCTGACGGCCAAGGCCACCAAGTCCACGACCGGGGAGATGACCTCCCTGTTTGCGACCGGGTATGGCATTTATAAAGGGTATTACTCAGAACTGTCAGACCTGGAATTCGGGGAGATGTTTGCGGGCGGTATTGCGACCGCTGTCAAGGCGTATAAGACCAGCGGCTCGGAGATGGCCTCGGCCATCAGCGCCCTGGGAGGGACCGCCACATCGGCCAATGTGCCGTTGGAGGAGCAGCTGTCCGTGCTGGGCATGCTGCAGGCCACCATGTCGGGCAGCGAGGCAGCCACCAAATATAAGGCGTTATTAAATGCCGCCACCGGGGCGGGTGAGAAGCTGGGGCTCAACTTCCTGGACGCTGACAAGCAGCTCAGGAGCCTGCCGGAAATCCTGGGAATCCTGAAAAGCAAGTATGGGGATACCATTGATGCGGTGGAGAAGAAAAAGATAAAAGAGGCCTTCGGCTCGGACGAGGCGGTGGCCGTCATCGACCTCCTGTACGGGAAGACAGGCGAACTGCAGACGGGCATCCTGGATATGTATGATGCACTGGGAGGAGGAAGCAGCGCCGCCCAGGAGATGGCAACGGCCATCAACGCAACGGAATCCCAGAAGTATACGGTGTTAAAACAGCGGTTACACAACGTGACGGAGGAGCTGGGGGTGAACCTGCTGCCGACCGTGAATGACTGGATTGGGAAGGCAGGGCAGGCCGTGGGGAAGGCGTCCGAATGGATTGCGGAGAACCAGGGGCTTGCATCCGGCATCCTGAACGCGGTCCTGTTCCTCGGGATGTTCCTGACCGTGACGGGGAGCGTGACCTCCATCATCGGCATCTTCGGGACGGCGATAACACGGACCATCGGCATGGTGGGCGGCTTAAAAAGCGGCTTTGAGACCCTGCGGATTTACGGGATGTACGCCGCGGATGGAATCAAGGCCATGGGGGCCGGCCTGCTCAACATGGTCCGGCAGGGGATTGCTTCGGCAGCTGCGGCCCTTCCGGGCCTGATATCCAGTGTGTGGGGCTTCACAACAGCCCTGTTAGCCAATCCGGTGACCTGGATTGTCATCGGGATTGCGGCCCTGACGGCCGGGCTTATCCTGCTCTGGAAGAACTGGGATAAGGTATCCGCCTTCATCCAGAACGTCTGGAATGCCTGTGTGGAGAAAGTACGGGCGGGCCTGCAGGCCATGAAGGACTTCTTCTTCAACATTGGCGGCGCGATTGTCTCCACGGTATCAAATGTGTTCAACCGGGTCCGCGGGGCTGTCAGCAGCCGGATGGAGGCGGTCCGGAACGTGATGGGCAACGTGATGGGGGCTGCGGTCGGGACTGTCAGACAGAAGCTGGACAACATGAAAAATGCCTATGAACAGAATGGCGGGGGCATACGTGGGATTGCGGCTGCTGCGGTAGAGGGCGTCAAGGGCTACTATACGGCAGGTTTTGATTTCCTGAATACATTGACGGGAGGAAAGATGAACGGCATCAAGGAGCTGTGGAGCCAGGGCCTGGCAAAGGTCCGTGGTGTGGTGGACGGGGCAGTAGGTCTGTTCAAACAGTCCGGCACCAAGATAATGGAGACCTTTACCGAAGGAATCCGTTCCGCCGTGAACAAGCCGGTGGAGGCGGTGAAGGGGGCCCTGTCCAGAATCCGGCAGATGCTGCCCTTTTCCGATGCGAAGGAGGGACCCCTGTCCCAGCTTACCCTGTCCGGCCGGCGTGTGTTTGAGACCATCCATACCGGCATGAGCCAGACGGCCTCCCTGCCGGCGGATACGGCGAGGGACGCATTCCAGGCACTGAGTGATGAAAACCAGGAAGGAGGCGCGGCTTTTGCCAGGCTGTTGACCGGAGGGAAGGAAGAAAGGAAACCGTCCGGCCAGGGAAACATATGGAGCCAGAGGCAGCAGGGAGGCGGGACCGTCATCCAACGCCTGGAGCTGCATGTGTCCCTGGAACGGCTGAAGGACCTGCCGCTCTTATTCAAGCTGATTGACGACATCAAGGAAAAGACCAACGGGAACGTATCGGTCACGCCTGCATAGAAAGCGGCTGGGAGGAAGGAAGAATGCTGTACATAAAGGATACATCCATGCTGGTGGCGGGGGTGGCCGTCCCGGGCCTCGTAAAGAAGCTGGAGATAACCGGGGCCGCCGTGATTGACGCGGTGACGGATGACAATAACGTGACCCTGGGCTACCAGCCCAATGGGTACGAACCGCTGAAGATGAATGTGGACCTGCTGCTGGAACCCAGTGCCGGGGAAAGCGTTGAGGGCATGGTGCAGACCATCCAGCTGCTGTTCAAGCCGCCGGGGCAGACGGCTGCCATACCGCTGCCGGTGGTGAACAGACAGGCCGCAGCCTGCGGTCTGAACCTGGTGTATTTTAAAGGAATCGACCTGTCCAAGAAGACGGAAAACAGTTATGGGGAGGCAGCGCTGGAATTCTGGGAGTGCCTGCCGGTCACCGTGCAGACCAAGGCGGCGGGAAGCGGGAAAAACGCATCCTCCGGCAGCAAGGCAGGGACGTCACAGGCCCAGGGAATCAGTACCGGCTACCAGGAATACCTGAACACACAGAGAGGCCAGGCCCCCAGGATTAAGGATAAGACATCGGAGAGCCCGGCCCGGGATACATAGGAGGTAGCATGGCAGAACGGAAACTGATTACGCCACGGTTCCGGATAACCGTTGGGGACCAGGTATTCACGCAGGGAATCCGTGTGGAATGCCATTCCAGCCGGAGGGAGCAGTGCAGCTGGGCCACCTTGGAATATGACCCCGGTTATGCCGGGCTCCTGGACCTTGCATCCATGGCCCCGGCCCAGGTGGAACTGGGCTATGACGGGGATTATGACACGCTCTTAACCGGATACATGGCGGACGGCCAGGCATTGGGGCCTTACCGGATACTGGACGATACACTGTTCCTGAAACGGACCTACGTAAAGGAGACCTTCCTGGACTGCTGTCCGCAGGATATCATCCGGTTCGGCCTTGGAAGGGCCGGGATTGCGGATTACCGCCTGTCCGATACCATGTACCCCAAAAAGGATGTGGTCCCGGTCCCGCGCATGAATGTGGCGGAGCTTATCCAGGAGGTGGGCCGGGTCTGGGGTCTGGAGGCATCCTTTTATTTCCGGTCCGGCCGGTTTTTCTGGGGGACCGGGGAAGAGCAGACGCTTATCTATGTACTGGAGGAAGGGAAGAACATCCTTTCCTTCAACCAATGGAACGGCGGTAACGAAATCAAGACCATCGGGGTCCCGTGGATTCACCAGGGAGAGCGTATCCGGATAAGACACCGGAAGTTTGACGGGGAGGCCCTTGTGACCTCGGTCCGGGTGAAGGCGGATGAAACGGGAAGCGTGAGGATGTATGTATCATTTTAGCTGGAAGGAAGGGGATTCAAAATGGCCGGTTTTCTTGACGAATTTGTCAAACTGACGGTGAATGAGACCATAGGGACAGACTATCCGCATATACGCCATCCGGCCCTGTACCAGGCAAAGGTGATGGAAGGGACCGTGAAGGATGGGGCATCGTATGTGACGCTGCGGCTGCTGAAGGAAAACGGGGAGACGGATGAAGCCTTTCCCGCGATTCCTTATATAAGGACGGAGCAGGTCCTGAAGAAAGGGGATGTAGTGGCAGTCGGGCTTTTATATGGGCAGTGCCGGCCGTACATCCTGGGGAGATGCTTATGATACTGACGGAAACGGACCTGATGTTAGACGATACCGGGCAGCCGGTCCCCCTGGCATCGGGAGAGGAAGCACTGGCGGGCGGCCTGGACTGTTTCCTGCAGGACATCCGCCTGGAGGCCCTGACCATGGAGGGGGAATGTTTTTTTGATTCCGATTACGGATGGTCGCTGTTGGATTTCTGCCACCGGGAGATAGGCGAACTGGAGGAGCTGCAGATAAAGAACCGGGTCACGGAAAAGTTAAGGAAGCGGGATGAAATCAACCCGCACAGCATTGGGGTTGGCGTGTCCCGGATGGGGGATGACATAGTGAACATCCATGTGGGATTTAAGATTGCAAATGAGGATGTGTCCTATCAGATGGACCTGGAACTGGACGGGGCGGAGGTGAAACTCGTTGATTGATGAAAGCATTCTGGATGAAATCATACCGGTCCCTGATGCCGATACAAAGATGCAGGAGCTGAAGGAGGAGCTGGCGGCGGAAGGGTTTACCATCACCAAGTGGGGCAGCGGAGGCGTCTTTTACTGGCTGACACGTATCTGCGTGCAGATACACATCGAGCTGCTCCGTCTGGCGCGGACCATCCTGAACAACCAGTTCCTGCGGCATGCGGAAGGCAGGTGGCTGGAACTGAAGGCGGCGGACTTTTCCAAGTTCCGGAAGGCGGCGACCCGGACCCAGGGATATGTGACCCTTGTCAGGTCCGATTACGGGCAGGCCCTGACCGTGACGAAGGGACATATGTTCAAGACGGCCCCGGACATCAACGGGGATGAGCTGGTCTACTACACGTTAGAGGATACGGTGATACAGGCCGGCCAGGCGGAGGGCAGCGTGCTGGTGGAGGCGGAAGCGGCCGGAGCGCGCTACAATGTGAGTGAGGACCAGATAAGGGTAAGCATGATATACCTGGAGGGCGTGTCGCAGGTCACGAACCGGCAGGGATGGATATATTCCGAGGGGGCAGATGAAGAGAGCGAAGCCGGCTTACGCAGCCGGACCCTGTCCAGCTGGGAGGAACTGTCCACCAATACCACATCGGCCAAGCTGAAGGCAGCCGTGGAGGCCATCCCGGGTGTGATGTGCGCCTACATTGATGACCAGCATCCAAGGGGGCAGGGAACGGTGGATGTGATTGTGGTGGGGACGGCGGGGGAAGCCAGCGAGGAGCTGGTGCGCAAGGCCCAGGCGGCGGCGGACCAGCTGAAGGATAATTACGAGGACTACCTGGCAAAGTCCGGAACCATCACCTATCAGGATGTGGACATCACCCTGTACCTCAAACAGGGGGCAGGGGTGACGGATGTGGAGGAAACGGCCCGGTCCCTGATAGCGGGGGCCATGTCCCTGTCCAACCGGACGGACTTCAACTTATTCTTACAGGATGATATCCGGTATGTGCTCCGCCAGAGCATACCGGACTACCGTAAGACCGTATTCACGGCCCCCGCAGTGGATGTGGAGCTGCCGGCCGGGAATGTGGTCATGCTGGGGAGTATCACGGTCAAGGTAAGGAACACATAGGAGGGACGCCATGCTGGAGACATTCGGGGAATATATGTATTATCTGCTGTCCACGCCCTTCAAACAGGCAAGGAAGGCCAGGAACCAGTGGTATATCTATTTCAAAGTGACCGGGCGGCTGTTCGATGAAAACAAGACCATGCTCCGGCGGGCACGGGAGGAAGGCATGGTAAGGACAGCCAGCCCACGGATGCTTCCGGAGCATGGCCTGGACCGGAAACTGACGCGCTATGAGGGCGAAACCTGGGAAAACTTCCGGGTACGGCTGATGATGTATGCAGACACCTGCCGGCTTGGCGGGACGGAGGTGGGCACGCTCCAGGCGGTGCGGTCCCTGGGCTTTACCGATGTGGAGATGGTGCCGGCGTATGAACTGGAGGGCAGCCGGGAGCACTGGGCGGAATTTTATGTCATCCTGTCCCGGGATATAGATGATTCCTTTGACCTCGGCCATGATATCATCCGCCGGGAGGTACGGCGGGTAAAGAAGGTAAGCGGGCTGGACCGTTACCGTTTCCTGTACCGGATTCAGGACGCAGGACTGGAAGAATGCATCCGCCCCCATGACATCCTGATACGGGCGGAGATGCGCTGGTATAACAATAACATCCTGAACGGGGAGCACGACAACGATGGAAGCATCCATCATGACAATGTGATTGGAAACCACCTGCCCTACCTGCACATACGCAGCCGGATGGAGGAGGATGAGGAGGGAAGGCTGACATGTACAACCTGGCATCACTGGAGAATCCATGATGGGAGCACGTACAATGATGGAGCCAAACATATGGATGCACAAGTCATAGAGGAGGAAATCTGATGGCAAGTACAACGATAACCAAGTTGAGTAAGAATAAGATACTGAAGGCCAGGGCGGGCATCAAGGCATTGCCGGCAGTCACACAGATGGCATTTGGGAACGGCGCGGACGGGACGCCATCAGAGGATGATAACACCTTGAAAAACGAGCTGTTACGGAAGGACCTGAGCAGCATCGAGCAGGTGACGGACACCAACTTCCGGTATATCTGTACCTTATCCAGGGAGGAACTGGCCAACACGTCCATCAATGAGATGGCATTGTGTGATGCGGAGGGTGACCTGGTGATGATACGCACCTGTTCGGACAAGAACAAGGATGATGACGAGGAGATGACCTTTGCGTTTGACGATATCTTTTAGGAGGCAGGGAAGATGGCGAATTTTGAGATAAATGAAGAACAGGCGGCGCTCATCCGGGAGTTGAGAAAGCTGGAAACCTCAGACCCGGTCCACGCGGATGTATACAATGCCCTGTTCGGGAAGCTGATTAACAATGATGCATTCCTGGAGCGGCTGGCAAACAAGATGATAGAAAAAAGCATGTTGTGCCATGTGCTGGACAGCGTCAACACACAGCAGGTCCTGGCAGCGGATGTGGGACCCAAAATCACGAAGATAACAGACGGGCTGCAAAAAAGTATTAGTGGGCTCAATACGGATTTGAATTATAAAAGAGAATTTCCTAGTGCATCTTGGTTTGAAGATACAGATTATGCAAAAATACATACTGATTTTGGCGCTATCTGTACTTATGGACTATTGGTACACAGTTATGTAGTAGTTGATATTTTAAAAGATGCTAGTCCATACACATGTTTACTCAAATTCAAAAGGCAGGTAGCAGAACATACTATAGCATGGGATATAAAGCATAATGAAAAGGCTGTTTACATAGCCGTGAACGGGAATGTTAACACTAATCAAACATTAGCAGCAAATAGTCAAATCACTATGATTGGAACTTTCATGATAACATCAAAATAATCATTTATTGATTAATGGGATATGAAAAGGAAACATATCCATTCCCCGCCTGGCCTGACAAATTAATCTTCAGTTCGGTCGAATTATTATCAATGTAAACCACACCTATAGCAGCAGTTCCTATACCGTTCGAGCAGTAGCGGCTTTGTCCTATGGCAGATTTAGGCATCCCACTACAAATAAGCACGTTTTCCCTTGCAGAAGCAGATGGCGTAATAATCCGGCACCTTATGTAGCATATGCCTGATTTTACACGATAGTATATTTCACCCGTTATTTCAGAATCTATGATATCTTCAATCAGTGTGACTGCACTCATTGTTAAATCCGTATTGCGCACAGTAAAGCAGTCTGGTGCTGCCAAGCCTCCTATCATACAATAAAGATACCAAATTTATTGTATGGAGGTAGAACAAATGGATGAAGTAAGGTTAAAAGATGAGCTTATGGCCAGGTTGTCCAATGAACTGGACCGGCCTGCGCTGCAGGTGATTGACGGGGCACTATCGTCAGTGTTGCGAAACTACGAAATATCCAAAAGGGAAACCGGGTTGAGTACCAACATAATCAGCTTTCCAGAATTGGATATTTTCATCGGGAAAATCAGGTTTGAAAATTATTCGGTTAGTACAGTCAATCAATACCAGCGTTTTTTGACGGACTTACTGATTTATGTAGGTAAGCCAGTACAGGAAATCGCGGGAGAGGATGTGGTGGAATGCCTTAATTATTATGAGCAGGCTAGAAAGATTAGCTCCAGCACCAAAGACCACAAACGGCGCATTGCAAGCTCCTTCTTTACTTTTCTACATGAACGAGGCTACATCTCAAAAAATCCTATGTCCACCGTGGACCCAATCAAGTATGTAGCAGAAATACGGGAGGCATTGACCAGCCGTGAAGTAGAGAAACTGCGTATTGCCTGTGGAACCAATATCCGTGACAATGCAGTTCTGGAGCTGTTCCTGGCAAGTGGTTGTCGTGTCAGCGAAGTGGTCAGTATGCGGGTAGAAGATATGGACCTTCAGGCGGGATGTGGGAAAGTATTAGGAAAGGGAAAGAAGGAGCGCATGGTGTTCTTTAATGACCGTGCGATGGAATATTTGGAACGATATTTGGGGGACCGTAGGAGCGGGGCTGTGATACTATCAAAAAGGGCACCTTATCAAGGATTAAAGAAGAATGCCCTGGAGAACATTATCCGGAAGATTGCAAAAAAGGCAGGGCTGGGTAAGCGGGTATTTCCGCATTTGCTGAGGCACACATTTGCCACGCGTGCATTGAACAAAGGTATGCCGCTTCCAACATTATGTGATTTGATGGGGCATTCGAGTGTAGAAACCACCAGGATATATGCAAAAAATGGTGCCGGAAAGATTAGATATGAGTACGACATGTATGCTGCATCCTAACTCTTAAAATCTGACAGGATTTTTTTGGCCTGCCAGATGGGAGGCTTACTTAAAGTACGCTTATGGGGGATGTTGAGCACAGTTATAATTATATAGAATTGTTATGCGTGCTATATTTTTGCATTTCCGGGCATAATACGGATTTAAGTAACAGGTTTGCGAGCAGAGTTGCTGACTGCAATTTCCTTACTGAGGGTAAAAGCGAGACGGTAGTAATGGCAATTTGGGATAATAATACACTCAATACACCATATAAGCAGGGAGTCAGTGGATTTGGTAATGGCTTTGTTATCGGTATGTCTCTTGAGCTTGCCTGGGCTATTCAGGTTGCTTTTGCAGTGTCAGATACTAACTTGTTTGTCCGAAGTTATACTCTTGCTGGAATCGGTTGGACCGGTTGGCGAACTATATAATTGAAAAGGAAAGACATCCTGCATACCTCCCTGCACCACAGGGATTTGCAATGATATCCTTTTTATTTAAGTAAAACGGCATAGAAATGTCGCCGTTTTCCCAGCCTGTAATGCGCCCGTGCCTGACGATTGTTGATTCAGGCAGTCCGCTTACAATCAGCGTGTTTATTGCTGTAATCTGCTTTACAGTGATATCAAAATCCACAAAACACGTACCGTTAAGGACTTTGTATACCACGGTTCCAGCACTTACCCAATCCGAATTAATGACGGCATCCCCAGAATATGCCTTAACAATTCCATGGTCTGATAAATCCGTATTGTACACAGCAACTAAAATGAATAAAAATGAGTTTTTGATGAATTAACATACTGATGTGCGCAATACGGATTTAATTAACCCATTGCTTATAAAAACATTTACATATTCACAATCCATAACTCTTGCGCCTAATGGTGGACAGGAGATACGTATACCGATTACTGTACCAGATGGATATATGTTTCTATGTGTTACCAATGTAAAAAGCAATGGGAACGTTGCATACGCATGTTACATAGCGTCATCTTCAAACATCCTGACTTGTTTCGTGGGCAATGACCGAAATGAGCAGAAAATAATCCCGCAGGGTATTTCGGCAGATGCGCTGTTCATGAAAAAATGGTGGTGAATAATCATTTAAGCTATTGCAACTTTCCAGTCCATGAATCTTTCCAGGTACCATCAGTATCTAAAAATCGCAATGTAATACGTTTCTCGCCACTGTAGTAGAAATGTATTGCGTAGCCTGCTGCCATCGACATATTGTAATAGGAGCGAAAACCGAATGATTGGTCTGCATCATCGAAAAAAGGCTGTATTATAGCTACTTTTTCAAAGTTAAAACATGAAGCAAGTAATTTTAAATCCGTATTGCGTGATACTATGCACTGATTTTTATCATTTATATAACCACAAAGTCTAAATATTTATTCAAAAACAAGGAGGACAAGATTATGTCAAAACAGAAGAAAGAAATAGGACCGGATTTTGCAGAAAAGCAGCCAACTCCATATCTGTATGATGCGCCGGCAAATGTACCATTTCCGGGAAAACATCAAAGTGGTAAAGGGGGACCATCTGATTGCAATAACAACGGTATAGATGATTCAGAAGAAGAGGAGGAAATGTGATGTCAAGATTGGTCACTATGACAGGAATATCCGTTCCAGTTTTTAATGTAATAAGGAACCAAAATGTTCCATCCCTAGAAGTTCAAATATTACAGTCTCAGGCCCAGGAAATTGACCTGTTGAAACTTTTCAAGACAGAGAGTGAGCTTTCTACACTTACTTTGATGTCAGACCAGGGAATCCTCGAAAATCAGTACATGAATTATTCTAAGTTAGATACATATAACATTCAGAATGATTATATTGTTAAAGAAGCTATAGGGGGCTGGTCAGCTATTGTGGATGAAGAAGGCCATACCGTTTCAGAAGAGGTGACGGCAGAGCCAGCTCTAATTGATAATCTGATTACAATAAGGCTGTTGAAAAAAAGTGATTTAGAACGTAAGGTAGATAATAACGTGCAGTTGATTGATGCCATGTCAGTAGCACTTGCTCAAATAATGGGAGGTTGACTTTATGGAAGCATGGAAGAAAGTAATATTCGTTAATTCAATAAAAGTAAGACTTCAAAATGGAGAGGGAAGTGCGGAAGAGATAATTAACTCCTATGCGAAATTGACGGATAGCGAGAAGGAAATTCTTAAAGCAGAATTCTCAAAATAAGTGACAAAAACGGGAGCTTGAAGAGAACTATTTCAGGCTCCCGTTTTCCCAAAATATTTTGCCAAAAATGTTGAGAATTTTTGCCAAAAATGTTGGGCGCGCACAGCAAGGATGGCTTTGACGCTGTGATGGATAAGTATCCGGAAATTGAGAAGATTGAAGTGCCCGGAGAAGGTGAGCGCTCCAAATCCCAGGAAGCCCTGACCAATGTAATTGCCAAGTACGATAAGGAAATCGATGCGGTACACTGCCCATCCGACGACCCTGGCCTGGGATGTGCGGAAGCCATGCAGATTGCCGGCATGTGGCATCCGGTGGGGGATGAGGATCATGTGATATTCGTCACAGGAGACGGGGAGCCGGATGCGGTCAGGTTCCTTCAGGATGGATATTACGATGCGATTATCGTAGAAGATGCCTATGCATATGGGCCAATGGCAGTTGATATGCTGGTACAGTATATCTTTAAAGGGGAGCCGGTTCCCACCTCCGGAACCTATACCAACGAGGATTTCTATTGGAAGACAGCTGAATTCATGGACGGAGAGACCGGTCCAATCCTTCAGGTCCCTCCTTACGCCCTGGACAGCAGCAATGTCAATGAGGACGGACACTGGGGTGTGGCTGCACTGAAGGCAGAAGGGAAATGACCCGCGTGGTGTTTACCGGGTAACCATAGGAAAGGACAGGTGAAACATGGAAGAAATACTCCTGAAGGTTGAGCATGTCAGCAAGAACTTCGGTGCAACCCAGGCCCTGAAGGATGTGAGCTTTACCATAAAAAAAGGGACCATCCACTCTCTGCTTGGAAGGAATGGAGCCGGAAAATCCACGGTTGTCAACATCATAGCCGGAATCTATAAACAGAACAGCGGCATTGTTACGCTGGACGGCAATGATATCACCCCATATTCTGTCTTTGAACGGCAGAATATGGGAGTTAAGATAGTGCCGCAGCACGCCAGCATTGTTCCGGAACTGACTGTCGGGGAAAATGTTTTCATGGGCATATGGCCCAGGAAAAAGGGCGGTTTTGTGGACTGGGGGAAATTATTCATAGACGCGGAAAAAGAACTGCGAAAATATGGCCTGGATGTGGACCCAAAAGAAAAGGTGCGCAACTTAAATGGAGTGGACCAGAGGAAGGTAAACATCATCAGGGCCATGCATGGCGGCGCAAAGCTGATCATCCTGGACGAGCCGACAACCGCCCTATCATCGGTTGAGCGTCAGGAACTGTTTGTGTTTGTCAATGAATTAAAGGCCCAAGGGACTGCATTTATCTTTATCAGCCATTACCTCCAGGAGGTGGTGGAGCTGTCAGATGATGTGACGGTCATAAGGGACGGGCGTTCCTTTTCAGGTTCTGATGGCGGTGAGCTAAATGAGGAACGTCTGGCAAGCCTGATTGCAGGCGAGGAAGTGGAGCTGATAAACCGGGAAAAGCTTCCGGACAACAGCGGCAGGGAACTGCTGCTGGAATGCAGGAACATGTCCGGCCATATCCTTAAGGATGTGTCCGTAAAGCTATACCGCGGCGAAATCACAGGTCTGGTGGGATTTCCAGGTTCAGGCGCAAGGGAACTGTGCCGTACCCTGTTCGGCCTGGAGAAAATGACCGAGGGGGAAATATGGATAGGGGGCAATGAGAAGGTGGGAATCCGCAACCCGTCCGATGCCATGAAAAACGGGATTTCCTATGTCTCCTATGACAGGCATAAGGAGGGAATCGTGGGCCTTATGTCCATCCGTGAGAATATCAGCCTGCCGTCCCTGTACACCACGCTTAAGAATAAGCTGGGATTTGTGGATATGGAAAAATCCAGGGATATATCAGAGCATTATTTTGAACTGTTCCATGTTAAGGCAAACTCCACAGATGATAAACTTAACAGCCTTTCTGGCGGGAACCAGCAGAAGGTAGTTGTGGCAAAGACGGTCAGTACCGGTCCGAAGCTTCTGATGCTGGATGAACCCACCATTGGAATTGATATTAAGAGCCGTGAGGAGATTATTGAAAATATCAATAAGATAGCAGAAGAGGACCATACATCCGTCCTGTACCTGACCAATGATTTTGACGAGCTTATCCGTACCGTTGACAGGATACTGTTCTTTAAAAACGGCAGGTTGGAAAAGGATGTAAGGAATCATGGACTGAGCCATGAGGATGTAATCAACATCCGTGATTCTGTGGGTTAAATGCCATTGTTTGTGAATGTATGAGACATGGAGGGATAAAAGTGAATATAAAATGGTTCAAATTAAAAAGAAAATTGCTGAATAATATTGTGTGGATTCTGCTGGTCCTGGCGGTTGCCGTTGTGGGCGGCCTGGAACCCAGCTTCTTCAAACCTACGATTTTAGGGAATGTCCTTTCACAGGCAACGGTACTTGGAATCCTTTCCTTTGCCCAGGCCTTTGCAATCATGCTTGGCTTAATCGATCTGTCCCTGTTGGGCGTGATGTCATTTTCCGCTACCTGCGGACTTCTGCTGCTTGAAAAAGGCTGCCCTGCCGCGCTTGCCATCCTGGTCATCTTCCTGGTAGGCGCCTCTATAGGCGCTTTAAACGGAGTGCTGATAGCAAAGCTGAAAGCAGTGGCACTGGTGGAAACCCTTGCCGTGAAGCTGACCCTGCTGGGGGCATTCCTGGTCATCACCCAGGGGCGCGCCATTACCAATATGCCGGATTCCTACAAATGGTTCGGGCAGGGAAGCGTTGCAGGCATTCCCACCCTTCCCATTGCATTGGTTGCAGTGTTTGTATTCGTATATATCCTGTGGAATAAGACACCCTATGGACGCAGTCTGTACGCGGTAGGCGGCAATGAGGACGCGGCTTATGTGTCAGGTATCAAGGTTGACAGGATAAAAATCATTGCCTTTACCATCTCAGGATTCCTGGCAGGCGTTGCCGGATTCTTCCTTTCCGCCTACATGGGGGCTGTCACCTCCACATTTGGTACCTCCTATGACATGAATAACATTGCAGCCACTGTAATCGGCGGCGTGGCGTGCAGCGGCGGCCAGGGAAATGTCCTGGGAGTGCTGGGCGGCGTCCTGCTCCTTACCGTCATCCAGGTGGGACTGCAGATACTGGGTGTATCCAGCTACTATGTGCAGATGATTAATGGCCTTATTATCTTTGTGGCAGTGCTTTTAGACGCAGTCAGGCTGAAGACACAGCAGGGCTGAAGGAAATTGGAAATAACCGCTTGCTATTTTCTCCCCAATCCATTAAAATCAGTTGTGGTTTATGCATTTTCATGTATAAACATAATAAGGGTTACATGAGGAGGAAAGTATGAATTACGGTGCATTAAGCCTGTTGCCGCCCATTGTCGCGGTTATCCTTGCAATCAGGAGCAGGAACGTGATCCTGTCCCTGTTCTGCGGGGGATTTGTGGGAGTCATGATATTCTGCGGGGGCAATCCGTTCCTGGCCGTGAAATCCATGATTGGCGATTACCTGTTTGTCCAACTGACGGACAGCTACAACTCAGGTGTGATTGTCCTGGTGGTATTTATCGGGGGATTTATTAAATTGATGGAGAAATCCGGGGGAGCACAGGCATTCAGCCAAAGCGTGTACCGGTACGTGAACACGAAGCTGAAGGCGCAGATGTGCGCGTGGGCCGGCGGAATCCTTATCTTTTTCTCGGACCTGGGTACGCCCCTTTTGGTGGGACCGGTGTTCAGGCCGCTGTTTGACAAACTGAAGATATCCAGGGAAAAGCTGGCCTGGGTACTGGATTCCACCTCGTCCCCTGTGGCAATCCTGATTCCGTTCATCGGATGGGGCGTTTATATCATGGGGCTGATTCAGGCGGAGTTTGAGAATCTTGGGGTGGCGGAGTCTGATTATACGACCTTTGTCCGCGCAATCCCATTCCAGTTTTATGCCATCCTTGCAATCATCATGATTCCTCTGGTGGCATTTACGAAGCTGGATTTTTCTCAGATGAAAAAGGCGGAAATGCGGGCTGGGAAGGAAAACAGGGCCGCTGACCTGGTCAAGGAGGAGATTGTCCATGAGACAAGGAATGGATATTCCCTTAAACATGCAAAGCCGATTATGGTAATCCTTCCGATTGTGGTTGTATTCGTAACCCTGTTCGGAACCCTGGCGCCTCTGGGATTCCCGTTCGCAAAGGTGGACGGCAACGCGTTCCGCGTGGCCCTGACCATGGGATATTTCTTTGGGGCAGTTGTCCTGATGGCGTTAATCTGCCTGTTTAAGGTCATGGATTTTAACGAAACATTCAAGGTATATGTGGGCGGTATGAAGGGGATGACAGATGTGGCCATTACCCTGATTTTGGCTTGGTCCCTGGGTAAGATGATCAGCGGGCTGGGGACGGCTGAATTCATAGTCAGATTCCTTCAGGACATGAGTTTTTCCGCATCCCTTGTGCCGGTTGCAATCTTCCTGTTCGGGGCGTTCATATCCTTTTCAACCGGCAGTTCCTGGGGGACGTTCGCCATCATGATGCCGCTTGCAATCCCGATGGCGCATGCATTCGGCATACCATTTTATATTGCGGTTGGTGCAGTCCTGTCCGGCGGCCTGTTCGGCGACCACTGCTCACCCATATCGGATACCACCATCCTGTCCTCCACGGGTGCGGAGTGCGACCTGGTGGAACATATCAAGACTCAGCTGCCCTATGCTGCTGTCAATGGAATCATAGCGTTCATTGCCTATATCATAGCGGGACTGACCGGAAGCGAGGCAGCCCTTGGCTTTGCGGTGGTTGCCCTGGTAGTCGTGATGGCAGTGCTGAACCGGATTTCGGCGGCGCGGCTGGCTGGTGGGGAATAGGGATAAAAGAACTCCGGAAATACGGATTGGATGCGTTTCCCATCAGGGGACGCATTCTGGAAATGAACCGTATTTCCGGAGTTTCCTATTATTTCTGTATCAGCTTCTGCATCTGTTCGATTTCTTTTTCCTGGACATCGATGATATCCTGGGCCAGTTTCTTTATTTCCTCCTGCTCTGAATAATCCAGGATATCCCTGGCCATATCCACAGCCATCTGATGATGCATGATCATGCCTTCTGCAAATGCCTGGTCAATGTTGTCGACGCCGGAAGGATTGATGTGATGGGACATGGAATCATCGGAGAACATCTCACTGTATTTTGCAAGGTAAGCGTCTTCATTTTCCTGATTCTTCTTTCCTTCTTTTTCGTATTTATTAACCAGGTCATTCATCTGGGCCAGTTCTTTTTTCTGAGCGGTAATGATATCCTGTGCCAGGGTCTCAAGGCCGGAAACTTCCCCGCCGTAGTCCAGATAGCTCTCCGACATTTTGATGGCAGCCTCATGATGAGGAATCATTCCTTTTAAAAAGTCAATGTCGGCACTGCCGGATTTTTCGCGGATCATCATGTCATCCATCATATTCATCATGATGGAATCCTGTTCGGTCAGGTAACGGCTCAGGTTATCGCCATTGCCGGATGCCTGTCCGCCGTGGGAGGAATGGTCCATATGGCTGTCGGCCATGGATGTGCCTTCTGAACCGTTCATGGAGCCGTTGTCCGTGCCGGACATGGAGGAGGATGCGGCGTTGGGATCCTCTGTCACCCCGCTTTCCGAGGTGGTTCCGGTTTGCCCCTGGCTGTTGTTTTTCCTGTTCATGGATGCTGCCGCTGCCACGATGATGATGACCAGTGCAACGCAGATACCGATAATCCAGATACGCATGTTTTTGTTCATAGTAAAATCTCCTGTATTGTTAGATTGGTGGTTTGATGATAGATGGGGTTAGTATTTGCTGGTTTCTGGAAAATATACTGGTACAGCGTATTGTAAGTCCTTGCGCGGATGGTGGATGCTGGATTCACCGGTTTTTACGCAAGACAGTGCCGGGTCAGGGAAAAACGCCAATCTCCGTATCAATACTTGCAAATAAGAAGTCAATAAGGTAAAATGATACCATAAAACTAAATAACGCAAAGATAAAAACACAGTCCCGGCCGGTAGTCCGGGCGCAGTTCCAAAAATCTGTCAGTAACCTGCCTCCTCGGTTGTCCATTCTTTGCTGTTGAAAGCGAGGAGTGTTTTTTATGCAAAAAAGTAAACTGACAGTATTTTTTGACGGCATTTTCTGGATCGGTATCTATGAACGCATCCAGGATGGAAAGCTGGAAGCCTGCAAAATCACATTCGGGGCAGAACCAAAGGACTATGAGGTATATGAATTTCTTTTAAAGAACTGGAATAAACTGCGGTTCAGCCCGCCGGTGGAAGCTGGCGGGAAAAAGGAAACAAAGGTTAATCCCAAGCGCATGCAGAGGAATATCAGGAAACAGCTGGAAGCACACGGGACCGGGACCAAATCCCAGCAGGCGTTAAGTCTCCAGAAGGAAGAGGATAAGTTGGCGCGCAAGGAGAAGGGCTGCAGGCAGAAGGAAGAAGAAAAGCAGCGCCAGTTTGAAATCAGGCAACAAAAGCGGAAAGAGAAGCACCGGGGAAGATAAATCAAAGATAAAAGCAGAAAACACAGCGGTAAATTACTGCTGTGTTTTCTGCTGGTTTTGGGGAAAAGAAATTGAACAAATAAAGGATTGATAGTAAGATAAGGTATGCAGGCAGCAAAGGAGGTTCAAGCCATATGAAGATTGACCGTCTCATCGGTATTTTATCCGTCCTTCTCCAGAAAGAAAAGGTGACCGCGCCCTACCTTGCGGATAAATTTGAGGTATCCCGGCGCACCATCAACCGCGACATTGAGGATATATGTAAGGCAGGAATCCCCATAGTGACCACCAGGGGTGTGAACGGAGGCATTTCCATCATGGAAGGGTACAGGATGGATAAAACCCTGCTCACATCCAGGGAAATGCAGTCCATCCTGGCAGGACTCCGAAGCCTGGACAGCGTATCCTTTACCGGGCAGTACAGACAGCTGATGGACAAGCTGTCTGTGGGGAACCATGATCTGATTCATGTTGACAGCCATATCATGATTAACCTGTCCTCCTGGTACAAAGAGACCCTTACGCCTAAAATCCATCTGTTCCAGGAAGCCATCGAGGAATGCAGGCTGACCCGGTTTTCCTATTTTTCCCCGTCCGGCGAGACTTCCCGCTGCATTGAACCTTATACGCTGGTATTCCAGTGGTCATCCTGGTATGTGTGGGGATATTGCTGTCTCAGGGAAGATTACCGGATGTTTAAACTGAACCGTATGGCAGATTTGGAACTCTGCCAGGAGCATTTTACAAAACGTAATATGCCTGCTTATGAAAATGAACCCACAGGCCCGTTTCCGGTAAGGTTCCAGGTAAAGGCCATCTGCCAGCCGGCAGTCAAATGGCGCATCATAGAAGAGTTTGGGATTGAAAGCCTGAAGGAAATGGAAGACGGCCGTATTCTGTTCCAGGCAGGTTATTCCGATAAGGAGAATCTGCTTGGGTGGGTCCTCAGTCTTGGCAGCCAGATAGAACTGCTGGAGCCGGAGGCGTTCAGAAAAGAACTGGCAGAGACCGCAGGCAGGATACGCGCACTGTATCAACCGGAGAATGGGGAATCGGTTATTTAGACAGATAAAATGTATAAATATGACATTCTGTTGTCGTGTTTGTGGTGTTATGATTGGAGAAAATTGAGGTGCTGAAGGCGATGGAATAGGATCAGAACCCGGCACGTGATAGACAAGGAGGATGGCTATGGCTTCAAGTTTAGGATATGTACAATATGTTGCATCCCAGCTGGCGGGTGCGGGCGTGATTACCTATAAGAAATTATTCGGGGAATACGGCCTCTGGTGCGGCGGCAAGTTCTTTGGAACCGTGGAGGACAACCAGTTTTATGTGAAAATGACCAATGCGGGCCATCTGCTTTTACCGGACGCAGAACCGGCAGCTCCTCATGGAGGGGAGCCAGGCATGTATCTGGTGGAGGATCTGGATGACGCGGACTTCCTTGCCCGGCTGGTCATCCAGACCTGCGGGGAACTGCCTGAACCCAAGGTGAAGAAGAAAGCGGGTAAAGCGAAGAAAATACACAGCACGGATGACGGAAGGTGATGTTCAGACCCATTCCCGGGAAGGCGTGCACTGAGTGGTGGGATGGAGCACTGGAAACAGGATTTCCAGATTTACCATTGGTTTCCTAAACATTTTCCATTGATTATGTGGTATTATATTTTTGTAACAGAAATGTAATATTTATGTAATAATAGGAGGACATACCATGAGGAAATTATCAGTTTGCCTTTTGACAGCAGCAACAGCCATGGCGGTAGCGGGCGCGGTTCCGGTAACCGCATTAGCAGCAACCGGTACATATAACATTCCGGGAGGAAAGATGATTGTCATCGGCGGCAGCATGAATGGTTCCAACTGTGAACTGCCTGGTTTCCCAGGTGTTAATATCCCGGGAATCAATATTCCGGGCATCAATATTCCAGGTTCCAATATCCCGGACAACAGTCTGCCTGCCCCGGATTTCCCAATCCCGGATTTCCCGGGTAATATGCTTCCGGATCAGCCCGGCGGCATGCTTCCGGACCAGCCGGGCAACCCTGCTCCGGACCAGCCCGGGACAGACGGTTCCCAGGACGCATTTGCCAATGAAGTCGTGAGACTGGTAAATGAAGAAAGGGCCAAGGCCGGCCTTCCGGCCCTTACCGTGGATAGAGGCGCAGCCAGCGCAGCCCAGGTAAGAGCCAAGGAGATAGAGAGATCCTTTTCACACACCAGACCGGATGGCAGCAGCTTTAATTCTGCCCTGACCGAAGCGGGTGTGAACTTCAGCGGCGCAGGGGAGAACATTGCTTATGGACAGAACTCACCGGAAAAGGTGATGGAGGGCTGGATGAACAGCTCCGGCCACAGGGCCAATATCCTGAACAGCAGCTATACCTCCATCGGCGTAGGACATTACCAGAACGCATCAGGCGTTAATTACTGGACCCAGTTATTTATCCGCTAACATACATATGGATTGGACTGCAGTTACAAAGTAAAATCAGGGCGGCCGCACGGATTATCAATCGGTGCGGCCGCCTTTTGTCATGGGCTGTTTGTTCCGGTGCCACACAACTTATGAAAAAAATTACTATATAAGTCATAAATATTAAAATAAGGGATGCTATCCGTATGAATCTGGAACTATTTACATACAAAACAGAATGAAGTATCATAAGGTCATCAGAGACAGACAACTATAAACGTTGAAAAAGGAGAAGGAAAATGAAAGCATTTAATTTATGTATCGTGGGAGGCGGGAGTACCTTTACCCTTGGATTCCTCAAGTCATTTGTCAGGCTCAGGGAAGAATTTCCTTTGAAGAAGCTGGTGCTGTTCGATATTGACGCAGAACGCCAGGAACCCATTGGAAAATATGGGGAGATCCTTTTCAGGGAGCGGTTCCCGGAACTGGATTTTTCATATACCACAGACTGCAGGGAAGCGTACGAGGGGATGGACTTTGTGTTCATGCAGATGCGCGCAGGCGGGCTTCCCATGCGCGCCAAGGACGAGCATATACCGCTGAGCATGGGAATCATCGGACAGGAGACATGCGGGGCAGGCGGAATGGCCTACGGACTCAGGTCCTGCGTGGACATGATTAAGGCAGTGCACGATATCCGCAGATATGCGCCGGACGCCTGGATCCTGAATTACTCCAACCCGGCTGCCATTGTGGCGGAAGCGCTCCGAAGGGAATTTCCCGGGGACAGGAGACTTTTAAATATCTGCGACCAGCCGGAGAACGTGGTGCGTTCCTGCAGCCGTCTCCTTAACTGCAGCTGGGAAGATCTGGACCCGGTATACTTCGGACTGAACCATTACGGATGGTTTACCCACATGTATGACAGCCGCACAGGCGAGGACCTGCTTCCTAAAATCAGGGAGATGGTTGCCCGGAACGGTTTCCTTCCCCAGGATGCCGAGCAGAGGGACAAATCCTGGCTGGACACCTATGGGATGGTGCAGACCCTTATGGCGGATTTCCCGGATTTCCTGCCCAATACATACGACCAGTATTACCTGTACCCGGAATATAAGGCCAGCCACCTGGATCCTGATTTCACCCGTGCGGACGAGGTCATGGCAGGAAGGGAGAAGCGCGTATTCGGCGAGTGTGAGGAGGTAATCAGGGAAGGTAAGCTGGGGGACAGGTTTGATGCTATTTCCGATGCCCATGCCGAGATGATGATTAAGGTTGCCGAGGCCATTGCTTACAATAAGAATGACAGACACATCCTGATTGTTGAGAACAACGGAGCCATTGCCAATATGCAGGACGATGCCATGGTGGAGGTGGTGTGCGAACTGGGAGCCAACGGCCCGCGTCCCATGAGGGTGGGAAATATCCCCCAGTTCAACCTGGGACTCCTGGTGAACCAGGTATCCTGTGAGAAGCTGATTGTGGATGCTTATTTTGAGAACTCCTACCAGAAGGCACTGGAGGCATTCACCCTTAACCGTCTGATTAACGATGCCAAGAAGGCGAGGAAGGTGCTGGATGCGCTGATTGAAGCAAACCGGGGGATGTGGCCTGAGTTAAAATGATCCGTAGGATAATTTGGAGGGAAAGGATAGTAAGATTATGGGGAAGAATAAAGTAATGGATTTTTTCTCGGCGCTGGGACGCAGCCTGCTGATGCCCATTGCGGCCCTGGCCGCATGCGGTATTGTACTGGGACTGACTTCCGCGCTTATGAAAGCACAGGTACAGGCGGCGGCCCCGTTTTTACAGCAGGAGCTTCTGTATTTCATCATCTCAACGTTAAATAAGGTTGCGGGTGTTGTATTTACACTGATTCCGGTCCTGTTTGCCATCTCCATCTCCTTCGGGATGGCGAGGGAGGAAAAGGAGATAGCCGCATTTGCAGGTTTTATCGGATACTATACGTTTTTAGTGGCCTCTTCCTGTATGATCCAATCAGGATTCATGAACTTTGGGGCGCTGAAGATATCTACCATCCTGGGGGTGGAAACGCTGGATATGGGCGCGGTGGCGGGGATTGTCACCGGCGTGGTGACTGCCGCGCTGCACAACCGGTACCATAAAATCACGTTCCCAGTGGCTGTCTCCTTTTATGGGGGCAAACGTTTTGTGGCGATTGTGGTCATTCTGGCAATGGCTGCCGTGGGCCTGGCGGCGCCCTTTGTCTGGTCGCCCGTATCCATGGCCATTGACGGCATGGGCGGGCTGATATCCGCTACCGGGCTGGCAGGGGTATTCGGATACGGCTTCCTGGAGCGCCTGCTGATTCCCACCGGGCTTCACCATGTGCTTAACGGCATTTTCCGTACCACCTCCATCGGCGGTGTCTATGAGGGGGTGGAGGGCTGCCTGAACATTTTCCTGCAGTTTATTGATAAGGTGGATATCTCGCAGCTTAAGCCTTTTACCGTGTTCCTGGGACAGGGCAAGATGCCCATGATGATGTTCGGTCTTCCGGCAGCGGCGCTGGCCATTTACAGGACATCCCCGCCGGAGAAAAAGGCAAAGGTGAAGGCGCTGATGATTGCGGGCGTTGCCGCCAGTATTGTATCCGGCATCACCGAGCCGCTGGAATTTTCCTTTATGTTCATCGCACCTCCCCTGTATCTGTTCCACGCATTGATGGGCGGGCTTTCCTTCATGCTGATGTCCGCGTTTAACGTCATCATTGGAAATACGGGAGGCGGCCTCATTGATTTCCTCATATGGGGCGTGTTCCAGCCAGGCTCGCACTGGTATTGGGTATTGATTACCGGACCGTTTTTCTCAGCGGCATACTATTATGTGTTTAAATGGTATCTTAGCAGAAAACAGCTGTCCATTGACGTGTCAGATGAAGAGCCGGAACAGGAGACCAAGGGGGGCAGCCTTGATGAGAAACAGCATATCCTTGCGTCCAGGATCATTGAAGGACTTGGGGGACGTGAGAACATCGTGGTGGTGAATAACTGTCTGACAAGGCTTCGGGTTGATTTAAAGGATATGGCGCTGGTAAATGATGAGTTATTGAAGAAGACCGGGGCCATGGGATTTGTCCGTCCCAGCGACGTGCACATCCAGGTGATCTATGGACCGAAGGTCGAAGGGATTGCATCCCATGTAAGGGAAGTATTGAAATATTAGGCTGTGTAAAAAGCATTGGCCTGGCCATACGGCAGGTCTTCTATCAAGGCATGAACTTGTTAGAAGACCTGTTTTTATTATGTGGATCAGGAGGTTTTCTGTGTTAGTGATGGCAAAACAGATGTATTTCTGCTAAAATTCAAATATATGGAAAATCATAAGATGGAGGAATGCCATGGAATATCATGATAAATATTTTACAAGGGAAGAAATCATCCGGAAATTCCAAGTGTTTGACGGTGAAAAAACACTTGGGGAGGTGGATGTAAGGGATGTGTTCCACACACAGGTGCCTGCCAAGGGGATTGCCGGCTGCGTCATTGAACAGAGCGTATTGTCCATGAAACAGAATTCCACACAGGAAGCCGATCTGTCAATCCTACAGGCGGACGGCAGTTATAAGGATACGGAATTAAAGGTCACCGGGGTAGAACCTTCCAATAAACAGGGGGAGAAATACGCGGCAAAGGAGCCCATGTCACTGACAGCCGTCAGCATCGGGGTGATCGAACATGAGAAATTTTTGGAATCCCATTTTTATAATAAGATTGCCCATATGCTGTTCGTGTTCTATGTCTATGACAGGAAAAGCGGACAGAAGGTGGTTCCCTATGCTGAATATGACAGGTTTCCGGTTTTGGGATATAAGTTCCTTGATATTGCAGATGATAAAGATGAATTGGCAAAGTTTGAAAATGACTGGACCCAGGTCCATGATTATCTGCTCAGTATAGAAAACCGGGAGGACCGGTATGATTTATATCCGCTGCTGCATCAGAAAATAAAGAAAGACCTGTTTTACATTGACATTGCCCCAAGATTTAAGCAGCAGCCAAGGCAGACGCCCAGATTCCGGTTTAAGAAATCCTATGTAAATACATTGTTCCAGGGCTTCTACAATCATAAATTAGAAAAGCTCAGTGAGGAATTTAATTCATACAGCGAATTAGACCATAGGCTGCACGCGCTGACTAAACAGTATCGCGGCCGGACCGTGGAAGAACTGATACATATATTTGACATAGAAGTGAAGGACATTCATAAGCTATGCAAACATATAACGGAAACAATTGTTGTGCGTATGCTTGGCGGAACATCCAAAAGAATCAGCAGCATAGAATTATTTGAAAAAATCGGACTGATAGCAAAGACCATTACTGTCACGAAAAAGGGTATGGAAACAGAGCAGATGAAACTGTTTACCATGGACCTGGATGAAATAACAGATTCCTCCCTTGAGTATGAAGACACAAGCTATTATGAGTATTTCAGCAATCATCAGATGCTGTGCATCATGTTTGAGGAACCATGCACGGCTGCGCCTCTGAATGATAATGTATTCCTGGGATTCAAGAGACTGGTCTTTGATGATGGGATGATAAACGGGACAATCAGGAATGTATATAAGGACATTTCAGATAAGATCAATAACAACGGTGTAGTGGAAAGCTATGTGTACCGGAAGGACGGTACGCAGCGGATTAATGATACCGGGGTTCCCATGACAGCATTGAATTTTCCCAAACAGGCCCAGTCGTCTGTTTTTGTAAGAGGTACGGGTACGGACAGCAATTCGAAACCGTGGGTATTTAAAGGCCGTGCAGCGGATGGGACAGATACCATACATGCCTATTCCCAGCAGATATGGATAAAAGGAAGATACATAACCGATATGTTAAGGAAAATTGATTTCATATAAGTGCCGGGGACACGTATCGATTTGAATCAATCCGGTCTAATCCATCCAATCTAATCAATCCGGGAATCCTGCCTGGTCTGTGCGGCCAGTTCAATCAGCAGCTGGATGATGGTCAGGATGCCCAGACGGGGATTGATATCAACATGGCGGTATTCTTCATTCTGGTCGTTTGTACAGAGGGCGATTGTGCTGTATGGAATCAGGGGGCTGTCCTCCTCACAGGTAAGCAGGACCGTGGTGGTTCCCCGGTCCCTGGCCCTTTGGAACACGGAGAGGTAGCGTCTGGCATCCCCGTGGGCCGTGATGATGAAGAGCACGGCGTCGCTGCTGAGTTCATAGGCAAGCCCGTTCAGCAGGCGCTGCCACTCAATGAGGATACAGGGGTAGTCCAGGGAGGTGAGGACGGTCTGAAGATATTTGGCGGCCAGTGAGCTTAAGTTGGAGCCGTATATATAGATGGGCCGCCCGCTGGTGAGGAGGCCTGCAATCTCTTCCAGCTTTGCAACGTCAATCTGCTCCAGATTATCCCTGAACAGGGCCAGGGTATGATACATCAGGTCATCTGAAGACGGGGTCATATGAAGCTGCTTTAACTCGCCCCGGACCTGGTATTTAAATTCATTATAACCCTTCAGGCCCAGCTTCTGGCAGAAACGGACAATGGTCGCATTGGAGGTATAGAGGCTGGCGCTGAGGTCATTGAGGCTGGTGTATATGGAAGCAGGCAGATTGGATTCAAAATATTGGAGGATTTCCTCCTCTGTCCCGGTAAGGTCCAGCTGGTGGGCTTTTTCAAATATGGGAATCATGGTTTCCTCCTTGAGGCTGTTCTCCGGACCGTTTATAACCCAGATAACAGCGTATGATGCTGTTGATTACATAAAATACGGGAAGCCTTGAGGTGAACTCCGCTCCGCGGTTCTCCCGCTGGTCGGTGAAAAAGCGGAAACTGACCGTGGCCAGGCCAGCCACCTCGTTGCTGGTGTATGGGGTAATGGAGAGGACCGGTATATCATTCATGCGGGCAATTTTGCCCAGGCGTACGGTTGGCCCGAAATTCCCCGTGGTGCTGATAAGTATCAGCAGGGATTCGGTATGGACATTTCTTAATATGTGTTCCCCCATTTTGGCGGATTCAATCTTATATACGTTCTGGCGTCCGATGGAGAACAGAAGTTTCTCAAAATAGTCGCTCAGTATGCTGGTGATTCCGCCGGGCGCCCAGAGATAGATGGGACAGCTGCTGTCAAAATAGCGGAAGGTGCGTCCAAGCTGGTCCTCGGATATCAGCTTGGAGGTCCCTTCAATATCAGAACACAGGCTGTCCATCATCATCCAGGTGGTAAAATCCTGGGCCTTATGGGTGCCGGGCCGGGATGGCTCCTTCTTAGCCGCGGCCCTCAGTGCGTACTTCAGTTCTGCGAAGCCGGAATATCCCAGCTTTTTACAGAACCGCAGGATGGTTGCGGAGGAGTAGCACACCTGGGAGGCCAGGGCCTGGATGCTCATGTCCGGCACATCCTCGCCATGCTCATAGACGAATTTCAAAATATTCAGCTCATTGTTGCTCAGGCTTTTGATGACGGCATCGTCCAGGTGCAGTGTGACCATGGGAACCTCCTTGTAAACGTTTGTGTCCATTTTATCACGAATCAGCCATAAGCCGCCAGTATTTTGTAAAGGTATTTTGATTTTCATTTAATTTATATGAAACACTTCCACAATCCGCTTTTTTATACTATAATACAATAGTTGAAGATAAATATCATGTACAGGAGACAATACATATGGAAAGAAAAGTAGGTACAGTTTCAAGGGGAATCCGCTGCCCAATCATAAGGGAGGGCGACAATCTGGCAGATATTGTGGTGAACAGTGTTCTGGAAGCAGCAGAGAGCGAGGGCTTTGAAATCCGTGACAGGGATGTCATCTCCGTGACGGAATCCGTGGTTGCAAGGGCCCAGGGAAATTATGCCCCGATTCAGGCCATATCAGAGGATGTCAGGGCAAAGCTGGGAGGAGGGACCATCGGCGTCATATTCCCAATCCTGTCCAGAAACCGTTTCTCCATCTGCTTAAAGGGAATCGCAGGAGGCGCAAAGAAGGTCGTCCTTATGCTCAGCTATCCCACGGACGAGGTGGGCAACTCACTGGTATCCCTGGACCAGGTAGATGAGGCCGGAATCAATCCATACAGCGACGTGCTTACCCTGGAGCGTTACAGGGAGCTTTTTGGGGAGAACAGGCATGAATTCACCGGAGTGGACTATGTGGATTATTACTGTCAGATCATCAGGGACGCGGGCGCGGAGGCGGAAGTTATTTTTGCCAATAATCCCAAGGAGATCCTTAACCATACCAGCCGGGTCCTGACCTGTGACATACATTCCCGCGCAAGGACCAAGCGTATCCTTAAGGCGGCCGGAGCAGAGGTGGTGTGCGGAATGGACGATATCCTGAACGCGCCGGTCAATGGAAGCGGATGCAATGAGAAGTACGGGCTTCTCGGATCCAACAAGTCTACGGAGGACAGCATCAAGCTCTTTCCAAGGGAATGCACGGACCTGGTCCTGGATATTCAGAAGCAGATGCTTGACAGGACAGGAAAGCATGTTGAAGTCATGGTATATGGCGACGGGGCATTCAAGGATCCGGTAGGAAAAATCTGGGAACTGGCCGACCCATGTGTTGCCGTTGCCAATACAGAAGGGCTGGAGGGAACCCCCAACGAAGTCAAGTTAAAATACCTGGCTGACAATGACTTCAGGGATTTGTCAGGCGAAGCATTGAAGGACGCCATCTCACAGAGAATCAAGGAGAAGAAGTCCAACCTGGTTGGAGACATGTCTTCCCAGGGAACCACCCCAAGACGCCTTACGGACCTCATTGGTTCGCTCTGCGACCTTACCAGCGGCTCCGGGGACAAGGGGACTCCGATCATCCTGGTACAGGGGTATTTTGATAACTATACCAATTAGAAGCGGAGTAAATAGCCGTTTGGACTGTTACGTATGGGCAGCTTCAGCAATCCTGCACCCGCAGGATTGGTGGAGCTGTTTCGGTGTAAGGTATCAGTATGTGTGTAAAATTAAAAAAGAAAGAGGATATCATGGGTAAAAAAAAGTTTGGGATTATGGGAAATGGCTATCTGGCCGGAATTATAGTGGACGGTTATCTGAGCGGCATTTTAGATGAATACGAGTTGGTGGGGGTGATGGGACGCACCCCGGATAAGACTGCCGCCATAGCTGGACGAGGCGGATGTAAGGCATGCGGCACGGTTGAGGAACTGCTGGCCCTGAAACCCGATGTCGTGGCAGAGGCCGCATCCGTACAATGTATAAGGGACAACGCAGAAAAGATATTGTCCTCGGGTGTGGATCTAATTGTGCTTTCCATCGGCGCATTTGCAGATAAGGCATTGTATGATAAGATAAAAGAGACAGCCACGGAGCATGATACAAAAGTACATATTGCTTCCGGGGCAGTGGGCGGGTTTGATGTGCTGCGCACCGTATCCCTGATGGGTCAGGCCAAGTCCGGCATCTGCACCAGGAAGGGACCGGCATCCCTTAAGAATACCCCTCTGTATGATGATGCATTGATGACGGAGGAGGGAGAAAAGCAGGTTTTCAAAGGCAATGCCAAGGAGGCAATCTCCATACTGCCAACCAAGGTGAATGTAGCGGTGGCCGCGTCCCTGGCAACGACCGGACCGGAGGACACCAGCGTGGACATTTTCAGCGTGCCCGGAATGATAGGGGATGACCATAAGATAACTGCAGAGATAGACGGGGTAAAGGCGGTTGTGGACATCTACTCCAGTACCAGCGCCATTGCGGGATGGAGTGTGGTGGCGGTGCTCAGGAACCTTGTGTCGCCAATCGTGTTCTGACAATCTGCAGGCATTGTTTCAGGAAAATAAATAAGAACAGGAGAAGGAATCCATATGTTTAAGAAAATCGTTGCGATTGAGCCAGTGAACCTGGTTCCAAAGGCAGAAGAGGAACTGCGCCGGTATGCCGGGGAAGTTAAGTTTTATGAAGATATCCCTGGGGATGACCAGGAAATCATACAAAGGATTGGGGATGCGGACGGTGTCCTTGTAAGCTATACGTCAAGAATCAGCGCCCATGTGATTGAAAGCTGTCCTTCCATCCGCTATATCGGCATGTGCTGCAGCCTTTACTCGGAGGAAAGCGCCAACGTGGACATTGCATGCGCCAGGGCCAACGGCATCACCGTGCTGGGAATCCGGGATTATGGGGACCGGGGAGTGGTGGAATATGTGGTCAGTGAACTGGTGCGTTTCCTTCACGGCTTTGACCGTCCCATGTTCCGGGAAATGCCCATTGAGATTACGGACCTGAAAGTGGGTATTATCGGTATGGGCGTTTCCGGCGGAATGATTGCGGACGCCATGAAGTTCATGGGCGCCGACCTTTCCTATTACAGCCGTTCCAGGAAAATGGACAGGGAAGCCCAGGGCATGGCATACCGTCCCTTAAAAGAACTTCTGGAATACAGCGAGGTGGTGTTCACATGCCTGAACAAGAACGCCATCCTGCTCCACGAGGAGGAGTTCGGCCACCTTGGCACGGGCAAGATCCTTTTCAACACGTCCATAGGGCCGGCCTTTGACATCCCGGCGCTTAAAGCATGGCTGGACCAGGAAGGCAATTACTTTGTCTGCGACACGGAGGGCGCTTTGGGAGATCCTTCCGGAGAGCTTATAAAGCATCCTCATGTATTCTGCGCCCATATATCGGCAGGAAGGACCAGGCAGGCCTTTGACCTTCTGAGCGCCAAGGTGCTGGATAACATCCGCACGTTCCTGGCTGAATAAATTCAAAACGGCCCTTTTAACGTATCGCAGTTCTCCAGATTATCACATATCTTTTCCAGGCTGGTACAGAACTGTTCCATCTCTTCATCGGACAGGCCCTTCCATATCTGCCTGTCCGCAAAGTCAAGGATCTGATGGACTTTATCTGCTTCCTCCACACCTGCCTCTGTGAGACAGATGAGGAAGGAGCGGCGGCAGCCAGGGTCCCGTTCCCGGACCAGGTACCCGGATTCCTCCAGGCGGTCCAGGGAACGGGACATGGTGGTCACATCCATATGGCAGATATCTGCCAGTTCTTTCTGGGTAACATGGTCCTTGACCAGCAGGGAATCCAGTATCCGGGCATGGCCCTGGCCAAAGGTAAGGCCGATGGAGTTAAAGAACGGCTGGAGAAGGCGCCCCCGCGCCTTCTCCGCCCTTACAAGCAGGCGGCGGACCTGATAACGTTCAATCATAGTACAGACTTCCTTTCCATAATGGTTCATTCCAACTCAAACTGTCCGGTATAAAGCTGATAATACCGTCCCTTCTGTTCCAGCAGTTCATCGTGGTTCCCACGCTCAATAATCTCCCCTTTTTCCAATACCATGATAGCCTTGGAGTTGCGCACCGTGGACAGGCGGTGGGCGATGACGAACACGGTACGTCCGTCCATCAGGGCATCCATTCCTTTTTCAATGAGTTTTTCCGTCCTGGTGTCAATGGAGCTGGTTGCCTCATCCAGAATCAGCACAGGCGGACGGGAGATGGCGGCCCTTGCAATGGCAAGAAGCTGACGCTGGCCCTGGGACAGGTTGGAACCGTCACTGTGGAGCATGGTGTCGTATCCCTGGGGAAGACGGCGGATGAAGGAGTGGGCATTGGCAACCTTGGCCGCGTTCACCACATCCTCATCTGCTGCATCCAGGCGCCCATACCGTATATTGTCGGCAATGGTCCCGGTAAAGAGATGGGTATCCTGTATGACCATGGACAGGGAGCGGCGCAGGTCATCCTTTTTAATATTTCTGATATCAATGCCGTCATAAGTGATGCTGCCGCTGTTGATTTCATAAAAACGGTTGACCAGGTTGATGATGGTGGTCTTGCCTGCCCCTGTGGAACCCACAAAAGCGATTTTCTGCCCGGGTTTGGCATATAGGCTGATGCCGTTCAGTATGGTTTTTTCAGACGTATACCCGAACACCACCTGGTTGAAACGCACATCGCCTTTCAGTGGGATAAGACGGAAGGATGAGGCATTTGGGTCTGCATCCGCTGATACCGCCACCCTGGCCGGCACCTTCCACGCAAAGTCCTTTGTGAATCCGCTGCACTCCTTCATTTCCCCGTTTTCGTCCACCGTCACATTGCAGAGCGTCACGCTGCCTTCGTCCAGTTCCTGTCCTTCGTTCATCATATCGAAGATGCGCTCCGCGCCGGAGAGGGCTGCCAGCAGGAAGTTAATCTGCTGCGTGAACTGGTTCATGGGCATGGCGCTCTGGCGCACATACACCAGATAGGATGCAAGGGTTCCAAGGTCCGTAAGCCCTGCCAGTGCAAAAAGACCGCCCACACATGCCGACAGGGCGTAATTGATATAGGACAGGGAAACGATGGTGGGGACCGTCATGCCGGAATAGGTGAGGGCTTTGGTGGCGGCTGCCCGGAAGGCCTCGTTGCGGCGGCAGAACTCCTCATAATCCTGGGCTTCGTGGTTAAATACCTTCTCAACCTTCTGCCCGGCAACCATTTCCTCCACAAATCCATTGATGCTTCCAAGGTATTTCTGCTGCTGTACAAAATATTTCCTGCTCCGTCTGCCGTTGAAACGGATGAACAGTATCATAAGGGCCAGGAAGACCATGACAATCAGCGACAGCTGCCAGCTCAGTATAAGGAGCATGGTCAGGGTGCCGGTGATGGTGATGAAGCTCTGTATCATCATGGCAAAGCTGCTGTTAAGCGCCTCGCTGATCGTATCCACGTCGTTGGTGAACCGGCTCATCAGTTCCCCGTGGGTATGGGCGTCAAAGTAGGTCAGGGGAAGGCGCTGGGTGTGGACAAACAGGTCGGAACGTATCTCGCTTACCACCTGCTGGGAAATGTGGACCATCATCTGGTTGTACGCATAGCAGGACAGCGCCCCGCACAGGTACAGGATTCCCATGAGTATGAGCATTTTCACAAGTCCCGGTATATCGCCGGGGATGATATAGTTGTTGATGACTGGTTTTAAAAGGTAGGTTCCCAAAATGCTTGCCGAAGCGCTGACCGTGACCAGGAGCGCAATCATCAGCATATACCATTTATGGCGTCCAAGGTAGCTTAACATCTGCATCAATGTGCGTCTGGTATTTTTCGGTCTGTTATAATTTGCTATTCTTGCCATTACAGATTCGCCCCTTCCTGCTGGGAATAATAGATTTCCTGGTAAATCCTGTTCGTTGCCAAAAGCGTTTCGTGGCTGCCGGACGCATTGATCTTCCCATCTTCCAGGATGATGATCTGGTCCGCGTGAAGCACGGAGGAAATGCGCTGGGCAATGATGATTTTGGTGGTTCCCGGCATGTACTGCGCCAGGCCTTCCCTTATCCTGGCCTCCGTGGCCGTGTCCACCGCGCTGGTGGAATCATCCAGTATCATTACCTTTGGCGATTTGAGGATGGCCCTGGCAATGCACAGACGCTGCTTCTGGCCGCCGGACACATTGACGCCGCCCTGGCCAAGCTCCGTGTCATATCCCCGTTCCAGCCGGTCAATGAATTCATCCACACAGGCAATGTGGCACGCCGTTTCGATTTCCTCATCCGTCGCGTCCTCCTTGCCCCAGCGCAGGTTATCCTTCACGGTCCCGGAGAACAGGGTATTCTTCTGCAGCACCATTGCAATGGAATCCCTCAGATGCTTTAAGGGATATTCCTGGACCGGATGGCCGTCAATATAGACCGTGCCGGAGGTTGCCTCATAAAGCCTTGGAATCAGCTGGACCAGCGTGCTTTTAGCCGCCCCGGTCTGTCCGATGATACCCACGGTCTGCCCGGGTTTGATATGGAAGGAAATATCAGACAGCACATACTCGGCCGCATCCTTATTATATTTAAAATACACATGTTCAAACCGTATATCACCCTGCTCCACATTCAGGTCCAGGGCCATGTCTTCCTTAATATCGATTTCCTCGTCCATGACCTCCGAGATACGCTTCCAGGAAGCCAGCGCCCTGGTGGTCATCAGGAACACATTGGAAAACATCATCAGGGAATTAAGCACCTGAAGCACGTAACTGAGGAATCCCGTCAGTTCGCCCACCTTGACGCCGCCCACGGTCACCAGCCTGCCCCCGAACCAAAGGATGCAGAGGATGGTGGAATACATGACAAACTGCATGGCAGGCATATTGAGGGCCGCCAGGCCAAAGGCGTGTTGTGCGGTGTCCCGCAGGTTGGTATTGACCTGTTCAAATTTCTGTATCTCATAATCCCCGCGGACATAGGACTTCACCACACGGATGGCCGTGAGGTTTTCCTGGATGATCCGGTTGACCAGGTCAATGGCGCCCTGCATCACTCCGTACAGGGGCCGTACATGGCTGATGATCAGGAACAGCAGGATGCCAAGCACCGGGGCAGCCACGAAGAAGACCAGGGCCAGCTTCGGGTTAATATAGAAGGAAGCCACCATGGCTGTCAGCATCATCACCGGGGAACGGAACCCGGGGCGCATGCCCGTTGCAAGGGAGTTCTGTATGGTGGTCACATCGCTGGTAAGCCTTGTGACAAGGGATGAACTCCTGAAATGGTCCGTGTTGGCAAAGGAAAACTGCTGGAGCTTTGCAAACTCCGCCTTGCGGATCTCAGCGCCCACGCCCTGGCCGCACCGGGCCGAGAACATGGCCGACCCCTGCCCCAGCACCAGGGATATCAGGGCAAAAAACACCATCTGCAGCCCCTTCATCAGAATATAGTGCCGGTCGCCGCTGGCAACCCCCACGTCCACAATGGACGCCATCACAAGGGGGATGATAAGCTCAAACACAGTCTCCAGCTCGATGCATAGGACTGCCAGGGCGGCATCCCTTTTGTATGGCCGCAGATACTTTAGAAAATCCTTCATTCCGGATTCCTCCTTGTTGCATTTAATCTTTATGGAACTGAATTGCATGAGCAATAGTTGCATATGCAATTATTGTATGCTCATGTGTTGAAAATGTCAATGTGGTTGTGGTATACTTCTTAATAATGTTGTTTCAACAAATATTAGCAAGGATTCTCCCATCCTCTAAGGTGGTGAAATGAATTGCCAAAAACAAACTTAACGGCAGTGGTGGGCGGAGAGTAATCGGTATCCCCTACTGCCATGAGGTCAACCACGCATCTACGTAGGATGCAGCCGCACTTCGACAATATACCGAGCGTGGATTGAAATGATTCAGACAAGAGGAGAAGCATATGAGGAAAATTTATTCCGGCGCCCTGCTGTTCACAGCCGCCATGATATTCACCATGGGAACGCCGGTTACGGCAATGGCCTACGGGCCGGGAAGCAGCGTGTATCACAGGGGCGGCCCTGGTGTGGACTATGATTACGGCACAGGATCCCCTGGCAGCTATGGCTACGGCTGGGGCCCGGGAGGGTATGATTACGGCGTGGGCCCGTCCGGGGTCATGGACTATGGCGGGCCATCGGGCACCCAGGGCAATGCCCAGGTCACCTCGGACAACGTGGTAAGGGCATATCCCGGCTTTAACACCAATGTGCCGGACACGTCCAGCTACGAATTCAACCCGGATTACTGGTGGGACTGGGATGACGATGACTGGGATGACTGGGACGATGACGACGACTGGTGGTATTACAGCGGAGGTCCCGGCGTCCAGTACGGACAAGGCTGGCGTTACAGCCCCAACGGCTGGTGGTTCCAGCTTTACGGAGGCAGCTGGCTGTCCAATGGATGGCAGCTCATACACAGCCGCTGGTACCGCTTTGACCAGAGCGGGTACATGGTCACGGGCTGGTTTACGGATGGGGACGGCAACCGCTACTATCTGAATCCCGTGGATGACGGCACCCTTGGCATGATGCGCACGGGCTGGCAGGTCATTGACGGCAGGTCCTATTATTTCAACACGCAGTCAGACGGCACCATGGGACGGCTGTTTGTGAACGCCACCACCCCTGACGGCTACCAGGTGGGGGCGGACGGGGCGCTGATCCAGTAGGACGCAGCCGCGGCGCTGATCCGGTAAAACGCGGAGGCGGCAGGATTTTGATATGATTAGGAGGGGAAATGGCTTTATTCCGGAAGATTGTTGTAGATGGACATGAATATGAGTGGAAATATACCTTTGACGACTATGACTGGCAGGAGCCGTCCCATCTTGTGTTCCGCTCCGTGGACCGGAAGCTGAAGATAATCCTGTATTTCCGTTCGCCTGGATGGGAAATCGGCAAGTGCCCGTTTAACGCAGGCCTGACGGCTGTGAAAGACGGCGGACCGGTTATCGTGAATATGAACCAGCCCCGGTTCGTGGCGGAGCTGCTGCGCTATCTGCTGGAATACCGCCTGGGGCCATCATCCCGGGGGATTCTGGTATACAGGGACGGCCTGGATATCCTCCATGAACTGGGGTACCGGTTCGAGTACTCCCTGGGAAGCAGAACCCATGCTGCCCGGACAGAAAACTGAAAGAGAGGGAAACTTTGTGGATACTGATTTCATCAACCTGACAGCGGAGAACCTTGCCCATGAGCATTTATGCTGTATCATCCGCAGTAAAAAGCCCCATCCGGGGATTGAGGCAAAGCGGCAATGGCTTTCGGAACGGCTGAAGGAAGGCCATGTCTTCAGGAAGTTAAATGAAAAGGCAGTGGTTTTTATTGAATATGCCCCTCTCGAAACCGCCTGGGTCCCCATCCTTGGGGACAATTATTACTATCTGTACTGCCTGTGGGTTTCGGGCAGTTACAAGGGAAAGGGCTATGGAAAGGCACTGATGGAATACTGCCTGGCCGATGCGAGGGAGAAAGGGAAATCCGGCGTCTGCATGCTTGGGGCAAAGAAACAGAAATCCTGGCTTTCCGACCAGTCCTTTGCCAGGAAGTCCGGTTTTGAGGTGGCCGATACCACGGATGACGGATATGAGCTTCTTGCCCTTTCCTTTGACGGGACAACGCCAAAGTTCGCACCAAACGTTAAAAAGCAGGAAATCGAAAGCCAGGACCTGACCATTTATTACGATGCCCAATGCCCCTATATCCCCCAGAACATTGAGAGGATAAAACAGTTCTGCAGGATCAATGATGTCCCCGTATCCCTGATTCCGGTGGATACGCTGGAAAAAGCGAAGGCACTGCCATGTGTATTCAATAACTGGGCCGTGTTTTACAAAGGGGTTTTTGAGACAGTGAACCTGCTGGATGAGGCTTATCTAAAAAGAATCCTGAAAAAACAGGACGCCCAATCATAAAAACAGAGGACCGTCCTCCTGCGGCAAGCAGGGGCGCGGTCCTCTGTCCTTATCGTATGGTATCTTTTGTTAAGACCAGAACAAACTCATTCTCTTTCGTGATATCCTTCATTGGTAAAATGAAAATCCTGCAAGGGGTCCGTCCCATCCGGAGTGTGTGATGGAGTTGTAATGCAATCTGGGAATTTCTTATGCCTGCCTGCCCGCAGTGCGGCGGGGGCGGCTGATTTAATATGTGCCGGAATCCCCGGACCCTTACAGTTGTTTTTCATCCGTTCATAATGTTAATGCAGGATCCGGCTTTTTTATTGCAAAAAAAAATTGCCTCTTATTGCCAGTGGTTTTAATATATGATAATATAAAGGTTGTTTTACGGAAAAGAGGATAAGATCATGATACAGTATCTCATTGTATGCCCGCTTGTGTTCGTGGCCGGACTGGTTGATTCCATTGCCGGAGGAGGCGGGCTCATTTCCTTGCCTGCATATCTCATTGCAGGGGTACCCGCCCATATGGCCCTTGGAACCAACAAAATGAGTTCCGCCATGGGAACCGTCGTGTCCACGGCCCGGTTTGCCAGGAACGGCTATCTTCGCGGGAAAATGCTCATGGCCGTATGCTCGGCCGTGGCGGCGCTCATCGGTTCAGCCCTGGGCGCCCATCTGGCCCTGATGGTGCCGGGGGAAGTCATCAAGCACATGATGATAGTGGTATTGCCCATTGTCGCATTCTATGTATTAAGGAATAAGGACATGGGGGAAAATGAAAAGACAGGCACCATCCCACAGGCAAAGGTATTTGCAATCTGTATCGCGGCTGCATTTTTTATAGGCGGCTATGACGGGTTTTACGGACCGGGAACAGGAACCTTCCTGATCCTCATCCTGACCGGGGCGGCGGGACTGGATACCAGAAGCGCGTCCGCCCAGACAAAGGTGATTAACCTGGCGTCCAACATAGCGGCCCTTGTAACCTTCATTGCCACTGGAAATGTTTTTTACCCGCTGGGCCTTACGGCCGGGGTCTGCTCCATCGCAGGCCATTATATCGGAGCGGGCATGGTTGCCCACAATGGGAAAAAGGTGGTGCGTCCGGTTGTCCTTCTGGTACTGGCCGTGCTGTTTGTCAAGATCATCAGCGGAAAATAAAAGGAGTATGCATTATGAAATGGAAAAAATTTACATTAACCACCACCACGGAAGCGGTGGACCTGGTCAGCAGCATGTTCGATGATATTGGGATTGAGGGGATTGAGATAGAGGACAATGTTCCCCTGACCGACAAGGAGACAAAGGGGATGTTCATCGATATCCTTCCGGAGCTTCCGCCTGACGAGGGAATCGCCAAGGTCAGCTTTTACCTGGATGACGATGCGGATGTGAAGGAAATCCTTAAGAATGTGGAAGCGGGGCTGGATGAGCTGAGCCTGTTCACCAATCTGGGCGCCAGGACCATCACCGCTGGCGAGACAGAGGATAAGGACTGGATTAACAACTGGAAGCAGTACTTTAAGCCGTTTACCGTGGACCATATCCTGATCAAGCCGACCTGGGAGACCATACCGGAGGAACACAAGGACAAGCTTCTGGTGCAGATTGACCCTGGCACTGCCTTCGGGACAGGCATGCATGAGACAACCCAGCTGTGTATCCGACAGCTGGAGAAGCGGGTGGATGAGGACACCCTGGTGCTGGATGTGGGAACCGGAAGCGGCATCCTGGGAATCACGGCCTTAAAACTGGGGGCAAAGGAAGTCTGGGGCACGGATCTGGACGAAAATGCCATCACTGCCGTGGGAGAGAACCTGGAGGCCAACAGCATTTCCACGGACAGGTTCCATGTGATACAGGGCAACATCATCGATGACAGATCCGTCAAGGAATGGGCCGGCTATGACAGGTACGATATAGTGGTGGCCAACATTTTGGCTGATGTGATCATCCTGCTGGTCAACGAGATCCCGGCCCATCTGAAGCAGGGCGGCTATTTCATCACCTCAGGCATCATCAATATGAAGGAAGAGGCGGTTAAGGCTGCATTTGCAAAATGTGAGGAACTGGAACTTGTGGAAGTGACTTATCAGGGCGAATGGGTTTCTGTGACAGCAAGGAAACGCTGATGACACCGAAGCCAGTGCTCCATCCAGGCAGAAAACGTGCTGTCTGGACGGAGCACTAGATATGGATTGGAGGTAAGCCATGCATCATTTTTTTGTGGCCCCGGCCCAGGTCATGGGGGATTGTATACGCATCACAGGTCCTGATGTGAACCATATGAAAAATGCCCTGCGCATGAAACCCGGGGAAGAGGTGCTGATCAGTGACGGCACGGGAACGGATTACCGCTGCGCCCTGTCATCCCTGGACAGCGATTGCGTTGAAGCCCGGATTGTGTCCGTGGACCGGGATGGAAGGGAACTGCCTTCCAGAATCTGGCTCTTCCAGGGGCTGCCCAAATCTGATAAGATGGAGTTAATCATCCAGAAGGCGGTGGAACTGGGGGCGGCGTGCATTGTCCCGGTGTCCACGAAGAATGCGGTTGTGAAGCTGGATGCAAAGAAGGAGGAGGCCAAGCGCAAGCGGTGGCAGGCCATTGCAGAGAGCGCGGCCAAACAGTCAGGGCGCAGCCTGATGCCTGAGGTCATGGGACTGATGACATTGGGACAGGCCTTTGATTATATAGAGAAGGAACAGTTCGCCCTGCGCCTGATCCCATATGAGCACGAAGCCGGGATGGAAGGCAGCAGGCAGGAGCTTTCCCGCGTTGGGCCTGGGCAGGATATTGCGGTATTCATTGGCCCAGAAGGCGGGTTTGACGAGGCGGAGATTAATCTTGCCCTGAAAAAGGGCGTGCGCCCGGTAAGCCTTGGGAAACGGATACTGAGGACAGAGACAGCGGGACTTGCCATGCTGTCCGTGCTCATGATGCGGCTGGAGGGCGGGCTGTAGGGACAGAAGGCCAGTAGTGCAGCTGAAAGACGGGCTGCATGAACTCAAAAGGCCCCCAGTGCGGCCGGATGACAGGCTATAGGCCCGTAAAAGGGCAGGCAGATAGAATATAGGAGACAGACCATGGAAGTATATTTTGACAATTCCGCCACAACCCGTGTGCTTGACAGCGTCAGGGATGTGGTGGTAAAGGTAATGACAGAGGATTACGGCAATCCTTCTGCCAAGCATAAAAAGGGGATGGAGGCAGAGCAGTATGTGCGCCAGGCCGCATCCAGGATTGCAAAGACCCTGAAGGTTAAGGATAAGGAAATCCTCTTTACCTCCGGCGGCACGGAATCCAATAACATGGCCCTGATAGGGACGGCCATGGCCAACCAGAGGGCTGGAAAGCACATTATCAGCACCAGGATTGAGCACGCCTCCGTGTATAACCCGCTGGCATTCCTGGAGCAGCAGGGCTTCGAGGTGACCTATCTGTCCGTGGACGGCCAGGGACACATTTCCTTAGAGGAGCTGGAAGCATCCATACGGCCGGATACCATCCTGGTGTCCGTCATGTATGTGAATAATGAGGTGGGGGCCATAGAGCCGGTAGAAGAGATTGCCTCCCTGGTCCATGGTAAGAACCCGGCCATCCTTCTTCATGTGGATGCCATACAGGCATACGGTAAGCTGGTCATCCACCCAAAGAAACAGGGAATCGACCTGTTAAGCGTCAGCGCCCACAAGTTCCACGGGCCAAAGGGCGTGGGCTTCCTGTTCATTGACGAACGGGTGAAGATACGTCCCCTGCTCTACGGCGGAGGACAGCAGAAGGACCTGCGCTCCGGCACGGAAAATGTCCCGGGGATTGCCGGAATGGGCGCCGCTGCCTGGGAAATGTACACGGACCACCAGAAAAAGGTGGATTATATCACCAGCCTCAAGGATTATATGGTAGACAGGATGGAACAGCTGGAGGGGGTAACGGTCAACAGCTTAAAAGGCAGCCAGGGCGCGCCCCAGATTGTCAGCGCCGGCTTTGCAGGCGTCAGGAGCGAGGTGCTGCTTCACGCCCTGGAGGACAAGGGAATCTACGTGTCCTCGGGTTCGGCCTGTTCATCCAACCACCCTGCAATCAGCGGCACCTTAAAGGCCATCGGGGTAAAGAAGGAGCTTCTGGACTCCACCCTCAGGTTCAGCTTTGGGCTGTTTAACACAAAAGAGGAGATTGATTATTGTATGGAGGCGCTGGAAGGACTTCTTCCCGTACTCAGGAAATATCACAGAGGATAAATGACACCGCAACAATGAAAGAAAGAGGTAAAACATGCAGTACCAGTCATTTTTAATTAAGTACGCGGAAATCGGCACCAAGGGAAAGAACCGTTACATGTTCGAGGATGCCCTGATGAAACAGATCCGGTATGCGCTGCGGGATGTGGATGGCCAGTTCGAGGTCACAAAGGAATCAGGCCGCATCTATGTGAAGGCGGATGGGGAATACGATTACGATGATACCGTGGAAGCCCTTGGACGCGTGTTCGGAATCGCGGACATCTGCCCCATGGTGCAGATTGACGACAAGGATTATGAAAACCTGAAACATCATGTAAAGGAATACATGGACCAGGTTTACCCGGACAAGAACCTTACCTTTAAGGTGGACGCCAGGAGAGGGGATAAGCAGTATCCTGTGACCTCGGATCAGATTAACAGGGATTTAGGGGAGGTAATCCTGGAAGCATTCCCACAGATGAAGGTGGATGTCCATCATCCGGACGTGCTGCTGCGGGTGGAGGTGCGCCAGAAAATCAATCTGTTCTCCCAGATGATCCCAGGACCGGGCGGCATGCCCATAGGGACCAACGGAAAGGCCATGCTGCTGCTTTCCGGCGGCATTGACAGCCCGGTGGCAGGGTACATGATTGCCAAGAGGGGCGTGAAGATAGACGCCGTATATTTCCATGCGCCGCCCTACACAAGCGAGCGGGCCAAGCAGAAGGTGGTGGACCTGGCCAATCTGGTGGCGCGCTACGCCGGGCCAATCATGCTGCACGTGGTGAATTTCACGGATATCCAGCTTTATATCTACGATAAATGCCCCCATGAGGAACTGACCATCATCATGCGCCGCTATATGATGCGCATTGCCCAGACCATTGCAGGACAGAACGGGGCCATCGGCCTGATTACAGGCGAGAGCATCGGCCAGGTTGCATCCCAGACACTGCAGTCCCTGGCAGCCACCAACGAAGTGTGTACCATGCCTGTATTCCGTCCGGTAATCGGATTTGATAAGCAGGAGATTGTGGACGTATCCGAGAAAATCGGCACCTATGAGACATCCATCCAGCCCTTTGAGGACTGCTGCACCATCTTCGTGGCAAAGCATCCCGTGACAAAGCCCAACATCAATGTAATCCACAGCTCGGAACGTCATCTGGAAGAAAAGATTGACGGACTGGTGGAGACAGCGCTTGCTACCACGGAGCAGATCCTCTGCCAGGGCTAGGTCGTGTTTGAAAATTCATTCCCGCCATCTGCACGCCCCACTTCGCGGCATATTTGGTCCCAATTCGGTCGACGTAGCCCGCTACGCCTCCCTCATCGGGACCAAATCTCCCACAAAGTGGAACGCACAGCTGACGGAAAGCAATTTTCAAACACGCTCTGGGGTCTGTCCGAATCGCGCAAAAAGGGCAGGACATATCCGTCAGCCAAGGATTGCAGGAAATATAAAAAAGAGTCTGCGTCAGCAGACTCTTGCTTCTTTCCTTGTTAAACCATGCGGTGTGGTCCCCGCCGTGGGATGTATGACAACGATTAGATGATGTAAGGCTTCAGGATGCCCAGAATCTCCTCAACATTGCTTTCTGCATGGATGTTCAGGTCGATGGGCTTGGACAAATCCAGGCTGAAGATGCCCATGATGGACTTTGCATCAATCACGTATCTGCCGGAAACTAAATCAAAATCAACATCAAACTTAGCTAAATCATTTACAAATGACTTAACCTTGTCAATGGAATTTAACGAAATGCGAACTGTTTTCATACGAAGAACCCTCCTTGTGGTGTGTGTGAATTGAATTGCAGTTTAGTATAACTGCTTTGCTTTAATACTACAGACCGCGGGGGTAAAAGTCAATAGTGAGATTGCATGAAAAATTCAGTAAGAAACTGGTAAATTGGTTATGGCAGTACATTGCCCCCGGCAATCGGGGGATGGAGGCTGGCCATGACCTGATAAATAGGAGGTTTTAACATGCCAAAAGCAGCCCTGCACAACCTGGGATGCAAAGTAAATGCTTATGAGGCAGAAGCCATGCAGCAGCAGCTCAGGGAGCACGGATACGATATTGTGCCCTTTGATGAAAAGGCGGATGTCTATATCATCAACACATGTTCCGTGACCAATGTTGCGGACAGGAAATCACGCCAGATGCTTCACCGGGCCAAGAAGCTGAACCCGGAATCCGTGGTGGTGGCGGCCGGATGCTACGTGCAGGTGGCTGCGGACACGCTTAAGGAGGACGCGTGTGTGGACGTGATTATCGGCAATAACAAAAAGGGCCAGCTGGTACAGATCCTGGATGAATATATGGAGGGCAGGCTTAAGGAGGATGAAGGGCCAAAATCCGGTATACACGTGCTGGATATCGGGGGCACCGATGAATATGAGCCTCTTCACGTGGACAATATCGAGGACCACACAAGGGCGTTCATCAAGGTGCAGGACGGCTGCAACCAGTTCTGCAGCTACTGCATCATCCCCTATGCCAGGGGCCGGGTGAGGAGCCGGAAGCCGGAAGATGTGGAGGCGGAGGTGGAAGGCCTGGTTGCCAGGGGATACAAGGAAGTGGTCCTTACCGGAATCCACCTCAGCTCCTATGGGATGGAACACAGGGAGGGAGGGCCGGTACAGGGCGGTAACTGGGACCACGGCCCCCTGCTTGACCTGATAGGAAGAATCCACCGGATACCGGGACTGGAGCGCATCCGCCTGGGATCGTTGGAGCCGCGGATCATCACGGAGGAATTTGCAGAGGCTTTGGCGGGCCTGGCTAAGTTCTGCCCGCATTTCCACCTGTCCCTCCAAAGCGGCTGTGACGCCACATTAAAGAGGATGAACCGCCACTATACCACGGAGGACTATTTAAGGCGTTGCGGCATATTGCGGAAATGGTTTGATCATCCGGCCATTACCACGGACGTGATTGTGGGATTCCCGGGGGAAACCCAGGAGGAGTTTGAAATCACAAGGGAGTTCCTTAAAAAGGTGCATTTTTATGAAATGCATGTATTTAAATACTCCAAGCGGGCCGGAACCAAGGCAGCCCTGATGCCGGACCAGGTGCCGGAGCAGGTGAAGGCGCAGCGCAGCGATGTGCTGCTGGAGCTGGAAGCATCCATGTCGCGGGAATACAGGGAACATTTTGCCGGAAGCCGGGTATCCGTACTCTTCGAAGACGTGGCGGAGGTGGATGGCAGGAAATATATCACGGGCCATACCCCGCAGTATGTGAAGGCGGCCCTTCCTGTTAAGGACGGGGAGGAAAATGTATTATCCGGTCAGATCCTCTGTCTTGACGCAGTCAGATTGCTGACAGGGGAGTTGCTGGAAGTCAGGAAACTGCAGGATTGTTGATGGTATATATTTTTCCAAAAATAGAAACATTTCCCTGGGTTGACGGAAATATTATGCGAAATTTTACAAATACATGACAATAATTAGAAAAAATTAAGAAAATTATCTATTGCCGAATAGGAAAATATAATGTAGAATAGAGAAGAATACTTAAAGGACGTGATGACATGGGCAATATAAGTGAAACTCAATATTTTCAAGCTGTTCAGGACAAGAAGATGGAAGTAAGCGATGTGCTGGAGCAGGTGTATATTGCCTTGACCGAGAAAGGATATAACCCTGTGAATCAGATAGTGGGATATATCATGTCTGGGGACCCGACTTATATTACCAGCCATAAGGGCGCCAGAAGCCTTATCATGAAGGTTGAACGGGATGAGATTCTGGAAGAACTGATGGCTGTGTATATTGATGCCCGTTTGCGGTAGGACGTGTCTGCGGATTCCTTTCCAGACACGCATTAAGGCATGAAGATGCTTTCGTGACAGGCGTACGGTTCAGGGGATGCCGGACGGAGCGCTGTACCCGTGATGCCCAACCAGGACGTGGAACGAATGATGAGACACGTTTTGGTATCAGGAAGAGGCAGGATTGGGACAGGCACGGTCAGGCACACCGTGGCGAAAGATGGGAAGGCCCGTTATGCGGGCCTTCTCGGCAATGTACGGATATGTAAGATAAGACAGGGATGCATCAGTTGGTGGACAGCCAGCTGGTTTTGTTGTGCGTTATTTTATATGATAACGGAGGAAAATGAATATGAGAATCATGGGTCTGGATTTTGGCTCAAAAACAGTCGGGGTGGCGGTGTGCGATCCTTTAGGTATCACTGCGCAGACAGTGGAGACCATCACGCGGAAAGATGAAAATAAACTGAGGCAGACCCTTGCAAGAATAGAGGCATTAATTGGCCAGTATGAGATTGAACGGATTGTTCTTGGATATCCTAAGAATATGAACAATACTCTTGGGGAGCGCGCTGTGAAGACAGAGGAATTCAAGACATCCCTTGAGAGACGGACAGGCCTTCCTGTGGTGCTTTGGGATGAACGTCTTACAACCGTGGCGGCCAGCAGGGTGCTGATTGAAAGCGGCGTGCGCAGGGAACACAGAAAAGAAAGCGTGGACCAGATTGCGGCGGCCATGATCTTACAGGGATATCTGGACAGCCTGTCCAATGGTTTAGGAGAAAACAATGAAAGATAAGACGGATATGATAACAATGATAACGGATTCCGGAGAATCCGTGGATTTTTATGTGTTAGAGGAAACAAGAATCAATGCAGTAAACTATCTGCTTGTGACAGATGCGCCGGAGGATCAGGACGGAGAGTGTTACATTTTAAAGGATGTATCCGGGCAGCAGGACGCTGAAGCCGTTTATGAGTTTGTGGAAGATGACCGCGAACTGGACGGCCTCATGGGCGTGTTTGAGGAACTGTTAAGCGATGCAGATGTGGAGCTTGAGAAATAGAGATTGGAGGAATCAATTTGAATTTAGAAGAAAAAGACAACATGCCGGAGGTGGCCGCACAGACAGTGGCACCGGAGCAGACAGAAGTATCAGTACAGACCGTGGCGCCGGAGCGTACAGCGGCATCAGTACAGACAGCGGCGCCGGAGCGTGCAGTCGTATCAGAGCAGGCGGGCGCACCGGAGCAGGCAGCAGGACAGGCAGCCGCATCAGAGCAGGCAGCGGCATCAGACCAGGCAGCAGCGCCGGAACAGCAGGCTAAGAAGCCTCAGAACAGAAGGCCGGCACAGAGAAAGAGTGTTTCCAAGGAGCAGGGCGGACGCACTGCGGAGACAGCGGACAAGGATGCTTCGGGTTCCGGCAGAGGCCAGGGACAGAAGGGAAGCCGCAGCGGAAAGAGCGCCCAGGCGTCAAAAACCGCCAAGCAGGCAGGACAGGCAAAGCAGCAGGCAGCGGACGGCAGCGGACAGGCATCAGCCAAAGCAGCCCAGTCCGCATCCAAGTCAGCCCAGACATCGTCCAAGGCATCCCAGCAGAAGACAGCCAAGACGTCCCAGCAGGACAAGGCAGCCAAGACGTCCCAGCAGGATAAGACGGCAAAGACATCCCGGCAGGACAACCGGTCCGGTCAGGGAACTGCAAAGGCATCCCGGTCCCAGGCCAAGACAGCTGCGGCCAAAGCAGCACCTGCATCCCAGGACCTGAAGGTGCTGGCGCCGGTGAGACAGGCCTCCAGGGACAGCAAGAAGGACGGCAAAGGGAAACTGAAGATCATCCCCTTAGGCGGCCTGGAACAGATAGGAATGAATATCACCGCGTTTGAGTATGAGGACAGCATCATCATCGTGGACTGCGGACTTGCATTCCCGGGAGATGACATGCTGGGCATTGACCTGGTGATTCCGGATGTCAGCTATCTGAAGCAGAACATTGACAAGGTAAAGGGCTTTGTGATTACCCATGGACATGAGGACCATATCGGCGCCCTTCCTTATATCCTGCAGCAGATTAACGTGCCTGTATACGGTACCAAGCTGACCATTGCGCTGATTGAGCACAAGCTGGAGGAGCACCGCCTGATGAAGAACACCAAGCGCAAGGTTGTGAAGCACGGACAGTCCGTGAACCTGGGCTGCTTCAGGGTGGAATTCATCAAGACAAACCACAGCATCCAGGATGCGTCCGCACTGGCAATTTTCTCGCCGGTTGGAATCGTGCTTCACACAGGCGATTTTAAGATAGACTACACGCCGGTATTCGGCGACCCCATCGACCTTCAGCGTTTTGCCGAGCTGGGCAAAAAGGGCGTGCTGGCACTGCTGGCAGACAGTACCAATGCCACAAGGCCGGGATTCACCATGTCTGAGCGCACGGTGGGCAAGACCTTTGACAACATTTTCTCAGAGCATAAGAACCAGCGCATCATTGTTGCAACCTTTGCGTCCAATGTGGACCGGGTGCAGCAGGTGGTGAACACGGCGTATAAGTATGGGCGCAAGGTGGTGGTGGAAGGCCGCAGCATGGTGACGGTCATGGACATTGCCAGCAAGCTGGGGTATATCAATGTACCGGAAGGCACCCTGATTGATATTGAGCATCTGAGGAATTATCCGCCGGAATCCACCGTGCTTATTACCACAGGAAGCCAGGGAGAGTCCATGGCAGCCCTTTCACGCATGGCGTCCGGCATCCATAAGAAGGTTTCCATCACACCCAGGGACGTGGTTGTCTTAAGCTCCACCCCGATTCCCGGTAATGAAAAGGCTGTTTCCAACGTGGTCAATGAACTGTCCATGAAGGGGGCAAAGATCATTAACCAGGACACCCATGTTTCAGGACATGCCTGTCAGGAAGATTTGAAATTAATATATTCCCTGATCCATCCCAAGTTTGCAATACCGGTACACGGCGAATACCGCCACCGCATTGCGCAGAAGGAACTGGCTGAGTTCATGGGCGTTGACAAGGACAATGCAGTGCTGGTCAACTCCGGCGACGTGGTTGCCCTGGACGGGGAAACCTGTGAGGTGATTGACCATGTGACCTGCGGCGGAATCCTGGTGGATGGCCTTGGAGTGGGCGATGTGGGCAATATTGTATTGCGGGATAGACAAAACCTGGCTCAGAATGGTATTATTGTAGTGGTGCTCACATTAGAAAAGCACAGCAACCAGCTTCTTGCAGGGCCGGACATCGTGTCCAGGGGCTTTGTGTATGTAAGGGAATCAGAGGACCTGCTGGAAGAAGCGCATTCCGTGGTGGTTAATGCGGTGGATGACTGCATGGGCCGCCGTGTGAATGACTGGGGAAAGATAAAGAACATCATCAAGGACAGTTTAAGTGACTTTTTATGGAAGCGCATGAAGCGCAACCCCGTAATCCTGCCGATCATCATGGAGGTATAACCAGGCACCGGTGCGGATATCAGCCCGCATATCCCGGCGTGTCAACGCCGGGAGAAGCTTGATTTCATGGCGTGTCAACGCCGGGATGCGCCGGATGTCATGGTCTGCCAGGCAGGGCAAGAGGAATGGATTATGAGCAACAGAACGAGAGAAATCAACAAGATAACAACCACCATAATCAGCATATCGGTGAAACTCATCGTATATGCCCTGATTGTCCTGCTGCTGTATGAGGCGGTGGCAAAGGGATATGCCTTCGGACATGAGATATTTTATGCGGAAGCAGTGGAGGAGGCCCCGGGCCATGACATGGTAGTCCAGATGACGGATGGTGAAAGCGTGTCCGAGGCAGCGGAGTTCCTGGCCCGCAAAGGGCTTATCAAAAGCGAGTTTGCATTTATATTCCAGAGCAAATTCTACGACTATGAAACCATTTACCCGGGTACCTACACCCTGAATACCTCCATGACCTCCAAGGAAATCCTCCAGCAGCTCAACGAAAAGCCGGAGACTGAGGAGGATGTAAAGCCGGCCCAGTCAGGAGCTGGCAAGGCTGCCGCCGCGCCTGCGGCTAAGACCGCTGAGACGGCTGGGGAGACTGTCCCGGAAGGGGAAGCCGGTGTTCCGGCTGCCGCCAGCCAGACAGGGGCTGCAGAAGATACGGGAAGCCAGGAAGCTGCCGGCCGTTCCATGGATCCGGAGGCTGAAAACAGCGATGAGATAGCCAACCAGGAGACCTATGAGGGCGAGGACCAGGAGATGGAAGGCGGATGGTTTGAGGACGTGACTGAGGGACAGGATCCATGATTGTGAACGACAGGATAAGGGATTATCTGCACTCCCTGGAATCCAGCCAGGGAGTGCTTTTAGACACAATAGAGGAAGAGGCGCTAAAGGCCTATGTCCCCATCATAAAAAGGGAGACAGCGTCCCTGCTGCGCACCATGGTGGCGGCCCTTAAGCCGGCCCAGATACTGGAAATCGGCACGGCGGTTGGGTACTCGGCGCTTCTCATGTGCCAGGCCATGCCCCGGGAATGCCATATAACGACCATTGAAAAGTATGGGAAGAGAATCCCCGTGGCCCGCGGGAATTTTAAGAAGGCGGGTGAAGAAGGCAGGATTACCCTGCTGGAAGGGGATGCGGATGAGCTTCTTAAGGAACTGGAAGGCAGGAGCTTTGACCTGGTGTTCATGGATGCGGCCAAGGGGCAGTACCTGCACTGGCTGCCCCTGTTACTGAAGGTCATGCCTGTGGGGGCGGTCCTGATATCGGACAATGTGCTCCAGGACGGCGATATCGTGGAATCCAGGTTTGCCGTCCAGCGCAGGAACAGGACCATCCACAGCAGGATGCGGGAATACCTCCATACCCTGAAACACATGGAGGAACTGGAGACCGCGGTGATTCCCATTGGGGATGGCGTGACAATCAGCACCAGGATAAAATAGTTTTAGTTCTGTGGAGAGAAGAAAATGAGAAAGACCGAATTGTTGATACCGGCGGGAAGCCTGGATGTGCTTAAGACAGCTGTCATTTATGGGGCGGATGCCGTATATATTGGAGGTGAGGCCTTCGGCCTTCGGGCCAAGGCCCATAATTTTTCCAAAGAAGAGATGAAGGAAGGAATTGCCTTTGCCCATACGCGCGGGGTTAAAGTCTATGTCACGGCCAATATCCTGGCCCATAACGTGGACCTGCCGGGGGTGGAGGCTTATTTTGAAGAATTAAAGGAAGTCGGCCCGGACGCCCTGATCATCTCCGATCCAGGCGTGTTTGCCATTGCAAAGAGGGTGCTTCCCAACATGGAAATCCACATCAGCACCCAGGCCAACAATACAAATTACGGGACTTATCTGTTCTGGCACCAGCTTGGGGCCAGACGGGTGGTGACTGCCAGGGAACTTTCCCTGGCGGAAATCAAGGAGATACGGTCCCGGATCCCGGAGGACATGGAGATTGAGAGCTTCATACACGGCGCCATGTGCATTTCCTATTCAGGGAGATGCCTGTTGAGCAATTACTTTGTGGGAAGGGACGCCAACCAGGGCGCCTGCACCCATCCGTGCCGCTGGAAGTATTCCATTGTGGAGGAGACAAGGCCAGGGGAGTATATGCCTGTATATGAAAATGAACGGGGGACCTTCATATTCAATTCCAAGGACCTGTGCATGATCGGACATATCCCGGAGATGATGGACGCGGGTATCGACAGCTTCAAGATAGAGGGCAGGATGAAGACCGCCCTGTACGTTGCCACGGTGGCCCGGACTTACCGGAAGGCCATTGACGATTACAATAAGGACCCTGCCCTCTATGAAGCCAACATGGAGTGGTACAGACAGGAGATAGGCAAATGCACCTACCGGGAGTTTACAACCGGCTTCTATTTTGGCAAACCCACTGAGGATGCACAGATATACGACAATAACACATATGTGAAGAACTATACCTATCTTGGCACCGTGGAACAGGTGGACGGCCGGGGAAGGTGCAGGATTGAACAGAAGAACAAATTCTCTGTGGGCGAAACAATGGAAATCATGAAGCCGGATGGCCGCAATCTCATGGTCCAGGTGGCTGCCATAACGGATGAGGACGGAAATGCACAGGAAAGCGCGCCTCATCCCAAGCAGGTCCTCTGGATTGATTTGGGGCCGGAGGCAGACCTGGCGGTTTACGACATTTTACGCAAAAAAGAGGAAAACTGACCGGACATACATGAAAGTATCTGCTGACAGGAGGTGCCTGGGGATGGTAGACGGAATACTTATTGGGCTTGGAGTGCTGTGCGTTGCCTATTTTATAGTGATAGTGGTGTATGCTGGTATCGGTACGTCCTTTGCCTTTATCTGGCTGTTTTTTGCTGCCCTGCTGCTGTTTCTTGTTTATGGACGCTGGTATTACAGCAGGAACATGGACCGGATTCCAAGATGGGTCCCGGTATCCGTTGTCACCACCTGCGTGGCAGGGGTTGTGGCGCTGGCCGTGCTCTGCGTGCTCGTGTTCCTGGGCGCTGCTTCATCGGATAAGAAAAACCTGGATTACGTGATTGTGCTGGGTGCGAGGGTAAAGGAACACACGGTGAGTAATTCATTAAAAAAACGGCTGGATAAGGCGATTGAATACGCGGAGGAGAATCCTGACACCATTCTGGTGCTTTCCGGGGGACGCGGTCCAGGTGAGGATGTCAGCGAGGCGGAAGTGATGCGCCAGTACCTGGAATACAACGGGGTAAGGCCGGAGCAGCTTCTCATAGAGGACCGTTCGGTGAGCACGGTGGAGAATATTGCTTACAGCAAGGTCGTGATTGAGGAACACCGGAACCGGGATAAGAAGGAACTGGTTCCCCTGACCCGCAGGACCACCTCGGTGCCCTATGCCATTGCACCGGATAAACCGCTGGAAATCGGTGTCCTTACCAGCAATTTCCATATATACAGGGCCAGGCTGACCGCTGAAAAGTGGGGGATTGAAAATGTCTATGGAATTTCAGCTGACTCGGACCCTGTGCTGTTTATCCATCTTTGTGTCAGGGAGTGTGCGTCCATTGTCAAAGACAGGCTCATGGGAAATATGTAGGATGTGAATAAGCTGGGACAACCAAGGCAGACTATGAAGTAGTATGATATAGAAATGGAGAGAGTGAATCTATGGCAGATGAAAGGAAACTGGAAGCAGTCAAAGGGCTGGCCGCCTACCGTGTGGCCGGGGAGAAGTTTATGGAGGAAATGGATTCCAGCGCAATGGTGCTGGAACATATTAAGAGCGGTGCAAGGCTGTTCCTTATGTCGAATGATGACGATAACAAGGTGTTCTGTATCGGCTTCCGCACGCCTCCTGAGGACAGTACCGGACTTCCGCATATTCTGGAACACAGTGTGCTGGAGGGGTCTGAGAAGTTCCCGGTCAAGGACCCGTTCGTGGAGCTGGTGAAAGGCTCTCTGAATACGTTCTTAAACGCCATGACCTATCCGGATAAGACCGTGTATCCGGTGGCCAGCTGCAATGAAAAGGATTTCCAGAACCTGATGGACGTGTACCTGGACGGGGTGCTGCACCCTGCCATCTACAGGGAACCCAAGATTTTCCTGCAGGAGGGCTGGCACTATGAGATGCAGTCCCCTGAGGATGACCTGACCATTAACGGCGTTGTGTATAATGAGATGAAGGGCGCATTTTCCTCTCCTGAGAGCGTGCTGGACCGGTTCACCAGGAACGTGCTGTTCCCGGACACCATCTATGCCAATGAGTCTGGCGGGGACCCGGCTGTGATTCCCAACCTGACCTATGGGCAGTTCATTGAATTCCACAGGAACTACTATCATCCGGCCAACAGCTATATCTATCTGTACGGGGACATGGACATGGCGCAGAAGCTTACATGGCTGGATGAGGAATATCTGGGCAGGTATGACAGGAAGGACTGTCATGCGGACTCCTCCATTCCCATGCAGAAGGCATTTGACGGTCCGGTGGAACGGGAGATTACCTATTCCGTCACAGAGGAGGAGGGGACGGCCGACAGGACCTATCTGTCCGTGAACACGGTGGTTGGCACGGATCTGGATCCGGAACTGTATGTGGCTTTCCAGATACTGGAATATACCCTGATCAATGCTCCGGGCGCGCCCCTTAAGCAGGCATTGATTGATGCGGGAATCGGACAGGATATCCTGGGCGGGTATGACAGCGGGATCCTCCAGCCCTACTTTTCCGTCATAGCCAAGAATGCCAACCCGGAGCAGAAGGGGGAATTCCTGGCGGTTGTCAAGGGCACCCTGCGCAGGCTTGCCGACCAGGGGATTGATAAGAGGAGCCTTTTAGCCGGACTGAATTACTATGAGTTCCGTTACAGGGAAGCGGACTATGGTTCCGCCCCCAAAGGACTTATGTACGGCCTGTGGTCCATGGACAGCTGGCTGTATGACGGGGACCCCATGCTGCACCTGGAATACCAGAAGACCTTTGACTTCCTTAAGAAGGCGGCAGGGGAAGGGTATTTTGAGCAGCTGATCCTCAAATACCTGTTGGATAACCCACATGAGGCTGTCATCATGGTAAGCCCCAGGATAAACCAGACAGCCGAGGAGGACAGGAAGCTGGCAGAGAGGCTGGCAGCCCATAAAGCCTCCCTTGGCAGGGAAGAGATAGAAGAACTTGTGGCCCGGACCAAAGCGCTGAAGGCATACCAGGAGGAAACCTCCTCCCAGGAAGACCTGGAGAAAATCCCCATGCTCACACGGGAGGATATTGACCGGGAGGGCGCAAAGCTCTCCTATGAGCTTAAGATGGAGGATGGGGTAAGGGTAATCCACAGCAGTATGTTTACTTCCGGCATCGGCTATCTGAAGGTGCTTTTTGATACGGACCGTGTGCCGGTGGAAGACCTTTCCTATGTGGGCCTCCTCAAGTCCGTCCTGGGATATGTGGATACGGAGCACTACAGCTACAGTGATTTGTCCAGCGAGATATATTTAAACAGCGGAGGGGTGAACTTTGCAGTAAGTTCATATCCGGATATGGCTAATCCGGGCCGGTTTACCGGAGCCTTTGTTGCCAGCGCCAAGGTACTGTATGAAAAACTGGATTTTGCATTTTCCATCCTGACCGAAATCCTTACGCGTTCCAATCTGGATAATGAGAAGCGTTTGGGGGAAATCCTGGACGAGACACGTTCCAGGGCCAGGATGAAGATGGAGGATTCCTCCCATGCGGCCGCGGTGGGCAGGGCGTCCTCCTACTACTCGGCAACCTCGGCATTCAACGATATCATAGGCGGAATCGGATATTATCAGTTTTTGGAGTATGTAAGCCGCAGGTACAGTGAGGAGCCGCAGTACAGGAAGGAATTGATAGGAAAGCTGAAGAGCACGGCCCGGCAGCTGTTTACAAAGGATAATATCCTTGTGGCGTATACGGCGGATGAGGAGGGCTATGGACGCCTTCCTGTGGAGCTTCAGACATTTAAGGCAGGCCTTTTGGAAGGCAGCGGGAAAAAGCACGCATTTACCTTTGAAGCCGGCAACCGCAATGAAGGATATAAAACAGCTTCCCAGGTCAATTATGTGGCAAGGTGCGGTTCCTTTGCAGGTAAGGACGTCAATGGACGCAGCCTGGAGTATACCGGGGCGCTGAGGGTGTTGAAGGTCATCATGAACTATGAGTATCTCTGGATGAACCTGCGCGTAAAAGGCGGCGCATATGGATGTATGAGCAGCTTTGGCAGGTCGGGGGAAGGGTACATGGTATCCTACCGCGACCCGAACATGGCGAAAACCAATGAAATATACGAAGGCATACCGGATTATCTGAGAAGCTTCACCATCGATGAGCGGGATATGACCAAATATGTAATCGGCACCATCAGTGATGTGGACACACCCCTTACCCCATCCCTGAAGGGCAGCAGGAACCTTTCCGCCTATCTCTCCGGCGTGACCGATGAGATGATACAGCGGGAGAGGGAGGAAATCCTGGACGTGACCCAGGAGGATATAAGGAACCTGGCAGACATCGTGCAGGCCGTGCTGGACACGGGGGCGCTGTGCGTGATCGGCAATGATGAACAGATTAAGGCGGACCGGGCAATGTTTGGGGAAATCAAGAACCTGTACCACTGATAAGGAGATATGAATGGAAGAGAATACACAGAAGAAATCAGGCTTTGTGACACTGATTGGGCGGCCCAATGTGGGGAAATCCACCCTGATGAACCATCTGATCGGACAGAAGATTGCAATTACGTCCGACAAGCCCCAGACCACCAGGAACCGGATACAGACCGTTTACACGGACGACAGGGGACAGATCATATTCCTGGACACACCAGGTATCCACAAAGCCAAGAACAAGCTGGGCGAATATATGGTCAATGTGGCGGAACACACGCTGCGGGATGTGGATGTCATCCTGTGGCTGGTGGAACCAAGCACCTTTATCGGGGCAGGGGAACGCCATATTGCGGAGCAGCTGAATAAGGTGAAGACACCGATCATCCTGGTCATCAATAAGATTGACACGGTTAAGAACCAGGATGAAATCCTTACCTTCATGGCGGCATACAAGGACATATGTGATTTTGCCGAGATAGTACCCCTGTCAGCCCTGAAGGAGAAGAACACGGACCTGCTTACCGAACTGATTTTCAAGTATCTTCCCTATGGTCCCCAGTTTTATGACGAGGATACGGTGACCGACCAGCCCATGCGCCAGATTGCGGCTGAGTTAATCCGGGAAAAGGCGCTGCGCCTTCTGAATGATGAGATTCCCCACGGGATTGCGGTGACCATTGAGAGGATGAAGGAACGCCCGGACGGCATCATGGACATTGACGCCAGCATTGTGTGTGAGAGGGATTCCCATAAAGGCATCATCATCGGCAAGGGCGGGAGCATGTTAAAGCGGATTGGTACGGAAGCCAGGAAGGACATCGAGCGCATGATGGAAATCCAGGTGAACTTAAAGCTGTGGGTCAAGGTCAGGAAGGAATGGCGGGACAGCGAACTTTATATGAAGAACTATGGGTACGATGGCAAGGATGTGTAAAAAACGTTGTATTTACAACGGATATATGGCGAATGCCACAAGATAAAACGAAGATAAGGTCTGATGGATAGCAGAGGGGAGGGGATTCTGAAATGAGAGAGACAGTAACACTGACCGGAATGGTCCTCATTTCAGCTCCTTCCGGGGATTATGACAGGAGGCTGGTGTTGCTCACAAGGGAGCGGGGACGTATTACCGCGTTTGCCCATGGCGCCAGAAAACCAGGCAATCCCCTGATGGCATCCAGCAGGCCTTTTTCCTTTGGGACCTTCACCCTGTATGAGGGGAGGAGCGCCTATAACCTTCAGTCGTCGCAGATTGCCAATTATTTTGACGGGCTGTCCCTGGATATGGAGTGCACGTGCTACGGCTCCTATTTTTTGGAGGTGGCGGATTATTTTTCACAGGAAAATATGGACGGCACCGAACTTTTAAAGCTGCTTTACCAGTCCCTTCGCGCCCTTTTGAACCCATCCATCCCTAACCGTCTGGCAAGGCGGGTGTTTGAGCTTAAATCCATGGTCATTAACGGGGAGTATACGGAGGAACCGCCAAGGCCGGTTTCGGAATCCTGCAGCTATGCCTGGGAATATGTGGTGTGTTCCCAGGTGGAATCCCTTTATAAATTCATCTTAAAGGATGATGTGATGAGGGAGTTTGAATCAGTGGTGGAGGCCAGCAGGCGCTATTATGTGCGCCATGAGTTCAAATCCCTTGAGATTTTGGATGTGCTCACCGGATAAAATACATTCTAAGGCTTGAAATTATAGGATGTAGAGGATATAATATCCGGGTAGGCCCATGACGGACGCCAATGGGTACTGGTTTCTGCCGGCGGGTCTGCGGATTAATCACACGAAAGGATTGAGTATGAAAAAAATCATGGCAATGGCGCTGGCCCTCATGACGGCCGCGGTCCTGGCCACGGGCTGTGCCGGAATCGGCGCACCGGGCAAGGGGACGCCTGTGGAGAACAGCGTGATGATAGAAAAGGACGGCAATGTCCAGTGGGCATCCGTGGAAACCTATAACAAGGGGGATTATACGGAGGAGGAGCTGAAGGCATTTGTGCAACAGCGCATCAGCGATTTCAACAGTTCCCTTGGCAAGGCGGCAAAGTCCGAGAACACCGAGGGCGCTGAGAAGCTGCCTGTAGCCCTTGTATCGGCCAAAATTGGGGATGGTAAGGCATTTACCGTAACTGAATATGATACGGCTTCACGCATCATAGAGTTTGCCAGGGAAATCGGGGATTATAATGTGACCTTCACAGCGCTGGAGGCAGGAAGGGTAGCGGTTCTGGGCCAGGGCCTGGAGGACGTGGCATTTAAGGATGTCAAGGGCAATGCGGTGGATGCATCCCAGGCAGTGTCGGACGGCCAGCAGGTGCTGGTAAAGGCAGAAGGCCCTGGTGTCATCAAGACGGAAAAGAAAATCCTTTATGTCAGTGACGGGTGCAGCCTGAGGGATTCCAACACGGTTGAGACGCCGGAGGAAGGCACCAGCTATATCATCTTAGATTAATATAGAATGAATGAAGATAAAAGAGAGGATACGGATATGGAAAAGACAATGGAAAAGATTGTGGCGCTTGCCAAGAACAGGGGATTTGTTTATCCCGGCTCTGAGATTTACGGCGGCCTTGCCAATACCTGGGACTACGGCAACCTTGGCGTAGAGCTGAAGAACAATGTAAAGAAGGCATGGTGGCAGAAGTTCGTAATGGAAAGCCCATACAATGTGGGTGTTGACTGCGCAATCCTGATGAATCCCCAGACCTGGGTGGCCAGCGGACATCTGGGCGGTTTCTCTGATCCCCTGATGGACTGCAAACAGTGTAAGGAGAGGTTCCGTGCAGATAAGCTGATTGAGGATTTTAACGATGAACACGGTATTAAGATAGAAGGCTCCGTGGACGCATGGTCCCAGGAGCAGATGAAGCAGTACATTGACGACAACAATATCTGCTGTCCAAGCTGCGGCGCCCATGATTTTACGGAAATCCGCCAGTTCAACCTGATGTTCAAGACCTTCCAGGGCGTTACCGAGGATGCCAAGAACACGGTTTATCTCCGTCCGGAGACAGCACAGGGCATTTTTGTCAACTTTAAGAATGTACAGAGGACTTCCAGAAAGAAGGTTCCCTTTGGCATTGCACAGATCGGCAAGTCATTCCGTAACGAAATCACGCCAGGTAACTTTACCTTCCGTACAAGGGAATTTGAGCAGATGGAGCTGGAATTCTTCTGCAAGCCTGATACGGATCTGGAGTGGTTCGCATATTGGAAGCAGTATTGCATCGACTGGTTAAAAGCCCTTGGAATCAAGGAAGACGAGATGCGTGCAAGAGACCATGAGCAGGAAGAACTGTCCTTCTACAGCAAGGCAACCACGGACCTGGAGTTCCTGTTCCCATTCGGCTGGGGCGAACTGTGGGGAATCGCCGACAGGACGGATTATGACCTGACACAGCACCAGAACGTATCAGGACAGGATATGTCCTACTTTGATGACGAGGCAAAGGAAAAGTACATCCCGTATGTAATCGAGCCGTCCCTGGGCGCTGACCGTGTGACCCTGGCATTCCTCTGCGCTGCATATGACGAGGAAGAGATTGGCGAGGGAGATGTTAGGACCGTGCTTCATTTCCATCCGGCCCTGGCGCCTGTGAAGGTAGGCGTGCTTCCGCTGTCCAAGAAACTGAACGAGGGGGCCGAGAAGGTTTACACCGAGCTTTCCAAGTACTTTAACTGTGAGTTTGACGACAGGGGCAATATCGGTAAGAGATACAGGAGACAGGATGAAATCGGCACCCCGTTCTGTATCACCTATGACTTTGACTCCGAGGAAGACCACGCGGTGACGGTACGCGACAGGGATACCATGGAGCAGGTAAGGATTCCGATTAGCGAACTGAAGGATTACTTCGCTGATAAGTTCATGTTTTAGGGGAAATTGAGTATTTACATTCGATAGAGCTGTAATTTGTATGGCTGCATTTTGCATAATCATAAGATGGGATAATAACGGAGAGCTGCACACCTTAAGGACTGGCCTGGATGTGCGGCTCTCCCTGTATTATGGAGGTTTGTTGAGGAGGCGGGGGATGGAGAGCGGCAAAGGATGGGATGTGGTGTTGGAGGGCGGCTTGTGCGAAGGCGGATTATGTGAAGAGGGATTAACTGCAGGCGGTTTATGCGGGGGAGGATTAGATGCCGGAGGCACATATGTGGAAGGATTATGTGAAGGAGCATCATCTGCCGGACTCCTGCACATGAGGGGCGCCTATGGAGGCTGTTTCCTGGCTGTCCTCCTGTGTTCCTTACTGCTTTCAGCGTGTAGCCCGATATCAGACGTTTCAAGCAGCCAGGCGGCCATTGGGCATACGGATGTTACTGATGATGGACGTGTTGATGCTGCTGGTGATGGACATACCGATAATACCGCCGCCGGCCAGTCCGGTGACACGGCCAGTATGCCGTCTGCCCTACCAGGAGCGCTGGAACCATCCGAATATGTGACATTCACGGACTGGGATGGGAAGATACAGACAATATCCGGTTCAGCGTCAACCGCCAGCATAACCATATGCAATGGAACAGATTATGCAAAACTTTCCCGGCTCACCGGATTGAGGGACCTGAGGCTGGCTTTTCACTCGTTTTCCCCGGATGACCTGGAACCGCTGAAAACCCTGACCCGGCTGGAAGTACTGAATGTAAGCTATGAGGGCCTGACGGACATAAGCGCCTTGTCAGGGCTTGGGAATCTGCGGGACCTCTGCCTGATTGGCAATCAGATTAAAGATATCTCCCCCCTTTCTGGTTTGCATAAATTGGAAGAACTTCGCCTGCAGTCCAATGATATTGAGGACCTGTCACCTCTCGCGGACCTTAGGAAGCTGAGCCTTCTATGCCTGGACTGTAATCCGGTCAGGGATATTACCCCCTTGTCCGGCCTTGGTACGCACACCTACCTTACGCTAAGCGGTACAAACCTGGCCTGGGATGACTGGGAACCTGTGAAGCATGTGGTGGATGTAAGCGGACGTCCACCTGTGGAAAACGCGGGTGCTGTTTCCTGTCCGCAAAACTGGGTTAAAAGGATTCAGGGCGCATATCCGGACGGGACCATCCTGACCCTGGATTATGACGACTATAATGGCGATGGCGCATATGAGGCATTTGCCTTTGTGGCAGACGGAAAGGAAACAGCATCCCGTGTCTTTGAAGGATATATGGGGGCGCTGGTGTTTGTCACGGAGGAATCCATGGAAGAAGTGAAACGGGAAACAAGAGGCCAGTATGTCAGTGGATATTATCGATTTGAGGATATTAAAGTCATCAGTCTGACGGATTTGGACGCATTTACCTCATCCACATCCTATCTCTGGACCGTAAGGGACGGCTCGCCGCGTCCCATGAATCTATCCGGTCTGGGAATGGGGTTCCATATGGATGAGATGGGCAATGTGTGCCTGCTTAGAAGCGCATATGACGGTTCGGTGTCATATATGGAGATGGGGGACGGACGCAGTGAGCCGTTTGTAAGCGGGCACAGCTACAAGCCGTATTATTTCTTTTATGAGAATGGGGATTTTACGGAGTATGGCGCCATACTGGTTACAATGGATGAATTCCTTGCCTGCCAGGGGGCAAAGGAGGTTCTGGGGGAAGCGGAGACAGATGGGTTCCAGGTGGACGGGATACTGTTCCGGGGCAATGGACTGATCCACCTCAACCTGCGCCGGGACCATGAGGATGAAAACGGGTATGACAGCAGGTATCAGACCTTCCGGATGCGCCCCGGGAAAATGACGCTGATTGATTCAGATATGGGGACTTACAGGGAATCCCTGACGGATTACGGCCAGGAGGAGAAGACGGTAAAGGTTGTGTATCCATCGGGACTGCCTGCATATGACAGGTAGGAGGGGAATCAGGAGCGCCTGCCCACAGGTTCCCCCATCCGCACTTTTGTCTCTATGTCAAGCGCCGTATTCCTCAGTATATCGCTGTCGGTACGGATTGCGCCTGGTTCAAACAGCAGGATGACAGTGGAGCCGCCGAAGGCAAAGTATCCCTTCTCCTGTCCGCGGAAAACATCCAGGCTGGTGTAGGCCTTATGGTGGTTCATGATTTTGCCGACCATCATGGCGCCCACCTCCATCATCAGCACGGTGCCGAAGTTTTGGGACTTAATCAGGGAGTATTCACGTGTATTTTCCTTATAGATGGGGCGGCTGGCGGCAGCGGAAGGATTCACTGTGTGGAGTACGCCGGGAATCCTGCGGTAGGAGGAGCGCTTTCCGTCGTCAATATAAGCATAGCGGTGATAGTCTGACACGGTGAGACGGAACACCAGGGCGGTGCCGCCTGTGTAGCGGGAAGCCAGCTTGCGGTCCTTTAACAGCTGGTCCAGGGTATAGTCCGTGTGCTTGATGGAAAAATGCCGGTTCCGGCTGATGGGATATGCGCTTACCAGCCCGTCGCAGGGGCTGCAGAGCACATCCGGATCCATATCAAAGGGCCTGGCGCCTTCCTTCAGGGAACGCGTGAAAAAAGCATTGAAGGAACGGTAGGAGCCTCCGGGCGGAATCTCACATCCCCTTACGGAAATACCGCAGGAACGTATGAATGGCCCAATCAGGGCAGATGACAGGGGAGAGTCCAGCAGACGGCCCCCGATTCTGGATATGGCTGGATGGACCAGCGGCTTTAAAAGCAAACGTCCGGGGAGACTGCCGTAGAGAAGACGCAGGTATCTGTCCTGTAATGTGTCGCTGCCATGGATGCGTCCGGTTCTGTCAGCGTATTTCATTCAATCACACCTTTCTTTCCTTAGAAAAAGTATATCTTAATCAGTGCCAGCGCCACGATGGATATCAGGAATGTAAGCATTTTCCAGCCTGGCTTTTTAAGCTGGAAGTTGATGATGAACAGCAGTCCCACCGTGAGGATGCAGATGTGCAGCTCAGACAGGAAACGGTGCCCAAGCAAGGGACGCAGGGTGCAGAATAAGGGCAGGATAATGGAAATGGACGTAATCGGAAGCCCCTGGTAGTACTTGCGGGCCTCGTCCGTCTCATCCTGGCGCCGTTCCTCCATCACATTGAAAAATGCAAGGCGGATGACACCTGCCGTCAGATAAAAGACCAGGATGCAGATTCCGGCAATCCCCCTCATTCCCATGGAATAGCACAGGATCATGGGAAATGCGCCAAAACAGACAACATCACACAGGGAGTCAATCTGAATGCCGAAACGCTTCTCATCCTCAGTGCGGTCTGCCTTTGTCCGGGCCACTTTGCCGTCGAACATGTCGCACAGTCCTGAGAATGCCAGGCAGAACAAGGCATATCTGGCAAAACCGTTAAATGTAAGCATCATGCCCAGGGCAGCGGATGCCAGCCCAAGGTATGTCAAAATCACAGTGTAACTGTAAAAACCAATCATATTTTAACCCCAATCGTTACTGCTTTTTCGCCCGTCTGTTCATGGGCAATAGTATTATTATATCAGAAATTGCCGAGGAAACAAGGATAAACGGGAGAGTTATTAATAAAATTTATAATAGTTTTATAAACGATTATAAGTAATTGTGATATACTGTCAATAGCGGGTGACAGTATGTCTTTCTATGTACAGCGTCATACCGCAAGTTAATGAAGGAGGATGGGACTTATGAAATTAAAGACCCGTCTTGCAGTAGCATTTCTGACTATTACCATTGTACCCATGATGCTGTTTTGTCTGATGGCCATGGTGCTTAGCAATTATCAGGCCAAATCATTTATCAAGGAATATGAGCTGACGGAGCCGGTGGATTTCTTCTCCGGCAATTCCATGCAGATATTCAACCGGCTTACAAAGCGTTCCCAGGAGGATATCCGCAAGTCACTGGATAAGAATCCAGGGAAGTACAGCGATAAGGACTACCTGGATTCCATTAATGCGGAACTGAAAAGCCACTATGCATTCCTGATGGTCCTGAAAGGGGATGCAATCATCTATTGTGGGGATGATAATATCAAGGAGGATGAGGCGCTTTGTGCCCAGCTCCCTCATTTTGGCGCCATGAAGGGCGATTTGGAAGGCGGTATCTATCTGGACGGCGAAAGCCAGCACCTGATTAAGCAGATGGATTTTACGTTTCCGGATGGGGAAGCCGGCACCGCATTCATCATTTCCAACGTGGACGACCTGGTTCCGGAAGTAAAGTCAATGCTCCGCGAGATGCTGATACTTGGGGCCATGATACTGATGATAGCGGGTATCGCCCTTACACTCTGGGTTTACCGTTCTATCTTAAGCCCGCTTAACAAACTGCAGGAGGCCACCAAGAAGATACGGGACGGCAACCTGGACTTTACCCTGGATGTGGATGCGGACGATGAGATAGGGCAGCTGTGCCAGGATTTTGAAGAGATGCGCATCAGGCTCCGGGAGAATGCGGATGAGAAGATACAGGATGATAAGGAGAACAAGGAGCTGATCAGCAACATATCCCATGACCTGAAGACACCCATAACGGCCATCAAGGGTTACGTGGAGGGAATCATGGACGGCGTTGCCTCTTCACCGGAAAGACTGGACAAATATATCCGTACCATTTACAATAAGGCTAATGACATGGACAGACTGATTGATGAGCTTACCTTTTATTCCAAGATTGATACCAACAAGATTCCATATGCATTTACCAAAATCAATGTGGCCCAGTATTTCAGGGACTGCGTCGAGGAAGTGGGAGTGGATATGGAGGCCAGGGGGATTGAACTGGGCTACTTCAATTACGTGGATGAGGATATCGTGGTGATTGCTGACGCGGAACAGATGAAGCGGGTCATCAACAACATCATCAGCAATTCGGTCAAATACCTGGATAAGAAAAAGGGTATTATCAATATCCGGATAAAGGATGTGGGTGATTTCATCCAGGTGGAGATTGAGGACAACGGGAAGGGCATTGCGGCAAAAGACCTTCCTAATATATTTGACCGGTTTTACCGCACGGATTCTTCCCGGAATTCATCCCAGGGCGGAAGCGGTATCGGACTGTCCATCGTGCGCAAGATCATAGAGGACCACGGAGGCCGTATATGGGCTACCAGCAAGGAAGGGATTGGAACGGAGATCCACTTTGTCCTAAGAAAATATCAGGAGGTTATACAGGATGAGCAAGATACTGATAGTGGAAGATGAGGAGAGCATAGCAGAGCTGGAGAAGGATTATCTGGAACTGTCCGGTTTTGAAGTAGAGATTGAGAATGACGGGACAGAGGGCCTTGATAAGGCTTTAAAGGAAGACTATGACCTGCTGATCCTGGACCTGATGCTTCCCGGAACAGATGGATTTGAAATCTGCAAGAAAGTAAGGGAGGTTAAGAACACCCCCATCATCATGGTTTCGGCTAAAAAAGAGGATATCGATAAAATCCGCGGCTTAGGGCTTGGGGCGGACGATTACATCACCAAACCATTCAGCCCCAGCGAGATGGTGGCCAGGGTAAAGGCCCACATGGCCCGATATGAGCGGCTGATCGGCAGCGGCCAGCCTTCCAATGAAATCATCGAGATCCGTGGACTGAAGATTGATAAGACGGCACGCCGCGTATGGATTAATGGGGAGGAGAAGACATTTACCACCAAGGAATTTGACCTGCTCACCTTCCTGGCCCAGAATCCGAACCATGTGTTTACCAAGGAAGAACTGTTCAGTAAGATCTGGGATATGGAATCCATTGGTGATATTGCTACTGTAACGGTGCATATCAAGAAGATACGGGAGAAGATTGAATTTAACACGGCCAAGCCCCAATATATTGAGACTATCTGGGGGGTTGGGTACCGGTTTAAGGTGTGATGTTGACATTACATGAATTTTGATGTGAAATAATTTTATCTAGGAAGTTATATGTGTCCATGTGGTCACAAAGCGAAATCCCGTGTATGCCAGTACACGGGATTTCATTTATGCAAAACACCTGATTCCGTTCCAGCCTGAAACCAGTCTAAAAAATCTAAAATAATATCAAAAATTCAAAACATCCTCACATAAAAAATCCAACAGGACAAAAATTTCAAAAAAACCATAAGAAAACAGATATACGGTTTTCCAGGAATTTAGTATGATTATCCCATCAAATGAAACATGACAACATGCAGCATGCAGGTTCATGTCTGCGTATGAAAGGGAGGTTATGCGTAATGAAGAAAAGATGGATAAGCATAGTAATGGCGGCTGCAATGCTGGCAGGCACACTGGCAGGATGTGCGCCAAAACCCGTGGAGGCAACACCGGCCCCAACCAAGGCCACGGAGGCTTCCGGGGATACGAAGGAGGCCGGAACCCAGGCTGCTCCGGATACGGAGGACCTGCCTGTGCTGAAGGTGGCGGTCATGCCCTTCTTAAACAGTATCCCGATCAAGTATATGATAGACCAGGGGCTGGATACCAAGAATGGTTTTAAGATTGAGACAGTTTACTTTGCCAACGGCGGGGCCATGAACGAGGCCCTGGCAGCCGACCAGTGGGAGGTGGGGACCCTGAGCGCGGCCGCGGTCAATTCCCTGGCCATCTACGGGGCATACTGTATTGCTGATATCGGACATTCAGAGGGCGGGCTTTATACACTGTGCAAGCCGGATTCACCCATTGCAAAGGTCAAGGGCAATAACCCATCCTACCCGGATGTATACGGTGATGCCGAAACACTTAAAGGCGCGGTCATTGCCACCAATACAGGAACCATTTCCCATCTGAACGTGATTAAATGGCTTGAGAAGCTGGGACTTACCACTGAGGATGTGGAGATTGTACATATGGATTTCCCGTCCGCATACCAGGCTCTCATGACAGGCAACTGCGATGTGGCTGCCCTGAATCCGCCCACTTCCTATCAGGCAGAGGGGGAGGGGATGGTCATTACCTCCAGCCTGACCAACCTGGGAGTGCCCCAGTTTGATTCCATCATTGTCAGCAATAAGGCATTTACGGACAAGAGGGATGTGCTTGTGAATTATGTGAAAGCATTTTTTGAGGCCACCGACGCACTGCAGGCCGACCCGGACATGGCGGCCCAGCTGCTTCTTGACTGGTACACGGAAAATGGGTCGGAATCTTCCCTGGAAGCCTGTAAAACAGAAATTGAGACACGTCCATTTGTGACCTCTGAGGAGGCAAAGACCATAACAATCGGCGATTCTGTCCAGATAACAGGAGAATTCTGGGTATCCCAGGAACTGCTGGAGGAATCCAGGTTCCCGGATATTGCAAAACATGTGGACGATACCATTGTTAAGGAAGCTCTGGGTTACTGATTATAAGACCATACGGATCATAAGGGCGCTTGAAACAGCGCCCTCAATTATTGAAAGGTGGGTTAGACGTGACAGAATTAGAGAAGAAACAGCTGCATGACAGACGTAAGTTTGCCGCAATCTCCGTATGTTCCCTGGTGATGTTTTTCGGGATCTGGTATCTGGCGACCGCGGTCCTGCATCTGATGCCGGATTACAGCCTTCCAAGTCCTGTACAGGTGCTGGAAGCATTTATATATAAATTGAACCACAAGGCGCCGGACAGCGGCACCCTGTTCCAGCATATCCTGGCCAGCCTTAAGGTGGCGCTGAGCGGGTATGTGCTGGGCGCGGTGATTGGGATCCCGCTGGGTATCTGCATGGCATGGTTCAAGCGGATTGATTTATTCGTTACGCCTCTGTTTGACCTGGTGCGCCCGGTGCCCACCATTGCCTGGATTCCACTGATGATCCTATGGTTTGGCATTGGCCTGGGGGCAAAGGCCGCCATTATCTTTGTGTCTGCATTCATCCCGTGTGTTATTAACTCTTATGCCGGAATCAAGCAGACCAAGCCGGTGCATCTGTGGGTGGCCCAGACCTTTGGCGCATCCCGTACCAAGATGCTGTTTACCGTGGCAATCCCAACTGCCATGCCCCTGATTTTCACCGGGCTCAGGATATCCCTGCAGGCTGCCTGGACCACCCTGTGCGCGGCTGAGATGCTGGCAGCCAACAAGGGACTGGGCTATATGATACAGCTGAATCGTTCCCTTGCAAGGGCCGACCTGATTATCGTGGGCATGCTGACCATCGGCTTTATCGGCACCATCTTTGCCGTGGTACTGACGAAAATGGAGGACCACATGGTGAAGGGAGGAAAGAAGTCATGAGGAAAATGAGTGTTTCTGAAAAAGCGGAAAAATCGGTTTACGCCGCCCTGGCAATCGCCTCCTTTTTCCTGGCCTGGGCTTTCATCACTACCTTTACCGCTGCAGGGGAGACGACCCCTGGTCCGGTTCAGGTCATCCGCCTGCTGTTCACGTCCTTTTTTGAGCCGATTGGCCGTTATACCATCTACGGGCATCTGTATTACAGCCTGAGGCGGGTGCTGGTGGGATATACGGTGGCAGCGGTAAGCGGCATTGTGGTGGGTTTATCCATGGGAACCTCCCGTTATGCGGAAGCAATCATCAAGCCATTGTTTGAGTTGATACGTCCCATACCCCCCATTGCCTGGATTCCCCTGGTCATCCTGTGGTTCGGGGTCGGTGAACTGCCCAAATACGCCATCATCTTTATCGGTTCCTTTACGAACATTACCCTGAATGCATATACCGGGGCCCAGCGCGTGGACCCCACCCTGATCGGCTGTGCCAGGATGCTGGGAACCAGCGACAGGGATATTTTCCTGAGGGTCATCCTTCCCTCCAGCCTTCCTCAGATATTCGCAGGCATGCAGGTGGCTTTGTCCACTGCGTGGATGGCGGTTCTGGCAGCGGAGATGGTGGGCGCCCAGGAAGGCTGCGGCTGGATCATCCTCAGGGGCAGCGATACCATCAACATTCCCCTGGTCCTGGTGGGAATGGTTGTGATCGGGGTGGTGGGCCTGGTACTGGCCACCCTTATGCGGGCGGCGGAAAGGAGGCTTTGTTCATGGAACAGAATGGACGTCTAGGACATAGTGTAATAAGCCTGGACCGCGTGACGAAGCGGTTTGAATCTGCGGGGCGCGTGAAGGAAGTGGTGGATAATGTAAGCCTGGAAGTGAAGGAAAATGAATTCGTGGTGCTGTTCGGGCCGGGACAGTGCGGCAAGACCACCATGATTAACCTGATTGCCGGCCTGGAGCTGGTGACGGAGGGCACGGTGACCGTGGACGGTAAAAAGGTGGAAGGGCCTGGCGCGGACCGTGGCGTGGTATATCAGACCACGGCGCTGTTCCCCTTCTGCACCGTCATGGGCAATGTGGAGTTCGGTCCAAAATCGCGGGGGATTGACAAGAAGACCAGGCGGGAGCGGGCCCAGTATTTCATTGACCTGGTAGGACTTCAGGGCTTTGAAAATAGTTTTCCCAACCAGCTCTCAGGGGGGATGCGCCAGCGTGTGGGGATTGCCAGGGCTTACTGTAACGATCCCAAGGTCATGCTCATGGATGAGCCTTTCGGACATCTGGATGCCCAGACGCGCTATATGATGGAGGAGGAACTGGAAAAAATCTGGCAGAAGGAAAAACGCACGGTTGTCTTTGTTACCAACAACATCGAGGAGGCGGTCTATCTGGCTGACCGGATCATCCTGCTGACCAACTGTCCTACTACCATTAAGAAGGAATATGCGGTGGACCTGCCCAGGCCCAGAAGCTACGTGGACCCGGAATTCCTGCGCTTGAGAAAGGAAATACTGGATAATACGGACGAGACATTGTAGAAGGGAGCGCGTCATGAGTGAGGATAAGGTAAAGGTCAAGGTAAAGAACCTGACGAAAAAATTCGGGGACCTTCTGGTGCTGGACGACATTTCCTTTGAGGTAAAGGAAGGGGAGTTCCTCTGTATCGTGGGGCCGACGGGCTGCGGCAAGACCACATTCTTAAACAGCCTGACCAAACTGTACGATATCACGGCAGGTGAAATCCTGGTGAACGAGGAGCCTGTGGATCTGAAGAGACATAATATCGCATACATTTTCCAGGAGTATTCCACATTTCCCTGGCTTAAGGTGGAGGAAAATGTAAAATACGGCCTTCGCATCAAGGGGCTGCCTGAGGATGAGGTGCAGAGGCGGGCCGATGAGGTGATAGCCATGGTCGGGCTGGAGGAATTCCGCGGCTATTACCCGGACCAGCTGTCAGCCAGCATGCTGCAGCGTGTGGTGATTGCAAGGGCGTTTGCAGTGCAGCCCGAGCTGCTGATCATGGATGAGCCTTACGGGCAGCTGGACATTTCCCTGCGGTTCCGCCTGGAGGATGAACTGATACGCCTTTGGCGGGAAACAGGGACCACGGTCATCTTCATCACCCACAATATAGAAGAGGCGGTCTATTTAAGCCAGCGGATCCTTGTGCTGACCAATAAGCCGACCAAAATCAAAAAAGAGATTGCCAATACCCTGCCATGGCCCCGGGATGTGACGGACAGGGATTTTGTGGAAATACGCAATCATGTGACGGAATTAATTAAATGGTGGTAAAGGAGGGAAAGGGAAATGGCGGACAGACGGCCCAATATCATCCTGTTTATGTGTGACCAGCTGCGTTTTGATGCCCTGGGCTGCTATGGGAACAACCAGATACATACGCCCCATATTGACAGCCTTGCACTGAACGGCAGCACATTTGATAATCATTTTGTCCAGAACCCGGTGTGCTCCCCCTCCAGATGCACGGTGCTCACGGGCAGGTATCCGAAAAACCACGGGACCAGGGACAACGGCATCCCCCTGAGGGATTCGGAGATTACCCTGGCTGAGACACTGAGGGACAACGGCTACCGCACGGCGGCCATCGGGAAGATGCATATCACAACCCAGTTTGTGCCCAAGGAGGATGAACAGGAGGACTGGCCTGAGGATAATTACGGGTTTGATATCATCCACACGACCTGTGACTGTAAGACAGGCGAATACCTGGACTGGCTGAAGGCGGCAAGTCCTGAGGATTATGAGGAAGTGAAAATGCAAGGGGAGCGCAAGGCAAAAGAGGACAGGGCGTCGGCTGCGGATAAGGATACCGGCGGGCCGCCCCAGGTTTATCCCAGCGGCATCAATCCATCCTATCATCAGTCCCACTGGATTGCGGACCGGATGATTGACCTGATTGAGGAATCCGGGCCGGACCAGCCGTTTTTCGCCTATTGTTCCTTTGTGGATCCCCATCATCCCTTTGACCCTCCAAAGCCTTACGGGGATATGTATGACCCGGATGCCCTTGAGGTTCCGGTACGGATGGAAGGGGAGCTTCTTGACAAACCGCCCCATTTCAGGAAGGCTTTGACCGCAAGGGGATTTTCCAATGAAAAATATGACTACCGGAAGCTGACAGACCATCAGTGGGGCCAGGTAAAGGCGGCTTACTATGGTATGATAACCCTGATTGACGACAACATCGGAAGGATCCTTAATGCGCTCAGGGAGAATGGCCTGGAAAAGGATACCCTGATCCTGTTCACCAATGACCATGGGGAGCTTTTGGGGGACCACGGACTGCTGTTTAAGGGGCCGTTCCACTATGACTGTATCATCAAGGCGCCTATGATCATCAAGTGGCCGGGGGTGGTTCCACAGGGATCCCGCTACAGCCAGGTCACGGAACATGTGGACATCATGCCCACCCTTTTGGAGTACGCAGGGGTGCGGCCTCCCTACGGTGTCCAGGGCTGTTCCATGGCGCCCATCCTGAGGGGGGACAAGGGGGCGGGTAAGGAATATGCCATGACGGAATTTAACTGTTATGACTGGGGGCTTAGCGTGAAGACCCTGACCGGACGCAATTACAAGCTGACCTATTATGCGGGGGAGGAATACGGGGAGCTTTATGACCGGAACCTGGACCCGGAAGAGTTTAAGAATCTGTGGGATGATGAGGCTTATGGGGCTGTAAAGGCTTATATGATGAAAAAACTCATGGACCGCATCATTGAAACAGAAGACCCGCTTCCCCTGCGGATTGGAAAATACTGACGGATTACCTCCGGCGCCTTTGTCCGCGGACTGTTCCCGGAAAAAGGCGCTGGGGTTGTTTTTGCATTTTTATATATGCTATACTAAAAGCTGATCAGAAAATCAGAAAGGGGATATGTGAGCCGTGAAAAGCAGCATCTGGTCCTGGCGGGTGGATAAGAACAGCATGAAAATACGTCTGCTTTTCACTTTGTTTGCAGCGGTGTTCATCCTGACCATCATCGTGTCGGCCATTGGTTATAAAACATTTGAACGGACCCTGGTTTCGGAGATAGGACACAACCGGGCCGATGTACTGCGCCAGGTGGGTGAGCGTGTCCGCCAGGTAAAGGAGAACGCCTATACCCTTTCCAACCTTTATTATTATGACAGCACCCTGTACGGCTATCTGGAGAGGATGGATGCAGGGGAACAGGAGGAACTGGCGCCGGAGTTTGAGGCGTACATGGAACGGCTGACCTCCCAGTACCAGAATTCTTTTTATGAGAGCGGACGGCAGTTCCAGGTGACCCTGGCCCTGGAACATGGCGGGGGATACTGTATGGTGCATACCCCGGAGCACGTGGACTGCAGTTACATGAGTCCCAAGACAAAAATATGGTACAAGAAAATGCTTTTTGCGTATGGGGATATGATTGATATCGCATGCTTTAAGGATAAGGAGAACCAGACCGATTACTTTTGTGTGGCCCGCTCCATCAATGACAAGGAAGGCAATCCCCTGGCCTACCTGATGATTAACATGGAGGAGTCCCAGATTTACGGCATGTACCAGTCGCTGACAGAGGGGAACCGGAATACGGTATATGTGGTGGATGAGGGAGGAACCATCATATCCTCAAGCAACCGCAAGCTCAATGGATTTGAGTTCTTCCATATGAAGAACCTGGAACGTCTGTTTGGCGGTGCGCCCTATATATTTACAAGGATGCAGGGGGAGAATATTCTTTTTACCCATTATTATGACCAGGCTTCCGGGTTCACGGTCCTGGAGGAGATACCGCTGTCCGTGCTGATGGAGCCTATCCGCCAGGTGCGGCTGGTAATCCTGACCATGGCCCTTCTGGCCGTGGGGGCGGCGGGGGTTTATGCATGCCATTTTGTGGATAAGACCACCCGCCCCATCTCCCAGCTGTGTGAGTTCATGCTGCAGGTGGAAGGTGAGAACCTGGATCAGGAATGCAGCGTCCACGGGTATACGGAGATTAACATATTGAGCAACCGGCTCAATGCCATGCTCAACAGGATGAGGGGGCTGATGGAGGGAATCAGGCAGAAGGAGAAGCAGAAGCGGAGGATGGAGCTGAGTTTCCTGCAGGCCCAGATTAACCCGCATTTCATGTATAATACCCTGTTTTCCATCAAGTGCATGGTGGACATGGAAAAGAATGAGGAGGCGTCCAGGATGCTGGTTTCCTTTATCCAGCTTCTGCGCAGCACCCTGTCCAACCCCAATGAGTTCGTGATGATACGGGAGGAATTCCAGGTGCTGCGCCAGTATGTGGAAATCCAGAAATTCCGATATGATGACGGTTTCCAGGTAATATTTGAATGTGATGAAGGGGTGGAGGAAAAAAAGATACCCAAGCTTCTCATCCAGCCCCTCTTGGAAAATGCCATCTTCCACGGGGTGGAATTCAAAAAAGGGGAAGGACTGATCATCATCACGGCCAGGGCCTTGGACGGCGGCGTCGCTGTGACGGTGGAGGACAACGGCATGGGGATTGCTCCCGAAACCATTGAGAAGATCAACAGGGGGGAACGGATGGGTGAAAAGGCCCATGTGGGCATTGTGAATGTCAAGGAACGGATCCAGCTGAATTTTGGCGGGAACTATGGAATGAAGATAGAAAGCGTCCAGTGGGAGGGTACGAAAATCATCCTGAACCTCCCGGCAATTGATTAAGATATGTAAAGGAGATGCCATGATAAAGGTACTGGTTGCGGATGACGAAGTGCCGATCCGGCAGTGGCTGGAATTCTGCATTAACAAGATGGAAGGATACCAGGTTGTGGGTGCGGCTGCCAATGGGGCGGAAGGATATTCCATATTCAGGAAGACTGTGCCGGATATCATTATTACGGACATACGGATGCCTGTTATGGATGGTATGGAAATGCTTAAGCTGATACGGAGCATCAACCCGGCTGTTTATGTGGCAGTGCTCACCAGCCATGAGGATTTCGGGTACGCCAGACAGGCAATCAAGCTGGGTGCTTCTGAATACATATTAAAAACAGAGATTACGGAGGAGAGCCTGCGTCAGGCGCTGGAAAATGGAAGGAAGGCGGTCGTGGGAGAGCCGGGCGGCGGGCTGAAAAAGCATTATGAGGAGATCTCCAACCGGAACCATTATCTGCGCTCGCTGGTCTTAAGCACACACGCGGTCCAGGTAAGCGGTTCCATGCTGCAGGAATATGATGTCACGCTGGAAAAGAGGGAGTTCGCTGCGCTGGATATCATGACGGAGGAGGAAGGGCCGCTGCGGATTGATCTGCCCGGTGACGGCCCGCTGGAGCATATGATAAAAGTGCCTCTGGAGCTGAACCATACCATCCTTCTTGGGAACCTGCGGCGCAGTCCTTCTGCGTCCGGATTGCGCCGGATGGAGGACCTGCATCTTTATTGCCAGCTGATCTTAAAGCAGGTTTCCTGCCACATTGGGTGCAGCGACATATATGACGACCTGGGCAGGCTGGGGGATGCCATGAGGCAGGCCCATGACCGGGTCAAGCTTTGTTTTTATCATCCAAGGGAGAAGATATTTTCCGTGCAGCCAACGGGAAGATACCGTCTGCCAGGCGGGGAAAAATACAAAATCCGGTTCAGCAAGGAACTTGTAAACCAGAATTATTCCAGGGCAGAGGAAATCCGGGACGAGATGATGGCCGAGGCGCGCTCAGAGGAGGTCACGGACATTGAATACCTGAAGAAGCTGTATTCATTTTTCCTGACCTCCCTGTACCATATAACTAAGGATGACGTGGATAAGGTGGAGGAACAGCTGTCATGCCTGAACCGTGACATGGCTGCAGCAATGTCCTTAGATGAGCTGGACGCTGTGATGGAACAGGGATTTGATTGGTGCGGCATCCATGGTGTGAGGAATGAAGCGTATTCGGCGCCCATACGGAACGCGGTCCGCTATATGGAGGAGCATTTTGCAGAATCCCTGGCCCTGCCGGACGTGGCCGCCCATGTGGGCCTTAGCTCCGAGTATCTGAGCCGCCTGTTCAAGGAGGAGACAGGGGTGAAGTTCGTGGTATACCTGAACAACCTGAAGCTGAAACATGCGCTGCACCTGCTGGAGACAACCAACCTGAAGGTATATGAGGTCGCGGAGCAGGTGGGGTATTCCAACCTGAGCTATTTTTCGACGGTGTTCAAAAAGAACTTTGGGCAGAATCCATTTGACTATAAGAATAACTGTAAAAACAGCATGGGGTAAAGCACGGACGGATGAAAGCGGCGGATGGGGACAGTGCCTGATGCAGGCAATGCTTGATGGGGACAGTGCCTGATGCAGGCAATGCTTGATGGGGACAGTGCCTGATGCAGACGATGCCTGATGCAGACTGTGCCTGATATGCGGGTGAAAACTTGTAAGCGCTTACATAAAACAGATGGGAATGCGGATATGAAAAACAGGCAGCATATCAGGCCGGATGTATAAAAATGCGTACATCCCGGGATGCATATTCGTATATGCGAATCGATAACGGATATGTGAAAATGACAGAAAATGAAAGTACTTACACCGTTTTTTACTTGAAATTTAACAAATTTTCGCGGAAAAACTCTTTACTCAAGAAATGTTTGTGATATAATGGACGAGGTGGACGGACAAGAGAGAAGCATTTGTTCCGTCCGGAAAGAATAAGGCAGATATAAGAGTAGAAAGCCAGTCTACAAGAACATGAGGAGGAAATTAACTTATGGCAAAATGGGTTTATAAGTTCCATGAAGGCAGCGCAGCAATGAGAAACCTTCTTGGCGGCAAGGGCTGCAACTTAGCAGAGATGACCAACCTGGGAATGCCTATTCCACAGGGATTTACAGTTACTACAGAGGCTTGTACCGAGTACTATAACTGCGGCAAGCAGATTTCCGATGAAATCCAGGAGCAGATTTTTGAGGCAATTACATGGATGGAAGGTATTAACGGCAAGAAGTTCGGTGATACAGAAGATCCGTTGCTGGTTTCCGTACGTTCCGGCGCACGTGCATCCATGCCAGGCATGATGGACACCATCCTGAACCTGGGATTAAATGACGTTGCAGTTGAGGGCTTTGCCAAGAAGACAGGCAATCCAAGATTTGCCTATGATTCATACCGCAGGTTCATCCAGATGTATTCCGACGTTGTCATGGAAGTTCCCAAGTCTTATTTTGAGAAAATCATCGATGAGATGAAAGAAGCAAAGGGCGTACATTTTGATACAGACCTGACAGCCGATGATTTAAAAGAGCTGGCAGAGAAGTTCAAGGCTGTTTACAAGGAAGCCATGAACGGCGAGGAGTTCCCACAGGATCCAAAAGAACAGCTTATGGGCGCTGTTAAGGCTGTATTCCGTTCATGGGACAACCCACGTGCAATCGTATACCGCCGTATGAACGATATCCCCGGCGACTGGGGTACTGCTGTTAACGTCCAGACCATGGTATTCGGTAACAAGGGCGAGACATCCGGCACAGGCGTTGCATTTACACGTAACCCATCCACAGGTGAGAAGGGTATCTACGGTGAGTACCTGATTAATGCACAGGGCGAGGACGTTGTTGCAGGTGTACGTACACCTCAGCCAATCTCCAAGCTGGCAGAAGACCTTCCGGAGTGCTATGAGGAATTCATGAACCTGGCCATGAAGCTGGAGAATCATTTCCGCGACATGCAGGACATGGAGTTCACCATTGAGGAAGGCAAGCTGTATTTCTTACAGACACGTAACGGCAAGAGGACTGCCCCGGCAGCCATCCAGATTGCCTGCGATTTAGTAGACGAGGGAATGATTACTCCTGAAGAGGCAGTATGCAGGATTGAAGCCAAGTCCTTAGACCAGTTACTGCATCCTACTTTTGTACCGGAAGCATTGAAGGCCGGCGAAGTAATCGGAAGCGCACTTCCTGCATCTCCTGGCGCTGCAGCCGGTAAGGTATACTTTACTGCTGATGAAGCCAAGGACGCCGGCAAGGGCGGCAGAGGCGAGAGGGTCATCCTGGTGCGTCTGGAGACATCCCCTGAGGATATCGAAGGCATGCACGCTGCACAGGGTATCCTGACTGTCCGCGGCGGTATGACCAGCCATGCAGCAGTAGTTGCACGTGGCATGGGAACCTGCTGTGTATCCGGCTGCGGTGAAATCAAGATTAATGAAGAAGCTAAGGTATTTGAACTTGGCGGACATACATTCCATGAGGGAGATTACATTTCCCTGGATGGTTCTACCGGAAAGATTTACAAGGGCGACATCGCTACACAGGAAGCAACTGTAAGCGGCAACTTCGAGCGTATCATGGAGTGGGCTGACCAGTTCAGGACCCTGAGCGTGCGCACCAATGCAGATACTCCTGCAGATACACTGAACGCTGTTAAGCTTGGCGCTGAGGGCATCGGCCTTTGCCGTACCGAGCATATGTTCTTTGACGCGGAGAGGATTCCTAAGATCCGCAAGATGATCCTGTCTGAGACAGTTGAGCAGAGGGAAGAAGCATTAAATGAACTGATTCCTTTCCAGAAGGGTGACTTCAAGGCCATGTTCAAGGCCCTGGAAGGCAGACCTATGACCGTGCGTTACCTGGATCCGCCTCTGCATGAGTTCGTTCCTACGGACCCGGAGGATATCAAGGCCCTGGCTGACGATATGGGAATGACGGTAGAGGAAGTAAATGCCAAGTGTGCAGAGCTTCATGAGTTCAACCCAATGATGGGTCACCGCGGATGCCGTCTGGCTGTTACTTATCCTGAGATTGCCAAGATGCAGACAAGGGCTGTCATGGAGGCTGCCATCGAGGTTAAGGAAGAGTGCGGATATGATATTGTTCCGGAAATCATGATTCCTCTTGTCGGCGAGAAGAAAGAGCTTAAGTTTGTTAAGGACATCGTAGTTGAGATTGCTGAGCTGGTTAAGAAGGAAAAGAATTCCGATATCCAGTATCACATTGGCACCATGATTGAGATTCCAAGAGCAGCCCTGACCGCTGATAAGGTGGCTGAAGAGGCAGAGTTCTTCTCATTCGGAACCAATGACCTGACACAGATGACCTTCGGCTTCTCACGTGATGACGCGGGCAAGTTCTTAGATTCCTACTACAAGGCTAAGATTTACGAGTCTGACCCATTTGCAAGACTGGATCAGGAAGGTGTTGGACAGCTGGTTAAGATGGCTGTTGAGAAGGGACGCGCTGCAAGACCGAACCTTAAGTGCGGTATCTGCGGCGAGCACGGCGGAGATCCGTCATCCGTAGAGTTCTGCCATAAGGTTGGACTGAACTACGTATCCTGCTCACCGTTCCGTGTTCCGATTGCACGTCTGGCAGCAGCACAGGCGGCATTAAACAATAAGTAACATTGCGATTTATACAGAAACTATGGCTTGATTTTGCAGACTGTGTTTGATATGATATAGGCAGGCAAAAGAGAGTAGTTCTATATGTAAGCACAAAGCGAAAACCCCAGGAGTACCAGTCCTGGGGTTTTCATTAGGCTAATTGTCGCCGTTATCTCCTATCTAGCCATTTGCCTCATATAGTGAAGTAATACGGATGGGTTATTTGGTATTTTATCAAATGACCCGTCTTTTTAT
>DS990260.1:1349081-1506395 GCA_000155435.1 Clostridiales bacterium 1_7_47FAA | reverse complement strand
TTTTTATTTACTCCATGAACAGCAAGATAAATGGATAAAAAATATTTATATTATTTATCTCTTTACAAAAGTTATCATATATGATAACATCGTATTAGAAAGGATGTGAGGTAAATATTTGAATTAGAGTTTTATATGAAAGAAAGCGGAAAGGTGCCGGTGCAGGATTTTCTCTACTCACTTTCTCCCAAGTTAAGAGCGAAAGCCTTTAGTGATTAAGTTATTGCGGAATATGGGAAATGAATTACGTGAGCCATATGTTAAACCTATAAAAGGTGAGAAGAATAGTGAGAAGAATAAGGGTCTGTATGAACTGCGGGTGAAATTTTCCAATGATATAGTTCGGATATTTTATTTTACATATCATAATAATAAGTATATCTTATTGCATGGATTCATAAAAAAGAGTATAAAGACGCCACAGACAGAAATTGGCAGGGCAAGAAAGTATATGGAAGATTATGTAAGGAGGTGTAAACAATGGGCAAAGTAGGAATTTCTTTTGAGCAAATGAAAGAAGATATGCTTAAAGATGAAGAGTTTAAACTTGAATATGAGAAATTGCGGCCACGTTATGAGGCCATTGCACAGATTATAGCGGCCAGAAAACAACAGAATATGACACAGGCTGAGCTTGCCAGGCGTGTAGGGACTCAGAAAAGCAATATATCCAGACTTGAAAGCGGTAATTATAATCCTAGTTTGGACTTCCTTTCGAAGGTGGCTGAATCATTGGGGAAGAGTTTAAACGTACAAATTAAGTGATGAAAGATATGGGATTTAATAACTTAGTGGATTGCCCTGCGTGGTTGTCATCCACCCAGGCAGCTCTGAATCATAAGTAAGCAATCGATAAAGGGCATTTGCTTGATTTATCGCAATCCCTGATTCAGGTGAGGATTTGACTGAGGAGATATGATCCGGCATGACCGGAGTTTAACTGACTTTGCCTGATGAAATGCAGTGGTTCCGGCTGATTCTACGCCGGAACCTTTTGCATTGCAGGCAGGGGCTTACCTGCCATGATCCCTCCTGTATTCCCTGGGGGTACATTTGTAAAAACGTTTAAACATCTGGGAGAAGTTGCTGGAACTGTTAAATCCGCACATGGCTGCTATTTCGGAGACACTGCTGCCGGGATCCTGAAGAAGCATGGCTGCGCCCTGGGTGGTCCTGTATTTTAACAGATACTGCATGGGGGAATTCTGGATACTGCGTTTAAAGCAGCGCAGACATTCCCGTTCACCGATGTCTGCTGACCGCGCAATCTGTGTCAGATCCAGATTCTCACGGTAGTTGTCATGAATGAACTCCAGCATGATCTGGATGCGCCTGCTGTCCGGATCCAGCCCTGTCTCACCCGAGTCAATCTCATGGGCATAGCGCTCATGAAGGGAAAGGCAGATCAGGGACAGATTTTCCCTGACAATGAATTCATATCCCGTGCGCTCCTCCTTCAATGCCCAGAACGCCCTGTTAAATGCATCCGCCAGGCTTAAGGGACAACCGTCAAATGTGCTGCAGTGGATCAGCGGCGTCATATATCTGACTGCAAAGACAGAGTCCTTGTTGCCGGTTATCAAAACAGGATGGAAGACCAGGGAATGCAGGTCGCAGAAGTTTTCCGCTGCTGCAAAATGAGGGAGGTTGGAATTGATGACAAATCCCTCCCCCTTCCCTACATGAAAGGTCTTTCCGGGAATCTGAAGCTTTAAGCCGCCGGTTTCCACAAACACGATTTCCAGCTCTTCATGCCAGTGCCAGGGGATGACATCCTCTGGCCTGTCCGTATAGACGGCAGAATAACCTGCACAGGGGAATTTTGCCGTCCCATGGGGCTGAAGCTCCTTGCCTATGCGGTTCAGGTTGAGGGCACATTTCTGTAATCCCATGGTCACACCTCCATTTGGTCGCTTTTCTTATATTATAAGTCGAGATTTGAATTGAATCAAGGAAAGAAAGACGGTATCCTTTTACTGAAAGCCTCCTTCTAAGAAGACGGCGGTTTTCAATAAAAGGTTATGATTCAGGAGGACACAATGTTTCAGTTGTTATTAGTAATTATTTATCTGGCTTTTATCAGCCTTGGGCTTCCGGATGCGCTGCTGGGTTCCGCCTGGCCGTCCATGTACAGGGAATTGGACGCAGCGGTATCCTATGCAGGAATCATCAGTATGATTATTGCAGGCGGTACCATCATATCCAGTATCCTGAGCGACCGGCTGATAAGAAGGATAGGGACCGGGGCGGTAACCGCGCTGAGCGTGGCCATGACAGCGGCTGCCCTGTTCGGTTTTTCATCCTCCCGTACCTTCCTTCAGCTATGTATCTGGGGAATTCCCTATGGATTAGGGGCAGGCAGTGTGGACGCCGCGTTAAATAACTTTGTGGCCCTGCACTATAAATCGCGGCATATGAGCTGGCTGCACTGCTTCTGGGGCATCGGGGCAACCGCAGGCCCCTATATCATGGGATTGTGTCTTGCCAGAGGGCTGAGATGGGATTCAGGCTATATGTCAGTGGGAATCATACAGGTTGTGCTGGTGGCGGTCCTTGTCCTGTCCCTGCCTCTGTGGAAATCGAAAAGAGCCTCCAATGCAGAAAACGCAGACGCAGGAGAAAAGATAGGAATAGGAGAGGCATTGAGGCTTCCGGGGGCAAAAGCGGTTCTGGCATCATTTTTCTGTTACTGTTCCCTTGAGGCCACAGCAGGTCTATGGGCCAGCAGTTACATGGTCCTTCACAAAGGAATACCGGCTGGGACGGCAGCAAAATGGGCCTCCCTTTTTTATCTGGGGATTACGGCAGGGCGTCTGGTATGCGGATTTGTTACAGACCGTATGGGGGACAGGAAAATGGTGCGGTGCGGTCAGGCGGCGGCATGCACGGGGGCTGTTCTGATGCTGGCGGCTTTTGGGGATGGGGCTGTGCTGGCAGGCCTTGTCATGATAGGAATTGGCTGCGCGCCTATTTATCCCAGCCTGCTTCATGAGACACCGGATAATTTCGGCACAAAGTACTCGCAGTCCATGATGGGGATGCAGATGGCCTGCGCATATATGGGAAGCACGTTCATGCCGCCATTGTTCGGCTTGCTGGGAGAGCGTATCAGTATTGGACTGTATCCGCTATGCCTGCTGGTGTTTGGCGGATTCATGATCATAATGACAGAAAGGGTGGGAAGGATTCATGTTGGGAAAATCAATCGATTTACACATGCACAGCTATTACAGCGATGACGGGGAGTTTACACCGGAAGAACTGGTGAGGAAATGCAGTGACAGCGGAATAAAGGTCATGGCCATAGCGGACCATAACTCGGTGCGGGCCAATGCCCGGGGGGAGCTTGAAGCCGCAAAGGCAGGCATCACCTATATTCCGGCAATCGAAATTGACTGCACGTTCCGTGGGGTGAACCTGCACGTGCTGGGATATGGAATAGAATATGAGAGTCCGGATTTTGCTGAAATAGAGGATAATATAGCTGCCCAGGGGGCCGTTGCATCGCGGCAGATGCTTCAGGCCACAAGGAAGATGGGATTTCAGGTTTCGGAACAGGAGATGGAGGAACTGGCAAAGAACAATTTTAATAAGGACATATGGACCGGGGAAATGTTCGCCGAAGTACTGTTGGATAAACCTGAATACGCAGACCATCCCATGCTGCGGCCTTACCGTCCGGGCGGGGAGCGGGCCGATAATCCCTATGTGAATTTTTACTGGGATTACTATTCACAGGGAAAATGCTGCTATGTGGAGATGGAATATCCGGATTTGGAGCAGGTGGTTGATATTATCCACAAAAATAAAGGATGTGCGGTACTGGCCCATCCGGGCGTTAACTTAAAGGGCCACAGCGGGCTGCTGGAGCCGATCATTGAAACGGGACTGTTCGGGATAGAGGCCTTCAGCAGTTACCATTCGCCGGAGCAGGCAGCCTTTTATTATGATGCGGCCAGGAGGAACGGGCTGATATTTACATGCGGAAGCGACTACCATGGAAAGACAAAACCTTCCATCTGCCTGGGCGGGTATGTAAGCCTTGTGCCGGATGAGGAGATATTAGGGCAGCTGGGCAGGCTTATGGGGCGCTGATATAGGAATTTCAGTGACAAATGTCATTCTGATAATGACGCCAGACATCTGGGAAGTGCTGGGATATTTATCTATAATAAAATCATGAAGAGGAAGTATCTGATGAAAGGGGAATGGATATGGAGATAATCATGATTTTATTAATATGGCTGGTGGCTCCTTTTGCAGAAGCTGGTGTCATAATCGGACTCGCCGTCACCAACGGGCGTCATAAGAAGAGGATACAGGAACTGACCTGCCAGCTGGAGCGCCAAAGGCTGTACGGTTTTGAGAGGAAGAGGACCATGGAAGGGGAAATGCCCCCTAATCTGTTGGAACCTGAGTCCCCCAATCCGCCGGAACCTGGGTCCCCCAATCCATCGGAACCTGAGTCCCCCAATCCACCGGAACCTGAAATACCGTCAGATGAATGGCTGGTGCCGGGATATGATGGAAGGCGGGCCGTGAAAGAGGCTGAGGAAAAGCCTGGGCAAAGGTATGTGGAAGGGCCTGTGGAAGAGACTATAGAAGGGCTTATGGAAGAGACTATGGAAGGTACTATGTCATCTGCCATGAAAGTAACGGAGGTGCCTGCGGGGATAGCGGCGGCCGTCATGGACCCCACATCTTCCAACACAAAGCCGGATCCCCCCGCCAGGATCCGCAAAGCGGACTCCCACTTCTATCAGGGAACCGCGGCCCTGATTATCGGCGTTATATTTGTGGTTCTGGCAGGGCTGATATTTGCCACCACGGCATGGCATGTCCTTCCAAGTTACTGCAAGGTGATCATGGTATTGGGTTTCTCGGGCCTGTTCTTTGGTTCCAGCCTGGTGGCTGGGAAAATCCTTAAGATTCAGAGGACCAGCCAGGCATTTTACATCCTTGGAAGCATATTTCTTTTCCTGACCGTTCTGGCTGCCGGATATTTCGGCCTCATAGGACCGGAGTTCATCCTTAAAGGGCAGAACCGTTACCGGGTACTCTGGGTTGGCAGTATGGTGACGGAGATTGCCATGCTTGCAGGAACCAGGAAGTTCCGCGACAGGCTTTATACCCAGTCCTGTTTCTGGGGGATGACGGTCAGCATGACCTTCCTTATGGGGGCCTTGGGCCTGGGGTACGCGGGCTGCCTTAACGCGATGGTATACTATTCCTTCCTGCTGCTTTTGTGGGACGAGGGAATCAGAAGAAGACAGGATGGGGCCGCGGCAAGGCTTTCCGATAAATATTTACTTCCGGAATTCATGGAAGCCGGATTCAGTTTTTTTGTAAACCTTCATTTCTGGATATTCAGCGGCCTTATGGCATTAGCGGCAATAACCGGATGGATGACTGGCATAACCGGTTTCTCTTTATTGGGAATCGTCCGGATAACACCATGGAGCACCCTGGCATTGGGGCTGATAACAGCAGGCATATCACTGAAAGCCCTGAGGGACAGGCGTATGGAGATGCGCGTCCTTCACAGCGTTTCCATGGCTGCATTTTTCCAGTACGCAGGTCTCTGCCTTCCCTTTGAATCCGTATATCAGATATTTGCGGGGGCGGTCCTGACTGGCGGATGGTTCCTGGTTGAGCGGAAAAAGGGAAGCCCTCTTTGCAGCCAGGCGGGCGGCTGCGTCTTGACAGCAGTCCTTGCCATTGATACGCTGATGCTTCTGGCTGAATCCCTGTACTGGCATGACCTGGGAACCCAGGCCGCGGTATCTGCCGCGGTCCTGCTTCTGGCAGCCGTCACGGCATGGTGGGGCAGACAGTATCCAGTCCTGCGCGAAATCATTCCGGTCATCCTTTATGCCCTGACCATGACGGCGGGAAGGGCTTTGGCACAGATTCCGGGATTTGAACCGCGATATGATGTGATTGTATTTGCATACATCCTGATCATGGCTGTGTGGGATGTGCTCAGACGCGACAGGTTCGGGGAGGCCATCCTGGTAATAGGGACGGCCGCACAGATCCTTTTTCAGATAAATGGACAAAAGCCCCTTCCGTTCTTCATCCTGTTGGCTGTATATCTATTAATCTGGTCCTTTAGAAAGGATGGGAAACTGCAGGGATGGTATGTTAAGGGGAGCTGTCTGTATTCCCTGGCAGGCGTCTATATCCTTGCCAGCAGCCTGACCGATAACGGGGTGGCGGTCATGATGTGGGTAACCTTTGCATATGGGGCCGAATATGCCGTCATGTGCTGCCGGGACCGCAGCCAGGCCGGGACATGGTTCTGGGATGGGACCGGACTGGCCGTGTTCTTCTGTACGATGGCCGCATTTTATTGGAATCCCGGGCTTTCTGCCTGGAACCTGGTTCCCTGTCTGGCATCCTTTGCAGTATTCTATGTCATGTTTTACAGGAGAGGGAATATGTGGCTTCACCTGGCGGCGGCCATCGCCGTATTGCCGCTGCCTCTGGCAGCAGCCTTAAGGTACGGATGGACAGGGAACCAGGCCTGCGGTTTTACAGGGGCAGCGGTCCTTATATCGGGTATCCTGTTCCGGTATTACAGGCCAATCCTCAGACAGCGGGAAAATGTCCCGGCTGCATGGGATGTGGACTGGTTCCATATCCTGGTCATCCTGCCCCTGGTTTCCCTGGCCCTTGACGCGGGAAGGGGCTGGAGATGTGCCTATACGGTTCTGGCAGCGCTTTATGTACTTCAGTATACAGCGGTGAAGCCGCTGAGGAAAGGTTCGCTTACCATTGCATCTGCCCTGGCAGTCCTTGCCTTCTGGATACAGCCGTATATCCAGTGGCCCGACCTTATCCGGCTGGAGGTACAGCTGGCGCCGGCGGCGTTGTTTAGCTGGTCCCTGGCCCGTATATGGAAGGACGAGGCGTGCATTCCCTGGTTTCAGACAGCCATCTGCTGCCTGTGCCTGGGGGCCATGATACTGGACGCGTTTTATACGGGAAATGTAGGCGATGCACTGATCCTGGAAGCGGTGTGCCTGGTAATCTTCCTGTGGGCGCATGTAAGGAAATGTGTAAGATGGTTCCGTATTTCCGGCATCATCATCGTCACGGTGGCGCTGTATATGACCAAGGGATTCTGGCTCAGCCTGTCCTGGTGGGTATATCTTCTGGCAGCCGGTCTGGGGCTTATCATCTTCGCGGCATCCACGGAACTGAAAAAGCACTGAAAAAGCCCTGGATAAGCATTCAGACACACCTGGCACCAGTATTGTTTTGACACATTGTTACATAAAGGCTATAATCAAGGGGACAGGTTTTTCTGTCCCCTGATGTGTTTTCAGGAGAAAGAAAAAGGAAAAACGGAAAGCAATAAGCTCTCCGGGGAGGTTCTGTTATGTTGGATATCCTGCTGAAAATTGCATATCTCTCAGCCATCATCCTGTCATTCTGCACGTCCGGATGGCTGCTGATAAAAGCAGATAAGAATAAGACCACCGGCGCCCTGGCCATCTGCCAGTTCCTTATCATAATATGGTGTATACCACAGCTGTTCACGTCCCTGTCCGTAACCAGAGGGATAAAATACCTGACCTATGTGATTTCCTATGTGGGAATCAGTTTTATCGGGCCTGCGTGGCTGGTGTTTGCCTTCCTTTACAGCAAAAGGAGGCTGGGCCGTCTGGCGGAGGCCGTGCTGTTTGGCATTGGGGCGCTCAACTATTCCTTCCTGCTGACCAATGAATACCACCATCTGTTTTATACAAGCTTTGAGGTGGGGCAGGTGGTTTACGGGCCTGTCTTTTATGTCCACATGATTTATACCTATGCCTGTGTGCTGGCGGGGATGGCGGTGGTGCTGACGGCATTCAGGAAAAATGCCGTTGCCCTGTCCCATATTGCGGTCATTCTTTTATCAGCCGCAGTGCCCCTTGGGTTTAACCTGCTCTATATGACGGGCCTGGTAAAATCCGGGTTCGATCTGACGCCGCCCGCATTTGCCCTGTCCAGCATCCTGATGCTGCTGGCCGTGTTCCGGTATGATTTCCTGGATGTGAATACCATGGCATTTGACCGGATGTTTGATTCCATTGCAGAGGGGGTGGTGGTGTACAACCGGAGGGAAAAGGTTACATACTGCAATGGGGCGGCCATGGGCTGGTTCGGACTGAAGGCCGGGGACGGCATGGATGCGCTTTGGGGGATATTGAGGGAAAATGGAATCAGCCCGGAGGAAACAGGGGAGGGGCAGGAACGGGTCATGACGCTGGGGGATGGTCCGTCCGGCCGGAAGCTGGAGGTGAAGCGTTATGCCTACAGGGACAGGAAGGGGAAAAACATTGCAGGGGCAGTGATGTTTACTGATGTGGGTAAATATTACCAACTTCTGGAGCAGGAGCAGGAACTGGCTGTGTCCAACCAGAAGCTGGCCATTGAACAGGAGCGCAACCGCATAGCCCAGGAGGTCCATGATACAACGGGCCATACCCTTACCATGATAAATTCCCTGCTGAAGCTGATACGCATTGAATATGAAAATGGCGGAAAGGCAGCCGGGACGGATGAAAGCGGAATCCCGGAGTACCTGAGACAGGCCCAGGAGCTGGCGGGCAACGGCATCCGGGAACTGCGCTGTTCCATCAACAATCTCAGGCAGTCCTCGTCCTATGGCCTGATAACCCAGGGCGTGTACCAGCTGGCCCAAAGCGTGAAGGAGTTTGAGGTGGAGGTGGAGATACAGGGGGAGGACAGGGAGGCATATTCCCACCTTTCCCCGGTTGTATATGAATGTCTGCGTGAAGCCATCACCAACTGCCTCAAGTATGCCCATGCCACCCACATGGACGTAATCCTTAAATTTGGCAGCGGCTGCCTGAACCTGTATATTTTTGACAATGGGACAGGATGCGGGGAGATACAGGAAGGCAATGGGATGCGCGGTATCCGCCAGAGGATAAAAGCGGCTGGGGGGACTGTCCGGATCATATCCGGCAATGGGGAAGGATTCCAGATTTACATCCGGCTGCCGCTTGGCGCGGCATGAATACAAGGGAATAAGGGGGATACGGTATGATAAAAGCAGTGATTGCTGATGATATCCAGATATTGAGGCAGGGTCTTAAAGCCATCCTGGAGCAGGATGATGGGATAGAGGTGGCAGGGCTGGCAGCGGATGGCAGGGAGGCGTGGCAGCTGTGCAGGAAGCTTAAGCCGGACGTGGTGCTGATGGACATGCGCATGCCCCAGTATGACGGGAGCTATGGGATTACCAGGATTAAGGCGGATTTCCCGGACATACGGGTGCTGGTGCTTACCACCTTTGACGACAGGGAAACCGTGGACGCCGCCGTGCAGGGCGGGGCGGACGGATATATCCTTAAGGAGATGGAGGATGACAAGGTCATACAGTCCGTGAAGGCTGTATGCGCGGGAATCCGCGTGTTCGGCGGAAGCGTGTTTGAGGGCATGCGCCGGCAGATGGCATTGCCGGGGGCCAAAGCTGACCTGGACTTAACGCCCAGGGAGATGGATATCATGCGCCTGGTTGCCCAGGGCATGGATAACAGGGAGATAGCGGCAGGGCTGTTCCTGGCAGAGGGGACCGTGCGCAACAATATATCCCGTCTCCTGGAGAAGCTGAAGCTGAAGGACAGGACCCAGCTGGCTGTATTTGCTGTGAAGAATAACCTGGATGTATGATGTCCCCGGTGTACAGGAGGATCCGTGTCCCCTGCACACCGGGGCAGTCTGTTTTCATTCGCTGTCCGGGCCGTGTCCGGCACCGCTGCTAATCTGCATCTTAAACAGTTCCACCGGGATATAGTGCTTACTGGATACCAGGACCCGGTGGTTTTTGTCGTACAGGGTTTCCTGTATCAGGATAAAGGAAGGGTGCTGGGACAGCAGGTATTTGGTGGCGGTAAAATTACCTGTGGTGGTATAGGAAAACTGGCAGGTACTGCGGCCGGCATCCTGGTAGGAGTCATGTTCCAGATACTGGAATAAATCCTCCTTGCCGTTTAAATCAATCTGTTTTTCAGAAATCACCTCAACCGGCACAAAGCTCAGGCTGTAAGCGCAGGCTTTTCCCGCCTGCTTGTACCAGCGGTCGGCAATCACGACCACGGGGGTCCTGCGTTTCAGGCACTGGATGATTGGTTCCGTGGGCGGCTCGATGCGGAATTCCAGTTCCGTTTCGCTGATTGTACCGGCCAATGCCCCAAGGACCGGATGCTGGATGATTTCCATGCCGGGAAGGGCCGCATCCGGGTCCGTCTCATTGATGAAATTCCCTTTTCCCCTTATATTGATGACCAGATCGTCTTCCTGAAGAAGGGCCAGGGCCCTGCGCAGGGTCATGCGGCTCACATCCATCTGCTGTGCCAGTTCCGGTTCAGAGGGAAGCTGGCTGCCCGGGGGATAGACCCCGTCCTGTATCATGGAATACAGACGGTTATATACTTTTACATGCTTTAATTTCTTTACCTTCCCACTTACCTCATCCTGTTCCATGGGGCTGTCATCTCCTGTCTGCCTGTCTAATAAAGTATACAGGTTCTTATCAAACATCATAAGTCTATAACGTTTTTTTGTCAATAAAATAGACATGTCTAGTTGTATAAAAGTAAAACCATGAATGATAACAAGGTAAAATCCAAATATAACCGCGAGATACTTGTGAAAATGTACAAAAACCGTCTGGAATGATTGTATAAAATCCCAACTATAAAATAGACAAGTAAAATGATATTATACATATACAAGTTGAAAAGACAGGCTGGAATGAAAAGTAAAGGGAAAGAGAGGAAGGAATATTATGCAGAATTATTCAGGTGAAGAGGGTTTACAGTATCATTTACAGATCAGGAAAGGGGATGTGGGCAAGTATGTGATCATGCCCGGGGATCCCAAGCGCTGTGCCAGGATAGCCAGCCACTTTGACGATGCCAGGCTGGTTGCCGACAGCAGGGAGTACATTACATACACCGGATATCTGGACGGTGAGATGGTGAGCGTGACCTCCACCGGAATCGGCGGCCCGTCTGCCTCCATTGCCATGGAAGAACTTGTGCTTTGCGGCGCCCATACATTCATCCGGGTGGGGACCTGCGGCGGAATGGAGATGGATGTAAAGGGCGGTGATATTGTGGTTGCCACGGGAGCCATCCGCATGGAAGGCACCAGCAGGGAATATGCGCCCATCGAGTTCCCGGCGGTTGCGGACCTGGAGGTGGCCAATGCCCTGGTTTCTGCGGCAAAAGCCCTGGGATATACCTATCATGCGGGCGTGGTACAGTGCAAGGATGCATTTTACGGGCAGCACGAGCCCCAGCGCATGCCTGTAAGTTATGAACTGCTGAATAAATGGGAGGCATGGAAGCGCCTGGGGTGTAAGGCTTCTGAGATGGAATCCGCGGCCCTGTTCGTTGCTGCCAGCCATCTGAGGGTGCGCTGCGGTTCTGATTTCCTGGTGGTGGGTAACCAGGAGCGCCAGGCTGCCGGGCTGGATAACCCCATTGTCCATGATACGGAGGCAGCCATCAAGGTGGCCGTTGAGGCGGTCCGCAGGCTGATCCGGGCGGATAAAGAGGCATAGGTTAAGACAGGGTCTGGACGCGGCCTGGTTCCTGTGGTAGAATAACGTGGATAAACCAGCAAAGGCAAAGGTACCCAAGATGAAATTCTTAGAAAAACATCCGTTAATCATGATTGTAATTGGAATAGCCGGTATCTCATTATCGGCTATTTTTGTTAAATATTCCCAGGCCCCCTCCGTGGTAACGGCCTTTTACCGTCTGATGTGGACCGTGGTCCTGATGACGCCGGTTGTCTTTGGACGGGGGGAGTCCAGGCGCGAACTCATGGGGACGGACAGGAAGTCCGTGCTTTTGTGCGCCTTAAGCGGACTGTTCCTGGCCATGCATTTTACCACGTGGTTTGAGTCCCTGAACAAGACCTCCGTGGCCAGTTCCACTGCCATTGTGTGCACCGAGGTCATCTGGGTGGCAATCGGCTACTGCCTGTTCCTGAAGGGAAGGATTTCCCTGGCAGCGGCAGGAAGCATCTTTGTCACGGTGGGAGGAAGCCTGCTGATTGCCTTTTCCGATTACTCGGCGGGCGGGAATCATCTGCTGGGCGACATGCTGGCCCTGGCCGCGGCTGTGTTCTGCGCCGTGTACACCTTGATTGGACGTCAGGCAAGGGGGCATATGTCGACTACCGTATACACCTATATCGTCTATGTGTTCTGCGCCCTGGCATTGGGGATTGCCACGGCTGCCAGCGGGCTTGCATTTACCGGCTACGGGGCGCGGTCCGTGATCGTGGGACTGCTTCTCAGTGTCTGCTCCACCCTTCTGGGCCATAGTATATTCAGCTGGTGCCTGAAGTTCCTGTCCCCGTCCTTTGTGTCAGCCTCCAAGCTGTGCGAACCGGCGGTGGCGGCCGTGATTGCCCTGTTCGTGTTTGGGGAGGTCCCGGCCCCCCTCCAGATAGCAGGGGGAGCGGTTACCATTGGGGGCGTATTGCTCTATTCCCATGTGGAAAAGAAAGAAAATATGGAAAAACAATCATAATAGTTAGAAAAATAAGCGGAAAAATGTGGTAATAATCTGGAAAAAAATATATAATAGTGATAATACATGACAATGGTTAACCTTCCGGCACTGCCGGGAGAGGGACTAAAGGGAGGTATCACTATGAACGGGAAGATAGAACAGCTGAGGAAGATCCTGGATGACAGCAACTATACGGTAGCGCTCTGTGGTTCCGGCATGATGGAAGAGGGAGGATTCATAGGAATCAAGAAGCAGGATAAGGCATATGACATTGAAAACCGTTATGGCTATGGTGTGGAGGAAATGTATTCCAGCGCATTTTACAACACGCGTCCGGAACAGTTCTTTGAGTTTTATAAAAAGGAAATGCTCCATAACGCCCCAAGGGATACGGCATCCGGCCCGGCCCTGGCCGCCATGGAGCGGGCGGGGAAGCTTCAGTGCATCATAGACAGCAACATCTATGACAAGCCAAGAAGGGGAGGATGCCGTCATGTCATTAACCTTCACGGAAGCATTTACCAGAACCAGTGCCCAAGGTGCAAGAAGAAATATCCGGTTACATATATGGCGCAGGCCAGGCGCGTGCCGATCTGCCCATCCTGCAATATCCCTGTGAGGCCCATGATTTCCCTGATTGGGGAGATGGTGGACAGCCAGAACATGACCAAGACCACGGTTGAGATAACAAAGGCGGATACCCTGCTGCTTCTGGGAACCACCCTGGCCTCCGAGGTATTCCGGCAGTATATTGAGTATTTTACAGGACGCAATATCGTGATTATCCACAAACAGGAACACTATCTGGATAAGGAGGCTGCGCTGGTCATCCTGGACTACCCCATGGATGTGCTTCCGTTACTGGGTTACGGGGAGGAAATAAATGCTTAGGATTTCCTTTCGATTTTATTACTTGCATTCCATTTCCGGGTCCATATGGTATAATGGCGTCAGGTAAAAAATGGTTGTAAGGAGAACAGACATGAGGAACATCCGTAAATGCCTTGGGCTTGGGCTTTTATCACTGGCCCTGGCGGTATCAGGCCCTGTAAGCGCCATGGCTGGGCAGACAGGACCGGGGGCAGTCTATAGGCCGTCCGTGAACGGTATCAGTATCTATGTAAGCAAAAAGGGAAGCACGGTCACCCTGAGCCGTTATAATTCCACCATCGGAAGCTGGCCGGCCCAGATTGGAAGGGAGTCCGCAACAGGGGACAAGGTGCAGCAGGGGGATGGGATAACCCCTTCCGGCAAGTTCTACGTGTGCACGAAGAACGACCAGAGCCAGTACTATCTGTCACTGGGGCTATCCTATCCCAACATCGACGACGCAGAGCGGGGCCTGGCCGACGGGCTGATTAACGAGGAGCAGTACAAGGCAATCGTGGACGCCAACAAAGCAGGAGAGCAGCCGCCCTGGGATACGCCCTTAGGCGGGGCCATCATGATACATGGCGAGCAGGGGGGCGGTACGGCAGGATGCATTGCCGTCACCAATGACGTGATGGACATATTATGGGAATACTGTAATCTGGGGGTACCGGTCACGGTGGGACCATGACCATCCATCATCAGATGAACAGGAACAGACCCGGCGCTGTCCCAAACCTTCAAAGGGTGGGACGGCGCCGGGTCTGTCCTTGTTTATATGATACGTTATTTCCTATCAGTCATCCTCTTCCGGCGCCAGTTCCGTGGATTCAACCTTCGGCGGCATGGCGTAGGAGAAGATGATGAAGCAGATGAATGCCGCCACAAGGCCCGGGATGATGGGCTGGCTGAATTTTATACCGAACAGCATTCCCTTGGATACATGTTCCAGGTATACAACCACGATGGTTCCCGCAATCAGGGAAGCAATGGTTCCTGCGGTGGAAGCCTTTTTCCAGTAGTGTCCCATTACATATGGGAAGAAGGAACCGGCGGCCCTCAGGGTGAAGCAGAACATCAGGATGGATACGATGCTCTGTGTGTTGAACAGGGCGATGAGCATGGATGCCACACCCACCAGGCACATGACAATCTTGGTCACCCTCATGACGGACTGGCTGGATGCATCCGGTTTTAACACGGCCTTGTAGATGTCATTGGCGAAAATGGAGCCTGCGCCTAACAGGTCGGAGTCGGAACTGGACATGGTTGCGGAAATGATTCCGGCAAACAGCAGGCCGCAGATGATGGCGGGCATGGTATTGATGGCAAGTACCGGAAGGGCGTAACGCGCGCCAACGGCGGCAAACTGGTCGGAACTGAACTTGCCCATATTGATTAATGCCAGGGTAATGATACCCAGGATGGTCGGTATGAACGCATAGATGAAGTTCACCAGCGCGGCCAGCCATGCGCCGCCCTTGGCAGCCTTTTCATCCCTTGCGGCATAGAAGCGCGACACCGCTTCCTGGCCCACGGAGAAGGTGGCCGTGTACATGATGACCAGGGAAATGATCCCGAACAGGTCATATCCCTCAAACAGGTTCAGGGTGCCTGCCGGGATGTTGGCGGATATCTGTCCCCAGCCGCCTGCATAATTCATGGCAAACGGAACAGCGATGATCATGCCAATCACAATCAGGAATACCTGGACAAAGTCTGTCAGCGTGACGCTCCAGAGGCCGCCCATGATGGAGTAGATGGTAACCACCACGGCAACGATGATGACGGCTACCTGGTAATCAATGTTTAACATGGTGGACAGGATGACTGCGGATGCAATGAACTGTCCGGCTGTAAGACCCACCAGGGGCAGCAGCATGATGATGGCTGTGATGATGCCGCAGGACTTGCCGTAGCGTCTGCGGAAATACTCAGGAACCGTCTTAACGGTGGCTGCCCGGAACTTGGGGGCAATGAAACTTAAGATGATGAATGCAATGCCCATGGTGGTGATGTACCAGGAAGCGCTGAGTCCATAGCCGGACATACCGTTCTGAACAACGCCCAGGGAGCTTCCGCCGCCGATTTCAGTGGCTGCCAGGGTGCCTGCCATGAGAAGCGGTCCAAGGCGGCGTCCGGCTACCATGAAGTCGGTGTTGGTGGAAATCTTGGTGGATGAATACCATCCGATCCACAGCATGAAAAGCAGGTAGACGATTACAATGATTGTTACAATGATGTTTGTACCCATAAAATCCCTCCTGTAATAATTTTCTTACAATAAGTGTACCATAAACCCGTTGTGTACTTAATGACCATTTCTGCAGAAAATATACCAAATATGACATTTCCGCCAGAACTTGACTTATGGGAGGAATCACCATAAAATAGAAGGAAATGTACGGGGGATATTACGGACAGGCGCCTGGTTCCATAGGCGGAGGGGGATGAAGGATGCTTAAGATTGCTGTCTGCGATGATACAAAGGAAGAATGCGCCCTGGTCGTGGGGTATACATCTGCTTTTTTTAGGGAACGCGGCAGGGAAGTACAGATTGATACATATGGGAACGGGACCGGACTGCTGGAATCCGGGAAGCAGTATGACCTGTATCTGCTGGATGTGATGATGCCCGGGCTTAACGGCATTGAGACAGCTGCCCGTCTGGGAAAAGGGAGCAGCCCGGTGGTCCTCATCACCTCGTCCCTGGAAGCGGCGGTGGATGGCTACAGTGTCAATGCAGCCGGGTTCATCCTGAAGCCCGTGGGGAAAAAGGACTTTGAGGCCACCATGGAGCGGGTGGTAAAGCAGCGCCTGGGCGGGGATGACGCCTGTATATCCGTGGTACATAACCGCGTGCCCCTGCAGCTTAAGCTGGAACGGATTGCATGGTTTGAGAACCGGCTTCACCGGGTCTTTGTAACCCTTACGGACGGGGAAGTGATTTCCATCCACCAGAAGCTGACCGAACTGCAGGAGGAACTGGGGGGATACCCGGGGTTCCTGCGCTGCCACCAGAGCTATCTGGTCAACCTGGAACAGGTGGAACGGCTGGAGGATTCCTGCTTCTATATGAAGGACGGCCAGATGATTCCCATATCCAGGAACTTTTACAAGCAGAGCAAGAATGCATATTACCATCACAGGCTGAAATGAGGTTCCTATGAACGACAATGCATGTACGATTATCCTGAACCTGATTAACATGGCCGTGCGCATGATGCCCATCTTTGTATGTCTGGAGCCAAAACACAGGAACCGGGAAAATATCGCGGCCGTGTCCGCCTATCTGTGGGTCATCATGGTATCCATGCAGTCCCTGTTCCATATCAGGCCGCAGGTGTTTTTTGTATTTCAGGGTGTGTTTTCCTGCCTGTTTTTTCTTGTGCTGCTTATCTTCTTCCAGGGCGGCCTGCTGGAAAAGGCATTCCTCTACATATCCGCCTGGCTCTTTGCAGTGCTGTCCACGTCCCTGAATGAATTCGCGGCCTGGCTGCTGCTTAACCGGGTCAGCCTGACCTATGGGCAGATTTCCGTGGTAGTGTCCCTGATCTCTGCAGCCGGATTCTGCCTGTTTGTCCGTTACTTTCTTAAGGATACGGTGCAGCGCCTTTTTGCACAGCTCTCTAAACGTTCCTGTTCCCTGCTGCTTACGTATCCGTCCGTATCCCTGCTCGTCCTGTTCATCGGCACCAACACCATATTCTCGCCCAGGTCCCTGGCAATCAGGGGGATAGAGGACATCCTGTTCTTCCTTGCCCTTTGCGCCATGATCCTGGTACTCTATGTGATGATCCTGGGCAATACCCTGGGAATCATATGCCGCAGGAAGACGGAGGAGGAACTGCAGTTTGCAAGGCAGCTCATCGGCAAGCAGAGGGAGCACTATAACCAGACACTGGATTATATCGAACAGGTCCGCATCATCAAGCATGATTTCCGCCATCACATCCATGCGCTGCAGAACATGGGCAAGGAGGAGCAGGAACGGTATCTTAAGAACCTGAAGGAAGAGCTGGACCGCGCGGCCGACATGGTATTCTGCCAGAACCAGGCTGTCAACGGCCTGCTTCAGGAATATGCAGCAAGGGCCAGGCAGGGCCGGATTGATTTCGAGGCCAGGATGGACCTGTCGGCCCATGTCCCGGTGGATGACCTGACACTGTGCATTGTCATCGGAAACCTTCTGGAAAATGCCTTCGAGGCATGCAGGCGTCTGGAAACGGAACGGTTCGTCCGCATCCAGGCCAGATGGATGGAGGACCACCTGATGATGATGGTGGAAAATTCCTATGACGGCCAGATAAAGCAGAGCGGCGGCAGGATCCTTTCCAGCAAAAAGGACGGCGGCCTTGGAATCCTCAGCATACGCAGGATATTAAACCACCCGGGGGACGAATTCGACATGGATTATGACGGCGCCACATTTACCGCCATGGTTAAAATCATGGACAGGATGATAAGATAGCTGGCCAAAGGCCGGGATAAGGATTGCAGCGGCCATCATGGCGGGATGGAAAAACAGATTGCTTTTTCCTGATTACGAGTTATAATAGGATTTGTAAATAGACAACGGGGAGCTCACTTAAGTGGGCTGAGAGTAGGCTGTTCATGCCTAGACCCATTACCTGATTTGGATAATGCCAACGTAGGGACCATAGGGATTATATGCCGGCGGTGCACCTGTTTTGGTGTACCGCCGTTTTGGCGCGCCTGCACGAGGCCGGTATCCGTTTCAGTTACTTTATGGCCCGGCGGCAGATCGGGGGCACCACCTTCTGCCGCCTAAGAAAATTAATGCGAAAAGGAGAATGACTATGTACACTGCATTAACAATCGCAGGAAGTGATTCCAGCGGAGGCGCCGGCATCCAGGCAGATTTAAAGACCATGACAGCCCATGGGGTTTACGGCATGAGCGCAATCACGGCCCTTACTGCACAGAACACAACCGGCGTAACAGGAATAATGGAAGTATCACCTGAATTTCTGGGTGAGCAGCTGGATGATATTTTTACGGATATCTTCCCGGATGCAGTAAAAATCGGAATGGTTTCCTCGGCAGGACTGATTGAGATGATTGCGGGAAAGCTGGCCTTCTATCATGCGTCCCATATTGTGGTGGATCCGGTCATGGCAGCCACCAGCGGATCCAGGCTCATTGACGGGGAAGCGGTTACTGTCCTTAAGGACAGGCTGATCCCCATGGCGGACCTTCTGACCCCCAATGTGCCGGAGGCGGAAATCCTGTCAGGGATGAAGATAAACTCCCCCGAAGATATGGAACAGGCGGCCCGCCTCATCGGGGACAGGTGCGGATGCGCCGTGCTGTGCAAGGGAGGCCATCAGCAGAACGATGCCAATGACCTGCTGTACATGGACGGGCAGGCTAAGTGGTTTTACGGAAAGCGGATCAACAATCCCAACACCCATGGAACCGGATGTACCCTTTCCAGCGCCATTGCCTCCAACCTGGCAAAGGGGATGCCCATGGACCTGGCCGTGGAACGGGCCAAGGCATATCTGTCCGGCGCCCTGGCTGCGATGCTTGACCTGGGAAAGGGAAGCGGTCCCATGAACCATGCATTTGCCATCCGTGGCGAATATTAAGGAGGCGGGGATATGAGCGGAAAAAAGACTTCTATATTCAGCAACGGCTTAATCTGGTTCGGGGCCGGGGTGTCCATTGCGGAGATACTGACAGGTACATATCTTGCGCCCCTGGGATTTGGCAGGGGGCTGGCAGCCATCATACTGGGCCATGTGATTGGCTGCGCCCTTTTGTTCCTGGCGGGCCTTATTGGCGGGTATACGGGAAAGAGCGCCATGGAAACCGTGAAGATGAGTTTTGGGGAGCGGGGGAGCCTTCTGTTTGTGCTGCTTAATGTGCTTCAGCTGGTGGGATGGACCTCCATCATGATATACGACGGCGCCCTGGCGGCAGGAGGCATCTATGGGGCGGGCCGTTGGGTCTGGTGCCTGGTCATCGGCGGCCTGATCCTCATATGGATATTGATTGGAATCCAGAACCTGGGGAAAATCAACGTAATAGCCATGGGGGCGCTTTTCATCCTCACCCTTATCCTGTGCCGTGTCATATTCGCAGGCCATGGCGCGGCGGTTGGTATATCAGACGGGACCATGAGCTTCGGGGCCGCCGTGGAGCTGTCCGTGGCAATGCCCCTGTCCTGGTTCCCTTTGATCAGCGATTATACCAGGGAGGCTGAAAAGCCCTTCGCCGCCACGGCGGCCAGCGCGGCGGTGTATGGCATCGTAAGCATTTTCATGTACGTGATCGGTATGGGGGCGGCCATCCATACAGGGGAGTATGATATTTCCGTCATCCTGGTAAAGGCGGGACTGGGCCTTACCGGACTTCTGATCGTGGTGCTGTCCACGGTTACCACCACATTCCTGGACGCATATTCAGCCGGGGTATCCAGTGTATCCATCTCTTCCGCCATAAAGGAAAAATGGGCGGCAGTGGCAGTGACGGTGGTGGGTACCGCGGCGGCCGTCACATTTCCCATGGACAATATCACGGGCTTCCTCTATCTGATAGGATCCGTGTTCGCGCCCATGATTGCCATCCAGATAACCGACTATTTCCTGCTTGGCAAGGACTGCAGCAGGGATGCCTATTGCGTCAGGAACCTGCTTATATGGCTGGCCGGATTCATCCTCTACCGGCTTTTGATGCAGGTGGATACACCGGTGGGGAACACATTGCCGGACATGGCGGCCACCATGGCGCTCACCTATGTGTGCCACAAGGTATCCTCAAAGGATACGGGAACGGTAAATGTGATGAAAATGTGATAATTCCATAAAGTCCTTTACGTGGACAAGGTTTGGATGTTACAATATGCTCTGGCAGTTCATGCTTAATACCAGGAACCTTCTACTGCAGGGCGTGTTGGAAAACAGGCCCGGGATGTGCCGGGACATGCGGCTTATGGCGGTGATATACGGTTCCAGATGAAAGAGGAGCAGTTATGATGAAAAAATGGATGTGCGTATGTGTGACAGCCATGCTGGCGGTTTCCATGCTGGCCGGATGCGGCGGCAGGTCAGGCAGCAGTGATGCGGTGGCCCAGACCACAAAAGCGGAGAAGGAAAGCCGGACAGAGGCAGATACGAAGGAGCAAACAAAGACGGATACGAAGACGGAAACAAAGGAACAGGCGGGCAGTGAAGAGACCACAGGCACAGAAGGACAGGCTGGGGACAGCTGGATCTCACCTGAAGACCTGGAGGCAGCGGCCGGAGAGCATCATGTGAAGATCACGGTCAGGGATTATGGGACCATATCCGTAACACTGGACGGGGACAAGGCGCCGATTACAGTGGCGAATTACCTGAAGCTGGCCAAGGAAGGCTTTTATGACGGCCTTACCTTCCACCGCATCATTGACGGTTTCATGATTCAGGGCGGCGATCCCCTGGGAAACGGATTAGGCGGATCCGATGAGGAAATCAAGGGGGAGTTTGCCAGCAACGGCGTGGAGAACCCCTTATCCCACACAAGGGGAGCCATATCCATGGCCCGCTCGCAGATAAAGGACAGCGCCAGTTCCCAGTTCTTTATTGTACATGAGGACAGCACGTTCCTGGACGGGGAATACGCATGCTTCGGTTATGTGACAGAGGGCATGGAGGTAGTGGATGCAATCTGCGGGGACACCAAGGTAGAGGATAACAACGGTACCGTGGCAAGGGAAAACCAGCCGGTTATTGAGAGTGTTGAAGTGATTGATTAAGAGGACAAAAGACGGGGATGGATTCCTGCTTTGATGCAGGACGCCATCCCCCCTTTACTTTCTCCTTATGTAAATCCTAACCTATCATTAATTAATTCTTACATTTTCCATTAACCGGTTGAAATTATGCTAAAAGGTTGTTATGTTAAGAAGGCAGAATGCCCCAATGGGGTAATTCTGGAAAAAGAAGTAAGATTGGGGTTTAATTTATGCAGAAATCAGAAAAAGGAAGAACCATTGGCAGGATGTTCGTGACGGCTTTGGCAGCAGCGGCCCTTGCAGCTGCATTTGCAGTGACATCCCTTGCAGACCAGGATGCTGATACATCCAGATTCGTGCCCGGCACCAGGGTGAACGGCGTGGGAATCGGCGGTCTTACAACAGATGAGGCAAAAACCAGGATAGAAGGTTTTTATGATGGCGAATATACATTAACCATCCGCAGACGCGGGGGTTCAGAGGAAACAATCAAGGGTACGGACATCGGGTACAAGGTAACGGTTCCCGAAGGGCTTCAGGCCATCCTGGATGCCCAGAATGCATCGGGCCGCAATTCGGGTCCGTCCACGGACAACTCCCATACCATGGACATGACGGCGGCCTATGACGCGGAGGCCCTGACGGCAAGGATAAAGGCGTTATCCCTTATAAGCGGTTCCGGTATCACGGTGACAATGGATGCCCGCATCTCTGCGTATGAGGAAGGGAAGCCCTTTACCATCATCCCTTCGGTGCAGGGTAATAATGTGGATGAGGCTAAGACCATAAGCGTGATTGAGGCAGCGGTAAAGGCGGGACAGGCATCCGTGGACGTGGACCAGGCCGGATGCTATTACCAGGTCAATGTGCGGGAAGACAGCGGGGAGCTGAAAGCCCTGTGCGACACCATGAACCGGTACAGGAACGCAACCATCAATTATGTGTTCGGGGATGTGAAGGAACCTCTTACAGGAGAGACTATCTGCAGCTGGATTACAGGAAGCCAGGGAACCACGGCAATCCTGGACCAGGAGAAGGTGGTGGCATTTGTTGCCGGCCTGGCAGGAAAGTACGATACGGCAGGGACCGCCAGGACATTCCATACAGCGGGAGGCCGGGATGTGGAAATCACCGGACCTTACGGATGGAAGCTGGATGTGGCGGGGGAGAGCGCTGCCCTGACCCAGCTGATCCAGGCAGGACTTGTAGAGGGGGAGCAGGACAGGGAACCGGTATATGCCGCCTCGGCCGCCAGCCGCACAGCGCCTGACTGGGGGACCACATATGTGGAAATCGACCTGACCGGGCAGCATGTGTACATGTTCCAGGAAGGGAACCTGGTGTGGGAAGCGCCCTGTGTCACAGGGAACATTGCCAAGAATTATAACACGCCTGCGGGAATCTACAGCCTGACCTATAAGGAGATGGACCGGATACTCAGGGGAGCCAAGAAAGCGGACGGCACCTATGAATACGAGAGCCATGTGGATTACTGGATGCCCTTTAACGGAGGAATCGGCCTCCATGACGCCAACTGGAGAAGCAAGTTCGGAGGAGCCATCTACCAGACAAGCGGAAGCCACGGATGTATCAACCTGCCCCCGGCCAAGGCAAAGGAGCTTTACGGGCTGGTTTATAAGGGGATGCCGGTACTCTGTTACGAGTAGCGGCGGTCTTCTGGGATAATTGTTAAAAATGTATGCTCTGCCCATAAAATCCTGATTATTTTCTACTTGCAAAATAAATGCAAACAGGGTAAATTAATCAGATGAATTCATAGAAGCAGAGAGGATAAGATATGGCCAAGAGTGCGACAAAGGACATGACGGAAGGGTCGCCTGTAAAACTGATACTGGGGTTTTTCATCCCCATGCTGTTCGGACTTCTGTTCCAGCAGCTGTACAATATGGCTGACACCATTATCGTGGGAAAGTTCCTGGGGGTGAAGGCCCTGGCGGCAGTCGGCTCTACCGGTTCCATTAATTTCATGATCATCGGGTTCTGTCTGGGGGTATGCAGCGGGTTTGCCATTCCCGTGGCACAGAAGTTCGGGGAAAAGAACATGAAGGCGCTCAGGAAGTTCGTGGCAAACAGCGGATGGCTGGCAGCCATATTTGCAGTTGTCATGACGGTTGTTGTCTGCTTTTTCTGCCGTGACATCCTGGTCCTGATGCAGACGCCGGAGGATATCATCGAGGGGGCTTACAGCTACATATTCGTGATCTTCCTGGGAATCCCTGCAACGTATCTGTATAACCTGCTGTCCTGTACCATACGCTCCCTGGGGGACAGCACGACCCCGCTTATATTCCTTGTATTTTCATCAGTGGTGAACGTGGCTCTGGATCTGTTTACCATCCTGGTACTGGACATGGGCGTGGCGGGAGCCGGGTGGGCCACCATAACGGCCCAGGCCATATCAGGAATCCTGTGCCTTGTCTACATGCGCAGGAAGTTCACGATCCTTAAGATGGATGAGGAGGAGTGGAAGCCCGACCGCCATTATATGAAGATACTGTGCAACATGGGAATACCCATGGGACTCCAGTATTCCATCACGGCAATCGGAAGCGTGATCCTGCAGACCTCTGTTAATTCCCTTGGCTCCATGGCAGTGGCCTCGGTGACCGCGGGCAGTAAGATCAGCATGTTCTTCTGCTGTCCCTTTGACGCCCTGGGTTCCACCATGGCAACCTACGGAGGCCAGAACGTGGGGGCAAGGAAGCTGGACCGTATTGATAAAGGCCTGAAAGCAGGAACGCTCATAGGCTGTGTCTATGCGGTGGTGGCATTTGCAGTACTCTACTTCATGGGGGAATGGGTTGCCCTGATGTTCGTGGACCCAGGTGAGACGGAGATACTCAGGAACACACAGTGGTTCCTGATTGCCAACAGCCTGTTCTTCATACCGCTTCTGGGGGTCAATGTGGTGCGCTTCATGATACAGGGCCTTGGGTATCCAAGGCTGGCAATCCTGGCAGGTGTATGTGAGATGGCGGCCCGTTCCTTTGTGGGCTTCTGCCTGGTACCGGTGTTTGGCTACCTGGCAGTCTGTATTGCCAATCCGGTGGCGTGGATTGCGGCGGACCTGTTCCTGATACCGGCTTACCGGTATGTGATGAAGAGTCTGAATAAGATGTTTTACGGAAAGGCAAAGGCATAAGGAATCATCATTAGAAAAGCTGCGGCAACCAATGTCCGCAGCTTTTATATATTACCTTGATATGAATGCCATGGTTACAGTGGAATCGCAGACTCGGAACTGCGTTCCCATGGCAGGACCGGCTGGAGTTTAAATTCCACACGCAGGTCCTTCCTGTTGTATTGCTTACGGAAATTAGAGGTTATCCGCTTTAATACCATCTCACCCTTCTCGGCAGTGACCGTTGGAAGCAGGACAATGTACTGGCTGATGCTGTAACGCGTGTACACATCGCTGCACCGGAGGGAATTGCGTATGGCATAGTTGAGATGTTCCATGGCTTTGTTGAGTATGGCGAGCTTAGGCACATGTCCATCCAGGTCGCTGACCGTAAGAAGGCAAAGATAGATGGAATCACCTGTCCGTTCTATGGCCCTGCGTTCCAGCTGGAACAGGTCGTGGAATACCGGGTATTCACAGTAGAATGCCCCACCTGAAGCCTCTTCCCGCAGCGTTTCCTGGATGGAATCCAGGTTGGTGTTGATGCCCTGTTCCTTGCTGCGGATGGTTTTATATAAATTCTTAAAATGATCCGATGGGGAGATGGAGAATTCATTGTAGAATAAATCCATGGTATGGTTGTATTCTTCAATGGCCTGGCTGGTGTGTCCGTCCTTGTACAGGGAGTATACCAGATAGTAATGGAATTCTTCATCAAACGGTTCGATTCCAACTGCGGCCTGGCAGATGGAGGTAATCTGTGAAAAGTCCTCCCGCTCCAGCAGCAGGTCCACTGTCTTATACACCAGCTTCTGATAAAGAGAGTGGTAATACGTGCTGATTGGGATGACCCAGGATTCATATTCTGATTTTGGAAGGAAATCACCTTTGTAAATGGACAGGCCCTCAAGGCAGAGCTTAAGGATGTCATCCCCGTTGTGGGGCTGGCTGATTGCCCGGGTACAGATGGACTCAAACTGGTCAATGTCCAGAACCGTAGGGTATTCCTGGGTCCAGGCATAGGAACCTCTCTGCTGTACCAGCAGCTTCTGGGGAGGAAGCCCCAGTGGTTCAAGGAGCTTACGGGAACGGAACATCAGTGTCTTTAATGCGCCGCCGGGATTGACTCCTGGGTCGTCTGACCATATGATATTTATCAGTTCATTGGGACTGATGTCCTTTTTTTGGAACACAACAAGATACTCTAAAAGGCACCAGGGCTTCTTAGACTGATTGCTGTTGTCGGTTATCTCTTTATCACCAACCTTTATTGAGAAACCGCCCAAGGTATTGACATGGATTGTGGGCTTTTCTTCTGAAGCTGATGTTATCATGGCGATTCTCCTTTGCATTACAGAGTACTACACTTTAGTATACTAATCAATAATGGAAATGTCCAGAAAAAAAATCAAAAAAAGTTTTAGGAAAAGGAAGTTTTGTAACCAAAATGTAACCGGCCACTGTTATACTGGTGACAGGATAAATGGGGCGTTTTCTAACATTTCATAGAAAAGTAGGTGAATATATGTCTGTTTCGCGAACAGGAGCACTGCAGGAGTCACACAAATATTATACCATAAGCATAGATAGTTTTGACGGACGCCTGTTGAGAGGACAGGTTTATCATGACAGCCTGGATCATGGACTGCGGTTTCGCAGCCTTTCTGAAATGGCATTAATATTAGAAAGCATGTTTGACAGACTGCACTATCCGATGAATAGTGTGGAGCAAAGGATTTTCCATAAAAGATCCCTGTCTGCCAAAAGCAGGGATATATCTGACGGGCCAGGGGAAAAAGAAGGACGGACAGAGGGAAGGCTGGGGCAATTCAGGCTTCACGTAAAGTACCGGTTCCACGCCACATGGCAGGGAGATATCAGGAATTTAAAAGATGGGAAGACATTTTCCTTTTTAAGCTTCCTGGAACTGATGGAGTATTTCAGCAGGACCCTTGGGGACAATGGCGGGGAGAACCCCTTTGGCCTTGGCAAGAAGATGTGCGAAGTGGTTGTACGCAATTATGAGGACTTTGTCATGAGCGGGGATGTCTCCCATCCGGCAGTGGAAAAGAGGATGGATTTCTGCAATGAGTTCGATTTGAGGGAAGAGATTGGATATATGCTTAACCCCCTGCCTGTTGGGGCAGAGGAAGAGAATCTGATCGTACCCAGGACCGTGACTGTCAATACAGGTAATTTTGGTCCTGCCACATTCGTGGTCCGCATACTCTTCAAGCGGAATTCCACCTGGCAGGGAACCATATGCTGGAAGGAAAAACGCTGTCAGGTAAGCTTCCGCAGCTTCCTGGAGATGCTTCTCCTGATGCAGGATGCAGTGATTTACAGCGAGGGATGGGAAGAGGAAGGACCGGAAGTGACGGCAGCGGTATAGGCGTGATACATGACATGGACAGAACTGGAAAGGACAGACAGGGATAGATGGAGCAGAACAAGGGCAGAAGCAGGGTACGCAGGATCATCATCCTCCTGCTGGCGGCAGTCATGCTGGTCAGCGGAGGCTTAAGCCTTCACAGCTACCTGGAGGATAAACGGGCACAGGAGGAGTACGAACGGCTGGCAGAACTTGCCAGGGAGACAACCGCACCCGTGGAGACGGAGGCGCCCGAAGCGCCGGAGGAGACAGAGCCTGAGACAGAACCATATGTTTCCCCCATTAATTTTGAGGATCTGATGGAGGAGAACCCAGATACCATAGGCTGGATAAAGGTACCGGATACCAATATTGATTACCCCATTGTCCAGGGTACGGACAATGATTTTTATCTGAACCATGATTTTTATGGGAAAGAGAGCGTGGGCGGGGCCATTTACCTGGATTTTGAAAGCCAGGGGGATTTTGTGGGCCGCAACAACATCCTGTACGGGCATAACATGAAGAATGGAAGCATGTTCAAGGATGTGATTCATTATAAGGATGAGGAATATTTTAAGGAACACCAGTATTTCAGCATCTACACGCCGGACCGTGAAATCAGGCTTAAGGCGGTTGCCTGCTATTACGGCGAGGCACAGCCCATTGTGCGCAAGACACGGTTCAAGTCCCAGGAATCCTTTGATGCGTTTGTGCATGAGATGATTAAGCCCTGTTCCTTTGCAGAGGACGTTACATATCCGGCTAAGACGGTTTATACCCTGGTTACCTGCAGCTATGAGATTAATGATGCCAGGACCTTCCTGTTTGCAGTGGAGGTGGATGAGGACGGCAATGAGATCGGGCCGGACGCGCAGTTCCTCCAGAAGATGGATGATTTGATGAAGGAAAGGGCCCAGGCAGCTTCCGCGGCAGCACAAGGGAATGAAGGGCAGAAGAACTGATTTTCAGCAGCCACAAATCCAAATTGGTGGATTAGTGGCTGTTTTTACAAATATTTATACTGTTTTTACGCATAAAAAAGCATAAATAGGTATTGGAAATCAGGACGAGTTATGCTATACTTAGCACGTTAGGCACATTTATTTAAGAAAATAAAGTGTGCGAGGGATAATAGGGCAAGGTTAAACTGTTTAAGAGATTGCCGGTCATCAGATGACATTGGAGTCATACCTGTGTGGATGGGTGTGGCTTTTTTCTTAGACAGCCATACCGGCATAGTTTCAATCAAAGAGGAGAGATTATTATGAAAATGAATGCGAAGAAAGTATTAGGCATGGTTCTGGCAGGCGTCCTGGCAGCAGGTTCCCTGACAGCATGCGGCGGAAGCGGTACGGCAGATACCACTGCAGCAGCAACCCAGGCACAGGATGACAAAGCAGCAGCAACCGAGGCATCCGGTGAAAGTGACGCCGGGGCAGCAGAAGCATCCGGCGAGAAGAAGACCTTAAGGGTTGCCATGGAGTGCGCCTATGCGCCATATAACTGGACACAGCCCGATGACGCCAACGGCGCTGTACCCATTGCCGACAGCAATGAGTTCGCATACGGATACGACGTCATGATGGCAAAGAAGATCTGCGAGGAACTGGGATATGACCTGGAAATCGTCCGTCTGGATTGGGATTCCCTGATTCCGGCCGTCACGACAGGCAAGGTTGACTGTGTCATTGCCGGACAGTCCATCACCTCCGAGCGTCTTCAGGCAGTTGATTTTACCGAGCCATATTACTACGCAACCATTGTTACCCTGGTAAAGGAAGGCAGCAAGTACGCGGATGCAAAGAGCGTTGCCGATTTGGCTGGCGCTACCTGTACCTCCCAGCAGAGCACCATCTGGTACAATACATGCCTGCCTCAGATTGAGGGAGCCAATGTACTGGCAGCCACTGCAAGCGCACCTGACATGCTGATGTCCCTGAACGCTGACAAATGCGACCTGGTGGTGACAGACCAGCCCACAGGCAAGGGCGCGCTGGTTGCATACCCCAACTTCAGGATGCTTGAGTTTGGCGGCGGCGCAGATGATTTCCAGGTGACGGAAGAAGATATCAACATCGGTATTTCCTTAAAGAAGGGCAATACTGAGTTACAGGAAGCAATCAACAGCGTACTTACCAAGATGACAAAGGATGACTTCTCCAGTATGATGGATGAGGCAATCTCTGTACAGCCATTAGCTAATTAATCAACAAAGTACGAAGGGACAGTAAGGAGAAAGGATATGCCTACAGACTTTTTCGGCCGTGTAATGGTCGTATTCAATAAATATGGTATGTCAATGCTGCAGGGCGCCGGCGTCAGCATGAGGATTGCCCTGGTTGGTACATTGGTGGGCTGTATCATCGGTTTTGCCGTTGGTATCGTGCAGACCATACCCAGCGCAAAGGGAGACAATCCGGTTAAGAGGGTACTGCTTTGGATCATAAAGCTGATTCTCAACGCCTATGTGGAATTTTTCCGCGGAACGCCCATGATGGCCCAGGCCATGTTCATCTACTTCGGGCTTCTGCCTCTGTTAGGCATTGATATGTCCATGTGGGGAGCTGCTAATTTCATCCTCTCCATCAATACGGGCGCATATATGGCAGAGACGGTAAGGGGCGGGATCCTTTCCATTGACCCGGGCCAGACCGAGGGCGCCAAGTCCATTGGGATGACCCATGTGCAGACCATGATATATGTAATCCTGCCGCAGGCCCTGCGCAACATCATGCCCCAGATCGGCAATAACCTGATCATCAATATTAAGGACAGCTGCGTGCTTTCCGTCATCGGTGTCACGGAGCTGCTGTACAAGACAAAGGCTGCTGCAGGAGCTCTTTATATGAACTTTGAGACATATACCATTACCATGATTATGTACTTCATCATGACATTTACCTGCTCCAGGATCCTTCGCTGGTGGGAGAACCGGATGGACGGGGCGGACAACTTCGACCTGGCCACCACGGATACCCTGGCGTATACCAGCGGCATGTACCGTTTCCCGGATGATAAGGCCAAGAATAAGGAGGATGCGGGATGAAGGGTGACAATATCTTAGAAATCCGTCATTTGAGCAAGACCTTTGGCACCAACCTGGTTCTTAAGGATATTGATTTTTCAGTCAGCAGCGGGGATGTTACCTGTATCATCGGGGCATCCGGTTCCGGAAAGTCCACGCTGTTGCGGTGCCTGAACCTGCTGGAGACACCGACCACAGGGGAGATTGTCTACCACGGCACCAACATTGCGGACAAGAAGGTGAATGCGCCCCAGTACCGCTCCAAGGTGGGGATGGTATTCCAGAGCTTTAACCTGTTTAACAACATGACGGTACTTGAAAACTGTATGATAGGACAGACTAAGGTCCTGAAAAAGAATAAACCGGAAGCCCAGAAGAACGCCATGTACTATCTGGAAAAGGTGGGGATGGCGCCATATATCAATGCCAAGCCAAGACAGCTTTCCGGCGGGCAGAAGCAGAGGGTAGCCATTGCAAGGGCCCTTGCAATGGAGCCGGAGGTACTTCTCTTTGACGAGCCGACCTCGGCCCTGGATCCCCAGATGGTGGGGGAGGTCCTGGAGGTCATGCGCAAGCTGGCCGGAGAAGGCCTGACCATGATTATCGTAACCCACGAGATGGCATTTGCCAGGGACGTATCCAGCCATGTGGTATTCATGGCCGGGGGAGTCATCGTGGAAGAAGGGGTACCGGAACAGATATTCGGAGCGCCTAAGGACAGGCAGACCCAGGAATTCCTCAGCCGCTTCATGCATGGCTGATATACGGTCTGACTCAATCATTAACTCAATCATTAAAAAAATAAGGGGAAAAGTATCCAGGCCTGTTATTAAGGCCAGGGTGCTTTTCCCCTTAACGTATATGATAAGGTCTTGGGATACCATGATTCCGTGCAGAAGCTCCTGGGTTTCCGCATTCCCATAGTATCCCTTTATTATCCCTTGCAGATGGGTGCATCCGGGATTCATCCCTCCGCATCCCCTTCATCCTTTACCGCCATTGTTATATAGGGATAAAGGTCCTCATATGCCTCCTGCTCCGCCTCGTCCTGGGGCAAAGAGGGAATCAGGCCGGTGCAGTCCATGGTGGAACAGGCCTGGATGTCTATGTCAAAGGTATCTTTGTCCTGTGCTTTGTTTTCTGGTTCATTCATGGCATTACCTCCGCTTTGTGTTTAGGGATAGTTTGTGCAGCGGGAGTGATGTTATACTGGAAAATATATGATTGGCATGGAGTAAGGGGAAGATACAGGCAGCCGGTGTGAAGGGCTGCCTGTCCGCTGTTCCGGCCTGTCTGTCATGGCGCGTTTATCTGATCATGCATTTATCGAACCATTCATGAATCTGATCATGCTTTCAGGGCGGCTTCTATGAATCCCCTGAACAGCGGATGGGGCCGGTTGGGCCTGGATTTGAGTTCAGGGTGGGCCTGGGTGGCGATGAACCATGGATGGGATGGGATTTCAATCATTTCCACGATGCGTCCATCCGGGGAAAGGCCGGACAGCTTCATGCCGTTCTGGGTAAGCAGGCCGCGGTAATCATTGTTTACTTCGTAACGGTGCCTGTGGCGTTCATGGATGGTTTCATCCTGGTAAAGTTCATATGCCCTGGAGGATCTGTCCAGAACACATGGGTAGGAACCAAGCCTTAAGGTGCCGCCGATGTCCTCGATGCCATCCTGTTCCGGCATCAGGTGGATGACCGGGTGGGGGGTGGAAGGATCCAGCTCAACGCTGTGGGCGTCCTTGAATCCGATTACATTGCGGGCAAACTCCACGATGGAAAGCTGCATGCCGAGGCAGAGTCCCAGGAATGGAATCCCATGTTCGCGGGCATACTGGATGGCGTATATCTTACCGTCAATGCCGCGGTCGCCGAATCCGCCGGGCACCAGGATTCCCTTTACATCCCCAAAGAGCCGGGGAGCATTTTCACCGGTGACCTGTTCTGAGTCCACCCATTTGATATTGACCTTGGCATGATTGGCAACACCGCCGTGCTTCAAGGCCTCAACCACGGAAATATAGGCGTCGTGAAGCTGGATGTATTTGCCTACCAGGGCCACGGTTACTTCTGTTTCCGGGTGTTTCCATGCGTCAATCATATCCTTCCATTCGGTCAGGTCGGGTTCGGGACATGGCAGGTTCAGGCATTCGCAGGCTGACTGGGCAAGGTGTTCATTTTCCATGACAAGGGGAACTTCATAAAGCACGTCCACATCCAGATTCTGGAGGACGTGGTGGGGGGGAACGTTACAGAACAGGGCAATCTTGTCCTTGATGCCCTTGTCCAGAGGTTTTTCAGAGCGGCAGACAAGGATGTCGGGCTGGATGCCCATTCCCTGAAGGTCCTTGACGCTGGCCTGGGTGGGCTTCGTCTTAAGCTCCTCAGAAGCTTTCAGATAAGGAATCAGGGTCACATGGATGATGCAGGTGTTGCCGGGGCCTGCTTCATGCTGGAACTGGCGGATGGCTTCAAGGAAAGGCTGGCTTTCAATGTCGCCCACGGTTCCGCCCACCTCGATGATGGCGATTTCGGTTTCTGTCTCGGAATAGTTGCGGTGGAAGCGGCTCTTGATTTCGTTGGTAATATGGGGGATTACCTGAACGGTGCCGCCGCCGAAGTCTCCGCGGCGCTCTTTGTGCAGAACGGTCCAGTAGACCTTTCCCGTGGTCACATTGGAATTCCTGGTAAGGCTTTCATCGATGAAGCGCTCGTAGTGGCCAAGGTCCAGGTCTGTTTCGGCGCCGTCATCTGTCACGAACACTTCTCCGTGCTGGACAGGGTTCATGGTGCCGGGGTCAATGTTGATGTAGGGGTCGAACTTCTGCATGGTTACCTTGTAGCCTCTGGCTTTCAAAAGCCGGCCCAGGGACGCTGCCGTAATGCCTTTTCCAAGGCCGGATACAACGCCGCCGGTAACAAATACGTACTTGACTGGCATGTGGGGATACCTCCTTTTTGGTTTGTGTGACGTCTGTGTTGATAGTATCAAAAAAATAACTGATACATTATACATCGGCATGTAAAATAAATCTAGGAGTTTTTGTAAAAATTTAAGAAAATTAATTGTTCTTTTCTTGATTTATGGGGAGACTGACACTATAATGGTAGAGAATGGGTTTTTGTTGGTAAATGATAGATAGGCCCATTCAGAGGGAGAATCTGTACAATATGGATAATAATAACAAACAAGATCCGAATATGAAGAGCAACTGGCAGACCATCACCATGCTGCTGATTGCTGCACTGCTTACATTTGGACTGGTGAGCTGGATGAACTCCTACCTGAATTCCAAAAAGCGCCAGGAGCTGTCCTACAATGAATTTGTCAAGATGGTGGACGGCGGCGAAGTGGAATCCATCAAGATAGGCGGCACCGAGATTACAGTCGTGCCAAAGAAGGATAATACGAAGTATTCCCAGGATCTGGATTACTATGTGGTGAAGGTGCCGGGGGATTATAAGTTCGTGGACCGTTTCCTGGATAATAATGTGGAGACACACCAGGAAAACAAGGACGCCAATACCCTTCTGCTGGTACTCCTCAATTATGCGGTCCCATTCCTGTTCCTGCTGTTCCTCATGAATTTCACCATGAAGCGCATGGGCGGCGGGGGAATCATGGGCGTGGGCAAGAGCAACGCCAAGATGTACGTGCAGAAGGAGACCGGCGTCACCTTCAAAGACGTGGCCGGGGAGGACGAGGCCAAGGAATCCCTGACCGAGATTGTGGATTTCCTGCACAATCCCGGCAAATATACCAAGATAGGCGCAAAGCTTCCAAAGGGCGCCCTGCTTGTGGGACCTCCGGGAACCGGTAAGACCCTGCTTGCAAAGGCAGTGGCAGGCGAGGCCCATGTGCCGTTCTACTCCCTGTCCGGTTCCGACTTTGTGGAAATGTTCGTGGGTGTGGGCGCGTCCCGTGTCCGTGACCTGTTTAAGAATGCAACGGAGAATGCGCCCTGTATCATTTTCATCGACGAGATTGATGCCATTGGACGCAGCCGTGACAGCCGTATGGGCGGCAATGATGAGCGTGAGCAGACACTGAACCAGCTTCTTTCCGAGATGGATGGTTTTGATTCCACCAAGGGACTTCTGGTACTGGGCGCAACCAACCGTCCGGAAATCCTGGACCCGGCCCTGCTCCGTCCGGGACGTTTTGATAGGCGTGTCATCGTGGATAAGCCTGACCTCAATGGACGTATCAACATCCTCAAGGTACATTCCAAGGATGTGCTTCTGGATGAGAGCGTGGACTTTAAGGATATTGCCCTGGCTACCTCGGGCGCAGTGGGCGCCGACCTGGCCAACATGATGAATGAGGCAGCCATCAATGCGGTTAAGCATGGACGCAGCGCCGTGTCCCAGAAGGACCTGTTCGAGGCAGTGGAGGTTGTGCTGGTAGGTAAGGAGAAGAAGGACAGGATCATGAGCAAGGAGGAACGCCGCATCGTATCTTACCATGAGGTGGGCCACGCCCTTGTAAGCGCCCTTCAGAAGCACTCGGAGCCGGTACAGAAGATTACCATCGTGCCAAGGACCATGGGCGCTTTGGGCTATGTGATGAACGTGCCCGAGGAGGAGAAGTACCTGAATACCAAGAAGGAACTCCAGGCAAGGCTGGTTGAGCTGATGGCCGGACGGGCGGCAGAGGAGATTGTGTTTGAGACAGTCACCACCGGAGCGGCCAATGATATCCAGCAGGCCACCAATCTGGCAAGGGCCATGGTAACCCAGTACGGCATGTCTGAGAAGTTCGGCCTCATGGGGCTGGAATCACAGGAGAACCAGTACCTGACCGGGCGCAATGTATTAAACTGCGGTGATGCCACGGCGGCGGAGATTGACAAGGAAGTCATGAAGATACTTAAGGATTCCTATAACGAGGCAATCAGCCTGCTGAGCGATAATAAGGATGCCATGGACCAGATTGCGGCATTCCTCATTGAGAAGGAAACCATTACAGGTAAGGAATTCATGCAGATTTTCCGCAAGGTAAAGGGAATACCGGAGCCGGAGGAGAAGGCGGAAGACAAGGCTGGGGATAAGCCGGAGGATAGGTCCAAAGGAGAGTCAGGAAATCGTGCTGGGGAAATGCCAGAGGATGAAGATACAGGCCGTGAGTACAGGGCGCAGGAACAGGCGCCTGTAGGCGGGAATGGGGCCGGGCAGAATCCGGTTGAAGGCAGCCAGGATACAGCCGGACAGGATGCAGGGAATTTCCCGGCTGACGGTCCTTCTGCTGACCATACCCCTGGAGACAGTACATCCGGCAGATATCCTGCTTCTGACGATACCCAGGAAAACCGCTGGAATCATCCCGGAGATGGATACAGGAGCTGATATTTCCCGCCGGGCATTAGGATTGGTGTATTGATTGGGATAAGGATAGGTTACAGGATTGATATGAATGATATGCTTCCCCCGGACATTGCGGATGTCCGGGGGATTTTTGATTTAGTTATGGATGCGGGTGTGGGTGCAGGTGTGGATGCGGGTATGGATGCGGGTGTGGGTGCAGGTGTGGATGCGGGTATGGATGCGGGTGTGGATGCAGGTATGGATACAGGTGTGGGTGCAGATCTGGAGGTATTATTTCTTCCTAATGAATCCGGCGCCTATCTCTGCTATAATAGGATGGAGGAACTGCATGCTGCAGTATCAAATGAACAGTATCCGGAGGAACGGGTTATGGGACATATGTCATTCCGCTTAAAGCTTACGCTGGTATTTATCGTGACGGTCATGATTGAGGGCGCCCTCATTGGAGGATTTTCCTATTTCCACAGCAGGGATATCGTGGTGAAGAACAAGAAACAGGAGATGTCGGATACCATTAACCGCATTGATACCAACATCAATGTGAAGGTGCGCTATATCATGGAGGTGCTGGATAACGCGGCGGACAGCGAACTGGTGCGGGGCGCATGCCTGACGGGATGGGACCAGGGGGAGAGGAGCATCCGCAGGACCTACCTGGACGACTATTGCTCCAGCCTCATTAAATCCATTGGCGAGCAGATGGACATTTCCATTATCAGCCAGTCCGGGATTTTATATACCACGGGGGAAAACGGCCGGGTAAGTCCAGGGGACCTGTCAGGGGAAATGCTGGCCGAATATTATGACGCGGTAGGGGACAGGCACAATAAGGCCGTGTGGGCGGGAATCATGCCTGCCCTGATTGCAGGTCCGGAGCAGGAACGCCAGGTGGTGACGGTCGCCAGGGCCATTATGGATGAACGCCAGGACCGGGTGCTGGGTATCATGGTCATTGAGCTGGATCCGGATATGTTCAGCAACCTGCTGCTGGGCAATCAGGGGCTGTTCCAGTACCAGTATCTTTTTATTGTGGACCAGAAGGGGGAGGTCATATGTAGCAACCCCAAGGTGGACAAGGGATGGCAGGAGGAGATTGACGACAGGTTTGAGCGGGGGATCCGCCGCTTTGACCTGGAGTGGAGGGGGAAGGAATATTATGTCTGCGGCCAGTACAACGGGGTCACTGGCTGGAAGTCCTATTCCGCAATCCCGGCAGAAGGCCTGTTCCCCCAGGCCAAGGATTTAAGCAGCGCAATCTGGCTGGTGGTGATGATGTGCACCATTGGGATTGCCCTGGTGATTGCGGTGCTGGTCTATGCCATGGCAAGGCCCATCAAACGCCTTTGCGTGGCCATGAGCCAGGTGCAGGAAGGGGATTTCACGGTGCGTGTGCCAAACAGGAGGAAGGATGAGATTGGGGAACTGACAGATTCCTTTAACTACATGGTGGACAAGATCAATACCCTGATCCGCCAGGTCTACCAGGAGAAGATTGCGCAGAAGAATGCGGAGGTACAGGCGCTGCAGGCGCAGATCAACCCGCATTTCCTGTACAATACCCTGGATTCAGTGAACTGGATGCTCATTGACAGGGAGGAGTATGATATCAGCGACATCATCATTTCCCTGGGCAGCCTGATGCGCTACTGCATCGAGGACGAGAACGCCTTTGTGCCTCTGGACAGGGAAGTGGAATATGTGATAAGCTATTTGAAAATACAGAAAAACCGCCTGGAGGACAAGCTGGAGTACCAGGTGCAGGTGGATGACAGGCTGCGCCAGGAGAAGGTACCCAAGCTGATACTGCAGCCCATGGTGGAAAATGCAATCACCCACGGCATAGAGCCGCGCAAGCAGAAGGGAAAGGTAAGCATCCTCATAAGGGATGCGGGGGACGAGATACTGGTTACAGTGGAGGACGACGGGATAGGGATGACGCCGGAACAGCTGAACCACCTGAAGGAGGAACTGCCGGACCTGGAGAAGGAAGGACACACCGGAATCGGACTCCGCAATGTGGACAGGCGCATCCGGCTTCACTATGGGGAGCAGTACCGCATCCGGATTGAAAGTGTGTATGGAAAAGGGACGTCCATACATCTGAGGATACCAAAAGAAAACTCGGGACAGATATCAGGCTAGATATCAGACTAGACGTCGGGATAGACATCAGGACAGATATCAGGCCGGACATCGGGACAGATATCAGGTTGGACATCAGGCCGGGCAGGGAAAGGACCAGTCCTGGCCGGATAAGCCGTGTATTGGGAGAGGGGAGGAACATTGAAACGTGAAATTGATGATTGTGGATGATGAGCCGAAGATTAGGAACGGCCTTTTGAAACTCCTGGGGGCCAGGGATGGATGGCAGGTTACCGGAGTATTTGAGGACGCCCTTTCGGCCCTGACCGCACTCTATGACAATGAGGCGGATGTGATTGTGACGGACATCAAGATGCCGGAGGTGTCCGGCCTGGAACTGATCCGGCAGATAAGGGAGAGGAACCAGGACATACATATCGTGATCCTGAGCGGACACAGTAATTTTGCTTATGCCCAGAAAGCCATTGAACTGGGAGTGACCAGGTATCTGCTGAAACCCACCAATCCAAGGGAACTGGTTGCGGTGCTGGAGGGCATCGAGAAGGAGCTGAAGCAGGGCGCAGGGGATGCGCCGGATAAGAAGCAGCCGCCTCAGGAGGGGGAAGCCGGATCCGGGGCAGACGGGGACGGCGTGGGAAACCTGTTGGTGCAAAAGGCCATCCAGTATGTGGAGGTACACTACGGAGGGAGGATAACGCTGAAGGACATGTCGGAAGAACTGCACCTTTCCCCTAATTATCTGTGCGAGCTTTTTAAACGCCATACGGGTAAGAACCTGATGGAGTATGTAACTGAGTACAGGATGATGAAGGCCAGGAACTATCTGAACCATGTGGAGTATAAAGTATCGGATGTGGCTGAGATGGTGGGGTACAAGGAGGCCAAGTATTTCAGCAGCACTTTTAAGAAAATGTATGGGATGACACCCCTGGAATACCGTAATAAGAGATAAAAGGATTTTGCGGAATCATGAAAAAGGCTGGAAATATGACGAAAAATCATATCCAGTCTTTATTTTATTGGACAATACCAACAAATTCCGTAATATTTTGGAGTAAATAGTAATCTCACAGAATTGTGGGACACATAGGCCGCTGATATACTATTGCTATAAGAAATTCGTACACGTAAGACCGTTGACAGACAAGTAAAAAGGAGGACTGTAATTATGAAGAAAAGATTAGGCGCGTTATTATTGGCAGCATCCATGGTGATAAGTACGGCGGCACTGGGCGGCTGCAGTTCCGGCAAACCAGCTGAGACAAAGGCAGCCACTGAGGCGGCGGCGCCTGCGGGGGATGGCAAGGAAGCTGATACCAAGGCGGCTGAGGCAGCTGCGCCCGCAGCAGACGGCAAAAGCGCGGCGGATTATAAGATTGTACTGATCCTTCCGGGACCAATCAATGACCAGAGCTGGAACGCAACCAACTATGCGGGCCTGGTTGCATGTAATGAGACACTGGGCACCAAGATGGAATACGTTGAGAATGTTCAGGCCTCTGACTATGAATCCACATTCCGGGAATATGCGGAGCGGGGATATGACCTGATCATGGCGGCAGGTTCCCAGTTTGACGAGGCAGTTGCGGCCGTGGCCCCCAACTATCCGGACACCACCTTCTGCGCCGTGAATGGTTCCAAGTGCGACGGCGACAATGTGGCCCCTATTTTCCCGAAGGAATATGAAGCCAGCTATGTGGCATCCATTATCGCGGGATACGTGACAGAGAACGGAAACTTCGCAACCATCGGCGGCTTCCCCAATGAGCCGATGGAGCATCTGATGGATGTATATGAGAAAAACGCGGTTAAAATCGCAGAGGAGAGAGGTATCTCCGGCGCAAAGGCAACAAGGGCTTACGCCAATACATGGGATGATGTGGCCCTGGGCAAACAGATGGCTGAGCAGATGATTGACAACGGCGCGGATACACTGTTTGTATATGCCAACGAAGTGGGACTGGGATGTATTGAGGCAGCCAAGGCAAAGGGAGCCAAGTTCATCGGCTTTTCCAGCGACCAGACCACCATTGATCCAAACACGGTGGTGGCTTCCGTAAACTTTGATTTCAAGAACTTCTATGTATGGGCAATCGGGCAGTACATGGAAGGAAAGCTTTCAGGCAACATGGTCCATGAGGCCGGCATCAATGAGGATATCTTCGTACCTGTATACACGGACAACATCACCGATGAGGTGAAGGCTGCGGTTGACCAGGGACTGAAGGATTTCAAGGATGGGAAAGTAGATCTGCAGGCAATGTTTGAAAAATAATATGGTAGATATGAAAGGGCTGCTGCAGGAATGGTTTTGGATGCAGCAGCCTTTTGGGTGTGGTTTTATATCAGCAATGTTTTATACCAGCGCGGTTTTACAGCGGTGCGGTTTTATAGCGGTGCGGCAGCTGCCGCGGACCGCGCACCAATGGATTAAAGGAGGATGACGCTTGTGGATACACCGTTTTTTGAGTTGAGGAATGTATCAAAATATTTCGCCAGGGTAGTGGCCAACAAAGACATTTCCTTCTCCATACAAAGGGGGGAGGTTCTGGCCCTGTTAGGGGAAAACGGGGCGGGGAAGAGCACGGTCATGAAGATCCTGTACGGCCTTTATAAGGCGGATGAAGGGCAGATATTCATGGATGGAAAGGAACAGAAGATAGGCTCCCCAAAGGACGCCATGGCCCTGGGCATTTCCATGATCCAGCAGCATTTTTCCCTGGTAAATGCACATACGGTGACGGAAAACATCATACTGGGCAATGTACACGGCGTCATTGATTACGACCGATGCAGGAAAGAAGTGGAGGAGCTGGCAGGGCAGTATGGCTTTGATATCCCTGTGGATGCAAAGATTGCGGACCTGGCGGTCGGCGTACAGCAGAAGGTGGAGATATTAAAGGCCCTTTATCTGAAGACCAGCCTTCTTATCATGGATGAGCCTACGGCTGTCCTCACGCCCCAGGAATCGGAAACCCTGATGCAGTTTGTAAAGGAATACACGGCAAAGGGTAATTCCGTGATTTTCATAACCCACAAGATGAAGGAAGTCATGGAAGTGGCGGACCGGATCATTGTCATGAGGAATGGAAGGCTAACAGGGAACCTGACGGCCAAGGAAACCAATGAGGTGGAACTGGCAAGGCTTATGATGGGCAAGGAGATGGTGGTTGCAAAGCGGGAAGAGGAAGAGGACGGCAACAGAAAAAATGTATGCCTGGAGCTTAGGAACGTGACCGTGAAGCAGAAGGGCGCCATGCCGGTGCTGGATAACCTTTCCTTCCAGATCATGGAGGGGGAAATCTTCGGCGTGGCCGGGGTCAGCGGCAATGGGCAGGAGGAACTGTGCGAGGTCATCTGCGGCGCCCTTCCCGTTACGGAAGGAAGCGTATTCCTTAAAGGAAAGGATATCACGGGCACCTCGGTCAGGGAACGGATTGGTCTTGGAATCGGCTATGTGCCTGTGGACCGGTACAGGGACGCCATGGTTGGGGAAATGACCCTGGCTGAGAATATGATGCTCAAGACAAGCTTTGACCGGACATGGACCAGACACGGCTTCCTCAACCGGAAAAAGCTGTATGACTATACCCGGAAAGCCATCGAGGATTTTGAAATCAAGGCCCCGGGGCCGGATGCCCAGATACGCGGGCTTTCAGGAGGCAACCAGCAGAAGGTGATCCTGGCAAGGGAAGTGGGCAATGCCGGGGAAATGCTGATCATGGACCAGCCCACCCGCGGCCTGGACCTGGGGGCCATCAACAATATACACACCAGCATACTGGAAGAGCGCAGGAAGGGCAAGGGCATTCTTCTGGTATCCACGGAACTGTCTGAGATTTTTGAACTGTGCGACCGGATTGCGGTTATATATAAGGGCGCGTTCATGGGAATCTACCGCCATGATGAACTGACAACGGAGCGGATCGGGCTTCTCATGGCAGGCTACAAAGAAGAGGAGGGGACAATGCATGAATGGGAAAATACGTGATATGATTGTGACCAACGCGGTTGCCATACTTGCCGGCCTGCTGCTTTCCGGTCTGATGCTTCTTATGCTGCATATCAATCCGGTGGAGGTATTTACATACTCCGTCACCACCATGCTGACGGATAAATATACCACGGGGGAGGTTTTCTTAAAGGCAACGCCCCTTATATTCACTGCGCTGGCATTTGCATTTACCTTTAAGGCCAACCTGTTCAATATCGGCGCACAGGGCCAGTTCTATATGGGCGCCGTGGCTGCCATTGCGCTGTCCCTTAAACTGGACGGCAAGGTGCCGGCGCCGGTGCTTCTGGTGGTTGTCTGTCTTGCGACGGCAGTGGCAGGCGGCCTGATTGGTGCTTTAATCGGGTTCCTGAAAGCCCATTACAAGGCAAATGAATTCCTTGTAAGCATGATGTCAACCTATGTTGCGCTGAATGTGATGAACTATCTGCTGCGCACCTTCCTAAAGGAGTCCAAGGGGGAGTATCCCCAGACAGACGCCATCACAAGGGCGGCGTGGCTGCCGACCATTGTAAAGGGAACCAGGCTCCATGCGGGGTTTGTGCTGGCTGTGCTGGTGGCAATCGGCATCTGGATCCTTCTGTACAAGACGCCTCTTGGATACCGCATCCGCGCGGTTGGCAGCAATGATTCCGCGGCCAGGATGTCCGGCATCAACTCTAAAAAGGTATTTGTGACCGCTTTCTTCATCAGCGGCGCCCTGGCCGGAATGGCTGGATTCACAGAGGTAAACGGCGTGCAGCACATGCTGATCCAGGATTTTAACAGCGGGGTTGGTTCCGCAGGCCTGGGCATCGCTATACTGGCCAATGCCAATCCGATTGGTATCATTTTTGCATCCATCCTCTTTGGCGCCCTTGGTGTCATGGGCAACCTGATGGGCCGTATGCCGGGGGTAAACGTACCATCCAGCATCGTGGATTTGATGCAGGGATTTGTCATGCTGTTTGTCATTGTCTCCTATTTCTTCCGGCATTATCTGGAGAACCGGAGAGAAAAACTGAAACTGCAGAAGGGAGCGTAAGGCTATGGTTGTAAGTTTATTGAAACGTGCGTTGATGATGAGTACACCTCTGCTTTTCGGCTCCATCGCAGAGGTGGTTGCGGAGCGTTCCGGCATGATGGTAACTGCCATTGAGGGCATTTTCCTCATGGGCGCCTGGGGCGGATTCGTGGGAACCTATATTACGGGCAATGCCTTTATCGGCATCCTGTGTGCCATCCTGGCAGGTGTGGCTGCGGCCGCTGTTTATGGGGTGGTGTGTATCTATCTGAAGCAGCACCAGGTGGTTACGGGAACCGCCATCAACGTGCTGGCAGCCGGTATCTGCACGTACCTTCAGAGGGTGTTCTTCGGTGTCCCCACCACGCCACTGAAAATCAGTCCCCTGCCCGAGATTGCCATTCCGGTGCTCAGCAGGATCCCGGTGCTTGGGCCGGTGCTGTTCCAGCAGAATATACTGACCTATATTGTGTACCTGATTATTCCGGTGTCTTATTTTGTACTGTTTAAGACATCCATCGGACTGACCATCCGCTCCACGGGGGAGAACCCGGAGGCAGTGGACGTGGCTGGTATCAATGTGAATACGGTGCGTTTCCTCACCGTGCTGCTGGCAGGCGTTATGGGCGGCGTGGCAGGCTCGTTTTACTCGGTTGGGTATCTGGGGATGTTCACCACCAACATGATCGGAGGGCGCGGATGGATTGCATTTGCCATCTGTTTCCTTGGGAACTGGAATCCAAAGGGGGCTGTGATCGGCACGGTGGTGTTCGGACTGGCGGAGGCCGTGGCTATCTATATGCAGTCCATGGGCGGAGGCGGATACTTCCCCAATGAGCTGTTCATTGCACTGCCTTATATATTGACGATTGTGCTGACGGTTTCAAGGAAGAGTTTTAATGTGCCGGCGAAGCTGGGGGTTAGTTATAGTAAGGAGAATTGAGTGGTTGCGGGAGGTACGTCCGCGAAGCCGGGCGGGGCTTGTCCTGCGCGGGTTTGGGCGGGTTCCTTAGGGCGGCTGTGGATCGGACGCGGAGTTGCGGAGGCCGCAGCTTCTAAGAACCTGACAGATGAAAAGACGGGGGACCGGTGCTATTCACGTAGAAATCCTGATGGACTTTCTACGTTCAGAGCACCTTGGATTCCTGCTTTGATGCAGGAATCCACCCCCGTCTTTTCATCTGCCAGGTCCTAAGAAGCTGCTGCCTCCTCCACTATGCGTCCAATCCACAGCCGCCCTAAGGAACCCTCCCGCCCCGCACAGGACAAGCCCCGCCCGGCTTCCCGGACTGTGTACTCCGGCCATGAAGGGAAGAATGGGGGATTCGCGGTGGGGGTGGATTTGTTGGCTGGAGGGAGGGGGGGGGGGGTTGATAAATGTTCTTTGGTGTGATTGAAAACTGTCAAATGGATTTTGGGATGATAAATTATACGACTCTTGTGCGGGAATGGTTTTTTTAGTATAATAATAGATAGATACTGATGTTGGAAAAAGGAGTGTGCTTGAAGGCTTGACTTCAAACATGCCCGATGCAGAAGGGGGCGTTTTTATGGATGTTAAGTATACAAAGATTCAGACAGCGGGATGTAATGCGCCGCTGAAGATTACACCCGGTCATTTTGCAACCAATCATGCCCATATCAATTATTATCTTGATATGACCACCCTGAAGACCAGGCTTAGTGAGGCAAGGGAGATTGCAAAGAGCCTGGTGGGGATGTTCCTCTATGATACGGTGGTGGATACTATCGTGTGCCTGGAGGGAACCCAGGTCATTGGGGCGTTTCTGGCGGATGAGCTGACCAGCGCGGGCGTCCTTTCCATGAATGCACATAAGACCATGTACATAGTGACCCCGGAGTATAATAGCAACAGCCAGATGATTTTTAAGGAGAATAACCTTCCTATGATTAGGGATAAGAACGTCCTTATCATGACGGCGTCTGTTACCACGGGACTGGCCCTTAATAAGGGGATTGAGGCCATTCAGTATTATGGCGGCATCCTGAGAGGGGTTACTGCCATATTCAGCGCTGTGGATGAGGTGAATGGGTATCGGATTACTTCTATTTTTGGTAAGAAGGATGTGCCGGATTACGCATATTATGATTATAGGGACTGCCCTTTGTGCAGGGAGAAGCGTAAGCTGGATGCACTGGTGAATGCTTATGGATTCACACAGCTGTGATGGCTGGATGATGGAAGTGGATGCAGGTATGGTGTACGGCTGGCAGCCGATGCCATACCTGCTTCTGTTTTATGTATAGATGCATTGGCAATGCCCATATAGACGGGTATATCTTGCCATGATTTTTTCGAATGCGGCTGCATCCCCGGGCTGTTTTTCTTTGTAAATATCCCAACCGCGCAGGATGATCCTGTCCGGCATGGGGATGAGTCCGGTTATGCCATCCCAATAGGCGTCCCAGTTCATTCCGTAAAAATCCGGCATGTTTAGCCTGCTTTTGATGATTGCCTGTAGCTCTTTGGGGGTGTTAATGGGGGTTACATTGATTTCGATTGCGTTCAGCTCCCGTTTTTTATAACAGAGAAGATGTCCGTCCATATCCAACAGGTGGTGGTTTCCATCCCAGTCCGTAAAGGAAATCTGCTTATCATCTATGTTAAGGTGGTAATCCGGGTTGATTAGGATGTCCGTGGTTGAATAGGTCCAGACTTCACGGAATGCTTCGTCCAGCATCTTTACTTCTAATTCCCCGTAGATGATATAGTTGTTTCCAACAGGATAGATGGAATAGTAGGTCCCGAAATTGTTTTTTATCCGGTGGATATCATGACTTCCAGGGTCCATGGCACTCTTTAGTGATAATACCACGATGACGGCATCCAGCAGTATGATAAGCGTATCGTTCCGTAAGATAACGGAATCCTTCCCCACATTGGAACAGTAGTCCCCTACCAGGATGATTGTTACAGTCCCGCCATCTGAAAAATCTTCGACCGCGATGGAATGACAGGAATAATGTCCTCCGTCATGGATGGTTGATATTGCCCGGATTTCCATGTCATATGGCTTATTGTCAACGGAATCCAGTGTATAGGCCATATCCCTGGAAACCGTTATATTAAACTTTTCATTGAAGATATTTATATCCATACCTTTTACCTCCCCGCAGGTGTGATTTGGCTGGTTTAATCCTGTCTTTCTGACAGGAAACCTATGATTCCTGGGACGGATTTAGATGGGGTGCGGTATAGGGGATATCCATGGGTGTATAAGGACATAAGCGGGCAGGGATATAAATGTATATGGATGATTGTAAATCAGGATGTCCACACACAAGGACAAGGGAGGGGATGGTCTGGATTGGTTCCCATCGTCCAATCCAGACCATCCTTCTCCCTTGTGTTTTATCGTCTGCTTTTATGCAGCCCAGGTTTCCCTTGCAATCTGAAGCGGTGTTTAATTCTTTTTCTTTCCCAGATATGCCGCCTTTACCGACTCGTCTGCCAGCAGCTCCCTGCCGGTGCCGGTCAGGGCAATGCGTCCTGTTTCCAGTACATACCCCTGGTCGGCAATCCTCAGGGCCATGTTGGCGTTCTGCTCGATTAAGAGGATGGTCACGCCCTGCTTGTTTATCTCCTTGATGATGCTGAATATGTCCTTAACAATCAGGGGAGCCAGACCGAGGGACGGCTCATCCATCATCATCAGCTTGGGACGGCTCATGAGGGCCCTTGCAACGGCCAGCATCTGCTGCTCGCCGCCGGAAAGGGTGCCGGCCAGCTGCCAGCTTCTTTCCTTTAAACGGGGAAACAGGTCGTAGACCCAGTTGATATTGTCCTCCAGGGAATCGCTTCTTAAGTAGGCCCCAATCTTGATGTTCTCTATTACCGTCATGTCGGGGAATACCCGGCGGCCTTCCGGTACCAGGGTAATGCCCTTTGCCACGATATCCGGCGTGTCCATGCCCAGAAGCTCCGCGCCGTCAAACTGGATGGAACCGCCGGAGGCCTTGACCAGTCCTGTGATGGAACGCAGGGTGGTGCTTTTTCCCGCGCCGTTGGCGCCAATCAGGGTGACAATGGATTTTTCCGGGACCTCGAAGCTGATGCCTTTTACGGCTTCAATCCCCCCATAGTTTACCCTCAGATCTTTAATCGTTAACATCGTCACTCACCCCCAGATATGCTTCAATTACTTTTGGATTGTTCTGTACCTCATCCGGCGTGCCATGGGCTATGAGCTTGCCGAAATCCAGTACATAGATGCGGTCGGATATCTGCATGACCAGGTCCATATGGTGCTCAATCATGAATATGGTCAGATGGTAGTCATCCCGGATCTGCCTGATGAAATCGGTCAGGTCCTGTGTCTCCTGGGGATTCATACCCGCGGCAGGCTCGTCAAGAAGGAGCAGGCTGGGGTTGGTGGCCAGCGCGCGTGCAATCTCCAGACGGCGCTGCAGGCCGTAGGGCAGGGAGGAGGCAATCTCATCCTTAAGGTGTGCCAGGCCCTGCATTTTAAGAAGCTCCATGGATTCATCCCGCATCCGCTTTTCCTCTGCATGGTTTAAACGCAGGGTGGCGGAGAATACGTTCTGTTTGGCGCGCATGTGCTTTGCAATCAGTACATTGTCAAATACGGTCAGGTTGCCGAAGAGACGGATGTTCTGGAATGTCCTGGCAATCCCAAGCTTTGTCACTTCATCCGGCGTCTTGCGCACGGGCGTAAGCTCCTTTGGCGCCACGTCCCCGGCGTAGAGACGCCGCATCTTGCCCTGAGGCGTGTCGGCCAGGATCATTTCCCCGTTAAAGGAAACAGAGCCGTAGGTGGGCTGGTAGATGCCTGTCACACAGTTGAAGGCAGTGGTCTTGCCGGCGCCGTTGGGTCCGATGAGGGCCACGATTTCGCGTTCATTTACATCTAAGGATAATCCGTTGACAGCTACCACGCCGCCGAACTGCATGGTTACGTTGTCCATGTGAAGTACGTTTTTCATGTTATCCATTACTTGGCACCTCCTTTTTTGGAGGCGGCTTTCTTACCGCGGCCTTTCTTCAGCCTGTCGGGTATGCCGCGTATGAGCCGGGACAGTCCGTCCCAGGAAAACTCGTTGTTGCCCATGATCCCGCGGCGGTAGAACAGCACCACTACCATCAAAAGGATGGAGAAGATGACCATGCGGAAACCGGAACGGAACAGCGGGATATGCACCCCTGCAATGGTTAACGGGTCATCAAAGAACCGCAGCAGTTCACGTCCCGAGGTTACCAGGAACGCGCCCAGGACGCTTCCCGTGACGCTTCCGATACCGCCCAGGACCACAATCAGAAGAAGGTCGTAGGTAAGCGCCACCTGGAAGGTCTTGGAATCGATGGAGCGCATGAACATGGCCAGCATCCCGCCCCCAACCCCGGTGAAGAAAGAGGAGATGACAAAGGAAAGCTCCTTGTAGCGGAACAGGTTAAGTCCCATGGACTGGGCTGCAATCTCATCCTCGCGGATGGCCTTAAAGACACGGCCGTAGGAGGAGTTGATTAACAGTACCATGAGCGCGATGCAGAGGGCTGCCAGACCGAATACAGCAAAGATATTGGGGAAGCCGGGGATGCTTTTCAGACCGTAGGAACCGTTGGTGACAGTGTCAAACATGGGCGCTGCGATGAAGGCGCGGATGATTTCTGAAAAGCCAAGGGTTGCGATGGCCAGGTAATCGCTCTTAAGGCGCAGCACCGGGATGCCGATAAGGGCGGCCAGGACAGCGGCGGCAAGCCCGCCAAGGAGCAGGGCCACGGGGATGGGAAGCGCTACATTGGCAATCACGGGTGAGATCCCGCTCACATAGTATACGCTGGCACGGGAGCCTACAGGGATGGTGAATATGGCCACGACATAGGCCCCGATTGCCATGAAGCCTGCCTGCCCAAGGGAGAACAGCCCGGTAAAGCCGGTGAGCAGGTTCATGGAAACAGCCACCACCGCATAGATGGCGCTCCGCTCCAGGATGGATATCTGATAACTGTATTCTGCCGTGTCAGACTGCAGGAATGCCAGGATTCCAATGAGCACGGCCAGGGCAATGATGGTATAAACCTTGTTTTTGTTCTTTGTCATATTCTTCATGTCCGCCACCTCACACTTTATCGGTTGTCTTCTCACCAAACAGGCCGGTCGGGCGGATGAGAAGCATAACAATCAACAGGATAAATGTAAATGCGTCACTGAAGGTGGACTGTCCCATGGCAACCAGGGCTGTCTCCCCAAGTCCAAGGATGAAACCACCGATGACAGCGCCGGGAATGCTTCCGATACCGCCGAATACAGCGGCAACAAAGCATTTGAGGCCGGGCAGTGCGCCTGAGAACGGGAATACGGTCATACGGTCCGTGAAATAGAGGATGGAACCGATTCCTGCCAGCAGGGAACCCACTGCAAAGGTGAAGGAGATGGTCTTATTGATCTTGATGCCCATCAGGGACGCGGTTTCGTAATCCTTGGAAACAGCCCTCATTGCCATGCCGATTTTGGTGTGGTTGATCAGGAGTATCAGAAGATATACCAGGACCAGGGTCAGGACTGGCGTGAGGAAGGTTACGAAGGATGCGGAAAGACCGCCTATCTGGTAAATCCTCTTTAAGAAAGGAATCTCAGGATATCCCTTTGGAAGGGCCGTGAACAGATAGGTAGCAAGGTTCTGCAGCAGATACGATACGCCAATGGCTGAAATCATGACGGACATCCTGGGGGAAGAACGCAGGGGACGGTAAGCCACCCGTTCAATGGTAACACCAAGGACAACGGTGACAATCAGGGTAACCGGGATTGCGATGAACCAGGGAAGGCTGGCCATTGCGAAAATCATAAAATAACCTGCCATCATGAATATGTCGCCATGGGCGAAATTAATCAGACGGAGGATGCCGTATACCAGTGTATAGCCGATGGCAATCAGCGCATAGGCGCCGCCAAGGGAGATACCGGTCAGGCACTGCTGTAGAAATGTTGTTAAACTCATAAGAGTCTGCCTCCTGTTTTCTTAATAATTGTATCCTGCAGGGAATGGCATGAGGACATGGTATCCTGCGCATCCGCCATAAGCCGGAGAAAGGCCGCGGGGCAATGGCTGCCGCCTGCGGCCTCTGTTTCATATGTAACGGTCAGATGACCTTACTCTACGGTTGTAGTTGTAAGGAACTGGAACTTGCCATCCTTGATGGTCTTGATGAAGGCAATATCCTTGTTGGCATCACCTGTCTCATTAAAGGTAATGCTTCCGGTCACGCCGTCAATCTGGACGCCCTTCAGCGCATCGCGGATTGCAGTGGTGTCGGTGGAATTAGCTGTCTCGATGGCCTTGATGGCTGCCAGGTAGGAATCATAGCCCAGTGCGGATACGGCCGGGATGATGTCTTCCTGTTTGTTCTTTACCAGATATTCCTTGAAGCCCTTGATGAAGGCGGCTGCCTCGTCATTGGCCGGTTCAGCCTCGTCAAAGAAGGTGGAAAGCACAACGCCCTCGGCATCCTTGCCCGCGTTCTCGATGATGGTGGAGTTCTCCCATGTATCGCCTGCAGCGATGGTTGCCGTAATGCCAAGCTCCCTGGCCTGCTTGATGATAAGCGGTGCAGTGGTGATGGAGGATGGCGCGAAGATGATGTCAGGGTTGGCTGCCTTGATATTGGTCAGGATTGCCTTGAAATCAGTCTGGTTGGTCTGGAACTGCTCCTCGCTTACAATCTCCCCGCCTAATTTGGCGAATGCATCCTTAAAGAAGGAACCAAGGCCTGAGGAGTAGTCATCGCCCAGCTGTGTGATTACAGCAGCGCTCTTTGCTCCGTTCTGGAATGCGTAGTTAGCCATTACCGTGCCCTGGAACGGGTCGATGAAGCAGACACGGAAGTAAAAATCATTGCCCTCCGTTACCTGCGGGTTGGTACAGGAACAGCCGATGGCAGGAATCTTGGCGTCTGCGAATATCTGTCCGGCTGCAATGGATACGCCTGAGCCGTAGCTTCCAAGGACCACGCTTACCTTCTCGCTTACCAGCTTCTGTGCTGCGTTGACAGCCTCTGTCTTATCGGACTTGTTGTCAACCTCCACCAGCTCTACTTTGTATTCCTCGCCATTGATTGTTACGGTTGGGTGCATCTCTTTTGCATAACGGATACCCAGTACTTCCTGGAATCCGCCGCCGCCGTTCTCACCTGTGGTCGGTTCAAACACGCCGATCTTGATGACTTTTTCTTCTGCTTTCTTGCCGCATCCTGCAAGGGAACCTGCAACAAGACACGCGGCCATGGTTACGGCCATGATTTTCCTGATTCTCATACTACAATCCTCCTCATTTCATGAATGATCCATTGATTCCAAATCCCCTGCGCAAGGTGTGTTCATCTGGCAAAGACAACTGTCCTCAATGGGAAAACAATGAGTATATTATATCAGATATTACGAAAATTTCAAGAAAAAATCAGAAATACTTTAATTTTTACTGTTTTTTAACCGGACAGAGCGTTTGGGCAGTTCTTTATAGTGCTGTTTATAAGCCCTGAGAAAGGTGGAATAGTTCTGGAACCCGGACGAAAAGCAGCTTTCGGTCGCACTTTTTCCCTGGGCAAGCAGGTCGCGGGCCCGTAACAGCCGCTTTTCTGTGATATAGTTTCCGATGGTGTAACCGGTTTCCTCCTTGAACATGCGCATCATGTGGTAGGGGCTGAGACAGCAGCTGTCAGAAAGGGTACGGATACTCAGGTCCCCGGACAGGTGCTCATTAATATAGGATATAAGTCCTGACACATGGTAGTTTAAAGTGCCGGTGGGGATGTACTGGGCGTTGGCGTCCATGGATGCCCGTCCAAGTTCCACCAGGAATTCGAGGCACAGCAGGCGGCAGTACAGCGGTCCTGCAAATTCTTCTTCCTGCCAGTTCTGGGCCCGCTCCAGCCTGCGAAGGAGGGACAGCATGGGACGGCGGGTATCCTCCTTTAAGCGCAGCACATTGGAATGGCGGTAGGCCGCGGTGGAAAAACAGCTGTCCAGGGAAGAACCATTTTCGCCGTACCGCTCCAGAAAGTCCGGGGACAGGTACAGGACCAGGCGCTCATAGGGAGATGTAAAATCCACCTGGGGCCGGTGAATCTGTCCGCGGTCCACCAACACAATGTCCCCGGGACAGAGGGAATAGGAACGGCCTTCGATTGTATAAGTTACATTTCCTTCCAGATGTACCAGGATCTTGAGGAAATCATGATAGTGGAAATCATAGGTGCGCTGCAGTTTATCCTTAATGTGGAACAGACGGAAGTCGCCTTCCAGATATCCCTGCTTCTGGGTGGCAGGGGAGCCGTCGCTTATATACATGGATCATTCCTCCTTACAGGAACAGTATATACGAATGACAGCATTATTTGCAATATAAAACAGCATTATATCTATATTTTTATGATAAAATGCCTGATAAAATATAAATCAGGATGTAAAGTGGAATGCCTGGAAAATATGGAGGATATGGATATGAGGCTTATAGTAGAGAAATATCATGGACTGGGAAACGATTATCTGGTTTATGACCCTAATAAAAATGAAATGAAACTGAACCCGTCCAACGTGCAGCTGATGTGCAACCGGAATTTCGGCGTTGGGGCGGACGGCGTGCTGGAAGGGCCTGTAATCAGTGAGGACAGGATTTCCATGGTGGTGTGGAATCCGGACGGAAGCATTGCGGAGAAAAGCGGCAATGGGGTCAGGATATTTGCCAAATACCTGAAGGACGCGGGATATGTGCAGAAAAAGGATTTTACCATCTATTCCAGCGGAGGCGAGGCGGCAATCCACTACCTGAACGAGGAAGGGACACGGCTGAAGGCGTCCATGGGCAGGGCCTCCTTCTGGAGCAGCGACGTGCCGGTGGAAGGCCCGCGCAGGGAGATCATCAATGAGACAATGGTATTCGGACGGATTCCATATCCCGTGACCTGCCTGTCCGTGGGCAATCCTCACTGTGTCATCCTTATGGATGAGATATCTAAGGACCTGGTGTGCAGGATTGGGAAATATTCAGAGGGCGCAAGGCAGTTCCCGGAGAAAATCAATACGCAGATCATGAAGGTGCTTGACAGGACCCATATCCAGACCGAGGTTTACGAGCGGGGCGCAGGATATACCCTGGCCTCGGGCAGCGGATGCTGCGCGGCAGCGGCAGCGGCTTACCGTCTGGGACTGACAGACCCCAAGATGGTGGTCCAGATGCCCGGCGGAACATTGGAGATTGAGATTGACGAGGATGGCGTTGTGCACATGACCGGGGATGTGGGGTATGTGGGCACCATGAAATTAGGTAATCATTTCACAGAACAACTTCGCGCTTTAAAGTGATATTGGTAAAAAACACGAAATCGTCAATTCACATTGACAAATAAAAATTCTGTTGCTATATTTTTTGTAGAGCGAGGCGGGAGAGCTCCAGGGCGTCCCCGCCTTTCCTGTTTCACGGATCCACATGGTTGGTATTGCAGTTTGCAAGAGAGGGAGAATAGAGATGAGCAAATACAGTAAGGACGACATTATCCGCATGGTGGAGGAAGAGGATGTGGAGTTCATCCGCCTTCAGTTCACGGATATTTTTGGTATGCTTAAGAATGTGGCCATTACTTCCAGCCAGCTTAGGAAGGCGCTGGATAACCGCTGCATGTTTGACGGCTCCGCCATTGAGGGATTTGTAAGGATTGACGAGTCCGACATGTACCTGTACCCGGACCTGGATACCTTTGAGATATTCCCGTGGAGGCCCCAGCAGGGCAAGGTGGCAAGGCTGGTCTGCGATGTGTATAATCCGGACGGGACCGCATTTACGGGGGATCCCAGGAATGTGCTGAAGCGGGCGGTTAAGAAGGCCGCCGGCATGGGCTATGTGTTCAATGTGGGACCTGAGTGCGAGTTCTTCCTTTTCCACACGGATGAGGAGGGAAGGCCCACCACCAATACCCATGAGACGGCTGGGTATTTTGACGTATCCCCCATTGACCTGGCTGAGAATGTCCGACGGGACATCGTGCTTAACCTGGAAGAGATGGGATTTGAGATTGAGGCCAGCCACCATGAGATTGCCCCGGCCCAGCATGAGATTGATTTCCAGTACACGGATGCCCTGAGGGCGGCGGATAACATCATAACCTTCAAGATGGCGGCCAAGACAATTGCCAAGCGCCATGGCCTTCATGCCACCTTCATGCCAAAGCCGAAGGAAGGAATCAACGGTTCGGGGATGCATATCAATATGTCCCTGTCGGACGGGAACGGGAAGAACCTGTTTGCAGACGACTCGGACCCACTGAAGCTGAGCCGCACGGCCTACTATTTCATGGCGGGCATCCTGCACCATATGAAGCCCATGACCATCCTTACCAATCCGCTTGTGAATTCCTACAAGCGCCTGATACCTGGGTACGACGCGCCCATCTATATCGCCTGGTCGTCCACCTCCAACCGCAGTTCCCTTATCCGCATCCCTTCACCCAGAGGGGAAAGCACCAGGATTGAACTGCGCTGCCCGGATTCAGCCATGAACCCATACCTGGCCCTGGCGGCATGCCTGAGGGCCGGCCTGGACGGGATTGAGAAGCAGATGGAGCTTCCGGAGTGCGTGGAGGGCAACATGTTCACCATGGCGCCGGAGGAGATGAAGTCCAGGAATGTGGAGCGCATACCGGAGACGCTGGGGGATGCCATTGAGGCGTTTGACGGGGACTGGTTCATGAAGGATGTTTTGGGGGACCATATCTATACCAAGTATCTGGAAGCAAAGGAAAAGGAGTGGCGCGATTTCAGGGCTCAGGTCACTGACTGGGAAGTAAGCGAATATCTTTATAAATATTGACGCCGGTACCGCAATGAGGTTCCGGTCCCAATGCTTGCTTGGAGGTGAGGCATGTGACTAACATTATCGTAGCGTTCTCCAAACCGGAGGATGGAAAGAATATAAAAGGGATTCTGGTGCGTAACGGCTATCAGGTGGTCGCTGTCTGTACATCCGGTTCACAGGCGCTGTCGGCGGCGGAAGGGGTGGGCAGCGGCATCGTGGTGAGCGGCTACCGGTTTGAGGATATGCTGTACGATGAGCTGCGCCAGTATCTGCCGGCAGCATTTGACATGCTTCTCATCTCCTCTCCCAGCCGGTGGGGAGGCCAGGCCCCGGGCAATGTAATCTGCCTTCCCATGCCCCTGAAGGTCCATGACCTTATAAGCACCCTGGAAATGATGGTGCAGGCCCAGGTCCGTTTCCGCCGGAAGATGAAAAACCGGCCCAGGGAGCGGAGCGGCGAGGAACGCAGGCTGATTGACGAGGCAAAGGCGCTGTTGATGGAGCGCAACAATATGACGGAATCAGAGGCTCACAGGTACATCCAGAAGTGCAGTATGGACAGCGGCACCAACCTGGTGGAAACAGCCCAGATGGTTATCAGTTTAATTCATGTGTGAGGTGTGGGAATGAAGTTTACAAAGATGCAGGGGATTGGCAACGATTATGTGTATGTGGACTGTTTTAAGGAACAGGTAAAGGAGCCGGGAAAGGTATCCAGGTTCATAAGCGACCGTCACTTCGGGATCGGGGCGGACGGCCTTATCCTTATCTGCCCGTCCGGGAAGGCGGACTGCAGGATGGAGATGTACAATGCGGACGGTTCCCAGGGAACCATGTGCGGCAACGGGGTGCGGTGTGTGGGGAAGTACGCTTACGACCACGGCCTGGTGCCGGCTGACAGGAGGACCATGACCGTAGAGACGCTGGGCGGGATCAAGACCCTTGAACTGGAGGTGAAGGACGGGAAGGCCGTGTCAATCACCGTGGATATGGGAGAGGGGACCCTGACTTCAGACCTTCCTGAGGACATACAGGTGGATGGGAAGGATTACAGGTTTGTGGGCATCGATGTGGGCAATCCCCATGCGGTGTACTATATGGACGGCATTGACAGGCTGGATTTGGAGAAAACCGGCCCTGCCTTTGAATACCATGAGCGGTTTGCGCCGGACCGGGTGAACACGGAGTTCATAGAAGTGGTGGACCGGAAGCATCTCAACATGAGGGTCTGGGAGCGGGGCAGCGGGGAAACCTGGGCCTGCGGCACAGGCGCCACGGCCAGCGTGCTGGCATCCATCCTCATGGGGTATGTGGATGATGAGGCGGAGGTTTCCCTGCGCGGCGGAAAGCTTATGATACGCCTGGACCGCGCCACTGGCCGTCTTTTCATGACAGGCCCTGCGGTGGAAGTATTTAACGGAAGTATTGACATACCGCAGGAAATATATTATGATTGACAAGATGACTTTAATCAGTTAACACTTTAAACTATATGTAATCAATACACTCTCAGGGACCACGGGCACGAAGATGTGCTGTTTGTCTCTGTACAGGCCCTGTGATGGTGGTTATTTGCTGTCCTTTCAGTCCTGTACGGAGCCGGACGGGTTTCCTGGGAGCGTTTACGTTTATGGGAGACACGCCTTAGCACCGGGCACTGGTTCCGGGGAGGCGGGGCAAGATATCTTCCGGAAAGGACAGGAGGAACACACATGTTTAAGATTAATGAGAACTATTTGAAACTGCCTGGCAGTTATCTCTTTTCAACCATTGGGAAAAAGGTGGCGGCATATCAGCAGGCCAACCCTGACAAGGCGGTCATCCGCCTGGGAATCGGCGATGTGACCCTGCCCATTGCCCCGGCGGTGGTGGAGGCCATCCACAGGGCGGCAGAGGAGATGGGACGCGCGGAGACATTCCACGGCTATGCACCGGATCTGGGGTATCCCTTCCTTCGGGAGGCCATTGTGGAAAAAGACTACAGGGCCTGGGGCTGTCCGGTGGAGGCAGATGAGATATTTGTTTCTGACGGGGCCAAAAGCGACTGCGGCAACATCCAGGAGATTTTCAGCGGGGACAGCAGGATTGCGGTGTGCGACCCGGTGTATCCGGTGTATGTGGATTCCAATGTGATGGCCGGGCGCACCGGTGAATATGATGAAGGTACCGGGATGTGGAGTGATGTCATATACATGCCCTGTACGGAGGAGAATGGGTTTTCCCCGGAGCTTCCAAAGGAGACGCCGGATTTGATTTACCTGTGCAACCCCAACAACCCCACAGGGACAACCCTTGACAGGGAACAGCTTAAGGTGTGGGTGGATTATGCCAACCGGGCAGGGGCCGTCATCCTTTATGATGCCGCCTATGAGGCGTATATCTCAGAACCTGGCGTCCCCCACAGTATCTTCGAGATAGAAGGGGCCAGGACCTGTGCCATTGAGTTCCGTTCATTTTCAAAAAAGGCTGGTTTTACCGGCGTCCGTCTGGGCTTTACCGTGGTGCCGAAGGACCTGAAGTGCGGGGATGTGTCCCTACATTCCCTGTGGGCCCGCCGCCATGGGACCAAGTTCAACGGAGCGCCCTATATTGAACAGAGGGCGGGAGAGGCAGTGTATTCAGAGGAGGGAAACCGGCAGGTCATGGAGCAGGTTGCCTATTACATGAGGAATGCAAGGACCATCCATGAAGGGCTTAAGGAGGCAGGATACAGCGTGTACGGAGGCGTGAACTCCCCTTACATCTGGCTTAAGACGGAAAATGGCATGACCAGCTGGGAATTTTTCGATTATCTCCTGGAACAGGCCAATGTGGTGGGAACCCCTGGCAGCGGCTTTGGACCCAGCGGCGAGGGATATTTCCGTCTTACGGCATTTGGAACTTATGAAAATACAGTAAAGGCAGTGGAGAGGTTAAAGGCCCTCAGACAATAGCGCTGCCAAGGGAGGAACATAAGAGTATGGATGATATCGACCGCAAGATACTTAAGCTTCTGCAGGCCAATGCAAGGATGTCCCTTAAGACCATTGCAGAGAACACCTTCCTTTCCTCGCCGGCCGTGTCCGCCAGGATTGAGCGGCTGGAGAAGGAAGGAATCATAACCGGCTACCATGCCATGGTGGATCCCATGAAGCTGGGGTACCACATCCTGGCTTTCATCAACCTGGACGTGGTGCCGGAAGATAAGCCAAAATTTTACGCGTATGCGAAGGAAGTGCCCAATGTTTTGGAGTGCAGCTGCGTTACAGGGGATTTTTCCATGCTGATGAAAGTGGCGTTCCAGAGCACCATGGAGCTTGATATGTTCATCGGACAGCTTCAGAAGTTCGGTAAGACGAGCACACAGATTGTATTTTCCACCCATGTGGGTCCCAGGGGAGTGGATGTGGACGAAATTTAGTGTCAACATTTGTCTCACTTTCACATATGGTATAGTGTAGAGTCATATGTGAAGGAGAGTCTGATATGGCAGACATTAAGAGAGTGATTATCGATGCCGGCCACGGCGGTGAAGAACCCGGCGCCATGTTTAACGGGCGGCGGGAAAAAGACGACGCCCTGCGGCTGGCTCTTGCAATAGGGCAGATATTAGAGAATAACGGGGTGGACGTGGTTTATACAAGGACCACGGACGTGTTTGACACGCCCCTTGAAAAAGCGCAGATTGCCAACCGTTCCGGCGCTGATTATTTTGTGTCCATCCACCGCAACGCAATGCCTGTGCCCGGCACGGGAAGCGGGGCAACGGTCCTTGTATATGAGAACGCAGGGGTCCCGGCCATGCTGGCGGAAAATATCCAGCGCAACCTGGTGCAGACCGGCTTTAACGACCTGGGAATCCAGGAGCGTCCGGGCCTGATCGTGCTCAGGCGGACCCAGATGCCGGCCGTGCTGGTGGAGGCGGGATTTATCGATAATCCGGAGGACAACAGATTCTTTGATGAGAATTTTGACGCCATTGCCCAGGCAATTGCGGACGGCATCCTGGAGACCATACGCCAGCAGGAGGAGCAGCGGCCGGAATATTATCAGGTCCAGGTGGGCGCGTTCCGCACCAGGATGCCTGCGGACCGTCTGGTAAATGAACTCCAGGCCAAGGGACTGCCAGCGTTCGTGGTGTATGATGACGGCCTTTATAAGGTCAGGGTGGGCGCGTTCCTCAACATGGATTATGCGGTGCGCATGGAGCGGACCCTCCGTAACCTGGGGTATCCCACGGTGCTTGTGAAGGAGCGGGCTATTTATTGATTGGCTTGTGAGGGAGCGGGCTATTGATTGAATTGTATGGAATGGCAGATGCTGCCGTGAAATGTCTGTATGGCATTTTGCGGCAGCATTTTTTGTAACTGTTTTGTCATGTATGTGCTATAATTTAGTAAAATGATGTGTGTAAGGAGGAAGGTCCATGGGGGACGAGGGAAGGGTAAAGGATGGAAAAAAACGTTTTTTGACCATTAAAAAGGAAATATTCCTGCTCAGTTTTATTTCCCTGTCCATTGTATCGCTGATTTTTGCCTGTGTATTCCTGCGGATCCTGTACACAGCCAATGTGGACAATGCAAGGAATTCCCTGAGGGAATGCAACAGCCAGATTGTCACCTACACGGAAAGCATGTTCCATGAAAATGCAGCCGTGGTGGGTATCCTGTCCAGGGATGACACGGTTATCCACGGAGGATATGGGAATCCCCAGGCGGTTCTGGACATTTACGGCGCAATCCAGGCGGACAACAGCAATATTACCTACATATATTCGGGATATGAGGACGGAAGCCTGTACATCAGTGATTATGACACGCCTTCCGGCTATTCCCCCATGGACAGGCCCTGGTATGACGCGGCTATGGAAACGGATGGGGTCGCAAGGCTGGCTTACAGTGACGCGGCCACCGGTGAATGGCTGTTCAGCCAGTGTAAGAAGCTGGTGGATCAGGATGGGGAAACCGTGGGCGTTGTGAGCATTGACTGTTCCAATGACAGTATATCCAGGCAGTTAAGCGCCAGATACCAGTATAAGTCCCAGCGCAGCTATATCATGGATATGGATGGAAATGTAATCATCCATCCGGAGGAAAGATATATCGACGATACGCTGATGAACTATATAGACACGTCTGTATGGGAAGCAGTGGTGGAAGGGACTACCAATTACGGTGAATATGAAAAGGACGGGGTCAACGCCATGGCGTACTTTGAACGGATACCGGACACTGGCTTTTTTGTGGCCACCGCCATTGACGCCTCCGAGGTAATCCTTCCGATTGTGCATGGCGTGATACTGTTAGTGGGTCTGGTCGTGTTCATTTCAGTCATCCTTGGATTTGTATTGAGCCGGGTGCTGATATACAGGTTTGCAAGGCCAATCATGGCGCTGCGGGACAGGATTGAAAAGGTAGCGGACGGCTGCCCGGAGGATAATCCTGATCTGGGCTTTACCAATGCGGAGATTAACGGGATTGCTGACAGCATTGAGGTTATTGTCCTGAATATGGGCAAACGGGAGGAGATGCAGAAGGCCGCCGAATACCTGAGTTTCCACGATTCCATGACAGGGATGTATAACAGGCGTTATTTTGCCGAAGAACTGAAGCGCCTTGATACCTCGCGCAATTATCCGCTGTGCGCGGTATGCTGTGATGTGAACGGGCTGAAGCTGGTCAATGACGTGTTTGGCCATGATGTGGGGGACCGGCTGATATGCAGGGTGGCCCGGTGCCTGGAACGCGGCTGCAGGGAGGACGATATCCTGGCGCGGATTGGCGGGGATGAATTTGCCATCCTCATGCCCCGCACCACGGCTGAGGATGCCCGGAAAATCATAAGCCGCATACGTCTGGGGTTTCCCAAGGAGAATATATGCGGGGCAGAGGTTTCGGCTTCCCTGGGCTATGCCGTGAAGGCGGAGGGAACGGAATCCATGGAGGATATCCTGCATAAGGCGGACCGTATGATGTATGAGGAGAAGCTGACGGAGAGCGTACAGATGAAGCGGGACACGGTGGACAATATTATCCGGGCCGCACAGGGGGAGGGCCTGATTACCCGCCTGTCGAGGCCGGAAGAGGAGGTTCTTGGGAAACTGGCAGAAGCCCTGTGCCCGGACTCTGCTGCTTTGTTAAAACAGGGTTACCAGCTTCGCAGGATCGGCATGTGCAGCCTGTTCCGGCCGGGCGGCCCGGATAAGGACGGGATGGACCGGGGACATACGGAACATGCTTACCGTCTCCTGTCTTCCCTGGAGGAATACAGGAATATAGCGGCCTGCCTGCTCCACTATACGGAGCATTGGGACGGCAGCGGATGGCCGGTAGGCCTGGCTGGCAGGGATATTCCCCTGCTCTCCCGTATCATCGCGGCGGCTGACGCATATTTTGCTTCAGGGGAGGATGGAGGTGTGTTTGAGGAGAACGCTTCCTGGTATGATCCGGATATCGTGGGAGTCCTGCTGAGGATTATGGGGGAGCAGGGGCAGTAAGGATAGAGGGAAAGGAAAATCGGCGGCGGTCTGCATGGCCTTGAGGAAAGGATGCAGGCCGGTGCCTTGTTTTATTGGTTCAATCCTTCTAATAATGATTGTGCATTATGATGATTATAACCCCCCTGGATAGTGGGTTTTAGATAAAAATTGACATGGGGATTTTTGTGTGATATTTTGTATGATGCCACATGTTATGTGGATAGTGTCATTTACAGATGGTACAGATGGGATGAACCTGTTGGGAAAGGAGATGGCTTATATGAAAATCAAGGAAGTCAACACATATTTTGTCCGTCCGCGCTGGGGATTTGTGGAAATCATCACGGACGAAGGGTTAAGCGGCTGGGGGGAGGCTGTGTTAGAGGGGCATGCAGGCACGGTGCTGGCCTGCGTACATGAGATGGAGGATTATCTGATCGGGGCTGATCCTGCCAATATTGAGGATATCTGGACCGTCCTGTACCGGGCCGGCTTTTACCGGGGAGGAGGCGTGCTGATGAGCGCTATCTCCGGCATCGACCAGGCTTTGTGGGATATCAAGGGGAAATACTTTAACGCGCCTGTCCATCAGCTGATGGGTGGGAGCTGCAGGAATAAGATGCGCGTATATTCCTGGATTGGCGGCGACCGGCCCTCGGACGTGGGGGCGGCGGCCAGGGAGAAGATGGAGGCAGGATTCACGGCAGTGAAGATGAATGCCACGGAGGAACTGCAGTTCATTGACAGCTATGATAAGATTGACGCGGTGCTTGAACGGGTGGATGCAATCCGCGCAAGCTGCGGGAAGGATTTCGGCATTGCCGTTGATTTCCATGGCCGTGTGCACAAGCCCATGGCTAAAATCCTGGCTAAGAAGCTGGAGGTTTACGACCCCATGTTCATCGAGGAGCCGGTGCTCTGCGAGAACATGGAAAGCTTCCGGGAGATTGCGGCTGCCTGCCAGATCCCCATTGCCACCGGGGAGAGGCTGTATTCCAGATGGGACTTCAAGCGCCTGTTTAAGATGGGAGGCGTGGATATCATCCAGCCTGACCTGTCCCATGCAGGAGGCATCACGGAGGTAAAGAAGATTGCATCCATGGCCGAAGCCTATGATGTGGCCCTGGCCCCCCACTGTCCATTGGGGCCCATCGCCCTCAGCTCCTGCCTGCAGGTGGATGCCACCTGCTACAACGCGGTCATCCAGGAACAGAGCATGGGAATCCACTATAATGTGGGCAGGAGCGTGCTGGATTATGTGGATAACCCGGAGGATTTCCGGTTTGTGGACGGTTTTGTCAAGCTTCCCACAAGGCCGGGACTTGGCGTTGCGGTCAATAAGGAGCTGGTCCTTGAGGAGAACCGGACGCCCCATAACTGGAAGAACCCGGTCTGGAGGCATGCGGATGGCTCCGTGGCTGAGTGGTGACGGGGAATAGGGCATGAAGGGGATATTACATATCTGGAAACGGCAGACATTCGCCAGGCAGCTTACCATGGTCTTCATGGGGGTATTCCTGTTCCAGCTGGTCATCGTACAGGGACTCAGCAGTTCCTATATGCGCAGGTTCATGAAGGAGAAGATTGAGGAATCCTACCAGAATTCCCTGCGCCAGACCACCCTGAACCTGGATACCTCCTTAAAGGGCTATAAGAAGGCCATAGACGAATTGTTCCGGGACACGGATTTCATAATGGCGGTCAATGCGCTTAACAGCATGAATGAGGAGAATGAGTGGAAAATCAAGTCTGAACTGGATAAAACCATGAAGGAATTCCTGACCTACCGTTCGGAGGTGCGCAGCATGTCCATCCGCACCATTTCGGACATCAGTTACGGCTATGACCGCCAGGAGGTGGAACTGCTCAATCCCAAGATATCCGGCCTGCACCAGCGGTATTTCAGCCAGGGGATTTTTGAGGACAACGGGGGGCTTAAGGGGAAATGGATGCCCACCCAGTACCTGGACCGGAAGGGGACCCGGGAATACTATGTGTATTCCTACGGCAAGCAGATCATGGATTACTACACCAACCGCCAGGTGGGGACGGGGATAGTCAGCATTGAGGAAAGCGTGTTAAGCGAGATATGCGCCAACGGACAGGTAAGCGGGGACAGGGACATCAATTACCTGCTGATCACGGATGCGGACGGCAGGATCATTTCCCACTATGATAAGGACGTCATAGGCAATCTGGTGGACGGATACTTTGAGGAGGCGGACAGGAAGGATCCGGACAGCCCCCATATGGTGCTTATGGAGGAGGTCCCGTCCACCGGATGGAGGATGTACAGCGTGCTGGATGAGAATTATGTCTATCACAGGCTGTATGAAATCCAGAAGACCGTGCTGGCCGTTTCTTTCCTGCTGGCCCTGGCCGTGCTGGCGGCCGTACTGTACGTGTCTAAGAAAATGTCTAAATATATCACGGATATCGTCAATACGATGAACAAGGTCCAGGGCGGCAAGCTGAACGCAAAGGTGGGAATCCACCGGGATGAGAAAAATGAAATCAGCCAGATTGCCACCCATTTCAACATCATGATGAACACGGTCAATGAACAGATGCAGATGGTGAAGGAGTCGGGAGTCAGGGAAAAGGAGGCGGAAATCAGGGCGCTGGAAGCCCAGATCAACCCGCATTTCATCTACAATACCCTGGATTCCATCAACTGGCTGGCCATTGAGAATGACCAGAAGGAAATCAGCAGCATGCTGAGTAAATTTGCCCAGATACTCCGTTACCAGATTCAGCAGAGCAACCAGATTGTCATGATTTCAGAGGAACTATCCTATCTGGAGCGGTATTTATACCTTCAGAAGGTACGTTTCATGGACAGCTTTGAGTACGTCATAGAGTGCCAGGAGTCGGTGAAGACCTGCAAGATCCACAAGATGATATTCCAGCCCTTCATTGAGAATGCCATCCTTCACGGGATGGCGGATGTGGAGCACGGAGGACTGCTTAAGGTCCAGATACGGGAACAGGATGAGGAGCGCCTGGCCTTCATCATCAGCGACAACGGACTGGGCATGTCCAAAGAACAGATTGACGCTGTTTTTGTCCGCAGGATGAATCCGGGTAATTCCATCGGCGTTCTGAACGTGCTGGCAAGGCTGGATTTGTATTATGGGACCGCCTACTCCATCCATGTGGAGAGCGGTGAGGGGAAAGGAACCACCATTGAAACCGTGATACCCAGGCAGTGCATGAGGCCAGGTCAGGAGGAGATTCGTGAAAATACTGATAGTGGAAGATGAATGGAAGACATTAAAAGGATTATCAAACCTGATTGCCGAGCTGGGAGGGGAGTACGAGATGACCGGCCAGGCCAGAAGCGGGGAAGAGGGAATCCGTATGGCAATGGAACTGCACCCGGACATCATCATTACGGATATCCGGATGAACGGCATGACCGGGCTGGAAATGATTAAGGCGCTGAATGAGGAAAAGCTGGGCTGCCGCTATATCATCCTCAGCGGCTACGCGGAATTCCAGTACGCCAAAGAGGCCATCAGCCTGGGCAGCATGGACTATCTGCTGAAGCCGATCACAAAGGAAATCCTGGAGGAATCCCTGCGCAAGGTCAGGACAGCCATTGAGGAGGAGGCCCAGAATATCAGGACCTCATCCATGGACACGGAACAGATCCTGGAGCGGGCGCTGTTCATGCAGGGATTCTCCGGGTCCAAATTCGAGGATGAGTGGAAGAAACGGTTCACGTCCCGGGAGATGGACTTCCTTCTCCTCATACGGGGTGAGAACCGGGTGGTACAGGCCGACTGGGAGCGGATCGTGGCGGAGCTGGTACAGGCGGTGCCGGGAATTGAAGCCTGCGTGTGCCGGGAAGCGCGCCACAAGGAAAATTATATCCTGCTGCGTGGGTACGAGGAGGGAATCAACGAGAGGCTGAACCCGGCTGTAAGGCGGTGCAGGGAGCAGGTTAACCCTTATCTGGTTTTTGCAGGGGCCTGCCTTAAGGGGACGGATGAGATAAAGGCAAAGAGGGAACGGCTCCTTGATATGACCAACTGGAACCTTTCCGTGGGGGAACCGGTGGTCCTCACGGAGGAGGTGATAAGCCGGATTGAAACACAGAAATTCAGCTATCCATCGGAACTTGAGAGAAAGATCATCACCTGCATCAATGAGGGGGATATATTGCCGGTGGAAGGGTATCTGGAAGAATTCCTCCTGTATCTCAAGCAGAAGGTTTACTCCTACACGGATATCCGGGAAGCCCTTATCTGCCTGACGGCCGCTGTCCTGTACGCCATACGGAGGGCCAGCTACGGGCTGTATGAGAATATCAGCAACCTGAATATCCTGGAGTGGGTGAGGGACAGCCTGTTTCTGGAACATTATCCCCAGCTTATCCTGAACGTGCTGATGCAGTATGAACAGTATACCAGGAATCTCAGGTCCGGCAACCACCCAATCATCAACCAGGTGCTTAAAATCATGGACAGGGAGTACAAAAGCGACCTGCCCTTAGATGAGATGGCGCAGCGCATGAATGTGACGCCGGAATACCTGAGCACCCTGTTCATGAAGGAACTGGGGATTAAGTATACCACCTACCGGGCCCAGATACGCATTGACGTGGCCAAACGCCTGCTCAGTGAGGGAAAGCTCAAGATTTATGAGGTGGCCGAGGCCAGCGGCTTTCCGGATGTGAAATATTTCACGAAAGTATTTAAGAAATATACGGGGGTCAGCCCGGGGGAATATATCCGGACGAATGGGAAAAATCAGTTTAAGAATTGACACTTTTATTAAAACAGTCAAATTTACGGTGTATGGATTACATGATATGCTTATCTCATCAAATGAGATGGCTCTTGTTGTTAGGAACATGTATCCTGGGAATGGAAAGGACCTGTCTTATGGCAGGTCTTTTTATTGGGGAAATCCCCCGGGGTGTGAATGGGTGACCGGACCCGCCCCGGCTACGGCCCAGAGAAAAAAGGAGGAACAGACGTGAAGAAAAGAAACCTTGTAAAGAAAATGACAGCATTGGTATTGACAGGGACCATGATGGCGTCACTGGCAGCGTGCGGAGGAGGACAGGGGGCGGCCTCAGGCGGGACGTCCGGGGGCACGGAAAACACAGGCAAGGCGGCAGAGGGCGCGGATACCGCGGCCCCGTCCGGGGAAAAGACAAAGATTACCTACTGGGCACCGTTCTCAGGCGGGGACGGCGATATCATGACGGCCCTTGTGGATGAGTTCAATGCCCAAAGCCCCACCACGGAAGTGGAATTCATGATCATCAAATCAGAGGAATACTATACCAAGCTGCTGGCAGCCATGACTTCTGATTCCGCTCCCACGGTTGCGGTCAACCATATTACCAGGATTAAGGAATATGTGACCGATGAACTGCTGGAACCCTTGGACAGCCTGGCCGCAGATGCTTCCGTGGACTGGACCGGGTTTACGAAACGGCTTCAGGAAGCCTCCAAGGTGGATGGCACCCACTACTGCATGCCCATGGATACCCATCTGCTGCTGATGCATTTTAACACGGATGAATTTGGGAAGATGGGCCTTTTGGAAGATGACGGGACAGTGGTTGTGCCGGATGGGGAAGAGGCGTTCTTTGAATATTTTGAAAAGGTTAAGGCGGACAGCGGCAAGATGCCTCTGTCAGGAACCTCCATGAACGGGCTTCCCATGTATGTGTGGTACACCCTGCTGACCCAGTTCGGCGGCGATGTGTGCGATGCCGACGGCAAGACGGCCACCCTGGACAGCGATGCCAACAGGAAGGCACTGGAAATCATGATGCGTATGGTGGACAGTGAGATATGGCCCAAGAACCAGAAGAACGGCGCGGAATTGTTTACCGGCAACGTTGCGGTGGCCACCATCAACGGTGACTGGGCAATCCCCACCTTTGAGGGAACCAATGGTCTGAACTTCGTGTCCATGTCATTCCCGCAGTTAGGTACCACCAAATCCGTTTATGCGGATTCCCATACCCTGGTGATGCCTAAGAATGCCAACCTTACGGACGCGGAAAAGACATCTGCCATGGAATTCATGAAATGGATTACGGATAACACAGGCAAATGGGCCAAGTCCGGCCATATTCCCAGCAGGACCTCGGTCATGGAATCTGAGGAATTCAAGGCCCTTCCCTACAGGGAAAACTATGCGGATTCCGCTAACTATGCAAAATTCTATCCTCAGGTATGCGGCGTGGCCGGACTTACGGAGATGACCTACAGGGAACTGGCTGCCATGATTGCAGGGGAGCAGGACGTGCAGGCTACCATGGACCATATGCAGGAACAGTTCCAGGAAATCCTGGATTCCTATAACAGATAGGACGGCGGGGATACGGAAATACCGGGTTAGGAAAATATATTTTTTGAGGCTGCTGCAGGTAATACTGCGGCAGTTTTAAAAAACAGGCGGCGAGGGAACTTAACAGCAATGAAATCGGAGGCATTCCATGGATAAGTCATATCAATCAATCAAACGGAAGAATGCGGTGAGGGAGAACATAACGGCGTGGTGCTTTATCATCCCGTTCCTGCTCTTTTTCCTGTGCTTTCTCCTGTATCCCATCCTTAAGGGCATGAAACTCAGCCTTTTTGATGCGACGCTGGGCGGCAGGACATTTTTTATCGGCATCCAGAATTACGCTGCGATGTTTCAGGACAAAGGGTTCTGGCAGGCCATGTTCAACACCTTGTTTTTTGTGGTAATCTCCACGCCTACGATTGTCCTGGTAGGTTTTATCTTTGCAATGTTCATTAACTCCAGGTTAAAGGGCACCATATTCATCAGGACCTGCTTTTTCTCTCCCTATGTGCTGTCCATGTCCGTGGTGACCGGCCTTTGGATCTTTATTTTCCAGCCTTACACCGGCCTTGTGACACAGCTTACCAATGTACTGGGCATTGGGGAAATGTACTGGCTCAATACGAAATGGCTGGTATGGCTGGCTATCCTGATTACCACTGTGTGGTGGACCGTTGGATTTAACATGATCCTTTTCCTGGCAGGGCTTCAGGATATACCGGAAGACATCTACGAGGCAGCCAGGATTGACGGGGCCAATTCACGGCAGATGCTGTTTTCGGTCACGGTTCCCATGTTAAAGGACACCACGGTCCTGGTAATCATGCTCCAGACCATTGCCTCCTTTAAACTGTTCGGGCAGACCTACCTGATGGCGGGAGGCGGTCCCGGTACCCATACAAGGACCATTGTGCACTACATCTATGAGACAGGCTTTACAAACCGGAGGATGGGACGGGCGGCAGCCATGTCCGTTGCGTTTTTTGTGATGGTGTTCATCATCACCATGCTGCAGAACAAAGTCCTGGGCAGGAAAAAAGATTGAGAAGGAGGAAACCCATGAAGACAAAGAAAAAAATGACCGTGGGAAGGGCTGCTTTATATATGATCGTCTATATTGCGGCATTGTTTTGGATTTTCCCGGTAATCTGGATGCTGGTTTCATCGCTGAAACCCTATGGGACCCCTGTCAGCATCCTGTCCAAGGTACTGACCGGTGTGTTCTCCCTGGATAATTACACAGTGGTTGCCAAAAAGGCGCCGATCATCAAATGGATTTTTAACAGTGCCTCCGTTGCCATTGCGGTTACCATAGGCACCCTGATGCTGACTTCCCTGGCGGCCTACGCCATTTCAAAATTAAAGTTTAAAGGGCGCACCGCCATTTTCCTCCTTATCACGGCCGGAATGATGGTGCCCATTGAATCCATCATCATACCGCTGTACCAGGAGATGGCGGAACTTAAGCTTCTCAATACATATGTGGGCCTGATGTGCCCCAGCCTGGCGGCCCCCATCGGCGTGCTGATCATGAAACGGTGTTATGACGGCATTCCCGACGAGCTGATAGAGGCAGCAGTGCTGGACGGGGCCAATGCCTTTGAGCGTTGGTGGAATATCTGTATTCCGGTATCCAAATCATCCATGGCAGCCGTGGGGATATTCACATTCACCAATTCCTGGAATAATTTCCTCTGGCCCTTTTTATCCATCACATCGGAGAAAATGATGACCCTGCCTGTGGGAATCCCCCAGTTCCAGGGGGCGAACCTTTCGGAATTCACACTGCCCATGACGGCCAGCGTGATTGCCTCCGTACCGGCCATCATCGTATTCCTCATATTCCAGAAGCAGATCATCCAGGGAATTGCCATGACCGGAATTAAGGGATAATCATGGTTTAGGGTTATAGTTATAAGGCGTGACCGGGCGGGGCGGTTGTTCCGGCACGCCGCAGGAAGGAGATAACAGTTTGAAAAAGGCAGATATGACGGTAGACCGTCTGAATATCATTTCAACCATTGATGACCGCATCTACGGTTCCTTCATCGAACATCTGGGGAGGGCTGTGTACAACGGGATATATGAGCCGGGCCATCCCCTGGCGGACGAAGATGGGTTCCGCAGGGATGTGATCCAGCTGGTGAAGGAACTGCATGTCCCTGTCATACGGTATCCGGGGGGCAACTTTGTATCCGGCTTTAACTGGGAGGACAGCGTGGGTCCTAAGGAACAGCGCCCGGCCCGGCTGGACCTGGCCTGGTTTACCACGGAGACCAATGAAGTGGGGCTTCAGGAATTTGACGGCTGGCTTAAGAAAGTGGATTCAGAACTGATGCTGGCAGTGAACCTGGGAACCCGGGGAGCGGACGCGGCCAGGAACCTGGTGGAGTACTGCAACCATGGGAAAGGCAGTTACTGGAGTGACCTTAGAAGGTCCCATGGGAAAGAGGAACCCTACAACGTGAAGACATGGTGCCTGGGCAATGAGATGGACGGCCCGTGGCAGATGGGACACAAGACGGCATATGAGTACGGGCGGCTGGCCAATGAGACGGCCAAGATGATGAAATGGGTGGACCCCTCCATTGAACTGGTGGCCTGCGGCAGCTCCAAGATGGTGATGCCCACCTTTGCGGACTGGGAGGCAACGGTGCTGACAGAGTGCTACGATGAAGTGGATTACCTGTCCCTGCATAATTACTGGGGTAATTATGACGGCGATACACAGTCCTACCTGTCAGGAGGCGTCCTGATGGATGATTTCATACGGTCCGTCACGGCTATCTGTGATTACGTGAAGGCAAAGAAGCGTTCAAGGAAAACCATCAACCTTTCCTTTGATGAGTGGAATGTATGGTACCACACCAAGGAAAGCGACAAGAAGATTGAGCACTGGATACAGGCACCGCCCAGACTGGAGGATATCTATAACTTTGAGGACGCCCTGGTGGTGGGAGGGCTGCTGATTTCCCTCCTAAAGAATTCCGACCGTGTGAAGATGGCCTGTCTGGCCCAGCTGGTCAATGTGATTGCGCCGATCATGACTGAGACAGGGGGGAAGGCGTGGAAGCAGACCATTTATTATCCATTCTATTACACCAGCCTTTATGGCCGTGGAACCGCGTTAAAGGTGAACATGGACTGCCCCAGATACGACTGCAGGCAGTACACGGATGTGACTGTATTAGACGCGGTGGCTGTGGCGGATGAAGGGGAAGGCACGGTAACCTTGTTCGTGCTCAACCGCAGCATGGAGGAGGATATCGCCCTTTCCTGTGATTTAAGAAGTGTGAAGGCGGAGTCCTGTCTCTGCCATACGGCCCTTGAAGGTTACGGATATGAGGAAGCCAATTCGGCCCTGGAACCGGACCGGGTGGTGCCGTCCCCTAAATCCACGGACATCCTGGCGCAGGGACGGCTGGAAGTGGTGATACCCAGGTCTTCCTGGCACATGTTCCGTTTCCGTACGAAAGGATGACCGATATGGGAGCACATACAGATCAGCCGGATATACCTAAGAATGAATATCCCAGGCCCCAGTTCAGGCGGCAGGACTGGATGAACCTGAACGGGAAATGGGAGTTTGGTTTTGATGACAAGGATGTGGGGAAGAGGGAAAAATGGTATCTGTCCCACCCCTTTTCCAGACAGATCACAGTCCCGTTCGCGTACCAGACAGAACTGTCCGGAATCCATGACACGGGATTCCACGATGTGGTCTGGTACCGCCGCAGCATTGACGGACGGGCATTGGAACCGGGGAAGCGCTACATACTTCATTTCGGGGCCTGCGATTACAGGACCGAGGTCTGGGTCAATGGGGAATGGGCCGGCGCCCACGTGGGCGGACATTCGTCCTTTTCCTTTGAAATCACGGATTTCCTCAGGGATGGGGAGAATGTCCTGGTGGTCCGGGCCGGGGACGATTCAAGGAACCTGGAACAGCCCAGGGGCAAACAGTACTGGAAACAGGAGTCCGCATCCATTTTCTATACCCGCACAACCGGAATCTGGCAGACCGTGTGGCTGGAGCCGGTGGGAAGCCAGTTCATCCGCCAGGTGTGGATGACGCCGGATGTGGACCGGAAGATGATTGGCATGGAAATCCTTCTGGACCAAAAAACAGAGGCCAGGCTGCAGGTGGAGATTACATACCAGGGAACCAGGATGGTCTGCGATACCGTCACCGTCCTCAATGGGAAGGCGGTCCGGGAGTGGAAGCTGGACCAGAACCTGAACCTGGAATGGGAACACAAATCCTATGAGTGGACGCCGGAACATCCGGTCCTGTTCGATGTCCATTATAAGCTGGAAAGCCAGGGGACGGCAGTGGATGAGGCGGATTCCTATTTTGCCATGCGCAAGGTCAGCGTGGAGAATGGGACATTTCTCCTGAATAACCGTCCTTATTATCAGAAAATGCTGCTGGACCAGGGATACTGGCGCGGTTCCCTGATGACGGCGCCCGACGATGAGGCCCTGATAAAGGATATCACCCTTTGCAAGGAAATGGGATTCAACGGGGTGAGGAAGCATCAGAAGGTGGAGGAGGAGCGGTTCCTGTACTGGGCCGACAAACTGGGATTTCTGGTATGGGAGGAGTGCGCCAATGCCTATCTCTATTCCAGGGAATATATAAAACAGATGATTCCCGAATGGATGGAAATCGTGAAGCGGGATTATAACCATCCGTGCATCGTTGCATGGGTCCCGCTCAATGAGTCCTGGGGCGTGGACAACATCATGTACCGTGAGGAGGAACAGGCCCACAGCGCATGCATGTACTATCTGACCAGATCCATGGATTCCACCAGGATGGTCATTTCCAATGATGGATGGAACCACACAAAGTCGGATCTGCTCACCATCCATGATTATACCTGTGACCCGGCGGTATTAAAGGAACGGTACGGGAACCTGGAATGCCTGCTTTCCTCCATGCCCGCGAACAGGACCCTGTTTGCCCATGGATATGGGTATGAAGGCCAGCCGGTCATTGTGTCGGAATTCGGAGGCGTGGCCTACAGGCTTAATCAGGATGAGGGCTGGGGGTATGCTGTGGCTGAAAGCGGGGAGGAATTCCTGAAGGAATATGAGGGATTGATTGCCGCCCTGGCCGCATCACCTCTGGTACAGGGCTTTGTGTATACCCAGCTGTGTGATGTGGAGCAGGAGATAAATGGGCTTCTGACCTATGACAGGGAGCCGAAGGTGCCGGTGGAAACGATACGCAAGGTGAATCTCCAATGCTTTCTTCAGAAGAAGTAAGGGACACCGCCGGATGACGGGGATATATGACAGGAATTTTAAGACAGGCTTCATGCCTGTCGGGAAGGGAAGGACAGGGTAATGAAGGGAATTGTTTATGAAGGACCGAATATCCTTAGTTTAAAGGAAGTGGGTGACGTAAGTCCGGGGCCGGGAGAGGTAAAGCTCAGGGTCAGGGCATGCGGTATCTGCGGAAGTGATGTACACGGTTATCTGGGCATCACAGGCAGAAGGCTCCCGCCCATGATGATGGGCCATGAATTTGCCGGGGAGGTGGCGGAGCTGGGCCAGGGAGTGGACCAGTGGAAGAAAGGGGACCGGGTTGCCGTCTATCCCGTGGATTTCTGCGGCCACTGTGAAATGTGCAGGAAGGGCGATGTCCACCTCTGCCTGAATAAGCGGGCATTTGGGGTTCTGGATGTGGACGGGGCGTTTGCAGAGTATATCTGTGTTCCTGCAAAGTGCTGTTTCCGGGTAGCGGACCAGATACCCTATTCAATCGGCACCCTGATGGAACCGCTGGCAGTGTCTTACCGGGGCGTGGAACACGCCGGGGATTTAACGGGCAGGACGGTCCTCATCGTGGGCGCAGGTACCATCGGGCTGCTGGCCCTGGCATGTGTGAAAATGAAAGGCGCTGCCAAGATCATCCTGTCGGATTTAAGCGATTACCGCCTTGGGATTGCCAGGGAGATGGGGGCGGATGTGACCGTCAATCCGGGCAGCGGTGACTGGAAGGCACAGATACTTGCAGAGACCGGGGGAAAGGGCGTGGATGTGGCCATCGAGGCGGTGGGGGCCGCTCCCACGGTGCAACAGGCCATGGCGGCATTGCGGTTTGGGGGAAGGGCCATCTGGATCGGCAACAACAAACCATTTGTGGATGTTAACATGCAGGAAATCGTTACAAGGGAACTGTCCATCCAGGGGTCGTTCCTGTACGGTTATGAAGAGTTCAAGACCGTGGTGGGGCTCGTGAACCAGGGCAGGATTCATGTGGCCCCGCTCATAAGCAAGGAAGTCAGCATGGAGGAAACGCCGGCTTATTTTGAAAAACTGGCAAAGGACCCGGGCAGCCTGATTAAAGTGGTAATGGTGGATTAGGAGGAATCTGTGATGGAATATGATGATAAACTGATAAAGGATTTAGAGGACAAGGCGCAGAAGCTGAGAAGGGACGTGGTAATCAGCATCGGCGTGGGAGTGGCTGGACATATCGGAGGTTCCAACTCCTCTGCGGACATTGTGGCCGCGCTGTATTTCCATAAAATGAGACACGACCCCAAACATCCGAAGTGGAGGGAAAGGGACCGGTTCCTGCTGAGCAAGGGACATGTGGGAATCCTGCAGTATGCGGCATTGGCGGAGTGCGGGTATTTTCCGGTGGAGGATTTAAAGCATACCAAGGAAATCGGCTCCTACCTGCAGGGACATCCGGATGTGCAGAAAACCCCGGGCATCGAGGCCGGAACCGGTTCCCTGGGGCAGGGGCTTTCCATTGGCCTTGGCATGGCCCTGGGCCTTAAGCTGGACCGCTTGGACAGCAGGACGTATGTGCTGGTTGGGGACGGGGAGATTGCCGAAGGCCAGATATGGGAAGCGGCCATGGCGGCCAGCGCGTTTAAGGCCGATAACCTGGTGGCCATTGTGGACAGGAACCGGCTTCAGGCCAACGGAAGGACCAAGGAGCGGTTTGACACAGGGGATATCATGGCCAAATTCTTGAGTTTTGGCTGGCATGTGATTGAAATCAACGGACATGACATGAGGGAAATCCTGAATGCCCTGGACGAAGCGGAAACCGTGAAGGGGGTGCCAACGGCCATCATAGCCAACACGGTCAAGGGAAAGGGCGTCAGCTTTGCGGAAAACGTGGTGGGATACCACAACGGTATGCTGACAGAGGAAACTTACAGACAGGCGCTTTTGGAATTATCCGCACAGGAACAGGAGGCATAGGCATGGGCTATACAAATCAGAGAATTGCATATGGCAATACATTAGTGGAACTGGGAAGGCAGGATGAGCGGATCGTGGTGCTGGACGCAGATCTGGGCGCCTCCACCATGGGGAAGCTGTTTGAGGCGGAATTTCCCCAGAGACACTTTGAGATGGGGATTGCAGAGGCCAACATGACCAGTGTGGCGGCAGGACTGGCGCAGACAGGGAAAATCCCGTTTACCAATTCCTTTGCAGTGTTTGCAGGAGGGCGCGCCTATGACCAGATACGCCAGACCATTGCAATCGGGAAACTGAATGTGAAGATCTGCGGCTCCTCCTCCGGTTTATCGGATTTTGGGGACGGTGCGACCCACCAGTGTGTGGAGGATCTGGCAGTCTTCCGGGCAGTGCCCAACATGACGGTCATCTGCCCGGCTGACGCCAATGAGACAGTGGAGGCGGTAAAGGCCATGGCTGCCATGGACGGCCCCTGTTATCTGCGCCTGAACCGGAATGACTATCCCAATGTGACAAAGGAAGGGGAGAAATTCACCATCGGCGTGCCAACCGTATTAAAGGAAGGGACGGATGTGGCCCTGTTCGCCACAGGATACATGGTGGGGCTGGCCATGGAGGCTGCAAGGGACCTGGAAGGCGCTGTTTCCGTCAGGGTCATCAACGTGTCCACCATCAAGCCCATGGACGCTGAGGCTGTGAGGAAGATGGCGGAAGGCTGCAGGGCAGTGGTGACGGCAGAGGAACACAATGTAAGGGGCGGCCTTGGAAGCGCACTGGCAGAAGTCCTTTGCGGGGAGCCAAAACCCATGAAAATGGTGGGAATCCAGGATACCTTCGGGTGCAGCGGACACAATTACCAGGAGGTACTGGAGTACCATGGGCTGACAAAGTCAGCCATTGCAGAGGCGGTCAGGGAGATGGCAGGCATATAGGCGGCCGGGGACAGCGGACGTGCGTGTGGCCGGGGACAGCGGACGTGCGTGCGGCCGGGGACAGCAGACATGCGTGCGGCCGGGGACAGCGGATATATAAGCGGTTAGGAATAATAAGCGGTTAGGAAAAGGGAGAGGAGCAAAGGACGATGAAAATAGGATTTATCGGTTTGGGAATCATGGGAAAACCCATGGTCAGGAACCTGTTAAAGGCAGGACATGAATTGATTGTATACGATGTGGTGGAATCCAACATGGATGAGGTGGTAAAGGACGGCGCGAAGGCGGCTTCCTCCTCAAAGGACGCAGCCGCCCGGTGCGGCCTTGTCATCACCATGCTGCCCAATTCACCCCATGTAAAGAGCGTGGTCCTGGGAGCAGAGGGGGTTCTGGAAGGCGCTGCCCCGGGAACCATCCTGGTTGACATGAGTTCCATCGCGCCCCTGGCCTCCCAGGAAATATGCCGGGAATGTGCAAAAAAGGGCGTAAGGATGATAGATGCGCCGGTGTCGGGAGGGGAACCAAAGGCTGTGGACGGAACCCTGTCCATCATGGCGGGCGGTGATAAAGAGGTATTTGACCAGGTCTATGACGTGCTCATGACCATGGGAGCCAGCGCGGTCCACTGCGGGGATATCGGCGCAGGGAATACCACCAAGCTGGCGAACCAGGTAATCGTGGCCCTTAACATTGCGGCCGTATCAGAAGCCTTCATGCTGAGCACCAGGGCTGGTGTGGACCCCCTTAAGGTATTTGAGGCCATCAAAGGCGGGCTGGCCGGTTCCACGGTCATGAATGCCAAAGTTCCCATGATTACGGACGGCAATTTCAAACCGGGATTCAAGATTGACCTCCATATCAAGGATCTGGGCAATGCCCTGGAAACCGGCCACGGAGTCGGCGCCCCCCTTCCCCTTACCTCCCAGGTGATGGAGATGATGCAGAACCTGCACGCGGACGGACTGGGGGAGAATGACCACAGCGCCATTGCAAGATATTATGAGAAGCTGACGGGAACGGAAATCCGCGTCTGATATGGCGGGGATAAAAAAGGATGGGGGATATCCATCCCATGTCCTTACCAGTTCCACCGCCCGTACCGCAGCGTGACAGCCCCGATGGTCTGAAGCAGTTCCTTTGTGACCTGGCCGGGGAGGAGCCTCCATTTCCAGTTTGCGCCTACCGTGGAGGGAGTGTTGACGCGGCAGTCATTGTCCAGTCCCATGTAGTCCTGAAGGGGGATGATGCACAGCCGGGCCTGGCTGCGCATGATCAGGCTGATGAAGGACAGATATAATCTGTTTTCCGGCGTATGGGAATCGCACAGATAGTCCCTGGCAAGCGTTTGCTCCGCGGGCGTGATGGAGTTAAACCACCCCGTGATGGTTTCATTGTCATGGGTACCTGTGTAGGCCACACAGTTTTCAGGATAGTTGTGGGGCAGATAATCGCTGGCGCAGCCTGAATCCCTGGAGTCAAAGGCAAATTCCAGCACCTTCATGCCAGGGAAGGAACAGTCCTTAACCAATTGGCGGACCGAGTCCGTCACATACCCAAGGTCCTCGGCAATGATTTCCTTTTCGCCCAGGGCCTGTTTTACTGCATGGAAGAACCCGATGCCAGGCCCCTGTTCCCAGTGGCCCCCGATGGCTGTGTCAGAGCCTGCCGGGATGGAGTAGTATTCGTCAAATCCACGGAAATGGTCAATCCTCACCACATCATACAGCCTATAGCAGTAGGACAGGCGGCTGATCCACCACTGGTATCCGGTCTGCCTGTGATAGTCCCAGCGGTAAAGCGGATTGCCCCAGAGCTGGCCCGTGGAGGAGAAGCCGTCCGGCGGACAGCCGGCAACAGCAGTGGGTACATTGTCCCGGTCCAGCTCAAACAGTTCAGGATGCGCCCAGGCATCGGCGCTGTCCATGGCCACATAGATGGGGATGTCGCCTACAATGCGGATGCCGTTATGGTTGGCATAGGATTTTAGCTTATTCCATTGCCGGATGAATTTAAACTGGAGATATTCATGGAACTCAATGTCATAATACAGTTCCCTCCGGTAGTAGTCCAGGGCATTCTGCCAGCGCAGGCGGATATCCTCTGCCCACTGTGTCCATGGTTTTCCGTCAAATCTGGATTTTACGGCCATGAACAGGGCGTAGTCTTCAAGCCACCACTTATTATCGGCTGCAAACTGTTTAAATTCCTCATCCTGGCTGATGTTGCTGCGCTCATAGGCAAGGCGCAGGAGGGGGAAACGTTCCTTATATATCTTTGCATAGTCCACGGCCCCGGGATGCGCCCCAAAGTCAGCGCTTTCACATTCCTTTCTGGTCAGCACCCCTTCCTCAATCAAATCCTCCAGGCTGATGAAATATGGATTCCCGGCAAAGGTGGAAAAGGACTGGTAGGGGGAATCGCCATAGCTTGTGGGACCCAGGGGAAGAATCTGCCAGCAGGACTGGCCGGCCTGTTTCAGCTGGTCCACGAATTCGTAGGCTTCCTTTGAGAAACAGCCGATTCCATATCTGGAAGGCAGGCTGGCAATGGACAGTAAGATTCCGCTTTCTCGTTTCATTTTCTATATACTCCTTTTCATGGGCAATGATGCCCTGGTTCATATTCCACGATGATTCCATAGTGGTCCGACACGATTGGCTCATAGGAGCCGTTAAATATGACGCGGGAGGACCGGACCGGGACCTTGCGGCTGGTCCAGATATAATCAATGCGCATACCGGAAACATCCCCCTGTTCCCTCCAGCCGTCAATGGCATGGCCCACCGTGATCCCGCTGTCTTTGCTGCCAGCCAGTTCGTAGCTGTCCAGCCATCCGAAGCCGCGTATCAGGTCCCTGCCCTCGCCCCGTACATGGGCAGGGGAATTGAAATCGCCCATGAGCCACACAGGTCCAGGGTATGTTTCCAGACACGCCCCATCCCCCAGCTCCCTTCGGATCCGTTCCCACTGTCCTTCAAATGGTTCGTCTTCATCCTTCCACCATCCCATATGGACGGTGTAAAAATATTCCATGCCATGTTCCGCGGCAATCCCTATCCCTAAGATCTTGCGTGTCTTCCAGTTGGCATAGTCCTGTGAGGCTGTGATATAAAACTGCTTTGTTTCCGCAATGGGAATCCGGCTTAAGATGGCCAGGCCCTCATCGTATTTACCGTATCCGGTCTTAGCCCCGATCCAGGTCCAATGGTAGGGCCTGCCGTGCTCCGCGCAGATCCTGGCTGCGCGGTATGCGTGGTTATCCGTGCGGGGGATGGGGGAGGGATGAACGCTGCATTGGGAGACGGACGCACATTGCGCATGAGGGGCATATGGAGTACAAGGAGCACATGGCACATACCCATATAGTTCCAGATCCTTTTTGTCCACCGGGGCAGCAATCTGGGTCTGATTGACTTCCTGAAGCGCTATGATATCCGGCTCAGCCCTGCAGACGCCTTCGGCAAAGGCGTGGAGCTTGGCCTCGTAGTTTTCTTCCTCAAGGCTGTGGGTGTTTAATGTCATCAGTTTCATGGTACTCCTTCCTGTGGGCTCCTGCCCTGCTTTACAGTATATCATTAATATCGGACTTCAGCACATCTGCCTTCGGGCCGTATACGGCCTGGATGCCCTGGTCTTTCTTAATCAGGCCCATGGCCCCTTCCGCCTTCCAGTCAGCCAGTTCAGCCACCTTTGTGATATCCTTTACCGTAACGCGCAGCCGGGTCATGCATGCGTCCACCAGCAGGATATTATCCCTGCCGCCCAACAGCGTGATGATGCGCTCAGCCTGACGGTTGCCGGAAATCTGCTTTTCAGGCGCGTCCTGGCTGTCCCCGGACCCGTTATCATCCGTGTAGTTGCCCAGCCGTCCCGGGGTGGCAAAATGGAACCTGCCAATCATGAAATAGGCAATGGCGTATCCAACGGCAAAGAAAACCGCGACACAGATGATGAAGTTAATGATATCGCCTCCCAGTCCGGCTTTCAGGGACATGGGGATACGGGTCAGGAACTCCAGGTTTCCAAAGGAATGCAGACGCAGATGGATGATACCGGCCATGGCAAATGCACATCCCTGAAGCACGGCATATACCAGATATAGTGGCAGTGCGCAGAACATGAACATGAATTCCAGCGGTTCTGTCACACCGGTCAGGAATACGGCCAGTACGGTGGAAACAAACATGGAGCGGTATTTACTGCGTTTATCCACGTCCACGCGGCGGTACATTGCCAGCGCAATACCAAGAAGCAGTCCGGTTGCGCCAATCATCTGTCCCACCTTAAAGCGGGCAGGGGTGATGGTGGTGAGCAGGTTCTGGTATCCGGCGATATCCCCGGCGTTCTGCAGGTTAATCAGGTCAGTGGCCCATGCAAGCCACAGGGGATCCTGGCCAAATACCTGTGAGCCTGCGTTGACCCCGGTAAGGATGGTGTAAGTTCCCCCAAAGGAAGTGTAGTTCATCGGTATGGTCAGCATATGATGGAGGCCAAAGGGCAGGAGGAGACGTTCCAGGGTCCCGTATATAAAGGGCGCCAGTATGGGGGAGGTGGCAGAGGAGTTAGCTATCCACACGCCGAAGGAATTAATCCCGGTCTGCACCACCGGCCACACAATGGCCAGCACCAGGGAAATGACGACCGACCATGCAATGACCACCATGGGAACGAAACGCTTGCCGTTAAAGAATGCCAATGCATCCGGCAGTTTCCTGTAGTTGTAATATTTATTATAGATGACCCCGCCTGCAAATCCGGATATGATACCCACGAACACGCCCATATTAAGGGCAGGCGCGCCAAGGACTGAGGTGAAGTATCCATTTACCAGGATCTCCTGTCCGAGAAGGGTGCGGGTGACGGCCTCGGGGTTACTTATGTCAGCGCTGCTGACACCGAACAGGGCCCCGGTGATGACATTGATAAGGACAAATGCAATCACGGCTGCAAATGCGCCTCCGGCACGTTCCTTTGCCCAGGAACCGCCGATGGCCACGGCAAAGAGGATATGCAGGTTATTGATGATGGCCCATCCGATGGTTTCCATGGTCCTTCCCAGGGTAAGGACAAAATTCATGTCCCCTCCGGCCATCTGTACCAGCTTCCCCACGCTGATCATGAGTCCGGCTGCGGGCATGACCGCGATTACGGTCATCAGGACCTTGCCAAGCTTCTGGAGGAAATCAAAGTTGATGGGGGACCTGGATTTTTTCTTTTCAGGTCCAGGGGCAGGGGCGTCATCCGGCGGACACTTATCCAGCAGCGTGATTACGGTATCCCTGCCAGCGGATACAGGGCCGGTGACCGTGTTCATGGTGCGGTTTTCCATACCGCCGCAGATGAGTACGGGAGTGATGAGGCTGACCTGCTTTTCCTCCAGCCCCTTTAGGTCGGCTTCTGCCAGCAGGTCCCCTGCTTTTACCTTATCCCCCTGTTTTACATGGCATGTAAAATATTCCCCTTTTAATGCCACGGTCTCCAGGCCGAAGTGCACCATGACCTCAATCCCGTCCTCTGAGCGCAGCCCATAGGCATGAAGGGTTTCTGCCACGGATACAACCTCACCGTCAATGGGGCTTACCAGTTTCCCGTCCTGTGGGATGATGGCAATCCCATCCCCAATGATCTTCTGGGAAAATACCGGATCCGGTACTTCCTCTAATGCTACTGCTGTCCCTGTTAAGGGAGACAAAATCCTGATGCCGATACAGCCGTCGTCTTTTTTGTTCATATGTGACCTGACCTCCTGAAATTATGTTACGCGAATAGTTGCATTAAATTACGCAACCGCTTGCGTTAAATATAGCCCGTTTGCGGATGGAATGCAAGCATCATTTATGAAAAAACAGTTCTTTCTACCTTTTGCACAAAAATGGCAATGGGGTTTTGTGCAAGATTTCAGTGTAAATTCATGCAATTATAGGATTGAAAGTTACGCAAACATTGCGAAAAAGTTTGACAAAAGTTGCATTGAATATTACAATATAGGAAGAGTGATTGAATCCTCAAGTGAATCTGATGATTAAGGAGGCGCGTTATGCCTGTTACAATTAAAGATGTTGCCGCCCTTGCCGGAGTATCCCCGTCAACCGTGAGCCGCACCTGCAAGGACCATCCGTCCATCAGCCGCCAGACCAAGGAGAAGGTACGGCAGGCCATGGCAAAACTGGGGTATGAGCCTAATTTCCAGGCCAGCAGCCTGGCTACCCAGAATTCCAGGACCATTGGGATCATTCTGCCGCCATCCCAGTGGGAGGCATACCAGAATGCGTTTTATCTGGAAGTGATCAGGGGCATCAGCCAGTACTGTAATCAGAAACAGTATATCAATACGGTAATCACGGGCCAGAACGAGGATGAGATACTTCAGGTCATAAAGAATATGGCAAGGACCGGGCTGGCGGAAGGATTTATTGTACTGTATTCCAAGGAGCAGGACCCGGTCCTGGACTACCTGTACGAGGAAGGGCTGTTATATGTGCTGATTGGAAAGGCGTACAGGAATGTGAACCAGACCATCTATGTGGACAATGACAATGTGCTTGCAGGCAGGGAGGCGGCGGCTTACCTGTTAAGCCTGGGCCATGAGAGGATTGCCTATCTGTCAGGCGACCACTCCCTGCTGTTTAACAATGACAGGAAGATGGGGTATATGCTGGCCCTGACGGAACATCAGATCCCCTTTCGGCCCGGGCTGTGTGTGGAGGCGCCGGCTGTGCCGGAAGACCAGAACCAGGTGCTGATGGCCCTGCTTACCAGAGAGGACCGCCCCACTGCTGTCCTGGTCAGTGATGACATACTGGCAGTGGCCCTTGAAAAGGCATGTATCGGACTGGGACTGTCCATACCTGAGGACATCTCCATCATTTCCTTTAATAACTCCCTGCTTTCCAGGTTCACCACCCCGCCCCTCACATCCGTGGATGTGAATTCCATCCAGCTGGGGATAGAGGCAGCGGCCCAGATGATCAGCCACGTGGAGAATCCGGAACTGGTTGCAACGAAGATCATCGTGCCCCATCATATGGTGGAGCGGGGGAGCTGCGCAAGGGCCGGCAGATAAGGACCATATGTAAGGACAGTGTGCAGGAACTGGAAAATTTTACTTACGAAGATTCGGGAAATATGATATAATCAATACCGGAAAACATAAGATTTCAGAGGATTTTTCATCTATATGGATAATCTCCACTGGTAATTTTCGGGTAAACGGAAGAAGGCCTGTTTCGCTCAAATTCGCTGAGTGAGAAGGGCCTTTTTTAGTTGCCGTATAAGACGGTATTGGTGCCTTTGGCATTGATATAAAATTATGATTAGGAAGGTGTAATGAATGAAAAGAATCAAAGCGGCATGTATCAGACAGACCCTGCATTTTATGCTGAAGGAGGATGTAAGCAGCGACCTGGCGGTGAAGCTGGTCAAAGAGGAAGTGGACAAATACAAGATGCAGCTGGACCGGAACCGGACCCAGTACAAGATACTTTCCGAGACAGTGGAGCCGGACGGGTCCGTATTGATTGAGATACTGAAGCAGTATAATACCTCCCCGGTGGGAGCCTACCTGGATTAGGAAATCAGCACAATGATGAACTGGCATTACTAAAATCCACGCCTTTCAAGCGTTTTACTGAAATACATCCTATCGTATATATTCCCCTTGAAAAACACAACATTTAGTGCTAAAATCATATACTGTTGCACAAGCAACAGATTTTTCCAGGATTATATGATAGGATACAGATACACCGGACCGCGGGGGACGCGGCGGCGTATGAGAGTAGACGGATAAAAGGAGTGTAGTGACAATGAAGATTATCAAGAGGAATGGCGCGGAGGAAGATTTTGACATAAATAAGATTGTGGTGGCTGTCTCCAAGGCCAATGTGGCAGCGGGCAAGAGCAAGCTGAGCATGGAACAGATTAAGGACATTGCGGATTATGTGGAGTACAAATGTGATAAGCTGAACCGTGCAGTGTCAGTGGAGGAAATCCAGGACATGGTGGAGAACCAGATCATGTCCACAGGCGCTTTTGAGCTGGCGAAGGATTATGTAAGGTACCGCTTCCAGCGCTCCCTTATCCGTAAGGCCAACACCACGGACAACCGTATCCTTTCCCTGATTGAGTGCAATAATGAGGATGTGAAGCAGGAAAATTCCAACAAGAACCCGACGGTCAACAGCGTGCAGAGGGATTATATGGCGGGCGAGGTCAGCAAGGACCTGACCAAGAGGATGCTTCTTCCCCAGGATATTGTGGAGGCGGACAAGGAGGGAATCATACATTTCCATGATTCCGATTATTTTGCCCAGCACATGCATAACTGCGACCTGGTAAACCTGGAGGACATGCTTATGAACGGCACGGTCATCAGTGAGACCAGGATTGAGAAGCCCCACAGCTTTTCCACGGCCTGTAATATTGCCACCCAGATTATTGCCCAGGTAGCCAGTAACCAGTACGGCGGACAGAGCATCAGCCTGGCACATCTGGCTCCTTTTGTGGACGTATCCAGAAAGAAAATACATGCGGAGGTACTGGAGGAGGTTAAGACATTCGGCTGCACCCCTTCCGAGGAAGCCATCCGCCAGGTGGTGGAGAACCGGCTGCGCAAAGAGGTAATCAAGGGCGTGCAGACCATCCAGTACCAGGTCATAACCCTGATGACCACCAATGGACAGGCGCCTTTCCTGACTGTGTTCATGTACCTGAATGAAGCGAAGAACGAGAGGGAGAAAAAGGACCTGGCCCTGATCATCGAGGAGTCCTTAAAGCAGCGCTATCAGGGCGTTAAGAATGAATCAGGGGTGTGGATCACGCCCGCGTTCCCCAAGCTGATTTACGTGCTGGAGGAGGATAACATCACTGAGGGCACCGAGTACTATTACCTGACGGAAATGGCTGCCAGATGTACTGCAAAGCGTCTGGTTCCCGACTACATTTCCGAGAAAAAGATGATGGAACTGAAGGAAGGCAACTGCTTCCCTGTCATGGGATGCCGCAGTGCCTTAAGCCCCTGGAAGGATGAGGATGGCAATTATAAGTTCTACGGCCGTTTCAACCAGGGCGTGGTCACCATCAACCTGGTGGATGTGGCGCTGTCTTCCGGCGGGGACATGGATGCGTTCTGGAACATATTCGATGAGCGCCTGGACCTTTGCTACCGCGCGCTGATGTGCCGCCATAACCGTCTGAAGGGCACGCTTTCAGATGCGGCGCCTATCCTCTGGCAGAACGGCGCGCTGGCGCGGCTTAAGAAGGGGGAGACCATTGACAGGCTGCTCTACGGCGGGTATTCCACCATCTCCCTTGGATATGCGGGCCTCTATGAGTGCGTGAAGTATATGACAGGCAAATCCCACACCGACCCGGAGGCAGCGCCGTTTGCCCTGGAGGTCATGGAGTATATGAACAAAGCCTGCAACCGCTGGAAAGATGAAACCAATATCGGGTTCAGCATCTACGGTTCACCCATTGAAAGCACCACCTACAAGTTTGCAAAATGCCTCCAGAAGCGTTTTGGCATCATTGAGGGAGTGACGGACAGGAGCTATATCACCAACAGCTATCACGTGAATGTGTCAGAGGAGATTGACGCATTTGCAAAGCTGAAATTCGAATCCCAGTTCCAGGCCCTTTCCACAGGCGGCGCCATCAGCTATGTGGAGGTCCCCAACATGCAGAATAATATTCCGGCCGTGCTTCAGCTGATCCGCTACATATATGACAATATCATGTATGCGGAACTGAATACAAAAAGCGATTTCTGCCAGGAATGCGGCTTTGACGGGGAAATCCGTATTGTGAACGATGACAGCGGCAAGCTGGTATGGGAATGCCCCAAGTGCGGCAACCGGGATGAGAACAAGCTGAATGTGGCCCGCAGGACCTGCGGTTATATCGGAACCCAGTTCTGGAACCAGGGAAGGACCCAGGAGATAAAGGAAAGGGTGCTGCATTTATAATATGAATTACGGGACAATCAAAAAAAATGATATCGCCAACGGGGAGGGCGTCAGGGTATCCCTGTTTGTGTCAGGATGCACACACCATTGCAGGAACTGTTTTAATGAGGAGGCATGGGATTTTTCATACGGAAATCCCTTTACTCCTGAGACAGAGGAGGAGATACTGGACGCCCTGTCACCGGATTATATTAACGGCCTGACGCTTTTGGGCGGCGAGCCTTTTGAGCCGGAGAACCAGAGGGCGCTGCTGCCGTTTCTGAAACGGGTAAGGGAGCGTTTTCCTGAGAAGGATATCTGGTGTTATACAGGATATCTCATGGATAAGGAACTTCTGGAAGAGAGCCTGGCCAGGTGTGAGGTTACGGACAGGATGCTGGGCATGATCGATGTGTTGGTGGACGGTAGGTTTGTGGAAGGGTTGAAGGATATCAGCCTTCCTTTCCGCGGTTCCTCCAACCAGCGTATCATTGATGTGAGGGCATCTTTGGAAAATAGTGGAATTGTCATGAAGAAACTGTCCTGACAGAGCCGGATAAGTTAGAAAAAGTTGAAAATATAAGATTATCTGCCTCCCTGCGCGTTGCGTTTGGCCTGCTGAAATGTTATACTGGATTAGTTATGGTATAGATGAGCGGTTCACACGGAAATCAGCCGGGAGGCTTTTATTATGAGGTTTAAAAGAGCATATGGACAATAGGTCAAAGGAAGAAATAGAGGGATTTGCCAGGAAGATCCTGACCAGGTATTTCTGCGATTGTGATGTGGAATTCCTTATATCCACATTTACAGATGATATTGTATGGCTTGGGGCCGGGGAGAGGCAGAAGGCAGAGGGGAAGGAAGCTGTGGCTGCCTGCTTTAGGGCCGGGAAGGATGAACTGTCACCATGTGACATGTTTGATGAAGTCTATGAAACCAGGAATCTGGGGGGCGGCAATTACCTGTGCGAGGGGATGAGCATGCTCCGCTCCAAGGCTGGAACTGGGATATTCCTGAATATCCATCAAAGGATTACCTTTATCTTCCAGGAACATGAGGATGGGCTTAAGACAATCCACATACATAATTCAGCGCCTTTTAAGGATATACAGGAGGGGGAGCTGTTCCCCCTGGAGGCCGCCACGCAGGCATATCAGAGACTGGAGTCAGTGCTGGAGAAAAAGGAGCAGGAGTATAAGCAGCAGGCGGATTTCCTGTCGCAGCTGTATAACTCGGTGCCATGCGGGATCCTGCAGTTTTCCACGGACCCGGAACACAGGATCATCAATGTGAACCGGATGGTGTGGGAAGCATACGGGTTCGGATCAGAGGCGGAATACCGTTCCGTCATCAGAAGTCCCTATGACCTGGTATCGGACCAGGACAGGAAATGGATTGAGGACCTGGTGGACGGCCTTGTGCTGGACGGGGACACGGTGGCCTATATACGCCAGGGGGTCCGCAGGGATGGCAGGCAGATATGGATCAGCGTGGTCATGGGAAGGATTGTCAATGCGGACGGTCTGGAAGTGATACAGGCCGTATTTACGGATATCACTGAACTCAGGCGCATGGAGCTGGAACAGGAACGCCAGCAGATGATTGAGAACAGGTCCCTGCAGGCAGCCATCTGTACCGCATGCCCCCTGATCATGAGCGTGAACCTCACAAGGGATACATTTAACTGCTTCATCGAAGGGCAGGAGCTTTATGCCGGTAAGCGCCAGGGCAGCTACTCCGGGATGCTTGAATATTTCTGTCCCCTTGTATATCCTGCTTATCAGGAAGATTATATCAGCCATTTTAAGCGGGAACATGTGATGGAGCGCTTTGCGGCCGGGGAACGGGAAATCTATATGGAGTTCCGGCAGATTGGGAAGGACGATGAATACCACTGGATTTCCCTGCAGATCATCTATGTGGAGAACCCGTTTAATGGTGACATGCTTGCCATTATCCTGGTCAAGGTCCTGGATGCCCAGAGGGCGGAACAGGCCCGCCAGGAGCAGCTTCTCAGGGACGCCCTTGCATCGGCCAAGGCTGCCAACAGGGCCAAATCCGATTTCCTTTCCAGGATGAGCCATGATATCCGCACGCCCATGAACGCCATCATCGGCATGAGCACCATCGGCCAGCTGAAGCTGGGGGACGATAGGAGCGTGCAGGATTGTTTCCGGAAGATTGACGCTTCCTCCAGGTACCTGCTGTCCCTGATTAACGACATACTGGATATGTCCAAGATAGAGACAGGGAAGATGGAACTGTCCCAGGAATATTTTGATTTTGCCGAACTGATAGGGGAGATTGACCAGATTGTCTACCCGCAGGCGCAGGAAAAGAAAATCCGGTACGAGATTTACCATGAGGAACCCCTGGAACAGTACTATGTGGGTGATTCCCTGAGGGTCAAGCAGATCCTCTTAAACCTCCTGTCCAATGCGCTTAAATTCACTTCGGCCGACGGACTGATACAGATTAATATCCAGGAACAGAAGCGCACCAATGGATTTTCCTATATCCGGTTCTGTGTCAGGGATTCGGGAATCGGGATGTCAAAGGAGTTCCGCAGCCGTATCTTCCAGCCATTTGAGCAGGAGTCCCCGGAGGCTGCCCGCAATAATGTGGGAAGCGGCCTGGGGCTGTCCATTGTCTATAACCTGGTGCAGCTTATGGGCGGGACTATTGAAGTGGAGAGTGAGAAGAACAAGGGGGCTGCATTTACAGTGACCATTCCCCTTAAGTTGGTGGAGGACGATGAGCAGAAGGAGAGGCAGAGGAAGCAGCAGGAACTGTTAAACGGTCTGGCCGTCCTGGTGGCGGATGATGACCCGGTGGTGGGGTGCCAGTGTACCGAAATCCTAAAGGACGCCGGAGCTAATTCTGTCTGGGTGGACTCGGGCTTTAAGGCGGTGGAGGAAGTGGAACGCCAGCTCAGGCATGGCAGGTACTATGATATTGCCCTGATTGACTGGCAGATGCCGGATATGGACGGTGTGGAGACCGCCAGACGCATCCGCAGGCTGGTGGGACCTGATACCACGATCATCATGATATCGGCCTATGACTGGAGCTTCATAGAGGAGGACGCCAGGAAGGCTGGGGTGGATTGTTTCGTACCAAAGCCGCTGTTCAGGAATTCCCTGTTTGATGCATTTGCAGGAGCCGTGAGGCGGAGCCATCCTGAGGAGGAACGGGTGGAAAAGACGGATTTCCATCACTGCCGTATCCTGCTGGCGGAGGATAACGAGCTGAACCGGGAGATTGCCAAGACCTTGCTGGAGATGTATGGCATGGAGGTGGAGGCTGCCCGGGACGGCCAGGAGGCAGTTGCCCTGTTTCGGGATAACGCCCCGGATCATTACCAGGCAGTACTTATGGATATCCGGATGCCTGTCATGAACGGCATGGAGGCAACCCGGTCCATCCGCGGACTGGAACGCGGGGATGCAGGGCAGATTCCGATTCTGGCCATGACTGCCAATGCATTTGAGGAAGACAGGATGGCAGCCATGGAGGCGGGGATGACAGGATATCTGGTCAAGCCGTTGGATATAAAGGTGGTTTTGGATGAACTTAAAAAGTATATATAGATATGGGAACCATGAAGAAAGGGACTTGCTGATGCAGGTCCCTTTCATATTGCGGCAGCATGAAACGGATGTGCACCCGGCATTTCCGGCATTTATAAGAACCATATCAGGATGATCCTGCATGTTTTCCATAAAAAAATGAAAATCCCTCTTGACTATTTGGTGGAATAGCCCTATAATACAAATACATTAACGTTAATGTTATCGTTAATGTGAACGATAATGTTAGAAAAAGGAGGCAATCGTGAGTGAAATAGGGACAATTTTTGATATCAGGCAATTGTCTGTATTCGACGGACCCGGTATACGGACCACCGTATTTTTAAAGGGATGTCCTTTAAGGTGCATGTGGTGCCACAACCCGGAAGGACTGTCGTACAAACCACAGCTCATGCGTTCCGGTAACGGATGCCTTCATTGCGGCAAGTGCAGGGATGCCTGCAGCCATCCGGACACATGCGTGCTCTGCGGCAGCTGTGTCAGGGCCTGCCCCAAGAACCTGATCCGCATCTGCGGGGAAGAGGTGACGGCAGAATGGCTGGCAGGGCATCTGTTAAAGGATAAGGATTATCTGGAACAGGTGGGGGGAGGGATTACCTTTTCCGGAGGGGAACCTCTGGGCCAGCCGCGGTTTTTGCTGGAATGCCTGGAACGGCTTGGGGATGTACATACATGCATCGAGACAAGCGGCTATGCCCAGCCGGAGCTGTTTGAGAAGGCAGCCGGGCTTCTGGATTATGTAATCATGGATTTAAAGCTCATGGACGGGGAAAAACACAGGCATTATACGGGATTTGATAATGAACCTGTTTTAATGAACCTGGAGTATCTTAAGCAAAGCGGTCAGGCATTCCGGATACGGATCCCGGTCATACCGGGGGTCAATGACGACCGGGAGAATTATGAGAGGACCGCGGCAGCGCTGGCCGGGGCCAGGAACCTGGATGTGGTGGAGCTTCTTCCATACCATGTGACGGCGGGCGCCAAGTACTCCATGGTGGGAATGGAGTACTCCCCGGAATTTGACGAAGGCCAGGAACCGGAGCTTGACATGTCCGTGTTTGAACGGGCAGGAATCCCCTGCCGCAGGATATAGAGGAGGATGACATGAACGCAAGGATAGAGATGTTGCTGGACAGATATGTGGTACAGAAAATCCAGAAGCGGTTCCGCAGGGAAAAGGACAGCCCCTATGCCCTGGCTGAGGATTTCCATGAACAGGGACTGTCCGGCCTGGAACGCAGTGTGAAGAGGCTTACATATATGCTGGAGCAGGAGAGGCCGGTGGTGTTTAAGGATGAGAGGATTGGCCTGATCCGTACGGTTCCTGTGAATTATGAGATATTTACTGAGGATGAATGGAAGGAGATTAAGAAAGACCACTATATCCATGAGCAGGGGAAGGTCTGTAATATCAACCCGCGTTACGGACTGCTGTTAGACCGGGGATTTGACGCGGTGAGGAGGGAGATTGAAAGGCAGAAGGGGATGTATGCCCTGGATGGGCAGGGCGGCCCGTCCGCCCAAGGCACGGGGCACGGATTTGAATCAGAAAGCCTCCGCTATCTCAATGCGCTGACGGAAACGCTGGACGCCATCGAAGCATTTGCCGGACGTTATGGGGAAGAGGCACAGCGGGCCGGCAACCCGGAGATGGCCCGGGTGTTTGGGCACATACCGAAGCAGCGCCCGGGCACCTTCATGGAAGCGCTGCAGTTCCTCCGCCTGCTTCATTACTGCCTGTGGTGCAGCTTTAATTACCACAATACCTTTGGGCGGTTTGACCAGTACATGTATCCATATTACAAAGCAGACATGGAAAGCGGCAGGCTGACCAAAGAGGAGGCCCTGGAACTGCTGGAGGAATTTTTCATTTCCTGTAACAAGGACAGCGACCTGTATCCGGGCATGCAGCAGGGGGATAACGGGCAGAGCATGGTCCTGGGCGGGCTGAACCCGGATGGAAGCGATAGCTTCAATGAACTGTCCGACCTGTGCCTGCAGGCCAGCCTGGAACTTAAGCTCATTGACCCCAAGATTAACCTGCGGGTGAATAAGGACACGCCCCTTGCCAGATATGAGCGGGGAACCCAGCTGACCAGACAGGGCCTGGGATTCCCGCAGTACGCCAATGATGATGTGGTGATACCCTGTCTGAGGCACTGGGGCTATGCAGAAAAGGATGCGTATGATTACGTGGTGGCGGCCTGCTGGGAATTCATCATCCCGGGAACAGGGATGGATATCCCCAATGTCAACGGCCTGTCCTTTGCGGCAGTGGTGCTGGATGTGCTGGACAGCCTTCCCGGATGCGGGACCTTTGAGGCATTCATGGATAAGGTGAAGGGGGAAATATTCAGGATGGCCGGAGAACTGTGCGACAGCGTACATAATGTATATATGGAGCCGGCGCCCCTTATGAGCCTGATGATGGACGGATGCGTGGAGCGGGCCAGGGATATTTCCAAGGGAAATCTGTATAACAACTATGGATTCCACGGTACCGGGCTTTCCACGGCAGTGGACTCCCTTGCGGCCATCCGCAAGTATGTGTATGAGGACAGGATGTTTACGGCAGAGGAACTGCTTAAGATGCTGGACGCGGACTTTAAGGGATATGAGGATATCCAGAACATGCTCCGCTACCAGTCGCCTAAGATGGGCAATGACGATGACAGGGTGGATGAACTGGCAACCAGGCTTTTGGACTGGTTTGCGGATTCCCTGGAAGGCAGGAACAATGATATGGGAGGAATCTTCCGGGCAGGCACCGGGTCTGCCATGTACTATGTTTGGCATTCCCGCAACCAGCATCCCACCCCGGATGGAAGGAATGAGGGGGAAGAACTGGCCTGTAACTATTCGCCCAGCCTGTTTACACGGCTGGAAGGACCTGTTTCCATCATTAAGTCATTTTCCAAACCCCATCTGGAACGGGTGGCCAACGGCGGTCCGCTGACCATTGAACTGCATGACAGCATGTTCCGCAATGAGGACAGCATACGCAAGGTGGCGGTGTTCGTCAAAAGCTTCATGGACATGGGCGGGCACCAGATGCAGATTAATGCAGTGAACCGGGAAACCATGCTGGATGCGAAGGAACACCCGGAGAACCACAAGAACCTGATTGTGCGCGTCTGGGGCTGGAGCGGGTATTTCGTGGAGCTGGATGAGGTGTACCAGAACCAGATCATCAAGAGGATGGAGCTTACTGTTTAGAGGAGGGGTGGTAGTGTCATATCTGCAGATTAAGAATATAAGTAAATCCTTCTATGGCGTCAAGGCCCTTAACAATATAAGCCTTGACCTTGAACTGGGGGAAATCCATGTGGTCATAGGGGAAAACGGAGCAGGGAAATCCACCCTGATGAAGATCATCGCCGGACTGTACCAGGCGGATGAAGGTGAGATCATCCTTAAAGGAAATCCGGTTAAGATAGGAAACCCGGTGGAGGCCATTGCCAACCGTATATCCATGATCCATCAGGAACTGATGCCGGTCCCCTACCTGACCGTGGCGGAAAATGTATTCCTTGGAAGGGAGCCGAAGAACAAAGTAGGGATGCTGGACAAAAAGGCAATCATCCGGGGGACAAGGGAACTTTTTGAGGAGATGAAGATTGAGATTGACCCCAGGGCGCAGATGGGGACCCTGAGCGTGGCCCAGGTCCAGCTGGTGGAAATCGCAAAGGCTGTTTCCTTTAACTCAGAACTTTTAATCATGGATGAGCCCACGTCTGCCATCAGTGACAGGGAGATTGAAAACCTATATGACCTCGTGTTCCGGCTGAAGGCGCAGAATAAGGCCATTGTGTTCATTTCCCATAAACTGGATGAGATTTTCAAGGTGGCTGACCGGATTACCGTGTTAAGGGACGGGGAGTACATTGGCACAAGGATGAAGACGGAGCTGGATAAGGATACCCTGATTGCCATGATGATCGGCAGGGAACTTAAGGATGTGTATGAGCGAAGGGATAAGAACATCGGGGAGACAATCCTGGAGGTCAAAAACCTGGGGCGCAGGGGAAGGTTTGAGGACGTAAGCTTCACCCTCAGAAAGGGTGAGATCCTTGGGATTGCCGGGCTTATGGGCGCGGGAAGGACCGAACTGGCCGAGGCCATCTTCGGGCTGAACCCCAGCGACAGCGGGGAAATATACATCAAAGGAAAGCAGGTGCAGATACGAAGCACCAGCGATGCCATCAAGAACCGGATAGCGCTGGTGCCTGAGGACAGGAAGTTATTGGGCCTTAACCTGAAGGATACCACTGGCTTTAATATAAGCCTCAGCGTGCTGAAGCTGTTTGAGAAGATGGGAATCCTTGATAAAAAGGCGGAGAATGACCAGGTTGACAGGTCCATTGAGCAGTTTGGCATCAAGGTGATGGGGCGGAAGACCCCGGTGGTATCCCTGTCAGGCGGCAACCAGCAGAAGGTGGTCATTGCAAAATGGATGCTTTCAAAGCCTGAGATACTGATCCTGGATGAGCCTACCAGGGGCATTGATATCGGGGCCAAGACAGAGATATACAAGCTGATTAACACATTGGCCAATGAAGGCAAGGCCGTCATCATGATATCCTCGGAACTGCCCGAAATCATAGGCATGAGCGACCGGGTCCTGGTGCTCTCGGAAGGACGGCTCACAGGCGAGCTTCATGAGGGAGATATCAGCCAGATGGAAATCATGAAACGCGCAACCATACAGAATAAACCGTTGAGTGAGGTGGGGTAAATGGAACAGGCATACAGACGTACAAAGAAGGGCTTTGACATAGGAAAATTCTCCCAATACGGGATATACTTTGCATTCATCATCATGTGTATCCTGTTTGCTGTATTCAATCCGGTTTTCCTGTCCCTTGGCAATATCATGAACATTGTAAGACAGATTTCCTTCAATGCAATCCTGGCCATGGGCATGACCATGGTCATCATCACAGGAGGGATTGACTTAAGCGTGGGTTCGGTGCTTGCAATTGCAGCAGTGGTGTCGGCCAGCTTCATCAAATCAGCCAGCCCCATCCTTCCCATGCCCTCGGCCCTTCTTATAGGACTTTTAATCGGCGCGGTGTGCGGGCTGTTTAACGGGGTATTTGTTACAAAAGGAAAGCTTCCGCCGTTTATCGTGACCATGGTCATGATGACCATTGCAAGAGGCGCGGCCCAGCTGTTTACAAAGGGGCGTCCTGTTTCAGGGCTGCTTCCTGAGTTTACATATCTGGGAGCCGGATTCTTCCTGGGAATCCCGGTGCCCATCTATATCCTTTTAGTGGTGGTGGCCGTGTCCCACTTCATCCTTAACAATACCAGGCTGGGACGCTATATCTATGCGGTGGGCGGCAATGAGATGGCCGCAGAGGCCTCAGGCATCAAGGTACACAGGATTAAGCTGTTTGCTTACATTTATTCAGGCATCCTGGCAGCCCTGGTGGGCATGATACTGACGGCAAGACTGAACTCCGCGTCCCCGGTGGTGGGAAGCGGGTATGAGCTGGATGCAATCGCGGCCTCTGTCATCGGAGGCACCAGCATGGAAGGAGGACGGGGCAAGGTCATAGGCGTCCTGGTGGGCGCGCTGATCATCGGCACCATAAGCAACGGCCTTGACATACTTAACGTATCATCTTATTGGCAGCAGATTGTAAAAGGGTTAATTATCCTGGTGGCGGTTCTCATCGACAGAAAAGGCGCCAGGTAATAAATAGCAGTAAACATAATAAGGAGGAAGAATATGAAGAAACAGTTATTAGCAGGAGTATTGGGGGCAGCAATGGTGCTTGGGAGTTTGACGGGATGCGGATCCAAGCCCGCAGAGACAACAGCGGCACCCGCGGCAGCGCCGGCAGGGACAGCAGCGCCCGCGGATACAGCGGCGGCGGACACGTCAGCGCCGGCAGACACAGAGGCGGCAGCGGAGGAGCTTGTGATTGGATGTACCCTCCAGAACCTGTCCGAGGAGTTCATGACCATGCTTCAGGGAGCCATGGAACTGCAGCTTAAGAATTATGACAATGTCAAGCTGATCATCAATGATGCGGAGAGCCAGTCTGACAAGCAGGCTTCCCAGTTAGACAGCTTTGTGGCACAGGGTGTGGACGCGGTCATCATTTCACCCGTGGATGCGGACGCACTTGCATCCGCCGTCAAGACGGTTGTGGACGCAGGGATTCCGGTCATCACATGCAGCGCGGATGTCACAGGGGACCAGGGCCAGGTATGGGTTGGTTCTTCCAATGAAAACGGCGGTGAGATTGAGATGAAGTACGTGGCTGAGAAGCTTGGCGGCAAGGGCAAGATTGCTGTCCTGCGCGGGCCTCTTGGGGCATTTGCGGAGCAGGGCAGGTTTGCGGGATATGAGACCGTGTTAAAGGATTACCCTGACATTGAAATCGTTTTTGACCAGACAGGCAACTGGCAGCGTGAAGAGGCCATGGCCCTGATTGAGAACCTTCTGACAGCCGGAACCGAATTGGATGCCATCGTATGCCAGAATGACGGCATGGCCCTGGGCGCGCTGGAAGCTGTTAAGGCAGCCGGAAAGAAAGACCAGATTACAATTACCGGTATTGACGCCATCGTGGACGCCCTGGATTCCATCAAGGCCGGGGAACTGGATGCAACCTGTTTCCAGGATGCCATCGGACAGGGAACCAATGCGCTGGATATGGCGGTCAAGGCAGCCAGAGGCGAGACCGTTGAGAGGATGGATATCCCATTTGAGCTGGTGACAAAAGACAATGTGGACGGCTACTATGACAGGATTAAGCTTCCCGAATAAAGTACAGTACCAGTAATGTTGGCAAGGCGGGCCGGGGCGGGCGGCAGCGTACAGGACGCTGCCCCGCCCCGGCCTGTTTTGCAGACAGGGTTTCCAGACCGCAGCAGATGCAGTGCCCATGCATTTTTCACGCACTTCCAAAAGAACCAGTTGACAAGAGCACAAAATTACATTAACGTTATTACCGGGGTGATGATTAACATTGAAACGAGTAAAACAGACAGTTACACTAAAAGACCTGGCAAAGCGGACCGGGTACAGCGTCAACACGGTATCCAGGGCCCTCAGGGGAAAGGACGACATCTCCGAAGAAACCATTGAGCTGATTAAGAAAGAAGCCAAGGAGATGGGCTACATCAATAATACCATTGCCTCATCCCTGCGTCTTGGTTATACCAATACCATTGCCGTGATACTGGGGGATATTTCCAACCCCCATTTTGCCATTATGACAAAAGAGATTGAGAATCATGCAAGGGGACTGGGGTATTCTTCATTCCTCCTGAATACCAATGAGAATTCGGGGATTGAGCGGGATGCCATCAAGACCGCCATCAATAAGAATGTGGACGGCATCATTATCTGTCCGGCCCAGGAGGATGACAGCAACCTTAAGTTCCTGCTGGATTCCGGGGTCCCGTTCATACAGATTGGACGTTACCATGATACCGTGGATGCCAACTATGTGGTGTGCGACGATGTGCTGGGCGGTTACCAGGCGGTCCATTACCTGATAGAAAACGGTCATAAGAAGATACTCATGCTCAACGGACCCAGCTACATATCCAGTGCCAGGGAGCGCCGGATGGGCTATGGGAAGGCGCTGGCGGAGGCCGGAATTGAGGTGGATGAAAAGCTGGTGCGTGAGATTGACGTATCCAGGTCCAACTGTTCCGGGGTTGTGGAACAGGTGCTGGAGGAAGGGCTGGAATTTACGGCCATCTTTGCATTCAGCGACATCCTTGCATGGGAGGCGTGGACCTGCCTGCACAAGAAGGGAATCCGCATACCCGAAGACATTTCCCTGGTGGGCTTTGACCATATCCAGTCCAGGATGGCCCTGCCCTTTGACCTGACCACCATCAGTTCCTATAAGGCCAAGATGTCAATTACGGCTGTGGAGTGTTTAAGCTGTAAGATTAACCGGGACTATGGCAGGGAAGGGCACTGTGAGGAGATATGCCATCATGTGATTGCAACTAATCTGGTGAAGGGGGAGACTGTGCGGGATATACGGGGGTAGTGGAAGCAGGTATCAGCTGTTGTATAAAACATGGCAGATGCCTGCTTTTTTTGCCATTCGCCGGATTTAGGGAAGGCTGTTCCGATACTGCCGTGGAGTGATTCCGGTGACTGCCTTGAATTTTTTTGAAAAGTAAAAACTGTCCTTGAAACCTGTCTGTGCTGCGATATCCGAAACGGACAGGGGTGTCTCTGCCAGCATTTCCCTGGCAGCTTCTATTCTTACACGGTTAACGTAGGCCATGGGGGACAGTGAGGTATAGTGGTTAAAAAGTTTGATGATATAACTGGGACTGAGATTTACAGTACTGCATAGGCTGTCCAGGGTAATGGGCTCCATGTAGTACTTTTTTATATAGTGGATGATTTTGTTGAGCCTGCGCGTGTTCATATCCTCCTGACCGGCTTTTTTATTCTGGAGTGCGACTTCACAGAAAAACTGCTGCAGTATATTTTTTTCAGCCCAGAAGTTGATGGAGTCCGTATCAGTCCGGATGTGGTAAATCCTGGATAGTAATTCACGTAATAGGGTGTGGTTGGACATGGCGCGGACCACCGGCAGGTCCATGGGGCCGCTGCAGCGCTCAAACGACCACTCTTCGTTTTCCGGGTAAGGCACGGACTGATAATGGTACCGTGTATTTTCATTATAAAGCCACACCTCATTTTTGTGGACAGCCATGGCGCAGCGCAGGTTGATGGAATAGTAGTCTATAAGCCCTTCCCCGGGAATCAGGTTATAGCGGGTGCCTGCAACCGATGGAATGTAAATCAGATTACCCTCTGTCACGGAATAGGACTGTTCGCCGACGGTTAATGTGCCCTGTCCGCGGGTAATCAGATAAAACTCATGCCGGTCCTCCTGGACAACTTTTCCGCGGTACCATCCGGAGAATTGTTTACGGCGGCTGATGTTTCCAAGATAAGGGACCAAAATCAGATTTTTTGAATGGATGAATGGCTGTAACTCCAGCATGGTTGCCTCCTGTGGGAAATAATGACGTATGGACCAGTATCTTCATTATACCTGCCGTGACCTGTAATGGAAATAGCCGGGGTGAAATATTAGTACGATTTTGTCCATATATTGCAATAAAATCCATGTTATTACCTGGATATATGTGTTATTTTTTCCATATGGGATATGAGATGTAGAATACAGGAAAGAGAGGATGGATGGACATGTTGAAGGTATTATGTACGAAATGGATTCCGGATGAGTGTGTTCAGGAATATGAGGATGTGTTTGAGTTTATCCGGCCGGACAGGATGAAGGGAAGTTTTAGCCAGACCGAGCTGATGGGAATGATTGCGGAGGCGGAGGTCCTGTTTTCTATTGCAGGCACGCCCGTCACACGTCCTATAATGGACGCCGGGAAATGCCTGAAAATGATTGCTAGTCTGGGAGTGGGGTTCGACCATGTGGACATGGGCCATGCGGACTGTTTAGGATTGCCTGTCATTAACAGCCCTACACAGGTATCGGATCCAACAGCGGAGCATACGGTTGCCTTGATTATGGGGATTTTCCATAACCTGTACCGCTATACGGCCCAGATAAAGAGGGGAGTCTGGTCCACAGAGCCTTTTGGGACAACCCAGACTTCCGTGGCAGGCCATGTGCTGGGCATTATCGGGATGGGGCGGATTGGACGGTGTGTGGGAAGGAAGGCGGCTGCACTTGGCATGGATGTGTCCTACTATGACCCTGTGCGGCTTTCCACGGAAATAGAGGAGAAGGAGGGGTTCCGGTATGGGACGCTGGAGGAGGTGATAAAAGAAAGCGACTGTATTTCCCTGCATGTTCCCTATACAGGAGAAAACCGTCATATGTTTGGCGCATCCGCTTTTGCCCTTATGAAAACCGGTTCTTATTTTGTCAATGCATCCAGGGGAGCGCTGGTGGATCTGAAGGCGCTGGCAGACGCCCTTAAGACAGGTCGGCTAAAAGGAGCTGCATTGGATGTATTCGAGACAGAACCCTATGCGGGCGGTGAACTTGAAGGAATGGAACAGGTCATACTGACGCCCCATGTGGCCAGCGAGACATGGGATGCACGTATTCATATGGCTGGGGAATGTCTGGATGGCGTAAAGAAACTTTCAGAAGGAATCATACCGGATAATGTTGTGAACAAAAAAATATTGAAATACTGGAAGGGGGTCATGTAACATGCAGACATGTGAAGCAGATATAAAGACAGCATCCCATCCGTCTGGACTTAGGATTACTGATATGAGGTTCACGGATATTGTGGGGGCGCCCATGGACTGCACGGTCCTTCGGATTGATACCAATCAGGGAATCAGCGGATATGGGGAAATCCGGGATTTTTCCAACCGTTTCTATGCGTTGGAACTGAAGCGTCTTATTTTAGGGGAGAATCCTTGCTATATCAATAAGATATTCCATAAGATACGTCAATTTGGAGGTCATGCCCGCCAGGGAGGAGGTGTGAGCGGGATTGAAACGGCATTGTGGGATTTGGCTGGAAAAGCATATGGGGTACCGGTCTATCAGATGTTAGGTGGAAAATGCCGGGATAAGGTGAGGGTCTATTGTGATACGGATGTAAGCGGAAAGCATACAGGGCGGGACATGGGACTTGCACTTAAAAGCAGGATGGAAAGCGGTTATACCATGTTGAAAATGGATCTGGGCGTGGATCTTCTGGTGGATGTGGACGGAGCATTAAATGCACCGCTGGGGTATGTGGAACAGATGAGGAAACATAATCGGGAGGAGCTATCCTTTGGAATTACAGATAAAAACGTTACAGACTTCATGAATACACAGCATCCTTTTACGGGCCTTTCCATTACAGAACTGGGTCTGGACTATCTGGAGGATTACGTGAAACAGGCCAGGGACATGGTTGGTTATGATGTGCCGCTGGCAATCGACCACATTGGTCATGTGAATTACCAGTCATGTCTGAAGCTGGCAAAAAGGCTGGAAAAATTTAATATTTTTTGGATGGAGGATTGTGTGCCCTGGTTCTATACGGACCAGTGGAAGGTGTTAAGTGACAGCACCACGGTTCCTATGTGTACGGGAGAGGATATCTTCGGAAGGGATGCATTCCGGCCTCTGATTGAGAACCGGGCAGTTTCCGTCATTCATCCGGATGTACTGACAGCCGGGGGGATTGGTGAGTCCATGAGGATTATTGAAATGGCGGAGGAAAAGGGAATCGCGGCGGCAGTGCATATGGCGGAGACTCCCGTGGGCTGTATGGCCGCCGCACATGTCTGTACGGCGGCAGGAGATAATCTGCTGGCCATGGAATACCATGCCCACGATGTAGCATGGTGGGACAGCATGGTAAAGGGAAGCAGCAGGCCGATTGTACAGAACGGCTGGCTGGAACTTACGGACCGTCCGGGACTTGGAATAGAGGAACTGGACGATGAGGTACTGGCTGAACATATCAATCCCAAACGGCCTGGGGTATGGGAGAGTACAGAGGAATGGAACCATGAATGGGCCCATGACCGTATATGGAGTTAACGGTGTAAAATCCAGCTAAGGAGGAGAAGCCATGTGGAAAAGTGAAGAGGAGATGTTTTCCCTTATGAGGGAGAGGCTGTATACGCCGGTGGTGGGGGACATACTGGATGTCATGGGGCATTCCCACCAGTTCCTGCCGGCAGGAATCCGGCCGTTAAAGGAAGGGATGAAGATTGCGGGAAAGGCATGCACTGTTTTGGAGTGTGATGTATTTGAAGCACAGGAAAAGCCGTTTGGCCTGCTGACGGAGGCTTTGGATCAGTTGGATCAGAATGAGGTCTATCTTGCTACCGGGGCGCATAACAGCGCTATGTGGGGAGAACTGTTGACCGCTGCAGCGAAGATGCGGGGGGCAGTTGGAGCGGTTCTGAACGGCTATACCCGGGACACGCCTCAGGTACTGGACCAGCAATTCCCTGTTTTTTCTGCTGGCTGCTGGGCACAGGACTCCAGTATACGGACCAATGTTATTGATTTCAGGTGTACCATCGAAATTGGCAGTGTCATCATACATGACGGGGATTTGGTATTTGGCGATGTGGACGGGGTGCTTATCATCCCAAAGGCAATTGCAGGGGAATGCATTGAAAAGGCACTTGAAAAAGCAGCCGGGGAAAAGGAGGTAAGGAAAGCCATTGAAAATGGTATGGGCGCAACGGAGGCTTTCCGGATATTCGGGATATTGTAATGATATTTAAGGATGATTCGTCATTTGAAATGGAGGTTAATCGGTATGGAGTATGTGATTGGCATTATTCTGATTTTATCATTTTTCGGATTGGCATATTATTGTGTAAAAGGCTATAATTTATTGATTGGTTTTTTAGTGATGACGGTATTATGGACCGTATTATCATTGGGTGGGACCTTCTTTTTATCGCCTCAGTTCCTGGCGGATAACAGCATTCTGCAGTTTGGCAAAGGAACCGGGACACCCCTGGTGGGGATTTTAAATAAGATTTTCCAGTCGGCATCGGAAAACTGGGGGATTACACTGGTGAATGTGTGCTGGGGAGCCTGGTTTGGCCGGGTACTGATGGACACGGGCATTGCTTCCACAATCATCCGCAAAGTAGTGGAGTTAGGGGGTGACAGGCCGGTCATCACCATCCTGCTCCTGAATATTGCCACTGCATTTATCTTTACAGCCATGATGGGGGCCGGTCCTGTGATTGCAATCGGTGTTATTGTTCTACCTATCCTTTTATCACTTGGAATACCTAAAGGAATTGCCATGTTTACATTTATGGCATCCGTGTCCGCTGGTATGTATCTGAATCCTGTGCTGCACGCACAGCTTCGGGCATTTGTGGTATCGGTGGATGGAATGCCTGCCTTTTCCTTTGGATGGTACGCGGCGCATTTTGGGTATATGGCGCTGGTAATCACCCTGGTTGTGGTTAACCTGCTTACCGCATTCTATTTGAGAAAACGCAAAGTCAGTCATGCCTGGGCTGCACGCACCAGTGTTCCTGCCCAGAAGGATGCCCCCATATATGCCCTGATTCTGCCTATCGTACCAGTGGTCCTTAAGATATGGCTGGATTTTTCTGTTATCGGAGGATTCATTATTGCCGGCTTTGCAGCATTGTTTCTTTGCGGCAGGATGAAAGGGACGTTTAAGGAAAACTGTCAGCTGGTCAATAAATTATACTACGATGGTGTGGTGGACACGGCTCCGCTGGTAGGTTTTCTTCTGACCCTGCCTATGTTTAACGCCTGCGCGGCCTATGCATCCCCTTATTTTAATGTGATAATCGGTTCCATCATGCCAAGGAGCGAGCTGGTTGTGTGTGTTGTTTTTGCATTGCTGACAGCATTTGCTTTTTTCCGGGGGCCTCTCACACTGTTTGGATGTGGCGCGGCAACCCTGGGGGTTCTGTCCCATGTGGCAAGCTTTTCTGTCCCATTCCTATTCTGTGTATTTGCAATTCCAGCCATAACGGTGAATGTGGGTTCCTGCATCACACAGTCATGGGTTGCATGGGGGCTGGCTTATACAAAAGTAGAGTCCAGGGATTTCCTGAAGCTTTCAATTCCATTTGCCTATATTACATCCATCTGCCTGTACATACTGACGTTCTTCACCGTGACAGGACTGGGGGCAGAATGGTTTCTATAGTCCTTGAAAATATCACAGGATCATGATAGACTTTATCAAGATATGAATAAGTAAACACAGCTGCCTGCCACCGGGTATGCAGCGCTTATGTGCCTGAACACATTCCGTTAGGTCAAAGAAGGAATGTGTCCGGGCTTTTTTTCGGGAAAATCCAGCCGGCGGCACTGGATTGTGTTTGAAAATTGCTTTCCGCCGGCTGCATAGGGAGGACAGGGATGGGAAAAAACAGCGGAGCTTATGAATTTTTCAGATATGTGGGACTCAACGTGATGGGGATGATCGGGCTGTCATGTTATATCCTGGCCGATACGTATTTTGTATCCAAGGCCCTGGGAACCAGCGGCCTGGCAGCCCTTAACCTGGCTATTTCCGTGTACAGTGTAATCAATGCCACCGGACTTATGATGGGCGCCGGAGGAGGCACCCGGTTTTCCATCTTCAGGTTCCAGGGGCATGAAAGGGAGGCGGGGCAGGTATTCACAAGGACCGTGGGACTGGCGCTGGCAGCGGGAGGTGTGTTCCTTTTAGCCGGTCTTTTGTGCGCGCCCGTCCTTGCGGCTGTCCTGGGGGCGGACGGGGACACCATGGACAATACGGTGGTCTACCTGAGGGTCATCCTCTGCTTTGCCCCCTGTTTCATCATGAACAATACCCTGCTGGCCTTTGTCCGCAATGACGGGAACCCAAAGCTGTCCATGGCAGCCATGCTGACGGGAAGCCTGGCCAATATTGCCCTGGATTACCTGTTCATGTTTCCCTTTTCCATGGGGATGTCCGGAGCGGCCTTTGCGACCGGGCTTGCTCCTGTCATCAGCATGGGGGTGCTTGCCCTGCATCTGTCCGGGAAAAAAAGCTCCCTGTCCATCGTAAGGTGCAGGTGGAGCCTGAGGGAAGCCGTATCCATCCTGTCACCGGGCGTGTCCTCCTTTATAACGGAATTGTCGTCCGGCATCGTGCTCATGATGTTTAACCTCATCATCCTGTCCCTGGCAGGCAATACCGGGGTGGCGGCCTACGGCATCGTGGCAAACCTGGCGCTGGTGGTGACCGCTGTATTCACAGGGATTGCCCAGGGGATGCAGCCCCTGGTAAGCCGCAGTTACGGGGCGGGGGATGGAAAGACGTTAAAGCTTGTGTTCCGGTATGGGGCCATCCTTTCCATTGTGCTGGCGGCCGGTATCTATGCCTGCGCCAATTCATGCTGGCAGGGAATCATCGCCATATTCAACAGCGAAGGCAGCCAGGAGCTGGTGCCCATTGCAAGGCGGGGAATCCAGCTGTATTTTGCAGGATTCCTCTTTGCAGGGATTAATATTGTCAGCTCGGCTTTTTTAAGCGCTGTGACCGAAACCGGGAAAGCATTCGCCATATCCATTGTCAGGGGCTGCCTGGCCATCATCCCCCTTGCGTTCCTGCTGCCTGGCATATGGGGGATGGACGGGGTGTGGCTTGCGTTTGTGCTGGCTGAGGCATTGGCCTGCCTGGTGTCCGTGTGGGGAATCAGGAGGGCCGGCGCCGCGCGTTAGGGCGTGCCTGGAAATGCATTCCCGCCAGATGCACCCATCCCACGCATCAGGTTTGCCATCTCAATGGCTCCCATGGCGCACTCATAGCCCTTGTTGCCGGCCTTGGAGCCTGCGCGTTCAATGGCCTGTTCGATATTTTCCGTGGTCAGCACGCCGAACATGACAGGAATCCCGCTTGTAAGGGATACATGGGCAATTCCCTTGGAAACCTCACTGCACACATGGTCATAGTGGCTTGTGCTGCCGCGGATGACGGCCCCAAGGCAGATGACGGCGTCATATCTGCCGCTGGAAGCCATCCTTAAAGCTGCCAGCGGAATCTCAAAAGCTCCGGGCACCCATGCAACGTCAATATTCCCGTCCTCCACGTCATGGCGCCTTAATCCGTCCAGGGCGCCGCTTAAGAGCCTGGAGGTGATGAATTCGTTGAAACGGGCGGCTACAATGCCCACCTTCATGTTGTCCGGTATCAGTTTTCCTTCATATATATTCATAACGGATCCTCCTTATATTGTATTCCTTTCGTAGTGCAGGATGTGTCCCATCCTCTGCTGTTTTGTTTTCAGGTAAAAAAGGTCATGGCCAGTGGGTTCCATCTGGATGGGGACACGTTTTATGATCTCCAATCCGAACCCGGAGAGCTGGTATACCTTGTCCGGGTTGTTGGTCAGCAGCCGCAGGGTCCTGGCGCCCAGGTCCTTGAGTATCTGGGCGCCGATATGATACTCCCGCATATCCCCTTTAAATCCCAGGGCCAGGTTGGCTTCCAAGGTATCCATCCCATGGTCCTGAAGCTCATATGCCTTCAGCTTGTTAATCAGGCCAATGCCCCGTCCCTCCTGGCGCATGTAGAGCAGGATGCCGCGCCCTTCCTTTTCAATCTGTCCCATGGCGGCGGCAAACTGCTGCCCGCAGTCACAGCGCAGGGAGCCGAACCCATCGCCTGTCAGGCATTCGGAGTGTACACGGCATAGAAGGTCCCTGCCGTCCCCGATGTCTCCCTTTACCAGGGCAACATGGTGCTCGCCGCTTAGCTTGTCCACGTAGCCGTAAGCGCGGAAAGTCCCGTACTGGGTAGGCATCCTGGTGCAGGCCACGCGTTCCACCAGGCAGTCATGCTGCTTGCGGTAATCCTGGATGGCTTTTATGGTGGTGATGGCAAGCCCCCAGTGTCCGGCCAGTTCCATGAGCTGCGGTGCGCGCATCATGGTACCGTCCTCCTTCATGATTTCACAGCATAGGCCGCATTCCTTCAGTCCGGCCAGTCGCATCAGGTCCACGGTGGCCTCTGTGTGGCCGGGACGCTCCAGGACGCCGTTTTCCTTTGCCATCAGGGGAAACATATGGCCTGGACGGCGGAAATCCCCGGGCTTTGCACCCTCATCAGCGCAGGAACGGGCCGTGGTCCCGCGCTCCTGTGCAGAAATGCCGGTGGCCGTGCTTATATGGTCCACGGATACCGTAAATGCAGTTTCATGGTTATCGCCGTTGTCCGCTACCATCTGCGGGAATTTAAGCTTCTGGCAGAGCTCCCGGCTCATGGGCATGCAGATAAGCCCTTTGCCGTGGACTGCCATGAAGTTGACATTCTCCGTGGTGGCATACTGGGCGGCGCAGATAAAATCGCCTTCATTTTCCCGGTCCTCATCATCCGTGACCAGGATGATCCTGCCCTGGCGCAGGCTGTCCAGCGCCTCCTCTACGGTGTTAAAGTGATACATGATGTTAACCTCCTTTATTTGTGGATTCATATGGATGTGTAAGATTAAAAACCGTTCCTTAATAAAAATTCCTCCGTCACGGCGGACCCGGGATGGCTGTCATGGCGCGGGACTGTAAGCAGCTTTGCTAGGTATTTCCCTACATATTTCCCCACACAGTCATTTTCCAGATTCACCGTGCTTCCCACTGTCTTACGGACCAGGTTCGTATGGCCGGCAGTGTGCGGGATGACAGATACGCAAAAATCCCGGTCCGTCACCCTGGCAACGGTGAGGCTGATCCCATCCATGGCAATGGAGCCTTTTTCTATGATGAGGTCCAGGATGGAAGGGCAGGTGCGGACGGTGTACCAGATGGCATTGCCTTCCCGCTTTATCATGGAAATGGTTCCGGTGCCGTCAATGTGGCCGGAGACAATATGTCCGCCGAACCGCCCGTCTGCAGCCATTGCCCGTTCCAGATTCACAAGGGCGCCGGGGTTCATGGACCCAAGACCGGTACGCGCCATGGTTTCCGGCATGACATCAGCCGTGAATCCGGTTGATGAGACAGCGGAGGCAGTGAGGCATACGCCGTTAACCGCAATGCTGTCACCGGGCACGGTGCCGTCTAAGACGGCGCGCGCCCTGATATCCAACACACAGGAGCGGGGGCCGCGGATGGAGGACACCAGGGTCCCTGTTTCCTCTATGATGCCTGTGAACAAGGAACCACCCCGCTTTCTAAAAGGATATCCCTGCCAAGGACCGTGATTTTTGGGGGTTCCAGGGAGAAAGCCATTCCGGGCAGTTCCACCCCTTTCCCTCCTACCGGGCAAAGTCCCTTTTCTCCGCCGAAAATCTTTGGGGCAATGTAGGCCTGAAGCTTATGGACAATGCCCTGGTCCAGCGCGGACCAGTTGAGGGCGCTGCCTCCTTCCAGCAGGACGCTGTCAATATCCATCCCGCCCAGGCGTTCCATCAGGAACCTAAGGTCCGTGTGACCGTCCCTTTCGGGCAGGATCAGGATTTCGCAGCCCGCATCCTTAAAGGGAGCCATGGCGGCAGGGTCCTGGCAGCAGGTTGCCAGGATGGTCCTGACATGGGGAGCGGTCCTGACTACGTTGGATGTAAGCGGTGTCATGAGGCGGGTATCGCAGATGATGCGCACCGGATTCCTTCCGCCCGGGATCCGGCAGGTTAACTGCGGGTCATCAGCAAGGATGGTCCCAAGCCCTGTCATGACGGCGCTTAAACGGTTCCTGGTCTTATGGACGTGCTCCCGGGCCTGTTCCCCGGTAATCCATCTGGACAGACGGCCGGATGTGGCTGTCCTGCCATCCATGGTCATGGCGTATTTCATGACCACATAGGGCTGCCTGGTGCGGATGAAGTGGAAGAAGACCTCATTCTGGCGGATGCATTCCTCCTCTAAAACGCCCTGGATTACTTCAATCCCGTGACTCTTAAGGGCCGCAATCCCTTTTCCCGCAACCAGCGGGTTAGGGTCCATGGCGCCGATGACCACCCGGCGGATGCCGCTTTTTATGATGGCATCCGTGCAGGGCGGGGTTTTGCCATAATGGCAGCATGGCTCTAAGGTGACGTAGAGCACGGCCCCTTTGGCTGGCGCGGTCAGGGAGTCAAGGGCGGCCCGTTCAGCGTGGGGACCGCCGTAAAAACCGTGATATCCCTGGCCGATGACGGCGCCGTCCCTGACAATGACAGCGCCCACCAGGGGATTGGGGTTAACGCGGCCTTCCCCTTTTGCAGCAAGGGCAAGGGCGCGGCCCATGTAGATGTTATCGGATGTTTCCGACATTTGGACACCTCCTTTTCATGATGGGAAAATGTAAAAGAATGGAATAAAAAACGCCTTGAACATCAGGTCCAGGGCGGGTGGAAGGGGAAGCTTTGAGATATGCCGATATCCGTACATCGATTGGCCTGTATCCACAATCGGATGAATCCGCCATCAGATGCATCCATCATCAGATGAATCCACTATCAGATGCATCCGCCAATCGGGTGAAATCAACATAATACGGTCTGCTTTACAAGTTATGATAAAAAATGCCCCGGTATGTCGTCATACCAGGGCAGCCATTAACATTCTTCATACGGATGGGACCAGTCTTCAAATCCATCCCGGGCATACTGGCCGGGATAAATAATCCATCATAATCCATCCATCATAAAACATCCATGTCCATCTTCTTCCATCCAGACTATACTGTCGGCTTCGGAATCACACCGAATCATGCCTTGCGGCTCGTGGGCTGTACCACCGGTAGGGAATCGCACCCTGCCCTGAAGATATTGATTCAATTGAGTGTTATTATAGACAGGCAGGGCACGGATGTCAAGCATTTCCTGAAAAATGTAAAATACCTTTTTCCAACCGGGACATGCATATAATAAGAAGGCCCTGCTTATATTTAGGTAATGATAAGAGATTATGAGGTATTACATGGCAACCAATCCAGAACGGACATCCAGTGGAATGCTGCAGATTAATGTAATCAACATCCAGAACAATTTCCCCATCCAGAATGCCAGGGTTACAATCAGTTACAAGGGAGAGCCAACAAGCGCCCTGGAGCAGCTTCAGACCAACAGTTCAGGCCAGACAGAGACGGTCTCCCTTCCCGCGCCTCCGGTGGAGCTGAGCCTGGAACCAGGCATCATCCAGCCATATTCGGAATACAACCTGACCGTGGAGGCGGAGGGATTTGACCCGGTGGAGGTATCGGGAACCGAGATACTGGCTGAGTCCACTGCCATCCAGCCGGTCAGCATGACGCCGGCAGGGGAGGGGACGCCTCCCGAGGACCCGATTGTGATTCCGGACCACACCCTTTATGGGAATTATCCGCCCAAGATTGCAGAGGCAGAGATAAAGCCTGTGAACGAGAGCGGGGAAATCGTCTTAAGCCGCGTGGTGGTCCCCCAGACCGTGGTGGTCCATGACGGGGCGCCCACGGACCGGACGGCAAAGGATTACTATGTGCCCTACAGGGATTACATTAAAAATGTGGCCTCCAGTGAAATCTACTCCACTTGGCCCAGGGCCACCATCACGGCCAACGTGCTGGCCATCATGTCATTTACCCTGAACCGCGTTTATACGGAGTGGTACAGGAACCAGGGATATGATTTTACCATCACATCCTCCACTGCCTTTGACCATAAATGGATATACGGCAGGAACATATTTGAGAGCATTTCCCTGATTGTAGATGAGATATTTGACAATTACCTGTCCAGGCCAGGCGTGCGCCAGCCCATCCTGACCCAGTACTGTGACGGGCGCCAGGTACAGTGTCCAAACTGGATGACACAGTGGGGGTCATGCTCCCTGGGGGAGCAGGGTTACAGTCCAATTGAAATCCTGCGGTATTTTTATGGGGACAGCATCTATGTCAACACGGCAGAGCAGATATCCGGTATCCCGGCATCCTGGCCCGGCAATGACCTGACCCTTGGCAGCACAGGCGACAAGGTCCGCCAGATGCAGGAACAGCTGGATATGATTGCAACTGTTTATACTGCCATCCCAAGGGTGACCCCTGACGGGATTTACGGCCCAAGGACAGCGGATGCGGTGCGGGAATTCCAGTCCATTTTCGGGCTTCCCCAGACCGGCGTGGTGGATTTTGCCACATGGTATCGGATATCCCATATCTATGTGGGGATTACCAGGATTGCGGAGCTGGTGTAGCAGGGATAACAGACAGATGGGCATCAGGCCGCTTATGCCGGGCGGTCTGATGCTGTTTTTAGGCCCTGCTTGCGGCCTGGCCTGTTCTAAAAAACTATTAGATTGAAACAAAAAAATTTAGCCCTTAAAGCTATTGAATAATAAATCGAAATACAGTATAATCTTTACAATTTGGGCTGAGATAACTTGGCCCATGAGCAAACACATAAGAAAGGACAGGTACCCCCATATGAAAGCATACCTCATACTGGAAGATGGAACTGTATTCACCGGGACAAGTATTGGTTCAGAACGTGAAGTTATCAGTGAAATCGTGTTTAACACATCAATGACCGGTTATCTGGAAGTGCTGACCGATCCGTCTTACGCGGGACAGGCAGTTGTCATGACATATCCCCTTATTGGCAATTACGGAATCTGCCATGAAGACATGGAATCAGCAAAACCCTGGCCGGACGGCTATATTGTTAGAGAATTATCAAGAATCCCCAGCAACTTCCGTAGCGAGGATACCATCCAGAACTTCTTAAAACGCCACGACATTCCCGGCATCTGCGGTATCGATACAAGAGCCCTTACCAAAATCTTAAGAGAAAAAGGCACCATGAACGGTATGATCACCACCAGTGAATATACCGATTTAAGCGGACCCATAAAGCGCATGAAAGAGTACGGCGTCACCGGCGTGGTCATGAAGACCACCACGAAGGAGAAGTATGTGCTTCCTGGAAAAAGCCTTGCTGACAGCGGTCCTTCAGACAACAGCAGGCTTTCCGGCAAAGACGGCCTTCCAGCTGGCAGCTTCCCGGGCGCGGGCAAGAAGGTGGCCCTTATGGATTACGGCGCAAAGAAGAACATTGCGCGTTCCCTGAACAGCCTTGGCTGTGAGGTTACCGTATATCCCGCAGACACCCCGGCAGAGGAAGTGCTGGCAGCCTGCCCTGACGGCATCATGCTCAGCAACGGCCCCGGGGACCCCAAGGAGAATACGGCTGTCATAGAAGAAATAAAGAAACTTTATGCATCGGACGTGCCGATTTTTGCCATCTGCCTGGGACACCAGCTCATGGCCCTGGCCAACGGCATGGATACTTATAAGTTAAAATACGGACACAGGGGAGGCAACCATCCGGTTAAGGATTTAGAAACAGGAAGGGTATACATCTCGTCCCAGAACCACGGCTATGTGGTTGATATGGAGACAGTGACCCCGGATATCGCGGTTCCCGCCTTCGTGAATGTAAATGACGGCACCAATGAGGGGCTTAAATATGTGGGCAAGAATATTTTCACGGTGCAGTACCACCCCGAGGCCTGCCCCGGACCACTGGATTCCGGTTACCTGTTTGACCGTTTCCTGAAAATGATGGAGGTGAATGACTGATGCCAAAGAATCCTGATATTAAGAAAGTCCTTGTACTTGGCTCCGGCCCAATCATCATCGGACAGGCCGCTGAATTTGACTATGCGGGCACACAGGCCTGCCGTTCCTTAAAGGAAGAGGGCGTGGAGGTGGTGCTTTTAAACTCCAACCCGGCCACCATCATGACGGATAAGGATATTGCGGACCGGGTTTACATTGAACCCCTGACCGTGGAAGTGGTGGAACAGCTTATATTAAAGGAAAAGCCGGACAGCGTGCTGCCCACCCTGGGCGGACAGGCAGGCCTTAACCTGGCCATGGAGCTGGAGGATGCAGGCTTTTTTAAGGAACACAATGTACGCCTGATCGGCACCACGGCCCTGACCATCAAGAAGGCGGAAGACCGCGAGATGTTCAAGGAGACCATGGAGAAGATCGGCGAGCCTGTGGCTCCTTCCGACATTGTGGAGGATGTGAAGCACGGCCTGGAGATTGCGGCCCAGATCGGCTATCCAGTGGTACTCCGTCCTGCCTATACCCTGGGCGGCTCCGGCGGCGGTATTGCAGCGAACCCGGAACAGTGCGCCGAGATCCTGGAAAACGGACTCAGGCTTTCCCGTGTGGGACAGGTCCTGGTGGAGCGCTGCATCGCGGGATGGAAGGAAATCGAGTATGAGGTCATGCGTGACGGCGCAGGCAATGTCATCACGGTATGTAATATGGAAAACATCGACCCGGTGGGCGTCCATACAGGCGACAGCATCGTGGTGGCGCCATCCCAGACCCTGGGCGACAAGGAATACCAGATGCTGCGCACCTCAGCCTTAAACATCATAAGCGAACTGGGCATTACCGGGGGCTGCAACGTGCAGTATGCCCTGAACCCGGACAGCTTTGAATACTGCGTCATCGAGGTAAACCCCCGTGTAAGCCGTTCCTCGGCCCTGGCCAGCAAGGCAACCGGATACCCCATTGCCAAGGTGGCAGCCAAGATTGCCCTGGGCTATACCCTGGATGAGATTAAGAACGCGGTCACAAAGAAGACATACGCAAGCTTTGAGCCAATGCTGGACTACTGCGTGGTCAAGATGCCAAGGCTTCCATTTGATAAATTCATCAGCGCCAAGCGTACCCTGGGAACCCAGATGAAGGCAACGGGCGAGGTCATGAGTATCTGCACCAACTTTGAAGGCGGCCTGATGAAGGCAATCCGCTCCCTGGAGCAGCATGTGGACTGCCTGCTGTCCTATGATTTTACCGGGTTTACGGACAGTGAGCTGAGGGAACAGCTGGAAAAAGTGGACGACATGAGGATCTGGAGGATTGCCGAGGCCCTGCGCAGAGGCATTTCCTATGAAGAAATCCACGAAATCACACGGATTGACCTGTGGTTCATTGACAAGCTTTCCATCCTGGTGGAAATGGAACAGGCCCTTAAGGCGGTTGGGGAAGGCAAGGCCTGTCTGACCACGGAGCTTCTTGCAGAAGCCAAGAGGATTGAATTCCCGGACAACGTGATTGCAAGGCTTACCGGGATTGCCCAGGAAGAAATCAAGAAGCAGCGCTATGACAATGATATCCGGGCGGCATTCAAGATGGTGGACACCTGCGCGGCTGAGTTTGCGGCTGAGACGCCTTATTATTACTCCTGTTTCGGAAGCATGAACGAGGCAGAGAAGACAGAAGGGCGCAAAAAGGTCCTGGTCCTTGGTTCAGGCCCCATCCGTATCGGACAGGGGATTGAATTTGACTTCTGCTCCGTGCACAGCACCTGGGCATTCAGCCGGGAAGGCTATGAGACCATCATCGTAAATAACAATCCGGAGACGGTGAGCACGGATTTTGATATTGCGGACAAGCTGTACTTCGAGCCCCTGACCCCGGAGGATGTGGAGAGCATCGTGGACATCGAGAAGCCGGACGGGGCAGTGGTGCAGTTCGGTGGGCAGACAGCCATCAAGCTGACAGAGGCCCTGATGAAGATGGGGGTTCCCATCCTCGGCACTGCGGCAGAGGATGTGGACGCGGCAGAGGACAGGGAACGTTTTGACGAAATCCTGGAGCAGTGTAACATCCCAAGACCCGCAGGGCACACCGTATTCACGGCAGAAGAGGCCAAAAAGGCTGCCCATGAGCTGGGCTACCCCGTACTGGTAAGGCCCTCCTACGTGCTGGGCGGACAGGGCATGCAGATTGCCATCAGCGACGAGGACATTGACGAGTTCATCGGCATCATCAACATGATTGCCCAGGAACACCCAATCCTTGTGGATAAATATATCATGGGCAAGGAAATCGAGGTGGACGCCATCTGCGACGGCACGGATATCCTGATTCCTGGCATCATGCAACACATTGAGCGTACCGGGATCCATTCCGGCGACAGCATATCCGTGTATCCGGCCATGGATATCACCCAGCACAACATTGACACCATCGTGGACTACACCGAGAAGCTGGCAAGGGCCCTTCATGTAAAGGGAATGATTAACATCCAGTTCATTGTGGACGGGGACGATGTGTATATCATTGAGGTGAATCCCCGTTCCTCACGTACCGTGCCCTACATCAGCAAGGTGACAGGCATACCCATCGTGCCGCTGGCAACCCAGATCATCTGCGGACACACCATAAGGGAGTTGGGCTACAGGCCCGGACTGCAGCCGGCAGCGGATTACATTGCCATCAAGATGCCCGTGTTCTCCTTTGAGAAGATCAGGGGTGCGGACATCAGCCTTGGGCCGGAGATGAAGTCCACAGGCGAGTGCCTGGGCATTGCAAAGACCTTCAACGAAGCGCTGTACAAGGCCTTTGAGGGAGCCGGGATCCGTCTGCCAAAGTATAAGAAAATGATCATGAGCGTACGCCACAGCGACCAGGAGGAGGCAGTGGACATTGCCCGCAGGTTCGCGGCAGTGGGCTATCAGATATTTGCCACACGGGGAACCGCAAGGACCTTGAACAAAAACGGCGTAAAGGCATACGAAATCCGCAAGCTGGAGCAGGAATCACCCAATATCCTGGACCTGGTGCTGGGCCATCAGATTGACCTGATCATCGACATCCCGGCCCAGGGGGCAGAGCGCAGCCGCGACGGCTTCATCATCCGCCGCAATGCAATCGAGACAGGCGTGAACGTGCTGACTTCCCTGGATACGGCGGCAGCCCTTGTGACCAGCCTGGAGAACCGGGCCAAGGAGCTGACGCTGATTGATATCGCCACGGTGAAGAACGCGTAGACAGCAGGGGCCGGAGGGAAAAACAGGGCCGTGTCCGTGAATCTAAGCACAGGAATAACCTGCACTTTTGATTCACGGACACGGCCCTGGCCCGCTTCGTGGACAGTCCGTTCCACTATAATCCCAGATGCTCCAGCAGTATCTTGATTCCCATGAGGATGAGGATGATGCCGCCGGTCAGTTCTGCTTTTGACTTATACCTGCAGCCGAAGACATTTCCAACCTTTACACCAACCATGGACAGGGTAAATGTGACCGCGCCGATAAAGGACACGGCGGGGACAATGTCCACGTCCAGGAATGCAAAGGTGACGCCCACGGCCAGGGCGTCGATGCTGGTTGCCACGGAGAGCAGGACCATTTCCCGGACACCCAGGGAGGCGTCGGCACATTCTGCATCTTTTTCAAGGGATTCCTTTATCATGCCGGCACCTATGAGGGCCAGAAGGATAAACGCAATCCAATGGTCATATGCCTTGATGGCCATGCTGAACCTGGATCCAAGGAAGTACCCGAACAATGGCATGGCGGCCTGGAACCCCCCGAAATACAGGCCCACGATAAATGCGCCTTTCCAGTTCATCCTCGGCATGGCCAGTCCCTTACAGACAGAGACTGCGAATGCATCCATGGACAGCCCCACGGCAATGATAAACAGTTCAGTTAACGACATAGTGAATCCTCCCGTACTTGTTTAATATATGGAACGGTGTAAAAAAAAAGACCCACCTACGGCCATGTACGGTATCCTCCGGGAGTCCTGTCTTCACAGACTGCCGGAATTATGGTTTCCATGCCGTAGATAAGTCTCATTATTTGAAATAAAGCCAGATAGAAACTATCAGTATGTTGACTTTATTACATGCGCCGCATGCCAACTACTCCCTTATCACTTGCTACATTTTAAGTGACCAGGAAGAAAATGTCAAGAAAAATTCTCAATTCATTGTAAAAAAACAGCCCTTGTGCTAAACTGAAAAACGTACGCATGCCTGGCGTTCCATGGATTCTTCACGCAGACACGCCCCGGTTCCTTAACCGGCAGAAGGCCACGGCGGCAGGGCGCCCTGGTTAAGATAAAAAACAGAATATACGGAGATAGTATGTGAGATGAAAAAGTCATATGAGATTGATATGTGCAATGGCCCGCTTCTGAGCAAGATCCTTTTATTTTCCGTTCCTTTGATGATGTCAGGCATCCTGCAGCTTCTGTTCAATGCGGCGGATATCATTGTGGTGGGCCGGTTTGCCGGCAGCAGCGCCCTTGCGGCGGTGGGCTCCACCTCCTCCCTTATCAATCTGCTTATCAATGTGTTTGTGGGCCTTTCCGTGGGCGTCAATGTCCTGGTGGCCAAGTATTATGGCGGCCAGAGGGAAAAGGACATGAGCGAGACTGTCCACACGGCCGTGCTGACAAGCCTGCTAAGCGGGCTTTTCCTGGTAATCCTGGGAGGGGTTGCAGCCAGGCCCCTGCTCCACCTGATGGGGACGCCGGATGACGTGCTGGACCAGGCCGTGCTTTATATGAGGATTTATTTCCTGGGCATGCCGGTGCTGATGGTCTATAACTTCGGCGCGGCCATCCTGAGGGCAATCGGGGATACCAGACGTCCCCTGTATTTCCTGTTCATGGCAGGCGTGGTCAATGTGGCGCTGAACCTGTTCTTTGTCATAGGTCTTGGAATGGGCGTGGACGGGGTTGGCTGGGCAACCGTCATATCCGAGCATGTGTCAGCCCTTCTGGTGCTGAAAAGCCTGATGGAAGCCCCGGGCGCCCTGAAGCTGAACCTCAGGGAACTGCGGATTTATCCAAAGAAGCTGAAACGGATTGTGAAGATTGGGCTTCCGGCCGGCATGCAGGGCGCCATCTTCTCCATTTCCAATGTGCTGATCCAGTCCTCGGTCAACTCCTTTGGCTCCATTGCCATGGCTGGCAACACCGCTTCCGCCAATATCGAAGGGTTTGTGTATACAGCCATGAACGCGGTGTACCAGACCAATCTCAGCTTTACCAGCCAGAATCTCGGCGGCAGGAAATACAGCCGTATTAACAGGATCATGTATATCTGCCTGGCTGTGGTGACCATTGTGGGCATCACGCTGGGGATAACAGCCGTGCTGGCAGGCGATTTGCTGCTGGGAATCTATTCCTCGGATGCCCAGGTGCTCCACTACGGCATGCTGAGGCTGGAAATCATCTGCGGCACTTATTTCCTCTGCGGCATCATGGACTGTATGGTGGGCAGCCTGCGCGGCCTTGGATATTCCATCATTCCCATGTTCGTGTCCCTGACAGGGGCCTGCGGATTCCGTGTGCTCTGGGTATTTACCGTGTTTGCGGCATACCGTTCCCTGGACGTGCTCTATCTGTCCTATCCGGTGTCCTGGGCCATCACGGCCGTTGCCCATATGATTACCTTCCGCAAGATACGCAGGAAGATACCGCGGCAGGATTCGATGCCTTTGGCGTAGGAGATGGCGCCAGGTTTCCTGATGGCGTTATCTGCGATTGGGGGCCGTTTACCCATGATGGAGGCCGTTTACCCATGATGGAGGCCGTTTACCCATGATGGAAGCCGTTTACCCACAATAGAATACCGTTTCCCCATGATAGAATACGATACATAAGAAAGGTAGCAGAACCATATGCTTTTTAGTTCACTTACATTTGTATGGTTTTTCCTTCCTGCATTGGCCCTTGTCTATTACCTGGCGCCGGGCAGGAAGCTTAAAAATGCAGTCCTGCTCATTGCCAGCCTTCTGTTTTACAGCTGGGGCGAGCCAAGGTATGTAGCGCTGGTCATCTTATCCATCCTGTTCAACTACCTCTTCGGCCTTGCAATCGGAAGGCTTGGGGACAGGACGGGCCTTAAGCGGGCAGCGCTGGCCCTGTGCATCGGGGCCAACCTGTGCCTTCTGGGATATTTCAAATACTTTAACTTCTTCCTGGAGCTTGCCTATACCGTAATGGGAAAGGAGGGCTTCATACCCAGGAACATTGCGCTGCCAATCGGCATTTCCTTTTATACCTTCCAGGCTGTTTCCTATATTGCTGATATATACCGGGGCGTAAAGCCAATCCAGAAAAATATATTCCGGCTGGCCCTGTACATATCCCTGTTCCCGCAGATCCTTTCAGGCCCCATTGTGAAATACAACGAACTGGAGCCGCAGATAGGGGAGCGCAGGGAAAGCATTTCCATGCACGCATATGGCATCCGCAGGTTTGTTTACGGCCTTGCCAAGAAAATGGTGTTTGCAAATATGTTCGGTCAGGTGGTGGACCGGATATGGGGCCTTCCCCTGGAACAGCTGGGAACGGCCGTTGTCTGGTTTACGATCCTGCTCTACAGCCTCCAGATTTATTATGACTTTTCCGGTTATTCGGATATGGCAATCGGGCTGGGGCGGATGTTTGGGTTTACCTACCAGGAGAATTTCAACTATCCGTATCTGTCCGCCTCCATCAGCGAGTTCTGGCGCAGGTGGCATATATCGCTGTCCACCTGGTTTAAGCAGTATCTCTACATTCCCCTGGGCGGCAACCGCAAGGGGCTTACAAGGACCTGCATCAACCTGTCCGTGGTGTTCTTGGCAACCGGGCTGTGGCATGGGGCCAGCATGAACTTCATCTGCTGGGGGATTTATTATGGAATCTTCATTGTGGCGGAGCGGCTGTGGCTTGGCAAGGTTCTGGAAAAGAATCCCTGCAAGGCGCTGAATCATGTGTATACCCTTCTTGTGGTCATGTTCGGCTGGCTGCTGTTCCGGGTTGGGAGCCTGCATCAGGCCAAGGTGCTGGTGACGGCCATGCTGTCGCCCAGGGCTGGGCTGTGGAACCTGAGGATTTTCATGGATAACAGGATTATTTTCCTGCTGGTCCTGGCGGTCTGCTTTTGCGGGCCTGTGCAGAAACTGTTTCCGGGGCTTACAAAGCGTCTGTATGACGAGGAACGGACGGGGGCTTTGGATGTGGCTGTCATGGCGGCCCTGCTCCTGCTCAGCACCGTCCTGATGGTCAGCAGCACCTACCAGGCGTTCATCTACTTCAGGTTCTGATACATGATTCCGATACATATAAGGGAGTACATTTATGATAAAGAAAATAATGATTGGGGGCTTCTGGGCTATCCTGCTTCTCCCGAACCTTCTGTTCCCGCTGGTAAAAGGAAATGAGGACAGCGGCAGTGCGGAGAACCGGAGCCTGGCTGAATTCCCGGTCTTTGAGGCAAAAGACTTTGAGGCATATCCTTCGGAAGTGGACAGCTATATCAATGACCATGCCGCGTTCAGGAACCGTTTCCTGAGCATTAACTCCGTGCTTAACCTGAAGCTGTTCGGTTATGCGGATTCCCAGGACGTCATACGGGGGAAAGAGGGCTGGTACTTTTTTGCAGGCGGGATGAGCCTGTTTGACGCCCTTGGCACAGAGCCTTTTTATCAGGATGACGTGGCCATGATCGGCAATGAGATCATCCGGGCCGCCAGCTATTATGAGGGCAGGGGGATTCCCTTCCTGATGATGATCCCGCCCAACAAGGAAGGCGTTTACAGGGAATATATGCCGGACTGCTATGAGCGGGTCTGGGACGGGAACCGTCCGTCCCAGCTGGAGGAATATCTTGGGGAACATTCCGGTATCACGGTGCTGGACCCCAGGGAGTATTTTAACGCCAACCGGGATTATACATGGTACTATAAGACGGATACCCACTGGAACTTTGCAGGGGGATATGTGGGTTCCCAGATGATCATAGAGGCATTGGGGGGAAATGCAGTGCCCATAGAGGATGTAACCGTGACCTATGAGGCGGCTGCGCCAGGTGATCTGGTGAACCTGTTCCATCTGCCGGAACAATACTGCAGTGATGAGAATGCGGTCATCACAGGCTTTGGCGACAATCTGGCCGTCCATGTGGAGGATGTGCTGGGGGATAAGAACATCCTCCACATGTCCACGCCAGGGGCGCCGGACGGCAGGCGCATTGCCGTAATCCGCGATTCCTTCGGCACGGCCCTGATGGACAAGCTGCCCAGGTATTTTGCCAATGTGGATTTTTACCATTGGCAGGCATTTGATTACACCATGCTGGAGGAAAATCCGCCGGATGCAGTGATTTATGAAATTGTGGAGAGGGATCTGACCAGGATTCCCCAGGATGTGGCAAAAATGGTGCCCGTGAATGCTGATTAACAGGGGCAAACTGTAAATTTTATGCAGAAAAGGTTAAGAAACACTTTTGCAAACCCATGAAATATCGTATAATCAGATGGAATGGTTTGGCATATTTTAAGTAAAGGAGAAGGACAGACATGAAGATTTTAAATTTTGGGTCATTGAATATTGATTACACCTACAGTGTGGATCATTTTGTAAGAGGCGGGGAGACCTTATCGTCAGAAACCATGAATGTGTTTTCCGGCGGAAAGGGACTGAACCAGTCCATTGCCCTGAGTAAGAGCGGGGCAGCGGTATGGCACGCAGGGGCAATCGGGACAGGGGACGGGGATTTCCTGGTAGGACAGCTTAAAAGCGCAGGGGTTAACACGGAGCTGATTGCGGTACTGGAAGGAAAGACAGGACATGCCATCATCCAGAAGGCAAAGGACGGGGGCAACTGTATCCTTTTATACGGCGGCGCCAATCAGATGATAACAAAGACAATGGTGGATGAGGTCATCAGCCATTTTGAGGCAGGGGACTATCTGGTGCTTCAGAATGAGATAAGCGAAATCGGCTATATCATGGAGAAGGCCCACGAAAGGCAGATGAAGATTGTGCTGAACCCATCGCCCATGGATGACAAGATTGCAGGATACCCGCTTGAGTATGTGGACTATTTCCTGTTAAATGAGATTGAGGCAGGGGATATCTGCGGCGAGCAGGGAGAGGGCGAGGAACTCCTTAAGAAGCTGTCCGCCAAGTTCCCATCCGCCAAAATCGTACTGACACTGGGCGGCGACGGATCCCTTTACAGGGACGGGGACCGGCTCTTGAAACAGGGGATTTACAAGGTCAAGGTGGCAGATACAACTGCGGCAGGGGATACCTTTACCGGGTTCTTCATCGGAGGACTGGTTCAGGGCATGGATGCGGCGGATGCGCTGGAATGGGCGGCCAAGGCAGCGGCCATTGCAGTGTCACGGCCAGGGGCAGCGCCTTCGATTCCTTCTAAGGAGGAAGTGGACCGGTTTTAGGAACTGGGATTGAAGAGAGTGATTAGAGGTCGGGATTAGAGGTCAGGATGAAGGGTTAGGTATTAGAGGTTAGGTATTCGAGGTTAGGTGTTAGAGGTTAGGTGTTAGAGGTTAGAGGCAGAGGTAGGTGGCCGGAGGCTGCGTAAACCTCTGCTTTGTTTATGTCACAAAAAAACACTTGCTCTGCAGGGGGAGGGAATATTTTCAGATAAAAGAAACTCCTGTGCTGCAATCCGTCGGGTACATGACGATATAGACGGGTATCATGGAGGACTTGAAAGAAACCCACAAAGGACAGCACCAGCGGCCGGAGAACTCCGCCACCAAGGAATTGAAATGCGATATGGAGGAAGTGGCGGACTTCAGGGGGAGCCGGGCGGAAAAGCTGATAATGCTTTTCCGCAGGCAGGCAAAGCTAAAATAAAGCCGTTTGATGGAGAAAGATTGACGGAGAAAGAAAAACAGTGGCTAACCCGTATCGCAAAAGTCCGAACTGGCGAGAAATCCGGTAAACCAGAGGGGCAGGAAGCGGTAACAAGATGGACAGATTTTCTGGGGAATGGTAGAATACGGGTATGGAAAACAGCTTCAGGCCAAGTTGGCCCGAAGTGAGATATGCGCCTTTGGATAATAAGGCGTGCATGACAAAATTTGGGGGGAGATGTATATGGAAAAATTTGTGGAAGTGAACGGCTATAAAAATTTTGTATATTGTTATGGTCAAGGCTCTATTACCCTGGTGCTTTTGTCTGGGTCGGGAGTACCTTTCCCGAGCTTGGAATACAAAACTCTGGCAAAATCATTATCCGAAACCTATCAAGTAATTGGAATTGAAAAGTTGGGTTATGGACGCAGTGACCTGGCTGAAAACAATCGGGATATTGACAGCGTTATTCATGAATATAGAAGCGTATTACAAAAATTAGGAATAAATTCACCTGTTGTGTTGGTAGCACATAGTATGGGATTTTTAGAGGCTCTCCGCTGGGGACAGCAGTACCCTTTTGAAATCGCTGGTATCCTTGGCATTGACCCTGCAACGCCAGATTGTTACAGGGAGTTTAATGTAGAAGAGGCTACAAAAAAACTGAAAGGGATGTCAGTGGATGCACTCTGCCGAAAAGCAACCGCTAGTGCCTTAGTGGAACAATTAATGGGAGAACAGGATATTTCCAATATGGAAAAGAATGAAATTGAAATTTTGGCATTCCGTAATCTGGCCAACCAAAATTGGATTAGTGAAGCTGAAAACTTGAGAAATGCGATTGGTCTAGTGGAAAGGGATGATCCATATCTGCAGGTTCCAATGTTATTCTTTTTATCGAACGGAGAAGGTACGACACTCAAAAAAGAGAATTGGATTGAATGTTCTTTACAATATTTAAATCATATAAAAGTTTCACAATACGAAGTATTTGACTTTCCACATAATTTGTATAAGTTTGTATATCAGGAAATCGCCCAATCATCGAGGACTTTTATATCGGAATATATTGAAAAAAATATAAATTAGGAAACTATGCCTTATTGGATAAAGGTGCAGGCAGCAAAATAGGGAGAGGATGTCAAGGATAGTATAAGCGGTACGCGGTCCCTGACACCCTCTCCCTGGTTTGCTTATCAGTAATCAAGGCAGGAAAACCCCCGTGTGGCTTTCCTATCGCTTCAAGTGTGCTTGCCCTCCCCGGTGGTCTTGACTTTTCCGGAGACGGGCGGGGGAGACAGGTGAAGGAGGCGGGGCGGCGCGTTTCCTTGGTCTGGGAATGAATGTCTGCCTATTTATCCTTCTGGCGCTGCGCCTGTTCCTGCCGTAACCTTTCTTTGGCCCCGGAAACGGTTTCGCCGTCTTTCGTAAGATAGGCGTCTATAAACCTGTCTTCAATTTTTGTGTATCCGTCTATTACACTGCGTTCGATTTTATGAAAACTCCCTGTGACAGCTTTGGCTATTTTTTCATTTGCCTTTACAAGGTTTGATTTTGCCATCATTCATATTCCTTTCTTTAACAAAAATACCCCACACGCTGACTGCGTATGGATTTCCTGCCAGTTCCGGTTTGGGATATGGCGGAGGCGGCAGATGGAACGGTCTCATTCTTTTATACCTTTTGTCAATGGAATCAGGCAGATTAGGATGAGGATTCCCACAAGACCGGTTGCGGTTCCGGCAATCATCCTGCCCCATACCATGGTCAGGCACATCCCCACGCCCAAAGCCAGCGTACCGGCAATCACGGCAATCATTGTAAAAATTATTTTTCCGGAAAGCCGGATGGGCTTCTTATGCTCCATTTTCCTCCATACAAGCAGTGTAATCAGGGCCATCAGCAGACCAGCGCAGCCGCACACAAGTCCGGGCCGGAAGGCCGCCCATTCCGGGATAAGAGCCATACACATACCAAGGGCAAAAAGCACACCGCTCACAGTTCCTGACATCATTGCAACAAAACTACTTTTTTTCATGTAAAAGACCTCCTGAATGTTATATTTATTAAACCAACAGTTGTTGCTTTAATCTGAATATAGTATAATGTTCCTGATAACCTAAAACAATCATCAATTTCCCAACAAGTGTTGGGATAAAGGAGATTTTTATGAATACACCCAATAATAAACGAAAGAAAGAGTCCATTGAACGGATTGAACGGGTTTTTCTTGACATGCTCCAAACCAGGGAATTAGCTGAAATCAGCATATCGGATATCTGTAAACAGGCCAAATTAAACCGCACGACTTTTTATGCAAATTATACGGATATATATGGATTGGCCGATTCAATACGGGACAAACTGGAAGCTGATTTATCCAACTTATACCGGGATGAAATCACACAGGGATTTAACAGCAACGATTATCTTAAACTGTTCCGTCACATAAAGGACAACCAGATATTCTATAAGACCTACTTCAAACTGGGGTATGACGATAACTACAAGATCATCACTTATGATATGAACCTTGCAGGACAGCATTTCCAAAACCGTTTTATTGTTTATCATATGGAATTTTTTAAAAGTGGGATAACAAGGATCATCAAATTATGGCTGCAGGGCGGCTGCAAAGAAAGTCCTGAAGATATGTTCGGAATCATAAAAAGTGAGTATCAGGGTCGTGATGAGTTATTTTCCATAAAGGAATAAATATGGCTGGACATGCCGGAACTGGCGTAAATTTGCTTAAATTTCACATAATTATCGGAAAATATAAACAATTAATAAGATTCATGCATCATCAATTGTATAAAAATAGAAACAATTGTAATTAATTGGCTGTAAATATAAATAAACTAAAAAGATTATAAAAAAATGAAAAAAGCATTGACAAATGACAGGCCATTTACTATAATAAAGACAACAAAAGAACAGGAACAAAAAGAATTCAAGGAACTGTAGACAATCAGTTCACAAGTAACTTAAATCCAAGCAAAGGAGGTACGGACCACCAAAGACTGAATTTTAGTTTCATATATAATCAAAGAAATTTATTATATATGAGACCAGGAGAAACCAATCTACTAAAAGCAAAACGCTCAAACAGTAAAGTAATTTAAGTAATTGATTTAAAGAAACAAAAGAATCCAATCGGTTGGTAAACGATTCAAAGAGTAACAAAGTTTCAATAGATTAAAGAAGTTCCAAGTGAATGGGTAAGTTCACAAAAGAAAAGTATTTAATATTATAGAAGCAAGTCAACAAATTGAAGAGTTAAAAAGCAATTGCAGTATTTAAAGAGATAATTTAAAGAAACAAGCTGTTAAGTAGAAACATTTATTATTAAGTGGTTGATAGCATTTTCAATTAGCTATCTCAAGAGTATCAATAAAAATCGTGTATCGGTTTAGTGATATGACGAGAAAGTATCATTAGAACGAAATAGATTGATACCGGATAGTATAGTAAGCAAGAAGTAAGGAAAATGAATCAGACATACTGGTAAGATGAAGTAACAGGAGCGTAGTAGCAATAGTAGAGAGGTGTAACAACTTAATATAGAAGTAAAAAGAAACAATTGTTTCAGAAAAGTGAGGCTTGGTCCAATGGACGAAATAGTCAGAAGACGGATATCGTAATCGAGAACGTGGTTAGTCAAAGATTCGATATCCGTCTTCTATGTTATTTAGGAAGTCGTGGTAATAAGGGTAAGGAAGGATGTTGGGCGTTTCGGATGAAGGGGCGCTTTTTTTGTGGGTTTTACAGGCCTTCCAGGTCAAAGGGGGGCGTGTATTCCTCTTTTGCACTGCTCTTTTGCTGCATGAAACCATGGGTGAGACCAAGCTCCAGTGCGGCGTCCACCACACGGTTGTATTCGTAGGTGGTTATGCGGCGGTTCAGGCCGGGATAGCTGCTGCTGCGGTGATAGGGCGTGTACTGGCTCAAGAGGCTGATCAGGTACTGGTCCTGGGGCAGGTTCTCTTTTATCCAGTGCAGAAGTGCAATGGAATCATCCTTATGGCCGGGAAGGACCATGTGGCGGATGATGACGCCTTTTTGCATGAGGGACGGGTCTGATTCCTGCCACACAGGGGCGCCTGTCTGGCGTATCATCTGAAGGATGGCCAGGGAGGCCCGTTCAAAGTAATCACCGGCGCGGGAATATCTGAGGGCCAGACGGTTATCATAATATTTGAAATCAGGAAGCCAGATATCCACATAACCTTCCAGGGCCTTGATGGTTTCAATGGTTTCATAGCCGCCGCTGTTGTAGACAATGGGAATGGTAAGCTCAGGGCGGACAAGGTCCAGGGCCGCCGTGATATGGGGCAGGTACTGGGTCGGTGTCACCAGATTGATGTTATGGGCGCCCTTGGCCTGCAGATTCAGGAAGATGCGGGCCAGCTGTCTGGTGGACAGCTCTTTCCCAAAGTTTTGGCTGCTCAGCTCCCAGTTCTGGCAGAAACAGCAGCGCAGGGTACAGCCTGAGAAGAACACGGTCCCGCTGCCGCCGGGGCCATCTTCCGGCCCGCTGATGCAAGGCTCCTCCCAGTGATGGAGGGCGGCGCGGGCAGCCTTCAGCTCATGGGTGCAGCCGCAGAAGCCCGCGGCCCTGGTATCTTCAGCCATGGTAGGGTCAGCCTTGGTATCTTCAGCCATGGTAAGGCCGGCCCTGGTACGGTCGGCCTTACATGCCCTGGGACAAAGACTGCAGGATGTGTAGCTGTCAAAGGAAATAGGGGTTCTGTGCTGCATGATTTGATATTCTCCTGGTTTTATATTCTCCTAAATGGTATAGTCCTGCTGTGCAGGCAGACGGTGCTGCTCCCTGTATTCTTTTGGGGAAACCCCGTATTCCTTTTTAAAGGCCCGGAAAAAGCTGGTATAGTCCTTGAAGCCGTACTGGTGGTACACATGGCTGATTGGCTGGTCGGACAGGATTGCATTTTTACTGGCATGCAGGCGCTTTTTTAGGATGTACTGGTGAAGGGGGATGCCCATGTTATCCTTGAATATGTGGGAGATATGGTATTTGCTCACATAGAAAAAGGCGGAGAGGCTGTCCAGGCTTAAATCTCCTTCCAGGTGCTGGTTTATATAGTCACAGATATTGAGGTACAGGACATTTTCGTAGACCGCGGACTTCTGATGCAGGCTGTCATAGAGCAGGCGGTTGATATAGACCAGGAATGATACGGCCATGAGTTCGGATGCCAGACGGTGGAAGGCCCGCCCGCTGCCGGATTCCTCAATCAGGTCGGTCAGTTTTCCCTGAATCTCCTGGGTAGTGATGGTATCTGTGTGGAAGCGGTAGACCTGATGGCTTTCGGCATAATCAAAGCCGTAAGCCAGTTCCTCATCTGCCTGGCGCAGTTTGCGGTAATAATCATTTCCCAGCCAGAAGACAAAGCGCCGGTAGGGCTTGTCATGGGAGAGGAATTCGGGAAAATGCGGGACGCCCGGAGGAATCAGGAGACAGTCGCCGTATTCCAGCTGATAGCTTTTATCCCCCATGTGATATTCCACGTCGCCTTCCAGAAAGAAGTAGAACTCATAGTAATCATGGACATGGGCGGCCACGGATTTAAGCGTGGCATCATTGTAATAGAACAGCTCAAAATCAACGGGCTGCATGTATTGCCTGGTGTTGAAATCCGAGGATATCTGTTTTTTCACGGGGAGTCTCCTTTCCGGCCGGTTTTCGTGCGGACCTGATTTATTTTACCCAATCTTAGCATGAAACAACAACATTTGCAATATGCACAACAAGTATCACTATGGACGAAAATCCTGAATCTGTTATAATAAAACTAAGTTAAGGGACAGATACCAACAACAATTATTAAGGAGGAGTTTACACATGAAATTATCATTCAGATGGTACGGAGAAGATGACAAGGTAACCCTGGAGAACATCCGCCAGATTCCGGGCATGCAGTCAATTGTAACTGCTGTGTATGATGTGCCCGTAGGCGAGGTATGGAGCCGCGAGAGCATTGCTAAGTTAAAAAAGCAGGTTGAGGAAGCAGGCCTTGGCTTTGATGTGATTGAGAGCATCCCGGTCCATGAGGATATCAAGCTGGGTAAGCCGTCCAGGGACAAATATATTGAGAACTACTGCGAGAACATCCGCCGTGTGGCTGAAGCAGGCATCAAGTGCGTATGCTATAATTTCATGCCGGTATTTGACTGGACAAGGACCCAGTTAGACCATGAGCTGGGCGATGGTTCCACTTCCCTGGTTTATTATCAGGAACAGGTAGATGCTGTGAATCCGTTAAACAGCGACAGCGACCTGACCCTTCCGGGCTGGGATTCCAGCTACACCAGGGATGGACTTAAGGCTGTTGTGGAGGAATACCACAACCTGACCGAGGATATGCTGTGGGATAATGTAAAGTATTTCCTGGAGCGTGTAATCCCGGTTGCAGCTGAGTGCGATGTGAATATGGCGATTCATGAGGACGATCCATGCTGGAGCATTTTCGGCCTGCCAAGGATCATTACCTGTGAGGAGAACCTGGACCGTTTCTTAAAGCTGGTGGACGACAAGCACAACGGCATCACGCTGTGCACCGGTTCCCTGGGCTGCTCTGCCAAGAACGACGTGGTAAGGATGGCCGGAAAGTACGCCGCCATGGGCAGGATCCACTTTGCCCACATCAGGAACGTGGCTGTGCTGGACAATGGATTTGAGGAGAGGGCACATCTGTCCTCCTGCGGTTCCCTGGATATGTTCGGCATCGTGAAGGCCCTGGTGGACAATGGATTTGACGGTTATGTAAGACCTGACCACGGACGTATGATCTGGGGCGAGACAGGACGCGCAGGATATGGCCTGTACGACAGGGCACTGGGCGCAACTTATCTGAACGGACTGTTTGAGGCAGTGGAGAAGATGAGCCGGTAGTCTGCGGACGGTTGTGGGCGGTTCTGCGGATTGGATTTTGTAAAATGATTTCATGAAAGATATGTTTCATAAAGCAATGGGAAAGGATCAGTGGGAAGATGGGCTGGTCCTTTTTCCTTATCATGCAGGTTTTTTGATGTGGCAAACGCATGGTGAGGAATGGTAATGCATGCTTAGGAATGGAAACGTATAGTGAGGAATGGAAACGCATGGTGAGGAATGGAAACGCATGGTGAGGAATGGAAATATATGGTGAGGAATGGTAACGCATGGTGAGGAATGGAAATGTATGCTGAGGAATGATAAAGCATGCTAAGCAATGGATGTAAGGAGGTATATGGATATGGAGTTTGGATTGAATCTGTCAGGACGCATGGCTGTGGTGACGGGAGCAGGAGGCATCCTGTGCGGCATGTTTGCCCGGACCCTTGCGCAGGCAGGGGCATCGGTGGCGCTGCTGGACATCAACCTGGAGGCGGCGGAGCGGACGGCCAGGGAGATACAGGCCCTGGGAGGCAATGCGGCTGCCTATGAGGTGGACGTGATGGACAAGGACAGGCTGGAAAGTGTCCATGCCAGGGTGTTGGCCGAGCTTGGACCGTGCGATATCCTGATTAATGGCGCCGGGGGCAACCAGGCATGTGCCAATACATCCAAGGAGTATTTTGAGATGGGGGATATTGAGGCGGATGTGGCTACCTTTTTTGATCTGGAATACAGGGGCGTGCAGAAGGTGCTGGATTTGAACTTTTTAGGCGCGTTCCTTACCTGCCAGGTATTTGCAAAGGATATGGTGGGCAGGGAAGGATGTAATATATTAAATATTTCCTCGGCCAGCGCGCTGCGGCCCCTGACCAGGATTCCGGTATACAGCGGCGCCGTGGCTGCGCTCAGCAACTTCACGCAGTGGCTGGCAGTGCATTTTGCCAGGGCGGGAATCCGTGTCAATGCCATTGCCCCAGGTTTCTTTGTGACAAAGCAGAATGAGGGGCTGCTGTATGAGGAGGACGGCACTCCGGCAGCCAGGACGGCCAAGGTGCTGGCCGCCACTCCCATGGGCCGTTTTGGTAAGCCCGGGGAGCTGAACGGGGCGCTGATGTTCCTTTTAAATAATGAGGCGGCCGGTTTCATAACCGGGGTAATCCTCCCGGTTGACGGGGGATTCGCAGCTAACGCAGGAGTGTGACCGGGGGTTTAACAGGCCCCGGCCCTGCTGATATACCGGGGAAGGCCGTTTTCCATGATCCGCTCCGGTTCTCCGGCAATCAGGGGAAGGGCGTATTCATGGAACGCAGGGCTGATGTCGGTGCCGCACGGGGTTATCCATTCCACCGGGAAGCCCTTTTCCTTGTTGCACACATTGCCCACATCCGTAAGGCCGAATTCCAGGCGGTAGCCAGGGCCGTCTGCGCGGGAGCAGGAAACCATGCACCCGGTCGCACCGTTAAGGGACTGTTTCACGGCGGTGCGGCCTGAGAGGACGGCCTCCTCCACATCGGCGGCAGAGGCTAAGAGGCTGCTGCACCTCTGGTTCACGTTCAGTTCCACGGAACGGACCTTGACCTGGAAACGGTTGCGCACATAGCTTTCCAGGATTTTTGCACTGCCTGTGAGCATTTTATGGCCAAATGTATCAAGCTGTGCTTCATTGGAATATTCACATATGAATTTGCCGCTTTTATCACGTATGCCTTCGGACACGCAGATTACCACATTGGGCTGCCGGTCCAGGGCTTTTTTTACGTCGTCAAAAAAGCGTTCCATGGAGAACGGGACTTCGGGCATGTAGATGAGCAGCGGGTTGTCCCCCACATGCCTTCTTGCCAGGACGCTGGCAGCGGTGACCCATCCGGCGTGGCGGCCCATCAGTTCCACGATGGTGACGGCGGGCTGCTGGTACACGGAGGCGTCCAGGCAGATTTCCCGGACCGTGGAGGCCACGTACTTGGCAGCGCTTCCGTAGCCGGGTGTGTGGTCCGTGACCGGAAGGTCGTTGTCAATGGTTTTGGGGACCCCGATAAAGGATATGGTTTCATGGCGCAGGCGCGCGCACCGGGACAGCTTGTCCACCGTGTCCATGGAGTCATTGCCCCCGATGTAGAAGCAGGCGCCGATGTCCAGTGATGCGAACTTTTCAAACAGAAGCCCGTAGACAGGCGCGTCCATGTTGTTCGGGAGCTTGTAACGGCAGGAGCCTAAGTAGGCGGCGGGAGTCTGCTTTAACAGGAGCAGGTCTTCACTGTTAAGGCTTTCCGACAGGTTCATGCAGTGGCCGGAGAGGAAACCCTCAATGCCGTTTACCATGCCGTAAACCGCGCCTATCTGTTCAGGGTGGCTGCCGCCTTCTGTGATTACTCCGTATAAACTGGCGTTGATGACAGCGGTGGGACCGCCGGACTGGCCGACCAGGATATTCTTTCTCATGATGGTTCTCCTTAATTGTTATCCTTGTTGTTCTTAATGTTGTTCCTTATCTGTTCTTCCTGTTGTTCTTCTTGTTCAGGTTTTTTGAGCAAGTTTCTTTATGAGTATATAACAAACAAAAGGACAATGCAATCAGCTCTTGTTAACATGTATAGAATTCCATTCCAAATTTGTGTATATTGCCAATTGAAAACACATAAGGTCTGTGCTAATCTGTATACAGATATTAAAAGTTGTATACAAGTACGATGATTGGAATACAATCACGAAGTTAAAGGAGGATTTAAGTAATGGATATTCGTTATTCTGCAAATCAGAAAGATGTGAAGCGCTACACCACTGAGGAATTAAGGGATGAGTTCCTGATCCAGAACCTGTACGTGGCAGATGAGGTGGTTGCCGTGTATTCACATGTGGACCGTATGGTGACATTGGGATGCATGCCTGTGACAGAGACTGTTTCCATTGACAAGGGAATCGACTGCTGGAAGAATTTTGGCACCCACTACTTCCTGGAACGCCGTGAGATCGGTATCTTCAACATTGGCGGGGCAGGAAAGATCGTGGCTGACGGACAGGAATTCAACATGGGCTATAAGGACTGCCTGTATATCACAAAGGGCACCAGGGAAGTGTATTTTTCAAGCGTTGACGCTGCCAATCCAGCTAAGTTCTATATGGTAAGCGCGCCCGCCCATACATCCTTCACCACCACCTACATCCCCATCGAGAAGGCTGCTAAGAGACCGTGCGGCGCTTCCGAGACAGCGAATAAGCGCGTGATTAACCAGTTCATCCATCCGGATGTGCTTCAGACCTGCCAGCTGTCCATGGGCATGACCGTATTGGAGGAAGGCAGTGTATGGAATACCATGCCGGCCCACACACATGAGCGCCGCATGGAGATATACATGTATTTTGAGGTTCCGGGTGACAACGTTGTGTTCCATATGATGGGAGAGCCAACAGAGACAAGGCATATCATCATGAAGAACGAGGAAGCTGTCATCAGCCCGTCCTGGAGTATCCACAGCGGTGCCGGTACATCCAACTATACATTTATCTGGGCCATGGGCGGAGAGAACATGGAGTTTGACGACATGGACACCATGATGCCGAACCAGATGAAATAATACAGCAGCCGGATAACACATGACGATGGCAGGGATGCCTGCCAATGAAGGAGGATAAGGATATGACAGATTATTTACAGAACTTTTCACTGAACGGCAAGGTTGCGCTGATTACAGGCGCGTCTTATGGGATCGGTTTTGCCATTGCAAAGGCCATGGCGGGCGCAGGGGCAACCATTGTATTCAATGACATTAAGCAGGAGCTGGTTGACAAGGGCCTTGCGGCTTACAAGGAAGAGGGGATCAAAGCCCACGGATATGTATGCGACGTGACGGATGAGGATGCCGTGAACGGGATGGTTGCCACCATTGAGAAGGAAGTCGGCGTGATTGACATCCTGGTCAACAATGCAGGAATCATCAAGAGGATTCCCATGTGCGACATGTCTGCCGCTGAGTTCAGACAGGTAATTGACGTGGACCTGAATGCGCCGTTCATCGTGTCCAAGGCAGTCATCCCCAGCATGATTAAGAAGGGCCACGGCAAGATCATCAACATCTGCTCCATGATGAGCGAACTGGGACGCGAGACTGTTTCCGCATATGCGGCAGCCAAGGGCGGCCTTAAGATGCTGACCAAGAACATTGCGTCTGAGTACGGCGAATACAACATCCAGTGCAACGGCATCGGGCCTGGCTATATTGCCACACCACAGACAGCGCCTCTGCGCGAGGTCCAGCCGGATGGCTCCAGACATCCCTTTGACCAGTTCATCATTGCCAAGACACCGGCCGGACGCTGGGGCGAGGCAGAGGATCTGGGCGGGCCGGCCGTATTCCTGGCATCCGAGGCATCTAATTTTGTGAACGGCCTTGTACTGTACGTGGATGGCGGCATCCTTGCCTACATCGGCAAGCAGCCAAAATAAATCGAAGCAACTGAAAGTCAGGCAGCCTTAACAGTATTCAGGCGGCTTCCTGGCGGTATGGGGGTTAAACCATGGGAGAGATGAATTTCAAGAACCGCGGCGAGCTGGTATTTGAGACCCTGAAGCGGGAGATTCTGGACCTGCGTCTGAAGCCGGGACAGATGATAAGTGAAAATGAAATATGCGACCGCTTCGGCGTGTCCAGGACTCCTGTGCGGGACGCCCTCAGGCTTTTGCAGGAACAGGGATTCGCAGAGACCGTCCCCTACCGGGGAACCTATGTGACGCTTCTGAGCCTGGATAACATCAAGCAGATGATTTACATGCGTGTTGCGGTTGAAACCATGGTGCTGCGGGATTTCATGCAGAACCGCACGCCCATGGTGATGGAAGATATCCGCCATGCAATTGCACAGCAGCGGGCGCTGATTGAGGAGGCCGGGTTTGAGCCGGAGCAGTTTTACCACATGGACGCCCAGATGCATTCCATATGGTTTGGCGCTGTAAGGCGCCAGAAGCTTTGGGAAATGCTTCAGGCACAGCAGCTTCACTATACAAGGTTCCGTATGCTGGATTTCATCACTGAGACTGATTTTACGCGCATCATTGGGGAACATGAGGAACTGTTCCGGCTGATTTCAGAAGGAAATGAAAAGAAGCTGGAGGAATCGCTCAAGGAACACCTGTATTACAGCATGAAGCGCATGCGCCATTCCATAGAAGTGGATTATAAAGATTATTTTGAAGAAGAACCAGAAGAAGGGCGGTTTGTCATATGACAAGCCGTTCTATTCTTTTTTAAGATAAATCCGTTCATCCGGATTTTCTTCCAGATACGCTTCCAGGTCTTTTGGGGAGAGGTTGGAACGGACCTCCTCAAAGTAGGCTGCCCCGTCCATGGAGACGAAATCAATCAGGCGTTTCACCACCTCCTCGTCATCCAGTAATTGTTTGATTTTTTCATCCGTAAAATAATCCATCGTCATTTACCTGCCTTTCTATTTCCAATATATGTAATTTATACATCCTAATACCTATAGTATATTCGTAATTGCGAAGATATTCAATATCTGAAATCTATTTTATGCTTAATCTATCAAACAGACCAATTACATAGGAGTAAAAGATGATAGATTATTCACCCTTTTGGAAGACTCTGGAAAAATCGGAGGAAAACTGGTATACCCTTACCAAACATCATCATGTGTCGGACAGTACGCTTCACAGACTGAAGCACAACAAGGATATTTCCATGAAGACAGTGAATGATTTGTGCAGGATACTGAATTGCGATATAGAGAATATCGCAACCTATGTGGCCTCGGATGAGGACCAGAAGCTGTAACTTGGCCGGACAAATCAGAGAACCAGACAGATGAGAACCAGACAGATGCCCTTCAGCTTGGCCCCGTGGCCGTGGCCGGCGGGCATTTTTTTGATTATCCCTTCCAAAACAGACCAAACTATTATAGAATGTTTTCAGGATGAAAGGAGGCGGGCTGTGGAGACGGAACAGAATAAGAAAAGCAATCCGGGATTCTTTGGCCGCATCTGGCTTTCCTGTTCCCTGGAACGGAAGGTGCGCTATATCGCTGGTTCGGCTGCAATTGTGGTCATATTGTCCATCGGGGCCAATATCCTGGTTGCAGGCTTTGGCATGAAGGGATTTAACACAGTGCTTCAGAATAATTCCCAGGCCCTGTCCTTCTGGTCCGCCATGTCAGGGGAGAGCAGCGCGTTTGTGACCCTGGTCAGGGACCGGACGGAGGAAAACCAGAAGCGGTTTCATGAGGCGTGTCTTAAATCAGAAGCAGCACTTGAGGGACTGAGCTTTGATTACAGTAAGATCGGGGCGGTCCGGTATGCCAGGACCTGGTCCATTTTCAATATGTATGAAAACTATGCCAGGGAAAGGGATGGGTTCCTGGACATGCGTGAGGGCGACGAGGGGTATATGGACCGCCTGTATACCATCTACCGCGTCCAGGGATATCTGGAGAACCACGCGGGCCGCCTGGAACAGATGACGGTTGAGATGGGGAATGAGAGCTATAAAAGGCAGCAGCCCCTGCTGATTGTCGTGCCTGCGATCAGCGTGCTCTGGGGGACGGCGGCCCTGCTCATGGTGCGGTGGCTGAAGCGTTCGGTGAACCGCAGCATCGTGCGGCCCGTGGTGGAACTGGCGGAGGATTCAAGGCGCATTGGTGAAAATGATTTTACTGGGCCGGATATCCAGGCAGAGGGACAGGATGAGATTGCCAGCCTGGTCAGGGCGTTCTGTACCATGAAGGAGTCCACAAAGGGCTATATCGAGGCGCTGACTGAAAAGCATGAGATGGAGAAGCAGCTGGACGCGGTGCGGCTTCAGATGCTGAAGAACCAGATTAATCCCCATTTCCTGTTCAATACCCTGAACATGATTGCCAGCACGGCCCAGATAGAGGACGCGGATACGACGGAGAAAATGATAACGGCCCTTGGACGGCTGTTCCGCTATAATCTGAAATCATCGGACTCGGTCATGCCCCTGGAGCGGGAGCTTAAGATAATCCAGGATTATATGTACCTGCAGAAGATGCGGTTTGGGCAGCGGCTTACATTTACCTGCGACTGCCATCCGGATACGCTGGAACTATTGGTTCCCTCCTTTGCGCTCCAGCCGCTGGTGGAAAATTCCATCAAGTATGGCATCTCACCCAGAAGCCAGGGCGGGAAGATCCACATACGGTCCTGGATGGAGGGGAGGCGGCTGTGGATATCCGTGGCGGATACCGGGCTTGGGATGGAAGAGGGACGGCTTCAGGAGATACGGGAAGCGCTTAGGACCGGGGATGAGAAGGCGGCCGGGGTGGGGCTTGGCAATATTTACCGGAGGCTTCACGGCATGTATAAGGATGGGGAAATGTTCCTGTACAGCTGCAAGGGCTGCGGTACGGTGGTGCAGATGGCATTCACAGGGGAAGACCTGAACGGAAAGGATGAAGTATGAACAGATATCGCATATTGCTGGCGGACGATGAACAGATTGAGCGGATGGCGCTGGCAAAACGGCTTGTGAAGCATTTTGGGGACAGCCTGGCAATCAGCGAGGCTGTCAATGGAGCGGATGCCCTGGAGGTGTTTAAGAGGGAGCGGAGCCAGATCGTGATCATGGATATTTCCATGCCGGAAATGAACGGGGCGGAGGCGGCGGAGCACATCCGGGGAATGGATGAGGACTGCGTCATCATTTTCCTGACAGCCTATGATGATTTTGCCTATGCCAAAAGGGCAATCGTAATCCGTGCCCTGGACTATCTTTTAAAGCCCTGTGACGAGGATGAGCTGGTGTCGGTGATGGAGGAGGCCATGCGTCTTACGGACCGCAGGGCGTTACAGAAGGCGCGGGAATCCGGCTTGGCTGCGGGGACGGTCCCGGATGGGCACATACCGGTGGGCCTGGGCGGGAACGTGCCGGGAACCCAGGAGGGAGGTGCGCCGGGAATCCAGGAGGGAGGTGCACTGGGAACCCAGGAGGGATTTGCACCGGGAACCCAGAAGGGATTTGCACTGGGAACCCAGGAGGGATTTGCACCGGGAATCCAGGAGGGAGATGCACCGGGAATCCCATTTGGGGATGCACCGGGGACTGCGGCCGGGATGGGGGATGGATCCGGGCGTTCGGACACAATCCCACAGAGCGGTCATGGCCTGGAGGACGCGGGAGCCGCCCGCATGGCCCAGGCAGCAGAAACCATGCGGGAGTATATACGGAATAATTACATGAAGGAGATTTCCATGCAGGATGCTGCAAGGGTGATGAATTATTCGGATGCGTATTTCTGCAAATTGTTTAAACAGTGCTTTGACCAGAATTTTACCTCCTATCTGACTAATTTCCGGGTGAACGAGGCAAAGAAGCTTTTGAAGAACCGGAATATCAGCGTGAAGGATGTGGGAATGCAGGTGGGATATTATGATTCCAATTATTTTGCCAAGGTTTTCAAGCGGATTACAGGCATGATCCCTTCGGAGTACAGGGACAGCCGGACGCAGCATTAGGGTGTGTTTGGAAATGTCCCCCTGGCCTTGTTAATAAAATGACAAAATCTTCTTCCCCAATGACAAACTTTTACGGTACAAATTAAATGCCCCGGGCTATATAATTAAGAAAGTGTTAAGGAAGGCGCCAAAACCTTAATGAATTCTGGATTGTACAGCTGCGGGGTTTCTTTTTATGCGGTATGGTATGGAGGATTTCAGTCCAGAATAAGTACAGACCAGAATAAGTACAGATTGTATGGAACATTTGCCGTATAAAGGGAAAGGAATGGAAAATGGTGAGGAAATTCATAAAGAAAATGACGGCCGTCATGCTGTCTGCCGCTGTGGCGGCAGGCCTTATGGGCTGTGGTTCCGTGACTTCCGGGAAACGGATCATCCGTATATCCCATGCACAGTCGGAGACACATCCCGAGCACATAGGATTGCTTGCATTCAAGGAATATGTGGAGGAACGTCTGGGGGACAAGTACGAGGTACAGATATTCCCCAATGAGATCCTGGGTTCTGCCCAGAAGGCGATTGAGCTGACCCAGACAGGAGCCATTGATTTTGTGGTGGCAGGAACCGCCAACCTGGAGACATTTGCAGGCGTGTATGAGATTTTCAGCATGCCCTACCTCTTTGACTCCGAGGATGTGTATAAGTCCGTGATGCAGGATACGGATTACATGGAGCAGGTGTATGAGTCCACGGATGAGGCCGGGTTCCGGGTTGTGACCTGGTATAATGCGGGGACCAGGAACTTTTACGCCAAGACGCCCATCCGCACCCCTGAGGACCTTAAGGGTAAGAAAATAAGGGTACAGCAAAGCCCGGCCAGCGTTGCCATGGTCAATGCCTTTGGAGCGGCCGCGGCGCCCATGGGCTTCGGGGAAGTGTATACGGCCATCCAGCAGGGCGTGATTGACGGGGCTGAGAACAATGAGCTGGCCCTTACCAACAACAAGCACGGCGAGGTTGCAAAATATTATGCTTACAATAAACACCAGATGGTGCCGGACATGCTGGTGGCAAACCTCAAATTCCTTCAGGGCCTGGATCCTGAGGAGTACCAGATCTTCAAGGATGCGGCCCTTCTTTCCACCCAGGTCGAGATGGAGGAGTGGGATAAGAGCATTGAGGAGGCAAAACAGATTGCGGTTAATGACATGGGTGTGGAATTCATCGATGTGGATGTGGATGCATTTAAGCAGAAGGTGCTTCCCCTGCATGAGAAGATGCTGAAGGAAAATCCCAAGATTGCAGACCTGTACCTTTATATCCAGGAAGTAAATGAAAAAGCCAAGGGAGGACAGTAGGATGGAGAACATGCATAAAATAAGAGCCGGAATCATGCGGGTCCTGGGGATTGTGATTACCTGCCTGTTCGCCCTGATGACCCTGATCGGCACATATCAGATCGTGACAAGATATTTCTTTAACCGCCCAAGCACTGTGTCAGAGGAGCTTCTGACCTACTCCTTTACTTGGATGGCCCTGCTGGCTTCCGCCTATGTGTTCGGCAAGCGGGACCACATGCGCATGGGCTTCCTGGCGGATAAGTTTACAGGGCCTGGCCGCAGATACCTGGAGGTGGCCATTGATTTACTGACCTTTGCATTTGCAGGCGTTGTCATGGTATACGGAGGTATTTCCATTACAAAACTGACCATGATCCAGACCACGGCATCCCTGAGGGTGCCAATGGGATACATCTATGTGATCGTGCCTGTGGCGGGCGTGCTGATCATGCTGTTCAGCCTGATGAATGCGGCGGATATGCTGCACAGGGATTTCAGCGGGAAAGAGGAGGTGTAGGAGATGAATATAGCAGTTGCCTGTGGATTGATTATATTAGTGTTGCTGGTCATCATGCTTCTGGCCGGAGTTCCCATTGCAGTAGCCCTGGCCGTGTCGTCCATCTGTGCCATCCTTCCTGTGCTGAATACAGGAGCGGCCGTGCTTACCGGGGCACAGAGGATATTTTCCGGCATTTCCGTGTTCAGCCTTCTGGCCATACCTTTCTTTATCCTGGCTGGAAATATCATGAACAAGGGCGGGATTGCCATCCGTCTCATTAATTTTGCAAAACTGTTCACCGGAAATATTCCAGGCGCCCTGGCGCACACCAATGCGGTTGCCAATATGCTCTTTGGCGCCATATCAGGTTCCGGTACGGCGGCAGCGTCTGCCATGGGTTCCATCATCGGGCCGATTGAGGAGGAAGAGGGCTATGACAGGGATTTCTCTGCGGCAGCCAATATTGCCACGGCGCCCACCGGACTTCTGATTCCGCCCAGCAACGTCATGATTACCTATTCCCTTGTGAGCGGTGGAACCTCAGTGGCAGCCCTGTTCATGGCAGGGTATATCCCCGGAATCCTCTGGGGACTGGCCTGTATGGCTGTAATCTTTTATTTTGCTAAGAAGAAGGGATACCGCAGTACGGTTAAATACAGCGCCGGAGAAAAGGTTAAGGTATTCTTCCAGGCAATCCCGTGTCTTCTCATGATTGTGATTGTAATCGGAGGAATCATAAGCGGCATCTTCACGGCCACGGAGGGAAGTGTGGTGGCTGTTGTGTACAGCCTGATCCTGTCGCTGTTTTTCTACAAGTCAATCAAGCTTTCCGAGCTGCCTAAGATTTTCCTGGACAGCGCGGAGATGACCGGTATCATCATTTTCCTTATCGGAGTGTCCAGTATCATGAGCTGGGTCATGGCATTTACGGGGATACCTTCTGCCGTGTCCGAGGCCATGCTGGGAATCAGCAACAACAGGTATGTGATTCTTTTCATCATCAATATCCTGCTTCTGATCATCGGTACATTCATGGACATGACGCCTGCCTGCCTGATCTTCACCCCTATCTTCCTGCCTATCTGCCAGGCCCTGGGGATGAACACCGTGCATTTCGGTATCATGATGATATTCAATCTGTGTATCGGCACCATCACACCGCCGGTGGGAACCACGCTGTTTGTAGGCGTTAAGGTGGGTAAGAGCAAGATTGAAAATGTGATTAAGCCGCTGCTTTATTATTTTGCCGCCATATTCATTGTGCTGCTCCTTGTCTCCTATGTTCCGATCCTGTCCATGTGGCTGCCGGGACTGCTGGGGTATGTGTGATGGAAGGCTGATTGGGATTTGAATCTGATTCATTCGGGCTGGGAAATATTGCCGTCTGCTGCAGGTCATGTGCGGCGGGCGGCAGATTTTTTTGTGCGGCATGTTTGTAGATGGAAGGCTGTAGATGGAAGGACGCAGATGGCAGGCCAAAGCAGAGGCAGGGGTATGGCAGGCCGAAGCAGGAGGGGCAGGGGTATGGCAGGCCGAAGCAGGGGCAGGGATATGACAGGCCGAAGCAGGGGCAGGGGTATGGCAGGCCGAAGCAGGGGCAGGGATATGGCAGGCCGAAGCAGGGGCAGGGATATGACAGGCCAATGCAGGAAGGACAGGGAAATGGAACAGCGGAAGAAAATACGGAAAAGGTGAAATTTGTGGATGAATATGGGTTGTGGTTGGGGGCGAATTCTGCTATAGTACATATCGTGCGTTCAGGCATAACTTGAAAATGGATGAGGGAAACAGGCATGACAGAGATACTTATGAAGGCAGGCTCCTTTGTGGCTATTATCATAATGGGGTATATGCTGAGAAGAAAAGGATTTTTTAAAGAGGAAGATTTTTATGTGTTGTCCAGGATTGTGCTGAAGATCACGCTTCCGGCAGCCATCGTGACGAATTTTACCGGAATTGACCTGAAACCGTCCATGCTGCTCATGAGCATGCTGGGACTGGGCGGCGGAGTCCTGCTGGTTGGCATTGCGTTCTTGATCAGCGCAGGTAAAAGCGGCGGGGAAAAGGCATTTAATATCGTCAATCTTTCCGGATATAATATAGGGAACTTCACCATGCCCTTTGCCCAGGGCTTTTTAGGACCCATGGGGGTGGTTGCCACCAGCCTGTTTGACTCAGGCAATGCGCTGGTCTGTCTGGGAGGCGCTTACAGCGTGGCTGTAATGGCTAAGGGGGAGAAGAATAAGTTCAGCGTCATGCCCATCATAAAGACCCTGTTATTATCCGTGCCGTTTGATGCATATCTGCTGATGACCATCCTGTCCTTACTGCATCTGACCCTGCCAGCGCCTGTGGTTTCATTTACCGGGATCATTGCCAATGGAAATGCATTTATGGCAATGCTCATGCTGGGCGTTGGATTTAAGATGACCTTGGATAAAAGCCGGATGGGAAAAATCATAACAATACTGTCTATACGGTATGCTGTTTCCATAGCGCTGGCAGCGGCCTTTTATTTCCTTCTGCCCTTTGGACTGGAGTACAGACAGGCCCTGACCATACTGGCCCTCAGCCCCATCGCATCTGCAGCTCCGGCCTTTACCGCGGATTTGAGAGGGGATATCGGACTGTCAAGCGCAATTAATTCAATCTCCATTGTAATCAGTATTGTGCTGATTACGGGAACCCTCCTGGTGATTTTATAAACGGCTGCCTGAATAAATCAGACGGGACAGCAATATATATAATAAAAAAGGCTGAAAAGATGATAACTGAGCGGTATATCATTAACTTTTACAGCATAGGTGATAAAAGATTCGGCATAGAAGAAGTAAAAAGGATTTGGATTAATGCTGCTATCAAAGAAAATGAACGCTGCGGGGTGTTTATAAACGGCGTGATTGAACACCTGGAATTAATCTGTGACATAAGGGATGAGTGCGGTACGGACAGCCAGGGGCTAAGAATCATAGCTGCGCGCAATCCCGTGCTTTACGAGGACAGTGAAGCATATTTCAGCGCAATACGGAGGGTCATTCTTGATGTGAAGCAGAAGCTTGATAATCCTTATGTGACTATCAGTATATGCAGCACTAATTTTTTTACTTTGACAGTGTCTAGTGTACTGGCATATTATGTAATGGAAGTATGAGGATAGAAGGCTTCAAGCTGATTGATATGGGCTTGAGGCTTTTTATTTTGCTTTTTCGGGACGGGGAAAGGATATATGTGCGCTGGGGAGGATGGAACTCATGAGGGCAGTCCATAATAAAGAAACCCCGCACACATGATGGATGCAGGGTTCTTAAAAAGGGGAGGATAAGTATTAAGAATTCTCTTAACATTTTCATTATTGCCTGTTTTTTCTTGAATATACATGTAAAAGAATTATTTTGAAAATAGATGGTTTTCCTTTATGGGTGTGGCCTATTTGGGCTGGACGGAGGAATCGCCCAGTCTTACCGTGTCGGTATGGCAGGTCTGGCGGCAGGGGAGGGAATCAATTCCTTGTACTTAAAGGAAAAAATCCAGGCCCACCGCAACCTTGCAGTGAGCCTGGAAAAAAGGGGAGGATAAGTATTAATTATTTTCTCTTTCGTGTATACTCCTATTATGGACATGTTGCGGGAGAATATACACAATCATGAAAAAATATTTTATTATTCGAATGATTGCACGTCCTCATGTCCCGCCTTTCAATTCCGGAACCGGTAAATCATACCTGCTGGTTATTCAATCTTCCAGGCCTACCGGTTCAAAGAAGTCTTCCAGGCATTCTAATGCCGGGAGCAGTTTGGAAACGCCGCAGGTAAAGAAGATGATGCGGATTACCTCAAATACATCGTCCACGGTAGCGCCGTTTTCCAGGGCAAGCCCGGCATGGACCTTGGTGGTGGTGGATGTCCCTGTTGCCATGCCGATGGCCATGACAATCAGTTCGCGGTATTTTCTTGGGATTTCAACATCCCGTTTATTGCAGTTTAAGTACTGCTGCAAGAATGCATTGACCAGGTTGGGATCATTGCCCATGACCTGATGGGAGTTTAACAGGGAGCCGCCTCTGGCTTCCTTCAGTTCTTTTAAAACCTCCTGGGAACGGAGTAGTTTTTCTGGGTTCTGCTGTTTCATTGATACCTCCAGTGATGAATTGATGTTATGTATTTATGTATCACAGATTATATTTGGACCTGAGAAAGTCAGGTGCATAGGCGGGGAAAAGGGCATAGGTAAGTACATCCTCTTCTGTGCGGGCCAGTGGCCCGGCTTCCGCTTTTGCTGCTTCGTAGCCGGGCGCCAGCATGTCCGCCGGTTTTTGGGTACCTGGCTTTTCACTGCCAAGGGCAGCCTCCAGCAGCTCCGGCGAAACCGGGCCTGGAGGCATTCCGTACATTCCGCGGCAGTAATCCTTGATTTCATTGCTGACCATCATGTAGCGTTTTCCTGTAAGCACATTGGTAGTGGCCTGCGCGCCGCACATCTGGCTGGATGGGGTCGCCAGGGGAGGATAGCCCATGTCGGCCCTTACCCTGGTTACTTCTTCCAGGACCTGGGGAAGGCGGTCATATAGCTTCATGGCAGTGAGCTGGCTTTCCAGATTGGACAGCATTCCTCCCGGTATCTGGTGCTCCAGGCATCCCACGTCCACGCCGATCAGTTTGGTTTCAAACTGGGCATATTTCCTGCGCAGGGCCAGGAAGCCTTCATTGATGGCCTTAAACTGGGCCACATCTATGTGGGGGTCGCGGCTGGTTCCCTTTAATGCAGTAACAAAACTTTCAATGGGAGGATGGGCCGGTCCCATGGACATGGAAGAGACGCACACATCCAGACCGTCCACGCCTGCGCGGATGGCTTCCCAATAGGCCATCTCAGCCATTCCGCCTGTACAGTGGCAGTGAAGGTGGATCGGCACCTTCAGTTCGGCTTTTAATGCTTTTATCAGGTCATAGGCAGCGGCCGGGGTCATAAGCCCTGCCATGTCTTCCACGTGGAGCAGGGAAACACCCATTTTTTCCTGCTCTTTTCCATTTTCCACAAATTTTTCTATGGTGTGGAAGGGGCTTATGTTGTACTGGATGGAGCCCTCGATTTTCTTTCCTGCTTTTTTAACTGCCCTGAATGCGGATTCGCAGTTGCGCAGGTCCTGGAGGGCATCAAATATCAGGAATACGTCAATACCAGCCGCCGCCGCTTTTTCAACAAACTTCTCAACAACATCATCAGGGTAAGCTTTATAGCCTACCAGGTTCTGACCGCGCAGCACCATTTTAAGCGGTGTACGTTTCACATATTTCTTAAATTCCCGGATGCGGTCCCAGGGGTCTTCCTTTAGAAAACGGACCGCCACATCAAATGTGGCTCCGCCCCACATCTCCATACTGTCATATCCCACCTGATCCATGGCGCTGAGCAGGGGAACCATGTCGGCAGTGGTCATCCTTGTTGCAAACAGGGACTGCTGCCCATCCCGGAATTCCACGCTGTTGAACCTGACCGGGGAACCGGTGCCTGCGAAGTCAGAGGCAGAGTGGCCGGAGGGGAATGATCCTTTCTTTTTCCAAAACACGGATTCACGTCCTTTCGATTTAGTAGAGTTTGCTAAAACGTTAAACTAAATCGTTAAAACAAATATAAATTAAATAATATTTTTTGTCAAGAGGAAATTTGGAATTATTTATGATAACCAGGATCCTGGTTTTTTTAATGGAATGGATGTATTGGATAAAAAAGAAATGACTGGCCATATGCCGTGTCAGTCTGCCTGGTCCTTAAAAAGGGGCGCATGGCAGACGGACATCCATAACAGGCATGGCTTAAATACGGGATATCATAGCTGTCCCGTACTGCTGCAGGTTCACTGCATGGCACAATAAATCGCTGGGCGCCACAAACAGCGCAGGTACCGGTATATCGATGCCGGAGTGCTTCAGGACCTGTTCCACAAGATCCAGGAAGTCTGCTGCCAGGTTGACCGTATTCCTCAATTCCCCTGAACCAAGGAGGGCAAGGTCGTCACTGGGTTCGTTCAGGGCGGAAGAGAATTCCTGGGCCAGGACTTCCAGGTCAAGGTTACCGGGGAATAGATCGGAAGGGTACCTCAGGTTCTCTCCCCATGCATCATCTATCATATCTGCCAGACGGATTGTGCCGGGAAGGCCGGTTTCAAGAAACCCGTCCTTCAGGATGATCCGGTAATCTGTCCCGCAGTCAGCGTAGCACTGGTATACCAGCTGGGAACATACCATGACAGGAACATTGCCTTTATGTATCACTTTATTAAGCAGCCTATCGAGTTCCCGGCATGCCATATTAAGAATCAGGTCGGTGATTTTCTGCCATCTGGGTGTGGGACGGACTGCGCGGTAAATCAATAAGCCCGCAAAGAATATCAAATCAGGATAATCGTACTGCACATCCTCATCCAGATAACGTTTGGCGGCAGCTACTAACGGGGCCGGGTCCTTTTCAGGGCACAGGCGCAAAAGGTATGCCTTCTCACCGCTAACACCCCCCATTAGCGGATACAATGACCTTTCCAAAACATATGGCATTCACATTTCCCGGCATATCCGTCTGTATGCGGCGGCTTATACTGCCTTGAAGGTTTCGCGCAGCACGATTTCCGGCTCAATCAGCGTATGGACAGGTTCACCGGCGGATACGGACAGGGCGTCGATGACCACGCGGATGGCGCCTTCCATAACCTCCCTGTTGGGCATGGATATGACGCTGACAGGGGGGATGGAGTACATGGTGGCTTCCGGGTCAAGGAAGCCGATGGCAAGCAGCTCCACATCCCGGGGCAGTGACAGTCCGTGCCGGTGGAAGGAATAGAGGGCGCCCAGGGCCATGGAATCTGAATCGCAGAACACTGCCTTTGGGGCGGCAGGAAGGCTGCAGTATGCGTCCGCTCCCTTAACCCCTCCTTCCATGGTATTCTCCACCCGGATGATATGGGCAGCCTCAATACTGATCCCTATCTGGGAACATGCATTGAGGAAGGCCTGGGTGCGCTGGCCGGTGGCCAGGTATGGCTGCCTGGAGGTCAGGACCGCTGCCTCGGTATATCCTTTCTGCCGGAACAGGCGGGCAGCCAGAAGTCCCATTTCCCTTGTGTCCACTGACACCGTGGAATACTTTTCCGATGTACGGTTAATCAGCACAAGGGGAATCTGCGGTTTCAGGGTTTCCAGATATGCAATGTCCTGGGAGGATGCGCCGCCTATGATGACTGCGTGGTAGCTGTTCTTTATGATACCGTCTGAATGTTTTTCAAGTGCATTGTTTTCATAGGTCTGCACCACCAGTTCACAGTCAAAACCCAGCCTGCGTATGATTCCCTGGAAGCTGGAGAGGAATGAGGCCAGGATGTTGGTACGGTAATCCATGGGCCAGTAAAAGGCAATGATGGGGCGCAGTTTTTCATTGGAGCGCAGGCGCCTGGCGCTTAGGTTGGGCTGGTAGCCCAGGGTATTCATGGCCTGCATGACCCGCTCACAGGTCAGGGGCGAGATGCGCCGTTCCTCTGCCTTGCCATTGATGATCAGGGATACCGTGGTGGGTGAGACCTGGGCAAAGCTAGCTACGTCTTTAATCGTCACCATGGACTGCACCTCCTTTCTGTCAGAATGTTTTCCTGTAAGATGTTTTTGTATGTTCAGTCTGTCTCTATCATACGGAGTGCAGGGGGATTTGTCAAGGATTGGGACATCCGGCCAGAGGTAAGGGGCAGACATGGAGGCAAACCAGGACAAGGCCGCAGAATTTCCATTTATTATGAAGACACAGCATAGAAAAATTAAAATATGCACAAATAAGCAAGAAATAAATTGTATGAATGATACAAAATAAAAAGTGGGTATTGACATTTGCTAAAACGTAAAACTATAATAAAGCTAAGCTAAAACGTTAAACTAACACGATAAACCAGTTAAATATTACAATTAATTACAACGAATTCACAATAAGACAGAACCGTATGTCTGAAGAAAGGGAGAAATGGATTATGGGTAAAATCATGAAGACCATGGATGGAAACGAAGCAGCGGCATATGCCTCCTATGCATTTACGGAGGTGGCTGCCATTTATCCTATCACACCTTCATCACCAATGGCAGAGCATGTGGATGCATGGGCGGCCCATGGGAAGAAGAATATATTCGGCACACCGGTGAAGCTGGTGGAGATGCAGTCTGAGGCAGGAGCCATCTCCGCTGTACACGGCGCACTGGACGCAGGCGTCCTGGCATCCTCCTATACCGCATCCCAGGGGCTTATGCTGATGATCCCCACCATGTTCCGTATTGCAGGGCAGCTGAAACCAGGCGTGGTGCATGTGGCCAGCCGCAATGTGGCAACCAGCGCCATCTCAATTTTCGCGGAGCACTCCGATGTGATGGCGTGCCGCCAGACCGGGTTTGCCATGATGGCCAGCTCCACGGTCCAGGAAGCCATGGATTTAGGCGCCGTATCCCATCTGGCAGCCATTAAGGGGCATGTGCCCTTCCTTCATTTTTTTGACGGGTTCAGGACCAGCCATGAAATCCAGAAGGTGGAATGCCTGGATTATGATGAGCTTGGGAAGCTGGTGGATCAAAAGGAACTGAAACGGTTCCGGGATAATGGACTGAATCCTGAAAGCCCGGTACTGCGCACCACCGGACAGAATGCAGATACATATTTCCAGCAGAGGGAGGCTGCCAACCCTTACTATGAGGCGCTTCCGGATGTGGTGGAGGCCTGCATGGACCAGATTAACGGGCTTACGGGCAGGAATTATAAGCTGTTTAATTACTACGGAAGCCCGGACGCGGAGATGGTCCTGGTCGGGATGGGCAGTGTGACAGGAACCATCCAGGAGACAATTGACTACCTCAGGTCCCAGGGGAAGAAGGTGGGGTATCTGGAAGTCCATCTGTTCCGCCCGTTCAGTACGAAGCATTTTTTCCGGGAACTTCCGGAAACCGTTAAGAGGATTACGGTCCTTGACAGGGATAAGGAGGCTGGGGCTGTGGGCGAGCCGTTGTTTGAGGAAATCTGCAGCGTGCTTTTGGATGCAGGAAGCACGGTTAAGGCATATGCCTGCCGTTTCGGCCTGGCAAGCAAGGATACGACTCCGGCACAGGTTGCGGCCATGTATGGGAACATGGAGGCCCCGGACCCAAGGAATCATTACACCATCGGTATTGTGGATGATGTGACCCACCATTCCATCCCCTATGGGGAGGAGCTGGATATCATCCCGGAGGGCACGGTCAGCTGTAAGTTCTGGGGACTTGGCTCAGACGGGACCGTGGGAGCCAACAAGAATACCATTAAGATCATCGGTGACCACACCGATATGCATGTACAGGCCTACTTTGAGTATGACGGCAAGAAATCAGGGGGCGTCACCAAGAGCCATCTGCGTTTCGGCAACTCGCCCATCCGAAGCGCTTATCTGGTGAACAAGGCGGATTTTGTGGCCTGCCATAACCAGGCGTACATTGACAAGTATGATATTGTGTCGGATTTAAAGGAGGGCGGCAGCCTGCTGCTTGCCTGTGACTGGAAGGAAGAGGAGCTGGACAGCCATCTGCCCGCGTATATGAGGAAGGCAATTGCGGACAAGAAGATTAACCTTTACATCATTGATTCCGTGGGCATTGCTGCGGGGCTGGGGCTGGGAAGCCGTACAAACACCGTGCTCCAGTCGGCATTTTTCAAAATTGCAAATATCATCCCGGCAGAGGACGCGTCCAGGTATATGAAGGAAGCCATCCTTAAATCCTATGGCAATAAGGGTGAGGCAGTGGTGAACATGAACTACGCCGCCGTGGACGCGGGCGTGGGACACCTTGTGAAGGTGGATGTGCCAAAAGCCTGGTCCGGGCTTGAGCCGGACAGGCCAAAGGACACCGGAGGGAAACCTAAGTTCATCACAAGGATACTGGAGCCGGTGAACAGTATGAAGGGAGATACCATTCCCGTATCCGCGTTCTACGAGGACCATGCCGACGGGACCATGCCCCAGGGAACATCCAAGTATGAGAAACGCGGGATTGGGGTTAAGGTGCCCTCCTGGAATCCTGATACATGCATCCAGTGCAACCAGTGTGCTTACGTATGCCCCCATGCGGTCATCCGCCCCCTGCTTCTCACTGAGGAGGAGGTCCAGGACGCCCCAAAAGGGATGAAGACAGCAAAGGCCATCGGAAAGGGAGGGGAAGGGTATGTGTTCCACATGGCTGTTTCCGTCATGGACTGCTCTGGCTGCGGAAGCTGCGCCAATGTCTGCCCTGCAAAGGAAAAGGCCCTTACCATGAAGCCTCTGGAGGAAGAGAGGAAGGAGGCTGCAATCTGGGATTACACGGAAGGGCTTCCTGAAATCAGGAATCCATTCGGCACTGCCAATGTAAAGGGAAGCCAGTTTGAACAGCCGCTGCTGGAATTCTCCGGCGCATGTGCGGGCTGCGGGGAAACGCCTTATGCCAAACTTGTAACCCAGTTATTCGGCGACAGGATGTATATTGCAACTGCCACGGGATGCAGCCAGGTATGGGCGACCAGCTTCCCAAGCTTCCCCTACACCACGAATAAGAAGGGGCAGGGCCCGGCCGTTGGCGGTTCCCTGTTTGAGAACAATGCGGAGTTCGGCATGGGTATCTATCTTGGGGCCGACCAGCAGAGGAACAGCCTGTGCCTGAGGATTGAGGAAATTGCAGGGAAGTCGGATGATGGGAGGCTGAAGGAAGCAGCGGTCCAGTGGCTGGCGCATTTTGATGATAAAGAAGCCACCAAGGAGGTAAGCCAGGCGCTAAAGGCGGCGCTTCACAGCTATAAAGGCAGCGCCGTGGCGCAGGAGGCAGCATTTGCCCTGGAAAATGAAAAACATCTGGTGAAGAAATCCGTCTGGATGTTCGGAGGCGACGGCTGGGCATATGATATTGGCTACGGCGGCCTGGACCATGTGCTGGCATCGGGAGCGGATGTGAATGTGATGGTATTTGACACCGAGGTGTATTCCAACACAGGCGGCCAGGCATCCAAGGCAACGCCCACCGGCGCTGTTGCCCAGTTTGCCGCGGCAGGCAAGCGCACCAAGAAAAAAGACCTGGGAATGATGGCCATGAGCTACGGGGATGTATATGTTGCCCAGGTTGCCATGGGGGCAGACCAGGCCCAGCTGCTAAAGGCAGTGAAGGAGGCTGAAGGCTACAACGGACCGTCCCTGATCATCGCATACGCGCCGTGCATCAACCATGGACTGCGCTGCGGCATGGCAAAGGTACAGGACGAAATCAAGCGGGCGGTCAAAGCCGGCTACTGGCACCTCTACAGATATAATCCGACGCTGGCTGAGGAGGGCAGGAATCCATTCCAGTTAGACAGCAAGGAGCCGGACGGCAGTTACAGGGAGTTCTTAAGGGGCGAGGTACGCTATTCCTCATTGGAGCGGGCTTTCCCTGAAGAAGCAGATGCCCTTTACCGGAAGTCAGAGGCAGAGGCCAGATCAAGGTATGAGGCATATAAGGGGCTGGCGCTGAGATAGGCCGGGGAGGAAAGGATGGATGACATTGTGTCCTTAAGGAATGGCAGCAGGATTTATACCATTGCCCTTATTCCCGGTGACGGCGTTGGACCTGAAATCACCAGGGAGGCAGTGCTGACCCTGAAACGGGCAGGGGAAGTATACGGCCGCAGCTTTCAGTTCACGGAAGCCATAGCCGGAACCGCGGCCCTTGACCGGGGACAATGTCCCCTGCCGCGGGAGAGCCTTAAAACCTGTCTGGAAGCGGACAGCATACTTATGGGCAAGCTTGCAGTGGGAAGGCATCCGGGACTGAAGTTTGAGGAAAGGCCGGAAAGCATCCTTGGACTTCTGAGGACAGGACTCTGCCTGAGAAGCGACATACGCCCCTGCTTTTTTGCAGAAGCCCTCAGGGAACTGTGTCCGCTTAAGGAGGAGATACGCAAGAAAGGAATGGATATCCTGATCATACGGGACATTGCGGGAGGCATGTTCACCACGGAGGGAAAATCCTCCAACCTTTGCAATGTAAGGGCTGCATGGGATACGGAAAGCTACGATGAGACCCTCATACGGGATTCTGCCAGACTGGCCTTCCAGCTGGCCGCGTCCAGGAAGAGGAAGGTCACAAGCCTGGACAAGGCAATCCTGCTGTCCAGCAGCGTCCTGTGGCGCCAGATACTGGAGGAAACCCACAGGGATTACCCGGAGATTGAACTGGAGCACATGCTGGTGGATCATGGGGCATTTAAGCTGGTAAGCTCGCCCGATGCATTTGATGTGATCGTGGCATCCAATGTGTTTGGCGACATCATTGCAGATGAGGCTGCCGGGCTTACCGGTGCAGGGGAATTCCTTCCGGCCGGCAGCCTGAATGCGGAAAGGAAAGGGATTTACTGTCCCAACCAGCTTCACCAGGTGCATGAGGAACTGGCAGGTACGGGCAGGGCCAATCCCGTGGGGATGATCCTGGCAGCGGCCATGATGCTTGAGTATTCCTTTGGACTTGTCCGGGAAGCAGAAGGCATGAAACGGGCGGTGTCCATTGTGATGGAACAGGGGATTCATGGACGCCCGTGCTGGTCCGGCGGGGAACAGACAGCGGACACGGCCGCCATCGGGGAAGCTGTCAGGGAATGTCTATAAAATCATATGAGGTGACAGGAAAATGGGAGAAAGAATGATAGAAAAGCTTCTGGGGGCGGCAAAAGGCGAAATCGCCACCGTTTCCCCGGATATGATACTGATTACCAACGGATTCCCACATGGGGTAACGGAATACGTTACCCAGGTGGCTGAACCTGAAAAGGTACTGGTCATGTATGACCACAACGTACCTTCGGGTTCGCCTGAGGATGCCAGGATTTTTGGGGAAATCCTGGGATTTTCAAGAAAATATGATACCCGTTTCCTCCAGGCAAAAGGAACCGCGCTCCGGTATCTGATGGAGGAAGAGATAAAGCCGGGCCAGATTGTGGTCACCGGTACCAGGCATAGCTCTGTATTAGGCGCCATGGGGGCCGTGGGAATCGGCATCAGCAACACGGAGCTTTCCAGGGTGCTGGCATCGGGAAAATACCATGTGGAAGTCCCGGATACCGTGGGCGTACAGGTGATAGGAAGCCTTGCGCAGGGATGCGGCATCATAGATGCGGCCCTCTGTTTCCTAAAGGAGCAGGCGGATATACAGGGCAAGGCCATTGAATTCATTGGCGGCAGCCTGACGGACCATGAAAAAACCGTTCTGTGCCATATGGCATGTGACACGGGTGCGTATACCGCGTTCTGGACAGAAGAGGGAACAGCTGACTGCGTCCTTGATCTGGGGCAGGTAATCCCCATGCTGAGGATGCCGTGCAGTGACAGGAATTCCCAGATAAAGGCAGGGTTCCAGCCTGCTTCGGCGCTGGAAGGCCGCCGCGTCCACGCCGGACAGATAGGGGGCTGCAATGGCGGGACCATGGACAGCCTGCGGATTGCGGCAAAGATGATGGAGGGACGGAAACTGAAGCTGGGCTTTCGTCTTACGGTCTGCCCGGCCACAAGCGCAGATTACATAAAGGCCATGGAAGAGGGAATCATCACAGCATTCATTGATTTTGGCGCCCAGATCAGTGCGGCAGGCGACCACAGCGTGGTTCCCCAGGGCGCGGGCGCCATGGGGCCGGAAGAACTGCTGCTCACAACCGGGCTATATACATTCGCAGGCGCCATGGGATGTGAGGGTGCCCAGGTGATGACAGCTTCCGTGGAAACCATCATGGCGGCATCATTTGATACAGAGGCGGCCATGGATGATCCATCAGGCGGCCAGGCATAGGAGGGCAGGGACAATGGAAAAGGAATTCAAAGGAAAGATATGGAAATTTGGGGATGACATTGATACGGATACCATCATTCCCGGAAAACGTGGCACCATCCCAACCATTGAAGAGATGAAAAAGTACGCGTTTGAACTTTTAAAGCCTGAGTTTGGCTCCACGGTACAGCCGGGTGATATCCTGGTGGCCGGAAGCAACTTTGGCTGCGGCTCCTCCAGGGAACAGGCTGCAACGGTCCTGTCCTCCAACGGTGTCCGCTGCATCATTGCCAAAAGCTTTGCCAGGATATTCTTCCGCAATGCATTCAACAGCGGAATCCTGCTGATTCAGTGTGATGGAATCCAGGATTACTGTGAGGGCGGGGACATGGTCACGGTGGAAGTGGGAAAATGTGTCCGGGTCAACAAAAAGGCATTCCCTGTGGGAACCGTACCGGAAAACCTGCTGGCCATCGTGGAGCATGGAGGTCTCATAGAAGACACCAAGATGAGGATCCGGGCCGGTATTAAGAAGCCGGTCCGCAGGGAGCTGGATGATGCACAGAAACGTAAAAGCGGTTATACCATGGCGGAAAAACTGCTTAAGAACAATGCTGGCCTGGACCATGTGCAGCCGGGTGACATCGTGATTACCCATCCGGACATGTTCATGATCCATGACATCTATACCCCCTATCTCTATGATACCCTGGAGAAAATGGGGGCAGGGAAAATAGACGATCCGGACAAGGTGACCATCATATTCGACCACTGCATGCCCACGGCGGTTGCTAAGAATGACTATGCCCACTACAACGCAGGCATTGCCCTGGCAGGGAAATACGGAATTAAGAAACTCCATATCGGCCAGGGAATCTGCCACAGCATCATGCATGAGGAAAGATATGCAAAACCGGGCCAGATTGCCACTGCAACGGACAGCCACACCACCACATACGGAGGCGCGGGCAACTTCTGTTCCGGAATCGGCACGGCTGAGATGGCGGCTGCCCTGATAACAGGTGAACTGTGGTTCAAGGTGCCGGAAGCCATTAAGATCGTGCTGAACGGGCACCTTAAGGACGGCGTCCTTTCAAAGGATGTAATCCTTAAAATCCTGGGCGACATACGTGCGGACGGCGGACAGTACAAGAGCCTGGAATTCACCGGGCCGGCCGCCAGGGAAATGAGCATGATGGCCAGGTTCACGGTTGCCAACATGGCCTTGGAAGCAGGTGCAAAATGCGGGCTGTTCGAAGCAGATGAAAAAACAGCCGAATATTATGGCATGGCCCTTGAGGAGATTGACTGGGTGAAGGTGGATGAGGATGCTGTCTATGAAAAGGTACTGGTCTACGATGTCAGCGGACTGGAACCCCAGCTATCCTGTCCCCAGGGGGTTGACAATGTCCATCCTGTCAGTGAAGTCAAAGGTACGAAGATAGACGAGGTCTATATCGGAAGCTGTACCAATGGTTCCCTGGAGGATATGAGGATTGCAGCGGAAATCATGGAAGGGAAAAAAGTGCCGGATGATCTGAGGGTGATTGTGGTACCAGCCACCAACAAGGTGTTTAAGGATGCCATCGCAGCCGGATACATAAGGACATTCATCGAAGCCGGATGCGTCATCAGCCACCCGTGCTGCGGACTGTGCTGCGGGATGCCCTACGGCCTGATGTATGACGATGAGCGCATCCTGTCCACTGCAAACCGTAACTTCATCGGCAGACAGGGAACCAAGAAGACCTTAAGCTACCTGTCAAGCCCGGCTGTGGCGGCTGCCACGGCGCTGGCCGGAGTTGTGACCGACCCAAGGGAAGCCGTACGGCAGATTACAGTGAGAGGAACAGGAGGCATTGGATGATAAAGGATTTTAATCAGTTAAAACAGATGCTTAAGGAGAAACCGGTTAAGCGTACCGTTGCCGTGGTGGCTGCCCAGGATGGACATACCCTGGAGGCGGTCGTCCATGCGGCAAAGGACGGCATGATAAACCCCATCCTGATTGGCAGGGAGGATGAGATACGGGATATCTTAAGGAACCTGGATTACGATGCATCCCTGGCCAGGATCATTTCCGTGGACGACCCAGTGGAATGTGCAAAGAAGGCGGTAGAGCTTGCAAAAGAGGGAAAAGCGGACTGTATCATGAAGGGCAGGCTGGAGACAGGCACCCTGATGAAGGTTCTGGTCAACAGGGAGACAGGAATCCGGAAGAACGATGTGATGAGCCTGCTGGCCTTCATGGAAAGTCCCCATTACCACAAGGTATTCGGAATAACGGATGTGGGACTTCTGACCTACCCCACCAAGGACCAGAAAAAGGCAGCCATACAGAACGCGGTTGCCGCATTCCACAGCCTGGGGGTGGAAACTCCCAAGGTGGCTGTCATAGCCGCGGTGGAAAAGGTGAACCCTAAGATGAAGGAGAGCGTGGAGGCAGACGCCATTAAGGCGGAAGGTGTGGAAGGCTGTATCATCGAAGGCCCTATCAGCTACGATTTGGCCATGGACCCGTCCTCAGCCGGTATCAAAGGATATGAAAGCCCGGTTGCCGGGGATGCGGATCTGCTGGTAATGCCTGATATCGTAAGCGGCAATGTGGCTGCCAAGACCATTACCTGTATCGGAGGCGGGCGCACGGGAGGAACCGTGCTGGGCGCCATGGTGCCTGTGCTTCTTGTATCCAGGGCTGCTTCTGCGGATGATAAATACATGTCCATTGTTATATCCGCTTTGATAGGGAAGGGGAACCAGGAGGTAGACAGACAATGAACCCATATAAGATATTTGCAATCAACCCGGGATCCACATCCACCAAGATTGCGTTGTTTGAAGGCGGGGAGGCCGTATTTTCCAGCAATGTGTCCCACGATTCCCGGGTACTGAAACAGTTTAAGGAAATCAGCGCACAGTTTGATTACAGGAAGGAGACAATCCTGGAAGAACTTAAGAAGGCCGGGGTTACTTTGGAAGGTGTGGATGCCTTTTCCGCCAGGGGAGGCGGCCTGGCCAGCGTGGACGGCGGGGTTTATGCAATCAATGAAACGCTTCTGGAACATGCCAGGGCCGGGTTTTCGGTAAAACATCCGGCCATGCTGGGTGCGCAGCTGGCAGATGCATTTTCAAAAACATATGGCGGCAGCGCGTTTGTGGTGAATCCGCCGGATGTGGATGAGTTCAGTGATCTGGCCAGGGTAACCGGATGGAAGGGGGTATACAGGGAAAGCAGGATCCATGCCCTGAACCAAAAGGAAATCGGCATCCGCTATGGGGCATCGGTGGCAAAGAAGTATGAGGAAATGAACCTGATTATCTGCCATATCGGAGGGGGCATATCAGTCACGGCCCATAAAAAGGGGAAGATGGTGGACTCTAACGATATTGCCCAGGGGGACGGCCCTATGGCGCCCACCAGATGCGGCGCCATCCCGGTCAAGGATGTGGTGAAGGCCTGCTTTAGCGGGAAGTATACGGAGGGGGAACTGTATGAAAAAATCACCAAAACAGGCGGTCTGGTTGACCATCTTGGGACCTCCGACGCAAGGGAAGTGCGCGCCATGATGGAACAGGGGAATACATATGCAAAGCTGGTATATGATGCCATGATATACCAGATTGGAAAATACGCCGGTTCCATGGCAGCGGTGCTGGAAGGGAATGTGGACGGGATCATTTTCACAGGAGGTATTTCCCATGACGGATATCTGGTGGAAAAACTTTCCGGTATGCTTAAGTTTATCGCGCCCATTACCGTGATGGCAGGGGAATTCGAGATGGAGGCCCTTGCGGCAGGCGCCCTGCGCGTCCTGAATGGGGAGGAAAATGCAAAGGAATATACGGGAATCCCGGTATGGAATGGATTTGATGTGCAGTAACAGTTGAAGTTATGGCAAAGATAAAATACAATCTCTTTATGGAGGGAGAACAATGAGCGAAAAAAAGCGTGTGGATTTTAGTGTGTGCGGTTTGAATTTAAAATACTTCCTGCCATTTTTCATAGTGGTAATGGTTGTCACCTACGGCGGGTTCATGCCTACGGTAAAGATTTATTCCAATGATGCAGGCACCTATATGGCGACCAGTTTTATCCAGACATGGGCGTTCCTTATGGCAATCGGCGGGATTTTCTTCTGGCTGGGCAATACGATTCCCATTGTCAGCAGTTATCTGGGCGGCGCCTGTCTGCTTCCGCTGTTCGGGGCTTCCCTGATGAACCATCTGGGATTGATACCTGAGGTGCTGGTGAACGGAGCCAAGGTGTGGATGAAGGGCGGGTTCCAGGACATGTACATTGCGCTGCTTTTAGTCGGTTCCATCCTGGTCATGGACAGGAAGGTACTTTTAAGCGCAACCGCCAGGTATATGCCGGCCATCCTGGGAAGCCAGGTATTTGCCCTGGGCGCATGTGTGCTTGGCGGCATGCTTACCGGCTTCGGCGGGGCTGACGGCCTGTTCTATGTAGGCGCCCCCTGTATGTCCGGCGGTTCAGGCGGCGCGATCACCACGCTTCCGGCACTTTATTCCAGCCTTGCAGGCGCGGACATGACCGGTCTTGCAGGACAGTTCCTCTGTTATGCGTCCATTGCCAATGTGCTGGCCGTATTATTTGCTGCCATTGGAGGCGCCGTTACTGAGAAGATTCCTGGATGGAACGGCAAGGGCAAGATCCTCAAGGCCGGATCCCAGGCATCTGAGGAGGCGATGAAGGAAGTGAAGCGCCCTGCAACCAGCGCGAATTATGTGAATCTGGGAAGCGGGATCTTCATGTCCCTGTGTTTTTATCTGGCAGGTAATGTATTGGGAAGCCTTCCGGTATTAAACAACATAGCCGGACTTGCATGGACCATCATCCTTGCAATCATTGTAAAATGTACAGGCATCATTCCGGATGAGTTTGCTGATAACTGCGTGTATTCCATGAACTTCGCACTGAAGGCCCTCCTTCCCATGCTGATTGCAGGTATCGGGATCTGTTCCCTGAACATCACCGACCTGACCAAGTTCTTCAGCCTTGGGGTGCTGGTGGTCATTGTGCTTGGTGTGCTTGGGGCATTTATCGGAGCCATAATCTTCGGGCGTCTGGCAGGACTGTATCCGTATGAGGCAGGCATCACGGCCGGGCTCTGCTGCTGTAACATCGGCGGTTCCGGAGACATAGCGGTACTGACAGCCGGAAACCGTATGAACCTGCTGGCATTTGCATCCATCTCCACCCGGATTGGAGGGGCGTTGATGGTCATATGGATTGGTCTGCTGTACCCGCTGTTCATGCGGTAAAACAGATGCACCATCTGACAAGGATGGAAGCAGGGACGCTGGGTCCGGCATGACAGCCGTTCCGGCGTCCTTTTTATGGGATGGATTTTATATTATGATGGATGTATAGTATATTTTGGGAAGGAGAAATGAACACCATGTCAAGACAAGGCAATGAAGGGGAAGCCGGGACTGTCCCCAAATTAAATAACGGAGGAAAAATCCGCTGGATCAACACCGCCGGGTTTGAAATCGTCATGTCCAATGGGAAACACATCCTCCTGGACCCGTTTCTGTCAGGGGAGGTTGACGGGGTGGTGTGCCATCCAATGGATATAGAGGCAATTGAACGGTGTGATTACCTTTTTCTGAGTCATATCCATATTGACCATGCGGCAGATGTGGCAAGGATCCAGAAGAAGTTCCCGGAGGTCATTCTTTTCGTGGGGGACCTGTCCGCGGACCCGCTGTGCCAATGGCAGGATATTAACTGCGCGCGTATCTTCCGGGTGAGAAGCAGCGAGGTTTATGAAATGGATGATTTGAAAGTGGAGGTGTTTGCAGGCCGCCATACGGAGTCGCCAAGGGGGTATTACCGGGCAGGCAGGAAATTCCGTAATCCGGACGGAAGCCTGAGCCTGTCGGACTGGTATGGAAACCTGGAGCTTAACAATTACCGTCTGACCCTCTGTGACGGAACGCGGATCATGGTATGGGCCGGTATGACATCGCCGGACCAGAAGAACCGGCTCAGAGGAATACGCTCCGATATATCCCTGATGCATGTCAGTCCGAAGCAGGATTTTA
>DS990260.1:1327982-1348968 GCA_000155435.1 Clostridiales bacterium 1_7_47FAA | reverse complement strand
GGGAATTTGCAGAACTGGTGGAGGCAATGGGAACAAAAATCGTGGTTCCCCACCACTATGATTTTACAGAAGGATTTTTCAGGATGGTTCCAGAGGCAATGAAGGATATGAGTGAGGAGAACCAGAAGGTTTTTATTGAAGACGGTGTGTTTCGGATGGATAAGTATCTGAGGGCATTGGGGAATGCGGTCCGGGAACAATCCCCAAGCACGGAACTCATGATGCTGGAACACCACAGATGGTATGATTTTGGCTTTGCACTTTCATAGGAAGGTCCAAAGTGGGAAAGAGGTGGGAAAATGATGTCTGATATGACAATCATGACAAGGGCCGTGATGCCGTCCATGACAAATTTCAGAGGGGTGCTGTTTGGCGGTATGCTGATGGAATGGATGGATGAGGTGGCAGGAATCGCGGCAAAGCGGTTTGCAGGTCCCGAGGTCACCACGGCGGCGGTGGAAGGGATGAAGTTTTTAAGACCCATTCCAGTGGGGGCATTCATAGAGGTGGCCGGAGCTGTTACGGCAGTGGGGAATACATCCCTGAGGGTAAAGATAGATGTCAGCATGGATTCACAGCACAGAGGCGTCAGGGGAGATGAAAAGGTGGATAAGGTCCTTGTGGCAGAGGCGTTGTTTGTCTATGTGGCTCTGGATGAAATGGGGAAGCCCAGGACAATTGAAAAGGAAATTTCCAATACTTAGTACCGCATTGCGCAGTTTGGATGAAACAAGGTATGGCGCCAACCCATTCCCTGTGATATGATATCAGCAGTATGATACAGGCCTCCGGCCAGTCCGGGGCTGGATCAATCTTTTCTGTAATCAGGAGGGACATCCGTGGAGGAGAGCAGGGAAAAGGAAGTAATGGAGGCCGCGCTGCAGGCCGGCCATCTGCTTCTGGAAAATGGGGCTGAGATATCCAGGGTAGAGGAGACAATGGAGCGTATCTGCCAGTACTATGGGGTACATTCCGGCAATGCCTTTGTGCTGACCAACGGCATATTCGTAACCGTGGGGAACAGGAATGAACCAGTCTTTGCAAAGGTGGAGCATATACCGGTCAGCGGCACCCACCTGGACCGTGTGGCGGCGGTGAACCAGCTGTCCAGGGAGATAGAAGAGGGCAGATACACCATCGGCGAGGTGGCAGGAAGGCTGGATGATATCAAACGGATGCCTGGTAAGACAAAGCACATGCAGGTGCTGGCATCCGGCTGCGGCAGCGCAGCGTTCTGTTATCTGTTTGGAGGTAATGCAGCGGACAGTGCGGTTGCATTTACAGCCGGGGTCCTTCTGTATCTGTATGTGCTGTATATAAGCGGGCCGCACCTGTCTAAAATCGTGGGCAATATAAGCGGCGGCGCCCTGGTCACGGCCATATGCATCCTTTTGTATTCGGCGGGAATCGGGAATCATCTGAATTTCATGGTCATCGGTTCCATCATGCCGCTGATACCGGGTGTTCCCTTTACTAATTCCATCAGGGATATTGCGGACGGGGATTATATCTCGGGTTCGGTAAGGATGCTGGATGCCCTTCTGGTGTTTTTCTGCATTGCCATTGGCGTGGGTGTGGGATTTGCACTGGCGGGCTGGATGACAGGAGGGGCGCTGTTATGATATCTCAGGTATGTGCAGCAATGATCGGGACCATTGCTTTTTCCCTGTTATTCGGGGTTCCGAGGAAATACTATCCATGGTGCGGTGTGATTGGGGGCGCGGGATGGGCCGTATATGTGCTGGCGTCCGGCCGGTGGGGGATTGTAGGCTCCTCCTTTGCTGCCACGGTAGTGGTCATTTTCCTGTCCCGGGCATCCGCTGTCATAAACCGCTGTCCGGTTACTATTTTCCTGATATCCGGTATATTCCCCCTGGTGCCCGGAGCCGGGATTTACTGGACCGTATATTATCTTGTCACGGACCAGCTGGGGCTGGCCGTGCATACCGGGTATGCGGCTGTCAAGGCAGCGGTCGCCATCGTGCTGGGGATTGTGGCTGTGTTTGAACTGCCTCAGGGCATGTTTGCCTGGACAGCCGGGAAACTGAGGCGGATTCCGGGATTTTGCAGCAGAAGCCGCGGGTGAAAGGAACAAATTATGAAAAAGTCTTTCGTTTCATTTTAGGAAATATTTCAACAAATGTAATAAGTTTGCTCTATCTATATAGCCGCCTGTGTTTTACAATAATAGTAGAAGGAGGCGGCGGATATGAAGTGGAAAGAGATTGGGCAGGAGGAAGAACTGTTAAAGGAATTCCAGTGGGCAGAAGAACATGTAAGGGATGAAGACGTACCACAGCCAGCCCCGGACGAGTTTGAGATGATTATGAAACGGATTGAGGAAGAGTGCAGAAGGTAACGGCCCTGATGTGATGGTGCATCAGGACCGTTACTTTTTATATGTGGTCATGGCTGCTGTCAGAGCCAGATATAGGCCCTTACACCTACTGCAGTCATCAACAGAAGGAACATGAACGCCAATCCCATTAAATCCTCTCTTGTCTGTTTTTTCATAGTGGATTCGCCTCCTTTCATCTCTTTGGCTGATATTATGATAATGCCAAACGGAATAAAGATTCCATTGGAAAGCATGGGAACTGGCATAAAGATTCCATCTATTTGAAGTTCCCATGTTTTGGGAGTGTAGGATGTCCGCACTGGGAAGAAATCCGCATTGGAAAGAAATCCGCATTGGGAACCCTGGCATAAAACAGCAAGAATGATTAAACGCCGTCTTCCGGATCTTTGTATAATGGTAGTCCGGAAGGAGGATGACAATGAGTAATGACCAGATAACAGAAAAGGGTATTTTATTTCCTGAAGAAGCCGCCTATCTTTCTGAAATCAGCCAAAAGCTGGATGAAGCGCTGGAAAAAGCCCGGGACGATGTAAGACGCATAGACAGGGAGTACCGGGATGAGAAACGCTACATGGCGGAAAACAGGGGTGAGATTGACCCTCATGAAATGTTTCAGAATGAACTGCTTCTCAAACAGACAGACCAGACCGGCGCATTTGCCGTGGACATACGTGACAGGCTTGCCAGGCTCAGGGAATCCCCCTATTTTGGCCGGATTGATTTTAAGGGCGGGGACAGCGCGGCGCCTGCCAGGATTTACATAGGGCCATCTGCATTTAATTATGGAAATGAGCCTTTGATTTTTGACTGGCGTGCGCCGGTTGCCAGTATGTTCTATGATTATGAGGTTGGCCCGGCGGGATATGATGCCCCCATGGGACGGATTGAGGGTGAACTGACCAGGAAACGGCAGTTCAAGATCAGAAACGGCGTCATGGAATATGCCCTTGAGAGTTCTGCCCATGTGCAGGATGATATCCTGCAGAGGGAACTGTCCCATACTTCGGATGAAAAGATGAAGTCCATCATATCAACCATCCAAAAAGAACAGAACCAGATCATACGAAGGGAGAAGACCGGGACCATGATCATACAGGGTGTGGCCGGTTCCGGCAAGACCTCAATCGCCCTGCACCGGATTGCATTCCTGCTCTATCGGTTCAGGAACCAGCTAAGCGCCCGGAACGTGACAATCCTGTCCCCCAACAAAGTCTTTGGCAGCTATATATCCAACGTGATACCGGAACTGGGGGAGGAACCTGTCTATGAAATGGGCTTTTTGGATATTGCGGAAATACAGCTGGAGAAGGTAATCAATTTCGAACCGGACAAGGACCCTCTGGAAATGGAGGATGAAAAATGGATGGAACGGGTACGCTTTAAATCCACGCTGGATTTTGTGGGGCAGATGGATGCGTACATAAGTGGCATGGAGGATTGGATTTTTGTGCCAGAGGATTACTGCTTTGGCGGTTTTACGGCAGATGCCCGATGGATACGGGACCGTTTCCGTGCTTATGGGAAATATCCTGTCAGGCAGAGGATTTCCATGACAGCAGAGGATATCCATAACCGGTTCAAGAATGAAAATATATGGGAGGATGAACTGCCAGGCCCGGGAAGGATTGCAAAAAGCCTGGCCTCCATGCTGGCTGTTAAGAGTACACTGGCCCTGTACAAAAACTTCTACCAATCCATTGGAAAACCCCATCTGTTCGTGATGCCTGCCAGAAAAACTTTGGAATGGCCTGATGTGTTTCCATTTTTATATCTCCATGCAGCCTTTGAGGGCGTTAAGGAGAGCGTTATTACAAAGCACCTGGTTATTGACGAGATGCAGGACTATACGCCTATCCAGTATGCCGTGATGAACCGGCTGTTCCCATGCCAGAAAACCATACTGGGTGATTTTGGACAGAACCTGAATCCATATCATCCGCACACCCTGGAGGATATCCTTAGGATTTACGAAGGCGCTGATTATGTGGAACTGAACAGAAGTTACCGTTCCACCTTTGAAATCATGAATTTCGCAAAACACATCCGGGATGTTGCAGGGCTTGACGCGGTGGAACGCCATGGGGAGGAACCGTCCATGGTAGCCTGTGAGGATGAACAGGATGAAATCCGGCAGATAAAGCAGGCAATCCTGGAATTTGAAGCCGGGGAAAATGCTTCACTGGGCATCATCCTGAAAAACAACAGGGCTGCAAGGGAATTCCATGACCTGCTTTCCTGTGGTTTACAATCCGGCGGGGACCGTATAAAACTGATATCGCCGGACAGCACGCACTATGAGGGAGGCGTATCAGTCACCTCCATTCAGATGGCAAAGGGACTGGAATTTGACGAGGTCATCGTTCCGCAGGCGGACAGAGGGACCTATTCAGATGATTATGACCGCAGCCTGCTTTATATTGCCTGCACAAGAGCCATGCACCGGCTGACACTCTTTTACGTGGGGGAGGTGTCCGGTCTGCTCATATAGGCGGGATGGGGATGATATTTATGATCCAGGCTGTTGTTAATGATAGAAAATGGAAGGAAGAGGAGCAATAGGGTCCGATGAATGGCATGTAAATGCGTTGTTTTGGATATCTGAATAAGTCCATGAGTATGTGGCGTCATCACATATTCACGGGCTTATTTTAGTGACAAAGGATATGGATTCAATGTAAAAGGATAATATCATTGGGAGGATATATTTGGTGGGGGGAATTGATTGACCGTTAGAGGGATGATTCAGAGTTGCATACATTCACAAAGAGTATTATTATAATTATGCAGATTGAATTGGGCGAAGAAATAATATGGTTGATTCCATGGGGCGTGGCCGTTTCATTGTACATGAAGTGCAGATAACGCTGGAAGTAGGCTATCCGGCTAATTAATTTATGCTGTTTTTTATGGGGATGTTAACCGGTGTGTGGGACGTCTGACGAGAAATATGATTGTAAAGAGAGTGCCGTTTATTATCTCTAAGCCTATTCATACAGCGGCGGCAGTTTTGGGCGGCGTATGCTGTCTGCGAAAAAAAGGCTGAATCTGCTAAAAGTAATAAGAAACTGACTGATGGAGGACCGCAATGGACATAGAAGAAATCCGCACATTCGTAGAGGTGGCAAATTGCTGCAGCTTTTCTAAAGCAGCAGATGTTTTGCATGTTGTTCAATCTACAGTTTCAAACCGAATCAAGTCTTTGGAAGAATATACGGGAGAACAACTGTTGATTAGAGATAAATCAGGAATAAGATTAACACCGGCGGGCAGGACATTTCTGAACTATGCAAAGCAGATGCAAATACTTGATGAGACCGCTTTAAAAGAGATTCACATGGCGAGTGCATATGAGGACTGTCTTAATATAGCAAGCGTACAATGGATTTTAAGCTATGCGCTGGAACCAATGCTTACGGAATTCAGCAGCCGATATCCAAAAATCGCCACTAATCTGACCAGCGCGCACAGTGAGGAGATTATCCCTTTGCTGCAGAATCAGGTATATGACCTTGCTTTGATTTCTTACAAAATAAATAATGCAAATCTGCAGAGTGTTTTATTTTGCAAGACCAGAATTTTATTTGTTGGATCGGCCTGCAGATTCGCGGATTTTAAGGATGGGATATCAAGAGAACAACTGGAAAACATACCGCTGATTTATTCTGACATCTGGCAAAATTACTTGTCGTATGTATCCGAAAATCTTCTTCCAGAGAGCAAGACATTTCAAGTGCATTGCAACATGCTGGAGAGTGCAAAGGCGTTTTGCGTGGCTGGTACTGGTTGTTGCTTTCTTCCGGAGCTGATGATAAAGAAAGAATTGGAAGAAGGAAATCTGATTCATATTCCGATTCAGGGTCTTGCGGTAAAATATATGAAGGCTTACTTCGTATACAACAAGAAAAAATTAGGATCCGTTGCGCTAAAAGAATGGTTTAAAATGTATCCAGAGTTGAAAAAACAAATGGATGATGATTCGAAAACTCGATTAATATCATGTGAATAATTCGTTAGACAAATAAAAACCTTCTGTTTATAATTATGGTATCACAAAAAATAATTATAAACAGGAGGTTTTTAGTATGGTTAAATTTATTACAAAAAACGGGCCGGCAGCAATTGGAGCGGCAATTGAGATTGAGGCAATTACATATATTTAAGGAGCGGTGAAAGGAGAAGATTATGTATTATACAGGGAAAATGAAATGTTTATATTGCGGGCAGGAATATGAAACGGAAACTATGTTCGAGGGGTGCCCGAAGTGCCATAATGATAAGTTTGCATCTAATCTCACGCCTGTCTATGAGCTGCCTAAGACGGATGGGAAGAAAGAAACATTTATGAAAATGTTTCCAGGTTCAGGTTTGGAGGCGTATCGTGCGTTGCTTCCGTTTAAAGGAACTGAAAGGTTTGTTGATCTTGGAGCAGGAAATACCGCGTTAACAAAATTAGAAAGACTTGGGGAAGAACTTGAAATCGATTTGTATATGAAGGATGAGACCCGTAATCCTACATGGGGACACAAGGATAGATTAAACGCTGTGCTGATTAACAAGGCAATGGAGCTGAAGGCGCCGGGCGTTATTTACGCGTCAACTGGCAATAATGGAGCTTCAGGCGCGGCATTTGCCGCTAAAGCTGGACTTCCCTGTATTATCATGACTGTGACTGGTGTTAATAAAACACTGGAAACCTTTATGCAGATTTACGGCGCTTCTTTGATTGGCGTGAAAACAACTGCTGACCGGTGGAAGGTTTTAAAACATATGGTGGATGAAAATGGGTGGTATCCGGCAACGAACTATGTGGTTCCAATTGTGGGTAGCAATCCCTGGGCAATCGATGGTTATAAAGTGATTTCTTATGAATTATATAAACAGATGGATGTGCTGCCGGACAAGATTGTAGTGCCAATTTGTTATGGCGATGCATTATTTGGTATTATGAAGGGATTCTCAGAATTAAAAGAGATGGGATTTATTGATAAAATCCCTCAGATGGTATCGGTCGAAGATTATGGTCCTGTTGCCAAAGCGTATAATGGGAATCTTGATATCATTGAACCGGTTGAAGGCTGGGGCAGCGTGGCTTCATCCATGTCTACCATATGGGGAACCTATCATTCTCTTCATGCCTTAAAGAAATCAAATGGATTGGCGGTTTCTCTGGAGGGAAATGGGGAAATAAATGAGGCGCAGAGAGAACTGGCGCAGAAAGAGGGCGTGTATTGCGAGTCAGCCTCAGCGTCTACATTGGCGGGTTTAAGAAGACTGATATCGGAAGGTAAAATTAAAAAGGGTGAGAAGGTGGTAATCCTGATAACTGCCAGCGGGGTGAAGGATACGGCGGTAACTTCTTCTTATCTTCCTGATATTCCGGAGAGTAATGCAAAAATGGAGGATATCTATAGCATCTTAGAAGCTACATATCATATACACGTTAACAATTAAATCGGGAGGAAAAGGTACTTATGGGAAATGGTGATAAGAAGAAAAAGGAAATGTCTCTTGGGGGCGCAATTTGTATTTTTGTAGTAATCTGTGCGGCTATCGCTATTCAGAAGGTTGTTGTTAACGGCGATATGGGTTCGATGTTCTTTATGTTATGGGTCTTCCTGATTCCGGTAGGGATTTACTTTGGACATACCTCGGAAGAGATGGAACGCGCTGCGATTGAATTTACACACAAGGCGGTTGCCGCAATTCTTGTCCTTCTTGCGGCAGGCGCACTGATTGGGACCTGGATTTCATCAGGGACAACGCCGGCATTAATATATTATGGACTGAAATTCATCAGCCCCAAGATTTTTCTGGTGGCTTCCATGCTGCTGTGCTCAGTTGTATCATTGTTCTGTGGAACATCAAACGGAACGGTAGGAACGGCTGGAGTAGCATTGGTTGGTATTGGCAACAGCATGGGAATCCCCACGGGAATAACTGCAGGAGCCGTTATCTGCGGGGCGTTTTTTGGAGACAAAATGTCTCCGGTTTCTGATACGAACATTTTATCCACATCTATCACAGGGGTTAACATGTTTAAACATATCCGCTATATGATTTATGATCAGGTGCCGGGGTACATTATTTCTCTGATTTTTTTCTTTATTGTGGGATTGCGTTACACTGGGGACATTACGAATGAATCTACGATGGCGTTAATGCAGGGGCTGCAGGAAAATTTTAATATGGGCTTTTTCGCATTTCTGCCAATGTTTGTTACCGGCGCCCTTCTGGCCATGAAACAATCTTCCCTCCTTGCAATTTTGGGGGGAGCGGTTATGGGAATCGCTGTCTCTATCTTTTATCAGGGAATGAATCCTATAGAGGCGGTCAATGTATTCTATAGTGGATTTTCTTTGGAAACAAGCAGTGAAGCGCTGTCTACACTGTTAAACCGTGGGGGTGTTGCAGATATGTGGGGGCTTGCCGGCATCACGTTGTTTGGTTTCACTGTAGCGGGTATGCTGGATTATCTTAATGTTCTGAAGAAGCTTGCAGAGGCGGTTTCCTCAAGAATCCGTTCTATTACTGGGCTGGCGTTTATCACAATTTTATTTGGATTTGTTGGAAACGCGATTTCCCTTAGCCAGAACTTTGCAATCGTCATGACCGGTACACTGATGAACCCGATTTATGTGAGGTATAACCTGCTTCCAAAGAACTGTTCCAGGGATTTACAGGCGGGGGGAACCTATGGGGCCATGTTCATTCCGTGGAATAATAATACAATCTTTGTCTGTGGGGCACTTGGTGTAACTGCGACTTCCTTTATCCCATACATTCCGCTACTTTATCTGACACCGGTCATTGTGCTGATTTATACGGTAATTCGATTTAAAGTTGACCGTATTTATGATGATGTTGGGTTTGTGGATGTTACAGCCCGTTTAGAGGGGGATCTTAAGAGGCAGGATGAAATATTAAATATATAATGACCGTGATATATTATAACACCATATAGAAAAATCAAAGGAAGGTGGGATATTCCTATGATGATATGGTTGCCCCAGCATGGACAACAGTCTTAAGAAATCCAGATGATATAAAATGAAAAAAGTGCCGGAAATCTTGAAAATCAAGGCTTCCGGCACTTTTAATCCACTGGAGACAACAGGACTCGAACCTGCGACCCTCTACACGTCAAGCAGATGCTCTCCCAGCTGAGCTATGTCTCCATAGGGCGATTATAGCATAGCAGACCGGAAGATGGCAAGATAAAAAAGTGTAATTTTTAAAATTTTTAAAATTTTCAAATAATATACCCAATTAAGCCCATCAAATAGAGAATTCAAACCATCCAGGCTGTCGTGGGATTTTATTCTGTTGGAGCCATCAGAATCCGTCCGCTGCCACGGTAGACATTGACCAGGCCTTCGCCGGACACAGCGGAGCCTACCAGGGACTTTGAAGAACGCTCAACCGTGAATTTCAGGGAGTTGGACCATGCGATAGCCATATTGCCGTCAATCTTCACTTCATCGTCCTGCAGGTTGAACTCAATCAACTCATCCCGGGGGACCGGGCTTTCCAGTACAGCAATGCCGCTGCCGGTAAGGCAGAGATTAAAAAGTCCTTCTTTGCCTGCAACTGCAGAGGAGAGGGTGGTCCTGGCAACCACTTTCTGAGTTATATTGGAATCACATGCAAGGAAGAGGCCGTCTTCCAAAACCAGGCTTCCCCACTCAGCTACATCCTCCAGCAGGATATGCTTATAAGTAGGCTCCAGCATGACCAGACCATTCCCAGAGTATTCCGGCTTGGCAGAACTTTCCTTCGTTACCTTGGAAGCAATGGCTTTTCCCAGGAAGTCGCCTACTCCCTTGATGCCGGATGTCATTTTAACGGCTCCTGCAATCCACTGCATTGCACCTGCCTGAACCGTAAACGCATTTCCGTTTAATTCAATCAGTACCTGGCGTCTGCGCACGTTCATTTCCGCTGCATAGTAAGCAGCCATGGCAGAGCTTGGGTTAACGCTTAAATCACGCTGATGCTCAAACACTTTGATACAGTCCCGTTCATCTATCATTTTCATGTTGCCATTGTTGTAAAGGTTATTACATTTTACCATTCTTCTATCTCCTCTTTTCCTATGTCTGGCCAGCGGCAATCAGGTATTCCCCCTTAAAAAGGGAGGAGCCGGTCAGAATTCCTTCTGCCGGCTGAGTATTATGAAAAAAATCTTATAAGCATTGTTTGTTTACAAGATATAGTATATTCAGCAAATATGAGCATTCAATAGACAAAGCATGGACAAAATATGAACAGTTTGTAAGAAGTTTGTGAAGCCGGGACAAGGCCTTCAATTGCCGATGACTTCCTTCATCTGTTCCGTAACAGGGCGGTAGCCGTCGCCGTTTAACAGGCCATTACGGATTGTGTCATATAAACCCATGGCAAGGACGATGATTAATATGATTACAAGACATTTAACAATAAATTTCACAGCAGGCCCTCCGCTTTTCTGAATCAGTCACTATCTATATACTTACTTTATCATTTTACCCGGAATATCTCAATATAAAGATTGTGCGCCGATATCATGCCGGATATCGTGCATTTATGTCATTTCGCGGTGCATGTATTTTATAAATTCATTTTTTAGTCCGGCAAAGAAATCCTCCATGCTGCATGAGAAGATGATGGACAAGGCAATCAGCTCGCTGACTTTCACATTCATCCGGTTTGTCTCCAGCTTTGCGTAAGTACTTTTTGTTATTTCAATGCCCATAAGATTTAGTTTTGCAACAGTTGCATCCTGTGTCAAGTTTTTGTGGTGGCGTAATACCTGGATATTCTGTCCAATGTTCATGTCCGGTCTTAATTTCTGCATGTTACGGCCTCCTGGAAGATTCGCTATAGCGAAATTTTTATCTTGATTCTAAACTTTTATATAAGTATAATGTTTCGTAATAGAGAATCTTTTTATGTATGGTAATGTTAAGGAGGGAATGTAATGGAGGGCGATGACAGGCTTAATAAGAATATTCTGAAGGAATACAAAGATGACCAGCTTTTAAAGGAAGTGTGCTGGGCGCAGAAGGCTGTGGATGAAAGCGAGGTCCCACAGCCTGAACCGGATGAACTGGATAAGATAATGAATAAGATTGAACATGGGCATGACAAATAGCCGGCCTGCCGGCCTGGGGCGGAAATGAAGAAAGTCCAGGTCTGTCCTGTCCGGGATATGCATTACAAAGGTGTGATTTTTGTTGCATATGCCTCACCACTTATTGGCTTGTAGATGTCAACAATTGCAAAATGTGGTAAAAGGCCGGATTCTTTTGGCTCGGCAATGGTCATGAACCTGTAATTAGTCCCATTGACAATCTGCTTAGCCACTGCTATGGGATGATAGAAATAGTCATCGTGGTTTCCAATGGCATTATAGAATATAAATGACTCATAGGTTGTCAGGTATGGCTGATATTCCCAGCTTCCAGGCATATTGGTCCCTCCCGGATGCATTTTCTATACTATATGACGTTGGAGGAAAATGGTTACAGATAGGAGGGAGGATATTATGGAGAAACGGATTGTGAAGCCCTCTTTGTTAAAGGAACAGAAGGAAAATGAGGAATACAGATGGAGGATCATGGATGCGCTGGAAGATATTAATCTGTTTATGGAATGGCATTTAGGCGGATATACGCGGAAGGGATACAGGGATGATGGATGACGTCAAATCCGTAGTCGATATAAATGGATCATATTTCCGCAAAGATATGTAAAGGCATGTTTCGAAAATATCAGAATGAAATCAGGTGATTCCAATGGTTATAGCCTTAAGTGGTTTTGAAGAAAGCGTCATACTGAGTGTGATAGTGGTTGTAATTGCCGTATACCTTAATACCCGTCAAAGAAAGGCGGAAAGGAATATTAAGGAAAGATGCACGGCAATAACAAGCGGAGTGATTGACCACACGGAGCGCAGTGGATTTTTTAACGGAATGAAAATAAGCCGCCGGGGATTAAAGATGAATTATTGGCCTTCATTTACCCTTGTCTGCCATACAATATATAGATATAATGCGAAAGATAAGGATTACCTTGGGATTGACGCAAGGATGCCAATCGCATGTTTCAAGGCAGGAAATCCAGGGGATTCCGTAGAAATATTTTATAATCCAAGGGATGGAAGGGAGTTTTATTGCCCGAATGAGGATAAAAATATTAAATATGGCTGGTGGATTTTGGCAGGCCTGATTATGATTACAATTGCGGCTGTAAATATCTTTCTTTATTTCTATGATATCCTATAGGGGAAACAGTAGCAGGATGGTCAACAAAGAAGGATGTTTTAAATGGGTTGCCACATATCCCAGCCTTTGCATTATGAGGTGTCTTTGATGTCATTCCCCAAATTAGTTTTGACAGCCACACCAGAACTTGATATAATTAAAAAAGAGATTGCGAATGGCTAAGGCCGTTCGCATTTCGTCGTTTTAGGGAAGATGAACAGATTTGTTCATCTTGGGAAAGGAGGCGTATTAAGCATAAATGTAGCCATATTATTAAAATTTAAGGAGGGGAAAGAATGAAAAATAAGAAACATGCACGCAGCCTTTCGCTGCTTCTGTGCGCCGGTCTGCTGTTTGGACAGGTCCAAGTGACCGCGGCTGCAGAAACCATGACGCCGGAGGACGGAGCCATCGCATCCTTTCAACCGCTGGACAGCAGGGTGAAAAGACAGACCGTCCCGTTGGGAACGGAAGAATCGGAACTGAACCTACCGGACGGGCTAACCGTGGCAGTGTACCATGTTACGGAGGAACCGGTAATCTCTGATGATGAAATTGAATATGATGAAGCGGATGATACTTTAACGGCCAGCCCCAGTGATGCAAGGAGCGGTGCGTCGGGAAAGCATGCTGGGGATGATGAGGAGATAGTCACGACCGTCACCAAGTCAAAGGAAAAAATCCAGGTGACATGGGACAGCAGCCCTGTTTATGATGGAAATACACCGGACAACTATGTGTTTGCTGCGGATGTGGACAGGTATACCCTGTCAGACGGCGTGGAGCCGCCTATAATCATCGTGACGGTAGCGGATGGAACCGTTGAAACTGGGGCGGAAATCCAACAGGAGGAACCAATCCCCTGTACGGAAACAGAGGGGTGCACGCTCCCCAATGGACATGAGGGAGAATGTGTCCTGCCGCCTGTGGCGGACAATGGGCTGGCAAAAACCATCATCAGTTGGACATTTGTGGACGATGATAACCTGAACGGGGGTGAACTGCACATGACCGGCGTAAGTGCGGATAATCAGGCCGGTTTTGACATGGTGGTTTCCATGCTGCCCACACAGGTCAGCGCGGTTATAGATAAGGAACAGACTCCGCAGACCCTGGACATCCTCCGCTGGGACTGCCCTGAATACGCCAAGACGGACGGAGGCAGCTGGCCTGTCAGCGGCGGATACACCTTTACCGCGGCCCTTCAATCAGGCTATTCCTGCAATCCTCTGCCCGCAGTACAGGTGATTATGGTGGGGGGGGGGCTATTGCTGGACGACAGTAACCATGAATGGGATGGACAATCAGACTCCAGCGCCAGCTCTCTTGGGGCTTCCGCCGGGGACACCATCACCATTACTGGAGGTAATGGCAGCTCACACATTACAATTGATGTAGATAATATAACTGTCACATCTAACAACAACTACAGTATCGGCTATATTGATGTAGATCAAAATGTGACTACACTGACCATCAAGGACCTGAATCTGACACTGACCCGCATCAACAACTCGAAGGGCGGGATAGCATTTACATCAGATGCCACCCTGAAAGCAGAAGGCAGCTGTAATATTTACGGTGTTGACGGCCCGCGGGCAACTGTAATCAGTTCCTTAGCCGACCTGACACTTGAGGTGGATAACGGCGCCAGCCTGACTGTTACAGGTACCAATGGAATTAACCGTAAATACATTACTAGCGGCAATCTGACTGTGAATGTGGGCCAAAGTGGTAATTTGACGGTGCGGGGCGCGCAACTGGAGGGGGTAGCGGTATATGCTGATGATATAACCATAAATAACGATGGAATTGTGCTGGCTGAATGCATGAAGGGAACCAATAATTTTAGGGGAACAGGTATTTATTCTTTAGGAAATATGATTTTGTCCGGATCCGGAACCATCACTGCGAGAGGAAGCTTTGGAATACACTCGGGCAAGAATTTAGATGTGAATACGTCTGTGTATGCTGAGGGCCCCCGCGCAGCAATTACTTTAGATAATATGGACCAGAATGATAGCTCCAAACTGACCGGAAGCGGAGAGCTGACAGCGAAGATTATCGGAAATACAGACGAAACTACGGAGTGTTGGGGCATTGGTATAAGGGCCTCCCTCAATATGGAATTAGCCTTTGACGGTAAACTCACAGTCCATGGCGGCAGCGGCACGGAAGGCCATGGTTTTTGGGCAGGGTATTATTTGACGGTAACAAAATGCCCTGAGACGATGGATGTACAGGCGGGCACAAAGTCATATTCCAGCGCGTTCTTTGCCTACATTCTTGTGAACCGCACAGATATGGATATTATCATCGGCCACAAAGTACCATTCATCTGGCCGGATATAGTCCCGCCCCGCGTAACTAACATATGGCCGGATGGCTCCTCAAACGGCAGTATGAAAATTGAGTTCAGCGAAACTATGAAAACCGACCCTGGCACTGTAACACTCACAGACAGGGACAGAACCATAACCTTAACAGGCGGCCATTGGGACATTCCCTACTGGGATTTTTACGGCCAGAGCATGTTTGTTATTGAATATGCAGGGCTGAAGTCCGGCGCCACTTATACCATAAACATATCCGGCTTCCAGGATAAAGTAGGCAATGTCATGGATGCCGATTCCAGCCATGTGTTTACCACGCCAGGTATGGACAGCGGCATTTCCCATTCCGGCGGAGGTGGTGGTAGCGGCTCAATAACTACAGTTACTACTATAAAGTGGATACTGGATGAAAAAGGCTGGCGACTTAAAAATCCTGACCAGACCTGGGCAACAAATAGCTGGAAAGAAGTGAATGGTATCTGGTATCATTTTAATGAGGAAGGATACATGCAGACCGGCTGGTATACAGATATAGATGGAAACCGATATTATCTCTCACCGGCGGATGGCTCACCCCAGGGCAGCATGGTAACCGGCTGGCAGTTAATTGATGACAGATGGTATTATTTCAACATGGAATCCGATGGTACAAAAGGAAGATTGTTATACAACACGGTTACTCCAGATGGATATTATGTAAACGAGAAGGGGGAATGGATACAGTAGTGCAATAAACTTATCAAAAACTGAATTTTAATTAGGGACTCCCCAAATAAGGGAGTCCTTTATGTTATATGTGGAAAACGAGTGCCTATCCGATAGATGATGAAACTATGACCAAGTGATAAGTTCCCTAAATTAGTTTTGACAGCCATACCAGAACTTGATATAATTAAATAAGAGATTGCGAATGGCTATAGCCGTTCGCATTTCGTCGTTTTAGGGAAGATGAACGGATTTGTTCATCTTGAGAGAGGAGGCGTATTAAGCATAAAAGTAGTCAAATTATCAAAATTCAAGGAGGGAAAAGGATGAAAAATACGAAATACGCACGTGGAATTTCGTTATTGTTGTGCACCGCCATGCTGGCAGGACAGATGGGGATGACCGTGTATGCGGAGGAAAAATCGTCAAGCAACCTGGTGGGGGGGGGGGTATGCGAACACCACCCGGAACATACGGAAGAATGCGGCTATGTAGAGGCTGTCAAGGGTCACCGCTGTGAACATGTCCACACGGACGACTGTTACACGGACGAACTGATTTGCGGCTATGACGATGAGGATATGGATTTGGCAACGGACAGTTCCGCCACCCATGTACACAAAAAGAAGTGCTATGAACTGGACTGCCCTCATAAGCGCGGGGAGCATGACGATGATTGTGGGTACATTGAGGCAGTGAAGGGCCACCCCTGCGGCTTTATCTGTGATGTATGTGGCAAGGAGAATCCGGATGCGGACAGCGGGAACGTCCTGCCGGAAATACCGGAGCCGGAGGATAAGCATCCTGGGACGGAAGTACCGAATCAGATCCCGAATCAACAGGAGAAAGTAGAGGCGCTCACCATCACAGACTTTGATGTGCTGGACGAGAAGGTACAGTTTCAGACCGTTGCTCCCGGAACAAAGCTGGACGAGCTAAACCTGCCAGCCACGCTGGGCGCGTCCGGCTACACCATAGAGGAGGATAGCACCCCTGCTCCAGAACCGATTACCATTAAGGGGATAACATGGGAGCCAGACGAAGCATATGACGACACCGCCGAACAGGGAAGCTATATCTTTACACCTGTTCTTCCAGACGGCTACACCTGCGCGAAGGACGTGGAACTGCCGGAAATCTATGTGCGGATTGGAGATGCAAATGTCACGTTGGCAAATGACATTAACAAATACAATAACGACGACGTGAGGACTTTTCAGGCTATTCTTGACGCGCACCCCTCTTTAGTGAGTGGCAACGTAAAAAAGGACAATCCGAATAGCTGGGCGGGGTTGGTGACGTGGGACGAAAGTAACCCGAAAAGAATTACAAAGCTGGTATTAGACAGCCAGCACCTGAACGGGACGCTGGAGGTATCCGGCCTTACAGCTCTGACTAATCTGTCCTGCTCAGACAACCAACTGACGGCCCTGGACGTGACCGGGACGGCCCTGACCGATCTGTACTGCTCCGAGAACAATCTGAAAACGCTGTCCGGACTGGGAAATCTGACGAAACTGGCCTATCTGTACTGCTCCGAAAACCAGCTAACGACGCTGGATGTGTCCGGGACGGACCTGATTGTATTGAACTGCTATAATAATAATCTGGAAACGCTGGACGGGTTGGGCAGCCTGATGCAATTGACCTTTCTGTCCTGCTACAATAACCAGCTGACGGCTCTGGACGTGTCAAAAAATACACAGCTGTTCGGTCTGTCCTGCTACAATAACCCCTTCGCTTCATTCAAGATAAAGGACGATACGATTTTGACTTTCAACCAGACGCCGGGTGGCACGGTAGAAACAACCTCGTTTACTTTAAGCAGCAGCCAAGTAACACTGACGGCGAAGCCCGACATCGGCTATTCCTTTAAGGAGTGGACAACCTTGCCCTCCGGCGTGTCGTCAAGCACAAACACAGTTAGCATCAATCTGACCAGAAGCGGAACCGTGGAGGCGGCCTTTGTGGTGGACAACCCCGATGATGTGAACAATGACGGCTACCATGACGGAGACGTGGCGGTTATCAATGCCATCATTGAAAATAATGACCTGTCTGCCGCAAAAGATGACCCGGCAGGTTGGGAAACAGATGACTTAGTAAGATGGGATAGTAGCACCCCAAAAAGAATCACTCACGTGAGAATATATGATAAAGGCTTGAGGGGAACGCTGGATGTGTCTGCACTAACCAACCTGGACTCACTGTTTTGTGGAAAAAATAATCTGACTGGGCTGAACGTATCAAAGAATACATCTCTGACCTATCTGTCCTGCATCGATAACCAGCTGGAGGGGATGCTGGATGTGTCAGGGCTGACGGAACTGATGACGTTTGACTGTTACAATAACCAGTTGACGGCTTTGAACGGTTTGGAGAGCCTAGAGAACCTGACCTCTCTGTACTGCTACAATAACCAGTTGAAGGCACTGGACGTGTCCAGCTTATCCTCGCTGCACACGCTGTCCTGCTTCGATAACCGGCTGCAAAGGCTGAATGTGTCCGGCCTGACATCCCTGACTCTTCTGTTCTGCGACAATAACCAGTTGACGGGAGCACTGGATGTGTCTGGTTCACCCCTGTTGGAAAGACTGTACTGCAACAATAACCAGTTGACAGAGCTGAACTTATCCAGCTTGACGAGCCTTACGGATTTGCACTGTATGAACTTGCCTCTTACCTATTTTACGGCCCCTGACGGAAGTTTACTTGAAATTAAGCCCGGCAGCGGCGGTAAAATTATACTCGGAGATATTAAGAATCCAGGTATTGAGGGCTACTACCTTGACCGAAAAGAAGTAATCCTGTCCGCCGTACCTGACACTGGGTATCGTTTTACTGGATGGACACGCGATGGTGCCGAGGCGGGAAATAGCCTGGTCCTTGGGTTTATTCTCTCTGGAAACAGCACAGTAACAGCGAACTTCGAAGAAATCATCACCAGAGGAGGGTCTTCATCGTCTGGGGGAGGCGGCTCAATCATTACAGTTCCGACTATAAAGTGGATACGGGATGAAAGAGGATGGCGGCTTAAAAATCCTGACCAGACATGGGCCATAAGTAGCTGGAAAGAAGTGAATGGAATCTGGTATCATTTTAATGAGGAAGGATATATGCAGACCGGCTGGTATACCGATATAGATGGAAATCAATATTATCTCTTACCAACTGATGGCTCAACCCAAGGCAGTATGGTAACCGGCTGGCAGTTGATTGATAACAAATGGTACTATTTCAATATGGAATCCGATGGTACAAAAGGACGGCTGCTGTACAATACGGTTACTCCGGATGGCTATTATGTAAATGAGAAAGGGGAATGGATAGAATAATTAATGTAAAATATACTAATTATATTAACAATTATGAGGACTCCTATATTTTATGGGAGTCCCTTGTGTTACAAGATGAAAATAATAGCTTATTTGGTTGCCTATGCTGAAACCAGATGATACACTTATAATAGAAAATATGGGAGGGATTAAAAAGGGAAGGTCTATAAGTAAAGCAAGAAAAGGTATTATTTGGTTACTAACGTCATTGGTATTCATAAGTAGTTTCACCGGATGCTCAGCAAGGACGATACAAGATATATCTGTAAGAGCTGAGATTAACAAAAACGATACAGATTTAGTAAAGGCTACAAAGACATCTTCAGAACTTAAAGTTCATTTCATTGATGTGGGTCAGGGGGACAGTATCTTTATCCAGTCTGGCAATCACAACATGTTGGTTGATGCTGGTGAAAATGACCAGGGAGATACTGTTGTTTGTGGCATGGGGAATTCTTATGGTCATCCGCATCAGGAAACTACGGGTAAGTTATCTGCAAAGGGTATCCAGATATTCCGGACAGATGAACAGGGGATAGTAATAGCGACATCAAATGGGACGGATATGAACTGGAATACTCGGCCTGGTACATCAGGTAAAACTGGAAATAAAAATGAAGAAAAGGTTCCAGAAAAAACAGTTGCTCCAATAACAGCCTCGGTTCCTGTTACAGAAGCACCGAAGAATGGACTTACGTATGTGCATTAATACAAAAACGAAGAAATTTCATAGAACTTCATGCGGGAGCTTGCCAACTGCCAATCGTAAAGATACTGATATGAGCCTTGCAAGAAGTGTAACCCATAAGAGGGATGTTCAAATAGTAATCACGACTAGGTGGTACAAGCTATGAAGAATGAAAAAGATACGAAGTTACATTACGACTCCCATACGCATGAAATTGATTTAATATCAGAAAAAAAACATTTAACAGCTTGGGGGAAAATCACATTATCTCTTACTAAGAATGAAGTTGTTTATAGAACTATTTTTACAATATTAGGAACAGTTATGTCGGCAACACTGACATATGCTAGTATTAAAGTGGCTTCAATGGCGAATACAATTAATGAGAGACAAGCGGAAATCGCATCTAGGGAAGAGGATCTTGCCTCAAAAGAAATGGAAATCAGTATGCAAGAAAGAATGCCGTTTTTTGAAGTATCTTTTGGAAGGGATGATACAGGCTTTGTTACTGACTTTTTGGATTTCTATGCTTTGGGTTTGGATGATATGGGCGAAATTGATTTTGATTTTGATGAGATAATAGAAGATTTAAAGTATTCAGGAACCTTTGATAGCGCTATTTTTGTTTCTGACCCACATTTTGGATATGCAGACGATATAATCATCGGAAGTTTAGAACGAATGATAGCTGCATCTGATCCTTGTGTCATTAAAAACATTAGGAATGGTGAGCCAAGCATGATGCAACATTTAAAAATCCACCTGAATAAAACTATACGTAGCGAAAATAAAGCTACACTTCAAATATCGAATAAGGGAGGAATAATTACAAATGCGGTTATATATCCATATGAGATACTGAGAGTTACCGTAGATAAGGATTATGCAAACTCAATTTTTGTATATTTAAATGATTATTTTTATGATAGTGTTTTATATTTCAATCTATTGGAAAATAATGTGTATCCCAGCGCTACGATGAATTTAAGAAACTCATATTATATTTATGAAATGCGAAGAGAACTAAAGGATATTTTAAGTGAAGATTATTCCGAAGTAGATATAGACGACTATTTTTATATAAATATACGATTTACAGACATTCTTAAAGAGGAACATAGCGAATGGTATGAAGTTAATGACTGGATATTAGATGAGGAGCAAAATGAAGATGTTATTGAAAAGTTAGAATTTATGGATGGGATTGATATGAAATCATATGATACCTTAGAAGATATTCAAATAGTAAAAGAATTTATGTTTAACTGAAAATTGTTATTATTTATATTGAAAGAGAGTCCGCAAAAGTATACTTTTGCGGACTC
>DS990260.1:1316625-1327413 GCA_000155435.1 Clostridiales bacterium 1_7_47FAA | reverse complement strand
AGTCCGCAAAAGTATACTTTTGCGGACTCTCAGATTGTAGACAAAATGGCTTTTGGATTTGCATCCCAGGCCATTTACATTTTATCATATCGATTTGATATATAATATGTTGAAAATAGGAAAATCGATAAGATTCCTCTAAAAAAAATTACCACTATTGATATTGAAGAATGGGCCATTGATATACTGACCGCATTTCGCATGACGGCCCAAGCATTCAATACGTATAAAATTGTAGTAATGAATGCCAGGCTTTATGCAAAGAAGAAGGGGTATATAACGGATAACCCATGGATAAGCGAAGAATTAGATTATAGGCGCCTTCTGTCTAGCCCTAGAAGAAAGCCATCTTCAGAGATGGTGTTCTATCCTGATGAAATTGAGGCTCTTTTTACGGAACTAATGCGAGGGTATGAAACCAATTGTAATTCGGCGTGTATAGGCATCATGTCAAATTTTGATTGGGGGTTACGTATTGGAGAATTATGTGCTCTTAAATGGAGCGACATAAACTGGAAAAATGAAACGATTTTTATTCAAAGAATGGAAGACAGTTCTGGTAATATAGTGGAATATGTAAAGTCAGATTCCGAAGCGGGATATAGAGAGTTGGTCTTAACGGATTCTGTTATTAATCTGCTTAAATTAATTAAGAATAGTAGCCAAGTGCTTTCGGAATATATTTTCTGTAATGAAGTGGGGGCGCGGAAGACTAAGCTTCAATCCCTAAATAAACTTAGGCGGGCTGAAAGAGCAATCGGGTTCGAGAAAGAGAAAGGATCGCATTGTATAAGGCGGACAGTAGCATCTCGGATGAATGTGTCAGGGATTGCGCTAGATGAGATTAGACGTTGGCTGGGGCATACGGATTTGGAAACCACACTTAAATATATTTATAATCCGTTCAGGGAGGATATAACAAAAAAAATAAAAAACAACTCAATATTAACGGCTAATAGCAAATGTATTCAAATTTATTCAAAAAGTCAGGCTGTATAAAGCAAAAAAAATAGGCTAAACCCTTTAAAAATCAAGGCCTTTAGCACATCCTATAATGGAGACAACGGGATTCGAACACTAGTTTGCATGAAAAAAGTACGAAAATACGTTGTTTTTAGTCTCTTGAAAATAGCTTGTCTTCAAATTTGTCTTCAAAAATAAACAGGGAAAGGAGTAGACCACACTGTATCTAATATTTTGAAATATCATATCCAATTTTGGTATATGCCATTAAATATTTGGACATCTAAATAAGTCCATGAGTATGTAGCAGCATTGCATATTCACGGGCTTATTTTAGTGCTCCAAAACGAATATAACATCCCTGTACTGCACTCGTATCTGAGCCAAAGAACGGAACACACAACCCATTAAAACCCGTTCCCGTCCATCCGAGTGTATTACAGAGGCGTTGTATAGTACACAATTTGAAATAACAGTTTCATCTGACAACTAAAACTAAAAATGGAGGTAATTAAATGTACGGAAAAGTAACAAAGTATTTTAGTGACAAAGGATATGGATTCATATGTGGGGAAGATGGTAATACATATTTCATCCATAAATCAAATCTGTATGGAGAACATATTGAATGTGGGTACTATGTGCACTTTAAAGTGTTCATCAATGATAGGAGTGATTACAATGCGAAATCAGTAATAGTTATCGAAGCTCCGGAAAGGAAGGTAAAGAATGGCAAGAAGCATAAGTAACATGAATCAGCTGGCCTCTGCCCTGGCTCCAACATTACAGGGTATGGTGAATCAGATGGCAGATAAGGTATATGAGACACTGAACTTCTATTTACAGGACTACTATACAGGATGGACACCATCAAGCTATCGGAGAACCTATGATTTCCTATATTCCGCTGTGAAAACAAAAGCAAGGATGGAAGGGAACAAGTATGTTGCGTATGTCTATATTGATTATGATGCAATGGACAACTATGTAAATGCTACAGGGTTCCAGGTGGCAACCTGGGCGAATGAGGGATTGCATGGAGGGGTGTCAGTCAGCCATAAGCCCTATGTGTGGAACAATACCATGAAGTATACGGTTGATAATGGTTCACTGCTCAAAGGTGCAATCCAATATCTGAAAGCTAAAGGATTCAATGTGAAGGGATAATATCAGGAGGAAAAGTACATATGGAATTAAAAGACAGAGTAGTGGTTATTGATGAAAAGAATATGGCAGGATTATCATGCCTTTATGGAGAAATGAATATTGATGAGCTGGGGCAGGTTGTTAACAGACATTTAGATGTATGCCTGGATGAAATCAAAGAGGATATAGCCATGGCTAATAGAATACCGCATTGCAGCGAGTGTGAATATTTGAAGTGTGTTGATTATATGTATAAGAATTACTATTGTGACCATGAGGAAAGAGAAAATGATATGGGATATGTTGGCGTGGATAATCCACCAAAGACAAGTCCTGTATGGTGTCCAAAGAGAGAAGAATTAAACATTATGGGAGGATTGAACAATGGCAGGTAAAGAAGATATTGTAACAAGGATTGCCCGGAGGTCTGGACATACGAAGAAGGCAACCTATGAATTCATGAAAGCATTTGGGGATATATTAACGGAGACATTGGCTGATGGTGAACGGTTCCATATCCACAAAGTAATTACATTTAGGCCAGAATATAAGGAAGAATGTGTACGGTATAATCCTAAAACCCGTGAGGAAGTAATAATTCCACCACATATAAAGGTGAAGACTGTGATTGGTTCAGAATTAGAAAGAGCGCTATTTGATGTGGATGATTCCCAGGAAGATTAAATGCTATTATAAGTAAACGGTTCCTGGCTGGCAGGAAGTAAAAGAAAGTCAGTATTAGAAGTTCAAGAATAAATCTATCGCGTAATTCTACGCAAGATTCCGCAGAAAAGATCCTATAAGTTAAAGTAGGTGGAGTGTTTACTGGACTCAAGACCAATTGGGTTTGAACTGGTAAACTAATTTCGTTCCCCCAAATTATGGAGTGATTCAATAAATTTGATTCATTCCAGCATAATCAAAAAAACTTAACATTTTCATTTGGGGCGTAACAAGTTTGACACTTGTAGAAATGTTAAGCAAGAGAGAAAAATAGAAGATTAGTATGAAGGTCATAGGCAGCATGGGTAACACCTGCTGCCTTATTTTAATGCCCCAAAGCCTGCCTAGGCAATTTATTAGAAAAAATTGAAAGGAAATCGAAGAAATACAATGAACCAGAGCAATAACGAAACAAAACTATGTAAGAAGTGCGGGAAACAAGTACCGTTAAATCAAATAAATGTAAGGGTCAACAAAGGGGTACGGAGGCAATCCAATATATGCAAGGATTGTTATAATGCCCACAGAAGGCAAAAACGAAGAGAAGCCAATATTAGGAAGTTTATGGTAGATGATTCAATGAAGCTACAGATCCATTATAAAGAAATCCATCCAGCCCACATCCTTGCTATGGAACAGTCAGGTATTGAGCTGATTGCAGAAGAAGAGGTATTTGTAAAGTTGCTGGACTATAAGGACTCCTGGATATCTAATTATGGGAGGGCAGTGTCATACTATAATGGCAGGTATTCTTTTACAAGAAAGAAAGTCAACAAGGATGGGGAGATATGCTATCAGTTAAGCAGGAATGTGTTTGATGGTAGGAACTGGGTTTGGAAAAAACAGGTAATAGAAGCTTGGAAGTTGGTGGTAAAGGAATTTATTGTGAATCATGATATAGCAAACAATATCTGCTGCTGGCACAAAGGAAATAATAAGGAAGATACATATTACAGGCACCTTTATCCACTGAATCAATATCAATATGATGCTGTCAGAAGATATTATGAGGAAACGAGAGATGATTCAGAGGCATATATCCTTGATATCATGAACAGCGTAAATTACAGGCCGGATGGGTGGGAGCCATCACATATGAGAAAATCCATGTTCGGTATTGGATATTTGGGATGTTGATGTAAGAGGGGAAATCTATCGTAAATGGGCGAATATGATGCAGCGGTGTTATAGTGAAGTAACCCATAGGTTAAAACCGTATTACAAGGATTGCAGAGTATGTGAGGAATGGTTGAACTTCTCCAATTTCAGGGACTGGTATCGGGACAATACCATTGAGGGGAGAAAATTTGATTTAGACAAGGACATTCTGATACAGGGGAACAATGTATATGGCCCAAACACTTGCTCATTGGTTACACATTATGCGAATACAATATTCCAGCGTAGGGGAATTGAGACGAATATTGTTCAAAACAGTGTAAGCGGCAAATTTGATGCATCGGTATATATTCTTGGAAAGACAAAGAAAATCGGATTATTTGACAGCCGGGATGAAGCAGAGAAAATGCTGCTTTCATACCGGAAAGAGTTGATCAATAAGTTTGCCAGAAGAAACAGGAATAAGGTTCCACATAAGGTATATGAAGCCATGATGAATTGGAAGATTGAGGTTACAGATTGATAAATAGGCATATCGGATAGTGATTATCTGGTATGCCTTATCAATACTATAATTAGCTAAAGAAATTGTTTGAGTTTCGAGGAATGAGTTTTTCTGACTCAGCTCGTTTTAACCTCATTTCATAGGAAATAGGTGTTTCTAAAAAAGTTGATGACTCCATAAGGCTTTCTCTTTGCAAAAATAAATTTTGCTGGAGATAATTAACAAAGCGATTATAGTAATCTGAGGATATAATATTAAGTTCATATAGGCGGAGCATAATCATTCGTTTTGGGATACCATATTTATGTTTTATTAAACTTAATTCTTGCTCAGATACTTCTGTCCGATGCATACCTAATTCACTAATAGCTTGCTGGGATGGAAATAACAAAGCCCTTGCAAAATATTGCACCAAATGTTTAGAATCATCAGAAGTACATTTTATATATGCATAACCTATATTTTGTAGTAACTTGTACCGTAATTCGTCATTGAAATAGGAGCTTTTATATAAAATAAATGGCATATTTAAGGATTTCTCTACGCCACATATTTCTGGGGTATCATTATCCTCGCGATTAACATTACTGGGAGTCAATAAAAGATACCAGCCTAAACTTTCTAGAAGCCCACATACACTAGCAATAGGGTAAATTCCAAGATTCCAATTGTCTCTTAACTCTTGAACCCGGTTTTCAATTAGTTGATAATCGGTGCTATCAATAAGAATAGGTTTAGGAACTACTTGGGGTGTAGGTATTTTAAGCAGATGATTCAAATATTTATGACGCTCGAGTTTGACTTGTATATACGCTTCTAACTGTTGAAGACGTTGCGGGACAACAGGTGGTGATTGAAAATAGTCTAATGAAAAATCAGTCCAATCTTCTTCGAAGAAAAAATCTTTAGCTACACCTAGTTCTACAGAAAGTGATTCTAATATTTGGTCAGTGATAGCTGTTCGTTCGTTTTCATAACTAAATAATGTAGAACGGCTAATAGAAATACCTAGATGATTATCTAAATTTTCGGCCAACTGTTGGAGAGATAGAGAATGAGCATTTCTTATTAATCGAATACGATTTCCAATCATAAATCTACTCCTTTACACTAACAATTATAAATATCATTATAGTTGCGATATCAAAATATGTCCAGAATAAAACATAAAAATAAAAAATGTTTATATATTTGGATGATATTTTATAGAAAATATTGAATAAATGTTGATGATGATATGCTTAAAAAAACAAAATATAAATTAATGTTGACAATAAGAGGAATAACTGTTACAATTTCAAGCATAAGAATTATATATAAATTAAGTATAGGAGGTTTACGATGGAGGAAATAAGGGAAGTTTTGTTTAGTGTGGAGGACAGGGTGATGACTATTACAATTGACAATCCTGACACAAAAAATGGACTGGACTGGATTGGCCTTAACCAATTGGCTGATTGTTATGAATTTGCAATGGAACATGATGATGTGTTAGTTATGATTATTACTGGAAATAAGCAATATTTTTATACTGGGGGTCGAGTAAATCCTGCTGTTTCGGGAGAAAGCCAAAGATACGCTGATGCAATTGAACGCCTTACTACATTACAAGATAATAATACAAAACCAATAATTGCCGCCATTTCAGGACATTGTCTTAAGGCGGGGATGGGGATTGTTGCAGGAGCCGATTTTGCGATAGCTCGTGAAGGTGTAGAATTTGGCTTTCCGGAAATTCGCATGGGTGGTGTACCTATGATGGTTATGGCAGAGACGATAGACTCCATGCCTAAGAAGTTTGCGCTTGAGGCATATTGTTCTAGCTGGAACTTTTCAGCTCAGAAGGCTTATACAATGGGTTTAATTAATGCGGTAACAAATGACGAGGACTTTTGGCCTACAGTTGAAAAATATGTGCGTATTTTTAAAGATACCCCATCTAGTCTGATTTCTATGACACGTAAAGCATATGAAGAATTATCGAGGAATCCAGAACGGTCTGAAAGGCGTAAGATAGCAATGAAGATGTTACGCGAGAATGTATTGACTGAAATGGAGAAAGGAAAGACTTCATATAATGTTTGATTTCCATGGTGTGAGAATGAATAGGAGGTAGAAATATGACAAAAGTTACATTACGTAGTTTAATGGAGAAAGGGCCTGTTGTAGCACCCACAGTGTATGACTGCCTATCTGCTAAAATGGTTGAAGAAGCTGGATTTGAAGCAATGTGCTTAAGTGGAGCTGAAATGGCAGCAGCCTATCTAGGATTACCAGATATCGGTTTGGTTACACAGACAGAATTGGAGGATAATGTCAGGCGAATTTCGAATTCGAGCATGTTACCCATGATAGTTGATATAGATACTGGTTTTGGAAATGAATTGAATACAATTCTTACATGTAGACGTATTGCCGCAGCGGGGGCCATGGCTGTGCATCTGGAGGATCAGACATTTCCTAAAAGATGTGGACATTTAAGAGGGAAGGAAGTCACTCCTTTTGAGGAATATATAAGTAAAGTCCGTGCGGCGTCAGATGCATTAAAAGAAACGGACTGTATGTTAATAGCGAGGACGGATGCTTATAATGTATTAGGTAAGGAAGAGGCAATTAGACGCGCGAACGCAGCAATTGATGCAGGGGCAGACTGCACCTTGGTTGAAGGTACAGAGACATTGGAAGCTATTGAAGAGATTGGGCATCGGGTTAAGGGATGGAAAATGTTTGGAATGGCATCTGCTGGAGCAAGCCCAAAGGTGACCACAAAGCAGCTGATAGATTGGGGATATCAACTAATTACATTACACTATGTCCAATGGGGAGCTATAGATGGAATGAGAAAATTCGGACAAGAATGTTATAATACGAAGGATGATATTTTTATGACAGATAATCCAAATGTTGATAATCGTCCAATTGCTTTATTTGAAATGTTTGGGCTACATGAATGGCTAAGACTAGGTAATAAGTATAGTGAGAAGATACAGGATGCTTCTGAAATAGGAAAAAAGTAGTGAAATTTGTGATAATAGTCATAATAGGGGGTTATACATATGGTAGCAATTTTGATGGCACTTGTAATTTTATTAGTATTAACTTTTAAAAAAGTATCAGTTTTAATTGCAGCGCCGATTTCAGTAATTTTATTGGTTGCGTTCAGTGGACTGCCGGTCCTTTCTACTGTAAGTAATGATTATATGAGTGGTATTGCCGGTTTTATACAATCTACATGGCTTCTGATTTTGCTGGGAGCATTATTTGGAAAACTCATGGATATGACAGGAGCAGCGCGTTCAATCGCTGGACTGATTATTAATACCATGGGGGTAAAAAGAGCAGTAGTTGCAGTGGTGATTGCGAGTGGTTTGCTGACTTACGGTGGCGTTGCCAGCATGGTAGTTGTTTTTGCATTATATCCGATTACATTGACACTGTTTAAAAAAGCGGATTTACCCAGAGTTCTTATTCCTGCAGCGATAGGATCTGGTGCATTTACATTTGCGAATATGTTACCGGGAAATCCTCAAACATTAAATATAATTCCAACAACATATTTAGGAACAACGGCAATGGCAGCTCCGGCAGTAGGGATAATAGCAGCTGTTGCAACCTTTGCTATGATTATCATCTATTTTAAATATATAATTAAGAAATACAAAAAGAAGGGGATAGGATTTGTAAGTGATGATAGTGTAGAGAAATTATTGGCAAATTCAGATGAGATGGAGAAACGGGGAAGCCTGCCAAATCCATGGGTTTCATTGATACCACCAATGTTAATCATATTTGCATTAAATTTTTTAAAGTGGAATGTACTTGTAGCGTTATTGTCTGGTTGCATTATTTGTGGTATTTTGTTTTACAAAAATTTAAACGGGCTTATGGATGCATTGACAAGTGGAGCATCCGGAGCAGCCCTGACAGTCATGAATGTAGGGGCAATCATTGGAATGGGGAGTGTAATTAAGATTACACCAGGTTTCCAACAAATAGTTGATACAGTGTTGCAGTTTAGCAATAATGGAGGAAATCCGTTGGCTATATTTGGAGTAGCAACCTCTGTATTATGCGGAGTAAATGCCTCTGGTGTAGGGGGTCTGTCAATTGCATTAGGGGTTATAGCAGAACCATTCCTAAACATGGGAGTAAATCCGGAATTGCTACATAGAATAGGAGTTATTGCGGGCCTGGGGCTTGATAGTCTTCCTCACAGTGGAGGTATTGTCACATTATTAATTGTTACTGGAATTTCCTATAAAGATGGCTATAAACATTTATTTGTTACTACGGTATTAATTACCACAGTTGCCTTAGTAATCGCGGTTATCTGTGGAAGCTTCATGTATCCTATTTAATGAGCTTTTAGGAGGTAAATAGTGGATAAGCCAATTTTAGGCGTTCTGGCTGAATACTGCAATCAGATTCGATGGGAAGATTTATCTTCAATTTCTATTAAAATGGCAAAACAGTGCCTCATGGATTTATTAGAATGCGTATATGATGTCGAATTAGATGAAGAACGAGTTAGAGCTGGTTATCAATCGATATCGAGATATAGCGGGTGTGGAAACGTAAGGGCTTGGAGGCATAATATTTATATTGATGGTCCGAACGCAGCTTTTTTAAATGCTCTTATTGGTTCAGTTTCTTACAGAAATGATATTGACCGAAAAAGTGGGACGCATCAAGGGGCAATTGCTGCATCGAGTGCTATTGCAGCAGCTGAAGATTTTAATACTACTGGAAAGAATGTTTTAATGGGAATTATTTGTGGCTATGAGATTGGAATAAGGCTGGGAGAATTTTGGATGAATCAAAAAATGAATCCTGCATTTAGAAATACAGCCCATAGCGCATCTCTGAGTGCAGCTTTTGCGGTCGCAAAGACGCTGAATCTGGATATCAAAAGAACCATTTCAGCAGCATCATTCTCATGTAACAGTCTTTGTGGACATAATCAATGGGCACTTGAAGGAACGGGAGAAGATGCCTTTCAGGCTGGGTGGGGCGCGAGAAATGGGTATCAGGCAACGATGCTGGCAATATCAGGTGCTGAAGGATGTCAAGGGTCACTGGATGGGGCATCTGGAATGATGGCATGTTATGGCTGTGAAAAAGAAGCAAGGGATATTATTGCTGAATTAGGAGATGCATCACCAAGGATTGAGCGTGTTCAATTCAAAGATGTGGCCTCCTGTCTTATGGTTCAGGCTCCAACCCAGCTGGCAGCAAGGATTTCAAAGAATTCATCCATATATCTATACGACATTGATCAGATTATCATATATGTTGCAGAACAGGCAATTAGACAACCGGGATGTGATAAGAGAGAGGTTAAAAATATGGTTCAGGCAAAAATGAATATACGATTTGGAGTCGCCTCAGCCATTGTAAAAAAATCGGTTGAAGATATTAACTGGAATTTTCCGTATGAGCGGGAAGTTTTAGGATTGATGAAAAAGTGCATGCTTATATCAAAAGAGGAATATACCATGCTATTTCCAAATTATACCTCTGTATCTATTAGAATTATATTTAGAGACGGAACGGAAATATTTGATGCTCAGGAGGATATGATACCTTTAAGCTTAGAACAGGATAGGGAGCGTTTTCTATCAACATTAAACAAACGAATGAATGATGAACAGATGAATAGGATTATTAAAATGATTGACGATTTTGAAAATATTAACAATATAAGTAATTTTACCAAAACTTTAATATAACATGCTTTGTGGAGGGAAATAAGATATGATCAGACTTAAAGAAGAGCATGAAGTGATTTTAAAAGATAGTCCGTTTAATGGAGAGGGGAAGATTCAAGTATGCAATTTAATTAACAAGCCAGAAGAATTATTAAACTGTGGACGTGTGTTTGCTCATACAACTGTTTATCCGGGATCCTCAATTGGGTATCATGTCCACATAAGGGAAAGCGAATTATATTATATATTAAAAGGAAAAGCAAGATTCAATGATAATGGTACAATGAGAGAAATACGGGCAGGAGATGTAACTATTACATATCCAGGTGAGGGCCACGGTATTACCACTATTGGAGAAGAACCGGTTGAAATGATTGCCTTAATTCTACAAGTAAATAAATAGGCGTTGTGTCTTTGGAATTATTTAGGAGGATACAGGGTCTGTAAGATTTTATAAGGTATTTTATAGAAAATTAATTGGAGTTTCGGTGGGGAAGTGTGTGTGTGTTTCTGCAAATAGGGTTTTATAAGGTCTTCTATGGTAAATAAATCTGTAAAGCATTGGCATAGGGAAAATTTATAAGTAATAGATTAAAAAACAGGCATAAGAAAAAGCTATTTAAC
>DS990260.1:1194055-1316117 GCA_000155435.1 Clostridiales bacterium 1_7_47FAA | reverse complement strand
CCCATAGTCAAAAACAACACCCAATTAAAGGAATACCTCGCCACCTGCACAGATGGTTCAGCATCATTAGCTGGTTATCGTGCATCGCTCAAAGCGGCAGGCGTCCAAACCGAAGCTTTACGTCTCAAAACCGTCTTAATGACCTCTGCAATGACCTTCGGCCTTGGCCTTGCAATCCAGACTGGAATTTCCCTACTCACAAAGGTTATAGATGAACAAGTCCATGCTCAGGAACGTGCTTTAGAAGCTGCACAGGAAGCCAGTTCACGCATTAAGTCAATAAATGATGCATACGCCTCTCATAGAAAAGTTGCAGAGGAAACAGCATCGGCTTACGAAGAACTTTCAAAAGGTGTTGATACAGCAACCAATAGGAATATTAGCTTAGGTGCAGAGGACTACAATAAGTTCCTTGACATCAATAAACAGCTTGCAGGGGCTTTTCCAGAGTTAATCACTACCATAGATGAAAATGGAAATTCAATCATAAATCTTGGAACACATGGCAGAACTGCTTCCGATGATTTACGAGAGCTGTTAGCTGCTGAAGAAGATTTACAGAACTTCAAAATTTCCAAGGAATTAAGTGATGTTTTCGGTGGAGTTAAAGTCCAGATTGATAATGCTCTTGAAAATCAGGAAAAATATAATGCGGAGTTGGAGAAAACACAGGAAGTACTGAAAGATATCCGTAATATGGCTTCTGGTAAAATATCCATTGACGATTCCATAGATTTTACTGGTGATTTCTTGAATGAGGGTGACGCAATTAAGCATAATGCTTATATCTCTGCAATTCAAAAATTCTATAAACAGTTAACACCAGAGCGCCGTATTGATATAGCTGAAATGCTTGATACATCCAAAATTGTACAAATAAATCCTGATGGAACCTCATTTAAATTCTATCTGGACACAATATCACTCTCAAATGATGAGAAGCAGATATTAACCAATCTTATACAGGAACAATCACAGGATATAGCTATATCACTTTCTGATTCTATTGGAACATCCATGCAGGAACAGGCCGAAAAGACAAAAGAGGCGGAACTTGCCTGGAAGGACTTTATCCCCAGTTTGGTGGCTACAATGAGGTCAAAAGCAACATTTAAAGAGTTGGATGAGACAACACAGCAGATAGCATTACACATGGTGGAAGGCTTACAGATGGATGTTGCTGACCAGATGAATAAGAATAATCCGTATGAGTATATCAGGAATAGTATTATTGCTCCGTTAACAGCCCTGTCTGATGAGGATTTAAGCAAAGTATCCGATGCATACGAAAAGCTGTTTTCTTTAGATTCAGACAAGTTATCTCTCGATGATACAAAGAAACAGGTGGATGGTTATATCAATACAATTGCTGATATTCTTGGGAAAGACCCAATAGAGTTAAAGATTCAATTTGGATTTAACGATATTGATTCATTTGTACAGAACTATTCAGCAATCATGCAAAAAGCTGCTGAAAAGTTTAGTGGTCAGACTGCCCTATCCTTGACTAAGGGGGGGGGGGTGGAGAAAAGTATGAAGCGGAATACTCAGAGCTAGAAAAATTTGCTAAAGCCAACAGTATAAATACGCAAAATGAGATTGCTTTCTGGGATAAATGCCTTGAGGAGAGTAAAACTAGAGAAGAGGCAATGAAGAAGTATCTGGCAAATACCAATATTGTTAATCATGGGAACAATTTAACATTCTTGGATACCTTTGATAAGTTGGAAGAAATGACTGAGCCGCTAAAAGCTCTTGATGAAACCTATGCAAACTTCATTGATAAAGACAAAGAAATAACATTTGATAATCTATCATCCATATCTGAAAAATTCAAAGATGTATCTGGTATCGAATCCTATATAAAAGCAATCCAGAATGCAAAGGGTAATACGAAAGCAACCCAGGATGCTTTTAACAATCTTGCCAGTGCCTATATTGAGCATACGGGAATCCTTGACCAAGTAAATCAAAGCAATGCATCCCTAATCCAATCCTATCTCCAGGAGCAAGGAATAGTCAATGCGGACATTCTTGTACAGCAAGCATTGTCCCATAATCTGGCAGTTGTAGAAGCACAAAAGTATCTGACAGCTAATGCTTCATTTGATTTAGCTAATGCCACAAGCGATGAAATCGCTGCATTCATAGATTCCGCTGAAGCTGCCGATGTATCAAAAGCGGCTCTTGTTGAACTTATGATGTCTAAAATATCCTGTAATGAAACAGGTATAGTAACCGATGGTGACATCCAGAATCTTATGGATTTAGCCAATGCTGCTGACATTGCAAAAGGCGCAATTCTAGAAGCCAAGGCTGCACAAGGGCAAAAGAATACAACCGGCGTGGCAAGAAGTGCTGGTGCTGATAATGCCATCAGTGAGAGTATTTATAGTAATCTGGAAAGTGAAATAAAGGAAGAGTTATACAAACCGAGGGAATATAAATTCACTGGCGGGAGTGCTAGTAATAAGGCAAGAGGCGGCGGTTCAGGTGGTTCCAAAGATAAAACCAAAGAGCCTACTATCTTTGATTTTATGCAGAATAAAGTAGATAAGCTGGACAATACGATTGAACAGCTCCAAAATCAAGTAGACACATTTATATCCTCTGTAGATAAGAATAACACAACAGATACAATCGTTGACCAGATGATTGAGAAAATGTCGATACTCCAGCAAATGCATGACAAGTATATGGAGGAAGCTGCAAAGGTAGGATTAAGCCAGGAATACATTGATAAAATCCAGAACGGCACAATGAATCAAGATGCAATCGCAAGAATCTCTGACGAAAATCTCGTCAAACAAATCCAAGAATACGAAAAGTGGTATAAATCGGCAAAAGATACAAACGACAAAATTGTTGAGACACGGAAGAACATTGAAAAACTCAATCTGAGCAAGCTTGATAACATCAAAAACCAGTTTGTAAATATTCTAAGTGCGCAGAATGATTTAATTAATGCACAAAAACAGTACCTTGACCTCCGTGAGTCAATGGGAGAAGAAATTTATGCGGATGATTATGCTGACCTTATAGATTTGCAAGGCGAACTGGTCAATAAGAATGCAGAGGCTTACAACCGTCTGGCAAATGAAATGTCCAAAATCAATCTTGAAAAAGGCACTGAAGAATATTACAAGTACAACGAGGAGTTACAGAAATATAAGAATAATATGATGTCTGCGGCAGCGGCAGTCAAGGAATATATGAACGCTATTGTCGAGCTGGAATTTAAGGGGCTGAATGATTTCAAAAGCCAGATGGATTCCATCAGCAATACGATTAGCACCATGTCAGACCTGATTGGAAATGTGGGGCTTACAGATGAAAAAGGTAAACTGACCGACCTTGGTCTGGCTAAGATGGCATTATATGCCCAGCAACTTGCCAATTCCAAACAAGAAGCCGCTGAATATACGGAAGCCATGAATGCGTTAAAGAAGATGCTGGATGAAGGTCTGCTTACACAGGATGAGTATAATAAACGTCTACAGGACTATACATCTGCACAGAACAGTGCTGTTAAATCCAGTAAAGAAGCCAAAGATGCAATACTGTCATTGGTAAAGGATGGAATACAGGCTGAAATCGATGCCAAGAAGAATCTCGTCACTGAAACCAAGGCGGCCCTTGATGCCGAAAGGGATTTACACGACTATCGGAATTCTATTACAGAGAAGCAGGATAATATCTCAAAGCTGGAACGTCAGATAGCGTCATTATCAAACTCTACCAATAGGGAAGACATTGCCCAGCGGTTACAGTTACAGAGTCAGTTGGCAGAGGCCAAGAAAGAACTGTATGATCTACAGTATGACCATGAAATTGACCAGAGGAAAGAGGCGCTGGACAAGGAGTTCAATGATTATGAAGAATCTAAGCAGAAAGAATCTGATGAGCTTGATTCAAACCTTGATGAACAGAATGCGGCGATTGAAAGGTATCTGAATGAAGTAAAGACGAAATACTCATCAGTATATGAAGTGCTTAACCAGTATGGTGATGAATATAGCCTAGCAGCAATAGAAGATCTGACTACACCATGGAATGAGGGCGGTAATGCGGCAGATTTATGTTCTGTAGCAGTAGGGGATGCATTGTCAAACATCCAGTACAATATTGATTCAATGGATTTCTCACGGCTGTATGAGATGGTAGAACTGTTTAATTCTCTTGGAATGTCGAATGGGATTGGTTCATCCGGATCTTCTGCTTATGAAGATGTAACCGATCAAGGAAGTTGGAAAAAGGGCCAGGGTGGAAAATGGTGGTATGGAAACTCCAACGATGATTATGTATCTGGTGATATCTATACCATTAACGGAAAACAGTATGGCTTTGATGATGATGGCTATATGGTTACTGGTTGGCGCGAAGACTTTGGTGATTGGAGATATTTTGAGCCTGAGAACGGAGAAATGGTTATATCACAATGGCGAAAGAGCAACGAGGGCGATTGGTACTATCTTGATAAAGATGGTGTCATGGCTACTGATATGGTGGTTAAGGCCAAGGATGGGGATGGATATTATTACCTTGACGAAAATGGTAAATATGATGGGAAACCCCTGACTGCTGAACAGGTCAGGAAACTTGGATATACCATTGGTTACAAAAAGGGTACACGCAGTGCTACAAAGGGGTGGCATCTTATGGATGAGGAAGGTATTGGTTCTGAGGCAATCCTTACGCATGAAGGAATACTGAAGCGTTTTAACGGTGGAGAAACAGTATTCAATTCAGATATGGTTGATAACATTTGGAATTTTTCTCAGGATCCATCACAATTCATCAGTGGTTTAAGTGGAATCCATAATAACATGATTGACTTAAGTAAGACACAGCCTGTTAAACAGGAACAGAAAATCGAGGTTAATATGAATATTGGTGGGGTCCTGGATGAAGCCGCTGCACGCGTATTAAACAACGAATTTCCTAATATGATAAAAAAGCATCAGCGACAAATTGGAACAGCTGCGTATAAGGATATGAAATACATGCTATATGGTAAATAAAATCAAAAGATATAAGGTGCTCAGAAATGGGCACCTTAATTGGAAAGGAAAATAATGAAATTAAACAACGATGATTTTGCAAAGATTTCTAACGCCCTTATTGACATGATAAATAAAAAATATCCAGAGGAAGATAGTTTGGTAAACACGATTTCTCTAATAGCAATAGATGTGTGTAACTGTTTCTTTCAAGAATATGAAAAGATGAAGAATGAATAAAGTATTAATTGTATGGGCGCTCTGAAACATGGGCGCTCTTTTGATGTGATTATGAGTTGTAATTATGGAATGGAAGGGAGTAGTTGAGTATTACAGAAGTAGTAAACATTGGTGATTACAAGTTGAAATCTCCATATAATAGGGATAGACTTTTGAAAATATATAATGATAGTATAAAATATGGGCTAATAGCATTATCTGAAAATGATTGGTTTGCCCTTGTAAAACGTGATATAATTAAACCAGATACAGTGTTGTCACAAATAACTATGCTGAAAGAAGAAGCAGTATTAAAGGTTCATCGGTATAAAATCAGCCCTCTTACAGATGGACGCACAGGTACTTATATCCCAGATGATAGTAAGGCAAATCATCGTAGAAATATAAAAGCATCAAATTATGATGTGATGATTAATCAACTGTTTGATATTTACTATCCAGAAGGATATGCTGATGAAGAAACAGAGAAAGATAATCTTCGCTTGTGTGATATCTTTGATAGTTGGCTTGATTATAAGTGCAAGAAGAACGGTAATAAGGAGGAAACCAGAAAAAAGAACCGTGAGAGTTACAGAAAATACGTTCAGAACAGAAAGATTGCTGTCATGCCTCTGAAAAAAATTACAACAGTTGACATTGAAGAATGGGCCATTGATGTATTAACTGAAAAGCATATGACAGCAAAAGCATTTAATACTCACAAGATTGTGGTTATGAATACTTTGGTTTATGCAAAAAAGAAAGGTTATATTGAAGAAAATCCTTGGGTTAAAGACGAATTGGATTATAGACGTCTGCTGGCCAGTCCAAGAAGAAAGCCATCATCTGAAATGGTATTCTACCCGGACGAGATTGAAGCCCTATTTATGGAATTAGAGCGAGGTTATGAAATTAATGGTAACACAGCGTGTTTAGGATTGATGACGAACTTTGATTTAGGGTTACGCATAGGCGAATTGTGTGTATTAAAGTGGACGGACATTAATTGGAAGAATGAGACTATATTTATCCAAAGAATGGAAGATAGTTCCGGTAATGTGGTTGACTATGTTAAATCGGATTCAGAAGCAGGATATAGAGAGCTGGTGTTATCTAACTCGGTAATCAAATTTCTAAAAAGAATTAAGGAAGATAGTACTATGTTTTCAGAGTTTATTTTCTGTAATGGGGTTGGAGCGAGAAAAACTAAGCTTCAATTTCTCAATAAACTTAGACGGGCTGAAAGAACGTTAGAATATGAAAAAGAAAAAGGTTCCCACTGTATTAGGCGTACTGTAGCTTCAAGAATGAATGCATCTGGAATAGCATTGGACGAAATACGACGCTGGCTGGGGCATACAGATTTGGAAACAACGCTTAAATATATTTTTAATCCCTTTAGGGAAGATGAAACTAACGAAAAGATTAAAAACAACTCTATATTGACAACAAACAAGAATTGTCTTCAATTGTCTTCAAAAATCAAGGTGATTTCATAAACAAAAAAATGCCAAACTCCTTATAAAATCAAGGATTTCAGCACTTTTTGATAATGGAGACAACGGGATTCGAACCCGCGACCTCTGCGTTGCGAACGCAGCGCTCTCCCAGCTGAGCTATGTCCCCATGAGATATATTATAGCACAAATGGAAAAAATTACAAGAACATCATGGAGTGGAAATCAGTTGTCCCTGCCATACTATCATTGAGGTGATGATAATGGACAGGGACTTAGAAGAAAAGGCCGCAAGGAAGAAATCAAATGAAATGTTCAACAGCATAACAGAAAAACAAAAACCGGAAAACCAGAACCAGACCCATAACTCCCGCAGGGAAGGAATGGGACCTAATACCAAACGGAAACCATGTTAAGTACGCCGCGGGAGGCGATGGGACATTCTTTCGACTGTCCCTCGCGCCCAGGGGTACTTTTATTTTGTCGAAATTACACGAATTATCCACTTATCCACAATAATGTGGAAAAGATTGTGGACAAACTGTTATTGTCTGAAAAATAAAACGGCTTATCCACATTTATATAAAAACTGGGACAAAACCCTGCCGTTATGCGGCCAAAGTTTTGTCCCAATTCCTGACTTACTGAGCCTTGTTTACAAAAGACTCACAGTCCGTACATTCCTTCTGTGTCGGGTTTGCCTCATGTGTGCCAACCTTGATCCTGTCCAGGGTACAGTAGTTTTCTTTCTGGTCATGGAACGTACAGTTCTTGATGGTACATTCAATGCTCTCGTTTTTGCCATTTACCTTCATGGAAAAACCTCCTTTAATTTTGATTGGATTACATGTTTATTATCTGCACAAAACCGAAAAGTATGTAAAGCGCAAAATATATTTGAAAAATCTTTACTTTTGTTATATACTATGGACTAGCACATAAATAATACAAAAAGGATGGTTTTACTATGGCACTGTTAGAGACATGGAGAAATCTGGCGTATGGCGACGGCCTGGATGATAAAAAGAAAGAAGAATTGTGGGCTGGATATTTTCAGATTGAAAAAGGAATTTATGAGCAGATCCTCAGCAATCCCGGGGAAGTAGTTACCGGAACCGTAAAAGAACTGGCTGAGAAGTATGAGACTGAGATACTGATCATGACCGGATTCCTGGATGGAATCAATGAGAGTCTTAAGGGATACGAGAACCCGATTGAGACAATGGAAGAGGACACCCAGGTCAAGATTGAGATTGACCCTGAGAAGCTGTATTACAATATGGTAGAGGCAAAGGCCAACTGGCTGTTTGAACTTCCACAGTGGGACAGCATCCTTATGCCCGAGAAGCGCAAGGAGCTTTACAAGGCGCAGAAGGCTTCCGGCACAGTCCGCAAGGGAAAGAAAGTTTTCCCCAACGATCCGTGCCCATGCGGAAGCGGCAAGAAGTATAAGAAGTGCTGCGGTAAGAACGCATAGGATCCATATGTGTCTGAGGACGTCTGATTGTAAGCCGCCTGTCCGGAGGAAGCTCCGGGCAGGCGCTTTTGCAGTATGGAAAGCAGGAGGATGAAGGATGGAGGCTTACACTGGTTTTGCGGAGGTTTATGATATATTCCAGGACAATGTACCCTATGAAGAGTGGTGCGGCTATGTCACAGGACTTCTTAAGGAATACCAGGTCACGGATGGACTGGTGCTGGACCTGGGTTGTGGGACCGGCAGCCTGACCGAGCTTATGGCAAGGTCCGGGTACGATATGATTGGGATTGACAATTCCGGGGAAATGCTCCAGATAGCCATGAACAAGCGCAATGCATCGGGATTGGATATCCTTTACCTGCTGCAGGACATGCGCGGTTTTGAACTGTATGGAACGGTAAGGGCTGTCATCAGCATCTGTGATTCCATGAATTATATGATGGAATATGAGGAACTGGTGGAGGTGTTCCGGTTGGTCAACAATTATCTGGACCCCAAAGGCGTATTTATTTTTGACCTTAACACAGAATATAAGTACAGGGAAATGCTGGCTGACAATACATTTGCAGAGGACAGGGAAGAATCCAGCTTTATCTGGAATAATTTTTATGATGAGGAAGACAAGGTCAATGAATATGACCTGACCCTTTTTGTGAAGGAAGGGGAGCTTTACAGGAAATTTGAGGAAACCCATTACCAGCGCGCATACAGTCTGGACGAGGTCCGGCGGGCAGTCAGTGAGGCTGGGATGGAGTTTGTGGCGGCATATGACGCCTGCACCCGGAATCCCGTGCAGCAGGACAGTGAACGGATTTACGTGATTGCGCGGGAAAACGGAAAATAGGATAGGAGAGATACAATGTCAGATTATGTGATAAGAGCAACTGCGGCGGACGGTGAAATCCGTGCATTTGCCTCCACCACAAGGGATTTGGTGGAAGAGGCAAGAAAGGCCCATAATACCAGCCCGGTAGCAACCGCTGCACTGGGACGGCTTCTCACCGCAGGAGTCATGATGGGGATTGACATGAAGGGGGAAAAGGACCTTCTGACCCTGAAGATACAGGGGGACGGACCCATTGGCGGACTGACCGTGACCGCTGATTCCCTTGGGAATGTAAAAGGATATGCCTTTCATCCCATGGTCATGCTGCCCCCCAATGCAAAGGGGAAGCTGGACGTGGGCGGTGCCCTGGGCGTGGGCGTCCTGAGTGTGATTAAGGATATCGGCCTGAAAGAGCCATATGTGGGACAGACCATCCTGGTAAGCGGGGAGATTGCAGAGGACCTTACCTACTATTATGCCACATCAGAACAGATTCCTTCCTCCGTGGCCCTGGGCGTCCTGATGAATAAGGATAACACGGTGCGTCAGGCCGGAGGCTTCATGATCCAGCTGATGCCGGGGGCATCCGAGTCAGTCATCGGCAGGCTGGAAGACAAGCTTAAGGAGATATCCTCCATCACCACTCTGCTGGATGTGGGCAACACCCCGGAGCGGATACTGGAATACATCCTCGGTGAGTTCGGGCTGGAGATAAACGACAGGACCCCGGTGCAGTTCTACTGCAACTGTACCAAGAGCAGGGTGGAAAAGGCATTAATCAGTGTCGGAAAAAAGGATATCCAGGAAATGATTGAAGACGGAAAGCCCATTGAGGTGAACTGCCATTTCTGCGGAAAGCACTATGAGTTCTCAACCGATGACCTGAAGGACATACTGGAACGCGCCAGGTAGGATTGGATGGCGGATAAAGGGAAGGCACGGAGGGAAGACATGGAGGGAAGACACTGATTCCACGGATACAGGACAGAAAACAACAAGAGCCAGTCAGAAGACTGGCTCTTACTTGTAATCATTTGAAATCAGATATAACTTACTTCAACTCTATCAATGATGATATATGTTTGAAAAAGGTACACTGTTGTTCATTGATTATAATCTGGTTACGTTAGTAGCCTGAGGACCCTTAGCTCCGTTAACTACTTCGAACTCAACTTCTGCGCCCTCATCTAAGGACTTGAAGCCATCCATGTTCAGACCTGAATAGTGAACGAAAACATCGTTGCCCTGCTCATCTGAAATAAATCCGTAACCCTTCTGGTTGTTGAACCACTTAACTGTACCTTTCATTACGATACCTCCAAAAAATATAAAAAAATTGTTCTGTTGCAAGTTATTTCGCAACTGTCCTTAGGATATCACAAATGTTGAAAAGTGTCAAACGTTTTTGGTGATAAAGCATAAACAATTTATACAAACCTTAGATTCTATTGTTCAAAGGTTAAAATATGAAGAAAAAGGGGCAAAAGGGTGAATTATATGATATACTAACTGGCATAAAGGGTAAAAAAAGAAGGGATTTATGAATGAAGGTTCAAAATATATGGAGACATTACTGCACCATTACAAAACACAGGCGCCTGGTGCGCAGGCACTGTTTTAAAATCGGCCTGTATTGGCAGGGACTGACACATGATCTTTCCAAGTACAGCCCTGAGGAATTCTGGACAGGTGTCCGGTACTACCAGGGCGACAGAAGCCCAAACGCTGCGGAGCGGGAGGACGTGGGGTATTCCAGGGCCTGGCTGCACCACAAAGGCAGGAATAAGCACCATTATGAGTACTGGATTGATATTTCCAACCACAAGGAAGAGGGACTGGTGGGCAACAAGATGCCGGTCAGGTATGTGGCTGAGATGATATGCGACAGGATTGCGGCCTGCGAAGTGTATAAAGGAAAGGACTACACCAGCGCGGCCCCGCTGGAATATTATGAATATACCAAAAAGTATATCACCATCCATCCAAGAACAAGGGCGCTGTTGGAAAAGCTGCTTATCATGCTGAAGGATAAGGGCGAAGAGGCAACCTATGCTTATCTTCGCAAGCTGCTGAAAAAAGGGAGTTATTAAGGAAAAAGGAAAAAAGAAAGCCGGAAGGAATGCTGGATAAAGAAAAGTGGCTAAGTGAAGCCAGCTTTCAAACGGTAGGCAAATTACATTCCGCTGATTCATTTATTCATGCAGTTTATAAAAATACAGAATGCCAACTGATGAATGGCATCTGATATCCAGACGACTTTATTTAAAATGAAGTTGCAGGTACGCCCCGGAGCCTGTTTGAAAATTCATTCCCGCCGTCTGCCCTAAGGAATCCACCAGAGGTACCCCCTTAGGACAAAGCACGCCCCACTTCGCGGTATATTTGGCCCCGATTCAGTCAGCGTAGCCCGCTACGCCTCCATCATCGGGACCAAATCTCCCATAAAGTGGGACGCACAGCCGACGGAACGCAATTTTCAAACACGCTCTAGGATGGCTGGAGGAACGCAATTTCCAATCGCACCTTAGTCCGTACCTGCAAATCAGTCCGACAGACAGGAACTTGTTATATTACTTAATTTTTGAGACAATTAAGATTTAACCCCTCCCCAACACATGAAATTATATCATGGTGATTAAAGCCGATAAGCCATTGGAATTTTTTTGAAATAATATAATAGTCCGCCCATCCGGTATCTAAGAAGGCAGTTTGATTTAACAAATTAAGCGCCTCTGCTAATTCAGGTATATAGCTTTCAAATATCCAAAACTTTTCCCCCAAATACCAATCACTGCCTTTGTCAATTAAAAAATAAACCATCTCATCCCCTGATATGATTTGCGGCAGGAGATAAAACCATGTTGAACCATCAACTGGAAAACTCCCTAAAAAGTTTTTCATGCTTTTTGGACTGTAGCCTTTGATATTAGCCCAATGTAAACCGTTTTTCCATGTTCCTGTTTTGTCGGCATACTTTTCTGCAATCGTTTGATATATGTTTTCCCATTGAGTGCTGCTGACCTTATGGAAACGGTTTTCAGATATACTGCATTTCTCTATTATCTCATTCTCTATCCGGAATAAATCATATGGCACTTTCTTCATCCCTACACCGCTGCCCCTGTTTCAGTTCATGAGTTCCAATCCGTTGGCCGGCACTTTTCCCGTCTTTTACGCCAAAGGCATCCAAACGCAACTTCTGATTCGCCTTATCATAGCCAGCTTTTCCTATTCCTCGGGAAACAGATATCCGTCAATAATCTGAACCGCATCTTCAATACATCCGGGACAGGAACGCAGCGGTGTCCCTGTATCCTCACCCCTTAACTCACGGCAGGTAAGGCTGCCGTTCTTTTCAAGGAATGCCTTGAGGCAGGAGGCGGATGCCTCATACGAAATCTTCTTGGAATCCGGCGCCTGGGTATGCCCGGTGCTGCATTTCAGGCCGGACAATACAGCGGTAGCAGAGATTGCCCCGCAGGTTGCATCCATACAGCCCATTCCAAGGCCAAGTCCTTCGGTTATCCGGAACAGGGTCTTTTCATCCATCCCCGTTTTATCCGTAAATGCACATGCAACAGACTGGGCGCAGTTGAAGCCCCTGTCATGGAATGCGATTGCCTGTTTTGCTCTTTCTTTTCCTGATATCTTTGACATATTCAAATCTCCTTATTATAAAATATAACCGTGTTTTTTGTAATATGATCCCAGCGGGTATTAAGACTGCCGCGGGATATGCCTGAGCATGACGTGGAACAGAAAACCGCCCAGGGCCACAGATAAAAGATACAGTATGTTACCTGGAACCGTCCCGATGGTCAGGGCAATCTCATGAAAGACAACCTGTCCGTTGGGGTAATAGGGGCTGATGTAGAACATATCGGCATTTCCATAAGGATGGGATGCCACATTGATGAGGGTGGCAACAGCAGCGCATCCGCACAATAATGGCAGCGTATCCCCAAAGTCAGACAGGCTTCGTCCGCCCTTACCGGTAAATGCACAGTAAAGTCCAATGAAAATCAGGATAAAATGCCATATGAACCCGTGAAGGGTTAATACAAGATACGGATGCATCAGTCCGCTGGGTTCTGCCAGCGCCATGACGCCTCCTAACAGGGCAAAGTCCTGCAGGAAGGTATATACTGCTTTTGCTGGACGGGAGGACATCCGCGGCCCGATGAATGGAAGCAGCAGGCACAGGTACATGGGGATGCTGCACAGCTGAAACGGAAAATACCACCAGTCATATTGTTCCCCGTTGACAATATAATACAGGAATCCCTGCTTATAAATTTCACTGACAGCCAGAATCAGGCCGCAGGCGGACAGGACGTGCAGATGCCTGCCGCGGGACAGTTTCCATGCCAGGAAAATGGCGGCAAGGATGCCGGCTCCTCCAAAAACCAGATGGAAGCCGGAATATGGAACAGGTGTCCTCATGGGCCACGATGACATCTGGAATAAAGCCTTTGCAATGGTACTCATAGACAGCGCCTCCTGTGGGAACGATTATACATCATATGCAGATGCATGACAACTCCTTCACTTAGAATAAAATTATATTCAAGGGGAAAGCTAAAGAAACAGGAAAAATAATGGAAAGGCAGGAAAGAAAAGATATGGGATTTGTCATAGCATTGCTGTCAGGCGCATTAATGAGCATACAGGGCGTATTTAATACGGAGGTTACCAAGCAGACCAGCGTGTGGGTGGCTGCGGGCTGGGTACAGCTGACCGCGTTTATTACCTGTGTGGTAATCTGGCTTTTTACGGGAAGGGAGCCTATTGCGGGTCTGATGCAGGTAACGCCAAAATATGTTATGGTGGGAGGTATCCTGGGGGCGCTCATCACATACACGGTCATCCGCAGCATGGCCAGCCTGGGACCTGCCCAGACAGCCCTCTTAATCGTCATCTCCCAGATTATCGTGGCGTATGGGATTGAGCTGTTTGGTATGTTCGGCGTGGAAAAAAGCCCATTTGCATGGCATAAGCTTATTGGCGCTGCCATTGCCATCGGCGGAATCATTGTTTTTGAAAGATAAAAATTGGAAATAACTCTTGTATTTAAATAGGCTAACAGTTAGAATAGTACTATCAGGCTGGGATGGTACCCGTATAAAGGAGGGATACCATTCAGATGAGACTTATATCTTTAAAAACATTAAAGGTTCCTGCCATCGTCATATGCATGTTGGCTGCAGGCATATGTTATAGTTGTGGCGGGCAGCCGGATTGTGCGGTTGATTCCGGGAATGAAGGAATTGTTATGGATTTGGGAGATTCCGGACAGCCGGATTCGGAAGAGCACGGTTCAGGAAAACCGGATTCAGGACAGAGCGGTTCAGGACAGCCGGATTCAGGACAGAGCGGTTCAGGAAAACCGGATTCAGGACAGATTGATTCCGGACAGCCGGATTCCACCCAACCATCTGCCGCCATGGTTTATGTACATGTCTGCGGAGAGGTGGGACAGCCGGGCGTATACGGTCTTCCGGAGGGAAGCAGGGTATATGAGGCGGTTGAGGCGGCCGGAGGCATTATGGACGGCGGAGCGGCAGATTATCTGAACCTGGCGGAGACGCTGAGGGACGGTATGAAGCTGGAAGTTCCCAGTGAGAGCCAGGTAAAAGAGTGGGAGGCACAGGGCATCAAGCCCGCTGCGGATCCTGAAGCAAAGACCAGGTCCATGGTGAATCTCAACACGGCTACCAGGGAGGAGCTTATGAGCCTTCGCGGTATCGGGGAGTCCAGGGCAGAGGATATTATCCGCTACAGGGAAACGTATGGCGGATTCCAGTCCATAGAGGATATTATGAATGTGTCCGGCATCAAGGACGCTGCGTTTGAAAAGATTAAGGACAGTATCACAGTATAAAAGAGTTGGGCGGCCCGAGGTTTGATTTGGGCCGCCATTGATAGATAAGGGGAATGAACATGCCGAGAGTATTAGTTGTAGATGATGAAAAATTAATTGTAAAAGGTATCCGCTTCAGCCTGGAACAGGATGGCATGGAAGTGGATTGTGCATATGATGGCGAGGAAGCAGTGGAACTGGCTAAGAAGACGGAGTACGATATCGTGCTTTTGGATGTGATGCTTCCTAAACTGGACGGTTATGAGGTCTGCCAGGCCATCCGGGAGTTTTCCGACATGCCGATCATCATGCTGACCGCCAAGGGTGGGGACATGGATAAGATCCTTGGACTGGAGTATGGGGCGGATGACTATATAAGCAAGCCCTTTAACATCCTGGAAGTCAAGGCCAGGATCAAGGCCATCATACGGCGCAGTTCCAAGAACAAGCGCCTGAAGAAGGAGGAAGCCAACAACAGCGTCATTGGCCAGGGTGACCTTAAGATGGATACGGAAAGCCGCAGGGTATTTATCGGCGAGAGGGAGATTAACCTGACAGCCAAGGAATTTGACCTGCTGGAGCTTCTGGTGCGCAATCCCAACAAGGTATACAGCAGGGAAGCCCTGCTCACCTATGTGTGGGGCAACAAGGCCATGGACAGCGGCGATGTCCGTACCGTGGATGTCCATGTGAGAAGGCTGAGGGAAAAGATAGAGCCAAGCCCAAGCGACCCAAAGTATGTACATACGAAGTGGGGCGTTGGTTACTATTTCCGCGTAAAGGGCTGAGAAAAGGCTGAGAGGATGGCCGGATGGGTTTAGAGGATGGCTGGATGGGTTTAGAGGATGGCCGGGTAGGCTGAGAGGATGACATACAGATGACAGGGAATGATGCATACAGAATCAGGACAGCGGTGCCGGATGATTTGGATCAGGTGGCACAGGTGGAACTTAATTGTTTTCCGGCAGCGGAGGCGGCTGACAGGGCAAGTTTAAAAGCGCGTCTGGAGGCATTTGGGGAGAGCTTCCTGGTGGCGGAAGCGGACGGGCGGATCATTGGTTTCATCAATGGCGCGGTTACAGATGAAAGGACGATTGCAGATGAGATGTTTGAGGATATTTCCCTGCATGACCCCAAGGGGGCGTACCAGAGTATTTTCGGGCTGGATGTGATAGAAGGGTACCGGCATATGGGGGTGGCCTCCCGGCTTATGCAGACCATGATTGAAACCGCAGGGAAGCAGGGCAGGAAAGGGCTTATACTGACGTGCAAGGACAGGCTTATCGGTTACTATGAGAAGTTCGGGTATGTGAATATGGGTGTTTCAAAGTCAGTTCACGGCGGGGCTGTGTGGTATGACATGGTACTGGAGTTTTAACGGATGAAGATAACGCTTGTAACGGTAGGAAAGATAAAAGAACGGTATTTTGAGGATGCCATAAAGGAGTACTCCAAGCGTCTTGGCCGTTACTGCAAGCTGGATATTGTCCAGGTGCAGGACGAGAAGACGCCGGATGGGGCCAGTGAGGCCGTGGAACGCCAGATTAAGGATAAGGAAGGGCAGCGCATCCTTTCTAATATTAAAGATGGGGCTTATGTGATTGCCCTGGCAATTGAAGGCAGGATGCTTTCCAGTGAGGAGCTGGCATCCAGGCTTCAGAAGCTGGGGGTGGATGGCATAAGCCATATTGTGTTTGTGATTGGCGGTTCCCTTGGCCTGTCAGATGAGGTGATGGGGCGGGCGGATTATGCCCTGAGTTTTTCAAAGATGACATTTCCGCATCAGCTGATGCGGGTGGTGCTGCTGGAGCAGATATATAGGAGTTACCGGATTATGGCCGGGGAACCGTACCATAAGTAGCGGGGAGGACCGTGCTGATGGAAAACGGCTTTATTGGTGGAAAGAAGCGGTGCCGGAGAATGTATGTACAATATTTACGGGTAATCTCATGTATCCTGACACTTGGCATCCTTACCTCCTGCGGGGGTAATGCAGAGAAAGAAGAGGAAATAGGTATTTCCACAGTGGCATATACAGAAGAAGCCGCAGAAATGGAGCAGTGGGATACAGGGGATTTATGGAAAAAGGCGTACATAGATTATATTGAGTCCTGCGATCAAAGGGAAATTGATTCGTTTGATTTAATCTATCTGGACGATGATGATATACCAGAACTGGTATTAGTTGGAAAATATTCGGCATCCGGATGTATTATCCTGATTTATGCAGATGGTAAAGTCCATGCTGCTAATCTTACACGCTTAGAATTCTCATATATTGAGCGGGAAAATCTCCTGCTCAATTGTGGCGGAAATACAGGAGCTTTTTTTGACGATGTATACAGTATCCTGGATGGGGAACTGGTTCTAGTAGCAAAGGGGGACTATGATATCTTGTCTTGGGAGGAAGCAGGGGAGGATGGGGAAGAGGTTCCTGTATGCCGGTATATGTGGAATGGGAAGACGGTGAGCGAAGATGGGTATTATCATGAATTAAATCTTATCTATGATAAATCAAAGGCCCGGTATCATCAAAACCCTGGCATACCGCTGGATAAAATTACGGATGCAATCATGAACTGATTCATTCTGAAAGGTTCTTCTTATTCCCTTTTTTGGACGCTTGTCAGGTATCAGCCGCAGGGATGGATGAATAGGTGTGGATGGCAGTCCCGGACTGATGCCGGGACATCCCTGGTATTAGGAGGACACATGAAAAAGAACGGCTACTATACAATCCTGCATTTGAATCCGGACGCTGCCCCGGAAGAAATCGACGCCGCGTTCCAGCGGGAGAAGCGATGGTATGAGATGGAGGGCCGGGCGTTCAACGACCAGCAGGCAAAGGAACTGACGGAGGCTTACATGGTACTGTCGGATGCGGACAGACGGAAATGCTATGATGCGGAGCAGAGCCGGGCCGTCATGACCATGGAGGAACTGGAACAGAAGGTCCGGCAGGATCACAGGAAGACAAGGTTGGAACAGCTGGTGGATGATATTGCCGAAAACCCTCTGAAGGAGTTGCTGATATTCCTATTGGCGCTGCTTACGTTCATCATCAGCAGGAAATTTTAGCCTGGATGGACCATGGACAACCGGATAATGACAGGAGGACGGAAAACAATGGAGCACAAGCTGGAGGCGGAGGCGCCCAAAGCCGTTATTTTCACCGGTATTCAGGCAAGCGGGAAATCTACTTTTTTTAAACAGCATTTCCCGCCGGATTTTGTACATATCAATCTGGACACGCTGCACACCAGGAACAAGGAGGCGGCGTTATTAGAGGAGTGCCTGCAGAAACGGGTATCGTTTGTGGTGGACAATACAAATCCCACCGCAGAGGACAGGAATCGGTACATAAAGGCGGCCAGGGAGCATGGATACCGGATAGAAGGATACTTTTTCCAGTCCATTGTGAGGGACTGTGTGGAGCGCAATTCCCAGCGCCTTGGAAAGGCGTGTATTCCCAGCAGGGCGATTGCCTGCACCTCAAACCGTCTGGAACTTCCCTCCTATGGGGAGGGATTCGACGTACTGTATTTTGTGCGGATCCAGGATGATGCATTCGTGGTTGATGTGTGGAATGATAAGATGGAGGGATAGACAATGATTTTTGATGAATTAGATACAGGCATGCGCAGGTTTGAGACTTCCCTGGATCAGACCATCCTTCCGGAGCTTTATATGGCGGTGAGGATTGACGGGAGGAATTTTACAAAGCTGACCAAGGAAACCTGCCGGTTCGAGGCGCCTTTTGACATCCGGTTCAGGGATGCCATGGTTGATACGGTGAAGCATCTGATGGACTGTGGGTTTCGCATTGTGTACGGCTACACCCAGAGTGATGAGATTTCCCTGCTGTTCCATCCAAGGGACAATACATTTGGCAGGAAGACAAGGAAGATTAATTCTGTCCTGGCAGGGGAGGCCAGCGCATTTTTCTCACTGCGCCTGGGGGTACTGGCCTGCTTTGACTGCAGGGTGGTGCCGCTGCCCAATCTGGAATGCGTGAAGGACTATTTTTCCTGGAGGCAGGAGGATGCCCACAGGAACTCCCTGAATGCCCACTGTTACTGGCTTCTGCGCAGGGAGGGCATGTCTGCCAGGGAAGCCACAAGGGAGATTGAGGGAAAGAGCATTGCATTTAAGAATGAACTTCTGTTTTCCAGGAATATCAATTTCAATGATCTGCCCAACTGGCAGAAGCGCGGGGTGGGCTTATACTACTCATCCTATGAGAAGAAGGGATATAATCCGGTGAAGGATGAGGAGGTAACCAGCATCCGGAGCAGGCTTGACGTGAACATGGACCTGGAGATCGGTGAGGCGTATACGGACTGGGTCATTTCACAGATTCCGCAGGATTAAAAGAAGATTAAGAATACTTCTGTAAAATGCGCGAGGTTTTTAATCCACGGTTTCCATGATATAATGGACAAGCCAATGGTTAATGGATAAACATGATAAGGAGGCCCTGTTTTTATGAGGAAATATATTATCGCTGCATAGCATGGGCTGATGCAGTGAAAACAGAGTAATTGTATAGCCTTTGCTATTCCGGACAGCAGAATATGTTTGGGAGGCAGCGATGCGCTATCAGAAAGCAAATGAGATTCTTCCGGTGGAACTGGTGGAGTTGATTCAGGATTATATTGACGGGGAATATGTATACATCCCCAGAAAGCAGGAAAATAAAAAGGGCTGGGGAGAGGCTTCCCGGGCAAGGGAGGAACTTCAGTCAAGAAATATAGAAATATTTGTAAAATATAGTCAGGGATTGGGTGTGAAGGACCTGGCAAAGCAATATTTCCTGTCGGAAAAAAGCATACAGAGGATTGTGCTTCAGGAACGGAAAAAGAATGAGGGGAAACAAGGCAGTGTACCGGAATAGCGGATACACTGCCTTTTCCTTGTTTCTGGCTTGAGTTTGAGGTTTATATCCGGGTCCGCGGATGATAGAGTGGACTGCGGAGGCAGATTTGAGATGAAACAGAATATCAGGAAAAAATGGATCATAATGCCGGAATCACTTCCGGTGGTGTTAAGACGGTGCCCTAAATGCGGGAAGAAAACGGAGTTTGGGAACAGCGGGAAGTTCCGCGTCAATGCAAACGGGCGCCTGCTGGATGTATGGCTGATTTACCGGTGCATGACGTGCGGGACATCCTGGAATATGACCATATATGAACGGGTGGGACCGGACCGTCTGAAGCAGGAGGAATACAGGAGTTTTCTTGACAATGACATGCATCTGGCAGCGGAATATGGAAGCAGCCCGGCCATATTTGCCAGGAACCGGGCAGAGTGGGCGCTTGCGTCCAGCGGGTATACGGTACAGGCGGTGGATACCCCGGTGCCGTGCAGGCATGAGGGATGGGATGAAATCGAGATTAAGCTGGGAGGATGCATAACCCCAAGGCTGGACACGCTGTTTGCGAAACAGCTGGGGATTTCCAGAAGCCAGGTGAAACGTCTCTGCGGGCAGGAAATGATACGGTGTCCGCAAGGAAAGGCTGAGGCCAATGCCAGGGTAAGGGACGGACAGGAATTTTATGTGAGGACATCTTTGGAAATAGGACAGGGCCAGGAGGCAATGGAGAGGGCGTCAGGCGATATGGGTTGTATTTAACGGTCCCATGGCTTATACTAGAGCGTGTCTGAACCTGACAAAGTCTGAGGGAAAAGGAATACGCTTCATGATACCTGCATTTGACACACGATACCGCCCATTGACATCGCGGCCCTTTTTAAGGGATGATTCTTATACTGAATATGCACCCTGCCCTGCCCTGCGCCCCTATATCGCCTGTTTCTGGGCCATGGAAGGCAACGGGAAGGGCGGCGCCGTGCGGGTAATCCCGGACACCTGCATGGACATTATTATTGAAATCAACCACTCAAGACAGACCGTAAAAACCAGGCTGTGCGGGTTACAGGACTATTCCGTGTTTAAACCGCACAGGGTGACCGGGGATGAGGTGACCAGCTTTGCGGTCAGGTTTTATTTTTGGGCAGCCAGGCTGTTTCTGGATTTGGATTTCAGGGATTTATATAACCAGGTTTGGGACCTGGAACTGGTGCAGCCAGGATACACGGCTGGTTTTGATATATTTCTTTATTACCGTTTGGCGGGGGAACGGATTGCATGGATGGAACGGTTCTTGCTGGAAAAGCTGAAGCCGGACCAGTACAATCCCAACCTGTATAATGCCATTGACTATATCCTGAAGACAAAGGGAAATGCCGCGGTAAAAGAATTATGCGGCCACACCTGTGTGGGCCAGAGGCAGATGGAACGCCTTTTCCAGCGGGATATCGGCATTTCCATGAAGCGGACAGCCAGCCTGGTGCGGTACCAGAATGTATGGCGGGAGATAGTGGGACAAAAGGAGTTCCGGATTCAGGATGCAGTGTACCGGTATGGATACTCGGACCAGTCCCATCTGCTCAATGAGTTCAGACGGTTTCACGGCGTCTGGCCGGACCAGGCAAGGCAGTCCGCTTTGGAGTGGGTCTGAACGCTGTTTTTCGTGCTGTCCCTGCACGGAGGACCAGGGTGTATCGGATGCCGTGATACCGGATGTCGTTTTTTTTCAATACAGATGCATCCTCTTATGATATAGTTTTTCCAAACATGATTCGGAGGTATCAGATGAAGAAATTAAGCAAGGCAGCATACAGGGAAGTACGCACCTGGATATACCGCAATGCACGGCCCCTGGAACTGGCGTTATGGCAGTTCTGTTTTGAAGGCGGGACCAGGGAACGCGTCATGGAAATGCTGGAATTTTACCAGAATGAGGACGGGGGATTTGGAAATGCGGTGGAGCCGGATTGCTGGAATACGGAGTCCTCGCCTTACGCTGTCCTGGTTGTCACGGGAATACTCAGGCGGATTGGATTTACGGACAATGACCACCCGGTCATAAAAGGAATGCTTAACTACCTTGACAGCGGGGTGCATATGTCGGAGGACGGCTGGAATTTCAGTATCCCGTCCAATGATGATTATCCCAGGGCACCCTGGATGACATATGATGAGTCCGTCAACCGGGTTCAGGATATGGGAATCTCAGCAGGCTTATGTACATTTATCCTGCGCCATGGGGACAGGCAGTCAGGGCTTTATGCAAAGGCCATCGGGTACGCTGGACGGATACTGGATAAAATGAAGCGGACAGAGGATCTTGGGGAAATGGGGGCAGGAGGGACCGGCATGCTGGTCCAGGAGCTGGAGGCATGCGGTATGGGCCGCCGCTTTGACTGTGAATCCATAAAAGAAGCCCTGCCAGGTCTGGTGAACCGTTCCATTGAGCGCAATCCGGATAACTGGGCATCCTATACGCCCAGGCCGTCTGAATTCATCTGGTCGCCTGAATGTCCCTTTTATCCTGGGAATGAGGAGGTTGTGGATCTGGAACTGGATTACCTGGTGGATACAAGAAATCCGGGAGGCGTCTGGAATATTACATGGACATGGTTTGGCCTGGGGGATGAGTATCCAAAGGAATTCGCGATTAGCGAGAACTGGTGGATGGCATCCAAAGCAATTGAGAAGCTGAGTTTCCTGGAGGCATTTGGAAGGATGGAAAAGTAGGAGGATGGAAGGACGCCCCGGCCTTCATTTCACAGGGATATAGAGGTCAATCTGGCTGTGGGCGTGGTCGTACCCCAGAAAGCGTTCATCGTACAGCTCAAAGTCTTCCCGCTCGTCCAACTGCTCATCCGTTGTCAGGAACCATGTGCTCCAGATATACCGGAAGGACAGGGACAGGCTTTTAAGGCTTCCCGTGTGGGTGAATACGGCGTACTTCCCGCCCTTCAGGATCTTGGGGATAAAGGGGGAAGGAAGGTTGTCGAAGGAGGAGACCTCCACCGCGGCCACCTCCGGGAACAGCACATTATCATTCATGGTATACAGGTTGTTGCCGTCTTCGCAGGCCTCGCAGATGCCAAAGCCGCGGCTGTCCGCAAATGTGTTGGGAATCAGGTGCATCTGTGCGCGGAAGGTTTCCCACAGTCCGGGGATCACGTTATCGCCAAGTGTGGTGAAGCCGCGCAGTCCGGCTGCTTTTATATCAGGAAGCTCCAGGATCCTGGGGTGGACAGTCAGGTTGTTCGTCAGATGGGCCAGCATGAGCTGGTCCATTTTTGGCTTGGAGCTGATGAAAAGCTCCAGGCGGTTCTGACGGTACTTAACAGGGCTTACGTGATAGACGGATTTGAAGGCGCGGCTGAATGCCTCGCTGGATTCAAAGCCATGGCTGACCGCGATGTCAATAATCCGTCTGTCCGTGTAGAGCAGTTCCCTGGCTGCACTGGAGAGACGGCGTTTCTTAATATAACTGCCCACGCTTTCGCCCAGCAGGGCTGAGAATACCCGGGTCAGATGGTAGTAGGAGTAGCCCGCGTGGCGGGCCACCTCCTCTACTGTCAGTGCATCGCCCAGATGGTTTTCAATATACACAACGGCCTGTTCCAGTGATTGTTCGTAATTCATGAAAAACTCCTGTTTATTTATTGTCTGTCAGTTGGAAGAGGGATGGGGGAGCAGGCTGGCTGCACAGTTCCACAGCCCTGACGCCTTCCGTGAAATCTCCTTCCAGGGAATAATGCTGCCAGCCATTTCCTTCCTGTCCGCCCCAGCAAAGCTCCATGGTCCCGGCTGCCGGGTCAATGACCATGCTTTTTGTGGTGCCGAAAAAGTCATCATAATAAGGGCAGGACAGTCCGGCCGGGTATGGGGTGAGAAGGAACTGTTTTAATTCTTCCGTATCAAGTCCCTCCCCGTGCTGCTGCAGGAATGCCTTAATGTTCCCGCAGCGTTTCAGGGAGTTCTCCAGGACCTGGGGTTCATGGGGAATCAGCTCCTCAAGGAGCGGATGGTTTGTGGCATACAGGTACTGCGCGTCGGAGTCAGGATTGATGGTCCTGAAAGCCTTCCGCCCGTCCAGTGTCTCATAGAGGGCTGCATTGCCGGCCTTGTCCGTGAGGATCAGGTTCATATTAAATGCAATGGGCATGTCTTTTAACCGCTCCAGGCATTCGGCCACGTCCCGGCAGGTGTCAAGCAGCGTGCGGATGACGGCCCAGAACTGAAGCCCGGTGACGGCGGGACGGCGCATGTTCCCATCAACCCCCACAGGGAAGGTGGTGGAACTCATGGTTACCGCAAGTCCCATCTCATTGAACCCATCGTCCCTGCCTAGCCCCAGGACGCTGGTCCCGATATGGGTGTATGCGCCCTGTATGCTGGTCTTGATTACATTAAAATCCTCAAATGCATCGTTGAATTCATAGTTGCGCGCAACCTTTGGGTGTCCGTCCTTTGTCATGGACGGCAGCAGGGAAATGTGGCTGCATCCGGGACGGAGCCAGGTCATGGCATAATAGACAAGGTTCTGGGGCCGGGTCTGAAGGGCGTCCGCAACCCCCTGCAGTTCCTCGTTCAGTCCCGGACACCATTGGGAAAACAGGGCAGCGGCCTTTTCCCATTCCTCTGTCCCAAAGCCCGGGTATCCGGCTGTGAAATGTGACTTCAGCTGGGGGATGGCTGCGTACTGTGTGCCCAGGCGGTAACCAGCCTCATAATGTGTTCCTGCCAGCAGGGTGCTGCGGGTATATACTGTTTTCATGGAAATCCTCCTCTTTCTGGTTGTGTTTTTATTTATAAGACACTTATATTGTACCGGAAAGGGAATTTATTTCATGATATTTCCTGCGGTTTTGAAGGGGAGAGGATGCCTGCGCCAGGAACTATACAATGGCGCCCAGGATTTCCTTTTCCGCAAACAGGGCCGTGGCCCCGCCTGTGTGCCAGAAGACAACATTGCTTCCCTGAGGCACCCTGCCGCTTCGGATGTAGTCCAGCATTCCGGCAAATGCCTTTCCCGTATAGACCGGGTCAACGAAGAGTCCTTCCTTTTCAGCCAGGAGACGGATTGCCTCAGTGGATGCCTGGTTGGGAATCTCGTATCCGGGCAGGTAATAGTTCAGGTCCGTATGGATATCCCTGTCAGCATCCACGGTCACATCCGCCCCTATCAGTTTCAGGCTTTCATTCGCCAGCGCCCCGGCGCGGCCGGGATAGCCCTTGTCCTTCCAGCTTACGTTGATGGAAATGATTGCCGCGTCCGAGCCTGTAAGGACACGGCCTGCTGCCAGGCCTGCCATGGTCCCGCCGGTGCCGGTGCCGTGGAACACATAGTCAGGATGGAAATCCATGGAAAGGGTCTGTTCCATGAATTCCACATAGCCTTCAATGAAACCAACGGAGCCAACCGGACTGGCCCCGCCCATGGGCACTTCATAGCAACGGTGTCCCTCTGACTCCAGGCGCTTCATGTGTTCCCTGGCCATGACCACGGCCTGTTCATCGGCGGCATTCTCCTCTTCGCCGGGCAGCATTTTCACAATGTGTATCTCAGCGCCCATGATCTTATCTAACAGAAGGTTGGCGCGCAGGTCCTCCTCGTCCGGTTCCACGATTGCCACCAGGTACAGGATTGGTTTTAATCCGCAGCGGCGGCAGGCGGATACGGTCTGCATGGCATGGTTGGACTGGGTTGCGCCGAAGGTGAATACATATCCGCATCCCTTTGCGGCAGCATCCCCAATCAGATACTGGAGCTTTCGCACCTTGTTGCCCCCAAACAGGTTCATGCCGGTGAAGTCATCCCGCTTGATATAAAGGTTAACCCCCAGTTCCCCGGACAGGTTAGAAAGCCTGTAAAAGGGTGTGGGAAAGAATCCAAGCCCTGCCTTTGGCATCCTTTCCAGCAGTTTGCGCGCCGCGGCGCACCGTTGTCTTAAATCATTCATTTTGTAATCCTCCTCGTCCTGATAAAGCATGTTCAGGCACATACGGATGCTGCATCTGATATCCCTTATATGCTGCATCTGACATCCCTGATATGCTTCATCTGTTATCCCTGATAGTATATACATTTCCATGCGGGTCATATGACCATAGTATATCATGTTTCCAGAAGGGAAAACAGATAATGATTGCAGGAAGATGTTTCTTTGGGGTATACTAATACTGTGTTGTGTAAATCAATGTCTCTTACAGGGCATTTTCCCATTATAATTTATCAGAAGGAAGAAGGCAGGCCATGAAGAAGGATCCTCAGGGGAAGCGCTGGCACAGGCTTGACAATACAGGAAAGATATTTCCCATGATTGCCAATGAAAACCTGAGCAACGTGTTCCGCATCTCAGTCATATTAAAACATGATATAGTGCCCAATCTGCTTCAGCAGGCGCTGGAGGATACCCTACCCATGTTTAAGGGATTCAAGGTGAAACTGAAGCGTGGGTTTTTCTGGTATTACTTTGAAGGCAACAAACGCACGCCTTATATAGAAAAGGAAACCTCCTGGCCCTGCCGTTATATTGACCCCAAGAGCAACCAGCTGTATCTGTTCCGGGTCAGCTATTATGGCCGCCGCATCAACCTGGAGGTGTTCCACGCGGTCACGGACGGTATGGGGGCCGTGAATTTCATCCGTGAACTGACCGCCCGCTATCTTGACCTGAAGCGGGGCACGCCTCATCCGTCCAGGGAGGAAGAACCGGGGGCTGCCTATAAGATTGAGGACAGCTATCTGAAGAATTACAAAAAGATGCCGGGCAGACGCTACAGTTCCAAACCAGCCTACAAGATGGAGGGGGAATACCTTTCCATGGGCGGCGAGAGCGTGGTGCACGGCACTGTGGATATACAGGATCTGAAACGGGCATGCCGTGAAAAAGGAGTCAGCGTCACAAAATACCTGACCACCTCCCTCATATGGTCCATCTGCCAGGTTTATATGGACGGAACGCCCGGCGGGCAGCCAATCGGCATCAACCTGCCCATTAACCTGAGGGCATTTTTCGGCTCGGACACGGCGTCCAATTTCTTTGCGGTGACAGCCATTGATTACGACGGGGAGAAGGGGGACGGCTCCTTTGATTCCATCCTGGCCGCGGTCTGCAGCCAGATGGATGACAATATTGTGAAGGAAAAGCTGGAACAGACCATTTCCTATAATGTGTCCAATGAGAAGAAGTGGTATGTGCGCATCCTGCCCCTGTTTGTCAAATGGCTGGCCCTGGGATTTATTTTCAGGCGCAATGACAGGGCGCATACCATGACACTGTCCAACATCGGTCCCATCACCATGGATGAGGAGTACCGGGATGAGATTGAGAATTTCCATCTGCTCATCGGGGTTTCCAAACGCCAGCCAGCCAAATGCGGCGTGTGTGCCTATGAGGGCAAGGTCAATATTACATTTACCAAGGTATTTGTGGACAGCCGTCTGGAGGACTGCTTTTTCGGGCATCTTGAACAGGCCGGGATACCGGTGGCGTTGGAGAGCAACGGGCTTGCGAAACCGGAAGCGTGGAAGGATACCTACCCGGTTGTGGAATATGATAAGAATAAGTGGAAGAAGCTGGTTTATATATTTTACGGAATCCTGGCCGCGGTTGCCGTGGTGCTGGGGGTGGTGAATATTGCCACCTATGACCATCTCTGGTGGTCCGGCATCGCCATACCCGGGATTGCCTATGCAGGGCTTACGGTCCGTTATTCCATACTAAAGCATGCGAATCTGGGGAAAACGGTTGTCATCGAGACGGTTGGGATGCAGGTACTGCTGATCATGATTGACTGGGTGCTTGGTTATGAGGGCTGGTCCGTGAATTATGCGGTGCCTGCCACCATCCTGTTCGCGGATGTGGCTGTGGTGTTTTTGATACTTGTCAACCGTTTGAACTGGCAGAGCTATTTCATGTACCAGCTTGCCATCACCATATTCAGCTTCATACCGCTGATCCTGTGGGCGGCGGGGCTTGTCACAAAGCCGCTTATGGCGTTGATTACAGTGGTGCTCACTGTGTTCATCCTGGCCATGACCATTTTCCTGGGGGACAGGGGAGTGAAGAATGAATTAATCAGACGGTTCCATCTATAGGGAACCAGGAGGAGACCAAATGCGGAATAAGAAGGTAAGCATCCGGGGAGGCCTGATGCGTGATATGATACACGACATCATGGAGACTTCCTTAGGAAAGCCCATACAGACAGGCGAATTCAGGAAGAATCCAGTGGAACCTGCCTGGGTCTGCCCGTCCGGTTATGAGTATGAGATTATTGAAAATGGACCATTTAAAATGGAGTTCTTAAAGCCCGAGGGCGTGGTGACGGGACGGGCCGTGCTGCAGTTGCACGGAGGCGGCTATATCGGTCCCATGAAGAACATATACCGGAAGTTTGCGGTGCGCTATTCCCGTCTCAGCTTTGGCGGGGATGTGCTGACCGCGGATTACAGGGTTGCCCCGGAATACCCGTATCCGGCGGCCCTGGAGGACGCGCTCCATGCCTACCAGTGGCTGGTGAAGGAAAAACGCTACCGCCCGGGACAGATAGTGATTGCTGGGGATTCGGCCGGCGGCGGCCTTGCCCTTGCCTTGTGCCTTTACCTCAGGGACCACGGACTGCCGCAGCCTGCAGGGCTGGTGCTCATGTCACCGTGGGCGGACGTCACATGCAGCGGCGACAGTTATGATTTTAATTTTGAAAAGGACCCGCTGTTTGGCAATTCCAGGGAGACAATGCTTTATAATTCCACGTATATCGGGGATGCGGATCCAAGGGACCCGTACCTGTCCCCGGTATTCGGCGATTACAGGGGACTTCCTGCCATGCTGTTACAGGCAGGCAGCCATGAAATGCTTCTCAGTGATACGCTGGCAGCCGCTGAGAATGCCAGACAGGCAGGCGTGCGGCGCCGGGTTTCGGTCTATGAGGGTATGTTCCATGTGTTCCAGATGAGCATGGATCTGATACCTGAGAGCAGGGAGGCGTGGGATGAGGTGGCCCGCTTCATGCAGATCGTGTTCCGGATTGACCGGAGACGGTCGGGGCAGGTGGTCAGGAAGGTTAAGAGGGGGAGGTAGCGGGGGTGCGTCCGCAGGACGGGCCAGGACGGGCTTTGTCCCATGGGGTTCCGGGCCGGGGCAGGGAGGTCCCTTCGGCTGGCGGGGGCTCGGACGCAGGGTTCCGAAGGGGCAGCTTCTAAGATCCTGACAAGTAAAAAGACGGGGGACCGGTGCTATTCGCTGAGAAATCCTGAAGGACTTTCTCAGCTCAGAGCACCTTGGACTCATGCTTTGATGCATTCGTCCACCCCCGCCTTTTTACTTGCCAGGACCTAAGAAGCTGCTCCCTTCTCCACCATGCGTCCGAACCCCCGCCAGCCGAAGGAACCTCCCCGCCCCCGCCCGCCCCCATGGGACAAAGCCCGCCCTGGCCCGTCCTGCAGACTGGGGGACTCCGGCCATGAGGGGTGGAATGGCTGGGGATTAGGGGTGGGTGGTGGTATTATGGAGGATGGGAGTCAGGGGTAGGCGGTAGATAGAAGAAGATGTAAGTATTAGATGTAAGTGTCAGGTGGTTCTGGATAATCAAGGGGATTATCTGGGGCTTTTTTGTACCATAAAAGTGTAGTTGTTGGAGAGTAATTAACTCTGACATCTGCACTTATTTTATTATAATGAGGGGAGTAACTGGTCTGACGTGGGCTTTTTTGTTTTTTGGTGAGGGTGTTTTATGGGGATGTGTTTTGGGGTAAGTGGTTTTTCATTTTTAATATACAGTCATATTCTCAGGCATGTCTCATATATTGAGGTAAAAGGGGTGAGACAGATGGCGAAGAGGGAAGAAATCTTGAAACTATTTCCGAGGGAACTGAGGTCCGTGTTGGGACAGGTTCCGGTGGATTTTAAGGAGGTCCAGGAGATACGCCTGAGGACGGGGATGCCGCTTATGATGATCTGTGGGAACCAGGAGTTCCTGGTGGCCAGGGATGGAAGCCTCAGGCAGGATACCGGGAATTTGGACCGGGATATGTTCCTGGCGGCAACCCAGGCCCAGATGAAGGAGACGGTTGAGTATATGGGCAGCTTTTCCCTTTATGCGGCTGAGGAGGAACTTCGCCAGGGGTTCCTGACCATCCAGGGCGGGCACCGGATTGGGGTTGCAGGAAGGACCTTGGTCCAGGGGCAGGATATCCGGCTGATGAAGTTCATCTCTTTTATTAATATCAGGGTGGCGCACCAGGTTCCAGGCTGTGCTGATGGTGTGATGGATTTTCTTTATGATGGGAGGTTCCTGAATACGCTGGTCATCTCGCCGCCCCGGTGCGGTAAGACAACGTTGCTGCGGGATATAATACGGCAGGTCTCGGACGGATGGGTGGGGCATTCCGGGGACAGGGTCCCCGGGGTCAGCGTGGGGGTGGTGGATGAGAGGTCCGAACTTGCGGCCTGTTATCAGGGGGTTCCCCAGAATGATTTGGGGATGCGTACGGATGTGCTGGACTGCTGTCCGAAAAGCCAGGGCATGATGATGCTGGTAAGGACCATGGCTCCCGGCGTGATTGCGGTGGATGAAATCGGCAGCCGCCAGGACGCGGAGGCAATTGAATATGTGAGGAACTGCGGCTGTGCACTGGCCGCAACCATACATGGAAGCTCCCTGGAGGATATCAGGCAGAAGCCGTCCATGGGGGGACTTCTGGCACAGGGGACATTTGAACGGCTGATCCTGCTTGACAGCAGGGAAGGGCCTGGGCATGTGCAATGTATATGGGATGGCAGGAGCCGCATCCTATATGAGTATGGGACGGTTCCTAAGAGGTTGTGATGGGAAGTTGCGATAAGTGATCATGATAGGCGGTTATGATAGGCGGTTGTGATAAAAGGATATGATAAAGGGGTATTATAAGCGGTTATGACGGGAAGGAGGACATCATGGCATTGAAGTGGATAGGAAGCATGCTGGTCCTTTTTTCGGCCGGCGGTTTTGGGATATGGTCTGCCAGGCAGTGGAGGGAACGGCTCCGGCTGTTGGAAAAGCTGCGGCAGATGATTTATTTCCTGAAAGGTGAGATTACATATAGCCACGCACCTCTGGCGGAGGCGCTTGAGCGTGTGGGGAAGCGGGAGACAGGCCCATTGGGGAAGCTGTTTACCGCTGCGGCGGAGGGAATCTGCCGCCAGGAAGGGGAATCCCTGCAGGAGATATGGCGCAGGGAGGTGCAGGCCCTTTCCTCGCCAAAGATACGGCTTCCTCTTACAGAGGAGGATTTGGAACAGCTGGCAGGCCTGGGGGAGCATCTGGGATATCTGGATGTGGACATGCAGGAGCGTACGCTGAAGCTGTACCTGGAACAGCTGGATATTTCCATTGAGTATCTCAGGACAAACCAGAGGGAAAAATGCAGGCTGTATACCAGCCTGGGTATCATGGGCGGCATGTTCCTTGTCATTGTGATGTATTAGGACATACCTGAAGGAAAAGGAATAAGAATAGTTGAGGAGACGGCAAATGGGTGTAAATCTGATATTTCGTATAGCGGCAGTGGGAATCCTGGTTTCCGTGATCTGCCAGGTATTAAAGCACAGCGGCAGGGATGAACAGGCATTCCTCACAAGCCTTGCAGGGCTTGTACTGGTATTGTTCTGGATGATTCCTTACATATATGACCTGTTTGAAACCATGAAGAACCTGTTTGCATTATAATGGCCCTTTGGCCTGTTTCAGGGAAGGTGGGGATAGAATGACAATCATCACAATTGCGGCGGCCGGCATTGCAACCGTCCTGCTTGCAGTGCAGTTAAAGGGCATTAAGGGGGAGTATGCTGCCTATATGGTCATGGCGGCAGGCTTTTTCATCTTTTTTTACGGCACGGGAAAACTGAGGGCAATCCTGGATGCACTGGAACAGATCCAGGGCTATATAAAGGTCAACAGTGTATATCTTGTGACCCTGCTTAAGATGATAGGCATAACGTATGTGGCGGAATTTGCTTCCGGGATCTGTAAGGATTCAGGATATGGTTCCCTTGGAAACCAGATAGAGATATTCGGGAAGCTTTCCATCCTGGGAATCAGCATGCCCATACTTCTGGCGCTGTTTGGGACATTGGAGACATTTCTGCGATGAAAAGGATGGGGAAATGGCTGAAAAAGGGACTGGCTGTCCTGGCTTTGTCCGTGTTGCTGGCAGGCGCCGGGGCGGGCGCGGTGTGGGCGGCGGGGGATGGGATGGGCAGTGCTTATGGAATGGGGAATGGAGCCGACAGAACTTATTGGACGGCAGATGAAACAGTCAGCGCTGCCGGTACGGACATGTCCGGCAGTCCCACGGACAGCGGTGATTCAGAAGAGGAACTGATGCGTGGGGCAAAGGAGCTTGGAATCCAGCAGGAAATGGAAGGGATGCAGCAGTTCTTGGATGAGGTCATGGGACAGCAGGGGGGAGGCATGGGGGATTTCTCCTTCTGGGACCTGATGAAAGAGCTGGTGAAAGGCAATCTGGGCGGGGTCCTGGGACAAGTGGGGGCAGGTATCAGGAATACCCTGTTCTCCGAGGTGGGCAAAGGCGGTCACATGCTGTTCCAGGTGGCTGCAATCGGAATCATCGGAGCCGTGTTTTCCAATGTGTCTTCTGTTTTTAAAGGCGGGCAGATATCCGATGCAGGTTTTTTCGTAACCTACCTTCTGCTGTTTACCTGCCTGGCCGCCAGCTTTACGGCCAGCCTCCAGGTGGCGGCCCAGGTGCTGGATCAGATATTGGAATTCATGCGGCTGCTCATGCCTGCTTACTTCATGTCAGTGGCATTTTCCGGGGGCAGCATGAGCGCCCTGGCCCTCTATGAGGGGATGCTGGGAGCGGTAACCCTGATACAGTGGCTTTGCAGCACGGTCCTGCTTTCCATGGTACGGATTTATGTGCTTATGGTGCTGGGCAGCCATGTGGTGAAGGAGGCCCTGCTCTCCAAGCTGACCGAGCTGTTGGAACAGGCAGTGGGCTGGAGCCTTAAGACACTTACGGGCCTGGTGGTGGGGTTCCATCTGATACAGGCAATGATCCTGCCCTATGCGGACGCGGCCGGGCAGGCTGGAATGAAACGCCTGATAGAAATCATACCCGGACTGGGGCAGGGGGCAGGGGCCATGGCGCAGATGGTGCTGGGCTCAGGCGTCCTGATTAAGAACACCATAGGCGCCGCCGCCGTGGTGGTGCTGGCGGTCATCACGGTCATTCCCATCATCAAGCTGATGGTCCTGATGGTCCTGTACCAGTGTGTGGCGGCGGTGATGCAGCCCGTGTGTGATAAGCGGATCGTATCCTGTGTCTCAGGGGTGTCAAAGGGACATAAAATGCTGATCCAGATTGTGCTGTATTCCATGTTCCTGTTCATGATATCCATTGCAATCACCTGCGCCTCAACGAATGTGAATTACTTTGCATCATAGCTATCGTGCCGGAAGGAGGAGCCAATGCAGGCAGTATACGGATGGGTCAAAAATATCATATACTTCATGATTTTCCTGGCAGTGGTAAACAATCTCCTGGCAGATTCAAAATACGAAAAATACATCCGCTTTTTTGCCGGGATGGTGCTGATCCTCCTGGTTGTAAGCCCTCTTACAGGGAAAATGCGTCTGGATGAACAGATTTCCTCCATGTTCCAGTCCATTTCCCTCCATAACGATGCCAGCGATTTAAAAAGCCGTCTGTGGAACATGGATGAAAAACGTCTGGACCAGATCCTTGGTCGGTACCAGGATGCAGTGGAAGCGGATGTGGCTGCCATGGCGGCAGCGGACGGCCTTACCTGTGTCCGCGCACAGGTGCAGATTGACGGGGACAGGAACAGCAGCACTTACGGCCAGGTGAAAGAAATCCGCATGGAAGTAAAGGATGATAAGGAACAGGAAAGCGGGAAGGAAGATTACATGGTAAGCAGGCCTGTGAATGTGGAGGCGGGCAATGTGGGCAGCATTGAGGTCAGGCCTGTGGAGCTGGGGGAGGACGATGGTGAAAGTGGTAGGAAGAACGAGGAAAAGGACATTCGAAAGGATGCCTTGGAGGACGCTTTGAAGGACGGCGGGGATGTGGGAAAGAAGCAGGACGGTAATCTTGGCTTGGAGCATTTAACAGGAAAGGTGGCACAGTACTATGGGCTGGAAGAATCGCATATCAAAGTTCAGTGGAAAGATGACTAAGGAAAAATGGCTTCTGTTGCTGCTGGTGGGGGTACTTCTCATGATTCTGTCATTTCCCCTGCCGGGCAGTAAAAGTACCGGAAAGGATGAGAAAAGCCAGGCAGGACAGGTCAGCCCGAACCAGGGTGCGGTCCCCCTTTGGACAGGGGATACACAGGAAAATGACCAAGGAGGCGCAGCGGACCAGGCATCCCTTAATGGACCGGGCCAGGACGGCTCCGGGGCTGGTCCGGACAGCGTTTACCCTGCCTCTGCCTCGGCAGGGGGAGAGGGTTCCTATGAGACGCAGATGGAGAACCGGATTAAGAATATCCTGAAATCCGTGGACGGGGTGGGGAAGGTAGACGTGATGGTGGTCTTAAAATCCTCCAGCGAAAAGGTGGTGCATGTGGACCGGAGCACCAATTCAAGCACCACCCAGGAAAAGGATTCCGGCGGAGGCACCCGTGATGTGGTGAATAACCAGTTACAGGAAAGCACGGTCCTGTCCGGTTCCGGCTCCGGCTCAAGCGGGAACAGCCCCATTATTGAGAAGGAACTTAGCCCGGAACTGTCCGGAATCATCATCAGCGCGGAGGGCGGAGGCAGTCCAACCGTAAAAGCTGAAATTTCTGAGGCAATGGAAGCATTATTTGGCCTTCCCCCACATAAAATAAAAGTATTAAAGAGGGTGGAATAAATAAAGGAGTGCAGGATATGAAGATCAAGAATATGAAACAGGTAAAAGAGCATATGAAGGACATGAACATGAAGCGTCTGTTCCGCAGGAACCAGATCATCATCACCACACTGGCCGTGATGATTGCAGCAGCAGGGTACCTGAACTACGCAGGCAAAAAGGATTTGGCAAATGGAAACAGGGTATATGAGGCGGGAGCCATGGACATCTCGGATGAAGATATCCTGGCAGAGAACCAGGCGGCCTCCCTCAATGGCCAGGCGGGGCTTCAGGAGATACAGAGCCTGGACCAGGACCCGTCGGACCTGGATGCTGTCAGCGATATGGATGGGGCACAGGCAGCCGCTGATTCAGGCACCGACGCCAACCAGCTTGCACAGGCAGGGGATGTGGAAGAAGCAACCCAGGCAGCAGCTGACACGGGAACGGATGCCGGACAGCTGGCCCAGGCAGAGGACGGGGCATCCCAGACCGGTCTTGAGAATCCGGGTGAGGCAGTGCTGACCAGCGGCATGAGTGTGGCGGATTACATAGCAAATGTACAGCTCAGCAGGGAGCAGATACGTGCAAAGAATAAGGAAACCCTGATGAACCTCATTAACAGCACAAGCATTGACGAGGCAGCCAAACAGCAGGCAATCCAGGATATGATTAAACTTACCGAGGTTTCCGAGAAGGAAAATGCCGCAGAAACCCTCCTGATGGCAAAAGGTTTCTCTGACCCGGTCGTCAGCATCACCCAGGATAAGGTGGACGTTGTCATCAACGCCCCGTCCATCACGGACCCACAGCGCGCCCAGATTGAAGATATCGTGAAGCGTAAGGCAGAGGTTGGGGCTGACCAGATCATCATTACGTTGTTGAATATGGCGGAGTAAACCTGCCTGGGTAAATATGGAAATACAGTAATGCGGCAAGGCTTACAGATGCGGCAAGACCTATAGCTACGGCAAGGCATACAGATGCGTCAAGGCTTACAGAACAGGAAGTCCTGTTTTGCAGGCCTTGTTTTTTACTTCACGGACATGGCGGGAAAAGCGGCAGGTCCGGCGTCCAGGGAAGCCGGACGGTCTCACCCGGTCATTCCGCACCATCCCATAAAACATCAGGGTATGAATATCTGGATACAAGTTCTGGATATCTAAGGAAATTAATCCTATACATCTTTCCGCAGATTTGTTATAATACTAATTAATTAAGTCTTAACAGGAGGTTATTTGTGATGGCAGAGGAAAATCGCAGTACCCATAAATTATACGAAAAGGATAAAATCGGCGAGGTGCAGATTGCAGACGAGGTAGTTGCAATCATTGCCGGACTGGCGGCCACGGAGGTGGAGGGAGTTGACTCCATGGCAGGCAATATCACCAATGAGCTGGTCGGCAAGCTGGGCATGAAGAACCTGAGCAAGGGCGTGAAGGTGGAAGTGACCGAGGAACATGTGTCCGTGGACCTTTCCCTGAACATCCGGTACGGCTACAATATTCCGGCTGTAAGCGAGCAGGTGCAGGATAAGGTAAGCGCGGCCATTGAGAACATGACAGGCCTGACCGTGCTGGATGTAAACATTAAGATTGCCGGCGTTAATATGGAAGAGGGTAAGTAGCCGGATTTTCCCGAAGAAGTACGAGTGCTCCATCCCGCCAGGAGCACTCAGTCATGTGGATAAGAACACTCCCCGGAGCGTTGCCTGGGGAGTGTTTTATACATTTTTTATTGTTTTTATGCAGTGATTTTGCTATAATGTCTACAGCGGAACTTCCTTTATCGGGGGAGGACCAACCAACATTGAAGAAAGGAAAATGTACGGAAGGCCTGATGCATGAAGGAAAGCATTTATAAAACCAGACCAGGCGCCGCCCGGCGCAGGGACATGCCCAGGAGCTTTTCAGGTACAAGAAGAGAAAATGACCAGAAGAGAATTGCGGGAGCACTGTTTCAAGATGTTGTTCTCGGCAGACTTCTATCCAACCCAGGAGGAGGCCGTGGCCCAGCTGGACCAGTATTTCCAGTCCCCGGAAGAATACGACACAGATCCGGAAGGTGTCCTTCAGGTATTGCATAAAGTAGAATTAAAATCAGAAGACAGTGAATATCTTCAGGCAAGAACAGTCAACATAATAGATAAGATACCGGAGATTGATGCGAAGCTGAACGAGGTGGCGGCCGGATGGAAGACAAAGCGTATGGGCAAGGTGGAACTGACCATCCTGCGTCTGGCCCTTTTTGAGATGCTGTATGATGAGAATATCCCGGAGAAGGTATCCATCAATGAGGCAGTGGAGCTGGCTAAGAAGTTTGGCGGCAATGATTCGCCTGCTTTTGTCAATGGGATTCTTGCAAGGTTCATAGGATAGCGTATGGCAAGTGTTTATACCGTATCACAGGTAACTGCATATATCAGGAACATGTTTACACAGGACTTCGCACTGAACCGGATTTCCATCAAGGGCGAGGTCTCTAATTGTAAATACCACACATCCGGACATATTTATTTTACCCTGAAGGACGGCGGCTCACAGATTGCCGCCGTCATGTTTGCAGGGCAGAGGAAGGGACTGGCCTTTGAACTGGAGGAAGGCCAGGAAGTCACGGTAACCGGCAATGTGGATGTGTATGAGCGCGACGGAAGATACCAGCTTTATGCAAAGGAGATTACCAGGGAAGGAAGAGGCGACCTCTTTGCCCGTTTTGAGAAGCTGCGCGGGGAGCTGGAGGAGATGGGGATGTTTGACGGCTGTTACAAGCAGCCCATTCCCAAATACGCCAGGAAGGTTGGCATCGTAACTGCCAGCACAGGCGCTGCCATCCGCGATATCATGAACATTTCCGCAAGAAGGAATCCCTATGTGCAGCTGGTGTTATATCCGGCCCTGGTTCAGGGTGAGAAGGCAAAGTACAGCATTGTAAAAGGAATCGAAACCCTGGATGCCATGGGACTTGATGTAATCATCGTGGGCAGGGGCGGAGGTTCCATTGAGGATTTGTGGGCTTTTAATGAGGAAATGGTGGCCAGGGCCATATTTAACTGCTCCACCCCTGTGATATCAGCGGTCGGACATGAGACGGATGTGACCATTGCGGACTATGTGGCGGACCTTAGGGCGCCCACGCCGTCCGCTGCGGCTGAATTGGCTGTGTTTGATTACAGCCAGTTTGAGGAGCAGGTCAGACTGTACAGCCAGGTTTTAAACCGTTCCATGGAGAGGAAGCTGGAACGGCTCCACTTCCGTCTGGAGCAGGGAAAGATGCGCCTGAAGCTGCGCAGCCCGGAGCGGCTGCTGGTGGACCGGCGCCAGCGTCTGGCTGATATCGAGAGTTTCCTGGAACGCAGGTTAAAGGATAAGCTGGAGCAGGACAGGCGCAGTCTGGAGGACAGGCGTCAGCGCCTGGACATGTATATGTCGGACAGCCTGAAAGCCGGACAGCACCGTCTGGCGCTGGCCGCTGGCCGTCTGGATGCATTGTCTCCGTTAAAAAAGCTCAGCGGCGGCTACGGATTCGTAACGGATCCGCGGGGAAAGGCTGTCAGAAGCATTGAGCAGACAGGCATAGGGGACAGGATTGGGATAAGTGTAAGGGACGGCCGGATAGAGGCACAGGTAACAAAGACCGTAGCCGTCAGGCTGCCGGAAAGTGAGGAGTAAGGAATGCCACGCAGGAAAGCAGACGCGCAGGAGAACGTAGAAAAGAAACAGGACACAAAGATACAGGATGCAAAGAAACAGGACACAAAGATGCAGGATGCAAAAATGCAGCCAAAGGAAGAAAAACAGCCGGGCATAGAGGAAAATTTTGTGCGGCTGGAAGAAATCATAAGAAAACTGGAAGCAGGGGACATCACGCTGGAAGAATCGTTTACGTGCTATGAAGCGGGAATGAAACTGGTAAAGTCCTTGGGCAGCCAGATTGATAAAGTGGAAAAGAAAATTCAGATATTGAGCGAGGGTGATGAAGATGAATGACAAGGAAACATTTAAGCAGGAATTGAAAACACGCACAGCGGAGATTGAACAGTTAATCAAAACGTATCTGCCGGAGGAGTCCGGACATCAGAAAACCATTCTGGAAGCCATGAACTACAGCATGATGACCGGCGGGAAGCGTCTGCGCCCCATGCTGATGCAGGAGATGTGCCGTCTGTTCACAGGCTGCCTCCTGGAGTCCGTGATTCCATTTATGGCGGCAGTGGAGATGATCCACACCTCTTCCCTGGTCCACGATGACCTTCCCTGCATGGACGACGATATGATGCGCAGGGGCAAGCCAAGTACATGGGCTGAGTTCGGAGAAGATATCGGAGTGCTCACAGGCGATGCGCTTATGATGTATGCATTTGAGACAGCGGCGTCTGCATTTGAGACAAGCATTGACCCGGATGAGCTGTCAAGGATTGGCAAAGCCATGGGAATCCTTGCCCGCAAGACCGGTGTGTACGGCATGATCGGCGGACAGACCGTGGATGTGGAGCTGGCAGGAGGCCCAATCCCAAAGGATAAGCTGGATTTCATCTACCGCCTGAAGACAGGCGCCCTGATTGAAGCCTCCATGCTGATTGGAGCCGTACTGGGCGGGGCAGCGGATGAGGACTGTAAGATTGTGGAATCCCTTGCAAGGAAGATCGGCATGGCGTTCCAGATCCAGGATGATATCCTGGATGTGACCGGAAGCGAGGAAGTAATCGGAAAGCCGGTGAACAGTGATGAGAAGAATAAGAAGACAACCTATGTGACGCTGGAGGGCCTGGACAAGGCAAAGAAGGATGTGGAGCAGATATCCGCAGAAGCCATTGAGGAACTGAATAAACTTCCGGGCAACAATGAGTTCCTGGAGCAGCTGATCCATGTGCTGATTAACAGGCAGAAGTAAGCCGGTGTAACTATTTGGAGAACCATCAATATGATATTGGAACAGATTAAGGGGCCGGAGGAGCTGAAAGCTCTTCCGCCCGAGGATTTAAAAACCCTGGCTCAGGAGATACGTGATTTCCTGATAGAGAAGATCAGCCATACGGGAGGCCACCTGGCCTCAAACCTGGGCGTGGTGGAACTGACCATTGCCCTCCATACTACCTTCAACCTGCCGCAGGACAAGGTAATCTGGGATGTGGGCCACCAGTCCTATACCCATAAGATATTGACCGGGCGGATGGCTGATTTTGATGAACTCAGGCAGTATGGGGGCTTAAGCGGTTTTCCCAAACGCAAGGAAAGCCCATATGATTCATTTGACACAGGACACAGCTCCACGTCCATATCCGCGGGACTGGGGATTGCCCTTGGCAGGGATTTAAAAGGACTTGATTATAAGGTGGTGTCCGTCATCGGTGACGGGGCGCTTACAGGCGGCATGGCCTATGAGGCGCTTAATAATGCCGCAAGGATGAAGAGGAATTTCATCATTGTCCTCAATGACAACAAAATGTCCATATCGGAGAATGTAGGGGGCATGTCCCGCTACTTAAATGGTCTGCGTACAGGCAGCGGATATAATGACTTAAAGAAGAATGTGGCAGATGCCCTTGACCGGATACCGGTTGTGGGTTCTGTGATGATAGACAAGATTAAGCGCACCAAGAACAGCATCAAGCAGCTGTTCATACCGGGAATGCTTTTTGAGAACATGGGCATTACCTATCTTGGTCCCGTGGACGGCCACAATATCCCGGCCATGTGCAAGGTATTTAGGGAGGCGCAGAAGCTGGACCATTCAGTGCTGGTCCATGTAATCACGAAAAAAGGAAAAGGCTACCGTCCGGCGGAAAAGAATCCTTCCCAGTTCCATGGGGTGGGACCCTTTGACGTGGAGACCGGGAAGCCTTTGTCAAAGCAGCAGTATCCGTCCTATACGGATGTATTTTCAAGGAAAATCTGCCAGCTGGGTGAACAGTATCCCAATCTGGTGGCGGTGACGGCAGCCATGCCGGACGGCACGGGGCTTACTGCGTTTGGTAAGAAATTCCCCTATCGTTTCTTTGATGTAGGCATAGCGGAAGCCCACGCAGTGACCTCTGCGGCTGGAATGGCGGCGGCAGGGTTAAGGCCGGTGGTGGCGGTTTATTCCTCCTTTTTACAGAGGGGATTTGACCAGATCCTGCATGATGTCTGCATCCAGAACCTGCCCGTGCTCTTTGCAGTGGACCGGGCCGGGCTTGTGGGCAGCGACGGGGAGACCCACCAGGGGATTTTTGATTACTCCTACCTTACCTGCATCCCCAACATGAGCGTCATGGCTCCCAAGAACCTGTGGGAGCTTCGGGCCATGCTGGAATTTGCCATGGAATATAACGGCCCTCTGGCCATCCGATACCCCAGGGGGGAGGCATACCGGGGGCTGAAGGAATTCCGCCAGCCCATCGCCTACGGCAAAGGCGAGATGCTTTACGAGGAAAAGGACATCGCCCTTCTGGCAGTGGGAAGCATGGTCAGCACAGGAGAACACGTAAGGGAAAAGCTGAAAAAGGAAGGATATTCCTGTTCCCTTGCCAATGGCAGGTTTGTGAAGCCTGTTGACACGGAACTGATAGCACATCTGGCTGGGAACCACAGCCTTATTGTGACATTGGAGGAAAATGTGCTCCAGGGCGGATATGGGCTGGCGGTGACGGCTTATATCCATGAGCATTTCCCTCATATAAAAGTATTGAATGTAGCGCTGCCTGACGCCTATGTGGAGCACGGTAATGTGTCCATATTAAGGGAAGGGCTGGGAATCGACAGCGATTCCATCATTAGGAGCATGAAGGCAGGAGGATGGCTGGGATAATGAAAGAACGGTTGGATGTGCTTATGGTACAGAAGAACCTGGCGGAGTCCAGGGAAAAGGCCAAGGCGCTGATCATGTCGGGAATCGTCTATGTAAACGGACAAAAGGAAGATAAAGCCGGTACCTCCTTTGATACCGCGGCCCAGATTGAGGTCAGGGGAAGCACGCTCAGGTATGTAAGCCGGGGCGGCCTGAAGTTAGAAAAGGCCATGAGCCATTTTGGCGTGGAGCTTGAGGGCAAGGTGTGTATGGACGTGGGAGCCTCCACCGGGGGATTTACGGACTGCATGCTCCAGAACGGGGCGGTTAAGGTGTACAGCGTGGACGTGGGACACGGACAGCTGGCATGGAAACTCAGGAATGACGAGCGGGTTGTCTGTATGGAAAAGACGAATATCCGCTATGTACTGCCCGGCGATATCGGGGACAGGATCATGTTTGCAAGTATTGACGTATCCTTCATCTCCCTGACCAAGGTGCTGGGGCCGGTGAAGAACCTGCTTACGGAGGATGGGCAGATTGTGTGCCTGATTAAGCCGCAGTTTGAGGCCGGCCGTGAGAAGGTGGGCAAGAAGGGGGTTGTCAGGGAAAAGAGCGTGCATCTGGAGGTCATTGACATGGTGATCCAGTATGCGGTGGGCATTGGTTTTGAGGTGCTGAACCTGGAATTCTCACCGATTAAGGGGCCTGAGGGCAATATCGAGTATCTGCTTTACCTTCAGAACCACCCTGAGGGGCAGGACGGGGAAATGGTCCTGTACAGCCAGGTGCCTGTGAATGCCAGGGAGATTGTGGAGCAGGCCCATGGATCCCTGGATAAATAACATATCCGCATCAATGATATGACAGAGCATACACATAAAACGGCAGGAGCCTAACCATGAGACATTTTTATATTATTGCCAATCTGGATAAAGAATATGTAAAAGAGGCCCAGGCATTCATCAAGACGTATCTGGAGGCCAAGGGAGCCGCGTGCAGGCTGAACAATCCATACCAGAAGGGGCGGGAGAGCACCCACACGGATTCCGGTCAGGTGCCGGGAGACACGGAGTGCATCATCACCATCGGAGGGGATGGGACACTGATACAGGCGGCCAGGGATCTGGCTGGAAGATGTATCCCCATGGTGGGGGTAAACCGGGGACATCTGGGTTATCTGAACCAGATCAGCCGCCAGGAGGACATTGCCCCGGTAATGGACGCGCTATTGGAGGACCGCTTCCAGTTGGAGAAGCGGATGATGCTCAAGGGAATTGCGTACCATGACGGCAAGCCGGTCCTTGAGGACATCGCGCTCAATGAAATAGCAGTGACAAGGCAGGACCCCTTAAAAGTCCTGCGGTACTCGGTCTATGTAAATGATGAATATCTCAACGAATATGCGGCGGACGGCGTGCTGGTCGCAACGCCCACTGGTTCCACGGCCTATAATCTGTCGGCCGGAGGCCCGGTCATAGCGCCATCTGCCAGGATGATGGTGCTTACGCCCATCTGTTCCCACTCATTGAATGCCAGGAGCATCGTGCTGGCGCCGGAGGACAAGATAGAAATCCGGCTTCTTAACAGCGGACAGGTGGTTTCCTTTGACGGGGACAGTTTTGTGGAGCTGACAGCGGGGGACAGCATCAGCATTGAATGTTCCAGGCTGGAGACGGTCATGGTTAAATTAAAACAGGTTTCATTTATGCAGAATCTCAGCAATCATTTGGGGAGAATATGACATGAAAGTAGAGAGGCACAGTAAAATTGTAGAACTAATCGGAAAGTATGAGATAGAGACCCAGGAGGAGCTGGCTGAAAAGCTGAACCAGGCAGGGTTCAACGTGACCCAGGCAACCGTGTCCAGGGATATCCGGGAGCTGAAGCTTACCAAGATGCAGTCGGAGAGCGGAAGGCAGCGTTACATGGTTCTTGAAAGCCCGGCCGGCACGTCAGCCATCAAATATATCCGTATCCTGAAGGATGGTTTCATGTCCATGGACATGGCGCAGAACATCCTGGTGATTAAAACCGTATCCGGTATGGCCATGGCTGTGGCAGCTGCTTTGGATGCCATCCACTTCACTGAGATTGTGGGCTGTATTGCGGGAGATGACACCATCATGTGCGCAATCCGAAGCGTGGATGATACGATTATTGTGATGGAGAAGATTAAGAAGATGGTACAGGATTAATATATAGGAATGGGAGGTGCAAGATGCTGCTGGAACTGCATGTAAAGAATCTGGCCCTGATTGAGAAAGCAGATGTGGAATTCGGCGAAGGGCTGAACATACTCACGGGTGAGACCGGCGCCGGTAAGTCCATCATAATCGGTTCCGTGACCATGGCCCTGGGAGGAAAGGCCTCCAGGGAGAGCATCCGCCATGGGGCGGATTACGCCTATGTTGAACTTGTATTCTCTGTGTCCGGGGAGGATAAGGCTAAGGCCTTAAAGGAGCTGGAGGTGGAGCCTGCTGAGGATGGAACCGTGATTGTCTCGCGCAAGATCATGGCATCCAGAAGCGTAAGCCGTATCAATGATGAGACGGTCACCACGGCCAGGCTCCGCCAGATCACAGGCCTTCTCCTGGATATCCATGGGCAGCATGAACACCAGTCCCTGCTATATAAATCAAAACATCTTGAAATTCTTGACGCCTATGTTAAGGCCAGCACCCAGCCTGTCAAACAGAAGATTGCAAAGGAATACCAGTCCTACCGCGCCCTTATTAAGCGTCTGGAGGAGTTTGACATGGACAGCGAAAGCCGTATCCGTGAAGCTGATTTCCTGCGCTTTGAGATACAGGAGATTGAGGAGGCCGGCCTGAAGGAAGGCGAGGAAGAGGAACTGACTTCTGTTTACAGAAGGTTTTCCCATTCCCAGAAGATAGCGGCCAGCCTTGGGGATGCCTATAATGCGGTGGAGGGGGAGTGGCTGTCGCGGGCCCTCAGGGAAGTGGAGCAGGTGGTGGAATTTGACCATGCCCTGGACGGTATCCGGGACCAGCTTTATGATGCGGATTCCATACTGGAAGATGCAAAGCGGGAAATATCCTCCTATATGGGTTCCATGGAATTTGATGAGGAGACATTCCGCCAGACCGAGGAACGGCTGGATTTAATCCATAACCTGCAGGCCAAGTACGGCGCAACCATTTCTAAAATCAACCAGAAACTGGAAGAAAAAAGGAAACGGCTGGACGAACTGGAGGATTATGATTATCACAGGGAACAGACCAAGAAGGAACTGGAACAATGCAGGAATCATTTAGAAGGATTCTGCGCACAATTATCAGGGATACGTAAAAAAGCGTCCAGGGACCTTATTAAAAAAATCAGGGACGGACTCGTCGACCTGAACTTCCTGGATGTGGAATTTGACATGGAATTCAAGCGCCTGGAGCAGTTTGGCGCATCAGGATGGGATGAGGTGCAGTTCATCATTTCCACCAATCCAGGACAGCCCATGCGGCCCTTAAAGGACGTGGCCTCGGGCGGTGAACTGTCGAGGATCATGCTGGCCATCAAGACCGTGCTGGCGGATTCCGATGATATCCCCACATTGATTTTTGATGAGATTGATACCGGAATCAGCGGCAGGACTGCCCAGAAGGTATCGGAAAAGCTATCCTATATAGCAGGCAGCCACCAGGTCATCTGCATTACCCACCTTCCACAGATAGCAGCCATGGCGGACGCCCACTTTGAGATTTCAAAATCTGCCATAAATGGTAGCACCCTCACAACCATCCGCCTTCTGGACCGCCAGGCATCCGTAGAGGAGCTGGCCAGGCTTTTGGGCGGCGCAGAGATTACGGATACAGTGCGTAAAAATGCAGCCGAAATGAAGGATTTGGCAGACAGGACAAAATAAAACAGATTGAAATCCGCAGGACGGATAATACTAAGAAAGAGGCAGTGAGCATGCGTCTTTCTTTTTTTGACTTTAAAATGAATCCGGCGGGTAAAAAAGCGCCCGGAAGCATTTAAAAACACGCTCTTGCCGAAATAACATGAAGACTATATAAGGAGGCAGGGCGATGACAGGAAAATCTAAATTTTACCGGTGGCTGGGACGTATTTTCTGGCTTTCCATTGTGGCTGTAACAGGATACACGTGGTATTATATGGACCAGGCGGTGCCGGACCGGGTAAGCATCATACAAAACCAGGAGGAGGATTTTTCCTTTGGACTGCCTTTAAAAGCAACCATTTCCAGTGACAGTGAGGAAGTGTCCCTTGGAAATGAAAGCAATATACCGGCCGACCAGATTACCATCAGCGGCAGGCAGCATTTTTCCATGATTGCAGGAGAACAGGGAAGCTACCAGGTGGGGCTTAAGCTGTTTGGCATTATAAAATTAAAGGACATCCAGGTGGATGTGGTGGATACGCGGTATGCAATCCCATGCGGAAGCCCAATCGGCATTTACCTGAAATCAGACGGAGTCATGGTAATCGGCACTGGCCGGATCACAGGGCCGGACGGGATGGAAGTGGAGCCTGCCTACGGCATTTTAAAAACAGGGGACTATATAGAAGCATTTAACGGTAAGCCCATGAAGACAAAGGAAGACCTTATAAGCGCGGTAAATGAATCAGGCGGCCAGGATTCGGTTGTGACCGTACGCAGGGACGGGGAACCAGTGGATGTCAGCGTAAAACCGATTGCAGGTTCAGACGGGAAATATAAGCTTGGGGCCTGGGTCAGGGACGATACCCAGGGAATCGGAACCATTACTTATGTGGATATGAATGGTAATTTCGGTGCACTGGGCCATGGAATCAGCGACAGTGACACCGGGGACCTGGTGGAGACGTCCCAGGGCGCCTTGTATTCCACGGAAATCATGGGGATTGAAAAGGGAACCATCGGCAAACCGGGCCTGCTTTCAGGCGTGATTTATTATGGCCCGCAGTCCCATATGGGGGATATAGCTGAAAATACCAACGAGGGGATATTCGGAACCGTGAACCAGCAGTTCAAGAAGCAGCTGACCGGGGAGCCGGTGGAGATTGCCTGTCGCCAGGACGTGAATCCGGGAGTTGCCTATATCAGAAGCAATATCAGCGGGGAACTGGAGGATTATGAGATAGACATACAGAAGGTGGATTATAATGCCAGCCACAAGAATAAGAGCATGGTAATCAAGGTGACGGACCCGAGACTTTTGGAATTGACAGGCGGGATTGTGCAGGGCATGAGCGGGTCGCCGATTATACAGGATGGGAAACTGGCGGGGGCGGTGACCCATGTGTTTGTGCAGGATGCGAGCAGGGGGTATGGGATTTTGATTGAGAATATGTTGGAGCGTTGAGTTCGGGGAGGATAGGAGTGAAAAGACTGCGATGCAAGCTTGCTTGCATGAGCGGTCTTTTTGCGAGTGGACTATGCGGCGAGAGCCGCTGGGCCGATGGTGCCCGCAGGGCGCCAGCGGTTGCCCGCCCGGACGAGGGAGCGGAACATGTCATTTGAGATGGTTTGGATGATATCTAATGATAAAGAAAAAATAAAAGTGGTTATTATTTGATGAAGATTAGGATTGCAGCATAATAGGTATTAACATTCACATGTTATAGCTATTATGTGTTTATTGGTTATAAATAGTGCTATTGAAAGGGAGGAGATTATGATTGGTGGTGTTAATATAGAAAAAGGGCTGTCGATTATTTGATTTTTTAATCATTGAAGCGACAGCCTTTTTTGAAAAACAAACAATTAAATATTTCAATCCACAATTGATTTGACATCAAAAGATCTATATAAATTTACCATATAAATCATGAAATGTAAAACCATAAATTTAATAAGATAAATAAAATTTTCCTTGCAATATTAATTTAGATAAGATACAATTAAAACTAACAAATAAATGAAAATATAGAAAGGAGGATTAGAAATTGAAACACTTCAGATACCCAATTACGATGGAGATTGCAGGGGCAACTGCGCTTTGGACAAGGCCGGACTCTGGTGATGCGCCAGTGAGCTATGTGGCGCCGACACCTTCAGCTGTCAGGGGGATTTTTGAATCGATTTTGTGGGGGCCTGATATCAGGATTGTTCCAACTGCGGTAGAGATTTGTGCGCCGCTTCGCTATCATTCCTATGTGACCAACTATGGCGGACCTCTGCGTGCGGGTAAATCGATTCAGAAGGGGAATAATTACCAGCTTTATGCAACAGTTCTGCTGGATGTCTGCTATCGACTTTATGCAGACGTGATACCAAACAGCCGTAAGGAGAATCTGCCGGAGAAGGCATTAGAATGGGACAGAAAAACCACATCACCCGGTCATGCTTATCAGGATATCTTTAATCGGCGTCTGAAACGCGGACAGTCATTTTCCATACCGGTATTGGGCTGGCGAGAGTTTACACCGCTTTATTTCGGGCCGTTTCGTTCACAGACAGAAGTATGCAGAGAGTTATCAGATATCACAATTCCTTCCATGTTGAAAGAAGTCTTTCCAGACGGCTACAACTCAGCTTTTCGCGCTGTCTACAGCCAGAGTCTGAGAATTCATGAGGGCAGACTAAACTTTCCGAGAGAGGAGGTATAATCCGTGATTAATGAACTATACCGGTTGACAGTGGCACTTGACCAGGCGGACATTGCAACAGAACATACACATCCGAAGTATAAAATGATTCCGAAGGTCACGAAGAAGGCACCATGCATACATATTATTTTGGACAATGGACAACTTTATAAAATTGAAAGTATTGAGATGGAGCAGACTGCGGAAATTAGAAAATATGGGTCTAATCAGGGGACTTTTCCAGCTCTGAATCTGGCGCCACTTTACCGCCTGACGGATGAAGTGGAAAAGAGGACGATTTCCGATTTGATTGAGGGCAAAACTACCAATTTCAATATACAAGAAATCCGGCGGATTTGCAGGGAAAATAACTGGGGAAAGAAATTCGGCAACAAGTATCGCATCAGTATGCAGGATGTGCCTCGTGAGATGAACGGGTTGTTTCAAAAGACCGGAACTATTTTTCAGCCATTACAGAAGTTAACCGGGGAGACAGAAGCTTTTGCCGAAGCGGAGAATTTACATAGGGAGCTTGAGCATGCGGCCTTTGCAATGCTGGAGCAAAAAAAGGGTATTTCGTTGGCGCTCCAGATTTTGTTTTACCTGGGGAAACCGGGAAAAAGCGTGGAGGAAGATTACGGAACCTTATCCGTGGTAATGGATTGCAGAGCGTTGATTCAGGCGGGATTGTCAGTGGCAACGGCTGCTTTTACAAGTATGCTGAATCAAAAGCTGTTAGAAGCGGATGCAGCGGCGAGGACAGTAGCTGTGGAGAAAGAATCCGATGCATTCGGATATGTTTTTGCTCCTCTTGAGGAACCGATGCCGACAGTAAAACTTGCAGCCGGTTTCGAAGTCTCTCTTAGAACCATGTTCCGCGGACAGCCATGCCAAAGCCGTTACGGGAGAATTGAAAATGCGACCTATCCGATTTCCAAAGAAATGCGCTTTAAGCTGCAGTCAGCGCTGGCGTGGATTAGCTCCGCGGAGCACAAGGGAATCACATGGATTAGCACGGATAAGGATGAAGCTCTTTTCGCTTATCCGGAAACTTTACGGAAAAATATGTACAGTATGGTTGGTTTTTGTAGACGGCAGGGCACGGAAGAAGAGCGGGCTGAGAGTGAGACGGGGGATAAAATCAGGAAGAAGGCACAATTTGAATCTGCGGCTGAGGCATTTATCAGTGAACTGCAGAAAACGAAACAGGCGGATACAGACCCAATGTCGGAGCGTATCCAGTATTTTGTGTTGCGAAAGCTGGATAAAGCCAGAACGAAGGTGGTCTATACCTATAATACAACACCGGCTGAGATTGAACACAGCAGCGAGCGATGGTCATTGGGCTGTCAGAACCTTCCGGCGTTTTTATTTGGAAAGCCCGCCACCTTGTTCCCGCTGGAGGTATCCGATATTCTAAACCTGATATGGAGACAGGATGGGAAAGCTTCTTCGGATAAATTCAAACCGATTCCGCGCTATTATGGAATACAGCTGTTGTTTGGAGCAGAGTTACCGGAGATACGCAGGAATCTGTATGTCCTGATGAACAATGTGATAAACCTTGCACCGTATCTTGGAAAGGCGGGGTTTGCTAGAAATGGTTATGATGGTTCGCAGGTTGTACTGTTGCGTCAGACTCAGAATACACTGGCACTGACAGGACTGCTTTTATATCAGCTTGAAATCAGAAAGGAGAAGTATATGCAGGAATTTCCATATTTATTTGGGCAGCTGCTGAAGGTATCAGATGCGCTGCATGAAATTTATTGTAAGGTCATGCGTGATAATGATATTCCAAATACGTTGGCAGGCAGCGGATTATATGTCTCAGGGGCAGAGCAGCCGTATAAAACACTGGCAGTATTGGGTCAGCGGATGAATCCCTATATCGCATGGGCAAAGAGATACTGTACGGGAGATATACAGAAAAAGGGTGAGGAAAGCTGGCGCGCAGGCTGGTATCTTTCTTTATATGAGCGTATTGCGACGCAGCTTTATGCGGCATGGGGGAATCAGAACCGTTTTAATGAGGAGGAAAAGGCACAGTATTTTATCGGATATCTGGCAGCTTTTCCCGCAAAGGAAGAAATAAAAGGACATCAGAGCAGTGGACAGATTTGCGCTGTTGAAAATGAAATAAGAAAAAATAACGATGGAGGAAATAAAAATGGCTGATGAGATGAAACGGGCAACAGGATTATTGGTAATTGAAGTGGTAAACTCAAACCCCAACGGGGACCCGGATAGGGAGGCTGACCCACGTCAGAGACCAAACGGTTGTGGGGAGATTTCCCCGGTATCTTTCAAACGCAAGGTGAGAGATTTGCTGGATGATTCAGCATCGCCGTTCTTTGAAAGTTTGCCGGAAAAAATCAGATTGAACGAGGACCATTACCGGATTCTGGAGCACCGGGGACGGGATCGTACAACAATCACAAAGGAAATGACTTCCGGCGGAAAGCTGGCTGATTTCAATCAGGAAGAGTTCTTGAAAAGCGAGTTTGTCAGAAAATATTGGGATGCCAGGGTGTTTGGAAACACATTTCTGGAGAAGGATGGAAATAAAGGATATATTAAGACCGGTGTCGTACAGTTCGGTGTTGGTATTTCAATTTCTCCGATTAACATTATCCGCCAGACGAATACCAACAAGGCAGGAGTGCAGGAAGGGAAAAATGCGGGTATGGCTCCTCTGGCGTTCCGTGTGGTTGAACATGGTGTTTATTGTATGCCATTTTTCGTCAACCCCAATTATGCTAAAAAAAGCGGATGCACGGCAGATGATATCGAGCTGCTCAAGCTCCTGATTCCTCAGGCATATGATATGAACCGCTCTGCAATTCGACCGGATGTCCGCCTGCGTCATGCCTGGTATATTGAACATAAGAACCTGTTGGGAAGCTGCCCGGATTATATGCTGCTGGATGCATTGACACCGGAACGTATAGGGAATGTATCAGAACCATCGGAGAGCTGGCATGATTACAAGGACAAGACAGAGCTGCCGGAAGAACTGTTCCGTAAAGTTGCCGGCATTGTTGATTTGGTGCGTCTGTGATGGAATCCTATCTTGCCCACAGTGCGAAAAACGGATATCCTTCTCAACCTTATCTAAATCATGTGTATAATACAACGAAATGGTCCCTAATATTTGCGCAGGAGATGAAAGGGTACTGTAGGAAGGATGCAGAACAAATTGAGAATATCCTGTGTCTGGCAGCATCATACCACGATTTGGGAAAGCTAGATGAGAAGAATCAGGAGGTATTGCATAAAGAAGGTGTAAAATCAGGACATTTACCCGTGAACCATATGGATGCCGGTGCGGCATTTCTTAAACAAAAAGGGCAGGAAGCACGGTGCTCGCTTATTCTGGTGTATGCGCATCATCAGGGATTGCCTGATTTTACAGTGGAAGAGAATAGGGCGGAGACGGTGTGCTATCGGGATGCGCGTGAATCTGTAAGAGCCTGTTTTGACCGGGAAATGGAGCAGCTGCTTCAGATTCACAGGCAGTTAATTCCGGAAAGCACCGCACATAATCCGGAGTATTGTGAAGGTGATATGTCCATGTTCTTTCGAATGGTATTTTCGTGTCTGGTAGATGCGGACCATTCGGATACAGCAACTGTTTATGGACAGTATCCTGAACGGGATAATATACCGAAACTTCAGCCGGCGCTTCGCCTGGAGGCACTAAACCGTTATGTGGCAAGTTTGGGAGAGAAGAATCAGAATAAAAGGAATGATTTGCGTACACAGATGTACAAGAGGTGCCGGGATGGTCAGCGGGAAGAGGGGATTGTTTCGAATGCTGGTTCAGTCGGATCAGGAAAAACCACAGCGGTGATGGCGTATCAGTTGAATCAGGCGATTTTAAAAGGCGCCAGACGTATTTTTGTGGTACTTCCATACACAAATATTATCACACAGTCAGTGGAAGTTTATCGGCAAGCTTTAGTATTGCCGGGAGAAGAACCGGAGGCGGTCGTGGCAGAACTGCATTGCAAGGCGGATTTTGAGGATGAGGATACGCGCTATCTGACATCCCTGTGGAGAGCGCCAATTATAGTCACCACAGCAGTCGCGTTTTTCGAAACGCTTGCCTCAAACCGTCCGGGGGCGCTCCGCTGCCTCCATGAATTGCCGGGGAGCGTTATTTTTATGGATGAGGCGCATGCCGCCCTGCCGCTGAAACTGCTTCCGCTTGCGTGGCATTGGATGAAAGTATTGGAAGATGAGTGGAGCTGTTATTGGATTTTGGCATCAGGCTCGCTGGTTCGTTTTTGGCAGCTTCCGGAGTTGGTTGGAATAGAGAAAAAGCAGGTCCCGGAGATGGTTCCCACAAACCTGCGCAGTGAATTGCTTGGTTATGAGAAAAATAGAATTCAATTTTGTTGGAATCCATGTCCGTTTAGCCGTGCAGAACTGATTGACTGGGTTATGGCAAAGCCGGGTCCGCGTCTTGTAATTATGAATACCGTTCAAAGTGCGGCTGTGATTGCAGAGGACATTTGCAGAAAATATGGAAGGGAATGTGTGGAGCACCTCTCCACTGCGCTTATGCCGGAGGACCGTGCGGATACAATAAAGGCGGTTAAAAAACGATTGGAAAATCCGGGGGATACAAACTGGGTTTTAGTGGCAACATCATGTGTGGAAGCCGGTGTTGATTTTTCATTCCGAATTGGATTCAGAGAACTGGCCTCGGTTCTTTCACTGCTGCAGGCAGCGGGCAGAGTTAACCGAAACGGATGTTACAAAGATGCACAGATGTGGAGTTTCAGCATGCAGGATGATACAATGCTGACTCAGAATCCGGGAGTGAAAATAAGTGCAGGAATTCTGGAAGAATATTTACGGGACGGAATGGAAATTACGCCGGAATTGAGCACAAAATCAATTAGAGATGAACTACAAAGAGGAAAGACTGAAACAAAAGAAATGCAGGCACTGATGGAGGCCGAGGCAATTCAGAACTTTAAAACGGTGAATGACCGGTTCCATGTGATTGAAAACGATGCCGTACCGGTGATTGTTAAAGCTGATGTGGCAGAACAGATTAAACTGGGTTACGGGAACTGGAAGGAAGTACAGAAATATTCCGTATCCATACGCGGAAAGAATTTGGAAAAGTGGCAAGTGAAACAGATTGCAGAGGATGTCTATCAGTGGACACTTTTTTATGACTCTTTTCTGGGATATATGGCTGGGGTATTAAGGCAGGCGGAATTTGATCATGGATGATATAACAATTAGTTGGATGAGGCTTATCTAAATATGAGGCAGACAGGAGTGGATGGAATGTATTTAAAAAGAAAGGTTTATGACCGGCTCACCCAGTGGAAGGAGGAAAGTGGCCTGACTTTAGAGGTTACGGGAGCGAGGCAGGTTGGAAAAACGTACATTATTAATAAATTTGCGGACGAGCATTTTCGTAAGAAAGTATACATCAATTTATTTGAGGACAGTGGAAATGAATTCCTGACGTGTTTAAAGTGCGCCAGGGAATGGGAGCCAGGGCAGGAAAGACCAAAAAAGCCAATCCATAAGGCATTGGAACTGTTTGACAAAGATTTTACGGATGAGAAGGATACGGTGGTTATCATTGATGAGATTCAGGAGTCATCTGCCGTCTATAATCTAATACGGGAATTTACCAGGAGTTTTCAGTGTCGATTTATCGTAACTGGCAGCTATCTTGGACGAATCTTAAACCCGGATTTCAAATTGTCCGCTGGGGATTTGACGGCGCTCCGTGTGGAAACACTTACCTTTGAAGAGTTTGTAGATGCTTGCGAGTTGAAGGAAACCTTTGATAACCTGGATCTTTATGGAGGGTCAAATCCCGAGGAATATGAGAAGGCCAAACAATTATATGATGTTTACTGTCAGATTGGCGGATATCCCGCTGTGGTGACGGAGTATATTCAGACGAAATCCCTGGTAAAGTGCAGGGAGAAGCTAGAGGATGTAATCCGTCTTTTCTGCTCGGAATCCAGCCGGTATTTTGAGGATATTCTGGATGATGCGGTGTACGATAACCTGTTTTGCAGCGTAGCGCGAATCCTCCTCAGGGAAAAGAAGGGGCTGGATGCGGACAGCTTCAGTGAGAGCCTTCAAAAGCTGGCCGTGCATGATTATGACAGCAATATTTCCAAAGCAGTCTGCAATAGGGCAATTAACTGGCTCCAGAGCGCAGGAATCCTGGATTTTGCAGGAAAGGTTACAGAATGCAAAATTCTTGACTTTAAGGCAAGGTGCCGGTGCTTTTTCACTGACCTTGGCCTTACCAGATATTTCCTGAGAAAGATTGGTGCAGACTATGCGGCGATTGAGGGACTGATTCAGGAAAACTTTGTATTTTTGGAACTGCGCCGCCGGCAGGAGCGTTTGCAGGAAATAGCCCTGGAGATGCCGGCATTTGCTACCTATAAGGGTGGAGAAATAGATTTCTTTGTTAAGAGTCTGGTTGGCAGCGAAAAAGTATATGCGGTTGAAGTTAAGAGCGGAAAAGGTCAGGCATCTTCCGGACAGAAGGCACTGAACGATGGAAAAGTGGACTGTCTGCTGCTCTTAAAGGGAAACACAATGGGCGGAAATGCGGATATGGTTTATACTGTGCCGATTTATTTGTTTTCTAAGCTTCGATTTGATTTGTAATATGTGGCATACAATAAGGAACACCTGTATCTCCGGAGTTTGGAGAAGTATGGATGTTTTTAGACTGAATTGCAGTCCTGCTTCGCGCAATAAATCAGTTCATAATTTGTGCAATCTTTCCGTTTAAAACCGAGTGCCTATTGGTTTTCTAATTCACTACCTAATTCTGACGGAACTGCACGAAATAGATTAAAATGGATAAATGTTGTCTCTATATTGACTCAATCATGAGCGGAAGCCCGATTATCCAGGATGGAAAGCTGGCGGGGGCGGTGACCCATGTGTTTGTGTAGGATGCGGGGAGGGGGTATGGGATATTGATTGAGAATATGCTGGAACATTGATAGGAGGCAAGACAAGTAGAAGCGGGAGACAACTCCCGCTTCCGGCTTTTTCTGCAGTATATTATGTGGAAAGGGTTGTACACCCTGATATTGGTGGTCTATTAGGTGTAGACTGGTAAGGAGGTGAAATAAGAGTATTTAAAATGGAACAACTGCTGGTATGCGGAGTGTGTCGGTGTGTAGACAGTTTAGAAGGAAATAGAATGGAAAAATATAATAAATATATAATTTTGGACACGGTAAAAGTTAAATTTTAAGCGTTTTTACCAAGGGGGATATTGCGCTATATCCCTATTTTTGGTATTATAGAACCAGCGGGCCTTAACGCCTGGATTACATTCACCGGTAAAGGAGTCAATTCCATGTATATAGCACACATCAACGATTCTACAAAAGAAGTTCAGACAGTCAAGGAACATTCCGAGAACACGGCTTTATTAGGACGGGAGTTTGCCGTTCCGGAATTAAAAGACACGGTATACACAATGGGCCTGCTTCACGATATAGGGAAATATCAGCCCTCCTTTGTGAGCAGGATTCATGGGGCGTCTGTCCGTGTGGAGCATTCCACCTGCGGAGCATTGGCGGCGAAGGAAAAGTATTGCCGGCCATTAAGTTATCTTATGCAATATTGCATCAGCGGGCATCATACCGGCCTGCCGGATGGCGGCAATGCAAACGATACTTCCGATATGCCCACTTTAAGCGGCAGATTACAACGTGAAGTAGAGGATTATAGCGCGTATAAGGCAGAATTGAAGATTCCGGAGATTGACGAGAAAGCGTTTATGGAATTTCTTGTTACTGATTGCGGTAATGACATGGGCAAACTGGTTGAGAAGTTTGCTTTTTTTGCACGCTATTGTTTTTCCTGCCTTACAGATGCAGACTCCCTGGATACTGCGGAATTCTGCGGCGGTCCACAAAACCGATCCTTGAAAGCGGATTTTGAAAAATGTTTGGAACGGGTGAACCAACATCTGGCCGGTTTCCAGTGTGAAACAGCCTTACAGAAAACCAGGGCCTTGCTGCAGAAGCAGGTGTTTGACAAAGCTGGGGAAGAGGCGGAAATTTACCTGATGAATATGCCTACCGGAAGCGGAAAAACTTTGTGCAGCTTAAAATTTGCACTGGAACGGGCGATTCGCAGCGGAAAGAAACGGATTATCTATGTAATTCCATACAACAGCATCATTGATCAGGCCGCAGGGACATTTGAACGGATATTAGGTAAAGATGCGGAACTTCTCCGGCATCAGTCCACATTTTCCTATGATGACCGGGAGGACTACAGCGAGGATTATGGTCAGACTGCCAAGCTTGCAGCGGAAAACTGGGATGCCCAGCTGATTATTACTACGGCTGTGCAGTTTTTTGAATCAATCTATGCGAATAAAAGAGGAAAACTTAGAAAGCTACATAATATGGCGGACAGTGTCCTGATTTTTGATGAGGCCCATATGATGCCCCAGGATTATCTTCAGCCGTGTTTAAAGGCCATAGGTTATATCACGAAATATCTGGGAAGTGAGGCGGTTTTTTTAACTGCAACAATGCCGGACTTTCGGAAACTGGTGGTGGATTATGGCCTCCCAGACAGCAGGATTGTAGATTTGATTGATGATACAGCCATGTTTCCTGTATTTCAGAAATGTGTGTATCAGGATGCAGGACTGCTGAGTGACCAGGCATTATTGCAAAAAGCAGGGCAGTCACCCTCCAGTCTGATTGTAGTGAATAAACGGGCTGCAGCGGTACGGCTGTACAGATTATGCGGGGGAAAAAGATATCATCTTTCTACCTATATGACAGCATTTGACCGAAAAAGGGTGATTGATGAAATAAAAAAGGAGCTTGACCGGCTGGAGAAGGATTATCCGGATATGAGCGGATTACCGGAGAACCGGAAAATCACAGTGATTTCCACTTCGCTGATAGAGGCAGGGGTGGACCTTGATTTTTATACTGTATTCCGGGAAGTGTCCGGTCTGGACAGTATCCTGCAGGCAGGCGGCAGGTGTAACCGGGAGGGAAAACGAGAGCATGCAGATGTATTTGTGTTCCGCTTAGAGAGCGAACAGGGGAAACGGGCTATGGATGAACGTCCGGGGCTTTCAAAGGGATTGATGGCAGAGTATGAGGATATTTCGGTACCGGAGTGTATCCGGACTTATTACGAGCGGTTATTTTATGTAAAGAGTGAACAGCTGGAACAAAATGCCCTGGGCAATTTTTGCAGCAGTATCTATTCCATCCCTTTTAGAGGGTACGCAGATTGCTTTGAATTGATTGACACAAGGACAGTTTCCGTTGCAGCTGCCCGTGATGATTATAGCAGGGAGATGGTGGAACAGCTGAAGGACTCAGGTTATGGAAATGCAAGAAAGCTGCAAAACTATACATTTTCCGTTTATCAATATGAATTTGATGATTTGCTGAAGCAGCATGTTGTGGATGATTATGGGAGCGGAATTTATTGCCTTACAAATCCGGATTATTACGATGATGAGACAGGAGTGGTTTTTGAGGCAAAGGATTATATTTTATGAATGAGGAGGGATGAGATGAGTTATGGATTTAAAATTATGGTAACCGGGGATTATGCGTGCTTTACACGGCCTGAACTCAAGGTTGAGCGGGTCAGCTATGATGTGCCGACTCCGGGAGCCATGGAAGGGATGTTGAAATCCATATATTGGAAACCGGCGATACGCTATGTAATTGATAAAATTATTGTATTTCAGCCCATTGATTTTATTAACATCCGCCGCAATGAGGTGAAGGATAAGGTGCTCTACAGTGCAGTAAAAAGCCAGATGAACGGCACGGGCGGCAATCCGTGTATTTATACATCGGAAAGCCGGAGCCAGCGTGCGGCAATGATTTTAAAAAATGTCATGTATGGCGTGGAGTTTCATTTTGAGCTGACCGGGTTGAAAAATGATAAGGAGACGGACACCGAAAGTAAACATTTCAATATCATAAAGCGGAGGCTGGAACGCGGGCAGCATTATCGCACGCCATGCCTGGGATGCAGTGAATTTCCGGTAAGGGATATCCGGTTGGTTGAGGATTTTGACCTAAACCTGATAAGCAGCAGTATTTTGACACAAGAGGATGTGGATCTTGGGTTCATGAGTTACCGGGTACAGTTTCAGGATGGCGGTGTGCCAACCAATGGGGATTGGGATAATCCAAAATTCTCGGACAAGGCTGTCACAATCTATTACCGGCCGCACATGATCCGCGGCGTGATTGATGTGGCAAAATACAGGGAGGGATTAAAATGCTGATTAAGGCACTATGCGATTATTACGATGCCCTGGGAAAAAATGGAAAGGTCCTTCCGAAAGGATACTCTAATGTAAAAATCCATTATCTGGTCAGTCTGTCATTGAATGGAGAGATAGATGAAATCATCAACTGGCAGGAGACCGAGCGGACGGAGGATGGAAAGGGGAAGATGAAGGAACGTTTTGTTCCGCGTACCATTGTGATGCCGGAGCGGACGGAGAAGCCGGGGATTGAGGCAAATGTTGTTGAGCACAGGGCGCTTTACATTTTCGGCTTAAATTTTGACAAGGATGTTTTTACACCGGAGGACCGGACCGGAAAAGCGAAGAAGTCCCATGAGGCGTTTCGGGATAAGAACCTGGCCTTTCTGGAAGGGCTGGATTCACCTGTTGTCAATGCATATCGTGCCTTTATATCCGGCTGGAGGCCGGAAGAGGAGACAGAGAATCTGTATCTGGTGGAACTGGGAAAGGCGTATAGTGCCGCGGGCTTTGCTTTCTGTCTTTCGGGACGTCCGGATGTGCTGCTGCACAGAGATCAAAAACTGCTGGAGAAGTGGGAGGAATGTAAAAGGAAGGGGGATTCAAAGGGAGGACATGCTGTGGCGGCACAGTGTGCAATTAGCGGGGAGGAAGCTCCCATTGCCCGGATTCATAGCAAAATTAAAGGGGTTTATGGCGGACTGGCCACTGGTTCTGTTTTAATCGGGTTTAATAATCCGTCGGAAAGTTCTTATGGGAATGATCAGTCCTATAACAGTAATATTTCTGAAAATGCCATGAGGAGATATTCGGAGGCATTGAATTATCTGCTGGGCTCCAGAAAACATAAGGTGATGCTGGATGATATGACAGTTGTATTCTGGGCTTCGGATGATAATGAAACATGCAATGACCTTATGGCGGCGCTGCTGTTTGACAATCCGGACAGTATGGATGCACAGCGGACAGAAGAAATGCTGCAGGATTTGATGAAAGACGCCAGGGCGGGAATTGTGAGGACAGGACAGATTGCAGATATGGAAAAAATCCATAAGAATGTGGATTTTTACATAGTTGGATTGAAGCCCAACTCCTCACGTCTGGCAGTCAAGTTCCTTTATCACAAGCGATTTGGCGAGATTTTACAGAATGTGGCATATCATCAGCTGGATTTGCAGATGCAGGAGAAGGGAAAGCCGATTTCTCTTTGGCGGATTGGAAAAAGCCTGATTTCGCCGAAAAGCAAGAATGAAACAGTGGATGTGGCGCTGATGACCAAAATTCTGGAGGCGGTTGTCTATGGTACGCGCTACCCGGATTCTTTGCTGCAATCCGCCATCCGCAGGGTTAAAACGGACAGCGGGGAAAACATGAACTATGTACATGCCGGAATCATAAAAGCATGTATTAACAGAGGAAAACGGCTGCGAGGAGAAAAGGAGGAAATTACATTGTCACTGAACAAAGAGAATAAAAATCCTGGGTATTTGTGCGGGCGGTTATTTGCAGTGCTGGAGCGTTTACAGCAGGATGCTTCAAATAATTCATTGAATCGAACCATAAAAGATGCATATTTTGCTTCGGCATCTTCTAAACCGGCGCAGATATTTCCCAAGCTGCTGCGTTTGGCGCAGAATCATCTGGGAAAGGTGAAGGCCCCGGTTTATTATAATATAATGCTGCAGGAGATTATGGACAAATTGGTCGGGGAATTTCCGGATACACTACTGCTCCAGGACCAGGGAAGGTTTATGATTGGCTATTATCAGCAGTATCAGAGTTTCTTTCTGACAAATGAAGATAAGAAAAATGAAAATAAAATAAATGAAGAACAGGAGGAAAGATAATATGGCAATTCAGAACAGATATGATTTTGTAATGCTTTTTGATGTGGAAAACGGTAATCCCAACGGGGACCCGGATGCTGGAAACAGTCCGAGGGTGGATGCGGAAACCGGCTATGGTTTTGTTACGGATGTTTGTTTGAAACGGAAAATCCGGAATTATGTTGAGCTTTGCAAAAGCGATGAGGAGGGATACCAGATTCTTATAAAGCCGGACCGTTCACTAAATGCAAAATTTTCTGAAGCTTATGAGGCGGAGGGGCTTGCGAAGAAGCAGAAGGGAAAAAATACGGACGATGTAAAGAAGGCCAGGGATTTTATGTGTAAACATTATTTTGATGTCCGCGCCTTCGGGGCGGTAATGTCCACTGGTGATGATCCGTGCGGAATTGTCCGTGGACCGGTGCAGATTAACTTTGCCAGAAGTATTTCCCCGGTGAACGTTCAGGATATCACTATCACACGGCAGGCCCGTACAACTGAGGACCGTCAGGGAACCGGAGAGACAGAAATGGGAAAGAAAAGCATGATTCCATATGCATTATATCGGGCGGAAGGATATATTTCAGCTGCGCTGGCCAATAAGGTTACGGATTTGACCGAAGATGATGTGGAACTTTTGTGGAGCGCAATCATCAATATGTTTGAACATGATCACAGTGCGGCCAGAGGCAAAATGTCCATGCGGAAACTTTATGTATTCAGGCATGACAGTATTTTGGGAAATTGTCCGTCACAGCTGCTGTTTGATAAAATTAAGGTGCTTGAGACAGAGCATGTGCCGCCCCGCAGCTTCAGTGATTACCGAATTGTGGAGGATGAAACAATGCCGGCTGGTGTGCAGCTCATCAGCAAGATATGAACAGTACCACAATAACCATCCGGTCAATCCAGCACTATCTGTATTGCCCTCACCGATGGGGGCTGCTGGAGATTGACCAGGCATGGGCGGAGAATGCATTTGTAACAAAGGCGAACCTGATGCATAGCCGTGTTCATGATTCTGACCGCAATTATATAATGCGTGGCAGGCGTGTATTTACATCTGTGTCGGTTTACAACGATAAGGAAGAATACAATCTTTATGGAAAGACAGATTGTATCGAAGCAACGGAATCAGAAGAGGGCGTGCTGATGGCAGGCGGCAATCAAAGATATAAACTTTGTATTGTAGAGTATAAGCCGACCAAGCCGAAAAGCGGGGAATACCATGAGGAAGATTTGATGCAGGTATTTGCACAAAAGCTCTGCGTGGATTACATATTTGGCGGTGATTGTGAGGGAGTATTGTATTACGCGGATGTGAAAAAGCGGATACCATTGCCATTAAAGGAGCATTTTTCGGAATATGATGAGCATCTGAAGCAGATTTTGAAAGAAATGCGGAAATATTTGACAGACGGTAAGGTTCCGCCTATTGAAAAGAAGCAAAACTGCAATGGATGCTCAATGAAAGATCTTTGTATGCCGTCAGTAAAAAACTTCTTTGATATCAGGAAAGATATCAGAGCGGTCTTGGCAACGGATTAGAAGGGGGATATTCTTTTAGCGGGATGGAGGTGGCTATGCGGAAGCTTTTAAATACAATATATGTTACAAATGAGTTGGCATATTTGTGGCTGGATGGGGAAAACCTGGTATGCAAAATTGAAAATGAAAATAAGCTTAGGATACCATTTGATAATGTGGAAAATATAGTCTGTTTTAACTATATTGGATGCTCTCCGGCTTTGATGGGGAAGTGTGTTGGAAAAAGTATTCCAATTAATTTTGTTTCACCACAGGGGAAGTTTTTGGCCAAGGTTTGCGGGGAAACAAAAGGAAACGTTTTTTTGCGGGTTGCACAGATTGATTGTTTCCGGGAACAGGGGCTTGTGTTGGCGCAAAATACAATGGCAGCTAAATTCTGCAATACCAGGCAAGTTATTAAGCGGACACTGCATGACAATAGCAATTTGCGAGGCGATGCAGAAATTCAGAGGACATTGTCAATACTTGAGGAGGGGGTGGATAAACTATTCCAAGCTGAGAATATGGAAAGCGTCATAGGCATTGAAGGGAATTGCGCACAGAGTTATTTTTCTATATTCGGTAAACTCATTACAAATCAAAAAGCTCCTTTTACCTTTGAACTCCGGACGAAACATCCGCCCTTGGATCCTGTGAATGCCATACTGTCCTTTGTGTATACATTGTTTACCAATGAGTTTGCGGCGGCATTGGAAACTGTGGGTTTGGATAGTTATATTGGTTTTTGTCATGCGTTGAGAAGCGGCAGAAGTTCATTGGCTTGTGATTTGGTGGAAGAGGCCAGATGTATTGTGGAACGATTTGTGCTTACCCTGTTAAATTTACAAATAGTCGGGGAAGAAGATTTCGAGAAACAGATTTCCGGAGCCGTCTGGTTGAATGAAGATGGCCGAAAAAAGGTTCTTGCGCGTTGGCAGGAAAAGAAACGTACTGATATGATGCATCCTTATCTTAAACAAAAGATACCGCTGGGTCTGCTTCCTTATGTGCAAAGTAATCTTCTGGCTAAATATGTGCGCGGGGATATTACAGAGTATCCGTGCTATTTGATGAAGTAGGTGGTTATATGATGGTGATTATTAGTTATGATGTCAGCACAGTCGATAAATCAGGGCAGACACGGCTGAGAAAGGTGGCAAAGGAATGTCAAAATCATGCACAGCGGGTACAGAACTCAGTATTTGAAGCAGATTTGGATTATTCTACCTTTCTGAAATTAAAAGATGCATTAATCCGGCTGATTGATGAGGAGAAGGACAGCCTGCGATTTTATTATCTTGGAAACAACTGGAGCAGGAGAGTGGAACATGTAGGAGCAAAACGCGGTTATAATCCAGAGGGGGTTATTATTATTTGAAGTAAGGCGAAGATGTGGTGATACGAAAATAGGTGGGAGGTTCGCCTGAAAAATAGTGTTTACTTTGGGATTTTCCTTGCATGGCAGAGGGAAAATGTATTAAAATAATAAAGTCCGCCCCGTATTTAGTGGTGATGACGGCAGGGAATACTATTTGTTGCTGTCACGCCTTGCGAGGGCGTGGGAGTAGAAACGCTTCCCATCCCCCTCTTGTATCCATTCCCATAAGTCACGCCTTGCGAGGGCGTGGGAGTAGAAACAATGTCATCAATGCCCTAATGGTCACCGATGATGGTCACGCCTTGCGAGGGCGTGGGAGTAGAAACTGAAAAAAAGGAGTATATGTGATGAAAATATTGCGTCACGCCTTGCGAGGGCGTGGGAGTAGAAACGGACATGGCTTCTGCCATTGGGTTACCATGGATAGTCACGCCTTGCGAGGGCGTGGGAGTAGAAACCAATTTGCCTGACACCAGGTCAATGGTGTGTTTAGTCACGCCTTGCGAGGGCGTGGGAGTAGAAACTTGAGGCAGTCAAGCCTACGTGCTACATGGCTTCCGTCACGCCTTGCGAGGGCGTGGGAGTAGAAACCAGAAAAATGAGCGAGTACAAATCAAGCCTAAAAGTCACGCCTTGCGAGGGCGTGGGAGTAGAAACCTGGGAGCCAGGCATCAAGGACATCCAGAAGTCGTCACGCCTTGCGAGGGCGTGGGAGTAGAAACTATCCGGATACGTTTGTGTAAATCCAATGATTCGTCACGCCTTGCGAGGGCGTGGGAGTAGAAACCGAACCCTGATATCCCCTGTACAACGCCACTATCGTCACGCCTTGCGAGGGCGTGGGAGTAGAAACGGTATCATAAATAGCAATTTAACAAACGTTTCCGTCACGCCTTGCGAGGGCGTGGGAGTAGAAACAAACCGGGTAGAGAATGCTATTAAGTGGGTATCCGTCACGCCTTGCGAGGGCGTGGGAGTAGAAACACGGATGGATTTGACGGATGTACTGGCGTTGCTCCGTCACGCCTTGCGAGGGCGTGGGAGTAGAAACATTATTCTGGTATTCGACAATCGGTACGTCACCGTCACGCCTTGCGAGGGCGTGGGAGTAGAAACTTTTAAGAAAGGATGATTGTTATGGCAAGTATAAGTCACGCCTTGCGAGGGCGTGGGAGTAGAAACAAACAATGGTTTTGGTAAGACCACAGCGAAAATGTCACGCCTTGCGAGGGCGTGGGAGTAGAAACTCTGGGACATCTGTAGGATTTAATATCTGGGTAGGTCACGCCTTGCGAGGGCGTGGGAGTAGAAACCTATACAGCCACCCGCTCCCTGACACTCCTCAGGTCACGCCTTGCGAGGGCGTGGGAGTAGAAACTCCTGATAGCAATCCCTTGGGTATCTATGGCTGAGTCACGCCTTGCGAGGGCGTGGGAGTAGAAACTGATAATCCAGTCAATATTTCCATCTGCCGAAGGTCACGCCTTGCGAGGGCGTGGGAGTAGAAACTATAATCAGCTTGCAGGGAAATAAGGAAGGAGATGTCACGCCTTGCGAGGGCGTGGGAGTAGAAACACAGATATCTGCGCACAGTTCCACGTAGGCCGCGTCACGCCTTGCGAGGGCGTGGGAGTAGAAACACAATGGTAAATAACACTATAAAACGATGATTTACGTCACGCCTTGCGAGGGCGTGGGAGTAGAAACTATTATAATATGCTTTAAACTTGATAAATGCATGTCACGCCTTGCGAGGGCGTGGGAGTAGAAACCTGTGGCCTCCCGAAGCCAGTACCATCCATTGGCGTCACGCCTTGCGAGGGCGTGGGAGTAGAAACATATCCGGCTTCCACCAACGCCGCATATGCCTTAGTCACGCCTTGCGAGGGCGTGGGAGTAGAAACAAGGCCCAGCTGAAGAGCGATTGGGGCGGGGAACGTCACGCCTTGCGAGGGCGTGGGAGTAGAAACGGGGCATTACAGGCATGGATCCTAGCGTAATATGTCACGCCTTGCGAGGGCGTGGGAGTAGAAACAAAAACAAAGGTGTTGATATAGGGACCATACAGGGTCACGCCTTGCGAGGGCGTGGGAGTAGAAACCCGCTGCATCTGAAAATACGGTGACCATCCTTGGTCACGCCTTGCGAGGGCGTGGGAGTAGAAACGGATTCAGCATGGAGGATACGGCAGAGGCAATCGGTCACGCCTTGCGAGGGCGTGGGAGTAGAAACTGACCCAGAGACAGCCACATTATATACTGGACCGCGTCACGCCTTGCGAGGGCGTGGGAGTAGAAACAGACACCTGAATTATATCATTTTTGGTACGTCCGTCACGCCTTGCGAGGGCGTGGGAGTAGAAACAAGAAAGGGAAGGATGGAACCAATTTCATCATTGGTCACGCCTTGCGAGGGCGTGGGAGTAGAAACGGGCGAAGAAAGCAGATACATCCTTCACCCCATCGTCACGCCTTGCGAGGGCGTGGGAGTAGAAACTTTATATCCGGATTAATTAAGCAGGAAGGAGTGGTCACGCCTTGCGAGGGCGTGGGAGTAGAAACGAGATAATATCCTATCGCGATGAAGCTCCTGGCGTCACGCCTTGCGAGGGCGTGGGAGTAGAAACCGATATGGCGTGGGTGCAGTGTATGTTTGATATGTCACGCCTTGCGAGGGCGTGGGAGTAGAAACGTCCAGCAGCTTACCTATGGTCTTGACTTTCTCATGTCACGCCTTGCGAGGGCGTGGGAGTAGAAACTTAGCTGTGCCGCCTATTCTGGCCGGAGGGTGCGTCACGCCTTGCGAGGGCGTGGGAGTAGAAACAATAGGGCTATGGTTGCTATTCACCCGTGAAAGGTCACGCCTTGCGAGGGCGTGGGAGTAGAAACATTGATGGCTTATCGGCCTCCAGGATGTTAATGCGTCACGCCTTGCGAGGGCGTGGGAGTAGAAACGTTATGTGGAGAAAGAAGATATGGAAGTCTAATAGTCACGCCTTGCGAGGGCGTGGGAGTAGAAACATGTCCAATGCTCATGTTTAGTAGGCGATTTATTGTCACGCCTTGCGAGGGCGTGGGAGTAGAAACATGGACACAAATAAAAGTAAGGAGTTCAGAGATGTCACGCCTTGCGAGGGCGTGGGAGTAGAAACTCAATGGCAGCGAAAATTGGGGGAAGTCAGGGACGTCACGCCTTGCGAGGGCGTGGGAGTAGAAACTAAAGACCGATATAGCAGGTGTATACCACTACAAGTCACGCCTTGCGAGGGCGTGGGAGTAGAAACAAATCAAGTAGTTCTAATGGATAACCTGTGCAATGTCACGCCTTGCGAGGGCGTGGGAGTAGAAACAGAGTATCTGGAGCGATATTTGGCAGACCGGAAGGTCACGCCTTGCGAGGGCGTGGGAGTAGAAACTGGGAATGCAAAGTGTACATATGATACCAACATGGTCACGCCTTGCGAGGGCGTGGGAGTAGAAATTGCATACATGTAGGCTTCCCGGCCATCCACAGCCGTCACGCCTTGCGAGGGCGTGGGAGTAGAAATCACCTCGCATCAGTGCCGGTTTCCCGGCATTGGTGTCACGCCTTGCGAGGGCGTGGGAGTAGAAATGTAATGCGTTGTAGAGGGTAAGACAGGGGTTATGTCGTAAGCGCCAAGTATTAGGGTGGCTGGCGCTTTACTACCAAATGATCCATAATAGTAGATAGCTAGATGCAAGCATTTTACTCTGGAATACAATGTATCCCATTGTCAGATGTGAGCACTTCACTACATATTTATGGAGGTGTTAAAAAATGTCCAGTTACAATGCCCGAGTACCGGCTGACAAGCAATACCAGCTGATCATGGAATGCAGGGGCAGCGGTCTCACTGATTTTCAGTGGTGTAAGGAACATGGAATCCGTCCCGGGACCTTTTACAACTGGGTCAGCAGACTCAGAAAGAAAGCCTGCTGTGAAATTCCTGAATCTATTTCCAAGGCAGAACCAGCACCATCGCCAGCGCAGGATGTGGTCCGTTTAAATTTCAATCCAAAGGAAGAACGGACGGAACCGATGTTTCCAGTCCAGTCCGTGTTAGAGGGTCCATCCAGAATCCCAGAAATATCTGCAAGGATAGAAATATCACTTGGCAGTGCGACAATCCGTATTGCCAATGGTGCGGATCCTGCCATACTGGATCGTGTCCTCAGCCTTGTGAGAGGTACGGTATGCTAGGCGATATCTCCGTGGCGGACAACATCTATATCGTGTGCGGCACAACCGATATGCGTAAATCCATCGATGGTCTCTGCAGCATTATCCGGGACAAACTTTCCATGGACCCGGACCAGTCATCCCTGTTCCTGTTCTGCGGGAAACGATGTGACCGGATCAAAGTCCTGCTCCATGAACCAGATGGATATGTCCTCCTTTATAAAAGGCTGAGCGTCACACAGGGCCGGTACCGCTGGCCACGGAAAAGTTCCGAGGCCCAGGCAATTACCTGGTGTCAGCTGGACTGGCTGCTCAGCGGACTGGATATTGAACAGCCCAAAGCAATCCAGACCAGTTAAAAAATCCATCGTGAAACTGCCGAAATTTTCCGGCAGCATTCCGGCTGGATATGTGGATAACCGCTTTGCTTTTTCACCAGAGAGGGATAACTTCTGTGTGATAACTGTTTCATCGGATTCCGTGGTATTTTGAGGGATCAGTGGCAGTAAATATCCTGTTTTATCCAGTTTTCATCAGATATCCGGATCATTTATCCACCGTCATTATGACGAAAACGCAGCCAGGACTGATTCGCTTTTTTCTTCGTTTTCTGGTAAAATACCAGTAATAAAACAAAGGAGCGGACACACATGGCATCCGGTGCAAAGGATATCCAGTTCAGGGAGCTGAAGGATACAATCTCACAATTAAATATGACGATCCGTACCCAGAATGACCTGATCACATCTTTGCAGAAGATGCTCGAAAATCGCAATGCAAAGGATGATGAAAAGGACCGGATCATTTCAAACCTGCAGGCACAGCTTGAATACTTCAAGCAGAAGTTGTTTGGCAGTTCCAGTGAACGGCGCAGTGATCTGCCCGGCCAGTTAAGCCTTTTCTCCGGATCCGGTTCCGAGGAGGAACCATTGCTGGAGCTCATTGAGCCGGAGTTCATCGAAGTAAAGACCAGCAAACGGGAAGTAAGCCCAAAGCGGACTATGATGAGATGTTCGCAAATCTTCCAATCCACTATGAAGAAGTAAATACGTTGTCCGAAGAAGAGAAGCAGTGCCCGGAATGTGGAACCGGCATGATCCCGATCGGCCATGAGGAGATACGGACAGAACTCCGTTATACCAGGGCAAAGCTGGAGCGTATCGTGTACATTGCCACCACCTATGGATGTCCGGTCTGTAAAGACACGGAGGATCCGCAGTTCATCAAAGACGAAGGGATCCCGGCACTTATCCCGGGCGGATATGCTTCTGCATCCCTGGTGTCACATATCATGTATGAAAAATATGCAGATGCGCTTCCGCTGTACCGGCAGGAGAAGGGATTTGAACTTCTTGGAGCCAGTATCAGCAGAACGACCATGGCGAATTGGATCATCACCTGCTCCCAGAACTATCTGAAGCCCGTATATGATTACTTTCATCGGGAACTGTTAAAAAGACATTTCCTGATGGCTGACGAAACACCGGTCCAGGTCCTGAAAGAGCCTGACCGGCGGCCACAGAGCAAGTCTTATATCTGGCTGATGCGTTCCGGAGAGGACCGGCTCCCTCCCATCATCCTGTATCATTATACAGAAACCAGGGCCGGAGGAAATGCAGCGGACTTTCTGGATGGGATAGATGAAGGCTCCTATGTCATGGTGGATGGTTACAGCGGTTATAACAGGTTGAAGAAGATACGCCGTTGCTGCTGTTACGCGCACATACGCAGATACCTGATGGAAGCCATCCCGAGCGGCCATGAGAAAGACTACAGTCATCCGGCAGTGCAGGGAGTCCTTTACTGCAATAAGCTGTTTGAATACGAACGAAGCTATAAGGCAAAAGGGCTGTCTTATGCACAGGTATACAAACGCCGCCAGAAGGATGCGAAGCCGGTTGTGGAAGGCTTCATGCGCTGGCTCGATGGCCAGCATCCAGAAAAAGGAAGCCGCATGGATCGGGCGGTAACATATATCCGAAATCGAAAAGACACTTTGATGACTTATCTCGAAGATGGACGCTGCAGCCTGAGTAACAACCCATCGGAGAATTCCCTCCGCCCGGTGACATTGGGCCGTAAGAACTGGCTGTTCAGTGACAGCCAGGATGGTGCAGATGCGAGTATGGTAGTTTATACCATGGTAGAGATGGCAAAAGCCCACGGGCTTCACCCATACAACTACCTGAAATACCTGCTCGACAGCCGCCCTGGAACGGACACTACCGATGCAGAACTCAAAGATCCTGCGCCGTGGAGTGAGAAGGCGAGGATAGAATGTAACAAAAAATCAGAGTAAAACGCTTGCTACCCTGACATCAGGTATTGATGCCAGGGTGGTCGTGTTGGGATACCCTAACACTTGGCGCTTACGAAAAAACAGTGAGAAAAGTTTTTTCAGAAGTGAATATTTTAATCTTGAAAAACATTGCGATATTAAATTTAATCAGATATATCATATATTTCTAAAATAAGTTGAAGGCGATTGCAACAATATGATTTATGGGGTTCGCCTTTAATGTTTAAAAATATAAAGAAAAGTCTGTTCCCAGCAATTCCACACTAACAGCTTAAAAAATTAATCATAATTAAACGGCTCCGCCATAGCTGAATATACAGGGGCCTTTTTATGATAACGGCAGAAATGTAACCTCCTATCAATATCAATAACATTCCAGGTAACTGCTTCAGAGGAGGTTAAAGGATTGTATCCCCAGGAGTGGCTGCTTCAAGGCCTTGGTTACCTCAATCCTGGTAACCTACAATCCAGCATCTTCCCATCTGAATTGACTTGTGCTCAGAAAGAAAAAACAGTATAATGAATTGAAAAATAAACCACGCAGTTATACGTAAGTAAACAGTACGGAATAAACTTATAAGGAGAAAGCCAATATGGATCATGGATACTTGGCACAGGAATCAGAACGTGTTAATAGGGCAACGAGGAAAATGTTTTACAAATTATTGATTGTGTTTGCCTGTGCCCTCGCAATCATTTATCTTCTTGGAAAGGATTCCATCAATTTTAACGATATTTCTTATGGCAGTATATCTTTTTACTTAATCATCATAATAGGTCTTGTGCTGGTTTGCACAGTGATTAAATTGATTGCAACGGGACGGACCGCCAGGAACGGCGATAATTTATTTCTCCCTTATAAGGATAATACACAGGAAGCGGCTGGAAGGATTATTGACGGGGAAGCGCTTGAGGGTAAAATCCTGGTAGAGGAATACATAGATAAATTTTCAGATCCTGCGAAGGCATCTGGAGAGAAGATTGTTTTGATGCCTTCTTATTTGCTTCTATGCGGGGTAAAGGGCGGCCCCAAAGGTACTTCAAAGGTAACGGCTATCCCACGCCATAAGGTTTATTGGATATGCGCCCAAGTTGGGATTAAGGGAGGCCCGTTTATTGTGAAGCTTCTCATTTTCACTGAACATAAAATCTACAGCCTGACCGGGACTGATATAGAGCATGTCCAGGGCATAGCGGATAAGCTTTATCAGTACATACCCAATGTTTTTAGTGATTATGATCCATTTTCCCTGTCTTATGAATTGGAAAAAATCTTTACTAAAAATCCAGTGGAGTTTCTGGAAATCTATGAGAATGAAAAGAAAAAACACAGATGATGAGATAATGTCTGTCTAATTCAGACATGTCAATGGACGGCCGGTTCTTATGAGCGGGCCGTCTTTTTCATCTGTTATCTGTTATGAGAACCAGGACTGGATGCGCCTGATGTCGGATAATGCACAGTAAACCATATTCCTGTTGAGTAACGGAATTACATGGTCCTGAAAGAGAAAAGGCGCCAGCTGCTGGATTGTATGAATTATTGTTATAGATACCAAAACAGGAGACAGACATAATTCTGTGTCATATAACCAGCTTGTTTAATCACGGCTATATAACTTTATTTTATGGCACATGAAATGGCTTTTCCTTCTTTTTACCTGCAATCCAGTGGATTAAATAACAATTTAATGCTGCAAAGCCCGGGATTATTTTGATAATATACCAAGGACATCCAGGAACGGTATGGTATCTGCCGGGGAACGGTGTCTCATATAGACGGCGGCAGGGGGGCTATTCTATACGCATTCCACAAAGAATCTGCAGTTTACAGGTATCCTGTTCCGACAGGATTTTAAAATTTTCTGAATCAAAAGACAGGGAGAAATGAAGGGACTGTGCGTTCTATATATTGCCTGTAGAAATATGGACATAATGGTCGAAAAAAGAGGGAAATGATAAAAAATGTGTCGAATTGTGTAATATTTCCAAAAATGTACTGGATATTAATTACAAATTTGTTAATAGATAAAACAATATATTGCAAAATGTCACCCTCAATGATACAATGATAATTCGACACGTGTCTAAAATTGCGACCACGAATCGTTGATATATGCTATGGGGAGCATATATAATAAGATTCGCCAGGAGCTCAGGACGAATGATATGGATTTTTGTAAACCATAAGGTCGAAAATCAACTAACACATATTTTAGCAGGCAGTTTAGCATAGGCAAACAATTTTAGGAGGTAAAAGGAAGTGGAAAAGCTGAATGTTGCGATTGTTGATGACAATCCGCTGATTCTGAATACTCTGGATGAGCTGATTAACGCTGAAGATGGATTATCCGTGATTGGAAAGGCTGACAATGGCGCAGATGCCATTGATATGATTGTAGATACAACGCCGGATATTGTGCTGTTGGATTTAGTTATGCCGAAAATTGACGGTATATCTGTTGTGGAAAAGGTCAAGAGCGAACATACATTTATGAAAAACCCTGCGTTTATCATTTTAAGTGCAGTAGGCGGGGAACAGATGACAGAAGATGCGTTTAAAGCAGGCGCCAACTACTATTTGATGAAGCCTTTTGACAAAGAAATCCTGGTGAATAAAATTCGTCATATTGGAAAACTGCCTGAGAAACAGATGACTGGAAAGGTGGTATCTGCTCCATTTGAACCTGGAGAGGAGTCACACATCACCAGGGAAGAGTACATGAAGGAACATCTGGAGACGGATATCACGAAAATGCTTCATGAACTTGGGATACCAGCCCATATCAAGGGTTACCAGTACTTAAGGGATGCAATCGCAATGTCCGTGGAGGACCAGGAGATGATGAGTTCCGTCACAAAAATCCTCTATCCCGCCATCGCCAAACGGAACCAGACAACTGCAAGCCGTGTGGAAAGAGCCATCCGTCATGCGATTGAGGTTGCATGGGGAAGAGGGAAAATGGAGACCATTGACGAGGTGTTCGGGTATACAATCAGCACAGGCAAAGGTAAACCTACCAACTCCGAGTTTATTGCGTTGATTTCAGATAAAATATTGTTAGAATACAAAAAAATTTAAAACAATTTCGTCAGAAAAAACTTCCTAATTTCGGTAAAATACGGTATACTATATGGAAAGGCATAAGGAACCTGTTCGTCAGGAGAGGGAGGTTTGGATGAAGAAAATATTATTTGCAGCTTCAGAAGCAGTGCCGTTTATCAAAACAGGAGGACTGGCAGACGTGGTTGGCTCTCTGCCCAAATGCTTTGACAAAGAGTATTTCGATGTAAGGGTCATGATACCGAAGTACCTGTGCATCAAGGAACAGTGGCGTTCCAAGATGGAATATGTGGACCATTTTTATATGGACTTCCTGGGACAGAGCCGCTACGTAGGCATCCTCAAGTATGTACATGAAGGCATTACTTTTTATTTCATTGATAATGAAAGCTATTTTAACGGTCCCAAGCCATATGGAGACTGGTACTGGGATCTGGAGAAGTTCTGTTTCTTCTGCAGGGCGGCCTTGTCCGCACTGCCTGTTATCGGATTCCAGCCTGATGTGGTACACTGCCATGACTGGCAGACCGGACTGATACCCGTGCTTCTTAAGGATAAGTTCCATGAGGGTGATTTCTTCCGTGATATGAAGTCTGTCATCACTATCCATAACCTTAAGTTCCAGGGCGTATGGGACGTTAAGACAATCCAGCGCTTTACGGAACTGCCCAGCTATTACTTTACTCCGGATAAGCTGGAAGCTTATAAGGACGGTAATCTGTTAAAGGGCGGAATTGTATTTGCAGATGCCATTACCACGGTAAGCGATACCTATGCGGAAGAGATTAAGATGCCGTTCTATGGCGAAGGCCTGGATGGACTTATGAGATCCCGGGCAAACAGCCTGAGAGGTATTGTCAATGGTATTGATTACGATGAATTCAATCCTGAGACAGACCCATATATTGTCCAGAAGTACAATGCCAGGAATTTCCGCAAGGAAAAAGCAAAGAATAAGAAGGCGCTCCAGGAGGAACTGGGACTGCCTGTGGATGAGAAGAAGTTCATGGTGGGAATTGTCTCACGTCTCACGGACCAGAAGGGCCTGGATCTGATTCAGGGCGTCATGGATGAACTGTGTAATGATAACATGCAGCTGGTAGTCCTGGGAACCGGCGACGAGAGATATGAGAACATGTTCCGTCATTATGACTGGAAGTACCATGATAAGGTGTCCGCTCAGATTTACTATTCTGAGCCAATGTCACATAAGATTTACGCGGCGTGTGATGCATTCCTTATGCCGTCCCTGTTTGAGCCGTGCGGTTTGAGCCAGCTCATGTCCCTCCGTTATGGAACGGTTCCCATTGTAAGGGAGACAGGCGGATTAAAGGATACGGTTGAACCATATAATGAATATGAGGGCGCCGGCACCGGATTTTCATTTGCCAACTACAATGCCCATGAGATGTTGGGCAGCGTGCGGTATGCAATGTATATTTACTACAATAAGCGCCGTGAATGGAACAAGATCATAGACAGGGCCATGGCAAAGGATTATTCCTGGTCAACCTCTGCCGCCAAGTATCAGGAACTTTATGATTGGCTGATTGGATATTGACAGCGGACCTGAAATGTCAGATAATGAATCTGATAAAAGAAGAAAGGTGTGATGCCCATGGAGCCGTCCGGATTATATGACTACACGGGGAATCAGGAATATATGGATTGTGTCAGGGACATTTTAGAGCATCCTGTATTCCAGTCTATGGATCAGTATATACAGCACGGGACTACCACATGTAAAGCCCACTGTATACAGGTTTCATATTTAGGATATAAGTTATGTAAAAGGTTTGGAGGAAATTGGAGAAGCGCTGCGAGAGCAGGGCTTCTCCATGATTTGTTTTTATACGACTGGCATACACATGCCAGGGAAACAGGGAAGCATTTTCATGGGTTTACCCATCCCAAGGAAGCGCTCCGCAACGCAGGGAAGTATTTTGAACTGACAGGGGAAGAGGAGGTTATCATCCTCCGCCATATGTGGCCCCTGACGCCCATACCGCCTGTGACCAAGGCTGGATATGCCGTGACCTGTGCGGATAAGCTATGCAGTACATTGGAAACAACGGCCCGGTTTAAGCGCTGGCTGATGATGTGCTTTTTTGCACAGCCGGCCAGACGTTAGCGAAAGGGGAAAGAGAAAAACAATATGAATGTTTGGACAGAAATGCTTGGCAATCAGGTTCTTGTCAGTGCGGTCATGGGATGGGTGGTTGCCCAGTTCCTTAAGACACTGATTGACTTTGCTCTCAATAAAAGCTTTAATGCGGAGCGTTTGGTGGGTTCAGGCGGCATGCCCAGTTCCCACTCAGCCACTGTTTGCGGCATGACCACGGCCGCCATGCTTAAATACGGGGTTGGCTCCTTTGAATTTGCGGTGTCATTCGTGGTGTCCATGGTTGTTATGTATGACGCCATCGGGGTGAGACGCGAGACCGGCAAGCAGGCCAAGCTTCTCAATTCCATCCTTAGTGAGAATCCGCTGAAACTGAAGCTGAACGCGGAGGTGCTTCAGGAGAAGCTTAAGGAATATGTGGGACATACGCCGCTTCAGGTCATGGCTGGTGCGATTCTTGGAATCCTGCTGGCCCTGGGAATGAATCCTTACTTTTAGTGTGTTGGGGGATAGCGTCACATTAGACAGGAAGGACAGAAGATAGAATGGATATTTATAGCTTCATCAACTGGTTTTTTATGTATAGTTTCCTTGGATATTTACTGGAATGTGTCGTTCTCAGTGTTGAATATAAGCGGCCGGTGGTGGACCGTGGCTTTGGCCATGGCCCCTTTTGCATCATATATGGATTTGGGGCATTGGGGGCATGTATGCTTTTAAGCCCGGTTTCAGGAAGGCCGATTGAGCTTTATACTGCATCCATGGCAATGGCCACCACCCTGGAACTGGTGACTGCCAATATTATGGTGCGCCTGTTTGGCGCATTTTGGTGGGATTACAGCCACAAGGCATTTAATTATAGAGGAATGGTATGCCTGGAGAGCAGCCTGGCCTGGGGGCTTTTGGGCCTGTTTTTCTTCTACGTGCTGGACAGCAGGGTCCGTACCCTGGTAATCCGCATCCCCGGCAATGTTGGCAATATGCTGGCAGTGGGGCTGACGGTATTCTACCTGGTGGATTTCATACACTGCCTGAGGCTGCGCATGGGCGGTATGGAGGAAGAGGAGCCGGTTATAGGACGGCTGAAGGTTTATTGACATGGCGTACCGCTGTGGTATGGCAGGTATGCTGGCCGCACATCCTACAGGCTGTGCGCGGCTGAAGATTATGATAGGAGTAAGACATGAATAGAGGTGAACAATGGGGCGGATACCATGTTGTGCTGGCGTCCGCCTCTCCCAGGAGAAAGGAACTTCTGGGCCAGATTGGCATTGAACCGGAAATCAGGCCCAGTCAGTTGGAGGAAGAGACCGGCGAAAGAAGGCCGGAGCAGGTGGTCATGGAACTGTCCAGGCAGAAAGCGGAAGACATAGCAGCCGGATGCGGGGCAGGTACCATGGTAATCGGGGCAGATACGGTGGTGGCTGTGGGAAGTGAGATCCTTGGAAAGCCGGGAACACCTATGAGGGCATATGAGATGATTGGGAAAATTCAGGGCAGAACCCATCAGGTATATACCGGGGTGACCGTGCTTCTCTGCCTGGGAGAGGGAAGGACCCATGGAGTTACCTTTGCTGAGAAGACCGATGTACATGTATATCCCATGACGCCTGAGGAAATGAGTGACTACGCAGGATGCGGCGAACCTCTTGATAAGGCCGGCGCATACGGGATACAGGGCCGGTTTGCAGCCTATATAAAGGGGATTGACGGGGATTATGCCAATGTGGTGGGCCTGCCTCTTGGGCGGCTGAACCAGGAGATAAAAGTACTTTTGGAGGACAGGGAAGATGATTAAGCTGATTGTATCGGATGTGGATGGGACCCTTGTGCCGGACGGTTCGTCAAAGATTAATCCGGAAGTATTTGAGACCATTTTAAAGCTGCGCGAAAAAGGGATTCAGTTTGCCATTGCCAGCGGAAGGCCCTGGGCCAGCGTGGAACATGCATTTGAACCGGTTAAGAGGAAGATATTCTATGTCGCCAACAATGGGGCGTATGTGGGCTGCTGCGGCAGGAGCCTTTATGTGTATTCGATAGAGAAGGAACTGGTCCACCGCATGATAAGAAAGGTCCGCCAATATCCGGACCTGGAGATTGTTTATGCAGGAGCCAATGGGGATTATCTGGAATCCTCCAATGAGGAACTGAGGAACTGGCTCATAGAAAGTTATAAGTTCAATCTGACACGGGTAAATGACCTCCTTGAATTGGATGAGCCATGTGTGAAGGTATCCATCTATAAGCCGGAAGGCATTGAGGCTGCCAGCAGGGACATTTATGAGGAGTTTAAGGACGAACTGAAGATGTCCTGTGCAGGTGATATGTGGATGGACTGTATGGCCAAAGGTGTGAATAAAGGCAGGGCAATCCGCACGATTCAGGAAAGCCTGGACATAAAGCCTGAAGAGACCATGGCATTCGGGGACCAGTTAAATGACCTGGAAATGCTGGAACAGGCTTACTATAGTTTCGCGGTGGCCAATGCAAGGGATGAGGTGAGGAAGGCGGCCAGGTTCCAGGCAGACAGTAATGAGAATGACGGTGTGCTTAAAATCCTGAAACACCTGCTTTGAAAGGAGTTCCGTATTGGACATAAGTAAAATAATAAGAGTACGGGGGATGAAAAAGCGGGCAGTTTATATGGGGCTGGCCATGTGCCTGGTATTTGGGCTGTCGGTTACCGGCTGTTCCAAAAAGACGGTATCATCTGAAGGTGTGAGGACAGTTGAAAAGGATTACACAAAGGGACAGATCATGGTGGTCGCAGCCACGGAACGCAACCGGTATCAGAACATATATACCAGCCAGCTGTGGTCTGTAAAGGCGGATGACAGCGGCGCCACATTTGAGGAAAAGCTGCTGGGCCAGATTGAGCAGTTCCTCATTGAACTGGGGACCACCAACCTTATGGCGGATGAACAGGAGATAGAACTGACCGGGCAGGAAAAGGACAGTCTGAAGTCACTGGCAAAAGAATATTACCGTGGGCTGTCGGAGCAGGACCGGGATTATATGGATGTGACTGAGCATGAGGTCTATGACCTGTACTGTGAATATTACAGGGCGGATAAGCTGGTGGCAGAACTTACAAAGGATGAGAATCTGGAGGTGAGCGATGCAGAGGCAAAAGTAATCCAGGTACAGCAGATTGTGCTGGACTCCAGGGAACGGGCTGAAGATATACTGTCCCAGGTACAGCAGGCCAATGCCGACTTTGCCAATATTGCATCCAGGAGTTCCAGGGATGTGCAGATTAACCATACCCTGGAATGGAGCAGCCAAATGGATACCAGGGAGGAGGTTGCATTTTCCCTGGAGCAGAATGAAATCAGCGATATCCTGGAACTGGATGGGAAATATTACATCCTTAAATGTACCAATGCTTATGATGAGGAAGCCACCGCGGCGAGAAAGAGCATGCTGGCCCAGGAGAAAAAGACCAGGGCATTCCTGGCCATCTATGAACCGTTTGTGAAGGAACACACCGTAAAACTTAAGGATAATCTGGATGAAATCGTGGATTTCTCCAAAGGGGAAGGATGTACCACGGATAACTTTTTCCAGATGTACCACAATTATTTTACGGTCCGTTAGTGAATGCAGAGGGCCGGGTCAGGATGATATAAGGGGCCGCAGACTGGGTTCGGATACCTGTCTGCGGCCCTTTTCAGTCCACGTTGTCCTGAGGGGGAATGGGGATACAGAATCAGGCATGTCACTTATCTGCAGCAGGGATTTTGCTGTGGCCTGCATGGACAGCAGCAGAGGTCACATCCGTAGAACGAGGGGCAATGATGCCTGCATGGTGGAGCGGGCAATCTACAGGACTGGGCACGGCACGGACTGGCATACTCTGTGAACGAACATGTCCTCCTGTTCCGCCATGGTAATCCTCCTCCTGTCACAGATGGGATAAAGTCCCTATAATAGTACATGTGTCCAGCGTTCAATAAAGCCCGCCAGGCCTTTATGACCTAAGGCGGCTGACTCAAAGATGGGGTTTTATCAGATGGATGTATTATAACCCCTCCATATTGACAACTGGCTTTATATATTTAAAATGTGTAAAGCGGCGGTTTTGGGATAGGATATGTTTTTCCTGAATACGGTTTTATATTGGTTATTGTGGATGAATCCAGCGTGGACAGCCTGTCAAAGTTCGCTCTGTAAGTGGCTGGTTAGTTATAAAATCAATCTAAATCCTGCTAAAAGGCTTGTGATTTTTTATTGATTTCGCGTGTAAGAAATTAAAAACCCCTGTTCTGGCACGAAGCTGGAACAGGGATTTTTATAAACTGTGGCTGGACTGCGGCATTATTGGGCCGCATGTCATATTGCCTTGTTCTGTAACTTATCCTTCCATTGGATGGGCATGGACTGGTATTATCGCTAAAGAGAAAGCTTTACAAACACATACAGCGGTTCCTTGGGCGGAAATGACTTTGATTCCTGCTTATATTACAAGACATCCCATGGATTTTGGCGGTTACAGTGGTTTTAAGGGGACTGTTTATGCTGTTGTTACGGTAATAGGAACGTTAGTCCCGTTGTCTAACGTGACGATTCCGCCTGTGATTGTACTGGTTCCTGCATCTACGGTAAGAGCAAGTGATATGACACCTACCCCGGTGGGGCCAGTGGGTCCGGTGACACCGTCGGCGCCAGTAGGTCCAGTAGGGCCTGTCGCACCATCGGCGCCAGTAGGGCCAGTGGGTCCGGTTGCACCATCGGCGCCGGTAGGTCCGGTGGGTCCGGTCACACCGTCGGCACCAGTAGGTCCAGTGGGTCCAGTCGTACCGTCGGCACCAGCAGGGCCAGTGGGTCCGGTGACACCATCGGCGCCGGTAGGTCCAGTGGATCCTGTCGCACCATCGGCGCCGGTAGGTCCAGTGGGTCCTGTCATACCGTCGGCACCAGCAGGGCCAGTGGGTCCGGTGACACCGTCGGCGCCAGTAGGGCCAGTAGGACCAGTCACACCATTAGCGCCAGTAGGGCCAGTAGGACCAGTCACACCATCGGCCCCAGTAGGGCCAGTAGGACCAGTCACACCGTCAGCGCCAGCAGGGCCGGTAGGACCAGTCACACCATCAGCACCGGCAGGGCCAGTTGGCCCGGTCACACCATCGGCCCCAGCAGGCCCAGTTGGCCCGGTAACGCCAGCCGCGCCCGTGGAGCCATGGATAATAAGAAAACCAACTATCAATTAAAATGCGGTCAATTAAACCGCTTCGGAATGGGTGTTGATTTCAATGAAATCCTGCACCCGGCGGAGTTCATCAGCAAAGCGAAGAACAATGCTGATATTGCCGCCTTCATAAACTGTGATACTGTCAACAAAATCAATCAGAATGTCCCTTGATAGTGTGGTGACATTTTCATATTTGCGAAAGGCAACCAGAAAAGGATTTTCAGTGTCTACACCGTTTTCTTGTTCGGCTCTCTCGTTTTGTAGTTTTTTAATCGTTGTAGTTATCTCTTTTTCCTGTGCTTCATAGTCCTCCCGCATACGGCGGTAATCGGTCTGGCTAATCTCGTTGTCTTTCCAATCTTGATAAACAGCCTGTTTATATCGAATTACCTTGGCAAGCTCCCGTTCCTTTTTGGAGATAGCCTCCAACAATTTCTTATCCTGGCTCTTGATGATTGGAACCCTGTTAATCTGTTCAATGATTTTTGTATAGTCGATTGCAAGGTATACATACTGCTGAATTGCAAACAGGACAGCCGCTTCTAAGCGGTTATGCTGTATGGAATGTTTCGTACAGGCTTTTTTTGACCGTCTCTTGTAAGTGGAACAGTAGTAATATACATGTTTTTTAACTTCACTTCTTATCATAGCTTTTTCGCAGTCAGCACAACGCAGGAAACCACTGAACAAATATAACGTATCATTTTTAGGAGATGTGCGAGTGTCCTTCTGTAATAACCGCTGGACTTTATCAAAGATTTCCCGGTCGATAATTGGCTCGTGAGTTTTTTCTTTAATAAACCATTCGTCCTCCGGGACTTTCTCTTGAATATGGACCTTGTAACTTTTTATACGATAACGCCCTTGTACCATATCACCGCAATACATTTGATTTTTAAGTATGTCCCCCACTGTCTTTTCACTCCAAAGAGGGTTTTTTGTTGGGTCACTGTGCGGATTTTGGTACTTCAAGCCTAATCGCTTTTGTTTATATACCGTTGGGCAGAGAATACTATGGTCGTTTAAGTACCGTACAATAGAGAGTTTACTCATACCAGCCAGATATTTCTCGAATATCTCCTTTACAATTTCAGCGGCTTCTTCATCAATAATAAAGGCATTTTTATTTTCTGGATTTTTCAAATAACCGTATGGGGCAAATGCACCGATAAACTCACCATTGTTGCGTTTTGTCCGAAATGTCTTTCGTACATCTTCCGACGTTCTGGCCGCGTAACGGTCATTCATAAGGCCATTTATTGGGATTTCCATGTTTTGCGTACAGTCAGGGTTTGCGAATGTGTCAACGTAGGGATTGCCAAATGCGATAAAGCGGCAACCGTATGTAGGGAGATACTGCTCCAGAAACTTCCCCTGGTCGGCATAGTTACGAAAGGCCCGGGCAAGAGTTTTGCAAACAACGCAATTCACATTACCCTCACGAATGTCTTTTGATAACCGTTGAAAATCAGGTCGTGTGTCCTCTGTTGTTCCAGAGCGTCCATCATCTACATAAATATCATAAATGATATACGTTTCGTTGCAGAATTTTTCTTCCACAAATTCCAGATTGATTTTTCTCTGGTTGGTTACACTTTCGGATTCATCATTATTCCTTAAATCCTCTTTGGAAAGTCTGATATAAATACCGATTTTCCATTCAAATGATTTTACGCTTTCCTGCTTTTGAGTTTCAGTGATAACACGGCTCTTTCGCGCCATGTGAACCTCCTTCCTTTATCACTTTACACCTATATTATACCATGTATAGGTGGTGTGGACAATGTTGCCCGGCCCTTGCAAATCTTGTCCCGAGGCCGACAAAAACGGCCTGCACACTGATTACAGGCCGCTCTTTTTACGTTGAAGGAAGTCAGTGAAGCAATCCTCAAGGGGCGGGGCGCTATCCAGAAATTCCAGTTTAACGCCCATATCGCCCACCCGGAAGCAGTACGGATTTTTTACTTTGCGGAGCACCTGCGCCGCCCGCTGTTCTCTCGGAACCGTGTTATCGAAGGTCAGCCCGGACACGTCAACTAAGTCCTCTTTGTTGACTGTCGTTATATCAACGCCCGCGAGCTCCGTTAAATGAATTTGTTTTTGCATGGATATTCGCCCCCTTTCTTCCATGTGTATGTCATTCCCTGATTGTCCTATGAGGAAATGACAAAAGGCGGCCCGTTCTCACGCGCCGCCCTTTGCCATCTGCTCTGACCTCGGGCCAAGTTGGCCCGAGGTTTTGCAGGGTTTGGGGTTGGCCCCAACAAGCGGGATTTTTCAGGTTTCGGCGGAGGCCGGAACATGGAAAATTCGCAAGTGTATAGACACTTGCATCGCTTGCCACTTTGTGAAACCCCGAAAATCAGCGTCAATCACAAGGCTGTTGACATGTGGACTACAAAATGTTATTATAAGTATGGACTACAAGTTGTTGTTAAAGGAGGGCGAAAGAGAAAATGATTGGACAGGTATCGGATTCCGAATTGGAATTGATGAAAATCATCTGGGCCGAGGGCGGCAAGGCCCTGTATGCCCGGATAATGGACGCACTGGCGGAAACGGGCAACCACTGGCAGAAAAACACGGTGATTACTTTGCTTTCCCGTCTGGTAGAAAAAGGGCTGCTGAAAACCAACAAGATAGGACGACGCAACGAATATACGGCTATCGTAACCGAAGCGGACTATCAAGCGGCACAAACAAAAACCTTACTTGATAAGCTCTATGAGGGCAACGCAAAGGGGCTTGTATCTACGCTGATACAAAGGGAAATGCTCACCGCCACGGACTACGAGGACTTGAAAAAGTTTTGGGAAGGTGGAGGTGAGGATAGATGAACGAGATACTGAAAATTGTCTTGTCGCTCTCCCTTTCTGGGTCGCTGTTAATTCTTGTTCTTCTTCTCTGCAAGCCCCTAATCAGGAACAGGATTAGCAAGCGTTGGCAGTATTATATCTGGCTGGTGGTAATCGCCCGTCTGCTTTTGCCGTTTACGCCGGAGGCAAGTCCCGTCGGCACTCTGTTTCAGCAAGTAGACCGTGTGATTGTGCAGACGGACACCACTCCCGGACAAAATATAGCGCCCGCCCCGCAATCGGGAGATGATACGGCGGTTAAGAATGATACTGCTCCGAAAAATGGGAAAACGGAAGCCACACCGACACTACAAAGTTTTTTTACAGTTCTTATACAAAATCTTTGGCTTGTTTGGCTGGTAGTGGCGCTCATTCTGATTATACGGAAAATTACAATCTATCAAGGTTTTATAAAATATATCAGGGCTGGACGCGCGGAGGTTTCCGACACGGCGATTTTAGACCGATTGGCGCTGATTGGAGAGCAAGCAGGAGTTAAAAGGCCAGTAGAAATATACACAAACAGCCTCATTTCCTCGCCGCTGTTGCTTGGCTTTTTCCGGCCCTGTATCGTGCTCCCCTCCACCAATCTAGCGCCCGCCGATTTTGAACATACCATTCTGCATGAGCTAACGCATTACAAGCGGCGGGATATGTTTTATAAGTGGCTGGTTCAGCTTGTTATCTGCCTGCACTGGTTTAACCCGATTGTCTATGCGATGGGGCGGGAAGTGGGCCGGGCGTGTGAGCTTGCCTGTGATGAAGCAGTTATCAAGGCGCTTGACCCACAAGGACGGCGTGCCTATGGCGATACTCTGCTGAACGCGATTGGAGCCGGAGGGGGCTACAAAGATTTCCTTGCCTCTGTAACACTCAATGAAAGTAAGGAACTGCTGAAAGAGAGGTTAGACGCAATTATGAAATATAAGAGAACATCAAAAATAATGCTAACTGTCACGCTCGCTATTACGCTCCTAATGGTGACAGGTGCAACGGCCATAGGTGCCTATGCAAAGACGCAAATGCCGCCAGAACCTATTGGCAATACCGAAAAGCCCAATACACCGAGCAATATAGAAGCCCCAACAATTACGACAACGCCAGTTTCTGCATTAGAGGATTTAGAAGCAAATAACGTAAAGGCTATCACGCTAACAGTAGATAGTTGCGGGATTGAACTGGTTAAATCAGACAGTGGAAAGTTTACGTTTGACTATTTGGGTATTACTGACACAACAAAGTTCAAAGTCAATTATACAATGGAGACTGATAATGTTTTACAAATAGCTGTTGACGGAACAGCGGCCCGGGCCACCGCTGGGCAATATTATATTGATGAAAGCGGCCCGGACTATTCCAATGTAGTTCAAATTGGTATACCAGATAAAGAGTATGAAAACATTACCATGATACTTGATGGAGCCCCCGTGTCTCTACCAGATTTCAATGCTGCGATAAATATAGAAGCTGATGATAGCTCAATTTCACTTTCCGATATGGAAATATCCAACGGGATATATAATATAAACAATCTTTCTGGAAGTGTATCTATCATAGCAACTGCCATTTCCAGTGACATTTCAATAACGAGTGACGGAGAATGTGAACTGATATTCAATCAAATGCCACAAAATCTTGAATTGGATGTATCTGCCTGCCGTGGTGAAATTGTGTTACCTGCTGGATGGACTAAAACATATAGTTTGGGTAGTGGAGAACCAACAGTAAAAATCAGCAATCATGGATATACGGAAATTAGTATAAACGAGTAATTTTTAAAAAAGAGAATATACGCTTCGGGCCAAGTTGAACTGCTCCCCGTCAAGTAGACACTGAAATAATTTACGGTTTATTCATGTTGCCATGCAAAAGCCATCCGCTCTCCGGAGGTAACCCAAGACGGTTCGTGCAGGTCCAATTATGCCGCTCTATACAGTTCGTGCTTTTCCAGCGGCGTGAGAACGCCCAGGCCGCGCTGGGGACGCCTGAAATTATAATAGGCCATGTACTCCTCAATCATCCGGGTCAGCTCTTCCCGGCTGGTAAAACGCCTGCCGTAATAACGCTCACGCTTAAGGATTCCCCAAAAGCCTTCCATGGGGCCATTATCAATGCACTTGCCAATACGCGACATGCTCTGAACCATGCCTGCCTCCGCCAGCTTATTGTGGAACACCTGCGTTGTGTATTGGATTCCCCTGTCGCTGTGAAAGAGCGGATACGCCCCTGGGGTCTTCGCAATTGCCTGGTCAAAAGTATCATACACCAATGCGCAGTCGTTAGCGTCCCCAATGACAAAGGCTACAATCCTTCTGTCGCAGAAATTCAATATGGCACTGAGGTAAATCTTGTGCAGCACCGGACATGCGGCGTCCGGGGTATTTGCTCTGCCGTACGCTTCCCCCGCCGGTCCTCCAGCCCTGCCAGACCCATTTCCCGGTATTTTTTCACCCAGGTACGGACCAACTGAGTGCTCAAGTTATAGGAATTGGCAATCTCTGAAAAGCTTTTTCCATTCTCCAGATGCTCTTTCACGACTTGTACCCGTTCCTCTAATGTGTATCTGTTCTTCGCCATAACATCTCCTCCTGTTTCTTTTCCGTTATGGCGATGATACTCCTTAACCCAATCTAATACCAAGTTTCCTGAGCGAAGTTTATACTTTTCTGCGATGGTCAGGGAGCTACCCTTGCCGGATAGATATTCCTCAGCCACTTTTCGTCTGGTCTGTTTGTCGTACCTTCGCTTATCCTTGTTTCCATCATGACGGAGCCCCTCGATCCCTTCCGCCCGGTAACGGCTGATTCAGCTTTGCATCGTTGAAGATCCTATTCCGGCCCGACGGGCTGCTTCCCGGCCTTTGATTCGACCCTTGATGTATTCCTTTACCAGAAACACTTTTTCTTCTAAATCCATCTCTATTCGCTTTCCCATAGTTGCTCCCTTGTTTTGTTTTTCATTGTCTCTCTTATAGGGAGCATATCATGTTGGCCCGAAGCATGGGAATTGTCCTCCTTCCCGCCTCACAACGGAAAACACCGCCCGTAGTCTCTACTTGGGCGGCGCTTGTCCGATAAAGTGATAAGCTCGTATTTTATTTTTGCTGTTACAATGGATATATAGCCGTTTTCTTATTATGGTCGGTCCGGTCGGTCCGGTAACACCATCAGCACCAGTGGGCCCGGTAGGCCCAGTAGGCCCGGTAGCGCCGTCAGCACCAGTGGGCCCGGTAGGCCCGGTAACGCCATTAGCGCCAGTGGGCCCGGTAGGCCCGGTAACACCGTCAGCACCAGTGGGTCCGGTAGGTCCGGTAACACCATCAGCGCCAGTCGGTCCGGTAGGCCCGGTAACGCCATTGGTGCCAGTGGACCCGGTAGGCCCGGTAACACCGTCAGCGCCAGTGGGTCCAGTGGGCCCGGTAGGCCCAGTAACGCCGTCAGCACCAGTGGGCCCGGTAGGCCCGGTAACACCGGCAGCTCCAGTCGGTCCAGCAGGCCCGGTAACGCCAGTGGCTCCAGTAGCCCCAGTAGCCCCATTTACCCCTGCGGGAATGATAAAATCCAGCACATGGTCAGGGCTGCCGGTCACATCCACAACTGCGGCGGATGATCCAGGTGTACCTGTGGTGGTATTGCGAATTGTAATCGTTTCTGCAACTCCGGTTGGTCCGGATGTTCCGGCAGGGCCAGTAGATCCGGTCGGCCCAATAGGTCCGGTCGGCCCAGTTGGTCCTATGGGTCCCTGGACCCCAGTGGCGCCTGCCGGTATGGTGAACAGAAGCTGTGCCCCGTTGGGGGTAAAGGTTTCATCTACAGCTGCCTGTGAGCCAGGCTCGCCTGTGACGGTTCCTGCTACAGTGATGACAGGGCTGGATCCTGTTGTGCCGGTTGCCCCGGTGATACCGGTTGGCCCAGTAGGCCCTCGTAGACCCTGTAGACCCTGTACACCGGTAGCGCCGGTAGCGCCTGTCGCTCCTCTGGCGCCGGCAGGTCCCTGGATACCCTGCGGTCCCTGGATTCCCTGTATACCGGTAACACCGGTTGGCCCCTGGATACCCTGCAGTCCCTGAAGTCCTGTGGCTCCGGTAGCGCCGCGTGGTCCGGCAGGTCCCTGGACGCCTTGCAGTCCCTGAGGTCCGGCCGGCCCGGTTGCCCCGATATATCCCTGTGGTCCCCTGGCTCCTGTGGCCCCGGTCGGTCCAACATATCCCTGCGGTCCCATGGCGCCAGTTGCACCGGTTGGTCCCTGTACTCCAGGGCATCCCCGCGGTCCCATGGGTCCCGCAGGCCCGGTTGGTCCCATGGGTCCGGTGGGCCCTCTTCTAGGGCATCCGCATCCTAAATCCGGGGGAGGACAGGGAATAGGAGGAAACCCGCCTCCGCAGCCTGGCCGGCGCTGGCCCATGTTCATGGATTCTCCGCGGCCGTCCATATCGCCGTCATTATATTGATTCATTCCATTTGGAAAATTAAAATACATAGCAACATCTCCTTGTTTACTGTTTGGGAGGCACTGCCTCCGCTTTTTGTTTCAATATCCGTTCAAAATATGCCTGGTTCAGCTTTACTGCTTCGCTGTCCGGTTTGAATTTCTGCGATTTCTGGTGATAATAGTAAGCCCGTCTATGGTCCCCCAGCCTGTCATGGCATACGCACAGCTGGATGGAAGGAAGGTACCCATAGCAGTCTTTCTGGACAAAGGCCCCGGATTGTTCATCCGGATCCAAAGAGAGGGCCTGTTCGTACCAGTAAACTGCTTCTGATAGTTTCCCGGTGTCCATTTTTAGTTTTCCAAGCTCACAGCAGGCTTCCCCGCGGGGCTTGTCATAGGCAAAACTTTCAGTCAGGGCCTTCATGGCGTCTTCTTGCCTGCCCAGTTTTTCATGACAGTAGGCCAGATGCAGACAGGCATCAATCTTATTCTCAATCCATGCTTCCGGCTCTTTCAAAAAGCCCTCCAGCGCCTGGATGGCATCCTCATAGCGCCCATGGTAGTAGAGTTCCCTGGCATAGTAGAACTGATGCCTGGGTTCCAGCGCTTCCCCGTCCTTAAGCATGGCCTCGTAAATCCTGAGGTTGCGGTCTTTGTCCCCTTCTCCCTCCTTTTTATGCCGGATTTCAATATCCGTGTATATAATCTGCCCCGTTGGGGTAACGGCCTCATGGACACGTCCCCGCCAGGTGAAACCATGATGATTTTTTAAAAGCCTTTCCCTGTAGTAGGAAAATGTTGTCCTGCCCTTGGAATCAAAGCCAGTGGCATACTTCATCATTACCACATCCGTGGATGGATTCAGTTCTTCCTTCAGTTTTATAAGCTTCCTTACTGTTTCAGGGCTGACGGTATCATCTGCATCCAGCCACATCCAGTAATCCATGACAGCCTTTTCGCAGGCAGCATTCCTGGCAGCGGCAAAATCATCCTTCCAGGGATATTCATAGACCTCTTGTGTATAACGTCTGGCAATCTCCCTGGTCCTGTCCGTGGAGCCGGTGTCCATAATGATGATCTGGTCTGCGGCCAGGGACATGGGTTTCAGGATACGTTCCAGCACTGCCTCTTCATTTTTCACAATCATGCATAGACTTAATGTAATCAAGCGGTAATCCCCCTGCGTCAAACTGTTTTAGTGGCCGGGGCCATGGGGCTTGCCGGCTTATTAGTACTATATGAAAATAGAACAAGTTTGGTGTATGCGGCACCAGCGCTGTACAGGGGCAGTATTTAAATTCATTTCCGTCCTCTGTCTTATGGCAGGAATCCGGACAAAATAAGGTGCAGGGCAAAATAAGACCCAGGAAAAATAAGACCCAAGGTCTGGAAATGAGATTCAAATTATCATGGTTTTGTGATATGATGAAGTGAGAATAATTCAAAGGAGGAGTTTCTTATGGGAAGAAAGCGGGAATGGGTCATCACGCTGGGGCTGTCCCTGGCCGTTGCTGCATCCATATCCATGGTAAGCCTGGCAAAAGAGGAGCGTGAGAAGGTCGGCACCATTGAACTGTCGTTTTCTTATGATATCCAGGCAGGAGAGTCCGGAGGCGATGTGGATGTCACTCTGGGCAGCGGCAACTGCTCCGTTGAGAGTGTGGATATTGTTAATGAAAAGGATTTCTGGGTGGGCGGGGACAAGCCGAAGGTGGAGGTGTGGCTGTCTGCTGATTCCGATTATTACTTTGCAAAGTCAGGCAAGAGTGCATTTTCCTTCAGCGGGGACAAGGTGAAGTATGTGACAAGCTCCACCAAGTCTGACAAGTCTGAGATGGTGCTTACCGTTACCCTGGAAAAGCTGGACGAGGATGATGAGGACCTGGATGTCAGCGGGCTTACCTGGGATGAGTACAACGGCATTGCACACTGGGACCATAACAGCCTGGCTAAGAACTACAAGGTGCGTCTGTGCCGGTATGGCAATAATTCCACAACCTCGGACGACGGGATTGGAACCGTGTATACGGTGAAGGAGAACAGCTTTGACTTTTCAGGCAGGTTCCCCAGGACCGGAACCTATTACTTTAAGGTAAGGGCCGTTGACAGCCGCAGCAATGTTGGGGACTGGCAGGAATCCGCCTATATGGATGTGACGGAGGAAGACCTTGCCAGGCTGAACGGACAGTGGATGCGGGATGACAGGGGATGGTGGTATGTGAATCCGGACGGAAGCTATACGAAGGATGGCTGGCAGTCTATCCGCGGGAAGTGGTACTTTTTTGACGGGGAAGGTTATATGAAGACCGGCTGGATCCAGTGGAATGATAAGTTTTATTACTGCGATGACAGCGGGGCCATGCTGGCGGGCACGGTCACGCCGGACGGATATACAGTAGGTGCGGACGGGGCGCGGCTCAATTAAGATTTTCATACATAAAATGCTAAAAAATGGCTATCCTTATATCATTGAGAGATTGATATGAGGAGGTCATTTTTTATGTTGAATGAGTTGGAGATAGAGGCGGTCACGGGCCGTGAGATACTGGATTCCAGAGGGAATCCGACCGTGGAGGTGGAGGTCTGCCTTACGGGCGGGGCAAGCGGACGCGCTGCCGTTCCGTCAGGCGCGTCCACTGGTAAGTTTGAGGCCGTGGAATTAAGGGACGGCGGGGAGCGCTATAATGGGCAGGGTGTGAAAAAGGCAGTGGAGCATGTGAATTCAGTGCTCAGCGAGGCAGTGCTTTTTGAAAGCGCCCTGGACCAGAGGTATATTGACCATCTGCTGATAGAGGCGGACGGGACTGAGAATAAGGCAAAGCTGGGTGCTAACGCAATCCTTGGGGTGTCCATGGCAGTGGCCAGGGCAGCGGCCAATGGGCTTCATATGCCTTTATACAGGTACCTGGGCGGGATCCACGCCTCAAAGCTTCCCATCCCCATGATGAACATCCTAAACGGAGGAAAGCACGCGGACAATACAGTGGACCTTCAGGAATTCATGATTATGCCATACGGAGCATGCTGTTTTTCAGAAGGATTAAGGATGTGCGCGGAGGTATACCATACCCTGAAAAAGCTTTTAAAGGAAGACGGATACAGCACGGGTGTGGGCGATGAAGGCGGTTTTGCCCCTGACCTTAAGAACTCAGAGGAGGTACTGGAGTATCTTGTTAAGGCCATGGAGAAGAATGGCCTGAAGCCTGGTTCAGATATGAAGATTGCCATTGATGCGGCGTCCAGTGAGCTTTACGATGAAGCCACCGGCCTGTACCTGTTCCCGGGCGAGAGCCGGATGGCGGGCAGACAGGTGCAGCGCAGCGCCGGGGAGATGGTGGAATATTACAGGGGGCTGGTGGACCGTTTCCCCATCTGCTCCATTGAGGACGGACTTGAGGAAGAAGACTGGGATGGTTGGAAAATGCTCACAGAACAGCTGGGAAACCGCATCCAGCTGGTGGGGGACGATCTGTTCGTGACCAACACGAAACGGCTGAAAAAGGGCATTGACCTGGAGGCGGGCAATGCAATCCTTGTAAAGGTCAACCAGATCGGCACGCTGACGGAAAGCTTTGAAGCCATTGAGATGGCAAAGCGGGCCGGATTCGGGACCATTATCTCCCACCGCTCCGGTGAAACAGAGGATTCCATCATTGCCGATATCGCGGTAGCTGTGAACGCGGGACAGATTAAGACAGGGGCGCCCTGCCGCTCAGACCGTGTGGCTAAATACAACCAGCTGCTCCGCATTGAGGAGAACCTCAGCCTGTCTGCTGAATAAATACGGATATGCAGCATCCGGCTGTCCTTTCCAGGGACAGCCGGGTATATGCTGTTTATTTTCAGCTACTTCAACGGTAAATCTTGACAACCCCCCATTTTTATGTATGATGAAATAAGGCAATATTGAAATATAAATAATGCAGTAAGGATGGGAGATAAGGGAATGAAAGAACTGTTAATGATGGAACCGGTATTTAAGGAAGCAATCTGGGGCGGAAGCCGCCTGAAGGAAGTGTATGGCTATGATATCCCAAGCGGGCACACAGGGGAGTGCTGGGCTATCAGCGCACACAGAAGCGGTGACTGCAGGGTGTCATCCGGTACATATGCTGGACATACCTTAAGTTCGTTATGGAGGGAGCATAAGGAACTGTTTGGGACCGTGGCTGATTCCTGCGGGGAATTCCCGCTGCTGGTGAAGATCATCGATGCAAGGGATGATTTAAGCATCCAGGTCCACCCGGACAACGCATATGCGGCGGAACATGAGAACGGCTCCCTTGGGAAGATGGAATGCTGGTATATCCTGGACTGTGACGAGGACGGGACCATTGTCATCGGCCACCATGCAAAGGATAAGGAAGAACTGAGGTCCATGATTGAACAGGGCAGGTGGACGGAGTTCATCCGGGAGGTACCCATTAAGAAAGGCGATTTCTTCCAGATTAATCCCGGGTGTGTCCATGCAATCAAGGGAGGGACTTTAATCCTGGAGACACAGCAGAGCAGTGACATTACATACCGGGTCTATGACTATGACAGGCTTTCTGAGGGCAGGCCAAGGCAGCTGCATGTGCAGCAGAGCATTGACGTGATAGAAGCGCCCTTTGTGCAGCGTGAGGATGAGCAGCCAGTGCTTGTGAAGGAAACGGACAACGGTAAGAAGTACCACCTGATTACCTGCTGCTATTATACCGCTGACAAGGTGGATATGGCAGGTGAGTGGGAGGAGGACTTCGGGGACAGGTTTGCTAATGTGAGCATCCTGGAAGGCGAAGGCACGGTGGACGGCACCGCAGTGAAAAAGGGATGCCATTTCATTGTACCTGCCGGATACGGGACCGTCAGGTTCCAGGGGAATCTGTCCTTTATCACATCCCAGGCCATGTAGCCTTGGGGAAGACGGCCGGTCGGCTGTCACACACTATTTCCATATATCAGTGACACGGCATGAAAGGGCATAAAAGCTGTGTAAAAATGGGAAAACAGGTTGTTTTTTCGGACAAAGTGTGATAAGATATCTGTGTTTGACTATAAGAAAATGAAGAGGTGCAGGCGGATGTCAGTTATACAGGTTATATTATCAATCATATATGTAATCCTTGGTGTTGCCATATCAATCGTTATCCTGATGCAGGAAGGTAAGTCCAACGGACTTGGAAGTGCAATCGGCGGTATCTCCACAGACAGTTACTGGAGCAAGAACAGAGGCCGTTCCATGGAGGGTGCCCTGGAGCATTTTACCAGATACGGTGCGATTGTATTTATGATTATTACCATTATCCTGAATATTCTTCTGAAGATTGCGGGATAATAAGACAAAAGAAGTGAACGTGACCAAAACACCCTTGTATTCATATAAGGGTGTTTTATTTCTTTAGGCGGAAAAGAGGGTATATGGAAAAAGAATTATTGGAACAGCGCAAGCAGATATTGACGGAATTAATGGATGACAAGGCCTATGTGCCCATGAAGGCCAAGGAACTGGCCATCCTTTTGAACATTCCCAAATCACAAAGGGAGGATCTGATGGAGGTCCTTAATGCCCTGGTGGCGGAAGGCAGGATTGGTGTTTCCAAGAAAGGGAAATATGGAAAGGCTGAGACATTTTCCGTAAACGGTATATTTTCCGGGCATCCCAAGGGCTTTGGGTTTGTGACAGTGGAGGGGATGGAACAGGATGTGTTCATACCGGAGGATAAGACAGGGGCAGCCCTTCATGGGGACCGGGTGCAGATTGTGGTGGAACATGACAGCAGGATGTCCGGCAGCCGTTCCGGCATGGGCTCGGGCGGACGCAGGGCAGAGGGCGCTGTCATCCGGGTCCTGGAACATGCCAACCAGGAGATAGTGGGCTATTACCAGAAGAATAAGAACTTTGGTTTTGTCATACCGGATAACCAGAAGCTGGCAAAGGATATCTTCATCCCCCAGGGCTGCGATATGGGAGCAGTGACCGGACACAAGGTGGTTGTGAAGATTACGGACTTTGGCAGTGAGAAACATAAGCCGGAGGGGCGTGTCACGGAAATCATCGGGCATGTCAATGACCCGGGGACGGATATCCTGTCCATTGTCAGGGCCTATGGGCTGCCTGAGGCATTTCCCCAGGAGGTGATGGAGGAGATAGAGGATATCCCGGAGGACGTGACGGTTCCGGGCCAGCCGTATGTTCCAGGCCAGACAGACATTCCAGGCCAGCCGGCAAAGCCGGGCAGCCCTTATGGTATCAGTGACCTTACGTCCCACGATGGATGGGGCGGGGAGCTTTCGGGCCGTCTTGACCTGCGGGGGCTTCAGACCGTGACCATTGACGGCGAGGATGCCAAGGATCTGGATGACGCGGTGACCATATGCAGGGACAATCAGGGACATTATATCCTGGGGGTCCATATTGCAGATGTGAGCCATTACGTGAAGGAAGGAAGCCCTCTTGACCGGGAAGCGTTCAAGCGCAGCACCAGCGTCTATCTGGTGGACAGGGTCATACCCATGCTGCCGCACAAGCTGTCCAACGGCATATGCTCCCTGAACGCAGGCACGGACCGGCTGGCCTTAAGCTGCATCATGGAGGTGGATGGCCAGGGGACCGTGCTGGACCACCGGATTGCCGAGACAGTGATCCATGTGGACCGGCGCATGACCTATACCGCGGTCAATGCCATTGTGACGGACCGGGATGAGGCTGTGATGGCGGAATATGAGGATTTCGTCCCCATGTTTGACTGCATGAAGGAGCTGGCGGATATTCTCAGGGAGAGCCGCAGGAAGCGGGGAGCCATTGACTTTGATTTCCCGGAGAGCAAGATTGTTCTGGATGGACAGGGAAAGCCCCTGGAGATTAAGCCCTATGAGCGCAACGCGGCCACCAGGATCATCGAGGATTTCATGCTGTTAGCCAATGAAACCGTGGCCGAGGATTATTACTGGCAGTCCATCCCGTTCCTTTACAGGAGCCATGACAACCCGGATCCGGAAAAGATGAAACAGCTGGGGACATTCATCAACAATTTCGGCTACTTCATTAAGATGCAGCACGGGGAAATCCACCCCAAGGAGCTTCAGAAGCTGCTGGATAAGATAGAAGGCACGCCGGAGGAGGCGCTGCTCTCCAGACTGACCCTGCGTTCCATGAAACAGGCAAAGTACACCACCCAGTGTTCCGGGCATTTTGGCCTGGCTACCAGGTACTATACACATTTCACCTCTCCTATCAGGCGCTATCCTGACCTTCAGATCCACAGGATCATCAAGGAGACGCTGAAGGGAGGATTAAGCGATAAGAGGGCAGGACATTATGAGAAAATCCTGCCGGAAGTGGCGGTGCAGACCTCTGCCCTGGAACGCAGGGCGGATGAAGCGGAGCGGGAGACGGATAAACTGAAGAAATGCGAATACATGTCACGGTTCATCGGACAGGATTTTGACGGAGCCATATCCGGTGTTACCAACTGGGGTCTGTATGTGGAGCTTCCCAACACCGTGGAAGGCCTGGTGCGCATGAGCGACCTGGATGACGATTATTATATATTTGATGAACAGCACTATGAACTCATAGGGGAGATGACGAAAAAGACCTATAAGCTGGGACAGCCCATAAGGGTGACCGTGTCCTCCACGGACAGGCTTTTAAGAACCGTTGACTTTATCCTGGCAAAGGACTGGGAGAAGCATACGGCGGACGAGAAAGGGGAATAGACGCATGGGGAAGGAAAGTATTAAGCTGGTAGCCAATAATAAGAAGGCATACTATGATTATTTCATTGATGAGAAATACGAGGCCGGAATCGAGCTTTTCGGCACCGAGGTAAAGTCCATCCGTATGGGCAAATGCAGCGTCAAGGAAGCGTTTGTCAAGATTGACAAGGGAGAGGTGTATGTCTGCGGCATGCACATCAGCCCCTATGAGAAGGGCAATATATTCAATAAGGACCCGCTGCGTACCCGCAGGCTCCTGCTTCACAAGTATGAGATCATGAAGCTGGGCGGCAAGATTGCGCAGAAGGGTTATACCCTGGTTCCCCTTCAGGTGTATTTTAAGGGAAGCCTGGTTAAGGTCCAGATCGGGCTGGCCCGCGGTAAAAAGCTTTATGACAAGAGGGCGGATATTGCCAAGAAGGACCAGAGAAGGGAACTGGAAAAGGATTTTAAGGTGAAAAACCTTTATTAGGACAGGGACGGCAAAACATGAAGGAATATCTGGATTTCATAAAGGAAGTGGAAGGGCTTAAATCCACGCTGAGGACAGCATGGACTGTTTCAGGACGCCAGGAGAGCACGGCAGAGCACTCCTGGCGCCTGGCCCTTGGCGCGGCAGTGCTCTGCCATGAATTTCCTGAACTTGACAGGGAAAAGGTGATGCTCATGTGCCTGGTCCATGACCTTGGGGAACTGTACAGCGGGGATGTTTCCGCGGCGCTCCGGCCGGATGCAGGGAAAAAGCATGACCAGGAACAGAGGGATGTGGCAAAAGCGGTTGCCGGCCTTCCAGGGGCCTGCGCAGAGGAAATCATTAGCCTGTGTGAGGAGTATAACCAGGCAAGGACGCCGGAAGCCAGGTTCGTAAAGGCCATGGACAAGGCGGAAACCATCCTGCAGCACAGCCAGGGAGAGAATCCGCCGGATTTTGACTATGGCTTTAACCTTTCTTATGGAAAGGAATATTACGGGCAGGACGGCAGGCTGACAAAGCTTCGGGAGCTGGTTGACAAGGAGACAAGGGAACGGATGAAGGAACCCTAAGGATGTTATGGATCCGTTTTTCGGACGGTTTTGGATAAGAAAAAAGCAAGCATCATCTGCTTGCTTTTCTTATGACCTGACCGGGAATCGAACCCGGGTTTACGCCGTGAGAGGGCGTCGTCTTAGCCGCTTGACCATCAGGCCTTAGGTTGTCTGCTGTACTCATCAGCGACAGCTTGTTTATAATACCATAGAGTTTTTAATTTGTCCAGTATTTTTTGAAAAAAATTAAAAAATTATCTGATGGAGTTTTCCAACGGAATTATCCGATGGAATTTACCAATCCTGGAAAGTGAAAAGACCAGTCGGGGAACTGGTCTTTTCAGGAGAAGGTATTTCGTTTCTTATGGGGTGTAGCAAAAACTATATAATGTATTGGGGGGGTTTACGTTAATTATAATAGCATAGGTGATAAAAAAAGTGTGCACAAAGATTTACTATTTCAAAAAAAGTTTATATGCATTATTACAGTGACATGGGAAATGTGCCAGCCGTATACTCATTTTCCGACATTTATATGTGAGACTTACCGGAAGTGTCTGGTAAGCCTCATCATTTTCAACGTGGTGTATCCCGCTGTTCATTTCCATAATCTATATATACTGGGCATCAGGACCTGCAAAGTAACATCGGGATATGCCTCAAGTGGCCTGGCACAGCACGATGATGCGTCCAGGGGCTGTCTGCGGGGGAATGCTTCTTGTGGTGGCCGTGTAATAAACCAGAAGGTAATGGTTGGCAGGCGAACACAGGTAGGCCTGGCCGTTCATGGTGGAAATAATGGTGGACTGGTACAGGTTCAGCCTTAAGGAATTATCAATGGCAGTAAGGCTGTCATCAAAGTAACCGATGGCCACATCCTCTTCAGGCCGCAGCACTGCAATCAGGTCAGCGCGGTACTGGGGCGGATAGATGAGGGGAACAGGCTGGGTGCTGTCATAGAAAGCAGCGATGCGCATTCCCGGGAACAGGCGCATGGTATCCACAACAAAGGTATCATGGGTCATGATGATATTAATCTGCTGTCCGTCCACGCTGAGGGTGACGAACTGGCTGCAGCAGTCATCATTGTAAGCGGTAATGTCGGTGATGGTCCCCATGACAGGGGTAAGATGTTCATAATTCATAAGGAAAAATCCTTTTTTGTTTATCATATGCTGATACGGGGGAAAGGGGCACTGGTGCATCCGGGAAAAGAACCGGAAAAGCCGTAGATAAAGGAGGAGGCCGGTAAATCATCTTTACCGGCCGAGTATTATGAAAAAAAGTTTTATTAGCATTAACTCTTTACAATATTTAGTATATCGGTAAAATATGAGGAGAATTTTATCATTCTGTAACAAAATTATGAACAGAGTGTAAGGAGTTTGTGAATAAGGGAAATTCATCGCAGGAACAGGAGGATAGGGCCATGGAGCTGGGGATTACCATACCTTTACAGAAGCATTTGAATATAAGGAACCTGGAATACGGGACGGAACAGAAGCTGTTTTACTGCTGGGAGGTCCACCGTATCCGTCTGCAGGCAGAAGACACCCTGGTTGCGGTCAATGCCAGCAACCGTGCAGCCGTGGTCCTGTGCGGCATGGATGCTGCCGGGTGGAGGGATTTTACAGCGCTGTTTGTGGAAGGCGTGAGGATGATGTTGGAAGCAGAGGGGTATTCCGGGCTTCAGATACAGGAATATCTGGACAAGGCCGGGCCAGTCACCCTGACAAGGACCCATGGGCGCCGGCCAGTGGCCAGTCTGAACCGGATGGATGATTATCTGTGGAGCCTTCCGGCTCTCATCAGTAAAGACCGGCTCTTCCAGCCCATACACTGTCTGGAGGCAAACCGCCAGATCTGCAAAATGGGTGGACATGAGGGAAACCGTCTGCCGTTCCAGTGCCTGGAAATGGACATGAAGCAGTAAAAAACATGACATTTATCATAAATATGTACATATGGCATTGTAAATTGTAATCAATGTGATAGACTTAGAATATATAATAAAATACATAAAGGAAGGAGCAGAAACATGAAATTTTATATTTGCAGTCATTGCGGCAATATTATTGCGTACGTAAAGAGCAGCGGGGTACCGGTCATGTGCTGCGGTGAAAAGATGCAGGAGCTGGTTGCCAACACAACGGATGCAGCCGTTGAAAAGCATGTTCCGGTGGTTACGGTGGACGGACAGAAGGTTACGGTTACCGTTGGGGCGGCAGAGCATCCCATGACACCTGAGCACTATATCCAGTGGATTGCCCTTGCCACCACACAGGGCAACCAGAGAAAGGAACTGAAGCCGGGCCAGAAGCCCCAGGCAGAATTCATGGTCTGTCAGGGCGACGGGGTTGAGGCAGTTTATGCATACTGTAATCTTCACGGCCTTTGGAAAGCATAGGCCGATAGGCACGGTACAGAAGACCAGGTTCTTTTACCCGCAGGCGTAAGCGGGCAGTGAAGGCCGGGACGGAGCAGAGGTTTCCGTCCCGGCCTTCCGCTTTGTGTGTTCCCGGCACAGAGAACCCGGCGTTCTGTCCGTCCTTTGCCCTGACCTGTGGATACAGTATCCCGGTCATTCCCATGCATACCCATGCACTCCTCCCCCCCTTTGGGACAATCCTGGAATTCCTGCGTATTATATACCATAGCAGAAAGGAGATGTGATCATAGTATGAAGATATGTTTAGACGCAGGCCATTATGGAAGATATAATCAAAGCCCGGCAGACAAGCGTTATTATGAGTCGGAAATCGTATGGAAGCTGCATCTGCTTCAGAAAAAATACCTGGAAGCCTATGGAATCGAGGTAATCACTACCAGGGAAGACAAGGACACGGACAGAGGTTTATATGACAGGGGAGCTGCCTCCAGGGGATGCGACCTGTTTATATCGGACCATACCAATGCAGTGGGGGACTCTGTTAACAATACAGTGGATTATCCTGCGGCATACTGCGCCATTAACGGGAGTGCGGATGGAATCGGGATGGCCCTGGCACAGTGTGTGGAGACGGTCATTGGAACAGGCCAGCCAGCGCGCATTGAACACCGCAGGGGAAGCAATGGCGATTACTATGGCGTACTGCGCGGGGCAACGGCCGTGGGGACGCCGGGGCTGATCCTGGAGAATTCCTTCCATACCAATGGTGAGGTTGTGAAGTGGCTGTTAAATGATGCCAACCTTGAACGTCTGGCCAGCGCCCAGGCCGATACCATTGCCCTGTATTACGGCATAACAGAACCGGTTAAGAAATCAGGCTGGGTGGAAGAAAACGGAGGCTGGAGGTTCTATCTGGGCAATACCGGGGACTATGTGGCCAATGACTGGTATAAGGATGGGGATTACTGGTATTGGTTTGACGCTGCAGGCATGATGGTGCACAATGACTGGAAGACAGGCTCGGATGGAAAATGGTATTACCTTCAGGAAAATGGAGCCATGGCAAAGGACCAGTGGGTTATCTGGAAACATGAACTCTACCGCCTGAAAGAGGACGGAAGCATGTTTGAGGGCTGCGTATGCCTTGAGACAGATGAAAAGGGGGCACTTAAGTTCCCGGATATGGGAACCATCACAGAATGTGGGAAAATAGAAGGATAGAGGAGGGGATTTTTATTGTCCGGCGTGGAAGGATGGAGTATAATAGAAGGAGAAGATGCCTTCCATTGGCCTGGTCATCAGAGGCATGGAAGAAAAGGGGGATACAGCATGGTACTAAAATGTTTTTCATCGCCGGACGAAACCACCACACTGACATTTTATCCATGTAATGCGGATACCGGACCGGAGGGATGGTATGATACGTGTGCAGATACCCTGACCGTGTTTTGGACAGATTATATGAAGCTTCTGCTTCCCTATCTGCAGCATGTGCATCCAGGGTTTGATGCCTGCCGGGATAACCGGATGGACAGGGAACAGTGGAGCAATCTGATTCAGGAGATGGAACGCGACATGGGTAATATACGGTTTGATGACACGGCGTTTGATTTCTACATTGGATTTGCAGGATGGATTACAAAAGCATTGAGTGAACATGAGGCCATTGTTGTGGGTAAGTGTCGGTGATGATTGGCAGAGGACCCTCTGATTTGATTTGTAAATACGGATAAATCCGGCATATGGGCCGCAAAACTGTTTCCGGTTTTGCGGCCCGTCCTGTTGGATCCAAACACACCCTGGTCCCGGACAGGGGCATGCAGTATTCATACGATGGAGTTGAACGCTTCCTCCAGGTCCTCCAGGATATCGTCAATGTGTTCGGTACCGATGGACAGACGGATGGTTCCCGGCCGGATACCCTGTTCCAGAAGCTCGGCCTCATTTAACTGGGAGTGTGTGGTGGAAGCAGGATGGATGACCAGGGACTTCACGTCAGCCACATTGGCCAGCAGGGAAAACAGCTCCAGGCTGTCGATGAATTTCCTGGCCTGCCCAGCGCCGCCCTTGATTTCAAAGGTGAAGATGGAGCCGCCTCCATTGGGGAAATACTTCCGGTACAGCGCCTGCTGTCCGGGATTCTGGCTCACGGCCGGATGATGGACTGCTTCCACCAGGGGATGGTTTTTCAGGTAATCAACCACTTCCAGTGCATTTTCCACATGGCGTTCAACCCTGAGGGACAGGGTTTCCAGCCCCTGGAGGAACATGAATCCGTGGAAGGGGGAGAGGGTTGCGCCTGTGTCCCTTAAAAGGATGGCCCTGATGCGGGTGACAAATGCAGCGGCGCCCACATCCTGCGCAAAGCGGATGCCGTGGTAGCTTGCATTGGGCTGCGTAAGCCCGGGGAATTTCCCGGAAGTAACCCAGTCAAAGTGTCCTCCGTCCACAATCACCCCGCCTACCGTGGTTCCATGTCCGCCGATGAATTTGGTGGCTGAATGGACCACGATATCAGCGCCATACTCAATGGGGCGGACCAGATAAGGGGTTGCGAAGGTGTTGTCAATCACCAGCGGGATCTGGTGGCGGTGTGCAATGTCCGCAATGGATTCTATATCCGCAATGTCCGAGTTGGGATTGCCAAGGGTTTCTATGAAGATGGCTTTTGTATTGTCTTTGACAGCCTCCTCCAATCCCTTCAGATTGGCCGGATCCACAAATGTGGTTTCCACCCCGTATTCGGGAAATGTATGTGCCAGATAATTATAGGTGCCGCCATAGATATGGCTGGATGCCACAATATGGTCGCCGGAGCGGGTCAGGTTCTGGAAGGTATAGGCCAGGGCCGCTGCGCCCGAGGCGGTTGCCAGGGCCGCCACTCCGCCTTCCAGGGCAGCCATCCTGGCCTCAAACACATCCAGGGTAGGATTGGTCAGCCTGCTGTAGATATTGCCTGCATCGCTGAGGTTAAAGCGGGCCTGGGCATGGTCGCAGTCATCAAACACATAGGAAGATGTCTGGTAAATCGGAACCGCCCTGGAACCGGTAGCCGTATCCGGATGTTCCTGTCCTGCATGAAGCTGTGTTGTCTCAAACCTGAACTGTCTGTTCTCTCTTCTAAGTTTTTCTCCCATGATTTGTCCTCCATTCCATTCCTACTGTTTCTATAGGTTTAGTTGATAATAGCATGGGAGTTTTTTCCTGTCAAGCGTTTATTGAACGGACTTTATATATTTAAGGAGGGAAACTGGTGGCGGGACCGTGGGAGGCATGATAAAATGGAAATGGAAGGTAAGGGGAATGAGCGGTGGTGATATGTGGCATTGAATAAGCAAAGGGGGTTCTTATGAAGAGGAACAGACTGCAGCTGGCAGTGGTAATTGTCCTGCTGATATCCATTTTCATGAATATTACCTGTTATATGCGCCGTAATGAAATAAAGAGGGAATACCTGGACTCTGCCTATTTGAACCTGTTAAATGTATCCGTCCTTTTAAGCAGCCTTGAATACTATGTCGAAGACAGCGGGACGGAGGAGGACCGTGACCGTGTATACCCCATCTTCGAAGCGCTGGAAGCAGAGGGCCGCCGCCTCGATGATGCCCTGAACGTATTGCAGCGTATATCCGGAAGTGCTGCCCAGGGCGGATATGCAGTATGCCTGGTAGATTTCAGATGGTATATGGGCCAATATGACAGTAAATATAAAACGGTCATCCTATCGCGTTACAGGACTGCGGTGGAGGAGACAATTCAAAGCCTGAGCATTGGGGGAGAGATATTAACGGATGGAAATGGATTCAGAATAAAGAATCCTGACTATTCCATTAGCACAAAAAGGATTGTCCGGCTGCTGACGGATGGATACGGCAGGATGAACAGCGGGGATATGACCCTTAATATTCCGATGAAGGCGGATTGAGGAATGAAAAAGGCAGGATGCAAGGAGGACAATCATGGAGTTTAACGAAAAGCTGCGCCAGCTTAGGATTGGGAAAAATCTAACGCAGGAACAGCTTGCAGAGCAATTATATGTATCACGGACAGCAATTTCAAAATGGGAAGGCGGCAAAGGCTACCCTAACATTGAGTCACTCAAGTGTATTTCCAAATTTTTTTCCATAACCATAGATGAGCTGCTATCGGGTGAAGAACTAATTACCCTTGCAGAAACCGAAAACAACGCGAATGTTAAAAGGATTTATGACATTATCAGCGGAATAGTAGATGTATTGGCAGTTGTGCTTATTGTATTACCAATCTATGGGGAACTTCAAGGCAGCCATTTTTATCATGTAAATCTTCTGTCAATTACTTATTTATCAAATATAGATATTGGAATACATTGGGCTATCTATTTACTTATAATTGGGCTTGGGATTGCCAGACTTGCTTTTATTTCTTTTGATAAAGAGCATTTGTGTGGCATTATCTCAAAAGTTTCTGTGGCAACAGGGGCGGCAGCAATCTGTCTATTTGCTGCCGCAAGAGAACCGTATGTAACCATACTGCTATTTTTGTTTTTTGCAGTAAAGATATTTTTATTGCTACAGCAAAGCAGGACAAAATAAAAATAGTCATAAATTCCTTAAAAACAGGCTCTGACACGATAAGTGACGGAGCTTTTTTCTGTTGTGACGGCAGGTTTCTTGTACTTTGGGCCGCGTGGATGGATAATCAAAGTGAGCTTACACATAATTTATCACGGCAAAAAGAAAGGAATGTATACTATGCAAAAGAAATCAAAAAAATGTATCATCATGACAGGAATTCTGTTTCTGATTTTTATGCTTTTTACTGTTATGATTAAGACACTTGATGTACAGCCTGTCGGACCGGAGCAGTCTATGATAGGACTTGCTACTCTTAATCAGTTTGTATTTAACCTTTTTGGGGTGAACCTGCTTTGGTATAGCATTACTGACTGGCTGGGTGTTGTTGCCATAGTAATTGCTTTGGGGTTTGCAATCCTAGGACTGATCCAACTCATACGTCGTAAAAGCATTTGGAAAGTTGATCCACGCATTCTATTGCTTGGTGCATTTTATTTTATCGTCATTGTATTTTATGTTTTCTTTGAAGTTGTAATCATCAATTATAGACCGGTCATTCTCTCCCAAAGTTTAGAAGCATCTTTTCCGTCCTCTCATGCAATGATTGTAATCTGTATTATGGTCACAGCAATGTTGCAGTTTCATTATTATTTACGTGACAGGAAAGTTTGTCTATGGATAATGGATATAGCTTCTGTTTTGATTGTTGCAGTAACGGTAGTAGGAAGACTTATATCGGGAGTTCATTGGTTTACTGATATCGTGGCAGGCATTTTACTCTCATCAGCCTTAATTATTCTCTATTATGCCGCCCTAAAATATATAGAGGAAAAGAAGGGCTAAGATGAAATAATCCCGTATACCGCCGCACGGCTGCAATAGAAAAAAGCCGTCATTTCTCTTTATCTCAAATCATTTATATATTATTTAAAATCAGGCACCTGGCCGGTATATCCATATCGGCCGGGCCATTTTTAATTTTGAAGGTAAAGAATCAGACCTCAATTGACAATTTTCGACATCCGCGCGGTGAAAACAATGGAAGAAAAAAACAGGAGGGGGATTATTGCGCTGTTCATCCGTTCTATAAATACTGGAGGAATTAGGAATGAAAAAGTGTACAATATATCTCGCTGCGTTATTAATAATGGCTGCCCTGATTTTCCTGGCATATAAAACCTGGAGCCCGGAATACAGGATCTGCCGGTCATTTTCCTATTCAGGTATGGATTACAGGGAAACAGAGCTGTATGTAATCATCAACAGGCCATGGGGAGTGGGGGAAACCGTTGAAAAGATTGTAATCCAGTACAATCAAATGAACGGCACGCCGGACCGTCTGGTCATATGGTGCTACCATAATGAATATGATATGGACCAGGGCAGGGAGTTTTATAAGGCTGAGTTTGAATATGGGGAGGATATGGTAACGGAACCGCCGGAAGCATATTAATATAAGCCGGATATCCGGCGCCGGATTCCAGCCTGTATTATGGAATATGGTAGGAAAATCAAAGCGGATGTGATAAAATGTTCTTTATAGTCAGGAGGGGCAGCATTAAAACCAGATTAAACACAATGAAAAATGACCGGTCGGGGAACCGGTCATTTTAGGAGAAGGTATTTCGTTTCTTATGGGGTGTAGCAAAAACTATATAATGTATTGGGGGGATTTACATTAATTATAATAGCATATGGTATGAAAAAAGTCTGCACAAACTTTATCAATTATGAAATTTTGTTTTGCGCATTTTACCAATAGGATATTTAATACCCCGGATACCGGAAGGGATATGACAGGTCCTGAAGGGTGTGAGGTAGAAGATTGGCTGGGATACGCTGGATTATGGACCCAATGAAGATATTATTATCAGCCGGATCCGTGATTTGGAGCAGATGACCGGGGCTGTATGGCATGTAATGATCAATAGAATGGGTTGGAGTATTATACTAGGTACTACTAGGTACAGGGAGGAATGAATTTGAAGAAGGACTGTGCGGGAAAATCCTGTCTTATGGCAATGCTTTTCATGGAAGCTGGAATGATTCAGGTGTATGCCAATTCTCCGGCCCCTGTTCATTACAGGGAATATTTTGCAGGAACAGCCATCATGCTGGTTCTGACCGTGCTTTTTAATGCGGGGATTGAAACAGCAGCCGGGGCCATCATGGGTGTTGGGCCAAAACGGGTGATATTCCTTACGAATATTGGCACCAACCTGATTATGAATGTTTTATTAGGGTATCTGGATTTCACCTTCCGTCTGTATCTCAGGGGATATTATTTTCCCGTGATGTGTGTGTTTGAAATCCTTGTGCTGGCGGCAGAATACCGGATTTATCTGCGCTTCATGGGGGGAAGGTTTCCAAAGCAGTCCATACTGAAGTATACGGCGGCGGCCAATGCCGTTTCCTTTCTTCTGGGGCTGCTGGTCCTGCAGTTGCTGGGCCTGGGGGTTTTTTAAATATAAGGGAATATAAGGTGGGAAAATGGGGAATCTGGTTAAACAGCTGGATCGGTTAACACAGGACAAAGAAAGGCTGGCTATAAATGCGGCAGCCATTGATATCAGGAAATATGATGCGGAAATCCATGACTTTTTCCAATATCCGCTGGGAGTTTCCTTTATTGGCGTGGAAAAGCCGCTGGTGGAAGGCTGGCAGGAAGCATTTTCCGTGCTTTTTATTCTGGACCTGTACTACCAGAATGACTGGATATGCAGTGAGCAGGAGCGGACCTCGCCGGACCAGCAGGTGGTGAGGCGGATGCCGGATGCTGAGTGGATTGCCGCGCTGCGCGGTTATTGGATTGATGACTATTTTGGGCTTAAAAACCGCTGGTTCCATATTAAGGATAAGGACGTGGAAGCATTTCAGAAGGAGCTGTTATGGTGGATGCCGGGAAATGCCCCTGAGTCCGGGAAAAAACGGCTGGAACAGGAATTGGCGGGCACAAAGTGGGTCTGTTCACTATTTGCGGGTGCGTTTTATGATAAGTTCTTTGGGGAAACGGAACGCCATTATTTTTTTGCTGAATCAGGGGTGTATGACTAAGCGCAGGCATTTAAATCAGGGAATGAGGTTCCTGTCCGGTTCCAGCCCATGCGTCCTTCTTCCAAACTCCACCCTTGACAACGGACGGGGAAACTGCTATTATGTAGAAAGCGCAGGATTCGTTAGCATACCAGACACATGGAACACTGATCATTCAGGGGTTGTACTGGTTTCGACGGGGGTCATGCAGCTGGTGAAGCTATCCCCATGCGATGGGTTAAATGGCAAAAATAAATATAAACGCTAACGACGAATTAGCAATCGCTGCCTAATGGCAGCTGTCAGACTTAGAGCACCCGCACTTTAAGACCCTGGCATCGACTATGTGGGAAACGACTTATGCAAAGCTTTGAGCATATGGGCGTATGATGAAGCTACTGAAACCATCCGGGTGTCCTTTCTCTGATGGCAGAGGGAATGTCAAATAAGGGACTATGATAGTAGAAGAACAGGGAATTGGTTTTCGGACAGGGGTTCGATTCCCCTCAGCTCCACTCGATAAGCTTAAATCCGAACTCTTTAACAGGGGTTCGGATTTTGCTTTATCTGCTACACGCTGGACAATGCCGGGTAATCCTTAGTATAAGGGTTTCCGGCATTGTCTTTTTTTGTTGGGATCATGTTTCATACATCCATACCGGTCATGTACAGAGGGATTACATTGATGACCGGCTCTTCATAGGGATGGACATTTTTAATGGCCCTAAGTGTTTCCTTTACCTTTTCAGCCGGGCAGGTCACTTCCACCTTCATCTCCGGTTCCGTACTCAGCTCCCCCATATTGCCGATATAGGGCGTACTTCCCTGTAACGGCCGCCAGCAGCCTGTCACAGGGCTGTATGACATACAGCTGTCATATTGTCCGATATGTCCGGCGTCCACTGCCTGAAGCGCTTTCTGCAGCGCGGACAGATGGGACTGGGGGATGAAAATCTCCAGCTTGCAGTTCTTAAATGCTTCCATTGCTTATTCCGCCTTTCCTGTTCTCTTCCTATGATGTCCCATCGCCTTCCTATGATGTTCCATCACCTTCATAAATATAACACAGATTGATATGAAAACACAAATATGCCAGGAGCAATAATTTCGTAGAAACTTCGTAAACAAATAAAACCTATTATTTAAGAGAAAAGAAATACCATGGCCGGATGTTTCTGGTAATATAAGGGTGTAGAAAAAATATCTTCCATGGCATGGAAGAAGGGAGGCATTTATAATGAAGATAAACATGAAGAGGACCATCTATACAGCAGGCCTGTCCGCAGCAGTGGCAGCGGCGGCGTTGGGGCTGGGAGGCTGCGGCACAGGGACACAGATACCGGACACCATCAAGGTGCAGAACGTGGACGCGGCAAGCAATACAATCACCGTCATCGGCAAGGAAGAGGTGAAGGTGGTACCGGACATGGCGGAAATTGAATATTCCATCTATACCAAGAAGGACACGGCTGCCGAGTGCCAGTCAGAGAATGCAAAGGATTTGGATGCAGCCATTGAGAAGCTGAAATCCCTTGGGGTGGAGGAGAAATCCATCCAGACCTCATCCTATGGGCTGAACCCCATCCATGACTGGAACTCATCTGACCAGGCGGTTACAGGATATGAGATGACCACAAGGCTGACGGTTTCGGATATCCCCATCGACCAGGCGGGAACCATCCTGGCAGAGTCAGTGTCGGCAGGCGTCAATGGAATTGATTCCGTTACATACTTTTCCAGCAGCTATGACGCAAGCTACCAGGAGGCGTTAAAGGGAGCCATGGCAGTGGCCAGGGCCAAGGCAGATGCGCTGGCAGAGGCCAGCGGCAAGACTGTTGGCAGCGTTTCCCATGTGGAGGAATACGGATACAATCCAAATGCAAGATATGCATCCTATAACAGTTCCGGTCCAGGCAGGGCGGCTGGAACCGCGGCAGCGGCTGACATGGCTGTGATGCCGGGGGAAGTAAGCGTGGAGGCGCAGGTAACAGTGGACTTTACAATCCAATAAGCATGGTCATGGGACGGCGCCGGGAGATTCATTTTCCCGGCGCCGTTTTCCTGGTTCCCCGGCCCGGCCCATAATGGCACATAATCGGAAATTCCATATTGATATTTCCCGGCAGATATATTATGATTGCAGTTGTTGGCCCCGGACAGGATGACGGGGAAAAGGAGAGCGTGAAATGAAAAACCGTATCGGCTACTTATATGTCATAATTACATGTTTTATATGGGGAAGTGTTTACATAGCAAGCAAATACGCCCTGGCGTCCATGGGGCCTCTTACCGTGCTGTGTTTCCGGTATCTGGTGGCGGGCGCGTGCCTTACCGTGCTTTTGCACATGAGAAAGACAAGGCGCACCGTACAGAAGGGGGACTGGAAATACATATGGATTGTAGGCGGGCTGGGATATTTTGTTTCCATTACGTTCCAGCTGATAGGAACCAAGCTGTTGGATGCCTCCCTGGCCTCCCTGATTAACGGCATGAACCCCATTACCATATCCCTTCTGGCAGCTGTTTTCCTGAAGGAAAAGATACGTAAACGGCATATTGCCAGCATCTGCATATCGATTGCGGGGGTATACATCATCCTGGGGGTGGGAGGCGCGTCAGTGAACGCGGCAGGGCTGGCGGCCTCTGTCTGCTCCGTACTCTTATGGTCCACTGCTTCCGTGGCCATCAGGAAGGTTTCCGGGGGATATGACCCGGTCCAGATTGCGCTGTACGGGCTGGGGGCTGCCCTTATCTTCACGGTTCCGTGCGCCATGGTGGAAGCGGTAAAAACACCGCCCGTATTGACCGGGTCCGCTGTCCTTGCCTGCATTTACCTGGGGGTAGTGGGAACTGCGGTGGCCCACACACTCTGGAACATGGGGCTTAAGCTTCTGGACGCCAGCGTGTGCTCCATGTTTTACCCGCTACAGCCCCTTACATCCGCTGTATTGGGGGTGGTCCTTTTGGGGGAGGTCCTTACATGGAACTTTGTTGTGGGCGGCGTTCTGATCTGCATGGGTATTATTGTCAGCGTAATGGAGAAGGACATGTTCCTGCACAGGTAATGTAAGTATGGATAAAACGCAGCCGGGAATGAGCCGGCATCTGAAATCTGAGTATAGCAATCAAAGCGGCCTGTTTCCTCAGGCTGCTTTTTTTGTGCTCTCCAGGGATAATTGCACAAACTGCATAAATCAACTTCAAATACGGTTTGTACATTATCCATGGATATACTAAAATAAAACTACATTGAAATATGTACTTTGTACAAAATGTCTGCAAAATAACAGTGTAACAAAAAATGGGAGGTACGACAATGCAAAAAAAATGGGGTAAGTACATGGCTAAGCGTGTGGCGGCAATGACGCTGGCAGCCGCAATGGCGGTTTCACTGGCAGGATGCGGGGGCGGCAATCCAGGCAGTCCGGGAGGCAGCGCTTCCGGGACAGGGGGAACCGCCGCGCAGGCAGGGGCTGCGCCGACAGAGACGCCGGCTGCCTCGTCAGAAGCGCCCAAGGCGGACAGCAGCAGGAAGACCACGGCGGATTCAGATGGACGGTATGGGAAGGTGACCGTTGCCCTGTCCAGCGACCCCCAGGACCTTGCGCCGTATACCTGGGCGGGCGACCAGAGCAAGCAGTACATTTATTATAATATTTATGAGGCGCTGTTTGATTTCAGGGGAGGCGGATATATCCCTATCCTGGCAAAGGAGTACCAGGATGTGGATGAAACCCATACAAGGGTGACCCTCCACGACAACATCTACGATGCCGCGGGCAATCATATCACGGCCCAGGATGTGGTATTCTCCACAGGCCTTTTGGTGGATTCGGGAAATGCCGTAAAGTATGATATTTTTGACAGCGTCAAGGCCATTGATGATTACACGCTGGAATACACATGGACAGGTCCCGTGGTACAGGTGGGCGCCCTGGAATGGCCCTGGTGCCGTACCATGGTGGTTTCCCAGAAATCCTACGAGGAAATCGGCGGCTTTGCGGACAAGCCCATCGGGACAGGGCCGTATGTGGTGTCTGAATATGTTTCCGGCGCGCATCTGACTTTAAAAGCCAATGATAAATACTGGCAGACAGCGGAATTAAGGGATTCAAACCACAAGGCCAATGTGGAGACCATTGAGTATGACATCATTGCAGAGGCATCCCAGCACGTCATTGCACTGAGCACGGACCAGATCCAGTATTCACAGGCTGTCCCGGCAGAGAACCTGAAGGATTTTTCAGAGGGCGGACAGTATGCGGACCGGTATGGCGTATATGTGACCCAGGGTTCGGAACTGTATACCCTGATTCCCAACTGCTCTGAAAACAACCTGATGAGCGATGTCAATCTGAGAAAGGCAATCTTCTATGCCCTTGACAATCAAGCAATTGCGGCAGCCACAGGCACATCCATTGCAGCCAGGGCATTCGGCACCCCGTTCTTTGAGGATTATTATCCTGCGTGGGAGAGCACGGAAACCTATATGAATACATATGACCTCCAAAAGGCCAAGGAATATCTGGAACAGTCCGGCTATAACGGCGAGACCCTGAGGCTGGAAGGCTTTAACCGGGAAGATATCAAGAGCATCATGACCATGATACAGGCCCTGCTCTTACAGGCCGGGATCAATGTGGAAATCAATGCCAAGGAAAGCGCGCTGGTCCAGTCTGATGTGAACAATCCGGATGCATGGGACATCCTTCTCTGGAACCCCGGAGGCGGCACACAGGTGGGGGAGTGGAACCGTCCGATTAACTACAATGAGTTCGGCACCGGATTTAACATGGCATTCCTCCATGATGATGAACTGCAGGAGCTGTTCATGACCGCCAATACGGTTGACGGGCACAACGAGGAAAACATGACCAGGGTACATGACTATATTGTAGAAAACGCCTACTACCACGCCCTGTGCATGCCGCAGATGAACGCGGTGTACAGCAAGGATTTTGCAACCTTGGTTTACCGTGAAAGTGAATTCCTGCTTCCCGGGGCATGCGACTATTACCTTGACTAGTTCCTGAAAACAGTTCCTGTGAATCAGGCAGGTTTCAAAAATCGGAGTGAGACATATGGGAAAATATATATTGAAAAGACTGCTCTGGATGATTGTAATCGTGCTTGGTACGGCATTCATCATATTCACAATCCTCTATTTTACCCCCGGCGATCCGGCTATCGTGATTGCCGGAGGCAATGCCTCCGCGTCGGACATTGCTCTCATGCGGACTAAGATGGGGATTGACAGGCCGTATCTGGTACAGCTTGGAGACTATTTTTACAATACATTCATCCGGTTTGATTTCGGCAATTCCTGGGTTTATGATAAACCGGTCTATCAGGAAATGCTGGTCCGCCTTCCAAGGACCATATTAATCGGGGTCTGCGCCATGGTGCTGAACCTGGGCCTGGGCCTGTACCTTGGAATCTTCGCGGCAACCCACGAGGGAAGATGGCAGGACTCCCTTACCATGGCAATTGCCATGATTTTCATCTCCTGCCCGGATTTCTGGGTGGCCCTGATGATGATCCTGCTTTTTTCAGCCAGGCTTGGCTGGCTTCCTTCCTACGGCATCGGAGGTCCCCAGTTTTATGTGATGCCCATCATCTGCAGCGCCCTGGGAGGAATCGCGGTCAATGCGCGCCAGACAAGGGCCAGCATGCTGGGCGTGTTCCGGGAGGATTATATCACAACCGCAAGGGCAAAAGGACAGCGTGAGAAAATGGTGGTATTAAAGCACATGCTACCCAATGCGCTGATGCCCATCATCACCTCCATCGGGGCCGGGTTTGCAAGGATAGTGGCAGGTTCGGCTGTGATTGAAAGTGTTTTTTCAGTGCCTGGCGTGGGTCTTTACATGCTGAACGCCATTAATATGCGTGATTACCCGGTGGTCCGGGCATGCGTCCTGTTCTTTGCGGTTTTCACAGCCCTGGTCATGCTGGCAGTGGATCTGATTTACGCATTCATTGACCCGCGTATCAAGGCGCAGTATTCCGGCGGTAAAGCCCGAAAGGCGGTGAAGGCATGAAAATGAATGGTATGGGCGGATCATCGCTGCTTGCAGAGACATTTGCAAGAATCTGGAAAAATAAAGGCGCAAGGGTGGGTGTCATCCTTCTTGCCCTGATTACCATATCCTGTGCGGCGGCATCCCTGCTGGCGCCCTATGGCGTCAATGAAATGGACCTGGCCAATATGTTTGCGGCACCCTCAGGAAGACATATCTTCGGCACGGATGCAATGGGACGGGACCTGTTCAGCCGTCTGCTCTACGGCGGACGCTATTCCCTTGCCCTTGGCATCTGCGCCGCACTGTTCAGCGCGGTCATGGGATGTATCATAGGCAGTATTGCCGGTTATTTCGGGGGCAGGACAGAGACTGTCATCATGCGGTTTCTGGATATCTGGTCCAGCCTGCCGGGCATGCTGCTGTGTATCCTGATTTCCGCTGTGCTGGGCGCCGGATTTTTCAATACCGTGCTGGCGCTGGCCATTGGCAACGTGCCCATTGATGTGCGTCTGATCCGCGGGCAGATCCTCTCCGAACGTTCCAAGGATTACCTGGAGGCGGCCCAATCCATCAACTGCTCCCATTTAAGCATCATGTTCCGCCATATACTGCCCAATGTGGTATCTCCGGTCATCGTGGACGCCACCATGAACATAGGCATGAACATCACCATGGCGGCCGCCCTTTCCTACATCGGCCTGGGGGTACAGCCGCCTACGCCGGAGTGGGGAGCCATGCTGGCGGATGCCCGCACCCACATTTTGAATTACCCGCATTTAATCATGTTCCCTGGTATTGTCATTGCGCTGACCGTGCTGGCCATTAACCTGATTGGCGACGGGCTTCGCGACGCCATGGACCCGAAGCTGCGCAGTTGAAAGGAGAGTTTGTGGAAATGAATGAGAAAACAGAAAAATTTCTTTCGGTGCGCGGCCTGGATGTGGTCTATACCTCAGGCAGGAAGACGGTTCATGCGGTCAACGGCATTTCCTTTGACATGGATAAGGGGGAGACGCTGGCCCTGGTAGGGGAGACAGGCGCGGGCAAGACCACCATTGCCAAGGCAATCCTTGGAATCCTGCCCAATCCGCCCGCCAGGCTCAGGAGTGGGGAAATCATCCTGGAGGGTGAGGACCTGTTAAAAAAACCGGAGGAGGAAATGCTGAAAATCCGGGGTGAGAAAATCGCCATGATCTTCCAGGACCCAATGACGGCCCTGAACCCCATCATGACGGTGGGGGAACAGATTGTGGAAGGCCTTCTGCTGCACAATGGCTATACCAGGAAGGAGGCAGAAGAGGAGGCCGCCAATATGCTGGAGATGGTAGGTATCCCGGCAGAGCGGTTTGGGGAATACCCCTTTGAGTTCTCCGGCGGCATGAAGCAGAGGGTTGTCATTGCCATGGCCCTGGCCTGCAGCCCGGACCTGCTGCTGGCCGATGAGCCAACCACGGCCCTGGACGTCACCATACAGGCCCAGGTGCTGGATCTGATTAAGGACCTGAAATGTAAATATAACACGTCCATGCTGCTGATTACCCATGACCTGGGGGTGGTGGCGGAGACAAGTGATTACGTGGCAGTGATCTATGCGGGGCAGATCCTGGAATATGGCAGCAAAGAGGCCGTGTTCCTCCATCCGTCCCACCCATACACCATTGGCCTGTTCCAGTCACTGCCAGGCATGAATACAGATGTAAGGCGGTTAAAACCCATTGCAGGTTCCCCGCCTGACCCCACGGACCTGCCGGAGGGCTGCGCATTTGCACCGCGCTGTCCCCATGCAAAGGGCGGATGCGGCAAAGGGGAAATTGAATTCAGAGAAATTGCACCCGGGCATTTTTGCAGATGCGGTCTCAAACATAAGGAGGATTAGTGTATGCCGTCCCTGATAGAAGTAAAACATTTGAAAAAATACTTCAAAGTGCCTGCCGGAACCAACCATGCGGTGGATGATGTATCATTTTCCATTGAAAAAGGTGAGACCCTTGGGGTAGTGGGGGAGTCGGGATGCGGTAAATCCACCCTGGGGCGCACCATAATCCGCCTGCAGGAGGCCACGGAGGGGCAGATCCTGTTAAATGGCCAGGATATCACCCATGTACGCAAGGGTGAACTGCGCAGGGTGCGGGAACAGATGCAGATTGTGTTCCAGGATCCCTATTCCAGCCTGAACCCCCGCATGCGGATTGAATCCACCATCATGGAACCTCTGGAGCATTCGGGAAGGTTTCATTCCAAGGCGGAACTGCGGGATGAGGCCAACCGCCTGATGGACCTGGTGGGGGTGGATGAGCGGCTCAGACGCTCCTATCCCCATGAACTGGACGGGGGACGCCGCCAGCGGGTGGGGATTGCCAGGGCACTGGCCCTGAACCCGGAGTTCATTGTCTGCGACGAGCCGGTCAGCGCCCTGGATGTCTCCATCCAGGCCCAGGTGCTGAACCTGCTGATGGACCTGCAGGAGAAGAGCAAGGTGGCCTATATGTTCGTCACACATGACCTTTCCGTGGTGCGGCATATCTCGGACAATATATGCGTGATGTATCTGGGGCAGCTGGTGGAGAAGGCGCCCAGCAGGGAATTGTTTGCACACACCCTGCATCCGTATACAAAGGCGCTGCTTTCGGCAATCCCGTCCACGGATATCCTCCATCCCATGAAGCGGCTTCCGCTGAAGGGGGAGATTACCTCGCCCATCAACCCGAAGCCGGGATGCAGGTTTTATTCCAGATGTCCCTATGCAAAGGAGGCGTGCAGGGAACCGCAGCAGCTGACCATGGTTTCCGACCGTCATTTTGTGTCCTGCTGCCGTGTGGCGGAGATAAACACGCTCTAGGGATTGTACTCCCTGGTAATCTAAAAAGGAAAATAAGAGAGGTCTTATATGTCTGATAATTATAGAATCGCATTTGTACCGCTGCCGGACAGGGTGACGGGACTGCTGTATGAACCGGAACTGCTGGGCAGGAAAAGCCAGATCGGCATTGTGCTGATGCATTCAGATGAAAGCTATCTGGGATTTTTGCCGGCTCCGGAACTGGCCAGGCGGGGATACCGCGTCCTGGCTGCAACGGTGGCAGATGCCAAATCAACGCTGGACGATAAGCTGCTGAATGTGAAGGCTGCCGTGGAATTTTTAAAGGGCTATCCCGGTATTGAAAAGGTACTTCTGCTGGGCCACAGCGGCGGCGCCACCCTTATGAGCGCATACCAGTGCGTGGCTGAAAACGGCGTGGAGGTGTTCCAGGGGCCTGAAAAGCTGATTCCCTGCGGGCTGATTGAGACACTGCCTGCTGCGGACGGGGTGGTTTTCCTGGATTCCAACTTTGGCAACGGGGCCATGACACTCTTCAGCCTGGATCCTGCCGTCATGGAGGAGTCAGGGGGTGCCGGACGGGATCCGGGGCTGGATTTATTTAACATGGATCATGGGTTCCACCCGGACGGCGCCCATTACAGCGAAGGGTTTAAACGCAGGTTTTATAAGGCCCAGGGGGAACGGGGCAACCGGCTGATTGAACATGCCGTTAACCGGCTCAGGGATATTGAGGATGGAAGGGGGGCGTACTCGGATGATGAGCCTATGGTGATTCCGGGCGCCAACCAGATTGCGCCTAACAACAAACTGTTTCCCCAGGACCTCAGCCTGCTGTCCCATACAAAGAAGGAGTGGCCCCTGCTGCACGGGGATGGCAGCATCACGCTGCAGGTGGTGCCCAGCGTCAGGGTGTCGCGCCCGGGACAGCAGAATACAGGTTCCCTCAGGTGCGGCGGGGTCATGACCACGGTCAAGACATATCTGCGTTCCCAGGACGTCCGGACCACGGAGGATTTCCGGGTGGGGGAAGACGGCGTTTACGGGATTGACTGGGATTCCAGCTACTGCTGCCCACCCTCCAATGTGCCGGGAATCCATGTTCCCATGCTTGTCATGGGGATGACGGGAAGCTATGAATATCTGGCGTCCGAGGTGATATATGAGCGGGCGGGAAGCGTGGATAAGACCCTGGGCTTTGTGGAAGGGGCCGGACATAATTTCACCCCGGCTTATGAGGCGGAGGCGTATCCGGGACAGTTCGGGGATACGGTTAAGGTGCTGTTTGATTTTGTTGACTCGTGGATTGACCAGAATGGACGGTTCATATGACGGAGATGGGTATGTATACATTAAAGGGACGTACGGCAGTCATTGCCGGGGCAACGGGCCATGTGGGGGCCGGGGCGGTCAGGATGCTGACCGCGGCCGGGATGAATGTGGTGATGGTAACCCACAACATGGCAGATGCGGGACGGCTGATTGCGGAGGTGGAAGATAATCCAGGGACATGCATTGCCCTTAGCAATGAGGACGGGGATGGGGCTGTCTATGGTGAGGTATACCGGAGATTCGGTTCAGTGGATGTGATCATACCGAACCAGGGCGCGGCGGCGCGCCGTCAGGATTTATCCGATATAACGGAGGAGGAACTGGATGGGAAGCTCCACCATCAGATTACCGGAAGCTTTACCATGGTGCAGAAGGCAATCCCCTATCTCAAGAAGAGCAGGGCCGGGCGCATCATATTGGTGTCCGGTACAGGTGCGGAAAACGGGCTTTTAGAGGAAGGACTTTTAGAATGTGCTGCCAGGGGCGGGGTGATTTCCATGACCAGGTATCTGGCCAGGGAGCTGGCCGTCCAGGGCATAACGGTTAACTGTATTGCCAGGGGCGGCATGGAGAATGACCATGCGCCGGAAGGGGAAGACGAGCTGGACAACCGGACGCTGGTCCTCCGGATACCGGTAAGACGGAATGGGACACCGGAGGAGTTTGGGGCTGTGGTGTGTTATCTGGCAAGCGAGGAAGCAGGATTCATGACCGGGCAGGTACTCCGCCTTAACGGCGGGCTGTTTATGGGATAAAAAAGGAGCCTGTGCACTTACAGGCTCTCAAAAAGCCGGACCAGCTGCTGCTGGGGGGCTGTGAGCTTCTTATCAGGCAGATAGGCCAGGCTGATGGTGGTGGTGATGGCGGGAAGGACATCCACGACCGCGATGTCGGAGTGGTTGGCTGACATGACAGGCCGTTTGGTAAGCAGTCCCACGCCCATGCCCTTGCTTACCAGTCCGATGATATTGTCCACCCGGTTGCTGGTAAATGCGATATGAGGCTCAAAGCCGGCCGTACGGCATTCACGGACACAAAGGGAATACATGAACGTGTCCCTTCCAAGAAGCAGGAAGGAATCGCGGTAAAGCTGCTTTAACTCAATATGTCCACTGCCGGCCAGGGGATGGTTCTTCGGCATCAGGGCTGCCAGGGTGTCCTGGGTAATGGGAATCTTCCTGAATGAGCTGGATGCGTCATCGGATTCGCGTATGACCGCAAAGTCAATCCTTTCCTCACGGAGCATCTGGATCAGCTGCAGGGAATCCGCTTCCTGGATATCCAGCATGTAATTCCGGTTCTCCTGCTGGAAACGGGCAAGGATATCCGTGATATGGTACTGGGCCATCACGGGAATGGCGCCAATGCGTATGGTGCCCCGCTCACGGTTCAGTTCATTGCAGAAGGCCGTGGTATAATCCTTTTGCAGCAGCGCTATCTGCTCCGCATAGGGAAGGAACAGCCTGCCGTATTGATTCAGTTCAATGCGCCTGGTGGTGCGGTCAAAGAGTGTGACGCCCAGGTCGGCTTCCAGCTTCTGTATATGCCTGGTGAGAGAGGACTGGGTGAGGAACAGCCTGTCCGCGGCTTCCATGTAGTTGCCGGTCCCGGCCAGAACAACGAATTCATGTATATAGTCAATATCCATTCATGGTCTCCTGTATTAATTCGGTTAAAAGTGAGATACCTTCCTAAACATTATAAGGTTTTCTGCTAAAAACCGCAAGCCATGAATCAAGAGAAAGAGGTATCGTAAGATGGTAATAGATGCAAATGTATATTGGTTCCCGGAACAGGTGTTCAAGGATGATAGGCTGCTCCAAACGTTCCTGGCAGATATTCCCCGGGCTTATGGAACCCTGGGACGGGTCCGGGACAATGACGGAAGAAAGGAAATCGTCATCGAGCGCCCCGCAGGCTGCCCAGGCGTGAATTATGCGGAGGGGGATTATGATTTTGATACACAGCTTGCGGACATGGACCGGGCCGGGATTGACCGGGCGGTCATGAAGGTACCCTGCTGCCATGAATGGATGGGCCTTGACATGGCCAGGCTTTTCAATGATGGGATGGCGGATTATGGTGTGCGCAGCCATGGGCGTCTGGTCCCTCTTGCGGTCATACCTCCCTTTGGCGGGGAGGCGTCCTTGAGGGAGCTGGAGCGATGCCATGAGGAACTGGGAATGAAGGGCGTACAGATGAGCGCCCATTATGGGGAGCTGTATCTGGACGATGAAGCCTTTGCCCCCCTGTTTGAACGGCTGGAGGCGTACGGGATGACGGTTTACGTCCACCATACCCCGCTGCCGGTTGACCATGGTTCCCTGCTGGCATATAACAACCTCCGCAGGTCCTACGGCCGCTGTGCCGACCAGATGACGGCCGTGTGCAGGGAAATGATGAGCGGGATGTTCGGGAAATACCCGCATGTTAAGATGGTCCATTCCATGCTGGGCGGCGGCTTCTTTGCCTTCCGGAACATGATGGTCCCTGCCAGGTCGGTGGGAAAGGATGAGGTAAGACGTTTTGAGGATAACGGGGATGAGATGGAGCGGTATCTATCTGAGAACCTGTTCTTTGAGACCAGCCATGCGCAGCCATGGGGCAGGGAAGCGCTTGAGGGCGCGGTAAGGGTACTTGGTTCAGACCATATCATCTATGGCTCCTCATACCCTGTGCGCATGGAATGGCTTACGGACGGGCCTGATTTCATAAGAAGTCTGGATATATCAGGGGAAGAGAAGGAGGACATCCTCTGGAGGAATGCCGTGAGGCTTTATGGGATTGAGGGCTGTTAGTCCTCCCGCCCTCCGTGATGCCCCCTATTATGGCAGCCACCGGCTGCCTTTTCCCCTGTTTCCTTTTCTCCTGTTTCCTGTGCCTTGTGCCCACAGTGCTCCGTATGTCCCTTGATTTCCTTCATGGACTTATCCTTGAACTCGTCCAGGGTGGCCTGCGGGTCCGCGGTGAGAAGCTCCTGTATGGCGTGATATTTCCCCACGGACATGCCAAGGCTGTGGGCTTCCTGGCACATGTGGCCGTCCACGCTGACATATTCTGTCCTGGCCTGGCTGTGGCACTGTTTGAGGGTGGTGTCCACACAGCTTTGAAGGTTTTCCAGTAAAATGCCGTCCCCGCCCCTGTTCTCCAGTGTGATGGACAGCAGGGCGTCTTTTTTCAGGTAGTCCTGCATGACCTCACTGCCAAGCAGGCGGTTGAGGGCTTCCTCATATTCCAGATGCCGCAGGGAAACCTGGCGCAGCACCATTTCACCGTCCCTGCCATAGGGGACTTCCTCCACAACCCTTCCCCACCGGTTGATTCCCAGTTCAATGCTGGGATTCACATCAATACTGATGGTGGCTGCCTCCGCATAGTAGAGCTGGTATCCGCCGAATCCGCTTCCGGCAAACACCAGAAGACAGGCCAGGGACACGGCAAGTCTCATCCGGCGCAGGGCAGGTTTTGGCTGCTTTTGTCCCATCCTGCGTATTACACGGTCACGTGTCCGTTCCTTCAGTCCGTCTTCGCACCGGACCGCGTCAAATGCCTTACGGATTTCCTGTTTCACCTTCATCACCTCCCAGCATGTCTTTTAATTCTGCCCTGGCCCTTGCCAGATGCGTGTATACGGTATTCACCTTTTTGTGCAGGATGCCTGCAATCTCCACGGCGGAATATCCCTGATAGTAGTGCAGGTACACCAGGATCTTATACTTCTCAGGAAGCCGGATGACGGCCTCCAGCACATGGGAGAAGTCCCCGCTGTCAGGGGCGGCCACGGCCATGGCCTCGTCCAGGGAACATGTATTCCTGTGGAAAAAGCTTCGGAGCACATCCTTGCACCGGTTAATGGCCACACGTATCAGCCAGGCTTTTTTATGTTCTTCCGACTCAAAGGGTTCAGAAAAAAGGGCGTATTTCAAAAACACATCCTGAAACACGTCCTCTGTATCGCTTTCATTTTTCATATAGACAAGGCAGATATGCTTTATCATGTCAGCATACTGCTCGATTGCCTGCTCTACATCTGTTTCCTGCCGCATTGTTTCTCCATCTGGTATGGCATATGCTTATCTGCAATCCGTCCCGCAGCCATGGCTGCCGTGATGTCCCTGACCGCCCTGCCTGTGTTCACCGTGGTGACCGCGTCTGCTGCCGGAAGCGGCGGATGGGGAGGAAGCGGTGGAAGAGGAGCAGCTATAGCTGTGGGTCCCGTCCGGGCACACCCAGTCGCCTTCCTCAGACCAGTGTCCGTCACAGTCCCCATGGTCATGGGTGGTGCAGTATTCATAGCTGGTACAGTCCCCATAGCCCCTTGGACACGTCCAGTCCGCGCCAAAGGCAAGGCTGCTGCCTGCTGCCATTAATACGATTCCTGTTACTGCTGTTGCTATTATAGTCCTGATTTTCATGATTTTCAATCTCCTTCTTAATTAGTGTCTCATCCATAATACGATTGTGAAGGCCGTATCCTTTCAGGATGATTGAAAATCTGTTATGAATTGCAAAAACATGCTTAAAACGGATATTGGGAATAGGAAAAAAGGGAACATGAAAATGCCTCCGGCCGCGAATCCCGGCCAGAGGCATTTCCAAACATTATAAACTAGCTGTACCATTACATACAATTAGAGGATTAATTCTTTTTCGCTGCCGTGTTATCCCTTGGAAGGATTACGTTCAGCAGGATTGCCACACAGGTTGCAACCACAACAGGGGACTTACCAAAGATGGTAGTTGCCCAGTCAGGGAATGCTGCCAGGGAATTGGCTGCCTGTGTAACGCCCATTCCTAATGCTACGGAAAGGCCTACGATGGAAGTATTGCGGTAGTTCATGTCCTCTGTCATGACTAACTTGATACCGGTCATGGCAATGGATGCGAATACTGTGATGGTAGCGCCGCCCAGTACACACTGGGGAATGGTGGTCAGGACTGCTGAGAACTTGGGAATCAGGCCTGCAACCAGCAGGATGACAGCCGCCATTCCGAGAACGATGCGGTTGATTACCTTGGTGGTCACTACGATTCCTACGTTCTGGCTGTAGGTGGCGGTTGGAAGCCCGCCCAGCACAGCGCCTATGATATTGGAGATACCGTAACCCACAATACCTCCCTGTAATTCCTTGTCCTCCGGCATACGCTCCATGGAGCCGGTGGTGGTTGCGGAAAAGTCACCGATTGCCTGGATTGAATTGATGGCAAATAAAAGGCCGATTGCAATACAGGAAGAAGGATCAAATATTACCCCAAAGTGCAGCGGGGTCGGGAACTGGAAAATACCAGCCGAGGCAACGCCGCTGAAGTCAACCAGCCCAAATCCCAGGGCAACGGCATAACCCACAATCACGCCGATAAGGATGGAGGCCAGCTTCAGGATACCTTTGGTGAAATGATTTAAAACGGTGACAACGGCTAAAGTAATCAACGCAGTTGTCCAGTTCTGCCATGAGCCAAAGCCCAGTTTACCGATTTCGCTTGCCAGGGGCTTGCCGGCTCCGCCTGCCATGTAGTTGACGGCAGTGGGATATAAGGAAAGACCGATGGTAAACACAACAGTACCGGCGATTAACGGCGGGAACAGCTTGCGTATCTTCTTAATGGAAAAACCAACAATGATTGCCACCACGCCGCCTACAATCTGGGCGCCTAATATCATCGGAACCCCCAGCCCGCTTTCATGGCCTGCAATGGCCTGCATGCTGGGGACATAAGCAAAACTCACACCCATGATGACAGGAAGGGCGGCTCCGATATGAAGACCGTTCTTATTGCCGATGGGGAAAAGCTGTAATAGTGTGGCTAAACCTGCCACAACAAGGGCTGCCTGTATTAAAAAGACTTTATCAGTGGGATTGAGCCCTGCTGCTCCTGATACGATAATGGCGGGGGTTACGCACCCCACGATTGCGGCCACCACATGCTGCATTGCAAGTGGGAATGCCTGGGAAAAACTAGGTTTTCCATAATAGTCAAATAAAGCTGATTGATTACCTGCCTGATTCATATTTAAGTTCCTCCTTGGGCTTATTGGTGAATTTGAGTTCCGGTCAGTCCTTGGATTCCCTCTTTTGCTTTTTCAAGCAAGGTTATGAGTGCAGTACGTCCATCTTTGGACTC
>DS990260.1:1177569-1193972 GCA_000155435.1 Clostridiales bacterium 1_7_47FAA | reverse complement strand
GGCCTGAACCTTTGGCAGCATGGAGCCAGGGGCGAAATGTCCCTCTTCCATGTATACCTTGGCCTGGTCCGGTGTGAGATTATCCAACCACTTTTCTTCCGGTTTTCCGAAGTTGATAGCTACCTTTTCTACTGCAGTGAGGATGATTAAGAAATCAGCGTTCAGTTCCTCTGCTAACAGCTCACTGGCAAAATCCTTGTCGATAACAGCGCTGGCGCCCTTTAAATGATTGCCCTGACGGGTAACCGGGATTCCGCCGCCTCCGCATGCGATGACCAGCTGACCGGAGTCAACCAGGGAGCGGATAGCGCCGATTTCAACAATTTCAGCTGGCTTTGGAGAAGCAACCACACGTCTGTAACCGCGTCCTGCGTCCTCCTTCATGATGTATCCGTATTTCTCGGATGCAATCTTGGCCTGTTCCTCGGTCATGAAGTGGCCGATTGGCTTGCTGGGGGTGTCGAATGCAGGATCTTCTGCATCCACACGCACCTGTGTGATCATGGTAGCAACCGGGATATCGTACATTTCGCGGTTGTAAAGTTCCTCTCTCAGGGCATTCTGAAGGTCATAGCCGATATAGGCCTGGCTCATTGCCACACAGACAGAGAGGGGAGTGTTTGGCTGGTTTGCGTCCTCGCGGCTCAGGGCAGCCATGGCATTGTTGATCATGCCGACCTGCGGGCCGTTTCCATGGGCTACGATGACTTCGCAACCTTCTTCGATGAGGTCCACGATAGCCTTAGCGGTAATCTTAACAGCTATCATCTGCTCAGGAAGTGTGTTGCCAAGTGCGTTGCCGCCCAATGCGATGACAATACGTTTTTTCTTGTTTTCCATAGTGAAATTCCCCTTTACAGGCGGGATATGAGGGTATCCCGCATTGTTATTTGCACAATACAACTTATTTTGGAGACAAAAAGGGCCGCAGGACCGTTGTCCGGCAGCCCCTACAATGTACTACGACTAGGTTTGGGATTTATTTGAATACTCTTGGTGTTCCTTTTTCTTCCAGTTTCTTTAAGATTTCAGCTGGATCAGCAAACTTAGCTAACATGATCATGGCAGCGATTACATATGGCTTGTAGCTTGCTTCCTTGTACAGGGGATCGCGGTAACGGTCGAATACAGATGCCTCAACCTCGCCGTCCTTGCAGCTTACATCGTTGATGTCAGCAGGTAAGCAGTGCAGGTACAGGGCCTTGCCGTCCTTGGTGGTCTTCATCAGTTCTTCGGTACAGCACCAGTCCTTGTGCTCTGCGTTCTGAGCCAGCAGTTCTTTCTCAAGGGCCTTGATTCCCTCGGAATCGCCTTCAGCGTACAGGTTGGTTCTCTTTTCCATGGCTGCGAACGGAGCCCAGCTCTTCGGATATACGATATCAGCATCCTTGAATGCGTCAGCCATGTCATGGGATACGCGGAAGGAACCGCCGGTAGCTGCTGCGTTCTTCTTAGCAACTTCCTCAACCTCAGGCATAATCTCATAGCCTTCCGGATGAGCCAGGACAACTTCCATACCCATACGTGTCATCAGGCCTACAACGCCCTGAGGAACGGAGAGTGGCTTGCCGTAGGAAGGAGAGTAAGCCCATGTCATGGCTAACTTCTTGCCCTTTAAGTTCTCTACGCCGCCGAACTCATGGATGATGTGCAGCATATCAGCCATACACTGTGTGGGATGGTCGATATCGCACTGTAAGTTAACCAGGGTTGGCTTCTGCTCAAGGATGCCGTCCTTGTGGCCCTGTGTGACAGCGTCAACCACTTCGTGCATGTAAGCATTGCCCTTGCCGATGTACATATCATCGCGGATACCGATGACATCAGCCATGAAGGAAATCATGTTAGCTGTCTCGCGGACAGTCTCACCATGGGCAACCTGGCTCTTACCCTCGTCCAGATCCTGGACTTCCAGGCCTAACAGGTTACATGCGGAAGCGAAGGAGAAACGTGTACGTGTGGAGTTGTCACGGAATAAGGAGATGCCAAGGCCGCTCTCAAATACCTTTGTGGAAATGTTGTTCTCCCTCATGTAGCGCAGGGCGTCAGCAACGGTCCATACTGCTTCCAGTTCCTCATCGGTCTTCTCCCAGGTCAGGAAGAAGTCGTTCTCGTACATTTCCTTGAAATTGAGGCTGTTTAACTTATCAATGTAATCCTGTAATGTTTTCATTTGATTAACTCCTTTAATATGATTTATTTATATTTTTTGGTTTCAATGTCTGGGTGCCCGGGCCTGTAATCCTTCGGCGGCTTTCAGCATAAGCCGCCGAAATAAAACAGGTCACTAGGACTTCATGGAAAATGGTTTACGAATAAGCAGGATGCAGTTATATTTTATTTTTCATAGGGCGTATGCCCTATGCTTCTTGGCCGCCCCACAGGCCAAGAAGATGGCACTGCGGACCAGCGGGATGGCAAAACCACACTGAATGGCAGCCAAAAAATCACCCTGCGGACAATAATCTAAAACAATGATGATCCTTAAATACGAATAATTCCTTACTTACAATACACAGTCGGCAGTGCCGCATAAACAGCCGCACATGTAACCAGATCCTGCTTCCAGGTAATCTCATTGGGGGCATGGGCCTGAGCCTCTGCGCCAGGTCCGAAGCCGATGCAGGGGATACCGTTACGTCCCATGATGGAAACGCCGTTGGTTGAGAAGGTCCACTTGTCTGTGAGAGGACGGGCCTTCCTCATTTCCTCGGTAGCGGCAACACCGATACGCTCATTGCCGTACAGGTTCTTGTAAGCATCTTCCAGGGCCTTGGTGACTTCGTGGTCTTCCGGGATGACCCAGGTTGGGAAGTAGCACTCGATTGGATATGTAAGTCCTTTGTAGGAAGGACGGGAATACTCATACATGGAAACAGTAACATCATCGCCATATTTCTTAACAGCAGGAAGGGCGCGGATCTCATCCAGGCAGCTCTCCCATGTCTCACCGGCAGTCATGCGGCGGTCAAGGGATACGGAGCAGGAGTCGGCAACTGCACAGCGGCTTGGGGAGGTGAAGAAAATCTCGGAGGTGGTAACCGTGCCGCGTCCTAAGAAGTTGGCTTCCTTCCACTCTGGATTGTATTTCTCATCTAACATCTTCACAAGGCCCTTGACTTCCTTGTCATCAGCAGCGTCATTCTCGTTCAGTGCGCGTACATCCTGAAGGATATCGGCCATCTTGTAGATTGCGTTGTCGCCGCGCTCTGGGGCGGAACCGTGGCAGGAAACACCCTTGACGTCAACGCGGATTTCCATACGTCCCCTCTGTCCGCGGTAGATGCCGCCGTCAGTAGGCTCTGTTGATACAACGAAGTCAGGACGTACCTTATCTTCATTGATGATATACTGCCAGCAAAGACCATCACAGTCCTCTTCCTGGACCGTACCGGTTACCAGAACCGTGTACTTGTCGCTTAACAGGCCCAGGTCCTTCATGATCTTAGCGCCGTAAACAGCACTTACGATACCGCCGCACTGGTCAGACACGCCGCGTCCGCCAATCTCGGTGTCGTTCTCATAACCTTCGTATGGATCGAAGTTCCAGTTGTTCTTATTGCCGATACCAACCGTATCGATGTGGGCGTCAAAGCCGATTAAGGTCTTGCCGGTTCCCATGTAGCCAAGTACGTTGCCCATGGGGTCAATCTCAACCTTGGTGAAGTCAAGCTTCCTCATCTCTTCAGCGATGCGGTCGATGTGTGCCTTCTCATCGCAGCTTTCACCTGGGAACTTAACGATATCGCGTAAGAATTTGGTCATGTCCTTCTCGTAATTCTGTGCTGCTTCTTTGATTTTTGCGTAATCCAGACTCATTGTTTTCATTTCCTCCATATACATTTGCATTCATATTGTGGTGGTGCCGCCCGGCGGGGGTGAACCGCGGGGCAGCGGTGGTGATTGGGTTTATTGGATGATGCTTTATTGCTTATTTATCGAGACCTTTCCATACAATGTTCTTGTAACGGTCAGGGTCCGTATCGCCTTCTGTTGAGAAGAGCAGGACTTTGGAAGATCCGTCCAGTCCGATGTCATTTCTCAGATCCTTGTACTCATCCATGGTCATGACGGCTGCCAGTGCGCCGAATGGAGCAGCGCCGGATTCACCGGATGTAACAGGTGCGTCGCCCTTAATGGGAGCGCCCAGCATACGCATGCCGTTTGCAGCTACCCAGTCAGGGGCAGCGATGAATACTTTTACATGGTTCTTTAAGATATCCCAGGAGATGGTGTTGGGCTCGCCGCATGCAAGACCGGCCATGATGGTTTCCATGTCGCCGTCCACGATGCGGATGTCGCCGTCGCCAGCAGCAGCGCCCTTGTAGAGACATGCGGCTGCTTCCGCTTCCACAACAACGAAGGTTGGCGGGTTATCAGCGTAAAGGTTGGAGTAGTAACCCACAACCGCGCCTGCCAGGGAACCGACGCCTGCCTGTACGAAAATGTGGGTCGGACGCTCACAGCCGTATTCCTTTAACTGCTCGCCTGCTTCCATGGCCATGGTTCCGTAGCCCTGCATGATCCAGGCCGGAATCTCCTCGTAGCCGTCCCATGCAGTATCCTGCACAATCACGCCTCTCTCTGTCTCGTCCGCCTCTTTGGCTGCCAGACGTACACAGTCATCGTAGTTCATCTCCTGGATGTCTACCTGTGCGCCTTCCTTTGCGATGTTCTGAAGACGTGTCTGGGTGGAACCCTTAGGCATATGTACAACGGCCTTCTGGCCTAAGCGGTTGGCTGCCCATGCAACGCCGCGGCCGTGGTTGCCGTCTGTGGCTGTGAAGAAGGTTGCCTGGCCAAATTCTTTTCTTAACTGGTCAGAAGTGAGGACGGAATAAGGAAGCTCGGACACATCCTTGCCTGTCTCGCTGGCAATGTAGCGCGCCATTGCGAAGGAACCGCCCAGTACTTTAAATGCGTTCAGGCCAAAGCGGTAGGACTCATCCTTTAAGTAAATCTCTTTTACCCCCAGGTACTCAGCCATGTGGTCCAGCTTTGTAAGTGGTGTCTTGCTGTACTGAGGAAAGCTTTCGTGGAAGGTCCTTGCCTTTCCGATTTCCTCAAGGCCCATGATCGGCAGGTTCTTATCATCTGTCTTTGGCATATGATTGACCGCCCATTGAATCTTCTGATCCATATTACATAATCCTCCTTGTATGTGTGTTGCTGTTTATGATTATAATGTTATTTCTTATCATCTGCCTTGCGGCTGTTAACGTCAATGTAACTGTACAAAGTGAATTTGGAGATTCCGAAGTACTTGGAAACTTTGTCACCCGACTTAGTGATAAGGAAGGCGCCTGCATCGTTTAAGAACTGGATGGCAGTTACTTTTTCCTCCTTATTCATAAGGGCGGCCGGCTTCCCGATAAGGGCCACCGACTGTTCAATCAGGGTGTCTAACAGGTCATTGACATTGTGGACAATCTGTTCGGGCTGCTGCTTCACGTCCGCTTGGGGTTCGGTATCGATGAGGGCTTTGATGGAACGGTCCACGGTCATCAGTCCGGTTATATCATAATTAAGGGAAAGCAGGTAATCAATGGAATCGCCTTCCTTATTACGGATATAAAAGGTACTGGATTTCAGTATCTTGCCGTTGGATGTACGGGTAAGGTATCCAAGATGGTCTTTTAAAGTGGCCGGATCCTTGTGAAGGGTCTCCAGAACTACCTTGGAGGGTCCGTCGCCTTCCTGGCGGTTGGTCACGTGCCCATTATTGATATGTACAATGGAGTGTTCCAGGTCATGCCTTGCCAGGTCGTGGATCACGATTTCACAGTCTGGTCCGAACTGCCTTGCCAGGCCATCAGCAAGCTGCTTTAAAAGGTCTAGTGTGTATGCCATAGCTTTCTTCTTCCTTTCTTCGGACTCTTCAAATTCCAATCAGTTTCTGGTTACTTTGTACAATAAACATTTCGCTATGTTGTGACGCGTTGTTTATGATTCCATCATAGCACAAAAAAAATGAATTGCAAGAGGTTTTTACAAAAAAATTTAGAATATCTAAAAAATTTTGCATTTTATGCTTGCAAATGGGGTTATAAGGTGTTAGTATAGGGTTACAGGAAGTCCTGTTCTATCTTATTAAAGTTTATGGTTTTAAGATGGGATTTAGGACAAATTGTTTCTGTCTGACACATATAATTCATTTAAAGTATTCTATAAAAGAAAAGGAGAGAGGTTATGTTAATTATTGGGAACGGACGTCTGGTGACAAGGGATGCCGCTAATCCATTCATTGAGAATGGCGCGGTGGCAATGGACGGGAATGTGATTAAGAAAGTAGGGACACTGGAAGAAGTGAAGAAGGAATTCCCGGAGGCTGAGTTCATTGACGCCAAGGGGGGCGTCATCATGCCGGCGTTCATCAACACCCATGAGCACATCTACAGCGCCATGGCCAGAGGTCTTTCTATTAAGGGATATAACCCGAAAGGATTTTTGGATATCCTGGACGGGATGTGGTGGACCATTGACCGCCATCTGACCAATGAGCAGACCCGCCAGAGCGCAAGGGCCACTTATCTGGATTCCATCAAGAACGGCGTCACCACTGTATTTGACCATCATGCCAGCTTTGGCGAAATCCACGACAGCCTTTTTGCCATCGAGGATGCTGCCAAGGAGATGGGTATCAGGACCTGCCTCTGCTATGAGGTTTCGGACAGGGACGGCATGGACAAGGCAAGGGCTGCCGTTATGGAGAATGCGGCCTGGATCAAGCATGCCCTGGCTGATGGGACAGACATGCTGGCAGGCATGATGGGTATGCACGCACAGTTTACCATTTCCGATGAGACCATGGAGCTGGCAGCGGCCAACAAGCCTGACGAAGTGGGATACCACATCCATGTGGCTGAGGGCATTGAGGACCTTCACGATTGCCTTAAAAAGTACGGCAAGAGGATTGTGGACCGTCTCATGGACAACAATATCTTAGGAAGCAAGACACTGTTAGGCCACTGTATCTATGTAAATTCCCATGAGATGGATCTGATTAAGGATACGGATACCATGGTCGTACATAACCCCGAGTCCAACATGGGCAATGCCTGCGGATGCCCTCCAACCATGGAAATCGTGCACAGGGGTATTTTAACCGGTCTTGGAACGGACGGCTATACACATGACATGACCGAGTCCATGAAGGTGGCCAATGTACTGCATAAGCATCACCTGTGCGATGCCAACGCGGCATGGGGCGAGGTTCCCCAGATGCTCTTTGAGGGCAATGCAAAGATTGCGGGCCGTTACTTCAAGAAGCCTCTCGGTGTGCTCAAGGAAGGCGCTGCCGCAGATGTAATCGTAACCGACTACATCCCGTTAACACCGATGGATGCTTCCAACATCAACGGACACATCCTGTTCGGAATGACCGGAAGGAGCGTCATCACCACTGTATGTAACGGCAAGGTCCTTATGAAAGACCGGGAACTGATTGGCCTGGATGAGGAGAAGATCCTTTATGAGGTAAGGGAAGAGGCTAAGAAGCTGGAGCGTTCCATCAACGGTTAAGGATGCGCGGATGGAAGGAACTGCCTTCCAGGCCTGGATAGGCTTTCCTCTATAATGAAGAAGGCGCAGCATGTATAATTAAGTAAACAACTGATTGCAGGGCGGCGGGAATCAGCACCTCAGGGAAACATACCCTGGGCGGCTGAGCCGGATGGAGGACATTGGCCTGGGGGCTTTCTAAGCCCCGCGGCCCTTGTGTCCGGTGCTGGGACCTGGTCTGGTGCTTATAATAAGGAGGATAAGAATAAAATGAGCGATATCATGACACCCATTCCATTTGGAAACCTGATGAACTGGATTCTAAAAGAGCACAAAAAAGGTGCTGTTTTCGGAGTCAGGAAACCTTTTAAGGCAGACCCGGAAAAGAATTATGAGATATTCGGCCGCAAGCTGGAGACACCCTTCGGTCCCGCGGCAGGCCCCCACACCCAGCTGACCCAGAATATTGTTGCGGCTTATGTGGCCGGCAGCCGTTTCTTTGAACTGAAGACCGTACAGAAGCTGGACGGCGAGGACCTTCCGGTTGCAAAGCCATGTATCAAGGCGGATGACGAGTGCTATAACTGTGAGTGGTCCACGGAGCTGTATGTTCCCCAGGCATTTGACGAGTATGTGAAAGCATGGTTCGCATGTAAGGTGCTGGCTAAGGAATACGGCCTTGGGGCCATGGACGGGTTCCAGTTCAACATGTCTGTTGGATATGACCTGGAGGGCATTAAGCTGGAGAAGATTGACCGGTTCATCGAGGGCATGAAGGATGCATCCGGGACAGCTGTTTTCAATGAGTGCAGGCAGTGGCTCCTCGATAACCTTGACAAGTTTGAGAAGGTGACAAAGGAAGATGTGGAGGGAATCTCCCCGCAGGTCTGCAACTGCGCAACCCTTTCCACCCTTCACGGATGTCCTCCGCAGGAGATTGAGCGCATTGCCCGTTACCTGATTGAGGAGAAGAAAGTACATACCTTCATCAAATGCAACCCCACCCTTCTGGGATATGAGTACGCAAGGAAGCTTATGGACGACATGGGCTATGACTACGTTGCATTCGGCGATTTCCACTTCAGGGATGACCTTCAGTATGAGGATGCGGTTCCCATGCTTGAGAGGTTACAGGCCCTGGCGGATGAGAAGGGACTGGAATTCGGCGTTAAGATTACCAACACCTTCCCGGTTGACGTGAAGCAGAATGAACTTCCAAGCGAAGAGATGTACATGTCCGGCAAGTCCCTGTATCCCTTATCCATGTCAGTTGCCATGAAGCTGGCTAAGGACTTTGGCGGCAAGCTGCGCATTTCCTACTCAGGCGGCGCTGATTACTTTAATATAGAAGATATCGTGGATGCAGGCATCTGGCCCGTGACCATGGCAACCACCATGTTAAAGCCAGGCGGCTATGAGAGGCTGGAGCAGATCGGCCAGATCTTTGCAGGAAAGGATGCGGCTGCGTTCACAGGCGTGGATGCTGATAAGGCGGCTGCACTGGTAGAGGCTGTCAAGAGCGACAAGCATCATGTAAAGGCAGTAAAACCCCTTCCCTCCAGGAAGATTAAGAAGCCGGTACCGCTGACAGACTGTTTCGTGGCCCCGTGCCAGGAAGGCTGTCCGATCCACCAGGATATCACCCGCTACCTGCAGCTGGCCGGAGCCGGTGAGTTTGAACAGGCCCTGGAAGTCATCCTGAACAAGAACCCGCTTCCATTCATCACAGGCACCATCTGTGCACACAACTGTATGAGTAAATGTACCAGGAACTTCTACGAGAGCCCTGTGGATATCAGAAGGACCAAGCTGGAAGCAGCTGAAGGCGGCTTTGAGGCAGTGATGTCTAAGTTCAAGGCTCCGGCAGTGACCACGGATAAGAAGGCTGCTGTTGTGGGCGGAGGACCGGCAGGACTGGCGGCAGCTTACTTCCTGGCCAGGGGCGGTGTAAAGGTAACTGTCTTTGAAAAGGAAGCAAAGATGGGCGGCGTTGTCCGCAACGTGATTCCGGGATTCCGTATCTCCGATGAAGCCATTGACAACGATGTGAAGATTGTTGCAGCCATGGGCGTGGAGATGGTGAATGGAAAGGAAATCACTTCCATTGATGAGTTAAAGAAGGAATATGATTACGTCGTCCTGGCAGTGGGCGCTTCTGATAAGGGAACCCTTAAGCTGGAAGCAGGGGATACCATGAATGCATTGGATTTCCTGGCTCAGTTCAAGGCAACGGACGGCAAGCTGGATTTAGGTAAGAACGTGGTTGTCATCGGCGGCGGCAACACTGCCATGGATACCGCAAGGGCAGCTAAGAGGAACGCTGGCGTGGAGAAGGTTTCCCTGGTATACAGAAGGACCAGACGCTTCATGCCTGCTGACGAGGAAGAACTGGTGATGGCAATGGAGGACGGCGTGGAATTTGCCGAGCTTCTGGCCCCGGTTAAGCTGGAGGACAAAACCCTGTACTGCAGGAAGATGGTCCTGGGCGACTATGATGCCAGCGGACGCCGAGGCGTCGTGGAGACAGACGAGGTTGTGACCGTGCCGGCTGATACGGTTATCGCAGCCGTGGGCGAGAAGGTTCCGGGCGCATTCTACGAGGAATGCGGCATTGCCCTGGACAGCAGAAGACGTCCCCAGGTAAACCAGGATACCCTGGAAACCAGCGTGAAGGGCGTGTACGTGGCTGGCGACGGCCTGTATGGACCTGCCACGGTTGTTGAAGGAATCCGCGACGGCAAGATGGCCGCAGAGGCAATTGTGGGCAAGGTACTGGCAGAAGACCTGTTCAAGCTGTCTGACGCCGGCACCATCTATGGCCGCAAGGGCAGGCTGGCAGAGGAGAATGACCATATCGTTGACAGCACCAGATGCCTGTCCTGTAACAGCTACTGCGAGAACTGCGTAGAGGTATGCCCCAACAGGGCCAACATTTCCCTGGTTGTCCCGGGAATGGAGAAGCACCAGATCATCCATGTGGATTATATGTGTAATGAGTGCGGCAACTGTAAGAGCTTCTGTCCATGGGACAGCGCGCCGTATCTTGACAAGTTCACCCTGTTTGCCAATGAGAAGGATATGGAAAACAGCAAGAACCAGGGCTTCACGGTTCTGGATGCTGTGAGCGGCGCCTGCAAGGTAAGGCTCCAGGGCAATGTGATGGATTACACGGTTGGTTCCGCGAACGGGGATGTGCCGGACGGAATCCAGAAGATCATTGCAACTGTAATCAAAGATTATTCTTATATGTTATAAATGAAAATGTGCGCCGGGGGCTGCAGGTGTGCCTGACAGCCCCGGGGTGTGTTTGAAAATTGTGTTCCGTCAGCTGATGGGAATGAATTTAAACATATCCTGGCGCAGCAGGAAGTTCCCGGTGGAGATAGGGGGATTTCCTTATATTCCAGTGCGTGTTTGAAAATCCATTCCCCCTGCCCTGATGAAGCCATCAAAGGTACTCCTTAGGACAAAGCAGGACCAGCTTCGCGGTTTGTCCGGTCCTGGGGCGTGTTTGAAAATTCATTCCCGCCATCTGCACGCCCCACTTCGCGGTATATTTGGTCCCGATTCAGTCAACGTAGCCCGCTACGCCTCCCTCATCGGAACCAAATCTCCCACAAAATGGGACGCACAGCTGACGGAAAGCAATTTTTAAACACGCCCCAATCCGGCAGTCCGCAGGACAGGGAGAGGAATGTGATTTTCAAACACGCGCTGAATTGTTAAAAAAATAACGTTATTCTTTTGGTAGAATAAAGACAGGAACTTCTGTCTGTGACAGGATCACGGCAGATTGATGAGGTGTTTTCGGATGGCTAGGGAAAAGACGGAAAAGGTGGTATTTACCTTCCATACCACGACGATGGCTATGAGGATGGAGCAGTGCGCAAAGGATGCAGGAAGCCCGGGGCGGCTGATACCTGTGCCAAGGCAGATCAGCGCCGGCTGCGGCATGGCCTGGAGCGCCCCGGCAGCAGAACGGCCAGGGCTGGAATCACTGATTCAGGAAAACGGGATAGAGACAGAGGGAATCCATAATCTTTTTTTATAAAGCTATTTTACGTTGGAGCGTAAAGGCAGGAGGTAAAGATGGGAGAGAACTATAGTTTTACGGTAAATGGAGTGATGCGCAGCACCAGTGAGGATAAACCTCTTCTGCGTTATCTGCGTGAGGACCTTCACCTGCATTCTGTAAAGGACGGATGCAGCGAGGGCGCCTGCGGTACATGTACGATCGTGGTGGACGGGAAGGCGGTTAAATCCTGCATCCTGACAACCAAGCGCGCAGTGGGGAAGAACATCATTACCACGGAAGGCTTAAGCGATGCTGAGAAGGAGGCATTTGTATACGCCTTCGGCGCAATGGGATCCGTGCAGTGCGGATTCTGTACCCCCGGCATGGTTATGGCGGGCAAGGCCCTGATTGACAGGGTGCCGGACCCCACTGAGGAAGAAATCAAGGTTGCCCTGAAGGGAAATATCTGCCGCTGTACCGGATATAAGAAAATCATCGAAGGCATCCAGCTGGCCGCAGCCATCCTGAGAGGGGATGCGAAGATAGAGGAGTCCCTGGAAAAGGGCGATTCCTATGGGGTGGGAGAGCGTGCCTTCCGCCTGGATGTGCGGGAAAAGGTGCTGGGATACGGCGAATACCCTGGCGATGTGGAGATGAAAGGAATGGTTTATGCATCAGCCGTTCGTTCTAAGTATCCGCGGGCAAAGGTGCTGGATATCCATACCGGGGAGGCGCTGGCCCTTCCGGGAGTACTGGCCGTGCTTACGGCCGAGGATGTGCCTAATAATAAGGTGGGCCATCTCCAGCAGGACTGGGATGTGATGATTGCAAAAGGCGATATCACCCGCTGCGTGGGCGATGCCATATGCCTGGTTGTTGCCGAGACAAGGGATATCCTGGAGGAAGCAAAGAAGCTGGTTAAGGTTGATTACGAGGAACTGACCCCGGTATGTTCTGTCCATGAGGCCATGGCTGAGGACGCGCCCAAGGTCCATGAAAAGGGAAATCTGTGCCAGAGCCGCCATGTGACACGCGGCGATGCAAAAAAGGCGCTGGAGAATTCCAAGTACGTGGTGACCCAGACCTACACCACTCCGTTTACAGAGCATGGGTTCCTGGAGCCGGAATGCGCAGTTGCATTTCCTTATAAGGATGGTGTCAAGGTTTATACCTCAGACCAGGGCGTATACGATACACGTAAGGAAATCTCCATCATGCTGGGCTGGGACCCGGACCGCATTGTGGTGGAAAACAAACTGGTTGGCGGCGGCTTTGGCGGAAAAGAGGACGTTTCCACCCAGCATATCGCCGTACTGGCAGCCTTAAAGGTACAGAAGCCGGTTAAGGTAATATTCTCCAGACAGGAGTCCATTAATTTCCATCCAAAGCGCCATGCAATGGAAGGAACCTTCACCCTGGGCTGTGATGAAAACGGAATCTTCACAGGACTTGACTGTGAGATCTACTTTGATACAGGCGCATATGCCTCCCTGTGCGGACCCGTGCTTGAAAGGGCCTGTACCCATTCCGTGGGACCATACTGCTATCAGAACACGGATATCCGCGGCTTCGGCTATTACACCAACAATCCGCCTGCAGGCGCGTTCCGCGGCTTTGGCGTGTGCCAGAGTGAATTTGCGCTGGAATCCAATATCAACCTTCTGGCTGAGAAGGTGGGCATTTCCCCATGGGAAATCCGCTACCGCAATGCAATCGAACCAGGCAAGGTGCTTCCCAACGGACAGATTGCCGACTGCTCCACCGCGCTGAAGGAAACACTTATGGCGGTTAAGGATGCATATGAGGGCAATCCCGGCAGGGCAGGAATCGCATGTGCCATGAAGAACGCAGGCGTGGGCGTGGGCCTTCCTGACAAGGGGCGCGCAAAGCTGGCGGTCCATGATGGAAGGGTGGAGTTATATGCGGCTGCTTCCGACATCGGACAGGGCTGCGCAACCGTATTTGTACAGATGGTTGCAGAGGTAACAGGACTTAAGAAGGACCAGATTAAGAACATGGGCGCCAATTCCGAGGTTGCACCGGATTCAGGCACCACCTCCGGTTCACGCCAGACCCTGATTACGGGCGAGGCGGTGAGGATGGCCGCGGCAGACCTTTTGGAGGCCCTTAAGGAAGCCGGCGGTGACATGTCACAGCTGGAAGGCAGGGAGTTCTTTGCTGAATTCTTTGACCCCACAGACAAGCTGGGAGCGGATGTCCCCAATCCAAAGAGCCATGTGGCCTATGGTTTTGCAACCCATGTGGTCATCCTGGACGATGACGGCAAGGTAAAAGAGGTGTATGCTGCCCATGATTCAGGCAAGGTCGTGAACCCGATTTCCATCCAGGGACAGATTGAAGGCGGCGTGCTGATGGGACTGGGATATGCCCTGACAGAGGATTTCCCATTGAAGAACGGCGTTCCACAGGCCAAATACGGCACACTGGGACTGATGCGTTCCACACAGATTCCGGATATCCATGCGATTTATGTGGAGAAGGAAGAGCAGCTGCCATTTGCATACGGCGCAAAGGGAATCGGCGAGATTGCCACCATCCCCACGGCCCCGGCAGTCCAGGGCGCTTATTACGCCATGGACCATGTGCTGAGGACAAAGCTTCCCATGGAGAATACATTCTATAAGAAAAAGAAATAAATGAATAAACGGCAGATGCTGGGAATGGATTTTCAAACAGGCCCCGGGGAGGGGGATTTCCTGACCAGGTATCTGAAACGGACGGCGAAAGGCAGGTATCCTGCTTTTCGCTTGTTCCACATAAGCGCATGTTTGGACGAAACACATTACAGGAGGTGACGGGATGGATGGTACAATCAGGTTCCGTTTCGCGGAGCGGGGAGATATCCCCCTGATTCTCAGGTTCATAAAGGAACTTGCTGATTATGAGGGGATGCTGGACCAGGTGGTGGCTACGGAGGAACTGCTGGACCAGTGGCTGTTTGAAAAGCAGAAGGCGGAGGTGCTTCTTGGAAGCTGTGACGGGGAAACCGTGGGCTTTGCCTTGTTTTTCCATAACTTTTCCACCTTCCTGGGCCGGGCAGGCATTTATCTGGAAGATTTATATGTATGTCCCGGGTACCGGGGCCGTGGATTTGGGAAGGCATTTTTAAACCAGCTGGCTTCCATTGCAGTGGAACGGGGATGCGGCCGTCTGGAGTGGTGGTGTCTGGACTGGAATAAGCCAAGTATTGACTTTTATCTGGGCATGGGCGCCAAGGCCATGAGCGACTGGACGGTCTACCGGATAGACGGGGAGCAGTTAAGCCGGATGGCGGATCAGGGACAACAGCTTTATCACATAGACAGAACAGGAGAGTGAGGATTATGAAGCAGATATTAAAAGGCGGGACAGTGGTGACCGGAAGCGGCAGTTTCCGGGAGGATGTGCTCATTGACGGGGAAAAGGTGGCTGCTGTAGGCAGTACGGAAGAAATCGCGCGCCTGGCGGACCAGGACACCCAGGTGGCGGATGTGACAGGCTGTCTTCTGTTCCCTGGATTCATTGATGCCCACACCCATTTTGACCTGCATGTGGCAGGAACCGTGACCGCGGATGACTTTACAACGGGAACCAGGGCAGCTGTCAGGGGCGGCACCACCACAATCGTGGACTTCGGCACCCAGTATGCGGGCGAGAGCCTGGCGGACGGGCTTAGGAACTGGCATGAAAAGGCGGACGGCAAATGCTCCTGCGACTACAGCTTCCACATGTCCATCTCGGACTGGAACCCATCGGTCAGCAGGGAACTGGATGATATGATGGAAGAAGGCATTACTTCCTTCAAGCTGTACATGACTTATGATACCCAGGTGGATGACAGGACAATCTTCGAAATCCTTAGGAGGCTGAAGGAAGTGGGCGGGATTACTGGAGTGCACTGTGAGAACAGCGGCATGATTGCGGCCCTCCAGGCAGAGGCAAAGGCAGCGGGAAGGATGGGGGTTGAAAGCCATCCGGCCACGCGTCCGGCTGCCGCGGAGGCAGAGGCCATTGACCGCCTGCTGCGCCTGGCAGAGGTGGTGGATATCCCTGTAATCGTGGTGCACCTTACCTGTAAGGAAGGCTATGATGTCATCATGGAAGCAAGGAGAAGAGGGCAGAAGATATACGCGGAGACCTGTCCCCAGTACCTGCTTATGGATGACAGCCTTTACGGACTTCCGGGCTTTGAAGGCGCTAAATACGTGTGTGCGCCTCCATTAAGGAAAAAGGAGGATTCCCAGTGCCTGTGGAAGGCCCTGGCTGACGGCACCATACAGACGGTTTCCACGGACCACTGCAGCTTTACCACGGAGCAGAAAAAGCTTGGCATGGATGATTTCACCAAGATACCGGGCGGTATGCCGGGGGTTGAGACAAGAGGAACCCTTCTTTATACATACGGCGTGGATACAGGAAAGATTACCAGGGAAAAGATGTGTGAACTCCTGTCGGAGAATCCGGCTAAGCTGTACGGCATGTATCCGTTAAAAGGCGCAATTGCGCCGGGAAGCGACGCGGACATCGTGGTGATGCGGACCGGTGTGGATGACGTGGTAACGGCCGGTGACCAGATACAGAACGTGGACTATGCGCCCTTTGAGGGCAGGAAGCTGACCGCGCGCATCGAAAGCGTGTACCTGCGCGGCACCCAGGTGGTGAGGGACCATCAGGTTGTGGTGGAGCGGGCAGGTAAGTTCGTTAAGCGCGGGAAGTATGATCTGTAGGTATTTTAAGTGCTAAAAATGCTGTGTACAGGTTTGGTGAGCGTGAGAAATGCTGTATATAGGTTTGCTAAACGCAGGAAATACATTTTATTAATATGAATCCTGAATGTACGAAGGCAGAGGTCTGCGGCGGTAAGCTGGAAGCCTCTGCCTTGTCTTAC
>DS990260.1:1073319-1177442 GCA_000155435.1 Clostridiales bacterium 1_7_47FAA | reverse complement strand
TAGGAGGCCTGATCAGTTTACATCCCGAAACATGACCATGGTATTGAAAAATACCGGAAAAGCTGATACAGTTAAATCCTGGTATCATGTCACAGGAATGGAAAAATATTACATATAGGAGGCAGAAGCATGAAGAACATATCAGCAGTATATTTCAGCCCCACAGGCGGCACAAGGAAGGCCGTCCTTAACCTGGCATCCGGGATGGGGGGAGACATCAGGGAGGTGGACCTTTGCACCCTGAAGGGAGAGTGCTCCTTTGAATCCGGGGACCTTGTGATAGTGGGGATGCCGGTGTTTGGAGGCAGGATTCCGGGGTTTGCGGCAAAGCTGCTTAAGCAGTGCAGGGGGAACGGGGCAGTGGCCGTTACCGCGGCTGTTTATGGCAACCGTGCTTTTGAGGACGCCCTGGTAGAATTAAATGATGCCCTAAAGGAACTGGGATTTAAAATCGGGGCAAGCGCCGCCCTTCTGGCCGAGCATTCCATGGCAAGGGAGGTTGCAGCAGGACGCCCGGATAATAAGGATGAGGAGGATGTCCGTGGATTTGCAGGAAGAATCCTGGAGAAGCTGGCAAAGGACGGATGGCAGGAACCCCAGGTCCCGGGAGACCGGCCTTACCGCGACTGGAAACAGATGCCGGTTGTTCCCCTTGCAGATGATACCTGCATAGCCTGCGGCCTTTGTGCGGAACAATGTCCCACCGGGGCCATACCCGCGGATGCGCCCGGCACGACCGATTCCGGGACCTGTATGCTGTGCATGCGGTGCGTTGCTGTCTGTCCGGTCCACGCAAGGTCGCTGCCCGCCCAGGCCCAGGCCATGCTGGAGCAGAAGCTGGCCCCGGTCAAGGCAATCCGAAGGGAGAATGAACTGTTCCTGTAAGGCGGGAACCGGCTGTTCAGACAGATTGGATGGGGAAGGTTAAGGATATGTACAGGCTGGATGGGAGAAGGTTAAGGATATATGATTGATTATGGGAAAGCCGGACTGGCTGTCATCGGCATGGGATGGATTGGGGAATATATGGTCCCGTGCTATGAACGCCTTCTGGGAAATGGTTATGAGTCCAGGATACTGGCAGTCAAGGCAACGGACAGGCGGCTTGAGGAATTAAGGAAACGGTATGGATTTGAGATCATGGCAGGGGACTGCCTGGAACGGCTGAAGGCCTTAAGGCCCGCCTTCCTGGTCCTTTCGGTCCGGCCTTACGAGATGGCCGGTGTGGTGGAAGGCACGGTAAAGCCTTATATAGGGTTCCTGAGGAACCAGGGCGCCCCCATGCCCCTGATAATTTCATTTGCCCCCAGCCCGCGCCCGGAATGGTATACGCAGGTCCTGGGAGAGGATGTGAGGACCGTATGCGTGCTTCCGGCCATGGAGACATCCATTGGAGGCGTCGACGTGTATTCCCTGGCCAGCAGCCAGGTTACATATGACCAGGGGATTCCCCTGGCCGAAGGACACAGGGAAGCCGTCGGCCGTTTCCTTGAGCCGTTGGGCAAGGTGTTATGGTGTACGCCCGAGGAGTCCATGGCCCTTTTATCCATGAATATTACGTACCATATGCTGTATCTTCTCTGCTTTGCCCTGGAAGGACATTATGGGGCAGGGGGGTGCGCAAGGGCGGCGGGAATATTATACGCCTTAAACTGTGGGAGACTGGGAAGGCCGGGACTTGTAAAGCCTGTGGCGGAACCGGAGGAGGCGGATAAAAGACAGCTGGCCTGGCTGGAGAAGGGGTGGTACGAGGGGGCATTTGACTTTGCCGCAGGGCATGGCAGGCTGCCGGACGGCGCGCCGTCCTCCAATGTCCGGGTCCTTGCGCCTCAGGCATTTGAGCTTCACCTGCTCTCCCTTCAGCTTGAGTCCAGGCAGTTCCTGGAGGAGAAGCTGAAGGACCACGCCACGCCCGGCGGCATGACGGAGAAGGCTGTGAAGGAATTTAAGCGCCTGTGGGAGGAAGTGCAGGGCGGCGCCCATGGATGCCGGATACCCCTAAAGGGCAGTGGGTCCATGGCCTATGACATTTCCTACAGACTGGCGGAGCAGGTGTATCAGAGAGGAATATCCCTGGAGCGCGGATGAATGGTTTGGATATCCATCACTGCCAGCCCCGGATGACAGGCTGGATCTGCCTGCCTTCCAGGGCTTCTTTTAATGTATCCTCAATCAGTCCGGTCCTGGCTATCATGGAACTGGGCTTTTTCACCGGGTCATCCTGGCCAAAGGGCACGAAATAGATGTTCTTGGTGTTAAACAGTTCCCCGATATTCTTAAAGTTAATCCCCAGGGCATCATTGGTGGACACGGAGATGACCAGGGGCTTCCCGTTCCTCAGATGGGCCTTGGCGGCCATGAGCACAGGGGTGTCCGTGATCCCGCAGGCCAGCTTAGCCAGGGTATTGCCGGTGCAGGGGGCAATGAGGAGCACATCCAGATATGCCCTGGGGCCAATTGGCTCCGCCTCCTCGATGCGCAGGATGGGAGGATTTCCGGCCATGCCGGTTATCCGTTTGATGAATTCCCCGGTATCCCCAAAACGGGAGTCCGTGGTCTGGACATTGCCGGAGAAAATGGGGTACAGGATGGCCCCGGTTTCCTTCAGCTTCAGGATTTCCTGTTCCATCCTTGCAAACGTACAAAAGGACCCGGTCATGGCCAGGCCGATACTTTTTCCTTTTAATTCCATAAAAAACTCCTTTCTAACAGGCCGCGCCTATGGTTTTCAGATGCGGGAACACAGGGCCTCATACAGGATCCGTGCAGAGGACATGGGTGAGTACTTGCCGGGAAGGCCGGGGCAGAACCTGGCACGGATGCCGTGTGCATTGCAGGCTTCAAGGTCAACCCCGCCCGGGGCCGAGGCAATGTCAATGACAACCGTGTCCCTGTCCATGAGGGCAGCAAGACCTGCATCTAAAACCATGGACGGTATGGTGTTGAAGATAAATGAATATCCGTGGATATGGGAATCCAGCTGCGCAAGGGGAACCGCCCCATAGCCGTGGCACCAGGCGCGCGCCAGCTTTTTCGCATCCCGCCCAGCAAGGGCCACATGGGCGCCCATGCCTGTAAGCGTATCTGCCAGCGCCTCGGCGCACCGACCGCATCCCGTTATCAGGCAGGAACTTCCCCGCAGGTTCATGGGACTTAGGGAAATGGCCTCGGCCACAGCGCCCTCCGCAGTGGCAACGGCATTTTTACAGGCCACCTCTTCCATTTTCATGAAGTCAATGCAGGGGATGTCATGGGCCTTGCAGTACTCCGTGACAGACAGGGGGATACTGCCGCCAAACAGTGTGTGGGCGGATGTGAGGCGGCTTAAGAAGGTGTTTATATCCATGTCCTTAAGCTGGTTTTCAGCGTGGATGTTTTTTTTGTCCTTTGAAAATGGCACAGGGCAGAGGATGATATCGGAATCCTCCATTGCTTCCCCCAGGGAAAAGGAGGGATTTTCATAATATAAGGATACTTCCTGGCCTGCCTGTTCTAACAGACGTGACAGGTAAAGCTGTCTGGGGTCGCCGCCCAGAATGAGAAAGTGATGCATAAGGAACTCCTTTCATCTCATTATATTTTGTTATATGTAAAAAGGAAATAATTGGTGAGTGGTACCAATGGCGGATGTTTGTCATATTTCTGATAGTATAGAGAATGAACCGGGGGACAGAGAGTAAATGAGACACAGCATATTTGAAGGCAGCGCGGCTGCCATAGTAACGCCCATGGATGAATACGGCAACCTGGATTATGAAGCAATGGGCAGGCTCCTTGACCGGATCATGGACGGGGGGACCGATGCGGTTGTTGTCAATGGGACCACCGGGGAGTCCGCAACCCTGGACGACAGGGAGAAGCTGTCTGTGATGGAGTATGTGATCCGCCATGTGGACGGGAGGATTCCCGTGATTGCCGGGACAGGGAGCAACTGCACGGAACATGCGGTAAAGCTTTCCAGGGAAGCTGAAAAACTGGGGGCGGATGGACTTTTGCAGGTAACGCCTTATTACAACAAGGCGTCCCAGGAAGGGCTGGTGCGGCATTTTACGGAGGTGGGGGACCATGTGGGGATTCCCATCCTTTTGTATAATGTGCCTAGCCGTACCGGCGTGGACATCCGGCCGGAGACATATAAGATCCTTTCCGAACACCCCAACATCAGGGGGACAAAGGAGGCCAGCGGCAATATGACGGCCCTGGCCAGGACGGCCGCGCTCTGCGGGGACGGATTCGACATCTATTCGGGCAATGACGACCAGACCCTGCCCATCATGGCCCTTGGGGGCAAAGGAGTGATTTCCGTGCTGGCAAACATCATGCCCGGACAGACCCATGACATGTGCCGCCTGTTCCTGGACGGGAAGCTTAAGGAGAGCAGGGAAATGCAGCTGAAGCTTTTGGACATCATGGAGGCGCTGTTCTGGGACGTGAATCCCATTCCTGTCAAGGCGGCCCTGTCCATCATGGGTGTGTGTTCCGACAGCTGCCGCCTGCCGTTAACGCCGATGGGACGGAAGCAGAAGGAGCGGCTGGCTGCGGTGATGCGGCGGTATGGGATCTGCGGCTGAAGCAAAGGCAGGGCTGCGTAAGCGGGACCGGGAGGGCAGGAATAAAATCCCCCTCCCGTATTGCGAAAGAATTTGTCCTACAGTATAATATTTTCATACTGCATATCCGGGGATAGGGGGATATGCAATACGGTACAATCAATCATGGTCCATCATGGGGTGGACAAAAGGGGCGGGACATGGACTTAAGATTTATCAGCAGGTACAAATACAGGAGTATTTTCACAAAAACACTGGCAATCCTAATCGGGCTGATGTTTTTGCTGATCATGATTTTTTATGGTTTCAGTTATAAGGTGGTTTCGGACCAGATAACGGAGAAGTTCTGTCTTTCTAACCTGAATATGCTGGGGAAGACATGTGATGCCATTGACCTGACGCTTTCTTATATCAATCAGAGCATTACCCAGGTCAGTGAGAATGAGAATATCATCAGCACCGTGGTTGCGCCGTCTGAACAGGGGCAGCGGGATTTTGAGGTGGCGAACCTGCTGCATGCGTCCGCCGGGAAGAATCCTTCCGTTGAGGAAATCCTGCTGTATGTGCCATTTTCCCGTACCGTATATACATCCAGTCAGAAAGTCACTCCCCTTGACCGGTATGAGGGAAGGGATACCGTGGAAACGTTCATTGAAAATGCTTCCGGGAGTGCGGCATTCGGCAGTACCGATACACGCCTGTTCCACTATGGGGATGACGTGTATATGGTCCGGGATTTTCCCATGACCGGGATCAACCGTCTGGGGACCCTGTTTTATAAGCTGTCCCCGGAGGCGTTCCGCCAGCTGGCAGCGGGCAGGCAGGCGCTGTCAGGCCGTATCCTTGTGATGGATGCAGGAGGAGAGGAACTGTTTGGCGGGCCGGTGCCCGGCGGGGACGGCGGGGACGGGCTGGCGCGCCATGGGAAGGGCATGGTTCCCCAGGAGGAAATGCGGATAGCCGGGGATATGGACGGTTATATGGCTAACGGGGATATGGACGGTTATGCGGATAACGGGGAGGGGCTGACGTTCCGGGTCACCTCCGCCCTGACCGGGTGGGGATATGTGCTTTTGGAAGACCGCCATCTGTTTGCGCCGGAGATATCCGATATCCTGCTTTTAATCCTGCCGCTGCTCATCATGTTCTTTTTTGTCAGCCTGTTCCTTTCCCTATACATAACCCGTACGATTTATGCGCCCATTAACCGTCTGCTGTCCTCTGTCACCCGGAAAGGGATGCCCTTGCCATCGGACGGGGCAGATATACGCAACGAGTATGATCTGCTGACCGCCGCCTTCGACCATGCGGCGGTGCAGAACAGTGATTTGAACGCGGTCATCCGGGAGATTGCACCGGATATCGAGAAAAAGCTGTTCCGCGACCTTTTGTCGGGACACTGGGAGCCGGGGACGGACCTCCGTGCCGCGTTTACAAGGGTCGGAAGCGTGTTTGGCTGTGAGGGAAGATATGTTGCGCTGGCCATCCTCCTGACGACCCCGGAAAGCGGACAATTGAACGAAGTTGAAGCGGGGGTATATTTCGTAGGTGCAAGGAACCTGCTGTACAAGCTGGCAGGCACGGACTGCGCCCTCCATGTCCAATTGTATGAGGGGAATCTGGCGGCTGCGGTTCTGGAATTTGACCGCCGGACTGCCGTGTTTAAGGTAAAGGAGTTTACATCCGGCCTGATACGCGATTTCTGCAGCGCGGTACAGAATGCCACCTTCCAGGTCCAGATTGGCCGCGGACAGGTATATGATTCCATGGAGGACATTGGATTTTCCTTTCAGCAGGCGCGCGAACAGCTGATGTATATCCGTTATATGGATCAGAGCACCGGGGAAAATGAGGGCGGCGGGGCGCCGAATGAACCGCGGTCACAGCTGGAATATTACCGCATGCGTGTGGGGCAGGTGGCAAAGATGGTGGAAGAGGAGGACATGGCGGGCGCACAGGCCCTGGCGGACCGTCTTCTTTCGGAGTGTACCTCAGATACGGAAAACGGGCAGAAGGCCCGGGAGGCATTGACCGACTATTGCAACGCGATGGAGGAATGCCTGATTGAGCTGCATGTTGACCGGCCGGAGGGGGATACGGGCCTGGATTCAGGATACGGGGACAGGACGGTGGAGGAACTGACCGGAAAGGCACAGGAGGCGGGACGCGGGCTGGTATCCCTGCTGGAGGGCTATTATAAAAAACGGCGTCATAAATTCATCGTCGCTGCCCGGAGCTACATCGATGAGCATTATTCGGACAGTTCATTGTCACTCAACGGGGTGGTCGGGTATCTTGGGGTGAATCCATCCTATCTGAGCAAGCTTTTTACGGAGGCGCTGCATAAGCATTTTAATGACTACCTGAACGAATGCCGGGTTGAGGAGGCGAAAAAGCTGTTGATGACAAACCGTCTGACCGTGAAGGAGATTGGTTACAGGACAGGATTTAACTCGGTCCAGAATTTTATCCGGGTATTTAAGCGATATGAGAATGTCACACCCGGTCAGTACAGGGATTTGAAGCGTGGTTAGCGGTACCGGGAACGGGCCGGAGGGAATAGGATTCCTTCCGGCCCGTTTTGTGTGGGCTGGGTCAGGTTGGACTGGGTCAGGTTGGACCGGGTCTGGGCAGGCTGGGTCAGGGTGGACCGGCCCAATGGCGGGGATGTCCGCAATGAATGATATCTGTGATGATTAACATTTTTTTTGCTGATGAAAAAATTGTGAACAATCCACAGGAAACGTCATTTACATTTGGGAAAGCCGTGGGTATAGTAAAAACAAGCCAGGCGGCCGCCGGTAAAATAAGAGAACCGTTATGAAGGATGGACGAAGGTCCATAGATTGAGAGGAGATAAAGGTATGATATTGAAAAAATTGTGTCGTGCGTCAAAACGTTCCATTATGGGTATTATGGCATTGGCGGCCGTGAGCAGCATGGTAATCAGCGGCTGCGGTTCAAATAAAGGAACCGTATCCGAAACTTCCACCCAAGCGCAGCCACAGTCCGCTGCGGCAGAAAATAATGAGGGCAGCGCTCAGGAACAGAAAGTGATGAAGCTGGCGGCAACCCTGATGCCGGACACGTCGCCTATCAAATGTCTGACAGATATGAGCGTTAAGCTTAAGGATGAGACACAGGGCGCTGTTGATATCCAGATATTCCCAGCCAGCCAGTTAGGGGGACAGCGTGATTTCGTGGAAGGCGTTTCCATGGGGACCGTGGAAATGTGTATCGTAGGCGTAGGGGCCTTAGAATCATTTGAACCCAGGTTTTCCATCTATGGGATGCCGTTCCTGTTTGAGGATAACGACCATCTCTATAAGTTCTATGACAGCGATATCAACCAGAAGATCCTCCAGGATTTTTGCGACCAGAAAGGAATGCGTGTGATCGGCCTGTTTAATGAAGGGTTCCGCACGGTCTGGACCAAGGAAAAGCCGGTTGAATCCCTGGCTGATTTTAAGGGGCTGAAGCTCCGGGTCCCGGAGGTGCCGATTTTCGTTGATATGTTCACCACCCTTGGCTGTAATGCGACGCCGCTTCCGGCGGGGGACGTTTATACGGCCCTGCAGACAGGAATGATCGAAGGGGTTGAACTTCCCGTCAGCTCTATTGTGGGCGGCAAAATTAATGAAGTGGTCAAGTATGAGACGGTTACAAACCATGTAAGCGGGGCCATGGTGGTTCTGATTAATGAGGGATATTATCAGTCGCTGACCGGGGAACAGCAGCAGATGCTGCTGGCGGCGGTTAAGGAGGCCTCCGATGCGGACCGGGCCAACATGGTCACGGATACTGAGAAATACGAGAAGGTAATTGCGGAAAGCGGAATCCAGCAGATCATCCCGTCCGAGGAGATGATGGCGCAGTTCCGGGAAGCCATGAACGGTGTTTCGGAGAAATATTTTAAGGATGTGATTGACCAGGAGACAATTGACCAGATCCGGGCCATGGCTGAATAGACGGTTTTGGGGCGCGCATATGGCGGGAATGGATGTTCAGACGCCTATGCCTGCCCCTTGTAAATGGAGGGTTTTTTATGAAACAGATTTGGAGGATTTTTGACAGTATACTGGAATGGGTGCTGGTAAGCTGCACCTTTGCAATGGCGGTGCTCTGTTTCACACAGGTGGTATTCCGGTATGTGTTTAACAGTTCCATCCCATGGTCGGAGGAGGCCAGCCGGTATTTATTCTCGGTGGTGGTATTTTTCGGTGGCATTATCTGCGTCAGGGACAAGGGACACGTGTGCGTGGATATCATAATACAGCAGCTGCCGTGCAGGGTAAGGCGCTATTACAGCCTCCTGCTCTATGCTTTGATGTTCCTGTTCTCCCTGTTCCTGGCAAAAGCAGGCTGGGAGCTTGCGGTTAAAAATATGTATCAGGTGTCTCCGGCCCTGCGGATCCCGCTGGGGTGGGTTTACATGACGATTCCATTTTCCGGCGTGTTCATGGGGGTTAACAGTATCCGGCGCGCCATATGGGACTTCAGGGAAGGCAGCGGGGAGGGGAAGGTGGAGGAATGAATGCAGCAATCATAATGGGGATTCTTTTTTTTGTACTTTTAATCAGCGGATTGCCTATCAGTTTTGCCACGGGGCTGGCGGCCATGGTGTACATCCTGCTGACGCCGAATATTCCGGCCATCCTGATTCCGCAGCGGATGTTTGTTACGGTTGATTCCTTTGCATTGATGGCGATTCCCCTGTTCATATTGGCGGGCGAACTGATGAACAGCGGCGGGATTACCCGTAAAATTGTGGATTTCTCATCTAAGCTGGTGGGACATATCACAGGAGGGCTTGCACATATCAGTATCCTGGCCTGCATGATTTTTGCAGGTATGTGCGGTTCCTGTACGGCTGCCGGGGTTTCAGTGGGTTCCATGATGATCCCGGCCCTTAAGAAAGAGAATTATGATGTGGACTTCAGCGCGGCGGTCATCGCCAGCGCGGCGGTGTTGGGGCCGGTGATTCCGCCCAGCATCATCATGGTGGTTTACGCTTCCCTGACAGGCACTTCCGTTGCAAAGCTATTTTTAGGCGGTATTGCCCCGGGAATCATCATAGGGATGCTTTTGATGTTCACGGCCTACCGTATTTCCAAAAAAAGGGGCTACCAGGCGAAGCTTGCCAAACGATGCTCCCTGAAGGAAATCATGGTGTCCTTCAGGAAATCCCTGGCGGCGCTGCTCCTGCCAATCGTGATTATCGGAGGTATCCTGTCCGGCATGTTTACAGCCACGGAAGCAGGGGCAATCGGTGTGGCATACGCGGGGGCGGTGGGCTTTCTCAGCGGTGAGATCCACATAAGCGATGTAAAGAGGATCCTGCTCAACGCAGCTAAGTCCAGCACCAACATCCTGTTCTTAATGGGGACGGGAGCGGTGTTCGGGTGGATCCTGACAAGCCTGCAGATTCCGCAGATGATGACAAGGCTGCTCATCGGAATATCCTCGCAGCCGCAGATACTGATGCTTATCATAATCGCATTCGTGCTCTTCCTTGGCTGCTTTCTGGCGGATGCCGCCATTGTCCCGGTACTGGCGCCGCTGCTGTTTCCGGTCATCCAGCAGGTGGGGATTGACCCGGTGGCCTTTGGCGTAATCCTCTGTACCACCGCAGTGGTCGGTAACATCACGCCTCCTGTGGGGGGACTGCTGTTTGTCATCAGCGGGGTGGGGAATGTATCCGTGACAAAAACAGCCCGGGCCGTACTGCCGTTCCTGGCGGTGATTGTATGTGTGCTTGTGGCCTGCGGGATATTCCCGCAGATTGTTACAACCATACCAGACCTTTTGATGAAATGATAGGAGGGATGCTTACATATGGCTACTGAATTTGACATGGATATTAAGAAGCTGTACGGACTTTATAAATATCCGGAGAAATACCGGGTTTTACCGTTCCGTATATTTGGGAACCTGTATTATGTGGGAAATGCGGATGTGGGCGCGCACCTGATTGACAGCGGGGACGGCCTTATCCTGATTGACACCACTTATCCGTCCACGGCGGCGCTCTTAATCCAGTCAATCTGGGAACTGGGATTCCGGCCGGAGGATATACGTATCATTTTGCATACCCATGGACATTTTGACCATTTTGGAGGGACCGCGCTGATTAAGGCGCTGTCCGGGGCCAGGACCTTTCTGGGGGAGGCGGACGCCAGGATGTTCTGTGAACAGCCGCAGCTGGCACTCTGTGCGGATTGCGGGGGATATGCGTATACCGAACCCTTTGTCCCGGATGTGGAAATCCGCGACGGGGACATCATTTCGCTGGGGAATACAGAAATCAAAGCAGTCGCGACACCGGGGCACACGGACGGGGTCATGTCGTTTTTCTTTGATGTGACCGATGGGACGCGCGTCCTTCGGGCAGGGCTTTTCGGCGGGGCGGGTGTGAATACAATGACATCGGATTTCATTGCCCGTTACCACAATTCCCAGTGCAGGCGGCAGTTCCCGGAAAGTCTTGAGAAAATCCGCAATGAAAAGGTGGATATTACACTGGGTAATCACGCGGCCCAGAATCATACACTGGAAAAATATGAAAAAATGAAAAGCCAAAAAGACGGAGACAATCCGTTTATCGATTCCGGGGAGTGGCAGGAATTCATCCGGTCCGCGGGCGCGAATTTCCAGCGCATGCTTCTGGCGGAGCAGCGAAAATAATATAAGGGAGGGTAACAGGGATGGCATTGGCGGAGTTGAACTTTTTTTCCTACTATCTTGGGATGAACACGTCTGTGATGGCGCTTTTGCCGGAGGAGAGGGGCATGCCCATATCAGATGACTCCCATAAGAAATATCCGGTACTGTATTTGCTTCACGGACATGGGGATGACCAGACCGGGTGGATCAGGAAGAGCATGCTGGAACTTAAGGTGAGGGACAGGGAACTGATTGTGGTAATGCCCACGACCCATAGGGGATTTTACATCAATGGGAAACATGGCTACCGGTATTTTGATTACCTGGCAAAGGAGCTGCCCCGGGCGGTTGGGAATTTTTTCCACGGTTCCCTGGAACGGAAGGATAATTATATTGCAGGCCTGTCCATGGGAGGATACGGCGCCCTTTACCTTGCCTTGTCCTGCCCGGAACAATATGCGGGGGCGGCGGCGCTGTCGGCCGCGGTTACGCCGGGCGCTGTCCTGGATGTGGGCAGCCGGATGTTTTCCGTTCCGGATTTCAGGGAAAATATCGCTGACTGTTTCGGATGTCCGGAGCAGGCGGACGGCTCAGAATACGATTTAAGGCAGAAATGTCTGGAGCTGAAGAAAAGGGATGCGGCGGACTGGCCTAAAATAATGCAGTCCATAGGAACGGAGGATCCTTTGTATCCTGCGAACCTGGAATTTTCAAGGTGGCTGAAGCAGGAAATGCCCGGACTGGAATACCAATACACGCAAGCAGCGGGGAATCATGACTGGATATTCTGGGACAGCCAGATTGATCCTGTCTTGAGGTTTTTCGGGCTATGAGGCAGTTGGGGAACCGGCTGGCTCAACGAAAACAGCGGTATTAGACAGGTACCATATTGACTGAAATGGCATTTTATGGTATATTTGTCTCCATAAAAGGAATAACAGTTTGGAGCTTTGCGCACAAATTCTGAAAAAGCCGGTTTTGACCACAGTCCTGAGTTGGTCAGACCGGTTTTATTTATTGAAAGCGTTATTCTTTTTAGAAAATAACGAATGGAGGAAAAGAAAACAATGGAGGGGAAATGGAACTCAAAAACAGGGCTGTTACTATGGGGAGGCATATTGGGGCTGGTGGCTGCCGCGCTGGCATTCATGGGAAACCCGGGGAACATGGCATTTTGCATCGCATGCTTTATCCGGGATATCGCAGGCGCATGTAAGCTGCACACGGCTGGGGTGGTCCAGTACATGAGACCGGAGATTGCAGGTCTGGTGGCAGGCTCCTTTGTCATATCCCTGCTGGGAAAGGAATACCGTTCCACATCCGGTTCATCGCCCATGATACGGTTCCTTCTTGGCATGGTGACCATGATAGGGGCCCTTATATTCCTGGGATGTCCGCTGCGCATGGTGCTCAGGATGGCTGCCGGTGACTGGAACGCATATGTGGGTCTGGCCGGTTTTGTGCTGGGGGCAGCCACAGGGTGCTTTTTCCTGAAAAAGGGATTCAGCCTGGGGCGGGCCTATGATACAAGAAAGGAAAGCGGCTATATCCTTCCTGCCATTCTGGCGGTCCTGCTTCTGCTGAGCATCCTGACACCGCTGTTTGCGGCAAGTACCGAAGGCCCTGGGAGCATGCATGCGCCTGTGGCGGCATCCCTGGCAGGCGGCCTCATATTCGGCGCGGCGGCACAGCGGTCAAGGACCTGTTTTGCAGGAGGCATCAGGGATGTGATCCTCATGAAGAATTTTGACCTGCTGACGGTCATTATCGGCCTGTTTGCCGTGATGATGGTTTATAACCTTGCAACAGGAGGATTTAAACCGGGATTTGCAGGACAGCCAGTGGCGCATACCGAGGCGCTGTGGAACATGGCGGGAATGTATGTGGTCGGCTTTGCCGCGGTGCTGGCAGGAGGATGTCCTTTGAGGCAGCTGATCCTGGCTGGACAAGGTTCCGGGGATGCGGCCGTCAATGTACTGGGGATGTCTGCAGGCGCTGCCTTCTGCCATAACTTTGGGCTGGCTTCCAGCGGTACGGGTACCACGCCTGCCGGAAGGATCATGTGCGTCGTATGTATTGCGGTGCTGTTCATCATTGGTTTTAGCTGTAAACGGAAATCGGATAAGTAGTAAGGAGGAGATGGAATGAAGGAGATGAAGGAGATTGATGTAAGGGGACTGTCCTGCCCGGAGCCGGTACTGATCGTGATGGATGAGATGGATGCCGATCCGGGGCAGGACCTGGCCGTGCTGGCAGATGCGGCCCACACCAGGGATAATATCGTGAAGCTGGCAGGGGAGTATAAGCGGGACTGCAGGGTTGGGATGAGAGGAAAGGATTTTGAAATCATCATACAGGGCTGATCTGGAAAAACCATTTGCATATCCAGGCGAATCTGCTATAATAAAAGCAGCGGAAGAATAGCAGTTTGGAGCTTTATGCAGGTAATCGTAAAAGCCAGTGGCAGCCATTGTATTTGGTATGGTCGGAGTGGCTTTTTTGTTTGGGAAACGTTATTCTTTTGAAAACATAACCAAGAGAGGGGCCAGGAAATGAATCAGAACCAGCTTCATTACGGCATATCACTGAAATTGTATTTTGACAATAAGGCATTTGGTCCGGGGATGTCAACTTTGCTGCGGGGGATTGAGGAAACTGGGTCCCTCCAGGGCGCTGCCCAGTCCATGAACATGGCCTACAGCAAGGCATGGAAGATGTTAAAGGAGTCGGAAAAGGCCTGGGGCTTCATGCTGACTGAGCGGGAGACAGGGGGAAGGGATGGAGGCGGTTCCACCCTTACGCCCCAGGCAGTCAGTCTCCTGGAGGCTTACGATGCTTTCATGAAGGAGAGCAGACAGGAGCTGGACCGGCTGTTTGAGAAGCATTTTTCACAGGAATGGGTAGAGGAATTAAAGAAATCATCGAACTGACAGGAGGAAGGAACGTGGGACAGGAAGAGATTGTATTCTGCAGAGGCGGAGGGTGCACGGCGAAACTGGGGCCGGGAGCCCTTGCAAAGGTATTGGAGAAGATACCCAAGACAAAGGACCCCAATCTCCTGATTGGGTATGAAGGCTCGGATGATGCGGCTGTCTACAGGCTGACAGATGACCTGGCCATGGTACAGACCCTGGACTTTTTCCCGCCCATGGTGGAGGATCCATATATATTCGGGCAGATAGCCGCGGCCAATGCGCTGAGCGATATCTATGCCATGGGAGGCGATGTGAAGACGGCCCTTAACATTGTCTGTTTCCCGGAAGCCATGGATTTAAACATCCTTGGCCAGATCCTTCTTGGAGGAAGTGAGAAGGTAAGGGAGGCAGGGGGAGTGCTGGCAGGAGGCCATTCCATTGCTGATTCGGATGTGAAGTATGGCCTTTCGGTAACAGGAACCATACATCCGGACAAGGTATTTGCCAACAGCGGATGTAAGGAGGGCGACCTTTTAATCCTTACCAAGCCCCTGGGCGTGGGAATCGTATGCACGGCTTCCCGGATGGGTGAGGCATCGGATGCAGCCATGGACCTGGCAGTCAGATCCATGACCAGCCTTAACAAGTATGCCTCTGAAATTGTGCGAAGGTACAGGGTGCATGGATGCACGGACGTGACTGGTTTTGGTTTCCTCGGACATCTTTGCGAGATGCTGGGGGACAGCTATTCGGCCCTGATTTACAGGGACAGCATTCCTTTCATACCGGAGTGTGAGGCGTATGTGGAGGAGTTCTACCTGACCGCCGCCGCCCAGCGCAACCGGAACCATGTGGGTGATAAGGTGGAATTTGCAGGCTGTGGTTTTGCCCTGGAGGAAATCCTCTTCGACCCCCAGACCTCGGGAGGGCTGCTGGTATCCATGGACAGGGAGGATGCGGCCCCGGCCCTGGAGGAAATCCGGAAGCTGGGCCTGCCCTGCGCCATTGTAGGGGAAATCCGGCCAAGGGAAGAAAAGGCAGTTACTGTTAAATAAAACAGTACATGTGAAGAAAGGATGAAGGAAAATATGAGATTAGATGAACGCGGCAAACAGTGTCCGCTTCCTGTTATCGATACAAAGAAGGCATTGGAGCGCTGTCATGCAGGGGAAGTAGTGGAAGTGGTGGTTGACAATGAGATAGCGGTCCAGAACCTGCGCAAGATGGCGGACCATAAGGGACTTAAGTCCTCCTATGAAAAGGCCGGCGACAGGGAATTCCAGGTGAGGATAACGGCGGGCGCAGCAGGGCCGGAAAAAACGGACGGGGCTGGATTGGGGACTGGAATTGGCCCGGATGACGGAATTGTTTCAGGGGCTGGAATTGGCCCGGATGACGGGGCTGGTTCAGGAACGGGAACCGGCTCCGATGCAGGGGATACCAGAGACGCCCAGGATACCGTCTGCCAGCCTGACTGCCGCAGGAAAGGCATGGTGGTGGTCCTGTCCTCAAATCTGATGGGGCAGGGGGACGGGACCCTTGGGAAGCTTCTCATGAAGGGGTTTGTATACGCCCTGACCGAGCAGGACAGCCTGCCGGAAACCGTACTTTTATATAACAGCGGCGCATATCTGTCCTGCGAAGGCTCGGACAATGTGGAGGATTTAAAGAATCTGGAGGCCCAGGGCGTGGAAATACTTACCTGCGGCACCTGTTTAAACCACTATGGACTGGCAGATAAGCTGAAGGTGGGCAGTGTTACAAATATGTATGAGATTGTGGAACGCATGACAGGAGCCAGGCTTCTGGTGCGTCCATAGGAGTCAGGCGCTGCCGCGGATTTTTGTCCGCGGTGCGTTTCAGGGAAGGAAATGAATTGTTATGATGACAGACAGAACAAAGCAGCTGGTAATCGTAAGGGGCGGAGGCGATATTGCAACGGGAACCATCCACAGGCTTCACCGCTGCGGATACCCGGTGCTGATATTGGAGACAGGTTTCCCATCTGCCATCCGAAGGTGCGTGGCATTTTCGGAAGCAGTGTATGACGGGTCAGCCGAGGTGGAGGGTGTGGCCTGTGTCAAGGTTTCCAGCTATGAGGAAGCCTGTTCCATGATGGAACAGGGGGTTGTCCCGGTAATGATTGATGAGCAATGCCAGGTCCTTGACAAGGTAAGGCCATGGGCTGTGGTGGATGCCATACTGGCCAAGCGGAATCTGGGAACCAGCCGTGACATGGCGGATAAGACCATTGGCCTGGGGCCTGGATTTACCGCGGGTCAGGATGTGGACCTTGTGATAGAGACCATGAGAGGGCATAACCTGGGCCGGATCATCGGCAATGGCAGCGCCGAACCCAATACCGGCATACCGGGAATCATCGGCGGCGTTGGGGCGGAGCGGGTCATCCATTCACCGGCCAAAGGCATTTTCCTTGGAAAGACAATGATTGGCGACATGGTGGAAAAAGGACAGCTGATTGGGACGGTTGTGACCGGACAGGGGGAGGTGGCGGTTGAGGCCTCCCTGACCGGACTTTTAAGGGGAATCATAAAGGATGGTTTTCCAGTGGTAAAGGGATTTAAGATAGCGGATATCGATCCGAGGAAGAGCGAGTATGAGAACTGCTTTACCATTTCAGACAAGGCCAGATGCATCGCGGGCTCCGTGGTGGAAGGGCTGATGATGCTGGAGATGAAGCAGGGCCATTAAACACTGAGGGAAATGACGGGAGTTAACAATGATTTATCTGGATAATGCGGCTACTTCTTTTTACAGGCCAAAGACAGTGGCGGAGGCAGTGGCAGAGGCCATTAACACCATGGGAAACTGTTCCAGGGGTACCTATGAGACAGCCCTGACCAGCGCAAGGACCGTGTATGAGACAAGGGACCTGCTGTCCGGACTGTTCCATGGGGACGGACCGGAGCAGGTTACATTTACGGCTAATTCCACGGAGAGCCTGAATATTGCCATAAAAGGCGTGCTGGATCCGGGTGACCGGGTGGTGACCACGGCGCTGGAACACAACAGCGTGCTGCGGCCCCTCTATGAGATGGAGCGCCAGGGCGTGGATCTGGTGGTGGTTGGCTGTACCGGGGAAATGGACCGGGGCGGGAGAAGTGAAAAGGAAAGACATAAGGGCGCGTTGGATTACGATGCCCTGAAGGCTGCCATTACCCCGGGAACCAAAGCCGTGGTATGTACCCATGCCTCTAATCTCACCGGCAATCTGGTGGATATCAGGAGGATTGGGGGCTGGTGCCGGGAGGCGGGCGCCCTGTTCCTGGTGGACGCGTCCCAGACAGCGGGTGTGTTTTCCATTGATATGGAACGGGATAATATAGACATCCTGTGTTTTACAGGGCATAAGGGGCTGATGGGGCCTCAGGGGACCGGGGGGATATGCGTCAGGAAAGGAATCCGGGTGCGCCCCCTGCTGTCGGGGGGAAGCGGCATCATGACCTACTCCAAAACCCATCCCGCCTCCATGCCCACTGCATTGGAGGCAGGCACCCTCAATGCCCACGGACTGGCCGGACTCAGGGCAGCGCTGCTCTATATCAGGGAGCAGGGCGATGGAACCATAAGGGATAGGGAACTGGCATTGATGCGCCGTTTTCATGACCAGGTAAGCGCCATTCCCGGGGTATGTATATATGGGGATTTTGAACAGCAGGAGAGGGCTGCCATCGTGGCCCTGAACCTGGGGGATGAAGACTCGGGTGAGGTCAGTGATTACCTGGCACAGGAGCATGGGATTTATACCCGCTCAGGCGGGCACTGCGCGCCTCTGATGCATGAAGCCCTGGGAACCAGGGAACAGGGGGCTGTAAGGTTCAGCTTTTCCCATTTTAACACAGCGGAGGAAGTGGATTTGGCCGCTGCTGCCCTCAGGGCTTACTGACGCGGGAATGGATTTTCAACCGGCAGATGTATCAAACGGCACAGACAGAACATTTTTCTTCCAGGATTTCCGTGAGGGCTGTGCCGCTGCTGGTGTGGCAGCGCACGATTTCCGTACCATTCCCCACCTCGTCCAGGGCGCAGCGTATCATTTTATGTGAGACCGTGTTGGTGAACAGCACCAGCAGGTCGGGACGGCCGATCTGTTTGTCCAGGCTTGCGCTCATCTGGGTAAATACCTTTGCTTTGCAGTTGTAGTTCTTGCAGATTTTTTTGTACTGGCTTACCATGCGGTCATGGCCTCCGATGATGACAACACTCATGTGAAATCCTCCTTGTCCGTGATTCAGATTGTTGTGGCTGTTATATGGTTTTTTAGCTGCAGGTATCTTTACTGTTTCTATTTATGGTTAGTATTGACTAACTATAAAAGTATCATACAGGAAGGCGGGGGAATTGTCCAGCCATTTATTTGAGAAAGTTTTTCAAATAGCGCGGAGGCCGGATGGATTTTAACAAAATATACGGAAAATCTGGGTTTCTTCAGCCAATTAACAAGGTTGTGAAGGCCATGACGGTTAGGAAGGTTATGGGAAAAATTTCCCATTGCAATCTGGACGTGTGTCTGAAGTGGGATTCCAATGATGGGATTGGAGGGTTCAGCCGCAGTGAACTACCCATCGGCTTTAGACAACGGGTAGTCCACAAAATGACATGGGATTTTTATCTTTTAGTAATACCATTCGTCCCTATATTTTAATCATGATTCACCTTCTCGATGAAGGCCTTTAGATATTCATGGAATTTCCTGCTTTCTTCCGGCTGCTCAATTCCGGAAATGATGCGGGATTCAACAGACATGGCGATAAACTGTTTATTTTTTAAATAAATGGCTGCCTTACGGTTCCCTGCATCGATTTTTTCTACGTTTTGGGTTGTCATGTGCAGGATGAAGGAAGCATCCGGATTCATGAACCTGGCAGAAGGGCATTTTACGGATGTGAGATACATCTCATCCCCGCCATAGGCAATGATATAAACGGGCAGTTCATCATAACCTGTCTGCAGCCGTCTGTATCCGTTTAACGAAGCCTTGACGTCCTTGGTACCTGCGGCGAGTACAAAATCAAGGCCGGCTGTTTCTGGAATGATGCCTGTTACATTTTTACGGACCATATCCCAGAACGACTCCTCCTTTGCCTTGATTTTGGCAGCATTTTTCTTTTGGGACGCCTGTTTGCTTTTGACGACCAAAAGGGCAACCAGTACAATGATACAGATAAATAGTAATAATGGCATGTCACACACTCCTTTGTTTTTATTTGTTTATTATAATCAGAGCTGGCATGGTTGTATAGAATGATATGACACTAAAATCCCCAATCATGGCCTTCTGATCCTAAAAACTGTCGTCATCCTCCCCTTGCCTGCTCCTGTCAATTAACTGCACACTGTATTCCGTTGCAATCTCATATTCATGCGTATGCCGTGGAGTGGGACAGGCTGGGTTTACATAATATGAAAAATGTGCTATAATAGATAAATACCCGGTAAACGCTTGAACATAATGTGTTCAGAAAGGTGGGAAATTGTTCAAAAAAGGTGAATTCATACTCTATGGAACGGTAGGTGTATGTCAGGTAGAGAAAATCTCCAGGACAGACTTTTCAGATAATGACAGACTGTATTATTATCTGGTGCCAAGATACGAAAAAGACACGACCATCTGTATTCCGGTGGATAGCGACAAGGTTATGATGAGGGGCATCATGAGCCGGAAGGATGCCGAGCGTTTTGTTAAGGCATGGCCGGATGTGGAGTGCAAGGAGTATGCCAATGACAGGGAGCGGCCCCAGGCCTATAAGGAGGCTATCCAGTCAGGAGACTGTCTGGAACTGGCATCCATGATTAAGGAGATATCCAGGATGGAACAGTCCCGCAAGGGCAAAGGAAGGATCCTGTCTGTCCGGGAAAAGGACGGGGCAAAGGCTGCAAGAAGGCTTTTATTCGGGGAACTGGCGGCTGCGCTTGATATTTATCCGGAGGATGTGCCGGAGTATATCGAAGGCCACACCGGACTGCCCTGCCAATAAGATTGAGTGCCGCCTGATATATTCACGTCGGGCGGCACCATTACTGCCATGCGGCACCATTACTGCCATGCGGCACCATCACTGCCGGGCGGCACCATCACTGCCATGCGGCACCAATTACTGCCATGCGCAGACACCGGTGCACTGTACTGTTAATTTACTATTTTCATTTAGTCTCAGCTGTGATACAATCTTGAGTTGGAAAGATATCATCATTAACTTGGGAAAGGCGGCATGAGAGATGGAGAAACATATATATACCCGTGGACAGATGTCAGAGGCTGTGTCAACGGGTATTTTTTTGACCCTGTCAGGCGGATTTCAGGATGCTTATACATATTACTGCCGTGGAAAGGTGTTTGCCAATGCCCAGACAGGCAACATCGTGCTGATGGGAAGCTACCTGGCTTCCGGCCAGTGGGGCGTGGCCCTGCGGTATTTTGGGCCGGTTGCCGCATTTGCAGCGGGTGTGTATATGGCAGAACACATCAGGCGGCTTCACCAGCGGGATGAGAGACTTCACTGGAGGCAGATGGTGGTGGCCATGGAGATCCTGCTGCTGTTTGCAGTTGGATTCATGCCCCAGTCCATGAATATGGCTGCCAACATCATGGTGTCATTTGTCTGTGCACTGCAGGTCGATGCCTTCCGTAAGATTAAAGGAAGTCCTTATGCATCCACCATGTGCATCGGAAACCTGCGCAGCGCCACGGAACAGCTGTACCGGTTCCGCCATACAAAGGACAGGGAATGTCTGGGCAGGTGCGCGCGGTATTATGGGGTCATCCTAATATTTGCAGTGGGTGCGGTGATGGGAAGCGTGTCCACATCCCTTATGGGGGAAAAGACCATCTGGCTCAGCTGCATCCTCCTTCTGGCAAGCTTCCTCATCATGTTCGTGCGGGAGGATATTGAGAAGAAAGAAGGGCTTTAAATAATATACCGGGTTATGACTGATATGTAACCCATACAGCTAAATGGGGAGAGGGGGTATTCACGCCTCTCTCTTTTTGGTGTATACTGGACAAGTAAAAAGTTACATAAAGGAGGAGAAAAATTGATGAATTGTCCGAAATGTAATGGAACTATGGAGATAAACCATATCCGGACCCATCTGGTATGGGTGGATGAACTGGACCATATCCCGGACCCGGATAAACCTCTGGGCCCCACTATTGCCTATGTTTGCAGGGACTGCGGCTATATTGAATTTTACAGGGAAATGAAAGTGTAAAAAAATAATACCTGTAGCAATTGTAACATCTGTGATATACACTTCTGGCAAGTTCCCCCATTTCCTTCTACAATCAGATACATAAGGAGAACGTAACAATTAACAGGCAAAATGAAGGAAATATAAGGAGGAAAACGTAAATGGTATTACCTCAATTTGAGTATCTGGCTCCTAAGACCATTGGGGAGGCGTGCAATCTGCTCCTTGAGCTTGGCAGCACGGCAAAAGTCATGGCCGGCGCCACGGACCTGATCCCGCCAATGAAGGATAAGGTGATTTCGCCGGAGTATATCATTGATTTAAAGAAGATTCCGGACATGGACTATCTGGAATATGATGAGAAGGAAGGCCTGAAGATCGGCGCGTTGACAACCCTGCGCACCATTGAGACCTCGTCCCTTGTAAAAGAGAAGAACCCGGCCATTGCCCATGCGGCCAAGGTGGTTGCATCCACCCAGATCAGGACCAAGGGCACCATGGCAGGGAATATCTGCAATGCATCCCCATCCTGTGACACTGCCCCCAATCTGCTGGCACAGGACGCAAAAATCCTGGTACAGGGCCCGAACAAGGACCGGGTCATCAAAATCCAGGACTTTTTCCTGGGCGTCAAGAAGACATCCCTGGAGCCAGGGGAAATCGTAACCGGCATCATCATCCCGCCGCTGGCTGAAAACGAGGGCGCCGCCTACATAAAGCATGCGGTGAGAAAGGCAATGGATCTGGCCATCATCGGCGTTGCAGTCAAGATTAAAGTGGAAGACGGCATCTGTACGGACGCCAGGATTGCCCTGGGCGCAGTTGCCGCGACCCCGATCCGCGCCCCCAAGGCAGAACAGGCCCTTATCGGCAAGGCCCTTACGGATGAAACCATTGTTAAGGCATCCGAGGAAGCCATGGATTCCTGTCATCCTATCTCCGATATCCGTGCGTCAGCAGAATACCGGAAGGATATGATCCGTGTGTTTACAAAACGTGCCATCAAACAGGCAATGGAAAGTTTATAGGAGGACGGGGATATGAAACATAGCATAAATTTAATCATCAACGGAGACCCCATTGATGCAATTGTAAAAGATAACCTGACACTTCTGGATTTCCTCCGCGACCAGCTGTTCTTAACCGGGACAAAAAAGGGGTGTGAGGAAGGCGAATGCGGCGCATGTACCGTGCTGCTGGACGGTAAGCCGGTCAATTCCTGCTGTACCCTGGCAGTGGAATGCGACGGCCACGAGGTGCTGACCGTGGAGGGCGTTGCAAAGGAAGGGATGCTCCACCCAATCCAGAAGCAGTTCATAGAGAAATGGGCCATGCAGTGCGGTTACTGTACCCCGGGCATGATCATGTCAGCCAAGGCGCTGCTGGATGTGAATAAGCATCCGACGGAACTGGAAATCAGGGAAGCCATTGAGGGCAACCTGTGCAGGTGTACCGGCTATGCCAAGATCGTGGAGGCAATCCAGGCAGCCGCCGCAGAGATGGACTGGGAGGAGGAATCAGAGAATGCATAAAGACTGTGACAAACATTATTTTAAGAAACCGGAGTTTTACCGCCTGACCGGTGAGAACAATTACGTCAGGATTGACGCTGAGGATAAGGTGACAGGACACGGCCAGTATGTTGGCGATATCATGTTCCCCGACATGCTTACCGGTAAAATGGTCAGAAGCCCTTATGCCTCCGCCAGGATCATTTCCATTGACACCAGTGAGGCTGAGAAGCTTCCAGGCGTAAAATGCATACTGACAGCCAGGGATTTTGAGTGGAAGTCCTTTGTCGGAAACGGGGAATTCGCGGCCGAGTTCGCGGACAAGGAAGTGCTGTGCTCTGAAAAAGTGCGCCAGGTAGGCGATGACATCGCAGCGGTGGCGGCTGTGGACGAGGAGACAGCCCAGAGGGCCGTTGACCTGATTAAGGTGGAGTATGAGGTGCTTCCCGGTGTGTTCGACCCCTTTGAGGCCATGGAAGAGGATGCGCCCGAGGTTAACTGGGAGGGCAAGGGCATCCACAATATCGGCATGCAGTCCGTGATGAAGGCGGGAACGGATATTGACCAGGAATTTGACCAGGCATCCTATGTGCAGCACAGGGATTATAAGACCCACCGTATGGTCCATGCGGCAATGGAACCTCACGGCGCGGTGGCCACCTACAGGAACGGCACCTATACCATCTGGATGTCCACGCAGATGTCATTTGTGGACCAGTTCTGGTATGCGCGCTGCCTGGGCGTGGGCGAGAACCAGGTGCGGGTGATCAAACCCCTGGTGGGCGGCGGATTCGGCGGCAAGCTGGATTCCTATTCCTTTGGACTCTGCGCCGCCAAGATGTCGGAGCTGACAGGGCGCCCGGTGCGCATGATCCTGTCACGTGAGGAAGTATTCCAGACCACCCGTAACCGTCATCCGATTTACATGCACATTGACACTGCCTTTGGGGCGGACGGCAGGCTCCTTGCCAAGAAATGCTATCACGTGCTGGACGGCGGCCCTTACGGCGGTTCCGGTGTTGCGGCGTGCGCCCAGTCCACATTGTGGGCCAACTTCCCGTATAAGATGAATTCCGTGGATTTCCTGGCAAGGCGTGTTTACACCAATAACCCGTCCGCCGGGGCCATGAGGGGATATACTGCCTGCCAGGTGCATTTTGCACATGACCTGAACATGCAGTTCGCGGCTGACCAGCTGGGCATGGATCCTGTGGAGTTCCGCAAGATCAGCGCGGCTGACCCTGGCTATGTGGCTCCTGCTGGCCTGGCAATCACCAGCTGCGCGTACAAGGAAACCCTGGATACGGCCGCAAAGGAAATCGGCTGGTATGAGAAAAAGGATAAGATGAAGAAGGGAGAGGGCATCGGCTTTGCAGGAACCGGGTTTGTATCCGGAACCGGATTTGCAGTGCTGGAAGCTCCCAACCAGAGTTCTGCCTGTGTGACCCTGCGCATGAACAAGAGGGGCATGGCTACCCTGTACATTGGTTCCCATGACATCGGCCAGGGTTCCGATACGGTCATGACCGCCATTGTGGCTGAGGAACTGGGGCTTCCCATGGATATGGTGAAGACCTTCATGTCCGACACCTTCCTTACGCCCTGGGATTCCGGTTCTTACGGAAGCCGCGTGACCTTCCTGGCAGGCAATGCTGCCCGCCGCGCTGCCGTGGACGCCAAGCGCCAGCTGTTTGAGGTCATTGCCCCCATGTGGGGCGTCATGCCTGAAACCTTAGAGTGCCTGGACGGAAAGGTAATCAGCAAGGAGAACGCAGAATTCCAGATGCCCATTGGGGATGCCATGTTCAAGTACATGACTGTCAAGGGCGGGGATGAGCTGATTGGCGTGGGCTCCTATTATCACCGCACCGACAACTCCCAGTACAATGGAAATAACACCACCAACTATGCGCCGGCCTACAGCTTCTCCACCGGGGCAGCCCATCTGACCGTGGATGAGGAGACAGGCGTGCTGGATATTGATGAATTCGTATTCGCCCATGACTGCGGCCGCGCCCTGAATAAGAGGGCTGTGGAAGGACAGTTAGAAGGCTCCATCGGGATGGGCCTTGGATATGCGGTCTATGAGCACAATGTGACCAAGGAAGGTAAGATACTGAACCCCAACTTCCGCGACTACCGTCTGCCAACCGCCCTTGACATGCCTAAGATGCGTACCTTCTACGACTTTGCACCGGATGAGGAAGGCCCCTTGGGCGCAAAGGAAGCTGGCGAAGGCTCCGCGGCTCCGGTGGCTCCGGCCATTGCCAACGCGGTTAATATGGCAACCGGCGTATACTTCACGGAACTGCCTCTGGATCCGGAGCATATCTGGAGAGCGCTCCATGGCATGAAGGATGACAGGAATTCCAAGTAGCCGGCTCCCATAAGCAACTGGATAAGAAACCAGATAAATAACCAGATAAATAACCAGGAAGGCGGCTCCTTGCCGCCTTCTTTCAGATACCGGGCGCCGGGCGGCGGATTTAAGCCGGGCAGCGCTTAGTCATAGGGCCGGAGGCAACCCGGCGTCATCAATGGAAAGGAGGCCATGGCATATGGGCCGTCAGTTAAAGAAAATGCGTCTTCCAAACGGTATGGAGGCAGAGGAAAGGGCCTGCGGGGATTATGTCTGTAAATACTGTGGCGGCAAAGCCACTGCCTGTAATTTTGTAGCGGATATGTGCCTTCAGGTATATGCCCGCCATCAGGGCCTGTGCGGGGCTTATATTGAAACCGATAAGTATGTGGGGTATATCACGGAGTGCAGCACCTGCCGGTACCAGGGGATTACAGGGGAATGCGGGTATGCGGGGAAGGCCGTGATGGGATAAAGGATTTCCATCTGGATGTAAATACATGTATATGTTATACTGTCCCTATCAAATACAGGAGGCAGTCAGATGGATAAGATAGCACAAGCCCTCAGGGCCGTCTTAACGGAAATACAGGCAATGCCTGAACCGCAGCAGCCCCGGGTCACGGACAGGAAGGAATTTGCCCTGCTCTTAAGCGGCATCGCCACATGCCGCAAGGCGCCGGGAATCCCGGTACACATGGGATATGAAAATCTCTACAGGTGTCAGGATGATAAGGATGCAGAGGAACTGAAGGCCCACCTGTTCCGGCTTTACGGCATCCATGACAGGGAAAGCCTGGAGGAGGCCTGCATGAAGCAGTATACATCGGGCAAGGAGTATGAGCAGTTCATGACCTTCTGGTGCGGCGCGCCGCTGTTTGACCTTAAGGAGCTGGGGGAAGAGGGCAGGATGGCCTTTGAAGAGCGGATTGACCGTGCCTCCATGTTCCGTCCCTACCTGGAGGAACGGGGATTCTATGCATGGGATATCAATGAGCGGATTGGACTGGGGCGGAAGGCATTTGCGTGCGGCATGATAACGGAAGAGGAGTTTTTTGGGATATTCGATTATCAGATAGCCAAGGCGCAGGTGTTTTACCACAGTTTCAAGGAATATGCCATAAGCTGTATCTGCGGGGCTGTTTATTTTGTCCCGGAAAACAATGAGGAGGATATGCTGTCCTTCCTGGACATCAATGCAAACCTTGTACGCCATCTTCTGGAAGAAGGCGGGGCGTGGTACAGGAATGCCTGGTATGTGCCGGATGAGAGGGAATGGGTCCAGCTGCTTCCCCATAACGGCGGCTGCATTGTGTCAAAGCAGATTGAAGAGGGAAGGGCCATCGGATATATGTACCGGGATGAGGATACCAGCGACAAGTGGTCGGACACGGGCTGGCGTTTTTTTGCAGGCGATGAGACGGATGAATATGTAAATAATCCCGGACATGCATCCATCTGGTCCCTGAATACCGTATGCAACCTGTATCCTGACATACTTGGGTATGTGGAGGCAGGGGGCGGGAGCGCATTTGGCCGCAACAGCAAGGGCCAGTGGGAGCGTGAACGCTGAATAATGGTACATCATATTTTTCCCCAGGCAGGGGGAAGGGAAAAGACCTTCAGCTGTTTTGTTTACGGCTGAAGGTCTTTTGCATTTACCTGGAAATCCTTTATATGGGACATTCTGCGGGTACGGATGCTGTTACGGTGGAAATGAGCCGCAAGGCGCCATGTAAACGTAATTGGGCAGCGTTGGATTAGATCCTGCTGTCAGAATAATACTTCACCCAAGTACTTATCATGGGGCATTACCAGGCATCTCTCAATGGACTTCCAGTGGCTGTCATAAAGATTTTTCTGGGCAATTCCATAACTTTCCTTTGTATCAAATTCCCAGTAAAGCACATACTTGACGCTTTTGATGATGCGGGTGATTTCTTTGGGAGGCAGACCTTCCCTGATTTGTTCCAGGTCTATATGGTATCCTCTCTTAACCAGCCGCAGCAGGAGTAATCCCTCCTGTTTCTTTAGAAAATCCTGGATTTTCAGCATCAATGATTCAAATTCATCCACCTTCTGGGGCTTAACCTGATAGATACATGTTTCCGCAAATGGCATTTTTAATTTCTCCTTAACCGTTTTATTTTATGAGGCACCTCCGGAGGCTGTTCCGGTTTGTTAAATACAGAATACAATAGAATCCATCAACCATCAACAGGAATGCAATAAATATTAAGGATTCAGATACTATCTTTCCCAATCCGGTTATTTTACAATTAAGATAACATATACTGCCAGGAGGAAAAGAGATGCGTAAGTGGAAGGCCATATTTTCAGTATTAACGATACTTTTTGCTGCGGTTGGTTTGCTGAGGCTGGTGTCATTTGATATTTCCATGCCCATAATGTTTATTTTTTTGGGATTGTCAATGATAGTGAATGCAAAAGAAAGTTATGATAAAGGTTCGAAAGGGGAGGCGGTCTGTCTTGGTGTAATGACGGTCCTGCTTTATGCGGTTACAGCATATAACCTGATTTCCCGGGTATTGTAAACCTCAAAATAGGATGTACGCTTATGCGATGGACCGCTGCGATTGCTTTTGGGTAAATAATGACCGTTGCATTGTTTATCACCAAATGTATGCAGGCACTGAAAACGGGATGAAACTTATGGGTGTGCCGGATGAAGCGGCAAATAGTTATACTGAAGGCAGGATACACTGTAAAAGCAAAAAGCCGTGACCTGGAATCGTCACGGCTTTTCGCTGTATACATATTCAAAACCCCGGAACAATACAAACCTGCAAATCCTATTCCAGGGCACGCATCAGAACTGGTTCTGAGGTGAATGGGGTGATTTTAATTCACCCACCGATGATTTTGCAATCTTAATGGCGGCCTTGGTCACAAAGAATGCAAATATGTAGCTTATGACGAACATGATGGGCCAGTCATGAATCACGCCGTTTACAAACACAGCGGAGGTGCTTGGCAGGAATCCGGCTGCCACAGCCCCTTCTATCTCCGGATTGTTAAACACGTTTACCGCGGTAAGGACAATGGTTGCGGTGGTGTTAAAAAACAGGGTGGCCACAAAATTCTCCAGAAGCACATGGGGCAGGGTTTCCGGCTTCAGCCCCAGCTTCCTTCCAAGGGCAAAGGACCAGTCGGTCAGCGGGAATATCATGCCTGTCAGCGAAATCACAAGAAAGGCGGTTCCCCAGTTCTTCACAAGCAAAGGCACCGTGAACGTAAGTTTGTCAACAAAGATGGCAGAGGTTGCCATGATTAAGGAGATGCATATGGCTACAACAGACGAAATAATCATACCAAAATGATTTTTGTAAAAGTTCATATAATTTGTCCTTTCTGGTCTTTCATACAAAGCCTGGCATGAACATGGGTACATGCCAATCAATTTCTTTACAACCAGGGTTGGATGACCGGTACCTGCCCGCATGTGCTTCTGCGGCGCGGAAGATACCGGTCTTATACTTACAGCCCCGAAAACGTTACCTTTTCATCCCTCCCCCCAAGGCGCTTTTACGTATTCCCCAATACATACAAGGCGCTTTTTTATGCGGCATGTTTCCATGCCCTGCGGCGGCGGGCCGGATACAGCCCTTTCCCATCCACAAGCCGGCGGCTTTAAAACCAGGAGAACGCAGGAACTTTTGTTTTGCAGCCGTGGCTTGTGCCGGTTATTTCCATTCTGGTGACGGCCGGACCGATGCAGCTGTCCGGCATGGACAGCGGATGCCCCATATTGGTATATGCAATCAAGGGCGCACAATCATGACCGTGCCTTCCAGGTCACCCACAGGCAGCATCAGCAGGGCGCCGTACTTTGTTTCCAGATCCTCCACGGCCTTTGCAACGCCGCGGTATTTCATGTCATCACATCCTGTCAGCAGGATCACGCCTCCCCTCCCCATGCGGGGAAAGAAGAATTCCAGCCCGGACAGGGTGGGGTTATAGAGGCAGGCATCCATATAGACAAGGGCAAATGTCTCTTCCTCCATATCAAACGCAGTTTCCGGGAACCATCCTTTTTTGACGGTTACATTGTCCGGGAAGGGCATGCGTTCCAGAAGCTTCTTTTCATCCGCACCCCCAAAACGGCCGGGTTCTGCTTCGGAACATCCCAGTTCCAGCTCCTTTGCCACGTCCCTGGGATCAAAGCCCTCAAAGGTGTCGAACAGGTAAAGCCTGCGTTCCGGCATCAGGGCATTGAGCTGCCAGGAGGTATCCCCCCTGTAACATCCCAGCTCCGCTACATTTCCCTCCACTCCCAGGCCGTCAAGACGGCGGCACAGGCGGCGCAGGACGCTGCAGCGGATGGAGAACTGCTCATGGATATCCCTTATGAATACAATGTCGTTGAGGAATCCGGCCCGGATTGCCATGTATTCCAGTGCATGGCTTCTCTCCGCGTCCGTGGTGGCTATGACAAGGATGTCCGGCTGAAGCCCCACGGCCAGGTCAACGGGCATCACAGGCATGCCCTCGATTTCTTCCTTCAGTTCCCCTTTTTCCAAATCAGAGAACACGTTCCAGGTCTCAGCCCTTAAATCCCCCAGGCCCACCAGCTTCATTTCCATCGGATTCAGCATTTCCGCAACAGCCATCCCCAGACTGTCGGCGCTAAGAATTACAACTGTTTTCATATAGCCCGCACCCCTTTGTCATCTATTTAACAATAGTGTAGACGGGACAGTGGAAAAGAACAAGTAGTACAGGTTACACCTGATGCCAGATTACATTTGTTGCCGGGATTCCATCTGTGGCCTGGCATACTTAATAATTCCGGTGCCGGATGGTATGATGGAACCAGCACGGTATATGCAATCCGGCGCCACAGGAAGGTCCGGCATGACGGTAACAGGGGAAAATGCCGGAGGGTACGTCCGGAAATAAAAGATACAGGAGGTAACAATGGACAAAGTTTCAATTCAGATTAATGGGGTAATGCGGACATTCATCATCGGTGACGCAGAGGGCTGTGTGAAGCCGTCCGAGACGCTGGTCCATACCCTCAGGGACAGGCTGGACCTGACGGGGACCAAGATAGGATGCGACCACGGGGCCTGCGGCAATTGTACGGTTATCTTAAATGGCGACCCGGTTGCGTCCTGCATGATCCTGACCGCTGACTGTGACGGGGCTGCGGTGACCACCATCGAGGGGCTGGAAGACCAGGCAACAGGAGAATTGAGCATCCTGCAGAAGGCCTTTGTGGACAATTCGGCATTTCAGTGCGGGTTCTGCACGCCGGGAATCGTCATGTCGGCCAAGGCCCTGCTTGACAAAAAGCCGGACCCAACCAGGGAGGACATAAAGGAAGCCCTGTCAGGCAATTACTGCAGGTGCATCAGCCATTATCAGGTCATGATTGCCATTGAGGACGCCATTGGACGGATGAAGGATATCAGGGCAAAGGGGGAGGTATAGTATGGGCGGCAGCAATTACAGATACATAGGAAAACATGTAACACGGGCGGACGGCAGGGATCTGATATCCGGCCGCCGCCAGTTCATAGACGATGTGCGGATTCCGGGAATGCTCATTGCCAGGGTATTGAGAAGTCCTTATCCCCACGCAGATATTGCGGATATCAACGTGGAGAAAGCAAAAGCCCTGCCCGGAGTCAAGGCAGTACTGACCTATAAGGACGCCCCTGACTGGAAATGCGGGCTGCCGCAGCACAGACGGGTCCTGGACCGGCGTGTCCGCTTTACCGGGGACAGTGTGGCACTGGTGGCGGCTGAGACACTGGAGGCAGCGGACGAGGCATGCAGGCTGATTGAAGTGGAGTATGTGGAACTGCCCTTTGTGCTGGACTGCGAGGAGGCCATCAAGCCTGGTGCGCCTCAGCTTTATGATGAATTTCCGGGCAATGTGCTGCCCAAGGTAACGCCTTTTTCCGAGGAGCCTTTTAATCAGATCCATGTGGGGGACGTGGAAAAAGGGTTTGAGGAAGCAGCATACGTGGCGGAAGGATACTACTGCTACGACAAGCTGCCCCATCCGCTGCCGCCGGAATCACCGGGCGTGATTGCCCAGTGGACCAGCCCCAGCGCAGTGACCCTTTATTACAACGGCGGCGCGCCCCATCTCCAGAAGTTCAACACAGAGGCATCCATACCCGGCGTGGCGGTGCGCGTGATTGCATGCCACTCCGGCGGTTCCTACGGAAGCAAGCAGCTGATTCCCCATCTGGCCCTCCAGGCCATCGCCCTGGCCCGCGAGACGGGCCGGGCCGTGAAGCTGATGATGGACCGCACGGACCACATGCTGTCCTATGAACTGCGTCAGGGCAGCCGTATCCGCGGCAAGGTGGGAATCACGCAGGACGGCATCATCAATTCCATCCAGGGCATGTGGTACATTGATTCCGGCATGTCCTCCACTTACGCCCAGGCCATGACGGCCGTGGGGCTGGGGGAGGCCCAGGCATTCTGCGGCAAATGTAAGAACTGGGACCTGGATACCATGCTGATTGCCACCAACCACAGCTCCCAGGCGCCCATACGGGGATTTGGCGGGCAGGAGTTGAAAGGCGCGCTGATTCCCCTTGTCTGCACGGCAATCCGGGCAGCCGGGATGGATCCCTATGAGGTATTTAAGAAGAATTTCGTAAAAGCCGGGGACTCCTATATCTGGCGTGACTATAAGTGGTGGGAAGTGCGCTCCGTGGACTTTACGGCTGCATTTGAGGAATCCGCGGCCAGCTTTGGCTGGAAGGACAAATGGAAGGGCTGGGAGGTCCCAACCTGGGTCAGTGAGGACGGAAAGCGGGCCATCGGCGTGGGCGTGGGTGTGCACGGCAATGCGGACATCGGCGAAGACCCCACGGAAGGGTTTGTAAAGCTCCATCCCTTTGGGAGCGTGACCGTGGAAATGTGTATCGGTGAAACAGGAGGCGCCCAGCGCCATGCCATCCAGAAAATGGTGGCGGAGGTCATGAAGGTTCCCTTTGACGGCGTCCAGCTGGTGAACTCCGATACCCATGGGACGGGATACGATGCAGGCATGATCGGTTCCAGGGGAACCATCACCATGGGCACCTGTGCGGTCCGGGCTGCCAATGATGCCAAAAAGAAGCTTCTTACGCTGGCATCTGAGAAGCTGCACATGGATGCGGAGGAACTGGATACGGAGGACTTCCTGGTATTCCCGAAGAAGAATCCGCAGATGCGCCTTCCCTGGATTGCCATTACCGGCACGCCTGAGATGACCATCACCGGAATGGGGCTTTACCAGCAGAACTTTGACAAGCCCAACTTCGCCCTGTATTTTGCAGAGGTGGAGGTGAACCTTGAGACAGGGGAGGTCAGGCTGCTCCGCGCCCTGGAGGGAACGGATGTGGGCCAGATCATTGACCCGGTCAATGTGCGGATGCAGGCAGAAGGCTCCTTTGGCGCTGCAGGGGCTGACACGGCCCTGTTTGAAGAGATGGTCATGGATAAAAAGCTGGGACGGTTTGTCAGCGGTAATATGATTGATTATAAATGGCGCACCTTCAATGAGTTCCCGCCCTTTGACACCGTGATACTGGAGAGCCAGTTTGATACGGAATCCTTCCATGCACTGGGATTCGGTGAAATCAGCGGTTCGCCCGCACCTTCAGCCATCCTGATGGCTGTGTCCAATGCCATCGGTGCGGAAGTGAAGGAGTATCCCACCACGCCGGCCGTTGTGTTAAAAGCCATGGGAAAGATTGAATAGAGGGGGAATGGACCATGAAACAGTTTAATCATGTAAATGCTGCCAGCTTCGAGGAAGCGGGCAGGATGTTAAAAGATTCAAAGGGCGCGGCCCAGGCCATGGCCGGAGGCTCGGACCTGCTGGGCGTCTATAAAGACGGTATCTTAAAGACATATCCTGAAACCGTAATCAACCTGAAGAAGATTCCGGGGTTTGACGTCCTTGAAGCGCAGGAGGACTGCCTTAAGATTGGGGCTGGCTGCAGGCTGAACCGGATTGCTGAGGAACAGGCTGTAAAAGAGGCATGTCCGGCCCTTGCGGAGGCGGCGTATTCCGTTGCATCACCCCTGATCCGCTCCATTGGGACCATTGGCGGCAACATCTGCCAGGATGTGCGGTGCTGGTATTACCGTTATCCGGATTCCGTGGGGAAGGCCCTGGACTGTAAGCGCAAGGGAGGAAAGACCTGTTATGCCATTAACGGTGAGAACCGTTACCATTCCGTGTTCGGCGGCATGGACTGCCACGGTTCGCCGTGTGCAAGGTCATGCCCAGCAGGGACGGATGTGCCGGGGTACATGGAAAGGCTCAGGGAAGGGGACTGGGACGGGGCGGCCAGGATCATCCTGCGCTATAATCCCATGCCAATGATGACCTCACGCATCTGCCCCCACCTGTGCCAGGATGACTGCAACCAGTGTACCTACGGGGACAGCGTCAATGTCCATGGGGTGGAGCGGTCCCTGGGCGATTATATCCTGGAGCACGCAGAGGAATACTATACCGCGCCGGAAAAGGAGAGCGGCAGGAAGGCGGCCATCATCGGCGCGGGTCCCGGCGGACTGGCTGCGGCCTATTATCTGAGGAAAGCCGGACACAGGGTGGTTGTATACGACCGCATGGAAAAGGCAGGAGGGGTGCTGCGCTACGGAATCCCCCATTACCGCCTGCCAAAGGATATTGTGGACGCCTATGTGGATGCCCTTGCGCATATGGGCGTGGAGTTCCGGCTGGGTGTCTGCGTGGGGAAGGATATCACGGTGGAAGAGATACAGCAGGAATCCGACAGCCTTTATATGGGGACCGGCGCGTGGAAACAGCCGGTGCTGGGACTTGAGGGGGAGAACCTGACCCAGTTCGGCCTTAACTTCCTGGTGGAGGTCAATACATATCTGGAGAAATCCATGGGCAGCCAGGTGCTGGTGTGCGGCGGAGGCAATGTGGCCATGGATGTGGCCCTGACTGCCTCACGTCTGGGGGCAGAAGAGGTGAAACTGGTATGCCTGGAACAGGAACATGAAATGCCAGCTGCTTCAGAAGAGATTGCCAGGGCAAAAGAAGAGGGCGTAAAGCTTTATAACGGCTGGGGACTGGGCCGCATCGTGACGGACGGCAGCGGGAAGGTGACTGGCCTGGAAGCTAAGAAATGCCTGTCCGTGTTTAACGGTGAACACCGTTTCTCACCCGTATATGATGAGGAAGACCGGATGGTCATGGATGCGGACACCATCATCCTGGCAACAGGACAGAGGGTGGATTTAAGTTTCCTGGGAGAGCGGTTCGGGGAACAGCTCCAATCCGCCAGAGGACTGATTGATGCGGATACGGAGTCCTTTAAGACAAAGAAGGAAGGAATCTATGCCGGAGGGGACGCTGTCACGGGGCCGGATATTGCCATCCGGGCCATTCAGGCGGGCCGTGTTGCCGCCGCAGGGATGAACCGGGATTTGGGCGGTTCTGAGGAGGACGGCCCGGCGTGCGGCGGGGTACCGTGCGGCAGTGAGGAAGGCAGCCGTTCACGGTGCAGTGGTGCAGGAACCGGCAGTAATCCATTCCTCCACTTTGATCCCAAATCCGTGGGGACAGGGATATCCAACAAGCTGCAGGAGCTTCCCCTGGAGGAACGGAGCCTGGTAAAAGAGGATGCTGCCTCCTTTGACCGCGGGACTGCCATGGCAGAGGCTGGGCGCTGCATGAACTGCGGCTGTTACGCTGTTTCCCCGTCCGATATAAGCCCTGTGCTGGTGATGGCAGAGGCTGAGATCGTTACCACGGAGCGCACCCTGTCTGCGGAGGAACTGCTGACCAGGGAACTGACGGTCCAGGACATCCTGAACCCAGGTGAGCTGATAAAGGAAATCCGTGTGCCACGGTTAAAGGGCCGGATGCATTATGACAAGAAGCGTGTAAGGGATGCCATTGATTTTGCCATTGTCTCCCTGGCCTCCTGCCTGGATGTAACGGATGATGTCATCCAGGGCGTCAGGCTGGTATACGGCGGCGTGGCTCCCGTGCCATACCGTATGACCCATGTGGAGGAATTCCTCAAAGGAAGGACCATAACGGAAGAGGTGGCGGAAGCTGCGGCAGAACTGGCTGTCAGGGATGCGCGGCCCATGGGAAAGAATGAATATAAGCTGTTCATGATGAAGGACCTGATGAGAAATGCAATCCTGAGGGCCAGGAGCGGGGATTAGGCGTGTATCTGTAAAATAGGATTTAAAGGAGGGATTTTTCCGCTGTTTTGGAAAATCCCTCTTTGCAGCCTGCTGCGGCAGGAGGATGGAAGTTGGAAAGTGAGGTATGCATATGGAAGGATTATTTACCGGAACCACGCAATCCGGACTAGTGATTGAAAATGGGGTTGTAAAGAGCGGAAGAAACTGTGAAGGCAGGATTGAGGTGCCGGAGGGAACGGTTGGAATTGGCGCCCAGGCCTTTTACCAGAATAAAAAACTGACCGGGCTGAAACTGCCCCAGGGGCTGAAGCGCATTGGGAAATACGCGGTTAACGGATGTGTGGACCTGGAGTATATTGAAGTGCCTGAAAGTGTGGAAGAGCTGGAGGAGGGCGCGCTGGTTAAGAAGCTGGAGAGCAATTTCGGATTCACCCATGTGGTGGAGACGAAGGAGTATTACCCCCAGATCCGATGCGTGGAGGGTTCATTTACAGATAAGGCCATCCTGGAGATGAAAAAAAAGGATGGCTGGGACAAGTCCCACTCCAATGAGCATATTGTGGAACTGGTGTATATCAGGTGATAAAAGGATAGAACCCCTCTTTTCCCTATACCGCAGGCTTCATGACTACAGCGCTGCCATGCAGGTCGCACAACGGGACCAGGGAAAGCCGCTGATAATCCTTTTCATAATCAGCCACCGCCTGTGCCGCGCCCTGGAACCGCTCATTGTTATAATCATGCATCAGTATCATGCCTCCGGGGGAAAGTCTGGGATAAAAGTATTGGAGGCCCGCCAGAAGCGGCGCGTAAAGGTCTGCGTCCAGGCTTACCAGGGCATAGGTTTCATGATCCAGCCCGGACGCGGTTTCCGGGAAATACCCCTTACGTATCACCGCGTGTCCGGGAAACGGCAGCCGGTTTAAGACCGCTGCCTCACTTGTATCGGAAAAATCCCCTTTCTTTGCAAAGGAACATCCATATTCCTCTTCTTTTTGTATATCCCTTGAATCGAATCCCTCAAAGGTGTCAAACAGGTACAGCCTCCTGTCAGGAAACAGGGCATTGAGTTTCCAGGCCGTATCACCCTTATAGACGCCAAGTTCGGCAATCTGCCCGGGAATGTCCTGCTGATGTAACCGTCTGGCCATCTGCTTTAAGGTGGCGCTGCGTATATCAAAGCAGCGGTAAAGCTCCTCGAGAAGGAGGAACTCCCCGCGGAAACCAAGGGACAGGGCCTGCTCCTTCAGCTGCCTGGTCCTGCATCCATCGGTGATGCCTGTAAGGATACAGTCTGGGGACATGGCTACCGCCTGGTCCACCGGGAGGATGGGGACGCGGGGCGGGAATCCCATCCTGATCCTGTCCTCCTCCCCCATATGGTGAAGGGCAGGATTGTTGTCCCCGAATGCAATCAAATCCATCTGTTCTGTATTCAGCAGCCTGGACACGGCACGCCCGAACTGTCCTGCGCCTAATATAATCACTGTTTTCAAATTAAGACCCCTCCCAATATACCTACTTATATCATAATAACCGGATTCAGGGAAGTTGGCAATACTACAATCTTATCACTTTCAACAAGTGTAAAAATCTGCTATAATGTAGCATATACTACTGGTCGTTAAAAACATAACAGTGTTATAATCTTGTTAAGAGTTAAGGGGAACGTTGGGGGCGTTTCAGGACATGTCCGGGCGGGGATGGATTCCCGGGCATGTGCTGGTAAGGCTGGTAAAAGTTCATATTGAGGGAGGGGGATTTTTGTGAATCAGGAATCGGGCGCTGCCGTACAGATGCCGCATGCGAATTTTGTCTCGCGTCTGCTGTATCTTCCAAGGGGAATTTCCAGGCTTGAGAAGCTGGGACAGAGAAAGGTATTTCCAAAGAACCATATGCTGGTCCAGGCCGGAACAAAGCCGGGCTACTGCTACATTGTCAAGAAGGGCAGGGTGGCTGCCTTTGAGACCACCATAACAGGGGAGGAGCGGATTTACAATTTTAATGAAAGCAACTCCATCCTTCTGGAGGGGAACCTTCTCTTTGACCAGGAATCCCCGGTTAATTTTAAGACGGTCCTTCCGTCTGAGCTGATACTGATTACAAAGGACATGCTTTTGGAGGGGATTGCCAGGGACCCCCAGTTATCCATGGATATCATGGAATCCCTGTCCACCAAGTTCCTTTCCTCCATGGAGCAGATACGGCATACGAATTTCCATAATGCGGCCTGGAAGATATGCGACCTTCTTCTTATATTCGCAGAGCACTACGGAGTACCCTATGACGGCAAGATCCTGATTAAGGAGAAAATCAGCCAGCAGCTTCTATCCAACCTGTTAGGAATCAACCGGGTTACGGCCGTCAGGGCAATCAAGGAGCTGAAGGAGATGGCCCTGATTGAACAGATTAACGGATATTACTGTATCAGGAGCCTGGAGCAGCTGAAGCGGCATCAGGAGAGGATCTGCCAGTAAGGCGGAAGGAAACGGGCAGGCGGCTGGCTGAGGCAGAGGGATTTACATATTAAAATCAAATAGGAATACATGAAACGGTCCGGGATGGTTGTCCCGGACTTTTTATGTCCCAAACAGCCGGAACAGATTGGGCCATGGATGGAAAAAGGAAGAGTATTTAAAGAATAAGGTAGAAAATATTTGTTAAAAGAATGTTAAATATTTAATTATTAACATTCTTTTAATATAGTGCAGGTAGGAAGGTTGGAAATCAAACCAGACAGAAAGGAGATGCCAGATGGAAATAGTAATCATTGGAAACAGCGCTGCCGGTTTGTCAGCGCTTGAGGAATTCCGCAGATGGGACAGGAACAGCCATGTGGTGATGATTTCAAAGGAAGGGTCCATGCCTTATTCCCGGGTCCTGCTTCCCTATGTCCTTCGGGGAAAGCTGCCCTATAAAGGGATGGAAATCAGGGATGGTGATTATTTTTGCGGGCTGGACACTGAATGTATTACAGCGGAAGTGGTTTCGGTGGATTCCGGCAGGAAGGTTGTGATAACCGCAGATGGGGTGGAATACGGCTATGACCGGCTGCTGATTGCCACTGGTTCATTTGCCGTGATGCCGCCTATTCCGGGAATACGGGATGAACGGATCTGCAACATGTGGACCAGAGAGGATGCTGATAAGCTGATGCCATATTTCAGGCAGTATAAGAGAACGGTCGTGGTTGGAAGCGGATTTGTAGCCCTCCAGGCCGCATGGGCAGCCAGGTTCCTGGGCCTGGAGGTGACCGTGATTGAACTTATGGACCGCATCATGCCATCCGTGCTGGATGAAACAGGAGCAGGGATACTGACTGAAAAGATAAGGGGGAAGGGGGTAGCCCTATATACAGGCGCAAGCACACAGGAAATCGAGCATCTGGAAGACGGAAGTTTCCTGGTACATGTAAAGGGTATGGAGCCGATTCCGGCTGACTTTATGATAATCGGCACAGGGGTCAGGCCTAACACCGCGTTTTTGGAGGGAAGTGGGGTGGCTGTCGGGCGGGGGATTCCTGTGGACAGGTACATGAGGACCAATATACCTGATATCTACGCGGCAGGCGATGTGGCGGCCGGCCCAACCACGTTTGGGGAGGAACATGTAATCCATGCCCTGTGGCCCACGGCTGTGGAGATGGGGAAGACAGCCGGACGCACCATGGCCGGAAAGCAGCTGGAGTACGAGGGAAGCCTTAATATGAACGTGACCCAGATGTACGATACAACTGTGGCATCCATTGGAAAATTCAATGACGATGTAATTGATGACGCGGCCTATTTTGATGAAACGGAGGGAAAGGGATACTTAAAGGTCTGCTATAAGGACGGAAAAATCTGCGGCGCCTGTCTTGTGGGCAGCAGTGATGCAGTAACCGTGCTGGGCAAGCTCAGGCCGTTAATCAAAGGCGGGGAAAAAGTTGACTGTGTTGTGGAATATCTGGAGCAATACGTGAATATGCGGGCATTTGCATCAAGGAAACTTTAGAAAAGGGGAGTGAATACAGATGAAGACTGTTACAGTTGATTTAAAGAAATGTGTGGGCTGCAGGAACTGCGAGATGGCATGTGCATTTGCCAGCACAGGAAGTGACTGCATGCGCGTCCATTCCAACATACGGGTCAGCGTATATGCATCGCAGCGGTTTGTGATGCCCATGACCTGTTTCCACTGTGAGGAGGCATGGTGCATGGAGGTATGTCCGGCCCATGCAATCAGCAGGAATGCACGGACAGGGGCAGTGGAGATAAGAGAAGAGCGGTGCGCGGGATGCAAGATGTGCATGCTGGCATGTCCGTATGGAAACATTCATTTTGACCATGAAAAATTGGTGAGCAGAAAATGCGACCTGTGCGCAGGTGACCCTGAATGTGTGAAGCACTGTATCGGCGGCGCGCTGAATTATGAAGACCCGGATGAATGCAATGACAGGAAGCAGCAGTCCGTTGGACGCAAGCTGGCGGATATGGTCAAAGGGCTTTGATTGGAGGAAATGGACATGAGCGAGAAGAAAATAGTAAAAAGCCTGTGCAGGATGTGCGATGACCACTGCGGCATTGACTGCTGGATGGAGGATGGGAAGGTAGTTAAAATCGAAGGAAATAAGGAGCATGTGTGGAACAGGGGCAGGCTCTGTATCAAGGGCAGCCATGGAACTGATATGGTTTACGCGCCTGACCGCATAAGGAAACCACTTAAGAGAACAGGGCAGGGGTTTGTGGAAATACCCCTTGAACAGGCCCTGGATGAAATTGCCGGGAAAATCAGGACAATACAAGGGACCTATGGCCCCCAGTCCGTAGGCGTATGGAAAGGGGAGGCGGTCGGATTCGCACAGGAGGAGGAACTTGCCAGACGCTTCATCCATGCAATTGGCTCACCCAACTATTTTTCCAATGATTCAGCCTGTTTTGCAGGGCGGTGGATAGGATATTCCCTTGTGTACGGACGCTGGAATGCCCAGCCGGATTTTGAAAATTCACGCTGCATCATCATATGGGGAGCCAATCCGCCCCACGCCCATCCCAACATGACCCAGCAGATTAACCGGGCAAGGGAGAAAGGCGCTTCCCTTATTGTAATCGACCCAAGATACAGCCCGATTGCAAGGCAGGCGGACCTGTTCGTTCAGGTGAAACCTGGAAGCGATGGTGCATTTGCCTGGGGGCTTATGCGGGAACTGATTCAGAACGGCTGGATTGACCATGAATTCATCCGGGATTTTACCGTGGGCTTTGATCAGGTAAAGGAATATGCGGGCAGATTCACGTATGAGTATGTGGCACGGGAAACAGGCTGCGATGCAGAAACCTTAATTAGGGAAACCGCCTTAAAGATAAAGGAAAGCATGCCCCACACAGTGGTCTATGTGGGCAATGGACTGGAGCACCACGAGAATGGAATCAACAATATACGGGCCTGCGCCTATCTGGACGGCCTGATTGGGGCAGTGGACCAGAAGGGCGCCAATTACTCTCCGGTGGGATTTCCGATGAAGGAACTGGTACTGTACAACGAGAAACCCCTTCTGGAACTGAATCCCGTGGGACGCGACCGGTTCCCAATCCTGTACCATTACCGCCAGGAATGTCATACCATGACCCTGATGGACCAGATACTGACCGGAAAACCGTATCCTTTCAAGGCCATGGTCCTGACCGGAGCCAATCCGGCCATGACCAATCCAAACAGCAGCAAGGTCAGGAAAGCCTTAAGCGCCCTGGAACTTCTGGTGGTTCATGACCTGTTCCTGTCGGAGACAGCCCAGCTTGCGGATTACATACTTCCAGCGGCCTCATATCTGGAGCGCAGCGAACTTCATGTCCACGGCGGTTACCAGACAATTACCCTGACCAACCGGATGATTGGACCGGATCCGGGAATAACCGATGAATATACCATGTTCCGCGAACTTGCGGTGAGGCTTGGAGCAGGGGAATATTTCCCATGGAAGGACGAGGACCAGCTGAATGAATGGCTTATCTCGGATAGCGGGGTGTCCATGGATGTGCTGAGAAGTAATCCCTCCGGATACCAGTATGCGCAAAAAGTTTATGAAAAGCATAAAATAAGAAAAGAAAACCAGGAAAAGCCTTTTAATACAAGAACAGGGAAATTTGAATTCACATCGGAAATACTCAAGGAACATGGATACCAGGAACTGGCGGAGTACATACCTCCAAAATCAAATACCACGGACCCGGCGCGTCCCTTCACCCTTGTGACAGGTGCAAGGAAAGTCATGTATTACCATGGAAGGAACCACAATATACCGGCCCTGGCATCGGCCCTAACAGAAGCTGAAATGGAAATAAACGAAAAAGACGCGGCAAGGCTTCATCTGCAGGATGGCGACATGGTAAAGGTGGCTTCGTCCATCGGACATATGACGGTACGGGCAAGGATAATGGAAGGGGATGAGATTGGGGAAGGGGTAGTGCAGATTACCCATGGGTGGAAGAAGCATAATGTGAACAATATTACCCATGATGACACATTTGACCCAATCAGCGGGTTCCCGCTGATGAAATCAGTCCAGGTATCAATTGAAAAATACGAGGAGAGGTAAGGAAAACAATGGAGAATAAGAAACCAACGGGGAAAAAGAATATAGAAAAGAGACAGCCGGGCATCGGGCTTTCGGCCGGGGTATTCCTGGGAATCCTGTTACTGCTGTCCGTAGGCATCGCGGTTTTTAAGATGGATGTCATCAGCCTTCTGGTACTCTGTGTGCTGGGGACCTTTGCAATATCCATGACCCTTGGCTATACCATGGACGAGTTGTTTGATGCCATGGCCGTAAGCCTTAAAAATGCCTCGGTATCGCTGTTATTCTTTATTATCATAGGCATGCTGGTTGCATCCTGGATTGCTGCGGGCACGGTGCCTACCCTGATTTATTACGGTTTGAATTTCATAACGCCTGGCCTGTTCCTTCCCCTTGGGTTCCTGGCCTGCTGTGCAACCGCATTTGTCACGGGAACTTCATGGGGGACGGCGGGAACCATCGGTATTGCATTGTTGGGAATGGGTTCAGGCATGGGAGTGCCGGCCCCTTTAATTGCAGGCATGGTGGTTTCCGGAGCAGCGTTTGGCGATTATCTTTCACCCATGTCCGATACAACCATACTGGCTTCCCAGTCCGCACAGATTGATTTATACCGCCATGTAAAATCCATGGCATTAACCGTGATACCGGCTTTGGCCATGACAACCATCATACTGGCAGTCATGGGACATGGATATAATAACGCATATGACGCCGCAACTACCAATGAAATCCTGTCAACCCTTAAAAGCAGTTTTACCATCAGCCCTGTGACACTTGTACCCGTGGTGCTGGTACTGGTATTAAGTGCAATTAAATTCCCATCCATACCCGCACTTTTGCTGGGAGTATTTACAGGGGGAGCCATTGCCGTCATATGGCAGGGAGTATCCGTTACTGAGTTTGTCAACCTGCTTAACAGCGGAATCAGCATGGATACCGGCAACGCCATGGTGGATACCCTGGTCAACCGGGGAGGCATACAGGGAATGATGTGGACATTCTCCCTGGCATTCATTGCCCTGATGCTTTCCGGGATATTGGAAAAGGTAGGATATCTGAAAACATTGGTGGGAACCTTTGCAGGAAAAATTAAAAATGTGGGCTGCCTTGTGATATCCACCTACCTTACCGGGATCGTGGGCTGTATGGCCATGGCGGAGGTATACCTGTCCATCATCATTAACGGCTCTTTATACCGTGATATATATAAGGATAAGAAGGTGGACCCTGCCGTGCTGTCAAGGACCATAGAAGAAGGCGCCACCCTGTCAGGCCCCCTTGTGCCATGGACCACCTGCGGCGCTTTCATGGCCGGTACCCTGGGAGTGGCTACACTTTCGTACCTGCCCTATGCAATCCTCTGCTATCTGGCACCGCTTATTTCAATTATCTGTGCATTTGCAGGAATTGCCATTTACAAGGAATCAGGAAAGAAGGCGTAAAAGCGTCAGATACATTGCTATTTATACAGGAACGGCATTGAGGACCAGTGGCTTTAGGCACGCTCTGTGCCGTTCCTTGCCCTTACGGAACCGGATGTGTTATAATGTGGCTAAGATGCGGGAGATGAAAGGAATGGTTATGGACAGACGGATTAAGGCTTTACTGGGCATGATGGTGGTATCGTTATTTTGGGCGCCAAGTTTCGCGGTTACAAAGGATGTCCTGTCTTTTACAGGGCCGGTATCCCTGGTGTGTATCCGCTTTTTAGGAGCGGCCTGTCTGATGACGGTCCTGTGCGTCCCTTTACATTCCAAAACAAAGATAAGGAAAGAGGACCGGTGCCTGTATCTGGTGACGGCAGCCATGATCCCCCTTCATTATGTCCTGTCTAATATAGCCAGTTTAAGCCTGAATGAGACAGAGTCCATCATGTTTTCTTCGTTCCAGAGCCTTCTTACCATGATTATCGCAAGCCTGCTGCTGGGCAGCAAGATAAAACCTTTAACCAGCATCTATATCGGAATGGCGGGCATCGGGGCCGTGCTGCTGATGGAATTCCAGTCCTCCCCAAGCCTGGTGAAAACCGGGTATGCCGTCATGATGTCAGCCATGGTAGTCTGGGTCATATACTGTGTCCTGTTGACAAAACTGCTGGAGTATTACAGGATAGGGAACCTGATCCGCGGTCAGTTCTGGCTGACCGGAATCATCCTTCTCCCATGGATGATCATAGAGGACAACCAATTTGGGCAGATAGACGGCGGGCAGCTGGTCTGTCTGGCATATCTGATCATATGCTGCACATTCATCTGCTTTGTATTAAATGCAAAGGGGATTAAAGAAATCGGCCCGATTCCTTCCAGCCTTGTGCTGATTATAGGGCCTGTGCTTGTGATGGCCCTGGATATGGGAAAGACGGGGCTGCATTTTAGCCCCCGCCGGTTAACAGGCGTATTATTCATACTTGCAGGAATCGTCCTTGTGGTTCTGGATATTGTCAGGGGGACGAAAAAAGAAATTGCTGAAAATGAAAGGATGGGGTGATGTGAAGCTCCCTGATATAAAAATCTCTTTATTAGGTGTCCTTGGAATACTATGCATACTTTTCACAGGGACACTTCTGCTTAAGACTGATATCATTGTGCTGTTGATCCTGAGCATCATATTTATTGCAGCTGTTGGGACATGCTCAGGAATGACCATGGAGGATTCCTTAGATGGGATGAGGGAGGGATGTTCCCAGGCATTTATAGGTCTCCTGTTCTTTCTGCTCATTGGGGCCATCATCGGGGTCTGGATCCAGGCAGGGACAGTGCCAGCCCTGGTATACTATGGTCTTGGCATCCTGACGCCCCGTTATTTCCTCCTGTCCTCCTTTTTAATATGCAGCCTGGTGTCACTGGTACTGGGGACTTCCTGGGGGACGGTGGGGACAGTGGGGGTTGCCATCATGGGGGTTTCCATGGGAAGCGGCATATCTGTCCCGGTGGCGGTGACAGCCGGCGCCATTGTGGCCGGATCCTGGTTTGGTGATAAAATGTCTCCCATATCCGACTCCACCGTACTCACAGCAGCATCTTCCGGCACCGATGTATACCGTCACATCCGTTCAATGGCAAAGACCACCCTTCCATCCTATGGGGTGAGCCTGGTCCTGTTCTTCCTGCTGAACCGGAAATATGCCAGGAACGCTGTTCTGGATACAGCACAGATTGGCCAGATAAGGGATATACTCCAGCAGGAGTTTGTAATCAACATCTGGGTATTCCTTCCCGCAATACTGCTGGTCATCCTCTGTATTGCCAGGATCCATGCGGTCCTGTCCCTTATCCTTGTGATTGGGGCCGGGTGCGTATGCAGTGTGGCGGTCCAGGGAAATACGGTTTCCGGGGCCTTAAGGGCCATCATGGATGGGGGATATGTTGAGACAATCTCCGAGGAAGTGAACCTTCTGGTAAACAGGGGAGGAATCAACAGCATGCTGCCGACTTTCCTGCTGGGGTTCATGGCGTTGTGCCTTGGAGGAATCCTGCAGAAATCCAGGTTCCTGCATGTCATCCTTAAACGGGTTACAGGGCGGCTTAAGAACCATTTCTCCCTCATAGCAGTCACCATGCTGACCAGTATTCTGGGAAATGCTGTTTTTGGGGATACATACCTGACCATTGTACTCAATGGAAATATATACAAAGAGGCATATGATGAGAGAGGGCTGGACCGTGCCGTGCTTTCCAGGACAATCGAGGAAGGGGCAACCATGTCCACGCCCCTCATTCCATGGACCGCTGCCAGCGCATTCATATATGGTGCCCTGGGGGTCAGCGCTTTGGAATATGGGCGGTTTGCATTGCTGAATCTTGTTAATCCCGTGGTTTCTATGTTAATGGCAGCAGCGGGAATCGGACTGGCGCTTAAGAAGGGCAGGTAAAACAGCTGGACAGATACAAAATAGCAGGCATGAAACAGCAGATACGGAATGGAGGAGGAACGCGTTGAAAATTGTAAATACAATGAGGAATAAACTGCTGATATTGTTTCTGCTGGTCAGTGCGCTGCCAATCCTGTTCAACTGGTTTGTACTTATAGCGGTCCAGCCAGAAAACCATCTCCACATGGCGGAGGAACTGCTGGAAGATAAAATCAGTTCAAACCTTAAGCTGGTTGAGGCGCAGACCGGGACAAGCGTGGACCGGTCCACGGCCGAGGAAGCGCTGCGGTCAGTGAAGGAGCTTTTGTGGGTCAGGGACGCATGGGCGGTGCCGGGCAGTAAGGCCTCAGATGGGGGAGATGGCCTGACAGTGTCCGTAACAGGAAGGGCGGGGACGGTTTATCTGGACCTGGATCCGGAAGAACTGATACAATATCTGGGCCTGGAGAAAGGGACAATTGAACTTATACGTACAAAAGACAGCCTGGACAAAGTACTGGAGCAGCGGAGGGCCCGGGACAGCAGCCGGGTATTTGCCGGTGCTGGGGCATTTGGCGGGGCTGTCACCGCGGTTGTGGGTGTACCAAAAGAAGGGGTGCTGGAAAAAGACAGATTCTGGTCAGAGCTTCTTGTGCGTTCCTCACTGATCATGATGATTCTGGCAGTCAGCTTCTCCTACATCATATCATACCGTTACACAGAAGGAATGGAACTGCTGGCAGAGGATATTAAAAGAATCAGGAAAGGCGATTTCAGTGACATGTCAACCATAAAGGGAAATGACGAGATTGCGGATTTATCCCATGCTTTCCACAGCATGGCCGGGGAAATGGATATACTGGTCAACAGGACGCTGAGGCTTACAATCAGCGAACGGAATGCCAAGATACGGGCCATGCAGTCCCAGATAAGCCCACATTTCCTTTACAATGCCCTGGACTGTGTGAACTGGAACCTTTTAAAGAAAGGCGACTTTGAGAGCAGCCAGCTTCTTGTATCCCTATCCTCCATCCTAAGATACAGCATAGATGATACAAAATCCACCGTAACGGTACGGGAAGAGTTTGAACAGGTGGAGAATTATCTTATTGTACAGCAAAGCCGGTTTTCAGACCGGTTTTCATATCATGTGTATCTGGATGGGGCAATTGCTGAGGAACAGGTCCCCAAGATGATTTTACAGCCCCTGGTGGAGAATGCAGTATCCCACGGTCTTGAGGATGGGAAAGACGGCATGCTGAGGATACGGGGAGTCCCTGTTCCGGATGGGATTGAGATAACGGTCTGGGATGACGGGAAGGGGATTGACAGGAAAACCCTGGGGCTGCTGAGGGACAGGATGAACGGCAGCGGTCAGATTGCAGATGAGCAGGATTTCCATCTGGGGATTGCCAATGTCCATAACCGCCTGAGATACCGGTATGGGGAAGGAAGCGGACTCACCATAGAAAGTGTGGAAGGGGACCATACCCTTGTCACAATCAGAATAAATACAGGGCAGGTACCGGCATGAGGATATTAATTGTGGAAGATGAATTGAAAACAAGGGAAGGACTTCTGATGCTGGTCAGATATCTCAGGCCGGACGCAGAGGTGTCTGCTACGGAATGCGGTCAGAAGGCACTTGAACTATGCAGGGATTCTTACTATGATCTGATTTTTACAGATATTAAAATGCCGGGGATGAATGGATTCCAGATGCTGTCCCAGCTGGACCGGAAGGGAAGGATGATTGTGATTGTAAGCGGTTATGCTGATTTTTCCTATGCCCGCCAGGCAATCCGTTTTTCCGTGCTGGATTACGTGCTCAAACCCGTCAGCGCGGTTAAGATAAAGGATATACTGAATCTGGCTTATGAACAGATGGAACTGGCCAGGGACGGATGCCTTTACAGCTACCTGACAGGATATGAGGCGCTATCGGATGAGGCCAGGGAGTATTATTGGGATAAGCTGGAACTGTCTGGGGAATTTGCACTGATATTATTTCCAGCCGGGCCGGCCGGAGATACGGGCCACGAGATGGAATCAGGAATCAGGAAATTAAAAGCCCAGGGCCGGTTCAGGATTGTGACGGCAGTTATCAGGGACAGCCTGTACGTACTTCTGGGCGCGTCCGGGCAAGGGAACCTGCAGGAGGGAATCCGCCTGCTGGCAGAATATACGGGGGCAGGGCAGAGGATGCATGCAGAAGGGCCATCCCGTAACAAAGAAGACCTGCGGCTTTTTTACAGGGATTTATCCCAAAAGGCCGTGTATGGATGTGCGGGACAGAGTGTATGTGACACGGTACGTCTGGTCAAGGATTTCATTCTACAGAACCTGGACACCAATATATCGCTGGCCATGCTGGCCGAAGTGGCATTTGTACATCCTGCGTACCTGTCCACCCTGTTTAAAAAGGAGACAGGGGAGAACCTGACTGAGTATATTGTGGGATGCCGTATCAACAGGGCCAAGGAGCTGTTAAAGAATCCTGCCGGCAAAATATATGAGGTTGCCGTGGCAGTGGGATATAATGATGCAAAATATTTCAGCAGTGTATTTAAGAATGAGACCGGAATGACGCCCAGGGAATGGAGGCGGCTCCATTAGGCATGCAATCCCGCCTTATATTTTCCAACTGTTTTCCCGTTTTGGGAATCCCCAGGCCAATAGGCTTCAGAAGACAGGGTTTGGCTGAAGCGTTGTGAAACGGCAGACGGACCAGTTGCCGGAAGCCCTGTCTAAAAAAGCAGGCTGGAGGCTTCCGGAATCCCCAGGACATCAAGTTTTTCAAGCATTGACTTAAATTCAAACAGGATAAGTTCCTCCAGCTTATCCGGGAACCCGGTAAAATCAGATCTTTTCGCACAACCTGCAAAGAAATCCAGATAGGGCAGGTAGAATGCCTTCAGGTCCTCTGATTCCGTGCGCATACCGCGCAGCGGATGCCCCCACATCAGCTGCTGGAACAGTTCTGCGTATGCTGTCCTGACTGCGTGGAAGGGGGCGTGATGGATGAAGAACTTGAGGATGGAAAATGCAGTCAGTTCATATCTGTCCGTTTGTTTCAATAAATCCAGATGCTGCCAAAACTGGCATATTGCCTCGCTGTCAAGGGAAGCAGCGGTCAGTTCAGCCACATCCTTACAGGAGAGGGCGATGGCCTGGAGACCCTGCGCACAATCCAGCAGGCGCCTGCGCGCAACGGGCTGGGTTAAATCGCAGTTGTCAGCAATTTCCTCCTGCGAGAGGATCCTGGTTCCCAGCCCATTGATGGACTTTGTTACGCCGATGCTGTTGAGCAGGTTCAGGGTACGGCGTACCGTGCTGACGGAAACATGTTTTTCCTTTGAAAGCTTATCCAGCGAGGGAAGGAAGGAGCCGGCCGGATAGAGGCCGCGGTTGACGGAAATCAGGATTTCCATGCCAAGTGAGTAACGGAGCTGGGAAGCCTTCTCATAGCTGTACCAATGGAATTCAATCTGCTTGCCGGCAGGGGACATCATGATACGCTTGTCACAAAAACCAATCAGGGCCGTGGAAAGCTGTTCCTGAAAATCCTCCACCGCAATCCTCAGCCTTTCCCACTCCTTGTTGCGGCAGAGCCTAATCATGTTAAAGAGTGGATTGGCTTCTTCCTCGAAGTGTTTTATGTTCTGGTCTATACTGAGGAAGGGCGCCTGGAAGAACATGAATATCCTCCATACAAGGCGCATCAGCAGGTCGTTATCCAGGGAACCATAAATGTGTTGCAGGATCCGGATCATGGCATGGGAAGGAAGAAGGCGGCTGTCAGAGGAAAGCGCCTGGATTTTATCCAATGTTTCCGGTGAGGCGTTCTGAAAGCCAATGCACTGTGCATGGCTGAACAGGGGCCGCATGGAGCGGCTTACGTCAATCAGCCCATCTTTCCTGAGGGCATAAAATGCCTGTATGTGCTGTTCTATCTCCTCAGATGTGTATAATACCCTGACAGAAGCCCCCACGCTTCTGGACAGACTGATATAGCCCTCCTGTTTCAGGCTCAGATAGGCGGCACGGACCGTGTCAATGGACACAAGGAACAGCTGGCTGGCTTCTTCCAGCGTGGGCAGGCGTGCCCCGTAACGGTACGCGCCAAACCGGATCTGCATCAGCAGTACGTTGTAGATGACCTGCTGCAGTTCATTCTCATTTATCAATGTCACATCCCCCTATCGTATGAAATCTGCTGTAAATTAGGCCCTGATTTTCTCGGATTATATAAGATTTTACCATACTATTGGAGAAAAGGTAAGGCGGAAATCAGGGCGTAAGAATTTCCGGAACCTGATATTCCTTTCATATTCTTTTAATAAACGGATTCCACAAACAGAAAAGTCGTGTATAATAAGAATAGGGACGATGGTGTGACCTGCAACCATATGAATTTCAAAAGCTGCACAGAGCAATTAAATCCTCTGGCGGCTTTTTATTATGCAATGGACCATCCTTCCCTGGCAGGATGGCACATATTGAATGTCTTATATAGGGTGGTCTATATAGGAGGGCACGGGGTGAATAACGGTATGAGAATGGAGACAACAGCTGTGAAGAATAATCAATTAATCAAAACAAACCTGCTGATCAGTATCGTCCTGATTGTAGGATTTTCCATGACCGCGTTTTTCAGTTACAGGGCCAATTACCAGGCCACTCTTAATAATATTGAACAGGTTGCATCGCTTACAGGGGAGGGGATCCATTACCAGCTTACGACCCTTCTGACAAAGCCGGTCAACATTTCGCTGACAATGGCCCATGACAGCCTCCTGGTGGAGCAGCTGTCCTGTGAGACAGAAAACCTTGAGAATGGGGAATATGTCCAAAGGCTTCAGACCTACCTTAAAACCTACCGGGATAAATACGGGTTTGATTCTGTTTTCCTGGTATCGTCAGCGACCAGGCGGTATTACAATTTCAACGGCATAGACAGGGTGCTGGCTGAGGATGATCCGGAGAATGGCTGGTATTTTGACCTGATGGACAGCGGCCTTGGATATTCCATGAATGTGGATAACGATGAGGTGGATGGTTCGGATGATGCCATCACGGTATTCGTGAACTGTAAGGTGGCGGACAGCTCCGGGAATATACTGGGAATTGTAGGGGTGGGAATCCGCATCAGCTACCTGAAAGAATTCCTTGAGGGCTATGAGGACAAATACAACATGAACATATGCCTGGTCAATGAGGACGGTATAATTGAGGTATCCACCACATATACGGGTTACAGTAAGACAGACTGGTTTGAGGTTCACGGGCAGGAGGGGATACGGGATGAAATCATGGGATTTAAAGAGGATACGGAGAATCTTGGATTCTGGACCGACAACTCCCTGGACCAGGGGAAGAGTTTCGTGGTCACAAGATACATACCGGATCTGTCCTGGCACCTTGTCATAGACCAGGACAGCGAGGATACGGTCCATGTGATACGGGACCGCCTGTACCAGACCATCCTTGGCATTGCTGTCATCATTTCCATTGTGCTGTTCATCATCACCACGGTCATACGCAATTTTAACAAGCAGATTACAAAGCTTATGGAGGAGCGGGAAAATGCATTCCAGCAGGCAACGGAACAGCTCTACGACAATATCTACGAACTGAACATTACCAGGAACTGTACGGGAAACCAGCGCACGGCCCAGTACTTTGAAAGCCTGGGAGCCCAGGGGCTGCCCTATGACCAGGCACTGCGGGTCATAGCGCAGAAGCAGATTAAGAAGGAATTCAGGCAGGGTTACATCTCTACCTTCACTCCTGAGAATGTAATCCGGGAATATGAAAATGGAAACAGCCACCTGAAATACGATTTCATGATAACCCAGGATGGCAGCGGTTATTTCTGGATGCGCATTGACGCGTATATCTTCTTTTCCCATGAGGATAACTGCCTGCACATGTTTACCTACCGTAAGAATATTGATGAGGAAAAGAAAAAGGAGCTTCTGGCTTATATTGATGAGATGACACGGTTCCTGACCAAGGCCGCAACCAAGCGCAAGGTGACTGCACTGCTGACAGAGGAGCCTGAAAAGGCATACGCATTCTTCATCTTTGATATTGATAATTTCAAACAGGCCAATGACTGCTTTGGCCATGCATTTGGGGATTACTGCATACGGGAATTCACCAGGATCATACGGGAACATTTCCGGGAGGGTGATGTGCTGGGACGGATTGGCGGGGATGAGTTTGTGGCATTCATTCCCATTCCGGGCGCGGACTGGGTCAGGAAGAAGGCGGCGGAACTCTCACATGCCCTGGACACGGAATGCACCAGGGATGGAAAGACATGGAAAATGTCCGCAAGCATCGGGATATCGGTGGCTTCGGAAGAAGACCGGGACTTTGACACACTGTATGAAAAGGCGGACCAGGCACTTTACCGCACCAAACAGAAAGGGAAGAATGGTTATACGGTCGATTCGTAATCTGTCTGGGCCGGTGAACTGATTTTAAACTCCGGGTTGACAATACATCAGGTACCTGCTATATTTATATCAGGTACCTGATGTAATTTGCGTGTACGGATACCGGGGTATCCGTAAAATCGTCCATATGGCTGGCCCATGCCGGCCCGGAGAGGAGTGGTATATATGGAACAAACACTGACACAGCCCATGTCCAGGGAAAATCTGGGCGCCAGGGTGGGGATATTGTCCGCGGCCGGCAACCTCCTGCTTTTTGCCTGTAAGTATACGGCCGGAATCACGTGCGGGAATGTGGCTGTCCTGGCGGAAGGGTATGATAACCTGATGGATGCATTAAACTCCCTGCTGGTATTGCTGGGATTCAGGATGTCCGGGCGCAAGGGGGACAGCCTTCATCCTTATGGCCATGGCAGGGTGGAATATGTCCTTGGCCTCATTATTTCCATGACCATTATCCTGGCAGGAGTTTCCATGTTCCGGGAATCCATACACTGGATCCGGCACCCGCGGGACCGCTCATTGCCCCTTCTGGTCTATGGGGTATCCCTCCTGTCCATCCTGGTCAAGTGCGGTATGTCGGCGTATACCAGACATGTGAACCGTGAGCTGGATTCCATGGCCCTGGCTGCCTGTGAGCAGAATGAGGCAGCGGACATCAAGATGACCATGCTGACCATTGGTTCTGCGGCCCTTTATTCCCTGACCGGTCTTTCTGCGGACTGGATTGTGGGAATCATGATCAGTGTGCTGGTCATGAAGGATGGATTCCAGTCATTCATCAGTCACTTCACACTGCTTCTGGGCGAGGGGATATCCGGACAGCAGCAGTCCCAGATTCAGGCGGTTTTTGACGCAAGGAAGGAACTTGTGACATTAAAACAGATTGATTTCCACGATTACGGGCCGGAGCGCAGGATTGTGTCGCTGCAGATTACGGTAAATCCATCCTGTTCCCAGGAGGAGGTCAATGGATGTATGGACGGCATTGAAGGAGAACTGAGGGCGCTTGGGCTGAGTCCCGTTTTTTCGTTGAGTATGGAACAGATTCTGGGGTAGCTGGAATATAAGAAGGGTGAGTCATGAACATCACGGTTTCAAAAGAGAATTATCTAAAGGCCATATTGTATTTGAAAAATAAGAATGGGCATGTGCGGGCCACTGATGTGGCATCGGCACTGGACGTCAAAAAACCAAGCGTTTCCATTGCGTTCCGTAAACTGGCATCGGAGAACCTGATTAAGGTACATGAAAACCATGAGGTTGACCTGACGGAAGATGGTTATGCAATTGCGTCTAAAATCAACGATTCCTATGAAACATTTAAACGGTTCCTGTGCAGCATCGGAGTCCCGGAAGAGGTCGCGGAGCATGACGCATGCAGGATAGAGCATTATTTAAGCCCTGAATCCATAATAGGTATCAGGGGAATCATGGAACAGGCGGCAGAATGAAAGGAGTTGGATGTGGGTTATATGAGTGAGGGAAATATGAATGAAGGAAATATGGATGAAGGCAATATGAATGAGGGAAATATGAATGAGGGAAATATGAGCGAGGGCAATATGAATGAGGGAAATATGAGCGAGGGCAATATAAGTAAGGGAAATGAAGATGAGAGCAGGAAGCAGGACATGGAGTATGACATAGAACCAAAAAAGGAACATGGCATGGAAGTCAAAAAGGAACATGGCATAGAACCAAAAAAGGAACATGGCATGGAAGTCAAAAAGGAACATGGCATGGAACCCCCAATGGGCCAGAATGCAGGCTATGACGGGGAGCGGGGGTCATACTGTGACGCAGACTGTGATAGGGACCAGGGTATAGGCCAGGAGCAGAAGGACAATGGAAAAAACCTGTCCGAACACTTCTTTCATATCGGAATGCTCTTACACCGCTACCAGACAGAGGCTTACAAGGAAAATGGCCCCATGGGAAGCCCATTTAAAGGCCAGGGCCGGATCCTGGCAATCTTAAAGCTGAAGCCGGAGATAAGCCACAGGGAACTGTCCTATCTTCTTGGAATCAGTACCCAGTCCATGAGCGAACTATTAAGAAAGCTGGAGAACAAGGGCTATGTGAAGCGCGTGCCAAGTGAACATGACAGACGGAGTATGGATATCATACTGACGGAAGAAGGCCGCAGGGCGGTAGAACAGGCGGATGGGTTTGACGGCAGGGACACGGACCGCCTGTTTGACTGCTTTGATGATCAGGAGCAGAAGCAGTTTAAAGGTTTTTTGGAACGCCTGGAAGACGAAATCATAAGGCATTTGGATCCGGAGCATCCTTCTGACTATACATTTGGCAGGATGAAGGAAATGCATGATTATATATTAAGCCGCGGCCACAGCCGCAGGGAGCATTTCCATGGGGATGGCCCCCTTGGCAATGGTTTTGGACGCGGCCGGTATGAGGACGAAAGGAATCCTGGAAGGCGTTTTGACAGGCGGAGACGGTAATGATGGGAATATTGGCTGGTTTATTATCCGCTGAATTTTCATCGCCTGGCTTTTTAGCAGATAGTTCCTTAAGCGTCGGTTTTTCAGCACCCGGCCTTTTCAAGGGATCGGATGTTTCCCTGGATATCTGCCGGTTCCCCTGCGCTGTCCTCCAGCCGGTCCAGTTCCCTGAGGATCCGGGACATGAACAGGACAGCCGCCCCAAAGGAAACCACGTCTGCGATTGGCCCGGAATACAGGGTCATGGTTACGCCGGACAACCTGGGCAGGATTAATGTTAAGGGGACGCTTAAGATAAAGTCCCTGAACAGGGACAGCATCATGGACAGCGTGGGCCTTCCGATGGACTGCAGGAAGATGCTGCAGGATTTCTGGATGCAGCAGAGCACGATTCCTCCCAGGAAAATGCGGAAGGCCAGCACTGCAAACTCATTGTACAGCCCGTCCTCACTGCCGAATAGGTTGATGATCTGTAGTGGGAAGGCCTCAAAGCATATCATGGATATGAGTCCCACGCAGAACTCGGCCATCATCATGGTCCTGAAGATGGATTTTACCCTGTGCCAGTGCCCGGCGCCGTAATTATATCCCACGATGGGCTGGGAGCCGGCCGCAATCCCGACCACAATGGATATCACGATCTGAAATACCTTCATGACAATCCCCACCACGGTCAGCGGGATGTCAGCCCCATATTTGGACTGTGCGCCGTAGATGACCAGTACATTGTTCATTACGGCCATGATGACCACAATGGATATCTGCGTCAGGAAGCTGCTGATCCCAAGGGGCAGGATATGCTTCAGTATAGCGGTATCCGGTATGAAGCTGCTCTTTTTCAGGCGGAAGGATTTTGCCCTGGCCAGGTAGTATACTGCCAGAAGGGCAGACACAATCTGTCCTGTGATGGTAGCCAGCGCCGCTCCCTTCATGCCCCAGCCCAGCACGAATATGGCTATGGGGTCAAGGATTACGTTGATGAAACATCCAATCAGGGTGGAACCCATGGCAAACTGAGGGCTGCCGTCGGCACGGATGATGGAATTCATGGAGTTGGTAAACATGAAAAATGGAATACCGATGATCAGGCAGGAGAAATACTCCCTGGCATACCCCATATTATTGGCGGTTGCGCCGAAGCCCACCAGGATGCGGTCGCGGAACACTGCAAATACCAGGGTCAGCAGGATGGCGGACGCGGTGATGATACCGACGGCATTTCCCACGCTCTTGTGCGCCTGCTCCCCGTCCATCCGTCCCTGGCAGATGCTTAAGAAGGCGGCGCATCCGTCACCCACCAGAAGGGACAGGGCAAGGGCGATGATTGTCACGGGAAATACCACATTGGTGGCTCCATTTCCCAGAAATCCAACGCCGCGGCCAATGAAAATCTGGTCCACGATGTTGTAAAGGGCAGATACCAGCAGGGACATGATGCAGGGGATGGAAAACCTGAGCATCAGCCTTCCTATGGGTTCTTCTGCCATGTAATGGTTTGAATCCTGATTCATAAAAACCTCCGTTTGATTTTCTTTGATTTTCTTTTTTTGCAGACATAAAAAGGCTGCAGCCTCCGTGAATGACCTTCACGACAGAAGCTACAGCCATATTGCAGTATCTAATATATCAAAATTTCCCGGTCTGTGTAATTGTGAAAAATTTACAAAATTTTCCTCGGTATATATAGTGCAGATTTACCATATGGACGCTGCAGGATCTGCTGGATGGGCGCTTTTTAGGGTGGGGTCTGGTGGGTGTGGTGAAATCCATTCCTGCCTTTTACGGATTATACAAAATCATATGCAGGATTGCGGTTTCATGCCCTGTGTTCCTGTAAGAATGGACACAGTCAGCCTTAAACCGTATGCTTTCGCCCTTCCCCACCGTGAACCGGTGTCCATCGGCGCTGATTTCAATACGGCCTGCAGATATTGTGATGAATTCGGTGGTGCCTTTCAGGTGAGGCTCTGATTCCCAGAAGCTTCCCTCATCCAATTCCAGATAATAGACTGCAAACCTGCGGTTCTCATCATCCGGGAAGATGGAATAGTTTTTAACCTTACCGCCATCTTCAAGCAGCGGCTGTAATTCTGCCGTATCCACAATCTCATAAGGACTTTTCGGGCGGACGGTTAAAGCGTCGAAAGGCACCTTCATGCCATTTGAGAGTTTCCAAAGGGTTGAAATGGTTGGGTTTCCCTCCCCCCGTTCAATCTGTGCAAGCATACTTTTGCTGACACCGCTTAACTTTGACAGTTCGTCCATACTCAGCTTATTTTCTTCACGCAGTCTCCGTATATTTTTAGCGACAATCAAATTCATGGAATCCATCAAACGTTCCTCCTTCTTATTGACAATATAACGAACAAGATATATTATTATATCGTACAAGTACAATATAATAGTCATTTTGTACTATTATATAATTTATGACAGGACTTGTAAAGAGGAGGGCACAAATGTTTCATTTATCCGATTTCCTGATTTACTGTTTTATTACAGCGTACACCCCAGGCGCCAACAATTTATTATCCATGAGCAATGCGGCACGGCTTGGCTTTCGCCGCAGCTTCCGATTCAATCTTGGTATACTGGCCGGGTTTTCCGTTGTCATGACGGTCTGTACGGTTTGCAGCACAACGCTGTACACCCTTCTGCCCAGATTAAAGTTAACCATGCAGTTTTTCGGGGCGGCGTATATGCTTTACCTTGCATGGAAGGTCTTAAAAAGCCCGGTCAATCCAAGTACGGACAGCAGTAAGGAGGCCAGCTTCCTATCCGGTATGATACTGCAGTTTGCCAATCCGAAGATTTATATTTATGCGGTTACGGCCATGACGCTTTATATCCTTCCAGTGTACCATTCCACCGGGGCAATCATTGGATTCACCATCCTGCTGGCGCTTATCGGCGCGTCCGGCTCCTTTGTGTGGGCGTTGTGCGGTTCGGTGTTTTGTAAATATCTTGCCAGGCATGCAAAGGGGGTCAACCTTATGATGGCGGTCCTTCTGGTTTACTGCGCGGCCGCGCTGTTTGTGCAATAAGGAGGTTATGGGCGTAACCTGTTGACCACGGACGCGGTATCTGTATATAATCCCATCAGGACATGAAGGCGGATTCAGGCGCTTTCAGGAAATTTAATTAAGAAGAGGAGATATGTATATGGGCGATTGGTGGAAGAAGTCCGTTGTGTACCAGATTTATCCCAGAAGTTTCAAGGATTCCAACGGGGATGGCTTCGGGGATCTCCAGGGAATCATCCAAAAGCTGGACTATCTGAAGGAACTGGGAATTGATGTCATATGGCTCAGCCCTGTCTATGATTCACCCCAGCAGGATAATGGCTATGATATCCGGGATTACCGGAAGATGTATGGGAAATTCGGCACCATGGAGGATATGGATGAACTGATTCAAAAGGCCCATGACCGGGGGCTTAAGATTGTCATGGACCTGGTTGCCAACCATACCTCGGATGAACATAGGTGGTTTGTGGAAAGCAGGAAATCAGGGGATAATCCTTACAGCGGTTATTATATCTGGAAGGATCCAAAGGACGGGGGAGGGGAGCCGAATAACTGGGGTTCCAGCTTCTGCGGCAGTGCCTGGACCTATGACGGGACACGGGGGCAGTATTACCTGCATTTTTATGATAAGAAGCAGCCTGACCTTAACTGGGAGAATGAGACCGTGCGCAGGGAGGTCTATGACCTTATGAAATTCTGGATGGATAAGGGCGTGGACGGCTGGCGCATGGATGTGATTGCCTCCATTTCCAAGTATACGGATTTCCCGGATTACCCGGAAGAGCCCGGCAGGCGTTATTATACCGGGTTCATGCATTCCAATGGGCCGAGGCTTCATGAGTACCTTCAGGAAATGAACAGGGAAGCGCTGGCAGGTTATGACTGCATGACCGTGGGGGAGGCGCCTGGCTCCACTTCGGAGAATGCCCGTCTGTTCGTGGACCCGGGACGGAAGGAACTGAATATGATATTTACATTTGAACATATGAACATTGACCGGATCCCGGGCCATGTGAACCGCAAGTGGGCATTGAAACCATTTGATGTCCGGGATTTAAAACGGGTCATGTCGGACTGGCAGGAAAAGCTGGAGGGACATGGATGGAATGCCCTCTATCTGGAAAACCACGACCAGCCCAGGGTGATTTCCCGCTGGGGCAATGATACCTGCTACAGAAAGGAATGCGCCAAGGCCTATGCCACAATCCTTCACGGGATGAAGGGCACCCCCTATGTGTACCAGGGGGAGGAAATCGGAATGGTCAATGCTTCATACCAGCTGGAGGAGTATGAGGACGTGGAAGTGAAAAATGCCCTCCTGGAGCTGGTGGAACGTGAAAAGACCATCAGCAGGGAGGAATTTCAGAAGGCAGTATGGAATAAGAGCAGGGACAATGCCAGGACCCCGATGCAGTGGACAGATGGGGAGAATGCAGGATTCACCTCCGGCACCCCGTGGTTCAAGGTGAATCCGCGTTATAAGGAAATCAATGTGGAGGAAGCCCTTAAAGACCAGGATTCCGTGTTCTATTATTATCAGAAGCTGATCCGGCTCCGCCACCAGGAGGAAATCCTTACAGAAGGAAGCTACCGCCTGTTACTTCCGGAGGATGAATCCCTGTTTGTGTATGAACGGGAATACAGGGGGAGGAGATGGCTGGTGGCAGCGAACCTGACGGACCGGCCGGTCCCGGCCGGGCGGCTGGACGGTATCCTGTATCCCGGCTGCAGGGCGGTCATCCAAAACAGGCCGCAAATCTTGGAGGATGGCATGATGCAGCCATATGAAGCCTTTATAGTGGAGTCGTAAATTGGGAACGGATTGTTCCCGGCCAGCAGCTTTGGACTGCTGGCTTTTTTTGTGTCCAATTCCATCTGTCCCGCAGCAGGATTTTAAACAGACATTTTGGACACAAGTATTGGACACTTTAATTAGACACGTTACGGGGTGGTATGGTAAAATTTTTATATGACTATGAAATCAAGGCATTTCCAGCGTATTTTAAGTGTCTAAAAAAAGTTGGCACCGTATTTGCTTAATATATAAGTGAAATGAAAATCAAACAGAAAAGGGAAGGAGTTCCAATATGAAGAAGATTTTGATAGCCACCCACGGGACCTTTGCTTCCGGGGCGGAGAGCACGGTCCGCTTCCTTATGGGGAATGTAGGGAATATTACCTGCATCAACGCCTATGTGGACCAGGATGAGAATCTGGTGGAGACACTGGAACGGTATTTCGCCCAGATCCGGCCTGAGGATCAGGTGATTGTGCTCACGGATATCAAGGGCGGAAGCGTGAACCAGAAAATCGTGCCATATGCAGTCAGGGAAAATGTATTTTTAGTCGCAGGTTTTAACCTGCCGCTGCTGGTGGCCCTGGCCATTGCGCCGGAAGGAATCACGAAGGACGGGATTAAACAGTATATCGAGGATTCCAGGAATCAGATGGAGCTTGTGGAACTGGACAACCAGGAAGGACAGGATGAGGATTTCTTTGGGTAAACAGTGGCGTTTACCGCAGGGCGGCGTCTAAGACAGGGACGCCAGAAGCCCATAATGAGAGAGGAGAGAGATTATGGTTAAGGCTTTAAGGGTAGATGAGAGATTGATCCATGGACAGGTGGCAATGGCATGGACAAGGGATTTGGGGATACAGGGCATCATGGTTGCTGATGACGAGGCAGCCGCCAATGAGATGCAGAAGATGACGCTTAAAATGGCTGTGCCGGACGGCATCAAATGCATCATCAAGACAATGCCGGAAATCATTGCCTTGCTTAACAATCCAAGGTCTGAGGGTATGAGGATACTGGTATTGGTAAAGACGGTGAGGAATGCCCTGGAAATTTATAAGGCCGTACCTGGTATCGAATATGTGAACATCGGCAATGCAGGACGGTTCACCAGCGGCGACGGTACGGAGCGTACCATCATTTCCCGGTCGGTAAGCCTGACGGCCGACGAGATGGAAGCATTAAGGGAACTGGTGGAGCTGGCTCCGGATACAGCCCTTCAGATGGTTCCTTCCGATGAAAAGAAGCTTGTTTCAGAAGTATTGTAAATCATAGAAAGAAAGGGGATTCATTCATGTTAGCACATTCATCCATACTTGTTACTGCATTTGTGATTGCAGTCATGGTACTTATCGCATCCGGTGTCAGGGACCTGCTGGGATTCACCATGCTGGACCGTCCCGTATTCATCTGCCCCATCATAGGGTGGCTGTTCGGGGATATACAGCAGGGACTTCTCATCGGCGCATCCCTGGAAGCCGTGTTCATGGGAATCGTAAATATAGGAGGCGCATCCGCAGCAGAGTGCGGAATCGCAAGCGTGGTGGGCTGCGCATTTGCCATCATGAGCGGAGGAGGCCCTGAGGTTGCCCTCCCGCTGGCCCTTCCCATCGGAATGCTGGGACAGCAGGCGAAAAATATTATCTGGATCGGCATCATTGGCTGGTTTGCGCCTGTATTTGATAAGCTGGCTGAGAATGGGGAGGACAAAAAACTTACAAGACTCCACTATGGCTTGTGGTGTCTGAACTGGGGGCTGTACTGCCTGATTCCATTCTTTGCAATCCTTTTCGGCTCCAAGGCAGTGGAAGCTGCGGTCAAGGCAATCCCGGCCGTCATCATGAACGGTCTTACGGTGTGCGGGAACCTGCTTCCTGCCGTAGGTATGGCCATGCTTCTAAAGCTTCTGTGGAACCATAAAATCTGCGTTTACTTCTTCCTGGGATTCGTGCTGGTGGCCTATCTGAAGCTGCCCCTGATTGCCCTTGCAGCCCTGGGGGTCATAGCAGCCCTGCTGGTGGCGCAGAGGGATCTGGAACTTAACCAGCTTATAAGGGTAAAAGCCGCTGCACCTGCCACTGTCCCTGCAGAGGGGATGTTAGATGAAGAAGAGGAGGATTTTTTCAATGTCTAAGATAACCGATGTTTCCAGAGAAGAAAAGAAGATGCTCAGGTCCGTATTCCTTCGTTCCTTTACCTTATATACATCCGTGACCCCGGCGAAACAGGGGGCCTCCGGGTTCTGCTATTCCATGATTCCCTTCATCAACCGGTTTTATAAGGATGATCCGGAAGGTAAGAAGGAGGCCATGGCAAGGCATATTTCCTATTTCAATACCACGGTTCCCATGTCCACCTTCATCATGGGACTCTGCGGCGCAATGGAGAAGGAGAACAGCGAGAATAAGGATTTTGACGCGGGTTCCATCAACCCGATTAAGACCAGCCTCATGGGACCGCTGGCAGGTATCGGCGATTCCATATTCTGGGGTGTGTGGAGGGTCATCTGCGCGGGCATAGCCATCAGCATGGCCCAGGCAGGCAATGTGCTGGCCCCCCTCGTGTTCCTGCTGTTATTCAACATCCCGAGCAACGTGGTGCGCTACTATGGCACGTTTTTGGGATACAGCCTGGGTTCTGAATATATTGAGAAGCTGTACAGCGGCGGCCTGATTACCGTCCTCACCAAGGCGGCCAGTATCATGGGACTCATGATGGTAGGCGGTATGGCCAGCAGCATGGTGGTATTTAACAGTAAGCTTTCATTGTCCATGGAAGGAACGGAAATATTCTCCCTCCAGAACATGCTGGACCAGCTGTTCGTGGGCCTGGTCCCGTTATGCCTTACCCTTTTATGCTTCTATCTTCTGACAAAAAAGAAGATGAGCATCAATGTGCTGATTGTGGGGGTGATTGTCCTGGGCATCGTGCTCTCCGCATTGGGAATCGCGTAGTTTTGAAACCGCGTAGTTTAGGAACCGCATGGTTTTGTAATTGCATGATAACAAATCCCCATGGTATGATGATGGTAAGGTAAAAGAACGGATCTGTCCCGTTGAGGGAAGAGGAGAAATGGAAATCAGGTATGAGGGAGGATCTTATCCATGCAGGCAAAAGAACGGGTCTATGAAGCGCTAAAGGAATCATGCAGCGGCAACCGGAAGATAACGGCGGCAGATCTGGCAGACAAACTGAACCTGAGCCGCCAGGTGGTGAGCCATTATCTTACAAGGCTCATGGAGGACGGGCTTGCGGTAAAAACCAGTACACGGCCGGTGTACTGGTTCCCCGTGACCTCGGAGGATCTGGAATTTTTCGGGGAGGACGTGTGGGGGAATGCAGGGACGAAGCCAGACCAGGCCGCTGCCCCGGGCGGGTACTCAGATGCCGCCGCGCGGCCTGCCATGCACGGTAATCCGGATGCCGCCGTGCCGCCTGCCATGCACGGTAATCCGGATGCCGCCGTGCCGCCTGCCATGCATGACAATTCAGATGCCGCCAGGCCCTGCTCCGTGTTCTCATCCATGGTTGGATATGCGGGAAGCCAGAAGCAGACCGTGGAAATGTGTATGGCGGCCGTCAATTATCCGCCGGATGGTCTGCCCATGCTCCTTACCGGTGAGAGCGGGGTGGGAAAAAGTTTCATTGCCCGCCTGATCCATGCATATGCCCTGAGCCAGGGGGTCATTGAAGCCAACGCCCCCTTCGTGGTCTTAAACTGTGCGGACTATGCCAATAACCCGGAACTTCTCTCAGCCACATTGCTGGGATATAAGAAGGGGAGTTTTACCGGGGCAGACAAGGACCGGGACGGACTTTTAAAAGAGGCGGACGGAGGCTATCTGTTCCTGGATGAGGTCCACAGGCTGTCCTTTGAGAACCAGGAAAAACTGTTCCTGTTCATGGATTCAGGACAGTACCGCCCTTTGGGCGACAATATGTGGAAATCCTCCAGGGTGCGTTTCATTTTCGCCACCACGGAAAACCCGGATGAAGTCCTGCTGGAAACCTTCCGCAGGCGTATCACCCTTCAGGTTCCCATCCCCAGCATGATGGACCGCCCCTTAAAGGAACGGCTTCAGATGCTGTATCTCTTTTATCAGAAGGAAGCCAGGAAGGTGGGGCGCCGGATCGAGGTGGAGGGAGAAGTGGCGCAGGCCCTGATGCTCACGCGGCTGCAGGGGAACATCGGAAAGCTGGAGAACCTGATACAGGTCAGCTGTGCCAATGCATTTTACAGGCAGGGGGGAAGCGATATACTGCATATTACCATGAGGGAACTGCCTGAGGCAGACTGCCGCAGCCAGCTGTCACAATATTACGGCCTGCCTTCCATCCTGGTGGACGGGGAGGGGCTGCCCTTTGACCAGGCAGAGCTGCCTGAGGAGGGGACGGTGAGGGAGATAAAGGCGCTGTGGGAAGATATTTCCGGAATCCCCTTTGAACGGATGGAACCGTCGGTGGACAGCGTATACCTTAATTTCAAACGCATGGTGAAGAAACTGAAGGCCCGGGAACACGCCGGTTACAGGGGGGAGCCGGATTGGAACCTGTTTGTTCCAATCTGCCGTGAAATCCTCTGTTCCTACGGCGTGGGGGAGGTAAAGATTGTCCTGGAAGAGTTGGGGTTCCTGCACGGCTTATTCAGATCCAGTAGTCCGGGGGAAGACTTATTCAGGAAACTGGATGCCTATTTTGAGCAGGCCATGCCCAAGGCATACTATGTGGCGGGACAGATCTGTAGCAGGCTTTATGAGATGGACCAGGAAACGGGAGGCGCCCTTGATTTCCTGTTTGCCCTGTCCCTCCACGAATATATGGTGGAAACCATGGAATTCCATGGACTGATTGTTGCCCATGGGGATTCCACGGCCAGCAGTATCCAGAAGGTTGCCAACCGGACCTGCCGCACCTTTGTGTTTGAGGCCATCGACATGCCCATGGAGACGGCGGTGGAGGATACCATAGCAAAGGTCAGGCAGTACCTGGAACGGGTCAATGCGAGGAAGGGGATGATCCTTCTGGTGGACACCGGTTCCCTCAGCCAGCTGTATTCCTCCATCAAGAACGATTTGGCGGGAGATCTGCTGATCATCAACAATGTGACCACGGCCATTGCCCTGGATGTGGGTATCAAGATGCTGGGGCGGTGCTCCTTCCTGGATATCGTGAAGGCTGCCAGGGAGACATATGCCTTTGAAATCCAGTATTTTGAGGGGATATCCAGGGGCAGGAACATCATCGTGTCCTGCATGTCCGGCGTAGGCATAGCGGAAAAGCTTCAGGAGGCCATGTGCAAGGTCATCGACCAGTCCCTGATTGACATCGTGACAATGGATTACCAGGAGCTGCGCAGGCTGCTGGATGAGAACCCCAGGGAGTATTTTAAGCAGACCCTGCTCATACTCACCACTTCGGCACTGCCGGAACATGTTGGGGTACCCTGGCTGAATATCTACGACATCCTGGACGGCAAGGGGGAGGACCAGCTTTGGGGGTCCTTTAAGGGACTGATTACCAGGGAGGAATTCGAGGAGCTGAAACGGGAGTACATCCGGTTCTTTTCCATAGAAGGGATTGTCAGCCGCCTCCGGTTCTTAAACCCCACGGTGGTCATCAACGAGGTGGAACTGGTCCTCATGAAGTACGAGCAGTATTATCATCTGGAAATGACCGGGCATGTCAGGCTGAACCTGTATATGCACATTGCGTTCATGATTGAGCGGCTTATGACCACGGACCCGGTGCAGGAACAGACGCGCGGACTGTCCCCCCAGGAAAATCGGTTTTATGGGATATCCAGGGAGGTTTTCAAGGAAATGGAGCAGAAGTACAGGATCAGGATGAATTCCTATGAACTTTCCCTGCTCTATGAACTGTTCAGGAGAATCATCATTGAAGAAAAGGATTAGACATATAATCCTTGGGAGGTAAAAGATATGCCAATTAAAGTACATGGGGATGGAAAGGAATTCCACCTGTATAACCATAAGGTAAGCTATATCATGACAATCCTGCGCAACGGGCAGCTGGGACACCTGTACTATGGGAAGGCCATCAGGGACCGGGAATCGTTCGGACACATGCTGGAGATACGGATCCGTTCCATGGCCCCCTGCTTTTACGAAGGCGACAGGGAGTTTTCCATGGAGCACATCAAGCAGGAATACCCGTCCTATGGACACGGGGACATGCGTGCCCCGGCGTATGATATCCTTCAGACGGACGGAAGCCATATCACGGAATTTGTCTATGAAAGCCACCGGATTTATCAGGGAAAGCCTGGGCTTAAGGGGCTTCCCGCAGCTTACGCCGAAGATCCAAAAGAGGCGTCCACCCTGGAGATTGTCCTTGGGGACGCATGGATAAGGACAAAGCTGGTCCTTACATATACCATTTATGAGGACCTTCCCGTCATCACAAGGAGCGCCAGGTTCATTTGTGATAATGAGGAAGGAGTGGTCTTAAACCAGGCCATGAGCGCCAGCGTGGACCTTCCGGACAGTGGGTTTGAGATGGTGGAGCTGACCGGGGCCTGGGCCAGGGAGCGGAGTGTGAAGACCAGGAGGCTGGAACACGGAATCCAGTCAATATACAGCATGAGGGGATGTAGCAGCAACAATTATAATCCCTTCCTTGCATTGAAACGGCCGGATGCAGGAGAGTGTTCAGGGGAAGTTTACGGCTTCAGCCTGGTGTACAGCGGCAATTTCCTGGCCCAGGCAGAGGTGGACACCTATGAGGTCACCAGGATCATGCTGGGCATCCATCCCCATTGTTTTTCGTGGCCCATGAAAAAAGGGGAGGAATTCCAGACACCGGAGGTGGTGATGGTGTATTCCGGTGAAGGACTGAACGGTATGAGCCAGACCTACCACAGGCTTTACCGGAGCCGCCTGGCTAGGGGACCATGGCGGGATAAGGCAAGGCCCATACTGATCAATAACTGGGAAGCAACGTATTTTGATTTTGATGAAGAAAAAATCCTAAGACTGGCCAGGACTGCCAAGGATGTGGGGGTGGAGCTGTTCGTCCTGGATGACGGCTGGTTCGGCCACAGGGACGACAGCAGGTCCTCGCTGGGGGACTGGTATCCCAACCAGGCAAAGCTGCCGGACGGGGTAGCCGGAATCGCACGCAGGATAGAGGCCATGGGACTTAAGTTCGGTCTGTGGATTGAGCCGGAGATGGTGAACAAGGACAGTGATCTTTACAAGGCCCATCCTGACTGGATGCTGTCCGCGCCGGGACGCAGCGTCTGCCACGGCAGGAACCAGTTTGTGCTGGATTTTTCCAGGGAAGAAGTGGTGGATCATATTTACCAGATGCTGATAAAGGTGCTGGACGAAGCCCCGGTTTCCTATATCAAATGGGATATGAACCGGTGTATGTCGGAGGTCTATTCCCACTGCGCCCGGCCGGAGGAACAGGGAAAGGTATTCCACCGGTATATACTGGGGGTTTACAGCCTGTATGAGAAGCTGATTGGCCGATATCCCCATATCCTCTTTGAATCCTGTGCCAGCGGAGGGGCAAGGTTCGATCCCGGGATGCTTTACTATGCGCCCCAGTGCTGGACATCCGATGACACGGATGCAGTGGAACGGCTGAAAATCCAATACGGCACATCCATGGTCTATCCTTTGAGCAGCATGGGCACCCATGTGTCGGCCGTACCCAACCACCAGGTCCTGCGCACCACGCCTCTTGAAACCAGGGCGAATGTGGCGTACTTTGGGACCTTTGGATATGAACTGGACCTGAATCAGCTGAACGGTGAGGAACTGGAGAAGGTAAGGCTGCAGATTGCCTTCATGAAGGAGAACCGGGAACTGATCCAGTCCGGTACATTCATCAGGCTGATAAGCCCGTTTGACGGAAGGGGCAACGTGACTGCCTGGATGGTGGTATCCGGGGACCGCAAAAAGGCCCTGATAGGATATTACCGGATATTGGAGCCGGTAAATGAAGGATACCGGAAAATCCGCCTGTCCGGCCTGGAGGAAGGGATGATGTATCACGTATCCATACAGGGCGGCGGATATCACGGGGGATTTAAGGAAATGGATGTGTACGGAGACGAGCTGATGAATTACGGTCTTATGGTATCCGATTCCTCATCCGGGGACAATAAAGAGAAGTACGACGGGACCAACGGGGATTATCAGTCCAGGATCTATATACTGGAGGCATGATATGGAAATGAAGGCGGGGAAGATATGAAAACCGGAGACAGGGAGGCGCTTGGGGAGATATGGAGAAACAGGACAGCCACGGCGTTACCATAAGGGAACTGGCAGAACTGGCAGGGGTCAGTACGGCCACGGTATCCAATGTCATACACGGGAAGACGAAGCGGGTTTCCCCCGGCACCATACGCCGTGTCCAGGAGCTGATCCTGGCCATGGGGTATGCCCAGGGAGGAGAAAAGGCGGCGGGAACACAAAAAGGTTCCCGCCTGGTCGCATTGGTGGCGAATCCCCACAAGGTTTATGAGGATGCCATTGGCGCCGATCCCTTCTATGGGAAAATCATAGGCATGGCAGAGCAGTGTCTCAGGGAAAAAGGATATTATATGATGTTCTACTCGTCCTCCGACATGGATGACATTTTCAGGATGGTCATGGAACAGGAGGTGGAAGGGGTCATAACCCTGAGCTTCCATAAGAATGACTGTGACAAGATCGCGGGCCTTCTAAAACGCCCGGTGGTCTCCATCGATGGCTGTGGTTGCCGGGGAAATGTGCCCAACGTCGGCCTTGATGACTGGCAAGGGGGAAAACTCATGACCGAATATCTGCTTGCATGCGGATACGGTCCTGTTTATGTGTGCGCAGGAAGGGACCATGGGGTGGACCATGTGAGGTATCTGGGATGCCAGGCCGGTAAAAAGGAGCGGTGTAAGAGGGACGGTAAGGAGGAGGGGAAGGCTGACAGCGGCCAGGTGAGGTTCGTATCTTTGGGCATGGACCGTAAGAAGCGCAGGGAAACATTGGAAGCCCTTGTGCAGCCTGTGAAGGCTAACATAAAGGCGGGACTAAGACCGGCCCTGTTCTGCCTGTCGGACCTGTATGCCCTGGAAGCCCTGGGATACTTTACGTCCCAGGGCCTTAGGATAGCCCGGGACCTTGGAATCGCAGGCTTTGACGATATCCCGTACGCATCCTTATTAAGTCCTGGGCTGACTACGGTACGGCAGGATATGAAACGCAAGGCAGCCCTGGCAGTGGAAATGCTGGCGGATATGGTGGAGGGCAGGAATACAGCCGGGGAAGGAAGGGAAATCCTGCTTCCTGTAAAGCTGGTGGTCCGGGAGACAACAAGCCGATTGAAATGACGGATTCCCTGTGCGGGCTTGGACATAAGGGGATTGCTGAACCCACCCCTATATGACAGAAAAAAGTCCGGTACGGCGCCTGGAAGGGATGGCGCTGTACCGGACTTTTTTCATGCAGGGGCGGGAGGGATATGGTCTGTCCTGCCCGCATTCCTTTCCTGCTTATCGCGGCGTTTATTCTCATACATCCTGTCGTCCGCAAGCTTGATAAGTTCCTCCAGATTCCCGCATTCCCCGCTGAAGGCAATTCCGTAACTTATCCAAAGCTCAAATGGATATTCAGACGAATTGGAAAGCTCTTTTAAGGACCACTTGGCATTATCCAAGCCAGCCCTGACCCGTTCAATCCCGTCCTGGGGTGTGATCAGTAAAAATTCATCCCCTCCGTACCTGCTGACAATGTCCCCTGTTCCCGCCGCTTCCTGGAGGGCATGGGCCACCGCTGCCAGATACCGGTCCCCGGCGTCATGCCCAAGATTATCATTCACCGGCTTTAGGTTATTCAGGTCGGCAAAGCATACGTAAAAGGGATTCCCCTCCTCATAATCATGCTTCATGGCATTCAAGGCCGCTTCACGGCTCTGGCAGCCGGTCAGGATATCATAAAATGCTAGCTTTTCCAGTTTATCCACCATGATTTTATGTGAAATCAGCTCTTTGCGCACGGTATAGCTCTGCCTTTCAAAATGCTGGAGCTTTGTCAGGGTATGGATATGGCTGATTCCTATATAATACCCAATCAATACGCATATGCCTGATTTCATTCCCCAGAGTTTTATGATCGGTTCATTGCTGGGGGTGAAATAAATCAGCAGGTTCAGGTCCAGATAAATAAAAAGGGAGAGCACAAGGCAGAGGGAGAAAATAAGGTTTACCGGCTTGTCCGGATTCTCCTCTTTTTCCGCCCAGTCATTAAATTTATGCTGAAGCACCCAAAAACCGAAACCTGCAAGTACAAAGCCTGCCGCAATGGGATAGGGCTTCAAGCTGGCTATGCTGCTTATGATCCGGGAGTCAAAGGCCGCAAGGGACTGGTTCACAAGCAGGGCAGTGCCCGACCTTGTGATGAAATTAAATGCCAGGCCGATCATTGCGCCCTGTATACCGCAGAACAGGCTCATGGTCCACGGCACCCGGTAGATTACCGCAATTTCCAGCACCAGGAAGATGGCGAAAATCGTCCAGTTGATGATCAGGTAAAAACGCAGCTGGGAAATCAGCATGAACACCTCGTAGTTGATGATGAAGGTTATGATGCTGCTTTTCCATTTGGGAAGCTTCTTCCCCGTGAGATAATCAATATAGGAGAACATCTGGTGATTGTATATGTAATAACAGATTGCCACAAACATGGTATAATAGCCGTTCCAGGGCAGTACCAGCCTCATTTAGATTACCCCCTTCTTAAACTGCATCTTATAATCGTACATCCGGCGGTCGCTTTCGCGTAACAATGCATCCAGGTCAAAGGGTTCATGATGGGACGCCGACACGGTCCCATAGCTGAAGGATGGCCGGTAGCCTTCCCTGCCCATGTCCTTCAGGCGTTCATTGACTTTTGAAAGCATGGACTCCAAAGCGTCTTTTTCCGTGCTGTTGGAGACAATCAGGAACTCGTCACCGCCAACCCGCGCAAGGATATCGCTTTTATTCAGGCTTTCATTGAGGCTGTTTGCTATTATTTTCAGGTACTGGTCGCCCTCGGGGTGTCCCAGGGTGTCGTTGACCATTTTCAGCCCGTTCACGTCAATATAGGCAACCGTGACATCCAGCCTGTCCTTCTGCATGGATTCCAGCATTTCCATTGCATATCTCCTGGTAAATGCCCCTGTCAGGCTGTCTATATAGGCCAGCTTCTGCAGGCTCATCTGCCTCTTTACATGGTCGGCTCTTTCCTCCTCCAGCCTGTAGTATTCCGCTTCATAATGGGCTTTCTCTATGATCCTGTAAGTATGTACCAAAAAAAGTATGAACTGGATCATCAGAAGGATGCAGCTGCCGATCAGAAAAACGGATAACAGGAAATAGGGCAGTACGAAAACACAGGAAATGCTGTCAAACAGCAGATATCCCACCGCATACCACTCAAAGGAGACCAGCTGGTTGAATCTCTTTTCATCACTGGTTAAAAGCGTGATCCATTCCACAAAGGCCTGTCTTTTCCACAGTATGTGGGCCAGGTTCAGGATGAGGAGGGTCATGACCATGGACAGCAGGAAGGTCATATGATTCAGATAGACATCCCTCAGCATATATCCGGTAACCATTGAGATGACGGCCAGGCAGATCAGATGAACGGCGGTGAAGCAGATACTGAAAAAATTGCCCCAGAAAAATAGGTCCATCTTATTCCTGGTCCTGATTGACCGGAACGTCATCCCATACCCGCAGAGTATCAACACATACACGATAAATAAGGGCAGATGGACATACCAGCCTAAAAACAGGATACCCGCTTTTACAAAAGCCCTCAGGGCATATTCTGTCCGGGTGCCTGACTCCTCCTCTTTTATGCCCGGCATGTGGACTGCCTTGGACTCATGCAGATAGAGAAGGACATATATTACAATCCACAGGAAAGGAAATACGTACCTCATTTGCCAATCATCCCCCTTCTCCCATTAGGAATATATGGGATTTTCTTTCAGTATACCAAATATCCGTCATTATGTCCCATGGTACTTGAAATAATTTCACAGAAAGGGGATTTTTGTACAAGGAAAGGCTTGTAACCCCAAAGGCTTGACGGTGTTGGACATTTTTGTCGGATTATAGTTAAATAGACATATGAATGTAAAGGAAAACTATCATAATTGTGCAATATGTACACAAAAAGGAGAGGGATGATTGAAAATCATTCCCTCCCAATACTTATGGATTACTCAGATATTGTCTGGCCAGTTCAATGAAATGTTTCTCCGCTGGATTCAGATGCCTCCCCTTCTCATAGGATATGGCGATGCATGCATCTAATCCAGGTGTCTGTATTGGATAAATGCCGAATTGGTTCCGTTTCTCATCCGAGTCAAGGCGGAATTTACGGATGCAGTAATCATAGGGGGCCAGCATGACGCCCATGCCGCAGGCGCACATCTCTGCGTTCAGTTCATTATTCTCAGACTGGAAACCAACCCGCGGGGTGATGTGGTAGGTTTTAAAGATATGGTCCAAATCCCGGGAGAGGATGCCGTTCTTGTCGTAGAGCAGGATAAATGGGATATCCCTGATGACAGAGAGGGCTTCATGGGATTGCAGTTCCTGTTCCAGTTTCTTCCATTTCTTTCCGTAGGTCTGGGAGAACAGTTCCTTTGAGGCTATCGCTACAAAGTGGTCCTGGCTCAGGATGATGTTCTCCAGATTGGGATTAAGGGGAAGGAAACTGATATATAGGTCCACACCGCTCATATTATAAGCGATATCCGAAACCTGGCGCTTTACCACCACTGCGTCATAATTGGGGTATTTGGCCTTATATCTGGCCAGAAGTTCGGGCAGGAAGGGCGGGACATCAAAGGTAGAGACAGCGATTGTGATTTTCTTCCGTCTGTTTTCTGTCACAAAGGCAATCTGCTGGAGCATACGTGACTGGGCATCCAGGATTTCCTGGGCTCCGGTAACCAGACACTCGCCGGCAACCGTAAGCGTCAGGGAGCGGCCCCGTTTAAACAGCGGTGTCCCCAGTTCCTGTTCCAGCTTCTTGACGTGTTCACTTAAAGATTGCTGGGATACGAACAGCTTGTCCGCGGCCCGGCTGAAATTCTTTTCTTCTGCAATGACCAGAAAGTATTCCAGGCTTAAAAAGTTCATTTTTCCCTCCATATATGAGGATGCGGTTGATTTAAATTACAAGTAAATGGTTGTAATAATTATATAGTATACCTTTCTATTTGTAAAGCTAAGACAAGGAAATATAGTTGTTAAAAGTATAGGAACAGGGGGATACAGCTTGTGGTTAAAAAGATGGTGTTTACAATTGGGATGGCAATGACAGTTTCCTGTATAACAGGAACCAGCGGGATGGCAGAAGTGAGTGGGACGCCTGGGACGCCGGAAGTATCCGGGGCGCCGGCAATGGCCGGGATATCAGAAGTGACCGGGGCATCCGGGGGAACCGGAGTGTCAGACGGGGAAGAAGAGGCCGGCCAGCAGTATTACCGGCAGTACGGACAGGCAAAGGCATCCGGGGATATGATACAGGCAATGCGGTATCTTAAGGACTCCGCCGGGGCCGGATATCTGAAAGCCCAGGAACAGCTGGGGGAGGATCTGGAGAAAGGGGAATATGGAACTGCGGATGCAGGACGGGCCATGGAGTGGTACCGGAAAGCAGCGGCCCAGGGAAGCCCTAAAGCCATGATGAGCATAGGCCTGCTGTATTTTACCGGCAATGGCGTCGGAACCGATTATCAGACAGCAATGGAATGGATGATGGAATCCATACGTGCAGGTGACAGGAAGGGACCGCGTTATGCAGGATTGATGTTTGAGAAAGGTTTGGGAGTACAGAAGGATTATGGAGCAGCGGCAGCATATTACCAGCTGGGGGCAGAGCGTGGGGATATAACAAGCCAGTATTATCTGGGACGGCTGTATGAGTTTGGACAGGGCGTACCTCAGGATTATGGCATGGCCATGCAGTGGTATGAAACGGCAGCCGGGCGGGGGGATAAGACAGCAGCCGTGGGCATGATAGGCATGGCCGGCCTTTATGAATACGGAAAGGGAACAGAACCAGATTGGCAGCAGGCGGATTCGTGGTATCAGAAGGCAGCGGCTACGGGATATGAGGTGGAATATGGGGAGCCGCTGCAGGTGACGGCTGTCACGGAGGTATTCGGCAATGGCCAGAAGATAACGGCGGTGATATTGGAATATGACAGGGAAATCCAGAACCGTTCCGTCGCGTCAGACAGCTTTTTTGTCCAGGGACGCACCATTATGAAGGCGTACGCCAATACAGAAGCTGACAGGGCGGATGCGGGGACCGATGGCAGATATGTGATATTGGAGCTGTCTACGGCAGATGAATTGTCGTCTGTCTATGAAGGAGGTATTATAAACGGTGGTAACGGGCCTGCGGGGACAACGGGATCCGGCGTGGTCAAAGCTGTTTATGTCAGTGTGGAACAGGAAAAAACCATAATGACAGAAGAGGATATCCCATTACTGCCCAATGGTGGTATTTATCCGAATACAGAGGTCAAAAACAGGACAGTGGATGATTTTCAGCAAAAAATATTCAGGGACCCGGACACAGGGGAATATCTGATGTATAATCTATATATACCGGAGGACTACAGTACGCAGAAGGAATATCCCCTGATTCTTTTCATGGCGGATGCCAGTGCGGACGGTGATGACGTGATGATAACCCTGCGCCAGGGAAATGGGGCGGTGGTCTGGGCAGGGCCGGAGGAACAGGCAAAACATCCCTGCTTCGTGCTGGCACCACAATTCAGGAAGGACGCACCGGAAACCATGAATGACACCGTAATGAAATTGATTGGGCAGCTGGAATCTGAATACAGGATTGACTCCCGCCGCATTTATACCAGTGGCCAGTCCGCGGGCTGTATCCGTTCCATTGATATGGATATACGGTATCCCGGCTTCTTTGCAGGGCTGCTTCTGGTTGCCGGCCAGTCGGATCCGGATGCCATGCGTGTGATGAAGGATGAGAATATCTGGATCATCATTTCCGAGGGGGATAAGAGAGGGTATCCGGGGATGAATGCCAGCGTGGCCGTATGGGAAGCAGATGGGGCTGCTGTTGCCAAAGGAGTATGGGACGCCAGGTGGAGCAGGGAAGAATATGCCCGGGCCGCGGCAGACATGCGCGCGCAGGGGAGTCCTGTCCATTATACCATGTTCAGGCTTGGGACCACATGGGATGGGAATCCGGAGGAAGAGACGCCCAATGAGCATAACAGTTCCATGCATTTTGCCTATGATATAGAGGAAATCAGGGACTGGCTGTTTGAACAGGTGCTGGGAGAGCAGCATCCATAATGGAGATATCATTTGAGAAAGTTGGAGGGCAGATGAAAGAGCAGTTACAATGTGGAGCCGGAAAAATGAAAATCACCCCCCGGGAGGAATGGCTGAAGGATTTGCGGGGGCTTCAGGATATAGAATTCACAGGGATATTGGATGATCTGTACGTAAGGGCGCTGCTGTTTGACGATGGCTGTGAAAAGTCCCTGATAGTTACATTCGATCTGGACAAGGTGCCTCATCCGGGCCTGCTTCTGCAAACGCTGGAACAGCGTTTTCAGATACCGGAACAGAACATAATACTTACAAGCATACATACGCACACAGCTCCTGTGACCGGAATCCGGATTAATGAAGGACCCAATGATATCAGTAAGAAGCCGCGCCATGTGCAGGAGGCAACCGCGGGATATGAAGCATTCATAACAGAGTGCATGATGGAGGCCGTAGGCCGGGCCGTGGCCGGAAAACGTCCGGCCAGGCTTACCTATGGGTCCGGCGAATGCTGTATCAATGTGGACAGGATACAGGATTATTATGTAAAAGATGGGAACGGTCATGTTACGGCGGAATGCGGACTGGGAATCAATCCGGGAAAGGCCGTGGACCGGACCATGTTCGTCTTGAAGGTGGATGGGCCGGAGGGGGACACCATCGGCTTTTTCCTCAATTATCCCATGCACAACTGCGTCATGATCCAGAATCCCTGCGGCAGGGACGGGAAACCGGCGGTCAGCTCCGATGTGGGAGGTGCTGTCTGCCGGTATCTGGAAGAAGCGTACGGCGGCAGCGTGGCCCTCTGGACCAGCGGGGCGGCAGGGGATATCAATCCGGTGATGGGCAACGAAATCTATTATCCCGACATAAAAACAGGCCGTCAGACACGCCTGATCCTCAAAAACGGGGAGATGGCCCGGGCAGCCTTAAAAAACCTGTCGGCCCGGCAGTATGCGGATGTATGCCAGGTAATCAGGCACCTGCCTTCCTATAAAGAAAATACAGAATTACATGGACGGATTGACTGGATAAGGATTCCCTCTGAGGACTCAGAAGGAAGGCCCATGGATACGCCCTATGAGGTGCGCATGCACCTGCTGAAGATTGGGGACCTGGCCCTCATTGGAGCCAGCGGGGAACTGTATTCCTCACTGGGAACCGCCCTTAAAGCGGCTTCCGATGCAGGGGAAACCGTCATCATCAATCACGATTGCAGCCTGATGGTTCCAAGCGGTTACATTTTTGATGATGAAACCCTGGAACGGGATATCCGGCGCAGCCTTCCGGGAAGGAAAAGCTGCTTCATGGCAAGAGGATATATCAGACCGGCGCTGGAGGAATCCTGCCGCCGTCTTGAAAAAGGTCTGTTCACAAAAGAGGCGCCTGTTAAAGGGACATCTGTTGAAGAGACATCTGCTAAAGAGGAATCCACATGAAAATGAAACCGGGACCTCTGGTATATGATGATGGGAAATTTTATAAGGAAATCCTGCTGTTTGCCCTTCCGGTCGCCCTGCAGGGGATGATTACGGATGGAATCAACCTGACAGACACCCTGATGATCGGCTCTTTGGGGGAGCTGCAGCTGTCGGCGGCATCCTTGGCCACCCAGTTCGTGAATACATACCGTTCCTTTTCCATGGGACTCAGCATGGGTGCCTCTGTGCTGGCTTCCCGCTTCTGGGGGATGCAGGATATGGGTTCCCTCAAAAAAGTGATTGCAATCATGTACCGCCTGTCCCTGGTCCTGGCCGCCGTGTTCGGCCTGCTTACCTTTTCTTTCCCGGGGGTAATCATGAGGCTGTACACCGCACAGCCGCAGGTTATACGGTATGGGACCGAATATCTGAAATACTGTACCTTGGCTTATTTTTTCAATGGTTTATCCATAACCACCACGGTCATCCTGCGCAGTATCAGAAAGGTGAGACTGGCCCTGTATGTGTCCATAGCTGGTTTTTTCATCAATATCGCAGCCAATTATATATTCATGTTCGGCAAGCTGGGCGCCCCGGCCATGGGGTTATCCGGCGCGGCTTTCAGCACCCTGCTGGTGCGTATCTACGAATGCTCTGTTATCTGCGGGTATCTGCTTCTGGCAGAGAATAAGCTCAGGTTCCGCGTTAGGGACCTGTTTGCCAGGACAGGGGGACTTGTGCGGGAATATGTCCATTTTGGGCTGCCTGTATTGATCAGCGATATCCTTCTTTCTTTTGGGGAAAATGTGGTCATGATGGTGATTGGACGCCTGGGCACGGCTTTTGTGGCGGCCAATGCAATCGTCTCCGTCATCTCCAGGCTGACCGGCAATCTGATTCAGGGCGTGTCCCAGGCCAGTTCGGTCATGGTAGGCAATACCTTGGGCCGGGGACAGATACGGGAGGCGGAGCGTCAGGGCTGGGCATTCCTTGGGATTGGAATCCTGCTGGGTACCCTGTCGGCTGCAATCATCCTGCTGATTACGGAGCCGGTGGTCGGCATGTACCGCCTGACTGAGGAGACGGCGGCGATTACAAGGCATCTGATGTATGCGGTCAGCCTGATCATGATATTCCAGGCATCCAATATGATACTGACCAAAGGCGCATTGAGGGGAGGCGGCGATACCAAGGTACTGGTGGCTGCGGATAATCTGTTTTTATGGATTTCTTCCATCCCCCTGGGGCTTCTGGCAGGTTTTGTATGGCATGCCCCGGTATTCTGGATTTATATATGCCTGAGGATGGATAATATCTTAAAGACAATCTGGTGTATATGGCGCTTAAAGAGCAGAAGATGGATTAAGGCAATAAGGACTGTGTAAGGGAGGGGACATCCATGGGCTATTTTTGGGAAGGACAGGATAAATGGAACCTGAATAAGCAGAACCGGATCATCCGCACGTATGAGGAACCGGTCCTGCCGCTTCTCTGCCGGATTATATTCTGGAGCATGATACTTCTGACAGCCAGCATGATTGCGGTGGACGTGAGTTTCTTCATACGCTTTGACATGCAGGAAAGCGTCCTGCACCTGCTGTCCAATGTGGCTGTTACCGGATTTTTTGCCTGGCTCTTTTTTTCCGCCGTCCTGATTCCATGCAGCCTGGCTGCTGTGAGGCAGGTGAGGGGAAGGTTTATGAGGAGGACGGCCGGCGATGGGGTTAAGATGCCGGGAGGGTCCGGGAATGGTTCCGGGAAACCTGCAGCCAGCAAGGCCCAGGCGCATATGGAGGCGGTTTATTTCCGCTATGTGAAAATCGCGGTGGGAGGCCTGGGGGCCTGGGGGATTTTCTTTGGGGCCATATGTCTGATCAGGTAATGGATGCATCCGTATTCCAGACCCGCGCCCGGTATGAGATGTTAAGTGTCCGCTGGTTCCCGCCGGACAAAAAGAAGGAAACAGCATTGCCTGCTGAATTGGCAATGTTGTTTCCTTTTTTGCTGTTTGGGGCTGCCCGGATGTACCGGGTGTATTCCCAACGGACGTCCCGCATGGAAAGGTGATGAAATACAAGTAAATACTTGTAGATTGGCAGGTACATAGATGTTAGACAAAATGCGGTCAGGATGATAAAATGCATAATAAAGGAGGGATAAAACAGAGAAAGTTAGTGAAATTGTACGATAATTCAGAGAAAACATAGAACAATAAACATTCATTTTGCGGGGGCAAAATAAGAGAAAAGGGGTAGCGGGAATGAGACAAATGAGAAAAAAAACGATTGCAGCAATGTTGGCCTGTGCAATGGCAGTATCACTGACCGGCTGCGGTTTTGGCGGCCAGAAGACCACGGCGACGGCGGCTTCCGCCGGAACGGAACAAAGCCAGGACATGGCCGATGGGAAGAAAAAGCTGGCCGTGGGTCTGTACGGAGGACTGGATTCCCTGAATCCCTGGACCAGCGGCCGTATTACAAAGGATATGGTCACATACACACTGTATGAGACACTGGCCAGCTGCCAGAGCGGTTCCGCGGATCTGGAACCGATCCTGATGAAGGATTATGAGAAAGTGGATGATGTAACCTTCGATGTCACGATTTATGACAATATTAAGGACGCAGCAGGCAATCCGGTTACGGCGTCCGACGTGGTGTTCAGCTTTAACCAGTACAATAAGAACTGGGCCACGGTGGTGGAGGAAGCCCTGGTAAAGGATGAGTACACGGTGGAACTGAAACTCAATACGGCAGCGGCAGGTGCATTTGAGTATATCGTGTGTAAAGTTCCAATCGCCACCGAGAAGTCATACAATGACAGCCCGGACCAGTTTGCAACCACATCCTGCGGCACCATGCCCTACACGGTGAGCAACTACGTGGCGGGAACCTCCATAACCCTTGAGAAGACGGATTCCTACTGGCAGACGGATGAGCTGGCCTATCCGGGAAGCGCGGCCAATGCGGATATCATAGAATTTAACATACTGGAGGAAGCAACACAGCTGGCGCTGGCCATTGAAAAGGGCGACATCCAGGTCGCCATGTTCATCCAGCCAAGTATGCTGGATGAGGTTGCAGCCAAGGATGGTATTGAAATTTACGGTGTGCCCTCTTCCGAGGACAGAGGCATCATGTTCTGTATGACGGAGGACAGCCCGTTTTATGATAATCTGGAACTGCGGCAGGCCGTGTTATATGCCATTGACAATGAATCAGTGGCAGAGGCGTGCGGCTATGGATATGCAGAACCCAGTAAGGTGACCTGCGGCAGCAAAGAGCTGACCATCGGTTATGATCCCTCATGGGAGAGCAGCCCCTATGCGTACGACACGGATAAGGCCAGGGAGCTGCTTGCCAAGGCCGGTTACGGGGAGGGAGGACTGCATCTGCGCCTTCTGGCAAACAACAACGGAACCATTACGACCATGTGGCAGATCATACAGGCCAACCTTCTGGATGTGGGTATTGACGCGGAGCTGAATGTGTGCGAGGGAACCACCTACGGCGCATACAGGGACGGCACCAGCGGCCAGTATGAGATGGCATATGCAGGGCCTGGCAATTCCGGATACGCCACACAGGACTTATGGAACACCCTGTTCAACCGGAAGAATTATGATTCCGGCAGGACCTGGGCAGGCCTGCTGGACGATAAGCTCCAGTCCCTTTACGATACACTGGCTTCTGCGGATGGATATACACAGGAAAATGTAAACGCATTTTATGATTACATTACAGATAACGCTTATTACTATGAAATCTACAGCATGCCTGATTACGCCGCCTATAATTCGGCAAAGGTAACGGGATTCTATACGGACTGGAACCGCTTCATCCGCGTGAATACCATTGAGCTGGCAGATTAATCATGCATCCCTGCCTGTGAGGAGGAGATAAACAATATGCTTAAATATACATTAAAGAGGATTCTGCTCATGATACCGGTCATATTCGGTGTGGTAGTCCTTGTATTCACACTGATGCAGCTTACCCCCGGCGACCCGGCCCAGGTCATACTGGGAACCACGGCAACCGATGCGCAGATTAACGAACTGCGGGAATCCATGGGCCTGAATGACCCTTATATTGTACAGCTGGGACGGTATTTTTACGACGTGTTCATCCGGTTTGACTTTGGGACCTCCTATATCACCAATGTTTCCATTACTTCGGAAATGGTATCGAGATTTCCCAAGACCCTGATTTTCGCGGTATCCGGTATGGTCCTGTCACTGGTGATCGGAATCCCCCTTGGCGTCACGGCAGCTGTCCACCAGAACCGTTTTCCTGATTATGGGACCATGTCCCTGGCCCTGGTGGGCACCTCCCTTCCCGGGTTCTGGTTTGCCCTGGTACTGATCATGCTGTTCTCCAGCAGGCTGGGATGGCTTCCCGCCTATGGGATTGGGGGAATCAAGTACTGGATCCTGCCAATCGTATCCACGGCGTTTGCGGGAATGACCACCATGGCTCGGCAGATGCGCTCCGGTATGCTGGAAGTCATACATGCGGACTATATCACCATGGCAAAGGCCAAGGGCGTCAAGCAGAAGGCAGTGATTTACAGACATGCGCTGCCCAATGCGCTGATTCCCGTGATTACGGTGGCCAGCATGAGTTTTGGCACCTCCCTGGGTGGAACCCTGATAGCGGAAACCATATTTTCCATTCCCGGCGTTGGCGTGTACATTGTAAATGCAGTGAACAACCGTGATTATCCTGTGGTGCAGGGCGGTGTAATCCTTCTGGCAATCACATTTTCCATCATTATGCTGCTCTGCGACCTTCTGATAGCAGCGGTAGACCCGCGTGTCAAGGCCCAGATTACCGGAAGCAGGAAAAGGGGAAAGAAAGATGACAAGTGAATTGAATGTAAAAGGCGCGGTTCTGGAACCCAGACGCCAGAATCAGTTTGTTAAGATAATGAAACAGCTATCCTATAACAAAGGGGCCATGCTGGGCGGGATCATTTTTCTTCTGGTATTCCTGGCAGCAGTATTCGCACCGGTTCTTGCACCCTATGATTATGCGGCCATCAGCGTGAAAGAGCGTCTGACCGGACCCAGTGCGGCCCATCTGTTTGGGACGGACCAGATGGGCCGGGATATATTCAGCCGTATTCTGTACGGGGCACGTTATTCGCTGACCATCGGTATCGGCTCCGTGGCCCTGAGCACCGGACTTGGGATTGTATTTGGGGCTGTGTCCGGTTATTACGGGGGAAGGATTGACAACATCATCATGAGGGTCTGTGATGTAATCCAGTCCATTCCCGGCCTTATCCTCAACATCGCCCTGGCCTGCGCCCTGGGGCCTGGTATCTTTAATACCATTCTTGCCCTGGGATTTGAGGGGATTGCAGGTTCAGCCAGGCTGATGCGTTCCTCCATATTGAATGTAAGGAAGATGGAATATCTGGAAGCTGCCTCCATCGGCAATTGCAGCGACATCCGTATCATGGCAAGGCATGTATTCCCCAATACCTTTGCGCCGATGCTGGTGCAGGCCACCATGGGGGTAGGGGCCAGGATCATGATGGCAGCCAGCATGAGCTACATTGGAATCGGGGTCCAGCCGCCTATCCCGGAATGGGGGGCCATGCTGGCGGACAGCCGTAATTTCCTGATGGAATATCCTTACATGTGTCTTATTCCCGGCATCTGCATCATGATCGTGGTCCTGTCGCTCAACCTGCTTGGCGACGGCCTGCGGGATGCCCTGGATCCAAAGCTTAAGAAATAAGAGGAGAAGCCATGAGCGAACATAAACCATTTTTAGAGGTCAGGGATTTAAATGTAGAATATGTGACCAAAGAGGAAACCGTACATGCGGTGAACGGCGTATCCTTTCAGCTGGAAAAGGGTAAGGTACTGGGACTGGTCGGGGAGACCGGGGCAGGTAAGACTACCATTGCCCGCACCATCCTGCGCGTGCTCCAGGAGCCGCCTGCCCAGTTAAGATCAGGGGCTGTCCTTCTGGAAGGGAACAACCTGCTGGACCTGTCGGAACAGGAGATGTGCCAGGTACGCGGGGAGAAAATCACAATGATTTTCCAGGACCCCATGACATCCTTAAATCCGGTCATCACGGTAGGACAACAGATAGCGGAAGTGATTGCGCTTCACAGCGATATTCCCAAGAACGAGGTGTACAAAAGGGCGCAGGCCATGCTGGAGAAGGTAGGGATCCCTGCGGAACGCTATGGTGAATATCCCCACCAGTTCTCAGGCGGTATGAAGCAGAGGGTGGTCATAGCCATTGCACTGGCCTGTAACCCCCAGCTGCTGCTTGCAGATGAGCCGACCACGGCCCTGGACGTTACCATCCAGGCCCAGGTGCTGGAGATGATGCGGGAGCTGAACCGGGAGAATGATACCACTACCATCCTGATTACCCATGATTTAGGCGTTGTCGCCGAGATGTGCGACCAGGTGGCTGTGATTTACGCAGGGGAGATTGTGGAATCCGGCTCCCTTAGGGATATATTCAAGTCACCCTCCCATCCTTATACGATTGGATTATTTGGCGCCCTGCCGAAGGTGAACCAGGAGGTGGAATGGCTGCAGCCCATAGACGGGCTTCCGCCGGACCCCACCAGCCTGCCGGAAGGATGTAAATTCCATCCGCGGTGCCCCCGGGCATCGGATGCCTGTAAATGCAGCCAGGTTGGGCTTAAGGAAGTATCGTCAGGACATTTGTGCCGCTGTCTGAAGGCGGGGGAGGAGGTGTAGGGATGGATCATCTGATAGAAGTGCAGAATCTGAAGAAATATTTTAAAACAGGCAGGGGAACGCTGCATGCGGTGGATGACGTATCATTCACCATCCCCAAAGGCACCACCCTTGGCGTGGTAGGCGAATCCGGGTGCGGGAAATCCACCCTGGGCCGCATGCTGGTCCATCTGCTTGAAAGCACGGATGGGCGCATCCTCTTTGAAGGCGAGGATGTCACGACACTTGGAAAGCGGGATATGAAGGACTATCATGAGCATGCGCAGATGATTTTCCAGGATCCATACTCCTCACTGAACCCAAGATATACCGTGGAAGAATCCATCCGGGAATTCCTGGTGGTGTCAGGTAAATTTAATAAAAGTGAAATCCAGAGAAAGACCACGGACCTTATGGACCTGGTGGGGATTGCGCCCAGGCTGCGCATGTCCTATCCGCACGAACTGGATGGAGGCAGGCGCCAGCGGGTGGGGATTGCAAGGGCCCTGGCCCTGAATCCTGAGTTCATTGTGTGCGATGAACCTGTTTCCGCCCTGGATGTGTCCATCCAGGCCCAGATACTGAATCTGTTAAAGTTCCTGCAGCAGGAAAAGAACCTGACCTACATGTTCATCACCCATGACCTTTCCGTGGTAAAGCATATTTCCGATAATATATGCGTCATGTACCTGGGGCAGCTGGTGGAAACCTGTCCTTCAAAGGAACTGTTCAAAAAACAGTACCATCCCTATACGAAGGCGCTGCTTTCCGCCATCCCGTCCATTAACATCGATAAGAAGATGGAGCGTATTGTACTGAAGGGCGAGATTACATCCCCCATTGATCCCAAACCAGGCTGCCGGTTTGCGGCCCGCTGCGTCCATGTGTGTGAAAGATGCCACGAGCCCCAGAGGCTGGAAGAAATCAGCCCCGGACACTTTGTGTCCTGCTGCCGGGCCAGGGAAATCAATCCATAAGATGTGAATATGAAATAACAGGAAAACAGGAGAATCAGTATGACTGAAAAAATATATGCTTACGTGGGAAACTGGGGATTTGCTCCGGCGCCAAAGGGAATATCCATCTTTCAGTTCAATCAGGAAACAGGAGCAATGGCCCTGATTGAAACCATCCGCTATGACATTGCCGCAGGACAGCTGTGTCTGGACGCAAAGAACCGGATCCTGTACGCGGTTAACGAATGCGGGGAGCGGAGGGGGGAAATCGGCGGAGGCGGATATCTGCTGGCATTCCGTATCAACCCGGAGACAGGGGGGCTTACGCTGATTAATGAGAAGGAGTCGCTGCTTCCCGAGCCATCCTATCTGTGTCTGGATAAGTCGGGGAAATATCTCCTTACGTGCCACTGTGCGGATCCCTGGCATGTGACCAAAATAAAGAAGAATGAGGATGGGACATTCCAAAATGAAGTCCTGTTTGACGATACTGCAATCGTGATGTTCAGGATACGGGAAGATGGGGGAATAGGTGATGTATGCGATGTGGCCATAACCCCGGGAACGGGCGGAAACGGTCCGAATTCACGCAAGAACGTGGACCCGGTCACCAATCACATACAGCTGGTCCAGGTCATCTCCAGGCTCCATGCAGTGGTCCAAAGTCCGGGCGGAGGGATGTTCGTGGCCTGCGACAAGGGGATGGATAAGCTGATTGCATTTAAGCTGGACCGCAATCAGGAGAAGATTGTGATTACGGATGAGTATGTGACCGAGGAGGTTGCCTGTTTCCCCAGATACGGCACCTTCCATCCCACCCTGCCGGTATTCTATGCCAATAATGAAAACCTGGCGCAGCTGAACTGTTTCCACTACGACGAGGACGCAGGGAAGTTAGAACTGTTCTGCAAGGTGAAACTGCTGTCCGAGGAGGTGGGGCTGATTGAAGGGAAGCCGGTTGGGGCGCAGGACATCCTGATCCATCCGGATGGAAGGACACTCTATGTCACACTGTGCGGACTGAACCAGATTGTGGTCCTTTCCGTTGGGGAGGACGGGATCCCGGCAGTAAAGCAGAACATACCGTCCGGCGGCAATCTTCCAAGGGGTATCAACATTTCCCCGGACGGCAGATTCCTGGTATCGGGCAATATGGTGTCAGGGGATATCACCACATTCTTCATCCATGAAAACGGGATGTTAGAATCCACCGGAAAACTATATAAAGCAGTATCGCCATCGGCCATCCAGTTCTTCCGGGCCGGGATGGACGATGCGGCTGCACAATAAACAGAAAGAGGATAATGATATGAGCAGAAAAGGAATCATCGAAGTAAGACCGGAACTGGACCCAAGGGAGAGGGAGCTTCCCCTTGCCAAATACTATGACCTGCCGTTATATGAGCTGGCGCCTCGTGAGAGGGAACTGATTGAGCGGGGATGCCCTGCAGATCCGGCAAAGGCCATCCTGCCGGAAAACTGGCTGGATCTGCTGCAGCCCGAGGGGTATCAGGAACTGGAATACGGATACTGCCACATGCCGGACGGCACAGGGTATATCGCAGTGTACACAACTTATCCCAGATGCACGCCGAAGATGCTGGCCTGGTATTTCCGCTGGCTGAATATCCCGCCGAAGAGCCAGCCTGTGGGGCCCATGGGATATGATAATATCAAGTATAAGATATGGAATCCGGCCGACCATGTGGGCCATGGGTTCATCAATGGAAAGGATAAGCAGGATGGCATCTGGACCGTGGAATCCCTGGACTTGGGGGCGGGAGAGGCTAAAACGTATACCATACGCCATGCAATCAACCTGAGGGAATTTGGCCTGACGGAGGAGAAGGAGCAGGAACTGAAAGCGGCTGGCTGCTTCGTGGACTGCGCATATGAGACGTTCCACACCATGGATGCGGAACATAAACAGTTAGGCGGCATGCATCTGTGCCTGACGCTTTCCAGACAGAGTCCACTGGGATATATGGAGAAATGCAGCCGTGAATGGATTGGCTACGGCGTCAGGGACGGAAAAATCGTGAAGGATGATACGACGCCGGATTACATGTTCAGTGACGCGTATTTAAAGAAGGTAATCACCCACAGCACGGTGGAAGCGCAGCAGCTGGGCGTGTTCCTGGCTGATCTATATGAGGAATACCATGAACTGCCGGATGATGCGGACTGATACCGTGGATTGGCACCCTATTGACTGGCATTTGCGTTTGACGGTATCTGCAGTCCTTGGAACGCATACATTGGAGAACGGGAGACAGTAAATGAAAGAACATATGTTATCACCTGAGACAGCCAAACAGACGGTAAATCACATGTTATCATCCGAAGTGGCCAGGCATATCAGGAGGAAACAGTTTGATATCCCATATAGTGGCGGTTCACAGTCCCAGAAACTGGATATCTGGTATCCCAATGAGGAGAAGGAAGGTCCTTATCCGGTCATCCTGTTTTTTCACGGCGGAGGATTCATGCATGGGGGCAAGGGAGAGGACAGCTCAGAGCCGGTGCTGCGCGGGACAGACCGCGGATATGTGGTGGTGGACTGCGAATACCGGAAAAGCAGGGAGTCCCGCTTCCCGGCCATGGTGTATGATGCGAAAGCGGCAATCCGTTTTTTGAAAGCCAATGCCCGGCGTTACCAGCTGGATCCGGACCGGATTGCGCTGTGGGGACCGTCCAGCGGCGGCTGGCTGGTGTCCATCACTGCATTGACGGAGGGCAATCCCGCATTTGAGGATTTATCCATGGGAAATGGCGGGTATGACTGCCGGGTGGCGGCTGTCATTGACTGGTGCGGGCCATGCGGCGGCTTCCTTGCCATGGATGAGGCGTTTGAACATACAAAAAAAGGAGTGCCGGACCACAATCTGCCGGACTCCCCGGAATCCGTCTTCTTAGGCAGCCCTCTTCCGGAGATACCGGAACTGGTCAGGCTGGCCAATCCCTGTACATATGCACACAAAGCAATCCCTCCGTTTTTGATTGTCCATGGGACCGGTGATGCTGTGGTTCCTTATGAGCAGTCGGAGACATTTTTCAGGACGCTGCAGCAGGCCGCCGGGCCGGATAAGGCAGAGTTATATACCGGGGATGGGGCACCCCACCATGGGAGGAACTGGTGGCATGAGCCATGGTTATCCGATCTGTGTTTTGATTTCCTGGACCGGAATATGGGCTGATTGGATTAGGAGGATAAGATATTGGAGCAAAAAACAGTAAAAGAGAATAAGATGGGGAATGCCCCGGTGGGGGGACTGATCTTCCGTTTGTCGGTTCCTCTGATGATTTCCATGCTGGTCCAGTCCCTTTATAATATTGTGGACGGTATATTCGTATCCAGGATCAGTGAGGACGCGCTGACAGCCACTTCCCTGGCGTATCCCGCCCAGATGCTGATGCTGGCGGTGGCGGTGGGGACCGGCGTGGGGGTGAACTCCCTGTTGTCCAGGAAGCTGGGACAGAAAAATTATGAAGAGGTAAACCAGGTGGCTACGGAGGGCCTGATGCTGGCAGTCCTCTCATCCATGGTGTTCATTGTTCTGGGCGCGGCTGCAAGCGGGACATTCATCAGGGCATTTACCGATGACAGTGTAATCGCGGATTTCGGCGTACGGTATCTGCGGATCTGCATGCTCCTGTGTCCGGGAATCTTCCTGGCCACCACGGGGGAACGTCTGCTTCAGGCCACGGGCAATACCTTTTTAAGCATGATGGCGCAGATTGGGGGAGCGGTGACCAATATCATACTGGACCCCATCCTTATATTCGGCCTGTTTGGACTGCCAAGGATGGGGGTTCCAGGAGCCGCCCTTGCCACTGTGATCGGACAGTGGGTGGCTGCTGCGGCATCTTTGGGGCTGAACCGCCGGATGAATCATGAAATCCATTTTAAGATAAAGGGATACCGCCCGGATGGACATCTGATACTTGGGATTTATAAGGTTGGCATCCCCAGCATGCTGATGCAGACCATGGGAAGTCTTATGATGGTGGGTATGAATGCCATCCTTACGGGCTTTGCTTCCGCTGCAGTGGCTGCATTCGGTGTGTATTATAAACTGTGGACCTTTGTCTATATGCCGGTCAGCGGGCTGGCCCAGGGGCTGCTGCCCATTATCGGCTACAACTATGGAGCCAAAAATGGAGAACGGGTGAGGACCGCGTTCCGCTTAACCGTTACGGCAGCCATGTGTATCATGCTGGCGGGCGCGGCCTTGTTTTTCCTGATACCCCAGAGGCTGCTGGGCCTTTATGCTGCCGGGGATGAACTGATGGCAATCGGTACCCCTTTAATCCGGATCATGTCCATTACGTTTCCGGTTGCAGCGGTTTCCATCACCATCGGCTTTGCCTGCTCCGCACTGGGAAACGGCATGGTCAGCATGCTCAGTACCTGTATGCGCCAGCTGGTGCTGCTGGTTCCCATGGCAGGATTCATCGCATCCCGTTATGGACTTAATTACGCATGGTATGCGGCGTGGATATCGGAGACAGTGGCGGTGTTATTTTCCATTTTTTGTTTTCACAGGGAATACCAGAAAAAAATAAGACCGATTTTATAATGTGCCATTCCTGATACAGGATATTTCTTTTTATCAATGACCACAGGAACAGAGTTGCTTTTTCTGCCAATAGATGGTAGGATATAGCATATCGAGTTTAGAGCAGCTGGTGCCGGCGGCTGAAGCTTCGTCATGGAGACATGACCAATCCTCCAGGCGCCGGGTAATAGGGAAACAGGTGTGAATCCTGTACGATCTCGTCACTGTAAGCCGGGAGCCCATAACCATTGTCATGTACAGCCACTGATCCGGTCCGGATTGGGAAGGCGGTTATGGGTGTTGAGCGGCAAGTCAGGAAACCTGCCAGCTGTTGGTACAGGAATATGGTTCCAGACCACGAGTAATTGGTCGTACCGGTTTACGGCGTTTGAAGCGCGCCTGGGCAGTTCTTTCCACCGTGATTGGTATATATCATGATTGATATATATGGGGAAATGGACCCCGCAGGCATGTTTATGACCGCAGATTTCTGACTCAGACGGTGAATGACTGCTTTTGCGGAAATCTGCTTCAGGGTATGGTTATAAGTATTTACAGCCCAGGGACGATTCCGCAGGGTATGCGGGTCCCTGTGAGGAAGGAATCAGATGCACAGGGAATGTTCCCTGTGTTTTTTTGTGTCTGCCGTACTGGGGAAATCTTCAGCTGCTTCTGGCGTATTCCTATATCTTGTCGGATTGCCGTCAAAGGACGTGCTCCCGATGCATCATCATGTGGGCATGAATTTTCAAATACGCCCTAAGATGGTTCCGGAACCGATATGGTTTAAAATAAGGAGGAAGAGAAGATGAAAATCAAGAAACTGGCAGTATTACTTACAGCAGCAGCCCTTACGGCATCAGCCGTGGCAGGGTGTTCAGGCGCAAAGGAAACAGAGGCAGTGGCATCCGGTGCAGGGGCAGGTACGGCAGCAGAAACCACGGCAGGAACCACGGCAGCGGAAACCACAGCAGCGGAAAACACGGCAGAAGAATCAGGTAAAGAGGAGGCTGCAGACGCAATGGCACAAGAAGATGAAGAGAACTATGATACGGGTGATGCTTCCAAGGATAACACCAGGAACCAGGACGGGATTGGTGAGGATGAGCTTCTGGTGGTCAGCTTCGGCACCAGCTACAATGATAACAGGCGTCTGACGGTAGGGGCCATTGAGGATGCAATGGAGAAGGCATTTCCGGATTACTCTGTCAGAAGGGGATTTACCAGCCAGATCATCATTGACCATGTGAAGTCACGTGATAATGTTGCTATTGACAATGTGGGCGAGGCGCTTGAACGCGCGGAGAAGAATGGGGTCAGGAACCTGGTCATTCAGCCCACCCATTTAATGGACGGCCTGGAGTACACGGACCTTGTGAACGAAGTGGCAGGGTATTCGGATGCCTTTGGGAAGGTGGCAATCGGTAAGCCGCTTCTGACCACGGATGATGATTTCAAAGCTGTCATGAAGGCCGTTACCGAGGCAACGGCTGAGTACGATGACGGGGAAACAGCCATCTGCTTCATGGGGCACGGTACAGAGGCGGATTCCAACCATGTATACGCAAAGATGCAGGATATGCTGGCAGATGCAGGATATAAGAATTATTACGTAGGAACGGTTGAGGCGGAGCCTGGTCTGGAGGATGTCCTTGCCAAGGTTAAGGAAGGCAGTTATAAGAAGGTAGTCCTGGAGCCGTTAATGATAGTGGCAGGCGACCATGCCAACAACGATATGGCGGGGGACGGGGAGGATTCATGGAAAACTGCATTTGAGGGCGCTGGCTATGAGGTGACGTGCCTTGTACGCGGCCTTGGGGAGATGGAAAAAATCCAGCAGCTTTTTGTGGAACACGCACAGGCGGCAGTGGACAGCCTGTCAAAGTGATTGGGTAAAAAAGTTATCAGGTAAAAAGGTTATCAGGTAAAACAGGAAGAATGGGCGGTCGGGACAATGTTGCTGATCGCCCTTTTAAAGGTGGAATGAAGATGAGATTTAAAAAAGCAGGATTATCTGCAGTCATGATTGCAATGATGCTTTTGGCTGGGGGATGTGGGGGCGGAACGCAGGCAGTTGGAAGCGGGGCACAGAAGCCAGGGGCTGGTGCACAGGCAGAAGGAAGCGGGGCACAGTCACCAGGGGCTGGTGTACAGGCAGAAGGAAGCAGGGCACAGGAGCCAGGGGCTGGTGCACAGGCAGAAGCAACCGGAACACAGGCGCCAGAAACTGAATCAGACCAGGATAAAGGAGAAACCACTCCCAGGACCCCGGACAGTGAAGCCAATGAACAGACACCTGTATACGCTGATGAGATAAAAGACGGGGTATATCCTATAAAAGTGGAATCCAGCTCCAACATGTTCCAGATTACCGCCTGCGAACTCACGGTAAAGGACGGCACCATGAGCGCGGTCATGACCATGGGAGGCACCGGATACCTGAAGCTGTATATGGGAACCGGAGAGGCGGCAGGAAAGGCTTCCGAGGCTGATTTCATCCCATATGTGGAGACGGCAGAGGGCACGCATACGTTTAAGGTTCCTGTCAAAGCCCTGGATATGGAAATTGACTGCAGTGCATTCAGCAAAAAGAAGGAGAAATGGTATGACCGCATCCTGGTGTTCCGCTCTGATTCCCTGCCGCAGGAATGCTTTGCTGAGGGAAATGTCACAACGGCAGGAAGCCTGAACCTGGAAGACGGGATGTACACGGCTGAGGTTGCCCTGACAGGCGGGTCCGGAAGGGCCTCCGTTGAATCCCCTGCATCCCTGAGGGTGGAAGATGGAAATGTCTTTGCAACCATTGTCTGGGGCAGCGCCAACTACGATTATATGAAGGTGGACGGTGGGAAGTTTGACCTCATAAGTACAGAAGGCAATTCTGCGTTTGAGATTCCGGTGGCTGTATTTGACAGGAATATACCGGTTATCGCGGATACGGTAGCCATGAGTGAACCCCATGAGATTGAGTATGGGCTGATCATTGATTCAGCCACAATTGTAAAGGTTCAGTGATGAGAACAGGAAAGATAATAACCACAACCATGATAATCTGTCTTCTGATGGCAGCTGCCTGCGGATGCGCCGCGCCAGGCCGGGAGACAGGCGCACAGCAGCAGACAGCAGGGCCACAGCAAGCAGCAGGGCCACAGCTAGGCCAGCAACCGGCGACAAGGCCACAGCAAGCAGCAGGGCCACAGCCAGGCCAGCAGCAGGCAGCAGGACCGCAGCCAGGCAGTCAGCAGACAGCACATCCGCAGCCATCCAAGGATTCCTGGGATGACCGGGAAGTCATCCGCAGCATGGAACTTCTGTACGCGGACCAGTTTTCCGTGGATTACTATGACGACGGATGCGCCATGATATCCATCAGGGACAGCGGGCGGTTCCTGGTGGTTCCTGAACAGGGAACGCCGCCCGAAGGATTGCCGGAGGATGTGACGGTCCTGCGGCAGCCGGTTAAGAATATCTATCTGGTTGCAACCTCGGCCATGGACCTGTTTAAAAGCCTGGACGCCATGGACCGGATTACCCTGTCCGGCACGGACGCCCAGGGCTGGTATATTGAAGAGGCAAGGCAGGCCCTGGAAGATGGCGGTATGTTCTATGCCGGCAAATACAACGCCCCTGATTACGAGCTGATCCTATCAAAGTCATGCGGCCTGGCAATCGAATCAACCATGATCAGCCATTCCCCGGAAGTAAAGGAACAGCTGGAACAGCTGGGCATACCTGTGCTGGTGGAGCGCTCCAGCTATGAAAGCCATCCCCTTGGAAGGATGGAGTGGCTGAAGCTGTACGGGGTGCTTACCGGCCGGGAGGAGCAGGCAGAGGCATGTTTCCGGAAACAGATGGAGAGCCTGAAGCCTGTGCTGGACCAGGATGCCACGGGAAAGACAGTGGCATTTTTCTACATCAGTTCCAACGGATATGTGAATGTGAGGAAGTCCGGGGATTATGTGGCTAAAATGATTGAACTGGCTGGCGGGACCTATGTTCCGGAAGACCTTGACAGGAACGGCAATGCGCTGTCCACCATGAACATGCAGATGGAGGCGTTTTACGCAGCGGCAAAGGAAGCGGATTATATTATTTATAACAGCACCATTGACGGGGAACTGGAGTCCCTTGCCCAGCTGTTGGATAAAAGCAGCCTCCTGGCGGATTTTAAAGCTGTGAAAGAAGGAAATGTCTGGTGCACGGAGAAAAGCCTGTTCCAGGAAACCATGGGCCTGGGCAATATGATACTGGATATCCATCGGATCCTCACTGAGGAAGCGCCGGACCAGGAAGAAATGGCCTACATGCACAGGCTGCGGTAAGGAGTTGTCCCAATGTCTAAAAGAACATACACACAATACTGCATTACATTCAGCCTCCTGGGGCTTATGATGTGTCTGCTGTTTTTATGGAATATTAATTCCGGCAGCGTCCATCTTACCGTGGGGGAGATAGGGAAAATCCTGCTTGGGCAGACAGATGAAGGGACCGCGTACCACATTGTGTGGGATATCCGCCTGCCCCGCATCCTGTCGGCCGTCATGCTGGGAGGGGCGCTGTCCGTGTCAGGCTTCTTGCTGCAGACTTTTTTTGCCAACCCCATTGCAGGCCCGTTCGTGCTGGGGATTTCTTCCGGCGCCAGGCTGATGGTGTCCCTGGTCATGATTCTTTTGCTTGGCAGGGGCATATCCATCAGTTCCGGGGGCATGATACTGGCGGCATTTGCAGGGGCCATGATATCCATGGGGTTCATCCTCCTGATTTCGGGGCGGGTAAAGAAAATGTCCATGCTGGTCATCTGCGGCGTGATGATAAGTTATATCTGTTCTGCGGTGACTGACTTTGTCATCACGTTTGCAGATGACGCCAACATTGTCAATCTTCATAACTGGTCCATGGGAAGCTTTTCGGGTATGTCCTGGGATAATGTCCGGGTAATGGCGGCCGTGATTTCCGTGTCGCTGCTCCTGGTGTTCTGGATGGCCAAGCCGATCAGCGCATATCAGCTGGGGGAGGTGTACGCCCAGAACATGGGCGTGAATATCCTGCGGTTCCGGGTGGCGCTGATCCTGCTCTCCAGCATATTGTCCGCCAGTGTGACAGCATTTGCCGGTCCTGTCTCCTTTGTGGGCATTGCGGTGCCGCATATTGTGAAGCGCATGCTGGGTACAGCCAGGCCCCTGGTGGTCATTCCGGGCTGTTTCATGGGCGGAGCTGTGTTCTGCCTGTTCTGCGACCTGATTGCCAGGACCGTGTTTGCGCCCACTGAGCTTAGCATCAGCTCGGTCACGGCTGTTTTCGGCGCGCCGGTTGTCATCTATATGATGGTGAAGAACAAAAAGGGCATGCAGTAAGGAGGGAACCATGTCAGAGGATTATATTGTGACGGAAAACATGACGGTGGGATATGGGAAGGTGCCTTTGATTGCCCGGATTGAAATCCACGTGAAGCGCGGTCAGATCGTGACCTTGATCGGGCCGAATGGAGCCGGGAAATCCACCATACTGAAAAGCATCATCCGGCAGATGGACCTGTTAAAAGGCGCCGTGTACCTGGACCATGCTTCCATGAAGGACATGACGGAAAAACAGATAGCCAGGCGTATGTCGGTGCTGATGACGGAACGGATACGGCCGGAGCTTATGACCTGTGAGGATGTGGTTGCCACCGGGCGCTACCCTTACACGGGACGGCTGGGGATCCTGAACCAGGAGGACCATGAAAAGGTAAGGGAAGCCATGGAACTGGTCCATGCAGCGGATCTTGGGAAACGGGACTTCATGGAGATAAGCGACGGGCAGAAGCAGCGGGTCCTTCTGGCGCGGGCCATCTGCCAGGAGCCGGAGGCCATTGTCCTGGATGAGCCTACTTCTTTTCTGGATATACGGCACAAGCTGGAACTTCTGACCATCTTAAAGAATCTGGTGCGGGAGAAACAGGTGGCAGTACTCCTGTCCCTTCACGAACTGGACCTGGCCCAGAAGCTGTCAGACTATATTGTGTGCGTCAATGGGGATACCATTGAACGCTGCGGGACCCCGGAAGAGATTTTCACATCCACCTATATCACACAGCTGTATGGGATTTCCAAAGGCAGCTACCATGCAGAGCTGGGCTGCCTTGAGATGGAGCCGGTAAAGGGAAAGCCGGAGGTCTTTGTCATAGGTGGGAATGGAAGCGGGATACCGGTTTACCGGAAGCTCCAGCGCAGGGGCATTCCCTTTGCGGCCGGTATCCTTCATGAAAATGACATTGATTATCCGGTTGCCAAAGCCCTGGCTGCAGAGGTGGTGTCGGAAGCTCCCTTTGAACTGATAAAAGATGAAACCTATGAGCGGGCGGCCGCCCTCCTTACATCCTGTGGACAGGTCATCTGCTGTCTTAAGGACTTCGGGCCGGTGAATGAGAAGAACCGGCGCCTGGCAGAACTGGGCAGGAGCAGGGAAAAATTCATATGATGGGGTGAAACATACCGTCCCTTCCGGATGCGAGGCATAAGAATCCGGAAGGGGCGGTATTTTGTGGGAAAAAGTAAATGCTATTCAATCTGGGTATTGAGAAGAAGCCGGATGGAGGGGGACATGCGCAGTTCTTCAGCGGAAATCCCGCGCGACAGCAGATACCCTTCCGCAACAGGGAACAGCCTTGTGATCATTTCCCTCACGGCAGCGCCGCACTGGTCTGGTTCATGATTGCACAGGCAGAGGAATATGGCGTCTGAAAACTGCCGTATGATATGGTCGGATCCGGAAGCTTCCGGCAGGGATGCCTTCAGCGGGTAGCCCCAGAGAAGGAGTCCGTACAGCTTGGAGTAGATTTCCCGGATACCAGCCAGTGGATTGTGGGTGGCGATGCAGATCAGCAGATGCCATAAGGTAAAGGCGTGCTGCCCCGAATCCCGGTGCTGTTCAATCACGCAGACCAGCTGGGAGTATTGTCCCCGGGTAAGCGACAAAAGGGTGGAGCTAACCACTTCCTCACAGCTGTAGGCTATGATTTCAAAGGACTGCAAAAAGAGGGACAGGTTGCGGCGGACAGCAGGGCTTTGGAAGTCAGGAAGGTTGCAGCGTACGCCTGCAGGGAAGATACGGGTCCCCACGCCATTGACGGAAACCGCTGCGCCTGTCTGGTTCAGCATATGGATGGTCCGGCGGACCGTGCTGACGGACACGTTATATTTCTCAGACATCTTCCCATAGGAAGGAAGATATTCCGCGTCCTTGTATTCCTCCAGATAGATTCCATGGAGGATCCTCATGGTCAGCCCATAGCAGATCTGGGGCCTTTCCCAGTAAATCCGCCAGACAAAGGAAACCGGTTCACTTTCCGTCATAGGGGCCAGTGAATGCCGGATGAATTGGAACGCCTTTTTTACGGAACTTCCCTGAAAATGAAGCAGCGCTTCATGAACCTGTTCCCTGTCCCCGGCCTTGCACAAGGACAGGATGGCTTCCAGCTGTTCCCGGACATGCATGTTTTTCCTCATGGAAGCTTCTTTATTATTACTGATGAACATCAGGCCAAGAAACAGGGAGGTTTCCCAGAACAGATTCATGGCCAGGGGATTCTCCAGCTTCTGCAGGGCATAACAGAACAGATAGAGGACATCATCAGCTCCGGAACGCTCCACAAAGGGGGCGATGTATGCCAGGTCCTTATCGTCCATGCGCATGAATCCTTCCGTCATCAGAGGGATGCAGACCATCTCCACGGCCCTGGCTAACCCGGAAGCAGCGGCCATGCGCCCTGAAAAGAACTGGCGGATAAAAGCCCTGTATTCTTCATCGGTCTGCCTGAACAGGACCCTTGTCTGCCTTCCGTTGTGCATGTCAATATAGCCTTCTGCCCTCAGCCGCTGTAATGCAGTGGCCACGGTCTGTGCGGAAACACTGAATTCACGGCAGAGGGTGTCGATGGAAGGCAGGGTATCTCCATATTGGTAATATTGGAAATGGATGCGGAAAAGAAAGTACTGGTAAATCAGGTTATGGACCCTTAGTTTTGTTTTCAACAGTCAAATACCTCGTATAATAAAATGAATTCTTTCGTCATGCAGTCTATTTTATCATTTTATGGAGGCCATTTCCAGAAGTCTGTTGAATTTTCTTTATACTTGAATTATAATAAAAAGACATGCACATGAACAAGGTACCTTGCGTTATGCAATCACCGGGAAGCAGACAGTATGGGTGTTATCAGGAAAAGAAATAGGACCAGGGGGAACCAACAGGATGACGGAACAGGAAAAGAAAAACGCAGCCGGCCGGGACGGGACCAACGGCATGCCGGCCGGTTATGAATATGACACGCTGATGAACCTGCTGAGGGTCAGTGTAAGCAAGCATTTGCTGGATGAGCATTTCACACTGGTCTGGGCCAATGAATTTTACTATGACCTCATTGGCTGGCCGCGCGGTGAATATGAGGAAATGTTCCATAACCAGCCGGACCTTTACTATCAGGATGACCAGGAGCTGTGGGCTGACCTTACCCAGACCGTCATAAAGGCACTCGAGTCGCGCCAGGGCGGATATCAGATGGTATCGCGCCTCAGGCGGAAGAACGGGGAGTATATCTGGGTCCAGTTCTCCACCAGGTTTTCAGATGAATATATAGACGGATACCAGGTGGCGTATTCCGTGCTTACGAATATTGATGACCTGGTGCAGATGCAGAGGGAGCGGTCCGTCACATATGAGAACCTTCCGGGTTTTGTGGCAAAGTACAGGATTGACCAGGACCTGGGCATGGTCCTGCTGGACGCCAACGCCCGTTTCATGGAGTATTTCGGGGATAATACAAATGGGGAGCTGCATGCACTTCAGGGACAGAACATAAGGGACAATATGGAAACAATCCAGTCCCACAGGAACGAACTGCTAAAGGGGGAGCCGGTCCGTTTTGTCATGCATGTGAAGGACAGGAAGGGACAGAACCTGTGGCTTCAGGTGAACGCTGCCTGCATTGACTGGCAGGAGAAAAGCCCTGTATACCTGGCTATCTTCATCGATATAACCGATGTGACCGAATTAAGGGAAATGCAGAAAAAGCTGACGGAGCAGACAGCGGCCCTTAAAGATGCCCTTACCGTGGCAGAACATGCCAACCGGGCCAAATCAGACTTCCTGTCACGCATGAGTCACGAAATCCGCACCCCCATGAATGCAATCATCGGCATGACCACCATTGCAGCCGCCTATATTGACGATAAGCAGCGTGTGGCGGACTGCCTGGAAAAAATAGGGTATTCATCCAAGCACCTGATGACACTGATTAATGACGTGCTGGATATGTCCAAGATTTCCGAGGGAAAGATGAGGATTGCCCACGAACCGTTCAAGCTGGAGACCGTGGTGGAGTCCATTTCCTCCATCATCTATCCGCAGGCCAGGGAAAAGGGGCTGGACTTCACCGTGCCTCTGGTGGAACTTACGGAAACGGAACTGATAGGCGACTCCCTGCGGCTGAACCAGGTCCTTCTCAACCTTTTATCCAATGCCCTTAAGTTTACCCCCAAAGGCGGCAGCATCCGTATGGAAATCCGGCAGATGCTGAAAAAGGACGGCAAGATCCGGCTTCGTTTTACGGTAAGCGATACAGGAATAGGAATGAGCAGCGCATTCATGGAGCGTCTTTTTGTTCCTTTTGAGCAGGAAGACATGTCCGCGGGCCAGAACGCAGGAGGCACGGGCCTGGGGATGCCTATTACCAAGAATCTCGTCACGCTGATGGGCGGCACCATAACCCTGCAGAGTGAGCTGGGGAAAGGGACATCCTTTATCGTGGAGCTGGATTTTGACCTCCCGAAGGATAAGGGGAAAATGCCTGCGCCCAAACAGTATGTGATGGAATCCCTGAAGGTGCTGGTGACGGATGACGACAGGGACAGCTGCGTCCATACAGCCCTATTGCTGGAGAACCTTGGAATCCGGTCGGACTGGGTCCTGACCGGTAAGGAATGTATAAACCGCGTCCGTCTGGCCCACCAGTCCGGGGAGGATTATGACGTCTGCCTCATTGATTTAAGGATGCCGGATATGGATGGGGTTGAGGTAACCCGCCGGATAAGGGAAATCGTGGGAGCCGGGACCATGATCATCATCATAACGGCATATGACTGGGGTGCAGTTGAGAACAGCGCCAGGCAGGCCGGAGCCAACGCATTCATTACCAAGCCTATTTTCGCCTCCACCCTTTATGATACCCTGCTTTCCGTGACCGGAATAGAACGCGCCGTTCGCCCTCCGGCAGGAAAGTCACAGCGTCCCGAACTGGCAGGGCATCACGTGCTGCTGGTGGAGGATAATGTGCTCAACCGCGAGATTGCAGTGGAACTGCTGCACATGGCCGATATCACGGTGGAATGTGCGGTCAATGGAAGGGACGCCGTGGACCAGTTCCTGGCCCACGGTGATTCCTTTGACCTGATTCTCATGGATGTACAGATGCCGGTGATGGACGGCTACGAGGCAACCCAGGCAATCCGCGGCCTGGCCCATGAGAGGGCCGGGAGCATCCCCATCATAGCCATGACGGCCGATGCCTTCCATGAGGACGTGGTGAGGGCCGGGGAGGCTGGTATGAACGGGCATCTGGCAAAGCCTATTGACCCGGATTTATTATATGAAACCCTGGCCGAATGGGTTGGCGGACATTTTCATTAAAATAGCGGGAAAGAATTGCTCTTTGAGTTTTGATATGTTACCATGTCATGGTACGAAGAACGAAAAGAGGAATGAAATATGGGAAAATTATACGGAATCGGCGTGGGGCCGGGAGACCCTGAACTGCTGACCTTAAAGGCATACCGGATCCTTAAGGAGGCGGATGTCATATTCTGCCCTGAAAAGGAAGCCGGGGCGGGCAGTTTTGCATTTGACATCATAAAAGACCTGCTTAAGGATACAAAGGCCAGGATTGTGAATCTGGTCTATCCCATGCATTACCACGGTGTGAAGCTGCGCCGGATGTGGGAGGAGAATGCGGCCCTGATTGCAGGGGAGCTGAAGGAGGACGGGACAGGGGCTTTCATCACCCTGGGGGATCCGGCTGTTTACAGCACCTTCATGTACACCCTGCCATATATGGAACAGGCAGGCGTTGAAGTGGAGGTCGTACCGGGAATCACATCCTTCTGTGCTGTGGCGGATTCCATGAAGATGCCCCTGGTGGCCTGGGATGAGGACCTTGTGGTGGCGCCTGTGCGCAAGAACAGCAGCGAGGACCTGGGAAAGGTATTGAGGGAGCACGACAATGTGGTGCTGATGAAGCCTTCCTCCAACCAGGAGGCGCTGATCCAGGCCATCCGTGAAAACCATCTGGAGGATAATTTTGTCCTGATTACCAAGTCCGGAACAGGGGAGGAGCGCCTGGTCACGGATTTTGAGGAGCTTAAGCAGTACGATATCCCTTATCTTTCAACCATCATCATCAAGAAACAGGGGAGGCAGACCCATGATTGTGTGTGACTGCCTTCATAAGACATTCGGGACGGTCACGGCGGTGGACGGGGTATCCATGGAGATAAAGGACGGGACATTCCTGGGACTGCTTGGTCCCAACGGCGCCGGGAAGACGACGCTGATGCGCATGATGACCGGCTTATTAAGCCCGGATACGGGAACCATCCTGTTTGACGGGCAGCCCATGGACCGGAACGCGGTGGCGGTCAAGCAGGCAATCGGCGTTACCAGCCAGCACATCAACCTGGATAAGGAGCTGACCGTGGAAGAGAATATGGAATTTGCAGGCCGCCTTTACCGGATGGGAAAGGCGGATATTGCTGCGTCCACGGACAGGCTCTTAAGCTTCCTTGGCCTGGAATCCGTGCGCAGGCGGGTATCCCAGAGCCTGTCAGGAGGCATGAAGCGCAAGCTGATGATTGCCAAAGCCCTGATACATGATCCCAGGTATCTGTTCTTAGATGAACCAACGGTGGGCATCGACCCCAATGCCAGGCGGGATATCTGGGATTTCCTCAGGATGCAGCACAAGGAGGGGAAGACCATCCTCCTGACCACCCATTATATAGAGGAGGCCCAGCACCTGTGCGATGACGTGATGCTGATTGACGGGGGAAAAATATTCCGGGAGGATACCCCGGAGGGTCTGATTGCTGAAATCGGGCCTTTTAAGGTGGAATACGAAGGGGAGGATGAGCGGATGAAGTCAGAGTTTTTTGGAAGCCTGCCGGAGGCAAAGGCCAGGGCGGCTTCCCTGGATGTGCCCTGCAGCGTTCTGCCCTCCACCCTGGAGGACGTGTTCTTCCACCACACCAGCAAGGGGGTGGGAGGATGGAAATAACCACAATCCTGTGGAGGGAATGGCTGTTCCTCAAGAGACGTTTCTGGCGGGTCACATTTTCACAGATGGTGTCCCCCTTCCTGTATTTCGTGACCTTTGGGATGGGACTGGGGAGAATGATGGATGTGGGCGGGCGCCCCTATCTCTACTACCTGATTCCGGGACTGCTGTCCATGACCACCATGCGCAACAGCTATACCTCCGTATCCACCCGTATCAGCGTGATGCGGCTCCATGAAAAAAGCTTTGAATGTTATTTTTATTCCCCCACCCGGATGTATCTGCTGGCTGCGGGGCATATCCTGGCCGGCGCGCTGCGTGGCATGTATTCCGGCGTGTTCATCGTGATCCTGGGGCTGGTGTCCGGGGCGGACCTGGTGTTAAACGGCTGGCTTCTGACCGCGGTAATCCTTAATTCACTGATATTTGCAGCCCTGGGCTTCTTTGCGGCCATGATGATTGAAAGCCATTACGATATGAATAACTTTACCAATATCGTGATTACCCCCATGTCCTTTTTGTGCGGTACCTTCTTTTCCCTGGACGGCATACCGCAGGCATTAAAGTGGGTTGTGGACATCATGCCCCTGACCCATACCACCCGCCTGATCCGGGAAATCTCCTTTGGGGACGGCGTAAGCTTTTTGTCCATGGGCGTATCGGCCCTGTTCGTGGCATTGTTTACAGGCTGCTGCGTGTGGTCCTGTTACCGTGAGGCGAAGGCGTGACCAGTACTGCGTTGCGTAGATAACTGTGAATAAAAGGGAATGCAGAAAAGAAAAGGGTTAGCCCTTGAAAAATGCTTCCATTACTGCTATTCTGGTCTGTGTGAATTGAATAAATGATAGGTCGAGGGATTACAGTTGAAAATAAAAAAGAATGAACATGTGATAAAGGAAGTGTTTCCCGGTTCCATTGCAGAAGAAATGGGGATTGAACCAGGGGATGTGCTGCTTGCAATCAATGACCAGGATGTGGAGGATGTCTTTGATTACAGGTACATGATAAAAGATGAATATATTGAGGTGCTGGTAAGGAAACAGGACGGCGAGGAATGGCTGCTGGAGATTGATAAGGAGTACGACGACGATCTGGGCATTGAGTTTGAAAACGGACTCATGAGTGACTACCGCTCCTGCAGCAACAAGTGTATCTTCTGCTTCATCGACCAGATGCCGCCGGGGATGAGGGATACCCTGTATTTTAAGGATGACGATTCCCGCCTTTCTTTCCTGCAGGGGAATTATATCACCCTGACCAATATGAAGGAGAGGGATATTGAGCGGATTATCCGGATGCAGCTGGCGCCCATCAATATTTCCGTGCAGACCACGAACCCGGAACTGCGGTGTAAGATGCTTAACAACCGTTTTGCGGGGGAGAAGCTGAAGTATCTGCAGATGCTCTATGACGGGCATGTGGAGATGAACGGACAGGTTGTGTGTTGCAAGAATGTGAACGATGGGGCGGAACTGGAACGGACCATGGATGACCTGGCCCGGTACCTGCCGTTTTTAAGGAGCGTATCGGTTGTCCCGGCCGGAATCACCAGGTTCCGGGACAAGCTGTTCCCCATCGGACTGTATACAAAGGAAGAGGCAGGGGCCGTGATTGACATGGTAGAAAGCCGCCAGCAGGAATACTATGACAGGTTCGGCCTGCACTTCATCCATGCAAGCGACGAGTGGTACATCACGGCAGGCCGGGAGTTCCCGGAGGAGGAGCGCTATGACGGTTATATCCAGCTGGAGAACGGCGTGGGTATGATGCGCATGCTCATCAATGAATTTGAGGAGGCCCTGGATGAGGTGGTTCACGGCGCGGGCCATGAAGCGCTGGCAGGGCAGGTAAGGCGTACGCTTACAATTGCAACCGGGAAGCTGGCATACCCCACCATCCGCGGGTTTGCGGACAAGCTGATGAAGGCGTTCCCCCACCTGACCATCCATGTGTATTATATCAGGAATGATTTCTTCGGGGAGACCATCACCGTATCGGGTCTGATAACGGGACAGGACCTGATTGGGCAGCTGAAGGAGCGCCAGGATAAGGGGGAGGACCTGGGCAGCGTGCTGCTGATTCCTTCCAATATGCTGCGCATGGGGGAACAGGTATTCCTGGACGACCTGACGGTGGAGGATGTGGAGCGGGAACTGGGCATGAAGCTGGCTGCGGTTGAGCCGGGCGGGAAAGAATTCATTGACGCTGTCCTGAATCCGGAATATACCATGGACCGGAACAATGAAAACTTTGTGTATATCAAGGCTTATGACAGGGATATAGTTTAAATCTATAGAAAGCCATAAAAAATAGGAATTATCCGCCTCTTTTCTGTTTGTGCTATGATGACTGCAATCAGGAAAGAGGGGAAAATGTATGAAGACATCGGAATTTTTTAAACAGAAAACAGTGCTGTCCTTGGAGGTATTTCCGCCCAAACGGACAGCGCCCGTGGATACCATATATAAGACACTGGATGAACTTAAGGGCATGACGCCGGATTTCATCAGTGTGACCTACGGGGCGGGAGGCAGTGAGAACAGCCGCGCCACCCTGGAGATTGCATCCTCCATCAAGCACAGGTACGGGATTGAAAGCGTGGCCCATATACCCTGCCTGCATCTGACAAAGGAAGATGCTGCAGAGATACTTTTACAGTTAAAGGCCCATCAGATTGAGAATATCCTGGCGCTGAGAGGCGACCGCATCCCGGACAGGGAGCCTGCGGGCGATTTTAAGTATGCCGCGGATCTGGTGGGATTCATCAGGGACCACGGCGATTTTAATATCATTGGCGCCTGCTACCCGGAAGGCCATCAGGAATCAGGGGGCCTGGTGCGGGACATCCACAACCTGAAGCACAAGGTGGACGCAGGGGTCAGCCAGCTGATTACCCAGCTCTTTTTTGACAACGGGTATTTTTACCGTTTCAGGGAACGGCTTGACCTGGCGGGCATCCGGGTTCCGGTGGAAGCAGGAATCATGCCGGTTGTGAATAAAAAGCAGATTGAGCGCATGGTTTCCCTTTGCGGCGTCCGGCTGCCTAAAAAGTTCACATCCATGATGGAGCGGTACGGGGATAACCCGGTGGCCATGAGGGATGCGGGAATCGCCTACGCGGTTGACCAGATTGTGGACCTGGCGGCCCATGGGGTGGACGGAATCCATCTGTATACCATGAACAATCCCTATATTGCCAATAAAATCCATGAGGCCGTATTCCGGCTGATGGCTTCCTGACAGGGAAAGCAGGGGATTGGTATCACCGGATCAGCCGTTCCAGCTCCTCCAGGTACTTTTTAGCAAATTC
>DS990260.1:962049-1073299 GCA_000155435.1 Clostridiales bacterium 1_7_47FAA | reverse complement strand
GCTGAGATGCAGCCTGGGATTGGCAATCCATCCGATGAGCATGGATTCCTCTGTCTCCAGGGGGACGGCGATAATGGAATCACCGTTTAAATTGCTGTTGAGTATGCCGCTGCATATGGTGTAGCCGTTTAATCCGATCAGAAGGTTAAAAAGGGTGGCCCGGTCGCTTACATAGATTACCTTTTTCCTGGGAATGGTACTCAGGATTTCCTCAGAAAAGTAAAAGGAATTCTGTTCCCCCTGTTCAAAGGCCAGGAATGGATAAGGTTCCAGCTCCTGGATGGAAACGCTTTTGCGGCCGGCCAGGGGATGGGATACATTGATGAATATATGAGGGTCGGCCTGGAGCAGGGGATGGAAGACAAGTCCATTTTCCTTAAACAGCTTCTCCAGCACCTTGCGGTTGAATTCATTGACATACAGGATGCCCAGCTCGCTTCGGTAGTTTTTCACATCATCTATGATTTCGTAGGTGCGGGTTTCCCTCAGGGTAAATTCATAGGAATCCGTATTCTGCCTGGATACCAGGTTGGCGAATGCATTGACCGCAAATGCATAATGCTGGGTGGATATGGAGCAGATCCGTTTTAAGGGTTTCCTTCCCGTATAATGCTGTTCCAGCAGTTCCGCCTGTTCCAGTACCTGCCTTGCATAGGATAGGAACTCCGTGCCTTCAGAGGACAGGGCAATCCCTTTGGGGCTGCGGTTAAAGATGGAAATCCCCATCTCCTTTTCCAGTTCCTTCACCGAATTGGAAAGGCTGGGCTGGGTGATGAAGAGCTGCTTTGCCGCCTCGGAAATCGAGCCGCAGTTTACAATTGTTACAATATACCGCAGTTGCTGCAGTGTCATGACAGATACCTCCATTGCTTTATGCCATGGAGGTATTTTAGCATATTTCAGACAAATAAGGAAAATATTTTTGTATTTAAACCGCTCCATGGAACTGGAAAAGGGCGCGGTTTCCATTCTTACATCTTTGTATTGCGCCGGTTCCGGCGCATATGTCCCGGACATATTCCAGGCCAAAACAGGTTAAAATACCAGTGCAGGCTCCCTGGATGTCCTATCGTCCCAATAAAAATATAATAGAATATCCATAAGAGAGCGGAACAAGAGCGCAAAGGAGATAATTGCATGCCAATCTGTGTGAAAAGCGAGATAGGAAAGTTGAAAAAGGTCATGCTCCACAGGCCGGGGAAGGAACTGGAACACCTGGTTCCGGGGGAACTGGAACGGCTGTTGTTTGACGATATCCCATACCTTAAGACGGCCCAGGGGGAACACGATATTTTTGCCCGCATTTTAAAGGAGAACGGAAGCCAGGTGGTCTATATGGAGGACATGATGGCGGACGTGTTAAGACAGTCCGGGGATATCAGGGAGAACTTCATCCGGCAGTTCATCAGTGAGGCCGGGAACACCGCGCAGAAGTTCAGGAACCAGCTGTTTGGCTTCCTGATGGATATTCCGGATGAAAAGGAGCTGGTGCTAAAGACAATGTCCGGCGTCAGCATGTATGAGATTAAGTCTGAAACCCACAGTCCATTAGTGGATTTGGTCAAATCAGACAGCCGTTTCATCATGGATCCCATCCCCAACCTGTACTTTACAAGGGACCCGTTTGCGTGCATCGGCACGGGAGTCAGCCTGAACTGCATGTATTCAAGGACCAGGAGAAGGGAAACCATCTACGGGCAGTATATCCTGGAGCACCATCCGGACTACAGGGGGCAGACGCCGTTTTACTATAAAAGGGAGTATCCTTTCTCCATTGAGGGAGGCGATATCCTGAACCTGGGCAGCAAGGTCCTGGCCGTGGGAATCTCCCAGAGGACCACGCCGGAGGCAATTGAACTTCTGGCCCAGAACCTGTTTGAGGACAGCTCCTGTGAGGTGGAGACCATCCTGGCCCTGGATATCCCCAGTATCCGTGCGTTCATGCATCTGGATACGGTATGCACCCAGGTGGACTACGACAAGTTCACCATCCATCCCGGAATCCTGGGGAACCTGCGCATCTATGAAATCCGGCGCGGGGACCAAAAGGGCAGGCTTGCGGTAAGGGAACTTGACCGTCCGCTTCCGGCTGTCCTGGCAGATTACCTGGGGACGGATAAGGTGACCATGATACGCTGCGGCGGAAAGGACCGGGTTGCCTCGGAGCGGGAACAGTGGAATGACGGTTCCAATACACTGTGCATTGAGCCGGGCAAGGTGGTGGTATATGACCGGAATTATATAACCAATGAGATGCTCAGGGATAAAGGCATCGAGGTCCTTGAAATGCCCAGTTCGGAGCTGTCCAGGGGAAGGGGAGGCCCCAGATGCATGAGCATGCCCCTGGAACGCGGGTGAACATCCATTCCCGACCTGGAGCGCGACCGGACAATCAAATAACATAGCAAAGGAGTAAGGAAGATGGCAGTGAATATCAGAGGAAGGAATTACCTGAAGTTATTGGACTACACGCCGGAGGAAATCCGCTATCTGCTGGATTTGTCCAAACAGTTCAAGAACATGAAGAGGAACGGCGTTCCCCACAAATACCTGGACAACAGGAACATCGTGCTTCTGTTTGAAAAGACGTCCACCCGCACCCGCTGCGCCTTTGAGGTTGCGGGACGGGACCTGGGCATGGGTGTGACTTACCTGGACCCGGGCAGCAGCCAGATGGGCAAAAAGGAGAGCATTGCAGATACGGCCAGGGTCCTGGGAAGGATGTATGACGGCATTGAGTACAGGGGCTATGACCAGTCGGTTGTGGAGGAACTTGCGGAGTATGCGGGCGTGCCCGTGTGGAACGGGCTTACGGACCAGTTCCATCCCACCCAGATGCTGGCAGACCTTCTGACGCTGGAGGAGAAGTTCGGCTGCCTCAAAGGGCTGCGCTTTACATACATGGGAGATGCAAGGAATAACATGGGCAATTCCCTGATGGTGGCCTGCGCCAAGATGGGCATCCACTTTACGGCCTGCGCCCCAAAGGAACTGTTCCCGGCCCAGGAACTGGTGGATGAGGCAAGGCGGATTGCAGAGGAAAATGAATGCACCATCCGGCTGACAGAGGATGTGGACCAGGGTGTGAAGGATGCGGACGCAGTGTACACGGATATCTGGGTGTCCATGGGGGAGCCGGATTCTGTCTGGGGAACCAGGATTGAACTGCTGCGCAGGTACCAGGTCAACGAAGAGGTGATGAAGAAGGCAAGGCACACGGCTATTTTCATGCACTGCCTGCCCTCCTTCCATGACACCAGGACCACCATCGGAGCGGAAATCGCTGAAAAGTTCGGCATCACGGAGATGGAAGTGACGGATGAAGTGTTTGAGTCAAGGCAGTCGGTTGTGTTCGACCAGGCGGAGAACCGCATGCATACAATCAAGGCCGTTATCTATGCCACCCTTTGTTAGGGCGTGTTTGGAAATCCGCTCCCGGCCCAGGGCGTGTTTGATTAATTTAAGAAAAAGAGAGGAAAAACCATATGTCATTTCAATTACCAGAATATCATCATCCTGATTTTACCCAGGAGAAATTCGTGAATGCCCCGGATGTGAAATACGAGGCAGCGGACATGGACGGGGTTGCGCCTGATAACTATCACAGCACCTCCATGTATCCGGAATATTTTAAAATCAATGGGAAATGGGTGCTGGCCGAGGAGAGCCGCATGGACTCCAGCGTGGTGCTCTGTGACGACGGTCACCTTGAAGTGGTTGAGAACAGGAATATTAAGAAGGGCGACAAGGTAATCCTCGGACGGACGGAAAAATGTGAGGAAGGGATCTACATGCACTGCCACGGCTTTGAGGAAGAAGGGGGGCAGCTGGAGGACCAGTTCGTGTTCCGCCAGGGCAGGAGCCGGGAGACCTCCTATGCGCGGGATTATGACAACCTGTTTGAACTGTTAAGGCATGAAAAGGAATACGGCAATATCGTATGGGTCATGGGGCCTGCATTTTCCTTTGACGCGGATGCAAGGGCAGCCATGCAGGCGCTGATTGACAACGGTTACGCCCATGGGCTGATGGCAGGCAATGCCCTGGCAACCCATGACCTGGAGGGAGCGCTGCTGCACACCGCCCTGGGGCAGGACATCTATACCCAGGTATCCCAGCCCAATGGACATTACAACCATCTGGATGTAATCAACAAGGTCAGGAGAAGCGGCTCCATTCCCCAGTTCATAAAGGATTATGACATTGACAACGGCATCATATACAGCTGCGTGAAGAACCATGTCCCCATGGTGCTGACCGGATCCATACGGGACGACGGACCCATGCCGGAGGTGATTGCCAGCGCGTATGAGGGACAGGGCGCCATGCGCGGCCTTGTGAAGAAGTCTACCTGCGTCATCTGCCTGGCAACCATGCTTCACACCATTGCCACTGGCAATATGACGCCGTCCTTCCGGGTGATGCCGGATGGCACCATACGCCCGGTCTACCTGTACACCGTGGATGCGGATGAGTTTGTTGTAAACAAGCTATTGGACAGGGGAAGCCTGTGCGCCACCACCGTGGTTACCAATGTCCAGGACTTCATCACCATTGTGGCAAAGGGGCTGAAGGTAATCGATTAATGGTCCGGGGATGAAAACTGGCCCGGGGATGAAAAGCGGTCCGGGGACTAAAATTCCTGCAGTTCCACGGCCTGGCGGAATTTGCCGGGGGTCATGGAGCGGAACTTAAGGAAATTGCGGGTCAGCGTCTTCTCATTGTGGTATCCGGTCTCAAGGGCAATGTCAAGGATGCTCCTGGTGGTCAAAAGCAGCAGCTCGGACGCCCGGTTGACCCGTATGAAGTTGAGGTAATCGGAAAAATTCATCTCCACCTGGTACAGGAGGATACGGTTCAGTTCTCTGGGCGACAGGTGGAAGCGTTCCCCCACCATGCGCGGATTTAATGGCTCGCTGTAGTGGCGGTAGATATAGGAAACAATGGTGTAGAAGTCCTTCCTGTCCTTAATCCGGCACAGGCTGCCCACCTTCTGGTAGGTGGCGCGGAATTCATTGGCCTTCATTCCTACCCTGGCTGAAAAGACCTTGCTGATATGGGCGCTGTCCACAAAGCCCAGGATTTCAGCCAGCTCTTCCAGGGTAAAGTCGGTGTACAGCAGGAAATTGATGGTTTTTCCAATCCGCATTTCATTTAACAGGTCAAAGAAGGACAGCCCGGTAGTCCTTGTGATATAGGCGCTGATGGAGGACTCGCTCATATAAAATATCTGGGACAGCATGGACAGTGTGATTTTCTCGTTCAGGTGGCTGTACAGATACAGGAATATCTCACTGGGTTCAATAATCCGGGCGGAAGGCGGCAGGGATGCCGCCTTTTTTGCGCGCAGGAAATGAATGATGATTTCAATGAGCTTGTTGGTGATATAGAGGTTGCTGAGTTCCTGGGAAGGGGGACAGGACGCAGCGGATGGGGGGATGGGTGGATCCTGCGGCATGTCGGCCACGGACTTTGGGGCAGATTTCATGTCGGATTTCACGACGGATTCCATTCCGGACTCCACAGCGGTTTCCATTCCGGACTCCACGGCGGGTTCCGTGCCGATTTCCATGGTGGATTCCATGCCGATTTCTCCCTTAATCTGAAGGAACAGCTTCTGCATGGATGCAAGGGCCTCGCCTTCAAGATACAGGACCGGGTTGGCGGAAAGGGTCTGTATGATGGAGAGCGGTTCATTGCCCGGATTATAAAAGGTCTTGATGATTTCATTGATATTGTCAAAGTAATACGCCATCACAAAAAACTGTATGGGCGATTCCACCTCCACGATGTCACTGATCTGCCAGGGAAGGACACAGACCACGGCGCCTGGTTTCAGATCATAGGGACGGTTGTTGAGCATAAGCGTCCCTTTCCCGCTGTTGACCAGCCAGAAACGGGACATGGGATGGATCAGGGGCGTGGTTGGTCCTGTCAGGACCTCGATGTCAAAACTGCATATTTTATTCTCGTCCTGCATGGAGCAGTACAGGCTTTGCATTGGTACTATTTTTGCCATATGGGCCTCCATTTTACGGATTGTCTCATACCATTATATACAGCTTTCACGGTATGTGCAAGAAGCAGGGGAGTTGAAAAAGATATCCGCCTCAGGTATAATTGACCATATGCGGTACGGGCGAGGTGACGGTGGATGAAAGAGATAGCGGTAGTGGCAACGGAAAAGCAATATGCAAGGTTTTTGATGGACAACATCAGCAAATATCTGGGCAGATACGCAAGCTTTAAGGCCTATTCCATTGCGGAAGTGGAGACCCTTAAACGGATAGAGGAGGATTATGTGCTGGTGTCGGCATTTAACATATTCCAGCAGGTCCGCCAGAAAATCAGCGACCAGTCCGAAATCGTGGTCCTCTCGCTGGCCCTGACCAAAAAACAGATGGAAAAGCTTAAGAAGATACCAAAGGGAACCAAGGCGCTGCTGGTCAACTTTGACCACAGGACCTGCATGCACACCATAACCAGCATGTATGCCTCGGGCTTTCGGGATGTGGAACTGTTCCCGTACTATGGGACGGGGGAATACGACAGGTCCATCCGGCTGGCCATCACCCCCAATGAGGGGCACCTGGTGCCCCAGGGAATCAGCCAGGTCATCGATGTGGGCGAAAGCTCGGTTGACATGAACAGCCTGTATATCATTGCTGAGAAACTGGGGGTTTATGATGAGTTTTCCTCCAAGGAAGCGGCTGCTGCCAGAAGGGAGTATTATTACATTGACTCCAGCATGGATAAACTGCTCAATGACAAGGAAAATATGTCGGATAAGCTGAATACCCTCATGAACCTGATGAATGAGGGGATTATCATAACGGACGTGGTGGGCCGCGTGTATCTGTGCAATGAGAAGGCCAGGCAGCTGATGTCCCACCGCTCCAGGGTGCTTCTGGGGTTTAACATTGAGGAACTGCTGCCCGAGCTGGATGTGAAGAGCGCCTGGGAAAAGCTGATTAAGACAGGGGAGAGCAACCTGATTGCATCCGCAGTGGAAATCCGTTCCGGGGATAAGGTTGCAGGACATATCATAACACTGAAGGACTTTGAGGAAGCGGAGACCAGGCAGCATGACATGCGCTCCAAGCTGTACGGGACCAGCCACAGGGCAAGGTATACCTTTGAGGATATCATCGGGACCAGCAGGGCCATCCGGGAAGCCGTGAACAACGGCAGGCAGATGGCGCGCTCCGACGCGGCTGTGATGATCACGGGGGAAAGCGGGACAGGCAAGGAAATGTTCGCCCAGGGCATACACAACGAGTCCGCCAGGAAAAATTATAACTTCGTGGCCGTCAACTGCGCGGCCATACCGGACAGCCTTTTAGAGAGCGAGATGTTCGGCTATGAGGAAGGGTCCTTTACCGGCGCCAAGAAGGGCGGCAAGATGGGGTACTTTGAACTGGCACACAGAGGGACTATTTTCCTTGATGAGATAGGGGAAATGCCCATGTCCCTCCAGTCCAAGCTGCTACGTGTGCTGGAAGAGCGGAAGGTGGACCGGATCGGTTCGGATAAAAGCATTGACGTGGATGTGCGGGTGATTGCAGCCACCAACAAGGACCTTTTTACCATGGTGGAAAATGGCGGCTTCCGGGAGGATCTGTTCTACCGTTTAAATGTGCTGCCCCTTAACGTGCCCCCCTTAAGGGAGCGGACCCAGGACATACTCCCCATATTCTATTTCTTTGCAGGCAGGAACCGTTCGGACATGGCGCTGACGCCGGAGGCTGAGGCAATCCTCACCGGTTATCCGTGGAGGGGCAATGTAAGGGAGCTGCGCAATGTGGTGGAGTTCCTTCTGACAAAGGAAAAGCAGGTGATTGGGGCAGAGGATCTGCCGCCCCTGCGGACCGGGAGGGAAAGGGCTGTCCCCGGTTTCGCGGGCAGGGGACAGAAGACCCGCATGCCGGAGGCAGCGGGGAAGGAGCCGGGAATCCTGGAACGGTTCATATTAAATGAGTGGAAGGATCTGGGGTTATATAAGGCCGTCCTTGTGCAGCTGCGTGAATCCCTGGAGCGGAAGGAACGTTACGGGCGGCAGAAGCTGCTGGAGAAGGTGAACGGCAACGGAGGGTTCTACACGGAAGCCGAGGTGAGGAAGGCGCTGTCTAAGCTGTCCGCCCACGGGTTCGTCAGGTCTGTCAGGGGCCGGGGAGGCAGCGTGGTTACGGAGGACGGGCTGTCCCTTCTCCAGGCCATAGAGGGGCGTGATGGTCATGGGGGAAGCTATTAAGAACAGTAGAATGGGTTATGGGATAGATTATTAAAACCAACAGGATAGGCCATGGAACAAATAGGGTTTGCAGGATAAATATTATCCTATAAACCCTATTTATCATATCAATATAAATGAAAATGCATAAAAATACGTTATTTTCTCCTTGGCATGGTTCTTGCTATATATAAACAACAATAAGTTAAATACACAGCCATACTATTGTTAATAAATATACAATAATCATGAAAAGGAGCGATGGAGCATGGATGAAATTCAATGGCCGGAGGGCAAAAAATGCGCGGTTATGTTTTCCTTTGACCTGGACGGTGATACAACCTGGGAAAATGGAAACAGGGGGCTTCCGAACGGGGAACAGTACATCAAGTCCCTGTCCGTGGGACAGTACGGTCCCAAGCGCTGCGCGGACAGGATCCTGGATAAGCTGGATCAGTATGGGGTAAAGGCAACCTTTTTCATTCCCGGCCTTACGGCGGAGCGGTATCCGGAGGTGGTAAAACGGATTGCCGCCGCAGGACATGAGATAGGACTCCATGGATATGCCCATGAAAGGTTTGCCGGAAAGACGGCTGAGGAGCAGATTGAAATCATTGAAAAGCCCCAGAGGATACTAAGGGAGCTTATAGGACACGATGTGGAAGGTTTCAGGACGCCCTCCGGGGACTGGGCCGTGGAAACGCCGAAGCTGCTGTATGAAAGGGGAATCCGTTATTCCAGTTCCATGAGAGGGGATGACCGGCCCTACAGGACTGTCATTGACGGCAGGGAGACGGATTTTATCGAGATTCCCACCAAGTGGGAGGTGGACGACTATGTTGCCATGGCCTACCACATGTATCCGGCAGAGCCGGCGGGACAGGACCGGATTTCCTGTTACCGGAATGTGGAGGATAACTTCATGCGCGAGTTTGAGGGGCATTACAGATACGGACTGTGCATTTCCTTCATGAGCCATCCCCAGGTAATCGGTTCCCCGGGAAGGATACGGATTCTGGACCATCTGCTGCAGCACATTACGTCCAAAAAGGATGTGTGGATTGCAACCGGGTCCCAGATTGCCGACTGGTACAGGGAACATTCCGGTTCTGATTACAGTAAGACTCAGGAGGTGGGATAGATGAGATTAGAAAGACCCCAGTGGCCCGGCGGGAAAAAATGCGCGGCCATGATTACCATTAATTTGAATGCAGAGCTTTTCTGGCTCCAGCTGGACCAGACATGTGTCAATATGCCAAAGACCCTGTCCCTGGGACAGTATGGGATGAACCGGGGCCTGGACCGTATCCTCGATATCCTGGATGATAAAGGGATAAAGGCAACATGCTTCACCCCCGGGTGGGTGGCGGAGCAATACCCGGATAAAATCCTGGAAGTCCATGGACGGGGCCATGAAATCGGCGCCCTGGGCTACCGGCATGAGAATATGGCCCTGCTGTCCGTTGAGGAACAGGAGGAAGCCATCCGGAAGGGCGCGGAGGCCATCGGACGGCTCTGCGGCATAAGGCCCAGGGGATTCAGAAGCCCGGAAGGCGAATTGACCCTGGATACGCTGAGGATTGCGCGAAAGCATGGCATGGTATATTCCAGCAATCTCTGTGATGATGACAGGCCGTATGTAAAGGATTTGGGGGATGGGGCCTCCATCCTGGAGATTCCCATACACTGGGTGAATTATGACCTGCCTTATTTTGCATTTAACTATCATCCTGCATTTCCGGCAGGGCAGGGAAGGATTGCCAACTATACAGGCGTGCTGAGCAACTGGAAGGATGAGTTTAGCGGCTGCCATGAATACGGGCTATGCTATGTGCTGCAGCTTGACCCAGCTGCCATCGGAGCGCCAGGCAGGATCGGGATGCTGGAGGAACTGATTGATCATATCAATGATCTGGGCGGTGTCTGGTGGGCAACCGGTGAGGAAATGTACCGTTATTACAGCGGATGCGGTGGAAAACATTAACAATACAAGATGAGATGGAGGAAATGGTTCATGGCGGGAATTTTTGAGATGGTGGACAGGATGTTTGCAGGCGTTGTGCCTGTTGCGGATTTCCTATGGGATTTCCCAACCAATTATGCGTGGTATTCCGGTATCCCGGTTCTGGGACAGTTCTCCCTGGCAATCTTACTGCTGCTGGGAGGCAGTTTCTACTTTACCTTTAAATTCAATTTTGTCCAGCTGAAGGAATTTAAGACCGGCCTTAAGCTGCTTACTGCAAAGACAAAGGCCAAGGTGGGCACCACCCAGCTTGCAGCCTTCCTGATCAGTATGGCCGGCAGGGTAGGGGCAGGCAACATCGTGGGCGTTACGGGCGCCGTCACGATCGGCGGCCCCGGCGCAATCTTCTGGATGTGGATATCTGCTTTCGCAGGCATGGCAACCTCCTTTGGCGAGGCCACCCTGGCGCAGATATACAAGGAGAAAAAGGGCGATGAATATGTGGGCGGATTTACCTTTTATATCCAGAAGATATGGAAGAACAAGGCATGGGTCGGCGGGGGGATGTGTATCCTGTACCTGCTCTACAACATGCTCAGTATCCCGGTACATACGTTCCATGTGTTTACGGCTGCCAGCTCCATTGCCAATGAGGTGACCGGGCGTGTGACCCAGGTTTCAGAACCCCTTTATTATATCATTGCCATCGCCATTGTGGTGATTATCGCGGTCATTACCTTTGGCGGGATTAAAAGCGTGGTCCGGTTCTCTGACAAGGCTGTTCCTGTGATGGCGGCGCTATATATTGCAGTGATTGCGCTGCTTATCATACTGAACCTGAATAAGGTTCCGGCCTTTGTGGTTGCTGTGTTCGCAGGGGCGTTCAAGCCATCGGCGGTCTTCGGGGGCGCTTTTGGCGTGGCCATGGCCCAGGGACTCAAGAGGGGACTTCTCTCCAACGAGGCAGGCATGGGTACTGCCACCCAGGCCAGCTCCATTGCCGATGCAAACCATCCCTGTGAACAGGGCTTTGTCCAGGCTATCGGCGTATTTGTGGATACCATCGTGATCTGTTCCCTGACCGGTTTTGTCATTACGGCGGGAACCATCTGGGAGAATCCCGCCCTTGACTGGGATACCCTGAAGCTGGATAAGATAGGCACCTTCCTGACCTCTGTCAAAGAACTGGTTCCAGGCACTGCCATGGACACCGCGGTGCTGATCTTCGTGGCCGTTGCATTCGGACTGTTTGCATTCACAACCCTGTTGTGCGACCTGACCTATGCGGAGATTGCAGCCAACAAGATTTCCACCAGCAAAGGTTTTATCGGTTTTGTCCGCGTGCTGGGCGCATTTTTCTTTGTGCCTCTGGGAACCATTACCGTGCTGGCAGGGCTTCAGCTGGATAACCTGTGGTATGTATCGGATTTGATTAACGTAGTGCTGGTGTTCATCAATATCCCGACCCTGCTCATGGCCAGGAATATCATCCTCAATGCATATAAGCATTATAAATGCAGCGGAGGCAGGCGTTTTGTGTCATCTGAGATAGGCATCGAGACAGATGTGTGGAGGTAGGAATGAAGATTAAAGTAATCATGACAGACAAGGCCATGGACCGGGAAACCATGGACCAGAGGGAAAAGATGCTGTCAGCCGCCGTGTCAGAGGGCGTGGCGATATCCGTGGACTGCATAAAGAAAGGGCCGGATGAACTGGACTGCAACACGGACGAGGCATTTGCCGCCCCGGAGCTTGTAAAGGAGGGCATAAAAGCCGAGAAGGAGGGCTATGACGCCATTGTCATATACTGCTTCAGCGATGTGGGGATTGATGCGGTGCGGGAAAATGTCAGGATCCCGGTCATCGGACCCGGGGAGACCAGTCTTTGCGCTGCCAACCTGCTGTGCAACCGTTTCGTGGTAGTCACGACGGAGGGCGCCAACATACCAAGGACATACCGGAGGCTGATGCGCAATGGGATTGCCAGGGAAAAGATGACCTCCGTGCAGGCGCTTGACATTCCCATCGGTGAACTGAGGACCGACCCTGGGGCAACCGCGCGGTATCTGAAACAGGTCTGCGGGAGGGCGGTGAGGCAGGAACAGGCGGACGGCGTCATCCTGGGCTGCCTGGGCATGGCAAGCTATGGGGCGATGCTGGAAAAGGAACTTCCGGTTAAGGTCTTCGACCCCGCGTTTATCGCGCTTGCATATGCTGAGTTGAGCGTAAGGCTGGGGCTGGTGCATTCTACGGCGGTGTATCCGGTGTTTCAGAATGCCAGCCATGTGGAGTTGTGATACATGTAGAACTGTGATGATGTGCAGGGCAGTGACACAGGTAGAGCTGTGACATATGTAGGGCTATGATGATGTGTGGGGCTGTGATACAGGTAGAACTGTGATGATGTGTAGGGCAGTGATACCGGTAGGGCTGTGATGATGTGTAGTGCTGTGACACATGTAGAACTGTGATGAGATAAGACGGATAAGATGAGGATTCCCCTGCTGACCGGCTGGACGCCGGATGGCAGGGGAATTTTATAAATCAGCTAAATTTTGTCCCTGGAAACATTCCCATCCTTTTTCATAAAACATCTTTTCATCCTGCCTGCCACAAAGAAAAGGAACAGGATGACCGCGCATACGGCTGTCAGAAGGGCTGCGTATTCCAGGAAGCGGTGTCCGTTATCTTTGTATGCACGGTTGAGGAAAGGGATGCCCAGCACAATGGAAACATACCAGAATACGGGCGGGAGCCATCGGAAGGACGGCCTGCCCGAAATATGTCCGGCCACGTGATACAGGATGGACAGGGAGGTAAAATACACAGCTACGCCGATGATGGTGTGCAGCCGTCCATGGGTCAGCCACCCGTCATAAAGCCGGGGATTGTGCAGCCAGAGCGGCAGTGAGGCCGGAAGATATATGGACAGCACAATCCTGAACCCGTTGACAAGGACGGTGGACAGATAGGATATCACGAAACTGAAAACGGTCCAGATGGCTTTTTTCCTTATGGTGTCCATGCGGTGCACATAAGAAAAGATAAGCATGGCAATGGCAATCATCATGAACTGGACACCGGAACAGGATGGCGCAATGATAAAGCGGAGGGGATAGTTCACATATCCTGCAATGGGGTCATATTCAAAGGGAATCCCGCTTAAGGTCCTGACCCACCGGGCCGTGGGGGCCAGGATCCATGTAAGGCGGCTGGCGGCCCCATGTGTGTAAAAGCCTTTGATGATGATTATGGTGGCTGTCCCGGTGAGATAGAATGGCCAGTTCCGTCTTAGCATGGACTTTTGTTTACAGGGGCCTGGCGCCCATGTCTCAGTCATCATTCTTACCTCCGGCATGATGGCTGCCGGAAACGGTATTCAAAATCAATATAAAAGCCGCGGCTGCCATAAGAATCAGGACACTGGGTTCCGAGCCAATGGTGTAACCTCCTCCCACCGCCAGGTCAGATACCTGCAGGGAAAGGGGAAGCGGCTGGTCCACGTCCCTGCTTTCACCTGTGGTATTGCGCACTTCATCTATCACGGCCACAAAGGAGGTATAGGATGTCATCATGCTGTAGTCAAGGCCCAGGGCGGTCACTTCTTTCCTGACAGCCTCCTCATCCCCGCCGCTGAAGCCATAATCCATCAGGTTCTCCACGCGGGTGCGTGCCCACAGGTAAGGGATGGCGCTGTTTTCTGCTGAGGAGGATGCTTCTGAAACCTGGATTGTCTGGCTGTAATCCCCGGTCCCGGACTTCCCCGTGATGTGGATGGCGCCGGCGGGATTACCCCTCCATTTGCCGAACAGCACAATGGGCTTTTGGGCAAAAAGGGTGGGGATGGCCGTGGGTTCGACGTCATAGGCATCAAATCCGTCATAGTCCACCTGGACATCCGTTAAGACAGGAGACTGTATATAGGTGTCAAAAAGTCTGGCCGTATCCGCGGATTCGGATGAATCCGTGACAACAAAGGATTCGCCGCCGCCCGTCCTGGCAATGCCCTCAATCAGGTAACGGTTCACGGAGGTGCCGATACCAAAGGAAAAGAAACTGGTGGTGTCAAGGTTTCCTGCTACAATGTCAAATATGGCCTGTTCGTCGGACATGTAGCCGTCCGTGATGACCACGACGCTGCGTGAGACGCTGCCTGCGCCGGAATCCATGGGGATTCCCACCGCCTTTTCCAAGGCCGGGGCCAGCTCGGTCCCGCCGCCGCCTTTCTGGCGGTTAATCAGGTTAATGGCCCTCTCCACATTCTCATCCGTGGCAGGAAGTGATCTGGCCGACATACGGATGGCGTCATTGGAAAACAGTATCAGGTTAAAGGTGTCGGTTTCCCGCAGATTGGAAACCATGTTCCGGATCAACTCCTTGGCAGTATCCAGGGGATATCCGAACATGGAACCTGACACATCCAGGACAAAAATATATTCACGTGGTGGGATGGCTTCTGCAGGGACACGTTCCGGGGGCTGGACCATGAGCAGGAAGAAATTCTCCTTTTCCCCGGTATTCAGCATAAGGCCGCTGTTTACCGTCTGTCCGGCCAGCTGATAGCGCAGTATGAAATCGCGGTTTCCCCCGTAATCCGCCGGGTCCTTCAGCGTGATATGGGCAGAGGAGTCAGCGGACTGTTCTATATTGATTTTATGGGAACTGGAAACAATCCCGGTAATCGGGACGCCTGTGGAAAGGCTGACTGCAATGTCATAGGTCCCTTTGGGAACAGCGCCCCCTTCCTGATATGGACTGGCCACCCATTGATTCCCATCTTCCTCCCTGTCCGGTGAAGGGCTGGAGTATCTGGGACCCACAACGGCCGGGAATACAAATTCATAGGAACCTTCGGACAGGGCAATCATTTCCGTATAGTGCAGTTCTATGTTTACCGTATCCCCGGGCATGATGTTGGCAACATTCATGGTAAATACATTGGGGCGCTGCTGTTCAAGGAGGGATGCGCTTTTTCCTTCACTTTTAGCCGCATCGAATTCCTGCTTTGCCTCTTCCTTTTCCTTGATTTTGGCGGTGACAACCTTGTCCCCGACCTGCATTTTCATGCCATGGACGGAAACCCTGGTGGATGCAGGAAAGACATAGCCCGCATTAACAGGGACACTGCCTTCATTTCCATAGGTCTGGGTAACATAGGTTTCAGCTATGACACCGTTTATGACGGTTGATACCTTTGTATCCTTTAACGGAAAGCTGTCGGTCGACGGATCCGCCCCTTCAACCATGAAATAAGGGGCAAGGGTCCTGTCCCCGGTGTCATTGCCGGATTCTTCGCCGTAGGCAGCCGGGCACAGGGACAGGAGCAGGATTGCGGAAAGCATACACAGCCATAGTTTCTTATTTTTCATATCGCGCACCTCATTTGTTCTTTATTGGAATTGACTTCCTGTTTAATTTACAATACCCAGGCATCAAAAAAGCATCAAAGATGCATCAAAGTTGTATCATATAGGAAAATGGGACAAAAATAGAGGTAATGGAAACGTAATAGAAAAGATTTATAAAATAAATGGCATATGAGTGAAAGGAATGATATAATAGGAAACGATAGTCTGGTTTAGGTATTCCGCGCACAAGGACAGATGGTACAAGGCCCTGCACGGATGTACTTAAAAAGGTAGAAAAGGAGAGAACCCAATGAACAACAATGAAAACACAGGGAATCAGGAAATCATACAGCGCCTTAAAACCGCAGAGTCACTCTGGGCATTGGTATCAGGGTGCACCAAGGAACCATATGTGGTCTGCGACCCGGAAACCTTTGATGATGAGATCATGATGTTTTTCAGCGCGGAAGATGCGGAAGAGAAGGTAAAGCAGCTGCGGGAGGCCGGGATACCTGTGGGTATCGTAAAACTGGAGCAGAGGCAGATGCTGCTGTTCTATACCAGCCTGTACACCATGGGCATCAACGCACTTCTGGTAAGCGAAGGGGATACACAGACCCTGATCCAGCTGGCTGATTTTGTGAGACGCAATAAACCGGAGCAGGACCCGGAGGGCAAGCTGTGGGTGGAGAATCCTGCCCTGCACCTGACCGCCCTTTACTATATGCAGGAAACCAGGAAGCAGCCGGGACAGGAGGAGAATCCACAGATAAAAGAATGGCAGGATGAGATTTCCAATTATTTCAGCAAAGGAAGCTTCATTGTTGCCGTACAGAAAGAGGGCAATGGGATTCCCGTGGTGAAGCTGAATGATAAGGAAGTTTACCAGGCCATATTCACCGATATCATGGAATTCCAGAAGTTCAATAAAGAGAACCAGCTCCGCCCCATTGTCGTGACAGCTGACAAGATTCCACAGATCCTTGTGGCGGAGGCCACTGGGGTGCTCCTTAACCCCATGGGCGTAAGGATGCCGCTTCAGGTAAAACGGGCGGAACAGTAAGGTATATGGTCATTCATCCATGGCTTGGCCATGGACAAAAAGTTTGGTGACAGGCAGCGGTTTTGCTGCCTGTTTTTCTGATTGCCATTTGTTCCCGGATATATTATTATAATATTACCTGAATAATCGGTATATGTGTATATTACTGTGAGAAAAGGCCGGGGTATGTGAGATGAGAGGGTCGGACAGAAAAAGGCAAAGGATATGGGATACAGTACTTCCACTGTTACTGTGCGCATGTTTTATTGCCAGCAGCCTGCTGTTTCTGGTGCAGATGATCAGAAAGAACCAGGTGGAGACAATCGAGGCGCTGTATAATGCGGCGGAACAGAAAAAAACCACCATTGTAAAGCAGATACAGGGAGACCTCCAGACATTGGAGGGCCTTGCGGTAGTCCTGGGCGAGATTGGGAAAATGGAGCGGGAGCAGCTGCTGCCGATCCTGCAGGAAATCAATAATGACAATGCTTTTATCCAGATGGGATTTGCCTGGCCGGACGGCAGCGCCTGGCTGGTGGATTTAGATGGCAGTATCTATGAACTCAGCCTGTATGACATGGAGTTTTTCCAGAAGGCGCTCCATGGAACCAGCACGGTATCGGATATATTCCCGGATGAGCGTGTGAAGGACCACTATGTGAATTATTATGGAGTCAATATCCGCAATCCGGAAGGAGGGACCATGGGCGTGTTATGCGCGGTCCATTCCGCGGATGTGCTGCGCCGGATCCTGGATGCCCCTGTGCTCAGCGGCCAGGGATTTTCCAATATAGTCAATGGGGACGGCAGTTATGTGCTGCGCTCCATCAATGCTTATCCCGGGGATATCCTGCCTGAGAACCGGGAGCTGGTTAAGGAAGCGGTTGGGACAGGAGGAATCGCATCCTTTGACATGACAGACAAGACCGGCAGGAAGCAGGTATCTGTGATCATCCCAATCCTGAAGGACCGCTGGTACCTGCACAGCATGGTGCCTGACCGTGTGCTGCGTGCCAGGTATACGCAGACAGCTGCCGGAATCATGACAATCATCGTGGTGTCCTGCTGTCTGTTTGCCCTGTTCCTTTCAAGGCAGAGAAGTATGGCCGCCAGGACCCAGAAAATGCTTATGAACCTGGCATACCGGGATTCCCTTACAGGCCTGCGCAATTTTGACGGCTTTAAACTGGATGTGAAGCCGTTCATGGAAAAGAATGACCTGTCCTCCTACGTGCTGTGGTATGGGGATTTAAAAAAGTTTAAGTTCATCAATGACATACTTGGATACGAGGAAGGGGATAAGATCCTCAGGCTTATATCGGAATATCTTCAGGAACTGGAAGATAAGGAGTGTATTGTATGCCGTATATCTGCCGATAATTTTGCGGGAATCGCAAAGTGCGGGAATCAGGAAGGCCTGAACATAAAGTTTCAGGAGGTACTGGACCATATAAAAAATGCAGGCGTTGAAGGCCAGGCGTTCATTGAGCTGTCTGTGGGGATTTACCGGCTCAGTCCCGGGGATGAGAAGCTCTCCATGGATGTGCTGATGAATTATGCCAACATGGCCCACAAGATTGCCAAGGAAAAACCAGGGAGTAACTTTGCCCTGTATGACAGCGGGCTAAGGATGCGCCAGATAGAGGATTCCATCCTGGAGTCAGAAGCTGAGAAGGCAATTGAGGCCGGTGAATTCAAGGTTTACATGCAGCCCAAGGTCAATATACAGAACAATAACTGCCTGTCAGGCGCCGAAGCCCTGGTGCGCTGGCTCAGCCCCTCCAGGGGACTTGTACCTCCGGACCGGTTCATTTCCCTGTTTGAGAAAAGCGACCGGATTGTAATGCTGGACCGGTATATGTTCGGGCAGGTCTGCAGATGGTACCGGAATTATCTGGACGGAGGTGGACGCCCGTTAAGCATTGCGGTCAATGTTTCCAAGGTAGGTCTTCTCCGGAAGGACTTCATTCAGTATTATTCAGAGACAAAGCGTTGTTTTGGGATTCCTGACGGCTATCTGGAACTGGAATTTACAGAGGGCGTGCTGTTAAACGATACGGATATGTTTTCCGACATTGTGCGGCAGCTCCAGTCCAATGGCTTTACCTGTTCCCTGGATGATTTTGGTTCTGGCTACAGTTCCCTTAACCTGCTGAAGAATCTTCCCATCGATGTGCTGAAGCTGGATATCATGTTCTTTCACAAGAGCAGGGACATGGGAAGGGAGCGGATTGTAATCTCCAATTTCATCCATATGGCAAAGGAGCTGAAGATAAAGACCATTGCCGAGGGCGTGGAAGATACGGACAGTGTGGAATTCCTGAAGAACTGCGGATGTGATGTGGTGCAGGGGTATACATTCTTTAAACCCATGCCGCTGGAGGAATTTGACCGCCTGGTGAAGGAACAGGGAAGGAAGCCTTTGGTTCCCAAGGATGTGTGAGCAGGAGGACCGGCCATTTGAAGGGGCATCTTCAAATGGCCGGTCCTCCTGGATTGGTCGGATGATATCCATTGGATGTTGAGTATCTTTTTGATACTAAGTACCTTTTGGGAACCTATCCCACTTCAAAGTGCGTACTTACAGGAATTAACGGCCCCCTTTATAATAAGACCATAGGAAATGGCCATTCCTCAAAATGATGGATGATAAAGGAGAGAAGCAGTATGCAGAAAGTAGTTGAATTTTTACAGGCAAATCCCGTACAGTATCTGGCAACGGTTGGAAGGGATGGGAAGGCAAAATGCCGTCCGTTCATGTTCTGTTTTGAAAAGGATGGGAAGCTCTGGTTCTGCACCAACAACCAGAAGGATGTGTATAAGGATATGCAGGAGAACCCGGAAATCGAGGTGAGCGTTGCTGACGCCGGCTTTGCCTGGATCCGCCTGCATGGAAAGGCTGTATTTGAAGACAATATGGAAGTTAAGGAGGCCTGTATGGGCAACCCCATCGTAAAAGGGCAGTACGGCACTGCGGAGAATCCGGTCTTTACCGTGTTTTATCTGGAACATCCCCATGGCGTGATTGCTGATTTTTCCGGCAATCCTCCGTATGTGTTTTAGGGCGTGTTTGAAAATTAATCCGTTTTTTATTACATTACAGACTGGCTTTGTATTCATTACCCCACGTATACATGGAATCCAGAATGGGTTTCAGACTGTATCCGGTCCCGGTAAGCGTATACTCAACCTTGGGCGGGACCTCAGGGTAAACGGTCCGGGTAACCAGGCCGTCTTTTTCCATGGCCCTGAGATGGCTGGTAAGGACTTTCTGGGTAATCCCGCTTACGGAGCGCATTAACTCATTGAAACGCTTGGTTCCGGTCATCAGGTCGCGTATGATAAGGACTTTCCATTTATCGCCGATGAGCTGCAGGGTCATTTCCACCGGGCAGTCGGGTATGGTTTTTGTATGTTCCATTTATGTACCTCCTGGTATATTTATAGATGTACAGTAGTATGGGGCTGTATATGCCGATTATAGACCATAGGGGATTTTTTTGCAAGGGCAGGCTAATGAGGGATGGACGGAAAAGGAGTGAAACGGTATGGATTGGATGCAGTTTTTAAGCGGAACCCCTGCCAGGGATTACGTATATCAGGAAACACCCTATGAAGAACAGGTCAGACGGGCGGCAGGCCTGCTGAACCGCGCGGATGCGGTCCTGATTGGGGCCGGGGCCGGACTGTCCACGGCGGCTGGGCTTGTCTATGGAGGACGCCGCTTTACGGAGAATTTCGGTGAATTCATTGAGCGGTATGGACCTGCTGCCATGAGGGATATGTATGCGGCAGGTTTCTACCCCTTTCCCACGGAAGAGGAACGGTGGGGCTACTGGTCAAGGCATGCTTATGTGAACCGGATTGAACCGCAGGCCCTGCCCCTGTATCTCAAGGTGTTTGAGATGGTTTGCGGCAGGGAACATTTTGTCCTGACCACCAATGTGGACCATCAGTTCTGGAAAGCCGGGTTTGAGGATGAGGATATCTTTGCAACCCAGGGGGACTATGGGCTGATTCAGTGCGCAAAAGCCTGTCATGGCAAAACCTACGATGCAACAGGACTTTTCGTACGCATGAACCAGGCGGTGAAGGATTGCAGGATTCCTTCCGGTATGGTGCCAAGATGCCCGGTCTGCAAAGGCCCCATGGCCATGAACCTGCGGTGCGACGGATATTTTGTGGAAGATGGGCATTGGCATCAGGCAGCGGGGCGGTATGGGGATTTCCTGAACCGTGCAGTCGGACGCAGGCTGGTGCTGCTGGAACTTGGGGTTGGATTTAACACCCCGGTCATCATCCGTTTTCCATTTGAGAAAATGATGGGCGAAAACAGGGAGTGGAGCCTGATCCGTCTGAACCTTGATGAGGCAGCGGTGCCGGAAAGCCTGGGATACCGGGCGGTGGGGATCAACATGGATCTGGCGGTGTGCGTCGGGGATATAAGGACAGCCATGAGGGAAGGGACAGGAGAGGGCAGCGGTCATGAGGAATAGGATGTAGGGAATGGGCTGTAAGGAATGGGCTGCAGGAATACTGCCGCGAGGCACCGGGAGCAGGGGATAAAGTATATTCCAAAGAAAGGAGGGGTAACAGTGACACAGGAGGAGAGACGGGAATATCTGATTGAGACCCTGTTAAAGGAGATGCCCCAGTATCGGTATATGGACATTCCCGGGGGTGAGGAGGCCAGATGGAGGGTTCTGCGCTCCCTGTTTAACGTACGGCCGCCCATGCCGGCTGGGAAGGATTTTTTGTCTGTGCAGGACGGATACCTGTCAGAGGAGGTCAGAAGGCGGGGCATGGCGGACTGCCGTTTTTTGGAACATGTGGGAAAGGACAAACGTATCTTTCTCTGGCAGGGGGATATAACCTGCCTGAAAGCGGATGCCATTGTCAATGCCGCAAACAGCGCGCTGCTGGGCTGCTTCCATCCCTGCCATTCCTGTATTGACAACATAATCCATACTTATGCAGGAGTCCAATTGCGGCTGGCGTGTAATGATATCATGCAGGCCCAGGGACATGCAGAGCAGTCCGGCAGAGCGAAAATCACTCCTGGATTTAATCTTCCGGCAAAGTATGTGCTTCATACAGTGGGACCAATCATAACAGGCCCCCTCGGCAGCGGGGACTGTGATCTTCTGTCACGGTGCTATGAGTCATGCCTTGAACTGGCGGTAAAGCATGATATCCAGTCCATTGCTTTCTGCTGTATATCTACCGGAGTATTTCATTTTCCGCAGGAAAGGGCGGCGGAAATTGCTGTGGAAACCGTGTCACGTTTCCTGGAACATGATTCTTCCCTCAGACAGGTTATATTCAATGTGTTTACGGATAAGGACCGGGAACTTTACCGGGAGCAGCTGGAAGGCTGAGGTTGCAACCGGATGGAAGATTGCTTATAATAAAAGGATGGAAAAGTCAACAGGGGGCTGCACCGTGGCTCCCTTATTTCACGCAGGGCGGTGGGACCATTGGAAATTTTGGATGAAATACAGGATACAGTGATTCTTTATGCCAATATCCTGGCACAGATATTGAAGATTGACGTTACCATTGTCAACAGCAGTTTTAAGCGGATTGCAGGAACGGGAAGATTGATAAAGGAAATCAATACAGATATGTCTGAAGAAGGGCATATACTGAAGAAAGCAATGGTGAGCGGTGAGACACAGATTGTCAATGAACCTGGGAAGAATGAGATATGTAGGGATTGCCACAGCAGGGAACACTGCAGGGAGACATTTCATATGAGTACTCCGGTCATGATAAAGGGACAGGCAATCGGTGTAATCTGTTTTACCTGCTTTAATCAGAAGCAGAGAAGCCATGCCCTGAAAAACCAGGAAATATTTAAACAGTTCCTCCAGCAGTTTGCGGATTTAATATCTGCCAAGGCTCAGGAGGCATTGGAGAATAAAAAGAATCTGGCTATGAAGGAACTGCTGGAAACCATTGTGGACCGTCTGGACGCCGGGGTCATTGTCATGGATCAGCATAACCTTGTGGTACAGACCAACCGTATGTGCTGCCAGATACTGAAGATGCGGGAGGGGGATTTATTCACGGTCCCGGTCCGCCTTGCGCCTACAGGTAATTTTGTGGGCGGACTGGATGAGTACAGGCTTACCGCCGGACAATCCAGCTACAGGCTGGTTGGCAAGGTATTTGAACTGGATACGGAGGGTAGGATGACCTTCTTCCTGTTTAACCAGGCGGAGCGTACCCTTAAGGATTCCCTGGGCCTTGCAGGCAAAAGGGAAAGGAGCGGGCTGGAGCGTATTGACGGTAATTCCCCTCAGATACAGGCGGTAAAGCAGGAGATGCTGCGTATGGTCAATTCGCCGTCGCCGGTTCTGATACTGGGGGAAAAGGGGACTGAGAAGACAAAATTTGCCATGGCAATCCACGAAGAGGGGGAGAGGGCCGGAGAGATGGTATGTACCGTGAACTGTGAAACCATGCCCCAAAGCCAAATAGGGAGGGAACTGTTCGGTACGGCCAGGACAGCTGCTTCAAAAGGCAAGGCCGGGAAGCTGGAGGCTGCATCTAAGGGAACCCTGATTTTGGAGGAGGTAGAGAACCTGCCGTATGATGTCCAGCTCCGGCTGGGGGAGTTCTTGGACAGCCAGCTTGTGGTGCGGCAGGGCGCCCTTAAGGGGGCACGGGTAAATACCAGGATCATCTGCACTTCTTCTGTCAACCTGGGAGAACTGGTGGAACAGGGAAGGTTCCTGCCTGCATTTTATTACAGGATTAATATCCTGCCACTGTACATCCCGCCTCTGAGGGAAAGGAAAGGGGATATAAATCTTCTGGCCCAGAAGTACCTGCAGAGGTATGCCAGGTCAATGAACAAAAACATACAGACAATCAGCGACGGATTTTATGCCTGTATCAGGCAGTATGGGTGGCCTGGTAATAAATGGGAATTGCGTAACGCTATGGAATATGCCGCTAATATGATGAAACTGGACGGCATGATTGATATCGGCCTGCTTCCCGCCAACCTCAGGACAGGTGTCATGCAGGCAGAGGATGACCTGAATCTGGAGTCCATGGAGAAGAGGATGATAGAAAAGGCAGTCAGCCGCTATGGCACAAGCGTGGAGGCTAAGAAAAAAGCAGCGGGTGCACTGGGCATAGGTATGGCTACCCTTTACCGCAAACTGGATAAGTATGGTTTGTGAATGTAGAAAAGGCGGCCAGGATTTATACAAAATATACAAAAAAGAGGCTGGTAAATTGCTGCAGCTTCTTTTTTATTTGAATAAATTCTCATTATGATAAAGTGTGTTCTCAATATGATAAATATGGAAATACAGGGGACAGGCCAGGCGTTTTTGATCATGATTCTCATTTTGATAAATAATAGCCGGTAGAAACCGTGTATGGCCTGCTTTTGACACCTCCGGTTTCTTCAACTATAGTACCATCATACTACATGGAGATAGAATAGAAAGGGGAACAGGTATGCAGGTAATTCAAACTTTAAACGGGATTTTTTGGGGATGGCTGGTGGCAGGGATCCTGCTGGGCACAGGTGTATTCTTCACAATCAGGCTGAAATTCCCACAGATACGGTATTTTACCAAATTGTTTGGTAATCTGAGGGAGAGCATGAAATCAGAGGGAGGTGTATCGGGATTTGGCGCCCTGTGTGCGGCAGTGGGCGGCCAGGTTGGGACCGGAAGCCTGGTAGGGGTGGCAACAGCCCTTGCATCCGGCGGCCCGGGTGCAATATTCTGGATGTGGATGACGGCTCTTTTGGGAATGCCCATCAGTTTTAGTGAGGCAGTGCTTGGACAGCTGTTCAGGGAGAAGAATTCAGATGGGACCTATAGGGGCGGACCCGCTTATTACATGGAAAAGGGGCTTCACAGCAAACTGCTGTCCGTGCTGTTTTCCATCAGTGTCATGATTGGAATCGGATTTTTCTATGCCATGATACAGAGTAACTCCATTTCCGTTGCGCTGACAGGGGTGGTGGATATCAAGCCGCTGATTGCGGGCCTGGTCCTTCTGGTGCTGGTATGTCTTGTTGTATTCGGAGGCATTAAACGTCTGTCAGAGGTATCCTCACTGGTGGTGCCGTTCATGGCGCTGGCTTATCTGGTGATAGCGGTCATCATCGTAGTAATGAACATCAAGATGCTTCCCGGTGTCATCACACTTATTTTCAAATCCGCTTTCAGTTTCCGGGCGGCTGCCGGAGGCGTGGCCGGATATACCATTAAGGAGGCATTCCGCTATGGCGTTGCCAGAGGACTGTTTTCTAATGATGCAGGGAATGGGACAGCACCCAGCATGCATGCGTCCGCCGTGGTAAAACATCCGGTGAACCAGGGGCTGGCTGCAATGCTTGGGACATTTATCACAACAATCATTATCTGCAGCTGTACTGCATTCTGCATATTGATTACGGGCGCACTGGATTCAGGGGAAACAGGGATTGCACTGACCCAGGTGGCTTTCCACAATGCCCTTGGCGGGGCTGGAAAATGGATTGTATTCCTGGCAATGTCGCTGTTTGGCTTTACCACGCTGCTGGCGGATATTTATTATGGGGAAGTAAACCTGATGTCACTTGTTTCTGAAAAGCCCGGTGCGGTTACGGTTTACAGGATTATCTGCTGCGTCTTCATCATCATCGGGGCGGTTGCGCCAGTCCCCATTGTATGGGACCTGGTTGACCTTGTAAGCGCGTTCATGGTATTTTTCAATGTAATAGCGTTAATCGGGCTGGCAAGATATGTAGTCTATGTGCTGAAGGATTTTGTGGGGCAGAAGGATAAGGGTAAGGCACAGCCTGTATGGGATGTGGAAAATGACATAACGGCCATGGATTTAACCAGGCTGTCAGATGAACAGTGAACCAGCCAGAGGCAGACATGGATGCTAATGATAAGATGGACATACAGCAGAATCAGGAGGAGAATGATATGGTAAGTGAAGGAATTAAAAACCAGATGAAAGAGTGGAGGCATTATCTGCACATGCATCCGGAAAGCGCGTTTGAAGAAACGGGAACAGCGGATTATGTGGCAAAGCTGCTGGCCGGGATGGGGCTGGAAGTACATACAGATATAGGAGGAACCGGCGTTGTGGCGACCCTGAGTGCAGGGAACGGAACGGAGGTAATCGGCTTAAGGGCAGATATGGATGCAATCAATATGACGGAAACAGGGGAACCGGACTATTGTTCCCTAAATCCCGGGAAAATGCATGCCTGCGGTCATGATGGGCACACGGCTACCCTTCTTGGAGCTGCAAAGATCCTGTCGGAACAAAAGAATTTTAATGGGACCGTACGCTTTATCTTCCAGCCGGCAGAAGAACCGGGCAAAGGTGCCAGGGCCATGCTGGAGGACGGGCTGCTGGACCGTTTTCCAGTGGATGAGATATACGGGCTTCACAATATGCCCTCCCTGCCCACGGGAACCATCCATACAAAGGTGGGTGGAATCATGGCAAGTGAGGATAATTTTACCATACGTATAAAAGGAAAGGGTGGTCATGCATCCAGCCCCCATCTGGGAATCGACCCGCTTGTGACGGCGGCCCAGATTATCCTGGCGCTTCAGACAGTGGTTTCCCGCAGCGCCAACCCATTGGACCCTGCTGTCATATCCTGCACGGAAATCCATACGGACGGCGTGCACAACGCGATTCCGTCCAATGTGGAGATACTGGGAGATACAAGAAGTTTCTCGCCAGCCATGCAGGCGCTGATTGAGAAGCGGATGAGGGGCATCTGTGAGGGAATCTGCCAGATGAACGGTGCCGGATGTGAATTTACGTACACACATGAATTTGCACCCACAGTTAACTGGGAACAGTGTGCGGCAGTGGCTGCGCGGGCGGCTGTCAATGTGGCAGGCGAAAAGGGAACCAATGCCAGCTGTGAGCCATGGATGGCTTCTGAGGACTTTGGGACTTTCCTGGAAAGGATACCTGGCTGCTTCGTGTTCCTGGGAAGCGGGGACTGTGAAAATGGAGCGGATAATATTGCCCTTCATAATTCACGGTTTGATTATAATGACAAGGTCCTGGAGACAGGTGCTGAGTTTTTTGCCGAGCTGGTGCGTGTGCGCCTGCCTGGATAAAAGGAGGATATGGAAATGGACGGGTGTATCAAGGCAGTTCATTATAAGAGAAAAAAGGGCAATGGCCTGTGCCCGGTGATGGCATTTGGTCCGGAAACTGCCAGAAGGGTGAATGAATACCACAAAAGTTTCCCGGAGTACAGTGTAACACCTATGGCGGGCCTTAAGAACCTGGCCTCTTCCCTTGGGCTTGCGGATATCCAGATAAAGGATGAAAGTTACCGGTTTGGACTTAATGCATTTAAGGTGTTGGGCGGTAGTTATTGTATCGGCAGGTATATAGCAGACCGTCTGGGGGTAGATATCAGTGAACTTCCGTATGATAAGATAAGGGATGCTGGTGTGAGGGAAAAATTAGGCGGGCTTACCTTTGTGACGGCTACGGATGGGAATCATGGGAGGGGGATTGCGTGGACGGCTGACCGTCTGGGGCAAAAAAGCGTGGTCTACATGCCTAAGGGCAGTTCACGGGAACGTCTTGATAATATAAAAGCTTTGGGGGCAGACGCATTCATCACGGAACTGAATTACGATGATGCGGTCCGGCTGGCTAATGAACATGCCAGGACTTATGGCTGGATCATGGTACAGGATACTGCCTGGGATGGCTATGAGGAAATACCGCAGTGGATCATGCAGGGATATACCACCATGGCATATGAGGCGGCCGGCCAGATGAAGGAGAAGCCTACCCATATCTTCCTTCAGGCAGGCGTGGGGGCCATGTCCGGGGCCATGGCGGGATTCTTTGCAGACCTATATGGGGATGAGGAGCGGCCTGTAATCACTGTCGTGGAACCTGATAAGGCGGACTGCATTTTCCGTACCGCACAGGCCGGCGATGGGCAGATCCATACGGTGAAAGGACATATGGATACCATCATGGCAGGACTGGCTTGCGGTGAACCGTGCACCATTGGCTGGAATATCCTGAAGGACCATGCGGACCACTTCGTATCCATACCTGATTATGTGGCTGCAAAGGGTATGCGCATTCTGGGCAATCCCATGGGGGATGACCCAAGGGTGGTGTCCGGTGAAAGCGGTGCGGCAACCCTGGGACTGGTGGCAGAGGTTATGGGGAATAGGGGACTGGACTGGCTGAGGGAAGCCCTGGGCCTGAATCAGGATTCCAGGATCCTGTGCTTTTCCACGGAAGGGGATACGGACCGGGAGAATTACAGACGGATTGTGTGGGATGGGCTTCATCCCAGTTATTGATATCATGGGCAGGCATCCATATACTGTGTAGCGGCAGGCATGGATGCCTGCTTTGTGTTATGCGGATTCCAACCAGGGTCCAAAATCACTGCCCGGAATCACTGGCCTGAATCAAAGATAATCAGGCTTGACAGGAATAATAGTTAGAATTATAATTATTAGAAATCTAACTATTGTGAAAGGAGAAAGCATGACATTCCACTATATGGTCATGGCAAACCATGCGATTTACAACAAGGTGCTGATGGAAATCCTGGAAGACTCCGGCCTGACGGCGGGCCAGCCAAAGGTGCTGGATTATCTGGACGGACACGACGGGGCCAGCCAGAAGGAGATTGCGGCCCATTGCTATATTGAGGCTGCCACGCTCACATCCGTGCTCAACGGAATGGAGGCCAAGGGACTGATTGAGCGCAGGCGTCTTAACGGGAACCGCCGCACCTTCCATATCTTCCTTACACAAAAGGGGAGGGAACAGCAGGAAAGGGTATTGGAGGCATTCCTGAGAATAGAGGAATAGACCTTTGAAGGGATGCCGGAGGCAGAAGTGGGGCAGTTCATGGAATTATATGGGAAAATCCACCGGCGCCTGAGGGAACGGCTGATGAAAGAGTAGGAAGGGAGCAGAAAGTATGCCATACGGTATCATGATTAATTGTACAGCAGTGTTGATTGGAGGCCTTCTGGGGGCCTTTTTAAAGGATTATTTTCCGGATAAGCTAAAGGAGTCGCTGCCAGGCATCTTCGGATTATCCGCCATCACCATGGGGGTTACGCTGATTATCCGTCTTGAAAGCCTGTCGGCTGTCATCCTGGCCATTATCATCGGTACGGTCATCGGGGAACTCCTGAACCTGGAAACAAACCTGATGCACGGACTTCACGGCCTGGAATCCAGGCTTCCGCTGAGCCTTAACGACGGGCAGCTGGATGTGCTGATCAGTATGATCATCCTGTTCTGCTTCAGCGGCACAGGCATTTTCGGGGCCATGAATTCAGCGATGACCGGGGACCATTCCGTGTTGATTGCCAAGGCAATCATGGACTTTTTTACGGCAGTCATATTCGGGACAACAGCCGGATATCTGGTGGGATTTGTGGCCGTGCCGCAATTCCTGGTAGGTATCCTGCTGTTTGCCGGGGCATCCTACATACTGCCTTTTGTGACAGAAACCATGCTGTCTAATTTTAAGGCATGCGGAGGAATCATTACGCTGGCCGTGGGGCTTAAGATTGCGGATATCAAGCGGTCCAGGGTGCTGAATATCCTGCCGTCCCTTGTGCTGGTCTTCCCCTTTTCCCTGTTTTTGTAAATGTATGCCCTAAGGCAATTCATTTCCCTGCATGATATGGTCCTTGATGGCCTTAAAGCTTTTGGCGCTGACCACGTGTTCAATGCGGCAGGCGTCTTCCGCCGCCGTCTTCCCGTCCACGCCCAGCCTGAATTTCTCATCAAGGTTTTTAGGATTTATCTTAAGAAAATTGAAAAAAATTATTGACATTTGAGTTAATCAGTGCTAACTTAGAGATGCAGTTAGGATACCATAACTTTCCAGGACTGCATAATTGTAAGCTCATAATCGCATCAACAGAGAAGAGGAGTGATTCGTATGCCTTTGACAATGGCAAGAGAGGGTGAAGTGACATCCATCAAGCGGGTAGGCGGAAAAGAGGAAGTGCGCCGCCATCTGGAGAATATGGGATTTGTGCCGGGTACGGATGTGACGGTTGTGACTGTCAACAACGGCAATGTGATTGTTAACGTAAAGGAAGCCCGCGTTGCAATCAGCAGGGAAATGGCCAATAAAATCATGATATAGCAGTAAAAGGGCAGGAAGAGGAAAGGAGCATCACAACATGCACACATTAAAAGAGGTTAAGTGCGGGGACACGGTATCCGTAGTAAAGCTTCACGGCGAGGGAGCTGTTAAACGCAGGATCATGGACATGGGAATCACAAAAGGGACGGAAGTTTTTGTCCGCAAGGTGGCGCCGCTTGGCGATCCGGTTGAAGTGAATGTAAGAGGATACGAATTATCGCTGAGAAAAGCAGATGCAGAGATGATTGAAGTGCAGTAGGGGCTGCTTTTTTTTAAGACGATGAGTTAGTTGATACTAATTTATTGATAAATTTTCTCAATAAGAGGAAGAGGAGGATATGAAAATGTCAATAAAAATTGCTTTGGCCGGCAACCCGAACTGCGGAAAGACAACGCTGTTTAACGGCCTGACCGGTTCCAACCAGTTTGTAGGAAACTGGCCCGGTGTCACGGTGGAAAAAAAGGAAGGGAAGCTGAAGGGCAGCAAGGATGTAATCATCATGGACCTTCCGGGAATTTATTCCCTGTCCCCTTACACCCTGGAGGAAGTGGTTGCCAGGAATTACCTGATTACGGAGCGCCCGGACGCAATCCTTAATATTGTGGACGGCACCAACCTTGAGCGCAACCTTTATCTCTCCACGCAGCTGATGGAATTGGGGATTCCTGTGCTTATGGCTGTGAACATGATGGATATCGTGAAGAAAAACGGCGACCAGATTAATATAGACGCCCTGAGCAGGGAACTGGGCTGCCCGGTGGTTGAGATTTCAGCGCTGAAGGGCACCGGCATCATGGATGCTGCGGCCAAGGCAGTGGAACTGGCCAGGGCAGGCGGCAAGGCGGCGCCCGTCCATGAGTTCGGCTCAGAGGTGGAGCATGTGCTGGATGAGATTGAGGCCAGCCTGGGAGGCGGTATCCCCGAGGCGCAGAAACGTTTCTATGCCATCAAGCTCTTTGAACGGGATGATAAGATTGCCGCACAGATGACCATGGTCCCGGATGTCGAGAGGCTCATCAAAGGCGCTGAAGAGGCCATGGATGATGACGCTGAAAGCATTATCACCAATGAGCGCTATACATACATTGCCTCCATCATCAATGGCTGCTATGTCAGGAAGAACAGGCAGAAACTGAGCACGTCCGATAAGATTGACCATATTGTCACCAACCGCTGGCTGGCCCTTCCCATCTTTGCCGTGGTCATGTGGATTGTATATTATGTATCGGTCACGACCGTGGGAACCTGGGCGACTGACTGGGCCAACGACGGGGTATTCGGGGAAGGATGGAGCCTGTTCGGGATGGAGGTACCAGGAATACCTGTGCTGGTAGAAGGATTCCTCACCGCTGTGGGCTGTGCTGACTGGCTGTCCAGCCTGATCCTGGACGGTATTGTTGCCGGCGTTGGCGCCGTGCTGGGCTTTGTCCCCCAGATGCTGGTGCTGTTCATCTTCCTGGCATTCCTTGAGGCCTGCGGTTACATGGCCAGGGTTGCATTCATCATGGACAGGATTTTCCGCAAGTTCGGTTTGTCCGGCAAGTCCTTCATCCCCATGCTGATTGGAACCGGCTGCGGTGTCCCCGGCATCATGGCAAGCCGCACCATTGAAAATGACAGGGACCGCAAGATGACCATCATGACCACCACCTTCATTCCCTGCGGCGCAAAGCTGCCGATTATTGCTTTGTTTGCAGGCGCCTTATTCGGCGGCGCCTCATGGGTTGCGCCAAGCGCTTATTTTGTAGGGATTGCAGCCATTATCTTTTCCGGCATCATTTTAAAGAAGACAAAGATGTTTGCAGGCGACCCTGCGCCCTTTGTCATGGAACTTCCCGCATATCATATGCCCACGGTCACCAACGTGCTCAGAAGCATGTGGGAGCGCGGCTGGTCCTTCATTAAGAAGGCAGGAACCGTGATCCTTCTGTCAACCATCTTCATCTGGTTCACATCCAGCTTCGGTTTTGTGGACGGAAGCTTTGGGATGGTGGAAGATCTGTCAGACGGCATCCTGGCTTCCATCGGAAGGGGCATTGCGTGGATATTCGCTCCTCTGGGATGGGGCAGCTGGCAGGCGGCCGTGGCGGCCATCACTGGACTGGTTGCAAAGGAAAATGTGGTCGGCACCTTCGGTATCCTTTATGGATTTGCAGAGGTTGCGGAAGACGGACAGGAAATCTGGGGAACCCTGGCAGGAAGCTTTACAGCGGTCAGCGCATATTCCTTCCTGGTGTTCAACCTTCTGTGCGCTCCCTGCTTTGCGGCCATGGGCGCCATCAAGAGGGAGATGAACAATGCAAAGTGGACCTGGTTTGCCATTGGCTATCAGACTGTCCTGGCTTACGGCGTATCCCTTTGTATCTACCAGCTGGGCAGCTGGTTCATGACAGGAAGCTTTGGCATGGGGACGGTTGCAGCCATTATCCTGGTAGCCCTGTTCATTTACCTGTTAATCAGGCCGTACAAAGAGAGCCGTTCCCTGAACGTTGGCGTAAAAGCCAAATCAGCAGCGTAACGCCGGATTGTATGTAAATTATATATGAACATGTGAAGTGCAGTATCAGGAGCGTGTCTTTGAGTTTATTTCCGGAAGCGTGTTTGAAGGCGCGTTCCGGCTTAGGGGCACGCTCTTGCGGCGCCTGGGATTGCGTAAGGAGGAACCATATGTGGGAAAAAGAGCAGGTGCTTGCTGAATTCCAGAAAAGGGGAAAGCGGATAACACAGCAAAGGAGAATGCTTCTGGATGTCATCCTGGAAGGGAACTGGACAAACTGCAAGGACATCTACTATGAGGCCCGCAAACGCGACCCCAACCTGGGAATGGCCACGGTCTACCGCACGGTAAGCGCCCTTGAGGAGATGGGGGTCCTTGCCCGGACCTTCCAATACTCTTCGCCAAAGGAGGAAGAAGATTGTCAACAGCAGTCATATGCATCCTATTAATTGTTATTTGTGTGTTTGGCATAAAAAGTTACCTGAAGCGCCTGACCTCCGGCTGCTGCGGTTCATCCGGTGAAAAGGCCGTGAAACGGATAAAGGTAAAAGACCGGGACCTGTCCCATTATCCTCACCAGTGTATCCTTAAGGTGGATGGTATGTCCTGCGGGAACTGTGCAATCCGTGTGGAAAACGCACTGAACGCCATGGACGGGGTCTGGGCAAGGGTGGATCTGGGGTCAGGGGAGGCAAGTGTATACATGAAACAGGAATATGGGGACAAGGCTTTGAAAGATGCGGTAAAGGCCTGCGGGTATACGGTTTTTAGGATTGAGCGGGTTAACTGATATAATTTCTCAATCAGATGTATTGGAATTGGCGAACCGGGGATAGCGGGGGCAGTATTACCGGATAAAGGCATAAGTAGGAGGAAAAGAGAATGATGGATTGTTTTAAATGCAGGAAAATAGGTCTTTTTTTAGGTGGAGTCCTGTTTGGGACAGCCGGGGTAAAGGTGCTGGCAAGTACGGACGCCAAGAAGTTTTACATTAACTGCCTTGCGGCCGGGTTAAGGGCAAAGGACTGTGTGATGACCACGGCCACCAGCATTCAGGAAAATGCTGAGGACATCCTGGCAGAAGCAAAGGACATCAATGAAAAGCGCAGACAGGAAGAGGTTTTTGAGGATGGGAGCGGGGCTGCGGATGCTGATGGGGTAAATGAAACACAGGTTCCGGCAGACGTGGTTACGGAGTAATATGTAATCAGCCATGGAATCCGTCATGTAATCAGCCATGGAATCCGCCATGTAATCCGCCCGGGGAAATTCCCTGGGCGGTACTTTTTTACCAGATGAGGAGCAATCAGCGATGAAATTTGTGATAAGACATGAGTTACGTGGAAGGGTCAGGATCCACCTGTATCAAAAGGGGATGAACCTGAGACAGGCAGATCTGCTGCAATATCATATCAGTTCCCTGCCAGGGGTCAGGAGCGTTAAGGTATATGAGAGGACGGCGGATGCGGTTATCCTTTTTGACGGCAGCAGGAGTGAAATCCTGGAAGGAATCTGCCGTTTTTCCTATGAAAATGAGCGGCTCAATGAAATCGTGCCAAAGAACAGCGCGAGGGCCTTGAACCAGGAGTATGGAGAAAAGCTGGTTCAGAAGCTTGTTGTCAGGGCCGTCACCAAATCTTTTTTCCCAATGCCGCTGCGGGCGGTCTATACGGTCCTCCATGCGGTCCGGTATCTGATAAAAGGAATCCGCTGTCTGTTAAAAGGTTCACTGGAAGTGGAAGTCCTGGATGCAACGGCCATTATGGTATCCATTGTGCGGAGGGACTTTGACACGGCAGGTTCCGTGATGTTCCTGCTGGGGATTGGCGGGCTTTTAGAAGAGTGGACCCATAAGAAATCAGTGGGGGACCTGGCCAGAAGCATGTCCCTTAATATCAGCAAGGTATGGCAGGACGTGGATGGGACAGAGGTCCTGGTGCCTGTTTCAGGAATTGTGGAGGGTGACCTGGTAACCGTACATATGGGAAACGTAATCCCTTTGGACGGGGTGGTGGTTTCAGGGGAAGCAATGGTGAACCAGGCATCCATGACAGGCGAGTCCGTTCCGGTGAAAAAGGAAAACGGCATGTATGTCTATGCCGGAACAGCCATTGAAGAGGGGGAAATCACGCTGTGCGTCAAAAAAACAGCCGGTTCCACCAGGTTTGAGCGCATCGTGACCATGATTGAGGAATCCGAGCAGTTAAAGTCCACAGCGGAAGGCAAGGCAGCCACGCTGGCTGATGCCCTGGTTCCCTGGAGCCTTGGCGGGACCGTGCTTACATGGCTTCTGACCCGCAATACGGCCAAGGCCCTGTCCATCCTTATGGTGGATTTCTCCTGTGCCTTAAAGCTTGCCATGCCCCTATCTGTCCTTTCGGCCATGCGTGAGGCCGGCGCCTATCATATTACGGTAAAGGGCGGCAAATATATGGAAGCAGTTGCGGCAGCAGATACCATTGTGTTTGATAAGACAGGAACCCTGACAAAGGCAAAGCCCCAGGTTGCGGATGTGGTTGTGTTCAATGGACAGGATAAGGATGAACTGCTCAGGATTGCAGCCTGCCTGGAGGAGCATTTCCCTCATTCCATGGCCAATGCAGTCGTCAATGAGGCGGTGAAGCGCGGCCTGGTACATCAGGAAATGCATTCCAGGGTGGATTATATCGTGGCCCACGGTATTGCCACCTATGTGGGGGATGAGCGGGTGGTAATCGGAAGCCACCACTTCGTATTTGAGGATGAGGGATGCAGGATACCGGAGGACGGGAAGGAAGCGTTTGAGGGCCTGTCCACGGAGTATTCCCATCTGTATCTGGCAATCGGAGGCATGCTGGCCGCTGCAATCTGCATCGAGGACCCTCTGCGGGAAGAAGCGGACGCTGTCATCAGCGCCCTTCACAGGCAGGGGATATCCAAGATAGTCATGATGACAGGCGACAGCGGGCGCACGGCCAGGGCCATTGCGGCACGTGTCGGGGTAGATGAGTATTATTCAGAGGTACTGCCTGAGGACAAAGCTGGATTTGTGGAGGCAGAAAAGGAAAAGGGGCGCAAAGTCATCATGATTGGCGATGGAATCAATGATTCCCCGGCTCTTTCAGCCGCGGACGCCGGCATTGCAATCAGCGAAGGGGCTGAGATTGCCAGGGAGATTGCAGATATCACAATCTCAGAGGATAACCTTTACCAGCTAGTGACACTCAGGGCAATCAGCCGGGGCCTGATGGACCGGATCGACCGGAATTACCGGTGTGTCATCGGCTTTAACCTGGCGCTTATATTACTCGGGGTGGGCGGAGTGATTGCCCCGGCCACATCGGCCCTGCTTCACAATACATCCACCCTTGCAATCAGCCTTAAGAGTATGACGAACCTGTTGGATTAACGGACCTGCCGTCTGAAAATTAATAAAGTTTAAGGTAACGTTAATTGAAAATCCGCTGCGATGTGATATCCTTTGATTAGACGGCTGTTTTGGAGTGGCTGGAGCGGGATGACTGTACGGAAATATTCCGGGCAGACAGCGGCGCAAGCTTTCATGGGGATGGGGAGAGGTATCATGTATTTCAGTATAAAAAAGAGACAGACCTGGGTTTTACGCTGACGGATTCCAGGATTCCTGAAAGTGAAGCAGGGGAAATCAGGACAATCATGGAACCGCTTGGTATCCCATCCGCATATGCCCCTGATTTCGGACAGCCATTTTCTGTGTTAAAAATGCGTGGAAGGGATGACGGGCGCAATGTACTCTTTCTTCTCTTTGATGGAAAAACGGATAAACTGTATGTCATTGAGGACTTTTATTGATGGTTAAGGGATAATGCCAAAAAGGCGGCAGAAGGAGATGGATTTTAAGGGTTATCCGCACCTGGGACAGGACGGATATGGTATGGAGAGGTGGTATTATGAAAAAGAAAAGCATCAGGGAAACAAGGAAAATCGTGGTTGTGGTGATGTGCGCAATGCTGCTCTGGGGATGCAAAGGAGAAGCACGTTCCGTTTCCCGGACAACGGAAAGCGCCAAAACCATGGCCATGGATGAAAGTGATGGTCAGGATGAGGACGGGACAAAGAGGGAAACGGATGAAAGCGCCGGGATAAAAGCACAGACACCAGGGCAGGGGAAGGAAACCGCCCACGGGGTGACCCGCAGTAATGACTATGTGACCAGCCATGCGGCCCAGGGTACGGATACTGATTACAAGCCTGCAGACCAGAACGATGTGCTGGCGGGAGATGATCCGGTTCCTGAGGAATTTTACAGTCTGGCTACTGATATCCCTGCATCCCAGGTGGAACAGTTTGCTAAGAAGGTAAAACAGCAGCTGCTGATACAGGACTGGGACGCATTATCCACGAAACTGTTATATCCTGTTACCATAGACGGGGCAATCTATGATACGCCGGAAGAATTCCTGGCAGCTGATTTTGGGGCTGATCTGAATCCCTATTTTTTCGTGGAGCTGGAGGAAGAAACCTGCAGCAGGATGTTCTGCAACTGGAGCGGCATCATGCTTGGAAAAACAGGCCGCGTATGGGTGGTGGAAGCATTGAACGACGATTTATCATCCCAGGGACTTAAGGTGAGGGCCATCAATGGGCTGAACGAATCCTTTGGCCTGCCGGGGGAGGTCAGCATGTCTGCGGATGAAAGCGATATTACACCAACGTCCATGAAGCTTTCACTGGAAAATGAAACAGACCTGGATATTGTGTTTGGGGATGATTTCAGGCTTCAGAAGTATGACGGGGAATCATGGGTGGATATGGAACCGTTGTTAAAGAAAGACGGGATTTACTTTCACAGCATTGCCTATAAGCCCAGGCGGGGGAATCCGGTGGAGTGGACAGTGGACTGGGAGTCCCTCTATGGCGTCCTGGAGGAAGGAACCTATGCCATTACAAAATCCGTGAAGGATGTAAACGGGACGGCAGGGTACACGGACTTTGAACGCACCTTCAGCTTTACCATAAATCCATAGTACACGCCCGAATGCCTTTTTCAAACACGCCCGAATGCCGCCCGGCACTGGTTTCACTACGGATTTCCATATGATAATTGAAGTTATGTGAAAATATGGTATACTTTTATCATGGCTGTATGATGAAGAAAACAGTAGATTAAGATAAGAAAAACTAAAAGATAAAAGCTAAAAGACAAGGCGGAGGATCCATGGAAAGAAAGATACTGATTAAAAATGCAAAAGCGATTGTGACCTGTGACAGCAGGGACCAGGTATATTGGGATTCCGATATCCTGATTGAGGGGCCGGAAATCCTTAAAATCGGAAAGGATATAGAGGCAGACGGCGCGGAAATCATACGTGGGGACGGCAAGTTTGTCTATCCGGGCTTAATCAATACCCACCACCACTTTTTCCAGACCTTTGTGAGGAATCTGACCTCCATTGATTATCCTAACCTGATGGTCATGGACTGGATTGATAAGATTTATAGGATTTTCCAGATCATTGATTCGGATGTGATTTACTATTCCAGCCTTACTGCGTTGGGGGACCTGATTAAGCATGGCTGTACCTGTGCCTTTGACCATCAGTACTGCTATACCAATAAGACCGGCAAGACGCCTGTGGACCGCCAGATGGAAGCAGCCGGGCTTCTGGGAATCCGGTATCACGCGGGAAGGGGTACCAACACCTTGTCAAGGGCGGATGGCAGCTCCATACCGGACAACATGCTGGAGACCACGGACGGGTTCCTGAAGGACTGTGAACGGCTGATTGACCTGTACCACGATCCCGGGGCATTTTCCATGAGACAGATTGTAATGGCGCCGTGCCAGCCCATTAACTGTACCAGGGATACCTTCAAAGAGACGGTTTCCATGGCCAGGGATAAGGGCGTGCGCATGCACACCCATCTGGGCGAAGGGGAGAACGAGGGAATGGTGGCCCGCTGGGGCAAGAGGACCATGGACTGGTGTGCGGAATTGGGATTCATCGGAGAGGATGTGTGGTATGCCCATGACTGGGAAGTGACGCCTGAGGAATACCGGGTGCTGGCTTCCACCAAAACAGGGGTGTCCCACTGTCCGTCCCCGGCTATCCTGGGCGGTTTCCCCATCCTGGATATTAAGGAAATGCTTAAGGCCGGCATCAACATCAGCCTTGGCTGCGACGGCTCGGCCACCAATGACAGTTCCAACCTTCTGGATGCGCTGAGGATTGCATATCTGATGCAGACCTACCACAGCAAACAGAGGGGAGGCTGCGTATCGGCCTATGAAATGCTTAAGGTTGCCACCATCAACGGCGCCAAAACACTGGGACGCCCTGACCTTGGCTCCCTGGAACCGGGCAAGGCGGCGGACCTGTTCATGATTGATACCGCTGTGCTGGAACTGACCGGCGCGCTTCACGACCCGAAGAACATCATTGCCAGGGTAGGGCTTACAGGTCCAGTATGGCTGACCATGATTAACGGCGATGTGGTTTACCGGGACGGCGCCCTGACCGGTGTGGATGAGGAACGTCTGGCCGCCGAGGGCGAGGCTCTTTGCAGCCGGGTCATAAGGGAACCTAGTGCGGCATTTAAGAATCTGGTATAGCTTTGGAGCTGGGAGGTATCATATGGGAATGACGAAGGCATTTTATTTTATCCAGAACAGAAAACAGACACAGGAAGAACTGGAGCAGCAGTTTAATGGGTTTAAGGCGGTCATGCAGGAGTATTTCATAGAAGACCTGAAGATATACCATGGCAGGGGCCTTGGATGGTTTCCTGTATTTTCGGAAGAACTGGTATGGCAGGCTGAGAATCTGGATGAAGACCTGTTAAAAGAGATGGGGAATCATTTTCAGGCAAATGTAATTGCATTATCTGTATTGGACGATGATGTTGTTTTTCTGGTAGTCTGTAAAGATGGGGCTGTCCGGAAGTTTGTATGTGCAGGTGAAGGTATGATAGAGGATTTCGGCTTTGATGAAGAGTTTTCCACTGAGTTCCCGGACATATTGTGCCAGTGCGGTTTTGATGGCGATTCGCTGCGGCGTGTCTGGAGTTTGGATAATTATTATGAGTCGGATCTGTTGTATGATATGCTTGATGAGATGAAGACATTTCCTGTGTTTGAGCCAGATGAGGAAACGCCGGACGGGATTATTGTGATTGGCGGGGAAACAATTTCTGATGGAGAGTGAATTGATTGAGGGCCTGTTGGAGGAAATATTCAGGGGAGCTGGAACAGTATCAGAAACTGGCCGTACTGACAGCGCTTAAGGAAGCGGGGTCACCGCAGTGGACGAAGTACGCACGGCTGGTCGGGCAGGAGGATGAGGAGTGGCTGAGGCTTGCAGCCGCTGGATGCGGGCCTCAGGATGTCAGGCCTTAATGGTTTGGACATACTCTAAAAGTTAACTTCGTTTTCCCGCTCAAAAAAACGAAGTTCCGGCGGCCGGGCCGGGATGTACCATGTAATCATCCATATCTTTTTTCATTTCGGAAAAAGGGATACAGACCCTCATATCATGTGAGGGTCAAGGTTATTTTCTTAAATCATGACACAGGCCTGTATGGGCTTTTCGGATTATACGGATTCCTTTCTTGCAACAATAAATGCAGATGGGTGCCGGATAAGGGCAAAAATAAATGGAAAATGTCATTGTCCGGACTTGCCTTTCAGGAAAGAATCTGATATACTCATATTTAGTTAGTAATAACTAACTTTAAAAGATATAAATTACAACAGACCAGCCAGACATGGGACAGAAGTTTACAAAGGGATTCGTTGGGGATTCATCTCAAGAGATACGCAGTGCTGTCCCGCATATCCCTGAGGTAAATGATATCCATGGGAAAGGAATGATATGGGATATTTAGAAATTGAAAAGGTAATTGGACGTGAAATCATTGACTCCAGAGGCAATCCAACGGTTGAGGCCGAGGTTTATCTGACGGATGGGACCATTGGCAGGGGGGCTGCTCCCAGCGGGGCCTCCACCGGGGAATTTGAGGCCCTGGAATTAAGGGACCAGGACAATCCGCGGTTTGGCGGCAAGGGAGTGTTGAAGGCGGTCAGGAACATAAACACGGTTATCTCAGATACGCTGAAAGGGATGGATGCAGCCGATATATATGCGGTGGACCAGGCCATGCTTAAGGCGGACGGCACAAAGGACAAGTCAAAGCTGGGTGCTAATGCAGTCCTTGCAGTGTCCATTGCATGTGTGCGGGCTGCTTCTGGCGCCATGGGGATTCCGCTGTACCGTTTCCTTGGCGGTGTAAATGGAAACAGGCTTCCGGTCCCCATGATGAATATACTCAACGGCGGCGCCCATGCCGCCAACACAGTGGATGTGCAGGAATTCATGATCATGCCGGTTGGGGCCGGAAGCTTTAAGGAAGGACTGCGCTGGTGTACGGAAGTTTTCCATGCCCTGGCCGGTCTGCTAAAGGGAAAAGGGCTGGCTACATCCGTTGGGGATGAGGGCGGATTTGCGCCGGACTTGGGAAGTGACGAGGAAGCAATCGAGTACATCATGGAAGCCATAAGAAGGGCGGGATATAAGCCAGGAACGGATTTTGTCCTTGCCATGGATGCTGCTTCCAGTGAGTGGAAGAGCGGCACAAAGGGAGAATACCTGCTGCCCAAGACCGGAAAACGCTTTACTTCCAAAGAATTGGTGGACCACTGGGAAAAGCTGGTTGGCCAGTATCCCATTCATTCCATTGAAGACGGCCTGGACGAGGAAGACTGGGAGGGCTGGAAGATGAAGACGGACAGACTGGGGGACAGGGTGCAGCTGGTGGGGGACGACCTGTTTGTGACCAATACCCGGCGTCTTTCAAAGGGAATCAGCCGGGGCTGCGGCAATTCCATCCTGATAAAGCTGAATCAGATAGGAACCGTCTCTGAGACACTGGAGGCAATCAAGATGGCCCATAAGGCCGGTTATACGGCCATTGTATCCCACCGCTCCGGCGAGACTGAGGACACGACCATTGCAGATCTGGCGGTTGCGCTGAATAACTGCCAGATTAAGACCGGCGCTCCCAGCAGGAGCGAGCGTGTGGCAAAATACAACCAGCTGCTGCGGATAGAGGAAGAGCTGGGGGCAGGAGCGGTATATCCTGGAATCAATGCGTTTAATATCAAGGCATAAAACCGATTGGATGCAATCCGGTCATGATGACAGGATTGGTTTTTCAGCCGTAAGGGGGGACATGATTTCCTTGCGGCTGAATTTATTATATCAAATATAAAAATAAGAATGATTATCAATATTATTTATTGACAAAATCGGGAGAGACTGATAAAATAAAAGTAAATTAGCTGTAACTAATGTATATATGAAATAAAAACCACAACAGACAAAGGAGGACAGGCTTATGTCATTAATTGGTAAGGAAATAAGCGATTTTGCAGTACAGGCATTTACAGGCAACGGGTTTAAGGAGATAAAGAAATCGGATATACTAGGAAAGTGGTGCGTATTCTTTTTCTATCCGGCGGATTTCACCTTTGTGTGCCCAACGGAGTTGGAGGACCTGGCTGATAAGTATGAGGAGTTTAAGGGGATTGGCTGTGAGATTTACAGTGTTTCCTGTGACAGCCATTTTGTCCACAAAGCATGGCGTGACGCATCCAAGACCATACAGAAGATACAGTATCCCATGCTGGCAGATCCCACAGGCAGGCTTGCCAGGGATTTTGACGTGATGATTGAAGCTGACGGCACGGCCGAAAGAGGAAGCTTTATCGTGAACCCGGAAGGAAGGATCGTGGCTTACGAAGTAATTGCAGGCAATGTGGGAAGGAATGCGGACGAGCTGTTCCGCCGCGTCCAGGCATCCCAGTTCGTGGCAGAACACGGCGACCAGGTCTGCCCGGCTAAGTGGAGGCCGGGGGCAGATACCCTGAAACCAAGCCTGGATCTGGTAGGCTTGATTTAATACGGAACAGGATTAATGGGTGTGATGATAATCGGCGGCGGCCTGACAGAAATGTCGGCCGCCATCTACATGGTAAGGGCCGGGTGCCTGTTCCCTTTATACAAAACGCGCAAATGACAGCTCACAGCCATCTGCCTTTTTGCTGAAAAGGTTAACGGCCCTGCTCATGATTTCGGAATAATCATGTCCCTTTGCCTCAATCTCCAGATAATCCATCCCTGAACTGAAAGCGGCCTGTTTGATGTCAGAAAAACCATTGATTTCCATGAGGATTTCCATTGCCTGGTTTTCTGCAATTTTTTTTGATAAATGATAACTGCGTCCCATTGGATCCTACCTTTCTGAACTATGAATCAGTAACTTCTAATAGTATGATTCTCCCAAAATGGAAATTTTAAACAATTCATATGAGAAGTTTTTTCATAATGTATATAAATACAGCTTATATTTAAAGGCAGGAAGCCCGGTCAGACAGAGGGGGAAGAAGAGGTAATAAGATAGACATGGGTGGCATGGCATGGTAGAATACGTGTATGGGAAAGAGAGGAAAAACCCTATGGTAAATGTAGCGTATTCGCAGGAATACAGGACATACCGCCAAGAGCAGGAGCGGGTTTTCTGTGCGGATTATCTGCGTCATAGTAAGACCACAATGATTTTTCCGCATTATTATCTGAAAAAATGCTCCTATAGCGGTAAGGTGGGCGGGTATACGCTCCATGCTACGGAGAATGAACTGATTGATGAGACAGGAAAGGTGCTTTACACCTGGAAAAATCTGAATGATGATTGCGAATTTTGTGAATTGATAGAGCATGGCAATGGCCACGAATATCTGGTTTTCCGCTCGGATTTATATGGATACAGCGTTTTGGACTTAGATACATTACAGGATTTTCATTATATTCCCTCCGGTTCGTTTCCAAAAGGTGAGACTTTTATCTGGACGGATGTGTCTTACAATAAGAAAACGAATCTGATTGCTGTTTCAGGCTGTTATTGGGCGTGTCCGTTTGGGACGTTACTTATGGATTTTTCGCATCCGATGAAAGAGCCTGGTATCTGGGCGGATGTGCAGGAACACCTGGAAAATGGCTATGACCGGTACGACGACGTAGACTTTATGGAGTGGCGCAATACGGATTTGGTTTTATGTGCATTTAATAATCAAACAGAAAATAGGGAGACTATTCTTATTACGGAACATGAATACATCAAATGGCTATCAGAAAAGTGAGGTACGCCATACCGTGCCGGTGATAAGTGTAGAAGGAAAGCAGGAAAGGAAGCGTCACAGCTATGTTTAAATTAGGGAGAAATGATTTGTGCTGGTGCCAAAGCGGCAGGAAATATAAGAAGTGCCACGGCGGTTTTGACAGCAGGCTGGAGGAATATGCCCGCAGGGGAGCGGTGATACCGTCCCACCGTATCATCAAGAATGCGGAACAGATTGAAGGTATCAGGGAGAGCTGCAAGGTGAATATCGCTGTCCTGGATTACATCAGTGAGAGGATAAAGGAAGGAATCAGCACGGAAGAGATTGACCGCTGGGTCTATGAGCAGACAACGCGGCTCCATGGGATACCGGCCCCATTGAATTACGAGGGATTTCCCAAAAGCGTGTGCACCTCTGTCAATGACCAGGTATGCCACGGCATCCCTTCGCCGGATGTAATCCTTCAGGAGGGCGATATCATCAATGTGGATGTGTCCACCATCTACAATGGGTATTTCTCGGATTCTTCCAGGATGTTCTGTATTGGCCAGGTTTCGGAGGAAAAGAAACGCCTTGTGGAAGTGACCAGGCAGAGCCTTGATATCGGCCTTCAGCAGGTAAGGCCATGGGGGTTCCTGGGGGATATGGGCCAGGCCATCCATGACTTTGCCAAGCAGAACGGATATACGGTTGTGAAGGAAATAGGCGGACACGGGGTGGGGCTGGAATTTCATGAGGACCCATGGGTCAGCTATGTGTCAAGGCGGGGCACGGAAATGCTCATGGTCCCAGGCATGATATTTACCATAGAGCCCATGATTAACATGGGCTCAGATGAAATCTTCACGGATGAGGAAGATGGCTGGACCGTCTACACGGCTGACGGGAAACCCTCTGCCCAGTGGGAAATCCAGGTTCTGGTCACGGAAGACGGATATGAGATAATGTCATATTAAGGTTTCCTGCGGTTCAGGAACCGGGCCCATATGGGGACTGAATATTCAGATGAAGGTCAGTGGTCTGAAGGAATCGGTGAAGGAATCGGATTACGGGAATGGTTGTTGATTGATATAAGGTGTGGTACAATCAAACCATTGGACAAAGGACATTTTACATTAATAAGGCAAGGGAGGAATTGGCATGAAAGCATTATTCATTGGCGGGACAGGTACAATCAGCGCATCCGTGACAGAGCTGGCCTTGAAACGTGGATGGGACATCACCCTGTTAAACAGAGGCAGCAGGCCGGTGCCGGACGGGATGGATTCCATTGTTGCGGATATACACGACGAGGAGGCGGTGGGAAAGGCCATTGCGGGAACAACATATGACGTGGTGGCGCAGTTCGTCGGCTATACGGCAGAGGACGCCCTGAGGGATATCCGGCTTTTTACAGGCGTGGCAAGACAGTATATCTATATCAGCAGCGCCTCTGCCTATCAGAAGCCCGTGTCAGATTACAGGATTACGGAAAGCACGCCGCTGGCCAATCCGTACTGGGAGTATTCACGGCAGAAGATAGACGCTGAGAATGCGCTTATGGACGCATACCGCAGGGATGGCTTTCCGGTCACCATTGTGAGGCCAAGCCATACCCACTGCGGGAAAAAACCGCCTGTCACGCCTCACGGCGCAAAAGGAAACTGGCAGGTATTAAAGCGCATCCTGGATGGTAAGCCGGTCATCATCCCCGGGGACGGGACTTCCCTGTGGACCGTGACCCATGCGTCGGACTTTGCCAAAGGCTATGTGGGTCTGATGGGCAATCCGCATGCCATTGGACATTCCTTCCATATCACAACCGATGAAAGCATGACATGGAACCAGATTTATGAAACCATAGCAGATGCCATGGGAATGCCTTTAAAGGCCGTCCATGTGACAACGGATTTCCTGGTACGGCATGGGAGGCAGTATGACCTGGAAGGAGAACTTCAGGGCGATAAATCCTGCAGCGTGGTATTTGACAATTCCAAGATAAAGCGGGCGGTACCGGATTTTGTGTGTACGGTCTCCATGGCCGAGGGAATCCGGCAGGCTGCCAGATATATGGTGGAACATCCCGAAACACAGGTGGAGGACCCTGAGTTCGACCAGTGGTGCGACCGGGTCATAGAGGCGCAGCTGGCGGCTGACCGGGCCTTTGAGGAGAGGGGATAGACAGGGCTATTGGCCCTGGTATCAGGCTGGCAATGCATCAGACAGGGGCTTTGCCGTGGGACTATGAATGGTTTACACGGTATAAGCCTCTGTTTTGGCGTAATCGATGATAATTTTACCGCATACCTTACAGCAGTACGCATCTGATATTGTGGCTGCGCCTCCAAAGATTTTTTTGGCCAGCTGGATACCTTCTCCTTTTTTAACATTTGCCGATTCATGCTTTTCTTCCCGCCAGGCAATCAAGCGCGCATCTGAAGTAATATATCCCTTTTTCATTTCCTGATTACAATATGGACATTTCATGGTCTCACCTCCATAGGACAGATATAATCTTATTATAGCAGATGAGGAAAAAAATGTATCCCTTGATTTGCAGGGGCTTTTGCGAAGGCGGTATTCACGATTGTGAATCCGCACTTGTGGATCCGGCAATACATGCGTTGTATTTTACCGTAATCCATCTTATAATGATACTAAATGGTGTTATCTGTAAATGATGGAATGCCTGAATAATGGATGGAAAATTGGAGTGATATATGGGATTATATGCAATAGGGGACCTTCACCTGTCTTTATCCACGGATAGACCCATGGATGTCTTTGGAAAAGAATGGAAGGACCATGTGGAGAAGATTGAAAAGAATTGGAAAAAGCAGATCCATCAAGAGGACACGGTCGTTATTACGGGTGACCACTCCTGGGGGCGGAATCTGAATGAGAGCAGGGCGGACCTGGGATTCATTGCCTCCCTTCCGGGCAGGAAAATCCTTTTGCGCGGAAACCATGACATGTTCTGGGACGCTAAAAAGACCCGTCTGCTAAATGAACTGTATAAAGGAAAGCTGTCTTTCCTGCAGAACAACTATTATACCTATGAGGATTGTTCCAAGGTGGTCCATGCCCTTGTTGGAACCAAGGGGTATTGCTATGAGGGAAAGGACACCCCGGAACATTTTCAGAAAATCGTGAAACGTGAACAGGAACGGCTGCGCATATCCTTTGAGTCGGCTGCGTCGGATGGATATGAACATTTCATCATGTTCCTGCATTATCCGCCAACCAGCATAGGGGAGATGGAGAGCTGCTTTACGCGGATGGCAGAGGAATATGGGGCGGAGATGGTGATTTATTCCCACTGCCACGGGGAGGCCCGGTATCAGGACAGCTTCCTGGGTGAGGTGGATGGGGTTGATTACAGGCTGGTTTCAGCGGATTACCTGAAATTCAGACCGGAGAAAATCATGGGATGACGAAGAAGAGGGGGGACGGCTATGAAGGAACATTACAGGGATTACCCTGAATACGCGGCCTGCGGCCTGAACTGCGGCCTTTGCCCGCGGTATCACACGGAGGGCAGATCCAGATGTCCGGGATGCGGCGGGCAGGGATTTTACCTTAAGCATCCATCCTGCGCCATTATCAACTGCGGCCAACGCCACGGCGGGGTGGAATATTGTGTCCTGTGTGAGGAATTTCCCTGCAGGCGGTATGTGGATGAGCACCCGGAGGACTCATTTATTACATACAGGAATGTGACAAGGGATTTTGAAAAGGTAAGAATGAGCGGGATAAATGCATATCGGGCTGAATTGGATGAGAAGATTGGCCTGCTGCGGTGGCTGCTGGAATATTGTAACGACGGAAGACGCAAGAATTTTTATTGTCTGGCAGTCAACCTGCTGGAGCTTGAAGACGTGAAGGCTGTGGTTGGGCGCATCCGGGAACAGACTGTTGTGGAAGAGGGGAATTTGAAGGAACGGGCTGCCCGGGCCGTGCAGATGTTTGAGGAGATGGCCGGGGAACGGGGGATTGAGCTGCGGCTGAAGAATAAGAAATAGTTGTTTTTCCAGCTGGTTGCGGCGTCCCTATCAGCTGAAAAGCGCATGGTTGAACAACGCCGGACGAGGCTAAAATGCTCTGTCCGGCGTTGCTGTTTATGATTTAATCACAGTTCAATTACCTTTGGATCAGAGGTAAATGAATAGATGGAAGCAGTACCATGTTCATAATAAAATACGGTCATTAGATTATCGTCGACAGTGTACATGCTACTTAAAGCAGCTTCGTTGTCATGCATCATGGACACTCTTGCTTCCCGGCGCGTGTCCTCTTTCACTTCACCCTCAACACGGATCCATGTACCCTTGTGCATTCCACAGATTTCAACTTTCCCGTTTTTCTTCATCTGCTGGTATACCTTTTTCTGATTGTTTGTAACAAAATAGAGTTTGCCCTCAAATTCACAGACCGCACCGAAGGGACGTACATGAGCCTGTCCATCCTCACTTGTAGCGAGATAAAAAGTGCCGCATGATTTCAAATACTCCAAAACTTCATTCATGATAAAAACTCCTTTCAGATTGTGGGTTGCGTTTCTTTCTGTTTGCAAGTATAATTATATAGCGCAGGAGTGATAATGCAAGTACGATATTTAATGATACCAGTATCAGAAAGGAACGTATACATGGCAAAAAAGGAATTGTTCGGGCTATGCCCTTATGTAACCGCGCAAAAGGTACTTACAGGAAAATGGTCTATGTATATCCTATATCTATTAACTGACGGGCCAATACGTTTTAATGAGTTGCAAAGACGTATGCCGGAAGAAATGACACATACCACTTTATCAAGGCAATTAAAAACGCTTGAAGACGAAGGGTTGATTGTTCGCATTGAATATCAACAGATTCCTCCTAAAGTTGAGTATCAGCTAAGTGAAATCGGTGAAAAATTCAGAAAAGTCCTATCCGTTCTTGAAGTGTGGGGAAATGAGTATATAGCATACCTAGATGACGTTAAGAGAACGTTAAGAGAAGCCGGCACATGATATTAGCGAAATAGACGCACAATTTTTTCAAACCTGCAGCCTGCTTAAATGTCCCTCAAATGAAAGGCTGTTTCAGTAGGACGCTCCCCTGTGGTGGGAAGAAAGTCCTTCACCATGGACCATATTTCAAAGTCCGGTCCCCACATTGTTGTTGAAGGGAATCAGTAGTGGTTTAATATTGATTTTCAGTAATGAAAATTGAAAGTTGCAGAGGAAAACAGATGAAGAAACTGATTATTTACGGTAGCGGATATGGAACGACAAGGACTTATGCATCCAGGTTTTCAGAGATGACAGGTATTCCTATCATGAATTATGAGGATATGCAGTCATTGTCAGACTACGGCCTTATCATACATTTTGGCGGTTTATTTGCTGGCGGAGTGAAAGGTTTGAGAAAGACGGTTAAGGCAATGAACGATGATACAGCATTAATTATCGTAACAGTCGGATTGGCGGATGTAAATGATAAAGAAAATACGGACAATATAAAAAAGTCTATCAGTAAACAAGTACCTGAGAAAATTCTTAAGAACACGCAGGTATTTCATCTGCGAGGTGGGATTGATTATAGCAAGCTGAACTTTAAACATAAAACCATGATGACGTTGCTATACAGGAAAGCCAAGAGCCTGCCTGAAGAAAAGAAAACTGCTGAAATAACAGCAATGATTGAGACATTCGGTAAGAAAGTCAATTTCGTTAATTTTGAATCCCTGTCACCAATTATGGATGCTGTTCAATGAATTCCGCTTGGTATGGCTTTTCGGATTGCCTTTGGCGGATAAGGCGGGGAACGATGAAATGGGGGTCCGGAGTGATGATATTATGAGAATAAAACACTACGCTATCGTTATTTTTAAAAGCGGCAGGCAGGGCAAAGTGGTACACACTTTGCCTGCCTGCCGCTTTTGTGCTTCTGCAGGGCGGCTTCCGGGGGTTCCTTTACGGGTTCATATTCTTAAGTTCACTCATGATTTTCACCCATTGGTTATTATTAAGTATCTGGGTATAGTTTTCAAGGCTGCCCTGCAGATGTTCCTGGATGGCCCTGGCAGTGCTGTCTAAATCCTGGTTTAAAATACCCTGGATGATCCGTTCGTGTTCATCCCGTGTTCCTGCGTATCTGGAAGGAGTAAGAAGGGTCAGCCAGCGCAGTCTCTGGCTCTGCAGGCTGATGCGTCTGGATATGTCTTCCATACGTGAGTTGCCGGAATATTCAATCAGCTTCTCATGGAACGCCGTGTCATCGGAAAAGTTTTTGTCGAAGTTCCCATTTGAAATGTCATTACATAGATTCTGATGGATATCCATCAATTCCAGCTTCTGGGCTTCTGTTAATCCTCCGTTGGACAGGATTATCTTAACACTCATGATTTCGATTGCTTCCCGTATCTGGAATATTTCCACAATATCAGTAAGGGTGATGGACCTTACCACCACCTTGGTGGCTGTCCGCTCCAGTAACCCTATATCAATTAACTGCTGCATTGCTTCCCTGACCGGGGTGCGGCTGATATTCAGCTCATTGGATAATTCCAGGTCCGATACGATTTCGCCTGAGGATAACTCATAATCATTAATTTTCTGGACAATCTTTTTTAATGCCGTGTCGGAGGCATTTCCTTTTAGCCTGGGCATATAAGCTATCTCCTTTTCAATGGATAAATCTATTTTAACTCAGTAAAAGAAAATTGTATACATAAAAATAAAACATATTAATGAATTGGATGAGGTTTATGTATACATAAAAGAGCAAAATATAAAAATAATTTGGCGTGTAGTGTTAAAAAATGGACTGAGTATAGCAGGACAGAATACTTTGTATTGGGTTTTTCAAAATAGTATACAAAAATACTTGATTAATTTGATATTATAGTATACAATAAAATAAAAATATAGGAAAAATAAAATACATAAATATTTTTCCGGATTTGATGGCCTTTGCAGCGGCGGAAATATATTTTTAAACGCTCCTCAAGGCTGGGAAAGGAGAAATCAGGTGTACGGCAAAATCATATCAATTGATACAAGGTATTTCAGACTGCCGCTGGAAGGTAATCTGGTGGATGCAATCCACGGAAAGCATAACTTTTTCGAGGTAATCACGGTTGAAGTGATGCTGGAAAGCGGAGTAAAGGGGGTGGGATATACATATACGGGCGGTATTGGCGGGGCGGCCATTGCGGTTATGATAGAGAAGGACTTAACGCCGCTGTTGATTGGAAAGGAAATGCAATGCCCGGAAACCATGAACCAGATGATGGCGCGGGGAATCCACTATGTTGCCAGGGGAGGGATTGCCTCCTTTGCCATTTCCGCGTTGGATATTGCATTCTGGGATACAATGCTGAAACAGAAAGGGATGGGTCTGTCAGGGTATTTAGGTAATCCATCATCGAAAGTGCCTGTCTACTATGGCGGTATTGACTTAATGCTGACGGAGAAGGAGCTGCTAAGCCAGATTGAAGGCCAGATGGGACAGGGGCACAATGCATTTAAGATTAAACTGGGCAGACAGGATGGAAATGAGGATATTGCCAGGGTGCGGGCGGTGCGCCGCCTCATAGGGGATAAGTCTGTTTTCATGGTGGATGCCAATATGGCCTGGGATGAAGTGACTGCCATTGAGATGGCAAAGCGTCTGGAGGAGTTCCGCATCACGTGGCTGGAGGAACCCACGGATCCGGATGATTATGAGGCTTATGCAAGAATCGGGCAGGCCACATCCATACCCATTGCCATGGGGGAAAACCTACACACCATTTATGAGCATGAGATGGCGCTGCGGATTGGACACATCAAATGTCCCATACCCGATGCCTCGAATGCAGGAGGGATTACCGGATTTGTAAAGGTGGCAGGGCTGGCCGGACAATATCACTTAAAGGTCCACTCACACGGTATGCAGGAGCTGCATGTGAACATACTGGCAGGCCTGGAAAACAGAGGATATATTGAGTTCCACAGCTTCCCAATCTGGCAGTATACGAAGCGGCCGCTGATTATCAGGGAAGGATACCTGGAACCGTCGGACCTGCCTGGAAGCGGAGTGGAATTTGACTGGGAGAAATTGGAAAAAATGAATCAATAAATATGAAAGGAGAAGGGGTTTATGTCAAAGCAGTTAAATGTATGGAGGAAGAAACATATGAGGCGTCTTGCGGCAGGAATCATGGCCTGTGCATGCAGTATTTCACTGATGGGGTGCGGTTCGGCAGGCAGTGGGGCAGGGGGCGCGGGGAAAAATCCCGGCAGCGCCGTGGCTGACGGGGCCGGAACCAGCGGGGCTGCTGCGGAAGCAGGAAACGATTATCACGCTGAACTGAAGCTTGCCCATATCATGCCCATCGACCATCCGAACGGAATGGGGGCGGAGGAGTTTGCAAGGCTTGTAAAGGAAAAGACAGATGGTCATGTGACCGTGAGTGTGTTTCCTGCTTCCCAGCTTGGGAATGAAAAGGAGATATTCGACGCAGTGGAAATCGGCTCCATTGACTTTGCAATCATTGGATTTGGGGAACCGGCGAAAAAGTATCAGGACATAGGAATCCTGGACGCTCCGTATATTGCGGATGACAGGGAACATCTGGTACGGATTTTAAACAGCGATGCGGTGTATTCCATGTTTGATGAAATGGAAGAACACATGGGAGCCAGGGGAATCGGGGCATTTTACTATGGAGCCAGGTATCTGACAACAAAGGACAAGCCGGTGTCCGGCCCGGAAGACATGAAGGGGCTTAACATACGGGTGCCGGACCAGAAGCTTTATATTGACACCCTGACTGCAATGGGGGCAGTGGCAACTCCCATGGCTTTCAGCGAAGTCTTCCTTTCCCTGCAGCAGGGGGTCATTGACGGGCAGGAGAATCCACTGGCCACAATTGCTGCCAATAAATTCGACCAGGTCCAGCATTACCTTATTAAGACAGAGCATATTATGGGGGCCAATGCCCTTTACGCCAGCACGAAGACATTGGAATCCATGCCTGAGACTTACAGGACGGCGGTAACCGAGGCTGCCAGGGAAGCGTCGGCATGGATTGATGATAAGGCATTTGAGGCTGAGGATACATATATCCGGCAGCTGGAGGCCAACGGTATGGAAATCATTGACGATGTGGACAAAGAAGCATTCAGGGAAATGACGGCGTTCATATATGATGGTTTTGACCAGGAACTTGTTGATAAGATACGCGCCGTTGAATGAGGTAGGTTATGAAAAGGTTGATTAGTGGCTTACATAAACTGGAAGAATATTCTTTGATATTGTGCCTTGCCGTGATGGGAATCGTTCTGTTTGTCCAGATTATCATGCGCACCTTTTTTTCGGCTCCTCTCAAATGGGCTGAGGAGCTGGCAAGGTATCTCCAGATATGGATTACGTTCCTTGGTATTGGATACGGGATCCGCAGAGGTTCCCATATCGGGATGACGCTCCTTAAGGACAGGCTGCCACCGGTCCTTAAGGCACTCTGCGGACTGATTGTGGATGTGGCGGGATTCCTGGCATTCATAGTGCTGTTTCGGACCTCCCTGCAGTTTCTTGCCCACCAGAATGTTGTCTCTACTGCAATGGAGCTGCCCATGCAGCTGGTCTACCTGGTCATACCGGTGGGGGCTGTGATTTACATGGCATACGACATGGGCATGATTGTCAGCGATATCAGGAAAATACTGCAAAGGAGGAAAGACGGATGCTGATTTTATTTGGACTTTTTTTCCTGCTGCTGTTAATGGGAGCGTCCATTGCCATGAGCATGTTCATCAGCTCGGTGGCATATATGGTGGTCTATGGACTGCCGTTGGAACTGATTGCCCAAAGGCTTGCTGCGGGGGTGGATTCCTTTCCCTTATTGGCCGTTGCCTTTTTTGTCCTTGCGGGAAATATCATGAACCAGGGAGGAATCACAAAGCGTATATTCTCCTTTGCAGACCATCTGGTAGGGCATTTTACAGGCGGGCTGGCACATTCCAATGTGTTGGCCAGCGTGATTTTTGCAGGGATGAGCGGCAGTGCAATCGCGGACACAGGGGGACTGGGGGCAATTGAGCTGCAGGCCATGAAGGACGGAGGCTATGATGATGATTTTTCCCTGGCAGTAACAGGGGCATCCTCCCTGATCGGACCTGTCATCCCCCCAAGCGTTCCGCTGGTTATTTTCGGCGTTACTGCTTCCGTATCGGTAGGGGACCTGTTTACGGCAGGAATCCTTCCGGGAATCCTGCTGGCTATTGCAATGATGGCTGTTAACTATTGCATCTGTAAGAACAAGGGCTATGAAAAGCGGAAACGGGCGACATTAAAAGAAATATGGAAATGCCTGAAATGGTCTTTTTGGGCGCTGCTTCTTCCTGTAATCATCAGGGGAGGGATCATTGCCGGGATTTTCACGCCGACGGAAGCAGCGGTCATAGCCGTTGTATACGGGATACTTCTGGGATTTTTATATAAGAGCATCACGCTGAAGGAGCTGCCGTCCGTAATCCGGCAGACATTGGATGTGACGGTTGGGGTGCTGTTCATCATTGCATCGGCCACACTGTTTTCATGGATCCTAACATTTTCACAGATACCCCAGACCGTGGCGGTATATTTAATGAATCTGACGGATAACCCGATGATGGCCCTTGTCATTGTCAGCGTCATACTGCTGTTCATCGGCCTGTTCATGGATATTACCCCGGCAATTGTCATCATGACGCCGGTACTGCTTCCGTTCATCACGGCGCTTGGGATTGACCCGGTCATGTTCGGCATCATAATGGTACTGAACCTCCTGATCGGCCTGGTAACGCCTCCGGTGGGGATGGTGCTGTTTGTGCTGTCCGGCGTGTCCGGCGTATCCATTGAAAAGATATCAAAAGCAATCATCCCGTATATCGTTGTGTCCGCCGGGGTTATCCTGCTGATTATTGTGTATACATATCTGATGGCGGTGAATCCCGGGCTGCCTGTGCCTTATTAATGTAGATGTGCCCAGGCTTCACAGCCATCATTAAGAGGATTATGAAAGGGCTGGCCCGGACGGAATTACCGGAACAGATCAGCCGCCTGTTCCATCCTTTCAGCCACAGCCACCCCGAACGGACACCGTTCCTCGCATCCCTTACAGCCGACACAGTCCTTGCCGTTGGCAGACAGTCCATCATAATGGGCTTTCAGCGCGGCAGGGACCTCCGGCTGCATCACAGCCAGGTCATACAATTTATTGACCATCGCGATGTCGATGCCGGCCGGGCAGGGCGCGCAGTGGCCGCAGTAGGTGCATTGCCCGTAATAGGCATGGGCGGGCGCCTTGGACAGTACGGTGGCATAGTCTTTTTCTTCTTCGGTGGCGGTCTCGTATGCAACCGCCTCGTCCACATGCCCTACGGTATCATATCCAACCATCACGCTGGCAACCCCGGGCCTGGTCAGGGCGTAATGCAGGCACTGTACCGGGGTCAGCGCCACGCCGAAGGGTGAGGTTTCTGCTGAGAACAGCCGTCCGCCCGCATAACCCTTCATCACCGTGATCCCGATGTTGTTCTTTTCACAGATCTTGTACAGTTCTGCCCGTTCCGGCGCAATCCCGCCTAACTGCTCATCGTAAGTTTCCTTAAAATAATCCTCCATGTTCTCGCTGGCAGGCAGCATGTCAAAGGCCGGATTGATGCTGAAGAGGATCATCTCAATCCGCCTGCTCTCCGCTGCCAGCTTTGCAACAGCCGGATTATGCGTGCTCATGCCGATGTGCCGGATTACGCCCTGCTCCTTCAGTTCCTTTGCATAGGCGTAAAACTCCCCGTCCATGATCCTGTGGTATTCCGCGGTTTCATCCACAAAGTGGATCATCCCCAGATCAATATAATCCGTCCCAAGGCGTTCCAGTAGGTCTGCAAATGCCAGCTTGGCCTTCTCAAGGTCCCTGGTCCTCACATATTGGCCGTCCTGCCAGGTGGAACCCAGGTGTCCCTGGATGATCCAGCGCTCCCTGCGGCCCCTGATGGCGGCCCCGATGTTGGAGCGGACATTCGGCTCCGACATCCAGCAGTCCAGTATATTGATTCCCTTTTCCTCACAATAGGCAACAACCTGCCTCACCTCTTCTGTATCATGGCGTTCCAGCCATTCCGCCCCCAGTCCGATCTCGCTTACCTCAAGTCCTGTGCCGCCCAGTTTTCTGTATCTCATGCAGTGGCTCCTTTCCTGAGGCATTTCAAACATGCCCCAGCTTATCTGTTTGTTCATGATACTTATAATCATATCAGGATCCAGGCCGGATGGGAAGCAGGAGATGGGGCTGTCTGATATCAATAAAACCCATACATTTTCTGGAAATGCATCAAAGTTGCAACAAAATAGATAATATTATGCTACGGAACCACATGGATCAGGTAATAACTGCTAATATAGGCCCAGGGTATTAAACATTCCATATACGGATGTGAAAATGCTGAATAATAATTAGGGAAGGTGAAATGTATGAAAGGTGAAACATTCAAAAAGTATTTTCTTCTGACCGTGATTGCACTGGGGGCGGGTGTGATTTACAAGGTTGCCTACATGAGGGAGGCATTTTATGACGCCATGTTGTCGGGATTCCAGATTACCAATACCCAGCTTGGCACCATCAGCTCCATCTACGGGACCGTGGCCCTGATCAGCTATCTGCCGGGCGGTATCCTGGCGGATAAGGTATCTTATAAAAAGCTGCTGACCCTATCGTTCATAGGCAGCGGGGTGCTGTCATTGTGGTGCTCCACCATGCCGTCATTCGGTATGATTAAGGTTATTTTCGGGCTGATGGGCGTTACGACCATCCTTACATACTGGTCCGCATTTGTGAAAACAGTGCGTTTCTGGGTAGTGACGAAACGATGAAGCTGGCTATGATGCCACTGATACCGCGGATACCCCCGGCAAGTCCGAACATACGGCCCTGTTCGTGGACCGTGGACCGCCGGGATTATATCCTCAGGGAAGAGGACCGGGTGCTCATTGACAAGGACGGATACATGCATGCGCCCCAGAAGCCGGGACTGGGATTTGAGCCGGATGAAGAGGCGCTGAGGGAATATGAGGTGAAGGAGTACTATGTGGGGGAATAAAGGGTTCCCGCAGGTGTGATGATATGATGATGTGGCCGCCGGGCCGTCTGTTGGGACGTCCGGCGGCTTTTTCCGTGTTAAGGGATGTTGAAAATCCATTCCTGCCATCCGCATGTCCATATGGTATGGAACACAGAGATATAATAGGCAGGGATATAATACAATAAAAAGAGTAGCCCTTCATCCCTTTTGGTAGTACAATGAACAGAGATATTGGGAAAATGAAAACACACCCTGGTATATACAACAAGGAGGTTTATCATGCTGCCAGACAGAAAACGGGCTGAGGAAGAACTGGTATGGGCCGGGGAACAGAATCCGGGAATCTGGGTGGACCATTCCAGATATGTGGCCATGGCCTGTGAATATATCGCATCCCGGTGCGGATGGCTTGACAACGAACACGCCTACGTGGCGGGGCTTCTCCATGACGTGGGCCGGTTTCCGGGCCGGATATCGGAACGCCACCTGATAGAGGGATACCGCAGATGCATGGAGCATGGGTGGGATGAGGCGGCTAAAATCTGCATCAGCCATGCCTTCATGATTCAGGACATAGGGACATCCATCGGCGTATTCGATATGCCTGAGGAGGACCGGCAGTTCATGAAACAATTCATCGAATCAGCGGTGTATGATGATTATGACCGTCTGGTGCAGTTATGCGATTCCCTGGCCCTGCCCAGCGGGTTCTGCCTTCTGGAGAAGCGGTTTGTGGACGTGACCCTGAGATACGGGACGCACCCCTCCACAGTGCCCAGATGGAAGAAGATACTGGGAATCAAGGAGTATTTTGAGGAGCGGATGGGATGCGGGATTTATGACCTGCTTCCAGGCGTCAGGGAGAATACATTCCTGTGAGGAAGCTCAGATAAGGATAAGGTAACGGAAGGAAACATGATAGAAGAAAAGGAGAATGGCTTATATGGTATACATATGTAAAATACCTTCCCCCGCAGGACTTCTCACCCTTTCCAGCAATGGGAAGAGCATAACAGGCCTGTGGATAGAGGGACAGAAATATTATGGAAGCACGCTGAACCGTAACATGCTGGAGCGTATTGACGGCGGGGTGTGGAAGCTTAAGGAATCAGAAAGGGTTCCGGGTCTGTATGAAGAAAAAGCGGAACTTCCCGTGTTTGATGAGGCAAGGACCTGGCTGGATGCATATTTTAAGGGCAAGGAGCCTGGATTCCTTCCAAGCCTTGAACCCCAGGGCAGCGCGTTCCGGCAGATGGTATGGAAGATATTATGTGAAATCCCATATGGCAGAAGCACAACCTACGGCGAAATCGCCAGGAAAGTGGCGGAGTCACTGGGAAGGCCCACCATGTCGGCCCAGGCCGTGGGCGGGGCAGTGGGACATAATCCCATATCCATCATGATTCCCTGCCACCGGGTCATGGGGGCGGACGGCAGCCTTACCGGCTATGCGGCTGGGATGGATGTGAAGAAAATGCTTCTGGAGCTGGAAGGCAGGAGAGGCGAATGATATACACAATCCCGCACTATTATAAACAATTCCGGTGCATCGCATCCGGCTGTATGGATACCTGCTGCGCCGGGTGGGCCATCATGATTGACAGGAAGGCGCTGGAGAACTACCGGCAGATGAAAGGCCCATTTGGAAACCGCCTTCACAACTCCATTAACTGGAAGGAAGCCTCATTCAGGCAGTATGAGGGGCGGTGTGCATTTTTAAATGAAGAAAACCTCTGTGATATCTACGCCGAGACAGGGCCGGAGAACCTTTGCAGGACCTGCCGCACCTATCCAAGACACATTGAGGAGTTTGAGGGATGTAGGGAAATATCCCTGTGCATGTCCTGCATTGAGGCGGCAAAGCTTATCCTGGGCTGTGAGGAGCCGGTGCGGTTCATCACAAAGGAGGACGGGAAGGCGGAATCTTATGAAGATTTTGATTTTTTCCTTTATACAAAGCTGATGGATACACGGGAGCTGGCGTTGTCCTTACTGCAGGACAGGTCAATGGACATCAGCATGCGTATTTCCATATGCCTTGCACTGGCCCATGACCTGGAGCGGCGCATACGGCAGGGGCGCCTGTTTGATGCGGATGCACTGCTCATGCGGTACGCAGGCAGCAGTGATGATTACCGTGCGATACAGGAGCGGGACGGATTTTTCCATAGGAAACTGGCGGATTACCGGATGACCCAGGTGGCGCGTTATGGAATCATGAAGGAGATGTTCGGGATTTTTAAGGATCTGGAGGTCCTGGGACAGGACTGGCCGGACTTTGCCAGCCGGGCGGACAGGACCCTGTACGGTGAAGGGGAGACTGTGTATGGGGAAATGAGGACGGCGTTCCTGAATGGTCCGGCGGGAAAGAAACTGCCGCTGTGGAGGGAACAGCTCATGGTTTACTTTGTATTTACCTATTTCTGCGGCGCGGTCTATAACAACAGTCCTTTCAGGAAAATGAAAATGGCTGCAGCCTGCACCCTGTTAATTGAGGAACTGGCGCTGGCTGTCTGGCAGCAGAATGGGAGACAGCTGGAATTCCTGGATTTTGTGGATGTTGCCCACCGCTTCTCAAGGGAGGTGGAGCATTCAGATATCAATAAGGGACGCCTGGAGGACTGGATGGCGAAGGGGAAGGCGTTTTCACTGGAGCATCTGCTGAACGCGGTGAACAGCGCAGACATACAGGAAGCTGAAATGGAAAGAGATTGATTGGGAACAGGCGGAATTGTATATTAATAGACTACAGGTACGGATTGTGAAGGCGGTACATTCTGATAAGTAGAGACTTGTAAAGAGACTTAAAAAGCTAATTACAAATTCATCCTATGCAAAAGCCCTGGCAGTCAGGAGGGTAATCACAAACAAAAGTAAGAAGACACCTGGAATAGATGGGGGTATCTGGTCGACAGACGAAGATAAAACTCAAGCAGTGTCTCAGGTATAGGTGATAAACTGAAAATGTTAATTCTCGCACCATTGGTGCGAGTTATGGAGGAACAAATTGAAAGAGATAATTGGCTATCAGCCTTTGGTAGATGAAATCAAGGATTTGATTAATAAAAAGTAGTATCAGGTTTTGAAATTAATGAATGCAGAAACGATAAATCTGTACTGGGAAATAGGCGAGGAAATATACCGACAGCAACAAGAAAAGGGCTGGGGAAAATCTATTGTACAGGTTCTTTCAAATGAGCTGCAGAAAGAATTTCCTGGTGCAAAGGGATATTCGGCTGCAAATCTTTGGAGAATGCGAAATTTTTATCTTACATATTGTGACTCTGTAAAACTCGCTTACGCAGTTTGGTTGCTATTGAATTAAAAATTGGAGAATTTGAAGCTGAATATGCTGGAAAATGCAACTGTATCTGACGGCGTTGGATGGGCAAACAAAATTTCCGGATGAAAATCCATCAATTGGCATTATTATATGTAAGAGTAAAGATAAAACCTTTGTGGAGTATGCACTGAAACGTTCAAATGCACCAATTGGCGTAGCTACATATCAGTTAAGTTCTTCTTTGCCGGATAACATGAAAGAGTTACTTCCTACTCCAGAAGAAATTATCAAGAAATTAAAGATTTTCGAGGAAGAGTAGATAGTAAACTGGATGGAGCACTAGCTGAAAATTTGAAATTTGAGGGATGATATGATATTTGAAACGGAGAGGTTGTATTTACGAGAGATGAATCAGTCTGATTTCAAATCTTTATGCAAGATATTACAGGATGAGGAAACTATGTACGCTTACGAAGGAGCGTTTAGTGATACTGAAGTGCAGGAATGGTTGGATAGACAAATTTTCCGTTATCAAAAATGGAACTTTGGATTATGGGCAGTCATCCTTAAACAGACGGATGAAATGATTGGTCAATGTGGACTTACGATGCAGCAGTGGAAAGATGAGGAAGTGCTTGAAATCGGTTATCTTTTTGAACGGCTATACTGGCATAAAGGGTATGCTTCCGAAGCGGCAAAGGCCTGTAAAAAGTATGCGTTTGAAATATTAAAAGCGGATGAAGTCTGCTCTATTATCAGAGATACCAATGTTGCATCTCAAAATGTAGCCATAAGGAACGGTATGACAATGACGGACACATGGACAAAATATTATAAAGGTGTCGATATGCCGCATTACCGCTATATCGTATATCGCTGACGAGTCCGGTCTGCTGAACTGTCAGAACAGACTTATGTGGAGGTATCCATGAACTACATTATCAGAGAAATATTAGAAAAAGAATACAGTCTGCTTGAAAATTTTTTATATGAAGCTATTTTTGTGCCGAAGGGTGTACCCGCTCCGCCGAGATCAGTCATCGAACAGCTTGAGCTACAGGTATATGTAACGGATTTTGGGAAGAAAAAAGATGACATTGCTTTGGTGGCAGAAGTTGGCACAAAAGTAGTCGGCGCTGTCTGGGTCCGTATTATGAACGATTACGGACATATAGATGATGTGACACCTTCCTTTGCCATTTCCCTGTATAAAGAGTATCGGGGATGGGGAATCGGTACTGCTTTAATGCAGGAAATGCTTTGTATATTAAAACGAAGAGGATATCATCAGGCATCACTTGCTGTACAAAAGGAAAACTATGCCGTGAAATTATACAAAAAAGTGGGATTTGAAATTGTCGATGAGAATGAGGAAGAATATATCATGGTCTGCTATTTATAGAAAAACGGTTGACTATGCCTTTTTCCAAGGAGGAGTAAAGGAATATGAGAATGCCGGAAAAATAAAGCCTGCCATGTTTGCACCATGTGAATTGCTTGCCGTAGGATATCTTGCTGACAAAGCCCATAATTTAGATTGACTTTATCAAACGTAATTTGTAAAACAGATAGACAAAGACAAGAATATCTGGATTATCGGCGGCAACACGATATTGAGACCTCTGTTGAATAATAACATGGTTGACCATATTATAATGCAGGTTGCACCCGTATTATTGGGGACAGGGATTCCTTTGTTTACGCAAAAAGAGGAATTAAAGCGCTTTCGGCTGGAATCAGTAAAAAAATATGGACAGTTTGCAGAATTAGTTTACGAAAAGGGATAAGATACGTGTGGAAAATGAAAATGCCCGTCAGTTCTATACAGAAGAGGCAATCAAATCAAATTGGAGTACACGACAGCTTGAAAGGCTATAAAAGTGGATCTGTAGTCAGGTATACGTTGCCAGAAAATGAAACATAGATTTTTGCCTCAAAGTATAAGCTATATCTGCCAAGTGAAGAGGAACTGTTACGGGAATTGCAGGGAGGGTATGAAGCATTAGAATATGATAAGAAAAAAGAAAATCAACATTTTGTTTATGACAAAGAGTAATTCCGGTTGGAAAATTATAATGTAGTATAAAACTCCCGTTCCACCGAGGGGAGAATATATGGGGAAAACATGATAGATGAAAACATGCTTTATCAAATGATTTTCAAAAGAAAATCATTCCATCTTTTCAGGAATATTGGGGATGAATCAATTTCTTTGGAGGAAATAAGGGAAATTGAAGAAGTATATCCGTCATTGACACCGTTGTGTCCTGATATTAAAACAGCGGTAAAAGTGCTGCCGGCAAATGAGACAACGTGTAAACGGGGACAGGAATACTGTATCCTGCTGTACAGCGAGAAGAAAGACAATTACCTTCAGAATATAGGATATATCGGCGGGCAGTTGGATTTGTACCTGGTTTCAAAAAACATAGGCACTTTATGGTATGGGATTGGAAAAGCGGAAGAAGGTTTAATCCATGGCCTGGAATTTGTCATCATGATTGCCATTGCCAAAATTGATGATGAAAGAAAATTCCGAAAGAACATGTTCAAAAGCAAACGCAGGACCGCAGAGGATATATGGGCGGGAAATATGCTGGCTGATGTGGCTGACATTGTAAGATTTGCTCCCAGTTCCTGCAACACACAGCCGTGGATGGTTGAATGCAATGCGGATGGTTTGGCGGTTTACAGATACAAAAAAGCTGGTAAGCGTGGAATCATGCCGTCTGATAAGGTGTCTTTTTACAATCGGATTGATATTGGTATTTTCATGTGTTTTTTGGAATTATGTCTTAAGAAGAACGGCATACGTTACAATAAAAGCATCTATGTTGACAAAGGCGGTGATGTCTCCCGGACTTTGAATGCAGTCTACAGATTTGTATAATTTGTATAGATTCCAACCTGCCGGGCTGATAAGCAACATTTTATATAAATATTACTTTCATACTTGATAATTTTTGTCAACTTTGGTATAATATTACATATGAATTGTTATATCTTTAACAATAAAGGCGGCATGAACATGATGATAACAAGAGAATCCGATTATGCGGTGCGCATGATCCGCGCCCTGAAGGACGGGGAGCAGCTGACCATTGGGCAGATATGCCAGAAGGAGCAGGTGCCGAGGCAGTTTGCCTATAAGATACTAAAGAAGCTGGAAAAAGCCGGGCTGGTGCTTATCCGCAGGGGAGCAGGCGGCGGGTGCAACCTGGGACAAAGCCTTGATGTGCTTACGCTTTTGGATGTCATACGCGCCACCGACGAGGAATTTTTCCTTAATCCCTGTCTGAGGGAGGGGTACCGCTGTGAGTATGCAGATGGCAGCGGCCATAATTGCACGGTCCACTGCGAACTGGCCAGGGTACAGGCAATCCTGGAGCGGGAGCTGAAGCACAGGACGCTGGCAGAGCTGTTTTGCTGACCGGGAATTCCATATCCTTTTTTAATACCAACCTTATTTTTTGTTTAGAAAGTGGATTATTTTTATCCACTTTATGATATACATAATTTTATTCTTTCAATCCAAACCCACAGTTCCATTCAAAACTTCAACAGGAGGTATTTACCATGAACAATTGTTACAGCTGTACAACCTGCAAAAGCGCAGATAAGCCATTGGAAGGATACATAGCAGGACTTCCGATGGAAACATCCCACCACAGGGTGGAGGGCCAGTCCGTCAAATGCGGCTTCGGGCTTCAGGGCGTCTGCTGCCGCCTCTGCTCCAACGGTCCCTGCCGTATCACCCCGGAAGCGCCCCATGGCATCTGCGGCGCGTCGGCAGACGTAATCGTGGCAAGGAATTTCCTGCGCGCCGTTGCATCCGGATCCGGCTGTTATATCCATGTGATTGAGACAACTGCCCTGAACCTGAAACAGACCGCCCTGGCAAAGGGGGAGATAAAGGGGATGAACGCGTTGAAGCATCTGTGCGGACTCTTCGGGATTCCGGAAAGCGACCCGCACACCGAGGCTGCCGCCGTGGCGCAGGCCGTGCTGGATGATTTATACCTGCCGGATTACGTACCCATGAAGCTGCAGCAGAAGCTGGCTTACGGCCCGCGCCTTGAGAAGTGGAAGGAGCTTGGCATCCTGCCCGGCGGGGCCAAATCCGAGGTCTGCGCAGGCGTGGTCAAATGCTCCACCAACCTGAATTCAGACCCGGTTGACATGCTGCTCCACTGCCTGAAGCTTGGCATATCCACCGGGGTATACGGACTCATGCTGACCAATCTCCTCAACGATGTCATGCTTGGGGAACCGGAAATCATGCCTGCCCCCGTGGGACTTGGGGTCATTGACCCGGATTACATCAATATCATGATAACAGGCCATCAGCACTCCATTTTCGTGCATCTTCAGGAACAGCTTAAGAAGCCGGAGGTCCAGGAACTGGCCAGATCAGCCGGGGCAAAGGGCTTCCGCCTGGTGGGCTGCACCTGCGTGGGCCAGGATTTACAGCTGCGCGGCGTGCATTACCAGGATATATTCAGCGGTCATGCAGGCAACAACTACACCAGCGAGGCCGTGCTTGCCACAGGGGCCATTGATGCGGTGCTCAGTGAATTTAACTGCACCCTTCCCGGAATTGAGCCTATCTGTGATTCACTGCACATTAAGCAGATCTGTCTGGACGATGTGGCTAAGAAGCAGAATGCCCAGCTGAAACCATTTGTGTTTGAGGACAGGGAACGCATCAGCAGGGAAATCATAGAGGATGTTCTGTCTTCTTACAGGGAACGCCGGGCCAGCGTGCCCCTTAACCTCCTTAAGGACCACGGCAACCGGAATACCATTACCGGTGTCAGCGAGGTTTCCCTGAAGAAGTTCCTGGGGGACAGCTGGAAACCGCTCATTGACCTGATTGCATCCGGCGACATCAAGGGGATTGCAGGGGTGGTGGGATGCTCCAACCTGACAGCCGGAGGCCATGATGTGCTGACTGTGGACCTGACAAAGGAACTGATTGCCAGGGACATCCTGGTACTTACCGCAGGATGTTCATCAGGGGGCCTGGAAAACTGCGGCCTTATGACGCCTGAGGCAGCAGAGCTTGCAGGACCGAAGCTTAAGGCTGTCTGCCAGTCCCTTGGGATTCCTCCGGTGCTCAACTTCGGGCCATGTCTTGCCATCGGCAGGCTGGAGATGGTGGCAACCGAGCTTGCATCCGCCCTTGGGGTGGATATTCCCCAGCTTCCCCTGGTGCTCTCCGCCGCCCAGTGGCTGGAAGAACAGGCCCTGGCCGACGGCGCCTTTGGCCTGGCTTTGGGACTTCCCCTTCATCTGGGGCTTCCTCCCTTCATAACAGGCAGCAGCCTGGTGACCAAGGTCCTTACACAGGACATGAAGGCCCTTACCGGAGGCCAGGTCATTGTGAACAGCGATGCAGTGGAAACAGCGGGGATATTGGAACAGATCATTGAAGAAAAACGGAAAGCGCTGAATATATAGGAGGGGTGGCTATGAAACGAATATGGATTGACGCCTGCAAGTGCGATGGCTGCCTGAACTGCACACTTGCCTGTATGAATGCCCACAGGGCGGACAAAGGCAGCATATATGACCTTAATCTGGCGGACCCGTCCAATGAGAGCCGCAATTTCATCCACCGGCAGCCGGACGGCACTTACCGTCCCGTGTTCTGCCGCCATTGTGATGAGCCGGAATGTGTAAACTCCTGCATGAGCGGCGCATTAAGTAAGAACCCGGAAACAGGGATTGTTGAGTATGACGAAAAACGCTGTGCCGGCTGTTTCATGTGTGTGATGAACTGTCCCTTCGGTGTGCTGAAGCCGGACAGCACAACTAAAAGCCGGATCATCAAGTGCGATTTCTGCAAGGACAGCGGCAGTGAGCCAAGCTGCGTCAAGGCATGTCCCAAAAAGGCAATCTGGGTAGAGGAGGTGCAGTCATGAGATATGTGGTTGTAGGAGCCGGCGCAGCCGGGATCAGCGCGGCAAGGACGCTGCGCCAGCTGGACCGGGAAGGGCAGATCGTCCTGGTGTCCAAAGATGAAAAAGTCCATTCCCGCTGTATGCTGCACAAATATCTGGGAGGCCAGAGGACGGCAGAGGAGATAGACTTTGCGCCGCCGGGTTTCTTTGAGTCCCAGGGCATTGACTGGATTGCAGGCAAGGCCATGACAGGGCTTCACTGTGATGAAGAAACGGTTGAACTGGACGATGGGACATTGATACCATATGACAGGCTTTTGATATGCAGCGGGGCGTACTATCTGGTTCCCCCCGTGCCGGGGCTTAGGGAGGCAAACAATGTATTCGGGTTCCGCGACCTGTCAGACGCAGAGGCGGTTAAAAATGCCGCAGGACCTGGGAAAAAGGCTGTCATCGTAGGTTCCGGCCTGGTGGGCATGGACGCCGCCTATGCGCTTCTGGAACAGGGGATAAACCCTGTGATTGTGGAGATGGCGGACCGCATCCTTCCGCTGCAGCTGGATGCCCCGGCGGCAGCCGAATACCAGAAACTGTTTGAAACCCATGGATGCAGGTTCCGGCTGTCGGCCAAGGCCTCAGGAACACGTCTGGATGCGGACGGGAATGTGCAGGCCCTGATCCTTGACAGCGGGGAAGAGCTGGAATGTGATTTCATCCTAGTGGCGGCAGGGGTCCGTCCGGAAATCCGTTTCCTGGAAAACTGCAAGGTTGAGACCGGAAGGGCCATAACCGTGAACCAGTACATGGAAACCACGGTTCCCCATGTCTATGGGGCCGGGGATGTCTGCGGCCTGTCCGGGATCTGGCCCAATGCAATGAAGCAGGGAGTGACCGCGGCCAGGAACATGTGCGGCATCCCCACGGTTTATGACGATACCTATGCCATGAAGAACACCATGAATTTCTTTGGCCTGCCCGCCCTCTGTATCGGCGATATCAACTGTGCGGGTGACAACACCCAGGTCATCACGGAGGAAGACAGGCACAATTACAGGAAGGCCCTGGTGGAGGATGGAATCCTCAAAAGCATCCTTCTGTTAGGCGACATATCGGGAAGCGGTATCTACCAGTACCTGATTAAGAACAAGATAAAGCTGCCTGTCACCGGCCGGGACATTTTCCGCCTTTCCTTTGCGGACTTTTACGGGTTTGACAAGACGGACGGCAAATATGCCTGGAACTGCCTATAAGTCCTCCAGATACCAGGTCCCTTCCAGGAATTCAGCCGGAACCCCGGCCCTGGAAAAATATCCGGTCATGGACATGCAGGCAAACTTTTCCGTGGAATAGTGGGTTGCCCCGATGACGTTGACCCCATGGTTCCCGGCCAGCCTGTGGAATTCCAGGGTCGGCTCAAAGTGGGGCAGGGGCTTGGTGAAGCCGGTGATATAGCAGTGGATATCCTTCTGTGCAAGTTCGGTAATGACAAATGGGTAGCTTCCGCCGCCTGCGGCAATGGCTACCCTGCCGTCCTTGATGGACGGTTCCCCGTATGGGTACAGCTTTGCGTCATGCCCCACCGTGCGGGCCACCAGGTCCTTAAGTTCCAGGACGGAGGACATTCCGGCCTGGCAGATCACACCCACCTGGGTATGTCCATCATACTGGCAGAAGGGTTCCACAATCCGCAGGCCCAGCGCCTTCGCAAGACTGACAGAAGTGGAATATTCACCATACTGGTCCAGGGGCGTGTGCAGCATATAGAATGAAATCCGCCGCTTTTTCATTTCCCTAAGATAATCTAGGGGAATGTCATGGAATGGAAAACCCTCATCGGATGCAATATATCCCATTGCATGATGGGCGAACAGCAGCACATCCGTCTCATTCCTTTTAAAAATCTCATCCAGGATTGCCCTGTCGGGAAATGTGGCTGTATAAACTTTCCGGATCTGTTCCGCATTATCAGCCACCAGTCCCATATACCTGCTTTTAAATTCCGGGAAGATGAAATCATTATCAAGGGACATGAAGCTCCAGTCATCCTTCATGTCCTTTAAATTAAAATCCAGTTCCAGTTTGCGGTACAGGCTGCGTGAATCCATAAGCGTCCTCCTTTGGGTGGTTTTTGATTATTTTACCTATTCTATCACAAGGCAGGTTCATCTGCCACCTGTAAAATAAAAGAAGGGTATCCGCATGGGGAAGAGGGAAAAGGAAAAAGTGCGGGCCATGGTATGGGTTTCCTGTGAACCCAAACCATGGTCCGCGCTTTTTAAGGTGTAATCCTATTGTAAAACCGTGTGTTCCCCGCTGTCCTCCGACGGCTGGGCTAGAAGGTTCCCGTCCGGATCATAGAAAAAGACCTGGGCCTGTTTCCTGCTTCCTAATATATGATAGGAATGGCAGGCGTCATTTAAGGAATCCGCAAGTGCCAGGCAGTAAGCGGACTTTTCTGACTGTGTGAATCCATTCCAGACAGAGTCATCCACGTAAATATAATAATTGCTGTAATCAACCATGCGTATCTCTTCAATGGACGCATTCTCCTGCACCAGATTGTCCAGGGAGGACTCAAATGCATACCTGTTTGCCGTTGAATGGGTGATGGTCCTGAAACCGATGCCTGATAAAGCGGCGAGTGTGGCAACCATGACCAGGATTGCGGCGGTCATGGCAGTTTTCGTTGTATGGCGGTAGAAATCCACCATTCCTTTATTGCGTACGTAATGTTCCGCCACCTTGATCCTGGTCAGTTCCGGATTATTTTCAGCGTAAAGTTCATATGCAGCCGGACTGCGGCGGAATATCCCCAGTGTAGAAGCCTTCATATGGCGCACCTCCGCTCCTTTTGCCTGTTGGCATGAAAAATATATCTGTTCACAGAATTTTCACATATTTCTATTATTATATTAGCATTTAAGTACAAAAAAGTAAATGAAGCCGGGGGGGAATTGTTAAAAGTTCACAATTTTGTAAAAAAATTACAGGAAAAGGTATGGTTTTTTTACTTTCATGTATATTTTATTGAGTAAAGAATGGACAATAGTTTCAAATGGTTTTATAATGTACATGATATGGTTTGTGTTTGAAACTTTTTAGCAGGCACAGCCCAACAAGAATTGGAAGGAGAACGAAAATGAGTGAATGTAACCACGACTGCGGTTCCTGCAGCGCCAACTGCGAGAGCCGTACCGTTGATAAAAGTGAATTCCTGGAGGCGCTTAATCCAGCCAGCTCCGTGAAAAAGGTAATTGGTGTGGTCAGCGGCAAAGGAGGGGTGGGAAAGTCCCTGGTAACTTCCATGATGGCTGTCAGCATGAACCGCAAAGGTAAGAAGACAGCAATCCTGGACGCCGATATTACGGGGCCGTCCATCCCCATGGCATTCGGCATCGGCAATGAGGGCGTCATGACTTCGCCGGACGGCAAGCTGATGCTGCCGGCCAGATCCATGGAAGGTGTGGAAATCATGTCCGCCAACCTGCTTCTTGATAAGGATACGGATCCTGTCATCTGGAGAGGGCCTGTGATTGCGGGCGCTGTTAAGCAGTTCTGGTCTGAAACCCTGTGGCAGGACATTGATTACATGTTTGTGGATATGCCTCCCGGGACAGGCGATGTCCCGCTGACCGTATTCCAGTCACTGCCCGTGGATGGCATCATTATCGTCACCTCACCCCAGGAGCTGGTGAGCATGATTGTTGCAAAAGCAGTGAATATGGCCAAGAAGATGGATATCCCCATTGTGGGAATCGTTGAGAACATGAGTTACCTGGAATGTCCTGACTGCAAAAAGCGCATCAGCGTATTCGGTGAAGGCCATGTGGAAGAGGTGGCAAAGGAGCACGGCATACAGGTCCTTGCACAGATTCCCATTGACCCCAGGATTGCCCAGATGGTGGATGCAGGACAGGTTGAGTATCTGGATATGCCGTGGTTTGAACACGCAGTGGAGATAGTCGGGGCAATGTGATGCCTATGATGCGGCAGCATGAGCAGCGGCATCGTACGCAGGGGTTTCATGCGCAGCGGCGTCATATGCAGCGGCGCATGAGGCTATCAGGCAGGATGAATGAAATGAAATAGCAACAGATAATGAGGTGAACCGATGAATATGAACATTAACATGAATCCCAACAGCGAACTTCATCAGTCCATCGTCAATGTGCCGGATCTGGTACAGGTACCGGAAGTCTGGGTGAACCAGGCGCGTCAGTTTCAGCAGGCAATGATGAGGTATACCTGCGCAATCCGTGAAGTGAAGACAAAGCTGGAAGTGCTCAATGATGAATTGTCTGTGAAGAACCAGCGCAATCCCATTGAGATGATTAAGTCCAGGGTGAAGAAACCCGTAAGCATTGTGGAGAAGCTTCAGCGCAGAGGGTTTGAGGTTTCGCTGGATTCAATGGAAAAGAACCTGGATGATGTTGCGGGAATCCGCATCATCTGCTCCTTTGTGGATGATATCTATGAAGTGGCCGACATGCTGGTGCGCCAGGATGACGTGACCGTGATCATGGTCAAGGACTATATTAAGAACCCGAAGCCCAACGGCTACCGGAGTTACCACATGATCATAGAGATTCCTGTGTTTTTCTCCGACAGCAAGAAGCCAATCCGGGTGGAGGTGCAGATCCGCACCATTGCCATGGATTTCTGGGCCAGTTTGGACCATCAGCTGAAGTATAAGAAATCATTTATTGACGACAATGGAGAAATCAGTGAAGAACTCAGAAAGTGCGCAAACGTAATTGCCGAGACAGACCAGAAGATGCTTGAGATACGCAAGCGGATTGAGGCCCAGGGCGTTACGGTGCGCAGGGACTGATAACGGGCGGCAGCCCCCAAAGGCAGCTAATACTAATATAAGAAATAGGACAGGGTCTCCGTTATGCGGAACCCTGTTTTTCTGTAGAGGCCAAGGGCTGGCGCGTTGGTTCCTGATACCTGAAGGCGCAGGCACTGGCAGCCCTGTCCTGCCAGCATGGACATGATGTGATATAAAAACCATGTCCCCAGCCCCTTCTGGCGATGTTGGGGAAGGATTTCCAGCCCATAGAGGTAGGCGCCGGTTCCATGGACTGCAATCCGGCAGGCGCCCGCGGGAAGGCTGTCACGGTCCGGATGGGGAGCGGGACATGGTTTGGCCGGAGCAGGGGAAGTGCGGTCAGAAGAAACCTGAATTGCGGAAATCCCCAGGGAGGAATCCAATCCGGAGGAAATCCCCAGGGAGGAATCCGATTCGGAGGAACCCCCCAGGGAGGAATTCAATCCGGAGGAAATCCACATGGCCAGGGACATTTCCCCATCCTCCGTTACGGGTTCCGTGGTGACGGAACAGAGGCTGTCCAGGTCCTGCAGCCGCAGTCCGTCCCTTGCCTGGGAGAGGTCTGCCTCCATCATGTATTCATCATATAAGAATTCCGCATCCAGATGCCTGAGCGTCTTAAGGGTATCCGGGCACCGGTTGTCCGTGACAAAGCACAGGTCAGGTTCGCCTACCTCCTGGCTGTCCCTGCACACCTGTTCCAGCAGCGCATGGAAATGCCCCTGATTGCGGCAGTCCGGCCGGGTAAATGCACTGCATTCCCAGGAGGAATCATCCATCTGATAGGCTGCGAAAAATGCATCCATACGGTTGCCGTCCCCATATAAAAGCCAGAAATGATCCCCGTCCTCCGGGCAGGACAGGATGGTGCCGTCTGTCTGGCGGCAGAGTCCGGTGATGGCGTGTATGTCTTTGGCCTGTTCCTGGGATAATGATGGGGTATGGATTATTTTCATGGCGTGTTTCCTTTCTTTTTCCAGTCTGGCCGGAAGGCGGATGCGGCTGCCTGATATCTTCTTATTGTAGGGGATGGGAGGGGAAAATGCAATGGTGCAGGATTGTATTTCTTGTGTATTTCTCAATCTACGGGTTGAATCTATAAAAACCGGGTGGTAGAATAAAAGCCATGTGCGGAGCAGATTCGACATTTCTCCGGCAAAAGCATCAGAAGGAAGGCATAAAGATGAAATATGTAAAACAGATTGGAATTGTTCTGGGCATTACCATGGCTGGCGAGATCCTGTACCAGGTGCTGCCCCTGCCTGTCCCGGCAGGCGTGTATGGGCTGTTTATCATGCTGGCAGCACTTATGGGCGGGGCAGTGAAACTGGAAAGCGTGGAGGGAACCGGCAATTTCCTCATGGACACCATGACCATGATGTTCATACCAGCCACCGTGGGGATTGTGGAATCCATAGCCGAGGTCAGGGCCGTGCTTCTCCCCTTCCTTGTAATCATAGCAGTCAGCACCATATTGGTCATGATCGTGACCGGACGGATGGCCCAGTGGGTCATGGGGCGCAAGGAAGCAAAGCAGGAAGCCAAAGGAGGGAATGCAGCATGAGCAGCATAAGGGATAGTATCCGTCTAATATTAGAACAGTCCCAGTATTTTGGCCTGGTCCTCAGCATCGGGGCATATCTGTTTGCCTGCTGGCTGAAGAAAAGGACCGGACTGGCAATCCTGAATCCGCTGCTGGTATCCGCCGCACTGATCATTGCCTGTATATTTGGAGTAGGAATGGATTATGAAACATATAATAAGGGTGCATCCTATCTGAGCTGGCTTCTGACTCCGGCCACCGTATGCCTTGCAATCCCGCTATATAAGCAGCTGCATCTGCTGAAACAGCATGGGGATGCGGTTGTGCTTGGAATCACGGCCGGGGTGGCCACCAGCGCGGTCAGTGTTTTCCTGCTGTGCCGGGTCCTGGGACTGACCCATACCCACTATGTGACCCTGCTGCCAAAGTCCATTACCACTGCAATCGGTATGGGGGTCAGCCAGGAGGCAGGAGGCATCGTGACCCTGACAGTCATGAGTATCGTGCTCACCGGGGTCCTGGGCAATATGGCCGGGGAATCCATATTAAGGCTGGCCAGGATACATCATCCGGTGGCAAAGGGGCTGGCCCTTGGAACCAGCGCCCATGCGGTGGGGACGGCCAAGGCCCTGGAATTGGGAGAAATCGAAGGCGCCATGAGCAGCCTTTCCATTGCAGTGGCAGGTCTGATGACCGTGATTGTGGTGCCGCTGGCGGCGAATCTTATAAAATAATAATGGAAGATTACGTATGGAAGGTAATGTAAAAGATAACCAGGGAAACAGTTAAACACACATTAGGTAAGAAGGGAGCGTGGCCGCATGAAGAAGCGCAGTGAAGTGGAAATCAAGGACACATGGAAATTGGAGGATATGGTTGCCAGCGACAGCCAGTGGGAGCAGTTGTTTGAGGAGGCGTCCTCCAAGGTAAAGCAGTATGCGGATTACAAGGGAAGACTGGATGAATCCGCGGATACGCTGTACGCGTGCCTGAAGTTTGATGATGAGATATCAAGGGAGACGGAACTTCTCTATGTATATTCCAGGATGCGCTCCGACCAGGATACCGCAGACCAGAAATACCAGGATATGTTTTCCAGGGCCCAGTCCCTGTCCTATAAGGCGTCTGAGTACTCCTCCTATATTGTGCCGGAAATCCTTTCCATGCCAGAGGAAAAGCTGGATGCATACATGAAGGCGGACAATGGAATCAGCCATTTTAAGCGTGCGCTGGAGATGGTGCTTAATAAAAGGGAGCATACCCTTTCCGGGGAGATGGAGGAGCTGCTGGCCCAGTCCTATGATGCCACCCAGGGAGCCAGCCAGATATTTACCATGTTCAACAATGCGGATGTGAAGTTCCCTGTGATTACAGGGGAGAACGGGGAGGCTGTGCAGATAACCCACGGCAACTATATTTCCCTGATGGAGAACCAGGACCGCAGGATCAGGAAGGATGCCTTTGAGGGGCTTTACAGCGTATATGCCCAGTATTCCAATACCCTGGCGGCTGCATTTTCCACCAATATCAAGCAGGCCGTGTTCTATGCAAGGGCGAAGAAGTATGAATCCAGCAGACAGTACTACCTGGCTGGGAATGAGGTCCCGGAACTGGTCTATGACAACCTTGTCCGGGCGGTCCGGGATAACCTTCCAAAGCTCCACCGCTATGCCGGGGTGCGGAAGAAGCTGCTGGGCGTGGATGAGCTTCATATGTATGACCTGTACGTGCCCATGGTGGCTGAATATGACCGCCGCTATACTTATGAGGAGGCCAAGGCCATTGTGAAGGAAGGCCTGGCGCCCCTGGGTGAGGAATACCTGTCCATCCTCCAGGAAGGCTTTGACAGCCGCTGGATTGATGTGTATGAAAATGAAGGAAAAAGGAGCGGGGCGTATTCCTGGGGAACCTATGGCAGCCACCCTTACGTGCTCCTTAACTTCCACGGCACGCTCAACGACGTGTTTACGCTGGCCCATGAGATGGGACACTCCATCCACAGCTGGTATTCCGATAAGAACCAGCCCTTTACCTATGCCGGATATAAGATATTTGTGGCGGAAGTGGCTTCCACCTGCAATGAGGCGCTTTTAATCCGCCATCTGCTTAAGAAGGCGGGGAGCAGGGAGGAAAAGGCATATCTGCTGAATCATTTCCTGGAAAGCTTTAGGGGGACCCTGTTCCGCCAGACCATGTTTGCTGAGTTCGAGGACATGGCCCATAAGAAAGGGGCTGCAGGGGAAAGCCTGACAGCGCAGAGCCTCTGCCGGATGTACCGCCAGCTGAATGTGGACTACTTTGGGCCGGAAATGAATGTGGATGCCCAGATTGACTATGAATGGGAGAGGATACCCCACTTCTATACCCCATTTTATGTGTACCAGTATGCCACCGGGTTTTCCGCGGCAGTGGCAATCAGCAGCCGGATCATGAAGGGGGAAGAGGGCGCGCTGGAGGGCTATAAGAAATTCTTAAGCGGCGGCTGTTCCATGACGCCCATCGAACTGTTAAAGCTGTGCGGCGTGGATATGTCCACCACCAGGCCGGTGGATGAGGCGCTGGCATTCTTTGGGGAACTTCTGGATGAATTTGAGGGATTGAGATGAGTCAGGATACGGCAAGTGAAAACGCCTCAGGGCGTCAGTTAAAGAAACAGGTTGACCTGACGGAAGGGAGTCCGGGGAAGAGCCTGCTGATGTTTGCATTTCCCATGATCCTGGGCAACCTGTTCCAGCAGTTTTACAATATGGCGGATTCCATGATTGTGGGCAACTTCGTGGGTGAGGATGCACTGGCGGCAGTGGGTGCATCCTATGCCCTGACCAATGTGTTCATCATGATTGCCATTGGAGGCGGAAACGGGGCCTCGGTGCTGACATCCCAGTATCTGGGCGCCAGGCAGCATGGAAAGATGAAGACATCCATTTCTACTGCCCTTATCACCTTCCTGGCCGTAAGCCTGGTGTTGTTGGGCGTGGGATTTGCCATGAACGGGACAATCCTGACAGCCCTCAATACGCCGGAAAACATAATGGGACAGGCCAGGCTGTACCTGGGGATTTATTTCCTGGGACTGCCGTTCCTGTTCATGTATAATGTGCTGGCAGCCATATTCAATGCCCTGGGGGATTCCAGGACGCCCCTGTATCTTTTGATATTTTCCTCCATCCTGAACGTGGTCCTGGATATCATCTCCGTCACATGGCTGGGCATGGGCGTGGACGGCGTTGCCATTGCCACGGTCATGGCCCAGGGAATCTCCGCGCTGATTTCCTTCAGCCTGCTGTTAAAGAAGCTGAAGGGCTATGAACGTTCACGGGAGGATGTTTTCCGGTTCTATGACAGGGCCATGCTGGGTTCAGGCACCAGGATTGCGGTGCCGTCCATCCTGCAGCAGTCCATTGTCTCCATCGGAATGCTGCTGGTACAGTCGGTTGTCAATGGATTCGGCTCCGCCGCCCTGGCCGGATACTCCGCCGGAAGCCGGATTGAATCCATCTGCGTGGTGCCCATGATTGCCACGGGCAATGCCGTGTCAACCTTCACGGCACAGAACATTGGCGCGGGAAAGCTGGAGCGTGTAAGGAAAGGCTACCGTGCAAGCTACCGGATCATATTGGGGTTTGCCGTCGTTATCGCGGTGGTGGTATCCCTGTTCAACGGCCCGGTGATTGCCTCCTTCCTGGGCGGGGACATGAGCCCGGAGGCATATGCCGCAGGCACGGGATATCTGTCCTTCATCGCATACTTTTTCCTGTTCATTGGGCTGAAGGCAGTGACGGACGGCGTGCTGCGCGGTTCCGGCGATGTGCTGGTATTCACCATTGCCAACCTGGTCAACTTAGGGATACGTGTCTACGCAGCCTTCCATTTTGCTCCTGTGTGGGGCGTTGCGGCTGTATGGTACGCGGTGCCCATGGGCTGGATTGCCAACTATGTGATTTCCTTTAGCCGGTATATGACAGGGAAGTGGAAGGATAGGAGGGTGATATAGGATGGGGAAGATTGAATTAAGAAAATGGACTGTCAATGACAAGGAAAGCCTTATGGCAATATGTAATGCGGCTGACCGGAGCTATCTGTCCGGCCGCCTTCCGTTTCCCTATACGGAGGCGGATGCAGACTGGTGGCTTAAGATGGTGGAGGGACACGATGGGAAAGACGGCATTTTCCGCTCTGTCTCAGTGGATGGGATGATTGTGGGGAATATTTCCGTTGAACAGAAATCAGATGTTTATAGGAAGGATGCGGAAATCGGATATCTGCTCATTACGGAAAAATGGTCACAGGGAATCATGACCGAAGCAGTGGGACAGATATGTGATATCGCATTTTCCTCATTGGATATCATCCGTATTACCGGGCTGGTCTATGAACCCAACAGCGGATCACGCCGGGTTCTGGAGAAGAATGGGTTTTTGCTGGAGGGAATACTGAAGAATGCAGTTGTAAAAGAAGGACGGGTTTATGATCTTTGCGTTTATGGGAAGCTGAAATAAGCCCGGTGTTGTGCATCCATGTTCCATTCATATCAAAAAACGGAAGGGCTGCATCACGAACCCGACCACCTTCCACGCCGCCCTTTTATAAAACGGGACATAAGCAACCGTGATGTGTTCCGGTATGTCATAGGTGCCGTCCTGCAGGAGCCTCCTGCAGTCGGCCTGATAGGAATCCATGTATTCCTCCAGCTGGGATGTAAGCTCGGGACTTTGGATGACCAGCATCAGTTCCGTGTCCATATAGGTGCTGCGCAGGTCAAAATTATAGGATCCCACGGCGCACAGTTCATGGTCAATGAGAAGGGATTTGCCGTGGTAGGAAAGGCCGCCGTCATATTCCAGGATTTCCATACCGGTTTGGATGAATGACTTTTTATGTCTTGGATAATCGCTGGAGGCAAAGAAGTTGTCTCCGTTTTCAACTGAGTTAATCATCATGGTTACCGGGACATGGGCCGTTACCTCTGTCAGGGCGTCGTACATGTGCCGGTTGAATACGGCATAGGGGGTGTGGATCACAACCTGTTCCCTGGCGCTTTTCATCAATTCCGTCATGGTGTAGAAAACCACTGGTTCCTTTGCGTAAATGTCCGTGGGATTGGACACAAGGGTAATCTTCCCGGCGGGAACCGTGTGTTCCTCATAATAGGCAAGGGGAGCTGGCTTGATGGAGGCCAGTATCTCCTGGTCATCATCATTGATGTCCGGATCAATGGGCAGGGCGGGGCAGGAGGGCTGACCCGGTGTGCCACAGGATGCGGATTTTTTCATTTCCCAGCCAAACAGTTCCGGATTTTCCTTTGCCAGCATATCATACCTGTCCCTTAAAACCCCGGCTGCCTTTTGAACAGAATCCTTTTCAGCCAGCGTTTCATCATCATGGAACAGTGAGCATACATCCAGATCCCACACCTGGTTAAAGTAAGCCTCCACCTGGTTCAGGGAACTTTGGCTGGTCCCGGCCGTGCCGTGGGCCGTGTTATAGACCAGGACCTCACGGTCATGGCTGCGGGAATTGGTGGGATAGGAGCCGATGAAGTAGTCAAAGGTATTGCGGCCCCCAAGGATATAGCCGTAGTCATCGGCAATCACGTATTTGTCGTGCATCCTGCCCTGGGTCTTCCAGGGCAGAAGCAGGTTCAATTTATTATAAATCTTAATCTCTATATTGGGATGACTGGAAAGTGCGTAAAAATAGCTGTTCCGTTCCATGCGCACCAGCCCGGAGAACCCATCCACCAGAATCTGGACCTTCACCCCCTGGTCTGCCTTATGGAGCATGACTGCCATGATGTCCCTGGGACTTTCGCCGTCCCTGAAATCAAAGGTGGACAGTATGATCCGTTCCTTTGCCAGGCTCATGAGGCGCATCCTTTCATCCCATGCGCTTTGGTTCGTCTCCAGGATCATGGCCCTGTCACAGCCGGTTCCATCCTGATAGAAGTCTGAGGCAGAAGTATTGGCTTTCGTTATCCCGGAAACCGGTTTATAATGATAAAAGGGCGCGGTTGCGCCGATGACCAGATAAAGGAATACAAATAGCAGGACGGTCAGGACCCTGTGTTTTTTAATCCATTTGACAATCATAAGGAACTCCTTTTGTGAGCATACTTTAAACAAATGGGAATCAATCTATAGGGTAATATACTAAGAATGGACAAGAAAGTCAAATCATTTAAAACACATGATTGGGAAGGGAGAGCAGTATATGGGACAGACACTTTATCATAACGGGACCATACTGACCATGGAGGACCAAAAGCCGTGTGTGGGTGCGGTACTCACTGGGAATGGGAGGATTCTTGGCGCCGGGGACTACCAATCTTTGAAGGAGATGGCGCAGCCGGGAGTCCAGATGGCAGATTTACAGGGAAATGTGATGCTGCCCGGATTCATTGACCCCCACAGCCATTTTACGGCCTGCGCCAGCCAGACCATGGAGGTGGATTTAAGCCATGCCCGGGATTTTGAGGAAATCATCCAGTGTATCCAGGCATTTATAAGGGAGCAGAAGATACCGGAAGGCAGGTGGATCCAGGCGGCAGGATATGACCACAACAGCCTGGGGGAAGGAACCCATCCAAGGAGGAAGGTGCTGGACAAGGCAAGTCCCAGGAACCCGTTGATTGTAAAGCATCAGTCAGGCCATATGGGCGTATTCAACACCATGGCATTAAACCAGCTGGAAGTGGATGCACAGACCCGGTCCCCCCAGGGCGGCCTTATTGAAAAGGAGGATGGGATTCCCACCGGATATATGGAGGAAAGGGCATTCCTGGAGTACCAGGACAAGGTTCCCATGCCGTCGCCCGAGGAGTTCCTGAAGGCTTATGGCCGCGCCCAGGAGCTGTATGCATCCAACGGCATCACCACGGTCCAGGAAGGAATGCTGCCTGCAAAGCTTCTGCCCCTGTACCGGATGCTGGAGGGGGCCGGCCTGCTGAAACTGGACCTGGTGGCATATGCCGATATCCGGGAAAGCGATGCGGTGGCGGAAGCGATGAAGGATTATGTAAAATGCTTCAGGAACCATATAAAACTTGGCGGCTATAAGATGTTCCTGGACGGCTCCCCCCAGGGCAGGACAGCCTGGATGCGGGAACCCTATGAGCAGGTAGAGGGATGGAACCAGCCGGCTGATTATAAAGGATACGGCACGCTTTCCGATGAGGAGGTGTTAGCCGGTATCATGAAAGCAGAACAGGATGACATGCAGCTGCTGGCCCACTGTAACGGCGACATGGCCTGCGGACAGTATTTGAACCAGCTGGAGGCCGCGTACAGGATTTTGGGGGAGAAGAAGGGCAATACATCTTATCCAGGGGATATCCGTCCCGTCATGATCCATGCGCAGCTCCTTTCGCCGGACCAGCTTCCCAAGGTAAAGGAATTAAAGGTAATCCCTTCATTTTTCCTGGCCCATGTGTATCACTGGGGCGATGTGCATGTCCGCAATTTCGGCATCAAAAGGGCCAGCCATATAAGCCCGGCAGGGTTGGCCTTGAAGGAGGGAATCCTATTTACCCTGCATCAGGACAGCCCGGTCATCCGCCCGGATATGCTGGAAACCCTCTGGTGCGCCGTGAACAGGGAGACAAAGGGCGGCATGGTCCTTGGCAGGGAGGAATGCCTGCCTGTATGGGAAGCATTAAAGGCCCTGACCATAAACGGAGCGTATCAGTATTTTGAGGAAAATGAAAAAGGCTCCATTGTCAATGGGAAAGTGGCTGATTTTGTAATCCTTGACAGGAATCCCATGTCCGTGGAACCGGAGGCCATAAGGGATATCCGGGTATTGGCTACAATCAAGGAGGACAGGCTGATATGGAAGAGGCAGATGCAGGGGATGGATGGGCATGCAGAATGACATGGCGTGATCATCACAGAATGCAGGATGCCGCCAGGGTTGGGGGACCCGGCGGCATCCTGCATGACATATGATATATATGAAAAGGGAGTGGTGGTAAATAAGTGGAACGGTTTAGTACAGGCTGTATGGTAAGTCATATTACAGGATATCAATATACTTTGGCGTATCTTCCACCTTAGGGCTGTCCTTTGGTACCTGAAGCTTCAGGATGCCGTTTTCAAACCCGGCCTTGATATCCTCCTGTCGGATCTGTTCTCCCACAAAGAAGGATCTCTTGCAGGAGCTGGTGTAGCGTTCCCTATGGATAACAGTACCACGATCGTCCTTGTTTTCAGCGGAGTTATTGGATTCAGCCGTAATGGTGAGATAGCCGTCCTTTAATTCTGCCTTGATATCTTCTTTCTTAAATCCGGGAAGTTCAATCTCCATAAGGTAGTTTCCATCTTTTTCCATTATATCGGTACGCATGATGGGAAGCTTCTTGCTGTCACTGCCCTTTTCGGTGGAACCGCTGAAAAATGGGTCATTGAAAAATTCATCAAATAAATTAAGTCCATAGTTTCTTCTTGGGATTAACATCATGATCATATCCTCCTTAAATATATTAATCTGTTTGAGTTGTTTTATTTTTCATAACTGTATTATAACACGATTGTTAGCACTGTCAAGAGGTGAGTGCTAATTTTTTATTAAAAAAGTGTGAAGCCTGATTTTGGGTTTTAGGCAGCGTGTATTTTGTGGAGGATTTTGCCTTTGATCATAAAGCCGGACATTGGGATGGCATGGATGTGGACCGGATATACCAAAGGTATTTTGAAACATCTTTGGAACTGATTCAGAGCGGCATATATGACGGCATCGCCCATCCTGACTGCATAAAGCTGTTCGGCCATACGCCTACATTTTCACTTGATGGATATTATGAAGCAATGGCCCAGGCGCTTTCCGGGCAAAATATGTATGCGGAACAAAGCAGCGGCATCAACAGAAGGTGTCCCGATACTGCTGAAGTTGGTATGAATAAGGATTTGCTGAGATGCATGAAAAAACATAATATCAAAATCATCACTGTTTCGGATGCACATTGCCCGGAAGATGTGGGCTGGAAAATCCCGGAATTAAACAGGCTTATTGCTGAAGCATAGATTGAGGGTCTGTTTCCGTTCAAAAATCATTGGGATTCCTCACGCCAGCTCCTGCTTTGTCCACAGTCTGCGGGAGGGCATGGGGGACACACCCTTTGCGTAGTACCGCATTTTGTTTTCCGGGTAATCAATCTGATATTTTTTGGACAGTATTCCGCTCGACCAAGAACGGCTCCAGCATTTCCGTTATAAACTCATGATTATTTTTATGTAATGATATATTCAAAGTGGCAATTACTTTATCCACAAGAGCTTCTGTGGGGGAGCAAACCGTAGTTAATTCATAAGATTTCCAAGAAGCCATCGCAATATCATCATAACCGATTACGGACAGTTCCTGTGGGATGTTAATTCCATATTCATGTCTGGCACCGTCCATAAATCCGAGAGCAACAATATCACTGGTACAAAATACAGCTGTCAGGTGCTTCTTATCCGGATGAAGCATGCGAAGCGCTGCCGCATAGCCTTCGTCATAATCGTAGGCGGTTTTTTCCTCCTGTGCTATATCAATACCATATTCCCGCAGCCGGGAATATAATCCGTTCTTCTTTCCGATTTCTTCACCGGTATCTTTTGTAAATCGAACATATCCGATGTTTCTGTGACCATTTGTATACAAATAGTCGGCGACCAACGTACCACCGGTAACGGAATCGGCATATACCGTGTGAACCGGAAGACCCTCGACGTATCGATTATACAGAATGACAGGAATGGAGTTTTCGCTGCAGGCTTTTACCATATGCTCCGTCATCGCCGAAGCCGTTATGATTGCTGCCTCAACATGGAATTGAATGACTCTCGATATTATAGCATCAAGGTTGTCCTGCCGTGTCACCTGGAATACAAGACATTGCTTCCCGAGTGACTGTATCTTAGTGATAAACAAATTAATAAGGCGGTTGTAGTGAGGCCCGATATTATCTCCGATGAGAAGCGCAACAATATTTGTTTTTCCGCTAATCATGCCGCGGGCAATCAAATTTGGATAATAGCCGATATTTTTTGCTGTCTCCCGGACCAGTTGTTGTATTTCAGGTTTTACAAGATTTTTTTTATCGCTGAAAACTCTTGATACGGTTGATTGTGATACGCCTGATATTCTGGCCACGTCTTTAGATGTAACGCGTTCGTTCATGCTATGTTTCCTCTTTATTATTGATTTAAAATATGAGCTGTGCGTTCCAAAATATCGACGCCCTGTTGCTTTAGCCAATATATCAGGTCAATAAAAACCCAGTTTTCTGATAATTTATCACCTTTACGGCAATATACATCAACGACCTGCATATCTGCACGCACTTCTCCGCCTGGAAGCCCGAGAAAACCACCACATGGTGTGTTGGTAAGGTTTGGCCATCCGAAAAAGCAGGCAAAGTTTCCTTCTGCAAATCGGACAACGTGTCCATTGAAGGTCTTATCTTTAAGATTATTCCGGAAGGGAAGTTGATGCTGTTCCTGATACCTTGGTATCGTGTAAGAAGCACCGATTCCGCCAGGGCCATACCAGATCATATCTTTGGACCAGGAAAGTTCCAGAATTTCCGGCGGACAACCCATGGAGCCGCTGACATTCAGCTGGTCCAAGTCATCAACCATTTTATTAACTAACTGCAGAGTCTTCTTACCTTCTTCTTCGTCAGCATCTTCATACAGCAGACCATTGTGGTCTCGTGGTCCGGGATATACAAAATAGTTGCCTGTGCTTGGAGGAAGCGGATTCATACCTGCCAGCACCATGAATCCAATCAGGTCAACGAACAGACCTGTTTTTGTTATTCTTCCTTCTTCCACGCAGCTGAATTCCGCATAGCGAAGACTGATCATCTTTCTTGTATGCCTTATTTCTAAAAAATCATGATCAAACAGGCCCATGAAATGTCCCATACTCATGACCCATTGGCTTCCATCAATCTCATTTGTGCCACCGATAAAGATATCTTTGCGTCTTTGCATATGTCCCAATGCATGCTTTAAAGGAATCCAAAAATTATCTGCGACAGCATCAATGCCATTTTGCTCTCTGAATGGGTACACACCTTTCCAATTATATTCAGGTGCCATATATTGGCCCAAAACATCTTTTACCTCATCTTCGCCAGCGGCTTCCAATGCCTGATAGTATGCTTCTACTATTTCTTTTGCTTTCTGATATTTTCCCATGTCCACACCTCCAGATATAAAATGCATACGTATTCAAAGTTGCTTTTACGATACCACGTAATCTGATTTTTGTAAATAGTAATTTTAATCATCAATAATGGAGTGGGTAGGTGAATAAGAATGTTCTTCTTCAAAAACCATACAATTTTTCCGATATTGTTGTGGCGACAAACCGGTTTTGCGCTTAAAAATGCGGCTGAAATAGAACGCGTCGGAATAGCCTGTTAACAGGGCCACATCGGATATGCTTAGCATATAGTTTGTTAAAAATTCTTTAGCTTTATCAATCCGTATATTCAAAAGATAGGCCTGGGGAGACATGCCATAATACTCCTGAAAGCAGTGATTAAACCAGTTGGGAGTAAGATGGTTTTCCTTTGCAAGGTCGATGATGGAGATAGGTTCATTGTAATGCTCATGGAGGTAGGTGACAGTTTTATTAATGATGGAGACATGGTTGTTATATGGCGCGGAAGCTTCTTTCATCCCCCGATTCATTAAAATCAGAATTTGGATTAGGTAATATTTACATAATTCCATATAATTTTCTTTTTTTAGCTGCTGTTCATGAATAATATGATTAAAAAATGAGATGTATCGCGAATTGATTCCTACGTTATAAAAATCATTATCGGGGACTCCCCAGTCGCTTAAGTATTGGGAGACGCGATTTCCTGTGAAATGAATCCAGTATACTTCAGAAGAATCCTCGGCGCTATAATAGTAAAATTGTGTATGGTTGGGATGGTACAGAACGGCAGAACCGGCAGGAAGAGGCACGTAGGTCTCTCCCTTTTGAAAATGAGCAATACCTGATGCGATATATAGCAGCTGATAATCAGGCCTGCCGGTAGGACGCGTGGTCTCAAATCGAGGGAAATGAACCAGCTTATAGTGACCGGCAGAATTGACACGCAAATCAACAGTATCGTCTACAATATTGTCGGAACTATTATAGGAATACCCACTTTTACTAATCATAATTACCCTCCATCGAAATGAATGCTTGTTACTGTTTATTCAAAATATATACACAATCATACGCTTTCAATTACAATTTGTCCATATTTTATTAGAAAATCTCTATGGAGATATCAAATTCACTATGTTATTATTTTACAAGCTTAAATGTATCGATACGAAAAAGACTATTGTAAAAAAGATTAGGAGAAGTTATGTTATTGACAAAATACTATGAAGATCCTTCTGTGCTTCATGTAGGAACCATGCCCGACAGAGCTTATTATGAATGCTATGGCGAGAATGGTCAAAAGGATTGTATGATGTTAAATGGAATTTGGAAATTTCAATACTACTCTGAGGTATATGAAGTACCGGATTCGTTCGGGGATAAAGCATTTGACGATGGTTCATTCAATGAAATTCCGGTTCCAGGCTGTTGGCAAAACCATGGATATGGACAACATCAATATTTGTGCAATTTTTATCCATATTCATACATACCGCCATATGTACCGCATGAAAATCCGTGTGGAGCATACCGGACGGTCTTTCAAGTGGAAGCGGATAATCTGGAGAAAAAAGCCTATCTTAATTTTGATGGTGTGGATTCCTGCTTTTATGTATGGCTTAACGGAACGTTTATCGGATATAGTCAGGTAGCTCATGGGACAAGTGAGTTCGATGTATCGAGGTATTTGCAGAAAGGGAATAATCAATTAGCAGTATTAGTTTTTCAATGGTCGGACGGATCTTATCTGGAGTGTCAGGACAAATTCAGAATGTCCGGGATTTTCAGAGACGTTTATATTCAATTCAGGCCTCAGAACCATATTCGGGATTTTTTTGTGAAGACAGAATTATCAGAAGATTATAAAAAAGCAAAAATCGATATAGAGTTAGAGTTTTTAAAGGGCTTAATGGATGTACAGTATTCTCTATATAATCAGGAAGGAGATATTCTATGCTCTGCAGTGATAGAGAGAGGGCAGGAAACAATTACGGTCAATAATCCGGTATTGTGGAATGCGGAACAGCCGTATAGCTACATTTTGTGTCTGGAAACTGAGGCGGAAGAAATCAGACAAAGAGTTGCAGTCCGAGAAATAAAAGTCAAAAATGCTGTTGTGTATCTGAACGGCGCACCGATTAAAATCAAAGGTGTCAATCGACATGACAGTGATCCGATTGTGGGATATGCAGTGGACTATGATCATGTAATACGTGATTTGAAATTGATGAAAGAACATAACATCAATGCAATCCGTGCCAGCCATTATCCAAATGCACCATGGTTTCCTGATCTGTGCACAAAGTATGGTTTCTATCTGATTGCAGAAGCTGATCTGGAAGCTCATGGGGCAGCGAATATTTATGAAGGAGCCTGCAGCAAGACATTTGGAGACTTGATACAAAGAGAAATATTTGATGAAGCTGTTTTGGACAGAGTGAAAAAATGCGTGATTCGGGACAAAAATCATGGAAGCATTATCATGTGGTCCTTAGGAAATGAGTCAGGTTTTAGCAAGAGCCTTGAGACGGCAGGAAGATGGGTTCGTGAATATGATAATTCAAGATTAGTACATTATGAGAGCAGCATATGGGAGACCGGAAATCATAAAAATGATGTATCAATGCTGGACGTATACAGCAAAATGTATGATTCCATTGAAAAAATAGATGAATACTTTGCACAGGGCGAAGTGGAAAAACCATACATGCTTTGCGAGTATGCACATTCCATGGGAAACAGTCCTGGAGGTTTAGAGGATTATGCAAACAAATTCTATTCTGAACCAAGAATCCTGGGAGCATTTGTATGGGAGTGGTGCGATCATGCTGTGTACATGGGAAAAGCAGATAATGGAAAAAAGAAATATTATTATGGGGGAGATTTCAAAGAAAAACTGCATAATGATAATTTCTGCCTGGATGGGCTGGTGTATCCCGATCGGACTCCACACACAGGTTTAAAGGAATATAAAAATGTAATCAGACCAATCAGAGCAAGAATGGAAGGTCAGAGCATTTTGCTGGAAAACATGTTGGATTTTCTTGATGCGGCGGAGACATTTGACATTGTGTGCGAAGTCCTGAAAAATGGAGAAAGCATTCGGAGTAAAAATATAGTATTAGAAAGTATGAAACCGCATGAAACCTGCGAGATTCCTCTCATGGAAATACCACAGGAACAAGGTGTATATCATGTTAAAATAAGCTATTACTATAGAAATGCAGGAGAGTTTATTGCGCAGGGAGATTGTGCAGGGTTTGATGAACTATGCATGAAAGATGATTATCAGATTGCAGAACGGCAGTATAAAGGGAACCTGTCTGATATTGCTGTGGCAGAGGATGAGAAATATGTTTATTTAAAAGGAAGTAATTTTAATTATGTCTATAATAAACATACGGGCTCCTTTAGCAATCTGTATTATAATGGTCAGGAATATTTAAATACCCCAATTCTGTATAATATCTGGCGTGCTCCAACGGATAATGATTGTCAGGTAAAGAAAAAATGGGAAGCTGCCGGATATCCAAGTGCGTTAAACCATGGTCTGCATACCAATGTAGCGCGAGAGAAGGAATGCATCACGATAACAACAAGTTCGTTGCTCGCAGCGCCGCATGTACAGACGATAGCAGAAATCAATAGTACGTGGGAGGTTGAAAAAAACGGAAGAATTAAGGTAAAGATAGAACTTCAAAAGAATGAAATCATGCCAGACTTCCCAAGATTTGGCTTGAGATTTTTCCTGCAAAAACCATTGGAATATGTTACATATCAAGGATATGGACCTTATGAATCCTATAGTGATAAGCATCAGGCTTCTTATTATGGCAGATTTGATAGTACGGTGGAGCATATGCATGAGGATTATATTAAACCGCAAGAAAATGGGAGTCATTTCCACAGCAATTACTTGATGCTGAGTGACAGAAAGAATAAAAAAGTAGAGATTCAGTCCCAGCGGCCATTTTCATTTCAGACATCGTATTATACGCAGGAAGAACTGGCCGGAAAGAAACACAATTATGAACTGGAACCGGCAGCCCAGGTCATTGTATGCGTGGATTACAAGATGGGCGGAATCGGAACAAACAGTTGTGGACCGGAGCCGGATCTTATTTATCAGATTACAGAACCTAAAATCGAATTTGAATTTGTTATAGACATAGGAGGGGAAGAATGAGTACAAAAATAGTGGCAGCACCAGAGAAAAAAATGAGTGATGTATCTGTGCAGCGAAGAATTATTGCATATGTTTTAATCCTTGCAGGTTATTTTCTATATTGCTATAATTCAAGTGTACTTGATTACGTAAAGCCTTTTTTAAGTGATTATTATAATATAGGCCTGGAACAGTCAGCAGTATTCTATTCATACCAGACGATAGGAACAGTAACGGGAGCATTTGTATGCGCATGGCTGGCTGAAAACTGGGGAAAAAAGAAAACCTTAATCTGTATTACACTGTTAAATGGATTGGCAACGGTTATCTGTCTGACTTATATCGAGTTTCATGTTTGGTGTGGAATGAGATTTTTAGTAGGTATTTCATTAGGCGGTTATTATACAGCCGCAGTATCCTCCATGGTTGGTTTATTCAGCGACAAAGTTCGCGGTATGGTTACAGCCATTGCATATAGCATGTATTCTTTTTCCATCATTGCAATCGGAGCTTTTGCTGCAATGTTTAAGGAAGCAGGATGGGAAAATCTGATCTGGATTGGCGGTATTCCACCAATGATAGTTGCCCTTCTTATGGTTCTGTTTGTACCAAATGAAGAGAAATACAAACCGTTTGGTAACCAGGCATCCGGTGAAGCAGGCACTAATACCGTGGTTGCAAAAGGCACCTGGAGAGAAATGTTCAGCAAGGATTATATCAAGATTACAGTAGCAATTATCCTTATGGCAGCATTGAACTCTATAGGATTTCAGTTTTTTAGTGGATTTGTTACCGTATACCTCAGAGAGGTACGTATGTTTGATGCAGTTACGATGGGTGCAATCTATTCTTTATCATCCTTTGGTAATCTGGTTGGTGCTTATGCATGGGGATTCTTATCTGATAAATTCGGCAGAAAGTTTAATGCATTTGGATTTTTCTTATCAGCACTTATGGTTGTATTTTACTTCATATCTCCAAGCAATATGAAACTGCTGGCATTATTTGGAGCTATTTATAACTTTGGCCTTGCATCAACATCCATCTGGGGAGGATATTTTACAGAATTGTTCCCGCAGAGATTACGCAGCATGGGAGCATCTCTGTTCCATGTAGCAAAAATTCTCTCCTTTATGTCCCCGTATGTCATTGTTATGATTAAGAACGCAACAAGTCTTACTACAGCAATGTGGGGAGCACCGATTGTATTCTCCATAGTAGGTATTATCTGGCTATGTCAGCCGGAAACAAATAGAAAAGGCATTTTCTATAAAGGATATGTAACAAAAGAATAATAAGCTACGGAGGTGTGGCATGGTTTCGAATGTTGATATATTAGTGATCATTGGGTATTTTCTTTGTTTGCTGATAATAGGATTTTTGACAAGCAGACAAAGTAAAGAGCAAGAAGAGTATCTGATTGCCAGGAAATCCATGCCCTGGCTTCCGGTTGCATTGTCTGTAACAGCAACCATGATCAGTGCGAACGGATTTATTGGCGGACCAGGATGGGCGTACACCTCCGGAATGTATCCGGTGATGGTCAATGTGGCGGTTCCGCTGGCAGTGTTTTTTGCACTGTATATTGCAGTACCTGTTATCTATCATTTGAACATTAATTCCATTTATCAGTATATGGAACTGCGGTTGGGAAAATATACAAAAGCTCTTTCTATATTTCAGTTTTTTGTGAATTCCATTATTCAGGCCAGTTCTATGGTATTTGTGCCGGTGCTTGTTCTTCAACGGATGACAGGATGGCCCATGAAAGTACTGGTTCCGGCAGTAGTTTTGGTTGCTGTGATTTACACACTTATGGGTGGAATCAAAGCGGTTATCTGGACTGATGCACTTCAAATGTTTGTAGTAATAGGAGCCGTTATCTTTGTTGTCATTGCTGCATTATCGGATTTGGATGTTGGAATTATAGATTTCTTTGATTTGGCACGGACAAGCGGCAAATTATCCACATTAGATTTTTCATTTGATATCACTAACAACAATACTTTCTGGGTTACACTTATTGGCGGAACGTTTATGTGGGTTCGATATTTCTGCTTTGATCAGACACAGGTACAGAGAGTGCTGACATCGAAATCTTTAAAACAGGCTAAAAAGTCATTGGCACTTAGTGCCTTTATCATGAATATTGTTTACTATCTTATGCTTTTCATCGGGGTAATCCTGTTCTTCTTTTATAAGGGCAGACCGTTTGAATCGGCTAATGATGTCATGATTACGTTCATTATGGAAGAGGTTCCGATTGGAATAACAGGTCTCATTTTGGCAGGAGTGTTTGCGGCAGCAATGTCAAGTGTGGATTCCCTGATCAATAGTATGGTCCTTGTGTTTACAAAGGATATTTATGAACCGTATTTACTCAAGAAAAAGGCATCCCTAAAAACCACAAGATATATTACGCTGGTCATTGGGATTATCATGATTGGAGTAATCTTTGTGGGCTTCGGCAATAGCGTACGATCTGTGCTGGATCTGGTAGGAAACTATATTTCTTATTTTGCAGGTCCGGCAGCCGGTGCATTCTTACTGGGATTCTTTACCTTGAAAGCAAATGACAAGGGTGTCGCAGTTGGCGTGATTGCGGGAATCATAGGAAATACAGCAATCGCTATGCTGCTACAGACCGGATGGCTATGGAATCCGGCTATTGGAGCAACAATTACAATTGTCGTAGGTTATGCCTGTAGCCTTGGATTTGGTCAGGAGAAGAGTTCTGAGACAACGAGAAAATACACAGTAATGGGAATGAAAAATGATTTAAGGGTTGAAAAGAATATGCGCCCATGTTATTTTGGGGTGGGTGAGATGCTGACTCTGGGATTTTTCCTGCTGCAGTATGTGTTCTTTTTCTTAATAAAATAACGGGTTATCAGAGGCAGCAAGGTTCAAACGCTGCCTCTTTTGTATGCCAAAATCGTGCGGATTCCCGGTATGTTCAAAATCAACAAATGAATGAAAAATATCTGTAGAAGAAAAGCAAGGGAGTCGAAAACGACAATCCAGCCAGTCCCATGTAGTTATAACGAATTTTAACTTTAGTTTTCTTGGTTGGATTTTTCAGGCTTGCTTGCCTGTTGTTCAGAGAAAGGGTGAACCTTGCCGGCCTGTTGGATACGATTAAAGCTTCACATCCTGGAAGCAGTGACCGCCGACAGCAGATACTGCAGCGAGTCCTGAAGCAGAATGGGATAACCAAATATATCAAACGGCAGGACCATGAAAAGCGGAAGGCACATGCTTATGCAGAAGATATTTTCCCCCTGTCTTCTTTTAAAATCAGTTTCCTTATTTAATAGGTCTGGTGGATGTTCCACAGCAGCCGCCCATAGGTAAACAGGGAGCTTTCATGGAGATTGCCCTCTGTGTCGGCGTGCATTTCCATCCAGTGGTATATCTTATCAATCGTATCGTTGGTCCGCTCCTTTTCCGGCAGTATGATGGAGGCGGATATCTCTGCGAATTCCCTGCTGGCCGGGCGTTCATTTTCCTTGACCTGCTGGTAATAGCTGGTTACGGGCTGATAACCTGACAGCAGAAGGATGTTGAAGGTGGTGTAAAAATGCTGTCCGTTCCAGCTCTCCAGCGTCTCCTTATTAAAGACCTCCCTGGCAATGCGCTGGTGGAGTCCGTGACGGCCCGATACAATGGAGTTCATACAGCACCAGGAGCGGGTGAGTCCCATGAACCTGTTGAGGCCCTCCCTGCCTGAGACGGCGGGGGAGAGGGAGCAGAATGCAAGGTCGTATGTACGGTTAAGGCCGGCGGCCTTGAGATCAAGGGATGAAAAATCGCTGACAAGGAAGCTGGTATTCATCTGCCCGGTCTCCTTTGTAAACAGACGGGCGTATTCAATGGCACGTGGGGAAATGTCCACGCCCACCACCATATGGGCGGTGCGGGCAAACTCCGAGACAAAGCGTCCCGGGCCGCAGCCGATGTCAATCACATCCGTGTCCGGTCCAAGGACCCCTGCCTGCTTCAGATAAGCGGCGGTTTCCCTGACCCTGCGCATGGACTTGCCGGAACCATTGTCCTTTAGGTTGGCTGTCCAGAAGTTCTGTTTCCAGTTTTTCATCCTCTTGTCCCACATGTCCGCCGTGCGGTCAGGACCGCTGTCCCTGCTTTTCTCCTGCAGTTCAAACATGTGGTCCAGTTCCCTGTCTTTATGGAATACACTCATGATGGTTTCTCCTGATCCTGTTGCTGTTTTCTGATTTGTAAGGTAGTATTAGCATACAATAAAAATCAGGAAGAGTAAATACGTTCCGCCCTTGAAACACGATACTTTATATGTTAGAATGGGGAAAGAGTTTTTCAGTACCCATACATAAGGAGGACGCTATGATTAGCCAGTTGATTGAAAAGATAAAGAAAACCAATGCCCCCATCTGTGTCGGACTTGATCCGATGCTGTCCTATGTGCCGGAGCATGTGGTGAAGAAATCCTTTGACACATACGGTGAAACCCTGAAAGGAGCCGCAGAGGCCATCTGGGAATTTAATAAGGAAATCATTGACCATACATGGGACCTGATTCCGGCTGTTAAGCCGCAGATTGCCATGTATGAGCAGTTTGGCATAGAAGGTCTTATTGTATATAAGAAGACAGTGGATTACTGCCACGAAAAGGGACTGATCGTGATTGGCGATGCCAAGAGGGGCGATATCGGTTCCACCTCTGCTGCGTATGCAGCCGGACACCTGGGCAAGGTGCAGGTGGGAAGCAATGTTTTCAGCGGATTTGACGTGGACATGCTGACCGTAAACCCATACCTGGGGACAGACGGCGTGAAGCCGTTTGTGGATGTGTGCAGCAGCGATGACAAGGGACTGTTCGTGCTGGTGAAGACCTCCAACCCAAGCAGCGGCGAGTTCCAGGACCGTCTCATTGACGGAAGGCCCTTATATGAGTGGGTGGCTGAAAAGGTGATGGAGTGGGGGGAATCCTCCATGGACGGCGCATACAGCAACGTGGGCGCCGTGGTTGGAGCCACCTATCCTGAGATGAGTAAGATCCTTCGCAGGCTCATGCCGCATACGTATTTCCTGGTGCCGGGGTATGGCGCGCAGGGCGGTACGGCAGAGGATTTAAAGCATTGCTTTAATGAGGACGGGCTGGGCGCCATCGTGAACTCATCCAGAGGCATTATTGCCGCCTATAAGCAGGAGAAGTATAAGCAGTTTGGTCCGGAGCAGTTTGGCGGGGCATCCAGACAGGCTGTTGTGGATATGGTGAATGATATTAACAGCGTACTGTAAATAACTGCAGCACCGGCAGGCATTGCCGGTGCTGTAAGAACATAAAGATGGAGATTTTCTATGGCAAAGATAAAGATGACGGCTGTGGTTGCGGGACAGGAACAGCTGACTGAGGATATATTTGATATGAGGATAAAGGCGGCCCAGGTTGCAGAGGATGCTGTGCCGGGCCAGTTTGTTTCCCTTTATACAAAGGACGGCGCAAAGCTGCTTCCAAGACCAATCAGCCTGTGCGGCATTGACAGGGAGGCCGGGGAACTGCGCCTGGTTTACCGCATTGCCGGAGCAGGGACAAAGGAGTTCTCACGGCTGAAGGCAGGGGATACCATCGACGTGCTGGGGCCTTTGGGCAATGGATTCCCCATGGAGCCTGGAAAGAAGGCGTTCCTGATTGGGGGCGGCATTGGTATCCCGCCTATGCTGGAACTGGCAAAAGCGCTGGCAGAGGCCAACGCACGGTTGGCTGGAAGCGCTTCGGCACAGGCTGGTGCGCAGCTGGCTGGAAGCGCTTCGGCACAGGCCGGTGCGCAGCCGGCTGGAAGCGCTTTGGCACAGGCTGGCGCGCAGCCGGATGGAGGCTTGCCGGAACAGGACGGCGGACGGACCGGGCTGGTTCAGTCCATCCTGGGATACAGGGACAGCCAGATGTTCCTGAAACATGAATTTGAGGCATTTGGGCCTGTCCATGTGGCAACCGAGGACGGAAGCGCAGGCACGGCGGGAAATGTACTGGATGCCATAAGGGAACAGGGGCTGTCAGCGGACATCATCTATGCCTGCGGACCCACCCCCATGCTCCGGGCGCTGAAAGCGTACGCGGCTGAGCAGGGTATCCCCTGTTTCCTGTCCCTGGAAGAGAAGATGGCCTGTGGTGTAGGGGCCTGCCTGGCCTGTGTGTGCCAGTCCAAGGATGTGGACGGCCATTCCCAGGTGCACAACAAACGTATCTGCAAGGACGGTCCCGTGTTCCTGGCAGATGAGATTGAACTATGATGGAGGTGGCCCGGAAGATGGATATGAGTGTAAAGATTGCCGGTGTGGAATTCAAGAATCCGGTGATGGAGGCGTCGGGCACATTTGGCTCCGGCGTGGAATACAGCGAATTTGTGGATTTGAACAAGCTGGGGGCTGTTGTGACAAAGGGCGTGGCCAACGTGCCGTGGCCCGGCAACCCCACGCCCAGGATTGCAGAGACTTACGGCGGGATGATTAATGCCATCGGGCTGCAGAACCCGGGGATTGATGTGTTTATCAAAAGGGACATCCCTTTCTTAAGACAATACGACACCAGGATTATCGTGAATGTATGCGGCAGGACTACGGAGGATTACATTGATGTGGTGGAGCGGCTGGGGGATGAGCCGGTGGATATGCTGGAGATTAACATCTCCTGCCCCAATGTAAAGGAAGGCGGTATTGCCTTTGGACAGGACCCCAAAGCGGTTGAGGCCATTACCAAGGCGGTGAAGGCACATGCAAAGCAGCCAATCATCATGAAGTTAAGCCCCAATGTGACGGACATCACAGTCATGGCCAAGGCGGCCCAGGCCGGGGGAACGGATGCCATTTCCCTGATTAACACCCTCACCGGCATGAAGATTGATATACACAAAAGAGCCTTTGCCCTGGCCAATAAGACGGGAGGGCTTTCCGGCCCTGCCATCAAGCCCGTGGCCCTGCGCATGGTCTACCAGACAGCCCAGGCAGTGCAGGTGCCCATTATCGGTATGGGCGGTATCATGAATGGGGAGGATGCCCTGGAATTCATCCTGGCAGGCGCCAGCGCAGTGGCAATCGGTACAGCTAATTTCCACAATCCTTATGCAACGGTGGAAACAGTGGAAGGAATCCGGTCCTATATGGAGCGGTATGGGATTGACGATATAAGCCAGCTGATTGGGGCGGTAAGGTAGCTGGTTAGGGTGGTAAGATAGTTGGTTCTAAAGATGATCTGGTCCATATATGAAACAGACCTGGACGTGGGATTGAATCCGCGTCCAGGTCTGTTATTTTACATGATTTCTCGTTCCATGCCCTGTGGGTGGAACTTGATATATAACACATCCACGGCTTCCCTACTTCTCATTCACCATACACGATTAACCTTGTAATCCCGCTGCTGTCCATATAAACTTCCTGGCAGCCGCCCAGGGTACTGGTGGTAAAGAATAAGACAAGCCACATCTGGTCCGTGAAGTCGCGGTAAACCCGGGTATCCGTGTACCCGATGGTGCATTCTGATTTTGCGCGTTCCAGCGCCTGTTCCTCAGTGGTAATCCGGCATTCCCCGGTATTGTGAAAATTATTGCGCTGTATACCTGTTTCCTCTCCGGCATACCGGATCAGGACCTCTTTAAAAGAAAAATATCCCTTTCCATCCGCCACCTGGGTATCACAGACAAATTCAAGGCATTCCGGGCAGCCTGTTTCCTCCATGCGTTCCAGGGCATCCCATTGGATGAGGCGGTCTGTTATGATATAGGGAAGCCCTGCCTTCAGCAATACGGATGCAGATGCCTGTAATTTGAATGTCTTTTTAATCTTAAGCAGGCCCTCCGCTTTGGAGGACGGCCATTTGGTGAGGAGTACCTTTCCGGTGAGATGGTGGACAGCATCATAGCGGCTGCCAAGCCAGGCCTTTATGTCTTCGGGGCCAAGAACGTGTTCACACACGGCTTCCTGACAGATCAGGTCCTGTTCAGCCATCCCGGATTGAATCATCTTATCCTTCAGCCATAATGCCTGGTTACGGGTTCCGTAATAGACCATGCCACTATTGCCAGAATCCCTGGTAATGCCGGGCAGCTGGCAGTCTTTTAAGATTTTACCCAATAAATAGCTGGCAGATGCGGCGTGTCCTTCGCCTGCCTTCACCTCCCATACCCCTTCGAATGCAGTGATGGAGTCCTGGATTTCAGGCGGAAGGCCGATTCCTGTCCCATCCACTTCCGTTTCCTGGGCGCATTGACTGCAATGGTATGAGGCATGCCAACGGTACACCCCGTCCCGTATGGAGTCGCCTGCGCTCATATGTAAAAGACCGCCGCATCTGCATTTCATTTTTGTTTTAACCTTCCTTTCCATATATGGTTTGGAGCATGCCGGTGTTGTCACGCTGTTGACCATGCGGTTAACCATGCCGCCAGTCCTGCTGTTGACCTTGCTGCTGATGGTACTATGGATATTTTATCATAAGCGGTCAGCCATGTCCATTTGGTCCGGCAATTCCAGGAGATGGGCCGGACCATGGCTGAAAGGCAATGGGACAAATTTTCCAGAATCAAATTCTATAAGGATTGCAGATTGAAAATATATACCAGGTATGATAGAATCAAGGATGAATGTCCTGATGACGGTTCTTTCCCGATTATTATCGTCGAAAGGAGGGGACACTGGTAAATCTCCCGGGGAAGGAATTGGGAAATGGACGGATAAGCCCATGGGCTTGATGTAAAATGACATTATGATGATACAGTAAGGCAGATTTGGAAAATAGAAAATAGAAATGGCGAAAATGCCTATAATAATAAGGAGCGTATGATAATATGGAGAGCTATAAGCAGGAATTTATAGAATTTATGGTTGAGAGCAATGTACTTAAGTTTGGAGACTTTACACTTAAGAGCGGGCGTAAGTCCCCCTTCTTCATGAACGCAGGAAGCTATGTGACCGGAACCCAGTTAAAGAAACTGGGCGAATATTATGCAAAGGCAATCCATGATAACTTTGGGCTGGATTTTGACGTGCTTTTCGGGCCGGCTTATAAGGGAATCCCATTAAGCGTTGCAACCACCATGGCAATCAGCGATTTATACGGCAAGGATATCCGCTACTGCTCCAACCGCAAGGAAGTGAAGGACCATGGGGACACAGGCATCCTGCTTGGAAGCCCTGTAAAGGACGGGGACAGGGTCATGATTATCGAGGATGTCACCACCTCCGGCAAGTCCATTGAGGAAACCTTCCCAATCCTTAAGGCACAGGGGAATGTGGAGATTAAAGGCCTTATCGTATCCCTGAACCGCATGGAACGGGGCAAGGGGACGAAGTGTGCCCTGGACGAGATTAAGGACTTATACGGATTCCCTACAGCAGCCATCGTATCCATGGCGGATGTGGTTGAGCATCTTTATAACAGGGACTGCGGCGGCAAAGTAGTCATCGACGATCAGATAAAGGCAGCCATTGACGCTTACTATGAGCAGTATGGCGCCCAGGCATGACAACACGTTACCAACAGGAAAGGCGATGAATATGGAGAAAATATATAAGACAATGCGCAACACAGGCGCGGGATGTATTGTTATCGGCATCATCATTGCAGTGACAGGACTTACAGTGGGAGTCATTTCCATAATAAACGGTGCCCTGCTTTTAAAGCGTAAATCAGATATTGTATTTTAACGAACGGGGCTGCCAATGATTAAAAATACAACAAAACGCCAAAAACTGGGCTGGGTGCTGTTTATCCTGTACCTGTGCCTTCTGGCTTATTTCATGTTTTTTTCAGAGAGCTTCGGGCGGACGGACACCAGCAGGGGGTACCAGTATAATCTGGTGCCCTTTAAGGAAATCTCCAGATATTTCCGGTATTACAGTACCATTGGGCCTCTGCTGTTTCTTATTAACATGATTGGAAATGTTGCGGCTTTCATGCCCTTTGGTTTTTTCCTCCCCATCATCAGCAGAAGGAGCAAGAAATGGTATAACACGCTCATGCTGGGATTTGGTTTCAGCCTGATGCTGGAGACACTGCAGCTCATATTCATGGTAGGCAGCTTTGATGTGGATGACATGCAGCTTAATACCCTTGGCGCGGCTCTTGGATATCTGGCATACAGGTTCGTCCAGTGGGCGCGGGTCAGGATAAGACGCAGGAGGTTAATGAAGTGAAACAGATTGGGGATAAGGTATCTTATGTCAGGAATCCCTTTGCAAGGAACAGCTATTACTGCCTGGGGCTTGCCATCTTAAGCCTTGGCCTTGGGGCGGGCAGTATGTACCTGTCCGTGGCCAGGGCAGGGCAGGGCGGGCTGAATACAGGCGCATGGGGGTTTGCCAGCATTGCGGCGGCCCTTATGGGAATGTGGTTTGGGCTACTGTCATTTACGGAAAAGGAGCGTAATTACATACTGGCAAAAATTGGTATCAGTATCAGCCTGGTGCTGCTGATTGTATGGATTGTCATCATAATCACCGGGTTTGTAAGATAGATGGGAGTAAATGCGTATGGATTACAGAATTTTATTACAGGAAGAAAATGATGCCGTAAGGGAACGCTACCAACTGTCCATGGAACGGATTAAGGCCATGGAGACGGAGGAGATGAGGCTGCCTTACGGCAGTTATTTTAAGAAGACAGCTGCATTCATCATGCAGGTGGGGGAAGTGGTCAGGAGAAGAGGGGAAGAAGCCGGGGAAAATGCCGGGGATGGAGGACAAAACCCGGCGGGCTGCCCCGCGTCCGGGAACGGTCATACAGACATGGACCTGGAAGGACTTAAGCGGGAAAACCACGCCCTGTATGAGGATATCCTGCCTGAAAACTATGGGGAGAGCTATGCCAATCCCGATTATGCGGTCAGTGAGCTTTCAGATGGCATGGGGCAGCTGCTGTCCTTTCTCTATACGGAAATCCGCGGGGATATCGTGTATGCCTACGAGATGCGGCTGACCCACATGACAATCCTGAACGAGGTGTTCCTGGAGGTTTATAACCTGTTTGTCCTTGCATGGGAAGAGGGAAGGGATGCGCCTGATAAGCAGGCGGTCAAGGACGCCCTGTACTGGTTTGTCAGCGATTATACGGACCTGACTGTTTCCTGGCGGGTGCGGGAGGGATTGGACCCCGGTCTGTCCTTTGCCAGGGATATCATCATGGATAGTGACTTAAGCAGCCTGGAGTATCTGTATCAGTACGGCGAATATATATCGGATACTGAACTGAAGCTGGCATCCTTTATGAACAGCCTGCCCCAGGAAACCATTGACAGGATGGCGGACACATATACCGAGGGTTACCGCAAAGGGTTTGAGGTCATGGGCCGGGACCTGTCCAGGAAAAAGACCGTGGTGGTGGAATACCAGCTGGGCTTTGAGCGGATGATACGAAAGGCAGTGGAGAATTTCCGTGCCATGGGCCTGGACGTGATTTCCTACCGGGCGGCAGTGGAGTCCGTGAACCGCAGGGCCGGCGGAAAACGCGGTTATTATGGGGCTTCGGCCAACAGGCAGTATGATTATGACCACCGCTATGACAGCGCCCTGTATATGGGCAATGGCTTTAAGGAGCGCAGGCTTTCCGTGCTGAAGACTGCCTATGAGGAGTTTAAGGAGCAGGCTTCCTGGTGCGCCGGACCGGCCCTGGTGGAGACCTTTGGGGAGGCCGGGTTCACGCCTGTCAACAAGAAAACAGCCCTGGCCCTTAACGGACACCAGGAGGAGCTGACGGTTGCCTATGCCAATGAATCAAGGCAGATCGTAAACCAGTATATGCCAGGGGATGAGACCAGTTTTACCATCATTGCATTTCCAAAGCCCGATATCGGGCCGGATTTTGAGGAGATATTCCGGGAGACCATACGGATTAACACCCTGGATTACGGCAGGTACCAGCGCATCCAGCAGCACATCATCGACGCCCTGGATCAGGCCGGGCATATAATCATAACCGGACGGGACGATAACGAGACCTGTATGAAGGTGATGCTCCATACCCTGAATGACGCGGGCAGGGAAACGAACTTTGAGAACTGTGTTTCCGATGTGAATATTCCATTGGGCGAGGTGTTCACCTCCCCTGTCCTGACCGGGACAGAAGGGCTTCTGCATGTGCGCAATGTGTATGTGGAGGATTATCAGTTCAAAAACCTTAGGATGCGGTTTAAGGATGGAAGGGTAACGGAGTTTTCCTGCGGTAATTTTGAAACGGATGGGGCTGTACTGGGCGGGGATGAGCAGAACGGCGCCGCCGGGAACGATGCTATCGATAACGGTGCTGCTGAGAATAGTGCCGCTGGCAACGGTGTTGCCGATAACGATGCCGCTGGGAACGATGTTGCCGATAACGATGCTGTCGGGAACGGTGCTGCTGAGAACGGTGTTGCCCAGGGCAGGGCGCTGGTGAAGCAGGTAATCATGCGCAATCATGAGTGGCTGCCCCTGGGGGAATTTGCCATTGGCACCAACACGGCTGCCTATGCCATGGCCCGGAAGTTTGGTATCGGGGATAAGCTGCCCATCCTGATTGCGGAGAAGATGGGACCTCACTTTGCGGTGGGGGATACCTGTTACAGCTTTGCCGAGGATTCGCCTATGTATAACCCGGATGGCAAGGAAATCATTGCCAGGGATAACGAGATATCCCTTCTGCGCAAGGAGGATATGTCAAAAGCTTACTTCAGCTGCCATACGGACATTACCATCCCTTATTCCGAACTCGGTGACATCAAGGCCGTGGGGAAGGACGGGCAGGAGGTTTATATTATCCGGCAGGGACGGTTCGTGCTGCCGGGAACTGAGGAACTGAATGAAGCACTTTCATGATGTCTGGACCGGTTGGTATCCGGATCAGTTGATTTCCGGATTGGTCATCCGGCGCTAAAGTCATTAAGATAAGTCTGCAGAAGATCTGCCATTTTCCCAATATGTACGCCGTCCACAAAAGAGTGGTGTACCTGGACGGAAAATGGCAGTTTTATCCTGCCGTCTTTTTCATAAAATTTTCCCCAGTCAAACAGCGGTACGGCATTGTCACGGTTACCGGAGTCCGTGTGGGAAATATGGGTATAGGATACCCATGGGAATGGGGAAAACTGGAATATGTCATTGCCCATGGGGCCGGTAAAATATTCCTTCTGGTCCAGGACTGTCCTGGAGGCAAGGGCGACGTATTCCCGCAGGGTGTCCTGCATGTCCACATTCACCACTTTAAACAGTTCCGTATCAGGATTCAGATATGTGAACGAGGTGTTGATTGTATCAAAGACAGCAGGCTTCCCATCCACGAACCGGCACCGGAAAGCTTCCACCTGGCTGGCACACCGGGTAACGGCATATACCATGGAAAAGGTAAATGAGTACCCTTTTTTCCTGATCCGTGGAAGGAACTGCGTGATGTCCAGTTCAAATGTCACACAGTACTGAGGCTGGGGAATGTTCCGGAATACCTGATAATGCATGGCCCTGTCCCAGGTTGGTATGTCAATCCAGTTTATCTTTGATTCTCTCATCTTTGCAGACCTCCGTTTTGAATGATTTATTATATGGATTGATTATACGCCTATAGACATATGATGTCAATAAGACATAGTATGTATACAGGTTTGTTTTTCATAGGATTATATGTCAATTCTATGCTGGAAAGAAATGAAACGTCAGGAAGGTATGATACTCCAGGCAGGAATGAAACTCCAGGCAGGAATGAAACTCCAGACAGGAATGATACTTCGGGAAGGAATGAAACTCTGGACAGCTTCTGAAATAATGGGCTGTGGACATTAAAAAGCCAGTGCCGCCGGATGGACGGATACTGGCTTTCATCATGGGATATTCAGTTTTCCGGCTCAGGTACAGGGCCATCGGTGGGGTATCGGCTTACGTCTCACTCCATGTCCAGTTCCTTCATGGCGTGCATGATATGGATCTTCATGGCATTCCTTGCGCCCTCGGCATTGCGCTGCTCCAGGAATTCCATGATCAGCCGGTGGTCCGTGACGGTGTCCTGTATGGCTTTGCCGCTCCCGGAGGCCAGGCAGACGCCTTTAGCAATGGCCTGGTATAAAATCGGCATTAACTGGTTCATGAATTCATTGTGGGTTGCCTGGGCAATGGATTTGTGGAAGGCATGTTCGTCGCTGGTCCTGTCCTGCCCGTTCTGTATTTCTTCCTCGATTCTCTTTCCATATCCCATGATGCGCCTGATTTCAGCGTCCGTGCCGCGGACAGCAGCCAGATAAGCGGCCTCAGGCTCAAATATGAGACGCATCTCATAGAGGTCCCTGGCATTGACCTTTACGGTTGCCAGGGATTTAAGCTCCGTGGATTGGGGCAGGGTGTCCCTGATGACATAGGTGCCTCTTCCGCGCTGGATTTCCAGGATACCATATGCGATGAGTATTTTGATTGCTTCCCTTAACGTGGTCCTGCTTATATTCAGTTCTTCTGCCAGTTCTGTTTCATTGGGCAGCCTGTCCCCGGTTGAAAACCGCTTTTCAACCGTTATCATGGATAATATGGTTTCGGCTGCGTTCTGTGAGAGCATTTTTTCTTGATTCATCTTACCACCTGATTCTTTTTTGTTATTATACTATTTTTATCATTGCATGTATACCGGATAAGACAAAAAACAGGGTGGATATGGAAAGTGCATAAAAAGATATGTTGGTGAAAAAATAAAATAGATAAATTGACGGATAAGTATTGACATATGCCTGGTTTGTGCATATAATATAGCCATATTTAATTAATAAAGTTTATTTATTAATTCCGCGATGAGGAGATGAGGAAATGGCTGAGATGGTAGGGACTCCCAGAATGATCAAGCTTTTGAACAAGGATGTAATAGAGGGCATCATCAAGGTGAACGGACCCATTACAAAGCCGGAGATTGCAAGACTGACCAACCTGAGCCTGGTGACGGTGAACAAGACCGTCGATATCCTGGTGAAGGAGAATAAGGTAAAGCTCAGCAATGTGCAGGATTCGTCGGTTGGGCGCAGGGCCCAGTATTTTGAGATAAATGAAGAGCTGCACTATATCATAGGACTCCATTATGACTGCAATATGTACATAGGCGCCGTGTCCAACAGCATAGGGGATATCATATACAGAAAGGAATTTCCCGTAAGGCCGGATTCCTATGACGAGGTGATGGAGGACACGTACAGGGCCTTGGATGTCCTTTGCGGGTTTTGCACAGGCCATGAGATTGCGGCCATAGGCCTTGGCGTGCCGGGTGTCGTGAAGGAAGGTGTGGTAACCAACATCCCTAACATCCCTAGCTGGGAGGGCATGGATGTTGCCCATGTACTGGAAGAGAAGTACGGCGCCCCGGTGCTTCTGGAGAATGATATCAACCTGGCTGCCATGGGCGTGTATTATGGCCAGTACAAGGATAAGGTGGACAGCCTGGCCCTGGTATACCTGGAACAGGGTATTGGTTCCGGCCTGATTCTGGGCAGGGAGCTGTTTAAGGGTTCCACGAACTTTGCAGGGGAGCTGAGTTACCTGCCGGTGAGCCAGGGCGCTGGGAGGCAGGACGGGAACAGCCGGTATAAAGGGGATTTTGAACACACCATGAGCCATCTGGAAGAGGAAATCAGACAGAGCAGCGGCACGCGCAGGAAGGAGCTTAAAAGCCTTTTAAGGCGCACGGTTGCCAACGGGCTTCTCAGCATTATCTGTGTCATCAACCCGGAGGTGGTGGGACTGGTGTGCAGCCGGATTTCAAGGGCGGATGTAAAGGGAATTGAGGAATTGTTAAAGGAATGCATTGGCGAAGAGCATGTTCCCAAGCTGATTAAGCTGGATGATATCAGGGAGCAGAGCATTTACGGTCTGATTGGCATGTGTATCCGGGAGATAACGCCAACCTACTCTTTGTCAAGCAGGAAACGGGGATAAGGGAATGGCTGATTATATACTTTCCGTGGACGGCGGAGGAACTAAGACGGAATTCTGCATCAGCGATATGGAGGGCCATATAAAGGACAGTGTCATCGTGGGATGCAGCAATTACAAATCCGTGGGAGTGGAAGCGGTCAGAGAAAGCTTTCAGGCAGGGTTTGAGCTGCTGGAAAAGAAGGGAATACGGCGTGGGGATCTGCGCTACAGTGTGTGGGGAATATCAGGATGTGATTCGGAGCATGATTTTTCCCTGATACGCGCAGTCCTTGAGGGGCTTGGGATTGACGGGAAGACGAGCTATCTGTGCAATGACGGCATACTTGCCTTTTATGCCCAGGCCATGGAGCCGGGGATGGTGGTGATTGCCGGGACTGGTTCCATCATACTTGGGATTGGCAGTGACGGGGAGTATAAACGGGCCAGCGGCTGGGGCTATAATATCAGCGACATTGGTTCCGGGTACTGGATTGGGGCGGAGGCCCTTAAGCATACGTTGCTGTACTGTGACGGCTGCGGCGGATATTCACCATTTTTTGACTGTATCAGGGAGTATTTTAAGGCAGACAGTTTTGAGCGCCTGCCCTATGTGGTTACTGAGGTGACGGATTATTATGAGATTGCCAGGCTGGCTGAGCTTGTGACGGAGGAAGCCGGACGCGGGGAAGAAGTGACCCTTGGGATATTAAGGCATGGGGCGGAGGTAATTGCACGGCTCATGGGAAGCATTTACAGGCGGATGGGATTTGACAGCAGGATGGAACTGAACATTGTTTTTTCGGGCGGTGTGCTGAAAAGCAGGATTTACCAGCAGCTGATTAAGGAGGAACTGGCACGGCAGATCCCGCTGGAGCATGTGACATTTTCCATTCAGAAACATGCGCCTGTTTACGGGGGCATACGTCTGGCACGCAGGATATTGGGGCAGGGCCTGCAGGGACAGGGCGGGCTTTCGGGGGAGGATTGGCATGAATAAAGAGGAAATCATTGTCCAGATTTCAACAGGAGGCTATCTGGAACATAAGGTTACCCATGAAGCGGTGTGCGGGAAGCTTATGCAGCTGCTTGGAACGATTGCGGTTAGCAAGGTGATTATCGGCTGGTCCTGCAGCCGGGAGTTATATGAGCATGTCACCGGATTCCTGAGACAGCGGGGCATCGAGTGCTATCTGTGGCTTCCCGTGTTTTCCGAGACAGGCGTTTTGAAGGCGGATACCGGGAAGCTGGTTGACGATACAGGCACGGAGGCGGAAAGTTACTGCCTGACAGAAGGGGAGAATTTTGAATTCTATTGCCCGGACCAGCAGCGCAATATAACATCGTTTTTGCAGATTTATGAGGAGCATTTTGACGGTCTGGGTTTTGACGGGGTGTTCCTGGACAAAATCCGGTATGGGTCATTTTCCAATGGCCTGGGCGGTGTGTTCAGCTGCTTCTGCCCGGCCTGCATGAAGCGGTACCAGGAGTGCGGGATTGATGTGGATGAGCTGAAGCACCAGATGGGGCTGGTGCGTGACGGGGCCGGCGGATATGGGGAGCAGGTTCTTGGCATAACTGCCTATGATAAGGGGAATTACACATTCGCACATCCTGTATGGGAGAAATTTTACAGGAAAAAGGCGGAGGATATCGCCAGGGCCTTAAAGACGGTCACCGGTTATTTCCATGCCAGGGGGATGAAGGTGGGGATGGATACATTTGCCCCGTACCTGGCGTATTTTGCAGGGCAGGATATGAAGCGGCTGGCGCCCATGGCGGATTTCATCAAGCCCATGATGTACCGCATTACCAATGCCCCGGCGGGGATGCCTTTTGAGACGGACTGCCTGATCCGGGAAACCGTGCGGTGCAATGGGACGCAGATGGACGTGGATGCCAGAACCAGGGCGCGGAAAGCCTTTTTTGAGGTGCTGGGGTGCCATGACACTGGAACAGAGGCATTTGACCTGGATTTTACAGCCAGGGAGCTTACATATATGGCAGGACTGGGCGTACCGGTATACTGCGGGATTGAGGTAAACTGCAATGAGGCAGCGCCGTCCAGCCCGGAGTATCTGCGGGAGACCATGGAAGGCCTGAAGCAGGTGGATATGGAAGGATATGTCCTTTCATGGGATCTGATGGGCGCCACGGATGGGAACCTGGCGGCGGTCAGCGGTCATCTGGGCGCAGGACCATCGGATGGAAGACCGTTCTGACAGGGGGAGGCAGGATATGGAATACATACTGGAAATGAAAGACATTCATAAGAGCTTCGGCCCGGTTAAGGTTCTGGAAGGCATTGATTTCTCCCTGATCCAGGGGGAGGTGAGGGCCCTTCTGGGAGCCAATGGGGCCGGTAAATCCACATTGATTAAAATCGTGGGAGGCGTGCACAGCCAGACCTCGGGAGAGGTGTTCTTAAAGGGCGGCAAGGTGGCGTTTAAGAATGAGCATGACTCCAAATCCCATGGAATCAGCATCATTTACCAGGAACTGAGCCTGGTGCCGGCCCTTACGGTGGTGCAGAACATGTTCCTGGGCCGGGAAAGCGCCGGGGCAGGCGGATTTTTAAGGAAAAAGGAAATGTACCGGGAATATGAACGCATCTGCAAGGACTTTGATTTTGATATTGACCCGCATACGGTGGTGTCGCGTCTCAGCATTGCCAAGCAGCAGATGGTGGAAATCATGAAGGCAGTGTCCTGGAATGCGGACCTTGTGATCATGGACGAACCCACCACCTCGCTGACCAATAATGAGAAGGAGGGCCTGTTCCAGATCATTGGACGGCTGAAGGAGATGGGCAAGAGCATCATATACATCACCCATATCCTGGAGGAGGTGTTCCGTGTCTGTGACAGCGCCAGCATCATGAGGAACGGGAAGCTGGTGGGAAGCTATGATATAGAGGAGCTGACCAAGGCAAAGATAACCCAGCTGATGACAGGCAATGCGGACAGCCGGATTAAGGATTCCAAGGATTACCACTACGCGGATTATACTGCCGTCCCAGTGCTGGAACTGAAGGGCGTGTCCAGGGGAAATGTGGTCAGGGATGTGGACATGAAGGTATACAAGGGGGAGGTAGTGGGGCTGGCCGGGCTGGTGGGTTCCAAGCGGACCGAGATAATTAACCTGATTTACGGGATTGACCGGAAGACAGGGGGAGAAATCCTGGTGAACGGTAAGGCTGTGGATATCAGGTCGCCCCAGCAGGCCATTGCGCACAGAATCGGCTACATTCCCGAGGACAGGAAGAACCTGGGCCTTATACTGGACCAGGAGATTTATAAAAATGCAACCGCGGTGCAGGTCAGCAGGTTCAGGAAACATGGGTTACTGAACCGGAACCAGGAAATCCATTTTGCGGAGGACGGGGTTAAGAAGCTGGGTATCAAGATAAGCAGCGTGACCCAGAAGGTTAAGGAATTAAGCGGAGGCAACCAGCAGAAGGTCGTTGTATCAAAATGGCTGGGACAGGACCTGGATTTAATCATCTATGACGAGCCGACCAAAGGTATTGATATTGCTGCCAAGGAAGATATATTCCGTACCATACAGGATTTTTCCAGCCAGGGCATAGGGGTCATCTTTATCTCCTCGGACCTGGAGGAGGTAATACGGGTATCTGACCGCATTATGGTAATCCGGGATGGGACGGCTGTCTGTGAGATGGAGAACCGGGACCTGACGGTGCAGGATATCATGAATAAGATATTTAATGTTTAGCGGGGTGAATAAGATGTCTGATGGGAAACGTATGAGGGAAAAGATAAATTTAAGAGAGTATGGTGTGGTCATCGGCTTCCTGGCCCTGTGTGTGATGATAACCATTGCAACGCCGGCATTTGCAAGCCACAAGAATATATTGAACCTGTTGAGGCAGTCTTCCATCATCGGGATCATATCAGCGGGAATGACCTTTGTCATCATATCCGGGAATTTTGATATATCCGTGGGAGCCGTGGCAGCCCTTTCAGGGGCAGTCATCATGAAGCTTGCAACTTCAGGTGTGAACCTGTTCCTGGCAATGATACTGGCGCTTGCCGTGTGCGGGATCATCGGCAGTGTGAACGGCTTCGTGGTGGCCAAGATAGGGATTCCTTCCCTGATAACCACCATGGCCATGGTCAGCATTGTGAAAGGCTCCATGCTCATGCTCACAGGCGGGTACCCTATCACGGAAACGTTTGTGGTGCTGGATGCCATTGGCAATGGCTACCTGATGGGGATTCCGGTTCCCGTGGTGATATTTGCGCTGACTGTGCTGGCGGCCTGGGTCGTGCTCAGCAAAACGCGGTTCGGGCGGTATGTGTATTCGGTGGGCGGCAATGCGGATGCCAGTAAATTAAACGGCATCAATGTGGATGCATACAAGATAAAGGTATTCATCATCAATGCAGTGCTGGCAGGCCTGGCAGGCATCGTGCTGGTGGGCAGGATGGGCACGGCCAGTCCTGCGGCCGGAGATGGATATGATATGGATGCCATTGCATCGGTCGTGATTGGCGGTACTTCGGTGGCCGGAGGTTCCGGTTCGGCCCTTAAGACGGTAATCGGTGTCCTGATGATGAGCGTGATTAACAACAGCTTCAATCTTCTGGGGGTGGACATGTATTTCCAGTACATATTCAAGGGGCTGATCATCCTGGTTGCAGTGGGGTTTGATTCTTACAGCAAGAAGAGACTTGCTACAAGATAGAAAAAAGTATTTTGAAAGGAAAAGGTGAGGATTATGAGGAGAACAGTAAAACGCGCAGTAGCAGTGGGGATGGCATGTGTAATGGCGGCAGGACTGGCTGGCTGTACAGGCTCTGCCAATGCAACCAAGGCGCCGGAGACAACGGCAGCGCCGGCCACCGAGGCCCCGAATACAGAGGAGGCAAAGACGGAAGGGGAAAGCTCCGGGGAAGAAACCAAGGCGGCTGAAACCACAGGGGAAAAAAAGGATTATAAGATAGCGGTATTGCTTCCTGGTCCCACAGGATATTTCGTGGCAACCAAGGAAGGCGTGGACGCTGCCGCGGCTGAGTACGGGGTTACCATTGAGTATGCGGATGCCCAGTGGGATGCATCCAAACAGCTGGCACAGGCAGAGGATTTCATGGTCAAGGGCGTTGATTTAATCGCGCTTTGCTGTGTGGATTCCGGTTCCGGTGAGAAGATTGTGAAATCCGCCCAGGAATCCGATATCCCGGTACTTGCATTTACCAATGCAATTGGGTCCGAGGAAACCGGTGAATATGCAGGGCTGGTATCCTATGTAGGGCAGAACGAAGTCAACACAGGCGCCGTTACAGGCGAAATCGCAAAGAACCTGTTAGGCGGGGACGGCGGCAAGGCAATCCTGATTGAAGGGGTTCCCGGAACCACGCCTCAGATTAACCGCAAGAAGGGACTGGAGCAGGCCCTGGAAGGCAGCAACATTGAGATCATCTATAACCAGACCTCCAACTGGGAAAAGGAGCAGGCATTAAAGATTGTTGAGGACCTGATCCAGAAGAAGATGGAATTCAACGTGGTCATCTGTCAGGATGACAACTCCGCAACCGGCGCAGGACAGGCCCTTAAGGAAGCCGGGATGAAGGAAGATGTGAAGGTAATCGGGCTTGGCGGAAGTAAGGACGGACTCCAGGCGGTCAAGGACGGTGTGATTGACGGAACCACCTATATGTCGGCAGTGGAAGAAGGACATCTGGCCATTGAGACATCTGTAAAATACTTAAATGGTGAAAAGGTGGAGCCTGTGACGGAAATCAGACAGGTGGAAGTGAACAAGGATAATGTGGATACATTCAAGGGTGAGTGGTAAGACCCTGGAATGCCCCGGCAATGGCTGGAATCATGAAAGACATCCGCGCGGTGCCGGGAAGGCCTGCGCAACAGTGGTATGTTACAATCAGAGACCGGGATTTTTTTAAAGGACTGCCGTTATCAGCGGCAGTTCTTTTCGTGATTATATGGTACAATGGAATCATAATTACCCGCATTACCCCCAAAAAACGGATATGGATCCGTATACTATAATAAATGGAGGTGCAGGATGGGAGGAGAGCATGCAATCGTTCATATGGTATACAGGGCAAAGAAAGACGCGCTGGCTGCCGATGAGCTGATTTCCCAATATATGAATTTCATACGGTCTGAGACAGCCAGGTTTACCCATGCCGTACCTTCTGAGGGCAGGGATGATGAGCTTAGCATTGCCATGTTTGCGTTTTATGAGGCGGTTCAGGGATATGAACGGGGAAGAGGCAGCTTTCTTTCCTATGCTTCTGCAGCCATCCGCAACCGTCTGGTTGATTATAACAGAAAAGAGGAACGCCATAAGGGGACGGTTTCCTATGACGCGCCATTGGGGGATGGGGAGGAACATACGCTTTCTGATATGATTCCTGCCGGGGAAGACGGGATGAAGCAATGGACGGTCCGGGAGGCTACCAGGGAGGAATTGGAGGAATTTGCAAATAATCTTATGGAATATGGCCTGAGCCTGTCCGAAGTAGCGGACAATTGTCCGAAACAGGAGCGTACACTGCAGGCCTGCCACAAGGCATTGCAGGCAGCCAGGGAGAATCCGGGAATTCTGGACCGGTTTGTGAAAAGCAGGCGGCTGCCCCTGGCGGAACTGACCGCTGTATCCGGAGTTGCGAGAAAGACCCTGGAACGGCACCGTTCCTACATGATGGCCATTTTACTTGCATATACAAATGGTTACGAGATTATCCGGGGGCACCTGTGTCAGGTATCCGGGGGAAAGGAGGCATCCGTATGACATATCTGGTAATGGAATGCCATCCGGCATACGCAATCGTGCTGGATCAGGCAGGCCGTATCATAAAAGTGGCAAATATGGGGTATGAGGTGGGGCAGAAGGTGGATGATGTCATTGAACAGCAGCACAGGCCGGCGCTGTTTAGGATGAGGCTTGCATCCATGGTGGCTGCGGCCTGTCTTTGCCTTGCCGTCCTGGGAGGCGGGGGATACGGGGCCTGTTTCATTCCCTACGGGACCGTGCACCTGAAAATCAATCCGGATGTCCTGATGTCCGTGAGTTACATGGACCGGGTAGTGGGCCTGGAAGGGCTGAATGAGGATGGGAACAGACTGATTGGACAGGTGTCTTACAAAGGGAAGCATGCAGAGGATGTTACCCGGCTTCTGGTTGAACGCGCCGTGGACATGGGGTACCTGGCTGAAGGTGGAACCGTGATGGTGAAAGCAGACGGGGGCAGCATACGGTGGAAACAGAAGAGGGAAGACGATATCGGTACCGGGCTGAGGAGACAGTTTGAAGGCAGGATGCAAGTGGAGATAAAGGTAGGGGATGACGCAGGGGATATGAAGGATGCAGATGGGGATGACCGGACCGCTGCGCCGGATGCTCCAGTGGTCTGTCCTGCGCCCCGTCCTGCTTCCGGCCATCATCCTTCCATGCCAGCCCGTCCTGCAGCTGCGCCGGCTGTGCCAAAGGCGGCAGAAGGGATGACTGGGGGCGCGGGACGCGGTGGAACAGGTGAGCGGGATGATGACGATGAAGAAGAGGATGACCGGGATGATGGGCGCGGAGAAGAGGATGACCGGGATGGTGGACGTGGAGAAGGAGATGACCGGGACGATGGGCGCGGAGAAGAGGATGACCGGGACGATGGTGGGCATGGAGATGGAGATGACCAGGACGATGGGCGCGGAGAAGAGGATGACCGGGACGATGGTGGGCATGGAGATGGAGATGACCGGGATGATGGGCATGGGGATGGAGATGACCGGGACGATGGGCATGGAGATGGAGATGACCGGGACGATGGGCGTGGGCATGGAGATGACCGGGACGATGGGCGTGGGCATGGAGATGACCGGGACGATGGGCGTGGAAACGCAGATAGCCAGGAAGATGACCGGAAAGATGACATCGGTCATGAAAACGATGGAGATGGCGCTGCGGATGATGAGGACGGGAATGGAGGAAATGAAAATGAAGAAGATGATGGGGACAGTAATGAGGACGATGACTAGGGCCTGTTTGATAATTCATTCCCGCCATCTGCACGT
>DS990260.1:749313-961917 GCA_000155435.1 Clostridiales bacterium 1_7_47FAA | reverse complement strand
CCCTTGCGCTCCATCATGCAAAAAAGTGAATACATGGAAGGAGGAACGCAATGGAACGATTCGATGCCCTGATTAAAAAGGACGGTTCAGGCAGACTGACCATTGTTGAAATTCCGTTTGATGCAAAAGCGGTATTCAGTAAACCTAAGGGGACGATTTATGTAAGCGGTACGATTAATGGCATTGGATACCGAAGTAAATTACTATCCCGCGGCGGCGGGAGATTTGTCATGGTTTTAGATAAGACGGTGCAGAAGTCCGTTGGGTTTGACGGTCAGGCGATGGCAGCGGAGATTACCATGTCCTGCGAGGATATGGATGCTGTCAGGGAAAAACCTGAAAAGTTGGTTGATATCATGAGTGATATGGATGTCCTTACTGCCATAAAAACACGGCGAAGCATACGGGAATTCACCTCCAAACCAGTCAGCCAGGATATGGTAAATGCCATCCTTTTTGCAGGCATGCAGGCTCCTACGGCAAAAGATAAGCGCCCGTACCATTTTATCGTGATAAGGGACCGGCATGTCCTATCAATCCTGGCCCGGAATAATCCCAATGCTGCGATGATGGAAGAATCCGCAGGAGCAATTATTGTTTGCGGAGATAAGAATATAGAAGGAATAAAAGAGTTCTTATATGCAGATTGTGCGGCCGCAACGCAAAACATGCTGCTCAGTATTCACGGATTAGGACTGGGAGGTGTCTGGTGCGGTGTGGCGTCTAATTCTGATTGGCGGAAATTGTTAATCCATCAATTGGCGCTCCCTCCTAAGCTGGAACCCATTTCCGTGATTGCTTTTGGCTGGTCTGCCGGGATAAAGGAATCGGTCTGCCGGTGGGAAACCGCAAAGATTCATTATGAAAAGTGGTAGCTGTCCACGGGAATGCCGTTTCCCAATGGGAAATATAATTTTTCAGAAAAAATCATCTCTACCCCAGTTTTAAAAATATGCTTCCGTAATCTATGTATATAAGCAAAAACATCCACAGATTACAGGAGGAAAATGAATATGTTAAAAAGAAGATTAAACAGGGCAGCCGTATTTGCATGTGCCGCCATATTGGCAGCAGGGGCAGCCGGAGCAGGAAATACAGCGTTCGGGGCGCCGTCTTACAAAGCATCGAGCAATAAGGAAGAGATTAAGGGGCGTATCCTGGTGAGCGCGGGACCGGATATATCCATTTCCTATGATAAGGATGGTACGGTGCTGGAGATAAAAGGGGTTGACCGGGATGGTAAGGAATTCCTGGAAGGACAGGACGGGTATGTTGGAAAAAGTTGTAAAACAGCAGTGGGAAGGCTGATCAGACGCCTGGATGAAAAGGGTTGGTTCAGTGAAAATGCAGACGGTTCCAGAAAGAGCCTGGTGGTAAAGGCTGAAAAAGGCTCCAGGTATCCGGATGACATGTTTATGAGGGAGATAGAGGATGAAGTTCGTGATGTTGCAAAGGACCGTGAAATCAATGCGTATATCAAGGTGGTGGGAACCCATTCGTTGGATGACAAGGGGTATATCGACAGGGAAACTGCTGAGAGGATTGTATTGGAACAGTTTGGATTAAAGGAAGACAGCCTGAAATTAAAGGAATACGAACTGGATGACGGGGTTTATGAAATAGAGGTAGTAATCCAGGGAGTTGGACATGAAGTGGAACTGGACGCGGTAACCGGGGCAGTGCTGGATATTGACCGGGATGATGACCATGATGGGCATTATTATGATGATGATGACCGGGATGATGACCGGGATGATGACCATGACGATGACCGGGATGATGACCATGACGATGACCGGGATGATGACCATGACGATGACCGCGACGATGACCGCGACGATGACCATGATGATGACCGCGATGATGACCATGATGACGACCGCGACGATGACTGATGCATCACGTCCATGACACATTTCACAGAATCAGTTAATCTGCAAACATACCAATAAAGTAAAAGGTTGAAGGAACATGGGTTGAAGGAACACGGATTAAAGGAACAGGAACGGCATACTGGGATTCCGGTATGCCGTTCCTGTTTGTTACGATTGTTTTAATAATTCTACCGCTTACTATCCATTCCACCCTCTCTAGTGTATAATGATTGAAAGACAAGATGGAGGTAAATACCATGAAGCAGAAGCCTGAAAATGAAACAAACCCACGCACCCCATCCCACCTTCCTGAAGCGCTGGAACAGTGGCATGAGGACGGTCAGTTCCAGAATATCATTGATGCGATTGAAGCCCTGCCCCGGGAGCAGCAGACACCGGAATTAACCAGCCAGCTGGCGCGCGCATATAACAACCTGGCGGAGCCGGGGGACAGGCATCTGTTTAAAAAGGCGGTGGAACTCCTGGAATCCGTGGAAAAGGAATATGCAGGGGAACATGACTGGAATTATAGGATGGGCTACGCGCTGTATTATCTGGACCAGGAATCCAAAGCAAGGTACTATTTTGAAAAGGCATTGGAGTACAGGCCGGAAGATGGGGATACGCTGGAGATGATATCCCTGTGCAGGAAGGCCCTTACCCTTCCCAATGCAATGAAACCCTTCTGCGAGAGGGTAAAGGAGGGATGGCAGTCATTCCTGGAGGGGGAAGGGAGACTCAGGGAACTGTTGGATGCAAAGCAGGGAGGGGAACAGGTGGCTGGTTTGTGTCATCAGCTTCTTTCGCCTGCATTTGCAGGACTGTATTTTGAAGTGGGCCGCAATGGCAGTAAATATGACCTGATCCTGTCGCCGGAGGGGGACAAGAGCCGCATTTTCAAACTGAAGTACTTTATGGAACATGCGCCAAAGGAGGTGCATCAGAACTGGAATATCCTGGTGGGACGCCAGCCAGCCAACGGATTTGTGCTCAGGATGTTTGACAGGGATATCGGTACGGAAGATGCAAGGGTCTGGGTGGAGGAACTGGATGATAAACAGATTGGGCTGTCCATTTACTGTGAAAAGCTGCTGCCTTTGCTGAAGGAAAATGAGAACCAGGCGTATGGCCTCATGTCTGTCCTGCTGGACCAGGCCATTGGGGAAATCCCCGCCATCCGGTATGTGGGATATATGGATCTGCTGGAAACGCCTCAGGAGGGGGAGGACATCTGCCTGGCAGACCTTCTGGAATACATAAAAAAGGACAGGGAGATTGTCACTGCGGACCAGATGTGCCAGTGGTACAGCGCATATGAGATGAAGCCGTCGGAGGAAGAAGGGTGGGATCTGCGTGAAGACGTATATGCGGGAGTAACCACCTGTATTCCGGTTGTCAGCGCATATTACAGGGGGGATGACGGAATCATGGAGGATTTCCATCAGGATGGGGCGGTCCCTGGATTTTTCTATTATCCGTTGGACGGTATACCAAGGAATCAGATACTGGATCTGCGGGATAAACTGGAACAGGAGATATCAGGAAAATGTGGGGATGCGGTGGTATTTACCGGAGGCGCCACGGGGACGGAGTGCGGATACCTGGATTTTATTGCGTGGGATCTGACCGCTGTGCTGAACGCCGCGGTGGAGGTATTCAGGAACCTGCCTGTTAAGGAGGCGTTATTCCATACCTTCCGCCGCAATGCGGGCAGTATCCGGATAAAGAAGGAGGAGGCATGAGCATACGGTTTGCATTTGGCGCAAAGGTAAGGAAGAAGGAAGCGCTGATTCAGGCTGTCCGCAGTCTTGCAGAATCCGGTGGGCAGACCGTACAGGAGGACAATGACCATATATGGATATCCTTCTGTCCCATGGGCGGCATTTCCATGACCTGGGAACATGAAAACGGACTGCTGGGTCAATGGGTCATATCCGGGGAATGCTACTCCACACCCTGCGGGCCAGGATTCCATAAGGCGGCGGTGGAATTTGTGGATGCACTGGGCAAATCCGTCCTTAAGGGCCTGACTGTGTCAGATGAGACTGATTATTACAGTCACAGGGATTTTCAGCGTATGAAAGAGGAACATTTCCATCCATGGCTTAAGATGCTGGTCAACCTGTGCAGGGAGCGCCTGGCTTCAGGGGAATACAGCAGCCTCTGTCTGTGCTGGGACATAAATCAGTACCAGCCCGAGGATATCCCGGGAACCGTTGTGACACCCATGGGACGGTTTGGGATTGCCAGCATGGTTAAGACCGTGGAGTGCCTTGGAACCGGATGGCTGGCAGACCGGTTCTTCATATGGAACCAGCCTGAGAAGGATGCTGCATACTACAGGAACTGTGCCCTGAACCTGATGTGGGAAAAATGCTTCTTCGGCCCATCGGACCGCAGCGCTCAGGACGCGGACCTTAACCGGGCTGCCCTTGATGATCTGGAACAGGCATACAGGCTGGATCCCAGGATTCCCCTTCCCATGGAAGCATACCTGCTGCTGTGCGGTCTGGACAAAAGGACGCCCGTCATACCAGATACGGCCCAGGTATTGGAGTCCCTGTATCCGGTGGGATTCAGAAGGGGGGAAGTGACATACGGATATGGTGTCCTCCGCCTGACCCTTCCGGGTAATTATCTGTATGAGTGGGAGGAACAGGAAAATGGCAGGGGCTGCGACTTATGGTGGGACGGCACCGGCAAGGGTCCCATATGGCGGGTGAACGGGTTCCGGTTTCAGGGTAAGGACGCCGCACTGGAAGGTGGTTTTGACGGCCTGAGGGAGCTTAAGGACCTGGACATGCCAAATGGCCGGGCGCGCTGGGGCTGGCGCAAGGTGGAGGATGAGGAAGAAGCCTATTATCAGGTGTTCTGCAAGGCTGTTTCAGGACCATCCCTGTTTCTTGTGACCATCACCTATTTTGAGGAGGGACAGCGGGCCGGAATCTATGGGCTGCTGGGTAAATTAAAGGCGGTTAAGGACCAGGAACCGGAGACACATACAGAGGCTTACAATTAACCCTGTCAGGAGAACGAACTCCACAGACGGAATGGCCCCGGCAATCAGTTTCATCAGGACATTTCCATGAGCGGTACTTCAATTATAGAAAATAGCAGGAGGATAACAGCATGAACCAACAACAGTCAGTAGCCATGCAGTCAATGAAAGAGTGGCTTTCCCATCCGGGAGAGCTTGGAAGGGAACCGGCAAAGATAGAACCAGCGGGGGAGTTTGACCTTCATGGCCTGCATTATTACATGTTCCGATATAAGAAAGGGATTCTTGGCAAATGGCTTCTGGGCGTCTGCGGCGGATACGGACCAGGAGATACGGAGCACTGCGGCCATGTATTCAGCGAGATGGAACCATACGATGCTGTAACCGCTGTGGACAAGGCAAAAGAAATGGTGGAGATGATCCGCCGTTACTGGATGGAACAGGCAAAGGCGCTGGAACAGGAGGCCCGTCCTGCAGATCCTGAAGGTTCAGGTGAAGACAGCGGGAACGTCAATGATGCATGTAGGGAAGTTGCGGGAAGGAAGGATGCAGACAGGAACCATGCAGGCCGGAATGATATAAATGAGGATGGGGATCAGGAGGAAAATGACGAAACCGGAACCTTCGTAGGCTTTGTCCTGCTCTCAGAACCCCACTGGTCACCGGACAAGCTGGCGGCAGATATGAAGGCGGACTGGGGGATTGACTGTATTGAAGAAGAGGATGGGGAGACATCAGGGGAAGATGTATCCGCCAATGACGAAGGGAACACGGCACATGATGACGAGGATGCCCCCCACATCTACTCTGTCAACGGTCTCAGGCTGGTGGTCGCTATGATGGATGCGCCTGTGCCGGAGGGGGAAGCAGAGGCGAATGCCGCCAACAACTATATGTGGCCCGAGGCCGTTGAAACCGTTAAGACACATAAAGCCCATCTGATGGTTGCAATCATGGGAAAAGACGCGCCTGTAAAGGAGCGCGGCCTGCTGTTTGCCAAGCTTATGGCTGCCTGCTGCAGACAGGAAACCGTTCTGGGCGTCTATACAAGCGGAACCGTATTCCAGCCCCGGTTTTATCTGGATGCTTCAGAAATGATGAAGGACGGCGGACTTCCCATCCTGAACTGGATTTATTTCGGCCTGTACCAGACCGAAGGGGGATGGAACACCTATACTTATGGAATGAGGGCATTTGGCAGGGATGAGATGGAAGTGCTGGATGTCAGGGCCGAACCCCAGGAACTGAGGGATTATCTCCTGAACCTGGCATACTATGTGCTGGATGGGGATGTGGTGCTCAGGGACGGGGAGACCCTTGGATTCACTGCGGAGCAGAAGCTGCCTATTACGCGGAGTAAGGGAGTGTCACTGGACGGGGTTACTTTGAAGATTGGGTATCCGGAATCATAGTATCAAGATGGAAAGGGCGGGGAATTTCCCCGCCCTAAATGGACCCTGGACTTACATGGATCTTGGACTTACAGCCGTCCACACAGTTATTCCTCCAACATCTTAATATCCATATCCTTCGGCAGCACCAGACTCAGGAACACCGACACGACAAACACGACAGCCACCACATTGGCAGAGAATACGGACTGCACAAGCTCCGGGAAGATATCCCATATGCCGATTTCGCTGGCGGTAGTGAAGCCGATGCCCACTGCCAGGGAAAGGGAGACGATGGTGATGTTGCGCTGGGAGAAGCCGCATTTTGAAATCATCTGAACGCCTGAGGTCAGGATGGAGCCGAACATCATGATGGTACATCCGCCCAGGACCGCCTGGGGAAGGGAGGCAAAGAAGTTGCCTACCGGAGGAAGCAGCCCGGCCAGGATCATACAGGCCGCGCCGGTCATGATGGTGAAGCGGTTAACTACCTTTGTCATTGCAATCAGTCCCACATTCTGTGAGAAGGAGGTGACCGGAGGACATCCGAACAGGGTGGAGACAGCGGAACAGTATCCGTCGCAGGCAAGGGAACCGGAGATTTCCTTTCCGGTGATTTCACGGTTCAGGCCGCCGGATACAAGGGCGGATGTGTCGCCGATGGTCTCTGCCGCGGACACCAGGAAAATGATGCAGGCAGAGATGATTGCCCCTGCATGGAACTCAGGAACAAAGGGAAGCAGGGAGGGAAGGGCAATGATGCCGCCGGACATGATCAGGCTTAAATCCACCTTGCCCAGGAAAATGGCAATCACATATCCCACAATCAGCCCGGCCAGGACGGAAAGCTGTTTTAAATATCCTTTTGCGAAAATGTTCCACAAAAGGCAGGTCAGCAGCGTCAGCGTGCCGAGGATCAGGTTCTGGGCAGAGCCGAAGTCCTCTGCATAACCGCCGCCAAAGGACCGGGCGCCGACCGTAAAAAGGGAGAATCCAATGGCTGTCACGACGGAAGCGGCAACAACCGGGGTGATGATCTTACGCCAGTATTTGGCCAGAAGTCCCAGGGTCCCTTCAAAGATACCGCCGATCAGCACAGCGCCCACCACGGACGGATACCCATAATTGGCGGCAATGGTGCTGAGCACCGTAACAAAGGTGAAGCTGACGCCCATGACCACCGGAAGCCTGGAACCGATCCTCCAGACCGGATAGAGCTGGACCAATGTTGCGATTCCTGCAACGAACATGGCGTTCTGAAGCAGGATGGCTGTCTGGGCCTGGGTTAATGCGGGCTGTGCAGCGCCTGCGATGATGGTGATTGGCGCAAGGTTGGAAACGAACATTGCCAGAATATGCTGCAGGCCGAAGGGGATGGCTTTGCCAAGCGGCACCCGTCCCTCCAGCTTATAAATATTATTAATGCTGCAATTTGCATTGCTGTTCATGATTTTGTTACCCCCTGTTATTTTTTAGGATCTGGTGCCGCGCGGGCAATCCCTTAAGACTCCGTCTTATGGCTGATCTGATATACCTCTTCCACAATCCGTTCCATTGCATTCAGGATATTTTCATATCCCGTGCACCTGCACAGATGGCCGGAAATCAGCTTCTTCAGTTCTTCCCTGTTATACTTCTTGCCGGTCCCCACGATTTCCACCGCGCTCATGATAAGGCCGGGCGTACAGAAACCGCACTGTACCGCAGCCTCCTCGATGAATGCCTTCTGGATGGGGGACAGTTCCCCGTTTGGCCCCTTTAATCCTTCCACGGTCATGACACTTTTGCCTTCTGCCCAAAGTGTCATATAGATGCAGCTGTCAATGGCTTCCCCGTTTACCAGTACGGTACAGGCGCCGCATTCCCCGACCTCGCAGCCCTTCTTGACGGATGTAAGCCCCAGACGCTGGCGTAGTGTGTCTAACAGGGACTCCCGTTCGTCCACTGCCAGCTCCACATCCTTTCCGTTTACCTTCATGTGTACAATCTTAAGCATCTATCTCTCCTCCTGCCTTTTTAATTGCCTCTTTCAGCGCGCGCTTGGACAGCTCTTCAATCAGCTGAAGCCTGAATTCCTTGGAAGCCCTCCATGAGGTACGCGGATTGACCTGCGTAAGCGCATCCTTTCCAAAGGCAAGGATGGCGTCGCTGTCATTGATGTCATGGCCCCTAAGGCCTTCTTCCGCCTTGAGGCAGCGAAGGGGGGTGGGACCGGCCACGCCGTAGCCCAGCCGTACATCCTCAATCCGTTTCTTATCAGGGGACAGCTTTACCCTTACGGCGCATCCCAGGGTGGCTATCTCCATGGCCTTACGCTTGCCGTACTTGATGTAGTGTCCGGTCCAGCCCTCGAAGCTTTCACGGCGGATCACAAAACCTTTACAGACCTCACAGCGGTCTCGTACCGTCCGTCCGGGCCCGGTGTAAAATTCACATACAGGCACGGTGCGCTCACCTTCCGGCCCTTCCAGGACCACGTCCGCTTCCAGGGTCCACATGGTGGACGCGGAATCGGCAGAGGTTGCGCCGTTGCAGATATTCCCGCCGATGGTACCGGTGTTGCGTATCTGTGGGCCGCCGACCATGTCCACGGCATCCCCCAGCATGGGGATGTATTCTTTAATCAGCGGGTCATTGGTGATATGGGAAAAGGACGTCCCGGCGCCAATCCACAGATTGCCGTCCTCAAGAAGCTTCACGCCCTTTAATTCCTCCAGGTTGTGGATGGATACCAGGGAACGCCCGGCATCCTTACCTTCCCGCACGCGGATTAATACATCGGTGCCGCCGCTGATGATTTCGGCATCCGTATCCTTCACAAGGGCCTGGATTGCGTCTTTCACGCTCACGGCCTCATAAAATGATTTAATGTCAAACATGGCTCTCTCCTTATACCGGTCCTCTTTATATCAGACCTTTTTCCTTGAATTTCTCAATCAGCCTCTGGGCTGTCATAGGTGTCACGTTCATGTGGACCCCGGTTGCATTTAAGATTGCATTGCGGATGGCGGGAGCGACTGGTATGGCAGGCGGCTCGCCCAGGGATTTGTTGCCGTAAGGGCCGGTGGGGTCCTCTAACTGGATGAACTCCACATTCAGGTCCGGCGTATCCATGGCAGTGGGTATCTTGTAATCCAGAAGGTTGTTGTTTAACGGGCGTCCTGTTTTCTCATCCACCAGAAGTTCCTCTGAAAGACCGTATCCCAGTCCCATGCTCATGCCGCCGTGAACCTGGGCGCGGGCTGTCTGGGGGTTGATCAGGATTCCTGAATCATGGACATTGACGATATCCGTCACAGTCACCAGCCCCAGGGGCATATCCACCTCAATCTCCACGAAACAGCAGCCGGAGGAGAAGGTGTTGTCCTTGCACTGGTTGGTCACTTCCGCCGTGATATGTACGGAGCGGTCCAGGGAGTAGAAGGCAGTATCCGCCACCACGGACACGTCAAATAATTCCGGTGCGCCGCCGCTTACGATGACCTTGCTGTCAGCGATGTCCAGCATGTCCTCGGTGATTTCCTCGCCTTCGTGGAGGCCAAGGGCTTCCCTGATCCGCATCCCGGCAGCCTTTACCTCTTCGGCATACACGGTCCTTGACAGGTCGGTTACATCGTGGTTCAGCATATATGCAGCGTATTCCAGGATCTTGTGGCGGAACTCTTCCCCGCATTTCTTACAGGCCATGCCGGACACATAGGTCTGGCGGGATGCATAGGCGCCTGTATCAAAGGGGGTGATGTCCGTGTCCTGTGTGGATACGATATACACCTTATCAAAGGAAATGCCGGTGGTTTCCGCCGCCATCTGGGAGAACACGGTATCTGCGCCCTGGCCGATTTCCGTGGCGCCCATGCACAGCTGCATGGAGCCGTCCTGGTTTAATACCATGCGGGTAGAAGCTGTTTCCAGGGAAATGGGATGCACGCCTGTCTTGTAGCAGAAGATTGCCATGCCCACGCCCTTGCGGACAGGTCCTGTCTGGTTCCTGTATGCGCTCCATTTTTCGTCCCAGCGGATGTGCTTCCTGCCGACCTCGATACACTGTTTTAATCCGTAGGAGTGGAAGGTGATGCCGTTGGCCGGATCCACGAATCCATCCTCCATACAGTTCTTAAGCCGGAATTCGCAGGGGTCCATGCCAATGGCATAGGCCATGTCGTCATTCAGGCATTCCGCGAACCAGTCTGCCTGGGGGATACCGTAGGCCCTCATGGCCCCGGCCGTGGGAGAGGAGGTATATACGGTGAAACAGTCCACTTCGGTGCCAAACTCATCCCTGTATAAATCCTTGAACACATTGCCGCAGTTGGCGCAGATTGCATGGTCGTGGGAGGCATAGCCGCCGTTGTTGGCATAAGCCTCCAGTTTCCTGGCAAGCACGCGTCCGTCCCTGGACACAACGCCCCTGCATATGCCCTTTATGGCGTGTCGGGTGCGTGTTCCGGAAATGGTTTCCTCCCGGCTGATTTCCAGTCTCACGGGCCGTCCGCCCACGGAGAGGGTAAGGAATGCATTTAACGGCTCGTAGAGCACATCCTGCTTGTTGCCAAAGCCTCCGCCGATATACGGCTTGATGATGCGCACCCTGCCGATGGGAATGCCAAGGGCCTGGGCCGTACATCTCCTGACAATGTGCGGGATCTGGGTGGAGGAGATGACGGTGACCTTACCGTTGGTGTCCACATAGGCCCATGAAACAGGAAGTTCGATATGGCAGTGGGAGATACGGGGGGTGTCGTACTCCACATCCATGGAAACAATATTGTCAGCGCCATAGGTTTCCACGGCCTTTTTAAGCCCCTCTTCATATGTAAAACTGCTGTCCCCCATGGTCATATGGGAGTGCACGATCACGTTGTCTTTCCTGATATCCGGGTGCAGCGGGGTGGCGTCCTCTGCCATGGCTGCCTCAACCGTGACAATGGGCTCATATTCTTCATACTCCACCTTGATTAAACGCGCCGCCTGGAAAGCCGCGACCTCGTCCTCCGCCACAACGGCGGCGATATCATCCCCGTACAGCCGGACGCGTTCATTCAGCACCTTGCGGTCACAGATATCCTGGTGTTTGGTTTCCACGCTCCAGGGGTGTCCTGCTGTGGGGAACTGGCAGTCGGGTACGTCAAAACAGGTGACAATCTTAACCACGCCCGGCACTTTGTAAGCCTCCGTCAGATCAAAGCTTTTGACCCGCCCGTTGGCTATGGTGGAGTGCACGACCCTGCCGTGAAGGATGTCCCTGGGTTCCAGGTCCGCCGTATATTTGGCTTCACCCGTCACCTTTCCGTAAGCATCAACACGTTTCACTTGCTGCCCTACAATATTCATTATTCTATTTTCCTCCTTGTATTGTTTTTGCCAAAAGATATACCGGAATATTCAGAAATGCCCTTACACAAACAAAAAAAGAGCTGGCTACATAAGATATGTAGTCAACTCTTTAAGGTAGTTGGTAGAGACTCTGGGCCAATCCCCAGGATATACATATTGGCAATGGATATGTTAAATTGTTTTCATATGGTATATTATAATACCTAAAAAAATTTTAGTCCATAGGCAAAATTCTAAAAATTATTTGAAAATGTTTGTGCAATATGCATAAAAATAACGGCGCCATACTCGTATATTATTGCCAATAAATGTGAACGCATCCATGTGTTTCCGCTTACACATCCTGCACTTTGCTGAGAAAACCGCAGTTGAGTTCGGTTTTGGCAGGCTGTTTACGGAACAGGAAGCTGCCCCTGCGCACGGATGCCAGGACGCCGACCCGTTCGCAGATGGCTTCATAGGGATCGGAGGCGTCCAGCACAATGAAGTTGGCGTCATTGCCCGGCCGTATCCCATAGCTTCCTTCCATGGACAGGGTGCGGGCGCCATTGTCCGTGATGTAGCGGAAGCTGTTTTCTATTTCAGGAAATGACATCAGGTGGCAGATGTGCAGGCCAAAGTCCAGGATGGTCATGAGATTGCCGTTGCCCAAAGGATACCATGGGTCGGAGATGGAGTCCTGGGCAAAACATACGTTGATTCCTGCATCGCTCAGTTCCTTGACACGGGTCAGGCCGCGGCGTTTGGGATAGGAGTCATACCGGCCCTGGAGATGGATGTTCTCGGTGGGGCAGGAGATTATGTTGATGCCGGAACGCTCTAGGAGCTTAAAGAGCTTATAGACATATGCATTGTTATAGGAACCCATGGCGCAGGCATGGCTGGCAGTCGTACGGCTGCCAATCCCGTTCTGGTAGGCCAGGGCTGCCAGGGATTCAATGAACCGTGACTGCTCGTCGTCCGTCTCGTCACAGTGGATGTCAATCAGCTTGTCATATTTAAGGGCCAGCCGGATGACCGTCTTAATGGACTGTTCGCCCCATTCCCTGGCAAATTCATAGTGGGGGATGGCGCCCACCACGTCAGCCCCCATGATCAGGGCTTCTTCCACCAGTTTATCGCCGTTGGTATATGAATACATCCCTTCCTGGGGAAATGCTATGACCTGAAGGTCCAGTACCCCCTTCAGTTCGTCCCGCAGCTCCAGGATGGCCTTTAGCCCGTTAAGGGACGGATCCGTGACATCCACATGGGTCCTCATGTACTGGGTCCCGTTCAGTATCTCCTTTTTTAACGCGATTCTGGCCCGTCTTTTTATTTCCTCCACGGAACGGTTCTGTTTTCCGCGGGACCACCGTTCAATCCCCTCAAAGAGGGTGCCGGAACAGTTGCCTGCCCCCGGTTCCCTGGCAGTGTATACGTAATCCAGATGGATGTGGGAATCCACAAAAGGAGGAAGCACCAGCTTTCCGTGAAGGTTGCAGATATTCCCCACAGGATATTTTTTATTCAGGCATGGCCCGATTTCCAGGAAACGGCCGTCCTCCACCAGCAGGTCGCATAAATCCGGCTCATGATAAAGATGCGCATTGGTAAACAAGATTGTATTCAATTGATTCATTCCCTCCATATGAGTTTTAAGACCACATTACAGGAAAAGGATAAAAAAGTAATTGTGCCAAAGGACCAAAAAATCCCCGGTTCTTTTGTGTGCGTCGGGCCTAAAGCATGGCCTGTATTTTTGTGCGGACCACACCTTAAAAGGACAGGGGAAAAACAGTATGATAGTGGCATGATACAAAGATGAGACAAAGGGAGGGACAAAATGATGTCAGGACACATCAAGATGAAGGAAATGACATGGACGGAATATGCGGGGAGAAAGGATGGCATCGTGATCCTTCCTATCGGGGCAACGGAACAGCACGGGCCGCATCTTCCCCTGTGTGTGGATACGGTGCTGGCGGAGGAATTTTCATACCGCATCGCAGGACAGGTGGATGGGATTGTGGCCCCGTCCCTCTGTTATGGATATAAATCGAAGCCCTTCAGCGGAGGAGGCCCTCTGTTTCCCGGAACAATTGACCTGAACGGACAGACGCTGCAGAACCTGGTGCAGGATGTGATTGACGAGTTTGTAAGGGACGGGTTCAGCCGGATTTTGCTGTTCAATGCGCATTTTGAGAATGAACCCTTTGTGGTGGAGGCCATGGACCTGTGTTCAGCCAGGCATGGGGATGGGGTAAAGCTTCTTTTGATGAACTGGTGGGACCCCATGTCACCCAATATGATTGAACGGATATTTGACCAGGTGCCATTCCCGGGCTGGGCGCTGGAGCATGCTGCCATTACGGAAACTTCCCTGATGATGTACTTTGCGCCGGAACTGGTGCGTCAGGACCTGATTGCAGACGTGGATCATGTGGACCCGGGATTCTGCTACCGGTATCCCATTGATAAAAACAGCATACCGTCCAACGGGGTGCTGGCCACGGCCAGATCCTCCTCTGCCCTGAAGGGGCAGTGGATTGTGGAGGATGTGGTTTCCAATATCAGTGATTTCATCAGACGGGAATTCTGTTAGACGGCATGAAGGTAATCGTACAGGAGGATGCTGTTGAACAGCTCCAGGTTTTTAAGCGCATTGGATAAATCCGTGTGAAGAAGTTCCTTTATCAGGGATAAACGGTAAACAAGGGTGTTCTTGTGGATGAACAGGGCCTGGGCGGTCTGGCTGGAATGGCAGTTGTTGATGAAATAAAGCCGGAGTGTCTCAAGAAGATTGGATGAATGCTGTGTGTCATATGTAATCAGGGGTTCGATGTTCTTAATGCAGTAATCCCGGATGGACTCATTCTTATCAAGTTCAAACAGGATGCGGTAGATTCCCAGGTTTTCGTAGTGGATGATGTGGTTGGGAAACAGTGCGTGGAGGTTTTTGGTGGACAGGGCCACCGTGATTTCATGGTAGCATTGTTTAATCTGGTTCAGCTTGGTAAAGGTGCGGCTGAAAGCCATTTTCATATAGCCTCCCCTGGATGCATGAAGCGCCTGGATGTATTCGAAGTTATTCGATATGGTGTTCTGCAGATAGACGGTATCGCTTTTGCTGTCGGCCGTCAAAAGGAAGATCAGCCGGTTGGCATAGGAACAGCTGAGTATGGCCAGGCGGCTTGACAGGGCAATGTTGCGGACAGAGGCAGACAGGTGCTGGAAGTTGGATTCAATGGCTTCTGAGAATACATTGTCGGCGGATTCCACCACGCATATACAGTACTGGGAATGAAGGCGGATGTTATAAAAATGCATGATGGAGTCAATATCGCTGTTGTTGGAAAAAAGCAGGCTTTCAAGGAAGAAACGGACGTTCTTGCTTTTCTCATTGACTTGTTCCATCAGTTCAATGATTTCCCGGGTAGCGTCAATCAGCTTCACGTTCCAGGGCATCTGGAACACGGGAAGCCCTTCCTGATCCGCTTTTTCAATCACCTTTTCAGGGATTTCGGGAATGTAATCCGGATTGAGCAGGAATACGATGCCGGATAAGTTTTTCTGGATGCATTCCTCGGTCAGGTTCAGCAGGGATTCATCGTCCGAGGGGATGCCTACCCCTGTCAGGAAGAGGATTTCACCTCCGTGAAGCCATTGGGATACGCTGGGGGTGGTGCCTACGTAAGGCCAGGTGATTTTCCTCCCCAGGCCGGTCCTGCCTCCCCTTAACCGCGCGTCGCGGAAGGTGGACAGTTTAAACAGATCTTCACAGTAAATAGCCATTGTTGTTACTCCTTTCATTGTCGGCTGACAGTATTATCTAAAATTATACTAAAAGATAGGATAAGCATACATGTGTGGGGGGAACGAAGAATTATATAAAACCATTGTGCAGAACAGACAAAAAAATATGAATATAAGGAGAAAATATTATGAAACGAGCATGGGAATATGACTATGAATTTTTCTGTGACGCAATTCCGGTCAGGGACCGCACGGATCTGATCCAGTGGGACAACCTCCTGGAGGGAAAATTCCTGGAGGAGGCAAGGCAGATGCTGGAAACCGGAAAAGGGGCGTGGATTAAGCCGCTGCCGGAATCCAAGGCGCCCTACTCCAAGATGCTGGGTGCGATTTCCAGCATGAGGAACATGGGATACGATGTACAGGAAGCAGACCGCCTGATACCGGAAGCATTCAGGGCCATTGATGAGGACAGGCTCATAGACCTGCAGATCATCAATGCCCGGGTATTCAAAGCCCTGGCAGAGGCGCCGAAGATAGAAAGCCACCCCTACTGGTCCTACACGGTTTACAACAGCTTTGAACAGTACGCGCAGTCCGTGAAGTTCCAGGAATACCCGGAATACAGGCTGCCCGGACAGGATGCGCTCTTTGAGAAGGTCCATGCAGGATGGCTGGGGGAAATCATTGGCTCCGCCCTGGGAACCGCGGTGGAAGGGTTTAAATCCTCCAGGATATGGGAGGTATTCGGCGAGATAACGGAATATGTGAAACCGCCGGAAACCCTGAACGATGACATTACATTTGAACTGGCCCTTTTGGAAGCGTTCCGGGAAAAGGGGTATGACATAACCTCGGAGGATATCGCGGATAAATGGGTGGGGTATATTCCATTTGCCTATACTGCGGAGGAGATTGCGCTGAACCATCTGCGCCACGGCATCTATCCGCCGGAAAGCGGTTATGTGGCCAACCCATACCGGGAGATGATCGGGGCCGCCATGCGCGCCGCCATCTGCGGCGCCCTGGCGCCGGGAAACCCAAGGATGGCGGCAGAGCTGGCGTGGAGGGACGGGTGCGTTTCCCATCACAACAACGGCATCCTGGCAGAAGTGTTTAACGCATTGATTGTTTCCATGGCTTATGTGGAAACCGACATGCAGGTAATCCTTGACAAGGCCATGCGGATGATCCCGCGTGACAGTGAATTCTACAGCGTCCTCGCATTTGCATGCCAGGCCTGCAGTCAGTCCAGGGATTACCGCCAGGCATGGGAACTGTGTGAGGAAAAGTATAAGGAATACAACTGGGTACATGCGTACCCCAACCTGGCTGCAGAGGTTGTGGCAATCCGTTTTGCGGGCAACAGCTTTGAGCGCGCCATGACGATATTGATGATGGCCGGTCAGGATAATGACTGTACGGGCGGTCCCATAGGACATGCGTATGGGGTAATGCTTGGACTGGATGCACTGGATGATAAATTTGTCGCTCCCCTCAGGGACCAGCTGGATACCTATGTGAGGACCATGGAGAGCCAGTCCATAACGTCATTATCCAAAAAGACCACCGAAGCCATTCTGAAATATAATTAAACCATGAGAAGGGAAGGAACGATTATGAGAGTGAAGAAATTAGCAGCGGTTACATTGTGTGTTGCACTGGGGTTATCAACCGTACTGGCCGGCTGTGGGAAGACGGCACAGACTGGGCAAAGCGGGACAGCCGCAGCAGGGCAGACGGACACAAAACAGGACGCGTCTGCCAAGGCGCCGGAAACAGATGCGGCTGCGGAGGAAACCAAGGCAGAGGAAGAAAAAAACGATGGGAAAAAGGTGATTGGCCTTCTGATCCCGTCACCTGTGGGGGACCCGTTCATTGCCCTTTGTGTCAAGGGCCTGCAGCGCCTGGCAGATGAAGAGGGAGCAGAATTAAAGATTGTGGAGACACTGGACAAGGCCGAGTATGAGGATCAGGTGCGCGCCATGGCGGACATGGGGTATAACCCTGTCTATACCATGTGGGGCGACCTTTCGGAAATCGCACTGAGGCTTGCGCCTGAATACAAGGATACGGATTTTGTCCTGTGCGACGTATACATGGAAACCAATGAACCTAATGTAAGCTCGGTATCCGTTGACCCGTCCGAGTCCTCCTTTATCGCCGGCGTGGTTGCGGCCAATAACACGGAAAAGAAAAAGGTCGGCTTTATTGCCCATGCAGACCGTCCGGTCAGCCGCAAGTACAGGGATGGCTTTATCCATGGGGTCCACTATATAGACCCGTCCATCCAGGTATCCGTTGCTTATGTGGGCAATGACCAGGATCCTGTTAAGGGACAGGAGGTTGCCAAGCTGATGATTCAGAACGAAGGCGTTGACTTAATCTTCCAGTCTGCTTCCAGAAGCGGCCTTGGCGTGATTGCTGGCTGTGATGAGATGAATGTAAAATGTATCGGCAGCGACGATTATCAGGGCGATGTTGGAAAGAGCGTCATCTGGTCCGCCTTAAAGCCCATTGATGAAGCCCTGTATAAAGAAGGAAAAGCATCCTTTGAGGGAACCTTTGAAGGCGGGGACAAGGAATACGGAATGGCCCAGGATCTTCCGATGTATACCCAGCAGGAATTTGACAAGCTGTCCCCGGAGCTTCAGGAAACAGTGAAAACAGTGGGGGATGAGATAAAAGCAGGCACCATTGACGTGACAAAGGACACCGCTAACTAGGGGACTTAAGGCATACCCTGGCACGGCTTACGCCCCGGCAGGGGGGCAGGAACATTCTCCGGCAGTTTACCTTGCTGCCGGGGAATTCCTTAAAAGGGAGGGATCTTATGGATGAAGTTATCCTTGAGGTAAGACACATTTCAAAGTACTTTGGGCAGCTGGTGGCAAACAATGACATCAGCCTGACTGTAAAAAAAGGTACCGTGCACTCCATCATCGGGGAAAATGGAGCTGGCAAAAGTACGCTGATGAATATGATTTCAGGTATTTATAAACCCAGCAAAGGGGAAATCTTTGTAAAGGGCAGGAAGGAAGTGTTCAGGAATCCCAATGATGCCACCAGGTGCGGGATTGGTATGGTACACCAGGAATTCATGCTGTTCCCGGAGCTTACGGTGTTGGAAAACCTGATGATGGGATTTGAGACAAAGAAGGCAGGAGGATTCCTGGATAAGAAGACTGCCAAAAAAGATATTGAGGAGATTGCGCAGAAGTATGGTTTTTCCATCCCTCTGGATGAACGGGCCGAGGACCTTCCCGTGTCCCTCCTCCAGCAGGTTGAGATTGTAAAGATACTGTATAAGGGTGCGGAGCTTATCATTCTGGATGAGCCAACAGCCGTGCTGACGCCCCAGGGTATCGAGGGGCTGTTCCAGGCAATCCGTTACCTGACAAAGCACGGAAAGACCGTTATCCTGATTACCCATAAGCTTAAGGAAGTAATGGAGATATCGGATTACATCACGGTCCTGAAAAATGGCGAGGTGACCGGGAACCTCTATCCGCAGGATACGGACGAGCATGGGCTGGCAAGCCTTATGGTGGGGCGCCAGGTACTGTTCAATACCAGCAAGCATGAAAAAGATACAGGCAGCACAGTGCTTGACGTAAAAGGGCTGACTGTTGTGGGAAGCGATGGGATTGAGAAAGTAAAGAACGTGGGTCTGTCAGTGAAAAAAGGCGAAATCGTGGGAATCGCAGGTGTTGCCGGCTCTGGACAGGGTGAACTGATAGAGGCGGTCTTTGGGCTTAGGAAGCCGAAAACCGGAACGATTACATATAAAGGCGAAGACATAACCTTTGCAACGCCAAAGGAGAAAAGGGAAAAGAAAATCGGATACGTGCCCCAGGACCGTCTGGCCACGGGATGCAGTACGAACTGCAGCCTGGTGGAAAACTGCATCATGGGTTATCACGTGGCCCACAGGTTCAGGAATCCCCTTCTTGTGAATAAAAAGGAAGCTGAGAAATTTACCAGGGAAGTGGTGGAACAGTTCCAGGTAAAGACCCAGGGTATCCATGACAAGATGGGCACCCTGTCGGGCGGCAATATCCAGAAGGCCATTGTGGGACGTGAGTTCCTTCAGGACAATGACCTGCTGATCATAGAGGACCCCACCAGGGGCATTGATGTGGGCGCCATAGAGTTCATCTGGCAGAAAATCATCGATATTGCCCAGAAAGGTGTTTCCGTGCTTTTGGTAAGCCATGAGCTGGGCGAGGTGATGGAGCTTTCCGACCGGATCCTGGTCATGTATAACGGCGAGATTGTGGGGAACCTGGAAAATACGCCGGACCTGGACGAGAAGACCATAGGACTGTACATGTTAGGAGGGAAGAGGGATGAAATTTAGACTGGCACAGAATACCAAGCTGGAAATCCTGAAATACATCTTATCCATGCTGATGGTCATGTTCATCGGCACCTGTATCATACTTTCCCAGGGAAACAGTCCCACAGAGGCATTCTCAGCCCTGATTACAGGTTCCGTGGGAAGCGTCAGCGCCATCGGGACAACCATCCGCTGGGCAACCCCCAGCATCATAACAGGAATTGCGGCCGTGATTGCATTCAAGTCCGGAATCTGGAACGTGGGGATTGAAGGGCAGATGTATTTCGGCGCATTCCTCGCAGCTATCATCGGGGCGTCCGTTGCGGTACCGAAAATCATACACATACCGCTGTGTCTGGCGGCTGCCGGGATCGGCGGCATGCTGTTTGCATTCATACCCGCAATCCTAAAGCTGACGCTGAATGTGAATGAACTGATCTGCACCCTGATGTTAAACTATGCGGCCTCCCTGTTTACGGAGTACCTGACCTTCAAATACATGGGGTTTGACGCTTCTGAACTGGCGGACGCCATTGCCACGCCGGACATGCTTCCCACTGCGCGCCTTGGCACCATCATACCTAAGACCAGCGCCAGTACCGCTATTTTCATTGCCCTTGGAATCGCCATCCTGGTGTATCTTCTGTATAAATACACGGTAAAGGGATACGAGCTTAAGATGGTGGGGGAAAACCTGCGGTTCTCCAAATACGGCGGTATTAACTATAAGAGGACCTTCATCCTGATTTTCCTGCTGAGCGGATTCATCGCAGGCGTCTGCGGCGGAACCGAGATGACCGGCTCCTTTGGCAAGTTCAGGCCTGCGTTTGCCACCAATCTGGGCTGGGACGGCGTCATGATTGCGTCCATTGCCAAGAACAATCCCATTGCGGTCATTTTCATTTCCATATTCTGGGGAATGTTAAAGAGCGGTTCCTTCCACATGGAAAGGGTGACCAATACCAACCGTCTGGTAATCTCCGTGCTCCAGGCCGTATTCGTGCTGCTGGTGGCTGTGGACTATGAGGCCCTGTATAAGTGGCTGTGTGAAAAACGCCAGATCAGGATGCTTCGCAGCCAGAAAGGGGAGGTGTAGAAGGTATGTTTAAATTACTATTCAGTGTTTCCACATTAGCCGCCACAATCCGGCTGTCCGCGCCCCTGGCCCTGGCTGCAATGGGCAGTGTGTTCGGCCATAAGGCAAAGATATTCAATATCGGTCTGGAGAGCTATGTGCTTACAAGCGCATTCTTCGCCACCTGGGGCAGCTATCTGTTTGAGAATGCGTTCATGGGGCTTTTGTTCGGCATCGCGGCAGGGATTGTCATGTCCGCTGTTTTCGGAACCTTTGTGCTGCATTTTAAATCAGACCCCATCGTGGTGGGCATCGCCATGAACCTAAGCTCCTGGGGGCTTACCTCCCTGCTGCTGTTCAATATATTCCATATCAGGGGCTCCATACTGGATCCAAGGATCAAGAGCTTTGGCAGCATCCACATGCCCTTCCTGGATGGAATCCCGGTGGTGAATGAGATATTTAATAACCAGAACATCCTGGTCTACATGGCATTTGCAGTGGTCATCCTTTCCCAGATTGTCATGTACAGGACGCCCTTCGGGCTGCGTCTGCGGGGCGTTGGGATTAATGACAAGGCTGTGCAGACAACGGGTGTGTCCGTGGTAAAGTATAAGTGGGCCAGCCTTATCATCACAGGCGTCCTGGCAGGGGCAGCGGGCGCGTTCCTTCCGCTGAGCGGCATATCCATGTTCACGGAGAACATGTCTGCGGGAAAAGGCTTCCTGGCCGTGTCCGCGGCCCGTATCGGCAAGGGCGACCCTTTAAAATCCTTTTTTGCCTGCTTTATCTTTTCCTTTGCGGACGCGCTTTCCGTGGGCCTGCAGAGCTTTAACATACCGTCCCAGCTGGTGCTGATGGCGCCCTATGTGGTGACAATCGTGGTAATGTGCCTGACCAACTTAAACGAGCTTAAAAAGGAGAGCGTATGAGACTGAAAGCAGTGGATATTAAGGAATTTGATTTTACCGGATACGGTACATATTATAACATGACAGGGGACAGGGACCGGGTTTACAGGACCCTGGGGGAGGATTTTGAGGACTATATGACAAAGACGCCGCTCATCGATACGCCGGGGCAGCTGGGGTATACCATCGGCATGGATGCGCCCTATGTTGTAAAGGCCATGGAGAAACATGACCATACCCAGGAAGCGCTGTTCTGCGCCGCTGACCCGGTCGTGCTTTGCGTGGCAAAGTCCAGGGGGGATGAGCCGCCCCGGGCCGAAGATGTGCGGGCCATTATCCTGAATCCGGGGGATGTGGCGGTCCTGGACCGGAATATCTGGCATGACGCATGCCATGGCATCGGGAAGAGGAGTGCTTACTATTACCTTGCCTCCCAGGGACCTGCTCCGGCCCTCTGGGTCCGGGTATCCGGGGACGGGGTGTCGGTTACAGCCTGACCGGGCGGAAGGATGGACGGAATGGACTGCATCACCCCATGCCGAGATAATCCAGTGCCCGGAAGGAGTATTCATAGCTGAACAGGGCCAGGCCGTCATTCATGTCAATGCCGAACAGGTCGGCCATTTTCCCCAGCCTGTAGAAAAAGGTGCTTTTATGGATATGCAGTTCCCCGGCAGCAGCCAGGGCATTCCGGTTCTTTGCAAGGTAGACCCGGAGTGTCCTGGCGTATTCCGTTTTGTTGGTGCGGTCATATGCGGTCATCTGTGTGATGACCGGATGGACGGAGGCGGCCAAAAGCCCGGTATCCTTATACTGGCAGAAGCCATGCTCCAGATAATATTGTTCATAATAGATGAAATGCCGGTCTTTTTTAAGGCCGGTTTTTTCATGGAACAGGGACAGCTCTTTCACCTGCTGCCAATAGATGCTGCTCTTTGCAATATCCGTGTAAGGATAGCTGACGTAAGCCTGCATGTGGTTTAGCTGCAGGAAGGCGGCAAACCGGTTCCTGCCTGTTTCACGGAAGGGATTCCCGCTGCCGCTGGGCAGGAGGACAACCAGGTCGCCGTGGAACAATACCACCATGCAGTTTGGGAGAAGGGACAAAAGCTGTTCAAAATATCCTTTGTACTGCCTTGGCTTGCGCGACGGATCCGTGAATTTAAGAAGCAGGATTGTGTAATAAGGCATCTGGGCGCGTCCAAGCTGGACCAGGTGGCTGGCAATGTATTCTGCCCGGTCAAAATGTCCTTCCAGAAGCTCCGTGAGGAAGTACTCGTATCTCAGTCCCGTGGGATGGCGGTAACTGGAATCCTTCTGCATTTCAATGGAAAGCATCTTGGAAAACACATCAATGAATTCCATATCGTCTTCCGTGAATTCCCGGACCGTACCCCGGACACAGATATAGCCCACCACGGCGTGATGGATGCGTATGCTTTCAAATACCCATTGATACGGGTAATCGTCCAGGGTGGTTCTGTACGGCACGGTGGAGGAGTAGATGTGCCGGATGATGTTCTGGTCCGCCATGTTCTGGAACAGGGAATCCTTTAGGTAAAGACGCCCGTGCTTTTCCTCCAGGTTGTCCGCATCCTTCACAACCGGGCTGGCGGCAATGACCGAGAAGCTGGTATCACAGATGGTGACAGGGTTACCAAGAAAGGTATGGGCCACATGGGCCATACCGTCAATCCCGTTGTCGCTGTGCAGTGACTGGAATAATTCCTCCTGTTTCAGCTTCAGCGTATAATGCCGGAAGATGACATCCTGGATGGCGTTGAATACCCCGCAGGCATCCAGGACTTCCTGGATGTAGAGGATGCGGGGGTTATCCGGGGGTGTATCCTGCCCGGTCAGCAGGATGTTCGGCAGATGGCAGGAAGGGGCCGCGGCCTCAGGGCGCCCGGCAGGGAAGGCGGCCTGTGTGGCCCCAGCGGAGAGAGCGGCCCCAGGGTGCCTGTCAGGGGCCGCGGCCTGGGAACATGCGATATAAAGCAGTTTGTCCCCATGGTCCGGGTCTGTTTCCGGTTTTTGCGTGAGGAAGCGTGTTCCTTCAATTTCAGTCCGTGTATGGAACTGCCCATGTACCTTCACATGAAAGGTGGTTTCCAGATGACGGACAATGGTTCCTAAGTATGCCATGTTAAACCTCCTATCAGACAAATGTCTGAAAAACAGCAGATGATTGCGGATTATATCCGACTTGGAATGGATGATTGTTAAAAAAATAACTGATATATTTATATAAAGTATAGCAGATTTTCGGATAGGTTTCAATTCCGACTATCCATCCGTAACATCTAATCTGTAACATCTGTTAGAAAAAATGATTCAGACAAAAGTCCAGGAGGAGAGAAAATGTCAGTAAAAGTAATGGGTATCACCGCAGGAAGAAAGGACAGCAACAGCGAGATACTGTTAAAAGAAGCGCTTATGTACTGTGAGGAGGCCGGTGCAGAGGTAACCATGGTCAATCTGAAGGATTATCATATTGAAAGCTGCACAGGATGTACTTCCTGTACAAGAGGAATGGCCCAGGGGAAGAATGTGGGCTGTGTGCTGGATGCAAAGGATGACAAAAAGAAAATCATGGAGGTCATGCTGGCCCAGGACGCCGTGATTTTTTCCGCGCCAACCTATGATCTGATGCCCAATGCGGAGTACCTGATATTTGCTCAGAGGAGCTTAAGCTATGAGACTGCATTTTTAGAGACAATCGGTGCAATTGAGCATAAGGACAGGGTTGCGGGACTGATCTGTGCCGGAGGTTCCACCAGGGCGTGGCAGTCCATGGCCCTGGAGGCCATGCAGGCCACCATGTTCACAACCGATATGAAGGTGGTGGACATGATACTGGTCGCAAGGGTGCCGGGACGGGCACAGTGCCTGCTGGATGAAGGCTTGATGGCGCGGGCAAGGAAGATGGGTGAAAACATCATGACAGCAGTCCGTACACCGGCAGGGGAGCGGACCTGGCTGGGGGATGAGGATATGGGCTGGTGCCCAAACTGCCATTCCAATGCCCTGGTTCTGGGGGAACCCCAGTGGGACGGGCTTCACTATCCCGTGGAATGCCAGGTCTGCGGCGCCGGCGGCAATTTGGAAAAGACAGGGGATGGAAAATGGAAATTCGTCATCCAGAAAGACGGATACCTGAAGGACCGCACCACGGTGGCGGGAAGGGCAAGGCACCTGGAGGAAATCGGTCACACCGAAGGCGGGTTCTATGCGGATCCTGAGAATCTGAAGCTGGTTCAGGAAAGGCTTCAGAAATATAAAAACAAACAGTTTAAACGCGTTTAGTGCGAAGCGGATTTGTGCCTTTGCACAAAAACAGGCTGAATATGGAAGAAAACATAAGGTGCAGGCATGATGTTAAGGGATTGTCAATCCTTTATAATTTGAACCAGACAGGACAATAAGGAATCCAGGTTCCATTCAGGTTTAGATGAAAAGGAGGACATATGAGTAAATTCATACATCTGGAAAGCCCCATGACCATCCGGGGAAAGGTCTACAAAAACCGTTTAATCGCAGCCCCCACGTTGTTTGCGCATTCCGTGTTTTTTCTGCCGGAGATAGCTGAAAATGTATACCGTATGGTGGAGAACCGGGCAAAGGGCGGGTTTGCCGCCGTATCCACAGGCGAGCTTCCGGTAAACAATGAAGAGGGAACCACACTGTTCATGGAACGGGCCATTGACATGGAAGACTATGACGGGGATGACTTCAAAAAGGTGAAGGAATATGCGGACCGTATCAAAAAGCACGGCGCCCTTGCCTACCTTGAGTTTTCCCACGAAGGCGCTGTGGCTGAAACAAAAGCCCCATATGTGCCGTGGGGGCCGGATGCTTATGTCCGGGAGGACGGGGTGCAGGTATATGCGCTGAACCTGGGGATGATGGAAAAAATCTGCAACGATTACCGCAGGATATCAAGATTCGCAAAGGCCTGCGGGTTTGACGGCGTCCTGGTTCACGGAGGACATGGATTTAACATCCAGCAATTCATTTCCCCCTGGACCAACCACAGGACCGATGAATTCGGCGGAAGCATGGAGAACCGCGCCCGGTTCCCCAAAATGATCCTGGAGGCAGTGCGGGAAGGGATTGGGGAGGACATGATCCTGGAGCTGCGCATGTCGGCCGAGGATGGTGTGGACGGCGGCATGGACATCCGCGATATGGTGGGATTCTGCCGGGAAATCGATGGGATGGCCGACATCATCCACGTTTCCAACGGCCTTAAATGGGCGGGGAACCAGACCCAGACATTTTCGGATTTCTTTGACGTGCACGGCGTCAATGTCGGGTTTGCCGCACAGGTCAAGGCGGCAGTGACGAAATCAAAGGTGGCTGTCATCGGCGGAATCAATGACCCGGCCTTTGCAGACCAGGTGATTGGGGATGGGAAAGCGGATTTCATTGAATTGGGGCGTCAGGGCTTTGCGGATCCGGAATTCCCCAACAAGGCATTTACGGGAAGGGAAGACTATATACGCAAATGTGTCAGATGCTTTTCCTGCTACCCTGGTTTCTGTGAGCACAAAACCGATGTCCCCCTTTGGGAGAAAGGGCTTTCCAAGGAAGAGGTTGACCGTATTTACAGCCCGGCGTCCATGGGGCGCTGCGCCATCAACCCGGATTCCGGGTTTGGATGGTATGAAGACAGGCATCCGTATCCCACAAAAAGCAGGAAGGTGCTGGTTGTAGGCGGCGGTGTGGGCGGCCTTCAGGCAGCAGTTACCGCATCAAAGCGGGGACACAGGGTGACGCTTCTGGAAAAGACAGGGGAACTGGGCGGCACGATTAATTTCACGGACCAGGATGAGGATAAGGTGGACCTGAGGAATTTTAAGAATCTCCTGATCCGTGAGGCAAGGGAAAGCTGCCCGGATATCCGTATGGAAACAGCATGTACCAGGGAAATCTTGGATGAGATAAAACCGGACGCCGTCATCATAGCCGTTGGCGCCCATCCTGTCAAACCGCCCATCAAGGGAATTGACCGGGCCATGAATGCACTGGAGGCATATCATGACATGGACAGGATTGGGAAGCGGGTTGTCCTCGCTGGAGGAGGGCTTGTGGGATGCGAAGTGGGGCTTCACCTGGCAGGCCGCGGCCATGAGGTAACGGTAGTTGAGATGCAGGAGATGATGGCTTTTGAGACATTCGGATACTATAGGAACGCCCTTCTGGACGAGATGGACAAACGGGGCCTGAAGCAGATGTTACATACAAAGGTTCTGGAATTCACGGCAGAGGGCGTTGTGGTGGAACGGGACGGCAGGGCGGAGCTGGTTCCCGCAGATACCTGCATATATTCCATGGGAATGAAGGCGGATCAGGCATCGGTACAGGAGATACTTAAGATGGCCGGGGACATTAAGACCTATGTAATCGGTGATTGTGACAAAGCCGGAAAAGCAGGTGATGCAATCCATGGGGGATATGAAGCCGCCATTGACATTGTGTAATACGCCCGGATTAACAGGGATAAAAGAAAATGGAGGAAAAAACATGAAGAAGATGGAAACAGACATTATTGTTGCAGCTGCCGGCCTTTCCGGCCTTGCGGCAGCCATAGCAGCGGCAGAGAACGAAGCCAGGGTACTGGTTTTTGAAAAGTCCGGCACCACCGGGGGCGCGGCCAACATGGGAATGGGACCTCTTGGGGTCGGCTCCAGGATCCAGAGGGAGCACATGATTTCCCTGACACCGGGGGAGGCGTTCCGCAAGCACATGTATTTCACCCACTATCGTGTGGATGCCAGGATGGTCCGTGACTATTACTACAAATCAGGGGACACCATTGACTGGCTGATGGACATGGGCGTGGAGTTTGCAGGTGTGCAGAGGGCGTTCAGCGCGCCGGAGGACACAAGGGCTTATTCGGACGGGGAGTTCACATGGCATGTGTGTAAGCCTGAGGGCGGCGGGATACCCGGACCAAGGGCAGCCACCGCCATGACCAAGAAAATGACGGAAAGGGCCAAGGAGCTGGGCGTGGAATTCCTCCTTGAGACACCGGTCCACAAAATCATCATGGAGGACGGCCGCGCAGTGGGCGTGCTGGCAAAGGACAAGGACGGGGAAGAAATTGAGGCAAGGGCCAATTCAGTCATCCTTGCCACAGGAGGCTTTGGGGACAACCCGGCCATGATTAAAGAAGAAACAGGATATGAGTTCGGAAAGACCATTTTCAACTTTGCGATTCCCGGCATGAAGGGGGACGGGCTGCGCATGGCATGGGAGGCCGGCGCAGGCAAGGAACCCTGCACAATGGAACTTATGTACCAGCTTCCTGATAATATGAACCATTTTATCCTGGACGGCGCATTCCGCCAGCCATGTCTGTGGGTGAACCGCAACGGCCAGAGATTCATGCCGGAGGACCAGATCGGCAATACCACCTTCACAGGCAATGCAATCACGGCACAGCCGGGCAGCGTGGCCTTCTCCATCTTTGACAGCAAGCTGCTGAAAAAGTATAAAAAGAAAGGTCCGGACATTGTAAGCCACGTACATCCCCATGACCTGTACGACCATTTTGACGAGCAGTGGGAGAGGGACCTGGCAGATGGCTATGAACCCATAACACAGGCGGATACCATTGAGGAACTTGCACAGAGGGCTGGAATCGACCCCAAGGGGCTGGCCGCCCAGGTGGAAGAATACAATGAGATGTGTGAAGCCGGGTTTGACGAGATATTTGAAAAAGACAGGCATTACATGCAGCCCATTGCAAAGGCGCCGTTCTACTGCTGCCGCCAGAACGTGGGCGCATACGGCTCCCTGGGCGGCGTCAAGATTAACCACAGGACACAGGCCATGACCCAGGAGGCAAAGGTGATTCCGGGATTATACTGCGTGGGAACGGACGCATGCAATATTTTCGGGGACAGCTATCCATTTATCCTTGCGGGCAACACCATGGGCTTCTGCCTGAACAGCGGACGCATTGCAGGCGAGAACGCGGCGGCGGAGCTGGATGGGTTTGAGTACTGATACCAGGGAAACCCGGCCTGAAACAGGAGTGAAAAAATGAAGATTACAATAGACGGAAAAGAAATAGAAGCAAAAAAGGGCCAGTCCGTGCTTGAGGCTGCCTTGGCTGCCGATATTTTCATCCCCCATCTCTGCAGCCATCCGGACCTTGAAGCCAAGGGAGGCTGCCGCCTGTGCTCCGTGGAAATCGAAGGCGGCAGCGGGGCGGTCCCGGCATGTGAAACCATGGCAGAGGAGGGCATGAGTATCAGGGTCAACGGTCCGGAAGCGGAGAAGGTCAGGAAAATGGCCATGGAGCTGATTCTGGCAACCCACCCCGCAGACTGCACGGGCTGTCCCAAATATGGAAGATGCGAACTCCAGTCTATGTACCAGTACATGGGCGTCAGCCCGGAGCGCTGGAGGAAGAAATCCAGAAGTGTTGCCAATGACGACAGCAATCCCCTGATATCCCACCTGTTCACCAGATGCGTCCGCTGCGGGAGATGTATCCGCGCCTGTCAGGACCTTCGCGGCGTAAAGGTGCTGGATTATATTAAGACAGACGCAGGGGTCCGCGCAGGTATTCCGGAGGGAAAGAGCCTGAAGGAAGCCGGATGCCGTTTCTGCGGGGCATGCATCGAGGTCTGTCCCACGGGTTCCATCATGGACCAGGTGAAGATTATGAAGGAAAACCGCTCCATGGCAGAGAACATCGTACCCTGTCAAAGCACCTGTCCGGCCCATATCGATATCCCCAGGTACATACGGTATATCAGGGAAGGGGATTTTGACAAGGCGGCAGCGGTTGTCCGCGAAAAGGTACCATTTCCTGAGACACTGGGAAGTATCTGCAATCATGCCTGTGAGAGCGGATGCAAGAGGAATGAACTGGACGCCCCTCTTTCCGTGTGCAGGTTAAAACGGGCTGCGGCTGCAAATGAAAGCGGCGCATGGAAAAAACGCGTCCGCAAAGAACCGGCTACCGGAAAGAAGGCGGCTGTAATCGGCGCCGGTCCGGCGGGGCTGACCGCTGCATATTATCTGGCAAAAAAGGGACATGAAGTTACCGTGTTTGAAAAGAACTCAAAGGCCGGAGGCCAGTGCCGGTACGGAATCCCGGCTTACCGTCTCCCGGATCAGCTCCTGGACAGGGAAATCAATACCATCCTGGAAGCGGGAATTGAATTAAGGACAAACACACAGCCCCCATCCCCGGACCAGCTTCTGGGACAGGGATATGACACCGTACTCGTGGCAGTGGGAACACACAAAGGAACCAGGCTTCCCCTTGAGGGAAGCGGCCTGCCCCAGGTATATGTGAATACCGATTTCCTGAAACAGGCAAGGCTTGGAACACCGCTTCCCGTAAGCGGAAGGGTCATGGTCCTTGGCGGCGGCAACGTTGCCTATGACTGCGCCAGGACAGCCCTTCGTCTGGGGGCGGAAGAGGTGCATGTGGCCTGTCTGGAAAATGAACAGCAGATGACCTCCACGCCGGAGGAAATCGCTGAAGGCGCGGAAGAAGGCATCCTCCTCCACGCGGCCCATTCATTCCTCCGCATCACGGGTACAGACCGTGTGGAGGGAGTGGAACTCCAGAAGGTGAACCGTTTTTATTTTGATGAAAACAGGAAGGCGGTCATTGAGCTGGAGGAGGGGACGAACCAGGTAATACCGGTGGATCATGTCATATTCGCGGTTGGACAAAGGCCGGAGGACACGGAGCAGATGGGACTGGAACTGACCCACGGCCCATATATCCTGGCAGATGAAAAACAGCGGACCAGCCTGGAAGGCGTCTATGCGGCAGGAGACGTCGTGACCGGGACAAAATCCGTGATTGAGGCAATCGCGGCAGGACGCAGGGCAGCAGGGCAGATGGATCTGTATCTGGGCGGAGACGGTGATATAAGCGAGATGCTTCTGGATAAGGAAACCCCGCCGTCCTATATTGGCCGGATGGAAGGCTTTGCAGGACAAAAGCGCACATCCCCCCGGACCGCGCCGCCGGACCAGAGGATACAGGGCTTTACGCAGGTGGAAGAAGTGTTCACCTGTGAGCAGGCCATGTGCGAGGCATCCAGATGCCTTCAGTGCGACTTAAGGCTCCAGCTTACAAAACCAAAGCTGTGGAATGAATATTAAGGGGGTGTCCGCAATGAGTACATTGGAAAGAATAAAAAACCTGAAAGAGACAGACTGTATCGTAGATATCCTCTTAAAGGAAGTCAGGGCAAACCAGTGCCAGACCTGTGGGAAATGTGTATTCGGTTACGAAGGCATCACCCAGCTTGAGCTTACCCTGGGCGACATCACGGAGAAAAAGGGGCGCAGCGGGGACCTGGACCTTATGAAGGACCTGTGTCAGATGATGAAAACCCAATCCCTCTGCGAGACAGGGGAGGAGATAGCGGAGGCAGTGCTGGCCGCCATCCAGACATACCCCGCGGACTTCGAGGCGCACATCGGCAAAAAAGCCTGTAAAGCCGGGGTCTGCAAAAAATTCATGACCTATCACATCCTGGCTGACAAATGCACCGGCTGCGGGGACTGCATAGATGAATGCGAAGAAGACGCCATCCAGGGCAAATCCCGCTTCGTCCACATCATCCTTCAGGACGAATGCACCCAATGCGGCGTCTGCCTGTCCGCGTGTGAAGAGGACGCAATCGTAAGGGCTGGCTTGGTAAAGCCAAAATGTCCAAGAAAGCCGGTCCCATGCAGACGGTAGGCGGGGGATGTATGGATGTTTTTGTGGGAGGAAAATGAGGTAGGCTGAATTGATTGGCAGACATAGTGGATAATCGAGCCGGAAAGGTATTCAGATACAAATCTGAACCCCTCGGTTTTGGCTAAAAATAGCATCTACATCCATTTCCCTCCTGAATTAGGCTCTTTGGAAGCGTTATATATCAAAAGCCTTTCACACCCTACTGCATTACTTTTCCATAATCAAGAGAGCGCGAAAGCACAACTTACTGTCGCGCTCTTGATTGCCACACAAGCAGGGGCAGGCAGATTTGTCAATGATGGCGAAGCTGTTCATTTTATCGTTGACAAGGACGGCTGGCTCCACTATCTAACATTCGATTATATTCATTCGCTTGTGTTATTTCATCTTTTTTTCAAGAATGAAACTTCCATCTTCAATATCTTTTGGGTTTTCAATCCTTACAACATGAAATCCGCATTTATTGATATAAAAATTATGATTTCTACGAGAAAAGATGGGAGTTTCTGTTTTCCATACATCCGTATCTGAAAACTCATGTTCAATAAAATCCCAAACCAATTTTCCAATGCCTTTATTCTCTGCCACTGGGTCAATAAAGATATTACCAAGAAAGTTTTGCTTGGTGTCTGCATTAATCCAAAGTATTATTGCACCAATAACCCTCCCGCCTTTAGAAATTTTGAAAGCGGTTGAATCATTATCAAGCGCATACTGACGTAAAAAATCACCATTATCATAACCAGGAGGACCGCCACATTCTTTTCCCAAATGGATTCTGGTATCTTCATCAAAAGCACGCTTCATAATAGGGGTAAGAATCTCAATATCCTTTTCCTGCACTTCTTCAAAGAGCAGATTACCATATATTTTCACAACTTTTCATCTCCTTTGCCGAATATAAATTTTTTCCATGACACATGTGATTTTCTTTAAAAAGATTATACCATATTTCTTGCTTGTTTTCACTTTATCCGAGGTGTGATTATGGATAGCCATTTGCAAAAAGGCAGAGGGTTTGGAATCCGCCCCCTACTCAATCATCCCCAGATATCTCATAATCCGCACCGACAGATTAAAATTCATAAAATCCTCCCCTTCAATAAAATCGCAGTCCGTAATCTCCTTGATCTTCCCCATCCGGTACAGCAGTGTATTCTTATGGATATGCAGGTTTTCCGCAATTTTAGCAGGCTGTCCGGGCTGTGTCAGGTATTCCCTCAGTGTGGCCATGAAGTCCGTATTTTTTTCCTGGTCATAGAGGTAAAGCTTCATAAGACCGGGATGGATCAGGAAGCGTATCTCGGAATCTTCCTTTTCGTACAGCTCCAGCATCTGGTACAGATAATAATCACTGTAATAATAAATCGGCGCGGAATCCTTAAGCTTCAGGCCAAGGTGGACGGAATCAATGGCCTGCCTGTAGAACCTGGGGGTATCCTCCAGGTGCTGGTAGAAGTTGCTGATCCCAGCCTTCAGGCTATTGGCTGTGAGATATCCGGAAAGCTGGGAAATCTCATATTCACTCAGGTTCTGGTCCATGGCCCTGCTGATAAGGAACACAATGGTGTCCTCATAAATCACATAGATACTGCCCGCGAAGATCTGCTTCAGATGCTCCAGGATGACCTCCAGCTTTAAATCGGAAAAGCTGTGGCCCACAGGCGGGATTGCCACGATATAAAATGTTTCCTTGAGGCTGTAGCCAAGGATTTTAAGCCGTTCCCTGATATCGGACACGTTCTGCCTTGGATTCTTCAGCAGGTCGGCCAGGAAGTAGGAATACATGACCCCTTTATTCCTGGAATAGGCTGAATTCTTCTGCAGTTCCATGGACACCAGCTTACAGAAACGGTGGAAAAAGTCCGGGTCATACTCGAGGAAGGGGTGTTCGGACTCCAGCATCATCACATGCCCAACCTCCACGCCCTGGATGTGCACCGCATCCACCAGCATTCCCTTCTTGACCAGGCTGTTGACAAAGTAATAAGCGGTATCGGCCCCACGGACCTTTTCATCCACTTTGTTGGCCCGGATGGAGCGGATGCCCTTTTCACTGATATAACCGGACGCGCTTTCCTCCCGGAAAAAATCGTCATCCGGAACAATTCCCGCGGACATGGCAAGATACTTGTTCTGCAGATCCACCACATAGATGGGATTGCCAAAGATATGGGAGGCCGTATCAACCAGATACTGAAGCCCGTTCCCGGAAAACAGCGCATTGGTCAGGATATGCATGCCGGCAGTGATCTGCTGAAGCTCGGTCAGGTTCTCCAGGGTCACATTAAAAAGTTCGGCCTGGGAAATGTCAGCCCCAAAATAGACAATGGTAAAAGAACTTTCCCGGTACAGGGAAAAGTCAATTGCCTTCCCATAGCAGAACAGGATAAACGGATGGCCGCTGCCGGAATCCGGCATAAGCCCGGTGGAAGTTAAGTAGAGTATGGTTTCCTCAAAATGGCTTTGCCCTTCTGTCAGGATCCTTATATTGAGCATGTCGCAGTTATTGTCCTGGTTCCCGAATATCAGCGGGCGGTAGTTTATTTTTTCCAGTTTGTTTAACAAAACCTGAAATTCCATGATGTCTCCTTTGGCATTGTGCGCCTGCACAAAAATGGGGTGGTGATGCAAGTCATAGTTAGCTTTGGACACGATGATTCCAACATTTTTATTATATATAATTATCTTGAAAAAAGCAAAAGGAAGGAAGATGGTTATGGGCACTTTAGGAAAGTATAACAGAAGCGTCTCTATCATAGGCGTTGGCTGTACTCCATTTATGTACACGGTAGATAATCCGGAGACAGATGGACTGACAGAAGGGGAAATGTTCGGATATGCGGCATTAAAAGCAATGGAGGATGCAGGGGTCAATCCTCAGGATGTGGATTTTTATTTCCATGGCGAGGCCAGCCCGCTTAACGGCTCCAACTATCTGACGCCCAATGTACAGGTGGCCAACTGGTTCGGTATGAAGGGAAAAGGTTCCATCCACCACTCCGAGGCATGCTGCACAGGCTATCTTGCCATTGAGCAGGCGGTCAACGCAGTGGCATCCGGGAAATACAACTGTGTCCTCACCGGAGCGGTTGAATTCGGGGACAGCACCCCGTCCCCGGCAGACAATGTGGAAAGCCCCAAACATCCGTACAAGCGGGATAAGATGACCATGGAAAAGTTCTTAAAGACCACTTCCTGGTTATATGACCGCACCTATACAAGGAGCCTGATGGCGGGGCAGGAACTGATTTATGATGATGCGGCGGAGTGGTATGTGCGCACCAGGGGAATCACGCCAGAGCAGATGAACGACACACTGAACTGGATGTGCATCAACAACAGGCGCAACGCGTCGGTCAATCCCCTAGCCATTGAAAGAAGGACATATGCATCCCTTGCAGAAGAAGCAGGCATGACCCTGGATGAATATATGAACTCACCCTATAATCCCAAAATGGGGGATTTCCTCCGGGCCGGCGGCATTGAGTTAAAATGTGACGGCGCAGCGGCGGCCATTGTATGCGCCACGGAAATGATCCCGGCCATAGCAAGGAACCTGAAGCACCGTCCCATTGAGGTGCTGGGAATCGGAAGCGCTGCCTGTGAGGCAACCACCCCGCATTTTGAAGTCCGGGCAACCGAGGAAGCCGTGCGCCAGGCATATGAGCTGACCGGCCTGTCAGGAGATGACCTGGACCTGTTCTATGCAAATGATTTCATCATCACATCCCATCTTGTATCCGCGGAGATTGCCGGATATCTTCCTTACGGTGAAGGCTGGAAATACATCTGTGAGGGCCGCACCGCATGGGATGGGGATAAACCGATTAACACCAATGGCGGCCGTACCTCCTTTGGACATGCCCATGCCGCCTCAGGTCTGGCGGATGTGTACGAGGCCTGCAAGCAGATGTGGGGCGAATGCGGCGGACACCAGGTGAAAAACCAGCCCAGGACAGCCATGCTCCGGGGCTACGGCGGGGCGCAGAACGTTGCGGCCGTATTGCTTGGCTTATTGGATGAATAGCAGGAGGAGAGATGCGTTATGAGTATTAAATTAGAAAAGGTCGTGCAGACATTTTACGAAGGACTGGAAGAAGGAAAACTCTTAGGGCGCAAATGCCCCAAGTGCGGCAATGTGGAATTCCCCCCGGTATATGCCTGTAATGCATGCGGGAATTATGAGACAGAGTGGTACGAAATCAGCGGAAAGGCCAGGCTGCATTCCATTGTATTGCCTGCAGCCCTTTCATCCAAACCGGAATATAAGCAGTTGGGAAAATACGCGTACGGGGAAGTTGAATTGGAGGAAGGCACGAAATTAAACGCAGTTGTCCGCGGCATCAGCAAAAAGAACAGGAAGGAACTTTCAGAAAAGCTTCCCCTGAACTGCCATGCGGCAATCTTCCAGAGGGAAGGCGGATTTAAGACCGTTGTATTTGACTTGGACGAAGCGTGAATAAAAACATGGAATCCGAAACGGATCAGCTGCGAATAAAAACATAGAGGGAGAATGAAAATGGACAGAAAAGAATTGGAAACACAGGTACTTAACATGGTGGCAATGTCATACAAACAGGACATCAGCGACATTTCCGTATCCACATCCTTTAAGGAGGACTTGGGCGGCGCATCCGTGCAGATGGTTGCCCTTGTGTCTGAGATTGAGAATGAACTGGACGTGGAAATCATGCTTTCAGAAGCCAGCGCCTGCGCAACCATCGGCGACCTGACGGACCTGATTGAAAAGGAAATGTAGGACGGATTCAGCCAATCTGACCGAAAGGAGTAGGGATGGGTTTACTGGAACAGATTTATGAAAAAGCAAAGGAAAATCCCCAGAGGATAGCATTTCCAGAAGCAGTCAATGAAAAGATGATGCAGGCAGCCTATGAGACAGGCAAGGAAGGGTATATCCTTCCCGTGCTTGTGGGATATGCCGATGAAATCAGGGAAGCATTATCCTCCAAAGGATATGAGGAAGATATTTTCACAATTGTGGATATCAGGGAAGAGATTTATAAAAAGAAACTCATAGACCGGTATGTGGCCCTGCCGCACACCCTGTTAAAAGAAAAGGCCCTGAACCGCCGCATGCAGGATCCGCTGTATTATGCCATGGTCATGGAGGCAGTGGGCGAGGCGGATGTGACCTTTGCGGGGATTGACAATACAACCGGGGATGTGCTGCTGGCCGGACAGATGATTATTGGTCTGAAGCCGGGAATCAGCACCATCTCAAGTATCGGGTTATGCGATATCCCTGGATTTAAGGGAAGTGAAGGAAGCCTTCTTGCAATCGGCGACAGCGCTGTGTGTGCCAACCCGGATTCAGGGCAGTTGGCAGGAATCGCTGTTTCTGCCTGCGACACGGTCAGGGACCTGCTGGGATGGGAGCCGAGATGCGCCATGGTCAGCTATTCCACCCTGGGAAGCGGACAGGGGGAGCTGGTGGATAAAGTGGCGGAGGCGGTCAGGATTGCCAATGAGCAGAGGCCGGAGCTTGCCATTGACGGTGAATTCCAGTTTGACGCAGCCGTATCGCCGGCAGTGGCGGCTAAAAAGGTGCAGAGGGAGAGCCGGGTTGCGGGAAAAGCCAATGTGATTATCTGGCCGGACCTGAATGTGGGCAATGTAGGGGTTAAGCTGATACAGCAGTTCGGACACGCAGATGCCTACGGCCCAATGCTCCAGGGCTTCAACAAAGTGGTGTGCGACTGCTCCAGAGGCGCCCCTGTGTCCGAGATTAAGGGAAATATCGTAATCAGCGCAGTAAGGGCCGCAGGAAGTAAAAGGCAGGAGGAACCAGTATGAAACCGTATAAAGTACTGACAATCAACCCTGGCTCCACCTCAACCAAGGTGGCCCTCTTTGAGGGGGAGGAATGCCTGTATTCCCAGAATGTCTCCCATGAGGCAAAAGAGCTTGGGCAGTATGCATCCATGTCAGAGCAGCTGCCCTACCGCAGGGACACGGTTTTAAAGCTGTTAAAGGAAGCAGGCATACGTCTTGAGGAAGTGGACGTATTCGTGGGACGGGGCGGAGGCCTGATTGCCATGGAAGGCGGAACCTACGGGGTGACGGACCTGATGCTGGAGCACGCCAAGACATGTGCCAACGGCGTCATCCATCCGGCGGCCCTGGGTTCACAGCTGGCCAATGAATTTGCACAGGCCTATGGCGCCAAAGCAATGGTGGTAAACCCGCCGGATGTGGATGAGCTTCAGGACCTTGCCCGCATGACAGGCATCCGGGGCGTACACCGCATCATCCACCTCCATGCCCTGAACCTGAAGGAAACCGCCATCCGGCACAGCAAGGACGTGATGAAGAAACCATATGGGGAGTGCAGGTATGTGGTATGCCATATCGGCGGCGGCATTTCCATATCCGCCCATGAAAAGGGAAGGATGATAGACGGGTATGATATTGTGGGAGGAGAAGGCCCTATGGCCCCGACCAGATGCGGAAGCATTTCCGTGGCAAACCTTCTGGAATATATGAAAATGAACCAGGCGGGCCTGGAAGATGTGAAAAAACTCTGTACCAGCAAAGGCGGTTTCGTGAATCATGTGGGGATTTCCGATGCCATTGAACTGACGGAGCGGGCCAAAGCAGGGGACCGGTATGCAGGACTTCTCTGGGACAGCATGATATACCAGATTGAAAAATGCATCGGCGCCATGGCGGCAGTCCTTCACGGACAGGTGGACGGCATCCTGCTGGGCGGCGGCATGGTACATAACCAGGATCTTGTAAAGCAGATAACGGATGCCTGTTCCTTCATCGCCCCTGTGACCGCCTATCCGGGCGAGTTTGAGATGGAGGCCATGGCGGCCGGGGCAATCCGCGTGCTGGAAGGCGAGGAGGAGCTGAAGACCTATACCGGAAAGCCTGTGTGGGATGGGTTTGACTGGGAGTAATGGGGACGGAAGGGCCTGGAAAATGAGTGCATGGGAAAGAAAAGCATAGGAGTAAAAAAATATGGATGAAAAACAACGGAAGACAATCAATATGCTGACCCTGGCTTTCGGCATAGCGTTCATGCCTCCGATCTGGGCTGTGCTGGCCCCTTTCATAGGGGTCGGCACCGGGGCGGTGGCCTTAATCTGCGCCGGGCTTTTTGTGGCCAACGGTAACAGACGGCAGGACGCCGTGAAAATCTCCATCGGCTTCCTGTTAGGTGACTTATGGGCTTATATTGCCGTATGGGTGATGGAAACCCTGCAGTGGAATCCCAATGTGGAACTGTATGCCACACTATTCGTCATGGGCGGACTGGCAGTCATCATCGGCGAGACATTTTCAAGGATGATCTTCACTCCCTCCTGGCTGTGCGGCTGGGCCATCGGCCTTACCATCATGGGTCCTATGAAAGTGAATGAAATAGGGACCCTGCCAATCCAGATTGGCGTGGCAATGCTGGTGGGCGTGATTTACGTTGGTGTGGGCGTGGATGCGTTCCAGGGGATGCTTGTGCGCAGGCTGGCGCGTGGAGGCGCTGCGGGGAATGCTGCAGGGCAGACCGGAGGCGCAGATGGCAGGAGAGAGGAAGCTTTGGAGAAATGAAGATAATACTGCCTTGCGCAATTCAATATCATACGGCATGTAAGGAGTATATATGCATTTAGTCAGGATAAGGATTGCAGATGCAGGACGGATTGCATTGCACGCAGAGGAAATAATTGACAATATCCCACAATATTACGCGGATCAATACCGGAGAATAAAGAGAAAGCAGGAGGCTGACCAGGAACTGGCAGCCGGTTTTCTGCTGGAAAAGTATCTGGATGTCAGCCGTGATGGGCAGCTGGTGAGACTGGGGCATGGGAAACCCGCGCTGAAGTCAGGAAAGCATTATTTTAACCTGTCCCATAGCGGGGGATATGCTGTGCTGGCTGCGGCGGACATTGACATAGGCGTGGATATTGAACAGATAAGGGACGTCCACTGGCCCACGGTGCGGAAGGTTTTTACCTTACAACAGCAGGAACAGCTGGAACAGGCCGGGGAAATGGAACAGCCGGAACTGTTTACGAAATACTGGACAGAGTGCGAGGCAGCATTAAAACTTCAGGGGACCGGGTTTGCGGAAGGGATTACGCCTGGAAATGCCAGGGATGGGAGTACAGAACCAGGAAGTACAAAACCAGGAAGTACAGAACCAAGGCGTACAGAACCAGGGAGTACTGAAGCAGGCAATACTGAATCCGAAGGCGCAAGACTGCTGTCGGGCGTACATTCGTTTAGATTCAAGGAATATATGATTGCATGCGCTGCATATGGAGAGTATTATGTATCAGTTGAAGAAGACAGAAGTTACCTGTATATGTGATGATGTATATGTTTTGACAGACCGGGCGGGGGGCTGTGTGAATCTTGTCATAGGTAAGGAAAAAGCCCTGGTTTTTGATACGGGTTCAGGTACGGATGATATCCATGGACTGATACGCAGGATTACAGGACTGCCCCTTGTCGTGATTAACAGCCATGGACATTTTGACCATATTGGGGGAAATGGCCAGTTTGACACAGTTTATATGCACCCGGACGATTTTGTGATCCTGGAATCCTATACGGCAGAAATCCTTGGGCAGTGGAGGCGGGAGCTGGTCCCTGGACAGGATGGCTTCTGCCAGCCTTTTGAAGCCGGGCAATGGGATAAGCAGTGGAATAATATGAAAGCGCTGGATTTTGACTCATTCAATCTTGGCGGGCTGGAATGCAGGGTCATTCCATTGAGAGGACACTCAAGGGGGTCCATCGGCATATGGATACCTAAACGCCGTTTACTGCTGTCCGGGGATGCCCTTACGCCTGTCATGTGCCTGATATTCCAGAACCATATGCCGGTTGAGACACAGTACCATACGCTGGAATGTGTGAAGGACTTGGATTTTGACTATTATCTGACATCCCATCACAACCAATGGTTTCCCAGGCAGACCATAGACAGGCTGATGCGGTGTATTGAAAACAGCGGGAAGGGAAAATGGCATCCTTACCAGTATCCTTATCCTCCTTATGCAAAGGGAAGAATATATCTGGACTCCATGGAAGGGGAACCAGTGGCGCTGATATGTGAATCTGACAGGGAGGATGACAGGGGGAACCTCTGATGTATCATAACTGCTTGGACAGATTAGGGCATGTTTGAAGATTTCATTGAAACGGATTTTTAGTCATCTGTGCCTCTTGAAAAGTGGGCATGCAGAGGGAAAAATGAATGTTCAATGATATTTTCAAACATGCCCTGACTTTTTATCTCATATGCCCTATGCCGGACAGAAGGATATTCAACCGATTGCCGCTACGGTTCCTTGATTCCAAGACCTCACTATCCCATAACCTCATTATTTCATAACCTCAGTATTTCATAACCTCAGTATTTCATAACCTCATCACACCATTATCTCATAAACTCATTATCCAATCATCCCCTCATCCTTCACTGCCTCCAGGAACGCCTTCACGCAGCCCTCCGGTTTTTTTGAATAGAGAAGCCCATAAGGAATGGAATACCCCCATTCCACCGGCAGGGTTATGAGTGACGGATGTATGTCCTTCCAGCATTCCAGGTTCAGAAGCAGATGGTTGTTTTCCACGCACTGGTTAAATACGTCGATGTCGTAAAACTGAGGAGTGTCTTCCAGCCGGATCCGGGGGTGGTTCTGCTCCAGGTCATCCCTGAGGCGGTCATTGAGGGCGGAGTCGCCGCGTTTTACCATCATCATGGTTTCACCGTACAGATCGGATATTCTAAGGGAGTGTTTCTTGGCCAGCCGGTGCTTTAAGGGGACGGCAATCATTTTCCTGTATTCCCCCAGTGCAAGGAAGCTGTACCGGTCCAGCCATTTCGCAGAATCGCATACCCCCACAATGAAATCATAGCTGTCTCCAATCCGGTCAATGACGGACAGGATTCCCTGATGGTCATCCTCAAATGGGACAATCTGCAGCTTGTACTGGGGGAAGCGGCTGCTGGTCCGGTACCACAGATCCATGAAAACCTTACACGGATTGAGCATGGAGGTGCCGACGCGCAGAACCTCCTGTTCCTCCGTCATAAGCTGCCGGGCTTTTTGGATGGCCTGTTCCGAGTAGGCAATCATATATCTGGTGTCCCTGTAAATGGATTCCCCTGCCCTGGTCAGTTCGATGCCCTGATTCGTCCTTTTTACCAGGGCAAGGCCCAGATGCTTCTCCAGCCCATTGATCTGCTTCATGACTGCGGTGGGGGAGATGTAAAGCTGGTCCGCCGCCTTGTTGAAACTGCCGCAGTCAGCAGCGCAGAGAAAGGCAGTCAGCTGTGGATTGAACATTTTTATCCTCCATTTCCTTGCGTATTCATATAAACTTTTAGTTAATACGATGTTAACATATCGGAGATTCCGGGTCAATCCCTTTGGGGATATAATGAAGGTATCTGAAAGGAAGTGAAATCCATGGAGTCAGCGCTTATTATTTATTTCTCGCGTGCAGGCGAGAATTACGTCAGCGGTACGCTTCAGTATCTGAAAAAAGGAAATACGGAAATTGCGGCAGAAACCATACAGAAGCTGACTGGCGGGAAACTGTTTAAGGTCCAGCCAGTGGTACCGTACGCGGAGGATTACAATACGTGCATTGAGGAAGCACGCCAGGACCAGAAAAAGGATGCGAGACCTGGGATTGCGGCCATGCCGGACCATCTGGAACAATATGATGTGATTTATCTTGGATATCCTAATTATTGGGGAACCATGCCGATGCACATGTTCACATTGCTTGAAACCTGCGGATTTGCCGGGAAAACCATCCGGCCGTTCTGCACCCATGAGGGAAGCGGGCTGGGGCGGAGTGAACAGGACATACGCAGGCTTTGTCCGGATGCTGTTGTGGAGCCGGGACTGGCAATACATGGCACAAGGATTCAGCCGGCAGGGCAGGAACAGGTAATCAGGGAGTGGTTAAGGAGGAAAAAGAATGGAATACGTAACACTGAATAATGGAGTCAAAATGCCAATCCTGGGCTATGGTGTCTATAAGGTAAATCCGGCGGAATGTGAACGCTGTGTGCTGGATGCAGTCAGCGCAGGGTACCGGTTCATTGACACGGCCCAGGCCTACTATAATGAAGAAGGCGTGGGAAATGCCATCATGAAATGCGGCATTCCGCGAAGTGAGCTGTTCCTCACAACAAAAGTGTGGATATCCAACGCAGGATATGAAAAGGCGAAGGCATCCATTGAGGAATCCATGAGAAAGCTTCGGACGGATTATATCGACCTGCTGTTAATCCATCAGCCGTTTAATGATTATTACGGCACATACCGGGCCATGGAGGAAGCCTGCCGGGCAGGATATATCCGGGCAATCGGAGTATCTAACTTTTATCCGGACCGCCTCATCGACCTGTGCAGGTTTGTGGAGGTGGCCCCGGCCGTGAACCAGGTGGAAACCCATGTGTTCCACCAGCAGGAGGATGCCCGCATCATCATGGACAGGTACCATGTGCAGCATGAATCCAGGGGTCCCTTTGCCGAAGGCCGCAAGGATTTCTTCACTAATCCTGTTTTGAATGAAATAGGGGAAAAGCATGGTAAGACAGCGGCCCAGATTGCCCTGCGGTATCTAATCCAGAGGGATGTGGTGGTAATTCCCAAGTCCGTCCACAGGGAACGCATGGAACAGAACCTGGATGTATTTGACTTTGTGCTGGATGATGGGGATATGCAGGCCATCGAGGCACTGGATGAGAAGGAGAGTGCATTTTTCTCCCATTATGACCCGGAGACAGTGGAATTCCTCACCGGGTTTGGAAGATAGGGACTGGAAGGCAAGGATTGGAAGGTAAGGAGTGGATGGTAATGCCTGGAAGGCAAGGTTCCATAGAATGGAAGGCGGTATGTTGTCATGGATAGTTCAAAATTAAGCGTATTTCCTATTGGGGAAAAGAATGAAGCATTTGCAGCGTATTTTAAAGGACAGAGTTACCTTAACATGCTTACGACGCAAGGGCTGGCAGTGGGCAATGTGACCTTTGAGCCGGGATGCCGGAACAACTGGCATATCCACCACAAAGGCGGGCAGATTCTCTTGGTGACCGCGGGCCGGGGATATTATCAGGAGTGGGGAAAGGAACCTCAGGAGCTTCATCCGGGAGATGCCGTGAACATCCCTCCGGAGGTAAAGCACTGGCACGGCGCTGCCCCGGACAGCTGGTTTGCCCATCTGGCAATCGAGGTCCCGGCCCAGGGGGCTTCCAATGAATGGTGCGGACCGGTGTCGGATGAGGAATATGGAATGTGCAAAAGCCGTGTGGAAACGGCGATGGAAAGCGGACATCCCGGGAAAATATCCCCCACCCCTGTATCCGGCCTGGAGCAGAGCGACCCGGAATTTGCCGCGCTTTTCAATGCGTTTGCGCTGGACGAGGTCATCCATGAGAAACATGCATCAATGGATGACCGGACAAGGATGATGGCAGTCTTATCAGCCCTCCTGGGGTGCCAGGGAATGGATGAATTCAAGGTAATGCTCCCCGCCGCCCTGAACCTTGGGGTGACGCCTGTGGAAGTAAAGGAAATCCTGTACCAGGCAGCAGCCTATCTGGGAATCGGAAGGGTATACCCGTTCCTGGCCGCTGCAAATGAAATCCTTGAGGGACAAGGTTATGGCCTGCCCTTAAAAGCCATGGCAACCACCACCAAAGAGGACCGGCTGGAAAAGGGTAACCAGGCCCAGGTGGATTTGTTCGGCCCCCATATGAAAGGCTTTTACCTGTCAGGGCCGGAGGAATCCAGGCATATCAACAAATGGCTGGCAGATAACTGCTTTGGGGATTATTATACAAGAAGGGGGCTGGATGACAGGCAGAGGGAGATGATGACATTCTGTTTCCTGGCAGCCCAGGGCGGATGCGGACCGCAGCTCACAAGCCATGCGGCCGCCAACATCCGGATTGGCAATGACAGACAGTTCCTGATCCGGGTCATCAGCCAGTGCCTGCCCTATATCGGCTATCCACGCTCACTGAATGCACTGCGGTGTGTGAATGAGGTGGAAGACGCTCAATCATAAATAAATATATGGATGACATCCTCCGTCCTTAGTTGTATAATGAAATCCTGAAGGAGAGGTTTTTATCCATGAAAAGCAAATTGCAGACAGGATTGGCAGGGCTTCGTTCCAAGTTTATGGAAGCTTTGCCAATCATCTTATTTTTTCTGTTCTTATTCTATTCTGTTATTCTGATATTTGGGATTTCACATGTGATTCTTGTGTCAGTGGTTACCATACTGTTCAAAATCAATTACCGGAGATATATGACAGCCAGGCAGCTTATGGGGCTGGTTGGGACACAGTTCCTCATGGCCTTTCTCAGCTTCCTTGCGACCCTGAACCTGCCGCTCTGTATCCTTTTGAACCTGACCGTGCCGTTCCTGCTTGTGTTCCTCCAGTCCTCGCAGTTTAACCAGCTGGGATACTATACCGGGGCCATGTGTTTTACATTCCTGCAGCTGCGCCCGGTGGGCTGGCAGGGCCTGGTCATGCAGATGGCGGCGTTGGCTTACGGGCTGGCTGTAATGACAGCGGTTTTGTATTTCCATTCACGCAGAAGCAGGAAGGGGGACGATTTCGCCCTGGCGGAAAAGGGTCTTCTGCTGCTTGCGGCCGAACTCCAATCTGCTGCAGGCCCTGTTCCTGAAGATGGAAAAAAGCCGGCAGACAGCCTGTTCCCCATCCTTCAGGGACTTTACAAGGAAGCGTATAAAAGCCGGGGCCTGACCAAGGTGGTCAATGCCCGCGGCAGGATCCAGTACATGTTCGCACTGCTGTTTCAGCGGTCTGTCTATTTCCTTACCAATCCATATCAGGAAAGCACCCTGGCTGATGAAAGCTGCCGGGACATCATCCTCCGTCTTGCCCGGTATATGGAAACCATGGGTAAGGAAGGTTTTCAGCAGGGCGGCAGCAAAGACGACAGGAACGGATACAGCAAAGGATACAGGGACGGACTCAGCAGCGAAGGGTTCTCAAAACAGGGAAAGGAGCTCCTTGCCGAAGCAGCGGGCAGGGAGGAGGCACCTTACATATTCGTGCGCAACTTCCTTGGGCTTCTGCTTCTTATCCTGGAGGATTTGCGCAGGATAGATGAAAATGTCCCGTCACCTGGCTGGAAGCTGCCGGTGTACCGCCGCCCGGTCCGAAGGTTATTCTGCCACATGAGGACGGACACCTTTGAAACACGCTTCGCACTGCGTCTGAGCGTGGTCCTGACAGCCGGTTTTACCTACAGCATGATGAGCCAGGCCAATCACGGCTACTGGCTTGCGCTGAATGCGTTCCTGCTGCTGCGCCCCATGTATGAGGACAGCGCCTCCCGCATGAAGTCGCGTTTCATCGGCACCATGGCAGGATGCCTGCTCCTGCAGCTGCTTCTGCCCTTATTCCATGGGACCGGATGGCATTTTGTGCTGGCCACGGTCATGGCGGTGGGCCTGTATATGGAGACAGCCGGAACATGGCAGCAGGCCCTTTTTTCCACCTGCTTTGCCCTGACGCTTACCACCATGGCCCTGCCACAGACCCTGGCGGCAGAGCTGCGGTTCCTGTATGTGGTGATTGCCATATTGATGGTACTGGCAGCGAACCGGTTCTTTTTCCCCACCAGCTTAAAGAGCCAGTTTACCTATAACCTGAACCAGCTGCTCCACATACACCAGGTATATCTCAGGCTGTTGGGACGCAGCCTTAAAATGCCCCTGGACTACGGCGTCATCTGCGATATCCAGATTCACTACCATCTTGTCCATGACCAGATTCAGGAGTACCTGAAAAAAGCCGGACATGAGAAGGAAGGATTCATCAGGGAAATGCTCTGGATTTCCTGGTACATGGTTTCCGAGGCAGAGCAGATGCTGTACCTGATCAACAGCCGGAAGATCAGTTCCATGGACAATGAACAGATGGATGATTATCTCATATTCACGGCCTGCATCATCAGCGACATACAGAAGCGGTTAAACATGCGGGCAGACCATGTGCCGGCAGCCGGGGAATCCATGGCCTATAGACGGACCATGGAAGGGGAGGAACGGCTGTCCAGGCTGATGGAGCAGTATTCAAAACAGGTATCCAGGCTGTACCTGTGCGTATGCAGACAGACGGAAAATGCTAATATAAACGGCTGAAAGTATATCAGGGCATGTTTGGAAATGCAGATAAACAGGAAAGGAAGACGGCGCCCATGGACGATAAAGGACTGGAAATACTTAGGAAAAAAGCATATGGTCAGTATAAAAAGGCCATGTTTCTGTGCGGATGTTTTATTCTGGCATCGCTTATGATGTTCGGCCGTCATGGAATCCACAATGAGGATTATACATTGTTCGAGTGGGGATTATTCACGCTTATCATAACCGCATTGCTGACCGTTATTTTTTGCTGCCTTTGCTATCTGCTGCTGATTAGGCGGGCACAGGAAGGCTTCATCAGGGCCTATAAGGAACAGTATGTTTTGCCCCTCCTGATGGAAAATGGCAGATTCCAAACGCTTGAATATTTCCCGGAAAGCGGCCTGGGCTATGACGAAGTGGCTGGTCTTCATGTGGTGGATTGCGGCGTAAAAAACCATTTTTCCAGTACGGACCGGCTGACCGGATATTATGGGGACATCCGGTTCCTTCTCTGCAATGTGAATACGGGAAGGACAGGTAAGGTAGGGAAGATATACACATCCGATTCCATATTCCATGGTCCGGTCATCCGTTTTGACAATGTCCCTGCCCTGCTTGGCTTCCAGGGGACCATGCGGGTATTTGATAATAAATATGTGGCAGGGTTCAAAGACCGCCCGTCCGCATATAAGATTAAAACAGGAGATCCGGGATTTGACGGCAGGTTCCAGGTTTATGCATCAGACGGGGATGATACCCCATTGACGCCAGTGTTAATAGAGAAAATGAAGGCATTTGCGGACAAATCAGGAAAATGGGTTTCATTTACTTTTTCAGGCTCATCAGCCATTGTCGCTGTACACAGGCCGCGGAACCTGTTTGATGTCTTTGTGGACAAACCGGTTTCCGGACAAAAGGCGGAATTGCTGAAAGATATCAGGATGATCCAAGCAGCCGGGGAGCTTTTTAGCTGATTACATCCGGTTGGGCGTACAGCCCTGTTTTTCCATATTTTCATATACGAAATGCCGGGAGGGCCTGGAAACATGGGCCGTACCGGCATTTCAGCATTCATCGGGAGAAAATTTTGTAGATTTGTATTGACTCATGAAAAATTTCCTAGTATTATAATTATAAGTAACAAAGGCATAATAAAAGAAATTAATAAGAATAACTAATAATAAACATCCCTATCTAAAATAACAGGATATTTCTGCTTCCTGAGGTGGGGAGACGATGGATTTAAGTGGAAAAGGAGATTGGACGATGGCAAAAGTAGGAATTGTAATGGGAAGTGACTCTGATATGCCAATCATGGCAAAGGCGGCTGAGATTCTGGACAAACTGGGAATCAGCTACGAGATGACAATCATATCTGCCCACAGGGAGCCGGATGTTTTCTTTGACTGGGCAAAGGCGGCTGAAGGAAAGGGATTCAAGGTAATCATAGCGGGGGCAGGCAAGGCGGCCCATCTTCCGGGCATGTGCGCAGCCATTTTCCCGATGCCTGTCATCGGTATCCCCATGAAGACCTCCGACCTGGGCGGCGTGGATTCCCTGTACTCCATTGTCCAGATGCCAAGCGGTATCCCGGTTGCAACGGTTGCGATTAACGGTGGGGCAAACGCAGGCATCCTGGCTGCCAAGATCCTGGCCACTTCCGATGAGGCTTTATTAGGCAGGCTTAAGGAGTATTCAGAGAGCCTGAAGAACGACGTGGTCGGGAAGGCTGAAAAGCTGGAATCCATCGGATACAAGGAATATCTGGCACAGATGAAATAGGGATTCAGGGATTTTTAAATAAGGCGGAGGATGATAAAACCATGATGGATTACAAGAAGGCCGGAGTTGATATTGAGGCAGGATATAAGTCGGTTGAACTGATGAAGGAATATGTGAAAGGAACCATGCGTCCTGAAGTATTAGGCGGAATCGGCGGATTCTCAGGCGCATTTTCCATGGCTGCATTCAAGGGGATGGAGGAACCCACCCTGCTTTCGGGCACGGACGGTGTGGGAACCAAGCTGAAGCTGGCTTTCCTCATGGATAAGCATGATACGGTGGGCATCGACTGTGTGGCCATGTGCGTGAACGATGTTGCCTGTGCTGGCGGCGAGCCGTTGTTTTTCCTGGATTACATTGCCTGCGGCAAAAATGTGCCTGAGAAGATTGCGACCATCGTGAAGGGCGTGGCGGAGGGCTGTAACCAGTCCGGTGCGGCTCTGATTGGCGGGGAGACGGCCGAGATGCCTGGATTCTATCCGGAGGACGAATACGACCTGGCCGGGTTTGCGGTGGGCATCGTGGACAAGAAGGATCTGATAACCGGCGAAAACCTGTCGGCCGGGAACGTGCTGATCGGAATGGCAAGTTCCGGCGTGCACAGCAATGGTTTTTCACTGGTCCGAAAGGTATTTGAGAAGGAACTGACAAAAGAGGGGTTGAACACCTACATGGATGTTCTTGGAACCACTCTTGGGGAGGCGCTGATTGCCCCGACCAAGATATATGTGAAGGCCCTGAAGGCCGTCAAGGAAGCTGGGGTCACCATCAAGGCATGCAGCCACATCACCGGCGGCGGTTTCTATGAAAATGTTCCCCGCATGCTGAAGGACGGCGTGCGTGCGGTGATTAAGAAGGACAGCTATCCGGTGCCTCCCATCTTTAAGCTGCTGGCTGAAAAGGGACAGATTGAAGAGAAGATGATGTACAACACATACAACATGGGCCTTGGTATGATCCTGGCAGTGGACGCCGCGGATGTGGACAGGACCATGGAAGCCATCCGGGCCGCAGGCGATGCCCCCTATGTGGTCGGCTCCATTGAGAGCGGTGAAAAGGGTGTGGACTTATGTTAAGGATAGGCGTCATGGTGTCCGGAGGCGGCACCAATCTTCAGGCGGTCATGGACGCAATGGACAGCGGCAGGATTACCAACACGGAACTGGCCGTGGTCATCAGCAACAATGCCAACGCCTATGCGCTGGAGCGGGCGCGTCTTAGGGGAATCGAGGCAGTGTGCATTTCCCCAAAGGACTATGGGTCAAGGGATGCGTTTAATGAGGCGTTTCTGGCCAAGGTGGACGGATATCATCTGGATCTGATCGTGCTGGCCGGATTCCTGGTGGCCATACCCGAGGCCATGACAAGGAAATACGAGGGGCGCATCATCAATATCCATCCGTCCCTGATTCCTTCTTTCTGCGGGAAGGGGTATTATGGGCTGAAGGTCCATGAAGCGGCTTTGGCCCGGGGCGTGAAGGTCACAGGGGCAACCGTGCATTATGTGGACAGCGGCATGGATACAGGACCCATCATCCTGCAGAAGGCCGTGGAAGTGAAGAAGGGCGATACGCCTGAGATATTGCAGAAACGGGTGATGGAAGAAGCGGAATGGGTAATCCTTCCCCAGGCCATCCATATGATTGCGAATCAATTGGTATAGGACGGGATATGACAGGACAAACAGGCAGGAGGTAACGGCATGAAAGTATTAATCGTAGGCGGCGGCGGACGTGAACATGCGATTGCGTGGAAGGCGGCGCAGAGTCCAAAGGTGGAGAAGATATATTGTGCTCCTGGCAATGCCGGGATTGCCGGATTGGCGGAGTGCGTGGATATCGGGGTCATGGATTTTGACGCGCAGGCAGCCTTTGCCAGGGAACATGGGATTGACCTGGTAATCGTGGGACCGGATGACCCGCTGGCGGCAGGCGCGGTGGATGCCTTTGAGGCAGCCGGGCTGCGGGTGTTCGGGCCAAGGAAGGACGCGGCCATTCTTGAAGGCTCCAAGGCATTTTCCAAGGACCTGATGAAAAAATATAATATTCCTACGGCTGCATATGAGACATTTGATTCGCCGGAAGAGGCCCTGGCATACCTTGAGGATGCGCCCATTCCCATCGTACTTAAGGCCGACGGCCTTGCGCTGGGGAAAGGCGTGCTTATCTGCAACACAAGGGAAGAGGCAAAGGAAGGCGTCAGGACCCTGATGTTAGATAAGCAGTTCGGCTCCGCCGGGGACCGGATTGTGGTGGAGGAATTCATGACAGGCCGTGAGGTATCCGTGCTCTCTTTTGTGGACGGTAAGACCATCAAGATCATGACTTCGGCCCAGGACCACAAGCGGGCAGGGGACGGGGACCAGGGACTGAATACCGGGGGAATGGGGACATTTTCACCCAGTCCCTTTTATACAGAGGAAGTGGACGCTTTCTGTAAGGAACATATATATCAGCCCACCGTAGATGCCATGAAGGCAGAGGGCAGGGAGTTTAAGGGGATTATTTTCTTTGGCCTGATGCTTACGGAGAAGGGGCCTAAGGTGCTGGAGTATAATGCACGTTTCGGCGACCCTGAGACACAGGTAGTGCTGCCAAGGATGAAAAATGATATCATTGACGTATTCGAGGCCTGCGTGGACGGTACCCTGGACCAGATAGAGCTGGAGTTCGAGGACAATGCCGCCGTGTGCGTGGTGCTGGCTTCCGCGGGCTATCCGGAGCATTATGAAAAGGGATATAAGATGACCGGGTTTGAGAACTTTGAGGGCAGGGACGGCTACTATGTGTTCCATGCGGGCAGTAAGTTTGACAAGGACGGTAACATCGTGACCAACGGCGGACGGGTGCTGGGAGTTACGGCCAAGGGCAGGACACTTAAGGAAGCCAGGGAGAATGCTTATAGGGCTACGGAGTGGATTGAGTTTGGGAATAAGTATATGAGACATGATATTGGGAAGGCGATTGATGAGGCTGAGGGCGTTAAGTAGATGACGCTTGTCCCCTGGTTTGGGTAGTGGACCAGGGGACTTCTTTTTTTTAAGAAGTTTTATATGGTTAGAACAGCTCCCTGTGATATTCAAGACCATCAAGATTTGTAACCGCACGGGCGACACGGCATGGGACGCCATATGCCACCGAATGGTCAGGGATTTCTCCGGATACAACGGAACCGGCGCCGATTACACAGCCGGAACCAATTTTGGAGCCGGCAAGAATCGTAACGTTTCCCGCAATCCAGCAGTTGTCCCCAATCGTTACAGGCGCGCCATACTCTTTATTTGTCATCGTCCCCTTTTCCGATACATACATATTCCGGTCCTGCCAGCGAAGCGGATGTATGGGGGTAAAAATCGAAACATTGGGCCCGATGAACACATTGTCCCCAATCGTTACGCGGCAGACATCCAGTACGGTAAAATTAGAATTGACATAGAAACTTTTCCCGAGGCTGGTATGAATCCCATAGTCAAAATAAATGGGTCCCTGTAAGTATGCCCCCTCCCCTCTTGTCGGAAGTAATTCATCCAGTATGTTTTTCCTCTCATTTTCATCGGTATTCATCCTGTGTCTGTCCCGTTTGAAATTCCTGTGTCCAGAATTCCTTATCCCCGACCTGATGGATTGAAAGAATGATAAAATCAAAAGGATATCGGGAAAAGAGTTTTTCGTATAGAGGGATTGTGTGGACCTGAACTCCAAATTCCAACCCCAGCTTGATGGATATGTGTTCTCCGTATTCTTTCTGTAAGCCGGATATTTCATCTGCATACTTCGGATAATCCACATTCGCAAAGGGCTCCGGCCCGGCGGCTCCTGACCTGTATCCGATTCCAAGGGGACTGTCCCAGTCCCGTTTGATTCCATAATCCACATGATCCGTAAAGCATATTTCTTTTATTCCCATATCAATGGAATCCATGACCACCTGTCTTAGAGGATAAGTGGAATCATCACTATACGCTGAATGTACATGATAGTCTTCTATGACGGCATTTGCCTTCATCTTGACATCCTCCTTCTGTATTTTTATAATTATATTACGGAACAAGAGATAATAATATAATAATCTTACGAAATAATATAAATATATTTCACCTTAATGGGAAGGAAACGCGGGGGACGTTCTATATGGCAATGCAGGTCAATGTTAAGCAGGATTTTTCAGAAGTGATGGATTATATGATTCCACAGTATCCTGTCTATATACGAAGCGCGTTTTTATCGCAGTACCACAATTATACTGCGGTATCACACTGGCATGAGGATGTTGAAATCATATATGTATTGTCCGGCACCATGCAGTATGATGTAAACGGGGAAAACATCACGCTTTATGAGAATGAGGGGATTGTGGTAAACAGCCGGAACTTTCATTTTGGATATTCAGATAAGAAAGAAGAGTGCGGGTTCATATGTTTCATCATCCATCCCTCGGTTTTGTCCGGTAATCCATATATCAGGGAGCGTTATGTGCGCCCTTTTACAGAATGCCAGGCAATTCCGTTTTTACATTTACGTCCGGATAAGAAGTGGCAGAATGAATTACTGGAAGTGTTATGGACCGTCTTTCATCTGAATCAGGATGCCCCGGAGTTTTATCTTTTGTGCCAGGAAGCGGTATTTAGGATATTTACCCTATTGTATACGAACAATATGGAGCTGCTTTCAGAGAAATCAGAGAAAGCTGATATTTCTCTCATTCAATTAAGGAAAATGGTCGGCTATATCCAAAAACACTATCAGGATTCCATCATGCTGGATGATATTGCGAAAATTGGGGAGATGGGTAAGACGGCATGCTGTAATATATTTAAAAAGTATATGAATACCTCTCCGATTGATTACGTTATTACATACCGTCTTGCGCAGAGCACGGTGCTGCTTACAGAAACACGGCTTCCAATTACGGAGATAGCATATGGATCCGGTTTTCATAATGCCAGTTATTATACAAAGTCTTTCCGGAAACAATACGGAAAGACACCGGGACAGATGAGGAAGGAATATCTGAAGCAGGGTCTTAATGTCGGGCGCGCGGACGGTTCTTTTCAGAACAGCCGCACAGAAGCCGCCCTACAGCGCTCCTGAACCGCAGGCCTTTGCCGCTGCAGCCATTTCCTTTATGGTGGTTTCGGGGAATCCCGGACGATTGGGGAATCTATTTCCTTGCCTGTATGATGTATCAGGCAGCAGGACAGGCTATTGCTATTTTTTATGGTTTTTGCTATACTCAATGCAAATATATATGTATGTGAGCGATTGATGGGCTGCCGAAAACGAGGAGCAGGAGCATCACTATCGGCAGAAACCGCAGAGGAACGCCGGTCATTGACAATCCCAATTGGGGTGCCAGGATTGTGAGGGGGGAATAAATGTGAATAGATTGCTGAAAGGGCTCAGTCAGGAGGGTGAGGCTATCCTGAACCTCATTCCAGGTGGAGTCATGCAATGCAGGAATGACAATGAATACACCATTGTTGGGGTCAACGATGGTTTCCTCAGTATATTCGGATTTACCAGGGAAGAACTGGAGAGACTGTTTCAAAATCAGTTCCTCACAATGATCCATCCATTGGACCGTCAAAATTTCCTGGGTGAAGTGGGGCGCCAGCTGAATAAAGGCAACCAGCTTTCCCTGAGCTACCGGGTCTTGTGTAAGGACGGCAGTTATAAATGGACTGCCAGCAGCGCCCAGCTGTTCGGTGACGAACAGGAAGAACGCTTTTTCTGTATTTTTCTTGACCTCACTGAGGTACGGGATGCCCAGGAGAAGCTTCGTCTGTCATTGGAGCATCTGGAAATCATCATGAATCAATCCTCGGATATCATCTTTGAGTGGAACCTTATTGAGGATGCCATTTCCTTTTCACCTAATTGGCTGGGAAAATTTGGTTATGCGCCTAGTTATGACAGCAGACTCCAGAAGGAGGAAATTTTGCGGCATTTCTATCCTGATGATATCGGGCCGATGGCCGCGCTTATGGAAGATGTGAAACGGGGGGTGTCCAATTCGCTCCTTGACGTCCGTATCCGCAATACAAAGGGGCAGTATATCTGGTGCCGGCTGCGGGCCGCTACCCAATATGACGCAGACGGCAGGCCGCTGCGCGCGGTAGGGACCATTTCAGATATTGACGAAGAAAAGCGGATGGTGGAAGAACTGCGCAGGCGGGCGGAGCTGGACGCCCTGACCGGTCTTTACAACCATGCCGAAATGGAACACAGGGCAGAACAGTACCTGTCAGGCCGGCCAGAGACGGTATGTGCCATGTTCATCATTGATGTGGATAACTTCAAGCTGGTGAACGACAGGCAGGGACATCTGTTTGGGGACGCAGTGCTGGCTGAACTGGCAGCCGGCATGAAAAAGCTGACGCGGAAGTCGGATGTAATCGGCAGAATCGGCGGGGACGAGTTCGCAATGTTCTTAAAGGATATTCCTTCCACACAGATTGCCGAACAGAAGGCAGGGAAACTTCTGGCGATGTTCCAGCAGCTGTTTCAGGGGGAAAAACAGCCCGTTGAGGTGACCTGCAGCATCGGTCTGGCCATTTATCCGTGGGACGGTACTGATTACCAGACCCTGTACCACTGTGCGGATCTGGCACTGTACCAGGCTAAAAGCCAGGGCAAGAACCAGTATGCCCGATATGACGTTAATAGTCTGGAGGCAGTGGACCGGATTGGATATTCCTCCCTGGGGGCGGCCATTGATTCCGACCAGACCGTAAGTGGGAAGGTTGGGGACCTGGTCAATTATGTGTTTCAAATCCTGTATGATACCAATGATATTGACACTGCCGTGGAAGCAATCCTGGAAATTGTGGGAAGGCGGTTCGATGTGAGCCGGGCTTATGTGTTTGAAAACAGCGACAGCGGGGAATATACCGATAATACTTATGAATGGTGCAATGAGGGAATTGCGCCGCAAAAGGAGTTTTTACAGCATTATCCTTATGAAAACGTGGAGGGCTACAAGGAGCTGTTTCGGGATAACTCTATTTTTTACTGCCGGGATATCCATTCCCTGACCCCTACCCAGACCGCGCTTTTTGAGAGTCAGGAAATCTGTTCCACGCTCCAGTGCGCGCTTTACGATGGAAAGGAATTCCGGGGCTTTATCGGGTTTGATGAGTGCACGGGTCTGAGGATGTGGAACAAAGAGGAGATTGGCATGCTCTCTTTGATTGCCCAGATGCTGAATACATTCCTCCTGAAAAAGCGGGAGGCGGACCGCAACGAGCAGATCATGGTCCAGCTCAACACAATCCTGGATATGCAGGATGCCTATATCTACGTCATCCGGCAGGGCACCTATGAGCTGTTGTATGTGAATCAAAAGACACTCCGTCTGGATCCGTCCGCCAGGGCCGGTATGACTTGCCATCAGGCGTTTTTCGGCCGCAGCACTCCCTGCGAAAGCTGTCCGCTGACCGGAACCACGGAGGTATATAACCCACAGTATGATGTATGGACCAGAATACGGTACTCCACGATGAAATGGGGCGAGCACGATGCGTATCTGATTAATTGCGCCGACATCACGGAATATAAACGGCTGCAGGAAAACAGAAGGTGAGTGGGCACCGTTCTTTTAAGGTCAGCCTTTGCCGGCATGGGAGATACTCCCGGCAGGAAGCCGGATCATGACATTTGGAGACGGGAAATGCCTGTAAGGACAAGATTGGATTGTAGAAGACGCTCAGGGAATGGGCGTCTTTTGTATTGCAGGCACTGAATCGATGTCATAAATTAATTGGATATGGAAAAAATATTGACCTCATGGTCAATTTGTGCTATTCTAATGATAAATAGACCACTAGGTCAATAATTTTGGGAGGAAGCACATGAAGCGGGAAGAGAAAAACCAACAGACAAAGCGCAGGATTATGGAGGCAGCACTGGAGGAGTTTGCAGGACAGGGATATGGAGCCAGTTCCGTTAACAATATATGCAGCGGGGAGGGAATCTCGAAGGGAATCATTTACCACTATTTCCAGACCAAGGACGAACTGTATCTGGCCTGCGTGGATGAATGTTTCCAGGTCCTGACGGAATATCTGCAGGGGAAGCTGATATTGGAAGCGGTATCCGTTCCCAGACAGCTGCAGCTTTATTTTGATGCGAGGTTTGAATTTTTCCAGACATTTCCCGTGTACCGGAGGATTTTCTGCGAGGCGGTCATCATGCCGCCGGCCCATCTGGAAGCTGCGGTCAGACAGCGTAAGTCCGGGTTTGATGAGTTTAATATATCCATATTGAACCGGATACTGGAGCCTCTTAAGCTCAGGGACGGGGTATCCAGGGAAACGGTGGTGGATATATTCCTGCAGTTTCAGGATTATGTCAATGCAAAGCATCAGACATCCGGGCAGCAGGAGATTGATTTTAAGACACATGAAGAGGACTGCCGCAGGGCATTGGATGTGCTGCTTTATGGCGTGGTGGAGCGGAAGGAAGTGGGGATATGAAGAACGGAAATGTACAGCAGGAATCCATACTTGGTGATATGAAGCCCTCCAGGGCCATTACCAGACTGGCAGTCCCGGCTACCCTGGCGCTGCTGGCAAAGGCTGTCTACAACATTGTGGATACGGCTTATATCGGGATGCTGGGGTCGGATATAGCGCTTGCGGCAGTGGGCGTTACCCTGCCGCTGCTGCTCATCATGGTCTCGGTGGAAAATATATTTGCGGCCGGGGCAGCGGTCCTGGCGGGCAGGCAGCTGGGGGCAGGCGATAGGGACGGCGCAAACAGGACAGTCACATCCGTGGTGGGGTTATCGGTCCTCATTGGAATCCTTTTATGTGCGGCAGGCATCATTTTCATGGACCCTTTGTTGCGTTCCTTCGGTGCCTCCGAGGCTGTGCTGCCCCAGGCCAGGGAGTATGCATTCTGGATGTTTGTGGCAGCCCTTGCCAACCTTCCTGCGCAGAGTATGAACTGTGCGGCCAGGGCAGAGTCATCCGTAAGGATTTCATCCATTGCCGTTGTGACCGGCGCGGCCCTTAACGTGATCCTGGACCCTGTATTCATGTTTAGCTGGGGACTGGGGATGGGAGTGGAGGGAGCGTCCCTTGCCACAACGGTTTCACAGTTCGTCACGTGTTTCATCCTTGGGTGGTTCTATATCACCGGACGCTCCATCATAAAGATAAAGAGGGAGTATTTTAACCCCCAATGGACGCTCATCAGATCCGTCACGCTCATCGGGATACCTACGGCCGTCATACAGATCTGCCTTGCAGTGGCAACATCCCTTACGAATATTGCGGCGAAGCCCATGGCGGACTCAGATCTTATCATAGCGGCATACGGCGTGGTGCAGCGCCTGGTGCTGATTGGATGCTATGTGATCATGGGGTTCATGCAGGGATATCAGCCGGTAGCTTCCTATTCCTTTGGCGCGAAAAAGGAGGAACGGTTTCATGAGTCGGTCCGTTTTGCGTTACGGACATCCCTGATTCTTACCATACTGGTAGCGGGAACCTATATACTTCTGGCAAGGCCGTTAATCATGCTGTTTAACGGGAATCCGGCAGTCATTGATTATGGGGTCAGGCTTCTGGTTTCCCAGGTGGCCCTTTATCCTGCATTTGGATTGTGCTACATGATGACAATAACGTTTCAGACCATTGGCTCCTCAAAGTACGGACTGTTCCTGTCCGTCATCCGTCAGGGATTGTTCTATGTACCGTTCATATTAATCCTGCCCGGGATGCTGGGGGTAACGGGGATTTATCTGGCACAGCCGGCGGCAGATATACTGACCATGGCAGTCTGCCTGTACTCGGTAAAACCGATGAAGCGGATTGCAACAGGGCATATGGCGGCAATCCGGGTAGAAAAGGGATGAGACAGGAACAGGGCAATATGGGGCAGCTGCCGGACAGGGCAGGAATCGAAGGGATTCCTGTCCTTGTTTTATGACAGGAAAATATAATCAGATGCAACTTTTGGCAGGAAAAAAGAATCTATATATCAGTGATGGCGATATACGCTGTGATGTACCATGAAATCATACTGTAAGGAGGGATTAAGTACCCCATGAATCAAGATTTATATAACAGGATTGTAGACTATATTGTCAGCAATCAGGAGAAATTTTACAGGCTGGCCTACAGCTATGTCCATAACCAGGAGGATGCAATGGATATTGTCCAGAGTGCTGTCTGCAAGGCATTGGACCACTACGGGGCGCTCAGGAATGAAAATGCCATCAGGACATGGTTTTACCGCATCCTTGTAAATGAGAGCCTGCTGTTAATCAGGAAACAGAAGATGGAGATACCCACAGAAGACGGGATAGGGCAGGATGTGCCATATTATGAGGAAGGATATAATGGTGAACCGGATATATACGGACAGTTAAACCAATTGGATGAGGATGTGCAGACCATTATAAAACTTCGGTATTTTGAGGAGCTGACACTGAAGGAAATCGCTTATGTGACAAGCACAAACCTGAATACGGTTAAGGCAAGACTATACCGTGGCTTAAGACTGTTAAAACAGAATATACAGGAGGTGGATTCATGAGCCGTATGGAAGATGCAAGAAAAAAGTATGAAGGGATACCGGTCCCGCCTGAACTGTCCGGAAGGATTCAGGCGGCAATTGCCCAATCAGAGGAAAAGAGAAGAAGCCAGGAGCAAAGGAAACGGATGGCCGGGATACACAGAAGGAACAGGATATGGGGGACATGTGCCGGTGCGGCGGCAGCCCTTGTGCTGATATTTACTGCTGCCTTAAATACAAATACGGCATTTGCGGAAATGGCAGCCGGACTCCCTGTCATAGGAGCGGCGGCGCGGATCCTTACCTTCCGGTCCTATGAAAAGGATGAAGGGGACTGGAAGATATCCGTGGAAATCCCAAGTGTGGAGATGATAGCTGAGGATACGGATGGGCTGGATGCTGCCCTGAATCAGGAAATATACGATTTATGCAGCCGGTACGCAGATGAGGCAGTGGAACGCGCCAGGGAATATAAGAAGGCGTTTATGGAAACGGGAGGGACTGAGGAGGAATGGGAGGCACATGGTATTAAAATCCGTGTAGGATATGAAATCAAGGCCCAGACAGAGGAATATCTCTCCTTTGCAGTGCGGGGAACAGAGAGCTGGTCCACGGCCTACAGTGAAACGAGATACTACAACATTGATCTGAAGGATTATAAGATGGTTACATTAGAAGATGTCCTGGGCCAGGACTATGCCAGGATTGCGGATGACAGCATACTGCGGCAGATGGAGGAAATGAAGGAAAAGGACGGCATTGCCTTCTGGTCCGGGTCAGAGGGAGGCTTTACGGGAATTACGGATGAAACCAGGTTTTATATGAATGAAAATGGAAATCCGGTCATTGTGTTTGACAAATATGAGATTGCTCCCGGCGCATATGGGGAACTGGAGTTTGAGATAGGCCAAACAGGAGAGGGGAGACGCTTTCCCCCAGCATGGCCGGATTTGTCCTTAAAAAAGATGGAATCCCCAATATTGTATTCGGGGTATCCGATGGGGCGCTGGCTGTAAAAGGGATTAATTATTGAATCCGGTTCGGACTGTAAAAGGACACAACGGTAATACGGTGTGTCCTTTTACATGTAGCATGCCAGAGGGTTATTGTCCAATGCGGATACAGCAGGACAGTACCCTCATCAAAGCTCCGCCTCCGGCTGCCTATGACATGTCTGCTTTTTTGCATTTCCCTGTAAAATATGCAAAGATCCCAAATGCCAGGATAATGGCCATGGGCGCGATGACGGAAACCGCACTATCGGGGTTAACCAATCCAAGCGCCGGAAAGACAGCAAATGCAAATACGGAGCAGAAGAGCATGGAAAGCGACGGCGGGTCAACATATCCTTCCCCATATACAAAGAAAAGATCCGCAAGCAGATCGCCTGCATAATGTGCAAAGATACCAAATGCAAAGCCCCACAGGTAAACACGGATTTCGGAACATCCGGCATTATACGCCATCTGTGCTCCGTAAGCGCCCACAAGCCCGACATGGTGAAATACAGGGCAGGGCAGGCCGCAGCACATGAAGATTAAGAACACGACTGCAATGGCCCAAAGGGGTACAAATGAAATACCTGCAATCATGGGATTGCCCACCTGTTCAGAAAAACGGCACATCTGATACAATAGCCATGCGGCAATAAAACCAACGCTGCCGCCGAACAGCCAGAACATGGAGCCGTGGCCATAGGTCATGTGGGGAAGCCACTTATTCTTGCTGTTTAAGCCAAATCTCTTATCTCCCTCAGGAACCTTCCCCATGAGGCCCTCATTCCCAAACATGATTTTTGTAATCACATTAAGGATTACAATGGTTGCCGCAACGCAGTCAAAGAGTCCCGGAAGGAAGGTGCCAAGGGCTGTATTCAAGTACCATCCCGCTACTGCGCAGATACCGCCAAATACTAATACATCTGTTTTCTGCAATGATCCCAATGGAAGGGCCAGTCCCTTGCTGTCCTTTATGTATCCCTTTTTCCATGCATAATTCATTGCGCAGAGGGCCGGCCCAAAGGCTACCTGCGGCCCCAGGAACATTCCAAAGCAAATGTTCCCGATGATATTATATTCGCATCCCGCCATAATGGAGAATACCCCAACAATGGAAACAAGGGCTGTAAGGATTACTGAACCAAGGGCGCCCAGGGCGGTTGCCAGTACGCCTGAAACAAAGGCAGTGAAAATTGTAACAAGAATGTCCATCATTTTCGTTCCTTTCAGGTTGCTGGCAGCTAAATATCCAATGCCCTATAGTATCCAAGCTTCACTGCTTCAACCACGCGTCCGGCTTTGATGGCGTCTCCGATTTCAAATACCCGGGGAGCCGTATTGAGAAATTCATCCGCAGAGGCGCGGTCCGCTTTCATACCTGCGGCAAGAAGGACCGTATCGGCTTCAATGAGGATTTCACCATCCGGCGTGTTGCATACAATGCCAGCGTCGGTAATTTCCCTGGCTGTTGTGTTTACCTTGATATCAATCCTGCTGTCACGGATATATTTGTCCATGGCAACCTTGTGCATCCAATAAGCGTCAGATGCCCAGGTATCCTTCATTTCCACAACTGTTACGTCTTTTCCAATCATATCCAGATAAATGGCAACTTCAGAACCCACCAGGCCTCCGCCAAGGATTGCCACTTTTTGTCCCACTGACGGCTGTCTGCCCTCAAGTGCCTTCAGGCCCACAACCTTGGCACTGTTAATTCCCGGGATCTGCGGAATGATTGGTTTCGCGCCAACGGCTGTCATCACGACATCCGCACCCATTGCCGCAACTTCCTCAGGAGTAACCTCTGTATTTAAGTGGATGTCCACGCCTGCATCCTCACAGCGCTTAGCAAGGACCTCAATGAAGTGATACATATCCTTTTTGAAGGGGATGTGCTGTTCATGTACAATCTGTCCGCCAAGCCTGCTGTTCTTCTCATAAAGTGTAACGGAGTGGCCCCTTTGGGCGGCTGTAACAGCGGCCTCCATGCCCCCTGGCCCGCCGCCTACAACCACGACCTTTTTCGGCGTTGTTGCCGGGAAGCCATATTTATGTTCAAGCTCGTCTCCAATGACCGGATTAAACGCGCAGCAGTAATTCCTGTTGGATAAGTAATTGAAGAAACATGAATAGCAGCGGCAGCACTGTGTGATATCGTCTTTTTGTCCGGAAAATGCTTTCTCCGGGAAATATGGATCTGCAAGGGACTGACGGGCTACTTCAATGATATCAGCTTTACCGGAAGCAATGATTTCCTCCATCATATCCACATCGTTGATGCCGCCCAATGCAGCAACCGGAGTTTTGACATGTTTTTTGATTTCAGCAGCATATTGGACATTGCATCCATGCTCAGTGAACATGGAAGGATGTGTAATTACAAATACGTCATTATTCTCATGGATACCGGCAGATACGTGGATGATATCCACCTTTCCGTCAATCATCTTAGCCATTTCAACTGCTTCATCAATATCATATCCGCCAGGAATACACTCAGAACCGCTCATACGGAATTCGATTGGGAAGTCCGGACCCACCGCCTCACGCACCTTCTCGATGACAAGCAGTGAAAAACGCATACGGTTTTCCAGGCTTCCGCCCCAGCGGTCGGTCCTCTTATTGAAATATGGAGAAGCAAACTGGCCTAACAGCCATCCATGCCCGCCATGGATTAAGACCATATCAAAACCAGCCTCTTTTACCAGCCTGGCCGCGCTGCCGAATGCGGTGGCGGTCTCTTCAATCTGCTCTTCCGTCATGGCTTTTACAGGAACGCCCTGGGCATTTAATTCGTCATTTGGCCCAATCAGGGTGCTTTTGGCAGCAGAGTGGCTTCTGGCGGCCCCGAACTTTCCGCCATGGGCTAATTCCATGGTAGCCATGCAGTTGTGTTTATGGAATTCATTGGCCATTCTCTTTAAGGATGGGAGGGACAGGTCATCATAAAGGATTACTTCTTTTGTGTGTGAGCGTCCTACGGCTTCAACAATACCAAGACCAATGCATACGCTGGCCAAGCCGCCGCGTCCGCGGTTTGCATGAAACGCGATATCCTCTTCCCTCATGTGGCAATCCGGATCCAATTCCGGATTCGACATCGGCGCGCCGAAAATGCGGTTCTTAAATGTGACGCCATTGATTGTGATGGGACTTGCTAAATTGGGGTAGTATCTGTTTTTCATTTGTTACTTCCTCCTTAATCATGTTCTATGTAAGTCTATTCTAGCAGTATTGTTAACTAATTAACAACACATAGTGTTTGTGATTGCCACAACCTGGAGTTGTGCCAAAAAGCAGCCCCGAAATGCATGGAATATGCCGGAGAATTGTATTTACCATCACTCATAGTTGTGATAAACTAAAGCTGAGTCGGCAAGAACACGTCTTAAGATTACGGTGGAGAAGAGCAATGGAATTCAGACAGATCCAGTATTTTATGAAATTATCTGAAAGCACAAGTATTTCCCAGGCAGCGAAAGAATTGTTTATATCCCAGCAGGCTTTAAGTAAATCAATCAAAAATTTAGAATCGGAACTGAATACACGTCTGTTCCTCCGCACCAGTAAGGGAATCAAATTATCAAAGAGCGGGGTATATCTGAAACATAAATTCCTCCCAGTGTGTGCAGGGTATGAGGAAGCAGTCAGGGAATCGTATCAATATTTTAAAATCCAGCAAGGGACCATAACCATCGGCGTAGCGCCCGGGGTCTTCCGGAGCCTGTCTGCCAATTATCTGTTAAACTTTGAAACGCTATATCCTGGTTTGAAGCTGGAACAGGTAGAATTTCCCGATTTGGACATGGAAGAATATGTGCTTGCGGACAGCCATCGTTTTGCCCTGTCCACAAAACCATGGCATGATCAGGGATTACAATATAGCCCGCTGCATCGTGAAAAAATGTTCTTCATTGCCCACAGGGAACACCCGCTGGCCAAACAGGAGGAGATACATGTAAGCCAGTTGGCGGATGAGGACTTTTTGTTCTTTAACAGCCGTTATAATATTCATTACAGGACAAAGGACAGCTGCAAAAAGGCTGGCTTTACCCCGCATATTATCTATAAATCATCGGATGTAAGCCAGCTTGTGAAAATGGCGTCGCAGAAGCAGGGGATTTTGCTGTGTGTAAAGCATGTGTATGAAGAAAGCGCACATGAAAATCTGGTGTGCATTCCAATTGCAGATGAAGGGATGTATTGGGAACTGGGGATAATATCAAAAAATCATGATAAACTTGACAAAAAAACTAAATTATTTATCGATTATTTTTTATCCTGTTACCAAAATGGATATGAATGAAACCCTGGGGACAGTCATGGGCAGTAAGCGCAAAAGGGGCTGTCCTTCTGTCTCCTTAAATGGAAGGGAACAGGCACTCAGACATCGGTGCATCGGAAAACCGCCCCATCAATTCATCAAGTAATTTCTCCGCAATGGGCGTAAACACCTGATACTTTTTCCAGATAACATACATAGGTGTTACCAGGCCAGGTTCCAATGGACGAAAACACAATCCGCTGTCCGCACCTGTGTGAATCAGCTTATCAAAACCCAATGCACAGCCAAGTCCCTCCCTTACCATGACAGATGCATTAAAAATCAAATCATAGGTAGCCACTATGTTCAGTTTATCCTGTTTTTCCCCAAGCCATTTGGGGAAATCCTCCGTCATCCCCTGACGGGATATGATGATTGGGATGTTAAGTAAATCGTCTGCCCGGATTGAGGTCTGCTGTGACAGCGGATCATCCCTTCGCATCAGCAGTCCCCATGAATCCACGGACGGGATTTTCAAATAATTATATTTTGATAAATCCACTTCCTGGACAATGACTGCAAAATCCAAAAGGCCTTTGTCAAGTCGTTCATTGACAGAATCCGTGCTGCTGCTGTAAATGTGGTACCGGACACGGGGATATTTATCCCGCAATGCCTTTGCCGCCCGGATTAAATGTTTCATCCCGTCCGATTCCGCGCAGCCGATGTAAATATCCCCACCGCTGATTTCATCCAGCGACTTAAATTCATCCGTGGTTTTATCCACCATGTCAAGTATATCTTCCGCACGCGTCCGGAGCAGCATTCCCTCGTCCGTCAGTTTGATGCTGTAATTGCTCCGTATGAATAATTTCTTTCCCAATTCTTCCTCTAAGTCCTTCAACTGTCTGGACAATGTGGGCTGTGAGACATGAAGATGTTCAGCCGCCCTGGTGACGTTTCCTCTCCTTGCAACCTCCAAAAAGTATCGCAATACCCGCAATTCCATAAAATCACCTCCACCTCATAGTATAGCGTAGCCAGTTATTTGATACAAGAATAACTAGATATTATTTTTAAGTATTTTACATTACTGCCAGTGGAAAGTAAAATAGGAATATAATATAAGGAGGCTATTATTATGAACAGGAGTGTATGGTTTTGGAATTAGAGGAATATTTAAGCTATTTGCAAAATGGCGGTGTGGTGGAGGGCGGTTCTGAACTGCACCAGATGATGTATGAGATATCCCATCAGGCGATGCGGATTACAGCGCAGCTTAACTCGGGATATCATCCGCCGGAAGAAATCCGTGTTCTGATGGAACAGCTTATTGGCAAGCCTGTGGATGGGAGCTTTGCCATGTTTCCGCCTTTTTATTCGGATTTTGGGAAAAACATCACCTTTGGCAGAGGGGTTTTTATCAACAGCTGCTGCTGTTTTCAGGATCAGGGAGGTATCACCATTGGCGATGGGGCGTTGATTGGCCATCACGTGGTGCTGGCCACGGTTAACCACGACTTTGCCCCTGAACGCCGTTCAACCAACCATCCGGCGCCTATTGTAATCGGCAGGAATGTGTGGATTGGCGCCAATGTCACAGTGACGCCCGGAGTCACCATTGGAGATGGGGCCATTGTGGCGGCCGGCGCGGTAGTGACAAAGGATATTCCGCCGAATGTGGTTGCAGGCGGTGTGCCGGCTAAGGTAATCCGGCTGATTGAAACAATATAGGTATACTGGCACATAGGTAAACTGACACATAGGTAAGTCCAGCCTTGCGTTAATGTCAAAGGCTGGACCAGTATTGAATGGAGGGACTAAGATGAAACGGGTCATTGTCTGTTTATGTGTGTTTTTAGCTGTTCTTGGGTTTTCTGCCTGTAGAAATAAAGCGCAGATTAAACACCGGGAACAATCTGCTGTCATGCTGACAACATCAGCGCCATCATTACAATCTCAGGGAAACAATGCTTCGGATGGTTTGAAAACAGAGGGACAGGGCAGGATTTTGGTTGCATATTTCTCCTGCACCGGAACAACTGAAAAAATTGCCCGGTCAGCGGCGGATATGCTGGATGCTGACATTTACAGGATAACACCTGAGATACCCTATACGCAGGCCGATTTAAACTATAACAACCCATCAAGCCGTGGGAACCGTGAACAAAATGACCCATCTGCCCGGCCTGTCATTTCCGGCTCAGTGGAGGGGATGGGAAACTATGATACCGTGCTTCTTGGATATCCCATCTGGCACGGACAGGCGCCGAGGATCATCAGCACCTTTTTGGAAAGCTATGATTTTGGCGGCAAGACAATCGTGCCTTTTTGTACCTCGCACAGCAGCGGGATGGGTTCCAGCGGCACAAACCTGCATGGCCTGTGCCCGGATACAGTGACATGGCTGTCCGGTAAAAGATTCCCGGCGGACGCATCCAATGAAATCATTAAGGAGTGGATTGACAGCATGGATATTCCCGCAGCCGGTGCGCACAATGTTGGGACATTTGACTTTGAAACCAGGACCGTGCTTTTAAACAGCGGTTACGAAATGCCCATTATGGGGCTGGGGACGTACAGCCTGTCGGATGAACAGTGCGTGGACTCTGTTACAGCCTTACTGGAAGCGGGCGGCAGGCTGATTGACACTGCTTATATGTACCACAATGAGGTGGCAGTGGGCCAGGGGGTGCGGGAATCCGGTGTGCCAAGAGAAGAAATCTTTGTCACAACAAAGCTCTATCCGAATCAGTTTGACAACGCCGCAGAAGCCATTGACGAGGCATTGGAGAAAATGGATATTGGTTACATCGACCTGATGCTGCTCCATCACCCGGGCACAAATGATGTGGAAGCCTACAGGGCAATGGAGCAGGCAGTGAAGGACGGTAAAATCCGTTCCATCGGCCTGTCAAACTGGTATGTAAAAGAACTGGAGGACTTCCTGCCCCAGGTCACCATCATGCCTGCCGTGGTGCAGAATGAAATCCATCCTTATTATCAGGAAAATGATGTCATCCCTTATATCCAGGACCTGGGCATTGTGGTCCAGGGATGGTATCCGCTGGGCGGGCGCGGCCACACCGGGGAGCTGCTGGGGGATGGAACCATTACCGCGATTGCCGCGGCCCATGGCGTGTCCCCGGCACAGGTCATCCTGAGGTGGAACCTGCAGAAAGGGGTGGTGGTTATTCCCGGCTCCAGCAATCCGGATCACATACGGGAAAATTTAGACCTTTTCGGCTTTTCGCTTACTGAGGAGGAAATGGCACGGATGAATGCCCTTGATAGAAATGAGAAGCATGACTGGTATTAAAGTATAGGAATAGGAATAGCAGACGGGAATAAGAAGAGTTGTTTCATAAGTAATAGCAATAAATGTAAAACAGGGAACGGGACGGCGAAATGCCGACCCGTTCCCTGTTTTTTTGCCCTTATGACATTTTAACAGCGCTAACCGCCCTATTCATTCATATCAGAGTATGGGAAACTCCCGCAAGGCCAAAGGCAGAGCAATCCTCCCTTACCGCACCGCATACCCCAAAAGACCGGAAAGCTTGCGGCTGGAAGAGAGCAGCATGCTGCTTACCTCCTGTTCTTCCTGGGGGGTGAGGGTGCTGCCGCTGATGCTGATGGCGCCGATTGGACGGTTGGAGAAGTCCATGACAACGGCGCCCACGCAGAATACATGGTATTCATTTTCCTCACGGTCAAGGGCGTATCCGCGCTGGCGGGTCAATCCGATATCCTGCAGGAACAGCTGCAGGTCTGTCAATGTATTCTCTGTCAGGGACTGGATGTTCATCTTGTCCCACTTTTCTATGATTTCCCCATTGGAATAAGCGGATAACAGGGCTTTGCCCGCGCTGGTGCTGTAGAGCGGGGAGCGGTGGCCTACGCTGGTGTAGACTGAAAATGACATGGCTTCCTTTCCGATACTCTGCAGACATAAGAGCTGGTTGTTGTCTTCCACGGAAAACTGTGCAATCCGGCCGCACCGGCTGTTCAGGTCCACCAGGGTGGACTTGATCAGGGACAGTTTGTCCAGGTTCTGTACCGCATTCAACCCCACCTCATATGTTTTTAAAGTCAGGGAAAATTCCCCGCTTTTTTCATTCTTTGCAAGATATCCATTCTGTACAAGCGTATAGACAAGGCGTGAAAGGGACGCCTTATTTACTTTGATTTCCCTGTTTAATTCTGCCAGACTCATACTGTTCACACGCCCTATGGTTTCCAGAATCTGTAATGCCCTGTCCACGGCCTGTATGGTCTCTGTTTTTACGGTTTCTTCTCCCATTATAAATCCTCCTTAGCAGTGAACAGCCGCATTTTGAGACGGTCGTTACACTATTATTTACTATTATAGGAGAAACTGGGGTCTTTTGCAAGCAAAAAAAGATTAGTGAAATTTAACCATAATAAACCTAAAATAGTACTTGAAAAATAGTATAAATAGTGATAATATGAAACTATAAAATAAAAAATGAAATAATATATTAAAAAGTGAAACAAAATAATAGGAGGTAGAAATGGCAAAAGCAAAAGCAAGCGCAGATGTAAGTCTCTGCAAAGGATGCCGGCTCTGTGTGGGCGCCTGTCCGGTCCAGGCGATTGAACCGCTGGAGGAGATTAACAAGAAGGGCTATGAGATTATCCGGATTCATGAGGAAACCTGTATTGGCTGTGGACGTTGCTACACAATTTGTCCGGATTACGTATTTACCATCAGTACCGTAGAATAGCAGGGGAGGAAAGAAGAGACATGGGTGAAAAATTTAGGCTTATGAAAGGAAACGAAGCGATTGCGGAGGCCGCGCTTCGGGCGGGATGCCGCTTTTACGCAGGGTATCCGATTACACCGCAGAGTGAGATCCTGGAATATATGTCAGCCAATATGGCTGCCCGCGGCGGGGTATTCATTCAGGGGGAAAGCGAGATTGCAAGTATGAGCATGCTGTGGGGCGCGGCTGCCTGCGGCGAGAGGGTCATGACAAGTTCTTCCGGCCCTGGATATGACCTGAAACAGGAAGGAATCTCTTATCTGGCATCCTACAACCTTCCGGCTGTTCTTGTTGATGTCATGAGATACGGCGTCGGTGACGGCGAGATTACCGAAGGACAGGATTCCTACTGGGAGGCGGTCCGCGGAGGCGGACACGGGGATTCCAGGCAGATTGTCCTGACCCCTGCCTCGGCACAGGAGTGCGCGGACCTTACATACCTGGCCTTTGACCTGGCGGAGAAGTACCGCACGGTTGTAATCATCCTAAGCGACGGCGGAATCAGCCAGATGATTGAGAAGGTGGTGCTGCCTGAGGCAAAAGAGCACGACAAGGATAAGTTTGACTGGGCAATCAAGGGATACAAGACAAAAGATGAACCAAAGGTAAAGGTGACCAATCTGGACCGGTCCATGAATTATGAAGCGTATGACTCCATGATGCGGGATAAGTTTAAGGAGATGCATGACAATGAACAGCGCTGGGAGGAATTCATGGTGGATGATGCCGACCTGGTGCTGGTGGCATATGGAATCTCCTCCAGGGTGTGTAAATCAGCGGTCCGCCGCGCCAGGACGCAGGGCGTGAAGCTTGGCCTGATCCGCCTGATCAGCGCATGGCCTTATCCGGAAAAGGCATTTAAAAATTTACCGGACAGCGTGAAGGGACTTGTTTCCGTGGAGATGAGCCTGTCCGCACAGATGGGCCAGGATCTCTGTCTGGCTTCCAGGTTCTCCCTGCCTGTATATGCTTATCTGACATCCAAGTATGTTCCTAAGACACAGGGAATCGTGGACTATTGCAAACGGGTACTCGAAGGAAAAGAAAAGGAACTGGAGGTTTACTAATATGGCTGTGAAGTTAACAAAACCGGAAATGATTAACCAGCAGGTGGGCTGGTGCGGCGGCTGCGGACACGGTATCATTCAGAGGCTGATTGCGGAATGCTGCGAGGAATTGGGAATTGTAGAGAAAACCGTACAGGTTGTGGATATTGCCTGTGCCTACTGGTCCATTGACACCTTGAACTGCGATGGCATCGCAGGCCCCCACGGACGCTGTGCCGCTGTTGCCACAGGTATTAAGAAGGTGCGCCCGGAGGCCAATGTATATGTGCACGCAGGCGACGGATGTTCTTATGTAATCGGGCTTTCAGAAACGTGCTTTGCGGCACAGAGGAATGTCCCCATCACCATGATCGTGGTGAACAACGGAATCTTCGGCATGACAGGAGGACAGATGTGCCTTGCCACCACCCTGGTGGGGGATAAGACGACCAGCAGCAAGAAGGGAAGGGATGACCGCGTTGCAGGCCAGCCATTTGACATGCTGAACATCATCAGCCAGTATCCCATTGAATACGCTGCCCGGGGCGCCCTCTACGACCCCCAGCACATCAACGAGACAAAGAAGATGATTAAAAAGGGATTCGAGAACCAGATGAACGATAAGGGATTCTCCATCATCGAGGTGCTTTCACCCTGTCCGACCAACTGGAAGATGACTCCGGTGGAATCGATGAAGAAACTGAAGGAAGAAAATGAAAAGGTATTTCCGGTGAAGGTATACGTGGACCATACAAATAACGGGGGTGAAGCAAATGGCTGATATAATGTTTGCAGGAATTGGCGGTCAGGGTGTCCTGACAGCCGGTAAGATTTTGATACAGATTGCTGCGGAGAATGGGAAGAATGTAAGCTGGACCAGTGAGTATTCCGCAGAAATGCGCGGCGGCATCGCCCTTTGCCGCGTGGTGGTATCCGACGAGGAAATCGGCAGTCCCTATCCGGATACGCTGGATGTCCTGGTGTGCATGAACGAGGATGCGTACAATACATATATTGACCAGGCAGCGGACGGCGCCAAGATCATCATTAACAAGTCATTGTTCAGTGACAGGGAGTATCCTGCCAATGTGGAGGTGTTCGGGGTGGATGCCATGGGTATTTCCGCGGACCTTAACAATACCAGGGGCGCCAACCTGGTCATGATGGGCGCCATGATTGCGGCCACACAGATGATGGATAAACAGCAGTTCTCCGATACGCTGAGGGATTATTTTGACCATAAGGGCATACCCAGTGAGAAGAACGTGCAGTGCTTTGAGGCAGGCTACGAGAAGGCAGGGAAAATCGGCTGATCTGTAGTGGAAATGGAACAGGAGGAAGGGTTTCGGCATGAATCTTAATCAATTATTAAAACCAAGAACCATTGCGATTGTGGGCGCAAGCGAGAAGGCCGGATTCGGCGGTGATACCACCAGGAACTATCTTAAATTCTCCAAAAACCTGGATCAGCTTTACCTTGTGAATCCTGGAAGGGATACCATATTCGGCCGCCGCGCCTATCATTCCCTTTCGGAGATAGAGGGGGATGTGGACCTGGTTATTTTGTGCACCCCGCAGAAGACAATCATCCCGCTGCTAGAGGAAGCAGCGGGGAAAAACTGCGGCGGCGCGGTTGTATTTGCCAGCGGCTACGGCGAAGTGGGGCCGGAGGGCAGGGAGCGCCAGCGGGAGCTGGTGGAGGCAGCCGACCGCCTGGGCATTGCCGTCATGGGGCCCAACTGCGCGGGCTTCGCCAATTTCGTGGACGGGATCTTTGCATTTGCCTTCCTGGTGGAGGAGCGTGAGCGCGGGGGCAATATCGGTATGATTTCCCAGAGCGGCCAGATTGTGTTAGGCGGTCTGGACAGTCCCAACATGGGCTTTTCCCATGTGATTTCCTCCGGCAATTCATGTAATGTGAAGGTGGAGGATTATCTGGATTTCCTGGTGGATGATGAGGACACCAAGGTGGTGGCGGCCTATATGGAAGGCGTTACAAAGCCTGAGAAGCTGGTTGCCGCCTTCCAGAAGGCTGCCCTTAAAAAGAAGCCGGTGGTAGTCTTAAAGACCGGACGTTCCAGCAAGTCGCAGGAGCTGGCCAAGTCCCACACAGGTTCCCTGTCCGGGGCGGACAAGGTGCTGCGTGCCGTGTTTAAACGGTATGGCGTTGTGGAGGCAGGCGATCTGGAGGAGCTTATGAGCCTTGCGGCGGCATTCTCATGGCTGGAAGAACTGCCCAAGGGGGAACGCTGCGTGTTCATGAACGTGTCCGGCGGCGAGGCGGGCGTCATGGCCGACCTGTCGGAAGAGTACGGCATCCGTCTGGCGGAAATGCAGCAGGAGACAAAGGCGTACCTGAAGACGCTGGTTCCTGACTATGGCTCCGTGAACAATCCCTTTGATATGACGGCCGGCATCGGCTACAATACGCCTGTGATGGTGCAGGCCATGGAAGCAATCTCTAAGGATCCGGGCGTGGATGCCATCGTGGTGGCCTATACGATTACCCCTGAAATCTGGGATGACACCATCTCCCATATGGTTGAGGCGGTGTCCATTGCGCGCCGGGATAAGACGTTAAAACCAGTGTTCTGGATTCCGTTCATCGAACACACCAGGCACCAGGAAAGCGCGGATATCCTGAAGGCCGCGGGCACGCCCCTGCTTCCCACCGGACGCTATGGCTGCACCGCGCTTAAAAAGATACTGGATTTTGCCGTCCGCACATTCGAACCAATGGAACCGGCGGTTCCTGAGGGAAAGCATGAATGTTCCCACAGCCTGAGCGAGTTCGAGAGCCTGAACTATCTGAGCAGCCACGGCGTCCCGGTTCCGCCCCAGGCAGTTGCCGCAACAGCGGACGCAGCGGTGGAGGAAGCAGGGAAACTGGGCTATCCCCTGTCTGTAAAGATCCATTCCAGGGATATCCAGCACAAGTCGGACGTAGGCGGGGTGAAGCTGAACATCAGGGACGAGGCAGAACTGCGCGCCGCATTTGCAGCCGTCATGGACAACTGCGCGAAAAATGCCCCGGATGCAAGGCTGGAGGGCGTCCTCCTGAAACCCATGCTTAAATACGGCACGGAAATGATCATCGGCGTGAACAATGACAGGGATTTCGGGCCTATGATCATGGTAGGGATGGGCGGCGTGTTTGTGGAACTGTTTAAGGATGTGGCTCTGGCCCCGGCGCCTCTTACCGAAAAACAGGCCAGGGATATGATAGAAAGCCTTGCCTCCTATCCGCTGTTGAACGGCTACCGCGGCGGAGCGGTCTGCGATAAGGAGGCCCTTGTAAACCTCCTTGTAAAAATCAGCGAAATGGCGGCAGAAGGCAAGGACAAGGTAAAAGAGCTGGACATCAACCCTGTATTCATCACGGAGGACGGGGCAGCCATCGCAGATGCATTGTTAGTTATGTATGATGACTGAAGATGAAGGGAAAAGGCAGGGAAACGGCAGGGGGAACGGCAGGGAAAAGGCAGGGGAAAACCTGCCCGCCCCGCTGGTTTATGCCCCCCTGGATATTGTCACGAAAAACCATATATTCATTTGGTAATAATGACGAACGCATAAATGATTTGAAACTAATTATTGACAAAATGTACACATAGTCGTATTATATGATATATAATAACAAAAAGTGAAACAATAAAATAAAATATGAAACAAAATAAAAAGAATGCGAGGTAAAAGGTATGAAGATGAAACTGGAAGAACTTGTGAGTCCTGAAGCATCACCGGCACTGGGGCCGTATTGCCATGGCCGCAAGTATGGGGACATGATCATCACATCCGGCCAGATTCCGCTTACAAAGGATGGCGAGTATGTATTTGAAATCAAACAGGCCACTACCCTGGTCCTGAATAATCTGTTAAGCATTGTAAAAGCGGGCGGCGGATGCAGGGAGAGCATTGCCAGGGTGGACGTGTATATCAAGGACTTAAATGATTTCGGCCTGATTAACGAAGCGTACAAGGAGTTTTTCGGTGAGCACAAGCCCACGCGTGTCTGCGTGCAGGTGGCGGCGCTTCCGGGGGATGTTCCGCTTGAGGCGTCCATGATTGCTTTTGCAGGGGAATAGGGATGGATAAAAAGCAGGAATGGGGAGTCAGCCTGATTACCGCAGGGGTTGGGGTGTTTTCTGTTTTTACCTTTGTTTTCTTTTTGGCGAAGTATCCCGCTCAGATGCTCTCGGGAGTGAATGACGCATTCCTGGGAGCGACGAAGATTTTTTCCGTACCATTGATGTTATTTACCTTTGTGACCACTGTACTGGCCTTTTATCTTGCCTTTGGTAAATATGGCAGCATCCGCCTTGGCGATGGGGAACCGGAGTATTCCAATTTCAGCTATATTACCATGATGGCGCTGGCAGCGCTGGCTTCGGCCGCTGTGTACTGGTCCTTTACGGAATGGGCGGCCTATTACGAAGCGCCGGGCATCCATCTGGAGCCATTTTCGGTTGAGGCATTGGAGGCGTCCCTGGGATATTCCTTTTTCCACTGGGGATTTGCTACACAGGGACCATACGTGCTGGCCGGTGTCGCGGTTGCTTACGCGGTCTACAACAAAAAAGTTTCTTTCATAAAAATAAGCACTGTCTGCGAATGCATGATGGGGGATTTCAAATATAAGAAGATCATAGGGAAACTGATTGATATTTCCGTTGTGTTCTGCATCATCGGCGCGGCCGGGTGTACGCTGGGACTGGCAGTGCCCCTGGAGACAGGAGCGTTAAAGCAGGTATTTGGGGTTGAGACAACATTTGCAGTCCAGGTGGGAGTGGTGCTGGCAATCGCGGCAATCTTTACATTCACATCCTTCCTGGGAATGGAGAAGGGCAAGAAGACCATCAGTAACCTGGCGGCCGGACTGTGTATTTTATTTTTACTTTACATATTGTTTGCAGGTCCCACCAATTTCATCCTTAAGAATTTCATCAGCAGCCTTGGATGGATGGGGGATAAGTACCTGCGGATGAGCTTTTTCACGGATCCCATTGAAAATTCGGGTTTTCCGGAACAGTGGACCCTGTTCTTCCAGGCATTCTGTCTTACCTATACAGGGTTGATGGGGATTTTCATTGCCAAGGTTTCAAAGGGCAGGACCATAAAGGAAGTTTCGCTCTGCTGCCTTTTGGGAATCAGCATCAGCGTGTGGGTCTTATTTGCCATAGACGGAGGATATTCCATTTATGCCCAGACCCAGGGAATTGTAAGTGTAACAGATATCCTGTCCAAAGGAGGAGGACAGGACCTGGTATATGGCGTGATTGAAACGCTGCCGGGAGGAAAGAAGGGACTGCCGTTTGTCATGCTGGTGATGATTGCCGGATTTGTGGCATCCAGCCTGGATTCCGCCTCCTTTTCACTGGCCCAGACCGTCACATCCAAACTGGACCGAAGCGGGAACGTAAGCACAGGTTTAAGGGTGGCATGCTGCCTGGTATTGACATTGGTACCCTTATCCGTGATGTTTGTGAAAGCGGATTTCTCGGCGTTAAAAAGCCTGGCTATCCTGGTTTCCATCCCGTTTATGTTTGTAATGATATTTATGGAGATCGTACTTTTTAAGTGGCTGCGTGAGGATGGAAAAAAATGAACTTATTAGTAGGAAAGGAGTAATTTATGAAACTGACTGATTACGAGAAGGAGATGCTGAACGGTGACCATGGGGAAGTCCGGCAGCAGGCAATGCAGGTTCTTTACGACCTGGCCGCATTCCATGATGTAGACAGATTTGTTGAGATTGTGGGATGTCATGATGACAGCACCGTATATGCGGGGGAGGCACAGGTTGCATTTGCGGAAATGCTGGCTGAAAAGGGGGCCAGGTTCGCGGTTCCCACAACCACCAATGCCACGGCCTGTGATATGTTAAAATGGCACCGCCAGAAACATGATGTGGAGGTAATGAGCGCAACCCGCCGTATCGAGGCGTCGCATATAAAAATGGGGGCCATCCCCACCTGGTCCTGCGCGCCCTATCAGGCCGGCTTCCAGCCATCCTTCGGACAGCAGCTGGCCTGCGCGGAGTCCAATGTAATCTGTTATTATAACTCCATCATCGGCGCCAGGACCAACCGCTATGCAGGTCCCTTAGAGCTGCTTTGCGGCATTGCGGGCAGGGTTCCTTACTTTGGGCTGCATGTGCCGGAGAACCGTTACGCACAGGGCCTTGTAAAGTTAGGGGATGATATCAGGCTGGAATACTTTGAGGATGAGTCCATGTATCCGCTGGTGTCCTATGCGTTCGGTTCCATTGTCGGGGACCGGATCTGGGCGCTGGAAGGCATGCCCACCAATATCACCAATGACAATCTGAAACAATGCAGCGCTACGGCTGCTTCATCAGGCGGAATCGCGCTGTTCCATATGATTGGGGTAACACCGGAGGCACAGACGCGGGAGATGGCATTCGGCGGAAAGAAACCGGAGGAAGTGGTGGAAATCCACATCAAGGACCTGGAGGAGGCAGAGCGCCAGCTCACCAACTATGAAGTGGACGGGGATATCGATATCGTGCTGCTGGGATGTCCGCATTTCTCCTATGATGAATGCGCTAAACTGGAATTCCTGATGAACGGCAGGAAGGTAAGCGATTCCACGGAGTTATGGATCATCGTGGGAAGGGCCACCGTGGACCGCTTAAAGGACAGCGGACTGTATGAAAGGCTTACTGCACTGGGAATCCAGATTTACAGCGACGGCTGCATACTGGAATACCGCTCACAGAAGCTGGGAACAAAAACCATCATGTCCAATTCCGGAAAGTTTGATACATATTGCTTCAGTATGAGAGGAATCCAGCCGGTATTTGGAAATATGTGGGAGTGCGTGGAGACCGCGGTTGCAGGGAAGATTGTGAAAGGAGCAAGACCATGGAAAAAGTGAGCATAAAGTGTAAGGTGGCAGTGTCCGGCAATGTGAGGGCAAAATTACTGTATTCAAAAGATTCATTCTGCTTCTGGGGCGGGGCAGACCCACAAAGCGGGCTGATCCGTGACAATCGAAGCGACTGCTATGAGAAGAACATGGCGGGCCAGGTGTTTGCATTTCCATTTGGAAAAGGAAGCAGCGGGGCAGGGCTGGTCATTCTGGAACAGGTGCGTCTGGACTGTGCCCCGGCGGCAATCATTAACCTGAGAAGCGATCCGGTCATCCTGACGGGGCCGTTAATCGCGAAACATTTTTATAATAAAAGCATCCCTGTTGTCAACCTGTCGGAAGAGGACTATGAAAAGCTGGAAGGGGCTAAGGAAATAGAATTCTTTGAAGATAAGGATTACATTGACGTGTATTATTAATGTTACCGGCTTAATGTTACCGGCAAGGTTAAGTTTCTAAGGGGGAAATAATGAACGATAAAAACAAATTAAATAAACTGGCCTTTTGGCCTGCAATCGTCTGTCTTGGGATTTTTATTGCATTCGGGATTTTTAAACAGGAGGCAATGGGAAATATCCTCAATACAATTTTATATGGCATGGCTGACAGGGTTGGCTGGTTTTTTGAACTGATTGCAATCCTGATCATAATCCTGACATTTGTCCTGGCGTTATCTAAGTTCGGCAACATCAAGATTGGCGGCCCGGACGCCACGCCGGATTTCAAGACCTGGAACTGGATTACCATGTCCCTGTGCGGAGGAATCGGTACAGGACTCTTATTCTGGGCAATGGGGGAACCGATATTCCATTTCATGACGCCGCCGGTTGCGGCTGGGGTGGAAGCAGGGTCCAGGGAGGCTGCCATATTTGCAATATCCCAGACCATGTGGCAGTGGTCCGTGCCTCAGTACTGCATGTACACCATATGCGCCGTGGCGTTCGCGCTCCTCACATTCAACATGAAGAAGCCGCTGGCCTTTGGCCCGGTGCTGACAACGAGTATTGGGAAAAAGGGTAAAAAGTTTGAAACGCTGGTGCATGCAATTGTTATTTTCTCCCTCTGCGGCGCAGTGGCCTGTTCCATGGGCGTGGGCCTGATGCAGATCGGCGCGGGAATCGAGTCCATCACAGGGCTGCCTCAGTCCAAGATTGTGTGGCTTGTGGTTGCGGTTATCATTGTGGCCCTGTTTACGGCCTCCTGTGTGTCCGGCATTGGAAACGGGCTGAAGAAGCTTTCATCCTTCACCACCATCGTTTTCATAGCCATACTGGTATATGTGCTGATTTTAGGTCCCACCACCTTCTGTGCGAAGCTGGGAACAGAATCCTTTGCTTACCTTCTGGACCATCCCTTTGAAAAGACAGCCATCCTCAATTCCATGGCGCCCGGGGATAACTGGTATGCGGACTGGATCATACAGTATTGGGCTTCCTTCGTGGTGTATGCGCCAATCCTGGGAATGTTTTTAAGCCGCCTGGCAAAGGGAAGGACGGTCCGTCAGTTCATCCTTGTAAACGTCCTGGCTCCGTCCATGTTCTGTATTGTCTGGATTGCCGTGTTTGGCGGACTGACCGTACAGCTGCAGACAACCGGAACCTTTGACATCTGGAACGGCGTGAATACGGCAGGCATGCAGTCCACGATCTTTTACATACTGAATACATTCCCGCTGGGGAAGGTTCTGATTGTACTGTTCGTGGTATCCATCTTCACCTCGTTCTCCACCATGGCGGACCCGGTGGCAGCGGCCCTGGCCACCATCAGCATCCACGGACTGAGCGTGGATGATGAGGCGCCCAATAAGATTAAGATTGTCATGGGCGTCATCATGGGCGTGATTGCTTACCTTCTGGTTGCTTCCGGCGGTGTGAACTCCGTCAAGGGAATGTGGAATATTGTAGGGTTCCCTATCTCCGTATTGCTGATACTGGTGGTGGTATCCGTGTTCAGGAATGCGGCTAAATGTGAAGCAAAGGATGACAATATTGTTATTGAGGATGACCCGGAATAAATGATTGCGGCAGTCCGTGCCGGATAAGATATGTAGTGGTATACAAATAGGATTTACACAAAAGGACACTCATCAGGGTGTCCTTTTGTGGTATGGATGGATTCACGAAACGGTTGTGGGAACCGGTCCGGCATGTTATAATTTCATACACGGTCTATACGTGGTTATATAGGGATTATCAGGCAGGAAGGATTAAGGACATGCTTATTACAATACAACAGGTGAAATCAAATTTTGAGAATTTATTTGAGGTGTCATCCTTCGGGCAGGTATTATTCCGTGCAAAGGCCCCATGGATGGATGTTTCCTTACCCTTTAACGCGGAACATATGCGGGAGATTATTTTTACGGATGCCTCAGGGGAGAAACTTTATACAACGCATTATAAATTGATTTCCAATATGATTGAAGAAGCCGTTCCTTTTAAATATCTGATAACAAAAGAACAGCGTTTTGGACAGTTTGAAATCGTTGGCAGGGATGGTAACGAGGGAAGCTTTTATATCATGCAGAATGGCGTGTGTGACAATAAATTCTGTATTGAACATAAGGGAAGGGTATGCCTGGGATACAGCATTGATAAGGGGAAAAATAATTATGTATCAATTTATGAAAATGATACGCAGATAGCACAGATCACAAAGCCACTTACCGTTATCGACAACCTGGATGTCTATTATCTTCATATAAAAGATGGGTATGCATCGATGGTTCCTGTCCTGTGCTTTTTTACGGTTTATTATGATTACAGGAAATATAATAATAGTGGAAGCCTGACCAGGAATTCCGTGGAGATTTCCGTAAGCTATACCTATGGCAGGAATAATGACAAATACAATCCCAACTGGATTGCCCGGGAATTCGGTCAAGGGGCTGCGGATGAATTGGAACAGATGTTGGGGAACCTGGCAGAACAGGGGTCGGCACAGGCTAGGCGGATAGTGAAAATAGTCGGGATGATTTTTCTGGTTCTTATCCTGCTGGCAGTTGTCCTGTTTTTTGTTTTAAGGAGTATTCTTGGTTAAAACAGATGTCCGGGATTGAAGAATCGGAGGTTTTTGGACAGCGGACGTCAAAAGGAGGATGGACATGAGCAGGATCTTACTTCTGGAAGATGATTTGAGCTTAATTAACGGCCTGGCATTTGCGTTCAGAAAGCAGGGCTTTGAAACTGACATTGCAAGAACGCTGGATGAGGCGGAAAAAATTTGGTCTGACGGGAAATACGACCTGCTGATTTTGGATGTGTCTTTGCCGGATGGCTCCGGCTTTGATTTTTGTAAGATGGTACGGCTGGTTTCCAAAGTCCCGGTTATCTTCTTAACCGCTTCTGACGAGGAAACAAATATTATCATGGGACTGGACATGGGCGGCGATGACTATATCACAAAACCGTTTAAGCTGGGTGTCCTGGTTTCAAGAATCAATGCGTTGCTGCGCCGGGTAAAGGATTTTGGCACAGCAGGAACAGAACTCCAATCCAACGGGATACGGGTACTGCTGTTACAGGGGCAGGTATATAAAAATGGTGACCTTCTGGAATTGACTGCGGCAGAGTACAAACTGCTGTGTCTGTTCATGCAAAATCCCAATACGGTGTTATCGAAAGAAAAGATATTAGATAAGCTGTGGGACTGCGAGGGCAGCTATATAGACAATAATACGCTCACTGTTTACATCCGCCGGCTGCGCATGAAGGTAGAGGACAATCCCGGGGAGCCTCAAATGATCCTTACTGTCCGGCGGATGGGCTACAAATGGAATGTTGTACGTTGAGGGATGCCATGAAGCTATTTGTGAATGAAGAAAATAAACGGTTTATCGGCGCTGTCATTGCCGTCCTGCTTCTGTTTGCGGTATCCGGGGAAGCCTTACTATGGGTATACTGCAAAGAGCTGTCCATGGCATTTTTTATCCTGTTCCTGCTTCTGGCAGCCTGTGTGCTGACAATATATGTCCGGTACTTAATCCGCCAGGACAGGATCATGGAACATGCGGTCCATCAGATGGAAGCTTTTCTTGATGGCCATGCGGAGGCCCGTATCGATTGTAACCATGAGGGGGAATTATACCGCCTGTTCCATGAAATCAATACAATGGCGGCGGTATTAAACGCCCATGCTGTCAATGGGATGAGGGACAAAGCTTTTTTGAAGGACACCATATCCGATATCTCCCATCAGCTCAAGACCCCTCTGGCGGCATTGAATGTCTATAACGGGCTTCTGCAAAATGAAGCAGGAGACCTGCCGGAAATTAAAGCGTTCGCAGAGCTGTCCGAGCAGGAGCTTGACCGGATTGAGACCCTGGTACAAAATCTGCTTAAAATCACACGTCTGGACGCAGGGACGCTGGAAATGGAAAAGACGCCCCAGGATATTTCTGATATGATGAAGGACATAGGGCTTCATTTTTCCTATCGTGCCAGTCTGGAACACAAAAGACTTATTCTCTCCGGAAAGGGACCCATCATGTTTCCCTGCGACCGGGATTGGCTGCTGGAAGCAATCAGTAATATTGTCAAAAACGCCTTTGACCACACGAAAGAGGGGGATTCCATCCGGATTGGATGGGAACAGTCCGCGCCCATCATTCAGATTAAAGTGGAAGATACAGGCTGTGGCATCCATCCGGAGGATTTACACCACATTTTCAAACGGTTTTACCGGAGCCGTTTCTCACAGGATACCCAGGGCATTGGCCTGGGCCTTCCTTTGGCAAAGGCAATCCTCGAAGCACATGACGGCACCATTGAAGTTGAAAGCGGGCTGGGGGAGGGCACGGTGTTCCGTATCAGCTTCCTGATTCCTACAAAATTGTAGCCTTACAGTAATATCACAGTAAGGCGGCGGTGGTAATCTTTGGGTATCAGTTAAAGGAAGAGGTGTTCATGACATGAATCTGTTAGAGGTTCAATCACTATCTAAAACCTATGGTACTGGGGATATTGCTGTTCACGCCTTAAAAGCTGCCAGCTTTTCCGTACCGAAGGGAGAGTTTGTTGCGGTTGTGGGGGAATCCGGCTCCGGGAAAAGCACGCTGTTGAATCTGCTGGGGGCATTGGACACACCCACTTCCGGCAAGGTCTGCATTGACGGCAAAGATATTTTCTCCATGCAGGACCGGGAGCTTACGGTGTTCCGGCGCAGGAACATCGGTTTTATTTTCCAGTCGTTCAATCTGATCCCGGAACTGACGGTTGAGCAGAACATCATTTTCCCGGTCCTGCTGGACTACCAGAAGCCCAACAAAAAATATCTGGAAGAGCTTTTGACGGTCCTGAACCTGAAGGAGCGGCGGAATCATCTTCCCAGCCAGCTATCCGGCGGCCAGCAGCAGCGTGTGGCGATTGGGCGCGCACTGATTACCCGCCCCTCCTTAATCCTGGCAGATGAGCCGACCGGAAATTTGGATACGCAGAATACCGGTGAAGTAATCTCACTGTTAAAAGAGGCATCCAAAAAATACGAGCAGACCATCATGATGATTACCCATAGCCGCAGTATCGCCCGGACCGCAGACCGGATATTGCAGGTGTCGGACGGAGTGCTGACCGATTTTGGGAGGTGCCGGGAATGAAGAGCTATTTAAGTTTAATCCCAATCTCTGCAAAGGTACACCGCAGGCAGAACCGGATGACGCTGCTTTGTATCATTTTTGCTGTATTCATGGTAACTTCCGTGTTCAGCATGGCGGAAATGGGGGCAAGGATGGAACAGGCAAGGCTTGCGGATAAACATGACGGATTTTCCGTATCTGTCCTGTTTAACAGCGCCATGGGACAAACGCTCATGCTAAGCGCCGGAATCCTGTTCCTGCTGATTTTATCCGCAGGCGTATTGATGATTTCCAGCAGTATCAATAGCAGCGTGGCGCAGAGGACAAAATTCTTTGGAATGATGCGCTGTATTGGAATGAGCAGGAAACAGATTGTCCGGTTCGTGCATCTGGAAGCGTTAAACTGGTGTAAAACAGCAGTCCCCATAGGACTTGCCCTTGGTGTTTCGGCAACCTGGATCCTGTGCGGTGTATTGCGGTATGCTGTCGGAGAAGAATTCTCCGGTATCCCGCTTTTCGGTATCAGTGTAACTGGAATCGTCAGCGGCATCGTGATGGGAGTTGTCACGGTGCTGCTGGCGGCAAGGTCCCCGGCACGGCAGGCTGCAAAAGTATCTCCTGTCACGGCTGTCTCTGGAAACCCGGATAATGGGAAAATGAAGAATCATCCGGTCCATACCGGCTTTATCAAAATAGAAACAGCACTTGGTATCCACCATGCTGTTTCTGCAAAGAAAAACCTGTTTTTAATGACAGGTTCCTTTGCCCTTAGTATTATCCTGTTTTTGAGCTTCACGGTATTGATTGATTTTGTCAATCATCTCATGCCCCAATCGGCAGCCGCTTCAGATATTGATATTACAAGCAGTGACGGCTTGGATTCCATTGACAGCAGACTGGCGGAAACGCTTCGGGGAATGAGCGGTGTAAAACAGGTGTATGGACGCCGCAGCAGTTTTGATATTCCGGCAGAGTGGAAGGGAGGAACATTGGTTTCCGGTACGGTTGACCTTGTTTCCTTCGACGGTTTTGATCTGGATTGTCTGAAAAAGGATGGCGCTCTCCGTCGTGGCAGCAATCTTTCTAAAATCTATGGGAACAGCAGCTATGCGGTTGCAACATGGGATAAAGACAGCCCATGGGGAATTGGTGATAGAATCCTTGTGGGGGAGGAAGAAATTGAGATTGCCGGTTTACTGAAATATGACCCATTCAGCAGTAATGGCCTTACAGATGGAAAAATCACACTGATTACTTCCGGCGAGACCTTTACCCGTCTGACCGGGATATCCGGATACTCGCTCATTATGATACAGACAGCCTCCCATGCAACGGACGAAGATGTGTCTGCGCTCCGCAGTGCAGCGGTGGGGAGCGGCTGCCGGTTCAGTGATAAGCGGGACCAGCGCACATCGGGCACGTATCTTGCGTTTGTGTTCTGTATCGGTTGCTTTTTAGGAATAATTACATTGGTTACGCTGTTAAATATCGCGAATAGCATTTCAATGAGTGTGGCGGCCAAAACCAAACAATACGGCGCTATGCGGGCAGTGGGAATGGACGGACGCCAGATCACGAAAATGATTTTTGCGGAGGCATTGACCTATGCCTTTTGGGGCGGCGGGATTGGCTGTGCAATTGGTCTGCCGCTCAGCAGGATGCTATATGGCTTTCTTATTTCCGCCCACTTTCCCTATGCGGTATGGAGTTTGCCGTGGCAATCACTGGCGGTCATCCTCCTGTTTGTTGCTTTTGCAGCGTCGGCGGCTGTTTATGCCCCGGCTAAAAGAATACGGGACATGACTGTGACTGAAACAATTAACGAACTATAATTACATCCGGCTTTTGGCAAGGCGGCTTTAGGATACAGAGGCCGCCTCCTGAAAATCGGATAACCTGGGTCAGACATGCTCTAGGCATTGCCGGGCAAAACTACTTCTTCAAAATGCTTTTTCGTATCCTGGTCCTTGAACCAGATATATATCCCTTTTTTCGCCCGTGTCAGAAGAACCCGGTAAATGTTTTTCATAAGATAGTCATAGTTTACCGAATGGTTCCTGATGGTGGACCTGAGCTGTGAATCGAATCTTGTCACCTTATCTAAGTTAACAATCCATTTGTTTTGAGTGCAGTCCCATCTCAGGTCATCCCACCAGATTAAGGCAATATAGTCATATCCCAGGCCTTGTGCAGTGTAGATACATCCTACTTTGTCAATGGAGTCCGTGTACCAGCGGAACTGTTCTTCGGCGGTGTATGGATTCCATTGTTTCTGAAACGTATAATCACCTTCAGTAATACTGATATCCACGGCATTACTATCATTACGGCTCTTCCATTCCCAACAATAGGATGCATAATATTTTATGCTGTTTTCGCTCTGGTGCCGTTCGCTTACCGCGGTTTCCATATCCTTTAGTGTTTCACAGACCTGAATCTGCAGCCCGTTATCTTTAGGACATGATATTGCTTCCCCGCCATATATAAGCCGGTCAATATGATCGACATAGCCACCAAAGCCAGCTCTCTTTTGGAGCTTTAAACCAAAGATTTGGACCGTAAAGCCATTCTCTTTTGCAAACCTTCTGTAGTTGTCCAGCGTTCCTATTTCATTTCCAAGCACCCGCTGGTTATCATCCTGTAACACAACAACAATGTTTGCCTGATTCAGTATATGGCCGGTCCCGCCTTTTTTCCGGTCGAAATCCGTTACCCTATGTGCTTCATCCACAACCAGTAATTCAAAGCTGTCTTTAAGGTTGTTTAGAAATACCGTTTGCAGGCCTCCGCCTATGCCATCCAGGACAGCCTTTATTGTCCTGCTCCGGGGTAATGTATAGGCACATTTATATTCTGTATTTAGCCGCCTTTACGGACAGCCTGACAATAATCACTGATCAGTTTAAAGCCTACAATTGTTTTTCCCGTTCCTGCTGCACCCGTTACAATAAACATCTGCTTTCTGTCCAATGTGCCGGCAAGCAGCCTGTCAATTGACATATTGACACATTCCATGCAATTAATCTGATCCTCAATCAAGCGAATGCTTTCCGGCCTGTTTGTAATGTCCTTGAAAACCTCCATGTCCAGATCCGTTATCCTGTAGTTGTCCTCAAAAAGAACGCTTACTGCCTCAAAACAATCCTTTTCTTCAGCAGAGAATAAGTGCTTTAAAAACTCATGGAATCTGCCTTCTTCTCCCATGCAGAACATCTTATCCTGATCATGGCGGTATTTCTCAAAATCACCTTCAAATAGTTCCTCCTTGTACGTTGCATCAAAGTTAAAAAGATACTGACAAGCCGTTACTGAAAGACTGCCATCGAGAACACTGCCATGATTACGGTTCATATATTTTATATATTCATTGGTTTGGCAGATCGGGTGGATGGAAGGATATCCCTGACCATCGTTTTGTACATGTATTACAGTGAATCCCCTGTCTTTTATTGCGATTTTTTCTTTACTCCATTGCTTTATTTCCACAATAACCGCCAACGGTGTATGTTCCGCCGCCGAATAACCGAGCAGCATCGCATCAATCCGGCCGCCTGTAGGAAGCTTGTATTCGGCAGCCAGCATAAGGTTACCCAATCCGGCATCGTTTACAACCTTAATAAGCTTAGGCAGCGACTGCTTCCATGATCTGTACTCGCTATCACTGCGATCAACAGGTACCTTTTCATGCACATCCGCCCATAGCTTATCTGCCAGCTCTTCACCAGTTAATTTAATTACCTCAGATATTTTGACAGCTTCCATTGTTCTCTCCAAAATGATTTAAATTGTTCTGCAGCCATGTTCAGGCTCTATTTAATCTCCAGAGCTTTCTCCATGTAATCTTGAAACGCATCATTATGCCAAAAACCCAGACGGATCCCATCAATGCCTCTGGTTAAAAGAACATAATAGATATTCAGCACAAAAAGAGTGAATTCAAATCTGTTTTCCTTAATATCCATTTCTTCCGCTGTAAACGTCCCGTTGGTGTTATAGAAATTATCTGGATTGCCGACAAGCCTGCCATATGTATCTACCTGAAGGTCATTGCCAATCAAAACGCCAACCTTGTTTAAATCGATGCCCTGCACTGCAAAAACAGAGCCTATCTGATCCTGCGCATCGGCATCTTTGCTGTTAATCCAGTTTTCCTGCGTAGAATTCCATCTGCGGGCAATATCCCCTTCATACCAGTGTTTAATGCTGGGGTCCTTGCCGTCGCTTTGTCTCCAATCCTCAGCCAGGCCAGCCAGTATTCTGTTGATATGTTCAGGATTGAAGTTCATATCCTCATCCAGCCAATTAATAAGATGATGAAGAGGCTGCTCCGTAAAATAAGCAAAATATGCATCGGGGCTGCTGTCACGAAACAGCTCCCTGTTAAAATCGGGATTGAAGTTTGTAAGTGTTGAATCCAGAAGTCCGGTATCTTTATAAAGAAGATACTTTATGCCATTTATATAGTCGTCTGAAGTGTATGCTTTTCCTTTTGGGGCATTAATCCGGAACTGGGTCGTCAAAAATTTCCGTTCATAGTTTGCAGTCAAGCTCTGAAACATCTCTCTGGTAACATTGGCGGGGCGGATAACCTGCAGCACATCATACATGAGAATGACTTGTTTTCCCAGTCTTTGAAGGATTTCAAGATGTGAGGAGCAATCGCTGAATTCCGGGATGTTATAAACCGCATTGAAAGACGGATGCTGTTTGCCATATTTTCTGGACATTTTGTGCGACTCATCTACAATGATGATATCGTATCTTTCCTGGGATGTAATCAGCTTGGTTGATGTCAGTACGGATAAGCGGCTGGAGTTCATTCCATACACTTTAAAGATTGCGGAACCGGTCTTTTCCCAGTTTGGCTGCACTACCACGCCTATTCTGGCATCTGGACGGTTATTTAAAGCACTGGCGACCAAATGTGTAAGAAGTACAGTCTTTCCTGTGCCTGCATCTCCATTAATGACATAATTTTTATCATGATCATGCAGGATCTCACTAATCAGGGCACCCTGCTCGTCTGTTAGGATTTTTATGGGGCTATACTTAACAAGCTCCCGTGTCCTTAGTTCATCCAGTGTCGGTGTGGTCACCCATCCTTTGGGAAAGAGTGTGGTTTCCCACAACGGAAGGACAACCTGCGATGCAACATTTTCTCTTCCATAATACTCGTTTACACTGTTGCCGCCAGTCCTGTTAATTACTTCATCCTGATCGAATTCAACGGTATTTTTTGATATTTTAGCGTAATCTGCTGTAAAATAAGTAATCAGCTGGCTTTCAACATCATCTAGTGCAGACCGGTTAAAGTATTGTGAGAAAATCACAATGACCTGATTAAAATCTGCGTTGTTAAACTTTTCCTCATTCCCGCAATAATGCTGCTTATGCCTGTCAAGGAAATGGATGGTCTGACCGATATAGACCTTCTGAGGTTTCGTTCCATGGTAGATATAAATAGCATTTTGAAGCCGCAGCGCCTTCTGCTCCGCATCACTTTTTTCTGCTAAATCTATCAGTTCCCCATTTTTTATTTTTAAATTGATTACATTATATTTGGCCATTGATATTCCTCCGGCTATTACAGTTTATCATATTTTGTGGATATACCTTTTGCCTTGTCCACAGGATATTTCTTTTCAGTCTTGTCCATTTTTGCATTTACGATATCAATCAGATCCACACCCAGAATCTGTGACATCTGAATACAGTAATTTGTAACATCGGCCAATTCTTCCAAAACATCTGAACGGTTAAATTCAGTATCATTCCATTGAAAACACTCTAACAGTTCACCTGCTTCAATGACAATCGATTTTGCAAGGTTGGATGGCGTATGAAACTGATTCCAATCCCTATCCTTGTTAAACCTGCTGATCCTATCGCTGAGTTTTTCTAATCGTTCCATGCTTTTACGCCCTTTCTGCTTTTTATTTTCACATGACCTCAACTAAATGGTTCGGATAAATAAAACTATTTTCCCATTATATCATTTATTTGGACATTTTGAAATGAAAATGCCGTACGGAAGCAGCCTCCTTTTGTGCGGTCCGGTGATAGGTTACGCCGGAATAGCCTAGAACCAATGTCATGACAACCTTTTCCCCGCGCTTTAATCCAAGCATCCTGCGCAAAGAACGGGAGTGGTTTGCGGCCATGGAGAAAAAACCGCTGTATAACACGCCTAAACCGCAGGACTCAGCCATAAGCGCCATGTCAGCGGCGGCAAGGGCGCCGTTTATCTGGTCGCGTGATACAATGGCTATGGCTGCAGGGGCTTTCTTAAAGAAGAAATGCTCATCGATTACCGTCCGTTTCGCCACCGGGCTAACCAGCTTCATGAGCGGAAGAATCCGCCGGAATAACCGTACCGCCGGTTGCTCGAACCGATTGATTCCATCCTGCAGCACGATATATGATACGTCCTGGGCATTCTTTCCGGTAGGTGTCAGGCGCCCGGCCTCGATGATCTGGGCTATCAGTTCAGGCTCCACCTGTTGTTTTGTAAATTGCCGGATGCTTCTGCGTGTCCTCAGTGCGGCAAGCAGCTCCTGTGGGTTCAATGTGGCTGGCTTTCCAATCTCTATTGGCGGTTCGTCAAAGCCCGTCATGGTGACAGCGGCTTTTGGGCAGATTGCCACGCAATGGCCGCACATGATACAGGACTGTGTGAGAATCTTTGCCTTCTTGTTTTCTATCTGGATGTTGCCCGCAGGGCAATCCCTTTTGCACAGGCCGCATCCAATGCATGTTTCAGGATTAATCCGGATTATATGTTTGTTTTTCAATTTAATCTACCTCCATTTATATAATGCAGAACGATTTGTGATAGTATATACTTCTCTTGACAAAGCTGACATGCTTTAATATGATACATATTGTATCACAATTGGCTTTGAAGTCAATTGGCCAACCTGAGACAAAAGGAGGCGTATTGTATCATGGATAAGAGAAAGGCAGCCAATAAAAGGGTAAAGGACCGTTTATTTACCGCTCTGATTGAGTTTGCAGGGCATAAAGACTGGTCAAAGTTAACCGTCACTGAGCTGATTGAAAAATCAGGCGTGGCCCGCGCGTCCTTCTACCGCAACTTTAAGTCCGTGGAGGAACTGATAGACTATGGAATCCAGCAGATGGCCCTGCGTTACCATGAGGGGAAAGGGGATTCAAATGAGGATTTCCGCAGCCCCGGGGCAGTGCTGTATAAATTCCGTTTTTATCAGGAAAATGCCGGACTTGTCTTGGCATTCCATCATGCGAAGGTGTCAACCACGCTGCTGGATGTGATTACTGACTGCGAAATCGAAGCCCACGGCGATATGCCTGTCAGTTCCATATCGAAGTATGAGCTGTACTATTTTTCAGGGGCATTTTATAACATGATGCTCTGCTGGCTGGAAAACGGTATGAAAGAAGGGCCGGAGGCAATGGCAGATGAGTTCCTGCGGATCGTGAACAATGGACGATAGGGGTGTTTGAACATCAAAACCTATAAAAACCTTAAAAAATATTGACTTGGACCTGACTCCAGGTAGTATAGTCTGATTGAACCTGTATATGAAACTTATCAGGCTGCAATTTACGAAAAATTTTATCGTCAGGAGGATGATTAAGAATGGACAGACCATATATTTTCTGCCACATGATGACATCGCTGGATGGCAAGACAGTCCTGGAGGAACATGCGCCCCAGGTCCCGGAAGGGGATTTTGTTGCTGAAAAAGCACCGATGTACTATGTTTCCATTGACCCGTCCGGCAGACTTGGCTGGGAAAAGAATTCGCTGGCCTACATCGACACCACTGCCCATGTGCTGGAGGTCCTGACCGGACAGGCATCCAATGCATATAAAGCATTTCTGCGGAAACTGGGTATTTCCTATATCATTGCAGGAAAAGAAACACTGGATTATGATGAGGCCCTGATGAAATTAAAGCATTTATTTGGAATTGAGACACTGATGCTGGGTGGGGGAGGTGTGCTGAACTGGTCCTTTATACAGGCGGGAATGTGCGATGAAATCAGTGTGGTAATCGCTCCCTGTGCGGATGGTTCCACCAAGACGCAGACATTGTTCCAGACAAAGGAAGGACTGAGCACGGATGAGCCGGTCGGTTTTACGCTGAAAAGCGCCGATGTGCTTACAGGGGACGCTGTATGGCTCCGCTATCTTGTAAAGTCCGCCGGTAAGAAGGAAAAATGAACCGGATAAAAGAGGCGGTAAGCCAGATGCATTTCCATAAATAAGAAAGAATACGCCGCCGGGAGAGCAGGGCGCCCTCCTGGCGGCGTATGTTGTTTATATACAGATTTTCTTTATATAGTTTTTTATTTCCCGATTATTTTTTGTTCCAGCGGCCGGCTTATTGGCGTAAATCAGGCTGTATGGGTTTATTTCACAGAGGGGAAATGTATCCACTCCGTAGTAACTGGACTCGATAATCCGTACAGTTGGATATTCTTTGGTCACTTCTGCACTGGTAAGCCTATGGCTTTTTGCCACGGCGCAGCAGATGGAGGTACGCATCAGTTCTAAGAAGTGGCAGATTCAGTCCCAGCCGCTGGAACAGTAAATTCCTTCCCACAAGTCGTATTTTGTACCGAGCAGGGAAAATGTGCCTTCCCTGCTTTGGTTTTCTGATATGGATAGGATTTCGATTTTAAGTTCCGGGTACTGTCCACTTATTCTTGACCATATATCGGGAAGGAGACGGCACTTATACAGCAGGTAGGTTCCAATCCGCACCGGCTCTCCAGCAGATTAACCTGCTGGATTATGGCCGGGGATGAGATGTACATGGCCTCGGCAGCTTTTCCAAAGCTTCCTAAATCAGCGGTTTTAATAAAAGCATTGAGCTGATGGTTGTACATAGAGGCAGAAGAAACCTGTACAAGGGCGCTGGAACTGGGGTACCGGCATATTAATACGGCTCATACCTACCAGAATGAGCGCGGTGTGGGCGCCGTGGTAAAAGTGAATGGGATTGTCCGTGCGGAAATCTGGATTACCTCAACGCTCTGGCCTAGGGGGTGTTTCTATAATACGGAAAAAATAATTTTGCAAATATTATGAGCAATAAAAAAGCTTTATTTCAAGGCGTTTGTAGGGAGATTTCCATGGGACCTGCTCCGAAAGATTATGGCGTTAACTCCTAAAGACGGGAAACAGATTACCAGATTCAATCTGGTAAAATATGCGATGGAGCTTTAAGGGTAAAAGGAATATAATATGGTATAAACTATTATTATACTAGGAGAAGTCTATGGACAGGGTAAAGTTACAGGAATTATTAGTTCTTCTGAAGCAGGATGAATACAGGACAGCCAGCCAGCTGGCCTCCCGCCTGGGAGTTAGTGAAAAGACCGTGCGGACCGGTCTGCATGAGCTGGACCGACAGCTTGCCGAAAACGGGGGCAGGGTCACGTCCAAGGCCAGGTTCGGGTATCATCTGGAGATTACGGACCAGGACCAGTTTGAAAAATACCAGTCGGAAACAGCTGTCGATGGAAGCATACCGGACAGTGGACAGGCGCGCAGCGAGTATCTGCTGGCCTATCTTCTGTTCCGCCGGGAATATGTGAAGATTGAGCAGCTGTGCGATTTTATTTATGTATCCAAAACCACCTTATCCCATTATCTGAAATCCGTGGAGGATATTTTAAGGAGGTACCGTCTGTCCATTGAGCGGCGCCCTAATTATGGGATTAAAATCCGCGGGGAAGAATTCGACATGCGCAGGCTGATCAGCGACTATTTTATCAAACGTCATTGCCTGGAAGGGGTGGATATCAGCCATCAGGAGGAAGAGATGGCCGCGCTGGCCCGGCAGGTAAGGAAATTGATGGCAAATTATGAGGTCCATCTGTCTGAGATATCCTTTGAGAATTTTGTGGATTATACATATGTTGCATGGAAACGGATGAAGGCGGGATATTATCTCAAGATGGACCGGGAGAACCTGCCCGAGATTGGGGTGAAGGAGCAGGCGTTCATCCAGGAGCTTCTGGGAATCCTGGCCAAGGAGAAGGGAATCTCCTGTACGCAGGATGAGGAGAACTACCTCTTACTGTATCTGGCGGGAAAACGGATGATTGGCAATATAGTTGAAAATGATTCCAATTTCGTGATACACGAACAGACGGACCGTCTGGCCCTGGAGATGATAAGGCTGGTGGACCACGATTTCCATATGGATTTCCTGAAGAACTTTGAGATGAGGATGACCCTCAACCAGCATCTGGTGCCCTTTGACGTGCGGATGCGCTACGATATTCCGCTCAAGAATCCCATGCTCCAGGAGATAAAGGAAAAATACAGCCTGGCCTATCAGATGTCCGGCGTGTCATGCAGTGTCTTAAAAGAGTACTACCACAGGGAGATACCCGAGGATGAGGTGGGATATTTTGCCTTGATTTTCGAGCTGGCCCTGGAGAAAGGGGACCTGGAGCGGCGGCTGGACATCCTGGTGGTGTGCAGCACGGGAAAGGGTACCTCCAGGCTGTTGAAATACAAGTATGAACAGGAGTTTTCCGAATTTTTGAACAGCATCTACGTCTGCGACCTCATTGGCCTGGAAAGTTTTGACCTATCCCTGGTGGACTATATATTCACCACGGTCCCCATCACCATGAAGGTGTCGGTCCCAATCGTGGAAGTGGGGATGTTCCTGGGGACGGAGGATATACAGAGGGTGACGGATGTACTGCGGTTTGGCAGCAATGGCGATATCATAAGGCGCTATTATGGCCCTGCGCGTTTCCTGTCCCATGTACCGGTGGGAAGTAAGGAGGATGTCCTCAAATACATCTGTGATGTAATAGAAAAGCAGGAATTGGTAGATAATGATTTCTATGACCTGGTGCTGGAGAGGGAGACGTATATACAGATGGATTACGGCAACATGATTACCCTTCCCCATCCCAACCAGATTGCCTCAGAGGAGTCATTTGCCTATGTGGCCGTGCTGGAGCGCCCCATGGTCTGGAACAACCTTCCGGTCCAGGTAATCCTCCTGACCTCCATCGGACGCAAGGGGGACAAGGAGAAGGAACGCCAGCGGTTCTATGAGACAACCGCCCGCTTTGCCTTAAGCAGGGAGGCGGTGTCGCAGCTGATTCAGGCGCCGGAATATGAGGTCCTGGTCCGGCAGCTGAAGAAGTGACGGCACAGACGGATGCGGGTTACCAGATTGAATGTGGTAAATTATGCGGTGGAGTTTTCATGGCAAAATGATACAATGTGTTTAGCAAAGGAAATCGCGATTGCCAAGCAAAATATTAGAAGATAGGAGTAATCAGGACAAATGCTCAGAAAAGATTTTTTATGGGGCGGAGCCGTGGCGGCCCATCAGCTGGAAGGCGGATGGCAGGAAGGCGGGAAAGGCATCAGCATAGCGGATGTGATGACGGCCGGGGGCAACGGTGTGGACCGTGAGATTACGGACGGCGTGGTGGAAGGGAAGATTTACCCGAACCATGAAGCCATTGATTTTTATCATCATTATAAGGATGACATCCGTCTGTTCGCAGAGATGGGGTTCAAGTGCTTCCGTACCTCCATTGCATGGACCAGGGTATTCCCCACAGGAGAGGAAGACGCTCCCAATGAAGAAGGGCTTTCATTCTACGATGACCTGTTTGATACCTGCAGGCAGTATGGGATTGAGCCGGTAGTGACGCTGTCTCATTTTGAGATGCCCTATCATCTGGTGAAAAAGTACGGCGGATTCAGGAACCGGGTATGCGTGGAGCTGTTCGTCAAATTCGCGGAGGTCTGCTTCAAACGCTACAAGGACAAGGTCATTTACTGGATGACCTTCAACGAAATCAATAACCAGGCCAATTACATGACGGATTGGGGCCCATTTACCGATTCAGGGCTCCGCTTCTCCGAAGGGGAGAACAGGGAGTGTCTCATGCATCAGGCGGCCCACTATGAACTGGTGGCGTCTGCGCGGGCTGTGAAGCTCGGACATGAAATCAACCCGAAGTTCCAGATTGGATGCATGATAGCCATGACGCCCATCTATCCATACTCCTGCGCGCCGGAGGATATGATGATGGCCACGGTGGCCATGCAGCGGCGGTTCTGGTTCGCCGATGTGCATGTGAGGGGACATTATCCCAACTATGTGAAGGCATACTTCAAAAAGAAGGGCTATATCCTTGATATCACCCCTCAGGATGAGGAGGATTTAAGGAACGGAACCGTGGATTATATCGGGTTCAGCTACTACATGTCATTCGTGGTGAAGGCTACCAAGGATAATCCGGAGTATGATTACATTGAGGATGAGGCGCGTGTGGAGAATCCCTATATCAAAGCAAGCGACTGGGGATGGCCCATTGACCCGCTGGGCCTGCGTTACAGCCTGAACTGGCTGTATGAACGGTATGAGCTGCCGCTGTTCATCGTTGAGAACGGGCTGGGCGCTTACGACAAGGCAGGTGAGGACGGCGTCATCCATGACACATACCGCATCGACTATCTGAAAGCCCACATAGAGGCCATGAAGGAATGTGTGGACAAGGATGGGGTGGACCTGATGGGGTATACCCCGTGGGGCTGTATCGACCTGGTCTCAGCCGGGAGCGGCGAGATGGAAAAACGGTACGGTTTCATCTATGTGGATAAGGACAACAAGGGGAACGGAACCCTGAAGAGGGAGAAAAAAGAAAGCTTTGGATGGTTTAAGCATGTAATAGAAACAAATGGTGAGGAACTGTAGGTTAATCATATAATAGGAGGAAAATCATGTTAACAATAAGATTATTTTGCAACCAGGGAATGTCAACCAGCCTGTTAGTGACTAAGATGAGGCAGGCGGCGGATAAGCAGGGCATGGAAGTGGATATCGCGGCATTCCCGGCCAATGAGATGGCGGAGCGCATTGAAGGCATTGACTGCGCGCTTCTTGGACCGCAGGTTGGATACCTTAAGGGTAAGGCATCCAAGATATGCGAGACAAAGAATGTACCCATGGATGTAATCCCCATGGCGGATTACGGTATGTGCAACGGCGAGAAAGTCCTGGCGTTTGCCAAGAAGCTGTCCGGCAAGTAAGAGCCGGGGGACGTTGGGCAGCCATAATGGACGGCCGTAAAGACAAGAAAAATAAAAAAGGGGATACAGAGATGAAGAGTTTGTTTAATGATATAGTGATTCCGAAATTGATGGAGTTTGTTAATACCAAGGCAATGCAGAGCCTGAAGAACGGCCTGCTGTATTCCATGCCAATGATGATGATAGGCGCAATCTTCCTGTTGATTACCAATTTTCCGTTTAAGCCTTTTACCGATGCTTTAAGCAGCGCCGGGATTACCCCCATACTGAACCAGGCTACGGATTGCACCTTTGCCATCATCGCATTGATTGCAGCTATCGGCATTGGATATACTTATGTGAAAAATGAAGGATACAATGGCCTTCCCGCAGGCATCATCGCCCTGTGCGCCTATTTAATCATGCAGCCATCATCCGTACTTGGACAGGATGGCGGCAATGTAGGAGCCATCCTTAAGGCGTGGACCGGCGGCCAGGGAATGATTGCAGCCATTGTCAGCGGTCTGCTGGTAGGCTGGATTTATACCATCTTCATGAAGAAGAACATTACCATCAAGATGCCTGCAGGAGTGCCGGAAGGCGTTGCCAACGCGTTCATCGCCTTGATTCCAGGCACGGTCATAGTCTTAGGCGCAACTGTTATCTATGGCGTGTTCAAGCTGGCCCTGGGTGTTACCCCCATTGAGTGGATCTACAAGGTGCTTCAGCTTCCGTTAATGGGACTGACTGATTCCTTCGGCGGCGTTGTCGCAATGGGCTTTGTTATTCCGTTTTTCTGGTTCTTTGGCATCCATGGCTCCACCATCATCGGCGATGGCATCATGGGTCCCATGCTGTTAGCTAACTCAGCCGCCAACCAGGCAATCCTGGATTCCGGATTAGAGCTGACGCTGGCCAATGGCGGACATATCGTGACCAAGCAGTTCCTGGATCAGTTCATGACCGTTACCGGTTCCGGCATTACAATCGGCCTGGTCCTGTACATGGCTTTCCTGGCAAGGTCAAAACAGCTGAAGGAAATCGGAAAGCTGGGCATTGCCCCATCCTTCTTTAACGTGAACGAGCCAGTACTGTTCGGTACACCAATCGTGCTTAACCCGCTGTTGGCAGTGCCTTTCATGATAATGCCAATCCTGTCCGGCGTCATTGAATATTTTGCAATTTATACAGGCTTATGCCCCATGTACGGCGGTGTTATCGTTCCCTGGACCTGCCCGCCCATCATCTCAGGATTCTTAGTAGGAGGATGGCGGACCGCCCTGCTCCAGACACTCATCCTGGTGCTGTCATTCTTCATCTACCTTCCATTCATCCGTGTGACCGACAAACGGTATGTGACCCAGGAAGCGGAAGCAGAGTAGGATAAAACATGGCGTAAGACAACTATAAACAAGATGATTTAAGTAAGACGATTATAGGTAAGACAAATAAGTAAAAGATTAAGGGAGAGGAAAAGATGGAAGGAATGGAATTAATCTGTTTCCAGCTGATTACAGCAGCAGGGGCAGCCAAATCAAATTATATAACAGCAATCCAGAAGGCAAAAGAGGGCCTGTACGAGGAAGCGGAAAAGCTGATTGAAGAAGGCGACAACATGATGAAAGAGGGGCATCAGCCCCACACGGAGCTAATCCAGAAGGAGGCTGCGGGCGAGGATATCCATATGGGATTAATCCTTACCCACGCCGAGGACCAGATGATGAGCGGCGAGGTGTTCAAAATCATGGCGGAAGAGATGATTGAGCTTTATAAGAAAGTGAACGGGTAATGCGTACCCCCATTCGTGGCGTTCCGCCGCGGAATCACCTTAATTGTTATGTAGTTTGATAAAAAATCATTGGCATCCGTCCATCGATATGGTATTATCCATAGAATGAATTTGTTAAGGGTTATGAAGCGATTCCGGAGCTTTGGACCGAAGGCCGGAAGCGGCTACGTAGGCTCCAATGGGTTCTCCCGTTACAGGGAAAGAAAGTTTATATGGTACCAGCGGCCTTCAAGGATGTGGTCGGAGGAGGCTAATTAAGAAGGAACTGTAAAAAAATGTAAGGAACAGGCCGGACATTGCGGGTTATAGGGCAATGTCCGGCCTATTCTGTCTGCGTAATCACTATTTCCTGCGGTTCTGTAAAATAGCGCCTTTGGAAGAATTAAGGCTTTTGGAATCCTGAAGCAGGATGGATGACTGTATGATACCCCAGATGATGATTTCACAGAGATTGGGAAGAAACATATAGTGGATATCATCGGGAATCTCATGGCTGTAGTAGAGTACATAATCGGCGAGTTTAGCCATGGTAGAGTAGGGGGCGGAAGTAATTACAACGATTTTCACACCGTTTTCCTTTGCAATGGCCAGGGCCGAGTTGACATTCCTGGACTCCCCGCTGTAGGCCATGCCGATGGCCACATCATTGGGAGTCAGCAGATGCGCCACTATATTCATGTTGACCGTATCATTGTAAGCCTGGCCTAAAAGTCCGGACAGCATTAACATCTGCTGCGCATAAGAAGCAGAACAGTAGGAACTGCTTTGCCCATAGATATGGATGTTATGGGCAGACATAAGGATATGGATGACTTCCTCCAACTGCTTTAGGTCGATTGTGCGCATTGTTGAAGCAAAACATTCGGAGCTGCTTTTCAGCAGCTTTTTAGCGATGACATTTATAGAATCACCCTTTTGGATTAAAGCTTCGTCATTATTGGAGAGAACTTTTTTGGACATGCTGAATTTCATTTCACTGAAACCAGAATAGGAAAGCGACTGACAGAAGCGGGTGATTGTGGAGGCTGCGATTCCGGTTTTATGCGAAAGCATGGTAATGGATGAACGGATTACTTCATCCTGATGATTAAGGATATAATTGGCCAGCTTTTTCTGCTGCTTGGGCAGGAAGGAATATTGGCTGCTGAGACGGCTGGCATATTCACTATTATCTTCTAATTTGCAATTCTGACTGATATATTCCTGGATATCCATATAAGGCTCCTTTTTGGGAATTTTGTTATTGCCCCTATTATACAGCGTAATTCCGGTGGGAACAAGCCAAACGGATACTTTCCGGCAGAAAAGGAAGTGGGGGGAGAAAATGTTAATCAAAATGGAAATATTTCCATCGAGCATCAAAATATGGTGGAAATGTTTAAAAAAATGAAAAATATAGTTTTATTTTTGTGCAATATTACAATATAATAATACGAAAAGGGAAATGAAAGGAGAATTGGGTATGAAAAAGGCAGCATTATGTATACTGTTAACCATGGCGGTTTCTTTAACTGCTTGTGGGGGTAATGGAGGGGGTGCGGTATCATCGGCGGAGCAGACCGGGGACAAGCAGGTTGCGGCTGGCAATACAAAAGAGGGCAGTACCGAATCAGCCGGAACTGAAATTAAATTACGTTACGCAGACACATGTGCCGACATTAATCCAGATGGGTGGGGAAATAAAAAGTTCATAGAACTTGTAAGTGAAAAGACAGATGGGCGTGTTTCTATCGAATATTTTGACCGTTGTTCCCTGGGGTCGGATAAGGAAATCACTCAATCCTGCCTGGATGGAACCCTGGATATGTGTAAATGCTCTGCAGGAAATATGAGTGAGTTTTCGGATGCAATTGCAATTTTTGATTTACCGGGCCTGTTTGGGGATTATGACCACGTAAGGGCAGTTGTGGAGAATCCGGAGTTGAGACAGTATTTCATTGGCCATGTCTATGAAGACACTGGACTGTATCCCATGATTTTTGAGTTTGATGAACCCCGCGGCCTTGGAACAACCGGAGCAGAAATCCGCACCCCGAATCAGGCAAAAGGCTTGAAATTGCGTACAACAGGTGCACCAATTGAGATGTCCCTGTTCAGCCAGTGGGGAGTTTCATCCATTGCCCAGTCTATGACGGAGGTGTACACATCACTGCAGAATGGTGTAATTGATGGCTGCTATAATCAGGGATATATTGTAAATCAGGAGAGTTGTTCAGAGGTGCTTGATAACTGGGTACAGATTCAGCAGTCATGGTGCTTATCTGTAAAATTCATGGGACCGACTGCTATTGAAAAGCTGGGTGGAGTGGATTCCGAACTGTTTAAGACTGTTTTGGAATGCGCACGTGAAGCAGAAGAATGGCAGGCAGAGCAATGGGTTGATTTTGTGGCCGAATCCCATAAGGAGATGGCGGAGAAATATAAAGTCAATGTAGTGGAGCTTACGGATGAAGAACAGAAGGCTTGGTTTGAACAGTCATATGCTATCTGGAATCAATATGTGGGAGAGGGAAAGCAGTTTAACCAGGACTTGATTGATAAGATTCAGAATCTGACCAAGAAATAATATACAAGAGGAGGGGGAATATGAAAGGTCTGATAAAAGGACTGGATTATCTGAGCAGTACCTGCCGGACGCTGGGGGAAACCATCATTGGAATATGTGGGATTGGTATTCTGGTTTCCATGATTTTTGCGATTATACCCCGTGCTTTTTTTGGCTTCTCTTTTGCATGGCCGGAAGAAACTTCACGGTATCTCATGATATGGGTTGCATTTATCGGCTCCAGCGTTGCTATGAAACGATGTGAATTGGTAAGTTTTGAATTTTTCGTAAGTATGTTTCATGGCAAAAATAAATTCATAGCCAACCTGATAGCCAAAGCGGTTACATTGTATTTTTTGCTGGTATTTATTAACGTGGGAATGCAGATGCTTCCATCTTATATGAAATCGCGTGCTTCCGGGCTGCCGATTACTTTATTCTGGCCTGCATTGGGACTTTTCATCGGTGGGATCTTCATGTTAATCCATACCATAGACGGAGGCATCCATGATGTGCTTGGACTCATAGGGAAGGAGGAACCATAAATGCAGATGGCCGTATATCTGTTCCTGTTATTATTTGGAATTTTGTTTTTAGGAGTGCCCATTGGAATTGGGATGTGCGCCAGCGTATTGATTACTTTGAAAATATGGGGGGAAATGCCTCTGAATATGATTTTCCGTCAGTATTACCAGGGGGTTGATTCATATTCCCTGCTGGCGATTCCTATGTTTGTCCTTGCAGGGGAATTGATGATGCAATGCGGCCTGATACGGGATATCATGCGTCTGTGTAAAATATTTGTGGGACGGTTCCGGGGGGGACTGGCCCATGTGAATATACTGGCTTCCGTGTTGTTTGCCGCTATGTCCGGTTCAGCTGTTGCAGACACGGCTTCCATCGGTTCCATGTTGATTCCCACTATGGAAGAGGAGGGGTATGACGCGGAATTTTCGGTCGCGGTTACGGCTTCGTCTTCCTGCCTAAGCCCAATGATCCCGCCCAGTATACCAATGGTCATCTATAGCTCTACTATGTCAATGTCCACGGCGGCAATGTTCATGGGCGGGGTAATCCCGGGAATTCTGGTTGCATGTGCATTAGGCGTGATTGTTATATATCAGAGCAAAAAGCACAATTATCCCAAGGAAGAGGAACGGGTTTCAGTAAGGGTAGCCATCAGGACCATGCTGGAATGCTGTCCGGCTATTATTACACCGTGCATTATCATGATAGGTGTTTTTACAGGATGGTTTACGGCAACGGAATCCGCGGCCATAGCCTGTGTCTGGGTCTTAATAGTCGGTAAGTTCTATTACCGGACATTGACAAAGGAGAAAGTCTGGAAAGCGCTGGTCACAAGCATGACAACAGCCGGCGGTATACTTATTATTAACGCGGCGGCCAAACCCCTTAGTTATCTGGTGGCCTTTTCAGGAGTCCCATCCTTGTGCGCCCAGTTTATCACCGCGCATATATCCAGCAGATATGTGGTCCTGTTTTTGATTAACATCATACTGCTGATTCTTGGCGCAACCATGGAGTGCTCTGCGAATATCCTGATTTTTGCTCCAATCCTGGTGCCGATGGCGATATCCTACGGGGTGGATCCGCTGGCAATGGGAGTTATTTTCTGCATTAACTGTGCGGTCGGTATCTGCACACCGCCCTTTGGACCGACCCTGTTTATCGGCTCGGCCATAGCCAAGAAACCAGTAACAACCTGTATGAAAGCAGTGCTGCCGTTCTGTATGGCAGAGATAGCAATTATTTTTCTGATTACATATATTCCGGGAATGATAACATTCCTTCCAAAGATGTTTGGATTGTATTAAAGAAAACCTGGAGGATTAGCAGATGGAGATACAGCAGGAGATAGCCGGCTATGTTGCAGCATTTTCCCTTAGGAACGTATCTGAAGAAATCAGGGAATGTGCCCTGCGGGCGTTCACGGATACGGTGGCGGCAATCTTGTTGGGAGCCGCCATGGAGCAGGTGCAGGATGTGGCAAAGGCGTTGGATGTAAAGATAAAAAACAGCGAAAAATTGACAGAACCTGCAGAGAAAGCAGGGTTTGTTAAAGCAGCGGAAGGTATCGGGGAAACCGGGGCTGTCAAAGACCGGACGCCCACGGTTTTAGGCTATGGGCATTGTCAGGCGGTCCTGACGGACGCGGTCCTGCTGAATGCGGTATCCGCACACTCCTGTGAATACAATGACCTGTTTTACGGGCTGCCGGGCCATCCAAGCGCAGTGCTTGCGCCGGTGGTGCTGGGATTGGGGGAACGGCTGCACAAAAGCGGCTATGAGGTGCTGGAAGCATATATCTGCGGTTTTGAAGTGCTGGGGCGCATAAATGAGGCGTTGATGCCGGAGCATCATATACGCGGGTTCCATTCTACCAGCACAGCGGGAATCATCGGGGCGGCCATGGCAGCCGGTAAACTGCTGGGCATGACAGATGAAGAGCTTATAAACACCTGTTCCATGGCGTGTACCTTTGCCTGCGGCCTGAGAGGGAATTTCGGCTACACCGGCAATTCCCTCCATGTGGGAAATGCGGCGGCAAATGGGCTGCGGGCCGCCCTGTATGTCCGCTCAGGAATCCGCGCCCCAAAGGACTTACTGGACAGGCCTGACGGCTATATTGCCGCATTTGCAGGCAATAGGGAGAAGCTGGGAAGACTGGCCGGACTGTTGGGAAAGGTATCCGTATTCGAGACACCGGGGCTTCTGTTGAAGAAGTATCCAACCTGTTTTTCCACATACCAGGCAATCGAAGCGGCCCGTCAGTTTGTGAGGGAGCATCCAATCAGGGCAGAGGACATCGAACAGATGGAGTGTCTCACCTCCCCCAACCATTACATGTCGCTGCCGTCCCTGTGGCCGGGCAGCATATATGAGCAGAGATTCTGCATCCCCTTCTGCATCTGCTGGGTCCTGGCAGGCGGGCGGTTGTCGGCGGCGGAATTTTCCAAAGCCCATTATGAGGATGCCCGCCTCTACCCCTTCCGTGCGAAACTGCGCTACGGCGAAGAGACAGCACAGAGAGGGGACAAAGGATTTGGAAGCACACTCCTGCGCGTGTGGGGAAAGGCGGGGCAGATGTGGGAATACAGGACATTTCCCAATCCCTGTGAGCGTGTAGAAGGATGGAGCGAAGCCGCGTTAAGAGAAAAATTCGATGCCTGCTGCAACGCATTTTTCCAGGAAGCGGAGCTTGACAGGCTTTGGGACAGCTGCCGTTCCCTTACCAAGATAGAAGATATCGCAAAATGGTTGCATGAATATTTTAAAGGAAGGTAAAAAAGTATGAGAATGATTGATTTATCAACAGAATTCAGGGATGGGATGCCTAAGCCGCCCAGCGCGCCCCGGGTGGAGATGCGCTATATCCTGCAGCATTCCGCGGAAGAAGAAGCCCAAAAAGGCTTTACCAACAAGATGGAGCAGTTCACCATCACAACCCATGTGGCGACCCACATCGATGCGCCGTCCCATTTTTCCATGAATGGGAAAAATATCGATGAGTATCCGGTGGATTTCTTCTACATGGTCCCCACGCTGATGCTGAATCTGGATAGGGACGTCTATGGCGAGATTAACGCCGAAGATATCAAAGAAGCGGAGCGCAAATTCGGTTTCATCGAAGAAGGGGACATGGTCATCCTCAATACAGGAGCCTACCGCCGTTACGAAGACCCGGATTACGAAAAATCCCCCTATCTCACAGAAGACGCGGCCCAATACCTGGCCGACCGGCGGATTGTGATGGCCGCCATTGATTCCTTCACCGTGGATGACCCCAGGAAAAAAGAAAAACCGGCCCATGTAGTCCTCCTATGCCAACACGCCATCCCGGTCATTGAGTGCGTGGTAAACCTGGGAGAAATTCCGGTCCACCGCTTCAAGACCATCTGTATGCCGCTGAAAGTAAAAAACGGATCTGGCGCATATACCAGGATGGTAGCGGTCCTGGACTAAGGGAAGAATGTTTTTGGAGATAGGAGTCGTGGAGGGGGAGGTGCATCCGTCCGTGAGGGGAATGGTCCTGCCCTGCGTCTCTTATGCTCCAAACCGGCAGAAAGAAAAGTCGTGGGATGTTCAATTTATATCTACCATTGGTTTCTAGCTTGCCGTTATCATAGTTCACATGCAAAACAGTTACTTAGTAAAGGATAGGAAAAACGAATAGTTTCTTTGTTTTATCTCCCAACCCTCACCTCCCCTTATGCGCCGAATAAATCCTGGAAAAATAACTGAAATTAGTGTACCCCAGCTTCTCCGCAATCTCATATTTCTTAAGGTTGGTATTGCGTATCAGATAGTCCGCGTATTCCATCTTGATATTGGTCAGGTAAGTATTAAAGCTGCAGCCGGTTTCCTTTTTAAACAGCTTTCCCAGATAATCCGCGTTCATGTGGATTGCATCCGCAACGTCCTTCAGGGTGATGTTCTCGCAGTAATGTTCCTTGATGTAGGCGGTGGCATCTGCAATGGGGGCGCTGAAGGCGGGCAGGCTCTCCTTGGAATAGAACCGGGGGAGGAGGTCCATGACAGTGTGCTGTAATTCATCCAGAAAGATGGCCTGGGGCAGGCCCTGGTGGATATCCCTCCGCACCGCTTGGTCAAAGAAACGGAACTGCTGGGTGTTGGACATGAATACGGAGTGGATCAGGTAGAGCAGCTCCAGGAAATAGTGGTTCACAAAGGATAAATCCGAGGGCATGCTGGTCCGGAAATAGTCAAAGACGGACAGCAGTTTCAGGCGCAGTTCATCCTGGGTTCCGGTTTTGGCGATATTCAGGATTTCATCGCTGAACACGGACAGGCGGTCCTGGTCGATGGCCTTTTCCTTTGCTTCGTAGATGTAGGTTACGCTGCCGGGCTTTTTATAAAAACCGGTGTTTAAGGACAGCAGCGATTCCGTCATACCATGGTACAGGGAAGAAAAGTCATGGTAAATGTTGCTGACGCCGATGTAGGCATGGGGGATATTGGTACAAATCCACCGGAGCATTCCGGCTATGGAGTTGAAAATCATAAGTTGGCTGTTAAGCTTGTTCATCTCGCAGACAAGGAAGCAGTCGTGGCCGTTCCAGGCAATCTGATGCATGGTGCTTAAGTACTCAGAGATGTCCGCGAGGGCGGCACCGGTAAAGTTTGCAAAGGTTCCCGGCCGGCAGCGGATTGCGATGACGAAAAGGTTATTCTTAAAGGACATGGGGTGGGGATAGGCCTCCGCGCTTTTTAAAAACTGCTCCTGGCTGTCGATGGTATGGTTCAGTATCTGTTCACAGAGGCTGCGCACGGTCTGCAGCTCCAGCTCCGAGGACAACTGCAGCTTCATGGAGTTCTGTTTCATGGCGGATGCAATCTTCTGGAGGCAGTCCATAAGCCCTTCCTCGGTAATCTCTGATTTCAGGAAATATTCCACGGCCCCGTTGCGGACCGCCTTCTGGATGTATTTGAATTCCGCGAAATTGGTCAACATGATAATACTCAGGCCGGGTTTCATGGCGTTTAACTGCGAGAGGACCTCCAGCCCATTGATTCCCGGCATCATTATGTCCAGGATGACGATATCCGCCTCTGTTTTTGCCAGGGCTTTCAGCCCGTCCTCCCCGTTGGCCGATTCCCCTGCTATCTCAAAGCAGGAGTCCGACCGTTCGATACAGAAACGGAGCCACTGGCGGATGGGGGTTTCATCGTCAATGATAAAGATTCGGATCATAGCATTTCCTCCATGGAAGTCTCAGGGTCGTATATCCGGTTGGGAAACCAAAGATGGACGCTGGTCCCCCTGACATACGTTTCCCCGGTATGGCTGGGGCTGTCTGCCGCCCCGTTGCTGTCGGAGCCATTTGCCGTCTCCGTGATGGTAAGGCCGTACTCCTCCCCGTATATCTGCTTGATGCGCCGGAGGATATTGGTAAGGCCGATATGGTTGCCGTTGCTCAGGGAGTCCTCCTGGTTTTCCTCTAAGCGGTGCTGGAGCTCTTTAAGGGTGCCCGGTTCCATGCGGCCGTTGTCCGTGACCACGAGGTGGAGAAGGTCAACGCCGTCCGCGTCCTCCCGGTAGGCGGATATGTGGATGACACCGTTCAGGTTATTGCGCATGATGCCGTGGAACACCGAGTTCTCCACGATGGGCTGGAGGATCAGCTTGGGGACCATGGACATATGTACGTTAGGGCTGATATCCAGTTCCATCTCCAGCTTCTGGCTGTAGATTACCTTCTGTATCTCCAGGTAGTTTTCTAAGGAAGACAGCTCTGTGTCCAGGGGCACGAACATTTTCCTGGTATCCAGGACCGTCCGCATCATGGAAATGACGGAGACCAGCATCTTGGCAGCCTCTTCCGTGTTCTGCATCAGCGTCATGCAGCGGATGGAGTTCAGGGTGTTGTAGATGAAATGGGGATTAATCTGCGCCTGCAGGAAACCTATTTCCGCTTTGCGCTTATGCCGTTCCTGTTCCCTTATACGGCTTAAGAGGGTGTCCAGTTCCCTCGACATCCGGTTAAAGCCGTCAATCAGGCTGCCCAGCTCATCCTGGGATGTCTTTGGAAGCCGTAATTGCAGGTCGCCCTGGGCAATCCTCTCCATGCCGCGGTCTAATTCCACAATGGGGCGGCTGATATAGCGTGAAAATGCATAGGAGAACAGCAGTCCGCTGATCAGGCAGATGATTGCCGCTATCAGTATGATATCCAGGAAGCGTGAGCTGGAATGAATCAGCGTGCTCATGGGGACGGATTCCACCAGCCACCAGCCGGAACTGTTTAACTTGTGATAGCTGTAGAGGTTATCCAGGCCAGCCTCCCCGCCGCGCGCGATGGACTGGCCGGACGGCCCGCGGATGGAGTCCAGGGGGACGGGGGAATCCCAGTGGGTCCCGATGAGCGCCTTGTCCTTATGGGAGATGACGGCCCCTTCCTGGTCCACGATAAAGTAGCTGGCGTCCGCTGATTCAGAAGATGCGTAAATCTTATAGAGGGAATCCTCGTCAATCATGATGGAGAGGATTCCCGCGGGGGTCAGGCGGTGTCCGGTGCGGATGGTGCGGCTCATGATATAGATGTTCTTGGAGGAAAAGGGAGCGTAGGAATCCTCCATTGTGGGAATCCATACCACCTGCCCGTTGGCTTCCAGCACGGCATCCATCCACGGGGCCTGGCGAAAGCTGTCATAGCGGAAGCCGGCGGCATTGCTGTACTGGAAACCGTTCAGCCCTATGAGGGTTGTATAGTAGTTGACCTTCAGGTTCTGGTAGGTATCACTGTAATTCCTGAAAAGGACGGCGGCCTGATTCTCAAGCTGATGCTGTTCATAGGGGTCCTCGGGAAGTTCTTCCGCCAGTATGGACTGGAACTGGCTCTGGAATGGGCCGATGCTGATGGCAAAGAGCAGCATGTCCGTCAGATGGTCCACCGTGCTGGCGGTGTGGCTGACCACCTCTATGCGCGAGGCCTTCAGGTCATCCGTAATCTGGGTATAGATGTATTGGTAAAAACAGACCACCATGAATGTGACAATGATGAACGTCAATATAAAATATGTGGTGAACAGCTTATACTGTATTTTCTGAAATTTTTTCATGGGATTGCACACCTTCCTTCCCTAATATAATAAATAAAATATGGCAGCGGCGCAATCAATTCTAAAAAATCATCTAAAAAAGTAAAATTTTTTACTAATTTACAGATACCTGCATGCAGTGGACGGATAAGTTAAAAAAAACCGCCGAAATTGTAAAAGATAGAAAAATGGGTTGTGTTATAGTAAATCCATAATGAGAAGGAGGGACGGGAACCGATGAAAAAGAAGAAAAAGAATATAATCGCACCGTATCTGTTCATAGCGCCGTCACTGCTGGTCTATCTGATATTCATCCTGATTCCGGTAGTATGTGCAATCGCTATGAGCTTCACCAATTATAACATGAGCAGGATGAAATTCATAGGAATGAATAACTATCTGCGTCTGCTGAAGGATAAAATCTTCCTGAGGTCGTTGGTGAATACCATAATTTACAGCCTGGCCGTGGTGTCCGCCAATATTGTACTGGGATTAGGGGTGGCGGCCATCCTGAACCAGAGGTGGTTTAAGGGAAGCGGCTTCTGCCGGGCGGTGTTTTACGTGCCCTATATCATCTCCGCCATCGCGGCTTCCATGATATGGCTGTATATGTATGATTCAAAGGTGGGCGTCCTCAACTCGGTCCTGAACCTGTTCGGCCAGCCCTCGCAGTCGTGGCTGCAGAATGAGAAACTGGCATTGCCGTGTCTGATTGCCATGGGCATCTGGCAGGGGATGGGGTATTGCATGGTCATCTATTTTTCAGCCCTGCGGGCAATCCCGGATTACCTGTATGAGGCGGCGGAGATAGACGGGGCGTCCAAGGTAATGCAGTTCTTTAAAATCAGTATCCCCATGCTGTCATCCACAACCTTCTTCCTCCTGGTCATGTGCATGATTTCCTCATTCCAGGTATTTGCCCAGATCATGGTCATGACAGGCGGCGGTCCTATGAACAGCACCACTACCATTGCCCATCAGATATATGTGAATTCATTTACCAATTATTCCATGGGATATGCCACAAGCCAGGCGGTTGTACTGTTTGTGATGATTTTTGTACTGACATTGCTGTTCTTTAAGTACGGTAATAAGGAAGGGGGCGCGGAACTTGACTGAGAAACAGAAGATGGATAAAGCGGCAAGACAGAGAAGGAAAATGGAAGCGGCGGTGGTCCATGGAGTCATCTGGATCATGGTGGCCGCGCTTGCGGCATTTGTCCTGGGGACCTTGTTCATTGCATTTTTTACATCACTGAAGCAGCCGGAGGAGACAATCTCAGCGGCCTTTGAGTTCTTCCCAAAGCACTGGAGATGGCAGAATTACATCGATGTGCTGAAGGGCGATATCTGGGCCAGATATTTTTTCAACTCGGCCTTTGTCACCGTGGTGGTGGTGGGCCTGAGCATTGTAATCAGTTCACTTGCCGGCTATGCGTTTGCCAGGCTGGAATTTAAGGGAAGCCATGTGCTCTTCATCCTGTTCCTCTGCGGCATGATGCTGCCGAGCCAGGTATACATCATCCCGCAGTACATCCTGTTAAAGCAGATTCCCCTGATGGGAGGGAATAATATATGGGGAAAGGGCGGCCTGGGGCTGCTGAATACATATTGGGCCCTGATTATCCCCTACCTGTCGGCACCGTTAGGCGTATTCCTGATTAAGCAGTATTACATGGGCTTCCCCAAGGCGCTGGACGAGGCGGCCACGCTGGACGGATGCGGCAGTTTTGATGTGTACCGGTATATTTTCCTGCCCCTGAGCAAACCGGTCTTTGCAACCTTTGCAATCCTCAAATTCACGGGGACCTGGAATGATTATTTTTACCCCTTGATCATGACCAATTCCAAGAGCATGTACAATGTGCAGATTGCGCTTCAGAAGTACCAGGGGGAGTTCGGCGTACAGTGGAATTACCTGATGGCCGCGGCCACCATGTCCATCGCGCCCATATTGATTGTGTTCATATTCTGCCAGAAGTATTTTACGCAGGGAATTGTCACCAGCGGGTTGAAATAGAAAGGGAACAGGAGGCGGAACAAGAGATGGAGCTGGAGAGAATCAGCAATCAGGAACTGGAAGTGGAAGTAAATGCTTATGGGGCCGAGCTATGGTCGGTGAAGGATGTGAGGACCAGGCGGCAGTATCTGTGGCAGGGACGGCCGGACATATGGGAACTGCGGGCCCCGGTGATATTCCCCTACTGCGGCAGGATTAAGGATTTTAAGTTTTACGGCCCGGACGGGAAGGAATACCAGGGACAGAACCATGGGTTTGCGCGCTTTACCACCCACCGGCTGAAGGAGAATACAGGGGAAGGGATGACATGGCGCATTGAGGCGGATGAACAGCTGCGCAGGCTGTATCCCTATGAATTTTCCCTGGAGACTGCCTACCGCCTGGATGGCACGGATCTGCACTGGACCTATCTGGTGAAGAACAACGGGGACCGTGACATGCCTTTTAATGTGGGATACCATCCCGGATTTATCTGCCCTTTTGAGGGCGGCAGCCAGGATATCGGGGATTATGCGCTGATATTTGAGCGGGAGGAGACGCCCATCCAGCTCATAAGCGATGACCAGGGGCAGCTGCGCACCGGGGAGGAGCGGATATATTTCACGGCGTGTAAGGAGATACCTCTTAAGAATGGGATGTTTCCCAAGAATGTGTGCCTGACAGGGCTTAAGTCAGAATACATAGACATCACGGACCGGTCCAGCGGCCGCTATATACGCGTCCATATCGGAGGGTTTAAGAACCTTCTTCTGTGGTCCAAGCCCGGGGACATCCATTTTATCTGCATTGAACCGTGGACCGGGCTGGCAGATGATGAACAGAGCAGGCAGAGGCTGGAGCTGAAACGGGATATCCAGATACTGAAACCGGGGGAGAGTTATGAGAAGGATTTATTAATAGAATTGGGAGGCGCGAGATGAATCAGGATTATATCAGCCGGACATTTTCATTAGAAGGCCAGGAAGCGGTGGTGACAGGAGCCAGCTCCGGCATAGGGAGGGGGATAGCTGTATCCCTGGCAAACCTGGGGGCCAATGTGGCGCTTCTGGGGAGAAACCTGGAAGGGCTGGCACAGACCGAGAAGGAGATCCGGGAGCAGGGAGGAAGCTGCGAAAGCTACCAGGTGGATGTGACCAGCGAGGAGCAGGTGGAGCGGTTCTTTGCGGAACACCAGGAGAAGCATGGCAGGATGGATATCTTTGTGGCTAACGCGGGGATTAATTACCGGGCCGAGCTTCTGGATTCCCAGATGGAGGATATCGACCGGGTTATCAATACAGATTATAAGGGCACCTTATATGGCGTCATCCGGGCCGGTAAGATCATGAAGGGGCAGAAATCAGGAAATATCGTGATTATCTCGTCCATCAACGGACTGAGCGCCATGGGTAACCTGGCCGTCTACTCCAGCATCAAGTATGCCCTAGAGGGAATCACCCGTTCCCTGGCCGCAAGCCTGGGACCTTACGGGGTCCGGGTGAACAGCTGCGCCCCCGGCGTCATACTGTCCAATATCAATAAAAATGTATATGGAAAAGAAAGCAACCTCCAGGCAAAGCTTAAGTCCATTCCCCTTGGCAGAATCGGGGCGCCCTGTGATATCGGGGACGTGGTGGCCTCAATGGTGGGCAACGCCTTCCGGTTCATGACCGGGACCACCATACTGGTGGACGGCGGGGAACTGCTCCGCGGGATGCAGAAACAGGATTAGGAGGAAGGCGGATGGATAAAATCAGGGGTGTCAACCTTGGGAACTGGCTGGTGCTGGAGAAATGGATGCAGCGGAGGCTGTTTGAGGGATTTGACGGGAATGATGAGACAGATTTCTGCACGGATCTTCCGGAAGCGGAGAAACGGGCCAGGCTGAAGGTCCACAGGGACACCTTCATCACCTATGAGGATATCAGGAATATCAAGGCATATGGGATGAACCTTATCCGGATTCCAGTACCGCATTTCATATTCGGGGACGACCCGGCCTGGTGTGAGCCTTATGTGGGCTGTATCGGGTATCTGGATGAGCTGTTTGAGTGGTGCAGGGAGCTGAATCTTAAAATCCTCATCGACCTGCATACGGTGCCGGATTCCCAGAACGGATTTGACAACGGCGGCATCTGCGGCGTGTGCCTGTGGCATAAGAAGCCGGAGAACATTGAACGGGCGCTGCGGGTGTTGGAAATGCTGGCAGGGAGATATAAGGACCATCCGGCCCTATACGGAATCCAGCTTCTCAATGAACCCATTGAGGCCTCCATGCTGGAGGAAAACCTGCGCAAGTACCGGGCCAGGGACCCGGAGCGCTCAGCTCAGTCCGAGGCGGTTCCCACAGGACTGCTGAAAGATTTTTATCTGGAAGGGTACCGCCGGCTGCGCGGTTATCTGGATGAGGATAAGGCCATTGTCTTCCATGACGGGTTCCGCCTGAAGGAATGGGTCGGCTTCATGCAGGGACCAGAGTTTAAGAATATTGTATTCGATACCCATATCTATGATGCCATGAATGGGCCGGCGGGGCGGGATTCCATGCCTTATTCCTATTACGCGGGATTATTGGAAGAACACGCGGCAGAGCTTAGGTTCATGAGGCAGTTCTTCCCGGTCATCGTGGGGGAATGGTCGCTGATGCACTTTGTGCCGGAACAGGAAACGTTCAGTGATCTGGAGCAGAAGATGTCCTACCGGCTGATGGCCGACATGCAGCTTCAGACCTGGGAGCGGAATACGGATGGATGGATATTCTGGAGCTATAAGGTAATATACCCGGACAACAGGACGAATCCGGGATGGAGCCTTAAGGATTGTATCAGGAAGGACTGGTTCCCCTCGGAATGGAGCGGAATCTGAAACAGATGGGCGGAAGCCCCAAATAGATGGGGCGGAAGTCGGAATGAGTGACGCGGGAGCTAAAGTAAGTGAAGTGGAAACCCAAAATAAGTTATGAGAGAAGGAATCAGTATGAGGACACAGACAATCGGAAATACAGATATACAGGCGCCGGTAATCTCCCTGGGGACATGGTCCATGGGCGGGGACGCCCAGTGGGGCGAGCAGGATGACGCAGGCTCCCTGAAAGCCATTGACGCGGCGGTGGAGAATGGAATCACCATGATTGACACGGCACCGGCCTATGGCTTCGGACACAGCGAGGAACTGGTGGGGCAGGCCATCAGGCGCTTTAAGAGGGAAGACTTAATCATCGAAACCAAGTGCGGCGTATGGTGGAAGGATGACCAGGGGACCGTAATCCTCAGCAGGGACGGCAGGACCATCCGCAGGAACTTAAGCAGGAAGGCCATGCTCCAGGAGGTGGATGACAGCCTGATGCGGCTGGGCCTGGACTATATCGATATCTATGTGACCCACCAGCAGCCGCTGCCGCCATTTAATGTGGAAATCAGTGAAATCATGGGTACGCTGAATGAACTGAAGAAGGCGGGGAAAATCCGGGCCGTGGGCATTTCCAACGCAAGCCTTGACCAGCTGCGGGAATATATGCGGTATGGACAGGTGGATCTGGTCCAGGAGCGCTACAGCATGCTGGACCAGAAGAAGATAAACGCCTTCCTGCCCATATGCAGGGAGTACAACATCACGGTCCAGGCCTATTCCCCGCTGGAGCAGGGGCTTCTGACCGGCAAGATAGGGATGGACTATGTGCTGGACGCGGTGAATGTCCGCAACAAGATTGCATGGTTCCAGCCTGAGAAGCGGCAGCGCGTGCTGGATATGCTGGAGGGCTGGAAGGACCTGTGCGGCAAGTATGGATGCGGGATTACGGAACTGGTGATTGCATGGACCCTGTCCGGATATGACAGGACCAATGTTATCTGCGGGGGAAGGAAGATTGCCCATGTCCTGGGATATATAAAGGGTGGGGAACTGGCCCTTTGGCAGTCTGACCTGGATCGGATGAACGCGGATATCAAGGTATGTGTTGGCGAATAGGCGGTGGTGAAATCAATGAGGAAGATAATTCGGTTTACAGAGAAGGATAATGTGGCGGTTGTGCTGGAGGATGTTAAGCCGGGGCTGGTCATGGGGCTGGACGGTGCGGATATCACGGTAGGGGATGAGATTCCTTACGGGCATAAGATAGCGTTGAGCGATATTGCAGCTGGGGAAAAGGTTTACAAATACGGTGAACCGGTTGCCAGATGCATTAAGGATATCAAGAAGGGCGAATGGGTCCATGTACATAATGTGGAGAGTATAAGGGGGCTGGGACGATGAGGAAAACCTTTATGGGCTATGCCCGTCCGGATGGAAGATACGGTGTGAGGAACTATGTGGCAATTATCAGCACGGCGGATAATTCCAATTTCATCGCCCGCCGCGTGGCGCAGATGATTAATGGGACAATCCCGGTGTGCCCCTGCTTTGGCCGCGGGGAAATCGGACCGGATATGGACCTGCATATCAAGACCATGGGCGGTATGGGAGCCAATCCCAACGTGCACTCGGCGGTGGTGGTATCCCTGGAGCCGGCCCTGGCGGAGAAGATAGCGGCCGTCATCCGGGCTACGGGCAAGAAGGCGGAGACATTTTCCATGGATGAGTGCGGCGGCTCCATCGGCTGTACGGAGCAGGCGGTGAGGGCGGCCAGGCGGCTGATTATCGAGGCTTCCATGGAACAGAGGGTGGAGGTGGGCATTGAACACCTGCACCTGGGCGTGGAATGCGGCGGCTCCGACACCACCTCCGGCCTGGTATCCAATCCGGCCACAGGCCTGGTGGCGGACCAGCTGGTGGACGCAGGGGGAACGGTAATCCTCTCGGAGACCACGGAGTGGATGGGGGCGGAGAATATCCTGCTCAAACGCGCCGTGACCCCGGAGCTGGGGGAGCGCATCGTGAAGGCCATCCGCTGGTATGAGGATTATATCAAGAGCATCGGCGTGGACTTAAACGGCTTTAACCCGGCGCCGGATAACATCAAGGGCGGTCTGTCCACCATCGAGGAGAAGGCCCTGGGTTCCATCAAGAAGGGCGGGACCAGACCCATCCAGGATATGCTTACCTGTTCGGAGGCCCCGGGCCGTCCGGGCATGTATCTGATGGACGCCCCCACGGGAGGGGTGGAGAACACCACGGCCCTTGCCGGGGCTGGATGCCAGCTCATCATCTTCTCCACCGGCAAGGGTAACCCCCTGGGCAACCCAATCGCGCCCACCATCAAGGTGACGGGCAATGAGCGGACCATAGGGAAGTCAGGCGAGAATATCGATGTGGATCTGAGCGCTGTCATCACGGAGGATATGGATATCCAGGCCGCAGGCAATATTCTTTATGAGAAAATGATTGACCATGCGGATGGAAAACTGACCACGGCGGAGGCCCTGGGAGATTTGGAGATTGCGGTCACGCGTATTGGTTTTACGGTATAAAAACATTTACATATAAAGCATTTATATAAAAGAAAACCAGAAGAAAACCAGGAGGAAGAAAGACATGTTGAATTTTGATTTCAGCTTACCAACAAAAGTATTATTTGGCCATGATGCGGAGAACCTGATACCGGATATGATTCAGAAAAATGGGTTTAAGAAGGTGCTGCTGCATTCCTATGATGAGGCGGCGGTGGAAAACATCCAAGTGTACGCTAAGGTGAAGGGACTGTTGGAGGCGGCTGGTATTGAATACGTTGAGATGCTGGGCGTGCAGCCCAATCCCACCCTGGGCCTTATTGGAGAGGGCATTGAGATGTGCAGGAAAGAGGGCGTGGATTTCATCCTTGCCATCGGCGGGGGAAGCGTAATTGATTCCGCCAAGGGAATCGCCCTGGGCATCCATACCAGCCTAGAGGATGTATGGGCATTTGCAGAGGGGAAGAAGGAGCCGGAGATAAGCCAGACCGTGAAGGTGGGCGTGGTGCTGACAGCGGCTGCGGCCGGTTCCGAGACCAGCACGGCCACCGTGCTGACCAATGAGAAGCTGAACTTAAAGCGTGGCGCCCACCATGAGGCCAACCGTCCCTTTTTTGCCGTGATGAATCCTGAGGTTACATACAGCGTGCCGGCCTTCCAGACAGCCTGCGGTGTATTTGACAGCATCATGCATGTATGCGAGCGGTATTTTACCGCTTCAACGGATGCAGGGATTTCTGACCGCATGGCGGAGGCCATCATGAAATCCATCATCGAGGCGGGATATGCCGTGATGAAGGACCTGCATGATTATGAGGCCCGCGCGGCCATCATGTGGGGCGCTTCCATGGCACACAACAACCTGGTGGGCTGCGGCCGTTTAAAGGGCAGCGGCATCCATCTCATTGAGGAGGAAATGCATTCCGCCAACCACAGCATCGTCCACGGCGCAGGCCTTTCCGTGGTGTTCCCGTCCTGGGCGCGCCAGGCTTATAAGAAGGCGCCCATGAGGCTGGCCCAGTTCGCCCACCGTGTATGGGGGATTGAGATGAACTTTGAGAATCCGGAGGCTACCGCCCTTAAGGGGATTGAGAAGATGGAGGAATTCATCGATTATCTGGGGCTTCCAAGGACTATGAGGGAGATTGGCGTGAAGGCGGAGGATTTCCCATTGATTGTAGAACAGTGTACCGGGAACGGCCGCAGGGTGTCACAGCTCTGTGACTTTACCCCTGAGGATATAATGGAGATTTTAAAGCGGGTGGAATAAGCGGAGGACAGTATGATTACAAAACAGGCGGGGACATCGGGAATTCAGGTATCTGTCATCGCCCAGGGGACCTGGTCCATGGGCGGCGACGCACAATGGGGCAATGCGGACATCATATGACCCATGTCCAGTCCAGGGAGCCCTTTAAGACGCCCATCTGGGAGACCATGGGGACGCTGCTGGAACTGAAGGACGAAGGAAAGATAAGGGCCATCGGCGTCAGCAACTGTTCCAGGCGTTTTCCCCATTGGAGCAAGGACTTTTAAGCGGCGGGCTGGGAAAGCATGGACAGGGATATAAGGCGCCTGCGCGGGCAGCGTGACTGATGGTCCGGCAGGACCGGAACAAAAGGGAATAGCTGAAAAAGTAAAATCTTTTACCAGAATACGCATTTTTGGATGGAATATGGAAAAAAGATATCGGATAAGTAAAAGACCGGACAGGCTGGACATGGTATAGTAGGACTATCAGAAGTAAAGCCATCAGAATCATCAGAAGCAGAAGGAGGAAATAGTATGTTTAAAAGAGTATTGGGATTTGTCATGGCAGCGGCAATGGCGTCCAGCCTGGTAGCGTGCGGCGGCGGGACAGAGACGACCGGGGCTACAACAGCGGCAGCGGCGCAGGGGGATACGGCGGCAGCTTCCAGCGAGGGAGCGGGGGAAGAAACACATGAACCGGTAACCGTCACCATGTGGTGGCCGGGCTCCGGCGATGGCTATGAGAAGCTGGCGGCGGGCCTTGCGGACCTGGTTCATGAGGAATATGACTGGATTACCGTGGACTATCTGGTAGTGCCATGGGGTGATTATGATTCCAAGATGAACGTATCATTTGCAGGCGGCACGGCGCCGGATATCTTCGGCGTGGGCATGAACCCGCTTCCCAACTATGTGCAGACCGGCAACCTTCTGGAGCTGGAAGACAAGCTGGGGGATGACTGGGACGGCTGGAAGGATATCCCGGAGAACGTCATCAACTGCGCTACCTTTGACGGACATTTCTACGGCGTCATGATGTGCGATGTGCGTCCTTTGATTTACAGGAAGGACCTGTTTGAGAAGGCGGGGCTGACCGAGGCGCCCAAGAACAAGGAAGAGCTGTGGGATTATGCCCAGAAGCTGACCGAGCGCGATGCCAACGGGAAGGTAACACTTGCCGGATTCCAGATTGGAACCACCGGATATGTGGACAATACCCTGTTCCCGGTTGCCCTGATGCATGGACAGGACCGCCTGTGGGATGATGATTATAATCTGAAGATGCTGGAACCGACCATGATTGACACCGTTGAGTACTGCAAGCGCTTCGTGACCGAGGGACTGTGCGATTACAGCGACGCCACCATCGGGACCTCCGCATTTGCGGCAGGCAACGCGGCCATGACCTTGAACACATCATGTAACGAGCTTGGCAATATCCGGGACACCATGGGACTTGATAAGATTGGGGTAGCGAAGCCGCCGACAGAGGGTGGGGCCAACTTCCTTGGCGGAACCATTGTATCTGTCAATAACAAGGCGGACAATATGGACGCCGTCATGAAGGCATATGAAGTGATGACCGGAACAAAAGGCTGTGAGCTGGCCTGCATGAGTGCAGGATTCTGCCCGCCCCGTGAGACTGCCATAGAAGCTTACGTTGCACAGGACCCGGATATCTACGGCGTTGTAGCGGAAATCCTGCCGGAAGCCAAGACCTACGGCCCGCTGAACCCTTACTTCGCAGACTTCCGCAACATCGCCTTGCTTCCCTGGATGGAGAAGATTTACTACGGAAAGGTAGATGTGAAGGAAGGTCTGGAAAATGCAACCAATGATTACATCCAGGCGCGTGAGTTAAGGGATTTGGATAACTAAACAGTATGGCTAAAAAGGAGACAGATATGATATACCGAGTAAAAAAGCAGAAAAACGCAATGGATACCTATGTACTTTATGATGTCAACCGGATGCCCCAGGCGTCTTATGCAGAAGACCGTGGTGATTTCATGGAGTTTGAGAGCCCCATTGAAAAAGCTGTATTCTTTACCAAAGTATTCATCCCTGGTTTCGGAGGCGCCCTCCTCTTTGCAGACAACTGCAAGGAGGGGTATCCCCCCGATGGGGAACCCATTGATTTTTACTATGAGGCGGCGCGCAGCCGGCTTCATGCGCTGGAAGTATTTAAGGAAGGGGTGACGGCTGCCTATGGATATATTCCGGCCAAGGCAGAGGAACGTCTGGATAAGGTAAGGAAGATGCTGGCGGCAGGAGCTGTCCCTGAAACCGTAAGCCTTGAGGCATTGTGTGAACTTTTGTGGGCCGGTGAGGAGATGGTTTCCTTTGAGGCCAAGAGTAAGATAGCCAGGAACGGCCTGCGCGATGACTTCATGGTAGGCTGCTCCACCAAGGGCTTCACGGAAAGCACGCCGGAGTGGAAACAATACTTCAGCGACCTGTTCAACTGCGTATGCGTGCCCACCCACTGGGGCATCGTGGAGCCGGAGCGGGGGGATAAGCACTATGACGTCCTGGACGAGATGATTAAATGGAGCAAGGAACAGGGAATGATTGTCCGGGGACACGCCCTGGTATGGTTCAGCCCCAACTGGGAGTGCAATACCTGGATTGAGAAGCTCAGCTATGAGGAAGTGAAGAAGCTGGTCCTGGAGCGGGTGGATTTCCTTACCACCGAGTATAAGGACTACTTTGACCTGGTGGATTTTAACGAGCCAATCCAGGCCAATGCCAAGAATATGACCTTCGATGAGCATTTTGCCATCATGAAGGAAGCCTACGCCATTGTCAGGAGAAATGTGCCCAACTGCCGTCTGATGTTAAACTTCTTCAATGAATGGCAGGAGCTCTACGGGTTAAACCGCAGCGACCTAAACCGAATCCAGAAGGACTACGGTCAGATTAAGAGCATCCAGCCCAGGGATAATGAGTGGTGCGTGACGGTTTACGAGTACCTGGACCGCTGCGTAGCGGAAGGAATGGACTTTGACTGCATCGGAATCCAGTGGCATGACCATCCCTACGACCTGTTCTCCTCCAGGGAAATCATCAAGAACTGGTATAGCCGTTACCATATGCCCATTCACCTGACCGAGCTGGAGGTATCCTCATCGGATGCGCCGGCCTCCAAGGTGATGTTTGGAAGGCCCTTCCCGGCCACCAACCTGTACTGGCATGACACCTGGAACGAGGAAATCCAGTCCGAGTGGTTCCAGAGCTTCCTAGAGCTGATGTACAGCCTGGATGAAGTGAAGGAATTCAGCACATTCAGCTTCTGTGACGCGCCGAAGCAGTGGGGAAGCTATACCGAGCAGTACCCGTCAGCCAAGCGGTTCCAGGTAGGTGCGCTGGCCTACGCAGGGCTGCTGGATGAGGACGAGAAGCCAAAGCCTGCCTACTACGGCCTGAAATACGCCATGAAGCATCTGGGAATCGAAAAGCATCCCATGAAATAAGGAGGGTTACCATGATTTACCGGGATTTAGGAAAGACAGGTTTTTCAGTATCCTGCATCGGCCAGGGTTGCTGGAACATCGGGAACCAGTGGAAACCCATGACGGAAAAAGAAGCCGCCGACATCATCCGAGAGGCATATGACTGTGGAATTAACATCTACGATGTGGCGGACAATTACGGACAGCCTAACGGTACATCAGAGCTGAGACTGGGAAAGAATATTAAGGATATACGCAGCAAGATATACATTGTGTCCAAGATTGGCCATTGGGGAGAGCGCAGCGGCCAGCCGGTGCCCTATACCACGCCGGACATGGTCCGCCTGTGCGGCCACGGCTCCCTGGGAAGGCTTCAGACCAGCTATCTGGACGCGGTCCTGTGCCATGACGGTTTCATCGAAGACCCCACGGTGTACATAGAGGGGTTAGAGGCGCTGAAAAAAGAAGGGTTTATCCGTGAATACGGGATATCCACAGACAGCCTGGAGGTGCTGAAGCGGTTCTATGATATGTCGGACGGGCACTGCTCCGTGGTGGAGCTGGAATATTCCATGGTCTGCCCGGAAGCGGAGCACAACGGCCTGCTTGACTACTGCCGGGAAAAGAACCTGGGAGTCCTTGTGCGGGGACCCCTGTGCCAGGGACTGGTGAACGGGAAATACACCAAGGATTCCGTATTCACGGATTCAGTACGCATTAACTATAATGTGGGCAAACGTTACCGGGAGAAATTTGAACACTGTATCGACATTATGGAGCGGATTAAAGCTGAATTCGGCACGGAAAACCTGATTGAACTTGCGCTCCAGTATGTTAACTCCCACGAGGCCGCCCCGGTATCCATCCCGGGCGCCACCAGTGTGGCCCAGGTGAGGTCCAATGCCAGGGCAGGGGAGAGGCTGTTGGATGAGAGGACACTGGATTCCCTGCGGGCGTTAAATGTTGGAATTTAGGGGATGAGAAGGGGGAGGCACGTCCTCCCCCAGCCCCGTTTTTCTTTGAGAATACGATATTGCGTGTGCAGTTCATAAAGGTCGAACTGGAAATCATATGTAAGCCTAAAATAATCCACATATCTGTGGACCTGCAGTTTTTCAAGGACTGCTTTCGGGGGCAATACCCTAAATACCGTATCGGTGACAGATATGAGATGGTCCGGACCTACTGTGATGTCTTTTCCTGGTTCCGGGCATCCACTGTTTCCTGGAAGTGGGAGACCGGGTAATCAATATCCGTTGCCATCCCTGTTTCGACGGAACCGAGGGACTGATAACATTGGTGAGCAGCGTCTTTTTTATGACTGTAAAAACTCTCGTTGATGGAGAGATAGGTACGTATTTTAAGTTTTGTCTTTTTGAGATAGGATGTCAATGAGTCTTCTTCCTTTACATAACGCCACTAACACCATTTCTATAATGCGGAAAAAATAATTCCATAAGTATCACAGGCAATAAAAAAAGCCTTATTTCAAGGCGTTTGCAGGGAAATCTCCATGGGACCTGCTCCAAAAGATTATGGCATTAACTCCTAAAAACGGGCATGGAAGAGGTAGAGGCGGTTGTGGATGAGTGTAAAATGAGACAGATTCATTTCTGGACGCACAGTTTTGGCAGTGCATATAATTCCGTGAAAGCAGGCGTGGATTTGATTATCCACGCCTGCTTTCACGGATGATGAGACATTTGACCTGATGGTGAAAAAAGACGGAAAAATTTGTTTCGGTCCTACTATTGACATATTGTTTTAATTAGTATATAATCCTAATTAGTAATAAATACTATTAAGGAAATGGATTATGATTAACAGAAATACAATACAATGTTCAATGGTATTAGAAGCAGTGAACAAACTGCAGTGTCACGCTACTGCGGTTGAGGTATATGATGAGGTCGCCAGGGAATATCCCAATATAAGCAGAGGCACCGTGTATCGGAACCTGAACCGCCTTTCCCAGATCGGGAAGATACGGAAGATAGAGATACCGGGAGCAGCAGACCGTTTCGACCACCGTTGTCAGGAACATTATCATATCCTATGTGAAAAGTGTGGAAGGGTTTTTGATGTGGACATGGATGTCATCGAAGATCTGTATCAAAAAATCAGGGATACCCATGGGTTTGAATTTACAGGCTGTGATATTATTTTCAGGGGAATCTGCCCGGAATGTAAATGATGATCCGTAAGTTTTAAAGCCTGCTGTGCCCTCCACCTACAATTGCTGCGAATGCAGGCCCGGATGAGGAGCCTGTAAATTATAAATCGCATGAAAAGGAGACGAAATATGAGAAGTATCACAACACTCGACCTTCAGTACGCACACAGGTTTTTTGGGTTTAAAGGAGAAGCACAGTATCTGCACGGACACACGGGGGTTCTGACCATTGAAGTGGAGGATTCCATCGAACCAGGTGTTAACATGGTTTTCCCATGCAATGAAATCCAGAAGACTGCCTGGGAAGTCCTGAAGAATTTTGACCATGCACTGATTTTAAGGGAGGACGACCCGCTGCTTCCCGCCATCCTCAAGGTCTATGAGGAACAGGGAATCAGGGACGGCGCCCCGACCAACAAGATGAAAGGCCCGGCGTTTAAGACAGAGCTTGCCACCGCCTATCCCGAGTGCCGCCTGGTGGTAACAAAAGAAACCATGACAGTGGAAGGCATGATTAAGATTGTATATGACCTTCTGAAGGATAAGCTGAATATTGCAAAGATTACCTTCAGCAGCGGCGTCAATGCTGCAACCCAGGAATACCAGCCTTCAAGGACCATTGAACGCTGTCCGTTATGCGGTATCGCATTAAACGAAAACGGTGTCTGCCCTAAGTGCGGATACAGGAAGTAAAGGGATGGCATCCATCGGACAGGGTATGGTTATTTAAATCAATCATTTTATAAATCAATCCAAGGCAGCGGCACCGTATGGTGTGGCTGCCCTGTTCCATGTCTGGATTTTTATATCTGGATGTTTGTTCTTGTTATGGACGCAGAACTTTTATTATAGTAAACTGAACTTAGTGGGGCGTTGGAGTTGACGGGGCTATCGGTATTTGGCCGGATGGGGCACTGGGATGAACGCTTAAAAACAGGGATGGATTTAAGAACGTGATTGACCTTGTTGGAAAGGAGATATCGGCGCCGGAGGAGTTGTGATATCGAAAATGGAATACGGAAATTGTAATATGGAAAATCATCCGATGGCACTGGAACAATAGAGGGAAAAGCATTATGAAAAGGCTATATATAATTGGCGGAACCATGGGAGTGGGAAAGACAGCCACTTGCCGGGTCCTGCAGAAAAAGCTGGATGACAGCGTCTTCCTGGACGGTGACTGGTGCTGGGATATGCATCCTTTCCAGGTGACGCAGGAAACAAAGAAAATGGTACTGGAGAATATAACATTCCTCCTGAATAACTTTATCCGTTGTCCTGCCTATGGGAATATCATATTCTGCTGGGTGATGCATGAACAGGATATCATAGATGATATTTTGTCACGGTTGGATATCTCCCAATGCACGGTCCATACCGTGTCACTTATATGCAGTGAGGAAGCCCTGCAAAAGCGCCTGCAGAGGGATGTGGATATGGGAATCCGCACAGCGGATGTAATCCTGCGAAGTCTGGAGAGGGTGCGGCTGTATGATACGTTAGACACGGTCAGGATTGATGTATCTGATGTTTCGCCGGAACAGGCAGCGGAGCTGATCCTGAAGCTGTGAGCCGGAGGCAGAGACTTGTGCTGGGGGAAGAAAATGTTTAAGTGTGGTTGATTTCTGATAAACTGCCCTCATATAGGACAATGCAATATTAAAGTCCTATATGAGGGCAGTTTTATGTCCGGAAAAGTTATGCAGGCTTTATGGAAAATTTCAAGGTTGTTTGAAATCACCTTGCGGAATGGGCAGGCATGGAACAGGTGACAAGTTAAATGCGGTTACATGAAAGAACGAAGACAACGATTTCATAAACATATTGCATAGAAACAAGAAGGGAATCAATTGAAAACAATACAAAAAATGTGCATTATTTATAAAAATGCATAAATATATAAAATGATATTGACGTTTATAAATAAAAGTGATATCCTAAAGACGTAAAGACAACGATTGCACAAACGATTTCACAAGAAAGGGGAAAGATTGGATGAAACAGGAAACTATCTGTATGGACGGAAAGGATTATCTGCTGCACCGGATCCAGACCATCATTATAGGCAGCGGGGCGGCTGGGCTGAATGCAGCGGTGTCGCTTTACAAAGAGGGGCAGCAGGACATTGCAATCGTGACTGAGGGGAAAATGATGGGAACATCCCGGAACACGGGCTCAGATAAGCAGACCTATTACAAGATGACCACCTGCTCAGGGGAGGCTGACAGCGTACGCCAGATGGCGCAGACGCTATTTGACGGGGAAGCTATGGATGGGGACCTGGCTTTGGTGGAAGCCGCTTTATCGGTAAGGGGGTTCTTCCATCTGGTGGATATCGGGGTGCCATTTCCCTGCAACGGGGCAGGAGAGTACATAGGATATAAAACAGACCACGACCCATTCAGGCGGGGAACATCAGCAGGGCCCCTGACATCAAGATTCATGACGGAAGCGCTGTGGCATGAGGTGGAACGGTACTCCATCCCTGTATTTGACGGATACCAGGTGATTGAAATACTGACGGAGAAGACAGGCGATGGGAAACGGGCAAGGGGCGTCCTTGCAGTGGATGTAAGGGCATCAGGGCCAGGGCAGGTATACGCTGTCTTTTCCGCGGAGAACATTGTTTATGCCACGGGCGGGGAAGCAGGGATGTATGAAACATCCGTATATCCGGTCAGCCAGACTGGCGGACTGGGAACCGCGCTGAGAGCAGGGGCAAAAGGGAAAAACCTGACGGAATCACAATTCGGTATTGCATCTACCAGGTTCAGATGGAACCTGTCCGGGACATACCAGCAGGTCATTCCAAGGTATGTTTCCACGGAGCAGGATGGAAGCGGGGAACGGGAGTTTCTGGACGGGTACTTTGACTGCCCGGAGCATATGTTGTACGCCATCTTCCTGAAAGGGTACCAGTGGCCTTTTGATCCGAGAAAAACCAGGGACCATGGTTCCTCCCTCATTGATATCCTGGTTTATCAGGAGATGACATTAAAGGGGAGACGGGTGTTTCTGGATTATCGAAAGAATCCGTCCTGCAGCGAGAAGGATGGACGGTTTCAGACTGCGCTTCTGCATCCGGAGGCATATGGGTATCTGGAAAGCTCCGGAGGTCTGCAGGATACGCCTATTAAACGGCTGGAGCATATGAACCCTGCGGCAATCGAACTGTACCGAAGCCACGGAATCAATCTTCATGAGGAAAAACTGGAGATTGCAGTGTGCGCGCAGCACAATAACGGAGGTCTGTCCGGCAATTGGTGGTGGGAGAGTAACCTGAAACATTTCTTTCCGGTGGGGGAAGTCAATGGAAGCCATGGCGTGTACCGGCCAGGCGGAAGCGCCCTCAATTCCGGCCAGGTGGGCAGTATGAGGGCGGCTGCGTATATTGCACACTGTTATCAGGAAAAGCCTCTGTCTGGTGAGGGAATAAGGGAATTATGCGGAGGGCAGATCCTGGCTGCAATTAAGTTTGGGGCCAGGGCGTTGGCAAAACAGGATGCGGTATTGGATCTTAGGGAGGAACGCAAGGCGCTGGGCATGAGGATGTCCCGATATGGGGCGCATATCAGGTCTTACGAAGGAATACGGACAGCGCTGATGGAAAACAGGATCCAGAGACAGAGGATTGAAACCTCCGGTATCAATAGTCCCAGTGATTTAAAGCATTACTACAGGCTGCGGGATCTGCTTGTGAGCCAGAAGGCATACCTGGAGGCCATGGAGGATTACATCGCCCACGGAGGTAAGAGCAGGGGGTCCTATCTGATTTACGATGAGCATGGGGATAAACCTTCGGAGAAGCTGCCGGAATGCTTCCGTTCCCTTTTGGAACAGCATGGGATGTCTGGACTGATACAGGAGCTGGAGTATTACCAGGACACAAGCAGGATAAGCTGGAGGGATGTGCGGCCCATTCCGGAAGATGACTGCTGGTTTGAGGCAGTATGGAAACGGTACAGGGAAGGTGAATATTTTAAAGGTAATAAGGCTGGGGCTGGCTATCTGCAGAAGCAGCCATAAGGGATTTGGTGTCGCTGCGATGACAACGATTTCATGAAAGGAGAAAGAGAAGATGAGCAAATTCATGTCGGCCAAAGAGGCGGTAAAACTGATTAAAGACGGTGATAGCATAGCCGTATCAGGCAACGGGGGAGGGATTATGGAACCAGATGCTTTGTTTGAGGCATTGGAGGACCGCTTTTTAGATGAAGGCAGTCCCGGGAACCTTACCCTTACCCATTCTGCGGGAATTGGTGATAAGGACAGAGGCGGTATCAGCCGTTTTGCCTATGAAGGGATGGTTAAACGGGTAGTGGGGGGACATTGGGGATGGTCACCGAAAATGCAGCAGATGGCCAATGATAATAAGATTGAGGCATATAACCTGCCCCAGGGAATCATAGCCCTTCAGTACCGTGAGATTGCAGCAAAACGTGTGGGGGTGGTCACACAGACCGGTCTTAAGACATTTGTGGATCCGCGTGTATCGGGAGGAAAACTGAATGATGTCACAAAGGAGGATTTGGTAGAGCTGGTTACCATGGATGGGCAGGAATGGCTGCGCTATAAAACCTACCCGGTGACGGTTGCACTGATCCGCGGAAGTATCGGTGATGAGGAAGGAAATATATCACTGGCTTATGAACCGGCTTATCTGGAGGCGCTGGCCATTGCCCAGGCCGTACATAACTGCGGAGGCATTGTAATCTGCCAGGTGAAGTATGCAGCTAAGGCAGGTTCCCTGGACCCCAAAGATGTCCGGATTCCCGGAATCCTGGTGGATGCGGTGGTGGTCCATCCGGGACAGATGCAGACAATAGAGGGGGAATATGATCCTGCACTGACTGGTGATGTGAGGATGCCGGTAGAAAGCATGGTCCCCATGCCCTTAGACCAGCGTAAGGTGGTGGCCAGAAGGGCTGCCATGGAACTCAGCAAGGGCAGCGTGATTAACCTTGGATTCGGTATGCCGGACGGTGTGGCAAGGGTTGCGGCAGAAGAAGGGATTGAAGGGTATGTGAAGATGACGATTGAGCAGGGAATCATCGGCGGCGTGCCTGCAGGCGGGGCGATATTCGGCGTGGCTTATAACTCTGAGTCAATGATTGACGGTCCTTCCCAGTTCGACTTTTACAGCGGAGGCGGGCTTGATATGACCTGTCTTGGACTGGCCCAGGCTGACAGCCATGGAAATGTGAATGTGAGCAGGTTTGGCCCCACCATTGCAGGCTGCGGGGGCTTCATAGACATATCCCAGACAGCCAAAAAATGTGTATTCTGCGGAACGTTTACGGCAGGCGGTCTGAAAACGGAAATAAAGGATGGGAAGCTTGAGATCCTTCAGGAGGGAAAGCATAAAAAATTCCTGAAGGATGTGGAACACATTACATTCAGCGGGGATTATGCAAGGGAGACCGGACAGAGCGTACTTTATGTAACGGAGCGGGCTGTTTTTGAGATGACGGAAGAAGGTCTTGTGCTAAAGGAAATCGCTCCGGGAGTGAATCTGGAAAAGGATATACTGGGGCAGATGGATTTCGTGCCCCTGATGCCCCGGGAACCGCAGCTGATGGATGAACGGATTTTCATGACAGGCCCCATGGGACTGGACAGATGATTGTTAAGACGAAAAAAGCAATGCAGCCAATTACATTATAAACAGGAGGTTAAGTACTATGATGGAAGGAATCAGTTTGGAAAAAAAGGAAGGTTATGCAATATTGTCCGTGGACATACCACAGACCAGGAATGCCCTCAGTGTTCCGATTGTGGAGTATATGGATACCCTGGTAGATTCGGTAATCGCGGATAAGGACATTCATTGCCTGGTTATTACGGGTGGCGGCGAGAAATCCTTTGTGGCGGGAGCCGACATTGCAAAGCTGGTGAAAATGTCCCCGGAAGAATCCAGATATTCCATTGAGGTTGGTCATAAGCTGTTTTCCAAGATTGAAACCATGGATATTCCGGTTGTGGCCGCAATCAACGGATATTGCCTGGGAGGCGGCCTGGAAATCGCCATGTGCTGTGATATCCGGATCTGTTCCGCTAATGCCAGGTTCGGCCTGCCTGAAATCAATATCGGTATGATTCCGGGCTGGGGAGGAACCCTGCGCCTGCCGAGACTGATTGGGGAAAGCAGGGCTAAGAATATGCTGCTGCGCGGCAAGATGATCACTTCCCAGGAAGCGCTTGATTATGGCCTGGTGGCGGAGGTTTATGAAAATGTGGCGGTCATGAGGGAAAAAGCAGGGGAGCTTGCTGTCGAGCTGGCGTCGAAAGCGCCCATTACCATGAAAATCGATAAACGCCTGGTATACGATGCAGCAAACAGACAGCCCACGGATATTGCCCAGAGGGATGCGCTGGCCCTTGGATTTGTATATACCACGCACGATGCAATTGAAGGGCTGACAGCATTCCTTGAAAAACGCCCGCCAAAATATGAAGGGAGATAAAAGTTATGAAAAAGGTAAATGTGTTTACGGAGATTGAAGGAACTGAGTTTCCGGCAGGAAGAAGGACAAGGGTAGTTATTGGAGAAAACGGAGCAATCAACGGGGATTATTTTTGCCAGGGATATGTGGTAATTTATCCGGGCGGCGCTATCCCGCTTCACGATCATGTGACGGTAGAGACTTACACCATATTAAAAGGACAAGGCAAAATGACTGTGGATGGCGAGACGGAAGCGGTGCAGGAAGGAGATGCCATTTATATTGAAAGCGGTAAATCCCACGGACTGGTAAATACCGGGACGGAGGACATGCATATGATGTTTGTCTACGCGCCTAAGATGATTGCAGAACATTGGGCCCAGGAGACTGCCGGTGAATTGAAATGAGGCGTAATGGCGGAACAAGAAGAAAATAAAAGGAGGCAGGTGCAATGAAGAAGACAGCAATTGTAACTGGAGGAAGCAGAGGGATAGGATACGGCATTGTCCGTCAGCTGGGACTGGACGGCTATCGTATTGCCATCCTGGATGTGAACAATCCCCAGGACTATAAGGATAGCCTGGAAGAACTGAATCGGCTTGGAATCGACTTCCTATATGTCCAGGGAAGTACCACGTCACAGGAAGACAGGGAGGTGTTTCTGCAAAAAACAGTAGAAAAATACGGTGATATCGATGTTCTGGTGAATAATGCAGGTGTTGCGCCAAAAGTGCGCCAGGATCTGCTGGAAATGACGGAAGAGAGCTTTGACTATGTGGTGGGCACCAATACGAAAGGGACCATGTTCATGACCCAGCTGGTGGCAAAACAGATGCTGAAGCAGGAGGTAAAGGGGAGACGCCGCGGCGTGATTGTGAATATCAGTTCCAGTTCCGTGACCGTGTCCTCCACGAACAGGGGGGAATACTGCATATCAAAGGCAGGCGTGGCCATGCTGACCACCCTGTACGCCGACCGCCTGGCAGCTGACGGCATACAGGTATATGAAATCCGTCCGGGCGTGATTGAGACGGATATGACAAAAGTGGTCCATAAGAAGTATAGCGACCTCATTGAGCAGGGGGTGTTCCCTATCGCAAGATGGGGAACGCCGCAGGATATCGCAGATGCGGTCAGCGCATTCTGCAGTGAAAAGTTCATTTACAGCACAGGCAACTATATTGATATTGACGGCGGATTCCATATTAAGAAACTCTGATTCACTTATCTGGATCAAATCAGTATAAAGGAGAGGGATATATGAGAGTAGTAAAAACAGCGGCGGTATGGATACTGGGCATGGCAATGGTGGCAAGCCTTGCCGGATGCAAGGCCATAGGAAATGGAAAACGCATTATCAGGGTATCCAACGGACAGCCCATGACGCATCCTGACAACATCGGCTTACTGGCTTTTAAGGAATATATAGAGAAAAACCTGGGAGATAAATACGAGGTGCAGATTTTTCCCAATGAGCTTCTTGGCTCTTCCCAGAAGGCCATTGAGCTGGTGCAGACGGGAGCCATTGATTATGTAGTGAGCAGCACAAGTAACCTGGAGACATTTGATAATATCTATCAGATATTCAGTCTTCCTTATCTGTTCCGCGGCATGGAAGGATTTGACGCTGTGATGAAGGATGACGGTTTTATGAACAGTATCTACGAATCCACGGATGAGTCCGGGTTCCGTGCGGTGGCATGGTATGCCGCGGGCGTCAGGAATATTTATACCACAAAACCGGTTTATACGCCGGACGACTTAAAGGGTATGAAAATCAGGGTTCAGGCCAGCCCTACAAATGTCAGGATGATGGATTTAATGGGAGCGGCAGCCGTGCCAATGAGTTATGGGGAGGTTTATACTGCCATACAGCAGGGAGTGATTGACGGCGCGGAAAACAGTGAGATGGCGCTTACCACCATGAAGCACGGGGAAGTTGCAAAATATTATACATATAACCAGCATCAGATTGTGCCTGACCTGCTGGTGGCAAACTTAAAGTTCCTGGAGGGATTATCACCCGAGGAGCGGAAAATCTTTGACGAAGCGGCCAGGATCAGTACAGAGGTAGAGGTTCAGGCGTGGGATGAACAGATTGAGGATGTAAAGAAACAGGCAGAAGAAATGGGGGTCGAGTTCATCGGGACTGATATGGAACTGTTCAGGCAGAAGGTACTGCCTTTGCATGAAGAAGTGTTAAACGATAATCCCAGGCTGGTGCCCATTTATGATTCAATCCAGTCCATCCAGAATGCAGCTTTGGACGGGGAAGAAAGGAGCCGGAATGAATAAGTTGAAAAAAACCATGGACCAGATACTGAGCGCAGTGTGCGCCGTCATGTTCAGCTTTATGACCGTGATTGCGGTGTACCAGGTGGTGACGCGCTATGTGTTTAACAATCCAAGTTCATTTTCAGAAGAGCTTTTAACCTACAGTTTTGCATGGATGTCCATGTTCGCCGCCACCCTGGTATTTGGGGAGCGGGACCATATGCGCCTGGCGTATTTTGCAGATAAGCTCACGGAGAAAAAAGGGATTATGCTTGCTGTGGCAACGGAGTGCGTGATACTCATATTTACTATATTGGTGTTGATATATGGAGGTATATCCATAACCAGGCTTACCATGACCCAGGTAACGGCATCCCTAGGCATTCCTATGGGATATGTGTACAGCATCATGCCTGTCAGCGGGGTACTGACAGCTATCTACAGTATCATCAACATATCAAACCTGTGCAGGCAGCTTAAGGCACAGTAGAAAGGGAATTCATATGAGTATAGCATTATTTTCAGGCCTGATCATAGCCATTGTCTTAATTGTCATGCTGCTTGCAGGCGTCCCCATTGCGGTTTCCCTGGGTATCTCGTCCATTCTGGCGATTCTCCCCACACTGAATTTTGGAGCCACTGTGCTGACAGCCACCCAGCGTATCTTTTCCGGTATATCCATTTTTACATTGTTGGCCATTCCGTTTTTCATCTTAGCCGGAAATATCATGAATAAAGGCGGTATCGCAATCCGGCTGATTAACTTCGCAAAGGTCCTTACAGGACGTGTCCCAGGTTCCCTGGCCCATACCAATGCAGTGGCTAATATGTTGTTCGGAGCCATTTCAGGCTCCGGTGTGGCGGCGGCATCTGCCATGGGATCGATAATCGGCCCGGTGGAAAAGGAAGAGGGCTATGATGATAACTTTGCCGCGGCTGTCAATGTGGCCACGGCGCCCACAGGCCTTCTTATTCCGCCCAGCAACGTGCTGATTACATATTCCCTTGTGAGCGGCGGGACATCAGTGGCTGCATTGTTCATGGGAGGTTATATCCCCGGCATCCTGTGGGGGGCTGCATGCATGGCGGTGGCATTTTTTTACGCCAAAAAGCATGGCTACAAAAGCTCTGTCAGGCTGACCTTTAAGGAAGCGATGATTGTTGTATGGCAGGCTGTGCCAAGCCTGTTGCTGATCATCATTGTAATCGGAGGCATTATCGCAGGCGTGTTTACTGCAACGGAAGGTTCCGCCATTGCAGTGGCGTATAGCCTCATCCTTTCCCTTTTCATTTACAGGACAATTGATCTGAAGGAACTGGTCCATATCCTCATAGACAGCGCTAAGATGACAGGTATCATCATTTTCCTGGTGGGGGCGTCCAATATCATGGCCTGGGTCATGACATTCACGGGAATCCCCGAGGCCATCTCCTCGGCATTGCTGGGAATCAGCAAAAGTCCGGTTGTTATTTTACTGATCATCAATATTTTCCTGCTGTTTGTGGGAACGTTCATGGACATCACGCCGGCAGTTTTGATTTTTACCCCTATTTTCCTGCCAATCTGCCAATCCTTTGGAATGAGCGCACTGCAGTTCGGTATTATGATTACCTATAATCTGTGCATAGGAACCATAACCCCGCCTGTTGGCAATATCCTGTTTGTTGGTGTTAAGGTGGCAAAGGTTAAACTGGAAGGTGTCATAAAACCTCTCCTGTCTTACTATGCAGTTATTTTTGCGGTGCTTATGCTGGTAACCTTTATTCCGGCAGTGAGCACGTGGCTCCCCGGTCTGGCCGGATATTAATGGAAGGGGAAAGCCATGGATAAGCGGATGAGCGCATCACAGGCAGCAGCCCTTATAAAAGACAATGCATGTGTCTGGCTGGCTGCGGGCGGCGGAGGAATCAATGAACCGTCATATTTTCTGAAAGCGCTGGAATCGCGTTTTTTGGATACGGGACATCCATATGGCATGACCTTGTGCCACAGTGCGGGAGTTGGTGATAAACAGGGCGGCGGTGTGGACCGCTTTGCACATGAGGGGATGGTAAGGAAAGTAATAGGAAGCCATTGGACCTGGTCCGTGAACATGCAGGAGCTGGCAAGAAGGGAAGTAATCGAGGCGTATGTGCTTCCACAGGGGACAATGACTCAATTGACAAGGGAGATAGCAGGCGGGCGTCCCGGCGTGATTACAAAAACCGGACTTGGAACCTTTGTGGACCCCAGGGTCGAGGGCGGATCCATGAACGGATGTTCCCATGAACAGTTAGCGGAGCTGGTGGATATCAAGGGGGAGGAGTATCTTTTATATCCTTCTTTTCCCATTGACGTGACGATTATCAGAGGCACTACGGCAGATGAAGAAGGAAACCTGACCTTTGAACAGGAAGGAATCCTGCCGGAAAGTCTTTCCGCTGCCCAGGCGGCTAAGAATTCAGGCGGTATCGTCATTGCACAGGTTAAGCGCATAGTAAGGAAGGGTACTTTGAACCCTCTCTTAATACGGGTTCCCGGTTTCCTCATCGATGCCATCGTGCAGGACCCAGGCCAGCGCCAGTCCCTTCTGACCGGATATGATCCGGCATTGTCGGGAGAGTGTAGGATTCCTCTTGAGGATAAGCTAAAGCCCATGCCCTTAGATGAACGCAAGGTCATTGCCCGCCGGGCCGCCTTGGAAATCAGGGAAAATGCTGTCGTGAACCTGGGCTTTGGCATGCCGGCGGGAGTTGCTTCCATCATCAGGGAAGAAGGGGCTGATGGCCTCATGAAGCTTTCCGTAGAACAGGGAATCACAGGAGGGATTCCGGCTTCCGGCAGCAATTTCGGCCTGGTCTATAATCCTGAGGTAATCCTTGAGGAACCGGCACAGTTTGACTGGTACGATGGAGGCGGACTGGATATTGCTGTTTTATCATTTGCTGAATTTGACCGGGAGGGTAATGTAAACGTCAGCCGCTTCGGTGAACGTGTAAACGGGGTGGGAGGGTTCATCAATATATCCCAGTCCGCAAAGCAGGTCATATTCGTAGGGACCCTGACAGCCGGCGGGCTGGAATGTGATATCGCAGACGGCCGGATACAGATTAAAAAAGAGGGGCGGATAAAAAAGGCAGTTGTTAAGGCTGCACAGATAAGTTTCAGTGCTGAATATGCGCTGCAAAGAGGGCAGGATGTAATGTATGTAACAGAACGCGCCGTATTCCAGCTTACGGGCAATGGGGTCGTATTGAAGGAAATTGCCCCTGGTATGGATTTGGAGCACGATATTCTGCGGAACATGGAATTCAGTCCCATCATTCCGGATGGTATATGCCATATGCCGGAAAGGATATTCAGCCAGAAAAAATTAGGATTATAAGATGCATACATCGCCGGAAACAATCGTGTTAACCGGCGGTGTATTTCTGTTTAGGACGTGTATTGTTCCTTAAAAGTGAATTTTGCAGCATGTGAGCTTGATTTAGGGAAGGGTTTTGGTATATAGTAATGTATAACCGGAATATGAGGGGGAAGATCATGAGCACAATCAAAGAGGTTGCAAAGTTAGCCGGAGTGTCACCGAGCACGGTGTCCAGAACCCTGTCCAACAGGATATTCGTAGAGGAAGAAACACGCCAAAAGGTATTAAAGGCAGTAGAGGAATTAAATTACAGACCCAGCATCATGGCAAAAGCGCTCCGGGAAGGCAGGACGTATACCATTGCATTGCTGGTTCCTGATATTAACAGCCTGTATTATCCCATGATTATGAAAAGCGTTGAAAAGTACGCCACGCAGAATGGGTATTCAATCATTCTTTGTAATAATAATGAGAGTATTGAATGTGAAAAACGGAATCTGGAAATGCTGGGGAGCCGGGGAATCGATGGGATCCTATGCATGAGCGTTGAGGATGACATCCGTCATCTGCTGTGTTTCCAAAAGGAAAAAAAGGTGCCTATCGTGCTTATAAACAGGGATTTTACAGAGGATATCAGCTGTATCTCCGTAGATAATGAATACGGTGGATATCTCATGGTTAAATATCTTTTGGATATGGGGCACAGAAAGATTGCGGGAATGTTCGGGGATTTCAGCAGGCAAAGATTCAGGGAGCGGTATAATGGGTGTAAAAGAGCCATGGAGGAATATGGGGTAGAAAACTATAAAAAATATTTTATCTATGATGTCAATACCATAGAGGAGGCTTACAGGCGTGCGCAGGAAGTGATGTTAAGGGAGGACAGGCCTACTGCATTTTTTGCAAGTTTGGATATATTGGCTATTGGGATATATAGCGGGATAAGTGGGAATGGGTTTACTATACCGGGAGATGTTTCCGTGGCAGGGTTTGATAATATATTCATGACGGAGTACATGATTCCCCCGCTGACTACTTATAATGCCCCAATTGACCGCCTGGCGGAAGAGAGTGTGCGGTGTTTGATACACCAGATAGAAGATGGGGCGGCCGCCAGCCGTATTCTCATGAAGGGGGAACTGATAGAAAGGAAGTCGGTCTGTGCTGTCAGATAAAAAGATGGAATGCTGGTTTGTAAAAACACGCATTCCATCTTTTTCACCCCGTGGTTTCTTTGTTCTCCAGCCAAAAACGCACATATTCCCGATAGAGGATATCCTGAACAATATTCAAGGTGGGATAGGATATCCTTTTGGGCTTCAGGTTTGGGGTCAGTGATGTTGACTGGTAATACAGATTATAGGGGGTAAAGGTGGACAAATCATTTTTATTAAAGTTAGTAATGGATATAATCGGGATATCAAGCAGCTTGAGGGTGTGTATACTTTCAACGTAGTCTTTAATATCCCCGCTATAGGAAGCGATGAGTATGATATCGCCCTGTTTCATGAAGGATATCTGTGTATCAAGTTCCTGTTTTGCAGGAATCAGGAAAATGCTTTTGTCGCAGGAGACCATGTTATGGGCAAAATCCTGGAGTGCGTTCTGCTGCCGGAAGCCGGTACCAAATCCATAAATCCGTTTGGCATTATATAACAGTGTTAAAATCGGATTTAAATCAACCTGCTTCATCAGTTTCATGGTGGCCTGTATATCCTTTTCTAAAAGCTCTATCAGATTACTGCCTTCTGTGGGCATATTACCGGGATTCTGCCCTTTCAGCAGGAATTTAAACTCACTATATCCCGAAAACCCCAGTTTTTTCATGGTGCGGACAATGGAAGCAGTGGAGATGGAACATTCAGATGAGAGCCGGCTGATATTCATGTTCGTGCACTCCTTCTTATGCTGCATGACGTAGTTCAGGACAATCATGTCATTGCTGTTCAGGTTTTTATAATATTGATTGATAAGGGCTTCTAAGTTCAAAGAGGTTCCTCCTTTATGAAACTGACGGATAGAAAAGGGTTTTTATAATTATAACATTTTCAAACATAGTTGTAAAATTTTTCACTATTTGAAAAAATATACAGAATTTGACTGAGTATACAGAAGGCGGCTGGATTATTGCATGTATGATAGTACTTATGCTATGATGCATTTACAGCATCAGAAGTAATCCGGAGTGCGGCTGATGAATAAAAATGGAGAGGCAGGATGTCATGAAAGGGGAAAGAAATAAAAGTGTCATGAAGTCGTTTCAGAAAATAGCAAAAGCATTTTTGATTCCAGCGTCATTGATTGCAGCGGCTTCTTTGGTCATGGGGTTATCATCATTTTTTACAAATGAATTAATTATTGAACAGATTCCGGCATTTGGAAATTTTTGGATACAATATATTGCGGGACTGGTCAATAAAGCGGGCAGCATTGTCATGTCCAATCTTCCGGTCATCTATGCAGTTACGCTGGCTTCCGCCCTTTGCGACGGGGACAGGGAGTATGCGGCATTTGCCGGGTTGATGGGATATATTGCCTTCATGGCGGGAATGAATGTGCTGTTAAACAAATTCCCTGCTGTAAGCGCCATGTATCCGGAAAAAGCGTTGACTACCGTATTCGGGATTGAAACTGTGAATGTGGGGATGTTTGGCGGTATGCTGGTGGGGATTGTGGTGGCGGTTCTTCATTCCAGGCTGAGGCATGTAAAATTCCCAACGGTATTATCATTTTTCCAGGGATCCAGGTTTATACCGTTTGCCAGTACGCTGGTGTTTGTGGCGGTGGGTCAGGTATTCCCGTTTGTGTGGGTATGGTTTTCAAAAGGAATCAATGCGCTGGCCGGAGGAATCAGTAATTTAGGGATGTTTGGTCCTTTTGTTTATGCGACAGTGGAGAAGCTGTTGATTCCCACCGGCCTCCATCAGATTTGGAATGCCGTTATCCGTGATACGGCGGTATCCGGAATCTATACGTTTGGTTCCGGTATGGTAATTGAAGGCGCACGGCCGGCATTCTTCCAGTATCTTGTAGAAGGGATGCCGGAAGGCGCCAGACTGGTAGACATTGTGAAATTCTTAAGGGGAGGCCAGATTCCCATGATGATGTTTGCCCTTCCTGCTATTGCCCTGGCTATTTACCAATGTGCGGACAAGGATAAAAAAGCGGCAATCAAACCGTTGCTTATCGCAGGTGCGTTTACGGCATTCTTTTCCAATATATCTGAGCCGGTTGAATTCTTATTTATATTTGCAGCATTTCCACTCTATGTGATTTATTCACTTTTAAACGGTCTCAGTTATATGCTTTTATATGCCTTTGGGAGTGAAGTGGGGGGCATTACATCCAGTGTCATTGGTTTCATCCTCTATGGTCCCATGCGCCCGGGGTCCCAATGGTGGTGGATCCTGATTGTAGGAGCCATAGAAGGCCTTATCTGTTATTTCCTGTTCAAATGGTGGATCATTAAGTTTAATGTAAAAACACCGGGACGGGGAGAAGATAATGAAGAAGCCCTGGCCTTTGCAGCAGAAGTAGGGGGTGTCAGGCTTGATGCACCTGTGAAATCGCTGCAATCGAAAGCAGTGGCAATTATAGAGGGGCTGGGTGGAAAGGAGAATATCGTGGATTTGGATTCCTGTATGTCCAGACTGCGTGTAGAACTGCAGGATGGCACCAAAGCCAATGATGCGTTATTGAAATCCACAGAATGTTCCGCTATTGTGCGGCCAGGCCAAAATACCATACAGGTAATATATGGGTTGAAGGTGGGCGAGATACGTAAGGCTGTGGAACGGGAGTTAAAAGAAGAAATCAGAAAGAAAGTGTGAGGTAGATAATTATGAAGAAGTCATCAGTTTTAATCGCAGGAGGCGGAAGTACCTATACGCCGGCAATCGTTAATATGTTAATCGCTAATCTGGACCGTTTTCCGATACGCAAATTAAAATTTTACGATATTGACGGGGAGCGGCAGAAAATCACGGCGGATGCCTGTGCCATTATCTTAAAGGAAAATGCGCCGGAGATTGAATTTTTGGCGACTACGGATCCTGAGACAGCATATACGGATGTGGATATTGTAATGGCGCATATCCGTGTTGGAGGCCTGCCCATGCGCGGCCTGGATGAAAAGATATCCCTGAAACATGGCCTTGTAGGACAGGAAACCTGCGGCCCTGGCGGAATTGCCTACGGTATGCGTTCCATAGGCGGTATGATTGACAACATAGATTATATGGATAAATATTCTCCTGATGCATGGATGTTGAATTATTCCAATCCGGCCTCCATTGTGGCGGAAGCCTGCAGGGTGTTAAGGCCGAAGTCCAAGGTCATTAATATCTGTGACATGCCCATCGGTCTGGAGGACCGGATGTCAAAGATGATTGGCCTTCCATCAAGGAAGGATATGATTGTCCGGTATTTTGGACTGAATCATTTTGGCTGGTGGACCCATATTACCGACAAGGAGGGCAATGATTTAAAGCCGGCCATCATGAAGCATATTGCGGAAAAGGGATATGTGGTGGACGAATCTGAGTATGCCTATGATAACAGGGAAAGCTGGAAATATTCCCACATGAAGGCAAGGGACCTTGTAAGGATAATGCCGGAATACATACCAAATACGTATCTTAAGTATTATCTGTTCCCTGATGATGAGGTCGCCCATGCGGATCCGGAATATACACGGGCCGATGAAGTGATAGACGGAAGGGAGAAAAGTGTATTTTCAGCCTGCAGGGAAATCGCGGCCAAGGGAACTGCCAAAGACAGCCTGATCCGAAAGGATAACCATGCTACGTTTATCGTGGATTTGGCCTGTGCATTGACCACAAACACAAAGGAGCGGATGCTTTTAATCGTGGAGAACAAGGGAGCTATCAGTAATTTCCCCTCGGATGCAATGGTGGAGATACCGTGCCTTGTGGGGAAAGACGGTTATGAACCTCTTGCCGTTGGCAAAATCCCCACATTCCAGAAAGGGCTTATGGAGGAACAGGTAGCCGTGGAGAAGCTGGTGGTGGAAGCATGGGTGGAAGGCTCCTATCTGAAGCTGTGGCAGGCCCTGACCCTGTCAAAAACAGTGCCGGGTGCTAATAAGGCAAAAGAGGTTTTGGATGATCTGATAACTGCCAATAAGGGATATTGGCCGGAACTTAGATAACATGCGGGCGTATGGTGTTTAGCAGGAAGAGGGTTGTTTGAAAGGTATTTCAGACAACCTTCTTCCTGTATCATCTTCCTGTATCAGGATGTTTATCTGGACATCCGGTATATGTTCATTACATCATCTTTATAGAGCGTCTGGAAAAATCCTACATGTCCTCCCCCGGTAGCAACACATTTATCTGCCATCTCATTTATCTGCTCTTCAGTCGGGGAAATGCCAAGTTCCTTCATGGACGTGGGCATCCCGATTTTATGGCACCAGTCTTCCCAGGTCTCGATTCCTTTTAGCGCGGTCTCCTCAAGGTCATGGTAGTTCAGGGGGACGGAGAATATGCGGGAAGCAAACTGGGCAAAGCGGGCCACATCTGTTTTATATACGTAGCGTGCCCAACTGCCCCAGATTGCGCAAAGGCCGGCGCCGTGGGTTACATCAAACATCCCGCCCATTTCATGTTCAATCTTATGGGAGGCAAAATCGGCCGTGCGCCCGGTTCCGGTAAGGCCGTTGTGCGACAGGCTTCCGCCCCACATAAGTGTGGCCCTGGCTTCATAGTCATGGGGACAGCGAACTGCTTTTACCGTGGCTTCTTTGATTGCAACCATCAATCCCTCCGCCATGCGGTCAATCAGGTCCACGTCCGGCGTTGTGGTAAAATACCGCTCCATCGTATGCATCATGATATCAGCTCCCCCGCTGGCAGTCTGGTAAGCAGGCAGGGTATAGGTCAGCTCCGGGTTCATGATGGCAAACAGCGGTCGGGCGCAGTCATGGTTATAGGCCCGCTTAAGCCACCCCTTTTCTATGGTTATGACAGAGGAATTACTGGTTTCCGAGCCGGTGGCAGCTATGGTGGATATACAGCCTATGGGTGCAATCCTGTCTGTCTGGACCCGGCCCATATAGAGGTCCTCCAGATCAAAATCATTGGCCAGGCCATATGCAATCGCCTTGGCAGAATCAATGGGGCTTCCTCCGCCTATGGGCAGGATGAAATCCACATCTTCTTTCCTGCAAAGTTCCACTCCCTGCCTCACCAGCCCCATCCTGGGATTTGGGACGACACCGTCTAAATCCACATAGGATAAACCGCTGTCAGTCAGGCTTTTGTGTACCCGCTCCAATGTTCCGTTCTCCTGAAGATATGTGCCGCCAAAATGTATCAGCACTTTCTTGTATCCTCTGGACTTAATTTCCTGTCCAACCAGGCTCTCCGCATTTTTACCGAAGATGACTTTGGTTGGGGTGTGGAATTCAAAATTAATCATTATGTAACCCTCCTGGTTTTAAAATATTGTGCTTATGCAACCAACTTAAATGCGGCCCTTAAGTCTTCTATGGTATTGGCTGCTTTTAATGCGTCCCTGAAATCATCATCCATCAAACCGGCAGCCAGGGAAGATAACATTTTCAGGTGGACATTATCCGGGGTATTAGGGGCAGCCAGCATGATTACATAATCTACAGGCTCATCGTCAAGGGATTCCCATTCGATTTTGCCGGCTAACTTTATGAGCGCGAAACCGGCCTGGTTCACGGAATCATCCTTACAGTGAGGGATTGCAATTCCCATCCCGATTCCTGTTGCACATTCTTTTTCCCGTTCCAATACGGCATTGATATATTTTTCCTTATTGTTTATCTTCCCTGATTCATACATAAGCTGGGCTCCGGCATGAATCACGTCATTTTTTGATTGGGCATCAAAGTTGAATTTCACCAGATGCTCATCAATCATTGCAGTCAAGTCCATGATAATCCTCCTCTTTTAATCTGTGAATTCTTTGTCGTACAGCCGGAACTGGTCTGGATCATGGCCGAAAATCAAAGTGGCGTCATATTCCTTCTGCATTTTTTTAATGAGTTCCAGTTCCCTGTAAAATTCTTCGTCTGATTGATTGATGGTTCCACCTGGCGGAAGTCCTTTTTCAAAGGATTCCCTGGTATAGATTGCATCAGATGTAAACAGGAAATTTCCGTGACGCACTGTTTTAAGGATCATACCCAGAACACCTGGCGTATGACAACGCTGGGTAAACAGGATTAAGTCGTCGGCCAGGGCAAGTGTCCCGTTTACAGGATGGTAGGTAATACCCTGTCTGCCGCATATGGTCTGCATGGTGTAAGCCCCTGTATCTTCCATGGCGTTTACGATGTAGAATGCTTCCCTGGCATCGTCCTCATTTACTATGATTCCATTTTTTCCTGCTTTTGTACCGTCAAAATAAGGTAATCCGCCGGTGTGGTCCATGTGGAGATGGGAAATGATGACACGGTCAATATCATGAACCGTCAACCCGTTTTCAGCCAGTTTTTCCTTGATTGTTATGACTTCGGGTACAGGATAGACTTTTTTGGCATGGGCTGAATAAATTTTATCGCCCAACTCAAAATTGCCTGTATCATATAGGATATTCCCCAGGACAGGATGCTTAATCAGGACAGATAACATGGGGGAATGTATCATTTCCTCCTTGTCATCTGTTCGTACCAGACAGTCTTTCCTACATAAGATATGCCCCAGATAGAGCATCTTAAATTGAAGGCCCTTCATGGTATTCCTCCTCTTTTTCATTTCAGGACAGGTCTGTAACACGCCCTGACTCTGATTATAACAATCCCAATGGATTTGAACAGTCAAATATATTCCCCAGAATGGTGAAGCGGAATTTAACATAAGGGTACTTGAGGCGGGAAGTACAGGTATATGGTTCTGCCGGATACCCGCAATTTCCTATATAAATTAAGGAGGAATTTAACATATTTGCCCAATAAAGGCCCTGGTTTTACCTCTATATTCAAAAAAGGTCACTATATAAGGGAAATTAATTGAGTTGTCGGTCAGTTTTTTTATTCGTATAATCACAACATAGAACTCGCGAGGAACTGTACACAAATTAAATCAAAAAAGCAGGGGGAGTAAGTTATGTATATTTTAGCAATCACAAGTTGTCCGGTAGGTATCGCACACACGTATATGGCGGCGGCCAATCTGCAGAAAGCAGCAAAGAAAAGAGGAGTCGAAATTAAAATCGAGACCCAGGGAGCAGAAGGCCCGGAGAATGTAATTACAATGGATGATATCCGGAGGGCGGATGGGGCAATCATAGCCAGTGATGTTAAGATTAAGAATCCTGAACGGTTTGAGGGCGGAATACCTGTTTTGGAATGCAGGGTGCAGGAAGCGGTTAAGAATGGACTTGGACTGGTGGATGAATTACTTGAAGCATTGGAGGATATGAAAAAATGAATACAATACAGAGAAAAGGCGGAAAGAAGATTACACGTGGTGAACGTATAAAAGCATCATTCCTGACCGGAACTTCCTATATGATACCAATCGTGGTTGCAGGAGGTATCATCCAGGCAATTGCAAAGGCAATCGGCGGTTATGATGTTGCTAACCAGGCAGGGACATTTGCTTACATGATTAACCAGATTGGCGTATGCGCAGCATTTTTTACAGTCCCCATCCTTACCATGGCAATCGCACAATCGATTGGAGACCGTCCGGCCATGGGGCCGGGCCTTGCAATCGGGTATCTTGCCAACCAGATTAATGCAGGCTTTGTAGGCGGTCTCATAGGCGGCTTCCTGGTAGGATACATATGTCTGTGGATGAAAAAATGGAAGGTGCCTAATTGGGCCAACGGCATCATGCCTATCCTGGTCATTCCTGTATTCAGCACGTTGGTTACAGGCGCTGTATTTCAGTTTGTAATCGGTCATCCCATAGCGGTGCTTATGACGACGTTCCAAAACTGGCTGGCATCTTTACAGGGAGGCTCCAAGTTCTTTCTGGGCGCGGTCATGGGAACCTGCTGGGGGATTGACTTTGGCGGCCCCTTAACCAAAACTGCGGCGTCCTTTGCCAATGCGTTGAATGCGGATGGGGTATTTGGTCCTACTGCCGTTAAGATGGCCGCTGGCATGGCTCCGCCGCTGGGCATGGCAATCGCTGTTTTCCTGCAGAAAAAGAAATTTTCAAGAGGTGATATTGAAAATGCAAAGGTAGCAGTACCGCTGAGTTTCTGCTATATTACAGAAGGGGCAATCCCATTTGCGCTCAACGACCCTATACGTGTGTGGTGTTCCACAATCCCTGGTTCTGCCATCGGCGGCGGCCTGGCAATGCTTCTGGGGGTGGAATCCCCGGCGGTGCATGGAGGTATGTTTGTGGTACCTATGATGAATAAGCCCTTGATATTTTTGATGTGTCTTGGGATTGCCTCGCTGATAACGGGAGTCATATATGCATTCATTAAAAAACCCATTGACCCGGATATGATTGATGACGATTAAATATAGATAACAGAATGGAGACAGGACTATGTATGTATCAATGAAAGAAATGCTTCTTCATGCCCACAGGAACGGATATGCGGTAATGGCTATCAATTGTACGGATATGGAGCAGGCAAAGGCAATTGTACAGGCTGCAAGGGAAGAGTGTTCTGCAGTGATCATCAATGTATCGCCCAGACAGATGAAGGCCCATGCGTTTGGGGAAATCATGGCCCCGATGATCCGCGGCCTGGCCCAGGAGGTGGATGTGCCGGTAGCGTTTAACCTGGATCACGGAAGCAATTATGAAGATATAACCCATGCCATGAGATGTGGTTTTTCCAGTGTGATGATTGATTCATCCAGCTATGGGTTTGAGGAAAATGTCAGAAGGACCAGCCTGATTGCGTCATTAGCACACAGCATGGGGATGTCCTGTGAAGCAGAGCTTGGCCATGTTGGGCAGGCGGTGGAAGCGGATAATACAAAAATAGATTTGTATACCAACCCGGAACAGGCAAAAGAATTCGTGGAACGGACGGAATGTGACTGTCTGGCCGTGGCAATCGGGACGGCCCATGGAAGCTATCCAAAAGGTTTTGTGCCCCGGCTGGATTTTGACAGGCTGACCCTTCTTAAAACAGCACTGGACATGCCGTTGGTACTTCATGGAGGCTCGGGAGCAGGGGAAGACAATATACGCAGGGCTGTGGCCTGCGGGATTAATAAGATTAATGTCTGCACGGATCTGTTTAAGCATGGAAGGCAGGTTATGGCTGATGCAATGAAAAAGAACCCGGATATAGATTATATGGATGTGAATATAGCTGCCCAGAATGGAATGAAGGACTATATTAAAGCATATATGCGCCTGATTGGTTCCAGCGGCTGGTATACATTTGAAAAGAGTACAGGGCCGGAGCTGGATTAACAGTCAGGAATATGAATGGGGAGATTATATAAAAGGAAGCTGACAGGGGAGAGTAAAGATATGTTGACAAGCGGAGAGAGCCAAACAGGCGGTTCCTCCGCTTGTCCGGCCGTACCAATTAACGGATATGGATTGAAGATAAGGAAAAGAGGGTATGTATGCTTCTGAGGGAAATGAAGCTTTTGGAACTGCTGGCAAAGGATGACAGGGTCTACACCACGGTAGAACTGGCAAAGATGCTGCATGTCAGTACCAAAACAATCAAAAAGGATATCAAAAATATTAAGGAAGAGCTGAAAACGCCGGAATGCCATCTGCATAGCCAGGCTGGAAAAGGTGTCTGGCTGACTTGTTCGGATCAGGGGAATGTATTTATCAAAAGCCTGCTTTCAGATATCAGGCCTATCTGTTCAGATGCGCCTGAGAACAGGAAATATCATGTGCTTTTAAAACTGCTTCAGGCCCCCTCATACCTTTCCATGGAATCCATTGCAGATACCCTTTATGTCAGCAAAGGTACGGTTGTCAACGATGTAAATGAGATTATACCTTTTGTGGAGAAGCAGGGACTGACAATGGAGAAAAAGGCAAAGTATGGCGTGCGTGTGCTTGGGAAGGAGAGCAGGATACGCATAGCGGAGTGCGCTGTCATCAGTAAGCTGGTCAGACTCCAGGGAAATGGCCTTTTGACAAAGCTTGTTCCGTTTTTTGAGGAAACTGATCTGCAGGAGATACATACAATCCTTCACGATATGGAGGATGATTACGGTTTTACTTTTGCGGATTCATCCTATGCCGAGATGATGATCAGCCTGGCTATAACGGTGGAACGCGTCAGGAATGGTAATGTCTGCTGTCCAACGGAAGGGGAGCTTAATGGGTACAGGCAAAAAAACCAGTGGTCCATGGCAGGGCATATGGCCAGGAAGCTGGAGCAGGAGTTTCATATAGTTATGGACGAGGGGGAACAGGCGTATATAACTATGAATCTTATGGGGGCAAAGCTGCAGAACAGGCCAATGGAAAACAAAGCAGTCATATCCGGTGTACGGGATATACAGAAACTGGACGAAATCATGAAGGCAGCAGGAGATGTCTTCCATGAAGATATATTAGGGGACCAGCTTCTTAGGAATACGTTGTATATGCATTTAGAGGGAATGTTCAACCGTCTGAACCATCAGATGCATCTGGATAATCCGATTAAGCAGATGGTGAAGGATGAACTGGCTTATGAATTTGAGATAGCAACCTATATTGCAGGGCTGATTGCGGAACAGTTTGGCACGGGTCTGGGAGATGATGAAATATGCGATATTGCTTTGTATCTTGGGGCAAGTTTTGAACGCAGAAAGATATCGGATGTCTTGGTTGCACCTACGGTGGTCATAGCCTGCGGAACCGGTATGGGGACCTCGCTGTTTTTTGAAGCCAGGCTAAAGCGTGTATTTCCTGATATCACCATCCGCAGGGTGCTTCCGGTATCCAGGATAAGGGAGGTACTGGAACAGGAAACACTTGACTGCGTTATTTCCACGGTGCCCCTGGCTTTGGATGGAATCAATGTAATCCAGGTATCGCCTGTATTGAATGATAAGGATATAGAAGTGCTGCGCAAGGCCCTTTATCCGGGAAAAAATGAAAAAATGGCGTCATCCGGGAACAGCTATCCCAATCTCTGGGCCATGCTGAATGAAAAAATAACCATTTTAAACTGTGACTGTAAAACAGCGGAGGAAGTTATCGTACTTTTGGGACAAAGGATGATACAGGAAAAATATGTGGATAGCGGTTTCATAGAATCGGTTCTGAAAAGGGAGAAACTGGCTCCTACTTCCATTGGAGGCATGTTTGCCATCCCACATGCATTTGAGGGGCATGTCATAAAGCAGGGGATTGGCCTGATGACACTTAGGAAACCTGTTATCTGGGGAGAGGAACGGGTTCAGATCATATTGATGTTGTCAGTAGATGTGAACAGCACAAGCAAGCTTAGGATTATATTCGAGGAACTGGCGGACCTGACCAAAGATACTGCAGTTGTACGGCAGATTCTGGCGGCTGGCCGGTTCAGTAATCTAAAGTTATAAAGGGTATGGGAAAGACTGGATGGAATATTTACGGCAGCCTGCCTTTATTTTCCATCAGATACGCAATGGCCAGAGTCCGGTATACCGGCGGGGTGATGGGCAGGCAGACGATGTTATAATTGGTCCGGCGCAGCACAAGCTCGGCCAGTATACTGACGCCCAGACCAGCCTCGACCATTGTCATGATGGCGTAATCATCATGGAACGTATATTTGATACTGGGTTCCAGCCCCTTGATTTCATTTGCCTTTTCCTGCATGGCGCGGTATTGTATGATGCTGCGCTCAACAAATGGATTGAGTTCAGCGCCTTCAATGGTCAGCCTGATGCCGGTACGGGAACGGGTCAGCAGCTTGATTCCCAGTTCATTTTCAAGGGAACCGATCATCTGGCTGATGGAAGACTGGGTATAACCAAGCGCTTCAGCTGCTTTTGTAAAACTTCCAAGCTCTATTATTTTTTGGAGTGCAAGATACCGGTTCATTCCACAAATCGCCTTTCCTCTGTGGGCGGCACGCTTTATTGCAGGCAGCAGGATGACCGGATAAAATTAGCAGGAAATGCAGTGCTTTATTCTGAGGCGGAATTGTTGATTGGGAATCTTTTGGGATGGAATCAAGGATAACCATATATCAAAACCGCAGAACAGGCATCGGACGATATGCTCCGATGCCTGTTCTGCGGTTTTGGCCTTATGAATCAGACCTTAATGATATAGGAGGATTTGCGCGGCGCGGGTTGCGGATGGGGACAGTCGGGGTATCCCAGGGCAATGGATGCAACGGCCGTCATGGTGTCCGGCAGTCCCCATTGTTTCAATAACGCCTTTCCTTCGGCGGATTCAAACATTTCCCTGGAACGGTGTATCCAGCAGGAGCCGAGTCCTGCGGCATAGGCTGCATTTAACAGGTTGCCGCCTGCCAGGGCGCAGTCAATCTCCGGTACGATTGCATCCTCAGGCGCCAGCACGATGAGGATGGTCGGCGCGCCGTAATAGGGATGGGGAATATTCTGGTTGTTTAGTATTCCTGCATTCATTGCGTCCAGCCTGGCAACCAGGTCCGGATCCTGGACCGCTACAATGACAGGGCATTGTGTTCCTGCCGCGGTGGGGGCGTAGGTTCCGGCTTCCAGGACAACATCAAGGACTTCCTGGGAAATCTGTTCGGGCTTGAACCGGCGGATGGAACGCCTGTTTTTAAGGACTTCCAAAGCTTCATTTTTCATATATGTATACCTCCTGCTATGTATTTGTAACTCATTATGCTACAAATATGGTAGCACATTTTGTTTGTAGTGTCAATGGCTACACTTGACTTTTTAAACAATGGCTTATAGAATACAGTCAAAGGGGGAATGTGACATGCGCATGAGTACACAATTTACAGTGACAGTCCAGATGCTGATGATGATCCTGGTATTCAAAGATAAAAAGATGACCAGTGAAATGATTTCCGAAAGCACGGGAGGGAATCCCATCATGGTCAGACAGCTGTTTGGCAAGCTGAAGAAGGCCGGAATCTTACATGTATCCACAGGCAGGGGGGCCACCGTACTTGCCAGGAATCCGGAAGATATAAGTCTGTGGGATATATATATGGCGGTGGAGGGGTATGACACCAATGAGCTGTTTAAGTTCCATCCCAGGATATCGGAAGGGTGTCAGATTGGGCGTTTCTTTAAGGAGATTTTAGGTGTGCATCTGGATGAGGCCGTACAGGCCATGGCGGAGAAGATGGATGCGGTTTCACTGGCCCAGCTGGAGGAAGAGTGGCGGAATCAGAGAGTCATGCCGGCGGATAAGTGATTATGGGGGACTTATGTGTTCAATAAATATGATTGAGAGGATAAATCATTCCATGGGCTATGATAAGAAACCAAACGGTCCATCATCAGCGAAAAAGGGGTTTTGGCGATTGCAAGGGCTTTTACTGATGATTTTATTATTAGTAATAACAGGCTGTTCTGCTGGCAACAAGAATGGGAATAATAATCCTGAACCGGCAGGGACAGCGCCGTCCATCCAGACTACCCAGGAATTACCGCCAACCATCCGGACTACCCAGGAATTACCGCCAACCATCCGGACTCCCCAGGAATTACCGCCATACACAGAGCCGCCCAGGGAGACGGTTGAGGATACGGGCACCGTACCGGCAATTACCGAGTATGACTGGTCAGGATATTTTGACGGTATGAACGGCGCCGCTGTTATTTATGATCCAGATGAAGAACAATACATGATTTACAACCAGGAGCTGGTTGAAACCCGCCGCTCCCCATGTTCCACCTTCAAGATCATATCCTCTTTAATTGCCCTGGAGGATGGAATCATTGAACCGGAACATTCGGTGCGGGAATGGAGTGGGGAAATATTCTGGAATGAAAAGTGGAACAAGGATATTGATTTCCATGAAGCATTCCGCACCTCCTGTGTCTGGTATTACAGACAGATTATTGATGAAGTTGGGGCAGACAGGATTCAGGCGGTGCTTAATGGGCTATTGTATGGGAATTGTGATATTTCAGACTGGGAAGGGCGGTTGAATACCAATAATGATAACCGTGCCCTGACAGGGTTCTGGATTGAATCCTCCCTGAAGATTTCGGCAAAAGAGCAGACTCAGGTCATGGAACGTATTTTTGGCAGGGATACACATTATGGGGAGGAAACCCTTGAACAATTAAAACAGGTCATGCTGGTAACGCAACAGGATGAGGCGGTGGTTAAGATTTATGGAAAGACCGGAATGGGAAAGGATAAAGGGATTGTTGTGGATTCCTGGTTTACAGGCTTTGCGGACACGCCGGATGGGAGAAGGTATTTCTGCGTATATATAGGCAGGTCCGATGGCAGGGCGGTGTCCAGCGCAAAGGCAAAAGAGATAGCGGTCAATATTGTTTCAGATGTCTGTAATACTCTGTAAGATTGGGTGTGGTCATGGTGGCCGCACCCTTATTTATTGTATTTTGGCAATCATCCTATCTTTTTATGGTACCTGGATATGACAATGCCTGCGCGTCACGCCTGCGGTCTGGAAGTACTTAAGTAAAATTTGTGTAAAATTTATGTAAAATGTAAGAAAATATTAGTATGCAAAGAATTAAAAACCGTATATAGTTATTCATTAGACTATATGTCATAGCTTCAAAAAACGCTATGATATGATTTGAATGTCTAATAATAAGCAGAACAATCCAACATCCTTAAGGGGATATTGGATGTTTTTTTGCCATCTGAGCAGACTAAACCCAAATACACATTTACAGGAGGCTGGAATGAAAAGAAAAAATGAAAGGATCATAACTTACCAGAAGATAGAGGAGTATGGACAATGGCTGGAAAGTTGCGAAAGGAGCAGGGAGACAGTAAAGAAATACAGACATTATTTAAAGCAGTTTAAAGAGTTCACAGGAGATGGGCCGGTTACCAAGGAGGTGGTACTGTTATGGAAAGCAGACCTGCGGGAGCGTTTGACCCCGGTCACCATCAACTGCGTCATAGCCGCTCTCAACGGATTCTTCAAATACTGTGGATGGGATGGCTGTGAAAGTAAGTTTTTAAAAATCAGCAAAAGTTCCTTTTATCCTGAGCGGAAGGAACTGACAAAGGATGAATATGGGCGGCTGGTGAAAACGGCTTTTGCCAATGGGAATGAACGGCTGGCCCTTGTGCTGGAAACCATCTGCGTAAGCGGGATCCGCGTATCGGAACTGTCGTTCATCACAGTGGAAGCCATTCGAAGGGGACAGGCGGAGATTGAGTGCAAGGGCAGGATAAGGACCGTGCTGTTAACCAGACAGCTTTGTACAATCCTGCAGTCTTATGCATCAAAAAAGAATATCAGCACAGGTATGATATTTGTCACAAAAAGCGGAAAAGCCCTGGACCGCAGTAACATATGGAGGGAAATGAAAGCTCTTGGCATGGAGGCCGGAGTTAAGAATGAAAAGATTTTTCCACACAACCTAAGACACCTTTTTGCAAGGACATATTATGAAATAGAAAAAAACCTGTCAAAATTAGCGGATATCCTGGGACACAGGGATATTAATACAACCAGGATTTATACAAAGGAAAGTGGAAGCCAGCACAGATTGCAGCTTGAAAAGATGAGACTGCTATTGCAGGATACAACGGAATATTTCTTTTGTTGTACTTTAGGATACTCCTGAAAGATTTAAAAAAAGTATACTACATTTATTGACAAAATTCTACATATTTTTAAAAATAATTCGATAAAAAAGGGTATAGCAACCAAGCTGGGTCACAAATTAAACCAACTTGAATATTTTAACAGATTATTTGTTATTTACCCTTTTCTTAAACTTCGGAATCAATTCTCCTAAAATTTTCCATAATCAGTAATTGTCCCGTTTTATCGTCCCCCTCCCTGTTTTTTAAGTACAACAAAAGAAATATTCAGTTGTAAATACAGGATGGGAGGGATAAAAAATCAAGAAGTTCAGTTCCATCTGCCTTTTTTTGGCCATTTTATTTATCATGAACATTCATTTTGAGATACATTCATCTGCCATGCAGCAGCCGGAACCATCTGGCGGGCAGGCAGTCTTCACAGGCCGGTCGGCCAGTCAGATGACCAGCCGGAATACAGGATTTGAAGCTCTTGGGGAAGCGGTGATGGATGCGCTCAAAGAAGGGAGGAAGGACGGCGGTTATATAAAAACAGGTATTGTTTTTAATTCGGAGGAGGAAGCATTTTCCTTTGGCAGATATTATTACCGGTACATATATCTGGGAAAAGAAGAAGTGACGCTGTATTCATTTGATGAAAATGGGAAGTCTGCCATCTATGTTTCGTGTGGGAACCCGGATAAGGCGGTATCAGAACACAGACAGGTACAGGACAGGCTCTCGGATGTGGTGCAGTCATGCAGGACATTGGGGGACAGGGAGAAGGCGGAATATTTTTATGACTGGGTCTACAATCATGTCTCCTATGACCAGACGCTTAAGAATAAGACCATCTACGATGCGGTCGTGGACGGAAGTTCCGTGTGCTGGGGATATGTATCCGCCTATCTGATGCTGTGCAGGAGCGCGGGCCTGATATGTGAACCTGTGTACGCTGGAAACCATGCATGGAACAGGACCTGGATTGACGGAGAGTGGAGATACTGTGATATTACCTGGGATAAAAGTTTAGGAGGCAGCACATGGAAGTTCTTAACGCAGAAAGATATGGATTCGGATTCCATGCATAATAATTTGTGATGCTCAGGGGGCGGGGGGATGACAGATAACATTCATGGATACAGGATGACGGAATTCAGGAAATCCTGTCAAAGGCATAATATGATGAGGAAATATCTCAGGCCATTCCTCCTGGGCTGTGGTCTTACTGTCCTGGTGGCCGGATTCACATTGGTCCAGCTCCATACGGCAGGTGCGGAACAGGCCCGGGCAGACCTGGGGGGAGCGGGAACCATTGACAATCCGTATCCCGTGGAGGCGCTGGACTTAAATCCGTCACAGGCACCGTCCCAGGCAGCGGTCCAGGCAACCCAGCCGGAGTTTACATATTTGGGGGAGCTTGAGGTGGCTGCCTATAGTTCGGATGGGAAGGATATGACATATTCCGGCGTGGTTCCCGTGAACGGGCGTACGGCGGCCGGCGTACTGTCTGTTTTCAAAATAGGGGATACGGTCCTGATTGATGGGGATTCCTATGTGATTGAGGATAAGGTGGATGAAGGGGCCAGGGAGAAGCTGCGGATTTATTTTGGCAGTTATGAGGAGGCAAAACAGTTCGGGCGGAAGATCTGTCCTGTATACAGACATTCCGATGGGCCTTTAGAAGGAATGGATTGTCTGGGGGAGTTCCAGGTCACGGGCTATTGCAGCTGTCCGCTGTGCTGTGGGGAAAAGGAGGAAATGCTTACCAAGACGGAAACCGTGCCCAAGGCAGCCCATACAATCGCCGCGGACCCGTCCGTGATTCCCCTTGGCACCCGGATTGTAATTGATGGCGTGGTTTACACGGTGGAGGATACCGGGAAGGCGGTAAAGGGAAATCAGCTGGATATCTATTTTGATACCCACGAAGAGGCGGTCCTGTACGGCAGGAAAAACAAATACGTGTATTTGGAGGAGTAAAACTACCCCTGATAAAGGGTTCAATATAAATATTTAAAATAAGGATTGGAAGGATAGCAGGATGAAGAAAAGGAGAATCATGCTCATTGCCAGCGCCCTGGCCGTTACGGCTTTTGCACTGACTAAATTCCAGACAGTGACCGCTTATGCGGTTGAGGGATGGATGAGCGAAGGTGAGGAGTGGAGATATTTAGATGAAAATGATGAGCCGCTGCAAAATACATGGAGGCAGTCCAGGGATTCCTGGTTCTATCTGGGCAGCCAGGGAATCATGCTGAGGGATTGTTTCATTGAACAGGGAAACAGCCTGTATTATGTGTTTGAGGATGGAGCGCGGGCTGAACATACATGGGTCCTGGTGGATGAGGCGGATGAGGATGGACATGAGGCCGGGTGGTATTATTTTGGCGCCAACGGCAAGGCGTACCGCGGGACCGCATCTTCTTTTAAGAGGACCGTGGATGGCAGGAGTTACATATTTGATGAAAGCGGCCGCATGCTGACCGGATGGTTTGACGAGGATGGGAATCCGCTGGACGAGGAGGACAATCCGCTGGAGGAAGGCGTGTACTATGCGGATGCGGACGGCGCCTTAAAAACTGAGGAGTGGCTGGATTATTCGCAGCTGGAGATAAGGGGGCTTGAGGACCTGTCCAGCGATATCAGCGGCAGGGACTACAACGAATATGACCAGGTATGGCTGTATTTTAACAACCGGTCCAAGAAGGTAAAAAGCAATGGGGACAAGCTGGTACAAAAGAATATAGACGGCAGCACCTACGGCTTTGATGAGTATGGAATCATGCTTCCCTGGTGGACCAAGGTGGCGAGCGTCAGCAATGCGGATAAAAGCAATCCCACCAGCGATGCGCCCGCCAGGTTCTATGCCGGGTATGACGGCGGAAGCCTTCTTAGGAACGCCTGGCTCTGGATGTATCCGTCGGACAATCTGATTCAGGATGACTATGATGACGGGGAGTACAGCTGGTGGCGCACGGATCAGAACGGAAAGATATATCAGAATAAGATAAAGAAAGTCAATGGCCGGTATTATGCATTTGACGGACTTGGCAGGATGCAGACCGGATTTGTGCTCTTTGACACACGCAGCACGTTCGTTGCCCAGTATGACATGGACGCATGGTCATCAGATGATTTCATAGAGGGGAATATCTATGGCATTGAGAAGGCGGACCTTTATTTCTTTTCACCGGACGAGCTGAATGACGGCTCCATGCAGACCGGAAATGAGCTGAAGGTCGAACTGGAGGACGGGGTATACACCTTCGGGTTTAAAAGCGACGGCGTTGCCTACGGAAACCGCAACCGCCTTAAGAGGGTAAAGGATTCCTACTATATAAATGGACTCAGGCTGGAAGCGGATGAGGAATATGGTTACGGTGTGGTCAGGGAGAATGAAAATTCTTACCGGGTGGTCAATACCAACGGAAAGACCGTCACTGGAAATAAAAAGGTTGTCAGGGATAAGGACGGGGGATGGCTCATTATCATAAACAGCCGGTTTGCGGCCAGGGTAGATGACGAATTTAAGCCAAGATGGCATAAAGGGGAAGAAGGTACCGGATTCTATCATTATGATTCTGATAATAAGGAAGATAAATATGCGGGCGGTCTGATTACAGGGAGTAATATGGAACCTCTGCTGGACGGATTGCCGGAGGAAGAACGGCTGAATTTTTAATGTGAGGAGACAATGTGAGGAATGAATAAAGAATTATATCAGATATGGAAACGTTTCGTTTCCTTGATTTTAACAATCTGCCTGATTGTGGGACTTGGGTCATCGCATCTGGCAATGGTTGCATATGCCTCCACGGAGCTTCCCAATGAGAATCTGGGGAATGGAGCCAGCGAGGGAACGGCTTATGCATGGATTGGCCCAAAAAGCGGAACCGGGGAAACCGGTAACAGTTCATACCGTTTCGATCTGTGCGGTCTGCAGGCAGGACAGACAGGATATAGTACAAGCGGGATTAAGACCACCTTTAGCTGGCAGGGATACGCCACCTATATCCAGGTGGATAACGGCAATAAATATAAGGCCAACGGAACTGCCAACGGCGCAGTGGAAGATCTGACCAATATGGGAATTGAACTTAAGATTGCTCTCTCACCAAGCCCGGACAATAAATATGTGTTCGTGGATTATTATGTCTATGACAAGACGGGGCAGGGCGGAACCGCTGGCAGATCTGTAAAACTGGGGACAGGCACGGATGTCATGATAGGCGGCAGCAGGGAAGATGACTATGCCACGGTTTATAAAAATAACAGGGGTTTCCATATGGTGAACCAGTATGTGAAAACCACCTTTGACTGTATCACCAACGACAGCAGCCTTGATGTCACGCCCCCGACCACAAGATGGATTGGTCACTATAGTAACTGGGGAAATAATGTGTTTAATGAAGGCGGCGGGGATTCCTTAAGCGGGACTGACTCCGGTATGGCCTATTCCTGGCATTTCCAGCTTCATCCGTATGAGATGGTACACAAAAGGGTTGCATTTGCAATCAGGGACACGTCCTATTACGTATCAGGATCCGGGGTGGATTCAACTGCTGCCGACGGCACCTACAGCAGTCCCTTTAAAACCATTGAATATGCCATGGGGCAGATAGGGAATAAGAAAGGGTATATCTACATCATGGATTATCCGGATATCACGGCCCCCATTCCGGTTTCCGGTTCCAGTAAGGATATTACCATAGCAAGTACGGATTATGACAGGAACGGCAACCCCACCAACGAGGATGCGGATTATATCAAGACATTAAGACGCGCCGGTTCCTATACCGGGCCGATTTTTGAGGTAACCGGGGCAACCCTGAAACTGACGGACCTTGTTTTGGACGGCAGCGGCAATATAGGCAGTGACCCGCTTGTATCTGCCGGTTCCGGCCGGGTGGAGATAAACAGCGGGGCGGAACTTAAGAACTGCCATGGGGACAGCAGCAGCCAGGGCAGCGCCCTTAATATAACGGGAAGCGCAGCCCTCTCCATGAACTATGGCAAGGTATCCGGGAACCTGTCAGAGGGTAAGGGCGCTGTTTACTTTGACAGCACGGGAAGGTTTGATGTGCTCAATGACGTGATGGTAGAGGACAACACGACCCCTTCAGGCGCCAAGGCCAATATATACCTGGAAACAGGACGGACCATTACTGTGACGGGCGACCTGGACGCCTCAAGGATTGGGGTCACCACGGCCCAGCAGCCGGCTGCCTCGCCGGGAGGAATCTCCACGGAAGCCGGACAGGAGATAAAAATAGCGGTGCCCCTGTCAGGAAGCGGCGTGGATACAGCCCCAAGCCCCTTTGCGGATAATTTCTTCGCAGACCAGGCAAAAGCTGACGGCACCGGTGTGTATGTGTCGGTGGGGACAAGGAACCTGCCTGGCGCCGGAACGGGAAATGATAAGAATGCAGTAATCAAACGGAACGGGCTTCAGATCAGCTTTGTGGTGAAGGATGCACAGACAGGCGGCTCCATCCCCGGCGTTACCCCGATTCCCCCGGTTTCCAAAGGCTCAGGGGAACCTGTGGATCTTGCGCCCGGGCCGGCCATCACGGGATACGAGCTGTCCAACGTGGTCATTGAACAGGGGACACCGCCGTCCCTGACGGCAGACCTGACGCCGGGGTCGGCAGACTTTGGCAGGATTACGGGAACCATGCCCAACCAGGATGTGGCAGTGAACTATGAATACCAGAAGGTGGGTTCACAGATCATATTCAACAGCAACGGAGGGACACCGGAACCTGAGACCCTGGTCGGTACTGCCGGGAATCCGGTCAATTCACTGCTTCCCACAACCACACGGTATGGCTATATATTTAAAGGCTGGAGTCCGGTAAATGACTGGGACCATCCCCAGATCATCGACCGGCTGCCGGCTGTTTACCCGGAGACACCTATCACCTATTATGCAATATTTGAGGCGGACCCCAGTGTTAAATTCAATTATACGGTAGAGCACTCCAATGTCTCAGGGGACATCATGTTTGATACAAATACCATGGACAGCGCCTATAGCGTGGAGGAACCGATACTGGAGGAGAAGAAGACGGTCAGGGGATATACCTGGAGTCAGGACGATTCCAGCACAACCCCGTCGGAATATAACTTCAGCGGGAACTCTGTCCCCATAGGCCAGTTTAATGGCGCGGGCACGTTCACCGGGAAGATGCCGGGACAGGACGCTACCATACGCTACAGCTACAAAGTGAGATATGACGACCCCAATGCCAGGTCCCTGTTCGAGGTCCTGCATGAAACCAATAACGGGACCACGGTATCTGCTGCCCAGTCAGGATTGTATTACCCGGAAAATGAAATCACTGCCCAGCCCGCGCAGGTTTACGGCTATGAGTGCACCGGTTACCGGTTCGACCTGGGAGATGAGGCAGGCGAACTGGCGGACGGCCTGGTAAACGGCGTGAGAGGTGATTTTGATGAAAGCTTCATGTTCAGCGGCATCATGCCCAACCAGCCGGTGCGTCTTGTGTACCTGTATGAGTCATCCATCCAGGGATATGGGATAACGGTCAAATATGAAGACAACGGGACAGCGGACAGCCGCTTAAAGGACATCATACCTCCTGAGAACTCAGGACCTTATGCAGCGGACAGCGATGTAGAAGGCGTATACCAGGAGCAGTATGGATACAGCCTGGAATCACACACGGTCAGGCCGGCGGATTCACAGATACAGTTTGGCGGCAATGACTGGTCCGGGATCATGCCCAATGATGATGTGACAATTACGTATAAGCATGACAGGATTCCGGCACTGTGGGGAGATATCACATATAAGCCCGGAGCAAACGGAACCCTGCAGGGAGGAAGCAGCGTATCCCAGGATGTGCAGGCATTGTCAGGAGGAAGATTTAAGGCCAGCGTGCTGTTGGACGACGGTTCGCCTGCAGGGCGGGAGCAGTCCTATACCCTGGCTTCCATAAAGGAACGGTGTCTTATGCCGGAAACCCGGCCGGTGAACAACTATTACCGATTCGGAGGCTGGTTTATCGACACGGACGGAAACGGGATAATGGACAACGGGGAGACAATCCTGCCCCAGGATTACCGGTTCACGGCTCCGGCAACCATAACCGCCTATTTCGAGGAGAATCCGGATGCCTGGATTAATATCAGTTTTGCGGCAGGCAGCCACGGTTCCATTGACGCGGGACAGCCCCTGACCCTGCGCACCACCTTTGATAAGAAATGGGGGGACATTGCGGCAAGCCTTCCGTCCTACACACCGGAGGTAAACTATCTGGTGGATGACTGGTATGTACAGGGCGAACCGGTGGACGATGATATGGACCTGATGAACGGCCAGACCTATACCATCCAGTTCTATCCGGACCCGGCCATCTTCGGCACTGAGGTGACGGACCCGGAACCGGCAGCAGGACTTAACAGCCAGGGCAAGGGACGAATCACGGTATTTGGTACCACGCAGGGTTATAAATATATCCTTACGGACCTTGATGGCAAGGTGCTGGCAGTCAACAAGGGCAATATACTTACAAGCCGCACCGTATTTGACAACCTGTATCCCGGCGTGCGTTATCTGGTGTACGAGGCAACAGGACAGACAACGGTACAGGCCGGAAACATGATTGGAGATGTGGAAGGTACGCTCAGCAACGGTGTGGAGGTACTGACACCGGTGGTGGATACCAACTATAAGATCCTATATGACGAAGAAGACGAGGGTAAGACGAGGCTGATCATCCGGCCGGCGGATCTGGCATCGGATTATGCGGTACTGGACAGCAGCGGCCATGTGGTAACCACGCCCCAGACCGGCGCAGGCGGATGGCAGGGTGTGTCAGGCAACCCGGGAAGCGTAAGCTTTAGCGGCCTTGACTATAACAAGGAGTATACGGTGGTGGCCCGTCCAAAAGGCCAAAGCGCAGTCACTGCGGAAAGCTGCCGGGAAGATGGCAGCGTCATCACTACGGATCCGGGCGGCGACCTGGAACTCCCGGCCTACATCATCGAGACCCTGAACGGCGAGGTGGTAAGCGTGGGGGATGAAGCCGTAGGGGAAGACCGCTATGAAGAGGCCCACAAGGGCGATTTAGTGAAGATTAAGGCGGAAGCAGTCAACGATGAGAACCGTCCCTTCTCCCACTGGAAGTTCATCATCGGTTCGGTTGAAGGTATGGAAAACAGGATTAATTCCAGGGAAGCCAGCTTCACCATGCCGGATACGAACCTGGTCCTGACCGCGGTATATGAACGGGCCGCAACCCCAAGCAACGCCACCGTGGTGGACGAGGTGCGGGGAGGCAGCCGTGAGGAGGTGACCCTGGATCCTGGAGAGATACCGATCCTGGAGGATGAACTTACCACGGACGCGGACAGGGAACTGCTGGACGTAAACCATGCGGACGTGACCTATAAGGTGGTATATAGAAAGAACAGCGTACGCGCATCGGAATCCAATGCCATCAAGATGGGAGGCAGCTACGATACGGACCATGAAGCAGCCTACAAGGCGGCCTGGGGCCTGGATGTTTCCATCGAAAGATATGTGAACGGCAGGAAGGTTAACCGGGCAAGCGCATCGGAGGCATCCTTCAACACTTATGTACAGTTGGGCAGGCAGGATGTGGATATGATGGACTATCAGCTGTATGAAATCAGCGGGGACCCGGATACGGAAATGGTGGTAAGCCTGGTGCCTATGGATTATGAACCGGAAGAAACGGGCGGCCTGTTCACCTTCACTGCCACGGAAGGACGGCGCTACATAATGGTGTATAACCGCGCCTACCGGGTGTATTTCCTCAATAACACGGCCCCGGATATCTACCGCTACTGGTTCAAGGTGCGCAGGGAGGAGTCCCCGGCAGATTCCTATTATGAGTCAGAGTATGGGGGACTGGAAGAGCAGCTTGACTATTTCATCAGCCCGGCGGGGGCGGAGTACAGCTATCTGGGCTGGAGTTACCGCCAGGACCGTTACAGGGAATTTGAACCGGACCGCAAGATAACCCGCAAGACCTATGTATACGCATATTATGATAACAATGAGAAAGAATTGGACGATGTCCGCAAAGAGCTGGAGGAGGCCATCCGGGAGGCCATCGGCATCAGCGACGACCATTTCCTGAAGCTGGGCGAGAGCAAGAAGCTGAAGGAGTACATTGAGGCGGCGCTGGAAGTCCTGGACCGTGAAGAGCCCAAGGCAACCATCGACCAGCTGGAGGAAGCCCTGCGCGGACTGAAGGATAAGACGGCTCCGTACAAGGAGCTGCTGGATGGACGGTATGACCACTACGATGACCTTCAGGAAAGCGGGAACAAAGGCGGCAGCAAAGGTGGCGGCGGCGGAGGCGGCGGAAGTAAGAGGGCGCCATTTGCAGGAACCGCGCCATTGAGCTATCAGATAGGCACCAACGGAAACTGGGTGGAGAGTACCGGGCCATCCGGTGAGAGACAGCTGAGTTTCGTGCTCAACGGAGGAACACGTCTGAGCGGCATGTGGGCCAAGCTGCACTATCCCGAGGGGACCAGGCCGGACGACAGCGGCTGGTATTACTTTGACGACAAGGGTATCATGCAGAGCGGCTGGATCCGTGATATGGCAGGAAACTGGTATTACTGCAACACGGAGACTGAATTACCTTACGGGAAAATGCTCACGGGCTGGAGACTGGATACAGGGGACGGCAACTGGTATTACCTGGATCCGGCCAGCGGCGTGATGGCCCAGGGCTGGAGGAAGATAGACGGGAAATGGTACTACTTCTCCATGGTGGGGGCGGGCGTATATGCCTATGACCCGGCCAGCCAGCGGTGGACCTATGGAGGAGGCGCAGGACGCCCCTTAGGCGCCATGTATAAGAATGAAATAACACCGGACGGATACCAGACAGATGCCGACGGTGCATGGATTCAGTAGGAGGAACCGGATGAGAAAGAGATATAATATAAAATCAAAGCTGGCAGGGATGCTGGTGGCAGTCATGGTATTTTCCATGGCTGCCCCGGGACACCCGGCATATGCGGTTAATTTCGGGGATCCGGTTAAGATTAAGTTCGATCCCCAGAATGGGCCGGGAGTACAGCTTTCCAGCTATAGCGGTGTGGCATCCGGCGGGGCCATGGAGGGCAGCCTGTTTGTGGCAAGCGGGCAGGCAGGAAGTCCCCTGACCAGTTCCGCCAACTTTGCAGGACTGCCCACGGATAACTTTGGGTCAGGGGCAAGGCCAAAGGTACCGGATTTTAGCGGCATTACATGGGACGGCTATACATTTGACGGCTGGTACGCAACCAACGGCAACCGGGTGGACACACTCCCATATGCTTTCCCGTATGATTCCGTGACAACCTACAGCGCGGTGTGGAAAAGTAATGAGACAACTCCCTATACATTCAGGGTAGAGCATTACAGGGACTTTAACACGGCAAGGGATGAGGCGGATGATGGCAGCGGATGGCCGGGGGATTATGAGGATCCTGATTTAAGGAAATTCTTCGAATCATCCTGGGAAAGTGACCAGATGGCCAACAATCCCATTTCCGCAACCTACAGAAGGGATATACCGGGATACCGGTTTAAGTCCGTTCTCTTAAAGAACAATAAAGTCCGCAAGTACGGCGAGGCAAGCGGACAGGGCACCATGACGGAGGGAGGGGCCAGCATCAACACATCCACCCACGCGGTTAGGGGCAGCATGCCCAATGACAACCTGACAGCGGCGTACCGTTATGAACCTGATCCGGCGAAAAAATTCCTGATTACGGTGCGGTACGTGGATATGGACGGCAACCAGATTAATGCCCCGGAGAGCAGGGCGCTTCCGGTGGAATCCGATTATGTCATTGAGCCGGCTGTCATTAATTCCTATCTGATAGAATCAGCGGAACTGACGGACGGCGGAACCACGGATCTGGAAGGCATGGGCGTCATCTCTGCTGAGGACGCAGGGGTCAGCCTTAATCCATCTGACTATCATTTTACAGGAAAGATGCCGAACCAGGCCATAACATTCACCTATCAATATGGACTGGACCCAAGCTTTGAAACCATACTCCGGGTGAAACGCATGGATAACCATGGCAATATCCTGCGGGAAGAGGAGACGCGGTCCGTGAATCCTGGTGTTCCGGTGGAAGTTGATGTGGATCAAATGTCAGGTTATGTTTATCCGCCCAATATCGTATGGGAGGACAGCCTTTCAGAGGTATCCCTGGACCAGGAGACTAAGAAGCTGACCCTGACCCCGAATCTTCAGGGTGGGACCGTAACCATCACCTATACCGAAGACCTGACGGATGAGAACTATTGGGCAAAAGTAGAATTCTACAATGGCCAGAACGGATCCTTTAACGGGAGTACGGCCCCTAAGTTTGTCAAAAAGTCCGGGGACAATACCCTGGCCCAGGTGACGGAAGGGCTTATGCCCACGCCCTCATCCCACTACAGTTTTGACGGCTGGTATAAGGCCACATCCAACGGAAGCAATAAAACAGGACCAAGACTGGCAGATGACACGGTAATCAATACCTCCATCAAATTATTTGCAAACTTTGAGGAGACAGAAGGCGAATGGTTTGACCTGAAGTTTGTCTCCGGGCCTCACGGCGCCATAGAAGGGAATAAGACAAGCCATGTGGAAATAGGCACATACTGGTCATCCCTGATACTTCCCAGCACCCATCCCGATCAATTCTACATGTTTGACGGCTGGTTTGACGAAAACGGGAACAGGATGCAGGGTCCACAGACAATCAACGCGGACCAGACCTATACGGCAAGGTTCATCCCCATCGGGCTCAGCGATGACAACATACTGACCATGCCGGATGCCCAGGGCACCATAGGAAGCGATGGCAGCGGGAAGGTGAGCGTATCAGGCGCTAACGAAAACCGCAGGTACGCATTGACTGATATGGATTATAAGGTGGTTGGGACCAAACTGGGAAGCCAGTTAAAGAATGCCGGTTTTACCGGGTTAAACCCATGTACAAGCTACTATGTCTATGAGATGACCCAGGGCGCCAACCCGGATGTGGGGGTAATCCTTCCGGAGAACCTGGACCCAGGTACCTTCAGCCCGCCTTCGCGCGTGACGGTACCGGCCCTTGGCAGCAATTACGATGTGCAGGACGATGGGAACGGTATGAAACAGGTGGTGGTTGAGCCTGCAGATCCGGGAACCCTGTATGCAATCCTTAATATTGAAGGGGATGTAATGGATGTCCCTGGTGCAGATGAGGACGGATGGGTCATGTCTTCCGGCGCCACGCCCCGTGCCGTACTTGGCGGGCTGGAGCCAAACCAGTTATACGTGGTGGTTGCAAAACAGCCGGGAGAGGACACCGGGGCCGCCGATAAGATACTTTTGGGCACCCAGGTAGCGGTCATAGGAAATTCACAGGAACAGCAGGATTATACAATAGCCCTTACAAATGGCGGATTCATCACTAAAATCGTGCGGGGCGGCATGACCGTTGACTTTGACGATGATAAGACAGCAGTGGTAAAGGCCGGGGATCTGATTTCCCTGGATGCGGAAACCACCAACAGCCAGGGACAGGCATTCCGGCAGTGGAGCGCGCTGATCGGCAGGCTGACACTGGCCGATAAGACAAGGAGGAACCCCACCATCACCATGCCGGAGGGAAACCTGGTGCTTCAGGCAAATTATTATGCCGCAGTGTCGGCAGCGACACCCGGCAATGCTTCCATTGACTATACGCCTAAGACAGGGGCGGTGGCCCTTGACCTGTCAGATGACAGGATGGCGGACCTGATTGATGGACTTACGGATAACAGCAGCGACCAGGACGCCATGACAGCGGGGGTTGACGTGCTCTACACAGTCAAGTTCACCCAGCGGGCGCCCAAGGCATCAGAGTCCGAGGCTGTAAAAGCCGAAGTTGGCAATGATGCGGTAAAGGTACCGTGGACCTTATCGTCCGTACTGACAAGACAGGTGGGAGGCAGCAACAAGGATATCCCGCCCGGTGTGGACAAGGAGCCGGATATCAGGATATACGCTGTCCTTGACCGCAGCATGCAAGGCTATACGGATTACCAGCTGTGGAACGTGGAGGACCTGGACGGGGAATATACATGTACGCAGGTGCCCATGGAGCCGGATCCGGATGACGCGGATTCCGGGTTCACAGGAGTTGTGTCCTTTGATGCAAATGTGGAAGGCACCTATGTACTTACATACCTGAAGGCCCATGAAGTGAGGATCATCGATGATAAGCGTTCCGTGGAACATATCATCAAGGTCAGGTCCGGTTCGGCCCTGGAGGATGCGCAGGGATTCATGGAACTGGATATATTCGATGCCTATACGGATCCCATTACCGGAGTTGTGTGGGAGTATGATGGGCTGGGAAGGACAGCCTCCTCGAACAACGGGTATGACACGGGCGAACCTGTCACAAAGAACCTGACCCTGCATGTGCGCTACCAGATGGAAGATGATACCCAGTGGCAGGAGGCAAGGCAGAAGCTTTTGGGCCAGATTTCCATAGCCCAGGCATTAAAGGACAATCCATCGGTAAGCGAAGAGGATAAGGAAGAATTAAGCGATGCAATTGATATCGCACTGGAAGTTGCCAACAGGATCTACCGTCCGACCGTGGACGAGCTTCTGGATACCTATGATACATTAAAGGCCCTTGTGGATTCCATCACTTCCGGCGGCGATGATCCGAATAACCCCAATCCGCCGGATAACCCCGATGACCCGAACCATCCAGATGACCCGGACAATCCCAACCGGCCGGGAGGCAACGGCGGTGGCGGAGGAGGCGGCTCACGCGGCGGCTCCGGCGGGGGCAGAAGCCTTGGGCCGGGAACAACCTTTAATGATTACAGGACTTATGCCGTCGGCACGGAAGGACGGTGGGAAAGCATTGGCACGGATGGAAGACAATGGTCCTTTATCCTGAGGAGCGGAAGAACCATCAAAGACCAATGGATCAACATAAAGTACGAGGATGCCCGGCAGACCTGCACCTATCATTTTAATGCGGCCGGTATCATGGATTACGGCTGGTACATGGATGCGGGTGGACACTGGTACTATCTTAATGATAATCTGGGAGCTGACTTTGGACGTCTGGTCATGGGCTGGTACTATGATGCAAAGGACATGAAGTGGTACTATCTGAACCAGTTTACCGGAGGCATGGCAACCGGATGGCAGAAGCTTGGGGAGTACTGGTATTACTTCAGCACCGGAGGCCTGGACGGAAGGCCGATGGGAACGTTATATGTAAATGAAATGACCCCGGATGGATATCCGGTGGATGAGAATGGCAGATGGATGAGGGAAACACCGTAAAACAGGCGATTATAGTTCCAGACATATGTCTGCGGTTGGGCTGCAAAGGAGTGTAACATGCTGAGTGAAGAAAAGAGCCGTCAGATTGAAATGGCAGGTACAGACAGGGCGTGCATGATGCTTGTGTGTATCAACGGACATGAAAATAATGTGCCATACGGTATCATTGTGAATTATCATCTGCCCCGCCCTGTAAACTTTAAAGGTATCCATGGGATGGTACTGGCCCTTGATGAGGTATGTGAAATGGTAGGCGCCCCCATGGCAACCACAGAACCGCGTTTCCTGCAAAAGGAAAGGGAGCAGCAGTACAGGGCGCTAAAGGGGAAACAGAAAAAAAAGCCCGGGAAGATTCTGGCCAAAGAGGATGTGGCAGGGAAGATGTTCCCCTATGTGACGGCTGCAAAGTCAGTCATCCTGGTCCATGTGCTGTATAGACAGAATTCATCCATGCAGGGAAGGCTTCAGTGCAGCTGCACAGGAACGCATTATATCGCGTTCCGCAGCGCGCTGGAACTGATGCGCATGCTGGATGAGGCTAATACCTATATGTGCAGGAACCGGAAGAATAAGGATTTAAAGATGTAAAAACAGATGGAGTATCGGAGGCAGCCATGGTATCAGCCATGGCTGCTTCTGGGATTTCCTTAAAGGGAGTAATCATGGATAGTAGTAAGAAGACCGGCATTTTAAATATCGTAAGGTTCCATTCAGCATGGAAAAGTACGAATTGTGCACTGGCAGGTGTTTTCGCTGTCATCATAATTGGGGTGTTCCCCCTTGTGTTCAGGGATTATTACTTTGACATACTGAATTTTAAGACATATTTTTATTACAGGGTTGTAATTATCTTTGCAGCCGTGTTCCTGATGGTAAATGGAATCTTTCTGAGCCTGTCAATCTATCTTGGCTGTGTGAGGAACCCGGGCAGGAACCGGCTGTTTAACGCCGCTGACTGGTCCATGCTGGATTTCATACTGATAGCAGGGATATCCACCCTGAAGTCCGCGTCTCCGGCTGCGGCCCTGTTGGGAAGCGATGGGAGGTTCTCCGGCCTTCTGCTGTGGATTGCCTATGCGTTCATGTATTTTGCCGTAAGCAAGAACCTGCGGTTAAGACAATGGTATCTGGATCTGTTCCTGGGGGCAGGCATGGCGGCCTGCATCATAGGGATCCTTCAGTACTTTGATATGGATCCCATCGGTTTTAAGAATCTGATGGATCCGGAACAATACTATATGTTCACTTCCACCATTGGGAATATTAACACATATACATCCTATGCAGCCCTGCTGGCCGGGGCATCCGCCCTGCTATTCTTTACGGAGGAGGCCGGGATAAGGAAAACATGGTATCTCCTTTGCATGTCAGTCTCGTTCTTTGCACTGATTACCGGAATGAGCGATAATGCCTACCTTGCAATACTGGCCCTGATTGGGCTTTTACCACTGTACGCGTTCAAGAACCTAAGGGGGGCCAGGACTTATATCTTCATACTTGCAGTGCTGGGGTCTGAATTCTGGATCCTTCCCAGGATGACAAAGCCGTCTTCAGGCGCTGCAGGCCATATGGGAGGATTGTACCGGGTCATATCCGGCTCCCATTACCTGATTGTCCTGGTGGCGGCCCTTTGGGCCATGTACTTCATACTGTGCCGGATGATACAGAGGCTGCCGGATACACACCCCCTTATGCAGGATGGGAACAGGGGAAGGTGGGTCTGGCTGGCGTTCCTGTCCATGGTGGTCATCCTGGCCTGCTTTGCCCTTTATGATGTGAATGTCCGTGGAAATGCAGGAAACTACGGCGGATTGGCGCAGTACCTGGCAATCAATGACGACTGGGGGACGCACCGCTGGTACATATGGAGGATCGGAATGGAGAGCTATGGAGGCTTTCCCTTTACACAGAAACTGTTTGGGGCCGGACCCGATACATATGGTGCGGTTGTCATGGAGAAGTATTATGATGAGATGGTGATGCGTTATGGGGAATTTTTCGACAGCGCCCATAATGAATACCTTCAATATCTGGTAACGGTGGGGCTGGCCGGACTTGCGGCCTATCTGGCGTTGCTGGTTACATCCATCCGGAAAATGATCCGTTCGGCCGGGAAACGGCCCTACGTGATGGCAATTGCCTTTGCCGTAATCTGTTATGCCGCCCAGGCAGCGGTCAATATCAGCGTCCCCATCGTGACGCCTGTCATGCTGATGCTGCTGGCCATGGGGGTATCCGGGGAGGATGGGACCGATAAAGGCATCCCAGACTTGATATATAAGCAGGATGGAAAGGAATGAAGAAGATGATAGCAGTTATCCTGATACTTTTAGCCGTATGCATCATAGGAATTGTCGTCTATTGCTGTGCTGCAGGAACCATGCCATACGGACGTCAGGCGGACGATGATGCCCAGATGGAATATCTTCGCAGATACAGGCAGTCCAGGGAATGATGGGAGCAGTATTCCCGGATTTCCCGGATGACGGAAAATGATTCCTGGGCTTTCCGCAGGCTTGGACTGTCCTCCCATGGTTATGGAAAAGTCCTTGTGCCATCTCCTTGTAATATGGGGGGCATTTTGGTATAATCAAGGGATATGATTACATGAACAGGCAATGGGAGCGGTTGGATGATGACACAGCCAGGAAGAATGATGATGACAGAGGACATTTTAGGATTACTGGGTAACGGAATCAGCAAGCATTATATGGATGATCCGTTATCGATAATTTGGTGCAATCCCGCATTTTATAAGATGCTGGGATATAAAGAAGAGGATTTTTTACGTGAATACCCTGATTTCAGGCGGTATTACGGAATGGAGCCGGGTGTATTTGACGGGATGAAGGCCTGTTTTGAGGAGACGTATGCACAGGGCCGGGGAAGCGCCGTATATCAGGCTCCCATGACTGTGTGTAACGGGGAATCCATATGGGTAGAGATGAACGGCACAATCGTGGAATCACCGGAAGGCGGCCCGCCAATCCTCTATATCCTGTACTCGGACATCAGTAAGTGGATGCTGGAGCAGGAGAGGCAGGGCAGGAGCAGGGAGAAGGAGACAGGGAATTTCAGGTGGATGATGTCTGAATATGCGGGAAATGTCTACATCAGCGATATGGACACATATGAGCTGCTGTACCTGAACAAGCATGCCAGTGAAACGCTGCAGGTCCATGCGGATGCGCTGATTGGAAGAAAGTGCTATGAGGTCATCCAGGGAAGATCCTCACCATGTCCATTTTGTACGAACCAGTATCTGGAAGAGGACGGGACCTATGAATGGGAGTTTTACAATCCCAACCTGAAGCGCACCTTCATCATCAAGGACCGTATGATAAACTGGGAGGGACGCAGGGCGCGTATCGAGCTGTCCTATGACATGTACAGCACTGAATATAAGCTTGCCAAAAAGGACCAGGAAAGGGAGGCCATATTAAAGACCGTTCCCGCAGGCATGATACGCCTTGATATCCGGGATTACCGCACCGTGCTGTGGTACAACGACATATTCCTCAAGATGATTGGTTATACGAAGGTGCAGTTTGAGGAGGAATTACATAACCAGTGTACGTATATGAATCCGGACGATTTTAAGCGGGCCGTCAAGCTGGCCAGGGGATTAAAGCAGTCCGGGGAAAATGTGGTGCTGGAGGCAAGGGCGTACACACGCTCCAGGGAAGAACGTATATGGACGGTAACCCTGTGCTATATCAGCGGGGATGACAGCTGGGACGGCATCCCTTCCATCTACAGCGTAGGGCTGGATGTGACGGAAGAGAGAAGGAAGATGGAGACACTGAGACACCGGGCAGAGAAGGATGCATTGACCGGTATCTATAACCGGGAGGAGACAGAGCATCAGATTGGAACGTACCTCATGTCCAATCCGGATACCATGGGTGCCCTGTTCATGATTGATACGGATAATTTTAAGCAGATTAATGACACCCAGGGACATATGATTGGGGATGTGGTGCTGACGGAAATCGCCTCTGGCATGAAAAAGCTGATGCGGGAAAGCGATGTGGTGGGCCGGATTGGCGGTGATGAATTTACGGTTTTCATGAAGGATATTACTTCTGCTGAGGACGCAGAGGAAAAAGCAGAGGAACTTCTGCATCTGTTCCGCCATCTGTTCGAATCGGAGAAAAGTCCTATTAAAGTAAGCTGCAGCATGGGGATTGCCATCTATCCAAAGGACGGCGCCTCCTTTAAGGAAATCTATGCCAGCGCTGACAAAGCCTTATATCAGGCTAAGAGCAAGGGAAAGAATAACTATGTGATTTATAATGACGGCACTGCGGCTGATATGGGAGGAAGCGGCCTGTCATCCATAGGCGCTGCAATTGATTCGGAGCGGCAGTATGCAGAGGGCTTCGATAACCTGGCGCGCTACGTGTTCCGTAATCTTTACCAGACAAAGGATTTTGACCGTACGGTCAATATGGTCCTGGAAATTGTGGGCAAGCAGTTTGATGTGAGCCGTGTTTACATATTTGAGAATACGGAAGACGGGCAATACGGGTCCAATACTTATGAGTGGTGCAATGAAGGCATTACTTCCAAGATGGCGGGACTGCAGAATGCCAATTATAAGGAGCATGGGGATTATCAAACTCTTTTTGATGAAAATATGATTTTCTACTGCCGGGATATCCACAGCCTGAAACCGGAGCACGAAGCTTTGTTTTCCAGCCAGGGTATCTGTTCCGTCCTTCAGTGTGCCTTTGAAGCGGATGCTGTCTTTGCCGGATTTGTGGGATTTGACGAGTGCACGGGACTGCGTCTGTGGACCCAGGAGGAAGTCAGCACCCTGCAGCTGATTTCCCAGATATTATCAATGTTCCTGATACAGAATAAAAGGAATAGAAGGATATAGAAGAAATAAGGCAAGGAAGGATACTTGAAAAATCAGTTTGCCGGTCATCCCTGTGATGGCCGGCAATTTTTTTCATGTAACATACCGTTGAAATGTTGACAAGTGTTAATATAATGGATATAATATATTAACACCTGTTAATTTGGAGGGATATGATATGAACACAGATACAAGCGGAAAACCCCCATACCATTTTGGTAATTTAAAAGAAACGCTTATTGAACAGGGACTTGAGTTAATCCATGAGGAGGGGATTGAAAAGTTTTCTTTACGAAAGGTGGCGAAGAAAGTCGGTGTATCGGCGGCTGCCTGTTATAATCACTTTGGGAATATTGATGAACTGCTTGAAGGGATGTACGGGTATGTCGTCCGCAGATTTACAGCCGTCCTGGAGCAGGCGGTTGAAGATAATCCCTGTCATTACGTTGCTATTTCCATGGGCGTTGCCTATGTGGAATTTTTTGCAAAGTATCCCCACTATTTTAATTTCTTATTTGACAGTGAGTATCTGGGCATTCAGATAAAAGAAGCCGAAATCACATGGAACCGCTCCTTTACTCCATTTGAAGTTTTTGTAAATGGTGCAAAAAGAGGGATGAGGGAGCTGGGCATTGATGAAAAAGAATTAAGGGATGACCTTTTGGTAATGTGGGCAACCGTACACGGTCTGGCGGCAATGGCTAACATGAAAGGGATACAGTATGAAAATGGTGACTGGGGCGCCCTTACGGAGAGGATACTGCTTAACAAAGTAATGTTGTAACATAAGTTGGGATAGGAGGAATGGATTATGACGGAATCAGAGGCAATCAGGGCGAGGCACGCGGTCAGGAACTATACGGCAAAACCGCTCCCGCCGGCAGTCATAGGTGGACTGAAAGAAGAAATTGAACAGTGTAACAAGCTGGGACAGCTGCATATCCAGTTAATAACGGAAGACGAGGGGGCATTTAAAAGCTTCATTCCCCTATTTGGCAGATTTAAAAATGTGAAAAACTATATTGCGCTGGCAGCCAGAAAGCAAAGCGGTTTTTATGAGAAGTGTGGCTACTATGGAGCACGTCTTATGATTAAAGCCCAACAGGCAGGCCTGAATTCGTGCTGGGTCACAAATACGTACAATGCGAAAAAGTGTCCGGTTTCGTTAGCTCCTGATGAGGAATTGGCTGGTGTCATTGCGATTGGTTATGGCGCTTCTGACGGTACGCCGCATAAGTCAAAGAGCATGGAACGTCTATGTAAGCCGTGCAGTGAGGCATGGTTTATAAATGGCATGAATGCGGCTGTTCTTGCCCCAACAGGTCTAAACAGACAGAATTTTTTTATTGAAGCTGATGGGAATACCGTGTCCATCTGCACAAAGGACAATAGTCCCATGTCCCAAATTAATACCGGCATTGTGAAATACCATTTTGAGATTGGCGCCGGAACTGAAAACTTTAATTGGAAATGATTTCAGGAGTCCCTGCTTCCGGCCGGAACCTGAAAGAAGAAATAAATCTTTCTAATTATTGCTGTTCCTGCTATACTTAATACCAGGGATGTCTTGTCAGGAATACAGCAGAGGCTGACCAGGATGGCCGATGGGCAGGCGTCTTCCATTGTCCTGGCAACCCAGGAGACAGGGCAGATATCAGACGTGGTGCAGACCAACCCTGCCGCTGCTGAAGAGGGCGCTGCTGCCAGTGAGGAACTGGGACGCACAGCTGACAAAAAGCAATTTTCAAACACATCCCAGGACACGCGTGAAGGGTTGGGGTTGTAGGGGGAAGGCTGATGGGAACAGGGGAAATGAACCAGGGCAGAAGGATTCTTTTTATAATCCTGCCCTTGATAGTGCTTGCAAGCCTGTCACTGTGGTATCTGAGGAATTTTTACCGGATGGAATTTGTGCAGATGACCGGGGTGGAGCCGGAAAATGGGATATATGACCTGACCGGAATGGACTTTTCCGACGGCTTCGTACGCCTTCAGGGGGAATTGACGTACATACCGGGGGTGGTGACACCGGAGGAATACGCTGCGCGGGAGGACGAAGCAATCCAGGCCCGTCCCCAGGACATGCCGGCCGCCACCAGCCGTATGGTCATAAAGGTCCCGGACAATGACGTATACATGATGGAATGCTCCAGCATAGATTATGCGTACCGCGCTTATGTGAACGGGGAGCTGCGGTTCCAGGCAGGTGTGCCTGCGGATGATGCAAAGGATTTTGTCCCCGGTTACAGCGAAATGCAGCTGGAGGTCCGGCCGGAAAACGGCGTGATTGAGTTTGTACAGCAGGGAGCAAATTTTGTCCACCGGACAGGAGGCGGCCATAGCGGCGTGTATTTTGGGAAACCCGAAATCATACGGCGTTTCACCGCTCTGACCGTGCTCACGGAGGCCATTAAGGTCGGCCTGTTCGCGGCGCTGTTTTTTGTCCATCTGCTGCTGTTTGTGGTGCAGGGAAGCTACCGGGCAAACCTGTATTTCTCGCTTCTCTGCCTTGCATGGACCGTGCGCAACGGCCTGACCGGCACCAAGGTGTTCTATGCCCTGTTCCCGGCAATCCCCTGGCAGGCTGCCTACCGGGTGGAGCATCTTACGCTGCCTGCCGCTTTTATCCTGCTCATACTGCTGGCCCGCAGGGTATTCCCCGGCATTGCGCAGAAGTGGTTTGTCCGGGCGGCCGGCGTTTTGGCGGCCATATTTGCAGTGGTATGCCTGGCAGCGGATACGGTGCTGCTGTCCTGGGTGCAGCTGTATTACAACGGGATTTATGCGGCGGCCGTGATTTATCTGTATGCCAGGTTCCTTATGAAACTGCCCGGCATGGCAAGGAAGGGAAACCTGCGTACGGAACAGGCCATATCCCTTGCAGGTTTTGTGTTTTTCCTGTATGCAGGCGTCCATGACCAGCTTTACCATATGGATGTCCCGCTGCCGCTGGATTTTGCCATGACGGACGCGGCCATGATGATTTTCTCTTTTTTCCAGATGACGGCTATGTTTTACGGTACCATGCAGGAGGCGGCCCTTGCCCACCAGCGGGAACGGCAGGCGGAGACGGAGAAGGAGATGCTGGCAGAGATGAACCGTCTGAAGAGTTCCTTCTACACCGACATGTCCCATGAGATGAAGACCCCGTTGACGGTCATTGCGGTCAATGCCCAGTTTGCCGCCCAGAATATCAGGGCCGGCATGGTGGATGAGGAGACCGTGATGGATCTGAATGCCATCTCTGCCGAGGCCAGGAGGCTGGCGCAGATGGTGACGGGCCTTGTGGGGATAGGGCGGATGCAGGGGGCGAAGGACGGCCTGCTTTCGCTTACGTCCCTGCTGACCGGGACATCGCGTATCTACCAGTCCCTGTTTGCCAGGAAGAATAACACGCTTGCCGTGGAGGCGCCTGGAGACCTGCCGCTTGTGGAGGGCAATGCGGACCAGCTGATTCAGGTGCTGATTAACCTGTTAAGCAATGCCAACCGGCATACTGCGGGAGGTTCCGTGACCATCCGGGCAAAGGCATTGGGGAACAAGGTCATGGTCAGCGTCACTGACAATGGGGAGGGCATCCAGCCTTCCCTGCTGCCCCATGTGTTTGAACGGTTCTGTCACGGAGAGACGGGCGGTTCCGGCCTTGGGCTTCCCATCTGCAGGACAATCATTGAGGAACACGGCGGCCGGATTGGAATTGAAAGTGAAGAAGGCAGGGGAACCCGTGTGTGGTTTACCCTTCCGGTAAAGGAGGGATTGGGACATGAAGGAGACGGGGACAATCCTGTTGGTGGAGGATGACAAGAACATCCAGCGGACCAACCGGCGTATCCTGGAGCGGGAGGGGTATACGGTCCTGTGCGCAGGAAACCTTCACGGGGCACAGGCGCTGCTTATGGAACATTCACCGGATGCCATGGTACTGGATATCATGCTGCCGGACGGAAACGGTCTGGATTTCTGCGGGAAAATCCGGCCATACACTTCTGTCCCGGTCCTGTTCCTTACAGCCCTGGATGAAAAGAGCGAAATCATCGAAGGACTGCTGGCAGGAGGAAATGATTACATCACCAAGCCCTACGATGTGGACGAATTTGTAGCCAGGATCAAAGCACAGCTCCGTCTGGCCAGGATGAACCGGAGGGATGCCATGGAAGAGAGGATGCTGGTGCGCGATACCCTGTCCTTGGACCTTATTGCGCAGCGGGCTTATCTGGATGGAAAGGATATGCTTCTTACGCAGAAGGAGTATTCACTTTTGCTGCTCCTGGCACGCAGCCAGGAGGAAACCCTGTCCTCTGAATATCTTTATGAGACGGTGTGGAACATGCCCATGACGGCTGACAACAGGACCCTGAAAAAGCATATTTCCACGGTACGCAAAAAGATGGAGGAAGGAAACTGCAGATACACCATTACAGCTGTTTATGGCAAGGGATATACATTTGAGAAGGCTTAAAACGAAAACTGAATCAAGAGGCGAAAGGTGAAGAATATGTAACCTTTCGCCCCTTTTGCTTTTTCCGTGCTATGCTTAGATAAACCATAAGTATACCCGGATTAAGGAGAGATGCGGAATGAAGAAGGTACTCTTATTGCTTAAGGAAGAGAACAGGCGGTTAAACCAGCTGGCAGAGAAGGACTGGCTTACCGGGCTGTATAACCGGATGGCCATGGAGCATAAAGTCAACGAGGTTTTGGATTCCAGACAGCGGGGAGTGATGTTCGTTATTGACGTGGATAATTTCAAGGCAATCAACGACCGCTATGGACACATAGCCGGCGACACGGTGCTTAAAGGGATTGCGGACATGCTCGGGACACTGACATTGCGCAACGACCTGCTGGGGCGTGTTGGCGGAGATGAATTTGTCATCTTCATGCCCATCAGCCAGGGACCGGATTTCATCAAATCCAGATGCCGCCAGATTGAACAGCGGTTCATCAGCCTTCCGCTTTCCCGGTTCGCAGTAAGCAGGATTTCCCTCACGGTCTGTGGAAGCTGTTACCAGCCGGGAGACAGGTATAAGGACCTGTTTGACCGTGCGGACCAGCGTCTGCTGCAGGAAAAGTCCGGCCGCAGGAAACAAAAAGGAACGGCGGGAAACCATGGTCCGTACACCGACAGGGATTGCAGCCTGAAGGTGGACATGGCACAGCTCAGCCGTGAACTGTCCGAGCCTGGGGACACGGAGGGTGCTTATTGCCAGGATTATGAAAGCTTCATCAATATCTACCGTTTGATGGAACGGCGCCTGAAACGGATTCAGTCCGACATTTTCAGCATACTTATTACAGTGACGGACCATGAGGGGGATTTCCCGGTGCTGTCGGAGAGAGGGACCCTTGTGGAAATGCTGTATCAGATCATCCGGCATTCCATGCGTTCAGGTGACGTGTTCACCAGGTACAGCAGCTGCCAGTTCCTGGTCATGGTCTGTGATGCGGCGCCTCCTGATACGGTTTCCATTGCAAGGCGCATCCAGCAAAAATTCAACCAGCACATATCCCAGGACAGTAAATATGAGCTTTGGTACGACATATATCCTTTAAAACCGGCATTTTCTGCTGATAAGGATATTTACGGCAATATAAGAACACCGGAATCCGGCAGGAGGTGAGCATGGATAAAACAATGGAGGGATTTGCCCTTAGCAGGCCACAGCAGTGTCCCAAGGAAGGGGCCATCAGGAATGAGCAGTTTGTGGGAAAATGTCTGAAGAAAATACATGCCGCGCCGGACGCGGAGGAAGGGCTGCGCTGCCTGTTGGAATTCCTGGGGAAATCCCTGGAATGTGACCGGGTTTATGTCTTTGAGGAGATGGACAGGCAGCATATCCGCAATACATACGAATGGTGCAGGGAAGGGGTTCCTTCGGGAATCGTCCAGCTCCCCTATGTGGCGAAAAAAGACCTGGTGAGCTGGTACGGACAGCTGGCAGGGGGAGGCAACATCATTGAACCTGCAGTGGAAAACCTGCGTCTGGGCAACCCACTGGTTTATGGATTCCTAAAGCCCCAGGAAATCCGTTCCATCATACTTAGCCCATTGCTTGTACAGGGCAGGATGGTGGGCTTTTTAGGCGCGGATAATCCGCCTCCCGGGAATATGGAACACATTTCAGTCCTGTTCGATGTGCTTTCTTATTTCGTGACCTCCCTTATCAACCAAAGGGAACTGGAAAAATTGCGGGAGACGCGGACCAGCCGGCCCCAAAGCCGGGCCGGTACGCCCCGGCATACAGGGAAAACCGTCCTGCTGGTAGATGACAGCAGGGAATTATTACACATCAATAAACGGGTCCTGCGGCCGGAAGGATATGACATCCTGTGTGCGGGGACGCTCAAGGAGGCCGGGGAACGGATTACGGAAAATACGCCGGATGCCATTGTCATGGATATCGACCTGCCGGACGGGAACGGTCTGGCATTTTGCCGGGATCTGCAGAAACAGGCCAACATACCCGTGGTGTTCCTGACTGCCCGTTCAGATGTCAGGTCAATGGGGGGATGGGAACAGGCGGGAGGCTATGCATTCCTGACAAAACCATACCAGCTGGAAGAACTGCTGACCGCCGTGGCAGGCGCCGTGGACAAAGGGACGGATGGCGGAGGACGGGATTGAGGTATGGGCAGGATAAGGATGCGAAAGGATTTTACCAGAGGAAATCCCATGATATACGCATCCGACACCAACAGCAGCGATAGACCGGACGTGGGTACCATAGCCGCAGGACTGAACAATATAAGCTATTGATTTTAGATGGCGCATCATGTATACTACATGTAACGGATTGGTGAGTCATCGCCATTAAGGAAAAGCCTAAAAAAGGGGCGAGCAATCGTCTCTTTTTTCGTATGGGAAAAGGGTATGGAAACAATATGAAGAAAAATACGAAGTCCAGATATAGGAAAATCCAATTAATATTCAGGTTCCTTCAGGGTTCCAAGGTTTATTTCGGGGCAGCGGTGGCTGCATCGCTGATATCCACTGTGTTAAATGCACTGACACCTCAGATTTTCCGGTTCAGCATTGATGAGGTGCTGGGCGGGAACGGGGGAGGACGTCTGTCAGGCAACCTCTGGGAACTGGCATTGCTGATTGTGGCTGTAGCGGTGGCTTCAGGGATATTCACCTACGTAAGCCGTACCAACACGGCCAAAGCAGGTGAAAATTTTGCGAAGAACTTAAGGGATACGCTATTTATCCACGTACAGAAGCTGCCGATGAAGTGGCATGACAGGAACCAGACAGGGGATATCATCCAGCGGTGCACCTCAGATGTGGAGGTAATCCGCAGCTTTGTGGTGACACAGCTTTTGGAGGTGTTCCGCACGGCATTTCTTGTGCTGACGTCCTTTGTCATGATGTTTTCCATGAACGTGAAGTTATCCTGCATCGTCCTGCTGTTCGTGCCGGTGGTCATCGTGTATTCCACCGTGTTTTACAAATTGATAGCAAAACGGTTCACCACTGCGGATGAAGCGGAGGGGGAACTGTCCACTGTGGTGCAGGAAAATGCAACAGGGGTGCGGGTGGTGCGGGCATTCGGCAGGGAACAGTTTGAGATGGAACGGTTCGATGAGAAGAATAATGCATTTGCCAGGCTGTGGATCCGCCTGGGCACCCTGTCAGGGCTGTATTGGGGGATTGGCGACCTGATAACGGGACTGCAGGTGGTTGCGGTCATTATTTTCGGAGTGGCGGAAGCCGTGAACGGCGTCATATCAGTTGGCGAATTCATTGCATTTGCAGCGTACAACTCAACCCTTGTGTGGCCGATCCGCGGACTTGGGCGTATCCTGTCGGATATGAGTAAGGCAGGCGTCTCCTTTGAACGTGTGGATTATATCATCCGTTCCCAGGAAGAAGCCTATGGGAAAGAAGCTGATACATCCGGCAACAGGTATGATATCTCCTTTCAACATGTGACGTTTGGTTACGAGGAAGGAAAGGAGGTACTCCGGGACATTTCATTTACAGTGCCCCAGGGCAGGACCTTCGGGGTATTAGGGGGAACGGGCAGCGGGAAGTCTACCATAATCCAGCTCCTTTCAAGGCTGTATGAGCTGGGGGATGACGGAGGCAGTATCCATATCGGTAACAGGAATATCCAGGATATCCCCATCGAGGAGCTTAGGAGAAGCATTGGGATGGTACTGCAGGAGCCATTCCTGTATTCCAGGTCCATCCGGGAAAACATAGCGGCTTCGGTACCGGATGCATCCATGGAGGAAATCCGCCATGCGGCAAGGATTGCCTGCATCGATGATGCCATTATGGGATTTCCGGATGGATATGAGACGCTTGTTGGGGAGCGGGGGGTCACCTTGTCCGGGGGGCAGAAGCAGAGGATTGCCATTGCAAGGATGCTGCTTCGGAGGACGCCTATCATGATATTTGATGATTCCCTGTCAGCAGTGGATTCCCAGACGGATTATGACATCCGCCGTGCGCTGAAGGAACATATGAGGGAGGCAACGGTCATCCTCATATCCCACAGGGTCACATCACTCATGGGTGCGGATGAGATCATGGTGCTCAATCAGGGCGGGATAGAAGAATGCGGGACCCACGAAGAACTGATACAACGAAACGGAATCTACCGCAAGATTTATGATATACAGATGAGCCGTGATGACAGGGCGAAGATGGAGGGATGACAGATGGCAGCATACGAAGAACAGGAATATAATAATCCCTTCAGCTTTAGGATATGGATGAAGCTGTTTCCATTTTTTAAACCATATAAAAAGTTTTTTGCGGTTACCCTGGGACTTAATATCCTGCTTGCAGGCGTGGATATCCTGGTGCCTCTGTTCCAAAGCTACGCCATTGACACGTTCATCATACCGGACCGTTTAGACGGGCTTTGGGCATTCGCGCTGGTGTACATCCTGGTCATCGCATCCCAGACCGTCTGCGTCTATCTGTCGGTCCATGCGGCAACATCCATTGAGATGAATGTGGGGAAAGATTTAAAAAGGGCCCAGTTCCAGCATCTGCAGACCTTATCATTTTCCTATTATAATACGACCCCTGTGGGGTATATCCATGCCAGGGTGATGAGCGACACCTTGAGGATTGCCGGAATGATAGCGTGGGGACTGGTGGATATGTTCTGGGCCTTTATATATGTCATCAGCGTGTTCATCATCATGTTCATACTGAATGCGCGGCTGGCCCTTATCATTACCATGATTGTTCCATGCATTGCCCTGCTGACCGTGTATTTCCAGAACCGGATCCTTAAGTGGAACCGGAAGGTAAGGAGGATTAATTCCCAGATTACAAGCGCCTACAACGAGGGGATTACCGGGGTCAAGACATCAAAGAGCATGGTCATTGAAAGGGACAATGAGAAACGTTTCTTTGAAAAGACCTCGGATATGCATCAGGCGGCAATCCGTTCGGCGAAACTGAACGCGGTATATATCCCGGCAATCCTGTTTTTCAGCTCCGTGGCCTCGGCGGTGGTGCTGGCAAAGGGCGGCTATATGGTGCAGGAGAATCTCATAAAACTGGGAACCCTGTCTGTCTTCATCTCTTACGCGGTGGTTATATTTGAACCCATCCAGCAGCTTGCAAGGCTGCTGGCGGACCTGATTTCCTGCCAGGCGAATATTGAGAGGGTGATGGACCTGCTGGAGCAGAAGCCCAATGTGGTGGACCGGCCCGATGTGCTTGAAACGTATGGGGATGCCTTTTCCCCCAACAGGGAAAATTGGGAGAAAATCAAGGGGGATATTGTGTTTGAGGATGTCTCCTTCATGTATCCGGACGGCAAGGAATATGTATTGGAGCATTTTAACCTTCATGTGCCTGCGGGCATGAACATTGCCATTGTGGGCGAGACAGGGGCTGGGAAGTCTACCCTTGTGAACCTGGTGGGCAGGTTCTTTGAACCGACCAAAGGAAGGATATTGATTGACGGTGTGGATTACCGGGAACGGTCGCAGCTGTGGCTTCACAGCCAGATTGGCTATGTACTGCAGAATCCCCATCTGTTTTCAGGAACCGTGAGGGAGAACATAAGATACGGCCGTCTGGATGCAACGGACGAAGAGATTGAAGAGGCGGCCCGGAATGTGTCCGCGGACAAGGTTGTCCAGAAGATGGAAAAGGGATATGACAGCGATGTGGGTGAAAGCGGAGGCCTGCTGTCCACTGGGGAGAAGCAGCTGATTTCCTTTGCTCGGGCGGTTTTAGCTAATCCCGCCATCTTTGTCCTGGATGAAGCCACTTCCTCCATTGATACACAGACGGAAAAGCTGATTCAGGATGCAACGGACCATCTGTTGAAGGGACATACGTCATTTGTGATTGCACACCGCTTATCCACAATCCGCCAGGCGGACCTTATATTGGTTGTAAAGGACGGGAAGATCATCGAGCGGGGCAGCCACATGGAACTGCTGGATAAAAAGGGATATTATCATGAACTGTATTCCAGGCAGTTTGAAGAAGAGGCGGCCATGAAGATATATGCCGGGAACCTGTAAGGCCCGGCAAAAACCTGTCAGTTTAAATGACATCCCCTGGTTTGGGTATCGGCCAGGGGGTGCTTTAATTTAGCCCGGATAATTCAAATTGTTGCTATTCCCTGTTCATTTTGTTATACTTAAAACAATTATGTGTAGGTATGTTTTATCCCAGGCCTGCTGATGCTGTGTGAGGTTATGGATGAATAAGGAGAACGATTATGGAGCAGAGGAAACCGGAGCCGCTGGTTACAAAGAATGATACAGCCATACCCCGGGACGGATACGTCACGGTCTGTGATGCCATGGGAATAGAGGCAGTGGGTTTTTGTCTTGATGAGAACCTGACCATCCTTTGGGCGAGCGGTCCGTTTTGCCGGAATGCAGGATACACCAAGGAAGGGTTTCACAGTCAGTTCCCGGATTTTAGGGCGTATTACACGTCCTGCCCGGATGGATTTGAGTACATAAAGAGCCATCTCAATGAGGCGGTGTTACAGAAGCTTCCCGAGGCGGAACTTACAGTCCCGGTCCCGGTCAGGGAAGGCGATGCCGCATGGGGCCGGATGATGGTTACATTTGCAGGGTTGGATCAGGGTGGGTATATGGAGTGCCGGGCATTTTACAAAGCAGCTGACAGCGGATACCAGAAGCTGGAAGAGGAAAACCGGCGTCTGAGAGAGACTTCAGGATACTTTAAGTGGGTATTGGATGAGTTTTCCGGAAATGCTTATATAGCGGATATTGAGACCTATGAGCTTCTTTACATTAACAGGACTTCCAGTGAAACCTTGCAGCTACAGCCCGGGAAGGTGATTGGCCGTAAGTGTTACGAGGTGGTGCAGAACAGGACCTCTCCATGTCCGTTCTGTAACAACAGCAAGCTGAGAAGGGACGGGTTTTATGAATGGGAATACTACAATCCTTATTTAAAACACACCTACATGCTTAAGGACCGTCTGATTGATTGGGATGGCCGTGACTGCCGGCTGGAGATTTCCATTGACAACTTAAGCCCGGAATACAAACTGGAGAAGATGGACCGGGAGCGCGAGGCAATCCTTAGGACCATCCCCGGCGGTTTTGCCCGTGTGGATGCCAGGGACGGAAGGACGGTTACCTGGTACGGCGGGGATTTCCTTCACTTAATCGGTTATACAAAAGAGCAGTTTGAAAATGAACTCCATTCCCAGTGCAGCTACATCCACCCGGACGATCTGTCCCGGGCCAGCACTATCATGTACCATTCAAAAGAAACAGGGAAGCCTACTGCTGCAGAAGGCCGTATCATAACCCGTGACGGGACGCAGAAGGTGCTGACCATGACATTCAGCTATATGAGTGCTGAAAACAGCTGGGATGGGATTGAATCCTTTTACAGCATCGGCATCGATATCACAAAAGACAGGGAATTGCAGGAGCGCCAGCGCAATGCGCTGGAGGAGGCCTATCAGGTGGCCCGGGTGGCTAACGCGGCAAAGACCAATTTCCTTTCCTCCATGTCCCATGATATCCGCACGCCCATGAACGCAATCATGGGCATGACCACAATCGCCCAGGCCAATCTGGAGTCCCCGGAGAAAATAAGGGACTGCCTGGAGAAGATAAAAACCTCAAGCAGGCATCTGCTCAGCCTGATTAATGAGGTGCTGGATATGTCCAAGATTGAGAGCGGGAAGGTCAGTCTTGCGCTGGCGCAGATGAACCTTCCTGACATGATTCAGGAAGTCATGGATATGTGCCGTCCTCTGGTAAATGAAAAGCATCAGTTGTTCCGGATAAGCATCGGACGGGTGCGCCATGAGAATGTTATTGCGGATGGGGACCGCCTGCGCCAGGTGCTGATGAACCTTCTGTCCAATGCCATCAAATATACCCAGGAGGGCGGGACAATCACCCTGAGGATTAATGAACGGTCTTCCTTAACCCCTGATAAACGCCAGTATGAGTTTATCTGTACCGATAACGGGATTGGGATATCAAAGGATTACCTGCCGCATATATTTGATGCTTTTACGCGGGCAGAGGATTCCAGGGTCAGCAAGATACAGGGGACCGGGCTTGGAATGGCGATTACGGAAAATATCGTGCGCATGATGAACGGAATCATTGATGTGAAGAGCGAGGAAGGGGCCGGAAGTACGGTCACTGTCTCCGTGCCGCTGGAAGTATGCCATGAGGAGGATGCTAAAATCAGTGAGTTGTCCGGGCGTACGGTGCTGGTTGTGGACAGTGACCCGGTTATATGCGGGAACGCCAGGCAGCTGGTGGATGAACTGGGACTGTCAGGGGATTATGCATTATCCGGGGAAGAAGCCATCGGACGTATTATGGACGCCCACGAGAAAGGGAATGATTACTTTGCAATCATTCTGGACTGGAACCTGCCGGGACCGGGCGGGCCTGGGGTAATGGCTGCGGTCCAGAAAAGTCTGGGCAGGCACAGGCCTGTGATGATTGTGTCGTCCAATGATTTTTCTGAGATTGAGGCGGAGTACCTTAAGTCGGACGCGGATGCATTCATCATCAAACCGCTGTTTAAATCCAAGCTCCTGCAGGTCCTTGAATTATTTGCAGTTTCCGATAACCGGCTGGAACAGGAGATCGTGGAGGAAGAGAAGACGGAGGTCCTGTCCGGCAGGAAGGTGCTGTTGGCAGAGGATAATGATATTAACCGTGAGATAGTGGAGGAACTGCTCCGGATGCATCACATGCTTGTGGATTCCGTGGAGAACGGCCAGCTGGCCAGGGATGCTTTTGAAGCGTCCGCACCGGGGGAATACGGCGCCATCCTGATGGACATACAGATGCCGGTCATGAATGGATATGATGCGTCTGCCGCAATCCGCAGGATGGACAGGGAAGACGCACGGACCATCCCCATCATTGCCCTGACAGCCAATGCATTTACATCAGACGTATCAAAGGCCCACAGCGCAGGGATGAACGACCATCTTGCAAAGCCCATAGAAATTGAACGTCTGTTGGAAGTCCTGCAAAAGTGGATGGGACAGGAGGCATGAAGGGCATGCCGCAGGATATGACAATCCGCCTTCCTATAGACACGGAGGTGGGGAAGTCAATATGAGCCAGAAAGGGGATTGGTCCATGAGTGATGGATTGGATGTTATGAATGAAGGACATGTAAACGGTCTCAATGCGGAAACGGCGAACGGGATCCTGGACCGTATTTCCACCGGTGTGGTTGTATTAAAAATGCCATCGTATGACAGACTGCTTCCCGTTTACGGGAATCTGGGCCAATACCGCATGCTGCGTATTGAGCGGACTGCGGTCAATGCCAGCGTGCCCAATGCCGAGGAGGCGGAGCTGGAAAGCCAGTATTTTGGCGATGCATTTGCCGGCGTCCACCCGGATGACATGGAGCGGGTGCGCAGCGCCTATAGGGCAGGATACGAGACAGACCATTTCACGGTCAAAAGATACCGGCTCCTTCGGGGGGACGGCACCTATGTCTGGGTGAACGCGGATTTATGCCTTAAGGAGTGCACGCCGGAATATAAGCTGTTCTATGCAACCTATACCGATGTTTCGGAAGAGCATGAACTGCAGATGCAGTTAACGGAGGCATTGGAACGGCAGAAGCTGATTTCGTCGGAGCTTGAAAAGGCCAGTAAGGCAAAGACGGATTTCCTGTCTAGGATGAGCCATGATATCCGGACGCCCATGAATGCAATCCTTGGGCTGGCAGCCATGGCCAAAGATAACCTGGAACAGACAGAGGCTGCAAAAAGCTATCTGGACAAGCTTGAATCCTCCGGCCAGTTCCTGATGGGCCTGCTCAATGACATCCTGGATATATCAAGGATTGAGAGGAACGCCATCGAATTGCACCTTGAGCCTTATGGTGTTGAGGAATTCAGGCAGCAGGTGGAAGCCCTGGTCGTCCCTCAGTGCAGACAGAAGGATATTGAGTTCCTTTTCAAAAAGGAAAACATGAGGTATGAAAGAATCAGGCTGGACAAGCTGCGTTTTAACCAGATTATCTTCAACCTCCTTAATAACGCGGTCCGGTATACGCCCAAAGGAGGCCGCATTGAACTGACGGCACGGGATCTGGAACAGGCGGACGGTAAGCAGCATATACAGCTGGTAATCCGTGATAACGGCATCGGTATGGGCAGGGAATTCCAGGAACACATGTATGAGCCATTTACGCGCGAAGGCCGGGACGCAGCTGATTTTGACGGCCGCAGCTCCGGGCTGGGCCTGGCGATTGTCAAATCCATGGTGGGATTGATGGGCGGCACCATCCAGGTTAAGAGCGAGCCGGATAAGGGAACGCAGTTCACCCTGGATTTCTGGATGGACGTGGTGCAGGAGGCTGCCTGCGCACCGGTTTTGGCGGAGGAGAAGGATATTTCCATAGAAGGGGTCCGCGTCCTGCTCTGCGAAGACAATGAGCTGAATATGGAGATTGCGGTTTATCTGCTGGAAGCCGGGGGAGCCGTGGTGGATTGTGCAAGGAACGGCAGCGAGGCAGTGGAACTATTCCGTGCTTCAGGGCCAGGAAGTTATGACGTGGTGCTGATGGACATCCGGATGCCGGTTATGGACGGTCTTGAAGCTGCCAGGAGCATCCGCGTCCTGGACCGCCCGGATGCATCCTCTGTTCCAATCTTTGCAATGACAGCCAATGCCTATGATGAAGACAGGAAAATGAGCCGGGAAGCAGGAATGGATGAACATCTGTCCAAACCCATTGATGCCGGTCTGCTGTACAGGATGATATGGAACTACAAAACCCGAGGATAAATATATCGAAACGATTATTGCACGATTCCCAGGCAAGACATACACACAGGAGAGATTGCCCATGACGACAATACAGCGGAGAGAAAAATTCTGTAATACCTTTGCACAGGTCCCGGTCATGATGCTGCAGGGATCCGTAGGGGAGCGGATTAAACGTAATTTTACGCACCAGGATCCGGCGCCGCCACTGAAACTGGCCGGACTGTACTACACAGAGGATGGACACCGCGGTTTAGATACCGTGTTTCATGATTACGTGCAGATTGCCCAGAGATATGATCTGCCAATGATCCTTCATCCTTATACCAGACTGACCTCCCCTTCCATGGGAAAGGGAACGTACTGGGAAGACCGGGATGTATCGGCAGATAATCTGAATCACTGCCGTTCAATCGTTGATGGCTATCCTTCCATCCGTGACCGGATATTTATCGGTACAACCATGGGATTTTCCGGCGATTCTTATGATCCGCTGACCGGATTAGAGGAGGAGGAGGCGTATTTATTCTATACGGACCATGCCAAAATGCTTGAAGCATCCATTGTGGACCATGTGCGCAACGGCCTGACCCCGTGTCTGACGGATGCGGCCGGATGCGCCAGGGCGCTGAGCGAAACCTCGGTTCCGTACTTCATTACCTTTTTAATCCGGAAGGATGGAAAGCTGATGGACGGCACATGGCTTAACGATGCCATTGACTATATAGATTCCAGGACCGTGGACCATCCGCCCATGTTTTATCAGGTGAACTGTGTCCATCCGAGGAATGTCATGTCCGCCCTGGACAAACAGCCGAACCGCACGAAATTAGTCCGGGAACGCTTTTTAGGTCTGGAGGCCAATGGCTCGGATATGAGCCCGGAAGAACTGGATAACAGCCCCGTCATTTACAGCAGCCCGGCAGATGAGTGGGCGGAGGAAATGATGGAGCTGCACAGGAATTACGGTCTGAAATTACTGGGTGGCTGCTGCGGGACGGACCATGAGCATATGGAGCAGCTGGCCATGCGTATACGGGGGGTTTATGATGGACTTCAGGTATAAGGAATCCGATTAACGGGAAAATGCCCCATAATAGTCCAACATGAAATACAGGTTAACCGCAATCATGAAAATAGCAAGGGCAATGAAGATTCCATTGGCAATCTTAACCGCGATGGATGAGGTATTCCTGATGGAATAAACCAGGTACGCAATCCATGCCGTACAGGCAATGAAAATAATCCCGCTGTTGCGGATTAACAAAGATAAGAGGAAAAGCAGGTTTACAGCAGCCATCCCCTTTTCGGAGTTGAAAACAGACTTGATTTTATCCATCATGATGGTACCTCCTGACCTGGTAGGATTCATGGTCTGCCGCGGGGCCGGCAGATACAACACCGTGTCTACCCTTAGTATAGACGAAAGATAACCTATATTCAATAGAAAGAAAGCAGAGAAATCATTAAGAGGCGGGAAAACTCCCCGCCTCTTATGATATAGTATCTGGTTGTAATATCCTAAATCCATGGAACCTGCTTAACAGGCACATCCGGTTACATTGTGTATATAGGCCGGTACCATGTCAGGACCGATATCCAGCGCGGCAGCCAGCTCACCAAACAGTAATTTGCGGGCGGTTTTAACACCGTCCCGTTCGCGGATGTTCAAAGCATTCCCTTTACTTTTGCGGGATTGTTCCATCTGCAGTATTTCCTTAATCATGGCAGCCAGTTCCGTACAGCTTCCAGACTGGAAGATCTGCTTGTATATCAGGGGGCGTTCCTTATCATTCCGATACCCTTTGCATTGGACATTGGGCCAGGACAGTATGAAATTCTGCGCCTCCCTCCTGGTCATGATACACCGCATCAGGACTTTCGTCGTGTCTACGGGGATGCAGATGGACCGGTTGGGTTCAAACTTTGGTATTAAGCGGTAGTATAGTTTGTCATTATCTGAAAAATCAGGTTTTGATATACCATCTACCTGGCAAACGCCAACGGCTCCATAAAATATAAAATCTCCCTTTTCAAACAAGTTACCACCTCTCTGGACAGTTGATGCCCATACAGTTAACGGGTATTGTTCAATCATGCGTATTTCCTACCATGCAGGACCGTCAGAAACTTTGCCTGACTAATATCAAGAATTATGCTGCACAGACATTCACAGCCTGTAAGCCGCGGTTGCCATTGGTTATATCGAATGTTACGGACTGTCCGTCATCCAATGACTTAAAACCATCGGTAGCAATTCCGGAGAAGTGGACAAAAATGTCCTCGCCGTTTTCTGCGTTCGTGATAAATCCAAATCCCTTTTGTGAGTTAAACCATTTTACTGTACCTTTGTTCATGAAAGATACCTCCTAATATTATTTTTGATTTTCAATAAAATAAAAAAATCACATATTTTTGTAAACCATCATAGGAATAATGACTTACAAAAACATGTGAAATCAGAATCTTATAAAAAATACTTCTTAAGTATACCCTGATTTTATGGTATTGTCAAGGAGAATATTGTTTTTTTTGACAGTGCGATGGATGAATGCTGATATTTTCCCCATAATGGCTTTGGTATGATATATAATATTTCCCAAAACATGGATTCGCCCATTTCCATAAGGTTGCGTCAAAATGCGGATGGAAGTGGCGGGCAAAATGAGTTAAGCTTTAAACGGGATGAGGGATAATGAAGAAAAAACGTGAAAATGCAATTTTGATGAAATTAATAAGGGATGGAAGCTGTACCATCAGGCAGCTGGCGCTTCTATGTGATGTGTCTTACAAGACCATACAAAATGATATCAAGGATATCAACCGGAAGCTGGGACAAAACGGTTTTGCATGTAAGATCGTGACCCAAAGCGGCGTGGGGGTGGTCCTTGGGAATACCGGGGATGAATGTCTGGATGAGGTATGCGCCCTGTTTCAGGACAAGGGGGAAGCCAGGGGGGAGTATGACAAGGAATATGAGTCACTGCGGATTGCATACTGGCTTCTTCTGGAGGATTATGTAAAGATGGATGATATCTGCGAGAAGCTGGCATTGTCCAGAACCGTTACCGCAGAGCTTTTGAATCAAAGTAAACAGCTTTTAAAAGCGTATGGCATACAGGTTGCATCAAAACCATATTACGGACTGTATGCCAAGGGGACGGAGAGCAGCATCCGCATATTCCTGTTTGAACATCTGATCCGCAGAAGTGGGAAGGATGTTGCCTGTCTGCTGGGGGACAGCCAGATTAACCCTGCCCTTATGGAGGGGGTTGTTGTCCTTATAAGGAACCACAATGTTTCGGTTACAGATGAAATACTGGAACAGCTGTTATGTTATGTGGAAATCATGGCTATCCGGATACGGAAGCAGGCCCACATTGAAGCGGGGCTTGTGGAGCGGGATGTCACATCCTTTGAATCCATATTATCAGAGAAGATTGCCGTAACGGTTTCTTATGAACTGGATACCAGGATAGAGGAGCCTGAAGTGGACTGGATTTATCGTTTTGTGGTTGGGAAATTACAGAATAAGGCCAGTCAGGATGAGGAGACGGACAGCGCGGTCCTGGAGTCGGTGTTTCATGCAATCCTGGAACTATGTCAGGAAAAATACGGGTATGATTTTTCACAGGATATTGATTTTTATTCCTCCCTGTCAATCCATTTAAATGCACTTTTTAAGCGCGCGCGGAACAATAATTATTCCATCAATCCCATGATAGACGAAATGAAAACTTATTCACTGCTTGCATATGACATTGCGTTTGATCTGTCCCTGCTGATAAATGACCGGCTCGGGGTCTGCCTGCCGGATGACGAGATCAGCTATCTGGCCATTTACCTGCATCTGGCAATCGAACGGAAGAAAAGGAACATTGTCCCTAAGAGGCTTTTGGTCGTATGCCCTACGGGAAGAGGTATGTCGGAACTGATTGGGTATCACATAAAAAAACAGTTCGGTGAATATATCTCCGAGCTGAAAACCTGTGGGTATTATGAACTGGACCATGTGGATTACAGCCAGTATGATTATCTTTTTACCCTAAAGCCGCTGGAACGGACAGTGCCGCTGCCTGTGATTGAATTTGCACTAGATGAAAGCTCTATAAAAAGTGCAAAAAGGAAGGTGCTTGGGAAACATGATAAGCTTCCGCTTTTATGCATGACGCCGCAGGAACTGTTTTTTCCGGACATCAAAGCAGCAGATAAGCCAGATGCATTAAGGCAGATCATTGAACGGGTCGGGAAGGCGGTTAAGCTGAAGGAATCATTTTATGAGTCGGTGATGGAAAGGGAGAAGATTGTTGCGACAGAACTGCCCAATGGGTTTGCCTTTCCGCATCCGTTGGGGACGGATATGGCTGAATGTTCCTTTTTTTCCATTTCGGTTTTAAGCAATCCCATCCGCTGGAAACACCGGAAGATCCAAATCGTTTTGCTGACCTATGTAAAGGGCAAGGTTACCAGCGACCTGGAGCAGTTCTATGAAAGCTTTGCAACACTGGTGTCAAATAAAGAATATGCTGTTTCGCTGATTGAGAACCCTACCTATGAAAAACTGGTAGAGGTTGCAAGGGAAATCAGCCGCCTGATTCATTAAAGCTTCTATTCTGGCAGATACAGACCTGGCAGATACAGAAGCAGCGGGAATTAATCGAGGATTATGATAGCATATCGAAACTCTAACATGAAGATACAAAAAAGACAGATATAGAAATCAGGGGGTAGTTATGAAGCGATTTTCAAATTTTCTCGAAGAAAAAATGATACCACTCAGCAACCGGGTTGCCGGTATTCCGTGTCTGATTGTGATGCGTAATGCAATGATGTCCTTGGTGGCATTGCTGGTGGTAGGTTCCATGTGCGCCATGTTTGCCAATTTTCCGGTTGGGGTGGTCCGGAATGTACTGACACCGCTGGCGCCCTGGCTAACGGCCATGAACAAGGCCACCACTGGCTGCATGGGCCTGATTGCAGCCATCATGGTGGGCTATTATGGGGCGGTTCAGTATGATGTGGATATTGTACCGGCCATGTCCATTTCCACCGCCTCGTTCCTGGCTTCCCAGCTGACGGCAGATGGACTGAATACAGGCGGATTTGATTCCAACGGGTTAATATCCGCGCTGGTGATCGGTTTTCTCACTGTAAAGCTGCTGAGGCTGCTTAAGGACAGGGATATCGGAATCAGGATGCCGGCAGGTGTTCCGGAAGCGGTTGCCCAGTCACTGAATGCATTGATACCGATTACGGTCATGGTTGCTGTATTTTCCTTTATCTCCATTGTTATGGGATTTGAAATTAACACATTCATGATTAACCTGCTGCAGCCTTTTGCGAATATCTTCAATACGCTGCCTGGTTATGTAATCTATCATATTGCATGTGCCTTCTGCTTTTTCTGCGGATTGAACTCATGGATTGTAATTGCGGCAACCTATCCGATTCTGGTGGCCAACGGCGCTGCTAATGAGGCCGCCTTTCTGGCAGGGGAGCAGATTCCTTACATCATTACCAACTCCACTGATATACTGATTTGGATTGGAGGTACGGGTACGACCCTGGCCCTTGTGCTATTGATGACTTTCCGGGCTAAAAGTTCTGCTTATAAGGCAATCGGACGCGCGTCCCTGCTGCCGGGTATTTTTGAGATTAATGAACCGGTTATTTTCGGCACACCGCTTTGCATGAATCCGCTGTACTTCTTCCCCTTTGTCATCATGCCGGGAATCCTGGCCGGAGCTACATATATCCTCATGGACACCGGCATGATTGCCATGCCGTGTATCGCAAACCTGACGTGGAGGACGCCGCCCATCATCATCGGCTGGCTTATGTCCAATGGTTCCTTAAGCACCACTGTATGGGCAGTCCTTGTATTTGTGATCAGTTTTGTGGGATATTATCCCTTCTTTAAGATTGGGGATAAGATGGAAGCCGAAAAAGAACTGGCCATTGCGGCGCAGGAGGAGTGAGACAGCCTTAAGCTGCCGGTGCGGTGCGGGGGAGTCAGGCATCCCCGCCCGCTGGATGAAAATGGAAAGGAAGTCAGTTTATGGAACACAGGAAAATCCATTCATTCCCGGAGGGATTCCTCTGGGGGGCAGCCACGGCTGCATACCAGGTGGAAGGCGCTTACAGGGAAGATGGCAAGGGGCTGTCCAATCAGGATATACTTAACGGGACAAATGCCTTTCACGACACGGCCGTCACAGCGGATTTTTATCACCGCTATAAGGAAGATATTGCCCTTATGGGCGAAATGGGACTTAAATCCTTCCGCTTTTCAGTGGCCTGGACCAGGATATATCCGGATGGAAAGACACTGAACCGGAAGGGGATTGAGTTTTATGATGATATAATAAATGAACTGTTGAAATATAACATCGAGCCTATGGTTACCATTTATCATTTCGACCATCCGTATGAACTTCAAAAAGCGTATGGAGGATGGTATAGTGATTGTATGATAGAGGATTACCTCCGCTTTGCCAGGACATGTTTCGAGGAATTTGGTGACAGGGTGAAATACTGGCTAACCATCTGTGAACAGAATAATATTGTGTTATATCCGGATCTGATTGGCGGGTATCTGGAGGATGTGGATATCGATACATGGAGGATGCAGGTAACCAGGGTCATGAGCCTGTGCAGTGCGAAGGCCATCAATATGTGTCATGAAATCATAAAAGATGCAAAGATAGGGGCCAGCTATAGCTTCCCTCCATCCTATCCGGCCTCCTCTTCGCCGGATGATGTGCTGGCAGCTATGAATGAAAATGATTTCCGGGATTTCTACGGGATGGATCTGGTATATAGAGCGCGTCAAAACCCATGGGTAATCCGATATTACGAAGAACGGGGAATTGATATCAGGCTTACGGAGGAGGACATGGAAATCCTGCGGTCCTGCAGACCTGATTTTATCGCCTACAATTATTACCGCACCAATGTGGCGAAAGGCTGCCCTCTGGAAAGTGGGCAGATACAGCCCGGATTTAACCTGACAGGAAAAAAAGGCAGCATCACATATCCGGTCTTTCCCGGTCTGTACCAGGGGACCGGCAATGCAGCACTGGAAAAGAGCGATTGGGACTGGACGATCGATCCTGAGGGACTCCGCATTTCCCTGCGGATGCTGTATGACCGGTATGCGGTTCCGGTCATGATAGTTGAAAATGGACTTGGAGCCTATGACCAGGTGGAGGATGGGAAAGTCCATGACCCCTACCGGATTGAATATCTGAAAAAGCATGTTGAACAGCTGCAGCTGGCAGTCTGTGATGGGATTGAAGTGTGGGGGTACTATGTCTGGTCCTTTGTGGATGTGATGAGCACATCCAATGGATATAACAAGAGATATGGGCTGGTGTATGTGGACAGGACGGACAGCAGTCCCAAAGAACTAAAACGTATTTGTAAAGACAGTTATTATTGGTATCAGGAGCTGCTTAAGGTAAATGGCAATATCCTGGATAGGAGGGAATGAAGCATGGCAAAGTTAACCGTGTTACTTATGTGTTCATCCGGCATGTCATCCACGATCATTCGGAAGAATATGGAGACAGCCGCGCAAAAAAAGGGGATTGACCTGACCGTGACGGCAAAGGCCGAGTCGGCTGTCAGCATTGAAAGGGATATTGTTCCGGCAGATATCATACTTCTTGCCCCGCAGATCCGTTATATTAAGAATGACATCCAGAAAAAAGCAGGGGAGAAACCAGTGGAAATCATGGAGATGCGGGAATACGGATTGGGCGATGGAGAGGCCATCTTAAAAAAATGCATGAAAATCCTTGACATGAAATAAAGGTTAAACTGTAAGTGGGAGGAAAGAGGATAGATGAGTGAAATTGAGCAGGTCAGCATCCAGATTGTCAGTGCGGTAGGCACTGCCCGTTCCTGTTATATCGAAGCAATCAGGGAAGCAAGAAAAGGGGATTTTGAAAGAGCAGAACAGCTGGTACAGGAGGGAAAAGAGGCGTTTTCCCTGGGACATGAAAGTCATTTTAACCTGATTACCCAGGCTGCGGACGGGAATCAGATTGGTTTTGATTTAATCCTCATGCATGCGGAGGACCAGATGATGAGTGCGGAAATGTTCGGTATATTGGCGGATGAGTTCATTGAGACATATAAGATGATTGTGAAATAAAGGAAAGACATAGATAACAGCATCCATTTGCAGTTTCCCCTTCCATCTGCTAAAATAATACCAACACATGATACACAGCACACCAAAGGGAGGTCCCCATGCGCCTGGAAGAACTGGTAAACAGCAACTACAATAAACTGAATGATAATGACCTGTTAATCTGGCAATACATACAGTCCCACAAAAAACAATGCTGCGACATCTCCATTGAGGAACTGGCCGATGTCTGCTGCATATCCAGGACCACCATATCCAGGTTTACACAAAAGCTGGGGTTTAAGGGATTCCGGGAATTTAAAATCCATTTAAAACTGGAATATGACGCGGACCAGGTGCAAAAGGACGTACTGCTGGATGAGGTGTGCGGCAATTATATGAAGTGCATCAGCAGCATCAGGGATACGGATATGGAAGAAATTTGTGAGCATATTTTCCTTGCCAGGCGTCTCTTTGCATTTGGCACAGGAGAGACACAGTATGCGGCGGTACAGATGATGAAGCGGATGTTCATGAATGTCAAACGGTTTTTTGTGACCCTATACGGCAGGAGTGAGCTGACCATGGCGCTGGAGGATATGGATGAACATGACCTGGTGGTAATCATTTCCCTGTCAGGGGAGACTGAGATGGCTGTGTCCGCGGCCAAGAAGCTGAAGTCAAAGGGGACCTACACCATATCCATCACACGGCTGAGCGACAACCAGGTATCCAGGCTGTGTGACAGGAACCTTTATATCAACCCCAACCTCCTCCTGAACAAGGGAGGCGTTGCCTTTGAGACCTGCAGCTCTTATTTTAACGTGGTGGAGCTTATGTGTGTGAAATACATGATGTACCTGAAACGGAAACAGGAAGAACTGTGAACCTGTATGTTCATATGAATGGCAGAATGCTCAAAAAGATATGCTGGAAACAGCTGGTTTTGAGCATTTTTTGTTACCTTTTGTGTGCGTAAGTACAAAAAATGTGCAGAAGATTTAAAGCTGTACCTGTTCCTTAAATGGCCCCGGGCTATTGAACTGGCGCCAGGGACGCGCTAAAATGAAGTCACAAAAGCAAAGACGTCTTGCAGGAAAACATCAAATTCAGATAAGGAGGATGTACATTGAAAGGGGTAATGCAAAAGGTTCAACGTTTTGGAGGCGCCATGTACACACCTGTGCTGCTGTTCTCGTTTGCAGGCATCATGGTGGGCCTGTCCACATTGTTCATGAATCAGTCAATCTTCGGAAGCCTGTCCTCGCAGGAGGGGTTGTGGTATAAACTTTGGTATATGATACAGGAAGGGGCCTGGATGGTATTCCGGCAGATGCCGTTATTGTTTGTCATCGGGCTGCCCATCGGCCTTGCTAAGAAACAGAATGCCAGATGTGTCCTGGAGGCATTTGTCATCTACGTCACATTCCAGTATTTCCTGTCCGCGGTGCTGGACTTCTGGGGCACCGGGTTCGGTGTGGACTTTGGGGCGGAAATCGGAGGCACCAGCGGCCTGACCATGATCTGCGGCATAAAGACCCTGGACACCGGGATGCTTGGGGCGTTGATCATATCAGGTATTGTGGTGTTTATCCATAATAAATATTTTGATACGGAGCTGCCAGAGTGGCTTGGCATATTTTCCGGTTCCAGCTTTGTTGTGATCATCGGTTTTTTTATCATGCTTCCCATGGCGTTCCTGTTTGCAGGGCTGTGGCCCAAGGTACAGGCAGCCATGCTGATGCTTCAGGGATTCTTCAAGGCCAGCGGCACCATCGGGGTGGGACTTTACGCCTTCTGCGAGAAAATCCTTCTGCCCACGGGCCTGCATCATTTCATCTATGCCCCGTTTACCCTGGATTCAGCTGTGGTGCCTGGAGGAATCGAGGCGTACTGGGCCCTTCACCTGAATGAATTTGCAGCCAGCACCCTTCCCCTTAAGGAGTTGTTCCCGGCAGGAGGGTTTGAGCTGTTCGGCAATGCCAAGGTGTTTGCGCCGATTGGCATCACACTTGCCTTTTATACAACGGCTAAGAAGGAAAAGAGGAAACAGGTCCTGGCCCTGATGGTACCGGCTGCCCTGACCGCCATGCTGACCGGAATCACGGAGCCCATTGAATTTACATTCCTCTTCATTGCCCCGGTGCTCTTTGTGGTCCATGCACTTTTATGTGCCTGCATCAATGCAGCCATGTATATGGCGGGAGTGTCAGGGGCATTTGGAAACGGCCTGATTGCATGGCTATCCCTGAACTGGATTCCCCTTGGCAGGAACCACTGGCATACATATGTGATACAGATTGTGGTAGGTCTTGTGTTTTCCATGATATGGTTCCTGGTTTTCAGCTTCCTGATTAAAAGATTTAATTTCCTGACGCCCGGACGTGAACAGGAGGATGCACAGGCCAGGCTCTATACCAAGAAGGATTACCGGGAAAAGCTGGCAGACAGCGGCTCCCTGTCCTATGCTGCGCATATCCTTTCCTACCTTGGGGGAAAGGATAATATCATCGATGTGACCAACTGCGCCACAAGGCTGCGGGTCAATGTAAAGGACGGGAAGCTGGTGCATCCCTCGGATGATTTTAAAAGAATAGGCGCCCATGGACTGAGCATAAACGGCACGGCGGTACAGGTGATTGTGGGGCTTAAGGTGCCGAAGGTAAGGGAAGAATTTGAGGAATGTCTGGGAAAGAGTGAGGAAGAGTTAAAGCGGCTTTGTCCGGAGCAGGAAAATCCGGGCCAGCCAGACAACAGAAAGGAAGGATGAAATGAGACAGTTTTCGATTACCATTGCAGGCGGAGGAAGTACATTCACACCAGGCATCATCATGATGCTGCTGGACCATCAGGAGGAATTTCCCATCCGGAGGCTGTGCCTCTATGACAATGACAGGGAACGCCAGGCAGTCATTGGGCAGGCCTGCGGAATCCTGCTTAAGGAGCGGGCGCCGCAGATGGAGTTCTCTTATACCGTGGACCCGGAGGAAGCATTTACAGGTACGGATTTCGTGATGGCCCATATCCGTGTGGGCAAGTATGCCATGCGGGAAAAGGATGAGAAGATCCCGTTAAAGTACGGGGTGGTGGGACAGGAAACCTGCGGACCGGGAGGCATCGCCTACGGGATGCGCTCCATTGGCGGGATCCTTGAAATCCTGGATTATATGGAACAATACAGCCCCAATGCATGGATGCTTAATTACTCCAATCCGGCGGCGATTGTGGCGGAAGCAACCAGAAGGCTCAGGCCGGGTTCCAGGATCATCAATATCTGCGACATGCCCCTTGGGATCATGGTAAGGATGGCAAAAATCCTTGGAATCAGTGAAAAGGACCTGGATATCAGCTATTTTGGACTGAACCATTTCGGATGGTGGACCCAGGTGAAGGATAAGGACGGCAATGACCTGATGCCCCGGCTTAAGGAGTATGTAAGGGAAAATGGATATGACATCAATATTGAAACCGACCAGCATGCGGACCAGAGCTGGCATGAGACATTTCTAAAGGTACGGGATGTGTACGCGGTTGACCCGGATACACTGCCCAACACATATCTGAAATACTACCTGTACCCGGATTACGTGGTGGAGCATACGGATCCGCACCATACCAGGGCCAACCAGGTGATGGAAGGAAGGGAGAAGGAGGTTTTCTCAGCTGCCAGGGATATCATTGAAAAGGGCAGTGCCAAGGGATGCGGGTTCATGGCGGATGACCATGCCTCTTATATCGTGGACCTGGCAAGGGCGCTGGCTTTTAACACAAAGGAAAAAATGCTGCTGATTGTACCCAATGAAGGGGCGATTGAGAACTTTGACCCGGAAGCAATGGTTGAGATTCCCTGCATCGTGGGCAAGGACGGCTATGAGAAAATCAGCCAGGGAAGGATACCACAGTTCCAGAAGGGCATGATGGAACAGCAGGTCAGTGTGGAGAAGCTGGTGGTGGAAGCGTGGATGGAAGGAAGCTATCAGAAGCTGTGGCAGGCTCTGACCCTGTCAAGGACCGTGCCCAGCGCGGCCGTGGCAAAGAAGATACTGGATGACCTGATTGAGGCAAACCGGGAATACTGGCCGGAGCTTCATTAGGGGAAAATCATGGGGGATGATGGAAAATAATGGAAAATCATGGGGAAACCATGAGAAAGGACGAAAGGCTGATTATATGAAAAGTGCGGTATTTTACGGGAAACATGATTTGAGGATTGAGGATACCAAAATGCCGGAAGCAGGTCCGGGGGATGTGCTGATCCAGGTAAAGGCATGCGGTGTCTGCGGCACGGACGTCCACATATATGAAGGGGATAAAGGCGCGGCAGAGGTAACGCCGCCAACCATACTGGGCCATGAGTTTTCGGGGATTGTGGTCAGGACCGGGGAACTGGCCCGGCGTTATAAGCCTGGGGACCGGGTGTGCATTGACCCGAACCGCTATTGCAAAAGCTGCGGGCCATGCAGGAACGGCTATGCCCATTTCTGTGAACACATGACAGGATATGGGACAACTGTAAATGGGGGCTTTGCGGAGTTCTGCGCGGTGGATGAGGGCCAGGTCTATCTTCTGGGGGAGCACACCACCTTCCAGCAGGGAGCCATGGCGGAACCTGTGGCATGCTGCCTGCACGGGATTGATATGTGTGGGATCCAGCCGGGACACCAGGTGGTCGTGATCGGGGGCGGCATGATAGGGCTTTTGATGGTGCAGCTGGCCAGGCTGGCCGGCGCAGCCAGGATTGCCCTGGTGGAACCGGTGGAATCCAAGCGGATGACGGGAAAGGCCCTGGGGGCGGATGTGTGCATTGATCCGGTCCATGAGGATGTAAAGGCCGCCCTGAAGGCCAATGGCCTTTGCTGGGTCCAGGCCGTCATCGAGTGTGTGGGACGGCCGTCTACCATCAGCCAGGCCGTAGAGATAGCAGGACCAAAAGGAACCGTGATGATGTTCGGCCTTACCGGGCCGGATGAGCAGATTGCGGTAAAACCCTTTGAGATATTCCGTAAAGAACTGGAACTGAAATCCTCCTATATCAATCCATACACACAGCAAAGGGCGCTGGACCTGATTGACTCAGGAAGGATAGACGTCAGCAGCATGGTGGCGGAAGTATGCGGTCTTGATAAGCTTAAAGACATCCTGTCCGGACAGGAACTGAGGGCGAAGGGAAAGTATATCATCGCACCGTGAATCACACCGGAAAAGCGACGGACAGGCTTGGTTTTTACTTCTGGGATCTTACCAGCTTTACAAGATTTTACCGGCTTCACAGTATTTAATAAGCATCTGTGCAGGGCATCAGGATAGGGTGCCCTGCTTATTTTTTATGATTTTATGTGTCATTTCCTCCTGCGGTTGATATTTCTCCAATGCTTTGCTATACTTAGGGCGGTGTTAATATGGTTTAAGGAAAACAGACTGATTAGTATGGCCTTTATAAGGCGGCAGGAGATGTCACGGATGAAGAATATGAAGCTTGGAAAAAAACTGGTTATATCATATGCGGTATTGCTTATCTTACTTGTTGCAGGAACCGCTGTGAGCATCATCAACCTGGTAAGTTTAAGCCGCCAGATTGAGGTGTTTTACGATGGCCCGTTCCTTGTGAAGGGCAGCGCCAATATCATCAATTCCAATTTTGAACGGATGCAGAAGGCAGTATACCGGACCATCGTCAATGAGGATGAAGCCCTCATATCTGACGCCATGGAAAATGCCAAGGCCTCTGCCCAGGAAATAGAGAATCAGATTCCCTTTGTGCGGGAGCATTTTAAGAGTGACCAGCAGATTGTTGACCGGCTTGAGGACCAGCTTGACCGGCTGGCGCCCATGAGGGAGACAGTAATGTCCCTGGCCAGCCAGAACAGGAATAAGGAAGCCGTTGCATATATGGAGGCCAATAACATCCCCACCATAAAAGCCGCCCAGGCAGAGCTGGACCTGCTGATAGAAAACAGCAATTTAAAAGGCGAAGAGCTGATATCCGGTTTGCGCCAAAGCCAGATAAAGGCCATATTCATGTTGGGGGTCCTGGGCATTGGCAGTGTCCTGGCCAGCCTTATGTTCAGCACCTATATTACCAGATCCATCACTGTGCCGGTTGCCGAGCTGGAGCAGGCGGCAGAGAATCTGGCCCACGGCAACCTGAATGCCGCCGCCATCCAGTATACCTCCAGGGATGAGCTGGGTTCCCTGGCCGAAAGCATGCGCAGGGCATCCGGCACCCTTAAGTCAATTTTGCACGACGAAGGGTATCTTTTGGGCAGGATGGCAGAAGGGGACTTTGCCGTACAGAGCAGGGTACCGGAGCAGTATGAGGGTGATTTTATCAAGGTGCTTGACTCCATAAGGCAGATAGAAGACTCTTTGAGCAATACGCTGTCACAGATTAACCTGTCTTCCGACCAGGTGGCATCTGAAGCCAGCCAGGTGTCATCCGGCGCCCAGCTCCTTTCGCAGGGGGCGGCGGAACAGGCGGCATCCATTGAAGAACTGGCAGCAAACATCATGAGTATTTCCGGTCAGGTGAAAGAGAATGCGGATCATGCCGGGGAGGCAAGCCAGAGGGCCGGTGCAGCCGGGGATGAGACGGAAGAAAGTAACCGCAGGATGCAGGACATGATGGCAGCCATGGCGGACATAAGCAGCAGTTCCCGTGAAATCGGTAAAATCATCAAGACAATTGATGACATAGCGTTCCAGACCAATATCCTGGCGCTGAATGCGGCTGTGGAAGCTGCAAGGGCGGGCGAGGCCGGAAAAGGATTTTCCGTGGTCGCGGAGGAAATACGCAACCTGGCAATCAGATCGTCAGAGGCATCTAAGAATACAGCATCACTGATCATGGCTTCCCTGGACAGCATACGGGCCGGTACGGATATAGCGGATGAGACTGCCCGTTCCCTCGAAACGGTACTTGATAGCGTACGGCTTGTGACGGAGAGCGTGGGACGGATTGCCGCCGCCTCCAGGCAGCAGGCGCTGTCCATCCGCCAGATTGAGAAGGGGATTGACCAGATATCCGATGTGGTGCAGACCAATTCCGCAACAGCGGAAGAAAGCGCGGCTGCCAGTGAGGAGCTGTCGGCCCAGGCACAGTTCCTGAAATCACTGACAGGGCAGTTCCGTCTGAAGCCGGATAAGCTTTAAAATATATGGGTAATAAGCAAGGGAGGATCATACAATGCCGGTATTTGATTTCAATCATACACCAGATAAGAAACAGGAGTGCGTATGCACCTACACGGTGCTGCGTTCCAATGAAACAACCGCAACCCCGGAAAGGCCCATGGTGGTCCTGGATAACAGCAGGCGGGCATGGAAGCATCATTCCTGCGGTGTGTTTGCCAACCAGGCCAGGCAGACGGCCTTTGAATTCAAGGAGAAGGACGGGACATTTCCGGCGGATATCCTGCAGGTTGACGCCCGTTTCATCAGCCTTCTCAAGTGGCTGGGGGAAAACCACATCAGCGTGCGTCTGTCCGGCCAGAACCGGGAAGATGGGTATGCGGTTTATAAGATACGCGAGGTGGCCTTTGGGGGCGGGACCAAACTTTCTGCCGAGGATGGTTTCCTCCAGTTCATGATAGACAGGCTGCTGGCAAGCAGCGCCCCGGCGGATGAGCTGGAAGAGGAAGAGCAGGAGGTGGGCGGCGACAATATGAAGCTGACCAGCCTGCAGAGCATATCGGATTTCATGAACTGTGCAGGCAGGACCCTTCCTGACAATATCCGGCTCTGGGCCAGGAGGAACCTTGCCGTTGCACGTTCCCATGAAGTCACCCCGGAAGAGAGGCGCCATGCCCAGCGTGCCCTCTCCATCATGATGAACATCCAGTGGAAAAATAATTATTTTGAGTCCATTGATCCCCAGGAGGCCCGCCGTATCCTGGATGAGGAGCTTTACGGCATGGAGCGGGTGAAACAGCGGATCATTGAAACCATCATACAGATTAACCGTACCCACACCCTTCCCGCGTACGGTATGCTGCTGGTGGGGCCTGCCGGAACCGGCAAGTCGCAGATTGCCTATGCGGTGGCCCGTATCCTGAAGCTTCCGTGGACGACCCTTGATATGAGTTCCATCAATGATTCGGAACAGCTCACCGGCAGTTCCCGTATCTATACGAATGCAAAGTCGGGCATCATCATGGAGGCATTCTCCATGGCAGGGGAATCCAACCTTGTTTTTATCATCAATGAGCTGGATAAGGCGTCCTCGGGCAAGGGCAGCAGCAATCCGGCAGATGTCCTGCTGACCCTTCTGGACAATCTTGGGTTTACCGACAACTATATTGAGTGCATGATACCCACCGGAGGCGTCTACCCCATTGCCACTGCCAATGATAAGAGCCAGATTAGCGCGCCCCTGATGTCCCGCTTTGCAGTGATAGACATCCCTGATTATACGCCGGAGGAAAAGAAAATCATATTCTCAAACTATTCACTGCCCAAGGTCCTCAGGCGCATGGGGCTGGCTGAACAGGAATGTGTGGTGCCCCCGGATGCCGTTGACGCGGTGATTGAAAAGTATTCCAACACCACGGGAATCCGTGATTTGGAGCAGGCGGCGGAACACATGGCTGCCAATGCGCTTTACCAGATAGAGGTCAACCATGTCCCGTCTGTTACCTTTGACGCGGGGATGGTGCGTAGACTTCTGGGATAGACGGCCGGATTAGCGCAGATATGCCCGGATATCTGACAGATTATGGATCAGGAGGAGGTTTATGCCGAATATCATTGAAATAACGGATTTTTCCGCCCCGGAACTGGATATCTACGCCCGGCTCACGGAAGGACAGCTTTTAAACCGCCATGAGCCGGAAAAAGGGATTTTCATCGCGGAAAGTCCCAAGGTCATAGAGCGCGCCCTGGACGCGGGATGCGTCCCCATATCCCTGCTGATGGAAACCAGGCACGTGGGGACACAGGCCAGGGATATCATACAGCGCTGCGGGGAGATACCTGTTTATACCGCTGAATTTCACGTGCTTACGCAGCTGACCGGATTCCACCTGACCCGGGGGATGCTGTGCGCCATGTACCGCCCGCCGCTGCCGGGTTTAGAGGATGTCTGCGGGGGCGCCCGCCGGATTGCAGTGCTGGAAAATGTGATGAATCCCACCAATATAGGGGCTGTTTTCCGCTCTGCAGCTGCCCTGGGCATGGACGCCGTCCTGCTGACGGCCGCCTGCAGCAACCCGCTGTACCGGCGTGCCATCCGGGTGAGCATGGGGACTGTCTTCCAGATCCCGTGGACCATCCTGGACAGCCGGTGTTCCTGGCCCCAGCCGGGAATCAGCCGGCTGCGCGGGATGGGATTTAAGACGGCGGCAATGGCTCTTGGCGATGATTCCATCTGCATTGACGATGCGGGGCTGATGGCGGAAGATAAACTGGCAGTCATCCTGGGGACAGAAGGGGACGGGCTGTCAAAAGAAACCATTGCGGACTGCGATTACACGGTCCGTATCCCCATGTCCCACGGCGTGGATTCCTTAAATGTTGCAGCGGCAAGCGCGGTTATGTTCTGGCAGATTGGGAGGGCTTTCCATGAGGACAGCGGGTCATATCCGCCAGGGAATAATTAAGGGACAAACCGGGGAAGCTAACTGAGGAAAATCAATAGCAAATAAGCCAAAGAGGATATGTATGCAGCCGCAGACATATCCTCTTTCTGAGAAAGGAGGTGGTCCCGTGGACAATCATAAGAATGAACCCAATAGGTTAATCAATGAAAAATCACCCTACCTGCTGCAGCACGCATATAATCCGGTGCAGTGGTATCCGTGGGGGGAGGAGGCATTTGAGAAAGCAAGGTCGCAGGATAAGCCTGTTTTCCTATCTATTGGGTATAGCTGACGGTCCGCAGGAAAAGTACATGTCACTGGTGCCATGTGATGGAACGGGAGTCCTTTGAAAATGAAGGGATTGCCGGGATTTTAAACAGGGACTATATCTGTATTAAGGTGGACCGGGAGGAACGGCCGGATGTGGATTCCGTATACATGTCGGTCTGTCAGGCCATGAACGGGCAGGGCGGGTGGCCGCTGACCATCATCATGACGCCTGACTGCAGGCCGTTTTTTTCCGGGACCTATTTTCCGCCCAAAGCGCGGTATGGCAGGGTGGGACTGGAGGAACTGCTGGCAGCGGTGTCGGCGCAGTGGAAGGGGGGACGGGAACGGCTCCTTGAGGGTGCGGGCCGGATAGAGGCCTTTTTAAAGGAACAGGAACAGGCGGATGTGTCGGCAGAACCGGGATTGGAAGTGGTGCACCGGGCCTTCAGGCTCTTTGGGGATGGCTTCGATAAAAAGAATGGAGGCTTTGGCCAGGCGCCTAAGTTCCCCACGCCCCACAACATTATGTTCCTGATGGAATACGGGGTAAGGGAAAACAAGCCAGGGGCAGTGGACATGGCGATGGATACCCTGGTACAGATGTACAGGGGAGGGATTTTTGACCACATTGGCGGCGGTTTTTCCAGATATTCCACGGATGAACAGTGGCTGGTGCCCCATTTTGAAAAAATGCTTTATGACAATGCCCTGCTGGCGATGGCCTATGCAAAGGCATACGGCCTTACCGGGCGGGGGCTGTATGCCCGTGTGGTGCAAAGAATCCTTGGTTATGTGGAAGCGGAACTGACCCATGCTTCAGGAGGCTTCTACTGCGGGCAGGATGCGGACAGCGATGGCGTGGAGGGCAGGTATTATGTGTTCACGCCTGAGGAAATAAAACAGGTGCTGGGGCCGGAAGATGGGGCGGACTTCTGCAGTCAATTTGGGATTACCGGAATAGGAAACTTTGAAGGAAAGAATATACCGAATCTGCTGGGAAATGAGGATTACGAGACTGCCGGGAAGGAAGCCTCCCGCAGGAAGTTATATGAATACCGTATCCGCAGGGCGCATCTCCACAAGGATGATAAGATCCTGGTCTCATGGAACGGATGGATGATATGCGCATGTGCAATGGCCGGGGCAGTGCTGGGCGCAGGGCAGTATGTGGATATGGCTGTACGGGCTGAGGCATTTATCAGGACACACCTTGTGAAGGATGGGCGTCTGCTGGTGCGCTACCGGGACGGGGATGCCGCGGGCCAGGGGAAACTGGATGACTATGCCTGTTATGTGCTGGCGTTGCTGGAACTGTACGAAGTCACATTTGGGACTGGTTATCTGGAACAGGCGGTTTACTGGGCGAAAACCATGGTCCTGCAATTCTTTGACCGGGAACGCGGCGGTTTCTATCTGTATGCAGAGGACGGGGAGCAGCTGATCGTAAGGACAAAGGAAGCCTATGACGGGGCGGTGCCGTCAGGAAATTCTGCGGCTGCACGTGTACTTCAGCAGCTGGCCCAGATTACAGGAGAGGTGCAGTGGCAGGAGATACTGGATAAGCAGCTTCGCTATCTGGCCGGCGCCATGGCCGGATATCCACCGGGCCACAGCTATGGGCTGCTGGTCATGATGGATGTGCTGTATCCGACAAAAGAACTGGTGTGTGTCCTGTCCCCATCTTATGCCGGTGAAGAGCGGACACGGCTGCTGGACAGGCTCGGCTGTCTGGGGCAGACCACACCGGGATTGTCGGTGACCGTAAAAACAGAAGATAATGCGCAGGCACTTGGAGAGCTGGCCCCTTATACCAGGGATTATCCGCTTCCTGGAAAAGGGGCAGCGTTTTATCTCTGCAGCGGCGGCAATTGCATGCCAATGGTTACGGAGCTGGAGGAGATTGTGGATAAGCTGCAGGGCTTAATGGGACATTAGGGTGTGAAACGCCATGGGGCTTACGTGCTGCCGCGGATGATCAGCCTGCCTTTGTACAGACGGTCATCCGGCGTCTCACCGTTGGCCATACAAAATAATGCATCCGCAACTTCGGATGCAAAGTCCGGGATCCCGCTGTCGATGGTGGTTAACTCCGGGGTTGTTATCTGGGAACTGGCAATATTGCCTGAACCCACAATGGCAATATCATCGGGGATGCGCAGGTTCAGTTTCCTGATGCACTGCATGACCTGGGCAGCCATATGGTCATCGCTGGCAACAAAGGCGGTTGGGCGTTGGCTGGCATTGTAGGAGGTCATGATATAAACCACATCCTCCAGAAGGCTTGCCTCCGACTGCGTGTGCCTGCAAAAGAAATCCGGGTTGACTTCGATGTGATTGGCCTGAAGGGTTTCGGAATACGCCCTTGCCCGGAAATCATCACCGTCAGCCCCGGTTGCCCTGTATTTTAATGGGGCAACGAAGGCAATACGTGTGTGCCCTTTCATGATTAAATAATTCAATATCTGTTTCACATCATTATAAATATCAGGAGCCCGGATGACAATCCTTGGATCAAGGCCTATATATTCGCGGCTCTGATATAATATCAGCGGTATCCCGTTCTGGACAATCCGGTTCAGCTGTTCAGCCGTAAAAGCATTGCTTGCCATGAATATGGCAGCGAACCGTCCTTCTATCAATCTGTTAATGAAAGTATCCTCCTTCTGGCTGTAAAACAGACAGGAGAAATACCCCTTTTGGAATAACTGAGCTGAAAGCTCTTCATACAATTCTGCCTGTAAGGTATCCCCAACCAGTGCAATCTGGTTGGAGCGGTTGGTCCTAAGGCTTTTAGCAAAAACATTGGGGGTGTATTCAAGCTCTTTTACAGCTTTCAGGACAGCCTCCCGTTTTTCCTGGCTTACATAATTGGAATCATTAATAACATACGAAACAACTGCCGGGGAAACTCCTGCCAGTTTCGCGACATCATTACGTGTGACCTTTTGCCTCATGGATATACTCGCTTTCTAACCTGTTTGGAACTATTGAAAGTACCTGGATATTTTTCCAATTTATTTTATCATAGTTTTAAAGTTTGCGCCAGATGAATGTTGGCATTTTTATAAACTCGAGTATATAAATATGGGAATCGTGGTGTGATATAAGTGATATGTCAAATTTACAAAATAGATACAAAAATAAAAACCATAGTAAAAATTGATTAATTTGTTTATATAATTGGATAAAAAAGCGTTAATATATAAAAAATACACAAAAATATTGTGCTCTTACTCTGAAACCCTCTTTTTGATAAATAAAAATAAAATATAAATTCGTGTCGATATTTTGTTGACAGCCGTCTGGTATATATGCTAGAATGTAATTGCTTACATACATGTATGGTTGTGGAAATAGTACAATGATCAGGAGGAGAAGAATATGTTGAAAAAATTTTTAGCAACAGCACTTGCGGTATCTATGGTTGCAGGCATGACGGCATGCGGTTCAAGCCCAGAACCAGCTGCCCCTGCAGCGGCAAAGGACACGGCGGCAGAGGCACAGGAACAGACGGAGGCAGCGCCGGAGGATGCATCCGGAACTTATAAGATTGGACTGATGATCAGTCCCCTGGCAACCCGTGAGGAATATTACAGGACGGCTGAACTGCTGGTTGAAAAGCATGGATCGGATAAGTTCATCATGGATGTTTTTCCTGAGGACCCGCAGAATGAGCAGGAAGTTACAATCTCCAAAGCGTTAAATATTGCCATGGACCCGGATGTAAAGGTGATGATATTTGATAATGCGGATATCGGCACCATTGCAACGGTGAATAAGATTAAAGAAGAGCGCCCTGACATTAAGTTCCTGTTTGGTTCCCTGAATGAAGACGTATATGAGATGGCTAAGGTTGGGGACCTGTTACTGACCATTGACCCGGAGTTATACGGGAAGGCGGTTGCACAGATGGCGGTTGACACAGGCGCAAAGGTTTTCGTTTTCTACAGCTTTGCCCGCCATATGAGCAATTCCATGAAGGTCCGCTACAGGGATTCCATGCAGGAAGTATGCGAGGCAAACGGAGTCAAGTTTGAGCAGGTTACGATGCCGGATCCTGCCGGTGACGCGGGAATCAGCGGCGCGCAGCAGTTCCTTTTGGAGAACATACCTTCCCTGATGCAGCAGTACGATACCAAGGATGTTGCCTATTTTGCAACGGTCAGCACGATTCAGGAGAGCATGTTAAAGGCGGTTGTGGAAAACGGCGGCATCTATCCATGCCATACGGACCCGTCACCATTCAGCGCATTTTCCGGCGCCCTTGGCCTTGAGGTGGATGATGAACATAAATACGATGCAGAGTACGTGACAAAGCTGATTTCCGATAAGCTGGGTGAGTATGATATGAACGGAAGGGTTGGGGGCTGGGATAAGTCCTATATCCGCTGCGAGCTTGAATTCCTGTTCCAGTATGCGGTTGACTATTGCGACGGCAAGGTGAACGAGGTGGACGGCCTTCCTGACGTGGAAGAAGTAAAGAAGCTGATGAAGGATATTTATGGGGACAGCGTTACATATCAGAACTGTGTGAATGACCAGACAGGCGAGGAGTATAAAAACTGGTACACTGTTTCAAGGGATATGTATATATTCTGATTGGTAACAGGCAGGCCCTTATATAGGGCCTGCAGGCATGCTGCCGCTGGCGGCATGCCATGGCAGCACAGTTATATCATGAACAGGGTTTGTCAGGAGAAAAGAATGCAGAATATAATTCTGGAAATGAAAAATATCGAAAAAGAATTCAATCGGAACAAGGTGCTCAAAGGCGTCAGCCTGCAGGTGGGCAAAGGCGAGATTGTTTCCCTGGTAGGGGAGAACGGGGCTGGAAAGTCCACGTTGATGAATATCCTGTTTGGGATGGCCAGCATTGTGAATACCGGGGGATATGAGGGGCAGATCATATGGGAAGGCCAGCCCGTACAGATGGCATCGCCGGGACAGGCCATGAACCTGGGCATTGGAATGGTGCATCAGGAGTTCATGCTGCTTCCGTCCTATACAGTAACCGAGAATGTAAAACTGAACCGTGAAAATACGAAGCCCAATGTGGTCAGCCGCATAGTGGGCAACAGCATGAGCACCCTGGACCGCAGGCACATGAAGTCGGATACAAAGGAAGCCCTGGATAAGATTCATCTGAAGGTGGACCCGTCCACCGTGGTTGGAAGCATGTCCGTGGGCTATAAGCAGTTTGTGGAGATAGCCAGGGAAATCGACAAGAAGAATATCAAATTAATCGTGTTCGATGAGCCGACGGCCGTCCTGACCGACATGGAATCCACCTGGCTGTTGGATACAATCAGGGAGATTTCGGCGGCCGGGGTTGCCGTGATCTTCATCAGCCATAAGCTGGATGAAGTTATGGAGATATCGGATAAGATTGTGGTGCTCAGGGACGGGGAACTGGTGGACACCATCGGAAAAGGGGAAGTGGATGTGGTTGGGCTGGCAAAGCTGATGGTGGGAAGGAATGTTGACTTTTCAGCCATTGCAGGCAGGCCCGTGGAGGAGATTGAAAAAAACGGCCCGATCATGCAGATTAAAGGTCTGAGCGTTAAGATGCCCGGGGAGAATGTGAAGGGCGTTGATATTGATATACATAAGGGTGAGATACTTGGGTTCTGCGGCCTGGCAGGGCAGGGGAAGCTTGCCATTGCAAACGGGATAGCCGGTTTATACCCCGCCTTCGGGGAGGTCATATATAAAGGGAAGAAACTTCCCTTTGGCCGTCCGCTGGAAGTCCTTAAGGACGGAATCGGCTTTGTATCCGAGGACCGCAGCGGAATCGGCCTGCTTATGGATGAAAGCATCCGGATGAATATCTGCCTGCTTGCGATGCAGATTAAAAACAGGTTTTTCAAATCCTATGGATTCTTCCGCCAGCTGGACCGGAGGACCATGAAACGTACGGCTGACGACATGGTCAGGGAGCTGGGGATTAAGTGCGTGAACAGCGAGCAGCACCCGTCGGATTTAAGCGGCGGGAACCAGCAGAAGGTCTGTATTGCCAAGGCAGTGGTATTTGAACCGGATATGCTGTTTGTGTCTGAGCCTACCCGGGGGATTGATATAGGCGCCAAGAAGGTAATCCTGGATTATCTCCTGACCCTGAACCGGGAAATGGGTATCACCATTGTCATTACATCCAGCGAGCTGGTGGAGCTGCGTTCCCTGTGCGACCGGATTGCGGTGGTCTATGACGGCCGTGTGAAAAGCGTATTGAAACCAACGGATTCGGATGAGACATTCGGCCTTTTGATGTCCGGCCTGGACGCATTGGAGGTACAGTGATAATGAAAGTCAAAATGATTAAATATATCGAAGATTTCGGATTTACAAGGATTGTGGCTGTAACCTTTTTCCTTGTGGTGGCTGCCATGGTCCCAATGCTGGGCCTGAATACGGCAACCCTGTTTTCCCAGGCATTTACACGGATGGCAATGAACGGCGTCCTGGTACTTACCATGGTGCCTATCATGGTATGCGGGGCAGGCATGAACTTTGCGCTTCCCATCGGCATTATCTGCGGACTCATCGGCGGTCTTATCAGCCTTAACCTGAAACTGACCGGGCTTGCCGGCTTTGCGGCTGCAATCATATGCTCCATCCCGTTTTCCCTGGTGTTCGGATACCTTTACGGGCTGCTGATGAACCGGGTCAAGGGTTCTGAGATGATCATTGCCACCTATGTGGGTTTTACCATGATTTCCATCATGTGTATTGTCTGGCTGTTCGTTCCCCTTAACAACCTGGTCCTCAGGATGCAGATGGGACGCGGCGTGAGGAAGGATGTTACATTGGCGGAATACTGGGCGGATATCCTGGACGGGTTCCTTCCAATCCATCTGGGAGACCTGGTCATTCCGACGGGTACGTTCCTGTTCCTTTTTGCCATGTGCTTCCTGATGTATCTTTATATGCATTCCAAGACAGGTACCATGATGCGGGCCGCGGGACAGAATCCCGGACTTGCCCGGGCGAACGGCATCAATGTTGACAGGATGAGGATATGGGGTATTACCCTGTCCACGGTCCTTGGCGGTATCGGTATCCTGGTATATGCCCAGAGCTTTGGATTCCTGCAGTTTTATGATTCGCCGAAAATGATGTCGTTTTCCGCAGTGGCCGCAGTACTGATCGGAGGGGCTTCCAATAAAAAAGCGTCTATTTTTAACGTATTGTTTGGCGTCATGATATTCCAGGGGCTGCTCACATTGTCCCTGCCGGTGGCCAATGTTATTTTGCCGGAAAGCAATATCTCGGATATTGTAAGGATGATTATTAGCAATGGTATTATTCTGTACGCGTTAGGAAAGGGCTCGAGGCAAAAATGAATCAGATAAAAAAATGGATTTCAGAAAATATTGTGGTTTTATTCTTTTGTATGCTGTGTATTGCGGCATATACCATTGCGGGACAGAATCCCTATGTGGTTGCCAGCGACCTGATTAACCGTGTCATGAGGAACAGCATCATGGTCCTGGCCCTTATCATACCCATCCTGACCGGCATGGGACTGAACTTCGGAATCGTGGTGGGAGCCATGAGCGCACAGGCAGCCCTTATCTTCGTGACGCACTGGCGGCTTACGGGCGTGGCCGGAATCGCGGCGGCGCTGGTGATGTGTACAGCGGTTTCCGTGCTCTGCGGCTATCTTCTGGGCAGGCTGTTCAACCGGACAAGGGGCCAGGAAATGATTACCGGAATGATTGCGGGCTATTTTGGCCAGGGCATATACCTGCTGATTTTCCTGGTGCTTCTTGGGACTGTGATCCCGTTCTGGGACGACCAGCTGAGTATCAGCACGGGCATCGGCGTGAAGGACACCCTGAACCTGCAGGAGGGGATGAAAGGCGCCCTGGATGCGGCGTATAAGCTGCCCCTTTCCACTGTGTGCATCATCGGGTTTGCCATATTCACTGTCTATACCGGGTATCGGCTTTGGAAAGCAGGGGATGAGGAACAGAAAGCAGGGCGCAGGGGCAGGATTGTAAGGTGGGCAGGTCTTGGAATCCTGCTGGCGGCGCTGCTGGTGATTCCAGTGACCTCAGCCGTTATCCGCAGATGCAGTATTCCGGTCATCACCCTGATTTTTATCCTGCTGGTGAGCCTGCTGTGCCAGTTTGTCATGAACACGAAGCTGGGGCAGGATTTCAGGAGTGTCGGGAACGATATCCATATAGCGGAGTCCGCAGGCATCAATGTGAACAGAATACGTATCATTGCAACCATATTTTCCACGGTCCTGGCATCCTGGGGGCAGTTTGCCTTCCTGCAGAACATGGGTACGTTCAGTACTTATACGGCCCAGCAGAATGTGGGAACCTTCTCCATCGCCGCACTGCTGGTGGGAGGCGCGTCCATTGACCGGGCCAATGTAAAACAGGCATTTATCGGCGTGGTGCTGTTCCAGCTGCTGTTTCTGCTGGCTCCGGCCGCCGGTACGAAGATTTTCAATGACAGCCAGGTGGGGGAATATTTCCGTACCATTATCTCAAACGGCGTCATCGCCGTGGCACTGGTGCTGCACGCAATGCATAAAGCCCAGGAAAATGCAAAGGCAGCGGCGGAAGCGGAAGTCTAGGGCGCGCTTGAAAGTGGCTTTCCGCCGGATGCCCTAAGGGGGTACTTCTGGCGGATTCCTTAGGGCGGACGGCGGGAATGAATGAAATGAATATAAGAAAAAGGAGAATCCCAAATGATATATAGACCAGAAAACAAGAGGAATGTCCCCTCATTATTTACCTGTCTTGACGGAACAGAGGTGAAAACAGCAGAGGACTGGACAGGGAAACGCAGACCGGAAATCTTGGAGATTTTAAGGAGGGAAGAGTATGGGCGTCTTCCTGATATGGGTGACGTACAGATTAACATACGCGTGGCCGCTGTCAGGCAGGGCGGGAAGATCATGAACGGACGGGCCATCCGTAAGACCGTGGAGGTTGAGGCGGTCCGCGGGAACCGGAATTTCATTTTCACCTTCGAGGTGTTTATTCCCGTGAACGCGGATAAGCCGGTTCCGGCTTTTGTGGAAATCTGCAACAGGGGCACGATGAACTGTGACCCCGCAAGGGAGTTTTACAGTTCCTTCTATCCGGCCGAAACCATCATTTCCAGAGGCTATGCATGCGCCGTGTTCAGGACCCAGGAGGTGGCCCCGGATTATGAAGAGGGGTTTTCCATCGGCTTTCACAGGCTGTTCCCGGAATACCAGGATTCCCGCCCGGACGATGCATGGGGGACCATTACTGTATGGGCCTGGGCTGCAAGCCGGGTAATGGATTACTTTGAAACAGAGCCGCTGATTGATGAGAAAAGGGCTGCCGTTGTAGGCCATTCCAGGGGAGGTAAGACAGCCCTGTGGTGCGGGGCCCAGGATGAGCGGTTTGCAATGGCTGTCAGCAGCTGTTCCGGAAACAGCGGGGATGCAATCTCCCGGGGAAAAACAGGAGAGAGCATCGGACAGATACTGGACCGTTTCCCGTTCTGGTTTGCGAAAAATTATCAGAAGTATGCGGGCCATGAGGAGGAGATGCCCTTTGACCAGCATTTCCTGGTAGCGCTGATGGCGCCCAGGCTGGTTTATACGTCAACAAAGACCAATGACAGCTGGGCCGATCCTGCTTCTGAGTTTGAATCCCTGGTCCAGGCATCGCCTGTCTATGGGCTGTTCGGTCTTAAAGGACTGGACAGGACGGAGCCGCCCCTGCCGGAGAACCCGCTTCATGAAGGCAGTATGGGGCATCACCATAAAACCGGGGACCATGATATGGACGAGTATGATTGGAACCAGTATATGAATTATGCGGATAAGCATATGGTGTGATAGGGGAGAGGATATGGTTGATGAAGGCCGCTGGTACATACCGGAGGCCTTTTTT
>DS990260.1:557003-747418 GCA_000155435.1 Clostridiales bacterium 1_7_47FAA | reverse complement strand
GGGTAAAAAATGTCTGCCATACAATAATCCGGTTTCAATGGTACAAAGCAGATGCTATAATCACGGAGAGCATGATCTGAAGCAAAAAGGAGGAACGGATGGTATTGGCTGACAGGCTGGATAAAAGGGCAGAAGGCCGGAGCATTCCAGGAAGAGGGAAGGTACGCAGGACCGGCAGGTTGAAGCGCCGAAAGAGGAGGAGAAGGGTTCCAAATGCAGTTTTGTTGTACTTTGCGGTCATACATTCCTGGAAGAAGTGGGGGATGGTAAAAAAACAGTGATTCTGACCAATCAGATGGAGAAATGGAAGCCGTATATGGATATAAGGGTAACATGTTGTTTTGGGAGCAAAAGGGAAGTCCTGGACGGCAGTACCATTGTCCAATGGCTAGATATGGACCATAAGGGAGATGTTACGATTGATCGGAGCAAGGTGGAAGAATATGTCCGGGAATTATCGGTAAAATATAATACGGCTTATTGCACTAAAAAATTGGAAACTTCTTATGGACAGGTTGTTTCCATCACAAAAGGACATTATGGCTGGATGATTGATAAGAAATCAGAGACAGAGGCGCTGATAGGAATCATACAATCCGGGGCCAGTCAGGAAGGATTTACAAAGCCAATGGTTCTCATGGCTGCGTTAATCTCCCTCTATCTGCGGCCAAAACGGTAAATTTCCGCTTTCACAATCCGAATACGGCGGAGGAAACTGCCGATTACATAGCAAAAATATTTGTGGAAGTGAACAAAATCAAAATGGAACGGATATTACAGGAGGAAGCAGTGGAACGGAAGATGCCATGTGCAGGGAGTGAGAGCCATTCGATTTGAGTGGCTCTTTTAACGAGTAAAAAAGCCGGTTATTTTATGATTTATGTTTTTGGTCTATGACTAAATTCGTTTTGATTTAGTCTTAAAAATTACAAGCATATATTTGAGAAAATATCTCGAATAATGTTTACAAAAAAAGAAAAAGCGGTATAATAAGGATATAAACATTGGAGGTGGATATCATGCTATGTCAATTTACTGTTAAAAATTTCAAAAGTATTAGGGATGAAATGACTTTTGATATGCAGGCTACTGCTATATCAGAACACGAAGATAGGGTAATCAAAGACAAGGATGGGGAATTGTATTTGCCGGTATCTGCCATTTATGGACCTAATGGTGGCGGAAAATCAAATGTGCTGGAAGCACTTCACATATTGGCAGCAAAAGTATTACGCCCATTATACGCAACAGATGGTAATAGCTATCATCCTTTTCAAATGAAGAAAATTTTGATTGAACCTTTTGCGTTTGGCGCAGAAGAGAAAGAAGCGCCTACGGAATTTGAACTTTTCTTTCGTACTAAAACTGCGGAGTATAGATACGTCTTAACGGTCAAAAAGGATATCGTGCTTTACGAGAGGATGGATCGTGTGAAGTTAGATACTGGAAGGCGATCGGCGCTTTTTGAACGATCAGACGAAGGCATTGAGTTGAAAGGTGTTTTTGCAAAGTTGAAAATTAGTGATGAACTTTCTGAGACACTGACATTGCTTTCTTACTTAGGAATCACATACAGAAAAAATGAAGTGATAAAGGATATACTGAATTGGTTTGGATATGGTATTGACTTTTTGAATTATGGAAATCCGATTCAGGAATTACGGATGGCAATAGCAAATTCTGATGATGTGAAGTCACTTGTTTTGGACATGATTCAGGAAATGGATTTGGATATTGTAAATTTCCGTGTAGAAGAAATGGAAAATGAACGGATTGAGGTTTATACTAAACATATTGTGGATGGTTATGAATCCGAGCTGAATTTGTCCGATGAGTCCAGCGGTACAAAAAAATTATTTGGATTGCTGCCATTTATTGCAGATGGTTTGGCTTCCGGCACTACATTGGTAATTGATGAATTAGATGCAAAAATCCATCCGGTTTTACTGCGTCACATTATTATGATGTTCAATGATATGGAAATTAATCGGCATGGGGCACAGTTGATATTTACATCCCACGACCTGTCTACCATGAACAGCGAAGTATTCCGAAGAGATGAAATCTGGTTTGTCGCAAAAGGAAACAGGCAGAATTCAAAGCTGTATTCTCTGGTAGAGTTCAAAAATGATAAAGGAGAATCTGTCCGCAAAGATGCAAAATTTGATAAACAGTATCTGGAAGGTAAGTATGGGGCTGACCCGTACCTCAGAAAAATTATAGATTGGGGGAAGGTCAATGCCTAAGAAAGCTGGAATGGAGGCGTGGAAGAAAAAGCGTCGCCAGGAACATTTGGAGAAAAAAGAATTCCGGTACTATATCTTCTGCGAAGGTCAGCAGACCGAGCCATTATATTTTGAGGGATTTAAGCGATGCATTGAAGACAATCCAATTTATAGAGATATGGTGCTTGTTGAAATCGAGCCATGTCAGGCGGAAACGATGCGTGTAATTGGAATGGCTGAGAAGTATGTGAAGAAGAACAAAATCGAGAAAGGGCAGATTTGGTGTGTATACGATAAAGACAGCTTTCCAGCAAAAGATTTTAATGGTGTAGTGCAGAGAGCGGAACGATTGAATCAGGAAAATCCGGATGTGCAGTACCATGCTGCATGGAGCAATGAGTGTATTGAGTTCTGGTTTCTTCTGCATTTTGCGTATTACACAGCAAATAATCACCGGACAGAGTATATTGCGTTCCTGAATGATAAGTTCAGAGAATTGGGGATAGGAAAATATCAGAAGAACATGAAAGATATTTTCAATATTCTGATGAAAAAAGGGAATCCGAAATTAGCAATTCGATATGCGAAACGTATCATAAAAGATGGACAAGGCAAAATGCCGGCAGATATTGCACCAGGAACGAAGGAGTATGAGTTGGTAGAGGAACTGGTGAAGTATTTGCGGAAGAAAAAATTTTAGGTGAAGGTAAAATGAATATTGGAAAATATGTGTAATACTATTTACGCAAAGTAACAAAATTTTTAAGCTATAAATTTAACTACTTGATGTCTTATGCTAAAATGGATATTAGGAAAACACTTACGACAGGAGTGGCACCTCCCAGTCTTAGTAAAATCGGTTCGCCGGAATACATAGGAAAGGTCGTTGGATGACCGGTGGACATCCGTTTAGCGAGGACCGAAGCGGAGCGAAGACGGCAGCGCCCATGACAGCATACGAGATTATTTCAATCTTTATAGGTATATTAGCATTGCTGATGTCCTTTGGAAGCTTGATTGTAGTGTTTATCGCCTTTCTCGATAAGGGGAATAAGCGGAAATAAAATACCCACCCTGTCTGATCCACAGGGTGGGCGGTGTCCGTAAGGACATAACATAACCTTTTGGGAGCATCCACTTTTGGAGTGGGTGTTTTCTTTTTACATCTCTATTATAATCAATCCATTCCACAATTTCAAATGATTCTTAGAAATTCCCTCTCAAGATCCCACGCCGGTGAGAGCGGTTCGTCTGTTTTTTATCCCATATCCATCAAAAACGCCCTCATTTCCAGCCGCCGGCACCCAGATTAGCCTTCACTGAATTATCAGTTGGCTTACAATATTTCTACCTTAAATCAGTTAATAAGCGCTTTGCTAAAATGTGTCTGATTCTGGCAGATCCCGCCAGGGAGCACCGCTGCGGGCAATCCAGACCATGTAATTCAACATCGTACGGTCATCCTTGGCCTAAATGCCAGGTGAATTAATAAGACTGCCGTCAGACTGGCTTATACATCCAGTACCTGTCCTATCCGCGCAATCCCTTCCTCAATCCTGTCCTCCGGCATATTGGAGAAATTAATCCTCAGGGTGTTCGGTTTATTCCTGTTGGGATAGAAGGAATTGCCGGGTACGAATGCAACGTTGTACTCAAGACACTTTTCAAGCAGCGCAACCGTATCAACGGCATCATTTAATTCTATCCAAAGAAAAAGCCCGCCTTCCGGTTTCGTGTATTTTATATCGGATGGGAAAAAGCGGTTTACGGCGTCAAGGGCCACATCCCGGCGCTTTCTGTAGACCTCGCGTATTTTCCTGATATGCGTGTCAATATCATATTGTTCCAGATAGGCGGAAATGACCATCTGGGCAATGGTACTGCACTGCAGGTCCACGCCCTGTTTGACAAGGACATACTTGCGTATGACCTCCGCTTCCCCGGCAATCCAGCCGATGCGGTAGCCCGGGCAGAGGATTTTGGAGAATGTCCCGGTGCATATGATATTGCCGGTACGGTCAAAGGATTTTATGGAGGGAAGGAAGCTGCCTTCATACCGCAGTTCCCCGTATGGATTGTCCTCGATTACCGCAACATTGTATGCTGCTGAAAGTTCGGCCAGCTTCTGCCTGCGGTTAAGGCTCCATGTCCTTCCCGTTGGATTCTGGAAATTAGGGATTACATAAATCAGCTTTGCATCCGGTTCGGCCTTTAATGCATGTTCCAGTTCTGGAATCATCATTCCCTCCTCATCGGTTGGAACCTCCACGAACCTGCACCCATATGCCTTGAAGGCGCTGATTGCGGCCAGGTAGGTGGGGCTTTCACACAGTACCACATCCCCTTCGTCTAAAAATAGTTTTCCTGAAAGGTCAAGGGCCTGCTGGGAACCATTGGTCATCATGATATCGTCCCCGTCGAATGAGGTGCCCAGCTGGGCGTTCATGCGCTGTGCAATCCATTTCCTTAAGGGTCCGTATCCCTCCGTGGTGGAATACTGCAGGGCCTGGCCGCCATTGTGGTCCAGGACATGATTGTTTGCCTTTTTAATCTCTTCTATGGGAAACAGCTCCGGGGCCGGAAGCCCTCCGGCAAAGGAAATGACTTCCGGTTTTTCAGTCAGCTTTAACAGTTCCCGTATTTCGGATGCTTTCATATCTGCCATCCTTCTTGCGTAGTTGTAGTCCATGATGATTCTCCTTATGCTATTGGATTGGTTAAAGGATAGGATTGATCTCGGCGGTCAGTGCCTCTTCATCCCTATGCGCGGAACTGAGCTGGCGGATAAGGCTGCACAGGATTCCTATACCGTCTGCAATCCTGTCCTTTGGAGGATAGGTGTAGTTAAGCCTGATATGGCCCTCGCCCTTTTGGGGGGACAGACAGGCCGGCACGCCGGGCAGCACGGCAACCCCTCCTGCCGCTGCTTTTGCAGTAAGTTCAGAGGCCGTGACGCCTTCCGGCAGCCTGCACCACAGATAATAACCGCCTTCGGGCCGGTTCCAGGACAGTCCGGGAGGCGCGTATCTGTTCAGGGCCTCTATCATGATGTCGCGCCGTTCCTGATATTCCCTGCGGATGAAGGCGAGGTGATGCTCCATTTCCCCACTGTTCATGAATCGCTCTACAATCTGCTGGGAAATGCAGCTGGAATGCAGGTCTGTGAGCTGGCGTATGCCGGACAGCTGGGATATCAGTTTCTTGCTGGCGCACATCCATCCCAGCCTCAGTCCCGGTGATATTGTCTTGGAGAAGGTGCTGAGATAGATGACATGTCCGTTCTGGTCCATTGATTTTAATGGGGACATGGCCCGGGCTTCATAGCTCAGTTCACTGTAGGGGTCGTCCTCCAATATGGGGATGCCGTACTGACCGGCCAGTTCCAGCAGGCGGATACGCCTGTCCATGCTCATTGAGACGCCGCAGGGATTGTGGAAGACCGGCATGGTGTAGATAAGCTTGGGCTGGTAACGGGACAGCAGCTGTTCAAGTATTCCCACATCCATCCCCTCCCCGTCCATGGGTACGGCCATGATTTTCGCCCCGGCCAGGCGGAAGCTCTGTATGGCAGGAAAGAATGAGGGTTCTTCGATTACCACCACGTCCCCGGGATTGATGAAGGCCCTTGTGATAAGGTCAATGCCCTGCTGGGAGCCGGACAGTATCATGACCTCCGATGGCTGGCAGAAACAGGAGCGCTTCTGCATGAAGGAGCTTATCGCTTTGCGCAGGGAGTAAAAGCCTGACACGGGCGAGACAAGCAGCCGCTCCCTGCTGGCCATCAGTTCGTTCTCGATTCCTTCAAACGCCTGCGCCGGAATGGTGTCAACGGATGCAATCCCGGCGGCAAATGATATGACGTCCTTCTGGTTGGCTATCTCCAGATATTTATTCACATCAAACGTATCATGATGTTTCATATAATCGCTGAACAGATATTCCCACATGGGTTCCCTGGAATAAGGGTGCTTCTCCGGCCTGCTGCGCTCGGGCCTGACGGCAATGGTTCCCCTTCCCACGTGGGAATCCATCAGGCCGTCGGCCTTTAATTCCTTGTAGGCGTTCAGTATGGTGGTCCGGTTGACGCCAAGGGCATCCGCCAGCTGCCGTTCCGAGGGGAACCTGAACCCCTGGGGGATTTCGCCGGAGGTAATCTGTGACTGTATCTGTTCCGCTATCTGTCTGTATAGGGGGATTTTCCTGGATTTATCAATATGGATGTTCATGCCTGCCTCCGATTGGTTGGTTATGATGTGATTGTAAATGGAAAATGCCGGTATGACAACATCCAATTTGGATTGATTTTATACATCCAATCGTGCGGATTATTTCTGCGATAGGGAGAATCCAATGGTAATGGAAAGCAGGCTTTCATACCGGATCATAAAAATCAAAGTCCATCTTTCCCCACGCCTTTTTTACTATCATTGGCACATCCCTTTTATCCTTGTCCGGTTTTTTGAAATTGGGGTAGGCCAGTATGAAATTAAACGGTTTTGGCGGATGGAGGGGAAGGATGAAAAAGTGCTGCCCTGCATGGGGTGGGATCATGGAGGATGGCAGGAAGGTGGCGCCCCGTCCTTCTTCAAGAAAATTCCTGGCCATCACATGGTCGTCCACTTCATATATCCGGTTCAGGGCAATATGGTGCTGTGCAAGGATTTCATTTTCAATGCCGCGGGTATAGGAACCGTTTTTCAAAAGGATGAAGGGCAGGGGACCGCAATCCTCTATGGTTGGCGGCCCGGTCAGCTGGCTGCGCAGATATGCCTTGGGGACGGCCAGCAGCAGCTGGTCCTGGCCCAGGATATCTTCTGAAAGCAGGGTATGGTTCAAGGGCGGGGAGCAGAGCAGTGCAAAATCAGCCAGGTCATTCAGCAGATAAGCAACGCTTACCATGGAAGCTGCCCGCAGCAGCTCAAAATCAGTGCCGGGAAGCAATGTGTTCAGTGCCGGGATGATGATGGAAGCTGCTTTTTCATAGAGCATGGGAGCCGCTGCAATCCGGATGGAATGGTGCTTTTTTGGAATGACGTTAAGCCTGTCCATGGTTGCTTCCCGTATCTGAAGGATTTTCCTGGCGCCGTTCAGATAAATCTGCCCGGCCTCGGTTGGGACCATCCTGTGATTCTCGCTTTTGAACAGCTGATGGCCCAGCTGGGCTTCTTCACTTTTAAGGCACTGGCTGACAGCGGAGGGGGAGATGAAATATGCCTTCGCGACCCCGGTCATGGTGCCGAGTCTTTCTAATGCCAAAAGGTATTCAAATCTGGTTGTATTCATAGGCGTCTATCCTTAATTTCCTTTGTTCAAGATAATAGTCGGCATACTGGTGCATGTAATAGGGGGAACCCCAGTTGTTCATCACAAGATGGATCAGGTATTCCTCTGCCTCTGAAAGGGGATATCCGCTCTGCAGGCCGATTCCCTGGTATACGATGATGCGCGGCGAAAGGGAATACACGCTGATGCCGTCATCCGGATTATAATAGGAGTCCGGAATCATGGCCGCGCCTACGCCGTTGAGCACCATTTCGTAAAGAAGGGGGACCACGTTGGAGCGGAATATGATATTGGGTTCCAGGCCTGCATTGCGGTAAAACGAGAGGACCATATTGCCGTAGGAGGTCTCGGGGGCGCTGCCGAGGATGGGGGTGTCACCCAGGCTTGCCAGGTCGATGACCGGATAGGGACGGCCTGGCGGAAGTTCTTTGTAATCGTAGGAAAGAGGATGGCCTTTGGGGAGCATGAGCAGCAGCTCCTCATCCATGAATTTAAGATATTCAAGGCCTGGCAGGCTGGTTTCCATGGCTCCCAGCAGGGACATGGTAATCTCGCCCTCCAGCAGCAGCTTTTTCAGCACCGGGTTTTTATCGCTTACAAACTGAAGGTCAATATCCGGGTATTGATGGCGGAAATCCGGATATATCTTGGCAAATGCCTGGGCGCCCCGGATGGGGCTCCCACCCAGGATGATGCTCTGTTTTGCCTTCTGGGACAGGGCGTCCAGCTTCCTTCTTATATCAAGGGCGGCTTCCAGACATTCCCTGCACCCTTCCAGGTAAATCTGCCCGGCTTCCGTGAAAATCAGTCCCTGCCTGGAGCGTATGACCAGTGACAGGCCAAGTTCCTGCTCCAGGTCGCCGAGCCATTTGGAAAGGGCTGGCTGTGACAGGTTAAGACGTCTGGCCGCCCTGGTAAGGGAACCCTCGCCAGCCAGCGCCGCCATGTATTTCTGGTCCTTCAAGTCCATAGCAAACCTCCATAACTTTTACTTAAAGTTAACATGAATTTAATATGGTTGTCAATAAGGAATATTTAAACTATACTTAAAACATAAGATTTACGGGGATAGCACAACCACATCCAATTGCCGGCAGAGGATGGAAGATAGGTTAGTGTTATCTGGAGTATGAATGTAATTAATGAATTTTACTTAAATGATAGGAAAGTATGAGGGGTACATTTATGCAGATGTATATTGTTTTAAGTTTGCTGGTTTTTATGATTGCCATGTTTTTTACACACAAGGTCCCTTATGGTGTGACCACCATGACCTGCTGCGTGATGCTTGCTTTAACAGGTGTGTTTGATATTTCAACGGCGTTTTCAGGCCTGGCTAACAAGACCACGATACTGATTGCCTGTATGTTTACGGTTGCCTATGCCTTTGGTAAGACAAGCCTTATCAATAAGGTCAGGAACAGCATGGAGAGGATTAAGGGAAAAAGCGGGCTTGCGTTCATCATCTTTTTATTCCTGGTAACCATTGTACTGTCACAGCTTATGGGAAGGACGGCCATTGTCTCCATTGTCGCCCTGTTCCTGGTATCCCTGGATGATAAGGATGAAATCTGTGCTTCGCGTATGATTTTTGCTGCATTTGCCGTCATGGCTGCCTGGAGCCTTAAATTCCCCGTGGGACTGGGAGCAACCATGTCCCCGACGGCCAATGCATATTATGAGGGCATCATAAGTAACCCGGCCCTGATGCTTCTGCCCGGGGATTTTATTAAGGTTTCCTTCATACCTGCAACAGCCCTTACCATCTACGCCTTATTTGCATGGAAATTCATTCCAAGGCATGGGGTCAATACCTCCGATGTAAAGGAGATAAAGGAGACCACGGCCATATCAAGGCGTGACGAGACAATTATCAATATTGTATTTATCGGTGTTCTTTTAGGATTTATTTTTGGGGCAAGGATTGGCAATCTGATGTATGTGATTCCGGCTGCCGGCGTGCTTGTGCTGCTTTACACAAAGACACTGACCACCAAGGAAACGGTCAATTCCCTGACCGGGGACATGGTGTGGATGATTGCGGGCGTCCTTGTGATGTCGGATGCCATCGGCAGATCCGGTGTGGGTGATATGATTGGAAATGGCCTCCTTGTGCTTCTTGGGGATAAGCCCTCCGGCGTGTTCGTGCTTTTTGTATTTGCAGTTACCTCCATTGTGATGACCACCTTTATGTCTAATACAGGGACAGCGGCTGTCCTTACCCCCATTGCCGCATCGCTTTCCATGGTCGCGGGTATGGATCCAAGGGGAATCGTACTGATCATCAATATTGCATCCATCATGGCCATCGCTTTCCCAAGCGGCTCAGCAGAGTGTGCCCTGGCGTTTGCCATTGGACAGCATGAGCCGGGTAAGCTTCTTAAGTTTACGCTGCCCTATCTGCTGATTGCGGTTGTGACCCTTGTTATTTCAGCCAGCATCTTCTTCCCGGTGTATCCGGCGTAGGATCAGGGTGTGTTTGGCTTGTCATGCAATATATATAATTATAGAAAGGTGAGGTATCAGCCATGAAATCATATTTACAGGAGCCGGTGGCCCAGGTTTTGCCGGACGCTTCCCTGGTGACAATAGACAGAAAGAATTATTACAGGCAGTTCCTTCATGGGTATTACCAGTTTGACTGCGCTGTCAGCGGGACAGTGACCCGTTCCGCAAAATTTTACATACCCGAGGGTTCCATCTACAACCAGCCCACGGTCTTTATCGGTATACCGGGAGGAAGGAATCCCTGGGAGTTCATGGTGGAAAGCGGCTGGAAGGAGCTTTCAGACCGTTATGGGCTTTATCTGGTGCTGATGGAAGCCGGGGACGGTGGCGTCTGGAAAAACGACGGGGCTGACCTGGATTATCTCAATGCCCTTAACAACGACCTTGCGGTGCGGCCTTTATTCTGTTCCTTCCAGGCCAATTTCTATGCGGCTGCCTATGGGGACGCGGCGGATGCGGTGGGCGCGCAGAGCAGGAGGATGCCCAGGGCCTACGCGGCCGTGGCTTTGCTTGGAACCAGCGGGATGACAGCAGAAGAGGCAGAGGCTTTGAGGACAACGCAGTCCCGTGTGGAAGGCGTCTGTTACAGCCAGGTGCAGTGTCCTGTGTGGCTTTTATCCGCAGGAAAGGATGAAGCGGCAGAGCGGGAGATTGGCTATTACAGGCATGCGAATCACAGCGGGGATTCCGGTATTGTATCCGGGGCTGGTTCCAGTGCAGTGTCCGGCGCCTTATCCAATCCTGCATCCGATGGAGCGGATGGGATGAGGATTACCTGGGTCCCGCAGGAAGGCGGCACCGTGGATGAACATTGGTGTGCCAATGTGGTGGCGGATTTCGGACCATGGGAAAAGAGCGTGGACCGGAAGTACAGCGAGGCGGTCCTGATAGAGCTGTTTGACGGGATCTACCGCTATCCGGGCAATAACAATGGCGCCCTGAGGCGGGCGGGCAATATATATGAAAGAGGCTTTGAAAAGTTCTCAGCCGATGTGTGGGGCGGATATTATGGGGACAGGCGTGATACCTACCGGAGGGAGTGGTATGTTTATGTTCCCAAGTCCGCACCAAAGGAGGGCGGGATGCCGGCCGTGTTCGTGTTCCACGGCGCCGGAGGAAGCGGGGATGAGATTGCGGACCGTATCGGCTGGAGCTATGTGGCTGATAAGTATGGTTTCATGATCATCATGCCAACTGCATCCGAACCGAATGAGGTGCGTTCCATCAGCGGTATCCGGACCAACAACATTTTCAGGGCCATGTGGAATACAGGGGAGCCGCAGCCGGAGCGTCCGGAGGATATGAGGTTCCTGGACTTCCTGTACCAGTGGCTGACAGGGCATTATCCGGTTGATAAGAGCCGTATCTATGCCAGCGGACAGTCCTCTGGCGGAATGATGAGCTGGGCCTGCGCTGCTTACCGCCCGGACTATTTTGCGGCAGTGGCTCCATTTTCCGCAAGGCATATTGATATTGAGGCAGTGGAACACGGAGGGAAGGAGCGGCCCCCTGTGGAAGGTTCCATGATTCCCATCATAGCCAACCTGGGCTGTTGCGACGCTGCTTTTAAAGGCGGGTTTACACAGGCGCAGGAGCTGGTGGACTATTGGTGCGGCAGATATGGCCTGACTAAGAAGTGGGCGGATTACACCTATATGGATGGGGGGAAGAACTGCAGCTATAAAGACGGACTTGTGGCGCACTATGTGTTTGAGACAGAGGATGGGGTGCCTATGCTGCATCTGACGGAAACAGACACCAAAGCCCATGCAACCTGGCCAAGTGAATGTGAATCTGTTTGGAATGGGTATTTTACAAAGTTTTCCAAAAATCCGGTGACCGGGGAATTGTATTATGAGGGAAGGCCCTGTAACAACATGTGAATATAAACGTAAAAGGAACTGACCAGTGTGATATGGGCGGTTCCTTTTACGTTTAGAGGGATGATAGGTCCCATGAATCATGAACTGAGATTCACAGCTCCAATCCCCATAACAATTTCAGGACACGCCTGATTTTGGGCGTGAGTTCCACTCCCTTGCGTATACACAGATAATGGTCATAATACATGGGGGGATCTGGTGTATAGATCTTATAGGCGGTGCTCTCCCTTGCAAGTGTCCTGTGCATCAGCGCGATTCCGGCCCCGCTTTCTATGGCAAGCATGATGGCGCTTAATACGCTGATGGAACACACGTAGTTGAATTGGACCCCATTCTCTGACAGATAACGGGCAACCATTATGCCAAGCCCGCTGTCAGGACGGCATTGGATTGCCTTTGTGCCGTGTAGTGCCGTGATGGGGATTGTGTCTGTGTATTGTAAGTTAATATAGTCAAATTCAGGTGTATTCGGCACGACAATCACCAGGGTATCCGGTTCCGTCATGATACAATCCAGGTCCTCGGGGATACCATGGGGGAGGCTTAAGCTGGCAATATCCAGCTGCCCTTTCTGCAGCATCTTTGTACATTCAACAGAATCCACATCAAAGAAAACCGGCATTTCTATCTGCATCTGATTCACCATAAACAACATCATTTCAGCGATGGCAGTGGAATTGTTGATACCTACCCGGACAGGCGGATAGACTTTATTCTGAGCTATCTGGGCAATGCTTTCATTTACTTCATTTCTGACCGCAATCATCTTTTTGGCGGCTTCAATATAAATCCTGCCTTCCGGGGTGGGAATCAGTTTTGCATAACGCCTTTCCATGAGGCGGATGCCCAGTTCACTTTCCAGGGCGGACAGGGCTTTGCTCAGGGCCGGCTGTGACACGTAAAGTTTCTCTGCTGCCCGGGAAAGGTTCCCTTCTTCAGATATGGCAACTAAATATTCAAGCTTATGCAGGTTCATCCGATGTACCTCCTGGAAAATGGATACCGCAAGATTCCGTATACATGGCGTGCAGCAACTGTTCAAAGACATCCATAAGGCATAGGAACTGAGGCGTTTCCCTTTCATGACCGTGAAGGTAGAAGCCGCTTACGGCCTGTACCTCCGACTCAAGCGGATACAGGTCAAACCGTTCAAACAGGCCCACTGCCCCTGACGGGATGATGGTGGTGTATGACCCTGTTTCCATCAGGGACTGGGTGAAGGCGTAGGAACCGGACTCAATTTGGACAAATGGAGAAATCCCATGTACGAACAGCAGGGCATCACAAGCGGAACGGATACTGGTATCCCTGAACATGGATATGTATTTAAGGCTGTTGAGGGCCGTAAATGGATTGGCGTTATAAGGCTTAAATCCTTTTGGTACAACCAATATGAATGTCTCTGCCATGATTTCCCTGCGCCGTAAATTGTCAATCCCACTTCTTTGGAAGTAAGAGAAAGCAAGGTCCAGTTTCTTCTGCTGGATTAAATCCCTCAGCCTTGCCTCCGGGAGGAAAGAAACCTGTAGCCTGAGCTGCGGATATGCCATTGCAATTTTTTCCAACAGGCTGTTAATCAGCGAGGGGACAATCTCACTGATGCAGATATCGGCTCCAAAGAGTATGGCCTTACTGTCCGGACGTGTCTTTATATCATCCATGGCTTTATCATGCAGGTTAAGGATCTTCCTTGCGCCGTCACAATATAGTTCCCCGGCTTTTGTCATACAGTGCATCTTGCGGTCATATAGCGGTGTCCCTGCTTCTTCCTCCAGGCGGAGTAAGAACAGGCTCAGTGATGACTGGGATATGTCCAGCCGTTTTGCTGCTGTTGCAAGTACCCTTTCTTCCTGAAGGGCTAACATGTATTTGAGTGATTTGTATTGCATCTGGATGCCCATTCCTCCTTAATCGGTATTGTATTTGGTTATAGAGTGTTGACTTTAATTCATTGGACGAAGGTATGTGTTTATATTATACTATAGTTAAAATAGTAAAACAATATAAGAATTTTAACTGAAAATTGTGCAAAAAGCATCAAAACAATAAATGGGGGAAGGGGGAAATATTTTCGGCCAAAAAGTAACAAAATCTTAATATTAAAAATAAGAATAGTTATTATCAGGGATAAGTGAAGGATGGCCATGTAGTGCAAGGGATGTTTGAGATAGTTGGTTCAGTGATGACTGAACAATATAAAAGAGAAGGGTGGATTACATATGAAAAAGATGGCAAAAAAACTGATGTGTCTGTTTATGGCTCTTACATTAGCAGGATGTGGCTCCGGCGCACCGTCCGGTGAGGCTCCGGCAGACGGCTCATCAACAGCCGCGGCAGGGAAGGACAAGGAGGATGGGCGTGTGGTCAATGTGAGCGATGTCATTACATTGATTAATCTGGAAGTGTATGCCAACAATAACAGCTGCGAATTCCTCTATGCGGACCTGGTGTTTGACCCGCTTTATTATGGTGACAGGGAGGGGAATAATACGCCCTGTATCTGTTCCTCCTATGAACTTAATGAGGATGGGACGGAAGCAATCCTGCATATCATTGATGGTGTTAAGTTCCATGATGGTACGGACTTAAATGCAAAGGATGTGGTTGCCACATTTGAATTCATGAAGCGGAATATGGATACCCTGGCACTTGTATCCGCCGTATGGCCGTATCTGGAAAGCGCGGAGTATGTGGATGATAATACGGTAAAGCTGCATCTGACACAGTATTTCGCAACCTTCGAGACAGCCCTTTCCTATACCTGGGTTTTATCAGATGAGGATATCGAGAAATATGGGGATGATTTCCAGTCGGCCGAAAAAGTGATAAATGGCAGCGGGCCATGGAAATATTCAGACTGGGTAGACGGTCAGTATCTGAAAGTTACATGTAATAAGGATTACTGGGACAAGGAGAATGTATCCAATATTGATACCCTTTATGTCTGGTACATATCACAGGAAAATGCCAAGGTGTCGGGGATGATATCCGGGGAAGTGGACTTTGCATCAACCCTGCGCCCGGACATGCTTCCCATGCTGGAAGGGCAGGACGGCATTGAGGTTGTGGGATATGTATCCGATGTCATGCATTATCTTCAGTTTGACTGCGCGGAGGATTCCATTTTCAGTGATATCAATGCCAGGAAAGCAGTGGCGTACGCAATCGACAGGGATACCATGCTGAATCTGGTAGGCGGCGGGGAAGCCATGAACTGCATGTTCTTAAAATCCCTGGCGGGCTATGATGAAACCATTGAGGGGTATGGGTATGATCCTGAGCTGGCTAAGGAATATCTTGCTAAGACAGCATATAAGGGTGAGGAACTGACTATTTATACACGTAATGACCTTGCGTCAATCGATGATGTCATGGCGGTGTTTGTTGAGAATCTGAAGGCAGTGGGCTTTAATGTAACCACGAAGCTGTGTGACAGTGCGGAATTTGTTACAATCCGCCAGGATCCCAGTGCATATGATATGTTCTTTGTTACGCTTGGAGGGTTTGACGGTGACTCCTACAGTCTCTATATCATTCCGCGTATCGTAGATGACTGTCATAACAGTTATTATGTAAATGAGGATTTGAACGGGCTTATCCTGGATTCCTATAAGACCATAGATGCCGGTAAGAGGGAAGGAATGCTTAAGCAGGTTGCAGAAACTGTTTATGAAGAGTGCGGACCGATTCTGGCCGTCTATACTCCCATGGAGTACTGTGTAAAACGTCAAGGCCTTGAGGGCGTCAATATAACCAAGTGTGCAGGACCCTATTTCCGTTATGCACATGTTGACGAGAATGTATGGAAAAAGTAGTTAACCATTTTTGGGAAAAGAGGAGAGCAAATGTTAAAATCCATTCTAAAACGTATCGGTTATATGCTGATAGTGGTATGGGTGGTTTCTGTGATGGCGTTCGTGCTCATGCGGTGTGCCCCGGGGGATCCCACTGTCACAATGCTTCCTGATACTGCCACGGAAGTCCAGCGCGCTGCCCTGAGGGCGGAACTTGGACTGGACCAGCCATATCTTGTACAGTATTGGATATATTTCAAGGGGCTTATTACCGGTAACCTGGGACATTCAACCCTTTACAATGAACCATGCGCAAGAATCATAATGAACCGTCTGCCAACAACACTATGCGTCTCCATCCTGTCCGCGGTGATTGTGTTTATCATCAGTGTGCCCATGGGGATATCGGCAGGTGTGTCAAAGGGAAGCGGGCTTGATTTTTCCATGATATTCTTTGTGGTCATCCTTCAATCCATGTCGGTTGTGTGGGTCTGTGTCCTTTTGCTGCTTGTATTTTCCGTATGGCTCAAGTGCCTTCCTTCCATGGGATATTATGGCCTGTCCAAACCGGCCTATCTTATCATGCCGGTCATAGCCATGAGTTACAGGCTATGCGCACAGCTGGCCAGGATGTCCCGCTCCAGCATGATAGACGTGCTGAATGAGGACTATATTACCTGTGCCTATGCCAGAGGGCTTTCAAAATGGGAGGTTTACTCAAAATATGCACTTAAGAATTCCCTGATTCCAGTGGTGACCATCTATGGTCTGGAAGTGGCAACCATGTTGGCTGGTGCGGTCATCATTGAGCAGGTATTTACCATTCCCGGCATTGGGACCATGCTTGTGACAGCCGTCAATAACAGGGACTATCCCCTTGTCCAGTCATCATTGGTGGTGACTGCGGCCATGTTTTCCATTGTGAATCTGCTGGTTGACATTGCCATTACCTTTATTGACCCGCGGATTAAGGAAGTGTAAGGAGGAGCTTATGCAGAAGAAAATATTATTACGGCGATTTTTGCGCAGTAAGCAGTTCATGTTTGGGCTTGCATTGGTGTTGATACTGATTTTTGTAGCGGTTTTCGCAGACCAGCTTGCACCCCTTGACCCCAATGAATATCATACTGCTGACCGCCTCCTTCCGCCTCAATGGTTTTCCCATGGCACACATGGGTACATCCTTGGCACTGACTCCATGGGCCGGGATATCCTTTCAAGAATGATTGTGGGCGCAAAATCTTCCATGAAGGTTGCGGTTCTTGGCACACTCCTGTCACTGGTGGCAGGGGTGGTGCTTGGAATCATTGCGGGATATAAGGGCGGTTTTTTAGATGTTATCATCATGCGGTGTACAGAGGTCAGCATGTGTGTACCTACCATGACACTGGGCGTTGTTGTCATGGCCATATTCGGTACCAGTATCTTCAATCTGCTCCTTGTCATGATAATCAGTTTCTGGATGAGCTTTGCAAGGGTGTGCCGCAATGAGGTGGTGTCAATCCGGGACAGGGAATTCATCCAGGCGTCCAGGGCGCTGGGGGCTACCAATTTCCATATCATGTTCACACAGATACTGCCTAATGTCACGACTTCCCTGCTTATCGTATGCAGCAACTGCTTTGGCAGTGTGATTTTGGTGGAATCCTGTCTCAGCTACCTTTATCTCGGGGTCCAGCTTCCCACTGCTTCCTGGGGGAACATGATAGCGGCAGGCAAGGACTTTTTGGCAATTGCCCCTTGGACGGTTATTGTACCTGGTGTTGCCCTGATGATTGCTGTCATGGGATTTAATTTCCTGGGAGACGGACTTCGTGACGTGCTGGATCCCAGACAAACAAGATAGCGGGGGAGAGCAAATGGACAATGTGCTTTTAGATATAAAAAATCTGACAGTGGAATTTAAAACAGAGACAGGAATCAAACAGGCCATCAATAATCTGAGCCTTACCATACATAAAGGGGAGGCATTGGGGCTGGTAGGGGAGGCAGGAGCCGGAAAGACCACCACGGCCCTTGCCATCCTGCGCCTTCTGTCGCCGAAGTCCGCAATGATTAAGTCAGGTGTCATCACCTATAAGGGAGAGGACCTGGCCGGCTATTCAGAACGGCAGATGCAGGGCCTGCGGGGGGACAAGATTTCCATGATTTTCCAGAACCCCCTTACCTCTCTGAATCCGGTCTTTACGGTAGGGGAGCAGCTGGCCCTTGTGCTGAGGAAGCATCAGGGAATGAAAAATGCCGAGGCGTATAAGGAAGCAGGACATTTGATGGAGATGGTGGGTATCCGTGCGGACAGGATAAAGGACTATCCCCATCAGTTCAGCGGCGGTATGCGCCAGAGGATAGGCATAGCGGCTGCGCTGGCATGTAATCCGGAACTTCTGATTGCGGATGAACCCACAACAGCACTGGATGTTACCATACAGGCACAGATACTGGAACTGATAAAAGTGCTGGAGCAGAAATACTCCACATCGCTGCTGATGATTACCCATAACCTGGGAATCATATCGGAACTTTGCAAGAATGTTGCTGTCATGTATGCGGGATCCATCATTGAATACGGTTCCGTAAAAGAGGTGTTCAGCCATCCCCTTCATCCATATACAGAGGGACTTCTGGGTGCCATCCCCACACTGGATGACGATAAGGAACGGCTGACCGCAATACCTGGCGCGGTTGCAGATCCCTATCATCTGCCAAAGGGCTGCAGTTTTGGACCAAGGTGCGGGCAGTGTACGGCGGAATGTGAAAATGCGGTACCGGAACTGGTTAAAATCAATGATAACCACTATGTTGCCTGCCAGCACCATAAGGAGGGATAAACCATGGATGATAGCATTGTCCGTAATGTGTCAGATAATGACGGAAAAGAGAACCTGATTGAGGTAAAAGACCTGAAAAAACATTTTAAAGTATCCGGAGCAGGGATGCTGCACGCAGTGGATGGGGTTAACTTTGCGGTGAGAAAGGGTGAAACCCTTGGACTGGTGGGGGAAAGCGGATGTGGGAAAAGCACGGTAGGGACCGTACTCATGCGCCTGCAGGGGGCTACCGGCGGTCAGGTATTGGTCAATGGCAGGAATATATTTGACGTCAGGAGCAGGAGTGAGGACCTGGAATTGAGAAGAAGGATGCAGATCATATTTCAGGATCCATATTCTTCCCTTAATCCTAAGAAGAGGGTTAAGGATATTCTCGCAGAGGCATACAAAATACATAAATCATGTACAAAGGAAAGATTGGACAGTACCATCGATGCGCTCTGTGACGTTACCGGGATTGCAAAGGATATGCTGATGCAGTACCCTCATGAGCTGGATGGAGGGAAACGTCAGGTGGTCGGGATAGCAAGGGCACTGAGCCTTAACCCGGATTTTATTGTGTGCGATGAGCCGGTTTCGGCCCTGGATGTTTCCGTACAGGCTAAAATCATTAACCTTCTGATGGATCTGCAGAACAAGATGGACCTGTCATACTTATTCATCTCCCATGACCTTAGCGTGGTGAAGCATATATCACACAGGGTTGCGGTCATGTATCTTGGGAAGATTGTGGAAATTGCAGATAAGGATATCCTGTTTGGTGATACACGTCATCCGTATTCCATTGCGCTTCTGTCAGCTATTCCCAAAGTGGACGTGAACCGTAAGGTCAGAAGGATTGTGCTTAAGGGGGATGTACCAAGCCCTATTGACCCGAAACCGGTCTGCAGGTTCGCATCCAGATGCTGGATGAGCGAGCCGGTCTGTTTTGAACAGGAGCCGCCCCTTCAGGAAATTGCACCCGGACATTGCGTGGCATGTCATTTTGCACATAAGTCAAGGGAGAAAATGCTCACGGCTGAGATGGCTGGATTTGAGAACGATTAATGATGGAGAGGAGCCAGAATGAAGCTTAGTGAATACTCGGGCCTGGATGCTACGGCGCTTGCTGACCTGATACGCAGGAAACAGGTTTCACCGGAGGAAGTACTGGAAACTTCCCTGGAAGCCCTTGAAAAGATTAATGGTAAGTTAAACGCCGTTGTGGATTATACATATGAATATGCTTTAAGGCAGATTAAGGGCGGGATTGATTTATCATCCCCCTTTCCCGGGGTTCCGATGGTACTCAAGGACTGTGGCGGGGAAGCCGCGGGAATCCGGGCAACAATGGGGACCAGGTTATCTGGAAAAGGGGTGTATGCCAAAGAAGATTCCAATTTTTTTAAACGTCTGAAACAATCTGGTATCATTGTGGTGGCAACCGCTGCCACATCGGAATTCTGTATTGATTCTTCTACAGAGACACTTCGCAACGGCCCCACACACAATCCCTGGAACCTGGAGTATTCTCCGGGTGGTTCCAGCGGGGGAAGCGCGGCGCTGGTGGCGGCTGGAGGCGTGCCGATTGCCCATGGAAATGATGGCGGCGGCTCCATACGCATACCTGCTTCCATGTGTGGTATTGTGGGATTCAAACCGTCGCGGTTCAGGATCCCTACCGGTCCTTATGGATGGGATCCCGGTGGTTCTGTCAGCTTCATCCTTTCGCGTTCGGTCCGGGATTCGGCAGCAATGCTGGATGCTGTGGAGGGGCCTGACTGCGGATATTATGGTGCGGCGGCTCCGCATGGCATGCCGTACGCAGAGGCAGTACGGTGTGAACCGCGTAAAGTCAGGATAGCATACATGCTGCGTACCCCATATGGAAAGGAATTCAGCGATCCTGAATGTATCCTGGCGGTAAAGGAAGCCGTGGAAATCCTCCGCTCATTGGGGCATGAATGTATTGAAGCCTATCCGGATATCCGGGAAAGCTATCATGAAGCACGTATAGCCTGTATGTGTGATGAGATAGCGGTCAGCATAGAGGAACTGGCCGCCGGTACCGGGCTTACTGCGGATGAATCCACGTTGGAGCCATTGGTGTATAAAACATATCTGGAATCACAAAAGCGTATGGGAATGGATGTGTTCAGGGCAAAGGCAGAGCTTGGGACAGCCGCAAGGACAATGGGCCGTTTTTTTGAAAACTATGATATTGTGCTCAGCCCCACGGTGGGGAAGGCAGGACGCAGGCTGGGAATGCTGAACGGGGTGGTGGATTCTGGTATCCAGGCATCAGAGTGGGCCCTTCGCAGGCGGGAATATGCCTGCATTACGCCGCTGGCCAATATTGCCGGACTTCCATCCATCTCACTCCCGCTGTATATCACCAGGGATGGTATGCCTTTAGGGATAGAGCTGGATGGTGCGATTGACAATGACCAGCTGGTACTCAGCCTGGCAGCGCAGCTTGAAAGAGCCAGGCCATGGATTAAGAGGAGACCTGCTGTATATGCAGAATAAACAAAAGATTGGAGTAGGTAAATTATGAAGGTATCTGAATACTCGGCATTAGATGCAACAGCACTTGCCGGATTAATCAGAAAAAAGGAAGTATCGCCCTCGGAAGTCCTGGATACGGCTTTGGAGGCAATCAGGCAGGTCAATCCATCCATCAATGCGGTTGTGGATGAGACATACGAATATGCAAAGGCACAGATTGATGCGGGCATTGATTTATCAGCGCCTTTTTGCGGCGTGCCATTTGTCATAAAGGATCAGGGGGATGTTCTGGCCGGAATCAGAAGCACGGTCGGCTCCCGGATTTCAGGAAGGGGAATTTATGCCAGAAGTGACAGTGAACTGGCTGCCCGCTTTAAAAAATCAGGTATTGTGGTGGTGGCAACCACCACCTGCCCGGAGTTTTGCTGGAATAATGCAACGGAGACAATCCTGCATGGAATAACCAGGAATCCATGGGACACGGAACTGACACCAGGCGGCTCCAGCGGGGGGACGGCAGCTGTCGTTGCAGCCGGGGCTGTCCCCATGGGACATGGAAGCGATGGCGGCGGCTCAATCAGGATGCCTGCCTCAGCCTGCGGGCTTGTGGGGTTAAAGCCTACCCGTTTCCGGATTCCCACGGGGCCTGAGGACGGGGACCCGGGTCTTTCCGCGGATTTCATGCTGTCCCGTTCCGTAAGGGATACGGCAATCATGCTGGATGAGGTGGAGGGGCCTGATGCAGGAAGCTATGGGGCGGCCCTGCACCCGGCTGTTCCATACCGGGATGTCATCCAAAGAGATCCCGGAAAGCTTAAGATAGCCTATATGCTCCATCCGCCCTATGGAGGAACGTATGAAAATGAGGAATGTCTTGAGGCGGTCAGATCAACCGTAAAGCTGCTGGAAGGATTGGGGCATGAATGTGTGGAAGCATATCCTCCTCTTGATATCCATTACCATGAACCCAGGATACTGATTCAATCTGTTGGGACAAACGGATGGATTGACAGTGTGGCAAGGCAGTCCGGGCTTCCGGTTACGGCCGAATATCTGGAACCATTGGTTTATAAAGCTTATCTGGAAGCAAGAAATGTAACGGCCAGGGAATATGCGGCTGCCTGGAAAGAACTGAATGCCGTAATGCGGGCCGTGGGTGCTTTTATGGAGGATTATGACCTGATTGTATCCCCTACCATGGGAATCCTTCCCCTTAAGGCAGGGGTATATAATCCGTTTTCCAGGCCGGACATGACAGTGGAGGAATGGGTGTTGGAGCGCAGACGGTGGTCGGGGAATACCGCCATGTGCAATGTGACAGGACAGCCATCCATTACAATACCTTTGGAAACAAGCAGGAGCGGGCTTCCCATAGGAATTGAAATTGATGGACGGATTGGGAATGATGCCCTTGTTTTAAGTCTTGCGGCCCAGCTTGAAAGGGCTAAACCGTGGAAGGACCGCAGACCGCAGGTTTATGCGGGATAATATACTGATGGAGAGGGAAATGTGCATATGTCTTTAACTGAAATAGCAGGGAAGATTCCTGTCATCCGGGCTTCCGGAACAAATTATGGGATTGGATTCACCCATGGAACAAGCGGCAGGGTACAGATAGGGGTTTCACTGGACAATCTTAAGGCAGGGGTGGAAAAGACAACGGGGCATGACTGGGGGATGTGCAGGAAGATAGCCTCTGCATTCATTCCGGCTGTCAGGGCCATGGCGCCGCAGTATCTGGAGGAAATCCAGGGCATTGCCGATGGGGCTGGATACAGCTTTGAAGATATTTTCACCCTGAACTGCCGCACGGAGCTGGGACAGCAGTTCAGCCATAACATGGGGATGAATGCGGAAACAGCCCTGCATCTTGCGGGGGGCTGTTCCGTGGTCGGACTGAACCACACCAGGACGGCGTCGGGAACCACTATGTACGGCCAGAACTGGGATGCCCCTCATTCACAGATTCCAACCATTGTATTCATGATAGTGAAACAGGAGGGGAAGCCCGATATTGCCTGGGCAGGCGAGGCAGGAATGATATGCCGCATGGCTGGCATGAACTCTGCTGGAATCGGGCTTGGAGGAAATTCACTTTTTACAGATGCGCCCATTGATTTTGAAGGGCTGCCTCTTCAGTTTGCATATCGTTTCATCATGGACCAGTACACGTTTCCGGACGCGGTCGAGGCGGCAGTGAAGAGCAGGGTTGCGAGCAATATCAATTTTATGGTGTGCGGGCCAGAAGGGGAAATGGTGAACCTGGAAATGGAGTACAGGGGATATGGCATGCTTTATATGGAAAACGGCAGTATATGCCATGCCAACAGCTATTGCCATCCTAAACTTCCCAGACCGCCTTACAGGGAGACGGACTGGTTTCCAAAAGATAAACTCAGGTCCTTCAGGCTGGCCGGACTGGTGGGCGGATTAGAAGGAAACCAGCTTTCAGAAAAGGATCTGATGGATATCCTGTCAGACCACAGTGTGAATTATCCTACATCCATCTGCCAGCATGCAGAGGATTTTGCAACCCTTACTTCTACGGTCTGTGATTTAAACAGGAAGATAATGTACGTGGCGGTCGGAAATCCATGTGAAGGATATATGGAGGTGGATCCCTTTAACGAGTGATAAGGCGGTGTGGAATGCAACGGATTAAATACGGTTCAGAGGGCTATCCCTGCTGCTGAAACGGAAACTTCTGGCAGAGGCGCTTGTGCTGGGCGGGGCTACCTCTTTTACGAATTTACTTTTATGGACATCCTATAACTATTTGTCGGCAGGCACATCGACGGTCCTGCATTTTATGTATCCCGCAGTCATCACATTCATTCTGGTGACGGTATTTCATGAGCATCTGTGCTGGCAGAAGGGGCTGGCATTGCTGGCAAGTGTTGCAGGTGTTGTTTTTATAAGCTGGGACAGTTTTTCCACATCCGCAACCGGGATTATATGTGCATTGCTTTCAGGGGTGTTCTGGGCAGTTTATATCATTCTCCTGGACAAGTTTTCCATCGGGAAGGAAAATGTATTTGTGACCGGATTCTACGTTTACCTGTGCCAGGCAGTCATTTCCTTTGTATATGCTTTGTCTACTCATACACTTAATAAGCCGGCGGGATTATTCTGGCTGCTTATACTGGCGGAAATCAGCATTGGCATCATCAGCTGTGCGCTCCTGCAGTTGGGTACAAACCGGATTGGGTCATTCAGCGCCGGGATATTTGCCACCTTTGAACCTTTGACGGCATTTATCATATCTTACCTGGTTTTCAAAGATGAACTTAAAATATTCCAGATAGTTGGCACAGGCATGATAATAAGCGGTGTGCTAATGGATGTTGTGGGTACGCATTATTCCAAAGCCGGGATATAATGGCCTGAGAACTCTAACAAATAATTAGAGATACAAAACAATTATCAATTTTACTTATTGTTTGGAATGATATATGATAAAGATAATCAATTGGCGGAGACATCCGCTTCCAACTGTCAGATTCTAAATAATAGGAGGAAACACCTTGAGCGAGCCACTGTACATAAAAATCAAAGACCAGGATAATGTTGCGATTGCCGTGAAGGACATCAAGGCGGGGACAGAAGTGATGGATGGGGTCATTGCCCACCAGGACATCCCCCAGGCCCATAAGATTGCCCTGTGCGACATTGAAAAGGGAGGGGAGATCATCCGCTACGGTGTAGTCCTGGGATATGCTGTCAGCCGGATAAAAAAAGGCGATTGGATTAACGAACACATGCTGGAGCTTCCCACGCCCCCGGACGTGGATGATATGGAATTTGCCACGAATCTGGTAACGGATCTGCCGGAGCCTCCGGTTACTGTCTGGGAAGGTTACCGCAACCCGTGGGGAGGCCCTGCAGGCACCAGGAACATCCTGGGAATCAGCACCACGGTGCAGTGCGTGACCGGTGTGCTGAACGTGGCGGTGGAGAGGATGAGGAAAGAACTTCTCCCCAAGTATCCCAATGTAGATGACATTGTCCCCCTGAACCATGCATATGGATGCGGGGTGGCCATCAATGCGCCGGAAGCAAAGGTGCCCATACGGGCACTCAGGAACCTGGCAAAGCATCCCAATTTTGGCGGACAGCTGATGGTAGTGGGCCTTGGCTGTGAGAAATTCACCGTGGAAATGCTTCTGGATGAGGCGGATATATGTCCTGAGAATGTGATCATCCTCCAGGAGATAAAAGGTTTCAATGCAATGGTGGACGCGCTGATGGAGATGGCGGAAAAGAAGCTGGCAATTTTGAACCGGCGTAAGCGTGAGACACTCCCTCTCTCGGAGCTGCTGATTGGTATGCAGTGCGGGGGCAGCGATGCATTTTCAGGGGTCACGGCCAATCCGTCTGCCGGATATGCGGCGGACATGCTGGTAAAGGGCGGTGCAACGGTCCTGTTTTCAGAGGTTACGGAAGTCAGGGACGGCGTATATCTGCTGGGACACCGGTGCGTCAATGAAGAAGTGGGGAAGAAGCTGGCCGCAGAGATGAAGTGGTATGATAATTACCTGGATGCGGGCCAGGTTGACCGGAGCGCAAACCCCACCCCCGGCAACAAAAAGGGAGGCTTGGCCAATATTGTGGAAAAAGCAATGGGTTCCATTGCCAAATCAGGAACCTCCCCCATTGTGGAAGTGCTCTCACCTGCTGAGAAGCCTTCCAAAAAGGGCCTGATATACGCGGCAACCCCGGCAAGTGATATTGTCTGCGGTCCCTGCCAGCTGGCTTCGGGAATCGGGCTTCAGGTATTCATGACCGGAAGGGGAACACCTTATGGACTGGCCATTGCCCCTGTCATAAAGGTCTGCTCACGGAATGAGATGAAGGAACAGTGGCAGGATTTAATCGATATCAACGCCGGCCCGGTTGCAACCGGGGAGGCTGACATTCCTGAGATAGGGACACAGCTGTTCATGGAAATCATCGATGTGGCAAGCGGACGCAGGAAAAGCTTTGCGGAACAGTACAGGCTTCATAATGATTTATGTATCTTCAACCCAGCGCCAATCACCTGATGGAAAAGGAGCATCTGGAATCAGTCATGGATTCCAGTGCTCCTTTGTTAATTCAATGAAATACCGGGCAGCCTGGGTCAGATAGCTGCCTTTCCGGTAGGACGCCACCACCTCCCAGACCGGCCTGGTGGGAAGCTGGAAGCAGGTGATACCACCGGGGTTGTCCTGTATATAATATGCAGGAAGCAGCCCGCAGCAGAGGTTGGACTGTATCATGGTAAGGATTGTGTTATTGTTGGAGGTTTCAAACAGGACCGTGGGCTTAAATCCGGCCTGGGCGAATATACCATCCACCAGGGAGCGGATGGTGGATTCCTTATACATCAGCACAAATGGTTCATTTCGGACAGCTGAGATGTCCAGGGCGGCATGACCGTTTTTGGGCGCCAGGCTGCTTAATGGGTGGCTGCCGGGAATTACCAGGTAGATTTCCTCCGTTGCAATGGGGATATACGTATCGCCTGTCTTGTGGTCTTCACTGAGCGTCATAAAGCCGATATCCAGTTCCCCGCGGCTGATTAATTCCTGCTGTTTATGGACGCTCAGTTCGTTGGGGCTTACAATGACATCCGGGAACTTCCGGTGGAATCCGGGGTATACCGCAGAGAACATGTGGATTCCCCGCCCAGGTGTAAAGCCGATGGACAGGCGCCCCTTCTGGTCGGAAACCATGTCGCTTATGATGCGGTAGGTGTCCTGCTTGAGCTGCAGCATCTTCCTTGCATTTTCCAGGTAGACCCTGCCTGCCTCGGTGGGGCGCCAGTCAGTGCGGGAACGTACGAAAAGCCGTGTCCCAAGTTCCTTTTCCAGACGCAGGAGCTGCTGGTTCAGCGCGGGCTGTGTGAGGAACAGTTTTTCGGCGGCATGGGTTATATTGCCTTCTTCGGCTATTTTTAATATATATTCAATCTGTTTGGTGTCCATGGTAAACCACACTTTCGTATTACATCCGAACCAACCTTTTATGGATGTGCATGTCAGTTTTATTTGATTATACAGTTTTACATGGTATTTTTCAACAGGCGCTTAAAAGGAAAAAGACGGCAGGAAAATGGAGAACGGTTATCAATGCCGCTCTCCACTTTTTATTTAAACTCCGCGTCACCTCTTTATTCCTGAAGCTCACTGATTCGTTTCTTGATTTGGGAAATGATTTTGGACCTGTTAACACCGGCATATCCGATATGTTCAGCGATTCTGAGTAAATGTTCCCGGCAGAGCTGGACGATTTCAGGCTGGACAATTTCAAAGACGGAAATTGCAGCATTGTTGGGAAGTGGGGCAAAATGTACCAGAAGGGCCCTCTGCCCTTCTTTTATCAGGATGGTGCCGTCTTTTTCCATTTCCTTTCCAATGGGGACAAAATGGTAATTATCGTATATGTCCATGATATGAAGTATATTCTTAAGGTGCATGACATAAGTCTCCGGGGTATAGCAGAGAGGAGATGAGCCTTTACCATAGGACAGTATGATAGGTACATTTCCGTTTCTCACCTCCTGGGCACTGGCAAGATAGGCGATATCAATGAATTCGGAAATATCCTTGTGTTCTTCTATCTGGACCATATTATGTAGATAGGGGCTTCCAAGCATTTTTAATCCGGTCCGTGTGAATTTTCCGGTACACAGGTACATCAGTTCCGGAGGGGTTGTCTCTGCGGACAGGGTGGTGACCTTCTGGATGCGCGCCCCTTCGGTGGATAAAAAACGGGTAAAACAGTGCCTCAGGCTTTCAGGCTCCGTATAAATGTTCAGCATAGGCCTGCACAGGGACAGATAATCCTGGAACTGTACGGAGCAGGCCTGTATCAGCCGTTTATCCGTTGTCACGATTGCAGCGGTTCCCGTGGTCTGGTGTGCCAGTGAGTTTGAAAACATGGCAATGTTTCCCGGGACAACTAAAAGGGTACGCCGGTAGACATTGTCCCTCAGACGCGGATAATAGTAAGCAGTAGCATGTCCGGTCATGTAAAATGGAATCCAGCGGAGCAGTGAATCAAAGGCTAAGTCCACAGGGTAAGCGGGAGGCGCTATGTGGCATAAATGAAATCCGCGGCTGGTCAGGTTCATGCCCCATGACTGAAGCTCCTGGGAAAATTCATAATCTTCTGAAATCCAGTTATCCGCCTCATCAGCCATGATATAAATCGTACATGGCTTTTTAAGTGAGAGCAGATGGTGGTAAATTGCACGGGCCGCTGCACGTTTCCCTTCATTCCCATAATAAGCAGTATTGTCAGCCGTGGCATTTAAGGGAGGAATAGTATTCCCTGGAGTCACTGCACTGACTGTAATGGATTCAGAGGTTCTTATGAAACGGCCAATCTCGTCCGACTCCCCGCAGAGCCAGTGATAAAGAATTTCTGAAAGCTGTTCTTTCTTCATTGTAAAGGCCTGCCTGATGCCAAGCATTCCCGATAGTGCCTGCCGCTGGTATTCAGTGGTGCAGCGTTTTGCAAAATAAGAGGACATGGCTTTTATGTGCTCACGGTTACGTGGAATACCCCTTGTTCCGGTGCGGAGACGGCTTATCAGGGAAGGATCTACCTGAAGTTCGTGGGCCAGCATTCGGTTTGTGGATTGAGTTAAGTTCAGCAGAAATATAAGCTTTTCGTAAAATTGCATAGATTTCCCCACTTCTTGTCGTGATGATTTCTTTTATATATTATTCCATTCGCTATATTGAGTCAATGAAATCAGGTGTCATTTTGAATGCCAAAAAAGTGGCATTGCCAAAAGATGTTACTTTATTGTCCTCCATTATAAAAAGAAGTATCCTGAAATCAAAATGGGAAGCAGGGGGATGGTTATGAAGGTAATTATTACCGGAGGTTCCGGGTTTGCAGGAAGCCACTTAATACAATATATGGTCGGTAAATATCCGGGCAATGATACGGTCAATCTGGATATATCAGCCAATGCGGACAATCTGAAGCCATTTGAGGATATACCCGGTTACCGGTTCGTAAAAGGTGACATTGGGGACAAGGACTTTGTATTGAATCTGTTTGCCGAAGAAAAGCCGGGGATTGTCATTAATTTTGTACCATATAATGAGGCAGGGGTTAAAAATCTTCTGGACGCATGCCGCCTGTTTGGAATCAGGCATTACCACCAGGTATCGGAAGGAGAGGCGCCGGCACAGGCAGGTTCAACGCTGGCAGCATCAATACAGGCGGCAGATGGATTTCCGGTCACGGTATCGCGCTGCTGCAACCTTTACGGTCCTTGCAGCAGGGAAGACAGCCTGATTCCCATGGCCATTGCCAAGGCGTTATCAGGGGAGCGGATTTACCTGGAGAATATGGGGGAAAATGTCCGGGACTGGCTTTATGTGGCGGATTACTGCAGGGCCATTGACCTGATTGTGAATGAAGGGAAGGATGGAGGGACATATGACATCTGCAGTAACAGCCTGCAGAAAGATTCACATGTGGTGCGTACCATCTTAAAGATACTGGGCAGGCCCGAAACACTTATCTATTATGGTAATGATAGAGGAAAGGACAGGGAATGGCCTGTAGCTGATACTGCTAAAATAACAGAAGAAATGGGGTGGGTACCGTCCTATGATCTGGACACAGGGCTGAGGAAAACAATCCGGTGGCATATGACGCAGCAGTATTAGAAGGCAGGTTGCATGACAGGAAAATGTGTCATCTTTGATGACATAAAAATGGCATTGCCAAAAGACCACGCTGTATTGTTATTTATTGTAAAAAGAAGTATTCTTGGAATGTAATTGAATCTTGGACCGCACATATACGGTGATTTACAATTGAAGACCGGGCATAGCTGTCGAAAGGCAGTGTCGCAAAGCTATAGGGGTTTCGCCTTTCCGCAGTGCGGAAGGAAAGCCAGCCAGTTGTATATGAATATAAGACCAGCTTTGCAGTATGAAGCTGGTTTTTGTTGTCCGGATATGACAGAGGGGATGATGCGCAGATGGATAAGTCTACGGTGGAAGTGTTCCCAGAAGCCCTGAGCCAGGGGGAAGATATGGAGTGTCTTCCGGAATGGGGACGTTTTATCCCTAAACTGCGGGAGAATCCGGGACAGATTACCAAAGGAGGTAATGCTGAATGGAAAAGGAAACACGCAGGATATCACTTCCCGGAGTGACAGGGGCCGTGCTCTGTATGGCATTCATTCCCATCATCCTCATTAATCTTGTGCTGATTGCCAGCAGCTACATAAATCCGGGGGAACTGCCGGGGGTATTGGGCATCAAGCCGGCTGTGGTGATGTCTGGTTCCATGGAACCGGTCATAGAGACAGGCGACATGATATTCATCCGCAGCACGGACCCTGGTACTTTAAAGGAAGGTGATGTGATATGTTACCTTTTGTCCGGGAAAGCCATTACCCATAGAATCGTAGGGGTTACCACAGGAGAGGACGGGCAGCCCAGGTATATCACCAGGGGAGATGCCAATAATGCGGAAGACCGTATGCCTGTGACTTCAGAACAGGTACAGGGCATCTGGAATGGGGGAAGGATTCCGGGTCTGGGCCATAAAATCATGGCCATACAGACGCCCATGGGCATGGTTCTCACCATTCTCTGCCCTTTGCTGTTATATATCATAATTGATATATGGCTCAGACGCAGGGCCGACCGTCAGCAGATGATGCAGGCCGTCATGGAGAAGGCCAGGCTGGAGGCAGAGATAAAAGCCATGAAGCAGCAGCTGGAAAGCGGGTCAGGAACTCCCGGGGATGAGGGGAAGACAAGCAGATCATGATGAGTGCACCAGTCCTGCGTCCCGGGCACAGCGGGGCAGCAGGCTGTTTAGAAAACCGGGCAGATGCACCGGGTGTGCATAGAAGCCACAGGCACAAGGGGACCGTGCCTGGACAAATGCAGATTGGTCCCACAAAAAGGAAAGAGAGGGCAAGTGTGTATGAGAAGGAATAATGTGGTAAAACTGGGTGCATTTGCGCTGGCGCTGACCCTTATTACCACCAGCATGATGGGAAGTACGTTGGCTAAGTATGTCAGTGAAGCGGAAGGCACCGGTACGGTGGCGATAGCGAAGTGGGGTGTTACACCAAAAGATATTGAGGGAAATGATATATCTGGCAGTACATTCGACTTTACGCTGGCGGGTACAAAAAAGAAGAATGACAATGTACAGGCCGATGTCGTGGCACCAGGGGATACAGGCGAGATAAAATATGTAATTGAGGATAAGGGTACAGAGGTTGGATATACATGCAAAGTGGAGCTTGATACAAGTCAGCTTGATTCGGATATTGGTGCTGTTATCAAATTTTACACAAGTGATGACTTTTCGGCAGCAAGTATAGTAAAGGATAATAAGGTTGCCAATAAGACAGTGGGCGCTGATGCCACTGATGCCGCTGATAGAGGACTTGAGGGATCAATATATTGGCGGTGGGAAACCGATACTGATACAGCCGATACCGGGTTAGGTATGACACCGCCTGCTAACCAGGAATTTACCCTGAAATTGTCCGCAGAACAGATAATCCCGGTAACACCTACACCATAGGCCATCCATTCCCCGTCCGTCTGTGCTGGACAGGGAACCGGACGGGGGCATTCAGTCCCCGGCAAAAGCCAGGAATCCATTCCTGCTTTTTGCCGGAAACTGAACAGATTCCGGTATTGTGATAGGAGATAAAACAGATGACAGGATTAGGAAGGGACATTTTGTCCCTGCATGGGGACAAGGACCAACAGGGACGGAAAAGGCCGCCATTTCTTCTGTTGATTTTTATTTTGACATTATGTACATCCAGCCTGGCTGGATACGTTCTGGGAAAAAAAAGCGATATACGTTATAGCGGCCAGTTGATTGACACCATCCTTCTGACGCCGGAGGCTGAACAGGAAAAAAGTGCCATCCTGCACCTGACAGGCCGCGTGTTGTATTCAGACGGCACCCCGGCCGCGGGGCGCACACTGGAACTGCACAGTGAACCCATACGCACCGTGACGGATTCCGCAGGTGCCTTTTTGTTTGACCATGTCCCCCTGGGAGAACACAGTCTTGCCGTGATGAATGATGACGGGACAATGGCGGCCCGGAGGAATGTGGTGTTAGACAGGACACAAGCAGGGAAGGGCATTTCCGTTGACCTGAATGGGGAAGGCGTTTATGTGGTGGAACTTGCAATGGATGTGCGGATGCTGGAGATGTACATTGAACTGGATGCGGATAACTATTATATTAATCCGGAAAATGTCACCTACGCCACAACGGACGGCATGGTGGTGACGCCGGACGGAAGGGCTTCCATAACGGATGGGGCAGTGGTGACCCCGGCAGGCAATGTCTGTCTGCCGGACGGAACCATTGTCATGTCGGGAAAAAGGAAGGAAGATCCCACAGCAGTCATCCTTCCGGACGATACTGTTATTTTCCCTCAGGAAAAGCTTGTTGCCGGGAATGCTGCAATCTTACCGGATGGCACGGTAAACCTTCCCCAAGGCACGGTCATTGGTCCGGATGGAGAAATCCATACACCGGATGGGACGGTTAAAAACCCGGGAACCGGAGGGGTGATTGTGTCAGGGCAGGAGGTCCGGCCCATTGGCGGGGCACAGGAACAGGCATCCCAGACTGGTACGGTGCAAGGCGGCAGTCTGGACGGAACCGGTGCAGGGGAAGGAATGGCTTCTGGAACTATAAATATGGACGTACCGGATATAATGAACGGGAATACTGGTGCGGGACAAGGGGAAACATCCGGTCCAGGCAGTATCCCTGAGAATCCTTCAGATAAATCACAGGAGGGCGCCGGAGGAACCGAAGGACAGGAAAGTCAAGGCGCGGACAGCGGAGGTGTAGGAAACAACGGAGGAAGCGGCGGAAACAACGGAGGAAGCGGCGGAAACAGTGGGGGAAGCGGCGGAAACAACGGAGGCAGTGGAAACAGCGGGAATACACCTCCCGAAAGCCCTCCTGAAACCACAGCGGACCCGGATAAAGGAATCCTGGATGTGCTGGAGATGCAGAGGGATACATCAGGATATAAATCATGGACACAGCTTTCCGGCATAGACCTGTTCTACAACCGGGAGGGCGGTCCGCAGGAGCCTGTTTTACCCGGTTCACAGGGATACTACCAATTCCGCCTTAAAAACACCAGAAACGAGTCTCTTTCCATACGCCTTATCATGACTGAGGGTGAGGTCCATCTGCCGTTATCATTTACGCTGACTCAACAAAACAGTGGGATATGGCCGGATAAGACAGGAACTGCTACGGGAACACTGGGCAGGGATGGATCAGGGCTTGTGCTGGAAACAGAGATAGGACCAGGTGAGGAAAAGGATTTTAAGCTGGACTGGCAATGGCCCTTTGAAGGGAATGAACATGCGGACACAGAGGCCGGAAAAGCTGGTAAGGACTACATACTGGTTTTGACCGTACATGCAGAAGGAGCGGATAGATGAATAAAGGAGGCGGCCTATCAGTGAAAATAATAGGAAGATGTTTCTATTTAATGGCGGCGGCAGTCCTTAGCCTGATTGTGATCCTTAATTTTTGGCAGATAGGTGCAAAGGTATTATTCCGCAAAGCATACCCGTCTTCATCATGCTGGTATCCGGCGGTTGTAATGTCAGGAAGCATGGAACCTGTTGTTTCAGCTGGAGATATAATCATAGTCCATAAGGAAGATGCATACCGGCCCGGAGATATCGTTACATTTTCGGAAAATGGAAATCTGATAACACACCGTATCGTAGAAGAAACGCCGGAAGGGTTTGTGACAAAAGGCGATTCTAACAATGCTCCGGATGGGGGTATTGTTGCAGGGGACAGCATACACGGAAGGATGGCAGCTGTGATTCCCGGGGCCGGATATGCTGTATTGTTTTTTAGGAAGCCGGTCGGGAAACTGGCAATTGTCCTGCTGTCAATACTGCTTTTTTGGGGCAGTGACCGGGCTGGCCTTTTGCAGGAAACAGGGAGGAAAACATCAGAATGAAAAAACAGCTTACAAAGCCCCGGATGATTGGGTATCTTGTACTGCTTGCGGCAGTAAGCACGGGGGTAATATCCTTATCCTATGCCGGCTATAAGAGCCAGGCCAGCATGACCTCTGATGTAACGGTTGCCGCCTGGGGAGCGGAATCTGTCTTTACCATTGATTTAAAGGATTTAGCGCCGGGAGCAGATGGAACATATGGATTTGCAGTGACGAATAAAAAGGATGGCAGGATCAGCCAGGTGGGACAGGAATATTCCATCATGGTTGAGACCATGGGAAACATTCCATTGGAGTTTACGCTGGTTCTGGCTGAAGATGTGGCAGATGGGGCGGGAACCTCCATATTGGGCAGGGCAGGCAATCCTATCCAGCTTGCCAGCGGAACCTATACAAAGTTAGGAACCCTTCCGTATGCCAGGGAAGCTTCCCATCCATATAAATTAACCATTACATGGCCGGCTGAAAAAACAGAAGCATCCTACATGGATGAAATCGACTTGGTAACGGTTACGGTAAAGGCAGAACAGATAATTCCGGATGATAAATAAGGGGACGATGGATATGAAAGCAGATAGAATGAAACAGCGGACCAGGTTCTCCCTGCTGTTACTCATGATTGTTGTCATGGTACTGGCCCTTGCTGGAATTGCCGCTGCCCGTTATACTATGCAGAAACGTGGAAGCGGCCTGGTGGCGGCAAAAGATTTTTATTTTATAAGCGACATTTTAAAAGAAGAATCAGAAAAGGCAGAATACTTCATTGACCCGGACAGCAATATTTCCATTGAGCTGTATAACTATGCGGATTCCCTTAGAATAACGCCGGGAACGATTCAGTACGGGGCGGAGGCGGATGGAGGGCAATGTATGGATTCATCTGGTAATCAACTGGTTACAGGTACTGTTCCGGGATCCGTGACCGCACAGAAGGCAACCCTTACCATAACGCCGGATACTGGAGCGAATGACGTGATTGTTACAGTTACTTCTTCAAAACCATATAAGAAAGTACTGACTGCTGCCTTTCACAGGGAAAGCGGGAACCTGGCCAGCATGGAGGATGCATCTGGAAACAGGGCGGCCGTACTGACCATGACCTGTGCTGATTCTGCAAAAAATATAACCATAGAGCTTCCGCGTGATGTAATCCCGGACCAGACAGATGACAGGGTAACGTATACCTCTGGTCCGTCCACCTGTACATTTGCATCGCCAGGATATGGCGTGTATTCCCTGGTTCTTCTGAAATCAGATAAAACAACAGAACTTACAGTAGGATCAGGGGAAACATTTGCGGATAAAATCACGATAAACAGTAAGTAAGTGTATTCATAAAAATAGATATCAGGCAGCAGCGCGGTGCTGTGGATACTGGAGGGATTTTCATGGGTATGGGACAACACAAAAAACATCTGACAAAGACAGGGGGAATCAGGCAGAGGATATTGGCGGCAGTACTTATATGCAGCCTGCTGCTGACGAATATGAACTTTGGCTCCATACTTAGTTATGCAACCCAAGAGACCCCGGAAATCTTTGACATAGGCGCTGATGTGACAGCGGAACTGGAAGATGGGGTGCTGACCATAAAAGGCTATGGGGATACAGAGGACTATACGGAAGATACGGCTCCATTTTTGGGATATTCAGATGAAATCCACACATTGGTGATTGAAGATGGGATTACCCATATTGGCTCATATCTGTTTTATGGGCTTGGCGGGCTGCGCGGCAAACTGGTACTGCCGGGCAGCATTGTTAGATTTGGGGAATATGCATTTTCAGGAGAAGATGAAGAAAATGCTCCAGGATTTACAGTCATTGTCAATGAATTTGAGGGCGGTGAAATTGCGGAGTGGGAAGACCGGGATGAGAATATAAAAGAGGGGCAGGCAGAGACAAAAGAGAACCGGATTGAAAGGGATGAAGGAGGGGGAGAGACAGAAGAAGGCCAGGCAGAGACAAAGGAAAGCCGGGAAGGAAAGGAAGAAGGCTGGTCAGGGATAAAAGAACAGGAAGGGACAGAAGAAGGCCAGGCAGAGACAAAGGAAAGCCAGGAGGAGAAGGAAGGCCAGGCTGGGGCAAAAGAGAGCCAGGAGGAGAAGGAAGGCCAGGCAGAGACAAGGGAAAGCCAGGAGGAGAAAGAGGGCCAGGCAGAGACAAAGGAAAGCCGGGAAGAGAACCAGGCAGAGACAAGGGGGAAAGGAACGGAAGATAAGCCGGAGGAGGAACCTTTAAATTTAACGGCTGCAGGAATTACGGAACATAGGGTTCCCAGATTAGGAATTGCTGATGAATCTGCGGACAACAGTGGAAGTGATTCATCGGGCAATGGCGGCATATCAATGGGGAGCAGCGCGTCAGGCAGAAGCAGTTCAGAAGAAAGCGGAACCTCACAAGGAGGCGGCACTTCAGGAGAAAGCAGCACCTCAGGAGGAAGCGGCACTCCAGGAGGAAACGGAACCTCAGGAGGAAGCAGCATCTCAGGAGGAAGCGGCATTTCAGGAGGAAGCAGCATCTCAGGAGGAAACGGAACCTCAGGAGAAAGCAGTACATCAGGAGAAAGCAGCACCTCAGGAGGAAGTAGCATCTCAGGAGGTAACGGAACCTTAGGAGAAAGCAGTACCTCAGGAGGAAGCAGCATCTCAGGAGGAAGCGGCATCTCAGGAGAAAGCAGTACCCCAGGAAGCAGAACCTCAGATGGAGATGATATCTCAGACGGAAGCGGCCCCTCAGATGAAGGCAATGCCTGGGATGACAGCGGCACATCAGGAGGCAGCAATACATCGGATACAGGCAATGTGCCTGATAATGATGGCGCCCCGGATGGAGACGGTTCATCCATGGATAAGGAAGACGATGCCTTATCCGGCGGTACTGAGGATAAAAGCGAAAGCCAGCCATCCCAGAATGACGAAGGAGACAATTCAGGAGGAAATGGTTCAGGAAGCCATGGCCCGTCAGGCGCAGGAGGAAATGGTTCAGGAAGCCATGGCCCGTCAGGCGCAGGAGGAGACCATGGAAGCGGGGGCGGAGCCAAAGATGAGGAGGTGCCGGGGACCAATCCTTCCATGGAGGACGAAAGCCTCACTCCAAAGGAAAGCGAACATGTGGAAGCGGAAACAAAGCCCCTTCCGGAGACAGCCCCCCTTCCGGAGGATGAACTGGAAAAGAAAAAGGATTATACAGTCAATTATATTACACAGCAGCTGGTGGAAAACCCGGAAAGTCTTTTTTACGAAGGGCAGACAGGGCTTTTTACCTGCTCAGAAGAAAACCTGTCTTTTATGGAAGCAGCTGAATACGCAGGATACCAATTGGCAGACCGGATAGCTGCTGCTACATTGGACGGCGGTATAATGGAGATGGATCTGCCTGTTCGGGACAATCAGGTGCTGCTGCCGGAATGCCCGCTGGAAATCACAGGCCCATATGAGGAAGATCCCTTTTTTACCAATTCATTTACAGGATGGACAGTGAAAGAGGAGGAAGGGGATGCGCTGATATGGGAACCGGGGGAGTATCTGGATATCCAGGAGGATGACCATGTAGACCTGTATTCATCCTGGAAAACAGTTGAAAAGCATCCTTTAGACGTTGATTTGAACATAGAGGACGGGATGGCAATTTACACACTGATTGATTCCGGCACAGGTGAGGCGCTGGAAGTTCCGGGCAGATATAAGTTTTTATATCAGTGGCAGACCGCCCATGTGGATGATGCGGAACTGGATGAAGCAGATATCACACAATCTGATGATCCGTTTAACGCCACACCTTCGGAGGCGGAAAAATCCCTGGATGAGGATAATATCTGGATTGATATCGAGGGTGCGGATGAGGCCCGGTATCAGCGGGAAGTAAAAAAAGGTGAAGGTACAAATCAGTTCCGCTGTAAGGTGACTGCAATCAGCCTGCTGCGGACCCGTCCGGCTGGCGCAGATGTGGTTTTATATTCCCAGCCGGTATCAACAACCGCTCCGGCAGCAGAAGCAGGCAGGACGATGTATGTTGCGGCCGGCAGTGGCAGCGATGATAATGGCGATGGTACCCAGGGGAAGCCTTTTCAAACGATTTCAAAAGCAATGGGGAAAATAATCGAAAACGGAGGCCAGACAACGGATTCGGCTGCGGATAATCAGATTATCCTTATGGAGGCATATGTAATTACTACATCAGGCGGTATATCATTGCCATTTCCCGCAGTTAATGCAGTACCGGTCACAATCAGAGGGATGGATGGGGATTCCAAGATAAACATCAGCACCAGCGGCAGCAGCACGGAGGAGCGGAATCTGGTATTGACCGCAAAGGTAATCTTTGAGAATCTGGAATTTGGGAAGATAGGCCATGTATATGCGGACGGATATGATCTGCGGGTTGAGGATACCGTGTCTGCGGCATCCAATACCGAAGTGTATCTGTACGGCGCGGGAAGGCAGGATATACCAAATGGCGCAGGATCAATCTATGTTGCGGGGGGAAGGTATATCAGGATAGCAGGATATATAAGATCCGGCAATCTCAGCGCATTACCGGAAGGGAAGAACAGGGCTGATATAACGGTAACAGGGAATGCATATGCCGCAACCGTGTTGGCGGGCTGTGCCAGTGGTCCTATTTTAAACGCAAATGCAGCAATTAATGTGGAGGGAAATGGGAAGGTAGATACACTCATTGGAGGAAATCAGGGATTTAACGACGGCAATGCAGCATTTACAGGCAATACTGCAATCAATATCAGAGGCGGCACTGTTACGAATGTTTATGGGGCAGGTTCAGGCAGGGGAGTCAGCCTTCCGACCTATAAAGGCAGTCTGGATATAAACGTAGAAGGCGGAAATGTAACCAATATCTATGGTTCAGGCGCTGCTGCCTATGTAATCAGCCCGGAGAAAGATACTCCTTCACAGGTAAACATATCTGTTTCAGGCGGCACGGTCGGTAATATTTATGCTGCAGGATTAGGTGGCTCCAGGGAAGTGAGCCAATATCCGCCCTCAGGTACCTCTCCAACTATAATGGACAGCGGGAAAGCGCAGGACTGCGGCAGTTTAACTGGTCATGCTGCCATAACCGTAAGTGGGAATGCACAGATAACCGGTAATATTTATGCAAGCGGTAAGGGATATGATGGCTCGAAGGATTCCCATAAATTGGAATACGGCCAGAGGAACGCTTACCTGAATGGGGAATGTACAATCAGCCTGCAGGGAGGTACTGTAAAAGGAAGCATTTACGGAGGGGGACAGGGGATTAATAAGGTAAATGACTCCGTTGACTATAGTAAATGCGCCCGTGTGGAACCTGGCTCAACTGTCTCTGTTAATCTATTGGACGGCATAGTGGAAGGGGACATCTATGGAGGCGGTGAGGTTGCCTCGGTCCTGGGCTCCACAGCCGTTACGGTTAAGGGCGGGACTGTCTGGGGAAACGTCTATGGGGGCGGTAGGGAAGGGATTGTGAAGAATGACACCATGGTTACGGTCGATGGCGGGACCATACAGGAGAATGTTTACGGAGGCGGCAAGGAAGGAATCGTAGAGGGAAGGACAACGGTTAATATTGTCAGCGGGATAATCGGTAAATCCGTCTTTGGCGGCGCCCAGGGTAAGGTGGATGAGTCCGGGGTACCGGGAAAGTTTGTCATAGGCGGCGCCACGGTCAAGATGACTGGCGGAACCGTGTCGAACCTGTATGGAGGCAGCCAGCGGGGGAATGACGGGCCGTTGGAAGGAGAAGATGTGACGGGAGGCGATAAGCAGGACCTGATTTTTGTTAATCTGGTTGGAGGAACCGTAAATGGAAGGGTCTTTGGGGGAAGCTACCGTGGAACCGTCAATGGTTCTACACATCTGCATATCGGAGCAGGCGCTATTGGAAAATGTAAGTACTATGCATCCCACACAGAAGATAACCCAAGACTGTCTTCAGATAATGCCCTTTCCATAAGCGGGTCGGTCTATGCGGGCGGAGACTATGGAGACGGCAGGCAGGACTATGAAACAATTACAGTAAACGGATATTCGCATGTATATATTGATGGAGATGGGTATTCCTTTGACAGCTCTTCCGGTAATCCGAAGATGACCTTGGAAGGAGGGGTGTTCGGCAGCGGGGCATCCTGTGATGCAGGGGATGTGCGTTTGGTTACATTGGAGAAGTTTGGAAGCAGGGCCGGAGCAGAGGTGACGGGAAAAATCCTGTCCATCCAGAGGGCGGACCAGGTACGCCTCATTGATTCCCATGTGCGGCTGTCCGGCCAGAAGGACGTGGCCAATGAGAACCAGCAGGCCAGTTATTCCCTGAACCGGATTGGAAACCATGGCAACGCCAAGGTGGATGCGGATGGAAACAGTAAGCTTGGGGATATGGGCAACAGTCTTGTGTTACAGGGGGGAAGTACGCTGGTCCTTGATTCGGATGCAATTGAGATTGCAGATTATAAAAGTGTGGATTCATCCGGAACTGCAATCACCTCTCTGGAAAAACTGCATGAGGTTGGGAATACCATACGTTTTACATCCGGAACAGTACTGCGTATCGCATGCAGATTTAAAACCGGCAATGTTTATGATGCATCTGAAACATATGGCAAGGTAGACGGTTATTCTTTCCTGATGGCTGATAATAAGGCTGCCGCCACCGTATTTGCACGTATAAAACCAGGGGGTATGCCAGAACCTGCCCATCCGGACGGGGGATTTTATGCCATGGGTGCAGTGGAAGAAGACAGCGAATTTCCCTATATCAACGTAGAACCGGATTACCGTTATTGGAAAATGTCCGGGGCTGATGCGGTAGCCCTGCGCCAGACCGTGCTGACTGCTCAGGATACAGGAGGGGATGAGGATGTTACAGGGACAATGGGCACGGTAACGCTGCCGCCGGTTGAAGCAGGAACAAAGTATCAGATTGAAGCAATTGAAATCAAAGGCAGTGTAGTTCTTACAGAGGCAGCCCTTAAGTCTGACGGGAGTTGGGCATATACTGGAAATGAGGAACCAGAAGGGAGTCCGGATACAGAAAAAAGCAGGATGATGGAAGCCCCAACAACCACATTCGGCCTGTTCATGGATACCGGGGAGGGCTTTCAGGATTCAAACGCGGGAAAAGTAATCTCAAGTAAGAATATTTTAAGTAATAATGCCAATACAATTATCGGAGCCGAGACAACCTCAGCCACAACAGGGATTCAGACGCCGCAGCTTAATTTCTATCTGACTTATGCCAATCATCTGATTTCAAAAAGTCAGGATGTTGGAACAGTAATAATTACCGTCAGGCAGACCAAAGAAGGTACTCCGGATGAAATAATCCAAATAAATGCAGATATCATAACAAAAGCCAGCGCCCTGGACGATTCGGGAATCGAACTTTTTGCCAGCCAGTCCGGGACATACACGGCCGAGTTCATAATCCCCAAGGGAGCACAGCGGCCCTTAAGCCTGGTTGGCGTTGAGGTCCCATCTGGCGTGACGATGAAAAAGGGGACAGATGAACTCTTAAATGATGAGATTGCGATTACAATGCAGCCGGTGCAGGGCCATAGTGGGGAATGGGAGGCGGGAGTAATGGATACACCGCTTGATTTAGCTGCCTATCAAGGCAATGAGGTTGCATTGGGAACCACCGATGGGCGTTACGATGCTTCCATCAAATTTGTTTTAAGGAATGCAAAAGCATTTACAAGCCGGGAACCGGCAGAGCTTGTCCTTTCCTTCAAAGATGAAAGCCAGACCGATGGGGTTCTGGTAAAGATATCCGTGATTGTCCATTGGGAGGGTTCTATGGTATCTGGGGCGGCGGCAGCGGCGGGAAAGCAGTATAATGCAAGGATTCCATCAGATTATGTAGTGATTTCCCCTAATAGTTCCGTGACCGCAGCATTCAATATCAGGAAGGCAGGGGCAGTAGATGGGATTTTACTGGAATTACAGGATAAGAATGGTGCAGGTGTTAATTTCCCCAAAGGTACGGATGTGACCCTGATAGACGAATCAACGGCCGGGGGGACAGCGTATTATACGTACGCATCGGATGGAGATGGGGCAATTGCCTTATCGGAATTCCAGGAAATGTGGCATACCAACATTGGCAATAAATTTGGCATGCTGCATGAGTCCCTTACCGTCATCGTGGATTTTTCGCCCACAGACGGACTGGGGGAAGGGGAATATGCCCTGGTGCTGCAGGACGATAATGCTGCGGTACCTACGGAAAAAGCAGAATTTACAGTAGTATCATCTGTTCCAAACTTCAGGCTGACAGGAACAGGCGGGCTTTCCAGAGGCACACATACCTTTACCCTTACTGCTTCTGTTGATGCTGATACACGTCTGGCGGAGATGGCGGCGGTTATTTCTTCTGGTGAAGGAAGCCCGGGATTTCCGGAAGGAACCAGCTTTGCCATCGGCAGGACAGGAATAAAATATTATCCCAAAGGCGGCAAGGTCTATCTGCCCGGAATCTAATCCGGTGAGGAAATCATCATGGATACGGGCACTTCCTCCGGCCTGTCAGACGGTAATCATTTACTTGTTATGGATGTTTACCCGGTTGGGATGAACACAGGCAGCGTAAAAGCGCCAGCAATCCCAAAGGTCCAGGCATCTTACGATGTCCGGCCCAATCCAACCTATGGGCTTATGGTGAGTTTAGGGGAAGGCAGCCGCGTGATTCCGGCAAATGCTGGCGGCAGCTTGGAATTTAACGCCGTGTACAGGATTGACAATGACGGGGAATCCTCATCCCACGTCATAAGGGCAGGGATTAGGAAAAAGACAGAAGAGGGATATACGGCAATAGGCCCGGCTGAAAAAGCAGATGAGTGGACGATATCAGATCCTGTGACGGTTTCAGGTACCTCGGGGACCGGAGTGGTCACGGTGAACATACCTGCAGGTGTTCCGTCAGGTACCTACCGCGCAGTATTCCAATTGGAGGATAAGACCGTATTTTATAATTTCATTGTCCAGGCGCCGGGCCAGTGAACCAGGGCAGGGACGGCGTGGGGTAGGGGGGGGGGGTATAAGGAAGCATACTGCAGGGAATCGAGGATTGAAGGATATACTGAAGAATATATTTAAGGATATGGGAATCCCCTGGTCCGGTCACGGACCAGGGGATTCTTCCGCCTGTTTACGGAAAAATCATCCGGGTCTTAGCTAAGCCCCATCTCTTCCCGCACTTCCTTAAAGCACTTCACAATAAAATCAATATCTTCCCTGGTATGGCTTGCGCAGACCTGGGTGCGGATTCTGGCTTTGCCTTTTGGCACCACGGGGAAGGAGAAGGCAACTACATACACGCCCTTTGCCATCATCCTTTTTGCAAATTTCCCTGCCAGCTTTTCATCATAAAGCATGACAGGCACGCACGGATGGGTTCCTGGAATGATATCGAACCCGTTGTCAGTCAGCTGCTTCCTGTAGTAAGCGGTGGTCTCCTCTAAATGGTCACGTAACTGGGTGCTTTCCTCCAGCATGTCGAACAGTTCCAGGCTGGCGCCCACGATGGCGGGAGCCAGGGTGTTGGAAAACAGGTAGGGGCGGCTTCTCTGGCGGAGCAGGTCGATGATTTCCCTGCGCCCGGATGTATAACCGCCGGAAGCGCCGCCAAGGGCCTTGCCCAGGGTGCCTGTAATGATGTCCACCCGGCCTTCCACGCCGTTATATTCCGCTGTGCCGCGGCCGTGTCTGCCCACAAAGCCTACCGCGTGGCTGTCGTCAACCATGACCAGGGCGTTGTACTTATCAGCCAGGTCGCATACGCCCTTCAGGTTACAGATGATGCCGTCCATGGAGAACACACCGTCGGTTGCAATCAGTTTAACCCTTGCTCCGGCGGCATCCGCTTCCTTCAGCCGTTCTTCAAGGTCAGCCATGTCATTGTTTTTGTAGCGGTAGCGTTTGGCCTTGCACAGGCGCACCCCATCGATGATGGAGGCATGGTTTAACTCATCGCTGATCACAGCGTCCTCCTGGCCGAGGATTGTCTCGAACAGCCCTCCGTTGGCATCAAAGCAGGAGGAATAGAGGATGGTGTCATCCGTTCCAAGGAAATGGGAAATCCGTTCTTCCAGCTGTTTGTGTATGTCCTGGGTCCCGCAGATAAAGCGGACCGAAGCCATGCCGTAGCCTCTTTCATCGTAGGTCCTCTTGGCCGCGTCAATCAGTCTCTGGCTGTCGCCAAGGCCAAGATAGTTGTTGGCGCACATGTTGATGACCTCCCGGCCGTCCTCCAGTTTTACCCGGGCGCCCTGGGCGGAGGCAATGGGCGCTTCACCCTTAAAAAGTCCGGCTTCCCTGATTTCCTCTACTTCTTTTGTATAAATACTTAAAATATCATTCTTGCGGGCCATCTTTACATCTCCTTTTCAATATGGTTATTCGTTAATGTGGGACCAGTCCAGGACTACTTTGCCGGACTGCCCGGAAATCATGGCTTCAAATCCCTTTTCATAGTCGCGGATATCAAAACGGTGGGTGATGATCTGGGAGATATCCAGGCCTGCCTCTATCATGGTGGTCATCTTATACCAGGTATCCCAAACCTTCCTGCCGTAAATGCCCCGGATATTCAGGCCGTTGAAAATCACGGTTTCCAGATTGACAATGGTTTCACGTCCCTGAAGTCCCAGAAGGGCAATGTTGCCGCCGTGTTTCATATTGAGGATCATATCGGAGAGGGCCGCCGGGCTGCCGGACATCTCAAGCCCCACGTCAAAGCCTTCTGTCATCCCGATGGACTTCATTACATCCCTCAGTTTTTCCTGCTTCAGGTTCACGGTCCTGGTGGCTCCCAGCTTCCTTGCCAGGTCCAGGCGGTATTCATTCATATCCGTAACCACCACATGACGGGCGCCGCTGAACTTTGCAATGGCAGCGGCCATGATGCCGATGGGTCCTGCGCCGGCAATCAGCACATCCTCACCCAGCACGTCATAGGAGCGGACCGTATGGGTGGCATTGCCGAATGGATCGAATATTGCATAAAGCTCTTCCGGTATATTCGGGCGGCAGCTCCATACATTGGATGAGGGAATCACCAGGTATTCCGCGAAAGCGCCGTTACGGTTCACGCCGACACCCTTGGCATCCCTGCAGTTTTCCTTGTGTCCTTCCAGGCAGTTCCTGCACTTGCCGCAGGTGATATGGCCTTCCCCGGATACCAGGTCCCCTACGGTGTGTCCGTCCACCCCGGAACCGACTTCCACAATCTCCCCCACATATTCGTGCCCGGCCGTAAGGCCGATTGGAATTGTGTGCTGCGCCCACTCATTCCATTGATAGATATGTACGTCTGTCCCGCAGATAGCTGTTTTGTGAATTTTGATCTTCACATCATTTGGTCCTACTTCCGGAACCGGGACACGCTCCATCCAAAGCCCGGTTTCCGGCTTCTTTTTTGTTAAAGCCCACATGGTATGATCCTGCATGATATAACCCCCTTGCTACATATGCGAGTGTGAAAAAACAGCTCATTTCCAAGTATCTTATATCTCCATTATAAGGGCAGACAGACCAAATATCAAGAGAAAATATCCGCATCAGACGGACATTTTTAAATAAAATGTATTTGTGCCGTAAACACGAACAGATGTCTCCTGTTGGGAAACATTGCCGCCATTTCCGGGCCGGTTTCATGAAAATGCGGACTTCCTGTACTGCAGGGGCGTTGTCCCCAGTTTCCTTTTAAACAGGCGGCAGCATTCACTGGAGTTTAGGGATACCTCCCTGGCAATCCTGTCAATGGTAAGGGGTTCGCTGCAATGTCCGCTGATGAAGGCCGGTATGGTCTGGACGGAGTCACTGCCATGGATGTGCGCCTGAGCCTGTGTGTCCGTACTATGAGGACAGAAGCGGAGGCAAGGTCATACATTTTGATTCCCACATGGATACGGCGCAGGTCAATGACGGGGATGGGAGGCGCCTCCCTCAATGCGGTTCCCAGCCAGTGTGAAATCTATCTGGACCGCCGCCTGCGTCTGGGAGAGGGCGTTGCAGAGGTTAAAGAAGAACTGGATGGCCTGCCAGCCGGTTTTATGGTAATATATACGCCCGTGCCAGGTATCAAAAAACAAATTCCATTTATTATCTGTGATGATTGAATAACTTATAGTTATGGTGTATGATAAAAATCAGGATGTTCTTGCGATGCATAGGAGGAAAAACCTTGGCCAGAGAGGAAGTAAAAAAGCAGATCACCATAGCGGTTGCCCTGTTTTCGATTGTCAGCGTCATTCTTGTGATGGCAGGCGGTGTCAGCTATTTCAGTATCAAAGGCACCCAGGAAAAAGAAGCGCAGAAGTATATGAAAGAGATTGTATCCCAGTATAAGAATATCATTACGGAGCAGATTGACGGGGATATCCAGACCTTGGACGCAGTGGCTGCCATTACAGGACAGCATGGTTCCGTGAATCTGGATGTGGTACTGGCTTATCTGGAGGAAGAGGGCACCCGCAGTGACTTTATCCGTATGGGATTTGTTTTTCCTGACTGCAAGGGATATTTTATAGATACGGACGGAACAAGGCACTATGGGGTGGATACCAGCGATGAAGACTTCATTGCCAGGACCTTATCAGGCGAGTCCGTTGTCTCCGGGATCATGAAAGACAAGATGTCGGATAACACGGTTGTCTGTTACGGGGTCCCGGTTACCCATAAGGGGAATGTCATTGGCGCGGTTACGGCTACCCGGACCACATCCAACCTCTCGGATATCATCAGCCAGGAGATTTTTGACGGCATTGCCTATGTACATATCATTGACCAGAAGGGGAATTTCGTCCTGCGTTCCGGCCATGCGGTCATAAATAAACAGATGGGCAACATTTTTGATGACGGGGATTTCACGGATGAGGTCCGTTCCTCCATATTGGCCGACATTGGAACGGGCGGTGATTCGTTTGCTGTCTTCCATTATCAGGGGAAAGCCTACTGGGTAACCTTTATTCCGGTGGGGGTTAATGGATGGCAGATTTTCTGTCTGGTGCCGCAGACGTTCCTGAATCACAATTTTGACAGCGTATTCATTGTGTTTGCCGGTGTGATGGCCTGTATCTTCCTTTTGTTCGCAGTCCTGTTCCTGTATATCTATACCTTATTAAAAAGGGAGCATGAATCCCTCAGGCTCTTTGCATATAAGGACAGCCTGACAGGGGCTGATAACAGGAACCGGTTTGTATCGGAGCTGCCTGTCCTGTTAAAGGAGACAGCGGACCGGGCCATCGTGCTGATGAACATAAGCGGTTTTAAGTTTGTGAATGAATTTTTCGGCTTTGAGAAAGGTAATCTCTTCCTGCTGCATATTGCGAAGGTCTTACGCGCTGATATCAGGGAGGGGGAACGCTATTACAGGGATAATGCCGACCGTTTCGGGATGCTGGTTTATTACCAGGGCAGGGAAGAACTGACGGACAGGATTAAAAAAATACAGAAGGGCATCAATGAATATACCATAAGTCCCAATCAGGACTACCGCATTAACTGTAATTTCGGGGTTTATATCATCCAGGCGCCGGATCCGGACAGACAGGACCCTGCATCGCCGGATACCGTGATTAACGGCGCCCTGCTGGCCCTTAACAGCGTTAATGGCAATACCACCAACCCCATTGCATTTTATGACGGGGCAATGCATGAAAAGGCGCGCAGGAAGATTGAGATTGCCAGCCAGATGCAGGCCGCGCTGGCCAACGGGGAATTCCACATGTATCTCCAACCGAAGTATTATCTGGAGGATGGTTCCCTTCACAGTGCGGAAGCCCTTGTCCGCTGGTGCTCAAATGGGGAAATCATACATTATCCGGATGAGTTCATCCCCATATTCGAGGAAAACGGATTCATCACTGAACTGGATATGTATATGCTGGAGGAGGCCTGCCGCCGGGTTTCCCATTGGATGAAACAGGGATACAAGGTGCGGCCCATATCCGTGAACCAGTCCAGGATATTTTTCTATGACGAGGAGTACCTTGACAAGTTCCGCCAGATTGTGGACCAGTACAGCATTGACCCGGACATGATCATCCTTGAGGTGACGGAAAGCGTGGCCATGAGCAATCTGGCCCAGGTCAAGATGGTAATCAGTAAACTCCATGACATGGGATTTTCCATATCCATGGATGATTTCGGCAGCGGCTATTCCTCCCTGAACACCCTGAAGGACCTGGATATTGCGGAGCTTAAGCTGGATAAGGAGTTCCTGTCGGAACAGTCCACCTCCTCGCGGGGACAGGTGGTGATTGAAAGCATCATCCATCTTGCCAAGGCGCTTTCCATCACAACGGTTGCGGAAGGGATTGAAAATGAAGTCCAGCTGGAATTCCTGCAATCGGTCAGCTGCGACATAGGACAGGGATATTATTTTGCAAAACCGATGCCGGTGGATGAATTTGAGCGCACGGTACTTAGAAGGATGGAATAGGGGAGGGAGGACGTAAGAATATTTTATCAATTGTTCAGAAAGAAATCATTTTTTCTTAAATATAAATTTCCAACTGTCTGCTATACTGTATAAAACAAAAGAAACGGACTGGTCAATTGATGAAATTCTGGGCTTACTTTTTAATTCCCGTATATACGGTCTTATTTACAAGAGGATACAATTGGTTTACCACCAATTTTTCTGTTATTGGCAACTTCTTTGATAAAAAGCGGTCTTTTTTCCTGTGGGGCGTGCTGGTGGGCGGTTTTTTCCATATAGTCCACAGGAAACTTAAATCCCGTCTGACCCTGCATCCTGCCTGCGGGAGGATGGTCCCGTCTGCCCTGGTGCTGTTGTTCTGCGCCATCACGACGCCTTATCTTCCCGGGGAGCTTCCGCTGAAATCAGTGTTACATATCATATTTGCATTTTTATCCGCGGTACTGGTGCTTTTATACCTGCTTTTGGTCATATGGTCCCAGTACCAGATATATCCCCAGGTCTACCGGGGGTTCCTTTATGGCTGGCTGGCCATTGTGGGCGGGTCCGCGCTTCTTCTGGCAGCAGCCGGGATCATCAGCAGCGCGCTGGAGATATATGTGACACTGACATCGGCGGCCATGGCTGAGCGCCTCATTAGCAGGATAGCCAGACAGGCGGCCTTGGAAGGGAGGGAATCCTCCTGCGCCGGATATGCCAGGCTGGAATCGTAATGATAAGCGGCTGGGAACAGGAAGCTCCCGGCTCTTTTCATGTGGGGAAATCCCCGATATAGCAATGCTTTACAGAGAAATGACCTACAATAACGGACATTGGGAGGAAAAAATCATGAAAATCAGTGTAAGAAAATGCACGGCAGCCCTGTGCCTGATGGCCCTTTGCGCGGCATTGACCGCCTGCGGCCCTGACGGCAAGGCAAAGGAAACAGAGGAATCCCGTACCGGGCAGACAGAAGAAAACAGTGAAATCTGGATAGACGGGAAGCCGGGGAACGGGGAGGAAAACAGCGGGACGCTGAATGGGACTGGTAACAGCAATCTGCAGGACGGGATAGGGAACAGCGGTCTGCAGGACGGGACGGGGAACAGTGAGGTACAGGAAAGTGGGGCGGGCGGCGCCCAGGAACAGGACGGCGGGATACAGGCCAGGCTGATAAAGGACCAGACATTCCAGGTCAGCCTGATTCCGCTGGGCGATGTGACCTTTGCTTCCTACGGACCTGATCCAGCTAAAAATCCTATGGGGGATGTGGTGTTCAGGCTGGAGAAGGACGGGCGGGCTGTGGATACCCTGGAGGGCGTATACGGGGACAATGTCCGCGCCAATGAGACCTTCAATCAGGTGGAAGCCGTATCATTTCCAGACTATAACAGCGATGGTTACAGTGATATCATCATCATCTGCAGTTATTCCCCGGCATCCGGCCCTGAGGCGGGGACGGGATACTCGGAGGCAAGGATTTACCGTGGCAGCGCGGACGGTTCCTTTGTCCTTGAGAAGGATCTTTCGGATGTGGCAAACTCAGCGGTTGCGGATAAGACGGTGAAGTCAATCCTGGGATTTTTAGGCGTGGGAAGAGGGGATGCCGTCAGCGCGGGTCCTGAATGGAAACAGGCATACATCGACTATATCATGGAGCTGGATGGGGAACAGTGGCAGGGGTACAATCTGATCTATATTGACAATGACGATATACCGGAGCTGGTGATGATTGGTAACAGCGAGGCGGTCGGCTGCAGCATTGCCGGCTACGCACAGGGACAGGTCCGGGAATCCCGGCTGGACAGGCTTGGCTTTTCTTATATTGAAAGGGAAAACCTGTTGTGTAATTCGGACGGCAATATGGACAGCTACTATGACATTGTATACCGGCTGGAAGACGGACGCCTGGTACAGGCCGCAGCCGGATATTATGGGGCAGGGGATAACTCAAAGGTGCAGTATGATGAGAACCAGAACCCGGTATACCAGTATCAATGGAACGGCGTCGTGATGACGAAGGAGGAATATGACAAGGCCCTGAATGCGGTCTATGATACATCCAGGGCCAGGGGAGGGTATACATGGGGCCAGTGGCTTTCCAGGGAGGAAGCGGTACAGGCCATATCGGCGGCAGGGGTGTGACTGCATCCTGAACGGAATCCGCTATGAGAATCTGCCATAAGGATCCGCCAAGGGATTCCGCCGTCAGCAGGACTCCTTCTTGCGGAGGCAGGCATGGTCACGGACACCGCCCGCCATATTCACTGACCTGTGGTAGACAATGGCTGCTATGACGGCCGTCATGAACTCCGTTATCCAGAACGCATTCCAGACCCCCACAGGTCCCATGATTCTGCATAAGAGGGAGGCTGCCGGGATGATGATGAACAGATACCGGAACAGTGAGATTATGAGGGACTGGGTTCCTTTCCCAAGTCCCTCCAATGCTCCCGAGGATGTGACTGAGACAGCGGATACAATAAACCCGGCGCTGATGATGCGCAGGGCTGTCTGTCCTGCCAGGATTGTTTCCGGGTTATCCGTGAACAGTCCAATCAGCTGTCTGGCCCACGTCAGGCATGCCACGGTCCCAAGAAGCATTATGATACCACTCATACATAGGGTAATACCGTATATTTTCTTAACCCTTCCGTGTTCCCCCGCGCCAAAATTGTAGCCTATAAGGGGGCGCATTCCCTGGACAATCCCATTGACAGGAAGATAAAGGAACGTCTGTAATTTATAATAAATCCCTAATATGACAACATAGCTTTGCGAATACATGGCCAGGATGGCATTGAGGAATGATATTAAAAGGGAGGGAAGGGCCAGGTTTAACATGGCGGGTATCCCGATGGCATAAAGCCGGACATCCACGGATTTGTTAAAAGCCAGATACCTGCGGCTGAAATGCACGGGAATAGGGTGTGCCACGTACATGATCAGGTAGATTCCTAATGTGATGACCTGCCCGATCCCGGTGGCAATGGCAGCGCCTGTAATCCCCATTTCCGGGAAAAAACCAATCCCGAAAATCAGCAGCGGATCTAAGATGATATTGGAAATACATCCGCACAGCATGCTTGCCATGGCAATCTTCATCCTTCCCACGGACTGGAAAATCTTTTCAAAGGAAAGCCCTGCCATGATGATTGGTGAAAACAGGAATGCAATGGAAGAATAACGTACCCCCAGGGCAATGACCGTCCCATCCGATGTGAAGAGCCGCAGGAATGCAGGCATGATGGGAATGCACACAGCCATTGCAAGGATTCCGTGTATGACTGAGAACAGCATCCCCTGGGTGGCGGTGAGACTGGCTTTGCTTTTATTCCCGGCTCCCAGGCTGAACGCAATCAATGCATTGATACCAATGCCGTATCCGATTGAAACAGCGTTAATGAAATTCTGCACCGGAAAAACAAGGGACAATGCAGTCATAGCCTTTTCGCTGATCTGTGCAACGAAAAAGCTGTCAACAATATTATACAGGGAACCCACAAGCATGGAAATGACCATAGGGAATGCCATGGATGTAAGCAGCGGCAGAATGGGCTTTTCCTTCATAAAATCATCGTTCATCATATTACAACCTCCATATTCCGTTCAGCAGTTCCGTTTCCAGATATGAGAAACAAAAAAAGCCACACAATTGCCTATAAGACAATTGTGTGGCGAAAAGAGTCAAAACTAGAAAAATCCACACTGAAATTTTTGTAACGCCAGTATAGCATGAAATCCCATGCGCTGTCAAGTTTGCAATAATTCCGTTGTTCCTGTATAATCTTGATAAAACGGATCCTGTAGGTCCAGGGCGTCAACCAGTGTGGGAAAACAGCTGATACGGAAGCTTTGGCAGACACTGCAGCGTATAAATAATAACAGGAGATGAAAAATATGATACTGTATTTCAGCGGAACAGGCAACAGCCGGTATGTGGCAAAGATGATGGGAGAGGAACTGAAGGATGAGGCCGTGTCCATCAATGACCGCCTTAAGACAGGGAACCGTGAGGCGCTGGTGTCCAAGACGCCCTTTGTGGTGGTCAGCCCGGTTTATGCGTGGCGGCTTCCAAGGGTGGTGGAACGGTTTATCCTGGAAACGGCCTTTGAGGGGAATGCGGATATCTATTTTGTGCTGACCTGCGGCGGGGACGTGGGAATGGCCGGGAAGTATGCAAAAAAGCTGTGTGTACGGAAGGGGCTGGCATATCAGGGGCTTATGGGAATCCGGATGCCGGAGAACTATATCACCATGTACCAGGCGCCTGGCAGGGAAGAGATACAGGAAATCATCCGCCGGGCAAAGGAGCCGATCCTCCTTGCCGCCTCCCTGGTGGGCGGGGGCAGGAAGTTCCCGGAGCAGGGACCGACCGTGGCCAATGCCCTTAAAAGCGGTATTGTCAATGACCTGTTCTACCCCCTGTTCGTGACAGCAAAGGGGTATCACACCACATCTGCCTGCATCGGCTGCGGGAAATGTGCGTCCCTCTGCCCCCTTAACAATATCAGGATGGAGGGGAAGCAGCCGGTCTGGGGCAGCGAATGCACCCAGTGCATGGCCTGCATCTGCGGCTGCCCGGTGACAGCGGTGGAGTACAGGAAGAAGACCCAGGGAAAGGAACGGTATTATCTTGAAGGATAAGGAACTGTATACCATAGGGGAGGTGGGCCGCATCTGCGGCATATCCACAAAGGCCCTGCGCTATTATGATAAAATCGGGATCATTTCCCCGGACCATATCAGCGAGGAGAATGGCTACCGCTATTACAGCAAGAAGACCCTGCTGCTGGTACCGGTGGTGAAATACTATAAGCAGATGGGGTTTAAGCTGGAGGAAATGCAGGAACTGCTGGGCGGGAACACGTATCAGTTCCTGCAGCAGAATTTCCACAGTAAGATCAGTGAACTTAAGGACATGGAGCGGGAAATCCAGGGCAGTTATGTGGCTGTCAGGGACTGGTATGAACTGGTTAAGGAGGCGGAACTGGTAATCCGCCACAATATCCGGGATGTGTCCCTGCGCTACATAACCCCGGTTTCCTGCTGTTATATGGACCAGGAGTTTGACTATCAGTATATGGAGTCTGTCATTAACATCAGCTGGACGAATTATCTGGAACAGGCCGGGCAGCGGATTACGGGACCGGTCATCCTCCAGTTCCCGTCCATGGCAGATAAGATGGCCGGGAACTGTACCAGGGCAAGGATCATGCAGCAGGCGGTCTGGCCGGACCAGGAGGATCCATCCCAGATCCTGTACGGCGGACAGATGGCTGCCTGTACTTACCATGTGGGGGATTATGACAGCATTGGACAGGCCTATGAGCGGATCCTTGGATGGGCAGGGCTTAAGGGCTATACCTGTGCCCAAGGGTGCTGCGAGCGGTATGTGGTTGATTACTGGACTACCCGCAGCCCAAAAGAATTTGTAACGGAAGTTATTGTAATGGTTACCCCGCCGCCCGGATGAAAAACCTTCCACTATAGGGGAAGGGGGAAATGGACCAAGACAGGAGCGGATGGAAAAGCAGGGGAAGATTGCCCTGTTTACTGGCCCGGTATTGCGGCCTGGCTGACACAGCACGGCGCCGGGTGTTCATTTTTGCGCTGATTTTAGGGATTTTGAGCGCCGCGAATGGTTATTGACATTCCACATAACGGGAAGGTTTATACTTATGTGTATAGACATGTTTGAATGACAGGAACAGCTGGGAAGGCTGGTTCCCAAAAACTGACAGGGGGTAACATCGGGGATCATGCAGAAGGAAAAGTTATATTCAATTGGGGAAGTGAGCAGGATATGCAACATTTCAAAAAAGGCGCTTCGTTTTTATGACCAGATTGGGATCATTACGCCGGATGTGATCTGTAAGGAGAACGGTTACCGGTATTATAACAGGGAAACACTGCTGACGGTGCCTATCGTTAAGTATTACAAGCAGATGGGGTTTAAGCTGGAGGAAATGCAGGACCTGGTGGAGGGGAACACCTATTATTTCGTGAAACAGAACTTCATCAGCAAGATTGATGAACTGAGGATCCAGGAGCAGGAAATCCACAACAGCTATATGGCTGTAAAGGACTGGTATGAGCTGATCCAGGAGGCGCAGCTGGTGTCCAGAAGCAATGTGCAGGAAGCAGGGATTAAATACATAAACACGGCTGACTACTGTTATATGGACCAGGATTTTTCCTACCGCTACATGGAATCCATCATCAATATTGACTGGGTGAATTATCTGGAAAGCGTGAACAATGAGATTGCAGGAGAGGTAATCTTAAGGTTCCCCTCCTGGACGGATAAGATGGAAGGGACCAGCACCCGGGCCAGGATCATGCAGAGGCCCGTCCGGCCCTGTATGGCAGGCACCAACAAGACCGTGTTCGGCGGAATCATGGCGGTGACGGTTTATCATCTGGGTGCATTGGAACGGATTGGGGAATCTTATAAGAAGATACAGGACTGGGCAAGGGACAGGGGATATAAGTGCGGCCCTGAGTCTTATGAGCGGTATGTGGTGGACTACTGGACAACCAGGAACCCGGAGGAATTTGTGACCGAGGTAATCGTGCCGGTCATGGACGGGCCCTAAGCCCTTCAAAAGCTTCCCCTTAGGGGAAAGATTTGTAATGGACATAAAGAGGGGAAATGTCGTTTTCCTTTCCATCCTGTAAATGGATGGAGCATAAAACTGTCGTTTTTGGTCTGCAGGTACCTTGGTACCTGCTTCTTTTTTGTCCTGGATTCCGGATATCACCGCCCGAAAATCCATATATTGCAAGGGTTTCCAGAATTGTCCATTTACATTCATCCTTTATTTTTCCTGCTGGTTAAAAAAATCTCAAAAAAACGGTTGACATTCCACCATAGGGCATGGTCTATACTAAATGCATAGAAAAACATGGAGTGCATTTTAAAAGTTAGTAATATTGCTGATTCAAAATGTTTTCTAATTTGTGAAGGCCAGACACAAAACCATTAAAACAAAATCACACATCCTGCTTTTGTGCATATTGACACTGTGCAGTCAGGTGAAAGAAAAGGAGTAATGAACAATGAAATATGATGCATTGGGAATGATTGAGACAAAAGGGCTGGTAGGTTCCATTGAGGCAGCGGACGCAATGGTAAAGGCTGCAAATGTCACGCTGCTTGGCAAGGAAATGATTGGAGGCGGCCTGGTGACAGTCATGGTCAGAGGCGATGTGGGCGCTGTCAAGGCTGCCACGGACGCAGGGGCGGCTGCCGCAGGAAGGGTAGGGGAGCTGGTAAGCGTCCATGTGATCCCGCGTCCCCACAGCGAGGTGGAAACCATACTTCCGGGAACAACCAGAACAGCAGAATAGTGACTAAAAGGAGATTCCATCTATGAACGGAGAAGGTGCAGCAGTAAATTACGGGGCAGCAGTCCCCATGACAGCTGATGACAAAATGAAACAGGTAAACAGGAAATTCCGAGTGACAGGAATAACAACCGGCCTGTTATCCGGCCTGACCTATGGGATTTACACCACCCTGGTGCTGGTGGCGGGATATTACGAGCCTCTTCTAAGCGCGGCCGGGGTGCTGGCGGCCCCCTATGTCTGCTCAGGGCTGAATGACCTGTTCGCAGGTATCTGGCTGACCATATACAATGCAAGATGCGGAAGGCTCAGTGAGCTTTTGCGGAGTTTACATACATTTCCCGGTAAGATGATCGTGCTGGGTTCCCTCCTTGGCGGACCCATTGCCAACGGAGCCTATCTGGTGGGCCTGGCCATGGCAGGCGCCTACGCCATCCCCATATCCGCCACCTGCAGCCTGTTCGGAGCGGTTTTTGCATGGATTTTCTTAAAGCAGAAGCCTACCAGGCGCGTGGTGGCAGGAATGGTGATCTGTGTGGCGGGCGCCATCATAATCAACTGGGTTAAGCCTGAGGGCAGCCCCAATTTCACATTGGGCATTATCTGCGCCCTGATTGCAGCAGTCAGCTGGGGACTGGAAGGAATGCTTTCCAGCTACGGCGGAGCCATGATTGACACGGATGTGGCGGTGAACCTGAGGGAACTGATATCCGGCATCGTGGACCTGGCGGTGATTGTCCCCCTGGTTGGAGGTATGGCGCTTCTGGGCGGAACCTTTGCAGCGGGGCTTCCCCTTATCTGGCTGGCCCTTTCCGGTTTAAGCGCGGCCGTGTCTTTTGTATGCTGGTATAAGAGCAATTCCACGGTGGGCTGCGCCATCGGCATGTCCCTGAATGTAACCTATGCTTTCTGGGGCGTACTGTTCTGTGTCATGTTCCTGGGACAGCAGCTTACAGCCACCATTGTGATTGGTTCCATCGTAATCGTATCCGGGGCAATCCTTGTGACCATGAACCCATTAGATCTGCTTAAGAAGGGAGAATAGGAAAATGTTATTACCGGCAAGGACAGCGGTGCTAAATTATTTATACGGCGTGGAAAGCGCGGACATAAAGGAAATCATGGAGGCATTAAAGCCACGGTACGGCAATGAGCGCCAGTTTACAAAAGCGCGTTACCTGGACCATGTGATGTCCTTGGAAGCCAATGGGCTGTTGGACCTTAAGAGCTACAAACTGGACGAAGCAGGGGAACTTTCCCTGCGCTATGCCATCAACGGAGACGGGAAATCAACGGTTGAGAAATATGTACCGGAAAAATACCGTATGTGCGGCTGATAGGAGGTACCGTATATGAGATATTATGGCGAGGAGGCCCTTGGGCTGGTGGAGACAGTGGGTCTGGTTCCCGCCCTGGAAGCAGCCGACAAGATGCTTAAGGCAGCGGATGTGGAACTGGTTTCCTATGAAAATGTAGGCTCCACCCTTGTTACCATCATGGTAAAAGGGGATGTGGCGGCGGTCCGTTCCTCTGTGGAAGCAGGCGCGGCAGCGGCAGCTGCCATCGGGAAGCTGACGGCCAAAAATGTAATGCCAAGGCCCATCCGCGGGGTGGGGGATATTGTGTCGGTTCATGATATAGACGCCTGAACCGGCGCGGATGTCCGTGCAGGCATACCTGAAACGGCGCAGCCGTCCAATCCGGCAGGGCGCCCATAATAACTAGTACAGCCTTGCATAAATACCAGTGAATCCAGCACCCGCTATCTACGCCAGGAACACGCCTGCAAAGCTAGTCGTAGCGCCCACTACGCCGTCGCTTTGCAGACGCACTCCTGACGCAGATATCAGGCACTGACTTCACCGTTATTTACGCAATGCTGTACTAGCAGAGAGGAATCAAACATATGGAAAGATATGAAGCCATTGGACTGATAGAGACATTTGGCCTGGTATTTGTTCTGGAAGCAGCGGATGCCATGCTAAAGGCGGCGGATGTGGAGCTGATCGGCTATGAGAACGTGGCCTCGGGATACATATCCGTCCTGGTGCAGGGGGATGTAGGAGCCTGCAGGACCGCTGTTGAGGCAGGGATAAAGGCAGTGGATGCCATGGGAGCCGGGGTTTACAGCTCCGTTGTGATCCCAAGGCCCCATCCCCATCTGGAGAAGATCATGACCCGCTACTCACTGGAGGGTCTTCTGCCTCAGGGGTAATGGTATGGAGGCATTGATATGAAATTTATTGACAAGGACCTGCTTTCTGTCCAGGAAGCCAGAATCCTGATGGAACATGCAGGAGAAGCAAAGACGGCCCTGGCCCTGTACACCCAGGAAAAGCTGGACCGCTGCCTTTGGGCCATGCTGGAAGCCATCAGAGGCTGTCTTAAGGAACTGGCCGTGGAATCAGCAGAGGAAACAGGATACGGGAACTGGCAGGATAAATACAGGAAGAACTGTCTGGTGTGGAACCAGATGTCACAGAGCCTTAAAGGAATGCGCTGCGTAGGCTTGGTGGAAGAAAATCCCGGCAGTAAGACCGCCAAAATCGGCGTGCCCCTGGGAATCATCGCGGCCCTGGTTCCGGCCACAAGCCCGGTGTCCACCACCTTGTTCCTGGCAGCAATCAGCGTTAAATCCGGCAATGCGGTAGTATTCGCTCCCCATCCAAGGGCGGGACGGACGGTGCAGAAAACCGTGAAGCTGCTGGCAATGGCAGCAGAAGCAGCGGGCCTGCCCCAGGGCGCAGTCTCATGTCTGGGTACGGTAGGCAAGGAAGGGACGGCTGCCCTCATGGGCCATCCCCTGACCTCACTTGTGATTAATACCGGGGTCCCCGGACTCCTTAAGGCTTGCCGGGAAAGCGGGAAACCGTTGATTTGCGGAGGAATCGGCCCAAGCCCTGTATTCATTGAACGGACCGCGGATGTGAAACGGGCCGTGGGATACATTATCGCAAGCCGTTCCTTTGACTGCGGAACCCTGGCGGCAGCGGAGCAGTATGTGGTCGCTGATCGGCAGGCTGCAGCAGAAGCCAAAAGGGAAATGCTCAGCCAGGGCGCATACTTCATGAATGAGGAGGAGGAAGCGCGCCTGATCGGCCTGCTGGGGCCAAACGGCAGCAGGGAGACGGAATACATGGGAAAGACGGCTGTCTGGCTGGCCCAAAAAGCCGGATTCCCAGTCCCGGAAGATACAAAGGTGCTGGTATCCCAGCAAACGTACATAACTGATTTTAATCCGTATTCCGGCGCGCTGTTATGCCCGGTACTGGTATTCTATATTGAAGATGACTGGATGTATGCCTGTGAAAAGTGCATGGAGCTGCTGGTCAATGAAAGCTGCGGACACACGCTGGTAATCCATTCAGAAAACGAGGATGTGATCCGGCAGTTCATGCTTAAGAAACCAGTGGGAAGGATCCTGGTCAATACCCCGGCTGCCTTTGGCGCCATGGGCGTCACCACGGACCTGTTCCCGTCCATGACCCTTGGCGGCCTGACCGCAGGACTGGGAATTACCAGCGACAACGTATCGCCCATGAACCTGGTGTATATGAGAAATGCTGCATGGGGCGTAAGGGAGATACCGGGACCGGAGGCCTTTGACGATGGCGGTACAGGCCGGATGGAAGCTGTGAGGGCCGGAGCGGATATGTCTGCGGACCAAAATGCAGCAGCAGTCAGGGATGAAAACCGGAAAGAGGATACGTTGGATGTGGCAGGACTGCTGAAGGCAGTGTTGCGGCATCTTGAGGATTGAATATAGCAGCTGATATTAAAAAGTGCTGATAATATGCTAAAACAATTCCCACAAGGAAAATAAATAAGCTGAAAGCGAGGGGAATATATTGGATATTCGTGAATTTTCAAATAAATTGGCGGAAGCCGCAAAGGGCATGTCTCCGGAAGAGAAAGCCTCACTGATGAAAATGTTCGAAACCGTGGCCGATGAGATTACGAAAGTTGGGAGCGGCCAGGGAAATGGGGCTGTGCAGTGCGGTGGATCCGTGCAGGAAAGCAAGGCTGTGCAGGGAACCGGATCCGTGCAGGAAAGCGGGGCTGTGCAGGGAACCGGATCCGCGCCGGGCAGCGGGGCTGTACAGGGAACCTCCCTGCCGGACGGCATCACCGCCCGTCTCCAGGCCCTGAAGGAGAACTATCTGACCCATAAGCCGACCATAACCACGCACCGTGCGCGGGCCATCACCAAGATTGCCAGGGAGAATCCTGGAATGCCAAAAATCATGCTGCGGGCCAAATGTTTCCGCTACTGCTGTGAGACAGCGCCATTGGTCATCCAGGACAATGAGCTGATTGTTGGCGCTCCCTGTGGCGCACCCAGGGCAGGTGCATTTTCACCGGATATTGCATGGAGATGGATGGAGGATGAGATTGACACCATCGGAACAAGACCTCAGGACCCATTCTATATTTCCGAAGAAGATAAGAAAATCATGAGGGAGGAGCTGTTCCCGTTCTGGAAGGGCAAATCCGTGGATGAGTACTGCGAGGACCAGTACCGCGAGGCAGGGGTCTGGGAACTGTCCGGCGAATCCTTTGTGTCTGACTGTTCCTACCATGCACTGAACGGGGGCGGTGATTCCAATCCTGGGTACGATGTGATCCTGATGAAAAAAGGAATGCTGGACATCCAGAAGGAGGCCATGGACCATCTGGAGCAGCTGGATTATGAGAACCCGGATGATATTGAGAAGATTTATTTCTACAAATCCATCATCGATACCACGGAAGGCGTGATGATTTACGCCAGGAGGATGTCAGGATATGCAAGGGAACTGGCTGAAAAGGAAACCAATCCCAAGCGCAAGGCAGAGCTTCTCAGGATTTCCGAGGTCAATGCGCGGGTGCCGGCCCATAAACCAGAGACATTCTGGGAGGCCATCCAGGCTGTGTGGACCATTGAATCCCTTCTGGTGGTGGAAGAGAACCAGACCGGCATGTCCATCGGCCGTGTGGACCAGTACATGTATCCCTTCTATAAGGCGGACATTGAAAGCGGACGTATGAATGACTTCCAGGCATTCGAACTGGCAGGGTGCATGCTGATCAAGATGTCCGAGATGATGTGGATTACAAGCGAAGGCGGTTCCAAGTTCTTTGCGGGCTACCAGCCATTCGTGAACATGTGTGTGGGCGGCGTGACCAGGGAGGGACGCGATGCCACCAATGAACTGACCTACCTTTTGATGGATGCCGTGCGCCATGTGAAGATTTACCAGCCGTCCCTGGCCTGCCGCATCCACAACAAGTCGCCGAAAAAGTATCTGAAGAAAATCGTGGATGTGGTGCGCTCCGGCATGGGCTTCCCGGCCTGCCATTTTGATGACGCGCACATAAAGATGATGCTGGCAAAGGGCGTGTCCATTGAGGACGCAAGGGATTACTGCCTTATGGGATGCGTGGAACCGCAGAAATCCGGCCGTCTGTACCAGTGGACCTCCACCGCCTATACCCAGTGGCCTATCTGCATCGAGCTGGTGTTAAACCACGGAGTCCCTCTGTGGTACGGCAAGCAGGTGTGCCCGGACATGGGGGACCTGAGCCGGTTCCAGACATATGAGGAATTCGAGGCAGCGGTAAAGGAGGAAATCAGGTTCATTACAAAGTGGACCGATGTGGCCACGGTGATTTCACAGCGCGTCCACCGCGACCTGGCGCCAAAGCCCCTGATGTCCATCATGTACGAGGGCTGTATGGAGAAGGCAAAGGATGTTTCCGCCGGAGGCGCCATGTATAACTTTGGACCGGGCGTTGTCTGGTCCGGGCTGGCTACTTATACGGATTCCATGGCAGCCATAAAGAAACTGGTATTTGATGATAGGAAATACACCCTGGAGCAGATAAATGAAGCCCTGAAAGCGGACTTTAAGGGGTATGGGCAGATCCGTACCGACTGCTTAAATGCGCCGAAGTACGGAAATGATGACGATTACGCGGATCTGATTGCCGCCGACCTTGTGAATTTCACGGAGCGGGAACACAGGAAATACAAGACCCTGTATTCGGTCCTGAGCCACGGGACCCTGTCCATTTCCAATAATACGCCCTTTGGACAGATGACAGGGGCTTCTGCCAATGGCCGCCATGCGTGGCTGCCGCTCAGCGATGGAATCAGCCCGACCCAGGGCGCTGACTACAAGGGGCCGACCGCCATCATCAAGTCCGTGTCCAAGATGTCCAATGACAGTATGAACATCGGAATGGTACATAACTTTAAAATCATGGCAGGGCTTCTGGATACGCCCCAGGGCGAGGAGAGCCTGATTACGCTGCTGCGCACGGCCTGCATGCTGGGCAACGGCGAGATGCAGTTTAATTACCTGGACAACAACACGCTGATTGAGGCGCAGAAGCATCCGGAACAGTACCGTGACCTGATTGTGCGCGTGGCTGGTTACAGCGCCTTTTTCGTGGAGCTGTGCAGGGATGTGCAGGATGAAATCATAAGCAGGACCATGCTGACCCAGTTATAGAAGCAGGCAGGAATGAATGGAGATGGAAGAATGGAACATGCAAATACGGCCGGAATCGAGAGGAAGGCGCTGATTTTCAATGTGCAGAAATACAACATGTATGACGGACCCGGAATCCGCACCATTGTTTTCTTTAAAGGCTGTCCCCTGCGCTGCAGGTGGTGCTCCAACCCGGAAGGGATGGAGCGCAGGATACAGGTCATGTTTAAGAAAAACTCCTGTACGGACTGCGGCGCATGCGTAAATGCCTGCCCGGTGGGAATCCATGTATTGTCAAAAGAAACAGGAAAGCATATGATACGGCGCGACATTGACTGTACGGGCTGCCGCAAATGCAAGGCCAGCTGCCCCCAGTCAGCCATCGAGATAACCGGGGAGATGAAAACCATCTCTGAGCTGCTGAAGCTGGTGGAAGAGGACGCTGCCTTTTATGAGACATCCGGGGGCGGTGTGACCCTGGGGGGCGGAGAGTGCACCTCCCAGCCGGAAGCAGCCAAAAGCCTTCTGATGGCGTGCAAGGAGGAGGGCATCAACACTGCCATTGAAACCTGCGGGCATCTGAAAACGGAAAAGCTGCTTCAGATAGCTGAGTATGTGGACCTGTTCCTGTATGACATGAAACACATGGACCCGGTCCGGCACAATGAACTGACCGGGATCAGCAATGAGCTTATCCTCCATAACTTAAATGAACTCCTGCGTCGCAGATTCAATGTAAAGGTCCGTATGCCCATGTTAAAGGGAATCAATGACAGCAGGGAGGAGATTGACCAGATCATAAAATTCCTTCTTCCCTACCGTGAAAACAGGAACTTCAAAGGGATTGACCTGCTGCCGTACCATAAGATGGGTGTAAATAAATACAACCAGCTGGATAAGCCCTATCCCATTGAGGGCGATCCGAGCCTTAGCAGTGAGGACCTGGACCGGATTGAAGGGTGGATAAAAGCCTATGATTTCCCTGTGAACGTGGTGAGGCATTAATAAGGGAAGACCATATGGACAAACGCCAGAGAGAGGAGTTTTAAGCATGTGCCTGACAGAAGGTAAAGAGGTCAGACGGGTAATTGAGGAATCCGTGCCGGGTAAGCAGGTAACCATTGCCCATGTGATAGCATCCCCGGTGCCGGAGGTCTATGAATGCCTTGGCATCGATGACAAGGGGGCCATTGGGATCCTTACGCTGAGTCCCTTTGAGACGGCTGTCATTGCGGCGGACATTGCGGCCAAGGCATCGGATGTGCAGATTGGATTCCTGGACCGCTTCACTGGTTCGGTTGTGATTGCCGGGGATGTAGAGAGCGTGGGGACTGCCCTGAAGGCGGTGAACGACACGCTGAAGCGGCTGCTGGGATTCACTGCGGCGGAGATTACAAGGACGTGAGAAGAAAACGGATTATGATAATCGGGGCAGGACGCAGCGGGAAAAGCCTGCTGGGAAGGCGGCTGGAACAGGCGGGAAGGCAGCTGGAACAGGCGGAAAGGCGGCTGGAACAGGCGGGAACCACGGCGGACAGCAAAAACCGGAAGGAGACGGTGGGCGGGGAAAACGGGCTGGAGACAACTGCGGGCAGCCAAACCAGGCCGGGGACAGCAATAGACCCCTGGTCCCGCCGGACTCCTGTCCTTGTGTACAGGGGAACTATAATTGAAGCGCCGGGCGCTTATCTGGAAAGTCCATGGATGCGCCACCATCTGATAGCAGCGGCCCAGGATGCATCCTGTGTCCTGATGCTGGTGGATCTTATGGGGAACAGGGAGATTTACCCGCCGGGATTTGCCATGGCATTCCGTGTGCCGGTGCTTGGGATTGTGACAAAATGTGACCTGATACAGGCGGGACGCAGAGGGCCTGAGCCCTGCTTTTGGCAGCTTGCAAGGGCAGGGATAAAGAAACCATATCTGATGACCAGTGCAAAGAACGGAGATGGGCTTAAAGCCCTGTGCCGTGAAATCAGGGCCTGCTGCAGAACGCCGGAATGGGATGGGAATAAAATGTGGTTGAAATAAAAAATGACAGAAAGGAGGGACAGGACATGGAACAGTTTATCATGAAAACAAAGATATATATGGGAGAAGCCTGCCTTTTACAGTTAAACAGCCTGGGAATCAGGAGGGCCTATATTATATGCGACCCGTTTATGGAGAAATCAGGAAAGGCTTCAGAGATAGAAGGACTTCTAGAGGAAACAGGGGCGCAGAGCCGGATATTTGCCAAGGTTGTGCCGGACCCCACCATTGAGGCGGTGACACAGGGAATTGAAGGGATGGAAGACTTTGCCCCGGATACCGTGATTGCACTGGGAGGCGGTTCCGCCATGGACACGGCCAAGGCGGTCTGCCACCTTTATGCGGCAATGAAACAGGAACAGAGGCCCCGCCTTGTGGCAGTGCCCACCACAAGCGGGACCGGAAGTGAGGTGACATCCTTTGCAGTCATCTCAGATCCAGAGGCCCAGGCCAAGTACCCGCTAAAAGACCCTGCCATGGTGCCGGATGTGGCATTTTTAGACCCGGTACTGACAGCTACGGTGCCTTCCGGGATTACAGCGGACACGGGGATGGATGTGCTGACCCATGGGCTGGAAGCCTATGTTTCCACTCAGTCAGGGGATTTTACGGATGCCTGTGCTGAGAAGGCGGTCCGTATGGTATGGAAGTATCTGGAGCAGGCGGTTATAGACGGAAGCAATATGGACGCAAGGACCCATATGCACAATGCATCCTGCCTGGCCGGCATTGCATTTAACGGCGCTTCCCTGGGAATCTGCCACAGCCTGGCGCACGCCCTGGGGGCCCGCTTCCATATTCCTCATGGCAGAAGCAATGCCATCCTGCTGCCGCATGTGATTACATATAATGCAGGTCTGGAGGAAGCCGGTGAGACGGAAGCGCTTTCCCGTTATGTGGAGATTGCCAATCTGTTAGGCATCTCAGCCGGAACCGGGAAAGCCACGGTCCACGGACTAATCCGGCAGATCCGCAACCTTATGAAGCGCATTGGGATACCGGAGCAGGTTACGGAGCTTGGTATTGACAGGGAAGAGTTTTTGCAGTCGGTAAAAAGCATGGCCGCAAAAGCCCTGGAGGACGGCTGTACGGCTGCCAACCCAAGAAAGCCTGCTTTAAAAAATCTGGAAGATATATATGGAAGGCTGTGCAAAGGGGGCCTGGGATGAGGTTCATAACAGAGGATGACCTGCGGGCCGCCTATAAGAAGCACCCATTCCCATCCTATGAGACAAAAGCAGGAGAGCGGCTGACACCGGGAGGAAGGCAGTTTTTAAATGACCGCGGTGTCAAAATCAAGGATTCCGTGGAGACAGCCGAACCCATGGATGGAATAACACATCAGGCACAGGATAAGGCATCCCCAATCCACGGTGCCCCATATCCGCTGGAGGAGGCCATTATCCGCTCTGTCCGGGCCAGGTTCCTGGAGGCCGGGGCCAGCCTGCTGGATATGGATGTGCTGGCGGCCCGGGAAATATTCGAGCTGGAGCGGAGTCTGGCCGGAATCACACAGGAAATGCCGGATTCAGGGCCGCCATGGGCCAGCTGTACAGGAATCACACAGGAAAACAGGGACAGCCAGCTAGAAGACTGCTTTGAAGTCACCGGATTCCATGTCCAATCCCCCAGAGGACGTGAGATTGCCCTCCTTCACTGCCTGAGGTGTGAGCTGCGTATCCTGTCATGCACACTGCCTGAAGATAAGAAGGGAACCGTTAACCGTATCATCAACCGGCTGTCACAGATAATCTGCCAGGCATTTGGAGGAAAGACGTGTCAAAAGAAGAATTAACATTTAAGGCCTGCGACCGTATGGTCAGGGAGTTTGAAGCCGTGATGGCAAAACCTGTCCGGGAACCGTCGGCAGTTTACTATACCGGTGTTGACCTTGGGACCGCCTGCGTGGTGCTGGCTGTCCTGGATGAACACCTGCGCCCGGTGGCCGGAACCTTCCGCTATGCGGATGTGGTGCGGGACGGCATGGTGGTGGATTACATCGGCGCCATCCGCATTGTCAGGGAAATGAAGGAGGAGCTGGAGGAAAAGCTGGGGACCGGACTGTTTTATGCGGCGGCCGCCATTCCGCCGGGCACGGACGCCCTGGACTCCGGGGCCATTAAAAATGTGGTGCAGGGAGCCGGATTTGAAATCACGGCCCTGCCCGATGAACCGACTGCTGCCAATGCGGTTTTAAAGATACGCAATGGGGCTGTGGTTGACATCGGAGGAGGCACCACGGGAATCTCTGTACTGAAGGATGGAAAGGTGGTCTATGTGGCGGATGAACCTACCGGAGGGACCCATTTTTCCCTGGTGATATCCGGCGCCTATAAGATGTCCTTTGCTGATGCGGAATGCTACAAACGGGATAAAAAGAACCACAAGGAGCTGTTACCGGTGCTAAAGCCGGTGATTGAAAAGGTTTCATCCATTATCAGCTGCCACATTGAGGGCAGGGAAGTGGATGGGATTTACCTGGTAGGGGGTACCTGCTGTCTGACAGGGATTGAAGGAATCATTGAAAAGAAAACCGGGATTCCTACCTATAAGCCGGGCAACCCCATGTTTGTGACGCCTCTTGGAATCGCAATGAACTGCCGGGCAGCCTGGTAAGGGGACGGGAAGGTATAACATGCCGCAGGCATGGTAAGAAAGATATAAGAAAGGATGAAGGTGTCTATGGAATACCGAATCATTAAATCGCCCACCCAGGGCACCATCGACATACTGTGCCGCAGGAAAGGGTCAGGGCCGTCAAAGCCCATAGGGCAGGCGGACGCCATCGGCCTCATACAGGGCCGGATGATTGAAATGGTATGCGCCGCCGATGTGGCGGAAAAGGCAGTGGGGGTCACGGTGGAAGATATACGTGGCAGCTGTCCCCAGAACATGATACTGCTGGCCATTTTCGGCGATACGGCCTCGGTGGAGGCGGCGATGGATGAAATCCGGAAAAAGGAAACGGAGGCAGGGGAAGGATGGTAACCGCAAGACTCATTGACAACATATGGGCCACCAGGAAGGCAGAGACATTAAATGGCTGTAAGCTGATGCTGGCCCAGATAATCGGCGGCGCCAGGGCAGGGGAACAGATGGTGGTGGTTGATACCATCAGCGCGGGCATCGGCGACCGGGTCATCATTACCACTGGTTCCTCCGCCCGCCGGATGCTTAAGGATGACGGGATTCCGGTAGACGCGGTTGTGGTTGGGATCATAGACGAGGACTGCACCTTCGGCCAGGAGACGGTTTAAGTGACAGGCAGGACGGCAGACCGTGGGAAAAGCAGTGGGAAGGGCAGTGGGAAAAGCAGTGGGAAAAGCAGTTAAAAGGGCAGTGGGAAAAGCAGTGGGAAGGGCAGTGAGAAAGGCAGTGGGAAGAGCAATGAGAAGAGCAGAGAGGAAGTGAGGGTATGAAACAGCTGGTTTGCGCAAAAGACGTGGAAACCCTGAAGGGGGAAGGGAAGACAGAACTGTGCATTGACCAGGACGCCATTGTCACCCCTTCGGCAAGGGATGCGGCTGACTCCCTTGGGGTGACATTTACATATAAAAAGGAATGCGGCGATGGCAATGCACCTTCGGGCGGCCAGGACATGGATGCCAATCAGGTTTACATGGTGCTGAAAGCCCTGTTGGATAAGGGGCTTCTGGATAAGAGGCTGCTGGACGGGTTTTTAAAACCCTATGATGCGCAGAGCCATCCAAACGGTCTTAAGGTGGTGAGGGGGGATTCGGTGAAAATGGATGTGTTCGACACCGGGAATCCCAAGGCCACAGCGTACTATCAGGAGCTTATAAGCAAGGAGGAATCCCATATCAGCGCAGGTTTCCTTGTGATTGACCACTCGGATTTTGAATGGGAACTGACCTACGAGGAAATTGATTATGTCATCGAGGGCACGCTGAACGTGACCATTGACGGGACCACATACACTGCCTATGAAGGCGATGTCCTGTTTGTCCCATCCGGTTCAAAGGTCATCTGGGGGTCGCCGGATAAGGCCAGGATATTCTACGCCACGTATCCGGCCAACTGGGCGGACCTGTGATAGGGAACTTCAATCATATAAAGCAGTTAAATAGCAAAGAGAGGTAATTTTCACATGGAAAATTTCGATTACGACCTGCGCTCCATACAGGAAGCCAGGGACCTGGCCCGCAGGGGGGAAGCGGCAGCAAAGAAGATGGCTGGATATACCAGTGAGCAGATAGACAGGATTTTACAGAACATGGTCAGGACCGCAGAGGAGCACGCGGCATGTCTGGCCCGGATGGCGGTGGAGGAGACAGGATTCGGCAAGGTGCTTGATAAAACCTACAAGAACCACGCCGCATCTACCCTTCTCTACCAGGATATCAAGGACATGAAGACCGTTGGGATCATCAGCGAGGACACGGTCAGGGGTACCATGGACGTTGCGGAGCCGGTTGGACTGATCATGGGTATTGTCCCATCCACCAACCCCACCTCCACCGCCATATACAAGTCCATGATTGCCATTAAATCAGGCAATGCAATTGTATTCTCACCCCATCCTTCCGCAGCAAAATGCACCCTGAAGGCAGCACAGCTGATGTGCCAGGCAGCCGTGGAAGCAGGGGCGCCCGCGGATGTGATTGGATGCATTTCCATGCCGACCATGGGTGCAACCAATGAACTGATGCATTGCAGTGAAGTGTCCGTCATCATTGCCACCGGAGGTCCGGGCATGGTAAAAGCGGCATACAGCGCAGGAAAGCCCGCCATCGGGGTAGGGGCCGGCAATTCCCCTGCTTACATCGAGAGGACCGCGGATGTCAGCCATGCGGTGAGGACCATCATGGCCAGCAAGACCTTTGACAACGGGACCATCTGCGCCTCCGAACAGTCCATAATCTGCGAGGAATGCAACCATGATGAGGTGGTGGCGGAGTTAAAGGCCCAGGGTGGGTATTTCATGACAAAGGAAGAGACCGAAAAGGTATGCGGCCTGCTGTTTAAGAACGGCCATGCCATGAACGCCAGGTTCGTGGGCCGCTCCCCCCAGGCAATTGCAAAGGGCGCAGGCATCACAATCCCGGAAGGCACAAGGGTCCTAATCGGTGAGCAGGAAGGCGTGGGCGAGGGATACCCCCTGTCTTATGAAAAGCTGACCACCGTGCTGGGATTCTACACGGTGAAGGATTGGAAGGAAGCCTGCCAGCTGAGCATTGACCTTCTCCAGAACGGTATCGGCCACACCATGAGCCTGCATACCCAGGACCGGGAAATGGTACTTAAATTCGCTGCCAAGCCGGCATCCAGGATCCTTGTCAACACCGGAGGCAGCCAGGGCGGCACAGGAATCAGCACAGGCCTTAACATCGCATTCACCCTGGGCTGCGGAACCTGCGGGGGAAGCTCTGTTTCGGAAAATGTCAGCCCCATGCAGCTGATTAATATCAAGAAGGTGGCCTATGGGCTGAAAGACTGTACCACGCTGATGGAAGATGACAAAACCTTTCACCCGGGAATGGCTGTGACGGATCAGCCGGCCGGCAGCATCCCTGCCCAGGCAGCGTCTGCCTGCGGGCCATGCCGCGGCAATCTCAGCCCGGCGGCAATCGTGGCTGCCTATGATGCAAGGAATACGGACAGGGCTGCGGATACCACTGAAGCTGCCAAGGCCATACCCGGTGAAAATGAAAAGCTGGCAGCCCTTGTGCGCCAGCTGATCACCACCATGAAGGACCAGAAGGATGCGTAGGAAAGGGGAGAGTCATGGACCAGTATGAGGCAATCATAAAACTTCTTATGGAAGCAGCCAGGGAAAGCATTCCGGATGCCCGGGATAATACAATCCCGGTAGGCGTTTCCAACCGTCATGTGCACCTGTCCCAGGGGGATCTGGAAGCCCTGTTCGGACCCGGATATGAATTGTCAAAGATGAAGGATTTATCCCAGCCCGGACAATACGCCTGCAAGGAAACAGTAACCATCTGCGGGCCAAAGGGGGCCATTGAAAAGGTCCGGATCCTTGGCCCGGTCCGCAGCAGGACACAGGTGGAAATCCTGGCAGGAGACAGCTTTAAGCTGGGGATAAAATCAACCGCCAGGCTGTCCGGGGACCTGGATGGTACCCCGGGAATCACCATCATTGGGCCGAAAGGGTCGGTACAGATAAAAGAGGGGCTGATGGTGGCGCAGCGCCATATCCACATGCTTCCGGAGGATGCGGCCAGGATGGGTGTCCGTGACGGACAGGTGGTAAGCCTGGAAGTGGATGGAATCCGGGGCGGCATCTTAAGGAACACCATTGTGCGCGTAACCAGCCAGTCCGGCCTGGAATGCCACATTGACACGGAGGAAGCCAATGCCTTGGGCTTAAGCTCCTCATCCAGGGTAAAGATAGTTCAATAAAATAACAATAAAAACAGAAATGTCAGGAGGACAATCAAATGAAGTATGATGCATTAGGAATGATTGAGACAAAAGGACTGGTAGGTTCCATCGAGGCAGCAGACGCAATGGTCAAGGCAGCCAATGTTACGCTGATTGGCAAGGAGTTCGTGGGCGGCGGCCTGGTGACAGTGATGGTCAGAGGTGATGTGGGCGCTGTCAAGGCGGCAACCGACGCAGGCGCGGCAGCTGCCCAGAGGGTTGGGGAACTGGTATCTGTCCATGTAATCCCACGTCCCCATGCAGAGGTGGAGGTAATCCTTCCGGCTGTAAAGGAAGCACAGTAATATAGGGATATATAAAGGATATGTAAAAGATATGGATGAATGGGGAAATGCTGTCCTGGCAGAGGGACGGCATTTCCTTTTGTGTATTTTGAACCCGGCATGAAATGATTATCCGGCTGGTTTGGGTTATATGGAGGCCGGCACTGTGGACGATATGGCATAAATGTAGTAAACTGGACTTAATAAAAACCGATAGGGGAGGTGCGGGATGATAAGAAGACTGGGAATTGCAAGATGCGGGCTTGCCTGCTGTTTATGTTCGGAAAATACACACTGCGCAGGCTGTGATTCAGGAGAATGCCAGGACAAGGACTGGTGTGAAAACAGGAACTGTTCATTGGAAAAGGGAATCAGCCACTGCTATATCTGTGGGGAAGACTGCCGTAAAGGTATATTGTCAAAGATTAAGCCATATACATTTAACCTCTTTGTAAAAAGGTATGGTGAAGAACGGCTTTTAGACTGCCTGGAGGCAAATGAGAAGGCTGGGGTGGTTTATCACCGCGAAGGGTTAAACGGTGATTATGATGGGTTTGAGGATGTGGAAATGCTCATTGACTTTATAAAAACGGGAAATCTGCAATCTCCGTAATCACAAAAAGGCAGATAAATCAACTATATAAAGATAATTCAGATGTATCAATCATCCTGGGGAAATGGCGGCGCCCGGTTTATGGACGCCTGACGCCGCCGGATCCAGGGATGGACGGAAAAAAGGAGGCCCTATGTACGAAAGGATGCTCAATAAGCAGGAAAAACCAACCATGACCATGATGACAACATACTGCGGCTGCAATGCCGGACGGTTTACCCGCCTGAACAGCTGGATGTCCGAAAACTACAAAACCGTGCAGCAGGTAACATTCCCCTATGGCAACCGATACGGCTGGGGAATTGCCCACAGGATAGGGAAGAAGCTCATATGCAATGTATTCGCCGAAAACAACGGGTTTACGGTCATGGTCAGGTTATCGGATAAACAGTTTGAATCCATATATGAAGAGCTGAAGCCATATGCCCAGGAGTACATTGACCATAAATATCCCTGCGGCGACGGCGGCTGGATACACTACCGCGTCACCTGCGAAGCCCATTATGACGATATACAAAGAATATTGGCTGTAAAATGCTCATAAATATCCATGGGCTGGGATTCCGGAGTCCCGGACATACCCTGGTACAATGGTGATTCCCTGGATGACTTTTTAAAAATCAGGTCCATACTGGAGAAAAACAACATAAGATATGACACGGAAAATACATCAGCGGGGGGAACAGGCCGGATGATAGGAAGTCTCCTGGCTTTTGGCCGCCCGGCGTCAGGTCTTATGGATGACCACAGGCAGAATTTTAAGATTTTTATTGATGAAAGCCAGTATGAAAAAGCGAAAAACCTGATTGGTTATATTGGGTAACTGGCTGGAGGTGTCCTTACCCTTGCAGGGAAGCCAATGGACACCGTGGGCGGAGCTGGATTTGCATTTCCATCCGTGATATGCTATGATTGAAGGCATGAAATGTTTAACAAATATTAGCAAGGATTCTCCCATCCTCTAAGGTGGTGAGATGAATTGCCAAAAACAAATCATATGAACCGGGTGAGCACCTACCGTATGCAAGGCTGAATCTGCATACGGTTTTTTTGTATGGAAGGAGGAGGGGGATAGGTATGGTGAATAGGAGCGGACATGAGGAAGACTATGATAAAGGCTATGACAAAACACGTGACGGACAGGAAAATATTGCATACATCCTGATTAAATTCAGTCTTCCTCTTATTCTCAGCGGTATCTTACAGCAGCTATATAACTGGGCGGATGCGTTTATTGTGGGCAATGTGGAGGGTGAGCTGGCCCTGGCGGCAATCGGGGCAACCGGGACGGTTGTGAACTTTTATCTTATGGCAATTACCGGATTCACACTGGGACTATCCATCCTCTTTGCCCATAAATCAGGCAGCGGGGAAACCAGGGCCATACCGGGCATCCTGTCAACCTTTTCCCTGATATTCGGCGTGGGTTTTTCATTCTTTGCGGCCGCCGGAATCTGTCTGGCATCCCCGATACTGGGCCTGTTACATACGACCGGGGATACAATCCGCCTGGCAGGGGATTATCTGCAGATCATATTTGCAGGTATTCCATTTCTGGCAGTGTACAATGTTTACTCAGCTGCACTTCGCGGGATTGGGGACAGCCGGGCGCCGTTTCTGGCCATTGTTTTTTCTTCTGCCGTGAATGTGGTCCTGGACATCCTGTTCGTGGCCTGCATGCGCTGGGGCGTTAAAGGAGCTGCAGCCGCAACCGTTGTCTCCCAGGCGTCCATGACAGCATTCCTGCTTCTGTATGCAGTGGTTAAGCATCCGCTGCTGCGGTTTCGCCTGACTGGCAGGCTGCTGGACCGGACCGCATTATTGCAGGGGCTGCGCATGGGCCTTCCGCCCATGATCCAATCCAGCATCAGCGCATTCGGAAGCCTGCTCCTGCAGAATTTCATGAATGGCTTTGGAACGCAGACCGTGGCGGCCATTACCACCGCATACAGGGTAGATACAATCATCCTGCTGCCGGTTATTAATCTGGGGTCGGGGATTTCCACCATTGTGGCCCAAAACCATGGGGCAGGGGATAAAATGCGCGCCAGGAAGGTGTTTGGTGTCGGGACGGTCATGATGGTGGTTGTATCCCTGTGCCTGACAATCCTGGTCATCCCCACGGGCGGCCATGTCATTGCACTGTTTGGCGTGGGTGCGGGAGCTGTGGCAATCGGGCAGGAATTCTTTCGCAGGATTGCCAGCTTTTATGTGGTCTTTGGACTTGCAACAGCTGTACGCGGATATCTGGAAGGGATTGGGGACGTACTTTATTCCAGCATTGCGGGTATTGTCTCTCTGATATCCCGTATTCTGGCTTCTTATGGGATGGCGGCTGTCTGCGGGAATATGATCATCGCTTATGCGGAGGCATTTTCCTGGGGCGTATTGCTGGCGCTTTATCTGGCGCGGGTAGGATGGAGGCGGTATGGCAAGGATTCCTTTTGGCAGAAATTATCATAAAAACCCTTGACCCTCACGTTACGTGATAATATAAGATAAAGGTAAATCATAAACCAGATAGGAGTTGATACCATGAGGACTGTTAAGGAAGTCGCCTCGCTGACCGGTGTCAGTGTGCGCACGCTACAATATTATGATGAGATAGGGGTGTTCAAACCAACCAAGGTCACGGATGCCGGATACCGGCTGTATGACGATGCATCCCTGAACACCCTGCAGCAGGTCCTGTTTTTCCGGGAATTGGATTTTCCGCTGAAGGATATCAGGATAATTATGGGTAATCCTGACTATGACAGGCTGGAAGCCTTCAGGAAGCAGAAAGAACTGCTGAAGGCCAAGCGGGACAGACTGGACCGTCTGCTGGAACTGTTGGATAAACTGGAAAAAGGAGAAACTTGCATGAGCTTTGAGGAATTTGATTTAAGCGGGTATGTGGAGGCGCTGGAGCATTTTAAACGTGAGAACATGGATGAGGTAATACGGCACTGGGGCAGCGTGGAGAAGTTTGAGGAGCTGGTGGACCGGGTCAGGGACCATGAATCAGGCATTGCACAGAATGCAATTAAATATTATGGAAGCGTTGAAGCGTATGTGGACGCCATGAAGCACAGCCTGGAACATTTTTCGGAAAATATGGAGAAGATGGAGAAAATCAAGGAAAAGGGCTATGTGGAACGGAATCAGGAACTGACGGAGGAACTGTTAAAGGATGTGTCCAGGGATGTGGCGTCCAGGGAAGTGCAGGATGTCGTGGATCAGTTGATGAACCTTCTGAGTAAGGAGGACAGTCCCGATATGGACATGGGGAAGAATTACTGGAATGTGCTGATAGACGGGTATCTTCATAATCCCACGCTGATTGAGGGCATGGATAAACGCTATGGGACAGGGGCTTCCCGGTTCATGGGTGAAGCACTGCAGTATTACCTGGATAACCGGGATGGCAGGCGTTGAAAGGGAGACAGGAAAACGTTAAAGAAAAACCATAGATCCTTAAGCAAGGGTTAAGGTATTAAAATAAAAAATATGATATAGTAAATCCAGGAAGCAATACCGGAGTATGCAGCTGACGGAAGGTTATTTTCAACAAATATCAGCAAGGATTCTCCCATCCTCTAAGGTGGTGGGATGAATTGCCAAAAACAAACTTAACGGCAGTGGTGGGCGGAGAGTAATCGGTATCCCCACTGCCATGAGGTCAACCACGCATCTACGAAGGATGCAGCCGCACTTCGACAATATACCGAGCGTGGATTGAAACAATTACACCTTTAAGCGGTCAGGAAAAACTGCAGGGCTGACATGTATATATCGGTTTGCGGAAAGGATGGGGATATGAGGGCATATTGCAAGGATAGGAATTTCAAAGGCAGGAATTTCAAGGACAGGTGTTACAAGGACAGGCACTTCAAAGACAGATATTCCAAAGAAGGATATGGGAAATATATCAGGGTACTGTATGTCTCCATAGCCGTACTGGCTGTCATTACAGGCTCTGCGGGATGCAAGGCTGAAAGCGGCGGGAATCCTTCTGTCCAAGTGGGAAATGTGGGGCAGGAACCGCCTGCCATGAAACTTTCCGATATCCTTTCCAGCACCATGAATGAGTTTGAGGTCACATCAGGCAACTATCAGTGGAATTATCCCGGCGGGGATGGGATGACAGGGGCAGTTGCCTGTGGCTCCCATCCGCTGTTCGAGGCAAAGGATAAGGAAACCCTGAAGCTTCCCCGGTATAATGGACAGAATACTGTAAGTTACGCTGTTTCCTTCACAATACAGCCTGACCGTCTGACGGTTTACGAGTATTCCATTGAGGATATGGAAGGGACGGACGCCAGCCCGTTGTCCAGCGCGGTCTATGAGGACGCACTGATGCCGGAGTTTAAAGTCAGCAGGGTGTATGAACTGGTGGCTGAATGGGATGAGGAACATCTGGAGGAGAATGGATGCTTTGGGACAGCCAGTTATGTGATTGTGACGGAATGATGTCCGGGCTGTGTTGGGAAATCCACTCTGCCATCTGCCTTAAAAAGTCCGCCGGATGTATCCGATTAGTGCAAAGAACACCCTTTTTCAACACAATCAGAATCAGCTGCCACACGGCGTATTCATGGCCGGCGGCAGCTGATTGCGTATCTCTCATAATGAAGACAATTAGGAAATGAGTTCCACGATATTGCCCTCCGGGTCAAAGATACAGCTGCTGTAATGTGCGGGAGCCGATAGCTGGGGTTCACTTAGTATCTCGTGTCCTTCCAGTATCAGCTGGCTGGTCAGGGTGTTTACCCGTTTCCTGCTTCCCAGCCTGAAGGCCAGGCAGACAGGATTAAGCTGGGATGGGGCCGGCTGTGGTGAGGGAGCGGATAAGGTTTGTCCTGCCGGGGCCAGCTTGATCTTAAAACCGCCCCGGAAGGAGAGGATATACATTGAGTCTGAACTGTCAGTGCCAACGGTGTCTGCATTGGCTTCGGCCCCAAAATACCTCACATAGAAATCCTTCATCTTATCTGGATACAGGGTCTGGAGTGTAATGTAGTCAACTTTCAAAATCATCATCTCACTTTTCAAATCATCATCGCATGGTCATTTCATCTTTACTGAATTTTTCTGGTAACTCTGCTCTTTTTTATATTATAATAGAATATGATGGCGTATTCTATTATAATAGTATCTAAAAATAACAGAATCATGTCAATATGTGATTCTGGGATGTTACATACGGTTTCCTGGAAGGATGATATACGGCCTTGCAGGAAACAAGGTATCCGGTTATATTAAGTATGTAAGGTATGTAAGAAATCCCTGAAGGGACAGGAGGATATCCATGCAGCTGAATTATCTTGAAGTGAATGGCAATCTGGAGGAGATAACCTGCCACGGCTCTCCGGCATTTCCCATGGAAGTGTACCTTGACAATCTGGACCTGTATCCCAACCGGTTTATTCCATGGCATTGGCATAAGGAACTGGAATTTGTCTATGTCCTGGAAGGAACCATAGAATTCCAGACCGGCGTCAGCACGTATGTGATTGGTTCCGGCCAGGGCGGTCTTGTCCCCTCCAATATGCTTCATATGGTGTCCCCCTACCATCGCCAGCATGGAAGTATCTACTGTGCGGTACTGGCAGACAGTTATCTGCTCCATGGCCTTTCCGGCGGGTTGATTGAGGAGCAATACATATCCGCCCTGTTCCGGCCGGAAACAGATTTCTTCTTCCTGGACGGGACAAGTCCCTGGCATGCAGGGGTGCTGGCCTGTATCCATGAGATGTACCAGTGTGATTGCAGCCGTCCCAGGGGATATCTGTGGAAACTGCAGATCCTGGTACAGCAGGCAGGGCTTATACTGTTTGAGAATCTTGATATGAAACAGGAGCCATGCCCTTCCGTCCATGATTCCAGATACCAGCGTGTCCGCTGCTGCCTGGAATACATACATAAGGAGTATGCAGGCAGGCTGCGGCTGGAGGATATTGCCCGGGCAGCCAATGTAAGTGTCAGTGAGTGCTGCCGTGATTTTAAGGAGGTCCTTTCCCAGTCGCCTGTGGATTATCTTATCTCCTACCGGGTGCGGATGGGGGAGTATATGCTGGCCCATTCTGACAAAAGCGTGCTGGAGATTGCGCTGGCCGTGGGGTTTTCGGGAAGCAGCCATTTTTCCAATACATTCTGCCGGTATATGGGGTGTACGCCCTTGTATTACAGGAAGCATTTAATGGAAGACAGGGAAGACGATGGGAATAAAGGAATGGAAGCTGAAGGGAGTCTGAGAAATGATGGAAATGGTAAAACTTGAGTTGTTTTTTGATTATGCATGTCCATACTGTTACCGTGGGCATAAAAATCTTTTAAACCTTCTGGGACGTTATCCTCAGATTGAACTGGTATGGCGGCCCTGCGAGTCCCATCCCTGCCCGGAACCATCACAGGTGCACAGTGATAAGGCCATACAGGGCATGTATTATATACAGGAGCATCAGGGGGACCTTTGGAGGTACCATGCCCTGGCTTACGAGGCGGTTTTTGACAGGGGTCTGGATATTCCCTCCATGGAAGTCCTTTCTCAGATGGCTTCCCGGTGCCGGGTTGATCCGGTGGATTTCCAAAAGATGGTTGGTGCAGGTCATTACAGGAAACAATTGGTGGAAGGGAACCGGTATGCCTGGGAAACCAACCGTCTGGATGCAGTGCCCAGTTACCGGTCCGGAAAACATTTCATCGGCTCCAAGGATGGCCTGCTGGTTCCTGCAAAAAGGCTGGAAGCTTTTTTGGATGGACTTGTGGGATGATATGAAATATCAAAAGAACAGATGTTCGATAAAAGGATTGCAGTTTTCATGGCGCCGCTGTATAATTATAATAAGGATGTATTTCCATGGTAGAGGAGGGATGGAATGGAGCAGCACACCTATCTTGTCATTGATTTAAAATCTTTTTATGCTTCTGTGGAGTGCGCGGAGCGTGGGCTGGACCCCATGACAACCAGACTGGTGGTGGCTGACCCTGAACGCACGGAAAAGACCATCTGCCTTGCCATATCCCCGGCCATGAAAGCCCTCGGAATCCATAACAGGTGCCGCGTATTCGAGATTCCAAAGAGTGTGGACTATATCATGGCAGAGCCGCGGATGAAGCTGTATGTTGAGTATGCTGCGGAGATTTACGGCATTTACCTAAAGTATATCTCCAAGGAGGATATCCATGTGTATTCCATTGATGAGGCATTCATGGATGTGACCAATTACCTGCCCCTTTACCATATCACGGCCAGGGAATTGGGGCAGTCCATCATGGCGGACATCACGAGGCAGTTCGGTATTCCTGCAACCTGCGGCATCGGGACTAACCTGTATCTGGCAAAGATTGCACTGGATATCACGGCCAAGCATGCAGCGGACTGCATCGGTTATCTGGATGAGGAGATATATAGGAAAACATTGTGGGACCATAAGCCATTGACGGATTTCTGGAGAATCGGCAAGGGCATTGCCGGTAAGCTGGAACGCTATGGCATCCATACCATGGGCGGCCTGGCGGCCATGGATGAGGACTTCTTATATAAGCTGTTCGGCGTGGATGCGGAACTTCTGATTGACCATGCATGGGGCAGGGAGCCTGTGACCATTGGGGATATCAAGTCTTATAAAGCCAAGACTAATTGTCTTACCTGTGGGCAGGTCCTGGGCTGTGATTACAGCTTTGAGGATGGGGAGCTGATTGTCAAGGAGATGATGGACCTGCTGTGTCTTGAGATGGTGGAAAAGAACCTGGTTTCCAATTCCGTGACACTGTATGTGGGATATTCCAACCGCGCAGAAGCAGAGCCGTCCAGGGGAACCGCCTCCCTGGATGCGCAGACCAATGCGGATATGGTTTTGATACCGGCTGTGACCGCTCTGTATGAGCGGATTGTAAACCCAAGGCTGCCGGTACACCGGATTAACATTTCCGTCAATCATGTGGTAGAAGAGGAATACAGTCAGTACAGCCTGTTTGCTGATGCAGAGGAGCTGGAACGCAACAGGAAGCTGCAGACGGCCATGCTGGATATCAAGAAGAAGTTTGGCAAGAATGCAATCCTTAAGGGCATGAACCTGCAGGATGCGTCTACCATGAAGGAGAGGAACCGCCAGATAGGAGGTCATAAAAGTGGCGAGTAGACCAAGGGCTAAGATGGCTGTGGCTGACAGGGCCAAACAGTTCCTTCCATTTGCGGCGCTAAAGGGCCTGCCGGAGGCCCTGGCGGAAAAGGAACGGGTGGTTGTGCCTAAGATTGTGCTGTCCGATGACATGGCAGAGGAACTGAATCAGAAGATGCGGGAAATCATACCAGGCAGGATCATAAGCGTGGTGTATTTCCATAAGGGCGAATATCTGAAGGTGACGGGAATGGTTGCGCGGTTTGACAGGAACAGCAGGATGCTGCAGGTGGTGAACACAAGGATAAATCTGGATGATGTGCTGGATGTGGAAATCTGACTTCATTCCCATGGAAGAAATAATGCGTAGATGACGGCACCCGCTATCCTTTGTCCCGCTATCTACGCATTATGGTACCTTGGTACAGCGTATCACAAACCCGTTGATTAAATCAGCATAGCGCTGGTTGTCCTCAAAATACCGCACCTGCGAGATATCCCTCTGTCCCATTTTCCTGCCTTTCCTATTTGAATATATTCTGAATGCAATGGAATAGGGACATTTTTATCTGATATTATTATACCGGGCATACATGTAAAATGCAAGAATCCGCTGCCTGTATCCATTGCCAATCCTGTGAAACCGCCAGCGACCCTGCCGGCATGTGATACAAATATGAATTGATAAGGGGCAAATGAGTTGCCCTGAAAAGATGAACAAATCATATCACGGATTGTGGTTACAGTCAATATGGATTCAGTGGGAGGGCACGGCAGGTCCCAGCATGGCCACATACCCGTCCACCTCCCCCTGGACCACATATCCCTGTAAAAGGTAATCAGCCATCAGGTCCTGGGAATCCTTTTCATATCCAGGCCGTTGGTCCAACACGATATAATCAGCCGGATGCCTGCTGTCCGCAAGATAGATTTCATCCCTGCCGGACAGCTGGGGAATGAAGAAGGTGGTTGATTTGACGGATGCATCCTCTGGGATGGTTGACAGCAGGAGTCTTGCTTCTGCTGCTTTTTCCCGGTCCTGGGCGTAGCTGCCGATGTAATACGTTTTTTTGTACACCACAACGGCGGTGATCATCAGGGCGCAGACCAGCCCGCAGTACAGGATGGAGGATGGCAGGGATGAGCGGGGCTTGGGCAGGGACTGGGAAGATGCTGGCGTTGGACATGCCGGCTGGGGGATGTCCAACAGGTCACGGTAGTTCACTGCCGCCAGATACATCAGCAAGGCGCCTGAACCGTATGTATACTGAAAGAAAATGGAATGCTGATATTTATAATTGGACATCAGGTTAATCAGCACGAATGGGATGATAAGGGTCCATTTCCGCCAGTCCCTGGTCATAAGCGGAAGGAATCCCAGGGGGAGCAGCATCTGAAGGAAGAAGATGAGTTTTTCCCTTACCGCTATCTGCGACAGCACATATGCCGGATTGACCAGGATTGTCTTGAACATGCTGACCAGGCCCAGCCGCTTGTCAGATATGAAATTATCAAACCGGTTAACCATGGCGCCGTCCCCAAACCGGTTGATATACCAGATGGCCATGCAGAAGTACAGGCAGGAACCGGCGAAGACCAGGGATCCGTACCGATACTGCTTTTTATATAGAAAGAGATAAAGGCCGATGCAGGCCGCATAGACCGGGGCATCCTCCTTAACCAGAAGCAGCAGGGCAGCAGAGCAGGCCATGGATTTATAATGTCCGGTTTCCAGAAAGTACATGGTCCAGAGTATGATGACTGCCAGGAATTTATTTTCATGGAAATCATAAAAACAGCCTCCCATGAACGCCGGATAGGCGCAGTACACCAGACCGAAGCACAGCGTTTTAAGACGGGTAAGGCCCAAAGCCCTGGTCAGCAGACACAGGGGAATGACCCCGCTTATGACCATGAACGCCTGAAGGACCAGCAATGTCTCCGGACGCGGCACCAGCTTGTATAAGGGCAGGAGCACATAAAAGATAGGGGACAGGTGCACTGCAAAATGGGACAGAAGCCCGTCGCGCTCACAGGTGGTCAGAGGTGTCAGGCCCTTGTCCATGTAATAATACATCTGGGAAAATATTCCAAAATCATAAGCTGACGAGTAATTGAGGCGGTAGCGCAGGATGGTCATGGAGGCAGTGAACAGGAACCAGAGCACTGCCGTTCCACCCAGGATCATCCATAACCGCCGGGAAGTCAGCCATCTGTCCATCCGTTCAGTCATCATATGAATGTTTCCTTAATCATCAGGGCTGCAAGGTACATGGCCATACTGGGTGTCAGGGATAAACGTATTTTTCCGGTGCCTGACGATATCAGCCAGGGAATGGTGAGGCAGAAGCAGATACCAAGCCAGATGCCGAGAAAGCTCCCAAGGGATATCTGTCTCACAAAATCCAGGGTTATGAACGGGACACGGCTGCACAGCAGGAACATGGTATTGGTCAGCAGCCAGCTGGCAATGGCCAGTTTCCCAAGGCCGCCTCCATATGCTGTCAGCCATGAATGGAAATGTTTAAAGTACATCATATAGGGATACCTCCTTATAATGCTGTATCTTAACCACTTCATGGATGAAAGTAAAGATAGTGGATCCAACTGTAAGAAAAATTAGAAAATCCTTAATAATATCTGCTGCTTCTGGACACTGAAAGCCGGTCATGGTAAAATATAAACCATACTTATTCCGGAGGTTGTCATGGCTGATATAATAAAAGATGAGAAGTTTACCGCGGATGTCCTCCTGAACCTGCTTTCCGAGACCACGGATGACTATCTTTATATGTGGGATATTCAGAACGGGACGTTTTACATATCGGATAATGCATATGAGGACCTTGATATCAGCCGCCTGATTGAACAGGATGTTGTCACTTCATGGTCGGGAATCATGGTCAGGGAGGATCTGGAACCGTGGCTTAATGATATGCAGATGATTCAGGACGGTATTAAGGACTACCATGATATGGAGTACCGGGTCTGTAATAAATCCGGCCGGGTCATATGGGTGTCATGCCGGGGAACCGTAAAGAAAGATGGGTCAGGAAGGCCGCTGTTCATGATTGGCCGGATTTCCAATATCGGAAAACAGAATAAATTTGATAATGTCACGGGCCTGATGAACCGAAGCCAGTTTGAACAGGATATTAAGGCCCTTGTGGGAACGGAGACAGCTGCCAACGGTGTAATCGTGGTCCTGGACATTGATGACTTCAAGAATGTCAATGAAAAGTACGGTTATGCATTTGGGGACCGGGCACTTAACCTTCTATCCACACTGATATCGGCCATGCTTCCCAAGGGATGCCGTCTTTACCGTCTGGATGGGGATGAGTTCGTGTTTCTGGTGAAGGACGGCACAAGGGAGACCGTACGGGGGATTTATGAGAATATCCAGATGTTCATCGGCAGCCATTTTACGGTGGAAGGCCATCAGATACTGATTTCCTTATCCGCAGGCGCCTGCTTTTTCCCAGATGATGCCAGTACCTACCAGAAGCTGTTCAGGAATGCGGAAAATGCAGTTGAGATTGCCAAGATGAACGGAAAGAACCAGCTGGTTTTCTTTTCCGAGGAAATGTATCAACAAAAGCTGAGGAACATGGAGCTGCAGGAGAGCCTGCACGCCTGTGTGAAGGATGGGTTCAGCCAGTTTGAACTGTTCTACCAGCCACAGGTGGATGCGGTGACGGGGGCGGTCACTGGCGCGGAGGCATTGCTGCGGTGGCATTCCCCGGAACATGGGGAGGTTCCGCCTTCGGAGTTCATCCCCTTGTTGGAGGAGAGCCGCCTCATAACACAGGTAGGGGCTTGGGTGCTGGAGGAGAGTGCAAGGCAGTTTCAGATATGGAGCAGGTATAAAGAAGACTTTTCCATGAGCGTCAATGTCTCATATATCCAGTTAAAGGACAATGCGCTGCTGGAATATCTGAAGGATGGACAATGGGGTGACCTGCCTGTGGGGCAGATGGTTCTGGAACTGACGGAAAGCTGCTGGGTGCCGAACCTGCATTTCCTGAATCAGGAGTTTGAGGAACTGCGCGGCATGGGATATGGGATTGCAATTGATGATTTTGGCACCGGATATTCCTCGCTGAGCCATCTTAAGGAACTTCCAGCTAACGTGCTTAAGGTGGACCGCAGCTTTGTGACGGGCATCCATCATGGAAGCTACGAATACATTTTCTTAGAGTATATCATCAAGCTTGCCCACAGCATCGGTTTAAAGGTCTGCGTGGAAGGTGTGGAGACAGAGGAAGAATTTGATATTGTGAAGCAGACCCTGCCGGATTACATACAGGGATATCTGTTTGGAAGGCCGGTCAGCGCTTCGGGGTTTGAAAAGCTGTATTTATAGCAGGGGCTTATAGCAGGGGCTGGTGTCTGCCGGAGGAGGGGTACAATGTATCAATGTAAGCTTCAAATCATGATTTTCAGCAGGGATTCAATGCTGGCCGGGGTGATGCGCCGTCTTTGCCCGCTGGAACATTTTTCACATACAATTACGCAAGCAGGGGAATTTTCGCCTGAGCGGGCTGCTGGCAGCCATGTGGTTATCTGGAACCTGGGCAGCGGCATCCTTCCGTCAGGGCTGCGTTCACATTGCAGGGAGGATGCGGTTCTTGTGTACTGTGGGGAGCGGGGGATGATTGACGGTCTTGCCGCCAGCGAGATGGAGGCGGCGGACGAGTTCTGGGACATCCCGCTCATGCAGGAGCGGGTGCGTATCCGGATGGAACATATCCTGAAACAGATTAAGCTTGAGTATGACCTGTATATGACCCGGACATACCTGGACACGGCCATTGACAGCCTGCCGGACATGCTCTGGTTCAAGGCCATGGACGGAACACATGTCAAGGTGAACCGTGCCTTCTGTTCCGTGGTGGGAAAGGACCGGGAGGATGTGGTTGGACGGGACCACTGTTATATCTGGGGCGTTTCACCGGATGACTTTGAAAATGGGGAGGAATCCTGTAAAAAGTCGGAGGATGCTGTCATCCTGGCGCGGCGTACCCTGCAGTTTACCGAGGAGGTCAAATGTTCCAGGGGAATGCGGCAGCTGCGCACCTATAAGACACCTATCATGGACCGGGACGGTGTGACGGTCCTTGGGACGGTCGGAATCGGCCATGACGTGACGGACCTGCACAACATGAGCGCGGAAATCGAAATCCTGCTTCAAAGCATGCCCTATGCCATCCTCTTATGGAATAACAGGGGCAGGATACTGAATGCAAATGCAAAATTCGAGGAGTATTTCCAGATAAGTAAGATTCAGATCCTGGGAAAGGATTATGAGGAGTGGTTGGCGGATGCCTTTAACGGACCGCGCACAGTCAATAGCGAGGGATATGCGGAGGCCAGGGTATCCCTGCCGGACGGGACTGGGAAAATGCTGGAAATCCACGAAAGCTCCATCTATGACATATTCCACAATGTAGTGGGGAAGCTCTGCATCTTCCGGGATGTGACGGTGGAGCGGAACCTGGAAAAACAGATCCTTCACAGCTCCAATACGGATTTCCTCACAGGGCTTTACAACCGCAGGTATTTTTACCAGTATATCAATCATAACCGCGGGGACAGGGCCGTAAGCCTGCTTTACATTGATTTGGACTGGTTTAAGGCGGTGAACGATACATACGGGCATAAGGTGGGGGATGCGGTGCTGACAGGTACGGCCAGGATGCTTGTGGAATCCTTCCCGGATGATTTTGTGGCAAGGCTTGGAGGGGATGAGTTCCTGGTGGCAAGGCTCGGTGAGTGCAGCATGGAACAGCTTGAAAAAGAAGCAGGGGAATTCCTTGAAAAGCTTAACGCCCGGTTCCAGGCATCCAGGGAAATGCAATCCTTATCAGCCAGCATAGGCATTGCCCAGGGAAAGGACGGGGATATGGATATAGACCTGCTCATCCAGCACAGCGACCAGGCTTTGTACCAGGCAAAGAAGGAGGGACGCTCCAGGTATTGTGTGTACCGGGAGGGGACGGTGACGGGGGATTGTAACTGATGACCAATATATGGATATGGCATATAAGGACAGGATGTTCCTATATATGCCATATCTTTTGCAGATTTATGGGGGTGGATGTCCCCTTTCATAATCTGTATCTATAGTACCTATTCTTATCATGTATTATTATTATAGCAAAGTCTGTGGTAGAATAGATAGGCAGATGAGTAACAAGTATAACTTTTAACAGGAGGGATTACCTTATGCCGGGCGGAACTGTTTTTAAATTTCATGACGATTTGGACACGGACCAGATCATTGCTTCACAATATCTCTTATTGCCAAATATCGATGAGATGAAGGTACATACATTTGAATCATTGGACCCTGATTTTCCTGGAAAGGTAAAGGAAGGGGACTATGTGGTGGGGGGCGAGAATTTTGGATGCGGTTCCTCCAGGGAACAGGCGCCCAGCGTCCTCAAGGCTTTGGGGGTCAAGGCTGTGATTGCCAAGTCCTTTGCCAGGATATTTTATAGGAATTCCATCAACATCGGACTTCCCGTGATTGTATGCAAGGAACTTCCGGATGAAGTGAAGACCGGGGATACCATGGAACTGTCCATGTCCGAGGGTGTGGCAAGGGCCAATGGAAAGGAGTATGCATGTACCAGACTTCCTGAGTATATGCAGAATATCCTGAATCAGGGCGGGCTGATTGCATCATTGAACAAGGAGGAAGCGTAGACATGGGAATGACGATTGCAGAGAAGATTATCGCAGCAGCGGCAGGGGTGGACAGTGTGAAGCCGGGGGATATCCATACCGTGAACCTGGACCGTCTTATGAGCAATGACGGAACCACCCACCTGACCGTTGACATGTACAACAATAAATTGAAACATCCCAGGATTGCGGACCATAAGAAACTGGTTTTTATCGTGGACCACAATGTGCCTGCGGATAATCCAAAAACAGCTGCCTCCCAGAAAAAGATGAGGGATTTTGCCAGGGAGAACCGGATTGATTTCTGGGAAGGAAAGGGGGTCTGCCATCAGATCATGATGGAGCATTACGTATGTTCCGGCGAGCTGATATTCGGGGCGGACAGCCACACCTGCACGTACGGCGCGCTGGGCGCCTTCGGAACCGGGGTGGGATGCACGGATTTCCTCTACGGCATGGTTACCGGCACTTCCTGGGTGCTGGTGCCTGAGACAGTGAAGTTCAATCTGGTGGGCCGCCTGCAGGAAGGCGTCTATCCAAGGGATCTGATGCTGACCATCATTGGGGAGATTGGGGCCAATGGATGTAATTACCAGGTAATGGAGTTCACCGGGGAAGGCGCTAAGACGCTGAGCATCAATGACCGTATGGTACTCTGCAACCTGGCGGTGGAAGCAGGGGCCAAGACAGGGATTTTTGAGGCGGATGAAGCCGCTGTCCGGTATCTGAGGGAGCGGGGGCGGGAACCGAAGGCCGTATACACCAGTGACCCGGATGCCGTCTATGCACGGGAGTATACCTTTGACCTGTCCCAAATCCAGCCGGTGGTTGCAAGGCCTGATTTTGTGGATGATGTGGTGCCTGCAAAGGATGTTTGCGGCGTTAAGATTGACGAGGCATTCTTAGGGTCCTGCAACAATGGGCGCATCGATGAGCTTCGTGTGGGCGCGGCTATACTTAAGGGGAAAAAGGTAGCTGACAGCGTACGTTTCCTGGTGGTCCCCGCAAGCCTTGAGGTATACAGGCAGGCGCTTAAGGAAGGCCTGATTGATATTTTCATGGAGTCAGGGGCCATTGTGATGAACCCCAACTGCAGTGTGTGCTGGGGAAGCTGCCAGGGCGTGATTGGGGAAAATGAGGTGCTGATCAGCACCGGAACCAGGAACTTCAAGGGCCGCGCAGGACATCCAAGCTCCAAGGTGTATCTCGGTTCCGCGGCAACGGTGACGGCTTCCGCCATTGCGGGGGAGATTGCCCTGGGATGTGTTTGAAAATGCTTTCCGTCAGATGGCGGGAATGAATCACCAAACAATACCAGGCCGGATAGACGGCCAGTACCAGGGGGGCGGCTTGGTATGTAAACCGGAACCGGATATGTGATGGCAGCAACACAGGAAAGGAAATAGAAAAATGGAGACATTTACAGGCAAAGTCTGGGTGCTGGGGGATGACATTGACACGGACATCATCATCCCCACCGAGTATCTGGCGCTTAAGACAATTGACGATATGAAGCAGTACGGATTCAGTCCCCTGCGCCCGGAACTGGCTGGGCAGATTGAGGAAGGGGACATCATCGTGGCAGGTAAGAACTTTGGCTGCGGCTCCTCCCGGGAGCAGGCGCCGGAGATTATCAAGGCACTGGGAATCAGGTGTGTGATTGCCAAGTCATTTGCAAGGATATTTTTCCGCAATTCCATTAATAACGGCCTGCTTTTGATAGAGCAGCCGGACCTGTATGATGATATGACGGAGGGGGACCCCATAACGGTTACAGTGAATCACCATGTGGACTATAAGGGAAGGCAGTATCCGATTGCATCCCTGCCCCAGAACCTGGTGGATATCATCAATGCAGGCGGACTGGTGAAAGCCATGAGGAAACTGAACGGACTGGATTAAGGGGATTAAGGAGACTGCAATGGGAAATACAATCATTGAAAAGATTATTAAACATAATACAGGCGCTGCCCAGGTCAGGCCGGGGGACATTGTCACGGTGAATGTGGACCGTGTGATGATTCATGATATCTTCATTCCGTTTGTGGCGGATAAGTTTGAAGAGATGGGATTTAAGAAGCTTTGGGACCCGGACAGGGTGGTCCTTATCTACGACCATCTGGTCCCGGCCAGCCAGCTGGATGATACCAGGCATTTCCGTGTAGGGGATGCGTTTGCGGCCAGATACGGGATGAAGCATGTGCACAGAAGCGATGGCATCTGCCACCAGCTGATGACGGAAGCCGGTTATGTGAAACCGGGGGACGTGGTGTTCGGCACGGACAGCCATACCACCACATATGGATGTGTGGGTGCATTTTCCTCTGGCATCGGTTATACGGAGATGGCAAGTATCCTGGGTACCGGTACCATGTGGATTAAGGTTCCGGAAACCATCAAGGTGGTCATAGACGGAAAACTGCCTGAGGGCGTCATGTCAAAGGACATCATCCTGCGCCTGATCGGCGACCTGGGAGCTGACGGGGCAACCTACCGTGCCCTGGAGTTTAGCGGGACAACGGTGGAGGAGATGAGCATTGCCAGCCGTATGACCATTGCCAACATGGCCATTGAAGCCGGGGCCAAATGTGCATTGTTCACACCGGATGCCAAGACGGAAGAATATTGTGAAGTGAAACTGGACGATTACCAGAAGAGCTTGACCGGCGATGCGGATGCCGTGTACATGAAGACAATGGTGTATCGGGCAGAGGACTTTGTTCCTGTGATGGCATGTCCGTCTCAGGTGGACAAAATCAAGCCGGTCAGTGAGCTTATGGGCACGCCCATCGACCAGGTGTTCATCGGCTCATGCACCAACGGGCGCCTGGAGGATTTGGTGGCTGCGGCTGAGGTATTAAAGGGCAGGCAGGTGGCGGACTATGTGAAGCTGATAGTGACGCCGGCCAGCAGGAAGGTTTATAACGAGGCCATTGCCTGCGGGGCAATCGACACCCTGGCGGAGGCAGGCGCAATCATCACACATCCTGGCTGCGGCCTGTGCTGCGGGCGGACCGGAGGTATCCTCAGCGATGGGGAGCGGGTCATTGCCACCAATAACCGCAATTTCCTGGGGCGCATGGGGACCTCCAAGGTGGAGATTTACCTGGCGTCACCCAGAACCGCCGCGGCCTGTGCAGCGGCCGGGAAAATCGTGGGTCCGCTGGAGGGACTATGATGGATCTGTTAAGGCAATTAGAGGAATACCGTCCTTTTAATGAGCAGGAGGAAAGGGACAGGAACATCATTATCAGATGTCTGAAGGAAGAAAAGGATATCTTCACACGGGACAATGCCATGGCGCATATGACCGCGTCGGCCTGGGTTGTAAACCGTCAGCGCACCAAGGTGCTGATGGCATACCATAACATCTATCAGTCCTGGTCCTGGCTGGGAGGCCATGCGGACGGGGAGCAGGACCTTTTACAGGTGGCTGTCCGGGAAGTGAAGGAGGAAAGCGGGCTTAAGCAGGTGCGGCCTGTTTCGGATGCGGTTTACTCGCTGGAAATCCTGACGGTGGACGGTCATGTGAAAAAGGGCGCTTATGTGCCCTCCCATCTGCATCTGAATGTGACCTATCTGCTGGAGGCGGAGGAGGGGGAAGGACTGCATATAAAAGAGGATGAGAACAGCGGCGTCGCATGGTTCTTACCCGGGGATGCCGTCCTCGCTTCAACGGAACCGTGGATGCGTGAACGGGTTTACAGAAAGCTGAATGAAAAAATCAATCGGAATGAAAGAATCAATCTATGATTATAGATGGAGCAGGTGACCCGTCGGGCTGCCTGCTCATTGTTTTTTTACTTGGTATACCATCACATGCTCCCCGTGTATGTCCCGTTCGCCGTTAAACCGGAAGCCGGACTTTTCATACATGGTGATGGCGGTGGTATTTTCCCTGATGACGCTCAGATAGATCCTGGAGCATCGGTATTCCTGCTTCAGGCGGTTCAGGAGGCCGGAGAGGGCGGCACTTCCATACCCCTTTCCCTGGAAGGTTTCATCAATGAGAAGGCGGTCCAGCCACAGGCGCCCAAAGGGGAGGTATGGCCACCAGAAGAAGCCGTACATGGCAAAACCTACCATGACATTGCCGTCGTATATCCCGACGGGCCTCCAGTTCCTGTTATGTGCGGCCTCCGCCAGGCATTCCTCCACCGTCTCCACATAGCCTTTCTGTTTTGGGGAAATGCGCAGTTTAAGCGCGGTTTCCCTGTTCATGTCTGTTAATGGTTGAAAATGCAGATCCATATTGTAATCACCTATTCTTTCATGCGGTTTATCATAACAGAAGCAGGGATGGAAATCAAGCCATGACAGTTATCTCAGGCGTAATGAAAATTTAAGTATTTTGTTTTTTATAGTACTTGACATTACATAGTAGTGTGTATAATATAGTATCTAAAGGAGGACGGTCATGAATCCACAGTTTAAAAAAGGAGTCCTTGAGCTGGTGGTACTGGAATCTGTCAGGAAGAAGGACATGTATGGGTACGAGCTGGTAGAGGAGGTGTCCAAGGTCATTGATGTGAACGAGGGTACCATTTACCCGCTGCTTAAGCGTCTGACCAATGAACGGTATTTTGAGACATATCTGCGGGAATCAACCGAGGGTCCGCCCAGGAAGTATTATCATATCACGGCGGCAGGAATCCTGTACAGGGACCGGCTGGAGCAGGAATGGGATGAATTTCAGAAACAGGTGTGCAGGTTTTTAAAGGAGCAGAAGGATGAATAAGAAGGGATTTTTAGAAGAACTGGGGACATATCTTGCCATTCTTGAAGATAAGGAACAGCAGGATATATTGGAGGAATACACCCAGCATATTGACATGAAGATTGAAAATGGATTAAGTGAAGAAGAGGCAATCCGGGACTTTGGCGATATCCGGGAACTTGCATGTGGGATACTTGAGGCATACCATGTGAATCCGGAATATCAGGGCCAAACGTCTGTTAAGAGGAAGGTGGATACGCAAGCAGCTGCTGCAAAAGGGAAACAGGCATGGGCGGCAGCATCCGGCTTTTTTGGAAGGACCGGTACGAGGGTAAAAAGGTTTTTCTGCATCTGTGCCGGAACAGTCAGGCAGGGCGCGGGACGCATATGGATGTTCCTGTCCTCGCCATGGAGAAACAGGATATGGAGCCGGAAACAGGATGAGGATACACGTCCGGAAGGCGGACGTCTCCAGGGGAGCGGTATAAAACGTTTTGTCAGAAGGACACAGGCTGACAGGGACATGGGTGTTTGCAGATTGGATCGGGGCAGAGGCCTGTTAAGGCCGGGAATCGGAACCTGTATCAGAGGTGTGGGACAGGGCATTGGTTCATTCATAGGACACTGTTTCCGGTTTCTGGTCTGGATGGCGCTGTGGTGTATCCGCTGGTGTTTTAATATCTGCATGATATTCCTGGGGCTTCTTGGAGGCTCCTTCACCCTGTGCATGATATTTATCTTTGGCGCATCCGTGGTATGGCTGTTTCATGGTTATCCGCTGCTGGGTATTACGTTAATCAGTCTGGGAACCATCTTATGTTTTGGTTCAGTTACATATCTGTGTTTCAGCCTGATGCGGCTGAGGACAGGGCGGGAATGCTGTTGGGAACAGGCCAGGCCAGGGCGGATAAGGATGCAGGACGGGGAGCAGGTGCGGACTGGGGCGGAAAAAAAGGCCGGACGGCGGGAGTGGCCTGAACCGGAAGAGAGGGCCGGGCGGAAGGGGCGTCTGGTGCCGGAAGGGAAAGACGGGCGGCAGGAGCGGCCTGAACCGGAAGAGGAGGCCAGGCGGCGGGCGCGTCTGGTGCCGGATGAGAAAGTTGGGCTGCGGAAGTGGCCTGAGCCGGAAAAGAAGGCCGGGCTGCGGGAGTGGCCTGAACTGGAAGAGAAGGCCGGGCGGCAGGAGTGCCTGGGGCCGGAAGAAAAGGCCGGGCAGGAGCACCCTGAGCCGGAAGAAAAGGCCGGGCGGCAGGAGTGCCCTAAGCCGGAATGGAAGGCAGGACCGCAGGAGCGCCTGGGGCCGGAAGGGAAAGCAGGGCGGCAGGAGCACCCTGATTCGGAAGAAAAAGCAGGGCGGCAGGAGCACCCTGAGCCGGAAGAGGAGGCAGGACCGCAGGAACCGCCCGTGCCGGAAGATAGACCGCAGGCATCATTGTGTGGATATCAGGAAGAAACCTGCACGAATAAGATTTCCAAGGAGGTAAGGCATGCGTAATTTACAGAAAGTCATGATAGGTATTTTCTGCGGTGGTGTTTTTCTTACCGGACTGGGAACCGGAGTCGCGGCCTATGAAGCCTCCACCTTTGCTTACATGGGGGAAAAGGAAGCAGGTCCGGTGGAGATGAAGACGGAATCCTTTGAGTATGCGTTTGAACCAAAGGAAGAAGAAAAGTTTCGGATCGGCTATTACTATGGGGAATCCCAATCCGAAAAGGAACTGGTCCAGGACCCGGATGTGCCGGAGAATACAGTGAGGTTCCAGCTTACCTATAATTCCAAGGCCATAAGACCGTATCTGGAATGCGGGGAGGGGGATACTGCCTGGGTTGACTATTATTATATCTCCGATGATTTTGTGACGTTCATGGACTGTAAGGACCAGATCATGAAGGAGCTGAAGGAGAGGAAGATAAGTTCTTACCATACGCCTACGGTTAAGGAGTTTAAGGTGCTGGTTAATCCGGCAACCGTGGACCGGGTTGAGTTTATAAGGTAACCCTGCTGTCAGGTACATGGACGCACGGCTGACAGAAAGCAATTTTCAAACACACCCTAAGAATTCTGCAAGGGAAAATTAATAGTCCTTTTCTGATGTCTGTAGTATACTTTTAAGTGACGATGGAAAGCGGAAAGACTGCTGACGCAATTGAAAATCTGCCTTCCTGGAAGATTTAAGTGTGTTTTGACGTTCATATGTGCATAACAGTGGATAGGGATGCAGACAGAGGATGCTTTCCTATGGGGAAAAGACAGGCAGGTGTTGATTGGATGAAAAGAAAGATTGGATTGGGTTACATGCTGGCAGCGTGTATGGTACTGGCTTCCTGCCAGGGAAAAGACTCTGGTTTGGATGTTATGACGGGTGGGGGACAGCAGACGGAACAGTCCTTAAAGCCAGGGCAGGAAGGATGGGAAGATGGCACGGGTCATGCCGGGAAGGATGAAGACCAGAGCCAGGGCAGTGACCGGAATGCAGACCAGAGCCAGGGCAGCGACCGGAATGCAGACCAGAGCCAGGGCAGTGACCGGAATATAGACCAGAGCCGGGACAATGACCAGCAGGCAGGCCAGGGCCAGCCAGGCAGCCGGGAATCAGATTCAGGCCAGGGGCGGCCAATCACCCAAAATCAATATGTCATCAGCAAAGCTGCCCGAAACCTGAGGACGGATAATACCATATTTACAGGTACTTTCTTTCAGGCAGGGGATATCCGGCGGCGCATTTCCCTCCGTCCGGCAAAGGGCGGCATGGAAACAGAATGGCTGGAATGCAGTTTCCTGATTCAGGATTATGCCGATGCCTTTTCTGTTATGGACAGTACGGAATTCCTGACGGAGGAAGGGAGACTTTCATATGAGGTACAGCCTCAGGAATATCTTGCAGGCGCGGAAACGGAAGCAGGGAATCCATCCTATACGGTAACCTTCCACTTAACCCCGGATCTGACCGACAGGCATATCTCTGTGGAGGGAAACGGCGCTTTTGCAGGGGATTACTATCCCTGGGAGGGGAGCTTCACATTTCCGGATGTCTTTACCAGAAATCTCTGCAAAGCTGATTTATGCCTGTGGCCTACGGAGGACCTGATGCTGCTCAGGAATGAGATTTATGCGGCCCATGGCAGGAAGTTCAAATCCGATGTACTGAACCAATACTATTCCGGTAAGATGTGGTACAGGGGAATCATGGAGCCGGATGCATTTTCCGAATCCCTCCTATCCGATGTGGAAAAGAATAATATTGCTTTCATAAAAGAGATGGAGGGGAATCCGGACAGGAACCGTCTGGACGGGCAGAACCAGTATGGATTGGAAGACCTTCCCTTTGCACCTTATCTATCCCTGCTGGGTAATCATCCTGAAACGGGACTGTATGCGGATTTATCGACCGCCAGGGATATGGGGGCGTATTATGTTGTACAGGGAAGCATTTCCATACCTGCGGCCATTACGGCGGAGCAGGTAAAGCTTATGGCGGATGGAGGGGAAGTTCAGGTTGTGCTGAATGAACGGACCGGTGAGCACAGGATGCTGGCGCTGGACCCGGGAACAAAAGGGCAGGAAACCGTTTACGGATATGTGCTGTATGAAGAAGGCAGTAATCCGTCCGGGAGTGGTGAAGAAACGGGACTTACCCTGGATTACGGTTCCGGTACCTATGAACTGTGGCAGACAAGCGCAGATACGGTGATGAAGACAATCTATGAGGGGGATATCTATATCCTGAAGGGCGCGGTTGAAGGTTCTTATACAGGTGTCGCCATGGCATCCAGATCCCAGCAGGAGATACTGCCTTCTGACAGGGGGCAGGGAATGGACGGCGTGCAGGGGATGCTGGGGGGAAACTGCCTCAGCTATAACCCAAGAGGATATTTTACGGCAGTATATTCTTTGGGGGATTAGGAAACAATCATAAAGGAAATTCAGACAGGGCCAGAGGATTGCTCCTCTGGCCCCTGCTGTTTATTCCTCTAAAAAACCACGGCTTATCTCAAGGAATACCTGCTGGTTGGACAGCATGGCCGGATGGCCGCCTGTGTCAAACAGATGGATTTTCCCATGGCCGATTTTCCTGATCATCTCCCCATAGACCCGTTCAAAGTAGTCTGTTTCAAGGGAACAGATAAATTCATCCTCCCTGCTTCCGGTCAGCAGGATATCCGGCTGGAAGCCCTCCAGGGGTTTATGGAAGAATTTACCGATGGTACTATCATGCCGGCGGATGGCGGAGGTGTCGCAATCCACCACATGTTCCCAGTCATCCCCGTTCATATAATAGTAGAACATCCTGGCATTTTCATCCTTCTTGGATGCCTCGCGGTCCTGTTCGATGTTCTGGGTAAATGCCTTCAGCGGAGTCTCGCCTTCAAAGCTGTCGGCAATGACTTTCCCAACCAGTTCCGGCGCCTCCAGGGCCACGTTGATTGCGGCCAGGGCGCCTCCGCTGCTGCCGATGATATCTGCTTTGCCGTACTGCCTGGTCTTCATAAGTCCGATGACCTGCATGGCCTCATCAAACCATAAGTCTGCCGGGAACTCTGTCAGCCTGTCCGACTTTCCGTGTCCCAGGAAATCAATGAGGACTACTTTGTGATGCCCTGCATATCTGCCGGCTATCTCATAAAACATGTTGGATGATGCCGTGTTGCCGTGGAGCAGGAATAATGGCCTGCCGCTGCCTGTTTCTTCGTAATGGATATTTTTTCCCTGATATTTAAAATATGACATATTGGCCTCCTAATCTGATGTCAATCAGCAAGGCCCCTGACAGGAACCCTGCACTGTTACCTGGAAGCTGCAATCCTCATCTTCCCACCCCTTTCTGTTTCATCTGATTATATTCTAGCATACCGGATTCAGATAAACAATCGGAAGTCCCGGCAGCAATAGCGGAACACACACATAAAAATATTATAGATTTTTGTATAAATTATTTCATATCAAATTTTCCTTTTATCCGGTACTATAATGTTACAGTTCAGATATGACCTGGAACAGAAGAGGGGAATGAGGATATGAGTAAGAAGATTGGAAGCAGGTACCTGCCATATTGTTTTTTGACGCCGGCAATCGTGTTTTTGCTGCTGTTCATGGCATACCCGATCCTGAACGTGTTTTATTACAGCCTTCAGAACTATGCCACCAACAAGCCTTATCTGAGAGGATTTGTGGGGCCTGGCAATATCATAAAAATCCTGACAGAGGATAAGACCTTTAGGGCCAGCCTCCTTGTTTCTGTTAAATGGGTGGTTGTCCAGGTGGGGCTTCAGCTGGTATTCGGGCTTATGATTGCCCTGGTCCTGAACCAGAGGTTTAGGGGCCGTGGCATCTTAAGGGCCATTGTGTTCGCGCCGTGGGCCGTGTCAGGCGTGCTGACATCCATGATGTGGTCGTTAATGTACAATGAGAATATGGGCGTGGTCAATGACCTTCTCATGAAAATGGGTATCATTAAGAAGGGGATTGCATGGATTTCCGGTTACGGCACCTCCTTTGCAGCCTTGACGGTTGCGGAACTGTGGCGCGGTATCCCGTTTTTTGCCATCATGCTTCTGGCGGGCCTTCAGAGCATACCGGATGAGGAGTATGAAGCGTGCTCGGTTGACGGAGGGACCAGATGGAGCAAATTCCTCTACATTACCTTGCCGCATCTTAAGGAAACCATTGTATTGTCCACCCTTTTAAGGGCTGTGTGGGAGTTCAACAATGTGGATGTGATTTACAACCTGACGGGAGGCGGGCCGGTGAACCGCACCATGACCCTGACCATGTATATAACCCAGACAGCCATCAGGGACAGTAACTTTGGATACGGATCCGCCATTGCAGTGATTTCATTTGTCATCCTGGCGGTGTTCGCAGCAGCCTATATTAAGCTGACAGGATTCGGAGAGGAGGAGAAGGCATGAAAGCCAGGAAATGGAAGGATTTAATCATATACCGTCTGCTGCCGCTGACCGCGTTTGTGGGTTTCATCTGTTTCCCCTTTTACTGGACATTGGTCACGTCCCTGAAGGTGGAGGGGGACATCATCAAGCGGCCTGTGCGCTACCTGCCTGACCCGGCGACTGCCATGAACTATGTTACGGCCTGGAGGGATGTGGGCTTTTCCCAGTATTTCCTTAACAGCCTTCTGGTATCTGCCGTGGCCTGCCTCATGACGGTGGCCAGCGCACTGCTGGTGGGATATGCCCTGTCCAGATTTAAGTTTAAAGGGAAACAGCCGTTCATGCTGGTGCTTTTATGTACCCAGTTCATACCCAGTGCCATGTTGATCATACCGCTGTTCATTACATTTTCAAAGCTGCACCTGATTAACAACCACTGGTCCCTGATCCTGGTTTACACCACATTCCAGATTCCATTTTCATCCATCATGATGAAGGGGTTTGTGGAGAAGATACCGTATCATCTGGAGGAAGCCGCCTATGTGGACGGATGCTCCAGGTTCCAGGCCCTGGTTAAGGTGGTGCTGCCCGTGCTGACGCCGGGAGTGGTGGCGTGCGCGTCATTTTCCTTTATATCCTGTTGGAATGAATTCCTGTTTGCACTGATGTTTGTGAACAATACAAAGAAATTCACCATACCGGTAGGTCTTTCGTTCATGCAGGGACAATTTGATATTAACTATGGGGCGCTGGCAGCAGGAAGCATGATTGCGCTGGCCCCGGCGATTCTGATGTTCATATATGTGCAGAAGTATCTGGTCGGAGGTTTGACGGCCGGAGCTGTAAAAGGATAAGGAGGTTCATTATGAGGAAGAAATTATTAGCAGTGACACTGGGGGTGTGTATGGCAGGTTCCATGCTGTACGGATGCGGTTCCAAGGAGGATGCGCCGGCTGCCCCGGCCGGACAGGCCACGGAGGCTCTTGAAAGCGCGGACGGGAAGGGGGATACCGGAAAAGCGGATAATGGAAAGGCTGCCTCCGGGGAGGTTAAGACCGTTGTTTTCTGGGATGAGAATGCAGGTCCCAACCGGACGCCGTATTATGAGGAGCTGATTAAACGGTTTGAGGAGCAGAACCCGGATATCAAGATTGAGTATGTGGGCCTTCCCAACAGTGATGCGAAGAACAAGATTGAGGTTGCGGTAACCGGAAACGCTGCCCCGGATGTGTGCGGCATGCCGCCCCAGTGGCAGGCAGGATTCATCTTAAATGACGCCCTGGAGCCACTTGATGCGTACTTTGATTCATGGGAGGAACATGACAAGATTAACCAGTCCATCGTCCAATCCCTGCGCACCTTGTCCGTGGATGACAAACTGTACTGTATACCTAACACATCCACCTTTAACCCGATGTTCTGGGGAAGGAAGGACTGGTTTGAGGAGAAAGGGGTGGAGGCGCCCGGGACTTGGGATGACTTCTATGATCTGGTTGAACTGTTTACGGACAGCGATGCAGGCACCTACGGGTTCAGCATCCGCGGCGGGGCAGGCGGCCCCATGCAGCTTCAGGAATACCTGTACGCATATTCCGGCATCACGCAGCCATTTACGGAGGATGGGAAATCCACGCTCAATGACCCGAAGAACGTGGAGGCCCTGGACCGGCTTAAGGATATCTATAACAAGTACACACCGGAGAGCGATATTTCCAACGGATATAAGGAAATGGTAGCTGCCTTTGACACTGGAAGCGCGGCAATGATACAGCATAACCTGGGTTCCTTCGGCGAGCACAGCAAGACCCTGGGAGAAGGTAAGTTCTTTGCATTCGCACCGCCTGTATCAGCCACAGGGAAACGTGTGATTTCCGGCGGCTATCCGGTCAATGGCTATGTCATGTTCAAGCAGTCCCAGGTCAAGGATGAGGCGTGGAGGTTCATCAGCTTCCTGTGCTCCGCGGAGTCACAGAGTTACTGGAACCAGAATATTGGCCAGGTGCCTACCCACACGGACCTGACCAATGAAGACTGGGTCGTAAACACACAGCACATCAATGAGGCAATGAAGATGCAGTCTGATGACAATACGATTGCTTTCCCGTATCCTCTGTATCTGCCGGATTACCAGTCCATCCAGGATTCCATTGCAGCGCCGGGATTCCAGGCAGTGCTGGCAGGACAGAAATCCTCGGAGGAGTTCCTGACAGAATGGGCAGATGCCATGACAGGTGCGGAGGCAGAATATACGCAGCTGATTAAGAAATAACAGGCGGCAGGAAGGGATACGGATGACAGGAATCCGTATCCCTTCCTGTCCATGTAAGATAAGAGGAGGAAAGTCATGAATTACGGTAAAAGTGAATGGGGGCCAGTGCTTGACTATGTGAAAATGCTTCACGGAAAAAGCCAGTTCCAGCCCCAGGGCGTGCTGCCTTATCCATGGGAGGATATCGGCCCTGGCTACTGCTACGGCCCGGCATTTGGACATTGGGATGCAGTGCACATCGCCCTGGACCTTCTTGAGGATGATCCGGCCCAGGCCAGGTATCAGATTGACAACCTGATAAGCCTTCAGCAGGAGGACGGCATGATCCCAAGTATCATATGGATGAGGGAGGACGCCCCTGCGGACTGGGCGCCGGACCAGACCCATCCCCCGGTATGGGTATCTGCGGCAGATCTGATATATGGGAAAAACAGGGATAAGGCGTGGCTGAAAACCTGTGCGGATGCCCTTGAACGCCAGGTGTCCTGGTTTGAACACAGCCGCAGGGCAATGGACGGAGGCTTTTATTATACGGATATTAAAAACCATCTCTGGGAAAGCGGCGTGGATGAGGGAATCCGGTTCATGGAGGTCCCGGAAGGGGAAAAGTCCTGTGTGGATGCCTGTTCCCACGTATATCTCATGTATGACCGCCTTCTGGCATGGCAGCAGGAACTGTACGGTATCAGGGACAGGACCCTTGAGGAAAAAAGGGATGGCCTGGGACAGTATATAAGGAATGTCCTGTATGACAGGGAAACAGGTTTCTTTTATGACAGCTGGTCCGTGGACTGTCCCAAATACAGGCACCTGTGCCTGGAAGGCTTCTGGCCGGTGATTGTGGGGGCCGCGGATCCTGAACAGGCCGGATATATCATTGAGCGCCATATGATGAATGAACAGGAATTCCTGTCACGGCACCCTGTCCCTACCGTCTCCCTGCAGGATTCCCTGTATGAGAAACGGATGTGGAGAGGCCCTGCCTGGAATTCCATGACCATGTGGGCTGCCAGGGGCTGTATGAGGTATGGCAGATATGAGGAGGCAGGGCGCCTGCTGGAAGCCGCCCTTGACGGGACTTCCCGGATTTATTTCCAGACCGGCTGTATCTGGGAATTCTATGATTCCCTTGGAGGACGGCCTGAACAGGTACAAAGGAAACCGCAGACCGGGTTTAACATGCCCTGCAGGGATTATCTGGGCCATAATCCATTGCATTACATGGCCGGGCTTTGGGAGGAGTGCAGGCATGCGAAGCGATAAAGGAATCCGCGGACAGGCGGGCAATGACCGGAGATACAGTTCCAGGTTCTGCTGTGCGGATGGTTCCCCCGTCAGCACCATAGCGCTGGGGACCATGTATTTTGGCAGCAGGATAAGCAGGACAGAGTCAGCTAAGCTGCTCCAGGTATATACGTCCCTGGGCGGGAACCAGATTGACACGGCCAGGAGCTATGCCAGCTGGCTGGATGGCCGGGACGGTACAAGCGAGCAGGCCATCGGCATGTGGCTGAAGGAACACGGGCAGAGGGAAACGCTTTTTATCGGAACCAAAGGCGGACTGATGCCAAGAGGATATAACAGGGACCGGGGCTGTCTGTCCTGTTCCCATCTGGAGGAAGAACTCCATAAAAGCCTGGATGCCCTGGGAACAGGATACGTGGATGTGTTCTGGCTTCACAGGGATGAGAGGGAGCGCCCGGTAGAGGAGATTGTGGATACCTGTGATGCATTGGTCCGCCAGGGGCTGGTCCGCTATGTGGGTGCTTCCAACTGGACCACGGAGCGGATCCAGGCAGCCAATGCCTATGCTGGGGCGGCGGGGAAACAGGGGTTCTCCATGAGCCAGATACAGTTTGGATTGGGCGTCTGTACACCTGAGGCATGGGGGGATGAATCCGTTATCTGCATGGATCCTGTATCCTATGAATGGTACAGGACGGCAGATATTCCTCTGTACGCCTATTCCGCCCAGGCCCAGGGCTTTTTCAGCCTGTATCTGGAACAGGGGGAGGATGCACTGAATGAAGACACAAGGAAAAAATATCTGACAGAGGAAAATATGGCAAGGGCCAGGAGAATCAGGGAAGCCAGCCTTCGGACAGGGATTGATGTATCATCCCTGGTCATACAGTATGTGCTGACCAGGGAGTTTGAGACCTTCCTGATCCTTGGGTGTAGCAAGGCGGCGCGGATACGGGATGCATTTGCATCCATGGACCTGCAGATACCGGAACTTCTGGATGTAAGGGAAAAAATGTGATATAAATGGTATAGAAAGGGGACAGCCATGACAGGAGACAGGTTTCCGTCAGAAATAAAAGAGTATACGGACCCAAAAAGCGGGCTGCGCATAAAACAGCTGACGGACAGACATGTGAATTTCCATATGTATTTTACAGATAATTCCTTTGATGGGGATAGTAACTCCCTATACTTTTTCTCGGACCGCTGTAATGGCAGGGGTATTTATAACCTGTTCCATATGGAGCTGGATACAGGCGTGATGACCCAGGTAACGGATGAGCCGGAGGGGGTCTGGCTGAGCACGGCCACCAAGACAAGGGACAGCCGGTATCTTGTGTACTGGTCCGGATACCGTTTAAAGGTGATGGATACGCGGGAAAAGACCGTGAAGGTGGTATATGAGGACCATGACATGCTGGTACAGAATTTCTCGGTCAGCAGCGACAGGAAGCGGATTGGGTTCATACGCAATGAGGATGTGGGGGCCAGGCAGGACGGCGGCCCTAATTATTCGGGATTTAAGGATAAAATGTATGCAATCAAGGACAGCCGGATTTCCGTGGTCAACATGGATGGCACGGGTTTCCATGATGTGTGGAGGGATACCAACTGGCTGTCGCATTTCCAGTTTTCCCCGGACAATCCTTCTATTGCCATGTTCTGCCATGAAGGGCCGTGGAACTGCGTGAACCAGAGGATATGGCTTATCAACATGGACAATGGGGATGTGTGGCCCTGTTTCCGGCAGGGGGAGGACGACTGCGTGGGACACGAGTTCTGGACAAGGGATGGGATGATTGTGTTCGACAACCGGGGAGCCGGCCATGACGGCACCATTTCCTCGGACAGGACCCAGGTATTCACGCCGCCTTCCTCAGGAGGCAGGCAGCCCTATTTCGGTATTGCGGATAAAACCGGACAGGTACAAAGGACGGTCCCCATGCCTTTTTACTGTAACCATTATATGGCCAATCCGGTAAAAGATGAGTTTGTGGGGGATGGAACGGATGATATCGTATTGATCCGTATGGGGATAGATGGGAAACCAACCCTCCGGGTGCTGGCAAACCATAATACCACATGGCTGTACCAGCACTCCCACTGCCACCCGACGTTCAGCTGGGACGGCCGTAAGATCCTGTATGCGGCTGATACGGATGAAGGACACTGTAATCTGTTTTTAATTGAGGATTGGGAGCAGGAATGAGATGAAAGGATTTGACACCGGCCGGAAAACGGCAATGAAGCATATACCGGTTATGTGGCTTTTAGTGATTGTGTTCGTGCCCGTGATGGTGGTGACAATCCTTATTATGGGCACTACGTTCCAGCGCATGTCATATAACCAGGTGACGGAAAGCTCAAGGGCCAACATGCTTAATTCGCTGACCCAGTCAACCAGCGTGCTTGACAGCCGTATGGCGGATCTGATGGAACGGTTCCAGTACATTGAGAACAGCAGTGACATGCTGTCCCTTGCCCTTGTGATGTCACAGGAAAATGTGGACAGGGCCAAGGGACAGTATTATATCAACCTGAGGAAAAGCATTGACGACCAGTTTGTGTCATCCGGTTCCTTCCTGGATTCCGTAATCATTGATTTTAATGACAGCCGGTTCCGGATGTACCGGTGTGAGGATATACCGGTAAAGATTGATTTTAACTACGACGCATGGTATGGACGCAACCAGTCCATCTATAACTGGAGCTTTCTTCACGACGATACCATTTTCCAGGTGACGGATGCGGAAAACAACCGTAAGAACAACCGGGTGTTCTCCCTGTACAGGCTGTACGGCAAGCCGGGGCAGCCCGGACGGGGCGGGATTGTGTTTAATATCCGGGAATCCATGTTCCGGGATATGCTGACCATACCGGATATCAGTGAAAATGGATATGTGGCCCTGATCCATGACGGCAGCCTTATACGTTATAAGGATGTGGATGAGTCTTATACGCTGTCGGAACAGTCCCTGCGCCAGCTCCAGCAGATGGCGGATGTATCCGCCGGAATCAAGGTTAAGAGCGTCTCCGGGCAGGAAATGATGGTATATACAAGGCATCTGAAGACAAATGGCTGGCTTGTGGCCGCATTACTGCCAACCAATGAAATGTTCCACGATGTGCGCACGATGCAGAACTCCATTCATTTTACCATGATTGCAGTGATTGTGTGCAGCGTGCTGGCCTGTGTGGTGCTGAGCCGCCTGATCGTGCTGCCCATCAAACGGCTGACCGACACCGTATCCGTTGAGGACGTCACTTCAATCGCCAATGTCTCCTCAGGCGGCGCCAGGGAGATACAGATCCTCAGCGACAAAATCAATGAACTGCTGTCCAGGGTAAGGCAGCTGATTGAACAGGTAAAAGAGGAGCAGGAGAAAAAGCGGGAGGCAGAACTCTCCCTGATGCAGGAACAGATTAACCCGCATTTTCTGTATAATACGCTGTATTCCGTACAGCAGCTCTGTGAACTGGATGAATCAAAGGAGGCCAGCGCCATGGTCCTGGCCCTGTCCAATTTTTTCAGGACCGGATTAAGCCGGGGGGAAGATGTCATAACCATAGACACGGAAATCAACCATGTAAAAAATTATCTTGTGATCCAGCACATGAAATATGGGGATAAATTTGAATATGAAATAGAGATAGCCCCGGATATACGGGACTGCCGTATCCTGAAGCTGACGCTGCAGCCCCTTGTGGAGAACGCGCTGCACCACGGCATACAGAATCAGGCCGGAAAAGGTATGATTACCATTACCGGGAAGCGTGAGGGCGGGCGTATCCTGTTTGAGGTAAGGGATACAGGAGCTGGAATGGCCAGTGAACGGCTGGAGCAGGTCCGAAAAAGCATGAATCAGGAAGAAGGATACAGCCAGGTAAGCTTTGGGCTGAGGAATGTATATTCCAGGCTTATGCTATATTATGACGGGGAAGCCGGGCTGGAGATTGAGAGCGTACAGGGGCGGGGAACGGTCATAAAGGTGTATATCCCTGTGACCTGAAATCCCTGGAACAGATCCCGGCTGTTGAAAAAGGAGGTTTTATGTACCGTGTATTGATTGCGGATGATGACGCCATCATCCGCAGGGGACTTAAAAAAACAATTGACTGGGAAAGCTATGGAATGGAAATCGTGGGGGTTGCATGTGATGGACAGGAAGCCCTTTCCATGCTAAAGGAGCTTGCTCCCCATCTGCTGCTGACTGATATTAAGATGCCTCAGATGTCCGGGATTGAGCTTATGAAGGAGGCCCGCATTCTTTATCCGGATATCCAGGTCATCCTTCTGACGGCATATGAGGATTTTGAGTATGCAAAGGAGGCAATTAAGCATAAGGCATGCGATTATCTCCTGAAGCCGTTGGCCAGGGAGGAACTTTTGGAATCGGTCCTGAACACAAAGAAGCAGTTTGAAAGCCGTATGAGGGATACCCACCGGAAGAATAAAAGCATACCGCTTTTAAGCCGCCAGTTCATCAATGACCTGATGGCGGGTTATTATGGCAAGGCCAGGATAGAAGAAGCCATACAGGAATTAGGGCTGAAGATATACAAGGAGAACCTGATTGCCCTGGACCTGCTGATCGTGGATTATTATGACAGGACCAGGGATCTGTGGGGGGAGCTTCTTAAATATGCGGTCTATAACTGTGTCCAGGAGCTGAGCCAGTCCGTGGATGGCTGTGCGGTAGAAGTCTTTCAGGGAAATGCAGACCATGTGTATATCATCCTGTCCAGCCAGGACGGGGGATGCGGCCTGGAGGAACAGGGGACAGGATTTGCAGGGAAAATCCGTGGGACCATACTGGAGGTGCTGGACGTGGAGACGGCGCTGGGAATCGGAAACCGGTATTCTGGCCTGGAACGGCTGGAGGACTCCATACAGGAAGCGTTCACAGCCTTAAAATACAGACATTTATCAGAGCGGGAGGGTTACTCCGTATTTCATGAAGCCGTGACCTGGGAATCCGGGAAAAGGGCAGAGCTGGGCGAGGGAAATAAGCTGCTTATCCAGAAAGTCCTGCTGGGCAGCCGTGAGCAGGCCCTGGGGCTTTTAGAGCAGTGCAGGGCCAGGGTCCTGAAGGAAGGAATCACCCTTGGGAACCTCCGCATGTGGTGCATCGGCCTTATCGCCCATCTGCTGCAGGAAACAGGGAACTGGAGCCGCCTGGAAGGAAGCCATGATTACTATGAATACTGTGACAGGATATGCGCCAGTTCAGACCTGTCCCGGATATTCGGGATTGTGGCGGACCTGATCCGGGATATCTGCGCAGGGGTTAACGAGACACAGGCAGACTCCAAAACAGTCCTGGCCCACAAGGCGGAAACGTATATAAGGAATAATTATCCGGACAGTGAGCTGTCCCTGAATGATGTGGCGGAAGAACTCCACGTAAGCCCGGTCTACCTGTCCATCCTGTTTAAGAAGATAAAGCAGGTTACATTTTCCGACTTCCTGTCAGAAATCCGGATGGAAGCTGCCAGGGAACTGGTGGAGCACACCAGCCTTAAGACATATGAGATTGGGGAACGGGTGGGCTATGTCAATGCCAATTATTTCTCCTGCCTGTTTAAACGGCGGTATCATGTGTCGGTGTCGGAGTATAGGAAACAGAAGGGGGTTATATGACGGGAATGGAAGTTAAAACTGCAAGGGACACCAGGCTTAGCCCGGTGTCCCTTTTAGGGCAGATGTGCCTATTACTGTACCGTTGTCTGGAGCCAGAAGTTAGAGCCTGAACCGGCCAGGGTAACGGTTGTGGATGTGTTGCGCTGGAAAGACATCCAGGTATCCACGATTGGCGTACGCATGTTGTTACCCCTGTAGATGGTTATGCGGTAGCGGCCTGGTGCCACATTATAGAACCGGGTGAAATCCAGGAAGTTTAAGTTAGATACAACCAGCCTGTTATTCACGTAAATCTGGATTGGGCCTCGGACCGCTGCATTGTAAAACCGCACCCGTGCAATGGAAACCGGGAAAACCGTGCCTGGGAGGATCACACCCCAGTTCCATGACCAGTCAGGGTTTACCACAGGAGGAATAGGCCTTGGAGGAACAGGTCTTGGGGGAACAGGCCTTGGAGGAACAGGTCTTGGGGGAACAGGCCTTGGAGGAATGGGCCTTGGGGGAACAGGTCTTGGAGGAATGGGCCTAGGTGGTGTGGGCCTGTCGGGCCTTGCCGGAGGGTTGGGCCTGTCAGGTCTTACCGGAGGATTCGGTCTGTCCGGAATAGGAGGAACCGGCCGGTCCGGTAAAGGAGCAACCGGTCTGTCCGGCATAGGCATTGCAGGCTGTGCCATCATGGGCTGGGTCTGCATGGGTTGGGCCATCATAGGCTGTGCCTGCATGGGCTGGGCAGTGCGTCCGGACATAGGGGCGCCAAAAACCTGGTCCTCCTCCGGGCTGTCTGTATATGGGATGATTGGGTCATACTCCTGTGAATTAACCCAGTCTTCTGAATAGTCCATATCAGATTGTAAATCATCAGGCAGCAATTCATCCGCCTGCAGGTCATCAGGCATGGATTCATCCATCTGCAGGTCATCAGGCTGTAATTCAGAACCTGCTGCAGGGTAAGGATAGAGGTCTTCCGGCACGGAAGGATAGTAGTCGTCGTAATACATACAGTAACCTTTCATAATACGCTTTGTCATATCTTATGCGGCGGAATTGGATTGGTGAGTTGGCTATGCGGTTCAAATAAGTTTCAGGACTATTTTACAAGTCTTGACGTGACGGTGGTTCCGTGATATTTTATAGATATGATTCTCAATGGCGTTCTGCTAATGACAATCTTTAAGGGATATTCTCCCTGTGATTCCCAATGTGTGATAAAAGAATATGGTTCAATGGTCAGGTGGTGGTTTCATGGATGTGTAAAGCTGTATTTTCTTGCAACAGATGGAAAGATTGATTATAATAAAAGGAGATACATATGGATATAGCTGTGAAAAACAGGCAGACCGTCAAGCGGCTTAAAGAACTGACCCTGTTGGACCGCTTTTTATTTGCGGAAACCATGGAGGACAAAAGGAACCTTCAGTTAATACTTTCAATTATCCTGGGAAAAGAGCTGGAATTAAAAGGACAGCCACAGGTGGAGAAGGAATTGAGGACAGCGCCCTGGCTGCGCTCCATCCGACTGGATGTGTATACGACGGATGAGGAACGGCGCGTCTATTCAACCGAAGTGCAGAAAATCAATACGGGGAACCTGGTTAAGAGAAGCAGGTTTTACCAGGCGCTGATTGACGGCTCCCTTCTAATGCCGGGGGAGATTGATTTTAATGAGATGCAGCCCTCGTATCTGATATCCATCATGCCCTTTGATTTATGGGGATATGGGAGGTATAAGTATACCTTCAGGATGACCTGTCAGGAGCAGGAAGGATTGCTTTTAGAGGATGGGGCAAGCAGGATATTTTTAAATACCCATGGGACGAATGGGGAGGGAGTGGGCACGGAACTGATAGAGCTGCTCCATTATATGGAGCATACTACAGACCAGTCGGCATCCCATAGCACCAGCCAGCGTATCAAAGAACTGCACGGACGGGTCAGTCAGCTAAAAGCCAGTGAAGAGATTGGAGTGAAGTATATGCAGGAGTGGGAAGAGAGGATATATCTGCAACAGGAAGCCAGGGCAGAAGGCGAGGCAGCCGGTGAGTCCGTGAAGCTAATCAAACAGGTAAGGAAGAAGGCGGCAAAGGGCGTTACGGCAGAGGCGTGTGCGGATATGCTGGAAGAGGAAGTTTACCTTATTGAAAAAATTTATGACATGATTAAAGCAAACCCGGACTGGGATGACACCAGGATATATGAGACGTTGAAAGTTTCCAGATAAAGGGGGAAAAGACGCTTTTTGGAATGCACGAACCCCTGTCTTCATGATACAATGAATAGAACAATCCGGAACATCAGAAGATATAGATGGGAAATAAAAGGATACAGCGGGAAATTCCGGTGTTATGGTACGCATTATATTATGGTACACATTATTATGGAGAAGGAGTATACATGCAGTCAGGTGATAATGAAAAGACAGATAGAGAAGTAAGGGAAATACTGGATTATTACAAAGAACTTCCGGAACGCGGTTCGCAGGAGGTCATTGTAAGCATGCTGAGGGAACTTCAGGACGTATGCGGATGGATTGGACCCTCTGTTCTGGAGGAGGCGGCACAGACGGCCGGGGTGAAGGAATCCCTTATAGAAATCATAATGAAACGGTATCCCAGCCTGAAGAAATCACCATATGTCCATGAAATCACTGTCTGCACAGGCCAAAACTGTGCATCCAGGGATAACCTTAAGCTGCTGCAGGAGTTGAGGCAGCGGCTTAAGATAGGCGGTGACGGTATCTCCCAGGATGGGAGGATAAGGGTGAAAAAAATAGTAGATTTTGAGCCGACTTTAACTAAGGGTTCTTAAAACCCGTTTTTGAAAAGTTATTATTTCAACATTAGTTATCGCTGCATTTAACCAATAAAGAAGTGTCATAACCTTGAGATTCTAAGTACGCAAAAACATTTGTTTCGTTTAATGTTACTTTGGGTTGACTGTAATGGGGATCCATCAATTCCTCATAGTCAGTTGGATTAAAGGGTTGCTTTTCAGAAACCATGTGGAAGATACAGACCATCATCATTCTAGCAATTGCAATAATTGCCTTTTTATGACCACGACGTTTCTTGATTCTTACATATTTTACTGCAAAATAAGGTTGTTTTTTGCTTTTGATTGCTGCAAGAGCACATTGGACCATCATTGGTTTTAAATAAGCTCCAGCTTTGGCAATACGGACAGATTTTTTCTTTCCAGCCGATTCGTTATTGGCAGGAGAAAGTCCACACCAAGAACAAAGATGCTTGGCATCATCAAAGATGTCCATGTTCACACTGATTTCGGCAAGAATTATAGTTGCACTTAATTCGGTAATACCGGGAAGTGTGGCAATTAAAGTAACATATTCATAGTAGGGTTTGATACGAACATAGAGTTCAACTTCGGTTTGAGTAATCATATCATCAAGATAATCTAAGTGAGCTCTGGCAAGTTCAAACTTTTTAGCTTGATCAGTTTCAATGTTGTAACCTTTAATTGCTTCAATGATTTCGTCAGATTTAGCATTTGCTTTTTTCTTGATCAACCTTCGAACTGCTTTATCGTCAATCGTTTCGGATGTATTTGAAAGAAGATAAGTCATGATTTCTGTAGCAGTTTTACCAAAAGGATCAGAAAGGATACTAGCGATACCAATGTTTGAAACAGTCATACAGTTTTGGATTCGATTCTTCTCGGAAGATTTCATACAAACCAGTTTAAAACGATAGCGGGCAAGCTCACGTAACTGGCGAAAGTCTTTCGGAGGAATAAAGGAACATCTGACTAAATCAAATTTATATAAGTCAGCAATCCATTTAGAATCCTTTTTGTCTGTCTTTTTACCTTTAATAGCTTTCACATATTTGGGATGTGTAAGACAAATATCAATGTCATATTCAAGGTAATTAAAAATAGGAATCCAATATTTGCCAGTGGACTCCATACAGACATGTTTACAGTTGTTTTCAATTAGCCAGCTGTGAAATTTCTGAATATCAGAATTGATGGTTGAAAAAGATCTCTGATTATATTCAGATATTCCAGAACTATTAGTAGTAACGATGGTTGCAACGATAACATTTTTGTGAACGTCAAGTCCACAACAGATGGGGTAAATAAGCCTCATCATAGATATCACCACCTTAATAATAAATCGGAATAGCAACATTGACTGTTATCCTGCGACTAATAAACATGGTTTATACCAATGATAAGGGTCCGGGCTCAATGTCCCACTTGTTTGTGCTTGAAAGGATAACGGCACATATATATATGCGGGGTCAAATAAAATTCGCCACTCGCCTCCCCGTGCTCTGTTGTGTATTGCTATTCCTTAATCAGAATTATAAAACAGAGATTTGAGGGGCACAACAGTTTTTTCATTACTTGTTTGTGTCTTGAGCGAAGCGAAAGAAATGGAGAAATATATGAAAACAAGGGCATGCCTGAAACAGTGCAGGACAACCCCTAATATCATGGTAGATGGGAAGATATACAGTGGAAAGAGTGTAAAGGAGATTGTTTCCATGGTCACGGGCCCTGACACGTATATATAAAATAGTCAGATTATATTAAACAAAATGTAAAACAGACCCCCATGCCGATGTGCTACTATGTAAATATAAAATTCTGGAAATAAACCGGAACAGGAGGGATGTACATTTGTTTATGGATTCGTTTTTCTGGGGAGGCGGTTTTGAGGTAATTTTTTCCCTGATGTTTGTAATTGTAATTGGGATGTTTGTGGTAGTGGCAGTAAAGGGGATTGGACAGTGGAATAAGAATAACCAGTCGCCAAGGCTGACCGTGCCCGCATCGGTAACTGCAAAGCGTACCAATGTGAGCCATCATAGGCATGCCAATGCCGGGGACATGACCGGCGCACATGGATTCCACTCCACCTCGTCCACCAGTTATTATGTGACATTCCAGGTGGAGAGCGGAGACAGGATGGAACTGTCCGTGACAGGCAGGGAATACGGGATGCTTTCAGAGGGGGACACAGGGAAGCTGAGCTTCCAAGGAACCAGGTATCTTGGGTTTGAGAGGCTGGATGTGAAGGCCGGGATATGAAAATCTGCATAAAACAGCAAAATAATGCATATCTGCACAGGTTACCGTGTTATAGTACATTCATCGGAAACATAAATAACCGATAACACGCGCCGGTATGCAAACGGCTGAAGCAAGCGGTCTGTAAAACCGTGACCCTGGTGGTAAACATTGTTGGTTCAAATCCAACCCGGCGCATGCGTGTATTTGGGAATCGGGTATCCTTTTTTTCAAATGCACCGTCCGGGCAAATGTGGCAGAGTGGCTGAATGCGGCTCCCCGCTAAGGAGTTGGCCGGGTAACCGGCCCGAAGGTTCGAATCCTTCCATTTGCGTACTTGACATGGAAAAAGGACTATGTATATACTGTAACTGTGAAATGCAGGGGGTTACCGTGCGCTGCTAAACGTGCACAGGGAATGGATTTTTATATACGCCCCGGCAAAGTGTATAAAGAATCGTGGAAAGGAAATGAGTGGATCATGGCAGTCAGGAACATTAACAGGGAATTGAGTTATGGGCAGTCCGGTGCAGGTAGTTATCAGTATCACTACGGCAGCGGACGGATTGGCGTAACAGAGAACCAGGACTGCCAGGGCGCCCATTAATACAGAATGGAAATATGGGGCCTCACAGCAGGCCCTTTTTGATGCAGAAAGAGAGGAAGATTACCGTGCATCAGACCATGTTTCCATTACTAGTCATGAATATACTTGAAAACCATGCCACAAAGGACCATCCTTTAACCATCACAGAGATTACGGATTTCATTAACCGGGAGTTTGCCCCGTTTGCGATGGAAAAGGATAACGTGGTGAACCGTTCCACTGTCATGCGGATCCTGGATGCAATGGAGTTCTGGACAGAGGGGAATCTGTTTAATTTCCACGTGGTGCAGTGCGGGACGGATGGCAAGAAGATGTTCTGTCTGGAACGTTGAAAAATAGACAATCAAATGATATAAAGACAAGCGAACGTGATATAGGAAGGGCTCCCAGGCATCCGGCCGGATGTGGGGAGTCCTTTTCTTATGAAAAACAGTGGTTAATTATGCACAATTAGAACTGGATAATAAAACATATAATAGAAGTATTGACATTGGTTTGACGAACCGATGCCGCCGGATACCTGTATTAATGTCCTTCTTATATAAAAAAGATGGTAAGAAATTATAAAATTTTCATAAGTGTTGGAGCTCCAACATATCCATGGGAAAAAGCCTGTTATAATTTTAACTATCTTAAGGGACGGATTGGGGCGAAGGATATGAAGACAGAGGAAACCAAACTTACATTTTATGGTAATCAGGCGTTTGCCATGCTGCCGCTGGTGGGATATATACTTATCGGCGGGACATTTTCAGTTGGACTTCACTATTATTCCATGAAGGGGCTGTCCTTTGCGGCGGCGGTATCCCTCTTTGCAGGATTTTTCCTCTGCAGGGAGAAGGACCGGTATTGGGACAGCGTGGTCCATGGTCTTGCCCAGTATGGTAATTCCAGGCTGATATTTGTATTCATGGTCATCGGCATTTTTTCCAAGCTGATGAATACAGGAGGGATTGGGGACGGATTTATCTGGCTCAGCCTCAAGCTTGGGATTTCAAGAAGCGGATTTGTGGTATTCAGCTTCCTGGCCTCGGCCATGATTTCCATGGGGGCCGGCGCACCCATTGCGGCCATGTTTGCAGTGATACCCATTTTTTATCCGCCGGGAATCCTGCTGGGAGCCAATCCTGCCATGCTGGCAGGGGCTTTGATCAGCGGTATTTTCTTTGGGGATGCAATCTCCCCAAGCTCACAGGTCATCAATACGACCGTCATGATACAGCATGACGGAGTGACGGGACGGCCTGCAGACCTGCTTCAGACATTGAGGATGAGGACTCCCTATATCCTGGCGGCAGGCGGGTTAGCCATGGTGGTTTATCTGATATTCGGGGGACGCGGAGGCACCATGGGGGATATTTCACAGATATCAGCCATGTCCTCACCACAGGGGCTTTGGATGCTGGTCCCGCTGGCAGTCCTGCTGCTCGTCTGTTTCCGGACCGGGAACCTGTTCATGGGATTGTCATTTGCCATTGTGTCAGGATTCGCGGTGGGACTTCTGACAGGGGTTCTTGCCCCATCGGATATCGTGGCCATTGACTATGGCACCTCGGGGCTGAAAGGGGTTATCTTTGAAGGCATCAGCGGAATGCTGGATGTGGTGGTTTCCACTATCCTGCTGTATGGGCTGATTGCGGTTGCCGTGGATGGAGGCATGATGGAGCGGTGCTGTTCCTGGCTTTTAAGCAGGAAGATCATGGGAACCACACGTGGCGCCGAAACCATACTTACAGCGGGAATCATCATTACCAATATACTTCTGGCAGGCTGTGTGCTGCCGTCCATCCTGATGTTCGGCAGCATGGCGGACAGGATTGGACAGGAAAGCGGCATATCCCCGGAGCGCAGGAGCATCCTCCTGACAGCCAATGCAACGAATTTCAGTTCCATCATTCCTATTAACAGTGCATTTGTCATGGGCAGTGTGACAATTATCAATGAAATGGTGCAAAAGCACAGCTATCTCCCGACCGTGTCCCCATTCCAGATCTTCAGTGCTGCATTTTACTGCCTGTTCCTTACAGGAATCTGTGTTATCTGGGTAGCCGTGGGGGAGAGGGCAGGCAAGTTCGGACACCAAAAGGCCCAGGGAATTTCTGCGGTGAGGGGAAGCTGATACGGGAGCCGATATGGTCAGGAACCGTGTTTTATGATAGAAAGGAGAGTTGGTTATGGACTCAGTTTATGATCTTATTATCGTTGGCGGCGGACCGGCAGGGCTGTCAGCAGCCATTTATGCCGGACGTTCCGAGCGCAGGACGCTGCTTTTGGAAAAGGGCAGCTACGGCGGAAGGATTAATGATACGTATGAAATCAGGAATTATCCGGGAACGAAAGCGGACAGCGGGCAGCATCTGATGGAACTGTTCAGGGAGCATGCGGCCAGCCATCCCACGGTAGAGCTTAAGCGTACCACTGTCACAGGGGTCCGGAAGGAGGACGGTACATTCATTGTGGAGACAAAGCGCCGCGGGAATTTTATGGCGCGTAGCGTTATTTTGGATCTGGGCACCAGGCCCAGGGAACTGGATATCAAGGGTGAGAAGGAATTTACCGGGCATGGGGTCGCTTACTGCGCGACCTGCGATGCGGAGTTTTTCAAAGGAAAGGAAATCTATGTCCTGGGAGCGGGGGACCAGGCCATTGAGGAATCGGATTACCTGACCGGGTTTGCATCCAAGGTGACCATTGTAGTGCTTCATGAGGAAGGGCATCTGGACTGTAACGAGGTTGCCGCGGAGCATGCGTATAAGAACCCCAAGATAGATTTTGTGTGGAGCTCCACGGTACAGGAAATCAAGGGGAACGGCCATGTGGAATCACTGGTATTAAAGAACGTTGACACGGGCCTGGAAACAGAGGTGAGGGCCGACGGGCTGTTCCTGTTCGTGGGCATGGTGCCGCAGACGGAACTGGTGAAGGACATGGTGGACTGTGACAGGTCCGGTTACATTAAGGTCAATGAGAAAATGGAGACCAATGTGCCGGGACTCTATGCGGCGGGCGATTGCACCCAGACATTCCTGCGCCAGGTAGTCACCTCGGCGGCGGACGGCGCGGTTGCGGCGGTTGCATCGGAGCGCTATGTAAAGGAATTGGAACAGATCCAGGGAATCCTTGGCCCGGATTCGGGCAGGACCGCATTTTTATTCTACAACCCGTACAGCAATGAGGATATTGAGAAGACCGCCAGTCTGGAGCAGGAGTTAAGCGGACAGTGGAAGGTATACAGGCAGGATATCACAAGACAGAACCTGCTCTACAACAGCCTGAAGCTTAATCGGACGGTTGCGGGGGCATTTTACGATAACGGAAAGCTGGTTGAAATCAAACAGGCTTTTTAACAAATAATAATAATTCAATGGAGGATATGAAATATGGGACAGCCACTTGTTTTTCCACACGGAGTCACTGTTTACAACCCTGAAAAATGCTGGAGCGGTTATACGATTGTTCCGTTAATCAATGACGGCGTATTATTGTTTGATATGAACGGCAACGAGGTCAGGCGCTGGAACATGCACGCCATGCCGCCAAAGCTTCTTCCGGGCGGATATGTGATGGGCCTTTCCGGATACCGCCATCCTGATTATGGCATGCAGGACGGCGTCAACCTGATTGAAATTGACTACGACGGCAATATTGTATGGGAATTTGACCATTTTGAGAATATCGACGACCCGGGCAGGGACCACAGATGGATGGCGCGCCAGCACCATGATTACCAGAGGGAGGGAAACCCGGTGGGGTATTACGTACCCGGTATGGATGCAAAACCGCTTTCGGGCAACACCCTGATCCTGGTGCACCAGACCATCCACAATCCTAAGATAACGGATAAGAAACTGCTGGATGATGCCATGATTGAAGTGGATTGGGAGGGGAATATCCTTTGGAAATGGTCCATCAGTGAGCATTTTGACGAACTGGGATTTGACGAGGCGGCTAAGAACGTGCTGTTCCGCGACCCCAACCTGCGCGCATCGGACGGCGGCGTGGGCGATTACCTGCATGTGAACTGCATGAGCTATCTTGGGCCTAATAAATGGTATGACCAGGGAGATATGCGTTTTAAGCCTGACAACATCATCTTTGACTGCCGCGAAGCCAATATCCTGGCAATCCTGGATAAGGAGACAGGAAAGATTGTATGGCGCATCGGACCTGATTTTAACGCTTCCCCGGAGCTTAAGAAGCTGGGATGGATTATCGGACAGCATCATTTCCATATGATTCCCAAGGGCCTGCCGGGCGAAGGAAACCTGATGGTCTTTGACAATGGCGGCTGGGGCGGCTACGGGACACCCAACCCGTCATCTCCAATCGGCACCAAAAATGCACTGAGGGATTACAGCCGTGTGCTGGAATTCAATCCTGTTACACTGGAGGTGGTATGGAAGCTGACCCCCAAGGAACTGGGGCATGCGATTCCCACGGATGCCAGCAAATTCTACAGCCCCTATGTCAGCAGCGCACAGCGTCTGCCCAATGGAAATACCCTGGTAACAGAAGGCTCGGACGGCAGGCTCATCGAGGTGACGCCGGACCATGAGATTGTATGGGAGTGGATTTCACCATATTATACGCACAATGAAAAGGGTCCGAAGAACAATATGATTTACAGGGCCTACCGTTATCCCTACAGCTATGTGCCTCAGGAGCCGGAACCAGTGGAGGTTCCCATTGAGCGGATTGACAATGTGACCTACCGTGTTCCGGGCGCAGGCGCGTTCGGGGCAAAAAAGGTGATTGACGTTGAAGGGACTTTGCCGTATTATCAAGATGTGGCACTCTGTGTGGCAACGGATGACGAGGAAGACCTGTCACAAAGGGAAAAGGTCTTCGAGGTGGATACGGATGTATTCCATCCTGTTGACGCGGCCAGCTGGAAGGATGAGGTACTGGCAGTGGAGGATAAACCGGTGCTGGTACTGTTCGGCGCAGAGCGCTGCGTCCACTGTAAGGCCCTTCACCCTGTGCTGGAGGAAGCCCTGAAGGAAGAATATGACGGGGCATACGAAATCCGCTATGTGGATGTGGATGCAAACCAGGATCTGGTGGACACCTACAATGTGGGCGGTATCCCGGTCGTAGCCATATTCCGGAATGGAAAGGAAGTACTGAGGTTTAATGGCGAGATGGATTATGACGATTTGTGTGATATCCTGGACCGCCCATTGGAGTAGGCCTGAACCTTATATAAGCAGGGATAGGAAGAAAACAAGACATTACCAGAAGAGGAGCTGTTTGAAACAGCCCCTCTTTCGGTAGTTCATGGAGGAAGGAATATGCGCGATTTTTTTACAATCTCAGAGAATGCATGCAGGGTCCCCTTTGCAGACCTCTGCAAAAGAAATGAGGAGTACCGCACGTATTTTGTGCGCAGGACCTATGAAGCGTCCCAGTGCATACACCCCCAGGGAACAAAAATCAGCTGTTTCGGGATTGTGGAGAGCGGCATCCTGAAGGCTGTGAACAATACGATTAATGGTGTGGAACAGTGCCATTCTTACTTTGAGGCCAAGGACCTATTTCCGGAATTCCTTTATTTTACCGGCAGGAAGAATTACGCATACACATTGATTGCTGAGAAAAAATCAACAGTTCTCTGGATCCCGGTCCATGTACTGGAGGAAATGCTGGAAAAGGACCAGGGACTGATGTATGCGCTGCTGCTCTATGTCTGCCAGCGGGGGCTGAAGGATCAGCTGTACCTTAACTGCCTTAACTATCAGACCATCCGGGAGCGGATTGCTTATTGGATTGTGGGGCTCCACAACCTGTCTCCCGTGGAAAGCGTCCTTATGCCCGGTTCCCAGCTGATCCTGGCCAATATGCTCCATGTGAGCCGCTCATCCCTGAACCAGGAACTGAAGCTGATGCAGAGGGACGGATACTTTAAGATTAAGGGACGGGAGATGTATGGACTGGACGAGGAGAAGCTGAATGCACTGCTTTAGGTTCATGGGTTACTGGGCGGCGCGGTAGCTTTTCAGGATATTGTTCATGCTCCTGGTAATATGCTGTTCCATCATCTGACGTGCTTTTACCGTGTCCTTGGAACGTATGGACTGAAGTATCTGTATATGTTCCTCTGTGGACTGGACATAGTGGTCCAGTTCTGAGTTGGCACTGCCGGTGCTGGGGCCGTTCCATAGGCTCATCAGGAAATTATATAGTTTCTGGTTATCCGCGGCTGTCCAGATGGAAGTATGTATTTGCTGATTCAGTTCCGTGTAGTATGGTCGGTCCAAGGTGGATAGGTTGTCCGTCAGGTGATAAAGTCTGGCAAGCAGTTCCGATACATCCATTCCATTTCTGGCGGCCCTTACGGCTGCTTCTGATTCCAGCAGGATCCTCATCTCATAATGGTCCGTGATGAATTTCTGGTCAATCTGTTTTACAATTGCCCCTTTATTCATACGGAGTTCAATCAGGCCCTCTGCAGCAAGGGTCTGAAATGCTTCACGTACAGGAGTCCTGCTGACTCCAAGTTTTTCAGCTATCTCGGTCAGGCTCAGCTCCTGGCCGCTTTTATATTCTCCTGCAAGGAGCGCTTTTTTTAATATAGATGTAATCCGGACCCTTGCAGGCATCATTTCCAGAGATTCCATTAATTTCACCTCGAATGTTTTATCTTTATCATCATACCATACCCCCATTTTTATTGTCAAATGCCATAACTGAGTGTAGTATGAATTGTAAAATATGCACAAAAATATAAACAAAACTAAAAAATATATTGCATTATTTATTTAATTATGCTAATGTTTAACACGTAGATTGAATATCGTATACGATATACGATTTAAAAAAGGGCAAAGGAGGAGAAAATAATGCATGCAATTGAAAAAATTCTTGCAAAGAACAGCGGCCGTACCCACGTAAAGACCGGTGAGATCATCACTGCAAAGATTGATTTTGCTGAAATCAATGATTTATATCTGCAGACCATTTATTCCTTTTACGAAATGGGTGGGGAGAAGGTCTGGGACAATACCCGGGCAGCATTTGTCTTTGACCATTATGCACCAGCGCCGGACATCAAAAGTGCGGCCAACCACGGGGAGATGAGGGAGTTTGCCAGGAAGAACCAGTTGAAGTATCATTTTGATACCAACTGTGGGGTCTGCCATCAGGTCATGCCTGAGGCAGGGGTTATTTATCCGGGGATGATCATCGTGGCCACGGACAGCCATACCACGACCCACGGTGCATTTGGCACCATGGGCACGGGCTGCGGCGCAACGGATATGGCCACGATCCTGATGACGGGGGAACTGTGGTTCCGGGTTCCGGAGATAATCGAGGTACGTCTGGAAGGCCAGGCGCCCAAGGGAGTATTTCCAAAGGACGTCATCCTTAATGTCCTGGGCAGGATTAAGGCGGACGGCGCTGTTTATAAGGCCATTGACTTTACAGGAAGCTATGTGGACAGCCTGAATGTTGCAGGCAGGATGGTCATCTGTAACATGGCCGTGGAGATGGGGGCAAAGACCGCATATATGCAGCCGAACCAGGATGTCCTTGATTATGTGTCAAAGCGTGCGGTACGTCCTTTTGAGGTACAGGTTACGGATCCTGGTTTTGAGTACAGCGAACGTCATGTGTTCGATGTATCCGGTTTGGAACCTCAGCTGGCATGTCCGCACAGCGTCGATAATGTGGATACACTGTCCCATGTGATTGCAGAAGGGGAGATGAAGCTGAACCAGGGATACATAGGAAGCTGCACAGGAGGACGGGAGGAGGATATCGCGGTTGCGGCCAGGATCGTGAAGGGGAGGCACATACCCCCATACAGCAGGCTGGTGGTGGTTCCGGCATCTTCTGAGGTCATGCTTTCCTGTATGGAAAAAGGATACATACAGGATTTAATGAATGCAGGGGCAACCATAACCACGCCTGGCTGCGGCGCATGCCTGGGCGCCCATGAGGGAATCATTGCGCCGGGTGAAACCTGTATCAGCAGTACCAACCGGAATTTCCCGGGGCGGATGGGATCCAACCAGGCATCCATATATCTGGCAAGCCCGGCCACGGTGGCAGCCAGTATCATCAATGGCCGCATTACGGATCCGCGGGATTACTTATAGGAGGCAATATAGATGAATACAGAGATAACAGGAAGAATCATTGTTTTGGGCAATAACATTGACACGGACCAGATTTATCCGGGCAGGTTCCTGGCAATTACGGACCCTGGGGAGATTGGCAGCCATTGCCTGGGCGGGGTGGATGAATCCATTGCTTCTTCATTCCCCAAGGGAGGTATCGTGGTTGCCGGTACTAATTTCGGATGCGGCTCCAGCAGGGAACATGCGCCCATTGCCCTGCTTAACATGGGGGCGTCTGCTGTGCTGGCAGATTCATTTGCACGGATTTTCTTCCGCAATTCCATCAACTTAGGGCTGCCCCTGATTATATGTAAGGGCATAGGCAAGGAGGTCCATGACGGGCAGACGTTGAAGCTGGATATAAGAAAAGGCGTGGTTACAGTGGAAGAAACAGGTAAGGTTTACGTCTGCGAGCAGCTGGGGGAACATGCACTTAACATCCTGGAGGCAGGGGGAATCAAGCCCTTGATGCGGGCAAGGTTTAAGAAGGATGAAAAAGATGGATGAACACAAATCGATAAAATAGGGGGATTCAATTATGCCAATGGAAATTGTATTTATAATAGGTATGGCCGTGCTCTTGTTCCTGTGTCTTAAGGTAAAGGCCAATGCATTTATTTCACTGCTTGCAACCGCGCTTGTCATGGGACTGCTGTCCGGAATGACAGGAGCTGATACAATCGGGGCCATCACAGGCGGATTTTCCGGAACCGTTAAGAGTATCGGCATCATCATTATTTTTGGAATCATGCTGGGCAATTATCTGGATGCGGCAAAGGGAACCAACCGTATGGCGCTGGACGCGGTCAGGCTGGTAGGACAGAAACGTGCCGGACTGGCCATGGCAATCACGGGTTATATCGTATCCATACCCGTATTTTCAGATGCAGCCTTTGTCATCCTGACGCCGCTTGTAAAGGCAATCCACAAAAAGACCAGGATACCTCTGGCAATCCTGGCAGTCAGTCTATCCGCAGGCCTGCTGGCAACCCATGTTTATGTCCCGCCAACACCAGGCCCTCTGGCAGCGGCAGGGCTTCTTGGGATTGATATCGGGCAGGCAATCCTGTACGGAGCATTTGCAGCGGTTTTCATGACCTTGTTTGGGTGGATTTTTGCAGAGATATATTTCCGCAACAAGCCTTCTGATTTTTATTCTTTCCAGGAATCTGGAAAAAAGGAGGAGGAGGGTCTGGATATTGAGGATGAAACAGACCTTCCGGGAACCATGGCAAGCCTTCTTCCATTGGTTGTGCCGATTCTTCTGATTCTTGGAAAGACAACATGTGACATGCTGTGCCCGGAAGGCTCGCTGCTTCTTACGGTCACATCTTTTATTGGGGATTCCAATATTGCCCTGGCAATCGGTGCGGTTCTTGCAATCGCAACCCTTGGAAAGAGGCTGGGCGGTAAAAAGGTGCTGGAAATCATGGATAAAACGTTAAAGGATGCCGGCCCAATTGTATTCATTACTGCCGCAGGCGGTGCATTGGGACAGGTGCTAAAGGTATCCGGCGCAGGTGACAGCCTTGCCACTATGGTAGTGAATACAGGGCTTCCGTTTATCCTCATACCTTTCGTGATTTCTGGTCTGTTAAAGATAGTCCAGGGTTCTGGTACCGTGGCCGTGACAACAGCAGCTACCTTGTGTGCACCCATTGCGGCCAGCCTGGGCCTTAATCCAATCCTTATTTTCCTGGCATCCGGTGCAGGCGCAAGGGCCTGCTGCCATGTAAATGACAGTTATTTCTGGGTATATACCAACTGTATGGGATTTGATATGAAGACAGGGCTTAAGACCTTGTCCATCAGTAATGTGGTGATGTCCCTGGGCGGCCTGTGTGCAACCTTTATCTGCAGTCTGTGGCTGTAGGGAGTGCGGAGGATGCAGATAAGATGACAGATGGGGATGTCTTAATCCGTTTATAAGATAAGATATGGTTTTAAGCAGGGCAGCAGGGGATGACATCCTTGCTGCCTTTTGGATGCCGGGGATGCTAATATGGGAGATTGCAGGTAAGGACAGTATCCACATTGGATTGTATTGGACCTAATCATATATGCGTTGAGTTATATCCTGATTTATACTATAATAGCTGGATAAGAAGACTGGCCGGGGGTGCAACAGATTGGGCGACTACACAGTTTTTTAATGAGTTTTGGGAGAAGGCGGTTAAAGACACCAATGCAAAAATATTTAAAGAAAATAGCCAGTTTGGTAAAAGTCAGGTGCCTGCTGTCTTATATGAGTTAGAGTTAATAAAACGCTGGGGTGAAATAAACCTGCTAGATAGTAACCGGGAGTATATGAAAGAAAGAGTGGAAAATTTGATAGATTGTATACCGACGGCTTTGCCTGGCGATTTTCCCGTTTAGATAGATCCTAACTCAGGAGGAAGGTTGGTTTCAGATATGATCATAGGGGAATAAGACTGGAGGCATATATGAGGACCATAATCGTTGCAGATATCCACGGATGCCACAGCGAACTGCTGGCGCTGCTTAAAAAGCTTAAGTTCAGGGAAGATACGGACAGACTGATCTGTCTTGGGGATCTGATTGACAGGGGAAATCAGGTTTATGAGGTATTTAATCATGTCAGGGCGCTGAAACTTGATATGGGGGAACACTGCGTCCTGATCCGTGGGAACCATGAGCAGATGCTGATGGATTCCGTGGATGACAGGTTCAGCCGGCAGCTGTGGTTTATGAAGGGGGGGACGGAGACTGTAAGATCCTTCAATAAACAGTCCTGAATATTTTAAGTCCCCAATATTCGAGATGGGCCTGTGATTTGCCATGGTGGTATGGTAAAATGAATCATATCAAATGAACATGATATTAAATAAAATAATATAAATATACAAAATATGCAAAAGGCAACCAGGAGGATTTTATGGGAAATATTTATATGATATCAGACACCCATTTTGGCGATGCAGGCGCAATACTGAAATATGAGGGAAGACCCTTTAAGGATGGCCATGAGATGAATGAGCAGATGATTGAAAACTGGAACCGTGTGGTTGGGGCGGAAGATACGGTCTATCATCTGGGCGATTTTGCCTGCGGTATGGACGCAGGGGAGATAACGGCCATACTGGGAAGGCTGAATGGACATAAGATCCTGATAGCAGGGAACCATGACAGGGATTTTGACAGCCGAAGGTGGATGGATATGGGATTCGGCGAGGTGAGTTTCCTTCCCGTTGTCTTAGATGAATTCTATATACTATCCCATCAACCCATGTATGTGAATATATACAGTCCCTATGCCAATATATTCGGTCATGTCCACAACAACCCCATGTATGCGGATGTGTCTGAACGGAGTTTCTGTGCCTGTGTGGAGCGGATTGGATATGCGCCCATTGCATTTGAGGCAATCAGGAGAGGGATACTGGAGGCGGATGGGAAAGGGAAAAAACAGGGGGGATGAAGCCGGATGAAAGGAAGCCGGATTACATGAAACAGGATTAATTGAAACAGGAAGCGGTCCGCTTATTCCCAGCGGGCCGCATATTTATCCAGCATAAATGCAGGATAGTAGGATTCCTTTGCCTTCCTCAGATTCTCCATCCCCATATCTTCCTCACGGTTAATATAGTGCAGTTCAGGATAGACCTTAAGCAGATGGCGGACAAATTCACGGTTAATCATCTGGTATGTGCCGTGGACCGTGATATCGGCTTTCTCGAACCTTACATCAAACCCATGTCCGCCTACCGGCTCACCAAAGGTAAAGGCCAGCAGCCGGTCCCTGGCATAGAGGACGCCGCCTGTAAGCCCCAGGGCATCATAATGCTTAAAGGCCGTAAGGATGGCCTCCTTTTCCGCTTCCGGCATACCGCTTTCAAGCCCTTCATGATTTTCTTCCCAGCTTTGCAGCAGGGCAAGACAGGAGTCTATATGTTCCTGTCCCAGCACTTCAAAATGCCAGTCCAGACATTCCTGCTCAAAGCGGTTGCAGTGGTTCCGTTTATTATGCAGCTTTTTCCCCCCAAGACTGGCCAGGGTTCCTGCCTCGTAGATATAATCCGCGCTGTCCCGAAGTCCCTCAAACCGGAACTGTGTGGGGAATTCCGCCAGGAGGCATTGCTTCTGCGCCTCGGTCACGCCCTTGATTAAAAGGGGCTGTCCCAGCTGTTCCGCCAGCCGCTTCATCTGGGTGATGGCAGGTTTTAGTGTTCCGCTGCCGGCAGGATAGGAGAAGAACAGTCCATCCTCCGTTTGGTACCTGGCAATCATCCGGCTCCCCAGGTCTGCCGCAGTCATTCCATACGCCCTCCCCCAGAGAAAGAACGTCCCAAAGCATCCATCGGATGCCAGGCTGTCCTCGGCCGCCAGGATGGGGACCATCCATGAACGGTCCGCGATGGACAGTTCCCTGAACTCAATAGGGGTGCTGCGGATGATGCTTGGGGCATTGCCGCCCCAATCCATGGACAGGGCCGTATTCCCCGAAACCTGATAGCTGCAGGTCTGTGCACAGCATGAGCCGGTACATGGCCCGGTCTGTTTTTTATTGCATGTTTTATCCATTATATGATTACGCTCCGTGATTGACTTTTCTTTTTAGACATATTATAATTTTAACAGTATCATTATAAATTACAAGTACGAACATCAAGGTGCGGTACTAACATAGAAGTATGGTACTTACCTGAAGGAGAGTGTAAGATGGGAAAATGCTCCATATCACAGGCCAGCCTTGGGGAGACAGGATTCAGCTATACCCTGTCCCTTATAAACGGCAAATATAAGATGACAATCCTCTACACCCTTATGGAATTTGGGGTGGTGCGGTTCAATGAGATGAAAAAGTACATTGGGGAAATCTCATACAAGACGCTCAGCGTCACGCTGAAGGAACTGGAGGGCGACCAGCTGGTACACCGCGAAGAGTATCCACAGATACCGCCTAAGGTGGAATACAGCCTGACGGAACGGGGCAAATCACTGATTCCCATCCTGGACATGATGTGCGAGTGGGGGGAGAAACACCGTCTGCCCTCCAGGCGGGAGCAGAATAAGGCTGACATTTAAAGGCTGAAATTTAAAGCTTGACATTTAAAACAATACCGAATAAACTGATGATACGGATATAATAAGATTTTTATATGATACAACTACAACAGGGAGCTTGTGAAGCAGGCTGAGAGGAAGTAATCGAACTTCGACCTATTATACCTGATTTGGATAATGCCAACGTAGGGAAAATATGGAAGTACATCAACCGCGCATCTGATCTGCGCGGCAGATGCAGCGCATGAGTTCATTCATGGTCCATTCCTTGACGGAGTGGGCCATTTTTATTTACCACAAAAAGAAGAGGAGGAAAAACATGAACTACACAACGCAGATGGATGCGGCCAGAAAGGGAATCCTGACAAAGGAACTTGGGAAGGTGGCTGCAAAGGAACAGTTTGAACCAGCAGAGCTGATGAGGCTGGTGGCAGAAGGGAAGGTGGCCATTCCTGCTAACAGGCGCCATGGGTGCCTTGAACCAAACGGAATCGGTTCCATGCTGAAGACAAAGATCAATGTTAACCTGGGAACCTCCAGGGACTGTAAGGACCTGGATATGGAACTTTTAAAGGTCAATGACGCAGTCCGCATGGGAGTGGAATCCATCATGGATTTAAGCTCCTTCGGGGATACCCGCACCTTTAGGAGGATGCTGACCCGGGAATGCCCGGCCATCATAGGCACGGTGCCCATCTATGATGCCGTGGTGTATTATCACAAGCCCTTAAAGGATATCACCTCCCGCGAATGGATTGATATCGTGAAAATGCATGCGGAGGACGGAGTGGATTTCCAGACCATCCACGTGGGTATAAACAGGCGGACCGCAGAGCGTTTTAAACAGGCGGGACGCCTGACCAATCTTGTATCAAGAGGCGGTTCCATCATATTTGCATGGATGGAGATGACAGGGCAGGAGAACCCGTTTTATGAACACTTTGATGAGATACTGGACATCTGCCAGGAGTATGATGTGACACTGAGCCTGGGGGACGCCTGCCGCCCCGGATGCATTGAGGACGCCTCGGACATTTCCCAGATAGAGGAACTGGTGACGCTGGGGGAGCTTACCAGGAGGGCGTGGGATAAGAATGTCCAGGTCATCATCGAAGGACCGGGGCACATGCCTTTAAACCAGATTGAGGCCAATATGAAGATACAGCAGACCATCTGCAAGGGCGCGCCCTTTTATGTCCTGGGTCCGCTGGTCACGGATATCGCGCCGGGATATGACCATATAACTGCTGCCATCGGAGGGGCATTGGCTGCTGCCAGCGGCGCGTCCTTCCTCTGCTACGTGACCCCGGCGGAACATCTGCGTCTTCCGGACCTGGAGGATGTGAAGGAGGGAATCATGGCGTCCAGGATTGCAGCCCATGCAGCGGACCTTGCAAAGGGCGTCAAAGGGGCCGCCCAGTGGGATCATGAGATGAGCGCTGCACGCAGGGACCTGGACTGGGAGCGCATGTTCCAGCTTTCCATTGACCCGGAAAAGGCCAGGAGGTACAGGGCGTCCGCAAAGCCGGAGAAAGAGGACACCTGCTCCATGTGCGGCAATTTCTGCGCGGTTAAGAATATGAACCGGATACTGAAGGGGGAGATTGTCAGCATATTTGATGAATGACAGGCGGACTTGCCTAAGCCAGCTTTTCAGGTACTGTAAATATTCCATAAATTTAATTGAAAATAGGGCTTGACATTGTGAGAATTATTATATAGAATAAAAATCAGAGAAAAACTTAGAAAAGAAAACTTATGTGACTAGGGAGTCACGAAGTGAGTATGTTACTGGTACGCAGGCAGAACTCAGATTACACTGAAAATTTTTATTTTCCGTGTAGTTTGAGTTTTTTTTTCTGGAAAGGAGGATTTATTGTGAAGATAAGTCAGATTTTAAATAATAATGTTGCAGTGGTGAAAAAAGGGGGCAGTGAACTGATTGTTTACTCCAAAGGCATATCATTCAGAAAAAAGGCTGGCCAGTCCATAGGAGAAAATGAAATCGAGAAAACATATGTTTTAGACTCCAATGATATGCTGGAACACTTCAGCTACCTGCTCGCCAACACGGACGAGGAATATCTGAACATTGTCAATGATGTCATTGCACAGGGCGAGCTGCTGCTGGGGCAGAAGGCAAATGATTATTTATATCTGACCTTATTGGATCATATTGACTTTGCACTGAAACGTGCGGGGAAAGGGCAGTTTATCCGCAGCCCCCTGACCTGGGAGGTTAAGAAATTCTATCCCAGGCATTTCCAGATCGGCCTGCATGCGCTGGAGCTGTTAAACGAACGGTTCCATGTGGAATTTCCTGAGGATGAGGCGGTATCCATTGCACTTCATTTCGTCAACCTGCAGTCCGAGGGGAAGGACCTGAAGGAGACGATAGAGGCCATGCAGGTCCTTAAGGATATCCTGTCCATCATCCAGTATCACTATAATATACGTCTGGATGAGTCATCTGTGAACTATATGCGCCTCATTACCCATCTGCAGTATTTCATACAGCGGCTCCAGGCCGGACAGGTATTTGAGGATAATGACAAGGCGCTGAATTCCCAGGTCAGGATGCTGTATCCTGCCGCATATGGGTGCGCTGTAAAAATCCGGGCGTACATTAAAGAAAATTTTAAGATGGAACTGACCATCGATGAGGAAACATATCTTATCCTGCATATACACAGGGTTACGAACAGAAATGAAAAGAAGGAGGAAGATTGATGAAATATCAGACAATGAATGAAAACATCATCCGCCTGGTAGGCGGCAAGGATAATATCAGCGCGGTCGTGCACTGCATGACCAGGCTCCGTTTTACATTAAAGGACCGGAGCAAGGCAAAAACAGAAGAAATTAAGGCCATGGACGGGGTGATTGACGTGGTGTCCAACGACGTGGCATATCAGATCATCATCGGAACCCATGTTTCAGAGGTGCATGAGGAACTGATATCCATGCTGGGAATCAGCACAGAGGCATCAGGACCCCAGGTCAGGACCAGGAAGAATCCATTTAAGGCGGCCCTTGACCTGGTATCGGAATCCATGACACCGCTGCTGGAACCTATCATCGCGGCAGGTATGCTGGCAGGCCTTCTGTCCCTGGTATCCCTGATGGGACTGGTGTCGGCGGACAGCCCCACCTATATTGTCCTGGACTCCATCAGGGGGGCTGTGTTCTTCTTCCTCCCCGTATTCATGGCCATGGCATGCGCCAAACGCCTGAACGCCAGTCCCTACCTTGCAGTGGCATTGGCGGCAACCCTGCTCTCTGCTTCCATTAACGGGGTGGAAGGACTCAGCGTATTCGGGATTCCCCTTCCGGCCATAACCTACTCCAGCTCCTTTATCCCAATCCTGCTGGCAGTGTGGTTCATGGGATATGTGCAGGCATTCCTTAAGAAGGTCATACCTAACCTTCTGCAGTATTTCCTGATTCCGGTATTTACCCTGGTGATAACCCTGCCCGTTACCCTGATGTTCTTTGGGCCCATCGGAACCTGGATCGGCGAGGGAATCAGTTTTGTATGTACCTTCCTGGCCAATACCCTGGGCAACTGGAGCGTGGTGGCTTTTTATGCGGCAATCCAGCCATTCTTGATCATGATGGGAGCCGGAAACTTCATTATGCCGGTGGTCATGGCCTTCCTGGCGGAAATGGGATACGACCCCCTGTTCCTGGCAGCCTGCACCATCTCCGACATTGCAGTGGGAGGCGCCATGTTTGGATATTTCCTCCGTGCAAAGGATGCGAAACAGAAAGAATTATTCGGCACGGTCAGCTTCTCGGCTATCTTAGGCTGTACGGAACCGGCTGTGTTCGGTGTGTTTGTGAAATACCGCCGTCCGTTCCTGGCTGTCATATTCGGCGGAGGGCTGGGAGGACTGTTTGCAGGACTGATGGGGGTTAAGACATATACCATGGCATGGGGGCTGGCAGGCCTTCCTTCCTATATCGGTGTCAATGATTTCAATAATTTCTATTATATGATAGCAGCGGTTGCCATTGGATTTGTGGCTGCAGCCATTGCTGGTTTTATCCTGTGCCAGCCGGAAGGGGAGGCGCAGAAAGAAGGAACCTCCTTGTTCCGGTTCGGAAAAGCCCGCAAAAAACAGCCGTCCAGCCAGGCCCCGGCTGAATCAGCTGAGGACGGTCCGGAGGCAGGAAACGCGGACGGCGGGAATATCCACAGGGAACCACTGATGGCAGTGGCTGAAGGTGAGGTGGTTCAGCTGTCACAGGTGGAAGATAAGGCATTTTCCAGCGGGGCCATGGGAAAGGGGATAGCCATAAAACCTTCGGGCAACCAGGTCTATGCGCCTGTAAGCGGAGAGGTGGTATGCCTGTTCCCAACCAAACATGCCATTGGAATCAAAAGTGATTCCGGCGTGGAGCTTTTAATCCATATCGGTATCGATACGGTGCAGCTGGACGGAAAACATTTTACGGCCCATATAGAGCAGGGACAGCGGGTGGAGCGCGGACAGCTTCTGGTGGAAGCGGATATGAAAGCCATTGAAGGGGAGGGCTATGACACGACCATCATGGTCATTGTCACCAATACAACCCATTTCCTGGATGTGATTCCCGCTGTATGTGAGAACATCCGTCTGGATGAAGATTGCCTGAGTGTTGTATTTTAGAGTGTTTAAAGGAGCAGATAAGGATGAGAGATGACTTTTTATGGGGAGGCAGCATTGCGGCCCATCAGTGCGAGGGAGCATGGCAGGAGGGCGGAAAGGGAGTTGCAATCATGGATCTGGTGACCAGCGGCTCCCACGAAGTCCCAAGGGAAATCTGTAAGGAAATTGAGGACGGGAAATATTATCCATCCCACAGGGGAATTGATTTTTATCACCGCTACAGGGAGGATATCGGATTATTTTCGCAGATGGGATTTAAGGCCCTGCGCATCTCTGTGGACTGGTCCAGGATCTATCCCATGGGGGATGAGGAAGCGCCGAATCAGGAAGGTATCCGCTATTACACGGATGTGGTGGACGAACTGCTTGCCAATGGGATTGAACCCATTGTGACGCTGTATCATTTTGAAATGCCGTATCATCTGGTGACGGGGTACGGTTCCTGGACCAACAGGAAGCTAATCGGTTTTTATCTGAGATACTGTGAGACCATGTTCCGGGCGCTGAAGGGAAAGGTAAGGTACTGGGTCACATTCAATGAGATGAACCACATTGACCCGGCGACCGAAGCATCGGATATCTTTACCTATATGATAGCGGGGCTGAAGTTTTCAGAGATGGAGGATCCTGCCAGGACACTGGCGGCAGTAGGGTATAATATGACGGCGGCAGGCGTGAGGGCAGTGGAACTTGGGCACCGTATAGACCCGGAAAACCAGATAGGATGCGTATTCGGGCTTCAGCCCGTCTATGCCTACAATTGTAAGCCTGAGAATGCGTTCCAGGCCTTCCGGGAGATGTATAGGGACTTCTATCAGGTGGACGCCATGTGCATGGGATGCTTTCCGCGCTACAAGCTGAAGGAATATGAGAAGATGGGCATTGTGCCGGAAGGCGTTGAGGAGGACGCGGAAAGCTTTAAGAATGGAACCATTGATTTCATCGGTGTAAACTACTACTCCTCAAGCGTGGGCCACCACGATGGGGAAAGCGGTGAGGAAACCCTGTTTGGCGGCGTACAGAACCCATACCTGGAGCAGAGCAGGTGGGGCTGGGCCATTGACCCCAAAGGACTGCGCTATCTCCTGAATGCAGTATACAGGAAATACGGAAAGCCGCTGATTGTCACCGAGAACGGGTTAGGCGCAGTGGATATCTTAAAGGAAGACAAGACCGTGGATGACAGCTATCGGATTGAGTATCTGAAGCTTCATCTGGAGCAGCTGCGGCTGGCGGTGGAGGAAGATGATGTGGAATGCTTCGGTTATCTGATGTGGGGGCCTGTTGACCTGGTTTCCGCCACCACGGGGGAGATGAAGAAGCGCTATGGTTTTATCTACGTGGACCAGGATGACGACGGAAGCGGGACAGGGGAACGCTATGCCAAGGAATCCTTTTACTGGTTCAAGGAAATCATCCGAACCAATGGAGCCGGGCTTTCCAAACAATAAAAAAGAGAAGGGATGACAGAAAACGGGTTCCGGCCGGTATTGGCCTGGAACCCGTTTTGCCGGTTTATCTTTCCGGTTGAATCTTATTTTCCCTGAGGGACGTGTCTTTCGTCCGTCTGTTTTTAAGGCCGTTCAGGAGGATTTAGAGCAATCCCCCATACTGCAGGAACATCGGGGCAAATACAAGGGAGACAATGGTCATAAGCTTAATCAGTATGTTGATGGAAGGGCCTGAGGTATCCTTAAAGGGATCGCCTACCGTATCACCCACCACGGCTGCCTTGTGGGCAGTGCTTCCTTTTCCGCCATGGTTGCCTTCCTCGATGTATTTCTTTGCGTTATCCCAGGCGCCGCCTGAGTTGGACATGAAGATAGCCATCAGGACGCCGGTTATAAGTGCGCCGGTAAGCAGGCCTCCAAGGGCATCCGGGCCAAGGATCAGTCCGGTGGCCAGAGGCGCCAGCACTGCCATGAGTCCGGGCAGGAACATTTCCTTTAAGGCCGCGTTGGTGGAAATGGATACGCAGGAAGCGTAATCCGGTCTGGAAGTCCCTTTCAGGATTCCGGAGTCCTCCCTGAACTGGCGGCGTACTTCCTCAATCATCTGATGGGCTGCCTTGGATACGGACTCCATGGTCATGGCGGAGAAGAGGAAGGTGAGCATGCCGCCGATAAACAGGCCGATGATGACATGGGCGTTGAGGATATCTATGGTGGTAAGCTTCACTGCCTCTGCATAGGACACAAACAGGGCCAGGGCGGTCAGCGCCGCAGAACCGATGGCAAACCCCTTACCGATGGCAGCGGTGGTGTTGCCCACGGAATCCAGCTTATCGGTGATTTCACGCACGGATTTGTCCAGTCCGGCCATCTCTGCGATTCCGCCTGCATTGTCCGCAATGGGTCCGTAGGCGTCAATGGCAACCGTGATTCCTGTGGTGGAAAGCATCCCCACAGCTGCCAGGGCAATTCCGTAAAGTCCCATAAGGCGGTTGGATATAAGGATGCCGATGCACACCAGAAGGATGGGGACAGCCGTTGACTGCATGCCCACTGCAAGGCCGCTGATGATGGTGGTGGCTGAACCGGTTTCGGACTGCGCGGCCACCTTCTTTACAAAACGGTAATCACCGGAGGTGTAGATTTCCGTGACAAACCCGATTAATACGCCTACGAACAGTCCTGTGATGATGGTCAGGGCCGCAAGGTAATTGCCGAAAAAGGTACGGCTGAGGACCAGTGCGCAGATGACCACCAGTGCGGTTGCGCTGTATTCCCCGGTTTTTAACGCCTTGTGCGGGTCGGAGTTGCCGATGGCCTTAACCAGCAGGGCGCCGATGATGGAGGCCACGATGCCGGATGCGGAAAGCAGCAGCGGGAACAGGATGCCGGATTCCTGATAGAATACAAGCCCAAGGGTCAGGGCGGAAATCAGGGAACCTACATAAGACTCAAACAGGTCAGCGCCCATTCCGGCCACATCCCCTACGTTATCCCCCACGTTATCGGCAATGACGGCCGGGTTGCGGGGATCGTCCTCGGGGATGCCTGCCTCTACCTTACCTACCAGGTCGGCGCCCACATCAGCGGCCTTGGTATAGATACCTCCGCCCACACGGGCAAACAGGGCGATGGATGATGCGCCCAGGCTGAAGCCGGACAGGACGGATACATCCTTTGTGATGATGTAAAGCGCGCCCACGCCCATAAGGCCAAGCCCCACAACCGCCATACCCATGACGCTGCCGCCGGAAAATGCAAGGGACAGGGCCTGGCGCATACCGGAGGTACGGGCCGCGTTGGCGGTACGGCAGTTGGCGCGGATAGCCGCGCTCATTCCCAGATAGCCTGCTATGGTGGAGAAAATACTTCCAACCAGGAAACATCCGGCGGTTACCCAGCTGCGGGTCCCAAGCCCGATTACAACAAATAAGATGGCAACAAAGACAACAAGTATGCGGTACTCGGATGTGAGGAAGGCTCTTGCGCCTTCTGCGATTGCATCTGCAATCTCCCTCATTTTGTCATTGCCCGGGTCCTGCCTGATTACATAGAGCCTTAGAAAGACAGCAAACAACAGGCCTGCAAGACCTATCAACGGGACTAAAAATAACATTTGTTTCATAATACCCTCCTGATTTTTGTAGATATTGTAGATTGCTTCTCCATGAATTGTAACAAATATAGTAGAATTTATCAACAAAAATTTTTAGAATATCTAAAAAATATTGCAAACAGAAATATATTACAAGATATTCTTTTTAAATTGGATATTGCTGTAAATGTAATTTGGGTATATGATAGAACATAAAAGGAACACAAAAGTGGGAAACGGCAGGTGGGGACAGTGAGGTGGAACATAGCTCCTGAGACAATATCATTAGTTATCCTGGGAATCATATGGGTATATTCGCGGAAAGGGAGTCATCTTCCAAGCCTCAAGAACAGGATGTTCCAGGGCTGTCTCACCGTGACCTTTGCAGCCATGACAAGCAACATCCTTTCTACCTTCATGCTCTATGATTATATCCGGGTGCCGGTCCTGCTCACCTGGGCTGTTACCACGGTTTATTTTATCCTGACCCCTTTGATGGGGCTGGTGTATTATCTTTATGTTGTCTCCATTATCTATGAGGAGAGGCCGCAGTTAAAAAACATGATCCTGGCCGGGGTCATACCGGCGGTGTTCTATGCCCTGCTGGTTCTGTCCAATCCCTTTACGGGGTGTATGTTCAGCATTACAGAAGGAAACTATACCCAGGGAAACTGCATCCTCCTTACCTATCTTGTTTTTTATGCTTACTGTGTGGGCTGTATCCTGGTGGCTGTCAGGAACAGGATTTACATTGACCGTCAGATTTACCGTATCCTGGCCGCCTTCCCGGTCCTGGCCGTGCTGGTAATCCTGTTCCAGCAGCTCTATCCTGAAATCATCCTTTCAGGCTCAGCCGCAACCTGCGCCCTGCTTATCATCTATCTCCATTTACAGAACCGTCAGATTTCCCTGGATTATCTGACCAATGTGCCCAACCGCCAGGAACTTCTCAATATGCTGGACCTGATGCTGAAAAGGCATCCTGAGAAAGACTTTGTGCTCATGGTTGTCTCCATCCGGGATTTCCGCCAGGTCAACAATGTATGCGGACAGCACGGCGGGGATGAATTCCTGAAGGAAGTGTGCGGCTTCCTGTGCGGGATTGGCCCCCAGGGCAATGTATACCGCTTCAGCGGCGATGAGTTCGCATTGCTGTTTACCGATGAGGAGGACAGGCTTGAGCGGCATGTGAGGAAATGTGTGGGGGATATACAGACGCGCATGGCGCAGCCCTGGCAGAACAGGGATTATCAATTCATCCTTCCTGCGGTCATAGGGATCATCCGCCGTTCCGAATATGTGAATACACTGGAATCAGCGGTCAGCGCCATTGAATATGCGGTGTACCAGGCAAAGACGGGGCGGTACGGACAGGTGCTCTACTGTGACCAGGAGATGCTTGGCAAGCTGGAGCGCAGGAAGCAGATCATCCAGGTATTAAAAGATCAGCTGTCAGAAAAAAAGGTAGAGCTGTACTATCAGCCCATCTACTCTGTGGATACCGGGGACTTCCGGTTTGCCGAGTCCCTGATGCGTATGAACCATACGCCCATTGGCCCTGTGTACCCGTCTGAATTCATTCCCATTGCAGAGGAGACCGGGCTTATTATCGACCTTACATATGTGATACTGGATACTGTGTGCAGATATATCAACCATCTGCTGGGAAAGGGGATTCCCATAGAAGCCATCCATGTCAACTTTTCAGCCATCCAGTTCTCACAGCCGGATCTGGCCAGGAAGGTGCTGGACATCATAAAGCGGAATGGGACGCCCATGGGGGCTGTGAAGATTGAGTTTACGGAAAGTACCCTGGCGGAGAATCCCCAGGTGGTGACGGATTTTGCCATAGAGATGAAGAAACATGGAATCCGGATGGGGCTGGATGATTTCGGCACCGGTTATTCCAATATTGCAACGGTAATCCAGATTCCCTTTGGCACGGTTAAGCTGGACAAGAGTTTTGTCCAGGCATCCATGGACAACAGGAAATCCGAATTGACCATAAGACATCTGGTCCATGCCTTTAATGACCTGGGCATGTCCGTGGTGGCAGAGGGCGTGGAGACAGAAGAGCAGAAGCAGATGGTCATTGACCTGGGTGTGGAACAGATCCAGGGGTACTACTATTCAAAGCCGCTGCCCGGGGATGGGATGGAGGGATTCCTGGAAGCCAGGATGCAGCAGGCGGGAAACATACCGGCACAGTGACATGATATGTAACATGGGTGTTCATAAATCCATTTTTCGGGTTATCCGTTCAATCCATCTTAACACAAAAGCAGCCAGGGAAATCCTTCTGTAAGGATGTTCCTGGCTGCTTTTCTTTAATATGCCTCGGATGCTTTACTTACCTTAGGCGTCACTCTTTAATGATTTCATACTTTGCAATATCCGGGTGGAAGGTATCTTTTTCCGTGTCCCAGGCCCCGGTAGGGCCAAGCCAGTAATAGAAATCAAGCTCCGTTGACTTAATATAGCAGTTGGTCTGTACATAGCCGTCATAGTTAAAATAATACCACTTATTATTGATGCACCGCCATGTATTGGTGGGATATGCATTGTTCTTATAGACATAGCGGCGTCCAAGCCGGTCCCTCTTCCATGTCCCGTTATCAAAATACCAGGCATCTTTCTTGGTGACGGTGTATGATTCCGATCTCTCAGACCAGGGGCTGGCCTGCGACTTGTAGGTGCCGTATGCCCTGACGCAGAATGTATAATCACCTTCCAGATTGATATAGGAACGGAAATCAAAGCGGTCATGCTGGGCCTTGACGGTGGTCATCAGGCGGTTGTTCCGGTAAAGCTGGACTTCATAGCTCTTAGAACCCTCCACCTCATCCCATACAGCGTTGCTGTTGCTCCAGCTGACGGAAGTGGAAGCGGGAAGCATGCTGTCCAGGGTGGGAAATGTAACCTGAAGGATAAGGGAGTTGCCGTCAGGATCTATGGAAGCCTTTTTAAACTGTGCCCCGCAGCCGAAAAGGGAGAAATACTTCCTGCTGTTGCTGGTAAAGCGGTAATCACTCTTTGCGGATAACTCTACTTCCACAACCGGACGTTCACCGAAAACCCACGTATCATCTCTTTTATAATAGGAAGCCCCCTCCACCGTGAATTGCTTGCTGTTGGTATTGACATATACCTCTCCTACCAAATCTCCGGCTTTCGGTATCTTATCCCAGGAAAAGGATAAGGGAACAGAAGTAATAAGGGTTTCTTCGCCATAAGCCGGTATGAAGATGCCCAAGGACAGGATGGTTGTCAGAAAGACCAGTAAAAATGTCCTTTTTTTCATGGCATTTACCTCCTTCTTACGAGTTATTATTATTGTACTGTAAAAAGGGGGAAATGTCCAAGATATTCATTGAAAATTAAGAATTAGGTCTGTGCTTTGGGGGATGCGCCCGCCCTACCCCCATCATTTTCAAATTCTTGTAACGAATGCCCCTGTTTTGTGATATAAGTGATATAAATAATGATTCATTCATAAAGCGGTTTCAATAAGTGATGATTTTTCGGATAGGAGGTGGGACAATGGGGAAATCCGGCGAAAGCATGGACATGGATTCTGTCTATAGGGATTATGAGAAATTGGTTTATCGGTTTCTGTATTCCCATACGCACGATGCAGAATGGTCCCGGGAACTGATGCAGGAAACATTTTTGCGGGCAGTATATTCTATTTCGCGGTATGACGGCACCTGCAAGTTATCTGTATGGCTATGTCAGATAGCAAAGCATATACTGTATCAGGAACTCCGTAAAAGAAAGCAGATGGAAACAGTAGGATTAGCAGATTACTTAATCGATGATTCAGCGCCAGATGGTGAAACCAGTATACTGAAACAGGAACGTAAAATGGAACTTTACCGTGCAATCCATCTCCTGCCAGAACTGGAACGGGAGGTAGTACTTTACCGGATTACAGGTGAACTTTCTTTCCGTGAAATAGGGGAAATCTTAGGTAGGAGTGAGAATTGGGGCAGAACGGTTTTTTATCGTGCAAAACAAAAAATCAGAGAGGAGTTGAAAAAGTATGAATAAAGATCATTCTTGTGACATTATCCAGGACCTGCTTCCGGGATATATTGATGGGATATTAAGCGAAGCAGGAACAGACGTGGTGAAAGGGCATCTGGAGGAATGTGAGGAATGTAATCGGGTTTATTTGGAAATGAAAGAGGGATTGGGCCCAGTAGAGGAACAAAAAGAAACACTTGCGCTTGACGGCTTTAAGAAGGTGCAGCAGCATACAAAAAAATTAAAAAGAATGATTGGCATTTTTGCTGGTTTGTTAACACTTCTTCTGGTATCCATTTTTTTGAAGGTTTTTGTCATTGGTGAATGCTTACCGACGCATGAAGTGAATGCCACGGACATTTCATATGATGAGGAAACAGGATACCTTACCATACGCGGCATGATTGACCGGTCATCCTGCCGTGTCAGCCGTGTCGTATGGCAGGAAAGTGAAGATGAAGCGGATGTAGTCAATGTACTGGTTTATGGAGCAGAAACATTACCGTTCCAGCAGGATAAAACAGATTTCACCCTTTCAATCCCCGATATGAAAGGGAAAAAGGCGTATCTTGCGTGTCCGGATTATGACAGATTGGAACTATACAGCTGGGAACATGGCCACTACGAAAAGATGGCAGAATTAGAGAATGAGATATACAACCGTTTACCTGAATTAGATAGGGAGAAAAACGCTTTAAGCTATATCAGCGGGATTGAATATGTAAATGGAATTGAGGGCATATGGTATTATGTTGACACTGTGATTGGTGAAAATGCAACATACTGGCGGTTTAATGGCCAACTGGTCACAGACGGCGATTTTGAACCCCAGGATTTTGCCATTTGGATTTCTTTGGACAGGCCGTATCAGATTTTGATTTATGATTTCGGGACCGGGGAATATACGGAAGATTTTTCCCTGGTAAATCGTTGATTCCTGGAATAAAAACCGGTATTTCCTGAAAAAGGAGGATGAGGAAGGCGGATAAGAGTGTCTCGACGAACCCCTCCTCTTGTGATATACTTTATAAAGTATGCTGTCACGGGAGGAGATATTTTCATGGGCGGACAAGAACCAAAAAGAGTGAAAAAACATATATGTGCTGGTATGTTGGCCCACGTGGATGCCGGGAAGACCACGCTGTCCGAGGCGCTTTTATATCTTGCAGGAAGCATCCGCAGGCTTGGAAGGGTGGACAACCGGGATGCATTTCTGGACACCTATGCCCTGGAGCGGGCCAGGGGGATTACCATATTCTCCAAGCAGGCAGGATTGACGTGGGAAGGAATAGACGTTACATTGTTGGACACGCCGGGACATGTGGATTTTTCGGCTGAGATGGAACGGACCCTTCAGGTACTGGATTATGCCGTGCTGGTCATCAGCGGCAGCGACGGGGTGCAGGGCCACACCGTGACCTTGTGGCGCCTGCTTGCAAAGTACAGGATTCCCACATTCCTGTTTATGAATAAGATGGACCTGGCTGGAACGGACCGTGACGCGCTGTTAAGTGAAATCAGGACCAGGCTGGATGATTCCTGCGTGGATTTTTCCCGGACTGGAACACAGGATTTCATGGAGCAGGCGGCCATGTGCGATGAGGAGGCGCTGGAACATTTCCTGGAGACAGGGGAGGTGGGGGAGGAGACAATCCGGCGCCTGGTATATGAGCGCAGGCTGTTTCCCTGCTATTTCGGTTCTGCCCTAAAGCTTGAGGGCGTGGAGGAACTGCTGGAAGGAATCATCCGGTATGGAACGGTCCCGGAATATCCGGAAGCGTTCGGGGCCAGGGTATTCAAGATATCCAGGGATGACCAGGGCAACCGCCTGACCCATATGAAGATAACCGGAGGATGCCTGAGGGTGAAGTCCGTGCTGACGGGTCCTGGGACGGAAGGGACCTGCTGGGAAGAAAAGGTGAATCAGATCCGTATCTATTCCGGGGAAAAGTATGAGGCTGTCCCTGAGGCCGGGCCGGGCAGCATCTGTGCGGTGACCGGCCTGACGCGGACCCTTCCGGGCCAGGGGCTTGGGGCGGAGGCAGCTTCCATGGAGCCTGTGCTGGAACCGGTCCTTACCTATGAGGTAAAGCTTCCGCCTGGCTGCGACCGGGCTGTGATGCTGCCAAAGCTTAAGGAACTGGAGGAGGAGGACCCGCAGCTGCATGTGGTGTGGGACGGACACCTGGGTGAGATACAGCTCCAGCTCATGGGTGAGGTTCAGATTGAGATATTAAAGAGCATGATTGCGGAGCGGTTTGGGGTCGAGGTGGAATTCGGGACAGGCAATATAGTCTATAAAGAGACTATCGCCGGGCCTGTGGAGGGCGTGGGACATTTTGAGCCCCTGCGTCATTATGCGGAGGTCCATCTGTTGCTGGAACCGGGGGAACGGGGGAGCGGGCTTCAGTTTGCCGCCCGGTGCAGCGAGGATGTGCTGGACCGGAACTGGCAGCGTCTGGTACTTACCCACCTGGAGGAAAAAGTCCATAAAGGTGTCCTGACCGGTTCGCCCATTACAGACATGCGGATTACGCTGGTGGCGGGCCGTGCCCATATTAAGCACACGGAGGGCGGGGATTTCCGCCAGGCAACCTACCGGGCGCTCAGGCAGGGACTGATGGAAGCAGGCAGCATCCTGTTAGAGCCATGGTATGAATTCCGGCTGGAGATTCCGGACACATCCATTGGACGGGCCATGACGGATATAGAAAAGCGGTCCGGCACATGTGCCATTGCCCACACGGAATCCGGGATGGCCGTGCTCACGGGAAGCGCTCCTGTGGCGTCCATGGGAGATTACCAGACCGAAGTAACCTCCTACACAAAAGGATGCGGAAAGCTTACATGCACCATGAAAGGATACGAACCCTGCCATAATACGGAAGAGGTCGTGGAACGCATTGGATATGATCCGGAACGGGATACGGATCATCCTGCCGGTTCCGTGTTCTGCGCCCACGGCGCGGGCTTTGTGGTAAGCTGGGACCATGTGAAGGAGTATATGCATGTGGACAGCGGCATTTTAAAGGAACTGCCGGAGGGGATGGATCAGCCGGACGGGGCATGGGGGGACGGGGCGCCCGGGAATCATGGCCTGGGGGATGTAAGCGCCGGGAACGGACCTGCCAAGACCATGCCGGAGGGGTCCGCTCAGGAGGAGATATGGCTGGGTACAGAAGAAATCGATGCCATATTAAACAGGACCTTTTATGCCAACAGCCGGGACAAGGCGCGCCAGAAAAGCGGGATACCGGGAAAGGGCGGCAGCCGCAGGAGCTTTAATCCCCCGGAGACACGCACCTACCGTCCGGCGGCGAAACAGGCGCCCCAGGAAGAATATCTCCTGGTGGACGGTTACAATATCATCTATGCGTGGGAGGAACTGAATGTCCTGGCAAAGGACAATATGGAGGGCGCCAGGGGACGTCTTATGGATCTGCTGTGCAATTACCAGGCCGTGAAAAAGTGCAACCTGATTGTGGTATTTGACGCGTACCGGGTGAAGGGACATGAAACTGAAATCCTGGATTACCATAACATCCATGTGGTATACACAAAAGAGGCGGAAACCGCCGACCAGTATATTGAGAAATTTGCACATGAAAATGCCCGCCGTCATGATGTTTCCGTGGCCACCTCCGACGGGCTGGAACAGGTCATCATCCGCGGCCAGGGATGCCGCCTGGTTTCCGCAAGGGAATTATGGGAAGACCTGGAGCGGGTGAAGGTGATGCTGCGGGAAGAATATCTGGACAAGCCCCAGCTGAAGCGGAACAGCCTGATTGACGTGCTGCCTGAGGAGGCGGCAAAGGAGCTTGGACGGCTGAAGGAGTGATACGGTATATGACAGCCTTACTGTTTGATGTGGACGACACTTTGTATGACCAGCTGGAACCCTTCCGGCTGGCCTGTGGGCAGGTCCTGGGAAATGATTTCAGGACGGATCATGAACGCCTGTTTGTACGCAGCAGGCATTACAGCGAGCTTGTTTTCAACCAGTCCGAATCCGGCCGGATGTCAATGGAGGATATGTATGTTTACCGGCTGGTCCATGCATTTGCCGACCTGGACATCTGTCTTAAGCCCCGGGATGCGCTCCGGCTCCAAGAGGCATACGGGATGTTTCAGCAAAGAATCGGACTTCTCCCAGGCATGGCAGGAATCCTTTCAGAGGCCCGTGCAAAGGGCGCCCTTCTGGGGCTTATAACCAATGGCCCTTCCGGACACCAGCGGGATAAAATCCGCGTGTTGGGATTGGAACAGTGGATAGAGGAGGACCATGTGTTCATCTCGGCTGAGATGGGGGTTGCGAAACCGGATATCCGCGTGTTTCGGAAGGTACAGGAAGCGCTGGGCCTGGATGTGGGGCATACATATTATATTGGGGATTCCTTTGCCAATGATGTCATTGGGGCTAAGAGGGCCGGATGGAAAGCGGTCTGGTTTAACCGCAGGCATCATGGGGTTCCTGGCTGTGAAGATGATCCGGACAGGCATCCTGGGGCGTGTGGTGGGATAGAACCTGATTATATGGCTGTGGGGGTGGAGGAGCTGGAGGGAATTGTGATGGGTATCCTTAAGGATTAGATACTGTCATAATAATCGAATACATAATACAATGGGACCGCTGCTTATGGATGGCAGCGGTCTTTTCATCGTACAACCCGGTATCCGTATCCCTGCCTGTCCCTTGACTGGTCAGCCGGCACATACACGGATATCACCCCATCTTCCCCTTCCCCGTCCCGGAAGCAATCTTATTCTCCGAACGCCATTCCCTTGGGGAGATGCCATAGGTTTTCTTAAACGCCCTGGAAAAATGGAGCTGGCTGGGGTATCCCACGGCATTGCCTATGTCCTTTATGGTCAGCTCTGTCAGCTTCAGCAGCTCCGCGGCCTTGGTCATGCGGTAGCTGATTAAGAATTCCTGGGGGCTTTTGCCCACCGCGTCACGGAATATCTTCCCGAAATAGCTTCTGTTCAGATTGCAGAAGGCGGCGATGTCCTCCACGGATATATCGTTCTGGAAATTCTGCTCTATAAAGGATGTGGCTTCGCGGATATAAAAATCCTGAAGCTTCCCGCCGCGCATCATCCTCCTGGACGAGGAGGAGCGGGTGAGATAATCCAGGAACAGGTACAGGTGTCCGATTAAGTGGAAGGGTGACTGGTCGGAATGGTTGGCGATATAGAGCATCTCGTTCTTCAGTTCCAGGCTCAGATCCCTTGCATTGGAGTGATAGACCGGATTGTCCATGGTAAGCCCGGCCAGTTCCAGGGCTTCCTTAACCCTTAGCCCGTCAAACTCCAGCCATGTGTATTCCCAGGGATGGTCCCTGTCCGCGCTGTAGGTGTTAACCTGCTTTGGATGGATAAGGAACCCCTCCCCGCTTTTGATATGATAGGTATTGGTCATGCCTTTGGAATCCGTGGACATCAGGGTTCCGGCGCCTGATATCACATAGTGGAACAGATAGTGGTTGCGTGCATAAGGGCCATAGGAATGCAGGGGTTCACACTGCTCCCAGCCATATTGGTATAAGCCCAGGTCCACAAAACGTTCATTGGGGAAAATGGAAAAAAGGACATTGCTCATGTAGCGCCTCCTTTGATATCATTGCCAGACTGGTTCACCCTTGTGCAAAGGTGTACTGTGCTCTATACTGCATATATCCCATTATATACCCAAATGCTACCCAATATCAACCTACAGATACAAAAATAGCATTTAGGTATATAACTGGTATTAACAGAACATTTACCCGGATAAAACAACGTGATATCATAAGGTTAACAGAAAGAAAGAAGAAAATAAAGGCAACAAAATGGTTTATTTAAACCGAAAAATGCAGGTATAAGAGGGGGAAGACTATGCACAAAACGTTAAAATGGTGTCTGGTATTCGGAACAGCCTTACTGCTCGCCGCGGCCATGGTCACAGGGTGTGCAGGAGCAGGAAAAACAGGGGACGGGAAAGTGAAGCTTTCCTTCCAGATATGGGATACGGCCCAGAGGAACGGCATGGAGTCCGTGGCCAGGGCCTACATGGAACAGAATCCGGATGTGGTGATTGACGTCCAGGTGACCAGCTGGGATGAGTACTGGACCAAGCTGGATGCGGCGGCTGAATCCAACCAGCTGCCGGATATATTCTGGATGCATACCAACCAGATCCTTAAATATGCGGACTATGGAAAACTGGCGGACGTGACAGACCTTTATGATGAGGAGGACCCGGATTACTACACAAAACATTTTTCGGAAATCTCCCTGAACAATGCAAAGGGGTCGGACGGACGCATCTACGGGGTGCCGAAGGACAAGGATACGGTCTGCCTTGTATATAACAGGGAAATGTTTGACAATGCTGGACTTACATATCCGGATGGATCCTGGACATGGGATGACCTGACAGCGGCGTCCGCAGCAATTCATGACAGGACAGGAAAATACGGCTTCATGGCATATGCGGATGAGCAGCTGGGGTACTGGAATTTTGTGTACCAGGCAGGCGGCCATATCCTGAACCAGGATAAGACAAAAGCAGGTTTCACGGATCCGGCCACAAGAAAAGGCATGGAATTTTACATTAATTTACAAAAGGAGCCATGGTGCCCGGACCAGAAATATTTTGCAGAAACCAATCCCGGAACCGCCTTCATATCCGAGCAGGGCGCCATGTACCTGGAAGGCAACTGGAACCTGATGTCCATGATGGAGAACAATAAGAACCTGGAAGGAAAGTGGGATGTGGCGGTGCTGCCCAAATGCCCGGATCCCTTAAACGGGGACGGCAGGGCAACCATTTCCAACGGCCTGTGTTATGCCACCGGGGCAAAGGGTAAGAAACTGGAATACGCGAAGGATTTCCTGAAATTCACCGGTTCTGAGGAAGGACAGAGGGTACAGGGGCTGTCAGGCGCAGCCATCCCGGCCTATGAGGGACTGGAGCACACCTGGGTACAGGCCTTCGACCAGTTTGATTATAAGCTGGATGTACAGAAATGCGTGGATATGTTCCCTTACGGGGTACAGAGTGTGAACAATGCATCAAGACCCAACTGGAAGACGCAGATTAATGATGCCCTGCTTAAGATATACAGCGGCGAGGTGAGCCTGGATGAGGGGCTTGCAGCCATGCAGAAGCTGGTAGACGAGGCAAAGGCACCGTAACGGAAAGGGCATGATGCCCGGCACTGTTTACGGAAACTGTCTAAAAATGGAGGAAGCTATGGGAAAGAAACGTATTTTAACAGATGACGCAAAATGGGGCTACCTGCTGGTTGCGCCCACCATCATAGGACTGATTATATTAAATGTATATCCTTTCATCCAGACCCTGGTGCTGAGTTTTTCCACCACCCACCCCTTTGGGATTTATGAAGTCACGGGAATCCAGAATTATGAGCAGATGTTTGCAAGTAAGGAATTCTGGAAAGCAACATGGAACTCCATCTATTTCTGCATCCTGACCGTGCCTCTTGGCGTGTTCCTGTCCCTGCTTGCAGCCGTGCTGCTGAATGCAAAGATTAAGGGAAAATCCGCCTTCAGGGCCATCTACTTCCTTCCCATGGTAGTGGCCCCGGCAGCCATCGCAATGGTGTGGAAATGGATCTTCAACGCGGAATACGGCATCATCAACCAGATAATCGGAACAAAGGTGAGCTGGCTTACCACGCCCGGCCTGGTGCTGCCTGCCTGCGCCGTGGTGGCTATCTGGAGCGCCATCGGATATGACGCCATCCTGCTGCTGTCCGGGATCCAGAACATTTCCAAAAGCTATTATGAGGCGGCCAGCCTGGACGGGGCAACGAAGATACAGCAGTTTTTCAAGATTACCCTGCCCATGGTCAGCCCTACCTTGTTTGTGGTATTAATCATGCGTCTGATGGCCTCCATCAAGGTTTACGACCTGATTTACATGATGGTGGACCAGACCAATCCGGCCCTGACCAGCGCCCAGTCCCTTATGTACCTGTTCTACCGGGAATCCTTTGTGGCAGGGAACAGGGGTTATGCCTCGGCAATTGTGATCTGGACCGTGGCATTAATCGGCATCATCACGGCCCTGCAGTTCTGGGGACAGAAAAAATGGGTCAACTATGAGGTTTAGGGTGTGCAGATGGCGGGGATGGGTTTTCAAACACGCCCCAGGAGATAAATAAGGAGGAGATTCCATGAAATCATACCAAGAAAGCCGTAAGATTAATACCATACTCGTATATGCCGTGCTGGGGGCAGGGGCCGTGCTGATGATATTCCCTTTTTTGTGGATGCTTCTTACCAGCTTTAAATCAGCCGGTGAAAGCGTGCAGATACCGCCCACGATCCTTCCGAAGGAATGGCTTGCAGAAAACTATAACAGGGCATTGATTGCCCTCCCTTTCGTAAAACTGTATACCAACACCGTCCTGCTGATTCTTTTCAGGGTAATCTGCGCAGTGGCATTCTCATCCGCAGCCGGGTTCGCATTTGCCAAGCTTAAGTTCAGGGGAAAGAACCTGCTGTTCTCACTGGTCATCATGCAGATGATGCTGCCATCCCAGATATTCATCATCCCCCAGTATCAGATGCTGGCGAAAATGGGACTGACCAACACGATATTCGCACTGGTATTCCCGGGGCTGGTCAGCGCCTTCGGAACCTTCTTCCTGCGCCAGGCTTACATGGGTATCCCCGATGAGCTGGGTGAAGCCGCCTACCTGGACGGATGCACCAAATGGCAGACATTTACAAGGGTAATGATGCCCCTGACCAAGGCTTCCATGGCAGCCCTGACCATCTTCACCGCAGTGTTTGCCTATGCCGACCTGATGTGGCCGCTGATTGCCAACACGGATATCAACATGATGACGCTGTCGGCAGGCCTTTCCACACTGAGGGGGCAGTTCACCACCAACTATCCGGTCCTGATGGCAGGTTCCATGCTGGCCATGATACCCATGGTCATCCTGTACCTGGTGTTCCAGAAGCAGTTCATTGAGGGCATTGCCATGACAGGCGGAAAATAGAACATTTAAAAGGAGACAGACAATGGCAATCCGTTACCAGGAAGAACAACAGCTATTCACCATACACACAAGACAATCGACCTATCAGATGAAGGTGGACCGCTTTGGGTACCTGCTGCATCTTTATTACGGGGACCGCTCAGAAGGCTCCATGGAATACCTTCTCACCTATGCGGACAGGGGATTTTCAGGAAATCCCTATGAGTCCGGCGGGGACAGGACCTATTCCCTGGACGTACTCCCCCAGGAATATCCGGTCCTTGGTACCGGGGATTACAGGAGCACGGCCTTGCAGGTAAGGCAGGCGGACGGTTCCATGAGCTGTGACCTGCGCTACCGCAGCCATGCCATAAAGCAGGGGAAATACAGTCTGCCGGGACTTCCGGCCATGTATCAGGAGGAAACGGGCGGCGCGGATAAGGCGGCGGCCGGGCAGCCTGCAGACGGCGGCGCGGAAATGGATTGCGAAACATTGGAAATCGTCCTTGAGGACAGGGCCAGCGGGCTTATGGTGACATTATTATACGGGATATTTCCAATCCACGATATCATAACCAGGGCTGTAAAGATTGAGAACATGGGAAATGGATCCCTGGCCCTTGAAAAGGTGCAGAGCGCGTGCCTGGATTTCCTTTACGGGGACTATGACTGGATACAGTTTTACGGCAGGCATGCCATGGAACGGAACTGGCAGAGGACAGAGGTATCCCATGGCGCCCATGTGATCGGAAGCAGGCGCGGGACCTCCAGCCACCAGTACAGCCCCTTTGTGATACTGGCTGAAAGGGATGCCACGGAGGATGCGGGGAAATGCTACGGCATGTCATTTGTCTACAGCGGAGCATTCAGGGCAGAGGTGGAAAAGGACCAGTTCGGCCAGACCAGGATGATGATGGGGCTTCAGGACGAGATGTTCTCCTATGGACTGGATCCGGGGGATACCTTCCTTGGGCCGGAGGTCATCATGAGTTACAGCGGAAGCGGGCTGTCCGCCCTGTCGCAGCATTTCCACAAAGCCATCCGCCGCAACCTGTGCAGGGGGAAATACAAGCTGGCCCCCAGACCGGTGCTGATTAACAGCTGGGAAGCGGCTTATTTTGACTTTACAGGGGAAACCATATATGAGACAGCCAGACAGGCCGGGGAACTGGGCGTGGAGCTGCTGGTGCTGGATGACGGCTGGTTTGGCAGACGGGACAGCGATACGTCGGGCCTTGGGGACTGGTCTGTCAATGAAGGCAAGCTGGGCGGCACCCTGGGCAGCCTGGTGGAGCAGGTGAACGGCCTGGGACTTAAGTTCGGGATATGGATTGAACCGGAAATGGTATCCCTTGACAGCAATCTATACCGGGCCCATCCTGACTGGGCGTTTACCATTCCCGGAAGGAAGCCGGTGATGAGCCGGAGCCAGCTGGTACTGGATTTCTCCCGGAAGGAAGTGGTGGATTATGTGTTTGACAGCATCTGCCGGGTATTTGACAGCGCCAATATTGAATATGTGAAATGGGATATGAACCGCAGCATCACGGATGTATACTCTGCGGTGCAGGAACGGGACGGCGCTAACCTGCAAAATGGTGGGAATACACAGGATGGCGGGAACGTCCGGGCCGCCAGGACCGTGAACCCGGGAAAGGTCATGTACCACTACGTGCTGGGATTATACGATTTCCTGGAACGTCTTACAAAGCGGTATCCGGATATGCTGATTGAAGGATGCAGCGGCGGTGGCGGACGGTTTGACGCAGGTATGCTCTACTATACGCCCCAGATATGGTGCAGCGACAACACGGATGCCATTGACCGCATCCGTATCCAGTACGGCACATCCTTTGGTTTTCCCATATCATCCGTTGGCTCCCATGTATCCGCATGCCCCAACCATCAGACCGGAAGGCAGGTTTCCCTGGAAACCCGGGGCGTAGTGGCCATGGCGGGCAGCTTTGGGTACGAACTGGATCCGGGCGTACTGACGCAGGATGAGAAGGAATGCATCAGGAAACAGATTGAGGATTATCACAGGTATCAGGATTTAATCCACAACGGCGATTACTACAGGCTTGGCAATCCATTTAAGGAAATGCAGGCAGGGGCATGGATGTTTGTCAGGGAAGATAAAAGCGAGGCACTGGTGAATGCAGTGACCCTTGAGACACATGGCAACCCGCTTCCTGTGTACATACGGCTGAAAGGACTGGAACCTGGATGGAGCTACCGGGAAGGGTCCACGGGCCGCGTATATCCGGGGGCGGCCCTTATGTCCGCTGGGCTACCGATACCTTATATGACCGATGAATACCAGTCATGGCAGGCGCATCTGGTAAAGGTTTGATTCCGGTATGGCGGGATAAGGGACGGCAGGAATGTGGGAACAGGAGAATTGAAGATGGCTGATAAAAATGGAGCGTATAAAACCGGGGCGGGCAAATGTGTGGCAGGTAAAAATACAGCAGGCCAACATGCGGCAGATAAAAACATAACAGGCCGGCATGTGGCAGATAAAAACATAACAGGTCGGCATGCGGCAGATAAAAACATAACAGGTCGGCATGCGGTAGATAAAAACATAACAGGCCGTCATGCGGCAGATAAAAACATAACAGGCCAGCATGCGGCAGATAAAAACACAGCAGACAAGCATACAGCAGACAAACATGCAGCAGACAGACCCATAGCAGGAAAAGCCGGATTAAAAATCCCCCCTTTCCAGAAACGCCTGGAGCGCCATCTGGATGAACTGAAATGGCTTTATATGGAGCTTTACGACAATCAGCAGATGTTTGAAGGGCTGTGCAGGGGAATGGAGCAGTTCTGCCAGGAGCGCAGGGACAGCCTTAAACGGCTGGATATGGAGCGGGAGAAGGATCCGGGATGGTTCAGGAAAAGCAGCATGCTTGGCATGATGATGTACACGGACCAGTTTGCAGGCACGTTAACAGGCGTGAAGGAGAAGCTGGATTACATAGAAGGCTGTAATGTCAATTATCTACATCTGATGCCTTTGCTGGACACCCCCAGGGGCCGTTCAGACGGAGGATATGCGGTGTCGGATTTCAGGAAGGTAAGGGATGACCTTGGAACCATGGACGATTTGATGGCGCTGGCAGATGAGTGCCATAAACGGGGAATCAGCCTGTGCCTGGATTTTGTGATGAACCACACGTCCGAGGAACATGAATGGGCAAAGCGGGCCAGGGCAGGCGAAAAGGAGTACAGGGAACGGTACTTTTTCTATGACTCCTATGACATCCCCAGGCAATACGAACAGACCGTACCCCAGGTATTCCCCGCCACGGCGCCGGGCAACTTCACCTACCTTCCGGAAACAGGCAGCTACGTGATGACCAGCTTTTATCCCTATCAGTGGGATCTGAATTACAGGAATCCCGTGGTGTTTAACGAGATGATGTATAATTTCCTGTACCTGGCCAACTGCGGGATGGATGTCATACGGATAGATGCGGTGCCATATATCTGGAAAGAACTGGGAACAGACTGCCGGAACCTTCCCCAGGTCCACACCATTGTGCGCATGATGCGTATGATCGGCGAGATTGTGTGCCCCGGCGTACTGCTTCTGGGAGAAGTGGTCATGGAGCCGGAAAAGGTGGCGCCGTACTTTGGCACGGTGGAAAAACCTGAGTGCCATATGCTTTACAATGTAACCACCATGGCCACCCTGTGGCATTCGGTTGCCGCCAGGGACGCCAGGCTTTTAAAACGCCAGATGGAAACCATCAGCAGGCTGCCGGACACCTGTTCCTTCCTCAATTATCTCCGGTGCCATGACGATATTGGCTGGGGGCTGGATTATCCGCTTCTGGAATCCTGGGGCATGAAGCAGGTGCCACATAAGAAATACCTCAATGACTTCTTCACAGGAAAGATACCGGAAAGCTTCAGCCGGGGTGAACTGTACAACGAAGATCCTGTCACAGGCGATGCGCGGTTCTGCGGAACAACGGCCTCCATGTGCGGAGTGGAAAAGGCTGGTTTTGAAATGGACGATGAAGGCATGGAGCATGGAATCGGACGTATCCTGTGCCTCCATGGATTCCTCTTCTTCCTGTCCGGGATACCTGTCCTTTACAGCGGGGATGAGATAGGGCAGGTAAATGACTACACGTACAAGGAGGATCCTGAGAAAGCCGCTGATTCCCGCTATATCCACAGGGGAAAATTCCGGTGGGAACTGACAGGATACATAAAAGACGGAAATTCCGTGCAGGGACGGATATTTTCCGGGTTAAAACAGCTGGAGGAACTGCGCAGGGGCGAGGAACTCTTTGGTGCGGACGCAAGGTTCTCTGTCAGGGAAACCTGGGATGATTCCGTGCTGTGCCTGGTGCGGGAACGGGAACAGGGAAAGCTGGTAGGTATCTTTAATTTTCATGACTATGGGAAGATTACCTGGATTGATGAGACAGACGGTATGTATCAGGATATGATGACCGGGGAAATACTCCGGGCGTCCGCTGTAAAGGTGGACGGTCATGGATTCAGATGGTTAAAAAGAGCAGAGGCAGGGAGCTGATTGGAAGAAGGCTCCCTGCCTTCATTTCCGCTGTCTTTTAATGCGCTGTTTTCTTGTATTATTGCAGGTATGACGATATAATGAAAGGGTAGTTGTGTACATAAAACCAGACCGGAGATAAACCAGAGGGGGAAGATTGTATGGAACGCTGTCCATGGTGCCTTTGCAATGAAAAAATGACCAGATACCACGATGAGGAGTGGGGCATCCCCCTCCATGATGATTACAGGCAATTTGAATTTCTCATGATGGAGGTCATGCAGTGCGGCCTGAACTGGAACATGATGATTCAGAAACGGGAAATCTTCCGTCAGTGTTTTGACGGGTTTGACTATGATAAGGTGGCTGCTTACGGGGATAGGGACGTGGAGCGTATCCTTGTGGCGGAAGGAATGATCCGTTCCAGGCGAAAAGTGGAGGCCGTCATCCATAACGCCCGGCGTTTCCGGGAAATCAGGGAGGAATACGGCTCCTTCAGCCGGTATATATGGTCTTTTTCCAAGGGAAAGACCATCCTGTATGCGGGGCATCAGAAGGGCCGGATCCCGGCAAGTAACAAGCTGTCAGATGAGGTGAGCAGGGATTTAAAGAAGCGGGGATTCAAATATATGGGTTCAATCACCGTGTACTCCCATCTGCAGGCCTGCGGGGTCATCAATGACCATGGGGAAGGCTGCTTCAGATACAGGGATATCATTGAGAATTACCCGACCGTCAGGAAGAGGGATGTACAGCAGGAGGCATAGGATTTCCATGGAGGGGAGGAAAGAGGCTTATGAAAATGCCTGAGGAAGGCATCCGCCCGGTCATGTTTGCTCCATGCGGAATGAACTGCATGGTCTGTTACAGGCACTGTTACCACAGGAAACCATGCGCAGGCTGCCTGGAAAGTGACTTGGGAAAGCCGGAACACTGCAGGGCCTGTGACATAAAAGACTGCGTCAAAGGAAAAGGATTATCCTACTGTTTTCAATGCCCTGAATATCCGTGCAGACAGATCAGGAATCTTGAGAAAAGCTATAACAGGCGATACCAGGCAAGCCTTATGGAAAACAGCAGGCATGTTCAGGACCATGGCCTTGAATCCTTCATGGAAGAGCAGAAGAAAAGATATACATGTAAGCGGTGCAAAGGCATTATTTCCCTTCATGACAGGGAATGCAGTGAATGTCAGGAGAAGATGGAGTGGGGTGTGCAGATGGCGGGAATGAATTTTCAAACACACTATAAGGCCTGTCAGAGGGAAGTCCAGGGTAAATCAGAAGGCGGTGAAAGGAAAGATAATGGGGGGACATAGGATGAAAGACATGACATTAAGTCCGGAAATGAAGGAAACCGTGCGCAAGGCGCAGATTGACGAGGAGACCGGGGCCATTCTTTATGGATATCTGGGGAGGAAACAGAAGGATGAAAAAAACAGGAAGGTGTTCAGCCAGATGTCCTCGGATGAAAAGGCGCACGCAGCTGTATGGAAAGGAATCACAGGGGAAGATGTGGTTCCTAAAAGAAGCCATATCCTGTTCCTAAAGATACTGACCGTTATCTTCGGATTCACATTCGTGGTAAAGATGATGCAGAAGGATGAGCGGGTGGGACGGAAACGGTATGGAATGATGTGCCATGAACTGCCCCAGGCAGCCAGGATGTTGGAGGAGGAGCGGTCCCATGAGAATATACTATACAATATGCTGGATGAGGAACGCCTTCACTACGTGGGCGCCATGGTTTTGGGGCTGAATGACGCCTTGGTTGAACTTACGGGCGCCATTGCAGGCGTTACCTTTGCCCTTGCCAATACGCGCCTGGTAGCCATGACCGGAATCATAACGGGAATTTCCGCAACCCTGTCCATGGCGGCTTCCAACTATCTGGCGGAGCGGGCAGAGGGGAATGCAGAGGCGTTGAAGTCCAGTGCCTATACAGGGGCGGCATATCTGGTGACCGTGGCCCTGCTGGTGCTTCCCTATCTCTTATTACCGGCCCATATGTATGTGGCTGCATTTGCGGTAATGATTGTGACCGTCATGCTTATCATACTGTTTTTCAACTATTACATATCCGTGGCAAAGGAAGAGCCATTCCTCAGACGGTTTCTGGAAATGGCCCTGATATCCCTGTCAGTTGCTGTTATTTCGTTTATTATTGGCATACTGGCTAAGAATTTACTTGGAATCGATGCACTGTAAACGCGCATCATTTCCAATATCCCTTAATATGTAAGTCCAATTGGGTTTTCATTCGTAAGATAATATACGGTTCCATCTGATTTAGAGAATAACAGGTCAAATTCACAGATGGCAGAATCAGACTCAAAATAGAATTCACCTTTTTCAGAAACATTGATGCTGCAGGAAACAGGAACAGCCTCCCCGGCGCCTGCTGTTTCATCGGCCAATGTGACCAGCGTACCATCCTCATCCCTGTACATCAGCCGTATCTCCCCATCCAGTGGGGTTATGCTTCCGCTTACCGTAAGCCCGGTATCCGGCAGCTTTTCAAAACGGACCAGGCTCCGTGGATGGGTGTTCTGATAGATTGTACCGCTGATTTCATAATTTTTTTCATCCTCGGTTGTTGCAGCATGGAAATTGTGATACAGACTTCGGTTCAGGAATTCCCTAAGGTCTGATATGGATTGGCTGCCGCTAATGGATGCATGGGAAGCAGCATAGGCTCCCGTTGTAATCGCGCCGGCTGATAATAAGAGTGTCATGGCAAAAGCAGTGACAGCGGCAAACCCTGTTTTTTTCTTAAATGTCATAATTGCGCCCAACCTTTCTTTTAACAGTTCCTTGCCTTCGATCAGTGTCACGGAGGAGAGAGGCGCTTTGCAGATGCCTCCGGCGCCTGTGGCATGGATCAGTGTATCACCGTAGACCCGTATCTTTTCCCTGTCCAGTTTCATGATGACCGCCTCGTCGCAGGCAAGTTCACAGGCCCGGCTGATTTCACGGCCCATCAGATGCACAAGTGGATTGAACCAATGCAGGCAGATTGTAAACTGGACCAGCCATTTGTAAACGGTATCCATCCGTCTTAAGTGGGTCAGTTCGTGGAGCAGGATGCAGTCAAATCCAGTCTCCTGCATGTCAGCCTCAGGGAGCACGATACAGGGATGGAAAAGGCCCATCAGAAGCGGGGAGGAAACAAGAGGATTAATGTACAGTTCCACAGGTTTCCTGATTCCGGCCTGTCCGCCAATCACTGCCATCCGGTCCAATATCCTTGTATCAGCAACCGCTTCCCCGCCAGCTTTTACGTAATCCCTGAAGTCCTGATAAGCTGTAATCTTCCGTGTCAGCAGGATTATTGCTGTCATGAGCCAGATAAGCCAGAGGTTTTGGGAGAGATGGGATAGAAGCTTTCCTGCTGTCAGGACAGCGGGGGATAAGCCTGTCCTGGATTTTGAGGTTTCATTTTCACGCCCTGTAACGCCCTTATCAACAGCGCCCTTATCAACAGCGCCCTTATCAACAGCGCCCTTATCAGCGGCGCCATTATCAACAGCACCCTTATCAGCGGCGCCCTTATTAACAGCGCCCTTATCAACAACGCCCTTATCAGCGGCGCCATTACCGTCAGCCCTATTCTCCGCAATATCATTCCATAAAGTGCCACCGTCCGTACTGTCATTGCCGGCAGCACCGCCCCCTATAGCGCCTCCAGCCAGCATCAACCCGGTCATCTGTTCCTCAACTAAGGCTGTCCCCGTCTGGATACCTGCCTGCCCGGCCTTTAAGAATAAGGTGTTCATGAGGCTTTCTTGCGGTGTGAATGGCAGGAGCAGACGGCTGATTACCACCAGCCAGATATAGTACTGCCAACGTCTGCCAAACCGGTTCCTGAACAAGGGTTTAAAGAGGAGCAGGGCGGTAATCAGTAAGGTCCCGGAAAGCGACATGGACAGGATGACTTTCCATATTCCATTCATCGGCTCTTGTTATCCTCCTCCCAGAATTGCCTCAACTCCTCATAGTCCTCAGCTGTCAGCATATCCCTTTGGATTAATGTTGATACAAGTCCCTTTGCATTGCCCCCGTAGAATTTTTTAATCAGCTTTTCTGTCTGCAGCGCCTGGTAATCTGCCTCTGTAACCAGGGCGGCGTATTCGTTACGGCGGCCTATCTTATTTGTCTTTAAAAGCCCCTTTTCCACCAGACGGGACAGCAGGGTGATGACCGTGTTCTTTTGCCAGCGGCTGCCAGCCGCTGCAAGCTCATCCATGATTTGGGCATAAAGGACCCTGCCGCCCTTTGCCCAGATGATTCTCATCAGTTCTAATTCAGCATCAGATACCTGTTGGACCATTCGTTCCTTCCTCCTGCTAAAACTACAATGTGTAGTCTGAATATATGATAACACGATGTAGTCCATGTGTCAATACAGACAGAGCCATATCAGCACATATCATGGCTAGTGATTCTGTCCAATGACCCTTAAACAGGTATCCAGCGCGGACTCCCCCTCAGGAGAGAGGATATCAGGCATTGTCCCATACTCCTGGCTGCCGGAACCATCGGGCAAAGCGCCGTACTCTGCTGCGTACTGAACGATAAGACCGCTGTTTGGAAGTATGATGGGCAGAGGGTCGCTTCCGATTCCTTCCCCGCCTGTCCTGGTTCCCACCAGCGTCATGAAGCCGGTTGCCTTGGAAAACATGGCTGCGTATTCGGACGAGGAAAAGACGGTATCGCTTACAAGCAGCCATAGTTTTCCTTTCAGCATTTTTTCTTTCCCCAAAGGTTCGGTTGTGTACTCTATTTCATGGAACAGATCCATATCGGACAGGTCATCCTGATTCATGAGGGGGAGTCCGGGGAATTCCGAAATAGGGCGGTAATCATTGAAATCCAGGAAAATCCCGTTATTTTCCCCGGTTTTTATCAGTTTATACGCGTTGCATTTCAGGGTGGTATCAATATTGGGGGATACAATCAGGTCATTGAAATAATTCATGGAACCACCGCCATTATCCGTGAAATCGAATATCACGTTATCATAATCCTTCACGGTTCCATAAAAATCAAAGAGCTGTTTTTTATCCTCGCCGTAGACATTGCTGGGCAGAAGGGAATCGATTTTTATGTAAGCAATACGGCCTTCTTCAATGATGCGTGTCTGGACATTATCGATGTGTGTCCGGACATTATCCGCCGCTGATCCCGTTCCTGTGTCCTGGGCTGTTTCAGCGGCATCGTAATATGCCATCACTTTGTTATAGGCAGGATCTGTTATGGCCTTCATTTTCCCGTAGTTTTCCACGGATTTATCATTGTTGTATGCTGCGGAGAATTTCTGCATGCGTTCCATTTCAGGATAATCCTTGGCAAGGCTTTTGTAGGAACTGGCGGAATCTTCATACCAGTAGGGATTGTCCAGCATCAGATGTCCAATCTGGTCATTGGTATTAATGAATGCATCCAGCTGCTGATAAAAGGCGATATCGGTTCCGCCCCTGCTGATTTCTTTTCTTGCTGTCCGGTATTTTTCCTCCAGATCCACATTCCGCATTCTCTTGAGAACATGGAAATAAGGATAATTATCCTTCAGGGTCTGATACAGGATATCCAGATCCTCCAGCTTCTGCTGCGTGGTCAGGTTAACCCAGTTTCCATTTTTCAGTTTCTGAATCTCTTTTCGAAGCGATGGCGGCTGCTCCCCTGTATCTTCCACGGCAGTCTGTCCATTGCCGGCAGATACGGTGGACGGACTGCTTATGATGACTGCCGCACATATTAAATAGAGCATACCCTGTTTCAAACCTGTCATTTTTTTCATCCCCGGTCCTCCTTTGACTTGTCAGGAATTACATTATTTACCAGTTCATTATACCATCCCTGTTCCATCCGGGCACATTAAAATATACTGTCAGGTATTATGGCAGCCCTGCTCCGTATATAGTGGAAATCCAGCCGGACCTGTGCTATGATGAATCCAGTTTTAACAGACTGTAAGCCATCAGTATCAGGAGGATTATTTCCATGAACGGGGAAATGTATCAGATCTGCCGCATCACAGCGGCAGCCAAAAACGCGCTTAAGACAGGCGCATCCATACAATATGAGCCTTTGCCATATGAAAAATGCATCGGATTCCAGTTCCTGCCGGAAAAGAAGCTGTTTGGCACAAAGCAGGTAAAGGCCAAGGGGGTGGAGGAGTGGTATGTCCACTGCTGTAAGAAGGGCATGAGGGATATCAAGATGATGCTTCCCATCCAGGTCAAGGACAGGAATGTGCTGGGATTTTCCAACACGTCCCAGAGCGCCCTTGTCTGTTTCTGGGGGAACAGCCAGGTAAGCCTTTTCTTTCCTAGATGGGAGTTCGATTCCGCGCAAAAGGGCTGGGATATCCGGTACACGGAACAGGTCTGTAAGGACCTGCCCGGGATGAAGTTCCATTTTGGCGATAACACGGAGGATTTTAAAGCAATCCTGGAAAAGATAGGGCGTTTTGCCCGAGAAATTGACTGCGGTAATTTTGCGGATATATTCGAAACATCCCTGTCGTACCTGCAGGGGGTTTCACTTCCGGAACATAGGCCCGGACAGATTCCCCTCCCTCAGATTCCGGAAAGCCATCTGCCCCTCTTCCAGGCTGCCAGCCGGGCGGATGTGTTCGGTGCCATGGGTTCGTGGAATGATTCCCCGCCCTACATGGCCCATGAAAAAGGAATGGACGAAGAATATGGAACCTTGTCTGACGGACTCCTGAGACAGCTCCGCCTGGCAGTTCTCTATGCAGTCAACGGATGGTAAATACAAAAAAACAGAGAAGGGCAGCAGACCCCTAAAATAGCCGGATGAAATCCGCAGGTAAATGCCATATTAAACCTATATGGTCCTGCCTGCAGATGAACCCGGCTTTTTTGTGCTGTTTTCAGGGAAATGCAGGCAGCGGGAAGGAGCAGGATATATGAATTATGATGCGGTGGCCAGGGACATCCTGACCCTGGCAGGCGGTCCCGGGAATGTGGGGAATCTTACACACTGCTTTACCAGGCTTAGGTTTGAACTGTCGGACAGGACGAAAGCAGACAAAGAAAAGCTTGCACAGGTGGAGGGCGTGGTTTCCGTGGTGGAACGGGGCGGACAGATGCAGGTGGTGATTGGGACAAAAGTGGAACATGTCTATGAGGCGGTATGCAGGCAGATGGAGGCGGGAAAGACATCGTCAGAAAGGGCGTCAGCAGGAGAAATATCGGCAGGAAAAACATCGGCGGGAAAGATATCGACAGGAAAGACACCAGCCGCCAATAAGGACATCCAGGCAGGCGCCAGGCAGGGTACCTCTGTATGGAACCGCATCCTGATATCCATATCCGCCATGTTCACCCCCATGGTGCCTGCTATTGCAGCCTCCGGGCTCTTAAAAGGATTCCTGACCATTGCCAGGATTACTGCCTCCGGCCGCGGAGTGGACATTACGGGGAATGATACCTACATCATCCTGATGGCTGCCACGGATGCAATCTTTTATTTCATGCCGATCATCCTTGCCTATACCAGCGCAAAGGTATTTCATGCCAATGAATTCGTTGCCATGGCATTGGGCGGCACCATGTGCTATCCGGCCATACTGGAACTGATGACGGGCGGGGCGGCGGTCAGGATGTTTGGCATCGCACTTACAAAGGCCAACTATACGTCCTCGGTCATCCCCATCATCATTGGGGTATTCATACTGTCCTATGTGGAACGGTTCCTGACCAGGGTCATTCCTGAGATATTGAAAATCATCCTGGTGCCGGGCATTTCCCTGCTGGTCATGGTGCCTGCCGTCTATCTGGTATTTGGCCCGGTGGGCATTTACATTGGAAATGCAATCAATTACGTGTATACGGGCATGATGGCCTTAAGCCCGGCCCTATGCGGGGCTTTCATCGGCGGGATGTGGTGTGTGTTCGTCATATTCGGCGTCCACCGCGCCCTGGTCCCCATTGGGATTAATGATGTGGCGCGGTTTGGACGGCAGAACCTGCTGGCATTTGCAGGGGCGGCTAACTTCTCCCAGGGAGGCGCTGCCCTGGGGGTGATGCTGAGGACAAAGGACAGGAACCTGAAAGCAATTGCCGCCTCCGCCTCCCTGACCGCCGGGGTGTGTGGGATTACGGAGCCTGCGATTTATGGCTGCAACTTACGGCTTAAGAAGCCCATGGTATGCGCCGTTATCTGCGGGGCGGCGGGAGGGGCGGTCATGGGGATTGGCGGCGTGTATGGGGATGCATTTGCAAATAATGGCGTGCTTACGCTGGCAACCTATGGGGCATTCGGAATGAGGAATTTCCTCTTTTATCTGCTGGGAATCAGTATTTCCTTTTTTGGGTCGGCATTGCTGACCTGGGTGTTTGGGTTTGAGGAATTGGATGAAGGGGAGAATGGAGGATGAGGAGAATAGAGGATGAGGACGATGGAGGATGAAGACAATAGAGGATGAGAACAATGAAAAGGAGGATTCCATGAGTAAAAAAGGCACGGATGAAACAGCAGATTCCGTCAGACGACCAACCCTATTCCCGGAACATTTCCTCTGGGGCGCATCCTCCTCCGCATTCCAGATAGAGGGCGGATGGGATGAGGGGAAGAAAGGCATGACCGTGGCGGATTACAATTCCTTCCGGCGTTCCGGCATCCAGGCAGACACCAGGACGGCCAGTGATTTTTATCACCGCTGGAGGGAGGATATCGGGCTGATGAAGGAACTGGGGCTTAAGATGTACCGTTTTTCCATGTCCTGGGCCAGGATCATACCGGATGGGGACGGGGATGTGAATCAGGAAGGAATCAGGTTCTACCATCAGGTCATTGACTGTCTTTTGGAACAGGGCATTCAACCCTTTGTGACCCTGTATCACTTTGACCTCCCCTATGCCCTGGTGGAAAAGTACAATGGCTGGGAATCCAGGGAATGTGTGGCTGCCTTTGATCGGTATGCCGGAATCGTATTCCGTGAATTTGGGGACAAGGTGGCGTACTGGCAGGTCCACAATGAGCAGAACCTGATGGTCAGGGTGGATGAACGGATGAATATCAAGGCCGGGGATGCGTGGGAGTGCGACCGCCTCAGGGCGCAGATGGATTATCACATGTTCCTGGCCCATGCCCTTGCCGTAAAGGCGTGCCATGAATTGGTTCCCGGGGGAAGGATAGGCCCGGCGGTTTCCTCCACCTGCACCTATCCCCTGACCAACCGGCCGGAGGATGTGTGGGCTGCCAGGATGAATGACTGGTTCAAGACTGATTATTGTCTGGACATGTACTATGACGGTGAATATCCGGGATATTATATGAGGTATTTAGAGGAGCGGGGCATTGTGCCAAAGACGGGGGCTGGGGACAGGGAGATACTGATGGGTGCGCGGATGGATTATATTGCTGTCAACTATTACAGGACGCTCTGCGTTTCATATCTTCCGGCAACCGGGGGGCATGTGCCTGGGGAACGGTCATTTCCAGTCAACGAGGTGGATTTTGACCAGTATGGATATTTCCGGCATGTTAAGAATGAATACCTGGAAACCAGCGCATACGGTGCGCAGATTGACCCCATGGGGCTAAGGACGGTGCTCAATCTGTACTACCGCAGATACAGGCTTCCCCTCATTGTCACGGAAAATGGTCTTGGGGCCGGGGACGTGCTCACGGAAAACGGCAAGGTCCACGATTACTACAGGATAGACTATCTCAGACAGCATATTGAGGCATGTTCCCAGGCCATCGGGGACGGCGTGGATCTGTTCGGATATTCCCCCTGGTCTTTTATGGACCTGCTCAGTTCCCATCAGGGCTTCCGGAAACGGTATGGTTTTGTGTATGTGAACCGGGATGAACATGACTTAAAGGACCTGGCGCGCATTAAAAAGGACAGCTTTTACTGGTACCGCAGGGTAATTGAGACCAATGGGAGGGAACTGTGACCGGGAGTTGTAACCGGAAGCTGTAATCGGGAACTGCGGCCGGGAGTTGTAACCGGGAGCTGTAATCGGGAACTGTGGCCGGGAGCTGACCAGCCTGTCTGAAGGCCGCAAATGGAGTGGTATGGACTGGGATTATATGGTAGAATAGACTGTATGATTGAAGCTGATGCACTGAATCATCCGGTGGGTCAGAAGAAGAAAAAATCGGGGAGGAATATCCGTGAAGCTGAAGGTCAACATCAAAAAGATAGGAAAAAGCAAACACCAGGTCCAGGAAGCCGTATATGAGATTCCCGGACATCCGGGGAACGTCAGGGAACTGATAGAAGCCATGACCACTGCATGTGTAGCGCTCTATAACCAGAGGATGGATGATAAGGAGCTGCTGCGCTGCCTGACCAGCGATGAGATTAATGACCAGGCAGCTTCCGGCAAGGTGGGCTTTGGCGTGAATTACGGGGACAGGAAGGCTGACCTGGAATCGGCGGTGGATCATGCAATCCAGTCCTTTGAGGACGGTATATACAGGATTTTCCTGGATGACAGGGCGCTTGAACAGCTGGAAGAGAAGATATTGCTGACAGAAGGGAGCAGCCTTACATTTGTCAGGCTGACCATGCTGGCGGGAAGGATGTGGTGAGATGGCTGATTATGATTACAACACCAGAAGGAAGATTACGGAGCTGAGGGACAGGAAGCTGGATGCCAGGACCGGGAAACTTAAGGGGGATGAGAAGAAGCTGGCAGAGGAGATAAAGTCCTTAAGCAGGGGATACAGGAATGGTAATATCCCGATGGTTGACAGTGCAGTAAGTGAGTATTACGCTGCCGGTGATAAAAAGCCCAGCCAGTGGTTTGAAAAGAAGGGGCTGATATTGCAAAAGAGGGCCCATGGAGGGATTCTGGACGCGTTTGTGCCAAAGGATTACCAGGATTCCTATCTCTACATCATTGATAAACTGAACCGGTTCCCCTATTCCACGGGATATAGCCGCAGGACGGTGCGTACCCGGGGGTACGGGCCGCAGATGCGCCGTGCCATTGGACTTCTTAATACATATGAACGGATCTTCTACTGCGGCGGGGACATCAGCCGCCTGATGTTAAGACAGCTGGAGCCGGAGATGCTGGACTACATAAAGTCGGAGTCCTGTTTCATGAATGGATTTGACCTGGTATATGCAGCTGAAATCGACCGTGGGAACCAGAAGGTCATAGATACCCTGAAGGAACTGATCCTCAGCGATAATAACACGGCTTACCTGGACCGCCAGATGATACTTGGAATCCTCCGCTCAGATAACGAAGGGCTTCATAAGCTGCTGGCAGACCTTTTAGTGGCCGCAAGGTTACAGGAAGGCCTGCGCCAGGCCATCTGCGAGTCCATGGATGAAGGTACCATCCCCGCATTCCTGCTTCTCCTGAAGGTCATAGAGGACAATGACCTGATCCGCTTTGCCTCTGTTAAGCGGGCAGTATCCACCTGGATCGGTATATTTGACGAGAACAGCGCGGACCGCATAAGCGGTAAGCTTCTGGGGCTTATGGGAAGCTGTCTGAGGGACAGCAAGTTCTGCGACGGACAGCTTAAATCCAATGATTCCATTGCCATCAGCGTGGCATTGTGGGCAAAGGGGTTCTGGGAAATATATGATGCCATGGATACCATGAAGGCGCTCATTGACCATGGCACGAAACCGCAGAAGCTGGCCGCTTCGTATTACAACCAGTCCCTGCAGGATGACAATTATAAAAGCATGGTGGCGAAAAAAGTGCTCCTGGAACAGGGGGAGGACCTGGAACTGGCTGCCTGCTTCATGCCTGCATTTACCTGCAGGTTTCACAGTGATTTATCCAGGATGTTCACGGACCGGACCTTTTACGGGCGGGAGCTGCTGACGCCCAGGAAACCCGTGCCGGATGATATTTATGGGAGCAGGGAAGAAGCAGGGGCACTGTATGCCGTGTTCCTGGATATTTATAAAAGGATGCCAAAGAAGGGACTGATTTATGACCCCTGCATCTTTCCGTGGTATAAGGTGGAATTAAGTCCGGGAATGGTCCTTGGACAGCTGGCCCTCCTGGCGTATATCCTGCAGGACGAGGAGAAGATTACATATATGGCAGGCCTTTTAGGGGAAATCACCAGCCAGGGCGGGTATTCCTGCAGGAGCCAGCTCATCAACCTTCTCCTGTATGAACCAGGGAACCGGAAGCAGAGGGAGATCCTTCTGGGATATGTGGGCAATGCAGAAGAATACACAGCCCAAAGGGCCTATGCAATCGTAATGAAACTGAAGCTTGAGGAAGCGGACTATATGATCCTGGAGGATATGCTGCGGTATAAGCGCAGCGGACTGAGGGGAAGGCTGATCGACCTATTGATGGAACAGGACGATGCACGGTTAAAGGCTTCGGCGACCCGTCTTCTGTCTGACAAAAGGGAAGAAAAGCGCACGGCCGCCCTGGACATGATGATGCGCCTGAGCAGGATGAAGGATAAGGATAAACTGTACCAGGAAGTGAGGGAACTGCCCCTTGCCATAAAAGCGCCCACGGACAAGGAAAAAATCCTCATAGAGGAACTGACAGGCAGTGCAGGGACCAAGGCAGATATATCCCGGGAGAACGGCTATGGTCTGTACGACCCTGCCGCCAGCGCGGCGCTTCCTGTGGGAACCCCGGACCCTCAGGTACTGGAACAGTGCCTTCCCCTTAAGGAAAAGGATGTCATCCTCATCCTTAAGAAGCTGGACAGCCTGGTTGGACAGTATAGGGACTATGAGTACCTTGACAGGAGCGGCGAGGCACAGCTTCTCGGGAACGGATACCATTTCTTAAAGGATGCAAAGGACTATTCCTATCATCTGGAGAATTACCCCCTGGCAAAGGAATTCAGGGAATTTTATGAAAATGAAATCAAAAGCCATGAGGTCCTGATGGAGATGGAAGCCCTGCTTTTCATCCAAGGCCATGCGTATGATGCAGGGGCCGTATTCTACCGCGCCGTTTGGGGAAAGCCCCCGTTTAAGCCGGAACCCCTGTCCCTGGTATACATGGACCAGGTCAGGTCCATACGCCTGAACTACAGGACGGATTATCTGGACAGGGCCAGCCTGTTTAAGGAGAGCTTGGCAGTCATCCAGTCCCTGTCTGCAGTGGTAAACCAGAAGAACAAGAAGGTCACATACCAGTACAGGGGATGGAACAATAGTATGTATGACACTTCCTGCTATATGAACCGCCTGCCTCTTCTTGACCGTTACTTTGAGGGCCTTAAGTACTGGCAGACAGACCAGGAATTCAGGCTGGCATTTGAAACAGCATATGGTTTTGAGTTAAAATGCCGTGACACCTCAGATACCGGCCAGTTCCTCACAGACCGCAGGGAGCCAATGACACCCATTGGCATGTCCTGGTTCATGAAGGCGTACCTCATGTCCATGATTCCCATGGATATCCTGATAAAGGCAGTATTCGAATACCTGGATACCACCAGGAACCTTCAGGTGCTGACCCAGTTCGTCCACGGCGAATGCGCCATGACGAGGAACAGGTGGAACACAATCCAGTTCTTTGGCGAGGCATATTATAACCAGATACAGGAAAAGGGCAATGCCTACATGCTGGAGCACACGCAAGAAGGCCGTCTCTGCAAGGAGATTTATGACAAAATCGTGCCTCAGATGGTGGATGTGGAGCTGCGCCGCGGGGACAGCGAAACCTGTTATTCCAGGTTCATGGGAGGAATTACCTATATCTGCGGGACACGGTACCTGGTCCGTATCCTCATGGCCCTGGGAAAGGACACGCTGGACCGGAATTCCTATTATGGCTGGTATGGAGGCAGCCGGATATATACCAAGAAGGAAGTGCTCAGCGGGCTTTTAAAATCCTGTTATCCGGCAGAAGACGATACGCCAAAGACCCTGGGACAGCTCCTGAAGGAAACGGAAATCAGGGAAAGCCGTCTGGTGGAGGTGGCCATGTACGCGCCCCAGTGGATTGATATCATAGAAGGATATCTTGGCTGGAAGGGATTAAAAAGCGGATGCTATTATTTCATGGCCCATATGGATGAGAATTTCGATGACAGGAAGAAGGCCATTTTCGCAAAATACACCCCCTTAAGCCCGGAGGAACTCCAGAACGGCGCATTCGATGTCAACTGGTTCAGGGAAGCCTACGGCCAGCTGGGAGAGGAGCATTTCAGCCTGCTTTATGATGCGGCCAAGTATATTTCAGACGGACAGAAGCATTCCAGGGCCAGGAAGTACGCGGACGCCGCTGCCGGACGGGTGGGTGTGGAGGAACTGAAAAATGAGATAGGGGCCAGGCGCAACAAGGACCTGCTGATGAGTCTGGGGCTTGTTCCCTTTGGGGAAGACGGGAACCGGGACATGGTAGACCGCTACCAGTATATCCAGCAGTTCCTGAAGGAAAGCCGCCAGTTCGGGGCGCAGAGACGGGCCAGCGAGGCAAAGGCGGTGGAGACAGCCCTGACCAACTTAAGCGTGAACGCGGGATTTGAGGATGTGACCCGGCTGACCCTTAACATGGAAACACGGCTCATGGAACAGTTCAGGGAATACATGGAATGGAGACAGGTGGACGATGTACTGGTGAAACTGGAAATCAGGGAGGACGGGAAGAGTGAAATCCTTTGCCGCAAGGCCGCGGCGCCAGGAACTGATACAGGTAAGTCCGCCGTCACGGGACCTGGCCCGGGCAAGGCCCTTAAATCCATCCCCTCCAGGCTGGGTAAGGATGTATATGTGATGGAACTCAAGGCCGTCCACAAAAAGCTGAAGGACCAGTATTCCAGGACCAGGAAAATGATGGAGGAATCCATGGAAAGCCAGACCCTATTCACCGTGGATGAGGTGTCCATGCTTTATGCAAACCCGGTGGTCAGGGCCATATTGGCGCCGCTTGTGTTTGTGTCCGGTGGCAAGCTGGGATTCATGGAAATGCAGGAACATGCAGCACAGGGCCAGCCGGGGAATATAAGCCCCTGCCTGGTGTCCTATGATGGGACACGTACGCCGCTGAAGGGAACAGACCTGCTGCGGATTGCCCATCCCCTGGATTTATACCGCCAGGGAGTATGGCATGGATACCAGAAATATCTGTTTGACAACTGCGTCAGACAGCCCTTTAAGCAGGTATTCAGGGAACTGTACGTGAAACTGCCCGAGGAACAGGGGCAGAAATACTCCAGGATGTTTGCAGGCAACCAGATCCAGCCTCAGAAGACCGTGGCTGTGCTGCGTGGAAGGCGCTGGATAGCGGATTACGAGGAAGGGCTTCAGAAGGTCTATTATAAAGAGGACATCATAGCCAGGATATACGCGCTGGCCGACTGGTTCTCGCCCAGTGATGTGGAAGCGCCCACCCTGGAGTGGGTGGAGTTCTCGGACCGGAAAACCTTTGAATCCCTTGAGATTGACAAGGTGCCGGACCTTATATACAGCGAGGTCATGAGGGATGTGGACCTGGCGGTCAGCGTGGCCCATGCAGGCGGCGTGGACCCGGAAACCAGCCATTCCACCATAGAGATGCGCAGGGCAATCGTGGAATTCAACCTGCCGCTCTTTGGCATTTCCAATGTCACATTAAAGGACAGCCATGCAATGATAAAAGGCGCCAGGGGAGAGTACACGGTCCATCTGGGCAGCGGCGTGATCCACCAGGCAGGCGGGGCCATGCTCAACATCCTTCCGGTCCACAGCCAGTCCAGGGGCAGGCTCTTCCTTCCGTTTGTGGATGAGGACCCCAAGACAGCGGAAATCATGTCCAAGATCGTGCTGCTGGCAGAAGACAGGAAGATAAAGGACCCATCCATATTGGAGCAGATTGTCTGAAAACAGTGCACAACGGATTGCTATAATTTGCCAGCAGGAATGCGGGAAAATGTCGAAATATGTCTTGACTATATCATATCAATACTATAAACTTTAATACATAGTATTGAATACCAGATAATAACTCCAGGGGGATTGATATGGTCAAGATTATTACAGATTCATCAACACTTTATACGGTTAAGGAAGGGCGGGATGCAGGAATTGAATCCATCCCCCTCTGTGTCAGCATTGGGGACTGCCACGGGCGGGACCTTCAGATGGATATGCAGGATTTTTACAGGCGGATTGAGGCTGGGCAGATCCCCACCTCATCCCAGCCGCCCATCGGTGATGTGTTGGATGCCTATGAGCAGTACAAGGACCAGCCCATTCTCAATATATCCATGGCCGACGGCCTGTCCGGAACCTATCAGAGTGCTGAAGGCGCCAGGGAGATGGCAAAAAACCGGGAACAGATCACCGTCTTCAACAGCAGGACATTGTGCGGCCCCCACCGTTACATGGTGGACCAGGCCAGGAAGATGGCAGAAGAGGGAAGGACCAGGGATGAAATCCTGGACTGGCTTAAGGCGGCGGCAGACAGGACGGAATCCTTCCTGATACCCCAGGACTTTTCCTTCCTGAGGCGGGGCGGCAGACTGACGCCCGTGGCAGCCGCCGTGGGTTCCCTCTTAAAGCTGAAACCCATTGTCAAGCTGACCGCGGACGGGAAGAAGCTGGATAAATTCGGGGTAAAGCGGACCATGTCCGGGGCAGTGGACAGCATCATCCGATATCTGCAGGATAAGAAGCTGGGGGAGCGGCACCTGTTGTATATATCCCATGCAGCGGCAGCAGAGGAGGCCCGCCGGATGAAGGAACTGTTTGCGGAACTGTTTCCCGGCCTGGAAATCCACATATTGGAGCTGAGTCCTGTGTTTGTGGCACAGGGCGGGCCGCGGTGTGTGGCAATCCAGTATATAGAGAGATGACGATAAGCTGCCCAAAGCCCTGGGAATGCTCTAAAACACAAATATCCATACAACAAAGGCTGCTTCGGTCCAGGTCCGGCGCAGCCTTTCTGCGTCCAGGAAAATATAGCCCAGACAAACCCGCCGGGGAAATTGACTGAACCACGAATATGATGTAAGATATTAAAAGCATTTACATGCGCAGTCCAAAAACAAAGGAGGGGATTACAATGTTTGATTTAGGAAAATGCATCCTGGTCACTAACAATGACCGGGCTGTAAAAAAGTGGGAGGAAAGTGTGGGCCAGGTATTCATGCTGGATTCCTATGAGGAGGTGCTTAAGAAGGCCAGGGATTTAATCCACAGGGGGCATAAGCTTCTGACCCATCCCCAGGCGTCCAGCTTAAAGCCCAACCAGACGCCCTACAGGACCATACTGCTGTACGGCGAAGCAGGGTCCGTGGATGGGGAGGATGTGTGCCTCATAGAAAAGGCCATTGAGACCTATGGGAAATGGAATGCCATTAAGAAAGTCCCTGAGTATGATGGGAAGATAGCCTATGACTACAAGACCATTGACTTATCGATGATTGAAAATGTCATCCCAAGGCTGTAGGGATGGACAGGGAGCAGAGCGTGGGGGTACGATGATGAAGAAGTCAGGAACGTCCTATTTTAAGGACTTAAGCAGAAAAGATTATGTGGAATTAGCCAGCAGGATCATCAAGGAAGAAGGAGTGGGGGCGGTCAGTATACGCCGCATGGCAACGGAACTTGGGTGTTCGTCCGCCAGCATGTACCGGTACTTTGACAACCTGGACGAGCTTTTGTTCTATGCGCAGCTGGATGCCCTGAACGAGTATATCCTGGACCTTTCCATCCGGGAGAAGGAATGGAAGGACATATGGGACGTACATTTCGGCATATGGCGTTCCTATGCAACGGAGGCTTTCCGCAAACCGGAAGCGTTTGAGTCCGTGTTCTACCGCAATATCAACCGGGACCTGGGGGAGGCGCTGAAGGAATATTATGAAATGTTCCCGGATGCCATCATCCGCGTCAGTCCCCTGATAAAGGAGATGCTGGAAATCCCAGGGTATTATGACCGCGACTATTATATCTGCAGGCGTCTTGTGAAAGAGGGGAAAATCACAGAGGAAAATGCAGGAAAGCTGAATCACATTCTCTGTACCCTGTTTCTGGGATATTTTAAGTTTGTCCAGGAGCACGGGGTGGAACCTGAGGCAATACCGGAACTGGTGGACCGGTTCATATCGGAGAGCAAGGAGATAACCCAGCTTTATGCCAGTGACTTTACTCCCAAATAGCCCCAATGGTAAATATGTACAAAAACAATGTCAAAAATATAACAAAATGACGAAAAAGGTGGATGCTACAAAAAGTAACAAAAGACTTCATTAAAACCATTGATAATCGCGATAACATATGCTATATTATAGCCATAAGTTATCGCGATTACTATTTTAAAAGTATCATTTTTACACAAACACCAAATATTGTCAACTGTAAAAGTGCTGTCATTTTGCTGGAGTGGGTGAAGTAATGCCGGCGGGTGGCAGTAAAATATAAAGAAGTGGGAGGTATTTCATATGAAGCTTGAATTGGGAAAAATCTTTATAAAAGATATCCGATTCGATGACAAGACTCACGTGAAGGACGGGGTCCTTTATGTCAGCAAAGAGGAAGTTGAAACGCTTGTCCTGGAAGATGACAAGCTGGCTGGCTGCCATGTTGACATCGCAAGGCCAGGCGAGTCCGTGAGGATCACGCCGGTAAAGGACGTGATTGAGCCAAGAGTCAAGGTCAGCGGAGGCGGAGAGATTTTTCCAGGTGTAATCGGGAAGGTAAGCCCTCAGGTGGGCAGTGGACGGACCCATGCACTGGAGGGCTGCTGTGTCATTACAGCAGGTAAGATTGTGGGGTTCCAGGAAGGCGTGATTGATATGAGCGGTCCTGCCGCGGATTACTGTCCGTTCTCCAAGACCAATAACCTGTGCGTGGTGGTGGAACCGGCCGACGGCCTGGAGACCCATGTGTACGAGAAGGCGGCCCGCATGGCCGGATTAAAGGTAGCGGCCTATCTCGGGGAAGCCGGAAGGGACCTGGAGCCGGACGAGATCATCACCTATGAGACAAGACCGGTATTTGAGCAGGCGGCCATGTATCCGGACCTTCCCAAGGTGGGATATATCCACATGCTGCAGTCCCAGGGACTTCTTCACGATACATATTACTATGGCGTGGATGCCAAGCAGTTCGTCCCCACCTTCATGTATCCGACAGAAATCATGGACGGGGCCATTGTTTCCGGCAACTGCGTGGCGCCCTGTGACAAGGTTACCACCTACCATCATTTCCACAATCCGGTCATTGAGGACTGCTATAAGCATCACGGCAAGGATATCAACTTCATGGGCGTCATCCTGACCAATGAGAATGTGTTCCTTGCTGACAAGGAGCGCCATTCCGATATGGTTGCCAAGCTGTGTAACTGGATGGGACTGGACGGTGTCCTGATTACGGAAGAGGGGTATGGCAATCCTGATACGGACCTGATGATGAACTGCCGCAAGGTGGAGAATGCAGGAACCAAGGTGGTCCTGATTACGGATGAGTTCCCGGGCAAGGACGGCAAGTCCCAGTCCCTGGCGGATGTGTGCCAGGAAGCGGATGCGCTGGCATCCTGCGGACAGGGCAATGCAACCCTTATGTTCCCGGCCATGGATAAGGTCATCGGAACCCAGGAGTTCATCGAGATGCAGATTGGCGGCTGGGATGGCTGTAAGAACCCGGACGGCAGCTTTGAGGCAGAGCTTCAGATCATCATAGCCTCCACCATTGCCAATGGCTTTAACAAGCTGGCAGCAAGAGGATACTAAATCAATCAAAGGAGATGGAAACATGGCGAAATATAAAGTCGTACATTATATTAACCAGTTCTTTGCCGGTATTGGCGGCGAGGAAAAAGCCGACCATATGCCGGAAGTCCGTGAAGGCGCCGTGGGGCCAGGCATGGGACTTAGGGCCGCACTGGGAAGCGATTATGAAATTGCGGCCACCGTTATCTGCGGTGACAACTATTTTGGGGAAAACCTGGACGCGGCAACCGATGCCGTCATAGAGATGGTGAAGAAGTATGAACCGGACGTGTTCGTGGCAGGACCTGCATTTAACGCAGGACGTTACGGCGTGGCCTGCGGCACGATCTGCAAGGCCGTGGAAGAGCGCCTCATGATACCGGTCATCACCGGAATGTATGAGGAGAACCCGGGCGTGGATATGTTCCGCAAGGACCTTATCATTGTGGGAACCCCTAATTCCGCAGCGGGCATGCCCAAGGTGCTTCCTGTGATGTCGGCCCTGGTTAAGAAGCTGGCTGAGGGACAGGAGATACTGGGACCTTCCGAAGAGGGATATCTTGAAAGAGGAATCCGCGTCAACTACTTTGCTGAGAAGAGAGGTTCTGAGCGCGCGGTTGAGATGCTGGTCAAGAAATTAAAAGGCGAGGCATTTGAGACAGACCTGCCCATGCCCAAGTTTGACCGGGTTGAGCCTGCTGCTCCCATTAAGGATATAAAGAAAGCCAAAATCGCGGTTGTCACCTCGGGCGGTATCGTGCCCACAGGCAACCCGGACCATATCGAATCCAGTAATGCCACCAAGTGGGGCAAATACGATATTACGGGTATGGAACGGCTTTCAGCCGATGATTTTACATCCATCCATGGCGGATATGACCGCCAGTTTGCCATCGCGGACCCCAATGTGGTGGTTCCCCTCGATGCGCTAAGAGAGCTGGAAAAGGAAGGCGAGTTCGGCGAGCTTGTCAACTATTTCTGCGCTACTACCGGTACCGGGACAGCGACCGCGTCAGCGGCCAGGTTCGGGACCGAGATTGGAAAAATGTTTGTTGATGAACATGTGGACGGGGTCATCCTCGTCTCCACCTGAGGGACCTGTACTCGTTGCGGTGCAACGATGGTTAAAGGTATCGAAAAGTATGGCCTTCCTGTAGTTCATATGGCAACCGTTGTTCCTATCTCCCTGACAATCGGTGCCAACCGTATCATCCCTGGCATAGGTATCCCCTACCCACTGGGCGACCCGCCACAGGGTGAGACAGACAGCTACAAACTCCGCTTATCCATGGTGAGGAGGGCGTTAAAAGCCCTGCAGACACCAGTGGAAGGACAGACAGTGTTTGAAAAATAATTGCTGAAGGCTGCTGCAGCGTGGCAGAAGGCAATGTTCAGACACGCTCCCGGGCACGGCCAAAGCGGCTGTGTCCCGGGGACTGCCGTGCCCCTGCGGCAGCCAGGTCTGCTAAGAGGAGAAGGCATATGGAAAATGATAATAAAGTTAACTGGGGCCGGGTAATGATACTTGCGGGGGCAGTCATTGCATTTACCATCGGCTCAGGATTTGCCACAGGACAGGAAATCATTCAATATTTTACTGCATACGGAGTGCAGGGAATCCTGACGGTATTACTATTTGCAGTCTGCTTTGTATACTACAATTACAATTTTGCAAAGGCAGGCGCAGAGGAAAGATTTGAGAAAGGGAATGACGTTTACAAATTTTATTGCGGAAAATACATTGGGACATTCATGGATTATTATTCAACTGTTTTCTGTTATATGTCATTCTTTGTCATGGTAGGTGGAGCGGCATCCACCCTGAACCAGCAGTATGGCCTTCCCTTTGTGGTGGGAGGCGTGATCCTGGCAGCCCTGGCCATCTTTACCGTGGTTGGCGGGCTGAATTCACTGGTAGACAAGATTGGTATGGTAGGACCGGCCATCGTTGTACTGTGTATCGGAATCGGTGTGGTAACCCTTTTAAGGGACGGCGGTCAGATTAACGCCGGTCTGGATATCATACACAGCGGCGCTTTTGCACAGGCGGGCGGTGAAACCATCAAGAACGCAGGGCCTAACTGGATGATTTCCAGTCTGTCCTACGCAGGCTTCGTACTTTTGTGGTTTGCCAGCTTTACAGCGGCCCTGGGGGCCAACAATAAAAAGAAAGATGTGGAATACGGAGTTTATCTGGGAACACTGGCTGTGTGTGTGGCCATCATCCTGATCATGTTTGCTCAGATTGCCAATATCAATACCTCCGGCATCAGCAACAGCGGGATTTTTGTGTGGAATGCGGATATCCCCAACCTGATCCTGGCAGAACGGATTTTTAAGCCATTTGCCTCCATATTCGCGGTTGTGGTATTTGCAGGCATCTATACGACAGCGGTTCCTCTTTTATATAACCCATGCGCCAGGTTTGCCAAAGAGGGGACAGCCCGGTTTAAGATCCTAACGGTTATTTTAGGCGTTGTGGGGCTTCTGGTAGGACTCTTCCTCCCGTTCAGGGTCCTGGTCAATGTGATTTACGTGCTCAATGGATATGTGGGCGCTGTATTGATATTATTCATGTTGTGGAAGAATATAAAAGATACGTTCATACATAAAAAATGAAAATCTATCTTATAGACTGCGACAGCTACTCGCGCAGGGAACTGACCCATATGATTGAAGGGGAGGAGCTGGGGGAGGTTGCCGGCGTATCGGCAGGCTGGGACGATGCCTGCAGGCGGATTCCCGGAATCCGTCCGGATGTGATCCTGGCGGATTTACCCCTTCCTGAACTTAAGGCCGTCACATGCATACGCAGGATAAAGGAGACACTTCCGGCAGCGTCCATCATCATGCTGTCACAGGCCCATGATATGGAAACCGTCCAGAGGGCGTATGAGGGAGGCGCTGAACTGCTGCTGCACAAACCGGTGAACATGGCGGAAATCAGGAACACCCTGCGCAGTATGGAAATGGTCAAGAACATGCAGTGGATCCTTAAACAGGCCAGGAGCGGCGTCATGGGCACACCGGACCCTGGCGGGGAAGACGGCCGGCCAGGGGAAGCGGACGGAGGAATAAGCTTAAGTCTTTCCGTCAGGCATCTGAAGGGAATCCTCCAGGAAATCGGAATACTGAATGAGGCGGGAAGCAAGGATATCATCCGCATCATCAGCTATATGATTGAACAGGAACTGGAATTTGGGGACATTACAATCCGGGAACTGTGCAGAAGGATGAAACAGAATTCCAAGAGCGTGGAGCAACGTATCCGCAGGGCTGCCTCGGACGGCATGTACAATCTGGCCGCCAGGGGCCTGGATGATTATGCGGACCCTGTATTCAATGAATATGCAGGAAGGCTTTACAGCTTTGAACAGATGAAAAAGGAGATGAACTATATCCGGGGGAAAAGTGAAAAGCACGGCAATATCCGGATCAGGAACTTCCTTGGCGGCCTGCTGGACTGCTGCAGGGAAATGTAGGGCAGGCATGCTGCCCGTACATTACAGATAAGGCTCCGGTTACTGGATCAGAGGATGACCGTCATAGGACAGTTACCGGAAAACCGCAATCCCGTTCCACATGTCCTATGACAGTAGCTTCAGGGCATGCCTTAAGGATGGCTTCCATGATGCGTCCTGCTTCCCCGCGGGCAACGCTGTACAGCAGGCCCCCGGAAGTCTGAGGGTCAAAGAGCAGGTCATGGATGTGGGATGCGAGGCTGCCGGGAAGGGAGACCTTTTCCTTCAGGTGTCCCATGTTCTGGTAAGCCGCGGCAGGAACCAGCCCCATGGACGCATAGGTGTCCGCTCCGGGGAGAAGGGGGACCCTGGCGCTGTCTATGACAGCGGTAAGCCCTGTGCCCGCGCACATCTCGAAGCTGTGTCCCAGCAGGGAAAAACCAGTGACATCCGTGCAGGCATGGATTCCGTCAAGACTGCGCACCGCGTCCGCAGCGTACTTGTTCAGCGTGGTCATGGATCTTACCATGGCCTGGTGTTCTGCCCGGGTTAAAAGGCCGCCGCGGTCAGCGGTTGTCAGGATTCCGGTACCCAGGGGTTTTGTGAGGATCAGTACATCCCCTTCCCGTACCGTGTTGTTGCGGAGGATACGGTTGGGTGGGACCAGGCCCGAGACGCAAAGGCCATACTTGGGAATGTCGTCCTTGAGGGTGTGGCCGCCTACCAGGATGGCCCCGGCCTCAGCCACCTTATCGAACCCGCCCCGGAGTATGGCGTTGACCGCTTCGGGAGGGAGGGAGTCCGGAAACATCAATATGTTCATGCACAGCCTGGGTTCCCCGCCCATGGCCCATACATCGGACAACGAGTTGGCGGCTGCAATCAGGCCGTATTCGTAGGGGTCATCCACGGCCGGGGGGAAGATGTCCACGGTCTGGATTAAGGCCATATCAGGGGAAAGTTCATAGACAGCGGCATCATCCGCAGTGTCATAGCCCACTAACAGCCGGTTATCGTGAAAGGTTGGTAAACCGCGCAGGACCTGCGCGAGGGTGTCTGGCCCTATCTTGGACGCTCAGCCGCCGCAGGAACCGGTGAGCTCTGTAAGTTTAATGTCTGTCATGAGCAGTACTCCTTATGTTGTGGATTTATCTGCCAGATGCTGGCAGATGCTATTTTCTATCATATTCAATTCCGGCATTTTGTCAAGGACATTTGTCCGGGATTACATTAAGTTTCAGGAGGCAGGGAAAAATGGGAACCATATATGATTTAATCATCCTGGGCGCAGGCCCCGCAGGTCTTGCGGCAGGCCTTTACGGCGGCAGGTACCGTCTGAACACCCTTTTGATTGAGAGGAGCCAAGACGGGGGGCAGATTGCCATCACATCGGACATTGAGAATTATCCGGGCCAGATGGTTGAGGCGGAGGAATCCGGGGCAACCCTGATTGCGCGTATGACGAAGCAGGTAGAGAAATTCGGCGTGCACAGGGTCAGTGCGGCCATTGAAAAGACGGAGCTTGAAGGGCCGGTAAAGAGGCTGATTGATTCAAAGGGCAATGTCTACGAGGGGAAAACCGTGATTCTTGCAACAGGAGCCCATCCAAGGCCCATTGGATGCAGGAATGAAAAGGACTTCCTGGGCAAAGGCATTTCCTTCTGTGCCACGTGCGATGCCAATTTCTACGAGGATATGGAGGTCTATGTGGTGGGCGGCGGCGATTCCGCCATTGAGGAAGCCATTTATCTCACTAAATTTGCCAGGAAGGTGACGGTAATCCATAGAAGGGACCAGCTGAGGGCTGCCCAGTCCATCCAGGAAAAGGCGTTCAGGAATGAGAAGCTGCATTTCATGTGGGACAGTGTGGTGGACGAGGTTAGCGGTGACGGGATCCTTGACCGGATGGTGGTGCGGAATGTGAAGACAGGCCAGCTCACCGAGGTCCTTGCCGACCCGGACGACGGGATGTTCGGGCTTTTCGGATTCATCGGATATCTGCCCAACACCGGACTTCTGGAGGACAGCGGGCTGGCCATGGAAAACGGGTACATCAGGACGGATGAAGACATGCATACCAATATCGAAGGAGTGTTTGCGGCCGGCGACGTGAGGGTGAAATCCCTGCGCCAGGTGGTGACGGCCGCGGCTGACGGCGCCATAGCCGCATGTCAGGCCGAACACTATGTGGCGGATATGCAGTGACGGATGGAATTAGTAAAAAATACGCAAAAGTACTTGATTAAGTATGGACTCCCATGTATAATATAGACGAAAGTTATCGCGATTACATATGGGTGGGATAAATACAACACAATCTGAAAAATAGGAGGATATGAACGTGACCGATTTGACAAAGGAAAATTTTGAGGAAGAAGTGCTGAAGGCAGAAGGATATATCCTGGTGGATTTTTACGGCGACGGATGTGTGCCCTGTGCAGCCCTTATGCCCCATATCCATGGATTTGAAGAGGTGTACGGCAAGACAATAAAGTTCTGCTCCTTAAACACCACAAAGGCAAGAAGGCTTGCCATCTCCCAGAAGGTCCTGGGGCTTCCGGTCATCGCCATCTATAAGGATGGAGTGATGATTGATTCCAGGGTGAAGGAGGATGCAACCCCTGATTCTTGTGAGGAAATGATTAAGAAGTATGCTTAAAGCCAGCAAAGGCTTATGCATAAATAAAATGAAATAGGAGGAAATGAAATGGCAGTTTTAAAAGACAAGTACGCTATTATCATCGGTGACCGTGACGGCGTACCGGGACCGGCCATAGAAGAGTGTGCGAAGACAGCCGGCGCAAAGATAGCCTACTCCTCTACGGAATGCTTTGTCTGAACGTCCGCGGGTGCTATGGATCTGGAAAACCAGAAAAGGGTTTTAAAGTTAAGTGAGGAATACGGACCGGAGAACATCGTTGTTCTTCTGGGTGCTGCAGAAGCAGAAGCAGCCGGCCTGGCCGCTGAAACCGTTACGGCAGGCGACCCCACTTACGCAGGTCCTTTAGCAGGAGTCCAGTTGGGACTAAATGTATATCACATTTGCGAAGATGAAGTAAAGGCAGAGGCAGACCCTGCTGTTTATGATGAACAGGTGGGAATGATGGAAATGGTTATGGATGTTCCGGCAATCCATGAGGAAGTGGAGAAAATCCGCAAGGACTACGGCAAATATTGATCCGTGGCCTCACTGAGGATTGCAGGAGCGTACCCGGAACAGGCCGGGCCGCGCAGCTTAGCTGCCCGGGCCTGTTCCCATCCGGACGGGGCTGTCCCGAAGGCGCCTGTATGATACAGGAATCCAGAAAGGGACAGACCGGACCGTACACACGGTGTTCATGAAAATTGGGGGACATACAGAATGAAAGGTTATCCGGTTATTAAGGGGACCAGCTATACATTGGCTGCCACCCCGGATATGGTTATATATAACGGCACCACACAGACAACAGAGCGGGTTGTGAACCCGGACTCCGGGTATCTGGTGGAACTGCCGGGACACCTGAGGGAATATGAGGATGTGCTTTCCTATATCCCGAACCAGGTTTACATAGGGAATGCGACCCATGAGGAACTGGGAGAAACACCGTTCCCATATTATGATAAAAAGTGGAAGGAGCCAAAGGAAAATGGTCCGTTTGGCTGCATCCTCCCTGAAGATGAATTTTACGGGGTCATGCACATCTGTGATGTGTTCGAACTGGTCATGCTGGAGGAAGGCTTTGCGCGTACCGTGAAGGATAAGCTGGAAAAACGCGGGATGTTCACACAGGAGCAGCTGGAAGGGCTTCTTAAGAATAACGGGTCTAGGGAAGAACTGGAACGGCTTGTAAGGGAAGAGCATTCCGAGGGGCTTTATATCCGCAGGGAAGAACTGGCAGGCGTTGTAAAGCGCGCCCATGATGTGGATGTGAACCTGTCCGCCCATGTGATGCTTGAAAATCTGGTGTCCAAGGCATCCAACGTCATTTCCCTGATTGAACTTAAACTTAAGAATGAGTTCAATCCCGATGATGTGGAATATGTGATTGACTGCTGCGAGGAAGCCTGCGGGGACATGAACCAGAGGGGCGGAGGCAACTTTGCCAAGGCATCGGCTGAGATAGCGGGATATAAAAACGCCACCGGCTCCGATGTGCGCGGTTTCTGCGCAGGACCTGCCCATGCCATGATACATGCGGCGGCCCTGGTCAAATCAGGGACATTTAAAAATGTCATTGTCACGGCCGGAGGCTGTACCGCCAAGCTGGGAATGAACGGCAAGGACCATGTGAAGAAAGGGCTTCCAATCCTGGAGGATTGCATTGCAGGATTCTCCGTACTGGTATCTGAGGACGATGGGATCCATCCCCAGATACGAACGGATATAGTGGGCTGCCATAAGATTGGAACCGGTTCAGCGCCTCAGATGGTCATCAGCTCCCTGGTGGCGGAACCCCTTGAGAAGGCGGGGCTTAAATTCACGGATATCGACAAGTATGCGCCGGAGCTTCAGAATCCGGACATCACCAAACCAGCGGGAGCAGGGGATGTGCCGGAAGCCAATTATAAGATGATTGCAGCCCTGGCCGTCATGAAAAAGCAGATTGAACGGGCCGATATCCCGTCCTTTGTAAAAAAACACGGAATGACCGGCTGGGCGCCCACCCAGGGCCATATTCCATCCGGAGTCCCGTATCTTGGGCCTCTTGTAAAGGAATGCATGGAGGGCAGGACAAAACGCGCCATGATTGTGGGCAAGGGTTCCCTGTTCCTGGGCCGCATGACCAACCTGTTTGACGGGGTTTCCTTTGTGGTGGAAGCCAACGAGGGGGATGGGGCAGCGGAAGGCGTGAAGGATGGAAGGGTAAATGCCGGGGACGTGGAAACCGGGGAAGGAAAGGCCGGGAACGAAAAGGCTGGAAACGTAAAGGCCGGAAACGAAAAGGCGGAACGTACACATTCCTCGTTGGCAAGGGCTGTGTCCTGCTGCGGCACAAAGGTGGTATTCGCACTGGAGGGCAGCGAGCACGGACAGGAAGACACGGATCTGGCCCTTAACCTGGCTGCCAGGAAGGGGATTGGGGTAACGGTCTTAGACGGCCCGGATGCCCACAAGGCCATGGAACTTGCCCTGGCCTCAGGAGATGCCCAGGCAGCCGTGACCATGCACTATCCATTCCCCATCGGTGTGTCAACCGTGGGCAAGGTAATCACCCCCGCAAAGGGAAAGCCCATGTATATTGCCAACACCACGGGAACCTCGGATACGGACAGGGTATCTGCCCTGGTCAGGAATGCCATTGCAGGAATCATTGCAGCCAAGGCTGACGGCATCCAAAACCCGACCGTGGGGATTGCCAACATAGACGGGGCCAGGGCATGTGAGAAGATTTTAAAGGCCCTGAAGGAAAATGGATATGACATCCGGCTGGCACAATCCGCAAGGGCGGACAAGGGCGTGGAGATGAGGGGCAACGACCTGCTGATGGGTACTGCGGATGTGGTTGTGATGGACTCCCTTACCGGCAACCTGATGATGAAGATGTTTTCCTCCTACACCACCGGCGGCCAGTATGAGGCAACCGGATATGGATACGGGCCAGGCATCGGCGAAGGCTATGACAAGCTGGTCATGATTGTATCCAGGGCCTCCGGCGCGCCTGTGATTGCAGGGGCAATGGAATACGCGGCCAGCCTGATTGCAGGCGATTGGAAGGCGGTTGCCGCCGCGGAATATGCGGCTGCCAGAAAGGCCGGATTGGACACCCTGTTAGCCAGGAGCGCCCCGGCAAGGCAGGAGGAGGCAGAGGAAGTGGCCTGCCCGCCTAAGGAAGTGGTGACAGCGGCCATCCCGGGCATCGAGGTCATGGACCTGGATGACGCGGTGATGACCTTATGGAAGGAAGGCATCTATGCGGAAAGCGGCATGGGATGCACAGGACCCATTGTCCAGATTTCCGAGGCCAACCTGGAAAAAGCAGCAGGTATATTGAAGGAAGCAGGATATATAGATTGATTTTAGTTATGGGATGCGCGGGGGAGAGGGTATCATCCCCCCCCCGCCTGCCATATCCCCCATGGGCTGCAGCTTATGGATGGATTTAAGTTTTTAGGGAGAAAGTTGGGTAGCTGGTGCGCCCCGCGGTCTTCAAAACCGTTGTGTGGAGTTAGGAGCTTCACGGGTGGGTTCGATTCCCACCATCTCCGTTCGGGTGTACCCTGCTTTAGGGTGTGGCACATCCAGGTCAAAGCATACAATTGAATAGTATCGCTTTATAATTGGGAGGAAGTTGGGTAGCTGGTGCGCCCCGCGGTCTTCAAAACCGTTGTGTGGAGTTAAGAGCTTCACGGGTGGGTTCGATTCCCACCACCTCCGTTTTGCTAATTATGCAGCAGGTACCGCGGACGGGCTGGACACAGTCCGCGTTCCGGTACAACTAAGGAGGTAGACCGATGGGGGACAGACATGTGCTTCTGCGCGGGCTTCCTAAAGTGGACGAGGTGCTGCAGGATAAGCGCCTCGTTTTATTTTATGAAACCATGCCAAGGCCATTGATAGTGGAAACAGTAAGGGACGCGGTGGGGGATTTGAGGACAGCCATTCTGGAGGGGACGGCTGACAGGACCCTGACCCAGGATGAAATCATGGACAGGATAACCGCCATACTGACGGAAAAGAAGAAAAAGCCATTGAGAAGGGTCCTCAATGCAACGGGGGTAGTGCTCCATACCAATCTGGGACGGGCCAGGCTCAGCAGGGAGGCATCCCAGGCAGTGATGGATGTGATGGATGCATACTGCACCTTGGAATACGACCTGAAGTCAGGGACAAGGGGAAGCCGCCACCTGATTGTGGAGGATATTGTAAAGAAAGTGACAGGGGCCGAGGCAGCCATGGCTGTGAACAATAACGCGGCAGCCACCATGCTGGTCCTGGCAGCCCTGGCCAGGGGGAAGGAAGTGGTTGTCTCAAGAGGCGAACTGGTGGAAGTGGGCGGCTCCTTCCGGATTCCCGATGTGATGGGCGAGTCCGGCGCCATCCTCAGGGAAGTGGGGGCCACCAATAAGACCAGGATATCCGATTACCGGAACGCCTATGAAGAAGGGGTGACCGGATGCTTCATGAAGGTCCATACATCCAATTACCGGATTGTGGGGTTCACGGAGGATGTGGGGCTTAAGCAGATGTCGGCTCTGGGAAAGGAACTGGGCCTTCCTGTGATTTATGATATGGGCAGCGGGCTGATGACGGATTTGAGATGGTATGGTCTGGATGAGCCAACAGTGACAGATGCCCTGAAGGACGGGGCGGATGTGGTCCTGTTCTCCGGTGACAAGCTGTTAGGAGGCCCGCAGGCAGGTATCATCATCGGGAAAAAGGAATACATAGACAGAATGAAGAAGCACCCGCTTGCAAGGGCATTCCGGGTGGATAAGATGACCCTGGCAGCCCTGGAGGCAACTTTTGCACAGTACATTGACCGGGAGGCGTCGGTAAAGGAAATACCGGTGCTTAAGATGATATGCGCACGGCCCCACGAGCTGAAGGAAAGGGCCGGACGGCTGGCTGACATGCTAAAAGCCGCATGCCCGGATTTCCATTATGAGATAGAATCCTGTACGGACCAGGTGGGCGGGGGAAGCGCGCCTACCTGTGAACTGGAGGGATATGGGATAGGCGTATGGAAGGAGGAACTGCCCGCCCAGAAGCTGGAGCGGAAGCTGAGAAAGGCCCCGGTGCCCCTGATTGTACGGGTCAACCATGACAGGGTGCTGGTGGATGTGAGGACCCTTGCGGATGAGGAATTTCCTCTGGCAGTGGAGGCGTTTCTGTCCGTGGCAGAGGGGGCACCGGCGGATGGGACAGGGACGTTGAGCCACGAGGCAGGGACATTGAGCCATGAGGCAGGGACATTGAGCCATGAGGCAGGGACATTGTCCCATGAAGCGGAGATATTTCCTCATATGAAAGGCGGTGAAATATAATGCAGAATATCATTGTGGGGACGGCTGGACATGTGGACCATGGAAAGACCTGCCTGATTAAGGCGCTTTCCGGTTTTGACACAGACAGGCTGAAGGAGGAAAAAAAGAGGGGGATCACCATTGACCTGGGATTTGCCAACCTGCCCAATGATGCCGGACTACATATTGGGATCATCGATGTGCCGGGCCATGAGAAGTTCGTTAAGAACATGCTTGCAGGCATCGGGGGAATCGACCTGGTACTGATGGTCATTGCACTGGATGAGGGTGTCATGCCCCAGACCACGGAGCATTTTGAGATATTGAAAATGCTTCACATCAAACAGGGAATCCTGGTGCTGACAAAAAGCGATATGGTGGATGAGGAATGGGCTGAAATGGTGGAGGCCGACGTGGAGGATATGGTCCGGGGAAGTTTCCTGGAACATGCCCCGGTCCTCCGGGTGTCATCCTATACAGGGGAGAACATCGGACTTCTCCATGACACAATCATCCGGATGGTCTCAGACCTGGGAAGCCGGAGTTCGGAGCCGGAGCTGTTCCGCCTTCCCGTGGACCGGGTGTTCACAACGGAAGGATTTGGGACCGTGATTACGGGAACCCTGCAGGAGGGAATGGTGCAGACAGGACAGGAGGTCATGCTGTATCCCCGGGAACGCCCCATTAAAATCAGGGGAATCCAGTCCCACGGCCAGCGGGAAGACGCCGCATATGCGGGACAGCGCACGGCCCTGAACCTCCTGAATGTGAAAAAAGAGGAACTGCAAAGAGGGGATGTGCTTGCATTTCCAGGTTCTCTCGTTACATCCACCCTGGTGGATGTGAAACTGTCCATTTTCCAGACCAGTGACAGGGAACTTAAGACCGGGGACAGGATCCATCTCAACTATGGGGCGGCACAGACCATTGCAAAGGCAGTCCTGATGGATAAGGACCGTATCGGCCATGGGGAAAGCGCCTATGCACAGATCAGGTTTGATGAACCTGTGGTGCTTAAGAGGAATGACAGGTTCATCATCCGCTTCCTTTCACCGGTGGAGACATTCGGAGGCGGCATCGTGCTGGATGCATCCCCTTATAAACACAGGAGGGGGGATGAGGAAGCCATCGAAGCCCTGCGTAAAAAGGAAACAGGCACGGACCAGGAGGTCATGGAGCTGATGATTAAGGAAGAAAGCAGGTGCTTCCCGTCCGTGGGCCGGATTGCGGCGGATATGGATATGCCGAAATCCCGGGCCAGCCATATGATCAGCACTTTAAAAGACAGTAAGCACATCCTCATACTATCCGATGAATCCGTCATCCATATGGATTACTGGAAGACAATCGCAGACTATGCGGACAGGCTGCTGTCCGGTTATCACAGGGAGAACCCCATCAACGAAGGCATGGATAAGGAGGAATTCAAGTCCAGGCTCAGCGAGGAATTCCGGCTGAACGACATGAGGAAAGGCGCCGTGCTGCTGGCAGAGCTGGTCAAACGCATGGTGGTCAGGACCCAGGGGACCTATGTGTCCGGCAAGGATTTTTCCACCCAGTATTCCAGGGAGCTAAAAGGCATGCTGGAGCAGATAGGGACCATATACGCCCAGGCCGGGATTGAAGCGCCCCTTACCGTGGATGTGTTGAACCAGTTCAAGGATAAGAACCGGGCAAAGCAGATCATTGCAGACATGCATAAGAACGGGAAGCTGGTGAAGCTGAACCCGGCGTCCTATATGGACAGCGCCGCCTATGGACAGGTACTTGCAAGGCTGAAGGATTATCTGACAGAGAATGGGGAGATATCCCTGGGCGAGTTTAGGGATATGTGCGGCACATCCCGTAAATACGCGGTGCAGATGCTGGAATTCATGGATAAGAAAAAGATAACGAAGATGGTGGGGGAGAAACGGGTCCTGATATCCTGATATCATAACCTTACCGGATGCCCACAGCGAAAGGAGACAGGGAAATGATTTATCTGGATAATGGGGCAACCACTTACCATAAGCCTGAGGCGGTCATCCAGGCAGTGGCCGATGCCATGCGCCATATGGGGAATTCAGGCAGGGGAAGCCATCAGGCATCCCTGGGTGCTGCCAGGACCATATATGATACAAGGGTTCTTGTGTCGGAACTGTTCGGTCTTGGCAATCCCCTGCAGGTGGCATTCACCGCCAACTCAACCGCCAGCCTGAACATGGCTGTCCGGGGCATCTTTTCACCGGGCGACCATGTGATTACCACCATGCTGGAACACAATTCCGTGCTCCGGCCCCTGTACATGATGAGGGAAAATGGCGTGGAACTGACCATTGTCAGGGCCGACAGCCTGGGAAACATACGGTATGAGGACATGGAGGCAGCCATCCGGCCAAACACAAAGGGAATCATATGCACCCATGCATCTAACCTTACGGGGAACCTGGTGGATATTGCCAGGGTGGGGGAAATCTGCCGGAGGGCGTCCCTGGTGTTCATACTGGACGCATCCCAGACAGCAGGGGTATTTGACATAGACATGGAGAAGATGGGGATTGACGTGCTCTGCTTTACCGGACACAAAAGCCTGATGGGCCCACAGGGGACTGGGGGGATATGTGTACGGGAAGGCATTTCCATACGTCCTCTGATGGCAGGGGGAAGCGGGACCCACAGCTATTCGGAGATACATCCCTCAGACATGCCGGAGGCGCTGGAAGCAGGCACGGTTAACGGGCATGGCATTGCAGGGCTTCACGCTGCCCTGGAGTTTATAAAAGAAACAGGGATGGAGGCAATCCGCGGCAGGGAACAGATGCTGATGGGACGTTTCTACCAAGGGGTTTCGGGTATCCCAGGAGTCACCGTATACGGGGATTTTTCCCACATGGACCTTCACGCGCCGGTGGTGGCATTGAATATCCGGGACTATGATTCGGGTGAGGTATCGGATGGACTTGCAATGGATTATGGGATTTATACCAGGGCAGGGGCCCACTGTGCGCCCCTGATGCATCAGGCGCTGGGAACCGTGGGGCAGGGGGCGGTCCGTTTCTCCATGTCCTATTATAACACGGAGGAAGAGATGGACCAGGCCGCGCTGGCGGTAAGGGAAATTGCTGGATCAATGTAAGATATCAATCATAAAAACAGGGGGGATACACACTATGGGTAATATTGATTCCAAAAGAAAACTGATGATGTATGGCGGAGTGCTGGGAGTGGTTGGGGCGCTGCTGGCACTGATGGGAAATCCCAGAAATATGGCAATCTGTATTGCCTGCTTCATACGGGATACGGCGGGGGCCATGAAGTTCCATCAGGCAGCGGTTGTACAATATGTGAGGCCGGAAATCGTGGGCATTGTGCTGGGGGCATTCATCCTATCCATGGCAACAAGGGAATACCGCTCCACGGCCGGTTCTTCACCCATGATACGGTTCCTGCTGGGGGTCATCATGATGATAGGTTCCCTGGCATTCCTGGGATGCCCCCTGAGGATGGTCATCCGGATGGCGGCCGGCGACCTGAATGCATATGTGGCCCTCATCGGTTTCGGGCTTGGGACTGTCACAGGCACCGTGGCCTTAAAGCGGGGATTCAGCCTTGGGCGCGCCTATGAGACTAGGGCTTACAGCGGTTACATCCTTCCCTCCTTCCTGGTGGTGGTTTTGATTGCCAGTGTTGCCACAGGAGTCATGGCGGTCAGTGAGAAGGGACCGGGCAGCATGCACGCTCCGGTACTGATTTCCCTTGCAGGCGGTCTGGCTTTCGGTATGGTGTCACAGCGCTGCAGGACCTGCTTTGCAGGCGGTTTCAGGGATTTATTCCTGATGAGGAATTATGACCTGCTTACCATCATTGGCGGTTTTTTTGTGGTCATGCTTATCTATAACATGGCGTCAGGAGGCTTCAGGCTGTCCTTTGACGGCCAGCCGGTGGCGCACTCCCAGCATCTGTGGAACATACTTGGAATGTATGCAGTGGGATTTGCAGCGGTATTGGCAGGGGGATGCCCCTTAAGGCAGCTGATCTTGGCAGGGCAGGGTTCCTCAGATTCCGCAGTGACATTCCTGGGGCTTTTTGTGGGGGCTGCCTGCTGCCATAACTTTGGATTTGCAGCCGCGGCAGCAGCAGCGGCCACAGAGACATCCCCGGCAGTGGCCGGAGGGCTTCAGGGCGCGGGAAAAGCAGCGGTCATCGTATGTATCGCGGTCCTGTTTGTAATCGGGTTTGTACCAAGAAAAGAACAGATATAAGAAAGGGGACAATATTATGGCGTATGAAGTAGATGCAAGAGGCTTATCCTGCCCGGAACCTGTCCTTCTGACAGCCAATGCGCTGAAAACCCATGGCAGCGGACCAATCCAGGTCCTGGTAAGCGAAAACCATACAAAAGAGAACGTGAGGAAATATGGAATCAGCCAGGGTAAAAAGGTGACGGTGGAACCGGACGGACGTGGATTCAGGCTGATCATTGAGTAGTAGCGGCGCCGCCCGGCACCGGGAAGACGGGGTGGAGGATATGAGGAAAAAAGAACTGAGACTGGTCATAACATTCCATACAACGGCAGAGGCCATCGCCATGGAGACAGTCTGCCGCAAAGAGGATATCCCGGGACGCCTGATACCGGTGCCAAGGCAGATATCCGCTGGCTGCGGCCTGTCCTGGAGCATGCCCCCGTCATGGCGGGAAAACATGATGGGAATCATGGGCAGGCAGGGATTGGGGTATCAGACCATGGGGGAGTACCTGATATAGGGAAATGCTGTAAGAAAATGTTTTATTTGACAGAAGCCGCCGGAAGGCGGCTTTTATGCTGTGCTGGAAACATGGTCCGTAATATGGGCTGGGATTGCATATATGCTTCATCCTGCCGGATTAATTTATGAAAATACTTATTTTACTCCCAATCCATTCAAGCATATGCCCCTTTTTAAAGTCACTTTTTTCTGAAAACCAGGTTCATATTTTTGCTGATTTTCCATATTGATTCCTGTAGTCTTCAGGTTCAAATAGATGAAAACATGATAGTTCTCCCGTGGTGCAACTGATTGTCCCTCCGTTTCCTCCGGTGTGGTCCAATCTGTATGTTCACAAATGTATGTTCTAAAATGTACGCACCAATCTGTATGTTCCAATAGGGGACACTTTTCTGAAATGGGATTTTATCCACAATCAGTACCCCTTCCGAAACAGGGCTTCCTTCTTACATCATGCCCATTCCAACGCGTAAAAGGATTTGGGGTATCTGTTATCTGTGCTGTAAAAGCCAGTGTTCCAGTTCATCTGTCTCATTCAATATTCCGTTTTGTCCATTATACAGGGACAAATCCCTGCTAAGCGGAAATCCATCCATGAAATCCGATACAATCTTATGGTTCCGGCTTATGACAAGGGTACAGGAACTGTCCCAGGAAACAATTTCCACCTCGGCCAGGGGATGCTGGATGGAGACAGGATTGGTCCAGAATCCAGGATACATGTCAGCGTAAGGCAGGCCATATTAAGTATTGTGAAATTAAGATTTCTTAAGATTTATATGATGCAATTTCCATGGGATTATTTTTTATCATAGACCCATGAAAAGAGGAGTGACAAGATGATGGAACATGGAAAACCAATCATATATGTTAAGAACGTGCGCAAGGTTTACCGGATGGGGGACGAGGAAGTGGTAGCCCTCAAAAGGATTAATCTGAAAATCTACAAAGGAGAGGTATGCTGTATTTTCGGCACGTCGGGTTCTGGAAAGAGCACGCTTTTGAACCAGCTGGCCGGGATGGAGAAACCCACGCAAGGGCAGGTGTTCATCCGCGGGAAAAGAATCTCCCGTATGGATGAGGAGGAACTGGCCGCCTTCCGTCAGGAGCATATGAGCTTTATCTTTCAGTCCTATAATCTGCTGCCGTCCATGACAGCGGTTGAAAATGTGGCCATGCCCCTTATGTTTAAGGGAGTGGACCGGAAGCGGCGGGAGGCCATGGCAGAAGATCTGTTAAGACGTGTAGGACTTTCACACAGACTTCACCATTATCCCTCCCAGATGTCCGGAGGACAGCAGCAGAGGGCGGGGATTGCCAGGGCATTTGTATCCAGGCCTGAGGTGGTGTTTGCAGATGAACCTACCGGTAATCTGGACACAAAGACAACAGCGGAGATCATGGACATGGTCATGGGATTTGCCAGAAGATTCAACCAGACCATCATACTGGTGACCCATGACCCGGGTATGTCCAAGTATGCAGACCGGATTGTGACGCTGGTGGATGGCGTCATAACGGGAGATGAAAGGAAGGGACAGTGACGATGGAGATGAAAGGAATAATGAAAAGAATGATAAAAAGAGCAGCGGCCGTGGCGATTGCAGCTATTTTGATAATAGGAATGTGTGGCAGCGTCATGGCGGAGGAGATGGGCAGCCTGGCAATACGGGAAGCTATTGCCGCAGAAGGGACAGATGGAAGGGATGGGGGCGGAGGAGCAGGGACAGGAGGAACGGAAGCCGGAGGGGCAGGAACAGGAGGAACGGAAGCTGGAGGGGAAGGAACATTTCAGCCAGGAAGGGAGACGGGCGGTTCAGGCTCTGATTCCGGCGGTGCGGGCCAGGGCGGAGAAAACCAGGGCGGCAGCGGGGGAAACAACGGCAATACGGAAGGCTCCGATAAGCCGGACGATGGAGAAGCTGGAAGCGGCAGCCTTTGGGTGGGCGGATATGATATTTTTGCACTGGGCGGTTCAAAGGACACCCTGGATGTGCTGCGCAAAGGGCGTCAGGCAAAAGTGGTGGTCAATTTAAGAAGCAATGGAATCAAGACAAGCGAGGTGGGAAAACGGGGGGTAACCGTGACCAAGATGAGCGACAGCTTCCGGAATGGGGAAAATCCAAAGGTAAAGATTACATCGGACAAGGAGGATGACCTGGAGCTTACAGTTACATTTTCAAAGCTTACATACACGGGGAAGGGAGATGTCTTGAGGCTGAAGGTGGGATTTAAAAGTTCGGGAATCCCCCCGGAACAGCTAGAGGTGAACATTTCGGAATGCGAGGAGTCTGCTCCCAGGGAAAACGGGGATACAGGAAACACCACAGGACAGCCAATCATAAGGGTCAGGCGAATCTCACCGCAGAACCCTGTAGGCCCAGGAGACCGCTTCACCCTGGAAGTGGAACTTGAGAACACCAGCAAAGATGCGGATATCGAGGATATGGTGGTAAACGTATCACCGGGAACCTCCCTGTTCATTGGCGATGATACCAACGCCAGAATCGTCAGCCGCCTGGACACGGGAAGGACTGAAAACGTCAAATTCAACCTGATTGCGGGACAGGATATATCCGGCCCCAGCCAGCTCATTGATTTAGAATTAAAATACAACTACTATTCAGGAGGACAACTGACGCCGGCCACCTCTGCCCAGAAGGTTCTTCTGCCTGTAAAAGGAGGCACGGCCACAGGCCAGCCCATACTGCGGATAGACAGAGGCCCCATGGGTCCGGTTAATTCCGGCCAGCCGTTCCAGATCCTTTTAAAGATGGAAAATACCGACACAGCCAAAGGTATCCGGAATCTTACAGCTACCTTTGAACCAAATGACCAGATATCCCTTTTGGAGGCAACGGATACACGGCAGATAGGGGATATAGGCCCGGGGCAGTCCGTGGATGTGCCCGTGAACCTTAAGGCAGGCTCCGAGCTGTCATCCGCTGCATCCCAGCTTTTGAGAGTTACATTGAAGTTTGACTATGATACAGATAAGGGAACGGTCCAGGGCACATACTCCGAGAGGATTGTGGTGCCTACCAATGGCAGGACAACCGCACCGGGAGCCCCCACACCTAATATCATACTGACTAATTATACATATGGAGATAAAGTCTCAGCAGGGCAGGTGTTTCATCTGAACATGGAATTCATGAATACCAGCCAGGGTTCGCCCATTGAAAATGTGGTCATTTCCCTGGAAACAGGGGAAGGGCTATCCATTAATTCATCCTCCAACACGTTTTATGTTCCAAAGATGGGGCCGGGGGAGAGAAAAAATCAGCAGGTGGATGTCCAGGCATTGTTCCAGACAAAAGATTCCAAAATACAGTCCCCTAAGATAACCATATCGTGTAAATATGAGTATATTGATAAGACGGAGAGAAAGCAGTCCACTGCTACTGAAACCATTGCAGTACCGGTTTACCAGCCTGACCGGTTCCAGGTAAGTCCGCCTTCTTTTGTGGAAGAAATCCGCCAGAATGAGGAGACCACCATCTCCCTTCCTTATGTGAACAAGGGCAGGGGACAGGTGTACAATGTGGAGGCCGGTCTGGAAGGCGACATCCAGGTTATTGACAGAAGCCTGAACCTGGGAAATTTTGATGCAGGAAAGAGCGGGACCATTGATTTCATCGCAACCCCGAAAAAAGCAGGAACCTTTGAGGGCAAGGTAAAGGTGACATATGAGGATGAGTCCATGGAGGTAAGGACAATGGAGATTCCTGTGACATTCGAGGTAAAGGAAGGTGCTGCCGAGGAAACGGCTGGCCCTGATATGATGGATGGGGAAATGGGCGGAGGAAGAAAACCAGACTGGAAATTGCCGGCGGTTATTCTTACCGCGGTGCTGCTTGCAGGGATTCTGTGGATAAAGAGGAAAAAATCCAGGGGATTGAATGTCCGGAACAGGAGCCAGGGACAGACTGAATGGGATATGCTGGAA
>DS990260.1:500942-556884 GCA_000155435.1 Clostridiales bacterium 1_7_47FAA | reverse complement strand
AGGCTGGCTGGGATGAAGAAGAGGGTAGCCGGGAACAGGCTGGTTGGGATGAAGAAGAGGGCAGCCAGGAACAGGCTGACAGGGATGGTGTGAAGGCCGTCCAGGAACAGGACGGCTGGGACGGATCAGAGGACAGACAGAACCGGGATAGCTGGGATGAACCGGAGGACGCCCGGTCCGGAAACCGGCTTACAGAAAACGAGGAAGACAGATCATGAAAACAAAGGACTTACTCACCATATGTATCCAGAACCTGACCCGCCACAAGAGCAGGACCTTTCTCACTGTATTGGGAGTCATCATAGGCTGCTGCTCCGTGGTCATCATGATATCCATTGGAATCGGAATGAAGGAGGCACAGAAGAACATGCTGGCCCAGATGGGGGACCTTACCATCATCAATGTATATCCGGCGGGCAAAGGGAGCCGTTCGGCAAAGCTGGATAACAAGGCAATCCGGCGTTTAAAGGAAATGGAGTCAGTGGAAGCAGCCACCCCAAAACTAACAGCGGAAAATATACCCCTGACCCTGTATGCGGGTAGGAACCGGCGTTACAGATCCACTTACGCCACCATTGTGGGCATTGACGTGAAGGCGGCTGAATCAATGGGATATAAGCTGACAGAAGGGGTGTGGGACAAGGCGGGAAGGGACGGTGTCTTTGTGGGGGAGAATTTTGCCTATATGTTTGAAGACACCAAGAGGCCCCCTGGCAGGAATACGGTTGATATGTACAGCGGATATGATAACCTGGATGAAAGGGGAATGCCCGTGAAGCCCCAGCCATATTTTGACCCTTTAAAAACATCCTATACACTGGATATCAGCAGCGATAAGGAGGATGATAAGAAAATCACGCGCCAGCTGGAAGCCGCGGGTAGGATGAAGGAGGATTTCGGAAAAGGGGAGGAGACATCCATGGGACTTGTCATGGACCTGGAAATGCTTAAGACCTTACTGGACCAGCAGGCTAAGCTGAGTGGTAAGAAGCCGGAGTGGAAAAAAGGGTATTCAGGCGCTTTGGTGAAGGTTAAGGATATGAATCAGGTGGCAGAGGTGGAGATGGAAATAAAACGCATGGGATTTAGGACCAGCTCCATGGAGACCATCCGCAAGCCCATGGAACAGGAGGCCAGGCAGAAGCAGATGATGCTGGGCGGCCTGGGAGCGATTTCCCTGTTCGTGGCAGCCCTGGGAATCACCAACACCATGATTATGTCCATATCTGAGCGGACCAGGGAAATCGGTGTCATGAAGTCTCTGGGGTGTTTTGTCAGGGACATAAGGAAGATATTCCTGCTGGAAGCAGGCTTTATCGGGTTTTTAGGAGGAGTGACAGGGACTGTATTCAGTTATGCCATATCTTTCATCATGAATATGACATCGGGAGGCATGTCATCCTCAGCCATGGACATGGGACTTGTCATGGACGCGGGCATGGCGGGCGCCCCCTCCAGGCTGTCCGTGATACCTTGGTGGCTGTCCCTGTTTGCAATCCTGTTTTCCATTGCGGTCGGCGTGGGGGCAGGTTATTACCCGGCCGGCAAAGCAGTAAGGATTTCAGCGCTGGAGGCAATCAAACATGACTGACAGGAGGGAACGGCTGGACAGAAGGAATGGAAACAGCTGTATATATCTGACTGTTTTGGTGGAAGAGACAGGGCATCTGAGATATAATAGAAAATAGTTTTACCATGCTGGGATATCCATGGCAGGGATATGGAACAAAAACATGCAATCATGAAGAGAGGTGTCAGGTTGGACAAGCGGAAGATTTTATTTGCAGATGACGATCCGGAGATACGCGAGGTAGTGAGGATCCTGCTGGAGAGCGAGGGATATCAGGTTGTGGAGGCAGAGAACGGGGAGCAGGCGGCGTCCATGGCAGACGATACATTCGACCTGATCATACTGGATGTGATGATGCCGGGACGTAATGGATTCTCAGCCTGCGCAGAGATACGCAGAAGGTTAAACACCCCCATCCTGTTCCTTACGGCCCGCACCCAGGATTCTGACAAGACCATGGGATTCGGGGCAGGCGGTGATGACTATCTTTCCAAACCATTTTCCTATGCGGAGCTGGCGGCCAGGGTAAAGGCCATGATACGCCGGTATCATATATATAAAGGAAAGGAGGAGGACGGAGAGGAATCCATAGCTGTTAAGGATCTGGTGATTCAGAAATCATTTAACGAGGTCATGAAAAATGGCGGGGAGATTCTTCTCACGGACCTGGAATACCGCATCCTTTTACTGCTGGCGTCCAACCGGGGCAAACTGTTTACCATTGAGAACATCTATGAGAGCGTCTGGGGGGAAGCCTATTATTACAGCGCCAATAATACGGTGATGGTCCATATCAGGAATCTTCGAAAGAAACTTGAGGCAGATCCGAAGAATCCCAAATATATTGTCAATGTATGGGGAAAGGGGTACCGCATTGAGTAAAAGAAGAAGTTTCAGCAGGCTGGGGACAGAGCTTACCATGGCGGCAGTGGCGTCGGCCCTTGTTTCACTGGCCCTGTATATGGCCCTTAATACAGTGCTGTTTGGCATACTGGACCGGGTTTGTTTCAGTGAAACCAGAATGATCATGAGGGAGCAGGCATGTGTGGGACGGCTCCAGGCATATGTGACAGGGAATGGACTGTCCACGGATGATAGTAAGATGCTGGACAAGTGGGCGTCAGGCGAGAAGAACCTTCTCATTACCATCTATAAAGACGGCAGGTTCCGTTACAGCAATGACGCCAAGGTGATGGTGATGGTTCCGGAAATGAATGAATGGGAAGATACTTCATGGCTCTATGAGGTGCAATTTGCAGACGGGACAGCCCAGGCAGGAGTAAGCTATTATGTGGAGTACGGCTACTATGCTGCTGCCAGTGTGCTGGGCGGCGTGATATCCATGACAGCGTTTGCCCTGATACTGGTCACGCTGATCCGCGGGAAAATCAGGTACATAGATTTGATGGAACAGGAGATACAGATACTGAAAGGAGGGGACCTGGATTACCGGATTACGGTGAAGGGAAAGGATGAGCTTGCCTCCCTGGCATCGGAAATCGATGCCATGCGCTGTGCCATCAAGGAACGGCAGCAGAAGGAGGAGGAAGCGGGAAAGGCGAACCGCGAACTTGTCACCGCCATGTCCCATGACCTGCGCACCCCCCTGACTTCCCTGTTAGGTTATGTGGACATACTCCAGATGGGAAAGGAGGGGGATGTCGGGCAGCAGAAAAAGTATCTGAATTCCATCCGGGAAAAGGCATACCAGATTAAGGAGCTTTCCGATAAATTGTTTGAGTATTTCATTGTGTACGGAAGGGAACGGGAGGAGCTTGAGAAAGAAGAGGTCAATGGAGCTGAATTCCTGGGCCAGATTGTGGAAGAGAGTCTTTTTGACATGGAGAGCGAGGGCTTTGACATCAGGCGCAGTTCCGATGAAATCAATTGCAGGCTTTTGGCGGACATCAATCTGTGCCGCCGGGTATTCGGAAATATTTTTTCCAATCTGTTAAAATACGCGGACAGGAACCGCCCGGTAACCGTATCCTATGAACAGCGGGAAGATTGTCTTATCATATGTTTCGGCAACTATGTGGCAGGGGATGCAGATGTAAAGGAAAGCACAGGAATCGGCCTTAAGACCTGCGCAAAAATCATCGAGGACCATGGCGGGAGTTTTTATATCGGACAGGAGGACGGCTTTTTCCTGACACGGATAAGCTTTCCCCTCATCATTTCCTGATGCCTTGTTTTCCTGAAAATCCGTGCACAGTCATCACTGCCAAAAGGGGCCGGAAAAATGAAGTTTGATTAACTCCGTTTTTCCGGCCCCTTGGCGTTGCTGATGTTCCGTTTCGTCCGTATCACATGATTCCGGTGTGGTTACTTAACTGTTCCTACAATCCTTATGTTCCCGCCCTCGTTAAACATCCCGCTGCAATTATACTGCCAGATGCCTTTTGATAAGGCAATCTCCTTTGCTGCATCCGCAGAACCGATTGTAATCCTCTGTTCTTTATTATTGGGGTCGAATAAAAATAAATCAACGGACCCGCCTTTAATGGTGGATGTGATATTTAAGGTTAAGACCTGATTGTCTTCAGCTTGGAATGAACCTGACTCGGATATATTAAAGGCATTTTTATTGCTTAGATTCATGACGGTATTTCCATCGGTAACAACATTGCCGATTATTTCGTGAGGGCGGTTGCCGTTGGAAACTAAATGGACCGTATCCTTCGTCCCATCCCATGTTACGGTATATCCAAGATATTCAAGTAATTCACCGACAGGCATGTAAAGGCTTGGATCCGTCTCATTATCCGCTGTAACCGCAACTAAAGGTTTAGTGAGCGGGACAGCAGCCCCGTCCAGTGTTACCTTGGCAGTACTTAAATCTGCTGACTTAATGCCGTTTGCCGCAAAAGCAGTGGTTATTCCCACTGTCCCAATGATAAATCCTATTGCCAGACTCTTAATATCTAATTTTTTCATATCCAATCCTACCCTCACTCCGCATACGGCAGATCCACAACTGTATAGGGATGCCCCATGGCAGGCAGTATTTTATCAATCAAATCCCTGGTGCGCAGCAAAATGCTGGACGTATTCATACAGGGATGGCAGCCAAAGAATTCGCTGTCCAGCACGTCCTTGTCAATCAGCAGCCGTACCCGGTTTTCCTTATCGTTCATCAGGCCCAGAACCGTGACGGAGCCAGGTGTAAGGTCCATGAACTGTTCCATGAAATCAGGTTCCCCAAAGGAAAGGCGGGCGCTTCCAATCTGTTTGGAAAGCACTGCGGTCTTGAACTTTTTATTCCCGGGCATGAGAAGCAGGTAGAAATCGGTTTTCTGCGCATTGCGCAGGAACAGGTTCTTGCAGATTTCAGCACCCAGAAGCTGGTCCACTTTGAGACATGCTTCGATGGTGGGAAGGGCGTCATGGTCCACTCTGGTATAAGGCACACCAAGGGAATCCAGCAGGTCATATGCACGGATTTCTTTCTCCAGACGGCCTGTAAGGTCAGCCGGGCGGCCCTGGTATAATGTATGGTCAATGTGGTAAAGCGGAAGGGATTCCGCGGCTTTATTCGTATCTGTCATTTCTGCACCTCTTATTATATGGATTAATTGATGATTGGTTATTTCAGTTGAATGTAAGGACGCAAAAATCAGTATCATTATAGCACCGGAGAAAGTGGATGTCCATAAAAAACAGAGGAAAAAACAGCGTATTTCCAATTGTTCTTGCAGTCAGGCGGCATATCTGCTATAATGAATATAGTTGAATGTGAACGCGATAACATAAAATGCAGGAGGAGGTATTTTAACATGGACATCATCAGTACAGAGAAGGCGCCCGGAGCAATCGGACCATATTCCCAGGGCTTTGAGGTGAACGGCCTGGTTTATACATCGGGCCAGATTCCCGTGGATCCGGCTGACGGCACCATCCCTCAGGGAATCGAGGCGCAGGCAGGACAGAGCTGCAGGAACGTGGGCGCTATCCTGGAAGCAGCGGGCAGCGGGTTTGACAAGGTATTCAAGACCACCTGTTTCCTGGCGGACATGGATGACTTCGCAGTATTTAACCAGGTGTATGCATCCTATTTTGTGTCCAAGCCGGCCAGGAGCTGTGTGGCTGTGAAGACATTGCCCAAGGGTGTGCTCTGCGAGATTGAAGCCATTGCAGTAAAGTAATGTCAAATAAAATGGGGTGTTGCAGGATGGCAGCCTCCACCGCGGAATCAGTACCTGCTAAACAGCAGATCATGCGCAGTGTGGAAGGGCCGCCTTTTGCAACACCCTATTTTGGCATATGGATACTATGCAGGGGTCAGTTATTTGTGATAATAATCGTAGCACAGGCCGTAGGGCCGGCATTTCTGCCATTGTCCCTTGCCGCGTTCGCCTACGAATACACCTTTTTGGGCTACCAGCCTGCCGCGCAGATACACCTGCTCAGGACGGCCCTGGATCTCGAATCCTTCAAATGGCTCATAATCAATTCCATGAAGGCTGTCCTTGTTGGTGATGACTCCTTTCCAGTCTGGGTCGAAGATGACAATGTCCGCGTCAGCCCCCACCCGCAGCTCTCCTTTGCCGGGAAGCCCCACCACCTTGGCGGGATTGGTTGCAAATAATTCCACGAATTTCTGCCGTGTGATTTTTCCCGTGCACACACCATAGGTCCACAGCAGGGCCAGACGGTCCTGGACGCCGGGGCAGCCATTGGGGACATTGGAGAAATTGGTTCCCTTTTTCTTGGCCCCCTCGTAACCGCCGTCCAGGGCACAATGGTCAGAACCCACGGCGGTAAGCCAGCCTTCCCGCACGGCATGCCACATGGCATCCACGTGCTCCTGGGGCCTGAGTGGCGGCGAGCATATGTACTTGGCGCCCTCAAAGCCAGGCTTGTCAAGATAATCAGTGGTAAGGGTCAGATAATGGGTACAGGTTTCTCCAAAGATGGGCCAGCCCTGGCTGTGTGCCTCACGGATTGCTTCCATGGCTTCCTTGGCGCTTACATGGACCACGAAAAGCGGACAGTCAGCCGCCTTGGCCAGTGCGATTGCACGTCCGGTTGCCTCTTCCTCCGCAATGGGGGGACGGGCATGATAGTGGTAGACCGGGGCGGTCTTGCCCTGGCTTAAATAATGGTTCGTCAGGATGGTGATGATATCTGCATTTTCCGCATGGACCATCATGGTGACACCTGCCTCTTTGGCGCGCATCATGGCGTTTAGGATTGCCTCGTCGTCGCAGTAAAAAGAAGTGCCTTTGTATGCCATGAACAGTTTCAGTGTGGCCACGCCCACCTCGGGCAGATGCCTGACTTCCTCAAAAACAGATTCCTTGGGGTCCATGATGACTGCATGAAATGCAAAATCCACAGAGGAGATATGTTCCGCCTTGGCGGCCTGGCGGCGGATGGCGTCTAAAAGGGGCACATCCTTTTCCTGCGGCGCAAAGTCCACAATGGTTGTGGTCCCTCCCACGGCCGCTGCCTCGGCGGTCTCAAAAAGCCGTCCACCAAAGGAGCCGTAGTGGACATGTTCATCCACGCCTCCCGGCAGTATGTATCTGCCTGTGGCATCCACAATCCGGTCCGCATCCACCTTCAGATTGAATCCAATCTGCCGGATGGTTTCTCCCTCAATGTAGAGGTCGCCTGTGAATTCGCTGGTAGCTGTGACAATGGTTCCATTTTTAATCAGAAGGCTCATGTTAACTCCTTTCATGGATGCATGATACGCCAGGAATCAATCATTACTGGTCCAAGGACCTTTCGTGTTTGGTGTATACGCTGGAATCGATTCCCTCCAGATACCTGACAACCTCGTCAACAGGAACCACGTCCGCGAATTTTGCCTCCATATCAAACAGGTTCCACTCAATGACGCCGGGAACACGGTCGCCCACAGTGCCTTCCGGTACAATGGTCTTAAATCCATAGCCGGTGGAATCCATGACCGTATGGCGTACACAGGCACAGGAGGTTGCTCCCATGACAATCAGGGTGTCCACGCCCAGGAAGTTAAGTGTCTGGGCAAGGTGGGTCCCGAAGAAATTAGAGGCGTATTTCTTATGGATGACAGGCTCCTCGGGAAGCGGTTTCAGTTTAGGGTCGATTTCCAGCCATTCGGAGTTGATGTCCAGGGCGCTCATGGGGATTTTCTCATCCCAGCGGGGAAGGTCCCACTGCTGCTTGCCGATATATCCCGTGGTTGTATGGAAAATGGGTACACCAGACTTACGTCCGGCTTCCAGCACCTTCAGGGCATTGGCACAGACCTCTTCGGAGTGGTCGCAGGTAAATGGATGGCCTTCACTCATCCATGCCCTTGCCATGTCCACGGTGGTGATGGCGGGAGCCTTTCCAAAACCCATCTTGCGCATGAAACCACGCTCTTTATAGATTTTACGTGCCTCAGCAAATGCCTTTTTAAGAAGTTCCTCATCAAACTCATAATGGTCCACAAACTTATAATCCTTGTTTTCTGCCATGAAGTATGTACTCCTTTCCTTTTGAACGCATATTATTGACACTTATTTTTCAACCTATGACTTTAAACTATGACTGGTGCGAAGCCTGTTCCGGACCAGGCACACAAAAAAGTAAAAATAACTAATTATACCCGAAATATAATTATATTTTTGTGCATATCGCTGTCATGTCTATAGTATAACAATGTCAGATTCATTTGGAAAGGGATTCAGGCCTTTTGTCAGACCGTGTACCGTGACAGCTGTCTGTCATGTAAAAACAGGAATATCATGAGGAGGAGATTACCATGACTGAGAAAAAACTGTCTACCCTGGGTTATCTTATGGACAGGCTGGGGCTTTCCACGGCAGGCCTGGCGCGCAGGCTTCATGTGGATGCCAGCCTGGTCAGCAAATGGCGCAGCGGAAACCGCCGCCTGAATGTAAAGTCCGTGTATTTTGAGGATATCTGTGAAATGCTTCTGGAGCAGGACAGGACAGCCCTGTGCGATGCCCTGCGCTCCCTGATCCCACTGGAGGACGAGGCGGCGCCAATGGATGAGGCCGTCCTTTTAAGGCGGGTCCTGACTGACCGTCATTTTACGGTACCCAGGGCATTTACCCTGCGGACAGAGGCAGTGTGCACGGCGGAGATAGCTGTCTATACCAGCACGGAAGGAAGGCGGCAGGCAATATCCGACCTTTTGGATGTGGCCGAGGCCATGGAACATCCGGGGGAAATGCTATATGTGGATTCGGAACAGAGCCGTTGGCTGCTGGAGGATATGGATTATGCCAGGACCTGGGTCAGGCGGATGCTTAAGCTTTTAGACCGGGGATTCACCTTCCGGGCCGCGTTGCATTTTTCCGTTTCCGTTGACGGGTTCGTATCGTTTTTCCAGCTGTGCAGCCCTCTTATGTTCCATCGCAATGCACACTGGTATTATCATCAGTATTATGACGAAAATATATACTGGTTTTCCTTTTTCATCCTGGAACATGCAATGAGTGTCACCGGGATGTCAATGGCCACGGACCAGACCTCCACCACGGTCTATACGGACGCATATTCCATCCTCCAGCACAGGAACGTGTTCCATATGGTGCTGGCCAGCTGCCGCCCCATGTTCACGGAGCTTACCATTGATATGGAACATGAATCAATCAGCGGCTTGGACGGCCTTGCCCGGGAAGGGGAAAAGCTTTTATCCTATCTTCCCGCGCCTGCATTCATGACAGTGGGGGAAAAACTGATGGATGACATCCTTCAGGAAAATGGGGTATCAGGGCTTGCCGCACTGCGGTGCAGGCAGGTGAACCGATTCCTGCGCCGGATGACGGAAGGGCAATTGACGGGATGCCAGCCGACGGAAGGGCAATTGACGGGATGCCAGCCGGCGGGTGGGAGTCTGCCGGGAGGCCAGCCGCCGGGAGGAGATCCAGAGGAAAACCATCTGCCGGGAACCGGGGAGGAAATCATCCAGATCCTGCAGCTGGATGAGATGAAATGCCGTATCCGCACACGTTTTGTAAGCACCAGCCTGTCGCTTATCTGCGGCCGCCAGGTGGTTATTTCCCCGTTTCACTATGCCAGGGGACTGGAGGAATTAGCTGGGCGCATGGAACAATTCCCCTCCTACCGGCTGTTTCTTGCAGACAGGACGGACGATATCTGCCTGCCGGATATAAACTGCTGGTGCCACGGCACCTCATGGATGGTCCAGATGGATGCACAGGGGTTCAGGGTCTGCCGGGAGTCCACACTATCCGGTGCAGCCTATATCACCCTGGAACAGGCATGGCGCAGGGTCCCTCCTGCCCGCAAGGACAGGGATGCCGTGCTGTCTGTCCTTCGGTCATTGATTGCCTACATTAAGGATTGCATTTTATAATGCATACTGTTATAATAAGTAGTAATCAATACTACATGTTAAAAGCATGGATAAGAAACCGGAGGACTTTTGTATGACCTACAAAATTATTGGAGACAGCTGTCTTGATCTGACAGATGAGTTAAAGAAGGATTCCAGATTCCAGATGATACCGCTTACACTGCAGGTCGGTAATGCAACCGTGGTGGATGATGAGACATTTGACCAGAAGAAATTCATAGATATGGTAAAGGCCTGCCCGGAATGCCCGAAGACAGCATGCCCTTCGCCGGAGACATTTAAGGAAGCGTATGAGGCGGCGGATGCAGAGGGAGTATTTGTAATCACCCTGTCAGGACATCTGAGCGGCAGTTATAATTCAGCGGCGCTGGCCAAGAAGCTGTATGAGGAAGAGCAGGCGGAAAAGGGCGAACAGGCCCAGAAAAAGCAGGTAGCTGTCATCGACTCATTATCCGCGTCCTCAGGTGAGCTTAATATTGGGCTTTTCATCCAGAGCCTGTGTGAAGCCGGGCTGGAATTTGACCAGGTCCTTGAGAAAGCCCTTGCGTTCAGGGACAGGATGCATACCTACTTTGTCCTGGAGAGCCTGGATACACTGCGCAAGAACGGAAGGCTTTCAGGGCTGCAGGCATTTTTTGCAACCGCACTTAATATCAAGCCGGTCATGGGCGCCGATGCAGGCGTCATCATTAAGCTGGACCAGGCCAGGGGAATCAACAAGGCGCTCCAGCGTATGTGCGATATCGCGGTAAAAGAAGCAGGAGATACAAAGGATAAGGTGGCGGTGGTCTGCCATGTGAACAACGCGGAGCGGGCAGAGTATACAAGGACAGAGCTGATGAAGAGAGGGCAGTTTAAAGACGTCCTGGTTACAACCGCGGCCGGAGTAGCCACTGTATATGCCAATGACGGAGGAATCATCCTGGCAATTTGACATAAGAGGTTTTGAATGAACAGAAGGAACATGATGCTGACAGCCGTGATTATCCTTGGAATCATGCTGGCAGGAATAACCGGATATCTTGTGTGGAGCGCCACCCATAACAGATACGTGAAGGCGGAGGATATAGGCTCCTTCAAGGACAGCGCACCGGATATGGAAATGTCCGGCGGATCAGGGAATCCGGTTCAGGCGGAAGGCAGGCCGGAGGATGGGGACAGCCTGCATGGAAACCGGGGCGGGAACGAACCCTGGGACAGCGACGGGCCATGGGACCCTGCATCTGAGGGACAGCTGGCAAAAGCAGGGGACGGCCAGGGGTCTGGAACGGATGGGGCTTCCCTGGAAGATGGTCTGGGAACAGCCGCAAACGGACAGGACCAGGACATGGACAATGGGGAGCCTGGTGTGGATGGGGCAGAGGACCCTGTCATCCACTTTGTGTTTGCAGGGGACATACTTTTATCAGACCATGTACTGGGCGCCTATGATAAGGCCAGGAATATAAGCGGTGTGGTGGATGGGACGTTCCGTTCCATCATTGACAGCAGCGATGTATTCATGGTAAATGAGGAATTTCCATTCAGCAACAGGGGAGCGGCAGCGGCGGATAAACAGTTCACCTTCCGCCTGCCTCCGGAGAAGGTATCCATATTCCAGGAGCTGGGAATCGACATCGTGACCCTTGCCAACAACCATGCCCTGGATTTTGGGACCGATGCCCTGCTGGACACATGTGATACACTGGATCAGGCCGGAATATTCAGGGTAGGCGCAGGCGCCAACCTGGATGAGGCAAAAAAGCCGGTCATCATGGAAATAAAAGGAAAGAAAATCGGCTTTCTGGGAGCATCCAGGGTAATCCCCGTGGGTTCGTGGAATGCCACTGCCAATGGCCCGGGTATGCTGACCACCTATGACCCGGCCCTGCTGCTGGAAGAGATAAAGAAAGCCAAAGAAGCATGCGATTTTGTTATCGTATATGTGCACTGGGGAATTGAGCGGGATGAACGCCCCCAGGAGTACCAGAGGACCATGGGGAAACAGTATATTGACGCGGGGGCCGACATGGTAATCGGCAGCCACCCCCATGTGCTTCAGGGAATGGAATATTATAAAGGGAAGCCCATTATATACAGTCTTGGTAATTTCATATTCGGCAGCAGCATTCCCAGGACAGCGCTCCTTAAGGCTGACTGGGACGGGGAGGTGCTCTCACTTGAGATGGTGCCAGGTACTTCCTCCGGCGGATATACGCGCGCCATAACCGAAGATGCAAAAAAGCAGGAGTTTTACCAGTATATGACCAGCATATCTTATGATGTCATGGTTAATGAGGAGATAAAGGCATTGTCTGAAGAATAGGCCGGGAAGCATCATTCCCGAAGCAGTCCGGGGCGGGCGGGTAGCCATGTCCCCGGACTGCTGATTGTATTGGAGTACAATGTGTCCGGTGATATTTGCGTTGGAGCGCAATATGTCCGATGTTGTTTGCGCTGGAGTACAATGTGTCCGGTGATATTTGCGTTGGAGCGCAATATGTCCGATGTTGTTTGCGCTGGAGTGCAGTGTGCCCGGTGTTGTTTGAGCTGAAGCGCCATGCGCCCGGCTGCCGATTGTCCTGACCCGTCCTGTGGACTGGATGTCCCTGCTGGTATATATGTGTCACACATCCTGAAATTAAGAAAATATTGGCCTCGGATGATTCCTGATAAATATGGAATGATCCGGGCCTTTTTATTTTGTACGATTCCAGGATTCCAGGCTTGATAGCCGGAGATTCCCTACTCCTCTTTCTGAAACTATTCTTTCAATTTCATTAAATCCATAGACAGAATCCCTGCATATGATTACAATGGAAAGGCTGGTCTGGAATCAGCATTATTTTCGTAGATGTGAAACTTTTTCACATGTTTTTCCGTCTAATAGAGTAAAGTGATTAACCCAGTACCGCGTTGCGCAAATAACTGTGAATAGGGTGCCTGATATCTGTATCGGCGGCAGCGTGCCTCATAACAGTATCGTTATGCCAAGGCGGCATTAGGTTATACAGGAGATAAATATAGATGATTTATAACACAAAGAAAAAGGCAAATAAAGCTGCCCATACAAAATCCTTATACAAGAAGAAACCTGCCGGCTTCAAACCGCGCAGGCAGCCCAGCAGAACACGCCGTGCCAAAATCCGCAGGGAAGGCGTCCACTCAACCCTGCAGTTTGGAGGAAAGCTTACCATGGTCCTGGTGGCCGTGTTCTGTGTGGCACAACTATTTTACTACGGAAAGAACTTGTCCGCCGGGGACCATGGTTTCTTTTCCTCTGCCTGGACAGCCGTAATCGGGGCAGGCATGAACGGGGGAGAGGGGAATGGAAGAATTATGGGAGGAAACGGAACTGCCGGGCCAGGTGGAAGCGGTGAGGATGGAAACGGTAATTCCGGCGGCGGTATAGGAACCAGTCAATCGGATACGGACAGCGGTGACGCAGAAGGGACGGGTACGGACCGTACAGATACGGACAAAAACCGCACAGATGCGGATCAGGCAAATTCAAATAGCACGGACGCAAATAGTACAGACATAAATAATACGGATACAAACAATACGGATACAAACAATGCGGATACAAATAATACAGGTATAAATAATACAGGTTCAAATAGTACAGATCACAATAGTGTGAATCCCAATAGTACGGATTCCAATAGTACGAATCCTAATAGTGCGGATCCCAAAAACGGCAATTCCAAGGCAAAAGCTGAACTCACAGGCCCTGGCCGGAATCAAAACCTTCCGCCTTTCACGGGGGCTGTCTCAGGCGCTGCGCCGGGAACTGCTGTTTCAGATGGCGCTGAGAAAGTCACGGCGCCGGACCTTAAGACCATTGAGCCGCTGGTAGGATCCGGCAATGAATATGGACCAGCTGTGGCGGCAGGTCCATCAGCCGCCGCACCATCGGCAGAAAGCGTTGATTCCTCAGGAAAACTGTCCTCAATCCCAGGGCCTGTGGATGCGTCAAAACCCATGATTGCATTTACCTTTGATGACGGTCCTTTCACAAAGGTGGATCAGAGGATCCTGGACGTATTGGATGCCTATGGAGGCAGGGCCACCTTCTTTATTGTTGGAAGCCGTGTCAATGATTATAAAGATACCCTGAAACGGATCCACAACTCCGGGTCCGAAATCGGAAACCATACATATAACCATAAAAACCTGGAAAATCTTGCTCCGGAGGAAGTCATTTCCCAGGTAGAGATGACCAATGACGCAGTGGAGGCAGTGACCGGCTTCCGGCCCAAACTGGTACGGGTGCCTTACGGCGCATTTAAGGGACAGGTATCAGGGCTTGTATCCTATCCCATGATTCAGTGGAATATTGATACGGAAGACTGGTCCAGTAAGGATAAGGACGCCATTCTTTCCACCTTGTTATCCCAGGCAAAGGATGGGAGCATCATACTGATGCATGACCTTTATCCATCCACGGCGGAAGCCTTTGAGGCAGCGGTCCCACAACTGGTTGCCCAGGGTTACCAGCTTGTCACGGTCAGCGAGATGTATGCTGCCAAAGGTGTCCCCCTGGAAGCAGGCCAGGTATATTTTAATATCCGAAAATAGGAATTATATGGAAAACAGGAGGCCCCTTCAGGCCTCCTGTCCATTTTCATGCATCTGGCATGATTTATTCCTGTCCGTCTAAAAACTGTTCCCCATAACCATAATGCTCAACCACGTAATCAATATCCTTATCGCCCCTGCCGCTTAAGCATACCAGGATGGAACCCTGCCTCATCTCTTTTGCCCTGCGCATGGCGTAGGCAACGGCATGGGAGCTTTCAATGGCCGGGATGATTCCTTCGTACCGGGATAATTTGAAAAATGCTTCCATGGCTTCCTCGTCGCTGACTGTCTCGTATCTGACCCGTCCAAGGTCATGGAGGAACGCGTGTTCCGGTCCCACGGATGGGTAATCCAGGCCGCTGGCAATGGAATAAACCGGAGCCGGTTCACCATTTTCATCTTTTAACATGATGCTTTCAAAGCCGTGCATGATGCCCTTCTCGCCAAATTTCATGGAAGCTGCATGGTCGCCCAGCTTTTCACCTCTTCCAAGAGGTTCAATTCCGGTAATGTCTACCGGGTCATCTAAAAACGGGATGAACATGCCGATGGAGTTGCTGCCTCCTCCCACGCAGGCGCACACTTCATCCGGGAACATGCCTGTCATCTCGTAGAACTGGTCCCTGGCCTCATATCCCACAACCGACTGGAAATCCCGCACCATCAGTGGGAAGGGATGCGGGCCTAAAGCGGAACCGATGCAGTAGATGGAGTCCTTGTAGTTTTTGGCATAGGATTCAAATGCAGAATCCACTGCTTCCTTTAAGGTCTTAAGGCCATGGGTGACCGGTACGACCTTTGCCCCCAGGATCTTCATCCTGGTAACATTGGGGGCCTGCTTTGCAATGTCAACTTCACCCATGTGTATCTCGCATTCCAGGCCAAAGAAGGCGGCGGCCGTTGCCAGGGCCACGCCGTGCTGCCCCGCGCCTGTTTCTGCAATCAGACGCTTCTTGCCCATGAACTTGGCGAGGAGGCCCTCGCCCATGCAGTGGTTCAGCTTATGGGCGCCGGTATGGTTTAAATCCTCCCGCTTCAGGTAAATCTGGCAGTTACCGATTTTCTTGGACAGACGCTCACAGTGGTAAACCGGCGTGGGCCTGCCCTGGAACTCCTTGCGTATCCTGCGCAGTTCATTGATGAACTGGGAAGAGTGGCAGATGGTCTGGTAGGCGTCTGCGATTTCCTCAAAAGCAGGAACCAGCTCATCGGTCAGGTAAGCGCCGCCGTAAGGGCCAAAACGGCCATCCTTATCGGGATAGTTCTTTAAATATGTCCTGTAATCCATATCCTTCTCCTTTAACGTATCGTGATGTTATCCATTATAGCTTTATTTGGGGCACATTTCAATCGCATTTCAGCTTGAAAACAGCTGGTGTCAGTAGTATCCTGTATCTATAGACATAAAAAGCCGGAATTCCAGTATGGTTCAGCTGATCTGGGCCAGGGCGTGCTTTAACCTAAGTGGGTACCTTTGGTGGATTCCTGTGGATCCCTTAGGGCAGAAGGCGGGAATGTATGTTCAGACACACCCTGGATGCTTCATCCAGCCATATGGATAAAGGCAGAGTATACGGAGGTATATGCCATGAAAAAATTGGGATTGGTGGGTGGGATGGGACCGGAATCCACGGTTCCCTATTACAGAGGGATCATCTATGGGGTCCGTGAGAGGATGGGAGAAAATGTACTGCCTTTTCTTTCACTGGAAAGTGTGAATGTATTTGACATCCAGAGGTTCTGCAACGAAGGGCGCTACGAGGAGCTGACCGCTTACCTGCTGGCCGCAGTCAGGAACCTTGCGGCGGCCGGGGCGGAGGTCGGCGCACTGTCCGCCAACACGCCCCATATCGTATTTGACCAGCTGAAGAAGCAGACGCCCATCCCTCTGGTAAGTATCATCGAAGCTGCCTGTGGGGAAGCAAACAGGCGGGGACTGACAAGACTGGGGCTGATGGGGACAATATTTACCATGAAAGGCAGCTTTTTTCAAAGGCCCTTTGAAGAAAGCGGCATCCAGGTCATAAGTCCCCGGGAAGATGAGATGGAATATATCAATGAGAAAATATACACGGAACTGGAATTTGCGGATGTCAGGGAAGAGACACAGGAAGGGCTTGTGAGGATCATAAGGAGGATGGTGGAGGAAGATGGCATACAGGCCGTCATTCTGGGCTGCACCGAACTGCCGCTGGCCCTCAATGACCGGATTTCCCCGGTGCCATGTCTGGATACCATGAAGATACATGTGCAGGCGTTGGTAGAAGAGATAATCAGTGGGTAGGAACCGGGAGACAGCCGGAAGGGAAGTAAAGGGCATACGTGCAGTACTTCCCGGCGGATGGAAGCAATAATCTCTTTTTAATCAATAAGGGGGTAACTATGAAAAGAATCATCCTAACCGCATTATTATCAATCAGTATGAGTTTTACCGCATTTGCCGGACAGTGGCAAAAGGACGCCAATGGCTGGTGGTATCAATATGATGATGGCTCTTATCCATATGATGAATGGATTCTAATACAATCCGAATGCTACTATTTTGATCATAATGGATATATGCTTTCTGACACAATAACCCCGGATGGATACCAGGTGGACAAGGATGGAAAATGTAATGCCGGGCCTAAAGCAGTCAGTAATAATGGCATCCGGTGCTGGAATGAAAACGCATCCATAGCGATTGAAGGCGAACCGGTTCCTCTCTATGAAAGTGAATACCATCATGGTAAACTGTGTTATATTTTAGATGACAGTGTAGGCACATTCCGCTTACCCAGTTCAAAATGTAATATTAATCCTGCCGGTCATGAGATATGGCTTCGCGGCATAATATATCCGGATGGTCAAATCATGTCCTTGAAGGAAACCGTGGTCTATCCACTTGAATACGATCGGGATTACAATATGGATTTTACCGGGGAAGGCCTATCTGCTTATGAGCTGTCACAATTTTGCAACGATCATGATGTTAACATTTGGATTGAAATAGTGGATAAAGAAACTGAAATCCCTATGGGATATTGCAGTCAGCGGGTTGTTCTTAGATACGCTTCCCCGGCAAGTATCCCGACAGGTGAGATTGGGTAAACCAGGCGCTGCCCCCAGTGCTAAAGCGTCCGTATCTCTGTACAGCAATAGCTCTGTACAGCAATAGGTTGGGAATATCTTTCAAACGAAGAACAGTGTGCCTGGCTGATATAATATCCATACGCCATGCACACTGTTTTATTATTTTTAATTTAATTTGAAAATACCAATATCTATAGCCTGCGCGCAATCGCCTTAATAAAGTCCTCGCTGTTCAGTACAACCGGATTTGGATTGGTTGTGATCAGGGCAAGGTCCTTGGTCATCTCGCCTTCCTCAATGGTATCCAAGGTGGCCTTCTCCAGCCTGTCTGCAAATTCCATCAGTTCCTTATTGCCGTCCAGTTCGCCGCGCTTACGAAGGGCGCCTGTCCATGCGAAGATGGTGGCAACGGAGTTGGTGGAGGTTTCCTCGCCCTTTAAGTGCTTATAGTAATGACGCTGTACGGTGCCGTGGGCGGCCTCATACTCGAAGTTGCCGTCCGGTGACACCAGGACAGAGGTCATCATGGCCAGGGAACCGAAGGCAGAGGAAATCATATCGCTCATCACATCGCCGTCATAGTTCTTGCAGGCCCAGATATAGCCGCCCTCGGACTTCATGACACGGGCAACCGCATCATCAATCAGGGTGTAGAAATAAGTGATTCCGGCGTCCTCGAATTTCTTTGCGTATTCCGCATCAAAAATATCCTGGAAAATATCCTTGAAGGTATGGTCATACTTTTTGGAAATGGTATCCTTGGTGGCAAACCACAGGTCCTGTCTGGTATCAAGGGCATAGTTGAAACAGCTTCTGGCAAAGCTTTCAATGGATCTGTTCACATTGTGCATGCCCTGTACGATTCCCGGGCAGTTAAAGCTGTGGATCAGTTCGCGGCTCTCCGTTCCGTTCTCAGCCGTGTATACCAGTTCTACCTTCCCGGGTCCCGGAATCTTCATCTCAGACGCCTTATAGACATCGCCGTAAGCGTGTCTTGCAATGGTGATGGGCTTTTTCCAGCACTTTACGCATGGCTCAATCCCCTTCACCACAATGGGGGCGCGGAACACGGTGCCGTCCAGGATGGCACGGATGGTGGCGTTTGGACTTTTCCACATTTCCTTCAGATGATATTCCTCCACTCGGGCAGCGTTGGGGGTGATGGTGGCGCACTTGACGGCCACACCGTACTTCTTGGTGGCGTTGGCAGAATCAATGGTTACCTGGTCATCGGTTTCATCTCTGTATTCCAGGCCAAGGTCGTAGTACTCTGTCTTCAGATCTATGTACGGCAGAAGCAGGTTGTCCTTAATCATCTGCCAGAGAATCCTTGTCATCTCATCGCCGTCCATCTCTACGATGGGGGTGGTCATCTTAATTTTGTCCATACTATGTCCTCCTGATTTTTCGCATTATGTTATAGTATACGACGAATTGCTTTTCAGCACAAGGGTTTCATTCCCTAAAAATTGGGATTCATAGAGGAAAATGCTTTCCCTGCCACGTATCCCTTTCCTTAAAACGCCGGTGAAGGCTGTTCAGCACAAGTCGCTTATTCCCGCTCCACAGCGGGGAAACCAAAAGCTTTTTGGGACCGTCCCCCGTAATCCGGTGGATGGTCATGTCAGGGGGGAGCAGTTCCACACAGTCAATCACAAGGTCAAGGTATTCCTCCATGGACAGCACCGGAAAGGGGGTATCCCGGTAAATCCTGGCCAGGTCCGTGCCGTTCAGGATGTGGAGCAGCTGAAGCTTGATGCCATCCACCACACCCTTCGCCAGATACCTTACCGTCTCAAGCATCATTTCCCTGGTTTCACCAGGAAGTCCCAGGATAATGTGGACAATGACCGTAATCCCTGCCTCCTTAAGCCGGAGAAGGGCGGATTCGAAGACAGGCAGGGGATAGCCCCTGCGGATGAAACGGGCCGTGGATTCGTGGATGGTCTGCAGTCCAAGTTCCACCCACACCGGTTTTATTGAATTAAGTTCCCGCAGCAGATCCACCACTTCAGGCCCCAGGCAGTCCGGCCTGGTTGCAACGGACAGGGCAGCTATGTCAGGGTGGCGGATAGCGTCTGTGAATATGGCCCTGAGATGGGACAGCGGGGCATAGGTGTTGGTATAGGACTGGAAATAGGCGATATAGGAACCAGGGCCGGACATTTTTCTTTGCACCTGCAGCTTGGCAGCTTCAATCTGTTCATGGACAGAATCCATCACAGGTGCGGCAAAGTCCCCGGAGCCTCCTGCGCTGCAGAAGATACATGGGCCGCTGCCAAGGGTCCCGTCACGGCCCGGGCAGGTCATGCCGCCGTTTAAGGAAAGCTTATACACTTTTTGGCCAAATTGTTTTTTTAACTCATAGTCCAGGGAATGATAGGGTTTACCGTTCCAGTCCATATCAGGGGCACCGCCTTTTTAGATTTTTCATTTTTGGATTATAGCAGGAAACCAGGGGCATTTCCATAAAAATTGATACAAAGACATAAAATATTCTATTGTGGGCACAGGCCATGCTGTGATAAACTAATCCCAGACAGGGGTGCCCGCCCCTGATTTTGTGTATGATAAAGGAGAGGTAAGGCATGAAGGTAAATGAGACCATTCAGATGATGGAAAGTGAAGGCGCTAAAACACTTCTGGCTAAGTTATACGGAGAGGATGCCGTGGCAGGGAACGTGGCGCGGTATCAGGAACTGCTGAAAGGATATGAGAAGACCTTTGGGGACAGCGGGGACGTGCTCTTATTTTCCTCACCGGGACGCACGGAAATCAGCGGAAACCATACGGACCACAATCACGGCAAGGTGCTGGCGGGAAGCATTAACCTGGATTGCGTGGGCGTTGCCGCAAAAAACAGCTCCAGCCATGTACATATTGTAAGTGAGACATACAACCAGGACTTTACAATCGATTTGAACCATCTGGAACCCAGTGAGAAAAAAGCGGGGACCGTGGACCTGGTAAAGGGCCTTTTAAAGGGATTTGAGGAGTCCGGGTATTCGGTGGGTGGATTTAATGCATATATAACAAGCAATGTCATCAGCGCGGCAGGCGTCAGTTCATCCGCATCCTTTGAGATGCTCCTGTGTTCCATGCTGAATACATTTTTCAATGAGGGCCGTATGGATACCGTGGCCTATGCCCATATTGGCAAATACTCCGAGAATAACTACTGGGACAAGGCCTCAGGCCTTCTGGACCAGATGGCCTGCGCGGTGGGCGGGCTGATTACCATTGACTTCGTGGAACCCAGCGCACCGGCAGTGGAGAAGATAGATTTTGACTTTGGCTCACAGAACCACAGCCTGATCATCGTACAGACCGGAAAAGGCCATGCGGACCTGAGCGCCGATTATTCATCCGTCCCCAATGAGATGAAGAAGGTGGCCCAGTTCTTTGGCAAGGAAGTTCTGTCACAGGTGACAGAGGAGGAGGTAATCAGTAACCTGGCAGAAGTGCGCCAGTTTGCAGGCGACCGTTCCGTGCTGCGCGCCCTGCATTTCTTTGAGGAGAACAAGAGGGTGGAAGCAGAGGTGGCAGCCTTAAAGGAGAACCGTTTTGAAGACTTCTTAGCCAATATCACAGCTTCCGGCAATTCCTCCTGGAAATGGCTCCAGAACTGCTTTACCAACAGCAATTATCAGGAACAGGGAATCACCGTGACCCTGGCCCTCACGGAACTGTTCATTGCCGGGAAGCAGAAAGGCGCCTGCCGTGTCCACGGAGGCGGGTTCGCCGGTGTCATCATGGCCATGCTGCCCAACGAACTGGTGGATGAATACATCACCTACATTGAAAACTGCACAGGCAAGGGAAGCGCCTTCAGGATGAGCATCCGTCCCTACGGAGCCATCTGTGTCAACGGGTACATAAAATAAAACAGGGCAGTACTGCCTGCGTGTTTTGTCGATGAAAGGGCGGTAAATATTGTGAAATCCAGTGGTCATCAAGGGGACATTGCGGTATAATGGGACTCAGAAATGAGATAGGGAGGAGAATCAGTATGATAGGTGAGGAAACATTGAAACTCCTGAAAGAGGCATTGGCTGAGAGCCGTTATACGGTAGCTGTCTGCGGTTCCGGAATGCTGGAGGAAGGCGGTATCTTAGGACTTAAACAGGAGGGACGTGCCTATGAGATTGAGCAGGAATATGGGCAGTCCCCGGAGGAACTGTTCCATATATCCTGTTTTTCCAGGAGACCGGAACTGTTCTATGATTTTTACAGGCGTGAGATACTGGAGAAGATACCAAGGATGACCCCGTCCGTGGAGGCGCTGACAGAGATGGAGAGGCGCGGTATGCTCCAGTGCATGGTGACCACCAGCATTTACGACCTGCCAAGGTCCGCTGAGACAAAGAATGTGATATACCTCCACGGCGGGATATATGAAAATACATGCATCCACTGTGGAAAGCATTACTCCATGGACTACATAAGGAATTCCAGGCACGTCCCCCTGTGTGAGGACTGCGGCCACATCATCCGCCCAGGCACGTTCCTGTACGGGGAAATGGTGGACAGCCAGATGGTAAGCCGCACCACCCAGGAGATATCCAAAGCCGACGTACTCCTTGTTCTTGGAACAAGCCTGCGCTCCGATGTATACAGTCATTACATCCGGTATTTCCAGGGAAAGAAGATGATAATCATTCACAGGGCGCCCAGGCCTTTGGATGAGAAGGCGGATATGGTGATATATGATCTGCCCCAGAATGTGCTGCCGTTGTTGGTGGGGGATGGGGGTTTATGATTTTTGAAGAGGGACGCAACCTCTGATTCTGATGCATCCCCGGAGGCAGGGGTGGGAGGCGGACGGGGTGGCGGGGGCTGGTTCCGGGGACATGGTTTGCTAACTCAGGCAGGCACCGGAAACGGGGCACCGTCTCAACTACCGAAAAATCTTGATGATTTTTCGTCCGTGGAGACTCTGCGCTCGGGCTTTGAGGCCCTCGCTCGGCCCCGTTTCCGCCGCCTGCCTGAGCAAGCAAACCATCCCCCCTCCACAAGCTCCCGCCACCCCGTCCGCCTCCCACCCCTGCCTCCTGCTAAGGCTATGAAGAGGTTGCTGTGTATTCCTATCACTACATAAACACCCAACCCGGGAGTAAAGAGAGACCCGCAGGCGTTAACATATCGTATTCCATATGCTAAGTCCGTCAGGTCGGAGATAAGAGATGAAGATAAGGGATAAAAAATAAAGGAAAAAAGATATAAAAGATTAGATATATAAAATTAACCAAGCCCAAACATTTCCGTATCATACAGGCCCGAGATAGATAAGAACTTATTCAGAAAGATTAAGAACTTACCCTGTCCAGTCTATAAAATATGGAGATATTTCGGCTTGGTTTATTTATTCTTATTCCCGGATTTAAGAGATGGGAAAGGGAAAGAGGAAAAGCGTAGTGGGTGAGTGGAATGGGGATGGGGGCGGTGGAGGCATCTACAGGGGCGTGCAGGTCTTAGTCTCCGGGAAGCGGTGCTAAGAGACTGGCGTCCTTTGTCTGAGCCCGATACCGAAATCCATGGCAGCACCTCACTGCGAGTTTGGGCGCCAGTCTCTTGTCCAGCGCCGGTTCCCGGAGGCTTAGAGCTGCTAGCCCCGCAGCCGTCTCCACCGTCCCTATCCCCATTCCACTCACGGACGGAACAACCTCACCCCTCCGCCCACCCCTTAAATCCAACTTTAATTCCTATGGAACGAATCCAACAGCTGATTCTTAATATGCCACAATTCATTGGACAGATCCACATGGACCGTGTGCGGGTTAATCAGACGTTTGGACTCATCCCAGAGCGTGTCCAGTTCCTTCTTGCAGTAGGCCTGGATATCCATTACCTTAGGGGAATCGTATACGCACTGACCGTTCAGGAAGATGGGCACAAGCAGTTCCCTTAAGGTATAGCTGCCAGGGGCCAGCATGGTCTTTTTCCAGGTTTCAATGGGGTCGAAGAGCAGCAGGGAGTTTTCCGTGTTGAACTCCTCGCCTACCAGGCAGATTAAATCGGCGATGATCTTGCCTGTGGCCTTGTCGTAAATGCGCTGTATGGTCTTGTTGCAGGGGTTGGTGATCTTCTCTGCGTTTTCTGAAAGCTTGATCTTGGGGATGAACTGTCCGGTGGCCTTGTCCTTTACGGCCGCCAGCTTGTACACTCCGCCAAAGGACGGGCAGTCCTTGGCTGTAATCAGGTTAGTGCCGACGCCCCAGGAGTTGATGGTTGCTCCCTGCATCTTCAGGGAGTTGATCAGGTTTTCATCCAGGTCATTGGAAGCGGAGATGACTGCGTCCGGGAATCCGGCGTCGTCTAGCATTTTCTTGGCCTTCTTGGACAGGTAGGCCAGGTCGCCGCTGTCCAGACGGATACCGTAAAAGGTAAGGGGGATTCCGGCTTCACGCATCTCCTTAAATACCTTGATGGCATTGGGGACGCCGGAGTCCAGGGTGTCATAGGTGTCTACCAGCAGGATGCATGCGGACGGATACAGCTTGGCGTAGGTGCGGAAGGCCGTAAGCTCATCCGGGAAACTCATGATCCAGCTGTGTGCATGGGTGCCCTTAACCGGAACATCGAACATCTTGCCGCAGAGCACATTGGAGGTGCCGATACAGCCCGCAATCATGGCGGCCCTTGCGCCGTAAACCCCTGCGTCCGGTCCCTGCGCGCGGCGCAGACCGAATTCCATGACGCCGTCGCCCTTGGCCGCATACACGATGCGCTCGGTCTTGGTGGCTATCAGGCTCTGGTGGTTGATGATATTGAGCAGGGCCGTCTCCACCAGCTGCGCCTGCATGATGGGGGCGATGACCTTGACCAGCGGTTCCCTTGGGAAGACGATGGTCCCCTCCGGAATCGCGTAGATATCCCCGGTAAAGCGGAAGCCGCGGAGATATTTTAAGAAGTCCTCCTCGAATATTCCCAGGCTTCCCAGGTAATCAATGTCGCTTTCGTCAAAATGCAGGTCCCTGATGTATTCAATCACCTGCTCCAGCCCGGCGCAGATGGCAAAGCCATTGCCGTGGGGATTGGTGCGGTAGAACATGTCAAAGATGACTGTCTCGTTGGCGTCTTTTTCCTTAAAATATCCCTGCATCATGGTCAGTTCATACAGGTCTGTCAGTAACGTAAGATTTCTCTGTTCCATATAGGTTCCTCCCTGGTGCGTGGCCGGGAGCTGTCCGCGGATATGCGGAATCGCTGTATTTTGACGGCTGCGCTTGTATGTTGCTAAGTAGTATAGCACAGATTTTACAAAAGGCAAAGGAAATGTTAAAAATATAACAATCCTTACTGCGGCACCGTTCGCTGTTTCCGGCCTATTTGACGGTCAGTACCCGCACCTTCATGCCGTCCTCCAGGGAATGGCTGCTTTGCAGGATTACCTCATTGTCCTGGGTAAGACCCTGGGTTATTTCCATGTAGGCATTTTTCTTCCTGCCCTTGGTGACAGGCGTTTTCACGGCCTGTTCCCCGGACACCACATATACATAATCCCCATCATCATCGGTAAAGATGCATTTGGATGGAATATATACGGATGCGGAAGGTTCATTGACAGAGGCGCGGACATCTGCCATAAGACCGGTGTCGTGCAGGCTGTCATCGGCGTCCAGCAGGATTTTGACGGTATACATGCCTGTTTTGGAATCGCAGACAGCAGAGATTTCAGATATGCTGCCGCGGCAGGTCTTTCCGGCGGACTGGAGGCTTATATCCATGGGCATGCCCTTTGCCAGCTGGCCGATATCCGTGTCAGCTACCTGGATTTCCACCTTTTCCCCGCTGTCATCCATGACGGTTGCGCCTGTATCCTGGGGGGACACGGTCTGGCCGGTTTCCACATTGATTTTGGTTATCATTCCGGTGATGGGAGAGGTGACGGCACAGTCGTCGTATTTTTTCTGGGCAATGTCAAGGGCTGCCTTGGCGCTGTCCAGCTGGGCCTTGGCTGAATCGTAATTGCCGTCCTGGCCGTTCCTGGCTGCCTGGAGTTTTGCCTCGGCTGAATCCATCCTGGATCTTGCATTTTCAAAATCCACCTGGGAGATTGCATTGGCGGCGTAAAGGGCCTGCATACGGGCAAAATTATTTTTGGCGTCCGTGTACTCGATTTCTGCCGGGGCCACGTTTGTATTCTGTTCGCTTGCCTTTTTTGCAATGCCGAATGCTGCCTGGGCAGCATCGTATCCGGCCTGGGCCTGCTGTAGGGAGAGGGCGGCATTGGTGTCATCCACCTGGAATATCACATCCCCCTTGTTCACATGCTGTCCTTCGGAAGCAATGATTGCAGTTACCTTGCCGCTGGTTTCCGGCATGATGTCAATGGTGCTCATGGCCTCCACGGTTCCCTGCCATACCATGGAGGACAGGTCCCTGCCTGATTTTGCAATGGCGGTTGTCACCTCGGTCTGGCTGCTGTTACCGGAGCATCCGGTGATAAGGCTGGCGGCCAGCATAAGGCCGGCTCCGATTCCTATTAATTTCTTCATTATGATTCCTCCCGTTTTTCCTTATTTCAAATGTACCTTTACAGATGCGTTCATTCCGAACACCAGAGGCAGGTTTTCCTTGTTCTCGATGGTGACCTTGATGGGAATCAGCTGTGTGACCTTGGTGTAGGTCCCGCTGGTGGAAAAGCTGGTGGTGTTGGTGAAATAAGTCTGGGTTGCCGGGTCGATTTCAGTTACCTGTCCCTTAAATGTCCTGTGGGGATATGCGTCCAGCCTGACATCCACCAGCTGGCCCAGATGGATTTTCATGATATCTGTTTCCTCCACATTGACACCGATATACAGGTTGGAGGTGTCGGCAATCACTGCCAGGGGAGTGCCTGCGGCCACGGTCTGGTTGGCCGCGCCGTCATTCTTGACAACGGTTCCTGTTATGGGGGACGTGATATACGGAAGCACTTCCTGGCGGCCCAGCACCTGGTCCTGTTCCACCAGGTCGCCGTTCTCCACATCCCAGGATATCAGTTTCCCGCTGGTAACTGGCATGACGGAATAGAGCTTTGCCGTAACCTTGGCGTTATTCGTGCTGAAATAGTTCGTGCTTACGCTGAACAGGTAATAACCGGTGCAGCATCCGATGATGACCACGGCAAAGAGCAGGGGATAGAGGATTTTTTTTAGTTTTCCCTTCCTGCCGCTGGTTTCTTCCCCATCTATATTGTTCTGGATTTTATCGTTCATTTCATTCACCTTTCATTTTCTTTCATGAAGCCTCAGGCCTTCCGCCATCGGGCGTGCGGGATGGCGCTAAGTGTTCAGTGCGAACTGGCTTTGATATAAGTCGGCGTAGAAGCCCTTCCTCTCCAGCAGTTCCTGGTGGTTGCCCTGTTCGATGATGTCGCCGTCCTTCATGACCAGGATCAAATCAGCGTCCCGGATAGTGGACAGGCGGTGGGCAATGACAAAGCTGGTCCTGTTCTGCATCAGGTTGTTCATGGCATTCTGGATCAGAACCTCGGTCCTGGTGTCAATGGAGCTGGTGGCTTCATCCAGGATAAGGATCCGCGGGTCTGCCAGGATGGTCCTGGCAATGGTTAAAAGCTGTTTCTGGCCCTGGGACAGGTTGCTGGCCTCCTCATTAATCATCATATGATAGCCGCCCGGCATGGACCGGATGAATTCGTCACAGTGGGCGGTCCTTGCGGCTGCCATGACTTCCTCATCGGTTTTATCAAAATTCCCGTACCGGATATTGTCCATGATGCTGGCGCTGTAGAGCCAGGTTTCCTGGAGTACCATGCCGAACACGGAGCGCAGGCCGTTCCTGGTGAAATCCAGGATATTGTGCCCGTCGATGAATATGCTGCCGCTGTTCAGTTCGTAGAACCGCATAAGCAGCTTTACCACCGTTGTCTTGCCTGCGCCGGTGGGGCCTACGATGGCGATGGTCTGGCCCGCGTGGATGACCGAGGAAAAGTCATGGATGATCAGTTTGTCGGGACGGTAGCCAAAATGCACATGGGAAAATTCCACATCCCCCCGCACCTGTTCCGGCTGTATGGGCGTCTGAGTCTCAGGAACCTCCTCCTGCTCATCCAGGAATTCAAACACACGCTCCGCCGCAGCCGCCGTGGACTGGAGCGTGTTGGAGATATTGGCAATCTGGGTGATGGGCTGGGTAAAGGAGCGCATGTATTGTATGAAGGCCTGGATATCGCCGATGTCAATTACCTTTTTTACGGTCAGATATCCGCCCAACAGACATACGAACACATAGCCCAGGTTGCTGACGAATGACATGATGGGCATCATCATGCCGGACAGGAACTGGGATTTCCACGCTGATTTGTAAAGCTCATCGTTGATTTCCGTGAATTTTTCAATGGCCTCAGCCTCGCCGTTAAAGACCTGGACCACGTTATGGCCGCCGTATATTTCCTCGATGTGTCCGTTGAGCATTCCAAGGCTTTTCTGCTGGCCCTTGAAATAGCGCTGGGATTTCTTCACAACGCCCATGATCAGGCCCATGGAGAGGGGCAGTACCATGACGGCCACCAGGGTCATCCGGATGCTGATGGATATCATCATGATCAGGACGCCCACCAGGGTCGCGACCGAGGTGATGATCTGCGTAAGGCTCTGGTTCAGGGTCTGGCTCACCGTATCCACGTCATTGGTGATGCGGGACAGCACCTCGCCGTGGGTCCTGGTGTCGTAGTAGCTTAAGGGCAGCCGGTTCATTTTCATTGATATGTCCTTGCGGAACTGGTAAGTGACCTTCATGCTGACACCCGACATGATATAGCTCTGCAGATAGGAAAATACAGCCGATATCAGGTACAGCACCACCAGCAGCAGGAGACAGTTCCTTATGTAGCGGAAATCGGTGAGAAGTCCGGTGCCCATCATCCAGGCCATCATGCCTTCAAACAGCTTGGTGGTGGCCTTGCCAAGGACCTTGGGTCCTATGATGGAGAAGACGGAGGAACATGCGGCAAACAGGATGACCACGGCAACCGAGGCTTTGTACACCATCAGGTATTGTAGGAGATGGAGCATGGTGCCCTTGAAATCCTTTGCCTTCTCACCAGCCGCGCGGATGCCGCGGCCGCCGCCCATCCGGGGAGCGGATGATTGTTTTTGTTCTGTCATTGCAATTCCTCCTCGCTGAGCTGGGACAGTGCAATCTCACGGTAGACCTTACAGCCTGCCATAAGCTCGCGGTGGGTGCCCCTGCCCACCATCTTCCCGTGGTCCAGTACGATGATCTGGTCCGCGTTCATGATGGTGCTGATACGCTGTGCCACCAGGAACTGGGTCGTGTCACCGGTTTCTTCCTTGAGGGCCGCCCTCAGCTTTGCATCCGTCTTAAAATCCAGGGCGGAAAAACTGTCGTCAAATATATTGATGGGCGCATCCTTCACCAAAGCCCTGGCAATGGACAGCCGCTGCTTCTGGCCGCCGGACACATTGCCTCCGCCCTGGGCAATCATGGTGTCAAAAAGGTCTGGTTTGGACTCAATGAACTCCATGGCCTGGGCGATGCGGGCGGAACGTTCAATCTGTTCCCCGCTGGCTGTCCGGTCGCCGTAAGCCAGGTTGGAGTGGATGGTGCCTGAGAACAGGATTCCTTTCTGGGGCACGAACCCAAGGCTCTGGCGCAGCTTGTGAAGGGGCCAGTCTTTGATGTTGACACCGTCAATGAGGATTTCGCCCCCGGTTACATCATAGAAACGTGGGAGCAGGTTGACCAGGGTGCTCTTGCCGCTGCCCGTGGCGCCGATGAAGGCGGTTATCTGTCCGGGAAGGGCAGTGAAGCTGATATCTGAAAGGACATCCCCGTCCCCGCCGGGATAGTGGAAGGACACATTGCGGTATTCCACCACGCCGCGGACCTTATCCGGGCATGATGGATGCCTGGGGTCGGTAATACTTGATTTAGTCTGAAGGACCTCCACCACACGGTTGATGGATACAATGGCTCTTGGGATCATGATGAACATCATGGACATCATCAGGAAGGCCATGATGATCTGCATCACGTACTGCATGTAGGCCATCATGTCGCCCACCTCCATCTGGAAGCCGGAGACCTGGTTGGAGCCGACCCATATGACCAGCAGGGTTATGAGGTTCATGATGAGCATCATGGCAGGCATCATTCCTGACATGGTCCGGTTTACGAACAGGTTGGTCTTGGTCAGGTCCCGGTTTACCGTGTCGAACCTGTTTTCCTCAAATTCCTGGGTATCAAAGGCCCTGACCACCAGCATTCCTTCAAGATTCTCGCGGACCACCAGGTTTAAGCGGTCGATGAGCTTTTGTACCACCTGGAATTTTGGCATCACAAGGCTGAACATGGAGAACACCACGGTAAACAGCAGGACCACGGCCAGGGCGATGATCCACGACATGGATTTATCCTTGGCCAGGGCGTGGAGGATGCCGCCCACAGCCATGATGGGCGCATAGAACACCATGCGTATCATCATGACAATCAGCATCTGTATCTGGGTGATGTCATTGGTGGTCCTGGTAATGAGGGAGGAGGTGGAGAAACGGTCCAGCTCCGCATTGGAGAACCCTTCCACGGATATGAATACATCCCGGCGCAGTCCGCGGCAGACGCCTGCAGCTGCCCTGGCTCCTAAGAAACCCACCGTGACGGTGCAGCACGCGCTGATCAGGGCGACTCCCAGCATCTTGAAGCCGGTGCCCACGATATAGGAGGTGTTGCCCGTGGTGATGCCGTCATTTACAATATCGGACATCAGGTCCGGCAGCGCCAGGTCGCATGATGCCTGGCCAAAGAGGAGCACGATGGCCAGCAGTATGTACAGTGTATATGGTTTGAAATATCGAAAAAGTACACTCAACTTATTCCTTCTTCCTGCTGCCGGATGCTCTGTCAGCCATGGCAGCTATAATATCGGCACATCCTTCATATCCGAAGGAACTGGTATTCAGGCAGATGTCATGGTTTTCCATCCTGCCCCATTCCTTTTCAGCAAACATCTTATAATATTCCCTTCTCTGCTGGTCCTTGCGCCGGATATAGGCTTCGATGTTCTTTAAGGGCACATGGTCCGTATGATGGATCCGCTGTATCCGTTCCTCCATGGAGGACGCATAGATGAAAATGTTCAGGGAACCGCACACATTTTTCAGGACCGTGTCCGCACACCTTCCAATGAAGATCCCGGGACCTTCCATGGCCAGCCGCCGTATGGTCTCACTGACCGCCTCAAACTGCTGGTAAGGCTCAAACATCCGCCCGTAATCCTGCATGCTGCCCGCAAACACGGCAATGTCGTGGAGCAGGCTTCCGCTGCGTTTTTCATCCTTTTCCTTCAGGACCCCGGGATTCAGCCCGAACCGCTCCGCTGCCAGCAGCAGCAGTTCCCCGTCATAAAAAGGGATTCCGAGCTTATGGGACAGGATCCGTCCAATTTCCCGTCCTCCGCTTCCATATTGCCGTTCAATGGTAATGCAGCTGCGTCTCATGGCTGTTCCTCCGTTCTCTTTTTCCTGCGCTCCAGAAGCTGGTGCATCTCGTCCTCCATGATATCGGCCAGCCTGCCCCAGAGTCCGATGAGCCGGGATATATCCTCCGGTCCCATCCTCCGTATGATCTGTGATTTCAGAAGATCCATATCCCGGGCCGTGCTGGTCAGGATATCCCTGCCCGCAGGCGTCAGGCATACGAAAATATTCCTCCTGCTTCCGGTGTCGACTTTTCTTGTTATAAGTCCTTTTCCCTCCATGGTGTTAAGCAGGCGGGAGGCGGAAGAGGGCACGATTTTCATGCTTTCGGCCAGCTCCGACACATAGATGCCGATGGAACCCGGATGTTCCTTCACATACCGGTCAATCTGTTCCAATGCATAATATTCCGAATAAATCACCTGCTCGGATAAGATATTCAGCCTGATTTTCTTCATCCTTTGCATGATCTGCATCAGCTCTGACTGAAGTATTTTCTCATTCCGTTCATCCGACATGTTTTTCCTCCTTTTGGAAAAATAGTTAACAATGTTAAATATTTATAGTGTATAATATTAACGCCGTCAGTTGTATTTGTCAACAGTATATGATGGATTGTAACAGAATAATTACACCGGACAAGGGCTGTGTGTGATTAAAATTGCGGTTAAGGTTGACATTTCCCCAAGGCATTATTATAATAAAGAAGTTAAATGGTAAAAGCTGTGAAGGAGACAGTAGGTCTGCAGGAACGCCTCAGAGAGCCGGGGATGGTGGAAGCCCGGTGCCAGTAATGCAGGACTGAATATCACTCCGGAGCTGTCCGGCTGAGAAGATGGGACAAGGTCCGCAGGCATCCAGGGGATGCATGGACACGCCGCATGGTAAGCCGGGACGCAATTCCTGCGTTAAAGGGACTCATATGATGGTATGCAGTAATAGGTGGTTAAACGAAGGAGTTATTTACGGCTTTCGTCCTGTTCGGGACGGAAGCCTTTTTTATATGAATCCATATAACACAGCACATACCAGAGTATATAAAACTAGGAATGGAGGAATCCAAGGATGTATGACAAAGTCTCCACAGACCTTAAGTTTGTGGAAAGAGAAAAAGAAGTGGAAAAATTCTGGGAAGATGAGCACATCTTCGAGAAGAGCATCAAGATGCGCGAGGGCTGCAAGCCTTACGTGTTCTATGACGGACCGCCCACCGCCAACGGCAAGCCCCATATCGGCCACGTGGAAACCCGTGTCATCAAGGACATGATCCCGAGATACCGGGCCATGAAAGGCTACATGGTGCCGCGTAAGGCGGGATGGGATACCCACGGACTCCCCGTGGAGCTGGAAGTGGAGAAGAAACTGGGACTGGACGGCAAGGACCAGATTGAACAGTACGGGCTGGAGCCGTTCATCAGGGAGTGTAAGGAAAGCGTCTGGAAATACAAAGGCATGTGGGAGGATTTCTCCAACACCGTCGGTTTCTGGGCTGATATGGATGACCCATATGTGACTTATGAGAATAATTTCATTGAATCTGAGTGGTGGGCGTTAAAGCAGATCTGGGACAAGGGCCTTTTATACAAGGGCTTTAAGGTGGTTCCCTACTGTCCGCGCTGCGGGACCCCCCTTTCCTCCCATGAGGTTGCCCAGGGTTACAAGGATGTAAAAGAACGTTCCGCCATCGCGCGGTTTAAGGTAAAGGACGAGGATGCCTATATCCTGGCATGGACCACCACGCCCTGGACCCTTCCAAGCAACCTGGCCCTCTGCGTGAACCCGGTGGAGGATTATGTGAAGGTAAGGACCGGGGACGGCTATACCTATTATATTGCCCAGGCCCTGGCCGCCACCGTGCTGGGCGAGGATTACGAAGTACTTGAGAATTACAAGGGCAAGGATTTGGAATATAAGGAATACGAGCCTCTGTACGGGTGCTCCGTGCCCCTTGCTGAGAAGCAGCACAAGAAAGCATATTACGTGGTGTGCGACACCTACGTAACACTGACGGACGGTACGGGAATCGTACACATCGCCCCTGCATTCGGTGAGGACGATGCCAATGTGGGACGCAGATACGACCTTCCCTTTGTACAGCTGGTGGACGCAAAGGGTGATATGACAAGCGAGACACCATTTGCAGGCACCTTTGTCAAGGACGCGGACCCGCTGGTGTTAAAGGACCTGAAGTCAAGGGGGCTTCTGTTCTCAGCCCCTGCTTTTGAACACAGCTATCCCCACTGCTGGAGATGCGGCACACCGCTGATTTACTATGCAAGGGAATCCTGGTTCATCAAGATGACTGCTGTGAAGGAGGATTTGATCCGCAACAACAATACCATTAACTGGGTTCCTGACGCCATCGGCAAGGGCCGTTTCGGCGACTGGCTGGAGAATATCCAGGACTGGGGCATTTCCAGGAACCGGTATTGGGGAACGCCTCTTAATATCTGGGAGTGCGGGTGCGGACACCAGCATTCCATCGGAAGCATTGAAGAGTTAAAGAGCATGTCCGACAACTGTCCGGAGGACATCGAGCTTCACCGTCCGTATATCGACAATGTGAATATCAAGTGTCCCAAGTGCGGCGGGCTTATGAAGCGCGTTCCCGAGGTCATTGACTGCTGGTTTGACTCCGGCGCCATGCCATTTGCACAGCACCACTATCCATTTGAGAATAAGGAACTGTTTGAATCACAGTTCCCGGCACAGTTCATCTCCGAGGCAGTGGACCAGACCCGCGGATGGTTCTATTCCCTGCTGGCTGAATCCACCCTGCTCTTTAACAAGGCGCCTTATGAAAATGTTGTTGTCATGGGCCTGGTACTGGATGAGAACGGACAGAAGATGAGCAAGTCCAAGGGCAATGCGGTAGATCCCTTTGATACCCTGGCAGCCCATGGCGCGGATGCCATCCGCTGGTTCTTCTATACCTGCAGCGCGCCCTGGCTTCCCAAGAGATACCAGGACAAGGCCGTGACCGAAGGACAGCGTAAGTTCATGGGCACCCTGTGGAATACCTATGCATTCTGGGTACTCTATGCCAATATTGATAATTTCGACGCCACAAAGCACACCCTGGAGTATGATAAGCTTCCTGTCATGGATAAGTGGCTGCTTTCCAAGATGAACTCCATGGTTAAATGTGTGGATGATAACCTGATGAATTACCAGATTCCCGAGGCCGCAAGGTCGCTGCAGGAGTTTGTGGACGACATGAGCAACTGGTATGTGCGCAGAAGCCGCGAGCGTTTCTGGGCCAAGGGCATGGAGCAGGATAAGGTTAATGCTTACATGACCCTCTATACCGCCCTTGTGACGGTTGCCAAGGCAGCGGCTCCCATGATCCCGTTCATGACAGAGCAGATTTACCAGAACATTGTCAGGAAGATTGATGCGGACGCGCCTGAAAGCGTTCACCTGTGCGACTTCCCCGAGGTGCAGGAGGCCTGGATTGACACCAGCCTGGAGCAGGACATGGATGAGGTCTTAAAGGCCGTGGTCATGGGCCGCGCCGCAAGGAATGCCGCCAACATCAAGAACCGCCAGCCTATTGCCCAGATGTATATCAAGGCTGACCACGCCCTGTCCGAATTCTATGTGAAGATTATTGAGGATGAGCTGAATGTGAAGAAAGTGGCCTTCTCCGATGATGTGAGGGAATTTACTTCCTACACCTTTAAGCCCCAGCTTAAGACGGTGGGACCCAAGTACGGGAAACTCCTGGGACAGATCCGCCAGGCCCTTACGGATATTGATGGCAGCGCCGCCATGGATACGCTGAATGAAAGCGGCGCCCTGACCTTTGACTTCGCAGGGCAGGAAGTGGTGTTGACAAAGGACGACCTTCTGATTGACGTATCACAGAAGGACGGATATGTGACGGAAGAGGACAACTACCTGACCGTGGTGCTGGATACCAACCTGACACCGGAACTGGTTGAGGAAGGCTTTGTCCGCGAGATCATCAGCAAGATCCAGACCATGCGTAAGGAAGCAGGTTTTGAGGTCATGGACCATATCGCTGTTTACCAGGATGACAATGACAGGATTGCAGAGCTTCTGAAGGCCAATGCAGACCAGATCAAGGCCGAGGTAATGGCTGATACCATCTTCCTTGGAAGGATGGGCGGCTATGCCAAGGAGTGGGGCATCAACGGCGAAAAAGTCATGCTTGGTGTTGAAAAGACCATGAAATAATGTTAATATGGGAGGCGGGGTTAAAAAACCCCGCCTATATGAGGATAGGGAGGATTGTGCCGATGAATAAAGGATTTGATAAAGTCACATTCAAGCGCAGCGTGATAGACAACGTGAAGAACATGTTCCGCCGTACCATTGACGAGGCTACGCCCCAGCAGGTATTCCAGGCGGTTGCCTATGCGGTAAAGGATGTTATCATCGACGAGTGGATAGCAACCCACAAAGAGTATGAAAAGAAAGATACAAAGACAGTATACTACCTGTCCATGGAATTCCTGATGGGCCGCGCCCTGGGCAACAACATCATCAACATATGCGCCCATGATGAGATTAAGGAAGTGCTGGATGAACTGGGATTTGATTTAAACCTGATCGAGGACCAGGAACCGGACGCTGCCCTTGGCAACGGCGGTCTGGGACGTCTGGCCGCGTGTTTCCTGGATTCCCTTGCGACGCTGGGATATCCTGCTTACGGCTGCGGCATCCGCTACCGCTACGGTATGTTCAAACAGAAGATTGAGAACGGCTACCAGATTGAGGTGCCGGATGAATGGCTGAAGGACGGCAACCCATTTGAAATCCGCCGCCCGGAGTATGCGCAGGAAGTTAAGTTCGGCGGCTATGTGCGCATTGAGAATGTGAACGGCGCCAACCATTTCGTGCAGGACGGCTATCAGACGGTCCGCGCCGTGCCCTATGACCTGCCGGTAATCGGTTACGGCAATAACGTGGTGAATACCCTGCGTATCTGGGATGCGGAGCCGGTGAATACATTTAACCTGGATTCCTTTGACCGGGGCGATTACCAGAAGGCAGTGGAGCAGGAGAACCTTGCCAAGACCATAGTGGAAGTGCTGTATCCCAACGACAACCACTATGCGGGCAAGGAACTGCGCCTGAAACAGCAGTATTTCTTCATCTCCGCCAGCGTGCAGAGGGCAATCACAAAGTATAAGGAAAAACATGACGATATCCGCAGGTTCCATGAGAAGGTGGCGTTCCAGCTGAACGATACCCACCCCACGGTTGCAATCCCTGAGCTGATGCGTATCCTTTTGGATGAGGAAGGCCTTAACTGGGATGAGGCATGGGAGGTGACCACCAAGACATGTGCGTACACCAACCACACCATCATGTCAGAGGCCCTGGAGAAATGGCCCATAGAGCTGTTCTCACGCCTGCTTCCAAGGATTTACCAGATCGTGGAGGAAATCAACCGCAGGTTCCAGAACCAGATCCAGTCCATGTATCCGGGCAACCAGGAGAAGCTGCGCAAGATGTCCATCATCTACGACGGACAGGTGAAGATGGCTTACATGGCCATTGCAGCCAGCTTTTCCGTCAACGGCGTTGCCAGACTGCACACCGAGATCCTTAAGAACCAGGAATTAAAGGATTTCTATCAGATGATGCCGGAGAAGTTCAACAACAAGACCAACGGCATTACCCAGAGAAGGTTCCTGCTCCACGGCAATCCCCTGCTTGCTGACTGGGTGACCTCCAAGATCGGGGATGAGTGGATTACCAACCTTCCCCATATCAAGAAGCTGGAGATTTATGCGGACGATGAAAAGTGCCAGCAGGAATTCATGAACATCAAGTACCAGAACAAGATCCGTCTGGCCAGATATATCAAGGAACACAACGGGATTGAGGTGGACCCCCGTTCCATCTTTGACGTACAGGTAAAGAGGCTTCACGAATATAAGCGCCAGCTGATGAACATCCTGCATGTGATGTATCTGTATAACCAGTTAAAGGATAATCCGGACATGGATATGGTGCCCAGGACATTCATCTTCGGCGCCAAGGCGGCGGCCGGTTATAAGCGCGCCAAGCTGACCATCAAGTTAATCAATTCCGTGGCGGATGTAATCAACAATGACAAGTCCATCGGAGGCAAGATTAAGGTGGTATTCATTGAGGATTACAGGGTAAGCAACGCAGAGCTTATCTTTGCGGCTGCTGATGTGAGTGAGCAGATTTCCACGGCCAGCAAGGAGGCTTCGGGCACGGGCAACATGAAGTTCATGCTCAACGGCGCCCTGACACTGGGCACCATGGACGGGGCCAATGTGGAGATTGTTGAGGAAGTGGGCAGCGAATATGCCTTCATCTTCGGCATGTCATCGGATGAGGTCATTAATTATGAGAATAACGGCGGATATTATCCAATGGATATCTTTAACAATGACCAGGAAATCCGCAGGGTGCTGATGCAGCTGATTAACGGCTACTATGCGCCGGATAACCCTGAGCTGTTCCGGGATATCTATAACTCCCTGCTGAATACCAAGAGCAGCGATAAGGCGGATACCTACTTCATCCTGAAGGATTTCCGTTCCTATGCAGATGCCCATGCCAAGGTGGATAAGGCATACAGGGATGAGAAGTGGTGGGCCAAGGCAGCCATCCTCAATGTGGCTGACAGCGGTAAGTTTACATCCGACAGGACCATTGAGGAGTATGTAAGGGATATCTGGCACCTGAAAAAAGTGACGGTTGAGATGTAAATAGTAAGTGCACGTGGCTGCTGTATCATGCAGCAGCGCACATGCACTGTGTATCCATGCTCCGGCAATCCTGAATCAGAAAAGGGGGCCGGGGCATTTTGAGTAAAGAGAGGCAGAGCGATTATGAAGATTCGGGATATACTGGCACAGGGGAAGCCCACCCTGTCTTTTGAGGTATTTCCTCCCAAGACAGAAGATAACTATAATACGGTGGAGAAGGCGGCAAAAGAGATTGCCAAGCTTAAGCCGGCATTTATGAGCGTTACATACGGCGCAGGCGGAGGCACCAGCGATTATACGGTGGGCATTGCCTCGGACATCAAGGAGTACGGCGTGACGCCCCTTGCCCATCTGACCTGTGTGTCATCCACCAGGGAGAAGGTACAGGGGGTGCTTAAGGAGCTGAAGGCACATGGGATTGAGAATGTACTGGCCCTCAGGGGGGATATCCCTGAAAACGGACAGACCCCCAAGGTTTACCACTATGCGTCCGAACTGATCCGGGAAATCAAACAATCGGGGGATTTCTGCATCGGCGCTGCCTGCTATCCGGAGGGCCATGTGGAATCCGCCAACAAGTCGGTGGACATGGACTATCTGAAACAGAAGGTGGAGGCTGGCTGCGATTTCGTGACCACCCAGATGTTTTTTGATAACAGCATCCTGTACAGCTATCTGTACCGCATCCGGGAAAAGGGAATCACGGTCCCTGTCATTGCCGGGATCATGCCGGTTACCAATGCGAAACAGATCAAGCGTATCACACAGATGTCCGGCACGTACCTGCCGTCCAGGTTCATGTCCATCGTGGACCGGTTCGGGGATCATCCGGCTGCCATGAAGCAGGCTGGCATTGCCTATGCAACGGACCAGATCATCGACCTGATTGCCAACGGGGTCAACGGAATCCACATCTATTCCATGAACAAGCCGGATGTGGCCGGGAAAATCAAGGAGAATCTTTCAGAAATACTTGGAAATGAGTACACATGCACGCCATAGGAGGATTGGATGGAGACACGGGATATTGACAGGGGGGAAGTACTGCGGTATCTGGGATATGGAAGGCATGAAGCGGATGAACGGGTGATGGACCTGGTGGAACAGTGCATCGGGGAACTTGGCCGGGAAGCCAGGCCCCTGCATCTGTGCCGGGATTATCCCCTGGCCCTGGGGCAGGACGGCCTGGTGGATGCCGGGGTCTTCCTTACAAGGAGCAGGAACCTGGCAAGAAACCTGGCGGACTGCGGCAGGATCCTTGTATTCGCAGCCACCCTGGGCACGGGGGCGGACCATCTGATTGGGAAGTATAACCGTCTCCAGATGAGCAAGGCCGTTATCATGCAGGCCGCTGCCACTGCCATGATAGAGGAATACTGCGACCAGGTCTGCGCCGGCCTGAAGGCGGATTACGAGGAGGACGGCTGGTATCTGCGCCCAAGGTTCAGTCCGGGCTACGGAGATTTCCCGCTGGACTGCCAGAGCCGGCTGTTAGACTGTCTGGAGGCAGGCAAGCGCATCGGCATCAAGCTTACGGACAGCCTTCTCATGATGCCTTCCAAATCCGTCACGGCCGTGATGGGCGCCAGCAGGAAGCCGTACCGCTGTGATGTGAAAGGCTGCGAGGCATGTGGGAAGAAGGACTGCGCGTACAGGCGGTAGGGACCTGTACCATGAAAGGGAAAAGGAGAGGAAAGAAAATGATTCGTTTTAACTGCGATTACAGTGAGGGCGCCCATGAGCGCATCCTCAGGAAACTGATGGAGACAAACCTGGAACAGACGCCCGGATACGGGGAGGACCACTATTGTGAGGAGGCTGCCTCCATCATCCAGGGACTCTGTAAACGGGAAGATGCTGACGTGCACTTCCTGGTGGGCGGGACCCAGGCCAACATGACAGTGATTGCATCTGCCCTCAGGCCCCATCAGGGCGTTGTGGGCGCTGTGTCCGCCCATATTAATGTCCATGAGACAGGTTCCATTGAGGCAACCGGACACAAGGTCCTGGCCCTTGCGTCGGAGGATGGCAAGATAAGCGCCGGCCAGGTGGAGACGCTTTACCTGGAACACATCCACGACGAGAGCTTTGAGCACATGGTACAGCCCAAGATGGTGTATATATCCAATCCCACGGAGCTGGGGACCATTTACACAAGGGCGGAGCTGGAAGCGCTTTACGGCGTGTGCAGGAAGTACGGGCTGTACCTGTTTGTGGACGGGGCGCGCCTGGCCTACGGCCTTATGGCCGAGGGCAATGACGTGGACCTTCCGGTGCTGGCTGCCAACTGCGATGTGTTTTATATCGGAGGCACCAAGGTGGGCGCCCTGTTCGGCGAGGCGGTGGTCATCCTGAACCAGGAGCTTAAGTCTGATTTCCGCTATCATATCAAGCAGAGAGGCGGAATGCTGGCCAAAGGACGCCTTCTGGGAATCCAGTTCTCAGAACTTCTAAGGGACGGGCTGTACATGGAGCTGGGCAGGCACGCGGACCGTCTGGCGGACAGGATCAGAAAGGCCTGTACGGATAAGGGATACCCGTTCCTGGTATACAATACCACGAACCAGGTATTCCCCATCATGCCGGACAAGGTGCTTAAGCAGTGGGAGGGAAGGTTCAGCTACACCCATCAGGGACGCGTGGATGACAGCCACACGGCCATACGCCTCTGCACCAGCTGGATTACCAGTGAGGAGCATGTGGACATCCTGGTACAGGATATATTAGCTTGCGAGGACTGACAATGAGAATATTAGAGGAAATGAAAGTGCGCCGCCTGTTCTGTGACGGCGGCATGGGAAGCCTGCTTCAGGCCCAGGGCCTTAAGGCAGGGGAACTGCCGGAGCTGTGGAACCTGACACACCCCGAGGTGCTCAGGGACATCCACAGACAGTACCTGGCGGCAGGGGCCGATATCATGACCACCAATACATTTGGGGCTAATGGGCTGAAGTACAGGGATAACCTGGAGGAAATCGTGGCAGCGGCAGTAGGCCATGCCAGGGCAGCGGTGGAGGAGGCAGGACACGGATATGTGGCGCTGGACCTGGGCCCCACGGGAAAGCTGCTGAAACCGCTGGGGGACCTGGAGTTTGAGGCAGCGGTCAGCCTTTATAAAGAGGTTGTCACCGCGGGTGCAAAGGCAGGCGCTGACCTTATCCTGATTGAGACCATGAGCGACAGCTATGAATTAAAGGCGGCTGTGCTGGCTGCAAAGGAAGCAGGCATAAGCCGGGAGGATGGGGAACCCCTTCCTGTGTTTGCAACGGTCATATACGATGAGAAGGGAAAACTTCTGACCGGGGGCAATGTGGAGTCCACCGTGGCCCTGCTGGAGGGACTGAGGGTGGATGCCCTGGGAATCAACTGCGGCCTTGGCCCTGTGCAGATGAAGGAAATCCTCAGGGACATCATGAAGGTGACCTCCCTTCCCGTGCTGGTGAACCCCAATGCGGGCCTCCCAAGAAGCGAGGAGGGCAGGACGGTCTATGATATTGATGAGAAGCAGTTTGCACTTGCCATGGAGGAAATCGCTCAATTGGGGGCCGCCGTGGTGGGCGGATGCTGCGGTACCACCCCGGCGCACATACGGGAAACCGTTAAACGCTGCAGGGATATTCCTGTCCGCCTGCCAAAGCCTAAGAAGCGCACCGTCATTTCTTCCTATGCCCAGGCAGTGGTAATCGACGGGAAAACCGTAATCATCGGGGAACGCATCAATCCCACGGGTAAATCCAAGTTCAAACAGGCCCTGAGGGACCATGACCTGGAATACATCCTGAGGGAGGGCGTAAGCCAGCAGGATAATGGCGCGGATGTGCTGGATGTGAATGTGGGCCTGCCGGGGATTGACGAACCATCCATGATGGAGGAAGTGGTGAAGGAGCTTCAGAGCATCATAGACCTGCCGCTTCAGATTGACACGTCGGATATGGAAGCCATGGAGCGGGCCATGCGGGCATATAATGGAAAGCCCCTGATTAATTCGGTCAATGGCAAGGAAGAGGTCATGCACCAGGTATTCCCGCTGGTGGCAAAGTACGGCGGCGTGGTGGTGGGCCTGTGCCTGGATGAAGGCGGGATCCCGGAGACAGCCGGAGGGCGGATTGAAGTGGGGCGCAAGATCATAGACACGGCCGCGTCCTATGGCATCGGGGCCGAGGATATCATACTGGACGGCCTCTGTATGACGGTAAGTTCAGACAGCAAAGGCGCCCTGACCACCCTGGATACGCTCCGCCGCATCCGGGATGAACTGGGAGGCAGATCCATCCTGGGAGTTTCCAACATTTCCTTCGGACTGCCTCAACGGGAAATCATCAACGCCGCATTCTTTACCATGGCCATGGAGGCGGGCTTAAACGCAGCCATCATCAATCCTAATTCGGAAGCCATGATGCGGGCATTCTACAGCTTCAATGCCCTTATGGACAGGGATGCCCAGTGCAGCCAGTACATCGGTGTATACAGCGGCCAGTCCGCCGGTCTGGGACAGACCATAGGAAAAGGCGGGACTGCCGCAGCAGGGGAAAGCACGGACTGCTCCCTGTCCGCGGCCATTGAGCGGGGGCTGAAGGATGCGGCCCATCAGGCGGTCACCGCGCTTTTGGAGGAAAAGGAACCCCTGGGAATCATCAATGAACAGATGATCCCGGCCCTGGACCGGGTGGGAAAGGGATTTGAGAAGGGAACCATCTTCCTCCCACAGCTTCTCATGAGCGCGGAAGCGGCAAAAGCAGCCTTTGAGGTCATCAAGACAAAGATGGACGCCAAGGGCCAGGTACAGGAGAAAAAGGGAACCATCGTACTTGCAACGGTAAAAGGCGATATCCATGACATTGGCAAGAATATCGTGAAGGTACTGTTAGAGAACTACGGATATGAGGTGGTGGACCTGGGCAAGGACGTGCCTCCGGAGCGGATAGTGGAGGAAACCATGGGCAGGAAGGTTCAGCTTGTGGGACTCAGCGCCCTGATGACCACCACGGTCCCAAGCATGGAGGAGACCATACGCAGGCTGAGGACAGCCGCGCCATGGGCCAGGGTCATGGTCGGAGGGGCGGTCCTCACGGAAGAATATGCCAGGACCATTGATGCGGACATGTACTGCAGGGACGCAATGGCTTCCGTCAACTATGCGGAGAGCATTTTTGTAAAATAATATCATGATCTGGGCAGCTCACATGATACGGCTATGCACCGGGTTACGGATACGGAACTTGGGACGGATTCCTTTTCGGGCGGCAGTTCCCGGAAGGACACCATGTTCTTGCCGTGATTCTTGGCGTAATACAGTTCATCGTCGGCTGCCTTTATCATGCCGTTATATGTCTCCATGGAGGAAGGGACCGCGCTGGAGACGCCTACGCTGATGGTGACATAGGGAGCCGTGCGTCTGTCGGCGGCGGGCAGCTTCAGGTCGGCCACGGCCTGGCGGAGGCGGTCGGCAGCGTGGAGGGCGTCCTCGGGCTTAATCCCATACAGAAGGATCTGGAATTCCTCCCCGCCGAAACGGCAGATTAAATCCCTGCCCTGGTGGATGCGGGAAGCCAGGGCAGCCGCCACCTTTTTCAGGCATTCATCCCCGGCCATATGGCCGAAGGTGTCGTTGTACTGCTTGAAATAGTCGATGTCCACCATGATGACGGCGATGGGCACATAGAGCTGGATGGCAGCGGGAATCAGCTGTTCCAGCCGCACGGAAAAACCGCTGCGGTTAAGGACCTGGGTCAGGGGGTCGTTGTCAGCCCGGTCCTGGAGATATACCTGTTCGTCCCAGGCTTCCCTTAAAAGCCTCAGGTTGTTTCCTGTGATGCGGCAGCGCATCTGTGACAGGAACAGGCTGGTGAAGCTGTACAGGAACATGTTGGAGTACATGGACACAGGCGCTTTCTGGGCAACAAAAGAAGGAAGGGCCAGCGCACCGGTGGTGACAATGGCTGCCAGGGCTTCCTTGTATGTATAGATAGGGCCTGCCGCCAGGTAAATATAGAACAGGAGCACGCTTTCCGCACTCATCCTGCCCTTCAGGCAGAGGTAGTTCATGCAGAGACAGAACAGGCTAAACATGATGGTAAAGGAATAGGTGTGGGACTGGAGCAGCTTCCTGGTCCGCCCATTGCGCTCCAGTCCCAGCAGATAATCGCAGTAAAATATATTAAAACCCATGTACAGGAGGAATATGAGTATGGCGAAGCTGGTGGGGGAGATAAGACGGCTTCTTATGTCCACGGCCCAGTAGCTGATCAGGTTGCCCAGCTCCATGAGGATGAGCAGGATGGAAAAATTCAGTGTCTGGCTTATGTTCATGGTCTGGACGGTATCGAATATTTCCTGCGTATGGGCAAAGTGGCGGTCGGACCTGAGAAATGGAAATGATGTACTTACGTTTTTCTTGACGTTATTTAGCATAATGTAAAATCCCCTGTCATATAATAGTAACCGCCTGCAGCCTGCCTTGATACAGGGTCGGTTACATAATAGTAAAAATATATTCACGCAGTGGGACAAATATAACTAAAAATAAATCGAATCTTGTCTCCCATATTCTGGGAAATCCCCCAATTACTCCCTGACACAAGGAATCCTAATTGTGGTAATATAGTTTTGTAACAAAAAAGAAATATATTTGTAACATTTTAAAATGGGAAAGTGAGGACAAAACTATGTTACCAGTTTCAACCATGGCCGCAGCAGCCCTGTTGGGCAATGTATGCGGCACCAATATGGCAAATATGAATCAGTACAACGCAGCGCTCTATGACACCGTCAACTGCCCCCAGGCTGTCTGCTATCAGAACGGCGGACAGGAGCTGGATTCCATCTTAAGCCGTATGGGCGTAAGCGCAGGCGGTTCACAGTGCGGCCTGAATCCAGGCTGTGCGGGCGGTAACTGCACAGGCAGTACTTGCCAGGGCAGCGGCTGCAGCACCGGGTCCTGCAGCAACGGATTTTCCTACGGAATGGGATTCTAAACAGGACCATCCGTACATAACCATCATTCCTATATAATCATATTCCCTGAAAATGCCCTGGAACCTACATGTTCCGGGGCTTTTTGCGTTCTGTGGCGCAGACAGTTTGGAAAAGCAGCAATAAGAGGGCATTTTCAGGCATAATATATACAGAAAATTAATTCCCATTTTGTATTCAATAGGGTACAATGGACCAGATAACGGAAAAAGGAGCTTGAGAATGGATAGGGATAATCTGATTACGATATTAAAAGGAATGTGGATTGGCGGCACCATGACCGTGCCGGGCGTCAGCGGCGGTTCCATGGCAATGATACTGGGGGTCTATGACCGGCTGATTTCCTCGGTCAGTTCATTTTTCAGGAATCCGGGAAAGAGCATGTCCTTCCTGGTGCGTTTCGTCCTGGGGGCGGGAGTGGGTATGGTGCTGTTTTCCAGGTTCATAAGCTTCCTGTTCACCACCAGGGCAGATGTGCCCCTCCGCTTCTTCTTCCTGGGTGCAGTGGCCGGGGGCGTGCCCATGATATACAGGGAGGCCGGTATCAGGAGGATCAGCCTTGGAGCGGTTGCCTATCCTATTATAGGAATCCTTGGGGTGGTCATCCTGGCCCTGCTCCCGGCCGGGCTGTTTGCACCGGACGGAAGCTTTGGCCCCGGCGCTGTCCTGATCCAGCTTGCAGGCGGCGTGATCATCGCGGTGGGCCTGGTGCTTCCGGGAATCAGCGTGTCCCAGATGTTATATATGCTGGGAATCTATGAGGGCATCATAAAGAACATAAGCACCCTGAACATCCTGCCCCTGATTCCCCTTGGCGCAGGCGTGCTGGGCGGCATATTCCTTACGGCCAAGGTGCTGGAAGGGCTGATGCAGCGCCATCCCCAGCCCACCTACCTCATCATCCTGGGCTTTATGTTCGGTTCCCTTCCCGAACTGTTTCCAGGCATACCCCAGGGCATTGATATTGTGTACGGCGTGATTGCCGCAGCCCTGGGATTCGCGGCCCTGTATGTCATGGCCGGGAAGGAAGGGTAAGACTTAATCCGTCCTCTTATCGCCCCAGAAGAATATACCCACTGTGCCGGGACCTGTGTGGGAGCCGATTACGGTTCCTATTTCCGCCAGGAACGGCTTCTGGTCCAGATTGGGAAAGTTCTCCTCAATCAGGGATGCCACGGCCGCGGCGTCCTCGGGGCAGGAGGAGTGGCAGATAAAACATCTGCCGGAATATCCGGTGCCGTCCAGGGCATGGAGCTTCATCCGTTCGGCCAGTTCTCTTATTACCTTCTTCCTGCCCCGGAATTTGTCCCGGGGAATCAGTTTTCCCTCATGATTGATATTCATCAGCGGACATATGTTCAACATGTTGCCGAAAAAGGCCGCGGAGGCCGATATCCTGCCGCCTCTCCTCAGGTGGCTTAAGTCGGTTGTGAAGAACCATCCGTGCAGCTGTAACTTATGTTCCTTGATCCAGGAAACCAGTTCTTCATAATCCGCTCCGGCCTGCATCCTCTCCCAGGCCGTATCCAGCAAAAGACCGTATCCCACGGAAGCTGTCAGGGAGTCGATTATCTCGATGCGGCGTTCAGGATAGCGCTCCGACATCTCGTCCCTGGCAATGACAGCGGAATTATAGGTTCCGGATATGCCGGTGGACAGGGTCAGGTGGATGATATCCTTTCCTTCTTTTAATATTGGCTCAAACATGGCCTCATACTGTTCGGGATTCACCTGGGACGTGGTGGGCATGGCACCGTCACGGATTTTTTGATAAAATTCCTCAAGTGAAATGGATTTGCCTAAATCATCATCATATTCTTTATCTTCCATCCTGAAATGGAAGCAGGCATAAGGGATTCCCCGTTCTGCCAGGTAGTGCCCGGGCATGTCTGCAGTGGAACAACAGGTTATTACATAAGGGTTACTCATAATGTGCTCCTTTAAATTTGTAAACTGCTGGTGTGTTTGTTATGGGAAAAGTATAGCATGGGGACGGATGGGTGTCAAATGCATGCCCGCGGGCAGACCTGTATATGGGTGGTACTGGTCAAACAGAGGGAATTGTGCTATGATGTACTTTGTGCTGAAAACCGGAGTATATGAATGGAAAGGGATGGAAACCATAATGTATAAATGCTGTATTTTTGATTTGGACGGGACACTTGTTAATTCCATATATGCAATCCAGAGGTCTGTGAACCTGTCCCTGGAGAAGTGGGGGATGAGGCAGGTTTCAGTGGATGAGTGCCGTGTTTTCGTGGGCGATGGATATAAGAAGCTGCTGGAGCGCGCCCTGGAGGCCTGCGGGGACAGTAAGCTTGAACATTACGGTGAGGCAGTGAATCTGTATCCGGAGATTTTCAAAGGGTGCTGTATGTACCGTGTAAAGGCGTATGACGGAATCATGGAACTGCTGGATTTCCTGAAGGAGAACCATATAAAAACAGCGGTGCTGTCCAACAAGCCCCATCCAAGGACCCTGGACAATGTGGAGGGCGTATTCGGAAAGGGCAGGTTCGACCTGGTCTATGGGGAGCGCGAGGACAAGGGAATCAGGAAAAAACCGTCCCCGGACGGCGTGTGGGCACTGATGGAGGAACTGGGTGTGGACCGGGAAGAGGTGCTGTATCTGGGGGACACCAATACGGACATGCGCACCGGTAAGAACGCCCAGGTGGATACGGTGGGCGTCACATGGGGCTTCAGGGACAGGGAAGAGCTGGAGGCATTTAACCCGGAACTGATAGCGGACCATCCCGTGGATGTGGTGCGGTATATAAAGGATGTGAATGGAATTGAATAGGGAAAAGAATACGAAACTAAAAAGGATGGCCTGGCTGATGGCGCTGCTTGTGACAGCCGGGACCATCCTTGGCGCGTGGGGGTGCGGCGCCAGGCCGGGGACAGGGCCTGGGGGCGGCAGCCATGGGGGTGAGGTCCGGGATGGGGCGGATGACCGTCTGTGCGTTGTCACCACGATTTTCCCCTATTATGATTTTGTGCGCCAGATTGCAGGGGACAGGGTGAAGCTGAAGCTGATTGTCCCGGCCGGGATGGACAGCCATTCCTTTGAGCCCACGCCTGCGGACATGATTGCCATGCAGGAGGCGGACGTGCTGGTGCTCAACGGCGGGGAGATGGAACACTGGGTCGGACAGGTGCTGGATTCACTGGATACCAGCCATATGAAGATACTCACCATGATGGATTACGTGGACGCGGTGGAGGAGGAGCATGTGGAGGGCATGGAGGATGCCCATGAGCATGGGGAAGACGCCCACGTACATGGGGGAAATGCCCATGAACCTGGTGAAGACGCCCACGGACACATGGAAGACGGCCATGGATACATGGAAGACACTAGTGCTTACGGGGACCATGAAGGCGTGCCGGAACTGCATGCATACGATGACAGGGACGGGTATGAGATGGATATTGAATATGATGAGCATATCTGGACCTCACCTGTGAACGCCCAGGCCATTGTGAGGATCATCAGCCAGACCCTGATGGAAGCCGCCCCAGAGGACAGCGGCCGGTTCAAGGCCAATGCGGATGCCTACATTGAGGAGCTGAAGGACCTGGACGGACGGTTCAGGCAGGTGGTGGCGCAGGGAAGGAACCATATGATCGTGGTTGCGGACAAGTTCCCGTTCCGGTACTTTGCGGACGAGTACGGGCTTTCCTACAGGGCCGCATTTTCCGGCTGCAGCACGGATACGGAGCCAAGCGCCAAAACCATCGCCTACCTGATTGACAAGGTGAAGGAGGAACAGATCCACGGGGTGTATTACCTGGAGCTGTCCAGCCACCGCACGGCGGAAATCATCAGCGAGGAGACCGGGGCGGTTCCGCTCCTTCTCCATTCCTGCCATAATGTGACAAGGAAACAGTTTGATGAAGGGGTTACCTACCTTCAGCTGATGAACCAGAATGTGGAGAACCTTAGGAAGGGCCTTGAGTAGTATTGGCAGCAATGAAAAAGATGAGGTATGAGATGACACCTTTAATTAAATGTGAACATGTTGATTTTGGATACGATAACCAGGACGCGGTGGTGGATGTGGACATGGAGGTCAATCCCGGCGATTACCTGTGTATCGTTGGGGAAAATGGTTCAGGCAAGAGTACGCTCATGAAGGGCCTTCTTGGCCTTTTAAAGCCCACGGCAGGGAGGCTGACGGTATCCGATGAGCTGAAGGGTTCGGGAATCGGATACCTGCCCCAGCAGACAGCTGCCCAGAAGGATTTTCCGGCCACGGTGCTGGAGGTAGTGTTAAGCGGATGCCTCAGCAGGCGGGGGTGGAAACCCTTTTATTCCAGGGTTGAAAAGGAGATTGCAGGAACGAACATGGAGAAGCTGGGCATCACCCCCCTTAAGGATTTATGCTACCGTGAACTGTCAGGTGGACAGCAGCAGAGGGTGCTGATTGCCAGGGCCTTGTGTGCCACCACACAGCTGCTGATCCTGGATGAACCCATTACAGGCCTGGATCCGATGGCAATCCAGGAATTCTATGCCATGCTCCGGCGCCTGAACCGGGAAGACGGGGTGGCCATCCTGATGGTTTCCCATGATTTGAGGAATGCGGTGGAGGAGGCCAACAAAATCCTTCATTTACAGAAAAGGGTCATGTTCTACGGACCTGCCCATGACTATATGAACAGCAAGGCGGCAGGCCATTTCTTCCATGAGAAGGAACAGGGCCGGTGCAAGCCCACGGCAGGCTGCCATGTGCCAAAGCTCCACGTACATCCGGCTGAGAAGAAGGAGGAGAGACAATGAATATCATCGGCGAAATGTTATCATACCCCTTCCTTGTAAGGGCGCTTGTGGGCGGGATGCTGGTATCCCTGTGCGCCTCGCTCCTGGGGGTAAGCCTGGTGTTAAAACGGTATTCCATGATTGGGGACGGGCTTTCCCATGTATCCTTCGGAGCGTTATCCGTTGCCCTGGCCATGGGCTGGTCCCCGCTGAAGGTATCCATCCCGGTGGTGGTCCTGGCGGCATTTTTCCTGCTGAGGATTACGGAGAACAGCAGGATAAAAAGCGATGCGGCCATTGCCCTGATATCTGCCAGCGCACTGGCCATCGGCATCATAGTCACCTCCCTGACCACGGGGCTGACCACGGATGTGAGCAGTTATATGTTCGGCAGCATCCTGGCCATGAGCCGTGAGGATGTGGCGCTGTCCGCCGTGCTGTCGGTGGTGGTGCTTATCCTGTTCCTGGTGTGCTACAATAAGATATTCGCAGTTACATTTGACGAGAACTTTGCAAAGGCAACCGGGGTCAATGTGGGCTTCTATAATGTGGTGATTGCCGTGCTCACGGCAGTGACCATCGTGCTGGGCATGCGCATGATGGGCGCCATGCTGATTTCCAGCCTGATTATCTTCCCATGCCTTTCCTCCATGCGGGTATTTAAAAGCTTTGGCAGTGTTGTGGTGTCCGCGGGTATATTGTCCGTCCTATGCTTCATAATAGGAATGACGGCCTCCTATCAGTTCTCAACACCGGCCGGGGCCAGTGTGGTGGTGGTAAACCTCCTGGTGTTCATCCTGTTCATGGCATGGCAGTCCTTAGGGCGGCTCCGGACGTGAGGCAGGAGGATTGGACTGCACGATTCAGCCGGACATTTCCGGGAATTTAGACGGACCTGCCATTTGCAGGTAGACATACCGTGAAACAAGTGATACAATGCAGTTCGTGGGAAGGATTTCCATAAAAATGCCCCTGGGATTTGGGATGTCAATCTGTGCCATATCCCGCAAAAGGGTTAAGTGAGGGGAACATGAAAGAGAAGCTGTATGATTTTAAACAGAAGCATTTAAAAAAACATATATCACAGACACAATTCATTGCATATGGATTCTTCCTGATAATCATGACAGGAACCCTGCTGCTGATGCTGCCGGTATCCAGCAGGGACGGACAGGGCGAGCCGTTCCTCAACTGCCTGTTTACGGCTACCAGCGCCACCTGCGTGACCGGGCTGGTGGTGGCGGACACCTGGACCCAGTGGAGCCTGTTTGGACAGGCGCTTTTGCTGATCATGATCCAGCTGGGCGGGCTGGGCTTCATCAGTATCGGTATATTCCTCTCCATTGTACTGAGGCGCAAAATCGGGTTAAAGGAACGGGGACTTATGGAAGAGAGCGTCAACACGCTGCAGATTGGCGGCATGGTGAAGCTGGCAAAACGGATCATCATAGGAACTGCGATTTTTGAGGGGGCGGGCGCCATCATATTGTCCCTCCGTTTCATTCCGCAGTACGGACTGTTCCGCGGCACCTGGTATGGCATATTCCATTCCATATCCGCGTTCTGTAATGCAGGATTTGATCTGATGGGACATACGGAGCAGTACAGCTCCCTGTGCTCCTATGCAGGGGACTGGGTGGTGATTGGGACCATTTCCACCCTGATAATCATCGGCGGTATCGGATTCATTGTGTGGGACGACCTGTACAGGAAACGGTGGGATGTCCGCCATTACCTTCTCCACACCAAGATAGTGCTGGTCACCACGGCAGTGCTGCTGGCAGGTGGGACCATCCTGTTTTATCTGATGGAGCGGGACAACATCCTGGTGGGGATGAATGGTTCGCAGAAGTTCCTGGCCTGCTTTTTCAGCGCGGTGACGCCAAGGACAGCCGGATTCAACAATGTGGACACGGCGGCCCTGACAGACGGGAGCAAGTTCCTGTCGGCCATGCTGATGTTCATTGGCGGCAGCCCCGGCTCCACGGCCGGAGGCATCAAGACCACCACGCTGGCCGTGCTGCTTCTGTATGTCCATTCCAATATCCGCCAGACCTATGGCGTGGAGATATTCGGCAGGAGGCTTCAGGATGAATCCATCCGCCAGTCAGCCTGTATCCTGACCATCAACCTGAGCCTGATGCTCACGGCAACCATCCTGATCATGGTGTTCCAGAACCTGCCTATGTCAGATGTGTTTTTTGAGACGTGTTCGGCCATCGGCACATCCGGCATGAGTACGGGCGTGACCAGAAGCCTGAATCCGCTTTCGAGGATTGTAATCATTATCCTGATGTACTGCGGACGTATCGGCAGCCTGTCCTTTGCGCTTGCATTCACCAGGTCCAGCCGCAAGCCTCATGTGCAGCTGCCGGCTGAGAGGATTACCATTGGATAAAAGGGTCTAAGAAAAAAGAGAGGGGTATCTTATACATGAAATCAATTCTTGTAATCGGAATCGGAAGGTTTGGACAGCACCTGTGTGAGAATCTGGCAAAGCATGACAATCAGATCATGGCAGTGGATATATCGGAAGAAAAGCTGGAGCCTATCCTTCCCTATGTGGTCAGCGCCAAGATTGGCGACTGCACCAATGAGGCTGTATTAAAAAGCCTTGGGGTGGGGAATTTTGATATCTGCTTCATCTGCATTGGCAATAACTTCCAGAACAGCCTGGAGGTTACCAGCATGATTAAGGAGATGGGGGCCAAGTACGTTGTCAGCAAGGCCAACCGCAACATCCATGCGCGCCTTCTGTTAAAGAACGGGGCGGACCAGGTGGTCTATCCGGACCGGGACGTGGCAGAGAAGGCAGCGGTGCGCTACAGCGGCAACAATGTGTTTGACTATACGGAGCTGGCTGACGGCATTTCCATTTTTGAGATCCGTCCCCTGGATTCCTGGGTAGGGAAATCCATCAAGGACCTGAATATCCGCCGGGTATACGGCATTTCCATCATTGCCCTTAAAAATAAGGGCGGGCATATGAAATTCATGCCGGGCGCGGATTATGTCGTAGAGAGCGATATCCACCTGATGGTAATCGGCAACCAGGAGGATGCGGAGAAGATTGTGAAAAAGCTGAGCTAAGCAGCGAGGAGATGGTAAAGGTTTTCCATTCCTGGCAAAAAGAAACAATATGAGCGGAATTAATATGAGCGGAAATGCCTGCGGCACACGCCGGACCGGGACGCCCCCTTAAGGTGGCGGGACCGGCGGGGTGGGCCGCAGGCATTATTTTTGGGAGGGAGGTGCTGTGATAAGCGTACTGTGATAAGCGTACTGTGATAAACATACTATGATAAGCGTTTTGTGAAATTTTTCATTTTAAGGGAAATACAATTGATAAATAATCTACAGTAAGTGGAATAGGAGGGGCAAAACCTTATTGCTGGTATAAGGTTTTTTTGGTATAATTATTCCATATTCAGAGCAGATACAGGCGCGTGATTATATAAAATACATAATATTCGGGAGGGGTGTGCTGTGAAAAAACTGTCAATTGGACAGATGGCAAGGCTGAACGGTGTGTCGGAACAGGCGCTGCGTCTTTATGATAAGGAGGGATTGTTCTCACCCCTGCACCGGGATGCGGAGAATGGATACCGTTATTATGATATACGCCAAAGCGCGCAGCTGGATATGATCCAGCGCATGAAGGCCCTGGGGATGTCGCTTAAGGATATCAAGAAACAGCTAAAGCACTTTGACCCGGACATGCTCAAGGATATCCTGTACCGCAACCTGGATGAGATTGATGACAGGTCCAGGGAACTGATGTACCAGAGAAAGGCCATTGAGCGCACCCTGGAAAGCTATGAATGGTATGAAAATGCCCCTCCGGACGGCGCCATTGTGCTGGAGTACATCCCGGGGCGCCTGACTTATATGACGGATTCAGGTGTGAATTTCTATGATTACGGGATTGACGTGTATGAGCAGATCCTGCGTGATTTGAAGAAGAACCTGATTGCCAACCAGCTGTCCCCCATATATTTCTATAATGCGGGAACCGTCATGAAGAAGGAGTCCCTGATAAAAGGGGAGTTCTGTTCCACACAGATATTCGTGCTGGTGGACAAGGGGTTTGTGAAGGAAAGCCTGATTACCCCCATACCGGCCAGTACCTACCTGTGTATTTACTGTAACAGTTTTGATAAGGAGAAGGAATATATCGGCCGCCTTCTGAAGGAAATCCAGGAAAAACACTACAGGATTACCGGCGATTATATCTGTGAGGTGGTGGCGGAGGTGCCCATGGACATGCAGGAAAGGGGCATGTTCCTCCGTCTCCAGATACCTGTCTCCCTGCGGGGAAATGCATAAAAAAAGCCCTTGACTTCATACCTTGTATAAGCCTTATACTTATATCAGGAACTATCAATGTACAAAGCAACGATACAGGAAAGGGGTTAAGAATCATGATGAATTGCGAAAAAATCCGTGTGGTACAGTATGGCTGTGGAAAGATGGGCAAATATATCCTGCGCTATCTGTATGAAAAAGGTGCTGAGATTGTAGGTGCAATTGATGTGAATCCTGCCGTGGTCGGGATGGACGTGGGAGAGTTTGCGGGCCTGGGATTTAAGATTGGCGTGACAATCCGCGATGACGCAGATGCTGTTTTAGATGAATGCGACGCAGATATTGCAGTGATAACCCTGTTCAGCTTCATGGAGGACGTGTATCCCCATTTTGAGAAGTGCGTGTCCAGGGGGATTAATGTGGTAACCACCTGCGAGGAGGCAATCTATCCGTGGACCACGGCAAGCGCCATCACCAATAAGCTGGATAAGCTGGCTAAGGATAATAACTGTACCATCGTGGGCGCAGGCATGCAGGATATTTACTGGGTAAACATGATTGGCTGTGTGGCGGGAGGCGTACACCGCATTGACCGGATTGAAGGAGCCACCAGCTATAATGTGGAGGACTACGGACTGGCCCTGGCAGAGGCCCATGGGGTCGGGCTTACGCCGGAGGAATTTGAGGCAAAGATTGCCCATCCTGAGACACTGGAGCCATGCTATGTGTGGAACTCCAATGAGGCCCTGTGCAATAAGATGGGCTGGACCATCAAGTCCCAGACACAGAAGTGTGTTCCATATTTCTATGATTCGGACCTGTATTCCGAGACCATGGGATATACGATTCCCAAGGGCAACTGCATCGGCATGAGCGCGGTGGTGACCACCGAGACTTTTCAGGGACCGGTGATTGAAACCCAGTGTATCGGTAAGGTTTATGGACCGGATGACGGCGATTTATGCGACTGGAAGATCATAGGTGAACCGGATACCACCTTCTTTGTCAGGAAACCGGCTACCGTGGAGCATACATGTGCGACCATCGTTAACCGTATCCCGACCATCCTCAATGCACCGGCCGGATATATCACGGTGGAGAAGCTGGATGACGTGGAATACCTTTCCTATCCAATGCATATGTATCTGGATTTCTGATGGGGACGGGGAGAAAACTGTAAGGTTATGATATTAGTTTGATTTGTAGGTGAATCACTGTGCAATGAGGCAGGGCAGATGAAGCTTTGGATAAGCTTTGTCTGCCCTGTCCGTGTGTGAAGGAATGGCTTATCCATGGTTTTAAAATGATCAACCAGTGCTGCCGGTAAAAGATAAAGGCGTCTATATCTTGACTTTATGTGGCTGATGTGCCAAAATAGTCAATTGACAGGTTATAATAATGCCCTGTTGCGGCAAGACGGCGCAGGGAGTCGGATATTCAGAAAGAAGGAAAGAGTAAAATGACGAAAATTGATATTATTTCCGGTTTTCTTGGTGCGGGGAAGACAACGTTCATCAAAAAGCTTTTGGAAGAGGCGATTGCCGGAGAACAGGTCGTACTGATTGAAAACGAATTTGGCGAGATTGGAATTGACGGAGGCTTCTTAAAGGATGCCGGAATAGAAATCCGTGAGATGAACTCAGGCTGTATCTGCTGTTCATTGGTAGGCGATTTTGGCGCATCCCTGGCAGAAGTCATCACAAAGTATAAACCGGAGCGCATCATCATTGAACCCTCAGGCGTTGGCAAGCTGTCAGACGTGGTGAAGGCAGTGGTGGACGTATCTGCAGACATGGAAGTGGAACTGAACAGCGCCGTGACTATTGTGGATGCTGCAAAGTGCAAGATGTATATGAAGAATTTCGGCGAGTTTTTTAACAACCAGATTGAAAATGCAGGCACCATTGTGCTCAGCCGTACCGATATAACAGATGCTGTAAAGGTGCAGAAGGATGTGGACATGCTTCGTGAGAAGAACCGCGACGCAGCCATCATAACAACACCCCTGGCGGAGCTGTCCGGGGCGCAGCTGCTTGAAATCATTGAGAAGCATGATACCATGCTGGATGACCTTCTGGCAGAGGTGAGGGAAAGCCGTCAGCATCATGAGGAAGAATGCCATGAGCACCATCGTGAAGGGGAAGGGTGCCATGAGCATCATCACCATGAAGGGGAAGAGTGCCATGAGCATCATCACCATGACGGGGAAGAGTG
>DS990260.1:433542-500801 GCA_000155435.1 Clostridiales bacterium 1_7_47FAA | reverse complement strand
TCATGAGCATCACCATGATGGAGAGGAAGGCCATGAACATCACCATCATGGGGAAGAGTGCCATGGGCATCATCACCATGACGGGGAAGAGTGTCATGAGCACCACCATGATGGAGAGGAAGGCCATGAACATCACCATCATGACGGGGAAGAGTGTCACGACCACCATCACCACGACCATGGATGCTGCGGCCATGACCATGGACACCATCATGCGGATGAGGTATTCACAAGCTGGGGCATGGAGACAATTGTTCCGGTAACCCGTGACCAGCTGGAGGATATACTGAAACGTCTGGCTTACACGGAGGAATTTGGACAGGTACTGAGGGCGAAGGGTATGCTGCCCACGGAGAACCCAGGGGAGTGGCTGTACTTTGACTTGGTGCCCGAGCAGTATGAAATCCGCGGGGGAAGGCCTGATTATACCGGCAAGGTGTGCGTGATTGGTGCAAGCCTTGAAGAAGAAGCGTTAAACAGCGTATTCGGAAGAAGCTGAGGATAATATTATGGCATATGAAATTGAAGACGATATCATGCCGTTGTTTTTAATCAACGGCTTCCTTGAGGCAGGTAAGACCCAGTTCCTGGACTTTACCATGCAGCAGGATTATTTTAAGGCAGACGGCAAGACCCTTCTTATTGTGTGTGAGGAAGGGGATACGGAATATGATGAGAAAAAGCTTAAAAAGAACAGGACAGCTGTGGTATATGTGGATTCATTTGAGAAGCTGACACCCCAGTATCTGAATGAGCTGGAAGTGGTATACCGTCCGGAACGTGTCCTTATGGAATGGAACGGCATGTGGAACCAGGATGAACTTAAGCTGCCTGATGACTGGACCATATACCAGCAGATTACCATCATTGACGGCTCCACCTTTGACCTTTACGTGCAGAATATGAAGCCCCTTTTAGGCGCCATGCTGCGCGGGTCTGAGCTTGTCATCATGAACCGGTGCGACGGCATCCCGGATGAGAAGCTGACAGCCTACCGCCGTACCATCCGGGCCATGAGCCGGGACAGCGAGATCGTGCTGGAAGATAAGGACGGTGAGATTGAGCAGGCCACCCTGGAGGAGGACCTTCCCTATGACCTGAGCGCGGATGTGATTGAAATCAAACCAGAAGATTACGGCATCTGGTATATTGACTGTATGGACCAGCCGGAACGGTACAAGGACAAAGTGGTGGAATTTACCGCCATGGTGTTAAAGTCCCCCAAATTCCCCAAGGGACAGTTCGTGCCCGGCCGTATGGCCATGACCTGCTGTGAAGCAGATATGACCTTCCTTGGCTTTATGTGCAAATGGGAAGGCGCAGAAGAGTATAAGACCAAGCAGTGGGTTAAGGTACGGGCCAAAGTGGGGATTGAATACCAGAAGGATTACCACGGTGAAGGTCCTGTGCTGTATGCAGAGAACGTGGAGCGGGCGGAAGAGATAAAGGATGTAGTACAATTTTAACCAGTATCGGTTGGGATAGGATGAAGGGGCATGGATTCCATGCCCCTTTGGCGTGCCGTCTTGCATACCTGTCATCAGACTGTTTTGTGGTGTGAGGACTCTGAACGCCGGATTAAGGCATCCCGGTCCAGGATAAGATAGCCATATCCGTGTTTCTCCAGTATCCCTTCCGCGCAGAGCTGGTTTAACAGCCGGAACATATGGCGGTAACTCATTCCCACGGAACAGGAGACATCGGACAGGATATCACTGAACATGCGGTTGTGGGATGTCTGCAGTATGTAGGAGCAGAGCCGTTCCTCGCCGGAGTACAGGGAGGAGGACACAAAATTGGCTGAGCTTCGCAGCAGCTTTAAGGCCAGTTCATTTCCCACCCTGTTCAAGAATACGGTATTGGATTTAAGGGCCGTACTGTGTATACTGAGGGAGATAGTGATACATTCAAAATCCGTGATTGCCACAATGGTGGTGGTTGCGCTCTTCAGGCCGGTCATAAGCTCCAGGTCGCCAATGATGCCCTCCGATACATAGTAGCAGAGGACCAGGTTCCTGCCGTTGGGGGCAGTAGAGCATATTTTGGCTTTGCCGCACATGATGACGCCAAGCCAGGTAAGGGGCATCCCCTCCCGGAGAAGGGTTTCCCCGGCCTTATAAGACACAAGCCTGCAGGAGTCAGGGTACATATCCTGAAGGCCGTATTCCGATAGTTTTTCCCTGTGTTTATCTGACATGGGCAGTTCTTTCATCTCAATATCACCTCTGCCTCCATTATAACAGGTAATGCCACAAAACAGTAGGACAAATGTCCTATGCCCTGTTGGGGGAATGCGGTTATAATCAGTGCATGAATCTTAAGGGAGGTGGAAGGATGTATGGACTGCTGGCTCTTTTGACCGGTTTGGTACTATCCGTCATGGTTTCGGTTAATGGAATCCTGTCAGGATCATACGGCGTATTCCGGGCATCCGTCATCATCCATGTGGTGGGTATCCTCTTTGCATACCTGCTGTGTGCTGTGAGGAAGGAAAACAGGAAACTGACAGGACACGCTCCTGCCTGGATTTATCTGGGCGGTGCCATAGGCGCATTTACCACTGTGTTTAACAATCTGGCCTTTGGCCATATAAGCATGACCAGCATAGTGGCGTTGGGGCTTTTAGGGCAGGCCCTCATGTCCCTGGTGATTGACTGCCTTGGGCTGTTTGGGATGAAGCGGTGTCCGTTTTGCAGATATAACCTGGTGGGGCTGGCATTTTCCCTGACAGGGATTTTTGTCATGCTGGATGCCACGGTTGGCAAAGCCTCATATGCGGTCCTGCTGTCCCTGGCCGCAGGGGTCACGGTAGTCCTGTCAAGGACTGTCAATGCACGGCTGTCCGGGAAAGTGGGCGCGCTTTCAGGGTCACTGGTTAATCATATGGCAGGACTTCCCGTTACAGTGGTCATCTGTGTGCTGGCCGGGGAAATCATGAAGCCTGTATCCGGCAGCGGGCTGGCCGCCCACCCCTTTATTTATACGGGCGGCATGATGGGCGTCATTGTGGTGCTGCTGTGCAACCTTACGGTTCCCAGGCTTCCGGCCTTCCGGCTTACCATGCTTACATTCGTGGGGCAGATATTTACTGGTGTCCTCCTGGATGTGGCGGCAGGAAAGGGCAGGGTGGATGCATCATTTGCAGGAGGGCTGATGATTGCGGCGGGAATTGCTGTAAACATGGGATTGGAGAGAATGGACGCTGCCGGGAAAAAACTCAACTGAATATTGGGATATGGAACAGGCATACGCTGGGATGATTGGCGTATGCCTGTTTTTGTATAGATAATGAAAAAGCTTTCTTAAATACACTTATCAGATACCCCTATGTGCCGTACTTTAAATAGGAGCGGGACAGGGGATTCCTAACCCGATTAGGAAAGTCCTTTTACTGAAATTTATGTAATGCGGTACTGGGATAAGAAATTTTGTTTGTGATGCGTTCCCCTGCCCGTTGTAACTCCGCAACCATCCGGTTCAGGTTTGACCGGAGCATTTCAGTGGAACCTACCAGACTGATGGTTGCCCGGAGCGTTCCCCTCAAATCAAAAATCGGTACTGCAATACTTCCGACGCCCACACTTAATTCGCTTAACTCAACCGCATACCCCTGGCGGATAATTTCCTTGATGCAATTCCAAAGTTCTTCTTTATTGGTTATGGTGTATGGGGTTAAAGATTGTAAGTCACTATTCTCAATCAGTTTCTTCTGTTCTTTTGAGGACATATGTGCAATTAAAAGTTTCCCTGAGGCAGATGCATGCAAGGGGAGGTTAGTGGCAGAATTGGGGACATAGGCATAGGGGCTTTGGGGAGGGACCACTGTCTCTAATGTATAGATGTCGCTGTAGAAACTGATCTGCAGGCAGGTGGTCGCCCTGAACTTTTTGGATATGTTCAGCATTTCTGCATAGGATGCATCGCGGATGCTTTTAAGCTGAAACTCATAAAGCTGTGTGGATTTTGTATAGAACTGATATCCCAATGAGTAGGTCCCGCGCTCCACGTCCTTTGCCAGGTACCCATTCAGCACCAGGGTCTGGGCCAGCCCTCTCGCTGTGTTGATGTTCAGGCCCAGCAGCTCCGTTATTTCTTTTAGCGTAATCCTGGAATTCGAATTGGCAACACAATTGATGATATCAAGTGCCCTCTGCACTGATTGGATTTTTTTAATATCTCCTTCCATCTTTAAAACCCCCTTCGTTTGATATGCACAAATTATCCTTATCTGTTTTGAGTATAATGTGAGAAAAAACATTTAATGACGATATTGTCGTCTATATCGTTGCATTATCGTCTGCATATGCTATTATAATTAATAATCGTTGATATTTCAATACAAAACGATGGAAAATACGAAATTGGAAGGGAGGATATTTTTTGGAGAATAAATTGAGAAAGCAATGTAAGCAGTGAAACACATGTTTGAATGACGTATTAAGCTGAATTTCGTATGAAAGGGACGGGTATTACAATGAAGAGAAGAATGTATGCAAGAATATTAGCGGGTATGATGGCACTTTCACTGTTAACCGGGTGCCAGAACACGGCAGGAACAAAAGCGGACAGCACGGCAGCCGGTTCCTCGGCGCCGTCAGCGGCAGACACCCCGGCAGCAGGGGATAAAACAGAAGAAAAAGGACTTAAGGTTGCGCTTCTGATTAACGGTGTTTTAGGCGACCAGTCTTATTATGATTCTGCCGCCGCCGGGATGGAGGCAATTAAGGAAAGTTACGGGTGTGAGACAAAGATAGTTGAGATGGGAAGCGATGCAACAAAATACGAACCTACCATTACCGAATACTCTGAGTCCGGGGACTGGGACATCATTATACTCTGTACCAACACTTTAAAGGAAATCCTCCAGGAAATCGCACAGGATTACCCGGACCAGAAATACATATTATTTGGGGCAAGGGCTGACTATGAGAACTTCAATATGTCCAACGTGTACACGGTTGATTACCTTGCCAATGAAGGCGCCTATCTGGCCGGAGTGGTGGCAGCCGGACTTACAACCTCTAAGGCAGAGGGCATGAATGAAGAAAAAGTAATCGGCTTTGTTGGCGGACAGGATGTGACGGTAATCAATGATTTCCTGATTGGATTCATAGAAGGTGCAAAGTCCGTGGACAGCGACATCAAGGTCATAACCTCCTATGTGGGAGATTATGTCAACACCGGTAAAGGAAAGGAACTGGCCCTGACACAGATACAGCAGGGAGCTGATGTCATCTTCCAGTGCGCAGGCGGAGCGGGGACCGGTGTGTTTGAAGCTGCTTCCGAAAAAGGAGTCCTTGCAATCGGCTGTGATGCGGACCAATATGAAGTATTAAAATCAATGGATGATCCGCTGGCAGATGTGATTGCGACCTCTGTCATGAAACGTGTGGGAGTCTCCATTGAGCGCGCGGTTGGGATGGCCATTGACGGAACTCTTCCCTATGGTTCCTTTGAACTGGTTGGTGTTAAGGAAAATGTAACCGGGATAGCGGTTAATGATAATTATAAAACCATCGTGCCGGACGAAATTGTGGCAAGCGAGGAGCAGGCTGAAAAGGCTATTGTGGATGGGACCATAAAGGTATCAACCGCATTGGGAATGACCACAGAGGAAGTAAGCGAAATCCGTAATTCCGTAAAGCCGTGATTACCCTAAGACATGAACCATTTTTCAGGAGAAGGTAGAAACGTGGATAATACGAATATTTTGGAAATGAGAAATATCACAAAGGTTTACCCTACCGGACTTGTGGCCAACAATCATGTGGATTTCTCCCTCAGGAAGGGGGAAATCCATGCGCTGGCAGGGGAAAATGGCGCAGGTAAGACAACCCTGATGAAAGTACTGTTTGGTTTGGAGAAACCGGATGAAGGGGAAATCATCCTAAGCGGCGCATCTGTGTCCATCCATAATCCCATTGACGCCATCCACAAGGGCATTGGTATGGTGCACCAGCATTTTATGCTGATACCGTCCCTGACCGTGGCGGAGAATATCGTGCTGGGGGATGAGCCGGGGAAATATGGTGTGCTGGATAACCGCATGGCCAGCGAGATGGCAAGGACCATCGGACAGAAATATAACATGAATGTGGATCCGGAAGATGTGGTGGCTGATTTACCGGTGGGTATCCGCCAGAAAGTGGAGATTTTAAAAGCACTGCATAAAGGAGCAGACATATTAATCCTGGATGAACCCACAGCCGTGCTCACCCCGCAGGAGACAAAGGAATTATTTGCAGAGCTGAAGGGGCTCAGGGACAAGGGACATACGATTGTATTCATATCCCACAAGCTGAATGAGGTCAAGGAACTGTGCGACCGTATTACCATATTAAGGGATGGGAAGGACGTAGGGGTCTATGATGTAAAGGATGTTTCGGAACAGAAGATTTCCAGCCTGATGGTGGGCAGGAATCTGGAGGTGAACACACAGAAAGACCCGGTTGAACCAGGCCGGATTGTCCTTGATGTCAGGAATCTGAATAAGGAAAATGAATCTGGCAGACAGGTTTTACACGACATTAATTTTCAGATCAGGGCGGGTGAGATTGTTGGGATTGCAGCCGTGGAGGGCAATGGACAGAAGGAACTGTCTGAGATAACCGCAGGACTGGAAGGCTTTTCGGAAGGTGATATCACTGTCTCAGGAACCTCGATTAAAAATAAGACAATAAAGGAAATCCGCGGCATGGGGGTCTCCCATGTGCCGGAAGACAGGGTGGCTGTGGGCCTGGTGGGGGATGCCAGTGTAAGCGACAACCTTATCACTTATGTTTATGATAAAAAAGAGTATTCATCCCATGGCCTTTTAGACAGGAAGAAGATTGCAGGCTATGCCAGGGATTTACGGGAAAAATTCCTTGTAAAATCCAAGGACGGGACAGAGGCGGTCCGTATGCTCAGCGGAGGGAACATGCAGAAGGTGGTGGTGGCCAGGGAATTTTCCACCAATCCCCAGCTTATCATACTGAACCAGCCCACCAGGGGCATCGACGTGGGCGCTACCGAGTTTGTGCGGCAGAAGGTTTTAGAACTCAGAAGCAGGGGAAGCGCCGTGCTGCTGGTATCTGCAGATTTGAATGAACTGTTCGAACTCAGTGACCGTCTGATGGTCATGTTTGACGGCAGGATCACGGCAGATATAAAAGACGTGGGCCAGGTCACGGAAAATGAACTGGGCGAGTATATGCTTGGCCTTAAGAAACAGGAGGGAATGTAATGGAGATTAAAAAGATTGAAAAAACATTTGACGGTCTGCGTCTGCTGGTTGCCATTGCCATCTCTATCCTTTTCATGTTGATTGTGATTACGGCTGTAAGCGGCAGTCCCATGGCTTCGCTGGGAACCTTTCTGTTCGGACCGTTTCAGAGCGTATCCAGGATCGGAAATATAATTGAACTGGCCATTCCCCTTACATTTACAGGACTGGCAATCTGTATCATGTTTGAGGCAAACCAGATTAACTGTGCGGTAGAGGGAAGCTTCTTCATGGGCGCAGTGATTGCGACCGCTGTTTCCGTGTTCCTGCCGCTGCCTTTTGGAATCCACCAGCTTGTCATATTCCTGGCCAGCGGGGTAATCGGCGGCCTCATATGCCTGGTTCCGGCAATCCTGAAGGTGAAATTCCAGGCAAATGAACTGGTATCCTCCCTGATGTTAAACTACATCGTATTATATTCAGGCCTGTTTATCGTGAACCGGTTCCTGGTTGATTCACAGGCAGGATATTTTGCATCCTATTCCATCAGCAGATCCTCCAAGCTGCCTCCCATTGTGCCGCATACAAGAATCCATTTCGGGATTGTGATTGCAGTCCTTTGCGTCATATTCATCTATCTTGTCATGTACCGGACCAGACTGGGGTATGCAATACGGATGGCCGGAAAGAATGAGAATTTTGCCAGGTACACGGGAATCAGCGTGCTGACTGTAATCTTTGCATCCCAGGCCATCGGCGGATTTATCGGGGGCATGGCGGGAAGCATTGAAATCCTTGGCATGTACCGGAGGTTCCAGTACACGGCATCACCGCAGTATGGCTTTGACGGCATCATCATTGCCACCCTGGCAGATTACAAGCCGCAGATGATTCCGGTGGCGGCCCTGTTCCTGGCCTACATAAGGATTGGGTCAGACATCCTGTCCAGGACCACGGATGTACCAGTGGAGATTGTCAGCGTGGTACAGGCAATTGCTGTCTTATTCGTGGCATCCAAATTGTTCCTGAATAAGTATAAACAGTGGGCCATTGTTAGAGCAGCAAAGACAAAGGAGGCATAGGTATGGAAGCAGTAATCCGTGGAGTTTTTTCAGCTGCATTTTTATATTCCGCACTGCGTGTGACAACGCCCATCCTGTTTGCGGCCCTTGGAGGAGCTGTGGCAAAGAAGGCAGGGGTGACGAATATCGGTCTTGAGGGAACCATGCTTGCCAGCGCCCTTGCAGGGGTGGTGGGAAGCGCTTATACCCAGAGCCTGCTCATAGGCGCCTTGTGCGGCATTGCAACAGGGCTTTTGATTTCAGGGCTTCTGGCGTATTTTGCCATTAAGCTGAAGGCGGAGATTTTTCTTACTGGACTGATGATGAATATGATTGCCTCCGGGGCAACCGTGTTCATCATGTATATGCTCACAAAAGATAAGGGCACTACCACCAAGCTCAAAAGCCTGGTTTTCCCCCAGGTCCCCCTGCCTCTGATTAAGGACATCCCCTTTGTGGGTGAAGTGGTATCCAACCATAACATTTTGACCTATCTGGCATTCCTGTCAGTTGCCCTGGTATGGTTTTTCATAAACAGGACCAAGCTGGGAATCCGGATACGGGCGGTGGGAGAGAATCCGAAGGCAGCGGAAAGCGTGGGCATCAATATCATCAAAACCCAGGTAACGGCGCTGCTGATATGCGGATTCCTGGCATCCCTTGGGGGGATGTATCTTTCCATGGGATATGTGTCCTGGTTTTCAAGGGATATGACGGCCGGACGGGGATTTACAGCAGTTGCGGCCCAATACCTGGGCAGGGCCAATGCAGGGGGGACGTTGATGGCTTCCCTGGTGTTCGGCACCGCGGACGCATTGGCCAATGTACTTCAAAGCCTGCGGGTCCCGGCTGAATTTGTCCAGATGATTCCCTATGCAGCCACCCTGCTGGGGCTGGTTTTCTACTCCGTAAATGCAAAAAGGATAAGGCGGCTTAAAAAGCTGGCAAAATAGCAGAAAGGATAATTAAAATGTTTGTTGTGATGGATTATGGGGATAAAATCTGCCCTGATTTTACGTCTGCCCATGTAAAGGCAGCGAATTACAGGCAGGAGGATTCCATATTCATGGGACCCTGGAAGCCGCTTATGGAGCGGCGGGGATTTCCTGAGGCAGATGGCAGGAATGCGCTGGATTTGTTGTATGACAAGATAAAAATGGCCGGGGAGAAAGTGTATTATGTCTGTCTGGGCCAGATGACCACATTGGGATGCCTGATGTTTACACATCCGGAGGTGAAGGCGGATATAAAAAGAATCCTGATATGTCCAGGAGAACAGAATAAGGACAGGAATTGCCCTGTATCAGAAGAACATATCCTGTCTGATCCTGTTGCTGCCAGGATTGTCATGGATGCAGATGTGACAAAAGTCATAATGGCTGAAGAAACACAGCAGGCCCAATATGAAACCATGAAGCGCTGTATATCCGGGCAGGAACCCGTGGATGTAAAGCCATCTGTGTCTGCCACGGTCATCCTGGACCTGGGATGTACCTATGGGTCTTTATATATTGACAGGCTGGATATCTGTAAGAAGAAACCGAACGCAGTGTTGATTGGAGGATATTATGATGGAAAAAATCCCGGTAATCATTGATACGGATCCTGGCAGTGACGATATTTTTGCCATCTTCCTTGCAAACAGCAGCCGGCTGGATATCAGGGGATTGTCCGTGGTTGCAGGTAATATGAAGGCGGAACTGACCTTTGAAAATGGACTTGCCATCAAGGAATTTGCAGGTATGAATACCAAGGTCGCTTTTGGGGCTGAGGGACCGATGTGCATTGAACAGAGGGTTGGGTCCTTCCTTCATGGCGACAGGGGACTTGGGAAATTTGATATCCCCAAACCCACAGGCAGCGCCTTAAAACAGCCTTCCTGGGACTTTATCCATGATGAGGCCGTCAGATGCAGGGGAAATCTTGTAATCATTGCTTTGGGACCACTTACGAACCTGGCTGCAGCTATCATAAAATATCCGGATATGGAATCCCTTATTAAAGAAATCGTGATGATGGGAGGGTCAGCAGACTATGGCAACCGTTCTGCGTATGCCGAGTTTAACATCTGGGCAGATCCCCACAGCGCCAGGATTGTATTTGATTCCGGTATCCCCGTGCGTATGCTGGGCCTGAATGTGACAAACCGCTCAGCCATCCCATTTAACAGGATGGGGGAGCTTTACAGGATAAAAAGCAGGATAAGCAGGGCGGTTGAAGATGTATTTTATTATTATGAGGAATATTTCAGGAAAATGAATATCCCTGGAATTGTAATCCATGATGCGGTAGCTGTGGCAGCTGTCATTGATCCGTCCATGTTCTGCTGGATGAAAGCCAGCGTCAAAGTGGAAACCCAGGGAACGCTGGAAGATGGCAGGACGCTTGTTTACCATGGGGATGAGGACCGTGTCCTGGTTGGAATGGATATTGACATGGACAGGTATGTCAATCTTTGCATGGACATGATGGAATATTACCGGAAAGAGGAAGAAATCAGTGTGTAAGGTAAGCTCGGAAAGGATACAGAAGGATATTGAAACCCTGAGCCGGATTTCCTCCACACCCACTGAACAGGGAATCACCAGAGTCAGCTGGACCAGGGAATACGCAAAGGGAACCGATTATATCAAACAGCGTATGGAGGAAACAGGGCTGCAGGTATGGGAAGATGAGCTGGGCAATGTGTGCGGGCTTATGGAGGGGAGTACCGGAAAGGGGGTCATTGTAACCGGATCCCATCTGGACACGGTCATCTGCTCTGGCGCATATGACGGGATACAAGGGGTTGCCTGCGCCATAGAGGCAGCCAGATTCCTGATGGACAACCAGATAAAGCTAAGCCATTCATTGGAAATCATAGGTATGGTGGAGGAGGAAGGCACCCGCACCGGCAATGTGCTCACGGGAAGCTCCTACTTATGCAGGTCGCTGGAAGATGAGAAAATTCCGTATTATAAGGATTCGGACGGCATCGCCCTGGATGAGATGCTGAGACAGTATAGGGAGGAAGAGAGGGTCAAGGTGGCCCGTCACAGGGCGCTTAAGGAACCTCCGGCTGCATTCATAGAAGTCCATGATGAGCAGGGGCCTGTCCTGGAACAAAAGGGGATTGAAATCGGTATTGTCAGGAAGATAAGGGGAATCATCAATTTTGAAGTAAGGCTGAAGGGAAAAGGCGGACATCCCGGTACGGTGCCCATGAGTTTAAGAAGGGACAGCAGCCTTTCCGCCTATGAGGTCTGTCTGAAGGCCAGCCGTTTTGTGGAGCAGGAATATAATGACGAGGCCACCATCACGATTGGGAAGATGAAACTGCTTCCCGGGTCCGGCAACAGCATTGTACAGGAAACCATATTCTCGGTGGACATACGCTTCAGCCGCCAGGACATCGGGGAAACGATTGAAAGGCAGGTCCACAGGTATCTGGATGAGGCTGCCGGCAAAAGGGGATTATCCGTGGAAATAAAATCATTTACAAGAAAGTCTCCTGCGCCGTTAGATGAAAAGATAATTGACGCAGTCAGGAAGTCCTGTCTGGACATGGACGAGGATTACCTGCTTATGGACAGCGGAGCGGGCCATGATTCCATGAACTTTGCGTCCATATGCCCAACGGCCATGATATTTTCCCCGTGTTCCGGGGGCGTCAGCCATAATGTGGAGGAATATGTATCTGAGCAAGCCCTGGAAAAGGTAACGGAGGCCTTGATACGTACGATAATAAGATTGGATAAGGAGATTTAAGGAAATGGAGTCAGATAAGAAAAAAACAGATGGTACACAAGATTACAGCCAGGAAATAGATGAACCGGTGTCCATGTATATTCTGTTTGCAAGAATGTTTTCTATTATAGCCAGGCGCGTAGAAGAGAGGCTGGGGGATGAGGGACGTGAACTCATGGCCCAATCCGTACAGGAATTTGGTGAAGGGCGGGGAAAGGATATTGCCAGAAGGGCCAGGCAGAGGGGAAATGAAAACGACCTTCAGAATTATCTTGTGAATTACGATATGGAGCGGAGCGGCCTGTTTGGTTATGAGAATACATATGGGAAAGAAGAGGTGCGCCAGGAATTTGACAGGTGCATATTTGCCGAGACCTGGATGAAGGAAGGGCAGGAACGTTATGGCCGCATTTATTGCGAAAACATAGATCCCTCCATTGCGCGCGGATACAATGAAAGGCTTGAGTGTGTGCATGATAAGATGATGTATGATGACCATAAATGTACCTTCTGTTTTAAGATGAGATGATTTAAGTATATCTGTTCTATGTACGGCATCAGGAAAAAAATAAGTAAAAACATTGACAGCCGCACCAATATCTGTTATAGTTAACTATCGTAGGAAGCGAGAGGATGAAAGGCCGCGACGTGCCTGTATTACCTCTCGTTTTTTGTGTGAAAAGGATGTTCGTTTCGTGAAGAAACGCTCTTAATATTGCGGTGCATCACATGTCATATTTCCTGAGCAGGGGTGCGGGTATGGGGCTGTATAAGGTTATACGGCGCCACACCGGGAGATATGGTTCTGGCGGTAATGTGGGGGAAATGCACAAGGCGGCCTGTCTGCTTTCCATGAGGGAAAGAGGCAGAGGAAGAAAGGACATAATCAGTTATATGGAGACAGTTAAGTTTGACGAGTTACAATTAGACGAAAGAATTATCCGTGCTATTACGGAAATGGGATTTGAGGAGGCTTCACCTATCCAGGCCCAGGCCATCCCGGTAGCCATGGAGGGCCGTGACATGATTGGCCAGGCCCAGACCGGTACCGGCAAGACGGCGGCATTCGGAATCCCCCTTCTTCAGAAGGTGGACCCAAAGGTGAAAAAGCTCCAGGCCATCATACTGCTTCCCACAAGGGAGCTGGCAATCCAGGTGGCGGAGGAAATGCGCCGTCTGGCCAAGTTCATGCATGGCACAAAGGTGCTTCCCATTTACGGAGGGCAGGATATTGTAAAGCAGATACGTTCCTTAAAGGACGGCACACAGATTGTGGTGGGAACACCTGGCCGTGTGATGGACCATATGCGCCGTAAGACCGTAAAGATGGACCATGTGCACACCGTTGTGCTGGATGAAGCGGACGAGATGCTGAATATGGGATTTTTAGAGGATATGGAAACCATCTTAAGCCAGCTTCCCGAAGAGAGGCAGACCCTGATGTTTTCAGCAACCATGCCTCAGGCCATTGCGGATATTGCCAGGAAGTTCCAGGACGATCCCGTAACGGTCCGGGTCATCAAAAAGGAACTGACCGTTCCCAAAGTGACCCAGTATTATTATGAAGTAAAGCCAAAGAACAAGGTGGAGGTCATGTGCAGGCTGTTAGACATGTATGCGCCAAAGCTTTCCATTGTGTTCTGTAATACAAAGAGGCAGGTAGATGAACTGGTGCAGGCGCTTCAGGGCAGGGGATATTTTGCAGAAGGCCTTCACGGGGATTTAAAGCAGGTGCAGCGTGACCGCGTCATGGGCAGTTTCCGCAATGGACGCACCGATATCCTGGTAGCAACGGATGTAGCGGCCCGGGGTATTGATGTAGGCGACGTGGAAGCGGTATTCAACTATGATGTGCCACAGGATGACGAGTACTATGTGCACAGGATCGGCCGTACCGGAAGGGCGGGACGCGAAGGTAAGGCGTTCAGCCTGGTTGTGGGCAAGGAAGTGTATAAGCTGCGTGACATCCAGCGCTACTGTAAGACCAAGATCATTCCCCAGGCCATCCCGTCCCTGAATGATATTACGGAAATCAAGGTGGAGAAGGTACTGGACCAGGTAATGGATATACTGAACGATAATGACCTGACCAAGATGGTGAACATCATTGAGAAAAAGCTGATAGAAGAGGACTACACTTCCATGGACCTGGCTGCAGCCCTTCTCAAGATGAACATGGGCGATGACAATGAAGATGTCATTGACTGCACCATGCCGGCCCGTTCACTGGATGACCTGGACAGCTATGGAAGAGGCATGGGCCGCGGACGCGGACGTGAGAGAGGCAGTTCCTCTGCTTACGGACGGGGCCGCAGGGGGGCAACCGACAGGGCTGCCATCGATTATGTCCTGGGCGAGGGCGATGGTCAGATGGCAAGGCTTTTCATCAACATCGGCAAGGCCCAGAGGGTCACGCCAGGAGATATCCTGGGCGCTGTTGCAGGCGAATCAGGAATCCCGGGCCGTATGGTGGGAAGCATTGACATGTACGACGGATACACATTTGTGGATGTGCCTGGACAGTATGCGGACGAAGTGCTGAAGGCCATGTCCCATGCTAAGATTAAAGGCAGGAATGTGCATGTGGAAAAAGCGAACAGTAATAGAAGATAGACCATAAGATAAAGGCGGAGCGCTGTGTGAGGTTACACAGTCTCTGCCTTATCTGCTTTTGGAAATATTAATTTTTGGAGGTCATGCAGATGAAGGAAGGTTACGCGGACAACCGCTTTGCTTCATTATATTATAAGGAGCTGGGGCAGGGAGTGCCCCTTGTGATGCTTCATGGAAATGGTGAAAGCCACCAGATATTCGGGCGGCTGGCAGAGCTTATGAGCCGGTATTACCGGGTCATCCTCATGGACAGCCGCGGGCATGGGGCTTCGAAACTGAAGGATACGGTCCGGACCCAGGAGCTTACCACTTCCGGCATGGCAGATGACGTGATACAGGTGATGGATGTGCTCCATGTGCCAAAGGCAGTCATCCTGGGCTTCAGCGACGGCGCCAACGTGGCCCTGGAGGCTGCAAGCCGCTACCCGGATAAGGTGCTGGCCGTGGTGGCTGTCAGCGGCAATGCGCTGCCAAAGGGCATGACGGCTGTCTCCTATGCCCAGGTAAAGGCCGGTTATAAGTTCTGGCGTGTGGTGGAGAAGCTGCCCATGCCCCGGAGGGTGAAGGAACGTGCAGTATCAGGCCGTCAGTTAAATGGACTGATGGCCAACTGGCCCCATCTTACGGCAGCGGAACTGTCCCTGATCCAGGCCCCTGTACTGCTCCTTACCGGACGCCGCGACATGATACGTCCCCGCCATACCCTGTGGATGGGGGAACAGATCCCGGATGCAAAGGTGGTGTTTGTCAAGGGAGCAGACCATTTTACACTGCTGAAAAGGGAAAAGGCCTATGCAGGCCATATTGTCGGATGGCTGCGGGAAAAGGGACTGTAGGGCAGGGAACGCTTATTTCCAGTGCTTATTCCAGATGCTTATTCCCGGTGCTTATTTCCAGTTCTCACTTAAGAAGTCCACGATATCAGCTGCCTTTGGCGGACATCCGCCCAGGGTTTTAGCAAAACAGGAGGTGCATTGGCCGATGCCGATGGCGCCTTCTTTTCCTTTATATCCCTGGCCGATGCAGATGGGCGCAAGGCCCTTCCTCAGGTACCCGCTGTCATTTAAACGGTCCAGGGCGTAAATCAGGGAACCGTAACATGCGCTGCAGGCATCGGATGGCCTGGCATAGGAAGCCAGGTTTTCAACCCGCCTGGTCATACGGAACTGGCCGTCCGCCTCAGACGCCTGGTTTAAGTAAACCGTGTTGGCGTGGGCAACATCCGTGCTTCCGACACCCAGGCGCTCCGCCAGGGTGATGTAAGGCACTGTTTCCACCGGATATCCCATACAGCCGCATACAAACGCATCACAGAGCACCGGGTCCTTAAAGCCCAGCACACGGTTCATCACAACCGGATTGCCGCCTTCCTCAAAATCCAGGTCCCCGCAGATATTGTCCACCAGGATGAAGCCGCCGGGGACGATGGTGTTCAGATGGGCAATGGGTTTATGAAGGCCCAGGGTGTGGAAACGGCGTTTTTCCGAATTAGGGATGATTCCTTTGTTGTTCTTGAGGGCGCAGGTAACCGTGGTCTGGCAATGGCCCTTGAGTACCGGCATGTTAATCATATAGTCTACCACAGCAGCCTTGTCGCAGAGCTTGATCTTCATTCCGGCAGCGTCATACTCCTTCCAGGTATCCTTTTGCAGGTCCTCAAAGGGAACATTGTAATGGCGGCATACCCGGTCATATCCGGCTGCCCGGAACGCCTCTCCCGTATGGTCGCCTACCCAGGAGCCTTCCATCACAGTGATATCCTTGAATCCGTGCTCCTGAAGGTATTCGATGACCCCGGCCAGGAGTTCGCTGTGGGTGGTGGCTCCGCTGGACGGGGCCTTGGCCGTGACCAGGTTGGGCTTTAATGCCACCTTCTTATCCCTGCTGCCGATATCCCCGGCCACATCGGCCTGTTCCAGCACCTTCTTTGCCATATTTTTATAATCCTTGCCATGAATGATGATGATATCGTTTCTTTCCATATGTTAAGGTCCTTTCTGATTGTGCTTGTTTTGATGTAACACAGACGTTTCTTCTCCTATTATAAATGTTACATCCAATTTTGTGAATAGGCGGAATGCGAATGTGGGGATATGCCTTGTATATGACGGACTGCATTGACTGATATACAAAAAAGGGTTATGATGGGTTGGAATGTAAAGGAAGGACAGGAGTGGGCTTGATGGTTAAGACAAATGTGATGAGGCTTTTGGATGCGGCTGGGATTGCCTATGGGACAGGAACCTATGAGGTGGATGAAAACGACCTGTCGGGCAGCCATGCAGCGGACCTTTTGGGAGTGGAACATGACAGGATGTATAAAACCCTGGTGTTGAAGGGCGAGAAAAAGGGCTACCTTGTATGCTGCATCCCTGTGGATGAGGAGCTGGACCTGAAGAAGGCGGCCAGGGCAGCAGGGGAAAAGAAGGTGGAATTGATCCACGTCAGGGATATGCTGGCAGTGACCGGCTACATCAGGGGCGGCTGTTCCCCTATTGGGATGAAGAAGCATTTCCCTACTTATATAGAAGAGATGGCCCAGCTATATGATACCGTCATGGTGAGCGCGGGACAGCGGGGCGTCCAGGTCACGCTGGAACCGGAGGCGCTGAGGGCGTATGTGGAGGGGACGTTTGTTTCCCTTGTTTAGGAATGCGGATTGTATTATAATGGAAATATCTAAGACAAGATACACAAGAGCCTGTTTAACAGGAAACAGCCAATCAAAGTTAATGTAAAAAGGAGAAGGGAACCTATGGACAGAAAAGAGATTTACAGCAGGGTAGACCACACATTATTGGGGCAGGACGCCACATGGAGCCAGATTAAGGAAATCTGCGACGACGCCATGGCGTATGGAACGGCCAGTGTATGCATACCGCCGTCCTATGTGAAGCGGGCAAAGGAATATATGGGGGACCGGATGGCGGTATGTACGGTCATCGGATTCCCCAATGGCTATAATACAACGGCGGTCAAGGTCTTTGAGACAAAGGATGCCATTGCCAACGGCGCGGATGAGATTGACATGGTCATCAATATCGGTGACTTAAAGGACAAGGCATATGACCGGATAAAAGAGGAGATTACCCAGCTGAAGGCTGCCTGCGGCAGCCATATCCTGAAGGTAATCATTGAGACCTGTCTCCTTACGGACGAGGAAAAGGTCAAGATGTGCGGAATCGTCACCCAGGCAGGGGCGGATTTCATCAAGACATCCACCGGGTTTTCCAAGGCAGGGGCTACGTTTGCAGATATCAGGCTGTTCTCTGGGCATATCGGGGAAGGCGTGCGCATGAAGGCTGCCGGAGGGATTAAGTCCTTTGAGGATGCGGAGGAATTCATCAACCTGGGCGCAGAACGTCTGGGAACCAGCCGGATTGTCAAGCTGGCCAAGGCGGAAAGGGGGAGCGCGGATGGACAGAAAGAAGCTGATACAGGCAGCTATTGACGGGCTGCCCAGATCCTATGCCCCTTATTCGCATTTTCATGTCTCTGCGGCCCTGCTCTGCGGGGACGGAACGGTCTTTACAGGGAATAACATTGAGAATGCGTCCTATACGCCCAGCGTATGCGCTGAACGGTGTGCATTTTTTAAGGCGGTGAGCGAGGGCAGAAGGGATTTTGCGGCCATCGCAATCTGCGGCGGGCCGGATGGGGTGATAAAGGATTACTGTACGCCCTGCGGCGTGTGCAGGCAGGTGATGAGGGAATTCTGTAATCCGTCCACCTTCCGGATCCTGGTGGCAAAAAGCGCGGAGGATTACAGGGAATATACCCTGGAACAGCTTCTGCCGGACAGCTTTGGACCGGATGACCTGGAGAAATAAGGATTGGTGCTGTGAAAGGCGGTGGATACTGTGAGGATGTATGACTTAATTGAGACCAAGAAGCGGGGCGGCGCCCTTACAAAGGATGAGATTGCCTATATGGTCAGGGGATTCGTGGATGGAGGGATTCCAGACTACCAGATGTCAGCCATGCTGATGGCAATTTATTTTCAGGGAATGAATGACCAGGAAATCACATATCTTACATTAGAGATGGCCCATTCCGGGGACATGGTGGACCTGTCTCCCATTGAGGGAATCAAGGTGGATAAGCACAGTACCGGCGGCGTGGGTGACAAGACAACGCTGGTTGCAGGTCCCATGGTGGCTTCCCTGGGTGTGAAGGTGGCCAAGATGAGCGGCCGGGGCCTGGGACACACGGGAGGGACCGTGGATAAGCTGGAGAGCATACCTGGATTTAAGACGGCCATCCCAAGGGAAGAATTCTTTGATATCGTGAACAGGAACGGCATTGCCGTGATTGGACAGTCCGGCAACATGGTGCCTGCAGATAAGAAGCTGTATGCGCTGCGGGACGTGACTGCCACGGTGGACAGCATACCGCTTATCGCGTCCTCCATCATGAGCAAGAAACTGGCTGCCGGAAGCGACAGCATCGTGCTGGATGTGAAGACGGGCAGCGGCGCATTCATGAAGACCCTGGAGGAGTCCATCAGCCTGGCGCAGAAGATGGTTTCCATCGGATGCCTGGCAGGCCGCAGGTGCTGCGCCCTGATTACCAATATGGATATCCCCCTGGGATACGCCATCGGCAATTCCCTGGAGATGACCGAGGCCATCCGCACATTAAAGGGAGAGGGACCAGAGGATTTAACCAGGGTATGCCTGGAGCTGGCGGCCAACATGCTTCATATGGCCGGTAAGGGGACCGTGGAGGAATGCCGGGGGATGGCGGAGGAATCCATCCATGACGGCAGCGCCCTTAAGTGCCTGGCTTCAATGGTAAAGGCCCAGGGCGGCGATGAAAGCTTTATATGGAAGCCGGAGCAGTTTGAATCCCCATCCTGTGCATATGAGGTAAAAGCGCAGGAGGAAGGCTATATCTCCCATATGGACACAGAAGGCATCGGAATCGCCTCCGTGCTTTTGGGAGCCGGACGCAATACAAAGGAAGACGCCATTGACTATGGGGCCGGAATCATTTTAAAGAAAAAGTACGGCGAAAAGGTAATGCCCGGGGATGTCCTTGCGGTCCTTTACGCGGACAGCCAGGAGCGGATACAGGCGGGCGCGGATAAATTCCTCTCATCCTGTACCATCAGCCAGGATGCGCCGGGGCCGGAAACCCTTATATACGCAAGAGTTTCTGAATATGGGGTGGAAAGGTTTGGGTGATTGGAAAAACTTCCATAAATGTTCAGAAAAATCAGCTTGAAAAACGCTGATGTTTGGGGTATAATAACACCAAGATAAATGATGAACGTCTGTAATTACCTGGAATGTTCGACACTCTTACCAATTTTGAACCTACATTAGACACAAGGGATTCCAATATTTTTAAACGGATGTCAGGCCTCCTTTGAGTGGAAGGCAGAAGTTTAAGTGAGGTTGCCCACCTAGCATTGCTAGGCGTCAATAAGTAAGAGACGGCATTTTGGGGTTACAGATGATAAAAGCAGCGGTGCACCCGCTGCTTTCATTCGTTTTACTCCCCATGATACAGGAGCGGATATATGAATATGAAGAATAAGATGATTGCATGGGTGGCCGGTGTTGTTTCCATTGTCATCATACTGATGGTAATCATAGTGACCATGGAGCCGCCAAAGGACGGAATCACCAGGGCCCAGGCGTTTAAGGCCATGGCATTGGCGGTTGCCACCAAGGAAGAATGCGCAAGCCGGGAAAAGGAGCGGGGAAGCTCTTATTTTTCTGCCAAGGAAAAGGACAATTGGTTTGTCAAATACATGGATTACCTCTATGATGAGGGTTATCTGGATGAGGAGCTGACGCCGCCCACCCTTTCTGCGGCCCAGGGATACCTTACATATCAGGAGGCGGCATTTATGGCCGGACAGGTTTCCGGCAGGCTAAAGCTGGAGGCCGGGGCCACCAAACATAATAAGGACAGGGCATTTCCGGAGGAGGAGTGGTGGAGGCTCTATGAGGGTATCAGGTCCCAGACCGACCCGGACGGGGCCGTGAAGATGGTGGACGCGGTGCTTTACGGCACGCCTTCCAACCTTCCGCAGGCCGAGAGCTGGACCGCATACACGACAGAAGGCAATTTCGGGTTCCAGGGACTTGCCCTGGACGCGTACCTGGACTGTGAGATACGGTTCCTTGCCAGGGACGGCGAGATGATTGCTATGAGGGAACTGGTGTCGGAGGATGTTGTTTACGAGAATATATGGCTGTCTGAGACAGACGGCAGGAACTTCAAGGCGTATCTGGGAACAGCCTACCGCGAATTCCCTGTCAGCGAAAAGCTGGGCGATGTATCAGACATGGCAGGCAACCTGGCGGACCTTCACATGGAGGGCGGCAGACTCAGGAAGATTACCATGAAAAAGGAACGCATCAGCGGCAAGGTACTTTCTGTTACAGAGAATGCCATTGAGATTGAGGGATATGGCGAGATACCTGTGTCTGAGAATTTCCATGTATATAAGGTTTACGGGGATTTTAAGATATTAGGTATAAATGATATCCTGGTGGGTTATGACCTGCAGGAATTTGTGGCGGCAGACGGAAAACTGTGTGCAGCGCTGCTGGAACGGGAATTTGACGCCAAGACCATCCGTGTCCTGATCATGGACACCGGATTTAAAAACCTGTACCATCCATCGGTCAGCCTTGTACTGAATAGTCCGGCGCAGATGGAATATGAGAACTCCAAAGGCAAGACGGAGAAGGAACGCCTGGAGGCGGGAACCGGGTTAACCATCCAGCCAGGGGATGACAGGCTTAAATACGGCCGTATCATCATAAACCCGGATAACCCGGACGGGGTCACGGTCACTTCCATTGAGCGCAGCCAGGGTACGCCGGTCTACACCGGGAAAATGGAAATCAAGGAATGCGATGAGGGACTGGTGCTGGTCAATGACCTGTATCTGGAAGATTACCTGACCAGGGTAGTGCCCAGCGAAATGCCGCCCTCCTATGAAAAGGAGGCCTTAAAGGCCCAGGCCGTTTGCGCCAGGACCTATGCATACAGGCAGATTCAGGGCAATTCCTACAGCCAGTACGGCGCCCATGTGGATGACAGTACGAATTTCCAGGTATATAACAACACCCAGGCGGATGAGAAGACCACACAGGCCGTCAAGGAGACATACGGCAGGATGCTTTTCTACGAGGATAAGCCAATCGACGCCTTTTATTTCTCCACCTCCTGCGGCCGTACCGCAGACGCAGGCGTATGGGGCACGGACCCGCAGAAATACCCGTATCTCCAGGCAGTGGAGGTGAAGTCGGGAAGACAGCCCCTGGACGTAGGGGATAATGACAATTTTGATTCCTTTATAAGAAGCAGGGACGTGACAGCCTATGACTCCTCCTACGCCATGTTCCGCTGGGAGACAGATATAAGCAGCGATATGGTATCGGCCCAGATAAATGGGGCCGGAGCAGTCACGGACATGACCATCACGGGGCGGGGGGCAGGCGGTATTGCCAGCGAACTGAGCGTGTCGGGAAGCGGCGGGACAGTGACTGTCAAGGGACAGGGCGCCATCCGTTCCGCCCTGGGGAATCCGGGCATTGTCATTACCAAACAGGACGGCAAGACAATGGAAGGAAGCGCGACCCTTCCCAGCGCCTTCATTTCCATAGAAAAAAGGACAGGAGAGGATGGAAAGCCATCCTTCCACATCTATGGAGGCGGATTCGGCCACGGCGTGGGCATGAGCCAGAACGGCGCCCAGGGAATGGCCAAGGAAGGAAAGGACTATGAATCCATCCTGAAGTTCTTTTACAGTGGGACGGAACTCCGGGAAATTGGCGGATAGGACCTGGATAGGAATGCAGTCCTGATATGAAACGGGGCGGATGACAGCGGATGGGCTATTCCATATGGCCCTGTCCGCTGCCATCCGCCCCGTTTTTTAAAGGACGCAGCACTTAGAATTCAATCATCACGTTATATCTTATTGTCTATCCCTGGACCAGGAATACCTCGGCGTTCTGCATTCCATGCTGTCTCGTCTCAGCGTGTGTATTGAAGAAAATATCGATGTGGTTGCCTTTCACAGCGCCCCCGCGGTCCTCAGCCGTATAGACAACACCGTTAATCATGACCTTTGAGCCGTAAGGGATGACCCTTGGATCTACTGCGATGGTGTGTCCGGCAGTGGCAACGGCGCCGGTACATGTATGGCGTCCCCAGCCCTCGGAACAGGCGCGGCAGGGACAGTAGCCGGTGGTTTTAAAGACCCCAAGGGGTATCAGCCCCTGTCCATCAGCAGCGCTTCCTGTCTGGGCATCCCCGCTGCCGTTGGTGTATGTCCTGGGATTGGGGAAACTTCGGCCCCCCACGGTTCCCTCTACCAGGTATATGCCGTCCGGATAAGCGCTCCAGTCCACATTGATGGTGAAGCCGTGGCATCCATTGCCCCGGTTTTCCTTATAAAGCGCTTCCCTGTATTCCCCGGCGGATATGCGCTGGGAAAATACTTCCTCACCTGTATTTTTATTCTTGATGGTTATCATTACGTTTAACGCGTCATCAGGGGAATCGCTGTCGTAAGCCCAGCCGCTGATGGTGGTGCTGTCAACTGTCTCAAAACGTCCTTTGGATACAGCTGCAAATGCCGTGACGGCAGAAGCTGCAAGTAAGCTGATGGTAAGAATGGTTCCGGTTAATAAGTGTCTGAATTTCATTTATTTGTTACCTCCTATTGCTCATTTAATATTCAAAATAGTTTCTTAACATATTAATAAATTATATGTAATACTTTTGTAATATATGAGCAATAAACAAGGTTTTATCATAATTTTCCTGTATTGTCAAGGAAATATATGGAAATAAAGGAAATTTCATGGATATGTAACCGGAAAATCCTGTGCCCAGGGCAAAAAAGAAAAGCCGCCAGCCTTTGATGCTGGTGGCTTTCAAAATGTCCGTATGTAGCGGGAAAATCAGTCTTCCATTAAAAATACTTCTGCGGTATAGGTACCTTTGGCAAGCGCTTCCTCGTGGCTGCCGTAAAAAATATCAAGAATATTACCCTTGACAGAAGAACCCTTATCCTCAACCGTATAGACGGTTCCGTCAATCTTCAGCCTGGTGCCGAGCGGAAACTGGTCCAGGTCCGCAGAAATGGTGTGGTTAGGCGTGGGAACCGTGCCGGAATAGGTAAGCCCGTGTCCGCCCGAACACTTATCGCATCCGCAGTAACCGGTGATGGTGAACCTGCCAAGGGAGGTTTCTGTGGAAACAGGCGGTTCTTCCTTCTTCCTGGCGCCGGGACCCGCGTCCACGTATTCTTCTTCTGAACCGCGGCTGGTCCTGTCCTTATGGGAGGTCCTGGTCCCTGCGGTATCCTGCGCAGAACCATGTTCCGTGTCCCTGTCCGGGGATCCGTTCTCAACAACTGTCACGTCCTTGCCCACTGACGCAGACGTGGTCCCATCTTTGCCGGCAGCCTCATCCTTCATTACCGCCACATCCGTATGGGATGTTTCTTCTGCATAAGCTGGCAAGGAAGCTGCCAGGCATAAGACGGCAGCAGCCGCGGCCAGGACGGTTTTTCTTATGGTATTGTGCATATATTTACCTCGCAATATTAACAGATTGTTCTGGTTCCATATGACTATATTATATGTATATTTCATTATATTACAAAACTATTAATTGTCAAGCTGAAATCATTAAACAAGTGTTACATATTCATAAAAAGTGGGGAATATTTTACATATTTTTGCAAGAAAATTGTTAAAAGTGGGAGATAAAATCAAATATATAGGTATTTTTCAGGAGGGGGACTACATCATCTATGTCCTGTGAAACTGGAAAAATAAATTATAATAAAAGAATTTGGATTTATCTCTTGACAAATTCACTCAGAAGGAATATATTATGGAATGTAGATGTTAGCACTCCTCGAAACCGAGTGCTAATAATTCGGAAAGGAAGGTGGACAGATGCCGGTGGATACGTTCCTGGATGACAGGAAGATGACCATATTAAAGGCGATTATCAAAACGTATCTGGAAACAGGGGAACCCGTGGGTTCCAGGACCATTTCCAAGTATTCGGATTTAAAACTCAGTTCTGCCACCATCCGTAACGAGATGTCGGATTTGGAAGAGATGGGTTATATTATACAGCCCCATACATCTGCGGGCCGTATTCCTTCTGATAAGGGATACCGGTTTTACGTGGACCAGATTATGTTGGAGAAGGACAGCGAGGTAACGGAGCTTAAGGAGATGATGGTCCAGAAGGTTGATAAACTGGAACTGGTCCTCAAGAAGATGGCCCAGGTACTTGCCTCCAACACCAACTACGCAGCCATGATAAGCGGCCCAAGTTACCACAAGACCAAGCTTAAGTTCATCCAGCTGTCCAAGGTGGAGAAGAATAAAATGCTGGTGGTAGTGGTGGTGGAAGGAAACATCATCAAGAATACCATGGTGGATGTGTCCGATGAGCTGACCGATGATGAGCTGCTGAACCTGAACATCCTGTTGAACAGCAGTCTGAATGGACTGACCATTGAAGAGATTAATCTGGATATCATCAGTAAGCTGAAGGTTGACGCGGGCATCCACAGCCAGGTAGTGGACCTGGTGCTTAATGAGGTGGCGGAAGCCATCCGGGCAGGCGGGGAAGACCTGCAGATATATACCAGCGGAGCAACCAACATTTTCAAGTATCCCGAACTGACGGAAGGTGAGAGGGCCAGCCAGCTGATCGGTACATTGGAACATCAGGAAGTGCTGCAGGAGTTTGTGTCTGAAGTCAATGCAGGCGTGGAAGGCGATGCGGGCATACAGGTTTACATTGGCGATGAAAGCCCGGTACAGTCCATGAAGGACTGCAGCGTGGTGACTGCCAATTATGACCTGGGCGGAGGCCTTAGGGGAACCATCGGAATCATCGGCCCCAAGCGCATGGATTACGAGAAGGTGTTAGGCACCCTGCGTACCCTTATGAATCAGCTGGATACGGCATTTAAAAAAGATGAAAGGTGATAAGCTGTGAGTGAAGATATGAAGGACGAAGAGTTAAAAAAAGAAGCAGAAGCCAAAGAAACAGGGCAGGAAGAAGTGATGGCTGAGAACGGGCAGACGGCCTGTGACGGCACAGAGGATGCGTGCCAGCAGGAAGAAGGGACGCCGGAGGAGGCATCCGGGGATACTGAAGAGGCTGCTTCTGCCAAGGAAGAAAAAAAGAGCTTTTTCAAAAAGAAGAAGGACCCAAGGGATGAGAAAATAGAGGAACTTACGGACCGGGTAAAACGCCAGATGGCGGAATTTGAGAATTTCCGCAAGAGAAGCGAAAAGGAAAAGTCCACCATGTACGAAATGGGGGCCAGGGATATCATTGAGCGTATGCTTCCCGTGGTTGATAATTTTGAGAGAGGTTTAGCTACCGTACCCGAGGATGAAAAGGGCAGCCCCATTGCCGAGGGTATGGAGAAGATATATAAGCAGTTCCAGAAGACGCTGGAGGAAGCAGGCGTGAAGGCGATTGAAGCCGTGGGCCAGGAGTTTGACCCCAACTTCCACAATGCGGTGATGCATGTGGATGATGACAGCCTGGGCGAGAACATTGTGGCAGAGGAATTACAGAAGGGCTACATGTACAGGGAAAGCGTCGTAAGGCACAGCATGGTAAAAGTTGCTAACTAAGGCATTAGGCACCTGGCCGGGTTTACGGACTTTGTTGGGTGGAACATATAATACATGAATAAACCAAATAATCAGGAGGAAAAAACTATGAGCAAGATCATCGGTATTGATTTAGGTACGACAAATAGCTGTGTTGCTGTTATGGAAGGCGGAAAGCCAACCGTTATCGCCAATGCAGAAGGCGTAAGGACCACACCATCTGTTGTGGCTTTTACAAAGACAGGAGAGAGGCTGATCGGTGAGCCGGCAAAGCGTCAGGCAGTTACCAATGCTGACAAGACCATCTCATCCATCAAGCGTCACATGGGAACAGACTACAGGGTAGATATTGACAGCAAGAAGTACACCCCGCAGGAAATCTCCGCTATGATCCTCCAGAAGCTGAAAGCCGATGCTGAGAGCTACCTGGGCGAGTCCGTGACCGAGGCTGTCATCACGGTTCCTGCATATTTCAATGATGCACAGCGTCAGGCAACCAAGGACGCAGGTAAGATTGCGGGCCTGGATGTAAAGCGTATCATCAACGAGCCGACAGCCGCTGCACTGGCTTATGGACTGGACAATGAAAAAGAGCAGAAAATCATGGTATACGACCTGGGCGGCGGTACATTTGATGTTTCCATCATTGAAATCGGCGACGGCGTAATTGAAGTTCTGTCCACCAACGGCGATACACGTCTGGGCGGCGATGATTTTGATAATGCAATTACCAACTGGATGATTGCTGAGTTCAAGAAAGCAGAGGGCGTGGACCTTTCCAACGACAAGATGGCCCTCCAGAGATTAAAAGAAGCGGCTGAGAAGGCAAAGAAGGAGCTGTCCACAGCTACCACCACCAACATCAACCTGCCGTTCATCACAGCAACCTCAGAAGGACCGAAGCATCTGGATATGAACCTGACCAGGGCTAAATTCGACGAGCTGACACATGACCTCATTGAGCGCACCGCAATCCCGGTACAGAACGCGCTGAAGGATGCAGGCATCACTGCTTCCGAACTGGGCAAAGTACTTCTGGTGGGCGGTTCCACACGTATGATTGCGGCACAGGAAAAGGTGAAACAGCTCACCGGCAAGGAGCCAAGCAAATCCCTTAACCCGGATGAATGTGTGGCTATCGGCGCAGCCATCCAGGGCGGCAAGCTGGCAGGAGACGCTGGCGCAGGGGATATCCTTCTTCTGGACGTAACCCCGCTTTCCCTGTCCATCGAGACCATGGGCGGCGTGGCAACCAGGCTTATTGAGCGCAACACCACAATCCCGACTAAGAAGAGCCAGATTTTCTCAACTGCAGCTGACAACCAGACCGCAGTGGATATCCATGTGGTACAGGGCGAGCGTCAGTTCGCAAGGGATAACAAGACCCTTGGACAGTTCCGTCTGGATGGGATTCCGCCAGCAAGAAGAGGTGTTCCGCAGATTGAGGTTACCTTTGACATTGATGCCAATGGTATTGTAAATGTATCCGCAAAGGATCTTGGAACAGGAAAAGAACAGCACATCACCATCACTTCCGGTTCCAACATGTCTGACGATGATATCGATAAGGCAGTAAAGGAAGCAGCTGAGTACGAGGCACAGGATAAGAAGCGCAAGGATGCCATCGATGCAAGAAATGACGCTGATTCCATGGTATTCCAGACCGAGAAGGCTTTGGAAGAAGTGGGCGATAAGATTTCACCTAACGATAAGGCCGAGGTTGAGGCAGACCTTAACTCCCTGAAGGAAGCAATCAACCGCGCTCCTGTTGAAGAGATGACTGACGCCCAGGTTGAGGACATCAAGTCAGGCAAGGAGAAACTGATGAACAGCGCACAGAAGCTGTTTGCAAAGGTATATGAGCAGGCACAGGCAGCCGGCGCAGCTGGCGCAGGTCCTGACATGGGCGGCGCTGCTGGCGCTTCCTCCGCACCGAACGATGATGTGGTAGACGCTGATTTCAAGGAAGTATAATGCAAGATGAACGAAAATGGGGATTAGGGGCCGGTATTCCGGCTTCTAACCCCTTTATGCAGATAAAGAGTGTTAAGAGGTAAACAACATGGCAGAGAGTAAGAGAGATTACTATGAAGTTCTGGGCGTTCCCAAGGATGCAGACGATGATGCATTGAAAAAAGCATACAGGAAACTTGCCAAGAAATACCATCCGGATGCCAATCCAGGCGATAAGGAGGCAGAGGCCAGGTTCAAAGAAGCTTCAGAGGCGTACAGTGTGTTAAGCGACCCTCAGAAACGTCAGCAGTACGACCAGTTCGGCCATGCTGCATTTGACCAGGGCGGCGGCGGGGCCGGTGGCTTCGGCGGCTTTGGCGGTTTTGATTTTGGCGGGGATATGGGTGATATCTTCGGTGATATTTTTGGCGATATCTTTGGCGGCGGCCGGTCTTCCAGGGCGAGGAGCGGTCCCATGCGCGGCGCCAATATAAAGACTTCCATCAGGATAACATTTGAGGAAGCTGTTTTCGGATGTGAAAAAGAGATTGAGATTAATTTTAAAGAGACATGTGCAAGCTGTCACGGTACAGGAGCCAAGGCAGGCACTTCACCCCAGACCTGCGGCAAGTGTAACGGCAAGGGCAAAATCATGTACACCCAGCAGTCCTTCTTTGGCCAGGTCCAGAATGTGCAGACATGTCCTGATTGTAACGGCACGGGCCAGATCATCAAGGAGAAGTGTCCGGACTGTTATGGCACAGGCTATAAGACCGTGCGCAAGAAATTCAAGGTATCCATACCGGGCGGCATTGATAACGGTCAGTGCGTGCGTCTTGCAGGCGGCGGCGAGCCTGGAACCGGAGGCGGTGAGCGCGGCGACCTTCTGGTGGAGGCAGTGGTGTCACAGCACCCGATTTTTAAGCGCCAGGATACCAGCATCTATTCCACGGTGCCTATTTCCTTTGCCCGGGCAGCCCTTGGCGGTCCAATCCGCATCAAGACCGTGGACGGCGAGGTGGAGTACGAAGTGAAGCCAGGCACTCAGACAGACACTAAGGTCCGCTTAAAGGGCAAGGGCGTTCCTTCCCTTCGGAACCGTAATGTGCGCGGTGACCACTATGTGACCCTGGTTGTCCAGGTTCCGGAGCGCATGAACCAGGCGCAGAAGGAAGCTTTAAGGCGTTTTGATGACGCCATGAACGGCATTACCCCGCCGGAAGAGGAAAAGCCCAAGAAAAAGGGGATATTCAAGTAAGGCACAGGAACCAAAAGAACATTGGAATATCAGTCAGGCCCGGCCAGTTGAACCGGGCCTGTGTTCATGCAGGCAGGGATATCTTGGAAAAAGACAGGACTGACTGCCTGTTTTAAAGAAGTGTCTGGGTAAATATTAAGAAAATCGCAAAGAATATAGACAGTACCTGGGCTATAATGTTATCATATCTGAAGAAAGGTATGAGCAGTACAATGAAAAAGCGTATTTTAATAACCGGGGCCAATGGATTCTTAGGTTCCCGGCTTTCAGAATATTTCAGGAAGATAGATGGATATGAAACCCTTGGCGTGAGCCACAGGGAACTGGAAGTAAGCGATTCCCTGGCGGTGTCGGCATTCATAAAGGCAATCCGGCCGGATTACGTGCTGCACTGTGCGGGCGTGTCCAATACAGCCGCATGTGAGAAGGAGCCTGAGCGTTCCGAACAGATTAATGTGCGGGGAACCTCCAATATGGCCAAGGCGTGCAGGCAGTCCGGAAGCAGGATGGTATTCATGAGTTCGGACCAGATATACAATGCATCCGATTCCATGGAGCCAAACCGGGAGGAGGGGCCTCACCGTCCCTGCTCTGTCTACGGAAGGGATAAAAAGCGTGCGGAGGAAGCCATGTTGACCTGTCTCCACGACGCGGTGGCGCTGCGCCTGACCTGGATGTATGACTATCCGTCCAGTGACCGTCCGGGCGGCTGCGGCCTGCTTGGCAGTCTCCTGGATGCCAGAAGGGAGAACCGGATCCTGAAGCTGCCTGTACACGATTACAGGGGCATCACATATGTGTGGGAAGTGATAAGGAATATGGAAGCAGCCATGAGACTCCCTGGCGGGGTCTATAATTTTGGCAGCCAGAACAGCCGCAGCACATTTGACACGGCGGCCCTGTTCCTTAAGGCGGTGACGGGAAGCAGCGATGTGTCCGGCCTGATAGAGCGGGATACGGAGCGGTTTGCCTCCTGCCCAAGAAACCTTATGATTGATACGGAGCGGATCCGCAGGCAGGGAATCTGCATCGGGGACACCCAGGAGGGTATCCGTACCTGTCTGGCCGATTATCAGGTGATACCAAGACAGACCGGATAAAAAGGCAAGTGAAAGGATAAAATCAATGAGCAAAGAGAAATTCTCACCCCAGGCATTAAAGATATGCGGCATCACCCTGGCATGCCTGGCCATCATGTTCATGGTGGCTGCTGTCAACCGGTCAAGAGGCGGGGAGCATCTGGTGAAGGAATACACGGTTGAGGACTCCCTTCCAAGACACGTCAAGTTTGAGAAAATGCCATCGGATGATGCGCAGCTGGCTGCTGCATGGTACTTCAAATACATGGGCCTTGCCCAGTTTGACAGGTGCGTCAGGCTGTTCCCCCAGGACCAGCTTGAGAGCCTTAACTTTGGGCAGGATGACTTAAACTTCAGGGAAGGCCGTTATATAAAAGAATATACCATCCATGGCTTTCAGACCCTTGCAACCGTGGAGTATGCGGACCAAAAGCCATATTACGATGAACAGGCCAGCCGGTATGGCTTTAAGGAATATAAGGTGGTGCGGGTGGACTTCTCCCAGCGCTGGTCCGACAAAGCCCTGGAACTGGCGCCCCAGTGGGGGGACGGTACGTATACCAGGGACTTTGCGGTGGGAAAAGAATCGGGCTTTAGAGGGAAGTGGAAGATATTTGAGCTGGGGATGATGTGACACGTTCTAAGACAGCTTGCTGTTCCTCAGCCGTTCATAGTAGAATATATACTGCTGCATGACGCCGGCACAGCCGCCGTACTGGCCAAAGACATCCTTTACGATTGTATCGCAGAGACATGTCTTGGGGGTGCGGCGGTATTTGCGTTTATCATAGTACTGGGCCATAAGGATTTTCTCTATCCATGTGTCCACGGGAAATGCCCCAATATGGTGCAGGCCGAACAGGCACACGCAGTTGGCCACCTTCTTACCGATTCCATAAAAGCCTGTCAGGTATAAAAGGGCGGCATCATAATCCATGGTATCCAGCATGGCAAGGTCCAGGGCGCCGGATACCGCATCCTGGCACAACTGGTATATGTATTTGGCCCGGTATCCAAGTTTCAGCTCCTTAAGCTCATCCAGCGTGGCGCGGGATAGCTCTTCCGGGGAGGGGAAGGAAAACAGGCGCTGGCTTGAATCGGGGCCATCGATGGAAACCTCCGGCCCTTTCCCGGGGATGCCGTTGGCCGGGGTGCCATTAACCGGGGCACCATTAACCGGGGTGCCATTAACCGGGGCACCATTAACCAGGGCACCGTTAACCGGGGTGCCGTAAGAGGCACAGAGGGCTTCCACCAGCTGGCGGATTTTCGGGATGGTTTTCTGCTGGGATATCACGAAGGTGATGATCATTTCCCATGGGTCCTGTTTTAAGATACGTATGCCCTTTCCGGCCTGCGCGGCCTCGGCCAGATACGTGTTCCCTGGGGCCACGCAGTTAATCATGGCCTGGTAATCCGTTGCAATATCAAAATAATCCAGCCAGAAATCCAGGTCCTCCCCGGCGCAGTCAAAAGTCAGTTCCTGTCCCTGCTGCCATATGTCAAGAAGCCGCCCCCTGCTGATGATCCGGTATCCGTAATCTGTTCCCTCAGGCAGCAGGTCCAGGTCCAGCGGGTTCATCCTGAAACACTGCCCGGATTCAGCAATCTGTTTTAAATCAAGGCAGGGTATTGTATGTTTGGTAATCATAGTTGTACAACCTTTCTTTTGTTCCGTCTAAAAATAAGTTTAACCCTTAACCTGGTTTTCGTCAAATGAGAAATCATCCCAAAACCTCTTGACATTTCCCCAAGATGTGGCTAGAATGTACATTAGATTTACATCTTAAAAGCAATGAAGGTGTACAGTAGACACTTATTTTCCACCAGAGAGGGGAGGCCACCGGCTGAAAGCCTGCCCAGGTTCAGATAAGAGGTTGAAATTCCCACTGGAGCTGCATGGATGAAGGAAGGTATTCCTGTAGTCCGTGACGTGAGCATACGTTACATGCGTTTAAGTGTCTGCATTGACAGGCCGCAAGGCCTTTAAGCAGGAATCAGGGTGGTACCGCGGGTATTGTCTCGTCCCTTCGTATGGAGGGATGGGGCTTTTTTTATTGCTTTCACAGGCATGGCACAACATAGGAAGCCGCGGATTACACCCAACAGAGATTAGAAAAGGAGAAGCCATGAAAGAGCAGTTAGAGAAAATCAAAGAAGAAGCCTTAAAGAAAATCGAAGCTTCCGATGCGCTGGAAAAGCTGAATGATATCCGTGTGTCCTATCTGGGCAAAAAAGGAGAACTCACAAGCCTTTTAAAGAGCATGAAGGATGTTTCCCCTGAGGAGCGCCCCAAGGTGGGGCAGATGGTCAATGACGCCAGGGCCATTATCGAAGCCAGGCTGGAAGAGACAAAGAATGTACTGGCAAGAAAGGCCAGGGAAGAGCAGCTTAAGAAGGAAGTGATTGATGTCACCCTTCCGGCCAGGAAGAATAATGTGGGCCACAGCCACCCTAATACAATCGCCCTGGAAGAGGTGGAGCGCATCTTCGTGGGCATGGGCTACGAGGTGGTGGAAGGACCCGAGGTGGAATACGACCGCTATAACTTCGAGAAGCTGAATATCCCGAAGGGCCATCCGGCCAGGGATGAGCAGGATACCTTCTACATCAACGACACCATCCTTTTAAGAAGCCAGACATCCCCTGTACAGGTGCGTACCATGGAAAAGGGAAAGCTTCCCATCCGTATGATTGCACCGGGACGTGTATTCCGTTCCGATGAGGTAGATGCCACCCATTCACCTTCCTTCCATCAGATTGAGGGACTTGTAATTGACAAGAACATTACATTTGCCGACTTAAAGGGCACACTGGCAGAATTTGCAAAAGAACTGTTCGGACCAGAGACAAAGGTTAAGTTCCGTCCCCATCATTTCCCATTCACAGAACCCAGCGCAGAGGTGGACGTGACCTGCTTCAAATGCGGCGGCAAGGGCTGCCGGTTCTGCAAAGGCTCCGGCTGGATTGAAATCCTGGGCTGCGGCATGGTCCATCCTCATGTGCTGGAGATGTGTAACATTGACCCGGATGAGTATTCCGGATTTGCGTTTGGCGTTGGCCTTGAGCGTATTGCACTGCTTAAGTATGAGATTGATGACATGCGCCTGTTGTATGAGAACGATATCCGTTTCCTGAAACAGTTCTGATGCATACATGATTGATTAGTGAATATAGAAGGAGAACCAATATGAATACAGCATTATCATGGATTAAAGCATATGTGCCGGACCTTGATGTCACTGCCCAGGAATACACGGATGCCATGACACTCACAGGTACAAAGGTGGAAGGCTATTCCTGTCTGGATAAGAACCTGGAAAATATCGTAGTGGGCGAGGTGCTCTCTGTTGAGCGCCACCCGGATGCGGACAAACTGGTGGTGTGCCAGGTCAATGTGGGGGCTGACGCGCCTGTCCAGATTGTGACAGGAGCGCCCAATATAACGGAAGCTTCGGTGGGCGAAAAGGTTCCCGTGGTCCTGGACGGCGGACGCGTGGCAGGCGGCCATGACGGCGGCGCCCTTCCTGAGGACGGCATTAAGATTAAGAAAGGCAAATTAAGGGGCGTGGAGTCCTGCGGTATGATGTGTTCCATCGAGGAACTGGGAGCTGACCGGGATATGTATCCGGACGCGCCGGAGAGCGGCATCTACATCCTTCCAAAGGACAGTGTACCGGGAGAAGACGCGGTGGCTGTCATGGGACTGCGGGATGTGGTATTTGAATATGAAATCACATCCAACCGCGTGGACTGCTACAGTGTAATCGGCATTGCCAGGGAAGCGGCAGCCACCTTTAAAAAATCCTTCACGGCGCCGTCCGTCGCAAAGACCGGCAATGATGAGGATATTAATGATTACCTGAAGGTATGCGTTGAAAACAGCCAGCTGTGCCCCCGTTACTGCGCAAGGATGGTCAAGAACATCAAGCTTGCCCCATCCCCCCAGTGGATGCAGCGCCGTCTGGCTGCCAGCGGGATCCGTCCCATCAACAATATCGTGGACATAACCAACTACGTGATGGAAGAGTACGGACAGCCCATGCATGCATTTAACTATGACCAGCTGGCCGGCCATGAAATCATTGTAAAATGTGCAAAGGACGGGGATGTGTTCCAGACCCTGGACGGCCAGGAGCGGAAGCTGGACTCCACCATCCTCATGATTAATGACGGGGAAAAGGAAGTGGGCATCGCGGGAATCATGGGCGGTGAGAACTCCAAGATTACAGATGACGTAACGACCATGGTATTCGAATCCGCATGTTTCAACGGAACCAACATCCGTTTATCCGCCAAAAAGGTGGGACTGCGCACTGATGCCTCAGGCAAGTATGAAAAAGGCCTGGACCCCAACACGGCAGAGGAAGCAGTAAACCGCGCATGTCAGCTGATTGAAGAACTGGGGGCAGGCGAGGTAATCGGAGGCATCATCGATATCTATCCCGTGAAAAAGGAAGAGAAGAGGATACCATTTGATGCAGCCAGGATTAACAGGCTTCTTGGCACGGATATCCCGGAAGCAGACATGCTGGAATACTTCAAGATGATAGAACTGGGCTATGACGCTGATACAAAAGAGGTTATTGCACCTACCTGGCGGCAGGACCTGGAGCGCATGGCCGACGTGGCAGAGGAGGTTGCAAGGTTCTATGGATATGACAAAATCCCAACCACCCTTCCATCCGGCGAGGCGACCACCGGAAAGCTGTCTTACAAGCTGCGCATTGAGGAACTGGCAAGGGAGATTGCTGAGTTCTGCGGTTTCTCACAGGGAATGACCTATTCCTTTGAAAGCCCCAAGGTATTTGATAAGATGCTGATTCCGGCAGACAGTCCCCTGCGTGCGACCGTGAACATTTCCAATCCCCTGGGCGAGGACTTCAGCGTGATGCGGACCACCTCCCTGAACGGGATGCTCACATCCCTTGCAACCAACTACAACCGACGCAACAAGGATGTGCGCCTGTATGAACTGGCCAACGTATACCGTCCCATAGCCCTTCCGCTGACAGAGCTTCCGGATGAGCGCATGCAGTTCACACTGGGTATGTACGGCGATGGGGATTTCTTCACCATGAAGGGCGTTGTGGAGGAATTCTTTGATAAAGCCGGCATGCACAAGAAGCCCCACTACAATCCCAATGGGGAGCATCCATATCTTCATCCCGGAAGAAAGGCAGACATTGTCTATGACGGGACTGTTGTAGGCTTCCTCGGCGAAGTTCACCCGGATGTGGCAGACAATTATAAAATTGGCGACAGGGCTTATGTTGCCGTTATTGACATGCCCTCCATCATGGACTTCACCACATTTGACAGGAAATACACCGGAATTGCCAAGTTCCCTGCCGTAACCCGTGACATCAGCATGGTTGTGCCCAAGGACATCCTGGTGGGACAGATTGAAGACATCATCGAACAGCGCGGCGGCAGGTTCTTAGAAAGCTATAAGCTCTTCGACATCTACGAGGGAGCCCAGGTCCTGGCAGGACATAAATCCGTGGCATACTCCATCACCTTCCGGGCAAAGGACCATACACTGGAAGACAAGGAAGTCAGTGCGGTAATGAATAAGATATTGAATGGACTCAGTGGCCTTGGGATTGAACTTAGAGGTTGATTTGAGGTTTGGAGGCAGAGGTTTGCGGGGGTACGCAGCCTCTGCTTTTTGGTGTTTCCAGAGCCAGGGGCGGGAGGCGGGCGGGGCTGCGGGGCCTGGTTCCGGGCGCATGGTCTGCTAACTCAAAAAGACGGTAAAAACAGGGCACCGCGCCAACTACAGAAGAAATCTTGATGATTTTTCTTCCGTAGGCGCTCTGCGTTCGGGCTTTGATGCCCTCACTCGGCCCTGTTTTTACCGCCTTTTTGAGCAAGCAGACCATACCCCCTCCACAAGGCCCCGCACCCCCGCCCGCCTCCCGCCCCTGCCTCCAGCTAAGTTTATGAAGAGGCTGCTGTGCCATCCGGCTACTGCGTCCAAACAATCAAACAACGGGGGAGTAAGAGGTAAAGATGTGAAATAAGGGAAAAAGCGGTGAGGAAGAATAGCCAGAAAAGGGAGCGGAAAGCTTATCTTCCTCCCGAACTTAGATTTTGTCATGTGTAAGAGGAGGTACGTAGTGGGTGAGGGGAATGGCGGCGGGGGAGATGGATGCTTCTGCAGGGGCGTGTGATTCTTATGCTGCGGGAACCGGTGCTAAGAGGCTGGCGCCTTTTGTCTGAGCCCGATATCGTCATGGTTGGAGAAGACAAAGCGCGAGTTTGGCAGCCAGCCTCTTGTCCAGCGCCGGATCCCGGAGCATTAGAAGCACTAGCCCCAAAGCCGCGTCCATCTCCCCCGCTGCCATTCCCCTCACGGACGGATGCACCTCCCCCTACCGCCCTCCCAAAACCTAAATTCTAACACTTGTAAATGTTTGGAATCTCCAGTATAATCAAATCATGGCACAAGGTCGGCGTATGCGGAGGCACACTTGATATGGGTGATTATGGGCAAATGATAAAAGGGGTACGGGCTGAATGGGGGACTCATTTTCTGATGGATTCCATGCCGGCCGGTTTCTTCCGCTGTACAGCGGATAAGGAAAGACGGGTGGACCTTGTGAACCAGGGTATCCTGGAACTTTTCAGATGCAGGGATGAGGATGAGTTTAATGTGCTGACCGGAGGTACGCTTAAGGGGATGATTCTGGAGAAGGACTACCATCATGCGCTTTCAGAGTGCAGACAACAGCTGAGGGAGCACAGGGAGGTCCTTAAGACGGAATTCCGTATTGTCAGGAAGGATAAAAGCACCTGCTGGGTGGATTGCCGTGGGCGTATCATTAAGGGGGATGAAGGGCAGATCTGGTTCTATGCCATGATGCTGGATGACACGGACGATAAGAACCGGATCCGTACCTACAGGGAGAAGTCCAGAAGGGATTCCCTTACCGGGCTCCTGAACCGGGAAGCCTCCAGGGAACGGATATCGGAGTTCCTGGAAGAGGCAGGCAAGAGCAGGATGACGGCCGCCCTTATGATTGTGGATCTGGATAATTTTAAGGAAGTGAATGATACAAAGGGCCATCTTTTTGGGGACAGTGTGCTGACCGAGGCCGCCGGATGTATAAACAGCGTGTCCAGGAAAAGCGATGTGGTGGCCAGGATCGGCGGGGATGAGTTCCTTGTATTTCTCGCAGGCATGGGAAGCCGTGAAGCGGTCATGGCTTATGCAGACCGCATCATGGAGGGAATGTCAGGAATCTCCGCTGCCGGTGATAATCCCATTGAACTCAGATGCTGTATCGGTGTTTCCATGTATCCGGAGAATGGAAGGGAGTTTGACCAGCTCTTTACCAAGGCGGACATTGCCCTTTATTCCGGTAAGCAGACAGGAAAAGGCAAATGCGTGTTTTATGAACCTTCCCTGCCTTCGGTGGACGCTAAGAAGTGGGAGGCATTTTCAGGGCGCGTGCCTGACATAGATTCTGATAATGGCCCGGTATATGGCGGTGATAAGGTAATCCACTATGTTTTCAAGGTGCTGTATGAATCGGAGGATACGAGGCAGGCCATCAATACCATCCTTAAGATAGTGGGGCTTCAGTTTAATGTAAGCCGTGTCTATATATTTGAGGACAGCCCGGACGGGCTGTTCATGAGTAATACCTTTGAGTGGTGCAACCAGGGAATCAGTCCGCAGATTGACAATCTGCAGGATATGTCTTATGAAGAGGATGCGCCGGGATACAGGGATAATTTTGATAAGAACGGGATTTTCCTGTGCATGGATGTGGAGGAACTCCATCCGGTACAGAAAGAGGTGCTGACCTCCCAGGGCATTAAGGCCATCCTTCAGTGCGGGATTTATGATAATGGACGCCTGGTGGGATTTATCGGCTTTGACGAGTGCAGGGAGAACCGGCGCTGGACCAGGGAACAGATATCAGTCCTCACCTATGTGGCACAGATAGTGGGGACCTTCCTGTTAAAGGACAGGGTACAGAACATACTGATGCAGAAACTGGACCACCTTCAGAGCGTGCTCAATGATGTGACGGAACTAAGAAGCAGCAAGGAAGAGGCTTCGGAGGACCATGATGCGCTTACCAACCTGCTTACGGTAGGGGCATTTGAGCGGCAGATGGAAGAATACCTGAAAACAGTGCCAAAGCCGGAGCGGACAGCGGCACTGTTGCTGGATATGGATGATTTCCATAAGATTAATGAGGCCCGCGGTAAACTGTTCGGCAATGTTGTGCTGATGAATGTTGCCAGCTGCCTGAAGCGCACCTGCAGGGAGGGAGACCTGATTGGACGGTTCGGCGGGGATGAATTCCTTGTGCTGTTAAAGGACACGGACATGGAGGAAGCATCAAGGACAGCGGCGCTCATTGTCCGGGAGATAAGCGGTATACTGGACAGCAGCGAGTACGGAGGAATGACGGTGTGCTGCAGCATCGGCGGCCGGATGATTGCGGAGGATGAAAAGGGCTTTTACGATATCATGGTAAAGGCGGACCAGGCCATGCACCAGGTTAAGAGGGATGGCAAGGGCGGGGTCCGCTTCTATGAGTCTGTCACTGATAAAGAGGATGATATATTTACCTATGAACGGCTGAAGGAACTGAATGATAAAAAGCTGAAGGAGCAGAGCAGCCTGCAGGGAAAGACCAGCACAGCGGTTGCCCTGGAGGTGTTTGAGAAGACCTCCTCCTTTGAGGAGGCGCTGCATATCCTCATGGGCTTTATCGGCAGCCGGTTCCGCCTTAACCGCATTGCCATTTACATGAACGGGGAAAGGGAAGGGGAGGGACACAGCGCTTACCAGTGGGTGGATGACAGGACGGCCATGCTGTTTGACCCTTCGGATTCATTCCGGCAGGAGGAATTTTATCTCAGTTACAATCTGTATGACAGCGATGGGATTGCCGTGCTGAACCGGGACAAGCTGGAAGTCTACAATACAGGCATGAGAAGAATCATGGACCGGGCCAGGGCAAAGACCATGCTGTTTGCGGGCATTTTCATCGATGGAAGGTACGTTGGGATGATGGTGCTTGTGAATACGGAGGAGGAAAGGGAGTGGGCACAGTCAGAGCGTAGCGCCATATCTGAGCTGGCCAAGGTGGTGGGGACCAATGCCAGGACATCCCTGCGCCTGATGGAGGCCAGGCAGAAGGCCGAATATTATAAAAACCGGGATATCCTTACCGGACTGATGAGTTATGCCTGTTTTAAGGATGAGTGCCAGAAGATAATGGACGCCGGGGCAGGTGGATATGTCATCATTGCCAGTGATATCAAGGGATTCAAATTCATTAACGAGGCAGTGGGGTACACCCAGGGGGACAATATCCTGCGCATGTTTGCAGACATGCTGACACAGAATGGGCGGGAGGAAAACCGTTACACAAGGGTAAGCGCGGACCAGTTCCTGTGCTTTGGCATATGCAGGATGGACCGTAATCAATTCGTGGAGATGGTCCAGCGCCTGAATGGGGATTTCTGCAGGATACAGAACCAGATGTTCACGAATGTCAATCTCATGGTGCGTTCCGGGATTTATTTCATTGAGAGGGAATGCAGGGAGATTGACGCGGCCATTGACAGGGCCAATATTGCCAGACGGTCAGTGGATTATATCATACAGTCCGCCGTGGTGGTGTTTAACGATGGTCCATTTGACAGCAGTTTCCGGGAAAATGAAATCATCAACCGGATGGAATACGCACTGAAACACCATGAGTTTAAGGTGTACCTGCAGCCCAAGCTTTCACTGAAGGACCACAGCCTGGCCGGGGCAGAGGCCCTGGTCAGATGGCAGAGGGAGGACGGCACCATCATTGCGCCGGGAGAGTTCCTGCCATTGTTTGAGAAGAACGGTTTTATTTCACAGATGGATTTAAGTATTTTCAGGCAGGTATGCAGGAAACTCCGGGAATGGCTGGATAAAGGTGTGCGCCCTGTCTGTATCTCCCTTAACCTTTCCAGTGTGGATATCCGGATGGACAGTATCCTGTCCGATATCATGGAGGGGACGCAGGAGTACGGAATCGACCACGGGCTCCTGGAGTTTGAACTGACGGAAACCGCATTCCTGAAAGACACGGACCGGACCTTCCACGTGATGAAGGAACTGCGGGACAGCGGGTTTACCACATCCATTGATGATTTCGGTTCAGGGTATTCCATCATGAACATGATGGCGGATATTCCCAGCGATGTGATTAAACTGGACTGCGGTTTTGTGCAGTCCTGCCGGAATACGGAAAGAGGAAGGGAATTCTTAAGGCAGCTGATCCAGATGACCAACAAAATGGGTTTTGTTTCCCTGTGTGAGGGAATTGAGACAAAGGAACAGCTGGACATGGTGACGGAGATGGGTTGTTCCATCGGGCAGGGCTACTATTTTTCAAAGCCCATTCCCATGGATGAGTTCTTTGAAAAGTTTTTATTAAAAAGCCATTGACAAATTTCGATTCATCTATTATAATTACCTACGTTGCTTGCGAGAGCAGCGTAACGCAGAAGTGGCGGAATTGGCAGACGCGCACGGTTCAGGTCCGTGTGGTAGTAATACCTTGAGGGTTCGACTCCCTTCTTCTGCAGTACGGACAGGAAGCTGATGGCTTCCTGTTTTTTTGCATGCAGGGGAATATTCCCTTGAAACATAAATATAAATATGGTTTTAAGGGAAAACTAGCAATGTTGCATTTGCAACAGACATTTTCTGCCATAAGAGGTAAAGTTTTGATAGTAATTTGGTGGGAAATAGTTTATACTGTAATTTGTGGCCTAAAAACCGTAGGGGGGACAGGCTTTTTGCCGTACCCGGAAATAAAAAGAAGAGATAAAGAGAGGTAGGAAACAGAATGCTTACATTAGAGAATCTCTCCTTTGATGTGAATGACGAAAAAGGAGAAAAGGGGATCATCAAGGATATCAGCCTTACAGTGGATGATGGGAAGTTCGTTGTCATCACCGGACCGAACGGCGGGGGCAAGTCCACCACAGCCAAGCTGATTATGGGAATAGAGAGGCCTACTGGGGGCCGTATCCTGTTTGACGGACAGGATATCACGGATATGGGCATTACGGACAGGGCGAATCTGGGAATCAGTTTTGCATTCCAGCAGCCGGTGCGCTTTAAGGGCGTGCAGGTGCTGGACCTTTTGCGCCTGGCAGCCAAGAAGAAGCTGAGCGTGGCGGAAGCCTGTCAGTATCTGGCCGAGGTAGGCCTCTGCGCCAAGGATTATATTAACCGTGAAGTCAATGCCAGCCTTTCAGGCGGCGAGCTTAAGAGGATTGAGATTGCGTCTGTCATTGCCAGGGCATCCAAGCTTTCCGTGTTCGATGAACCTGAGGCCGGAATCGATTTGTGGAGCTTCCAGAACCTGATTCAGGTATTTGAGCGTATGCGCCAGAACACCAACGGCTCCATCCTGATTATTTCACATCAGGAGAGGATCCTTAATATTGCAGATGAAATCGTGGTAATTGCAGACGGCCGCGTTGTGAACCAGGGGCCCAAGGATGAGGTGCTTCCTCAGATCATGGGTACTGCTTCCGCGGTGGATGCATGCAGTAAGTTTTACGAGACAGCACAGTAAGGGGAGGAACCAATGATGGGAGACGCAATACAGGAGAGAATGTTAGAAGAAGTGGCTGACCTGCACGGCGTGCCGGAAGGAGCTTATAATATCCGTTCCAATGGAAAGACATCAGCTCGTGCCACAACGGCCAACATAGATATAACCACCAAGACGGACAAGGCAGGAATCGACATACGCATCAAACCGGGGACAAAACATGAAAGCGTCCATATCCCGGTGGTGGTCAGCGCCAGCGGCTTAAAGGAAATGGTATACAATGACTTTTTCATCGGGGATGACGCGGATGTGGTCATCGTGGCTGGCTGCGGCATCCATAACTGCGGGGACCAGGATTCTGAACACGACGGCATCCACCGTTTCTTCGTGGGCAGGAATGCCAGGGTTAAATACGTGGAAAAGCATTACGGCGAAGGCGATGGGGAGGGTAAGCGTATCCTGAATCCCGGAACCGAGGTATATATGGAAGAAAACAGCTACATGGAGATGGAAATGGTCCAGATTAAAGGCGTGGATTCCACCAACAGGACCAACACGGCGGAGCTGGCCGCAGGCGCCAAGCTGATTGTCAGGGAGCGCCTTCTGACCCATGGGACCCAGGATGCGGAGAGCACCTATATCGTGAACCTGAACGGGGATGACTCCAGCGCGGACGTGGTATCGCGTTCCGTTGCAAAGGACCGGTCAAAGCAGACCTTCAATTCCAAAATCGTAGGCAATGCAAAGTGCAGCGGACACACGGAGTGCGATGCCATCATCATGGACGATGCCAAGATATTCGCCATTCCGGGCCTGATTGCCAATGATATCGATGCCGCCCTGATCCATGAGGCTGCAATCGGTAAGATTGCAGGGGAGCAGATTGTGAAGCTGATGACGCTGGGGCTGACAGAGGAAGAGGCAGAGGCCCAGATTGTCAATGGCTTCCTGAAGTAACAGGGGCGGACACGATGTACAGGGGGATTATATGATGGGGAATACAAAAGAGGGAAGGGCATCTGCCCTTCTCCCTATTCTGGTGTTTCTGTTAATATTCTTAGGTTCTGGATTCATTACCGGGGATTTTTACAGCATGCCGGCGATTGCTGCTTTCTTAATTGCGCTTCTGGTTGCCTTTGTACAGAACCGGCAGCTGGGATTCGCAGATAAGATCAGGCTGGCTGCAGAAGGCGTGGGGGATGAGAACATCATAACCATGTGCCTTATATTTCTGGCCGCAGGTGCTTTTACAGGGGCTGTAAAGGCAGCAGGGGGCGTGGACAGCACGGTGAACCTGGGCCTGTCCATCCTGCCGTCCAATGTGGCGGTGGCGGGACTGTTCCTTATCGGCTGCTTCATATCCATATCCATGGGGACCTCCGTGGGGACCATTACGGCGCTGGCGCCCATTGCAGTGGGAATCAGCCAGAAGACCGGGTTTTCCATGGCCGTATGCGCCGGCGCCGTTGTGGGCGGCGCCATGTTCGGGGATAACCTGTCCATGATAAGCGACACGACCATTGCCGCTGTAAAGACCCAGGGCTGTGAGATGAAGGATAAATTCAGGGAGAATTTCCTGATAGTGCTTCCGGCAGCCATCGTGACCATCCTGCTGTTCCTGGTTCTGGGCAGGGACGCTGCTTTCCAGCTAAAGGATGAACTGACCTACAACATATTCCGCGTCCTTCCCTATCTGGTGGTACTGGTGGGCGCCCTGGCAGGCGTGAATGTATTCATCGTCCTGATTGCAGGCACGGTGCTGTCCCTGATTGCAGGCGTGGGCACGGGAGCCTTCGGCTTGGGGGACATGTTCACCCATGTGGGGGAGGGAATCATGGGGATGTATGATATTACTGTGATTTCCATTATCGTGGCCTGTATTGTGGCCCTGGTAAAGGAATACGGGGGCATTGATTTCATCCTGTCCTTTATCAGGAAAAGGATTAACGGGGAACGGGGAGGGGAGCTGGGAATTGCCGCCCTGGCCCTTTTGGTGGATATGTGCACGGCCAACAACACGGTGGCCATTGTCATGTCCGGGCCTATTGCAAAGGAAATCAGCGATGACTTTGGCGTGACTCCCAGGCGTAGCGCTTCCCTGCTGGACATGTTCAGCTCCATGGGACAGGGGATGATTCCCTATGGGGCACAGCTCCTTGCGGCGGCGACCCTGACGGGCCTAACGCCTTTTGAGATTACCCCATATTGCTTTTACCCCATTTTGATGGGGGTCAGCGGTCTGGTATTTATATTTATAAAAAAACGCACAAGAGAGTAGGAAGACTAAAATATGAAGACAAAGAATCAGTGGGCCAGTAAACTGGGCTTTATCATGGCTACGGCAGGCGCTGCCATCGGACTGGGCAATCTGTGGAAATTCCCCTATCTGATGGGACGCAACGGAGGAGCCTCCTTTCTGGCTGTTTACCTGTTTTTTATCTGTATACTGGGCATACCGGTCATGATGATTGAAATGTCCCTTGGAAGACGTACGCGCCATGACCCGGTACAGGCCTATGGCGACATCAATTCCAATGCGCGTATTGTGGGTGTGTTCGGCGTGGCGGCAGCATTTCTTATCCTGTCCTATTACAGTGTCATTGGCGGATGGATCTTAAAATACATTGTCAGCTATGCGTCCACCTATCAGGCGCCAGAGGACTTTACCGCCTTTATCAGCTCCCCGGTGGAACCGGTATTCTGGCATTTCCTGTTCCTGTTTGTGACCACGGTCATCTGCTGTTTTGGTATCAACGGAATCGAAAAGGTCAGCAAGATCATGATGCCGCTGCTGTTCCTGCTGCTGATTGTGATCATTGTAAGGGGCGTGACCCTTCCCAATGCAGAAGAGGGCCTTAGGTTCATATTCATACCCAACCGTTCCGCATTTAACATGACAGCGGTCAGCGCTGCCCTGGGCCAGGTATTCTATTCCCTCAGCCTCTGTATGGGCATTACCATCACATATGGAAGCTACCTTAGCGACAAGGAGAATATACCAAGGAGCTGCCTTAGCGTGGCCGGACTTGACACCATCATTGCGCTGATGGCCGGAACCGCTATTTTCCCGGCCGTGTTTTCCTTTGGCCTGGAACCGGGACAGGGGCCTGGATTGATTTTCGGAACCCTTCCAAAGGTGTTCTCATCCATACGGTTCGGTCCGTTTTTCGCCCTTGTATTCTTTACCCTTGTATTCTTTGCGGCAGTCACAAGCGCCATTGCCCTGCTGGAAGTAACGGTTTCCTTTGCCCTGGACACCATGCGCCTGAGCAGACGGACCGGCACCATCCTTCTTGGCACGGCATGTTTCCTTGTGGGGATTCCCAGCGCCCTTTCCTTTGGGACACTGGGCAATGTGACCATCTTAAACTACAGCGTATTTGATTTTGTGGGAATGATAACAGACAATATCCTGCTTCCCATGGGAGGCGTGACCATGTGTTATTACATCGGATGGAAATGGGACCCCAACAACTTGGTGGATGAAATCGAAAAAGACGGGATACCTTTTAAACTTAAAAAACTGTGGATACTCTGCATCCGTTTCCTTACACCGATCATGGTACTGGTGGTGACCCTGACCGGATTCTATAATATCTACATGACGGTCCGCGGATAAGAATGGTAATCATATTATTTGGAATAATTTAGAGCATTGATCAATAGCATCTAATGATAAGGAATGCCGGAGAACGACCATGCAGAACCAAAAACGGGAAAATCTACTGAATCTGGCCCTCAGCGCCACGGACGAGGAGCGGGAGCGCTCCGAAAACCTGGACGTGGGTTATGACCCTGAAGAACGGACATGGGAACTGATTGTCCGGCATTCAGGCAGTCTTGCGGGCCTTGCAGGGGCAGGAATCCAGGTGGATGAACTCCTTAACGGGTACGCTGTCCTGGTGGTGCCGGAACACCTTGTGGACCAGGTCAGTGAGCTGAACCAGATTGAATATATTGAGAAACCAAAGAGGCTGTTCTTTGCCAGCAACATGGCAAGGGCGGCCTCCTGTCTTTCCGTGGTCCAATCCCCCTCAGGCGCGGGCAATGTGACGGGCGGGGTCATAAGCGGACTGCCGGGCGGACTGACCGGACGCGGTGTACTGGTGGCGGTCATTGATTCTGGCATCGACTATCTGAACCAGGACTTCAGGAATGCGGACGGGACCACCAGAATCCTCATGCTCATGGACCAGGACAGGGACAGGATTTATACACGGGAAGAAATCAATGAGGCGCTGAACGCATCTGACCGGGCAGGCGCCCTTGACCTTGTGCCTTCCGTGGATTTAAGCGGCCATGGGACAGCCGTGGCAGCCATTGCGGCCGGGAATGGAAGGGGAAGCCAGGGGGTCTACCGCGGGGTGGCGTATGAAAGTGACTTATTGGTGGTAAAACTGGGCGCCCCTGTGGCTGATAATTTCCCAAGGACCACACAGCTGATGAAGGGACTGGACTTTGTAATCCGCCAGGCCCAGGAGCTGGGGCGTCCTGTTGCAGTCAACCTGAGTTTTGGCAACACCTATGGTTCCCATGACGGCACCAGCCTTCTGGAGACCTTCATGAACGATATATCGAATTATGGAAGGAGCGTACTGGTTGCAGGGACTGGAAATGAAGGCACTGGAAACGGGCACACGGCGGGCCGGCTGGTCATGGGCAGTGACATGGATGTGGAATTATCCATTGCGCCTTTTGAGACCGGCATGGGAGTCCAGCTTTGGAAATCCTATGTGGACGGGTTTGCCATCCGTTTGATTACGCCCTCAGGCGGCACCATCGGTCCCATAGACAGCCGTCTGGGGCCTCAGACCCTGAATTACGGGGGGACCAGGATCCTGATTTATTATGGCAAGCCCAGCCCTTACAGTAAGGCGCAGGAAGTTTATTTTGATTTCATCCCCATAAGGGACTATCTGGACAGCGGGATCTGGACCTTCCGCCTTACGCCGGAGCGGATCGTGACGGGACAATACGACATGTGGCTGCCCTCCAGGGGAATCCTGAATCCCTCCACCCGGTTCCTTATGCCTGTGCCGGAGACCACCCTTACCATCCCTTCCACGGCAGCCAATGTGATATCCGTGGGCGCCTATGATGATTCTTACCAATCGTATGCGGATTTTTCAGGACGCGGTTTTACGCGCCAGACACAGCAGGTAAAGCCGGACCTTGTGGCTCCCGGGGTGGACATCGTGACAGCCAGAAGCGGCGGCGGATATGAGGCGGTGACTGGCACTTCCTTTGCGGCGCCCTTTGTGTCCGGTAGCGCGGCCCTCCTCATGCAGTGGGGCATCGTGGATGGAAACGACCCTTTCCTTTACGGGGAGAAGGTAAAGGCATATCTGGCCCGGGGAGCCAGGCACCTGCCGGGATACGGGACCTGGCCCAATCCGCAGCTGGGGTATGGGGCGCTGTGTGTGCGGGACAGCCTGCCGATTTAATATAATAACGTAAAATCTAAAAATAAATATTGATAAAAGTAAAAAAAGAGGATATAATAACAATATAAAAACGAAAATCTTGTAGATAAATTCTAGGAGGGATTATGAAACTGATTAAAATACAAGTAGGTGGCTTACCTCACTTTAAAGAAAATTTAGAAATTGATTTTTTTGCACAGCAGAGAGTGCAGTCAGAGAATAACGATGGATTGTATCAGATATTCTCAAATATTTATGTTAATAATTCGATATCATTTATTGGCATTAATGCATCGGGAAAAACTACAATTTTAAGAGTGATAGCTTTTGTGATAAATTTATTGAACAATAAGCCAATCAATGCGATTGAAACAAAGGAAATTTTAGAGGATATTAATGATGAGCAAACTGTAACTTTTACTACGTTTTTTTATCATTCAGGATTGCTTAACAAATTGGAAACTGTTATAAAAAAGACAATAAATCCAATCGATGAGAATACCAGATATATGATTGAAAGTGAAAACCTGTGGTCACAGAAATCGACAAAAATAAAAACGAAGAAGGGGATGTTTGATTTTCAAGGCATTCCTGCTGTGAAACGAAATCAGGACGAAGAATATCTGATGGATGATGTCAGTATAATTATTGCTTTTAATAAAAAGCATAAATCGAAAGTGTTCCTGTGTGACATGTCGAAATGGACAAATTTTAATATGCTGAATTTGCTGGGGAAATTTCCGAAAGAGCTTTTACTATTCCTCGACCCTAGTATTGAATATTTAAAATGTGCTGTAGATGAGAAAGATGTTGATATTCGGTTGAAATTTAAAGGAAAAGAAGAAATCTTAATGAACAATCCAATGGTATTGGACAAATATCTTTCTTCCGGCACTATAAAAGGAATCAGTGTGTTTATGAATGCTTTTTTTGCATTTGAAGATGGAGGGTATCTTATTGTAGACGAGGTGGAAAATCACTTTAACAGGGAGATTGTTTCCACATTGATTCGATTTTTCCGGGATTCTAAGGTCAATAAAAATGGTGCAGTCATTATTTTCTCAACACATTATTCCGAACTATTAGATGAATTTGAACGAAATGATAATATTTTTATTGTTAGGAATCGGAACGGTATTTCGGCAGAGAACTTATCGAATATATTAAAAAGGAATGATATTAAAAAAAGTGAAGCATATCAAAGTGACTTTTTAGAAGGAACCGTTCCAACCTATGAAGCTTATATTGCCTTGAAAAAAGTCCTCATAAATCGTAACTAGAGGAGGAATACATATTGGGGAAATATATAGCTTGTATTTGTGAAGGTGGAGCAGAACGTGCAATACTTGATTTGCTTTTAGAGAACAATAAATTGATTTTTGAAAAAGAAAACCTGATTGAAGAAGAAATCCTTCGGTGTAGAAAAGGTAAGGATTTTGAAGAACGATATTTGAAAAAGGGATTTTCAGAAAAAATCACAGTTTATAGAGTTTTAGATTCCAGAAGAGAAAATTTTAAGCTCAGTCCAGCTTATGCAAAAAAAGTTGATGTTATTAACGTTATAACGGCACCTGAGATTGAAATGTTAATCATTTTGAATGAAGGGTTGTATTCCGAATTTAAAAAATCGGGAATAAAGCCAAGTGAATTTTGCAAAGCTAAGATGAAGGGCAAGGAGATTAAATCATATGATTTTGTTAAAGCATACTTCTCTAACGTAGATATACTGATTCACGCAATTTATGAATATCGGAGAGTATCAAATGTGCGAAACGGGGAGTGGACAATTTCTGATTTGCTTAATAGAGAAGAGGGTAAGTAGTACATGAGTATTTTAGAGGAGAAACTTAATTTAAAAGAGAAACAGAAATTAGAAAACATGTATTTGGGAGATAAAAATAGAAATCAAATGTTTTTTGCTTCCTGCGATGAACGTATTTGTAAATTACTTCATTATAAATTAAATGGTTGCGGCATAGATTTTTATGAGTTAAGAGAAAGAGACTTCGCATAATTAGCAGGTGTGTTGCATAATCACTATTGTGTATAATAGGAATATTTGTCTAAAAAGTTAAAATCTATAAATGATTTCGGTGTTAATTTGTTTTTATTGCTATAAATGAACATATATATATTTTCTAAATACTAACTTAGCACTAATTTACTATACTCCCTACGAAGTTATGCTGGTTTGCAGACTTGGAGCCTTGAAAAAGGCTCCAAAACTTTGTGACATTAACTTGATATCAGGGAGTCTGCCCATATGAAATATTCATATATTGTGATATAATATGGACATTAGGTACATGTTTACAGACAAGATATGGGATTGTGACACGAAAAATGAAATTTTTGTAGTAAAATGGGAGACTTAACAATATAATAATAGAGATAGGGAGTGGGAGGATGAATATCAGGGAGTCACTGGAAGAATTGGAAGAGCAGTATATGAGTCCCTATGCGTCCCTGAGCAGTAAGACAAGAGGGCGGGACAAGCCGGAGCCTTTATGTGACATGAGGCCTGAATACCAGCGTGACAGGGACCGTATACTGCACTCCAAGGCATTCAGGCGCTTAAAGCATAAGACCCAGGTGTTCCTTGCGCCTGAGGGCGACCATTACCGGACCAGGCTGACCCATACCCTTGAGGTATCCCAGATTGCCAGGACCATTGCCAAGACCCTGCGGCTGAACGAAAGCCTGACAGAGGCCATTGCCCTGGGCCACGACCTGGGCCACACCCCCTTTGGCCATTCCGGGGAATACATACTGAATAAGATCTGTGAGGATGGGTTTGCGCATTATAAACAGAGCGTGCGCATCGTGGAGGTGCTGGAAAAGGATGGGAAGGGACTGAACCTGACGTGGGAAGTGAGGGACGGGATCTTAAACCACAGGACATCGGGCCACCCCTCCACCCTGGAGGGCGCCATTGTCCGGCTGTCGGATAAGATTGCCTATATCAACCATGATATTGACGATGCCATCCGGGCCAGGATGTTCAAGGAGGAGGATCTGCCCTGTGAGTATACGGATGTCCTTGGACGCAGCGTGCGTGAGCGCCTTAATACCATGATTCACGACATTATCCTCAACAGCATGGATAAACCGGAGATACGCATGTCCGAGGGCATGGAGGACGCCATGCAGGGCCTTCGCAAGTGGATGTTTGACAATGTTTATAAGAACGACATCCCCAAGGCAGAGGAGGGCAAGGCCCAGCAGATGATTACGCAGCTTTATGATTATTACATGAAGCATGTGGATAAGCTGCCCATGGAATATGTCCTGCTCATTGTAAACACAGGGGAGAAGAAGTCGCGGGTGGTCTGCGATTATATTGCGGGCATGAGCGATATTTATGCCATTGACCAGTTTGAGGAACTGTTTGTCCCCAAGCGGTGGAACGTATATTAAGGCAGCATTAAGATACAGAAGGGAGATTCATACATGTACTATCCAGATGAAGTCATAGAAGAAGTGAGAATGAAGAACGACATCGTAGATGTGATTTCAGGATATGTAAAGCTTCAGAAAAAGGGCGCCAATTATTTTGGACTCTGTCCCTTCCATAATGAGAAGTCCCCATCTTTTTCCGTGTCTCCTGGCAAGCAGATGTACTATTGTTTTGGGTGCGGCGCAGGTGGGAATGTACTTACTTTCGTGATGGAATATGAAAACTACACGTTCCAGGAAGCGCTGGCCCATCTGGCTGACCGGGCCGGGGTCAGTCTGCCTAAGATGGAGTACAGCAAGGAGGCCAGGGAGCAGGCGGAACACAGGGCCAGGCTGCTGGAAGTAAATAAACTGGCGGCCAATTATTTTTATTACCAGTTAAAACAGCCCCAGGGTAAGCTTGGATATGAGTATCTCCATGACAGAAGGGGGCTTCTGGATGATACGATCGTGCATTTCGGCCTTGGATATTCCAATAAGACCAGCGACGACCTGTACCGTTTCCTGAAAGGGAAGGGGTATGAGGACAGTTTCCTGAAGGATACCGGGCTGGTGACACTGGAAGAGCGCGGGGGACGGGACAAGTTCTGGAACCGCGTCATGTTCCCAATCATGGATGTGAATAACCGTGTAATCGGATTCGGCGGCCGTGTCATGGGGGACGGGGAACCTAAATACTTAAATTCCCCCGAGACAAAGCTGTTTGATAAGAGCCGCAACCTGTACGGCCTTAATTATGCCAGGACTTCCAGGGAAGGATATCTGCTTATCTGCGAGGGATACCTGGATGTGATTTCCCTGCACCAGGCGGGATTCACCAATGCGGTGGCGTCCCTGGGCACGGCATTTACCAGCCAGCACGCCAATGTGCTGAAACGCTACACGGACCAGGTCATCCTGACCTATGACAGCGACGGGGCCGGTATCAAGGCAGCCCTCAGGGCCATTCCCATCCTTAAGGAGGTGGGCATGTCCATCAAGGTGCTGAACATGAAGCCCCACAAAGACCCGGATGAGTTCATCAAGAACATGGGGGCCGATGCCTTCCGCCAGAGGATAAAGGAGGCCAAGAACAGCTTCCTGTTCGAGGTGGACGTGCTGAGACAGGGCTACCAGATGGATGACCCGGAGCAGAAGACCAGGTTCTACCAGGAGACAGCCAAAAAACTCCTTCAGTTCGGGGAGGCCCTGGAGCGGGAGAACTATCTCCAGGCGGTTGCCAGGGAGCAGATGATTCCTGCGGATGAGCTGCGGGGGCTGGTGAACCGTATGGGTATGAGCTTTGGGATGAAGTCCGGTGACAGCCTGGACCATGGGGGCAAGGTACAGCACAGGGCCGTGGAAGAGGACATGTATCCTGATTACGGGTACTATGAAGGCTATGACGGGCCCCCGGAGGGATATTACGATTACGGGGAAGCAGGGCCGGAAGGCAGAAGCGGGTATCAGGATGGTGGGGAGGCGCGTCCCAAACGCCCCAAAAAGCCGGACAAGGAGGATGGCATCCGCCGTTCCCAACGGCTTCTTCTCACATGGCTGATAGAAAATCCTGAGTTATTTGACAAGATTAAGGGTATCATTACATCAGATGATTTTGTGGAGGATCTGTATCACCAGGTGGCACAGATGGTATTTGAAGGCCAGGCATCGGGTAACTTAAATCCGGCAGCCATACTCAGCCACTTCATCAATGATGAAGACCAGTACAAGGAAGTGGCGGCACTATTCAACGCAAGCCTCAAAGAGTCCTTAAACAATGAAGAACAGAAGAAGGCATTCTCCGAAACCGTCATGAAGGTCAGGAAGAACAGCCTGGATGCGGCCAGCCGCAATGCAAAAGATATAACCCAGTTACAGGAAATCATAAAGCAGCAGGCTGCACTTAAGAAGCTGCGGATCTCACTGGATTAACAGCATTTCATAGGAAGGATGGACCGGTTATGGAAGGGACGAATGTGTTTGAGGAAAAACTGGCAGGACTGCTTGAGGAGGCAAAGAAGAAGAAAAATGTCCTGGAATATCAGGAGATTATAAGCTACTTTGGTTCGGAGCAGCCCACCAGTGACCAGATGGACCAGCTTTTTGATTTCCTGGAACAGAGCAAGGTGGATATCATCCGGATGGATTCAGCCCAGGAGCTGGACCCGGACCTGTTCATTGAAGAGGAAATCAGCCTGGAAGAAGAGGAAGAGATAGATGTGGAGCATCTGGACCTTTCTGTCCCTGAGGGCGTCAGCCTGGAAGACCCGGTGCGCATGTACCTGAAGGAAATCGGCAAGATTCCCCTGCTGTCCATGGAGGAGGAGATTGAACTGGCCAAGAGCATGGAGCTGGGCAGCGAGGATGCAAGAAAACGTCTGGCAGAATCCAACCTGCGCCTGGTGGTCAGCATTGCCAAGCGATATGTGGGGCGGGGCATGCAGTTCTTAGACCTGATACAGGAGGGGAACCTGGGATTGATTAAGGCCGTTGAAAAGTTTGATTACACCAAGGGCTATAAGTTCAGCACCTATGCCACCTGGTGGATACGCCAGGCCATCACAAGGGCAATTGCAGACCAGGCAAGGACCATCCGCATTCCCGTCCACATGGTGGAAACCATCAACCGTCTGGTGCGCACCTCCCGCCAGCTTCTCCAGGAACTGGGACGGGAGCCTACTACAGAGGAGATTGCTGCCAGGGCGGACCTTCCCGTGGAGCGGGTGTCAGAAATCATGAAAATGGCCCAGGAGCCGGTATCCCTGGAGACACCCATCGGCGAGGAGGAGGACAGCCATCTGGGGGATTTCATCCAGGATGATAATGTGATGGTACCCCAGGACGCCGCGGCATTTACCCTTCTCCATGAACAGCTGATGGAAGTGCTGCTGACCCTGACGGAACGGGAGCAGAAGGTGTTAAAACTCAGGTTCGGCCTGGATGACGGCCGTCCAAGGACGCTGGAGGAAGTGGGAAGGCAATTTAATGTGACCAGGGAACGCATACGCCAGATTGAGGCAAAAGCCCTGCGCAAGCTGCGCCATCCCAGCAGAAGTAAAAAACTAAAGGATTATCTGGATGAATAATATGAAACAGGAAACAAATGATAAGATGGATATGACAGGGATGGGCGGCAACGGCTTAAAAGGTGTGGTGCGTCTGTCCCTGCGTTTAAAGGCAGTGGCTGACTTTGTAAGGCCGGGCAGCCGCATTGCGGATATCGGTACGGATCATGGATATGTGCCCATCCATCTGGCCCAGACAGGCCGGGCAGCCAGGGCCATTGCAATGGATGTGAGGCCGGGGCCTCTTGAGCGGGCCAGGGAACACATAAAGGAATATGAAGGGTGGGCCGCTAAAAATGCAGCAGCCGGCGGGCAGCCGTCCTTCTGCACCATCGAAGCCCGTCTGAGCGACGGTCTTAAGGAATTAAAACCAGGCGAAGCGGACACGGTCATCATCGCCGGAATGGGAGGGGAACTGGAAATCCGCATCCTGGAGGAAGGACGCCACATGTGGGACAGCGTCAGCCACTGGATCCTTTCCCCGCAGTCTGATATACACAAGGTCAGGCTGTTCCTGGAAGAGAATGGCTTTGTCATTGAAGAGGAAGCCATGGTAAAAGATGAGGGGAAATATTATACCATCATGGATGTGGGCCGCGGCTCCATGACCTATTCGCGTCCCATATGGTACCGGTATGGGAAGATCCTTCTGGACAGGAAGGACGGCGTACTGAGGGAATATCTGGAGAAGGAACGGGCCAGGGTCCAGGAAATCCTGGAACGTTTTAAGGCACAGGGGGATGAAGGGATGGACCAGGTTCAGGTAATGGCCCCGGCATGTACAGCAATCCCCATGACAGCGGCACAGTTAAGGGCCAGGAATGCCCTTACGGAAGAACTGGGATGGATAAAGGAGGCACAGGATGAAATGCAGTGAGATCATAGAGATGTTAAGCAGTCTGGCGCCAGAGGGATGTGCGTGTGAATGGGACAATCCCGGGCTTCTGGCCGGAAGGAGCGATAAAGAGGTCAGGAAAATCTATATTGCCCTGGATGCCACGGACCAGGTGGTGGAATCGGCCATAGAGTCGGGCGCGGATATGCTGCTGACCCATCATCCCCTGATTTTTAAGGCAATCAAGAAGGTAAATGACCAGAATTTCATTACCAGAAGGCTGGTAAAGCTGATTCAGGCTGATATTTCCTACTATGCCATGCACACCAATTTTGATGCGGCTCCCGGCTGTATGGCCGACCTGGCCGCAGGACGCCTGGGCCTTACGGAATGCGTGCCACTGGAAGCAATGGGCGAGATGGAAGGGAGCCAGGGCCTGGTGCCTTACGGAATCGGCAAGACCGGGTATCTCAGGGAACCAGTGACGGTGCGCAGTCTGGCACGGAAGGTCAAGGAGTCCTTTGGCCTTCCCTTTGCAGTGGTCTATGGACAGGAACTACTGGATACGGAGATAAATAAGGTTTCCGTGTGTCCGGGTGCCGGGGGCAGCGAGATTGAAGGGGCAATTGCCTCCGGTTCCCAGGTGCTGGTCACAGGCGATATCAGCCATCACCAGGGCATTGATGCCGCTGCAAGGAATATGGCGGTAATCGATGCAGGACATTACGGACTGGAACATATCTTCATTCCCTACATGGCTGACTATCTGGCCGCCAGGCTGGGGGAGGGAGTAAAAGTAATCCAGGCGCCGCCATCATGGCCCACGGTCATCCTATAGGACAATAAAAAAGGGAATGGGACTGCCTGAATAAGAAAGAGGAGGTAAAAGCCTTTGGTTCAAGTTAATGTAAACGGTTTTGTCCGGGAATATCCGGAGGGGACAACCTGGCTGGAAGTGGCTGAGGAATATCAGTACCAGTATGAGGATGACATCCTTCTGGTCCGTGTGAACGGAAAGCTCCAGGAGCTTCACAAGCATGTAAAAGACTGTGAGCTTACCTTCATCACTGCCAGGGACAAGCCTGGTTTGGCCACGTATCAGAGAAGCGCCTGCCTGATTATGCTGAAGGCATTTTATGCGGTTGCAGGCGCGGAGAATATAGAGAAGATAGTCATTGATTTTTCACTTGGAAGGGGATTCTTTGTGGAGGCCAGGGGTAACTTTGTGCTGGACAATGACCTTCTCATCCGGGTGAAGAACAAGATGGCGGAGTATGTGGCGCAGCAGATCCCCATCATGAAACGCAGTGTATCAACGGATGATGCGGTTGAGCTGTTCCACCGCCACAGGATGTATGATAAGGAGCGGCTGTTCCGGTACCGCAGGGTATCCAGGGTCAATATCTACAGCATTGACGGCTTCGAGGACTACTATTACGGATATATGGTCCAGAATACGGGATATATCCGGTACTTTGACCTGGTTCCTTACCACTATGGATTCGTGCTGCTTCTGCCCTCCAAGTCAGAGCCGAAAGTGGTGCCCAGGTTTGAACCCATGGACAAGCTGTTTGCAACACTGACAGAGTCCACCCAATGGGGGAGGAGGCTGGACCTGGAAACAGTGGGCGCCCTGAATGATAAGATTTCAAAGGGGGAGATGTCCCATCTGATACTGGTTCAGGAAGCGCTGCAGGAAAAGAAGATTGCAGAGATAGCGGCGCAGATTGCATCCAGGCGGAACGCTAAGTTCGTCATGATTGCAGGGCCGTCCTCCTCGGGCAAGACCACATTTTCCCACAGGCTTTCCGTGCAGCTGGAGGCAATCGGGCTTAAGCCCCATCCGATTGCGGTGGACAATTACTTTGTGGACCGGGTGAACAGCCCAAGGGATGAACATGGCAATTATAATTATGAGGTTCTGGAATGCCTGGACATCGACCTGTTTAACCAGAACATGATGGACCTTCTGGATGGGAAACGGGTGGAAATGCCCTACTATAATTTCAAGAAAGGCGTTAGGGAGTATAAGGGCAGTTTCCTGCAGCTGGGGCAGGAGGACATCCTGGTGATTGAAGGCATCCACTGCCTGAATGACAGGCTGTCCCACTCCCTGCCAAAGGAGAGTAAGTTCAAGATATACATCAGCGCCTTAACCCAGCTGAACGTAGATGAGCACAACCGGATTCCCACAACAGACGGACGTCTTATCCGAAGGATGATACGGGATGCCAGGACCAGGGGGTCATCGGCCCAGGACACCATCCGTATGTGGCCGTCCGTGCGCAAGGGCGAGGAGGAGAACATCTTCCCATTCCAGGAGGAGGCGGACGCCATGTTCAACTCGGCCCTGGTCTACGAGTTCGCCGTGCTGAAGCAATATGCGGAGCCACTGCTGTTTGGCATTCCCAAGGATTCGGAGGAATATCTGGAAGCAAAACGGCTTCTCAAGTTCCTGGATTATTTCATCGGTGTCAGCAGCGAGGACATACCGAAGAACTCAATCCTGCGGGAGTTCATCGGCGGCAGCTGCCTCAACGTTTAACCAGGGCCGGGCAGCGGCTTGCAGGCTGAGGCATTGTGGGCAGCGGCTTGGAAAATGACTGGACAAACCAGGGTTTCTATGATAAACTGTGTAAGTTGTGAGTAGGACAGATGGCCGCTGCTGCGATACCGCAAGGCCGCAGGAGAGGAAAGTCCGGGCTTCACAGGGCAGGGTGCCAGATAACGTCTGGCGGAGGCGACTCCAGGGACAGTGCAACAGAAATGTACCGCCTTTCCCGGCCTGACCGGGAAAGGTAAGGGTGGAAGGGCAGTGTAAGAGACTACCGCCCGCCTGGTAACAGGCGGGGCACATGTAAACCCCATCCGAAGCAAGACCGAACAGGAAGCATATGGCGGCCCGTCAGCTTCCGGGTAGGTTGCTTGAGGCTGCCGGCGACGGCAGTCCTAGATAGATGGCCATCCAACGACATAACCCGGCTTACCGTCCTGCTCACATACAACAGCATCCATGAAAAAAGTCTAAGATAATGAGTCTTAGGCTTTTTTATATGGTTTGGCTGTGTTTCTTAAGGAAAATTACCGTAAGTTTTAATAAATAGCCAGTATAATATACACAGCAGATCCAGGATGGTATTGTCCGGTCCGGATGGCGTGGGCCATATACTGGCATATTAACACCGGTGCCATACACTGGCATATTAACATCAGGCTCCATACATAGGCGCGTTAACACAGGATGCCGCCCGTGCAGATAGCGGGGATGGATGTCTGGACAGGATTTGGGAATTACAGAGGAAAAGAAGGAAGGTGGCGCAGGATGGAGCAGAAGAAAATGAAAATGAAGGAAATGCTCATAGGGCTTTGTATGGTTGCAGTCCTGGCCCTGGTGACATTTCACGTGCTTTTTCAGAACCATTCCATGGAAACCATGGGGGAAACCTTTCAGCGGGCGGAACTTAGGTTCGTGCTGCCTGCATTTTTCTGCATGTTCGTGTTCATCAACTGTGAAGCAGCCAATATACGGCTGCTTATGAGGACCTTCCATAAAAAGATTCCCTACAGACGCTCCCTGTCCTATTCCTTTGCAGGCTTTTATTTCAGCGCCATCACGCCTTCTGCCACGGGCGGACAGCCCATGCAGCTGTTTTACATGACCAGGGACGGGTTCGGATTTGCCCACAGTTCCTTTACACTTTTGGCTGTGGCGGCCGTGTATCAGATGACGGTGCTGGTGTATGGAAGCGTCATGGTACTCCTTAACCTGTCCTTTGTCATGTCCCAGGGAAGACTCATACAGTGGCTTCTGGTATTCGGTATCCTGGTCAATGGAATCTGCTCCGGCCTGATCCTGCTGATTATTTTAAACAGCCTTCTGGCAGAGCGGGTGGTACTGTGGGCCATCCGTATATTAACCAGGGTAAAGCTCATAAGGAACCGCAAAAAGGCCCAGCGCAAAATGGAGGGACTGATTAACGAATACAGCAGGGGAGGGGCGTATCTGAGACAGTACCCGCTGGTGGTTGTCAGGATGTTCCTTCGCGCGCTGATTCAGCTGACAGCCCTGTTCCTGGTACCTTACTTTGCCTGCCTGGCCCTTGGAATAGAGGCGGAACCTGGTCGGTTCCTTGCCATGCAGGCCATCCTGAGCCTTGCTGTGACCGCGGTTCCGCTTCCGGGGTCGGTTGGCGCCTCAGAGGGCAGTTTTATTTCGCTATACAGGCCCATACTTGGCGGGGGACAGGTTTTCCCGGTGATGATGCTGAGCCGCGGAATCAGCTTTTATGCGCTCCTTGCTGTCAGCGGCGCGGTGACGGCCGTGCTGCAGATGAACAGGAAGAAAGGGAAAATCAGTGTTTGACATATATAGATTATCTATATATAATTATGATAGGTAGAACGGCTATATAATGAACGTGCCATGGTATATGGAATGGCTATATGATAATCATGTAGTGGCATAAAGGATGTCCATAGATAAATCATATCATGATATATAGATTATCTATATATCCATCATCCATATAAAGATACCCAAACCCATCCAAAACTATCCATGAAAACAATACACGCGTCAACAGGAGGAATCAATTATGGCAGAAGAGAAGATTGTATCATCAGGCAATACATCCATGCTCCTTTTACAGCTTTTATCCGAAAAAGACATGTATGGCTATGAAATGATAGAAGAGCTGGAAAAACGCTCCGAATATGTATTTAGCCTGAAAGCGGGCACCATGTATCCGCTGCTCCACACCATGGAGTCCAGGAAACTACTCATATCCTATGAAAAGGAAGCCCAGGGCAAGGTGCGCAGATATTATTCCATCACAAAGCAGGGCATGGCGGAACTGATAAGGAAAAAGGAGGCATGGGAAACCTATACAAAGGCAGTGGGACAGGTGATAGGAGGTGCCTTATATGGAAATGCATGAATATTTGTCTGAATTAACCGGGCAGATCCGTAATAAAAAGGCAAAGCAGGAGGTTGAGAGGGAAATCCGGACTCATATCGAAGACCAGGCCCAGGTTTATGAGCAGATGGGGCGGACCAGGGATGAGGCGCTGGAAGAAGCGGTCCGCCAGATGGGAAGCCCCGTGGAAGTAGGGATTGATATGGACCGTATCCACAGGCCCAAAAACAACTGGATGGTTTTGGGAATGGCAATGCTCTTAAGTCTGGCCGGGCTGTTGGTACAGTATTTCTGTATTTACCGGTTTGGTACAGAAAACCTGTACCGGATAAACCAGGATGCATTTGCCCGCCAATGCCTTTACACTTTCTTGGGATTGGGATTCATGTCAATCCTTTACTTTTGTGATTACAGTCTGTTTAGCAGATATGGGAAACTGATTGGAGGGCTGTTCCTGGTTTCAATCATCCTCGTCTGCAATCTGGGGATGGTCCAGGTCATCAATGGAGGACACAGCTATATGAAGACGGTCATGTATCTGTTCATTCCCATGTATGGAGGGATTCTCTATGGGTATCGCGGTACCGGTTATTCAGGTGTCATCCGTTCCCTTTTATGGCTGCTGGCTGCTGCCTATACTTCATTTGCAGTGATTGGCGGCGGGATTGGCATTACACTGGATGTGATGTCTGTGTGCTTCATGATGCTGATGTATTCCCTGTTCAGGAACTGGTATCAGGTGAAACGGAAAAGCAGGCCGATTCTTGGGCTGGGGGCATTGGCCTTGGCGGGCGGATGTTATTCCTACCTTGGAATGCAGCCATATCAGATGGCAAGGTTAAGGGCAATCCTGAGTCCATGGGCTTATGCCAGGGAAGAGGCATTCCAGGTAGTGGTGACAAGGGATATCATGAAGCAGCTTAAATTCCTGGGCGGGCTTACAAAGGGCGGTACGCCGGAGGGAACCCCAATCCATTTGCTTCCTGGTGCACAATATGATTATGTGATGCTGCAGGCAGCCTCCACCTGGGGAGTCCTGGCAGTAGGAATTCTGGCCGGATTGTTAATCCTGTTTTTGTTCCTGCTGTTCCACATGGTGAAAAAGCAGAAGAATCAGCTTGGGCAGCTGATTGGTTATGGATGTGTCATGATCCTTGTCCTGGAAACAGGCTGGAACCTGATGCTGAACCTTGGATTCGTCTTTGTGTCCACGGCCGGGCTTCCCTTTTTTACATATGGGGGATATCACACGGTTGCTGTCTATGGACTGCTCGGAATCCTGCTTAGCATATACCGCTATCAGGACCTGATATGGGAAAGGAGTCCGAAAATGAAAGCGGAAGACAATCATGTACTGGCTCAATTGGGAAGATATAGAATCCGCATAGAGAAAATGGACCTCTGATAAATTGTGAATTGTTGAAAAACTCTTTTGATATGTCAAGGTAATTTTAATCGCTTTGTGAAATTTGTTTGATAAATATCGAACAATATTGATTGTTTTCTAACAATATTGACAATATTTGTATAATGGCTTATGATAATAGTGAAACGAAGTGTATTAATAAAAAGGAGGTAATGTTATGGCGAAAGATCCGTTATTGTTATTGGATAATAGTATGCTGGCTTATATTTTGGGGAATGGCGACTACCGTTTCACTAATATTGCATTTGAAGAAGCAAAAGCCATCATGGAGATGAAGGGAGCGGCGGATATTGTACGCGTCTTTTCAAACCCTGAATTGGAACATATCATGTTTGAATATCTGGATATTGAACGACAGGATTTCGCATACGCACCGGTAAAAGATATGCATGTTGGTCAGGATGCGCTTGCGTTTAAACTGTACATAACACCTTCAGGAACACAGCCTATTGTGTTGGGAGATGATGGGCAGCAGGCCAAGAAGATAAAGAATCTGTATATTTACTGCCAGCATGTGGTGCGGCTGAAATAAGGCTGGATTATTCTGTGGATTGAAAGTATGATATTTATTTGTAGAATTTGGAATTAAGAATAGCCCCCTCAGTCATCTGTTGATTTGAGGGGGCTTTCTGCGTCCTTCGTACCTGTGTATCCCATCCGCTGGGAATTCTCCCGTCGGACGCCAGCCTGATTTTGCTATATGACCAAGTTTATCATATAAGTGATTTTATTTTACAACATCCAGGTTGAAACCGAAGTATTTTACGGAATTGTTATAGCAGATGCCTTTGATGATGTCCTCTAAGGCTTTCATGTCTGCGGGATACTCCCCGTTTTCTACCCAGCCGCCGATGAGTTCGCACAGGATGCGGCGGAAGTATTCGTGTCTGGTGTAGGACAGGAAGCTTCTGGAGTCTGTGAGCATACCGATGAAGTTGCCCAGGCAGCCCAGGTTTGCAAGGCTGGTCATCTGCTCAGTCATTCCCACCTTGTGGTCATTGAACCACCATGCAGAACCCTGCTGGATCTTGCCCGGGAACTTGTCCTGGAAGCAGCCGATGATGGTGCCGATGGAGGCATTGTCATTGGGGTTCAGTGAGTAGAGGATGGTCTTTGGTATCTCATTGGAAGCGCTCAGTGCATTTAAGAAGTCAGCCATCTGTGCGCTGGGGGCGTAATTGTTGATGCAGTCAAAACCGGTATCAGCGCCAATCTGCTCAAACATGTAGGCGTTATTGTCGCGCTTGCAGCCGTAATGGATCTGCATGATCCAGCCCATCCTGGTGTATTCACGGGCAACAAAGAGCATGAATGCGGTCTTGAACTTCAGTTCTTCTTCCTTGGTAATGGCTTCTCCCTTTAACCCCTTGGCAAGGATGGCGTCAATTTCAGCCTCATCCGCGGGAACGTACATTACGTATTCAAGTGCGTGGTCAGATACACAGCATCCCATGGAGGTGAAGAATGCCATACGGTTCTTAAGGGCTTCCTTTAAGGAGGCAAAATCAGTTACCTTAACACCGCTGACCTGGGAGAGCTGCGCCATGTAAGCTGCAAAGGTTGGCTTCTCGACGTTCATGGCCTTGTCCGGTCTCCAGGCAGGAAGGACCTGTACGTCAAATGTGTCATCCTCGGCAATCTTCTTGTGCCACTCCAGTGTGTCAACCGGGTCATCGGTGGTGCAGATAAGGGTGACATTGGACTGCTTGATCAGGTTGCGGACTGTCATGGAATCCTCCTGCAGCTTTGCGTTGCAGAGGTTCCATACTTCCTCAGCCGTATCTCCGTTTAAGAAGCCCTGGTAACCAAAATACTTCCTCAGTTCCAGATGGCTCCAGTGGTACAGCGGGTTGCCGATTAACTTGGGCATGGTCTCTGCCCATGCTTTGAACTTCTCCCAGTCCGTGCTGTCTCCGGTCACGTACGTTTCGTCTATGCCGTTGGAGCGCATCTGGCGCCACTTGTAATGGTCGCCGCCCAGCCATACCTGGGTGATATTATCAAACTTGCGGTCTTCGTAAATCTCCTGCGGATTGATGTGGCAGTGATAGTCAAGAATCGGCATGTTCTCTGCGAAATCATGATACAGCTCCTTTGCCATATCACTGGATAATAGGAAGTCCTTGTCCATAAATGCTTTCATGTTGTTAATCCTCCTTAAGAATTAAAAATTAGTGGTTTTTCTTTTTATTAAATCAGAGGCGATCGTGGTCCTGCTGGGCACATTCACGCCGCTGAAAACCCCCATAAGTGTGTTGATGGTGGTGGTGCACAGTGCTTCTACCTTGCTGTCAATGGATGTTATCTCCGGATCCGTGCACTGGGACAGGATGGAGTTGTTGTATCCGATGATATTCAGTTCATCGGGTATGGAAATGCCGGATGCGTGGGCATACTTAACAGTACCCACGGCCAGGGAATCATCGCTTGTCATGACCGCGTCAAATTCCAGTCCCTGTCCATGAAGGGACACAAGCAGTTCCTTGGCAGCAGATATGTCCTTGGGACACTGCCGGATCAGTTCATCGCAGGGGGCCATTCCGTAAGCTTTCAGGGCATCCTTGTAGCCCTCCAGCTTGTTGACCCCGCTGTAGGAATAGCTGGTGTAAAGATACAGGATACGTCTCCTGCCGGCCTTAAGGAGCTGGGAAGCGGCGCCGTACATGGCAGCATGGTCATCGCACACCGTACTGTAGATATTATCCCCTTCCAGGTATCCGTTAACCAGCATGATGGGAAGTTCTGAAGCAGCTTCCGTAATATATGCATTATCCTTGGGCCGCATCTCCACAAACTTGGAGCCGGCCAGGATGATGGCATCCACACGTTTGGAGCGCAGCAGCTCAAAATACTTCTGCTTTGCATCCAGGTCATATCCCGTACAGCACAGGATTGCATCATAATTATGGGACCTGAGTCCGCGTTCCAGATAGTAGATGGCACCCGCCAGATAGGGGTCGGAGGAATCGGAACACATGATTCCGATGGTCTGCATGGTGTTAAGCCCCAGTCCCCTGGCAAATACATTCGGGGTATATCCCAGGTCATCCATGACCTTAAGGACCTTTTCCCTGGTCTTTTCACTGACGTTGGGATTGCCGTTCAGTACCCTGGAAACAGTTGCAATGGATACCCCTGCATGTTCAGAGACATCGTATATATTCATAAAATAACCTCACATTCTGTAAGCGCTTACAAGCTAAGTTCATTATACATATTCCGCGTAAATATTGCAATACTTTTCTATTTTTTTATTGACTTATTCCTTGAAAATGAGTAGAATAATTGTAAGTACTTACAATAAAGCGGGCACACCAAATAACAATGATAGGAGAATGTAAAGACCATGCAGGATATTGTTAAGATTAACAGGAACGATAATGTCGCCGTTGCGCTGCGGCCTGTTTCAAAGGGCGAGACACTTGACGTGGAGGGCAGGAAGGTAGCCATTCAGGAAGATATCCCACAGGGACATAAGTTTGCCCTGAAGGACATTGGAAGCGGTGCAGAAGTCATTAAGTATGGTTTCCGCATCGGATATGCAAAGGAAGATATTAAGGAAGGCGGATGGGTCCATGTCCATAATGTGAGGACAGCCCTGGGAGATGTCCTTACCTATGATTATACGCCGGACGGAACGGATGTCCAGCCAACGGAGCACGTTTGCTTTGACGGTTACCGCAGGTCTGACGGCAAGGCGGGCATCCGTAACGAAATCTGGATCATTCCCACGGTAGGATGTGTGAATTCCATTGCCAAGGCGCTTGAGGCCCGGGCCAGGGAACTGGTAAAGGGCAGTGTGGAGGATGTGATTGCATTTCCCCATCCATATGGATGTTCCCAGATGGGGGATGACCAGGAAAACACCAGGAAGGTGCTGGCCGACATGATCCATCACCCCAACGCAGGCGGCGTGCTGGTACTCGGACTGGGCTGTGAGAACAGCAATATTCCCGTGCTGATGGATTACATCGGGGATTATGACAAGGACCGTGTGAAATTCCTCCAGTGCCAGGATGTGGAGGATGAGATGGAGGCGGCCATGGACCTGTTAAAGGAACTGGCAGTGTATGCAGGGGCATTTACCAGGGAGAAGATTGATGCCAGCGAGCTTGTGATTGGAATGAAGTGCGGCGGCTCTGACGGACTTTCCGGCATAACGGCCAACCCGGTGGTGGGTGCATTCTCGGACCTTCTGGTAAGCAAGGGCGGAACCACCATCCTGACAGAGGTGCCGGAAATGTTCGGGGCGGAGACATTGCTCATGAACCGCTGCGCCACGCCTGAACTGTTTGAAAAGACCGTGAACCTGATTAACGGGTTCAAGGATTATTTTACCAGCCACAACCAGACCATCTATGAGAACCCCTCGCCAGGCAATAAGAAGGGCGGCATCTCCACCCTGGAGGACAAGTCCCTGGGCTGTACCCAGAAGTCAGGCAGCGCCCTGGTAAGAGGCGTCCTGGAATACACGGAGATGGTCAAGGTAAAGGGACTGAACCTTTTAAGCGCCCCGGGCAACGACCTGGTGGCATCCACTGCCCTGGCCCTGTCCGGCGCCCATATGGTCCTGTTCACCACAGGAAGGGGAACGCCCTTTGCATCCCCTGTGCCTACAGTGAAGATTTCCAGCAATTCAAAGCTGGCAGGACACAAGGATAACTGGATTGATTTCAATGCGGGACGCATGGTGGAGGATATGACCAAGGAAGAACTGGCAGAAGAACTGTTGGATTATGTGCTTGCAGTTGCTTCCGGCAGGAAAGTGAAGTCAGAAGAAGCTGGCTTCCATGATATGGCAATCTTCAAGCAGGGAGTTACACTGTAGGAAGCCCGGCGGCAGTAGTTAAGTCTGGTGACAGTAGTTAAGTCCGGCGGCAGTAGTTAAGTCCGGTGGTAGCAATTAAGCCCGGTGGCAGGAATTAAGTCCGGTAGCAGTAGTTAACCTGATAGCCGGATACCGTCATCACAGGCACAGCCGCCGGACCGTTGGATAAAATAGCGCGAAAAACAGTTGTTTATGGAGGAATTACCCCTTGCATCACAGGGACAGATGATGTATACTGAATCTATAATATCGTATATACGGATTGAGAATGCATATACGAATACAATATCTGCATATCCAAATCCATTTGCATATACGGGTGACATACATGTGACAGAAGGTGGGAGGTATCCATGAAATTAAACAGAACCACACTGCGGACCATAGACATACTGAAACTGGTGTCCAAGAAGCCGGACGGGATTACGCTGGACGAGATATGCGAGAAGCTGGACCTGCCCAAGACAAGCGGCTACGACATCGTGACAACACTGGTACAGACCGGGATGATTCATGTGGCCAGAGGGCAGAAGCAGCGTTATACCATCGGTCTTACGGCATACAGGATCGGCATCAACTATACCAATAACCTGGATTTCATCAGCACCATTGACCCGGTGCTGAAGGCATTTTCAAGGGAGGTGGGAAAGACCGTATTCTTTGGCATCCGCTCCGACGATGCCATTGTCTACATCTGCAAATTTGAGCCGGAGAACCCCATCATCACCACAGCCACTGTGGGCACCAAGAATCCGATTTACTGCACTTCCCTGGGAAAGGCCATCCTGGCTTACTCGGATGAGGAGGAGACAGGGCAGCTGATGGAGCGCATTACATTTAAGAAGCATACGGAGCGGACCATAGTTACCAGGGAGGAACTGGAGAAGGAACTGGAGCGTGTGCGTGACAAGGGCTATGCTTTTGACGCAAGGGAGCTGGAGGAACACATGGAATGTGTGGGATCGCCGGTATTTGGCCAGGACGGCAATGTCATGGGCGCCATCAGCGTATCCAGCCTTTACAAACCCACGGAAGATTACGATGCGCTGGGCTGCCTGGTGCGGACCAAGGCGGCAGAGATATCAAAGCTGCTGGGCTTTTTGGGGAAATGCTGAAAAGGCAGTAGAAAAACTTATATTTTTACATCTTTTGCTGTTGACAAATCAAGCGGTAGCGATTAAAATTTAAGTATAAAATCGCAAATATGAAATTGATTCGTATATGCGAATTT
>DS990260.1:221317-433522 GCA_000155435.1 Clostridiales bacterium 1_7_47FAA | reverse complement strand
GCGGAAAGAAGGAGAAGCGAAATGAAAAAAGAACAAGTTTTATCAAGAATGAAAGAGGACTGTCTGGTTGCGGTTGTCCGTGCAAAGAATTACGAGCAGGGTGAGAAGGTAGTTGACGCCATCATCGAGGGCGGCATCAACTTCATTGAGCTGACCATGACCATGGATGAAGGCGACCCTGTTGAGTTCATCAAGATGATGGCTAATAAGTATAAAGATAATGATAAGATTGTAATCGGCGCAGGTACCGTACTGGATCCTGAGACAGCAAGGGCATGCATCCTGGCCGGTGCCAACTATATCGTAAGCCCTGGCCTGAATGTGGACACCATCAAGCTGTGCAACCGCTACAGGGTTCCCATGCTCCCGGGCGTCATGACCCCAACCGAGGCAATCACCGCACTGGAAGCCGGATGCGATATCATCAAGGTATTCCCTGGCAATATTGTGGGACCGGCAGCCATCAGCTCCTTCAAAGGACCTCTTCCACAGGGCGAGTTCATGCCATCCGGCGGAGTTGACGTTGACAATGTGGACAAGTGGATCAAGGCAGGCGCATATGCAGTTGGAACCGGCTCCAGCCTGACCAAGGGCGCTAAGACCGGCGATTTCGCAGCAGTTACAGCTAAGGCCCAGGAATTCGTACAGGCCGTGGCAGCAGCAAGGGCAAAATAACCAACCCATTCAATTTGAATCATAATCAGGTAAATAAAAGGAGAATCATACAATGGCAAAAATAGTTACCATGGGCGAAATCATGTTAAGATTATCTACCCCGAACAATGAGAAATTCATCCAGGCAGACGAGTTCGATATCAATTACGGCGGCGGAGAGGCCAACGTGGCAGTATCCCTTGCAAACTACGGACATGACGTTCAGTTCGTGACAGCTATCCCGAAGAACCCAATCGGTGACTGCGCAGTAGCAGCCCTGAGGAAATACAATGTAGGAACCAAGCACATCGCAAGAAGCGGCGAGAGACTGGGAATCTATTTCTTAGAGACAGGCTCTGCCATGAGGGCTTCCAATGTTGTTTATGACCGTGCAAACAGCGCCATTGCAACAGCTACCCCGGACGAGTTTAACTTTGATGAGATTTTTGCTGATGCTGACTGGTTCCACTTTACCGGTATCACACCAGCTGTCAGCGATGCTGCAATCGAACTGACAGAGGCAGCCTTAAAGGCAGCCAAGGCTCACGGCGTAACCGTATCCGTTGACCTGAACTTCCGTAAGAAACTGTGGTCTTCCGAGAAGGCACAGAAGGTCATGACTAACCTGATGCAGTATGTTGACGTGTGCATCGGCAACGAAGAGGACGCTGAGAAGGTCCTGGGCTTCAAGCCAGGCAACACGGACGTTACCTCCGGGGAACTGGAACTGGCTGGATATGTTGACATCTTCAACCAGATGGCTGATAAGTTTGGATTTAAGTACATCATCAGCTCCCTGCGTGAGAGCTTCAGCGCATCCGACAACGGCTGGTCCGCATGCATCATGGACGGTAAGACACGTGAGTTCTATCACTCCAAAAAGTACCGTGTTACCCCAATCGTTGACCGTGTTGGCGGCGGCGACTCCTTTGCAGGCGGCTTAATCTGCGGTCTGGCAGACGGCAAGGACATGAAGGCTGCCCTGGAATTCGCAGTAGCAGCATCTGCATTAAAGCACACCATCCCTGGCGACTTCAACCTGGTTACACGCGCTGACGTAGATAACCTGGCTGGCGGCGACGGTTCAGGACGTGTTCAGAGATAATCACTTTTATATGTAATCACCAGACAATTTGGAAGCGGCTAATCCTCTATGGGAATTAGCCGTTTCTTATATAAAGAAAAAGGAGAGTTATGATGGGAATGAATAACAGCAGGAATTTTGATCTTCTGACCCTGGGTCAGGTATTGCTCAGGCTTTCACCGCCTGATAATGAGCGTCTGTCCAGAGGGGATACATTTGTGAAGCAGGTAGGCGGGGCAGAACTGAACGTGGCCGTGGGCGCGGCCCTGTTAGGACTCCACACAGGCGTCATTTCCAAGCTTCCGGCCCATGATATAGGAAGCTTCATGAAAGGTAAGATCCGTTCCTTCGGGGTCAGCGATGATTTCTTCATGTATGACCAGTCCTCATCTGCCCGTGTGGGAATTTACTATTATGAGAACGGCGCATACCCCAGAAAACCAAAGGTGATTTATGACCGCAACAACAGTTCCTTTTTCTCCCTGGACATTAATGAAATCCCGGAGGAAGTTTACACGGCATCCAAGTGCTTCCATACAACCGGAATTACCCTGGCCCTGAACGGGGATATACGTGAGACTACCATCGAGATGATTAAGCGTTTCAAGGCAGCCGGAACCCTGGTGTCCTTTGATGTGAACTTCCGCGGCAATCTGTGGACCGGGGACGAGGCCAGGGAATGTATCCTGCGCATCCTGCCCTATGTGGACATCTTCTTCTGTTCAGAGGACACGGCGCGGCTTACATTCCTAAAAACAGGCACTGCCCGGGAAATGATGAAGAGCTTTACGGAAGAGTTCCCCATCTCCATCGTGGCCTCCACCCAAAGGATTGTCCACAGCCCCAAGCGCCACACATTCGGTTCCGTGATTTACGATGCTGCCAGGAATGAATATTATGAGGAGGAGCCTTACCGCGATATCGAGGTGGTTGACCGCATCGGAAGCGGGGACGCCTATATTTCCGGTGCCCTGTACGGACTGCTCAGCAGCGGCGGCGACTGCCAAAAGGCCATTGCCTACGGCAATGCAACCGCTGCAGTTAAGAATACCATCCCCGGCGACCTTCCCTCCTCCAACCTGGACGAGATAGAAACCATCATCAAAGCCCATAACCAGAAGGGACCGCAGCTGGAGATGGCGCGATAAGGATTAAGGGGCTTTCCGTGATATCTTAAGATAGGGTTCCTTCTTTTGTAAAAAATTTGCAACAATCGTCATAACGTTAATCCTTATTTCAGAATTATTAAGAAATCCTTTATTGGATATAGGGAGGAAATGATATATACTTCTCATACAGACATCAATAATGCCCTAAAGCAGGGCATTACTTATGAAAAGGAGAAGATAATATTGAGAAAATATCGATTATATGCAGCAGGAATCTGTGCAGCAGTGGTACTTGGCGTAGGAGGGTGTGCTTCCAATGCAAACGCAGGCACCACCACGGCAACACAGGAGAGTAAAGAAGCCACAAAGGAAGAGACAACGGTGGCAGACACCGTTGTGGAGTCAGTGACAGGAGCCATTGAGAGCATGGAAGAGAGCGAGCCAGAAGCGCCCCAGGCCATCCGTATATTCGGACCAGTGACCAGGACAGAGGACGGCAGGCTTTCCATTGACAATCAGTCAGGCGTAAGCAGCAGCGGTGAGATCATCCTTAACGTTGCAGATGAGACTTACATACTGGATGCGGTCAGCGGCCTTCCTATCAAGCTGGAGGACATCAAGGACGGCGATACCATCTACGCCTACATAGGGCCGGCCATGACCATGAGCCTTCCGCCAATGACCAACGCAACCGTGATATTCGCCAACATACCGGCTGATGCAAAGGTTCCGGATTATGTGGAAGTCAAGTCCATGATAACAGACGCATCCACATCCAAATCAGTGCTTACAGCCATTGACGGAACAGAGTACACACTTGCAGACGACTGCAACATATTCCCATACCTTACAAGGAATATCGTTACCCTTGACGATTTAACCCAGGGCAGGAAGTGCGTGGTCTGGGCAGATGATGAGAACTCGGCAGTGAAAATCATGGTGTTTGCTGAGTAATAAGAGAATGAAGAAAAACGGGCGTTGCCCTGAGGGAATCCATCTGGTACCCTTCAGGACAACGCCCGTTTTCATTGCGTATGCATATTCCGGCCCGGCTGTTATAAACAGCCCATTCCAGTCAGCCTGATACTATCAGGCTGTTACCATCAGCCTTAATTTCCGCACTCAATACTTATCTCATTAAAACGCTCCAGGATATCATCAATCTGCATCTCCTGTTTTTCCCGGCCTTCCTTGTCTATGATGGCGCGTCCCTGGTGCATCATGAGCAGGCGGTCGCCGTATTCCACGGCGTAGCGTAGGTTGTGGGTGACCATGATGGTGGTCAGTTCCTTTTCCTTGACAATCTTATCCGTCAGTTCCATGATGGTTTCCGCTGTCTTGGGGTCCAGGGCAGCCGTGTGTTCGTCCAGGATAAGGAACTCGATGGGGGTCATGGTGGACATGAGGAGCGCCATGGCCTGGCGCTGGCCGCCGGAGAGCACCCCAACCTTTACATCCATTTTATCCTCCAGGCCAAGGCCAAGGGAGCGGAGGGATTCGCGGTAGTATTCCACCCGCTGCCGGTTGGTGCCCGGGCGGAGGTTGAATGACCTGCCTTTGTTATCGGCCAGGGACATATTTTCCAGGATTGTCATGGATGGGCAGGTACCCATGGCCGGGTTCTGATATACCCGCCCGATACGGCGCTGCCGCTTGTATTCCGGCATCTTAGTGATGTCCTCATTACCGATGATGATATGGCCCTCGTCCAGGGGGATGCTGCCGCAGATGATATTGAGCATGGAAGTCTTGCCGGAACCGTTGCTGCCCACCACGGAGACAAACTGATGGTCCTTGATGGTAAGGCAGAAATCCTCAAACAGGCACATTTCATTGATTGTGCCGGCATTGTAGTATTTATTGATGTGTTTCAGTTCAAGCATGGCTCTTTACCTTCTTTCCCCTGGAGGAGCTTAAGACCAGGATGATGAGGAACAGGATGGCTGTAATCAGCTTTAAATCCGAGGCAGTGACGGATATGGTAAAACGGAGGAAACCAAGATTGACAGGGATGTCGTTCAGCAGCAGGGCCAGGGATACACAGGCCTTGTATATGATGGAACCGATGATGACTGCAGTGGTGGATTTGACAAAACCAAAGCGTTTAAACAGCTGGGTTCCGATGATTACATTAGCCAGCCCGATGACAATGGTCCCGGTGCCGATGGAGATATCGAAAAATCCTTTCTGCTGGCAGTACACACTGCCTGCCAGGGCCGCGAAGCCGTTGGCAATGGCAAGGCCCACGATTTTCACCATTCCCTTGTCCTTGGCCAGGGAAGTGACAAGCACATCGTTATCACCCACTGCTCGCAGCAGGTAGCCGGAACGCGTCTTAAGATAGGCATCCAGAAGCAGCTTGCAGGCCAGCACGATTACAAACAGGATAATGGTTACCACATAAGGGGAAAGCGCGTTGGGGATGGTTTCCGTAAGGAATGGATTGCTGAAAATCGTGTCCTTGCTGAAGATGGGAAGGTTGGACTTTCCTGCAATCCTCAGGTTGATGGAGTAAAGGGCGGTCATGACAATGATTCCTGACAGCAGGTCGCGTACCTTGAGCTTTACATGGATCAGGCCCGTGATGCATCCGGCCAGGGCACCTGCACCAAAGGAGAGGATGAGGGCCAGGACCGGATGGATGGTCCCGATGATGGGCAGGCCGTTGGAAATGCCGACGGCGGTAAGGGCAGCGCCCAGGGGAAATGTCCCGTCCACGGAAAGATCTGGAAAATCCAGGATCTTATAGGTGATATATACGCCAAGGGCCATGATGGCATAAACCAGGCCTTCTTCAAAGATACCGAAAATAATCGTTGTCATGATGTTCCTCCCAAATCAGTATGAACCCTTCTTACTGTGCAATCTCAGTAAAAATCCCCGCCGCATCGGCAGTAAGGCTTTCCGGCAGTGTGATCCCAAGATTCTCAGCCACCTTGGTGTTGCCGTAGAAAGCTGCTTCCTTGATGGTTTCGTAATTCATTTCGCTGGCTTTCTTTTCGCCCTTTAATACCTGTGCAGCCATATGGCCGGTCTGTTTTCCAAGTTCGATATAGTCCAGGCCCATGGCTGCCAGACAGCCGATTTTGACCTGTTCGATTTCACTTCCGAATACCGGGATTTTTTTCGCTTCCGCCTTATCCAGGATGACAGGAAGGGAGGCGACCACGGTGTTGTCAGTCAGGTTGGTGATGCAGTCCACCTTGCTGATTAAGGTATCTGCTGCCAGGGAAATGTCGGCGGAGGAGGAGATTCCGGTGTCTACAATCTCAAACCCATAGTCAGGCGCAAGCTCCTTGTATTCCGCAATGGCTGATTCAGAGTTTACCTCGCTGGTGGTGTACATGATGCCGATGCGCTTTGCGTCCGGAAGGATTTCGCGGATCATCTTTAACTGCTGCTCAACCGGCAGTTTGTCGCTGGTTCCCGTAATCTCGCCTACCGGGGTCCCGCTGGCATCAGCCAGTTCGGCTGCAACCGGGTCTGTGACGGCCGTAAAGATGACCGGGGTGCCGGATTTCTTGGCAACACCGTATTCTGCCTGGGCCATGGGGGTTGCGATACCGCACATCAGGTCCACGTCCCTGCCTGCGAAGTTGGTGGCAATCTGGCTGGCGGTCCCGCCGTCGGCCTGGGAGTTCTCATAGAGGACGGTCAGGTTCTTGCCTTCCTCGATTCCGGCCTCGGCAAGGCCTTCCAGGAAGCCCTCGCGGCAGTTGTCAAGGGAACCGTGTTCCGCAAACTGTCCAATGCCGATGGTATAGGAACCCTCCCCGTCTGCCTGGCTCCCTGCCGTCTCCTTATCAGAAGCCGTTCCGGCGGAAGTCTCCTGGTTTCCTGTGGTATCCTTGGAGGCTGCCTCGGAAGATACCTGTGCGGTGGTCTGGTCCTGTGAAGATGAACCGCATCCTGCTAACAGGGATGCGCTTACGGCTGCGGCTAAAAGCATTGCGATTGTTTTTTTCATAATTAAAATCCTCCTGAATGATTGTTTTGATTCCATGATCTGTTTTCTATGGTAAGTAATGAACTGCGTTGGGAAAGGACCATTGCTGTCCGGGTTACAGGCTGCGCGCTGCCTGCAGGTCCCGGCCGTCAATCTGACCCATGGCTGGTTTATGGCCGTATATCTTAAACAGGTCCGGCAAAGGGACAAAAAAACGTCCCAATTACGGTTATACCATAATTGAGACGAATAAAAATCCGCGGTGCCACTCAAATTGACTGAAAAGTCCACTTTACACATACCAACATATGTGCCGCATGAATAACGGTTGCGGAATCCGTCGGTCCCTACGGAACTATCTTTCAGGACCGCCCTCAAAAGTCCATTCAGCTGCCAGCCTTATACCGCAATCCCACCACCTGCGGCTCTCTGTGTTAATGCTTTGGAAGCTTACTCCTCTTTCTCTACGGTTTGATTTATTAACCCGTATCTTAATACAACGGATTCAATTTGTCAATAGGGTTTTTAAATTTTGTGAAAATATCTTTAATTGATTGTCAAAATGTGATAGACTGTAAATGACAGGAAAGGCAATGTCCGCAAGGATGCTGCCGGAACCTGAGAGGCATTGGCACTGGGAAGCGCCGGTGCTAATAACAAGGAGGATAGTTACATGAGCCGTTTACTTGTAGTAGTGGATATGCAGAAGGATTTTGTGGACGGATCCCTGGGGAGTAAGGAAGCCCAGGCCATTGTCCCTCATGTGATTGACAAGATTAAGGCTTACGGAAAAGCGGGCCAGGAAGTCGTGTTTACACTGGATACGCATTCTGAGGATTACATGGATACAATGGAAGGTAAGAAGCTTCCGGTCATCCATTGTGTCAAGGGGACTCCGGGCTGGGAACTGGTTGAAGGGCTTAAGGAGTTTGAGGGAAAACGGTTTGAGAAGGCTACCTTTGGCAGCCGTGAACTGGCTGATTATGCGGCCCTTGGACAGTATGAAAGTGTGGAGCTGGTAGGTCTTTGTACGGACATCTGCGTAATCTCCAATGCCATGCTGATTAAGGCAGTGATACCGGACACACCCATCCAGGTGGATGCATCCTGCTGCGCAGGGGTAACCCCGCAAAGCCATGAGAACGCGTTAAATGCCATGAAAATGTGCCATATTGATATAATAGGATAAGGGGGCATGATGATGAGTGACAAACATTTTGTAATAACCATTGAACGCCAGTACGGAAGCGGCGGACGGCTGACAGGCAAGCGGCTGGCAGAGGAACTGGGCATACATTTTTATGATGAAGAGATACTTAAGATGACATCGGAGACAAGCGCCATCGGGGAGCAGTATTTCCGGCTGGCAGACGAGAAGGCGGGCAATAACCTGCTGTACCGCATTGTGACCGGCATGAAGCCGGAGCTGACAGAGCCGGAGAGGGATGGGCATAATATCACATCCCCGGAAAACCTGTTCCGTTTCCAGTCATCCGTCATCCGCGGCCTGGCTGCATCGGAACCCTGCATCATTGTCGGGCGGTGCGGCAACTATGTGCTGCAGGATCAGATGGATAACCTGATACGCATCTTTGTATATGCGGACACGGTTACAAGGATCCGCAGGGTCATGGATGTGGATAAGGTGGATGAGGCGGAAGCGCTACGCCGCATGAAACGGATTGACAAGGAGCGGACGGAGTACCACCGCTACTTTACAGGCAGGGAATGGATGGATATGGAGAATTACGACCTGCCCATCAATGCCAGCCGTATTGACTATGACCAGATGATCCAGCTGATTAAGGACTATCTGAAGCTGCGCGGTTTCCTGTAGGGACAGCGCAGTGCCAAGCATTAGGACAGAGGTATGAACATGAATATTTTTGCAGGAATCATGATTCCTTTCATAGGGACCACAGCCGGAGCGGCCTGTGTCTTTTTCCTGAAAAATGCCTTACGGCCCAGGGTCCAGAAAGCATTTCTGGGCTTTGCATCCGGGGTCATGGTGGCTGCATCCGTGTGGTCCCTACTGATTCCGTCCATGAATATGAGCCAGGACATGGGGAAGCTGGCATTTGTACCGGCATCCATAGGATTTTTGTTAGGAATCGGCTTTCTGCTGGTCCTGGATGAGGTGATTCCCCATCTCCATATGGATTCGGATGAACCGGAAGGCCCCAAGGGCAGCTGGAAGAAAAGCACCATGCTGGTGCTGGCGGTGACCCTTCACAATATTCCGGAAGGAATGGCGGTGGGGGTTGCCTTTGCAGGGCTTATGTCCCAGAACAGTACCATCACCATGGCAGGCGCCCTGGCATTATCCGTGGGTATTGCCATACAGAATTTTCCTGAAGGGGCCATCATTTCCCTGCCGCTTAAGGAGGCAGTGGGAAAGCCCAAGGCTTTTGTGTACGGCATGCTGTCCGGCATAGTGGAGCCGTTGGGCGCATTCCTCATGCTGGCCCTTTCGGAAGTATTGGGGCCTGCATTGCCGTATTTCCTGTCCTTTGCGGCAGGAGCCATGATTTATGTGGTGGTGGAGGAACTGATTCCGGAGTCGGCCCAGGGGGATCATTCCAATGTGGCGACCATTGGATTTGCCGCCGGATTTGTGGTCATGATGATTTTAGACGTGGCATTGGGGTAGAAGCTATGCTAAGGTAAATGAAAAGCTAAGGTAAATAAAAAGCTAAGGTAAATGAAAAGCTAATGCAAATAAAAAGCTGCGGTCCGTTTTTCATGCTCCCTGTAAAGGGACATGGAGGGCCGCAGCTTTTTTCGTGGATTTTTATATGATTACTTCATTAATTGTTCCAGGTCATGGTAGAACCCGGGATAGGAGATATTCACGCAGTCAGCGTCCTTTATGTCCGTGACACCGTCAGCGCAGAGGGCGGTGACGGCAAAGGTCATGGCGATGCGGTGGTCTTTCCTGCTGTCAATGGAGGCGCCGTGGAGCGGCTTTTTGCCGTGTATGATCATGCCGTCCTCTGTTTCGGCCACATGGGCGCCCATGGCCTTAAGGTTTTCAACCATCACGGCAATGCGGTTGGATTCCTTGACCTTTAATTCAGCGGCATCCCGTATGACGGTATCACCCTCAGCCATACAGGCCATGGCGGCAATCATGGGGAGTTCGTCAATAAGGGTAGGGATGATGGCTCCTTTGATTTCCGTTCCGTGGAGGCTGCTGCTGCGGACCAGGATATCGGCAGTCGGCTCTCCGGCGCCTGATGTCACATTCAACAGCTCAAGGTCAGCGCCCATATCCTGGCATACACGGATGATTCCGTCCCTGGTGGGATTGATGCCCACGTTCCGGATAAGCAGCTGTGAGCCGGGAACCATAAGTCCTGCGGCAATGAAATAGGCGGCAGAGGAGATGTCCCCGGGAACCATGACCTGGGCGCCGTGAAGCTCCCTGGCCGGCTGGATGGTGCACGTGGTCCCGGAAGCCTTAATGTCTGCGCCGAACAGGTCCAGCATGATTTCCGAATGGTTCCTGGAGACATAAGGCTCTGTCACGCTGGTGGGGGAACCGGCGTATAATCCGGCCAGGAGGATGGCTGATTTGACCTGGGCGGACGCAACCTTTGAGGTATAATGGATGCCTTTTAAGGGACGTCCCTTGATGAGCAGGGGCGCACATCCATTGCCGTTCATGCTTGTGATGTCAGCCCCCATAAGGGAGAGCGGTTCCATGATGCGCTTCATGGGACGTTTCCGGATGGATTCGTCCCCTGTCAGTGTCACATCAAATTCCTGGGCACAGAGGATCCCGGATATGAGGCGGGTGGTGGTGCCGCTGTTGCCGCAGTCCAGCACGTCCTGGGGCCGCCTAAGGCCGCGCAGCCCATTGCCCCTGACAATGACGCGGTCACGGTTATTCTCAATGTCAATACCCATTTTCTGGAAACAGGCAATGGTGGAGAGACAATCCGCCCCCTGAAGGAAGTTGTGGATTTCCGTGGTGCCTTTTGCAATGGAGCCGAACATGACGGCCCGGTGGGAGATGGATTTATCCCCCGGAACCGTGATTTCTCCGTGAAGTCCATGTGATTTTCTGAATTCCATAATGATTATCCTGTCCTTTCAATGATTACATGCGGAACATTTCGTATTTGTACTGGTCCAGGCGTTTCCAGGCAGCTTCCATGGAGGACTCGTCATAAAATGCAATCTTAAGGGCGCCCTCCCCGCGTTCCCGGTTATTGTTGATGCCGATATTTTTAATGCTGATGCCTTTGGCTGCCAGGATGACCGATATGGTGGAAATGGCTCCGATCTCATCGGCAACATCCACGGTAAATTCATAGGACGGTTCCACGGACCCCTTGGCCCTGTCCGTGATGGAATTGCGGTAGTCCCGGGATGTCTCAAACAACTGGTAGATGGAGTCCCCGCAGTGCCCCCTGACCTGGGCCAGTATCTGGTTCAATGAGGCGATGTATTTTTCCAGTATATCTGCAATCGGACCCACATTGGTCATGCAGATCTGCTCCCACATCTCAGGGGAGGAGGAAGCAATCCTGGTGATATCCTTGAAACCGCCGGCAGCCACCTGCTTCATGGTGCCCTGGGCCGTATCATTGTCTTTTACCAGATTCACAAGGCTGGATGCCACAAGGTGCGGGAGATGGCTGATGGCAGCAACCACCTTGTCATGTTCCCGGTAGTTAAGCACAAGGGGGATTGCTCCAATGGTCTGTGCCACTGCGATGATCCGCCTGGCATTGGCATCGGATTCCGGGGCAGAAGAGGGTGCGCTGCCTTCGGGAGGCGTGACGATGTAATAGGCATTTTCCAGGAGATGGTCCGTGGAATTTTCATAGCCTGTTTTTTCCGAACCGGCCATGGGATGGCCGCCCACGAAGCAGCCCTCAAGTCCCTGGCGGATGATTTCTTCGTGAATGCCGCACTTGGTGCTTCCAACGTCCGTAATCAGTGCGCCGGGCTTGAGATACGGGCGGATGGAAGAGAGGTAACCGGCGTTATATTCCACGGGCGTACAGAGGAAAATCAGGTCGCACTCCCTTAGATTTTCATCAATCCCATCCAGTATCACGTCCACCACGCCGTCTTTTTTTGCCTGTTCCAGCCTGTTCCTGGAACGCATGTATGCCATGATTTTTATGTCCGGCCGGGCACGTTTGATGCCCCTGGCAATGGAGCCGCCGATGAGTCCCAGACCGATGAAGCCCAGGGTGGAGTCTGTCATCCTTATTTTTTCCATGGTTAATCCTCCTGTAAAGAAAAGCACTCTCTGATTGAGGGAGTGCTGGAAAAACATTTTACACGCGCGGCAGTCATCTTGCTTCAAATGTACGGCCGGCCAGGTCTGCGTATGGCTTTAAGTCCTGCATCAGCTGTTCAAAGGCAGGGAAGGTCAGGGACTGTGGCCCGTCGGACAGCGCCTTGGCCGGGCAGGGGTGTACTTCAATCATCAGTCCGTCCGCACCCACCGCAATGGCCGCCTTGGCCAGGGGCTCCACATAAGCCCTTACACCGGTGGCGTGGCTTGGGTCCACAATGATGGGGAGATGGCTCTTCTGGCGGATGACGGGAACCGCGCTGATATCCAGGGTATTCCTGGTGGATGTTTCATAGGTGCGGATGCCGCGCTCACAGAGCACGATATTGGGATTCCCTTCGGAGATGATATATTCGGCAGCATTGAGCCACTCGTCAATGGTGGCGCTTAACCCACGCTTTAACAATACCGGAAGACCGGATTTGCCTGCCTCTTTTAAAAGCTCAAAGTTCTGCATGTTCCTTGCGCCGATCTGCAGCATATCCACATATCTGGACGCAGCTTCTATGGCATGGAGGCTGGTCACCTCACAGATCACATTAAGACCGGTGGCCTCCCTGGCCTCCTTCATATACTTAAGCCCTTCTTCCTCCAGACCCTGGAAGGAGTAGGGTGAGGTGCGGGGCTTGTAGGCGCCGCCGCGGATGAAGGTGGCGCCGGCTTTCTTAACCGCGAAGGCGGTCTCCAAAAGCTGGTCCTTGGATTCGATGGCGCATGGGCCTGCCATGACGGTCATGGTTCCAGGGCCGATATGGGTGTTGCCGACCGGGATGATGGAATCCTCCGGGTGGAATTTCTTGTTGACCAGTTTGTAGGACTCGGTTACGGCCACTACCTTGTCAACACCTTCGCTGATTTCGATGTTGCTGCCCTGGAGCCTGGTCTTATCGCCCACCACGCCCACGATCGTGACCTGGGACCCCTTGGAAAGGTGGACCTGCAGGCCCTTGGATTCAATGATATGTGTTACTTTCTGGACTGCTTCGTCTGAAGCATTTGGTTTCATTATGATAATCATGATATGTACTCCTTATTATGTCCTGCGTGTCAAATGCGGCTTACATACATATTGCAGCTGCCAAAGGCACGTTTCAGTCACGCTCTAGTGTACGCCATCTGCTTGTAAATGTCAATACTTTATCACTTTAAACTTCAACGCTTTTATGTATATTAGTGAATACACATATGGGGACGGGAGCGCATGGAATAAGGATAAATGGAATAGGCGCACATGCAGTCAGGCATATGCAGTGGGAAGGACAGGCTCATTGACTTGGTACATTAACGGTGCTATAGTGGGCTTAAAGAGAAACGTGAATATCGGGGGGTGGTTTGCAGATGATTGTATGAACTGCCATATCGGCAACTGCCGCACGGAGAAGCACAGGGGGAATGTGCGGCAATACAGTTCCTGTAGGGAGCGGCCGGCAGTTGGATACTGACCGCAGTCAAAACAAAGTGGAGGTATTGGTATGTTTGATGCACTGGTAAACATCACTGAATTTTTATGGGGAACCCCGCTGATGATCCTGATGGTGGGCGTGGGCTTATATCTGTCCGTGCGTACGGGCTTTTTCCAGATTACCGGTTTTGGAACGGTATGGAAAAAGACCTTGGGGGAAGTTTTTAAGAAGGACAATGAAAGTGAAAAGGGAGAAGGACAGCTAAAGCCATATCAGGCACTGTCCACGGTGCTGGCAGGAACCATCGGCAGCGGCAACATTGCAGGCGTGGCAGCGGCCATTGCCATCGGCGGGCCTGGAGCCGTGTTCTGGATGTGGGTGATTGCCCTGGTCGGCATGATGACCAAGATGGCAGAAGTGACCCTTTCCGTGGCTTACCGGAAAAAGGGGGAGAACGGGGAATATTACGGCGGTCCCATGCACTATATTAAAGAAGGGCTGGGCGGGGGAGCCGGACGGTTTTTCGGCGGCTTTTATGCGGTGGCGCTTTTTATACTGGTGGTCACGGATGCCTGCTTTGTGCAGACCAACACCCTTGCCACATCTGCCCAGGATACATTTGGCATCCCTCTGATTGTCAGCGGTATCCTCTTGGTGGCCCTGAGTATTTTCATCATTGTGCGCGGCGGTGTGGAAAAAATCGGTGACTTCTGCGGCAAGGTGGTTCCTCCCATGTGCGTCATATATATCATAGGCGCGCTGGTGGTGGTCATTGCCAATATCGGAAGGGTACCGGAAGCCTTTGGCATGATTTTCAAGTATGCGTTCGCGCCCATGCCGGCAGCCGGCGGGTTTGCAGGATCTACCATAACCCTTGCCATGGGACGCGGTGCGTCAAGAGGTATCTTCTCCAATGAGGCCGGTGAAGGAACCGCCGCAACGGTCCATGCAACGGCCCAGACAGACCATCCGGCCCATCAGGGGATGTACGGGGTCATGGAGGTATTTATTGACACAATCATCATCTGTACACTGACTGCACTGGCCATCCTATCCAGCGGCGTGTGGAACAGCGGCGATACAGGGGCAGTCCTTACACTGGCTGCATTCAGGACGGTCTGGGGCAGATGGGGCACCTATATCCTGTGCATTGCAATTGTGCTTTTTACCTATTCCAGTTACCTGGGGTTCTTTGTGGAGTACAGGACCAGTGTGGAGTATCTGTTTGGGGAGAAGAACGTGAAGGTCCTTCAGTGGTTCTTTTTCATTCCCCCCATCATTGCGGTGACCATGCCCATCGAGGCCATCTGGTCGCTGGCCGACATGGCGGTTGGGTTTATCGTGATTCCGAACATGATTGCAATCCTGCTGCTGAGCGGGACCTTTGTCAAGCTGTTTAAGGAGTATACGGATAAATAAATACCCGAAGGACAGATGATGGGATATATATACAGGCTGTAACCAGGACATAAGCGGCAGTGTATTCGGAAAGCAGGACCGGTGTCAGATTGGACGCCTTGTCCTGCTTTCACGTATTCTGTTCATTCACTCCTGTCCCAATGATGGGAATCTGTATTTCTGTTATATACTGTTCCATATCCTTTTCAAGGAATTGGTCGATGATATTAAAATTATAAGTATTTGGGGAAAGTCCCAGGTGCCCATATTCCTGCCTTAACTCTTTTATCTTCTGTTCGATGCTTTTGTAATCCCCTTTCCAGCAGTAACATAAGAACCTCTGGGCTTCGATGTAGCGGATCTTGTCTGCGGTAACGGGGTCGATGTCATCCATGGTTTCCAAATACGCGCCAAAGGTTGTTTCATACCCATCCGTATCTTCCCTGTACCGATAGAACGCAATGGTGGGATTAAAATAGAATTCTTCCTTTGTATAGATGTTTTCCTCCAGTCCAAGGGGGAGGTAGGCCCGCTTCAGGTAATACTTTTCCACCGCCTCACCAAGTTTCATATTGCGCATCTTATGTTCCACGAAAACAATCTTTCTCTGGATTACATCATCGATGTTCAGTATATCCTCATAGGCTTTCCTAAGTTCCTGTGACCGCCTCTTCAGTTCGCATATGCGCATGGTTACATTCCTGTCCTGGATATACTCACGGATCTGGTCAATTGAAAAACCGATTTTTCGGAGGTAACAGATGAGCGCCAGCTTATAAATCTGTTCAAATCTGTATTTACGGTACCCTGTCTTATCATCCCTGTATTCCGGAATCAAAAGCCCCTCCTTGTCATAGTAAAACAGGGTCTGTTTATTTAAATTAAACATTTTTGCAAGTTCTCCCGTCAATAAGTCCATATAAGAATCCTCCTCATCTAAAATAATCATAAAAATACAAAATTCCTATTGACTATATACTAACTATATAGTCTATATTAGTAAAAAACAGAGCAGAATGCAAGGAGGATATTGATGAATATGGATAAGATATTGATTAAAAATGCGGCAGCCATTGTATGCTGCAATGAAAAGGATGATGTTTACCAAAATGCCGATATGCTGATCCAGGGAGAAAAAATTCTTGAAATAGGACATGGCATCCACTGTGATGACGCAAAGGTAATCGATGCAGCCGATAAATTCGTGTACCCAGGCCTGGTCAATACACATCATCATTTTTTTCAGACCTTTGTCAGGAATCTGGTAACCATTGATTATCCAAATATGAAAGTAGTGGAATGGCTGGATCATATATACCGGATTTTTCAGAAGATAGATTCGGATGTGATTTATTACTCATCACTTACCGCGATGGCTGATTTGGTAAAACACGGATGTACAACCGCTTTTGATCATCAATACTGCTATACGGTCCACACAAAAAAGGAGCCGGTTGACCGTCAGATGGAGGCAGCCGCACAGATTGGAATCCGGTATCATGCAGGAAGGGGAACCAACACACTCCCGCGGACAGAGGGGAGCACCATGCCGGATGACATGCTTGAAACAACAGATGAATTCATCCAGGATACCAGGAGGCTGATTGATACATATCATGATACAGGCGCATTTTCCATGAGACAGATTGTCATTGCGCCATGCCAGCCAGTGAACTGTTACGAGGATACGTTTATCCGTTCCGTGGAACTGGCAAGGGAGACTGGGGTAAGGCTCCATACACATCTGGGGGAAGGTGAAAATGAGAACATGCAGCAACGCTGGGGCATGCGCACGGTAGACTGGTGTAAACGAATCGGATTCATGAATGAGAATACATGGTTTGCCCATTGCTGGGAACTGACGGACGAAGAATATAAAATATTGGGAGAATACGGATGCGGTATCTCACATTGCCCATCACCTGCCATTCTTGGTGGTTTCCCCATTCTTCCGATGAAGAAGCTGAAGGAATATGGCGTTCTTTTAAGCCTTGGCTGTGATGGCTCTGCCACAAATGACGGAAGCAGCCTCCTGGATTCCATCCGCACCGCATATATGATGCAGTGCTATCATAGTAAAGAACGCGGAGGCGGTGTGCCGGCCTATGAGATTTTAAAGCAGGCGACCATTAATGGGGCTAAAACCCTTGGCAGGAATGATATCGGTTCACTGGAGGCTGGAAAGGCAGCAGACCTGTTCATGATTGATGCCGGTGCACTGGAACTGGTGGGAGCGGTCCACGACCCGCGCAACATCATCGGAAGGGTTGGATTGACAGGCAATGTCCATATGACCATGATAAACGGACGTGTCGTATATGAAAACGGCAGGCTTGTAACGGTGGATGAAAGACAACTGGCAAAAGAGGGAGAGAAGATATGCGACAAGGTGCTAAGAGGGCCTTGTGATGCATTCCACAATCTTTTCTGAGAAAGGATATGAATCATATGATTACGATACATGATTTTCTTGCCGCACTGGGCGGCGTGTTAAATGGAGCTACACAATCAGTCATGGCGATGACCTTTGGTTTTGCCATGCTTCCATCCGCATTGGCCTATCTGGTCGGAATTGCAGGCTGCGTGGTTTTTAATTCCGCTGTTCCCATCTCATTTCAGGCGGAGACCATGGCCATGGCTGGAACCATGGGGAAAACAAGGAACGAAAGGCTTTCCATGGTAATCCTTGCAGGTATCGGCATGAGCGTCCTGGGCGCATTGGGCCTGTTGGAGGGCATCGTGAAGTTCGCGGGTGGACATGTGACTGCGGCAATGATGGCTGGTGTAGGGCTGATCCTTGCAAAGATTTCCGTGGACATGGTACGCGGGGACCATAAGCTGGGAAGCATTTCAATGGGGGTAGGGATCCTGTCCTATCTCATCACCAGGGATTTGGTATATACCTGCCTGTTTTCGATTGCAGCGTCCTCCATCGCATATCATTTTTCAAAAGGGAATGCGGTTAAAAATATTGAAATTGAAGATAGGTTTTCCTTCCAGCTGCCGGCATTCAGCGCCAATATACTGCGCGGGACCCTGGCGCTGATGTGTATTACCATTGGGGGGAATATCGCATTTGGGCAGGTGAGCGGGGCTATTTCCGGGGTTGATGTCAATGTTGACCATATCTCCATCTATTCCGGACTGGCAGATGCGGCTTCCTCGCTCTTTGGAGGCTCGCCGATTTCCGTTGTCATATCTCCCACGGCAGCAGCTCCCAATGCAAAGTGGGCGGCAGTCATTATGATGGCAATCATGGCACTCATTTTATTGTCGCGCCAGCTGCCGAAGATTGTCAGATATATACCCTCGTCAGCCGTCGCAGGAACCCTGTTTATTCTGGGGGCTGTCCTTACGCTTCCGTCAAACCTTCAGGCAGCATATGCAGATGCAGCCCCGGGAACCGCGCTTGCCAGCAGCGTTGCCTTGACCGTAACCGTTTTTACGGACCCTTTCTTTGGACTGGCAGCGGGAATCCTGGTTAACCTTCTGGCGGTTCCATTGGGACTTGGATGATTGGGATACGAAGCTTGAACCATATGCGTCCATTTTCCTTGTTTTTACAATGCTTCTCATGATGGGACAGGTACGACTAGAATAATGTTGTGCAAATCACATAAAAAGCTTGAAAAAATCAGAAAAATTTAGTAAAATATACGCATGGCTTAAATTTTATATACAGGAGGGAAATTTATGAACGTATATGGTACTGAACAAATCCGCAACGTTGTATTACTTGGACATGGAGGCGCCGGTAAGACGACAGTTGCGGAAGCATTGGCGCTGGTGACTGGTGTTACAAAGCGTATGGGCAAGGTGCCTGACGGCAACACCATCAGCGATTATGACAAAGAGGAAGTCAAGAGACAGTTTTCAATTTCCACCACGCTGATTCCTTTGGAATATGAAGGGGAGAGCGGGCCAATTAAGATTAACCTTCTGGATACGCCGGGATTTTTTGATTTTGTAGGAGAAGTAGAGGAGGCCATCAGTGTTGCTGATGCAGCCATCATAGTTGTGAACTGTAAGGCAGGTATTGAACCTGGAACAGAAAAGGCATGGGAGATGTGTGAAAAGTACAAGCTGCCCAGGCTGATTTTCGTGACCAATATGGATGATGACCATGCCAGTTACCGTGAACTGGTAGTAAAGCTGGAGACACGTTTCGGACGTAAGATTGCACCCTTCCAGCTGCCAATCCGTGAGAATGAAAAATTTGTAGGTTTCGTCAATGTGGTTAAGATGGCAGGACGCCGTTTCACGGAATTAAGCGATTATGTTGAGTGTGAGATTCCTGAGTATGTAGAGAAGAACCTGACCATTGCCAGGGACGCCCTGATTGAGGCTGTTGCCGAGACCAATGAAGAATATATGGAACGCTATTTCCTGGGAGAGGAGTTTACACAGGAGGAGATTTCCACCGCACTCCGCGAGCATGTGATTGAAGGCGAGATCGTGCCGGTCATGATGGGTTCCGGTATCAACTGCCAGGGCTTTAAGGTGCTTCTTCAGTCCATTGACAAGTATTTCCCGTCACCTGACCATTTTGAGTGTATCGGTGTTGACGTATCCACAGGCGAACGTTTTACCGCCAAGTACAATGATGACGTATCCCTGTCCGCAAGGGTGTTCAAGACCATTGTTGACCCGTTCATCGGCAAATACTCCCTGATGAAGATCTGTACCGGTACGTTAAAAGGCGATACGGTTGTCTATAACGTGAATAAAGACACGGAAGAGAAAATCGGCAAGTTATATATCCTGCGCGGCAAGGACCAGATTGAGGTCCAGGAGTTAAGGGCAGGTGATATCGGCGCGGTTGCAAAGCTTACCGTGACCCAGACCGGGGATACCATGGCTGTCCGCACGGCGCCGATTGTCTACCATAAGCCAGAGATTTCCACTCCGTACACATATATGGCATATAAGGCAGTGAACAAGGGCGAGGATGATAAGGTATCCACAGCGCTGTCACGTATGATGGAAGAAGACCAGACCCTTAAGGTGGTCAATGATGCAGAGAACCGCCAGGCGCTGCTGTATGGTATTGGCGACCAGCAGCTGGATGTGGTGGTAAGCAAGCTTCAGAGCCGCTATAAGGTTGACATTATTTTGACCAAACCTAAATTTGCATTCCGTGAAACCCTGCGCAAGAAGGTTAAGGTACAGGGCAAACATAAGAAGCAGTCCGGCGGACACGGACAGTACGGCGATGTCATCATGGAATTTGAACCGTCCGGCGACTTAGAGACACCCTATGTATTCGAGGAAAAGGTATTTGGCGGTTCCGTGCCGAAGAACTACTTCCCGGCTGTTGAAAAGGGACTGCAGGAATGCGTCTTAAAAGGACCGCTGGCAGGATATCCGGTGGTTGGCCTGAAGGCAACCCTGTTGGATGGTTCCTACCATCCTGTTGATTCTTCTGAGATGGCGTTTAAGATGGCGACCATCCTGGCGTTCAAGCAGGGCTTCATGGACGCTGGCCCTGTGCTCTTAGAGCCCATTGCCTCCCTTAAGGTTACGGTTCCGGATAAGTTCACAGGAGATGTCATGGGCGACCTGAACCGCAGGAGAGGCCGTGTGCTTGGAATGAATTCCAACCACAATGGCAAGCAGGTCATTGAGGCTGATATTCCTATGTCAGAGCTTTTCGGATACAATACGGACCTGCGTTCCATGACCGGCGGTATCGGCGTGTTCTCCTATGAGTTCAGCCGTTACGAGCAGGCGCCTGGAGATGTGCAGAAGCGTGAGGTTGAGGCCAGGGCTGCGGCAAAGGATGGGGAATAAGCAGCAGCCGTATACCTGTACGGTCCATAGATGGAATGGTATGTTGTGATGAAAGCATGCTGCCCGCAGATTTTGCGGGCAGTGTTTTTTCCGGTTCATGCGGAACAGCAGCATGGAATGGCAGACAGGGCAACATGAAAATATAAGTACGGAATGACATCCGCCTGCATGGGCCGGGCTGGAGCTGCATATAATAAAGGTATCGTGATAAAATATAAAAAATTTCAATATGTGTTGCAAATGTCACAGAAAAACAGGAATGAATATGATATATTAATCACATCAAAGGGAAATACAAATTAAAATAAATTTTAAATACAGGAGGAAATAATAATGAAGAAATATGTATGTGATCCATGTGGATGGATATATGACCCTGAGGTTGGCGATCCGGACGGCGGTATTGCGCCTGGAACAGCATTTGAGGATATTCCGGATGATTGGGTATGTCCGCTCTGCGGCGTTGGGAAGGATATGTTCTCTGAAGTTGAAGAGTAATATGGATTTGTAAGGTTAAGACAGGGCAAAACACCTCTTTCAGGCAGATTTACTGGAAAGAGGTGTTTTTTTGTGAAATTCCCCTTGAGTATGAACTGGGAAGAGTTTACAATATAAAGTAGACTTCATTACGTGGTAGAGAGGGTACTTTTATGACTGAGGAGCAGATAAAACTGTTTAAGGATACGTTTCTGGCCATGATACTGGACCAGATGCACTCCAATATCTATATATCAGATACGGAGACAGATGAGATCCTGTATATGAATCAAACGATGAAAAAGGCCTTTGGACTTGAGGACCCGGAGGGGAAGTGCTGCTGGAAGGTCCTGGAGAAGGGGATGGAACGGCGGTGCGAATTCTGCCACATAGACCTTCTGAAAAAGGGGGAGGAGGGCAATGAAAGCTCCTGGCGTGAGAATAATGCACTGACCGGGCGCAGTTATCAGAACTATGACAGCCTGATCCGGTGGAACGGAAGGATTTATCATATACAGAATTCCGTGGATGTGACTGAATATGATAAGATGTTTTATTCTGCGCGTATGGACGAACTGACCCAGATGCTTAACCGGAGAGGCGGCAACGAGCGTCTGGTACAAACCATTGAACAGGCGGAACGGGAAAACCAGATCCTTACCCTTGTCCTGTATGATATAAATGAACTGAAGCGTGTGAATGACCAGTATGGGCACAGCGCAGGGGATGCGCTTTTGCGTTATGTTGCATCCATTACCAAAGAAGGCCTTGGCAGGCTGGACTTCATGTTCCGCCTCAGCGGGGATGAGTTTGTGATGCTTTTCTATGGACGGAGCAAGGCAGAGGTGGAGGAAAGCATGAAGCGTATCCTCCTGCGGGCCAGACAGGACAGGGAACGCCTGGACGTGGACTACGGGGTTCCGTTCAGCTATGGCCTTACGGAGATATATCCGGGGGAAAACAGTTCCATTGATGAGATAATCGCCAGGGCGGATGAGCAGATGTACATACAGAAAAGGGATTATCACATCAGCCGCGCCAAGGAGGCGTTAAAGGAAGGAAAGGAATGCGGGACAGGCAGTCTCTTTGATTATGACAACGAGACATTTTACCAGGCCCTTACTGCCAGCACGGAGGATTATATTTTTGTGGGTGATATGGGCACAGGGGTGTTCCATTATCCCCAGGCCATGGTTGATGAGTTCGGCCTGCCGGGCCAGGTTGTGAAGAATGCAGCCGCTTTCTGGGGCGGGTTAATCCATCCCCACGATGAGGCGTATTTCCTTGAAAGCAACCAGAACATAGCGGATGGCAGGGAGGATTACCACAACATTGAATACAGGGCCAGGAATGTAAAGGGCGAGTGGATATGGCTTCGATGCAGGGGGAAGATGGTGAAAAAACAGGATGGGACCCCGGGACTGTTTGCAGGCATGATTACCAATCTTGGAAAACGGAACCGGATTGACCATATGACCGGGCTTTATAATAAATATGAGTTCGAAGGTGATATAAAGAAGTACCTGGTGGACCACACGGAGGTGGATACCATTGGAATCATGATTCTGGACCTGGATTCCTTTAAGAACATCAACGACCTTTATGACAGGTCCTTTGGGGATGAGGTGCTTCGCATCACGGCCCAGAAGGTGTCATCCATGCTTCCTGCCAATGCCAAGCTTTACCGGCTGGACGGGGATGAGTTCGGGGTCCTGTGCCTGGGCTGCGGTGAAGAGGAGGGCTGGGATATTTTTGCCAAAATCCAGCAGGTATTCCACAAACAGCAGGAATACAGCGGAAGGAAGTATTACTGTACCATCTCCGCAGGCTATACCACGTATCCGAAGGATGGGGATAATTACCTGGAACTTTTAAAATGTGCCAACTATTCCCTGGAGCATTCCAAGCTGATGGGAAAGAACCGTATGACCGTGTTTTCCAAGGACATCCTTGACAGAAGGGAACGGCGGCTGGAGCTGGTTGAACTTCTGCGTGAAAGCATAGACAGGGGGTTCGCTGGTTTTTCCATCCACTATCAGCCCCAGGTGGACACACGGACAGGAAGCCTTCAGGGCGCGGAAGCGCTGGCCAGGTGGCATTGCAGTAAGTATGGGGATATCTCGCCGGGAGAATTCATTCCGCTTCTGGAACAGAGCGGGATGATCATAAATCTGGGACGGTGGATTTTCTGCCATGCAGCCGCGCAGTGCAGGGAGTGGTGCAGGTATATGCCTGATTTTCAGATGAGCATCAATCTTTCCTATGTACAGCTGGCAGAGGATGATATCATACCGTATATGGAAGATACGCTTAAGGAACTGGATCTTTTGCCGTCCCATGTCGTCATGGAACTGACGGAAACCTATCTGGCAACAGCGGACGGGGAGACGCTGAAGATGCTGAATGATATGAAGGCAACCGGTATACGGGTAGCCATGGATGATTTTGGCGTTGGGTATTCTTCCCTGTTCTCCCTTAAGACCATTCCGGTGGACATTGTAAAGATTGACCGCGGGTTCGTCAAGGGCATTACGTCAGATCTGTTTAACGCCACTTTCATACGTTCCATCACGGAACTGTGCCATGACGTGGGCAAGCAGGTGTGCCTGGAAGGGGTGGAGTCAGGAGATGAGTACCAGGCAGTGAGAGAACTTGGTATGGAACATATCCAGGGCTTTTATTTTGGGCGCCCCGAGACCCCTGATGTTTTTGAAAGAAGGCTTAAGTGTCTAAAGGAGTAGGCGTACGCTGCGCTTATCCATCTCAATCAGATGTTCCTTCTTCATGCGGCCCAGTTCCCGGGTCATGGCGCTCCTGTCAATGGAAAGATAATCGGCCAGGTCCACCATGGTAAAGGGAAGGCAGAAGGAGGAACTTTTTGCCTGCCCGGCCAGCTGGAGGAAATAACATATGAGCTTTTCGCGGATGGTGCGCTGGGATAAGACCTCCACCCTGCGGCTCAGGTTAAGGGCGCGCTCGGATATCATGTCCAGAAGGTTCTGGGTCAGCTGGTGGTGGTGCCGGCACGCCTTGGTGCAGGGGGAACTGATGGTTGCATAGTGTATGAAAAGCACATCGCAGGCGCTGTCGCTGATAACGCTGATTCCCGCGTGTTCATTTCCGTCACAGGACAGCAGGTGGCCAAAGATGTCCTGGGGTCCAAGCCGCTCCAGGATGGTCCTGGCTCCATTGAATTCATAACGGACCACGGAGGCGCTGCCTTTGCCGATGATACCGATATCGTCAAAGCCCTTGTCGTAATCACATATTATATCGCCGGCCCGGAACTGTCTGGTCCTGCCGTCCAGGCAGGTGAGCAGGCTTTTATATTCTTCCATGGATATATCTTTAAATAAGTTTTTCTGAAAATATTCTGTCATCTCTTTTACCCTGCTATTATTTATGGTATGATAATGAATATCATAATACTTTTCTGTTGCAATTGCAACAGAAATATACCAAATTCACACAGGGAGAAAATAACATAACATATGATGCAGGAAGAGGACTACACGGCAAGGCAATTGGAGGAAGAGGCAAAGGCGCTGGGAAGGAGGCAGAGAAGGCAGTTTTCCCATGTGGGTCTGGTGGCTGCCGCTTTTATGATAGTGACATTCCTGGCCCAGATTGCGGTGATTGCATTTGCGGGTTTCATTAACTACCTGTTAGGCGGGATCATTGATTTATTCAGCGGGGCGGGACTCATCCTACTGTCCGCCATACCCATGTACTTTGTGGCATTTCCCGTGTCCGTGGCCCTAATCCAGCTGATTCCCAAATGCGGCCATGCGCAGAGGCAGCCCTGGGGAATCGGCAAGTTTGCGGCCTGCCTTGTGATTTCAGTGGGAATCGGGCTGGCAGGGAACCTGCTGGGGCAGTTTGTGGAATGGTTCAAGCCTTCCGGCGTGGATGGCAGCCAGCTGAACGAACTGCTGATGAATTCCGGAGTGTGGATGACGGTGCTGTTCACCGTGCTCATGGCCCCGGTTGTGGAGGAACTGTTTTTCAGGAAACTGCTCATGGACCGGCTTCTGGGGTATGGGGAAGGACCGGCCATCCTTATGTCGGGCCTTATGTTCGGGATGGCCCATGGTAATTTCTCCCAGTTCTTCTATGCTTTTGGAATCGGCGTCCTGTGGGCCTATGTATATGCCAAGACGGGAAAGGTGGGCTATACCATTGCGTTCCACATGATTTTTAATCTTTTGGGCGGCGCCATTGCAGTTGAACTGACCAAAGGCGCCAGCGGGGCCTTTGACGGCTCCTGGTTCGTTCAGGGAATGGAACGGATGCTGTCAGTGGACCTTAGAGCTGTCATAGCCGCCGTATCAGGCTTTCTCATGGTAGGGTATTTTGTGTTCATGGTGGCCTGTCTTGTAGGAGGTATTGTGCTGTTGATCCTGTACCGCAGACAGATTCACCTTGAACCTGGGACATGGCCCATTAAAAAAGGCACACGTTTCAAGACAGTGGTTTTAAATGTGGGCATGATTCTTTATTTTCTTGTGTGCATCAGTCTTTTTGTCATGAACTGGTAGGTTATACCGCCGCTTTGCAGTGATAAAGCTGTAATGGGTGACAGTGAATGGCATGTGAAAAATAAAATGAACCACAATATAAAAGCTGTGGAAACTACAGTAAAAAAGCTGGACAAATCGAAAATTTTGCTTTATAGTATTAAACAATGAAGGCAAAGGGGCATGCGCCATGAACAGTGCGGCCCTTTTTTGTAAAATATATAAGACCGGAGGTAAAGGAAATGGTATCATTATATGAAAACGGTATTTACCTGGTAAATGGGACGGAGATTGTTCCGGAAGCAGAAAGCGGGAAAGTGAAGGCCCTGACCGGCAGGGAGGCGGATAAGGAAGCTGCCAGGAAGGGAACCATCGCATATTCCATTCTTGAGGCACACAACACATCTGATAATATGGAACATCTGAAGCTCCGTTTTGACAGCATGGCCAGCCACGACATCACCTTTGTGGGCATCGTGCAGACGGCCAAGGCATCCGGTATGGAGCAGTTTCCCATTCCTTACGTACTGACCAATTGCCATAACACGCTCTGCGCAGTGGGTGGCACCATCAATGAGGATGACCACATGTTCGGGCTTTCCGCTGCCAAGAAGTATGGCGGGATTTACGTGCCTCCCCATATTGCGGTCATCCATCAGTATATGAGGGAAATGATGGCGGGCTGCGGGAAGATGATCCTTGGCTCTGACAGCCACACTCGCTACGGCGCGCTGGGAACCATGGCAGTGGGTGAGGGCGGCGGTGAGCTGGTAAAGCAGCTGCTTCGGGATACATATGACGTGGCCTATCCAGGCGTGGTTGCCGTGTATCTTGACGGGGCGCCGCGTCCGGGCACAGGACCTCAGGATATTGCCCTGGCCATCATAGGAGCCGTGTTTAAGAATGGCTATGTGAAGAATAAGGTAATGGAGTTTGTGGGACCGGGCGTTGCCTCCATGCCCACGGATTACCGCAACGGCGTTGATGTGATGACCACGGAGACCACCTGTTTAAGCTCCATCTGGAAGACGGATGAGGATACCAGGGATTATCTTGCAAAACACAACCGGGCAGAGGACTATAAGGAGTTATCCCCGGCTGATGTGGCATATTACGACGGCTGTGTTTATGTGGACCTGTCCACGGTAAAGCCCATGATTGCCCTTCCCTTCCATCCAAGCAATACATATGAGATTGATGAGCTGAAGGCCAACATGCAGGATATCCTTGCAGGCGTTGAGAAGGAAGCAGCCAGGATATCAGGCGGCAAGGCGGAATTCACCCTTCTTGACAAAGTGATAGACGGCGGACTGATGGTACAGCAGGCAGTGATTGCAGGCTGTGCAGGCGGAACCTACAGCAATGTAATAGAAGCAGCCCATGCGCTGAAGGGCAGGAACTGCGGTTGCGATGAATTTTCACTGGCAGTATACCCGTCCTCACAGCCTGTATTCGCAGACCTTGTGAAGAAGGGGGCTGTGTCTGACCTGATGGATGCAGGAGCCATCATCCGTACGGCGTTCTGCGGCCCATGCTTTGGCGCCGGGGATACCCCCTGCAACAATGGACTCAGCATCCGCCATACCACCAGGAACTTCCCCAACCGGGAGGGTTCCAAGCCTGGGAACGGACAGATGGCGGCAGTGGCGCTTATGGATGCACGTTCCATTGCCGCCACCGCGGCCAATGGAGGCAGGCTTACCTCTGCCTGGGAGATGGACTGCTGGGGCAATGTGCCTGAATATGGGTTTGACGACATTTCCTATAAGAACCGTGTGTATATGGGGTATGGCAGCGGGAATACGGATAAGGACCTTATCTACGGTCCGAACATTAAGGACTGGCCGGAGATGAGTCCCCTGGCAGACAATATCCTTCTAAAGGTATGTTCCAAGATCATGGACCCGGTGACCACCACCGATGAACTGATTCCATCCGGCGAGACTTCCTCCTACCGCTCCAATCCGCTGGGACTGGCAGAGTTTACCCTTTCCAGAAGGGACCCTGAGTATGTGGGACGCACAAAGGAAGTGGATAAGTTAGAGAAAGCAAGGGTTCAGGAAGGCGCTGACAGGGAACTGGAGCTGGAGCCAAGGCTTAAGAATATATTTAAGGCCATCAACCAGATTGAGGGCAATGAACAGGTGACGGTAAAGGATACGGAGATTGGCAGCATGATTTATGCAGTGAAGCCGGGGGACGGTTCTGCAAGGGAGCAGGCTGCCAGCTGCCAGCGGGTTATCGGAGGCCTTGCCAATATATGTAAGGAATTCGCAACCAAGCGCTACCGCTCCAATGTGATGAACTGGGGAATGGTCCCCTTCCAGATGGAGGCAGATCCTGAGTTTGAAGTAGGGGATTACATCTATGTTCCCGGCGTCCGTGCTGCCCTTGACGGGGATTTAAAGAACATCAAGGCATATGTCCTTGGGGACGGGGAAAAAGAAGTTCCGGTAAAGACACTGGATTTATATATTACGGATATGACCGCGGAGGAACGTGAGATTGTAAAGGCAGGCTGCCTGATTAATTATAACCGGGGCAGACACTGATAGAGGATTGGTTTGGCAGGCGTAGGTGGTACTGTGTTCCAGTACTGGTCTTAGAGAGGAGTAATGACAATGGTTAAGGAAAGCTATCTTGCACAGTTTTATGGGAAGTCCCAGAATTATACAGATATCCCCAATAAGTGGTATAAGGAATACAATGTAAAAAAGGGTCTCCGCAATGAGGACGGAACCGGTGTCCGTGTTGGCCTTACCAGGGTGGCGGACGTGGTCGGCTATGAGGAGACGGAGGAAGGGATTAAGGCTATTCCCGGCCGCCTGCTTTACCGGGGAATCGATGTGCTGGACCTGGTTAACGGTAAGAAGGGCAGCCATTTTGGATATGAGGAAGTATGTTTCCTGCTGTTGTTCGGATACCTTCCCAAGAAGGCGGAACTGGAGAAATTCTGTAACGTGGTAAGACGCTGTTATACAATCCCGGATGAATTCGTGGAAATGAACCTGCTGCGCCTTCCCGGCAAGAACCTGATGAACAAGCTGATGGACGCGGTCCTGACCCTCTATAACTATGATGACGATCCGGATAATACAGATGTATACCAGACCCTGGTAAAGGGCGTGAACCTGCTGGCAAAGCTGCCCTCCATTGCATGCTATGCATACCAGAGCAAGGTGCATTATTATGACAGGGAGAGCCTGTTCATCCACTATGCCAATCCGGAATACTCCATTGCTGAGAATTTCCTCAGCCTGCTGAGAAAGGACCAGAAGTTCACATCAAAGGAAGCAAGCCTCCTCGATACCATACTCATGCTTCATGCGGACCACGGCGGCGGCAACAATTCTACCTTCACCAATGTTGTGATTGCCTCTACCGGAACGGATATCTATTCTACCGTGTGCGGCGGTATCGGTTCCCTGAAGGGACCGCGTCATGGCGGCGCCAATATCAAGGTGGCTGAGATGATGGATGCGGTCCTGGAGGAAACAGGCGGCTATGACGCAGATGATTCAAGAATCCGTCAGGCCGTCAGGAAGCTCATGTCAGGCGACCTCTACGACAGGTCTGGCCTGGTATATGGTTTCGGGCATGCGGTTTACACGGTATCCGACCCCCGTGCCGAGGTCTTAAGGGCCTGCTGCATGGAGGTTGCCAAGGAGCAGAACCATATGAAGGAACTGGATTATTATATGCGGTTCGAGCGCATTGCCAAGGAAGTCATGGAGGAGATAAAGGGCAAGGCCCTTCCCACCAACGTGGACTTCTACAGCGGCTTTGCATATGGGATGCTGCGGATCCCAAGGGATTTGTATACGCCGCTCTTTGTATGCAGCCGCGTAGTGGGCTGGGTTGCCCATAATATAGAGAATAAGCTGTATGATGGCCGTATCATGCGTCCTGCGACTAAGTATGTGGGCGATAATATGGATTATGTGGCCATGGAAGATAGGTAGGGATTTTGAAAAAGCAGGGGGAGCGGCGGAGTTACGCAACCTCTGCTTTTTGGTGTTCCCGGAACCAGAGGCGGGAGTCAGGCGGGCTTGCGGTTCCTGGTTCCGGGCATATGGTCTGCTAACTCAAAAAGACAGCAAAATCAGGGCATCGCGCCAACTACAGAAGAAATCTTGATGATTTTTCTTCCGTAGGCGCTCTGCGTTCGGGCTTGGTGGCCCTCACTCGACCCTGTTTTTGCTGCCTTTTTGAGCAAGCAGACCATACACCCTCCACAAGGAACCGCAAGCCCGCCTGACTCCCGCCCCTGGCTCCGAAGCTGAGGTATGAAGAGGTTGCTGGGGCTTCCGGCTGCTGCTTTTTCATATATTGAGAAGATGTGATTAAGGGCATATGGTTAAGGATATATGGATAAGATGATGGGGGTGTTAATCCATGAAATCGAACAGGCTTAACTGTTTGATTCCGCTGGCTGGGGTGCGTGCCTGTTCCGGGCGGAAGGCGTTGGGAGGTATCTCGCTTAGGAAGGAAGAGGGGGACTCGGAGGTGGTGATGATCAGTTCCTCTTTGGCGCGTGTCATGGCTACATATAGGAGACGGCGTTCTTCTTCCAGGTTTACAGGGCCGCTGCCTGATTTTAGGGGCATCAGGCCCTGTTTCAGACCGTACAGGAATACGGTGGGGAACTCGAGGCCTTTGGATGCGTGGAAGGTCATGAGGGTTACTGCGCTGGAGGGACAGGAGTCCTGGCCGCTTCTGGTTACGTCATTGCCCTGGCCGAAGGTCAGGGTGGTGAGCATGTCTTCCATGGTCTTGTGGAAATAAGACATGCACAGAAAGGTATCCATGGATCTGTTGTCTGTCATGTTCAGGATTTTCATCCAGTCTTCCAGCAGCTTCCATGGCTTCTCACGCTTCAGTCTTTTGGTGAATTGTGCTTTCAGGGCTTCGTAGTCATGACAGGGGCCCAGCAGTTTGCGGCAGAGGCTGGTTGTGTGGGACCAGATTTCTTCGTTGCCCGGTAAGGAGGATGCGATTCCGTGGAAAAAGCAGATGGTGCCCTGTACGGATGGCTCTTCCAGATAATCCTCGCGGCCGGCTACCACATAGGGGATTCCTTCTTTTCTTAAGCATTGCTCCAGAAGACGGGCCTGATGGTTGGTGCGGTATAGGATGGCTATATCGCTGAAGCTTCTTGGCGTATCAGTCATTGCTGATGTGTTGGCATGCGCATCCAGCATGTCAATGCCGCCGACCATGTGCCCGATTTCCTTGGCAATGAAAATGGCTTCTGAGAGACTGCTTTCAGCTGTTGCAACGCGGACCGGCGCGCCGTGGCCCAGCATGGGGGTCAGTTCCCTCGGCTCTCCAGGGTTGTGGGATATGAGCGGAAGGGCGGCTGAAAGGATCTCGGGGGTGGAACGGTAGTTGGGCTTCAGACGCAGTACGCAGGCTTGGCTATAATCACTGCACAGCTGGTCGAAGCAGTTGCTCTGGGAACCGCGGAAACCATAGATGGACTGGTCCGGGTCACCGATAAGGAATAATTCTTTTCCGCCTTTGTTCCATGCCTTGATTAAACGGTATTGTACCGGGCTGATGTCCTGGAACTCGTCTACCAGCAGGTAGAAGAAGTGCTGTCTGCGCAGTTCCAGCTTTTGTTCTGATCCTAAAAGTTCCAATACCTTTAGAAGAAGGTCGTCAAAATCCATCAGGTTCCTGGAGGCAAGAAGTTCATTGTATCTGGAAAATGCTTCTTCCGTCAGGGTTGGGGGTCTTTTCCCGTCTTCATCCGAAGGCCCGGCCGGGGCCGGTATGGTTCCTGTACCGGATTTTTTCAGGGATATCAGGGATAGGAACTGGCTGGGGGAAACAGGAAGGTTTAACTGTCCGGTTACCTGCGCAGCACATTCCTGCTGCTGTCCTTCATCTGCCAGGGACAGGCCCGTCCCCTGGTTTTGCAGCATGCGGTAGCACAGGGAATGGAAGGTTCCTACCTGCATCTGGTTTAAGCTGCGCTTGCCGGGCAGCTGGCGGCGGATACGCTGCCGGAGTTCCTCTGCTGCCTTATTGGTGAATGTGACTGCCGTGATTTCAGCGGGTTTGACACCGCGCTCACCTATCAGATAGGACAGCCTGGATACCAGTGTCTTGGTTTTTCCGGTGCCGGGTCCGGCGATGACTGCTGTTACAGGGCTTATGGACCCTACGGCCTGCCGCTGGTTCGGGTTCAGGCCGTCAAGGACATCTGCGCCGGTTTGTGAGGCAGGAAGGGTCTGTTTGCAGGAGGCAGCGTGTCCGCCTGGAACCGTATGTCCGGCAGAAGCGGTGTGTCCGCCTGGAACCGTATGTCCGGCAGAAGCGGTGTGCCCGCCTGGAACCGTATGTCCGGCAGAAGCGGTGTGCCCGCCTGGAACCGTATATTCAGTAGAAGCAGCGTGCCCGTCCGGGACGGCCTGGCCAGCAGAAGCAGCGTTTCCGTCCGGATCGGTCTGGCTGGTGAAGCTTTCAATTTCATTGTCATCCAGCAGGAATGACAGCTGGCCTTCCACACTGTCCAGTTCTGATGCTGCAAACAGTTTCATGGTGCCGTATTCCCCATCGTATCCTGGGCGCCAGTCCACCTTGCCTTCCCGCAGGTGGCGGATTCCCTGGGCGGTAAGCTGTCCGCCGATCCGGCTGATGTCGTCGAGATTGGCGCTTCGGAGAATATGGAATTCGCTGCCCAGTTCTTCCAGCATGTGCTCATATTGGCGCGTTACCTTGACGCTGGCAGAAGAGGAGCCCATGCATGCGGCGATTACCTCTGGCAGCGGGACAAGGTTTTCGTACGGACGTCCGCCCGGAAGGATGAAATCTTCCCGGCGGTCTGCCAGCTGCTCAATGCGGTGGAGCACGCCTGTTGTCAGCTTTTTGCCGCATACAGGGCAGATGCCGTTGTATTGCCTGGCCTGGGACGGACTCAGGCAGAGATGGCATTTGCGGTGGCCGTCAAAATGATACTTGCCCTCCTCGGGGAAGAATTCGATGGTTCCCGCCAGTCCTTCGCCTCTCTGGATGGCCCCGTAAAGCCCGTCATAGGACATGGGGATGTCAAAGAGGTTGGCCTCCCTTCCAAGCTTGGCCGGCGAGTGTGCGTCAGAATTGGAAATCAGGTGAAAGGAATCCAGGGCCGACAGGCGCCGGTTCATGGAGGGGTCGGATGAAAGCCCTGTTTCCAGCGCATGTATCTGGGGAGTCAGTTCCCCATAGCATTCCTCTATGGTGTCAAAGCCGGAAAACGCCCCGAACAGGGAGAAATGAGGCGTCCATATATGGGCAGGCACATAGATTGCTTCCGGGCAGGCGTCCAATGTAATGGCCAATAAGTCATGACAGTCAAGTCCGAGGATGGGACGCCCGTCAGAATGGATGTTGCCGATGGCTTCCAGGCGTTTGGAAAGTATCTCGGCAGCTTCCAGGCTGGGGAGAAGAATCAGGCTGTGGACCTTCCTTACCTTATCATTTTTCTTATAGATGGAGCTGATTTCCCCGCTGATTACAAATCGTGGCTGGCGGCTTCCTGGGGCGGAAGAATGACGGATGGTCCGTTCCCTCTTCAGGATGTAGAGTCCCGGCTCGGCCGGTTCCAGCTTTTCTGCCAGTTCGGCCCTCCAGGCGGGATGTGTAAAATCTCCTGTCCCAACTATGTCAATCCCCTTTTTCCTGGCCCACAGATCCAGATATTCCGGTGTCAGGTCCTTGCTGGTGGCTCTGGAATAATGGGAATGGATGTGTAAATCTCCTATGTACATTCAATTGCACCTGCTTTCATTTGATATTAATAATTATAATGTATTTCCTGAAAAATGGAAGAGGATGAATGTGGAAACAGGTTCCCAGAAACAGGAATATAAGGTATGATATACTTTAATGGCAGGAAATCCATATATGGTTCCTGTAATCGATGACTGAAGGAGTATGATATTAATGTGGAGCCGATTAAAGGGGGTTCTGGGCATGGGTTCCGGAACCCGGGATTTTGATGAAATCATTGCCTCACTTCACGTCAGTGTGGCGGGCAGGAATTTTTATTTCCATCTTTTCATAATAATATATGAGCTGATCATGCTTATCTCCATATCCCTGCGGCCCGGCGGACCATTTGTGAAACCCCGGCGGACCGCCTATTTCCTGCTGTATCTGGTGCTCATCCTGGCAACCGCCTGTGTGATGGCCGGGCAGGCGTGGGCCGGCAGGGAAAAGGACAGCCACCGCTGTTATTTCAGGATAGAGCATGGGTACATGGTATTCTTCAGTTTCTGGGGACTTGCCGTTACCCTTAATGACCAGCTGGGTGGGAACGGGCTGACGGTTTATAATTATGTGATATTAATCATGGCCATAATGTCCATGATGAAGCCGTGGAAGACAGCCCTGCTGTTCCTTGTGAATTTCCTGCTGCTGAATCTGCTGCTGCCATATTTCCCTGATCCGGCAGGACTGAATCACGGTTATAACAATCTTATGAACAGCCTGTTCCTGTCCCTGGCGGCAATTGTGATTACTACAAGCCTGTACAATTCCAGGATTCAGGCCAAAATGGATGAGATGACCATCAACAGGCAGTACCGGCAGATTGAGGCGGCCAATAAGATTTTAAGTAAGGAAGCCCTTTTGGATGCACTCACCGGACTTCAGAACAGGAACAGCTATACAAAGGCAGTGCAGGCTTTGGTTGACACGGAGGCCGCATCCCTGACCTGCATTTACGTGGATGTCAACGGACTTCATGAACTGAACAACCATCTGGGACATGAGGCAGGTGATACCATGCTGAAAACGGTTGCCGGTATCCTGCTGCGGCATTTTAGGCCGGATGAGGTTTTCAGGATCGGCGGAGATGAGTTTGTGGTGCTTTGTAAAAACATTACATATCATGAAGCGGTCCGAAGGACAAAGGATGTATGCAGGGAGGCCGGGGAGGCAGAATACTCGCTTTCCGTAGGTCTGGATTGGAGGGAATCCAATCTGGATATCAATGAAACCATCCAGACAGCTGAAACAGATATGCAGAAAAACAAAGAAGAGTATTATTCCTCCAAAGGGGGAGAACGCCAGCAAAGGATATTAGACAGGAAGATGGAGCGGATCATAGCTGAAAAAAGGGATGCCGAGCGGTTCATGCGGGTCCTGGCGCCTGCATTTAAGGGAGTATATTTTGTCAATCTGGAAACAGATACGCTGCGCCAGATTTTCATTCCAACTTATTTTAAGGAAATGCTGGAAGAGTCCAACGGACGGTTCAGCAAGGCCCTTATGCTTTATGCCGGCCGCATGGTGAAAACCGGGTATATCCCTGATTTCAAACAGTTTTGTGATTACACGTACCTGGAACAATTGCTGGATGGAGAAGACATACCTGAACTCATATATGAGAAAAAGGACGGGTGCCGGTTAAAGCTGAGGGTTTTGAATTTCAGCACTTATTCCGGCAGCCCAAAAGAAACACTCTGGATTTTTTCCGACCTGGAAGAGGCCTTATGATTTTATCCGCTGATTCCTTCTACCTCATCCACTGGAAGGGAGAATGCAACCGCATGTTCGCCGGTTTCCCGCAGCACGGTTTCGCAGATAGCCCTTAGGATAGGCTGCTTCTGTATGGATGGGGTGAGGATCAGGAGGATGGCTTTTTCCTGGGAAAGGGTCAGGCCGAAAATCTTCTTTTCCTCATCGGAGCCGATTTCACGCGCCTTCACAAGGGTGCCGCCGTGGCATCCTGCCTTCCGGGCAGCTTCCATCACAGGGATGGACAGGTCGGTATGGATGACAGTTGCTATCAATTCGTAGTTTTTATGATCTGACATAGGGGTATCCTCCTTGGAACTGGCAGTGTGGTGGGGATGCTGGCGCGCATCCCGATTCTTCAGGCGGCCCAAAGCCGCAATGCTGATTCCTGAAAGCGGAATGGAAAATGCAATCCCGTGGCCTGGTTTATGGAATTCCAATTCATTTTTCAGGGCGTCCATCAGATGATGGGAGTCCGGGGTGGATGCAATACCCAGGACCAGGTCTTTTTCCGGTTCATCCAGACCAAGGCAGTCCATGATGGCGGAGCTGGCTGTTCCGTGGCCCCTGGCAATCAAGAGGATTGAATGGTCATGTTCCTGGAAAATGGCAGCGGCCCGGTTGCCTTTGCCGCGGTCTACGATGGCGGCCATCCATTTTATATGGTTAGGATTCATTGGGGTCCTCCTTCCCTAAGTCGATAAATTCACTGTCCATATCAATAATGGACAGCTGTGCGCTGCTTTTCTCCCTCCGTGTCTTAAACTCATAAGACAGGCCGATAAGCTGTATGATGATAAGAGGGGTCATGGCCACCATGGCCACAATACCGAATGCATCTTTTAAAATATCACCGCCCAGCGCCTCACATGCCCCCATGGCAAAAGGCAGGAGGAAGGTGGCCGTCATGGGGCCGGAGGCAACACCGCCTGAGTCAAAGGCAATGGAAGTGAAGACCGGGGGGACAATGAAGGACAGTCCCAGGGCAATCGCGTAACCTGGAAGGAGCAGGCTTAAAAGGGGAAGGCCGGTAAGTACCCTGAACAGTGAAAATCCCAGGGACAGGGCCATGCCCACGGAAAGACCTTTCATCATGGCTGCCTCTGATATGGTGCCTCCGGTCATGTCAGCCACCTGCTTGTTAAGCACCTGGACGGCTGGCTCGGCTTTTACAATGAAGTAGCCGATCAGCATTGCCACGGGAACAAGGATCCACCGGTAAGGAAGGGAGGCCAGCTGCTTACCAAGATAGCTTCCCGCAGGCATGAAGCCTACGTTGACGCCTGTGAGGAACAGGGTCAGGCCGATGTAGGAGTACAGCATGCCCACCAGGATTTTCACCACCTGCCTGCGGCGCATTTTCAAAAAGAAAATCTGAAACAGGATATAGAATGCAAGAATGGGGAAAAGGGCCGTAAATACCTCCAGGGCATACTCCGGCAGTTCGTGCTGGAATGCCAGCCACAGGTCCTGGGAGTTACTGATGGAGGGAATGGACATGGGTTCATATGTACCGGAAGAGGATTGGTATACAAGTCCAAGTATCATCACGGAGAGGATAGGGCCGATGGAACACAGGGCCACCAGCCCGAAGCTGTCACTGTCCTGGTTTTTGCCTTGGCCAATGGAAGAAAGACCCATTCCAAGGGCCATGATGAAGGGGACCGTGATGGGACCGGTGGTAACGCCGCCGGAATCAAATGCCACTGCGAGGAAGTCACCTGGAATGTAAAACGCCATGATAAACAGGATGATGTAGCAGACCATAAGGATATGGGAAAGGCTCCAGCCGAAGAGGGAGCGAAGGAACGCAAGGGCCAGGAAAAACCCGACTCCTGCAGCTACTGCCAGTATGAGAACCATGTTAGGTACGGCGGGTGTCTGTCCTGCAAGGACCTGAAGGTCCGGTTCCGCTACCGTCACCACTGCGCCGATGATGATACATGCCGTGATGATGATTGGAAGGCGCTTTACCCGTGCCAGCTGCGCCCCTACCTTTTCACCGATGGGCATCATGGCCATATCCACACCAAGGGTGAAAAATCCCATACCTATGATCAGGAAGGCCGCGCCAGCCAGGAACAGCATCAGCGGATCCAGCGGAATAGGTGCAATCGTAATCCCAAGAATCAATACGATACAGGTAACGGGCAGCACAGATGATAAGGATTCTGTGATTTTTTCTTTTAACTTCTGATTCAATAAGTTACCTCCTGTTGTCCGTTATTTTGTCCGATATGCCTGGTACAACTTATGTATCAAGGGCATACGTCAATTAAAGCTTAACATAGGGACAAACGGAAATGCAATAGGAGGCAGTGTTAGAGTTGCGTTAAGATTTGTGGATTTGCCGGAACCCCAATCTTGATTTTGACGGGCAGCAGTATTTATTACCAATCCAGTTCTTTGCTGCAATGTGGACAGTATTCACACCAGACTTTTCCCATAAGATTTCCTCTGCAATACGGACATCTCAAAAATACAAAACAAAGAATGATGATGACGGCAAAAAGCACACCATCAATCCAGGCAAAAAGCATTACAGATGTGATTACAAACAAAAAAAATGAAAAGAGCGTTTCGATACCGAGCATGATTATATATCTTACTGTTGTATGTAAATCCATTTGTATCTCCTTTTTCCGCATAGGATATTTCTGATTATAACACATAATGCTGGAAGTGGCTATTCCGGAATGCCCTGTTACATCTTACCGTCCACCTTCCATGGACAGAAGATGGTTTGAACTCAACGGAGCGTTTATTGTAAATGAGTTTTTTAGTTTTATAATTATGGACAAGGAGAGAGAAAAATGGATAATGTGAAAATTGGAAAATTAATTTACCAGCTAAGAAAAGAAAACCGTATGACACAGTTACAATTAGCCAATCAGATGAACATAAGTGATAAGGCGGTCAGTAAGTGGGAAAGGGGACTAGGCTGTCCGGAATTATCACTGCTGCCCGAATTATCAAAAATTTTTAATGTTGATTTGGAAAAACTGCTATCCGGCGAATTGGACGCTAACGAGATACTGGGAGGTAACATGAAGAAAATGCACTTTTATATGTGTCCTAATTGCGGGAACATGGTTACTGCAATGACGGAAACCGACATATCCTGCTGCGGTAAAAAAATGAAAGCATTACAGCCGCAGAAAGCCGATGGGAATGAGAAGTTAAATGTAGAAAGAATTGAAAATGATTTTTATATCACGGCTGACCACGCAATGGAACGTGAACATTATATCGTATTTGTGGCACTGCTGACAGGGGACAGTATCCTGATTAAGAGACAATACCCTGAATGGGGACTGCAGGTGCGTATTCCTGTTTCTGGTCATGGAAGATTACTTTGGTACTGTAACCAACATGGATTATTTTATATGGAACTATAAGCATGGATAATCTAACCTGTCATCACGCTGCTACTGACGGATACCATGTTGGGCGCTTTTTAGACACTTTACAATCAGACATCAGCACGTTTGATAAATTTCTTTATTCACTGCAGGACAAGGATTGAACCAGATACGGTAAAGTTGTATAATATACCCATTCCCTCTATAATATACCTGTTATCAGAAGGGAAGGAATCGGAAAATAGATACGGGGAGAACGATACATGACATTATATGAAAGAACAGGCGTGCCGGCAGCCTATATTGACAGGGACGGGGAACACATCTACCTGTTTGACGGCAGTCCCGCGGCCTACATACACGGGGACGCAGTGTATGGGTTTGACGGAACCCAGTATGGCTGGTTTGAAAAGGGATGGGTCAGGGATTTGGACGGACTTTGCGTTTTTTTTACGGAGGAAGCCCGGATTGGAGGCCCGGCCCAGCCGTCCAGATATGAGACTCCGGCCAAATGGGCCAGGGCAGCCAGGCCAATCCGGCGTTCCAGGGAAGCCAGGCATGCCAAGACAGCCTATAAGGCGGCATGGTCCGGGATGACGTCCGGGCAGTTTTTTCACCGGTAATGGTTGACACTGTTTCGGAAATATGCTAAATTAAGAATCAGTGTAAATACGCTGATAGGGAGTAGTAGGTAACTGGATGGATACAGAGAGCCGGCGGATGGTGCGAGCCGGTGACAAAAGGTTATTGAACTGGCCCTGGAGTAGCTTGCCCCAACATAAGACTGCCGGACACACGGGGGTCAGGGTCAGTAGGGCAGGCCGGAGACCTTACCGTTATAAGAGGAATAAGTGCATGCATGAGCATGAACCAGAGTGGTACCGCGTGAGGATTTAAGCCCCACGTCTCTAGCAGTAGAGGCGCAGGGCTTTTTTATTTCATAGGAACCTTGAATAACCAATGGAGGAATGAAATCATGGCAACACAGTACAATCACAGCGCCATAGAGAAAAAGTGGCGGGAGAACTGGGAAGAGAAGCCCATCAATGTCAATGATGGCAAAAAAGAAAAGTATTATTGTCTGGATATGTTCCCATATCCTTCAGGCAGCGGCCTGCATGTGGGCCATTGGAGGGGGTATGTCATCTCCGATGTATGGAGCAGATACCAGCTGTTAAAGGGCAAATATGTCATCCATCCAATGGGATGGGATGCGTTCGGCCTGCCTGCTGAGAACTATGCAATCAAGATGGGCGTCCATCCTGCCAAGTCCACGGAGGCCAACATTTCCAATATAAAGAAGCAGATCAAGCAGATTGCAGCCATCTATGACTGGGACATGGAAGTGAATACCACGGATCCGGAATTCTACAAATGGACCCAGTGGATTTTCGTCCAGATGTTCAAAAAGGGCCTGGCATATGAGAAGGAGTTCCCCATTAACTGGTGTCCTTCCTGTAAGACAGGACTGGCCAATGAGGAAGTGGTAAACGGCTGCTGCGAGCGCTGCGGCACCACTGTGACCAAGAAGAACCTGCGCCAGTGGATGTTGAAGATCACAGCCTATGCCGAGCGCCTGTTAAATGACCTGGATAAGCTGGACTGGCCTGAGAAGGTTAAGAAAATGCAGACAGACTGGATTGGCAAGTCCTATGGCGCTGAGGTGGATTTCCCGGTTGATGGACGCGATGAGAAAATCACCGTGTACACCACCAGGCCTGACACCCTTTACGGCGCCACCTTCATGGTGCTTGCGCCTGAGCATGAGCTGGCTAAGAGCCTGGCCACGGACGATACAAGGGAAGAGGTTGAGAAGTATATCTTTGATTCCTCCATGCGTTCCAATGTTGACCGTATGCAGGCAAAGGAAAAGACAGGCGTATTCACGGGCAGTTACGCCATCAACCCGTTAAACGGGCAGAAGACGCCTATCTGGCTGTCTGACTATGTGCTGGCTGATTACGGCACGGGCGCCATCATGTGCGTACCTGCCCATGATGACAGGGACTTTGAGTTTGCTAAGAAGTTCGGCCTTCCCATTGTACAGGTCATTGCAAAGGACGGCGTTGAGATTGAGGATATGACCGAGGCCTATACTGAGGCAAGCGGTATCATGATTAATTCCGGGGACTGGAACGGCATGGAATCTTCCGTGCTTAAGAAGGAAGCGCCCCACATGATTGAGGAGAAGGGCTTTGGCCATAAGATGGTCAATTACAAGCTCCGTGACTGGGTATTCTCCCGCCAGAGATACTGGGGAGAGCCGATACCGATCATCCATTGCCCCAAGTGCGGCTGCGTCCCGGTCCCGGAGGAAGAGCTTCCCTTAAGGCTTCCTGATGTGGAGAGTTACCAGCCCACCGGAACCGGTGAGTCACCTCTGGCCGGAATTGACGAGTGGGTCAATACCACATGTCCTGTCTGCGGCGCTCCTGCGAAGCGCGAGACGAACACCATGCCCCAGTGGGCGGGTTCCTCCTGGTATTTCCTGCGCTACGTGGACAGCCACAACAGCGAGGAACTGGTTTCCAGGGAAAAGGCGGACAAGTATCTTCCGGTTGATATGTATATCGGCGGCGTAGAGCATGCGGTGCTCCACCTTTTATATTCACGTTTCTATACAAAGTTCCTGTGCGACATCGGGGCAATTGATTTTGATGAGCCTTTCAAGAAACTGTTCAACCAGGGCATGATTACCGGTAAGAACGGTATCAAGATGAGTAAGTCCAAGGGTAATGTGGTATCCCCGGACGATCTGGTAAGGGATTACGGATGCGATTCACTCCGCCTCTACGAGCTGTTCGTGGGACCGCCGGAACTGGATGCGGAGTGGGATGACCGCGGCATTGAAGGCGTTTCCAGGTTCCTTAACCGTTTCTGGAACCTTGTGATGGATAACAAGGACAAGGACATCCAGGCATCTAAGGAAATGATCAAGCTGCGCCACAAACTGGTATACGATATCGAGTACCGCTTTAACCAGTTCAGCCTGAATACGGTTATTTCCGGTTTCATGGAATATAACAATAAGCTGATTGACCTGGCTAAGAAAGAGGGCGGCATTGATAAAGAAACCTTAAGGACCTTCGTTACCCTCCTGGCACCATTCGCACCCCATATCGGCGAGGAACTGTGGCAGCAGTTGGGCGGCACGGACAGCGTGTTCCATTCCCAGTGGCCGGAGTGCGATGAGGAAGCCATGAAGGATGATGAGATTGAAGTGGCTGTGCAGGTAAACGGAAAGACACGTGCCATCATCAATGTGGCTGCCGACATTTCCAAGGAAGATGCCCTGGCAGCGGGCAGGGAAGCTGTCAGGGATAAGATGTCCGGCAGCATTGTAAAAGAGATTTACGTTCCCGGCAAGATTATCAACATTGTATGTAAATAAGCTCCATATCAGGGGAAAAGCGCATCAGTCCTGCAGGCTGTGCGCTTTTTCTGATAATTGTAAGAAAAAAGAAATACCCATACGGGCGGGTGCGGGTTATAATGATGGAAGTAAAATAAGGCAGAGGTGACTACATATGAGACAACATGGATGGATGGCAGCGACGGCCCTGGCGGCAGGTATCATGGCGGCCCTGGCAGTGACCGGATGGGCGGCACAGCCGGGCCTGGGTACGGTGAAGGCAGGTCTGCGCGGTACGGCGGGATACCGCCTGCAGGCAGAAGAGAAGGGACCGGGTGTATCCGGCATGGGCGCTGCCCTTGAACCAGGGATTACACCAGGGCCTGCGGTGGTGGACGGCGTGATACAGCCCCACAACCTGACAGGGGCCGAGGGCGCGGACCAGCTGATCGTGGTGGTCGGGACAGGCGGCTGCAACGCGGATACCTACTATTATAAAAAGGGGGATGATACCTGGAACCTGGTGTGGAAGGAAGCTTCCATCGTGGGAAGGGGAGGAATTACCTCTGAAAAAGCGGAAGGGGATGGCAGGACTCCTGCGGGCACCTATGGATTCACCATGGCATTTGGCCTGAAGGATGACCCGGGCAGTGTCCTGCCATATCATAAGATTGTGAAAGGGGATTACTGGGTGGATGATCCCGCCAGCGCTTATTACAATAAGCTGGTCAATACGTCCACAACCCCCAGGACATGGAATTCAGCGGAGAACCTGGCGGCGGCATCGCCGTATTATGACTATGCCCTTGCCCTGGATTATAACCAGGACTGTGTGCCTGGGAAGGGATCGGCTATTTTCCTCCACTGCTTTACCGCGTCAGCGGACAATGGATCCGCAGGCTGTATCCGTCTGCCGGAGGCCAGGGCAAAGGAACTGGTGCAGTCGGCAACCGGGCAGACAAGGATCGTGATTGCAGGAAATCTGGAAAGTCTCAGATAGTTTTGGTCCGGAGATAGTTTTGGTCCGGGGATGGTTTTGGTCCGGGGATGGTTTTGGTCCGGAACATGCTTTGGAAGGCAGGGGGCGCTGTGTCAGCGCGGCCCTGCCAGTTTTTTTGACATCATTTTCAGCATATCCAGTTTTTTCTTTTCCGCAGGCGGCATGCCGGAGCTTAAGATAGTGACCAGGAGGGCGGTCTCCTTATCATTGAACTGGATTCCTTTTTGTCTGGCTTCCATATTGATGGACATGAATGCCTCCATCAGGTTGTTTTTGTTTGTGTGTTCAATGCGCTCGGCAAATTCTGTCAGCAGATCCAGCTTTTCTTTGCTCATGGCCTTTAGTCTGGGATCCTGTTTCCAGTTAGTATCCATAAATATGTATCCTTTCTGAATGAATAAGTTGTCAGGACATGGCCTGCATGGCGGTCATTATCATTTCCATGGTTTCGAAACGGGACTGCTGTTCCGGGGTAAGGAACCTGCGAAGCTGTTCCATGGGGGTCTGGCCTTCCATCAGTGTCTGGGCCATGTCAATCATATCCTGCTCCATGGGGTTGCCGTAGGGACGGACAGCCTGCAGCAGGTCCCGGACAGAACCGGTCCGCTCGGAACTTTCCAGGGAACATATGCCCATGGAAGCCACTTCTTCTGTCTCAAAAAGTTCCACGGTCTTTCTCAGCTCCTGTGCTTTGACAAAGAGGGATATGGTCTTCTGCGCAGACACCCCCAGGTACGGGAGGGCGGCTTTTATCATCTGCAGGTGGTGGTCCCCTATGAGATAATCCAGATCAGTAAGTTTATAGTCATCAGATGGGTTCATATCTTTCCACCGGCCTTTTTCTTTCTTTGCTTTAAGCTTATGCAGGTGATTGGCAAACAATTCCATATATTTAAGCATGAATGCGCCAAAGCCTGGACACTGCATATATTATTAATATGGAAGGAGAGTGAAATCCATGTATAACCGTTTAGTAATTGAAGGGAATGCAGTGTATGAAATAGATGATGAGTGTGTCAGGAGAAGGCAGGGAAGGAAGGGGTATGGTGGGAAAAACCGGGGAAGCGCCGCGTCAGGCAGCCCATCCCCAGGCACGGACCCTGTTAAATGAATAAAAAACAGGGAGTGGCAAAACCACTCCCCGTTTTTAAATCTTTGGTGAAGGATTCTCAGAGACAGGCATTAGCAGCAGAAGCCGCCACCGCCGCCACAGCAGCACAGAAGCAGGATGATCCAGATAAAGTCACATCCGCTTCCGCCTCCGCATCCGCATCCACAACCGCCGCCGCAGTTATTGTGGTCGAAGCATCCGCCGCCTCCGCCACAGCAGCACAGAATCAGGATAAGCCAGATGATATTGCACCCGCTGCCTCCTGTTCCACATCCACATCCACAGTCACAACCGCAGTTTGTTGCTGCTACATCACTCATGTTAGTTCCTCCATATAAAGTTTAATTACACTTTATCATATGACCCCCTGCTTGCTCATGTTTCCTGGTTTTGAAAATATTTTTATAAAATTTTAAATGGTACATCCTGTCAATCTATAGTATAATCATGGAAGCATTGAAGAAATGAGGCGTTGAAGGAAATGGACAAGAGCAGATTATATTACCAGACTCCCTATGTGAAGTCTTTCATGTGTACGGTGGAGCGCTGTGAAGCAAGCGGTAAGGGGACCTGGCTGGCCGTACTTAACCAGAACGGCTTTTATCCCGAGGGAGGAGGACAGCCCTCTGATACAGGGACACTGAACCAGGTGCCGGTACTATCTGTCCATGAACAGGGGGAGGAAATCCTCCATGAGCTGGCATCCCCCCTTGAGCCGGGAACATTGGCAGAGGGGGTCATTGACTGGCAGAAACGCTATGACAATATGCAGCAGCACACAGGGGAGCATATCCTGTCCGGCCTGGTGCACAGGCGTTACGGATATGATAATGTGGGATTCCACATGGGCGCCGGGGAAGTGACCGTGGATTTTAACGGTATCATGACAGCGGAAGAACTGGACGGACTGGAGGATGCGGCCAACCAGGTGGTTTATGACAATGTGCCGGTACATACGCTTTATCCCTCCAAAGAGGAACTTCCATCCATTGATTACAGGAGCAAGAAGGAACTGAGCGGACAGGTAAGGATCATAGAGATTCCCGGCGGGGATGTCTGCGCCTGCTGCGGGACACATGTAGAAAATACCGGAGAAGTGGGTATCATTAAGATAAGAGGCATGATCCGCTATAAAGGCGGGGTCCGCATATCCATGCTGTGCGGCCGCAGGGCGCTTCTGGATTACAGGGAGCGGCTGAAGGATGGGATACGGCTGTCCAACCTGCTGTCCGCCAAACTGCATCTGGTGCCTGAGGCGGTTGAAAAACTGAAAAATGACTGCCAGGACAGGGAGATGGAGATCGGCCGCCTGTACGGTCAGCTGTTGGAGCTGAGGGCAGGACAGTATCCGGAAAGCAGCAGACCCCTGGCCATTTTTGAGGAGGGGCTTAACATGGTGCAGATACGCCGGTTGTCCACCCTGCTTTATGAGCAGAAAAAGGGCAGTGTGGTAATGGTGTGTTCAGGCAATGGGACAGAAGGGGAGTATCAGTATGCTCTGGGAAGCAGCTCCATGGATATGCGGACCCTCAGTAAGGACATGAATGGGAAACTTCATGGAAGGGGCGGAGGAAGCAGCCTTATGGCCCAGGGAACCTTCCGGGCATCCAGGCAGTCAATCACGGATGTGTTTCAGGAAGAGACAAAATCATAAAGGATGGTATTATGGAATTAAATCAGGATACAATTAAAAAACTCAGGGGACTTATCCTGTTTACTGTCATTGTGGTGGTTGCAGGGATTAATTACAGACGGCTTTTGGAGGTGGCGGCAGCGCTGTTCCACATGGCGTGGCCCTTTATTCTGGGCGCGGCCATTGCATTTATCCTAAACGTACCCATGCGTAACATTGAACGCCACCTGGTCATGTTCCGGGAAAACAGCAGGTTAAGGCGGCCGGTCAGCCTGGTTGTCACAATCCTGCTGGTATCCGGTATCCTGTTCCTTGTTACCTTTGTGGTCACACCGCAGCTGCTTAAGACATTCCTGACCCTTCAGTCCAGCGTCCCCCTGTTTTTTGCAGGGCTGAAGGATGAGATGGAACAGCTCTTTGCCAGTTTTCCGCAGATACTGGATTACGTCAACCATGTAGAGGTGGACTGGCAGCAGGTGTTCCAGGACATGATGGGATTCCTGAAAACAGGGGCAGGCACCATGCTTAACAATACATTTTCGGCAGCGGTATCCATTGTCAGCGGTGTATCCTCGTTCCTGATTGGTTTCATCTTTGCCATCTATATCCTGCTTCAGAAGGAGACCCTGGGACGGCAGGTGAGGAAACTGCTGTCGGCCTTCCTTCCTGAGTCCGTGACAGGGCGCATTGTGGAGATTGCATCCCTTACTGAGCGGACATTCTCAAATTTCCTTACAGGCCAGTGTGTGGAGGCGGTCATCCTTGGAACCATGTTCTTTGTGGTGCTTACCCTGGGACGTCTTCCCTATGCCCTGTTAATCGGGGTGCTGATTGCGTTTACGGCCCTGATTCCCATATTCGGCGCGTTCATCGGGCTGGGGGTGGGCGTGTTCCTGATGCTGATGGTGGAGCCCATGGATGCGCTTATTTTTACCATCATCTTCTTTGTGCTCCAACAGATTGAGGGGAACCTGATTTACCCCTATGTGGTAGGTAATTCCGTGGGGCTTCCCTCCATCTGGGTGCTGGTGGCGGTGACGCTGGGCGGCAGCATGATGGGAATCGTCGGCATGCTCATATTCATCCCTCTCTGCTCCGTGCTTTATGCCCTTTTAAGGGATGAGGTGAACGGACGGCTTAACAGGCCGAAGCCGGGAAGCAGAAGCAGGACCGGCGGGGATAAGGCGGCCCGGACAAGACGGTCAAAGGGCAAGGCTGTAAAAGCAGGGCCTGTGACCCAGGCGTCTGCCGGGGAGGCCGGAGCAGGGCCGGAAGACCAGTCCGCCAAATAGTGGGGATATCAGGAAAGACATGAAAGGCAGGGATGCCATAAGTAACAAAAAACCAGCCCATGACTGACTGTCAGTCACGGGCTGGTTTCCTGTTTCTTATATCACTTATTCTCCCTGGTACATGTATTTAATTAAACGTTCGATGTCTTCCTTCTCGTGCGCAATCAGGTCTAATTCTTTGATATATCCATTGGAGAAGATGGTAGCCATTGACAGATACTGGGCCAACTTGGATTTCAGGTTAATGCGGTCGCCTTCCGGTGATACCAGCTCAACCGTTCCCTTGCACTGGTCTACTACTTCAAAAAACTTTTCTACATCAGTAATGTTCTGAATCTTCACGGCAATTCCTCCTGTTAGTAGTCCTTTTCCAAATCTGGAAAAGTCTGGTTAATCTTTTAACATATATGATTATATCAAAATTCAGACCCCAAAACAATTACAATTTTCAATAAAAAATAAGGGATTACAATGCTTTTTTTATATCTTCTAACAGCAGGGAGGATACTCTCAGTCCTCCGCGGCCGCGGCCAATGGAAATATCCGGTTTATTGCTGCCATGGAAGTCGGAACCGCCAGTGGGAAGCAGGTGGCAGGCAGCCGCCATTTCCTGAAGCTTCATGCTTTCCAGACGGTTGTTGGAGGAGTGGTAGACCTCCAGCCCTTTCATGCCAAGGGATGTCAGGTATCCGACCAGTTCCATGGTCCCCTTGTCACCCAGCTTATACTGGAAGGGGTGGGCCAGGGCAGGGAAGGCGCCGCTGGATAAGAGGGTATCCAGTACTTCATCCGGCGCCACATATGTCTTTGGCGGGCAGTATGGGCCGTCGTACTGAAGATATTTTTTGAATATCTGGTCCAGGGTGGGGCCCATTCCTTTGGAGAGAAGTGCCCTTGCAACGTGGGCCCTTGTTATGACGGTATCCGGATTGCCGCCGTTAAGTTCTTCCGGTGTAAAGGTGATGCCGTCATCAGCAAAGCGCCGGAACATTTCCTCATTCCTCTGGTCCCTGCGCAGCCGGAACTGCTTTAAGACAGCTTCCAGGGCAGGGTTGCCGGCCGTGACGAAAAGTCCCAGGATATGGATTTCATGGCCCTTATAGGAACTGGATACCTCGATGCCCGGGATGACTTCCATACCGCAGGCAGCCCCGGCCAGAAGGGCTTCGGGAATCCCGGCCGTCGTATCGTGGTCCGTCAGTGCAATGGCCCGTAAGTCTGCCTGCGCGGCAAGCCCCACCACTTCGGCCGGGGTACAGGTGCCGTCAGACGCGTTTGAGTGAACATGTAAATCCACGTAATCCATGGTAAAACCTCCAGATGTAACCAATTTTTAATAACTTCCTAATACTTACTTTATATATAGTAACATGAATTTCATAATAAGTAAAATTGGCTGGAAAAAAACAAAAAAGACGGTTCCATTTTACATAAAGTATGTTATACTACAATCTGTGAATAATATGCTAGATGAAATGATGGGTGAAGAAAATGAATCAATTAGAGAATAACCGTGAACGTAGAAACCCTTCTGCAGGCAGAAGCCGCGGCAAGGTTACCAATAATAGAGGCAATGGAAACTATTCCAACAGAAGTTCCGGGCGCAGCAGTTCCGGGGGCGGAGGTTCCCGGGGGTCATCCTCCTACCATTCAGGACAGGCCGGAAGGATGAACGCGGCCCATAATGCCAGGCGTAACAGTACCCACAGAAGGAAGAAGGGGCCTGATTATAAGAAGATAGCAGTCATCGGAATCATCCTCCTGGTGCTTATCACATGCATTGCCCTTGTGATTAAGGCAAAGGGCAGCCTGGGGGAACCGGATGAGACGCAGGTGACGGAAACCTCGGAACCAGAGATGATGAAAGAGGTTAAGGTGGATGGGATAACCATAACCGGTATGTCCAAAAACCAGGCCAGGAACGCTATTTTGAAGGAGTATTCCTGGGGCATGACGGTTACATACGGGGATGATTCCTATCCGGTGACCGACCTTGTGGCTGAAAAAGTAGACGCGCTGTTAGACGATATCTACAGCGGGGATCCGGAAGAAAGCTATACCCTTAACATGGATGGGATGGAAGAGGCCGCTGCAAAAGAGGCTGCTGCGTGCGCTTCCAGATGGGATAAGAAGGCAAAGAACGGATCCATCGATTCTTATGATAAGGAAAAGGGAGAATTTGTATTCAAGGGTGAGGAGAATGGCTTTGCCATTGACCAGGATAAGCTTGCCGGGGATATCGTCAAGGCCCTGAAGGATAAAAACTTTGACGCGCAGATTAAGGCAACGGGAAGCGAGACCGCTCCTGATATCACGGCTTCCGCTGCCAAGGAAAAGTATAAGACCATCAGCACCTTTACCACCAAGACAACTGCCAACAAGGACCGTAATACCAACATCCGGCTAGCATCCGAGGCCTTAAACGGCACCGTGGTCCACCCGGGGGAGGAATTCTCCTTTAACCAGGCAGTGGGACAGAGGACAGAGGCAAAAGGCTATAAGGGTGCGGCTGCTTACAATAACGGGGAAGTGGTCCAGGAAATCGGAGGCGGCGTATGCCAGGTATCCACCACCCTCTATAATGCGGTATACCGGTCAGGACTGGGGGAGGAGAGCATTTCCTTCAGGCGTTCCCATACCTTTGAGCCGAACTATATCACACCGGGACAGGATGCGACCGTGAGCTGGGAACAGCCGGATTTCCGTTTTAAGAATACATCCAGCACATCCATCGGCATCAAGGCCAGCTACGCGGACCAGAAGATGACGGTTTCCATTTACGGAATCCCAATCATGGAGGAAGGGATGAAGCTGGACCTGGAATCCAAGAAGGTGGAAGAACTGGACCCGCCTGCACCGACCTATCAGGAAGACCAGACACTCCAGCCGGGAGTGGAGGTACCAAAGAGCGCGGGTACCAAGGGCAGCAGGTGGGAGACCTACAAGGTCATCTATAAGGACGGCGTGGAAGTATCCAGGGAACTGGACCACAAAACCACCTACAAAGGCCATGCGCCTGTAATCCTGCGCAACACATCAGGCGTTGTCCTGGCGCCGGAGGAGACCACGGTTCCGGATGAAACACCAATCCCGACCGTGGACGGGATGCCGGAGGGCTATGTTCCGGGCAGTGACCCGACCATATCGTCACCGGAGGGTTCCACCCAGGAAAGCGGACCTGGCATTACACCTACCGTGCCAAGCGCCACAACGGCGCCCACAGCGCCTTCGGCACCGGGAACCCAGGCTCCGGGGCCGGGAACTGACCCAGGTGCTTCGGACGGACCGGGAGGAGGCAATCCTGTGATTGCGCCGCTGAACCAGAATTGATGGGATGACAATCAGAAAATTGATGATGACCATATCAGGAGGGACTGTGAAAAGCAGCCCCTCTTTTATTGTGAGAGTTTATATTTTTTTAATGAATTACATTGTATTTTTTGGAGTAATTGCGATTAAGCATTTGCAATTTGTTAAATAATTGCTATAATAGTAGACAGGTCAGTCTGCATAGGGCTTCATGCCCCGGAGGCGGACTCACATGTATACCATTACATATACATATTCACTATTTGTAGGAGGAAATCAAAATGGCAAGAAAAATGAAAACCATGGATGGTAACCATGCAGCAGCACATGCTTCATATGCATTTACTGATGTAGCGGCTATCTATCCGATTACCCCATCTTCACCTATGGCTGAAGCCACGGATGAGTGGGCAACAGACGGAAGAACCAATATCTTCGGTCGTGAAGTGCAGATTACAGAGATGCAGTCTGAGGCAGGTGCAGCAGGTGCTGTTCACGGTTCTCTGGCAGCAGGTGCGCTGACTACCACCTACACAGCGTCACAGGGTCTGTTACTGATGATTCCAAACCTTTACAAAATTGCCGGTGAGCAGCTGCCAGGTGTGTTCAACGTATCTGCACGTGCACTTGCAAGCCACGCATTATCTATTTTCGGTGACCACTCCGATGTTTACGCATGCCGTCAGACAGGATGCGCCATGCTGTGTGAGTCCAGCGTCCAGGAAGTCATGGACCTGACTGTTGTTGCACATATGGCATCCATCAAGGGCAAGGTTCCGTTCATCAACTTCTTTGACGGTTTCCGTACCTCCCATGAGATCCAGAAGATTGAGACCTGGGATTACGATGACCTGAAGGAAATGGTTGACATGGACGCTGTTGATGCATTCCGTAAGAATGCACTGAATCCAAACCATCCCTGCGAGAGGGGATCTGCCCAGAACCCTGACATCTTCTTCCAGGCAAGGGAGGCATGCAACCCATATTACGATGCACTTCCTGCAATCGTACAGGAGTACATGGACAAGGTTAATGCCAAGATCGGTACCGACTATAAGCTGTTCAACTACTACGGCGCTCCGGATGCTGAGCACGTAATCGTTGCAATGGGTTCTGTTAACGATACAATCGAGGAGACCCTGGATTACATGGTAAAACAGGGCCAGAAGGTTGGCGTTGTCAAGGTACGTCTGTACAGGCCATTCAACGCACAGGCTTTAATCGATGCGATTCCTGATACCGTTAAGGTTATCTCCGTATTAGACAGGACCAAAGAGCCAGGTTCCGTTGGCGAGCCTCTGTACCTGGATGTTGTTGCAGCCCTGAAGGGAAGCAAGTTTGACCAGGTTAAGGTATTGACCGGACGTTACGGCCTTGGTTCCAAGGATACAACACCGGCACAGATTGTTGCTGTATATGAGAATACGACAAAGTCCCCGTTTACCGTAGGTATCGTGGATGATGTTACCAACCTGTCCCTGGAAGTCGGCGCTCCTCTCGTTACCACACCAGAGGGAACAACCAACTGTAAGTTCTGGGGTCTGGGCGCTGACGGTACGGTTGGTGCCAACAAGAACTCCATCAAGATCATTGGTGACAACACAGACATGTATGCACAGGCATACTTTGACTATGACTCCAAGAAGTCAGGCGGCGTTACCATGTCCCACCTGCGTTTCGGACACAGCCCGATTAAGTCAACTTACCTGATCCGTACAGCTAACTTCGTTGCCTGCCACAATCCTGCATATGTACGTAAGTACAACATGGTTCAGGAGCTGGTTGACGGCGGCACATTCCTTCTGAACTGCCCATGGGATATGGAAGGACTTGAGAAGCATCTGCCAGGCCAGGTTAAGAAGTACATTGCTGACCACAACATCAACTTCTACACCATCGACGGTGTTAAGATCGGTATCGAGACCGGCATGGGCCCGACACGTATCAATACCATCCTTCAGTCCGCATTCTTTGAGCTGACCGGCATCATTCCTGCTGAGAAGGCCAACGAGCTGATGAAGGCTGCTGCAAAGGCAACCTACGGACGTAAGGGTGAGGACGTTGTCATGAAGAACTGGGCTGCCATCGATGCAGGCGCTAAGGGCATGCACAAGGTAGAGGTTCCGGACAGCTGGAAGAACTGTGAGGACGAAGGCCTTGACTACGCTGTTGTAACCGAGGGAAGAAAGGATGTAGTTGACTTTGTTAACAATATCCAGACCAAGGTAAGCGCTCAGGAAGGTAACTCCCTGCCAGTATCTGCTTTCTCTGATTACGTTGATGGTTCCACACCATCCGGTTCATCCGCATACGAGAAGCGCGGTATTGCTGTTAAGGTTCCTGTATGGAATCCTGACAACTGTATCCAGTGTAACTTCTGTGCATATGTATGTCCTCATGCTGTAATCCGTCCGGTTGCAATGACTGCTGACGAGGCTGCCAAGGCACCTGCAGACATGAAGGTAAAAGATATGACAGGTATGCCAGGCTACAAGTTTGCCATCACTGTTTCCGCCCTGGATTGTACCGGATGCGGTTCCTGTGCAAATGTATGCCCAGGCATGAAGGGCAACAAGGCCCTGGTTATGGAAGGCCTTGAGGCTAACCTTGGCGAGCAGGCTATCTTTGACTTCGGTCAGGCACTGCCGGTTAAGGAAGAGGTTCTTGCCAAGTTTAAGGAAACCACTGTTAAGGGCAGCCAGTTCAAGCAGCCTCTGCTTGAATTCTCAGGCGCCTGCGCAGGATGCGGCGAGACACCTTATGCAAAACTGATCACACAGCTGTTTGGTGACAGGATGTACATTGCCAACGCAACCGGATGCTCATCCATCTGGGGCAACTCCTCACCATCCACACCATACACCGTGAATGCCAAGGGCCAGGGACCTGCATGGGACAACTCCCTGTTCGAGGATAACGCTGAGTTCGGATATGGTATGCTGCTGGCACAGAACGCTATCAGGGACGGCTTAAAGGCCAAGGTTGAGAGCGTCATGGCCAATGAGAAGGCTACGGAAGAGATGAAGGCAGCCTGCAAGGAATGGCTTGATACATTCGGCGTCGGCGCACTGAACGGGACTGCTACCGATAAGCTGGTTGCTGCCCTGGATGGCGTTGACTGCGATATCTGCAGGGACATTGTTAAGAATAAAGATTTCCTGGCTAAGAAGTCACAGTGGGTATTCGGCGGTGACGGATGGGCTTACGATATCGGCTTCGGCGGCGTGGACCACGTTCTGGCATCCGGCAAGGATATCAACATCATGGTATATGATACCGAGGTTTACTCCAACACAGGCGGTCAGTCTTCCAAGGCTACCAAGACAGGTGCTGTTGCACAGTTCGCTGCCGGTGGTAAGGACGTTAAGAAGAAAGACCTTGCAAGTATCGCAATGAGCTATGGTTACGTATACGTGGCACAGATCTGTATGGGTGCTGATATGGCCCAGACTGTTAAGGCAATTGCCGAGGCAGAGGCTTATCCGGGACCATCCCTGATTATTGCTTACGCTCCATGTATCAACCATGGTATCAAGAAGGGCATGGACAAGGCCCAGACAGAGGAGAAGCTGGCTGTAGAGTGCGGTTACTGGAATAACTTCCGTTACAATCCTGCTGCTGAGAAGAAGTTCTCCCTGGATTCCAAGGCTCCTAAGCTGGAGACCTATCAGGACTTCTTAAAGGGTGAGGTACGTTACATGTCCCTGGCCATGAAGAATCCTGAGAGGGCAGCTGAGCTGTTCGCACGTAACGAGGCTGAGGCTAAGGAGCGTTACGCTTACTTAGAGAAGCTGGTTACTTTATACGGTAATGACTAATCCTGAATAGTGAATTGTTTTAAAGATGCCCCTGGTGTGCAGAGATGCCCGCCAGGGGCATCCCTGTATAATCTGTTTCCAAAAGGGGATAATACTGGAAGAAGACATATGCCGGACCAGGCTGCAAAAAGGCAGGAAAATGGGCTGGCGGAGAGGATGTGTGATACCAGTATGTTAGAAGAAAAAGCAATGGTGCATTTTTTGAACCGCTTTACGGATTATCCCTTTCTGGTAAGGTGGGAGGGACATGAGGACCGGATTGGGCATGGCAATCCAATCTTTGCAGTGAATATCAAGGAAAGCATTCCTGTAAAGGAACTGACAGACAGTACTTCCCTGGCCCTTGGGGAAGCGTACATGAAGGGAAGGCTGGACGTGGAGGGGAATCTGTACGAGGCCCTGGACCATTTCCTTGGACAGATGGACCGGTTTTCCGTTAACCAGACCCGGCTGAAAAAGCTGCTTCATCCTTCCAATTCCAGGAAGAACCAGCAGATGGAGGTTTCCTCCCATTATGATATTGGAAATGATTTCTACCGCCTGTGGCTGGATGAAACCATGAATTATTCCTGCGGTTACTTTAAGACGGATAAAGACACCCTTTACGAGGCCCAGGTCAATAAGACGGATTATATATTAAAGAAGCTGGCCCTGGAGAAAGGGATGGACCTTCTGGATGTGGGCTGCGGCTGGGGCTTCCTGCTAATCAGGGCCGCAAAGGAATATGGGGTAAGGGGGACCGGAATCACCCTGAGCCGTGAGCAGTACGAGGGATTTACAAAGAGGATAGAAGAGGAAGGGTTAAAGGAGCTTGTCAGCGTAAAACTGATGGACTACAGGGACCTGCCGGAATCCGGCATGAAGTTTGACCGTATTGTCAGCGTGGGCATGCTGGAACATGTGGGAAGGGAGAATTACGGCAGGTTCATGGATTGCATGGATAAGGTGCTGAAACCGCACGGAGTCTTCCTTTTGCATTATATCAGCAGCCAGAAGGAGCATGCAGGGGACCCATGGATAAAAAAATATATTTTTCCCGGAGGCGTCATCCCCAGCTTAAGGGAAATCATATCCCTGATGGCGGACCATGATTTCCATGTGCTGGACGTGGAAAACCTGAGGAACCATTACAACAGGACATTACTCTGCTGGGAGAAGAACTTTAAGGAACATGAGGATGAGGTCAGGGAAATGTTTGACGGGGAATTTGTCCGCATGTGGGATCTGTATCTGTGTTCCTGCGCAGCCACCTTCCACAACGGGGTGATTGACCTGCACCAGATCCTGGTGAGCAAGGGCGTGAACAATGAACTGCCCATGGTCCGCTGGTACTGACAGGAAAGCAAAGGCATGCCGCCCGGTATTAAAATCAGGGGCCGCATGCCTTTCTTATGGAGTTGGATGGCTTTATGGGTAAAAATCTGGTATAATGATAAAACCATGTAAAGAAAAGGGAAGGACGGAATTACATGAAGACAAAACAGGATTTAATTAAATACTGCCTGACCTACAAGGATGTCTACGAGGACTATCCCTTCCGCGACCATGAGTGGGCAGTCATACGCCACCGGAACAATAAAAAGGTCTTTGCCTGGATATACGCCAGGAACCAGGAAGTATGCATTAATCTGAAATGCTCCCCGGAATGGATTGAATTCTGGCGCAGGACATACGAAGGCGTGCGTCCCGGCTATCATCTGAATAAAAAGCATTGGAATACCGTGGTAATGGATGGGACCGTGCCGGATAAGGACGTCAAGCGGATGATAGGGGAAAGCTATGACCTGACAAAGTGAAAAGCGGTAAGCTTCCAATCAGGGCGTGGTAAGACCCGGCTCGAAAAAGTCAAGTGATTTACCCGATTCGCCATCCTCAAGAAGGGCAATGGCCAATACGCCCGGTATTTCCTGGCTTTCTTCCAGGGCTAATAACTCATTAAATTCCGTGCGTGGCGATACATATTTAGGAATGTTCCATTGATAGTAAACGGATATGGGACTGCCTGGCTGTAAATCAGAAAACGCTATTTCATTTCTGGCTGCATCATACATGGTCAAACCGGAATGATATTTAACTGCATATGTACCATTCCGTCCTTTGGGATTGGTTACCTGTCCTTTTATGGTCAATTGGCTGCCATCATTGGAGACAACCGTTCCTGCCAGCTGGGTTTTGTACCCATCCCCATGCTGGTTCATGAAATACCATCGTGATGCAATTACGGTACATAGGGCTGTGCAGATTACGGCAAATAATAGGACGGGTATGGAAACTCTTTTTTTATCCATGGAATGCTCCTTTCATTCAGGTGTGGTTTATGCTGCGGCGGCGGGGACCGGAAGTCCCCTCTGATAATAATATAACTGATTGGAGTGAAAAGGTATTGAAGATAATGTGAAAGTTTCTTGAAGTTTTTGTTGTTAATGATTTAAGATTTTGGGAGGAGATAGGGAATGAGCGATATTAAATTTGAGATAAAAGAAGAATTAGGCGTATTGTCTGAGAACGCCAAAGGATGGCGCAAGGAAGTGAACCTTATCAGCTGGAATGGCGCGGCTCCCAAGTACGATATCCGCGATTGGGCGCCGGACCATGAGAAGATGGGAAAAGGGATTACCTTGTCCGCGGAGGAGGCGGGAAGGCTTAAAGAAGTTTTAAATTCGGTGCAGGAGGCGGGACTTTGAAACAGATTTATGACGGCGTGATTGTCCTGGCGGCAGGTGATGCGTTAGGAGTGCCGGCAGAGTTTAAATCCAGGGCGGAGATTGCAGATGATCCGGTCATCTCCATTAGGGGATATGGGACCCATAGCGCAAGTGTCATGCTGGTACATGGTCGGATGATACCAGCATGACACTTGCGCTATTAGACAGTATAGAGGAGTCTGAAATCAGCAGTTATGACCGGTTAAGGCGGTTGGATGGATTCATGAAGCTGCCGGAAAAAGATATATCCAGCAGCGGGTATGTGGTCCATACGCTGGAGGCGGCTTTATGGTGTCTGCTGAATACAGATACATATGAACAGTGTGTATTAAAGGCAGTGAATTTAGGGGATGATACGGATACGGTGGGGGCCGTGGCCGGAGGTCTGGCCGGGATATATTATGGCGCCCGCGGTATACCGGAAGCATGGCTGGATGTGGTTGCAAGGCGCGGATATAACATGGAACTGTGTGAGAGGGCGCAGGGGAAAATGTAAAAAGCTGTAAAGATTTTTAAAGAGATTAAAAAAATACTTGATTTTTGGGAATATTTATGATATATTCTTCTGGTCGGGGCATTAGCGCAGCTGGGAGCGCGCCACACTGGCAGTGTGGAGGTCACGGGTTCGAATCCCGTATGCTCCATTTTTTATTATCTGAAAATGAATCTTAACAATCATTGATATACAATCTTAATGAATCCATTTACTTCAGCCGGACAGTCTTTTATATATTCCCATATCCCTTTTGAAAAAACCATAAAAGTTTGGCATGATTCCACTGAAAACCGTACAGACTAATCTAAAACCATCCATACGGTGAAAGGCAGGAGCATGAAATTCGACGCGGTATATTATGAACCGGGAATCATGTCCTATCCCCTGGGAGAGAAGCTCAGGGAAGATTTTAGGGACATTACATGGATTCCCATTGAGAGCCACAATTCCATCAAGGAAATGCAGGAAAAGCCCAACTCGGAATTTGGGCATATGAAACGGAACCTGATCATAGGTGTTCGGAAAACGCATAAATATGTGGAGAACCATAAGGTTTCCGATTACCTGGTTCCCTATACGTCTTCAGGCTGTACGGCCATGTGCCTGTATTGCTACCTGGTCTGTAATTATAATAAGTGCGCATATCTGCGGCTTTTTGTGAACAGGGAGCAGATGCTGGACCGTATCATAAAGAAGGGCAGGGAGGGCGGGAATCCGCTGACATTCGAGATTGGGAGCAACAGCGACCTGGTGCTGGAGAATACAATTACGGATAACCTGCTTTATACCATACCAAGATTTGCGGCAGAGGGAGAGGGAAAGCTTACATTTCCAACCAAGTTCCATATGGTGGGGCCGTTACTGGACCTGGAACACAGGGGGAAGGTGATTTTCCGCATGAGCGTCAATCCCCAGGCCATCATCAGTAGGATTGAGCTGGGGACCTCCAGCCTGAAACAGAGGATCCAGGCAGTCAATCAGATGTGTGATGCCGGTTATCCATGCGGGCTTCTTATTGCCCCGGTCATCCTGATGGAAGGGTGGAGGGAGATGTATACCGGCCTTTTGGAGGAACTGGAAGCCGGACTTAGCCGGAAGATGAAGGGACAGATGTTCCTGGAGGTCATCCTGATGACCTATTCCTATGTCCACCGGGCAATCAACAGTGAGGCATTTCCGGCTGCGCCGGACCTTTATGACAAGGAGCAGATGACGGGACGGGGGAGGGGAAGGTACTGTTACAGGGCGGATTCCAGGGAGGAAGCCGAGGCTTTCCTGCGGTCCGGGATTAAACGGATACTGGGAGATGTGCCCGTGCTTTATATCAGCTGAAACGAAAGAAATCTTAATATAATCTTTAGCAATTCTTATTTGACATGGAATCAGGGCGGTGATATAATACATTCCAATAAAAGGGAGTAGCGAACCACCATCGGTGGATTTTAAATCGTCTTCTTGGTGCTTTTTAACAAGCACCCGTATAAAATGAAATGTGCAAGACTTTTATTGTGGCAGATTGCCGACCACGATAGAAGTCTTTTTAAATATCGCAGCCGGTCCCCATTCATCTGCCGCGCACATGCTTTAACCATATGAGTGTCAGATGACAGAAAGGAGATTGTTATGGAGAAAAAGGACATGAGGAAAGAAATTGCAGAGGCTGTCACGGCGGCGGACAGGGCGCTGCAGAGCCTGGAGGAGGCAGCGGGATATCTGTCCAAAGCAGCCGGATGGGGCGTATGGGACCTGCTTGGCGGCGGTATGATTGGTACCTTCATGAAGCATTCCAGGATGGATGATGCAAGCCATGCCATGGAAACAGCCAAGTCACACCTGAGGAGGCTGAAACGGGAACTTCTGGATGTGGAGCTTCCGGGCGAGTTCAAGCTGGATGTGGGGGATTTCCTCACATTTGCGGACTACTTTTTTGACGGCATCATAGCCGACTGGATGGTACAGACCAGGATTAAGGATGCAGAGGCACAGGTGGAGGAGGCAAAGCAGCGTGTGATGCGTATCCGCAGCCGTCTGTATGAATTAAGGGCGGAATTGCCGCCGGAAGAAGGAGGGACTGTGTAATGGGTTGTCTTGGGAATGTTTTATGGTTTATATTCGGAGGCTGCATCAGCGGGCTTAGCTGGCTCCTGACAGGCTGTCTGTGGTGTATCACGATCATCGGGATTCCGGTGGGTCTGCAGTGCTTCAAATTTGCAAGCCTGAGCTTTTTTCCCTTTGGGAAAGAGGTTGTGTATGGCGGCGGCGCGGGTTCCCTGCTGCTGAATATCATCTGGCTTGTTGTCTCGGGCCTGCCCCTTGCCATTGAATCAGCCATCATCGGCGCACTGCTCTGCATGACGGTCGTGGGCATCCCCTTCGGGCTGCAGCAGTTCAAACTGGCAAAGCTGGCGCTGATGCCCTTTGGCAGTGAGATAAGATAGGGCGGTCCGGCAGCACGTCATGACCGGCAAAAAAGGCGGGACATACAGAAGGATTTCTGCTATACTAGAACAAAAGCAGGAACCGGGCAAATGCGGCCATATCTGCCCGGTTCCCTATATGATATCAGGAAGAAGGATGTGTATATGCCCAGAAACATTACGATGGATGATATTGCCGCCATGGCGGGCGTTACCAAGAGCACGGTGTCCAGGTATTTTAACGGGGGAAGCGTTAAGGAATCCACAAAGCAGAGGATTCAGGAGATTACCAGGGAGTATAACTACCAGCCCAATGCATTTGCAAGGCTGAAGGCAAGGGAGAGCAACGTGGTCGGAGTGGTCCTCCCTACCCTGAATTCCAAGATTACCAGCCGGGTGGTCACCAGTATCGGGCGCTATCTGCGGGAGCAGGGGTATGAGGCCATTATCAAGGATTCGGACCACAGTATTGATTTGGAACTTAAGAATATACAGAGGCTGATTACCTTGAAGGTGGACGGAATCCTGCTGAGCGCCATCAATATCACGGATGAACACAGGGAACTCATCAGGAACAGTCCGGTTCCCGTGGTGGTGCTTGCCCAGGATTATGACGAAGGGATATGCGTCGTATATGATGATTACGGGGCGGGAAAGGCCATGGGGGCCTGCATTGGCAGGAGTCATCCTGACAGGGTCGGGTACATGGGGGTGGATGAATCCGACGAGGCGGTGGGTATTGCCAGGAAAAGAGGAGTGATTGACGGGCTGAGGGAATGCGGCGTGGACTGCATCAGGGAGGTGTCCGGGGATTACAGCTATGAAAGCGGGATCGGCATGGCCAGGGAGCTGCTGGACCAGGGACCGCTGGATGCCCTCATATGTGCCACGGACCGTCTGGCCTTTGGGGCGTACCGGGTATTGGAAGGGCATGGGCTTAGGATCCCGGAGGACGTGTCAGTGGCGGGCTTTGGCGGTTATGATGAAAGCACCCTCCTGAAACCGGAACTGACAACCCTTAAATTCGATTCCTATGGTCTGGGGTATCTGGGGGCAGAGACCCTGCTTAAGATGATAAGGGAGGAACCGGTGCCGAAAAAACAGATTGTGGGTTACCGGATGATTGAGGGAAAGAGTGTAAGAAAATAGGAAAATAAGAATAGTGGCTGCGGTTTTCTTGTGTTTTTGTGAAAAATGCATAAAAAACCGCAGTATTTTTTTACGTTCAAAAAGAGGAACCGGTGCCATAAAGTATTGACATAAATGGGTAAAAGTATTAATATTTAGTTATGGAACCGATGCCAAAAAAACAGGAGAAGAAAGAGGTAAGGTTATGGATTATGCAAAAACCGCAAGTCTGGTAATTAAGTATGTTGGTGGAAAAAGCAATATTAAATCAGTGGCCCATTGTGCGACAAGGCTGCGCTTTCAGCTGAAGGACAACGAACTGCGCGATGAGGAGGCAATCAGTGACCTGGAAGGGGTGAAGGGGGTATTTTTAACACAGTCCCAGTTCCAGATCATCTTTGGCTCAGGTACCGTGAACCTGGTCTGCGCCGAAGTACAGAAGCAGCTGGGTAATATGGAGGAGGGACCGGAGGATAAGGAGGCCGGGGAGGAAAAAGGCAACCCGATCCAGCGGTTCATTAAGATGCTCAGCGACATTTTCGTGCCCATCATCCCGGCCATCGTTGCAGGCGGTCTGCTGATGGGACTTAATAACCTGCTTACCTCGCCCCTGTTTAATGGGCAGGCCGTCATTGAACTGTTTCCCCAGTGGCAGGGCCTGGCAACGGCCGTGAATACCTTTGCCAATGCGCCGTTTACATTCCTGCCCGTGCTCATTGGATTCAGCGCCACGAAGAAATTCGGCGGCAATCCCTTCCTGGGCGCGGCCATGGGCATGATAATGGTCCATCCGGATCTGCTGAATGCATATCAGATCGGTATTGCAGACCCGCCAATGTGGAATATTTTCGGATTCCAGATTGCAGCCATCGGTTATCAGGGAACCGTGCTTCCGGTACTGGCCGTGTCATGGATCCTTGCCAATATTGAGAAGAGGCTTCGCAGGATCACGCCGTCCTGGCTGGATAACCTGACCACGCCCCTGCTGTCCATCCTTGTGACATCCTTCCTCACCTTCATATTTGTAGGCCCTGTTTTAAGGGAGGCGGGAAACCTTCTGGCGGCAGGCATTACATGGCTTTATAATACCCTTGGGCCGGTGGGGGGCGCGCTGTTCGGTTTTGCGTATGCGCCTATTACCATGACCGGTATGCATCACAGCTTCATTGCAATTGAGACACAGCTCCTGGCTGACAGCGCCCATACAGGAGGCAGCTTCATCTTTTCCACTGCAAGCATGAATAATGTGGCCCAGGGAGCAGCTGTCCTGGCCGTGCTTCTGATGACAAAGAACGACAAGATTAAATCCATCTGTTCCGCTTCCGGTATATCCGCGCTTCTTGGGATTACCGAACCAGCCATGTTTGGCGTCACACTTAAATTAAAATATCCATTCTACGCAGCCATGACAGGTTCCGCGGTGGGAAGCGCATACCTGGCGGGAACCAGGACCCTGGCCCAGGCATTGGGGGCAGCGGGGCTTCCGGGATTCATTTCCATGAAACCTGACCATTACCTGAACTTTGCAATCGGAATCCTGCTTTCCATGGGCGTATCCTTTATACTGACCATTGTGTTCTGGAAGAGGTTCGGGCTGGAGAAACCAGAGGGAAAAAAAGCAGTGAAGGCAGAAACAGCGGTGAAGGCAGAAGTAAAAAGAGCAGAGGGCATAGAAAAAGCGGAAGATGTGGAAAGCGCGGGAGGTGCGGAACATACGGGAGATGCAGAAACCACCACTATCCTGTATTCTCCCATGAAGGGCGAAATCCTTCCCGTGGACCAGTCCATGGATGAGGTATTTGCTTCCAGGGCATTGGGCGATGGAATCGCATTGAATCCTGAGGATGGAATGGTTCATGCGCCCTGCGATGGGACCATAAGCCTTCTGTTCCCCACAAAACACGCGGTGGGGATTACATCCGATACGGGAGTTGAGGTGCTGATCCATATCGGTATCAATACCGTGCAGCTGGACGGAGCCGGATTTGAGGCATATGTGGCCCAGGGAGATAAAGTAAAGCGCGGGGATAAGCTGATTCTGGCTGATTTAAAGCTGATAAAAGAAAAGGGCCTGAATCCCCAGACCATGATGATCCTGCCGGAGGGCGGGGGCCTGAAGACAGAGGTATATCCTTTGGCCGGGGCGGATGCAGGGACCAGGGCAATGGCGGTGCGCAGATAAAATAAGACATCAGGAGGACGCAGGTGGAAAAGTATCGTAAGGTATTCAGGAAAGATTATGAGAAATGGTATCAGGAGAATCAGGAATACAGGGAACGGGTGGCGTCCGACCCAAGACGGCTGAGATTCCATCTGATGCCGGAAACGGGCTGGCTTAATGACCCCAACGGCCTGTGCCAGATGGACGGACTGTACCATATCTATTATCAATATACGCCCTTTGAGCCCACGGGCGGGATTAAACTGTGGGGGCATTATACCACAACGGATTTTGTCCGTTATACCAATGAGGAACCTGTCCTGTTCCCGGATACGGATTTGGACGCCCATGGCGTGTATTCAGGCTCCGCTTTTGTGGAGGACGGTACCATCCACTATTTCTATACAGGCAATGTGAAACGGTTTGACCGGGATGATTATGACTATATTATGGATGGCAGGGAAAGCAATACAATCAGCTTTGACAGCAGGGACGGCTTCCGGTTCACTGAAAAGAAATTATTGCTGGGCAATGAGGATTATCCCGGGGATATGAGCTGCCATATACGGGACCCGAAGATATTTAAGAGGGGACGGATGTATTATATGGCGCTGGGAGCCAGGGATGCACATGGTAAGGGTCTGGTGCTGTTATATGAGTCCCCGGATTTAAGGTCCTGGAAATATCATGGCAGGATTACCACCAAGGAAACATTTGGATATATGTGGGAGTGCCCGGACCTGTTCGAGCTGGACGGCCAGCTGTGCCTCATCTGCTGTCCCCAGGGGGTTGAACCCAGCGGCGTGGATTATTGGAATGTACATCAGTGCACGGTCATGGGCCTGGACCATGGACTGGATGATGATATATGCCGGAATATCCCTCTGGATGCCGCTGCCATGGTTGACCGGGGATTCGATTTCTATGCGCCCCAAAGCTTTTTGGATGAAAGCGGCAGACGTATACTCATTGGCTGGATGGGAATCCCGGATGCGGATTATACAAACCCGACCACGCAGGCCGGATGGCAGCATGCATTGACCATTCCGCGTGTCCTGCATTGGAAAGAAGGACGCCTTGTCCAGGAGCCGGTCCGGGAACTGCAGCAGATGCGCTGCAATGAGAGGACATTTGCCCTGGGACAGTTGAATGCGGCCGGGGAGGATGGGATTGTGTTCGAGGGCTGCTTCCGTTTTGAATCCTGCGGACACATGCGCCTGACACTCCGCCAGGGGGTTACCCTGACGTATGAGGACGGCCTTCTGACCCTGGATATGGGAAATGCAGGCTCCGGCAGGACAAAACGTTGTGTCCGTCTTGAGGAACTGCGGGAACTGCAGATATTCTCTGATACGTCTTCGCTGGAGATATTTGTAAATCAAGGCAGGGAAGTCTTTACCACCAGGGTATACGGCCTTGAGGGCAAGATCCGGCTGGAGGGGGAATGTACAGGGACGGCGGTACTATATGACCTGTCGGGTTTTATATATCAGTAGAATATATCGGAAGATATGAATGACAGACACCCATGAAAGAATTCAATCAGTCATCCGCTTTTATTTGACACCGGAAAGTACAGGCATTAAACTGGTACTGTATGGACTGCATTTACAAAAAACATATGGCTGCGGTGCATCATATGGAAGGAGGAGAACGGATGAAATCTTGGATAAGGTCAGCCCTGGCGCCGGCGGTGCTGCCGGTGGCACTGTCAGCTGCCATGCTGGTTACGGCCTGCGGACCAGGCAGCGGTGCGGCAAAGGACAGTACGGCTGTGACATCTGCCCGGACAGAAGCAGAAAGTACGGATGGGTATCACGGCGCGGCGGCTGATGACGGGGAGGATGGAACGGATGGAACGGATGGGACGGATGGAACGGATGGAACGGATGGAACGGCAGAATCCCATGAGGATTTAGAGGAATCTGAGGCAGGGAAAGAGGACGGGATAATAATAGGACTTCCGCAAAATGAAAACTGGTGCATGGACCCGGTCTACAGTACGGAGGAAGGAACTGTGGAGCAGGTCATGTTCCATGACGGGATAACGGATTCAGACGCCATACTACGCGCATCCAGGGAAGAGGACGGGGACCCGTCCGTATTCTACTATATGTTTGATGACAGCAGGAAAGGGACATGGACAGCCAAGTCGGAGGATGGGACTGAAATTATCATCACGGTGGAGGTTACAATAGAAAATTCCGATATACCCGGTGTGCTTGCCACATGGGGGTACAATGGGACGCTGTTTGCGCTGTGGGAAGATGACGCGGTGTCTGCAGTGGATTCGGTGGCAAAACTGGCTGTTGAGATAGCAGGGAGAAGCAGATAGGATAGTATACAGATTAAAAGGCGGAGTTGTCTGACGGGTAGCATCCCAAACAAGGCAGCCCGCCTTTTTCCCGTCAATGGGCTGTTTTGGACGTGATTCCCCATGGAATACTGAAGTGGGCGCGGGATTACAGCGCCTGATCTGTTTCGGAACGTCTGTAGGTGATGATGTCATCAATATCACAGTTCAGTATCCGGCAGAGGTCATTGATGGTGGTGGTGCTCAGAGGTTTATTCTTGCGCAGGCGGTCAATGGTGGAACTTGACAGGTTATGATTATAAATCAGAGTATAGGTAGATTCCTCAGACTGTTTTAGGGTGTTCCAAAAAGGTTCGTATGTAATCACGGTGTTTCCTCTTTTCTTGTGATATAAGTATTTAAAGTTTAACTTAAAACCAGGCTCCCGTATTGAAATAACGCAGAATTTACCGTTCAAAATGGTGAAAATTTTCACAGGGATATTTCCTTGAGGGGATAAAAACAGCGTTTTCAGGCCATGGCCTGATCTTGCAGGTCAAACATCTATTTAAAGAACGAAGGATTGATTCCTATTCCCCTTTATATTAAAAAAATATATGTATTTTCCAGTGTTTTAAGGAAAAAGTAAGACAGCGTAAGAGGAATAGGACTTGCTTTTTTTGAAAAAGTTTGTATAATAAGATAACGGACTTAGACTAAGCAGCAAAAAGGTGAAGTATATGCTTATGAATCGAATCCAGGAGGCGGAGTAAGATGAAGATCAGGAAGGTACTGGGCAGTTTTGCATGGGTCCTGCTTGCAGCGCTGCTGATTATGGTTAATGCCACAGCAGCCAGTTCGGACGGTATGTTTAACCAGAAAGAAAATACCAATGTATCAACTTCGATGATTCAGTAAAAGTAAGGCAAGGCAATATAACAGGAAAAGACCGGGCGGCCAGGTCTTTTTTTGTTACCTCCTTCCATGGTATGCTCCTGGGTCCCACCCTATATTTCCCAGCGGGAATGGTACCGCAAGTTTTGCAATATAGTCGGCAAAAAGGGACATGGCTTATTCCTTTTCAGGGTGATAAGATAAAACCATGAGTTTCAGGAACGCGCAAATAACAATATTGGTCAGTATCATTCATTCAGGAGGGAAAGGCTATGCATTTATTAGACAGTGAACTGAAGGACAGGGAGCAGTGGGAAAAGGCAGGAATCAGGCTGCCTGGATTTGACAGGGATGCCATGAAGGAAGCCACGAAGGAATGCCCCCGGTGGGTACATTTCGGTGCGGGCAATATCTTCCGCGCATTTCCGGCGGCGCTTCAGCAGAAGCTTTTAGATGAGGGCGTGGAGAAAACCGGGATCATCGTGGCAGAGGGCTATGATTATGAAATCATTAAGAAGGCATACAGACCCCAGGATGATTTAAGCCTGCTTGTAACCCTGAAAGCCAACGGGACCATTGAGAAAACAGTAATCGGCAGCCTTGCGGAGTCGCTGGCCGTGGACCGTCAGGATGAGGCTGACTGGAACCGCCTGAAGGATATTTTCGCAAGCAGCACCCTTCAGATGGCCAGCTTCACCATCACGGAAAAGGGATACGGCATCACATCCCCCGACGGCTCTTACCGTCAGGATGTAGCTGGGGATTTTGAGGCTGGCCCGGATATGGCGGACAGCTATATCGGAAAACTGGTATCCCTGTGCCACTGGAGATATACCCATGGTGCAGCGCCTCTGGCCCTGGTAAGCATGGATAACTGCTCACACAACGGCGATAAGCTGTTTGCGGCAGTGGATGCCTATGCAAAAGCCTGGACGGAAAACGGAAAGGCGGTCCGGGGATTCCTGGAGTACATTGAGGATCCTGCCCGTGTGTCCTTCCCATGGAGCATGATAGATAAAATCACCCCACGCCCGGATGACAGTGTTAAGGAAATGCTGGAAGCTGCAGGTTTTACCGACACAGAAAGCATTGTCACAAGCAGGAACACTTACGTGGCGCCCTTTGTCAACGCGGAAGAGGCGGAGTACCTGGTGATTGAGGACGCGTTCCCCAATGGACGCCCGGCCCTGGAACAGGCAGGCGTCATGTTCACGACCAGGGATACGGTGGAGAAAGTGGAGCGCATGAAGGTCTGCACCTGCCTGAACCCCCTTCACACAACGCTGGCAGTGTATGGATGCCTGTTGGGATACACGAAGATCAGCGAAGAGATGAAGGACGGGGACCTGGTTAAACTGGTGGAGCTGATTGGCTATAGGGAAGGTCTGCCGGTAGTGACCGACCCGGGCATCCTGTCACCTAGGAAATTCATTGACGAGGTGCTTAAAATCCGTGTCCCCAATCCATTCATGCCGGATACGCCGCAGAGGATTGCATGCGATACATCCCAGAAGCTGTCCATCCGCTTCGGGGAAACCATTAAGGAGTATCTTGCAAGACCGGAACTGGATGTCAGGTCCCTTAAGTTCATTCCCATGGTGCAGGCTGGATGGTGCCGTTATCTTCTGGGCGTGGATGATGAAGGCAATTCATTTACAGTCAGCCCTGACCCGATGTACGGGGAGCTGGCAGAAAAACTGAAGGGCGTCAAAGTAGGGGAGCCCTGCGATGTCCATGCCGTTCTCCAGCCGATTTTGAGCAACGCCGCCATATTTGGCGTGGATCTGTATGAAGCAGGGCTGGGCGGATATACTGAGGATATCTTTGCTGAACTGATTGCGGGGAAGGGCGCTGTCAGGAAGGCGCTTAGGAAACATCTGCAGGAAGCGTGAGGGCGGACTGCGCGGGGCCGCGTCTGCGAAGCGGGCCAGGGCGGACGGCTGGGCCGGGACCCTGGGCTTTGCAGGGATAGTTTCTAAGGCCTGACAATATAAAAGACGGGGAGATTTCTGGTTTTGACGGCAGAATCCACCCCGTCTTTTATGCTGCCAGAACCTGAGGAACTATTTAGTATTTTACAGAAAGTGGGAGAAATTAATGAAATCGTAACAAAAATGTCATATTTTATGTACAAATCCACAGGATTATGCTATTATAGTGGGAACGAATGGAAGAAATTACCGGATTCACCGGACTTACAGGCATTTGCCTTTTGAGGATAGATAGCATAAGAATGAGGAAGACAGAGGTTACGTATGAAAAGGTGGATAGCAGCAGGTATCATTGCATTGATTTTAACCGGATGTACCCGTTATGAGCCGTCTGAGGAGATGACGATGGCAGAGGAAAGCCGGACGGAACCGGAGACAGGGCAGGCTCAGGAGGCGGCGGAGCCTGCAGAGGCCATCACTATTTCCAAGTATCCCCCCAGGGACCGGGTGAAGGTGAAGGGCATCTATGTGTCTGCTTATGTGGCGGGAACCGGTGATATGATGGATAAAATCATTGAGGAGATTGACCGGACGGAACTGAATGCGGTGGTTATCGACGTGAAGGATGACCAGGGCCGTATTACGTTTGATATGGATTCACCTACTGTGAATGAGATTGGGGCCTGCCAGGCATTTATTGGGGATCTTCCGGGGCTGATCCGCAAGCTGGAGGAGCATGGGATTTATCCCATTGCCAGGGTGGTGGCATTCAGGGATCCGTATCTGGCGGAGCAGAAGCCGGAGTGGAGCCTGCATGTGGCGGATGGCAGCATTTACCGGGATAATAAGGGACTGGCCTGGGTAAACCCATATAAGAAGGAAGTATGGGATTATCTGGTAGAGGTGTCTAAGAAGGCCGGGGAGATGGGCTTTAAGGAAATCCAGTTCGATTATATCCGGTTTGCCGTGGATAAGACCATGAAGGACGTGGTGTTTGATGAGGCTGATACCGGGGGGCGTGACAAGACCCAGGCCATTACGGAATTCGTCAGCTATGCATATGATGAACTGGCAGAGGAAGGGCTTTTGGTGTCCGCGGATGTGTTTGGGACCATCATGAGAAGCGAAGAGGATGCGGCGGCCGTGGGCCAGGAATATGGGGATATGGCTGAGCATCTTGACTATATCTGTCCCATGATTTATCCTTCCCATTACGGCCCGGGTAATTTTGGTATTGCAAATCCGGACGCGCAGCCGTATGATACTATCAGGCATGCCTTGAAGGATTCCGCGACATTGCTGAAGGCTTCCAGGAAGGAAGATGCGGGACAGGCGGTCGTGCGTCCGTGGCTGCAGGATTTTACAGCTTCTTATCTCAAGGATTATATTGATTATGGGGATGAGCAGGTGCGCCAGCAGATCCAGGCTGTCTATGATTCGGGATATGATGAGTGGATATTGTGGGATGCAGGGGTATCCTACCATTATGGCGGTCTTCTGACGCCGGAGGAGGCTGCTGCAGAGGAACAGGAGATTGCTGAGTCCAGGGCTGCATTGCCGCCGGAAACAGAGGCTGCGCTGCCATCGGAGACAGAGGCCCCGGCGGGGACTGGGACTGGGCCGTGAATAGGGGCTGTGCCTTGAGCAGGGGCACTGCCGCACAGGAGGCAGGGACAGATATGGACAGAATACCAAAGCCTGGTGAATTTTACAGGCACTTTAAAAATAAGCTGTATCAGATAGTGACAGTGGCCATACATTCTGAGACAGGCGAGAAGATGGTGGTCTACCAGGCGCTTTACGGGGACTATAAGACGTATGTGCGGCCCCTCAGTATGTTTATGGGCGAGGTGGACCATGGGAAGTATCCGGATGTGGAACAGCGCTGGCGGTTTGAACAGATTGACATGGAGGAATGACAGCATTGTTTGATTTAGAGGAAGAACTGAAGAAACTCCCGGCCAGCCCGGGAGTTTATCTTATGCATAACAACAGGGATGAGATCATCTATATCGGCAAGGCCATCAGTTTGAAGAACAGGGTGCGCCAATATTTTCAGAGCAGCCGCAACAAGACGGCCAAGATTGAACAGATGGTTTCCCATATCGCATGGTTTGAGTATATACTTACGGATTCGGAGCTGGAAGCCCTTGTGCTGGAGTGCAACCTGATCAAGGAGCACAGGCCCCGCTATAATACCATGTTAAAGGATGATAAAAGCTATCCTTACATTAAAGCGACCATGGGCGAGGAGTTCCCAAGGCTGCTGTTTGCCCGGGATATGAAAAAGGACGGGAGGAGCAAATACTTCGGGCCTTATACAAGTGCGGGCGCGGTCAAGGACACGCTGGACCTGATCCATAAGCTGTACCGTATCCGGACCTGCAGCAGAAGCCTTCCAAAGGATATCGGCAGGGACAGGCCCTGCCTTAACTATCATATCAAGCAGTGTGACGCCCCCTGCCAGGGATACATCACGGCCCAGGAGTACCAGGCCAATTTCAGCCAGGCCCTGGATTTCCTCAATGGCAGATATGACCCGCTTCTGAAGACACTGCAGGAAAAGATGGAGAATGCTTCGGAAAACCTGGATTTTGAACGGGCCATTGAGTACAGGGAACTGTTAAACAGTGTGAAGCAGGTTGCACAGAAGCAGAAGATTACCAGCAGCAGTATGGAGGACAGGGACATCGTGGCCATGGCAAGGGATGAGAAGGACGCGGTGGTACAGGTGTTCTTTATCCGTGAAGGCAAGCTCATCGGCAGGGACCATTTCCATGTGTCGGCTGCAATGGCGGAGAACGAAGGTGAAATACTGGACAGCTTCGTGAAGCAGTTTTATGCAGGGACGCCCTTTATCCCCAGGGAACTGTGGCTTCAGCATCCACTGGCGGACGAGGAGGTCATCAGCCAGTGGCTGAGCGCGAAACGGGGCCAGAAGGTGCGCATCGTTGTGCCGAAAAAGGGGGAGAAGGAACGTCTGGTGGAACTGGCTGCCAGGAACGCCGCCCTTGTGCTGTCCCAGGACAAGGAACGGATTAAGAAGGAGGAGCTGCGTACCATCGGGGCCATGAACCAGATTGGGGAGCTGATCGGTATCGGCGGTATCCGGCGGATGGAGGCATTTGATATATCCAATACCAGCGGTATTGAGTCCGTTGGCTCCATGGTGGTGTACGAGGACGGCAAGCCCAAGCGCAGTGATTACAGGAAATTCAAGATAAAAACAGTCCAGGGTCCCAATGACTATGCGTCCATGGAGGAAGTGCTCACAAGACGCTTTTCCCATGGCATGCGCGAGGTAAGGGAGCTGGAGGAAAAGGGCGGGGATTTAAATCTTGGAAGCTTTACACGGTTCCCTGACCTGATCATGATGGACGGCGGAAGGGGACAGGTGAACATCGCCCTGGAGGTCCTTGATAAGCTGGGACTTTCCATTCCCGTGTGCGGCATGGTCAAGGATGACAGCCACAGGACCAGGGGGCTGTATTACAATAATATAGAAGTGCCCATTGACAGGCACAGCGAGGGGTTCCGCCTGATTACAAGGATACAGGACGAGGCGCACCGTTTTGCCATCGAGTACCACAGAAGCCTCAGGGGGAAAGGACAGGTGAAATCCATCCTGGACGATATACCGGGAATCGGACCGGCCAGGAGGAAGGCATTGATGCGCCACTTTAAGGATATCGAATCAGTGCGGGCCGCTTCGGTGGAGGAACTGGAGCAGGCGCCCCAGATGAATAAGCGGGCGGCCCTTGCGGTTTATGGGTTTTTCCATGAAGACAGGCCGGAGGGCGTCCAGGATGGCCCGCAGGTTAAGACGCAGGATGACATGGGCGGCAGCGCACAGGAAAGCCGGTGATTGGGTTCCAGATTCTGGAAGCTGACTTGGGAGAAAACACATGACAAGAAGTTTAAAGTATGATAGTATGATAAGAGTTAAAATAGAAGCATAAGCAGCTTAAGGGGGTATTACCATGCATGGAGTAACCATATCGGAATTAATTGAGAAAATGAAGCTTCGCAACACCACTCCGGATATTGACACGGACAAGATCGTGCTGACACACCCGGACGTGAACCGTCCTGCCCTGCAGCTCACCGGATTTTTCGACCATTTTGACAGGGAACGGGTTCAGATCATCGGATACGTTGAGCAGGCATATATTAATACCATGGACCAGGAGCGCAAGCGCCTGATGTATGATAAACTTACATCCAGCCAGATTCCCTGCCTTGTATTCAGCCGCAGCCAGGAACCGGATGAGGACCTGCTGGAGTTCTGTAATTATTACGGCGTGCCCTGCCTTGTGTCCGATAAGACCACGTCTGCCCTTATGGCGGAAGTGATTCGCTGGCTGAATGTCAAGCTGGCCCCCTGCATAAGCATTCATGGAGTGCTCATCGATGTATTTGGTGAAGGCGTGCTGATCATGGGAGAGAGCGGGATTGGCAAAAGTGAGGCTGCCCTTGAACTGATTAAGAGGGGACACCGTCTTATCACCGATGATGTGGTGGAAATCCGTAAGGTCAGCGATGACACCCTGGTGGGCAGTGCGCCGGATATCACCAAGCACTTTATTGAACTGCGGGGAATCGGCATCATTGATGTCAAGACCCTGTATGGCGTGGAGAGCGTGAAGGATACCCAGAACATCGACATGGTCATAAAGCTGGAGGACTGGAGCAGGGATAAGGAATACGACAGGCTTGGACTGGAAGACAGCTATACGGAATTCCTGGGCAACCAGGTGGTATGCCATACAATACCCATCCGTCCCGGCCGTAACCTGGCCATCATCGTGGAATCCGCCGCAGTCAATTACCGCCAGAAGAAGATGGGCTATAATGCTGCCCAGGAGCTGTACAACAGAGTGCAGGCCAACCTTGGGAAAGCCAGCGATGATTAAGAAAATGAATATTGAGTGAGGATTGCAAGTTGAATTTGGAACACACATTAAAAGATATCCTTGAATCAGAACTGCCAGGATGCAGGTTTATGGAACCCATGAGCAGACATACGTCCTTTCGGATCGGAGGACCGGCAGAGGTCTTTATAAGTCCTTCCGGTGAGGAGGAACTGGCGGCCGTGCTGCGTGTGTTAAGGACCTACCATGTGCCCTGGAGGATCCTTGGGAATGGCAGCAACCTTCTGGTCAGTGACAGCGGCTGCGAGGGAGCGGTGATTGCCATGGAGGGAATCTGCCATATGGAGGCATGCGGCAGATTCCTTCGCGTGGCAGGCGGCCAGCTGTTAAGCCGGGCGGCCCATCTGGCCCTTAAGCATTCCCTGACAGGCATGGAATTTGCCGCAGGAATCCCGGGCAGCGCAGGCGGCGCACTGGTCATGAACGCAGGCGCCTATGGTTTTGAGATGAAGGATATCCTCAGGGAAGCCAGGGTCATGACCCCGGAAGGTGAAGTCCTTGTGCTGGATGCGGACCGGCTGGACCTGGGGTACCGCACCAGCTGTATCCCATCCAAGGGGTATATCGTACTGGAAGCCGTATTTGGCCTGGAACCCGGCGACAGGGCTGCAATCGAAGCCAGGATGAAGGAGCTGTCAGACCGGCGCCGGGAGAAGCAGCCCCTGGAATATCCCAGCGCAGGCAGCACCTTCAAACGCCCCCAGGGGTATTTTGCTGGCAAGCTGATTGAGGACGCGGGCCTTCGTGGATATCAGGTGGGGGGAGCCCAGGTGTCTGAAAAGCACTGTGGGTTTGTAATCAACAGCGGCAGCGCAACGGCATCCGACGTGATGGCGCTTTGCGGCCATGTCAGGAAAAAGGTCATGGAAACCTCCGGTGTGGAACTGGAGATGGAAGTGAAACGCTGGGGCCGGTTCTGACAGGCCGCAGTACTGGCATATTATCAGACGGGACAGAGGTGGATGGATGAAGCTTGTGATTGTAACCGGAATGTCCGGGGCAGGCAAGACGATAGCGCTCAAGATGCTGGAGGATTTGGGCTTTTACTGTGTGGATAACCTCCCCATTTCACTGGTGGATAAATTCTCACAGCTGGCGGCGGTCGGCGGTGAGATCAAGCAGGCAGCCCTTGGGATTGATATTAGAAGCGGCGAGGAACTGAACCAGCTGGAGGCCATCCTTAAGGGATGGAAGGACACGGGCCTGGATTACCAGGTCCTGTTCCTGGATGCCAATGACGGGACCCTAATCAAGCGGTATAAGGAAACACGGCGCAGCCATCCTCTTGCCGGGGCCGGCCGTCTGGACAAGGGGATTGAGAAGGAGCGCCTGAAGCTGGCATTCCTTAAGAAGGATGCCGATTTCATCATTGATACAAGCCAGCTGCTTACCAGGGAACTGAGACAGGAGCTGGAGAAGATTTTCCTTAAGGACCAGGATTTCAATAACATGTTCATCACCATCCTTTCCTTCGGCTTCAAATATGGGATTCCCGAGGACGCGGACCTGGTCTTTGATGTGCGTTTCCTGCCCAATCCATATTATGTGGAGGACCTGCGCCCGCTGACCGGGGAAGACCAGGTCATCCGGGATTTTGTGATGCAGGGCGGGACTGGACAGGCATTCCTGGATAAACTGTATGACCTGATTGATTTCCTTCTCCCCAATTACATCCGTGAGGGCAAGAACCAGCTGGTTGTTGCGGTGGGGTGCACCGGGGGAAAGCACCGTTCGGTTGCCATGGCCAATGCGCTTTACGGGCACCTGTCCGGCCACAAGACCTACGGCATTAAGATTGAACACAGGGATATTGACAAAGATAATAAAAGGAAGTAGCTTAAAAATGTCATTTTCTTCCAGAGTAAAAGATGAACTTTCCAGGCAGGCAAGCGCTGCAAGACATTGCCGGATAGCGGAGATGTCTGCCATATTAAGCCTTTGCGGCCGGGTGAAAATATCGGCGTCCGACCATTTTTCCATTGAAATGCATACAGAAAATGTGGCAGTTGCAAGAAAGTACTTTACATTATTGAAAAAAACATTTAATATAAGTACTGATGTTTCAATTCGCAGAGGCGGGAATGTTTCGCGGAACCGGACATATATTGTAGCAGTCAGGGAACATGATGATGCACTTAAGGTACTTCAGGCGGCCAAGCTCATTGACGCCCAGGGTGAGATCCGGGAGGATCTGTCGCTGGTACGCAATGTGGTGGTTCAGAATGCCTGTTGCAGAAGGGCTTTTATCAGAGGGGCGTTTCTCGCTGCGGGTTCAATCAGTGACCCGGAGAAATTCTACCATTTTGAGATTGTCTGCCCTTCCATGGCAAAGGCTGAGCAGCTTAAAGGCATCATAGCCGCGTTTGATATGGAACCCAAGATAGTATTGAGGAAAAAGTACTATGTGGTCTATATCAAAGAAGGGGACCAGATTGTGGACATCCTTAACGTGATGGAGGCGCCCGTGGCCCTTATGGAGCTGGAGAACATCCGGATACTCAGAGGGATGCGGGGCAATGTGAACCGTCAGGTGAACTGTGAAACAGCCAATATCAACAAGACCGTGTCTGCGGCGGTAAAACAGATGGAGGATATCCGTTTTATCCAGGAGACCATAGGACTTGACGGGCTTCCGGAAAGTCTTCAGGACATGGCCCGCATACGGCTGGAACGGCCTGAAGCAACCTTAAAGGAGCTTGGAGAGGCCTTAGAACCGCCAGTGGGCAAATCAGGTGTAAACCACCGTCTGAGGAAACTGGGCCAGATGGCGGATGACCTGCGGCAGCAGTTGCCGGACAGTTAGTATTGTTTCATTAAGTACAATTCAGTATGGGCACCGGAATGGAAGCCGTGACAGGGCTGCTTGGGCAGCGGACATGGCTGCGTACCATTCAAAGGAATGAGGAGGATAATTATGGTAAAGAAATTGATCACAGTTGAATTGTCATCAGGGCTGGAAGCCAGGCCGGCAGCTATGCTTGTACAGGTGGCAAGCCAGTACGAAAGCAAGATTTATCTGGAAGCTGAGGCGAAGCGCGTGAATGCCAAGAGCATCATGGGAATGATGACCCTGTGCCTCACTGCCGGTGAAGCCATTACAGTGGTGGCTGAAGGTGATGATGAGGAACAGGCAGTTTCTGAGATTGAGAAGTATCTGAAGAACCAGGAATAACAACCGCCTTATACAGAGTATGATCATAGATTTAAGAACCGGGAGCTCTTTAACCTGGTTCTTTTCTTTTGACCGGATCTATGCTAAACTATAACTCATATGGAAGGAGAAGAGAACCAATGGCATTTACCCACTTACATGTCCATACAGAATACAGTCTGTTAGATGGCTCCTGCAAGATTAAAGAGCTGACAGCCAGGGCCAAAGAGCTTGGGATGGACAGCATGGCTGTTACGGACCACGGTGTGATGTATGGTGTGATTGATTTTTATAAAGCTGCAAAGGAAGCAGGCATTAAGCCCATCCTTGGCTGCGAGGTCTATGTGGCGCCCAACTCCCGCTTTGACAGGGAGACTGTCAGCGGCGAGGACAGGTACTACCATCTGGTGCTTCTGGCAGAGAACAACCAGGGGTATGAGAATCTGATGAAGATTGTGTCCAAGGGATTTGTGGACGGCTTTTATTATAAACCCAGGGTGGATTATGAGGTGCTTGCAAAGTACCACCAGGGGGTGATTGCCCTGAGCGCCTGCCTGGCCGGCGAGGTACAGAGGTATCTTACCAGGGGCATGTATGAGGAGGCTGTGCGGGCAGCCGGACGTTATGTGGACATATTTGGAAAGGACAACTTTTTCCTGGAGCTGCAGGACCATGGGCTGCCTGACCAGAAGCTGGTCAACCAGGGCCTGATGCGCATGAGCAGGGAGACCGGGCTTGAACTGGTGGCAACCAATGATATCCACTATACATTCGCGGAGGATGAGAAGGCCCATGATATCCTGCTGTGTATCCAGACCGGCAAAAAGGTGGAGGATGAGGACCGCATGCGCTATGAGGGCGGGCAGTATTACTGCAAGTCTGAGGAGGAGATGAAGGCCCTGTTCCCCTATGCGCCCCAGGCCCTGGAGAACACCCACAAGATAGCCGGACGCTGCAATGTGGAGATTGAATTCGGCGTTACCAAGCTTCCCAGATACGAAGTGCCGGAAGGCTTTGATTCCTGGAGCTATCTGAACCATCTCTGCCGGGAGGGGTTTAAGACAAGATACCCGGAGGATGACGGCACCTTAAGCAGCCGCCTGGATTATGAACTGGATACCATCCGTACCATGGGATATGTGGACTATTTCCTGATTGTCTGGGACTTCATCAATTATGCCCGTTCCCAGGGCATCATGGTGGGACCGGGGCGCGGCTCCGCGGCCGGAAGCGTGGTATCCTATACCCTGGGAATCACCAATATCGACCCGGTCCGCTATAACCTCCTGTTTGAGCGTTTCTTAAACCCGGAGCGGGTGTCCATGCCTGATATTGATATCGATTTCTGTTATGAGCGGCGCCAGGAGGTCATAGACTATGTGGTACGCAAGTACGGCAAGGACCAGGTGGTCCAGATCGTAACCTTCGGTACCCTGGCAGCCAAGGGCGTGGTCAGGGATGTGGGAAGGGTGCTGGGCCTGCCCTATTCCATGTGCGACACCATTGCCAAGATGATACCCAATGACCTGGGAATGACCCTTGATAAGGCATTGGTGATGAATCCGGATTTAAAAAAGGCGTATAATGAAGACCAGCAGGTGCGTAACCTGATTGACATGTCAAAGCGTCTGGAAGGCCTGCCAAGGCATACGTCCATGCATGCCGCGGGCGTGGTGATCGGCAGCCGGTCCATCGATGAATTCGTACCACTTTCCAGGGCAAGCGACGGTACCATCACCACCCAGTTCACCATGACCACCATAGAGGAACTGGGACTCCTGAAAATGGATTTCCTGGGCCTTCGTACCCTTACCGTCATCCAGAACGCGGTGCGGCTTGCTGAGAAGGATTATGGGATAAGCATTGACGTAGACCATATTGATTTTGACGATAAGCAGGTGCTGGAGTCCATTGGGACCGGAAGGACGGAAGGCGTGTTCCAGCTGGAAAGCGCGGGGATGAAAAGCTTCATGAAGGAGCTGAAGGCAGAGAACCTGGAGGATATCATCGCAGGTATCTCCCTGTACCGCCCGGGTCCCATGGATTTCATACCAAGGTACCTGAAAGGTAAGAATGACAAGGAATCCATTACCTACGAGTGCCCCCAGCTGGAACACATACTGAGCCCCACCTATGGCTGTATCGTATACCAGGAGCAGGTCATGCAGATTGTGCGGGACCTGGCCGGATACACCATGGGCCGCAGCGACCTGGTGCGCAGGGCCATGAGTAAGAAGAAGACCTCTGTCATGGAAAAGGAACGCCATAATTTCGTGTACGGCAATGAGGAAGAGGGCGTTAAGGGCTGCGTGAAGAACGGGATTGATGAGAAGACGGCCAACCACATCTACGATGAGATGATTGACTTTGCAAAGTATGCGTTCAACAAGTCCCATGCAGCTGCGTACGCCGTGGTATCCTATCAGACCGCCTACCTTAAATATTACTATCCCCGCGAGTTCATGGCTGCCCTTATGACGTCGGTCATGGATAATGTGGGCAAGTTTTCTGAATATATCCTTACCTGCCGCCGGATGATGGGGATTCCTGTGCTGCCCCCGGATATCAATGAGGGGGAGAGCGGTTTTTCCGTGTCAGGGGAGGCCATCCGCTACGGGCTTTCCGCCATCAAGAGCGTGGGCAAGCCGGTTGTGGATGTGATACTGGCAGAGCGCGGGAAGGGCGGGCCGTTCCGTTCCATGGAGGACTTTGTGGGCCGCATGTCCATGAAGGAGGTCAACAAGAGGACGCTGGAAAACTTTATCAAATCCGGCGCCCTGGACACGCTGCCCGGAACCAGGCGGCAGAAGATGGCGGTGGCGCCCACCATGCTGGAGGAGAAGGCCAGGGAACGCAAATCCATGTTTGAAGGCCAGCTGAGCCTGTTTGACATTGCCGGCGAGGAGGCCAGGAACGAGTTTCAGATTACGTTTCCAGATGTGGGGGAATACTCCAAAGAAGAACTGCTTGCTTTTGAAAAAGAAATCCTGGGCGTATACATCAGCGGCCATCCCCTGGATGACTATGAGGAGGCCTGGCGCAGGAACATAACCGCAACATCTGCTGATTTCATGGTAGATGAGGAAACGGAAAAAGCAGGTGTCCAGGACGGGAGCAGGGTCGTCATCGGGGGCATGGTTGCCGGAAAGACGGTGAAGACCACCAGGACCAACCAGCTGATGGCGTTCATTACCCTGGAAGACCTGATGGGTTCGGTTGAAGTGATTGTGTTCCCCAAGGACTATGAAGGCAACCGTGAACTGTTTACCGAGGACGCCAAGCTCTTTATCCGCGGCAGGGTTTCCATAGGTGATGACCCAGTGGGGAAGCTGGTATGTGAACAGGTGGTGCCTTTTGAGGACACACCCAAGGAGCTGTGGGTCCAGTTTGCGGATAAGGAGGCCTACCAGGAAAGGGAACAGAAGCTGCTTTCCCTGCTGAAGTCCAGCGAAGGGAAGGACCGGGTGGTCATCTATCTCCAGAAGGAGCGGGCCAAAAAGATGCTCCCCCCCTCCTGGAATGTACATGTCACGGACCAGCTTTTACAAGGGCTGCAGCATGAACTTGGTGAAAAAAATGTCAAAGTGGTAGAAAAAGGTCTTGAAAAGCTGGGAAAAATGCATTAGAATAGCGTTGGGCATAAAATGAGAGAATGAATAAGAGTGACATTGCGCAGGCGGCGGACGCAGGCGCTTAATACAAGGAGGTAAATTGCTATGGCAAAGGCAGTGAAGACCATTGGAGTACTTACAAGCGGCGGCGATGCGCCGGGAATGAACGCGGCAATCCGCGCAGTGGTTCGTGCAGCAATTAACAAGGGACTTAAGGTAAAGGGAATCATGCGTGGCTACGCAGGACTTCTGGAAGAAGAGATTGTGGATATGGAGTCCACCAGCGTATCGGACACCATCAACAAGGGCGGTACCATACTTTACACAGCCAGATGCAAGGAGTTTACCACACCGGAAGGCCAGCAGCAGGGCGCTGAAATCTGCCGCAAGCATGGAATCGACGGAATGGTGGTCATTGGCGGCGACGGTTCCTTCCGGGGCGCGGGAAAGCTTTCCGCCCTTGGAATCAATACAATCGGACTTCCGGGAACCATTGACCTGGATATTGCATGTACGGATTACACCATCGGTTTTGACACAGCTGTCAACACGGCCATGGAAGCCATTGACAAGATCCGTGACACCTCCACCTCCCATGAGCGCTGCAGCATCGTGGAGGTAATGGGAAGGAACGCGGGCTATCTTGCGCTGTGGTGCGGCATTGCCAACGGGGCAGAGGATATCCTTCTCCCGGAGCGGTATGACGGGGATGAGCAGGCGCTGATCAACCGGATCATCGATAACCGCAGACGGGGCAAGAAGCACAATATCATCATTAACGCCGAGGGAATCGGACATTCCGGCTCCATGGCAAAGCGTATTGAGGCAGCCACCGGAATCGAGACAAGGGCAACCATCCTGGGACACATGCAGAGGGGCGGCACGCCAACCTGTAAGGACAGGGTTTACGCTTCCATCATGGGTGCCAAGGCGGCAGAACTTCTGGCTGAAGGCAAGAGCAACCGTCTGGTGGCCTATAAGCACGGCGAATTCGTGGATTATGATATCCAGGAAGCCCTGAACATGAAAAAGGATATTCCGGAAGAGCAGTATGAGGTTGCAAAGCTGCTCATAAGGTAAGGGGCGCTGCGGCAGTGTATCAATAATGTAAGGCCCTGGCCGCATCCGAATATAGAATGAATGGAAAGTCCGCGCCTGCGGTAGGTTATCTCCTCCGGGGCAGCGGACTTTTGTGGAGAGATGAGATGATGGATACAAAGGTGCTCTGCGGAGCCAATTCCTATGAACAGAAGTATTATTTTAACCAGGAGTTCAGTTCACTGCCCCAGTCCATTAAGGATGAGCTGCACATCATGTGCGTTCTTTATACTGAGGATGTGGGGGGGATCCTGACCCTGGAGTTTGATGACAGCGGAGCCCTGGAATTCAAGGTCACGGCTCCTGAGGAGGATTACCTGTTTGATGAGATTGGCAGTGTCCTTAAGATTAAGCAGTACCAGGAAGAAAAGAGGGAGATGCTTGAATCCCTGGAACTGTACTACAGGACATTTTTCCTGGGGGAAGACCTGGACCTGGACGGTGAAGAATAGATGGAACTGCGGATAGGAAACACCATTCTTGACAATAATGTGATACTGGCACCCATGGCAGGAGTGACGGACCTGCCATTTCGTCTGCTCTGCCGCGAACAGGGGGCCGGATGTGTGGTGACGGAGATGGTCAGTGCAAAGGCCATCCTGTACAATAACAGGAACACAAAGGAGCTGATGCAGATACACCCGCAGGAGCGCCCGGCAGCCATCCAGCTCTTTGGCTCGGACCCGGATATCATGGCTCAGATTGCTGCCAGGATTGAGGACGGTCCATATGATTTCATTGATGTGAACATGGGGTGTCCAGTGCCTAAGATCGTGAATAACGGAGAAGGCTCCGCCCTTATGAAAAATCCTGAACTGGCTGAAAAAATCCTTTCAGCCATGGTGAAGGCGGTGAAGAAGCCGGTTACGGTCAAGTTCCGCAAGGGATTCAATGACACCTGCGTCAATGCGGTGGAGTTTGCAAAAATGGCTGAGGCCAGCGGCGTGGCGGCAGTGGCTGTCCATGGCAGGACAAGGGAACAGTACTATTCAGGAAAGGCTGACTGGGATATCATCCGGCAGGTGAAGGAGGCGGTGAAGATTCCTGTGATTGGGAACGGGGACATTTTCACGCCCCAGGATGCCGGGCGTATGATGGAGGAGACCGGCTGCGATGGAATCATGGTGGCCAGGGGCGCCAAGGGAAATCCGTGGATCTTCAGGCGGATCAGCCATTACCTGGACACAGGGGAAATCCTTCCCGGTCCTTCTATAGAAGAGATACAGGCAATGATCCTCCGCCATGGGCATATGCTGGCGGAGTACAAGGGCGAACAGACCGCCATGCGTGAGATGCGGGGGCATGTGGCCTGGTACACCAAGGGGATGCCCCATTCAGCTGCCCTCAGGAACGAAATCAATCAGGTGGAAACCCTGAAAGGACTGGCAGGACTTCTGAATCGGACCGCACCGTCAATCCCGCCGTCAGATCCACGGTGAAAAGATGGAAACCATTCTTGACAATAGCCATATTTTCTTATATAATACACTGAATGTGTAGGTAGTAAGACAGATACTTAAGTGAAAACAAACATAAATCAAAGAATCAAAAGGAAGGAAGCAGGTAAAATGGCGGATAAGAAACACATATTGACATATGCCGGACTCAAACAGTATGAGGATGAACTGCAGAATCTGAAGGTTGTCAAAAGAAAAGAAGTAGCACAGAAAATCAAGGAAGCCAGGGAGCAGGGGGACCTGTCCGAGAACGCGGAGTATGACGCTGCCAAGGATGAGCAGAGGGACATCGAGCTGCGTATCGAGGAGCTGGAAAAGCTGCTTAAGAACGCAGAGGTTGTTGTGGAGGATGAGATTGACCTTGACAAGATTAACATTGGATGTAAGGTCAAGCTTCTGGATGTTGAATATGATGAAGAGATGGAATTCTATATCGTAGGTTCCACCGAGGCCAACAGCCTGCAGAATAAGATAAGCAATGAGTCGCCGGTAGGCCGCGCCCTGATAGGCAAGGTTGTGGGTGACTGTGTTGAAGTGGAGACACAGGCCGGGGATATCCAGTACAAGGTGCTGGAAATCCAGAGGGTTTCATAAGGAAACCGATTGATAGAATAGATGAACGCAGGAGGAGTGCGAAACGTGGGAGATCAGCAGAAGGTTAACCAGGCAGAACAGGATTTGAATCATGTGCTGAAGGCCAGGCGGGATAAGCTGGCAGAACTTCAGGCAGCTGGAAAGGACCCTTTCCAGATTACAAAATATGATGTGACTGCCCATAGCATGGATGTGAAAGACAATTACGGGCAGTGGGAAGGGAAGGAAGCAGCCATCGCAGGCCGTATGATGTTCAAGCGCGTCATGGGTAAGGCTTCTTTCTGCAATATCCAGGATTTAAAAGGCAATATCCAGGTCTATGTTGCCCGCGACAGCGTAGGGGAAGAGCCGTACAAGGATTTTAAGAAAATGGACATCGGTGATGTGGTTGGCGTCAGGGGAACTGTGTTCACCACCAAGACAGGCGAGATTTCCATCCATGCCACAGAGGTGACCCTTCTCTCCAAGAGCCTTCAGGTGCTTCCTGAGAAGTTCCATGGACTGACAGACACGGATATGCGTTACCGCCAGCGTTATGTGGATTTGATCATGAACGCGGAGGTGAAGGATACCTTCATCAAGCGTTCCAGGATCCTTGCCGCCATCCGTAAGTATCTGGGCGGGGAAGGCTTCATGGAAGTGGAGACCCCCATGCTGGTTGCCAATGCGGGCGGAGCTGCAGCAAGACCTTTTGAAACCCACTTCAATGCACTGGATGAGGATTTAAAGCTTCGTATTTCACTGGAGCTTTACTTAAAGAGGCTGATTGTAGGCGGCCTTGAAAGGGTTTATGAGATTGGACGCGTGTTCCGCAACGAGGGACTGGACACCAGGCATAACCCGGAGTTCACCCTGATGGAACTGTACCAGGCATATACGGATTACCATGGCATGATGGACCTGACAGAGAACCTGTACCGTTTTGTGGCACAGGAGGTGCTGGGGACCACCACCATTACCTATAACGGGATCCAGATGGATTTAGGCAGGCCATTTGAACGTATTACCATGGTGGATGCGGTGAAGAAGTATTCCGGCGTGGACTTCTCACAGATCCACACCCTGGAAGAAGCCAGGGCAGCTGCCAGGGAAAAGCATGTGGAGTTTGAGGGGCGCCATAAGAAGGGCGACATCCTGAACCTTTTCTTTGAGGAGTTTGTGGAAGCGCATCTGGTCCAGCCGACCTTTGTCATGGACCATCCCATTGAAATCTCACCGCTGACCAAGAAGAAACCGGAGGATCCGGAGTATGTGGAGCGTTTCGAGTTCTTCATGAACGGCTGGGAGATGGCCAATGCCTATTCTGAACTCAATGACCCAATTGACCAGAGGGAGCGTTTCAAGGCCCAGGAGGAACTGCTGGCCCAGGGGGATGAGGAAGCAAACCACACGGATGAGGACTTCATCAATGCCCTGGAAGTGGGTATGCCTCCCACCGGCGGCATTGGGTTTGGAATCGACCGTATGTGCATGCTGCTGACGGATTCAGCGGCAATCAGGGATGTGCTGCTGTTCCCGACCATGAAGACGCTGGGCGGTTCTGACGCGCCTAAGAAGGCTGAAAAGCCAGTAGGGAAATCCGTGGATGCTGAAGAAAAAGCAGAAGTGGAAATTGATTTTTCTAACGTGAAGATTGAGCCATTGTTTGAAGAAATGGTTGATTTTGAAACATTTGCAAAATCTGATTACCGTGCTGTGAAAATCAAAGACTGTGTCGCAGTACCGAAAAGTAAGAAACTTCTACAGTTTACCTTAGATGACGGTTCAGGCACGGACCGCACGATCTTAAGCGGGATCCATGAGTATTATGAGCCGGAAGAGCTGATTGGGAAGACGGCCATTGCCATTGTAAACCTGCCTCCGCGCAAGATGATGGGCATTGATTCCTGCGGTATGCTGATATCTGCGGTACATGAGGAGGACGGGGCAGAAGGGCTCCATCTTCTGGTGGTGGACGACCATATCCCGGCTGGTGCAAAGCTGTACTAAGAGGTTGTTTGATGATTCATTCCTGAACAGGGAATTTATTTCTGATTAGCAGTAAGAGGACATTTCTAAGAGGGATTTTAGAAATGTCCTTTTTGCTTTGACCGTAACGTGGTATAATATATATGTTTGTCTTAAGAGAAGTAGATTAAAGGGGAATATCAATGAAAAAGGGAATAAAATCAGGACTTTTCATAACGGTAGCCTTATCTGCGGCCCTGATATCGGGCTGCGGCGCCGGAAACCGGGTGGTGAATTACGGCAAGGCCCAGGAAGAGCCTGTGATGATTACTTTTTTTGGAAATAAATATGAGACGGAAAACGTGATCGTGATTGAGGAAATCATTACCGGTTTCATGAAGGAAAACCCGGACGTACGGGTATCCTATGAGAGCCTGAAGGGAACGGAATATTATGACGCCCTCTGCAGGCGCATGGCGGCTGGTAAAGGGGATGATATCTTCATGGTGAACCATGACACGGTGCTGGAACTGCGGGATAAGGGACAGCTGGCGGACCTTTCCGGTGTCAGTACGCTTTCTAATTATACGGATATCATGCTCAGCCAGATGGGGGATGACGGGAAGATATACTGGCTGCCTACAACCGTGTCCGTGTTTGGCCTTTACTGCAATATGGACCTGTTAAAGGAACATAAGCAGAAGATACCGGAAAACCTTGGGGAGTGGGAGGATACATGTGGATATTTTCTTTCACAGGGCATGACGCCGGTCATTGCCAATAATGACATTTCCTTAAAAACACTGGCAATCGGCAGGGGATTTTATGACGTATACCAGGAAAAACGTCAGATGGAGGTGTTTGAACGCCTGAACAGAGGACAGGAACCCATCAGCAGGTATCTGGGGCCTGGCTTTTCCCTGGCAGAGGAACTGATAACCAGAGGTTATGTGGATGCAGGGAAATCCCTTACAACAATGAAAACCTCAGATGATCTGGAGGAATTTGTCAGGGGTGAGTCCCCCTTCATGCTGACCGGCGCATGGGCGGCCGGCCGGGTAAAAGGCATGGAACCGGATTTTAAGTTCCAGGTGGTCCCTTACCCGGTCCTGGATGAGGGGAATCTTGTGGTCATTAATGCGGATACGCGTCTGAGCATCAATGCTGACAGTGAATATCCCGAGGCGGCGGCGCGGTTTGTGGAATACTTTACCAGGCCGGAGAATATTCAGAAATTCGCGGACCAGCAGTCTTCCTTAAGCCCGCTGAAAAACGGGGCGCCTTCATCTGTCAAGGAAATTGAACCTTTGATATCCTGCTACCAGGAAGGCAGGACCGTGATTGGTACGGACGGATTTCTCGAACTTCCAATATGGAACCTGACGGCGGAGGTTTCCCGGAAGCTTCTTTCAGGGGAGCCGCTTGAAGCTGTCATGGACTGGATGGACAAACAGGGCATTACAGAAGGAGGGACACCATGACGGACCGCAATGGTGTAAACATCAAATCAAAAATCATCCTGGCAGCGGTCCTGATTGGCGCGGCCCTTAGTTTCCTTACTTTCCTTTTCGTGCAGGATGTGAGCACGCAGCTTTGGGAACAGTCCATCCATACAATCATGGAAAGCACGAAGCAGGGCTGTACCACACTGCGCATACAGCTTCAGGAAGCGTATGAGGATATGGAGGACGCGGCAGTGGAGCTGGGCGGATATTCTTTGCTGCAGAAGCAGGAGATTGGGGAAATACTGGAGCACTCCGCCCGCTCGCGCCACGGGGTAAGCCTTTACCTTCCCGACGGCACCTGCCTGCCCGGACATGGGGGATGGGATGAAGAGGCCGGGAAACAGATATTCGGACAGCAGGGGGAAAGCGGCATCATCAACCCGCATATAAGCAGCGTGACAGGGGTGAATGTGTTCAACCTCTACAATCAGGTTGCTCTGGCTGACGGCACAAAGGCTTATCTGGTTAAGGAGTATGAAGTGGACACCATTGTGGACAGCTTCAGTCTTTCCTTTTATGATAATGCAGGCTTTTCTTATGTTGTGAACACAAAGGGGGATATACTGATCCGTTCCCCCCATCCGGGCAGCAATAAAACCGTGAGGAACCTTTTTGATATGCTGGATGTGCCGCAGAATGCGCCAGAACAGCTGGAAGAGTTCAGCCAGGCCCTGGAAAACGCGGGAAATGGCTGGGCGGTGTTCACATACCAGGGGGAAAAGACCGTATTCTGCTTCATACCGCTAAAGCTGCAGTCTGACTGGTATCTGGTATCAATCATCCCGCAGCATACCGTGAATGAGCAGACCAATGAAATCCTTATGCGGGCCCTGTCCCTGATGGCCAGCATCATATTGGGGATATCTGTCCTGGCCGCCTTTTATATCCGCTATGTGAGAAGGACCAATAAGCGGCTCATGGACCAAGCCGCCTACATCGGACATCTGTATAACGCTGTGCCGGAAGGCATTGCCCTGATAACTGTGGAAGAACCCAACCGGTTCATCCAGCTTAACAGGGAAGGGATGGAACTGCTTGGATATCCGGAAGGCACCTCCAATGAGGCCATATCCGGAAGGAGCATCAGGGAAGTCATACTCCCGGATGACCATGAGGATATGGACCGGCTCCTTGACCATGCATCAAGGGAAGGAGGCAAGGCCGGATTTGAAAAGCGCATGCTGAAAAACAGCGGGGAAGTTTTCTGGGGAGCAGGTATTCTGGAGAAGACGATGGATGAAAATGGAACCCCTGTGCTGATTGCAACCTTTCATGACATAACAGCCGAGAAACTGGAAGAGGAAGCAGCGGAACGCGACAAGCTCCAGGAACGCATCACATTGGTGGGGGCCATCTCCAATGCCTATCCGGTAATCATACGCCTGAACCTGACCAGGGATACCCTGAATTTCATCTATGTCAGACAGGGGCTCATGACGGACCTGGGAAGCCAGCAAACATACAGCCGGCTTTATGAGGATTTTTCATCCGGCGTGCACCCGGATAACCGGAAGGAATACGCAAGCCGTTTTTCACTGGAATCCCTGCGTGAAAGCCTGGTACATAATAAGAATGAGGTATTCCTGGAATCAAAGCATCTGCTGGCGGACGGGGAGTATCACTGGATATCCACCCAGATCATCTATGTGGATAATCCTTATTCAGATGATATGCTGGCCATCCTTATTTCACGCCGTATTGACGAACAGCGCCATGAAGAGGAACAGCAGCGCCTGGCCCTTGAGAGCGCCCTGGACAGCGCCAAGGCGGCAAGCAATGCAAAGAGCCGCTTCCTATCCAACATGAGCCATGATATACGTACCCCTATGAATGCCATCATAGGGATGACGGCAATAGCAGCCGCACACATTGACGACCGGGACAGGGTTCTGGAATGCCTGAAAAAGATTAATCTTTCAGGAAAACATCTCTTAAGCCTGATTAACGATGTCCTGGATATGTCAAAGATAGAGAACGGAAAACTCTCAATGAGGGACGAACCTTTTAATTTCCCTGAATTGGTTGCTGATGCGGCCGAGCTTATACGTTCGCAGGCAAACGCAGGCCGGCTTGCCATGGATGTCTGTCTTTCACCCATGAAGCATGAAAATGTTGTTGGGGACCCCCTCCGGATGCGCCAGGTATGTATCAATATCCTGAGCAATGCGGTAAAATATACCCCGCCAGGAGGATTTGTCAGGATTGAGGCATGGCAGGAGGAAAGCCCGGTCCTGGGTTATGCAAACTATGTGTTCCGCTGCACGGACACAGGGGTGGGAATGGAACCGTCATTCCTGGAACATATCTTCCAGCCCTTTGAGCGCGCCCGGGACCATGCCGGCATGAGGGTTGCCGGTACCGGTCTTGGAATGGCCATAACAAAGAACATCATAGACCTGATGAATGGGGATATACATGTGGAAAGCAGTCCCGGCAAGGGTTCCGTCTTCACCATATCCATTCCGCTTAAGCTGCAGGATGCGCCTAAGGAGCAGGTGCCGGAGGCATGGCTTGGGATAAACAGCCTGATTGTGGATGACGACAGGCAGACATGCCTCAATGCAGTGGAACTGCTTCGGGATATGGGACTCAGGGCCTGCTTTGTCACGGACGGCGAAACAGGTGTAAGGTATGTGGCGGATGCAAAGGACACAAAAGACCCATATGAACTCATAATCATTGATTGGAAGATGCCTGGCATGGACGGGGTTGAAACAGCGCGCCGTATCAGGGAAAACGCGGGGGAGGCGGTGCCGGTCATCATCCTGACCGCTTATGACTGGTCGGAGATAGAGTGTGAGGCCAGGGAGGCAGGGGTTACTGCCTTTATCTCCAAACCTTTCTACCGCTCTAAAATGTGTTACCTGCTCAGGGGATTGGACGGAAGCGCGGGAGAGGATAAAAGGACGGAAAAGAGGCTGGATTATAAAGGGAAACGGATCCTGCTGGTAGAAGACAATGAAATCAACCGGGAGATTGCCGGGACCCTGATTCGGGAGATGGGAATCATGGTTGAGGAGGCCGTGGATGGCGGAGAGGCCGTGGATAAGGTGATGAGGTCGGAGGAAGGATATTATGATTTGATATTCATGGATATCCAGATGCCGGTCATGGATGGATATCAGGCTGCCAGGGCAATCCGGGGCCTGGAACGGAGGGATGTATGCCGTATGCCGATCATTGCAATGACTGCCAACGCCTTTGAGGAGGATGTGAGGGCGGCCATAAGGGCCGGCATGAATGCACATTTTTCAAAACCCATTGACCTGGATGCATTGGAATCGCTGCTTTCCAGATACCTGAATGGTGAAAGCGGAAAATAGGACGGGCGCCGGAATGAATTCCCGGCACCTGTTCTTTTTGGGGAAACAATTCTTCCAGTTCCTTACAAAAACATAAAAATTAATTTAAGGTGTCGCAAAACATAAAAACTTGTGGTATACTAAATTGATATGTTATGAGATTCCTAAGGAGTGCCTATGCTGAACGAGGAAAAGGTCAAATATATGACGGAATTGGTCATATTTGAAAAGAATGAAGGCAAGAAGATATTCCCTATCAACCGCTATTTTAAAAAGGATTATGTAGGCGGACAGATGTTCCGCTCATTTTTTGGGTATACCTTCTGTTATTGTCTGCTGCTTCTGATGTGGGTTCTCTATAAACTGGACGAGCTGCTGAATGATATGAGTATTGACGAAATCCTTCACTCTGCAAAGCAGTGGGGGATCATCTATGTGGCAGGCCTGGTGGTTTACCTGTTCATTACCTGGATTGTGTATGCCAAGCGGTATGATTACGCGTCCCGCTCCCAGACCATGTACGCTTCCAAGCTTAAGCATCTGCTGAAGCGCTACGATAAGGACAGGACTGACAGAATGAGGGATAACAGAGGAGGAAGGGCCAGATGACAAGTCTTCTGCTATGGAAAGAGCAATTAAAGCAATTTTATAATAAGTACAGTTATGGCGTACAGCCGGTCATCCGTTTCCTGTTTGCACTGTGTACGTTCCTGAGCCTGAACGCCAATATCGGCTATATGAACAAGCTTAAGAACCCGCTGGTAATCATCCTGGTATGCCTGGTAAGTTCCCTTTTACCCTACGGCGCCATCGTATTCCTGGCAGCCTGCCTTCTTGTGGCCCATGTTTATGCGGTGTCGCTGGAGATGGCCCTGATTACGCTGGTGCTTATATTGACCGTTGCAATCCTTTACTATGGTTTCAAGCCCGGGGACAGCTACCTGATTGTACTTACACCCCTGGCATTCCTATTTAAGATTCCCTACGCAATCCCTCTTTTGGTGGGACTGGGAGGTAGCCTTGCATCCGTAATCCCGGTGGGTTGCGGGGTTTTCCTGTATTATCTTGTGATGTATGTAAAGCAGAATGCAGGTGTCCTCACCAATGAAGGCTCTGTGGACATTGTGCAGAAGTACAGCCAGATCCTTAAGTCCGTCATATTCAACCAGACCATGATGGTCATGATTGCAACCTGTGCTGTGGGCATCATCATCGTGTATCTGATACGCAGGCTGTCCATGGATTATTCATGGATCATTGCCATCGTAGCCGGTTCCGTGGCAGAACTGCTGGTTATCTTTGTGGGGGATTTTGTTTTTGGCGTATCCGTGGCAGTGGGCCAGCTGATTCTGGGCATACTATTGTCAACCCTCATTGCGGTGGTATATAATTTCTTTATCATCACAGTGGATTATACCAGGACGGAATATGTCCAGTTTGAAGATGACGATTATTATTATTACGTCAAGGCAGTGCCCAAGATGAACGTGAGCACCCCGGATGTAAAAGTACAGAAAATAAGTTCCAGAAAACGCAGCACAAGGGAGAGAAACGTGTATTAATGAAAAAGATTAAATGCAAGGAGGTGACGACATGGCAGAAATGTTAGGACAGATGTCATCATGGCTGACTCTGCTGCCAAGGATATCACTTGGGAATATTCTGGAGATGGTTATCATCTCCTTCCTGGTGTATGAAATCCTTGTATGGATTAAGAACACCAGGGCATGGAACCTGTTAAAGGGCCTGCTGGTCATCCTGCTGTTTGTGGTATTTGCTGCCGTGTTCCACCTGACCGTTATATTATGGATATTGGAAAACACCACGACCATTGCAGTGACAGCCCTGCTGGTAATATTCCAGCCTGAACTGCGCAAAGCCCTGGAACAGCTGGGAAGCCGCAACATAATATCCAACATCCTTTCCTTTGATGACGGAAAGGACAGCCAGGCGTTCAGTGACAGGACCATCAACGAGCTTGTCAGGGCCACCTTTGAGATGGCCAAAGTAAAGACAGGGGCCCTGATGGTAATCGAGAGAGGGTCCTCCCTGAAGGAAATCGAGAGGACGGGGATAGAGATTAACGGCCTGGTGACCAGCCAGCTGCTGATTAACATATTCGAACACAACACCCCGCTTCATGACGGCGCGGTTGTCATACGTGGAAACCGCATTACCGCGGCGACCTGTTATCTGCCGCTGTCCGACAACATGACCATCAGCAAGGACCTGGGTACCCGCCACAGGGCAGCAGTAGGCGTCAGCGAGGTGACGGACAGTGTGACAATCGTGGTTTCTGAGGAAACAGGAAGGGTTTCCGTGGCAGAGGAAGGGATGCTGACTAAAATTGCAGACGCAGAAGGCTTAAAGAAGATCCTTTCCACCGTTAAGGAGGAATCTGTTTCTTTAAACCGTTTTAAAATATGGAAGGGAAGGCTGAAGAATGGAAAAAAAGCTGTCTAATAACCTTGGGCTTAAAGTACTTTCCGTCTTCCTGGCATTCTTTGTATGGCTGGCGGTGATGAACATTGCGAATCCAAAAGTTACGCGCAGCCAGGAGGTGCCCCTGGAAATACTCAATGAGAGTATCCTTGAATCCAGCGGAAAGACATATGAAGTCATAGGCGACAGGGACACGGTCAGCGTGTACTATAAGGTAACCACATCGGATTCCGCCAATATAAAGGCGTCTGATTTCAGGGCCTATATTGATTTGGCGGATGTGTATGAACCCACAGGCGCGGTGCCGGTTAAACTGGAAGTGAAGAATAACAGCAACAAGCTGGAATCCGTGGTATCAAAGCCCAGCGTCATCCGGATTGAGACAGAGGATTTACAGCGCAAGCCCTTTAATCTTGAGACAAAGACGGAAGGCGTGCCCGAGGATGGATATAATCCCGGCGTGGCAACTGTTTCACCCACGTATATATATGTAAGCGGACCCGTGTCCGTGGTTGGACGGATCAGTTCCGTGGGGATTGTGATTAATGTTGAGGGAGCCAACAGCGACCTGTCAGGCACATTGCCTGTGAGGTGCTTTGACGCCAATAACAATGACCTTACGGATCAGATTGGCGACAGGGTAACCTTCAGCCGCTCTGAGATTGATTATACCCTCCCCATACTGAAGGAGAAGAACCTGAACCTGACCTTTGAGACAGAAGGGACAGTGGCAGACGGTTACCGGTTCACGGGCATTGAGAGCAGCAGGAATTACGTGGAGGTCAAAGGACTCAAGTCCGACCTGGCCAGGGCGAATTCGGTCACGGTCCCAAAGTCTGAGCTGAACATGGACGGTGCAACAGGGGATAAGGAAGTCACCATTGACCTGAACAAGTACCTGCCGGAGGGGGTTGAGCTGGCGGACCCGGCTGCCAATGAGATTAAGGTGGTCATCAAGGTGGAGGCCCTGGAGAGCAGGACGTATGAGATGCCTGTGAGCCAGATTAAGCAGGTTGGCGCATCCGGCCAGTATGATTATGAATATGACAGGAAATCACTCAATATAGTAGTAAAGGGACTGAAGGAAGACCTGGACCAGCTGACAGCTGCAGCAATCCAGGCTGAGCTGGATGTAAGCAGCATGGAACCAGGGGATAACATGGGGACGGTAACGCTTCTGCTGGGCGATGCCTATGAGCTTGTAAGCGGCAACAGCGTTCTGGTAACAGTCACTGAGAAAGGGCCGTCTGCGGCAGATGAGACAACAGAAGAAGGCGAAAGCCATTCCGTGGCCGATGAATCCGGGGATCCTGTGAAGGAAACAACCGGGGCATAGTGTCCGGGAATTCATTCCCTCCATCCGCACGCTCTAGGGCGTGTTTGAAAATTGCTTTCCGTCAGCTGTGCGTTCCACTTTGTGGGAGATTTGGTCCCGATGAGGGAGGCGTAGCGGGCTACGTTGACCGAATTGGGACCAAATATGCCGCGAAGTGGGGCGTGCAGATGGCGGGAATGAATTTTCAAACACACCCTAGGTCCTGGATGCCGTTTATCCGGGCAGCCGGCCACGGATGCATCAGAATATAGCAGCACTGTACAAAGAGGTGCAGCGCAAAGGAGAGAGGTAACATGGTAAGTGCAACAACCGTTATTAAGAACCCGTCCGGCCTTCATCTGAGGCCGGCAGGAATCCTCTGCAAGGAGGCCTTGCTCTATAAATCCAAGATATCCTTCAAGATACGGACCACCACGGCCAATGCCAAAAGTGTCCTCAGTGTTCTTGGCGCCTGTGTGAAGTCCGGGGATGAAATTACATTTGTCTGCGAGGGACCGGATGAGGAAGCAGCATTAGCCGCCATGGTAAAGATTGTGGAGGATGGTTTAGGGGAGTAACGGCCGCCAGGATGGCGGGTTAACTGGAGAGTGACGGCAACCAAAGGTTGTGAGTATAAATGAAAGCAATAAGGAGGTACAAGAGTATGTACAAGGGAACTAGCGCTTCTGCAGGGATTGGGATTGGAAAAGCAGTAATTGTGGAAGAAGCAGAGCTGGTAATCACCAGACAGGCAGTGGGTGATGGGGAGGCGGAAGTACAGCGTTTTAAGGGAGCGCTGGAGCAGACCATCAAGGACACGGAGCGTCTGGCAGAGGACCTGGCTACCAGGGTAGGGGAAAAAGAAGCGGAAATCATGCAGGGGCATATGATGCTGCTGTCTGACCCCATGCTGACAGGGGAGATTGAGAATTCCATTAAAAATGATGGGGTCAACAGTGAATTTGCCATTGAGAATCTATGCAATATGTATGCGGATATGTTCGCCTCCATGGGAGATGAACTGATGCAGCAGAGGGCCACGGACATGCGTGATATCAAGACGCGGATGCAGCGTGTGCTGATGGGCATCCAGTCCGTGGATATTTCCTCCCTTCCGGCGGGAAGCATCCTTGTTGCAAAGGACCTTACACCGTCCATGACAGCGGGAATCAATCCCGCCAATGTAACGGGTATCGTGACGGAGCTGGGCGGCAGGACAAGCCACAGCGCAATCCTTGCAAGGGCCCTTGAGATTCCGGCCGTGGTGGCTGTGAACGGTTTTATTGAAGGCGTTAAGGACGGGGATGACGTTGTCCTGGACGGCAGCACCGGCGAAGTACATGTGAACCCGGAAGCAGCTGTTAAGGCTGATTATGAGGCTAAGAAGGTCCGGTTCCAGGAAGAGAAGAAGGAGCTGGAGCAGTTTATCGGCAAGGCTTCGGTCACAAAGGACGGGGTAAGGGTTGAGATTGTGGCCAATATCGGCAAGCCTGAGGATGTGGATAAGGTGCTTGAGTATGACGGGGAGGGAATCGGCCTGTTCCGCACGGAGTTCCTGTTTATGGACAGGACTGCCATGCCTACGGAGGAAGAGCAGTTTGAGGCATATAAGAAGGTCGCGGCGGCCATGAACGGCAAGCCGGTCATCATCCGTACCCTGGACATCGGCGGCGACAAGGAAATCCCGTACATGGGCCTGGAGAAGGATGAGAACCCGTTCCTTGGCTACCGTGCAATCCGTTTTTGCCTGGACCGCAGGGAGGATGTCTATAAGCCGCAGCTGCGCGCCCTGCTGCGCGCCAGCGCCTTTGGAAACATCCGCATCATGGTTCCCCTTGTTACCTGTATTGAGGAATACCGTGAGGCAAAGGCTCTGGTGGAGGAACTTAAGAAAGAGTTAGACAGCAAGGGAATTGCCTATAACAAGGACATCCAGGTGGGTATCATGGTGGAGACGGCCGCCGCATCCCTGATTGCGGATATCTTTGCAAAGGAGGCTGATTTCTTCAGCATCGGTACCAATGACCTGACACAGTATACCATGTCGGTGGACAGGGGCAATAAGAAGGTGTCCTACCTGTATTCCACCTTTAATCCTGCCGTGTTAAGGAGCATCAGGCACATCATTGCCTGTGCACGGGAAGCAGGCATCATGGTGGGCATGTGCGGCGAAGCTGCCAGCGACCCGATGATGATCCCGTTACTTCTTGCATTCGGCCTGAATGAATTCAGCATGAGCGCGTCTGCCATGCTAAAGGCCAGGAAGATGGTCATGTCCTACAGCACCAGGGAACTTCAGGCGGTTGCTGACAAGGCCATGGGTTTTGCAACGGCAGCGGAAACAGAACAGTATATGAAAGAATTTGTGGAGAATGGAACAGTATAATGCCAGTTTATCTTGTTAGTTATATTATCAGTTTCATATTGGCCCGGCAGCATTTTTATATGCTGTCTGGGCTGGTTTTAATTATAGCCGCCCTGTGGCTGTATTACAGGGATTATGCGGACAGCGGGAACATCATCCATCTGAGGGGGCTGTTCTGCCTCTTTTTCGTGGGCGGTCAGGGGATATCCTGTTTTAAGCTGAGCCGCCTGCAGGGGGATTGGGACAATATGACCTGGCTGTGCCTGGGACTGGCCGTGTTGGCCTTCTGGGGGGTGTTTGAGGTGCTTTCACGGCTTTTTGACGGCTGGAGCGAGGATGATATGGAATCCGTGTACCGGTTCTATGCATCGGCAGAATCACCATACCAGGTCAGACGTATTTTGCAGGCCATGGCAGGGCTGGTGGCGGTTTCCTGGCTGGCATTTGCCTTTGAGGCCTGGAAGCTTGGGTTCATACCGCTTTTTTCCTATGGTGTGCCCCATGCGTATTCTTATTTCCATGTGAGCGGTGTCCATTATTTTACGGTTGCCTGTGTGCTGGTGCCCAGCCTTTCCGTGGTCTACAGCCTTATGGTCATGAGGCGGGGCAGGGGAGTGACAAGGTCCGGCGGGTTCTGGCTGGCAATGGGCTTTAATGTGCTGGCCCTGGCCATCCCTGTGCTGTGCGTATCCAGGTTCCAGTTAATACTGGCAGTGGGAATGGCGGTCTTTACCTATATTTCCATGGCAGGGAACATTAAGCCTGTTTATGTGGGAATCCTGTTTGCCTGTATGGTGCCGGCCTATCTGCTGCTTACCGTGATGCGCAGCCACAGCGTGGAATACCTGAACGGCATATTTGAGATGAAGAATGCCAACATGCCTATTTTCATCACCCAGCCTTATATGTATATTGCCAACAATTATGATAATTTCAATTGTCTGGTGGAGCAGCTTCCATCCCATACATTGGGGCTTAGGATGCTCTTTCCGCTGTGGGCATTTACAGGGCTTAAATTCCTGGTGCCCTCACTGGTGGACTTCCCTCTGTTTGTGACAAAGAAGGAGCTGACCACGGTTACCCTGTTCTATGATGCCTATTATGACTTTGGGATGATTGGGATGGTGCTTTTCGGGGCGCTTCTGGGCGCTGCCTGTTATTACCTGGTCCGGGGGAGGAAGAAGCTTACATGTCCGGCAGGCCATGTGATTTACGCACAGATTGCCATGTACATGATGCTGTCCTTTTTCACAACCTGGTTTTCCAACCCAGCAACCTGGTTTTATCTGGTGGTTACAGGCATAATCTATATATTTGTGAAGTCCTGAAAATTATAATTATAAAAAATATCTAAAATATTATTGACTTTTATCTTAAGATTTGTTATTATTCAGTTAGTGAAGTAAATCTTTGGAAGTATAATTAAATAATTAATAAGGATTGTTACTGTTCGGCAGGCAAAACCAGGTTTGTTAAGGGGATTGGATGATATTCGCATAAAAGGCGTATGTCTCTTTAACAAAGTTGGTTTTTTTGTTTTTATCAGGAGCAATTATGAAAATATCGAAAATAATTAATAATAATGTTGTAAGCACCTGCGATGAAGAAGGCAGGGAAGTCATTGTAATGGGAAGAGGCGTTGGCTTCAAGGCCAGGGAAGGCAGTACCATTGATGAGGAGAAGATAGAGAAGGTATTCCGCCTGGACAGCCAGAACACCATGGATAAGTTCAAGGAACTGCTTGTGAACCTTCCGATGGAGCATGTACAGATATCCGCTGAGATCATCAGCTATGCAAAAGAAGTGCTGAACCGTCCCATTAACCCGAATGTGTATATCACCCTTACGGATCATATAAATTTTGCGCTGGAGCGTTTTAACCAGAGAATGATGTTCAGCAACCCGTTAATCAGGGAGGTACGAAGCTTTTACCATGCGGAATACCTGATTGGAGAATATGCCATTGCCATGATTGACAGGGACCTGGGGATTAAGCTTCCTGTGGATGAGGCCGCCTCCATTGCCCTCCACATCGTCAACGCGGAATATGATGCGCCCATGGGGGATACAATAAAAATCACCAACCTGATCCAGCAGGTATCAGAGGTGGTAGAGGAGTATTTTAATATAAAACTGGATGAACAGTCCCTGAGTTACGAACGGTTCATCACACATCTGCGTTTTCTGGCCCAGCGGGTATTTACAGGGGAGCATATGGAACTGGATAACCTGGAGTTCCAAAAGGTCATCGACAGGTTATATCCGGAAGAATATGCCTGCAGCCAGAAAGTACAGGCGCTGATTAAACTGCAGTACGGGCATCAGGTAACGGAAGAGGAAGTGGCTTACCTGGCCCTGCACATCAAGCGTATCAGAACAAAGTAGTATTAAAAGCATTATGGTTAAGGGGCCCCGGCAGGGGGACAGAGAAAGGAGTAATAAGGATGTTTGGTTCATTAAAGAAACTGTTTGGGGGAGAAGAAAAGGACGGGAAGGTCATCGCAGCTCCGGTGAGCGGCAAAGCCGTTCCCATGAGCCAGGTCAATGACCCTACATTCAGCCAGGAGATCCTTGGCAAGGGCACGGCCATCATTCCTTCTGAGGGAAGGATTGTCGCACCGGCAGACGGCCAGGTTACCATGGTGTTCGACACAAAGCATGCCCTCAGCATTCAGACGGATAATGGTGCGGAGCTGATAATCCATATCGGACTGGATACCGTACAGTTAAAGGGACAGTATTTTGAAGCCCATGTGCAGGCAGGGGATAAGGTCAAAAAGGGTGACCTGCTTCTGGACTTTGACATGGATAAGATAAAAGCAGCCGGATATGATGTGATTACACCTGTCATTGTGTGCAACACACCACAGTTCCCGAAGATTGAGTGCATCAGCGGAATGGATGTAAAGGCCGGGGAGACAGCAATCATTAAATTATGATCAGAGGTGGGGATGGGTTGATAGAGCGCAGCTTTATCCTGAAGGATGAGATGGGACTTCACGCAAGGCCGGCGGCCTTGCTGATGATGAAGATGCTCAAGGTCCGATCCGATGTGATGATTTCCTGTAATGGGAACACAGCGGATGCAAAAGACGTGATGAGCATCATGGCCATGAACACGGTGGCAGGGGATGAGGTTGTCTTCTGCATTGACGGACCGGATGAAGAAGAGGCCATGAAAGCAGTGGAATCTGTCCTGGCCGGATAAAGGCCGGGACAGTGGTAAGAATGATTTAAGCCTGGGTCCAGGTTTAGATAAAGTAATCATGAACAAGTAAATCAGAGTTTTCCTATGGGAATAATACCATAAGAATGCTCAAATTAAGAAAGGGGATTTATGTTATGATGAAGTGGCTACAGAAACTAGGTAAATCTTTAATGCTGCCAGTTGCCGTTTTACCGGTTGCAGGTATCCTGTCTGGTATTGGTTATTGGCTCTGCCCGGCTGTCATGCAGGGCGGCGATATCACGGGTGCAATCCCGATGATTGGTTATTTCCTGACACAGGCAGCCCTTGCCTTGATTGACGGCACGATTATCGCACTCCTGTTTGCAGTTGGCGTTGGCGTTGGTATGTCAGATGACCACGATGGTACAGCCGGTCTGGCCGGTCTGGTATCCTGGCTGATGATTACCCATCTGCTCTCACCAGGCGTTGTGCAGACGCTGGCAGGTATTGCACCGGACAGCATCCAGGGTATGGCTTTCGCTAAGATCCAGAACGCCCTGATTGGTATCATCGCCGGTGTAATCGGTTCAACCTGCTATAATAAGTTCAAGAACACAAGGCTTCCTGACTGGCTGGCATTCTTTTCAGGCAAGCGGTGCGTTGCAATTGTCACGGCCCTGTTTTCCGTTGTTGCGGCTGCAATCCTGCTGTTTGTATGGCCAATCGTATTTGGCGGTCTGACTGCTTTAGGTGAGTCAATTGCCAAAATGGGAGCAATCGGCGCCGGTATCTATGCGTTCCTAAACCGTCTGCTGATTCCGTTCGGCTTACACCATGCATTGAATAACGTATTCTGGTTTGACACCATTGGCCTTGGCGACCTGTCCCACTTCTGGGCCGGAGATACATCTGCCAACGTAAGCTGGAGCCTGGGCATGTATATGTCAGGATTCTTCCCATGTATGATGTTCGGTGTACCAGGCGCCGCATTAGCCATGATCCACTGTGCAAAGGATAATAAGAAGAAGGTTGCTATCGGCCTTGTTGCTTCCGCAGCCCTCTGTGCCTTTATCTGCGGCGTTACAGAACCTTTTGAATTCGGTTTCATGTTCCTTGCACCTGTACTGTACCTGGTATATGCCATACTGTACGGCATCTTCACCTACATCACCGTGCTGCTTGGTTTCCGCGCCGGTTTCTCCTTCTCCGCAGGCGCAACGGATCTCCTGTTCTCAGCATCCCTTCCGGCTGCTGCGAAAACCTGGATGATCATCCCGCTGGGAATTGCGGCGTTCATCGTATTCTATGTGGTATTCCGTGTCATGATCACGAAGTTTAACTTAAAGACCCCGGGACGTGAGGATGATGATGAACTTGATGAGACAGTTGTAAAACTTGCCAATAATGACTATACACAGGCAGCAAAAATCATCATGGAAGGTCTTGGCGGCAAAGAGAATGTAACGAGTGTTGATAACTGTATTACCAGACTGAGACTGGAAATCAAGGATTACACCCAGGTGGATGAGAAGAAGATTAAATCTGCCGGTATCGCCGGTGTCATCCGTCCCAGCAAGACCAGTGTGCAGGTCATTGTGGGCACACAGGTACAGTTTGTTGCAGATGAGTTTAAGAAACTGATGAAGTAATTGGGATAATAAAAGTGTCCGGATTCAGGGGGACGGCTTAGGCCGTCCTCTTTGTGTTATTCCAGACATGAAGGAATCCTGAGAATTTTCTTGTCCCCCCACTTAAAATATGATACTCTATAGTACAGAGTAATCAAAGGGGGAACAGCTGGCTATGAAGAAAATGATCCGTAAACGTCTATGTATTGTAATCCTGACTGCCATGCTGTTCTCCCTTTTCATAAATTATTATGTCCAGACGCTGAATGCCAGGAATGATATGTACCGGGATGCCCAGGACAAGTTCTGGCAGGTGGGGCAGATCCTTGACCAGAACGGGAGAGAGGCGGAAAAAGAAAAGGAAAACCTGAAGGAACGGTGTTTTATACGGGCCAAGGCCATTGCCTATATCATCCAGGACCGTCCGGAGGTTGTGGGGAATCAGGAGGAAATCGCAAAGATAACAAAACTGCTCCAGGTCGATGAATTCCATCTGTTTGACCCGGAGGGAAATCTTTACGCTGGTTCGGAACCCAGGTATTTTGGACTGAATTTCAGTTCGGGTGAGCAGATGCAGTTCTTCCTGCCCATGCTGGAGGATTACAGCCTTCAGATGTGCCAGGATATTACCCCTAACACGGCGGAGGGGAAGCTGATGCAGTATGCGGCTGTCTGGAGGGAGGACCATAAGGGGATTGTCCAGGTGGGGCTGGAACCTACCACCGTGCTGGAATCCATGAAAAAAACGGAGTTATCCTATGTTTTTTCCCTGGTGACATCGGAAAAGGATTCCACCATCTATGCTATTGACCCGGAGAGCCATCTTATACTGGGGTCAACGGATGACTCACTGGTGGGAAAGCAGATACAGGACATAGGTATCCGGCCGGAGCAGCTGGGCATTACGGATAAGGTGGCGCGGATGACGGTGAACCAGGAGGAAAGCTACGGGGTCTTTGCCCGGAGGCAGTCGGTCATACTGGGGATTACCATGTCGGAAGCAGCCCTGTACCAGAAGGTGAACCGCAGTACATTCCTGGTGGCCCTGTATCTTACCGGGATATCCCTTATCATGATAGCCTTTATCTCCAATTATATTGACCGTTATGTTGTGGACGGTATTTCCTCCATCCATGATAAACTGGCCAGGATTACCAAGGGAAATCTGGATACAAGGGTGGCGGTGGACAGTACGCCGGAATTTAAGCAGCTGAGCAGCCAGATTAACCAGATGGTGGAAAGCCTGCTCGATACAACCAATAAGATATCCCATATCCTGGAAATGACAAAAATCCCCATGGGTGTTTATGAATATAACCGTGATATGAAGCGCGTCATGGCTACCAGCAGGCTGGCGGAAATCCTCATGCTGGGAGAAAAAGAGGCCGGAATGCTATTTTCCGACTATATCCTGTTTGAAGAGAAGCTGGAGCAGATCCGCAGGCATCCGCTGGAACAGGAGGGCGGGGTTTATGAACTGCAGGGGAAGGAAACACGGTTCATCAGGATTGAAGCTTTCGAGAGGGGACATAGCACGCTGGGAATGATTGTGGATGTGACGAACGACATCCTGGAGAAGAGAAAAATCAAACAGGAGAGGGATGTCGACCTTCTCACCGGATTATACAGCAGGCGTGCATTCTACAGTAAGCTTGAGGGGCTGTTTGCTGATCCACACGGACTGGAACACGCCATGATGCTCATGGCGGATGCGGACAACCTGAAGCAGGTAAATGACCGGTACGGACATGAGAACGGAGACCGGTACCTGGCATCCATTGCAGATATATTAAAGTCATGCAGTTGGGATAAAGGTATTGCGGCCAGGCTCAGCGGCGATGAGTTTGCCCTGTTCCTCTATGGAGGCAGTTCCCGGGAAAGCCTGGTTGGATGTGTGGACCGGATGCTTGGGTCCATGAAGGAAAGCCGGGTGGAGCTGGACAGCCATGTCCTTATCCCGGTGCGTTTTTCGGCCGGATACTCCCTCTATCCTGAGGATGGGACAGAGGCAGCAGTCCTGCTGCGCAAGGCGGATGAAGCCATGTATGAGGCGAAGAAGGGACGCGTAAGTGCGGCTGATGACGGCGGCGCGGCTGATGCCTGAATATAAAATTCATAGTGAAAGAGGCGGTTTCGGATCATTCATATCTGAAACCGCCTCTTTTTGCAAATAACTAGGAAAAAGCATGTTTCTTATTGACATAGGGGATATTTTTTGCTAAAATACATTTAGACGTTTAGATAAATATCTAAATGATAACCGCGGATAACCTTGACATGGTTACCATGCGTACCACATACTGCCTATAGCGTACCACATATAATGGAAGGAGGCCTGTCTTATGTCTTTTGGCGACACGTTTAAAGCCCTTTCAGACCCTACACGCCGTGAAATCCTAGCCCTGTTAAAGCAGGGGAGCATGACAGCCGGGGAGATTGGCGGACATTTTGACACAAGCGGTGCAACGGTTTCCCATCACCTGACCATACTCAGGCAGGCCGGACTGATAGAGGACCGCAAATCAGGCAAATATATCTATTATGAACTGAATACCACTGTGTTTCAGGAAGTGCTCTCCTGGATACAGACATTAATGGAGGCTGACAATCATGAAGAAGACAAATAAAAAACTGACATTCTGGGACATTTTATACTGGATACTGGCTGTTGTGCCATTCCTCATATCACTTATCTTTTACAGCAGGCTGCCGGACCAGGTCCCCACCCATTGGGGAGCAGACAATGTGGTGAACGGATATTCCAGCAGGAACATGGCCGCCTTCGGTATTCCCGCCTTCATGTTTTTCATGGCGGTTCTGGTCAATGTCCTCTACAGGATTGACCCCAAACGGGAGAATATCAGCCGTTCTAAGGAGTTAAAGCAGATAACACGCTGGTTTGTGGTAATCCTTGCCGTACTGGTGCAGGTCATTACCATCCTCTCAGGCATTGGCCTATCTTTTAATGTGGGGACGGTAATCAGCGTACCCATTGCATTCCTTTTTGTGGCCCTGGGCAATTACCTGCCCAAATGCAGACAGAATTATTCCCTGGGCATTAAGCTTCCCTGGACACTGGCAGATGAGGACAATTGGAACAGGACGCACAGGCTGGCCGGATATGTGTGGATGGCAGGGGGCTTCCTGATGATGATACTTGGCTTCTTCAACCTGTCCAAATTGTATTTTACCATATTTCTGACAATGGTCCTGATTCCTTCGGTGTATTCCTATCTGCTATACAGAAAGAAAAACAGCGGTTCATGATGTTTAAGCCCTTGCGGTATCGCGGGGCTTTTTTTGCTGTTTCAGGATTGAATATATGGAATCTTTGAAGTATAATAACAAAATAACGATTCCAAAGGAGGACATCATGGCAGTTTCAAATGTATATTACACCAATATGAGAACCACGTTACAGGAAAATCTCCTGCAGAAGCTGGAGAGACTGGTTAAGAAGGCCGGTATGATGGATATTGATTTCAACAACAAGTATACGGCCATAAAGATTCATTTTGGCGAGCCGGGCAACCTGGCTTATCTTCGGCCTAATTATTCCAAGGTGCTGGTGGACCTGATTAAGGCACAAAACGGCAGGGTATTCCTTACGGACTGCAACACCCTGTATGTGGGCCGCAGGAAGAATGCCCTGGACCATCTGGATGCTGCATATGAGAATGGGTATAATCCTTTTACCACGGGCTGCCACATGATCATTGCGGACGGGCTTAAGGGAACCGATGACGTGCTGGTACCCATTGACGGGGAATATGTTAAGGAAGCCAAGATTGGGAGGGCCATTATGGATGCGGATATTGTCATTTCCCTGAGCCATTTTAAGGGGCATGAGGCAACCGGTTTTGGCGGTGCCTTAAAGAACCTGGGAATGGGCTGCGGTTCCCGCGCAGGAAAGATGGAGATGCACAATGCCGGAAAGCCATATGTACATACGGATATGTGCGTGGGCTGCGGTTCCTGTCAGAAGAACTGTGCCCACAGCGCCATTACCATCACGGACCGCAAGGCTTCCATTGATGTGAAGAAGTGCGTGGGCTGCGGACGCTGTATCGGCGCATGTCCAGTGGATGCCGTGGATACCCTTGGTGATGAGGCCAACGACATCCTGAACTGTAAGATAGCAGAGTACAGCCTGGCTGTCCTCAAGGACAGACCGAACTTCCATGTAAGCCTGGTTGTGGATGTGTCACCATACTGTGACTGTCATGCGGAAAATGACGCCCCTATCGTGCCGAATGTGGGAATGTTTGCTTCCTTTGACCCGGTTGCCCTGGATGTGGCCTGTGCGGATGCCGTGAACCGTCAGCCGGTGCTGCCGGGAAGCCTGCTTTCCGAGAAGGAGCATTGCCATCACGACCATTTTACGGACACCCATCCGGATACGAACTGGAAGAGCTGCATCGACCATGCCGTGAAGCTGGGGCTGGGCAATAAGGAATATAATCTAATCACGATTTAACTTAAGGAGGACATAAAGGGCATGAGCAGGAAACGTTCATTAGACACAATCTGTATCCAGGGAGGCTGGCAGCCGGAAAACGGCGGGCCAAGACAGCTGCCTATTTATCAAAGTACCACATTCAAGTACACAACCAGCGAGCAGATGGGGCGTCTGTTTGACCTGGAGGAGAACGGATATTTCTATACCCGTCTTGCCAACCCCACCAATGATGCGGTTGCAGCCAAAATCTGTGAACTGGAGGGAGGGGCAGGCGCCATGCTGACCTCCTCAGGGCAGGCGGCATCTTTCTATGCCATCCTGAACATATGCCAGGCAGGGGACCATATTGTAAGCTCCTCCACCATATATGGCGGCACCAGCAACCTGTTCACGGTAACATTCCCCAAGATGGGAGTGGAGTGCACCCTGGTGAACCCGGATGCGGACGAGGAGGAACTGAAAAAGGCATTCCGCCCCAATACAAAGGTGGTATTTGCTGAGACAATCGCCAATCCTGCCCTGACCGTGCTGGATATTGAGAAGTTTGCCCGTCTGGCCCACAGCCACGGCGTTCCGCTGGTGGTGGACAATACCTTTGCAACTCCCATTAACTGCCGTCCCATTGAGTGGGGGGCTGATATTGTAATCCACAGCACCACCAAGTACATGGACGGCCATGCCATGACCGTTGGCGGCTGCATCGTGGACAGCGGTAATTTTGACTGGGAGGCCCAGCATGACAAGTATAAAGGTCTGACGGAACCGGATGATTCCTACCACGGCGTTGTATATACAAAGCAGTTTGGCAGGATGGCCTATATCATGAAGGCAACAGCCCAGCTGATGCGCGACCTGGGTTCCATCCAGTCCCCGCAGAACGCATTCCTTATCAATGTGGGGCTGGAGACCCTTCACCTGCGGATGCCCAAGCACTGTGAAAATGCCATGAGGGTGGCGCAGTACCTTCAGGCCAGGGAGGATGTGGCCTGGGTGAATTATCCCGGCCTTCCCGGAGACAGGTATTATGAACTGGCCAGGAAGTATATGCCGGAGGGAACCTGCGGTGTTATTTCCTTTGGCTTAAAGGGCGGCCGCAAGGCTGCGGCTGAGTTTATGGATAAGCTGAAAATGTGTTCCATTGAGACACATGTGGCTGATTCCAGGACAGCTGTCCTCCATCCGGCCAGCCATACCCACAGGCAGCTGAATGATGAGCAGCTGGTGGAAGCAGGGGTGGATCCGTCCATGATCCGCTTCAGCTGCGGGATTGAGGATGCGGCGGATATCATCGAAGATATCAGACAGGCACTGGAGGATTAGGACTGGCCTGTGACATGGCTGGGCACGGCGGGTGCCTTAGAGCGTGTTTGAAAATTCATTCCCGCCGTCTGCACGCCCCACTTCGCGGTATATTTGGCCCCGATTCAATCAGCGTAGCCCGCTACGCCTCCATCATCGGGACCAAATCTCCCACAAAGTGGGACGCACAGCCGACGGAAAGCAATTTTCAAACACGCTCTAGCCAGGGGATGCATGTAAACAGAAGTGTACTGATTCCAGCCGTACCGGCAGTGACGGATGCCGGCGGCTGGAATTAGCTTTCCCACCTGTTTTGGTTCCGCGTAAAAGACGCAGTATCCCCTTAATCGGTTCCCGCATCCCATCCTGTCGTTCCGTGTATGTTAATGTCTTACCTGGATCATGGTTCCAGTCTTACCTCTTCTATGGCTTTATCTAAAAAAATGATTCCATCTAAATGTTCTAACTCATGACAAAAGCATTTTGCCATTTCATTTTCTCCCGTAATGATAATCTCTTTACCATTTTCATCCAGCGATTGGATTGTGACTTTTTGCGGACGGATTGTTTTCACAAAGCGGTTTGGGAAACTAAGACATCCTTCAATGCATTCCTGAACGCCGCTATACCCTATGATTTGTGGATTTACTAATTTGAGATGGTAATCACAGTAATCTATCACGACCAGGCGTTTTAAGATTCCGACTTGATTGGCTGCCAATGCAGCCCCGTTTTCAGTATGATGCAGGGTTTCTGCCATATCATCAAGAAGCAGTCTGATTTTATCGTCCACCGTTTTAACTTCCTTACATCTTTTCCTCAGAATCGGATCATTGTCATACCGGATGTTTCTTATCGCCATTGTTATCCCTCCTGCTGCTGTCAGCCCTTGTTTTGCGCGTACTATCCTCAAATAAAAACACTTCCTCGATGGAACAGTTGAACACCTGTGATATATCATAAGCAAGCCATATGGACGGTTCGAATTTTTCTGTTTCTATGGCGTTGATTGCCTGCCTTGATGTACCAACCATCTGGCCTAACTGTTCCTGCGTCAATCCTCTTTCTTCCCGCAGTTCCTTAATTCTGTTTTTCAATGATATGCTCCTTTCTGTAATGTTAACCTTACTCTAGTATAGACATTTATTTTAGTAATGTCAACCTTACATTTTGGACTTAAAAAGAATGGTAATGGATAGCCTGTATGCTGGTTTACGTTTTTTAGATGGTAATATAAGTGCTTGACATTGCGACATTGATGTCGCATAATATAAAGAGACATTGATGTCGCAAAAAAAGAATGAATCATGGATATGTGAGGAAAAAGATGGGAATCAAGGGAGAGAAAACAAAGCAGCTTATATGCCGGGCCGCCTACGGGCTGTTTGCAAAAAAGGGATATAAGGATGTGACGATGCAGGATATCTGTATGGAAACCGGGCTTAGCAGGGGCGGCCTGTACCGTCATTATGAAAGTACGGGACAGATTTTCCAGGAAATCATCACGTATCTTATGGCAAGCCAGGAGGATGAATTTGCAGGAAAGATGCAGGCCAAGGTACCTGCGGCAATGATATTGGAGGAAGTCCTTTTCCGGTATGAAGAAGAGATGATGGACAGCGGCAGTTCCCTGAGCCTTGCCATCTATGAGTTTTTCAGCAATCCCCCGGCGGCAGGATGCAGCCATTCCATCATGCAGCAATACCTTGCTTCTAAAAAGATGTGGGTGGGGCTGATTGAATATGGGATTGGGACTGGGGAATTCAGGGCAGTGGAACCGGAGGCTGTATTTGATGTGATTGTCTTTTCATACCAGGGGGTAAGGATGTACAGCAGACTGATGCCGGTTGACAGGGCAATCCCCCGGAGGATTACAGGGCAGATTAAGGAAATGCTGATTGGGGCACATGGGAAGAAGGAGGAAATATAAGATGAAAACCGTATTTTACAGAAACAGTGCACAACCGGATGGGCTTGGGGATTCACGGGCAATGATCCATCCATCCGATTTAATAAAGCCGGTTCCCGGTTTCCCGGAGACGTGTGTGTCTACATTTTCCAGGACAATCATCCAGCGTTATGCGGCAATGGAGCAGACGGAGGCCATAGCAGTATTATATACCGCCAATGGGGCCAACCCGGTGTATAGGATTACATATGGGGGCAGGGAGTTTGGGCTTTATCTTTCGCTGGTAGGTGCGCCTGCCTGTGTCTGCGGCCTGGAGGAGGTAATCGCAATGGGAGCCAGGAAATTCGTGTTTTTTGGCTCCTGCGGCATCCTTAATGAGGAGAAGGTTGGAAAAAGCCTGATTGTTCCCACCGGGGCCGTGAGGGACGAGGGCACCAGCTACCACTATCTTCCTCCCAGCGCGGAGATTGAGGCGGATGAAGGGATGACCGCGCTGTTAAAGGACTGCCTGATGAGGTGCGGCTGTCCTGTTGTGTCAGGAAAGATGTGGACCAATGATGCCGTATACAGGGAGACACAGGACCTTGTGAGGGAACGCAGGGAGGCAGGCTGCATCGGTACTGATATGGAGTATTCCGCGCTTCTGGCTGCCGCCCGTTTCAGGGGCGTCAGGTTTGCACAGTTTTTCTATGGCGCCGACTGCCTGGATAGCGATGTATGGCAGCCCCGGGACCTGACGGATTATGGATTGGGAAGCGCGGATAAGTATATGGCTTTGGCCCTTGAGATTGCTTTGCGGCTGTAAGGGGGCCTGGGCCGTACAGCTGACGGAAAGCAATTTTCAAACACGCCCTGGATCATAACCTGTAGGGAAATATTAGGAAAAACGTAAAGCATCCTTTTTCCTGCCGTGGTAGAATGAAGGTAAGAATCGGAAAACGGAGGGGAATCATGACCGGAATCTATGCGCTGGCACACATGGCAGTGGATTTATCCTGCGCCTTCCTGATGTACGCCTTTGTGGCGGGAGGGGAACACTGGTATATCTGGCTGCTGGCCTACAATTTCTGTGCGTTTGCCTTGCAGATGCCCATTGGGGCCTGGGCCGACCGACTGGACCGGAACAGCCTGGTTGCCGCAGGAGGCTGCGGGGGCGTGCTCTGTGGCCTGGTCATGGCCATGGCAGGGATGCCGGCCATGGCATGTGTCATTGCAGGAACTGGAAATGCATGTTTCCATGTGGGAGGCGGCATCGATGTGCTGAACCGCAGCGGGGACAGGGCGGCATTGCTGGGAGTATTCGTGGCCCCGGGGGCACTGGGGATTGCACTGGGCAGCAGCATTGGCAGGGGAGGAAACAGGCTTACGGGCGGAACCATGTGGGTGGGCATTGTCCTGGCATTGGTGCTGGCTGTGTCTGCCGCGGCCATCCATGCCATGGCAGGAAGGCAGGGGATATGGAGGCGGTCGGGCAATGGGCCGGTTTCCTATGGGAATCCGACCTTTCCTCAGCTGGCGGCAGTGATATGCTTCCTGGGAGTGGTCATACTGCGTTCTTATTCCGGAATGGTACAGGACTTCCCATGGAAGGAGGAGCTGGCCGGAAGCGCCTGGTTCCTGGTCTGTGCGGTGGTCCTGGGTAAAATGGCAGGCGGGTTCCTTGCAGACCGCATTGGGGTGGCGCAGGCCGCGCAGCGTTCCATGTGCGCGGCAGTGGCCGGATTCATCTGCCTGATGTATCCCTTGACGGGAATCCTTGGGGTTTTCTGCTGGAATATGTCCATGCCCCTTACCCTGTGGGCGGTTTCCAGGATGTTCCCAGGCGCAAAGGGGTTTGGGTTCGGCCTCCTGACCTTTGGGCTGTTTCTGGGATTCTGCCCCGTATATCTGGCGGGAGCCGGAATACGGACCGGAGGAGCTGCTGAGGCGGCTGCCTCCCCGGTTGGTATGGCTGTGATGGCCATCCTGTCCATGGTGCTTTTGACATGTGGGATAAGGCAGGTGAGGGAATGATGGGAACCTGGATGATTCCGGCACTGGCAGTGTCCCTGGGGCTTACCGTTGTGCTGGAAGGGACGTTTGGCTGGATGCTGGGAGTCAGGAACAGATGGGATATGGCGCTGGTTGGACTTGTGAATGTCCTGACGAACCCGGCGGTGGTGTTTTTATATTATGTAAATATAATATATGTGGGCTGGAACCGGATTCTGGTCACGGTACTCCTGGAGATGGCGGCGGTTGCGGCGGAAGGCCTGTGTTATCGGGCAGCCGGACGTGGCATAAGGCATCCATGGCTGTTCTCGGCCGGGGCCAACCTGTTTTCTTTTATGATGGGAACCATATTGGCCATGCTGATATAAGGTGACTTGACTAAATTAGGGAGGTATATTGTGATGGATGGAGAAAGAAGGAAAGGAATGATGCGGGCTGTAATTTTGGGGAGAACTGCCATACGCGCGGCTATCCTGGCATTCTGCCTGTGCGGGATGTACGCCGCAACTGCATGGGCGGATGTGATCTGGACGCCGGAGGATTCATTTTATGAAAAGAATTACAATGCCTGTGATTATGTGGGACGCCGGTATTATGCCAATGGTCCTAAGGGATACGTGTCTGTGGTGAAGGAGCCTGGAAGCCGGAACGTGCTGGACTACATTTCCAATGGGGAAATATTCTATGTGTCCATGTCTTATGGCAGGGGTATCACGGATACCTGGGGACTGGTCCAATATAAGATGGACGGAGACGGCCGGCCTGTGGAGGACTACAGCTGGGGTGATGACGCCACGGTTGGCTGGATTGATATGGACAGCCTTGTGGTGGTATACGATGGACTGAGCTTTGCAGAGGAACATCAGGCTGGGATTAAAAAAACAGGTGAAGAGGATATGCCTCAGGTGTCCATTCCGGATAATGGTGTGATTTATCTCTGGGAGTATCCCGGCTCCGGGGAATGGTACGGCAAGGTGGATTCCCTGGAAGGGAAGATGGAATTTGATAAGACATATGAGGATGAGGACGGAAATCTGTGGGGACACTCCGCCTATTATTACGGATATAAGGACTTCTGGGTGAATATCAGCAATCCCGGGGAGGAACATCCCAAAGCAATGGGGATACAACCCCCAAAGCTGGTTCCGGCCATGAACCGGTCTGACCTGGCCGGGCTTCCCAAGACAGGACAGGATAAGATACCGCTGCCTGCGGTTGTGGGAGGGATGATTGTGCTTGTCATTGTGGTGACAGGCGCAGTGATTTACAGTATGTCGGTCAAGCAGGGCAGTAAGGACCATTGATAAAACAGTATGTCAGTCAAGCAGGGCAGGAAGGACCATTGATAAAACAGTATGTCGGTCAAACAGGGCAGTAAGGGCCGTTGATAATAGAGATGGGGAAGGCTGCAGGAAAGGAGGAAGGCCATGAGGCAGGATATTGGATATATGTTTGAAAACAGGTGCAGATTGAGATATGGATGGGCATGTCCCCGGAATACGGACAGCAATCAGCATGGATGGAGGAGGTTCCCTGTGGCTGGAATCATACTGCTGGCAGTGTTTTTAGGCGGCTGCGGACAAGGGGCGGATATGGGGAATGCCCGGGGAGGCAGTCCTTCCGGACAGATGGCCGGGACTGCATCTGAAGAGGGTATGGTTTCAGGTACGGAGAACAAGGAAGGCCAGGCCCAAGCTGATGAGGGCCATGCTAAAGCCGGTGAAGGCCAGCCGGAAGCAGATGGGGCGGATTCTTTGGAACCAATGCATGTAAGCGGAGTCCAGTTTGTAGAGGGACATGGTATCTGCGCGCCTGGAAAGCCTCCTGTTTATTATGCGGAGCCGGGACAGCAGCCCATAAGCACGCAGGGAGCCAAGGCATGGCTTGAGTCCGTGACCTACCAGGATGGTAAATGGTATTACCGTGTGAAGGTGGAGGATTATTCAGTCACGGTCATACCGGATGATGAGGTAAAGGTACTTCTTAAAGAGGAAGATGAGAACCGTAAGCTTCAGGAAGAGGGCAGACCGGTAAAATGGAGCAAACCTTATTTTGTCCTGGATTATGAGGGCGGGGTGTACGGCAGGAGCGGATTCCTGGACCGGACCGGGCTGGGGCATGGCTTCTATGACCGGACAACGGAATCCATGACAGACTATATTGAAGGCGCCGGAATCCCGGGAGGCAGGATCACGGCCACCAAACGCACCGGTTCCATTGTATACGGGACTTATGGGACAGAAGGATACATAACCATGTACTGGGATTATTTCACGGAAAATCAAGTCCTTGATACGTTGACTCCTGAGGGGACGTATGAACTTCATGTACCGGGATTTGAGCAGACATTATCTTTCGCGTTCGTGAAAGCCAGGGAGTATCCGGCGGTAGAAGATATACCGGGGATTGTATTCCAGGAAGGGATGGGAATCCTGGCAAAAGGGCAATGGGCGGACGATGGCCTGGACATAACCTATTATACGTACCCGGAACAAGGTTATATCATGTATCCTGTTATTTCGGGACTCAGTTATGAGAATGGGGACATGGAAGGAAAAGGACGGCTGAGGGACAGTGGACACAGCGCCAATGACTCCTGGGATTACATAAGCGGGATACCTGAGGGAAAGCAGGGGCAGACTGTTTCCTACGACCTGGCGCCATCGGCCAGGGGTGGAAGGATATGGCTTGGGTTTGACTCTGTCAATATGATTTATACCGGGGAGCCGGAGCGCCTGTCAGTTCCCATAAGGGACGGGGGTTCGGATATGGATGCCGTGATTGAGCTGGGAGGATGTACGGTGAAATTTACCAGCGCCAGGAAGTCGGAGGAGCCGGTCCTTGGGAATGTCTGGGGAGCAGATGAGGAAGGGCCTTTTGTGTTCGTGGGGGCGGAGGTCAGGATGAAGGACAGTTCCAGGAAGTTTATAAGGCTTAACATGCACAGGGCGGTAGAAAACCCGGCGTCATACCCAGGCTCCGTAATGGCAAGGCCGGTTTATGAAGGGGCTGGAACGGACGGGGGAAATATGAGAAGCGCAGGGCTTAAGGGTTATGAAGTGAGCTGCAGTGAGGGGGAGTCCGTGGTGGAACTGGAGATAAGCGGGGTGATGTATGACTGGAAACAGGAATACCTGGTTCCGGTCCAGATAGAAGAACCATGATGGATGGAGGCGGTATGACCTGTACAGATGGAAAGTCTGGGGATATTCCCCAGGCTTTTTCCGTCCGCAGAAGCATTTGGATTTTTTTGATAATATGCTTGACAAAGATAACTGTATCATGTATAGTTACAGTAAGAACTGTAACAAATACGATTACACTATAAAGGAGAAAAAGAATGATGGAGAAAATGAATCAGTATGATGCAGTTATAATAGGATTTGGCAAAGGCGGCAAGACAATGGCAGGAACCCTTGGAGCGGCAGGAAGGAAGGTTGCGCTGATTGAACGTTCTTCCATGATGTACGGCGGCACATGTATTAACGTGGGATGTATTCCTACCAAGTCACTGGTATATCGCGCCGGTCTAACCATGGCAAGAGGAGGGGATTTTAAAGATAAGGCAGATGCATACAGGGAAGCCATGGCGCAGAAGGACAGCCTGACAGCAAAGCTTAGGAAAAAGAATTATGACAAGCTGGACAGCAATCCGAATATCACGGTCCTGGATGGCACAGCCAGTTTTGTATCACCCCATGTGGTGGAGGTGGTGAACGGCGGGGAACGGTATGAGGTAGAAGGGAAGATGATTTTCATCAATACCGGTTCCAGCGCCTTTGTACCGCCCATTGAAGGCCTGAAGGATAACCCTTATGTATATACGAGTGAAGGGCTTCTAAGCCGCAGGGAACTGCCTGAAAAACTGGTTATCATTGGCGGCGGATATATTGGAGTAGAATTTTCCTCCATTTATGCAAGTTTTGGCTCCGAAGTGACCATACTTCAGGATGGGGATATTTTCCTGCCAAGGGAAGATGCTGAGATTGCAGGGGAAGTGAAAAAGTCACTGGAGGCAAGAGGTATCCGTGTACTGACCGGAGTCAGGACAAAGGCCGTGCGCCAGGGCGGAGGAAAGGCAATCGTGGACCTGGAGGGCAGGGACGGCCTGGTGGAACTGGAAGCGGACGCAGTGCTGGTGGCCACAGGGCGCAGGCCAAACACAGAGGACCTGAATCTCAAAGCCGCGGGCGTTGAGGTCAATGCCAGGGGCGGCATCATTACCGATGATTCACTTAGGACCACGGCGCCTCATATATACGCAATGGGCGATGTGAGGGGCGGACTCCAGTTTACATACATTTCCCTGGATGATTTCAGGATTGTGAAATCCAGTGTCCTGGGGGATGGAAGCTACGATTTGAAGAAGAGGGGCGCGGTGCCCTACAGTGTGTTCCTGGATCCTCCATTTTCAAGGGTGGGCATGAGTGAGAAGGAGGCATTGGAAGCAGGGTACAAGGTAAAGGTGGCAAAGCTGGCAGCGGCGGCCATCCCCAAGGCCCAGGTCCTGGAACAGCCGGCCGGACTTTTGAAGGCAGTGATTGATGAGGAGACCGGATTGATCCTGGGGGCCCATCTGTTCTGTGAAGAGTCCTACGAGCTTATCAATATGATTAAGCTGGCCATGGATGCAAAGGTGCCTTATACCGTCCTGCGGGATACCATCTATACACATCCGACCATGAGCGAGGCATTCAACGATTTATTTGCAGTTTAAACATTCATATATAAGGAGATTACTTTATGGGATTTTCATTAGATATAAGCGTACCTGTCCTGACCGTATTCCTTCAGGGCCTGGTCAGTTTCTTCTCACCATGCGTGCTTCCGCTTTTACCCCTGTATATCGGGTATCTGTCAGGCGGCACCGGAAAACGCGGGGAGGACGGACGCATCCACTATGAGCGGAAAAAGGTCATGCTCCACACCCTGTGTTTTGTGATTGGCGTAAGCTTTGCGTTTTTCCTGCTGGGATTCGGCTTTTCAGCCATGGGAAGCTTCTTTAAGAGCAACCAGCTGATGTTTGCCAGGATTGGCGGCATCCTGGTGGTGCTCTTCGGACTGTACCAGCTGGGATTTTTCGGAACCTCCCAGGTGTTGGGCAGGGAGCGGAGGCTGCCGTTTAAGCTGGATGCCCTGGCAATGTCGCCGTTCACGGCCCTGCTCATGGGATTTACCTTCAGCTTTGCATGGACGCCATGCGTGGGGCCGGCCCTGGCCAGCGTGCTGCTGATGGCAGCCTCCGCAAGCACCAAGGCAATGGCTTTTGGACTGATTGGTGTGTATACCATCGGTTTCGTCCTTCCGTTCCTGGCAGTGGGGCTGTTCACGACCACGCTTCTGGAGTTCTTTAAGACACATGTGAATGTGGTGAAGTACACGGTTAAGGCGGGAGGCGTCCTGATGCTGATCATGGGACTTCTGATGTTCACAGGCAGGATGAATGCCGTGACCGGATACCTTTCCACATTCCAGGCGCCTTTTAGCACATCAGCTGATAAAACAGCCGGCGGCAATGGCGGTGATGATTCCCGGGAAAAGGGTGCTGCGGACGAAGGCATGCAGGAAGCAGAAGCTGGTACCGGCGCTGCAGATGAAAGCATGCAGGAAGCAGAAGCTGCTACCAGCGCTGCAGATGCAGGTTCATCAGAGAGGTCCTCTGACGATACAGGGACAGGCCAGGACGGGACAGCGGCGGAAAACCAGGGAGCCGGACAGGATAATGAAACGGCATCTGACGGCGCCGCAGATGAGCAGACGCTTCCGGCCATTGATTTCACCCTGACGGACCAGTATGGGAATACCCACACCCTGTCGGATTACAAAGGAAAGACAGTGTTCCTTAACTTCTGGGCAACCTGGTGTCCGCCGTGCCGCGCTGAGATGCCGGATATACAGAAATTATATGAAACCTATGACACAGAAGGGGATGACGCCCTGGTGGTACTGGGAATCGCCGCTCCGGGAATGGGAAGCGAGCGCTCTGAGGAAGGGATTAAGGATTTCCTGAATGAACACGGATATACCTACCCTGTGCTGATGGATACCACAGGCGATATCTTCATGAACTACGGTGTATTTTCCTATCCGACCACGTTCATGATTGACAAGGATGGAAATGTATTCGGATATGCCAGCGGACAGCTGAGTGAAGATATGATGAAAAGCATAATCAAACAGACAATGGAAGGAAAGCGGAGTTAAAGACATGAAAAGAGGCAGGGGCAGAAGGAACCGTAACAAAAGAATAAGACATATGTGGCGCAAGACTTGGTTATTGTCAGCGCTGGCAGCTGCCGCTGTAATATACGGAATCGTGGAATTGAGGACGGGAAAGGAGAAGACGGCAGAGAATGCACAGGTAAGCGTGAAGATGCCGTCCTCCGGTTCCGTTGCAGCAAGGAGCCTGGCCGATGACAGGAACAGCAGTGCCGGGGACGGTATGGAACAGGAACAGGGACCACAGGAGTGGAGTATCCGGGTGGTGGATGTTAATGATACGGAAATGATTGAGATTCCGGCCAGATGGTATCAGGAAAAGGATGATGCGCTTATAAGGGAATCCCTGGAAAAAGAAGCTTCCCAGATTGCCGCAAAATGGAACCGGGATCCGGTAGATTCCCAGATGGAAGCATTTGATAAGGATACAGGCACGTACCTTTATTCTGATGAGGTGTATGGGCGGGCGCTGGATGAAGGCAGGCTGTCAGAGGAACTGTTCCAGGCAGTCAGGGCCTGGAAGCAGGAAAATGCACAGGGCAGAGGACAGGAAGAAGGAAACGGGCAGGAGAAGGCACGGCCCGATGCGACGGTACAGGCGTCGTTCCTGTCGGTTGCCCCGGTAAGGACAAAGGCCCAGGCAAAGGAGCAGTATAAGGTCATAGGCACATTTTCCACCACCACCACCAGCAATAAGAACAGGAACCAGAACATCCGCCTGGCAGCGGACGCCATTGACGGGCTTGTGCTAAAACCGGGGGAGGAGTTTTCATTTAACATGGCAACCGGGAACCGTACCAGTGATAAGGGATACCAGCCAGCGGGCGCGTACCGGAACGGGGTGCTGATTGAGGAGCCGGGCGGAGGCGTATGCCAGGTTTCCACCACCCTGTACCACGCAATCATCCAGTCGGGTTTTAAGACCACGGAACGCAATTTCCACAGCTTTGCCCCCAGCTATATTGAGAAGGGGCAGGATGCCATGGTCAGCTTTGATGGCTACGCAGGCCCGGACCTTCGGTTTGTCAATACAGGCAGCACATCCATCGGACTGAGGGCAGCGTTTGCAGATAACAAACTGAAGCTGTCAATCGTGGGACTGCCGGTACTGGAGGACGGAAAAACCATATCCATGCGCTCAGAGAAGGTTAAAGACCTGGAGCCGCCGGAGCCGTTATATGAGGAGAATCCTGAACTGGCTTACGGGGAGGAGCGGATAATCGAACAGGCACAGCCAGGCTCTGTGTGGAAGACATACCGCCAGATAAAGAAGAATGGTGAGCTGCTGGAAGAGACAGCGCTGCACACCAGCACGTATAAGGCAAAGGCTGCAAAGATACAGCGGAATTCCGCCGCAGTGCCCCCTGAGGAGACATCAGGACAGGAGAACGCAGACCAGGGCGCCGTGACCCAGGGAAATGAGACTCAGGACGGGACCGGGCTTCCAGCGGAAAGCCAGGAGATTGTAATCCAGAGCATGCCGGCCCAGGGAGTGCCGGACCTTAACCTGGCCGGACCGGGCAGTGGGGAATGATGAAATATTCTCTGGAATATGGAAAAAACCAGTGCATTTTTCTGGAATTAATGGTATTATTTACAAAGATGTACCAGATGTTTTGATGTGAAAGGGGAGTAGTGATAAAGTGACAAGCGAATTTACAATTGCAGTCCATGCATTGGTTTTTCTCAACCATAAGGCCCAGGTATATTCCAGTGAGGGATTGGCAGAAAACGTCTGTACCAATGCAGCGAGAATCCGCAAAGTCATGGCAAAGCTTAAAAAGGCTGACTTAGTTAAGACAAAGGAGGGCGTGGACGGCGGCTACCTGTTCCACCGGGACAGCCGGGAGATATCCCTGTCCATGGTGGCGGAGGCCCTTGACACCCCGTTTGTGACAGTGTCATGGAAAAGCGGGGATCCTCATATGAGCTGCATGATTGCCTCAGGCATGGCCGGAGTGATGGATGAATTATATGGTGATTTGGACCGTTGCTGCAGGGAGCGGCTGAGTCACGTAACAATAGCTGATTTAGACCAAAGGATATTTGGGAAAGGCGCAGCGGTGATGACCGGGTAATTCCGGCCAGGCCGCAGCGCCTTTATATTTTTCAGGAACAGGTTGGGAATGGAATCCGCTACCGGTATGAAAAGGCTTATGATCCGCAGAAGCCGGGTCCGTGAAGCTGCGGCTGCTGAATGAGACAGATTTGGAAATAATGTTCGGTAGTATAAGGGACCGCATTTCCCCGCATAGGGCGGACGGCTTGCAAAACAGGCCAAGTCATGAGATAATAGGAAAATCGGAAAAGACATAAGAGGAGTGAGTGGATGATGAAAAAACTGCGGGGATTATTCAGGATCATATTTGGGCGGACGGCATTTGTAATCCTGTTCATGGCCATACAGCTGGGTATCCTGTTTGGGGTGTTCAGATGGCTGGAGGATTATGTCCATATCATATATGCGGTATCCATCCTGCTCAGCGCAGGCGTCATCATATATATTTTCAATGAACCTATCAATTCCAGCTTTAAGATGGCGTGGATCGTACCGGTACTGGTAATCCCGGTATTCGGGGTGCTGCTTTATATCTTTGTCCAGATGCAGTTTCAGACCAAGCTTCTGGCCAGGCGTCTCAGGAGTACCATAAAGTCCACGGCGCCCTATCTGAATCAGGACATGGCGGTACAGGAGAAAATCAGGAGGTCCAGCCAGAGGAGCAGCCATCTGATTGATTATATGAAGGATTATGCGGGATATCCTGTATATGAAAATACCTCCGTGGAGTATTTTCCTCTGGGAGAGGATAAATTCGAGGCCCTGAAGCGGGAGCTGAGGGCTGCCAGGCATTTCATCTTCATGGAGTATTTTATTGTGGAGCGGGGATATATGTGGGACAGTATCCTGGAAATCCTGGAAGAAAAGGTAAAGGAAGGCGTGGAGGTCCGCGTCATGTATGACGGGATGTGCTGCCTGATGCTGCTGCCGTACCGGTACCCCAGGGTACTGGAGGGCAAAGGAATCAGGTGCAAGATGTTCTCCCCCATCAGGCCGACCCTGTCCACCTACCAGAATAACCGTGACCACCGCAAGATTGTCGTGATTGACGGTCAGACCGCATTCACAGGCGGTGTGAACCTGGCGGATGAGTACATTAACAGGAAGGTGAGGTTCGGCCATTGGAAGGATACGGCCGTGATGCTTAAAGGGGACGCGGTCAACAGTTTCACCATGATGTTCCTGCAGATGTGGAACGTGACGGAGAGGGAACAGGATGACTTTGGCCGCTATGTACTGCCAAGAGGCGCTGCAGAAACGGGCGAAGGGGAGACAGGCGGATTCGTCCTTCCCTATGGGGACAGCCCCATGGACCGTGAACAGGTTGGGGAGAGGGTCTATCTGGATATCCTGAACCAGGCCAAGAATTACGTCCATATCATGACGCCTTACCTGATCCTGGATGACGAGATGGAAAATGCGCTCTGCTATGCTGCGAAGCGCGGCATTGACGTGACCATCATCATGCCCCATATCCCGGATAAGAAGTATGCGTATCTTCTGGCAAGGACCTATTATCCCGAACTGATTGAGGCAGGGGTGAAGATATACGAATATACGCCGGGGTTCGTACACGCCAAGGTATTTGTCAGCGATGATGAGAAGGCGGTGGTAGGGACCATTAACCTGGATTTCAGAAGCCTGTACCTGCATTTTGAATGCGCCACATATATATACCGGAACCCTGTGGTACTGGATGTGGAAAAGGATTATCAGGATACCCTGCGCAAATGCAGCCGGATTACTATGGAGAATTGCAGGGATTATAGCTGGGGCGGTAAGAAACTGGGGCGCCTGATGCGGCTGGTTGCTCCGTTGATGTGAGAGGAGCGGGTGTTTTTTTTGTGGGGGACGTCCGGGGAACTGGCCAGGGTGGGCCTTGTGCCTGGGGGCGGGCGGTGCCGGGGAGGCCTTCGGGCATTGGCGGTCCGGACGCCAAGTTCCGGAGGGGCAGCTTCTAAGGCCCTGACAGTATAAAAGATGGGGGACCGGTGCTATTCGCTGAGAAATCCTGAAGGACTTTCTCAGCTCAGAGCACCTTGGACTTATGCTTTGATGCATTCGTCCACCCCCATCTTTTATACTGCCAGGACCTAAGATGCTGCACCCTCCTCCACTATGCGCCCGGACCACCAATGCCCGAAGGCCTCCCCGCCGCCGCCCGCCCCCAGACACAAGCCCCACCCTGGCCCGCTCCCCGGACTGGTAATTCCAGCCATGACGTACGAAAAAACACCCGCTCCGGAAGTAGGATTGTTTTTTGGTATTGGCAAAGTCTGTCAGTTCTAAGTATCCATACCCCCCCCTTTGCCCTTTTTTCTATGTACAACATATAAAGAAACTGTCATTACGTCAAATCATACCACACCTCATACTACACCTTTAATGCACATGTCATTTCACTAAAGGATCCCCTCTGGGTTTGCGGCACAATTCCCCGGCGCAGATTTAAGCGATGCAGAAGCGAAGGAAAAACGTAGCGGGTGAGTGGAATGGGGATGGGGGCTGTGGATGCATCTACAGCCCCCATCCCCATTCCACTCACGGACGGAACCACCCCCGCCCTTCTGTCCTTAAAAAAAGTCCACCCCATCACAAAATAAACACATTCTAATGATAAAGTATGAGAAAATAATCCATTCCACTAATCTGAGAGGAGCAATAAAACTATGAACAGACGATGCACAGCCTGCCGGTATCTTGGCGGTTCACTTGCATTTATCACTGCATTTACCCAGGCAGCACCTATCACAGTGATGGCCAATACATCATCTGCTAATTTTGACATGCGTAAGCAGGTGGTCAGCCTGACCGGAATCCTGAACGTGACGGATTATACGGAACAGGTCACCAGGGGGGAGTTTGCGAGGATGCTGGTCCATGCTTCCAGTTACCGTGAGAACCTTCCGGTTTCCAATGTCTCTGTGTTTGCGGATGTCCCGTCAACGGATCCCAATGCGGTTTATATCAGGATTGCCGCATCCCAGGGATGGATGAGCGGATTCCTGGGCGGGCTGTTTAAGCCCGGTGAGTACATAACCTACAGGGATGCTGTGAAGGCGGCCCTGACCATGCTGGGGTATACGGATGAGGATTTTACCGGGGATCTGGCGTCTTCGCGCATTTCCAAGTTCAATTACCTGGAGCTTAATGAAGAGGTGAGCCGGCAGCCGGAGGAGGTGTTGAACCAGACGGACTGCATGAACATATTCTATAACCTGCTGAAGACCAAAAAAAAGGATAGCAATGAGATATATGGCGCGGTCCTTGACTGTGAACTGAATTCAGATGGGGAAATCAATCCCATCACCATCCTGGATGACGAGCGCAAAGGACCGATCCTGGTGCGCAAGGGCTTCAGTGTGGCACAGTCCGTACCCTTTGACACTGATAATGCCAATGTGTTCCTTAACGGTGTGGCCAGCACACTGGCGAATGTGAAGTCATCCCAGCAGGAGGCGGGATTTGCGGTTATTTACTATAATGTGAAGTCAAAGACCATATGGGCTTATACCACCAGGGGCTGGGACGAGGATGACCTGGAGGGGAATAATGCGTATGCACTTTTAAAGGGAGAGGTCAAGAACATATATTATAAGTCAACGGATGTGATGACACCCACTTCCATCCGTCTGGAAATCGACGAGGACAATTCGGACGGTGATTTTGATGATGCTTCCGTGGATGAGAACGGATACCTGACCATTAACCTGGATTCCTCTGAGCTTCAGTACCTGTTCTCCATCTATGGCTCCATCGAGGTGGGGGATGAGGTTGTGATGGTGTGCAATAAGAGCGGTTCCACTTATACGGCAGTAGACGCAATCGAATATTAATGGTTGAGGTGCAGGATGGAAGAGAAGAAAAAGGGCCTGGCGCATTTAGCGGGACAGATACCGTTTCCCGGAAAAAAGGGCCGGGATCATACAGGAAGTGACAATGAAGGAGGCCGGGACAAAACCGGTAAGAAAGCAGGGAAATCCAAAGGGAAGAAGCGGAAATGGCTGAAGCCGGTCCTGGTGCTCCTTCTGATTGGGGCCGCCATAACGGTCATCCTGGTGCGGCGCAGCATGAAGGCATCGGCGGCAGCGGCCGGCGCCCAGACGCAGAATACGGCGGTTGTGGAAAAGAGGAGCATTTCCTCGGAACTGTCATCCTCCGGCACACTGGCGGCAAAGGATACCTATAACATTACTTCCATGGTGGAAGGCGAGGTGCTTTCCGCTGATTTTGAGGAAGGGGACCAGGTGGAAAAGGACCAGGTCCTTTATGAGATTGATAAGTCCAGCATGGAATCGGAACTGACCAGCGCCACCAATTCCCTGACCAGGGCACAGACCTCCTATGAGGATGCCAGGGAAGATTATGAGGATGCGCTCAGTGATTACAGCGGCAATACATACAAGGCCACGGACACGGGCTATATTAAGGAATTATACATACACGTGGGCGATAAGGTGGGAGGCAGCACCAAGCTTGCGGATGTCTACAGCGACGATGTGATGGAAATCAGGATTCCCTTCCTGTCCGGCGAGGCAGCCCTCATTGGACCTGGTTCGCCAGCCGTTCTCACCCTGACTGATACGGGGGAGCAGCTGGCAGGCGCGGTCAAGGCGGTTGCAAACCAGGATATTACCCTGACCGGGGGACGTATCGTAAGGAATGTGACCATCACTGTAACCAATCCGGGCGGTCTTACCACTACGATGAAGGCCACGGCGCAGATTGGGGAATTTGTGGGCAGTGAGGACGGCGCATTTGAGGCGTCCGTGGACACCACCATGAACGCGGACCTGTCCACCAGTGTGGAGGTTGAGGCCCTTCTGGTGAACGAAGGGGACTATGTGACAAAGGGGACTCCCCTGTTCAGGATGACGGAAAAGTCAGCGGATAAGCTGGTGCGCAGTTACAAGGACGCACTGGACAAGGCAGAGGAAAGCGTGGAGTCGGCCCAGAACAAACTGGACAGCAGCCAGGATAATTATGATAACTATACCATAACAGCACCCATATCCGGACAGGTCATTGCCAAGAACTTCAAGGTGGGGGACAATATCACAAAGAACAGTTCGAGCACAACGGTCCTGGCTACTATTTATGATTTGTCCAGCCTGACCTTTGAGATGTCCATTGATGAGCTGGATATCCAGAAGGTGAAGGTGGGGCAGAAGGTGGTCATTACGGCGGATGCCATGGAGGGGCAGACATTTTCAGGCACCGTTACCAATGTAAGCCTGGAAAGTACGTATTCCAACGGCGTCAGCACCTACCCGGTGACCGTGACAATGGATGAGATGGGCGATTTGATTCCAGGTATGAATGTGGATGGGATCATTACCCTTGAAGAAGCTTCGGATGTGCTTACGGTTCCGGTGGATGCCCTGATGCGCGGAAACCAGGTTTATGTAAAGGATGAGACCGTGACGGAGCAGCAGGGTCCGGTTCCGGCCGGGTTCCGGGCGGTAAAGGTGGAAACCGGGCTTACCAATGATTCCTATGTGGAAATCAGGAGCGGGCTTTCAGAAGGGGATGTGGTCTATGTGGCCGAGTCCAGCAAGAACAGCGGCAGCAGCTTCATGATGATGCGGGAAGGCGGCATGGGCGGCCCGTCAGGCGGCGGAAACCGGAGTAATGGCGGAGGAAGCAGCCGCAGCGGCGGTATGGGCGGAGCCAGATAAAATGCCATCCGGTTACCCTGTGGCGGCTGGACAAACAATAATGAATCTATCTGAGAAAAATGATAAGGAGCCGGATTTACATGGATGACAGGCAGCAGGACGGACCGTTAATTGAACTTAGGAATATCCATAAGATATATTATCTGGGCGGCGAGGAAGTGCGGGCCAACGATGATATCAACCTGACCATACACAGGGGCGAGTTCGTGGCCATCGTGGGAAAGTCGGGAAGCGGGAAATCCACCCTGATGAATATAATAGGCGCGCTGGATGTGCCTACGGATGGCGAATACCTGCTGGGAGGCGAGGACGTGGGCGTCATGAGCGACAGGCAGCTGGCCCATATACGCAACAAGATGATTGGATTCATTTTCCAGCAGTATAACCTTCTTCCCAAACTGAACCTTCTGGAGAATGTGGAGCTTCCCCTGTTGTATGCCGGGGTGGGGAGCGGCGAGCGCCGTGAACGGGCCATGGCATCCCTTAAAAAGGTGGGATTGGAGGAAAAATGGAGGAACATGCCAAACCAGCTTTCCGGCGGCCAGCAGCAAAGGGTTTCCATTGCACGCGCCCTGGCGGGAAGCCCGTCCTTGATCCTGGCGGATGAGCCTACAGGCGCGCTGGACTCCAAAACCAGCCGGGATGTGCTTAATTTCCTGAAACAGTTAAATGAAGAGGGCAATACCATTGTCATGATTACCCATGACAATTCCATTGCAATGGAAGCAAGGCGCGTGGTGCGCATTACAGATGGACAGATTAATTTTGATGGGGATGTGAAAGACTATGCTGCAATCATTCAAGCTGGCAATTAAAAGTATATGGGGCAACAAGATGCGTTCTTTCCTTACCATGCTGGGCATCATCATCGGTGTTGCGGCTGTCATCATCCTGGTAAGCCTGGTCAACGGCTACATGGGCAGCGTGGTGGAGAGCTTTGCCAGCATGGGCGTGAACCAGATTAACGTGAATGTTACCAACTTAAGCTCCAGGTCCTTAAGCGTGGACCAGATGTATGGGTTTTACGAGGACAACACGGATCTGTTCGGCGGGCTGAGCCCCAACGTGACCCTTAATTCCACGGTCAAGCACGGGACCGACACCATGTCCAGCACCAGCGTGGCGGGCCGCAGTGAACAGTATCTGGATATCAAGGACTACGACCTTAAGTTAGGGCGCAATATTTCCTATGCGGATATTGCATCCAGGCAGAAGGTCTGTGTCATTGGGGCATATGTTGCCCAGGAACTTTACGGCAGCAGTGAGAAGGCCCTTGATGAAACCATAAAGATAGATGGGTATGCGTTTAAGATTGTAGGCGTGGTGGAAGCCCAGGAAGAGGATGGCATGGAAGACGGGGGAACCGATGACTTCATATGGCTGCCTTACAGTGTTGCCGTCAAGATGTCCAGGAACGCCAATATCAGCAACTATACCTTTACGGCCCTGGACACCACCAAGGCAAATGAGTGCAAGACTGCCATTGAAAACTATCTCTATGGGATATTCAAGGACGATGACCTGTACCGTGTGACCGCCATGAGCGAGATGCTGGATTCCCTCAATGACCAGATTGCCATGATGAGCGGCATGCTGGGCGGGATTGCAGGCATTTCCCTGCTGGTGGCCGGCGTGGGCGTCATGAATATCATGCTGGTGTCTGTCACGGAGCGCACCAGGGAAATCGGCATAAGGAAGTCCCTGGGCGCTGACAAAGGCACCATCATGCGCCAGTTTGTCATAGAAGCTGCCGTGACCAGTTCCCTGGGGGGCGTGGTGGGAATCCTGATTGGCTGCGTTGCAACCACCCTGGTGGGGACGGCCGTGGGGATATCGGCAACGCCCACGCCGGCAGCCGTCATCATATCCTTCAGCGTGTCGGTGGGGATCGGGCTGCTGTTCGGTTATATGCCTGCTAACCGGGCGGCTAACTTAAATCCCATTGATGCCCTCAGGAGCGAGTAGGATTTTGTATTAGATGAGAAACATTGCGCAAAGGTCTTGAAGGAACCACCCATTTCCATATATAGTTAAATTGTTTATGAAAATTTTATATTTAACAAAGGATAGGGAAATGAGTATGAAAGATTTAACACCACAGCTGTTTCTGTCCATGAAACAGTATTCCAGCAAGCAATTCACAGCAGATGTGATATCAGGCATCATCGTGGCAATCATTGCGCTGCCATTGTCCATCGCCCTGGCCCTTGCTTCGGGCGTGACGCCGGAGCAGGGCCTTTATACTGCCATTGTGGCTGGCTTCATCATCTCCTTTTTAGGAGGCAGCAAGGTCCAGATTGCAGGCCCCACCGCTGCATTTGCAACCATCGTGGCTGGGATTGTCCTGAAAAACGGCATGGAAGGCCTGGCTGTCGCTACCATACTGGCCGGCATCCTGCTGATTGTCATGGGCGTGCTGCGCCTGGGTAGCCTGATACGGTTCATACCGTATACCATCACGACCGGGTTCACAACAGGCATAGCCGTTACCATTTTCATCGGCCAGATTAAGGACTTCATGGGGATTACCTTTTTACATTCCCCGGTGGAGACAATGGAAAAACTCAGGGAAGTCCTTGCATGCATGGATACCTTAAACCCCATGGCAGTGCTCATAGGCGCACTGTCCCTGGCAATCCTCATCATATGGCCCAGATTCGTCAAAAAGATACCCCCGTCCCTTGTGGCCGTCATTGCGGCGGCGGCCCTTGTGAAGGGGCTGGACCTGAAGGTGAATACCATTGGGGACCTGTATACCATATCCTCCAGCCTGCCGGTGTTCCATATGCCCCATATTACATTTGGCCTGATCCAGAAGGTGATGCCGGATGCCCTGACCATTGCCGTGCTGGCTGCCATTGAATCCCTTTTATCCTGCGTGGTGGCCGACGGCATGGTGGGAGGAAAGCACAACTCCAATATGGAGCTTATTGCCCAGGGCGCAGGCAATGCTGCATCCGCTTTGTTTGGCGGGATCCCGGCAACAGGGGCCATTGCCAGGACGGCTGCCAATATCAAGAACGGGGGACGCACACCGCTGGCCGGCATGGTCCATTCCGTGGTACTGCTCCTGGTGCTTATCTTCCTGATGCCCTATGCGGCCCTGATTCCCATGCCCGCCATTGCCGCCATCCTCTTCATGGTTGCATATAATATGAGCGAGTGGAGGGAATTCATTGATGTGGTGAAAACCTCGCCTAAAAGTGACGCGGCAGTGCTGTTAATCACATTTTTCCTGACCGTGGTCTTTGACCTTGTGCTGGCCATCGGCGTGGGGCTTGTGCTGGCCTCCCTGCTGTTCATGAAACGGATGGCGGACGTGTCCGATATCTATGGATGGAAGTATGCGGAGGATTACAGGGAAGGGGAGGACGGGGAGCGGATTGACTTAAAGCCGGTCCCCGTGCATGTGATGGTATTCGAGGTCAGCGGCCCCATGTTCTTTGGCGCGGCGGACAAGATTGCCCAGATACCCCTTGATTCCAGGAAGAATGTGCTGATACTCAGGATGCGCAGCGTTCCGGCCATGGATGCCACGGCCCTCAACAGCCTGAAGAAGCTTAATGGGCGCTGCAGGAAAGCGCATGTGACCATGATCGTGTCCCATGTCAATGAACAGCCCATGTCCGTCATGGCCAAGTCGGGCTTTGACCGGGAAATCGGACATGATAATATCTGCGCCTCCATAGATGCGGCCCTTCTGCGCGCCTCTGCCATTGACAGGAGCAGTGGATCAGTATAGACTGGAAATGACCGGGCAGATGGAAAGAAGCCATGCCCACGGGCATAAACCCATGCTGCCGGGAATAGATTGTCAATACGAAAACGTGAAAAGAGGTTATAGGATGAAAGTCATCGACATGCACTGTGATACCATATCTGAATTACATAAGGACCATCTGAAGGGAGGCAGCGCCTCCATACTGGAGAACAGCCTGATGATAGACCTTAAGAAAATGCAGGCAGGGGATTACGGACTCCAGAATTTTGCCCTGTTCACCAGCCTGGAACGGGCGGAGGGAAAACCATTTGAATACTGCATGGGCCTTCTGGACACATTTTATACGGAGATGGAGGCGCACAGTGACATGATTGGCATCGTGCGGTCTTACCGGGATATTGAGGACAACTGGAAGAAGGGGAAGATGTCGGCCTTACTGACCATCGAGGAGGGCGGCGTATGCCAGGGCAGCCTTAGGTTCCTGCGCGATTTCTACCGTCTGGGTGTCAGGATGATGACCCTGACCTGGAATTTCCCCAATGAACTGGGATTCCCCAACAAAAGGGAACGGCGTGAGGATGGGACCACCTGTGTGGTGCCGGACAGGTCCAATGGCCTGACCGGGACCGGGATTGGGTTTGTGGAGGAGATGGAGCGCCTGGGCATGATCATAGATGTATCCCATCTGAATGATGCAGGCATATGGGATGTGTTCAGGCATACGAAGAAGCCGTTTGTGGCCAGCCATTCCAATGCAAGGGCAGTGGCTTCCCATCCAAGGAACATGACCGATGACATGATACGGGAACTGGCCAACCGGGGCGGCGTCATGGGAATCAATTACTATACCTGTTTCTTAAGGGATTTTGGTAAGGATGAGGCAATGGTCAGCCGGGTATCCTATATGGTGGAACACATGAAGCACATCCGTAAGGTGGGAGGAATCGGCTGTCTTGGGCTGGGTTCGGATTTTGACGGCATTGAATGCGAACTGGAGATGAAGGACGCGTCCATGGTGCCCATGCTGGCGGATGCCATGAAGCGGGAAGGGTTCAGCCAGTCCGATATAGAGGCTGTATTTTACAAAAATGTGCTTCGCGTTTACAGGGAAATCCTCTGATTTGAAAAATTTACGCGGATTTTACATTCCTATGGAGCGGATTTTACTTGCATTTGGTATGCTGTTTACATAGAACAGGCAGGCATGCCGGGAAAGGCGGATAAGCGGAGAATGGAGAAGATTTACATCATAGAGGATGATGAGAATATAAGGAACCTGTTAAAGATTGCTCTGGAGGGATTCGGTTACGGCTCAGAGGGGTTTGAGACAGCGGAAGAGGGCCTTAAACGGATGAAGGAGGAACAGCCGGACATGGCTATCTTTGACTGGATGCTTCCCGGGATGGATGGAATCACGGCCATTAAGCAGGTGCGGCAGACCGACGGCCTTAAGGACATTCCCATCATGCTTCTGACGGCCAAGGAAAAGGAACTGGATAAGGTCATAGGGCTGGACTGCGGCGCGGATGATTACATGGTGAAGCCCTTCGGGGTGCTGGAACTTTCCGCCCGCATCCGCAGCCTGCTGCGCAGGACCAGGCGCGAGGAGTCCAGGGACGTCCTGTCCTATCAGGGGATATCGGTAAACCGTAAGACCAGGGAGGTAATCAGCAGCGGGCATCCGTGCGAACTCACCTTAAAGGAATTCGAACTCCTGGTCTATCTGCTGGAAAACCAGTCCCGGGTGGTTACCAGGGATGAACTGTTAAACCGGATATGGGGCTACGAATACGACGGGGAGACACGGACCCTGGATATGCACATCCGCACCCTGCGCCAGAAGCTGGGCGATGAGGGCGGTTCCTGTATCAAGACGGTCCGGGGCGTGGGCTACCGCGTCATCAAGGCGGATGCTTAGTGGGAATGGAACAAAGGAGGAAATCATGCGTAAGGCCATATTGGAACGTTTTGTCCTTGTGTTATTAGCGGCGCTGTGTATTCACAGCGTCATATTTTATATTGCAAGCAGCAACATGATACTGAATACATCCAGCAGGGATATGAGATATACCATCAAGGCAATTGACAGCATACTGGATTATGATGGGGATTTAATGGGCCAGATGCAGCATCTGGAAGCATTTACCGACATGGACTCCAGCCGGATTACCCTGATACGGACGGATGGGACCGTGATAACGGATTCCGACGCGGACGCGGAATACCTGGACAACCATCTGGGGAGGGAGGAAATCAGGAAAGCAGTGGAGGAAGGGGTGGGATATGCCAGGAGGTATTCCTCCACCCTTAAAAAGACCATGCTCTATGTGGCCTGCCGTTCAGACCATGCGGACATGGTGCTGCGCCTGGCCGTGCCTTATTCCGGCATCAGCGAATACCTGCCCATGCTGTTCCCGGCAGCCCTTGTAAGCTTCCTGGCAGCCCTCATATGCTCATTGGTGACCACCCAGAGGTTTGTCTCCTCCGTGACCCGTCCCATGAGGGACATTTCCGGGAAAATGCTCCAGGTTAAGGGGGATTACACCGAACTTCATTTTGACAGGTACCAGTATCCGGAAATCAACGTCATAGCAGAGACCATCACCAACATGTCCCAGAATGTCAAGGAGTACTTAAGCCAGATTGAAAAGGAAAAACAGATACGCCAGGAGTTTTTCAGCAATGCCTCCCATGAGCTTAAGACACCCATCACCTCCATCCAGGGGTATGCGGAGCTGCTGGAAAGCGGCCTGATCCAGGATGAATCCATGAAAATGGATTTTGCCAGAAGGATTAAGAAGGAGGCGGTCAATATGACCGGCCTAATCAACGACATCCTGATGATCTCAAAGCTGGAGGCAAAGGACGCCGAGGTGGTGGTGACGGATGTGCGCATCAGCGTGCTGCTGGAGGAAATCATGGACAGCCTGAAGCCCCAGGCAGCGTCCAGCCAGGTGTTCCTCCACGCGGACTGCCAGCCCCTGTGCATCCGGGCCAATGTGCAGCAGATGAAGGAACTTCTCACCAACCTGCTCAGCAATGCGGTCAAGTACAATCATCCGGGCGGACAGGTGTGGATCAATATCCGGGAGCAGGGCGGCAACATGGTAATCCGGGTAAGGGATAACGGAATGGGAATCCCTGAGGAAAGCCTGGACCGTATCTTTGAACGGTTTTACCGGGTGGACAAGGGGCGCAGCCGCAAACAGGGCGGTACGGGCCTTGGCCTGTCCATCGTAAAGCACATCGTGAATTTCTACCAGGGAACCATCCATGTGACTTCCAAGCTGGAACAGGGCACGGAGTTTGTGGTGACCATTCCCATGGATCAGGCCAGGGCATAAGCTTTCCTTTTGCATTGTACTGAAAAAAATACACTTTATTGCTTTAAAACCACAGGAATTTAAAGCAATAAAATTGACGGCGGAATTTTTTTGTAGTATGATAGGAAACATCCCTGAATGGGAGCAATATTTGGGTTAAAAGAGGAGAGAGCATTATGAAAAAGACATCAAAAATCATGTCTCTGGTCCTGGCCGGAGCCATGGTCCTGTCCCTGGGCGCATGCTCAGGCGGCAGCACCGCAGAAACCACAAAAGCAGCAGGAACAGAAAGCACTGAGGCAGTGACAGCCCCATCTTCCGGGGAAGGCACAGAGGCTTCATCCGAGGCAGGAGAGGGTGAGGGACAGACCGCAGAGGGCACTACCTATAAGATCGGCATCCTTCAGCTGGTACAGCACACGGCCCTGGACGCTGCCAACGAGGGCTTTCTCGCAGCCCTGGATGAGGCAGGCATCCAATATGACCTGGATTCCCAGAACGCATCCGGTGACCAGTCCGCATGCCAGACCGTTGCATCCAAGTTCGCCAATGACAAGAAGGATTTAATCCTTGCAATCGCAACACCGGCCGCACAGGCAGTGGCAGGCGCGGTGACAGACACACCGGTCCTGATTACCGCAGTGACAGACCCGGCTGAATCCGGTCTTGTGGACGATAACCAGAAGCCAGGGGGCAATGTGACGGGAACCTCTGACCTGACTCCTGTAAAGGAGCAGATTGACCTGTTAAAGCAGATCCTTCCCGATGCAAAGAAGGTAGGCATCCTTTACTGCTCCGCAGAGTCCAACTCTGAAATCCAGGCACAGATGGCCAGGGAAGCAATCGAGGCAGCCGGTATGACAAGCCAGGACTTCACCGTATCCAGCTCCAACGAACTCCAGACCGTGGTGCAGTCCATGGTGGGCAAGGTGGACGCCATCTATGCGCCTACTGACAATACCATCGCAGCCGGTATGACAACCGTAGGCATGGTGGCAGGCGACAATAACCTTCCTGTTATCTGCGGCGAGTCCGGTATGGTGGATAACGGCGGACTTGCAACCTACGGCATCGACTACTATCAGTTGGGCTACATGACCGGACAGCAGGCAGTAAGGATCCTTACAGAAGGGGCATCACCTGCTGATATGCCGATTGAATATCTTCCAGCAGAAAAGTGTGAACTGACCGTGAACGAGGAGACAGCAGCAACACTTGGTATTGATGTGTCCAATCTGAAATAAGGCTGTATTTTACAGATTGAATGGAAATGCAGGTGGATGAAAGGGCGGTGCCGCAGTGAGACCGGGTTAATTCCCGCCTTACGCGGCACCCGTTTTAGGTCGTACCGGTGGGGCCTGATGGTTTCATATAGATGGTTTGCTCAAGCCGTCTGGTGAGGATGTGGTCTGTTTGGGCAAGCTATTTATTAAGACAGCGGGGCAGTGACAGGAGTTAACAGTACATATGGAGGTTATATAGATGAACATTTTAAATGCACTGCAGGGCATGGGCCCTGCGATGTTGGACGCGGTGGGCCAGGGCGTGCTCTGGGGAATCATGGTATTAGGCGTATATATCACATACAAGCTGCTGGACATAGCGGACCTGACCGTGGACGGAAGCTTTGCCCTGGGAGGCTGTGTATGCGCCATGCTGATCTTAAACAAGTCCATGCACCCGGTGGCGGTGTTCCTGAGGAATCCGGTGGCGGCCCTGGTGGTGGCAACCCTGGCAGGCATGGCTGCGGGGTTTGTGACCGGCATCCTGCACACAGTATTTGAGATTCCTTCCATCCTGGCGGGAATCCTGACCCAGATATCCCTGTGGTCCATCAATCTGTGGATCATGGGCAATAAGAGCAACCTGCCGCTGTTAAAGGTGGATACCATGGTCAGCAGGCTGTCCGGCACAGCCGGGCTCAGCCAGGCCCAGTCCTCCCAGGTCATCGGCATAGTTGTGGCTGTCATTGTGGTGGCCATCCTTTACTGGTTTTTTGGGACGGAAATCGGAAGCGCCCTTAGGGCAACCGGCAACAACGAAGACATGATACGCGCCCTGGGCGTCAATACCAAGTTCACCAAGCTGCTGGCCCTGATGCTCAGCAACGGCCTGGTGGGCATGTCAGGCGCCCTGGTATGCCAGAGCCAGAAATACGCGGATATCCAGATGGGGACCGGAGCCATCGTCATCGGCCTGGCAGCCATTGTCATCGGTGAGGTGCTCTTTGGCTGGTTCAGGAATTTTGCTTGTAAGCTGGCGGCGGCGGTAATCGGCTCCGTCATCTATTTCGTCATCCGTGCCATTGTGCTTCAGATGGGATTGAACCCCAACTACATGAAACTGCTTTCCGCTGTCATCGTGGCCCTGGCCCTGTGTGTACCTGTGGCTGCCGCCAAATGGAAAGCACATCAGGCCTATTCAGAAGGAGGGGAAAACTAATGCTTGAACTTACCAACGTGCGCAAGACATTTAACAAAGGCACCATCAATGAAAAGAAAGCCTTAAACGGAATCAGCCTGTCCTTAAATGACGGGGACTTCGTAACGGTCATCGGGGGAAACGGGGCAGGTAAATCCACCATGCTCAACATGATTGCAGGCGTATACCCAATCGATTCCGGGAAAATAGAAATCGGAGGCATCAATATCTCCAGACAGCCGGAGCATAAGCGGGCCAGATACATTGGACGGGTGTTCCAGGACCCCATGAAGGGGACCGCGGCAGGCATGGAAATCCAGGAAAACATGGCCCTGGCATTCCGCCGCGGCAAACGGCGCGGACTTGGCTGGGGCATCCGGGCCAAGGAAAAGGACTATTACCGCGACATGCTTACCCGCTTAGGTCTGGGACTGCAGACCAGGATGACCAGCAAGGTAGGGCTGCTGTCCGGGGGACAGAGGCAGGCCCTGACCCTTCTCATGGCTACCCTCCAGAAGCCGAAGCTGCTGCTGTTGGATGAACACACCGCTGCCCTGGATCCCCAGACAGCCAAAAAGGTCCTGGACCTTACCAATGAGATGGTAACCGAACAGAAGCTGACCGCCCTCATGGTAACCCACAATATGAAGGACGCCATCCAGATCGGCAACCGTCTGATCATGATGCATGACGGACGCATCATTTACGATGTATCCGGTGAGGAAAAGAAAAACCTGACCGTGGATGACCTGCTTAAAAAGTTCGCCGAAGCCAGCGGCGGCGAGTTTGCCAATGACCGCATGATGCTGGCCAAATAAGGCCTGTCTCCAAATTTAAGAAAATTTTCATATTTTAGCCCATGGATCTATGATATACTTTACGCTGTATGAGTTTACATGCCGAAAAACAAAGTTGGAGACGAATGGAATCATGCTTGAACACAAGGATTATATCTCGAGCCTGAACAAGGCCAGGAAGAAACGCAATCAGAACATAGACCCCAGATACCTGCTGATCCTGCTGGCGGCAGTCATCGTGGTTGGAATCATCGTACTTGGTGTAAAGGCGGCCATGAAGGAGCCGGCCTCAGGCCGTGCATCCGGAAACCGGCCGGTACAGGAAGCCGGGGCAGCAACCGCCTCCGATGCCCAGCCGGCCAGCGAGCCTTCGCCGGAGGAGGAAGCAGCCAGAAAGGAAGCGGAGGAGATACAAAAGACCATTGATTCCTATTCCAACCTGGGCATCGTGCAGGTATCCGGATATCTGAATATCCGCGAGACACCCAGTACGGACGGCAAGATCATAGGCAAGCTTTCCGGTGACGGAGCCTGTGAAATCCTGCAGACAGAAGGCGACTGGTCCCATATCACGTCAGGCGGCGTGGACGGCTATATCAGCAACCAATACCTGATTTCAGGAGATGAAGCCAGGGAAAAGGCAAAGGAACTGGTGAAGCTGAGGGCCACGGTCACGACCGATAACCTGAATATCAGGCAGGCCCCGGAACTGGACCCCAGCAATGTGGTGGGACAGGCGCTGATGGGCGAGCGCTACGTGGTCCTGGGACAGCAGGACGGATGGATTCAGATAGAAGAAGGATATATTTCCGCTGATTACGCAGAAGTATCCTATTCCCTGAATGAAGGCCGTAAGCTGGATATGAAGGCCATGGCCATCAACCAGTATGATAACCTGGTCATTTCCAAGGTGAATAATTATCTGAATGTCCGCGAGGAACCTAAGAGCGACGGCAAGATCATCGGTAAGATGACCAGTAAGGCGGCCGGAGAGGTACTAGAGACCTTGGACGGCTGGTATAAGATTAAATCCGGCCCCATCATCGGATATATTTCCGCGGACCCCCAGTACACGGCGACGGGGCAGGAGGCCAAGGACATTGCCATGCAGACCGCAACCCTGCGTGCGGTCATCAACACGGACGTGCTGAATGTGCGCACGGAACCCACTACGGATGCCAAGATATGGACCCAGATTGTTAAGGATGAGCGTTATCCTGTTGTGGCCCAGCTGGACGGATGGGTGGAGATTGAACTGGATTCCGTGGATGAAGAAGACGGTACCACCACGGACAAGGCTTACATTTCCACAAGGGATAATAACGTGGAGGTGCGCTATGCCCTTAACGAGGCAATCAAGTTCTCGCCGGCAGAGGTTGCGGCCAACAATGCCGCGTCCCGCCGTTCACAGATTGTCAACTATGCGCTCCAGTTCGTGGGCAATCCATATGTATGGGGAGGCACCAGCCTGACAAAGGGCGCGGACTGTTCCGGTTTCACCATGAGCGTCCTGTCCAAATTCGGTGTGTCGCTGCCTCATTACTCAGGCTCACAGGCCAAGATGGGCAAGGCGGTGACCTCAGGCAACATGAGGCCCGGCGACCTGATATTCTACGCGGGCAGCGGCGGTCAGGTAAACCACGTGGCCATGTATATCGGCAACGGACAGATTGTCCATGCAGCCAGCCGCAAGAGCGGCATCAAGATATCTACCTGGAACTACAGGTCCCCGGTGGCTATCAGGAACGTGTTAGGCGATTGATGAGATAAAGAATGGATGAAATAAAGATTTCCGGCAGCAGCCAGCCTTCATGGGACAGACATGGGGCTGGCTGCTTTTTCTTTTGTTTTCTGTTTCATGAAAACATATCATGCATATTTTCGTCCCGGAAGTGCAGACTAATGGATAAAGTGTACCAACACAGGATGATTCATGAAAGGAAGTTGCGACCATGGGACAGGCGAAAAACAGCAAAAAGAAAATGGATGACCAGGAGCCGGTAAAAAAGGATGACGAGGCTAAAAGACTGGAACGTGAGATAGAAGAAAAAGAGGACAACCGTCTGGAGGAATACGGACAGGTTATCCTGGAGGACAACCAGAAGCAGAGGAAAATCCATCTGATTACCATCATCGGCGAGGTGGAAGGGCATGAGAATTCCTCCGGAAGCAGCAAGACCACCAAGTATGACCATATCCTTCCGAAGCTGGCTGAGATAGAGGATGATGACAGCGTGGACGGCCTTCTGGTCCTGCTTAACACATCGGGCGGGGATGTGGACGCGGGCCTGGCCATTGCCGAGATGATTGCATCCTTAAGCCTGCCCACAGTATCCCTGGTACTGGGCGGCAGCCACTCGATCGGTGTGCCGCTGGCTGTTTCCACCAATTACTCCTTCATCGTACCCTCAGGGACCATGATGATCCACCCGGTGCGCATGACCGGCATGGTAATCGGCACGGCCCAGACCTATGAGTATTTTGAAATGATCCAGGACAGGATCCTTACCTTTGTGGCCAGCCACGCCGACATTGCATATGACCAGTTAAGGGACCTGATGCACAATACAAAGATGCTGACCAGGGACCTGGGAACCGTGCTGGTGGGGGAACAGGCAGTGGAGGCAGGGCTCATCAACCAGGTTGGCGGGATTAAGGAAGCCCTTGGGAAACTTTATGAGATGATTGACGGGAGAAAGCGTTACAGATAGCGTTACAGATAGATTGGCGGATACAGACAGCCCCAAAATGTTAAAGTTGCATTTCTTATGATTTTTTTGTATACTAAATGTAACTGGGCCCAAATGGAAGAAATGGATATGCCGGATACGCGGGCCTGGCAAAAAGACTTGTAAGAGAATGACAGGGGGCTATGTTTGTGGCTGAATCAAGTAAACGACAGCAGAGTGGGAACAGAAAACCGGGAAGGCCAAAGGGCAGTACCGCAGGGAAGAAGACAACTCCCTCAAAGGGCCGCAAAGCCTCAGGTAAAAAAGGGTATATGGAAGAGAATACAGAGTTTATAAGAGCAGAAGTGGTCATCATCTGCTCTTTTGCTGTTGCCATTCTTTTGTTTTTAAGCAACTTTAAGTTATGCGGCGTGGTCGGTGATGTGCTGAGGGGCGTACAGCTGGGGATTTTTGGTATGGTGGGTTATCTCCTGCCCATATTGATATTCGTGGGTACCTGCTTCCATCTTTCCAACCAGGGCAACCTCCATGCAGCCATGAAGCTGGCTGCCGTGGTGGTGGCGGTCCTGGTGATATGCGGCCTGCTGCAGCTGTTTTTCGGGACAACCCCGGCAGGGGCGCCCTGGGGGGATTATTATAAGCAGTCCACCCTCAGCGGTGTGGGAGGCGGATTCCTGGGCGGTATCCTTACCTCCTTCCTGGTGGTGGGCCTGGGTAAGCCAGGGACCTTCCTGGTGCTTGCCGTGCTGTTCATCATCTGCATGGTGTGCATCACGGAGCGTTCCTTTGTCAGCGTGGTGAAAAAGGGCGGTGACAAGGCTTACCAGTATGCAAGGGAAGACATGGACAGGCGCAGGGAAATCCACGCCCAGAGGGCGGAAGAGAGGAAGCGTCTCAGGGAGGAGCAGAAGGTACGGGGAGTCAATCTGGACGCTACCCGGCTGACTGCCTATGATGAATACGACGGGGACGGCGGATACGATGAGTATGACGAGGAGGCATTTGACCGGGAATACGGCGCGGATTTGGAGCCGCTGGAGGAACCATATGAGGACGAGGCTTCCCTGGGCCGCGTGGGGGCTGCCGCTGCGCCGTCCCTGGACCGCGGGGCCGCTGCTGCGCCGGTCAATGAATTCAGAGGTAAATTCGACCCGCCATTAGAACATGGGACCGGGGAAGATGCCTCCTTTGACATGGATGACGTGGGGGCCTTGGCCCGTTCCATCGAAGGACACAGACACAGGAGGGAAGATGCTCCGGTGGTGACCGGAATAACCGTGGAGGAAGATGGATTTGGCTTGGAAGGCAGCCAGGATGTCATCCATGTACATAAGGATTCCCGCACCCTGGAAGAAATGGATATGGCTGTGGCTGCACAGGGGAACGGCTGGCCCGAAGAGGAGGTCCCGTGGGATTCAGGGACTGAGGACCCAGGGACAGGGGACGGCGCCAGAGGGCAGCAGGAGGATTTCCCTGAAACGGATACATATATGGAGGATGACTCGGAACAGGGGCTTAATTATGACAGCGTGTTTGTGCCGGAGGAACCAAAACGTGTGGTGACCGCTTCCGGCAAGGTCATAGAAACAGAGACCGAACTGCTTAAGAAAAAGATAGAGAAAAAGAAAGAAGGGACTGCCAAAGGGGATACGGAGATTTCCGTGGCAGAGGAGATTAAGAAGAAGGAAGAGGTGGTCAAGAAGGAATATGTATTTCCTCCCACCACCCTGCTCAAGAAGGGCAGCAAGAGCGCAGGCGCATTTTCAGGTGAAGAATACAAGGCCACGGCCATCAAGCTGCAGCAGACCCTGCACAACTTCGGGGTGGGCGTTACCGTGACCAACATAAGCTGCGGTCCTGCGGTGACAAGATATGAACTGCTTCCGGAACAGGGGGTTAAGGTCAGCAAGATCGTGGGCCTGACCGATGACATCAAGCTGAGCCTGGCTGCCGCAGACATAAGGATTGAGGCGCCGATACCAGGCAAGTCCGCAGTGGGCATCGAGGTGCCCAATAAAGAGAACAACATGGTCTATCTCAGGGAACTTCTGGAGGCGGAATCATTCATCAGCCACAAGTCACGTCTGGCCTTTGCAGTGGGCAAGGATATCGGTGGGCAGGTGGTGGTGACGGATATTGCCAAGATGCCCCACCTTTTAATCGCAGGCGCCACGGGTTCCGGTAAATCCGTGTGCATCAACACCCTGATCATGAGCATCATCTTCAAATCAAAGCCTGAGGATGTGAAGCTGATCATGGTGGACCCCAAGGTGGTGGAACTGAGCGTCTATAATGGAATCCCGCACCTGCTGATCCCGGTGGTCACGGACCCCAAGAAGGCGTCCGGCGCCCTTAACTGGGCCGTGGCTGAGATGACGGACCGCTACAAGAAGTTTGCGGAATGCAATGTCAGGGATCTGAAGGGATATAATGAAAGGGTTGAAAAGATTAAGGATATTGAGGATGAGAAAAAACCTCAGAAACTGCCCCAGATTGTCATTATCGTGGATGAGCTGGCAGACCTTATGATGGTGGCCCCAGGCGAGGTGGAGGATGCCATCTGCCGTCTGGCACAGCTGGCCCGTGCAGCAGGCATCCATCTGGTCATTGCCACCCAGAGGCCTTCAGTTAACGTCATTACAGGCCTTATCAAGGCCAATGTGCCGTCCAGGATTGCATTTTCCGTATCTTCCGGCGTGGACTCCAGGACCATCATTGACATGAATGGGGCTGAGAAGCTGCTGGGCAAGGGGGACATGCTCTTTTATCCGGCAGGCTTTCCAAAGCCCCAGCGTGTCCAGGGCGCCTTTGTGTCCGATGAGGAAGTGGGCCGGGTAGTGGATTTCCTTACGGAACAGGGCATGGTGGCTGAGTATAGTCCTGAGGTGGAGAGCAGGGTATCCTCGCCTTCCATGGACGCGGGAAGCAGCCAGAGCGACAGGGATGAGTATTTCATCCAGGCCGCCAGGTTCATCATAGAAAAGGACAAGGCATCCATCGGCATGCTTCAGAGGATGTTCAAGATTGGATTTAACCGTGCCGCACGTATCATGGACCAGCTGGCGGAAGCAGGCGTGGTGGGGGAGGAGGAAGGAACCAAGCCCAGGAAGATACTTATGAGCGCACAGGAGTTTGAGGAGTTTATGGAACAGTAAACATAAATGATATAAAAAACAAGGAGGATATACCCATGAAGTCAGATATCGAGATTGCTCAGGAAGCAGTAATGCAGCCCATTAAGGAGGTTGCGGCGTCTTACGGGATTTCCGAGGATGACCTGGAACTGTATGGTAAGTATAAAGCCAAGCTGACAGATAAGCTGTGGGACAAGGTTAAGGACAGGCCGGACGGAAAGCTGGTGCTGGTGACGGCCATCAACCCCACCCCGGCCGGAGAGGGTAAGACCACCACAACGGTGGGCCTGGGCGAGGCATTCGGGCGCATGAAGAAGAGCGCCATCATCGCCCTGCGGGAACCGTCCTTAGGACCCTGCTTTGGAATCAAGGGAGGCGCTGCAGGAGGCGGATTTGCACAGGTGGTTCCCATGGAGGACTTAAACCTGCATTTCACAGGGGATTTCCACGCCATCACCTCGGCCAATAACCTGCTGGCAGCCCTCCTTGACAACCATATCCAGCAGGGCAATGCACTGGGAATCGACCCAAGACAGGTGATGTGGAAGCGCTGCGAGGACATGAATGACCGGGCGCTGCGCAATATCGTCATCGGCTTGGGGGCAAAGGCGGACGGCATGGTGAGGGAAGACCACTTTGTCATCACGGTTGCTTCCGAGATTATGGCAATCCTCTGTCTGGCTGACAATATGGAGGACTTAAAGGCCCGTCTGGGCAGGATCATCGTGGCCTATAATTTTGCAGGACAGCCAGTGACCGCAGATGACCTCCATGCAACCGGCTCCATGGCAGCCCTTTTAAAGGACGCCTTAAAGCCCAACCTGATCCAGACCCTGGAGCACACAGGCGCCCTGGTGCACGGCGGACCATTTGCCAATATTGCCCATGGATGCAACAGCGTAAGGGCTACCAAGACTGCCCTTAAGCTGGCGGATATTGTTGTGACAGAGGCCGGGTTCGGCGCCGACCTTGGGGCAGAGAAGTTCCTGGACATCAAGTGCCGCATGGCGGGCCTTAAGCCGGACGCAGTGGTGCTGGTTGCCACGGTAAGGGCGCTTAAGTACAATGGCGGAGTTCCCAAGGACCAGCTGTCCGGGGAGAACCTGGATGCGTTAAAGCGCGGTATCGTCAACCTGGAAAAACACATTGAGAATATCCAGAAGTACGATGTGCCTGTCATCGTGACCCTCAATTCCTTCATAACCGATACAGAGGCAGAATATGCTTATATCAAGAAGTTCTGCGAGGACAGAGGCTGCGAGTTCGCCCTTTCCGAGGTCTGGGCCAAGGGCGGCGAGGGCGGGATTGCCCTTGCACAGAAAGTGCTTGAAACCCTGGAGCACAGGCCGTCCAATTTCCGTGTGCTGTATCCCGATGATATATCATTAAAGGATAAAATCCACACGGTTGCCACGGAGATTTACGGAGCGGACGGTGTGTCCTATGCGCCAGCTGCCTTAAAGGCATTAAAGAACATAGAGGACATGGGATTCGCCAACCTGCCCGTATGCATGGCAAAGACCCAGTATTCCCTGTCCGATGACCAGACAAAGCTGGGCAGGCCCACTGGCTTTACCATCAATGTAAGGGATGCCTATGTGTCGGCAGGCGCAGGTTTTGTGGTTGCCCTCACAGGCTCCATCATGACCATGCCGGGACTTCCTAAGAAACCGGCGGCTGAGAATATTGATGTGGATAAGAATGGAAGGATAACAGGACTTTTCTAGTACGGCTGGCGGAAAGCAATTTTCAAACACGCCCAAGGCAGAACAGACAGAGAGGACTTCATAATGGTATTAAGAGATTGGCTTAAAGGACTTGAATATGAGTGTATCAGGGGCAGCCTGGACACGGAAGTATCGGAAGTGGTTTATGACTCCAGAAAGGCTGCGCCGGGGGCGGTGTTTGTGTGCATGGCAGGAACCAGGGTGGATTCCCACCGGTTTGTGCCGGATGTGCTGAAGGCAGGCGTCCGGGTATTGGTGACGGAGCGGGGGATTGAGGAAGAACTTAAGAAGGCAAAGGAGGAAGGCGGACTGACAGAGGAAGATCTGTCTGAGGTCACGGTCCTTCAGACAGGGGACGGACGGCATGCCCTGGCCCTTCTGTCAGCCGCCAGGTTCGGCTATCCGGCAACAAAGATGGTTACCATCGGCGTCACAGGCACCAAGGGAAAGACCACCACCACCCATATGATTAAGACAATCCTTGAGGCGGCAGGCAAAAAGGTGGGGATGATCGGCACCACGGGCACCGTCATAGGCGATAAGGTGACCCCGACCATGAATACCACCCCGGAATCCTGGCAGCTGCACCAGGCATTTGCACAGATGGCAGACAGCGGCTGCCAGTATATGATCATGGAGGTTTCCTCTCAGGGCATCAAGATGCACCGGGTGGATGGGATTACCTTTGATTACGGTATTTTCACCAACATTTCCCCGGACCATATCGGGCCGGATGAACATGCGGATTTTGCGGAATACCTGTACTGTAAATCCAGGCTCCTGAATATGTGCAGGATTGGCCTGGTAAACCGGAATGACAGCCACTTTGAGGATATCATTAAGGACGCGGACTGTGAGCTTTATACCTACAGCGTGACGGAAGAAAGGGGCGGACTTCACGGAAGCGGGGAGTCCGGGGCTGATTTTACGGCTTCAGATGTCCGTTATGTGTCCCAGCCGGATTTCGTGGGCACTGAATTTGATGTGAAGGGCAGATATGAGATGGATGTCCGCCTTGGGATCCCGGGACTTTTCAATGTGGATAATGCCCTGGCAGCAGTCAGCGTGTGCAGCTTCCTGGGGCTTAAGAAAGAGAGTGTCAGCCGTGCCCTGGAGCATATCCGTGTCAACGGCCGCATGGAAATCGTACACACCTCTGCCAGGTGCACCGTACTTGTGGACTATGCCCACAATGCGGTAAGCATGGAAAGCCTGCTGACCACCCTGCGCCAGTATCATCCGAAGCGCCTGGTGGTGGTCTTTGGCTGCGGGGGGAACCGTTCCAAGGACCGCAGGTATACCATGGGCGAGATTGGCGGACGGCTGGCTGATTTAAGCATCGTGACAGCAGATAATTCCCGCTATGAAAAGGTGGAGGACATCATTGCGGATATCAGGGGAAGCATCGAGAAGACCGGAGGCGCGTTCCTTGAGATACCCGACAGGCGGGAGGCCATCGAGTACAGCATAAGCCATGCAATGCCCGGGGACATGATTGCAGTCATCGGCAAAGGACATGAGGACTACCAGGAAATCAACGGAGTACGCCACCATTTCCTGGACAGGGAAGTGATAGAAGAGGTGGTGGGAAAGCTGGGTGGAGAGGCATGAGCATGGATGGATTCACGTGCAGGGATTTAGTCCTGGCGACAGGAGGAACACTTCTTTTGGGAAAGGAAGATACGCCCATCCGGCATATCAGTCTGGATTCCCGGAAGATGGAGGGGGATGACCTCTTTGTTCCCATCATCGGTGAAAATGTGGATGCTCACGGATTTCTCTGCCAGGCCATCGTCAATGGGGCCGCCGCGGTATTCACCAGCCGCCACCGCCAGCCGGAGGAGGTCAGGGCGGATATCATCAGACAGTGCGGGGATGATGTCCCCAGGATGGAAGCTGCCATGTCCGCTGCCTGGATCGAGGTAGCGGATACAAAAAAGGCGCTTCAGGATTTCGGTATATACTGCAGGAGCCGCCAGAAGCTTCCCCTAGTGGGGATTACTGGCAGCGTGGGCAAGACCACCACCAGGGAGATGATAGCGGCTGCCCTGAGCGCCGGCTTTACCGTCTATAAGACACCGGGCAACAGCAACAGCCAGGTGGGGGTCCCCATCACCATAGCAGCGATTCCAAAGCAGGCCCAGATCGGCGTCATTGAGCTGGGCATGAGTGAACCCGGGGAGATGACAAGGATAGCCAGGATAGCCAGGGTGGACTGCGCCGTCATGACCAATATCGGCGTCACCCATATCGAGCAGCTCGGCTCACAGGATAATATCCTGAAGGAAAAGCTGCATATACAGGATGGGATGGCAGAAAACGGAAGCCTGATATTAAACGGGGATGACAGATTATTAAGGTCCGTCATCCCCGAGGGGAACAGGAGGAAAATCCTTTACGGCATGTCGGATGACTGCCAGTACCGGGGGGAGGACCTGCACCTTGTGAATGGATATCCGGTGTTCAGCGCGGTCCATGAAAACAAGAGGGTCACGGTCCGCCTGCGGGTCATGGGAAGCCACATGGTAAGCAATGCCCTGGCAGCCCTGGCAGTGGCCCATGAATATGGGATTCCCATGGAAGCCGCCGCCGCCAAGCTGGAAGAATTTGAGGGGTTTAAGGGACGCCAGCAGATTTTCACGCTGAAGGGCGGTATAACGGTTATCGACGACAGCTACAACGCAAGCCCTGTGTCCATGAAGGCCGGGCTGGAAGTCCTTGGTTCCATGGAACCGGAAGGAACCGGGCGCAGGATTGCAGTGCTGGCCGACATGAAGGAGCTGGGACCGGATGCGCCCAGGTTCCACCGGGAAATCGGGGAATACATAGCAGTACATCCGGTGGACCAGGTAGTTCTTTTAGGCGGACTGGCGGCTGAAATCGGACACGGGCTATGCGCATCCTCATCCCCGGTGCCCGTGGTGTTCTGTGAGGAACTGGAACAGGTAGGGCAGTGGCTTAATGGGAACCTGAAGCAGGGAGACTGTGTCCTGTTCAAAGGGTCCAACAGCATGAAGCTTTCACAGGCGGTCAGGCATCTGGAAGAATGGAAAGGGCGGGAAGGCTCTTAAGATCCTTAAAATAGTTCCTGATGCAGTTTAAAGCAGTCTTTTCCTGGTCACGCAGACTGGCTGCCCCGCGGTGGAGCAGGCACAAATACATGGTATTGGGATTCTGCTCTGTTTCAATGAGCGGAATTGCTTTAAAAAGATGATGGTTATCTCCGGGCGCGCTGCAGATGGCCAGGCCGGGCAGGATGGCAGCCATGTTCTGGCTTAAGATGCTCCGCCTGATCAGGGCAATGTTGCTGAAAATAGTGTAACGGTTGTCCGGTCCCAGGGTTTTAAGATAGACCGGACAGGTTTCCGATGCAACATAGTGTTCTAACATGGCCAGGTCAATGTTCTGCAGTTCTTCCTGGGAAATCTGCCTCCTTCCTGCCAGAGGATGGTCCTTTCGCACCAGGAGGTAAAAATGGTCGGTATACAGGCAGTCTGTCCGTATCTGGTAACGGGATGCAATCATGCGGTAATTTTCCTGGCTTTCTTCCGTAAAATAGGTCAGGCCAAGATTACCGCTATTTTTAATCAGACGGGACCCCACGTCCATTCCCTTCACAATCTGGAATTCCAGCCTTCCCCTGGATTCCTGCTCCCAGAACAGCTGGTTGATGGGAACCGCCAGTGCGCTGTGGATACTGGGGGATATGACGATGGACACGGGCTGGGTAAGCAGGGCGTTGACCGTACTGAGCTTTTGTATATCCTCAAAACATCGATACATTTCTTCCATAAGGGCCAGGGCTTCCTCGCCTTCAGTGGTCACCTTCACACCTCCCTGTACTCTCTGGAACAGGGGGAATCCCAATTCTTTTTCAGCACCTTTCAGGATGGAACTTAAGGTAGTGTGGCTCAGGTATAGCTTCCCGGCTGCGGATGAGATTGAACGGCTGCGCCCGATTTCAATCAGATATTTAAGCTGTTCAATCTTCATGCACTGCCTCCTCCTGGTCATTGTCTTTTCTCCGGCTGACTGTTCGGAAATATCTCCTGATACATGTGGCCAGGACTTCTTCCTGGTGTTTCAGCTTCCGGTCGCTGCATGTGACCATGCAGAGGTAGAGCTGGTTTGGATGTTCCGTGTTTTTTAAGGAAATCATGGAAAAGTCCCTGATATCTTCAGCAGATTCACCGCCCGCTGAAAATCCGGGGATAAAACCAACCATTCCCTGGTTCTGTATTGCCTGATACATGGCACTCATGTCTGCGAAGCTGGTGACGCTGGGGCAGAGGGAGGGAAGGGAACCGAGCACCATATCATTTTTCATCAGTTTTATGGTGGCCAGCCGTTCCAGGGGAATGGAACGGGCATCAATTTCCCTGAGTCCGGCCAGCGGATGGTTTTTGGATACAAGTAGGTAAAGGCTGTCTTCCAGCAGTGGTTTGATGGAAAGGGCCGGATTCCCGCTGCCATGCCTAAACTGGCAGATGGTATCTCCGGACAGGTAAAGCAGGCCTATATTTGCCCTGTGTTCCAAAATAAAACCAGGGATGTCCTCGCTGGAACATTCTTCCAGGGACAGGCCGCCCGGTATATTAAGACGGTAAAACTGCTCCAGGAGAGGTATGGACAGGCGCACGGAAATGGTGGGCGCCATCAGCACATTGATGGATGGGGCCCCGGCTGTTGTGCGGCGTTTGAGCGCCATCAGCTTTTCGTACTGTAAATTGATTTCCCAGGCAAGGGTCATGAATTTTTCTCCTGCTGAGGTGGTCAATACTCCTTCCGGCGCCCTCTGGAAAATCTGGAACCCGGCCTCCTCCTCAGCCGCCTTGACAATCGCGCTCAGGGTTGTCTGGCCGATGTGAAGCTTACGGGAAGCGGCTGAGATGGAGTGGAACCTGTGGATTTCCAACAGATAGTGAAAATGTTCTAGTTTCATGAAAGCAGTGACCTCCTTGTGTATCAGGATAAGTCCCAAAAGTAAATATAGAAAAACTAACAGAGGACTGTACAACGTACAGTCCTCTTACTATCAGAGTTCCTTGTAGATATCCTCCATCCCCATATCCTCTGCAAACCCCAGATTCCCAAGGGTGCGGCCGCCGTTTATATAATCCCGGTCATTGATTGCACCGGCCACGCCTAAAAAGGAGCGCAACACCGGCATGTCAAGGCCGAGACGCTGGGCAGCGGAGAGGACGAATGCGCCTCCGCAGCTGCAGTCTTCATGGAGATAACGATGATCTACGGCATTGGGGCCGTCCATATACTCATAGAATACATGAACCTCCGGGTGATTGTCAAGGTCCAGTACCTTGTCAATCATCCCGGTGGGATTGCCGTGGACCGTCAGGCCCATGGCTTCAATCACCTGCTTCCTTTCCTCGCTGATTTTCCGTATGCAGCGGACCACGGAGGGGGTGAATGCATACTTAAATAAGGAAAACTGATTTCCCTTTCGGTCGATTTCAGGAGTGGACAGGACGGTGCTGGCGATGTGGTTGATGACATTGCCTGCATTGACCACGCCTTCAAATACATTCTCATTGGCAGTGTATTCCACTACGCCTTCTAATGCTTTCAGCACCTTTTCCGTGTCAGAGGCGGGAAGGGAGGCTGCCTTTCCCTTTAAGTTTAACGGCATGCCGACCGTGACCTCGGCGGGGGCGGAGAGACGGCAGGGACAGAAGTTGCCTTCCTTTTCCGTCAGGGTGACCTTTGCAGTAACACCCATTTCCTTAAACACATCCCTGAAAATGAACGATCCCAGGTTTCCCGGAATGATGAGGATGTGCTGTCCGTCCCTGACATAAGGGGCAATCCGGCGTGCAATTTCCTCGTGGCGGTCCGAGGGGACGTGGATGAAGATGGCCTCTGCATGTTCAACGGCTTCCCCTGGGTCCAATGTGATTTTTGCCGGCGTGCCGGTCCCGTGGACCTTGCCGCGCAGCTGGATGAATCCCATTTCTTTTACGGCATCCAGCTCCTTCTGGAAACGCGCGTCATCATGGAAGGTTACCTGAAAGCCCCTCTGCGACATGATGGCGGCAACCGCATGACCGGTGGAACCGGCTCCGATTACAGTGATATTCTGGATCATTTTGAATTCCTCTCTTTCTTACACGATTTTATCATTCATCCCGCAATCAGCTGGGCGATGGAGAATACAACGGTAGTTGTTATAAGGATGAGCAGCGCGCCGAAGCAGACCACCTTGGTACGCATGGCGGCATCCGGTATCTCGCTCCGCCCATGGAAAATGGAGGCCGGGGCGGATGCGCCGGGAAGGACAATCCCGATGTTGGCAATCCAGATCAGGGCAGCGCCCGCTATGACCGGGTTCATGCCCGCGGCCATTACAAAGGGACTGACCACGGGAATCATGGCCCCTCCGAAGGCAATATTGGACCCGATGTTGGTAAGGATCATCATCACGATAATGGTGAAGATTAAGATAAACAGCGGACCCCTTCCGGCAAATAAGGGTTCGAATATTCCCGTAAGCCAAGGAAGGATCCCGGTTGCCTCGTTGGTCATGGCAGTGGCCAGGGGGATGGTGATTGCGCACATCATGATGACGGGCCAGCTGACCGCTGCGTCAGAGTGCTTGATGTCATTAAACACAATGGCTGCCTTTTTGTCCCCCTCGCCGCTGGGAAGGACCATCAGGATGGCGGAGCACAGGCAGTACAGACCGCCCACGGTCAGGGTATTGTTGACGAAATTGGAAACCGGGTTTTTGGTAAAGGTCCCGGCAAAAATGGATAGCAGCATGATGATGACATAAACAATGATGATGCGTTTGGCCCTGGGCCTTAAATGCTTACTGTCCTCACCCATTTTTTCCACGTCAAAGCCCTTCATGATGCTGAAATCCACCTTGAAAAGTTTGGCGCCCAGGATGACGTAAGCCGTCATCACGATGGTCCCCACCAGCCCGGTGAGAAGGAACATGAATCCCAGGTTGACGATTTCCCCGGTAACATCGGCCCAGGTCGTTGCAAGGCCCAGCATCCAGCTCTTATAGGGAATCATCCCTCCGCCCATGACCATGGACAAAAGGATGCCGCCAAAGCCGTAATAGCGGAACGTGCTGTCCTTGTCATAGCCGCAGGAATCAGCGATATCCGTCCAGATGGCGTAGAGCAGCAGGGCCATGGCTATCTGGCTCAATACAATGGCGGACCACATGAAGATGAACATGAAGCACCATGTGTAAAACAGCGGTTTTCCCTTAAATGCCTTCTGGGACAGGGACCAGCGGATGAACCATTTCCCAAAACCATATATTACAATGGCCCCTGCGGTAAAGTACTGGGTGATGATCTGGAACACGGTAGAACTTCCCATGGTGGCGGATATACCCGCGTTCATGCTGCCCGGGAACCCGCTTAAGCCGTAAGCGATGAAGGCGAAAAGGGAGGGCCAGATGATCTCGCAGGTGGAATATCCGTAAATAACGCCCAGGAACGTGCCTAACAGCCTCATACCCATGGGGGTAAGGGTGGCAAAGGGCGGAATGAAACCAAAGCCGAACATAAGAAACAGCGTGATGATGATGTGCACATACATCATAGGTGAATAACCTTTCTTCATACCAATCTTCTCCTTATTCTTTGTATCACTAGATGAAGCATTAATCTGCCGGTTAATTTGTCCGGCGCCCGGGGCAGGGTGCAAGGACAATGTTGCAAGGAGCAGGTTGGGGCTATTATATCATCTGTGCGGAAAAATAAAAGACATTCCAAAGAATCTGCCTGCACGTTTCTTTGCTAATGGATACCAAAAATATCGGATGGCAAAAGATGCCAAGGGTTGCTAGAATGATGGCAGGAGCAGACAGGGTCAGGGGCATGACTACAGGAAAGGAATGGGAGAAGCGAATTATGTATGGTTGGAGAGCGAAAATCGGGCTGATTACCCCAATGAGTGAAAATGCCGAGCATGCGTTTCACATTTATGCACCGGAAGGAGTTTCCTTTGCATCAATGAAAATCAACTTTCCGGGGCCGACCCCGGAAGGACTTATGATCTTAACGGACCAGCTGGAGGAGACGGCTGCCAGGTATAAAGGATATGATGTGGACCTGGTGGTGTTCGGCTGCACATCCGGCAGCTGCATCAAGGGCGCCAACTGGGATAAGGAATGCATCCGCAGGATAGAAAATGCCTGCAATATACCGGGCCTTACCACCAGCACCGCGGTATTGGAGGCTTTTCAGGCGCTGGGAACAAAGAAGGCGGCTGTATTAACCCCTTATCCGGAGGCAACCAATGAGGCGGAAAAGAAGTTTTTAGAGGACAATGGATATGAGGTTACAAGCATCATCGGCATGGACGTAAGCTCTATACGCCGGGACGGACATAAGCTTGAGGAGGCGGATGAATATTTCCTCTACCGCAATGCCATCAACATGGATTTAAAGGGGGCAGATACCTTTTTCTTAAGCTGTATGGGCCTGACTACCATGGAAATCATCGATGATCTGGAGACTGCCCTTAAGATACCCGTGGTCACCAGTCATCAGGCAACTTTATGGAGCGCGCTGCGCCACTGCCGGGTAGGGGCAAAGCTTCCTAAAATGGGCAGACTGTTTACGCTTTGAAGGAGGAATGGGACATGTATAGTTTACGGGCAAGAATCGGTGTGATCGCCCCCTTGGACGATCAGGTGGAATATGCATTTAATAAATATGCCCCGGAAGGGGTCTCCTTTGACAGTACCCGGCTTTCCTTCCCCGGCCCGACGCCGGAGGGGTTGATTTATCTGTCGGACCAGCTGGAGGAAGCCGCCAGGATGTATAAGAAAAAGCGTCATGATGTGGTGCTTTTCGGCTGTACCTCAGGCAGCTGCATCAAAGGTTATGGATTCGATAAGGAATGTATTGAACGGATTGAGAGGGCCTGCGGATGGCCGGGGCTGACCACCAGCACGGCGGTGTTAGAGGCGTTTAGGGCCCTGGGGCTTAACAGGACCGTGGTCATGACCCCTTATCCGGAAGAAACCAACCAGGCTGAGAAAAAGTTCCTGGAGGACAATGGAATCACGGTCACCTCCATTACCGGAGTGGGATTCAACCGGGTGGGTGAATACTCCCATCCGGGCAAGGCCTTTTTATACCGCCAGGCCAAGAAACTGAAAACAGAAGGGGCCGAGGTGTTTTTCTTAAGCTGTATGGGACTGGCCACCATGGAGCTGGTAGAAATCCTGGAGGAGGATCTTGGGATGCCGGTCATTACCAGCCATCAGGCCAGCTTGTGGTCCTGCCTGCGCCACTGCAGGGTGAATGATAAGATTGACGGGCTGGGCAGGCTGTTCACAATTTAGGTAACAAGGAGGATGGAAAATGGGTTTTAATGTTCATGAAATAACAACGGATATGACGAAACAGCTGTGTCATTTTATAAAGACACTGAAGTATGAGGATATTCCGCCTGCAGTCATTGAGCAGGCGAAAATGATGGTGATGCAGACCTGCGGCGTCAGCCTGTGCAGCGCACAGCTAAAGCAGGTCAGGGATGCAATGGAAATCTCCAAGGAAATGAGCCCGGGGGAAGAGGGCTGCGCTACCCTTTGGGCGGACGGTAAGAAGGTAAGCTGGGAGGCTGCTGCTTTTACGGCAGGCACAATGGGGGACGCCCTGGACTGGGAGGATTGTTCCGTGACAGGGCATCCGTCCGCAGGTGTGATCCCGGCAGCCGTGATTGCCTCGGAGGTGCTGCACCGGAGCGGGAAGGAACTCCTGACCGCCGTGGTGGCTGGATACGAGGTGTACCAGAGGGTGGCGCTGGCGGGGAGGAGCAGCATTGCCAGCTACAATATCTTTGGGATCCTGCCGGTGCTGATGAAGCTCCTGGACCTTCCTGAAGAGAAGATGAACCAGGCCTTTGGCGTGGGAACCGCCTGTGCCATCATACCGGCCAATGTCCACGAAATCACCATGTCGGATTCCCTGAATTACCTGTACGGCTACCGCATGGAGAACTGCGTGACCATGATTAAGACCGCCTTAAATGGTATCGAGAACATGGAGGACGCCTTTGACGACCCCACCGCATATCTGGCCCACTGCGGATATCAGGAACCGGAATGGCTCACAAAGGAACTGGGGACCCACTGGATGATGATGGATATGCTTCTGGTAAAGCACTGGCCTGCCAATGTATTTGTCCAGACCTATGCGGAGCTGGCTTCCCGTCTGGTGACCAGATATTGTTTTAACCCGGATGAGGTGGACGAAATCATCATACGCCCGTCCGTTGCCTTCCGCCACTGGTACAGTGAGACAGGATATGAGTCCCTGACACAGGCCCAGTTCTCCATTCCGTATGTGACGGCCTGCGCCATGTATCATCCGGAGCCGGGAGCGCTGTGGTATCAGCCCGAAACCATGAAGGATGCGCGGATCATCGCCCTGATGAACAAGGTAAAGGCAGATGGATTTGTGAAAATGTCGGGGATGAAATTCATTAAGGACCTGATTGACGGCAAGCATCCGGAGAAGTTCATGATTGTCCGTTTAAAGGATGGGACCGAGTATACGGAGAGTGCCTTCACCCATCCGGGCCACCCGCGCTACATGCTGACAAGGGATGAATTTAAGGAACGTTTCCGCCTGGAAACAAAAAATATCCTGTCCAAGGAGAAAACAGAAGGCGCCATCGAGTGCATCTGTCATTTGGAGGAATGCCCGGATGCGTCCGTGCTTCCCGGTTTCTTCCATTAATCCGGCGTTCCATTTTTTATCATTCAGCCACTGCGGGAAGCTGGTAAAAGACCCGGCTCCATATCAGTGGAATGTATTGCACATCAGCGCAAAAACAGGCGCCGTAAGCGCCTAAAAGACAGGCGCTGAGTGCTCATGACGAGGAGGTACAAGTATGCGGTATAACCGGTTATATAAAGACAATGATTTCCTTACTCCAACTACATATACCCAGGAACTGTCGGAGTATGCGGAACAATTATCCTATGAGGACATCCCGCCGGAGGTGGTGGAGCGGGCCAAGATGATCCTGCTTCAGACCATTGGCGCGGCCCTGGCTGCCAAGGGAACCCCCATTGCAGAAAAAGCAGGGAAAATGGCCAGGGAGGCCAACGGCGGCCCCGGCGGCCCTACAACGGTCTGGGGCATGGATGGGAAAATGGCTGCGGTCAATGCGGCCCTTGTCCTGGGTACCATCAGCGATGCCCTGGACTGGGAGGACTGTTCCTGGACCGGTCATCCGGCGGCAGGCGTGATTCCCTGCGCATGGCTGGCGGCAGAGGAAAAGCATAAAAGCGGCAAGGACCTGATTACGGCCATCGTGGCCGGGTACGAGGTATACCAGCGCATTGCCATGGCGGTCCAGCCATCGGACGAACGGTGGAAGACAAAGGGCTGGGGATTGACCAGCTGGCAGATATTTGCCTGCATCCTGCCGGTTGTCAAGATTTACGGACTGGATGCCAGGAAGATCAACCAGGCCATCGGAATGGGCTGTGAGTGCAGCACCCTTCCGGTTGCCTACCATGCAACTACCATGTCGGATTTCTATCACTATGAGCACGGTTACCGGGCCAGGGACGGCTTCCTGATTGCCAAGTCCGTGGAGAAAGGAATCCATAACCAGAGGGATGCCCTGGATGAGCCCAGATGCTACACCGGCGTCATCTGCGGGGATGACGGCTCCAACGGTTCAGCCGATACCACAATCAGATCCGGGGAAGCGGACCTGTCCTGGCTTACCAGGGAGCTGGGGGAGCGGTATCTGATCATGGATACCCTGCTTAAGCACTGGCCCGCCAATATGTGGGTGCAGACCCCGGTGGAACTGGTGAACGGCATGGCAAAGGAACACGGATTCGGACCGGATGACATTGAGGAAATCATCCTGGACCCGCCTATCCGCAACCGCATGTGGGCTCCGGATGAAGGCTTTACCTCCGTAACCCATGCCCAGTTCTCCGCCCCCTATGTAATCGCCACCATGCTGCTGCATCCCAATCCCGGCGCCTACTGGTATACGCCGGAGATGATGAAGGACAGGGAGGTCATTGCACTGGCTAAGAAGGTGAAGCCGGGAACCTCTCCCGAGGATTCGCCTATGACGGGCTTTAAGCAGTTCCGGAACGGTTCTTATCCCATGAAGACAATCACGGTAACGTTAAAGGACGGACGGACCTTTACCGGCTCCATGGACTGCCATCCGGGCCATCCGGCCAATATGATGGAACGCGGCGAGTTTGTAAGCAGGTTCCGTATCCAGGCATCCCCTGTGCTGCAGGGAGAAAAGCTGGAGCAGGTCATTGAGACAATCTGCAATATTGAACATGTGGACGATATTGCTTCTGTTAGCGGAATGCTTGCCTAAGCGGAGGACTTTATGAAAAGAATAGCCATTATCGGTTTTGGCGGCGCTGGTTACAGCGCTGCCAGGGAAATACGCAGACTGGATCCGCAGGCTGTCATTGATGTGTATTCGGATACGGATACAGGGCCGTGCAATCCCATGCTCACAACCTATTATGTGAAGGACTCCCTTTCCTATGAGGGGATGTTTCCCTTCGGGACCCTTGAGGAGATTGCGGGAACCCTTGATTTGAATGTGAACTGCCGGACGCCGGTGGCAGGACTGGTTCCCGGTGAGCGGAAGATAATACTTTCAGACGGCAGCCGGAAGGTTTATGATCAAATATTAATCAGCACCGGGGCGTCTGCCGTCATGCCTCCTGTCCCCGGAATCCAGATGCCCGGCGTATTTAAGATGAGGACCCCGGAGGACGCCGTGGATCTTAAGCAGAAGCTGGACTCGGGAAAGGTGCGCAGCTGTGTGGTGATAGGCGCATCCTGGGTGGGAATCAAGGTGGTGGAGGACCTGAGGTCCAGGAACATTCCCTGCACCCTGGTGGACGGGGCGCCCTGGATGTTTTATACCGCTGCATTTGAGGAAACCGCCCAAAGGGTCCAGGCAGACCTGGAACAAAAGGGGGTGGCCGTATCCTGCGGCCAGATGCTCTCGGCCATTGAGCAGGAGGAGGATGGACGCCTGTCAGCCGTCATGGAAAGCGGAAAACGGTTTACGGCCGACCTGATTGCGGTCTGCGTGGGCGTGCGGACCAATACTGCATTTGTACGGGACAGCGGACTCGCAATGGGACGGGCAATTGTGGTGGATTCCAGGATGCGGACCAATTATGAGGGGATTTATGCGGCCGGGGACTGCTGCGAGGCCATTGACACCCAAAGCGGGAAAACCAGGAACATAGGGGTATGGCTGAATGCCGTCAAACAGGGACGGACAGCCGGGGCGAACATGGCTGGTGTGCCGATGGAATTTGACGCCAATGTGCTTGTGAACCTGGCCCATTATCTGGACTATGATTTTATCAGCATCGGGGATATCAGCGCCTGCGGCCCGGAGGACCTGGTTTATGAATATGAGGATGAAACATATTATATCCGCGGGACGAAAAACAAGGGCAGGATCCAGTGTATCAATGTCATTAACTCTTCGGACAGCAATGGCCTGTTAAAAAGCATTTTCATCAAATCACTGAAAAGCCCGGATGCCGGTCTGGATGTCCAGAGCATCTGTTATCTGATGGATAAGGGCTTTCCGGCAGGCTTTATAGAATTTTTAGGAGGAAAATCCGTTGACTGAACTTGAGAAAAAAATAAAGGCAAAGATTCCGGGTGATGATACCGGAATTGAAATAAGACATTCCCTGTGCGCAATCTGCAGTCCGGGCCATCACTGCGGTGTGGACTGCTATGTGAAAGACGGGGAAATCATCCGGGTGGAGGGTACGCCGGAGCATCCCTATAACCATGGCAGGCTTTGCACGAAAGGTTCCGCGCTTAGAAACTACATTTACAGGGAGGACCGCATCAGGACGCCCTTAAAGCGCATAGGGGAAAGGGGGGAAGGCAGGTTCGAACCGATCAGCTGGGATGAGGCTTACCGGATCATTGCAGAAAAGCTGAATCAGGTCAAGGAAACCTATTCCCCTCATTCCGTGGCCTTCTTCAGCGGTTACTGCAAGTGGTACCGCCCTATTTTCCACCGCTTTGCCCATGTGTTCGGAAGCGTGAATTTTGGCACGGATGACAGTACCTGCAGCGCCTCAAAGGTAATTGCGGACAAGGTGACCGCAGGATGCGGCGCAGGACCTGACATGGGCCATGCCAATACATTTTTAGGCTGGAATTACGATGGCTATTATTCCGCCCATCTCTCCGTGGCAGGCGTGCAGAAACTGAGGGAGAGAGGAGGGAAGGTCATCATCATCGACATACGGGATACCCCGGCATCCAGGAACCTGGCTGATATCTTCCTGAAAATCAATCCGGGTACCGACGGGGCGCTGGCCTTAGGGATGGCAAAGCTGATCATTGACAATGGCTGGGCGGACCGGGAATACATTGAAAAATATACATACGGTTTTGACCAGTATAAGGAAATGGTGGACCAGTATCCCCTGGACAGGGTAAGCGGCATCACAGGTCTTGAACCCAATCTGATTTATGAGGCGGCAAAGCTCTATGCCACAAACGGGCCGGCCTGTACCAACTTTTCCGCCTCCGCCCTGGTCCATCACATTAACGGGTTTAACTCCCACAGGGCCATCCTGTGCCTGTCCGCCCTTACCGGCAATTTTGACAGGGCGGGCGGCAATGTCCCCAATCCGCCGACCTACCTGCATAAGCCCGCCGGCTTTAAGGTCAGGGAGCATGAGTTCAGGTCCGACCGTTATCCCAAGGACGGGGAGCGTATCGGGGCGGGGCGGTTCCCCCTGTGGAATGCCCAGTTTGATGAATTCCAGGCAATGGACCTGCTCCGCCAGCTGGAGGAGGGCACACCCTATCCGGTAAAGGCCATCTTTGCGCTGGGAATGAACGCCAAAATGTTTCCTGAGACAGATAAGCTTCTCTCTGCCATGAAGGATAAGCTGGATTTCTTTGTGGACACGGACATGTTCATGACCATGACAGCCAAGTATGCGGATATTGTCCTGCCGGCCTGCTCCTCGGTTGAGAGGGGGGAATTAAAGGCGTATCAGGGCGGTTACCTGACCTTTACAAAACCGGTAATCCCGCCCCTTTATGAGTCTAAATCCGATGTGGATATCCTGTGCGGCCTGGCCCGCATCATGGACCTGGATGACCCGTACCTGAAGGCCGGTTATGAGGCGTCGGCGGACTGGATGATTGAGGGCTGCGGACTGACGGTTGCGGATTTAAAGGCAAGCAGCCTGCCGGTGAAGGTCCCTGCCGCCAAGTGGCCTGTGAAGCCGGGAACGTGCCTGGAGAATGGATTTAAGACCGCCACAGGGAAGTTTGAGTTTTATTCCACTGCCATTGCATCCATAGACCCTGCCTTTGGCCTGAATCCGCTGCCGGATTACCGGGATTCACTGGAAGATCAGAATGACCCTGGGACAAAGGAGAAATATCCATTCTATCTATGCACCGGCGCAAGGCTGGCCCATGCCATCCATTCCAGGGCACATGAGACCCCGTGGCTGCGCAGTATCCGGCCCGACCCCACCTGTGAGATTCACAGGGAGGATGCCAGGAGGCTGGGAATCAGGGAAGGGGACAGGGTTGCATTATCAAGTCCTTACGGCGAGATTTTCATGAAGGCCAAGGTCACGGGAAAGATAAAGCCGGGTGTCATCCTGACGCTCCACGGTTATACGGAGGCCAATGTAAACGAACTGATAGGACGCAATCATGTGGATCCCTATTCCGGTTTTCCCGGATTCAAGGGAATGCGCTGTAATATCCGCAAATGCCAGGAGGTTGAATAATGAAACATGTTTTTGTTTTTAATCCGGATAAGTGCTGTGCCTGCTCTGCCTGTATGATGGGCTGCATGGACCAGAATGATATTGACCTGACGGCAGGCGATACCTGTTACCGTAAAACCTTTGACCAGGAGATAGAGGAGGCGGACGGCAGCAATACCTGCGCCTACCTGTCCGCGGCCTGCATGCACTGTACGGATGCTCCCTGTGTGGATGCCTGTCCGGCAGGATGCCTGGGCAAGGACCCGGAAACAGGTTTTACTGTTTATGATAACACCAACTGCATCGGCTGTAAAAGCTGCGCCATGGCCTGCCCCTTCGGCGCCCCCAGATACCGTGTCACGGATGGGAAGATGGTCAAGTGCGACGGCTGCAATGAGCGGGTGAAGCATGGGCTGCAGCCGGCCTGTGTAAGGGCCTGTTCCTTTGAGGCGTTGACCTGTGTGACTGAGGAGGAGTACCGGGACAGCGGAAGTGACAGGGCATGCAACCTACTGATCCAATCCATAAGGAAGCGGACCTGATGTTAATTACAGATGTAGGAAGCGGGGGTAGGAAAATGAATCATATACTATTTTTAAATGAGGAAGATGTGTGTTCCCTGCTGACCCCGGCTGATGCGATTGCAGCAGCAGAGGACACCTTCCTCCATATCGGCCTGGGGGACATCACGGTGGGGGATATGGCGCTCATGTATGTGGATGAAGCGAAAATGAACAATTTTCATTCCATGCCGGCCATCCTCCACTACAGAAACGCGGCAGGGGTTAAATGGATCAGCACGTATGTGGACCCGCTGCCCGGCTATCCATTCTGTCACGGAACCCTGGTTATCTTAAGTGATACAAAAAGCGGGTCCCCCATAGCCCTTGTAGGGGCCATGAACATCACTGCCATGCGCACGGCCGGAGGCCATGGCGTGGTACAGGCCAGGCACCTGTGCCTGCCAGGGCCAAAGGTCCTCTCGGTCTGCGGATGCGGTGCCCAGGCCAGGTCCGGCATCAAGGGGATGCTTACCCAGTTCCCCTGTATCAGGCAGGTCCGTATCTTCAGCCGGAGTACCGGGCCAATAGAGGCTGTAAGGGAGGAACTGAAGGACAGGGTGGAGGTGATACCCTGTGACAGTCCTTTAAAGGCAGTAACCGGAAGCAATTTAATCCTTATGGCATCCGGCGCACAGACACCCCTTGTTACCTGGGATATGCTAAAGCCCGGCGCAACCGTGATTGGAATCGAGGGATTCCGGGACCTGGACCCGCAGATTGGAAAAAGGGCAGACAAATGGTACCTGGGATACCGCAGGCCGGACGCCCATATTTTACGGTCACCACGGCTGAATCCAGGCGGATTGCTGAAAGAAGGGGACGTATCCGGCGATATGACGGAACTTCTCACCGGAAAGGTACCTGGCCGGGAACGGGAGGATGAAATCATAGTTTCCACGCATATGGGCATGGGGGCCCACGATGTGAACTGCGCCATGACCGTCTATGAGCGGGCGCTGGAAATGGGGATTGGACAGAAGATGGTTTTTTAGGTCTGGTAAAGGCAGCTTCAGGCCGGCGTCACATGACACCGGTCCGGTGCTGCCTTTTTCAGCCGGTTCCCAAAGAATGAAAAAACAGGTATCCGGCTCATATCTTTCATATTTCTGGTAAGAATAATCCTTCAGGGAGACAATTTAACCGGAAAAGGAGAACTACTTATATGGGACAGAGGGACAACGATAAAAAGATTTTATGGCATACCCTTGCATTCATGGCATTTTCCACGGTCTGGGGCTTTGGGAATGTCATCAACGGGTTTTCGGAATACGGGGGCCTCAGGGCGATTGTGTCCTGGATCCTGATATTTGCCATCTATTTTGTGCCGTATGCCCTGATGGTAGGCGAGCTTGGCTCCACCTTCAAGGATGCGGGCGGTGGCGTCAGTTCCTGGATTCAGGAAACCATAGGTCCCAGGATGGCGTACTATGCTGGCTGGACCTATTGGGTGGTGCACATGCCATATATTTCCCAGAAGCCCAATTCCACGGTGATTGCGGCCAGCTGGGCGCTGTTCCAGGACAAGAGGGCCAGCAGTATGGATACCACGGTCATGCAGTTAATCTGTCTGGTCATATTCCTGTTTGCCATGTACCTGTCCAGCAAGGGCATGGGCGTGCTTAAGCGCCTGTCCGCCCTGGCCGGTTCCACCATGTTCATCATGTCCATGCTGTTCATTGCAATGATGGTGGCTGCCCCGGCATTGACAGGAGGAACCTTCATGTCGATTGACTGGTCATGGAGGACATTCATCCCTAGCTTTGACTTAAGCTTCTTCATGGGACTTTCCATCCTGGTCTTCGCAGTGGGGGGATGCGAGAAAATATCCCCCTATGTCAACAAGATGAAGGACCCATCCAGGGATTTCTCCAAGGGAATGGCGGCCCTGGCCCTTATGGTGGCAGTGACCGCCATACTTGGCACCATTGCCCTTGGGATGATGTTTGATTCAGACCATATCCCGGCGGACCTGATGACAAACGGCGCCTATTACGCCTTCCAGAGGCTTGGGGAGTACTATCATATGGGTAATTTCTTTGTGATTGTATACGCCCTCACCAACCTGATCGGCCAGTTTTCCGTTATGGTGCTGTCCGTGGACGCCCCCCTGCGCATGCTCCTTGACAGCGCGGATACGCGCTTCATACCCAGGAAGATGTTTGAGAAAAATGAACACGGCACCTATGTAAACGGACACAGGCTGGTGATGCTCATTGTCTGCGTCCTGATCATCGTGCCTGCCTTCGGCATCCGGAATGTGGACGTGCTGGTGCGCTGGCTGGTAAAGGTCAACTCGGTCTGCATGCCCCTTCGTTACCTGTGGGTATTCGTGGCCTATATAGCGCTTAAGAGGGCGGGGGATGCCTTCCACGCCCAGTACCGGTTCTTAAAGGGCAGGACAGCCGGTACCCTGGTGGGAATCTGGTGTTTCGGCTTTACGGCATTTGCCTGTATCACAGGTATCTATTCCGATGACCTGTTCCAGCTGGTGCTCAACATCGTAACCCCATTTGTGCTGGTGGGGCTTGGGTTCATCCTGCCCTGGCTGGCTGCCAGGGAGAATTAAACGGCTCTATTGCCTGATGGACCGGTTTGTGGTACAGTAGATGGTATAAAAAGGAAATGATTGACAAAGGAGATACATGATGAGTATAGAGAAGGCAGAATGCATCCAGCTGACCAAAGGACTGATACGTTTCCTGGAGGACAGCCCCACCAGCTTCCATGCAGTGGCAAATATAGCAGGAATCCTCAGGGAAGCAGGGTTTACAGAGCTTCATGAAGGTGAGAAGTGGGAATTGAAAAAGAAGGGATCCTACTTCGTGACCAGGAACCAGTCCTCCATCATATCGTTCAGGATACCGGCCGGAACCTGTTCGGGCTACCAGATCATGGCCAGCCACAGTGATTCCCCGTCCTTTAAGATTAAGGAAAACCCGGAGATGGAATCCGAAGGCCATTATATCAGGCTGAATGTGGAAAAGTATGGCGGCATGCTGTGCGCGCCGTGGTTTGACCGGCCCCTGTCCGTGGCAGGGCGTCTGGTGGTGAAGACAGGGAACTGTCTGGTATCAAAGCTTGTGAAGGTGGACCGTGACCTTTTGATGATTCCCAACCTGGCCATCCATTTTAACCGTCAGGTCAACGATGGATACAAGTATAACCCACAGGTGGATATGATTCCCCTGTTTGGCGGCGACGGCTCCAAGGGGACGTTCATGAAGCTTGTGGCTGAAGCTGCAGGTGTCCATGAGGAGGACATCCTGGGCCACGACCTGTTCCTGTACAGCAGGATGCCGGGAACCATATGGGGGGCTGAAGGCGAGTTCTTCTCCTGCGGGCGGATTGACGACCTGCAGTGCGCATTTGCGTCCCTTAAGGGATTCCTGGAGGGTGAACCCGCGGAGGGGATTGCGGTCCATGCCGTGTTCGACAATGAGGAAGTGGGCAGCGGGACCAAGCAGGGAGCGGATTCCACATTCCTTGAGGATACCCTGAGGCGGATCAACACCGGGCTTGGCAGGGATGAGGAGGCATACCTGATGGCGCTGGCATCCAGTTTCATGATATCGGCGGATAATGCCCATGCGGTCCATCCAAACCTGCCGGACCGGGCAGACCCCACCAACCGTCCTTATATGAACCAGGGGATTGTGATCAAGTACAATGCCAACCAGAAGTACACCACGGACGCGGTGTCCGCAGCCATGTTCAAAGCCCTGTGCCAAAGGGCCGGGGTGCCCTTCCAGACCTTTGCCAACCGTTCGGACATGCCGGGAGGCTCTACCCTTGGCAATATAAGCAATGCCCATGTGTCCCTGAACACGGTGGACATCGGCCTTCCCCAGCTGTCCATGCATTCACCCTATGAGACGGCCGGCATAAAGGATACATGCTATCTTACGGAGGCAGCCGCACACTTTTACTCTGCCTGTATCAGGGCAGGGGAGGGCGGATGTTATGAGATAGTATAAGAAAGGCGTAATATGTTTTCCAAAAAACAACTGATAAAACTGCTGGCCCCCCTGATTGTGGAACAGATCATGGCGGTGCTGGTTGGTATGGTGGACGTGGTGATGGTGGCGGCCGTGGGCGAGGCCGCCGTGTCCGGGGTATCCCTGGTGGACTCCATCAGCGTCCTGATCATACAGATCATGGGCGCCCTGGCAACGGGAGGCGCGGTGATTTCCGCCCAGTATCTTGGAAAGGAACAGCCCAGGGACGCCCGCAAGGCGGCGGGACAGCTGGTCAGCGTTACCCTGACCCTGTCCTTGATAGTGACCCTTATTGCAATCATAGGCAACCGCCATCTCCTGGGCGCCATATTCGGCAAGGTGGAACTGTCCGTGATGGACAATGCACAAACCTATTTCTGGATAACGGCGCTGTCATATCCCTTTATCGGGCTGTATAACGCATGTGCGGCCCTGTTCCGTTCCATGGGTAATTCCAAGGTGTCCATGATGACATCCCTGGTGATGAACATCATCAATATCGTGGGCAATGCCATCTGCGTGTTCGGCCTTAAGATGGGGGTGGCAGGGGTGGCATATCCAACCCTGTTCAGCCGCATCATTGCGGCGGCCATGATGTTTGTCCTCATACAGAACCGCCATAATTCCATCCGCCTGAACAGCATGAAGTCACTGGTGCCGGATATGGGCATGATTAAGAACATCCTTTCCATCGGCATACCGGGCGGGCTGGAGAGCGGTATGTTCCAGTTCGGCAAGATATTCCTGCAGAGCCTTGTGTCCTCCCTGGGCACTGCCTCCATTGCAGGCTATGCGGTTGCCAGCAACCTGGTCACCATCCTGTACCTGCCCGGAACCGCCATCGGGCTGGGCCTTATCACCATTGTGGGACAGTGCGTGGGGGCAGGAAGGCTCTCTGAGGCAAAGCATTATGCCAAGTCCCTCATAGGGGTGAATTACGCCATCCTGCTGGTGCTCAGCTCCTCCATGGTGCTGTTTTCAGGGGAACTGGTGGGGATTTACCAGCTGTCGGGGCAGGCGTCCCGGCTGTCCCGGGACCTGATTACGGCCCACAGCATCGCCATGCTTGTATGGCCTCTGGCATTTACCATTCCCCATACCCTGAGGGCGTCCCTGGATGCCAGGTTTACCATGGCCGTGTCCGTATTTTCCATGTGGGCTTTCCGCATCGGGTTCGCATACCTGTTCGTGTACATATTTAAGCTTGGGGTGATGGGAATCTGGTATGGGATGTTCATAGACTGGATTTTCAGGGCAGTTGTGTTCTCCCTGAGGTTCAAGGGATTTGAAAAACGGGCAATATCGGTCTGATTGATAATAAACATAGGAGGAGGCAGGTGTGTATGCAGGAGCATTTTATGGATATGGCCAGTATGCAGGAACTTCTGCGCATGGCCCGCACCGGGTTATGGACAATTGAACTGGAGGAGGGGAAGGAACCCAGGATGTACGGGGATAAGGCCATGATGGAGCTTCTTGGCCTGGATGGGATGCCGTCCCCGGAGGAATGCTACCGGGTATGGTATGACCGGATTGACCATGATTTTTATCCCATGATAGAGACAGGGGTGGATGAGATGATCCGCAATAAGCGGGCGGAAGTCCAGTATCCATGGGAACATCCCCTGTGGGGGACCATCTATGTGCGCTGCGGGGGCGTCCGGGATGAAAGCCAGGAAGATGGGATATGCCTTAGGGGATATCACCAGAACATCACCGATACCATCATGCTCAGGGAGAAGGCCCGGCTCAGGGACAATGTGCTTTCCAACCTGTGCCAGTGCTATTATTCCATCTATCTGTTTGACCTGGACAATGACGTGGAGGAGGCTGTATGGCAGGAGGATTACATAGAGAAGACAGGGGCATTTCCCAAGGGGAGCCTGAAGGTATATTATGAAAAGTTCATCCGGGAACATGTATGTCCCCAGGACCAGGAGAAGATGCGCCGGGCAGGGAGTCCCGGATTCTTAAAGCAGATCCTGTCCGAGGAACGGCCCGTGTATGACATTGACTTCAGGCGCCAGTACCCGGACCGTGTCCAGTGGGTGCGCTCCCGGTTCAGTGTGGCCCAGATGAAGGACGGCAGTGTGTCAAAGGTGGTATTTGCCAATATGAACATCCACCAGCAGAAGATAAATGAGATGCAGCAGGAAGAGGAAAACAGGAAGGCGCTGATGACCGCCTATGAGACGGCCAAGGAGGCCAGCGAGGCAAAGAGCAGTTTCCTGGCCCAGATGTCCCATGATATCCGCACCCCCATGAACGCAATCATAGGAATGACAGCCATTGCCATGTCCCACAGCCATGAGCCGGAGCGGGTGGAGGACTGCCTGGAGAAAATCAATATGTCCAGCAGCCATCTGCTGGCCCTCATTGATGATGTCCTTGACATGTCAAGGATTGAAAAGGGGAAGATGCAGCTTATGGACGCGCCTTTCTGCATGGATAAGCTGGTAGATGAGGTGGTTACCATCATCCGTCCATCGGCGGAGGAAAGAGGCCATTCCCTGAAGGTGGATACGGCAGACCTTAAGCACCGCCGCCTCATAGGGGACAGCGGGCGCCTGCGCCAGGTACTTTTAAACCTCATGTCCAATTCCGTGAAATATACGCCTGGGAACGGGACCGTGAAACTGACCGTAAAAGAAGTGGCCCAGAGGGTTGCCGGCTTCGGCAATTTCGTGTTCATCGTGGAAGACAGCGGGATCGGCATGACAGAAGAGTTCAGGAAGTATATTTTCGTGCCCTTTCTCCGGGAGGAAAAGGTGAGGGAAACACACATTCAGGGCACGGGGCTTGGCATGCCCATTACCCAGGGCATCATAAACGCCATGCAGGGCAGCATCCAGGTGGAGAGCGAACCTGGCAGGGGAAGCCGTTTTACCGTGACGCTGAGCCTGAAACTGGATGAAGAAGAACAGAAGGAAGAGGAAGCGTCCGGGAAAATCGTGGACGTGGGCAGGCGCAGGGATGCATTTTCCGGCAGGGCCATCAGGGTGCTGGTGGCGGAGGACAATGAACTCAACATGGAGATTGTCAGGACCATCCTTGGGGAGGCGGGAATCAGTACGGAAGGCGCCTTCAACGGACAGGAGGCATTAAACGCATTCCAGGCATCGGGGGACGGGTATTATCAGGCCATCTTAATGGACCTGCAGATGCCTGTGATGGACGGGTATACGGCGGCCCGGAAAATCAGGGAAAGCACCCACCCGCAGGCGGCGGACATCCCGGTGGTTGCCCTGACGGCCAATGCGTTTGCAGAGGATATTGCCAAAGCGCTGGCCGCCGGAATGAATGACCATGTTGCCAAACCCATTGACTATGAACGGCTTTTTGACGTGCTGGAAAAGTGTCTGGCCTGATGTGTATTCCCCCGTAATTTGCATTTTTAGCTGATGTCATGTATAATAGTCAGGAACTTATAATGGATTCAGATTGACAGGTGACGCAGGTGGGGCAGGAATATGCCAATATTATCATAGATATTTCCCATGAAAGCGTGGACAGGACATTCCAGTACAGGATACCGGAACACCTGTCCGGGAGCATTCATGCGGGGCAGCAGGTCTATATCCCCTTCGGTCAGGGCAACCGGCAGCGCAAAGGTTATGTGGTGGGGCTGACTGACCAGGCGGAGATAGACGAGAATAAGATAAAAGATGTGGCTGGGATTGTGCAGGGAAGCGTGACTGCAGAGTCCCAGCTTATTTGGCTTGCATGGTGGATGAAGGAGCGGTATGGATCCACCATGAACCAGGCATTAAAGACAGTGCTTCCAGTGAAGCAGAAGGTAAAGGAGGCGCCAAAGCGGCAGTTGAAGTGTCTTCTGGACCAGGAGGGGCTGCTACGGGCCGTGGAGGAGGCCAGGAGGAAGAACCATAAGGCAAGGCTCCGGCTTCTGGAGGCATTTCTCCTGGCGCCGGTGATTCCGTATGAGGAAGCCATGAACCGTTTAAGCCTGACGGCGGCAGTGGTTAAGCCGCTGGAGGAGGGCGGCGTCCTTAAGGTGGAGGTGGTGGAGCGGTACCGGAATCCGCTGCTGGAGATGCAGCGGCTGGCCGGCATGCCCCGGGAAGGGACCACCTTTGCTGGCGGAGGCACCGCTGGGAACCCTGGCACCTTCCCGGCCCTGAACCAGGCCCAGCAGGAGATTGCAGATTCCATTCTCCGTGACTATGGGGAGGGGATCCGAAGGACCTATCTGATCCATGGAATCACGGGCAGCGGCAAGACGGAGGTCTACATGGAGCTGATTGCCCATGTGCTCCAGGCGGGGCGCCAGGTGATTGTCCTGATTCCTGAGATATCCCTTACATGGCAGACCGTGATGCGGTTTTACACACGTTTCGGCAACCGGGTGTCCGTGATGAATTCCAGGATGTCCGCCGGGGAACGCTATGACCAGTATGAAAGGGCCAGGACCGGGGATATTGATATCATAATCGGTCCCCGGTCCGCCCTCTTTGCCCCGTTTTCAAACCTTGGCCTCATCATTATAGATGAGGAGCATGAAAATGCCTACAAAAGCGAGCTTTCCCCGCGGTATGACGCCAGGGAGGCTGCCGCCGTGCGGGCGGAGGCGAACCATGCGTCCCTGATCCTCGGTTCGGCCACCCCGTCCTTGGAGTCCTATACAAAGGCGCTGAGGGGGGAATACGGCCTGTTTACCATGAAGGAGAGGGCGAAGGCAGATGCCAGCCTTGCCAAGGTGGAAATCGTGGACCTGCGGGAGGAACTGAGGGCGGGCAACCGTTCCATCTTCAGCCGCCGCCTTCAGGAACTGATGGAGGACAGGCTTGCAAAAAAGGAACAGATCATGCTCTTCATCAACCGCAGGGGATATGCGAACTTTGTATCCTGCCGTTCCTGCGGGGAGGCCATCAAATGCCCCCACTGTGATGTGACACTGACCCTTCACAGGAACGGCCGCATGATGTGCCATTACTGCGGCTACTCCATGGAACAGCCAAAGGTATGTCCTTCCTGCGGCTCCCGGTATATCGCCCCCTTCGGGACAGGGACCCAGAAGATTGAAGCCATGGCGGCCGGGCTGTTCCCGGATGCAGGGATCCTGCGGATGGACCTGGACACCACGTCCAGGAAGGGAGGCCATCAGGAGATACTATCCGCCTTTGCAAGGGGGGAGGCGGATATCCTTATCGGGACCCAGATGATTGTGAAGGGGCATGATTTCCCCAAGGTCACCCTGGTGGGCGCCTTAGCGGCGGACCTTTCCCTTTTCGCATCGGACTACCGGTGCGGGGAGCAGACATTTGCCCTTCTGACCCAGGCCGCGGGCAGGGCCGGGAGAGGGGAACTGGAGGGCAATGTGGTCATCCAGACCTACCAGCCGGACCACTACTGTATCCAGGCAGCCGCAAGGCAGGATTACGAGGCATTTTACGGCCAGGAGACGGCCTACAGGCGCCTCCTTGGCTATCCCCCGGCCGTGGGACTCTTAACCATCCAGATGGCATGTCCCAGGGAGGACGTGGTGGAACAGGCGGCCGGCCGCACCGCCGGATGGGTGGAAGGATGGAAGGCCGGACAGGACAGGAATGGACCCGGCAGGGACCTTAAGTTAATCGGTCCCGTGAATGCGCCTGTTTACAAAGTTAATGATATTTATAGAAAAATTTTATATATAAAGCATGAAAATTATGATATACTGATACAGATTAGGAAAATGGCAGAACTCCGCCTTAAGGAGGCCGAGGGCCGTTTTGGCCTGACAATACAGTATGATTTAACATGACAAAAGGAGATTGGTAGAAAATGGCAGTTCGACAGATAAGGATTATGGGAGATGATATTTTAACAAAGAAGTGCAAGCCTGTGAAGGAGATGACCAGGCGGACCATGGAATTGATTGAAGATATGTTTGAAACCATGTATGAGGCCAATGGCTGCGGCCTGGCCGCCCCGCAGGTTGGAGTGCTGAAGCAGATTGTGACCATTGATGTGGACGACGGCAACCAGTATGTGCTGATCAACCCAGAGATCATCGCTCAGGACGGCAGCCAGACCGGATATGAGGGGTGCTTAAGCCTTCCGGGCAAATCCGGTATCGTGACACGTCCTAACTACGTGAAGGTTAAGGCCCTGGATGAGAATATGGAGCCTTTTGAGCTGGAGGGCGAGGGACTTCTGGCAAGGGCCATCTGCCATGAAGTTGCCCATCTGGAAGGCCAGATGTATGTGGAACTGGTGGAAGGTGAGCTGGTGGACGCCGGCGCTGAGCCTGAGGAAGAGATTGCTGAATAGGAACGTATATTGCAGGGTTTTACAGATATGATTGAGGAACAGGAGTGTGGACATGCGTATTGTATTTATGGGAACACCGGATTTTTCCGTACCCACGCTTAAGGCGCTGGTGGAAGCAGGACATGATGTGGCTGCCGTGGTAACCCAGCCGGACAAACCAAAGGGCAGGGGCAAAGAGATGCAGATGACGCCTGTGAAGGTCCAGGCGCTGGAATATAAGATACCCGTATACCAGCCGGTGAAGGTAAGGGACCAGGCGTTCATAGAGGTGCTGCGGGAGCTGGAGGCGGATGCGTTTGTCGTGATTGCCTTTGGCCAGATCCTTCCCAAGGCCGTGCTGGAACTTCCCAGGTATGGCTGCGTCAACATCCATGCATCCCTGCTGCCAAAGTACAGGGGGGCGGCTCCCATCCAGTGGTGTGTCATTGACGGCGAGAAAGAGACAGGCATAACCACCATGATGATGGATGTGGGCCTGGATACCGGCGACATGCTGGAGAAGGTGGTCATACCCATCGATGAAAAGGAGACAGGGGGAAGCCTTCACGACAAGCTGAGCCTGGCAGGGGGAAGCCTGATTCTCTCCACACTCAGGAAACTGGAGGAGGGTACGGCCGTGCGCACGCCCCAGACAGAGGAGGGGACCTGCTATGCGAAGATGCTGACCAAGTCCCTTGGGGACATTGACTGGAATCAGGACGCCGTATCCATCGAACGCCTGATACGGGGCCTTAATCCGTGGCCAAGCGCCTACACAATGTGGAACGGAAAGACCATCAAGATCTGGGCCGCGGATGTCATTAAGGATGAGGCCCCTGCAAACGGCCTGCCCTGCGGAGGGGTGGCTCTGTCTGACAGGCATTGCCTGGCAGTCAGGACAGGAGACGGCCTCCTTTCCATCAAAGAACTCCAGATGGAAGGAAAGAAGCGCATGGATATAGAGGCATTCCTGCGCGGATATCCCATACCGGCCGGGGATGTGTTTGTGAACAGGACACAACAGTAACTTTGCATAATGAAAGAGAGTGATGAATAACCATGTTTTATCCATTTTATGATTCAACCTATATACTGGTACTGATTGGCGTCATCGTATCCATGATGGCGTCCGCCAAACTGAATGCCACATACCAGCGCTATTCGGCTGTCAGGAGCATGTGCGGCATGACGGGGGCCGAGGCGGCCAAGCGGCTGCTGAATTCCCAGGGCATCTATGATGTGACCATACGACGCGTGCCGGGGAACCTGACCGACCATTATGACCCCAGGTCTAAGACAGTCAACCTGTCAGACGCGGTATATGGCTCCACGTCCATTGCCGCCATCGGTGTGGCTGCCCATGAGTGCGGTCACGCCATGCAGGACGCAACGGACTATTCACCCTTAAGAATCCGCGCAGCCCTGGTGCCTGCCGCCAATCTTGGTTCCCAGCTGGCATGGCCCCTGATCCTCATAGGCCTGCTCCTTGGAAGCGGCGGTTCCGGCCTTGCCATGGCGGGTATCGTACTGTTTTCACTGGCGGTCCTGTTCCAGCTGGTGACCCTGCCTGTGGAATATAACGCAAGCCACAGGGCGGTTACCCTTCTTGATTCCACGGGAATCCTGGCAGGACAGGAAGTGGGCCAGACCAGAAGCGTGCTGAATGCAGCGGCCCTTACCTATGTGGCGGCGGCAGCGGCCTCCATCCTCCAGCTTCTGCGCCTGCTGATGATTTTCAACAGAAGGAGGGACTGATGGCTGGGAATCCGGACAGGGGAATGGAAAACCGTGGGATTGTGCTGGATATACTGTCGGAAGTGCTGGATAAAGGCAGTTTTGTCCATCTGGTACTGAACCAGGCCCTTCAGAAGTACCAGTACCTGGACAAGTCGGACAGGGCGTTCATTACCCGGGTGACAGAAGGGACCCTGGAATATCTCCTGCAGATTGATCATATCATCAACAAGTATTCAAGGACAAAGACAGACAAGATGAAACCGCTTATCCGCAACCTTCTGCGGATGAGCGTGTATCAGATTTTATACATGGACAGGGTGCCGGATTCCGCGGTCTGCAACGAAGCCGTGAAGCTGGCGGTGAAACGCCGTTTCACCGGGCTTAAGGGTTTTGTGAACGGGGTGTTAAGGACCATATCCAGGGAAAAGGCTTCCCTGGTGTTTGATTCCCCCTCCCTGGCCTACAGCATTCCCCAGTGGATGTACGATATGTGGGAAAAAGAATATGGCAGCGCAAAGGCGGAGATGATTGCCGCCTCTTTTCTTGAAGACAGGCCCACGTGGGTGCGCTGCAACCTCAGCAGGGCTTTAAGGGAGGCAATCCTTAAGTCCCTGGATTCCCAGGGGGTAATGGTGAAGGAACTTGACTGTCTGCCCTCCGTGCTGGCAATTTCAGGCTATGATTATATGGAAGGACTGGAATGCTTCCAAAACGGATGGATCCAGGTGCAGGATGCCACCTCCGCCTTTGTGGGGGAACTGGCAGACCCGAAGGAGGGGGATTACATCATCGATGTATGCGCTGCCCCCGGAGGCAAAAGCCTGCACCTGGCAGATAAGATGAAGGGCACGGGAATGGTGGAGGCGAGGGATTTAAGTTACCAGAAGACAGCCCTGATTGAGGAAAACGTGGCCCGTTCCGGCGCTGCCAATATCAAGGCGGTGGTCTGGGATGCCCTTGTGCCTGATGAGGATGCCAGGGAAAAGGCGGACATCGTGATTGCGGACCTGCCCTGTTCCGGACTTGGGATCATCGGCAAAAAGCCGGACATCAAGTACAATATGACCATGGATAAGATGAGGGAGCTTTCCAGGCTTCAGCGGGATATCCTCTCCGTGGTATGGCAGTATGTGAAGCCCGGAGGAACCCTGGTGTACAGCACCTGCACCATCGATCCTATGGAAAATGAAGGGAATGCCATGTGGCTGTCAGAAAATTTCCCCCTTGAGCCAGTGGACTTATCCGGCAGGCTGGGGGAGGATTTTGATGAACCATCCCTTAAGGATGGACGGATACAGTTCCTGCCTGGAATCCACCCCTTTGACGGCTTTTTCATCAGTGTGTTCAGGCGGGTCTGAGAACCGTGGGTCCTGCGGGCTGAACCGTGAATGGGTCCGGGACAGATGGATGATAATGAAAGAAACAGGAGTTATGCTATGTTGGATTTGACGGATAACAAAGGCCGTAAGGATATAAAATCCATGACACTGGAAGAAGTGACAGAGGAGATGGCGGCCCTGGGGGAGAAACCCTTCAGGGCAAAACAGATTTACGACTGGATACATGTGAAGCTGGCTGGAAGCTTTGACGGCATGTCAAGCCTGTCCAAGGAACTGAGGCAGAAACTGAAGGACAATTACAGCCTTACATGCCTTTCCATCACGGAGGAACGTATATCCCAGGTTGACGGGACCAGGAAGTATCTCTTTTGCCTGGAGGACGGCAATATCATAGAAAGTGTGTGGATGCAGTATCATCATGGGAATTCCGTATGCATCTCTTCCCAGGTGGGGTGCAGGATGGGCTGCCGTTTCTGCGCATCCACCCTGGATGGTCTGGAGCGGAATCTGAGGCCTTCGGAAATGCTGGACCAGATTTACCGGATACAGGCCCACACAGGCCAGCGGGTTTCCAATGTGGTGGTGATGGGTTCAGGAGAACCCTTTGACAACTACGACAATGTAATCCGTTTCCTGCGCCTGATTTCCCACGAAAAAGGGCTTAATATCAGCCAGAGGAACCTGACCGTCTCCACCTGCGGCATTGTGCCGGGCATACTGCAGTTCGCCCAGGAAGGTCTGGCCGTCACCCTTGCACTGTCCCTCCACGCCCCCAATGATGAGGTGCGCAAGACGCTGATGCCCATTGCCAACCGTTATAAGTTAAAGGATGTGCTGGAGGCCTGCCATTACTATTATGAGAAGACAGGGCGCAGGCTTACCTTTGAATACAGCCTGGTCCAGGGGGTCAATGACAATCTGGATGAGGCCAGGGCGCTGAGCCGCCTGATTAAGGACCAGCATGGCCATGTGAACCTGATCCCGGTGAATCCCATCAAGGAACGGGATTACGTGCAGTCAGGCAGGAAGGCCATTGCAGATTTTAAGGACCTGCTTGAAAAAAACGGTATAAATGTTACAATCAGAAGAGAAATGGGCCGGGATATAGGCGGAGCCTGCGGCCAGCTGCGAAAGAGCTATATGGAAAAGGGGGCGGAGTAAGCATGGAAGCATATGCGTTGACAGACATAGGCCAGGTCAGATCCATGAATCAGGATTATATCTACTCGTCGCCGGAGAGGGTTGGCTCCCTGCCTAACCTGTTTTTGGTGGCGGACGGGATGGGAGGCCACCAGGCCGGGGACTATGCTTCCCGGTTTGCGGTTGAGAACCTGGTAATCTATATTAACAGGGAAGGAAAAGGCTCCCCTGTGATGCAGCTGAAGACAGGGATAGGAATCGTGAATGAACAGCTGTATGAGGAATCCCTCCTCAGGGAAGAACTGAAAGGCATGGGCTGCACCCTGGTGGCAGGGGTGGTGGAGGATAACCTGCTCTATGTTGCCAATGTGGGGGATAGCCGCCTGTACCTGATACATAACAAAACCATCCGACAGGTCACGAAGGACCACTCCTATGTGGAGGAAATGGTTGCCATGGGGCAGATGCGCCGGGGCAGCGCGGATTACAACAGCCGCAAGAACATCATTACAAGGGCCATGGGCATCGGCAGGGATGTGGAGCCGGATTTCTTTGAGGTGGACCTGGAAGAGGGGGATTACATCCTTCTCTGTTCGGACGGACTGAGCAACATGGTGGATGACGAGTCCATACGCAGGATCATAACAGGAGAGGGCAGCCTTAAGGAAAAGGCGTCGCGCCTGATTCAGGAGGCCAACCGCCAGGGCGGCATTGATAATATTGCGGTGGTGCTTGTGAATCCGCTGGGAAGGGAGGATGGCTTATGCTGAACCCCGGAACATACCTGCAGAACAGGTACGAGATATTGGAGCGCATCGGTTCAGGCGGGATGTCTGTTGTGTATAAGGCCCAGTGCCATACATTAAACCGTCTGGTTGCCATCAAGGTCTTAAAGGAAGAATTTGCCTTTGACGAGAATTTTGTCAGCAAGTTTAAGATGGAGGCCCAGGCAGCGGCGCGCCTGTCCCATCCTAATATTGTCAGTGTTTATGACGTTGTGGATGAGGATGTGCTGCACTATATTGTCATGGAACTGATTGAGGGCATTACCCTTAAGAATTACATTGAGAAGAAGGGACATCTGGAGAGTAAGGAAGCCATCGGCATTGCCATCCAGGTTGCCCAGGGAATCGGGGCTGCCCATGAGCAGCATATCATACACCGGGATATCAAGCCCCAGAATATGATCATATCCAGGGACGGCAAGGTTAAGGTGGCGGATTTCGGGATTGCCAGGGCCGTTTCCACCCAGACCATGAACGCCACTGCCGTCGGATCGGTCCATTATATATCCCCGGAACAGGCCAAGGGCGGCTACTGCGATGAGCGCAGTGATATTTACTCCTTTGGCATTACCATGTATGAGATGGTGACGGGAAAGGTCCCGTTTGAGGGCGACAACACGATTACCGTGGCATTGGCCCATCTGGAGGAACCGGTGACGCCCCCAAGGGTATATGTGCCCGAGGTGTCCCATGCCCTGGAACAGATCATCCTCAAATGCACCCAGAAGCGACCGGAGCGCCGCTATTCAAATGTAACGGATGTCATAGCCGACTTAAGGAAGGCGCTGATGGAGCCTGACTGCGATATCTACGCACAGGAAGAGGAGGAGGATGAGTTTGGCAGGACCAGGTCCATATCCAGGGAAGAACTGCTAAACCTTCAGGAAAGCAGGAAACCGGCCAGGGGAAGCCTTGGCGAGGAGGAACTGAGGGATGACCACCCCGATCCTTCATCCAGAAACCGCAGGGAACGCAAAGGCCCTTCCCACCTGACATCCAGACAGAAGGACAAGGACGTCAGCACGCAGTTTGAGCGCATTGTCACTGCCATCGGCATTGTGGCGGCCATCATCATCGTGGCCGTGGTCCTGTTCGTGTTTTCAAGGCTCACAGGCCTGTTCCGGGCGGGAACCAGCGAAAAACCCACGGTGGCTGTAAGCACGGAAGCGGAGACTGCCAGCCTGGAGGTCAACATTACGGATAACCAGACCTATGTGCCCTATATCCTCAGCATGACGGAACAGCAGGCCAGGGAAGAGCTGGCACAGGTGGATCTGAAGCTGGAAGTGACGGGCAGTGATTATTCGGATAATTATGCGGAAGGCCAGGTCATGGCCCAGACCATTGTCCAGGATACGGTTGTGGATAAAGGAAGCACGGTGGGGGTCACCTTAAGCAAGGGGAGCGATAAAGTAAACCTTGGCACACTGAACCTTACGGTGCTGACTGTCCTGGATGCATCCAGGCTTCTGGAGGAAAAGGGGCTTGTGGTGGATGTAAAGGAAGAATTCAGCAATACGGCGGCAGCGGGAACTATCCTGCGCTTCAGCCCGGAGACTGCCAAGATAGGGGAGCGTGTGACCCTTTTTGTCAGCAAGGGAGTGGAGAATGAGCAGGGCAGGGTGCCCAACCTCATAGGACAGGACCGGGTTTCGGCGGACGCCCTCCTGGCTGGTTCAGGGCTTGTGACCGGCAATGTGACAACGGAGCGCAGCGATACGGTGGCGGAAGGACTGGTCATCAACCAGGTGCCGCTGCCGGATACCATGCTGGCCCCGGGCACTCCTGTGGATTATGTGATAAGCGGGGAACCGGACGCATCGGAGACAGAGGCGTCCCAGTACTATCTCAGCTCCATCGACACCACCTGTTCCCTGAACAATTATATAGGCCCGGCATCCCAGACCAGCAGCGTCCGGGTGATGATCCGGCTGAAACAGACGGTTAACGGGGATGTGGTATACACACCGCTCATGAAGGAAAGGCTTGTAGTAGGGGCGCAGACCATACCTGTGGTGATTCCCAGGATTAAGGGCGCCTATGGCGTGGACAGCGGTACCGTGGAAGTGGTGGACGCAGGAAGTGCGGACCTGACTGTAATAGCATCCTATCCGGTAACATTTTTCCCGGTGGGATAAGAGGAGTTTATGACTGGTAAGATAATTAAGGGAATTGCAGGTTTTTATTATGTGCATGATGGTAAGGACCGGATTTATGAGTGTAAGGCAAAAGGAGTTTTCAGGAATAAAAAGATAAAGCCCCTGGTAGGGGATAATGTGGAGTTCTCGGTACTGGATGAGACAGAGGGGGAGGGCAATATTGACGCCATCCTTCCCAGGGCCAATGCCCTGGTGCGCCCGGCAGTGGCCAATATAGACCAGGCCCTGGTGGTCTTCTCCCTGACCCACCCGTCCCCCAACCTGAACCTGCTGGACCGTTTCCTGGTCATGATGGAAATCCAGCAGGTTCCGGTCATCATCTGTTTCAACAAGATGGATTTAGGGGATGATGAGCTGATGGGGACCTACAGAAGCATCTATGAGGCAGCTGGATATGAGGTGAAATTCATCAGCGCCATTGACGAGACAGGTGTGGAAGAAGTGAGGAAAATCCTCAGAGGAAAAACCTCAGTCCTGGCAGGTCCTTCGGGTGTGGGAAAATCCTCACTGACCAACTGCATCCAGCCCCGGGCAGCCATGGAGACAGGGGATATCAGCCACAAGATTGAGCGGGGAAAGCATACCACCCGCCACTCCCAGCTGTTCTATGTGGAGGAAAATACGTATATGATGGACACCCCGGGATTCAGTTCCATGTTCACCCCGGATCTGGAAGAAGGGGAACTGAAGGATTATTTTCCCGAGTTTGCCCAGTATGAGGAAGACTGCAGGTTCCTTGGGTGCGTCCATGTGGGCGAGAAGGTGTGCGGGGTAAAGGAAGCGCTAAAGGACGGCAGGCTGAGCCGGAGCCGCTATGGGAATTATCTTCTGATGTATGATGAGCTTAAGAAAAAGAGGAGGTATTAACAATGTACTATAAATTGGCGCCGTCAATCCTGGCGGCTGATTTTGGCAACCTGGGCGCCCAGGTCAGGACCGTGGCCCAGGCAGGGGCCGAATACATCCATCTGGATGTGATGGACGGGGCTTTTGTGCCCAGCATTTCCTTTGGGATGCCGGTCATCAAGAGCCTGCGTTCCTGCACGGACGCTGTTTTTGACGTCCATATGATGGTTGAGGAGCCGGGACGGTATGTGGAGGATATGAAGGCCTGCGGGGCGGATATCATCACGGTCCATGCCGAGGCCTGTACCCATCTGGACCGTGTGGTGAACCAGATTAAGGAGCTGGGCTTAAAGGCAGGCGTTGCCCTGAACCCTGCCACGCCCATCCAGGCGCTGGACTGTATCCTTGACCAGCTGGACATGGTGCTTATCATGACCGTGAACCCGGGCTTTGGCGGCCAGAAATTCATTCCCTACACCCTTGACAAGGTAAGGGGGCTCAGGGCCAGGATTGACCAGCTGGGACTTCCTGTGGATATCCAGGTGGACGGAGGCGTCAGCGCCCGCAATGTGAAGGAAATCATGGATGCGGGCGCCAATGTGTTTGTGGCTGGTTCCGCTGTGTTTGGCGGTGATGCGGCTGCAAGGACAAAGGAGTTCCTGGAGATATTCAGCTCCATGGAATGAGCCTTTGCAGGAACCCGGACAATGGATGAATCAAGTATGATTGACCAAGTAAGGAATAAGTGATATGAAACGATGTCTGATCATTACCGGCGGAAAACTGGACCTGGCTTTCGCCGGCTCTTTTTTGGAACAGGAACATTTTGATAAAATAATCGCGGTGGACGCCGGGCTGGAGGCCGTAAAGGCCCTGGGGCTGGAACCGGACATGATTGTCGGGGACTTTGACACGGTGAAGCCCGGTATACTTGAATATTACAGACAGAAGGAACACATTATCTGGGATACCCACCAGCCGGAAAAGGACGAGACCGACACCGAACTGGCGCTTTTGAAGGCCCAGGCCACGGGCTGTACCCAGATAGTGATACTGGGGGCCACAGGCGGGCGCATGGACCACATGCTGGGCAATATCCACCTGCTGTTCCCCTGCCTCCAGAAAGGGATAGAGGCCTATATCCTGGACAGCCAGAACCGGATATACCTGATTGATGGTTATCATACCTTCAGGAGCAGCGGGCTGTGGGGCAGATACGTTTCCTTCCTTCCGTTGACCGAACATGTGGACGGCATCACGCTGACCGGATTCAAATATCCTCTTTCCGACAAGGATATTGAAATCGGTACCAGCCTGTGCATCAGCAATGAGCTGACCGGGGAGGAAGGCACCATCAGCTTTACGGACGGCGTGCTGATTGTGGTGGAATCCCATGACTGAGACGGTATCCATGCCCTGACAGAACTGGACTGGTTAAAAAGCATAAAACTGGATATTTATAACACTCCACTCCGGTGATAAGATATGGACCATGAAGTCCATGGATTGAATCATCATAAAAATAAACCGCAGTGCGGTCCAAGGAGTGAAAGAGTATGAAAGTGAACCAGATAACAGCCAGGGGATATGCGGGGGCGGAGGATAAGCATCTATATAAGCTGGCGCTGACAGGGCTGTTTGCAGCCATGTCCTATGTTGTATTTACCTTTTTGCAGATTAAGATTACCCTTCCGGGCGGGGACGCCACGTCCATTCATCTGGGCAATGCGGTGTGTGTGCTGGGCGCCCTTGTGTTAGGCGGTTTTTACGGCGGCCTGGGCGGAGCCATCGGCATGACCATCGGTGACCTGTTTGACCCGGTCTATGTGGTATATGCGCCCAAGACATTCATCCTCAAGCTGTGCATCGGCCTGATAACCGGCCTGGTGGCCCACAAGCTTGGCAGGATTAACGAAATCAGTGATAAGAAGAAGGTATTCCGCTATGTACTGGCTGCGGCTGTGTGCGGACTGCTGTTCAACGTGGTATTTGACCCCATGGTGGGATATTTTTACAAGCTGCTGATACTGGGGAAGCCCGCGGCCCAGCTGGTGCTGGCATGGAACATTACCAGCACCTCCATCAATGCCGTGACCTCCACCCTTGTTTCCGTGGCAATCTACATGCCCCTTCGCAGCGCCCTCATACGGGCCGGACTGTTTGACAGGCTACGATAGTTAGGAGATATATATGAGTGGATACCGTCAAAAGAAGATTGCAATGATAAACGATTTATCCGGATATGGCCGCTGTTCCCTGACAGTGGCTATCCCCATCATATCCGCCATGAAGGTGCAGTGCTGTCCCATCCCCACCTCCATCCTTTCCAACCATACCGGTTTCCCGGTCTATTTCTTTGACGATTATACCGGGAAGATGCCGGCATATATTGAAAAATGGAAAGAGCTGGATCTGTCCTTTGACGGGATTGTCAGCGGGTTCCTGGGCTCGGAGGACCAGATTGGGATAGTGATGGATATGATCCGTGATTTTGGCCATGAGGACACAAAAATCATCATCGACCCCATCATGGGCGACCACGGGGAGACCTATGCCACCTATACCCAGGCCATGTGCAGGCGCATGAAGGCCCTGGTATCCATGGGGAGCATCGTCACCCCCAACCTGACCGAAGCCTGTATCCTGACGGACAGGCCCTTCCGCAAAAAGGGCTGGACAAGGGAGGAACTAAAGGAGATGGCAAGGGATATCCAGGCCATGGGACCAGGCTCCGTGGTCATAACCGGCGTGAACCAGGGCGGCTATCTTGTGAATGTGGTGGCGGAAGGGGAACGGGAGATTTCATTCCCAAAGACAATCCGGGTGGGCCAGGAAAGGCCGGGAACCGGGGATGTGTTTTCCTCCGTGGTGGCAGCGGCAGCCGTCAGGGGATGGAAGCTTGAGGAAGGGGTACGTCTGGCAGCCTCCTTTGTCAAGCAGTGCATCAGGCGTTCCGAGGAATTAAACATTCCCACGGCCAACGGGGTGTGCTTTGAGGAAGTGATGGATGTGCTGATACATGCGGTCAGCAGCAGACATGAAAGCGAAAAATGTTGACAGTTCCGGCTTCTGATAGTATGATGTTAATGAATCGTTAATAAAATAGGATGCGATAGAGGCGCGGTAAACATCAGTACCTGTACACGACATAAGTCAGGAGCGTATGCATACGTTCCACGGCCGGCAGGCCGGGCGTACGGGAAAAGGGTTTTCCGCCGAAACAGGTTCCGTCTGCCGGCGGGATGTGTTGGGATACAGTCTAACAGGCTGTGTACTCTCACTTAATCAAAGTGGTGGCGCTATTGGTTGGTTCCGTCAGAGGATACCGGATATGGAAGCAATGGCCTTGGCTGTTGCTTTTTCTTTGCCGAAAATCCACATCAGCATCCAGACTAAAGACAAGGGGGATTCAACAAATGACAGATTTTTTAAACTGGCTCAACGGTGAGATCATATGGGGGCCGCCATTAATCGCACTGATTATCATTACCGGTGTTTACGTCACGGTGCGGTCCAGGTTTTTCCAGGTGTGCCATCTGGGTTACATCTTTAAGCGCACCCTGGGCTGCATCCTGCGCAAGGACCATGTGCAGGATGAAAACGATAAGGGACTTTTAAGCCCTTATGAGGCCATTGCCACCGCGGTAGGCGGTTCCGTGGGCTTTGGCAACATTGCAGGCGTGGCAACCGCTGTCACCACCGGCGGACCGGGCGCCGTGCTGTGGATGTGGCTTACCGCCTTCATGGGCATGCTGATTAAGCAGGTTGAGGTTACCCTGGCTGTTTATTACCGCCGCACCGACGAGGAGGGCAACCCTTACGGCGGACCCACCTACTATATGGAGTACGGGCTTGGGGAGGAGCGCCATTGGGGAAAGAAGTGGCTTCCGCTGGCATTTATATTCGGCCTTGGCATCTTTTCCACCTTTTTCATCAGCGCATCTAATTTTACCACCTCCGAGGTGCTGGCGCAGTCCTTCGGGGTAAAGCAGGAGCTGGCCTCCCTGATGCTGGTCATTTTCATCTATGCCCTGATCTGGAGGGGCGTTAAGAACCTGAGCAAGATCTTCGTCAAGCTGGTGCCTGTGATGAGCCTTGGCTACATGCTGTTCGGTATCTTAATCATCATCCTTAACATCGGGAACCTGGTTCCCACCATTGCCTCCATTTTCACCAATGCCTTTACAGGAACCGCTGCCATGGGCGGATTTGCAGGCGTTACCGTGTCAAAGGCCATTGCCACAGGCATGCAGAGAAGCGTATACTCCAACGAAGCCGGCTGGGGTACCAGCCCCATGGTACACGCTTCCAGCAAGACCAGGCATCCGGTGGAGCAGGGGCTTTGGGGTTCCTTTGAGGTTTTTGTGGATACCTTCATCGTATGTACCATCACGGCCCTCAGCGTACTGATCACAGGGGAATGGACCTCCGGCGCAACCAATGCGACCCTGGCCCTCAATGTGTTCCAGCACAGCCTGGGAACATTCGGGACCGTGTTCATGACAGCCACCATGGTCATTTTCTCCGTTACCACTTCCGGGGGCTGGTATGTGTACTATGAGGTTACCCTGCGCCACCTGGCCAAGGACCATCCGGTGCTGAAGAAATGGCTGCTTATGCTGTTCAAGTATTTTTACGCCCTGCCGCCGTTCCTCCTTACCCTGTACCTGATTAACGTCGGGGACCTGAGCATCTGGACCCTGGTGGATATCACAAGCGGCATCCCTACCTTTATCAACGTGTTTGTCGTGCTGATCCTGTCCGGCACCTACTTCAAGCTGTTAAAGGATTATAAGGCCCGCTACATGGGCATCGGAACCCTGGATGAGGATATCCCCCTGTTCTATGAGGATAAGAAGAAACTGGAAAAGACAGAATAAGGAGACACATAATGAGGATAATATACCGGAACGGGGCCGTGTACACAGGGGAACTTCCCCTGTGTGAGGCCTTTGTGACAGAAGGGAACCGGTTCGTATACGCCGGGACCAATGAAGGCGCCATGGCCTTTAAGGAGGAAGGGGATGAGGTAAGGGAGCTGGACGGCCGTTTTGTCTGCGCCGGATTCAATGATTCCCACATGCATCTCCTGAACTACGGCAATGCGCTGCGCATGGCGGATCTGTCTGCCCACACTTCATCCATGGGCGCCATGAAGGAATATATGAAGGATTTCATCCTTGAAAATAACATCAGGCCGGGAACCTGGGTCAAGGGCCGGGGATGGAACCATGATTACTTTGAGGACGGCAGGCGTTTCCCAGACCGTCATGACCTGGATGAAATATCAGAGGACCACCCCATCTGCCTGACCAGGACCTGCGGCCATGCATGCGTGGTCAACACCAAGGCCCTGGAACTTACCGGAATCACAAAGGACACGCCCCAGGTGGATGGCGGACGGTTCGAGGTGGATGCGGATGGAGGACCAAACGGCATTTTCCGTGAGAACGCAATGGATCTGATATACAGCCGCCTGCCGGAGCCGGACAAGGAGGATATCAAGGAAATGATCCTCGCCGCATCCCGCGCCCTGAACCGCTACGGGGTCACTTCTTCCCAGACCGATGACCTGCTGGCCTTTAACAATGTGCCCTATGAGCGGGTATTGGAAGCATACAGGGAACTGGAGGCAGAAGGCCGCATGACGGTCAGGGTATATGAGCAGTCCCAGTTCACAACCTTAAAAGACCTGAAAGGATTTCTGGAAAAAGGGTATAATACCGGATGGGGAACCCCGTGGTTTAAGATTGGACCATTAAAAATGCTGGGGGACGGCTCATTGGGCGCCAGGAGCGCATACTTAAGCAGCCCCTATACCGATGACCCGTCTACCTGCGGTATCCCTATATTTACCAGGGAACAGTTTGAGGAGATGGCCGGGTATGCCAACTCCCATGGGATGCAGGTGGCCATCCATGCCATCGGCGACGGGATACTGGATGACATACTGGCTGCATACGAAAAAGCCCTTTCAGAGTGCCCAAGGCCGGACCACCGCCACGGTATCGTCCACTGTCAGATAACAAGGCCGGACCAGTTAAGGAAATTTGAGGAGCTGTCCCTGCACGCCTATATCCAGTCCATTTTCCTGGATTACGATATCCATATCGTGGAAGAGCGCATCGGGAAGGAGAGGGCCGCATCCAGCTATAACTTTAAGACCCTGTATGAGACAACCCATGCATCCAATGGCTCCGACTGTCCGGTGGAACTGCCGGATGTGATGAAGGGCATCCAGTGTGCGGTGACCAGGACAACGGTAAAGGACCATGTGGGACCGTATCTCATGGAACAGGCCATGAGCGTTAAGCAGGCCCTTGATTCTTTTACAATCGAAGGCGCCCATGCTTCCTTTGAGGAAAATGAAAAAGGCCGGATTGCGCCGGGCTTGGCCGCGGACTTCGTGGTACTGGACGCTAACCCCTTTGATGTGCCTGCCAATGAACTGGCCCGGATTCAGGTGGAGGCCACCTATGTGGACGGCGTATGCTGTTATGCGAAACAGGGCTGATGTCATGGGATGCACTAAAAATCAGTAAAAAGGGGCTTTTATTTCCCTGGAAAATGTTATATACTTTGTAACAGTACAGGAATGCCTGTCTTTTAATGGAAGGCAATAAGAGGCATTACATCAAGGAAACCCAGGAGGAATACCATGTTAGATTTGAAGTTTGTAAGAGAAAACCCGGACATCGTCAAACAGAACATTAAAAATAAATTCCAGGAGGGCAAATTGGCGCTGGTGGACGAAGTGATTGCATTGGATGCAGAAAACCGCGTCACCCAGAAGGAAGCAGACGACCTGCGTGCCAGCCGTAACAAACTGTCCAAGGAGATTGGGAAGCTGATGGCACAGGGGAAGAAGGAGGAGGCTGAGTCCGTCAAGGCCCAGGTAAGCGCCAACTCCACCCGTCTGGCCGAACTGGAGGCAAAGGAAGGGGAACTGTCTGAGAAAATCATGAAGATCATGATGACCATCCCCAACATCATCGACCCCAGCGTCCCCATTGGAAAGGATGACAGCGAGAACGTGGAGGTGGAGCGTTTTGGGGAACCAGCGGTTCCTGATTTTGAGATCCCATACCACACCGAGATCATGGAGCGCTTTGAGGGCATTGACCTGGACGCTGCAAGAAGGGTTGCAGGCAACGGATTCTATTATCTGATGGGCGATATTGCACGGCTTCATTCCTCTGTCATTTCCTATGCAAGGGATTTCATGATTAACCGTGGATTCACCTACTGTGTGCCGCCTTTCATGATCCGCAGCAACGTTGTGACCGGCGTCATGAGCTTTGCGGAGATGGACGCCATGATGTACAAGATTGAGGGTGAGGACCTGTATCTGATTGGTACCAGCGAACACTCCATGATTGGTAAATTCATCGATACAATCACGCCGGAAGCCCAGCTTCCCCAGACCCTGACCAGCTACTCCCCATGCTTCCGCAAGGAGAAGGGTGCCCATGGCATTGAGGAGAGGGGCGTTTACCGTATCCATCAGTTTGAGAAGCAGGAGATGATTGTTGTCTGCAAGCCGGAGGAAAGCCCCATGTGGTACGACAGGCTGTGGCAGAACACCGTTGACCTGTTCCGGACCCTGGATATCCCGGTACGTACCCTGGAGTGCTGTTCCGGCGACCTGGCCGACCTTAAGGTTAAGTCCGTGGACGTGGAGGCATGGTCCCCGAGACAGAAGAAGTACTTTGAGGTGGGAAGCTGTTCCAACCTTGGGGATGCCCAGGCCCGCCGCCTGAAGATCCGTGTACAGGGAGAGGATGGAAGCAAGTACCTGGCCCACACCCTGAACAATACCGTGGTTGCACCGCCGCGTATGCTGATTGCCTTCCTGGAGAACAACCTGCAGGCTGACGGCAGCGTGAAGATTCCGGAGGCGCTGCGTCCCTACATGGGCGGAATGGAAGTCATGGTCCCAAAGAAGTGATGGGTGGTTTCCGCCTGACGGATTTCATATGAACCAGCCTGACCGGCCCATATATGTGGAGCCGGTCTGCTTTTTTCCTGCATATGGTAATTCAGGTAACCATGTGCTATAATAACAACGTGTCAATGCGGATTTACTATTTCACGATAAGGAGGGAATTCTATGATAACATTTAACCATTTTAATTTTAATGTACTGAACCTGGATAAGAGCCTTGCTTTTTATAAGGAAGCCCTGGGACTGGTGCCGGTAAGGGAAAAAGAAGCTTCTGACGGATCCTTTAAGCTGGTGTACCTGGGTGACGGTAAAACTGACTTCACCCTTGAACTGACCTGGTTAAGGGACAGGACCGAAGCCTACAACCTGGGGGAATGTGAATTCCATCTGGCGTTCCACGTGGATGACTTTGATGATATCCACAAGCATCATGAAGAGATGGGATGCATCTGCTATGAAAACCCTGGCATGGGTATTTATTTCATCACGGATCCAGACGGCTACTGGCTTGAGATTGTCCCAGCCAGAGGATAGGAGGAGATACAATGGAAGAACTGGTCATGCTGCTTCTGGGTTTTGGGGTTTTACTGTTCTTTATAGGTGTGGTCCTGCTCATCATCTACATCCTTGCCTACTGGATGATATTCAACAAGGCAGGGGAGCCGGGCTGGAAAGCCTTGATTCCCATCTACAGCACCTATACCGAATATAAGCTGGTCTGGAATACGAAGATGTTTGCCGTGTTCATGGCATTTGCCGTTGTCACGGCCATCCTTGAGAATGTGGGCGGGATGCTGTTCCTGTATTATGCCGCATCCATCGGGACGATTGTGATGAACATCATTGCCTGTGTCAAGATGTCCATGTCCTTTGGACACGGAGCAGGATTCGCAATCGGCCTTATCCTGCTGAATCCCATCTTCCTGCTGATTCTGGCCTTTGACGGCTCCACCTACATCGGGCCGGAGGGAAAGCGCCCGCAGTCAGTGGGACAGGGATGGGATTAGGGAATATGACATGGAGATAAGAATATGTACGGAGCGTAGCCCGGAGATGATCAGCGTGCTGATGCGTATCTGGAGGGATTCCGTTTCAGCCACCCACACATTCCTGACGCCGGCAGACATCGACATGATTGCAGCCTATGTTCCCGATGCGCTCAGAAGCATCCCGGTGCTCTTGGTGGCGGAGGATCAGGGTGTCATCACCGGGTTTGCAGGTATTGACAAGGAGCAGCTGGAAATGCTGTTTATCTCGCCTGACTTCAGGAATCAGGGAATTGGCAAGGCAATGGTCCAATCCATGTTCAGGGATTTTTCCGTGACAGAGGTCTGCGTGAATGAGCAGAATCCCGGCGCCAGGGGATTCTATGAACATATGGGATTCCAGGTCTATAAAAGGGATGGACTGGACGGGCAGGGGAACCCGTTCCCCATCCTCCATATGAGGAGAAGGGCGTGATTGTCCTGTATCTGCCTGCCGTGGTACCGCGTAATAGAAAAGCCCATCGGAATACATATCCATGTATCCCGGCGGGCTTTCTTCTTATCTTTTTTAAAGCCTTATACTTTTAAAGCCTTATATTTGCTGAAGCCGTATCCTTCTAAAGCCAGTATCCTACTTAAATTCGCTGTACTTTTCCTCGCAGTACTGGCACCTGTATGTCTCGGTCTTCTCGTCAGCCAGATAGAATATATGGGGAAGCTCCTGCTCGATGGAAGTAATGCAGCGCGGGTTCTTGCACTGGATTACATTGGTAATCTTTTTAGGAAGCTTTAATAAGCGCTTTTCAACAATCTTGTCATTCTTAATGATGTTGACCGTGATGGTGTGGTCGATGTAGCCAAGGACCTTAAGGTCCAGGGTATCCAGCCCGCCTTCAATCTTGATGATATCCTTGCGGCCCATCTTGTTGCTGCGCGCATTCTTGATGATGGCCACCTGGCATTCCAGCTTGTCCAGGCCCAGGTGATAATAGATATCCAGGCTTTTTCCTGCCTCGATGTGGTCTAAAACAATGCCTTCCTTTAATCCGCTGATATTTAACATGGCTTTTCCACCTCCAGTAATCTCATGATTAAGGCCATACGCACATATACCCCATACTGTGCCTGCTTAAAGTAAGCGGCCCTTGGGTCGTCGTCCACTTCCACGGAAATCTCATTTACCCTTGGGAGGGGATGGAGTACATACATGTCTTCCTTGGCCAGTTTCATCTTTTTCTTGTCCAGGATATAGCAGTCTTTTAAACGGATATAATCTTCCTCGTTGAAGAAACGCTCCTTCTGCACACGTGTCATGTAAAGGATGTCCAGCTTGCCGATGGCTTCGTCCAGGTTGCCTACTTCCTCGAATTCCACGTTGTTGGCAGTGAGCACGTCCTCGCGGATATTATCCGGGATACGAAGCTCAGGCGGGGATATAAGGATGAATTTGATGTTGGGGTATCGGACCATGGCGTTGATGAGGGAGTGTACGGTGCGTCCGAATTTCAGGTCGCCGCAAAGGCCGATGGTCAGGTTGTCAAGGCGTCCCTTCATGGAACGGATTGTCATAAGATCGGTTAAGGTCTGGGTAGGATGCTGATGGCCGCCGTCGCCTGCGTTGATGACAGGAATCTGGGCCTTCTGTGCTGCCACGAATGCAGCGCCTTCCTTTGGATGACGCATGGCACAGATATCGGAATAGCAGGAAATCATGCGGATGGTATCGGCAACACTTTCGCCCTTGGCAGCAGAACTGGAATTGGCGGATGAAAAGCCTAATACATTGCCGCCCAGATTCAGCATGGCAGCCTCAAAGCTTAAACGTGTCCTTGTGCTTGGCTCATAAAAAAGGGTGGCCAGTTTCTTGCCGTCACACACATGGGCGTACTGGGGAAGATTCTGCTCAATGTCCCTTGCAAGAGCCAGAAGGTCATCGATTTCTTCCACAGAGAAGTCTAAGGGATTCAATAAATGTCTCATGGGATTCTCCTTTGCCTTTATGAATTTATTAAAATCTTGATTTTGGGAAATACTTCGCACCCTACCAGTGCGATAGCCGGAACCTGCCAGATATGGCACTGATTTGTGCCTCGTCATATTCTTACATAGAATGCAATATAAGTCAAGTAATTTTTCGTGGCTTTTTTAAAATTTTATGATATACTGTCACAGCAGGGAATTCCATGGAAATGTGACCGGGAGGCATGGGGACATGGGCCCGTGTAAGGAATTATTAAGGAACTTTAAGGAAAATACAGAAGAACAGGAACTTGAGCCTGTGCTATACTGTACAAAAATAGGAAAATGTACACTATAGCACAGGAATATGCAGGAAAGGAGCATTGCTTTGGCAGGACAGACAGGTACGGCAGAAGCGGATAAAAGGGAACTGCCGGTGACGGGAAAGCAGGAGGCGGCAGAGGCATTGACGGCAGCGGACAGCAGGAAAGTGGCCATAAGCGTGAAGAACCTGTACAAGATTTACCGTGTGGGTGAGATGAAGGTCCGTGCCCTTGACGGTGTGGATTTTGAGATATATAAGGGGGAGTTCGTGGCGATTGTGGGAACCTCCGGATCTGGCAAGTCGACACTTTTAAACATGCTGGCCGGTCTTGAGAAGCCCACCAGGGGCGAGATAGAGATAGGCAGCACTCATATAGAAAAGATGACGGAAAAGCAGCTGGTGACCTTCCGCCGTGAAAAGGTAGGATTCATTTTCCAGTCCTACAATCTGCTGAACACCATGAATGCAGTTGAGAATGTGGCCCTTCCCCTTTCGTTTAGGGGTGTGTCAAAACGGAACAGGCTGAAGCAGGCCAGGAAGTTCATGGACCTGGTAGGCGTGGGGGACCAGGCAAGGCATATGCCAAACCAGATGTCAGGCGGACAGCAGCAGAGGGTGGGTATAGCAAGGGCCCTGGTGGTGAACCCGCAGATCATATTTGCGGACGAGCCAACGGGAAACCTGGATTCCAGGACCACCATGGAGGTGCTGCGGCTGATGCAGAAGATTGTCAGGGAGCAGGGGCAGACGCTGGTCATGGTTACACATGACAACAACCTGGCTTCCTATGCGGACCGGAGGATCCGGATCGTGGATGGGAAAATCGTGGGCATAGAGACCGGCGGCAGGCTGGCTGAGGAGACCCATATAGAAAAGGGAGTATGTGAGAATGAAACCAATGAAAATTCGTAAAGGTCTTATACTGGTATCAATGGTATTCCTGATGGCCGGGGCACGTCCGGCTGGCGTGATGGCCAGCAGCTATCAGCTGGGCTATAACACCAACGCCAGTGACAATGATTATATTTCCACAACCAAGGCGCCAAGGGGAAGGATTGGCAAGTCCATGTCCATTTCCTTCCGGGTAAGGGCCACGGATGAGGATATGGACAACCTGAAGATAAGCCTTCTTCAGACCAATGACTTCCAGCAGATTGAAGAGCGGGGCAACGGGGATTATACGGTTGACTACTATCCCTTTGAAATCATGGAAACCACGTTCCTGGCTAAGAATGTGGGCAATATCAAGAAGGGCAATATTAAGAGCGTATCCCTGTCGGCCAATGTGCGCAGGGACGCACAGCAGGGCTATTACAGCATCCCCATACTTCTGGAGTGGGACGGCGGTACGGATATCGACTATATCAATATCTGGATTTCAACGGACACATCATCCGGGACAGACGATGAGGAGGATAAAAAAGAAGGCAATTACTTTGTCATCGGAGAGAATCAGGCAACCCCCCGGGGCGTTTATCCCAATGTGATGGACTATACGGTTAATTTCCGCAACAAGCGCAATACCACGGCCCAGGATGTAACCATCAGCATGCAATTGTCAGAAGATGACACCAAGTTCCCATTTGAAATCAATGACGGCAACTATGACAGGACCTTTGAGCGGGTGCAGTCAGGTGAAACCGTTTCGGCCCCGTACAGCATGGCTATACGCAAGGACTCCTATACCGGCTATTATCCCATAAAGTATACCATTACCTTCCGCCTGAGTTCGGAAGGCGACCTGCACACGGAAGAGGGGACCTTTTACGTACATATCGTGTCCAAGGACAAAGAGGACAATCTGGGCGATTTTGACGCTAATGACAGGACCAGGGCAAGACTCATCGTGGACAGCTATTATACGGTTCCTGAGCAGGTCTATGCCGGCAATGAATTCGAACTGGTGCTGAACATGAAGAATGCGTCCACCTCGGTTCCTGCCAGCAATATCCTGTTTAACCTGGAATCTGAAAAGGTATCGGACAGCGCGGTATTCACAACCAAGTCAGGGTCCTCCTCCATGGTGGTCAATGACCTGGGTTCGGGGCAGAGCACGGAGGTGCGGGTCAGGTTCACGGCCCGGGCAGGCGTGGACCAGCGCTCCTATGCAATCACCATCAAGGAAAAATATGACAGCCCTGAGTTTAAGAACGCGGAAGAAAGTATCGTGGTGGACATCCCGGTGAAGCAGTACGCCAAGCTGAGCACCAGTACCATAGACGTGATGCCGGACAGCATGACGGTTGGCTCTGAGTCCAATGTGATGTTTGGCATTAATAACACGGGAAAAGTCATCCTTTATAATGTGACGGCTGCATTTGAAGGGGATTCCATTAAAACCACGGATGCTTATGTGGGCAATATCAAACCGGGCGACACGGGCAATGTGGACATCATGCTAACGGGCGTGGCACCCACCATGGATGACGGGACCATAAAGATAACGATTACCTATGAAGATGAAAACGGCGTGGCCGCAGAGCCTGTGGAAAAGGAACTGACCCTCTTTGTGACAGAGGAGATGGAAGATCCCTTTGGCATGGATGCCGGTATGGAGGCGGGCGCCATGGACGTGGAGGCAGAGCCGCCTTCCTTCTGGGGCAAGTATAAAGTTCTGGTGATTGCCGGAGCAGTGGCGGCAGTGGCTGTTATTGCAGCTGTTGCCATGGTTATTAAGAAGAAACGCAAGGCAGCCAGGGAAGAGGATGTGGACGATGAGATTTCCTGATCTTCTGATCATGAGCATTAACAATTTAAGGCGGAGGAAACTCAGGACGGTCCTTACCGTGCTGGGGGTCATCATCGGCACTGCCTCCATCGTGGTAATGGTATCCCTGGGAATCGGCCTGGACCAGATGTTCATGGAGCAGCTGTCCTCCTGGGGAAGCCTGACCACCATTGATGTGTATGGCGGTTCCGGCGGTTCATATTACGGCGGCGGGGCCGTCATGGTGGGAGGCGGCGGCAGCGGCAAGTCATCAGACCCAACCTATATTACGGATGAGGTGATGGAGAAATTCGGCCGCCTGAACCATGTGTCCGGTGTCTCGCCCATCCTGGACATGAATGTGGTCATCCGCCAGGGCGCCTATGAGGCGCAGTACATGACCCTGAGGGGAGTGGGACAGAAGTTCCTGGAACAGATTCCTCTGGGAGAAGGACGCCTGCCAGGACCGGGGGAGACCGGGCTGGTTTTTGGCAATACGGTACAGCAGGATTTTTATAATTCCAAGACCGGAAGGGGATACTGGGATACCGGAGAACTTCCGGACGTGGACTTCCTTAACAAGCCCCTTTTCATAATTTTTGATATGGATGCATACTTCCAGTCCAGGAACAATTCGGGCAGTTTTGGCGATTCAGATGACAGCCAGACCCGGGTCAAGCCTCCCAAGAAGTATATGATGGACGGAATCGGGCTGGTGGAGGGTGGCCCACAGGATTACGGCACGTATTCCTATGGTGTGTTTACCGATATAGACGGACTGAAGGCACAGCTCCGCAAGGCCTTCAAGAAGGGAACCGTCATCCCGGGACAGCCCACCAACAAAAAGGGAAAAGCACTGCCCTACCTGGTATACAGCCGGGCGCAGATTTATGTGGACGATATGGAATATGTAAAGGATGTCCAGGCCCAGGTGGCTGATATGGGCTTTCAGGTGAGCAGCAGGATGGACTGGATGGAAAGTTCCAAGCAGCAGTCCCAGATGATACAGGCAGTACTTGGCGGAATCGGCGCCGTGTCCCTGTTTGTGGCGGCCATCGGCATCGCCAACACCATGATGATGTCCATCTATGAACGGACAAAGGAAATCGGCGTCATGAAGGTCCTGGGCTGCGACATGGGCAACATCCGCAACATGTTCCTTATTGAGTCCGGTTTTATCGGATTCATGGGAGGCGTGATCGGCATCGGCCTGAGTTACGGGATTTCAGGCATCATCAATAAGTTTGTCAGTCTGGAAGAAACCAATGGGCTGGTGGGCAACCTTTCCAGGATTCCGCCCTGGCTTTCCATATCCGCCATTGGGTTTGCCATCTTTGTGGGCATGGCGGCAGGATTCATGCCGGCCATGAGGGCTATGAAGCTGAGCCCGCTGGCAGCCATCCGCAATGACTGATTGGATAATTCAGTAGTAAAACTTCTAATAAACTATTGCAATATTAGAATAAATGATATATAGTAATAACAGGGCGTGTGACTGGCGGATAGTGGATGAACCACAGGGAGCACGCGGACCGTATTACGGAGATTTGGCCGACCGCCTGGGCACGTGTGTTTTTAGCGTGCCCGGCGGGCCGGCTCTTTTTATATTTACAGAGGAATAAACAATCACAGCAAATGGAGGAAACACTATGAAGCAGATGTCACTGGAACAGGAATTGAGAAGCAATGCATATCCCGGACGTGGAATTGTCATAGGACGTTCTGAGGACGGGACCAAGGCAGTGACCGCCTATTTCATCATGGGAAGGAGCGCCAACAGCCGCAACCGCGTGTTCGTGGAGGACGGACAGGGCATCCGCACCCAGGCATTTGACCCGGCAAAGCTGGAGGACCCCAGCCTCATTATTTATGCTCCTGTGAGGGTTCTTGGCAATAAGACAATTGTGACCAACGGTGACCAGACCGATACGGTCTACGAAGGGATGGACCATCAGATGACCTTTGAGCAGTCCTTAAGGTCCAGGGAGTTTGAACCGGATGCCCCCAATTACACACCGCGTATTTCCGGTATCATGCACATTGAAAACAGCGGCTATAATTATGCCATGTCCATTTTAAAGAGCAATCATGGAAATCCTGACTCATGCCTGCGTTTTACATACGCCTATGAGAACCCGGCTCCGGGGGAAGGACGTTTCATCCATACCTATATGCATGACGGGACCCCCCTTCCAAGTTTTGAGGGCGAACCAAAGCCGGTGGGCATATCCGGCACCATTGACGGATTTACGGACATGGTTTGGAACAGCCTGAATGAGGACAACAAGGTATCCCTGTTTGTCCGTTTCATCGATATTGCGTCAGGAACCTATGAGACAAGGATTGTTAATAAGAACAAATAAAAAGAGAGAGGGATTTGTTATGAAAGAACTGGAACTGAAGTATGGCTGTAACCCCAATCAGAAACCATCCAGAATCTTTATGGAAGGGGATAAGGAGCTTCCCATCACTGTCCTCAGCGGCAGGCCGGGCTATATCAACTTCATGGACGCGTTAAACGGCTGGCAGCTGGTGAAGGAACTTAAGAAGGCAACCGGGCTTCCTGCGGCTGCTTCCTTTAAACATGTCTCACCGGCAGGGGCCGCAGTGGGCCTGCCATTGGATGATGTACTGAAGAAAATATACTGGGTGGATGACATGGGGGAACTGTCACCCCTGGCCAGCGCCTATGCAAGGGCAAGGGGCGCTGACAGGATGTCTTCATTTGGCGATTTCATTTCCCTGTCCGATGTGTGTGACACGGCTACGGCCAGGATCATCAAGAGGGAGGTGTCAGACGGCGTCATTGCTCCTGGATATGAGCCGGAAGCCCTGGAAATCCTCAGGTCCAAGAAGAACGGCAATTATAATGTCATCCAGATTGACCCGGATTATGAACCGGCTGCCATTGAGCGCAAGCAGATATTCGGCGTTACCTTTGAGCAGGGCCACAATAACCTGGAGATTAACAAGGAGCTCCTTCAGGATATCGTGACAGAGAACCGGGAGCTGACGGAACAGGCCAAGGTTGACCTTATGATTTCATTGATTACCCTCAAATACACCCAGTCCAACTCTGTCTGCTACGTAAAAGACGGACAGGCCATTGGCATTGGCGCCGGACAGCAGTCCAGGGTACACTGTACCCGCCTGGCCGGCAGCAAGGCCGACAACTGGTATCTGCGCCAGGCCCCACAGGTCCTTAACCTTCCCTTTGTGGACAGCATCAGACGCGCGGACAGGGACAATGCAATCGATGTCTATATCGGTGAGGATTACATGGATGTGCTGGCTGACGGCAGATGGGAAAAGACCTTTAAGGTAAAACCGCCTGTGTTCACCAGGGAGGAGAAGAGGGCCTGGCTGGATACCATGTCCGGCGTGTCCCTTGGCTCGGACGCTTTCTTCCCATTTGGCGATAACATTGACAGGGCTTATAAAAGCGGCGTGAAGTACGTGGCCCAGCCAGGAGGTTCCGTGCGGGATGACCAGGTAATTGAAACCTGCAACCAGTACGGCATGGTCATGGCATTCACAGGAATCAGATTGTTCCACCACTAATCGTTTACAGACATTTCCTGGTATACAGGGAAAAGGCGGGAAGGCTTAAGTTTCAGGACTTCCGGCCTTTTTCCATGCCTTTTCCCTTGTATAAAAACAGTTGCCTTCATCCATGCACAGGGGTATAATGAAGCAAGTGTCTTGAATGAGGAGATGTGTTGTATGATAACGGACTTAACAGTGGGACATCCTAAAAATACATTGTGGCGGTTTGTGCTGCCCATGTTTGTAAGCGTCATGTTCCAGCAGCTTTACAACATTGCGGACAGCAGCATTGCCGGACGGTTTGCCGGAGAGGACGCGCTGGCGGCCGTGGGGGCTTCCTATCCCATCACGGTGATTTTCATGGCATTTGCAGTGGGCAGCAACCTGGGCGCGTCCGTGGTGGTATCCCGGCTTTTTGGCGCAAGGGACATTGGGAAAATGAAATCCGCTGTCTACACCGCATTCATTGCCTGCGGCGTCATGAGTCTGATCCTCACCGCGCTGGGATATGTGTACTGCGGCAGCATGATGCGTCTGATACATACGCCGTCCAATATATTCGGGGATGGGGAACTGTACCTGAAGATTTATGTGTTCGGCCTTACCTTTCTGTTCCTTTACAATGTGTGTACCGGGATTTTCACTGCTTTGGGGGACTCCAGGACGCCCCTGTACTTCCTGATCGGCTCGTCCATCGGCAATATCCTGCTGGATTACTGGTTCGTTGCAGGGTTCCACTGGGGCGTGGCAGGCGTTGCCTGGGCCACCTTCATTGCCCAGGGCATATCGGCCGGACTGGCCCTTGTCACCCTGGCCCTGAGGCTTAAGGGGATAAAGAACAGCCGGAAGGTGGTGCTTTTTGACCTTCTGCTGCTGTCCCAGATTGCTGCCATCGCTGTCCCCAGCATCATGCAGCAGAGCGTGCTTTCCGTTGGGAACATGTTTGTCCAGGAAATCGTGAACCGTTACGGCTCCGCCGTCATAGCGGGCTATTCCGGCGCAATCAAACTGAATACATTTGCAATCAACGCCTTCATGTCCTTAGGCGGCTGCCTGTCCAGCTACACGGCCCAGAACCTGGGAGCCGGTAAAAAGGAGCGGCTTTCCCTTGGCTTTAAGACAGGCGTCAGGCTGTCCATCCTTGCGACCATTCCCTTCTTTGTCCTGTACTTTGGCTTCAGCAGACAGATGATGGGACTGTTCCTGGGGGACGGGAGTGAGGAGGCAATCCGCTCCGGCGTGGGCTTCCTGCGCATTGTAAGCCCCATGTACTTCATGATATCCATCAAGCTTATGACGGATGGGATCATCAGGGGTTCCGGGGCAATGGCATACTTTGTGCTGGCCACGGTGCCGGATTTAATCCTGCGTATCATCGTGGCCAATATCCTCACCGGATACTTTGGCAGCATGGGAATCTGGATGGCCTGGCCTTTTGGATGGATTGCGGCTACTGTGCTGACGGTTGTGTTTTACAGGAGGATTGTTACCGGGAAGTATTGTATCCGGTTGTAGTTGGAATCATCTGTTTTTGTCCTGTTATTTTCAGCCGGGCATCTACGGCGTATCAAGACCGTTCTGGAAATGTGAAGCTTTTGTGAATTCGCCCCAATGGAAGCATTTGTCTCTTGAACCTGAAAAATGTTTGTGCTAGGATATGTTTGTTAATGAAGACGTGCGGGGAAGGGATGCATTTGGAAGGGATGTGCTTGGAAGGCATGTGTTTGGAAGAGATGTGCTTGGAAGAGATGTGCTTGGAAGACATGTGTTTGGAAGAGATGTGCTTGGAAGAGATGTGCTTGGAAGACATGTGTTTGGAAGACATGCGTTTGGAAGAGATGCGTTCGGAAGAAACGCATTGGAAAGAGGCATGTTGGAAAGAGATGCCTCCGAAAGAGCCGCACTGAAAAAGACTCAGTCAGAGAGGAATGCAGCGAGTGGGACATGCCCTGAAAATCGGGCAAACGCTGCAGAGGGACGGGATTGGTGACAAAGGAAAAGCTGCAACAATATATAAAAACCATATGGAATGTGTTTGGAACCGTGTGCCTCATACTGGTACCCTGTGTATCGTATGTCCTGTTTGAATATGTGACAGGTAATCTTGCCACGGTTCCAGGTGATATGGCGGTGTGGAATATCGCATGGATGTATGTGCTTTATCTTGCCGCTTTTGCTGTCAGCGGGACCAGCCGGATTGCTGTTCCGGTTATTTCCGCGGCACTGCTTATCATATCCATGGCAGAGGCGTTTGTGGTGGAGTTCAGGGGAAGGCCCATCATGCTTTGGGATGTGATGGCTTTCAAGACCGCGGCCACGGTGGCGGGGAATTATGCCTTCGTGGTTTCGCATGAAATGAAGCTTGCGTGCATGGCAGTTGTGCTGATGAACGCAGGCCTGTGGTTTGCCCCGCGGCGGGTCAGGGGATGGAGACAGCGTCTGGCGGCTGGAGGTGCGGTGGCTGCCCTCACAGGCGGTTTTGCTGCGTGGTTTTTTATTTCCCTGGTGCCGGGGCGTGGATGGGGCATCAATATGTGGGAGGTCAATGACTCCTATAAGGAATATGGATATGTGCTGTCCACTGCGGTTTCCATGCAGTATGTGGTTAAGAAGCCGCCCCATGGCTACAGCACCGCGCGGCTGAAGGAGATTCATGGCCGTCTGGAGGAAGAAGGGCAGGTGCAGCTTGCATCCCTGGACAATGTACAGACTGACAATAGCGGGGATATCACGCCTGTGAACCTGATATGTATCATGAATGAAAGTCTGTCAGACCTTAGGACGGCAGGGGATTTTACCACGAATGTGGAGTATTTCCCATTCATTAACAGCCTTAAGGAGAATACGGTGAAGGGCAGCCTGACCGTGCCTGTGTTCGGTTCCATGACAAGCAATTCGGAGTACGAGTTCCTTACAGGGGATTCCATGGCCCTTCTGCCTGCCAATTCCATTGCATACCAATTTAATGTAAAGCCTGATACCTATTCCCTGGTAAGCACATTAAAGTCCCAGGGCTACTCTGCGGTGGCCATGCATCCTTATCCTGGGGAGAACTGGAATCGTGTGGAGTGTTACCAGAATATGGGATTTGATGAATTCCTGGATGAGGAATTTTATGAGGAAAGTGAACAGCTGCGCAATTATGTCAGCGATAAGGCGGATTATGACAGGCTGATTGATGTGGTGGAGGGCAAGGAATCACCGGATGACAGGCTGTTCATCTTCAATGTCACCATGCAGAACCATGGGGGCTATGAAGGCGAATATGATAATTTCCAACAGGAGGTATGGCTTACCGGTAAATATGAAGGCCAATACCCCAAGACGGACCAGTATCTGTCCCTGATGAAAAAATCAGACGAGGCATTCCAGTACCTGCTGGAATATTTTTCCCAGGTGGATGAACCAACCATGATTGTCATGTTTGGCGACCATCAGCCCAGCGTGGAGGATGAGTTCTATGACGCCATCGCGGGCATGCCCAGCAGCCAGGTGCCGGTCCAGGACCGTCTGATGTGGTATGAGACGCCTTTCATTATCTGGACCAATTATGACATGCCTTCTGAGGACATGGGGAAATTGGGCGCCGTCTACCTTTCCACGGAGGTATTGAAAAGAGCAAACCTGGACATGACGCCATATAACCGTTTCCTTCTCCAGCTGGAGGAAGTCCTGCCAGTGGTGCATTTCCTTGGCTGTTATGACAGGGAAGGCAATTATTATTACTGGCCCAAGGCTGAGTCGGAGCGCTGCCCGTACCAGGACATGGTCCTGGACTATGAAGCGCTGGTGTACAACCACAGTCTGGACCGGAAAAAGTATAAAGACATGTTTGTCGTAAAATAGTATAAGCCCCGAAAAAATTGTAAAAGCACTTGGCAAGCTGCCCTCGCATAGAATGAAATTAAGAATGTGCAGGGTGGCTTTCTTTGAAGACTTTTCCAAAACCATTATCAGCAGGAGAGGAAAAAGAGTATCTGGAGCGCTGCAAAGAGGGCGACCAGTCAGCAAGGGATATGCTGATTGAGCATAATATGCGTCTGGTAGCCCATGTGGTAAAGAAGTACCAGGGCTCTGATTATGATATGGAGGACCTGCTGTCTGTTGGGACCATCGGCCTTATCAAGGCCGTGAATACGTTTAATGCCGATAAAGGATCGCGACTGGCCACCTATGCAGCCAGATGCGTGGAAAATGAAATACTGATGCTCCTTCGTGCCAGCAAGAAATTTTCCAAAGAAGTATCGCTTTTTGAGCCCATCGGGGTAGACAAGGACGGCGAGACCGTGAGCCTGGTAGATGTCATCGAGATGGACAATAAAGAAACTTTGGATACCATGATACTGAAGCAGGATGTGAAAGAACTGTATGAGGCCTTTGAATCCTGTCTGACGGAGACAGAAAAAACCGTATTGGGAATGCGTTACGGGCTGTACAGGGGCAAGGAACATACCCAGCGGGAGATTGCAGGCAATCTGGGCATTTCCCGCTCCTATGTGAGCCGGATTGAGAAGAAGGCGATTGAGAAGATACGGGCGGAGTTTTCAAGACATGGATAAGCAATGAAGGTTGGAAAATACGGAGCATCGGGACTGATTATGGTTCCGATGCTGTTTTATGCTGTCTTTTGTCGTGAATTCCCCCTTTACCTTGAGGGGCTGAATCATTTATACTATATAAAATAAAGCCGGCATCTTGATTAAGAAGGCAAAAGGAGACAAGCAGTTCATGGGAAAAGGGCGTTCTGGAAGAAAAGACAGCAAAAAAGTGTGGAAAAACCGTCTGGCCGGGATGGCTGCGGTTGCATTGTTACTTGTGGCGGCCCTTTACTCCGCAGACCGGCTTCCAGTCAGGGGAAATGGAAGCCGTGGACCGCAAGCAGGGATAAATGGGGTGGAAACCAGGAGTGATGAGGCAAAAGATGGGAACGATAAGGAGAAAGACCGGGAATATGGGATGGGAGACAGGGATGATGGGAGAGGCATAAGAATAGGCGGAATAAGCAGCCAGGAGGAATGGGCAAGGAAACAGCTGGAGGGTATGTCCCTGGAGGAAAAGGCGGCGCAGCTATTCATCATCACGCCGGAACAGCTTACAGGCTGCGGCCAGGTTACCCAGGCCGGGGAGGTTACCAGGGAAGCGCTGAGACAGTATCCGGTTGGAGGCCTTATCTATTTTTCCAATAATCTGGAGGATGCCGGACAGTTAAAGACAATGACCGGAGATACCCAGAAGATGGCTATGGAGGAGATCGGGATACCGCTGTTCCTCTCCATTGATGAAGAGGGAGGGGATATTGCCAGGATTGGGAAGCATGATGGCTTCCGGGTAGCGCAGGTGCCGTCCATGGCTGTAATCGGTGCGTCTGGGGACCGTGTTCAGGCATATCGGGCGGGCAGTACCATTGGTGCATATCTTCATGAATATGGATTGAATCTGGATTTTGCACCGGACGCGGATGTTCTGACCAACCCGGACAATACAGTGGTAAAGACGCGCTCCTTTGGCCGGAATCCCCAGCTGGTTACAGAGATGTCCCTGGCATACCTTGAGGGGCTTTGGGAACAGGGGGTTTATGGGGCGCCAAAACATTTTCCTGGACATGGAGCCACAAAGGGGGACAGCCATGAAGGGTTTGCATATACGGATAAAACATGGGAAGAGCTTGAGGAGGCTGAGTTGAAACCATTTTATGCCATGGTGGGGAACCAGGTGCCTTTTATCATGGCAGGTCATATCTCGCTGCCTGCAATCACAGGCGGGGACCTTCCCTGTTCCCTTTCGGGCCAGGTAATCCAGGGATATCTCAGGGACAGGATGGGATATGAAGGCATCATCATCACGGACGCATTGAACATGGGGGCCATTGAGGACCACTACCCCTCCGGTCAGGCGGCGGTGATGGCGCTGCAGGCTGGTGTGGACATGCTTCTGATGCCGGCGGATTTTCCGTCTGCCTACGAAGCTGTGGTGGAAGGGGCCGGGAATGGGGAAATACCGCTGGATCGTCTGGATGCATCGGTCCTGCGCATTTTAAGCCTGAAAGCTGAAATTCGAAAAATATTATAAAAAGATAGAAGAATTGTGCATTGTTTTATCGAAGCAATGCCCTTATACTATTCATAGCAGGCAGAACCGGCGGTTCAGCACCTGTTCTGCCTTTCTTGCTGCAACCAAGTGTTCATGAAGGAGGAAAAACAATGGCGATTTTAGTGACTGGAGGCGCCGGTTATATCGGAAGCCACACCTGTGTGGAGCTTTTAAATGCAGGTTATGATGTAGTAGTAGTAGACAACCTTTACAATTCCAGTGAGAAGGCGCTTCAGAGGGTGGAGCAGATTACAGGTAAGAAGGTTAAGTTCTATGAGGTGGACCTGTTAGACCAGCCTGCGCTAAAGGACGTGTTTGATAAGGAAACAATAGAGTCCGTCATTCATTTTGCAGGACTTAAGGCAGTGGGGGAGTCCGTGCATAAGCCTCTTGAATACTATCATAATAATATAACAGGAACCCTGATCCTCTGTGATGAGATGAGGAAGCATGGGGTAAAGGATATCGTGTTCAGTTCCTCCGCAACCGTATACGGCGACCCTGCTGAGATACCCATTACCGAGAACTGCCCCAAGGGTGAGATTACCAATCCATACGGACGTACCAAAGGCATGCTGGAGCAGATCCTTACGGACTTACATACAGCGGATGCCGGGTGGAATGTGGTGCTTCTGCGCTACTTCAATCCCATCGGCGCCCATGAAAGCGGCCTGATTGGGGAAGACCCCAAGGGAATCCCCAACAACCTGGTTCCCTATATTGCGCAGGTTGCTGTTGGGAAACTTGAATACCTGAATGTATTCGGTAACGACTATGATACCCCCGATGGCACTGGTGTGCGTGATTACATCCATGTGGTTGACCTGGCAAAGGGCCATGTAAAGGCTGTGAAGAAGCTTACTGACAGGGAGGGCGTCAGCATCTACAACCTGGGAACAGGCGTTGGATACAGTGTGCTGGATGTGCTTCATGCATATGAGAAAGCCTGCGGTAAGACACTGAAGTATGAAATCAAGCCGCGCAGGGACGGGGATGTGGCCGTATGTTACTCTGATTGCGCCAAGGCAAAGAAGGAACTGGGCTGGGTTGCTGAAAAGGGAATCGAGGAAATGTGTGCTGATTCCTGGAAATGGCAGTCCATGAACCCGGACGGATACAGGGATTAATTAAATACAGATAACAGGATGGCCTGCGGCTGGAACATGATTCCGGCCGCAGGCTTTCTGTTCAAAAAGATTTTGTGCAAAAAGAACAAATGTTCTGATTTCTCCTTGATTTAAGTGTCCGGATATGGTAAACTGTATGAACAAACATATGTTCGAAAGAGGCGGTGCCATGTTAATACAGGAGAATCTGTCCATACAGGAAAAACTGAAGATACTTACAGATGCAGCCAAGTACGATGTGGCCTGTACTTCCAGCGGCGTGAAGCGGAAGGGAAAGGCGGGAAGCATTGGGAATACATCGGAGGCCGGAATCTGCCACAGCTTTGCCGCGGATGGGAGATGTATATCCCTTCTGAAGATACTTTTTACCAATCAGTGTATCTATGACTGCAAGTATTGTGTCAACCGATGTTCCAATGATGTGGTCAGGACGGCATTCACGCCGGACGAGGTGTGTAAACTGACCATTGAGTTTTACAGGAGGAATTATATTGAGGGACTGTTCTTAAGTTCCGGAATCCTCTATAATGCCAATCACACCATGGAACTGATATACGAGACTTTATATAAACTACGGAACCAATGGAACTTTAACGGTTACATCCATGTAAAGGCCATACCGGGAACGGATGCAGAACTGGTGGAGCGCACCGGATTCCTGGCAGACAGGATGAGCATCAATCTGGAACTTCCAACCGCACAGGGGCTTAAGGACCTGGCTCCGGGCAAGACCCGGGATAAGATACTTGCACCCATGCGGCAGATTCAGCAGGGGATTTCCGTGTCCAGCCATTTGCTGGGATATGACAGGGGATATAAGAAGCCTTACAGCACGGAGCGCGCCGGCTTTGCAGGAGGCGCTGCCCTGATACGCCCGGAACTGGCTGAGGCGCCGGGTGCTGCACTGGACAGGAAGATATCCGCGAAGGTTACTGGGCAGGGAGAGTCCCAAGGACTGGCAGGAACGGACCAGGGCGTGCCGGGAGGAGATTCACATAACGATATGTATACCACCCAACCGGATGCCCGCCCCGGATGCATTAAAAGCCGTCTTGTGCTTCCTGCTTCCCAATATAAGAAGTCAGCATTCGTACCGGCTGGGCAGAGTACCCAGATGATTGTGGGAGCCACGCCGGAGAATGATTATCAGATGATGTCGGTTACCCAGGCATTGTACCAGAACTTTGGACTGAAGCGGGTGTTCTATTCTGCCTATATTCCTGTGAATGAGGACAGCTGTCTGCCAAGCCTTCCAGGAGGTCCGCCCCTTCTCAGGGAGCACAGGCTGTATCAGGCGGACTGGCTTCTGCGTTTTTACGGCTTCAGGGCTGAGGAACTGCTGTCGGAGGACAGGCCGAATTTCAACGTATTTCTGGATCCTAAGTGTGACTGGGCCCTGCGCCATCTGGAAGGCTTTCCGGTGGAAGTGAACCTGGCACCTTATGATGAACTTCTCAGAATACCGGGGATGGGGGTCAAGTCAGCTTCCAGGATTGTTGCTGCCAGAAGAAGCGGAAGACTTGGGTTTGAGGATTTGAAGAAGATGGGTGTGGTCTTGAAGAGGGCCAGATATTTCATTACCTGTTCCGGGCGCATGATGGAGGGGGCAAGGCTGGACCAGGATTATATTACCAATTGCCTTGTGGGCGATGAGCAGCGGGCCAGATGGGATATAGAACACAGGGACAGTTTCCGGCAGCTTTCCCTGTTTGACGATATGCATATGGAGATGCCTGTAACCAGAGATGACCACTATGCCGCGGCAGCCGGGCATTTTTAGCATAAGGGAGGGATAGGGAATGACCATATATTTATGCGTGCCGGATTTTGAGGGAATCCTTTGCGGCATATATGATGCATGGATGAGCCGGAAAGGCCACGACAATGTACGCCTGGAGTTAAAGGGGACGTACCATGAGCTGGAACTGTTCAGCGAGTATGTGGAGCCGGAATCCACCCATGAGAAGGCCCATAAGGTAATTAAGTCTGTGTGCAGTAAGCTTTCCCAGGAAGTATATAAGAAGATATATGTTGCATCCTTAAGCCAGGATACGGAGAGGGCGGACAAGATATACCGTTTCCTTGTACAGGCATTCGGCATTGGACCGGGAATACTGGACCAGCTTCAGATTCCTGAGAACTGTGATATATTTGAACTGTGCCGCAATGTTTATAATGAGAACCATCTTCTGGTGGAATTCCTGCGGTTTTCCCAGGCAGCGGGCGGTGTGCTGGTGTCAAGGATTGGACCGAAAAATGATGTGATGACCCTTCTTGCGCCTCATTTTGCAGACCGGCTGCCGGAAGAAAATTGGATTATTTATGACGTGAACCGGGAGAAGGCAGCTGTCCACCCCAAGGGAAAACCGTGGATTCTGGTTAATCATCCATTGGAACAGCCAGATGGGGACAATATATGGCAGCTGTGCCTGGAGCAGGAAACGGATGAGCGGGAATACGAGGATTTGTGGATTTCCTTTTTCCATACCATTGCAATTAAAGAAAGGACAAATCCAATCTGCCAGAGAAACCACCTGCCTCTGCGTTACAGGGCCTATATGACAGAGTTCCAAAGAGAACGTTAAAATGAATCCAATTATGCCCCTTGTCTTTTTGTTGTTCTTTTAGTATAGTAATACTATCTGTATTTCATTGGAACAGGTATCTTCCTGTTCTGTCCAGAAGTCATCCGGCGGGTATTTACGCCACATTCCAAACTGTTTGTATGTAAGTATGTAAGACCAATCAAAGAGAAGGGGGCATATGGATGTTTACACAAATCAACAGCGGAGGCATACGGGCTGTCCGGGGCTATGTCGTCTCCGTGGAAGCGGACGTTTCCAACGGTCTGCCGGGATTTTCCATTTCAGGCCAGCTGGCTTCCGAGGTAAGGGAATCCCAGGAAAGGGTGCGCACGGCGCTGCGCAATTCCGGGTTCCGGTTTCAGGCAAAGAAAATAACGGTTAACCTGTCACCGGCAGGCATACACAAAGGAGGGACTGCTTATGACCTGCCCATAGCAATTGCAGTACTGGGCGCTTTTGAACAGGCTGACACCCGGGAACTTAAGGACAGCCTGGTCATTGGGGAACTGGGATTGGACGGCTGCGTGAAACCTATAAGCGGCGTACTGCCTCTGGTGGATGCGGCCAGGGAATATGGGCTGAAACGCTGCTTCCTGCCCGCGGCTAATGTCAGGGAAGGAATGATGATTGAGGGCATGTCAATCATCGGGGTGGAATCATTGGGCCAGATGGCCGCCATGCTCAGGTAGCCGTCATCCATAGGGCAATGCACACCATCGATGGAAGAAGGAGTATTGGAAGAGACTTATGATGTGGATTTCAGGGATATACGAGGCCAGCTGGTACTGAGGCGGGCCGCTGAAATTGCCGCCGCCGGTATGCATGGGCTTCTTATGAACGGAAGCGCCGGAACCGGTAAGACCATGGTTGCCAAAAGACTTCCCACCATCATGCCCTCCCTGACCAGGGAGGAAGATATCGAGATATCAAAGATATATAGTATCTGCGGCCTTCTTCCTCCTGACCGGCCGCTTTTATCCCGCCGTCCTTTCAGGAGTCCCCATCATACCATCACGCCGCTGGCGTTGACTGGCGGCGGAGCCCAGGCGCGTCCAGGGGAGCTTTCCCTTGCATCCGGCGGAATCCTGTTCCTGGATGAACTTCCGCATTTCAGCAGGGGTGCAATTGATATTCTGAGACAGCCCCTGGAAGAACATAAGGTTACGGTTACCAGGGTCCATGGCAGTTATGAGTTCCCGGCCGACTTTATGCTGGTGGCTGCTACTAATCCGTGTCCATGCGGTTTTTACCCCGACAGGTCAAGATGCAGCTGCTCAGAACTGCAGATCCAGAGATATCTGGACCATATACCAAGGCCTGTCCTGGAGCGGTTTGATATATGTGTGGATGCCTCGCCTGTGACATATGAGGAGTTGAATGGGGCAGGAGGAACCGGGGAAGACTCCGCATCCATCAGGCGCAGGGTAGAGAGGGCCAGGAATATCCAGGCAGAGAGGTTCAGCGGCACAAGGATACGGTTTAACAGCAGGATGGGGATGAAAGAAACGCAGGAATACTGTACATTAGGTCAGGAAGAAGGTTCTTTCCTGAAAACGGTTTATGAGACAAAGCAGCTCAGCGCCAGGCGGTACCACAAGATATTAAAGGTAGCAAGGACCATAGCGGACCTGGATGGATGCGGTTTGATCAGCAGGAAACATTTATCAGAAGCATTGGGCTATGGAATGCTGGAGGAACGGTTATGGGGATAGCACAGCGATGGGATGGGATGGAGTATACCGCAGCTAGGACAGAGAGGGAAAGGGAGTTCCTTTACTGGCTGACCAGGTGCCCTGGTTTTGGCGCGGTTACGGTACAAAAGATATGGAAGCAGGCAGAAAGCTTTGAGTCCGTATATTATATAGAAGGAATGGAATTATACCGTATGGGAATCCTTTACAGTGCAAAACAATGCCCGGAATTTGATGCCTGGAAGAAACAGCTGGAGCCAATGCGGCAAGAGTATCATACTCTTGGTGAAAAGGGAATCCGGTATATTACACCCCTGGACACGGAATATCCGGAGCGGCTCCGGCATATCTATGACTATCCCATGGGACTCTATGTAAAAGGGGAACTGCCCGGGGACGGATATCCGTCGGCCGCTGTCATAGGAGCAAGGAACTGTACGTCATATGGAAAGCAATCCGCCGAATACATGGGCAGGGAACTGGCCGCACAAGGCGTACAGATTATCAGCGGGCTGGCACTGGGGATAGACGGGGCTGGCCACGAAGGTGCTGTAAAAGGCAGGGGAAAGACATTTGCAGTATTGGGCTGCGGCGTCAATATCTGTTATCCAAGAACCAATTACAGATTATTTGAGCAGATACTGGAAAATGGAGGTATCCTGTCTGAATACCCACCGGATGAAGAACCGCGGGCGCGTAATTTTCCTGCAAGGAACCGGATCATTAGCGGATTGTCGGACGTCATCCTTGTGATGGAAGCCAGGCAGAAGAGCGGTTCACTGATAACAGCCCAGCTGGGGCTGGAGCAGGGAAAAGAGATATTTGCCCTTCCGGGACGGATAACCGATGCCCTGAGCGAAGGCTGCAATTATCTGATAAGGGCCGGTGCAGGGATACTCACATCACCAGTTGATGTGCTGGAATCTATGGGCATTTTTTACGAAAAACCAATGTTTTCTTACGAAAAAGCAGATAAGGGACTTGCCAAGTTTGAAAAAATGGTGTATAGTTGCCTAGATTCCGAACCCAGGCACCTGGAACAGATTGCCATGCAGACAGGGATTCCTGTAAGCCAGTGCATGAGCACGCTTTGTGAACTGGAACTGGGTGGATTTGCACTGCGGACCAACGGTCAGTGTTATATCCGGCGGATGACACAACCATAAGCATTATTACGTATTTATCAATATATGAAGAGGGAATAAGGAGTTTTACAATGGCAAATTATCTGGTAATTGTGGAGTCACCAGCAAAAGTAAAGACCATCAAGAAGTTTCTGGGCAATAACTATGAGGTGGATGCCTCCGGAGGCCACGTAAGGGACCTTCCCAAAAGCCAGCTTGGATTTGATGCGGAACATGACTATGAACCCAAGTATATCACCATCAGGGGAAAAGGGGATGTGCTTGCCAAGCTGCGCAAGGAAGTGAAAAAGGCTGATAAGATTTATCTGGCCACTGACCCTGACCGTGAAGGAGAGGCCATTTCCTGGCATCTCATGAAAGCGCTGAAGCTGGATGAGCAGAAGGGAAAAGATGTTTACCGTATCAGTTTTAACGAAATCACCAAGAATGCGGTGAAGGCTTCCTTTAAAACCCCCAGAACCCTGGATATGAACCTGGTGAATGCACAGCAGACCAGAAGGATGCTGGACCGCATGGTTGGTTACAGAATCAGTCCCCTGCTTTGGGCAAAGGTAAAAAGAGGCTTAAGTGCGGGACGCGTACAGTCTGTTGCCCTCAGGATGATCTGTGACCGGGAAGATGAGATTAACGCATTCATCCCGGAGGAGTACTGGAACCTGGAGGCCGACCTTCTGATGAAGGGAAGCAAGAAGCCTCTGGCAGCCAAGTATTATGGTTCTAGGGATACAAAAGGAGGAAAGGCCACTATCCGCAATAAGGAGGAGCTGGACCATATCCTGAAAGAACTGGAAGGCTGCACCTATCAGGTAGAGGAAGTGAAAAAGGGAGAGCGTATCAAGAAGGCACCAATCCCCTTCACAACCAGTACCCTGCAGCAGGAAGCATCCAAGGCGCTGAACTTTTCCACACAGAAGACCATGCGTCTTGCCCAGCAGCTTTATGAAGGCGTTGAGGTAAAGGGACATGGGACACTGGGTCTTATCACATACCTGCGAACGGATTCCACCCGTATTGCGGATGAGGCAGATGCGGCCGCAAGGGAATTTGTCAAGGGACATTATGGGGCGGACTACGTGGCCCAGGGTAACCAGGTGAAGAAGGAAAATGGTAAGATACAGGATGCCCATGAGGCAATCCGTCCAACTGACATTACGTTGACACCTACCATTGTTAAGGAATCCCTTCAGCGTGACCTGTTCCGCCTGTACCAGTTGATTTGGAAACGTTTCACCGCAAGCAGGATGGCTTCTGCTGTATATGAGACCACTTCCGTGAAAATTGAGGCAGGCAGCCACATATTCACAACATCTGCTTCCAGACTGACTTTTGAAGGATTCATGTCAGTGTATGTGGAAGCTGACGATGAAGAGGAAAAGAACCAGGTCCTTGGTAACCTGGAAAAAGGAATCATGCTTAAGCTGGAAGAACTTAAGCCAAGCCAGCATTTTACCCAGCCCCCTGCCCACTATACGGAGGCTTCCCTGGTAAAGGCACTGGAAGAGCAGGGAATCGGCCGTCCAAGTACGTACGCCCCGACCATCACCACCATCATTGCCAGGCGGTATGTTGTAAAAGAAAGCAAAAACCTTTATGTCACGGAACTTGGTGATGTGGTGAACCGCATCATGAAACGTTCCTTCCCAAGCATTGTGGATCCGAATTTCACGGCCAATATGGAATCCCTGTTAGACAAGGTGGCAGACGGGACCGTTGCATGGAAAACAGTGGTCAGCAATTTTTATCCGGACCTGGATGAGGCTGTCAAGATTGCAGAACAGGAACTGGAATCCGTCAAGATTGCAGATGAGGTATCGGATGAGGTCTGCGACCTCTGCGGCCGCCAGATGGTCATAAAGTATGGTCCCCATGGAAAGTTCCTTGCCTGCCCCGGTTTCCCGGACTGTAAGAATACAAAGCCCTACTTCGAAAAGATTGGGGTACTCTGTCCCAAGTGCGGTAAGGAAGTGGTCCTTAAGAAGACCAAGAAGGGCCGCCTGTATTATGGATGTGAGGATAATCCGGAATGTGATTTCATGTCCTGGCAAAAGCCGTCCACCCAGAAGTGTCCCAATTGTGGTTCCTACATGGTGGAAAAGGGAAATAAACTGCTCTGTTCCAGCGAGACCTGCGGATACCGCACGGATAAGAAGGATCAGCCGGATAGCACGGATAAATAGAAAAAATTGTAAAACAGAACCGAAAATTATTAAAATCTTAAAATAATCGAAAACTTCAAAAAACTCTTGTTATTGCTTAAAAATTGTGTTAAAATTCAATTATTAGTAGAGTATTTTGGGGCGTTATACAAATTGGATAAGGAGGTTTTCGATTATGAGTGTTCAATTGTTGGACAAAACCAGAAAAATCAACAAGCTATTGCATAACAACAATTCTCATAAAGTGGTATTTAACGATATATGTAAGGTTTTAAGTGAGATATTGTTATCCAATATACTTGTTATCAGTAAGAAGGGAAAGGTTCTGGGTGTAAGTATCAACTCCGATGTGGATGAGATAGAGGAACTGATAGAAGACCAGGTTGGAGGATACGTGGATAAGATGCTGAATGAACGCCTCCTCAGCGTGTTATCGACAAAGGAGAATGTGAATCTGGCTACCCTGGGCTTTGCAGAAGAGAATGTAAGGAAGTATCAGGCCATCATCACCCCTATTGATATTGCAGGAGAACGCCTGGGCACCCTGTTTATTTACAAGTCAGACTCCCAGTATGATATTGATGATATCATCTTAAGCGAATACGGAACCACGGTTGTGGGGCTGGAGATGATGCGTTCCGTGAATGAAGAGAATGCGGAAGAGACAAGGAAGGTGCAGATTGTTAAATCAGCCATCAGTACCCTGTCATTCTCTGAACTGGAAGCAATCATCCATATTTTTGAGGAACTGGATGGAAACGAGGGTATCCTGGTAGCCAGCAAGATTGCTGACCGGGTGGGAATCACCCGTTCCGTCATTGTGAATGCCCTTCGCAAGTTCGAAAGTGCCGGTGTGATTGAGTCACGTTCTTCCGGAATGAAGGGAACATATATCAAGGTTCTGAATGATGTGGTATTTGACGAATTGAAGGCAATTAAGGCCTCCAACACAAATCTGAAATAACACCCCCATGATACAGTAATGTCAGGTCAGACCACATTATATAACATAAAAAGCCAAAACAGAACGGCAGTTTGCAAAAAACACGTAAAAGTGCTTGCAAGCTGCTGTTTTTTGTGATATATTGGTAAGGCTGACAAAAAACACGTCTGTGGATTCTACGGGACGGTGCCTTGAAGTATATTGGAAACCATCATTTAACTGGGAATCAATATCCGGACAGGTCTTCCGGGAAACATGAGAAGCGGACGGAAGTGCCTGAACTTACGTGAAACGTAGCAGGCTAAAACCAAATGGAGGTAAAGAACATGAGCGTTATTTCAATGAAGCAGTTACTGGAAGCTGGTGTACATTTCGGTCACCAGACAAGAAGATGGAACCCTAAGATGGCTCCATACATCTATACCGAGAGAAACGGTATCTACATCATCGACTTACAGAAGTCCGTGGGCAAAGTAGACGAGGCTTACAAGGCAGTATCCGATATAGCTGCTGAGGGAGGCACCATCCTGTTTGTTGGTACCAAGAAGCAGGCCCAGGAAGCAATCAAGGCTGAGGCTGAGCGTTGCGGTATGTACTATGTTAATGAGAGATGGCTGGGCGGCATGCTGACCAACTTCAAGACCATCCAGAGCCGTATTGCAAGACTGAAACAGATTGAGACCATGTCAGAGGACGGAACTTTTGATGTCCTTCCGAAGAAGGAAGTCATTGAGTTAAGAAAAGAGTGGGATAAGTTAGAGAGAAACCTTGGCGGAATCAAGGATATGAAGAAACTGCCAGATGCTATCTTCGTTGTAGATCCTAAGAAAGAGCATATCTGCGTACAGGAAGCACACACCCTGGGTATTCCGTTAATCGGTATCGTTGATACCAACTGTGATCCGGAAGAACTGGATTACGTCATCCCTGGCAATGATGATGCCATCAGGGCTGTTAAGCTGATTGTTTCCAAGATGGCTGACGCTGTAATCGAGGCGAAGCAGGGCGAAGTTTTAGAAGGTGCAATGGAGATTGAGATTTCTGCAGAGGCATTTGAGGCAGCAGAAGCTTAATTAAAAAACTAAAACTTATAATTGGAGGAAAATGAAATGGCAGCAGTAACCGCAGCAATGGTAAAAGATTTAAGGGAAATGACCGGTGCCGGAATGATGGACTGCAAGAAGGCACTTGCAGCTACTGACGGCGATATGGATAAGGCCGTTGAGTTCCTGAGGGAAAAAGGACTTGCCGGAGCAGCTAAGAAGGCTGGCCGTATTGCGGCTGAAGGTATCGTGGCTACCGCATTAACCGATGACCATAAGAAAGCAGTTGTAGTTGAAGTTAACGCTGAGACTGATTTCGTTGCTAAGAATGAGAAGTTCCAGACCTATGTTGCTGATGTGGCAGCACAGGCACTTGTTACAAGCGCTAAGGACCTGGATGCGTTCCTGGAAGAGAAGTGGGCTAAGGATGAGACGTTGACTGTGAAGGAAGCCCTGGCATCCCAGATTGCAATTATCGGCGAGAACATGAACATCCGCCGCTTTGAGCAGGTTGAAGAGGCAAATGGTTTTGTTGCTTCCTACATCCATGCAGGCGGTAAGATTGGTGTTCTGATTGATGTTGAGACAGACGTTATCAATGACGAAATCAAAGATATGTCTAAGAACGTAGCTATGCAGGCAGCTGCATTAAAGCCAATGTTCACCAGCAGGGATGAAGTTAGCGATGAATATATTGCAAAAGAGACTGAAATCCTTACAGCAGCAGCTAAGAACGAGAAGCCGGATGCCAATGACAAGATTATCGAAGGCATGGTTAAGGGCCGTATCAACAAAGAGCTGAAAGAGACCTGTCTGCTGGATCAGGTTTATGTTAAGGCCGAAGACGGCAAGCAGAGCGTATCCCAGTATGTTGCTTCTGTAGCTAAGGCTAACAGCGCTAACATCAAGGTTAAGAAGTTCATCCGTTTCGAGACCGGAGAAGGCCTGGAGAAAAAGAATGAGGACTTCGCAGCAGAAGTAGCGAAGCAGATGGGGATGTAATTGATTTGTCATCCTGCCACCTAAAATAGGCACTTTCTGCCACAAAATGGACCGTTTTTGAGGCAAAAAAAGGATAAAATAAGGACCTAAGGTATGTAAAACCATACTTTGGGTCCTTTTTTCGTGCGCAAAACCACCCCCGGGCCCCCTGTTTCCGGCACCCACCGGGGCCATGGGCCGTCAAGCCAGGCACCGGGCTATATGCCGTTTATAATAGGGAGAAGAAGGGGGAGACAAAGGCCGCAAACCCGCATAAACAAAGGCTTTTTGGCAGTTACGGGGCTGCCTGGGGCCGGAGGGAGGGAGAGGGAAAAAAGGAACT
>DS990260.1:92605-220799 GCA_000155435.1 Clostridiales bacterium 1_7_47FAA | reverse complement strand
CGGAAGATGGGCAGCAGGGGGACGGGAGGCTGAAATTCTGTCATATATGTCCATTTTGTGGCAGAAAGTGCCTGTTTTACTTGGCAGAACAACATAGACCCTGCAAATAATATGAATTAATTGCAGAATTTGCATTTCAGAACTGATTTAATTGCAGGATTTGCATGTGAAAAGGCCGTTTTCGGCAAATCCTGCAAATAATAGGTGCAAATCCTGCAACTAATTCGGCAAAACTCGCAATTAATTCGGCAAATCCTGCAAATAATTCAAAAATCAGAATTGAATTATTTGCAGAAAGGAGGAATTCAAAGGTGGACAGACGGCAAATTAATGCACTTACGGATATTGACATCCCTTCCCTTAGGCTGGAGGATATCCAGTTTATGTTTGGGACCGGGATGGGAATGACCAAAGGCAGGGGAAGGGACAAGGAAAAATTTTTCCGTAAGGGGGTGCAGACAGAAATCGGTGATATCAGGGAGGATGTCTGGTATCAGCTGGCGGAGCAGGTGATTGGGCTGCATGGTGAGACCTGGCTGCTTGAGGCATTGGAGGCGTGGTGTAAGGGAGGGCATTACCCAAGGTATGGTTTTGATGTGCACAAGATGGCCCTGGAGCTGCACAGCAACCGGATATTTGACAGCGAGGGCTGGATTGATTATCTTCGCTTCAACAGGCGCTTCCGGCCGGAGGTGCTGGAGGGGAGACGGTTCCCCAAAGTCAGGGTGGATTGCTGTCAGAGGGAGATATGCGAGGTGACAGAGGAGATGATTCAGAGGGGAAGCGCTCCATGCCCGAGGTGCGGCGCCTTCCGAGACTATGAGGTCATTGAATGGCCAGGACGGGAGTAAGGAGTACATATGGATAAGACGGAGTCAAAATACAGGGATATACAGTTTTACAGTGAGAAGAACCAGATGTTGATATCAGTACATACCCGTGATGCAAAGACATATGCTGATATTCTGGAGAACAGCCCAAATGTAGTTAAATATAAATGCATCGTCCCTCTGGACCCAGCTTTCCTTGATGAAATTTCAAAGGTTGGGATAAGGGCGGAACATTTCCAGATACTCTGGGCTTCGGATTTCTGGATTGAGAATGCAGATGGAAGCACAAGCATAAGGGAGATTATCCAAATGGAGCATTTAATAAAAAAGGCTGATATACAAAAGCTGGAGCTTTCAAGGCGGTACTGGAAACGTCTTGATATAGATGATTGGAAGGTCGTGATAATGGCCAGGGGAGGGGATGACTATGTTCTATAGGATAAACGGGGAGGTATTCAGACGGTTGCTTGCCTTGGACCATGGGGCCTGGGTCATTTCCTATGATGAACCGGGGCCGCCGCGCTATATCGAAAACAGCCTCCTGGAGTCCTGTGAGAAAGCGGATATGCCGGAGGATTACAGGATTGCCCTGGAGCAGGCAAAGTATCTGACAAGGGCCGGGATAAAGCGCCTTGCCCTGATTGAACCACTTTTGGAGGATTCCAGCTGTATTACGGACAAAAAGTTCCGGCTGGACATGGCCAAGAGGATAGCAAAAGAGAATGGGACGACAAAAAAGAGGGTACTCCGCATATTTTATAGATATCTGGCAAGGAATGTCCTCCTTGAAAAAGGAAATAAGGATAAACAGCAGGGGAAGGATGAGAGAAACTTTGCCTGGGCCATCCGGAAGTTCTACTTCAGCGCCAAGCGGATGTCCCTGCGGGATACCTATGACCATATGCTGGCAAGCCGGTACATGTCACCAGAGGGGAAATTGATGGACACAGCACCCTCCTGGTACAGCTTTGAGCACTATTACTATCGGCATGGGTACAACCGCTCCATCAAATGCTCTGTATCGCGGGGCGGCCTGTCAAACTACCAGAGGAATGAGCGGCCCCTGTACGGCGCCACCATGCAGTGGAAGGACAGGATAGGGGCCTTCTAGATGGATGCGACAGAGGCGGACATCTACCTGGTGTCCCGCTTTGACCGCACGGCCGTGGTGGGGCGCCCTAACATCTACATGGCAGTGGACACGGCCACGCAGCTGATTGCCGGCATCTACATAGGTCTTGACGCTGGGGAGACCGCAGTCATGGCCTGCCTGGCAAATGCTGCCTCCGACAAGGTGCAGTAATGCAGGCGCTTTGGGATTGAAATAACCCCGGAGCAGTGGCCCAATACAGGGTTGCCGGGGGAAATCATAACGGACCAGGGGAAGGAGTTCATCACCTCAAGGGTGGGGGAGCTGTGTACCATATACGGCATGGAGCGCGAGGCCCTGCCGCCGTTCCGCCCAGACGAGAAGGGGCTGGTGGAAAAGACGTTTGATGTGCTGCAGCAGAAGTACAAGCCCCTCCTGCGCGGCAAGGGGGTCATTGAGGGGGATGCCCAGGAGCGCTGGGCTACGGATTACCGGTCGCAGGCCCTTCTGAACCTGACGGAGTTTACCAGGGTCATCCTGCACTGCGTCATCTATATCAATTCGCGCAGGATACTGAAGAATTTCATACCTACGCCGGAGATGTGCGCAGACCGGGTGGAGCCGATATCCGCCGCCCTTTGGCAGTGGCATGAGAGGCAGGGGAAAGTGGACATCATCCCTGCAGGCGGTGAGGACCTGTACCGGATGACCCTCCCAAGGATGGTTACGAAGTTCACGCGCAAGGGGATTGTGCGTGATGGAATCAGCTATATGAACAATGAATACAGGCGGTATTTGCAGGAGGTCGGGATGGATAAAGAGCTTACAGTTGCCTATGACCCGTCCAGGATTGACGCCGTGTACTGGGTGAGGGATGGGAAGTATATCCCGTTCCCGCTGGCATTGTCCTCCGCCCAGTTTAACGGACTTTCCCAGATGGAGTATGAGATGGCCAGGGACAAGGTGAAGGAGCAGAAGAAGGAGCTGGAACAGCAGGACACGGAGGCCAGGGTCGCGGTCATCAAGAGCATCCAGGAGATAGTGGACGAGATTGACGGTGTTGAGAAGCCGAGGCAGAAGGGCGCGGAGATAAGGGAGAACCGAGCGGATGAAAGGAGGAAATTGACGTGAAATATCAGGAAAAGACAGTGGTATCAGCCATATATGATAAGGTCGGCTCCGGAGGCCAGGTGTCGAACCCGTTCCTGGAAGCGATGCCGGAACTGATGGACAAGGGGATGTTCTTTGAGAAGATTGCAAGCCTGCCGCCGATGCCCTATGACCTGGCGGAACTCAGTGGTGAGGAGAGAAGGAGGCATCTGCCGGTCCTTCAAAGCGTCTATTACCCTATGGACTATATGTATAACATCTATGATACGCTATACCGGGCAGTCACCACTACCTATACGACCAGGAACACCATGGAATTAGTCAGGCAGCTGAATGCCGTCCATGAGGATTTCAGGGGGACCCGGGGAAACGGCCCTTCCTTTGCCACCCAGGGGGAAAGCGGGTCCATCCTCGGTGTGCCGGGGATTGGGAAGACCTCGACCATCCGGCGGTGTCTGGACCTCATACCCCAGGTCATTGTACATACCAAATACAACGGGAAGCCGTTTTACGAGAAACAGATAACCCACCTGGTGGTGGAATGCCCCAGCGACTGTTCTGTGAAGACCCTGGCATTCAACATCATTGAGGCCGTGGACCGGGCCATGGGGTCCCAGTATTATGAGGCATCCACAAGGATACGGAGCACATCCGCCAGTGCCCTGGCCACACAGGTGAAAATCATCTGTTTAAACCACCACATCGGGCTCCTGGTCATTGACGAGATACAGAACGCCGTGGCCACGGCACAGAGGAATAAGCAGGTCAAACCGCTGGTTAAGTTCCTGGTGGAGCTGACCAACGATACAAGCACCAGCATCTATTTTGTGGGTACACCGATGGCCGAGGAACTGTTTATTTCCCAGGAGCATCTGAAGCGGCGTACCAGGGGCCTGCGGCTGCTTCCATTGAAGCCAGGGGGCTTATACAGGGACTTCCTTAAAATCATATGGGCCTATCAGTTTACCCGGAAAAGGGCAGGGCTGACGGACCGGCTTGCCAACCTCATATATGACTATTCTGGGGGCATCCCGGCTTATATCTGCAAGATATTCCAGGAGGCACAGGTGCAGGCGATTCTGACCGGGAAGGAGATTATAGACGAGCCGGTCATCATGAGGGCGGTCAGGCTGCTGTCCATCGAGATACCGAAGAAGTATGCCAAAGGCTCCTATATATCCGATTTCACGGATGAGGCCGGATATGAGCCGGTTGATGATGTGGAGGAAGTAAAAGGGCCTGCAGAGAAGAGGCATGGGGGTATTACGACCAATACTGATATAGATGGCCTGGAAGGGACCGTCCCACGCCTCTATGCAAAGCCCAGGGGGAGGAAGAAGGCACAGCGTGACCCTATGGACTTGCTGGAACTTCTGAAGCTGGCCAGGTCCCCGGAGGCAATGATGTCGGCCCTGGACAAATACAACATGCTGGAGGTGGTGAAGTGCTGAATTTCTTTCCTACGCCTTATCCGGGCGAACTCTGGTACAGCGTGCTGTGCCGCTACCACATGAGGACAGGCCATATGAAATCTGCTACTACAATACAGGAGCTGTTTGACGGCAGGCTGCACGCGGCCATGGGGACATTCTACCCGACCAAGGCCATAAACGATATCCTCGGGCAGCTTCCGCCCGGATTGCTGGATATCAGGGATATCATCCTGAACCATACCTTGTTTCCCTACTTTTACCGCATCAATCCGGTAGAGAAGAAGGAACAGGCGTTAAAGGAACTGTGTGAGGGGACAGCAATAACGCCTACATGGCTCTGGAAGACGGACAGCAGTGCCAACGGTACGTCTGAATTACGGTACTGTCCCCTGTGCCGGCAGGAGGACGTAAGCCTGTACGGGGAAACTTACTGGCATACCGTCCATCAGATTCCTTTTATGTCTGTCTGCCCGAAGCATGGATGCCGCCTGGAGCGGATACCGTTCAACCGGGGACAGGTCAACGAAAAGTTCTTTATTCCGAACTTGTATTGCAGGGATACAGAGCCCAATGCTGATATAGAAAAATATGAGATGCCGTTAGCTAAGACCCTGTTGGCCTACCTGGACATGCCCCTTGGGGTTGGACCAACAGAGGGAGTAAATAACCTTGTACAGGCCTTCTGCAACAAGGGGTACATGACGATTGCAAAGCGGTTCAACACCATCCTTGATTCCGATATGGTAAAGAAGGCGCTTGAGGGGTTCTATGGGCCGGAACTGGTCCGGCGCTGCTTTGGGGAGAAGGTCATGCCTTACCAGCTGCGCAGGATAGGGAACTGGACGGTCCTTTCCCCGGAACGTTATGCCCTGCTTGCAACCATGATAGGGCAGGCGCCCAGGACGACCTTCAGCGCAAAGCCAATACCGGACAGGATAGAGGAGAAGCTGGTGAAGCTATCCTTACAGGAGGTGCCCCTCACAAAAAAGGGGATAGCAGAAAAGATGAACGTAAAGCCCCACCAGCTGGACTTCCTCCTGGGCAGGTATGGCATGGAGCCTTTCTGGTCCAATGCCAAAAAGGGGAATGACGGTACCGGGTCTATGAACAAATACGTCAAGGCCTATTATGACCAGGCGGGGAAAGCCTGCGTTGACCAGTATGCAAAAAAGAAGGGGTTCCATGCCACATCGGAGTTTGTGCGCTACGCCCTGGACCGGATAATGGAGCTGGACGAGCCTAAAACACCCGGAACAGCTTCATAGCGGTTAAAAAGCTGGGGCCGTCGGCCTCATACTCGCTTTGCTTACAGTCAAAGGAGAATTCGTACAGATAGGAGCCAGTGGCAAGGATGTTGTTCACGTTGACCCAGGTCTCACCATCCTTGGTATAAGTGGCTTCTGCAATGAGCGTGGAACCGGCGTTGGAATAGGTGGACAGGAGGTAGTTCTGTTTCCCCTGGCTTGCAGCGCCCACATAATCCAGCTGGCTGAGGGAGGAGAGGTCCAGGCCGGACTGGGTGACGGAGGCCGTGAGGCAGGAGCCGCTGGCAGCCGTCGCAACATAGGACCCATTGTCAATCACGGCGTTCCACCCATCGGGGACGCCGAACTCAAAATTCCCATAGGAGCTGTAGGACAGGGAGAATCCCTCCGGAATGGGGTTCTCCTTTTCCCATCTAAGGGTGTCAAAGAGGAAGATTGCCGTGTCATAGTAGTCCGTATACCGCTCGGCAGGGACCTGCAGGGAGATACGCACCAGGGTCGATAAATCCCATGTGGTGTATTCAAAGCAATCTACAGCCCCTTGCTCGTAAATAGCCAGGTAAGCGCTGTTACCGTCCCTGGAGAAGCCGCCCAGGAGGCCGCCGGAGGCGGAGAGCTCTGAGGCAATAATCTCCTCGGTCACCATGTTGACGCCCGGGTCGTAGCCGCCGATATGGAAGAAGAGGGTGGCGCCGTCGGCTGGGTTTATGTAGGCATCGGCCTCCTGACGTATCACATGGGTCCATTTGGCCGGGGCCGACATGGTAAGACTGATACCCTCGGCCGTAAACTGCACGGTCTCAATGTCAACGGCCGGCGTCTGCTCGGCTGGTGTGGCAGGGGGCTCCACGTAGGAGGGTAGGTTTGCATTGGTGGAGGAAAGGAAGGAGTATATCAACGCAAAGAGGACAGCCAGCACAACACAGAGGGCCATCCAGTTTTTAGGGTTCCGTATAAAATCACGCATAAAAAAATCACCGCCTTTCATCCAGTATGTCAGGATGAGGGCGGCGGCCCTTTTACAGGATGGAAAGGACCTACCTGTGCAGATTAGATTAAATTCAAATTTTTATCAATATATGCCCGGACAATGTCCCAAAATCCATTATAATCATTATGTAAGGCAATCTGGCTATTCAGGTTATCGTATTCCTCATTGTAACCATCTTCGTCTGAATCGTATAATTCCTTCGCGTGCTTTAAGATATCAGCTTCCTGTTCGGCACCACATTGTTTAAGCGCATTTAGGATTTCTGCATACCTGCTACTTAAATTGCCGCTTATAATATCGTCTAATCCATCCATCTGTAAAGCGGTATCATAATCAATAATCGAAATCACATCTGCTACAAAGGGTGGATATTGGTTTAAAATTCTATAAACTTCTGGCTCTGAATAAATATCTGCCATAGCCTGTAAGAAGTCATCGCCTGATAAATTTTGTTTAAATGCCCTATCAATGAAATTCACTATTTAATCTCCTTGTAATCCCGATTTGTCCTTTACTTCACTCTACCGTTTGCAAAATAAAATATTATTAACCCGTTCAGTTATATATAGTTTTCATTTAGGATTCTATTCTCCTTATGTTTAAATCGTCAGCTTGCAAATGGAAATTTGCGTTAGTCAATGATTACTTTTACAGATGAACATTTGCCACTATTGCATTGGCTTTCAGAAACACTGCAAGCAGCAATTCCCAATGTGATATTCAACAATGCTTTTAATATAATTTTATCTCCAGCTTCAGAAATAGGCTTCTCTACTGAGATATTGCCGTTAGTATTGATTTTCGTGTGCATAAATAGATTGACAGGTGTAATAATTGGCCGTTGTTCTTTAAGGGCATTATTGATATTATCGAAACAGTTTCGATGTCCTTTACCATTATGGTAGAAATAATCATACATTTCTGGTCGGCAACATGGGTGTAATAAATCATGTTCGCCAACATCATCAGAAAGGACTTCCATCATAGGTGTATATAAGTTTGTATAAATAGTATCCCCAATTTTTAATTTCAAAGATTCATTACAGTCAATCGTCACTCCAGTTGAAAGAAATTCATTCGGTTTATCTGTCACTTCTGCAAAAAAATCAACCACTTGACCGCCCTCAATGTCAACCACTGTAATATTTTGTCCTTGCTGAACATCAATTTTTATTCCTGAACACGCTGGTATTATATACTCTTTGCTCATTATTCTCGCCTCCATCAATTCCAATTTTCCAGTTTGACAAACTGAAATTACTCTTCGACTTTATTAAAAATGACCGTTTGCTCTTTCATAGATATTTTACCAACTTGATAACCATACTCCGTTAGTTCTTTTTTATATTTCAAAAATGAATGGTTTATGGCTATGCCTGCAATATCAGCAATTTCATCAAAAGTCAATTTAATAGATTGGCTTCCGTTTTTCTGTACATATTCCCATAGGGCATTATATTTGCTCATTGTTCTTTGTCTCCTTTTAATATAACGATTAGTTTACAGGCTCACCATAAATCATTCTGACAAATCCATCATGCCATTTCAATGCGCCTAATTTCCATCTGGTTACAGTCCATTCTGCCCGTTGGTATTTCTTTTTCATGACCAGAAGCTCAGCGTCTGCTTGTTTTTCTGTGAGGAAGCATGGGCTTTCGATTATGTCTATCTCATCTAGGTCTTCATTTGTGTTCCACCCTTGAACAGTCCATAGGAAATCAAATATCCTGCTGTTAAAATCGCCAATAACGTTCTTCTTCGCGATACGGTATGTACAGGGGAAATCGCAGAACCCTTTTATATTTTTAAGATAATGCTGGGCAGTATCCTCAGCCTGTTGTTCAGTTTCAAATAGGCCAATATAAAAATCCTCTGAGTAATTATCATAAGATAATTCCGGGTCAGTCAATATCAGCAGAAATAGCATAAGAGCTCCTTTTTAAAGCGATATAGATTTCTTTATGGAATTTACCAGTCAGAAAGCAGTATCCATTGTATATTCCTGTTATTTGACATTTATGAGGGAATTTTCAAGGTTGCCCACTGCTTCGTAAATACCTTGATATGGCTGTTCCACAAAGTATTTTCCGCTATTAACATAATAAAAAACAGTGGTTGTCCCATCATTACTTTCTATGTTTATCGTTCCATATTCATCTTCTGACGGAAAATCCTGCACGGATTCCTTGTTGGTTGCTTTTCCTATGGAGATGGCTGAAATAATCTGTTTGATGCTTTCGGAATTTTCGTAAGACATCTGCCTCCCATCAATCAGTTCGATATTTATGGAGCAGATATCATCAACAGTGGGAAGAATAATCGGTTCAGCCGTGTTTCTTCTGCAACCTGTAAGACAGAGAAAAGCGCTGGTAATGGCGATAAGTAATTTTACAAGCTTTCTATTCATATATTACCTCTTTTTTATGTTTTAGCCGCTACTTTGTGGTAAGGGTATCTACGTGCGACAGGCTATTGAACCCTGCAAAACACCTTAGGCTCATCCAACGCTACCACATCAATTATGTGGCTTTGCGTGTATATGCCGTAATGCTTCCATTCTCCGGGATAGAACATCCCATCGTCAAGCTGGCAGGCGTCCGTTGAAACCATAAGATAATCCAGTAATTTCGACTTTTCAAAAACAATCATGAATTTTCCCGAACGTATTTCATCCGCATCATAGGAACAGAATGATTCATTGCGCACTTGATACAGGATGTAATTTTCAAAAATGATTTCAAAACTCTGTTCTGGGTTGGCTTCGATTGGTTTGCAGTGGGACAGTATTTGTTCTAAAGCTGTGTTTTCACAGACTTCATGCACGTCTGCGCAGCCACCTGTTGTGGCGCTCATGATGGTGATGTGCAGTTCATTATCATCTGCTTCCTCCAGTTTGCAGAGAAAGGGGGCGTGTTTTAATTGCTCTAGTACAATGCTGACTTCTGAAAAAGGGACATATTTTTCCATGGCTTATTTTCATCTCCTGATAAATTCTATTTCATTCACATCCGGCAGAGAGGGGAGAGGGTGTCCAATCCGCCATTAGTCCCATAGGTCCAATATGTCAAAATCGGTACACTCTAAGTCCTTAATCTTTCCCCAGTCCCTTTCTAAAACAATCCCATCAACCTGTTGGGCTTTATACAGCTCATCCAATGATTCATAATTATATTCGCCGCTTGCTTTTTTTGGATTGCCGCATCGTTGGAAAGAGCAATGGTCATCATAAATTATAATCATGTATTCATTCGGGTTGTCATGAAAGCATAAGCGTAATTCTGATTCAAAACCATACTCTTGGATGCTTATTAGTAACAATCCCTTTATATCCTCAAATGTGTAATTGGTCATTTTATCCACCATATTTTTCGGCTGCCAGTCAACACGATAAGGTGCTATTTATCTGGAAATTCTTTAATAATATGTATTTCCCCAATAATATGCTCATTAAATTCATCTAGCTTTTCGGCTGGGACCCATAACTCCTTATGTTGCGCGCCCCCGACCTGATGGACTTCAAACTGTCTGCAATATTGGTCGTCTACCTCAAACTTTGTGACATAACCTCTGTGGTCCTCGTTATATTTCACATTCCAGCCGGAAGCAATCTCTATTGCGTACTGTTTATTCAGGACAGGATAAAAAATGGGCTGTTCCGGTAATCGTTCTACTTAGCTCCTTGACAAACTGGAAGTTGAAACGGAGAATTATTCACACAGTTCTTTACGGAGACTTTCACAGTCCTGTGCCATTTCTTGCATATCCTCGTCCGGTACCATCTCATGGAGGTCATAAGTCAGCGGGTCTTTAGCAAAGTCAGCCAGTGCCTTGTTTATAGCTTTTTTTTCTTCTTGGGTGAAAGTAATACGGACAATATTGCCATTCTCATCATTCAATAGTTCCCCCAAAGACACGCTGCCATTCATAGAGCACTCCAGCATTAGGGCTGCCAAATCAGTAAACAAATCAATAGCAAAGTCAAACTCATGTGCTCTGCCGTCATGGCCTTTGTACTCAAGTTCTACGTCTGTTGTGTGAAAGTTCCAGTTTAGCTTATCTAAGCCAGTGTCCGCAAATATTTCGCTGAGAGGTATTTCGGCTTTCTGTTTATCAATTAAATAATCCAGCAATGTTAGGCTGTCATCCGTACCCCCGATATAATTACCCCAGTATTTTTCAATATACATTTTGTATTTCTCCTTCAATACCGATTTTTCTCTCTGTTCAACTCCCCGATAAATGGGAAGTTACTTATGCGTCTGCATATATTCAGCCTTTACTTTATCAATCGTTTTACCGCCAATGCCAAAATTTTTATCTGGTAATTCTTTAATGGTAATTGTAAAAAATTCTTTTGGTACTTTCATGATTTCAGAAGATACCTCTGTTAAACGCTTTATCAACTGTTCCTTTTGTTCATCAGATAAAGCTCCACTTTCCACTGTAATATAAGGCATTTTGTTCTCCTCTCAAATTCCGATTTGTGCTGGCAGGTATCCAACGCAATGATGTCGATTCCGTTTTGAACCATCAGAAACAGGTTCTTATATTAAGTTCATTCTACCATAATACGGATATTTCGTCCATGTCATCCCACCACAGAACAAAGACTTTGACAGTGGGATATGAAAAAAGCAATAGGCTGCCCTCATGTTGATAGGAGAGCAGCCTGTTGCTTTATGTTTGCGTATGATTGGCTATGTAGCTGTAGGAGTCGTCCTGGCTGCCCATGGCCTTTGAGACCGTTTCCTCATGGTCCTGGGAGGTCTCATGGCAGCGGAACTCGGAAAAGGATTCTCCTTCCTGCCTGTGGATTTTGCTGTGCAGCTTCCTGCCGGTTTTCCTGGGGCGCTTAGGTTTGAGCTCTTTACGCGAGCGGCGTTTGATGACCCCAGGAGGCTTCCGGTCCGCCGGGCCATCCGTATCGGCACCGTGTACGCCATGTGGAAACCAGCAGCAATCCCGATGAGGCAGCCCAGCAGGAGCAGAGTGAAGAGTGTGACGGTATATCCTGTGACCATGTTGTCCTCCTTCCTATACGGCGGCAATAGCAGCTTCCAGCTCCTCGGCCGTGGTGGCGGATTCTGCCCCGGCTGTGATGCCTTCCACGTCAGCGAAGAAGTCCCTCAGGCTCTCGACCTGGGAGGAAAGCTCCATGTCCATATCAAAGTCGTCAGTTTCCATATCCAGGCTGGTTTGGATATCCGGCGCCGCATCGCTGATATGCTGGTCAACCGCATTGTCTGCTTCAGGAATCTCAATGTCCTGGGGTTCCGTCTCAAAGCGGTCAACATCCTGGCCAGCGTAGGATTCGCCGATTTGGGCAAGGGTGACGTCAAACCCATGGAAGATGTCGCTCAGGGTTTCCGCGATGTCGCAGATACGGTCCACAAAGGAATCATTGGATATCCCCTCCAGGCGTTCACAGATAGACTCTTTGATGGCCTCGGAATCTGCCTGCCATTCAGGGTCAAACCTGTCATTCAGGTAATCTGCTACATGCTCAATGGGGGAGAGCTGGGATTCGATTTTGTCAAAGTAGCTGTCCATGAGCATGTTCCCCACGAAATCCCAATCTCCCTCACAGATGGCTTCCACCAGGTCCACCAGATGTTCCGCCTGGTAAGTTATGCTGCTGATGGCGGCGTCTTCAATGTCGCTGAAGGCATCGGCCAGGCGCTCAATGGCATTGGCGTCTACATCCTTATCCTCGTCCTTTGCCTCATCCTCAATCTCCTTGACCTTATCGGCAAAGGCGGAGAAGAAGTCCTGTTCCGGGATTTCCCCTGCATATTTGTCCAGGAAATCTTCCTTCAGGGAGAACGTGCCATCAGGCCCCTGGTCAATGAACCGGTCCAGGGCTTCCCGGATTTCCTCATAACCCACAGATTCCTCCTCAGAGGCCACAATGACGGCGTCATCTTCATCAGGGGGTGAATCCGGTACTGTTCCTGCCATATCCGGTATGTCGTCTGCAGCTATGGCGTCAGGTTCGTGTGTATCCACATTATCATCTGTCTGGATATCCACATCCGGGGTTTCTTCCGGCCGGCTGATGTACACGGTTTCCAGCATTTCCTCTGTGAATCCCATCTTCCCGGCCATACGGTCAAAGGCTGCCAGCTTATCGTCGTCGCTGACATCCGGGTTACTCAGGAGCGCTAAATAAGTGTCGGTCGTCTCCATGCGCTGGTCAATGGATTCAATGGTTGCCTTCATCCCGTTATAGTCAGCCAGGACATCCGCCACATCGTCCCCAAGGTTTTCATAGAGCCAGTCCGGCTGCAGGTCGAATTCCTGATACCCAAGGTCCTGGATATCATTGGTGATGTTTCATTTTCTGGTAATAGCCCTCTGTCTGGAGTCCATAGATGGATTCCTGAATATGTTCCAGCTGTGCGGATTTCCAGTCTTCCTCAGTCACGGGCGTAGGACCATCGTAGGGGAGCGGCTTATAGGCGTCCATATCAGCAGAGATATAATCCTCATCCGGCCCCAGGACCTCATCCTGATAAGTATCTATGTCAACATAGGGATAGCCCTGTGCTTCCTCAATGATTTCCTCATCAAAGGGGGACGGGGGAAGTTCTATGCCGATATCTTCATCCTCAATATCAGGTTCCGTCTGTGTATCTATTTTTTCGGTATCAGCAATTACCTGTGCGTCTGTGTCAGCCTGGGCAGTTTGGGCATCTGGTTCCCTGGAAGATTCCATATCGGCGGCGCCGGTGTCTAAATCCAGAGGCTTATCCTCTTGGGTGCCCACGTTATCCTCCTGGCTGTCCGGATTGGCTTCCAAGTCCTCTGGTTTGACCTCTACATCATCCGGGGCTCCGGCTTCCAGGGAGGAGAGGGCGCTGCTGATTTTCTCAATATCCTCTACGCTTAGGCCATAATCCTCGTTGCCGGTCCGGCCGCCGGCATCCATGTCTGCCCGGAGCACGACGGCCAGGGAGGAGTCCACATCCGTGGCCCCTGAGGAACAGACGGCCTTCGCCTGTGAGTATCCCTCAATGGTAGCCTCCAGCTTTTCGGCCCGGGCGTCCATTTTTTCAACGGCAGAGGCCAGTTGTTCCTTTGCCTCCACAATGTCCACCAGGTTCTTTTCGTACGATTCCCGGGTGCTGACATCCTTTGGGGTCATGGATTCGGCCGGGAGGCTGTCAATGCGCTCAATGCCGGCCTTCAGTTCTTCTTCCTTTGCAGAGAGGGCTTCGATTTTTTCTGTATACGCTTCAATGGTTCCTTTGATATCAGGTATCTGGTCCTTCAGGTATGCCGCATGCGCGTCAAAACCTGCCAGGGTGCGTTCCGTGAAATCCGCCTTGACCTTATCCGAAACCAGTTCCTTGTATTCCTCTACAGTAATGCCTTTGCCCTGGGCAGCGGCCTCAACCATGGGCGTATTATACCGGAAGCTGGAGATATCAAGGCTCCTGAAGTAGTTTGTGGGCTCTTTTTCCGTGGGGTCAACATCGCTGGCTACCACCTTGCCGAAGGGGTCTACGAGATAGTGGTCATCGTTGAATTCCACCAGCCGGATATCCGGGATGCGCAGGGTGCTTGCCTCACCGTCAATGGTCACGGTATCCGTGACGCCACGGCCGGTTTTCCAGACGTCCATGCTGATATCGGACATCTTCGGGTCCGGGGCCTTGGTCATGTCCACGCCCATGTAGTGTCCGGCCAGGGGGTTTTTGCTGTCAATCCCGAGCTCTTTTAAGTCCACGTTGCGCCCATAGACAAGGCCGTCATCCCGGACAGTGCCGCTTGCGTCCCTTACCAGGTCGGGGCGGTCCACCTTGGGCGGTTCAGCTTCTATATCCAGTTTTTCCTCCACGGTGGTCCCGGTATCCACCTTTGCCGGGAAATGTTCGTCGAAATAGGTGCGGACTGCAATCTCCACCATGGATTCCCACACATTGCTCCGCGTCAGCTCTATGATGTTCATGGCGATGTCGCCGCCGGAGACAGGCCGCCCTTTGTCGCCATCCTCGCCGGTCTTATAGGCCTCGATGTTCAGCTCCAGGCGCTCCAGGACCACGAAGGTATTGCGGAACAGATATTTGTCCTTATCCGAATCATAGCATTCCTTCAGGGACTAATAGCGGCTTATCTCCGGTTCGGCAGGGGGCTCTATATCCATTGAGGGGGTGTCTACCCGCGCCTCCAAATCTATGCCGGCAAGCTCGGCGACCTTCTCACTGATGATTTCCTGGATGGGCTGCTCAGAATCCCGTGCTTCCTGGGCAATGCCGGTACAAAGTTCATCGGCGGTTTCCTCACCGTAAACCTCCTTCAGGGCGTCTACAATGGCTTCACTGATGACCTCCCCGAACTCTGTGAAAAGTTCCTTATCTTCCTCGGGTATATCCGCATCGTGGTTATCATCAGCTGTGGTCTGTTCAGCACCTTCGTTAGCCGTAGGCTCTATTGCTGCCTCATCGGGCGTATCTGCTATGGCTTCACTTTCCGGTTCAGCCTTAGTTTCGTTTAGATTGGTTGATTCATCCATATCAGCACCTCCTTTTGTCCAGTATGTACGAAGTTCTCCAGGCGCGGGAATCTGACATACTCATTTGCAGTGCTTAACGATGAAAGGAGAAGAGTACCTTATGAAAATCAGTAATATCAAAATTATGAATTTTAAAGGAATTGAAAGTCTGGAGGTAAAGCCGGCAAGAATCAACATCCTGTCCGGACCCAATGGGATGGGGAAGACGAGCATGCTGGAAGGCATACGCTGCGCCATCACCGGCAAAACCCCGGATGACTATATGGCGATGGGGACTTCCAAAAGCTCTGTTGCCGTGGAGCTTGAAAAGCTGGGCACCATTGAGCGGAGGTATACCCCTTCAAAATCAAAGACCCTGATGTGCGGCAAGGCCACGACGGCAAAGGACGTCGCAAGGGACCTGGGGGATATCCTTGGGTGCTCAGGCAGGACAATGAACATGATGTTCTCGTCAGAGCTCATGGAGCAGATGATGGGCGCGGACCTGGCGGAATACCTGCTGAACGAGGGATTTCTGGAAAATGATATGGATATAGAAAAGCTCCTGTCCCTGTGTTCCCTCTCAAAGGACGCGGAAGATGAACTCCGGATGCTCCTGCCGGAGGCCCCAGAGAAGATTACCCTTGGGGATATCCAGGAAGCCTATGATATGTGTTTTGCGGCAAGGGCGGAACGCAAGAAGTCCCTTGCGGAGGCAGAGGCTGCAGCCAAATATGCCGGCCCTGTCCCGACTCGCTCTGTGGAGAACATCAACACGGAGCAGCAGTCTGTCTCCCAGCAAATCGGCCGGTTATCATCAGAATCTGCTTCCTATACAAAACTGAAGGCTGCCTATGACGCACACACAAAGGCAATGGAATCCCTGGCGGAAAAGCTGGAGGCGTATAAGGAGGTAAAGGCCCCGCCGAAGACAGGGCAGGAGTTCGTGAAGAAAGAGATTGAGAACAAGCGGGATGTGCTCCAGGAAGTACAGTCCAGCATCCAGGTTGCGGAGAAGGACATTGCCTTCATGGGAAAGGTCCTGGATGCATTGGCCAAACCTGTCTGCCCTATCAGCAATAAGCTGGTGTGTTCCACGGATAAGACCGGCATCCGCTCGGAGCTGGAGGACGGCGTGGAGCAGAAGGAGGAAATTGCCGCCTGTGGCCGCATGAAGAAGGCCCGCCTGGAAAAGGAACTGGCCGAACTGGAAAAGACAAGGGAGGCCATTGCAAAGCAGGAGCGGGACTATCAGTCAAAGCTTGTCTACCTGGAGCAGTATGGGAAAGAGCAGAAGGTCAGCTTTACAGAGCCTGTGAAACCGGACCTGGGGCTTTTGACAGAACTTCAGGACAGGGAGATGGAACTGAAGAATGAACTGAATGACGCAACGAAATATGCCAGGGCGCAGGAGGCGGAGAAGCGCAGTGTTAAGCTGCGTAAGAGTACCGCCATCCAGCAGGAGCTGGTGGAACAGTTGTCCCCCAAAGGGGGCGTCCGGCAGAAGGTCCTGGAATACCACATCCGGCCGCTGCAGGATTACTGCAATGAGAAGATGCAGGATGTGCTTCCCAAGTATGATATGGTGCTGGATACCAGCGACGGGTTCTCTTTGCAGATAAGGAAAGCGGAGGGATGATAAACTATAAATCCCTGAGCAAAGGAGAACAGCTCCGTGCAGCCTATGTGCTCATGAGCATGTTCAACGCCTTAAACCAGTTCCGCATCCTCATGCTGGATAACCTGGACGGCCTGGATGATGCCTCGTGCCAGATGCTGTTTGGACTCATAGAAAGAGACCTGGAGGATTATGACCATGTGTTCCTGGCCAGCGCCAATGAAAGCCTGGAACGGGAGGCAAAGGCATCTGCCGTGAGCGGAGAGGCGAAGATTATTACATTCTGATTTTCATGGAAGCCCTGGCTGATGCCGGGGCTTTCTGCATTTTACTATATTTATGGTAACGGCCATGCAAACCAATCAGGTACCTCCTCTTTGTTCTTTACAATCTGTGGTGGCCAGTGGTGCGGACAGTCTTCATTATGGCAGCTAAATGAATAGCCTTTGTCGTATTCATCGTACTCGCAGAATGCATCATCGCCACAATCAAGGCAGGACCCCCATTCCTGTTCCTGATTGTATTCGTCTAAAAGCTGGTCAATTCTTTTCTTTTTGCGATACATATAAGCCCTCCATTTTTTCGTATATGGATAAGTATATAAACGCTGGAAATTATAGTCAAGATTTAAAGATACAAAAAGCCATGGCAGATTCCAGACTTTCCTCTTACCTGGAGAGTTCCGCTTCACTTTCAAAAGCTTCTTTGCTATACTTTGTTTAATTAGAATTGGATGGAGGTGTCTTGCGATGAAGGAAGAAATTAAGCGGATTGTTATTGCACTCATGATTTTTGCGGTTGTATTCTGGGGTTCGCCCTATCTTATGGGCTCCGGGGTTTATGATATTAATGCCCGTGCAACGGAGTTATTGGCTTCGGTATTGGCAGCCGGATGTTATTGGATAGGCAGTAATAGGCATTAATTTTATTTATCAGTCTATGAAATCGGAAGTTGTAGAGGAGGTATTGATAATGAATGGAAAAGATGTACGTATCGGTGTGAGTTTGCTGGTCAGTGATATGGAAAATATGGTTCGATTTTATAGAGATACACTAGGTTTTCAAACTCAATGGAATGGTGGACCTTTTGCGGATTTTGAAACTGCAAGTGGAGAACTATCCTTATTTATGTATAGCAGGAAAGAATTCGTAAAGGCAATAGGAGAAGACTATGTACTTCCAAAGGGTATCAATCAGACATTTGAAATCGCCCTTTGGCTATCCAATTTTGCTGAGGTAGATTTGGAGTATGAGCGTCTGTCAAAGTTGGGTGTGCAGTTTCCCACGGGAGAACCCATCACTTATCCTTTCGGTATCCGCAATTTTTATGTAGCTGACCCAGAGGGGAATTTGCTTGAAATTGGAAGTACAAGTGAAACATAGGCCAGAAACTCTATAATTCATGTTTGTCAAACTGAAAAATTAGAATTTGTCGGAGAACTGAACAGCGCGGCAGACCGCTGTTTAGGGGGGAGAAATTTGTGGGAACAGGAATAATTGTATGTGGCCTAAACGGGACTGGAAAGAGTACGTTGGGAAAAGTTTTGGTAGAGAGATTAAATTTTCATTTTATTGACAGCGAGAGTCTGTATTTTCTTACGGCGGACCCTCTTTATAGTTATGCTTATCCGCGCACCCATGAAGAAGCGGCAAAACTCCTTTTCAATGAAATTAAAATGTATGAAAATTTTGTTTTTGCTTCCGTAAAAGGGGATTACGGAGAATGGCTCTATCCCTGTTTTCAGTATGCCGTTTTGATTGATGTTCCGAGAGATGTTCGGATACAACGCGTTAAAAACCGTTCTTTTCAGAAATTCGGTAATAGAATGCTGCCGGGTGGAGATTTATATGAGCAGGAAAAAAACTTCTTTCATCGTGTTCAATCCAGAGCTGAAAATGATGTTGAGGAATGGCTGCAATCTTTAAGCTGTCCTGTTATACGAGTGGATGGAACAAAGTCCATCGGAGAAAATACAAATCTTATTATGGAGCAAATAAGACTCTGAATTAGAATTTATGGAGGTTATGATGACAGAATTATTTGGTGTATTTCCATATTTAGAAAACGAAAAAATTATTATAAAAAAATGGAATTAAATGACGTTGTAGCCTTGTCCGAGATAAGCAAGAACGAGAATGTTTATAAGTATATATCGCCATTCTTATATAAGAAAAGTAACAAAGCATTAGAGAATGCAATCAAAAATCTTGGTGGAAGAGATTTTGAAAAGAAAAAGTATATAATTGCAGGAGTTTATTTAAAAGATAATCCTAATAGGCTTGTAGGTTTAGCAGAAATGTTTGACTATAAAAAGAGAGAAAATAAAATAACAGTGGGTTATCGTCTAAATGAGGATTATTGGAATAAGAAAATTGCAACAAATGTTTTGAAATTGATGGTTGAATATTTAGTAAATGAAGTTAATATTACAACACTTCATGCATTTGTTATGCCAGAAAATTTATATTCATCAAAAGTGCTATTAAACAATGGCTTTGTAAAAGAGGATTTTACTGTGCAAGAAAAAAATTGGGGAGGTCAAGAAATTGTAACTGTTGATGTATACACATACAATAAGTATTAGACAACTTCATGTTTGTAGGGAGGAGGTGCAATATGCGGTGTCCCGGATGTGGTGAAGAGATGGAACCGGGTTTTTTACAAAGTGGTCAACGAATGGTTTGGGTAAAAACTCCACACAAAATATCGTTGCTTCAAAAAAAAGGTGAAGTATTATTGGGAAATAACGTTTTTGAGGGCCTTTCCTTTGAGGCATATATTTGTAAGTCATGTAAAAAAGTGCTTCTTGATTATTCAACATCTGATTACAAGGAAAAATAAAAGGAATGTATATTGTTTATAACATGGCTCCGGTGTAATCCGGGGCTTTTTCAATTCTCAATAGGGTTCTGACATACTGTTATATCGAAACACCCCCAATTAAATGAAGGAGGACCCTATCATGATGAATCATCAGGATGTTATCGTAGCAAAACAAGCAGAAGAAGAGACCATCAACAAGGTAAAGCTGGTTGGCAGCGTGGTCCATAAATTCCGTCCCCGTGACAATGGGATGGTCTTAACCGTGGCAGCAGGACGTGCCGGAACAGACCATGCAGATTACCCCAATGTGGTGTTTTACGGGGAAGTAGCTGAAATCATTGACAAAACGATTGAAGTAGTCCCGGGGAACTATCCCAGAGTGTGTATTGAAGGGATGGTCCAGACCACGCGCCGCACTATGAACGGACATACCCAGTATTATCAGAACATTGTCGGTTATACGTTGAGCAGGGCGCCCACAAACCTTGAGTACCTGACAGGGAAAAAGAATATCGGAGCCCGTAAGCTGGAAGGCTGCAATGAGGTGTGCATCCTTGGAAAGGTAATCGGCATATATGAAATCCCTTCCAACGGCTGTTCCCCGATTGGGACCATCGTGACTCTCAGGACGGTTGATAACGGCAGGGTGAATTTCCCAAGGCTGACCTGCTTTGGGCTGGTCGGCCAGGAGGCAGCGAAGCTTGCCGAAAATGATTGCGTCTGCATCGCGGCTTCCATCCAGACCAAGCGCAGGGAGGGACCCGATGGGAAGACGCAGCGCTATGAAACGATGATAGGCCATTCAACAGTCCGACAAACCGGAAGTTGATTTTTGCTGGTCCTATCACTCGTAGCGCAGCCAAACGCCTACGGTGAAATCGGCTGTTTCATATTAGTCAGCATATACGTCAACTACAAAGTTACAGGGAATATGACTGCCTTTATAAATCATAATTTTACAGATTTATCTCTCTTTCAGATACCACCTCACGATAGACAATGTTAGTATGGCACTTAAAATGGTAATAGTTCATTTTTTCCAGTTCATATACCACTCTTCTTATTTCTTTTTTTTATTCCTATAATCAATAAGATTCCGGCAGCTCCGAATATCAACACTGCTATGGCATTTTTTTTAAAGATATCCTTTTTGTAAGAAAGTCCTATTCCTGACTGATTGTAGGAATTTGATGTCCTTACAACATCATCATAATAATAAACGGAGAAACCGTTTGTGTTATCATTATTACTATTCTGCGTATTTGAAGATGCAGTTGTCTTTTCACTGTTTTTTGCTGCTGTGGGCCATTCCCCAATAAATGCATGTGTAGTAGACTTCTGCGCAGGAATCACAAATTCAGGTTTTTCATCAGCATTAAATATGATGGCTACAGGATATCTGATTCCGGGAAGTCCTGAAACAACTTCGTATGAATATTCATCACTGTTGTACCCCGCCTTGTCAAGAGAAGTTGCTACAGTACTGTCATAATCAATCGTTTCTGCATCGTATACATAGACAGCTCCCACAGTCCAAATATTTAATTTCTGTCTGAGCGTTTCTTTTGCATCTTCCGGAATATCATCAGGAATGGATGTTACCTTGGTTATATCAACCAAAATCGTAAAAACGTCTATGTATACGGGAATTTGCCATTTATAATAACTGGTTTCCAATGATTTCTTAATATCTTTTGTTTCTAACAGCTCAGAATTGGCATAAACTTTATATGCGCCTTCCATTTTCACCTCATCCGCTTCCACATCCCGGTTGAGTTCTGTACGTGCTCCTCCATAATTGATATGATATAAAACATCATCCTTCATAGAAAGAATCTCCTGATACTCGTTTCCCTCTGAAGGTATCAAGCGTTTCGATGCATATGATGTAAAACTTAGATTAAGCAACAAAGAGATACAAACAAACATACAGATTATTTTACTCACAACATATCCCCCTTCTCATTTTATCTCTTGTAAGCAAGGGCGCTGTCTGTATAAATCCCCCAATCCGGTTACGAACTGATATTCATCTACCGCTTTATCATAAGGAACAAGTCCAGTAGATGGCCTTCCTCCGTAAATATCGATTTTGCGTTCTACTTAGCTCCCCGATAAACATGAAGTTACTAATTGTTCTTTAATTCCCCATTATCAAACTTACTGTCATATTCTTCAATTTCAGCTATGTCTAATTGAGTAACTTTGCTTGTTATACCCTGTCTTATAATTTGCTTATCTCGATATGTAAAAGCAAAAATAATATCAGGTTCGCTTTCAAACTCAACAAAAATTCGCCATTCGTTATATCCTAATAATTTATTGATAAAGGAATGTTTTATCTCTACATTGTCAATATCATTTTGAGTATATCCAATAGTTTCTAAATGTGAATAGGTTTTGTCTTTGATACTATTATTAGCGATGAGCTTATAAGATACTATTGCTAATGCAAGAACTAATATTATTCCCAAAGATATTTTGAGTTTCTTTTTCATAGTGGTAATCCTTTCAAATTCCGTTTTTTGCTCTGTTTAACCGTCCGATAATATCTTAATGGTTGTAATAGAAACAAAAATAATCGCGGCATTTGCAACAATCGTACCCGTCCAGTTCATCGTTATCGTTCCAAAGATAGTGGATGCTGCATTAAACATTGTGTGAAACAGCACACACATAAATATGCAGCTTTTCCCTGATACTTTGTAGACTGCTCCAAAGAAAAATCGCAAAGCTATACACTGAACAGCAAACATCCCAAAATTAATTAGCCCATATTCATGATTTGTCCCAGGGATAAAGAAAAGAGGAATATGCCAAAAAATCCAAATGACCCCGGTAAAAACAGATGACAGAATATATCCGTACTTTTTATCAAGCAGTGGTTGTAATACATACATCCAGCCCGATTCTTCTAAACCGCCGATAATAAGATTGCCCGGCAAAGAAAGTAAAAATATATAAAATGGAAACTCTGTTAATGCATGGTCCGAAACAACAAGGTGTATGTCAAAATACATCACTAACCCTAATACAATAAATAAATAGGGAAAGCAGTTGTTTTTCACATAAAATACATTTTTAAGCCATTCTATAAGGCAAGTGATTCTTTTATTTTTCTTGAGAACAAAGTAAGAAGCAATCGCTGGCGACAGAATGTAGATGGCAAAAGGAATATTCGCTGCAAACTGCTTAAATGTGTTTGTAAAGTTATAGACTCTATAACCAAACTGTCCAAAGAAAATCAATATACCTGCTGTTGCATAAGCAAGGACGAATGTTACTACAGTAAATTGACCTGCAATCTTTTTGTCTATCATGAATTCACTTCCTAACGTTGTGGCATAACGTTACTTCTTTCGGTTTTTCCATACATATTCAATTAAGCTAACAAAGAATATTACCAGGAAAAGTATTATTTCAATTTTTAAGTTTATTTCAAAATGATTTTCAAATATTAAACCATATAGAACATATAAAAAACCGGTTCCTACTGTAAGGACAAGTGCTTTCATAAGTGCAAGTAGCATAAATCGCTTCATAAAACTCTCCTTTTTTCTATGATGTAGGTTTTGTACCCACGTTGTCAAACTATTTCATGAGGCTATTCCTAATCACGTCCGGTATAGTCATTGGGAATCCATTCATATTTTTCCATCCTTCTACGGTTTAATCTGCATATGACCAAATTGTTTGACCACCAACCATAACACTTTCAATCGGCTCTAAATCAATCGATGTTTCGTAAGTTCCTTCATGAAAGAGTGGGGATACCAATACTTTTCTTGCGCTGATATATAAAATATTATTATCTTTCCTGAATTTCCAGCCTCGAAGCGCAACGCCTGACTCTACAGGCTCTACTCGTAATTTTAAAGTTTGTCCGTTCAGGGAAGTAGTGCAGTATAGTTGTTTTCCATCAATCGGTTCTCCTATAACAAAAAGACTCAAAAGTATTATCAAACTAATCATTACGAATATGCTTATGATTGTACAGATAAAAGATTTTCTTTTCATCTTTCCCTCCTCAATGCCCAATTTGTCCTTCGGGTAACTTCACAGTAAACAGAAAACTAAATAACTATCGCTATTTTTCTATTTGGTAGGACTGTAGGCTCTTGTGGCATCCATTTTTTTCGTAAAATTGTTCCGCATCTGGTTGTGCGCCAAAATATAGCAAGGTCGGTGTATTGTCTTTGGCAAGTTGGAGGAGTTTGCTGCCGATTCCCTGTTTCTGATATTCAGGAAGAACAAGCAGTTCTGTAATAGTTCCAAAGAAATAGTCATCTGAAAGAATCCGCAGGCAGCCCACCAGCGTTTCATTTTCATAGGCGCTTATGTTTAACGTTTTTGATAGTGCATTTGATTACAGAAATGTACCTTAGCATGTTTGATTTGTGGCTATAATATAACCTTAAGCAAACAAAAAAAGAAATATACGGCCACACCTGCTATAAAGTATTTAATTTTCATCAAAAGCCCCCCTGTTTTGCATTAATTATAGTAACATCAAAACATGCGGTTAGTATACTTTATTATAAGATATAAAATGGAGAAATATGGTACGAAGAAAGTTAAAATTATCTTACAATTATAATACGGAAAAGCCGTCCATGTCATTATCCACACTTTTTATCTGCCACAGGGCAGGGGATGAAGAAAAAATACAGGCTGCCCTCTGGTTGATAGGAGAGCAGCCTGTTGTTTTATCCGGCTTTCCAGCAGGGGGTTGCACCTATCCTGCCAGTCAATGCTTATACGAAGTAAGGAATGAGTTTTTAAATTTATCAGATTTTTTCCATATTCTATTTCTTCAATCTCTCCTCTGGTCGTCGCGGCAGTTGGTAATCCAACGACAGATATTTTTGGTCCACTCCATTATCCGACAGTATTTTAGAAATATCATCATACAATTTCAGAACCTCTTTCCCTTTATATGGCGGATTACCCACTATGCCCACATTAGCCGCATCCCTGAATGCGAAAATGTTGAAAACAGTAATTATGTTGGAAAAGGATTCCTTGGGCGCAAATTCAAACGTATTGATGAACCCGTCCAGCACCATCGGAAATTCAATTTCCTTGTATCTGCAGACATCCAAGTGGGAGAGCATGGCGTTCTTAATCATGTCTATATAGTTTTGGCTAATCGTAATGATAAGGGAATCAACGTTTGTGTCAGCATGCATCCCGGGCGTATTAAAATATAGGCATCGAACATTTCCTTTTTCCACACCTTCCATCACATCCACTTGTGATATTGTATATTCCCATGCATCAGCCAGGGTATATCGGAAGATGCGTCTCTCTTTTACAGATTCTTTTGTGTTCTGTGATAGCATACTGTTTTACCCCCATAAAGTTAAGCTAACCTTATCAAACAGTTCTGCATAACCGTTGGAAACATTTAACCAGCCATCCAGCTATAAGGCCGAGGTCCGGTTCAGCATTCTGGTAAGCCAGGTTTTATATACTTACTTTTTGCTTTTTCTGCTTCGCCTGGATTTATCCATTCAAGAAACTGAATCAAGCGGTCTCGGGCTGAATCGGTATTTCCCCACCAATTCCATTTCGACTGGTTCATTTGTTTTAATACGACTGGTTTGAAAACTTTTTGCAGACGGAAGTTCTCTACATACTTTCTTGCGATTACAATTTCTATGTATCTGGAGGAATGTCTGGGAATACCCAAGACAAGTATGCTTTCATGGCCCATTCCAGCATAGATTAGATTTATATATACCTTTGCATGTGGACGGAACTGTTTATTCCCATACTTTAATTCGTGGCTTTCCCCAGATATATGCTCCCCAACGATATTGCCGACAAGACACCATTGCCATTCCTGCTCAGCTGGTTTTTCTTCTTTTATCAGTTCCATGGCATATACCTCAAAAAATACCGACTTCTATTCCATTTATTCAAGTCTGCCCCAAAGTGCCAGATACTTTGTTGCGAAGCTGTTTCTATAACAAATATTCTACCATAATACGGTAAATCCGTCTATGTTACCAATCACACTTTTACCTGCCGCAGGGCGGGGGATGAAGAAAAACAACAGGCTGCCCTCTGGTTGGTGGAAGAGCAGCCTGTTGTTTTATCTGGGACCCATGATTCCCGACTTATCAGCCCGATAAATGGGAATTTATTCCTGTTCACTTCCGAGATTTTTCCAGCCATACCTGGCAATAGAAATTCCGATGGAAATTTCGCTTACCGCTTCATCAATTATTCCCGCCCACGTTCCAACAATAATATTATAAATAATCCAAAGTGGTGAATTAATTAGCATAGTCACCAACCGTATTGTTCTCGCATTATAAGTATATGCTCCAATGGTAACTGCTATATTTGCTGCAACAGGTAATATACTAATCCATCCGACCCAGGTAAATATCAAGGCAGCAACCTGCATAAAGCAGAGAATTATGCACATTTTTTGGCTTCTGCCAAAGTCCCACCTGCTGCTTAAGCAAAATGAACGAATGGCGTTTATAATATAACTTACTCCCCCAGTTATAGCTCCTAAAAGAAGTAAATGAATTGTATATAACAAGTAAGATAGAAATTGAAATCGGAATAATGTTTTATTGTTTCGGCACTGGAACGATACAAAGAACAATATGGCTCCAATGAAGCCTATAATTTGAATAACTATGTATGATTTTGTCAACTTAAACTTCCTCCCACAAATCCCTATTGAACTTTTATGTCTTCACGCCAGACGCCCCTCCATCCTGTTCATGGGAGCGGTTAATAAGAAACCGGAGCCGGAACATCCCGTCTTCCGTCACGCTGTACTGGTATACCGCATTGTGCTTTGTGAAAAAGGCGGCCATGCTGCGGGTGCCCACGCCGTGCTCCGGCTCGGAGGAGGAGGGGAGGCCGTCGCTGTCAAATACCACAGTCCCGTCACAGGTGTTGGCAAAATCGGCACAGAACATAGGGGAAGACACCGCCGAGACCTCAATGCGCCGGGGTCTTCCCTACGGCAGCGTTTCACAGGCGTGGATGGCATTTTCCAGTGTAATTCAGCCCCCTTTTCAGGATGAATTCCAAAAACTGCTTCCGCACATCCCTGCGCTTCAAGCAATCTCTGTTGCATTGTTATTTTATCAAAACCCATCCATCGTTGATTTTTGAAAAGGTTAAACTGAAATCAGAGTTGATATAAATGCCAACATATCCAACGGTAATATTGTTAGGAGTAATCTCTACCCATGACGGTTCAAATTGAAAATTTTTAATATCAAGTTGTGTGTGCTTTTCATATTCATGTCTGTTGTCTTGTTGAGCAAGGTTATCAATCATATTAAAATTTTCAAGCAAATCTATCAGTGCTTTTTTTGAAATGGTATCCGCACCATAAAATTCTATTCCTGTTTCACTATCAGTAATTATATTTGGTATCAACACGTCTGTTCTAATCTGTTCAATGAGATTTGAAAAATTGAAACGGTTTAGTGGAAATTTTTTTGTTGTAATCATACTGTCTATCCTTTCAATTCCGGGTTCTCATGCAATTCAAGCTGTTAAAAATGTAACCGATATCCTCAACATAATTTGTATCCTTTGTCATTAATCAAATCCAGGCAGACTTTTGTTATATATTCCTTATGCCTGTGGGCTCATTCCTCAGACACCATGATGGCGGAACCGACACAATCATTTTTATTTCCACTCCATAGCGCCCAGATGTTCAGCAAGTGCTTCCAGCTGGGCCTCATCCATTGCCCCTGCATGGATATCCGCATAAAATCCATTGCTCCGAATCCAGGCGATAAGCCCATTGTCTGAATACATCACGGCAATCCCATACACATGGAACTCTGACAAAAGGTGATAATTCTCATTGCAGAAATTTTCTAATTCCTGTTCAATGTTGAGTGTTGTCACAAATTTACCCTTACATCGTCCCTTTTTGAAAACGGGCTTATTCTCAATGGCGATTGTTAGCATTCTGCCCGCACAGAACTGATAACAGCAGATTCCGCCCCTTTCTATATGCCAATCTTTTTTGTAGTACTCTGCAAGGCATCCATTCTCTATATCATAACCTGCAATGGGCGTCCGTTTCTTTTTGAAGAAGACGATGATTCCCTGCTCCACATAAATTTCATCCAGGGGCAGGAAATGTTCCGTGCTTGTAAAATACTCCTCCTGGTTCTGAATGGCCTGATAGACTTGCTTTAGTTCCCTGGGAAAAGAAATATCAAGCCGATTCTCCACAGCAGAAATATCAACCTCCTGGTCTGTGCTGAGGTTCATGAACGCCCTCATTTTCAAGAACATTTCCTGCAAATCCGCATACTCCGGTTCAAGCAGGCTGTGATTGTCCCATAACCGGACGGCCCAGTCATCTTCGGATATCGGATGATTTGTCCGAATCCGTTCTGATTTGTTCGTTGAAATCATTGAAATACGCACCCGTCCTGAAACTTGCTTCTCATCGTAAGAACCGTAGTATATATTGTTTCTATAACAATAAAAGCCCTCTTTCATATAATCACTCCATTTTCTATTTAACAAATCCTGATTTCTTCGCTCTGTTCAACCTACTGATACAAACCGGAATTTATTCTATATCAGTTGTAAATATTTCCGGCACGCCTTGTTCAATAAGTGAATTTCTCTGTTTTTCTGTTAGTGGATTTTTATGATATTTACCGTCTGGTTTGTATTTTCCATCTGCAATTTCAGAATATAGGTTTCCAACAAAGTCCAACCAGTTTGAAGCATATTTTGCCGGATTTATAACCTTAAAGAAGTCGTACCCTCCGGCAATGTAAAATACATCTATCGCTTCGTGCAATTTGTTATTCTCATCAAGTAAAAAGTCTTTAGGTGTTACAAATCCTTGTTTGTCCCATTCTTCATAACCCATTTTATCAAAAGTTTCTAACACAATGAAGCCTCCGTCAAATTCCGATTGCTTATATTTTCTATTTCATATTGTTAATAAATTCGATAAGATTCCCGCCCACTTTTACTAATGCGTTCTCTGGGTTTTCATCATCAATACACTCGCTTACAAAATAGTAGATACTGCCATAATCACAATCCCTGGTGCTAAAGCAGAAGTGTTCTCCGCCATCATCGTGTCCAAATGGAATCAACCATTTTATCCACCAATCTTCAAAATAGACTTCTTTTAATATGTTTTCAAATTCGCCCTTTACCGTATAGAATTTATGGAAACTTGTGCTGCTTTTCCAATCCTCCTTTTGCAGGCAAACTTCCCTTCGCTTCAGATTACCGCCATTATATTGAAGATAAAACAATTTCATTTCATTAGGGAATTTGAAACCGTATACCTCTTCAAGTTCTGACAAATCGTCTGCGCAAGCTTTTTCGCAGGTAGACAGTATTTCATTTGTAAACATTGTTTTCCCTCCATCAACTTCCGATTCGTGCTGGTGTGTATCCAACATAATGATGTCGATTTCGTTTTGAACCATCAGAAACCGGTTCTTATAGCAATATCATTTTACCATAATACAGATATTTCGTCCATGTCATCCCATCACAGGACAAAGACTTTGACAGTGGCGATGTAAATAACTACAGGCTGCCTTCTGGTCGATAGGAGAGCAGCCTGTAGCTTTATGTTTGTGTATGGTTGGCTATATAGCTGTAGGAGTCGTCCTGGCTGCCCATAGCCTTTGCAACCGTATCCGTATGGTCCTGGGAGGTCTCATGGCAGCGGAACTCGGAAAAGGGTTCTCCTTCCTGCCTGTGGATTTTGCTGTGCAGCTTCCTGCAGGTTATCCTGGGGCGCTTAGGTTTGGGCTCTTCGCGCGAACGGCGTTTGATGACCCCAGGAGGCTTCCAGCTCCTCGGCCGTGGTGGCGGATTCAGCCCCGGCTGTGATGCCTTCCACGTCTGCGAAGAAGTCCCGTGGGCTCTCAACCTGGGAGGAAAGCTTCATATCCATATCAAAATCATCCGTTTCCATATCCAGGCCGGTTTGGATGTCCGGTGCCGCATCGTTGATATGCCGGTCAACCGCATTATCTGCTTCGGGTATTTCAATGTCCTGGGGTTCCGCCTCAAAGCGGTCCACATCCTGGCCAGCATAGGATTCGCCGATTTGGGCAAGGGTGACGTTAAACCCATGGAAGATGTTGCTCAGATAATCCGCCACATGTTCAATAGGGGAGAGCTGGGCTTCGATTTTGTCAAAGTAGCTGTCCATGAGCATGTTCCCCACGGAATCCCAGTCGCCCTCGCAGATGGCTTCCACCAGGTCCACCAGATGTTCCTCATCCTCATGCTGGATAATCTGGACGGCAAAGGCGTCGGCCGCGAGCGGCGAGGCAAATATTATTACATTCTGATTTTTATGGAAGCCTTGACTGATGCTGGGGCTTTCTGCTTAACTGGAGAATTTTACTTCATTTTCAAAGGCTTCTTTGCTATACTTTGTTTAGTTGGATTTTTACAGAAGAAAAGTATTCAGGAGGAAGCCTGTATGTGGGGGATATGCCTTGACAGTGAAGTCATACAAGATGGATTATTTCAAAAGGTTATCCAATACGAAACAGATGAAAACGGTAAAGTGGTAATTACGTTGCCTAAAACTGCCTGCAGTCCGGACATTAAACATATCCGGGAATTACCAGAGCCGCCCAAACATATTTATGGGGAACAGGTTTCTCCCAGTAATCATCCCGATATGATAGGAGTTGTTTGTGGCATTGGCTGGCATTTTAAGCGAAATTGCTGTTTTTATGCAATCAAAGTGGATGGAAAAATTAAAAGCAAACGATACTACGATGATGATTTGGACAGGATATCAAGTTTCAAATGGTAATCATGCCATTCTTTAGCGTGTGAAATTTAATATAAGTAATAACATGGCTTCGGTGTAATCCGGGGCCTTTTCAATTTTCAAACAAGCAGAAGAAGAGACCATCAGCAAGGTAAAGCTGGTTGGCAGCGTGATCCGTAAATTCCGTCCCCGCGATAATGGGATGGTCCAGACTACGCGCAGGGAGGGACCCGACGGGAAGACGCAGCGCTATGAAACGCTGGTAGGCCATGAAATTGGCAAGATAACAGTCCAATAAACTTGAATTGTTGGCATTAACCACATACCCATCCATCTTTTAACAATTCTTCATCATAAGGAGAACTGATTGTATGAATATTTCCTGAATGAATATTATGAATTATACATACCGCCCATTCACCTTCCTTTATTTCGGAGAATAAGCATTTGCCTTTTTCCCACTTTTTTCTATCTCTATACATAGCCGTAATCTTACGTTGTTCAAAAGTATGGTCATTCATTGGGATTGTAATAATGTCTCCACTTCTAATTGTTTCTCCTTTTTCAGCAACAATAGATACTTGAACTTCATTCTCATCATAAGCTGATGTGCTTGCCATTTGAAAAATCATTATATTCACCTCAACTTCCGATTTGCCAGTCTGATAAACTGGGATTTGTTGTTTTAAAATCCCCTAACTAAAACATTTGTAATATCGCTATACGCGCTGCTTCCATCAAAAACAGTTCCAAATGTATCAATCCATATAGGAATATAGCCGCATCTGCTTGCCACCATCTGAGAACCAATGTTTGTAACAGAGGCCGAATAAAATGGAACTATATTTTGTGTCAACAATTCTTGCGTCAATCTCTTTACTAAGTATGTCGCAATTCCTGAGTTTCTGTATACTGGAAAAACGTCTACCCCTATTTCCCATAGACCATCTACTGATGACAAAGCTGCACCTGAAATTCCGACAATCTGTTTTCGATTTCTTGCAATACAAATGGCTCTTGTTGGCGTAAAACCATTATCATTAAATGCTAAAGAATTTTCAAATCCCTTTAATCCTTTAAGTGTTAAAATGTCCTTATCGAAAAGAAATTGAAATTCGTAGCCTAAAAATGTGGCTTTAATATCCTTATAATCGTTATCTGGCACATAATGGATTGTCTGACCATAAACAAATGGTAATTCAAAAATTTCATCCCTGTTTTTGTTAAATAAAAGTGATTGTATTTTTGCAGATATATCTTTTGATGTACATATGACCACACTATTCCTATATGCCATTATTTTTATATACGGTTTAGTCGCTGTTGTGTTAATGGAATAAACAATATCATCAGCGTTCAGTTCTTTTGAACTACAATAATATTCCTTTTCCAGTAATTCTTCAACTCTATTCTTAATAATCTCTTTCATGACCTACACCATCAATCTTTATTTTACTCAATCAATTCCGTTTTTATGTTCTGTTTAACCGTCCAATCAATTATCATTCAAACCACAAATCAATACCTAGCGGCTAACCATCATTTTTGAACTGAACCGTATACACTCTCATATTAAGATAATCATCGGCTTCCCTCATTTCCCTTTTTAAGCTAACTGTGAAGCCATCAAATATATGAAAGACGTGAGTTCCAAAACTATATTCTCCAATATAAACACAATAGGAAAATTAATCATCTCCTATATCAATATTGAATGATTTCAATGGTTTAATTGCTATGGATGTGTAATTTTCATAATGTTGTAATACATGTTTTAACAGCTCAATACGTTGTTTTGATAATACTCCATTAGAAAACTGTAACATGATTTCAAAATCATTTTTCAATTCCAGTTTTTGCGCCCTGTCTAAATAGCCAAACCAATCATTATGTCAAATATTCTACCATAATACAGAAAATCAGTCCATGTTGTCATCCATACTTTTTACCTGCCGCAGGGCAGGGTATGAAAAACAACAACAGGCTGCCCTTTGGTTGGTAGGAGAGCAGCCTGTTGTTTATCCGGTTTTCCCAGCAGAATCTTGCGCCTGTCCTGGCTTTCCGTATCCAGCAATTGGATTTGTTCCAAGGCATCATGTGTATCCCCAAAAAATCCCTCACTCTGAAAATTCGCTGATGATTTGTATTTCTCCAACAATATGTTCATTAAATTCCTCTAATTTTTCTGCCGGGACCCATAGTTCCTTATGATGTGCGCCCCCAACCTGATGGACCTCAAACTGTCCACAATAACTATCGTCAACTTCAAATTTTGTGACGTAACCTTTATGGTCATCATTATATTTCACATTCCAGCCGGAAGCAATCTCTGTTGCGTACTGTTCATTCAGGACAGGATAAAAAATAGGCTGTTCCGGTAATCTGGGTGGAAAGCTACGATAATTGCTTTTCTTTATTAATTCCAATTCTTTTGTGCCAACAGGCCTGTATAAAATCATTTTTCCTCCATTTATAAAGCAATGACTGAATTTGAAGAGGCTTTAATCATGTCATTTACTATCGTTTCCTCATCTTTTTCTGACATGATATAACGCATTACATCTGTTAATGGCAAAGATTTATGAAGCAGTTCCATATAATAGTCTGCCTTATTGTCCTCTCCTGACAATAGGCATGTTTTTGTCATTGACACAATTTCTGCAATTTCATCTTTCGTTAAGTCATTGATATAGGGTGGTTCTGCTGTCAGGACTTTTTCTGCTAATGTATCTAAGTCTGTCCATCCCCAATACTCTGCAAACTCTATCGTTTCATGCAGCTTTCCAGTAATACGGTTTAATTCACTTAATGCCCTGCTGCAATTTTCATCAGGTGTTGCTTCTGCAATCCTATTTATCAAAGCCTTAACTGTTTCAAGTTCCGTCTTCTCAATAGGTGGATAATTTAAAATCTCTCTCATATACGTTCTCCCTGTCAAATTCCGATTCTTATATTAATTTTATTCTACCATAATGCGGATATTTCATCCAGGAAACTGCCGTCAGCGCCAATGAAAGCCTGGAACGGGCGGCAAAGGCATCTGCCGTGAGCGGCGAGGCGAAGATTATTACATTCTGATTTTCATGGAAGCCTTGGCTGATGCCGGGGCTTTCTGCATTTTACTATATTTATGGTAATGGCCATGCAAACCAATCAGGTACATCCTCTTTGTTCTTTGCAATTTTTTGGGGCCAATGGTGCGGACAGTCTTCATTGTGACAGCTAAATGAATAGCCTTTGTCATATTCATCGTACCCGCAGAATGCATCATCGCCACAATCAAGGCAGGACCCCCATTCCTGCACCTGATTGTATTCGTCTAAAAGCTGGTCAATTCTTATCTTTTTGCGATACATTTAACCCCTCCGTTTTTTCATATATGGATAAGTATATAAACGCTGGAAATCATAGTCAAGATTAGAAGATACAAAAAGCCACGGCTGATACCAGACTTTTCGCTTACCTGGAGGGTTTTACTTCACTTTCAAAGGCTTCTTTGCTATACTTTGTTTAATTGGAATTGAATGGAGGTGTTTTGCGACGAAGGAAGAAATTAAGCGGATTGTTATTGCACTCATGCTTTTTGCTATTGTATTCTGGGGTTCGCCCTATCTTATGGGTTCCGGGGTTTATGATATCAATGCCCGTACAACGGAGTTATTGGCTTCTGTATTGGCAGCCGGATGCTATTGGATAGGCAGTAATAGGCATTAATTTTATTTATCAGTCTGCAAAATCGGAATTGATGGAGGAATGGACAATGAACAGGTATGAAGAAGGAATGAAATTAATCGAAGAAAGTTGTGGCAACAAGAAAGATAATGTCATCGCGCTCTCAACTATTGCTACGGAACCGGGTGCTGATGGTTTTCCTCGTCCTAGTGTCCGTGATGTGAGCGCTTATTATGAAGATGGCGTGTTTTATGTTACAACGTCAGCAAAATCAAATAAAATACAGCAGATAGCCCAAAATAAAGAAGTTGCATTTTCAGTTAACTTTGAGGGGATATACGGACATGGCATTGGAGAAAACCTGGGCTGGGTTTTAGACCCCAAAAACGCTGCGCTAAGAACGAAACTTCGTGAAGTATTTGCAGACTGGTATGACGATGCAAATAATGAACAGGATGAAAACTGCGTTATTTTGGCAATCCGTATTACGAGTGCAACGATATTTAGAAACCACGGTGCTGTGCAATATAATTTGGATTTTGTAAATAAGGTATAGGGTAAATAAGTTTATCAAATAAATAAGGTGTTAAACGCTATCTAATGAATACTCCATTGGGATAAGGCGCACTTACAACTCCGGTTACCCTATCATGATGAATCATCAGGATGTTATTGTAGCAAAACAAGCAGAAGAAGAGACCATCAACAAGGTAAAGCAGGTTGGCACCGTAATCTATAAAATACATCCCCGTGACAATGTGATGGTCCTGACTGTGGCAGCCGGCCGTGGCAGCTGGTCATGGCAGCTGGTCGTGCCGGGACAGACTATGCGGATTATCCCAATGCAGAATACTACGTTACTTTTTCCGACACTCCCATGCATATTCAATTAAACAGGACTGTTTTTTTACTGTTAATTCCGCCGTAGGGCGTGTTGGTGCTATTCTTTTATGAATTTCCTGTCTGTTTCGGGTATCTTGTCCGTGTCTGATAAATATCGTTCAACCTTCATATGCAAATCGTATTTCATTCTAAGTCCGGTGATTGTTTCCATCATGGGAGAGGCGTGGTGCCTGTCGAGTGCCTGTTGGTTTTCCCAGGAATCAATTAACAACACTGTCTCTGCGTCATCCATGGGGAAGAAATATTCATATCGTAGGTTTCCATTTTCCTTGCGGATTTTAGAAACGGTTCCGCTTGTCCGCATTTCTTCAGCAAATTTATGCGCATTTCCATTTACACCTGTATAATATATGTTTACAGTAATGCTCATGTTGTTATCCTCCTTGAAATCCCGATGTCACGCTCGATTCAATACTTGTAAATTAAGCTGGAATCAAATTTCCTTTTATGGCAAATCAATATGGCTCCTGGAAGTTGTTAAGCAAGAGCCTTCTTTAAATCCGTTACAAATTGTGTCTGTGCCTTTTTCAAATACGTTTGTTCAAATACACTTTTACCAACCGGTCTCGTAGAAAGCTGTTTCGCTTCCACAGACGCTGTAAAGTCGATTTGTGTTTCACTGCCTTTGGACGTAAATTCGATACTCCAGTGTCCCTTTGCATGGCTGTTTTCCACATCAAGCTCCCAACGTTTGGGCGGTTCAGCCTTGGTAATTGTAAACATAGTTGAATAGCCATTTTGGGTATATTCTATAAACTGTTTCCCATCTGTCAATTCTGTTTTGCTTACATCACTCCGCCATTCATGATAACGCCCTACTGCCGATACAGTTTCCCAGACTTTATGAATATCACATTGAATCATAGTCTTTACATTGTATGTAGTCATATTCAGATCCTCCTTCTGAGTTAAAATGTCTATGCTGCTCCCTGTCCAATATTTCCGTAAACAGGGAATTACCGTTTCCTGATAATCCAATCGTCTTTAGGATGTTCTCTGGTGGCATGGCATCCCCAGGGCATATCCTTTAATATCCCTATAAACTAAAACCTAATTGGCGGGCACACCACCAGCCATCCTGACAAATCCGTCACACCATTCCAATGCGCCTATTCTGTATTTGTCTAAAGACCATTCCGCCCGTTGATATTTTCCCTTTAAAACCTGGAGTTCAGAACCAGCCTGCTCTTCTGTCAGAAAACATGGACTTTTTATTATATCTATTTCATCGAGATTTTCATTCAGGTTCCATCCTTGCACCATCCATATAAAATCAGGGTTACGATTGTTGAAGCCGCCAACCACCTCCTTTTTTACAATGCGGTATGTACAGGGAAAATCGCAAAAGCCTTTTATGCTTTTAAGATAATACAGGGCCGTATCCTCAGCCTGTCTTTCAGTTTCGAATAAACCGATATGAAAATCTTCTGAGAAATTGTCATAAGATAATTCCAGGTCTGTCAATATGAGCTGATATAGCATAAATCCCCCTTAACCGGTATGGACATTTTCTTTGTTCCAATGTATTATGTGTATCCAAGGGGCCTCCTTTCGCATATCTGAATCAACTGATCCACTTATTCAAGTTTAAGAAGATAGCCCCAAAGGGCAAGATACTTTGTCACGAAGCTGTTTCTATCATAAATATTTTACCATAATACGGTAAATCCGTCTATGCCGCCCGCGCTTTTTACCTTCTGCAGGAAAGGAAATTTGTCAGTAGGAGAGGGGAGGAAGGATAAGCTGCATATATGGCAAAGGTAATGCTTCACTTTTAACCCCTTTTTTGTTATACTTTGTTTGACTGGATTTTTCTAAACTATTTTGGCTACAGTATATAAGATGAGGATTCCATAAAAGCCATATTTAATTACGGGGAGGTGTCCTGCATGTGTGAAGAGGGAAATGATGATGAATACTAACACAGAAAAATGGAACCTGTTATTTCCTGATTTGGTCATCATCTGTCCAATGCTTTTTTTGGTTCTCTTTATCCCGCCTTTTACCCTGATAATGTTGCCTCTTGCTTGGATTGAGGCATTTTTCCAGATAGCTTTATATGATGATTTGATGGATCTGATTCTTGAGGACATACCTTTCCTGCTTTATAGTATGCTTGTGATGGCAGTGCTTGTAAATCTTGGGAATGCTGTCTCCCTGTCCCTCAAAAAAAGAATTGGGGATTTACAATCCGCATTTTACAGAATCCGTTTCATGTCCCTTCTGCTTTATCCTGCATTATTCTGGGGGATGATTCTGGGAATATTCTTTTTATTGGGGCCAAGCAGGAATGAGCATATATTTCTTTCAATCTTACTTTCCCTGCCCGCCCTAAATCTATCAGGTGCATTTTATGCAATACCGTTAATCCTTCATTTGAGGAAAACACAGAAACTAGGATTATCGGGGACAATTTTCGGCATGATTTTCTCTGTAGTTATTGGGTTAGACCTTTTAACGGCGCTCTTTATACGGAAAAAACTAAAAGAATAGATGGGATTAAGTATGGAGCAGAATGTCATTATACACCTGATAGACGGTGTAATAAAACACCCATTCCCCCTGTCCGCCATCCCAAAGGGGAGAAGAACGCATTTCCGCCAGTAAACCGTCCTCCGCGAACTCAAGCTTCCTTTGCGCCGCAGTCCGGTTTCTCATCACAACCAGCAGCATGGATAAAATTGCAGCGACGGATACTGTAAGGACGGCTATCATAATTAGTTTCCATGACATCCTCATGTTCCCACAACAATTTCCGCTTCTGTCCGGCTGTTGCCGTAAATACCTCTGTATGGTATAATCTGCAGTATAAAAAAGGGAGGTGATGGTATGCCTGCATATTTCAATCTATCCGTCCAGTTCAGAAGGGAGGACCTTTATCCTTCATTTGTCAGGGATTTTTATGCAATGCTCGACAAGGCCGGCATGGCCTTCCAATCAGGTTACTGGGGTTTTGAAAATGATACCCTGGAGGAAAACATTGAATGGAACCAAAGGAAGCTGGAAGGCGATTTTAACCTTGGGTTCACGGAACATCATTCACATGATTATAAACAGGTGATATATGGGTTCGGCGGTTATTCTGAGGTGCGGGGCTTCTGGATGAACAATTACCCGGAAGATGGGGCGTTTACCTATGAAATCATCATACCGGAATCAGATGTGTTGGAAGAAGGGGAATCAGCTGGATTTAAAGAAGATAAGATTGGGGAGCTTCTGGGACTTTCCAGGTGTATATGGCAGTTTTTACCTGTCAAGGCCATACAGACAGGCCTGGAAGGCAATGACGGGGCAGCCAGCCTTACAAAATTAGCTGGAGGCGGATGCCCGCATAGCTGCCCCTTTGCCATTGTGGAGGATATGGGAATCAGCCATGAGGATTCCATATATGATATCCGGCATATGGTTAAGGGGAGGAAGGGCCTTTTATTTTTGCGGAAATGATATAACAGAAAGTAAAAATGAGTGGGATGGTAATATTGTTGGCCGCATGAGGATTACCCACGCTCAGGCATGCTTATTTGATACGTTCGGCGTATATATCTGCATTTATATGCCATTCTCCATCATCTTTGACAGTAACATTCTGCCAATGGAATTTATCCTCATCAATCTTGACAAAAACCCACTTTCTATTTTGGTCACTGATATATGTAAGGACTATCATTTCTCCCTGTTTTCTTGCTTCAAGCCGTATTATTTTCCCCGTATAACCATAAGCGACATCCCATGCCTGTGTATCAGGATTGAAGATCCGCAGTGATGTTCCGTATTCATAATCAGGCAGGATGATGACGTCCTGTATGGCCATTCCTTCAAGAACCCATGAAAAATGCCATTCGCCTCTGATTGTGCGGGAACTGTTACTCTCAACATAGTCAATCTGCCAACTGCCAATCAGTTTTCCAAAATAATCAAACGCTTCGGGCAGCGCTGTATTTTTTCCTTCACTCCTCAGGGCTTCAAAAAAATCCTGCATATATGAATTCCTCCTTTAAGATAAAGAATATGGTTATACGTAAATATTGATTTTATGTCCTGTTCAATATCTGTATAAGCTATAAGATGCCTTGATACGATTACAGGTTCCGATATAGCCCGGATAATTCCAGCAATCGGATTGCCAATGGATTTGAACGGTCCCAACTATCTGCAATTGCTTTTGGATAATATGGACGGAACAGATGGATGTCTCTGATCCGCGCCATTTTATCTAATTCATCTATCTTGTCACGGTAAGCTTTCCGGTTCTTCCATGAGCATCCTGTTTCTATTTTACCATAATGCGGAAAAACCGTCCATGTTGCCATCCACATTTTCGTTCTATCTTTCTATGTTCTTTTTATCCTTCTGTTACAGGGTGGGGGAGTATGGATAATCAGGCTGCCCATGGTCTCTGCTGATATGGACAAGCGGGATGACAAAGATGTGGAAAATGTCAAACCATGGCATTTACCTTGGCTTCCAGCCTGCAGAAAATGAAATGCTTCACTTTTAATGGCGTATTTGTTATACTTTGCTTAATTAGGGTTGAGACAGGAGAGGCTTGTGTGATTGGCTTGTTTTATACCGCTTTATGATTGGCATAGGGATAAGCTGTCTGTACATGACAGGTTAAGAATGAAAAAATGCAAAGAGTAAGAGAAGTTTTTGCAGTGTCAAGGAAAGTGGTTATAAAGAAGCGGAATTGGGAGGAGTGCAGATGGTTCGATTAAGACCTTTTAAAGATGAAGACGCTGATATAATCCTATCCTGGTGCAATAATGAAGAGGATTTTTATAAATGGACAGCCGGGGTGCTTGGAACTTATCCTATTACGAGAAAGGAATTTGATTTTGTTAAATCATTGATACCCTTTACAGCATTTGATGAGTCTGGTATAGTCGGCTTTTTTACTTTGCGGAATCCAGGTAAATCAGTAAATGAACTGCGGTTTGGGTTTGTGATTGTAGACCCGCAAAAGCGCGGCAAGGGATACGGAAAGGCAATGATACGGCAGGGATTAAAGTTTGCATTTCAGATATATGGTGCCAGAAGGGTTTCGCTGGGGGTGTTCGAGAATAATCCGTCAGCCTATCATTGTTACAAAGCGGTAGGCTTCCAGGATATGATTTCCAATCATGTGGAAACATACTGTGTGATGAATGAGGAATGGAAGTGCTTGGAGTTATCAATGGAACCATAGCTTGTCCATTATATGAAAATTTTCAGATCCTGCTGTAAAGCACTATGGAATGCATGGCTGAATTGAGAAAAGACTGGAAAAATCCAGAAATCTCCACTATAATATAAACACAGCGAGTAGCCTGACAGCGTAAGTCCAGTTGTCAGGCTGCCCGTTTTTTGTATCTGTCAGTTGAAGCAATGGATAATGGAGGTAGGATATGACCAGGGAAGAAGCATTGGAATTAGTGGAGAGGATGCCGTATATAAGGACAATCATGGTGGCAAATGACAAACTGCGTCTGGAACTGTATCAGGGTGCCTTGGCATCCAATGACCCGGTAGAATGGATTAAAGTGATAAAAACCAACTACATCCGGCAGAACGACAAGACAGCAAGGCGATATCCGGATGAATCGGAAATGGAATCAGCGGGCAGGGCCAGGGAACTGCTGTATGGTCAACTATCTGAGGCATTGGGGATTCCTGTCAGGGATTTGGATGAGTTCATAGAAAAACATATTAAAGACACTTTTTGAGCAGCCTGCGCGGACAAAAAACACACCAGCCGCAGCGTGTTCCCGGGATTTTCAGTGTGAGACCGGACACCTGCGATACGGGCAGAACCGCACTCCTCCCGGAACTGGTGTGATGGGATTATTTTACCACGCCAATGTATGAAAGGCAATATCTGTTTTGATGAGGCTTAGCGGTCTGGCGGAAAAGCAGTCCGGCGGAACAGAAGTCCGGCGGAAAGGCAGTCCGGCAGGTTAGCGGATACCATGTACTTGAAAGCCTCTATAAAAAGGGAGGAGCCGGCAGGGATTACTCCCTCCGGCTGTATTATGAAAAAAAGTCTTATAAGCAATGTCATATAAAGCAATGTTCTTTATGTTTTCTAGTATATCCATCAAATATGAGCAGATTATAGATGAAATATGAACAGATTGTAAGAAGTTTGTAAATGAAATATGATGTGGAAATATAATCATTTATGGTATAATTCCCCTTAAAGGGAGGTGTATTGTTTTGAGGAATGCAATTAAAAATGTTATCATGTCATTGCTTGTATGTATCATGCTTCCTTTGACAGGGATGGTTTCCCTGGCAGGGCAGTGGGAGCAGGATAATCTGGGAATCTGGAGTTACAGGTATCATGACGGGGATTTGTTAAAGGACAACTGGTACTGGATTGACGGGAATCTGGATGGGACGGCTGAATGCTATTGTTTTGATGCACAGGGAAACATGTACCAGAACACGGTTACACCCGATGGATATACAGTGGATTCCTCCGGGGCATGGGTTGAGGATGGCGTCCTGCAGACCCGGACAATCCAGCGGGATGGGACAGGCAGGCCATTTGGCATGGCATCCTTAAATGGCAGCGTCCTTTCCAATGAATGGTCGGATTACCGCATTGTCATCCCTCCGGGCAGTGATATGAAGGATACGGTGGCATACATGGAGGCCACGGAGGCGGACCCGGAGCATTATGACCTCAATATGCTTACAACGGATGAGCAGGGCAGCTTTTCCATGTTCATCTGGTATTATAAGGATAGTGAACCCGGGATACCGGCATCCAGTCAGATGAGGAAACACAATTATGATTTGATACACCGGTACAATTACCCGGAACCGTTTGTGGAGATGGAACTGACGGTAGGAGGACATGGATTCAGCGCAACCAGGTTTTACGGCTGGGGTTATGGTCATATCCAATTTAAAAGAAAAGTGGATGATATGGTTATGGATATGACATTTTCCTATCCTGACAGACCGGAGTCTGAAGAAAAGGTCATGCATTTTATTGAAAGCATCATGCCGGCAGACGGCGTATAAGAAAGAGCAGGATAACGATATGTTATACCAGATAAAGGACGGAACTGTGTCGGCAGGGGGAAAGGTCATCCTGTCCCACATTGATTTTGAGATACACGGAACAGAGAAGATTGCAGTGGTTGGGAAAAATGGGGCGGGTAAGACCACCTTATTGAATGTGATTGCAGGGGCAATCCCTTTGGACCGTGATGATAAAAGGATGGGGCCGGGGATTTTGTGTTCCAGGAAGGTGATTACCGGAATGCTGTCCCAGCAGGCGTTTGCGAATGAACACCGGACCGTGGAGGAACTGCTTTTGTGGTCCTGCCCCTTTAGGGACAGCTTTGAACGGGAGCGGTTTGAGTATGAACGGGAATATGACAGGCTGTTTACCGGCCTTGGATTTGCAAAAGAGGACAAGAAAAAGCCCATATCCCGGTTTTCAGGAGGGGAACAGACCAAGATTGCCTTAATCCGCCTCCTGCTTGAAAAACCGGATATCCTTCTGCTGGATGAACCTACCAACCATCTGGACACGGAGACCTGTGAATGGCTGGAGGGTTATATGGGACAGTACGGCAGGGCGGTTGTGATGGTTTCCCACGACCGCTTTTTTCTGGACCGCACGGCGGATGTGGTCTATGAACTGTCGGAGGGCAGGCTTACAAGGTATCCGGGAAATTACACGCATTACAGGGAAGAGAAGCTTAAGAAGATACAGATCCAGAAAAAGGCTTATGAGCGGCAGCAGGAGGAACTGGAGCGTCTGGGCGGCCTGGTGGAGCGTTTTAAGCATAAGCCCAATAAGGCATCCTTTGCACGGGCAAAGCGCAAGGCCATGGAGCGTATGGAGCGGGTGGACAGGCCCCAGGAGGATGACAGCCATATCTTCACTGGAGAGATAATACCGGAGGTCCCAGGGAGCAAGTGGGTGTTCACTTCTGAACATCTGAAGGTCGGTTATGACAAGGCGCTGCTGGAAATAACAATGCGCATACGCAAGGGGCAGAAAATAGCAATTCTTGGTTCCAACGGGGCAGGGAAGACAACGTTCTTAAAGACCGTGGCAGGCTTCCTTCCGCCTGTGGATGGAGAATTCTCACTGGGGAACCATACCACTATCGGATATTTTGACCAGCACAGCGCGGGACTTCAGTCAGGGAAAACCGTATTTGAACATTTTACAGGTGTATTTCCCTCCCTTACGCAGAAGGACGCCAGAAGCATTCTGGGCGCCTATCTGTTCGGAGGCCGGGAGGCGGAGAAGAAGGTGTCTTCCCTGTCCGGCGGGGAAAAGGCAAGGCTGGTCCTGGCTGAACTGCTGCAGAGCCGTCCGAATTTCCTGGTCCTGGACGAGCCTACCAACCACATGGATATACGGGCAAAGGAGAACCTGGAATCCGCATTCCGTGCTTATAAAGGAACCATACTTTTTGTGTCCCATGACCGGTACTTCATACGGCAGATAGCGGATGCCGTGCTGATATTTGAAAACCAGGCCGTGATGTATTATCCGTTTGGATACGAACATTATCTGGAACGGAAGAAGAAGCAGGAGGAGGGAGCCACCATCGGGGCCCAGATTAAGGCCGAGGAGCAGGCCCTGATTGCCGGTATGCGTGCGGTGCCAAAGGCAGAGCGCCACCGTCTCCGGGAAATTTCCACTGAGTCAGCTTATGCGGACTGGAAAATGAACCTGGCCCTGGAACGTCTTGCCGCGGCAGGGGAAAAGGCAGAAGCGGCGCAGATACGGATGCAGGAATTATATGGGCGCTGGCTGGACTCAGAGGCCTTCTGGGCAGGAGGGGACTGGCCTGAGATGGGACTCTACCAGGAACTTGCCGGACAGTATGAGGAAGCATTCAGGGGATGGCATGAAGCATGTATGGAGTGGCTGGACACGGCCGGGGATACCGGCGTGTACTGTATGGATATCGGTGATGGGATTGATTAGATGTGTATGGGGGTGATGGCTGGTATGGTATCTATGGTATCGGTTCATGTGACACGCGACAGCGTATGCATGGGGGATGACTGCTTTGACAACAGCCGGGATTTCATGTTGGACGGGACGCTGGACTGGGGAGGATTTATGTCGGTCATGCTGAACGGACATTTTTTACCGAATGTATCCGGCAATGATGTGGTATGGGTTCTCACTGACATCCGGGGAATGGAGCTGTTCACCTATTTTACCAAAGAGGAAATGCTCATAAGCCATACGGCGGACAGGGGACTGGCCGCTTTTCTGGAGCATGGGGCCGGACTGCATTTTAAGTATTATGCTTCCAGGGAACAGCGGAGGGGCGCGCTTTATGACAGATTTGGCGGACAGATGTTCCATTTATGGCATGATGGCTGGCTGGATGAATATAAACTGCTCTGCGGGGAAGAGGTTAAGACAGGGCAGATGGTCGTAATTCCCCATCCTGATAAAAGGGGTGGAAAGCTTTGTGGTTTAGCACGGGGATTAATGGAAAAAATTGGATTGAGACGGTGAGGGATGGAAGAATATGGATGCCGGCTTAAAGAAAGCCAGGATTGTCAATTCCCGGTCTTTATGATAGACTGATAGGCGGCAGTCATAAAAGGAAAGGATGTCTGAATGGAAATACTTCTCATTAAGATAGCAGTCATCGGCGGACTTTGGAGCGCCGGCATGTTTGCTATTAACAAAATATTCGGGATTATCCTGAAACGCAAGGAACAGATTCACATCAAATTCTTAAGAAGCATGTCAAAGGTCTTATTGTCCATTGTGGCATGTATCTGTATCAGCGGCCTGTTTACCACCACAAAGGCGCTGAGTGCAACCCTGCTGACCAGTTCTTCCCTCCTGGTCGCCATCGTGGGTTTTGCGGCCCAGCAGGTATTGGCCGATGTAATCAGCGGCATCATGCTCAGCTGGTCCAGGCCCTTTAACCTGGGGGAGAAGGTTAATATCAGCAGTCTGGGGATATCGGGGATTGTGGAGGACATGACGGTGCGCCATACGGTCATCCGCACATATCACAACAGCCGGATGATCATACCCAACAGCGTGATTAACAAGGCAATCATAGAAAACAGTAATTATAACAATGATTATATCGGTAATTATATGGAAATAGCGGTCAGCTATGAAAGTAACCTGGAACTAGCCATGGAAGTCATGCGTGATACCATTGCATCCCATCCCCTGGTGACGGATATCCGGACGGACCAGACCGAAGGGAATAAGGTGAACGTGGCTGTCAAGGAGCTGGGAGATGATGGAATCATCCTGAAGGCCACGGTATGGACCAGGAATCTTGACGATAATTTCGCGGCCTGCAGCGATATCAGGAGGCTGATTAAGATGAATTTTGATGCAAAAGGCATTTCCATCCCGTACCGGCATGTACATGTCGTGACGGATACGGAAGATGGGAATTGATGAAGCTGATACAAAACCGAAGACACAGATACAAAACCGAAGACACAGATGCAAAACCGAAGATACAGATACAAAACCGAAGACACAGGTGCAGGGCCGAAGACATAGATGCAGGGCCGAAGGCATAGATGCAGGGCCGAAGACACAGATTCAGAACTGCAGATTCAGACACAGACACAGGCTGCCCGGTAAATGAGTACCGGGCAGCCTGCATTATATAATCATATATTCATTTTACATATCAACCGTCAATCCTACTTATCTCTTCATCTTCAGCTTTTCTTCCTCAATCGTTACCCGTGACTCATCCAGTGTGGTTCCAAGTACCTTTTTAAGTACATCGAATTCCATGGTAGGGGCGTAGTAGAAGCCCTGCTGGTATTCACATTCGTAGCTGTTGAGCGCATTCAGCTGGTTCTCTGTCTCCACGCCCTCGGCAATGATATGTATGCCCAGCTCCTTTGCAATCTGAATCAATCCGCCTGCAATGGACGCGGACTTTGGATTGGTTTCCAGCTGCCATACGAACATGCGCTCCAGCTTGACTGTGTTGACCGGAAGGTCCAGGATACTGGTCACAGGTGCGCAGCCTGAACCGAAGTTGTTCATGACCAGTTCCACGCCCATATCGTACAGCTCCTGCATGGTGATGTTCACATTCAGGTATACACTGGACAGGGCGGTGTCATCCACCTCCAGCGCCAGCTTACCTTCCGGAATCTGGTAGGTCTCGATTACCCGCTTTACCTGGTCTATGAAATCCTCCTGTACCAGAAGGATAGGGGAGACCGGGATGCAGATGGAATCAAATTCATTGCCCGAGGCCAGCAGCTCTGCAATGCTCTTTCCCGCGTGGTCCAGGGCATAGTATCCAATGGCACGGATCTGTCCTGAGTCTTCTGCAATCGGCAGGAATTCAGCGGCGCCCACAAGACCGATTCCCTGGATGAATATCCGCATGTAGGAATCAGCCCTTGTGAACCGGCCTTCCTTCAGACAGTAGGTGGGACGGTAGCGGACTTCCAGTTCGTGCTTCTCCAGTGCGGTCTGCAGATACATGGCAATGGACTGGCGGCGCACAAACTGCGTATGCATGTTGCTGTCATACACGGACATCTGGTTGGGGCCGCATTCGGCGGCAGAAGCAACGGCAAGGTCCAGCCGCTTAAGAAGCTCGTCCACGTTAGCCGCATGGCCCGGATAGGAACAGAGACCTATCTGTGCAGAGCACAGGCAGTCCACGCCGCGTATCTTCCATACATTCTCAAAACGTTCCAGTATCTCATCCGCCAAATCAGAAGCCTGGCCTTCGCTGTATTGTTCCAGGATGATGATGAACTCAACGCCTATGTAGCGGTATATGTTACCCTCGGCCATCTCACCCAGGTATCCCTTTATCTGTGAAAGAAGTTCTTCACAGTAGTCATAACCGAAGGTCTTGTTCAGGCTTTTAAAGTTTTCCAAATAAAGTTTCAGGACAACGCCCTTGGAAGAGGGGGCTCCCAAGACTTCCTCCAGCCTTTGCAGACAGAGGGCCCTTCCTTCCCCAGCTGGCTCCGCAGGAGTGAATGCAGGTGGTGTGGGCGGCAGTTCTGCCGTGGTTTTATCTTTTTTGTGCTGAAACAAACCCATGATTGTTTCCTCCTTTTTAATTCACAGACAGCAGACTGCCTGCAATTGCATTTCCTCCATTATAATATAAAAGCCAGAAAATCTCAATTTTTATTTATGAAATGTGAGACGAAAAGGAAAAAAACAGAAATAATTTCTTTTTCTTTGCAAATTGACCCAACTATGTTATAATAGCGACAGATATTGCAACAAGGAGAAAAGGCTTTATGAAGATGAATCGCGTGTTTTTAAAATTAAGCGGAGAGGCCCTGGCAGGACCTAAAAAAACCGGTTTTGATGAAGAGACGGTTAAGGAAGTGGCCAGGCAGGTAAAGCTCTCTGTAGACGCAGGTATACAGGTAGGTATTGTGATTGGCGGAGGTAATTTCTGGAGGGGACGTACCAGCGAGGCCATTGACCGGACAAAGGCAGATCAGATTGGAATGCTGGCCACGGTGATGAACTGCATCTATGTATCGGAAATATTCCGGGGCGCAGGGATGATGACACAGATACTGACCCCCTTTGAGTGCGGCTCCATGACTAAACTGTTTTCCAAGGACAGGGCCAATAAGTACTTTGAGAAGGGCATGGTGGTGTTCTTTGCAGGCGGGACAGGCCATCCGTATTTTTCAACGGATACCGGAATTGCCCTGAGGGCTATTGAGATGGACGCGGACTGCATCCTTCTGGCCAAGGCCATTGACGGGGTATATGACAGTGACCCGAAGATTAATCCTCAGGCTAAGAAGTACGATACCATCTCCATACAGGAAGTGATTGACAGGCAGCTGGCCGTGGTGGACCTTACTGCATCCATCATGTGTATGGAGCACAGGATGCCGATGGCGGTATTCAGTCTCAATGAGCAGGATGGAATTGCCAATGCAATGCAGGGGCGTATCAACGGCACCATTGTGACGGCTTAGGGCGTGTTTGAAAGTGGGAAGGAACAATATTAAGCAGCAGGCAAGACTGCATTAACAGGAGGAACTTATGGAAGAACTGAAAATTTATGAGGACAAGATGAATAAGACGCTGGATGTGCTGTTATCTGACTTCGGAACCATCCGGGCAGGACGTGCCAATCCCCATGTGTTGGATAAGCTTAAGGTGGACTATTACGGGACGCCGACCCCTCTCCAGCAGGTGGGCAATGTCTCTGTTCCTGAGGCCCGCATGATTGTAATCCAGCCATGGGAGAAGAGCCTCTTAAAACCCATTGAGAAGGCTATCCTGACCTCTGAACTTGGAATCAACCCAACCAATGACGGTAACTGCATCCGACTTGTATTCCCTGAGATGACAGAGGACCGCAGAAAAGAAGTTTCCAAGGACGTAAAGAAAAAGGGTGAGGGCGCCAAGGTAGCGCTGCGCAATATCCGCCGTGATGCCAATGAAGCTTTTAAGAAAGCAGAGAAGGCAGGGGATATGTCGGAGGACGACCTGAAGGAGGCAACTGAGAAGATGCAGAAGCTGACCGATAAGATGGTGGAGAAAGTAGACAAGGCTGTTGAAGAGAAGACAAAGGAAATCATGACAGTTTAATCCATATAAGTGAATACAGGGGGCAGGAGGGACTCCTGCCTCCTGTTCTATGTAATGGGCCGCGGCACAGCCGGCTGGCGGCAGCTTCACATGAATGGCAGGACAGGCAGGATGTTTCAGGAAAAATGTGGCAGGACTTGCCGGGAAGTGCGGCAGAAACGGTTGAGGATTACAGAAGGACCTGTCGGGAAGTATGGCAGGAACCGGTTGAGGAGTACAGATGGACCTGTCAGGAAGTATGGCAGGAACGGTTGAGAAGTAGGGAAGGACCTGCCGGGAAAGTACACAGGAAAGGCGGATAAGTATGGCATTAGATGAAAATATGGTGATACCGGGGCATGTGGCCCTCATACTGGACGGCAATGGAAGATGGGCGAAAAGGCGGGGGCTTCCCCGGACCATGGGCCACAAGGAAGGTTGCGTCACGGTGGAGAAGACGGTGGAGATAGCTGCGAGGATGGGAATCCGCTATTTGACCGTATATGGTTTTTCCACGGAGAACTGGAAGCGTTCCGCCGAAGAGGTGGGGGCATTGATGCAGCTTTTCCGGTATTATATGGTGCGTCTTCTGAAGATTGCATCTGCCAATAATGTGCGTGTCAGGATGATTGGCGACAGGAGCAGGTTTGCGGCGGACATCATAGAGGGTATCAACCGTCTGGAAAGCCAGACAAAGGATAATACGGGACTGACCTTTGTGATTGCGGTTAACTACGGCGGGCGCGACGAGATACGCAGGGCGGCGGCCAGGCTGGCAAAGGACTGTGCGGATGGGAAAGTGGATACGGACCAGATTGACGAGTCCCTCTTTTCATCTTATCTGGACACGGCCGGTATGCCGGACCCGGATCTTTTAATCCGGACCAGCGGGGAGCTCAGGCTTTCCAATTACCTGCTGTGGCAGCTGGCCTATACGGAGATTGTTGTCACCGACTGCCTGTGGCCTGATTTCAATCAGGAGGAATTAGAAAAAGCCATCGTGCAGTATAATAAAAGAGACCGGCGGTTCGGTACGGTAAAATAACCAGTCCATGTTTGCGCAGGCGCTGATTTTCCGTATGTATTAGCGGAAGGTCCTGAGCAAAGATGTGTTGGGATGTGGGAAAGGAGAGGGCCATGTTTACGACCCGATTGATAAGCGGAATCATACTGGTGCTTCTGTCCGTTGTGGTTGTCGGACAGGGCGGCGCCCTTCTGTTCGGCGTCACAGCATTGATTTCCGCCATAGGCCTGTTTGAACTATACCGGGTGCTTGGCATTGAGAGGAAATCCCTGGCGGCCGTGGGGTACGCCACGGCGTGTTCCTATTACGGGATCCTGTGGTTTGAGGGACAGAAGTACATCACATTAATGATCATTGCATCACTGATGGTGATGATGGCGCTTTACGTGTTTACATTTCCAAAGTATAAGACAGAAGAAGTGACGGCCGCCTTTTTCGGCGTGTGTTATGTGCCTGTGATGCTGTCCTTCCTCTACCAGACAAGGGTCATGAATGACGGGGCCTATCTGGTCTGGCTGATTTTCTTAAGCTCATGGGGATGTGACACATGCGCCTACTGCAGCGGCATGCTGCTGGGCCGCCATAAGCTGGCCCCTGTCCTGAGTCCGAAGAAATCCATTGAGGGGGCCGTGGGGGGAGCAGCGGGCGCCGCGCTTCTGGGGTTCATCTATGCGGCTCTTTTCGGCAGGAACATGTCCGGGGTGGATAACCCCCAGCTGGTCTGTGCCGTTGCATGCGCCATTGCGGCCGTCATATCCCAGATTGGGGACCTGGCTGCGTCCGCCATTAAGAGGAACCATGGAATCAAGGATTACGGACGGCTGATTCCGGGGCACGGAGGTATCCTGGACCGGTTTGACAGCATGATATTCACTGCGCCTGCCATTTATTTTGCCCTTACATTCTTAAAATAAATGAATAAGAAGAGTATTTCTTCAGGATAGGGAGAATATAAGTTATGATGAAGAACATTGCAATCCTGGGTTCCACTGGTTCCATCGGCACCCAGACATTGGATATTGTGAGATACAATCAGGACCTGCGCGTCACAGCCCTGGCAGCGGGCAGTAATGTACGTCTGATGGAACAGCAGATACGGGAGTTCAGGCCAAGGCTGGCCTGTCTGTGGGAAGAGGAAAAGGCATCCCTTCTAAGGACCCTGGTGGCGGACCTGGATGTGAAGGTGGTAAGCGGGATGGAAGGCCTGATTGAGGCAGCGGTGGAGGACTCTGCTGAGATGGTGGTCACTGCAGTGGTGGGCATGATTGGCATCCGTCCGACCATCGCGGCCATGGAAGCAGGCAAGGACATTGCCCTGGCCAACAAGGAAACACTGGTGACAGCGGGCCATATCATCATGCCCCTGGCAGAGAAGGCCGGTGTCAGGATACTTCCGGTGGATTCTGAGCATTCCGCCATTTTCCAATGCCTTCAGGGGGCAGCGGGCAATCCTGTCCATAAGATCCTTCTGACTGCTTCCGGCGGCCCGTTCCGGGGATGGACCAGGGAGCAGATGGCTGGAGTTAAGGTGGAGGATGCCTTAAAGCACCCCAACTGGTCCATGGGCCATAAGATTACCATTGATTCCTCAACCATGGTGAATAAGGGACTGGAGGTCATGGAGGCCCGCTGGCTCTTTGATGTGGACCTTGACCAGGTGCAGGTGGTGGTACAGCCCACCAGCGTCATCCATTCCATGGTGGAGTTTGAGGACGGGGCAGTGATTGCCCAGCTCGGGACCCCGGATATGAAGCTTCCCATCCAGTACGCCCTCTATTATCCCCAGCGGCGCCATCTTCCTGGCGGCAGGCTGGATTTTACAAAACTCAGGCAGATTGAATTCTCAGTCCCGGACATGGAGAATTTCCGCGGGCTTAAACTGGCCTATGAGGCCGGACGGAAGGGCGGCTCCATGCCCACGGTATTCAATGCCGCCAATGAGATGGCGGTCTCCCTGTTTTTAGATGGCAGGATTGGATATCTGGACATCGTGGACATAATTGGGGAAGCCATGGCCGTCCATAAGGTGCAGGCTGATCCGGATGTGGAGGGAATCCTTAAAGCGGAACAGGAGACATATGGGTTTATAAAGGACAGATGGAACGCATAGAATGTAAAAACAGTGATTAAGACAGAAAGGTTATTGCCGGATGAGTCTGATTATAGCGGTGCTGATGCTGGGAATCATTATAATGATTCACGAATTTGGCCATTTTTTATTTGCAAAGCTGAACGGAATTGGTGTGATTGAATTTTCACTGGGGATGGGCCCCAGGATATGGAGCTGTGAAAAAGGAGGCACCAGGTATTCGTTTAAGGCGCTGCCCTTCGGCGGCTCCTGTATGATGCTGGGAGAGGATGAAAATGATTCGGATGAACATGCATTTAACAACAAGTCCGTGTGGGCCAGGATATCCGTGGTGGCAGCAGGGCCTGTTTTTAATTTCATTCTCGCATTCCTCCTGTCCCTGGTCCTGGTAGGCGCGCTGGGTTACAATACTACGAAGCTCCTCAGCGTGACCGAGGGGTATCCGGCCCAGCTGGCGGGACTCCAGGCAGGGGATGTGATAACATCCGTCAATGGCAGGAAGGTCCATTCCTTTGATGAGTTCAAGGCGTATCTGTTTACCCATCCTCAAAAGGACCTTGACCTGACCTGGCGCAGGACGGACCCGTCAGGCAAGGAGGAATCCTACAGCGCCAGGGTTACGCCAATCTACGTTAAGGACAGCGGCAGCTACGTCATAGGCGTGGGATTTGATGCAATGCCGAGGGCCGTGCAGAATCCGGGCGAACTGCTGGTACAGGGACTGTATCAGGTGCGGTTCCAGATACAATATGTATTTGACACCCTGTCCATGATGGTCCGGGGCATGGTAAGCCTCAATGATATCAGCGGTCCTGTGGGAATCGTGGTGGAGATTGACAAGACGGTGGATGCGGTGGCGCCTGCAGGTGCCATGGCCATTATCCTCATGGTGGTGCAGCTGACCGTACTGCTCAGCGCCAACCTGGGGGTGATGAACCTTCTTCCCATACCTGCGCTGGACGGCGGGCGCCTTGTGTTCCTTATCATAGAAGCCCTGAGAGGTAAACCCATTGACAAGGAAAAGGAAGGCATGGTCCATATGGCCGGAATGATGCTGTTGCTGGCCCTTATGGTGCTTATCCTGTTTAACGATGTGAGGAAGCTGTTCTGACCGGCAGCAAGATGCAAAAGGAAGGGAGAAACATGTACAGGAACCATACAAAGACAATACGGATTGGAAGCCGTGTCATTGGCGGCGGGAATCCCATCCTGATCCAGTCCATGTGCAATACAAAAACAGAAGATGTAAGGGCGACGGTGGAGCAGATCCACCGTCTGGAACAGGCGGGCTGCGACATCATCCGGGTGGCGGTGCCCACCATGGAAGCCGCCATTGCCCTTTCCGGCATAAAAAAGGAGATACACATACCGCTGGTGGCGGATATCCATTTTGATTACCGCCTGGCCATCGGGGCCATGGAGCATGGGGCTGACAAGATCCGCATCAACCCGGGCAATATCGGTGACCATCATAAGGTGAAGGCAGTGGTGGATGCGGCTAAGGCGCGGGATATCCCCATCCGCGTGGGGGTGAACAGCGGTTCACTGGAGAAACCGCTGCTGGAAAAGTACGGAGGCGTGACAGCGGATGGTATTGTGGAAAGCGCCCTTGACAAGGTGAAATTAATAGAAGACATGGGGTATGACAACCTGGTCATCAGCATCAAGTCCTCGGATGTGATGATGTGTGTCAAAGCCCATGAACTGATTGCAGCCAGGACCGGATATCCCCTTCACGTGGGTATCACGGAGGCCGGAACCCTTTATTCGGGCAATATCAAGTCCTCGGTGGGACTGGGAATCATCCTGCACCAGGGTATTGGGGACACCATCCGGGTATCCCTGACCGGCGACCCGGTGGAGGAGGTTAAGACGGCAAAGCTGATCCTGCGCACGCTGGGTCTGAGGAAAGGCGGTATTGAGGTGGTATCCTGTCCGACCTGCGGAAGGACACGCATTGATTTGATTGGGCTTGCAAACCAGGTGGAAACCATGGTATCGGAGTTTGATGACCTGGATGTGAAGGTGGCTGTCATGGGCTGTGTGGTCAATGGCCCGGGTGAGGCAAAGGAAGCGGATATCGGGATTGCAGGCGGTGTGGGAGAGGGCCTTCTGATTAAAAAAGGCGAAATCATACGCAAGGTGCCGGAGGAACATCTGCTGGCCGTGCTGCGCGCGGAACTGGAAGCCATGCAAAAACAGGTTTAAGTTATAGAAAGAAGCAGGGATATATGGCAAAATGTTTTCTGGAAGTATTTCCAACTTTAAAGATTGCGGAACCCTTAAAAGAGCTTTTAGGTCTGGTGCAGGTGGAAAAGGTGACCACCACCAGGGATAGAAGCTCTATCCGCATTTATCTGAAAAGCCCTAGGCTCATACATAAACAGAATATATATGATTTGGAAAAGGGGATTAAGGACCAGCTGTTCCCGGACAAACAGGTGGCCATCAAGATTCAGGAAAAATACAGGCTGTCCGACCAGTATACCCCTAAAAAGCTGCTGGACATGTATAAGGAGAGCCTGCTGCTGGAACTTAAGAACTACAGCATCATTGAGTACACCATGTTCCGGAAGGCACAGATTAACTTTGACAAGGAAGACCTGATGGTCCTGTCCGTGGAGGACACCATGGTGAACCGGGACAGGACAGGGGAGCTAAAGCGCGTCATCGAGAAGGTATTTACGGAGCGCTGCGGCCTCCCGGTTGAGGTGGGATTTACCTTTGTGCCGCCCCAGGGCAATGACCGCAGAAGGCAGATTGAACTGAAGATGGAGCGGGAAGCCCAGGCCATCTACTGGCAGAACCACAAGGAGGAACTGGCTGCCATGGGCGGTTCCTTTTCAACGGAAGGCCTGGAGGGACAGGAGCTGGTCCAGGGAACCGGAGGACAGGGAAATGCAGGCAATGGCTTCATGGATCCAGGCGCAGGCGTGCCTGAAAGCGCGCCCTGGGACATGCTCATGGCCCAGGCCTCGGCAGGCGACGTGGGAAGCGATGGAGATACAGGACAGGGAAATGCAGCAGGCTTTGACGGGACCTCATCAAAGGGCGCTGCCCAGGCGTCCGGCCTGAAACAGGCAGGCGGGCAAAAGGACAAGCCGCAGCTTAACAAGGGCCGGAAGGGCTGGGGCAAGGACAGGGATAATGGGTTTGGCGAGGATAAGAAGTATTCGGTCAAACGTTCCAATAACCCGGATGTGCTCTATGGCCGTGACTTTGAGGACGAACCCATGGAGATTGAGAAGATTGACGGGGAGATTGGGGAGGTTACCTTAAGGGGCAAGGTGCTTACCTGTGAGAACAGGGAGCTGCGCAGCGGCAAGTTCATCCTGACCTTTGATGTCAGCGACTTTACGGATACCATAACCGTGAAGATGTTCATCCGTCCCGAGCTTTTTGACGAGGTCAAGGCGGTTATCAGTCCCGGCATCTTCATCAAGGTCAAGGGTGTGACCACCATTGACAAGTTTGACGGCGAACTGACCCTGGGATCCATTGTGGGAATCAAGAAAACAGATGATTTTACCAGCAAGCGCATGGACAACAGCCTGGATAAGAGGATTGAGCTTCACTGCCATACCAAGATGAGCGATATGGATGGCGTGTCCGAGGTCAAGAGCATCATCAAGAGGGCCAAACAGTGGGGCATGCCGGCCATTGCGGTGACGGACCACGGATGTGTCCAGGCCTTCCCGGATGCCAACCATGCCCTGGATAAGGGGGACACGTTTAAAATCATATATGGGGTGGAAGGCTACCTGGTGGATGATACGAAACAGCTGGTGGAGAATCCGGGGGGACAGGGCTTTGAGGATACCTTTGTGGTGTTTGATATAGAAACCACGGGTTTCAGCCCCAAGAAGAACAAGATTATCGAGATAGGCGCCGTGAAGGTGGTGGACGGAAAGATAACAGACCGTTTTTCCTCCTTCGTCAATCCGGATGTGCCCATCCCCTTTGACATAGAGAAGCTGACGGGCATCAACGATTCCATGGTGCTTCCGTACCCCAAAATCGATGTGATCCTGCCGCAGTTCCTGGACTTTGTGGGGGATGCCGTCCTGGTGGCCCATAACGCCAGCTTTGACGTAGGGTTCATCAGCCATTTTGCGGAGGAACAGGGTCTGCATTTTAATCCTACGGTATTGGATACCGTGACCATTGCAAGGCTGCTCCTTCCCAACCTGAACCGCTTTAAGCTGGATACGGTGGCAAAGGCGCTGAATATCTCCCTGGCCAACCATCACCGGGCGGTGGACGATGCAGGGGCAACGGCTGAGATATTTGCAGCGTTTGTCAGGATGCTCCGGGACCGGGGGGTGACTGATTTGGAAGCCCTCAACGGAATGAGCACCATGGATACGAATACCATCCGCAAGCTGCCTACATACCACGTGATCATCCTTGCCAAGAATGATATCGGCCGTGTCAACCTGTACCGTCTGGTGAGCTGGTCCCACCTGGAGTATTATGCCAGAAGGCCCAGGATACCAAAGAGTATCCTGGATAAGTACCGGGAAGGCCTGATCATCGGTTCTGCCTGCGAGGCCGGGGAACTGTACCAGGCGCTGCTGCGCGGCGCGCCGGACGCGGAGATTGCAAGGCTTGTGAATTTCTACGATTATCTGGAGATACAGCCTCTTGGCAACAACTCCTTCATGCTCCGGGATGAGAAGAGCACGGTGAAATCGGAAGCCGACCTGATTGAAATCAATAAGAAAATCGTGGAACTTGGCATGCAGTTCAATAAGCTGGTATGCGCTACCTGCGACGTGCATTTCCTGGATCCCCAGGACGAGGTGTACCGCAGGATCATCATGGCGGGACAGGGCTTTAAGGATTCCGATGACCAGGCGCCCCTGTATCTGCGGACCACGGAGGAGATGATAAAGGAATTTTCCTATCTGGGACCGGATAAGGCACATGAGGTGGTTGTGACCAATACCAGGAAGGTTGCGGACATGTGTGAGAAAATCGCGCCTGTGCGCCCGGACAAGTGCCCGCCCGTGATTGAGGATTCAGATAAGACCCTGACCAAGATCTGCTATGACAGGGCCCATGAGATGTACGGCGAGAACCTGCCAAAGATTGTTGTGGACCGTCTGGAACGGGAGCTTCACTCCATCATCACCAACGGGTTCGCGGTTATGTACATCATTGCCCAGAAGCTGGTGTGGAAGTCCAATGAGGACGGCTACCTGGTCGGTTCACGAGGCTCGGTCGGTTCCTCCTTCGTGGCGACCATGTCCGGTATCACGGAGGTGAATCCCTTAAGCCCCCATTACCACTGTCCCAACTGCCGTTATTATGATTTTGATTCCGAGGAGGTAAGGAAGTTCTCCGGTATGGCGGGCTGCGATATGCCGGATAAGTCCTGTCCCGTGTGCGGGACCCCTCTTGAGAAGGACGGATTTGACATCCCCTTTGAGACATTCCTTGGGTTTAAGGGGGATAAGGAGCCGGATATCGACCTTAACTTCTCCGGTGAGTACCAGAGTAAGGCCCATGATTACACCGAGGTCATCTTTGGAAAAGGGCAGACCTTCCGCGCTGGCACCATCGGCACCCTGGCGGATAAGACGGCCTTTGGCTACGTGAAGAAGTACTACGAGGAGCGGGGCACACGCAAGCGCAACTGTGAGATTAACCGGATCGTGCAGGGCTGCGTGGGCGTGCGCCGTACCACGGGACAGCACCCCGGGGGCATTATCGTGCTTCCCCTGGGGGAGGAGATTTATTCCTTTACCCCGGTCCAGCACCCGGCCAATGATATGACCACCTCTACGGTGACCACACACTTTGACTATCACTCCATTGACCATAACCTGCTGAAGCTGGATATCCTGGGACACGATGATCCTACCATGATACGTATGCTTCAGGACCTGATCGGCATTGACCCGGTTAAGGATATTCCTTTGGACAGCCGGGAGGTCATGAGCCTGTTCCAGGACACCTCGGCCCTTGGGATACTGCCTGATGACATCGGCGGGTGTCCACTGGGCGCCCTTGGGGTGCCTGAGTTCGGCACGGATTTTGCCATGCAGATGCTTCTGGACACCAAGCCCAAGTACTTTTCGGACCTGGTGCGTATTGCCGGGCTTGCCCATGGTACGGACGTATGGCTGGGCAATGCCCAGACCCTGATCCAGGAAGGAAAGGCCACCATCCAGACAGCCATCTGTACGCGTGATGACATCATGGTTTACCTGATTGCCCAGGGCCTGGAGGAGGGCCTGTCCTTCACCATCATGGAGAGCGTGCGTAAGGGCAAGGGGCTGAAGCCTGAGTGGGAGGAGGAGATGACGGCCCACGGCGTGCCGGACTGGTATATCTGGTCCTGTAAGAAAATCAAATATATGTTTCCCAAGGCCCATGCGGCTGCCTACGTAATGATGGCGTGGCGTATTGCGTACTGTAAGATATTTTATCCATTGGCCTATTATGCCGCGTTCTTCAGTATCCGCGCCAGCGCATTTTCCTATGAAATCATGTGCCAGGGCAGGGATAAGCTGGAATATTATCTGGCTGACTATAAGAAGCGGGCGGATACCCTTTCTAAAAAGGAGCAGGACACCCTCAGGGACATGCGTATTGTCCAGGAAATGTATGCAAGGGGGTATGACTTCATGCCCCTGGATATCTACAGGGCCAAGGCAAGGCATTTCCAGATCATAGACGGCAAGCTGATGCCTTCCCTCAGCAGTATTGACGGACTGGGCGAGAAAGCTGCGGACGCAGTGGTGGATGCGGTAAAGGACGGCATCTTCCTGTCCATTGAGGATTTCAGCAGCAGGGCCAAGGTAAACGGCACCCTGTGCACCCTGATGGCGGATATGGGGCTGCTGAAGGACCTGCCCCGTTCCAACCAGCTGTCCCTGTTTGATTTGTAATGGACATTGGGATGTGTATGTGCATTTTTCAACATGTTCGGCATAATTTACAAATAATTCCTTAAAATATTGCAATAATTTGTAATTTATGGTAAATTAGAAATGTACTTGGACACTATTCATCTGGAATCGAAGAGGAGGAATCAAGCTTATGAAAAAAAGAATATTGGCAATGGCGCTGGCGGCAGTGATGGCCGGTTCCCTGGCAGCATGCGGCGGTTCACCGAAGACAGAGCCGACACAGGCGCCTGCCGGGACAGAAGCACCGGTTGCTGAGAGCAAGGATGAGGGCAAGACGGAGGGTGAGGCGGCCACGGAGGCAGCCGCATCCCAGTCAGGCGGCTATGAGCTGGCCCTGGTCACCGACCTTGGCACCATTGACGATAAGTCCTTTAACCAGGGGGCCTGGGAAGGCCTTAAGAAGTATGCGGAAGAGAACAGTATCACATATAAGTATTACCAGCCCCAGGAAGGCACCACGGACGCCTACCTGGAAACCATCGGACTGGCCATAGAGGGCGGCGCGAAGCTGGTGGTATGCCCTGGTTTCCTGTTTGAGGAGCCGATTTACATTGCCCAGGATAAGTATCCGGACGTCCACTTCATCCTGCTGGACGGGGAGCCTCATGATGCGGAATATAATTACAAGACAGGCGATAATGTCATGCCCATCCTGTTCCAGGAGGACCAGGCAGGCTTCCTGGCCGGTTATGCGGCTGTGAAGGACGGCTATACAAAGCTGGGCTTCATGGGCGGCATGGCGGTTCCGGCCGTCATCCGTTTCGGCTACGGATTTGTCCAGGGCGCTGAGTTTGCTGCCGAGGAAGACGGCATCACAGGCGTTGAGGTCATGTACAATTATACCGGCGGATTTGCAGCTACCCCGGAAGCTCAGTCCATGGCTGCTTCCTGGTATCAGAACGGCACCGAGGTCATATTCGGCTGCGGAGGCGCCGTGGGCAATTCCGTGATGGCGGCGGCCCAGGAGAAGAATGCCAAAACCATTGGCGTGGACGTTGACCAGAGCAGTGAATCCGACACGGTCATCACCTCTGCCATGAAGCTGCTTTCCAACTCCGTATATGACGGGGTAAAGGATTTCTACGATGGCAGGTTCCCGGGCGGCAAGACCTCCGTGTTCACGGTTGGGAATAACGGCGTCGGACTTCCCATGGAGACCTCCAAGTTTGAGAAGTTCTCACAGGAGCAGTATGATGCCATATATAAGAAGCTGGCTGACGGCGATATAACGCTGGTACAGTTCTCAGAGGACAACAATGACCCGACAAAGGATCTGACAGGGTTGACCAACACCAAAGTCACATATGTAGAGTAGGAGAGGCGGCTGAAGCTTCATTGACACACAGGGTGCCGGATAACAACGGCGCCCTGTGGTATTTTCAGGCCTTCATCCCGCCGGGCGGTGAAGGCAAGGCCGCACAGGCTGGTTTGTTGCGAGGGGGAACCGCATGGACGATTATATTATTGAGATGCTGGGCATCACAAAGGAATTTCCCGGTATTATAGCGAATGACAATATCACCCTTCAGCTTAAGAAAGGGGAAATCCACGCCCTGCTGGGTGAGAACGGAGCGGGTAAGTCCACGCTGATGAGCGTGCTGTTCGGGCTTTACCAGCCGGAAAAGGGTGTGATTAAGGTCAGGGGACAGGAAGTGAAAATCAAAGGCCCCCTGGATGCCAATGCCCTGGGCATCGGCATGGTACACCAGCATTTTAAGCTGGTGCATAATTTTACGGTCCTGCAGAATATCGTCCTGGGCATGGAGACGGTCAGGCATGGATTTTTGAAAATGGATGATGCAAGGAAAAAGGTAGTGGGACTCAGTGAGCGGTACGGCCTGTACATTGACCCGGACGCCCTGATCCAGGATATCACGGTGGGGATGCAGCAGAGGGTGGAAATCCTGAAAATGCTTTACCGGGACAATGAAATCATGATTTTTGACGAACCCACTGCCGTGCTTACGCCACAGGAGATTGACGAGCTTATGGAGATCATGCAAAGCTTAGTGGCCGAAGGCAAGTCCATCCTGTTCATCACCCATAAGCTGGATGAAATCAAGGCGGTTGCGGACCGGTGTTCCGTGCTGCGCCGCGGTAAATACATAGGTACCGTTGATGTGGCCTCCATTTCCAAGGAGGAAATGTCGGAGATGATGGTGGGCCGCAAGGTAAGCCTTACGGTTGAGAAGACCCCGGCGTCCCCCGGCAGGACCATACTGGAAGTGGAGCATGTATCGGTACAGTCCCACATAGAGGGACATACCAAGCTGCTGGTCAACGATGTAAGCTTTGAGGTGCGCAGCGGTGAGATTGTCTGTATTGCGGGAATCGACGGCAATGGGCAGACCGAACTGGTCCATGCCATCACCGGGCTTGGGGAAGCTGCCCGGGGCCGGATCCTGTTAAACGGCGAGGATGTGACGAAGAAGAGCATACGGCACAGGAACACGTCCGGCCTGAGCCATATCCCTGAGGACAGGCACAAACACGGCCTGGTGCTGGATTATAATCTGGCATATAACCTGGTCCTGCAGCAATATTTTGAACCGGGATTCCAGAAGGCCGGTTTCCTGCAGGATGATGAGATATACAGATATGCGGACCGGCTGATTGCCGACTTTGATATCCGGAGCGGTGAAGGCGCGGAAACGGTCACGCGGAGCATGTCCGGAGGCAACCAGCAGAAGGCAATCGTGGCAAGGGAGATTTCCCGGGACCACGATATCCTTCTGGCAGTGCAGCCGACCAGGGGCCTGGATGTGGGCGCCATCGAATATATCCACCAGATGCTTGTGAGGCAGCGGGATGAGGGCGCTGCCATCCTTCTCATATCCCTGGAACTGGATGAGGTCATGAACTTAAGCGACCGTATCCTTGTGATGTTTGAAGGCGGGATCGTGGCGGACCTTGACCCGGGCGAGGTCACGGTCCAGGAACTGGGGCTTTACATGGCTGGTTCCAAGCGGCAGGATATGACGGCCGGGCGGGATGAAGAAGGCCAGGATGTACAGGGAAATGGCGCAGAAGGCCGGGATGTACAGGGAAATGGCGCGGAGAGCCAGGATGTACAGGGAGAAGATGCAGAAGGCAGCGACACTCCAGGAAAGGCAGGTGATGCATGATGAGCAGGCCTAAGACACGGAAAAAGCGCGATTATGTGGGGGTATTATCCTCCGTATTTGCAATCATCATCGGACTGCTGGTGGGATTTGCCATACTGCTTTTCAGTAATCCTTCCCAGGCAGTGCCGGGATTCATCACCATACTTACAGGCGCATTGACCCACGGTTTAAAGGGCGTGGGGCAGGTGTTCTATTATGCAACGCCCATTATCCTTACCGGTCTTTCCGTGGGATTTGCGTTTAAGACAGGGTTGTTCAATATCGGTACGCCGGGGCAGTTCATTGTGGGCGCATTTGCGGCGGTCTATGTGGGCATCATGTGGAAAGGGCTGGGACCTGTCCACTGGGCAGCGGCCCTTCTGGCGGCGGTCCTTGGCGGCGCGCTGTGGGGCATGGTTCCGGGGCTTTTGAAGGCATACTTTAATGTAAATGAGGTAATTGCCTCCATCATGATGAATTACATCGGCATGTATATGGTTAACTGGATTGTGAAGAGCTATAAACCCCTGTTTAATAACTTGAGGAATGAATCCAGGAACGTGGCTTCCACGGCCCAGATTCCCAAGATGGGCATGGACCGCCTGTTCCCGGAATCCAGTGTGAACGGGGGAATCCTGATTGCTATTGCAACCGTGATCCTTATCTGGGTCATCCTGAACAGGACCACCTTCGGATATGAACTGAAGGCGGTTGGTTTTAACCGGGATGCCAGTAAGTATGCGGGCATTAATGAGAAGAAAAGCATCATCATGAGCATGGTGATTGCAGGCGCCATAGCCGGTATGGCGGGCGGACTTTTGTACCTGGCCGGGACAGGGAAGCACATTGAGATAAAGGATGTGTTGGCGTCCGAAGGCTTTACGGGAATCTCCGTGGCCCTTCTGGGACTGAGCCATCCCATCGGCGTACTGTTCTCGGGTATTTTTATCGCCTACCTGACGGCGGGCGGATTCTATCTGCAGCTTTTTGAATTTTCCACGGAAATCATTGATATCATTGTTGCAGTCATCATTTATTTCAGCGCATTTGCACTGATTGTGAAGACCATCCTGACCCGTGTCAACAAGAACAGGGAGAAAGGAGGCGGGCAGTCATGAGTGTTGTATACTTTATTTTCCAGCAGACCATGCTGTTTACGATTCCCCTGATGATTGTGGCGCTGGGCGGCATGTTTTCCGAGCGCAGCGGCGTTGTGAACATTGCCCTGGAAGGTATCATGACCATGGGGGCATTTACGGGAATCCTGTTCCTGAACATGACCGGAGGAAAGATGGGCGGGCAGCTCCAGCTGTTCCTGGCTATCTTGATTTCAACGGCCACAGGCGCGGCTTTTGCTTTTTTCCACGCATATGCCTCCATCAATATGAAGGCCAACCAGACCATCAGCGGAACGGCGCTTAACATGTTCGCGCCTGCATTCGCCATCTTTGTGGCAAGGGTCATCCAGGGAGTCCAGCAGATACAGTTCAGTAATACATTCCGTATTGAGTCGGTTCCGGTGCTTGGAAGGATTCCATTCTTAGGACCGCTGCTGTTCCAGAATACGTATATCACTACCTATCTGGGCATCCTGATCCTGATTGTTTCGACCCTTGTGCTGTACCGCACCAGGTTCGGCCTGCGCCTGCGTTCCTGCGGTGAACACCCCCAGGCAGCGGACGCGGCGGGAATCAATGTGTACAGGATGCAGTATGCGGGAGTCCTGATATCCGGTGTGCTGGGCGGCCTGGGCGGCCTGGTGTTCGTGGTTCCGACCTCCACCAACTTTAATGCGGACGTGGCCGGATATGGTTTCCTGGCATTGGCCGTGCTTATATTCGGGCAATGGAAGCCGGTGAGGATCATGTGGGCATCCCTGTTCTTCGGCCTTATGAAGGCGGTGGCGGCGGCTTATTCCGGTATCCCCTTCCTTGCAGCCACAGGGATACCGAGTTATGTGTATAAGATGATTCCCTATCTGGCTACCCTGATCGTACTTGTATTCACCTCCAGGAATTCCCAGGCGCCACGGGCATCCGGCGTGCCGTATGATAAGGGACAGAGATAGGAGTTCGATTTAGATTTTAAAATCAATCGTAGTGGATGTTCTCTTTTTTGTAAAATGCCAGTTTGTAAACAGGCTCTGATGTTGGATATATTTTTCATGGGAGAGGTTTTGTGACACTTTTAGAGATACACGTCAGACATATCTGTCAGCAGGCTATTATGTTTGCACGGATTGGAAAAAGACAATGGTTCAGACCATGCTTCGGATTATGTCAGGTCAGCTCCGAAAGGACAGGCAAAAATTGCTATATGCCAAGATTTTTGGGGATATAAAGATTAATGAACTGGAGAAAATGCTGGCAGTCATGACAAAATCCCGAAATCCTTCTATATGGATATACTTACCTTATACCTGCCCACTAAAAAACAAGAACCGCAGCCCTCAAAAGGTTGCGGTTTTGTGCGTCGGGTAGCAGCTTTTAGGATAACAGATAGAGCCAGGAAAGCCAACTGTCGTATCATAGCCGTTACGGTTAGGTAGCCAGTCAAAAATGTGTTGACAATAGTTTGGCGAACCGATATAATATACTTAACAAGAGAACCGATGACTAGATATAGCCTAGCCACCTCGGTGTATAATTACTTAAATAGCGCTACACTGTCCAGGTGGGGGCGCTATTTTTTATGCAGATAAACAAGAGTTATAACTGCGCATAGCATAATTACAAAGGTGAATAAATCGCCATATGTAACATACATGAGCACCAGCCCCTTTCTTTTGTATAAGTAGGTGGCTGGACATATCGCCCCATCGGTTCCCTTGGTAAGTATATTATATTGTCATTCTGCTGTCCCGAATTGCGTCTCGGGGCTTATTTCATTATGTTTTTGCTGAATGGTCTTCCTCTATATACTCCAACAAATCTCCTGGTTGACAGTTGAGCAATTCACATGGTTTATTAAGCGTTTCCTTGCTTGCAATTTCACCTTTACGGATTTTTTGCATTTGTGCTTCGCCAATAAGTTTCTCCTGTCGTATGTGATAAGTAGTATATTCATTTTCTTTTAACGCGGCAGGAATGTCAATTTTGTATTTTAGCATATAGTTTTAACTCTGTTTCTGCTATAGCACCTCTTACTAATTGTATCAACTCAAATCGGGTATATAATAAGCACATAAGGTTGATACAATAAATCAAGGAGGACACGGCAATGACAGAGAATGAGAGCAGGGGCTGAAAGGGCAGTTGAGGTAATCGATGGAGTATTAACCATTGAGTTTGCAAAGACAGCCATCGCCCAGAAGGTACCAAATGCCAGATGGAGCAGACCGAGCAGCTCCACAAAGCCATTCTCTGCCAAAGGAATCAAAAGCCATAATATACATCTATACATCGGAGGTCATAAGACCTCTGGCAGAAAATTTAAAAATTTACACACTTTACTTGATAAACCCTAATCAAACAGGCTCTAGTAAAGTGGTTTGGGTGGTTTCATATGGTTGCTATTTATGTGATAATATGGTAATATATGAAAGCGCCCTGAGAGCATGTTTAGAAGCTGCTCTGGTAGAAGGCGCTTTTATTACGAGATGGGGGATATATAATCATGGAACGTGAAAAATTTTCGTCCAGGCTTGGCTTCATCCTTATATCCGCAGGATGTGCCATTGGCCTTGGCAATGTATGGCGTTTCCCATATATCGTAGGTGAATACGGAGGCGCGGCATTCGTGCTGGTCTACCTTGCATTCCTTCTGATATTGGGACTGCCGATTGTAGTAATGGAGTTTGCGGTTGGACGGGCCAGCAGGAAAAGCGCGGCCCTGTCCTTTGATGTGCTGGAACCAAAAGGGAGTAAATGGCATCTGACAAAGTATCCTGCCATGGCAGGCAACTATATCCTGATGATGTTTTACACCACGGTTGGCGGTTGGATGGTCCTTTATTTTTTCAAAATGCTCATGGGTGACTTTGCCGGCCTTGAGGCAGAGGCCGTGGCAGGGGAATTTAACACCATGCTGGGAAACCCCGCATTGATGGGAAGCTTTATGGTGGTCGTGGTATTGCTGTGTTTCGGCGTGTGTGCCATGGGCCTTCAGCAGGGGGTGGAGCGCATTACCAAGGTCATGATGGTGTGCCTTTTGGGGCTGATGATCGTGCTGGCTGTCCATTCCATGATTCTTCCGGGCGGAGGTCCGGGGCTGGAGTTTTACCTAAAGCCTGATTTCGGCAAGATGAAGGAAGCCGGAGTGGGGGAAGCCGTGTTCGCTGCCCTGGGACAATCCTTTTTTACGCTGAGTATTGGAATCGGCGCCCTGGCTATCTTTGGAAGCTATATCGGCAAGGAACGGTCCCTGACAGGGGAGGCGGTCAGTGTTGCGCTTTTAGACACCATGGTTGCATTTATGGCGGGACTCATTATCTTCCCTGCCTGCTTTGCCTATAACATTGAGTCCAAATCAGGGCCTGCCTTGATTTTCATCACCCTGCCCAATGTATTCAACCATATGGCAGGCGGGAGGATATGGGGGACCATGTTTTTCCTGTTCATGTCCTTTGCGGCATTTTCAACCATCATCGCGGTGTTCCAGAATATCATATCCTTTGCAACGGACCTGACCGGCTGTTCCATCAAAAAGGCGGTTGTATGGAACATCGTGGTAATCATCATCCTGTCCATCCCGTGTGTGCTGGGATTCAACCTGTGGAGCGGTTTTGCTCCGCTGGGCGAAGGAAGCACGGTCCTGGACCTGGAGGATTTCATCCTCAGCAATAACCTGCTTCCCATCGGAAGCATGCTGTATCTTTTATTCTGCACCAGCCGGTATGGTTGGGGATTTAAGAAGTTCATGGCGGAGGCCAATGAAGGGGAGGGAATCCATTTCCCTGCCTGGGCAAGGATTTATGTGAGTTATATCCTGCCTCTGATTGTACTGGGTATCTTCATCCAGGGATATGCTTCCAAATTTGTGGGTTAGAATGTGTAAAAAGGTGCCGTCACAAAGGCGGCACTGATAAAACAGCATCGGAATATTTTCGGGAAACGGCGTAGCTTCGGCTATGCCGTTTCTCCGTGGATCAACTTTCATACATGGCAGCTATATCATGGATTCTGCGCTTCATTTCCGTACGGATATGTAACGGTTCCAGACATTCACATTTATTTCCAAAACTTAAAAGGATATCATAGTGGTATCCGTTTTCAATGAAAGGAAAGCTGACAATATAATGCTCATTCCCATCTGGTGAAAAATCATCATAAGTACAGTAGTCGAGCACCCTGTCCATGACAGATTTATGGATACGGATTTTGATTTTTGTCTGCATTGTTTCCCACATTTCCGCAAAGTTTAAAGTTGGTTTTTGATAATCCCGGGGTGTAAAAGTTTCCTCCTGTATTTGCAGGTTTGACATACGGGATAGTCTGAATAAGCGGAAAGCATTCCTTTTATGGCAATATCCTTGCAAATACCAATGACTGCTTTTCAATACAAGCTGATATGGCTCGGCTGTCCGCTCGGTTTTATTTCCATGGTGGGCTATATATTCAAAGGCCAGCAGCCTGCTTTCCTGCAAAGCTGTTTTGATGATTTCCAAATATGGTTGTATGTTTCTGTTGCCTGTCCACGGACTTAAATCTATGCATATCTGATTTACCTTTAGTTCAATGTCTTTTGCCCTGTCGGCGGGGATGAAACTTTTAACTTTGGCAAGAGCGCATACCAGTTCATCGCCCCGTATCATGTTAGAAAGACTGGAAAGACCCATCAAGAGAACGGAAAGGTCGGCAGCCGAAAATACCTTTTTATCAATCTTGTATTCCGGCATGATTTCAAAGCCGCCTCCTACTCCAGATGCCCCGCGGACAGGAATACCCGCCATGTTGATGGCGTCTATATCACGGTAGATTGTGCGGGGTGAAACTTCAAACATATCTGCTAACTCCTGTGCGCCTATACGCCTTTTATCAAGGAGTATCATGATAATGCTGACAAGTCTGTCTATTTTCATCTGCCCACCGCCGTTTGATTTTTTAATTGTTGCCGTACTGTTGTCAACAATTACATTGTATAATAAAAAAGAAAACAAATCAATCTGCCATTTGGAGGAAACAGTATGCAGAAAAAAGCTTTAGTAATAATAGATATTCAAAACGACATAACAAAGAATTACAAAGATGTGATTGGCAATATCAATCAGGCGGTTGATTGGGCGGTCGATAATAAGATTCATGTTATTTATATAAGGCATGAAAACCTATCAGCCGGAACAAGGACTTTTAAGCCCGGCACACCGGGAGCTGAATTGGTTTCAGACCTGAAAATAGTGTCAAAAAATGTTTTTACAAAATGCAAAGGGAATGCATTAACCAGTGAAGGATTTGCAGCTTTTATTAGTGAAAATGATATATGTGATTTTTATATAGCGGGAGCAGACGCTGCCGCATGTGTAAAATCAACCTGTTATAACTTATGTAAAGCCAATTATAAGGTTAATGTCTTATCAGATTGCATTACCAGTTATGACAAAAGAAAAATTGACGAAATGCTGCGCTATTATGAAAGTAAGGGCAGTAAAATCATTACTTTAAATGATATCTTAATTCAAGGAGAAAATTATTAGATTAAAAGATATGGAATGGCCGATAGATAAGATTGGATACATTCGGGAACAGGAAAATGAATCGGGTTTGTTTAATATATTGAAAGCAAAATGGGATGATAAGGGGGTTATAAGCAGCTGCTACACTTGGCAGTTCCTTTTTTAAACAAATATGTAAAATAAGCTTGACATTTAATGTAAAGTAAACTATACTTAAAAAGTAAAAGTTACTTTACATTTTTTGCCTCCAGGTTTTAAGGATGAAAGGGTGGTGGGATTGAAGACTAAAATACAGGAACTGCGCAAACAGAACAAGGTAACCCAGGAGGAACTGGCGGCCGCGCTGGGAGTGACCCGGCAGACCATCATTTCCCTGGAGAACGGCAAGTATAATGCATCACTGCAGCTGGCGTTTAAGATTGCCAGGTTTTTTGAACGAAGCATAGAGGAAATATTTTTATATGAGGAGGAATGATTATGTGGCTGAACCGGTTATTTATTGAGAGTCCTATTGATTTTGAGAAGAGATGCAGGAACCGGGTGTGGATTGGTGTCATGTTCCTGGTATTGGGGGCGGCGGCCCTGGTGCTGTCCTTTGTGGCCAGGAACCGGGTGATGGTAATGTACCTGGAGCCGGGATATACGGATTATATCCCGGGGTTTTACGGAGGGACAGGGGCCGGGCTTGTGGCGGCGGGCGTCATTTCCATCATCAGGAATGTGAAGTACCTGAAGAATCCGGAGCTGGGGAAGAAGCAGAAGATTTATGAGACGGATGAAAGGAACCGGATGCTGGGGCTGCGATGCTGGGCATATACGGGATATACCATGATGCTTACCCTTTATATCGGTATCCTGGTCAGCGGGTTCATCAGCCTGACCGTATCCAAGACACTTATGATAGTGACGGCCTTTTACGCGGTTGTGCTGTTTGTGTTCAGGCGGCTGCTTCAGAAGGCCATGTAGGAGGAACCCTCAGATATGGATCTGGAGAAAAGGATAAATGAGAATTATGACCGTCTGACGGCCAATGACCGCGAAGTGCTGAATCTAATCCTGAGGGATAAGGACAGGACCACACAGATGAACAGCCCGGAACTGGCCGCCCACTGCCATGTATCCAGGACCACCTTGGTAAGGCTGTTTAAGAAGCTGGGAATATCCACGTTTGCGGAGTTCAGGCTGCTTTTACAGGAGAAGTCCGGCGGCGGCACGGCATCCCGGCTGGATATGCAGGAAATCCTATCCGGTTATCACAGGATGGTGGATGACCTGAAGGCATATGATTATGATACGGTGTGCCAGGTAATCCACGAGGCGGACACCATATACCTCTTTGGCACGGGCAATGAGCAGAAGGCGATTGGAGAGGAATTTAAGCGGATATTCCTGATGTTCGGGAAATGCTGCATTGACCTGTTTGATTACGGCGAGGTGGAGTATGCCTCCAGGAATTTTAAGGCGAAGGACCTGTTCATTGCGGTTTCACTGTCAGGGGAATCACAAAGTGGCATCGATGTGCTGCGGTTTGTCCAGTGCAGGGATATACGCACCCTGTCCATCACCCGCTGGACCAATAACACCATGGCCAGGATGTGCCGGTATAACCTGTATGCAGGGACAAAGATGATAGGCGGGGGAGAGGGCGTTAAGCAGGGCGCCGGGTATGAGATGGTGGCGGCATTTTACATCCTCTTGGACATCCTGTCTGTTAATTATCTGGAATATATGAGGGGAAGCCATGGGACTGGAAGAACGGTTTAATGAGAATTATCACAGGTTTACGGAAAATGAACAATATATATGCAGGTATCTGCTGGAGCACAAGGACAGCTGCATCAGGCTCAGCATAACGGAGTTTGCGGGAATGTGCCACGTATCGGAGTCCATGCTGGTCCGTTTTGCCAAGAAGAACGGACTTTCCGGATACGGGGAATTAAAGGCCAGGTTCAGGCTTGAGCAGGATACCGGGGACAGGCGGGAAGGGGAACTGCTTGATCTTGTGACGGACAGTTATCACAAGATGATGGATGAACTGATGCGCAGGGATATGACCTCCCTGTTTGAAAAGCTGCACAGGGCCAGGCGTGTATTCCTGTATGGCAGCGGTTCCGCGCAGACCAGGGCTGCCAGTGAAATGAAACGCATCTTCCTTCCGGTGAAGGAGATGTTCCATATTAACGGGCACGACATGCGGGGCGCCCTGTCCAGGGTGGTGACGGCAAAGGACATGGCGGTAATCATCTCCCTGTCCGGGGAATCCGGGGCAACGGTGGGCCTGGCAGAGGAACTGAGGCTCAGACAGGTTCCCATGCTGTCCATCACAAGGATGGGGAACAATACACTGGCATCTGTCTGTGATGAAAACCTGTATATCCACTCCATTACCCTTCCGGCCAGTTACGGCATTGAGTATGAGATATCAACCCCATACTTCATCCTGATTGAGTATCTGTACCTGGCCTATCAGGATTACCTCTGCATGAAACTGCCATAACGGCCATATCAATGTGTACAGATATTCATTTATGGAAAATATGTACTATAAGTGTACAAAAGTTTTAAGAGGTCCCATCCTATTGATGGGGCTTTTTTTGTGTGATAGAATGGGTTCAGAACAAAGGAAGGAGTCAGGAATGATTGGAGGGAAGGATGATAAAGGCAGTCTTTTTAGACATAGACGGGACGCTGCGGGATGAACGGCATGGGATTCCGGCAAGTGCGGTACAGGCCATTGGGATGTGCAGGGAGTCGGGAATCCAGGTTGTCATCTGCACCGGACGGAACCTGGCTTCCATCCAGCCCGATGTAAAGGCGCTGACCGTGGACGGAATCATTGCAGGGGGCGGATGTCTTATACTTGAGGAAGGCCGGGTGCGGAAGAATCTGTTTTTTCAATATGAGGAAATAAAGGAAATGATTCACGTCCTGGTCCGGAAAGAAGTACCCTTTGCACTGGAAAGCCAGCAGGGGATATTCATGAACAAAGCTGCCAGCCTGTGGTTCAGGAATGATTTTGAGAGGAAGCTGGAAGGGCTGGAGCCATGGGAAAGGCAGAGGCGAAGGGAGGAAAATGGAATCCGCTATGAGGACAACATGGCATGGTACCGTCCAGGGCATGATGCCATCCACAAGGTCTGTATCTGGAGTCCCATGGATGAGCGTGAGGAAATGGAGGGTATGGCATCCCGGGCAGGAACCATCGTCCAGCAGGGAGGACTGGACGGGCGGTGGTATCTGGAGGTCCTTCCCCCAGGATGTACAAAGGGGGAGGCCATCCGTGAATGGTGCAGGATGAAGGCGGTCAGCCCGTCTGACACCATCAGCTTTGGGGATGGCAGGAATGATATCGAAATGATCCTGTCCACGGGCATCGGCGTGGCAATGGCAGATGGGGATTCCGAACTGAGGAAGCGTGCAGACGCTGTGTGCGGGACGGCCATGGAGGATGGGATATACCGGGAGCTGGTGAGGAGAGGCATCATTTCCGTGGAACCGTATGGTGTGGAAAACAGGGCCGGCATGAGGCGTGGAGCCGGTATGGAACGCAGGGCAGATATGGAAAAACAATACCAGCGTAGGACGCAGTATCAGGAAAATCTTAGGAGGGAAAAATAATGGCAGGTTCAGGAACTTGGTGGAAGGAAGAAGTAGTATACCAGATTTATCCCAGAAGCTTCAAGGACAGCAACAATGACGGGATCGGCGACATACGGGGTATCACGGAAAAGCTGGATTATCTGAAGGAACTGGGGATAACCATGCTCTGGATCTGTCCCATCTATCAGTCGCCCATGGATGACAATGGTTACGACATATCCGATTACTGTGCGCTGGCGCCGGAATTCGGAACCATGGAGGATTTGGATGAACTGATTGCAGAAGCAGGAAGGAAAGGGATTAAAATCATCCTGGACCTGGTCATCAACCATACGTCTGACGAACACCAGTGGTTCAGGGAAGCCCTCGAACACCCGGACAGCGGGTTCCATGATTACTATATTTTCAGGGAAGGCAGTAAACCGCCCTGCAACTGGCGCTCCATATTCGGCGGAAGCGTCTGGGAAAAGGTGGAGGGAAGGGATGAGTACTATTTCCACGCCTTTGGCAAAAAGCAGCCGGACCTGAACTGGGAAAATGAAAAACTGCGCAGACAGCTTTACAATATGGTCAACGGGTGGCTTGAAAAAGGAATTGCGGGATTCAGGATTGACGCCATCACGTTCATAAAAAAAGACCTGTCCTTTGCAGACCGGGAACCGGACGGGGTGGACGGACTGGCTAAATGTACCAAGGGTTCCAGGAACCAGCCCGGGATTGGGGCATTCCTCAAGGAACTGAAACAGGAAACCTTTGATAAACACGGCTGTGTGACCGTGGCTGAGGCGCCGGGGGTGCCTTATGAGGATTTGGATGAGTTCATTGGACCGGACGGCTATTTTTCCATGATATTTGATTTCCGGTATGCGGACCTGGATATCGCGTCAGGCAGCGAGTGGTTTAAACGGCGCAGCTGGAACGTAAGGGAACTGGGCGGAAAGATCATGGACAGCCAGATGGCGGTGCAGAAATACGGCTGGAGCGCCAATTTCATAGAAAATCACGACCAGCCCCGTGCAACCACAAAGTATCTTAAGGAGGCACAGGATGATCCGCAGGCAGTGAAGATGCTGGCCGCCATGTATTTCTTCCTGAGGGGAACACCTTTTATCTATCAGGGCCAGGAACTGGGGATGGTGAACTTTGAGCGGCAGTCTCCGGAGCTGTTTAATGATATTTCCAGTATTGACCAGTACCAGCGTTCGCTGGAGGAAGGGCTGGACCCGGATGAGGCGCTGAGGATCGTGAACCTGAGAAGCCGGGACAATGCAAGGACGCCCTTTCCATGGGATGGAAGCCGGTACGGAGGTTTTTCCCAGTCCCGGCCCTGGCTGCCGATGACCATGGAATATCCTGTCATCCATGCTGAGGCACAGTCAGGCGTACAGGACAGTGTGCTGGAATTTTACAAGTCCATGATACAATTCCGCCAGCACGGTCCGTACAGGGACTGCCTCATATACGGCAGCATACGGCCCATCGAAAGCAGCGGGAATGTAATCGCCTATGAGAGGCAGAAGGATGATGTGACCATCTGGTGTTATTACAATTTCAGTCATACAGGGACACAGGAGAGGCTGCCGGATGATGCGGCAGGGGCGGTAGGCATCTGGGGAAATGATACGGATGCTGAGATAAGGGACGGCATGTTATGCCTGAAACCGTTCCAGGCCATATTGCTGAAGCAGGATGTTCCACAAAGCGGGACGCACAGCTGACGGAAATGGGATGCACAGCTGACGGAAAGCGGTTTTCAAACAGGCCCAGTACCATTTTCACATATACGCGAAGTCATTTTCATATAATCGGGAGGGAATCAGGATGGAAGGGAATCAGTACCGGCAGGCGGCCGGGGCAATCGTAAATGCGGTCGGGAAGGATAACATTATTTCGGCAACACACTGTGCAACCAGGCTCAGGCTGATTGTGAAGGATAAGGATGGGATAGATGAAAAGGCCCTTTTAGCCATCGGGCTGGTGAAAGGGACGTTTTTCAACGCGGGACAGTATCAGATCATCCTGGGTACCGGCATTGTCAATAAGGTTTATGGGGAAATGCAGGACATGGGGCTTAACGTACTGTCCAAACAGGAACAGGATGAAATTGTTAAAAGCCAGCAAAAGGGCGTAAAACGCATGATGCGTATGCTGGGGGACATATTCATCCCTATCATTCCCGTGATTGCGGCCACCGGCCTGTTCCTGGGATTAAAGGGCTGCGTGTTCAATGACAATGTGCTGGGGCTTTTTGGCCTGTCCTCATCCATTATCCCGGACTATGTGGTGATTCTGGTAAATGTCCTTACGGAGACAGCATTTGCCTTCCTGCCCGCACTTATCTGCTGGTCCGCGTTCAAGGTGTTTGGAGGGATGCCGGTCATCGGCCTGGTCATCGGGCTGATGTTGGTATCACCCAGCCTGCCCAATGCCTACGCGGTGGCTGACCCTGGCAGCGGCGTCAGCGCGGTCATGGCATTTTCACGCATTCCCATTGTGGGCTGCCAGGGAAGTGTGCTGACAGCAATCCTGGCAGCGTTCGTGGGCGCTTCCATGGAGAAGAAGCTGAGGAAGATAATGCCCAATGCCCTGGATTTAATCATGACCCCATTCCTGGTCATGCTGGGGACCTTCCTGGTGGTCATGCTGGGAATCGGCCCTGTCATGCATGTGGTGGAACTGAATCTGGTGACCGTGGTGGAGCACCTGGTCCATCTGCCCTTTGGAATCGGCGGGTTCCTCATTGGCGCCACGTATCCCCTGCTTGTGATTACAGGGCTTCACCATACGTACACCATGATAGAAACATCCCTTTTGGCTAATACAGGGTTTAATCCTGTCATCACCCTCTGTGCCATGTACGGGTTTGCCAATGTGGGCACCTGTCTTGCATTTTTTGTGAAGTCCAAAAAGCAGAGTGTGCGGTCAACAAGTATCGGCGCCATGCTTTCACAGCTGTTTGGTATCAGTGAGCCTGTCCTGTTCGGTATCCAGCTGCGTTATAATTTAAGGCCGCTGCTCATTATGCTGTTCACCTCAGGAATGGGGGCCGCGCTGCTGTCCGTGCTCGGAATCCAGTCCAATTCCTATGGACTGGCGGTGCTGCCATCCTATCTTATGTATATTTATAAAGGGAGCCAGCTGCTGTGGTATTTCATCATTTCCGTGTGCTCCGTGGCGTGCTGTTTTGTACTGACCTGCCTTTTTGGGATTCCGAAGGAAGTGCTTCAGGAGGATGAGGACGTTAAGGGGGGCATTCCTGTGGAATCGGATTCTGGAAAACCAGTACAGGAGACAATGCAGGAGACAATGCAGAAGTCAATGCAAAGGGAAATGCCTGAAATAACCTCTCCGGCCACAGGCACCCTGGTTCCCCTCAATGAGGTCAGGGACGAGGTGTTTGCCAATAAAATCCTGGGCGATGGTTTTGCTGTTGATATTACGGATGGAAGGATCCTGGCCCCTGTGGACGGAACCGTTGCCGCGGCCTTTGATACGGGGCATGCAGTGGGCATCCGCACGGAGGAAGGACAGGAAATCCTGGTCCATATCGGAATCGATACCGTTGAACTGGGCGGCCAGGGGTTCCGCCTTTGTGTGGGGCAGGGGCAGATTGTAAAACGCGGGGACCTGATGGTGGAAGTGGATATGGATTATGTGAAGGGAAAAGGCAAGGACCTGACTACCATCGTGCTGTTTACTTCCGGTGAAGCGGTGGCTTTAAGGGAATACGGGAAAGTGACGGCGGGGGAAAGGCTGGACTGCCTGGTGAACGGTTAGGGAGTTACGATTATCATACGCAGAATATCCTGCTGATGCCATAAAAACAACAGGGCAATAAGGGAAACCTGCTGGAAAGCCAGATGACACATGGCTTTTAACAGCAGGTTCCTTTTATTTATAAATTGATAAACCGGCTTCATGCAGGGCATACTGATACGGGAGCGTGTTGGAAAATCCAAACACATCCTGGTATGAGAGGAGCAGAAGATATGAGGACAGAACAGTACCGCATAGATGGCATGTCCTGCGCGGCCTGCAGCAGCGCGGTGGAGCGTGTGACGAAAAAACTGGGAGGGGTGGAGGACAGCCATGTGAACCTGACCACCAGCCGGATGGTGATAACCTATGATGAGGGTCAAGTGACTTCCGGCATGATATGTGAGGCCATATCCAAAGCCGGATACGGTGCCAGCCTTGTGGCGGAGGAGGCGGACAGGAAAATGGAGGAAGAGGAATGGCAGCAGCAGGAGGAACATCTGCAGTCTGCCAGGAACCGTGTGATTACGGCTATCTGCTTTTCCATCCCGCTGCTCTACATTTCCATGGGACATATGCTTCCGTTTTCCCTTCCCCTGCCTGCATTCTTGGAAATGGACAGGAATCCGCTGAACTTTGCCCTGGCGCAGCTGATCCTTACCGTGCCGATCCTGGTCTGCGGTTACCGGTTCTATGTGGTGGGCATCCGTTCCCTCATAAAGGGAAGCCCCAACATGGATTCCCTGGTGGCCATCGGCACGGGAAGCGCATTTGTATACAGCCTTGTGATGACCCTGGGAATCCCGGCCGACCATATGAAGGCGCACCAGCTGTACTATGAGTCGGCCGCCGTGGTCGTAACCCTGGTGATGCTTGGCAAGTACATGGAGAGCCGGAGTAAGGGAAAGACCTCGGAGGCCATCCGCAAGCTGATGGAGTTGGCGCCTGACACGGCCCTTCTTTACGAAAATGGTGTGGAGCGTGAGGTGGAAACCGGACAGGTGGAGGCGGGACAGCATATACTGATCAAGCCTGGCAGCAGGATCCCTCTGGACGGGGTCCTGGTACAGGGAAGCAGTACCGTGGATGAATCCATGCTGACGGGCGAGAGTATTCCGGTGGAGAAACAGACAGGGGACCGTGTGATTGGGGGCAGCATGAATTACAACGGAGCAATGGAAGTGGAGGTCACCCATGTGGGCAGCGATACCACACTGTCCAAAATCATCCGGATGATAGAGGATGCCCAGGGCAGGAAAGCCCCCATATCCAAACTGGCTGACACGGTGGCCGGGTATTTTGTGCCGGCTGTGATGGTTATCGCCCTGGCAGCCGCCCTTATGTGGTGGATAGTGGGAGGCAGGGACCTGTCCTTTGTGCTTACCATATTCGTGGCTGTCCTTGTGATTGCCTGTCCCTGTGCGCTGGGGCTTGCCACGCCGACGGCCATCATGGTGGGGACCGGGGTGGGGGCCGGACACGGCATCCTCATAAAAAGCGGGGAGGCCCTGGAGGTCTGTCATAAGGTGGACGCCGTAATCCTGGATAAGACAGGAACCATCACGGAGGGCCGGCCCAAGGTGACGGATGTAAGCGTAATCAGCGATTCGGTGGTGGAGCAGGTGTGGAAACTGGAGAGTGCGGCCCTGCCAGGTGTCACACCGCCCAATGAGACGGAGGACGGAACCCTCAAAGACAGTACAAAGGCAGCAGCGCCTTCCGATGCGGAGAAAAAAGAACACCTTCTATTCCTGGCAGCATCCTGTGAACAGATGTCAGAACATCCCCTGGGCCAGGCCATTGTCCAGGCGGCCAGGGAGAAGCAGATGGAACTGGTCATGCCGGAGTCGTTTGAGAGCGTGACCGGCGCAGGTATCCTGACCTCCTTAAACGGCTGGAAGGTGGCTGTTGGCAACCGCCGCCTTCTGAAGCATCTGAATGTCCCTGTATCGGATGAAACAAAAAAGCAGGCGTCGGAATATGCAGGCATTGGCAAGACCCCCATGTATGTTGTGGTGGACGGCCGTCTGGCCGGACTGATCTGCGTTGCGGACACCATCAAAGAAACCAGCGTGGAGGCGGTGGGGAAAATTAAAAAACTGGGTGTGCAGGTCTATATGGTAACAGGAGATAATGAGAAGACGGCCCAGTATATCGGACGCCTGGCCCATGTGGACAAGGTGGTGGCGGAGGTATTGCCGGAAGATAAGGCAGATGTGGTAAACCGGTTGCAGAAACAGGGAAAAACAGTTATGATGGTAGGTGATGGAATCAACGATGCGCCAGCCCTTGTCCAGGCGGATGTGGGCTGCGCCATTGGCAGCGGCAGTGACATTGCCCTGGAATCCGGGGATGTGGTGCTGATGAAATCCGATCTGATGGATGTGTACCGTGCCATCAGACTCAGCAAAGCAACCATACGCAATATTAAACAGAATCTGTTCTGGGCATTCTTCTACAACACGCTGGGAATCCCTGTGGCGGCAGGCGCCCTGTATCTGTTAGGCGGCCCGCTTTTAAGTCCCATGCTGGGAGGGTTGGCCATGTCCCTAAGTTCCGTATGTGTGGTGGGCAATGCGCTCAGGCTCAGGAATCTGTCGCTCTGATCATAAAAATCACGAATGAAAAAGGATACAAGGATCATGCAGTTTAATTCATATCTGTTCATAATGTTATTTCTCCCGTCCTGTATTGGAGGGTATTTCGGATTGCAGTACTTGGGAAGGAAGACAGGGGCCAGGCTGTTCCTGGCCGCCATGTCCCTTCTGTTTTTTGCTTACGGCAATCCATGGTACCTGCTTCTGCTCTTAGCCAGCACCGGGTTCAACTGGGGAATTTCACGGATGCTTCTGGAAAATGTAAAGGAGGCCGGTTCCGCCCCCTCCCCGGGCCGGGATGGAGGCAAAAGGAAGGCCATCCTCATACTGGGCATCGGAGCCAACCTGGGACTTCTTTTCTATTATAAATACTTCAACTTTTTCCTGGAGAACCTGAACCTGTTCCTGAAACAGGATTTATTGCTGACAAGGATCCTCCTGCCTGTGGGCATCAGCTTTTTTACGTTCCAGCAGGTTGCATGGCTGGTGGATTCCTATAGAGGTGAAACAGGAGGGTACGGTTTCCTGGATTACGCCATTTTCACGGTGTATTTCCCCAAGATTGCCATGGGCCCGATCCTTTTGCACAGGGAGTTCATTCCGCAGCTAACGGAAGAGGCGCGCCGGAGGATGGATCCGGAGAATATGTCCAAGGGACTCATGGTGTTTGCCGCAGGTCTTTTTAAGAAGGTAATACTTGCGGAGTTTTTTGCAGGCCCGGTGGCCTGGGGATTTTCACAGGTGGGACTGTTGAGCGCTGCCGATGCATTCCTTGTGATGCTGGCCTATACCTTCCAGCTGTATTTTGACTTCAGCGGGTACTGCGACATGGCGGTGGGGATTTCACAGATGTTCAATCTGGAACTGCCCCAGAATTTCAATTCTCCTTACAAGGCGCTTTCCCCGGTGGATTTTTGGAAACGGTGGCATATGACTTTGACACGGTTCCTGCGCAATTACATATATTTTCCCCTGGGCGGAAGCAGGAAGGGAAAGGTGCGCACTTATGTGAATGTGATGGCTGTATTCCTGGCCAGCGGCCTGTGGCATGGGGCCAACTGGACATTTATCCTGTGGGGTATGATCCACGGGGCGGCACAATGCCTTAACCGTATGTTTGACAGGCAGTGGAACAGGCTTCACATTGCGTTCCAGTGGATGGCCACCTTCCTGTTCGTGAACCTGGGCTGGGTCATATTCAGGGCTGACAGCATTTCCCAGGCAAAACAGTTTTTTAAGAGACTGGTGTGCTTTGGGAACATGCAGATAAATCCGGGGTTCATAGAAAGTTTTAAGATGGTGGAGCTGCCCCAGGTTTTCTTAAATCACAGGATCATGACCATATTCCTGATTTACGGCATTGCAATCCATCTGGTGATGAACACCAGGAACATGGCGGAGGCAGGGCTTAAGCCCACGGTGCAAAGAGCCGCCGGGACAGCGGTTATGCTTGTGTGGTCAATCATATCGCTGGCCGGGATTACCACTTTTATTTATTTCCAATTTTAAGGATGTTTAATTTTATCGGTATTGACAGGAGATACAGCATTGGATATACAGACAGATAGCAGGGATGGACAGAAGAAATACTGGGGAAGATGGCTGGGCCTTACGCTGGGGCTTACCGTTTTGGGGCTGGCTGCCCTGGGAGGGCTTGTGGCAGTGGTGGACCCCTTTTTCCATTATCATGGGCCAGTGAAAGGGCTGGCATATACATTGGACAGCGAGCGTTACCAGAACGATGGCATCAGCCGGCATTTTACATACGATGCGGTGCTCACAGGCACATCCATGACGGAGAACTTCAAGGTATCCCTGTTTAATCAGCTGTTCGGGGTGGATGCAATCAAGATCCCGTACGGCGGGGGATATTATAAGGAAGTGGATGAAGCGGTGCGGCGGGCCATTTCCTATCATCCGCAGATTAAGATGGTGTTCAGGAGCCTGGATAAAAGCTTCCTCATGTATGACAAGGATGAGTGGAATCCCACGGCGCCGGCGCCGGATTACCTGTTTGACAGGAATCCGTGGAACGATGTGGATTACATATGGAATAAAGAAGTGATTTTCGGCAATATACGCAGCATATTGAACCGGACAAAGGCAGGGGCAGATATGACCACCTTTGACGGATATATGCACTGGGCGCCTGATAAGGAGTGGGGCAGGGAGGCTGTGCTTAAGACCTTCGTGCGCCCGGAAGGGAACATGGAGCCGGTACCGTTTACCATGGAAGACAGGCAGATGGTTGAAGGCAATGTGGAACAGAATATACTGGCCGTTGCAAGGGCTAACCCGGATATTACATTCTATTGCTTTATCCCTCCCTACAGCATTGCGTACTGGGACAGCGAGCTTGTGGCAAAGGGGGATTTTGAACGCCAGCTTACGGCGCTCCGCCTGATGGCGGATATGCTCCTTACCTGTGACAATATCCGGCTGTTTGGGTTTGATGACCAGTTTGACATCATCTGCGACCTGGATAATTATATGGATGTCATCCATTACTCCGAGCAGGTGGGGGACCGGATACTGGAGTGGATGGCAGCAGGGGAGCACAGGCTGACCCGTGATAATGTGGACCGGTATTTTGAGACAATCAGGGATTTTTATGGGAGCTACGATTATGGCAGGATTTACGATTAATGGGAATGCAGGATGGGGCAGGATTACTTCAAAATAAAATTCTGAGTTTTTTTAAAAACTTTGACAATTTATGGTTGACATTCTGCCATATTTGTATTATACTACCAAAGGTATCGAGGCGTGGCTCAGTTTGGTAGAGCGCTGCGTTCGGGACGCAGAGGCCGCGTGTTCGAATCACGTCGCCTCGATTCACCTAAGGCCTGATGGTCAAGCGGCTAAGACGACGCCCTCTCACGGCGTAAACCCGGGTTCGATTCCCGGTCAGGTCATGATGAAGAGGCTGTTGCGTGAGCGACAGTCTTGTTTCATCTAAGGGACAGCATGACTGTCCGGATGCCACTGTAGCGCAGTTGGTAGCGCAACGCATTCGTAATGCGTGGGTCGCCGGTTCGAGTCCGGCCAGTGGCTTATCGAAAATCCCTTGAGAAATCAAGGGATTTTTTTTGATATATATGCTGCCATTTATCGATTGGAATAGCAATAGACGATTGCTTGAAAGGAAAACATACATACGCTATAATAGATTCATTCCATAGAGGGAGGGTGAAAGTATGGATACAAAGGACGTATTGAAAAACATCCGTGTTAAAAACAAGCTGACCCAGGATGAAATGGCTGAAAGGTTATCTGTTACACGTCAGGCCGTTTCACGTTGGGAAAACGGTGACTCAACGCCGAATATAGAAACATTAAAACAGATTTCCATAGCATTTGATGTTTCTATCAATACATTACTGGGAAGTCCAAGAAAACTCATTTGCCAGTGTTGCGGTATGCCATTGGAAGATGATAGTGTTATCAGCCGGGAAACAGATAACAGCTTTAATGAGGACTATTGCAAATGGTGTTATACAGACGGACAGTTTGCATATGAGACTATGGACAGATTGCTTGAATTTTTGGTAAGCCATATGTCGGATGGCAATTTTACTCCAGAACAGGCAAGGGCATATTTTTCTGAACAACTTCCTAAATTGAAACACTGGAAATAATGTATCTTTGTTACACGGTAGACGTTTTGAGGCTTCGATTGCGTAACACAGTCATTGAAAACTGAATAACCGCTATCCTTACAGCAGCACTGCTGAGCAGGAAATCAAAAGAACCGTCTGGTCATGGGCGGTTCTTTTGATTTCCTGACATTTAAACGTTGATATGGGCAAATGGTCCATGTAACGGGCGGAAACAAAATAATGGCAGAAACCGTCACTATTCCATGTTATAATGGATTTGTACAGAAAGCAGCAATCCGGAAAAAAGCAGGTTGTTTATGGAAAACAGCATGGATGGAACAGCCGGGTTCAAAACACCGATTGGAGGAAAAGGAATGGATGAAAAGGTAAGATGCGCCTGGGCGGGAGACTCCCAGATATACATTGATTATCATGATAATGAATGGGGCCGCCCCGTACATGATGATGACAGGCTGTTCGAAATGCTGATATTAGAAACCATGCAGGCAGGGCTTTCATGGATAACGGTCCTGAAGAAAAGGGAGGCATTCCGCAAAGCTTTTGATGGATTCAAGCCAGAACTGGTGGCCTGTTATGACGATAAGAAGATTGAGGAACTTATGGCAGATGAGGGCATCATAAGAAACCGCCTGAAAATCAACGCGGCCATAAGTAATGCCAGGGCATTCCTCGCAGTCCAGGCCCGGTACGGCAGTTTTGACCGGATGATATGGGAATATGTGGACAATACGCCCATTGTGGGCCACTGTGAAAATATCAAGGATCTGCCAGCCACAACCGCGCTGTCAGACCGGATCAGTAAGGACCTGAAAAAACTTGGTTTTAAGTTTGTCGGTTCAACGACCATATATGCCTTTATGCAGGCCGTTGGAATGGTTAATGACCATGTCACAGGCTGTTTCCTCTATAACAACATCAAATAATGGGGATTTCGGGCCTGCAATGAATTGTTGCGTGACCAAATCCGGCATTCTGTGGTATGTTTAATCTATAAAACAGTGTGCCGGGAGGAATCGGGATGAGCAGCATAGGGAAAAATATCAGGAACCTGAGAAAACAGAAGAAGATGTCCCAGGAACAGCTTGCAGGGCTTTTGCATGTGACAAGGCAGGCTGTCTCCAACTGGGAGACCGGCAGAACCCAGCCGGATATTGAAACGCTGGAAGCCATTGCAGGCGCTTTTGACACGGATATCCTCATGGTCTTATACGGGCGCCGCCAGGAGGAGGCGGATGCAGAGACAAGACAGGCACGGAGAAAACAGTGTATCAGGAATGCCCTTTTGTGGGGGGCCTTAACGTTGACAGGGACCTTGATTTATGTATTCACAAAGGACTGGACGGAAAGGATGGCCCAGCACTATTATGACGGTCTGCCGCGCTTCCTGTCCGTTCTCATCCTGTGTCCGGCCTGTTTCTTTGCAGGAACGCTTACCTTCATGAATATAATGGGGTTGTTAGGGGATATCAGGATAAGACAGGCATGGGTGAGGAGGACGGTATTGGGGATATCCATCGGGATTCTGGTTTTTTATTTCATAGCGGCATCGGGCGTACTTCTGCCGCTGCTGTTGCCAGACGTGCATCTGTTTGATGAATTGTTCATGGGACTGAACCATATCAGCCTGCTTTTAGGTTACCGGCTGGCAAAGGTGCCGCCTTTGTTCTTTGTATCAGCAGCCGGCATATTTCTTGGAATGAAAGGGGATAAGGGATGACAATATTAGCATTGAGGATTAGGCTTCATGCACCATGGGTGCATTCGCTGAAGGAAAAAAGGATGGTTGTAAAAAGCCTGCTTGCAAAGCTGCAGAACAAATTCAATGTTTCTGCAGCAGAAGTGGGTGAGCAGGATATCCATCAGATCATCGTCATAGGACTGGCGGCCGTGGCTGCCCATCAGGCACAGGCAGACAGTATCCAGGAGGAGATTGGAACGTTTGTGGCACAGAACACGGAAGCTGAGATACTGGATATTGAAAGGGAAATTTACTAGGGCCTGATATAAGCATATCCCTGGGACTGCCGCGTCACAAGTTCCATGACTCCGGCAGGAACCGTGACAACAAAGGACTGTAGGTCCTCTTCTGTGAGATGGCTGGCCCTCATGGCATTCCTGCATGCGGCGAAGGTGACGCCTTCCCGGTGCAGGGATGCCATCTTTGCGGTAAGGCTTTGGTCCGATTCATTGCCGTTTCCCAAAATGGAGGAAGCGTACTTCTGCACGGCTTCGCCGTTGGCCAGGACCTCCACGGTCATGTGCCCGGATTCCGAAGCAGCAAGAAGGTTTTCCACGTTTCCTAAGAGCATCTGCCACCTGGCATTCTCATCAATATGGAAGATTACTTTATATTCCATCTTCATTACCTCCTTCTGATTTCATTCTTTTTCATTTTCATATCCATATGTAACATATTCCATCATCTGGTCCGTGGTCTCATCGTTGCGGATGAAATTCATCAGGATGCGGTATAATTTGCCGATGCGTTCATCCGCAGGCTCGCCGCCTATATCGGTATCTAACTGGGCCCGCATATCAAAGAGCGTGTCCTTCCTGGCAGGCATATCCAGTTTCATGGCTTTTGCAATGGTGCCGATGGCGCAGTATGCTTCCAGGGGGGAGGTTATGGGCGCAGGCGGTTCAAAACGTGCTTTGATGTCCAGGGCCATTTTAATTATATAAGACATGTTCTAACACCTCGATTGATTGGTATTCCTTATCATACCACAAAAACGGATGTTTGTGTATAGTTCCTTTCACACCTGTTCCCGATGCCGGTATTCCTGCCTGCGTGTTAAAATTGTGTAAAAATTCCCCCGGAATACGCGGGTTTGTCAAAACACAATTGCTGGAACCATCTGCTTATGTTATACTGAATCTTGAGTCCGGGTGTATGACCTGGAAAAATGACGGTATACTTTAAACATAGGAGCAGAATACATGAAAAACCCAAGATTCAAAAATTATATTTACTGGGGGACAACGGCCCTGGCAGTGATTGCCCTCAGTGTGGCATTTGGATTTTTCCTGTCCCGGTTCGAACTGGTGTCCGGTGCGCTTGGAAAGATTGCATCTATCTTAATGCCCATCATATATGGGGCGGTGCTGGCATATCTGATGCTGCCCATCTACAATAAAACCAGGGCATACACAACCCTGAAGCTCAGTAAGGCAATCAAGGACCAGTCCATTGTGGACCGTCTTGCCAAGGCGGCCGGAACCCTGGTCAGCCTGGTTGTGCTGGTTGCCATTGTGGCAGGCCTGTTCCGGATGATCATTCCGGAGATTTACAACAGTATCATCCGGCTTCAGGAGAGCATTGGCGAGTACATCAACAACCTTACCATGTGGATGAACAAGATGTTTGAGGATAACCAGGATTTTGAAAAGTTTGTCATGCCCTATTATGAGCAGGGGGTATCTGAATTCCAGAAGTGGCTGACTGAAAAGCTGGTTCCCAACATGTCCATGATCATAGGACAGCTGTCCACCGGGCTTTTAAGTGTGGTTACCGTGGTTAAGAACATACTCATTGGCGTGATTGTCATGGTGTATTTCCTGAATATCAAGGATACCCTGGCAGCCCAGTCCAAGAAGATTGTATACAGCATACTCAAGCTTAAGGATGCCAACCGCCTTGTGAGCGAGGTGCGTTTTGCCCACGGCATATTCGGCGGATTCATCACGGGGAAGCTGCTGGATTCCCTAATCATCGGAATCATGTGCTTTTTTGCCCTGCAGTTCATGGATATGCCCTATGTGCTGCTTATCAGTGTAATCATCGGCGTGACCAATGTCATACCGTTTTTCGGTCCCTTCATCGGCGCGGTTCCAAGCGCCTTCCTGATCTTGATGATCAGCCCCATGAAGTGCCTGTATTTCCTCATATTCATCCTGATATTACAGCAGTTTGACGGCAATATCCTGGGCCCGAAAATCCTGGGGGATTCCACGGGCCTTCCCAGCTTCTGGGTCCTGTTTTCCATCCTGCTCTTCGGGGGGCTTCTCGGCTTTGTGGGAATGATCATCGGCGTGCCTGCATTTGCAGTCATATACAGGCTGGTATCCGCCTATGTGAGCAATAACCTGAAAAAGAAGAATCTGTCCCCGCGGACAGAGGATTATATGGAACTGGACCATATCGATGAGGAAGAGAAGATATACGTTGACCGGGACGGGGCTGAGTAACAGCCGGACCGTCCGTGTCAGGTGCGGACTATCCTGAGGGCCTGCCCTCCTGCCATGGGGGCAGGCTCTTTTTGACGGGGAGGAGGAAAAACATATGAGCGACCTTGAGACAAGATATCTGGAGCGGCTGTCCGAGCTGTATCCTACCATTGCGGCTGCTTCCACGGAGGTAATCAACCTGGAGGCCATACTGAACCTTCCAAAGGGCACGGAACATTTCCTGACGGATATCCATGGGGAGTACGAGGCATTTTCCCATGTGTTGAAAAATGGTTCCGGCGCAGTACGGCGCAAGGTCAACGATGTGTTCGGCAACACATTGAGCAGCCAGGACAAGCAGACCCTTGCGACCCTTATCTATTATCCAAGGGAGAAAATGGACCAGATCTTAAAGCAGGTACATAACAGGGAGGACTGGTACAAGATTACCCTGTACCGTCTGATTGAGGTGAGCAAGCGGGCGGCCAGCAAGTATACCCGCTCCAAAGTGCGCAAGGCCCTGCCGCCGGAGTTTGCCTATGTGATTGAGGAGCTGATTACGGAAAAGGTGGATGTGAGGGATAAGGAATCGTATTACAGCGCCATTGTCGCAACCATCATACGGGTGGGAAGGGCAAAGGAATTCATTGTGGCGCTCAGCGAACTGATCCAGCGGCTGATTGTGGACCATCTCCACATCCTGGGGGATATCTATGACAGGGGGCCTGGCCCGCATATCATCATGGATAAACTGATGTCCTACCACTCCCTGGATATCCAGTGGGGAAACCATGATGTGCTCTGGATGGGCGCCGCTGCGGGCCAGAAGGGGTGTATTGCCAATGTGATCCGTATCTGCGCAAGATACGGCAACCTGGATATCCTGGAGGAAGGCTATGGGATCAACCTGCTGCCCCTGGCCACATTTTCCCTGGACATGTACGGGGATGACCCCTGCGCCTGTTTTGCGCTTAAAGGAACCAATACATGCAGCCCCAGCGAGACGGAACTGAACATGAAGATGCACAAGGCCATCTCCATCATCCAGTTCAAGGTGGAGGGACAATTGGCAAAGGAGCATCCCGGGTTCCAGTTGGAAAACAGGAACCTGCTTCACCTGGTGGATTGCAAAACCGGCAGTATCTGCATCAACGGTACGGTATATGAAATGCTGGACAGCCATTTCCCCACCGTGGATCCTCAGGACCCTTACCGTCTGACGCCGGAGGAAGAGCTTATCATGGAACGTCTTGTCAATGCGTTCAGGAACTGTGAAAAGCTGCAGCAGCACATGCGTTTCCTGCTGGCCAAGGGAAGCCTGTACAAGGTATATAACGGAAACCTTCTCTATCATGGCTGTATTCCGCTGAATGAAGACGGAAGCTTCAGGGAAGTGGAGATATATGGAAGGAAATGCAAGGGGAAAGCACTTTATGAGTGTCTTGACAGCTATGTGCGGCAGGCCTTTGTGGCCATTGACTGTGAGGAAAGGAAAAAGGGCCGGGATATCTGCTGGTATATCTGGCTCCATGAAAATTCCCCTTTGTTTGGAAAGGATAAAATGGCTACCTTTGAGCGGTATTTCCTGGCGGACAAGGAGACACACAGGGAGAAGAAGAATCCTTATTACAGCCTGCTGGAGGAGGAAGATACGGCGCGGGGGATCCTCAGGGAATTCGGCCTGTCCGAGGAGGACGGGCATATCATCAACGGACATGTGCCGGTTAAGTCGAAGAATGGGGAAAATCCGGTCAAATGCAACGGCAAGGTCCTGGTCATTGACGGAGGATTCTCAAAGGCGTATCAGAAAGAAACAGGGATTGCAGGCTATACGCTGATTTATAATTCCTATGGACTGATCCTGGCCGCCCATGAACCCTTTGAGTCAACGGAGGCAGCCATTGAGAAGGAGAGCGATATCCATTCGGAGAGTATCATCATCAAGCGTGTCTCCAACCGTAAGCTTGTGGGCGATACGGATATCGGATGCCGGCTCAGGGCGAAAATCGTGGATTTGGAAATGCTCCTGGAGGCGTACCACACAGGCCGGATTGTTGAAAAATTCCCTGTCAGGGGAATCTGATATCCACCAGATCCGTCATTCCCAGGGCAGGGGACAGTTTAAGGAATGATATGAATGAATCTTAATGTGATGCTACAGCTTTTCTGCTGTGGCAATCACAATAAGTTGACTTTGTTTCTCCTTTGTGGTATAGTAAAACAACATGATGCACGTGCATCACAAGTCAAGGGCGACATGATGTATTAAAGTCACCCTTATTTTAATTGTAAGAGGAGGAAATATTCATGAAAAAAATCATGGCATTATCAATGGCAGCAGTTATGGCCCTTTCAATGGCGGGATGCGGCTCCAAACCAGCGGCAGATACCGCTGCCGCGGCCGAGGCGTCTGCAGACACCACGGCTGCGCAGGCAGAGGATACCACGGCTGCTGAATCAGAGGCGGCTGCATCAGCATCTGGCAAGAAGTATGTGATCAACACAGATACCACCTTCGCACCGTTTGAGTTTGAGAATGATAAGGGCGAGATGGTGGGAATCGACCTGGATATCCTGAAGGCGGTTGCCGAGGACCAGGGCTTTGAGTATGAAGTCATCCCGGTTGGTTTTTCCGCAGCAGTAACAGCTCTGGAGGCCGGTGAGTGCGACGGTGTCATCGCAGGTATGTCCATTACCGACGAGAGGGCTGCAAAGTATGACTTTTCCGAGCCTTACTATGATTCAGGTGTTGGAATGGCGGTGCTTCAGGGTTCCGATATCACGTCCTATGACCAGTTAAAGGGGCAGAACGTTGCTGCTAAGATCGGTACGGAGGGCTGCACCTTTGCCGAATCCATCGCAGACCAGTATGGTTTTGAGGTAACCCAGTTTGAGAGTTCTTCCGATATGTACCAGGCAGTGCTTGGCGGGGAGGCAGTTGCCTGCTTTGAGGATTATCCTGTTATCGGATATGAGATTTCCAGAGGACTTGGACTGACCCTTCCCACACCTATGGAGAAAGGTTCCTCCTATGGGTTTGCAACCCTTAAGGGCGCCAATCCTGAACTGGTTGAGATGTTCAACAAGGGACTGGAGAACATCAAGGCCAGCGGCAAATACGATGAAATCTTAAGTACCTACATCGCGAAATAATTGATGGGATCATGTCTGCCGCCGCCAGGCGGCAGGAGGACGCCGGTTTCTGTCAGGGCACGCCGCTTACGACGTGTCCTGGAAGCAGGGGCCGGCGCCTGAATGTGCGGAAAGGTTATGGATAAATTTAAAGCAGTTATTCAGAAAGCCGGGCTTAAGTGCTTTAAATTTGGCTATAACAATCCGGTGCGGGATGGGGATTGGTTTACAGGATTCCCGGGGCCGGAGCCTGCAGACAGCAGATTAAAAAAAGAAAAGGATGATAGTATGCAGATTATTAACGTTTTAACCCAGTATTACCCGTCGTTTTTCAAAGCGCTTGGCGTTACGCTGCAGATGACGGTTATTTCGCTTTTTTTTGCCACGATTCTTGGCGTCATCTTCGGATTGTTCAAGGTATCTGACTTTAAGGCGCTGAAATTCATTGCCAATATTTACATTGACATCATAAGGGGGACGCCGCTGCTGGTACAGGTCTTCATCATGTACTATGGCGTGGGAAGCATGCTGCGCCCGTATGGATTCCAGTGGAACATGATAGGAGGGGCATTCTCGGCGGGCTGCGTGACCCTGAGCCTGAATGCCGGCGCCTACATGGCGGAGATAATCAGAGGCGGTATTGAAGCCGTGGACAAAGGACAGATGGAGGCGGCCAGAAGCCTTGGCCTTTCCTATGGCAAGGCCATGCGCAAGGTAATCCTGCCCCAGGCGTTCCGTACCATGCTGCCTACAATCATCAACCAGTTCATCATTTCCTTAAAGGACACATCCTTAATATCGGTCATCGGACCAAGGGAGCTGACGCAGAACAGTAAGATCATAGCTGCCAACGCATCCTCCATGGTCATGCCTATATACCTGTCGGTGGCCATATTCTACCTGGTCATCTGCACCATCCTGTCCAGGGTGGCAAAATATGTGGAGAGGAGAGTGTCCTATGGAAAATAAGATTTCTGTAAAGCAGCTGAAGAAGAATTTTGGTGACCTGGAAGTCTTAAAGGACATCAGCATTGAGATAAGGGAAGGGGAGGTCGTGTGCATGATAGGGCCTTCCGGTTCCGGTAAAAGTACGTTCTTAAGGTGTTTAAACCGGCTTGAGAAAATAACGTCCGGGGAAGTGGTGGTGGATGGACACCCCATATCCGACCCCAATACCAATATCAATAAGGTGCGTGAGAACATCGGTATGGTGTTCCAGCATTTCAACCTGTTTCCCCATCTGACGGTCCGCGACAACATAACGCTGGCGCCTACCCAGCTGAAGCTTATGAACAAGGCTGAGGCGGATAAAAAGGCGCTGGAGCTTTTGGGACGGGTGGGACTGTCGGACAAGGCGGATGTGTACCCGGGCCAGTTGTCCGGCGGCCAGAAGCAGCGTGTGGCGATTGCCCGCTCCTTGGCCATGAACCCGGATATCATGCTGTTTGATGAACCCACCTCCGCCCTGGACCCTGAGATGGTTGGTGAGGTACTGGAGGTCATGAAGCAGCTGGCGGCGGATGGAATGACCATGGTTGTGGTGACCCATGAGATGGGATTTGCCAGGGAAGTGGCCGACCGTGTGATTTTCATGGATGACGGTTATATTGTGGAGCAGGGCACGCCGGAGGAAGTGTTCGGTAACCCCAGGGAAGAGCGTACCAGGAGTTTCCTGAATAAGGTATTATAGAAGACAGGAACCGGATTAGGTCTGGGAACAGAAGATGTGGACAGGTCTGGACGGGTTTGGAGCAGGATAAACTGGCTCCGGACCTGTTCCGGACAATTAGAAAATAAGAAAAATTTAGGAAAATTAGGAAAATTTAAAAATATACTTGAAATACTAGAAATATATGGTATAATATCCTTGTTGCGCAGATGTAGTTCATCGGTAGAACACCAGCTTCCCAAGCTGGGGAGGCGGGTTCGATTCCCGTCATCTGCTTAAAGGGTCTGAGAACAGACCTGAATGCAAAATAGCTTTCCGATATGGAAAGCTATTTTTGCGTTTATGCCCGGAAAGCGGGAACCATCATCGGCCCGTATATCATTTATGGCATAGGATGATTGGATGTTGGTATAGGGCTGTTCGGAAAAGGATAGCCCTGGGGAGGATATCCATACTGGGAAGGACAGCCATACCAAGGTGACCATCCGTACTGGGCAGGACAGCCAGAGTGGGCAGGACAGCCGCACCGGAGAGTGCAGCCATATTGAGCCGGACAGCCGCACCGGAGGGTGCACCCATACTGAGCCGGACAGCCGTGCCAGGAAGTGCAGCCGCACCAGGGAGTACAGCCACACCATGGAGTACAGTTGCATTGAGCAGGGCAGCAGTACCGGGAAGGGCGGCAACCGGACGGATAACAGCAGGGATGGCAGCAGTGACAGCAGCAAGGCGGGACCGACGGAGGGACCGGTGGATTAAAGGGCTCCCACACGGCATAAAGGGTTACATCTGTTGCAGGCATCAGGAACGTATCCCCGTCCTGGTATACAGGCCCGGAACCGTCCGGGTCCATGGACCAGCCGGCAAACACATAACCGGATCTGGAGAGATTTCCTGTATTCCCAAGGACAATCACGGTATCGCCCGCCTCATAGGCTTCCGGTCCGGCCGGGATTGTGCCGCTTTCAGCCCCGTTTCCATCATACACCACCGTGTAGGGGACGGGAGGGACGGCTTCCCACAGCGCGTATAGGACCACATTGTTTTCAGGCATCAGGAAGGTGTCCCCTCCCTGATAGACGGTTCCGCTTCCATCGGGAGTGAGGGTCCAGCCAATGAACCTGTATCCCGCGCGCACCAGGTTCCCTGTGTTGCCTAAAACCGTCACAAGGCTGCCTGCATAATAGGGATTGCCGGGATCCATGGGAATACTGCCTCCGGTAGCGCCGTTCCCATCATATGTTACGGTATATTCGGGAAGGGGAGCGGCTGTCAGTTCCACCGGAATATGGATTGTGTGGGTGCTCTCAGAATCCAAAGATACAATCCCGCTGTCCATAGGACCCTGGCGGAAGGCTGTTAGTATGCCGGAACCGCTTAAAACTGCATGGATACCCTGGCCGTCAGGAGAACTGGCAACTGCACCGGATCCAGAGGTGATACTCCAGGTGTAGTTCCTGTAATCTGTAATGTTTTTTCCTGTTTCATATGGAATCTGGTATGCTTCGTCGAAATATTCCGTCCTGGAATAATTCTCTATGATACGGGAATCCACAGCCGTTATGCTCCCTGCGGCTATGATGGCGCCGTAGCTGCCCTGGGAATCGGCGCCGTAGGCATAGGTATAGCCGTCCGCCGTGCTGCTCCGTGCTGTCAGGCTGCCTCCGGTATAGATACCGCAGCGGCTGCCTTCACCGCGTATCTGGCTGTTTACGGCAGCCAGCCCCTCATTTTCCACATAAATCCCATAACTGCCGGCGGTGGGGCTGCCTGTGGCGGTAAGGGTTCCGTCCGTGACGCGGACCGGGCCGGAGGAAATGCTGCGCAGGCCGTAGATACCGCCGGACGCAGTGAGGGTCCCGCCGTTGATTTCATATCCATAAACCATGATGATACCGGCATATGCGCCGGACTGGGCTGTTGCGGTAACATCTGCCAGGGGTCCCACGGCAATGCTGGCCTTATCGCCCTGGATTCCATGGGATATGTTCAGCCCGCCGCCAGTGCCTGAGAGGGAACCGTCCACAACCGCCGGGCCGCCAAGATAGACCCCCACCGCAGCGGTGCCGCTGACAGAACTTCCGGCTGAGACCGACATGGCGGTGGTCATGGCGTGTCCGGCATCGCAGAAAACGCCATAGGTACTGTAAGAGTCCATGGCCCCTTCACCGGAAATCCGGCTGTTTTCCGTGACCACGATATTACCTCCGCAGTAAACCCCGTATTTGGAGGCGCCGAGAATGGAAGTATTCATTCCTGTGGTTTTTCCGTAGATGGAACTGCCTCCGGTTACAGTGAGGGTGTTGGAGAGTCCTGCGCAGTAGATGCCGTCATTCAGGCCCACGGCTTCAACGGACGCGCCGCCGCTGACCGTGAGGCTGCCGTAGGAGCGGATACCGCTGGCGCGGCTTAGGACAGGCGTATCCTGGTTATCTGTCTGTATGGTTCCGGGGCCTGTGATTTCCAGGCTGCCGTTAGGGATTGAAATCATTTTTGCACGGACCGGCTGTGTGTTCTGAAGCCGGATGGACACGGCGCTGACGGAAGGGGCGGTAATCAGGGTATCCGGCCCGATGGTGTCGGAAGAGACGGTGCTGCCGCCGTCCAGCGAATAGTATCCTCCGTCGTAGATGATCAGGGAATTACCGATGGTCAGGTTTCCCTGGATGGGATTGGCATAAGGCATGTTGCTCATGGTTTTACCTCCTTTTACCCTAAGGTATGTCCGTGGATGGACATTGGTGAAAATGGGTCTGTTATCGGCACCGGCGCGGGTATGTACCGCCCTCAAAGACTGGATGGAGAAAAATTCTCCGCCCAAAACTTGCCAAAACAAACTAAATATGTTTTAATACTATAAGATGAAACGTACGTATGTACTTATTGGATATGGAGGATTGCAATGGCAAAGGAACAGTATAATGCGGACAGTATTACGGTATTGGAAGGATTGGAAGCAGTACGTAAGCGTCCGGGCATGTATATAGGAGGTGTTGGCTCAAAGGGCTTGAACCATCTGATTTATGAAATCGTGGATAACGCGGTGGACGAGCATCTGGCCGGTTACTGCAGCAGTGTCTGGGTAACACTGGAGGCAGACGGTTCCTGCACGGTGCGGGATAATGGGCGGGGCATCCCGGTGGGGATGCACAAAAAGGGGCTTTCAGCTGCCAGGATTGTACTTTCCACCCTGCATGCAGGCGGTAAATTCGATAATGACGCTTATAAGACCAGCGGAGGACTTCACGGTGTGGGCTCCTCCGTAGTTAATGCCCTGTCAGAGCACATGGACGTAAAGGTGTACAGGGACGGTTATATCTACCATGACGAATACGAAAAGGGAAAGCCCATCATCAAACTTGAGAATGGGCTGCTTCCCGTTGTGGGCAAGACCAGGGAGACAGGCACCCGGATTAATTTCCTTCCGGACGGGGATATTTTTGAGAAGACCAGGTTCAAGGCCGAATGGCTGAAAAGCCGCCTTCATGAGACTGCCTACCTGAATCCCATGCTGACCATCTGCTATGAGAATAAGCGGGCGGGCGAGAATGAGAAGATCACCTACCATGAGCCGGAGGGCATCATTGCCTATGTAAAGGAACTGAATACGGGCAAGGCTGCGGTACATGACCCCATTTATTTTAAGGGCACGGTGGACAGGATTGAGGTGGAAGCGGCCATCCAGTTTGTGGATACCTTTGAGGAGAATATCCTGGGCTTCTGCAACAACATCTTCACACAGGAAGGCGGTACCCATCTGGCTGGGTTTAAGACCAAGTTCACCGCATTAATCAACAGCTATGCCAGGGAGCTTGGGATATTAAAAGAAAAAGATACCAACTTTACGGGAGCGGACACCCGCAACGGCATGACGGCAGTGGTGGCAATCAAGCACCCGGACCCCATATTCGAGGGACAGACAAAGACCAAGATGGCCAGTGCGGACGCTACCAAGGCCGTGTTCACCGTGACAGGGGACGAACTGCAGCTGTATTTTGACCGCAACGTGGAAGTCCTTAAGGGCGTGATTGCCTGTGCGGAAAAGTCTGCCAGGATACGCCGCGCCGAGGAAAAGGCCAAGACCAATATGCTGACCAAATCCAAGTTCTCATTTGACAGCAACGGCAAGCTGGCCAACTGTGAGAGCAGGGACGCGGATAAATGCGAGATTTTCATCGTAGAGGGAGATTCTGCCGGAGGTTCTGCAAAAACAGCCAGGAACCGCCGGTATCAGGCCATCCTGCCCATCAGGGGAAAAATCCTCAACGTGGAAAAAGCCTCCATGGATAAGGTGCTTGCCAATGCGGAAATCAAGACCATGATCAATACCTTCGGCTGCGGGTTCTCAGAGGGCTATGGCAATGACTTTGACATCACGAAGCTGCGTTACAATAAAATCATACTGATGACGGATGCCGATGTGGACGGAAGCCATATTGACACCCTTCTCCTTACATTTTTATACAGGTTCATGCCGGAACTGATTTATGACGGTCACGTATATATTGCCATGCCGCCCCTGTTCAAGGTGATTCCCAAGCGGGGCGAGGAGCAGTACCTGTATGACGAGAAAGAACTGGAACGCTACCGCAAGACCCACACCGGGGATTTCACCCTCCAGCGGTACAAGGGTCTTGGTGAAATGGACGCGGAGCAGCTGTGGGAAACTACCCTGGACCCGGAACGCCGGGTATTGAAGCGGGTGGAGATTGAGGACGCCAGGATGGCCTCTGAGATAACGGAGATGCTCATGGGAAGCGAAGTGGCTCCCCGCCGTACCTTCATCTACGAGCACGCGGACGAGGCGGAGATTGATGCGTAATGCAGATGCGGACGCCGCAGCATTGCATGCCAAGCGCATAGGACAAGGAGAAGACAATAACATGGCTGAAAAGATAATAAGGACAGAATATAGCGAGGAAATGCAGAAGAGTTACATGAATTACTCCATGAGCGTCATTACTGCAAGGGCCATACCGGATGCCAGGGATGGATTAAAGCCGGTACAGCGCCGGGTCCTCTACGATATGAGCGAGCTGCGCCTGGACCACGATAAGCCCCACAGGAAGTCGGCGCGTATCGTGGGCGATACCATGGGTAAATATCATCCCCACGGCGACAGCTCCATTTACGAGACACTGGTTGTCATGAGCCAGGAGTTCAAAAAGGGAATGGCATTGGTGGACGGACACGGTAACTTCGGTTCCATTGAAGGGGACGGGGCTGCTGCCATGAGGTACACGGAGGCGCGTCTGGAGAAATTTGCCCAGGAAGTGTATCTGAAGGACCTGGATAAGACCGTGAACTTCATACCCAACTACGATGAGACGGAAAAGGAGCCGGAGGTACTTCCGGTCAGGGTGCCCAACCTTCTGATTAACGGGGCGGAAGGCATCGCAGTGGGCATGAGCACCAGCATCCCGCCCCATAACCTGGGGGAGGTGGTGGATGCGGTCAGGGCGTACATCGATGACCCGGATATTTCCACGGAACAGCTCATGGAATACATGCCCGGGCCGGACTTCCCAACAGGCGGGATCATTGCCAATAAAAGCGAGCTTCCGGTCATCTATGAGACCGGGGCAGGAAAAATCAAGCTGCGCGGCAAGTTCGAGGTGGAGCTTGGAAAGCGAAAGGCGGATAAGGACAAGCTTGTCATCACCGAGATTCCCTATACCATGATAGGGGCCGGAATCAATAAGTTCCTGGTGGACATCGCAGACCTTGTGGAGAGCAAGAAGCTGACCGACGTGGTGGATATCTCCAACCAGTCCAACAAGGAAGGCATCCGCATCGTGCTGGAGCTGCGCAAGGACGCGGACATTGAAAAGATTAAGAACATCCTTTATAAGAAGACTAAGTTTGAGGATACCTTCGGGGTCAACATGCTGGCCATTGCAGGCGGGCGTCCGGAGACACTGAGCCTCAAGGGAATCCTGCGCAATTTCCTGGATTTCCAGTATGAGAACACGGAGCGCAAGTACAATGTCCTGCTTCAGAAGGAGATGGATAAGAAGGAAGTGCAGGAGGGCCTGATTACGGCATGCGACTGCATTGACCTGATTATTGCCATCCTCAGGGGTTCCAAGAACCTGAAGGACGCCAAGGCATGCCTGACAAACGGCGATGTGTCCAACATCCGGTTTAAGGTGCAGGGATTTGAGGAGGATGCGAAGAAACTGCATTTCACGGAGCGCCAGGCTTCTGCCATCCTGGAGATGCGGCTCTACAAGTTAATCGGCCTGGAGATCCTGGCCCTGGAGAAGGAACACAAAGAAACCTTAAGGAAGATTGCTGGATATAAGAAGATCCTTGGCAGCAGGGGAGAGATGAACCGGGTCATCAAGGATGACCTGGCCGCCATCAAGGAGGAATTCTCCGTTCCAAGGCGCACCCTTATTGAGGATGGCCCGGAAGCCGTGTACGATGAGAGCGCGGTCCAGGTCCAGGAAGTGGTCTTTGTCCTTGACCGGTTCGGATACTGCAAACTCCTTGACAAGTCCACTTATGAGAGGAACCAGGAAACCGTTGATACGGAGCAGGTCCATGTAGTCCGCTGCCTGAACACGGACAAGATCTGCCTGTTTGCCGCCAGCGGAAACCTGTATCAGATTAAGGTCATGGATGTGCCTGCCGGCAAGCTGAGGGACAAGGGCGTGCCCATTGAGAACCTGAGCAAGTATGACGGCGCCAAGGACTCCATTGTCTATCTTACATGCGCCCAGGATTTAAAGGGCGCCACCCTTGTGTTTGCAACTAAGATGGCCATGGTGAAGCAGGTCCCGGCAGAAGAGTTTGAAACCAATAACCGGATGGTTGCGGCCACCAAGCTGCAGGAGGGCGACCAGGTCATATCCATCCTCCCGGTGGAGGGACAGGAGGAAGTGGTGCTGCAGACCACAAGCGGCGTGTTCCTGCGGTTCCCGCTGGAGGAGATATCCGTCTTAAAGAAGGCATCCAGGGGCGTGAGGGGCATTAAGCTGGCCAAGAATGAGGAACTGGAGAAATTATACCTGATTGGGGATAACCCTGTCATTGATTATAAGGGCAAGGAAGTCCACATGAACCGGCTGAAGCTGGCCAAGAGGGATGGAAAAGGGAGTAAGGTGCGCCTGTAAGTATTTTCCCACAACATGTATTGGCCTGTCCGCATACAAATGGCAGGACGTGTCCGCATACAGGATACAAATGTGCGCAAAAGACGAATTTCCTGTTGCATTTTTACTGGATTTGGTATAGGATAGGGAAAGATTCCCCGATACAGGAATAATTCCCCCACAGATTAAGGAAGGGTTCCTCCACTGGCGGATGAAAAATGGACAATGAGGAGAATGAAGGGACTATGGAAAAGAAATTAAGAGTCGGCGTATTAGGTGCAACGGGTATGGTTGGCCAGCGGTTTATTTCCCTGCTGGAGGACCATCCATGGTATGAGGTGGTGACAGTGGCCGCCAGCCCGCGTTCCGCAGGCAGGACCTATGAGGATGCGGTGGGAGACCGCTGGAAGATGGCCACCCCCATGCCGGAGGCTGTGAGACAGCTGGTTGTCATGAATGTGAACGAGGTGGAGAAGGTTGCGGCAGGCGTGGACTTCGTGTTCAGCGCAGTGGATATGACCAAAGAAGAAATCAAGGCCATCGAAGAGGCATATGCAAAGACCGAGACCCCGGTTGTTTCCAACAACAGCGCCCACCGCTGGACCCCGGATGTCCCCATGGTGGTGCCGGAAATCAACCCGGAACATTTTGACGTGATTCCGTTCCAGAAAAAGCGCCTTGGCACAAAGCGCGGATTCATTGCGGTGAAGCCCAACTGCTCCATCCAGAGTTATGCGCCGGCCCTGACCGCATGGAAGGAATTTGAACCATACGAGGTGGTTGCAACTACATACCAGGCCATCTCCGGCGCAGGCAAGACCTTTAAGGACTGGCCTGAGATGGAGGGCAATATCATTCCCTACATCGGCGGGGAGGAAGAGAAGAGCGAACAGGAGCCGCTGCGCCTGTGGGGCAAGGTGGAGGACGGCGTGATCGTAAAGGCTGAAAGCCCTGTGATTACCTGCCAGTGCATCCGTGTTCCTGTGCTGAACGGACATACGGCGGCGGCATTTGTCAAGTTCAGGAAGAAAGTGACAAAGGAACAGCTGATTGAGAAGCTGGTAAGCTTTAAGGGACTTCCCCAGGAACTGGGACTTCCCAGCGCCCCAAAGCAGTTCATCCAGTATCTGAATGAGGATAACCGTCCCCAGGTAACGGCGGACGTGGATTTTGAGAATGGAATGGGTATCTCCATTGGCCGTTTAAGGGAAGACAAGGTATATGACTACAAGTTCGTGGGCCTGTCCCACAACACGGTCCGCGGGGCGGCCGGAGGTGCTGTGCTCTGTGCGGAACTGCTGACTGCAAAGGGCTATATCCAGGCAAAATAATTACCAGGAGGAGGAACATATGGCAATCGCAAAGGAACTATTTGGGACAATGCCGGACGGCACTGAGGTTTACAGGTACACGCTGGTGAATAAGAACAAGGTATCGGCTTCCTTCATTACCCTTGGAGGCGTGTGGGTGTCCATGATGGTGCCGGACAGGGATGGAAGACTGGGGGATGTGGTACTGGGATATGATGATTTGGACAGCTACAGGAAGAACCCGCCCCATTTCGGCGCACCGGTAGGGCGCAATGCCAACCGCATCGGAGGCGCTGTTGTTACCATTGACGGCAAGGATTATCCCCTGGCTGCCAATGACGGACCCAATAACCTGCACAGCGGCCCGGACCTGTATCATGACAGGGTGTGGGCGTGCAATGCCTCTGAGACAGAGAAGGGCAGCAGGCTGGATTTCTATCTGGACAGCCCGGACGGGGACCAGGGGTATCCGGGCAATGCAAAGATTACCGTGAGCTATACCTTGACGGATGACAACAGTCTTGTACTGGATTATCATATGGTGTGCGATGCCGACACGGTGGCCAACTTTACCAACCACAGCTATTTTAACATGGCGGGCCATGACAGCGGGGATGTGCTGGGCCAGGAGGTATGGCTGAATGCCAGCCATTACACGCCTGCGGACCAGGTGTCCATTCCAACCGGGGAGATTGTCCCGGTAGCCGGCACACCCATGGATTTTACGCAGATGAAGCCCATTGGACGGGATATTGGCCAGGATTTCGAGGCCCTGGTGTTCGGAAAAGGTTATGACCACAACTGGGTGCTGGACCACCCGGAAGGCGAGCTGGCCCTGGCTGCAAAGGCCATGGATCCTGCCAGCGGACGCGTGATGGAGTGTTATACGGACCTTCCGGGCATCCAGTTCTATACAGCCAATTTCCTGAATGATGAACTGCCGGGAAAGGGCAATGCCCACTATGATTACCGCCATGCATTCTGTTTCGAGACACAGTACTACCCGGACGCAGTGCATAAGCCGGAATTTCCTTCCCCTATCTTAAAGGCGGGGCAGGAATATAAGACCACTACAATCTATAAATTCCTGACCGTATAAGACAATGGCAGGGGCGCTGATGGATGATCCGGCGCCCCTGTATTTATTACAAATATGTAACTAAAGTATGAATTAATTCCTCCCATCATTGCCACGGACCGGATTTAATGGTATACTATACGAATACGCGCTGTGACGGGCACTGGAAAATCTGCCCATTTTGCGCCGCGTATAGCAGAGAAAGCAAAAGAGGGATTGGATGTCAAAGTCATTATACATAGCGGAAAAACCCAGTGTGGCGCAGCAGTTTGCAGAAGCCCTTAAGATAAAGGGCAGGCGTCAGGATGGGTATATTGAATCGGATACAGCGGTTGTCACATGGTGTGTGGGCCATCTGGTGACCATGAGTTATCCGGAAGCCTATGACACGAAATACAAGCGCTGGAGCTTTCAGACCCTGCCGTTCCTTCCCAAGGAATTCAAGTACGAGGTCATTGGAAATGTTGCAAAGCAGTTTGAAATTGTCAAAGGTCTCTTAAACCGCCCGGATGTGGATACAATCTATGTGTGCACGGACTCGGGGCGCGAGGGGGAATATATATACCGGCTGGTTGCCCAGCTGGCTGATGTGAAGGATAAGAAGCAGAAGCGGGTGTGGATTGATTCCCAGACAGAGGAAGAGATATTAAGGGGAATCCGGGAGGCTAAGGATGAAGCCGAATATGATAACCTGTCGGCCTCGGCCTACTTAAGGGCAAAGGAAGATTACCTGATGGGAATCAATTTTTCCAGGGCCCTTACACTGAAGTACGGTCCGGCCCTTTCCAATTACCTGGGGACCAGGTTCACGGTCCTGTCCGTGGGCCGCGTCATGACCTGCGTGCTGGGCATGGTGGTGCGCAGGGAACGGGAAATCCGCAATTTCGTAAAGACTCCTTTTTACCGTGTCATCGGAAACTTTGAGTCACCGGGAAAGGATGGGGCGCCTGTCCCATTTGACGCGGAGTGGAAGGCAGTGGAAGGTTCCAGGTATTTCGGCACCCCACATCTGTACAAGGATAATGGATTCAAGGACAGGGAGCACGCAGAAGAACTGATTGCCATGTTAAGGGAAGAACCGCCCATGGAAGCAGTGGTGGTTTCCAAGGAGAAGAAGAAGGAGACAAAGAATCCGCCCCTTCTCTACAACCTGGCAGAGCTGCAGAACGATTGTTCCAAGATGTTTAAGATCAGCCCGGATGAGACCCTTAAGGTGGTCCAGGAGCTTTATGAGAAGAAGATGGTCACCTATCCAAGAACCGATGCCAGGGTGCTGTCCACCGCTGTCTCCAAGGAGATATATAAGAACATCGGCGGCCTTAAGAATTACGGCCCCATGGCGGAATTTGCCCAGGAAATCCTGGATGGCGGTTCATTTAAGGGAATAGCCAAAACCAGGTATGTGAATGACAAACAGATTACGGACCACTACGCCATCGTGCCCACGGGACAGGGAGCCGGGTCGGCAAGGAACCTGCCGCCGCTTTCAGAAAAAGTATATCAGGTCATATGCAGAAGGTTCTTAAGCATCTTTTATCCGGCTGCCGTCTACCAGAAGTACAGCCTGGAGCTGGAGCGGATGAAGGAACATTTCTTTGCCAGCTTCAAGGTGCTGGCCGAGCCTGGATACCTGAAGGTGGCGGATGTGATCCTGGCTAAGAAGACCGGCGTGGAGGAAACCTTTGAGGAGGGCCAGTCCGGCAAGGCCGGGGACGATGCCCAGAACCAGGAAAACACCGGGGAGGCGGAGGTACAGTCTCCAAAAGTTGACAGGACAGTATTGCTGCAAATGCTTGCAGATCTGAAAAAAAATGATATACTTACTCTTGTGGATCTGAATATAAAAGAAGGGGAGACATCCCCGCCCAAGCGGTACACCTCTGGTTCCATCATCCTGGCCATGGAGAATGCGGGCCAGCTCATAGAGGATGAGGAACTGCGCGCCCAGATTAAGGGAAGCGGTATCGGGACCAGCGCAACCAGGGCCGAGATACTGAAAAAGCTGTTTAACATCAAGTATCTGAGCCTTAACAAGAAAACCCAGGTCATTACCCCGGCCCTGTTAGGCGAGATGGTGTTCGATGTGGTGGAGAATTCCATCCACCAGCTTCTGAACCCGGATCTGACAGCCAGCTGGGAAAAGGGACTTACCTATGTGTCAGAGGGCTCCATCACTTCAGATGAATACATGGAGAAGCTGGAGCGTTTTGTGGCAGGCAGGACAGTGAATGTAATCCGGATGAATAACCAGTACGATATGCGCAGGTTTTTTGATTCGGCTGCCGCACACTATAAAAGACAGGAATCTAATAAAAAGGAGAACTAATTTATGAAACTGGAACAGATGACAATCAAAGAACTTTTGGACACAAGCCATACAATTGCAGAGAAGCTGTTTGAAGGACAGGTATATCCGTGGGAAGTGCTTCCCAATATCGGGGCATTCATTGAGGAGATAGGGCCAAACCTGCCGGAGACCGAGTATAAGAAGGTGGGCAAGAACATCTGGATCCACAGATCTGCCAAGATTGCCCCTACCATTGCCATGGGCGGACCTATGATTATCTGTGCCAAGGCAGAAGTGCGCCAGAGTGCATTTTTAAGAGGCCGTGTCATCATCGGCGAGGGCGCTGTTATCGGCAACTCCTGTGAGATTAAGAACTCCATCATCTTTGACGGCGCACAGGTGCCTCATTTCAACTATATCGGGGACACCATCATGGGCTACAAGGCGCATATGGGCGCCGGCGCAGTTACCTCCAATGTCAAGTCTGACAAGTCCTTAGTCAAGGTCCATGCCGAGGATGGGGATGTGACCACGGGCTTTAAGAAATTCGGCGCAATCCTGGGTGACCATGTGGAGGTTGGCTGCAACAGCGTGCTGAATCCGGGAACCATCATCGGAAGGAATTCCAATGTATATCCCCTGTCCAGCGTAAGGGGCTGTGTGCCTGCTGATTCCATCTACAAGAACCAGGAGAACATCGTAATCAAAGAAGCCAGGGAGACAGAGGAAGCAGCTGAGCCCGCTGCCGAGCCGGGAAAAGGCGGACTGAAGGTCGTTAAGTAATAGGCCGTGTTTGAAAATGCATTCCTGCCTTTGTGCATATTAACCGAATTTGCCCTATCTATTTTGGCAGAATTTAATATTGCAATGTCAAAGACAGTCTGATAAACTTAATTACGTCTTAAGACAATCAATTGAATAACAGTGAATGAGGCTGTTACTGGTAATGCAGGCAAGACCAAGTCATATGGACACATATAGTGTCTGTTATGTTTGGTCTTTTTTTGTGCACTTTTTATGAGTTTATCTGAGAACCGCGAGAGGAGAGATTGGTATGGATTACAGGAAAACAGGGCTGGAGGTCCTGGAGGCAGTTGGAGGAAAGGATAATGTGGCAATGCTGACCCATTGCGCAACCAGGCTCAGGTTTGGGTTCAGGGACAAAGGGAAGGTGGACCGGGAACGGGTGGAGAAAATCCCCGGGGTTATCAGCGTGGTTGACAAAGGGGGACAGTTCCAGGTCGTGATTGGCAATGAGGTACAGACAGCTTACAGGGCCATCAAGGAAATTACCGGCGAAGGACAGGGCGGCGGTTCCCAGCCGGACGGTTCCCATGCAGGCGGATCCGCGGAAAAAGAGAAGTGGCTCACAAGGATCATCAGCATTATTTCCACTACCTTTACACCTGTGATACCTGCGCTGGTGGGCGGAGGTATGATCAAGGCGGTGCTGGCAGTGCTCACCCTTATGAACCTGGTGAACACGGACGGAAGCACCTACCAGATGCTGAACATGATTTCAGACGGCGCATTTTACTTCATGCCCGTGCTTCTGGCTTACGGCGCCGCAATTAAGTTTGAGTGCAGTCCCATCCTGGCCATGACGCTGGCCTGCACCCTGCTGCATCCCACCTGGAGCGGCATGCTGTCAGCCGGGGCGCCCATTACGTTTTTTGGGATACCGGTCATCCTATCGGATTATTCCTACAGCGTGCTTCCCATCATCTTTACGGTTTGGATCATGTCCCATGTGGAGCGGTTCGCGGAAAAGGTATCCCCTTCCATGATAAAGTTTTTCACTAAGCCGTTGATTACATTATTTGTGACAGCGCCCATTGCATTCCTGTTGGTAGGCCCCATCGGGGTATTCCTGAATGACGTCATTGCAGCCGGGGCTGAGTTCATCAACGGAAAGGCCAGCTGGCTGATTCCCGCGCTTATGGGCGCGCTGCAGCCCGTGCTGGTGGTATCCGGCACAGCCTGGGCCATGACACCCATTGCCACCATGCAGCTTACCAAGACGGGTTCTGAGATGATTAACGGACCTGGCATGCTGGCCTCCAATGTGGCCCAGGGCGGGGCAACCCTGGCGGTGGCCTTAAAGACAAAGAACCAGGAATTAAAACAGCTGGCAACCTCCACAGGCATCACTGCTGTCCTGGGTATCACGGAGCCGTCCCTGTACGGCGTCACACTGAAGTTAAAACGCCCCTTGATTGCATCCATGATTGGCGGCGGCATTGCGGGAATCTATGCGGGTCTGTCTGGACTGGTGCGGTATGCCTTCGTATCCCCCGGCCTGGCAGCGCTTCCCGCCTTCATCGGCGAGAATCCCATGAATATTGTCCATGCGGTCATTACCTGCGTCATTGCCTTTGCGGCGGCCTTTGCAGCGGCCTGGTTGATGGGATTTGAGGAGCCGGAAGGGAATGGTAAGGAAGGAAAGCCCGGGGAAGGGGAAGGTAAGGAAGATAAGTCCATGGAAGGGAATGGTAAGGAAGGAAAAGGCGGCACAGAGGAAAGCCCGACCGTAAAGGCAGCGGCCGGACAGAAGGCATTTTCCATCCAATCCCCTGTAAGCGGCCGTGCGGTTCCCCTTTCAGAGGTCAGGGACGCCGTGTTCTCCAGCGGTGTCCTTGGAAAGGGCATGGCGGTCATACCGACAGGAGATACCATCGTATCGCCGGTGAAAGGACGGATAACCGCTTTCTTTGAGACAAAGCACGCCATCGGCATTACATGCGAAAACGGCGTGGAGGTACTGATCCATATCGGCATTGATACGGTGAATCTCCAGGGAAAACATTTTACCGCCCTTGCCAGTGTGGATGACCTGGTGGAGCCAGGGACCCCCCTGGTAAAGATTGAGCGCCAGGCAATCCTGGATTTGGGATACGACCTGGTCACACCCGTCCTTGTGGTGAACAATGGCAGCCTGTCCGAGGTGCTTACGACACAGCCGCGGGACGTGGAAGCAGGGATGGAACTGATGAAACTCTGCTGATGAAAGACATGCCAGGGAAACGGTATGGGAAGAAGGCTCTGGCAGGAACCAATGGGCCGGAGCCGCTTTCCCGGAGCTGTCCGGGCGCAGGTTTTGGCAGACGCATGAATTTGGATGCAGGAAAGGAAGCAGGAGATTAGATGATTTATCAGAGAATAAAAGAGTTTCCAGAGGATTTTTTGTGGGGCGCCTCCACCTCAGCCTATCAGGTGGAGGGGGCATGGGACGAGGATGGGAAATCGCCATCCATCATCGATATGTGTGAACATCCGTCCGGAACAGCGGATTTTAAAGTGGCAAGCGATCACTACCACCGCTGGGAGGAGGACATTGCGCTCATGGGGGAGATGGGACTTAAGGCATACCGCTTTTCCGTGGCATGGACCAGGATACTGCCTGAAGGCACGGGGACGGTGAACCGGAAAGGCATTGCCTTTTATGACCATGTGATTGAAGCGTGCATAAAGCACGGGATTGAACCTGTCATTACCATGTACCACTTCGACCTGCCTTATGTGCTGGAGGAAAAGGGCGGCTGGAGCAGCCGGGATACCATTGAGGCATTTGTCCAATATGCAAAGGTTCTGTATACCCACTTTGGTTCCAGGGTAAAATACTGGCTTACCATCAATGAGCAGAACACCATGATCCTCCATCCGGGAGCCATCGGGGTTCCTAAGGGAAAGGGGCTTCCTGACAAAAAAACACTGTATCAGCAGAACCACCACATGCTTCTGGCCCAGGCCCGGGCCATGAAGCTGCTGCATCAGATGTGTCCCGGCGCCAAAATCGGCCCGGCTTTAAATATAACGGCCATGTATCCTTTCACGTGCAGCCCCGGGGACTCCATTGCAGCCCATAACTGGGAATCCATCCGGTGTTGGAATTTCCTGGACGCTGCCATGTACGGGAGATACAACAGCCTGGCGTTTTGCTACCTGGAGGACAGGGGTATCGCGCCTTCCATCATGGACGGGGACATGGAAATCCTGTCCGGCGCCAGACCGGATTTCATTGCAATGAACTATTACTCCACAGCCACCATCGGAGCCAGCAGGGGAGATGGTTCTGATGTGGCGCCAAGGGCAGGGGACCAGCAGATCATGCTGGGGGAGCAGGGCGTGTACCGCCCGGAGGAAAACCCCTATGTGGGAAAAACAGAATACGGCTGGGTGGTGGATCCTGAAGGACTGCGCCTTACCCTGCGCAAGGTATATGAGCGATATCATCTGCCGGTGCTCATAACGGAAAACGGCATCGGCGCTCCGGATGTGCTGGAGGAGGATAAATCCATCCACGACTCTTACCGCATTGAATATCTGGCCGTCCACATAAACCAGTTGAGACTGGCAGTGACGGACGGCGTGGAGGTCATGGGATACTGTCCATGGTCTGCCATTGACCTGGTAAGCACCCATCAGGGCTATGGAAAGCGGTATGGATTCATCTATGTTGACAGGGGTGAGTTTGATTTAAGGGAAATGAAACGATATAAAAAAGACAGTTTTTACTGGTACAGGGACGTGATTGCCACAAATGGGGCTTGTGTGAAATAAAAATATCCGTTACAATCATATCTGCAAAGGGGGTGGGATTGTGAAGGTCCTGAAAATACTGAATAATAATTTCATATTGGTTGAAAATGCAAAAGGCCAGGAGGAAATCGTCATGGGACGCGGCCTGCGTTTCAAGACCCAGGTTGGAGGCAGATTGGAAGAAAAGGATGTGGAGCGCCGCTTTGTGTCCGGTCAGGGAGGAATCCTTAAGGATTACAGCCGGATGATAGAAGAGATTCCCCAGGAAACCCTGGAGGCCGTACAGGAGGCAGTGGACGCTGCGGGGAGCAGCCTTTCCTGTCCCCTGGACAGCCAGGCGTTCTTTACCCTTCTGGACCACCTTATCTATGCCATGGAGCGCTGTCAGAAAGGTATCGTTCTCCAGAACCGCCTTCTCTGGGAGGTGAAGAAATTCTATCCCAGGGAATACAGGGCCGGAAAAGATGCGGTGGACTATCTGAACCAGCGTCTGGGGCTTAAGCTTCCGGAAGAGGAAGCGGGCAACATTGCCTTCCATCTTGTCAATGCCCAGACAGAAGGCATGACCATGGAACGCACCATGTCATCGGTGAAAATGGTAAAGGACATCCTGACCGTGGTCCAGTTCCACATGAAAAAGGAACTGGATACGGAAAGTCTGTACTTCTCACGGTTTGTGACCCATCTGCAGTTTTTTGTCCAAAGGCTTTTAGAAGGCCGTATGCTGGAGGAGACGGATTCCTTCCTCTATGAGCAGATCAGCCGCCAGTACCCCAATGAACTGGAGGCCGCCATGAAAATCAGCGGATATGTGGAAAAGTCCACTAAGACCCTTATTACCCGGGAGGAAATCCTGTATCTGACCATCCATATCACGAGGGTGTTCCGGTGAAACAGCTGTATTCCAGTGAAACTGTATTCCGATGAAACAGCTGTATTCCAGTGAAACAATTAAGGCAGAGGATGTGCAACCTATGTTGCATCCCTCTGCCTTTTGGCATTATATCTTTTATTTCATTTTTTCTATTGTAATTCCTTAAAATTTCTTAAACCTACTTGGTTCCGAAAATCCGATCCCCGGCATCGCCCAGTCCGGGACAGATATAAGCGTTCTCGTTCAGGCAGCGGTCCAGATGGCCCACATAAACCTGAATATCAGGATGTGCCTTGTGGAGACGTTCAAGTCCTTCAGGGGCAGCGATGATTGCCATGAATTTAATCTTTTTGCCGCCGTGCTCCTTGATGAAATCCACTGCAGCCACACCGGAACCGCCGGTTGCCAGCATGGGGTCTGTCACAATGATGGTGCGCTCCTCAATAGGGTTGGGAAGCTTGCAATAATATTCGTGGGGTTCATGTGTCACCTCGTCGCGGTACAGACCGATATGGCCTACCTTGGCGCTGGGAACCAGTGCAAGGATACCGTTCACCATGCCAAGTCCTGCACGGAGTATGGGTACCACGGCCAGCTTACGTCCGGAAATCATAGGCGTCATACACGTCTCAATGGGGGTTTCAACCTCCACATCCTCCAGGGGAAGGTCGCGCAGGGCCTCATAACCCATGAGCATGGCAATCTCCTCAATGAGGGCGCGGAACTCGTTGGTTCCTGTAGCTTTGTTGCGCAGTATGGAAATCTTGTGCTGAATCAACGGGTGGTCAAAAATCATTACGTTATCCATAGTTGTAGCTGCTCCTTTATCTATTAGAATTAATGATAATTATATATCAAATATCTTATGATATCAACCAGAATGTTTTACCACGGTTATTTGGTTGACGGGTCAAATGCAACTATGACATAATCTCCCAGGGCATGGGGGACCGGCATGGAGAAGTAGATGGTTCCCTGCTTCTCATAGCTGAAGGACTCCGGCCACTGGGTGTCAGATGACAGGGGGAAATCCGCGCCGTCAAACACCGTTGTCAGTGTGTCGATATCCAGGGAACTTCTGTATTCCAGTACCGCGGCTTCCACATCGGCGGAGATACCGTTGAACTTCACATCGTCGCTAAGCACATATCCTGCCATGGTATAGGCATCGGTAAAATCATCAAACCCAAGATCCTGGACCTGCAGGAGGTTCACCGTGTTGGCATAAAACAGGTTGACCGGATAGGAGCCGCCGTCTCTTGAAACACTGCCTGTATAGGTGGCGGTGACACGCTTGCGGTCAACGGATATGATTTTGCATTTGACGGAAAGGGTGTCCTTTGCCTCATCAATATCATTGGCCTTGATGACGGAAAGGGCATTGGATTTTAACAGTGCGTTAATCTTATCCTGATTCTGAGTATCATCCATGGTCAGGATGGGGTACTGGATTGAAACCTTGCCTGAGGTGTAGGTCCCTATATCCGCTGTCACGCTGGAAGCGGCATCCGTGCGCTCAGAAGTGGGGGCTGTCTCTGCCTCCGTGGTGGTGGGGGGCAGGGTTTCCCTGGGCGGTTCAGTGGCCGCCTCCGTGTGTATGGTTGTAAGGTCTGCCTTCTCCGGTGTCCGGCTTAAGATCAGGCCGATGGCGACCCCTCCGATTACCACGGCAGCACTGATTGCGCCGATTAATATTTTCTTGTTTGTATCCATCATGATTCCTCCTTTGTATTCCGATGCTAAATAATTATACATGATATTCATGGACGGGGTTTGAAGAAAAACTTACAAATTATTGAAGTACGGAGCCGGTGTCTAAAATCCTGGAAGAAACGTGGACATTAAAGAACTGGACAATAGGCCCCAGGCCAAATGCCGCCAGAAGGGTGCCAAGGCCGATGATACCTCCGGACAGCCAGCATATAAGGGCGCAGAAGGTATCCGTACTGATCCTGTACCAGAAATATGGCACATGGGGTTTCTTACCGCACCATATCAGGGAAATGCTGTCATAAGGCGCCACACCCACATTGGGATACTGGTACAGGGAAACCCCGAAGCTGGTTATGATGACCCCGGTTAAAACAGTGATGACACGTTGGATCATCTGTTCCGGAGTGCCGATGAAGGTAAGCCATATATCATAAAAGAAGGTTGCTATGTACCCCAACAGGAAGGCATTGATAAGCGTACCGGCGCCGATCAGTTTCCTGCCTGCGGCGATTTCATACAGGAACAGGACTGCATTGACCATCACAAGGAAAAGGGCGTATGTGATGCCTGTCCTGTCAGAAAGCGCCATGACCATGCCGCTGAACGGGTCATTGCCCAGGCCGGATAATTTGAATATGCTGATGCCCATTCCGAGAAAAACATTGCCTATTGTCATGACCGCAAAACGGCGCATTCCTATTTTCTTAAAATAGCCTGTTAACATAATCCGTAACCCTTCCATGCTCCTGCATAAGTGGAAATTATAAATTAGAATATCTTCCACATTATATTATATGGCAACTATAAAAGCAAGAGAGGATATGGAAAATCATGTAATAATAGCAGATAAGGCTTGACTCGAACATGTGTTCGTGATATTATGTATGTATAAAGAACATATGTTCTTCGTGAGCGTTTCAGGGATGTGATGACAGGAGCATATGTCATTTAAATATATGTCAATTTGAGAGAAGCTGTGGATAAGGAATGGAGTAAGGAGGTACCCGATGAAAATCACAAAGAACAATCTCAATGAAGTCATGTTTGAAAATCAGGATGCCAGACTGCTCATCGAGGACGTGGTGACCCATACAGGTGCAAGTCTTTATTACTATCATGATATGGAGATAACGGTTCAGAGGGCGCTGGATATCTGGTACAAGGCCATGGGCGCTGAGGAAGAGGAGGACAGGCCTGTCCCGCTCTTTGATTTTCCCAATAGGCTGCGCCTGGAGCCGCTTTTTGCATAATATATAGTATCATGGCAGAAAACTGATTATCATGGAGGAAGACAGATGGGAAACTACACGGGAGGGACTGCCGGATGCCCCGGGGCGGGCGGGGACATCAGCTTTGACAATTTATATCATTTTATCCGTGCCTCGCTGGTGGCGCTGCAGCCCACGGACGGATTCGGCGAAGCTGATTTCGTGTGTCCGGTGTGCGGCAGCCGGGCGCATATCAGAAGGATAAAGGGGGAGATTTACAATAAGGGAGAGATAGAGTGTCCGTGCGGATATTCCTTTCATTTTTAGGTGCCATATTGTATGTCCTGACCTGACGTGGTAAGATTAGGATACCAGGGAATGAATTTTTAAACAGGCCCCAGGTCATGTGTGAGGAAAAGCGATGAGGACACTTATTTTATATCCGTCTGATTATTTTAATATAAGGAAGCCGGATCCGGATTATGAATATGAATATAGGGAAGCAGTCCGCTTCCCTGATTTAATGGCTGTTTTTTATAATTATGATGAATTTGCGGTAACCGGCCGGTTTAAGTTTTATCCTGTGGACCTTAAGCCTGGCCCCTGTATTTACCGGGGCTGGATGCTTAAACCAGATCAGTACGGCTACCTTTATGACACCCTGCTGGAACAGGATGTCAGGCTGGTTAATTCACCGGAAGAGTACAGGCTCTGTCATGAATTTCCCAATGTTTACCCATATATAAAGGGGAGTACGCCGAGGATGACTGTTTTCAGGCAGGATGAACCGGTAGACTGGCAGGAGATAAGGAAGCAGTATGGACGTTTTCTGATAAAGGATTATGTCAAGTCAGTGAAAGGGTCTGACTTTCCCGCGTATTTTGATGCCAGCTATACGGACCAGCAGCTGGATGGATATCTGGAGCGTTTTAAAAACCTGAGAGGAAGTCTTTTTGACGGCGGGATTGTGATAAAGGAATATGTGGATCTTGCAAAGGTACAGGGCAGGACCAATGAATACAGGGCATTTATCCTGGATGGGAATGTGCTGTCTGTAACAGCCAACTCCAACCAGGACGCTTCACGGCCCAGGGTGCCCATGTCCCTGGTCCGTCAGTTCACCGGATTGAACAGCCATTTCTATACAGTGGACTTTGCAGAACTGGAAGATGGTTCATGGACAATCATAGAAACAGGGGATGGGCAGGTATCAGGCCTGTCTCCGAATCAGCTGGTATTTCCATTCTATGAGGGGATAGTGAACCGCGGGTAGTTCCACAGGCGTTTGATACATCATCCATACCTGCAAAGTGCATAAAATTATTTTTCATCCATCCTAAAGTTTGTGCACACTTTTTTTAAAGCCTGTGCTATTATAATAGACGTAACCCCCCCAATACATTATATAGTTTTTGCTACACCCCATAAGAAACGAAATACCTTCTCCTAAAATGACCAGTTCCCCGACTGGTCATTTTAATTTTACCATTTTCCGTTTACTTTCATGGAATCTTTCTTTGTGTCATTGAATATAATATTAGGCCGGCATTTATATTGGCTGGGGAAAACATGTTGAAAGAGGGGGAAACATGACACAATTGGAATTAGTGGCAGAAGTAGGGGGAGAGGCAGCCAGGCTTGCATGGATATACGTTGAGGGCCTGCTGACATTGACGGAGCTGGTTAATATACTGGGGGAAAGAAAGGCAATGCTGATACATCAATATGTAAGTGACTGTGCGGTATGAATGTGGTATAATATTGAGGAAATCCGCATGCAATATCAAGAGAGGGAGATACCATGGAAGAACTGAAGGGAATCATTGTAATTGCTGTCATTGCCGCAGGTCTTCTGTATGCAGGCATATGGGACAGGCATCACAGGAAATAGGACGTATAAACCAGTAGGTTCCAGGTAAGGATCAGGAATATATTGACAATCAGGCATATGGACACAGACGGCCGCCGCGGCCACTGTCTGAATGCACAGATACCGCCAATTAACAGCCAGACAATAAAAGAAAAGCCTAAAAATGGAATGACAGCCAGATAAGGCAGGTAATCCATGGGCCTGTGCAGGAAGAAACCAGCTATATAATAAAGAAGGTTACACAGCGATGTGAGTATGGAAATAACGGCCAGAACGCAGCCCTTTATGTAGCCGCGTACAACCGAATAGACAATCCCGCCTAATAATATAAGTGGAATGATGAACCAGATTGGCTGTAGTTCCATTATTACCCCTCCCGCCGAATGTATGTTCTTATTCTATCACAAATCTACAAAAATTTCACCACTTTTCTTTAGAGAAATAAAATCCTATGGTTTTATGGATGTAACTTTGCTATAATGAAAGAGTCGCACAGAGGAATAAAGCGGAGGGATTATGAGAATAGAAGCCTTAAAATACCGTAATAACAATTTGGATATCATTATTTTTGTGGACTTTGATGTGCTCAGCGGTGAACATACAAAGCGGTGGAGCATTGCGGAGATAGCGTATAAGAAGCTTATGGTGAACAAGTATAATTTTCTCAGTGATACATATTGCGATGACGATGAATATTATCAGATGCCGCCAAAAGAGCGGGAAATGTATATTCTGAAAAAGCAGATGGAATTTGCAGGCGAGGACAGATTAAGGGAAGCACTGACTGCTGCCTGGAATAAGATCAAACCGGATGCAGACCAGATACTTGGATTAAAATAGAACCGGAACCATATCATCATATAATGGCAGGATATGGCAAGAGAGACAAAACCGTTCATGGCTTTGTCTCTTTTTTTATCCATACAGGTTCCGCCATATACGGTCATTCCTATCCATATATGGTCATGTTTAGACTTCTGTATTTTGGGATAAAATATAAAGAAAAGCAGAAAATGGAAATCTGTATACAAAATATAAGGAGTTTACATGAAAAAAATATTGATATCCGGTATGGCAGCCTTTATCCTTTCTTTGGCGGTTCCCTGTGCAGTATATGCAGAGGAATATATGGACGGCCGGACAGAAAATGGAACAGCGCTGTCAGTACAGGCCATGGCAGTAACAGAGGATATCCACCGTGTGGTGGATGTGCTGAAGACAGGGAGGATGGATGAAGGCAGCGCCGGGGATGCTTCCTTTTGGCAGCTGGGCGCAGGAACATTTTCCATGAGCAGGAACATCATGGAGGCAGCCCAGGCCCAGGCGCCTGCAGGCGCCAGATTATCCTCCTACACACAGGATGATTTATATATTTTAGCCCATGTAATCTGTGGTGAGGCACAGTCCTACCCGGATGATGAGCAGCTTTACGTGGGTTCTGTTGTCCTTAACCGGGTCAGCCACCCGTCATTTCCTGATTCGGTAAGCGCAGTGGTGTTCCAGCGCGGGCAGTATGCATGTACCTGGGATGGGAACTATTACAGGGAGCCAACGCCGCAGAACTGGGCCAATGCCCGGTATTTACTGGAACACGGAAGCGTCCTGCCCGGCAATGTGGTATGGCAGTCAGGAGGCAGGCAGGGCAGCGGGGTATATATAAGGACCAGATACCACTGCTATTGTTACTGACTGCTTCCGGCAGCCGGAAGCTTTATGGCCTGGGACCGTGCTGGCTGAATGGAATGAGGAATTCAGGGATACCCGCCGCATAGGGAGCAATATCGTACTGCTGGTAATAGATAATGATACCGTCCGGCACTAAGAAGAAGTTCCCGGGATGGAAATCTTCCAGCTGCAGCCGCTTTCCGGATGTAAAATCCCATGTATCGGAATAACGCATGACTGAACCGTGTGCCCCGCCCATATAGGTGGATTCATCCCTGTATAAGCTGCTAATACAGCCAGAGTTAAATGTCACCGTATAGTCTGACGTGAACCCGTACATCTCAAAGGCCGGATGATTGTCCGGGATATAGCGGGCGGCTTCCACGGCCTGGGGATAGAGTACGGTACGGCAATAATCCTCCTTCCCTGCGGCAAGGTCCGCATAATATCCGTTGATAAGTGCTGCCGCTGTCTGGCTGCAGTCAGAGGTAAAGACAGGGTAGCGGATGGTATATCTGAAAACAGGGATATCTTTATAATACAGGATGTTGCTTAAGGTGTCAGGGGATATGGTCTGCATATAGGCTCCAGAAGATCGTTTATCTGTTATACATTATATGCAAAAAATACTTGCCAAAGTCCCCATCCTGTGATAAAATAATCAACGTTGCTAAGATAAGCCGGCATGTCGGAATGGCAGACGAGGCGGACTCAAAATCCGTTGATGGCGACATCGTGTGGGTTCAAGTCCCACTGCCGGCACTACACCCTTGGCAGGGAGAAGTCTCAGAATTGACGTGTTTGCGTCACTTTTGGGACTTTTTCTTTTATAGGTGCCCGACGGTGCATATGTTTTGTTGAAAAAGCAAATGATTTATTGTATGATGTAAGAAGATTTGATGATTGGGACAGACAGGAGGTGCGGCTGTGACCTGCAGGGAAGCGGAACGTCTGGTAATGCCTTATATCAACGGCAGCATTACGGATGAAGAGTTGGAGGAATTCCTGAAGCACATTGAAGGGTGCGGGGAATGCCGGGAAGAGCTGGAGATTTATTTCACGGTGGACGTGGGCATACGGCAGCTGGATGAAGGGACCGGGACCTATAATATCAAGGGCGCCCTGGAGACCGCGCTGGAGCTGTCCAGGCAGCGTATCCATACACTTATGCTCCTTAAGACAGCCAGATATGCAGTGAATACCCTGTGTTTCTGGGCGCTTCTCATGATATTGGTGCTCCAGTTCAGGATGTGGGGGCAAAGCGGCTTTTTGGGATTATAGAGAAAGGACTATCAAAGGATGGATAAATTAGTTTTAATCGACGGACACAGTATTCTTAACCGGGCATTTTACGGGGTACCGGACCTGACCAATTCGGAGGGCCTTCATACCAACGCGGTGTACGGTTTTTTAAATATCATGTTTAAAATCCTGGAGGAGGAAAAGGCAGACCATCTGGCGGTTGCCTTTGACCTTAAGGAACCCACCTTCCGGCATAAGATGTACGATGCCTATAAGGGCACCAGGAAACCCATGCCGGAGGAACTCCACCAGCAGGTGGACCTGATGAAGGAGGTCCTGACAGCCATGGGCGTGCCGATCCTGACCCTTGCAGGATATGAGGCGGACGATATACTGGGCACGGTTGCCAGGAAAAGCCAGTCACAGGGCATCGACGTATCGGTGGTCTCCGGTGACCGGGACCTGCTCCAGCTGTCGGATGAACACATTAAGATCCGCATCCCCAAAACCAGCAGGGGAGGGACCGAGGTCAAGGATTATTATCCTGCGGACGTGGAACGGGAATACCAGGTGACACCCACGGAATTCATTGACGTAAAGGCCCTGATGGGGGATTCCTCGGACAATATACCGGGCGTTCCCTCCATTGGTGAAAAGACGGCCACCAGCCTGATTGCTGCCTACAAAAGCATTGAGAACGCCTATGCCCACCTGGATGAGATTAAGCCTCCCAGGGCCAGGAAAGCCCTTGAGGAGCATTACGACATGGCCCGTATGAGCAAGGAACTGGCCACCATATGCACGGACTGTCCGGTGGAATTTAACTATGAGGATACCAGGATTGACAATCTTTATACGCCGGAAGCGTACCAGTACATGAAGCGTCTGGAATTCAAGTCCATCCTTTCCCGCTTTGACGCCTCCGCCATGGGGGATGTGTCCGCTTCCAGCCTGGAAGACCATTTTACCCTTATCCGGGATGAAACGTCTGCTGCGGACGTGTTTGCCAGGGCGGCTGCCAGTGGCGTGACAGGACTTCAGCTTATTATAGGAACCCAGGCAGGCGCCAAGGCGGCAAAGCCGGAGGCGGCAGAACAGTTGTCCTTCAGTTTTGATGAAAACGGGGAGGTAAAGGCAGGCAAGAAGGCAAAATCCGGCCTGAATCCGGTTACCGGACTGGCCCTGTGCCTGGGGGAAGAGGATATCTATTGTATGGCGGCCGGAGAGAAGCTGTCCGGGGAGTTCCTGATCCGGCAGGTGAAAGCCCTGTGCGCCTTAAAGCCTGGCTCCAGCCATGAGGTATGGGTGCTGAACCTTAAGGAAATGCTGCCTTATCTGGAAACAGGGGATACCGCTCCGGTATATGACGGCGGGGTGGCCGGATACCTCTTAAATCCCCTTAAGGACACCTATGGGTATGATGACCTGGCAAGGGATTACCTGGGCCTGACCGTGCCGTCCAGGGCAGATCTGCTGGCCAAGGCGGATCTGGGGGACGCCCTTTGGAATGAAGATGCCAGGGCAGTGACCTGCGCCTGCTATATGGCTTATACGGTATGGAAGGCAGCGGCGCCCCTGACGCGGCAGCTCAAGGATACCGGCATGTACGCTTTATACAAAGAGATTGAAATGCCACTGATCTACAGTCTTTACCACATGGAACAGGAAGGCGTCAAGGTGGAACGGGCCGAGCTTGAAGAGTACGGCAACCGCCTGAAGGTGCGCATCGTGGACCTGGAGCAGGAGATTTACCGCGACACGGGAAAGGAATTCAATATCAACTCCCCGAAACAGCTGGGGGAAATCCTCTTTGAGGACATGAAGATGCCTGGGGGCAAGAAGACAAAGACCGGCTATTCCACGGCAGCGGATGTGCTTGATAAGCTGGCGCCTGATTATCCGGTGGTCCAGAAGATACTGGATTACCGCCAGCTGACAAAGCTGAACTCCACCTATGCGGAGGGCCTGGCCGCCTATATCGGTGAGGACGGCAGGATCCACGGTAAGTTCAACCAGACCATCACCGCCACTGGAAGGATCAGCAGCACGGAGCCTAACCTTCAGAATATCCCTGTGCGCATGGAACTGGGACGGGAAATCCGCAAGGTTTTCGTTCCAAAAGAGGGCTGTGTGTTTGTGGATGCGGACTATTCCCAGATAGAACTGCGTATCCTGGCCCATATGTCAGGGGATGAACGCCTGATTGAGGCGTACCGTTCCGCCCAGGATATCCATGCCATCACTGCCTCTGAAGTATTCCATGTGCCCCTTGGGGAGGTCACGCCCCTCCAGCGGCGCAATGCCAAGGCCGTGAACTTCGGTATTGTTTATGGAATCAGCGCATTCGGGCTTAGTGAGGACCTGAGCATTTCCAGAAAAGAGGCAGTGGAGTATATCAATAAATACTTTGAGACTTATCCGGGGGTAAAGATATTCCTGGACGGCCTTGTAAGCCAGGGCAAGGAACAGGGATATGTGACCACCCTTTACGGCAGGAGAAGGCCGATTCCCGAGCTTAAGTCCGCCAACTTCATGCAGCGCCAGTTCGGCGAGCGGGTGGCCATGAACTCGCCCATCCAAGGCTCTGCGGCTGACATCATGAAGATTGCCATGATAGCAGTGGACCGTGAACTGCGGGCCAGGAACTTAAAGTCCAGGATCGTGCTCCAGATCCACGATGAACTGCTCATTGAGACAGCTGAGGACGAGATTGGGACGGTAAAGGAAATCCTGGTGGATAAGATGAAACATGCGGCTGAACTCAAGGTTTCACTGGAGGTGGAGGCCGAGGTGGGCAGATCCTGGTTTGATGCAAAGTAAAAAGGGATGTCCGGGGATGTAAAAGGAGCAATCAGAATTGGAAGAATGTGGGAACGTTAGGGATAAATTCATTTTAGGCATCACAGGCGGGGTAGGTTCCGGGAAAAGCAGGATCCTGGATATCCTTCAAAAGGATTATGGATTTCATGTAATCCAGGCAGACCAGGTTGCCAAAGGGCTGATGGAGCCGGGAATGGAGGGCTACCATGCGGTGGTGGATTATCTGGGGCCATCTGTTTTAAAAGAGGACAAAAGCCTGGACCGGGCCGTCATGGCCGACATCATTTTCCATGACCCGGTAAAGAGGAGACGGGTGGATGAACTGACCCATCCCCTTGTATGGAAGGCTGCAATGAAGGAGGCCAGGGAGGCCAGGGAAGGGCGGGTGGTCATAGAGGCCGCCATCCCTTCAAAAGAATTCCGTGACAAGTGCAGCAAAATGTGGTATGTTTATACATCGAGGGAGAACCGCATGGAGCGTCTTAAGACGGGCCGCGGATATACCCGTGAGAAGACATTAAGCATCATGGACAATCAGGCCAGTGATGAAGTGTTCCGGTCCTTTTGTGACTCGGTCATTGACAATGATAAAAGCCTGGAAGAGACAAGGATGCAGATTGCCGCGCTGATGCGGCACATATCCCCGTAAGAGGACTAATTAGGAAGAGGACTGTACAGACATGAGAATGGTAAGCATTGCAAGCGGAAGCAGCGGGAACTGTATTTACATAGGTTCCGATGACACACATATCCTGGTGGACGCGGGTATCAGTAACAAGCGGATTCAGCAGGGCCTCAATGAAATCGGGCTGACCGGGAATGATATGAGCGGTATCCTGATTACCCACGAACATTCAGACCATATTAAGGGACTGGGCGTATTATCCAGGAAGTACCATATCCCGGTTTACGGGACCAGGGAGACATTGGATGAGATTGCATGCTCAAGCAGTCTTGGGGAGTTTGACAGGGAACTGCTTACGCCTGTCTGCCCGGACGTGGATTTCATGCTGGGCGACCTGCATGTGAAGCCCTTCAGCATTGACCATGACGCCGCCAACCCGGTTGCATACAGGGTAAGATGCGGCAGCAAGTCAGTTGCGGTTGCCACGGATATGGGTCATTTTGACCAGTACATAATTGACAACCTGCAGGGGCTGGATGCGCTTTTGCTGGAATCCAACCATGATGTCCGCATGCTGGAGACAGGTCCTTATCCATATTACCTGAAGCGCAGGATCCTGGGCGACCACGGCCACCTGTCCAATGAAAATGCAGGCAGGCTGTTAAACTGCGTGCTGCACGACAAGCTTAAGAAGATATTCCTGGGCCATCTCAGCAAGGAGAACAACTACGAGGAACTGGCCTATGAAACAGTAAGGCTTGAGATTGACGAGGGCGACTGTCCTTACGGGGCTTCTGATTTTTCCATATCGGTAGCTGGCAGGGACTGTATGAGCGAGGTCGTGTATCTGTAAAAGGATGAAGGATAAGATATGTTTTAATCATATCGGCCGGGTAATATACCTGGCCGGTATTTTTATGGCTGTGTTTTAAGGTCAGTGTTTTAAAATAAAAAATCTCAAAACCAATGCAGACATTTTGGGGAACATATGCTACAATGTACGAAAGATAAATTTACACCCATGTATTTCCGGGAAAACAATGGTATGAGGAGAATGAAAATGAGCAAAGCAATTATCACTGTAGTAGGAAAAGACACAGTAGGAATCATCGCAAAAGTATGTACATATCTGGCTGAGAACCAGATTAACATCCTGGATATTTCCCAGACCATCGTACAGGGATATTTCAATATGATGATGATTGTGGATGTCAGCAGCATGACTAAGTCCTTTGGACAGGTGTCGGAAGAACTGGAGCAGGCAGGAGAGGAAATCGGCGTAAGGGTTAAAATCCAGCGCGAGGATATCTTCATCAAGATGCACAGAATCTAATACAGCACCACATAAGAAAGGGACAAGCGGACATGATTAATATATATGAAGTAAATGAAACCAATAATATGATTGAGCATGAGAAACTGGATGTGCGTACCATCACCCTGGGCATCAGCCTCCTGGACTGTGTGGACAGCAATCTGGACGCCCTCAATGATAAGATTTATAATAAAATCACCACCCTTGCCAGCAACCTGGTGGCCACGGGCCGGGATATTGAGCGCGATTTCGGGATTCCCATTGTCAATAAACGTATTTCCGTGACACCTATCTCCCTGGTGGGCGGCGCTGCCTGCAAGTCACCGGAAGATTTTGTGACCATTGCAAAGACCCTGGACAAGGCTGCGAAGGAAGTAGGCGTGAACTTCATCGGCGGTTATTCTGCCCTTGTAAGCAAGGGGATGACGGCTGCGGATAAGAACCTGATTCTTTCCATTCCCCAGGCGCTGGCACAGACCGAGCGTATCTGCAGTTCCATCAATGTAGGTTCCACCAAGACAGGCCTTAACATGGATGCGGTGGAGCTGATGGGAAGGATTGTAAAGGAGACGGCAGAGGCCACCAGGGATAACGACTCCCTGGGCTGTGCAAAGCTGGTGGTGTTCTGCAATGCGCCGGACGACAATCCATTCATGGCCGGCGCGTTCCACGGCGTCACGGAGGCGGATGCCATCATCAACGTAGGGGTCAGCGGCCCGGGCGTTGTGAAGGTGGCCCTGGAGAAGGTGAGGGGGGCAAACTTCGAGGTGCTCTGTGAAACCATCAAGAAGACCGCGTTTAAGATTACCCGTGTGGGCCAGCTTGTTGCCCAGGAAGCATCCAGGCGTATGGGAATCCCATTTGGCATCATCGACCTTTCCCTAGCCCCCACTCCTTCGGTTGGGGACAGCGTGGCCGAGATACTGGAGGAAATCGGCCTGGAGCGCGTAGGCGCGCCGGGAACAACGGCAGCCCTTGCCATGCTCAACGACCAGGTCAAGAAGGGCGGCGTCATGGCCTCCTCCTATGTGGGAGGGCTTAGCGGCGCTTTCATCCCGGTCAGTGAGGACCAGGGGATGATTGATGCGGTAAGCCTTGGCGCGCTGACCATCGAGAAGCTGGAAGCCATGACCTGCGTCTGCTCCGTTGGGCTGGATATGATTGCCATTCCCGGGGATACGCCTTCCACCACCATTGCGGGCATCATTGCGGATGAAGCGGCAATCGGAATGATTAACCAGAAGACCACCGCGGTCCGCCTGATTCCGGTCATCGGCAAGAAGGTGGGCGATTCGGCGGAATTTGGCGGACTTTTGGGATACGCGCCCATTATCCCTGTGAATACATTTTCCTGTGAGAAGTTCGTGACAAGAGGCGGAAGGATTCCTGCGCCGATCCACAGCTTCAAGAACTAAGGGATGGGAAGGAAGGTTTCAACCGGTCTTACGGCGTGTTGGAACCGGAGGAGGATGGATGAAGCTTTATCTGATCCGCCACGGACGCCAGTGCAGCAGGCTCTGCAATGTGGACGTGGATTTAAGTGAAGAAGGATACAGGCAGGCGTCTCTCTTAGGAGAACGCCTGTTTCGTGAAAAGATACAGGCAGTGTATTCCAGCAGTCTCCTGCGGGCGGTGGAAACAGCCCAGGCAGCCAATCTGTATTGGAATGTGGAGCATTTTATCCGGCCTGAACTGGGAGAGATTTCCTTTGGGGACATGGAAGGAATGTCAGATGAGGAAATTGCAGCGGCCTATAAGGACTTTAAGGCGCAGCAGGGCCGGATGGAGGAGGACCTGCCGTACCCGGGCGGCGAATGCGCTGCGGATGTGGTGCGCCGGGCAGAACCTGTTTTTATGGAAATGGTCCACAGCGGATACGACAGGATTGCCGTGGTGACCCACGGCGGCGTCATCCGCTCCATGGTTGCCCATTACCTGGGCATACCCATGGCTAGGTGGAGGATTCTGGGCGCCAGCCTTGAGAACTGCAGTATAACCCAGCTGGACTGGGATGAGGAGAACAGCCGTTTTTTACTGGAACGGTTTAATGATTACGCGCATTTGGAAGCCTGCCCCGACCTTCTCAGAAGGGCATGGGTGGGTACTGAAAATTAATGCTGTGATGAGAGAGGGGCAGGAATGAAAAAGGGTATCATATTTGATGTGGATGGGACACTGTGGGATGCGGCGGTCCAGGTGGTGGATTCCTGGAATGAGGTATTGTCCATGCATCCGGGACTGGATGTGACCATAACGGTAGAGGACATGAATAATAACATGGGAAAGACCATGGATGAGCTGGGCCGGGCTTTCTTCCCTTCCTTTTCCCATGAGGAACGGACCAGGTTCATGAAAGAGTGCATGGAGTACGAGAACCGGTATCTTGAGACACATCCCGGAATCTTGTATCCGGGGGTAAAGGAGACAATCATCCGGCTGGCCCGGGACTATGAACTGTTCATTGTAAGCAACTGCCAGTGCGGTTATATTGAGGTGCTTCTTAAAAGCTGCGGCCTTGGGGAATACATAAGGGATACGGAATGCTTCGGCAATACGGGCCTGCCCAAGGGCGACAATATACGGATGGTGGTCCAGAGGAACCATCTGGATAAGTGTATCTATGTGGGGGATACGTCCATGGACCAGGAAGCGGCAGCCATGGCAGGGGTTCCCTTTGTCCATGCCGCATATGGCTATGGCACCGCGGATGCGCCAAAAGGCATCATTGAATCAATGGAACAGCTGCCCGGAACCGCAAGGCAGATGTTAGGTTAGGAGTGGATATATGGATCAGGAAGAATGCAGGGAATTAGGACAGGCTTTGGACCTGTTCCTGGACGAGGCCCTGGAGCGGATACTTTTCAGCAACCCGGTGGACCGGGAACGGATTGCCAAATCCAGGCTGCGTCCGCTGCTCATGAAAGGCAGCCTGGTGTTCCAGGCAGAGGAGCAGGTGGGCAGACAGGCATTCCACCGCAACCTGTCCAGGGAGGAGGCCCTGTCCTATATCAGGGAACTGCTGGACGGAAGCTTCAGGCAGGCAGAGATTGTGTCAGGCCATGGGACCGGGCTGATTCTTGTGAGCAGGAAGGGAAAGGTCACGGTCAAGGTAAAGAGGAAGGCGTACAGCGGGGGAGCGGAGGCCCAGCCCGCCCGTATACAGCCTGCATCCGGGCTTATGTCCCATAACCGTCAGAAACGCTATATCCTTAAGGAGGGCTGTGCCGTCCCGTTCCTGGTGGACCTGGGGGTCATGACAAGGGAAGGGAAGATTGTTAACAGCCGGTATGATAAGTACCGCCAGATTAACCGTTTCCTGGAGTTCATTGAGGACATCCTCCCCAATTTAAACCAGGAAGAGGAGACAACCATCATTGACTTTGGATGCGGCAAGTCCTATCTTACCTTTGCCATGTACTATTACCTGAAGGTGCTGAAGGAATACCCGGTGCGCATCATCGGGCTGGACCTGAAGCAGGATGTGATAGACCACTGCAACCGTCTTGCCAGGCAGTACGGATATGACAGGCTGGATTTCTATCACGGGGATATCGCTTCCTATGAGGGCGTGGACCATGTGGATATGGTGGTGACCCTGCACGCCTGTGACACGGCCACTGACCATGCGTTGGCAAAGGCAGTGAACTGGGGTGCGAAGGTAATCCTGTCCGTGCCCTGCTGCCAGCATGAACTGGCAAAGCAGATAAGCTGTGACATACAGAAGCCGGTACTGCAGTATGGACTGATTAAAGAAAGGATGGCGGCCCTGTACACGGACGCCATACGTGCGCAGGTGCTGGAACGCTGCGGATACAGGACCCAGATACTGGAATTCATCGATATGGAACACACGCCTAAGAATATCCTTATCAGGGGCATCCGCCAGGGGAAGAAGGCCGGGAATGAAGGACAGCTAAAAGAACTGCTTGGGTTCCTGGGGGTGACGCCTGCCATTGTGAAGCTGCTGGCTCCGGAACTTTGGATGGAGCATTAGAGGATGCACCAGATGATGCATTAAATGATGCACTAGATGATGCATACGGGCTGGGTGTATTCATTGCGGCACCTGTACCCATAGGCGTGGGCCAGGATGGCCTGGCGGATATGGGTGGCATAGATATCCTTTTTCAGCATGCTGAGGGAGGTGCCCGTGAGGATGCGCGGGGCGTCGGCCGTCTTTGTAATCAGCGGGATGGAGGACTGCTTCTTTATCATGGAGAGCAGCCCTGCTGAATCCTTTTTAAAACCGAGTATACGGGCGTAGGGTGCATACCCTGCGCTTTTATATTGGGCCATATCCTGGTCTGTCATGCCTAAAAGGATGTGAAGCAGGGCGCGGCTGATCCTTGTATAGGTATACTGGCGCGTCTTGAGCTGACGGATCCGTCCTTCCCAGTTTTCGTATTCAAGAAGCCGCGTCCTCAGCCTGGAAGCCATCTCCTTTGACACATCCGCATAAGAGGAAAAATCAATCTCCTGGCTGGTCATGGTAAGCAGTGTGTAGTTCAGCAGCCCTGAAAGGTCATTCACCCCCACGGCCGGTTCCGTACCATACATGGACAGGACAGCCGGGGGCACATGGGCTGAGAGACGGGAGGAAAGGCTGGACAACGGGTCCGTGTGTGCATTACCTTCTGTCAGCAGGCGCCTCAGGGCGGACGCAGAAGCCTGGCCCTGGTCCAGTTCCCTGTCGTGGTAGCCCTGGCCCATGCGTTTGATGGTCACAGGCTTCAGGTGGCTGTTGCTGCGGATGATGGCTTTGCAGTATTCAATCCCCAGCAGGTTGTTGGGGGAGCCAAGAAGACGGTCCAGGCTTTCAGGCTGCAGGGGAAAGTCCGGCACGGTCCCTGCCATCTGGATCAGGGCATGGTTCCTGGCCTGGGGCCAGCTTAAGCCCTGTCTCAGCCCCTGGTCCAGGAGTCCGGAGAAGGCCGGGCTTTCCTCGGCCAGCAGGGAGGCGGCTGTCAGGATTGGCCGGACCTGCCCGTCCTCACTGCCAAAGCATATGGTATCCACGGCGCCAAGGGCAGTAAGGAGGGACACGCCGCAGGCCGCAAAATCCTCAGCGCTGCTGACGGCAAAGGCGGAGGGCAGTTCCACCACCAGGTCCGCGCCGCAGCACAGGGCCATGCGGGTCCGCAGATATTTGCTATAAAGCGCAGGTTCCCCGCGCTGCACAAAGTCGCCGCTCATGACAACCACGCAGAAGCCGGAGTCTGTCAGTTCCTTTGCTTTTTTAATATGAAATTCATGTCCGCTGTGGAAGGGATTATATTCTGCTATGATTCCGGTCAGTCTCATGGAATACCTCGTTCTTTCTCTCTGCAAATTATCATGTCCATTATATCGGGAATCAGTCAATCCGTCCAGCCTGAATCGTCCGGTCCGGCCCCGCCTGCCCTGGATCCGTTTATTTCCAGTTTATAAATCTATAATATTTCGAACACAATTTCTCCACAATCGCTTCACAATTCCACCATAAATCAAGGGTATATTTATAACTGTCAAAAGGAAATAGATGAAATATCCAAAACATAGAGAATTGTATGAAAGGAGACTTTTTTATGTACGGGAATGAAAACAGGAATTTAAATGGAGATAACAGCACAGAGAGGAACATACCGGAAAGGAACATACCGGAGACAACCGTTAACTGGACCACCCCCAATATGGATGAGGGCCAGGGAAACAGGAACAGCGGATTCAATCCATCCCATGAAGGCAGCCGCCAGCAGGGATACAATGTGTATTCACAGCAGTCCGGGAACAGCGGCAGCGGCGGGAACCGGGAACCAAAGAAAGGCATGTGGATGAAACGGGCAGCCGGAATCACGGCAGCGGCGGTCCTGTTCGGCGCCGTATCCGGCGGGGTGATGACAGGCGTTAATTATCTGGGAGCCAGGATGACAGGCATGTACGGCAATGCAGGCGCCCAGGCCCAGGCACAGGTCCAGCCGCAGATCCAGCAGGTGGCGCCCGCCGTGACCACGCAGAACGGCGGACAGGGAGCGACCACGGTGACCGCGGTCACCGATGTGTCAGGAATCGTGGAAACAGTGATGCCGTCCATTGTGGCCATCAATGATACCATGACCGTTCAGCAGCGGGACTTCTTCGGAATGCCACAGACCTACCAGGCCCAGAGCAGCGGTTCAGGCATCATCATCAACCAGAGCGATACGGAGCTGCTGATTGCCACCAACAATCATGTGGTTGACGGGGCGCAGGATTTGAAGGTTACATTTGTTGACAACAACGACGTAAGCGCTGCTGTCAAGGGTACGGATTCCGCCTCTGACCTGGCAATCATCGCAGTCCAGTTAAAGGATATCCCGTCCGACACCATGAGCAAGATTAAGGTGGCTTCCCTGGGAGATTCCGACAACATAAAGGTAGGCCAGCAGGTGGTGGCAATCGGAAACGCACTTGGATATGGGCAGTCCGTAACTGTCGGCTATGTCAGCGCACTTGACAGGGAAATCACGGACGGCAGCGGAATCACAAGGACCTTCATCCAGACCGATGCAGCCATCAACCCAGGCAACAGCGGCGGCGCCCTGATTGACTTAAACGGCAATGTAATCGGTATCAATGCGGCCAAGACAGCTTCCACGGAGGTTGAGGGCATGGGCTTTGCAATCCCCATCTCCAAGGCGCAGGATATCTTAAACAGCCTGATGACCAAGAAGACCCGCGTGGCCGTATCTGAGGGCGCCCAGGGGTATCTGGGTATCCAGGGAACCAACATTGACGCATCCGCGGCACAGGAATTCGGCATGCCGGTAGGCATCTATGTCTATAAAATCGTGGAAGGCGGGGCAGCCGCATCCTCTGATTTAAAGGAAAAGGATATCATTACTAAGTTTGACGGACAGTCTGTTACGAACATGGAAGAATTAAAACAGATGCTTACGTATTACGAGGGCGGATCCACCATTACCCTGACCGTCCAGTCCCTGGTCAACGGCGCTTACGTGGAGCATGATATACAGATAACCCTGGGAACAAAGCCGGCAGCTAATTCATAAAATATTAACACCTATTTTATGGAAAATATGATATACTGGACCTAATAGACAATCAATTAAGGAGGTTCAGCTTATGAAATTAGTATATGCAATCGTAAGGAACGACAACGAAGATGACGTAGTAAGCCAGTTAACCCAACAGCACTACAGCGTAACCAGGTTGTCCACCACCGGTGGATTCCTGAAAAAGGGCAATACCACACTGATGATCGGTGCGGAGGATGATAAGGTACAGGAAGTGATTGATATCATTAAGCAGGAGTGCGGGCAGCACCAGAAGCTTACGGTGAATATGCCATATATTTCCGGCACCACCATGGTGAACTACGCAACCATGCCCATGAACGTGGAGGTGGGCGGCGCCACAATCTTTGTAATTGATGTGGACCGGTACGAGAAAATTTAACAAAAATTAGCAAGGTTTCTCCCATCCTCTAAGGTGGTGAGATGAATTGCCAAAAACAAACTTAACGGTATGAAAGAGGTATCTGCGCTATACGATATGCCCCTTGTCCTGCAGACAAGGGGCATATCGTATCAATTGCAGATGCCTTTTTTTGATGCAGAAACACAAGGATTCCTGTTTATAATATCATTCGCGCCCTCTAAATGCATTTTCAGACAATAAAAAGGAATTAAAAAGAGGTTTCTTAGTGAAAATGTTCAAAGAGGTATTGACATAACTGACATTAGGTGC
>DS990260.1:0-90893 GCA_000155435.1 Clostridiales bacterium 1_7_47FAA | reverse complement strand
GGGTATATTTAAAGTGTTTTGAAAAGGCGCTGGAAGGGGCCTCAGACTGTGGAAACTGGGTTATGTTTAACTATTTATCTGGTGAGCAAATTAGCGGAGTAGATATGGGGAGTCCAATGGTGATACGAAGTTCTGAGAGCATCTTCAATTTAGCAAACTTTTGTAGGATGTTTTTCTACTCTGCATTTGCAACATTAAAATTGGGTATGGAAATTCTGGTTAATGAAAAAGTTCAAATTGATAGGATTACGGGACATGGAGGACTATTTCGATATAGCGACGTCGGACAAAGATTTCTTTCTGCTACAATCAACGCACCTGTTTATTTCATGGACAATGCGGCAAGCGGAGGTCCTTGGGGAGCTGCCATTCTCGGCTTGTACTTAATCAATCATAATCCAGATGAAAGTATGGAGGATTTTTTGGCACAGCGGGTGTTTTTGCATTCCGAGACTCATAAGATTAAAGCAGAAGTAAGTGATGTGGAAGGCTTACGATATATTTTTTCAGAAGTATATAGCGTGTCTGGGGCTTGCAAGACTGGCATATAAAGTATTAAACCTTGAAATGAAGTTATGTTAAAAGAAAATGAAGCGTTAAAGGTCGTTCAGATTTGGTGCTTATAAGCACGTTTTGTAGGTTGAGTTACGGTCCTTTTTTCATACGCTGCTTTTGCGTGATATCAATCCCATGACCGGTTTATCACACCCAAAAAAGATATTATATGCCAGGGGGGAGAAAAAGGGTTGACATTTTCATGAAAGATAACTAAAATAAATTTATACATTAAATAAAATTTATACAACTAAGGGTGGATATATGGCTATAAAAGCAAAAGAACTGGCTCAGAAGCTTGGCATATCAGAAGCAACACTTTCCCTTGTCCTTAATCATAAGGGAGGGATAAGCAAAAGGACAAGGGACATGGTGACGGAGAAGGTTATTTCCATGGGGTATGGGTACATGTTTAAAAATGACCAGAACCCGGTTGCGGATGATATCGCGGGCATATCTGAGGCAATCCCGCTGCCGGCTGAGAATGGGTATCTTGGGTTTGTTATTTATCAGGATACAGGATTGTTTATGGAAAATACGCCGTTTTTCCCATTGATTATTGATGGGATGGATTTGATGGCCCGAAAGTATGGATACCGGCTTCTTGTGGTTAACATCAGAAGGGACATGGATTTAAATACGAAACTGGGCTATATAAAAGACAGCGGATGCGTGGGTTATGTCATATATGCGCCGGAATTCCCGGAGGAAGAGGTGGATTACCTGAAACAATTAAAGATACCATTTGTCCTTCTGGATAATTATTTTCCCGGGAAGGATATTGACGCCGTCACGCTGAATAATGAGCAGGGAATCTATAGTATATTGAAGATGCTTATAGATAAGGGGCATAGAAGGATTGGGTATTTGAGCAGCGGGGTTAATATACAGAGTTTCAGGGAGCGGAGGGACAGTTACAGGCGGCTTGTGCCTGAAATGGGGCTTGTCCTGGAACCCAGGTTCTTCTGGGAGATTGGATACCCGGACCAGCAGGCGGCACAGGGCATGGACCGGATGCTTGGACGGAATGAAGGACTTCCCACGGCCTTTATAACGGATAATGACTATGTTGCATTCGGGGCAATGAAGTCTTTGATGGAACACGGTTATTCGATACCGGCGGATATCTCGGTTGTGGGATATTCAGACAGGCCCGTGTGTATGTATATTGTGCCCAACATAACAACGGTTAGGATTCCCCGGATGCGTTTTGGCGGCGAGGCCGTGGATCTGCTTATAAATAAAATCCTGAACCGGCCATATGATGAGGAGAAGAGTACGGTGAAAACAGCAGTATCCCTGGAACTGGTTGTACGGGATAGTGTCGGTGATGTCCCCAAATGATATATTGCAGTATGAAAGCCTGAGGCTATATGGTCTCAGGCTTTTATTTTGTAAATTTTATTTTGTAAAAATGTGAAAGCTGCACAAATGATACAGGATAAAATAGAAGAAACATACAAAAATACTAGCTTTATTAGAAAAGATATTGACTTTTGCAGCATAAACAGCTAAAATGAATTTATAAATTTACAAATTTATAAATTAAATCAATAAGGAAGGGGTATTTTATGAAGAAAACACGTTTATTAGCATTAACACTATCAGCAATCATGGTTTTGGGGACAACCGCCTGTGGCGGGGGGAATGCGGATGGCAGCTCATCGAATAAAGAAAGCGGAGCGCAGACCACAACAAAGCTAACAGGGGACACGCTTGAATTAAAAGCAGGCCATGTGCTGACTGAGGACTCGCCGTACCATCTGGCGCTTACCCAATGGGCGGATGAGGTGTACGAAAAGACAGAGGGCAGGGTTAAGGTTGACGTATTTGCCAATTCAGTGCTTGGAAATGAAAGGGATATGATAGAGGCATTACAGATGGGGACGCTTGATATCACACTTCCCAATTCGGCGCCCTTAAGTAATTTTACGGATGCATTGAAGGTATTTGACCTTCCGTTTCTTTTTATGGAACCGGAGGATGCTTACGCGGTAATTGACAGCGAGGTTGGGGCCGGCATGCTGGATTCCTTAAGCGATATCGGTGTGGTCGGGCTTTCTATGTGGGAAAATGGATTTCGGAATATAGCGAATAATAAAGGAGAAATCAGGACCCCGGATGATTTAAAGGGGCTTAAGATCAGGACCATGGAAAATCCGATCCATATGGCATCCTTTAAAGCGTGGGGGGCAGATGCTACGGCAATGGCCTGGGGTGAGGTTTACACAGCATTGCAGCAGAAGACCATTGATGGACTGGAGAATCCTTTCACACCGATTTATCAGAATAAATTACATGAGGTTGCTCCCTTTGTTACAGTGACAGGGCATTTCTATTGTCCGGCGCCCCTTCTTATTTCCAAAACAACATGGGAAAAAATATCGCCGGAAGATCAGGCGGTTATCCGGGAACTCAGCGACAAGTATAAGGAAGTCGAAAGACAGATGTGCATGGAAGTGGATGAGGATTACAAGAACAGGATGATGGAAGAGGGCGTGACTGTTGTGGAGGATATTGACAAGGCTGCATGGAGGGAAGCTGCACAGCCGGTCTATGATGAATACGCAGATGAAATAGGGGTGGATCTTTTAAATCAGATACAGGAAATGATTTCAAAATGAGGTGATGATGAATGAAACGGCTGGACCGGTATTTAGATTTATATGAAACAGCTTCCTTTGTTGTACTGTTGTCGGTAATGACGATTGTCGTGTTCATACAGGTAATATGCAGATATATCCTGAAGGCTTCCCTGCCCTGGAGTGAGGAAGTGTCGCGTTACTGTATGATTTATACCGTATTTATTGGAGTTGGGGCAGGGCTCAAGGCGGGTACCCATACAGGGGTAGACGCATTGGTCATGGTGTTTCCTCCTTCCATTAAATGGTGGGTAATCCTGATTGAAAAGGTTCTGTGCTTTGCACTGTCCGTTATCTTTTTTGCCCTTTCGGCGGAGGTTGTCATACGACTGTTCCAAAGCGGGCAAAAGTCGGCTACCCTGTTCATACCTATTGCATTTGCATACGTTGCCATGCCATTGGGTTTCCTGGGAGGGAGCATACGAAGTTTCCAGAACATCATCATACATATAAAGGAGGGGAGAAGATAGATGGCTGCAATACTGTTTATATCTCTTATAATCCTGATTGCAATTGGTATGCCGCTGGCATATGCGCTGGGGGGAGCATCATTTTTCGCTATTGCATCATCAGACCTTCCAAGTATACTGACGGTACAGCGTTTTTTTACCGGTGTTGATTCCTTTACATTGATGGCAATCCCTTTCTTTATGATAAGCGGTTCGCTGATGAGCAAAGGCGGGGTATCGGACCGTCTCATAAAACTATGCAGTGTTTTCCTGAGAAAGCTCCCGGGCGGTCTGGCCATTGTTACAGTGGTTGCCTGTACGTTTTTTGGCGCCATCAGCGGCTCGGCTCCCGCTACAGCCGCAGCGATTGGCGGCATCATGATTCCTGCGATGCTGGCTAATAAATATGCGCCGGATTTTTCAATGTCAACCGTGGCAAGCGCCGGTTATCTGGGGGTCATCATACCTCCTAGCATCACCATGGTCACGTATGGCGTGGCAGCAGGGGCGTCCATTGGGGACATGTTCATGGCCGGTGTATTTCCAGGCATTCTCCTTTGTCTGGGGATGAGTATCTTCGCATACCTTGTGGGGCGCAAAAATAATTATGTGATGCAGGATGAAAGGGATATGTCATCCAGGGAAATACTCAAAATAGTAATTGACGCAATACCCGCCCTGCTGATGCCGGTCATCATCCTTGGAGGCATTTACGGAGGGATTTTCACTCCCACGGAAGCTGGCTGTGTATCGGTTGTATATGGATTATTTGTAGGCTTTTTCGTTTATAAAGAGCTGAAGCTGGGGGATATTCCTGAGATATTCAGGTCCTCCGCGTTAAGCGCATCCATGATTCTCCTGATAATAGGGTGCGCCTCTGCATTTGGTAATATCATAACACGGGAAATGATCCCAAATAAAGTGGCAAGCCTGATCATAGGGATATCTGACAACAAGATCGTGTTCCTTATACTTGTTAACGTGCTACTGCTCATAGTTGGCTGTTTCATGGAGACGAACACGGCAATCATGATTATTGCGCCTATCCTGCTTCCGGTAGCAAAAACATTGGGGATTGATGTGATTCATTTCGGGATCATCATGGTCATTAACCTTGCAATCGGCCTGCTTACCCCGCCTTTAGGCATGAACCTTTATGTGGCGACGGGGATAACCGGTAAGAAGGTATCGGATATCCTGGGAAAGTACCTGTTTGGATACATAGCAATTTCTATTATAATACTGTTGATTATCACATATGTTCCTGCCATCAGTACGTTCCTGCCACAGCTGGTGGCCGGCAGATGATAAGCAGGAAGGGAAAGGAAGGGGCATGAAATGCTTGTTTTAAAAAATGTAAATATATTCGACGGCATCAATGAGGAGCTGATGAAGGATGCCGCAATTGTAATCGAAGGGGATACGATTAAGGATATCATCCCGGGATGTGAGTGTCCGTTTGACAATGAAAAAGTAGTGGATTTGGGAGGAAGGGTTGTTTCCCCCGGATTCATTGATTGTCATGTACATTTCATGTTGGAGGAAATACCGGATAAAGAGCGCCAGATGAACGACCAGTCGGCGGGAGGCGTGCTATTTAAGAATGCGGACTCCTATGTGGCCTTCCGTGCGGTGGAAAACGCGCGGAAAACCTTGGAAGCAGGCTTTACCACGGTGATTGACGGCGGTGGTGTCAACTATGTGGATGTGGCCCTGAAGGATGCAATCCACCTGGGGTATGTTGAAGGGCCGGATTATTACATAAGCGGGAAGCAGATTACTGCGTGGACTTCCCACTTCCGAGGGCTGGGGCAGGAGACATATGGGCCTTGGGGGATGAGGCGTATGGTCAGGGAGCAGCTCTATTATGGTGTGGACCAGATTAAGATAGAGAATAGCGCCCCGATACGTTCCGTTGGACGGAGTCTGTCTAAAAGTGCATTTACGTTTGAGGAAATGCAGGCCGCAGTTGACGAAGCCCATTCAGCAGGGCTGATGGTAAGCGTACACGCAAGGGGGGCCATGCCGATAGAGGTGGCGGTTGAAGCGGGTGCGGATCTCATATGCCATGGCACTGGAATCAGTGAGAAGGGGCTGGAGATGGTCCTTGAGAGGGGACTGTATATACTTCCAACCCTGGCATCTCCGAATCCGGAACCGGAACCCCACATCCTCAATGCAAAAAGCAGCCGGGTGATTGAACTGCTCAGACAGACCGGGGAAATCCAGTGGGACAGTATCAGGAAGGCATATAAGGCCGGCGCAAGGATTGCGCTGTCAACGGATGCAGGCGGAGTGGGCATTAAACATGGAGAGAACGCAAAGGAAATGCTCCGCATGAAAGAAATAGGGATGTCGAATCTGGAATGTCTTAGGGCGGCCACGTCAGAAGCAGCGAAAGCCATGCGCCTGAACCATGTTGGAAGGATTGGAAAAGGGATGAAGGCGGATATTGCCATTCTGAAGGATAATCCGGTAGAGAACCTGGAAACAGTGTGTGATGTAGCGGGAGTCATCAAGAATGGGGCAATGGTCTATTATAAGGAGATGTAAATCATATAGGAAAGGGCCGTCTCTCCGGGCGGCCCTTGCAACATTTATTTCTGGAGTCCATACCATATATCGGCGGAGCTTTTTATGCATTCATCTATCCTGTCATAGGCCTTGGCGGTAATGATCTGATAGATATCCTGATGCGCTTTAAGGACATACTCCCCTTTTTGATGTTTGTGGGTATTGGATATGGAAGCACGGATGGAGTCCATTATGAAGCCATAAATCTTGTTTGCCATCGGATTATGGCACGCATTGCCGAGAAGCCGGTGGAATTCAATATCATTTTCCAGGATGCGGTCGGAAGAGGCCTTGTTATCAATCAGATACTGAAGCTGGACCAGGTTTTTCTCCAACGCTGCCCGCTCCTCCATGTTTTCATCATAATGTTTTAGGACTAATTCCAGAATGTCCACCTCAAATACACGCCGGAATTCATACAGGCTGTCCATGTCCGGATTTGTGATGAAAAATGTAAAAAGGAGGGAGTCGATCAGTTTGTTTCCCGGTGCCTCACATACATAGGTGCCGTTCCCAACCTTGATGTCCACGAGACCAAAGGCGGATAAGATTTTCATGGCTTCCCGCACTGAACCCCGGCTGACGCCAAGTCCTTCGGCAATTTCCAGCTCATTGGGAAGCCTGTCCCCTGGGAGCAGGCGGCGGTCGATTAACAGCTGTTTAATATTATTGATGACAATATCCACAGCAGATTCCCTTTTGTTTGTTGTAAATAAATCATTCATAGAGGAGAACCTCCTTTGTTTTTAATTTTATTATAGCAGTTCATAGGTTAAACGTCAAATGATTAATGTTTTATCCGATTAAGTATTGACATTGGGCGGAAGATGTGTTATACATAAAACATAAGATGTTTGATGATTTATGTTAAACATTAATTATCAAATAATAGCACAATGTAGTTTCATTTCATAATCCAGATGGGAGGAGTCATATGAACACAGAGGAATTAAGACAGATGGCACAGCACTTGAGACTTGTAGCGGTCGACATGGTTTACAAAGGAAAGGATGGGCATCCAGGACCCGCATTATCCATTGCAGATATTGTTACAACGCTGTTTTTTGATAAGATGGATATTCGGCCGGAGGATCCTGAGTGGGAGGATAGGGACCGGTTTATCCTGTCTAAAGGCCACGCGTGTCCGATCTATTACGCGGCGCTGGCGGAAAAAGGATATTTTGGCGGCAGGGTGGAGGATTTTAAGCTGAGGTCTTTGGGAAGCAGGTTTCAGGGGCATCCGGTCATGAACAAGACAAGCGGGGTGGATATGACATCCGGCTCCCTAGGGAACGGTCTTGCCATAGCAAGTGGTATGGCAATTGCAGGGAAGTATAATGGTAAGGATTACAATGTCTATGTGATTACAGGGGACGGGGAATTACAGGAAGGCGTGTGCTGGGAAGGAATCAACATAGCGGCATCCCATAAGCTGGATAATATGATTGCCTTTGTAGACCGGAATGGCTGGCAGAGCGGAGGATCTGTTGAGGACGTGATTGGCTCCAATAATATAAAGGACCGGTTTGAGGCGTTCCAATGGGATGTGCAGGAGATAGATGGACATGATATTGACGCCATTCGGGAAGCGGTGGATAAGGCAAAAGCAGTAAAAGGAAAACCACATGTAATCATCTGCGATTGTGTGAAAGGGAAAGGCGTTTCATATATGGAGAATGATAATGCATGGCATAAAGGTGTTCCAACCGATGAACAGTATGCTTTGGCAGTTAAAGAATTAGGAGGTGTAATATAATGGCAGATTTCAGAGGGACAAGAGAAGCATTCGCCCAGGCACTGATTGACATGTCGGAAACCAACGATAAAATCATGTTTGTGGCACCGGATTCATTGAAGGCCATGCGTGCCACAAAGTTTGCAGAGCTGCATCCGGCACAATATGTGGAGGTTGGTATCGCGGAACAGAGTGCTGTGGATGCAGCTGCAGGTATGGCTGCATGCGGGCTGATTCCTTATGTGGGTACCTATGCCGGATTCCTGACCATGAGGGCCTGTGAGCAGATGCGGACATTTGTGGCCTACCCGGATCTGAACGTCAAATTTGTGGGAATCAATGCAGGTCTGTTGGGCGGGGAGCGGGAAGGTGTGACACACCAGTTTTATGAAGATATAGGGATCCTGTCTAATATTCCAAACTTTACCATTTTTACACCGGCAGACGCATCACAGACATATCATGCCGTGAAGGCTGCTGCGGAAATTAAAGGTCCTGTATACATAAGGGCGGGAAGCGGAAGGGAAAAGGACGTTTATGAGAAGGATGTACCGTTTTCAATGGACGGGATCCGTATACTGAAAAGATATGGGACGGATACACTGCTGCTATCCAGTGGTTTTGTGCTTGACCGGGCATTGAGGGCGGCAGATTTATTGAAGGAAAAGGGGATAGACATCACTGTCGGGGACATCAATATTATCAATGCAAAGAATCCGGACAAGGTGATAATGGAAATCCGGAAGGCTAAGCGGATTGTCACGGTGGAGGACCATAACATACATGGGGGACTGGGGGCTTACATCAGTAAGTTGGTTGTGGAGAATGACCCTAAGCGGGTATCCAGAATCGGATTGTCTTCCTTTGGGGAGTCAGGACCTGCCGATGAGCTGGCGGATTACTATGGGTTTGCTCCTGAAAATATTGCAGCAGTTGTAGAACAGGGAATGGAATGACTGATATGGCCGGGATACCGGTATCATAAAAAATAAAAAGTGAGGTAAGGGATTATGTCTAAGATAGTGGTAAGTGTAATTGGCGCAGGCGGAAAGATGGGTACAAGGACCAGCAACAATCTGGTGATTAAATCAGGAGACTTTGAGGTCCTTATGGTGGAGGCTTCTGAAGCCGGGATTAAGAGCATCAGGGAGCGGGGATTCATACCTGTTTCAGTGGAGGAAGCGCTGCAGAGGTCGGACGTGGTCGTATTTGCGGTGCCGGATACCCTGATTAAGAAGTTATCAGCTGTCTATGTTCCGCAGTTAAGGCCAGGAACCGGGTTTATTATCCTGGATCCCGCTGCAGCTGTTGCCAGGGAATTGACGCTACGGGATGATTGTACGTTTGCGGTAGCGCATCCCTGTCATCCGTCCTATTTCCTGGACCAGGATACATATGAAGCACGCCAGGACCGTTTCGGAGGATGCGGCGGGAAGCAGGACATTGTAATGTCAAAAATCCAGGGAGATGACGGACGTTTTGCCCAGTGTGTTGAGGTGGCAAAACAGATGTATGCGCCTGTTGAGCATGCGTATGTCATGACATCGGAACAGATAGCATTCCTTGAACCCACGCTGGTAGAACTTCTTGGGGCCACCTGTCTTTATGCAATGGCAGAGACTGTGGATGAGGCAGAGAGAAGAGGGATTGACAGGGAGGCAGCCGTTTCCTTTTTAACTGGCCATATCTATAACCTGTCAGCTAATTTCCTAGGGTATATTCCAGGCAAGCCGCCCGTGTCTGATGCATGTAAGGTAGCCATAGGACTTGGCAACCGGCTGGTCATGCGTGAAAACTGGAAAGAGATATGGAAGGACGATGTCCTTGATAAGGTAATTGCAACCATGCTGCACCCTGATAATCCACAGATCTGATGTTAGGAAGGAGCTGTTCGATATGAAAATAGTTGTTTTAGATGGCTATACCTTAAATCCGGATGATCTGGACTGGAGCGGGTTAGAAGCCTTGGGCCGGTGTACTGTGTATGACCGCACCCCGCTTACCGATGTGGAGGAGATAATCAGGCGGATTGGTGACGCGGAGATTGTGTATACGAATAAAACACCGTTGTCTGCGGAGGTATTCGATGCATGTCCGGGAATCCGTTTCATAGGGGTCCTGGCAACCGGATATAATGTGGTGGATATACAGGCGGCAAAAGCAAAGGGAATCCCCGTGTGCAATATCCCATCCTATGGAACGGCAGCAGTAGGACAGTTTGCCATCGGGCTTCTGCTGGAAATCTGCCATCACATCGGGCATCATGACCAGGCCGTGAAGGAAGGGCGCTGGAGCAGCAATCCGGACTGGTGTTTCTGGGATTATCCGTTGATTGAACTGGACGGTAAAACCATGGGAATCATCGGGTATGGACGTATTGGCCAGGCTACCGGCAGGATTGCCCAGGCCATGGGCATGCATGTGCTTGCTTATGACACATACCATGATGAGGAACTGGTTAACGGACAGTGCAGATATGTGGATGACCTGGATGAGCTGTTTAAAGAATCAGATGTGATTGCCCTTCATTGCCCGCTGTTCAAGGAAACGGAGGGGGTAATCAACAAGGACAATATTGCCAAGATGAAGGATGGGGTCATCATTCTTAATAATTCCAGGGGGCCGCTGATTGTAGAGGATGACCTGAGGGAAGCCCTGGACAGTGGAAAGGTGGGCGCTGCGGGACTCGACGTGGTCTCTACGGAACCCATACGCCCGGACAATCCTCTGCTGGGAGCAAAAAACTGTATTATTACACCACATATATCATGGGCGTCAAAGGAATCCCGTCAGCGGTTAATGGATTTGGCGGTTAAGAATCTGGAAGCCTTTATGGATGGGAATGTGGTTAACCGCGTGAATTGAAAAACCGCTGTGGCTTTTACCGCAGAAAATAAATAATCCGACAAGTCAAAGAGGCTGTTTGCCAGTGAGTGAAGCATTGGTATAATGGCCTTTTTGCATCTGTAAAAACCTATTTGATGCAGCTGGTATCTGCCCGGGCCACAACTAAAAAGTCTTACCATCAGCGGGAAAGGTCTTATTATTGATAAAAGGGGATATAGCAGTTATGATATATTTATAAAAAACGTATATGCATATACAAAAACAAGGAAAGGATATATACAATGTTACTAAAAGAATTACGTGAAGAGGTTGTTAGGACTGGTTTACGCATTGCTGGAAGTGGCCTGGTACAGTCAACCCAGGGAAATATATCAATTGTTGACAGAAAGCAGGGGCTGATGGCTATAACGCCCAGTGGTATGAACTATGATGAACTTTCGGCTGCGGATATAGTGGTTACTGACCTGTTTGGCAATATTGAGGACGGGGAGCGCAATCCATCTACAGAATTGCCGGTACATGCCTATATACTGAGGGAGAGGGATGACATCAATGCCATTGTCCATACGCATTCCCCATATGCTACGGCAATGACCCTGGTGAATCAGGAAATACCTCCTGTGATGATCCAACTTGGAGAAGCTGTGGGAGGAAATGTGCCCATTGCGCCTTATACCACGGGAGGGCAGGAAAAACTGGGTATTGTGGCACTGGATACCATGAAGGATAAAAACGCAGTATTGTTAAAGAACCATGGGGTGATTGCTGTCGGCCCAACATTAAAGCGGGCATTATTCGTAGCTGAGATGGTGGAAGATACGGCAAAAGTTTATTGGATTGCAAAATGTATGAATATGGGAGAACCGGAATCCCTCTCAGACGAAACCGCGGCAGGGGTTTTAGAACGTTACAAGGTAAGGTACGGGCAAAAAGAAGGCTGATTTCGGAAGGTTATGGAAATGGGGGAAGGGAATGAAACACAGGGCTGTAGAGATTTTAATGGACATCATGCGCAGCGCAGATGGCAAAGTTTTTACAGGACAATTGATGGATATGTATGGGATAGGCGACAGGACTTTAAAAAATGATTTAAAACATATCAATGCATATCTTATTTCATTAAATCAGGCGCCACTTAGGATTGCATCAGAAGGAAGGATACTGCTTCCCCCAAATACAGACAGGACATTTATATTGGAATCCCTGGGACGGCAGGCCCTGACAATGTATATCATGTTGCCCCAGGAGAGGGAAATCATGCAATTTGTAATGCTCTTAAATGCCTCTGGATATGTAACGATAGGTGAGATCGCAAAGAAAATGGATATCAGTCAGGTGACTGCAATCAATGATGTCTCCAGATTAAAGGAACAGTTCCTGACCCAGGGAGTATATATAAAATCCAGTCCGGGCAAAGGTATCAGATTAGTATATACGGAACGTTCGGTGCGGCATGTATTGATAAGCCTCTTGGCCAGAATGATTGACCAGTTTGACGGGAACTACAGTGTTTTTCAAAATCTTATTTTACATCAATTGAATTTTATACATCCTTTAGGATGGTTCTGGTCAAAGGTGAAGCTTTATGATGTGCAGTTAAGGTTGAATCTTCTGGAAGATGATGTAAAGATTGCTGCTCTGTACTTTTTTGTGTCAATGAACCGTTGTCTTGGCGGACATCCCATATTGGAGGAAGAGTCAGGGGATAAGGACGGCCTGGATAAACGGAAGCTGAAGAAGCTGTATCAACTGATTGCAAATGAACTTGGACTTGAAACCAGGGAAGGTGAGCTTGCTGTTTTATGTAATGATGCAAAGCTGTTTCCATTCTGTATCCCACAGGAGGAGAATCCTTATCTGTACCAAAAGATTAAGATGCGGGTAATTGATTTCATTGGGAATATATCCAGGCAATTGGAGGTGGCTTTATATTCTGATGAAGTTTTATTGGAGCTTCTGATACAGTATTTCATGAATGAAAGGAAAATGAATGAGAGGTTGGATCCCGCGCTTATTAATCAGATGAAAGCAGATTATCCCCATATCTACCGGGCTGTTTTAGAATGTCTGGATTCCCTCACAGATGAGATACGATGTGATGACTACGAAGAGATTACCTATATTGTAATGTATCTTATAGCTGCTATGGATAGGGTGGGACCGGCAGAAAAAAAATTAAGTGTCCTCATTGCCTGTCCAGGGGGAGTGGCAGTAGGACAGCTTCTGGCATCCAAGGTAAGACGGATATTTAATTTCCACATCATAGGGATATGCTCAGCGAACAGTCTTTATTATGACGAGAGGATGAAGCGCGCTGATTTTGTTATATCAGCCATCAATATTGCCAAGTCGGACCGGCCGGTTATAGTGGTGGACCCGCTTTTGAGCAGGGAGGATATTATTAATATCTACGAATTGTCATATATGATACTTAGTGAAAAGAGGGCAGAGGGCTTTGTTGAGGATAGGCTGGACCGGGAAATGACCAGATTACAAAAAATTGTTCAGGAAAATCAGTGTTCACCTGAGCGGAAGGACATTGAGGCGGCTGTAAGGCTTTTAAATGAGAAGTTTAGTGTCAGGGAAAGTGGTGCCGCCCGGCTAAAACAATTGTTCCTTCCTGAATTTGTGCAGAAGACAAAGGGATGTACGGATTGGGAAGATGCCTTGAGGATTGCCGCAGGGCCGCTAATCAGGTGTCAAAGAATAAGCAGGGGTTACATTGATGCTACTGTGGAAAATTGCAAATTAAATGGTCCTTATTTTATCCTGCGGGAAGGTTTCTGCATTGCACATGCATTGCCCGAAAAAGGTTTGATAGAGCCTTGTCTGGGACTGCTTTATATTGAGGAAGGCGTGGATTTCGGCCACGAATTTTTTGGACCGGTACATATGCTTTTTTATACCTGCTTCAGGGAATCCAGCCAGTGGAACCTGAAAATACTGCGCACGCTTATTTCCATAGCGGAAAACAGCGACCTGTGTGGAAAGATTTCTGCAAAGGATGGTCATGGGATATATGAGATTATATTAGAAGTCCTGACGGATGGTTTGGACGGTGAATGATAACGGGGAGATATTTTTACATAATGACAGATATAAGGAGGGATGAAGGTTGGATTGTCTAAGGTATAAAAAGGGAAAGGGCTTTGTCCTGGAAACTATCCAGGAGCCTGAACTTTCACCGGGAGGCCTGTTGCTGAAGATAGAGGCCTGCAGCATAAGTGATTTAGACCTAAAAACATTATTACATACGGAAGTAGTAAAGGAAGGTACAATTCCAGGAACATATTTTTCGGGAATGGTTACTGCGATATCTGAAGAGGAAGCCGTATACTCGGTTGGAGACCGTTTGGCTGTATGTGTAGAGGGGACACCGGCTGGTTCATCCGGTGGGATGGCGCAATATGTGCTCTTATCACGGGAAGTTCTGGACAGCGGCCATATAGCTAAGATTCCGGACAACGTGTCCTTTAATGAGGCGGCGGTTGCGGATGTGGCGAGTGCGGTATATAAATGCCAGGAACAGCATGATTTTGGGCCAGGAAAAAAGGTGCTGATAATAGGCTGCGGACCTGCTGGATGTATGCATACACAAATTGGAAAACTTCGTGGTGTGGACAGCATTATACAGACCGATTGTCTCCCGGCCAGATTGGAAATGGCACGTCCCTTCCGGGCGGATTTACTTGTTGACAGCAGCAGCGAGAGTCTATCAGAAATTGTAGCAGTGGAAACAGAAGGAAGAGGGGTTGATATAACAGTCATAACGTCACCCGATGCGCAGGTTATGGATACAGTACTGCCCCTCATGGCCCCAAAAGGAAAAATAGTCATATTCTCAAGGTTTGAAAGCCCGGATGCGCAGCTCGATTTAAGCATTATACAGAAGAAAGAACTCTCCCTGTGTGGGACGGACGGGTATGAGAGGAGACATCTTGAAGCTGTTTTAAGGCTTGCGGGCAGGAGAAAGATATCATTGAAGTGGCTGGTTACCAAAGAGTGTGATTTGCATGGAGTGGAACAGGCTTTGGAAGAAATCAGATGCGGAAAACAGTTGAAAGTAGTATTACACCCATAGATCATTAGGAGGTCAAGTTTGATGAAGAAGATAAGGATATTAGTGGCATGCGGAACAGGAATTAATACATCGACCATTGTTTGTGAGGAAGTAAAGGATATCTGTGCCAAAGCGGGGATTCCTGTAGATATTATCCACTGCAGTACAAATGAAATACCGCTGAATGTAGACATGGTGGATATCGTGTGCCCGGCCAATGCGTATAGACAGACATTGAGTAAGCCCGTGCTGAGTCTCGTGGAATTTGTTACAGGCATTGGAAAAGAAAAGAAAGCGGAAATGCTGGTTGAAAAGTTAAGGGAACTGGCAGGGGAGTAAGGGAGATATGATTTATGGATGGATTGGAGGAAGGGTATGACAGTTTTATATAATGCAGTCAGATATATATTGAACATTAATGCAGTTGTATTGCTGCCGTTTATGATTTTCGGTCTTGGCCTTATTTTCCGTATGAAAGCAGGGCAGGCATTGAAGGCAGGTCTTATGGTAGGCATTGGATTCCAGGGACTTAAGCTTGTGGTTAGTTTCATGACGACCACACTGGCTCCTGTTGTAGCTTATTACCAAGGGGCTGGGGCAGGCTTCACGGTTGTTGATGTGGGATGGCAGACACTTGCGGCAGCAGCCTGGGCGACCCCGTTTGCAGCGCTTGTCGTACCGCTGGGGTTCGTACTGAATATCATACTTCTGAAGGTGGGATTTACTAAGACTTTGAATGTTGATATTTGGGACTATTGGCATATATTGACTATATCCGCAATCGCCTATGTTATTTTTGACAGTTATATTATTGGAATCGTAATAGCATTGCTACTAAGCGTGATTACAGAGAAGATGGGGGATGTTGTTGCGAAACCATGGCAGGAGTATTTTGGATTTGAAGGTACGACGGGCGCCATCGTGTTTCATTCCACAACCATGCTTCCTATTTATTGGGCGGTAAACTGGGTGATTGATAAAATCCCCGGATTACGGAAGATTGATATTAATATTGATAAGATTGCACAGAAATATGGGTTATTAGGAGATCCGGCGGTAATAGGGCTGCTGGTTGGCGCTCTTATGGGAATCATGACAAAACAGGATGTCCCAACAATCATGTCTATCGCGGTAGGCATATCGGCAGTCATGATTCTTACCGGGCGTATGGTATCGGTCATGATGACGGGGTTAACCCAGTTCAGTAACGGCGCAAGGGTTTGGGCTAATAAATTCCTGGGGGAAGGCAAGGAGATTTATCTTGGCATGGATTATGCATTGGGGCAAGGTGATAATGCCGCTATATCAGCCGGAATCCTTATGATCCCGATAACGGTTTTCCTTGGCTTGATTCTCCCGGGCAATAAGTTCTTCCCAATAACATTGCTGGCAAATTTAATTGTTTACACCTGCGTAGGAGCCATGGCTACAAAAGGGAATATCTTCAGACTTGTCATAGGATCCACCGTCCTTGTCATTTTCCTGTTGTATGCACAGACCTTCATGGCACCGTTGGTAACGGATATGATGATTTGGGCAGGCATTGATATTGGGGACAGTATGGTAACAGCAGGTGGATCTGCTAACTTTTTTGCGGTCTTACTGGGGATAGTAGGTAAGCTGCTTGGAAAATGGTAAACATAAGTGGGAGTTGAAGATATAAATGGAAAACATATTTGTTATTGATGGAACAGCCAATTCATGGGAAGATGCAATCCGCTTGTGCTCTGATGAACTTATCAGGAAAGGGGCTGTTAAGACAACCTTCCGGGAAGCATGTCTGAAGCGGGAGGAATCCTTTCCTACAGGCCTGCCCACAAATCCAGGGGTGGCGATTCCCCATGCGGGAAATGAACATGTACTAAAAAACGCAATCTGTTTATTGCGTCTTGATAATCCCGTATTATTCCAACGGCTTGATGCCCCGGATGAAACAGTGGAGGTGAATCTTGTATTTAATTTGGCCACATCTGAATCAGATGGCCATATAGAAGTTTTGAAGAAACTGATGAAGTTTATCCACGATGGAGCGGAACTAAGGCGATATATGGATGCGACGTTGGAACAGTTACATGACAGGATACTTGAACATTTGAATGAGTAGGAAGAAAGGGGGGAGGATGGTTGTTCTCCCTCCTTTCCTGATTAAGGAGAGCTATGGGAATTTCTATCAATACGTTTGGCCATATCTGCTTTTACTGTAAACATTATAAGAATACACTGGCCTTTTATGAGGAAGGTCTGGGGTTCACCAGGGCATGTGAACTAAAAGATGAAGACGGAATGTTAAGATTAACATATGTAAAAGTCAGTGAAAGACAGTTCATTGAATTATTTCCAAAAGGTTACACATCGGACAATGATAAAAAATCGCGTGCCCTGAAGGAGTTTGTATTGTATGTCAGTGACACTGGGAAGATGGAAGAAAGGCTGAAAAAAAGAAATATCTGGTATGAAGAAACAGGTATGGTTCCGAAAGCCATCCACACAATGGATCCGGAAGGAAACGATATACTTATTTTAAAAGATTCCAACCAGATAAATGATATACAGCTTATGAAGGCGGTTCTGAATTGTAAGGATGCGGAAAAAATGACCGCGTTCTACAGGGACGCCCTGGAAGGGGACGGTTATTTGGAATTTGCTGCAGGGAGGAATGATTTCCTGGGGCGTGGTGATAGCTATCGCCATGTTTGCTTTGTGGTAAATGATATCCTCCAGGCAGCCGGTGAACTCAAACGTAAAGGCATACAGATAAAGACTGGCACTGCAAAATGTATCAATCCTTATGTCTTCAGGCCTGACCCACAAAAAGCCGGGACTTTTATGGTATACGATCCAGAAGGGAATGAGATTGAGTTTATGCAATACAGAGAAGGGTAGGAGGGCATTTATGGAAGAACTGCAAATGGCATCACCGGAGAGTCTTGGCATCCCAAGTGGGAATTTCCTGGAATTTTATAGGCAGTTGGCGATTAATAAGCTGCCTCTGCATCATTTTATTTTTCTTAGACATGGCAGGATTGCTTCTATGGGGTCATGGTATCCTTATACCTCCCAGATGAATCATATTATGTACTCCACAAGCAAGACCATCACAAGCCTGGCCATAGGATTATGTGTGGATGAGGGACTATTGGATCTTGACTGCCATATTGTTGATTTTTTTCCTGAACTTATAACAGGTCCGCTTCATCCGTATAATAAGATGCGGACAATACGGCATCTGCTTACCATGCAGGGAGGAGAGACAGGAGACGCATCGTCGATTGACAGAAGCTATCCTAACTGGCTAAAATCATACCTTAATACTCCGCCAAGAGTAAAGCCGGGGACTTTATATGGATATGACAATTCCGGTACGCATACATTGGCCGCCATCGTGCAGAAGGTTACTGGAAAAAAGATGGTGGAATATCTTAATGAAAAGCTATTTGTACATATGGGGATTACCGGTGTTTACTGGGAAGAACAGATGGGAATAAATACCGGGAGCAGGGGGTTTCACTGTAAGATCCAGGATATTGCTAAAATTGCCCTTTTGATTCACCAAAAGGGAATGTGGGATGGAAAGCGGATTATCTCAAACGAATGGTTGGAAGAGGCTATCAGAAGCCATGTGGAAGTAACTCATTTTACCAGCTACGTGGATGGGAATCCAGGGTATGGATATCAATTCTGGCGATACCGTAACGGTGCCTACGGCTCAAAAGGGCATGGGGGACAGATGTTCATTATATGTCCGGATACCGATATTATATGGGCATTTCAGGGGAATCTGGAAGATGGGTACGGTCATTTGACAGAGGTCGTGCACCTGGCCTGGCCATTACTTTTTAAAAATATATCAGATACGCCGCTGCCTGAAAACAGACAGATTTTGGGACATCTCAGGGAAATGGAAAACGGCCTCCAGATGCCAATGCCAAAGGGACTCAGGGAACCCAGCAGAAGGGAAGGGACAATAGTTGGAAAAACATATGAGGTCGCCAAAAATAGCAGCCAGATTCATAGTATGGCCATCAATCAGATTGATAATGGGTTAAAGTTTATTTTTACACTGGGTATCAATAATGACAGGTGGGAAATTGAGGCATGGTATAATGACTGGAAGGAACAGGAAATTACGGTCACACAGGATTATGGATGGGCACGATATGTGTGGAGGAATGAACATGTAATGGAATGCATAATCCTGCTCAGGGAAAAACTGGGTTCTTATCACCTTATTATCTACGCAGACGATGATAACGGACTTTCTATTGACCTCTATCCAGTCGGATGGAGGGATTTTAACAGACTTAGCTTGTTTGGAATGGCATATTGCAGGGAGGGGAACATTGAAGACATATGATGTAGGTATTATCGGCGGAGGTATAGTCGGATGTGCAATAGCCAGGGAACTTTCAAAATATAAACTGGATATTGCCGTGTTTGAAGCTAAGACGGACATAGGCGCTGGTGCCACAAGAGGCAATGGAGGATTCATACACAGTGGTTATGACCCTGAACCTGGAACGCTGAAGGCATTGCTGAATGTACAGGGATGTTCCATGTATCCGCAGTTGGCGGAGGAGTTGGGGTTTCCGTACCGAAGGACCGGGGCCATGGTAGTTGGATTTGATGAAAAAGATCTGGATTATATTAAAAATTTATATAAGAAAGGGAAGCAAAATGGAGTACCGGATTTAGAAGTGATTTCCGGTGAGCGCATCTTCCGGCTGGAGCCTCATGCGGATAGGAAGATAAAATATGCCTTATATGCTCCAAATGCGGCAGTAACAGAACCTTATCTCACTACAATTGCATTTATGGAACATGCCATGTTAAATGGTGTGGATTTATTCCGGAGCTGTGAGGTACAGGGAATCAGTCCGGGAAAAATATTCAGGCTTAACACGACAAAGGGCGAGTATGGTGCCCGTTATCTTATTAATGCAGCGGGAATCAGAGGGGATGAGGTGTCGGATATGGCTGGGGCTGAATCCTTTCATTTGATAAGCCGGCATGGTGAACTGATTATATTTGACAAGAGTTATGGGATTCAGATGAATATGTCCTTATTCCCCATACCAACGGAGGTGTCCAAGGGAATTACCATTGGCACTAAGATTTCTGGAAATCCCAGTCTTGGTTCAACTTCAGTGGTAATGGAAAAAGGATTTGGCGAAAATACGCAAGAAGGAATTTCGCAGCTGATGAATGGCGCGGTAAAGTCAGCGCCTGATATTAAAGATTGTAAAGTGATACGTATGTTTTCAGGAGAACGGGCTGTAATGGAGGAATGCCCACATGATTTTTACATCCGCCCGTCTACAAAAATAAAAAATCTTATTCAGGTTGTAGGGATTCAATCCCCAGGAATTGCATCTGCACCAGCAATCGCGGTTTACGTCTCGGATCTTCTTAAGGCGTTGGGGATGAAAATGGAAGTGGATGAAAACTTCCGGCCAGCCAATCGGTTACCGCGGCGTTTTGCGGAACTGACACCTGAAGAACAGGAGGAGAAGATAAAAAGGAATCCGGCCTTTGGACGTATGGTATGCCGATGTGAGATGGTGACGGAAGGCGATATTCTTGAAGCAATCCACAGCCCGGCAGGAGCGAACACCATTGGAGGGGTAAAAAGACGTACACGTGCTGGAATGGGACGGTGTCAGGGCGGTTTCTGCCAGCAAAGGGTGATTGAACTTTTGTCCAGGGAACTTGGTTTGAATCCATGGGAAGTACTATTAGAAGAAGATGGCAGTAATCCTTTGGTTGCTGCCTTAAAGGAAGGTGACAACTAATGCCAGTCAGCAATGAAAATAGAATAACCTGTGATGTTGCTGTAATAGGGGGTGGGCCGGCAGGGATGGCAGCTGCGTTGGAAGCATGGAAGAATGGGGCCCGGACAGTAGTGATTGAGCGTAATTTCGAACTTGGCGGAATCCTGAACCAGTGTATTCACAATGGCTTTGGACTTGAGTGTTATGGGGCAGACCTGAGCGGTCCGGAATTTGCCCAGTGTCAAAGGGACGAGGTTGCCGAATCTGGAATATTGGTAATCAGGAATGCATATGTCACCCGGCTTAATCCAGATAAAACAATGACGGCCATATGTGAGGAAGGTATCTTATCTATTGATGCTAAATCTGTTATTCTTGCCATGGGCTGCCGTGAGAAAACAAGGGATGCAATTCTGCTTCCTGGCGCTAGGACTGCCGGTATATATACGGCAGGGCAGGCTCAGTATTATGTGAATATAGCAAATTGTATACCCGGAAGACGATTTGTCATCCTCGGTTCAGGTGATATCGGATTAATCATGGCCCGCAGACTGACGCTGGAAGGATTGGAGGTGCTTGGAGTTTACGAAATCATGCCAGAACCGGGAGGGCTGAGACGTAATATAAAGAACTGCCTTGAAGATTTTGGGATACCCCTACATCTTTCTACTACTGTTACAAGGGTTATTGGTAAAAATAGGGTAGAGGCTGTTATGGTGGGAAAGGTTGACGGGGATTTCCGTGTCATACCTGGTTCGGAGACAGAGATTGCCTGCGACAGCCTTGTGCTGGCTGTGGGGTTGATTCCTGAGAATGAGCTTACCTTTGGGGCGGGTGCGCAATTGGATGAAAAAAGCGGCGGACCGGTTGTGAATGAGAGATTTGAAACTACAATTCCCGGGATTTTTGCATGTGGGAATGTCCTCCATGTATATGATACAGTGGATCATGTTGTTATGGATGCAGTCAGGGTGGGGAGATTTTCTGCCAGATATGCAGCAGGGGAAGGGGCCGTGATGTGATGGAACTATACTGTACTATATGTCCGAACCAGTGTTTGATGCAGATTTGTGTTTTGAATGAAGCTGACATGACAATTAGTGGGAACCGGTGCAGCAGGGGGATGGATTTTGCGCATCAGGAGTTAACATGTCCTATGCGTGTGCTGACGACCACGGTATTGGTGGAGGATGGAAATAATACTCGGCTGATTCCGGTTAGGAGCAGAAAAGAAATACCCTTAAAAGAGCATATGAAAATCATGGGTATACTTAAAAAAATGAAGATTGGACATAAGGTTGGAAAGGGAATGGTTGTACTGGCTGATGCCGCCGGCACTGGAGAGGATATGATAGCCTGTGTTCCATCTGATGTGTGCAGGCCTTTGTATATGGACATAAGAAAAGAACTTTTAAAGAGTATGATGGATGGGACTTCAGAAAAATAATAGACATTTATGAAATTTATCCTAGATGCCATTTAAATGCGTTTAGGAAAACTCCCCCGCTTTTCACAACGGGGGAGTTTTCCTTGAAACTGCTTAAAGTAAGACCTGTCCTTACCAGCAGATATTTGGTTCATCCGTTTATATCTTTCACACTATCCCGTACAATCAGTTCCCCATTTATCTCAACCCTTGTAAATGATGTTTCCTGGTTCTGTAACTGTTGTATCAGTTGAAACACGGCTTCAGATCCAAAGCGCTCCTGTGGCACCCGGATGGTGGTTAACTTTGGCTCCACCAAGGAACTGATTGGACGGTCCGCATTGCCTACAAATGAAAAGTCATCAGGCAGTTGATAACCAAATTCCTTCATGCCCTGCATTGCCCCGATTGCCACAAGGTCATTGTCCACTAAAAAGGCGGTGGGAAGTTCGGACTTTTTATGTTTTTTCAGAACGGGCAGGATTCCTTCTGCCGCCTGGTCAATTGGATAGCCGATGGTATAGGTGAACTTTTCCATATCCATTATGCCGAAGGATGCCAAAGCCTTTTTTGAAAAATTGCGGCGTTCAATGAAACTGTTAATCGGAAGGCCGCTGGAAAGATAACCTATTCTGCGGTGTCCCATATCAATCAGATACTTTGCGGCAAGATAGCACCCTTGCTCATTATTGACCTTTACCGTATTAATCATCCGTCCATTATAGTAGTTGTCTAAGAGGACAAACGGAAGTCCCAGGTTTTCGAAATAATCGATTTCATTATCCTGCATTTCCGTAGCAAATATAACATAACCGACGCAATTGGCATCCGTTATATAATGAATCTGCTGTTCGATATCAGCCCGTTCCAGGTTGATGATTACAAGGTTATAACCGTATTTCCTTGCGGTGCTTTCCACACCGTCCAGAATTAATGGATAAAAAGAGTTTAACCCAAGCATCTTCCCATCATTTTTATAAATAACAAATCCAATGGTATTTTGAATCTGTGGCTCGTTGTGGGGATTCTTCACCAAATAGCCATAACCAAGATCATTCATTTCCTTTATTATCTTTTCTCGTGTCTTATCGCTGATTCCAGGTTTTCCGTTCATGACTAAAGATAGTGTAGCCGCGGATACCCCTAACTGCTGTGCCAGTTCTTTTGCCTTAATGGCCATCATTTCTGCCCCTTTATGATTTTTCTGTCTTTATATGACATTTTAGAGCAGTTTAGATATAAAGTCAACGTTTCGAATGGTATATTCGAGGGAAAATGAGTTTCACAGATGATAATTCGTAAATAATTTACAAAATTAGAATAACAAAAGGTATCTTAGATTGCATCAAATAGCGATATTTTGTAAATAATTTATAAAATAATAAACTATAAAGATAAAAAAACATTGGAAATATAGTGAAAATGATGATAATATAAAAATAAAGTAGGATGATATTGACAAAAACAGCATTTTCGCCTATACTATCAAATATAAATAATTTATAAATAATTTACAGAAAAGAGGCGATGGATAGATATTTTCATAAAGAAATAAAATGTTTATAAAGAGCACATAGAAAAGCGTATTACAATGCGAGGATTTTGCAGATTAAATGTTTAGAAATGTTAATTAGGAAAGAACAGAGGTGTATACAGATGGATATATCGAAAACCCGGTACATAATTTTTGATACATTCGGGACAGTGGTTGACTGGCATGGCTCAATCGTAACACATGGCATGTCTTTAAGCAAAAAGTACAACCTGGATATTGATTGGGACGAATTTGCCAATGCCTGGAGAAATGACGGATACTTTAAGGCAACATTTGACATTGCCCATGGAAAACGGGAATGGGTCCCGGCGGATACTGTTTTTATGGAGTATCTGGATTCCAGGGCCAGGGAGTGCGGGCTTGATGTCCTGTCGGCAGAGGACTATGAAAATCTGGGAAAAATATGGCACCGGCTTTCCCCATGGCCGGATGTGCTGGAAGGATTAAACAGATTGAAAACAGGATACGCGATTGGACCTTTTTCTAACGGGGATTTTAATTTGATGATTGATATTGAAAAAGCGGCCTGCCTGCCATGGGATTTTATTACGACAGGGGATTTATTTAAGAAATTCAAGCCCAATCCAGAAGTTTATGTTGATGAAATTAACCTTCTGGGCGCAAGGCCGGAAGAGGTTGCCATGGTCGCGGCCCATCCCTTTGATCTGGACGGGGCAAAGCTCGCGGGCTGTACGACCATATTTGTACCAAGACCGATGGAATATGGGCCAAAGGTAATTTACGATGAACCGGATGGAAAACAGGAAGTGGATTATGTGTTAAATGATTTTGTTGAATTAGCCCGGCTGTTTGGGGTTTGAAAACAAGAGGAGGAGGAAAGATATGTTTAAAATTTGGGCTGTAGTGGAGATTATCAGTTGGATTCTTGTAGTAGGGGTAACAAAGGGCCTGTATTCAAACAATCATTTAAACGAAGAGGGAGGGGAGTAAGATGAAGGCTACATTTATAATACTGTTTGTCATATATCTGATTGCAATGGGGGTTCTCGGCCTGAAGGGGTCTAAGAAGACCACGGATATGAAATCTTTTGCAGTGTCATCAGGGGATGTAAACCCATATATTGTTGCCATAACATGGGCGGCCACATTCATGAGCGCGGGTACGTTCCTTGGCCTGCCCGGTCTTGCCTATAAAAATGGCGTGTCCCTGTTATGGTATCATATGGGACATTGGTTTCCTGCCATCTTAATGCTTGCAATCGTTGCGGGGAGCTACCGGAAGCTTGCGGATAAGACAAATGCCCTTACCATGCCGGACTGGCTTGCTGATGTATATCAAAGCAAGGGGCTCCGTCTGCTGATTGGTATTGTATGTCTGTGCAATATCGTACCCCTGGCTGCCCAGTTTGTAGGCGTCGGTACCCTGATGAATGCAACCTTGGGGATTCCTTATGAAACAGGTGTGTTGATTGGTGTGGTGGTTGTTATGATCTACCTGTTCCTTGGCGGTACATATGCGCATATCTATACCAATGTGGTTCAGGGCACCCTGATGTGTATCGTATCCATCACGGTGGTCATTACAGGATTCTTCCTGTTTGGGAATGTATTCACAGAGGTTCCCAGACTGCTGAGCCAGGCAGATCCCAACCTGTCAGCTGCGTTTAATCCGTCCGATGCTGCATTTGCAGGCCCGGTGGCTATTTCAGGCATATTCATTTCCAATGCATGCTGGTCGCTGAATCCTCAGCTGATGAATAAGGTCCAGTATCTTAAGACAAACCGGGATTTAAGGAAATTCATACTATTTGCAGGTTTCTGCCTGTTCATCGGCGGCATGGTGGTTGTAGGGGGAATGTATTCCAGGCTTCTGACACCGGAGGTGCTGGCGAATGCAGATGATGCCCTTCCGACTTTTGTAACCATGGTATATCATCCCGTGGTTGGGGCATTTTTCAATGTTGTGCTGCTGGCGGCCACCATGTCGACCACAGACGGGATCATGGTAATGATGGCAACTGTTCTTGGAAACACGCTGTATCGCCAGACGTATATACAGCATAAAATTGACTGCGGACAGAAAGTCGATATTGAGAAGGCAGACAGGATTTCCCTGTCCATTGCAAAATGGTCCGTGGTACTTGTTGGTATTGCATCGCTTCCGATTGCGTTTAACAGGCCCAGTTCATTGAATGTGCTTAACTGGATTGGTACGGGGGTCATTTTAAGCGGCGTTGCAGGTCCCCTGCTTGTGGCGGTGACACAGAAAAAGGTGCACAGGATGTCAGCCATCATAGCGGCTGTATGCGGAATCGCAGCATATCTGGTGGTTTATGTGGGTAAAATCATACTCAGCGTTTATCTGGCTGTTGGCGTCGGCTGTATCGTCAGCCTGGTAGCTGCATTTATCGTAAATGCGCTGATGACAAAGCATGATGCCGGGCATGCGGTGGTCCTGCGTGTTTAGCATGTCAGTCAGCCGGTATTGGGAGATACGGATAACAGTCCGGCATTTTGGAAAGGAGAATTCTTAGGAGGTATGATGGAACGGATAACAGATACGTATATTCTGAATAATGGATATCATATACCATGCCTTGGATTCGGAACGTGGCAGTCCCCAAACGGAGAGACTGCCACCGCGGCGGTCAGGACGGCAGTCAGGGCCGGCTACAGGCATATTGATACCGCTGCCGCATACAAAAACGAATCAAGCATTGGTGAGGCGCTTAAGCCCGTAGACATACCGCGTGCTGAATTATTTATAACCAGCAAGGTGTGGGATGACAGCAGAGGGTATGAAAAGACAATGAAATCATTTCAAAAAACATTGGATGATTTGCAGACAGATTATCTGGACCTGTATCTAATCCATTGGCCGGCTACAAAATACCGCTGTCCGGATTGGGAAGCGGTTAATGTTGATACGTGGCGGGCCATGACAGAACTCTACAAGAAAGGATATATAAAATCCATTGGTGTATCTAATTTCCTTCCGGAGCACCTGGAGGCATTGATGCAAACAGAAATAATCCCGATGGTGGACCAGATTGAATATCATCCGGGTCAAATGCAGGAGGAGACAGTGGATTACTGCAGGAAACATGATATTCTGGTGGAGGCATGGAGCCCGTTGGGGACGGGACGCATGCTGACGGATCGGAGGCTTCAGGATATCGCTTCAAAATACGGGAAGTCGGTTGCCCAACTGTGCATACGCTGGTGCCTTCAAAATGGTGTGCTGCCATTGCCTAAGTCGGTGACGCCATCGCGTATTGTGGAGAATGCGGATATATTTGATTTTCATCTTTCGGATGAAGATATGGTAACGATTAATTCCATGCCATATTTTGGCGGGTCTGGGTTACACCCTAATACCAGATGAGGAGGATGAAGCTGGGCAGTACGGATCTTGACATTCCGGTAATGGCAATTGGCTTAATGCATCTAAATAAGCTCAACCTGTATCAGGCAGAGGAATACATATCGACATGCCTTGAAATGGGTTTGAATTTTTTTGAGAATGCTGATATTTACGGAATGGATGGAGGGCCCTTCGGATATTGTGAGGAATTTTTTGCAAAAGCAGCACATATGACGCCATCTGTCAGGGAAAAAATGATTCTGCAGACTAAATGTGGATTTACCGAAATCCAGCCGGGACAGGGGAAGCCGGAAACGATTGACCTTTCTAAGGATTATATTTTAAAAGAGGCCAATGACAGTCTGAAACGATTGAAAACAGATTATATTGATGTGTATATGCTCCATGCGCCGGATGCCCTGGCAGATCCGGCAGAGATAGCGGAGGCTTTGGACGAACTGTATGTCAGCGGAAAAATCAGATATATCGGTGTTTCGAACTTTAACACGACACAGCTTATGCTTTTGCAAAAGTATGTAAAACAGCCGATTGTTACAAACCAACTGATGATGAGTGTTGTCAATTCAGGGCTGATTTCACGGGGGATGTATGTCAATATGGACGATATGTGTGCAATTGACAGGGACGGAGGGGTTCTTGATTACTGCAGATTAAATGATATTACGGTCCAATGCTGGTCTGTAATGCAGGCCGGATATATGGGCGGCTGTTTCCTTGGGCATCCGGATTATAAACCATTAAATGCAAAAATAGAAGAGGTAGCCGAACGGTACGGTGTCCCTGCTCCTGCAATCGCAATCGCATGGTTATTGCGTCATCCGGCGCATCTGCTTCCGATATCAGGTACCATGAATGTGAAACACCTTGCGGAAAATGCACAGGGCGCAGATATCATGCTGACGCGTAAGGAGTGGTACGAAATCTGGAAGGCCGCAGGAAATTTTATCAGATAGCTATGGATGCATGGAGCTGGCTGGCACGGTTGTGCCAGCCTTTTGTATTAAAAATTGTATGCGGATACAGGTGACATGAAAAATAAAACGGCGGGATAGGCAGCCGATAGGGGTTTCATGACTCCGTGTACACATATTCCCGAGGTGACATACCGTAGTATTCCCTGAAGGCTTTATAGAAATTACTGTTATTTCCATACCCTGCCATAAGGGCAATCTGATTGATGGACAGGTTTGTCTCTTTTAACCGTATCAGCGCCCGGTACATCCGCCGCCTTAACAGCAAGATTATATATCTTCAGGAGAAATACCTGGATTAGGGAGTCCAGATTACAGCATTATGTCCTATGTAGGGGAGTAATCGGAGGGGATAGTATTTGTATTGTGAAGTTTACTACAGAACCATGCTTTGGCTCTAGGAAGTCATTCTGCCCAGTTATGTCGAAAATACTTTAAACGATATTCTTTTGGAGTATATCCGGTATATTTTTTGAATAAAGTATTAAAATGGCTGTGTGAGGAGAACGCGAGGTAGTTGGCAATTTCAACACAGGTGTATTCTGAATATTTTAACAAATTTTGCGCTGTTTCAATACGGCATTTGCGCACATATTCGGAAAGAGTGGTATTCATCTCTTTTTTAAAAATGGCGGAGAGATAGGACGGCGAGAGATTTACATAATCCGCCGTGGAATTCAGGGTAATGTTTTCATGTAAATGATGATGGATATAATCAATACACCGAAGAACAGGTTTCGAGTAAATCTGTTCTTTTTTTAGTTCGGCCATACGTTTTGTATATTCCGTGAACATCTCTGTGTGAAGACGGAAAATCTCATCCACAGTAGTGCATTTGTCCATGAGCTGAATGTAGAGGTCGCTGATGTTGTACGCATCTTCTGCCAGCATGCCGCCCTCCAGGCAGAAACGGCAGGAAAGGGTCGTAGAAGCTACAAAAAGGTAGCGGTAATGAGAGAGCCGGTTGTCGGAAAGATGACCAGTAAGATTACCTCGGAATAATTTAATGCTCAATGGGATGGCCTGTTCCAAATTGCCGTTTTTCATATATTCGTACTGCAACAGTTCCTCATCATAGGTGTGGTGATGGATTTGTTCTTCTTTTTGCTTAAAACGGATATCAGAAAGCGCTTTTTCAATCGACTTCATAGGCGATGCCTCCTTTATTTACTGTATCACAAGGGGTGGAAATTGACAATAAGAATATATAATAAATAGTAATTATATGATATTTATTTGAGAGACAGAATGATATAAATATTTCAAGAAGCTAAGAGAATGAAAGGCAGGTGACAAACAACGGAGTCTGATTTATAGAATTGTACCGCTTAAAATCATGTTAGAAAGGAATTTTAACAACGTGGGCTTCGGAAAGGTGAAACCTCTGATTGAGTCCACGATGGAAGATTATGACCAGATCATGAATGCAAACTGCCGGTCCATGTTTGCTTTTTCCAAACATGCAGCCATGGACATGGTAAAGCGGGATGACGGTATCGTAGTTATGGTCTCCTCCATTACCGGATATATCGGTCACGAGGACGAGACCATCTACACCGCTTCCAAATTTGCCTGCCGCGGTTTTGCGCAGGCGCTGGACAAGGAGTATAAGCATAAAGGAATCAAATCCTGTGTAATCTGTCCAAATGCCATCAAGACAGAGTTTGAGGTTGGGGACGGAAGGAACGCCGAGGAGGTGGCACAGCAGATGTGGCAGACCCCGGAGGATGTGGCAGATGCGATTACCTTTGCAGTGACCAGGGGAAAACGGTCAAAGATTACAGAAATCAGATTGACCCATTAACCGGAAGAAGGGAGCAGAGATTATGGCTTTAAAGAAAAACTTTTTGTGGGGAGGAGCATTGGCAGCCCATCAGTTTGAAGGCGGCGTCTTAAATACTTCCAAAGGGCTGTCTGTGGCAGATGTGATGACAGCAGGCGCTTACGGCGTTCCCCGCACGATCACGGACGGAATCGAGGAAGGAAAGTATTATCCGAATCATGTGGGAATTGATTTTTATGGAAATTATAAAGAAGATATCGCTTTATTTGCGGAACTGGGCTTTCGGTGTTTCCGGACCTCCATTGCCTGGTCCAGGATATTTCCTATGGGAGATGAGGCGGAACCTGACGAGGAGGGACTGCAGTTCTATGACCAGGTATTTGATGAATTGTTAAAATATGGGATTGAGCCGGTTATTACGCTCTCCCATTTTGAAATGCCTTATCATCTGGCAAAAGAGTACGGGGGCTTCACGAACCGAAAGACCATTGATTTCTTCTTAAACTTTGCAAAAACCTGTTTTAAACGTTATAAACACAAGGTGAAATACTGGATGACGTTCAATGAAATCAACAATCAGATGAATTACAAAAATGATCTCTTTGGATGGACAAACAGCGGCGCTCATTTTGGCTCTTTTGAGAATCCGGAGCAGGCCATGTACCAGTGCGGCCACTATGAGCTGGTGGCAAGTGCGTTGGCAGTCAGGGCAGGCCACGAGATTAATCCTGAATTTCAGATTGGAAATATGATTGCCATGGTTCCAATCTATCCCTATTCCTGCAGGCCGGAAGATATGATGCTGTCCGTTCATGAGATGCACAAACGCTGGTTTTTCTGCGATGTGCAGTGCCGGGGACATTATCCTGCTTATGCCCTTAAGATGTTTGAGCGAAAGGGATTCCAGCTGGATATCACGGATGCGGATAAAAAGGCTCTGGAAGATGGGACTGTAGATTATATAGGATTTTCCTATTATATGACGGATACGGTAGATTCTACGGCAAAAAAAGATGTTTCCTCTGTAACAGACGGCTCCGGTGCGTATTCTGTAGGGAACCCTTATATTAAGGTATCGGACTGGGGATGGGGCATTGATCCGGTGGGACTCCGCTATGCGTTGAATCAGATGTACGAACGCTATGAAAAACCGCTGTTTATTGTGGAAAATGGATTTGGCGCCATCGACAAAAAAGAGGAAGACGGTTCCTGCCACGACCCTTACCGCATCGATTACCTGAAAGCCCATATTGCGGAAATGAAAAAAGCGGTGGAAGAAGACGGCGTGGATTTAATAGGATATACCCCCTGGGGCTGTATCGACTGTGTTTCCTTTACAACAGGTGAGATGAAGAAGCGATATGGATTTATCTATGTAGACCGGGACAATGAAGGGAATGGCACTTTAAAGCGCAGCAAAAAGGATTCGTTTGCCTGGTACCAGAAGGTAATGGAGACAAATGGAGAAGTTTTGTGAAATCATTCAGAAAAAGAAAGGAATCGGAAGATATGACAGAAGCGGAAAAGTTGGATGCAGGTTTAGAGTATGACTTTTGGGATGAAGAGGTTGACGGGCGGAAGCTTCACGCACTGGAATGGTGTCAGAAGCTGAATGCAATCCCGATGCAGAATACGGAAGAACGATTCCGGACCATCCGAAGGCTGTTTGGGGCAGCGGGGGAGAATGCCACCGTGCTTCCTGTGTTTAATTGTGACAGTGGGACCAATATTCATGTGGGTAAAAATTTTCTTGCCAATTATAATGTTACTATTCTGGACATCGCTCCGGTTCATATCGGAGATTACGTCATGATTGGTCCCAATACTCTGATTACGACGGTCAATCACCCGTTGAATCCCATGGGACGGCGAAAACATCTGGGGATTGCAAAACCGGTCACCATTGGAAACGATGTATGGATTGGCGGCAATGTGACAATCCTTCCCGGGGTGAAAATCGGCAATAACGTAGTCGTTGCCGCAGGTGCAGTGGTGACAAAGGATGTGCCGGATAATTGTGCGGTGGGCGGCGTACCTGCAAAGGTGATTAGGGAAATCGTAAATGATGTGGAGTAAAAAAGTGGAACAGCCACAGATGATTAATGGATATATTCCCGCGGAGAAACACCATAATACTCCCGAAACGCCTTGTAAAAATTACTGCTGTTGCTGTACCCCAGCATCAAAGCAATCTCATTGATTGTAAGATCCGTGCCTTTCAAAAGAATTACGGCACGCTCCATTCGCTGAGAAAGCAGGATTTCAGAGAACGATTTCCCTAATTCCCGGTGCAGAAGGGTGGATATGTAGTTGGGATGGTAGGAAAACCGTGCCGCGATATCCTTTAATGTCACCTTGTCGGAATGTTCACTTATGTATTGGACAATCCGGTCTGACAGGCGGTCTGCAGGGGGCCTTTGGTTTGCAAAGGTATACTGGCGGGCCACCTGCATCAGGAACGCCAGTGCCAGGGGCTTTAATATGTCCTGTGTATCTTCGCCTTTATGGGCATACTCAATCACCATCATTTCCAGCAGTGTGCGGATGTTGCAGTCATCCTCGATTTTGAAATGAAGGTATTCTTCAGAAAAGCAATTTGTGGAAGGATCGAGGAAAAAATGGAACAGCCCGGAATTAGCGGACAACAGGGGCAGGAAGGAGCGGAAAAAGGTCTCTCGCCGGAATAACACACCAATGATGATGGTTTCCTGATTATCATGCACACACAGGGCGTGTCCGGCAAACGGCTGGCCTGCATACAATTCCCTTTCCCGTATTGTAATCTGATGATCGTATTTGTAGCTGAGGGAATCATATTCTCCCTTATAGGTGTAATTAAAGTAAAAGAAATCATGGCGGTGAAATAATTCCTGTACCCCGCTGCTTTTATGGACGCAGATTAGAATATTTTCCTGTTCCGGACCTGGCCAGCAGTACATTTTTTCATTTTGGCTTCCGACAGGAAAGTCATGATAGGTCCAGTCAAGACTGTCGAACTGCTCCTGCAGGGCTTCGATTGACAATGACAGTATGGTTTTTTCCAAGCAATAGCCTCCTTTCATATTAGCTCTATGCTACCATAGAATATTATAAATTACCACTGCTTTTATTAAGTTTTAGCGCTGATTTTTCAGCAGATTCCAACTATACTAGTTGGCATGCAATTATAAAACCAGGAGGTTATGAAATGAAAACCAAATCATGGAGTGATAAAAACGCCATCTTTTACAAAAAACTGTTTTCACTTGTGCTGCCGATTGCCTTTCAGCAATTTATGCTGGCGGCAGTCAGTGCTTCGGATGCCTTGATGCTCGGATTTGTGAATCAGGACTCCCTTTCCGCCGTTTCTCTGGCTGGACAGATTACCTTTGTATTCAATCTTTTTATGGGTGGCCTGACAATGGGAACAAGTATTCTGGCAGCGCAGTATTACGGGAAAGGGGATATGATATCCATTGAAAGAATCTTTGCCTATGTTATAAAAGTATCTTTTCTGATATCCGCAGTTTTCTTTCTGGCGACTCTTTTTATCCCGGAAACCCTGATGCGGATATTCACAAACGAGCCGCAGTTGATATCTAGTGGAATTGTGTATCTTCGTGTTGTTGCAGCATCTTATCTGTTTACTGGCATTTCCCAGATTTATCTGTGCATTTTGAAAAACACAGGCTGTGCCGTTAAAAGTATGGTAATTGGCTCCACTGCTGTGGTGATTAATATTTTCTTAAATGCTGCGTTGATTTACGGGCTGCTGTTTTTTCCTGAAATGGGGATTGCGGGTGCGGCCCTGGCAACGTCCATTTCAAAACTGATAGAGATGGGATGGGCCTATCTTGAGTCCCTGCGGGAAAAAAGAGCCAGACTGCGCATAAAATATTGCTTTACAACAGAAAAAAATCTGGCACGGGATTATTGGAAATATACAATGCCAATGCTTGGCGACTATCTGGTATGGGGCTGCGGCTTTACTACATATTCCGTAATCATGGGCCACTTAGGCAGCGATGCCGTGGCAGCCAACTCCATTGCCAACATTGTCAAAAATCTGATTGTAAGTTTTTGTACCGGGCTTGGAAACGGCGGCGGTATTATTGTGGGTAACGAGTTAGGCATGGGAAATTTAAAGCAGGCAAAAGAATACGGAGGCCGTCTCTGCAGGCTCGCTGTTATAAGCGGCGTTTTGTCCGGCGTGTTTTTGGTAGCGCTTACCCCCGTCATCGTAAAGGTCACCACATTAAGTCCGCAGGCGACAGGATATCTTAAATGGATGCTGATTCTGTGCGCCTGCTATATGGTCGGAAAGTCCATTAACATGACCACCATAGCCGGGATATTTCCCGCGGGCGGGGACTCTAAGTTTGGCCTGATCTGTGATGCGGTTACCATGTGGGCCTTTGCAGTTCCGGCCGGTTTCTTAGCGGCCTTTGTCTGGAACCTTCCGGTAGTCATTGTATTCCTGATCATCAACCTGGATGAGATTGTGAAGCTGCCGGCGGCCATCCTCCATTACCGGAAATATGGGTGGCTGAAAAATCTTACAAGATAGACACTCTGAATCGTTACTATTTTCAATCAATCTACAGGAGGGAACAGATGAATAAAATTATTACCATAAGCCGGGAATTTGGCAGCGGAGGCCGGGAACTGGGCAGATATATTGCGGATACATTAAAGATTGCCTATTATGATCAGGAAATTATCAGTGAACTTTCCAAAAGGACAAATCTGACAGAAAACTATATCCGCCAGGTTGAAGAAAATAAATTCATCCCATTACTGCCAATTACAACGGGCATAACCTTTTCATCCCAGTTTTATCAGGCAATGGAGCCGGATCAGACAGCATTTCTGGAACAGAGCAAAATGATAAGGGAGATGGCGGATAAAACAGACTGTGTGATTGTAGGGCGCTGTGCGGATTATATTCTGCAGGAGAGGAGTCCCCTTCGTCTGTTTGTATACGCAGATACAGATTTTAAGCTGGCCCGCTGCAGGGAAAAAGAGCAGTCCATGGAAGGAGAGACGGATGCAGAGATGAGAAGGAAGATTAATGTGATTGACAGACAGCGCGCGCGGTACTATCAATTTCATACAGGGCGGACATGGGGAGATACGTCTAATTATGATTTATGTATTAACACCACTTCCCTGGATATCAAAAGCGTGACTGCGGCCATAGTGAGACTCTTTGACTAAGGAAAAGGCTGCAGAATAATATTATCATTTACCACATATAAACATAAGATTTGGCGCTGTATTCTAAAATCTGGCGCAATATAATAATGTTCAGAAACAAAATAAATAGAGAATTAAATATGAGGAGGAATCACTTATGAACAATTTTATCTTTAACATGCCGACACGCGTACTCTTTGGGGCAGGACAGCTGAACCATCTGCATGAGGAAAGCCTTCCGGGTAAAAAAACCCTGATTGTCACCTCCAATGGTCAGTCCACGAAGAAATATGGTTATCTGTCCCGTGTGCAAAAAGAGCTGGAGCTGGCTGGAGTGGAACACGCCCTGTTTGATGAAATCCGTCCGAATCCCACCCGGAAGAATGTCATGGACGGCGCAAAGGCGGTCCGGGACAATGGTTGTGATTTCGTCGTGGCCTTGGGCGGCGGCTCTGTCATGGACTGCAGCAAGTGTATTGCGCTGATGGCAGCAAATCCTGGCGATATCTGGGATTATAGCCTGAGTAAAGCAGGCGGAAAAAAGAATGCGGAATTTGACGCCCTGCCAATCGTATGCATCACCACCTCCGCCGGTACCGGCAGCGAGGTAGATATCGCGGCTGTTATCTCGGATGACGAACTGAAGGAGAAAACCGGAATTTTCTTCCCTTCCATGTTCCCCACGATCTCTGTGGTGGATGCCGACCTGATGATGAGCGTACCACCGGCACTTACTGCTTATCAGGGGATGGATACGTTCTTCCATGCTTCTGAAAGCGTCATCAATAAAAACGAGCATCCCATGGGGGAGATGTTTGCACTCAAGGCGATTGAACTGGTGGCAAAATATCTGCCTGTTGCATATAAGGACGGAAGCAACAAGGAAGCACGTGAGAATATGGCGCTGGCGAATTCCCTGGCCGCTTACTATATGCTTTGTACTTCTGCCCACACCATTGAGCATGTCATGGGAAGTTTCCATGAAAATCTGGTACATGGCGCCGGCCTTATTATGACAGCTCATGCCTACTATGACTTTTTTGCCGAAAAAAAGGCCGCTGAAGAACCAATGATAAAGATGGCAAAGGCAATGGGAGTAGAGAACCCTGCTTCCGGAAAAGACTTTATTCAAGCATTGGATGAACTGATTGCCGCTGTTGGATGCGCCGATCTGAAAATGAGCGACGCCGGAATCACAAGAGAGGAATTAGAACTGTATCCGCAGAAGATTCACGAGGTGCTTGGCGGCGACATTACCGCGGACCCGCTGCCTCTGTCAGACAATGATTATCTGGAAATCTACGAAAAATCCTACCGGTAAGGAGGGATTCACTTGGACGATAAATTAAAACTGGCAGGACAGGCATACGGAAAAGGCTTTACCTGTTCCCAGGCGGTGTTCTGTGCTTACGCCAGTGATATGGGAATAGACGAAACAACGGCGTGCCGGATCATGGAAGGTTTTGGCGGCGGCTTTGGCGGGATGCAGGAGGTCTGCGGCGCTCTCGCCGCGGCCACTGCCATCATCAGCTTTTATTCCAGCGAAGGAACGCCAGGGAATGGTGAAAAGCGAAAAAAGGTCTATGAAAAAGTATGCCGGGCAGCAGAAATTTTTCAAAAGGAATATGGCGGCATCACCTGCTGGGAAGTTTTACATGGGGAATCCCCAAAAGCATTTCAGTGTGGGATGAAGGTGAAAGATACCGTGCTGATTATTAACCAGATTCTTGCGGAATGCCCGAAAGAAAAACGAACAGAACAGGAGATGGAAGCATGGTAAGAAAAATGGTATCCGCATTATTATTGATTATTTTGGTGACGGCAGTAACAGCCTGCAGTGAAGTAACGCCCATCAACTCCCAGCAAAGCACCTCACAGGAAACCATTTCTGAAAACAGTGCTCTGTCCGCTGAAGGCCAGGCGTCACAGGAGGAGCCAGCCATGAGTCCGGAAACCCAAAATGCAATGGGGGCTATGTCACCGGAAGCAGCATTAGAATATATGAAAGAAACAAAAGATCTGGTAATTGTTGATGTGGCGGCCACAAGATGGTACGATGATAACCATTTTGAAGGTGCAATCAATATCCCAATCGAAGAATTGGACAGCGAAGCAGAGGACGCGTTATATAGGGAGATTCCGGCTGGCAGGCCGGTTATGATGCACTGCCGTCGTGGAATGATTGTGCCGGGTGCCTATGACCGGGTATTAGAGCTGCGCCCGGACATACCGGAAATATCGTATATTGATGGTACGCCGCAGTTTGATGAATATAACCAATGGATGGAAAGCCAGCAATAAGGAGGACACAGAGCATGAAGGTGATTTTAATCAATGGCAGCCCCCATGAAAACGGGTGTACCTATACCGCACTTGCCGAGGTGGCAGGCGCTCTAGAGAAAAATGGCGTCCATACGCAGATTTACCACATTGGAAAAAAGGCCGTGCATGGCTGTATTGCCTGTGGGAGATGCCAGACAAAGGGAATGTGTGCTTTTGATGACGATCCTGCCAATGAAATGCTTGCACTGATGCAGAGTGCGGATGGAATTGTTATCGGGTCTCCTGTATATTATGCAGGTCCTAATGGCGCATTGTGTGCACTTTTGGACAGGGTGTTTTATGCAGACAATGGTTCCTTGGCATTTAAACCTGCAGCGGCAGTTGTAAGTGCCAGACGGGGAGGCACAACGGCTGCTTTTGACCGGCTCAATAAGTATTTTACAATGAATCGGATGCCGGTTGTTTCTTCGCAGTATTGGAATTCTGTTCATGGATTTACACCGGAGGACGTCAGACAGGATAAAGAGGGATTACAGACAATGCGTACCCTTGGTTATAACATGGCATGGATGCTGAAAAGCATTGCAGATGGTGCACAGCCATTGCCGGAAATTGAGCCGTGGCTGCCTACGCATTTTATTCAATGACAGATGGAGTAAAGATGAAAATAATAACTTCTTTAATTGCTGCGGTTCTTATAACATCCTGCATACTATCCGGTTGTGCAGGATCTGTTTTACAGGAGCAGGATAGCGGTCCATCTTCCTCTGAATCGCAGCTTCCGGAACAGGAAGAATCGGCGGAAGCGTCATTTGGCAGTGATGTATCATTATCTAAAACGCAGGATAATACAACAAGTTCAAAGCAGGCAGAAAAAGATGGGGCAGCAACCTCCAGAGGCCAGCTTACCGTGGAACTGAACTTCACACGGGGTGCAACAATCGCTTCCAGCCAATATGCGGTCTGGATTGAGAACGATGCAGGAGAATTGGTAAAGACACTCTATGTGTCCGGCTTCACGGCAGGCGGCGGCTATGCTTTTCGGGAGGACGCTGTACCGACATGGGTGACCAAAGCAAAACCGGATGAAATGGCGGATGCGGAGATTGACGCAATCTCAGGCGCTACTCCCCAGAGCGGGATTCAACGCTATACCTGGGATGGAACGGACGAAACAGGGGCGGCCGTTACAGATGGAACCTATCATATCTATGTGGAAGGAACCCTGTATTGGTCAAGTACTGTGCTGTTTTCCGGTGACATTGAGTGGGGTGGCTCGCCGCAGAGTATTACTCTGACAGCTACTTACACAGAAGAAAATACCACAGAAAACAGGGATATGCTGACAAATGTAACCGCAGCTTATACGGTATAATCCGTAATTTATCAATGCGAGTGGAAATTATGAAGAAAGGCGGTGTGATAAATGAGAGGCAGGATCACTACCTATCAAAAAATGGAACAAGCTGTGGTGGAAAGCGGCTTTCTCCCTTTTTTTAAAAATGACATTCCCGGATTTTCTGTGGAAGAACGCACACCGCCGGAATTATGGTTTCCCGATGATGAGGGCAAAGAGGGGCCATGGGAATGGAAAGGTCCGGTGGTGCGTGGAGGCAGATGCGTCTATGGCAAGTTTTTTGAAAAGCGGGCAGGTTTTGTCAGCATTGAATGGCTGCCCGATTTTGCTAATTACCGGCGTGACGGCTATGATTTTGATGCCCGCTGCGATGATGGCCTTGTTTTTTACAAAGATAAAAGTTTGTACGACACAGTTGAAAAAAGCGGCTCTATCCTAACGCCTGAGCTAAAAAGTTCCTGCAATTATCGAAAAGGCGGTAATAAAGGATTTGAAACCATTATTACCCGGCTGCAAATGCAGACCTATATCACGATTGCCGATTTTGAATACAGAATAGATAAAAATGGCCAGCAGTACGGCTGGGGTGTTGCCCGCTATGCGACACCGGAATATCTGCTGGGAACGGAGGTGGTCCAATCGGCATACTCCCGTTCACCAGAGGAATCCAAAGAACGAATTTTGCGTTATTTAAGGAACCTGCTCCCGAAGGCGGATGAAGAACAACTGTTAAGGCTAATTGGATAAGCCTGCCGAGAGGAGTAATCTTGATAAAAGAACACACAAACACTAACGATATGACAAATGGGAATCCGGTTAAGCTGATTTTAGCGTTTGCAATCCCATTGTTTGTCGGGAATATTTTTCAACAGATTTATAATGTGGCAGATACGATGATTGCCGGATATAATCTGGGAGATGCCGCGATTGCGGCTATCGGTGCAACCAGTTCCATTTTTTCCCTGCTTATGAATTTTGCCTCTGGCTTAAACAGCGGCTATGGTATTGTTGTGGCCCGGGCATTTGGAGCGAAAAATCAGGATAAGCTGAAGAAGTCGATTGCAGCGATGATAGTACTGGATCTGGTAATCACTTTAATGCTGACCGTTTTTTCACTATTGTTTTTGAATTCCCTGATGAGACTGCTCAATATACCGGACAGTATTTTTGCAGATGCGTATTCTTACATAGCAATTATTACTGCCGGAATGCTGGCAACAATTGTTTATAATATGCTGGCAGGCATTATGAGAGCTGTTGGCAATAGCAGGACACCGCTTTATTTTCTGATTCTTTCCTGTGTAATCAATCTTAGCCTGGACTGCTTATTTATTATTGGTTTTGGCTGGGGTGTAGAGGGCGCAGCGGCGGCGACTGTAATCGCGGAGAGCCTCAGCGCATTGTTCTCCGCAATTTATATGTTCCGTAAATATCGGGAAATTCTCCCTGGCCGGAAGCATTTCCATCTGGACATACCTCTGATTAAAGAGATGGCAGCAACAGGCTTTGCTATGGCGCTTATGCTGTGTGTGGTGGATATTGGCTCTGTTATTTATCAGCGGGCAATCAACGGCCTTGGAGAAATGCTGATTGTGTCTCACACAGCAGCAAGAAAAATCATTGGTATCATGATGATGCCGCTGGCTTCCATTGCGACAGCATATTCGACCTTTACCAGCCAGAATTGGGGTGCGGGTAAGACAGAACGGATTCGGCAGACACTGAAAAAAGTGATGGCTATGGAAGTGGGCTGGGGGCTGTTCTCCTGCCTTGCAGTCTTTTTACTTGGAGGAACTGCGGTACGGATTCTGACAGGAACCTCAGACAATAACGTGATTGACAATGCAGTGCTCAGCCTGCGGTTTCATTTTGTATGCTATCCTGCGCTGGGGATCTTGCTTGCGCTCAGGACAAGTTTACAGGCGATTGGCCGTAAAGCTGTTCCTGTCATATCAAGTTCATTTGAATTAATTGTAAAATTGATTGCTGGAATATGGCTGATCCCGAAGCTGGGATACTTATGTGTCTGCCTGACAGAGCCGGTTATTTGGGTTTCCTGTGCGGTTTTTCTGATTGCAGAATTTATGATACAAAAACCGTTTGACAGCAATAAAGAGAAAGCGGCAGCTACGGGCACCGTTAACACAAAGGATATTCTGGATGACTGCATTGTTGGAAAGGTGGTACAATAAAAAATAGAAAAAAATGACAGGGCTGGTGAGCAGAAGATGGATGGACAAAAAGTAAACAATCCAATGGTACATGGGGAAAATAGGATTCCAAACCGGATTCAGGTGAGGAATGCAAGGGTGCACAATCTGAAAAATGTTGATGTGGATATTCCGCTGAACCAGATTGTGGGGATCGCCGGTGTTTCCGGTTCCGGGAAATCATCGCTGGCGCTGGGCGTTCTGTACGCTGAAGGGTCGAGACGTTATCTTGACGCGCTTTCGACCTATACCCGACGCCGTATGACACAGGCGGCCAGGGCCCAGGTGGATGAAGTTCTGTATATACCGGCAGCGCTGGCTCTGCACCAGCGTCCCGGTGTCCCTGGCATCCGCAGTACCTTTGGTACGGGAACGGAACTTTTAAACAGCCTGCGTCTGATGTATTCCCGGCTTTCCAGCCAATGCTGCCCCAATGGACACAATCTGGCTCCATCGCTGGCAGTGGCGGCGGGGCAGGAGCTGGTTTGTCCTGAATGTGGTGAGCGGTTCTTCGGCCTTTCGGCGGAGGAGCTGGCCTTTAACAGTCAGGGGGCCTGCCGTACCTGCGGCGGTACCGGGATTGTGCGCACGGTAGATCAGGATACTCTGGTACCGGACGAATCCCTGACCATCGATGAGGGCGCGGTTGCGCCGTGGAATACCCTGATGTGGTCGCTGATGACGGATGTGTGCCGCGCAATGGGGGTACGCACCGACGTGCCGTTTTCACGGCTGACCACAGAGGAGCGTGAGATTGTCTTTCACGGCCCTGCGGAAAAAAAGCATATTTTCTATAAGCCTAAAAATGGAAGCAACCAGGCTGGGGAACTGGATTTTACTTATTTTAATGCCACTTACACAGTAGAAAATGCCCTGGCCAAGGTAAAAGACGAAAAGGGCATGAAGCGGGTGGAAAAGTATCTGAAACAGGGAGTATGTCCGGACTGCGGCGGTTCCCGGCTTTCCGCCGCTGCAAGGATGCCAAAGCTGCGGGGGATTTCTTTGGATGAAGCATGCAGAATGCCCCTTGATCAGCTTGTAGTGTGGGTGGCCGGAGTGCCGGGATCACTGCCGGTGGAAATGCGTCCTATGGCCGAGGCAATCTGTGAATCGTTTCAGTCAGTGGCAAAACGGCTGCTGGATCTGGGGCTTGGCTATCTCAGCCTTGACCGCGCCGCAGCCACGCTTTCCACCGGAGAACGGCAGCGGATGCAGCTGGCCCGGGCGGTCCGCAACCGCACGACCGGCGTCCTGTATGTTTTGGATGAGCCGTCGATTGGCCTGCATCCGTCTAATATTGTTGGGCTGACCGGCGTTATGCGTGATCTGATTGCGGATGGGAACTCTGTTGTGCTGGTGGATCACGACACACAGATTTTGTCGGAAGCGGACTGGATTGTTGAGATGGGGCCGGAAGCAGGGGCGGATGGCGGCCGGGTAATCGCCCAGGGAACCGTCCCGGCGATAAAAAAGAATCCGGCTTCCCAGATTGGACCATTTCTTTCCGATGCATATAGAGCCCGGATGAGAAAGCAGACTGAGGCGGCGGAGCTGTTTGCTCTGGGAAAAATCCACCTGTCTACCAGCGGGATCCACACGGTAAAACCATTAGAAGCCGATATTCCACAAGGCAGGCTGACGGTTATAACAGGCGTGTCCGGCTCCGGCAAGACGACGCTGATTCTGGAAAGCCTGATTCCCGGCCTGGAGGCAGCAATCGCCGGGAAGAAGCTTCCCGGTCATGTAAAGGGAATTGTGGCACGGCAGATACGGCAGGTTAAGCTGATTGATGCAGCCCCGATTGGAATCAATGTGCGTTCCACGGTAGCCACCTATGCAAACGTGCACGATGAACTGCGGAAAATCTACGCAAGGACGCCGGACGCGAAAACTCTGGGATATAAGGCAGGCGATTTTTCCTACAATACCGGTCAGCTGCGCTGCCCGACCTGCGACGGTACAGGAACCATCAGTCTGGATGTACAGTTCCTTCCGGATGTGGAAATCCCCTGTCCGGAGTGCCGGGGCTCAAGATATGCCAGGAAAGCGGAGCAGATTAAGCGCGCAAACAAGGCAGGAAAAGAATATTCCCTGCCGGAAATCATGGCTATGGATGTGAAGCACGCATTGAAGGCATGTGAAGATTTGAAAACAGTATGCCAGCGTCTGCAGGTCCTTGAGAATCTGGGACTTGGGTATCTTACCCTTGGCGAGGAAACGCCCAGCCTGTCCGGCGGGGAAGCCCAGCGTCTGAAGCTGGCGTCTGAAATGGGCCGGCAGCAGGCGGGGACGGTTTTTGTGTTTGATGAACCAACCATAGGGCTGCATCCGCTGGATGTGCGCACCCTGCTGATGGTTTTTGACCGGCTGGTGGAGTATGGAGCCACGGTTCTTGTGATAGAGCATGATCTGGATGTCATTTCAAATGCGGATTATATAATTGACATGGGACCAGGGGGAGGCACGGCTGGAGGACGCATTATTACAGCCGGAACGCCTGAAGAAGTGGCTGCCAATCCCAGAAGTATTACCGGTAAGTATTTAAAAAAATAAGACGAATAAAATGGAGGGACTGCATATGAAAGCAAAAGTTTATTTTTCAAGAGAAATTACACCCGAAAAGGTGGTCGGGCTGTATCGTGCCGTAGGAAAGGAACTTCCAGGAAAAGTGGCTGTCAAACTGCATTCAGGCGAGCCGGGCAATCTACATGACTACACATTATCAGGATATGGTGCCACGCGCTAATACAGATGAAATCGGAGGGATATACTTTTAATCAGGAAACAACCCTATGCGGACATTCGATATTACGGACAATATATAGGGCAAAGCAATTAGGTTATATAATTGAATTACATTATGTCTGTGTTGATTCGCCGGCGATAGCGAAAAAGAGAATTGCAGAAAGAGTGAAAATGGGAGGCCACGGAATACCGGACAAAGATGTTGAGAAAAGATTTGGGAAGAGTCTGAGGAATCTTCATAAAACTATCGATTTGTGTGATTTGGCCGCATTATATGATAATACAGATGAGTTTCGTAGGTTTGCTATTTATAAAAATGTTCAACTTATCAGAGTATCAAAGATTATCCCAAAGTGGTATAAAAAATGGCAGGAAGAGGGTCATTATCTTGACACAAGCCTGGATGAAATGATACAGTAGCTATGGACCGGCCGGATAAAAACGGGATCAGGTGATGGATAAGCTTTCCAGGCAGGGATTTATACCTGCACGGAAGGTTTATTTTCCTTCCTGAGGTGCGGGACTGAAGATGACTGGCGCACCGTTTTTAGGGAATGGTTAGGGAGGATAAAATATAATGGAACGAAAATATGCATTTCATCCCCAGGAGTTTGCGATAGGGGAGACAAGGCTGTTTTATACAAAAATGGCTGGGAAGGGCTGGCTTCTTGTAAAACGCGGCGCATTTTTAAGCAGTTTCAGGCGTTCGGAGCCGGAAATGATATGGTATGGGATTGTTCCTGCAGTCCCCGCCCAATCAGGTGAACTGCCTTTTACAGAAGAACAGATTGCCGCTTATAAGGAGTCTGGCTGGGAATATGTGACAGGACGCGGTTTTATCCACGTGTTCAGTGCAACCGGGAACGGCGGCGCATCGGAATTGTACCTGGAGCCGGAGGCGTATGCAGCTGCATTGAAGGGGCTGAAAAAACAATATATGGTTTCGTTTCTGCAGCTGCCGCTGTCCATTGCATTCTTTCTGTTATTAGGGAGTATGCTGGGAGGCTATGGAGGGCACAGCCACCTGGCGGCATCTGCATACAGGGGCTGGATTGAGAATACAGCGGCCGTGACCGGATTCATCTTTTTATTCTTATGGCTGATGTACAGGGATTTACGGGGGATATGGTATCTTGGCCGTTTGTGCCGCAGGATGAATACGGGGAAGCTTTCTGATTATCTGCAGGTACCGGGCTGCAAAATATCAAAGTTCCTGAACGGTTCCCTGATGCTGTTTACCGCTGTCTTTGGCGTCCTGGCAATCTGCCAGTGGGCAGGAAGCTATAAACATGCGATGCCGGCTGAAACGGATGGACCGTATCTTGTACTTTCAGATATTGGGATAAATGGGGAACGGACACAGAGTTTTATAAAAAACCAGGTCAGTGAGGTAAAATATGGACAGTCACTTTTAACAGAGCATTGGGATACGTTTGAGGTGATTGATGTAGACGGCAGGGAGGTCTGGATGCGGCAGGATGTCTATCGTCTGAAGGATGCAGGCATGACCAGCCAAATGGCGGGACTTCTGATGAGGGATGCTGTATTTGCCGGTTCTCCAGAGGACTTTGCTTCAGTAGATATATCTGGGCTTGACCAGGCATGGGTAGCTGAACGGCTGGAATGCATTGCGGTCAGGGATGATTTTGTCTGGTTCCTGACATATCCGGCTGACAGCCGTGAAGAACTGGTTTCCATTCTCCAGGTGTTAGCCGGAACAATCTAATCCAGCAGACGGAATGTGGATTTATGGAAATCCATGATTCCGTCTGCTTTCATTTTGGACAGTTCCCTGGACAGGGCGCTGCGGTCCATGTTCAGGTACTGGGCCATGGCATTCCTGTCTAAAGGGACAGTAAAGGTACCTCCGGCCGATGGGCAGGAGGCATTTTTTAAATAAGCCATGATTTTATCCCGCGCACATGGGCGGAGCAGGCAGTCCAGCCGTTCATGGAGCACCAGGCCCTTTTGAGCCACGCTTGCTGTGAAGTTACGGATAAGCCTCTTGTGGCAGGCACAGTTTCTGGCGCAGCTGTTCATCAAACTGTCATAGGAAATAAACAGTACAGCGCTTCCGCGTTCCACTGCGGCTGACACGGGACTTGGATGATCAGGGCTGGCTGCCAGGATCACACCGATTTCACTTCCCGTGTTTAAAAGCGTGACGGTAAGGACGTTGCCGTCCAGGTCTGTTTTATAAGATCTGCCCCGCCCTGACAAAAGGATACCGAAGGCCCGGACCTGGCTGCCTTCCTCAATAATGACAGTATCATGTGCATATTCCACAGGATGGGCGTTCAGGCACGATAAAAGACGGCCGGTATCTTCCCTGGAAATGTCTGCAAACAGCCTGGTTCCTTCTAAATACTCAATCATTGGTTTCATCGCAATTACGTTGCCTGGGCAACTTACCTCCTGACATGATTGTATTATAATTGACACATATATGCAAGATGACAGGAGAGAAAAGGAGAGCGGGAATGGATATTGGTTTCACAATGTTTTATTACGGCCTGTCCGCCGTGCTGCTGGCGGTTTCATACCATAAGGACAGGAAGAAGACAAAGATGGCAGTAAAAAGGGCGCTGCTTATGATGAAGGGAGTGCTGCCTTATTTTCTTGCAATCCTCATGTGTACGGGCGCCGTCCTTCTGGTACTGACACCGGGGACGATACACGGTTTTCTTGGGACAGGAACGGGATTTGGCGGAATCATTCTCTCGGCTGCTGCGGGGGCAGTGACCCTGGTACCGGTCCTGGCAGTATTCCCGGTGGTTTCTGAGCTGCTTAAGAACGGGGCGGGGACAGCGCAGATGGCGGCATTCATATCCGCCCTGACAACAGTGGGCCTTGTAACGCTGCCTCTTGAGACAAAATATCTGGGAATCCGGGCAGCAGTCCTGCGGAACCTGTTCTTTTTCCTGTTTTCCCTGCTGACAGCCCTTATATTGGAGGCGGTATTATGAAGAAGTCAGGGGCATGGATCATGACAATCCTGGTCTGTCTGCTGGTTCTTTTTCTGGTCCTGGTATTTCTGCCTGGTATGTGGTACGGCGTCATTTCCTATACGGGCGCAGGACTCGCGCAGTTCGTATGGAACCTGGCTCCTGTGTTCCTCTGCGTGGGGCTGATGGACGTATGGGTGGAAAAGGATGAAATGATGGGGATGATGGGGAACCGGTCCGGTGTGTCCGGCGCATTCCTGTCACTTTTTATGGGAATGCTTACAGCAGTGCCTGTCTATGCGCTGCTTCCCATTACAGGACTGCTGTTGAAGAAGGGCGGGCGCATTTCCAATGTACTTATTTTCCTGTGTTCCAGTGTTAGTATCCGTGTACCGCTTCTGCTTTTTGAAATCTCTTCCCTGGGATTGTGGTTTGCAGCAAGCCGTTTTATACTTAACCTGGCAGTCGTATTTGTGATTGCGTATTCCATTGAAGGGCTGTTGCCGGAACAGGAGATGGGACATATATATAGGAAGAATAAGAATGAATCAGGGCAAGGATGAATCAGGGCAAGGATGAATCAGGGCAAGGATGAATCAGAGTAAGAATGAATCAGAGCTAAAATGAATCAGAAAAAATAAAAATAGGGCAAGAATAATGAAGACAGGATATCGCACCATGTCTATAATTGACGGAAGCCATGACAAGGACCACAATACAGGGGGAAGGAGAGAAAAGCAGGAATGAACCGTATTGAAAAAGTAACACGGATTATTGACATCATTGAATCCAATCTGACGCAGAAACTGGATTTGGAACAGATTGCAGATAAGGTCCATTACTCCAAATATCATATGCACCGGGTATTTTCCCAGACAGTGGGACTTACCATCCATGATTATGTCAGGCGGAGGCAGCTGACAGAGGCCGCTAAACTGCTGGTCTTCTCCAGCCAGCCCATCATTGACATAGCGCTGGCGTCAGGATATGAAAGCCAGCAGGCATTTACGGATATATTTTCAGCCATGTATAAGATTCCTCCCAGCAGATACCGGGAAAATGAGAAATTCTATCCTCTGCAGCTGCGGTTTGAGTTTCAGGGAACATACGCCATGCTGGAGAAAAAGGAAAGTGCACGGATGGATATCCGGCTGGCAACAGAGGCGGACGTCCCATGCGTGATGGAACTGGTCCGCCTGATTGTGGATGGGTTTCCGTATTTGGATGAGACGGAGTATGTCCGCGAACTGAAGCAGAAGATTGCCGGGGGACAGGCCCTGGTCATGAAGGACGGGGAGACTGCCGTGGGTATCCTTCTGTTCTCCCGCGAGGACGGAAGCATTGATTTTATGGGCAGCCATCCGCTGTACAGGAAGAAGGGGATTCCCAGGGCATTGCTGGACCGGCTTATGGGTGAGTGGATGAAGGACAGGAAAATCAGCATCACCACATTCCGGGAAGGTGACAGGGCGGATAATGGGCAGCGGGAAGAAATCAAAAGCCTGGGGTTTGCAGAGGCAGAACTGCTGGTGGAATACGGATATCCCACCCAGCGTTTCATACTAGTATAACCCACACTGGATGGGGAGGGCGGACAAGGCTGATTCACGGCATCACCGGCAGGCGCACCACAAAGCAGGCGCCTCCGGATGGTGAATCCGTAACGCTGATGGAGCCGCCATGTTTCTGTACCAGCTCTTTGGCAATGCTCAGTCCCAGTCCGTAATGCTGTTTGTCGCTTCTGGAGCTGTCGGCCTGGTAAAAACGGTCAAAAATATGTTTTTTTGCATGATCATCGATTCCGCAGCCCTGGTCTGACACGGTCAGACACAGGCTTTTTTTGTTTCCGGCCAGCAGATGGGTAACCTGCTCCACGGAGGCGGAAAGTCTGACAGAACCGCTCTTTGGGGTATACCGCAGGGCATTGTCCAAAAGAATGGACAGAATCTGCTCCAGGCGTTTCCCGTCCCCGTTTATCCTGGGCAGGGAGGATTCCGGAAGCTCTAAAAGCAGATGAACCCCTTTGTCCTGGTAGAGCGGTTCGAACCGTTCGTACATATCGATGAGAAGGGTATCCATGTCCAGGGGCGCCATGCGTATGACCCAGTGTCCCGCGTCCGCGGATGCCAGAAGCAGCATATCGCCCACCAGATAGGACATACGGCAGCATTCCTTATCGATATTATCCATGAACTGCTCCCGGTTCTGCGGCATTGACCGGGCCGCGGACAGGCTGGAACGTATGACGGCCAGGGGCGCCCTCAGTTCATGGGAGGCTGCCGCGATGAATTCATTTTGCTTTTGCTGGCTTTCCTTCAGCGGCTTTAAGGATTTCCCCACCAGGATCCAGCTTACTGACATAAGGGCCACGATTCCCGCCAGGTTGAGGAGGAGGAACAGGAATCCCTGACTGTACAGGCTGGATGAGGCAGGATCTTTATAGGCCAGCAGGGTCAGGCTCTGGAACCCCTTACCGACCGGAAGTACAAGGACACATCCAAGATAGGAATCCTTGTGGTTTCCCTCCACCGTGTATACGGGGCTGCGCAGCAGCGAGGAGGATACCGGCCTTAGGGATGGGTCGATGTGCTGGGCCAGGGCCATTTCCCTGGCGCGTCCAATCAAGAGATCCCGGTCGGTGAGCGGGGACCAGGAGCCGGAATAGAGCAGGGGAATCCCGTTGTCCTCGATATGTATGATGAGCCTGCCGCTGCTTTCCAGCTGTGACAGCCAGGTACAGCTGATGGTGGCGCCGGACTGAAGCCTGGAGGTGATGTTAAGGACATCATTCTGGAAGGCTTCCAGTGTTTTTTTCTCCAGTTCCCTGGAACTGACCACCAGGCTTCCTATGACCACCAGGGTCAGGATAAGGCCGGTTACCATGGTAAAAAGGGCGGTGAGCTGCCGGTGCAGTTTTTTAATCATGGCCGCCTCCATCCTCAAGGCGGTAGCCAATCCCGTGCACGGTCTTAATCTGGGCAGCCGTGCCAACGGCCTTGAGGCGCCTTCTTAGGAAATAGATATAGTTGTCAAGATTGCCGTCCTCCACTTCGGAGTCAGGCCCCCATATGTAGGACAGTATCAGCCCCCGGGGGAGTACCTGCCCGGCATTGCGCATCAGGTATTCCATGAGGGCGGCCTCCCTCCTGCTTAAGCTGACAGTGCCGGAAGGCCCGGCCAGTTCACGGCGGTCCGTGTCCATGGTTATATTGGAAAATGTTTTTGCGCGGCCCTGTTCCAGCCTGCCGGGCCGTCTGGTGACTGCCCGGATCCTGGCAAGCAGCTCACCGGCAGCATATGGCTTAACCAGATAGTCGTCGGCCCCGGCGTCCAGCCCGTCTATCCTGTCATTGACGCCGTCCAGCGCAGTGGTAATGATGACCGGTGTGGTGATATCCATCCGCCGCAGTCCCTGGAGCACGCTGAGCCCGTCCATCTGGGGAAGCATCCGGTCCAATATTATCACATCATAGGGATATTCAGACGCATAATAGAATGCCTCCTGTCCCTGTCCGCAGCAGTCAGTTTCATAGCCTGCCTGTTCCAGCTGCAGCTTTATGGTGCCACTTAATTCCCTATCATCTTCAACCAGCAGAATCCTCATGTTCATACCTCGCGCCACCAGTACCCATGTTGATGTGACGCGGTACCGGTATCCTTATTGTATTGAAGCTTGTGTTAAATCATCAAAAACATTATATCAGACAAATCTCTAAAAATCCTAAAAGAAATTCTTCCATTTTTTAAGGTTTTTTAGAGATTTGTCTGATATGATACGGGTATCACAAAAATCACGGATCATGAGGGAGGGATTTGCAATGATAAAAAAGCTGATGGGCCTTTGCCTTACAGCATGTATCGTAGTAACAGGACTGTGGGGGTGTTCAGCCCCTGGAACGCCTGAACCGGGTACGTCAGGGGAAAACCAGACGCGCCAGGAGAAGGACATACCCAGGGGAAGATACGTGGAAAGCAGTATCGGCATTCCCCTGGAAGACGGGGAACATGTGGCGGATGTGGGACAGACCTGGGATAAGGAACTGGAACTATACACAATCAGGGATAAGGATAAGACGGCCATCCGGTACGTGTGGACCGGGGATGGCTGGGAGAAACAGGAAGAGAGCATGATGGAAGGGCTGACATTTCCCTATGACAGCCTGCACATGATATATGGCGGGGATGGAAACCGCTATGTGTTATATCAGGGCGGGGATGACTACAAATGCAATATGGCCAGGCTGTCAGAGGGGCAGGCGCCCCAGGCCCTTTTGGAACATGTATTCTCAGTGAAAAATGACCGGGGATATTACGACACGCAGGTTGATTTTGGGGCTGTTACAGAAGATGGGACAATCCTGTTATCAACCGGACGGGAAACGTCTGCATACAGCCAGACAGGGGAAAAGCTGTTCTCCCTGCCTCAGGAGTCCGGCGCATCAGAATGGAAGACATCCGGTCTTCTTGCCGGAAACCAGTATATTACCAATGGAAGCAAGGGCTTTCTGGAATATGACATCTCCAGCCAGTCAGCGGCCGCAACAACCGAATACGCGTACCGGTCCACGGACCTTAGCAGTATGTATGCGGCTATGGCGCCGGATGGGAAAGGCGGGTTTTACACGGCTGATCCAGAGGGTATCCACCATATGAACCAGGGCGGGAGCCTTTGGGAGACAGTGGCGGACGGGACCCTTAACTCCCTGAGCCTTCCCAGTGCATACATCAGGAAACTGTTTGTGGGAAATGAAACTGATTTCTATGTGTGGATGTCCCAATCTGACCTGCATGAGATAAAACATTACACATATGACAGGGATATGCCTTCCGCGCCCTTTGAAACGCTGACCGTATATGGTCTGGACCTGGAAAACATGTCCACCATACGCCAGGCGGCTTCCATGTTCCAGCTGAAGCATCCGGACGTGAAGGTGGAGCTGATCGGAGGGCAGGAAGGCGGCGGCAACACCACGGCCTCAGACACCATCCGCGCGCTGAATACCGAGCTTCTGGGCGGTAATGGCGCGGATGTCCTGATACTGGACGGCCTTCCGGTGGAATCTTACATTGAAAAAGGCGTGCTGGAGGATATGCGGGGAATCCTGGAGCCGATGATATCCTCAGGGGAGCTGATGGAACAGGCCGCAGGACCTTATACGCAGACAGATAAAAGCATATACCATATACCGTCCAGAATGATCCTGTTCGTTGCATACGGCGACCAGGAGGCCATAGGAAGCCTGTCATCCCTGGAAGCAATGCGGAACTACCAGAGCGACCCGTCCCACCTTCCGCTGCGTCCTAAGTGCAGCTATGAGAACCTGATGCGGCAGGTAATCGCGCTGACCTATGACGAGATTGTGGACAGCGCCACGGGTAAGCTGCGTCCGGGCAAAATCCAGGAGCTGATTGAGACCGTAAAGATACTGGGGGATGCCAGCGGGGCCAGGGTCAGCTTTGATGAATCCGAGGATGGGGGAAGAGGGCGTGTCTATAACCGTGTTGACAGCGCGGACGGATTCCCTGGAAGTGAATTCGACCGTGTGGACCGGAACCTGTCGGCTGCCGCCGTGGATAAAGTAAGAGGGATGTTTGACATGCCGCTTCTGCTGGCGGTACAGAAAAAGAATGGGTACAGGATGGAGGGTGTAAATGCATCCTATCTGCCAAACGGTACCATTGGAATCAACCAGGCAAGCCCGAGGAAAGGACTGGCAGAGGAATTCGTCCTCTTTGTGCTGGGGCAGGAGGTGCAGTCCAGTGACCTCTCAGACGGCCTCCCGGTGAATACCAGGGCAGTAGACGTATGGGTGGACCGCGGGGATAAGGGCGGGGGCTTGAGTGTGACCCTGGGCGACGGTTCTTATAGTATCACCGGCAGTTCGCCTACCAGGGAAGAGTGCCAAATGTTATTTGAAACCGCGGCCATGGCCACGCACCCAATCAGGACGGACCGGGTACTTGTGGAGATCATAGTTGATGAGACAATGGGATTCTTTGATGGAAACATGCCGCTGGAGCAGGCAGCCGCAAATGCGCAGAACAAAGCAGATCTGTATTTCTCGGAATAGGAAGGCATGGCTGTTCCTGGCCCCCAGCCTGGCAGGGGCGGCTGTCTTCATCCTGATCCCGTTTGCGGATATGGTGGCGCGCTCCTTCAGGCAGGCGGTTGGGGGACGGTTCGTGGGACTGGCTAACTTCAGGCTTGTGCTGGAGAGCCGGGCATTCCTCCTGGCGGCCTTAAATACGCTGCGTTTCATCCTGGTGTGCATCCCTGCGCTGATGGCATTTTCCCTCTGTACCGCCGTGATGATACAGTCCTGCTCCGGACATGCATCACCGTCAGGCAGAGGGGGCAATGTCTATAAGACCTCCATCCTCCTGCCCATGGCCATCCCGGTTGCCTCGGTGGTCCTTCTATGGAAGCTGCTTTTTTATCCCCAGGGACTTCTGGGACAGCTGGCCGGGCTGGTGGGGCTGGCCGGACAGGACTGGCTGAACCAGCCAAGTGCGTTTGGCATCCTGGTGGTTACTTACATATGGAAAAATACAGGGTATGATATGATGCTTTGGCTGGCCGGGCTGAACGCCATCCCCCAGGAACTTCATGAAGCGGCCAGGGTGGACGGGGCCGGTCCATGGCAGTGCTTCTGCTTCATCACACTGCCCGGGTTAAAGGGCACGGCCTTCCTGACCGCAGTGCTGTCAATCATCAATTCCTTTAAAGTATTCAGGGAAGCCTATCTTGTGGCGGGCGATTATCCCCATGAAAGCATCTATATGCTGCAGCATCTGTTCAACAACTGGTTCGTATCCCTGGATATACAGAAAATGAGCGCTGCTTCCGTGTTGGTGGAGGCGGCGGTCCTGATACCGGTCCTGGTGTGTGCAGGCGTCTTCCGGCGCAGATACGCCGAAAGGTCCCTGGATGACTGACGCAGGGAGGGACTTTAAGGAGATAGCAATGGTAAAACGTGTACTGGTCAATCTTATCCTTACGGCGGTGTGTCTCTTTGTCTGGCTGCCTCTTCTGCTGATTGCAGGCAATGCGCTGATGTCAGAGGGGGAAATGCTGGAGCGTTTCGGAGCCTTGTTCGGGGTGGGCAATTCCCCGGTCAAGGCTGTGTTCCTTCCGGAGTATCCCACCCTACGCCCTTTTGTGGAACTGCTTCTGGACTCGCCGGGATTTTATGTGATGTTCTGGAATTCCTGTTTGCAGACAGGCGCGGTGCTGGGAGGGCAGCTGCTGGCGGCCCTGCCCGCTGCCTGGGCATTTGCACATTTTGGGTTCAGGGGAAGGAAGGCCTTGTTTTTCCTCTATATCATCCTGATGATACAGCCCTTCCAGGTGACAATGGTGCCGGGATATCTTGTGTTAAAACAGATGCGCCTTTTAAATACCCATCTGGCAGTCATACTTCCGGGGATTTTTTCCGCATTCCCGGTATTTATCATGGCTAAATTCTTTGAGTCCATTCCAAGGCCGCTGATTGAGGCGGCCAGGCTGGATGGGGCTGGGGAGTTTTCCATATTTGCCAGGGTGGGGATTCCTGTGGGAAAGCCGGGAATCGTATCTGTGATAGTCCTTGGATTCTTAGAGAGCTGGAATGCCATTGAGCAGCCCATGACATTTTTAAAAGAAAGGCGGCTTTGGCCCCTGTCCCTTTATCTGCCGGAAATCACATCGGACAAAGCAGGGGTTGCCTGGGCGGCCTCAGTCATCATGATGATGCTTCCTGTCATCCTCTTTGTCATGGGGACCGAATCGCTGGAACAGGGAATTGCCGCATCAGGAATCAAGGAGTGAGCAATCAATATGAAGAAGACAGCAGTACTGTTCCTGACAATCATGGCAGTCCTGACCTTTTTATCCAGGGCGCTTGACAGCGTTACCGTTACCAGGGTTGAAACCGGATATGGGAAACAGGGAATCGTATCCTATGAGATAGAGGGGACAGGGGAGTTCGCGGCCGGACGTTTTGTCTATATCACACTGCCGGAGGACATGCAGATTGGGGAAATACTTAAGAGGCCCGGCCAGAAGGTACAGGCAGGAGATACCATCCTCCTGCTCCAGATGGAACGGCTGGTGGAAGAAAGGGAGAACCTGTCCCTGGAACTTGAGAAGGCAAGGCTTCTGCTGGAGCAGGAAAAGCTTTCCGGCATACCGGTTCCCAGGGTGACGGAGGAAACATTGGCCATGCAGCAGCTGGCAGCTGCCAAGAGGGCGCTTGAAGCCGGTCAGGAAGACCTAGCAGAGGCCGAAGAGGATTACCTGTTTTCCACAGCTGACCTGGAGCATGACTATGTGCAGAAGAAGAACCGGACCAGGGAAGAGGTAAAGGAAGATAACAGGAGAGCCATGAAAAGCGCCAGGAGGGCCTATGAGGCAGCGCGGCTGGCCAGGGATGCCGCGGTAAAAAAGGCGGAGCGCGAAGTGGAAGACAGGCAGAAAAAACTGGATAAGCTGGAAGCACGGGAGGATGCGCCGGAGGAGGACCTGGAACGGGCGCAGCTGGACCTGGAGCGGGCGGAGGAAGACCTGGAGGACATCCGCGATGGGCAGGACCTTGAGGTGGAAGAGAAAAGGGCGGCCATGTATGCGGCCGAGGAAACATATGAGGACATAGATTACGGGGAAGAGACAGCCAGGGAGGAGCTTCGCAAGGCTTACGAAGATGCGGTAAAGGCAGAGGAAGATAAGCTTAAAAACGCAAGGGATACGGTCAAGGGGCTGGAGGAAAGCCTGTACCGGTCCATGGAGAATCTGGAGAACGCAAAGGTGTCCGATGCCGGCGTGATGGCAGAGGAAGCGGCCAGGAAGGAAATCTCACGGCTGCGCCAGGAATCCATGGAACTGGATATACGGCAGCTAGAGAAAAAACTTGAAAAAACAGATGCCCTGATTGCGGGTGAAGGACGTGTGGAGGCGGCGGTGGACGGAATCGTGGCGGACTCTGGATTGGAGGCAGGGGACAGGACCCAGGCCGGTTCCCAGGTCAGGCTGGCAGTGGGAAACCTGAACCTGATTGCACAGATGGATAAGGATAAGTCAGAACTATTAAAACAGGGTACTAAAATGAAGGTGAAAATCACAGGACAGCCAGGGGAGGTGGAGGCAGAGGTGGAGTCGGTGGACCAGACAGCAGGGACTGATAAAGCGCAGGTGACGGCTGCGATGCCGGATGGGGAGGGAAGCCTTGGGGGCAGCGCATCCTTTTCCGTCTATATGGAATCAGACATCTATCCGCTGGTAATCCCCATCGAAGCCCTGAGGGAAGATAACATAGGATTCTACTGTCTGGCGGCAGAGCCTGCGAAGACAATCCTGGGCGAAGAACTGACCGCTGTCAGGATTAACCTTGAAGTACTGGAGAAAAGCAGTACAGGAGCAGCCGTCTCAGGACCGGTGGCCCGGGATGCCAGGCTGATTACCACGTCGGATAAAGCGGTCAGTGAAGGTGAACGCGTCAGGGTGGTGGGGAAATGAGAAAATGGATTTTTTTGCTGCTGCTGTTTTCCCTGTGGGGATTTGGCGCGGTGACTGCGTGGAGCACCGGGGATTACAGGGGACAGGTTTTTATGTACTACCGGGAGGATGACGCGCCGTCACAGGAGGAACTTGCCCGTCTGGTCAGCCAGGAGATCACGGCCTGGACCCTGACAGAGGACGTCTTAGTCCAAAACCGTGAACTGGGAAAGAAGAAGCAGGCGGAATGTATGTCGGTCCATGGTTCCAGGGATATGGCGGCTTTCAGGCGTCTGGTGGATGGGACCTACGGCTGCCGGTCGGACCGGGAGGGCTGTATCATCAGCAGGGGGCTGGCCATGGATCTGTTCGGCTCCGTGTCAGTGTCCGGCAAACAGGTATGGTGCCGTGACCAGGCATACGTGGTACGGGGGGTGACGGATGATTCCGGATACGTCATCCTGATACCGGCAGGTAAGGAGGAAGGGATGCGCTGCATGATCATCAGCTGCGGAAAAGACAGCTCCGGCGAAACAGCGGCGGAACGTATCCTGTTCCGTCATGGGATAGGAAACGGCTATGTGTGTGTGGACGGATTCCTCTTTTTCTCATTTTCCTGCCTGACAGTGATGTCTGCCCCTGTGGCGGTACTGATTTGGCTGTGCCGGGAGCTGTTGCGCAGAGGGGTGGGAAAAAGAAGGCGTCTTGGTCTGGCAATCCTGGCATTATCCCTGCTTTTTCTTGGAATCCTCCTTCTGTGGAAGCTGGAACTGAAGATACCGGCCGGGCTGATTCCGGGAAAATGGTCTGATTTTGACTTCTGGAGCCGGAAAGCAGGGGAACTCCATGACCGTATGGGGAGGATGGGGGAGGCGTACCGGGTGGAATGGCTGGAACAACTTAAAAGGAGGACCATGATCAGTGCAGTATGTTCCCTTGGTGCTTCGGGCGGATTCCTGATTTGGGGACATTTCGCCGGAGGGAACCGGGAGGGGTAAAAAGCTTTTCTGCAATTCAATGCAGAGGGGCTTTTTTATAGGATGGATTACAGGTTAAATGTAAAAATCACCCAACAGCCGGATTGTGTCTGATGAGAAAGAATGGTATAATGGCTATTGAGAATTTATCGGCTGCCGGATGAATGATGCGGCCAGAGGGTGGGGGTGAGCCAATGGAAAAAGTCCGCCGGTTCCTTAATCATAATATATTCATATTTTCCGTCAGGCAGGGGCTTCTGCTGACCATACCATTCCTGATCATGGGGTCATTTTCCCTGATCATCATGAATTTTCCTGTGAAGATATGGCAGGCTTACCTTGCTTCTGGGGCGGGCAGTCTTCTGGACATGTTCCTGATGGGGATTTACCAGGCCACCTTTGGTTCACTGGGCTTTATTTTTGCCCTGATGATTTCGTATGCCTATGGGGAGGAACAGACGGTTTATGACAATACCCCCGTGTTTTTTCCGGCGGTGTCCCTCTGTTCTTTTATTGCGTTCTGTTATCCCAGCGGCGGGCTTTCCATCTGGGGGCCTGAGTGGAGCTTTACCGCAATCTGCATTACCCTGGTCAGCTGCTGGCTGCTTACCATGATTTACCGGTGGGTTGCGGGGCATCAGCGCCTGTATACCATGGGGGTTGCCTATAATTTCAATGCCTCCATGCAGAGCCTGGTACCTGCTGTGGTCACCGTTGCCGTGTGCGGTATTTCAGGACTGGTATTGTACCTGTTGTTTGAAGACGCCAATATCATGAATTTCGGCTCATACCTGTTCCTGCAATTATTTGAGCATCTGGGCAACGGCATGTTTTCCATCCTGCTCTATATCCTTATATCCCATGTCCTGTGGTTTTTCGGGATTCACGGGACCAACACCCTGGAAGCTGTTTCGCGCAGGCTTTTTGAGTCAGAGGTAGCTGTCAACCAGGGCATGATTGCCCAGGGGCTTGTTCCGGACCGTATCTTCAGCAAGACATTCCTGGACACATTTGTATTCATGGGAGGAAGCGGCTGCGCCGTCTGTCTGGTTCTGGCGCTGTTTCTTGCGGCCAGGAAAAAGAACAACAGGCGTCTTGCCAAGCTGTCCCTGCCCGCGGTTGTATTTAATACCAATGAACTGGTATTGTTCGGATTCCCCATTATATTCAGCGCGGATATGATACTCCCCTTTATCCTTACCCCCATCGTCCTGTCGGTTATCAGCGGCATGGCTATCTATTTCAGCCTGGTCCCCGCCGTGTCGAACAGCGTGGAGTGGACCGTGCCCGCCCTGTTCAGCGGTTACCTGGCCACTGGTTCAGTGAGGGGCAGCCTGCTCCAGCTGTGTAACCTTGCAGTGGGCACCCTGATTTATATCCCTTTTGTCATGCATAGCGAGGCCATCCAGGAAAAGGAATTCCTTTCCAAGATAAAGAACCTGGAAAACACCATGAAGGAAGAGGAGCAGTCTGTATGGGTCAGGGATTTTTATTGGAGGACATATGAGAACAGGCAGACAGCAAAGCTTCTGTCCTCGGACCTTCAGTATGCGCTTATGAAGGGGGAGCTGCAGCTGTATTATCAGCCCCAGATGTACCGGGACCGTACGCTTTATGGGTGTGAGGCCCTTTTGCGGTGGGATTATATGGGGCATACGTTTATCTATCCCCCGTTGGTGATTGCCCTGGCCACCCAGGGCGGATTTGTTGATGAACTGGGATTATCCATTGTCTCCATGGCCTGCCGGGACATGAAAATGGCGGAGCAGGAGACTGGGCATCCAATTCCATTTTCCGTTAATATCCTGCCGCTGCAGCTGGAGGACCCCGGCTTTGCAGGAAAGGTGGTTGATATTCTGAGGGAAATGCATGTGGAGGGCAGGTATCTGACCATTGAGCTGACAGAACAGGTGGCCCTGAATCCCGGCGCCAACCTGGAACATCAGCTGGAGGAGCTGAAGAAAGCCGGAATCCGTATCAGCATGGATGATTTCGGCATGGGCCATGGCTCCCTGAATTATCTTAACTCTGCTGATTATGATGAGGTGAAGATTGACGGTTCCCTGATCAAACGTCTGCCCGGCCATGCCCAGACCTGTGAGCTGATAGGCAATATCATGAACATGTCCCGTATTTTGAAAGTCAGCACGGTGGCGGAATGTGTGGAGACAGAGGAGCAGGTGAAGGTCCTGGACGGACTTGGGTGCAGGATTTACCAGGGGTATCATTACAGCAGGCCCCTGCCCCTTCCTGCGTTTATTGAATATGTGAAAATGCTGCCGGAACCGGGCGGGAAGTAAAGGACCGGATGGGAAGTAAAGAACCGGATGCAGCGTCAAATGATGGGATGGATGTACCTTGAATGAGGGCATCCATTTTTTGTGATGCAATCTTCCCGGAAAAGCGGGGATGATGTGCACCTGTCAGAAGGAAAAGGTTGACATATGTCTACCATCATGATAAACTTTAAGTAGACATATGTATACCTAAAAAGCATTACATCACGGAATCAGGAAATGGATTGCAGGGATTATATAGGAGGTGTATTCATGGAGGAAAACGGGAAGGTCAGTCTGTCTGACGGTGAATGGAGGATAATGAACCTGTTGTGGGAGAACCCGCCCCAGACCATCATGGAACTGACAAGGGCGCTGAAAAAGGACAGGGGCTGGAGCAAGAATACAGTCATTACCATGCTGAACCGTCTGGAGGCAAAGTCGGCCGTGCACCATGAGGAAGGGCAGCGGGCCAAACAGTTCTATCCATCCATTGAAAGGGCGGATGCGGCCCTGCAGGAGACAAAGGGATTCCTGGAGCGGGTATATGAAGGAAGCGTCAGCCTGATGGTGGATGCCATGGCAAATTCAAAATCGCTTTCCAGGCATGAAATTGAAGAACTCTATGAAGTGCTCAGGAAGGCAGAGGAGGAAGGCTTATGATAGATACCATGATATCATCTTCCGTATTGATACTGGCAATTGCTGCATTGCGTCTGATACTGAAAGATAAAATCAGTCCCAATATCCGGTACGGCCTGTGGGGGCTGGTGGTCCTCCGTCTGGCCTGGCCGGTGTTTGGCCCATATATCTATGGCCCCCTTAAGGGGCTGGCGGACCCATTGCGGTCGCGGTTCAGCGTGATGAATGCAGCGGATGCGGTCCACCGGCAGGTGATTGCGGGAACCAGCCTGGAATATCTGGCAGATAATGTGGCTACCGGCCATGTCTATCACTTTGACAGTGCGGGGCAGACCGTGACGCTGGCCCAAAGGGCAGCGGGAATTGACTGGCAGCTTTGGATCATGGTTATATGGGTGTTGGGAAGCATGCTTCTGGGACTGTGGATGTTTATGGTCAACCGGCGCTTCCACAGGATGCTGGTCAGCAGGAGAAAGGCATTTTACGGAACCATGCCGGTTTTTGTGACAGAACGGGTCTATGTGGTGGAAGGAATCCAATCCCCCTGTTATTACGGGTGGGGGACGGATGAGGGGATTTATATCCCGGTTTCCGCCTCCGATGATTACCAAAAACTGTGCCATATCCTTGCCCATGAGATGAGCCATGTGTCCAATGGGGACCGTTACTGGGGAATCCTAAGGTGCGGGCTGTTGTGCCTTTACTGGGTGAATCCGCTGATCTGGCTGGCGGCAGTGCTGTCCAGACAGGACTGTGAACTGGCATGCGACGAGGCAGCGGTTAAGCTTCTGGGGGAAAGGGAGCGGTTTGCCTATGGAAGGACCCTGGTGGGCATGATTGAGGCGCGGGGAAGGGGAAAAGGGATATGTTCCGTTGCTACCACAATGACAGCCGGGCCGCGGACCGTCAGGGAACGTATCCGGATCCTTGCGGCACACCCGAAGACGACCGGGGCCATGATGGCGGCGGTGGCGGGAGCGGTCCTGCTGCTGGGGGCATGCACATTTACAGGCAGTGTGGAAACCACAGGGACGCAGGATGTTCCGTCTGTTGCGGAAAATGTTATCCGGGGAATTGATACACAGTCCCAGCCGTCTCAGGAACAACGGGAAACAGAGGAAGTGCCCATCGGGCAGGGGGATATGCTGGCCCTGGTGGGGGTGGAGCAGTGGGGGAATTTCTATGAGCTGACCATGGAACGGCGGGAGGCGGAAAGCGGCAGGCCGCTGCCCGTCCCACGTGATTACAGGGAAACCATCCAGGTCACATCATATATGGATGCGGATGGCACCGTCCTGTCAGGGGACGGCAGACCGGACCGCGGCTATGGTTATATGCAGGCCGGACCGGAGGAATTTGTAATCAGCATATGGAATGCAGGACATGCAGGCGCGTTTAAGATATCCATTACACAGGATGACAGGAGCGTGGAATACCTGTTTACAACGGATGACAGGGAATTGCTGGACGCATATACCTGTCATCAGCTCATAGAAGGGCCGGACCAGACCCAGGCAGCCCTGGTGGCGGTGGAAGAGTACCCCAATGCGTTCAGCATGCATTTTCAGGGAGCCGATGAGGATGAGGCTGCTGGTTTTGCGGACAATCACCAGATTGGGATACAGCTGGAAGGATACGGGGATGAAGAACACCTGTATGAGCCGGTAATCCAGCAGAGGGATGGAAGGGATATCTATCTTCTGTTCTGCTTTGATGAAGATGTGTTCCCTGATGCGGACGTCAAGCGTGTTGCGGTCCTCCGGGACGGGCTGAAGTCAGGCATTTATTCTGCATTGGGCGTGGACATGATTTCATCAAAGGTTTATGACACTGCCATGCGGTTCTGCCGGGCTTATTTAAGCGGGGATGTTAAAACAGCCGGGGAATGCAGTACATTTTCCCGTAAGGAGCTGGAGGATACGGTGGCCGTGGATGACTCAGAACTGCCGGAACTGAGGATACAGTACCATCCGGACTTAAAGGAGGTGTATGCGGAAGCAGTATACCGGTTTAAGGAAGAAGGGGAGGACAGCTATACCTACCTGAACCTTGAACTGAAGTATGCATATGGGGAGTGGAAGGTCACATGGAAGGGATTTGAGAAATAGAAAGGGACCACGAAGTGATTCCCATCAAAGAAGGAGCCTGCTGTTATAATGACAGCAGGCTTGTCCTTTGCCGGGAGGGGTTGTAAAATTAAAGATAATTTCATAATTGTAATTCACAAACCATGGTAAAATATTGGTAATAAATCCAGGAGGCGCATGATGGGAAGAGGTTTAAGGGAGAGAAAGGACTTAAGGCGGAAATGCCGTTTCACAAAAGGAAAAGCACCATGGACCATGATTATTTTAGCAATGGCACTGACCATGTCTGGACTGTCGGCATGTAATCCCGCTGCCGGCAGGGCGGTGGGGACAGACGTACAGGGAACGGACCATCCGGAGTCTGGTCCGGAGGGGGATGGAATGAAAGGGATGGATGGTAGCGGTGAGGAAGGGATGGATGGAAGCAATGAGGAACCATCAGAATCCTATGACACAGAAGGGTTTTATAATCCGTCAGGGGAATCTGGAAAACTGGAAGAGGGGTCTGAAAAACCGGAAGCGGGGGATACAAAATCGGAAGGGGAGTCTGCACAACCGGAAGCGGAATCTGCGGCACCGCGCCAGCTCAATGAAGATGAACTGCGGTATTTTGAAAAATATCTGAACCGGATTGACAATTACGGCTTTCTTCTGTCTGAATACAAGTCCCCGGAATACCTGGATCTGAATGAGGTTTTTTATTCAGGGGCAGGCATGGACCAGCCTGCCATGACAGGGGAAGAAAGGGAGGCGTTTCTCAAGGCAGTGGGACAGACGGAGATAATGACGGATATGGTACGTCTGGGCAAGGCGCAGATTGATGCGTTCCTGGCGGATAAGACAGGACTTACCCTTGACCGGATGGAGACTGGGCTTGGGTGGGTTTACCTGCCGCAGTATGACCGGTACTATACGGAGCATGGCGATACGAATATACGAAGCTTTTTCTGCCCCAGAGGCGAGGTGGATGGAAACAGGTACCGGATATGGTGCCTTTCCGACGGATACACCCAGTTTACCCAGGAATGTATAGTGACCCTTAAGAAGGTATCATCCGGGTATCAGTTCCTGTCCAATGAAATCATATGGGATTATCATGGATACCGTAAGGCAGATGCGTCAGAACCAACGGCAGAAGCACTCCATTATATCATATCGGCTTATAAACGGCAGCTTAAGGAAGGCACCACAGGCGGGTATCCTGCGGAGGGATATCCTGTGGATTACGGTCTGCCTGTCTTTGATTCAGACTCCAGATATTACACAAGGGAGGAAATGCAGCAGATCAGCTGGGCGCCGGAGCTGACAGCGGTTTTCCGCAATGAGGTTTATGCCCGGCATGGATACATTTTCAAGAATGATTTATGGAATGATTTTTTCAGCGCTTATACATGGTATTCCGGTATGTATCCCGCAGATAAGTTTGATGCAGGCGTGTTTAACGAATATGAGAAGGCCAATCTGGAACTGGCGGTGGAGCTGGAACAATGATCAGGGAAAATCCGGCGGGGAGCCATTTTGGGCGGATGGAAAGGAGGATGTTTACGTGTCCCCAGCATTGCCTGCCGGAAATCCCCCCAAACTGTCTTTGGCTTGTAAAATCCAATCCGGTGCTATATAATTGATAGGAAATAAAGGCCCTGCAGCGCGGCCATAAATCCCTGCATAAAATATCGGAGGTAGATTGAGATGAAAATGGTAATAATTGAACCGCTTGGAGTGGAGAAGGATAAGCTTTTATCCATGGCAAAGGAAGCATTGGGCGGCCGGGTGGAGATTGTATATCACGATACAAAGGTTACCGGCACAGAGGAGCTGATTGAGCGCGGAAAGGATGCGGAAATCATTGTGGTATCCAACCTGCCGTTAAATGAGAATGTGATAAACGGGTGCAGGAACCTGAAACTTCTGGCAGTGGCATTTACAGGCATCGACCATATTGCGATGGACGCCTGCCGGAAGAACGGGGTCACGGTGTGCAATTGTGCGGGCTATTCCACCAGCGCGGTGGCTGACCTGGTGTTCGGCATGTTGATCAGCCTTTACCGGAACGTGATTCCATGCGACCGCGTATGCCGCGAGGGGGGAACCAAGGACGGCCTGGTTGGCTTTGAACTGGAGGGCAAGAAGTTCGGCGTGGTTGGAACCGGGGCCATTGGGCTCCGGGTGGCCAGGATTGCCCAGGCATTTGGATGTGAGGTGCTGGCATACAGCAGGACGGTCAGGGATGTGGAGGGAGTCCGCTTCGTGGACCTTAAGACACTGTTATCCGAATGTGACATCGTGTCCCTGCACACGCCCCTTAATGACGGGACACGCGGCCTTATGAACCGTGAAAGCATTGGATGGATGAAGAAAAATGCAGTCCTCATCAACACGGCCAGAGGTCCGGTGGTGGATTCGGACGCCCTGGCAGAGGCGCTGGCAGAGGGCAGGATTGGGGGAGCCTGCATTGATGTGTTTGAAAAAGAGCCTCCGGTGGAAACGGATCATCCGTTGTTTTCTGCCCCCAACATCATCGTCACACCTCACGTGGCATTTGCCACAAAGGAAGCGCTGGTGAAGCGGGCAGTGATTGTATTTGACAATGTGGCGGCATATCTGGACGGCACCCCAAAGAACGTGATGGGGTGACAGGTTATTATAATGGAGTGATGGTTTTATGAATGTGGTCAGGAAACATATCATATTTTCCGGACGGGTACAGGGCGTTGGATTCAGGTACACGGCATGCTATCTGGCCAGTTCCCTGGGACTTACGGGATGGGTGAAGAATCTGTGGGACGGGGATGTGGAGATGGAGGTCCAGGGGGACGAAGCATCCATATCACGTCTGGTGGAGCGGCTTCATGAGGGGCGGTTCATACGCATAGAGCGCATGGAAACAGAGGTGATCCCGGTGATTAAAGAGAGCAGTTTCAGGGAAATATATTAAGTATCAGAGGAGTGTTTATGTTCGGTTTAATCGTGGCAGTGAAACAGGTATATGATAAATATGCAGAGGATGAGATGACTGTGTACGCGGCCCAGGTTTCTTTTTTCATTATCCTGTCCGTGGTTCCGTTCATCATGCTGCTGCTTACAGCCGTACAGATGATACCAAGCATCAGCAATGCACAGTTCATGGAACTGATTGTAGGGCTGGTGCCTGTGGATTACAAATCCCTTGCCTTCAGGGTGGTGAATGACCTGTCCCTTAAATCCCCGGCCACCATGATAAGCGTTACCGCAATCACGGCCCTGTGGTCGGCGGGCAGGGGGATGTTCAGCGTTGCCAGGGGGCTTAACCGGGTCCATGGGCATGGGGAGAAGCGCTGGTATGTGGTGGGCAGGCTTATCTGCTCGGGATATACCATCGTATTCATACTGGTATGCATCCTTTCCCTTGGCCTTCTGGTCTTTGGCAACATGATCCAGGCATTTATGGTGAACCGTTTCCCCATTGTAGCGGATGTGGTCACCCACATCATTAATTTCAGGGCCCTTTGGGCGCTGATGATCCTGATCATGTTCTTCCTTGGAATCTATACCTTTGTGCCGGATAAGAAACTGAAGCTGCAAGATCAGATTCCGGGAGCTGTGTTTTCCACGGTGGGATGGATGGCATTTTCCTTTGCATTTTCCCTGTATTTCAACCATATCGGGGGAAGGAACTATTCCTATATGTATGGCAGCCTTACGGCCATCGTGCTGTTGCTGCTGTGGCTCTATATGTGCATGTGCATCCTGTTTTTCGGGGCCGAGATCAATTATTACTGGAAAGAGCTGTTTGGGAGGGAATGATGTCCCATCCCTCCTTAAAAAAGCGGATGAAATCCTGCCCGATGGAGGACATGGCCCTATCCCTTTGCCGTATCAGCGTGATACGTGAAGTGAAGCCCGGGGTGGTAATGGTTTTCACAAGCATTCCCGGATGCGCGCGCCGGGCAATGGAAGCAGGAGCAATGGCAACACCGATGCCCGTGCCGGCCCACGTAAGGCTGGTGCGGGCATCGTCATTGATGCACAGGTAATCCTGGCGTTCACGGGGGAGCAGGCGGTTCAGCTCCCCTTCCCAGCGCCGGTAGATAATCAGCGGGCAGGTGCAAAGCTGTTCCAGGCTGATACTGTCTGCCGCCACATCCGGGAAATGTCCCGGCATCCCCACTGCCATCATGGGTTCTTCCGCCAGATAGCAGCATTCATAGGAATCCTCGGGAAAGGGGGTCCGCACAATGGCTGCCTCAATCAGTCCGGTGTTCAGCTTATCCATAAGCTGATACGTATTTCCCTCGTAGATACGGAAATAAATCCCGGGATGCTGGGCGCGGAAGTCCGCGATGCGTCCGATGATGGAGCTGGTTTCCGTGGACGAGACCATGCCCAGCCGTAAAAATCCGTGCAGTCCGCGTCCCATCTGCTCCATCTCCTGCCGTGCGGCCCCGGCCATATCCAGTATCCCCTGGGCGCGCTCATAGAACACCTTGCCCGCATCGGTCAGGGCAATGGCACGGGAACCGCGCTCAAAGAGTGTGACGCCCAGTTCATTTTCCAGGAGTTTCATCTGGGTGCTCAGGGGCGGCTGGGATATATGGAGGATTTTGGAAGCAGCAGAAATGCTTCCTTCATTGACGATTGTTGTAAAATATTCCATCTGTTTCAGGTTCACGGCACAGCCCTCCTTATATTAAAAACGTATATCTGATATATTAAAACAATATTTTAAATATGGTTACTCCTATGATATAATACCAGACAGTGTGGGAAATGACAATATTTTAGGGCATGTCCGGAGGAAGCTTCCTGTTTATATGAAGCAGCATATCCGGCCATGTTCCGGGAATGGAGCATCGGTATGAAACGATTGTTAAGCTACATGACGGACTACAGGAAGGAAAGCATCCTTGGTCCCCTGTTTAAAATGCTGGAGGCCAGTTTTGAGCTGTTCGTACCCCTTGTGGTTGCCAGCATGGTGGATGTGGGAATCAGGAACCGGGATGGGGGCTATATCCTGAAAATGGGCGGCCTGCTTCTGCTGCTGGCCCTTGTGGGCCTGGCCTGTTCGCTGACCGCCCAGTACTTTGCGGCCAAGGCGGCAACGGGCGCGGGGACCGCCCTCAGGAATGACCTGTATAAGCACATCGGGACCCTGTCCTATGCGGAGATAGATTCCGTGGGCACGGCCACCTTGATTACACGCATGACCAGTGATATCAACCAGGTGCAGAACGGTATAAACATGACGTTGCGCCTGTTGCTGCGTTCCCCGTTCGTGGTGTTTGGCGCCATGATCATGGCATTTACGGTGGACCTTCGCTCCGCCATGGTATTCGTGGTGACCATACCGGTGCTCTGCGTGGTGGTATTCGGCATCATGCTGGTCAGCATGCCCCTTTACCGGTCGGTCCAGAGACAGCTGGATAAGGTGCTTCTGACCACCAGGGAGAACCTGATGGGAGTCAGGGTCATCCGGGCCTTTAACCGCCAGAAAAGCGAGACTGAGAAGTTTGAAGGGGAAAATGACCGTCTGGTCAGGATGCAGGTCTTTGTGGGCAAGATATCCGCCCTCCTGAATCCCGTCACCTATGTAATCATCAATGTGGCCATCGTGGCCGTCATCTGGGTGGGAGGAGAGCAGGTGGACAGCGGGATCCTTACCCAGGGCAAGGTGATTGCCCTTGTAAACTACATGTCCCAGATACTGGTGGAATTAATCAAGATGGCGAACCTGATCATCCTCATATCCAAGGCAACCGCCTGTATGAACAGGGTGGACAGCATTTTCCAGGTAGAGACCAGCGTGAAGGAAGGCGGAGGGAGATGTGAAGGCCGCGGAGAGGGAAGCCGTGGAAGTGAAGGTCCCGTTGAATCCCTGTCACCCATCAGCCCAACTGCCAAAGACCCGGCGCCCAAGGTTGAGTTCAGGGATATGGATTTTATATACAGCGGGGCCAAGGCGCCGGCCTTAAGCGGCATTTCCTTTAAGGCCATGCCGGGACAGACCATCGGTGTGATTGGGGGCACTGGTTCCGGAAAGACCACGCTGGTAAATCTAATCCCGCGTTTTTACGATGCAGACAAAGGGCAGGTGCTGGTGGGCGGCGTGGATGTAAGGGATTATACACTGGACGGCCTGCGCTCCAAAATCGGCGTGGTTCCCCAGCGCCCGGTCCTCTTTAAGGGAACCTTGCGGGACAACATGAAGTGGGGGAAGAAAGACGCGTCCGATGAAGAGATATATGATGCCCTTAACATGGCCCAGGCCAGGGAATTCGTGAATGACAAAGGCCAGGGGCTTATGCTGCACATTGATCAGGGAGGGCGGAACCTGTCCGGAGGACAGCGCCAGCGGCTTACCATTGCAAGGGCCCTGGTGCGCAGGCCGGAAATCCTTATTATGGACGACAGCGCCTCCGCCCTGGATTTTGCCACGGATGCAAGGCTGAGAAAGGCAATCCGTAAAGGTACGGAGGACATGACCGTGTTCATTGTATCCCAGAGGGCGACCACCATTAAGCAGGCGGACCTGATCCTTGTGCTGGACGAGGGAACGCTGGCAGGCATGGGAACGCACAGGGAGCTGCTTAACTCATGTGATGTGTACAGGGAAATCTGCCTGTCACAGTTATCCCGGGAGGAGGTGGAACGTGATGAGCAGTAAACAGAATAAACATAAGGATTCAGACAAAAACAAGAGCATGGAAACCCTGAAACGTATCCTGAACTATATAGGCCAGTACAGATGGGGGGTCATCATGTCCCTGATCCTGGCCCTCATCACGGTGGCCCTTACACTGTACGTCCCCATACTTACGGGCCGTGCGGTGGACCATATTGTGGGACAGGGAAATGTGGACTTTGCCGGACTGACCCGGATACTGTGGAAGATCCTGGGCGCAGTGGGACTGACAGCAATCTCCCAGTGGCTGATGAACCACATCAACAACACCATCACCTACCGGGTGGTAAAGGATATCCGCACCAGGGCATTCAACCATCTGGAGACACTGCCCTTAAGTTATATTGACGCCCACCCGTCCGGCGACATCATCAGCCGGATCATAGCGGACATTGACCAGTTCTCAGAAGGACTGCTCATGGGCTTTACCCAGCTGTTTACCGGTGTCCTGACCATTGCGGGAACCCTGCTTTTCATGCTGTCCATCCATCCCGCCATCACACTTGTGGTAGTGGTGCTGACCCCTGTCTCCCTTTTCGTTGCCAGCTTCATCGCTAAAAAAACATTCATCATGTTCCGCCACCAGTCCGAGACAAGAGGGGAGCTGACAGCGCTGACCGATGAGATGCTGGGCAATATGAAGGTGGTGCAGGCATTTGGATACCAGGAGGAAACCCAGAAACAGTTTGAGGAAATCAATAACCGTCTGGCAGGTTACAGCCTGAGGGCCACATTCTTCTCGTCCATCACCAATCCAAGCACCAGGTTTGTCAACAGCATGGTGTACGCGGCGGTGGGCATTACCGGCGCGTACGCCGTCATCCGCGGCTTCATGACCGTGGGCCAGCTGACCAGTTTCCTAAGCTACGCCAACCAGTATACCAAACCCTTCAACGAAATCTCCGGCGTGGTGACAGAGCTGCAGAACGCCCTGGCCTCCGCTGCCCGTGTATTCGAGCTGATTGATGAAAAAGCCATCCTGGACGATAAACCGGATGCCGCAGAACTTGCCCACGTAGACGGTAAAGTACAACTTACCAATGTAAATTTCTCTTACACACCGGACCGCAAGCTTATTGAAAACTTCGACCTGGATGTAAAACCCGGCCAGAGGGTGGCAATCGTGGGTCCGACCGGCTGTGGGAAAACCACCATCATCAACCTTCTTATGCGTTTTTACGATGTGGACAGCGGTTCCATCAAGGTGGAAGACATGGACATACGCGACATAACCAGAAAAAGCCTGAGAACCAACTACGGAATGGTCCTGCAGGAAACATGGCTCAAAACAGGGACCATCCGTGAGAACATTGCCTACGGCCGTCCAAATGCGCCGGAAGAAGAAATCATCCGCGCAGCCAAGGAAGCCCATGCCCATGGTTTCATCATGCGGATGCCCGAAGGATATGACACGGTCATCAGTGAGGACGGAGGAAACCTGTCTCAGGGCCAGAAGCAGCTGCTCTGCATAGCCAGGGTCATGCTGTGCCTGCCGCCCATGTTAATACTGGACGAAGCCACCTCCTCCATTGATACAAGGACGGAAATCCGTGTACAGAAAGCATTCGCCAGGATGATGGAAGGCCGCACCAGCTTCATCGTTGCCCACCGCCTGTCCACCATCCGGGAAGCCGATGTAATCCTGGTCATGCGTGATGGACACATTGTAGAAAAAGGCCGGCATGAGGAGCTTCTGGAGCGGGGGGGATTCTATGCGGAGATCTACAACAGTCAGTTTGCGCGGGGGTGATTTTGGGTATGTATGTGGGGGTGTGTGAAGGCTACGCCCCCAAAGCGGTCCAGGGCCGGGCGGCCGGGGGCGGGGTGGAGGCCAAGTTCCGGAGGGGCAGCTTCTAAGGCCCTGACGGATTAAAAGACGGGGGACCGGTGCTATTCACGTAGAAATCCTGAAGGACTTTCTACGTTCAGAGCACCTTGGATTCTTGCTTTGATGCAAGAATCCACCCCCGTCTTTTAATCCGCCAGGACCTAAGAAGCTGCGACCTCCTCCACTATGCCTCCAACCCGCCCCCGTCCGCCCGGCCCTGGCCCGCTTCGCGGGCTGTGCATTCCAACCGCTGCATACACAAAACACGGAGGAGTAGATAAAAGCGCGCGGGATATAATCAGGAGAGGATGCATATTCAAGATAGGATGCATATTTAAGATAGGATGTATACTTAGGATAGAATGTATATTTAGGATAGGATATATCTTTAGAATAAGATATATATTTAGAATAGGATATATCTTTAAGATAGGATTTATGAACGGGAGAGGGGATTACTTCAGCATGCGACCCTATCCCGCTATCCAGATTCATGAGGTGGAGCAATTGGGAAAACGTAGTGGGTGAGTGGAATGGGGATGGGAGGGATGGATGCATCTACAGGGGCGTGCAGGTCTTAGTCTTCGGGAAGCGGTGCTAAGAGGCCGGCGTCCTTTGTCTGAGCCCGATATCAAAATCATTGGAAAAGCCAGAGCGCGAGTTTGGGCGCCGGCCTCTTGTCCAGCGCCGGTTCCCGAAGGCTTAGAGCTGCTAGCCCCGCAGCCCGCGTCCATCCCTCCCATCCCCATTCCACTCACGGACGGAATCCCCCACCCACCCCACCCATAAATCCCCTCATCTTAATACAATCTTTAGCTGACAATTCCCCATTTTTTATGTATAATACCCATTAGAACCAATCAAACTAATAAAAAACGGAGGAACAAAACACTATGGAATCTGACCCGGAAGCGGCCAATATTATATTCCAAATCACAATCTTAATTATCTTAACACTTATCAATGCATTCTTTGCAGGCTCAGAGATGGCAGTTGTGTCTGTCAACAAGAACAGGATCCGCCGTCTTGCAGAGCAGGGCAACAAAAACGCGGCGCTCATAGAGCGGCTTATGGAAGACTCCACTGTCTTTCTGTCCACCATCCAGGTAGCCATCACGCTGGCAGGATTTTTCTCCAGTGCATCTGCGGCAACCGGCATCGCCCAGGTATTGGCGGTGAAGATGGCAGAGTGGAATATGCCATACAGCCAGACACTGGCAGGCGTGGTGGTCACGCTGATACTGGCATATTTTAACCTGGTGTTCGGTGAACTGGTGCCAAAGCGTATTGCCCTTCAGAAGGCGCAGGGATTCAGCCTTTTCTGTGTACGTCCCATATACTATATCTCCCGCATCATGAACCCGTTCATAAAACTGCTGTCACTGTCCACCAGTGGCTTCTTAAAGCTGATTGGCATGCATAATGAGAACCTTGAGACAGATGTGTCGGAAGAGGAAATCAAGTCTATGCTGGAAACCGGCAGTGAGACAGGTGTGTTCAATGATATTGAGAAGGAGATGATTACATCCATATTCTCCTTTGATGATAAGCGGGCAAAGGAAGTCATGGTCCCCAGACAGGATATTGTGGCCATTGACATTAATGAGCCTCTGGAGGATTATATTGATGGGATCCTCCAGTCCATGCATTCAAAAATCCCTGTATATGAAGGGGATATTGACAATATCATCGGTGTATTGTCCATCAAGGCCCTGACCATCGAGGCAAGGAAAAGGTCCTTTGAGGGCCTGGATATCCATTCCCTTCTCATGGCCCCCTACTTTGTGCCGGAAAACAGAAGGACGGACGCCCTGTTTAGGGAAATGCAGAAGAATAAAACAAAGCTTGCCATCCTCATTGACGAATACGGCGGCGTGGCCGGTATGGTGACACTGGAGGACCTGATTGAGGAGATAGTGGGTGACATCCATGAGGAATATGAAGAGGTGGAGCCTGAAATCCTGGAACTGGAGCCACACCGGGTTTACCGGGTATCCGGCAGCATTTCCCTGTTTGATTTAAAGGAAGAGATGCATCTGCATATGGATAGTTCCTGCGATACCTTATCCGGTTATCTTATGGAACAGCTGGGCTACATACCTGGCCAGACGGAACTTCCCATCACGGTTGTGACAGCTGAGGCGGACTATGAGGTGGAAGGCATGGACGAAAGGGTCATCAGCTATGTGAAAATGACCTTAAAGGAGACAAAAAAAGAGGAAGCGGCTGAGGAAATATAGCCGTATACGGCAAGGAGGAAAAGAACATGGGCTTTTTGTTGGACGGAGTCATGGCAGTTACATGGCAGCAGATGTTTATGTATGCCATAGGAATCGGTCTTATCTGGCTGGCAGTGAAAAAGGAGTATGAGCCGTCCCTGCTGCTTCCATTGGGGTTTGGTGCAATTCTTGTGAATCTGCCCTATTCCGGTGTGATAGACCAGATGGTGCAGGGAAAAGTGCCTGCGGCCGGTATCATTGAGTGGCTGTTTAAGACCGGGATAGAGGCATCGGAGGCAATGCCGATCCTCCTGTTTATCGGAATTGGGGCCATGATTGATTTTGGACCGCTTTTAAGCCAGCCAGTGCTGTTCCTGTTTGGGGCGGCTGCCCAGTTTGGTATATTCGTGGCCATCCTTGTGGCCTGTATGCTGGGATTTGACCTGAAGGACGCGGCGTCCATAGGAATCATCGGGGCAGCAGACGGACCTACCTCCATCCTGGTATCCCAGGTGCTTAAATCAAATTACATGGGGCCTATTGCAGTGGCGGCGTATTCTTATATGGCGCTGGTTCCCATCATCCAGCCATTTGCCATCCGCCTTGTCACCACCCACAAGGAACGGTGCATCCATATGGATTATAATCCGAAGAGTGTGAATAAGGCCCTGCGGATTTCATTTCCAATTGCAGTCACCATGATTGTGGGACTGATTTCACCCCAGTCCGTGGCTCTGGTCGGTTTCCTCATGTTCGGCAACCTGCTGCGGGAGTGCTGTGTGTTGAATACCCTGAGCCAGTCCGCACAGAATGAACTGGCGAACCTGATAACCCTGCTTCTTGGCATCACCATCTCCTTCAGCATGAGGGCGGAGCAGTTTGTAAATCCTGCCACCCTTATGATCATGGCTCTGGGATTGCTGGCATTTGTGTTTGACACCATCGGCGGCGTGCTTTTTGCAAAACTTGTGAACGTGTTCCTGAAAATGGCGGGCAGGAAACCGGTGAATCCCATGATTGGCGGCTGCGGCATTTCTGCATTTCCCATGTCATCCAGGGTTGTGCAGAAGATGGCCGCGAAGGAGGAACCAGGCAACATCATCCTAATGCAGGCAGCGGGGACCAATGTTTCAGGCCAGGTGGCATCGGTTATCGCAGGCGGCCTTGTAATCAGCATTGTAACCCAGTATCTGTAAAGGTATCAAAGGAGGATGGAATCGATGAATATGGCAAATGTGGAGATAGCCCTGGAAATCATGGCAAAGGGCATGGGCGGAATCTTTGTGGCAATTGTGGTAATCATGGCAGCGGTCATGGTGCTGGGTAAGATTACAGGTAAAATAAAGGATAAGGAAGAGGAATAGCCGATAGGTACCGGGCGGCGCCAGGGTGTGTTTCATGATTGCTCATATAAGACTTCTGGGGGGCCGGATTATTGGAATGAGGCATTGCAGTAAGGCATTGTAATAAGGCATTGCAATAAGGCATTGCAGTAAGGCATTGCAATAAGGCATTGTAATAAGGCATTGCAATAAGGCATTGTAATAAGACATTGTAATAAGACATTGGAATGAGGCATTGGATTACCTTGCAGGTTATCCGGTGCCTTTTTTCTGAAGGTATTTTTGCGGAATGATGGGAGGGGGTTGATACAGCTGGTAATATTAGGTACAATAGGGGGGAAGCTGACTTTTTGTAAGATATGGAAGGATATATCCCCATGACTGGATGCATCAAACGGAAAGGAAGGAGAAAACAAGACAAAAAGTTTTGAACTAGCTTAAAAACAGGATAAAATATGTGAAATATACATAAAATATCATGACTAAAATGGTATATAAAGTACAAAAACACAATAATCTTACAAAAAGTCTTTACGGCAGACAAAAAGTGTGCTATTATACAATCAGAAAAGGAAACAGGGATATGAAAGAGTTGAAAGATGAAAAAAAGTTTTTAACACAGTTGATGGACATGCTGGAACAGCAGCTGGGTCCACATACAGAAGTGGTCCTGCATGACCTGAAGAAGGATTATGCCAACACAATCGTGGACATCCGGAACGGTCATATAACAGGGCGTGAGATAGGAGGCACGGGAAGCAATCTGGGACTTGAGGTCCTTCAGGGAACGGTAAAGGATGGCAACCGGTTTAATTACATCACACAGCTGAGGGATAACAGGATATTGAGGTCCTCGTCCCTGTACATCAAGGATGAGGAAGGCGGTCTGATTGGATGTCTCTGTGTGAATACGGATATTACAGAAAGCGTTAAGCTGGAAAGCTATCTGAAGGAAATGAACCACTATGATATCAATGCAACAGACAAACAGGAAGTGTTTGTAACGGAAGTGAATCAGTTATTGGAATATCTTCTTCAGGAAGGCCAGAAGCTGGTGGGCAAACCCGCAGGCGTCATGAACAGGGAAGAAAAGCTCCAGTTCCTGAAATATCTGAATGATAAGGGAGCATTCCTCATAACCAAATCAGGAGAGCGCATACAGTCATTTCTGGGAATATCCAAATATACCATGTACGCATATCTGGATATGATAAAAAAGGAAGAAGCAGGAACAAAAACTGAATAAACGGGCAGCTTGTTAACCAGTGCCACCTGGTGTGGATGATCAGGATACAGAATCCCAGACATACAGAATCTGTCATCTGCGCAGGACGACACAAGCAGCACAATAAAATACACCGGAACCGGATTCTTTTTCAGGGAATTGAAGAAGGTGTATTTTTTGTACCCAAAATCCGGTAATGTTAATGAAAACAATTTCAAATAAATTATCAAAAGCAGGAGGGTAACATGAAAAAATTGGAAGGTAAAATTACAGTGATGACAGGGGCCGGCTGCGGATATGGGATGAGCAGCGGATTTCCTGGCATATTCGCAAAAGAAGGTTCCCACCTTGTCCTGAACCACTACAAACAGGATCCTGAGGGAATGAAGAAATTCAAGGAAGGCCTGGAAGCCTGCGGGGTAAAGGTGGTACTGGTAGAAGGGGATATCTCGGATGAAGCCGTTGCCAAAAAGCTCATTGACACTGCGGTAGATGCATTTGGACGTATTGATGTATTGATAAACTGTGCAGGGATATCGAATCCAAAACTGCTGACTGAGATTACCACAGAGGAATGGAACCGGATGATAGCGGTGGATCTTACAAGTAATTATTTCACATGCAAATATGCTGTTCCGGTGATGATAAAGCAGAATTTTGGAAGGATTATCAACATTGCATCCCAGGTAGGACAGAAGGGGAGCGTGGAGCACTGTCATTACGCTGCTGCCAAAGCCGGCGTGATTGGATTCACCAAATCCCTGGCGCGGGAAGTTGGAAGATATAACATCACAGCAAACTGCATTGCTCCCGGACCCATTGAGACACAGCTTATGGGAGTGGTCAGCGATGAGTGGAGAAAGAACAAAGAAGCAGAGCTGGTGCTGCCCAGGTTCGGGGAGCTGGAGGAAATCCTGCCAACCGCAGTATTCCTGGCGGCAGAACCCGATGGCAACCTTTATACCGGACAGACCCTGGGGCCAAATCTGGGGGATGTGATGTTTTAAACAGATGACAGGAGAATGTAAATGGGAGAGTATTTGCTGGAAACACAGGGGATTTCTAAATCATTCAGTACGGTTAAGGTCCTGTCGGACATAAACCTTAAAATACGAAAAGGAGAAATACATGCCCTGTTAGGAGAAAATGGAGCAGGAAAGTCAACCCTGATGAAAATCCTTACAGGTGTATTGGAAGCAGACCAAGGTACCATCCTTTACAGGGGAAAAACGCTTAAAATCAATCATCCGAGGGAAATCCATGATTATGGAATCGGAATCGTCTATCAGGAATTCAACCTGCTTCCGGACCTGACTGTGGCTGAGAATATTTTCATCGGACGCGAGCCGCAGATGTCCTTAAAGGGATTCATCAATGATTCCAGGCTGAACAGGCAGGCAGAACAGCTGCTGGAGTGGCTTAACTGCTCATCCATCTCACCGTCACGGAAGGTGGATACCCTCAGCGTGGCGGAACAGCAGATGGTTGAGATTGCCAAGGCGTTATCCACCAACTGCGAACTGCTTATCATGGATGAGCCTACGGCAGCACTTACGGATTCAGAAATTGATACATTGTTTGATATTGTAAGAAGGCTGAAAAATGATGGGGTGGCAATTATATATATTTCCCACAGAATGAGCGACCTGGATGCCATTGTGGACCGGGTGACCGTGCTTCGGGATGGAAAACTGATATCGGAACATGAGTATGATAGTTCCATTAAGGATTTGCTGATACAGGAGATGGTCGGACGTGAACTGACGCAGAAGTTCCCGCCAAGACCTGACTATAAAAGGGGAAAGAAGACCCTGGAGGTCAGTGGGTTGAACATATCCAATAAACTGCATGATATCAGCTTTGATGCGTATGAGGGTGAAATCCTCGGGATTGCCGGACTTATGGGTGCCGGGCGGACGGAGCTGGCCAGGGCGATTTTCGGCGCGGACAGGATTGACTCCGGGGAAATAAGGATTAATGGAAAGGTTACACATATTACATCACCCTACCAGGCCATTGCCCAGGGGGTGGGGTATATAACGGAAGACCGGAAAAAGGATGGTCTTATGCTGGAGCAGACCTTGAGGGGGAATATTTCAATTGCCAGTCTCGATAAGTTCTGCAAGGGCGGATTTGTAAATGACAGCATGGTGGATACGGCAGTGGAACAGTATATCAGCAAGATGAGCATCAAGACAAGGGGGATGGAACAGCTGGTAAAAACATTGTCGGGAGGAAACCAGCAAAAGGTGGTTGTGGCGAAATGGCTGTGCAGGGAGTCACGGATACTGATTCTGGATGAACCCACAAGGGGGATTGACGTGAATGCCAAGTATGAGATTTATGAGCTTATGTATCAGCTGGTGCTCCAGGGCGTGACCATAATCATGATATCCTCAGAACTGCCGGAAATCATCGGTATGAGCGACCGGGTCCTGGTCATGTGTGAGGGAAGGATCACAGGGGAGCTTGGCAGGGAGGAACTGGAACAGGATAAGATACTGAAATATGCAATGGCTCATTAAATGAAAAGGAATTGAGGTAGGCTATATGGGTGCGAAAAGTCAAAAGAAGAATATTAATACACAGATTATTTTTACACTGACAGGACTTTTGATATTGTGCGTGTTTTTTTCAATCACGACTAAAAGTTTCCTGACACAGAGGAACCTGTTGAATATTGCCACACAGACATCGGTAGCGGTTATTGTTGCCATTGCAGAAACATACATTATTGCCAGCGGCTGTATTGACCTGTCCGTTGGAGCCGGAGTGGCTTTTTCAGGCCTGGTAGTGGCATCGGCCATGAAGGCCGGAATCCCGGTACCGGCCGCCATGCTGCTGGCTCTTGGGACAGGGATGGCACTGGGCGCCTTTAATGCATTTGTCATTACGGTGCTGGGGATAGTGCCATTCATAGCCACATTGGGGACAAACAGTATTTTCCGGGGCATAGTCCTGGTCATCATGGATGGTGTCCCTATGTCAGGCCTGAAATCAGAATTTACCTGGATTGGGTCCGGAAAGCTTTGGGGCTGGCTTCCATGGGCGGTTGTATTCATGGCAGTCATTGCTGTTGTCATGGCTATCTTACTGAAAAAGAGCAAATTTGGGCGTTACGTCTATGCCATTGGAAGCAATGAACAGGCCGCCTATCTTTCGGGTATTCCGGTCAACCGGATTAAGGTGCTGAACTATGTTATCAGCGGCGCCCTGGTGGCATTTGCGGGAATGCTTCTGGCTGCAAGGGTTTCCTCCGCAGCCCCCACGGCCGGCGATTTATATGAGACGAATGCCATTGCCGCCTCCGTCATAGGCGGCGCAACATTATCAGGCGGTAAGGGAAGCATTGCCGGAACAATTGTGGGAGCATTCATTATCGGCGTGCTCAGCAATGGACTGAATCTGATTGGACTGAATTATTTCTGGCAGCAGGTGGCAATCGGTGTGGTAATCATCTCTGCGGTATTCCTGGAAGTTGTACGGGAACGTTTGAAAAAGTAACGATTGCCGTAATACGCGGCAATAAATATATTTTAAAAGGAGAAGGCATATGAAGAAAAGATTAGCAGTAACATTAGCAGCGGTCATGTTGGCAGGGAGCCTTGCAGGATGTGCAGGCGGGGGAGAAACCACGGCGGCTCCGGAGACAAAGGCAGAAGCACAGACAGAAGCAGCTAAGACAGAAGCGGAAAAGACGGAAGCAGGGACAGAGGAAAAGAAAGAGGAGCAGCCAGCCTCTGAAGCAACAAAGGTGATTGGTGTAATCCCTAAATCAACACTGTTCGATTTCTACAAAATGGTACGCCAGGGCGCTGAGGATGCTGCGGCTGAACATGGCTATACCATTAACTATCAGGGGACTAATTCTTCTACGGATACGGCCACACAACAGAATATAGTTGAAGACATGATGATGTCAGGAATTGATGCACTTGTTATTTCCTCTATCGATGCAAAAGCAATTAACGATACGATGGCCTCTTTGGATATTCCTGTAATTACATTTGATGATGAGATGAACCCATCCGTATGTCTAACGACTGTATCGGTAAATCATGAAGCAGCGGCAGCAGCAGGTGCGGCTTATATAGCAGAAAAGTTACCGGACGGCGGAAAAGTTGCCGTGGTATCGGCAGAGGCAGGAACAGATGTCATCCAACAGCGTGACAGGGGCTTTGAAAACGAACTTAAAAAACATGATGGCTTTGAATTAGTGGGTGTTTATCACACAGAGGGTGACAGGGAGAAGGCCGCAAATACAATGCAGGATTTATTATCAGAACATCCTGATTTGGTTGCAGTATTCTGTTGTAATGAAGGAGCTTCGGCAGGTGTCAGCAAGATATTAAAGGATGAAGGCCGCACAGATATTCTTGCTGTTGGGTACGACTCTTCTGAGGAGTTAATTAATAATATTTATGACGGTAGTCTCGATGCCCTTATTTCACAGAATCCATATGGATTAGGATATAATTCTGTAACAGCAGCGATTGAGGCAATTGATGGGAAATCAGATTTTCCTGATGTGACAGAAAGCGCCTATTGGCTTGTTGATGCAGATAATATCCATGACCCCGAGGTTATTAAGATTTTAGATCCACTTGGGACGCTTAACTTAAAATAACGTAACAGCTAATAGGGTGGGGACTGCATAATGAAGTCAGAATAAACATCATGCAGTCCTCCCATCCTGATGAGGACAGGTCTATGGAGAAATTGTTTCTTACAGGCGGTTCCGGTTTCATCGGAATCAATGTCATGGAGTGCTTTCTGAAAAAAGGCATCCAGGTCTATAATTATGACTGCTGTAACATTTCAGATATCGTGGAAGATTATTTCAGCCGCCTTCCCGGTGTATATCATTTTATACAGGGGGATATCCTGGAACGGGAGAAATTATCTGCAGTACTGGATACAAGCGGTGCGGACACGGTTATACACATGGCAGTGATAACCGTGACAGAAGAGCGGGAGCGCAGTGACACCAGACATATATTTGATGTGAACTGCGGCGGGACACTGAACATGCTGGATGCATCCGTGAAAGCAGGTATCAGGAGATTCATCTATGTAAGCTCCATTGCTGCCTATGGGACAACTGCATTTGAGGCAGATATCCTGAAGGAGGATATGGACAATCTTAAGCCGGAAAATCTGTATCAGATATCTAAATTCGCTTCTGAAAAACTGGCCCTCCGTTATAAATACCTACATAATATGGACATATTGTGCGCCAGGCTGGGGGATGTCTTTGGACCATGGGAAAGGCCTACCCATTTCAGGGATAAGATGAGCGCCCCCTGTATCACGCTTAAGTATGCGATGGAGGGTAAGACTGCGGTCTTAAAAAGGCCGAACCGAACCAGCTGGGTATACAGCAGGGATATTGCTGATTCCCTTTATCTGCTGGCCGAAGCTTCCTGTGGTTTTGACATCTATAATCTGAGCTCCTGTCATATATGGTCCATTGCAGACTGGTGCCAGGCGCTGACCAGGCATTTCCCAGGATTTGGATGGCATTTTGTAAAAGAAAATGAGATGTCCAACGTGTTTTACCACGGGACGGAAGACAATGCCCCTATGTCGGTTGAGCGGCTTTGCATGGCCGGCTATACGCCGCGGTATGATATGGAAAAGGCCATGGAAGATTATATTGCATGGGCAGAAGCGTATCCTATGATTTTCGGGAAGGTCAAGTGAATGTGATGAGATTTGATAAAATAATCAAGAATGGAACATTGGTATTGGAGAATGGAACCCTGAATGCATCTCTTGCAGTGAAAGGGGAAAAGATAGCGGCAATCCTTCAGGATGGCTGCGATACGGACGCTGATGAGGTCATTGATGCCTCCGGTCTGTATGTGTTCCCAGGAGGAATTGACACCCATACCCACTTTTTCGACCCGGGAGCCGAGTACAGGGAAGACTGGGAATGTGGGACAAGGGCAGCTGCCTCAGGAGGATATACACTGGTAATGGAAATGCCTAACAGTAGTCCGCCAGTCATAGATAAGGAAACATTTTATCTGAAATATGAACGTGCATCCAGGCATGCGGTGGTGGATTTCGCCCTGTGGGGAGGGGCGATAGCAGGAGGCAACAGCCATATAAAAGAGCTGCATGAACTTGGCTGTATTGCATTCAAAGGTTTTACCCTGGATGCAGGGCCACAATTCAAGTGGCTGGACCACCAGCAGCAGATGGATGCCATGGAAGAAGTGAAAAAGTATGGTAAAATCCTTGGGTTTCATGCCGAAGATGAGAATATCATCCGCGAACTAAAAATGCGTTATCAGGATACACCATGGAATCTAAGCCTGCATGATAAGGCCAGGCCATATTATGCGGAGCTGCTTGCAATCCAAAATGCGGTTGCTTTGGCCAAAGCCTCCGGCTGTCCTCTTCACATCTGCCACTTATCCATACCGGAAGGGGCGGAACTTCTAAAGAGGGCCAAGGCTGATGGCGTGGATGTAACAGTGGAAAGCTGCTCACACTACTTCCTCCTGAATCATGAAGATAATTATGACTCAGGAACCTATGCACTGATCCAGCCGCCTCTTAGAAGCAGGGAGCGGATGGAGCGGATGTGGGACTATCTTAGGGACGGGACCATTGATTACCTGGGGACGGACCACGCCCCGTATACCAGGGAAGATAAAGAACCAAAGGACGGCAATGGCTGGAATGCGGCAGGCGGCGCGCCTTCCATAGATATATCATATCCGCTCATGATATCCGAGGCCGTCATAAAGCGGGGAATCCCGGCCCACAGGCTGGCGGCATTATGTGCAGCCAATGCAGCCAGAAGGTTTGGTTTATATCCGCAAAAAGGAACAATCCAGGTTGGGGCGGATGCGGACCTGGCCCTGATGGACATGGACTGCAGATGGAAATACAGCAGGAAGGGAAGCTTTTCTAAGACAAAAAGTACCAGGTTCCCTTATGAGGGCAGGGAACTGCTGTGCCGTACAGTGGCAACCTTTGTCAGAGGTACTAAGGTTTATGGGGAAGGTATGATATATACGATGCCGGGAAGCGGCAAATTCATCAAAGGACAGAAAGGGGAATAAAGATGCTGGAGATTAACAGGGAACGTTTATGGGAGCGCCTGCAGTATGTAGGAGGGATTGGTGCGGATCCCCGGGGAGGAATCAGCAGGTTTGCATGGACGCCGGCTTACAGGGAGGCATGTCAGGTGCTTATGGGCTGGATGAAGGAAGCAGGACTGACCGTGCGTATGGACACAGTGGGCAATATCTATGCAAAGCTGGAAGGACAGGAGGACTTACCGCCCATACTGACAGGATCCCATTTTGATACGGTACCCATGGGCGGTAAGTTTGATGGACTGGCAGGAGTCATGGCGGCCTTGGAAGTGCTTACCACATTGTCTGAGAACCATATCAGGCCCCGAAGGCCCATTGAAATGATTGCCTTTGTCAATGAAGAGGCAAGCCAGTTCCTGGGAGGGCATTTTGGCAGTAAGGCAATCTGCGGCATGCTTCCTGAGGATTATGCCGTGACTTCCACGGACAGGGCAACCGGTATTACCATGAAACAGGCCATGCTGGATTTTGATATGGGCCTGGAGCCGGATAATTTCCCTGGCAGTTATATTAAAAAAGGCGATTATTATGCATTCATAGAACTGCATATTGAACAGGGATGTTACCTGCTTCATGAGAATCTGCCAATGGCCGTGGTGACAGACATAGCGGGCATCAAACAATTTTATATTACATTAAACGGTGTGTCTGCCCATGCAGGAGGAATGGCAATGGAGGACAGGCATGACGCCATGGCGGCAGCGGCAGCAATCGCATGTGAGGTGGAGAGACTGGCCCTGGAATCCGGCTCCACCACCAGAGGTACGGTGGGATACATAGAGGCCAGGCCGGCAGAGCACAACATAGTGGCTAACCAGGCCATTGTGCCTGTGGACTTCAGGGAAAAGGAGGATGGTCTGTGGCAGCAGCTCTATGATGACCTGATGGCATTTGTGGAGAAGCAGTGTAAGGACAGGGGACTTACGTATTCGGTTAAAAGCACCATTGATACGGAACCGGTACACTGCGATAAACGGCTGGTGGAACTGATTGAACAGTGTACACAGAAGGAAGGGATCCCACATAAATACATGGTGAGCTATCCTGCCCACGATGCCATGCAGCTGGGAAGACTGTATCCAATGGGTATGATTTTCCTGAGGAGCTCTAACGAGGGTGTCAGCCACTGTCCGGATGAATATACCACACCGGAGGATATGGCGGACGGGACAGAGGTGCTGTTAAGGACCGTGGAATGTTTATCGCAGGAAGATATACTTGGATGAAAATAACAAAAGGAAAGGAAATGGGAGTATGGACGCAGTTAGGATTTCTACGGAAAAATGCCCGAAGCCGGGAGGCTGGTACTCACAGGCCTTTAGGACAGGCAATCTGATATTTACGGCAGGGGTGACAGCAAATGATCCTGTTACCCAGGAATTAGTGGGGCCAGGGGATATTGTGAAACAGACGGAACAGGTATTAAAGAATATGGACAATCTTCTTAGGGAGGCTGGCTCTGATTTGGCCCATGTCATAAAAACCCTTGTGTTTGTTTCAGATATAGATGACTTTGAGATATTTAATGAAACCTATAAAAGATATTTCCCGGATAACCCCCCTGCCCGCAGTACAATGCAGATAGGGAAATTCAACCACGGCATGGTGATTGAGATTGAAGCGGTGGCAGTTGCAGCGGACTAAAAAACAAAGAATACCGGCTCAGGAAACTGGACCGGTATTCTTTTGGATCTCCTGTATGATTTCCATCAGATGGCTTTCTGTTAAATGTGATGCCAGCACGGAATCATGTAAACATACAGCATTCAGGATTTCCTCGTGGATATCTGCATAGGTAGCCGGATATTCCAGTATACCTTCGGATTGCGCATTCCACTCAATACAGCGCTGCTGGTAAATCAGAAGGTTCAGGGCCGTATACATGGCCTGGTTTTTGGAGGCCCTGGCCAGGACCAGATGAAAATCCAGCCCGGTACCGGCAGAACTGTTTCCAAGGGAGACAGAGTGTTTATGCTGGCTTACTGACCAACGCAGTTCCTCTATGTCATTGTCATCTGCATGGACGGCAGCCAGGGAGGCGGTTTCCCGCTCAAGCGCCAGTCTGGCATACAGGATATCGGTCAATGCCTTCAGGTCAGTGCTCTGGGTAATGGACATCAGCCCTTTGCTGAAGCCCTGCCCGGCTGCCTGTGAACGCAGATGGGCGGCCTTTTCCAGCCCAAGGTCGGTAAGGATCCTTCCTTTGTTGGCAACCTGAACCGTGTAACCATGGCTGTCCATCATCTTTAAGTTCCTGCCGATGGTTGCGGTTCCGACCTTTAATCCCGCCTGGTCAAAAAGCTCTTTCAATGTCCATGAACCGGTGGGTTCATTTTTCTGGAGAAGGCACATGAAAATCATGTAATCAATCAAATCAGACTGAATCGGAAATACTTCCTTTAATTCGTCCAGGGAAAGGGTCAAAGGGATATCCGGCATAAAAGTGTCTCCTCCTGCTATATGGTCATAAAACGTATTTGCTAATTACATTGTGGAGATGACGCCGTGGGGAAGAAGGGCATGGACTCCCCTTATACCGTTGACCAGCTGTGTTATTTTCATATCAACGGCCACACTTGCCATGGCCATGGCCTCCTTGTGTCCAAATCCATACAGGCGTTCCATCAATCTGCACATATCCATTAAAGCATAATAAGCAGCAACTGTCAAATCACTGTGAAAGCCAAAGGTAATCCAGCCTTTCGGGGAATTACATACAGGACTGTCTAATGGCTCATCAATCAGATTAAAAGTCATGCTTACCTGCTCCATCGGGCACTCGATTGCAGTGCATCCGGACTCACCGTCCCCCTGTCTGGCATGTCCGTCGCCGGTGGAGAAAAGGGCTCCCTGCGTATAAATAGGCAGATAAAGGATACTTCCGGCTGTGATGTCCCGGCAGTCCATATTAGCACCATAAGGGCCGGGGGCATGGGTCTTCACATAATCATCTGAATCAGGGGCCACCGCCATTACACCCATGAATGGTGACAGGGGGACGCAGTGCCCCATATGGCTGCGGCAGATTCCTTTCTGCCGGTCAATGTCCCAGATAAGGAAATATTCATCCCCCTCAAACCCTATGCGGGACAGGTGGTCAGGGTCCCCGCCTCCAACACGGCTCCAGCCCCATGTTCCCGGGATGATCTGGTTAATCCGTACGGCAAGGGTCATTCCGGGGCGTGCGCCTTGGATATAGACCGGGCCGCACAGTGCATGCCCCTGGTCGGCGGGAAAGGAACGTTCCATGAAAACGCCGCTTGAGGATAAGGGGGAGTCAGGCCGTGCAATCCGCCAGTCTGCCTCCAGGGTAGTAAAATCCACCGTTTCACCTGGAGTAATGGTCAGGACTGGTGGAATGGATTTGGACAGGCTTCCATGGAGGTTCTTACGGGAAGGCTTAAGTATATGATCTGCCATGTGGATACCTCCTTTTATTCTTCAATGATGGCAAATGCCCTTACAGGTGAACCGCTTCCATTTTTTAACCTGAGAGGAATCCCATAAAATTGAAATTCTCCTTTACCTATGAGCTGATTCAGGTTTATCAGCCACTCATAGTGGGATAATCCCAGATCCCGGCAGGCCCGGTGGCTGGGAAACAGCTGGGTGTCCATGATGTCGGTGGACGGACCCTCCACCCCATGCATCCTGGAATGGCGTGAGGCCAGCCAGGCCACTGCTTCCGGAGAGATATCAGGATTCATGAAGAGGATGTCTTTAGAAGGAAAATATTTCTCATGCACACCAGTGGCCAGAAGGACAATGTGGCCGTCTATGGTGACTCCGGCTTCCTGTTCAGCCTGCTCCATATCCTGCACCGTAATGCTTCCCCTGGCAGGTATATGGCGCATGTCCAGGCATACTGCCTTCCCAAAGAAAAGGTCAAGGGGCATCCGGTCGATTGGAAGCCCATCCGGAGTCATATGGAAGAAGGCATCCACATGGGTTCCGGTATGCTCCACCATGCCAAGATAATTCCAGGTAGAAGTGAAGGGGTCATCTTCAGTCCCTGTTTTAAATACCTTTGATTCTTCATGGGATACCATGGTAACATAGATATTGCTCTGGAACGCATCCTGTACCAGCATCTTATTGGTGATTTCCAAGGTCAGGTCAATGATTTTCTGCATAGCAGCTCCTCCTTTTTGTATGAAATGTTGTAGTTTCCGTCCAACACTACTCATCATAGATGAGTGATAAGACAATTATACAGGAAATCCAGGAAAGTTCAAGTCCGGGGGGCATAAAAAAACTGCCTGAAAACAGAAATTGTTTCAGGCAGTTTTAATCCACTTATCTTATTTATCCTCCACCAAAGGAATCGGAGTCTCATCCTTCTCATCCAGATGCGCCAGATAATACTTCGTATCCTTCACAATCACGCCGGACAGCAGCAGCACGGCAATCAGGTTAGGAATCGCCATCAGTGCATTAAGCGTATCCGCAATACTCCATACAAGTTCCAGCTGGATTACAGGGGCAGCCACCAGCACCACGGCCCAGGCCACGCGGTAAGGAATCAGCCCTTTCTTGCCCATCAGGTATTCCAGGCACCGTTCGCCGTAATAGGACCAGCCCAGGATGGTGGAATATGCAAATGTGATGATACCCACGATGAGGATGGGCTGCCCGATATAAGGAATCAGGGCAAATGCCGCATTGGTCAGTTCTCCGCCGGACAGGTTGGTGACGCTGATGGAATCATAGCCAATGATGCTGCTGACCAGGACAAGGCCGGTCATGAGACAGACCACGACGGTATCCCAGAAGGTTCCGGTTGCAGATACAAGGGCCTGGCGCACCGGATTGCGGGTCTGGGCAGCAGCGGCCACGATGGGGGCGGAACCCATACCGGATTCATTGGAAAAAAGCCCGCGGGCAATTCCGTACCGGGCCGACATCATGATACCCGAGCCAACCAGGCCGCCTGCGATGGAGCGCATTTCCGTAAAGGCGCTGCGGAATATGATGGAAAATGTCTCACCCAGGAATGCCCGGTTGATGAAGAGGATGAAAATACATCCCACAACATAGAAAAACGCCATGAAAGGCACCAGCTTTTCGCACACCCTTGCAATGGATTTCACCCCGCCGAAGATAACCAGGCAGGTAACCCCGCTTGTGATAAGGCCCACTGCAAGGCTGATGATCCATGGATATGTATCCAGCAGGGCCTTAAGGCCGCCGGATGTCATAAGCGGTTTCACATTGCTGTTCACAATACTGGAAATGGCGTTGACCTGGACGCCGCATCCGATTCCAAAGGATGTAAGGGTGCCCAGCACTGCAAAGATGATGCCCAGCCACTTCATGCCCAGTCCGCGCTCCAGGGCATACATGGCGCCTCCCAGCATGGTGCCGTCCTTGGTGCGCACGCGGTACTTGACGGCTATGAGGGATTCACCGTACTTGGTGGCAATCCCGAACACGCCGGTGAGCCAGCACCACAGTACGGCGCCTGGACCGCCAAGGGCAATGGCGGTCCCCACGCCAATGATGTTGCCGGTTCCTATGGTGGAGGCAAGGGCGGTTGTTAAGGCTGCAAACTGGCTGATGTCGCCGCTGGAGTCGGGATCTTTTGTGACAGAGAGCCGGATGCCGGTCAATGTTTTCCTCTGGATGAATCCCGTACGGATCGTGAGAAAAAGATGTGTTCCAAAAAGAAGTGCAATCATGGGAATCCCCCAAAGATAGTTATTGATGGTTTCCACAATAGTGCTAAACAGTTCCATATCAAATCCCCCGTTTTCTGAGTCAATAATATTAATAATTTAGCACAGTAAAATGGAAAAAGCAAGAAAATATGTTTTCAGGCCAAAATAGAAGGGTAAAACAGAAAATATTTTGAAAAAATATAAGGTAAACAGAAAAAGTTACGGAAGGATACGAAAACACGGATACATGGCTACCTTGCAGGGAAATGGAAAATCACAGAACGGGAGGGGAGGGAAAAGATAAAAAAGTAAGAAACTGACCGAAACAAGCAAGAAACTGACCAAAACAAGTAGTAAACTGACCGAAAAAATCAATTGGCATAATGCGGCAGGGCATTATATAATAAAGGCAGTGTATGAATCCGGGAAAGAATGGGGAGTGATAAGCATGATGCTGTTTTACAGAATGTGTCTGTTCTAGGTATGGAGTAAGTACCCGAAAGGGTAAATCTAAAGCCCATACCAGGGATAAGAATGGACAGAAGTTTACAAAAGGAGTTTAACGGACAGGTCAGCGAATGGGAATGGGAGCTGTACAGGCGCAATATGAAGCGGATGTACAAGACTGCCAGGAGCTGCCGTGACCCCAGGGAAAAGGCCCTGGAAGACTACCGCCACCGCCGCGGCACCAAATGGTTTTATAAACATGAGTGCAAGGAAGTAAGAAGGCAGACCAGGAGAAGCCTGCGCATAAAACTGAAACGGGAACTGTATAACGAGGCATATTACAGGGTTGTCCCTCATGACTATAAGACATATGGATGGCTTACCTGGTGATGGAAAAGCGCTTGTAATGAAGGAGGGAAATCATGAGACTGAAAAAAGCAGCATTAACGGCATTCGTCATGATTTCCTGCCTGTCCTTCCTCCAGCCGCCGGAAACAAAAATCTATGAGGAAGACCTGGCGCTCCGTTATGGGAGCCAGCTGACAGCGGTTTTCGGGGAGGACAGCCGGATTTCTCCCGGGGAAACCATCACAGGGTATTTCTGGAATAAGGATACGGATAAACCGGATTGGAACAAGCCATACAGATATACCAGCTGGGAACTGGATTACACGGATGCCTACGGATGTCCGGCCGCTTTTGTGTTCAGCAATTATGCGGAGAATATCACAGGGGCTGTCCGCAGCCACCTTAAGGACAGGGTAGAATCCTACTATGATGAGAATTTCCTTCAGCCATATATCGTACCATATGTGGATGAGGACAGTGTTTCAATGTACTGCAGCTTTTATTCGCTGTTTTCCGACCGAAAACGTCCGGAGACAAGTATAATGTTTGAGGAACGGCTTCAATATGAAACGGATATACTGGAACATGCCAGACTGGATGAAATGCGGTATGAAACCGTATTTAATGAGTATCCGGTAACCCTTTCCATGTACGGCTATGTCCGCTACGGGGACCTGTCCGCGGCAGAACGGCAGGAGAAAGTGGATTTCCTTGAGGCGCAGCTTAATAAAATGACGGCTGCCATGGTCCGGTATACCGGCGGCTGCTTAAACGGCAGCGTCGGCATCACGTTTCTGGACGGGGATGGGCCTGATGCCGTCATCGGTTACCAGATCCTTAAAGGAGAGATTTATACAGGTGAAGATTTTGAGGTGGACCTGCACCAGGCATTTTTTGGCCCCATTGACCTGGATGGGTCATGAGGGATGCGGAACATGGTAGCAGCGGATTATGGTGACAGTGAATCATGGTGGCAGCGTATCATAATGGTACCGTACAAATCAAAAGCCGGTCCCCTGAAGGGAATCCAGCCAGGGCATTTTAAGACATGCCCTGACGGTTACCCGTTTTCAGGGGACCGGCTTTGATATTGGTCTTATACATTAAAACGGAAGAGAACCACATCCCCGTCCCTCATCACATATTCCTTGCCTTCTGAGCGGACCAGGCCTTTTTCCTTGGCAGCGCCCATGCTGCCGCAGTTCATCAGGTCGTCGTAGTTCACCACCTCGGCGCGGATGAAGCCGCGCTCAAAGTCGCTGTGAATCTTGCCTGCTGCCTGGGGCGCCTTGGTGCCCACCTTGATGGTCCATGCGCGGCTTTCCTGAGGACCGGCCGTCAGGTAGCTCATAAGGCCCAGGATACGGTAGCTGGCGGCAATCAGCTTCTCCAGTCCGGATTCGGTAAGGCCAAGGTCGTCTAAGAACATTTTCTTCTCATCCTCATCCAGCTCTGCGATTTCCTGCTCAATCTCAGCACAGATGACAAATACCTCACATCCGTTTTCAGCGGCAAAACCGCGTACGGACTGTACGTAGCTGTTGTCAGCGCCGTCATTTGCCAGGTCGCCTTCCGCAACATTGGCAGCGAATATGACGGGCTTCCAGGTGAGCAGGTTCAATGTTCCGATGAATTCGCGCTCATCCTCATCCTCTGTCTCGTAGCTGCGGGCCAGCCTGCCTTCTTCCAGGTGGGCCTTCATGGCCTTTAACAGTTCCACTTCCTTGGCCAGATCCTTATTGTTGAAAGCGCCCTTGGACTGCTTTGCAATGCGGCGTTCCAGAATCTCGATATCAGAGAAAATCAGCTCCAGGTTAATGGTTTCAATATCCCTTAAGGGGTCGATACAGCCGTCCACGTGGATGACATTGGGGTCGTCGAAGCAGCGGACCACATGGACGATGGCGTCCACCTCGCGGATATTGGACAGGAACTGGTTGCCCAGGCCCTCGCCTTTGGATGCCCCCTTTACAAGTCCTGCAATGTCCACGAATTCGATGACGGCGGGAGTGGTTTTTTCAGAGTTATACATTTCAGTGAGCCTGTCCAGACGCACGTCAGGAACAGGCACCACGCCTACATTGGGGTCAATGGTACAGAACGGATAGTTGGCTGATTCCGCGCCTGCCTTGGTCAATGAATTAAAAAGAGTACTTTTTCCGACATTGGGAAGTCCTAC
>DS990261.1:1248775-1264802 GCA_000155435.1 Clostridiales bacterium 1_7_47FAA | reverse complement strand
ATATCACAGTCGCTTGTGTTTGTCAACAACTTTTTTAACTTTTTTCTTTTCTGTGTTCCTGCGTTGCAACTCTCACCGCAGCGCAAGAGATATCTTACCAGATGCTTCGACAATTGTCAACAACTTTTTTAACTTTTTTTAATTATCTTAACAATTCGCATTTCTTCCATTCGACGTAAGCCTCATGCCCCTCTTCTATTCATATAACACTTATGCTTCCCGCATGTCCTGAACATGCTTATCAAATATCCCATACACGTTTTCTATATCATCCACACCTGCATCCACGGGGTACCCCCGCTTTTCGTCCCTGCAACGCTGGCTATATAAAAATGCAGCCATGTTTCCATCCATGGCTGCATCATAAAATTAACGGTACTGGATTTAAATATCTCCCAAACCAAACTCATCCACCGCGCCGTCTATAGGCGCTTCCTCGCTCGGCTCTTCCGTTTCTTCCACCGCAATCTGGAATTCGGAAAGATATGCATCTTCGGGAAGTCCCGCCAGATACGCCGGCAGGTTAATGGCAATGCCATCCATGTGATGCGGCAGGTTCAGCGCCACGTTAACGGTTTCCTCGCTGCCGCCTTTTTCCTGTGTAATCTCAAGAGTCATGTTGAACTTCTGACCGATACAGGTTGCCATACCTCTTTCTTTATCACGGAGTTTCGCTACCTGTTCGCCGTCCACGAACACCACCACCTTATAAGGAGTGGAATAAGTCTGTCCATTGTAATCAAGGGACTTATTGTCGATATACACGGTATGGCCACGGCCAATGACCATCATGATGCCTGCTATGATGAGCAGCAGCAGAATTGCTCCCGCCCGGAACAGAAAGGTTCGTTTCATCTTCAATTTTCTTCCTCCTCACCCTGTGCAAGCTTAAGTACCTGACCGGCTTTGCTTTTTGCTCTCCGCTTTTTAGTCTCATACATGATAAGAGCAAGCGTGATGACGCCATAGGAGATGAACACACGGAAATACTCTCCAATCATGGAGTCGCCTGTAATCTTCGCACCCGTCGACGGTGCCACGATGAACATCAGATGGAACAGGATGACGCCCAGGAACACGTTGCCGATAGATGCCCTGTCAACAGAAGCCCCGCCGACCAGCAGAGCCGCAATACAGAACATACCAATCTGCGTGTGTGAACTGTAGGTAGAAATATTGCCCATATTCTGCAGATAAATGACCATACCGATGCCGGCGCAGACCGTTGACATCACGATGGCAATGATTCTGGTCCGCTCCACCTTGATGCCGGCGTCTCCGGCCACGTCCATATCCTGGCCCACAGCGCGCATATCCTGGCCCAGTTTCGTCTTCCTGAACCACACAATGAACAGGCACATCAGACCGATGACAATCAGAGTCAGAACCGGAATCTTAACTCCGCCGATGTGAATCGCCAACAGGTTATCCAAGGACTGCCTCATGTGCAGGAGGCTGACCGTATTGCGGACTCCATAGCCTCTGGGCAGTTTGATGGAAGAATGGATAATCGGGATGACCGGCCCCATCATGTACAGCACTACCATCTGATAGATACCATTCATGAAAAAGCTGATGATATAGCTGGTGATCATCTCCCTGCCCTTTGCCATATTAAGCATCTTTCCACAGAAGATGCCTAGCAGGATGGAAATCGGAATTGAGATAATCATCGCAAGAACCATTCCCGGGATTCCCCATATCTGCCAGTCGGCCGCAAAAATCAGGCCAATCTGCCCAGCCATGGCCCCCAGTGTCATACCGAAATTCAAGCCCATGCCAGCCATGATTGGAATCAAGAGGCTGAGAATCAAAAACGCGTTCCTGCCCAGTCTGGTCATGATTTCATTCAGCAGATAGCCCGGCGAAAAGCCGGACACCGGAATGCAGACGGCACAGATGATGACAAACATGATTGGCACAGAATTATTCCCGGCAAATTCCAGTATGCGGTTGCCTTCAATTTTTTTATTCTTTTCTTTCATTTTGATGCCTCCGTCTTTCTGGTCAAAGCATAGAGAATCATACCGTTGGAAACAACGATACGGATAACCTCGCTCATATCCATATGAATCATGGAATTCATTACCGTTGGGGTCATGGTTACCATTCCCTGGAACAGGAACGTACCGATGATTACATTGGTAATGGACGCCTTATTGACCGAAGCGCCTCCAATCAGGATAGCGGACACCGCCGGGAGCGCCATATAAAACGGCGCCGTGTAGAGCTGGATAAAACCGAATCCCTGCTCATACATCAGGATGCCAACCGCGGCAAGCCAAGTGGACATGATAACCGAAAGCATTCTCATCTTGTTAATGTTGATACCGGATGCCCTTGCAAAATTCGGGTTTGACCCTACCGCGGTCATGGCAGTGCCGGTCTTTGTGTGAAGAAACGCCCACATCAGAAAGGCAAGCACGGCGAAGAACAGAAGGCTGCCCACCGGTATGGAAAAATGCCCGATATTAATCTGCAGGAAGTTAGCCAGGACCTTGTCATAAAAGCCCTCCAGTGAGATGGTGGTACGGAGTCCCTTGCCTGACAGGCCCCAGACCATGGTCGGGCTGCTGTAGGGCAGCAAAAGCCACATCATACACATAAAGGAAACTGACGAAAAGCCCACATATGTGGCAATCATCATCTCCCCGCCTTTAATCTTGTTTAACAGCCAGCCATAGCCACAGCCAAACACCAGTGCGAAGGGCGTTGCAATTAAAATAGCCATAACAAAGCTCATAGGCCCGGTAAAGCCGAACTGGATGGACATGGTCGCGCCCAGAAGGCCTGAGATAATGCCAAGCGGAAGACCAAAATTAAGGCCGCAGCCTGAATGTACCATTGGCACCATGGCCAGAACCAGTACCGCGTTCCAGCTGAAACGGTTAATCGTGTTGGTTATCTGGGTGGGAAGGTCTGCCCCAACCAGCGGTGCCAGAATGAAGAGCGCCAGAAGGAACCCGGCGATGATTAATCTTGGCAGGCCAAAGTCATTTACAAATTCCCTGACTTTTTCTTTGTAGCCAGGAGTTGTTGTCGTATTTTCATTTTTTCCCATGCTGTCTCCCCCTTATTTAACCTGGCTGACCATGAGCAGGCCGAATTCTTCTGAAGATTCGGTCGCCGGCAGGATTCCAGCAATCTTACCGCCCGAAACAATCGCAATGCGGTCACAGGTTGTCCGCAGTTCTTCAAGCTCGGACGAAATCATGACCACCGTGACACCGTGTTCCTTGTTGAACTTCTTCAGGGCATCCAGAACCAGCGATTTCGCACCGACGTCGATACCTCTCGTGGGTTCGGAAACAAACAGGAATTTAGGTTCAAGGGCAAATGCCTTGGCCAGGCACACCTTCTGCTGGTTACCGCCGGAAAGTTCCTTGGCCTTTTGCAGGGAACTGGTACATTTAATCATGAGTTCGTCGATGTACTTCTGGGTCACTTCATGGATGGCTTTCTCGTCCCTCCATTTAATCAGGCCGCCTAGATAGTTCTTAAGGAATTTGTCCTGGATCTGCATGGCGGAAAAAGCAATGTTCCACTCAAGTGTTTCGTCCAGCAGCAGGCCCACGTCCCTTCTGTCCTCGGAAACAAAGGCAAGGGATGAATCCAGGCACTTCCTGGGATTGTTAAGGGGAATGGCATGTCCATCGAATTCCACTGAGCCGCCTGCTTCGTAGAGTCCCATGACTCCATTGGGAATGCCCAGCTTTCCCTGTCCAGCCAGACCGCCGATTCCAAGGATCTCGCCTTCCTTGATGTCCAGATTGACGTTGCGCACGGTCTCACCGGGCATGTCAACCCAGAGATTGCGGATGGACATGATGGTCCGGGCATCCGGGTTAATCCTGATGTCGGCCCTTTCACTGGACTGGATGTTCCTGCCCACCATCCACTTGGTAATGTCCGCCACATCCGTTTCCTTGGACGGCACATCCTTTACAACATAACCATCACGCATGATTACAACCGTATCGCATACGGTCAGGATCTCATGCAGGCGATGGGTGATGAAAATCACGGCAATGCCTTTGGCGGACATGCCGCGGATTGAATCTAACAGGGCCTCTGCCTCTTTCTCAGTCAATACGGCCGTAGGTTCATCAAGAATCAGCAGCTTCAGCTGTTCCTTGCTGAGCTCACGGGCAATCTCAGTGAACTGCTTATGCCCTACCGGCATGTCACTGATGACCATATCCGCATCAATCTTTACGCCCATTTTATCAATGGCCTGTGCAGAACGTCCGGCCATCTCCTTATAGTCCAGGGTATTTAATCTATCTCCAAAAACTTCTGAAATTATATTCTTCTTCATCGGTTCACGGTTTAACAGGATATTTTCCGTGGCTGTAAAACCCGGGATTAAGGAAAATTCCTGGTGAACCATGCCAATTCCCGCATTCAGCGCATCAAACGGTGTGGAGAAATTAACTTTCTCACCGTTAATCAGGACGTCTCCACCATATCCGCCGGTTTCCCTGATCACATCCATACCGAAAAGGAGCTTCATCAGCGTACTCTTGCCAGCTCCGTTCTCGCCTACAAGGCCCAGCACCTCACCTGCTTTCAGTGTGAAGTTGATATCCGTAAGGACCTGGTTTCCAAAGAAATCCTTTTTGATATTCCGCATCTCCAACAAGGGAGTGTTGTCATTTATCATCGTTATGCCCCACTTAAAAACAGTAGGAGGAGAGTGAACTCCCCCCACTGTTGTCCAAATTTAGTATTATAAAGCGTCTTACTTAATGGTGAAGTATTTCTCTGGAACCTCAATCTGTGTAGAGCCCATGAAATGTCCGGGATCACCCATGATGTAGGTATCCTGATATACCAGGAAAACGTTGTCTAACTTAACGCCGGTTTCCACGTTGGTGTAGTTGGAACCATTCCACTCAGCCTTTGGAGAGAATACCTGATAAGCCTTGGCAATATCATCGATATCATCCAGCTCGCTCTCGCCATTAAGGACGTTCAGGGCGTGCTGTGCAAGACCTGCAGATGTTGTGTAGCCATAGGAATAAGCCCATGTACCGAAGTGGTCAGCGCCACCTCTTTCAACGATGGTGGATTCAACCTTGGCAAGGATCTTATCAAAGTCTCCTGCCTCAGCAGTTAAGTCGATGCCCAGTGCGCCAGGATAGCCCATCAGCGGTGAAGGAAGGTCAGCCTCAATGAAGTAGCCGCCGTATTCCATCAGCTGCTTAAGCAGCGGCTCGGTATGTGCATCGTTGGTACAGAAGTAGGCAGCGTTCTTGCCGTACTTCTCAACCCACTCCGGAACCTTCTCAAGGATGTATGCCTGTGCACCGGCAACGCCGACGTCAGAGGTTGGGTCTGGGGCAGTCTCAAGGACGAACTCCATGCCAAATTCCTTGCAGGCTTCCTTCATGACAGCCACACGGCGGCTCATGGTCTCATATGCCATATGACGTGGGAAGGAAATATGTACAAATGTGTCGCAGCCCAGCTCATGGGCGGTACGGATGATCAGGTAACCACGCGCAACGAAGTCGTTGTTGCAGACCAGGTCGGCAGCGCTTCCAATCTCCGGCAGGTCCTCATGGCCCTCACCTGCGATACAGATGATGTCGGGGCGGCTTTCTTTAATCTTACGGAAAGCTTCGGTTGTGCCCGGAACAGACTGGTTAACGATGATTGCCTTCATCTGAGGATCATCGGAAAGGTTAACAATCGTCTGAATGGTTGTTTCAAGTTCCTCTGTAAAGTTGTCAGGATAGATGGCCAGTTTAACCATATCCTCGCCATACATGGCCTGGAACGCCTCGGCGCCACGTCTGTCGTCCTCGGACTGTGACACAGAACCAGTGACGATACCGATGTGGAAATCGCCGGCGTCTGATGCCTCGGTCTCCTCTGCATCATCTGCCTGTGTGTCGGCCTGTGCATCGGGTGCCTTGGACTCGGTAGCCTGGGTGGCAGGTGCCTGGGTAGTGCCGGTGTTGGATCCGCCGCAGCCAGCAAGTCCCGTAACAACGGCTGCTGCAAGCAGAATGCTAAGATACTTCTTCATAACAAACCTCCAAAATCTAATTTTAAAAGGGGACAATAGGTACCTATTAATTGTAGCATATGCACATTTTTTGTCAACTATAAATCAACAGGTCGAAACAATATGCACGGTACAATGCGGGTAATTGTCCCCTCATCCGCCTACATCCCGCTGTCCAGGGTAAACCAGAATTCCACTCCTCCGTCTACATTTTCAACGCCGCAGGCCTTATTGTGGGAATCCATGATTGCCTTGACAATGGACAGCCCAATGCCGCTGCCGCCGTATTCCCTGGTCCTTGCCTTATCCACCTTATAGAACTTAGTCCAGAGATTCCCGATATCCTCCTGCGGAATATGCCGTCCGGTGTTGAAAACGGTAACCCTGACTTCGTTTCCACTATTTTCCAGACGGATTTCTATCCGTTTTTCCCCTTCCAGATGGTTCATTGCATTATTCAGGTAATTGGTGATGACCTCTTCTATCTTAAATTCATCTGCCCATACCCACACCGGCCCTTCCTGCTCAAATACAACGGAAGCCTCTTTCTGCTGGAGGAGTATGCCTGCGGATGAGAGTATGCCTTTAATCAGGGTCACGATATCAAACTGTTCCATCACAGGCATGTCATTGCCGAATTCAAGGGCTGTCAGGGTAAGAAGCTGCTTTACCATCTTGTTCATCTTATTGGCCTCGTCCATGATGACGTCACAGTAGTAATCCCTGCTCTCCGGGTCCTCCGCCATGCCTTCGGTCAGGCCTTCCGCATACCCCTGGATCAATGCAATGGGGGTCTTCAGCTCGTGGGATACATTGGCGATAAAGTCCTTCCTGGTCTCGTCGATGCGGATTTTCTCTTCTATATCCCTTTGAAGTTCATTGTTGGCGGTCTTCAGTTCCCCGATGGTTTCCTTTAATTTTTCCGACAATGTGTTCATGCTGTTGCCCAGGACGCCGATTTCATCCTCTGAACTTCCTGTGTAACGGGCCTCGAAATCCAGCTCCGACATCCGCGCCGAAAGGGCTGCCAGGGAACGGATGGGGGATACCACCATTTTCGTAGTACCGTACATAAGGATACTGCCGAACACCAGGGCCGCCAGACCCACATAGGCCATGAATTTATTGGAGATGTCCACGCTTTCGTGGATGCTTGCCAGGGGCATGGACATGATGAAGATGGTCCTGTTGTCGTCAAAAAAGCCCCAGCTTTCCAGGTAATAGCCCTGGGAACGCCTGTCATAGCTTCTCTGTATCTTATAATTGTCTTCGGAAATCAGCGTCTCTGTCTGGGGTTCATTTTTCCCAAGTATATACTGGTGCACCCTGTCGGCCAGGAACCTTCCGTCCCGGTAGGAGGGCACCATGTTGTCATTCATGCTGTCCACAATGGCAATGGTGATGTTATACTTTTCGCTCATCAGCCGGAGCATGCGGCTGGCCTCGGTCTGCTCCCCGTCCTTGGAGTAAAGGCTTTGCAGGTCGTCTATGATGTTCTCGCCGTCCTCAGCCTTGTCAATGACAAATTCATTCAGCTGTTCATATGCTTCTTCCAGCAGTTTCAGCTTTTCATTGGTATAAAAACCTTCCAGGAAAAAGCTGTTCACCGCCCACAGGGTAAGGAGCACCGCTGCCATAAGGCCGATAAAAATCATGGTGAATCTCACCCTGATTGAATGTTTCATCCTTCACTCACCTCGAATTTATAGCCCATTCCCCATATGGTCTTAATATAATCCCCTTTTTCCCCCATCTTGCTGCGCAGCTTCTTCACATGGGTGTCAATGGTGCGGGCATCCCCGAAATAATCGTAATTCCACACATTGTTCAGTATCTTCTCCCGGGAAAGGGCAATGCCCTGGTTCTCCACAAAATAGCTGAGCAGTTCGAATTCCTTGTAACTCAGCTCAATCTCCCTGCCGTCTATGGTTACCTGATGGGCGGCCTTGTCAATGCAGATCCCGCCCACGTTCATATTCTCTGTTGAGACCACATTGCTCCTGCGCAGGATTGCATCCACCCTTGCCACCAGGATCTTAGGGCTGAAGGGTTTGGATATATACTCATCCACCCCCAGGGAGAATCCCTGAAGCTCGTCCCGTTCCTCGCTTCTGGCCGTCAGCATGATGACCGGTACCTGGGAATATTTGCGGATGGTCTTTAACACCTCCCACCCGTCCATCTTGGGCATCATCACATCCAGCAGTACCAGCGCAATGTCCTTTTGCGCGAAAAAGGTATCCACCGCCTCCTCGCCGTCTCCTGCCTCAATTACGGTAAAGCCTTTATTGGTCAGGAAATCCCTGACCAGCTTCCTCATCCTGGCCTCATCGTCTACCACTAATATCTTAAGCGCATCCATGGCTCAGCCTCCTTCACTTACTTAGGACTTATTTTAACAAAAAAACTGGAAGATTTCCATGTTTTCACACAAGTTTCACAGCTTGGACATGATAATTACAAAAAACATCAAAAAAGCTCCGGAATCCTTCCCGGAGCCTGATATATCATCAGTATGGACCTCTATTCTTCTTCTAATTCATCCTCGCCTACAAGCTCGTCATATTCCTGGGCATCTAAAAGCTCGTCAAAGGCATCTGCCACAGCCTCATACTCATCATCGTCCTCGATGTTGTCCAGGGCAGGTTCCCCGTCCTCTGTCTCGCTGTAGCGGTAAAGATAGACTTCCCCTTCCTCTGAATCAGCGCCTTCAACCGGGAGAAGGGCAATATATTCACGCTCCCCTGCATTGAAAATGGTCAGTACCACACACTCCACCTCTGTGTCATCATCCAGGGTGAGGGTAACGGTCATCTCCTGCTCTTCCTCGTTTAAGTTCTTCTCATCTGCCATATTATGATTCCTCTCTTAATCTGCTTTCTTTGAATTGTGTATCTATTCTTACACTCTATCAGACTCACTGGAAAAATGCAAGAAAATATTCGCTCTAATATTCAATCCCCTCACGTGCAGATATCCCCTTTTCAAAGGGGTGCCTGCGCATGACCATTTCCGTGATATAATCTGCACATTCCATCAACTCATCGGACGGTCCCCGTCCCGTCATGACGACCTCCAGGCCGCCGGGTTTGCCGCGAAGCATCTCAACCACCACATCTTCACGGACAAAACCCAGGCCGCAGGCGCCGATGACCTCATCCAGCACCAGCATGTCAAACCCGTCAGCCCCATCCTGGCCCGCTGCCATTTCCCATGCCATCCGGAACAGGTTATTGTAATATAGGGACGCCGCCTTCCTCTGGACATCTGACATTTCCCAGGAAAATCCGAAATTCTCATCGCAGGGAAGCAGGGTGATGCCAGGCACATGGCCCAGGCCCATCACTTCCCCTGAGTCATCTGTTTTCAGGAAACGGGCAATCAGCACCTTTTTCCCGCGCCCCGCTGCCCGGACCGCGCTGCCGACGGCTGCTGTGGTTTTTCCTTTGCCGTCCCCGTGATATATATGGATAAGACCCGTCATTGTCCCACCTCCTTAACAAACCGCGATACTTCCTGCTTTTTGTGGTACCGCTCTTTTACATAGTACACGTGAAGCCGCTCCTTTGCCCTTGTCATGGCCACGTAGAACATCCTGCGCTCTTCCTCCAGATTCTGGTCCAGCACGGCCTTGTGATGGGGGGTTATCCCCTCATTGGCATCCAGGATATAGACCACCCTGAATTCAAGGCCCTTGGAGCTGTGCATGGTCATCAGGCTGACGCCTTGTTCCGGGCCGTTTCCTCCCTGGGCCTGTTTTAACAGCTGCTCCCTGTAGGCGTCCATGTGGGCAAACCAGGCCTCATATGTCTTAAATCCTCCTGCGCTCTCCTGAAGCTGGTCCAGCACCTCGAACAGCTCCTCCACCTTCATCCTGCGCTCCCCCGCATATTCCCTGAGATATGAATCATAATCCACGGCCTTTCGGATATAGTTCACGGCCGCTGCAGGGGACATGCTTTTAAGCATGAGCAGGTCATACTCCAGCTGCTCAATCCTGTCTAACATCCAGCTCTTGTCCTGGTAAAAGGATTTCACTGCTTCCCAGTCCACGGTCTGGTGCTCCAGGGCATCCCGGCTTACGTAACGCTTGGGACGGTTGATGATGGAAAGGATGTTGGCCCTGCAAAGGTCCCCTGACGCAGCCTTAATGTAGGACAGCACGTTCTTTACGATCCAGTGGTCATAAAGGTTGGGCACCGTATCACGCATGCTGAAGGGGATGTTGTACTCCATCAGCTTTTCTATGAGAAGCCTTGGCCCCATGTTCGTCCGGAAAAGCACTGCCATGTCCTGGTAGGCAATGCCCATGGATGCATAGTCCCGCAGCTCCATGGCAATTGCCAGGCTTTCATCCATGGGCTCAGGCCACTCCCGGATATCGACGGGCCTCCCCAGCCCCCTGGCTGCCTTTATGTCCTTTTCAAACCGTGTCCTGTTGTGGGCAATCAGTCTGCCGGCCGCCTCCACGATCTGGCGGCTGGAACGGTAATTGGTGTCCAGAAGAAGCCGCCTGGCATCCGGATAATCCCGCTCGAATCCCAGCATGAGTTCGGGCCTGGCGCCCCTGAAGCGGTATATGGACTGGTCATCGTCACCCACAATGAACAGGTTGTTCTCAGGCAGGGCCAGCATTTTCACGATCTCATACTGGATCCGGTTAATATCCTGGAATTCATCGATTAGTATGTACTGGTATTTGTCCTGCCATGCAGAAAGGATATCCTGCCTCTCCTTAAAAAGCTGGTGGCACATGACCAGCATATCATCAAAATCCAGAAGCCTGTGCCGCCTCAGCTGTTCCTCGTATCCGCTGTACAGCTGCTTGAATACTTCCTCAGGGCAGTTTTTTGCGTAATAATGGTCCAAGTCCATCATCTCTCCCTTGACCATGCTGATTTCGCTGAGGATGGAGGATATGAATTCCCCCTCATCCTCCACCTCCAGGCCGCAGTCACCTAACTGTGCCTTTATGAACTGTATCCTCTGCTCTTCCCTTACAATATTGGACGCCTGGTACCGGTAGGCAAGTTTAAGAATCAGAAAAAAGACAGAATGGAAGGTTCCGAAGGAAACCCTGCCGCATCCTGCCTGGGTCATCTGTTCATACCGCTCCTTCATCTCCCTGGCCGCCGCCCTGGTAAATGTTATCACCAGGATATGGGACGGGTCAACTCCGGCTTGCTCCGTAAGATAACGGACCCGGTTGGTAATGACTGTGGTTTTGCCTGAACCGGGTCCTGCCAGAACCAGCATAGGGCCCTGCCTGTGCCGGATTGCTTTTTTCTGTGTATCGTTAAATGCCATCGCTGATTTTCTTTATGCCTGCCCTCAGTCTTGACAGGGACTCCTCTTTGCCAAGTACCTCCATGATTTCCGTGGCCCCGGCCGGTGTCATCTGCCTGCCGGAAACAGCGGTGCGGATTGGCCACATGACATAGCCTGTCTTGACGCCGTTCTCCTCCACATACCTGGAAAGGACCGCGTAAAGGGCATCATTGCTGTAATCCTCCTGGGCCTCCAAAACAGGAAGCAGGTCCGTAAGCACCTTCAGGGAGGTCTCACTGTTGGTCTTCATCTTCTTGTGGGTGTACATGGCAGCATCGTACTCCGGCAGTTCCTCAAAGAAGTCAATATGTGCCGCAATGTCAGGGAATACTTCAATCCTTGTCTTGACCATGGCTGCTATCTTCCTAAGGTCCAGGTCCTTTTTGATCACGGACCTGATGTACGGCTCCGCCATCCCGTAAAACTTCTCAAAATCCATGGCCTTTATATACTCGCCATTCATCCACTTAAGCTTTGTCATGTCAAATACAGCCGGGGACTTGCTCATACGGTGATAGTCGAATTCCTTCACCATCTCCTCCAGGGAAAAGATTTCCCGGTTGTCCTCGGGCGACCATCCAAGAAGGGCCACATAGTTAACCACTGCCTCTGACAGGAAGCCCTGTTCCAGCAGGTCCTCAAAGGAGGAATGGCCGCTCCTCTTGCTCAGCTTGTGATGCTGCTCGTCCGTAATCAGCGGACAGTGCACGTAAACCGGGACCTCCCAGCCAAATGCCTGGTAAAGCCGGTTGTACTTGGGCGAGGAGGACAGATATTCATTGCCCCTTACCACATGGGTTATTCCCATCAGATGGTCGTCCACCACATTGGCAAAATTGTAGGTGGGGTATCCGTCCGACTTAATCAGCACCATGTCGTCCAGCTCAGAGTTGTCCACCGTGATATCGCCGTAAATCTCATCGTTAAAGGTGGTGGTTCCCGTGGTGGGGTTGTTCTGGCGGATGACATAGGGCAGGCCCGCTTCCAGGTTGGCCCTGATTTCCTCCTGGGACAGTCCCAGGCAATGCTTGTCATATGCCATGATTTCCTCGCCCCCCACTGTCTCCTTAAGGGATGCAAGGCGCTCAGGGGTACAGAAGCAGTAATATGCCTCCCCCTTATCAATCAGCTTCTTTGCATATTCCAGGTAAATGCCGGATGCCTGGCGTTCACTCTGGACATAGGGGCCCACCCCGCCGTCCTTATCCGGGCCCTCGTCGTGGATCAATCCGGTGTCCTTAAGTGTCTGGTAGATAATCTCCACCGCGCCTTCCACATAGCGCTCCTGGTCTGTATCCTCAATGCGGAGAAGGAAATCCCCGCCCTCGTGTTTTGCAATCAGGTAAGCATATAATGCCGTCCTTAAGTTTCCCACATGCATCCTTCCGGTTGGGCTGGGTGCATATCTTGTCCTTACTCTGCTCATCTCTTATCAGTCTCCTATATTTTCCTTATTCCTGGAAATGCTCTGTCATTCCCGGTGATGACTCATAAAACACATTATATAACGAAGGCAAAAAAAAGACAATGCCTGATTTTACCCAGGCACTGTCCGGTTATACTGCATATCTGATGGAATCCTGCTACGGATTTACTTAAAAGATGCGTTCTCCAGATCATCCACAAACTTATCCATGTCAGAAGGCATCCATGAAACCTTCTCCTTGCCGCTTACTTCCACTTTCATCTTCTCGCACTTAACGGTAACGTCAGTGGTTTCTGTTGTCGGCTCCATTTCGCCAAACTTCACAACTACCTGCTTGATCACATCCTGCATCAGGGCCATGGTTGCTTCCTCATCCCCTGTCATGAGGGCTGTCAGGGTCTCCTCATCCATATTGGTCTGGATTTCGGTCATAAGGTCGGTCATGATCTGATTCATGTCATCGCTGGAATAGCCTGTTACCTTAAGGACAACCGTTGTCTCATCCTTGCCCTCTTCCTGGATCTCAGCTGTATAGCTCAGCTTATTCAGAAGCTTGGACATGGTGTCGGACATTTCCTTGATCTCATCGTCCGTAAACTCGATGCCCATGCCGGAAAACTCATTCTTGAACATGTCAGACATATCCTCATAGTCATCAGAAAGCAGGGAAGCCCTTACGTCATCCTCAGATGCAAAGCCAAGCAGGTCCTTGACAGGAACTGCATTTTCCTTAACAGTCAGTTCATACAGCGCTCCTACTACCTGGTCTGCCGGTACAAGCTTGCTCTGGCATCCTGTCAGCGCGATGCTGCAGACCATCATCACAGCCGCAAGCAGCACTGCCAACTTTGTTCTCATGTTTTTCATAGTTACTTTTTCTCCTCTTTTTTATTGCTATTATCAGAGATTAGTTCTCTGGTTTAGCCTCTTCCTTTTTTCCAGCCAGGTCGCTTGGCCTCATGGTCAGGTTAATCCTGCCCATCTTGTCAACCTCGGTTACTTTTACCGTAACCTCGTCGCCAATGTTAACCACATCCTCTACCTTACCCACACGCTTATCGGACAGCTTGGAAATGTGTACCATTCCGTCCTTGTTGGGGGCAAGCTCAACGAACGCGCCGAAGTTCATGATACGGACCACCTTGCCCTCGAATACCATGCCGGCTTCTATATCCGTAACGATTCCGGTAATGATGGTGATTGCCCTGTCAATCATGGCCTCATCGGTACCGCATACGTTCACGGAACCATCATCGGTAATGTCAATCTTGACACCGGTTTCTTCAATAATCTTATTGATGACCTTGCCCTGCTTTCCTACCACATCGCCAATCTTCTGTGGATCAATGGTAATCTGCTTGATCTTCGGGGCATACGGGCTTAAATGCTTCCTTGGCTCGGAGATGACAGGCTTCATCACGTCGTCCAGGATGTGCATCCTGGCTTCCCTTGTCCTGGTTATCGCCTCTTCTATGATAGGTCTTGTAAGACCGTGGATCTTAATGTCCATCTGGATGGCAGTGATACCGTTCTTTGTACCGCCCACCTTAAAGTCCATGTCGCCGAAGAAATCTTCCAGGCCCTGGATATCGGTCAGCACAAGATAATCGTCATCCGTGTCACCGGTTACCAGGCCGCAGGAGATACCGGCCACCATCTCTTTGATGGGAACGCCGGCCGCCATCAGGGACAGGGTGGAGGCACAGATACTTGCCTGGGATGTGGAACCGTTGGATTCCATTGTCTCGGATACGGTACGGATTGCATATGGGAATTCTTCCGCGCTTGGCAGCACCGGGATCAGCGCCCGTTCCGCCAGCGCGCCATGGCCGATTTCGCGGCGTCCCGGTCCCCTGCTTGGCTTTGTCTCGCCAACTGAGAAGGACGGGAAATTATAATGGTGCATGTAGCGTTTGCTGGTTTCATTCTCATCCAGTCCGTCAATCCTCTGGGCTTCGGAAAGAGGCGCCAGTGTGCAGGCGTTGAGGATCTGGGTCTGTCCGCGGGTAAACATGCCTGAACCATGTACCCTTGGCAGAAGGTCAATCTCTGCGGCCAGGTGGCGGATTTCATCAATGGCACGGCCGTCAGGACGCTTGTGGTCCTTAAGGATCATCTTGCGGACCGTCTTCTTCTGATACTGGTAAACAGCTTCGCCCAGGACTGCCAGCCACTCTTCGTTCCCAGCAAATGCCTCCTCCAGACGGGCTGTGATTTCAGCAATGTTCTTCTCCCTGGTCTGCTTGTCATCTGTAAATACAGCAGTCTCCATCTCTACCGGAGGAACAATCTCCCTGATTGCCGCAAACAGTTCTTCCGGAACCGCACAGCTTTCATAGGAATGCTTTTCCTTGCCGCACTCAGCAACAATGGTGTCGATGAATCTGATGATTTCCTGGTTCACCTCATGTGCCTTGAAAATGGCGTCAATCATCTTCTGCTCCGGTACTTCGTTGGCGCCGGCCTCAATCATGATGACCTTCTCCCTGGTGGAGGCAACGGTCAGGGCCATGTCGGATACCTGCTTCTGGGCAGCCGTGGGGTTGATGACGAACTCACCGTCCACAAGGCCGACCTGTGTGGTTGCACATGGTCCTGCAAACGGGATATCGGAAATGCTGGTTGCAATGGCAGAACCCAGCATGGCTGTCAGCTCAGGGCTGCAGTCCGGGTCAACGGACATCACGATGTTGTCCAGGGTCACGTCATTGCGGTAATCCTTCGGAAACAGGGGGCGCATGGGACGGTCAATGACACGGCAGGTAAGGACGGCGTTCTCGGATGCCTTTCCTTCCCTCTTATTGAAACCTCCGGGAATCTTGCCCACAGAGTATAACTTCTCCTCATATTCCACGCTCAGTGGGAAGAAATCAATGCCCTCCCTTGGCTTTGAGGATGCTGTGGCGGTTGCAAGAACCACGGTGTCGCCATAATGCATGAATGCTGCGCCATTGGCCTGGGCCGCTACCCTGCCGATTTCTACGGTCAGCTTGCGTCCGGCCAGGTCCATACTAAAACTTTTAAACATACTGGTGTCTCCTTTTCTTTCTAAAAAAATAATGAATTAATGTTATGACGGAGACAAAAAAGATGCCGAAACTACTGATCTGCCCGCCGGACACCGGCAATAGCCGGAACCTTCATCTGTCCAAACCATCCTGCGGGTACATCAGCGGTCTCGGAGTATCTCTCCTGTCCGCCCATTCCGGTAAAATGCCGCAGATATCAAGGCATCATACCGTATTACTTCTCCCATGTTT
>DS990261.1:1241725-1247868 GCA_000155435.1 Clostridiales bacterium 1_7_47FAA | reverse complement strand
TATAGGGTGGAGTCCCCTCCACCCTAATCTTCAGAATTACTTTCTGATACCAAGCTTCTCGATTAATGCACGATATCCTTCCAAATCCGTTTTCTTCAGGTAATCCAGAAGACCCCTTCTCTGTCCAACCATCATCAGAAGACCTCTTCTGGAATGATGATCCTTAGGATTCTGCTTTAAATGTTCGGTCAGTTCGGTAATCCTTTCTGTCAGGATAGCGATCTGAACCTCAGGTGAACCTGTGTCACCAGGCTTACGGCCATACTCTGCAATGATCTGTGCTTTCTTTTCCTTGGAAATCATGGTAGTTCCTCCTTAAAATAATTAGTCTCACCGCAAACCAGGCAAATGGCTGGAGTAACCAGTTAACCGGGCATCGGCGTAATCTCATACCGACTCAGTATAACACGATCGCGGACAAATGTAAACCGGTAATTTCATTACAGCATATGTTTTCATTACAGCGGTTTCCTTCCGCCCTCTTCCTGGCGTCCCGCCACCTCAATCTCCGGGTGTCTCTCAAAATACCCTGCCGCAAACTCCTTGTCCATCTCAATCCTATGCTTCAGCTCTTCCAGGGATGCAAACTTCTGTTCCGGCCGGTCAAAGGCCAGGAGCTGGACCTCAATGGTATCCCCGTATATATCCCTGTCCAGGTCAAAGATATAAGTCTCCACCCCCACAGGATACTGCCCCTCTACCGTCGGCTTCTTCCCTATGTTGGTGACCCCGCGGTAATAGACATTGTCCACCAGGACCCTGGATACATATACCCCGAACCGGGGCAGGCGCTTGATGGCAGGCGGTTCTAAGTTGGCGGTGGGAAATCCCAGGATGCTGGAACCGATGTGGTTGCCGTGGACTACTTTCCCATGTATGGAATAAGGCTCCCCCAGCAGCGCATTGGCCTTTTCCACATTTCCCTTCTCCAGCTCTTCCCTTATATAGGTGCTGCTGATATCGCGCATATGGTCTTTTTCCTTTTCAATCACATGGAGATGGTATCCCAGCTCCTTTTCCATGTGTTTCAGGAGTTCTGCATTGCCCGCGCCCTGATAGCCAAAGCTGCAGTCCGGCCCAACCACGATTTCCCTGGCGCCCATGCGGCCCGCCAGTATATCCTTCACGAAATCCTCAGGCATCATGCGGCGGATTTCTTCATTAAACGGATATTCCACCAGATAATCAATCCCCATCCGTTCCATATTGGCGCGCCGCTCCATGTTGGTGGTTATCACGGTCTGGGGCTGGCCGGACATCTGGGTCAGGGGCGCGATGCTGAATGTAAAGATGGCCGTGGGATAGCCCAGCTCCTGTTTCAGTTCCTTCATGGTGCGCAAAAGCTTCTGATGCCCCCTGTGCCTTCCGTCAAACTTACCCAGGGTGACAATGGTTGGCTCCTCTATCTGAAATTCCGTGGTGTCTGTTATATACCTCATCCTGCTATTCCTCATTTTCCTTCAGTATGGTGTCAAACATGATGGTATCAGGTACGCTCCGGGGCAGCCAGGAACATTTTCCACGGCTTCCACCAGTGTTTGCCGTCCTGATACTCATACACACCCACAAAATGTCCCTTGCTGTCATACATCCTGAATCTCAGGCCGTCCTCCAGCCCGTCAAGGCAGCCGTCCCCGGCATCCAGCTGGCCTTTAAAGCAGGGATTGCCATTATAAAGGAAGGCGTCCGCCTCCGGCAGAGCCTTCAGCACGGCATAGCCCTCAAGGGCTGTTTCCACCGGAAGGATGCATGTATCCAGCCTGCCCTCATCCCTTATCGTTTCTATCTCATCCAGCCGGAGGCTGTCTTTTATGTCAAAACGGTCCACCCTGGTGCGTGTCAGATGTTCCATGCACCCGCCGCAGCCCAGCTTCCCTCCGATGTCATGGCACAGGGTCCTTATGTAAGTCCCCTTGGAACAGGTGACGGTCATCCAGACCCTGGGAAGTTCCACCCTGTCCACACGGATTTCGAGGATCTGGACCCGTCTGGCCTGGCGTTCCACTTCCTTTCCTGCCCTGGCAAGCTCATACAGCTTTTTCCCATCCACCTTAAGCGCTGAATACATGGGAGGAATCTGGTCATAATCCCCCTTAAATCCCAGCACGGCTTCTGTCACGGCCCCTTCATCAAGTCCCATGGCCGCCTGATGCCGGTCATCCAGGACCTGTCCCGTCGTATCCTGTGTGTCGGTGGTCATCCCCAGCAGCAGGACTGCCTCATATGTCTTGGTACGGTCCGTCAGCATGTCGCAGAGCCTGGTGCCCATGCCAAGGCATACGGGAAGCACACCCTCGGCCGCAGGGTCCAGGGTTCCGGTATGTCCGACTTTTTTCTGCTTTAAAATTCCTCTGAGCCGGGCTACCACATCGTGGGAGGTATAGCCCGGCTCCTTATATACATTCATGATTCCATGGTACATAGTCTCAGTCCTTTTATCCTGTCCACGCCGCCTTCTTATAAATCCAGCTGCCTGGCTATGTGCTGGGACAGGTTATTGATTACATCATGGATGCTTCCCGACATGGTGCATCCGGCCGCCCTTACATGGCCGCCGCCGCCGAAGAAGGCAGCAATCCTGCTCACGTCCACATGGCTCTGTGAGCGCATGCTGACCTTGAATTCCTGTGCGCCTGACTGGTAAAGGAAAATAGCCACCTCCACGCCCTCCGTCAGCCGCAGCTGGTCGATGATCCCATCCATATCCTTGCTGTCCACACCGTAAAAATCCATCTCGTTCTGGCGGATTGCACTGAATATGCAGCGGCCGTCAAAAAATGTAACGCTTTCCAGCAGGGCCCTTCCCAGGATCTGGTTCTGGATATATGTTTTTTTATAAAAGCTGTTATCAATGATGGAGCCGAAATCAATTCCTTTGGCCATCAGCTTTCCCGCTATCTCCATGGTCCTGGCGGAGGTACAGGAGTATTTGAACACGCCTGTGTCGTGGATGATTCCTGTGTACAGGCATTCAGCAACCGTCCTGTCAATCTTCTGGCTGTCCAGCTGGCCATAAAGGACCTCACAGGTTGAGCTTGCACCGTCTTCCACCAGATTGGTGTCCGCAAAACGTGTGTTGGTCACATGATGGTCCAGGCACAGGCTTTTGCCTGCTGATTCCAGGATGCAGGCAAATCCCCCCAGCCTTCCAAGGTCACCGCAGTCCAGGCAGACACAGAGGTCCACGGCCTCTTCGTCCGCCTGGTGGCGGATTTCCTCAAAGCCCCGGAGATAGCCGAATTTGCCTGAGGCTTCCTCCAGGTAAACGGCTGCGCGGACAGCCGGATAATTAAGCCGGAGATAGTTATACAGTCCCAAGGTAGAGCCAAGGCAGTCCCCATCAGGACGTATATGTCCTAAAATTGCTACGGAACCAGTACCTTCTAACATCTGTTCAAGAATTGTCATCAGCTCTCCTCCTCTTCACCATCCTCATCCGGTCCTTCTTTATCTTTAAGGTCCTTTGTGACCTCATCGATGAGTTTTGACATATTGACCCCATACTCAATGGACTGGTCCAGAATGAATTTAAGTTCTGGTGTATTGCGCAGGTTAATCCTTCTTGCCAGTTCCCTGCGCACGTATCCTTCCGCACTCTTTAAGCCTTCAATGGTTGCCTTTGCAGCATCCTCATTGCCCAGGACACTGATATAGGCCCTGCAGTATTTAAGGTCCGGCGTCACTTCCACGGAAACCACGCTGGTCATGGGATGGATACGCGGGTCCTTGATGCCTGTGCGTATGATCTCACTCAGTTCCCTGAGCACCTCCGCATTGATTCTGGTATTCTTTATGCTGTTCTTACGCATGAAACTCCTCTCTTATCTTCCAGGAAAGGACGTGACAGGCCGCAGCGCTTCCCGGCGCCGCATGTTGGAACGCAGCGCCAGGGAGTGTTTGAAAACTGCTTTCCGTCATCTGTGCGTTCCGCTTTGTGGGACGTACAGATGGCGGGAATGAATTTTCAAACACATCCTAAGGCGTGGGGCCTGTCATCATCTGTATGGGCCTATCTGGGTACTTCTACCATGATGTAAGCCTCAATCTCATCATCTTCCTGAAGATCATTAAACTTCTCAAATACAAGACCGCACTCATAACCTGCAGCCACTTCCTTCACATCGTCCTTGAAACGCTTTAAGGATGCCAGCGGTCCCTCGAATATCTGCTCCGTGCCCCTCTTGATGCGGCAGCTGCAGCCTCTCTGGAACTTGCCGTCCAGCACATAGGAACCTGCGATGGTACCGATTCCTGACGCCTTGAAGGTCTGGCGGATAACGGCGTGGCCGATTACCTTTTCCTCAAATACAGGATCCAGCATACCCTTCATGGCTGCCTCCACATCCTCGATGGCCTGATAGATGACCTTGTAAAGACGGACATCCACTTTCTCCCTCTCGGCAATGGACTTGGCGGTTGCATCCGGACGGATGTTGAAACCAATGATGATTGCGTTGCTGGCGGATGCCAGGGAAACATCGGATTCATTGATTGCACCCACGCCGCCATGGATGACCTTAACCATTACTTCCTCGTTGGACAGCTTGGTAAGGCTCTGCTTCACAGCCTCCACGGAACCCTGTACGTCTGCCTTGATGATAAGCGGCAGTTCCTTTACGTTGCCTGCCTTAATCTGGCTGAACAGGTCATCCAGGGACAGTTTTGCTTTTGTATCTTCAATCAGCTTATTCTTGCCTTCTGAGATAAATGTCTCGGCAAAGCTTCTTGCTTCTTTCTCATTTTCAGTTGCCACAAACACTTCGCCTGCATTGGGCACATCGTTAAGGCCAAGGATTTCCACAGGTGTGGACGGTCCGGCCTCCTTCACACGGCGTCCCCGGTCATCCATCATTGCACGGATTTTTCCGAAGCATGCGCCGGCGGCAATGGTATCACCCACACGCAGCGTACCCTTCTGTACCAGTACGGTTGCAACCGGGCCCTTGCCCTTATCCAGCTCCGCCTCAATCACAAGGCCTCTGCCCTTACGGTTCGGATTGGCTTTCAGCTCCATTACATCTGCCGTAAGAAGGACCATCTCAAGAAGATCGGTGATGCCTTCCTTAGTATGTGCGGAAACAGGCACAAATATAGTGCTGCCGCCCCAATCCTCGGAAATCAGTTCATACTCGGAGAGTTCCTGCTTTACTTTATCCACATTGGCGCTGGGCTTATCAATCTTGTTGATGGCAACAATGATTTCAACCCCAGCCGCTTTTGCATGGTTGATGGCCTCAACGGTCTGAGGCATCACGCCGTCGTCTGCAGCAACTACCAGGATGGCAATATCCGTTGACTGGGCACCCCTCATACGCATTGCTGTAAATGCCTCATGTCCGGGCGTATCAAGGAAGGTGATCTTGCGGTCATTGATTTCGATGACAGATGCACCGATATGCTGTGTGATGCCGCCGGCTTCCCTTGCAGTCACATTGGTTTCGCGGATTGCATCCAGAAGGGATGTCTTGCCGTGGTCAACGTGGCCCATGACACACACAACCGGTGACCTGGGTATCATATCCTCGGAGCTTTCTTCATCCTCCTTAAGAAGTTCTGCAATCACGTCTACCTTTACTTCCTTTTCACAGAGGACGTCAAATTCCATGGCAATCTCCTCTGCCTGCTCATAGTCAATCTCCTGGTTCAGGGTTACGATCTGGCCCTTTAAGAAGAGTTTCTTGACAATGACAGAAGGCTGAAGCTTCATCTTATCCGCCAGCTCCCTGATGGTCAGCACATCCGGAAGGGTGATGGTCTTCACTTCATCCGCCTTTGCCTCTTCCTTTTTAGGCTGCGGCATGATAAATGCGCCCTTGCCTGTCTTCGGGACTTTCTTTCCGTCCTCTGTGCGGTCCCTCTTGTCATAACGGTCATTTCTATGTGCATTCTTGTTCTGACGGTTACTGGTTGGTTTAGCCTGGATGGAAGTCTCAAAGGATGGCTTGCTGTCCCTGGTTCCCGGACGGCGGCTGTCTCCTCTTACGCCTCTTGTATCCCTTGCATCCTTATCCTTGTCACCTGCATAACCGCCCTGTGGCCTTCCGCCGTAGCCTCCGCCCTGGGGACGGTTACCCTGATAGCCTCCGCCCTGGGGACGGTTACCCTGATAGCCTCCGCCCTGGGGACGGTTGCCCTGATAGCCC
>DS990261.1:1217481-1241399 GCA_000155435.1 Clostridiales bacterium 1_7_47FAA | reverse complement strand
TGAGAACGGTTGCCCTGGTAGCCTCCCTCGCGGTTACCCTGATAACCTCCCTGGGGACGGTTTCCCTGGTACCCTCCCTCATGGCTGCCCTGGCCTTCCTGGGATGTATGCTGCGGCCTTGCGGCCTCGCGGCTGTCAGGCGCATTCCCCTTATCTGCGGTCTGGGCTGCAGGCGCTGTCTGGGCTGCAGGGGTTTCTTTAACCGGCGCAGCCTCCGCTGCCTGGGCCTGGACCTGGGGACGTACCGGCTCCTGGTGCGGTGCCGGCGCTGCAGCCATCGTCTCAGTCTTTGGAGCCTGTGTCTGCTGCGGCTGTGGCTGTGGCTGCGGTTTTGGCGGTACCGGACGCTTAATCTGCTGCTGTGCATTCTGCGGGCGGAACACGGCTGTCAGCTTTTTCTTGGCCGGTTCTGCCTTGCCGGCTGACTCCGCAACCTTGGATGCTTCCGGCTTCGATGCCTCTGTCCTTGGTGCTTCCGTCTTGGGGGTCTCCGTCTTAGGAGCCTCTGTCCTGGGCGCTTCTGCTTTTGGCGCCTCCTTTTTTGGTGCCTCTGCCTTCGGGGCAGCTGCTTTTTTAGGGCTTAATGAATTCCGCACAATATTCTCCTGATCCCTCGTCACATTCGATGCAGCGTACAAGGCGGCTGCGTTGTCTTTTTGTTTTATGATTTCCAATATTTCTTTACTGGTTTTACCCAGTTCATTTGCCAGTTCACTTACTCTCATTCAAACTACCTCCATTTATATTCATTAGTTCTGCCATTGACTTTTGCGAACCCTGCATCTTCCACGGACAGGGATGCTCGAAACTCCTGCCCCATGGCGTGCCCCAGTTCATCCTTGGTACCAAACAGATAGATTGGGACTTTATAGTGAGTGCACATATTGGTAAACATTTTCTTCGTGTTGTCCGAAGCTTCCTCCGATACGATTACCATGTGTGACTTTCCGCTCTTAACAGACTTTTCCGTCGAAAATTCACCGCTGACCACCTTCCTGGCCCTTTTTGCAAGGCCTATCAGGCTTAACAGTTTTTTGCTATTTACCAAGCTCTTCCATCTCCTTTTCCAGAGTTTCATATACCTCTTTCGGAATCGCCATCTTGAAGGACCGTTCCAACCCCTTGCTCTTCACGGCCTTCTTTAAGCATTCCATTGATGGACACAGGTAAGCGCCTCTTCCGTTCTTACGGCCGGTGGCATCTAACATAATCTCATCTTCGGCGGTTTTTATGACTCTTATCATTTCTTTCTTGCTCTTCATCTCCTGGCAGCCAATGCACTGCCTGAGCGGAACTTTCTTAATACTCACTCACATCACTCCTAATCTTTTCAGAGTATCCCTAATCTCTCCACAATCCGTCTTATCGTGGAATTTCCTATTCCTGCTGGTTTCCGTCTTCCTGGTAGCCCTCTTCATATTCCGGGTAGTTTTCTGTCTCTTCTAAGCTGTCTTCCTCAAAGCTGTCTTCCTCGAAACTTGGCGCAGGGGCATCTCCGTACTGAAGCCCCATCTGCTCAAAAAGCCCCATCTCCCTTGCCTGGGTCTCGCTCTTGATGTCAATCTTGAATCCGGTCAGCCTTGCTGCCAGCCTTGCGTTCTGGCCTTCCTTGCCAATGGCCAGGGAAAGCTGGTAATCCGGCACGATTACCTGTGCCTCGCGCTCTTCCTCGTCCGCCACCACACAGATTACCTTGGCCGGGCTTAATGCGTTCTCAATCAGATAGGCAGGATTGTCATCCCAGTTAATGATATCGATTTTTTCACCCCTGAGTTCACTTACAATGGCGTTCACCCTTGCCCCGTTAAGGCCGACGCATGCGCCTACCGGATCCACGTTGGAATCATTGGATTTAACTGCAATCTTTGTCCTGGAACCTGCTTCCCTGGCAATGGCCTTAATCTCCACGGTGCCGTCACGCACCTCTGCAACCTCGGACTCAAACAGGCGCTTAACAAGGTCCGGGTGTGTCCTTGACACGGAAACCCTTGGTCCCTTCGGCGTGTCCTTAACCTCCAGCACATATACCTTGATACGCTCGGTCGGCCGGAAGGTCTCGCCCTTTACCTGCTCGCTCTCATTGAGGATTGCATCCACCCTTCCAAGGTTGATGCTTACGTTCCTGCCAAGATAACGCTGCACGATGCCGGTCATGACATCCTTTTCCTTAGTATAATACTCATTGTAAAGAACCTTACGCTCTTCCTCACGGATTTTCTGTAAAATCACATTCTTGGCATTCTGTGTTGCAATACGGCCGAATTTCTTGGAATCCAGCGGGATCTGCACCGTATCACCCAAATCATACTTGGGGCTCAGCATCTTGGCATCCGCCAGGCTGATTTCCATTATATCGTCTTCCACCTGCTCCACCACGGTTTTTTCTGCATATACAGCAAAATCACAGGTGTTGGGGTTTACCGTGACTTTTACGTTATCGGCTTTTCCAAAATGGTTCTTACAGGCTGTGAGCAGTGAGTTTTCAATCGCTTCAATCAGTGTGTCCTTGGCGATGTTCTTCTCCTTCTCCAACACTTCCATTGCCTCTAACAGTTCCTTGTTCATGTTTATCCTCCTATCCATGCCTGGGCATGTGAATTAACTATCAATGCAGTATCAGAAATCCAGTGCCAGCCGTATCAGGGCAATATCCGGCTTTTCAAATACCATCTGGCTTCCGTCTTCCATGGTCAGCGTCACAGTATTCCCATCATATGCACTTAAGGCCCCTGTAAATTCCTTCTGCTTATCAATCTGGCGGTACAGACGCACATCCACGTCCTTGCCCATGCTTCTGATAAAATCCTTTTCCTTTTTAAGGGGACGGCCAAGCCCCGGGGAACTGACCTCCAGGATATAGCTTTCATCAATGAAATCTTCCTTATCCAGCCAATCCCCAAGCTTCCTGCTGATGACCTCACAGTCATCCACTGCAATTCCGCCTTCTTTATCAATATAAGCCCTCAGATACCAGGTTCCTGCTTCCTTTACATATTCCACATCCACAAGCTCAAAATGATGTTCTTCCATCAGCGGCAGGAGGTAACGTTCCACCCTGCTCTCATAGTTTTCCTTTTTTCCCATTGCTACACCACCTTTCCAATCCGTACAGTATTGTATGAGCTCTACTCAAAACGAAAGAGTGGACCGGCGTCCACTCTTTATCAGTACTCTACATTAGTTATCGTATACACTATACCATCATGTTCTGGTAAATGCAAGCATTTTCAGGGATTTTATTGAAAATATCCCGTATTTTAAAGCATTGCACGTCCCTTGCACCAGGTCTGGAGCACACTGTAATCATCCTCCAGCACCACCAGGTCCGCGTCACAGCCCACTGCAATCCTGCCCTTGCGGTCATCCACCCCAAGGCATCTGGCCGGGTTGATGGTGCAGGAATTGACTGCCGTGTCAAAGGGCACCATGGCGTCCTCCACCAGGATCTTAAGGCCCCGGTTTAAGTTCAGCGTGCTTCCCGCAATGGTATCGGTCCCCTTAAGCCTTGCCAGGCCGTCATCGCCAATCTCTATGTCATGGCCGCCCAGCTGGTACTGTCCTCCCGGAGGGCAGTGCTTCGCCCTGAGGGAATCGCTGATCATGATGGAGTAATCCCTGCCCTTGGCTGTAAAGAAATTGTTCAGCGCAGCCAGATGGGAATGACAGCCGTCGCAGATGATCTCCCCATATATATCCCTGACCCTGAGCGCGGTCCCCACCAGCCCCGGCTTGCGGTGATGGTATGGGGTCATGCCGTTATAAACATGGGTCATGGAGGTGGCGCCGTTGGCAATGCCTAACAGTGCCTGCTCATAGGTTGCCGCCGAATGTCCCATGCTGACCACCACGCCGTGGGTGGAACAGTATCTTGTCAGCGCATGGTCCGGATCGCGCTCAGGCGCCAGGGTAATATACTTAATCATCCCCCCGGCAGCTTCCTGGTACTTCTTGAACTGCTCCACCGAAGCAACTGCAATGGCCTCCGGCGGCTGGGCCCCCTTATACTCCATATCCAGGAAAGGTCCCTCAAAATGGATTCCCAGTATCTCAGCGCCCTCATATCCCTCTTTGGCCACACGCGCCACATTGGCAACCGCCTTGGTGAGCACCTCGGGCATCTGGGTCACCGTGGTTGGAAGGATGGATGTGACGCCCTCTTCCGGAATCCGCTTCATCCAGTTGCGAAGTCCCTCCGGCTCCCCGTCGTTGGTATCAAAATCATAGGCGCCATGGGTATGGATGTCAATAAACCCGGGCAGGATCCTCTTATCCCCGTAATCCTGGTCCGCCGTACCTGCACCGTACCCGTCAATCCGCTTAATGGTCCCGTTCTCAATCTCCATCTGGGCCGCCATGAACTGGCCTGCAATCCAGACTCTCTTACCCTGAATCTTCATATCGCTTCTCCTTTTCCATATGATATTATTCTGTCTATAATTAACTTCCCTTATCACAAGTATAGCACATAAAAAATAATTTTCAATATTAAATCATAAATAAAAATATTTTCTTTTTGTTTTATTTCCGGTGGCAGGCAGCAACACGGCAAAAGGCACGGAAACAGGCAGACCGCCTGATTCCGTACCTTTATCCTATACATTTAAAACTATTTTATTTCATCCGAGAAGGGATGCAATCTCCGGGAACGGCCCCAGGCTTCGTTTCAGGATTCCCTGGGTATAGGCAATCAATATGCCATAATTGGTCATTGGGATTCCCTGGTCCTTCGCGCACTCCATCCTGTACTTCATCTCCCTCTCGTTAAGCATGCATCCGCCGCAGTGGACAATGAGGCTGTACCCGCTTAGATCATCGGGAAACCCTGTTCCGGATGTAAAATGGAACTCCGGTTCCACGCCGGTATACTGCAAGATCCAGGCAGGCAGTTTCACGGTTCCGATATCATTGCACTGCCTGTGGTGGGTACACCCCTCCGAAATCAGGATTTTATCGCCCGCGGCGATACCCTTTAAGGCCGCCGCCCCCTTTACCAAGGGCGCCAGATTTCCCTTATACCTTGCAAACAGGATGGAAAATGATGTCAGCAGGATATCCTCCGGCGTATCCTTTGCCACCCGTCCAAATACCTGGCTGTCCGTGATGACCATCTTCGGTTTCTTTCCCAGCGCCGGCAGCGCCTTTGCCAGTTCATCCTCCTTCAGTACAATGGAGACCGCATCCGCTTCCAGGATATCCCGTATGGTCTGCTGCTGCGGAAGGATAAGGCGTCCCTTGGGCGCAGCCTTATCAATAGGCACCACCAGGACGACAAAATCCGATGGCTCCAGCAGATCCCCCACGATCCTGCGCCCGCTCTCCTGTACCTTCCCCAGGTCCGCCAGACATTCCTTGAGTTCATCAATGCCCTGTCCGGTAAGGGCGCTGACCTTGATTACGGGAAGGGAAGCCGGATATGGTTCCGGCGGTTCCCCGCCTGCTTCCACCTGCTTTCCCGGATTACACGGATCCGCAGCCGGATCATCCAGATCCGCCTTATTGCAGGCAATCACACACGGTATATGCTTTTCCTGTATCCTCTTAAGAAGCGCCCGGTCCTCAGCCGCCATACCTTGGCCATGGTCCACCACCAGGACCGCCACATCCGTCTTATTGAGCACCTGGTAGCTCTTTTTCACACGCAGGCCGCCCAGTTCCCCCTCATCATCAATTCCAGGGGTGTCAATCATCACCACCGGGCCCAGGGGAAGAAGCTCCATGGCCTTATGCACAGGATCCGTGGTGGTTCCCTTTACCCCGGATACCACGGCCAGGTCCTGGCCTGTGACAGCATTGAGCACGCTGGACTTTCCGGCATTCCTCCTTCCAAAAAATCCGATATGGACCCGTTCTGATGAAGGTGTGTCATTCATTCCCATATGTATCTGTTCCTCCTGTCCGTGTTCTGCATCATGTCCCAAAACCCAAAATATCCAAAAACATAAAGTATCCAAAAACATAAAACAGGATACGCCAAAACAGGCGTATCCTGACAATTACGTTCAAGTGTACCCGCCTTCCCTCTCAGCCCTGCTTCAGGTCAGTCAACACATATTCTGTTCCCGTCTGTCCGCGGTATCCTGTTTTGGGAATATCCGCGCGGGCTGCTTTGCTGTAAGGGATACCTGCCAGCGCAGAAGCCTGTTTTTTCCATCTTACTACATATTCCCCCAGGCTGTCAATCCCCGTGGATAAAACGGCCTTTGGACACAGGAAGGAGAACGGTACTTGGACATCCTATAGACCACTGGCAGTCCATCCGGCCCCAGTCACAGACCACTCTCAAGCTTCTGTCTCTTAATCCCATGTTTCTGCGCAAATCCGGTAAGGATCATGGTCAGGGCGCCGTCGCCAGTCACGTTGCATGCGGTCCCGAAGCTGTCCTGGAGGGCGAAAATAGTTAACATCAGCGCCGTGCCCGACTCATCAAATCCAAGGACACCTATTATCAGCCCCAGGGACGCCATTACCGTGCCTCCTGGCACACCGGGCGCTCCAATGGCAAATATGCCTAAGAGTGCACAGAATAAAACCATGGTCCCCATGGAGGGGATGAAACCGTAGAGTATCTTGTTCACCGTCATGACAAAGAATACTTCCGTCAGCACAGATCCGCACAGATGGATATTGGCAAACAGTGGAATGCCGAAATCCACCATATCATCCCGCAGGGGCGGCTGTGACTTCTTGGCACAGCGCAGGGCGACCGCAAGGGTGGCTGCGGAAGACATGGTACCTACCGCAGTGATGTAGGCCGGCCCGTAGTTCCGGATGACATCCAGGGGATTCGCTCCTGAATAGATACCGGCAATCACATAAAGCAGGGTCATCCAGATGAAATGTCCAATCATGACAATGATTACCACCTTTAAAAATACAGGCAGCTGTTTTGTAATGGTGCCTTCATATGATAAGGCGCAGAATGTAAATGCAATAAAAACAGGAAGCAACGGAATGACTACTTTTGTCACAATGGAAAGAACAATCTGCTGGAACTCCTCCAGGACATCCGTGATTACCTCTGCCTTGGTCCATGTAGCCGCCAGACCAAGAAGCAGGGAAAACACAAGGGCGCTCATGACCGGCATGATCTGGGGAATATCCAGCTGGAACACGATGTCAGGCAGTTTCTTAAGTTCCTCCACCTCAGAAATAATGGACAGATGAGGAATCAGGAAATAGCCTGCCATCATGGCAAACAGCGCAGCACCGATTGACGAGACATATGCAAGCGTAACAGCAACCCCAAGCATTTTTGATGCGTTATTGCCCAGCCTTGTAATCGAAGGGGCAATGAAACCAATAATGATTAACGGAACACAGAATACAATAATCTGATTCAATATGTACTTAACTGTTACAATGACGTGCATAAGACCATCGCCGCAAATCTGTCCGACGATGATACCGAGGATAACACCCAACAGTAATCGGAACGGTAAACTACCTGTTATTTTTTTCATACCTAATCTCCAATCATGATTTTAATTATCTCCTCGTTGGTCTCCTTCATTCCTTCCTTTCCAAGCCTGCCAACATTCTTAAGTGTTTCCTCCACACCCTTTGTCACGATGCCGTCTCCTCCATAGAACTGCTGACCGCGGATATACATGTTATAGCCCAGGATCCCTGCATCAACCGCCGAAGCAATCTTGGCTGCGCAGGACGCCTTTGCACCGTCACAGACAATGCCGGATACAATGGCAAGGGCATTGACAACCGTATGCACGATTTCCTTGTAGCTTCCGCCGCACAGATAAGCGATTCCTGCTCCTGCCCCTGCCCCTGCGCTGACCGCGCCGCAATATGCGGATAATCTTCCGATTGGCGTTTTCTGATGAATGGCAGTAAGGTTAGACAGAGCCAGCGCCCTGTATTTCTTCTCCTCAGTGACCTTCAGCTCCTCAGCATATACCAGGACCGGTACCGATGCCGTAATTCCCTGGTTCCCGCTGCCTGAATTGATGATGACCGGCAGTTCGCAGCCGTTCATCCTGGCGTCGGAACCAGCTGCCGCCATGGCCTTTGCCCTGGTGCGTACATCATTGCCTGACATATCAAGCAGCACCTTGCCGATGTTGGCGCCGTAGTTCCCCTTGATGCCCTCCTCTGCAATGGCCATGTTGTAGGAAATCTGACGGTCCAGGACCTCCTTGATGTCCGCAATGTCAACCGTGTTGATGAAATCCCAGATATCTTCCATATTAAGAAGGCTTCTGTCCGTCAGGCCCTCCTCGTCCTCTCCGGCCACTTCTATCTGTTTTAAAACCTCCCCGTCCTTTTCAACCAGTACGACATTGGTATGATAATTGGCGATACGCACCTTTGCATAGGAACTTCCTTTATACAGTGTCACGATGATGTCAAAGGTGATGCCATTGTCAACATGTTCCACCTCAATGTCGGTATTCCCTATAAATTCCTTCATCTGCGCAATCTGCTCCGGTGTCACCTGGGCAATTACCTCCAGCTCCTTATCCGGGTCACCTGCCACGATTCCGGCTGTCGCCGCGGCCGGGATTCCTTTTAAATGGTCTGTATTAGGAACAATCACGGATTTCACGTTCTTGATGATACTTCCGCTCGCCCCGATAACCACCCTGTCCGGCAGATCCCCCAGTACTTTTCTGGCCAATGCAGCGCCATAGGCCAGGGCAATGGGCTCCGTACATCCCATGGCAGGAAGCAGTTCCTCCTTCAGTATCTGAATATACGCGTTGTACTTTACATTGTCTTTTTCCATGATATTTGATTCCTTTCTTTTTTTGACTGATTTTTGGGAAAATAGTCATTATTTGGTATTGATTTCTCATTAAGCTTAATGTACCATAAAAACAAATGGTTGTAAAATTTAATGTTTTTATGATATAGTTTAAAAATTTTTATAGAAAAATCAATTTAAAAAGGACGTATACTATGGAATTACGAGAGATTGCAACATTTCTTCAGGTAGCTCAGTTAAAAAGTTTTTCAAAAGCAGCCAAGCAGCTGGGATATTCCCAGGCCGCTGTCACCATCCAGGTCAAGCAGCTGGAGAAAGAGCTGAATGTCCACCTGTTTGACCGCATTGGCAAACAGACCACCTTAACCCATCAGGGCGTTGTGTTCTTTGAACATGCGGCCGCCATCATGCGGGATCTGGAATGCGCCAGGGATGCCGTGACGGAAGCCACGGAACTGACCGGGAGCCTGTGTCTTGGCACCATTGAGTCCATCTGTGCATCCATCTTCCCCCCTCTGTTAAAAGAGTACCACCGTCTGTACCCGCGGGTTAACGTAAGCATCATCACCGATTCCCCCGGTACCCTGCTGGACATGATGAACAGCAATGCCATTGACATCGTGTATTTTCTGGACAAGCGTATGTATGACGACAAATGGATCAAGGTCCTGGAAGAGCCTGAGGACATTGTATTCGTATCCTCCGTAAAGCACCCATTTTCCGGCCGGAAGGACCTGGAACTGCCCCAGGTCATTGGACAGCCCTTCATCCTGACTGAGAAAAATGCAAGCTACCGTTTCATACTGGAGCAATACCTGGCAGCCCAGGACATGACCATCCGCCCTTTCCTCGAAATCGGGAATACGGAATTCATCATCAACCTGCTGCGGGCCAATATGGGCGTCTCCTTCCTTCCCAGGTTTACCATCCTCTCCGACATTGAATCCGGCTGCCTGGCGGCCCTTAATGTGAAGGATTTCCACATGCAGACCTGGCGCCAGATTGTCTACCATAAGGATAAATGGGTGACCCGTGAAATGAATGCATTCATCGAATTGGCCGGGACATTCCTTCCTCCCGCCCCCGGCAGGTAAATCCGCCATCCATCCTGCAGGACCATTCCTATGCCGGTACGGCTGCAGTTTTTCATCCAGGAGGATATATTATAAGTATATTATGGAAAACAGGGAAGGTGAACCGAAAAGAGGAAAATTACATTTTTTAAAATCCTTGAAAATCATCCCCTTCCGTACTTTACATTTCAGGACATGTGTTGTTATAATGAAAGTTATACAGTACACATTTTCATATGAAAAAATGTTATATTGCAGGGAGGACAATCATGGAGCAGAACCTGTCACAATACAAGATATTCTACGAGGTGGCAAAAGCCGGGAATATTTCCAAGGCTGCCAAGGAACTCTATATCAGCCAGCCAGCCATCAGCAAGGCCATCAGCAAGCTGGAGGACAGCCTGGGGCTGTCCCTTTTCACCCGCAGTTCCAGAGGCGTACAGCTTACAGCGGAGGGGGAAATCCTGTTTGAACATACCAGGGAGGCATTTGATGCCCTGGACCGCGGGGAAATGGAGCTTAAGCGGATCCAGGAATTTGATATCGGCCATCTGCGCATCGGCGTCAGCAATACCCTGTGCAAATATATCCTGCTCCCTTACCTGAAAACCTTCATCGACCAATACCCGCACATGAAGGTAACCATTGAGAGCCAGTCCACGGCCCTGACCCTGACCCGCCTGGAACAGCAGAAGATTGACCTGGGATTGGTTGCAGAGCCTTCGGTGCGCAGGGACCTTGCATTCATACCTGTGATGGACATACAGGATATCTTTGTCACCACCCCGTCCTACCTTGAAAACCTGTATCTAAGGGAAGGCAGGGACACCAATATTTTTGAGACCGGCAACATCATGCTCCTGGACACCAGCAACATGACCCGCCACCATGTGGATGAGTACATGTCGGATAACAACATACTGCCGCGCCAGGTCCTGGAAGTGACCACCATGGACCTGTTGATTGAATTTGCAAAAATCGGCCTTGGAATCGGCTGTGTCATAAAGGAACTGGTGCAAAAGGAGCTGGACAACGGCTCCCTGGTGGAGATACCCCTGGAGATTCCCATCCACAGAAGGACCATCGGCTTTGCGTACCATCCTTCCAACCAGGCCATGGCACTCAAGACATTCCTGGAGTTTTTATATTGACGCATTGCCGCTTGCCGGGGGACGTCATTGACCATATGAAAACAGCCTTGCCAATGCGGCAGGGCTGTTTTTATCATCGACGGCAATATGATGCAGTGGGTTCCCGGATTCAGGAAGGCGTGCAAAAGTATCCGTCATAATCCGGTATTCTGCCGGAAAGTCCTTACTGTATCTGACTTTATTGCTATCTCAAACCATTTATTCAATACTTCAAGATTCTTCTGGGACAGCACATGTCTTCTCAAACCAGCCGGCACATCCCCCAGATGGTCAAGGAATGCCAGAATCGCCTCTGCGATTCCTTCCGCTTTTCCTTCCGCTTTTCCTTCCGCTTTCGCTTCCGCCTTCCACTCCTGTTTTGATTTTTCCATTTTTTCAGCAAACAACTCGTTCAATGCATCACACATTTCAATCCCCTCCTCGTATACATTCCAATTTGCCCGGACAATCAAATCCATGGCAGCGCTGTACAAGGGATCTTTATCCTTTCCCTTGTATTCCTTTGCCAGAACCTCAATATCATCCTGCCTTCCAAGATTCCCACACAGTCTGCTCAGCCATATATTTTCCAGCTTTGACAACTGATTCTGTACCACGACCTGCGTGGGGAACATCAAACCGGACACATAGTAAATACCCGGAAAAACCTCTTCTACCCCAGCGGAATACCGGGCTTTTAAAAAACCGATCAGTTTCCTTGGGTAATGGAATCCTATGAAGGATACGGTCAGGTCATCCGGCCGTATCTCCTGCTCACGTTTTGTATTTGACTGCAGGACACCGGTATATCCCATCACCTTATAGAAATCATTGACGCTAAGATAATCCCCGGGGCCTTTGTATTCCATCACATTATACTGCCTGAAAATCCGGCCGATATTCTTCCTAACGGCCTGGCCCGGTATCTTTTTTACCACCAGCGTATCAATCCTCAGAGGTTTTTCCGTGAGATTATACTCCTTCAGAAACTGGAGGCAGTCCTGGTCCTCCTCCAATTCAATCTGCAATATGGCCTGGAACGCACAGTGCCACTGCAGTGGTTTGTTGACCATCCTTCCTTCTCCCTTCAATTATAATGGAAATACTGCTTTTTTTCAACAATCCCGCGGCATCATCCCTCCTTATCCCCATATTTTATCTGCTGAAATTGAATCTTTGGCCGAACCGGCCTTCTGAAACGCCCTGGCGTCCCGATATCTGCTGATTGCAGATGATTAGAATTCCTGCGGAAAAGAAGTTCCGCAGACACAATCCATGGTGTTATATTAGCATGGATTTACCCACAATTCAATGGATAACATGTAAAAAACGGATGCCCCTCTCAGTGGACATCCGTTTCACCTAACCTTATATGTATGATCAGTTGTTGATAAGCTTATCCGTATCATTCCAGCTATACAGCTTCCTAAGCTCAGATCCAACCTTTTCAAGTGGCTGGTCTGCCTCGTTCTTCCTCATGGCGTTAAAGTGAGGGCAGCCCACCTGGTTCTCTGTCAGCCAGTCCTTTGCAAAGGTGCCGTCCTGGATATCGGACAGGATCTTCTTCATGGCTTTCTTGGTTTCATCTGTAACAATCTTTGGTCCGGTGATATAATCGCCGTACTCAGCCGTGTTGGAGATGGAATATCTCATGCCGGCAAAACCGCTCTCATAAATCAGGTCGACAATGAGCTTCATCTCATGTACACACTCGAAATATGCGTTCTCAGGAGCATAGCCTGCTTCTACCAGCGTCTCGAAACCAGCCTTCATCAGGGCGCAGACTCCGCCGCACAGAACTGCCTGCTCGCCGAACAGGTCTGTCTCAGTCTCTACCTTAAAGGTGGTTTCCAGGATACCTGCCCTTGCGCCGCCGATTCCCTGGCCATAAGCCAGCGCCATATCGGTTGCCTTGCCTGTTGCATCCTGATGCACGGCAATCAGGCATGGGGTTCCCCTGCCCCTCTGGTACTCGCTTCTTACGGTGTGGCCCGGAGCCTTTGGCGCTATCATGGTCACGTCAACATCCTTAGGCGGAACAATCTGTCCGAAATGGATGGCAAAACCGTGGGCAAACATCAGCATCATGCCCGGGCGCAGGTTCGGAGCGATGGACTCCTTGTACATGGCTGCCTGCTTCTCGTCATTAATCAGGATCATGATGACATCGGCCTTCTTGGTTGCCTCAGCTGCCGTATATACTTCAAATCCCTGCTCTTCAGCCTTTTTCCAGGAACGGCTTCCCTCATACAGACCGACAATCACGTTGCAGCCTGACTCCTTTAAGTTTAATGCATGTGCATGTCCCTGGCTGCCGTAACCGATGACAGCAATGGTCTTGCCTTCCAATAATGATAAATTACAATCTTCCTGATAATAAATCTTTGGCATTGCTCTTATCCTCCTTAATTCCTTTGAAAATGTATATGTTAAGGCAACAAAACCGACGACTCTCAGTCCGCCCTTGGCCGCCCCCTTAAGCTCTTACTTAACAGTTATGTAATTCCATCCATGCCGCCCTTTCCCTTGCACGGGAACTTACGGAAGCATCCTGATATCCTCGGCGCCGCGTTCCAGCCCTGTCAGGCCTGTTCGGGCCAGCTCCAGGATTTCATAATCTTCAAGCAGGTTGATTAACGCGTCCAGCTTGGACTGGTCTCCTGTCAGCATGACGGTCAGTGAATCCTTGCCCACATCCACGATGGTTGCGCGGAAAATGCTGGAGATGGCGCTGACGGACTGTCTGTCTGCGGCATTGGCCCTGACCTTTACCATCATCAGTTCCCTGTACACGGAACGGTCCGGCTGCAGTTCCTTGATATCCCTTACATCCTCCAGTTTATTAAGCTGGTTCTTAATCTGCTCCAGAACCGTCTGGTCACCCAGTGAGACCACGGTCATCCTGGAGTACCGCGGGTCCGCAGTGACGCCAACGGTCAGACTTTCAATATTGTAACCACGGCGGCTGAAAAGTCCGGCTACCCGGGCCAGCACACCAGCAGTATTGTCTACAAGCAGCGATAACACGATTCTGTCATCCATATAATCCCACCCTCTCATCATGGCGGACAGCTTTAACACTGCCCCTCCTTATGTTCCACAATGTCTTCTATCGTGGACCTTCTTAATAGTAATTTCAATCATAGCAACCATTGTTCTATTTGTCAATTGCATAATAGGAATGGTTATTATGAGTGCAGGTTATAATGTCAAAAGTAAATCCTTTAATTCATCCACCGTAGCCGCAATCCAGGCCGGCCGGCACCCATCCATCTCCTGCCTGTCACCATATCCATAGAGAACCCCCACGCAGTCCATGCCGCATTCCCTGGCCCCCAGCACATCATGTTCCCGGTCCCCCACCATCACGCAGCGGGCCAGGGTCTCTGGCGTCCTGTCAAGCCCATACTGTTCAAGGACATACCGGATCACATCCGCCTTGCGTACCCTGGTCTCTTCCATATCCGCGCCGCCAATGAAATCAAAATATCCCGCCATGCCAAAATACTCCAGAATCTTCCTGCCAAACTCCTCAGGCTTGGAGGTTGCCACCAAAAGCACCTTTCCGGCTTTTTTAAGGGCATCCAGCATTTCCTTAATACCAGGATACTCCTTGTTCTCATGCCATCCCCTCTCACTGAAATATTCCCGGTACACCAGCACCCCTTCCCATGCCTGCTCATCCGAAAAGCCATAATACTTCTTATAGCTGTCCGTCAGCGGAGGCCCTATGAAAGGCGTCAGGGTGTCCAGATCATCCACCTGGATCCCATAATGGTTCAGGGCATGGCGCACCGACTTGGTTATCCCCTCCTTTGGATCGGTCAGGGTACCGTCCAGGTCAAACAGGATATAATCCTTCTGATTCATAACATCCACACAATCCTTTCTTTTCCTCTATAGCAGCAGTCCTGCAGTCCCATCATCCGGCAGCATATACCTCTCCTATATCCTGCCGTCCTTAAATGCCTTCATCATCTCATGGCCCACGCTGATATACGGTCCGTATTCCACTATCTCGTCCCTTGTAAACCACCCGGCCTCACACAGCTCTTCCTCCTCCAGACGTATGGTATCATCACCGTCCAGTTCCGCTGTGAATCCAATCATTTCCGTATCTGAAAACGCCCATGGCTGGCTTTTATAATAACGTATGTTCTTAACCTTAAGCCCTACTTCCTCCATGACTTCCCTGCGCACACAGTCCTCAAAGGTCTCCCCTATCTCCACGAATCCTGCAATCAGGGCATAATTCCTGTAAGCCCCCTTCGCATATCTGGACATAAGCAGCTTATCGCCGTTGGTAATGGCGACAATCACCGCCGGGCTGATTTTCGGATACTCTGTCTGTCCGCAATCCGGACATACCATGGCGCGCTCCCTGGCGCTGGGTTCCATCCTTGCCCCGCAATGTCCGCAGAACTGCCGGCTCTGCCTCCACCGGTAGAGCTGGCTTCCGGTAATACCCGCAAACGCCTGATGCAACGGTTCCAGGCTGCGGAAAACAGTGAGCGGCTCCAGATTAAACCCGCCAAACTCTGGCACGTCCATATCAGTCACACAGTAATAGGCCCTGCCGTCAATGGAGAACAGATACTGTGCCCCAGCCTTAATCTCCTTTGCCTCCTCCTTTAAGTCTCCAAAGGAAGGGATGACCATCCCATCCCCCTGTTTGAGAAGCATCACCTTGTTATACTCATAATGCAGCACGTAATCCTGGTCCTCAGGTTCCTTATTCCTGAAAACAGGATCGTATGTATGCGGCGCAATGTCCTGTATCATTTTATGTCATCGTCCTTTCATCTTTCCTGAAGATATGGAATCTATTGTACCACATGAAAGCATTGATGTAAATTTGGATTTATATTTGGATTTTGGGACCCCTTCCATTCTTGTAAACAAAAAAACGGGGTGGCTCCTGCATCAAAGCAGGAGCCAAAGGCGCCCCGCCGGGAAAACCCTCAAAAGCATTCCCGCGGACAGCACCGCTCCCCGTCTTTTGGCTGTACGGGCCTTGGGGCATGCCTGAACACCCACGTCCGCCCTTCCGTACGCCCTGTGAACCATGGCAACGGACCATGGCCCATCAGTCATGTATTACCACATTCAGCTTCTTGCGTATCCCCAGGCTCAGGATTCCCAGAATGGATTTCCCATCCACCATGCAGCTCCCGCAGCACACATCCACGTCCTCGGGATACTGTTCTACCTGGTTCACGAATTTTTTCACTTCCTCTATTGAATCAAATGTAACCTCTCTTGTCGTCATATGGGTACCTCCTGTTCATTATACAGAAAGTCTTCCCCAATCAGGAACGCCTATACATCCTGATTCTTTTAAAGAAAGGTTTTACCTCCCACCGCCTGAGACTGCTGAAGAAATAGTAGTAAATCACAAAGGCAATGGTTGTCAGGCTCCAGGTCAGGGGATAACAGAAGGCTGCCCCGATGATTGTGTGGTACTTCGGAAGTACGAACATGATCCATAGTACCCTGACCGCACACACACCGATTCCGGTAAGGACCAGGGGAACCCAGGCATCCCCCACGCCCCTGAGGGTACCCGAGAGGATTTCAATGGCAATGTAAGTGATGAAGGTGGGAACCATGAAATGCAGCAGGTCCATGCTGATGGCCTGCACCTGCTGGTCCGTGGTGAACAGTTCCACCAGAAGGTGGCCCCCGTTATACAAAAGCACTCCCACGGACGCGGTAAGCACCACGCCGATCACCATGCATGCGCCCGCCCCCTTGCGCACCCGGTCCATGCGCCCGGCGCCATAGTTCTGGCCCACAAAGGTGGTGACCGATATGCCCAGGGCATTGATCATCATCCAATACAGGCCGTCCACTTTGCCGTAAGTAGCCCAGGCCGTCACATTGTCCGTACCAAGGGTGTTCACGCCGGCCTGAATGATGACATTGGAGATATTGTACATGACGGACTGCATGCCTGCCGGTATGCCGATGCGCACGATCCGCTGAAGCATCCTGCGGTCGATGCGGACCTTGTTCCATTCCAGCTTATACATGTCATCCGTCCTCATCAGGGTGCGCACCACCAGGATGGCGCTTAACAGCTGGGAGGAGATGGTGGCAATGGCAGCCCCCGCCACTCCCATGCGCAGGACCGCCACCAGCAGTATGTCCAGGGCAATATTGGTAAGGCAGCTGGCTATGAGGAAATACAGGGGCCGCCTGGAATCCCCCACCGCGCGCAGTATCCCGGCTCCCATGTTATAAATCAGGTTCGCTATGATACCCAGGAAATAAATCCTTATGTAGACAACCGAATGCCCCATCACATCCTCAGGCGTCTTCATGGCTTCCAGGGCCCATGGGGACCCTGCCAGTCCTATGATCATGAAAACAATGCCGCCTATTACGGAAAACGCAATGGAGGTATGTACGGCCCAATGGACCTTATCCGCCTTCCTGGCGCCGTAAAACTGCGATATGACGACCGTGGCGCCGCTGGACAGACCCACGAAAAAGCCCACCAGGAGATTGATCAGGGTACTGGTGCTGCCGCCAACCGCGGCCAGGGCCTGTTTACCCACGAACCTCCCCACCACCATGGCGTCCGCCGTATTATAAAGCTGCTGGAAAAACGTCCCGAACAATATGGGGAAAAAGAACAGCAGCAGCTGTCCGAATATGCTCCCTTCCGTAATCCGGTTCTTTTTTACGACTTCTCCCTCCATAACCCATCCTCACGCTATCATATTCTTTATTTCAGATAAAATAGCACCCATCAGTCACAACACGCTGATGGGCACTACTGTCAATTCTCATCTTATATCATATTATCATTTTTGTCTACCGGAATTTATTCTGCGGCTTCGTCCTTCGCGGCAACCTCGGCAATGGACTTGACCAGCCCCGCTATCCCCTGGATGTCAGAAGGGATGATAATCTTGTTGGCCTTCCCGTTAGCGGCTGCCTGGAAGGCTTCCAGGCTCTTCAACTGGAGCACCGCATTGTCCGCTCCTGCTTCCTTGATATAGCGGATACCGTCAGCCGTTGCCTGCTGTACGGAACGGATGGCTTCCGCCTGGCCCTCTGCCTCTTTGATTTTCTTTTCCTTTTCAGCTTCCGCGCGCAGGATGGCCGCTTCCTTCTCTGCTTCTGCATTAAGCACTGCGGATTCCTTGTTACCTTCGGCCACAAGGATCATGGACTTCTTCTCGCCCTCGGCGCGGAGGATGGATTCACGGCGCTCACGCTCAGCCTTCATCTGCTTCTCCATGGCCTCCTGGATGGCTGCGGGCGGGATGATGTTCTTAAGCTCCACCCTGGTCACCTTGATGCCCCACGGGTCCGTGGCAATGTCCAGGGACTCCTGCATCTTGGCATTGATTGTCTCCCTGGACGTCAGTGTCTCATCCAGTTCCAGGTCGCCGATGATGTTACGCAGCGTGGTGGCTGTCAGGTTCTCGATGGCCAGCAGCGGCCGCTCCACGCCGTAAGCATACAGCTTCGGATCCGTGATATAGAAGAACACCACCGTGTCAATCTGCATGGTTACATTATCCTTGGTGATGACGGGCTGGGGCGGGAAGTCCTCCACCTGCTCCTTCAGGTTCACCTTCTTGGCAACCCGGTCAAAAAACGGGATCAGGAAATGGATTCCCACGCTGTACGTCCCCTGATACGCTCCAAGACGTTCCACTACCAGCGCCTGGGCCTGGGGCACGATGCGGATGCACGTGGACAGGATGAACAGGATAATGACGGCAATGATGATAAAAACGAGAAAACCTCCGATTGCACCAAACATATTACTCCTCCTTAAGTTGTTGTCCTTTAGTTAATTATTAGTTATGTTTTAAGTATGTCCCTTCAGGTATATTCCTTCAGATATATTCCTTCAGGCATCCTCCTTCGGCAGCTCCACCTTATGTTCCGGCTCCACAGCCTTCACAATCAGCTTGGCGCCGCTGACAGCCGTGATGACCACCACTGTATTCGGTTCAAATACCACGCCCTCCACGGCCGACCTGGCAAGCCAGGTCTCTCCTGCCAGTATGGCGGAGCCGGTACCGGCCTCGTTATTAATCCGTTCCTTTACAACCGCCTTGCGGCCGGTAAAGCTGTCCACATTGGTATCTGTCTTCTTCCGGTGAAGATACCTGGTTGTAAACGGACGGACCATCATGAACAGGGCAAATGAGACAATTACGAATACCGCAAGCTGCGGCCGCAAGGACGCTCCACAGACCTGCGCCACCAGGGCGGCCAGCGCCCCTCCTGCAAACCAGATGCTGGTAAGGGATGCAGTCATGCCCTCCACTACCAGAAATACAACAAATGCTATAAGCCACGCAACAGACATATGAATCCCCCTTCCTAGAGTTTGTTTGCCAACAGGTACAGTGACTCTGGAGAAAATTGGTTATACTGCTATTCTATCATAGATATGCCTAAAAGCAATCAAGGGATTGTAAATTTATATTATTCTTAATATAATTGTAAACAGGACACGAAACCTGTTACAGTTAATTATTATATGTTTTTAATTTAGGGATATACTATGAAAAACAAAAGAAAAGAGGTACTAAACCATGAAACGTATTCTCATGCTGGGCACCGGAGGGACCATTGCCTGCAAGCGCACGGAACGCGGCTTAAAGCCGGTCATCACATCGGAGGAAATCCTTTCTTACGTGCCGGACAGCAGGACCTACTGCCAGATTGATACCATCCAGATACTGAACATCGACAGCACCAACATCCAGCCGTCCCACTGGCTGACCATTGCGTCTGCCATAGAAGCCCATTATGACCAGTATGATGGGTTCGTCATAACCCATGGCACGGACACCATGGCCTATACAGCAGCCGCCCTGTCCTACCTGATCCAGCATTCCCATAAGCCCATTGTCATCACCGGCTCCCAAAAGCCCATTGACATGGAAAATACGGACGCCCGGACCAACCTGGCCGACAGCCTGCGCTTTGCCTCAGACCCCAGGGCGCATGACGTGAATATCGTGTTTGACGGAAAGGCTATTGCAGGAACAAGGGGAAAAAAGGAACGCACAAAAAGCTATAATGCATTTTCCAGCATCAACTTCCCCAATGTGGCCGTCATACAGGAGGACCATATCATATTCTATCTGGACGACAAGGACAGGAGCACGGAACCGGTCAGGTTCTTCCATGAACTGGATTCCAACGTGGGGCTTATGAAGCTGATTCCCTCCACGGACACGTCCCTTCTGGACTATATGGCCGGACACTTTGACGCGCTCATCATCGAATCCTTTGGCGTGGGCGGCCTCCCCTCCTATGAGAAGGGCGATTACTACCGGGCCATCGGCCACTGGACAGGCCGGGGCAAGACCGTGATCATGACCACCCAGGTCACCAACGAGGGCAGCAATATGTCCGTATACGAGGTAGGGCGGAACATCAAGCAGGAATTCGGCCTGCTGGAGGCTTACGACATGACCCTGGAGGCAGTGGTCACCAAGACCATGTGGATTCTTGGACAGACCAGGGATCCGGACGAAATACGCAGGCTGTTCTATGAGACAATCAACCGCGACGTGCTCTGGAACAGCAATCCGCACTGAACTGCCAGAGTGTGTCTGAAAATCCATTCCAGAGCCAGGTCCTTGTCAGCTGCGGCGCGCGGCGCCTGCATCCCACTCGTTTAAGACGGTAAATCCAAGGATCATGAAGCCTCCGGCGGCCTGAAGGGGAGATACCGCCTCATGGAGCACTGCCACCGAGATGATGACCGCCACCACCGGGTCAATGTAGCTTAATATGGATGCCTCCTGTCCCTTCAGATACCGGAGGGAGGAAAAATACATACAGTAACAGATCCCGGTATGGAACACCCCCACCACCATCAGGTTCACGGCGCCATTGATGTCAAGGCTTCCCAGGTGGGAACCTCCTGTCATGGATATGTACGGCGTCATTACCAGTATGGCTGCCAGGAACTGCATGAAGGTCCTGTTCAGACCGGATACGTGCCGGATGCCCTTGTTAATCAGGACCACGGACGCATAGAACACCGCGGCCCCCAGTCCCAGGAGGATTCCAAACAGGTCATGGCTGCCGCCCCCGCCGCTGACCCCGATTACCATGACCAGCCCCAGGGTGGACATGACAAAGCAGGATATCTGCTTTCCTGTCAGCTTTTCCCTGAATAAGACCGTGCTTGCCACCGTCACGATTACCGGGGCAAAGTAATAACTCAGGGTTGCCATGGCTACCGTGGTATACTTATAGGCTTCGAACAACAGGATCCAGTTCACGCTCATGGCTGCCCCCGACACGAACAGCAGGGGCAGTTCCTTTTTCACATCCTGCCATCTGACGGTCTGGCGGGTACACAGCTGCCACAGGAGCAGGGCCAGGGCGGCGATGACCGCCCGGTACAGGGCCACCTCCCTGGATGGCAGTCCTATGTTCCTTACAAACACTGCGATGGTTCCAAACGCAGCCATGGAAAATATAATCTCAAATCTTGCCTTCATACGGTTTCCCCCTTCATCATATAAGTCCCATGGACCGGATGATATACAGCCATAAGGTCAATGTAAAGGCGCTTCCGCAGGTGGTCAGCGCCACGATGCTGGAAGTAAGGACCCCCTCATGCCCCATATTCCTCGCCATGACAAAGCAGCTCACAGTGGTGGCAGACCCCAGCATCACCAGGATTGCCACCAGCTGTTCATTCCGGAATCCGGCCATGACAGCTATGGGGAGGAATACAGCGGTCAGCCCCAGGAGCTTGATGGCCGACGCGCAGAGGGCCGGCCCCATGGCCTTTCCGGCCTTTTCCCAGTTAAACGACGCGCCCATGGCCATAAGACCCAGTGGCGTGGCCACGGCCGACAGGCTCGACACGGTCTTTTCCATGATGGCAGGCTGCGGGATACCCAGCACGGACCACAGCATCCCGGCCAGGATTCCAAGGATGATCGGGTTTGTGCAGACGCCCCGGATGGTGCCTCTTAGGGCCTGTCCGTCCATTTTCCCCTGACCCGGTCTTGTAAAGGACAGCACCAGGACCGCCATCACATTGTAAAGGGGTACGCTTCCAATAATCATAAGCGGGGCCATGCCTGCATTTCCGTAAATATTCTTAATGAACGCAATCCCCAGAAGGGCCGCGCTGCTGCGGTAGGATGCCTGGATGAACTCCCCCCTGAGCCCCTTGTCCTTAAGGGTCATGGAAATGCATGCTGCCAGCAGGATCCCAATCAGGGTAACCCCGAAGCAGAACAGCACGAATCCGGTATCCCATACATGGAAAAAATCAGAATTGGCCAGGTCTTCAAACAGCAGGACCGGAAGCGCCGCCTTAAACACGAACTGGTTCATCTGGTCCACAAAACGGCTGTCCATCAGCCCCGCCTTCCTGAATAATACCCCCAGCACCATCAGTATAAAAACCGGGATTGTTGCATTTAAGCTGAATATCAGATTTTCCACGTCTGTCCGCCTCCACTCTTTTGTCCACTATCCCTGTAACAATATACGTTCCCGTTTTATTTGTCAAGACTTTCAGCCCCGCCTGGCCTGACATCAGAAACAGCACAACTGGCAGCGGAAATATTTCAACAGCCAGTTGACATTCCTGGCATTTTGTGATTTAATGGAATTAACTTATTAATATAATATTAAAAAGTATATTAATATCTCCAATAATAAGGGGGTTATGATGAAAACAGAAGATCCCGTATCAATCAAACAGATTAACACGGACCGGATCCGGACCTTCATGGAACAGGAAGGTTCCGTCTCAAAAAGCCAGATTGCCAGGCAGCTGGGCCTAAGCTTCCCCACGGTTACCCGCCTGCTGGAAGAACTCTGCTCCGGCGGCGAGGTCCTCACCCAGGGTACCGGCACCTCCACCGGCGGAAGGTGCGCCTGTTACTATCAGCTGAACCCGGATTACCGTCTCTATCTTCTGATCCAGGTGGAGGAGGGACGGATGCGGTGGAGCCTTAAGAACCTGGATGAGGAACCGGTGGAACAGGCAGAGGTTTCATTCCAGGTATTTTCCCTTGAGAAGCTGGACCGTCTTATCCTTGACATTGCAGGGCGCCACCAACGGCTCAAGGCCGCAGCAGTGGGAATCGCAGCCCTGGTCAGCCGCGGCATGGTGGAGGAATCCGAAGCATTCCCATGTCTGCACGGCATTAACCTGATTGAACATTTTAAGTCCGTCACCCCGGTTCCCGTGGTATTGGATAACGATATGAACTATCTGACCATGGGATGCTGGAACAGCTACCGCTTCAGGGCCAATTCCCTCATCACGCTGTACATGGGCAGCTGCGGCATGGGCGGAGGCATGGTGATAGACAACCGGCTTTGGGCCGGTACTTCCGGCTTTTGCGAGCCAGCCTTCCTTCCCTTCATGGAACCGTATTGGGAAGAACTGAGGCGAAACCCGCGGACCATGGATGTGACGGAGCTTTATATCAGGCTGATCCAGATTTATACCTTTACCGTCAACCCGGCCATGATTGTCCTTTACCGGCACCCTCTTCTGGAGGGAAAGCTGGACCATATCCGGCGCGGCTGCGCCGGCCTTATCCCGGCCAAGGCCCTTCCTGCCATCGAACTGTCTAACAGTTACCAGGAAGACTATGAAAACGGACTGTTTGCCGTGGCCCGCAGGCATTCCTGAGGAAATCCGGCCTGACCCATCCACAACATTTTTCACTTAAGGAGGTTTCCATGAGATATTCACATATTGTATTCGATATTGACAACACGCTTATTGATACCACGGCCGCCGTACTCCACAGCCTGCAGAAAGCCCTCAGGGAAGTGACCGGGGAGCACCGGGAGGTGGGGAAGCTGGCGCCGGTGCTTGGCATCCCGGGGTTGCAGGCATTTGAAATGCTTGGCATCCAGTCCCCGGAACTGATATTCAGGATTTATCCCTTGTGGGAAAAGTATATGAATTCCTATCAGCACACAGCCTATGTCTACGAAGGCATCCGCCCCCTGTTAAAATATCTT
>DS990261.1:1077365-1216611 GCA_000155435.1 Clostridiales bacterium 1_7_47FAA | reverse complement strand
CGAAGGTTATGACCTGGGCATCATAACCTCCAAGACCGCCAGCCAATATGAGAGCACCTTCGTCCCATTTGGGATTGCCGGATATTTTCAATGTACCGTCACGGCAGATGACACGGTCCATCACAAACCTGGCCCCGAACCCATGAATGCATATATGTGGATGAATGATGTGAGGCCGTCCCAGGTGCTCTATGTGGGGGACAGCGTCTACGACATGGAATGCGCCCTGGCAGCGGGAACGGACAGCGCCCTGGCCCTGTGGGGCTGCCATGATCCCGAAGGCATCCCTTCCACCTGCCGTTTCGCGGCGCCGGGAGATATGGAGCAATGGTTCCGGGACGGATGTCCCGCCTAGGGCATGTTTGAAAACTGCTCCAGGACGTTAGATGAACAAACCAAAAACCGCAAAAGTGGACTGGTCAAAATATCATCAACTGGATATTTTGCTCAGTCCACTTTTCCGTTATAGTAGGTACCAGCAAACGTCTGGCAAAGGCGGATGCAGACAGGATCCGGGGGCATGCCCAGCAGTCCGTCCCCGCCCCCTGCGTCCCTAACCAGCCCAGAAGATAAAAGGAGGTATCTGTATTATGGAACGCTTATCAACCAAAAAACTTGTCATGTGCGCACTCTTTGCAGCCCTGGCCTGTGTGGCCACCATGTCAATCCGCATCCCCACCCCCGGCACCGGCGGTTATATCCACCCCGGCGACGCGGTGGTCATCCTCTGCGGGATTTTCATGGGACCAGCCGAGGCATTCCTGGCAGCCGGAATCGGCTCCTGCATGGCGGACCTGTTAGGCGGGTATTTCATTTATGTGCCCATTACATTCGTCATAAAAGGGCTGGTGGCATTTTCCTGCAGCCACCTTTACCACGGCGTTACCGCCCAGGGAAGGCACGGTTACCTTGCCGTAGCGGCCTGCGGCGTGATTGACATGGCGCTGGTGGCGGGAGGATACTTCCTCTGTGAAATCTTCCTCTACGGACCAGGCGCTGCCCTGGCCAGCGTCCCTTCCAACCTGATTCAGGGCACCGGAGGACTGGTCATCGCATGCGCGCTGTATCCAGTGCTCCGCAGGCCCCTGGAAGCAGCCATGGCTGCTTAAGGAACCGGTTTTCCGGCTGACCGGCCGTGTATGGGCCGGCAGGGTACAGGCTGGCAGCGGCGGGGCTGATTCACGTCATACAATCAGTCCCGCCGCACACAGCTACATATTCAAAGGGTTGTCTCCCTCCACTTAACAATATTCTTAAATACCACATCGCCTTCCCGCTTCTTACCGTCCAGCACATCCACCAGTTCCTCCATGGCCCTGACCCCCTCCTGATAGGCAGGGGTGATGATTGCCGATATGGCGGGCGTGGTCATCCTGGTCCATCCCTCCACGTCAAAGCCGACCAGGCCCAGGGTATCCGGGAACAGGCCCATATAGTCCGGGTAGTTGCGGATTGCCTGGTACACCACCTGAAGCTGGCCCGGGCTGGCCACGTAAATCAGGGTCTTTTTGTTTAAATCCACCTTTTCCTTCAGCATTTCATATACCTGGGCCGACTTGATACCGTCCTGCAGATACTGGGTGCCCCCGTCCCTGCACGCGTCCTGAAGGGCGTCCTTGTATCCCTGGGTGTTCTCAAAGCCCGCGCTGATGGCCGCCTCCCCGTCGGATATCATAAGGAAATCCTCATATCCTTTTTTTATGCACTCGGTAATTACCTGGTAGACACAGTCATAATTATTGCTTTTTACATATCTTCCCTTAAAGTCATAGGGTTTTGCATCCAGGTAGACAATGGGCTTCTTCTTTTTCTCCAAATCCCCTGCCAGCATACCGAACCGGTAGGTGGACTGGATGATGAAACCTTCCGCGCCCAGCTTTAACATGCGCTCCACATAATCCTTTTCCTGCTGGAAGGCAAGGCCGCTGTTGCCCATCATGATCTGATATCCCTGGGCGCTTGCCGCATCCTCGATTCCCTTTAACGCCCTTGCGCAGTAGGCATCCGAACTGTCCCCGAGGATTACGCCCACAAGCCCGCTGCTCTTGGCTTTCATAGCCCTGGCGGCAGCGCTTGGCTCATATCCTGTCTCATTAATGATATGCTGTATCCTCTGTTTTGTCTCCTCGGACATCTTGTTGGTCTTGCCATTGAGATAGAAGGATACCGTTGTTTTGGAAACACCCGCCCGTTCAGCAATCTCATTAATTGTCAGTTTCTTCATACAGACCTCCACCACCCAGCTCAAAGGATTTATAACTTTTATAACTATACCATTAATTTCTCAATCGGTAAAGTGTGCGATTCCCATTCCTGCAATGAATCACTGCTGCCTTCCCGTATATGGGGATTCCATTGCAGAGATACATTTTACCGCCCTTAAAGGTTTCCCGGTTCCATATGAGGAAGATCCAGGATTCGCCGGAGGATAAGGTAAAGGTCCTTGAAACCACTTCTGATCCGGATACCGGTTCCGGGCTGCCATACTGATACACGGGCACGCCGCCCATCGCCACATCCTCCCCGGCCAGGCAGGTCCAGTCCGTATGCCGGTCCGTGAACCGCGTCTCCTTTACCAGGCATGCGCTGGGCGAAAGCTGGTTATATGTTTCAGATACCACACACGGTTCCTTTATGAACCCGGTCCGGCCCAGCAGGTTCAGGCCGGTGTCCCCGGAACGCAGGGTCCATCCCCCTTCCATGCCATGTGCTTCCTGCAATGCCTCCACGCGGGGATCCAGATGATAATATTCCCGCAGTGCATGCCCACCCCCGCACCCTATGTCGTTTACAATCAGCCAGATACCCGGGTCGGCCATGAGGACCCGGCGGATGACAAGGTAATTCCGGCCGGATGACAGGGTGCCGTGATATGCCATTTCACAGTACTGCACCGGTCCCTGCTCCCTGTAATATGTTTTCAGGCATTCCCCGTATGAATCATATCCCCAGGCGCCCCTGGGAATCCCATGGGACTCGCCGTCAATCACGCACACATTATGGGCCTGGGCGCTTTTTAAGGCCGGGCGCAGAGGTTCTTCTTCCATATAAGAGTATCTTCCGCTGTCCACCAGGAACGGCCTGCCCTTATAATACAGGGAAATGTGGGTCATGTCCGCATGTCCGTGGCTGCTGCCCAGGGGGCCGCACTTAAGATAGGTGAAATGACTGTCTTCGGACCAGCTGCTCCTCACATAGACATTTCCCGTATCCTCCGCGTGCAGGTTCTTGGACTCCGGACACACCGGCTTCTGCCGTTCATATCTGCAGATTCCGTCCCGTCCCAAAAGCCAGGCGCTGTCCAGGTCCATGGATTCAAATCCGGCAGACCGGAACCGCCCGTCCCCTGTCAATACGGCTGCTTTTGTCAGCACATCCCTCACATCCGTTACATCGCTGTCACACTGGGCAATCTGGCAATGGTCAGGCCCGGCCGCGTACATCACATACCGGCTCATCTCCACGGTCTTTGCCAGCAGCCATGTCCTTTCCTCCGGCACATCGCCGTTCCAGTATGCCAGAAGCTTCATGCAGGCCAGCAGCACCTCCATATGGTACATCATGGACTGCTCCCAGTGGGAACCATCGGACAGGACCTGCAGCGCCAGCTGGTCTTCAAGTTCCTTCCACGCCCACTCAGAAAGTCCGTCCTCCGGCAGGTATTCCCCAAACCATAAAAAACCGTGGCAGATGGCAGCGGTCTGGAGCAAGCCCCAGTTGCTGAGGGTGTATTTTCCAATATATCCATTCCTCATATATGCAAACTGGCTCCTCATGCTGTCCAGTATCCTCTCCGCCTGCCGCTGTCCCATAAGCCCTTCCCCTATGAGATGGACCAGAAGGAACTGCCAGCTCATGCACCGGATCCCCGTGTCAATGGAACGGGTGGCCAGGGTGGCCTTGGGAAGAATCGGGTTGGATGCCATCCAGTGTTCCATATACCATTCCAGTTTTCCTATATATGCCTGTTTTCCTGTGAGGCGGTATGCCAGCAGGAGTTTATGAAGGTATTCATGGCGGTTCAGCATGAATATCCATTCCGGGTCCTGGTTGGGGCTGTGATCCCAGACCATCTCCTTCAGGGTGTATGGGGTGGCGCAGGGTTCCATATCCCATCTGTCCTCAAAGGTAAAGGTCTGCTCCATAAGGCGGTCCGCCTGCGCAATCACCCTTTCCGCCTCCAAGGGACAGCGCCGTCCCATGTATTCCGTTACAAAGGCAGGGTCATATTGTCGTATATATCCGCTGGTCCGTTCCTTAAGGGCGGTGAATCGGTCCTGTTTCATTGTTGTCCTCCTCCCGTTTTCATTCATGGTATGGCATGATCCTGCGGCCGGATGCCGTCAGACAGCCACAGCCATCCGTGGCGTCCGGCTGTCCGTGGCGTCCGGCCGGCTGATACGGACAAAACCCCAGGCAAATCAAACTGCCGGGGGTTTTGTCCATGGATTGTCACATCACGCAATGATGTGCAGCAGTGAAAGCACCACGCCAATCACGATGGTTAAGATAACCAGCTTGTAGGTAGTCCACTTCTTTACCTTAATCAGGTAGAATATCAGTCCTGTGAACAGTACCGGAAGCAGCCTGGGGGCAATGGCGTCAATCATCTCCTGGATTGCCACTACCTTCTGCTGGTCGCCGGGCATGCTGGCCACATACTGTATGGGCGTGGTAATCTTTACAAAGTTCACGGCCAGGCCGGATATGACTGTTACACCGATCATGCTGGCCACATTGGATATCTGCTCCATCTTGCTGCTGAGGGTTGCGATGATGTTGGTTCCCAGCTTGTATCCCCACATGCCTGTAAGCACCTTTGCCCCCAGAAGGATCACGTTCATGGCCACAAAGAACAGGATGGGTCCCATGATCAGGCCGTCCATGGCCAGGGAGGCGCCGATGGTTGCAAACAGGGGAGCCAGACAGAACTGGGCCAGTGAATCGCCGATTCCGGCCAGGGGGCCCATAAGCGCCATCTTGATGTTGCGGATTTCACTGGAGGGAGTCTTATTCTCCAGCATCACCAGATGCAGGCTTGTTATGAAAGGAAGGAAATGGATGTTGGTGTTGAAGAACTCAATGTTTTCCTTCAATGCTTCCTGAAGCTTGTCATCATCGTCCTTATACATCTTGCGAAGGGAGGGATACAGCACATTGGCGTATCCAAGGCCCTGGTAATTGCCGTAGTTAAAACCGTTCTGCAGGAAATACGCCCGCAGGGATGTTTTTAAATAATCGTTTTTCTCCAACTGATTAGATGCCATCTTCAAATTCAACCTCCACTTCTTCTACAGATCCGCCGGCGCCCTTGCCTGCGTGAAAGAATACAAGTAATGCGATTGCGGTGCCGATCACTGCAACGCCCATGACCGGAAGGTTCAGGTAGGCGATTGCAATATAGCCCAGCAGCACGAACGGGATCAGTTCCTTTTTAGCCATTACATTGAGGATCATGGCAAAGCCGATGGCCGGAAGCATTTTCCCTGCCACGCCCAAGCCGTCGCTGAGCCAGGCCGGAATCAGGGAAATGATCCTTGAAAGGCCTTCGGAGCTGAATGCGCCTCCGAACCCAATGATGAAACCCACGATTGCGAATATGCACACCGTCGCATTGGCCGCGATGCGGAAGCCCCTGAAGTCCTTTTTATCCAGGGCCTTGTAGGCAAAGCTGGTCAGTGTGGTGGCAAACGTATAGGTGGCTGTGATCACAAACTGGAACGCCACTGCAAACGGAAATGAAAGGGCCAGGGCAGAACCCACATCGATGCCCGAATCCTTCATGGTGATGGCGATAATGGTTCCCACGATACCAGGCCCCATGGGATTAGGCGGCACGGAACCGCCCTGGGACACGCCAAAGCCCATGAACGCCAGTTCCCCCACAGCTCCCATGGCAAGTCCGGTTGGCAGGTCCCCCAGTATCAGGCCCACGCCCGCCGCCATCACAAGACACCTGTTGGTGTAGATACCGAACAGCATACCTGCAAGACAGAACGCTGTCCATAAACCGATAAGCAAACATTGAAACATACTGATTGTCACGATCATTCCCTCCTTTATTCTCCCTTTTTATTATAAGTATTTATTTAAATCCACTTTTGCAGTGCCGTCATCGCCGGATGCAGTGGTTTTCGTATTGAATGTGATTTTGTATTTATCCCGCATCTCCCTGAGGGCCGCCTTGTCTTCCTCTCCCAGGGCAATGTATTTGCTTATATCTTCCTTGCCTGGGGCATGGTGGATGTTGCCCACGTTGATTTCCTTCACGGGAACGCCTCCTGCCACCAGCTTAAGGGCGTCTTCTGTTGTCTTGCACACGATGAAGATGGTCTGCTTGGGGGACGCCTTCATGATCACATCACAGGTGTGCTGGATGGAGAAGAAGCGCATGGCAACGGTCTTTGGGACCACGGCCTTCATCAGTGTCTGCTGCATGGCGTCCTCACTGGCAGAGTCATTGGCCACGATCACCGTGTTGACCCCCAGGGCCTTAATCCAAAGCTGTCCCTGCCCGTGGATCAGCCTTTCGTCAATTCTGAATGCTACGATATTCGGTACTGGCATTATGATTTCCTCCTTTTATCCTTACCAATATAAGTTCCAGTCTTTGTAGAAACGCATCAGCGCTTCCATATAATAATAGTCTCCCCATATATTCCCCTCATCCACGCCCTTGCCTGAATGCCAGGAGTACACGCCGTGGAGAAGCACCGGTGCGCCTTCCTTTATATCCGGGTTGGTGTACCCCTCCATCAGGGAGCGGAGGATGCGGTGCATGGCGTATTGATAGGTCTCCTTGTCCGGGTGCACCTCAGGAAGGTACTTAAGCATCTCATGGATGCCGCACACGGCCACGGCTGCTGCCGACGAATCCCTGGACTGGCCGGAACCATCCGTGAATATCAGGTCCCAGTAGCACACATCGTCCTCAGGCAGACGGTTTAAGAAATAGTTGGTCATGCCCTCAAACAGGTTAAAGGCGCTGTCATCCCTCGTATACCTGTAATTCAGGGGGATTCCGTATACCCCCCAGGCCTGTCCCCTGGCCCAGGCCGAATCATCGCTGTATCCCTGCCTTGTAACGCCCTTTAAGGGTTCCCCCGTCTCCGGGTCAAAATAAAATGTATGGTAGGCCGAGGCGTCCTGGCGGATTACATGATTGCATGCGGTTTCATAGTGGCGCACAGCCGCATCTTTATATGTATGGTCCCCCGTTACCTCCGTGGCCCAGTACAGCAGCGGGATATTCAACAGGCAGTCAATGATCAGCCGGTAGTTGTCCCTGGCCCCCAGTTCCCCCCATGCCTGGATGAAACCGCCCTTTTCCTGGAAACGCTCCATCAGTTTATCCGCTGCCAGGAGGCCCGCCTTCCTGGCATCCCCGGAGCCAGTCAGCTTATACCCTGCCACACAGGACAGGCAGTAAAGGAAGCCCAGGTCATGGTGGTCCAGTTCAATGCGCTTTTCCACCCGGTTCAGGAACGAGGACACATTCTGTTCCGCCAGCCGTCTGAAATCCTGGTCCCCCGTGTACTCGTAACACAGCCACAATAGCCCGGTCCAGAAGCCGTCGGTCCACTCGATGTTTTCAATGATGCCGTATGTCTGGTCCTTTGCCGCGGAAGACGGGAACCTTGTCCCAAAGTACTTCATATTGCAGCGCACCTGTCTTACCACATCCCCGATGGCAGACTCCACCTCCCTTTTGGTGAGAAGGTTGCCCCCAAGGTAGCTGTCCTTTTTCCTGATTGGTTCCACATGTATCTTTTTTATCATGTCTCCCTCACCTCATCCTTTTATCATCATACCGCATCTGTTTACAGGCCGCCTTCAAACTCCGGCCCTTCCTCATCATTGCCCAGGCCGTCCAGATCCTTAATGCCTTCCCTGCCTGCCGTGAGCACGGCCTCCACCAGCCCGTCTAACCCATACATGGGTCTGGAGAATACGGCCTCCACCATGGATGCCATGTTCACGCCTGCCATGACCTTTATCCGTTTCCCCGTATACTCCTGCTTCAGGGCCGCCGCAACATTAAATGGCGTACCGCCCACCAGGTCGGCCAGGATCAGGACTTCCTCCCCTTCAAGGGATTCCACCGCCAGTTTCATGGCCTCCTTTAAATCAGATGAGCTGCATCCCTCCTCAAAGTCCACCCCGGCCGTGTTCTCCGGCTTTCCTGCCACCAATGCGATGGCGCTTAATATCCCTGTGGGGAAATGTCCATGGCCCGTTACAATGATTCCTGTCATTTGTTTACTCCCTTCTCAAACAGTTTACTGATTCTTTGCTTATTCCCTCTTATTCTGTCCGTATTATCTCGTTTTTGGTAAACCGGTTTACTCATGATTGAAGTATAGTATTATTTGCCACGGTTGTCAATATGATTTTTCAAAACGCCATACTTTTCTGATATATTGCACAAATATTTCGTTATATTTTGTGCATATATCACATTATATTCTCCAATATCAGGAATTTCACTCCCTTCATTCCAGTTTTGCCAAAGCACTCGCATATAGTAAACCATTTTGGTTTACATGCTTTATTCACTCATTGGTTTACATCTTCTGTCTATCCGGCAATCCAGTATCCAAATCCACATCCGTCCTCCATCATAAAAAATCAGGAGCATTTTCCAGTAAAACCCTTTTTCCTTTATAAGGCTTTCATGGTTCCCGCGCTCCGCGGTATTGTAAGGTAATTGAAAGAGCCTGATCCGCAATATTTCCTGTTTTTCATGAAAAACCCGATTTACAACCAGGATTTTCCTGATATAATTGGAAAGGACGCCGGGGCTTTACATACAGTGAACCACACAGCCCGGCCACATCATTCTACATATGAGGGGTAATTATGGAAAGCAATGGAACACAGTTTAAATCGGGATTAAAGGACGGCATTCCCATTGGCCTGGGATATCTGGCTGTTTCCTTTACCTTCGGGATCATGGCCAGCGGCGCGGGCCTTAACACCTGGCAGGCAGTGGTCATGTCATTTACCAACCTTACAAGCGCGGGGCAGTTTGCGGCCCTCGGTATCATCCAGGCCGGCGCGCCCTTTGCGGAAATGGCCGTTGCCCAGCTGATCATCAACCTGCGGTACTGCCTGATGTCCTGTTCCCTGTCCCAGAAACTCAAGGCAGGGCTTCCCTTTTTCCACCGTTTCTTAATATCGTATGGCGTTACCGATGAAATATTCGGGGTCTCCGTGTGCCGCCCCGGCATGCTGAGCCCGTTTTACAGCTATGGGCTGATGTGCGTGGCTGTTCCTGGCTGGACCCTGGGCACCCTGTTAGGCGCAATCTCCGGCGACCTGCTGCCTGCCCGTCTCCTGAGCGCCCTGAACGTGGCCCTTTACGGCATGTTCCTGGCCGTGGTCATACCGCCCGCCAAGGGCAACCGGATCCTTACCTGCGTCATCCTTGTATCCATGGTGCTCAGCTGGCTGTTTACCCGGATACCTGCGCTGAACCACATATCATCCGGCTTTAAGATCATTATACTCACCATCCTGATTGCAGGCGCAGCCGCAATCCTATTCCCATTAAAGGAGGAACAGGCAGATGAACCGTAATGTATATCTTTATATCCTGGTCATGGCAGGCGTCACTTACCTGATACGTCTGCTGCCCCTGACATTGATAAAAAAGGAAATCAGAAATGTTTATATAAAATCCTTTCTTTACTATGTCCCCTACGTAACCCTGTCCGTCATGACCTTCCCGGCCATCCTTCACGCCACGGCCTCCCTGTGGTCAGGCGCAGCCGCCCTGGCCGTTGCAATCATCCTGGCCTACAGGGGGAAAAGCCTGTTCCAGGTATCCCTGGCAGGGTGCGCCGCTGTTTTGGTATTGGAACTCCTGATGGTCTGACATAGAAAGAAATAGAAACGTGTCCCATGGCTGCCACAAAAAGACAGCCACAGGACACGTTTCTTGTTTTATATTGTTTCATATTGTTTCCTATTACAGGGATAACCCTCCTCTGGCCCGCGCCCTCCTGTCCCGGATGGACTGGACCACCGGCACCATGAAAATGGCTACGATACCTCCTGCATACCCGTTGTTATACAGGTTCATACCGCCGTAAACAATCCCCACGTTCAGCGCCACAGACGAGTGAAGGAAGCCCGCTATGATACCTGCCACCGGTCCGAACTCTCCCGCCACAGGAGCCAGTGTGGTGGAAAACAACAGGGCCAGCATGGGGGATGGCTGATAGATTTCCCATGTCTTTGTAAAGCTGGCAAGGTAGACCCCCAGCATGATGGGGGCAATGTTCCTCAGATGCTTTCCCGTGGAACTGAAACCCACAATGGTAAAAATCCCGCAGATGGTCGGCCCGTTCAGATCCCCGCCCACCGCCAGGGAAAAATAGGTTGCAAACAGGCCATTAATCCCCATATTAAAAACAGTGGTGGCCCCGCCCTCATCCCGGAGATAATCGGTTCCTCCGATCCCGTAGGATTTAAGTATCCTTTTATAGGATTCGAACAGCCCTTTCCCCCTGACAGCAACACCGAATACAATCATGCCGCCAAAGAGGACGGACAGAAGGATCCCGAACATCGTGTTATGGCCCGTGGACCATATGAGCCTGGATTCCACCTCAATGCCAAAGGACTTAACCAGAGATACGATGACAGTGGCAATGATTCCCGCCGCAAACCCCACATTATAGAGGGAATACCCCTTGTGCGCATAGTGGACATGGGTACTTAGGGGCGGCAGCACGAAACCAATGACAATTCCCACGCTGACCGCTATGAACAGGCGTATGACAAGAGGCTGGCTTCCCACCTGCATCATCTGGGTGATGATGGGCGAAAGGCTGGTTCCGTACAGGCCGATATAGATATAACGTTTCATGGATGTTTTATGGTACTTGGCATACAGGTATACGCCTGCAAGAATTGCCCAGATATTCAGGAGATTCTTTCCAAACAGGGAAAAGCCGAACATCAGGCAGCTGGAAGTGATTGTATGGCCATCCATATCCATGCCCATAAAGTAGATGATCCCGATGCTCATCAGGGTCAGCATGCCTGCGTTAATCAAAGCAGCCCCAACGCCGCCAACAACAAAATAATCCGTTATCAGGAAATCCGGTTCCCTGATGATATTCACAATTCCTGGGACAATTTCCTGCAAGGGCTGGACCACCAGACCTATGACAATAAAATAAGCCGGAATCAATGAAAGAAGACAAAACTTCTGTGTCCTTGTCAGTGATTTCATTTCATGGAAATGTTCCATATTCTTCATAAAATATCCTCCCAATTACAGCTCTTTTTCTATCATAACTGATAGAAGGATATTTAGCAAAGACATTTTTTACTTTAACTGCCAAATTTGTGCAGAATATTTTATTGCAAAAACACAGGACCGCGGAACAGGAATCTCGGCACAGCCCTTCCTCACCTTTTAAATTCAACAAACTTATTATTTTTCAGCATTTCAAAATACTTTGCCAGACGTTCATACAGCGGTTCGCATTTCTCACCGAACTCCTCCTTTACCATGACGCCGATCTCAATCAGGTTCCTGTTACCGTCAATCTGTTTCCATACAAAGCTGCCGAAGCAATCCAGTTTAATGTGGCTCACTTTGGGAGTGACCCACAGTTTCTGTGCAAGCATCGGAAAAAATCCCCGGTGGACCATGTCAACAGTCACGATTCCCTGTTCATTTTCCTTCCATGGGAAACCGGGATTCCTCACAGGAATCTGCTCCAGATAGTTTTTATCCTTCATCTTTATACGGCCCAAACCCGCACCATCCTTTCACTCACTATATGATATGGACAGAAGGCGCCGGAATCCGGCACCTTCTTAACCCGCGCCCCACTTGGATATGACAGCGCTGTCTTATTTTTTATCTTTATGCCATATTGTAAACTTAAACATGGTCAGCATCAGGACCGCAAATGCCACAAGGGATACAAGCTTGGATGCCGGGCTTGAAAGGAATGCGCCCAGCCCGTTGTCCATGGCGGAAAGGTTCAGGAAATCAGCCAGGAAACCGCCCCTTGCGCTTGCCAGGGGTACGATGGCGAACACGGCCAACAGGATACCCACCAGCCCCTCGCCTGCAATCATACCGGAAGTATAGAGGACGCCCTTATCAATAGCTTCCTTCCTGTCCTCTTCCTTTGCAAACCTGCGTTTTTCATACCAGTGACGGATCAGGCCGCCCACCATGATGGCCGACGTGGTCCTAAGCGGGAGGTAAAGGCCAACCGCAACAGGCATTACGGGGATGCCCAGGATTTCAATCACAACAGCGATGGCAGCGCCTGCCAGGATCATATTCCATGGAAGGTTGCCGTCCATCACGCCCTCCACCACGGTCTTCATGATCATGGCCTGAGGAGCAGGAAGCTCGGTGGAACCGTAGCCCCATGCCTGGTTAAGCAGATACAGCACGCCTCCGATGGCAATGGCGGATGAGACAACGCCGATAAGCTCACCAGCCTGCTGTTTCTTGGGCGTGGAGCCGACCAGGAAGCCTGTCTTTAAATCCTGTGAGGTGTCGCCCGCAATGGCTGCAATGACGCAGATGACGCCGCCGATGGCAATCACGCCCATCATGCTGTCGTGGCCTGAACCGGATACAGCCTTGAGTACAAGGGAGGATACCAGCAGGGTTGCAATGGCCATACCGGAAACCGGGTTATTGGAGGAGCCCACAAGGCCTACCAGACGTGAGGAAACAGCTGCGAACAGGAAGCCGAATACTGCAATCAGCAGCGCCCCCACAAAGGTTACGGGAACAGCCGGCACCAGCCAGATGACCACAACCGCGGCCAGCACGCCCATGAGCACGATGTTCATTGGGATATCCTGGTCCGTACGGAGGGTGGAGGTCTGGCGGCCGCCCTTTAAATCCCGCATTGCGTCCATAAAGGTGGAGGCAATCATGGGAAGGGACTTAATCAGGCTTATCATACCAGCGGCCGCCACGGCTCCTGCGCCGATATAGCGGATATAAGACCCCCAAAGGGCCTGGCTGTTCATATCGCTGATCAATGCGGTGGCCGGTGCAAAAGGCTCCGTAAGTCCGCTTCCGAACAGCTTGATGATGGGCATCAGTATCAGCCAGGAAATGATCCCGCCCGAGAACATGTAGGAGGAAATCTTGGAACCGCATATATATCCCACTCCTGCCAGGGCCGGAAGCACGGACATGCCCACGCCGCCGCCGTATTTGCGGATATCATAGTCCACATCGCTGGGGAACAGCTTCAGGCCGTCCGCAATGAACTTATAAAATGCGGCAATCCCCATTCCGGCAAATACGACACCGGCTTTGGAACCGCCCTGTTCCCCTGCAATCAGCACCTCGGCACAGGCAGTGCCTTCGGGATACGGAAGTGTTCCATGTTCTTTTACAATCAGGGCCTGGCGCAGGGGTATCATGAACAGTATGCCCAGGACGCCGCCGCACAGCGCTATCAGGGAAATCTCAACCAGGGACGGCGCCCCCTCACCCCATTCGCTCATCCACATGAACAGGGCGGGCAGGGTAAAGATTGCGCCGGCTGCCACTGATTCGCCTGCCGAGCCAATGGTCTGCACCATATTGTTTTCCAGGATGGAATCCCTCTTTAATATGACACGGATGACTCCCATGGATATGACTGCCGCAGGGATGGACGCGGATACGGTCATGCCCACCCGCAGCCCCAGGTATGCGTTGGCCGCGCCAAACAGCACTGCCAGGAGTATACCCAGGATAATGGATACCCCAGTCATCTCCGGAACCACCTTATCTGCCGGTATAAATGGTTTAAAACCATTTTCATCTTTCATGTAACTATCACTCCTTTGTATATAATATCGCCCTATTATAACACCGCAGGAAAATAATTTCCATGTTTTTTCGGAAAATGGTAAAAATTACATGATTTTTCTAAAGTTTTAGCGCATTTTTTGGCAAAAATACAGCTTCTACCCTTAATTATATTAATCCACATTTCAGAATCAAGGGTGGAAGCCGGAAATATTTTCTTATTTCTTATTGAGTCTTTATGATTCGCAGCTGAACTTAAGTCCCCAGGATGCCCGTATTCCATCCATCAGTTCCAATACGGCCAGCGTATCCTTTTCCTTCAGCACATCGCTGGTGTACATGCCTTCCTTCACACACCGGCTGGCTTCCCGGATCTGATATTCAAACCCATTGATTTCAAAGGGAATGCAGATTTCCTGGGGCTGTCCGCCGTAAGGGCATACAACCAGCTTCTCAGCCATCTGATAATCCGGCAGCCGGATGGAGCCGGACGTACCGTACACAACCCCTTCCCTCGGCATTGCCATGCCTATGGACGCGGTTATGGATGCGGTGCGGTTTCCTGGATAATTCAACAGGATGGAGCTGAAATCATCCGTACCATACTCATTGATATGATAGCTGGACGTAAAGCCTGAAGGCTTCGTATCCCCCATCACCATGTGCATGAATCCCAGGTTATAGATCCCGATGTCAAGAAGCGCGCCTCCCCCAAGTGCGGAATCAAACTTCCTGTCCTTCCTGGCGCCCTGGGCGGTAAACCCAAAATCACTTCTGGCATAGACCACGTCCCCGATCACGCCCTCTTTTATCAGTTCCTGCATCTTCTTTAAGAGCGGAAGGTGGCGGATCCAGAACGCCTCCATGATGAACAGCCCCTTTTCCTTTGCCATGCCGAACAGCCTTCTGGCCTCGTCCGCGCTGGTGGTAAAAGGCTTTTCGCAAAGCACGTGTTTCCCCGCGTCCAGGCACAGCCTGCAATTGTCAAAATGCAGGTTGTTGGGCGTGGCAACATAAACAGCGTCCACCTCCGGGTCCGCCGCAAGGGCCTCATAGGAATCATATGCATGCCGGATACCGTACCTTCCTGCAAATTCCTCCGCCTTTTCCATGGATCTTGAGCCGCAGGCTGTCAGCTGCTCTTCTCCTCCCATTTTCATCACCGTGTCTGCAAATTTTGCAGCGATTGTTCCAGTTGCCATGATGCCCCATCTCATATTCTGTTTCCTCCATATTCCGGTTCATGATATCTACCAGGTCTTCTTAAGTTCCAGGTTCCAGTCCACAGCATAGGGGTTAAACGCACTTCCCTTCAGCCCCTCATAGATTAAATCCCTGTTTTCCGCCTCATCCCCGGCCCAGGCATGGTATCCTGCCAGGTAGCTGGCAATGAATTCATCCCAGGAGCCATAGGTCTGCTGTATGGTTCTGGCAACCTCCAGGGAACGGTCCAGGGATTCGGTGATGGGATAATACCCCGCCAGATAGTAAAATCCCAGGTTTGACATGGCGCGGCTGTAATCCCATGCCGAGCCGGTGGCCCTGCCTGACTCCAGCAGCCGCAGAAGGGCCGCGTCCGCGCTGGCCCGGTCAGTGACCCCCCAGCTTTTTGACAGCATTTTCCTGTTCCTTTCCTTTATTGAATTGTCGGAGCTGCCATCGTCCTCCCCCTCCACGCCAGCCAGCAGCAGTTCACCGCCATAGGCCCGGATATTACAGCTGTTATGCTTTGTCAGGATGGCGTAGGTGGCATTAAACCACTGTACCACCTGGTTGTCGTTATAGGGGTTGGCCTTTTTGTTCAGGTACTGCTGGCGGTGGTTCAGGGCGTAATCCCCTTCCAGGTACTCCGGCTGGCCGTCCTCTCCCAGCCTGGAACGCGTGAACTTCCCGTCTGCATCAAACCGGTACAGGTAATTGCCGATTACCTTCTCACAGTTCCTGGCGATATTGCCGGTTTCATCCAGATAGAACATGGAATTGCCGGACTTTTTGAAATCATTGCACACCATCTGTCCGTTTTTGTCATAATAGTGCCATTGGCCGCCTTCATTCTTCCAGTTACCATATGCAGTGATGCACAGGAACAGGGAACAGAGTAACGTAAGTGCCAATATCCCCTTTGCTTTTGCCGCTTTCCTCATATCCCGCCTCCATTGATAGATCTGGTGCCCACGGCGGAAAGAAAGTTTCCAACACACCCCAGCGCCGGTGCACTGACTTTCATTATAACACCTGCGAACGGATCCTGTCCATCACCTCATGGGTCATGAGCACGTTTTGGCGCCATTCCCCATAGCAGCCCCCGCACTTTGGACCAGGGCGCGTCTGAAAATTGCTTTCCGTAAGCCGTGCGTTCCACTTTGTGGGGAATCCGGTCCCGATGAGGGAGGCGCAGCGGGCTGCGTTGACCGGATTGGGGCCAGATATGCCGCGAAGCGGGACATACCGATGACGGGAATGAATTCCCAGACAGGCCCTGGCAATCCACGTCCTGATTTCTTCATCCGTAATGACCGGAGATGTGCGCAGGGCCAGCACTTCCTTCTCCCCATCCCGGCCGTAAAAACACAGTTCCGACGGATCTGCAATGCTGCGTATGACAAGGCTTCCTTTTTCCCCTCTGATCTGGCTGGGCACATGGCTTGCGGACACCTGGGAATAGAGGATTTCGGCCTCCGCCCCTTTACATCTTTTCCCCTCATACCTGCCCTGCACGCTTCCGGCAATGTCCATGCCGTTTTCACAGAAAACAGGATCTGCCTGAATCTGTTCCGGTATCCCAAAGCATGCAATCATGGTGAAAATACAGTCGGCCCCCCGCTCCACCAGCGCCCCATGGGCAAGGTCTGGCGCAGGCAGCGTATCCGCCGGTTCTTCCCTGCACTCATGACGCGGCGTACGGGCGCAGGACATGAATGTCATGCGGTTAATGCGTCCAAGACGGTGCATTTCCCCCTTAAGGCCGTGAAGGCAGGGATTGGCTGCTGCCTTAAAGGCTTCTGTGTAGACAACGCCAGCATCATCGGCCTCCATCTGTAACTCCAGTACCTGTGCCCGGTCAAAGCCGGATATCCCTTCCATTATCACATGTATCCCCCCGGACAAAAGCCGCCTGGCCCCCTGAAACGTAAGATGTCCCGGATGCTTCACATACACTGCATCCACTGCCGGCACTGCCGCCAGCACCCTATCCGCATCCATGATCCCATCCCCTGATACTTCCCTGGCCCCTGATCCGGTCCCTGTGTCCCCTCCTAATCTAAACAAACGCATCATACTGATTCCCCATTTCTTTTCAGAGTCCATCCTGTTGTTTCAGATGATTTCACTTTACTGTTTTGTGACCTTATGATATAACAAAAATACAGCAATTAATACGGATTTTATATGTTTTTCAGGATTAACTACAGTTTTTTTGCCTTCACCCTCTGCCAGGATGGAGGGGCGGACAGATGAGGGAAACATATCAGCAGGGAGGAATCACAGATGGCCATTCATCCGCACAGAATATCAGCTGCAAAAAACGGTCCGGCCGCTAAAAACAGCATCCAGATCAGCCGGATCCGCCGTTCATCCAGCTATGTCATGAAACGTCCCCACTACCATTCCTATTATGAGATATATTATCTGCTCTCCGGACAGTGCAGAATGTTCATTGACCAGGATATTTATTACCTGAAGCCAGGTGATGCGGTCATCATACCGCCGCTTCAGATCCACAGGGCCTTGTATGAGGAAGGGCTGCAGGCTGAGCGGTATGATATGTATTTTACCAAGGAGGAGGCCGATGCCTTCCATGCGTCCTGCGGACGGGAAGGCTTTGAGCGCGTCTTCTTAAATCCCCGTATTGCCATCCCCCAGCCCCTGCGTCCCGGGATAGAAGGCCTGTTAAGCCATCTGTCCCACGAAAACGGACAGGAGGATGCCTATTCCCACGTACAGCAGCAGAGCCTGCTCTTCCAAATCCTGGTCCTCATAGGACGCTGCCAGGATACGCAGCAGGAAAAGGACTCCCTCAATGACTCGGAGGCGGCAATCGTGAAGGCGGCCCGGTATATCAACCTCCAATACAGGGAACATCTGACGCTGGATGCCATGGCTGCCATGTCCAATATGAGCCCCACTTATTTTTCCCGGAAGTTCAGGGCATCCACCGGATTCTGTTTTAAGGAATATGTAAATTATATCCGGGTGCAGAAGGCGTCCGACCTGCTGAGGAACACAGATGGGACAGTGACTTCCATTGCAATTGCCTGCGGGTTTTCGGACGGCAACTACTTTGGCGATGTGTTTAAGAAGCTGACCGGACTCTCACCCAGGGAGTACCGAAACGGAATCAGAGGGGATACGGTACCATAAATAGGAACATACGAAAACAGGAACCTGGATGCACCGGTCTGCCTTGGCAATCCGATTCCCCACAGGTTCCTGCCTTTACTGTATCCTGTTATGCTTCCTGTCCTGTACGTGAATAGAATGTAATCAGATACAGTCCGCATAGCCCGACCAGCGCATAAATGACCCTGGTAATCCAGGAAGCATTTCCGAAAATCCATGATACCAGGTTAAAGTTAAAAAATCCAACCAGTCCCCAGTTAATCGCCCCAATCAGGCTTACTGTCAGGGCTGTACAATCTAAAGCCTTATTTCCCATAGATGTTAACCTCCTTATTGTGGACATTTGGCTTATACCCAATAACAGTATGTACCTGAAAATGGTATTTTATACATTTAATGATGAAATGCAGGACGGACCTCAACGGTATTGTCATTTAACGTGGTCGCTTCCCCTATATCGGACAGGCGCTGGTGGTGAAGGGCGTTGACCAGCAGGCCGGATCCGGACAGGGACATACCGTATACCCCGGCCACAGCCGCCGCGCCCCTGGCCACCCAGGGGGTAAGGCTGGCCGTAAATTCCACCTGGGCCAGGTCGTTATATGCAATCACCTTATCCCCATCCCCGATATTGCGCCCAGCCGCATCCAGAGGGTGCAGCATCAGCTTCATGGGACCGCGTTTCCCGGTCAGGTCCTCCCGTTCCAGGAAAATGGAATTGAGGGTATATCCACTGGGTACGGCAATGAGCCGCAGGGGGTATTCCCCGCCGTGGGCGGATGTATACCGCGGCATGGGTTCAGGCTGGCCCGGGTTCACAATCAAGATTTTCCCTGTCTCCGTCTTAAAGTCCATGTGGTCCGCAAAGGGCGTGGAGATGACGCCGCCTTTTTCCAGGATATCCCATTCCCTGTCGGTTGCTTTGGCAAGCCCTGGTCCGGGATGGGCCAGCAGTTCTTCCACCATCCCTTCCTCAGTCTTCTTAAAATACGCTTCCTCATATCCCATTGCCCCGGCCAGAAGCCGGAACGTGTTCCAGTTGCTCCTGCACTGTCCCGCCGGTTCCAGGACTTTATAAGCCGTACCAAAGGTACAGTAGCCATAGGCCAGATAACAGTCCGGCTGTTCCACGGAAAATGTGGCCGGCAGCAGGATATCCGCATACCTGGCCGTGTCCGTCATGAACCGCTCATGGACAACCGTGAACAGGTCCTGTCTCATAAGCCCCTTCACTGTTTCCGCCTGGCTGCTTACCGACCCCACCGGATTGCTTCCATATACATAAAGGCTTTGAATGGGGTCCTGCCCATGACTCCCGTTCAGCGCCTGGGCCAGCTGGTTGATGTTTACCTTCCTGCCCTGCCTTGTCCTGAAATCAGGCCGCGTCACAATGGTATCGTCCGCACAGGGACCGATACCGGGATTGCATCCGCACAGCCCGCCTCCCGGCCTGCCCCATGCCCCGGTCAGGGCGGAGAGTATGGTAATCAGGCGCACGGTCATACCGCCGTTCCCATAGCGGGAGGGACCGCTTCCCAGTATGATGGCGGGCCGGGAGGCCCGTCCATATTCCATGGCCAGTGCCTCTGTCACATCTGCCGGGATTCCGGTTATCCCCTCTGCCCACACAGGCGTATAGGCGGGCAATGTCTCCTTAAACCCAGGCCAGCCGCAGGACCATTCACGAAGATAATCTTCAGCAGCCAGGCCTTCCCTCACCAGCACATGCATCATGGCCAGTGCAAGGGCGCCGTCCGTACCAGGCCGTATAAGAATGGTCCCATCGCAGTAGGGCGCCATATCTTCTGCACATGATTCAATCAGCACCACCCGTTTCCCAGCCTTCCTTGCGCTGTCCAGTACCGGCATGGACTGGATCCTGGTGGCTTTCATGTTGCTGCCCCAGACCAGCAGGAAATCGCTGTGCTTAAGCTCCCTTGGGTCCAGGCATCCGGTGCGGCCCATGACAGCCTCATATCCGGCGCCTTTGGCCGAGGAACAAAGCGTCTTGACCAGGGAGCATGCCCCCATCCTGTTGAAAAAGGCATCCCCGCATTTGCGCTGGATCACGCTCATGACCCCTGAATAGTAAAACGGAAGGATGGCATCCCCTCCGTCCCGGCTGAGGATTTCCTTCCACCTTCCGGTTATCTCTGATATGGCTTCGTCCCAGGAAACAGGAACAAACCTGCCTTCCCCCTTTTCCCCTACCCGCCTCATGGGCGTGAGGATCCGGCTGGGGGAATGGATGGAATCCGCATAACCGTGCATTTTCCTGCAGATCAGTCCATGGGAGGCAGGATGGTCCGGGTCTCCTTTTACCTCCAATATCCGGGTTCCGTCCGTTTTCACCAGCAGGCCGCAGGAGGTGGGGCAGTCATAAGGGCATATTGTTTTTTTCCATTCTGTCATCGTATTTCATATTCTCCTGTTTCATACTTTTAATCTGTTTTTCCAAGTGTCTTTCAGATATGCTCTAAGTATAGATAATTCCGGTCTGTCCGTCAAACAGAATCCATCCCTTTTCCTGGATTTCCTTATCCTTCCCTGTTAAAAGGATTGACCTGGACAGCGCAGTGTTTTACCTGGGGGAACTGTTCCTCCACCGTATCGTGTACCTCCCTTGAAATGGCATGGGCCTGCTGCAGGTTAAGGTCAGGGTCCACCGCGATTTCGATATCCACATACATCCTGGGGCCGAACAGCCGGGTCTTTAAGCCGTCAATCCGCACCACCCCGGGGGATGTGAGCACAGTTCCCTTTATGGCTTTTTCCGTCTCCTCATCACAGGCCTTATCCACCATTTTGTCCAGAGCGTCCCGCAGCACATCCAGGGACGCCTTGCAGATGAATAGGCAGATTACAATGCTGGCAGCCGGGTCCATGAAGGCAAACCCCATCCGCGCCCCGCATATGCCCGCAAACGCCCCCACCGAGGACAGGGCGTCGGAACGGTGATGCCATGCATCCGCCTTTAAGGCGCTGGAGTGTATGGAATCAGCTGCTTTTATGGTATAACGGTACATCCACTCCTTTACCACGATGGAGACAATGGCTGCCATCAGGGCCATAAGCCCTGGTATGGCCGCATCCTTCACTTCCCCTGATATCACTTCCCTTACCGCGCCAAAGCCGATTCCCAGCCCCGTGGCACAAAGGATGAAGGCAAGGAACAGCGCCGCCACGCACTCCAGCCGTTCATGCCCATAGGGATGTTCCTTATCCGACTGTTTGGCAGACATGGTAACCCCTGCCATCACGATGAAGGTGCTGAACACATCCGACGCGGAATGGACTGCATCCGATATCATGGCGTGGGAGTGGCCCAGGATCCCGGCTGCCAGCTTTCCGGCTGTCAGGACCATGTTCACTGCAATGCTGACCCTTGAGACGTGCATGGCGGTATCTTTATGCCCGCCCGGTCCGTGGTTTATTGTATGGTTGTGCCCTCCTATATGAAATTTCCCTGAACGGCATTTCCCTATCAGGCGTTCCCCTGTGAACTCAGTTCCTGTCATAGCTTTCCCTCCCATAAAACAGTACACGGCCCGGATAATAAAAAAACACCTGCGGGACAATACGAGTAAACGACTGTCCCGCAGGTGTTTCCTACCTGCTGCCGCTAAAGCGGCCCGGCTCCTCCATGGATGTTCCGTTCCATCCACTTTAAGGCCTGATCAGATTGTACTGTAGCAATATATGCAGTGCAATAGATACGGATGGCGGGAATGGATGTCATCCAATCCCCATATCCGTTTGTATTATGGTATGAGGAATGGGAGGGATTGGTGCATGATAAAGTCCTGTCTGCATTTACAGCAGATGTTTCCTCAGTTCAGCCCCGTCCTGGGCGCTAAGATATGCAGGCGCAATGTCGAATACGGTCCTGCAGCCAGTCTGCCCTTCACGGCTCAGCCTGTACGCGGCCCTGGCATATGCGGTTATGACGGATGCGGTGAACTCCGGATTGGAATCCAGCTTCAGGCTGTACTCAACCACATGGCTGTGTTCATCCTCCCAGCCCGTCCTTCCCGTGCGGATGACAAATCCGCCATGGGGAATCCCGGCATGGTCTCGCATCAGCTCTTCTTCCGATATGAAATGGACGGTTGTGTCATAGTCGGCAAAATAATTGGGCATGGTCACGATTGCCTCTTCAATGGCCTTTTTATCAGCGCCCTCTTCTGCCACCACAAAGCATTCCCTGGTATGCTTCTGCCTGGTGGTAAGGTCCGGCCCGGCCCCGCTTCTCACTGCCTGAAGGGCGTCCTCCACCGGTATGGTGTACTGCCTGGCGTCCTTTACCCCTTCAATCCGGCGGATGGCATCCGAATGCCCCTGGCTCACGCCCTTGCCCCAGAAGGTATAATCCTTCCCGCCCGGCAGGATGGCGTTGGCATACAGGCGGTTCAGGGAGAACATGCCAGGATCCCAGCCCACGGAAATGATTCCCACATGTCCGCCCTCCTTTGCAGCCTTGTCAACCGCGTCGTAGTGCTGTGGGATGTTGGCATGGGTGTCAAAGCTGTCAATGACGTTAAAATACCTTGCCATGTCCGGCGTCTGTCCCGGAAGGTCCGTGGCGCTGCCTCCGCAGAGAATCATCACATCGATATCATCCTTCATGGAAGGCGCATCATCCACGGATAAAACCTTTGCCCCCTCCGTCAGGATGGTCAGGCTGCGCGGATCCCTTCTTGTAAAAACAGCCGCCAGTTCCATGTCCGGATTGTGTTTAACCGCGCATTCCACACCCCTTCCCAGATTACCATATCCTAAAATTCCAACTCTGATTGCCATGTAAGAACACTCCTTTGTATTGGATTTGATTTTTGTAAATTATACTATAAGTCAGTGGTTCATGGCAAGCAGATTTCCTTACAGCCCAGCTGCGATATGATTACCCACATCTCCCATGGGGCTGTCCCTATATAGGGCTGCCTTTATCTGAGCACTAAATCCTCCATCTGATCATCCAAGGGCTATCCTGGTGCCGCTCTCCCCAATCATGGCCAGCGGTGCCTTTTCCAAGGATGCGATGACCGCATTCCTGCCCTTTTTGCTGCGTGCAAATTCCATGGCAGCCTCCACCTTGGGAAGCATGCTGCCCGGTGCAAAGTGGCCCTGGCTGCATAATCCCTGAGCTTCCTCCACCGTGATTTCCTTCAGTTCCCGCTGGCCGGGTTTCCCGTAATTGACCGCCACACGGTCTACCGCCGTGAGGATGAACAGGTAATCCGCATCCACCAGTTCCGCCAGCTTGGCAGACGCAAAGTCCTTGTCAATGACGGCAGGCACGCTTTCATAATCCCCGTTCTCATTAAGGATCACAGGAATCCCGCCTCCGCCGCAGGCAATGACAATGAACTCATGGTCCAGGAGGTTTAAGATGGAATCCCTTTCCGCGATATCCATGGGCCTTGGGGACGCCACCATCTGCCGGTATCCCCTGCCTGCATCCTCTTTCATGCAAAGGCCCGGATTTTCCTCCATCATCTTGAAAGCCTCTTCTTTTGAATAAAAACTGCCAATTGGCTTGGTTGGATTTAAGAAGGCAGGATCCTCCCTGTCCACCACGATCTGTGTCACCACGGTCGCCACATGCCACGGCATGCCTTCCCTTCGCAGTTCCTTCTTAATCCCTTTCTGCAGGTGGAATCCGATGTAGCCCTGGCTCATGGCCGTGCACTCCGGCAGGTCAAAGGCCGGAACCTTCCCATCCACCGCGCTGGCCGTGTCAAATGCCTGGCGTATCATCCCCACCTGGGGGCCGTTGCCATGGCTGATGATGATTTCATGGCCCTGTTTTATGAGGCCGATAAGGGCCGGAGCCGCATTGTCAATGCGCTCCTGCTGCTCCTTCGGCGTATTGCCCAGGGCATTGCCGCCCAGGGCTATTACGATTCTTGACATAATGTACCCTCTCCCTTTTTGTCAGCTATTCTTTTCTGTCAGCTATTCTTTTCTGTCAGCCATCCTTTTCTGTCAGCCATCCTTTCCTGTCCGCCATCTCTGCCTGTCCGCTATCCTTACCTGTCCTTACGTCCAGTCCGGCATCCCTATCCTCTGTGCGCAATGGCTCATGCCTTAGGCTGCTGCTGTGTAATACAGTGGATGTTGCCGCCGCCCAACAGGATTTCCCTGGCGTAAAGCCCGACTACCTTGCGGCCCGGGAAACATTCTTCCAGCGTCTTTCTGGCCTTCTCGTCGTTCTCGTCACCGAACATGGGGAATACCACGCCGCCGTTGGCGATATAGAAGTTTGCATAGGAAGCAGCCAGCCTGTCGCCCTCCATACGCGGAAGCGTCCCGTCCACAGCGTCCACGCCCTCGCTCTCTTCCTTTGTGATGAGGATGTTCTTGGGAAGCATCAGCTTGTGGATTTTAAGACTGCGTCCCTTTGCATCCGTCTCAGAGCTGAGCACCGCGTATGCTTTCTGGCAGATATCATACTGAGGGTCTTCCTTGTCATCGGTCCATGCAAGGATGACCTCGCCCGGGGCAATGTAGTGGATGATATTGTCCACATGTCCGTTTGTCTCGTCATTGTAAATGCCATATGGAATCCAGATGATTTTCTCCAGATTCAGGTACTCCTTCAGCACATGTTCGATTTCTTCCTTTGTGAGATGGGAGTTCCTGCCCTCGCTTAAAAGGCACTCCCCGGTGACAATCAGGGTCCCTTCCCCGTCCACATGGATGGAGCCGCCTTCCAGGATAAAGTCATCCAGACGGTATCTGTCCTTGCGCTCAATGTCGCAGACCTTCCTGGCCACATGGTCGTCCTTATCCCATGGGAAATACAGTCCGTCCACCAGTCCGCCCCAGGCGTTAAAGGACCAGTCCACGCCCCTGACCTCAGACCCGTTGGTCACAAAGGTGGGGCCGCAGTCGCGGATCCAGGAGTCGTCGGTGGACATTTCCACCACACGCACATCCTCAGGAAGCTGGGACCTGGCATTGTCATACTGGGCATTGCTTACGCACACGGTCACCGGCTCAAACTGGCTGATGGCCTTTGCCACCTCCACAAACACCTTCTGGGCCGGTTTGGCGCCCAGTCTCCAGTTATCCGGGCGTTCGGGCCAGATAATCCAGCAGCCCTCATGCGGCTCAAATTCTCCCGGCATCCTGAAACCGTCCTGTTTTGGGGTAGTTGTATATGTTTTCATGTAAAATACCTTCCTCTCATTTTGTTTTTATTTTTATGCCTTATTTCACGTTTTCTTACAGCTGCGCCGCCTTTTCCATGGCAGCCCCGCCGGGCCTGAGTCCTTTCCCCTTTTTGGCTGCCAGCATTTCCCCTACGCCGATGAACACGACGGATCCAATGGTAATGGGCAGCACTTCATTTAATGTCTGGGCGTCAAAGCTCATGGGCACTGCAATGAATACCAGGGATATGACTATCATGATCATGGGAAGGGCTGCCAGCACCTTTAAGAATGCCCTGCTTCCCCCCACCTTAAAGGGCCGCTCCGTTTCCGGGTCAATGGCCCGCAGCTTCAGGAACGCCGGGAATACGGGCAGGTATGCCAGCAGGAACATTACAAGGTTCAGTGCAAAGAAGCTCCAGAACAGATCCTGGTTGGGCAGGATGGGCGCAATGACCACGACCACGCTGGCCACAATGCCGTTCATCACGGCAGCCCCCACCGGCATACCGTTCTTAACGCTCTTTCTGGCAAATACCTTCGGCATATCACCCTGTTCAGCCGCATAGCTGGCCACATTGTTCACGCCCAGGGACCAGGAAATCATATTGCCGAACAGCGTGAGCACGAACATGACTGCCATGATGGAGATGAAAAGCCCGCCGGTCTTACCGGTCAGCAGCTGAAGGCTATCAATAAGGCCGCTGCTGGTGCTGACCTCAGCGGTAGGGATGGCCACGCCAATCCCAAAGGCAGAGAATATGTAGATTGCCGCAATCACAAGGCCGCCAGAAACAATGGCCTGGGGAATCTGTTTTTTGGGATTCTCCATATCGTTTGCAAAGGTACACACCACCTCGAACCCCAGGAAATTAAACAGGATGACGGATATGAAGGACAGGCTTTTCGCGTCAAAGCTGGGCATCAGGGAGGCCGCCGTGTACTCGTTGGCCACCCCATGGGTCACTGCCCCGTATATGCCAAGTCCGCCTACAATCACAGCCAGCAGCACCTTAATCAGGGCAGCGCCGTTGAGGATCCACACGCTGTCGCACACAGGGAAAAAGCTGATAGCCACAATCGCCCAGATAAATGCCAGTTCAATGATTAATGAGGGAATAACCCCAATGGGATGTCCGATGATGATACTGAGCATTTCCGGGCACATAACTGCCAGGGATGCCATCCACAACGGGAAGTTAATCCAGTAATACCAGGAAACCCGGGTTCCCCATTTGGCGCCAAAGGCCTTTCTCACCCAGTCATACAGGCCGCCTTCCCCATCATAGGTGGTGCCCAGCTCCGAGGCAATCAGCCCATAGGGCAGCAGGAAGGTAAGCATGAGGAAAATCCACCAGAAATACTGGGAGTTTCCGATTGCAGCCACCGGCGCCGCTGCCTCTGCCACGAATACGACGCAGATAACGGACAGGATTGCATCTGTCAATTTAAATTTTTTCTTTCCGTGTGTTTCAGCCATGTGTCTTGCCCCCTTTTCATGCTAAATTACAGCGCCTTTTTTAAGAATACTTCCAGGTCAGCCTTTGCCTTTGCTTTTTCCTCTTCGTCCGCTTTTTTCTCAGCCTGTCCCAGGAAGTATACAAGCAGTCCCCTCATGGCGGTCAGGCGGTTCTCAGCCTCGTCAAACACAATGGAATAACCTGCGTCGATTACTTCATCCACAACCTCTTCCCCTCTGGAGGCAGGCAGACAGTGCATGAATTTCACATGGGGCGCGGCCTTGGCCATCATGGCAGGGGTCACCTGGTATTTAGGATAGAAGATAGCCATCCTCTCTTCCTCGGAAAGCTCTGCGTCATACAGGCCGTACCATACATCTGTGTACACGAAATCCGCATCCTTAAGGGCTTCATCTTCATTATCCGTAACCAGGAAGGTACCGCCGCTCACCTTGCAGTTTGCCTCTGCGATTGCCCTGTGGTTTTCATTTAACTGATAGCCTTCCGGTCCAAAGTGTACAAAATTCATTCCCATCTTGGTGGTGATGAACATTAAGGAAGCGCATACCTGGGTGGCATCGCCTACGAATACTACCTTGCAATCCTCTAATTTCTTACCTGCCGGTAAATGCTCAATCATGGTGCACAGATCGCCCATTTCCTGGGTCGGGTGGTTATAATCAGACATGCCGTTGATAACCGGGATGGTTGCGTTCTTAGCCAGGTCTGCCACACTCTTATGGCGGTCCACACGTGCCATGAGGATATCTACCAGACGGGACAGCACAGCGCTTGTGTCTTCGATTGTCTCGTGTCCTCCTAACTGGATCTGTCCCGGCGCCAGGTACTGCGCATGGCCGCCTAACTGCTCCATGGCTGTCTCAAAGGAAACCCTTGTCCTGGTGGATGACTGCTGGAAAATCATGCCCAGGGATCTGTTCTTTAATAATTGTGGATAGTAACCGGCCTTGATGCACCTCTTAATCTTTAATGAAAGATTGATGATGTCCATCAGCTCCTCCTTGGTAAATTCGTTTGTGTCGATGAAATCCTTTACTGACATGTTCATTTCCTCCTAATAATATGTTTTTTGTTTTTCCTACGTCCGGAGGTGAAGCCTGTTATGGATGCGAATCCTGTTATGGATCATAAGCGTATTTATGAATCACAAACAGGTGCGTCCTAAGGCTTCTTGTGTCCGGCGCCTTGTGATATCATCATAGCGCCCTGGGACAGGGTTTAAAATCATCCCCGGGATGGATTCGCAGATATATGACCCCTTCCTTTTCCCTCATGAAAAAGGATGATTTTATTCATACTTTCATCATAAACCAACTAAACTTTCCTAAACTTTTTATGCATAATGCACAACTTTCTTTCAATTCATCCAAAGAAACAATTTGCTAAATCCTCTGTTTTTTGATATATTTTAACTGCCGGATACAGCAGCATGTCAGAGGAGGATTTCATGGATATACTGATTTTCATTTACAACATTTTCCTTATCGTTCTTTATACAGTGGTTCTTACCTTCTGCATCATTAATTACAGGCACAAAAAAAGGCCGTTGACTGCCGCAACCGCCGTTCTCTTCCTTTTTTATATATTTGACAACATCATTATCTACATGACTGAATTCTTAGACGGGTTCTCTGTCCGCTATGACCTGCAGTTCATGAGCGCGCCTGCCTTTAAGACACTGATTTTCCTGGTAACCTCCTTCTGCCTGGTTTCCATCCAGCATCAGGTGCTTTCCCGGCGCCCAAAGAACCGGGATACAGCCGCGCTGGTGCTTTTAGGACTCAGCCTCCTGTTCATCCCCACCGCGGGATACGGCGCGTTCAAGGTATGGCTCTACTATCTTCCGGCCCAGCTCTTTACCTTGTATCTGAGCGTTTCCGGACTGCTGTACCTGAAAATGCATCCCGGGGAGCTGGACAGGGAAATGCATGCCTATAAAAGCCTGCTCTGGATCACCGCTGTTTTTTCCCTACTGATACTGGCTGAAGACACCATCGTCATCTTTTCCTTTGACGTCTACTCGGATATCATGGTCAAAATCAACAACCGCAGCCTCTCTGAGGACATGATGAGCATCCTGTATTCAGTGTATGCCCTTGCATACCTGACCCGGCAGCTGCAGGGTCCGCTCATTAAAATCCAGGCCCCGGACATGGCCGGAAGCACGGCTCCCGCAGCGGATACCGGGAGGACAGCCATGATGGATGACGGGGCGCAGGTGATGACGGAGGATGGGACGCAGGTGATGACGAAGGACGGGACGCCCACCTCCACCCTCCCGGATGGCAGAACGCAGGGACAGGCTGACAGCAAGGGGCAAATCCAGCCGGATGGGCCGGACAGCAACACCGTATTCCTTCATTTTGCCAGCCACTACCAGCTCACCTCCCGGGAGCAGGATATCCTGAGGATTCTTCTCACGGATAAAAACAACCAGGAAATCAGCGACGCGCTGTTCATCTCCATCGGTACGGTCAAGACCCATGTGCACAACATTTTCCAGAAGGTAAATGTGACCAAGCGCAGCCAGCTCCTGAGGGTTTATTTTGAATATCAGAAAGACATGCCCTGGAAGTAAGCCTGGCATGTCTTCTGATTATATCATCTTATTCTCTTTTCATCCTATTCTCTTATCATCTTATCGTCTGTCCTATCACTTCCCCAGGATTGCAAGCAGTTCCTCCCCAATCAGGCCATTGGCCGCCGCCACCTGGCACGGCGTTGAAACATCCAGCGGTTCCCCATCATAATCCGTCACGGTTCCCCCTGCCTCCTGCACCAGCAGCATTCCCGCCGCAAAATCCCAGGGCCGTAGCACCTGCTCAAAATATGCATCCGTACGGCCGCAGGCCACATGGGCAAGTTCAAGGGCCGCGGAGCCATTCCTCCTGATATCGGAGCAGCGCAGGAACACCTCTTTGAAATCCCTGAAATTCCTGTCCGCCAGCCCATGGTCATAAGGGCTTGTGCCAATGGCTATCAGGCTCCGCTCCATGGTATCCACCCGGCTCACATGGATGGGCCTGCCGTTAAGCCACGCCCCGCCTCCCCGGACGGCATGGAACATCTCATCGGTATAGGGCTGGTAAATGATTCCCAGTTCCAGCTGCCGGTTGTCACAAAACGCAAGGGATAATGCGCTGTTCCTGTAGTCATGTATCAGGTTGGTGGTTCCGTCCACAGGGTCCAGGATCCACACTGGCCCGGTAAAATCAATGTCGCTGTTATCCTTTTCCTCGCCCATGAACTGGATATCCGGATACAGCTGCATAAGCCCGTCCTGAATCATCTCCTGCACCTTAAAATCCACCTGGGTCACAAAATCAGCCAGACCTTTTACCTCAATCCTGGCTGCCTGCTCATGGTCCAGGAACAGTGGTTTGACCGTCCTTACCAGTTCCATCACCTTTGCCGCGTCAATCTTCATTCCCATATGCCCTCCTGCCGTGTCATCCATCCTATCAATCTGTATTGGTCTATTATACCACAATGAAAGGATTCAGCAAGACAATGCGGTTTCCCCACCTCCCATATCTGCCGCAATATCCTTACGTTCCATCTGCCCCATCCAGCCGTTCCATCACAGGCCACTCCCTTTCAATGTAGAACATCTCGTTCAGCATCAGCCAGTTGGCCCTGAAAAGGCTCATCAGCTGCCAGTATCCGGCCCCTGACAGCCCATATTCCCTGATAAGGTCGAACTTGGCCTTGATGCTCCTCACATCCTCAAACCACACCTCATGCTGGACTCCATACTGCCAGTACCGGAAGTAGGGTGACATGGCAGTCTCATCAAACCGGATATCCACGCCGAAATCAATGGCAAGCTGCACCGCCTCATGGTTGTTGATGGTTTTGGCCCTGGTCACGCCCCGCTCATAGGGAAGGGCCCAGTCATATCCATAGTTAGGTATGCCCAGGCTCAGCTTATCCCTTGGAATGGCGGTGACCGCATAATCCACCACCCGCCTCACCATGTTGATGGGAGCCACGGCCATGGGCGGGCCCTGGCTGTATCCCCACTCATAGGTCATCAGCATGGCACGGTTGGCAGCCGACCCCAAAAGGGCGTAATCAATCCCCTCATACAAAAGTCCCCTCTGCTCGGCCGAGGTCTTGGGGGCCAGGGCAACGCTGACCGGATACCCAAACAGGTTCATGACCCTGGTGGCCAGGCCCACAAATGCGGCGAACCCCTCCCTGTCATCGGCCAGCACATACTCAAAGTCGATGTCCAGACCGCCAAAGCCTTTATCCTGCATGGTCCTGCCCAGTTCCCATATGATCCGCTGCTGCAGCTCGTGGCTGCGCACCAGGGCCGATACCAGATTATTATTAAAATGCCCGTCTTCCCCCAGGGGTGTCAGTGTCAGGATGGGCCGCGTCCCCCATTGCTGCGCCCGCCCTATCATCCACGCGTCATCGCTGATGGGCGGGATCAATTCCCCCTCCAGGGTAAAGCCATAGGAAAATACCTTCAGCCCATCCAGATACGGCAGGTTTTCCTCCAGGACCTCCTCGTTGATGAACGGATACGCATATCCGCTGGTATAGAGCAGTTTCCTCCCCTCCACCGTATTACCGTCAGAAATATAAAGAGCCTGGCCAACGGCCAGGCGGTATGGGTACTCTATCTGATTGTCCCATAATAATGTTTCTGTAGGAATATTGTATGATTTTGCAATGGAATCCACACTGTCTCCCTGTTTTACCACATATATATCCAAAGCGCGCTCCTGAGCCTGTATTTATTGAATTATATGCAGCAACAGGCAGTCCTAATACGGAAATGTATCCACCGCGCAGTTAAGGACGGCCTGCCCAAATTCCGGTTAATCCACCAGTCATCTGAGCATCATTTCCCGGTTAATCCACCAGCCGTTTGGACATCCATCTCCCGCTCTTAACCCTCAGATGGGAGAATATGAATCCAATTGCCCATCCCGTAGGAATGGACCACCAGATAGCGCTGGCGCCTATGTAGTGTGCAAGCAGGTAAGCGATTGCCACGCGCGCAAACAGGTTGACGACGGAGCTGAGCATGAACGCCCCCATGTCCCCTGCCCCGCGCAGCAGGCCGTTGCCCACAAACAGTGCGCCCATCAGCAGATAGAACACGGATACGGTCTTCATATATTTAAGGCCGTAACTCATGGCGCTGCCCTCGGAGCCCTGCTTCAGGAACAGTCCCAGAAGCTGGGGTCCGAACAGGTAGATGAGCAGGGTGATGATTACAGAGAATATGAAAACCATGAACATGCAGGATTTATACCCTTGCTTTACCCGGTCCACCTTCCCTGCCCCGATGTTCTGGGCCGTATAACTGGACATTGCGTTAGAAAAGTTCATGTTCGGCAGCATGGCCAGGGTATCAATCTTAGTGGCTGCCGTGTAACCTGCCACAAATACTTTTCCGTAAGAATTGACCAGGCCCTGCATCATCATCATGCTGACAGAGACAATGGACTGCTGTAGCATGGAGGGCACCCCTACCTTTGCAATCCTTCTTGCGGCATCCATGTCAAAAAAGGCAAAATCCCTTCCCCGGGCGCAAGGCTCATCCTCCATCCTCCGAAGCCGGCCAACCAGCACGAAAAATGAGATGAATGCGCACAGCCCCTGTGCAATCAGGGTTGCCCAAGCCACCCCGGCCACCCCCATATTGAACTTAATGACAAACAGCAGGTCCAGGACAATGTTGGTCAGGGCCGACACCATCAGGAATTTTAACGGGGTCTGGCTGTCACCCAGGGCGTTATAGATACCGTTCAGGGAATTATACAGGAAAAGGAACACTGCACCGCCAAAATAAATCCTCAGGTACGACAGGGAATCCGCCATGATATCCGGGTCCGTTCCCAAAAGCTTAAGCAGCGGAAAGGAGGACAGTTCCCCGATGCCCATGATGATAAGTCCGATTACTCCCAGGGATATGAGGGCGGTTGACACCGTCACCTTCATTTCCCTGATTTTCCCGGCTCCGAAGAACTGGGAGATGACAACGGTACATCCCATGGAAAGTCCGGCCGCCACAGCCACAGAAAGGAACACCACCGGAAAGGATGAGCCGACCGCGGCCAGGGCGTCCTCGCCCACGAACCGGCCCACCACCATGGAATCCACCATGTTGTAAAGCTGCTGGAACAGGTTTCCCACCACCATGGGAATTGCAAAGAAAAACAGTAGTTTTAAAGGTTTCCCCTCTGTCAGGTTATTTATCATATGTACTTCCTTCCCTCTGAATGATTTGATTGTGTCTGTATTCCATGGCGTTTTCAGCAATGCGCTTGACAAAATCCTGGTACAGACAGCGTTCTTCCTCCGTAAAACCGGAAAAGCAGACAGCATCCCATTTTTCAAAAATCCTGTCTATCTCAGACAGGATCTGATTCCCCTGCAAGGTCAGGCTTACCAGCTTCTGCCGTTTATTATTTTCATTCACAACCCGGCAGACCAGCCCCTTCTCCTCCAGTTCCGACAGGTTCCTGGCAATCCTGCCCTTATCCATGTCAAAATGGATACATACATCCTCCTGGGTACAGCATCCCTTGCGCAAAAAAATAAGGATTTTCCCCTCCAGAGGCTGAAGCCCATACTTTTCCAACTCAGTCCGTATATATAATAGCTCACAACGGCGGTATATTCCTATATACTGGTTCATGCTTCCTCCCGGTTCATGATTACGTGTAATTAATTGCATTATACAACAGTTGCAACAATCAACCATTATAACGGCTTCTCATGTGTCTGTCAAGCATAATATCCATAATAGTTTTAACAGTTTCCCATCTGTTTCCCATTCACGGATTTTTGTGGTATCATATCAGACAGCAGGAATGATTTGGATTTAACCAGAAAAGCAGAGGTGATAGCATGAGATTCAGAAGGAAACCGGCCCGTGAGGCAGAGTGGGCCGCGCTTAAGAAGCAGGAGGACCGCTTCCTCCTGGGCGCAGGAAAAGAAAGACAGCCCGTCCTAAACCGGCAGCTGGAACGGTTTGTGCCTGACAGACTGTCCTCTACCCTTGACCTGGCATTCTGTAAGGCATTTGAACTGGTGTTTGAAAAGGGAACCGGCGTCATAGAGAAAACATACCACAAAGAAAACCGCGAGATGGCTTACAAGGTCAACGCTTACGCCGTGGGCCTGAAAGAAAGCAGGAAAAACCTGAAGGCATTTTCAAAAAATGCCAAAAACAGCAAGGCCGTCAACCTCCTGGCATCCGGCGCCAGCGGTATGGGGCTTGGCGTCCTTGGCATCGGGCTGCCCGATATTCCCCTGTTCACGGGAATGATCCTGAAGGCAATCTACGAACTTGCCCTCAGCTATGGCTTCACCTATGATACGGCCGGCGAGCAGTGTTTTATCCTACGGTTAATCCGCACCCCCCTTTTATCAGGGGAAGAACGGATCATGGCTGATGAAGGACTGAACCGGATGATTACAGGATCCGTATCCCTTTCCCCTGACCAGGCCTTTGCCGGACTGGATAAAAAGGAAGAGATACGTCTGACAGCAGAAGCACTCTCCCATGAACTCTTATATATGAAGTTTCTCCAGGGAATCCCGGTTGCAGGGGTGATTGGCGGAATGTATGACGCGGTGTATATGAAGAAAATCACGGATTACGCGGAAATGAAATACAAGCGCCGTTTCCTGGAACGTATCTGTAGATAGTATCCACCCTATTTCAGTTTACCGGCCAATGCCGCCTGGGCCTTTTCATAATCCTTTCTGTTCACATATATCTTATATTCACATGAGCAGGAGGGATTGCTTCCCAACCGGTCCACCCCAATCGGCCCTGAACCTATATTGCGCGCGGCAGTGCCGCCCGTGTCCACAATATAGTCAATCCCGCACCCTTCAAGGGCGCTCCTGGCCTTGGACTGAAGCTCCATGGAATAGGTGACAAGAAGTTCTTTCCTGTTAAAAACCGTAATCATGGCCGTTCCCCCTTTCGCTGTATATCCGTCTTATTTTCCAGATTGTTTTTTGTGGTTCCATTGATATTTTTCATTGCCTGTATAGCTATTTCAGTCGCCATAAGATGACAGATTGTTCCATGGTCAGGCCCCGCAAACCCACATGAAATGGGCATTACATGGTTTTGTAAAGTTGGGCACCACGAAATATAAAATCAGCACGCCCTTGTCCGACCTGCTGATGTGCATAGTATACCATACTTATCCCGAAACCGCAAGAGGCAGGACGGCCTTTGCGGGTGCCTAACCGAGGGGCCTGTATGATTAATCCTGAATCCCCGAAAACATGCTTCTATCGTTCCGCATGACCTCCCTGACGTGAGATTGGCGCCGTCACATGCCTGGGCTATTTCCATGCGTGGCCGATGTACCAATCCCATACAAAACAATCGTGGCAAGCAGGGCAGGAGTATATGCACTCCTGCAAAACGCTTGTTGGGGACCGGACCCCAAAACCAGAAAAGAACCGCCAGCGACGGCCCTTTTCACCGCCCTTACGGGGCGGCTACGCATCCTCCGGACGCTTTCAAATATGAGAGACACACCTTTTTCCCAGGCGGTAAGGTTTAACGTCTTTCAGCGCCCGCAAGGGCGAGTAGCCGCTCCACAGGCGGAGCGTTTAGCAAGGCAGCGAAAGCGGCCCTTATCGGGGGATTGGGGTGCCTTATACCAATAAGGCGTACTACGTCAATCTATTTGTCTTTGTGGGTAATTTTGCGAAATAGCATTTTTATTCCATCTAAGACAATACCATAAAGCAAAAAAGTTAAAACTAAGCCAATATACCAATAGATAGATATTTGGCCAGTAATCGTATTACATGGCACTTGCAAACCAGAGTCCATTAAACTATATAATGGGCCTTGGGAGTCAGCGATTATATTCAGTAATGGGTTAAATCTAATGAGTACAATGCTTTTTGAATCTTGTCCGATTTGGTGCATAAAAATCTCGAAAACAGATATGATTAGACACCAAAAGATAAAAGACTTCGTTGTTTTTTTCAATGCAAAACCTCCGTTTATTACAAAATTCTGTCGTTCGCCTTATCCGACGAAGGCACTCTTACCCAATAAGGCGCACATCATCTATAGTGCCCTGCTAAAACAGCTTGCTGCAAAATGTGCCCTTGCATAGCTTCCATTAAATCCTTTTTCCTGGAGGTACTGGGCAAATCAAGAAAACAGTCCAGCACAAACACATTGAAGTGATACATATGTGACCACTGAAATGGCGGCTTTGGTCCTCGATACCGGTGTTTTCCATAGCCAAGTCCTTGCACGGCACCACCTAAAGAGCTCACTTGTTCCCCATGATGGATATTCCCTGGGATTACAGATATGGCGGGAATATTCCAGATGACCCAATGATTATAGGCTGGTATTGGATGGTCCATATCATTCATAATAATTGCGATAGATACAGCATCTTTGCTTAAACCAGTCAACACCAATTCGGGTGATCCGTCCGCTCCATATCCGGTATACTCTTTTGGAATCATCCCCCCGTGTTCAAAACAGGGAGATGTAATCATTAAATAATCCATTCGCTTTCCCTCTCAAATGCTACACAACTTAACCATTTCCATTCTAATATCAGCGTGCGGAAATGTCAAACAGTTCATTTTGTATCATAACTTCATGTTACTGTCCATAACTCTTTTTGTATATCCGGGCACCGATTGTGAACTATTTTGTCGCTTTACACATATGCCCATTTTACAAGAAACCCAGTAACCATGCGGTTTTCAGCTTATAGAAAAGACGTAACCGGCTAAAAAAATAACTATTTTTTATTATATCGTATCGAATGAGCCTGATAAGGTTGAAAGGGTAAGGATATGACAGACCCAGCACAAAATGTGAAACATAACCATTCCGGATGTATTATAATAATATCATCGAATCATACAGGAGGATGAAGTATGAAAACGAATATACAGATCATCCAGGAAGTGGTTGATTACATTGACAGCCATCTGGAGGACAGGCTGGACGCAGAAAGCATTTCCCGGCAAGCCGGGTATTCCAGATACCATCTTAGCCGGATGTTCACATCCATTACCGGGCTTTCCCTGCACACCTATATCCAGAGGCGGCGGCTGACCGAGGCTGCAAGGCAGCTGGTGTTCACGGACCGGCCTGTCATGGACATTGCCCTGTCCGCAGGGTATGGCAGCCAGCAAGCTTTTACAGTGGGGTTCAGGGCGCTGTTCAGAACCACTCCCAGGGCATTCAGGAAAAAGGGGGACTTCCATCCCCTGCAGCTTAAGTTTACCGCAGACGGGACAGATGCACTGAGGGGAGACAGGATAATGGATATACGCACAATGGAAAGCGGCCCCATATACCTGGCTGGATATAAGAAAAACACACGCCTTGGCTTCTTTGTCATAGGACAGTGCTGGCGCAGGCTCCACGCCGCAAAGCACACAATCCCCAATCGGAAGGATCCTGATTTCCTGGTTGGCCTTAATGATTACACGAAATGGGATGCGGATGCGGACAGACAGCCTGCCTTTGACTACTATGCCGCATCAGAACAGACTCAGCCCGGCAGGCTTCCCCCGGGAATGGAGGCAAAGGAACTTCCTGCCGGAAAATATGTCATCTTCCGTTTCAGGGCCAGGAGCACGGACAGCTTACAGCCGGTGGCAGATTATATCTACAAGACATGGTTTCCACAGTCCACCTGCCGTCTGAACGGGCATGCGCCATATGATTTCGCACGATATGGCGAGGAGATGGACGCGGATGGGAAAAGCCTGATTGAATATTGGCTTCCTATTATATAGGGATTCCGCCGTTGTCCCTAAACCTCAACGTTCTTCCTGCCATCCACATATCCGTATCCGCCCACACGGACTCCTGAGACAGCATGGCTGTCACCTTCCACATGGACATATATCCTGGAAATGCTGTTTAAATTATGTCCTTGTTCAAACACATACCGGGACTGCCTCAAACCGTATTGGTACAGGTAGCAGGCCAGGGCACAGTTGGAGGTGCCGGTTGCGGATTCCTCATTGATTCCATAGAGAGGGGCAAAATTCCTGCATACCGCGGTCAACTCCCCCGCCTCCTTCATAAGCGAAAAGGCATGGACACCCACGCAGTCCTTTTCCCGGCTCAGCCTGGAAACCTCCGCAAAATCAGGGATCATATCCCCTAAAGCCGCCGGACTGCTTATGGGGACCAGTATATCCTTTAATCCGGTAGAGACAATCTGGACAGGCATGTCATCCGCAATGATGTCCGGACAGAAGCACCTTTGTAAATCAACCTTATCCAGCGTTTCATAAAAACGCGGGGCATTCTGTTCCATGAGAATCAGGCCGTCCTCACCGGCAGTGACCCGCAGGATGCCTGATTTCGTCTCGATGGTGTAACACGGCTTATCTAACATATGTAAATGCCTCAGCACAACAAACGTGCCCACGGTTGCATGACCGCACAAGGGGACTTCCCCTGTGGGTGTAAAATATTCCAGTTTCAGGTCAGCACGCCCTGACTCCGACACAAAGGCTGTCTCCGGATACCCTAACTGATATGCTATCCCGGTTTTTTCCTCCTCATTCAGATCCGGCCCCGCAAGCACCACGCCTGCGCGGTTTCCGCCCATATCATCTTTACTGAATGCACTTGCAACATAAACATTTACGTTCATAATCATATCCTCTCCCACGGCCCGGTTCTCATGGATGTCTGTGATAATCCGGGGTCCGCCTATCCTTTTTCACATTTCATCATTTTCTCATGCGGATAATATAATGTCAAGGATATCTTATATGGCATATGCTCCACCCAAAATCAGCCCACGCAAAAAGCGGGAAAACCATAAACCAGTTTTTCCCGCCCTTCTATCCTTCCCTACACCTTCCGCTCATACACGCTCCGTATCCCGGCTTCCTCCCGGTAATTTGAAACGGTCCTCCTGGAAATCCTCAGGCCATATTCCTTTTTCAGCATATCAGCCAGCTTCCCGTCACTGTAGGGCCTGTCTCCCGGTTCCTTTTCAATGAGGAATGCAATCAGTTCCCTGACACTGGATTTCCCCATGGTGCCTGTGACGCGGCCCTGACCATCCACCACGTCCACGCCCTTGCTGAAGAAATACTTAAGGGGCAGGATGCCCTGGGGACATGACACATATTTGTTGGAGACAATGCGGCATACCGTGGATTCATGGACTTCCAGTTCATCCGCAAACATCTTATATGTCATCCCGGTAAGGAATCCGCCTCTGAAAAAGCTGCCCTGGACCCTCAGCAGGTACTCCCCCATCCTGCAGATGGTCCGGTTGCGCCTGCTCACTGCCAGATATATCTGCCTGGCCCTCAATAGCTTCCTGTCCATATATTCCTGCAGTTCTTCATTATCCTCATCCTTCATGGTCCTGCGGTAAAAATCGCTGACACAGTACTGGCGCATATAATAATCATTTACCCTGACCTCCAGTCCACCGCCCCTGGGTACGATTAAAATGTCGGGAATCACGGTTTCCACAGCGCAGCCTTCCCCGGAATCCCGGATTGGATACGGCTTAAGCGTACCCAGGACCCGTACCCACCGCTTGACCTCCTGAAAGGAGGCGTGGATCATATGCGCAATCTGGACAAAGGTCATCTCTGTTATATCTTCCAGATGGTTCATGCAGAGATCCCGGAAGGCGTCCGGCACATGGATTCCTTTTTTCATAAGCTGGAACAGGAAATACTCTCCCATGGAAACGCATCCGATTCCCTCAGGCTCCAGCTCCATCAGCTGTTTCCTGAGAACGCGGTACTGCCTGACCGGTATCTTTAACAGCCTGCTTCCTTCCCGCTCAGAAAAGGCCAGGAAGCCATGGTCATCCAGAAGAAGGATCATCTGTTCCAACAGGCGCCGCCGGTTCTCCGGTGTGCGGCCATCATAAAGCTGTTCCTTGATATCCATCCTCCAGTCGCACCCGGATGTACCATACTCCTTTCCATTGTCCCCGTCCGCATCCCCGGCTTCCGGTCCGCTGCCATTCCCTGGAATTGGCCTGCTTTCCTTTACATTGGCCTTATAATATTCCAGCCACTGGTACTCTTCTCCCGAGAACCCCTCCCTCTGTTCAATGAAGGGATTCTCCAGATATTCTTTTTTCAGCAGTTCGCCTACCTGGGCATTGCCCAGATGAAGGATATGAAGGGACTGGTACTGGTACGCGGACAGCGTCTGCTTCTGTTTCAGTTCCTGGCTCATGACCAGACCATTTTCCACGCAATCCCCTCCTCTTATTAACGGAAGCCATATCCACAGGAATTCATGCCATACACCGGAACCCATGCCGTACACCGGAACCATGCCGTACACCGGAACCTATGCTGCACACCGGAACCCATGCCGCACACCGGAACCCACGCCGCACACCGGAACCTATGCCGCACAACGGAACCCATGCCGCACAACGGGCCTCAATGGGCAACTGCCATCCGGCAGGTTCAGATATCACAGGCAGCCGCAAATGCCTCCTGCACATTGGAAAACCCGTTTTTCACCGAGGCCGCATCCCCGATGGGCCTTACCTCCAGCCCCGTATCAGCCAGCATTTCCCTAAGTCCCTGTGATGGACGCATCCCCGCTGCCAGGATGATCTGGTCAATGCCTTCCACACGCATTTCCCTGCCATCCTTTTCCAGGACAACGGTTGTTCCTTCCACCCGCTTCACGGTTGTCATGGTGTACATGGACACGCCCAGCTCCCTCAATGCCTTCAGAAGGAAATACTTCGGGCCAGGCTCGCAGTCAATGGCAATGGCCTCCCGCATCTCCACCAGCTCCACCGGAACCTGATAGCCTGCGATGAACTCCGCGGTTTCCGCACCCGCAAGCCCTCCGCCTATGATCAGCGGATGATTGCCGAACGGTTTCTTCCCTGTAAGGACTTCCTGGGCAAATGCAGTTCCCGCGGTTTCGATTCCGGGAACAGGCACCATCACAGGCGTGCTTCCCGTTGCGTCAAGCACCAGATCCGGCGCCGTCTTAAGAAGGAACTCCCGGTCCGCTTCCTGGTTCAGAAGCACGGTCACTCCCAGGCGTAAAAGCATATGCTTCTGCCAGCTCACAAAGGAAGGAAAATCCGCCTTGCTGCATGGGATGCCGGCCGCAATCCACTGGCCTCCCAGCCGTGCTTCCCGCTCCGCCAGGATTACCTGATGGCCCCGCATGGCCGCCACAATGGCTGCCTCACAGCCGCTGATGCCGCCTCCGGCAACCACTATCTTCTTAATATGTCCTGCCCTGTCCTCCGGCGAATATGTGGTTTCCTTGCCTGCAAATGGATTCACAAGGCAGGTAAGTGTCTTTTTCCTTAACGTGCTCCCAAGGCATCCCTGGCAGCATCCGATGCAGGTGAGTATGGACTGCGTATCCCCTGATTGGAGCTTAGCGGGCAGGTACGGGTCTGCCACGGAAGCCCGCCCCATAGCCACCAGGTCTGCCTTGCCGGACAGGATTACCTCCTCCGCCAGCTGCGGGCTGTTAATCCTCCCCACCGTTGCAACCGGGATGCCCACAACCTTCCTTATCTCATCTGCCAGTTCCACAAACGCGCCGCTTTGCACATAGAAGCTGGGAACCGTATTGTAAAATGTGGCCGGCCCTGACTGGGAACAATTGATGGCATCCGCCCCGGCCTGTTCCACCAGCCGGCAGATGGCCTTTGCCTGCTCCACATTCATGCCCTGGTCAATGAACTCCGTGGCTGAAATCCGCAGCAGCACAGGATAATCCCATCCCGCCCTTTCCTTTACCGCCTTCACTGTCTCCACTGCAAACCTGGCACGGTTCTCCAGCGTGCCTCCGTACTCATCCACCCTCCGGTTGGAGAACGGGGACAGGAACTGGGCAATCAGGTATCCATGGGCGCCGTGAAGCTCCACTGCGTCAAATCCGGCCTTCCTGGCCCGCAGCGCCGCATCCGCGAATTTTTCCTCAATGGCCTTAATTTCCCCAACCGTCAGTTCATGGGGCACCTCCCGGTTGGAAGGGTCGCAGATGGGGGACGGACCCACGTTATGGATGCCTGTGATGCCGCTGTGCGTATTCCTTCCCGCATGGTAAATCTGGGCGCAGATTTTCCCGCCTGCAGCGTGGATCCGGTCCGTGCACTTCTTATAACCTTCAATCTGCCCGTCATCCCAAAGTCCCGGCAGTTCCTTCTTAACGCCCACTCCCTCGTCAATCAGGAAATCCTCCGTAATGATTAGCGCCCAGCCGCCCTTTGCCCTGGTTTCATGGTAGGCAATGAACTGCTCCGTGGCCCTGCCGTCCTCCCCCACAAAACGGGTGGACATGGCCGGCACGATCAGGCGGTTCTTCAGCTTCATGGTGCCAATGTGGTTTTCTTCAAATAAACATTCATACATAGGGAAATGACTTCCTTTCGTCTAAGCGCGGCTCTTCTTGATTTCCTGGATCAGTACGGGGATTACCAGCTTTAAATCCCCTACCACGCTGTAATCAGCAATATGAAAGATTGGGGCTTCCGGATCCTTGTTGATTGCTATGATGGTGCCGGAACCGCTCATTCCCGCCACGTGCTGTATGGCCCCGGATATGCCGCAGGCAATATACACCTTGGGTCCAACGGTCTTGCCGGTCTGTCCCACCTGATGGGCATGGGCAATCCAGCCGGAATCCACTGCGGCGCGGGACGCCCCCACAACACCGCCTACCAGGTCAGCCAGTTCCTTTAAGGGTGCAAAGCCTTCAGGCCCTCCAACCCCGCGGCCGCCGGACACGATGATTTCAGCGCCCTCCAGATCCACGTTCTCAGCCCCCATCTCATGGATGACCTCCACCAGGCGGGTGCGTATCCTGTCAGCCGTGATGTGGATATCCTCATGGATGACCTCTGCCTGCCTTGCATCATCCCTTTCACCCTTTTTGAACACGCCCGGACGGACCGTGCCGATCTGTGGGCGGTGGTTGGGGCAGAGGATGGTTGCCATCAGGTTTCCTCCAAAGGCAGGACGTGTCCATGCCATGTTGCCGCTCTCCTCATCAATATCAAGGCCCGTACAGTCCGCTGTCAGTCCTGTCCTCAGACGGCAGGAAATACGCGGCCCCATGTCCCGGCCCTCATTGGTTGCGCCGATCAGCATGGTGGTAGGCCCGTATTTTTCAACCAGGGCGCAGACCGCGTCCGTGTAAGCGTCGGTGGTGTAATGTTTATATTCTTCCCCGTCCACGGCGATTACCTTGTCAGCCCCGTATGCAACGGCTGCCTTCACAGCCTCCCCGATGCCGCATCCGATTACCACGCCTATCAGTTCCCCGCCCTGCTTATCAGCCAGGCGCCTTCCCGGATTCAGAAGCTCCAGGCCCACGTTCCTGGCCTTTCCTTCCTCATCCGTTTCTATAAATACCCATAAATCCTTATTCTTAGCCTCCATGTCGGTTCCTCCCTCTATCCAATGATATTTGCATCGCTTAACATGGCGAATAACTTCCTGGCCGATGCCTCGCTGCTGTCCTCAGAAATCTTGATCCCACCCTGCTTCTGGGGAGGAGTAAAGCTTTTCTTAACCTTGGTAGGGGAACCTTTTAAACCGATGCTTTCCCTGTCCACAGGCAGGTCGTCCGCTGTCAGGGTCGGTATCTGCGCACGCCCTGCTGCCAGCTTGGACTTGATGGTAGGGAACCTTGGGTCAAAGTAGGGCTTTGTAACCGTGACAACACACGGCATGCTGGCTGCCAGCACCTCGAAGCCGTCCCCTGTCTCACGTTTTACCAGGACCTCCCCGCCTTCCACCCTGGCTTCCACCGCGTAGGTGACCTGGGGATAATCAAGATGCTCCGCAATCTCAGGTCCGACCTGGGCCGTATCGCCGTCAATGGCCTGTTTGCCGCAGAAAATGATATCGAATTTACCTTCTGTCTCCTCCAGCTTTTCAATGGCTGTCTTAAGGGTATAGCTGGTGGCCAGGGTATCGGCTCCGCCAAAGGCCCTGTCGCTGACCAGGTACGCCTTGTCACCGCCCACGGCCAGGCACTCCTTTAAAGCCGCCTTGGCCTGCTCCGGTCCCATGGACAAAAGCGTTATCTTTGTTCCCGGTGTCACATCCTTAATCCGGGCGGCAATCTCCAGCGCATATGCGTCAAAGGGATTGACGATGCTTGGAACGCCTGCACGGATCAATGTATTGGTTACCGGATCGATTTTAATTTCGGTTGTATCCGGTACCTGTTTGATACAAACTAATATATTCATATATCATCCACCTCTTATTTTCATTGTTGTTAGTGTGTCCGGGTATTGCCGGACACATGGGGCCGGGATTGGCCGGACACATGGGATTGACCGCCGCAGGTATATACAATCACACCGTCCTTTATCCCTATATCCAGTCCGCCTGTCTCAGCCATATATTCCAGGATGGAACGCACTACCCGCTCCATGAGCCGGGCTTTGGGCAGGCTCTTTACCAGGATTCCCATATGCCCTATCAGTCCTTTCACCATGTCCTCCAGATAAAACTCCTCCGGCATGATATCCCGGATGCGCCCTTCCATCTCTTCAAATGCCTGGATATTGGCTTCCAGCACAGGCTTCATATCTCTGTATATCCCATAATGGGACAGGATGCAGGGAGAGCCGTCAAAACGCCCTGCCGCCATCCTCATGGTATCAAGGGCTGTCTTCCAGTTGAGCATATAGATTACCTTTTCCTGCCGGGCCTCAGAAGGTCCCAGCAGGCAGTCGCCCAGATACGCCACCTGATCCGGCGTCACGAACCCCACCTGGCTGGCCGCATGGCCCGGTAGCCCAATTACCTTAAACCGGACGCCGGACACCAGGATTTCCTTTGCCCCATCTTCTATCAGCCTGTCAGCCCTGCACACCATATCAGAGAAATTCTTCCTGATTTCCGTTTCCGTGCAGGAATAAAAACAGGATTTTAAGGCCACCGTGTCATGGAGCGCCCCTGCGTCAAAGGCCGTCATGACACATTCACATCCGAACATTTCCTGAAGCACGGCATGGTTCCCCACATGGTCATAATGGGCATGGCTGGTGAGCACTGCTTTTATATTGATTGTATGTTCCTTCAGATAATGGATTAACTCATCCCGGTCAAAGCGTGAGCCGGAATCCATGATGATCCATTCCTTTTCGGTCATGCAGTACACAGGGATACAGTTTCCCTTAAGACTCAGGCAGCCCGTGTTGCCCGCCACATGTTCAAACCTGGCCATCCTCTTCCTCCATCCGTTTCCTTGCAATCTCCCGAAGCTTGAATTTCTGTACCTTGCCAGTGGTTGTGTGAGGCCAGGTACAGCTGTCCGTAAAGAAAAAATATCTGGGCACCTGGTATGGCGCCAGGTTGGCTTTACAGTAATCCACAATGGATTCCTTTGTCTCCTGGTCCGGGTTGTCCGCATCCACGAACGCAGCGCCGATATACCCCAGCTTCTCATCCGGCACGCCTACCGTCTCCACCGTTACCACGTGTTCACACTTGGATATGATTTTATCCAGGTACTGGGGCGAGACATTTTCCCCGTTAATCTTATACATATCATTGCAGCGGCCCAGGAACTTGAGGTACCCCTTTTCATCAAAATACCCCACATCCCCTGTTTTCAGCCATCCTTCCTGATCCACGGCCAGGGCAGTTGCCTCCCCGTCCCGGTAATATCCCCTGGTCACGATCGGTCCCCTGCACAGCAGCTGGCCGCAGCCTCCTAAAGGCAGTTCCTCACCGTTTTCGTCAATCACCTTGTACTCGATTATATTTCCATTCAGGCGCTCATCCCCTGCCGGGCCTCCATAGAGGATTTTCCCAACACGTCCGGCCAGGACCTCATCATCATCATCAGGATCTGTCTGCATGGATGCCCCGCACACCTCGGTCATCCCGTATCCCGTGATCACTTCCTGTACCCTGAGTCTTTCCCGTATCGCCTTCCATACCCATCTTGGACAGATGGAGGCGGAACAGTAGACTGCGTGGAGTTCCTTCAGCGGGTATTGTCCCAGCTCAGGATATTGGAGCAGTTTCATCATGATGGACGGCACGCTTAAGATATCATTGGCACCGCAGCGTTCCATGGCATCCAGTGCCTTTTTCACGTCAAATTTGCCTCTGGTGATCAGGATGCTCCCGCCTACCAGGATTGCCGCCAGCAGCCCTTCCACATAACCGTATACATGGAACAGGGGAAGGGGTACATATATCCTGCGCCCCGTCTCATATCCCCTGTTCACGCAGCTGGCAAATGCGCTGCGCCACAGCATGTCATGTGAAAGCATCACTCCTTTCGGCCGCCCTGTGCTTCCCGAAGTATAAATGATGTCGGAAATGCTGTCCGCATCCGGCCAGGGCATCTCCATGACCGGGGCCTTCCCCTTTTCCAGAAATTCCTCCCATGAAAGGTACCGTCCGTCCGCCCCTGCGGTGCCATCCAGGCAGATGATATGGCACAATCCGGGACAGGCAGACTTATCTTCAGCCTCCACAGGTCTTTCCGTAATCAGGAACCTGGCCCCGGTCTGTTCCAGGATATACTCCAGTTCCCTCAGGCTTGCATTGCGGTTCACAGGCACCTTCACTGCCCCGGCTTTCGCCAGGGCAAATGTGACCGTGACAAATTCAATCCGGTTACTCAGGGCAACGGCCACACAGCCGCCCTTTGTAAGTCCCATGGACCATAAGGCCGCGCTTATGCGGTCCGCTTCCCCAAGGACTTCCCCGTAGGTAAATTCCCTTCCCTCTTCCAGTAAAAACACACGCTCCGGACCTTCGGCCGCCTTTGACGCCAGACCTTGGTAAAGCGTCATTTTCTTCCATACAGGAAAACGGGCCAGCAGGTCCTTCCGGCGTTCCTCTAAAGCTTTCATGTCATCTTCCTTTTTGAAAGGTATTTTTATGATTAATACAACATAAGGCCAAGGCCAACACACAGGCAAAGGTTAACAAAGGCCAGCACAACCGTAATCATGAACAGGTGCTTATATGCTTCCTTATGGGTCAGGTCACAGGCCGCCATGGTTGTAATCATTACACCATTCCACGGCAGGGAGTCCAGGACGATACATGCACAGCTTGCAATACGGTGCAGGATTTCAGGATTAACACCCATGGCCAGATACTTATCTGCCAGTGTGGAACATGCCAGTGCCACGCCTCCCGAACCGGAACCGCAGGCGCCGGATATGACGGTTACTGCCACTGCCCAGGAAACCAGCGGTGATCCGCTGAAGTTGGATACCCAGTTCACCAGGCTGGTAAATGTTGATGTAATCTTCGCCACACCGCCGATACCAACAGCCGTTGATGTGTTCATGATGGAGCCGATTGCGTTCTGGGCGCCCACCACCAGGGTGTCCATCTTGTCATTGATATTTTTCCAAAACAGGATATAGCCTGCAATCACGCCGCATAACATGGCGATATTCACATCCATGTTGAACCCGTTCAGGACAATGATGATAACTGCAATGGGGACCAGGCCTACAACCGGGTTGATGGCCTTCTTCTCAGCACTTTCCTTTAAAAGCTTAGAAATCTTCTCTGTCGGTATGAAGCACTCTCCCTTTTTCTGCATACGCCTGTTCTCATAAATCAGGTAGGCATTGGCGCTGAGATAGAAGAAAATGGAGCAGATAACGCTTACAAGGGGAGCTGCCTTAACCGTGGTGCCCAGGTATGTAGTAGGGATGACATTACAAAGTCCAGGTGAACCCCATAAAATATTGGGGGCGGTAAATGCCCCTGCCGCAATTGCCCCTGGAATCAGCTTACGGCTGATGTTCGCTTCCTTGAACAGCACCAATGCAATCGGATAGATTGCGAATACAAGCACGAAACAGGATACGCCGCCATAGGTCAGCACAAAGGCTGCAACGCTTACGCCCCAGATTGCATATCTCGCCCCCAGCCGGGATCCCAGCCAGTTGCCAATGGAATACGCTGCGCCGGATACGTCCATGATACGTCCGAAAATCGCACATATTAAGAACAGTATGAAGTAAGATTTGATAAATCCGACCATGGCATCCATATAATCCCCGGTCAGCGTACTTAACACATTAAGCCCGGACAGAAGCGCCATCAATGCCGCGCACACCGGCGCCGCAACAAGAATCGGAACCTTTTTATACATTAATATTACAAGAAGAGCAAACGCTAACAATACACCCATATTATTTCTCCCTCTGCTATTTTACAGTACTCATCCACAACTATCATCACCGCGGACTTTCCTTACTTTTTCTTAGCCATACGATAGATTACGAATACCAGCACAAATGCCGCCGCCGCAAATATCCCCGCTATGATGAATGCCATGTTATAGGAACCGCTGGAATTCTTGACCGCGGATGCCGTCATGGGACCAATCAGGGCTGCGATTCCATAGGCAGTGAACACGATTCCGTAATTGATTCCCATGTTCTTAAGCCCGAAGTTCTCAGACACGATATTGGGGAACACGCTCAGCACGCCGCCAAAGCAGACGCACAGCAGGATAAGCGCTGTTACGAATATCCCGAATCCCTTTGCCTGGGACAATACGACCATTCCCACGGTACTGGCTGCCAGGGATATGAGGATTGTCTGGTAGCGGCCGATCTTATCGGACAGGGCGCCCATCAGCATACGTCCCAGGAAATTGGCCACTGCCATGATTCCCACCAGGAGCGCTGCTTCGCCGCTGCTTATGCCGGCAACCTCTTTTCCGATGGTGGATGCGTGTCCAATCAGCATAAGGCCGGACACACAGCCTCCTAAAAATGCCAGCCATATCAGGTAAAAACGCCTGTCCCCAAACATTTCCTTCCATGTGAAATCCTTTACCGTGCTGGCGCCCGATGTCTTTCCCCCGGCGTCACAGCCTTCTGGCGCCCATCCAGGTTCAGGTGTATCCGTCAAAAGGCTTGCGCAGAACATGAGGAGCAGGAACGCAGCTCCCACGATCCGGAATGCCACGGATACATTATACCGCTCCAACAGCATATTCGCCACCGGGGCAACCACCAGCGAGGACAGGCCCGTGGCTCCCGTTATAAGCCCTGAGGCAAAGCCCTTTTTGTCCGGATACCACCGGACCGCCGTGGTGATGCTGGGATTGTACGCCAGGCCGGACCCCACTGCCGTCATGATGCCAAACACCAGATAGAGCTGCCAGAGCTGTCCCACGCATCCTGTCAGGAACCACCCTCCGCCCCACATGACGCTGGCCGCAAGCATCAGCTTTTTAGGCCCGAACCGGTCCAGTATCTTGCCGCCCGCAATCCCGAAAAACGAGAGCATCAGCGACATCAGCGAATATGCCAGCGTCACCTGGCCGTAGTCCCAGTTACGGTACTCTGCCAGGGAACCGGAGAACACGCTCCACGCATACACGCCTCCGCAGCAGAATGCATTGACAAACAGCGCGCCCAGGATGATACGCCTGTTCTTTTGTTTTGTTATGGTCATTGCACATCTCCTAATTACAGAATTCCCATTTCCGCTGCCTTAAACTTAAGCTCGTCGCGGAACTTGGGATGGGCGATGGATATAAGGGCAAGGGCCCTCTGGCGCTCTGTTTTGTACTTAAGGTCCGCAACGCCATATTCCGTCACGATGTAGTGGACATCATACCTGGATATGGTGGTTACGTTCCCCGGCGCAAAATATGGCACGATTTTGGAAATAGTGTCCTGCCTGGCCGTGGAGTTAAGGGCCAGGATGGACTTGCCGCCCTCTGACAGCTGGGCGCCCCGCACGTGGTCCAGCTGTCCGCCGATGCCGCTGTACTGGCGTCCGCCCACGGTCTCGGAATTCACCTGTCCTTTCAGGTCCACCTCCATGCAGGAGTTGATGGAGGTCTGCTTATAGTTCTGCCCCACCACATATGGGTCGTTGACGTAATCCACCGGATATACGGCAAACAGCGGATGGTGGTCAATGAACTCATAGAACTTCTCGGAACCGGCTGCCTGGGCGCCTATGCATATGCCCGGGTTCAGGGTCTTTTTACTGTTGTTGATGACCCCGGCCTGCACCAGTTCCATCATGGCTTCGGTCAGCGTCTCAGAGTGTACGCCCAAATCCTTCTTGCCCATCAGATTCCTTGCAATGGCATCCGGCAATGCCCCGATCCCCAGCTGGATGGTAGCCCCGTCCTCCACCAGTTCCGCCACATAATCGGCAATGGTCTGGGTCTTGGCGTCTATCTCCGCCCTTCCTATGGTATAAAGACCGGATTCAGCCGGTACAATATAATCAATCTTATCCAGGGAAATCTTCTTGCCCCCCAGCGTAGGCATCTTGGGATTAATCTGCGCAATGATGCGGTCCGCTGTCCTGGCGGCAGGTTCTGAGAAGCAGCACGCATTGCCAAAGCTGCACATCCCCTCCTCATCCGGTTCTGAAACCTGGATGAACGCCCAGTGTGGATTTAAGTCCGGGTTCTTTGCGAACAGGTCCGGCCAGCGGCTGAAGGTAGTGCCGCCGATGTAATCAATCCGTTTCTCCGCATAGGCTTTCCTGGTCTTAGGTCCGATGAACAGGGACGTGTGATGGAAAATACCCTCGTATTCCGGAGCCACATAAGCATTGGGTCCCGGGCTCATTCCGTGTATGATTTCCACTCCCTTAAGTTCATCCGCCCGGTTTACCAGCGCTTCCACCAATGCGGGCGGCTCGCTGACCCAGTCCCCAAAGATAATCTTTTCCCCTGATTTAACATGGGAGACCGCTTCTGCCGCCGTATAAATCTTATCTGCATATTTTTCTTTCCAACTCATATCCATATCTCAACCTTTCCCTAGAATAGTGAGAACCCGCCGTCCTCCAGCAATGTGACGCCAGTGATGTAGCTGGCATCCTCGCTGCCCAGATACAGGGCTGCCGCCGCTGCCTCCTCAGGCTCCCCATACCGGCCCATAGGTATATTGCGCAGGAATTTCTCATTCCTCTCCGGGTTAAAACGCGTGCCCTCGGTTATCCTGGTAACGCTGGTTCCCGGCCCGATTGCATTGACGCGGATTCCGTGAGGCGCCATCTCAAGGGCAGCCCATTTGGTAAACTGGGTAACACCTCCCTTGCTGGCGCTGTAGGCGCCTGTGTTGGTGGATACGGTTGCGGAGGCAATGGAGCTGGTATTGACCACTGCTCCTTTTATTCCTTTTTCCACCATGGAGCGCAGCACTGCCTGGTTCACGAAGAACATGCCGTTTAAGTTGATATCAATTACCTTGCGCCATGTCTCCTCGGTTGTATCCAGAAGGCTCTGGCGCCCGATGATTCCCGCATTGCTGAACAGCACATCAATCCTTCCATAGTGCCCTAACACCTTTGCGATGGCCTCGTCCACGCTCTTTTTTTCCGATACGTCACAGTAAACCTTAAAAATGTCTTCCTCCTGTCCCGCATATTCCTTTTCCATTGTTTCGGTATCAATATCCAGGGCAGCCACCCTGGCCCCCTCTTCCACCAGCCGCTTTACCATGCTAAGCCCGATTCCATTGGCAGCGCCTGTTACAACCGCGATTTTATCATCATATCTTCTGATTTCCATATGTAATTCCTCCTCATTCCTTTTCTTTTGGCGGCGCCCAGTACAGCATGGTTGCCATGCTTCCCACCTGGCAGACCTGATTGTCCTGGTTCAGGATGGTATACTGGATATTCAGCACGCCCCTGTCCGGCTTGGATTTGGATTGCTTGGCTTCCAGCACCTCCACCTCACAGTGGATGGTATCCCCTATCTTGATGGCGCCTACGAACTTCCACTCCGTGCTCAGCGCCGCAATGGCGGAACCGTCCACCAGGCCCATACGGCCCCACAGGCCGGTGGCAATGCCTGCGCCCAGAAGGCCATGGGCAATCCTGCTCTTAAACGGCAGGCTTTCCGCATAAGTCCTGTCCGTGTGGATTGGGTTGTTATCCCCCGTTATCCCTGCAAACAGCACCACATCCGTCTCCGTGACGGTTCTTGACAGCGTGGTGAACGTATCACCCACATGGAACTCACTCAGGTACAAAAATGAACGTTTCATCTAAAACCCCTCCTGTATCCCGGATCCTGTCCGGTTATTGATTTTTAGTATTCTTTCAGCACATGCCTTCCGACCACCATGCGGCAGATTTCAGACGTCCCTTCCCCAATGGTCAGAAGCTTTGCATCCCGGTAGAAACGCTCCACCTCATACTCATTGCACAGGCCATAGCCGCCCATGATCTGAAGGCCCATATCACATACCCTTACGCACATCTCGGAGCAGAACATCTTACACATGGTTGCTTCCTTGCTGAAGGGAACCCCGTTGTCGCTCATGCGTGCCGTGTTGTACAGCATGGCCCTTGCCACCTCAATCTCAGTTGCCATCTCGGCCAGCTTGAACGCAATGGCCTGGTTCTCACAGATGGGATGGCCAAAGGTCACACGCTCCTTGGAATATTTGGCCGCGCGCTCCAGGACTCCCTGTGCCATGCCCACCGCCACTGCGGAGATTGCCACACGGCCGTCATCCACACACTTCATGAAGATTGGGAACCCGCGGTTCAGCTCACCTACCAGGTTCTCCTTCGGGATGCGCACATCGGTAAAGGACAATGGACAGGAATAGGAACTGCGGTTACTCATCTTCTCCTCAGGCTTGCCCACCTCAAATCCCGGAAGGCCTGCAGGAACAATGAAAATGGAAATACCGCGGCTACCCTTTGCCTCCAGATCTGTTTTTGCAGCCACCAGGAATGTGGATGCATATGTACTGTTGGTGATGAATGCCTTGGAGCCGTTGATTACCCACTCATCCCCGTCCAGGACAGCGGTCGTACGGATCTGGGCCGCATCAGAACCTGACTGCGGTTCGGTCAGTGCAAAGGCGCACAGTGTCTCCCCGGTTGCTGCCGGAGCCAGATATTTCTGTTTCTGCTCTTCAGAACCCGCCATGAGGATAGGCATGCTTCCAAGGGATGCATGGGCATCGATGATGGAGGCCAGGGAAGAGGAATGGCGCGCAAGCTGTTCCATGACCAGGACGTCACTTAAATGGTCCAGTCCTGCGCCGCCGTACTCTTCCGGCACACAGACCCCTAAAAAGCCCATCTCCGCGCACTGTTTCACCTCTGCCATGGGGAATTCATGCTTCTCGTCCAGTTCCGTTACCGTTGCCGCCACTACCTCGTCAGCAAACTTTTTTGCCAGTTCCTGAATCATCAGCTGGTCCTCAGTTAAAAAATATTTGTTCATAAGCCCCTCCTTAAAATAAGTCTTTGATTTGTAAAAAAATTAACAATCCATGGTTGAAATGACTCTGGTGTTATTTTTTTACCCTCTGCCCTGATATATAGCAATTTTCTTTCCTGTTTTTTTGGATATCGGCTTTTTTGCCCTGATAAAAAGAGGGAACAGACAAAAGAAATGTAGAAAATACCTTGTAAATACAGTGATAATAAAAAACAAAAAAAATATTATTTATTTTTTTGCTTGAATTAAAACTATTGTCGGAAAAAATAAATCAACTAAGATGTTGATTTTTTTCAAAATTCCTGCTATGTTTTTAACATGGATTATGATTTTTTTCAAGATCAGGCACCGACACATTGCACAAATATCATTCTTGTTTTTATCGTTGTCAGGAATAATCATCCAAACAGTGTTTGACAAAAAATTAATGATGTTCTATTCTTAATAACAGGAGCTGGCCGCTGAACAGGGCATTGCTTAATCGGGTTACCATCAGTGATGATAAGAGAATGGAGATTGACCGTGGAGAACAGTGAAACAAAAGAACTTGATATTCAGACATTGTACTGCCTTTTAGACCATTGCAAGCTGGGAATCATCATTGCGGACGCAAAGGGTATGATATTATGGGGCAATGATTACTACAGCGCCATGGCGGGCTTTAACGTAAAAGATTTTATCGGCCAGGATATACGGATCATATCCCGCAGGAACCTGGTCACTTTGTCCGGTCCCGTAATGGCGGACCAGGTGCTGGAAACAGGCGAGGAGCTTACCGACATCGTAACCTATCCCAATGAGGACTTCATTGCCACGACCCTGACCCCTGTGCGGGACAGCGGCGGTGTTATCAGGTACCTGATTTACTCTGTCACCAACTGCAGCGAATCCATCCGCATGCAGTCCGAGCTAAACCAGTTAAATGCCAGGAACCTGGCCCTGGAATCCCAGTTGAATGAACTGCTGACCTCCTCCCTTTTATCCAAGGATATCATTGTCTCAGATATACGGATGAAGCAGATTTATAAAATAGCCACCAGGCTTGCCTCAGTCACCACCTCGGTGATGATCCTGGGCGAGTCCGGGGTGGGCAAGGATGTGTATGCCAAATTCATCCACTCCATCAGCAACCGTAAAAACAGGAATTTCATCCATGTTAACCTTGGGGCCATTCCAAAAAGCCTGTTTGAAAGCGAGCTGTTCGGATACGAGGCCGGAGCATTTACAGGTGCATCCAAGACCGGTAAGACCGGCCTTATTGAACTGGCCGACGGCGGCACCCTGTTCTTAGATGAAATCGGTGAGCTTGGCCTTGACATACAGGCAAAGCTCTTACAGGTGGTCCAGGAGCGGAGCGTACGGCGTATCGGGTCGGCCAGGACCGTGCCTTTGGATATCCGCATCATCGCCGCCACCAACCGCAATCTGGAACAGATGGTTAAGGACGGACAATTCCGTCTGGATTTATATTACAGGCTGAACGTTGTGACAGTGGAGATTCCGCCGCTGCGTGAGCGGACAGTGGAAATCCCCCTTTTAGTAAATGCATTCCTGAACCGCTTCAACAAAAAATACTCCACCCACAAAACCATGGGCGCTTCCGCCATGGATGTCCTTATGCGCCATGACTGGCCGGGCAATATCCGGGAACTGATGCACATAATCGAAAGCCTGGTGGTAATCGGCACCAATGACGTGATTACCCCTGCAGAGCTTCCATCCTCCCTTACGGTACCGGGAGGGGAAAGCATTCTTGGAATGATTTCAGACCTGGATTCCCCGGACCTGAACCTGAAGGATGCCACCGTCCTTTTGGAAAAACGTCTGATCTGTGAAGCCCTGAAACGCCACAAGACCACCACCGCGGCAGCGGAAGCCATGGGGGTGGATATTTCCACACTTTCCAAAAAGCGCAAGAAATACGGCATTTAAAACACACATAAAACATGGAAATGCCCTGCACTGACACGATGGCGCCAGGACGTGTTTGAAAATTCATTTCCGCCATCTGCACATCCCAGGGGGCAACAGCCGAGGTAAGATACCGATATGGAACATTTTAGTGACATTCTTTTAAATGAGGGGATTGTGGCCAGGGACAGCAGCATGGTAAAGCTGTATTCCGATGCGCTGAGCATCGCCCCCACTGACGCCAACATACTGATTACAGGCGCTTCCGGCACCGGGAAGGACTGCCTTGCAAAGTTCATCCACCGCCACAGCCCCAGGGCCGGGGCGCCCTTCATCCACATTAACTGCAGCGCCATCCCGTCTGAACTGTTTGAATCCGAGTTCTTCGGCTACGAGTCAGGCGCGTTTACCGGAAGCAGCGGTTCCGGCCGCCAGGGGCTGGTTGCCCAGGCAGCAGGAGGAACCTTGTTCCTGGATGAAATCGGCGAGCTGGACCTGGATTTACAGACAAAACTTCTTCAGGTGGTCCAGGAGCACAGCATGAGGAGCATCGGTTCCACTGAGGACACATCCGTCAACATCCGCATCATTGCCGCCACCAACCGCAGCCTTCCCAAGATGATAAAGGCCGGGGACTTCCGGCTGGATTTATATTACCGCCTCAACGTGGTGTCCTTTGATATCCCTCCCTTATCCAGACGCAGGCAGGACATACGCGCCCTGATAGAATACCTTTCCCTGCGGTTCGGACAGATTTATGGCTGCCAGAAAACATTTTCACCGGAAGCCATGGACTTCCTGATGGATCAGGAGTGGCTGGGCAATATCCGGGAGATACAGAATTTCATGGAAAAGCTTTACGTACTGGAGGATGCGTCCGAGATAACAGGTCCCCTTCTGAAAGAGAACTACCGTTTTTCCCACAGCCCGGCCCCCCGGATATCCCAGGAACCGGAGTTCAAGTCCTTAAAACAGGCGGTTGCCGAGTTTGAAAAAACGTATATCACGGAGGTCCTGCGTCATACGCAGGATATGGATGAGGCTGCGCGGATCCTTGGCATGGACCGGGCAGCCCTGAACCATAGGCTAAAGGATATATGATGCAGGCCAGATCCTCCTCACCATAAAACAGGAATGCCTGAGGTTCCGGACAGCGGTCCGGACCTACAGGCATTCCTGTTATGTCATCTATATTACATTTGCTAAGATTACCGGTTCAGCCGAAATCCCATAATCATGATTCTTTCTTCTCCCCAGCCATGATCAGCATGATTTCATTGCTGCGGTTCACGAATTTAGTCATACGCTCCGGCGCCAGCGGCCCGTGGCCCAGACTTGCCAGGTCATAAAGCTGCTCGCAGATCTTACCTGTGTTTTCGCCTTCCTTGTTGTTCAGCACATACTGTACCAGGGGATGGTTGGCGTTGAGCACCAGTGTCTCTCCCGTGCCGCCGAACATGCCCATGTCCATGCCTCCCATGCTGTACATCTTCATCATATCCTGCATACGGCGGGTTTCCTCGGACACGGTAATCATGGAAGCCACGCCTGCGTTCTTCATCTTTTCTACCTTGATGTCCAGCTTGTCATTGCCAAGGGCTTTCTTAAACAGTTCCGTCAGTTCATCGGAAGTCTTCTTGAATTCTTCGTCATCCTCCTTGACCTCTTCCTTGAACGCAGCGTTCAGGTCCGTATCAATGCGCAGGAACTTAAGCCCTTCCTTCTTCTGTTCCACATGGCTGATGAAAGGATTGTCAATGGCAGCAGGCATGATGACAGCGTCAATGCCTTCCTCCTTAAACATGTTGATATACTGGCTCTGTTCCTTTTCATTGGTCACATAGAACACCGTATTCTCATGCTTTTCCTTGTTCTCATCCAGGCAGTCCTGAAGGGTAAGGTATTTGCCCTCCAGATTCTTATAAAGGATATAATCCCCCATTTTCTCAGAGAACTTTTCATCCTTGATATAACCGAACTTGATGAATGGCGCGATATCATCCCAGTACTTCTCATAGTTCTCGCGGTCCGTCTTGCACATGCCGGAAAGCTTGTCAGCCACCTTCTTGGTGATGTAATCAGAAATCTTCTTTACAAAACCATCGTTCTGCAGCGCGCTTCTGGATACGTTAAGGGGCAGGTCCGGACAGTCGATGACGCCCTTTAACAGCATCAGGAACTCAGGAATCACTTCCTTTATATTGTCCGCAATGAATACCTGGCTGTTGTAAAGCTTGATGGTTCCCTCCAGGCTGTCATATTCCATGTTAATCTTGGGGAAATACAGGATTCCCTTTAAGTTGAACGGATAATCCATGTTCAGGTGAATCCAGAACAGCGGTTCCTTGTAATCCCTGAATACCTTGCGGTAGAAATCCTTATAATCGTCCTCGCTGCACTCATTGGGATGCTTGTTCCACAGCGGATTTGTATCATTTAACGCCACCGGGCGCTTTAAGATCTTATATTTTTCCCTGGAAGGCTCTATCTCAACGGTTTCCTTGGTGCCGTCCTCATTCTCCTTCTCCTCGGTCTTTGCCGGCTCAATCACGGTCTCCACAACCGTATCCTTGTCCTTAAGCTCATCCTTCTCAATGGTCTCATACTGAGGTTCTGCTGTCTCATTGTCCAGGAAGATATTCACCGGCATGAACGCACAGTACTTTTCAATCACTTCCCTTGCCCTGTATTCATTACAGAACTCGGTGCTGTCCTCATTGAGGTAAAGGGTGATGGTGGTACCCACCTCAGCCTTGTCCCCTTCGCCCATCTCGTACTCAATGCCGCCCTCTGATTCCCAGTGCACGGGCTTTGCATCCTTTGCGTAGGAAAGGGAGTCAATGGACACCTTGTCTGAAACCATGAACGCGGAATAGAAGCCCAGACCAAAATGGCCGATGATCTGGTCCTCATTTGCCTTGTCCTTATACTTCTCCATGAAGTCCTGGACACCGGAAAACGCAATCTGGTTAATATACTTGTCAATCTCATCCTCAGTCATGCCCAGACCGTTATCCGTAATCTTAATGGTCTTGTCCGTCGGGTTAACACTTACCTGGATCTTGTACTCCACATCCTCGGGTCTCTCATATTCCCCCATCAGCTCCAGCTTCTTAAGCTTGGTAATCGCATCAGAACCATTGCTGATAAGTTCCCTGTAAAAAATATCATGGTCAGAATACAGCCATTTCTTGATTACCGGGAAAATGTTCTCGCTTGTAATTGATAAACTGCCTTTCTTTGCCATCTCGTATCCGCCTCTTTCTTTCTATCATTGTGTTTCTTCTTAAATTTACATGTTTACTCACAAACTACATTTTAGTACCTGCAGGGGAAAATGTCAATAAAAAATTAGCACTCATTTTTATTGAGTGCTAATAACTTTACTTTCTTATCGAAATTCCTTTGTATTTCCTACATTTTTCGGTATAGTAAATACGTGTACAAGCGATATGCCTCAGTATATGGGAAGAAATGTGGGATAACAAGCAAGCATCCCTCTTTTCTTTTTCCGCATTTGTTCTTTCCGCCTTATTATATGCATTGACAATATTGACCAATATAGAATTCACATTAGCAGGAGAAAGAGGTGTAAGCTCGCTCATTTATATTTCTATCAACTATTTACTTTTCGATAACAGCCAATTAACAAGACTGTATGGATCGCTTTTACCATTTTGGAATAATGTCTCACTAATCACCTTGTGATCCGCTTCAGGCACCTCAACGATTTCCACTTTACCACCAGCATCATTAATTTTCTGTATAACAGTATCTGATGTTGACTTTCCACTGTCAAGACTTCCATAGACAAACATGATTGGTATGTTTTTCAGCGTGTTTACCTGACTATCTTCGAATTTTGCATATGGATTTGCAGGGCTAAAGGGAACAATTGGCATGATACATGAAAAAAGATCCGGATGTTCAGAAACAATTTGGATTACATAATCTCCCCCCATACTCAGCCCCATAAGACTAATCCGATTCCTATCTATTTTATATTCCATGACTGTAGATTCAATCAGCTCTAAAATAGACGTGTTGTACTTTTCCCATTGTGTCCCGTCACATTGAGGCATTAATACATAGGCTGGCACATTACTCTTTCCTGCATTGGATAGATATTGGGCAAACACATCCTTTTTCAGAAGTTCATTAAGGTCTGTGCCACGAGTACCCGCCCCATGAAGATAAACAATCAATGGCATATTTTCTGTAGCATTTTCAGGTGTAAAGAACAGGTATTTGAAATTAGTTTCTTGACTCGTTTTAGTCCCTTCTTTTGATATACTGGCCTTTGTGGCAGACTGTAATCCATTTGGTGCATCTCCCTCTGCATACGCTGTAAATCCCATCAGCATAGTTATGGCTAATGATATCACAGCAATTTTGAATTGCCTTTTCATTCTTATCCCTCCATCTTTTATAAATTTTCAATACAAAAACCCTACAAATAATTATACTCTTATAAAAAATGATAAACAACAGGTTTTCATGTATTGATGTCTACCAAATCTTTATATAGTTGGGCCAGGACAGAGGACAATTGGTCTAGATGTCCAAATATTTAGTTTTCAATCATCATATCAAAGCTCAATTTTACACCTTTTCCCCTGTCATCCCGGCAGGAAATCCCTGATTTTCCTGCTCTTGGACGGGTTGCGCAGCTTCCTTAAGGCCGCTGTCTCTATCTGGCGGATCCTCTCCCTGGTCACGTTAAAGCGCCGGCCCACCTCCTCCAGCGTAAGGGGATGGCCTGTCTCCAGTCCGAACCGCAGGATGATGACCTCCCGTTCCCTTGGATTAAGCCCCTGCAGCATGGCGTCAATCTCTTCCCGAAGCAGGAAGCTCTCCGCCTTGTCTTCCGTGGAGGCATTGGCATCATCCGCCACAAAATCCCCCAGGTTGGAGCCCTCCTCATCTCCCACCGGAGTCTCCAGGGATACCGTGTCCCCGGATGCCTGTATCAGCTCCGTAACCCGCTTTTCCGGCATTCCTACTTCTTCTGCGATTTCCTCCGTGGATGGTTCCCGTCCCAGCCTTACGGAGAGACTGCGCTGGGCCCTCCGGATTTTATTCACCGCCTCAACCATATGGACCGGAAGCCGTATGGTCCTGGACTGGTCTGCCAGGGACCTGGTAATGGACTGTTTCACCCACCAGGTTGCGTAGGTGCTGAGACGGTATCCCTTGGAATAATCAAACTTCTCCACTGCCTTCATAAGTCCCAGGTTGCCCTCCTGGACCAGATCTAAAAAGCCCATTCCACGTCCCGTATACCGCTTTGCAATGCTCACCACCAGACGCAGGTTGGCCTCTACCAGCTGCCGTCCCGCCTCTGCGTCCCCCTCGGACTTGCGCCTTGCCAGGTCCGTCTCTTCTTCCGGGGTCAGAAGGGAAATGGATCCGATTTCCTTCAGATATTCCCGAATCGGGTCAGCGGTGGAAACCCCGTCCAGGATCCGCTCTGACCGGTATTCATCCAGTTCCTCCTCCCCGCTTTCCTCACTGCCTCCAAGGCCCCCTAAACCGCCCTCATCCAAATCATCCGAATCACTGTCCCTGAACTTCCAGCGGAAGTCCTCCTTGACCATCCCCCCGTCCTCCAGGGCCAGGTCATCCTCCAGGATCAGGTCGCTGTCAGGCAGGGTTTCCTCCCCCTCCTCCGGCACCTGGATTTGGACGCCTTTCCGTTCCAGCTTGCGGTAAACGTCCTCCATCTCCTCCGGCGTCACCTGAAGTTCCTTAAATGCATCCAGCACCTCCGTCATCTCCAGGCGGTTTTCCCTGGATGCGGCCAATGCAGCCAGCTGTTCCAGCTTACGAGACAATTCCATTTTATCCATACGTTGCCCTCCCCCCTCATATGGGACCTGCCTTACCTCAAGTGCACACTATCTCATGGGAACGCATAAAGGCCTTTACCGCATTATCCCACTCTGTTTCCAGTGTCTTGTCCAGGGTAAAAAAGTTCAGCAAAGTTCCCGTTATACAATATAATGCTCCGTCTTCGTAACGGATATTCAGATACAATCCCTGAATCTGGCTGCCATCTATTCCCGTGCCCAGGGAGGATGCAAACTTTTCCACATCCCGTGGGGCAAGGGATAACACGATATGGAAGCTTCCGGGAAGTTTTTTTCCTTTAATCAGGGAAAAGCAGAGAGGCTTTAACATTTTCCAGGAAGAAAAATCCTCAATCCGGTTCTCCTCCAGCTCCTCCTGGGTATAATATCCCTGTCTGACATGACCGTCAATCGTAAAACTGTTATAAGTGATAATGTTGATTTCCTTTACAAGAAACCGGTCAAAGTCCTCTTTTACAAACAGCTTGGATGTAAATGACCTGACATCTTCTACTTTTAATGCAACCATAGCCCTCTCCCGCACCGCAGCCAACCGCAGTTTTCCAAATTCTTACTCAATTATACAGTTTTTGCCTATTTCCGTCAAATAAAACCTGATGTGGCATTTATCAAAAAAACAGCTCCTCATGAGCCTTTTCATGAAAAGCTGTCTTGGGGTCTGTTATTGTCATAAACCGAATTCATCAAATAATTTTTCCTGAAGTCCTTTATCATGAATCATTCTGCCTATATCATCGGAACGGCAGTTTTCAAGCAGGATCTGTATCAGCCGGTTTACCCTCTGTTCTCCTTTTTGAATATAATAGTTCCGTATCGTAGTCTCATCACTGGCCGCCTTCTCCCGCATCAGATACCAGTACCTTAACTCCTTATCGGCGTTAATCCTCTCCATCTCCTCCACAGCCGCGTTCATATATTCATCACTCCCTGCCATCCGCTTCAACTCCTCCCAGCCGCGGACCGATATCAACCTGGCCCACTTGTAGACATCTGTCTGCTTTTCTTCCTCAGTGGCATTTTCTATCTGCTTTAAGTATAGCACACGAAGGCTCAGTTTACTACTGTAAACACGGCAGTTCCTGTCGTCCATGAGCCGGATTACGCTGAAAAGCCTCCCCTCCTGTTTTAAATCAAAACCTAGTATGCTGATATGTATGCATTCCTTAAGGGATGAGTAATCCTCGCCCTTACAAAAATCTTCCGTATACATCTTTGCCAGGTAAAACAGGGAGCGCTCTTCCCAGAACGGATAGGTATGCATCTGGATTTCTATATTAATATGCTTCCGATGATTCAGGACCAGCCGGATATCCAGGATTCCCTCATGGTCCTCCACATAGTCCCCGTGAAGGAACGTGTCGGGAAACCCAATATCCGTAATCTGTCCGGCTGGGATATCCAGAAGACAGCTTAACAGTCCGGTAAGTGCTTTTTTGTTACGGAATGTTTTCTTGAAGGCAAAATCATTGGTCAGGGAAATGTCCAGCGGGCAATCGCTGTCCGCCAGGGTTTTGAGATACGGATCAGGCAGGTACGCGGCAGGATGGTTCACGATATTCCTCCTTACAGATAGGCAGATATGATGACATGGAATGACGCTTGATGATGATACTCCATAAAACATGAAATGTGGAATGATATGTAGGAATGATAAACAGAAATAAGAAAAACAATGCAGACAGATATCCAGATTTAATTGATAAGGGCAGCCCCTTCAGTGAACATATATTAACATAAATGGCCTGCGTTGAATAGAGTCTTGATATAGACTATATGCAGGCACATGCGCCGCAGCATGATGTGCGGCGCATACAGCGCTTCCGGTTTCATCCCCACTGCGCCAGCCCGGGATTCCCTGCCGTCAGGAGGCCCCCGGCCAGAACGGCATCATCCATGAGCCTGCTTTCCACAATCCCATAATGTCCGGCATCGGCCACAAAGGCATACTCCTTTGTATACCTGCGGATGCGTGAAAACAGGAGGTCCCCCATCTTGGCCACGCCTCCGCCCACAACAATCCGGTCAGGCGCGGCAATTGCCAGCACATTGGCCAGCCCCAGGGAAAACGTCCGTGCAATCCGGTCCAGTTCCTGGCAGCAGAACAAATCCCCTGCCCCTGCCCCCTCTGCCAGGTCCGCGCAGGACACCCACCCGTTCCCTGGTTCCAGGCAGGATTCCCCTGCCACATATCCCGGCGTGTTCAGCCGCTTCTCAATGCTTTTCCCGGAGCAGATAAGCTCCAGCCTTGTCATTGCCCCCGGCCTGCTGTCCCTCCAGTCAGGAACCCATGTATTGCCCAGATAACAGGCACCGTATCCGCAGCCGTCATAGTATCTGCCGTCCAGATACAGGCCGCCTCCAATCCCGGTGCCTATGTTGGTATAGAAAAAGCGGCTGCTCCCTGCGCCATTGCCAAGAACCAGCTCCCCAATCCCGCCCAGGACCGTGTCATTGACAATGACGGCAGGCACCCCGAACTGTTCCTCAAACCACTCCTTCAGCCTGAAATCCATCCAGCCCGGCACCTGAAGGGAACACAGGACCCGGCCCGTCTTAAACTCCAGCGGGCCGCCGAACCCCACGCCGATTCCGCCGATTTCCCACCGCTCCTGGATTTCCAGGATATTGTCCTTCAGCCACATAAGGATATCCCCGGCGCTGGTCTTATCCCCCAGCCTGACCGTCCGCCTGTCCAGGATTTCCCCCTGGGCCGTGCCTACCGCAATCTGCTGCTTTGTGCCGCCGATTTCAACGCCCACCAGCCTATTCATGCCACTTCGCCCCATATTTCGCTTCGATTTCAGATATCATGTCCACGCGCACCGCATGTCTTCCGCCTTCAAATTCAGCGCCAAAGAATTCGTCCACAATCATCTTAGCCAGTTCAGGTCCAACCACCCTTGCGCCCATGGCTATGATATTGGCGTTGTTGTGCTCCACCGTAAGCTTTGCGGAATAAGGCTCGGAGCACACGGCCGCGCGGATGCCGGGCACCTTGTTGGCTGCCAGGGAAATACCGATTCCCGTACCGCAGATCAATACTCCCTTGTCTATCTCCCCCCGCATGAGCGCTTCCGCCACCAGGCGTCCGGGCTCCGGATAGTTCACCTTGTCCGCCGGGTCCGTGGGGCCGAAATCAATGCATTCATATCCCTTTTCCCTAAGATGTCCCATCAATATGTTTTTAAGTTCAATTGCAACATGGTCATTACCAAATCCAACTCTCATATCCTGTCTCCTATCCTCTGTCCATTCGGTCCGTACATACGCGCAGGGCCGCAGTTACCACTGCAGCCCTGCCAGTCTCACATCATTATTGGAAATCAGCTGCATTTTCAGCAGTAACCAGAACAGACTCCACCGGTGTCTTTTCCGGGAATGTCCCAACCTCACCCTTCTTACCGCTTTCAACCGCCTCAATCAGAAGATCCAGGCTGGTTGCGCCAATCTGAGCCGGGTCCTGTGCAACCGTGGCGCTGAGCTCATTGTTGGCAATGGAGGACACTGCTTCCGCATCGCCGTCCGTACCCACAATCATGATTTCCCCAAGCTTGTTGGCATTGATGACAGCCTGTACAGCGCCAAGTGCCATGCCGTCGTTACAGCAGTAGATGCCTTTTAAGTCAGGGTTCTGCTGAATCAGGGTGGAGGCGATATCCATGGCCTTCTGGCGGTCCCAGTCAGCCGCCTGGCTGCTGATGATATCCATCTTGCCATCTGTAAATGCCTGCTTTGCCCCCTGGGTCCTGTCCTCGGAAGACTGGTTGCCTGACTTACCCTCGATGATAGCCACCTTTGCGCCCTCGCCTGCCGTATCAACAATGTACTGTGCGCCCTTGGCTCCTACCGCCACATTATCCGTTGCAACGAATGCCACGCATGCGCCGCCCTGGTTTGCCAGCTCTGTCTCGTCAAACTTCTCATCCACATCCACGATGGTGATGCCCTTTGCCGTCGCTTCCCCGATACCAGGCAGCACGTTCACGCCTGAGAGGGGGGCAATGGCGATTCCGTCATATCCCTGCTGGATACAGCTCTCCAGGATGGTAAGCTGTCCCTCCAGGTCATCCTCGCTCTGGGCGGAATACAGATCCACCTTCACGCCCTTTACAGCGGTTTCCGCCTCCACGCCCTTCCACATCTTTACCCAGAAGTCGGTGGCCTGGGTCTTTAAGATGACCGCATACTTCTTATCGCTGACACCTGCCGCGGCTTCCTTGGCCTCCGCTTCCGTCTTGGCCTCCTCTGTCTTGGCTTCCTCTGTTTTTGCCGCCTCCGTCTTGGCCTCCGGGGCAGCCGTGGTGGCATTCCCGCCTGATGTGCATGCTGACAGGCCTACTGCCATTACCACTGAAAGTGCTACTGCTAACATTCTTTTCTTCATTTTTACCTCTCCTTTATACATATGTTTTTTTATTTTCCCGTCCTTGCATGGAAGCAGTACCAGCCTCCTGCACAGACGTGGATTTGCTGTTTTCACTGTCTTAAAACCTTTAACGCCGCCGCTTCATGGCGTCAAATGCAGCCAGTCCGCCTCCGGCCACCCCGCTTGTCTGGGTGTGCTCCGGGAATATGAATTCCAGGTTCTCCGACGGATATGGATGGCGCGTCCTTTTTTTCACCTGCTCAATCAGATATTCCATGGGGAAATCCTTCATGATCATGACGCCGCCCCCCATGACCACATAATCCGGGTCCAGGATGGTCACTTCCGTGCTGATCGGGTATGCCAGCCCCTCCACAAACTCAAGTATGGCCGGCTCATCCCCATGTTTTGTGAAAATGTCCCCGATTTCCGTGTCCGGATAATACTGGTTGCGTATCCTCTGCAGATGGGCGCCGGAGCAGCGCAGTTCCACGCAGCCCACATTTCCGCAGGGGCATGTTTCCTTCAGATGGAAGAACGGGATATGTCCCAGCTCCCCCGCAACCCCGTTCTTCCCTGCGTGGAAACGTCCGTTGACATAGATTGCATTGCCGAATCCGGTTCCGAGATACATGCCCAGTATGGTCTTATCCCGCTCCGGGTCCAGGTTGTATTTCTTGATGTCATGGCACAGAAGATAATTCACATCCCTGTCCACGAACACCCTGATTCCCAGTTTTTCCTCCAGAAGATGCCCAAGGTCGATATTCTCAAGCCCCTTCAGGTTGGGTGTGGAATACACAAAGCTTTTGTCCTTGCTGACCGCAGACGGGACCCCAACTGAGACAGCGTCTATACAGCCGTTGAGGAAATGCCGTTCCATGTAGTCCCCGATTTCCCCGCGCAGGACATCCACCGCGCCTTCCTTTAGCATGGGGGCGCTTGATTTCCTTTCAAAATGCTCCAGCTGCCCGTCTGCCGACACACAGCCAAGACGGAGATTCGTCCCTCCGATGTCAATTCCTATTACCTGTCCCATAATGTCCCCACCTTACCGATCCACAGCTTTATTAAAATTATCCATCATCTTATCCCAGGCAGCTGCCAGGTCCTTATCCAGGTTGAAAAGCCCGGATGTGCCAACGATAAATACTTCCGTCCCCGCCTTTGCCAGGTCCCCGAAGGTCCTTTCATTGCAGGAGCCGTCCACTTCAATGAGGTAGCCGTACCCTTTTTCCTCCTTCAGGGCCTTCAGCTCACTGATTTTGTCCAGCATCTCACGGATGAACGGCTGTCCGGCAAAGCCGGGATCCACGGTCATGACCGTTACTTTGTCCAGCAGGTGGATATAATGCTGGATATAGGACACCGGGGTAGCCGGGTTTAAGACAACCCCCACCTTGCATCCAAGGGAGTGGATCTTATTCACGATGCGGAACGCGTCCGCGTTAATGGTTTCTGCGTGAGGACATATGTAACCCACTCCTGCCTTTGCCAGCGGTTCAATAAAATCATCAGGCGTCGTCACCATCAGGTGGCAGTCCAGGGGAATCTCACACACAGGGCGGATGGCCTTGCAGAAATCCGGTGACAATGTGATGTTCTTTACATAATGGCCGTCCATGATATCCACATGGTAGAAATCAGCCCTTGTATTCAGTATCTGAAGCTGTTCCTTGATGTTAAGCAGGTCCATGCACATCAGGGAAGGGTTAAACATTGGTTTCATAATCTTGTCCTCCTGTTTAGTTCTTTGCCTTGGCAACAAAATGGTCAATGGCAACCGAGATGATGATCAGGGCGCCCATCACTATCTTCTGGTAACTGCTGGGAATCATCAGGGCCGTCATGCCATAGTTGATGATACCGATAATCATGCCCCCGATCACAACCCCCAGTATCTTACCCTTGCCGCCCATGAAGCTGGTGCCGCCGATAATGGTTGCCGCAATGGCGTATGTCTCGTATCCGGTTCCCGCGGTGGGTGCCGCAGCGCCCACACGGCCCAGAAGCACGATTCCGGCAATACCGGAACAGGTTCCGGAAATCATGAACACCAGAAGCCTGTGAAGATTCACATTGACGCCTGAGTACCAGGCCGCCTCCATATTACCTCCAAGGGCGTATATATTGCGGCCAGCCTTGCACTTTGTGGTAAAGAAGGCGCAGACGGCTGCCACGATTAAGGCAATGATGACAGGCACCGGTATGTAGAGGATGCTGGCACTCATGGTCTTTGTAAAGGATGCCGGGAACCCGTAAATGTTCCTGGAATCCGAGATGACCAGCATCAGGCCCTGGAATATGGACTGGGTGCCCAGTGTGATGATGAAGGGATGAAGCCCTGTCTTATTCACCAGCATCCCATTACAGAAACCGATCATGGTGCCAATGAGGATTCCCAGCAGGAGCGCTGGGATTACCGGAATCCCGTTCACCATCAGCATGGCTGTCAGCATCCCCACCAGCCCTGCAACCGCGCCCACGGACAGGTCGATACCTGCAATGAGGATGGCAAAGAATTCGCCCAGGGCCAGCAGGATGTTCACCGCGCTCTGCTTCAGTATCTGCGGGATACTGTCAGGGTTGAAGATGCTGGACGGCTTTGCAATGGTAAGCACTGCCAGCAGCAGCAGGAATATGCCCATGGTGCCGTATTTCTGCCAAAGCACCCCGAAACTTGGTTTTGTCTTTACTTCCGTCTGATTATTCATGGTTCTTCCCCTCCTGATCACTCTTCACCGGTTGATGATTTCAATATTTTTTCTTCTGTTGCTTCCCTGACCGCGTAGGTCATGCGTATCTCGCCGTCCCTGAACACACAGATGGTATCGCATACGGACAGCAGCTCCGGCATCTCCGAGGACACCATGATGACTCCCTTTCCCTGGCTGGCCAGCCTGCGCATCAGCACGTATATCTCGCTTTTGCTTCCAACGTCAATCCCCTTTGTGGGTTCATCAAAGATAATGACGCTGGATTCAGCCGCCATCCATTTCCCCAGTATTACCTTCTGCTGGTTGCCTCCTGACAGTTCCGTTATGTTCTGCTCCACGTCACGGCACTTGATGTTCATGTCCGTTTTCTGTTTTGCCGCATATTCTTCTTCCGCCTTGTTATCCAGCAGTCCGATCAACCCGTTTCCCCTGGATGTCTTGAGGAAGGGGACAATGGAAATGTTCTGTTTGATGCTGAAATTATTCAGGAAGCCCGTCTCCCTGCGGTTTTCCGTCACCATGGCCAGCCCGTTCTTGATGGCCTCATAAGGCGAGCGTATGGTCACCTCCCGGCCCCCGATGAAAACCTGTCCCGAAAGCTTTGGTTCAGCCCCGAACAGGGCGTTCATAAGCTCGCTGCGCCCTGCCCCCACAAGTCCTGCAAAGCCCACAATCTCGCCCTTCCTCACCTGAAAGGACACATCCCGCACCTTGCCGTCCTTCCGGTTGATGTTCCTGGCTTCAAAGATGACCGGCTCTTTGCTGAAATCCTCTATCTCCTCATTGTGGTAGGTCCCCTTGATCTCGCGTCCCACCATCATCTTTATCACATCATCCAGCGTTATCTCCTTGACATTCCTGGTCCCCACATAGGTGCCGTCCTTAAGCACGGTAATCACATCGCCGATTTCCTTAATCTCATCCATCTTATGGGATATATACACAATTCCCTTGCCCTCTGCCTTCAGCTGGCGGATGATATCGAACAGGTGGGCTGTCTCAGAAGTTGTCAGGGAAGAGGTCGGTTCATCCATGATGATGACGTCCGCATTGGATATGAGGGCCTTGGCAATCTCGCACTGCTGCTTTTCGGATATGCTGATTTCCTCCACCAGCTGGCTGGGCCTGCGTTTTAACCCCACCTTGTCAAGGACCTCCTGGGCCCTGCCCGTCATCCCCTTATAGTCCACCACCCGGATGCCTCCCACCCGCCTGGTGGGCAGCTTTCCCACAAACAGGTTCTCCAGGATGGACAGCTCATTGATGACGCTCAGTTCCTGGTAGATGATGCTGATGCCGCATTCATAGGAATCCTTCGGGGTCAGGTGTGTGAATTCCTTTCCCTTTACCGTAATCTTACCTGAGGTGGGCTGGTATACGCCGCTAAGTATCTTCATCAGGGTGGATTTCCCTGCCCCGTTTTCCCCCATGAGCACATGCACCTCTCCTGCCTTGATTTCAAACGAAATGTTATCCAAGGCCCTGACTCCGGGAAACACCTTCGTGACACCTTCCATTTTTACTAATGTCTCCATAAATCCTCCTCTTTTCCCCTTATGTTGTACCGGGAACCGCAGAACCGGTTGATAGACCAGTACCGGCAGTCCGCACACGGACTATCAGGTAGTCCCCCTCACCTCCAGCTTCACCGGGATGATGGTCCGCTTCTCGCTGATTTCCTTTTTCTGTATCATCCTCAGTATGGTCCTGCCGGCCGCAATTGCCATCTGTCTCGTATCCTGTGTAATGGTGGTTATCTGAGGGCTGGTGAACCTGGTGACGGAAACATTGTCATATCCCACCACCTTAACCTGCTCCGGTATCTTAATCCCTGCTTCCATCAGCACATTGATACAGGCCAGGGCCATCATGTCATTGGTGGCAAATATGCCGTCAAAGTAACAGCCGCCGGAGCGGACCAGCCGATCCATCACCTTCCTTGCCTCCGCATAATCCGGGAAGCAGCTGACCTCCAGTTCCTCCCTGTAGGGGATGCCGTTTTCTTTCAAAGCCCTTATGTATCCCTCTTTGCGGTACCGGATGGTCGAGGCGCACCGGACGTCCCGAAGCAGGAGGATCCGTCTGCAGCCCTTGTCAATCATCTCCTTAGTGGCCAGGTAGCCTCCCTCCTGGTTATCCGACAGGATCAGCATCCTGGCATTGAGCGGGGCGCGGTCAATGTAGACCACGGGTATATGCTTGATTTCATTGATGTTCTTGATTTCATTCTGTCCTGATATGTATACAATCCCGTCAATGTGTTTTTCTATCAGCCCCTTGATGTGCATGTTTTCCAGCTCATAATCCTCATTGGAATTGCAGATCAGAAGAGAATACCCATGCTTCAGCAGATAGAAATCCAGCTCCTGGATGATCTTGGCAAAAAACTCATTGGTCACATCCGGCACAATCACCCCGATGCATCTGCTCTTGTTGGTCCTTAAGCCAATGGCATTGGCATTGGGGGTGAACCCGCACTCCTCAATGGTCCGGCGCACCTTTTCTTCCGTCTCCCTGGAGTATCCCCCGTTATGGTTGATGACCCGTGAAACCGTTGCGGTTGAAACCCCTGCACGTTTTGCCACGTCCACAATAGAGAGCTTCGCATTACCATCCATGGCAGGCCTCCTTGCTTTACGTAAAGGTTTTCGTATCTCGTGACTGTATAGTAAACCTTTACGTATAAAAAGTCAAGTATAAATGTTTATTTCTGCTATTTTAACGATTTTTTACTATATTTTTTGTGCATATTTTATATTATAATTGGTAAACGTTTACTCTTTACGTAAAATAAAAAACCCTTTCACCGTAATGAAAAGGTTTTCCAGTACTCACCACTATTTCCTAGCCGCCATATCCCAGCTACCTTGTCCCAACCGCTATGTCCCTGCCGCCTTGTCCCTGCCGCACTTCCGTCAGGTTGTTTCCCTCACAACCAGCCTGACCGGTATGATTGTCCTCTTCTGCTTTATCTCCTCATCCTCTATCATCTTCAAAATGGTATCCGCCGCATGGATGGCCAGCTCCTTTGTGTCCTGGGCAACCGTGGTTATCTGGGGGCTTGTGAACTGGGTCAGGGAAATGTTATCAAACCCCACCACCTTAACCTGGCCCGGCACCTTAATCTGATTCTCCGTCAGGACATTGACACAGGCCAGGGCCATCATGTCATTGGTTGCGAATATGCCGTCAAAAAAGCATCCCTTTTCCTTGAGAAGCCGTTCCAGCACAACCCTGGCCTCTGCATATTCAGGGAAACAGCTCATCTCCAGCTCTTCGCTGAAGGCCATTCCCTTTTCCTGAAGCGCCCTCACAAATCCTTCCTTACGGCTGCGCACAGTGGAGGCGTAACGGATATCCCTCAGGAACAGGATCCGCCTGCATCCCTTCTGTATCAGTTCACGGCCCGCCAGGTATCCCCCGGTCTCATTATCCGACAGGATCAGCACCTCCGCATTCTTAGGCGCTCTGTCTATATACACGATGGGCAGGCCCTTAATCTCATTCATCTTCTTGATTTCATTCTGACCGGATATATATATGATCCCGTCCACATGCTTTTCCGCCAGACCCTTAATATGCATGTTCTCCAGCATATAATCCTCATTGGAATTGCACACCAGGAGGGAATAGCGCCTGCTGAGCAGGAATGCATCCAGTTCCCGTATGATCCTGGCAAAAAACTCATTGGTAATATCAGGCACAATCACGCCTATGCTGTTGCTGCGGTTGGTCCTCAGACCAATGGCATTGACGTTGGGAGTAAAGCCGCATTCCTCTATGGTCCTCCTGACCCGCTCCTCCGTCTCCTTGGAATACCCACCGTTCCTGTTAATGACCCTTGAGACAGTTGCTATGGAAACCCCTGCCTTTTTTGCCACATCTATAATGGATACCCGTTTATTGCCTTCCATACTTCCCTCACATTCCTACACACTCAGCGTACTTTACTTTCTCCTATTAATTATAATGCGGTTTCAAGACATGTCAAGTCAAGTTCCCGCGCCCGCGCCGGAACATCTGTCAGGGCAGCCGTTCTTCCCTGCATATGACAGAATGAAAAGCCGGGGATATTAAGAACCCCGGATTCACTGGATACCGGATGAGAAGATACCGGACAAAGGATACCGGACAAAGGATATCGGACAGGAAAACGCCCGGCGGCAAGGAACCATCCCCGCCATTTCCATGACGCAGATAATCCCCGCCGCCGGGCGCCAACCAATTCATCTGAATACCACTGTCAGGGCCACGTCCCAGGGCGTGTTTTAAAATCCAGTCCCGCCATCTGCGTGCCCCACTTCGCGGCATATTTGGCCCAAATTCAGGTTACATAGCCCGCTATGCGCCCTTCATTTGTGCCAAATCTCCCACAAAGTGAGACGCACAGCTGACGGAAAGCAATTTCCAAACACACCCTAAGCCAGGTTGGAATACCCCATCAGGCTCTTATCCACGGCCTTCGCCACCTCGCGCCCTTCCCTGATGGCCCATACCACCAGGGACTGGCCCCGGTGCATGTCGCCCGCCGCAAACACCCGGTCCACATTGGTCTGGTAAGAACCGTCTTTCACAGCCACATTGGAACGCCCATCCAGCTCCACGCCAAATGCGTCCGCCACATATGTCTCGCTTCCCAGGAACCCGGCAGCGATAAGCACCAGGTCCGCAGGGATTTCCCGCTCGCTGCCATCCACCGGCGCCATGAAGGTACGGCCGCTCCCCTCATCCTTTCTCGGCACAAGGTCACAGATAACAGCCTTGCACACCCGGCCCTCTGCATCCTTCACAAACTCCTTCACCGTTGTCTGGTAAACCCTTGGGTCATCGCCGAACACACAGATTGCCTCTTCCTGTCCGTAATCAGTCTTAAGGACCTTGGGCCACTCCGGCCATGTGTTGTCATCCGCCCTTTTCACAGGGGGCTTTGGCATCATTTCCAGCTGGGTCACGGATGCGCAGCCGTGGCGGATGGAGGTACCCACACAGTCATTGCCCGTGTCCCCGCCGCCGATGACAACCACATGCTTATCCCTGGCCGTGATATAGTTCCCGTCCTCCAGGTGTGAATCCATGAGGCTCCTGGTGGTAGCCTTCAGGAAGTCCACCGCATAATAAATCCCCTGGGCGTCCCTTCCCGGCACGTCAATATCCCTGGGATTGGATGCCCCGCAGGCCAGGATGACACGGTCATATTCCTTCATGATCCGGTTCACCTTATAATTCTTTCCCACATTTGCCCCGGTGATGAAGGTAATGCCTTCCGCCCTCATCACCTCCACCTTGCGCTCAATCACCCATTTTTCCAGCTTCATATTGGGGATTCCATACATCATAAGGCCTCCCACCCGGTCGCTGCGTTCAAACACGGTCACCGAGTGGCCCCTTTTATTCAGCTGGTCGGCAGCTGCCAGCCCGGCCGGACCGGAGCCGATCACAGCAACCTTCTTACCGGTGCGGATGGAGGGCGGCTTTGGCAGGGCATACCCCATATCGTAGGCCTTCTCAATGATGGCCCGTTCATTTTCCTTTACCGTCACCGGCTCCCCGTTCAGGCCACAGGTACAGGCGGCTTCGCAGGGGGCCGGGCAGACCCTGGACGTGAATTCCGGGAAACTGTTGGTCTTTTTAAGCCTGTTAAATGCCTCCTGCCAGTTGCCTGTATAGACCAGGTCATTCCACTCAGGAATCAGGTTGTTAAGCGGGCATCCGCTTACCATCCCCTTCATCATGACGCCAGACTGGCAGAAGGGAACGCCGCATTCCATACACCGCGCGCCCTGTTTCCTCTGTTCCTCCTCGCTTAAGGGAATATGGAACTCATTCCAGTTTTTTATCCTGTCCCTGGCAGCTTCTTCAGCGCTTACTTCCCGTTCATAATCTAAAAATCCTGTCATCTTTCCCATGATGTCCCACCTCCTTATCCTCTGACATTGGCATAAAATGCCTCAATCTGCGCCTGTTCACTGTTTAACCCCTTTTCTTCCATCTGCACGATTGCATTCATCATGCGGCGGTAATCATGGGGAACAATCCGTTTGAACCTGGGGAGGTATTCGCTGAAATGGTCCAGGATACGCTTGCCCTTCTCTGAATTGGTATACGCCACATGCTCCTGGATCAGTCCCTTAAGCTCCAGTACATCGTATTTATTCGTCACTTCCTCAAAGGATACAAGCTCCTTGTTTAACCGTTTATACAGGCTGCGCTCCTCATCTAACACATAGGCAATCCCGCCGCTCATACCGGCTGCAAAGTTCTTGCCCGTAGTTCCAAGCACCACCACGCATCCGCCTGTCATATACTCACAGCCATGGTCCCCCACGCCTTCCACCACAGCGGTGGCCCCGGAATTGCGCACGCAGAACCGTTCGCCTGCAATCCCGTTAATGAACGCCTTGCCGCTGGTTGCCCCGTACAGGGCCACATTTCCAATGATGATGTTGTCCTCGGCCCTGAACTGGACGCCGGTCGGCGGGTACACCACCAGCTTGCCGCCGGACAGCCCCTTTCCGAAGTAATCGTTGGAATCCCCCACCAGCTCCAGGGTAAGTCCCTTCGGTATGAAAGCGCCAAAACTCTGTCCGCCGCTTCCGTTGCAGCTGATGGTAAATGTATCCTCATCAAGCCCTTCCGGGTACTTCCTGGTGATTTCCGAGCCAAAAATGGTCCCAAGGGTACGGTTCACATTGGAGACATCCACCTGGACGCTCTTTTTCTGCCCGCTGCCAAGGGCGCTTTTCAGCTTTTTCAAGAAAACCTGTTCATCAATGGTGTCCTCCAGCTTAAAGTCAAAGGCCTGCTTCTCATGGTATCCTGCCACCTTCTGCCCTGCATAAGGATTATCCAGGATACGGCTTAAGTCCACCTTCCTGCCGCGGCCGCAGGGCGTCCCATCCTTGGTGCACAGAAGGTCCGTGCGTCCCACCAGCTCATCCACGGTGCGCACGCCCAGGGCAGCCATGTATTCCCGCAGTTCCTCTGCAATGAACTTCATGAAATGGATGACATACTCCGGTTTGCCTTTAAAACGCTTACGCAGCTCCGGGTTCTGGGTCGCAATCCCCATGGGGCAGGTATCCAGGTTGCACACGCGCATCATCACGCAGCCCATGGTCACAAGGGGAGCCGTGGCAAAACCGAACTCCTCCGCGCCCAGCATACAGGCAATGGCAACGTCCCTGCCTGTCATCAGCTTACCGTCCGTCTCAAGGATTACCTTATCGCGCAGGCCGTTCATGATCAGGGACTGGTGTGCTTCCGCCACGCCCAGTTCCCATGGAAGACCTGCATTATAGATGGAGTTCCTGGGGGCCGCCCCGGTCCCGCCGTCATAAGAGGAAATCAGGATGACCTGAGCCCCTGCCTTGGCCACGCCCGCGGCCACTGTCCCAACCCCTGCCTCAGACACCAGCTTGACGGATATCCTGGCCTTTGTGTTGGAATTCTTCAAATCATATATCAGCTGGGCCAGATCCTCTATGGAATATATGTCATGATGGGGCGGCGGCGATATCAGGCTGACGCCCGTGGTTGAATGCCTTGTCTTTGCCACCCACGGATACACCTTCTTGCCGGGCAGCTGCCCGCCCTCGCCCGGCTTGGCGCCCTGGGCCATCTTAATCTGGATTTCCTGCGCGCTCACCAGGTACCGGCTGGTGACCCCGAACCGTCCCGAAGCCACCTGTTTGATGGCGGAACATCTGTTATTCTTTCCCTGGCCAGACGCCAGACGCTCCAGGCTCTCTCCGCCCTCGCCCGTGTTGGACTTGCCGTGGATCCGGTTCATGGCAACCGCCAGGCACTCATGGGCCTCCTGGGAAATGGAGCCATAGGACATGGCGCCTGTCTTAAAACGGGTCACAATGGAGTCCACGCCCTCCACCTCGTCCAGGGGAATCCCCCCGTCCCCGGGAAACTTAAAATCCATCAGGGAGCGCAGATGGTATGTCTTGTCATCCCTGTCCACCTCGGCCGTATATTCCTTAAAGGTGTCATAACTTCCGGTCCTGGCGGCTTCCTGGAGCAGATGGATGGTAAGGGGATTATACAGATGCTCCTCCTGGCCTGAACGCGACTTGTGGCTTCCCACGCTGTCCAGGGTCAGATCCACATCCAGTCCCAGTGGGTCAAATGCAGATGAATGAAGGGTATCCACATCGCTTGCAATATCCTCCAGGGTAATGCCGCCCACGCGGCTGACCGTGTTGGTGAAATATTTGTCCACCACTTCCCTGGAAATGCCGATGGCCTCAAAAATCTGGGCGCCCTGATAGGACTGGATGGTGGAAATCCCCATCTTGGAAGCAATCTTCACGATACCGTGAAGCACCGCCATATCATAGTCCATAACCGCCGCATAATAGTCCTTATCAAGCATTCCCGATTGAATCAGGGAGCGGATGGATTCATGGGCGAGATAGGGGTTGATGGCACATGCGCCGTATCCCAGCAGGGTTGCAAAATGATGGACCTCCCTTGGCTCCCCGCTCTCCAGTATAAGGGCAACACTGGTGCGCTTCTTGGTCCTTACCAGGTACTGCTGGAGGGCTGATACCGCAAGAAGGGAGGGGATGGGCACGTGGTTCTCATCAATATCCCGGTCGGACAGGATGATGATGTTGGCCCCGTCCTTATGGGCACGGTCCACCTCCAGGAACAGGCGGTCAATGGCCCTTTCCAGGGACGTGTTCTTGTAGTAGGTGATGGGGATTTCCTCTACCTTGAAGCCAGGCTTTTTCATGTTCTTGATCTTAAGCAGGTCTGTTTCCGTGAGGATGGGGTTCTCCACCTTGAGGATCTTGCAGTTCTCAGGCGCTTCCTCCAGGATATTGCCCTCCTCGCCCACATACACGGTGGTGGAGGTCACGATTTCCTCCCGGATTGCATCAATGGGCGGATTGGTAACCTGGGCAAACAGCTGCTTAAAGTAATTAAACAGGGGCTGGTGCTTGGCTGACAGGACTGCCAGGGGACTGTCCACACCCATGGCCGACACCGCCTCCGCCCCGTTGAGCGCCATGGGCAGGATCATGGTCTTATACTGCTCATATGTGTAGCCATAGGTTTTCTGCAGCTTCAGGCGCTGTTCCTCCTCCATGGCAGGCACGCCCTTATTGGGCACGGACAGCTCCTTAATGTCAATCAGGTTGGAATCCAGCCACTCGCCGTAAGGCTTGCGGGACGCATAATAATGCTTCAGGTGTTCGTCATCCACCAGCTCGCCCTTTTTTGTGTCCACCAGAAGCATTTTCCCTGGACGGAGGCGGTCCTTCCTCACCACCTTTGTCTGGTCAATGTCAATGGCCCCCACCTCAGAGGCAAGGATCATATATCCGTCCTCCGTAATATAATACCTGGAAGGACGCAGGCCGTTCCGGTCAAGCACCGCGCCCAGCACATCCCCGTCCGTAAACAGGATGGAGGCCGGGCCGTCCCATGGTTCCATCATGGTGGCGTAGTAGCGGTAAAAATCCTTAATCTCGCCGTCCATGTACTTGTCATACTCCCAGGGTGCCGGAATGGTAACCATCACGGCCAGGGCCAGGTCCATGCCGCTCATCACCATGAATTCCAGCGCATTGTCAAGCATGGCTGAGTCAGAACCTTCCTGGCTGATGATGGGCAGCACCTTGTGCATGTCATATTTAAAATACTCCGACTCCATATTTTCCTCACGTGCAGCCATCTTATCCGCATTGCCCCGGATGGTGTTGATCTCACCGTTATGCACGATAAATCGGTATGGATGGGCGCGCATCCAGCTGGGGTTTGTATTGGTGCTGAACCTGGAATGGACAATGGCAATGGCAGACCTGTAATCCTCATCCTGAAGGTCCGCGAAAAACCGTCTTAACTCTCCCACCAGGAACATTCCCTTATACACAATGGTACGGCTGCTCAGGGAAACCACATATGTATCCTCGTTGCTCTGTTCAAACACCCGGCGCACCACATACAGCTTCCTGTCAAAATCCAGGCCAGGCTTTACCTGGGCGGGTTTGGCCACAAAGCCCTGGGCAATATATGGCATCACTTCCACGGCCCTCTCTCCCAGGATATCCGGGGTAGTGGGGACTACCCTCCATCCCAGGAAAGCAAGGCCTTCCTTCTTCACGATGATTTCGAACATCTTCATCGCCTGGTTGCGGGCAAGCTCATCCTGGGGAAAGAAGAACATACCCACGCCATACTCCCTCTCGCCACCGATATGGATGCCCAGAGGCTGTGTCACCTTTTCAAAAAAGCGGTGGGAAATCTGAAGCATGATGCCAACGCCGTCGCCGGTCTTGCCCTCGGCGTCCTTGCCGGCCCTGTGCTCCAGATTCTCCACGATGTGGAGTGCCTGATTGACTGTCTCATGGGTCTTGATGCCTTTGATGTTGGCAACCGCCCCGATTCCGCAGTTGTCATGCTCAAAACGCGGGTCGTACAGTCCTGGTTGTTTCTGTTTGGAATCCATAAGCATACTTCCTTTCTTTTGGCGGAAGGGAGTGTCTGGGGGGACATATCCTGGGGGAACTTCCGCCTGTTTTTTTATAGTGGTGATGATACTACATTTTTTTCCTTTTGTAAATAAGTTTTTATCTATAATTGTCAGATAATTTGATAACTAATATTTCCCACGTTATATTATCTGTTATATTTTATCATTATAATAAAATTTTCATTTTTGTACATACATATCCATCACTTTATTTCCATGCATTTTCCATGGACTTTTCATACATATTCCCTACATCTGTGATATACTTATATCGTTACGTATACACAGAAACCTGACATTTTCAGCATCCGCACCACAAAAGAGGGACTTATGAAAAAGCACATCCACATATTCGGCGCCTCCGGCTCAGGCACCACGACGATTGCAGAAAAAGTATGTGAACACACAGGCTACAGCCATTTTGACTCGGACAGCTATTTCTGGCTGCCCACCCAGGACCCTTTTACAGTCTCGCGCAGATATGAGGATTACGCGGCCCTGATGGACCGAGATTTAAACAGCAGCCCCCATTGGGTACTCAGCGGCTCCGTGACCGGGTGGTATGATGAACTGGCATCTGTATTTGATTTGGTTGTATTTGTACACGTTCCCGCGGACATACGGATAGAACGGCTAAAAAGACGGGAAGCAGAGCGGTACGGCGATGCAATCCTGCCCGGAAACAGCAGGCACCATGCATCTGCCGAATTCATAGAGTGGGCATCCTCCTATGATTCAGGACGCAGGTCCGGAAGAAGCCTGGCCAAACATGAGGCGTGGCTGAAAACAGTTACATGTCCGGTACTTCGGATAGAAAACCTGGATTTGGACAGAAGCGTGGAATCCATACTTCAGGCAATGAAATGTAACTGGTAGTCAGTATCTTCCTGCATATAAAAGAGGATATCCCTGACGTTCCGGCCGCGTCCAGGATATCCTCTCCTGCCTTCTTCACCCGTTAAGGAAATCAATACGGATGGAAAACATATTTCCTTATTTCTTCTTCACACAGTGAAACACCAAAACCTGGTCCCTTTGGGACTTTTACCCTGCCATTTACTACCGGATAAGCCCCCTTGATGCAGGTATCCTCCTTATGAGTTATACTTTTCCTAAAAACCATCTACGAAATAAAAACAGACAGCATCCCAAAAAGATACTGTCTGCATTCTTATTCATAACATATATTAATTACATCTCACCCAGTCCGCTCTCAATTGCCTCGGTCAGGGTCTTCATAGCCTCTTCTTCGTCCTCGCCATCGCAGATCAGATTAATCTCAGTTCCGCTCTTAATACCGGCTGCCATAACATTCAGTACGCTCTTAGCGATGATTTTCTTCTCCCCACACTCAATCGTAATATCGCTCTTGAACTTCATGGCTGTCTGGGACAGGACTCCTGCTGGTCTTAAGTGTAAACCGGATGGATTAATAACTGTTAATGTTTTACTGATCATAATACACTCTCCTTATTCACTATTTTATACTCATTTGAAAGAATATCCCATGATACGGACATACTCCCAGGACACCGTCTTGCGCAATGTCTCCTATGAAAGATTCTATTACATCTGCCTGTCTATGTCAAGTTAATCGGGAAAATCCTAAGCAACTTTTTCACAATCCATAGGGTGCCTGTAACCTGCTTTCCATACGGGCGGATCAAGAACGGCCGGGCGCCTCTGCCGCCTCCCTGCGCGCCCTGGCCTCTGCCTGGGAATACACGCAGCCACAGTAATCCTGGCGGTAAAGGCCATATTCCCCTGACAGCTCCACGGAACGCTTGTATCCGTTTTTCTTCTTAAAATCAGATACCAGATATGGCACGCCATATGCGGCCGCCATCCTCTGGCCGATTTCATTAAGCCTGGCTGCATTTTTCATGGGGCTGATGGAAAGGGTGGTGGTAAAATAGTCATAACCGCCTTCCTTTGCCATTCTGGCAGCATGTTCCAGGCGCAGCTCAAAGCACTTAACACAGCGCTCCCCGCCCTCCGGCACCTTCTCATACCCTTTGACAGCCGCGTAAAAATCTTCCGGCACATATTCCCCTGCCATGAACCGGACCGGACCAAGAACCTTCATTTCCCCTATAAGGCGTTCCTGCTCCCTTACCCTTGCCTCATACTCCCCTGCCGGGGCAATGTTGGGATTATAGTAATACACCGTGATATCAAAGTATTGGGACAGGTATTCCAGGACATAGCTGCTGCACGGCGCACAGCAGCTGTGCAGCAGCAGGCTGGGCCTTTTCCCTTCCCGCTTAAATCCTTCCATCAGCCCTTCCATCTCTTTTTGATAATTCCGTTTCTGACCGTCCTGCGCCATCCCTGGCCTCCTTATGACTTATTCTGGTTCCGCTCCCCCGGAACACATCCAGACAAACCTGCAAAGTACGCGTACACCAGAAAAAGAGGCCGCCTGCCAAACGACCTCTCCACCCTGACCTACCTATCAATTACAGGAAATCCCTGATTCTCTTGCTTCTGACCGGATTGCGCAGCTTGCGCAATGCCTTGGCCTCAATCTGGCGGATACGCTCCCTGGTAACATTGAACTCCTTGCCCACTTCCTCCAGGGTACGGGGATGCCCGTCCTCCAGTCCGAACCTGAGTACAATGACCTGGCGCTCCCTCTCCTTAAGATCGCCCAGAAGTGCGTCGATATGCTCGCGGAGCATGACGGATTCCACGTTGCCTTCCGGCGTCACCACATTATTGTCAGCCACAAAATCGCCCAGGTTGGAATCATCCTCTTCACCGATCGGTGTCTCCAGTGATGCCGGTTCCCTGGCAATCTGCATGATTTCCATAACCTTGTCCTCGGTCATGTCCAGAGCCTCTGCCAGCTCTGTCACCGACGGCTCATAGCCAAGTTCCAGGGTAAGCTTCCTCTGCATCTTGGACATCTTATTAATCGTCTCAACCATATGCACCGGTACGCGGATGGTCCTCGCCTGATCTGCCAATGCCCTTGTAACCGACTGGCGGATCCACCATGTTGCATATGTACTTAGCTTATAACCTTTTGTATAGTCAAATTTTTCCACGCCCTTAATCAGGCCCAGATTGCCTTCCTGGACCAGATCCAGGAAACTCATCCCTCTGCCGGTATAACGCTTTGCAATGCTGACCACAAGACGTAAGTTGGCCTCGATAAGCCTCTCCTTGGCATAATCATCGCCGTCAGCCTTGCGCTGGGCCAGGTTTAATTCCTCGTCTGCCGTAAGAAGGGGCACTGTGCCGATTTCTTTGAGATACATGCGGACCGGGTCTTCTGTACCGATACCCTCCAACAGATCCACTGCATCCAGGTCGATTTCTTCCTCTTCTGCATCTTTAATGAAGCTGTCGTCGTCTAAATCCAGGTCTAAATCAATGTCATCAAGCAGAACAGTGTCCTCGGTAAGCATCGCTTCGTCCAGTACGGGAACAACGTCAATATTACGGTTCTCCAGGTAACTGTAAATTTGGTCCATCTGTTCCGGTGACAGGTTATCCCCGGTAAAAAAATCATTAATCTCCCCTGCATCCAGCGTGTTGTGCTTGGATTTTGCATGTTCGACCAGCTTTTCCAGCTTCTTTAAAAAATCGTCCTTTTCCACTGATAAACGTCCTTTCGCTTAAAGGTAAATGTGGAGACTCCCACAACTTATCATTATATACCACTCGCCACTGTATTTCAACATATTTCGACATTTTATTTATTTTTTAAGGAGTATCCGTATCCGTTCCTTTAAATTCCCAATATTTACCTCTGTCCTGGTGCCGCCGTACTCGCCGTCCAGTACCCAGTCAACGCCCCATTCCGAGGTCAGGCGGATGGACGCTGTCTTAAACTTATATACGTATTCATTGGGTTCTTCCTTCAGGAACATATAGGAAACAATATTGCTAAGGTCCACCGGGGTCCTGGGCATGCGGATGAGCAGGACCTCAAACATGCCGTCGTTAAGGGCCACGGACTGGTTCACCAGCCCCTTGAACCCACCCACGCTCCTGGTGTTGGTCACCATCCCAAAAGCAAAGTCCTCCTCCAGCACCTGGTCGTCCCATTCCACCTTCATGTGATAGGGCTTTATTCCGGCCAGGCTTTTAACCCCCTCCAGCATATAGGCCTGGTGTCCCAGCAGGTTCTTCCTGTCCTGGGAGGTAAGGTAGGACACTTCCGTAAATGCCCCAAAGGCCGCAATATACATGAAATACCTGTCATGGCAGAAGGTTCCGATATCAATGGCAAAGGGCATGCCTTCCACGATATCTGCCGCTGCCTGGGGCATCCTTTTTGGGATTTCCAGACTGGATGCAAAATCATTGGTGGAACCGGCAGGAATGTATCCCAGCATGGGGAGTTTCTTAAGCTTCATCATTCCGGTCACGGTCTCGTTCAAGGTGCCGTCCCCGCCGCTGCACACCACCACGTCCACGCGGTTGCCGTATCTGGCAACAACCTCCACCGCGTCAGACTGTTTCTGGGTCACATGGACGCGGATTTCATAGCCCGCCCTGGTGAAGATATCCAGGATTTCCATCAGATGACCTTTAATCTGCTCCTTGCCGGAACGGGGATTAAAAACAAACAGCATTTTTTTCATCCATCATTCCTCCTTTTCATTGTAACCAATTTTGACAAACTTATCCAACCAATGCCGTGTAGGCCTGAAATGCATTGGGAATGGCATAGGAGGAAGCCAGCTGTTCCCTGGAAACAAAGAACCAGTCCCCGGCCGCAGCCTCATCCGCCACACCTTTTCCCTCTTCCCGTCCGCCAGGAAACACCGGATCCGCGGCAGCCTCATCCACCACCACCCTATATCCTGTCATATGCCATTCCACATGGGAAAACACATGCTTTGCAGCGGGAAGCGGGGTAACGGCCTTTATGCATCCGGGATTCATTCCCAATACCGCAGGTATCTCATCCGCATCCGGATGGCCGCAGGCATTGGGAAACTCATAAAGCCCTGCCAGAAGCCCGTTCATGGGACGCTTGTGGATTGCCACCTTATCCTGATATTCTATGATGAAAACGGTCCTTTCCTCGATTTTCCTCGCCTTGTTTGGAGATTTATAAGGGATTTCCTTCCACCATCCATTCCTGCGCGTCAGGCACACGGATGCCAGCGGACATTCACCGCACCTGGGTTCCCCTCCCGGGATACAGACCAAAGCCCCTATCTCAATCAGCCCCTGGTTATAGCGGCTGGCATCCCCGGAGGGCATGACGGCCTTCAGTTCCTGTTCCATCCCTGCCTTTACCGAAGCCTTCCTGATGTCCCCCCGGTCCCCCAGCACCCGCGAGATGACCCTGAGCACATTGCCGTCCACTGCCGGCATGGGAATCCCGAAGGCAATGGACGCAATGGCCCCTGCGGTGTAACTTCCGATTCCGGGAAGCTTTATCAGTTCCTCAAAGGATGCAGGAAGGCAGCCGCCGTATTCTTCCATCACCATCCGGGCCGCTGCCTTAAGGTTCCTGGCCCGGTTATAGTACCCAAGGCCTTCCCACATTTTCATAAGGTAATCATCCTCCGCTCCGGCCAGGTCCCGGACCTCAGGGAATGCTTTCATAAAACGCTCAAAATACGGCTTCACTGCCTCCACCCTGGTCTGCTGCAACATGATTTCCGATATCCATACCCGGTAAGGCTTCGGGTCGTCCCTCCAGGGCAGGGAACGTGCCCTGCTGCCATACCAGGCCAGCAGCGGCTTTTCCATGGCCTTAAGACGTTCCTCCCTACCAAGGGGGGCCTGCTCCCGCTCCATGACCTGGAGGCCGTCATACAAATGCGCTGTATCAAATATATCCATAAATACCTCTTACCGACACCTCCCCGGATATGACAGGCACCACCGTACCGTCCTTTTTCCTCACAAGAAGGCTTCCTTCATCGTCAATTCCCAGGGCCGTACCTTCATACTGTCCCCTGGGGTCCAACACCAGTACCTCCCGGCCCGTATTGGCCAGTTCCCTGTTATACTCCTCCTTCAGACGCGACATGTCACACGTCTCAAGGAAAATATCATAATAAGTCTCAAATGCCTCGGCCACCGCCCGGATTACAGGGCTGCGCTTGACGCTTTTTCCCAGTTCCATCTTTAAGGAAGTTGCCTTGTCACGGATTTCTTCGGGAAATTCATCAATATTGACATTAATCCCAATTCCGGTTATCACATAACGGATGGAATCATCCTCCGTGCTCATCTCCGTGAGGATCCCGCATATCTTCCTGCCTGCCAGCACGGCGTCATTGGGCCACTTAATCATGGCATCCAGCCCCGTGCTCTCCTTCACGCCCCGTACCACCGCCATTCCGGCAATCAGGGTGAGCATGGATGCATGGACAGGGGCAATGTCAGGACGCAGCACCATGCTCATCCATATTCCCACGCCCCTGGGTGATGTCCAGAGCCTGCCCCGGCGTCCTTTTCCCGAGGACTGGCTGTCAGCAACCACCAGGGTGCCGTGGGGAGCCCCTTCCTCAGCAAACTTCCTGGCCCTTGTATTGGTGGAATCCGTTTCATCAAAATATTCCAGCCTGTTCCCAATCCAGCCTGTTTTCAGTATGGATTTAAGCTCAGCCTGGGTAATCACATCCGCATCCTCCACAAGGCGGTATCCCCTGTTGCGGACAGCTTCAATTATATAACCTTCTTCCCTTAAATCATTGACGGCCTTCCACACGGCTGTGCGGGAGACCCCCAAATGTTCACATAGCTGCTGGCCGGAAAGGTAACCGCCCGTGGCCCTCAGCATGTTTAAAATCTCCGACTTCATCTGCCACCTCTTTTATGTGGGAAGGTCTGTTCCCGGTATTACGCCCAGATACTGATGGCGCTTAAGATGCCAAGGACAGCCAGTCCCACGGCCAGCGCCAGCTGCAATATGCCCTGGCGGCGTTTCTTCTTATCCCGTCCCCAGGTCTTACATTCAAATACACCGCTTACAGCGTTTAATAATGCTGCCAGCAAAAACACCAGAGGGAACAGCATATGGTTTCCCTCCGGGTTAATGAATGACAGCACGGCAAGGATTATAATCGCAATCCCCAGTATCAGGTGGGCCATGTCCAGGAATATCCCGGCATGGCGCTCACCCCTTCCTCTTTGCCCATGCATATGTGCTATTCTCCTAACGTTGCTAACATTACAGCCTTGATGGTATGCATCCTGTTCTCAGCCTCATCAAACACAACGGACTGGCTGGATTCAAATACCTCGTCTGTTACTTCCAGTTCCGATACGTTAAAGCGCGTTCCCATCTCATGGCCAATCTTGGTCTTCAGGTCATGGAAGGAAGGCAGGCAGTGGAGGAAAATGGCCTTGGGTCCGGCATTATCCATAACAGCCTTTGTCACCTTGTAGGGGGTCAGTTCCTCTATACGCTCTTCCCAAACCTCGTCCGGCTCTCCCATGGAAACCCACACGTCCGTATCTATCACATCCGCTCCCTTGGTTGCGGTCATCACATCCTCCGTCAGGGTGATGGAACCGCCGCTTTCCTTTGCAAATGCCTCACATTCCGCCACAAGTGCCTTGTCGGGGAAATACTTGGCCGGCGCACATGCAACAAAGTGCATACCCATCTTTGCGCAGGCAATCATCAGGGAGTTACCCATATTATAGCGCGCATCGCCCATATACACAAGCTTTACGCCTTTCAAATGTCCCAGGTGCTCGCGGATGGTGAGAAGGTCTGCCAGCATCTGGGTGGGATGGTCCTCATTGGTAAGGCCGTTCCACACAGGCACTCCTGCGTATTTCGCCAGCTCCTCCACAATCTCCTGGCCGAACCCGCGGTACTCAATCCCCTCATACATCCGTCCCAGGACCCTTGCGGTATCCGCGATGCTCTCCTTCTTGCCGATCTGGGAACCGGACGGGTCCAGATAGGTGGTACCCATGCCCAGGTCATGGGCCGCAACCTCAAATGCGCAGCGGGTCCTGGTGCTGGTCTTCTCAAATATCAGGGCCACATTCTTTCCCTTAAGCGTATCTGTCAGGACTCCCTTTTTCTTTTTCTCCTTCAATTCCGCTGAAAGGTCCAGCAGGTATGTAATCTCCTCCGGTGTATAATCTTTCAGCGTTAAAAAATGTCTTCCCTTTAAATTCATAATATCCTCCGTCTCCCACCACTGCATATGGCTGTATTTTATTAATATTTATGCATCTTTATGCATAATATACTACACCTGCGGGCTGCTGTCAAGAGTGGGAATCAATGCTTTCAGCGCAGCGCTCCCCGCTTTTCTGTGAATCAGGTTCAGAAGTTCATCCACCGTATAAATTTTAAAGCGGCTGATACGGTACTGTTTTGCCAAATCCTCCAGCAGGGAAAGATACAGTTCCCTGTAATCCCATCCGTCCTTAAGCTTCAGTTCCTTTGCCAGCTGCGGGAAAATCCTTTCCGTATACACCCGGTAGCCCGGCAGTTCACCGGACTGGGCCGTATCCCCCTGACCGCTGCGGCCTGTAGCTGGATATTCAGGCTTCAGATAGGACAAAAGGCAGGGAATCTCCGACATCATCTTATCAAAATAATAAGGTTCGCCCTCCGGCGCGTCAATATAATATACCCTGCCCGCCAGGCCGTAAAGCATGCGCTTGCCGTCAAAGTAGCCCAGCAGCATGTTCCTCCTGGCCCGTTTCCTGTCAAACTCCAATATCCCGCCAAGGTCCTGCCGGGGCGCCACATGGTACAGGTTCACGTCCTCAGGAACTTCCAGCTTTTTCTCCGTATCAATGCCGTATCCATAGATGCGCAGCACGATGATATCCTTATAGCCTTTATCTATCAGCACATCCACAGGCACGTTGTTGATACCCCCGCCGTCCATATAGTATTTGCCCCCCAGCTTTTCCTGGCGGAAACCGATTAAATATGCACTGGCCATGAGCATGTCGCCAATGGTCCCCTCCGGCGCCTCCTTTACATTGGCGATTAAAGGCTGTCGGTCTGAAAGGGAATAGGTGACCACGTAAAGCTCCCTGTCCGAGTTCCTGATTTTCTCCTCGTCCACCACATCCTCAATCAGTCCCTTTAAGGGGGCAATGTCAAATCCGCCGTCCTTGAGGATCCGCTTGATTCCGGATATAAGCTCCCCCACATTCAGGGATGTGATGCTGGAAATCCTGCGGAGGCTGAACTTCTTAAGCCGCTCCATCATTTCATCATCCACATCCATCACCCTGGAGTAGCGGATATTTTCCCATATGCGCTCTGCCTTCTTAAAATCATCCATACAGATAAGGGCGCCGTTCAAAGCGCCCACCGAGGTGCCTGCCGCACCCTTTATCCTGATCCCGGCCTCCCGGAGGGCGCGCCATGCGCCTACCTGATAGGCGCCCTTGGCCCCGCCGCCCTCCAGTACAATGCCGTATTCCCTGTTTAAATCCAGCTGAAGTTTCATAATTTCTGCCCGTCCTTTACGTGTCTGCCCATCAAGAATGCCACTGGCCGTATAAGAATCAGCGTAAGGAATGATACTGCCACAAACCCCGCCAGCTGCTGTTCCATGGAACCGCCCGTAAGGGCCACTGCAAAGGCCCCCAGCGCGCCCACTGCAAACCACAGCGAGGTAAGGCAGCAAAATGCCATCTCCACGCCCATGAACACCAGAAATGATACAAGCCATCCAAGTGATGCCATGCATTGTCCTCCTTCCTGTGGGCGTCTATGGCATAGCCGGCCTACCCTTTCCGGTTCCTGCGCTGTCTTGCAGCCTCAAACATGAGGACGGACGCGGCAACCGCCGCATTCAGGGATTCCACCCTGCCCGCCATCGGAATCTTCACATAGCAGTCAGCCATGGCCGCTGTCCCGTCTGTCAGCCCGCCTGCCTCGTTGCCGATCAAAAAGCCCACATTGTCAGTATAATCTTCCTGGTCATAATTATTCATTCCCTTTAAATGAGCCGCAAACAGACGCACACCGCTGTCTTTCATGGTCTGGCATGCCTGGCGGATATCATCCACACAGACAAACGGCATCCTGCATATGGACCCCATGGTGGAACGGATGACTTTGGGATTATAGATGTCCGTGGTTTCACGGTTCATCACGATTCCTGTAATGCCGGCGCCTTCCGCGGCCCTTACGATGGTTCCGAGGTTTCCGGGATCCTGAATGGTTTCCAGAACCATGATTGCCAGCTTTCCATTCCGGGGAGCCTTCAGTATATCCTCCAGCGTGTATGTTTTCTGTCTGGCCACGGCCAGAACGCCCTGGGGTGTCTGGGTATCTGCCATCACTTTCATGACCACATCCGTTACTATCTCAAACCGGAATCCGTCCATCCACTTACGGTTCTCCCGGTCGCCTGCAAAACCTTCTGTTACATAGAGGATTTCCGTGTCCTTTATCGAAAGCTCCCGGCACATGCGCAGTCCTTCCGCCACATACACGCCTTCCTCCCTGCGCGCCTTTGCCCTGTTCCTTAAATTCACCACACGCTTTACCTGTTTATTGGCCGTGCTGTTTATCATAATTTTTCTCCTGTATCTGTTATTTCCTGATTATCCACGCTCTAGCCCAGTTTCTCCAGCTCCTCCAGCCAAAGCCTGCTGCATGCATCGCTGGGCATACGCAGGTCCCCTCTGGGGGACACTGCCACGGAACCCACCTTGGGTCCGTCCGGCAGGCAGGAACGCTTAAACTGCTGGCTGAAAAATCTCCGGTAGAATACCTTCATCCACTTCAGTATGACCCCATTGTCATACTGGCCCCTGAATGCCTGTACCGCCATGCGGTAGATTTTGGACGGGGCATATCCGTAGCGCAGGATATAATATAAATAGAAGTCATGAAGCTCATAAGGCCCGACCAGATCCTCTGTCTTCTGGGAAATCTTTCCGTCCTCAGGCGGCAGCAGCTCCGGGCTGACCGGGGTGTCCAGCACATCCAAAAGCACATCTGCCAGTTCTTTCTCCCGGCAGGTATCCGCGTAGTAGCGGACCAGGTGGCGCACCAGTGTCTTTGGCACGGACGCATTCACACCGTACATGGACATATGGTCGCCGTTGTAGGTGGCCCAGCCCAGCGCCAGTTCCGACATGTCCCCGGTACCAATCACAAGCCCTCCCACCTGGTTGGCAATATCCATAAGGACCTGGGTCCTTTCCCTGGCCTGGCTGTTCTCATAGGCCACGTCGTGGTTGTCCATGTCCTGTCCGATATCCGTAAAATGCTGGCTCACGGCCTGGCGGATATTGATTTCCCTAAGTTCAGCCCCAACCTTGGCCGCCATGGCGCAGGCGTTGTTGTAGGTCCGGTCCGTGGTCCCAAAGCACGGCATGGTGATGCAGTGGATATTGGTCCGCGGTAATTTAAGCGCGTCAAAGGCCCGGACAGTCACAAGCAGGGCCAGCGTGGAATCCAGGCCGCCGGAAAGGCCCACCACCGCATGCTGGCTGCCCGTGTGCTCCAGACGCTTTTTAAGCCCCATGGCCTGGATGGACAGGATTTCCTCACAGCGGCGGCTGCGCTGTCTCTCATCCCCCGGCACAAAGGGAGCCGGGTCAATGAAGCGCAGGACATCCCTGGCGGATTCTTTCAGGCCGTCTGCCTGGGCGGTCTGGGCGTTTGTATTGACAGCGCTGTCAAGGGACAGTTCAAAATCCACAATCATGTATCCGCCCTCCCTGCGGGCTTCTTCCGGGGCAGGAAAGGTGCTCATGCGCCTGCGCTCGCTGTCCAGGCGCTCCATATCCAGGTCGGCGCAGATGCTTTCGTTGGTAAACCGCCTGGATTCCACCAGACAGGTGCCATTCTCAGCAATTATGTTCTGGCCGCCGAATACCAGGTCCTGGGTGGACTCGCCTTCGCCTGCATTGGCATAGACATAGCCGCATACAAGCCTGGCGGACTGGCTGCAGATCAGTTCATGGCGGTACATGTCCTTGCCCGTTGTCTCATCGCTGGCGGAACAGTTGACAATGACGGTTGCGCCTGCCAGTGAGTGGCGGATGCTGGGCGGGCAGGGTACCCATACGTCCTCGCAGATCTCCGCCGCGATTGTAAGGTTCCTGAGATTACTGCACCGGAAGAGAAGGTTCATGCCCATAGGGACCTGTCCGCCTTCCCATGATACGAATACCGGGCGCTCATTGCCAGGACAGAAATGGCGGGCTTCGTAAAATTCCGAATAATTGGGAAGGTTCTTCTTGGGGATGATGCCCAGGAGCTTCCCTCTGTGGATGGCTGCGGCTGCGTTGTAGAGCTTGCCGTCCCGCTCCCAGGGCATACCGATGAATGCCAGGATATCCTTATCCCTGCTGGCTTTGATGATGCGGGAAAGCTGTTCCCTGGCCTTTGCAAGCAGGGATGTCTGGAAAAACAGGTCGCTGCAGGTATAGGCCGTAAGGCAGAGCTCCGGGAATACCATGAGTTTCACGCCCCTGCTTGCGCCCTGGTTGATTAGTTCTATGATCTGCTGTGCATTATATTCCGGGTCAGCTACCTTGACTTTGGGAGTGACTGCTGCTGCCCTGATGAATCCGTCTTTCATGTTTTGGCCTCCGTGTTTTTTTGTGGGGTAGGCGCTTTGGTTTTTAGGGGTACTGGGTCCGCCGGTCCGCCATGCACCCCGATTCCGCTGCGCTCCATCGGGGTCGCGGGCTTCGCCCTCTAAAATAAGCCAAAATAGGATTTCTTTATGTGCAGGCACAACAGAAATCCTTCTTTGCCTTATTTTGCATGGCTCATTGCCTACGCGGACATTATACCATAATTTTTTCCCTCAAGATACCCCCTATTCCTGCCTGTTGGAAGACAATTACATTTACTTTTTTCCTCATATGAGGTACAATTTTTGAAAATATGCTGTTTTTAGGAGTGATATGATGATAAATGAATTTTCCAGAACTGAGATGCTTCTAGGCGGGGATGGCATGGGACGGCTCAGGGATTCTGCTGTTGTTGTTTTTGGTATCGGCGGGGTTGGGTCACATGCGGCGGAGGCTTTGGCCAGGTGCGGGGTCGGCTGCCTGGTGCTGGTTGATAACGATGTGGTTTCGCTTACCAACATCAACCGGCAGAGCATTGCCCTGCACAGTACCATCGGACGCCCGAAGACACTTGTGATGAAGGAGAAAATCGCTGACATGTGCCCGGACACCCTGGTGATTACCAGCGAACAGTTCGTGCTCCCCCATAACCTGGACGCGCTCTTTGAGTCCATCATGGAACAGCTCCCTCCTTCAAAGTCCATTGCCTGCATCCTGGACGCCATCGACACCGTGACAGCCAAGCTGGCCCTGGCATCCTATGCCCGGGAACACGGCATCCCCATCATCGCTTCCATGGGCACCGGCAATAAACTCCATCCGGAGCTGCTCCGCATATCCGATATCTCGGCCACCTCCGTCTGCCCCCTGTGCCGTATCATGCGTAAGGAGTTAAAGGCCAGGGACATCAGGAACCTGAAGGTCTGCTGGTCCCCGGAACAACCCCTGACACCCGGGCCATCCGGGGAGGATACAGGCAGCCGCCGCGCAACCCCCGGAAGCATATCCTTTGTGCCTCCTGTGGCCGGTCTTCTGATGGCAGGGGAAATTGTCCGGGATATATGCGGGATTTCATGACCCCCATCCGCCAGACGGCAGGATATGTTTCAAAATCCATTCCGGCGTCAGGGCGCCCCTACTCAAGGGGTGCCCTGTAAAACCTTCCCACAAACTGCTGGGTCCTCAGCACGTTGATGATCACGTGCTCATCCGCGCCCTGCATCACATGGATGGCGTCATTTACCTCATACGCGGAAAGGACCGTGTTCAACAGATACATTTTCTTCTTACTATAGCCCCCCATCGCCTCCACACAGGACATGCCGTGGCGGAAATGCCCGATATATGCCTCCACCACCTCAGGCCCTTTCATGGTCGTGACCTGAAGGGTGACCAGTTCATATCTGTGGTGGAACGCGGATATCATCCTGGTGGAAATGAACTGGAAGATGATGGAATATCCGGCATGCTTCCATCCAAATATGGCGCCGTAAAAGCAGTACATCACCGCATTGCCAAAGAACACATAGCTCCAGATGGACTGCCCCGTCCTGTTGGATACAAAAAGGGCAATAAAATCAGTGCCCCCGCTGGAAGCATTGCCCCTGAGGGCAATCACGATGGCACATCCAAAAATAACCCCGCCGAATATCACATTAAGCACTTCGTCGGTAAATATGGGCGTAAAGTTAAATACCTGCAGGAAAATACTGCTTAAAAATACCTGCACCAGGGAAAACACAGTGAATCTTATGCTGATTCCCTTGCAGCACATAAGGGCCACCGGAATATTCAGGGCTACCATGGTTATCTGCATGGGGATGTCCACTCCCCACAGTCCTCCCAGGCGCTCCACCAGCATGGCAATACCGGTAAATCCTCCGGAGATGATGCCCGCCGGGCGGACAAACACCTGAAGGGCATAGGTCTGTATCAGCGCTGAAATGATCACAGCCGCCAGTGTGATGCCAAGTCTTACCCGCCTGTCCTTTTTCCATTTATTAATGAAGTCCGAACTACGTCTGATCCATTTCATAAGGTTCTCCCGCTCCCATTATCTGCCTTTATTTTATCCCCTCTCCCTAATGACCAGGCCATTTCCCAATCACCATCAAATCACATAATTATCCTTCATGTTCCTGCGCCACTGCACCAGGTCCTCCAGCGTATAACGGTCCACAACGCCGCTGATGGCCTCGTCCAGCTCCCTCCACAGCCTGAGGGTCACACAGTCCATCTGCCTTGTGCAGGGATTCTCGCCGCCGCTCAGGCAGTCCACGGGCGCCAGGCTTCCCTCGGTCACCCGGAGTATCATTCCCACCGTGTATTCTGCTGCCGGCTTAGCCAGATAATAACCGCCCTGGTTCCCGCGGATGCTGCGCACATAGCCGGCCCTGGACAGGATGGAGATGATCTGCTCCAGGTATTTGCCGGAAATCCCCTGGCGGTTTGCTATATCCTTAATCTTAACCGGCTCCCCGTCCCCGTGTATGGCCAGGTCCACCATGGTGCGCAGGGCATAACGTCCTTTTGTTGATACTAACATGTATATTCACGTCCTTTTGGTTTAGTGTTTGTAGATGCGGTGAAAATTATCCATATATGATTATCATACTATTCCTGTAGGAAATATGTCAATAGAAACTTATCCCATGTATGAATAGACCGGCACCATTTCAGGGAAACATAAGCATGTTGATACAGAACATATTGCATGACTGAAATTCAGAATGGAGGATTGACATGAAAACAGACTTGAACCAGGAACCTGTATTTCTCACTGATAAGAACCGCATCGTGGTGTTAGAAGCCCTGTGCAGCGCCCCGAATGCAGCCCTTCCCGATACCTGCAGGCCATTTGAAGTACTGGAGCCGGTCATGGCGGAAGGCGCCAGCGAAAAGCATCTTCCGGTGGTGGAGACAGAGGGGCTTCACGTAACCGTGAAGGTGGGTGAGATATTCCATCCCATGGACGGCGGACACAACATCGGCTGGGTCTGCCTGGTCACAAAGGCCGGATGCACCATGCGCGTCTGCTTAACCCCGTCCTGTGAACCGGTGGCGCACTTTACATTGGAAAAAGGAGATTCGCCCAGGGCCGCTTACGCCTACTGCAACCTTCATGGATTATGGAAAACGGAAATCCAGGCTTAAGGCGGACCTGAACGGGAAGCCAGGCTTAAGGCGGATCCGAACGGGAAGCCTTGGATAAATCCGGCATATAAGACCGGATAAACAAAAAAAGGGAGCTGCCCTTCCCCCACAGAAGGCAGCTCTCAGTCACGATCAAAACCGTCACACTATTAGTTTATCTGGCATCCCCATACCAAACAAAAACCCGTAAGGCACTCCTTTGTGCTTCTTACATGGACACTATACCACCCTTTCCATGATTTGTCAACGATTTTTGTGCACATTAGCAAAAAGCGTTCCCCTGTCAGCTTCTTTTTATATAAATTTCTCCCATTTGTCTTTACTCTAAAGACAAATGTACTTATGTATAATAACATTTACTCAGTGCATACTAACTTTATGCAATTTTTTCATCTGAAGTCGCGCAGAAAGGAATAAACAATGGAATTTTCCCAAAATTTAAAAGACAATATCACCCACCTTCACGAAAAGCTGAATGTCCAGACGAATTTTGATGTGGTATACCGTATTGTCCACATCGGAGGCCGCGAGGCCTGCCTGTATTTTATAGATGGATTTACGAAGGATGATTCCCTCTTAAAAATCCTCCAGGTCTTCTCCACCATTAAGCCGGAGGACATGCCAAAGGACGCCCACGCCTTCTCCAAACAGTATGTCCCATATGGGGAAATCGGCCTGCTGTCCAATGAAACGGACATGATTACCCAGCTTCTGTCCGGCGTATCCTGTCTGTTTATTGACGGCTTTGACAAATGTATCACCATCGACTGCCGCACCTACCCTTCCAGGGGGGTAAGCGAGCCTGAGAAGGATAAGGTCATGCGTGGTTCCAGGGACGGCTTTGTGGAAACCCTGATTTTCAACACGGCCCTGATCCGCCGCCGTATCCGCGACCCAAAGCTTACCATGGAAATCATGTCCGCAGGCGAAAGCTCCCACACCGACATCGCCATCTGCTACATGGAAAACCGGGTGGATAAACAGCTTCTGAAGAAAATAAAGGACCGGATTAAGGACCTGAAGGTGGATGCCCTGACCATGAACCAGGAAAGTCTGGCAGAGTGCATTTTCCCGTATAAATGGTTCAATCCATTTCCCAAGTTTAAATTTTCAGAGCGCCCGGACACGGCCGCCGCATCGGTCCTGGAGGGAAATATCATCATACTGGTGGACAACTCCCCTTCAGCCATGATCCTTCCCTCCTCCGTGTTCGACATCATCGAGGAGGCGGATGACTACTACTTCCCGCCTGTAACAGGAACCTACCTGCGTTTATCCAGGATGACCATCTCCGTCCTGGCCCTGATGCTGACCCCCACATGGCTCCTGTTCATGCAGAATCCTGCCTATATCCCGGACTGGCTGGCATTCATACGCGTGTCCGACCCACTGAACGTGCCCCTTATATGGCAACTGCTCATACTGGAATTTGCCATTGACGGCCTGCGGCTGGCAGCGGTGAATACCCCCAGCATGCTGACCACCCCGCTGAGTGTGATTGCAGGTATCGTGCTTGGGGAATATGCGGTGAAATCCGGATGGTTTAACAGTGAGACCATGCTGTACATGGCATTCGTTACGATTGCCAATTATTCCCAGGCCAGTTTTGAACTGGGCTATGCCATGAAGTTCATGCGTGTGATCATATTAATACTGACCGCTGTCTTTAATGTATGGGGATATATCATCGGCACGGTAATCGCCATCTGCGCCATTGTATTTAACAAGACCATTGCAGGAAAGAGTTATGTGTACCCCCTGATTCCCTTCAGTCTTAACGAGTTAAGGAAACGGTTCCTCCGGGGCCGTCTCCCCCACACTGAGAAATAGGAATCCTGCGGCAGGAAAAAGCACCGCCATACTTGTATACAGGTATGGCGGTTGTTCATTTTGCAGGTCTATATCCCTGCGGATACATAATATAATCTTACTATACAGGAGGAGGCGTGATTATGAAAATAGTAATTGTAGGAGGCGGATGGGCCGGCTGTGCGGCCAGCGCCCAGGCAGCCAAAAACGGTGCCAGCGTAACCCTGTTGGAGCGCACGGACTCCCTGCTTGGAACAGGCCTGGTAGGCGGTATCATACGCAACAACGGCCGTTTCACGGCCACGGAGGAGATGGCTGCCATGGGCGGGGACGATATGTTCCGGGCCATGGACACATGCCTGCGCCACAAATGCATTTCCTTTCCGGGCCATCAGCACGCCGACCTGTATGATATAATAAAAACGCCCGTGGCAGTAGAACAGCGGCTGCTTCAGCTGGGCGTTTCCATACACAGGCAATCCAGGGTGGCCAGCGCAGACTTATCCGGGGACAATACCACAATCCTGTCCGTCCGTGACGACAATGGCAACTGTTATGAGGCCGACGGGTTCATCGACGCCACAGGAACCGCCGGGCCTATGAACAACTGCAGGCAATATGGAAACGGATGCGCCATGTGCGTGCTGCGCTGCCCCAGCTTCGGCGGGCGCATCAGCCTTTGCGGCCTTACCGGGCTTACCGAACTTAAGGCGGAAGCCCATGACGGCTCATATGGGGCCATGAGCGGGTCCTGCAAGCTGTTCAAGGAATCCCTGTCCCCCGAAATCATAAAAGCCCTGGATGAAAATGGAGTGGCCGTCATCCCTCTTCCCCGGGAACTCAGGGAAAACCATCTTTCCATCAAGGCCTGCCAGCAATATGCCCTGGATGAATTTGCCGAAAACATCATCCTGCTGGACACCGGACACGCCAAAATGATGACTCCCTATTACCCTCTGGAAAAGCTTCATCAGATTCCGGGATTTGAATGCGCCCGTTATGAAGACCCGTATGCAGGCGGGAAAGGCAACTCCATGCGCTATCTTGCCATGTGCAGGCGGAGCAACAGCCTGAAGGTGGACCAGCGGGCCAACCTGTTCTGTGCCGGTGAAAAGGCGGGGCTTCTGGTGGGCCACACAGAAGCCATTGTCACTGGCGTCCTGGCCGGGCATAACATGGTGCAGTTCCTCTCCGGCCGTCCCCTCCTTGAATTCCCCCGGGAACTGGCCGTGGGCGAGGCCATTGCATGGGTTAGGGAACAAATGGAAACGCCGGAAGGCCTGAGGGAAAAATATACATTTTCCGGCTCCTGCCTGTTCCGGCGCATGAACGACCTGGGGCTATATTCCATTGATAAAGGGTATATCCATAAAAAGGTGGAGGACCTGGGGCTGGCCGGTATTTTCGCCTGAATCACCAGTGCAGCATGGTTCTGTATAGCAGGATTTTTTCTCCATCCTTTTCACGGATTTACACAAAATCCTGGCGCATGGGGTTAAAGATATCCAGGAGGATACCTGCCTCAAGGCATACGCATCCATGTTCCACCCCATCCAGCTTCAGCATGGTGTCTCCGGCCTTTACAATCTTTTTCTCACCTTCAATATCAAACTCAAATTCACCGCTTACAACGTATGTGATCTGGGTGTGGGGATGATGGTGAAGGCTGCCCACCGCGCCTTTCTCAAATGTATTCTCCACACACATCAGATCCTTGCTGTAAGCCAGGACCCTTCTCACAACTCCCGGTCCAGCCTGGACTGCTTCTGCATTTTCATGAAATACCCATCTCTCATCTAACATATCCATTTACTCCTTTTCCCTGATTTCGTTCTTATGATTTCATTTCCATGAGCTCATCTTCCTGATTTCATTTCCATGATTCCATTTCCATGATTTCATTTCCATAATCTCATTTCCATAATCTCATTTCCATGATTTCATCTTCAAAGTCCAGTTCATTATAACACAGGATTTTTTGTCTGTACAGACTGGCCCTGTGCGCAAACCCATCCTCCCCATCCTCCCTATCCTCCCCACAGTCAGAGGACCTCAAACTCGCAGTTAAGCACGCACTGGTACGCCTCCTCCTTCGTCCTGCACCGGATTAAATCGTGGATCAGGGAGGTGGTCTTCACCATGCGCATCAGGGTCACCACTGCCGGTATATGTTCCTTGGAGTCGCGGCTGGCCAGGCAGAATATGACATTGGCCTTCTTATCCCCAAATTCCACTGGTTTTCCTGTTACCAGAAGGCTTAAGCTGGTCTTCCTGATTCCCTCTGCGCCTTTTCCGTGAAGCAGTGCAAAGGACCCGTCGGAAACAGCATAAAAGCCCTGTTCTTCTATGAACCCTATCATGTTGGATACATAGGACTCCTCAATGAATCCCCGCCTAAGCAGAGGCCCTGCACTCAAGCGCACCGCCTCCCTCCAGTCCGCGGCCTCTTCTGCCAGTTCAATGCAGTCATACTTCAGGAAGCTACTGAAATTCCTGGGGTTATGGAACACCTGGGCGGTCTGGTAACCCAGTTCCTTCTTCACCACATCCATCACCCTGGCCCGCGTTGCCTCATCCAGGAACCCAAGCTTTTCCTCAATGGAATAATAGCTTGAAAGGATTGCCTTCCTGGAGATTCCAAGCCCCTCTATGGCAGCCCTGTCCTCCTGCTGCAGGATGGGGCTCACTGTTATGCACGGCTTTGGCAGGCTGTTATTCACCTTAATGGTGGACAAAACATAATCAATGGCAGCCCAGTCAGGGTAGGAGGACAGCTTATAGATAGGAAGGGTGTCCATGATGTGAATCTGGTATTCGCTGAGCAGCGCCTCCTTTAACATGGTAGTGGTGCCGTAACCGTGCCCGCACACCAGAAGCACCTTCTTGTAGGGCGCTGTCTTCATCCTCCGGATGCTGGCCATGAAGCAGATGGTCAGATACACCAGCTCATCCGCATTGCCCAGCTGGTCAAGGGTCTCCACCTCACCGCAGGCCTGGGTCACCACATTGTAAAGCTGCTGCTCCTTCGGCCCCAGAAGGGAAACCACGTTATCCTTGATGCTTACATGATTATTAATCCTCTGGATCAGGGGAATCATGTGGTTTAGCAGCCCTTCCACCAGGGAACTGTCCTTGTCAAAGGGCATGTTCAGCCGTTTTGACATGGAGGAAATCAGGGAAAATGTCACTGCCTGGGCATGGACCGGGTCCACCTCCCCCTTTCCTCCTGCAATCTTATTGGTGAAATCAAACATTTTCGCCATCATGGCAATATAATCCCCTGATACCGGCCTGCCTATGATTACCTCCAGGTCCTTCCCAAACCTGCCGTAAACCTCCCTGTCATAGCCGGGCATCACCGAGATATCCAGGGGATAGACCTTGTCATGCAGTACATACCATATAAGCACCACCACATTGGACATATACCACAGGTAGGAACTGCTGGTCAGGGTACAGCCCAGATCCTCCAGTAATCCGTCCACCGCCATGACCACATTTGGAATGGAAATGCCCTCAAACGCCTTATGTATGATATGGATACAGTAAAATTCATAGGAATTGTATTCCGTAAAAGGATTAATCAGGTACTCAATGTATTTCCTGAACTCCTGGTTCATCAGGGTGGTCCGCTTAAGCTTTGGGCCGGAAAGGTAAAAATGTCCGGAATACCCGATACCCATCCCATCCTTCTTAAGTTCCTCATCCAGGGCCGCCATATCATTCTTCACCGTTGTCCTGGACACCCTGAACTGCTGGCTCAGCTGGTTTATCTTAAGGTCCTCGCTGCGTATCATCAGGATCAGCAGCAGGATGGACATGCGTTCCCGGCTGGTATATACCACCTCATTGCCGTCCTCCAGTCCCTTTAAGTCCAGGTTCCTGGGATACACCAGTACGCCCTTGGAGTGTTTTTCAATCTCCGGCAGGTGTTCCAGGGACAGGATATCGTTAATCCGGTCCACATCATACCGCACGCTCCGCTCCGATACCCCCAAATCCCTGGCCGCCGCCTTATAGGTGGATTCCCCCTGTTCCTTAAGATAGCGGATGATATTAAGCATTCTCCCATTAAACATAATCTTCTTCTCCTGTACGGCGCCTGCCTGTTCCTTTACCGGACGCCCTGACTGCCATGCCCCATATGGATACACGGACAAGAGGAGCGCTCCCCGCTCCCCTCATCCTTTACTTTATCTTATACACTCCCCTGACAAACCCTACTGAAAGGTATCCTGGATTTTCTTCATGACAGCGTCAGACTTCTTAATCAGGTCTGAAACCCCCATTTTCAGGACCTTCTTTCCCTTGAACCGGTCCAGTCCCTCCAGGGCCACATCATTGACAATGACCACACATGCAGCCTCGTCGATGTCCTTCTGCTTTAACTGGTTCTCAACACCGGCCCCGCCCTGTGTCTCAATGATTACTTCCATCCCCAGCTTCTCGCCGGATAATTTAAGCGCTTCTGCCGCCATGTATGTATGTGCCACGCCTGATGGGCAAGATGTAATTCCTACTACTTTCATTTTATCGTCCTCCATGTCAATCCTGTTTTATTTTCATCACTATTTATTTTCATCATTATTTACTTTTACCACATTTATCTTCTTTAAAATTCATCAAATGTTATCTCATCCAAATCCACGGTATCTTCCTTTTCAACCGTTACATCCACATAATCCTTCTTTAATAAGTTTACCATAACCGCTGTCACAAATCCACCTGCCAGGACAGAAATCAGATACCAGATTTTCCCCTCCACAACCGGAAGCACGATGATTCCGCCCCATGGCGCATGGTTCAGGACCCCTGTCAGGAATGGAATGATATTGCCTGCCACGGCGCCCACGATCAGGGACGGGATGACCCTTAAGGGGTCATTGGCCGCAAATGGGATGGCTCCCTCGGTAATACCCACACAGCCCATAAGGATGGCTGCCTTGCCAGCTTCCTTTTCCTCAACATTATACTTTTTAGGAGCCAGAAGCGTTGCGATTCCCATGCCGATAGGGGGCGTACAGATGGCGACGCCAACGCCGCCCATCAGGTATGGAAGCGTATCAACCTGGGTCTGTGCAAACAGTGTTGCCACCTTATTGATGGGGCCGCCCATGTCAAATGCAGTCATGGCTCCCAGGATGGAGGCCAGCGGTACCTTACCCACATCGCCCAGCCCGGACAGCCAGGCCGTAAGACCGTTCATAAGGGCTGCAATCGGCCCTCCGATGCCCCATACAATGATGCCTCCGGTAACCAGTGTCCCCACCAGCGGATAGATGAAGATGGAACCCAGTGTCTTAAGCGCGATAGGAAGCTTAATCCGTTTTAACTCCTTGACCACAACGCCGGCTATCAGGCCGGCGGCCATGCCGCCCAGGAATCCGGCGCCCATTTCCCTTGCCAGATAAGCCCCGATCATACCAGGCGCAAGGCCGGGCTTGTCGGCGATTGAATATGCAATATATCCGCCCAGCACAGGGATGAAAAGTGTCAGTCCGCCCAAACCGATCTGTGCCAGTCCTGCCAGCCAGCCTGTCTCCGGCGTTGCCGCCCCTTCCGGGTTCAGCATGACTGCCAGCGAAAACAGGATACCTCCTGCCACGATAAAGGGAATCATATGTGATGTGCCTGTCAATATATGTTTCTTTAATATCCTTAACTGCTCTTTCATCTTCCTACCCCTCCAGAACTTCACTTAATATGTTGTATACCTGTTCCCTGTCACTCTTCCTCAGGGAATCCCTGAACTCCTCATGCATCAGCTTCCTGGACAGGTTGGCCAGGATCTTCATGTGGGTGTCCCCTGCCTCGCACAAAGGAACCGCTATCAGGATGACCAGGTCAACCGTATCCCCCGACTCCTCATTCCACACCACCGGTCCCCTGGTCCTGCCAAAGCACACGCTGGCCTCCAGCACATGGTCTGTCTTGCCATGAGGAAGTCCCATATCAAAGCCCACAAAAGTTGCCGCAATGGCCTCCCTTGCCAGCACATCCTGGAAAAACTCCTCTGCGTCCGTTATCCTGCCAGCCCTGTGCAGCTCCCCTGCCAGGGTGCGGATAATGTCCTTCTTGTCCCCTTCCATATCAAATACAATACAATTCTTATTAATTAATTGACTCATCCCTTTATAACCTCCTTCCGGCCATGCCGGATATTGAAACCTCTGATTCTTAAGCGCTTAAGAAGTATGTCTTGTCCTTACAGGCTTTATCATAAATCAATTATGGAAGATTGAACAGATAGAAGATTTGCAAAAACTTTTTACAAAAAGTTGGAGGGGGTGAAATGTAAAAACAGAAGGCGGATCCAACATATCCATATCCGCCTTCTGTTCCTGTAACATATCTTTATCTTTTCTGTATCCTATCTATTCCTGTGTCTTATCTGTTCCTGTATCTTATCTTAGCATTCCGAAAATCCAACACTCCTTAAGAATCTTCCAAATGCCTCACGTCCCGCTTCATCACACTTATATACACCTGCGTCCTCCAGAACCCTGGCGAACACATATCCCACTTCCTCCTGAAGGATGGACTCCACATTCTCCGCAGTAACGGCAATGCCCTTTTCCTTATATTTGGGAAGGAAACCATCCACCCAGTCCGCATGTTTCTCCAGTGTTTCATTGCTGCGGATGTCCCTTCCTTCTATTATATAGGTTCCCAGTTCAGCCAGTTCCGTCTTAAGCCTGGACGGCAGCACCGCCAGACCCATGACCTCAATCAGGCCGATATTCTCCTTCTTAATATGGTGCAGTTCCTGATGGGGATGGTACACGCCCAGAGGGAATTCCTCTGTGGTGATATTGTTGCGCAGTACCAGGTCCAGCTCATACATATCCCCCACCTTACGCGCAATGGGCGTTATGGTATTATGAGGTTCACCCTCTGTCTCTGCAAATACGAATGCAGCTTCATCCGTATACCCACGCCATGCATTAAGGACCACGTCCCCCAGCTCAATCAGGCGGCCTGCATCCTCTGCCCTCAGTCTCAGCACGGACATGGGCCAGAACACGATTCCAGCCTCCACGTCCTCAAATCCTTTATATGTAAAATGCTTCTCCATGGCAGCCTTAGCCATGGCAAAGGTATAATGTCCCCCCTGGAAATGGTCATGGCTCAAAATAGAACCGCCCACAATGGGAAGGTCTGCATTGGATCCCAGGAAATAGTGGGGGAACTGCTTAATGAAGTCAAACAGCTTCCTGAAGGCGGCCTTATCTATCTTCATGGGAATATGCTGGCCGTTAAACACGATACAGTGTTCATTGTAATATACATACGGAGAATACTGGAATCCCCACTGGCTGTCATTAATCGTAACCGGGATGATCCTGTGGTTATTCCTGGCCGGATGGTTGGCGCGGCCCGCATAGCCCACATTTTCCATACAGAGCTGGCACTTGGGATACCCGCTCTGCTTGGCAAGCTTGGCAGCCGCAATGGCCTTAGGGTCTTTCTCCGGCTTGGACAGGTTAACCGTGATATCCAGCGTACCGTACCGGGTATCGGTGGTCCACTTCATATCCTTGACAATCCGATAGCGGCGTATATAATCCGAATCCTGGCTCAGCTTATAATACCAGTCCGTGGCTTTTTCCGGGGAAACCTTATAAAGCTCCCAAAATTCCCGCTCCACCTCGCTTGGCCTTGGCATCAGGCAGTTCATCAGCTTTGTATCAAATAAATCCCTATATACGACGCTGTCATCCTTCAAAACCCCGGTTTCATGGGCATGGTCCATAAGAACCTTTAAGATTTCCTCCAGGCCGCCCTCAAATCCTTCCCCTTCCGGCTCCTGGTACTCATCCATCCCCATTACGTCCAGGATCTGGTTCCTGGCATAAATAGCATCCACCTCAGTGATAAGGCCAGTGTTAAGACCATACTGTACAAGTCCTTTGATTGCTTTATAAACCATATCAGCACCCTCCATTTTCTCATTACTATTAATTATATCCTGCCCCTGCCGTCAAGACAATGGCAATTTCTTAGGAAATATATCAAATTTCTCGGAAAACCCGGCTGATCCGCTGTACCACCATCCCGCCTAACAGCCCAATCATGGCTCCGGCCACGGTTCCGGCCCCAAGAAGCACGGGAAGATACGCAAATACCCCAAAGGTATGGACCACATAAGCGGCCATCATAAACTGCCCGATATTGTGGGCCACCCCGCCCAGTATACTGACCCCCACCATGCCGAACAGACGGAACTTCTTACACACCCCCATGACAGTCAGGCTTAAGCCTGCGCCCGCCAGACTAAAAAGGATGGCTGATGCAGGGCCGAATGTAAAACCCGAGAAAAAGATACGGACCAGATTAACGGCAATCGCAGCCCTTACCCCCATACAGTAAAGGGCAATCATGGTAACCAGATTAGCCAGTCCCAGCTTCACCCCCGGCGCCCCCAGATAAACCGGTATCAGGGACTCCACATATCCTAACACAACAGCCAGGGCAGTCAGAAGCCCGAACAGGGCTATCTTCCTGGTGGACATACGCTGTCTGCCTGCTTTCTTCTTATTATTTTTGATTACAACCATATGACACCTCTGCCTGTCCGGCCCTGCAGTGCATTGCCGAATCATTTTGGAACGCATCCTTTGAATCACATTTTTATGACACGTCTTTTAAACACATCCCAGTATATCATATATTCCCGGATGTATCCAAAGGATTTATCAGGAAGCCCCCCTCTTCCATCTGCTGCCAATACCAGGACTCAAACCCTTCATCCGTGCCGTCCCCTGTGGATTCCTGATAAAAGCCCTTAAGCTGTTCCTTAAACTCCCCAAGCCTTTCCTTATCCTCCAGATGGGGCGATGCCAGTTCCTCCCTGATCCGGCAGGCCGATAAAGAATAACGGATGGCGCTGTCCAGATCATTTTTAATTTCGGCGTAAGCAGACGCAAGGTAATGCTGCACCGATGACTCCGCAGCCTCATAACCGCCGTCCTTATTAATCAGTGTCAACGCTTCCTGATACAGGGAAAATGCCTCTTCCCCCTTCCCGGTATCCTGATACAGCATGCCAAGATTAAACCATATCACGCCCATCGTATAGTTATCCGCGCTTCCAGTCTGTGAAGCTTTCCTATAATATGATTCCGCAGATGCATAATCATCCAGCTTCTCATAGCTCCTTGCAATCCTTATATATATCCAGACCGGGTCAGACTGGTGCTTTTCATAAATCCCCAGCGCCTGCTGGTAGGATTCCAGCGCCTTGTCATGCTCCTCATTCTTTTTATAGGAGTCCCCGAGGCCAATCAAAAACTCAGCCGCATCCTCTGAATCATTTCCGCTGACCTTCTTAATGGCCTTCAGGCCCTTCCTGTAATAATCAACTGATTCCTCACTTTTTCCCGCTTCCCTGAGAACCCTCCCTATGGCAAAATAATCCCACGCCAGATCCTCTGTATTGGAGGTACGCTGGTCCACATCCGCGGATTCATCCAGATACTTAACTGCCTGTCCATACTCCCCAAGATTATAGTAGATAACCCCCAGGCGGTAATACAGGGGTCCGTTCTCCGGCTGAAACCGTCCGCCCCTGGCATAGATGTCATCCACCACCTGCTGATAGTATTCCGCCGCTTTTTCAAACTCCCCGTCATTATAATACTGCTCACCCAGCCCAGCCTGCGCGGATTGTCCGGGGCCAAACACGAACCGGTACGTAACCCGCCTGCCGCAGGCCGGTCCCTGATACACAAAATACAGGATACAGAACAGGATCAGGCACTTGGTAATCGTCGGCCCCTTCTTGTACCCCTTTCCCTGGCCCCCATCCAAAACCATCTCCTGTATCCCTCTGGAATCCCCTTTATCATTCTCCTGCATCCCTCCGGAATCCCCTTTATCATTTTCCTGCATCCCCCCGGAATCCCTTTTATCATCTTCCTGTATCCCCCCGGAATCCCTTCTATCATCTTCCTGCATCCCCCCGGAATCCCCTTTATCATTTTCCTGCATCCCCCCGCAATCCCTTCTATCCTCAATCCTCTCCCGCTCATCCATACACCTTTCCCCCTCCCGGCCCGGTTCCTTCCCTCAGTCCCGCCTATAAGGATTATACCATGGATTTCCATATAATGTATGTTTTCAATGCCCGTAATATCAATCCGCTCCCAATCCATCCTGGTTTAAACTTACAGCGGAATTTGATTGTATAACCGTTCTAATTGTGATAAAATAAACAATGTGCCGGGATACCTTTCAGACGGCACATTACTACTAAATTCCGAGGAGTGATACAATGAGCAGAAAAACAATGACTTCCAGCACAAGAAGCGCCATCGGCATTGCTGTCATGGCAGTGATGTCCATTGCCGTCATAGCAGTCTCGAACCCTTTGTACCACGCATTAAAAGGGCCTGTCACCACCAACCAGCCTGAGGTTCCCCTGGCTGACGGCACCTATACCTATGAAGCGCCGGAGCCTGATTCCAACGGATACAGGGATTCAACCAGCATCACCGTGGCAAACGGGATCATCGTATCCTGCGTATGGGATTCCTTTGACGCCGAAGGCAACGGCAAGCAGAAGCTGAGCATGGACGGGCACTACGTCATGACGGAAAACGGCCCCACCTGGAAAGCCCAGGCAGACGCAGTGGGCAGATACGTCATTGAACACCAGAAGGTGAACGGACTTGCCAACCAGGATGGTTATGCCACCGATGCAGTCTCTACCGTCAGCATCAATGTCTATCCATTTATCAACGGAGTGGAGGAATGCCTGAAACAGGCAGCTGAACAATGAAAGTTTTAGGAAAACGCGATATGATACTGGCCGCAGCTATCCTTCTGATTGCCGCGGCCGTATTTGGATTTAACTATGTCTCACACAGGGCGCCTGCCGCCACAGCCCAGATCAGCGTGGACGGCAAGGTGGTAAGGACCCTGGATTTAAGTAAGGATACAGAACTCACTGTCACCGGCGCAGGCGGGGGCACCAACCATCTCATTGTAAAAGACGGGGAAATCTGGTGCAGCGAAGCCAGCTGCCCTGACAAGGTCTGCGTGCACCAGGGTAAGAAGCACCTGAGCAGCGATACCATTGTATGCCTTCCCAACAAGATGATTGTAACCATCACGAGGAAAGAATAGGGTGTGCCAATGCGTAAGCCCGGCCCCCATATAGCATGCCTGTCTCAGAACTTCCTGGATGTCCCCACTCCTGCCAGGGCTTTCTTGATTGACTCAAAGTCCATTCCGCCCACAGAGTCAATGGTTGCAACTACCGCCCCTTCCACCAGGGGACAGTCCACCATCTCCACCTTTTTACCTTCAAATGTCTCTATGACCATCTCCGTGGTCATTACCGCACTTCCCATATCCATCAGCACCAGTACGCCGTCATCTGAATACACGGACTCAATGGCTGCCTGTATCTTCTCAAAGCTGGTCCCAAATCCTCCGTCATCCATGCCGCCCGCTGCCGCTATCCTTGCGCTGGGCGCCATGATGGCTGTCAGTTCAACCACGCTCTTAGCCAGATTCCCGCTATGGGAAACAATCACAAATCCTACCATACCTTATCCTTGCTCCTCTCCATTTTCCTATGATATTCCAAACACGTTCCAGCCGCCTTATGATCCCAGTCACATAAGTCCGGCCACAACCTCCAGCATATAGGAATAGGAAGTTGCCCCCGGATCCTGATGGCCCAGGCCGCGCTCGCCCACATAGCTGGCGCGCCCCTTGGTGGCCACCAGGTCCTTGGTGTGCTCAGCCCCTGCCCATGCCGCCTGAACACCTGCATCCAGGGCTTCTTTTGTGGTCTTCCCCTCTGCCACGGCTTCCTCCATGGCCTTCAGCGACGGAACCATGGCGTCCAGCATGGTGGCTTCCTCCACCGTTGCCTTGCCCCTCTGCTCCACTGCCTCCACCGCAGTCTTCATCATGGACAGGAAATCATCCATATCCATCTCTTCCTTCCCCGCCATGGCCATCCCCGCCTTCATATACGCAGAGCCGTACAACGGCCCCGAGGCGCCGCCCACCGTGGATACAAGAGTCATGCCGACGGTCTTTAAAATGGTCCCGATATCCTTGCCTTCCAGACCTGGAAGCTTGCCTTCCACCGCCCCGAACCCTCTTGCCATGTTAATGCCATGGTCGCTGTCCCCGATTGGCTGGTCCAATTCCGTCAGATACTCTTTCTTTTCCTCCATTTTAAGGCCGATTGCCCTGATGATTTCCAATACTTTCTTACTGTCTGCCATGGTGACCACCTTTCTGAGATTTCCTCACATCATAATCATTATAAAAACCCCGCCCGTTACAGGCGGGGAAATAATCCGTTCACCCGGTCCCTATCTTAAGGCCGGAGTATCTGCCGGGGCGTCCAGCAGCCGCTTCAGCTCCTCATCCAGGCGGAGCAGGGAAATGGAGAAGCCCTGCATCTCAATGGATGTCATGTACTCTCCCACCATTGTCTTGTAAACCTTGATTCCCTTTTCAGCCAGCACATCCGATACATGGTTATTGATGATGAACAGCTCCATAAGAGGCGTTGCGCCTGCGCCATTGATCATGACAGCAACCTCAGAACCATTATAATCAATATCCCCCAGGATCTGCTCCAGCAGCATATCCGTTATCTCATCCGCTGTCTTCATGGATTCCCTGTGGGTTCCCGGCTCCCCGTGGATGCCGATTCCCACTTCCATCTCATCATCCGACAGTTCAAATCCCGGCTTTCCCGCTGCGGGAACCGTACACGCCTGGGTGGCAGCGCCCATGGTCCTCACATTATCAATGACCTTCTGGGCAACGGCCTGCACCTCGTCCAGGGTTCCCCCTTCCTCTGCCAGGGCGCCCGCGATTTTATGTACGAAAATGGTTCCGGCCACGCCTCTGCGCCCCACGGTATAAAGACTGTCCTTGACCGCCACATCATCGTTGGTCACCACATGCTTAACCATGATTCCCTCCATCTCGGCCATCTCAGCAGCCATCTCAAAGTTCATCACGTCACCGGTATAGTTCTTCACAACCATCAGCACGCCTGCGTCCGTTGCAACCGCCTTGATGCCCTCATAAATCTGGTCCGGGGTCGGGGAGGTAAACACGGCTCCTGCAACTGCCGCATCCAGCATCCCGGTTCCCACGAACCCGCCGTGCGCAGGCTCGTGTCCGCTGCCGCCGCCGCTGATCAGGGCAACCTTGCCCTCCTTCTTATGCGCGCGCACCACGACGTTGCCGCAGTCCAGCTTCCTCAGATACTGCGGATAAGCCTTTACCATACCTTGGATCATCTGTTCCTCTACCAGCGCTACATCGTTGATAAATTTCTTCATATTGCGAACCCCCTTATATTATTATGATACAGTTCCATGGCAGCCTGCAGGGTCCCTCTCCATAAGGACCTTATGCAGCCCCTTATATTACCGCACAAAGCAGGGACTCCCTCAGGGAGTCTCTGCTTTGCGTTCCCCGCTTACTCGCCCAGGCAGTTCATGTCGTTAAGGCCGCAGGTCTTGTCCTCTTCATCCGCCACACAGTTCATGTCATTGAGGCCGCAGGTCTTATCCTCTTCATCTGCCACGCAGTTCATGTCATTAAGACCGCAGGTTTTATCCTCTTCTTCCGTCATTCCGTTCATGTTGTTGATGTCCAGCTGCTTTTTCTCCATGTAAAGTCCTCCTTTACCTGAGGCCGCTTTCACACGGCCCGTCTGTTAGTTACCGCCCTGCTTCATGAACCACAGGAAGCCGGCCGCTGTTTTACGGACGCTGAAAGCTTCATTCCTGTCGCTTAGAGCCTCCTTTTAGGCAGCTGCCGACTGTCTGTTTCTTGCCACGATGGTGCTCAATCGCGGACATTCCACTTACGCATTCCTGGTTGCTACAATGTCTACCCCCGTATCAGCCACATTGGCAACAATCACATCGCCAATGTGCACAGGCGCCTTTACGGTCACGCCTTTTAAGGCCTTGACACACTGGAAGATCTTTCCTTTGGGTATACTGTCCTTTGTCTTGACGGAAACCCTTCCCACCTTGCCGCCTTCCACCATGACGGTGGATGTGACAATCCTGGTGGGATTGGTGACCTCGTTCCTGGCATATACCTCCCCCCGCTTACAGGTCTGGCCTGTAATGCTGAGGATTTCCCCATCCTCCAGTTGAACGGTCAGAGGACACCCCATTGGACAACCGATACAGATAAGTTCTCTCTTTTCCATGGTTTATGCCTCCTCTACCTTTATTGTAATGGTCTTAAGTTCCGGATGCAATAGTAATTTATCTTTTTCCAGCTTTATCTCCTCCATCTCACCGGGAGCCATAACCGGACGTTTCCTGTGCATCACCCGTTCATCATTAAAGTAAACCCCGATATAACAGTTCTTATAAACATTGCCCACACGGAACCGGACAATCTGGGTATCCTCCATACGCTCCGGATTAACGGTACACGGAACCGTATAGCGGACTCCGTCCACTGCATTCAGGACGATTTCCTGTCCGCCTCCGGCCCGTTCCCCGTCCTTCACATATTTGGCCGCGTTCTTTCCGGCTGCCGCCGCTTCCTCGGACACAAAGTCCACCAGGTCATGTACGTGGAGCACATTGCCGCAGGCAAATACGCCTTCGATGTTGGTTTCCAGGCTTTCATTGACCACCGGGCCGGATGTGACGCGGTTCATCTCCACGCCCATGGAGCCGGACAGCTCATTTTCAGGAATCAGTCCCACGGACAGAAGCAGGGTATCACATGTATAATCCTCCTCTGTTCCGGGAATGGGTTTCCCCTTTTCATCCACAGCCGCAAGGGTAATTCCCGTAAGCCGTTCCTTGCCCCGGATGTCCACCACGGTATGGCTCAGCTTCAAGGGGATGTCGTAGTCATTGAGGCACTGCACGATGTTACGCTTCAGGCCGCCGGAATACGGCATCAGTTCAGCCACCACCTTGACCTTGGCGCCTTCCAGGGTCATACGCCTTGCCATGATCAGCCCGATGTCGCCGGATCCCAGAATCACCACTTCCCGCCCAGGCATGAAGCCTTCCATGTTCACCAGCCGCTGGGCCGTGCCGGCGGAGAAGATACCGGCCGGCCGGTAACCCGGGATGTTCAGCGCGCCCCTGGAGCGCTCCCTGCATCCCATTGCCAGGATTACGGCTTTGGCCTGGATTTCAAAGAGGCCCTCCTCCCGGTTCATGGCTGTCACCACTTTATCATGGCTGATATCCATGACCATGGTGTTTAATTTGTACTCAATGTTCCGTTCAAATACCTGCTCCTCATAGCGGGCCGCATATTCCGGCCCTGTAAGCTCCTCCTTAAACGTGTGGAGACCGAAACCATTGTGGATGCACTGGTTTAAGATTCCTCCCAGTTCCCTGTCGCGTTCCAGTATCAGGATGCTTTCTATCCCGTTATCCCTGGCCGCCACAGCTGCAGCAAGACCCGCAGGACCGCCGCCGATTATGACGATATCATATTCTTTCATCTTAAGCGCTCCTTTCTATATTCTGTCCTTGTTGGTTCCCACTACAAGTTTCGATTCCCCGCCTGACTTGGTAATCTCCGTCATGGGAAGTCCCAGTTCCCGGTGAAGCAGTTCCATGGACCTTGGCGTACAGAACCCGGCCTGGCAGCGTCCCATCCCTGCCCTGGTCCTGCGCTTGATGCCGTCCAGGGAACGGGCGCCAAGAGGCCTGTGGATTGCGTCCAGGATTTCCCCTTCCGTCACCATCTCACACCTGCAGATGATGTTGCCGTAAGCCGGCTTTTCCTTAATCAGCTCCGCCCGTTCTTCCTTTGTAAGGGTGTCCGGGTCCAGGATGCCTTTTCTGGTTCCCACAAAATCAGGATTGGGCTCCAGCCCCATCTTGTCTTTCAGTATCCCTGCCACCATCCTGCCAATGGCCGGGCAGCTGGTAAGGCCAGGGGACTCGATACCGGCGCAGTCCACGAATCCGGGCGCGTCTTCCAGTTCCTCAATGATGAATTCATGATGGTCCTCATGGGCCCTTAAGCCTGCGAATGAGGTAATCACCTGCCTCATGGGCAGGTTCTTCACATTCATCCCCGCCTTGTCAATCAGTTCGTCCAGGCCTTCCCTTGTGGTTGCCGTGGCTTCCTTATCTTCAATATCTATGGCTGTGGGCCCTACTATCAGGTTGCCGTGGACCGTAGGAGATACCAGTACGCCCTTCCCATACTTTCCAGGCAGTGCAAAGATGGTACGGCTGACATGGTTTCCCGCGCTCTTATCCAGCAGACAGTAATCGCCCCGCCTTGGGGTGATGTGAATCTTTGTTTGGCTGACCATGTTGTGGAATGTGTCAGCGTGGACGCCGGATGCATTTACCACATATCTGGTTTCATACACGCCCTGGTTTGTCCTTAAGGCCCAGCCTCCTTCAATCTTTTCAATATCAAGGACTTCCGTGTTGAATTTGAAGTCAATGCCGTTTGTATATGCATTCTCAGCCAATGCAATGTTTAAGTTAAATGGACATACAATTCCTGCGGTCGGTGCATAGAGGACTCCCGCCACCTCATCGGTCAGGTTAGGCTCCATCTCCCTGATTCTGGCCTTATCCGTGATGACTTCCATGTCCTTCACCCCGTTTGCCACGCCTCTCTCGTAAAGTGCCTGAAGGTCGGGCAGCTGTTCCTCGTCCAGGCATACCACAAAGGATCCGCACTGTTTAAAGGGGAAATCCAGTTCCCTCGCAAGGCCGGGCATCATCTGGTTGCCCTCCACATTCAGCTTAGCCATCAGGGAGCCTTCTGCCGCGTCATATCCGGCATGGACAATTGCGCTGTTGGCCTTGGAAGTCCCGCAGCACACATCCTCTTCCCTTTCCAGGACACAGGCATTTACCTTATATCTGGACAGCTCCCTTGCAGATGCAGAGCCTGCGACTCCGGCTCCGATTATTATTACGTCATACATTTTCCTCGTTCCCTTCCTTCGACTGCCTCATAAAAAGCGGAGCAAACAAGGTATGTTTCCATACCCATTTGCTCCGCTCCACTCTCACGCAATCAATATGTAATTATATAAAACTTATGCCCACGGAATTGCCTGGTACAGTAATGCTGCAACCACTGCTCCCACAACCGGCCCGATGATGACAACAGGAGCATAACCCCAGTTGGAATCGCCTTTGCCCTTAATCGGAAGCACTGCATGTGCAATACGTGGTCCAAGGTCACGTGCCGGGTTGATGGCATAACCTGTCAGTCCGCCAAGGGACATACCGATGGATACGATGATTCCGAATACCAGCAGTTTGTCAACGCCAGCAGGAATACCTGCTACCTGGCCAATACCCTTTATAGCAAATACAAGTACGAACGTACCGATTGCTTCACTTAAGATGTTGCGTCCCATATTCGGAACAGATGGTCCGGTAGAGAAAACACCCAGCTTGGTTGCAGCTGACTCAGTTGCGTCAAACTGATCCTTGAACAGCAGGTAAACCAGTACCGCGCCCACAAATGCGCCTGCAAACTGCGCCACGATGTATCCTGGGACCAGTCCCCATGCCAGGCTGCCGTCCACTGCCAGGGCAATGGTCAGGGCCGGGTTGAAATGCGCGCCGGACGCAGCGCCGAAGATGAACGCGGGAACCATGACCGCAAGGCCCCATGCAAAGGTAATCTGGATGGAACCAGCGCCCTTCATACCGGATTTGTTCAGCGTAACGTTAGCTACAACGCCATCACCTAAAAGTATCAGTATCATTGTTCCTAAAAACTCCGCAATATATGGCAACATATAGAAACCCCCTTGTCTAATTTGTCGTCAACAGTTCCATACCCCGTACGATTAATCTTCTTTTGCCCATCCATAGGAACATTTTACTGCCTTGTTCCAGCCTGTGACCATCTCTGTCCTCTTGTCTTCAGAGATTTCAGGTGTAAATGTCCGGTCAATTGCCCAGTTCTTAAGCACCTCTTCCTTATTGGCCCAATATCCCACTGCCAGGCCTGCCAGGTATGCGGCGCCCATTGCCGTTGTCTCCACGCACATGGGACGGTTGACAGGAGCGTTGATGATGTCAGCCTGGGTCTGCATCAGATAATTGTTGGCGCTTGCGCCGCCGTCCACCTTAAGCGCTGCCAGCTCAATGCCGGAATCAGCCTTCATGGCCTGCAGTACGTCGTTCACCTGGTAGCAGAGTGAATCCAGGGTTGCGCGGATGATATGGTACTTATTCACGCCGCGGGTAATGCCTACAATGGTGCCTCTTGCATACTGATCCCAGTGGGGTGCTCCCAGTCCTGTAAATGCAGGAACCACGTAGCAGCCATTGGTATCCTTGACCTTCTTGGCCATGTACTCGGAATCCGGCGAGGAATCAATGATCCTCATCTCATCGCGGAGCCACTGGATGGCCGCGCCTGCAACGAAGATGGATCCTTCCAGCGCATAGTTAACCTTGCCGTCAAGTCCCCATGCAATGGTGGTAACCAGGCCGTTGCTGGAGAACACCGGTTTCTCGCCTGTATTCATCAGCATGAAGCAGCCGGTTCCATATGTATTCTTTGCCTCGCCTGCATTGAAACAGGTCTGGCCGAACAATGCTGACTGCTGGTCGCCTGCCGCGCCGCCAATGGGGATTTCCCCGCCAAAGAAGGAGGAATCGGAATTGCCGTAAACACAGCTGGACGGTTTTGCTTCCGGAAGCATGCACTTTGGTATGTTCAGTTCCGTCAGGATCTCGTCATCCCACTCCAGGGTATTGATGTTGAACAGCATGGTACGTGATGCATTGGAATAATCCGTCACATGGACCCTGCCCTTGGTCAGCTTCCAGATCAGCCATGTCTCCACGGTACCGAACAGCAGCTCGCCCTTTTCCGCGCGTTCCCGCACGCCTTCTACGTTATCCAGGATCCATTTTAATTTGGTTCCTGAGAAATATGCGTCAATTACAAGTCCTGTCTTGGCACGGAAGGTATCAACCAGGCCCTTATCCTTCAAACTGTCACAGTACTCAGATGTCCTGCGGCACTGCCATACGATTGCATGGTATACAGGCTCGCCTGTCTCTTTATCCCATACAATGGTGGTCTCACGCTGGTTGGTGATACCGATGGCAGCAATGTCCTCTGCCGTCGCCCCAATCTTCGACATGGCCTCTACTGCTACGCCCAGCTGTGTGGACCAGATTTCATTGGCATCGTGCTCTACCCAGCCCGGCTTCGGGAAATACTGTGTGAATTCTTTCTGGGCAACGCTGCACATCTCACCTTTCTCGTTAAAAAGGATACACCTGTTGCTTGTTGTTCCTGAATCCAGTGCCATTACATACTTTGCCATAAAAACCCTCCTTTTCTTTCCACGATATTTCCTATCGCGGAAGTTCCTAACTTGTTGTGATACACTCCATTTCCTTCCATGGTGCTTTCATCCATGGACCTGCTTATGTATCATTTATACTAAAACCGTCTTCCATTCCCCGTGGAATCCAGTTCAGTTCCGTATTGATTCCCTTTGTGTCACATGAGCCATACTTTTGGGTTGGTTGTTGAAACGGATATGGCCCCGGCTGACAACGCAGCCATCACATCTTCCTTGTCTGATATAAGCCCCCCTGCAATGACCGGTACACGGACCAGTCTGCACACCCTGCGGATTACCTTAGGCATAAGCCCCGGCAGGATTTCTATGATGTCAGGTCTGGCCACGGCCATCTGATGTTCAATGTTCTCAAATGCCATGGAATCCAGCACGAATACCCTGAGTGTCGTGTAAAGGGACAGCTCCCTGCCCCGCTTAATCAGTGCGGGTTTGGTGGAAATGATGCCGTCCGCCAATGTATTGTTCTTTATGAAGTCAACCGCTACTTCCTTGCCGCTGAGTCCTGTTATCAGGTCAACATGTACCATTGCCACTTTGTCTGCCTGCTTAATCTGGCTGACGATTGTCCCGATGTTGCAGATGTCTCCGAAAAGAATGAATACCACCTTGATCTCTTCCCTGGCACAGCAGGCATTCAGTCCATCCATGTCCTTGACAGCCGCTATGACCGGGTTTGATTCAATCAGGTCATAAAATTTCTGGTCCATTGGAATCCCCCTCCTTCTCAAACAAAAACAAAAAAGAGCATAGCGTTAAACCAACATTTCTGTCGTTCTACTATGCTCTCATCATCTCAGCACCATTATTTGTCTAAATCCAATATAGCATAATGCACATAGATTTGCAACACATTATATTTATTTCTTAAAATTCTTACAGTTTTTTCTCAATAAGTACCGCATTTTTTTGTGCATAATTAATGAATTTTTTGCTTTATTTTCCATTTTTTAGTTATTATTTTAACAAAGTGACGATTTCCTCAATTTCCTTGCTCCCCATGTGGATTTCGCTGTCATTGAAGATCATCATGGGTATCCTCTTGATATCATACTTTGCCACCAGGTCCTCATAAAGCGCCGCGTCAATCATCTCAGCCTCAATATTGGGATTGAGGATGGCGATGCGCTGGCAGGCAGACACCACGACCGGACAGTGATGGCAGGCCAGGGAAACGCAGATTTTGATATTGGTCTTTTTATCCAGCTTGTCAATCTTCTTCCTCAGTCCCCGGGACATCTCCTGGCCGGGGCCTGCAAGGTTATAAATTGCCAGCACGAAGGAATTAATCTCCTTGCCGCCCGGCACACCGTGAAACGATGCCCGGCCATACCGGCCGTCCCTGTAAAGCCCGGTGACGGGAAGCCACTGTGTATTAAGTTCAGGCACCTGTCCGGCCTCCTCGGGCGCGTAAAGTTCCAGCTCCAGCTTATCGCTTAAGGCTGAAACCGCCTTTAAGAACGCCGCCTGCTCACAGTCCTTTTCCCTTGAAAGGTCCACCACCGCCTTTATGGCCACCCGGCCTTCCATTTTACCGAAAATGCCGGAAAGCTGTGTCTTCAGCCCCTCGTCAATCAGGCTGCTTTCTTCCGGAATCCTTGCAAGATCAATCGTAACAGCCACCTCCTTACAGCATTCCAACCAGATCCAGGCTGGGAGTCAGTGTCTCTTCACCCGGTTTCCACCTGGCAGGACACACCTGGTCACCGTGCTCTTCCACGAACTGGGCTGCCTGGACCTTGCGCAGCAGCTCCTGCGCGTTCCTGCCAATGCCCATATCATGGATTTCGTACACTTTAATCTTTCCTTCCGGGTTCACCACAAAAGTCCCCCTTAAGGCCTGGCCCTCTTCCTCCACCAGCACGCCGAAGCTTCTTGCAAGCACGCCTGCCGGGTCGCCTAACATGGGATACCGGATCTTCTTGATGGTGTCCGAAGCATCCGCCCATGCTTTATGGACAAAATGTGTGTCCTCTGAGACAGAATAAATCTCACAGCCAGCCTCCTTGAAATCATCATAGAAGTCAGCCAGGTCCCCAAGCTCCGTGGGACATACAAAGGTGAAATCCGCAGGATAGAAAAAGAACACGGACCAATGGCCCAGCGTGTCTTCCCTGGTAATTTCCCTGAACCTGCCCTGGTCATATGCCTGTACCGTAAAATCATCCACTGCCTTGTTAATCAGATTCCCCATACATACGCTCCTTTCTGTATTGATTGCCAACGTTTTCAGAATTAATTCGATTGTAGCACAGGTAATCTGATATCACAACTATTTTTCCGGTCAAGCCGGTCTCAACAGGCGCTTCATGGACCTGATGGTCAAGCCGGTCTCAGCGGACGCTTCATGGACCTGATGACTGTCTTCGTCTCCTGGTCCACCCGGAAGGATTCCGTAATCTTCTGCAGCGCTTTGTTGTAGGTCCAGTCATCCAGATGATTCTGTTCCAGATAAGGCATTACCGCCTCAGGAAGCTTGATGAAGTAGATGGACAAGGCCCAGGCCACGGCCATTTTCACATAATATCCCTCATGCCTGACTGCGTCCATGCGCTCCAGCGCTTCTTTTACATGGTCTTCATCCACGAAGTGGGACAACATCATGACAACGCCGAACCGTATCCCGTACTCCTGTCCTGACTCCAGATAGGGCTGGATGAATTCCCATGCCTCCTGTCTGTATCTGCCTGCCATTTTCAGGGAGCCGCAGAAAATATCGCATACGGCCCAGTTGTTGATGGCTGGTATGAATCCGGTGATATAAGGCGCCGCATCCTCCCACTTTTTAAATCCCCTGCATATACAGAGTCCCCAGAGGATCAGTTCATCGTAATAAACCCCATCGTCCCCCTGTCCATCCGCCTTCCAGGCGGCCTGGACCTGGCTTATGTATCCCTTCCAGTCCCCTTTAAGCAGTTCCTTTGACAAGGCCCGCAGGACCGGAGTGCGCACTCCCAGGATTCCCGCGGTTCCGGGCAGGAGCCTGCTGTGGAACTCCCTGTATTCCGGGTCCGCTTCCGCCCTCAGCCGATCCCTCATGTGTTCACGTATGGTCATGTCCGGCATGATCCGTCCTCTCCTCCCAATATATTTTGATGTCCCCGTATTCATGACTGTGTTTCAAATGCCTGTATTACAAATCACGACAGCAGGAATTCACTCAGCACATAATTGCTCACATCCATCCCCCACTCGGTCAGGGAAATCCAGACCCCGTTTTTCTCCAGAAGCCCGTCGGATATCAGACGTTCCATGACAGGACCGAACACGGTCTCCAGTTTGATGCCGAACATGGAAACAAAATCAATCCCGGATACCCCTTTTGTAAGGCGCAGTCCAAGAAACATGAATTCCTCCATCCTGGCTTCCCTGGACAGTTCCTGCAGGGGGCCGTGAAGCTGTTCAAGGACTTCCTCCGGCGCCCGGTTAAAATCCAGACCCAGATACATATCCAGGTCACTGGTATTGCTGAACCTGCATCCGCCCAGATAGGAGGATGCGCCCAGTCCCAGCCCCAGATAGGGTACCTCTGTCCAGTAGCCGATGTTATGCCGGCACTCATGACCGGGCTTTGCATAATTGGATATCTCGTAACGCCCATATCCCTGTTCCGTGAGGAAGGTCCTGGTCAGGTGATAAATCCTGCTTTCCGTGTCTTCATCCGGAAGCGGCGGAAAAGCCGGGCCGTCAGCCGCCATGGGATGTTCCTTACCATCCTGGCCGGCTGACCGCCAGCCGCCAGCCGCCCCCTGCCCATAATGGTCCCAGAAAGGAGTCCCCTCCTCGATGATAAGGCTGTAGGCAGATATATGCTCCGGTTTCAGCATGGCAACCTTTTTCAGCGTATTCTTAAAAGACTCCAGGGTCTGCCCCGGAATACTGCTCATCAAGTCCACATTGATGTTAGAGAATCCAACCATCCTGGCACACTGGAAGCTTTTCAGGAATTCCTCAAAGGTGTGTATCCTTCCCAGGTCCCTCAGCTCCCGGTTATCCGTGGACTGAAGGCCGATGCTCAGGCGGTTGATTCCTGCCTCACGGTAGATATGGAGTTTGTTGTATAACAGGGTTCCCGGATTCACCTCTATGGTAATCTCCGCATCCTCCGCCACGTCAAAATGGTATTTGAGCGCGCGCATGATATCCGCTATCAGACATGGTTCCATGACAGAAGGAGTGCCTCCCCCTATGAATATGGTTGTCACCTGGTATTCACGGCAAAAGGCACCCTGCGCTTCTATCTCCCGTATCAGCTGTGCGGTATACGCCTCATGGACCGATGCCAGCGCCCTAAAGGACAGGAAATCACAGTAAAGGCATTTCCTGGCGCAAAAGGGTATATGGACATACAGCTCCATGGGCTTTTTATTTTTGCTTGTCATAATGTGGTCATCTCATCCGTTCTGTATGAAGGGTTAGCACCCTGTATGAAATCGTCATGGCATCCGATACGCCTGTTATTCATGGGATGATTATTCCTCATCCAGCTTCAACACGCTCATGAATGCCTTCTGTGGTATCTCTACATTGCCAATCTGGCGCATACGTTTCTTGCCTTCCTTCTGCTTTTCCAGAAGCTTCCTCTTACGACTGATATCACCGCCGTAACACTTGGCAAGCACATCCTTGCGCACGGCTTTCACCGTCTCACGGGCAATGATCTTGCCGCCGATGGCAGCCTGGATGGGAATCTCGAACAGGTGTCTGGGGATCTCCTCCTTAAGCCGTTCACACATCCTCCTGCCCCGCTCATAAGCAGAATCCGCATGGACGATGAAGGAAAGGGCGTCCACCTCCTCCCGGTTGACCAGGATGTCCAGCTTCACCAGGCTGGAACGCTCGTAGCCCTTTAACTCGTAATCAAAGGACGCGTATCCTCTGGAGCGGGACTTGAGGGCGTCAAAGAAATCGTAAATGATTTCATTCAGGGGCAGTTCGTATTTTAACAGTGCCCTGGTTGTCTCAATGTATTCCATGCCAAGGTAATTACCACGGCGTTCCTGGCAGAGCGTCATGATTGGTCCTACAAATTCAGTCGTCACCATGATTTCAGCGCTGACAATAGGCTCCTCCATATATTCAATCTCCGTTGGATCCGGAAGGTTGGAAGGGTTGGTCAGTTCAATCATCTCTCCCGTGGTCTTATATACACGGTACACAACTCCAGGGGCGGTGGTGACAAGGTCCAGGTTATATTCACGCTCCAGGCGCTCTTCGATTATCTCCAGATGAAGCAGGCCCAGGAAACCGCAGCGGAATCCAAAGCCCAGGGCGAGGGAGGTCTCCGGTTCATAAAACAGGGAGGCATCATTGAGCTGGAGCTTTTCCAGCGCGTCCCTCAGGTCATTGTACTTGGCGCCGTCAGCAGGGTAAAGGCCGCAGTACACCATGGGGGTTACCTTCTTATAGCCGGGCAGAGGAGCGGCGCAGGGGTTGTCCCGTCCTGTCACTGTGTCTCCGACCCGGGTGTCCCTTACATTCTTAATGCTGGCCGTGATGTATCCTACCATGCCGGCGCTCAGCTCTTCACACGGTATGAACTGTCCGGCGCCAAAATATCCCACTTCCACCACGTCTTCTTCTGCCCCGGTTGCCATCATCCGGATGGGAGTGCCCTTTTTCACCGTGCCCTCCATGATACGGCAGAAAATGATGACCCCTTTATAGGAATCATAGGTAGAGTCGAAAATCAGGGCCTGAAGCGGCGCCTGTGGGTCCCCTTCGGGGGCCGGTATCTTGTGGACAATGGCTTCCAGCACATCCTCAATGTTGACTCCTGTCTTGGCGGATATATGGGGCGCGTCGCTGGCATCCAGGCCAATCACATCCTCAATCTCCGCAGCCACCCTCTCAGGCTCCGCGCTTGGCAGGTCAATCTTATTAATGACAGGGAACACGTCCAGGTCATGGTCCAGGGCCAGATACACATTGGCCAGTGTCTGGGCCTCTATGCCCTGGGATGCGTCCACCACCAGCACCGCGCCGTCACAGGCCGCTAGGCTACGGGATACCTCATAGTTAAAGTCTACATGTCCCGGGGTGTCGATAAGGTTGAAAATGTATTCATTCCCATCCTTTGCCTTATATACGGTGCGGACAGCCTGGGATTTGATGGTGATTCCACGCTCCCGCTCCAGATCCATATTGTCCAGTACCTGCTCCTGCATCTCCCTGCTGGTCAGCAGGCCGGTCTTCTCAATGATACGGTCAGCCAGGGTGGACTTGCCGTGGTCGATATGTGCTATGATACAAAAATTTCTGATTTTACTTTGGTCAACGTGGGCCATATTGGTTCCTTTCTCACATTCAGGTTTCTTACAGTCTATTAGCCAGCATTGCGGGGAAGGCCCCGCGCACTGGTTTCGCTTAGTAGAATATACCATTTTTTGCTTCTGAGTGCAACTTTTTGTTTTGATTATGCCTCTGCATTGCCCATAAAGTCCCCGGGGTCCCTTTATTTTCCTGACAGCACCATATCCAACAGCTCCGACAGGGGTTCCATTGCATTTAACGCCTCCTGATATGTGTTGGTCTGCGCCCCCACCTCAATCAGGCTGGACTTGGGACGCAGATGCTCATTATAGCGCAGTCCCTTGAGATAGATTTTCCTGGTAAAGCCGGGATAGTAGGCCGCTGCATCCAGCTGCATCTGCAGGCTGAAGGCCAGGTTATCCTCCCGGTTCGGGTTCTGGAGATATTCAATCGGACCTTCCGGGGTCTGGCTCAGGCCGTTAAAAAACATGATCTGGGCAGTATCCTTTCCGTCCACCTGCGTCACCAGATGCAGGTTCTCACCCACCCCGTCACGGTGGATATCCAGCACCACCTCGATGGACGGGTTCTGCTGCAGGATGTTCGTTATCCCGTCCAGGGCGTAATTGTAGGCCTGGCTGCGGTCCAGCTGTCCATTTTTCAAATCATATACAGACTTGTCGTGATATACATTATAACCTTTGTCCTCCAGAAGCTTTGTCAGGTAATCCCCTACCCCAACCACGGTCTGGCCCGGACCGGAATCCGCAAACGCCTCCTGGGAATGGGTATGGTAAATCAGGATCTGGGGCTTGGAATTGTCCCCCTTCATAGACATGTCTTTGCCCAGAAGGGTCTTTGCATCCATCAGGTCCCTTCCGGCTGTGGTAGAAGTATGTACGCTATAAAAATGTTTCATGAGGAAGTCATAATCCGCCAGCTGCTCCATTACATATGTATTGCCGGTAAGCGGGCGGTTCAGGGTGCCGGTAAGGGTTTCCGAGGCCTGAAGGACATTGCCGCCGGGCAGCACTCCGCCCTGGCCCGTGGTGTATAGCTGGCCGGGTGTATTTGCCTGGCCTGATGCATTTCCCTGACCTGATGTATTTCCCTGGCCTGATATATTTCCTTGGCCTGACATATTTCCCTGGCCTGACATATTTCCCTGGCCTGACATATTTCCTTGGCCTGACATATTTCCCTGGCCTGATGCCATCAGGCTGCCTGGTTCCTCCAGTGACTGCTGTCCGGTCTCCTCATTGCCATACCAGGCCAGATACTGGTGTTCCTGGTAAAATGTCCTGACCGTCTGGTATTTCCGGTAGGATGGGTCAGGGTCAGTAATTCCCTGATGCTGACCGTCGCCATCCTGTCCCCTCCTTATCTGCTCCCCGGGGCGGGCCTGGGTCCATATGGCCTCCACCAGCCACTGGCCTCCGGCTTTTATCATGTTCCTGTAATCATTTCTCGGGATGCTGCCCGCGGCCCGGCCAATGAAACGTCCGCCGAGAAGCAGCAGCATAAGCAGGATTGTGCCGGCCAGAAACCGGCGCATCAGCCGCCCTGAGCCTCCACGTCTTAATCTCATATCATTTTTCACCTGTCATCATACTAGGTTGTGTTTGGAAAATGCTTTCTGCCAGCCGTGTGTCACACCTTATGGGAAATTAGGGTCCCGGCTTGGAAGACACAGCAGGCTGCGCGGACCGGACCGGGACCAAATATGCCACGGAGTGGGACAGGCTTTGTCCTAAGGGGCGCCGTAAGAAGCGTCCTATAGGACGTCCTGTGACGGATTCCTTAAGAAGGATAGCAGAAACGGATTTTCAAATACGCTCTAATATCATGATATGCAGGTATGATATGGATATTGCGTTTTTTATTCCATGGCGGGTACATCTGCATTTCAGGCTTGTCATTACACATTGTCATTCATCATTGTCATTGGCTACTGTCATTCATTTGTCATTCATCCTTCTCTTTTAGCAGCCACTGGTTTTCCTACGGAAAAACAGCCTGGTGGATTCCCTCTGATATGGTGAAGCTCAGCTGTTTCACGGACTGGTCGATGTCAGGCGGGGTCACGTACAGGGGGCCGAATTCCGGCTCCAGCAGTTCCCGTATCAGCTGGTACTGCTGGTCTGAATCCATATCCTCAATCCAGCTGCCTGTTCCTTTTGTCTTATCGTTGTCCGCCAGGACCCGTATCAGGGCGGACACCGTATCGTGGACAATGGCCGCCGCCCCAACCACGGTAGGCACCCCGATTGCAAGCACAGGGACCCCCAGGCTTTCACGGGTCAGGCTGTGCCTGTGGTTCCCAACGCCTGAGCCTGGATGGATTCCGGTATCCGTAAGCTGTATGGTGGTTCCAAGCCTGCGCACGCTTCTGGCTGCCAGGGCGTCAATGGCAATAATCAGATCCGGATGGGTTTCACTGATGATTCCCTTCAGGATTTCCGCTGTCTCCATCCCCGTCTGTGCCATGACCCCGGGCGCTATCCCGCTGATGGCGGGAAGTTTCCTGTCTTTTAAGAAGGTTTCCCCATACTGTCCATCCAGATGCCTGGTAACCTGCAGGTTTCCCAGTACCCTTGGCCCCAGGGAATCCGGGGTGACTGAACGATTGCCAAGACCCACCACCAGTACCGACGGCAGGTCCTCTTCCTTCCAGTTAATCATCTCACTCATCAGCTTCCTTATCTGGTGCGCCAGCTCTTCTGATATCTCACTGTGATACTCATCATCCGCCTTGGACAGGCGGTCGGCCTCCAGTGTCAGATAGGTGCCCTTGGGCTTGCCCATAGCCCTGGCTCCCTGGTCATTGAGTATTTTCACCTCGGTCAGCTTAACCTGGCTTTTCTGGTGATGCCACTCCTTAAGCTTAACCCCGGATATCTCGCCGCCGTCCCCCTCAAAGCTTTCCCTCTGCTCCAGCGCAAGGTCGGTCCTTATGTCAAACCCTCCCTGTAACCCTGTATTTACTGCCTCTACGGCATCATTTTCCTGCATACCCATTCACCTCTCGCCTGATATTTGTACGTTTACTATGGTTATTTTAGGCAAAATAGCAGATTTTTATTCCATGATACGGAGCAAAGCGAAGGATGGATGTGGTTTGACATTGATGGGAAGACAGATTAAAATATACTTATAAAATATACGTATCAGGATTCAGATACTTATCAAAGTGTATATCAGGATTCAGAACATACCCTGGAAGACAATGTATGCCGCGCCGGAGGATTCTTTATGGAGAGAGGTAAAAAGAAGGACAGGATTTACGTAAGGCCCAATGATTTGGGCATATATCTGGCAATGCTCATGACCGTCCTGCTTCTCTCCAGGGCGGTCAGTGAGCAGTTTTGGATCATGAGCATATTCCTGGGCCTCATTGCCCTTTCCCTGGCCGCATCACAGTTTGGGCGCAAATTAATTGCAGGCCCCGGAGGGATTGTAATCCATAAGCTCTGGGGAAGGACCGTCAGGTTCAGGTATTCAGACCTTACAAAAGTTGAGGTCTGCTTTTGGGGCAGAAGGACCATCATGAATTTTTACAAGGGCGGTGAGCGGATTGGACGCTGTGAATCCACGGATGAGAATTTTGAAAAACTCTTAAGCTCCCTTTTGGAAATCATGCCGGAACGGGTTATTTTCAACCGCCAGGGCTTATAAGAAGGGATTCTGGCTGCCACAGACAGGATTCTTCTGATTTCTATTGTTTTTCTTGAAAATTACTCCATTTTTGTCTTGACATTCCGTTCCAGATTAGCTAGAATACAATAGTATGTTTACATTAAACTGTCCGTGTCCAGACTTTGATGGAAAACACAAAGATTATACGTAAAGAAACGGAGGTGTATTTCATTGGCTAACATTAAATCTGCAAAGAAAAGAATCTTAGTAAACGAGACTAAGGCTGCAAGAAATAAGGCGATCAGATCCAAGGTTAAAACCGCTATCAAGAAGGTGGACGCTGCTATTGCTGCTGGGGACAAGGCTGCTGCCCAGGCTGCATTACTGGCTGCTACTTCTGAGATTGATAAGGCTTGTACCAAGGGAGTATATCACAGCAATACGGCTTCCCGCAAGGTATCCCGTTTATCCAAGGCTGTTAATTCCATCGCTTAATTTATAGAGATGACGAATGAATTGGTAATGAATAAACCATCACCGGCTTAACCCACCGATGATGGTTTTTTGTTGCTGTTTTTATCGGGCAGCCCTGCGTTCCCTCAGGATTGCGGAGTTCTCTTCTACTTTCTTCTTTCCTAAAGGATATACAAAGAGCAGCATCATGGTCACACAGAAGAACAAAAGCGCGGGAACCAGGGTGGAGATGGTATAGAGGCCATTTAAGACTTCCGGTGTCTGTATTTTGGCCGCCGACTCATAGCCAATCATCTGCAGCGCATAGCCGCTCAGCCCGCCGGCCAGGGCCTGGCCCACCTTTCTTGCAAAGGAATAGACAGCGTAGATGGTCCCGTCCTCCCTTTTTCCATTCTTTACTTCTGCATCGTCAATAACATCCGTGATGTTAGCCCAGATAACCAGGTTAAAGAAGTTCACGCCAAGGAAACCGATTGCGGCTGACACCATATAAATCCACGGATTACTGAGTTTCAGCACAAATAATATCAGGTAAACCACACCAGTAAACGCCGTGGCCACCACAGCGGCTTCCTTCTTGCCCATGCGCCTGGTAATGCCGCCGACAAAGGCTGCCAGCACAAGAGACAGCATGATATTGATGAATGTATAGCTGGAAAATGCCTTAATATCCCCAAAGTAATCCGCATACAGGTAATTATTAAGGCCGCCGATCAGCAGCTGGCTCAGCATCAGGAACAACGCCGCCCCGATGATTCCCAGCATGGCCCTGCTGGAAAATATGGTAGCAAAGGTCTTTGCCAGCGTCACCTTAGGAGCATCCGGGTCCTTTTCAATCTTCACCCTTTCCGTGGTGCACTTATAGCAGATGATATAACAGATAATGGCGCATATGGAGAAGACACCTGCCATGACCGGGAATATGGCTCCGTCATTCCGGATTACCTGGGCGCCGCCCTCATCCGTGGTATAGATAATGACAGGCCCAAGAACCCCGATGACCAGCTGGGCCAGATTAGCTCCGATGCCACGGAACGTGGACAGGGCCGTACGCTCATCCGGCTTATCCGTGATAGCGGAAGCCATGGAGCCGTAAGGTATATTGATACCTGTATAACAGATACTTCCCCACAACAGATAGGTCACATACATATATACGACCTTGACGGTCATGGATGCACCGGCCAGTGAAGATTGATACATCAGGAAACTGGCAATTGCCACCGGCCCCGCCATACGGCGTATCCATGGTTTGAACCGACCGTCCTTTCCCGGTCTGCACACGTCCACAATACGTCCCATTGTAATGTCCGTGAATGCATCCACCACCCTGGCTGCCAGGAACAGGGTTCCCACCATGGCACCAGGGATACCCAGTACCTTCATATAGAACACCATGAGGAATGTGCTGGCAAACATAAATGTAAAGTCATTGCCGAAATCCCCGAATAAATAACCTATTTTATCTCTCAGCCCAAAGGGCCTGTTCTGTCTGTCTTCCATCTTCTTATCTCCCCTTAGAATCTTGTTTCCCATCTTCCGCAGAAAACATTGTCATTACAGCGTCCTTTGAATTCACTCTTTCCCATCATCTTATCAAGGGCTGCCTCAAATGCCTCATGGTGGGGCATATAAGCATTAATGTAGCAGCGTGCCATGGGTACGTCAATCAGGTTATTCGTATAACTTAAGGACACAACAAAGGTTGGAAGTTCCGACATGTACCATGGCTGTTTGGCCGGTTCATCCCATTTCACGCGCATGGTGTTGAACTGGGCAAAGCCCTGCACATTCAGTACCAGAAGCACTGCGTCAAATCTGCTTTTAAATGCTTCCATCTTTCCCTTTTTCTGGTCTACCATTGCATCCACTACAAACCCCTGTGCTTCCAGCTGGGTGACAATATCTTTTATGATTTCATCATCATTGCTCTTGAATTTTGTGCCTGCAATCACCGTGGCCTCGGAGCCGATGTAGACCAGCTTCAGTTTTTTATACCGGTCCGTTGTCATGGGAAGGTAATTACACCGGTCTTTGACCAGTGTCACAAAACGGTCCGCCATCCTGGCCGCTGCATCGTGGTGCTCCCTGCATCCCACGACAGCCAGATTATCCTTTGGCGGAACCAGCATCCCCTCTGCTTTAAGCACATGGAGATTGAGGGCTGCCTTAATTCCAAGTATCCTGTGAAGGGCATCGTTTAACCGCTCCTCCGTGATGGTGCCGTTTTGATAGCCTTCCATCATATATCCGAAATCCTCGTCCCTGTCATTAAAGAACAGATACATGTCGCACCCGGCTGCAATTGCACCCGGAACCTGTTCCCTTCTTGGAATGGTTGCGCCAAACATACCAATCATATGGGATGCATCCGTGACCACAAGACCATTGAATCCAAGCTGCTCCTTTAACAGTCCGTTTATCAGTTCGGGAGCCAGGGTAGCGGGTCGTATGTCCTCGTCCTTAATACCAGGGCAGAGTTTTCTGGAATAGGCAGGAAGGGCAATATGGCCTGCCATGATGGTCATGCAGCCCTCGTCAATCAGTTCCTTATACACCCGTCCAAAGCTTTTATCCCACTCATCCACACTCATATCATTGATGCCCATAATCAGGTGCTGGTCATTTTCTTCCGTGCCGTCTCCTGGGAAATGCTTCATGCAGGTGGCAAAATTTTGTGTCTTCATGCCCTTAAAAAAGGATTTTGCATACCGGATGACATCCTCCGGCTTATCATTGAACGCCCTGAGCTGGACAATGGTATTCCTCCAGTTGTAAGTCAGGTCCACAATCGGTGCAAAGTTCCAGTTGCATCCCACGGCCGCGCTTTCCTTCGCACTGATGGAAGCCATCTCGTATACAGCTTCCTCGCTGTCCATGGCCGCCATGGCGGCTCCGTTGGCAAGAGGCGTGCCCTCATTGACCCCGCCGTTTCCGCCCATCTCACAGTTGGATGCAATGAGAAGGGGGATTCTGGATACATCCTGCAGGTTCTTTGACATTTCCCACAATTCCTCCTTAGGTGCATTGTGGTATCGGATGGCACCCGGGTGATATGTATCAATTACCGCCTTAATATTTTCAGGCTTACGCTCCTTCGCATTAGCTGCCATGTTTACGAAAAGCTGCCCGATTTTTTCTTCCAGGCTCATGGAACTTATGGTTTCCTCCACCCATTTTACCTGTTCCTCGTTAAGATAGTACGGTTTCTTTCTTAAATCTACCATTGTCCTGTTCTCCTTCTCTTTGTAAATGTGAAACTCCTGTGTCCGTGCGTCCGCTGTCATCTACGCCTTCAGATTCATTTCAAATCCATCCCTCAGCTGTTTCTGCCACTCCTGGGTAAACGTACCATCAACCAGACGTTTCACTGATTTCATTATGGTCATCCAGCTCTCGTATTCACGGTTTACCAGGATGGGATAAAAGTGCACACTGTTCATCCCGGCTGCCTGACAGTCTCCCGGCGCATCTCCAACCATCATCACATGGTCATTTTCATATCCATATTCCAGAAGCTTTCCAATGCAGTAAGACTTGGAGCCTGCGTCCTGCGCCAGCAGGATATCTACATCTGCCAAAAGCCCATGCCTGCCCCACTCATCTGCCACCGCGTCCGGATTAGCAGATGACACAACTGCAATATCCGCATACTGATGCGCCAACATGATTCCTTCCTTTACGCCTGGAAACGGCTTCATATCCGCCTTGGGAAGATGGCTGATTTCCCGGTTCACTGTCCCTGACCAGTCAAGTGCCTTCTTAAGGCAGATACTGGGACAGGAACGCATTTGCCTCTCAAGGGCGCTGTTTGAAAGTTCGTCTGCCTCCCTGGTCCATGCCGCCAGTTCCTGGATTCCCGGAATCTGGCAGTATAGGTTGTCAACCCATTCCAGCACAAGGGCCAGGGCTTTAAACCGGTTGATTCCCCTTGTCATGGAATACAGGTTGACTTTATTCCACTGGTCCAGAATATCTTTCTTCCAGCTTTCCAATCCCCATTCCCTTACCATGCAGGGGCCGAAGCATTTAAAATGTTTGATGTCCATGGTATCCATGGCGCATCCGTCTGAATCAACACATATCAGATAGTCCTTCTGCTTTTTAAATCCTGCAAAAGGGTTGCTGTCCATCTGTCCCATATTGACTTCCTCCTTCGCATAAAGTAATTGTGCTGATTGGAATGTACCTTAAAATCCAAGAATAAAAAAGAGAGAATATTACTTTAAAATAGTATGATTTTTTGTTATACTGGACAATAGTATAATATCATTCTAAATAATCGAAAAATAATCGTATTAATTTTTTGTTAAGAAAGGAAAATTCAATGAATACGGATATCCTCAACCTGTTCTCCCAGATTGTCCAGGCCCACCATGTGAACTGCCTTCAGGTGGAACCTGATTTCTCCAACCTGTATAAGGCGGATATGGAGTTAAGATATAAGCTTTATTCTGATTATGATTACAGCGGACTGGAATATCTGGTTCAACAGGACTGCCATGTAGGGGAAATCATAAAGCTCACCGATGATTTTTCCCTCATCCTCTATATCATACGGATTGGACGCGCATCTTTGTCCCCTGTGTCCCGGGATGTGGTCATACTGGCCGGTCCTGTGCTGGAAACACCTCCCACCATCACCCAGATACAGCGGACCATGGCCCGCAAAAAGCTGCCTGACAACCTGCTTCGGGAACTTCAGGCATTTTACAACAATGTGCCGGTTCCTGCGGATTTAAAGGCATTTGAAGCAACCATTATAACCATTGCGGACAACCTGTTCGGCGTGAGCCATACGTTCCGTCCCATTCCAGGGGAGGGCGGGCTTTCGCTGGAATCTGCTCCGGACAGCCTGCATTTAAACGAAAGCCCCACCATTGCCATGAGCAGCATTGAGGAGCGGTATGAGGTAGAGGAAAAGATGCTGGATGCCATTACCTGCGGAAACCAGGACAAGGCCAGCCGGTATTACACCCTGTTTAAAACCTACCGGATTACACCGCGCACGGATAATGCCTTGGTGAACAGAAAAAACCTGATGATCATCTTCAACACACTTTGCCGCAAATCCGTGCAGAAAGGGCACGTACATCCCGTTTATATTGATGACCTCTCCACCCGCTTTGCCGTCCGCATCAACCAGGCCCGTTCCATGAGCGAGCTGGATGCCATTGACAATGAAATGGTCCACAAGTACTGCCTTCTCGTAAGGAACCACTCCATGAAGAACTATTCCCAAATCATACAGCGCTGTATCACATATACGGATTTCCACTATGCCGAGCCGCTGACCCTTGCCTTTTTTGCGGACATGTGCCATGTGACCAAGTCATATCTGTCGGCGCTGTTCAAAAAGGAGACCGGGGGCAACCTCACTGATTACATCCACAGTGTCCGTATACGTCATTCCCTGCTCCTGCTCAACTCAACAACCCTGCCCGTTCATGTGGTGGCTGCCGGCTGCGGGTTTACGGATGTAAATTATTTCATTAAAATTTTCAAACGGATACATGGAGTGTCCCCGAAACAGTACCGGAGCCAGATGAACAAAGAATAATGAATGATGATTCATGAACCATGAATAAAGTCCCCGCTTTGCCGCATACTAACACCGAGGTGATAGAAATGGCATCCTATGTTTCCCCGAAAATACGGGACAAATTTGAAAGTCTTTCCATAGACCTGAAGAATGACATATTGAAGCGCAATGTGCACCTGGAAACCTTGCAGGATTTGATTCAGGTTCTGGAAAAGATTGTGAAAGAAGGCAGCTGACAGCTGCCTTTTTCGCAAACAGACGGAATATCCGAACCAGGAGGTGATAACAATGAACCAGGAAAAAGAAACTGCCCAGGCAGCCAACAGGGACTGCTCCAACGACACGGACCATGTAAAGAAGCAACGCTGCGGTTATGTGGAACCGCTGCCAGAATCTTCAAGGCCACGGCGGGATGGGCCTGGAGGGAATTAATCAATCATTGAAGGGCACAAAAGCCAGGGACGATTTCCGATACGGTGTCATCCCTGGCTTTATCTGGCCTTATATATGAATCTCATCCATTTTCATTCCATCATAAGCCAAGAAGCCCTGAGGGCACAGACATCATCAGATGACCGGTCATCAGGGCTTTCGGATATACTTATATACTTATTAAATACTTCTTTATTATGTACTTCTTTATCATGTCCTGTTTCATTATGTACTATCTTACATGCCCTATATACGCCAGGGCCGCGTCCAGGCAGCCATCTACGCCAATCAAACCGCTGTTCACGCAGATATCATAGGCATCCATCTTTCCCCACTCGATTGGGGAATAATACTCATGATAGGCCTTGCGCCTCCTGTCCACGATTTCAATGCTGTTCAATGCCTCGTCCCTGGACAGGTCAGGATTAAGGGACATGATCCGCCTGATACGGCTCTCCATATCAGCAAATACGAAGATATTCACTGCATCAGGAAGTATGGCATCCGCGCAGCGGCCCACAATCACACACGCGCCCTTTTCCGCCAATGATTTAATGACTGTCTCCTGGACCGCATAAATGCGCTGTGTCATGGCAATCTGGTATTCCGGTTCAATCAGACGGGTGGAGTAGTTGTCCAGGTCCGGTTCCACCTCATCATTTGCCTCCAGTATGGATGGTTCTATGTTGCCCTCTTTGGCTATCATTGCAATCAATTCCTTGTCATAGAAGGGAATCCCAAGCTTCTTAGCCAGCTTTTCCCCCAGCTCCCTGCCCCCGCTTCCATACTGACGGCTGATTGTAATCGCTCTGTTCATAAACCACTCCTCCTTGTTATTGTTTTTGCTACATATTCTCCTCATCATAGCGGGCTCTTATACCGCCAATGAACTTAGGCCTGGTTCTTGCGCATACCACGTGGGCGCTGCCGATTTCCTTGGTCTGGATGCGCACAGGCACGGCTACATCCTTTAAATGCATGCCGATAAGGGTATCCCCGATGTCAATCCCCGCATGCGCCTTTATGTGTTCCACCGCCACAGGCCGTTCCAGGGTTGCATATGCTGCCGTTGCAAAGGAACCTCCTGCTTTGAGCTGGGGAACCACATTGACCGGCTCATAGCCATATTTCAGCGCAGCCTCCTCTTCCAGGATCAGTGCTCGGTTAAGATGCTCGCAGCACTGTGCCGCCAGATAAATCCCCAAGGGCCTGCACTCCTCATTCAGGGCAGTATATACAGCCATCCCGATATCACCGTTGGAGTGGGAACCAATCTTAAAGCTGTCTATCTCGCTGGAAGAGCAGCCCACGACCAGTATCTGACCAGGCTTTAAACGGGCGGCCTCAAGCAGTTCCTTAAACACCTGTTTTACCTGGCATTCAATATCCTTCAGTTCAATTGTCTCCATCATATCCATCGCCTTCATCCTTCTTATTAATATTGATTGGTTATCAAAAGTTCCACGGCAAGCCTGTCCTGGAGCTTACCTGTCTTCACACCTTCCTCTGCATCCACACAGAGGTTCACATAGGATAGAATCTGCTCTTTTGAAAATGTCTTTGCCTGGAGCATGATTTTCCCCACCACAAAGGGCTGCAGTTTAAGTTTAGATGCAATGGTCCCCTTATCCATTCCTTTTCCCACCAGTTCCTTCACCTGTAATATCTGGTTAAACTGCCTGGCAATCAGGAAAAGAATCCGCATGGGCGGCTCCTTCAGCGTCAGAAGGTCTTCGTACAGGTCCATGGCCTTCCTTGTCTGCCTGGCTGAAATAGCGCTGATCATATCAAATATCTTGTTGGTCACCTGGGTGGTGCAGATTGTCTCCACGTCCTCATCCGTAACAATATCACGGCCCATGGTATAACTGATAAGCTTTTCCAGCTCCGAACTTATATTCTCCATGTCATCCCCGGTCTTGCTGAGGAATAGCTCCATGGTACGTCCTGTTATCTTCCTGCCATTTTTAGACAGGATGCCGGCAGCCCATCTGGCCAGCTGGCTGGAATCCTGATGTGACAATTCCGCCGCGTACCCGTACTTTTTAACTGCCTTATATAGTCTGCTCCTTTTATCCACTTCTGATTCCACAAAAATAAGACATGTGGTTTCAGGAATGTGCTCCATGTACTGCGTCATCTCATCCGCCCCGGCACCGCCCTTGAAGAATCCGCTGTCCTCCATCAGTATAAGCCGCTTTTCAGAAAAAAATGGCATGGTATCGGAAAGGCCGATGATTTCGTTCACATTCATGCCCTTTCCCTCGTAATAATTATAATTCATGGTGTCGCCGTCCGTGATGGCATCCTTTAAGCGGTTCTTATAGCTCTTTTTCAGAAATGCCTCTTCGCCGAACAGAAGGTACACCGATTTAAAGCTGTGGTCCTTTATGTCCTGGTTTAATGTCTGCATATAAGGGCTGTCCTTCCATATTCTGTATTAAGTATAGCACAAATCAGGCCATGATCACCACTCTTTTTTCAGTTCCATGTTCCAATCCATCTTAAATGGACCGTCCTCCAAAGAGTCCAGATAGTGATAAATGCTTACACGGTACTGAAACTCGGACTGCGGTTCTGTAGGGTCTGATCTGCTCCAGTACACGAATCCATACATATAGCTCTGCATGAAATCCTCCCAGGACGGGAACATGGACTGAAGCTTTTTCCCCAACTCCAGGGACTTGTCCATGGCCTCCTCATACGTATAGTACCCCGCCACATAACACTGGCCTAACAGCATCAGGGCGCGGCTGTAGTCCCATCCCGAGGCAGCATACGCCCCATATGTCCTGTATCCCATATATGCAGCCATCTGCCGAGCCGCTTCCCCATCGGAGATTTCCCCCTGTCCGCTGTCCCAGGATGCATTCAAATCTATATCCGTCTCATACTGCCCCAGATCATGCTCCTCATAATACTTCAATAGCGCCTGGTTATGCCCCTCGTTCTCCAGCCATGAAATCATTGACTGGGCAGACTGGCGGTCCCGGATACCCCAGTCCCGCTCCATGACGCTTTTAATGACCAATGCATAAAATGCTTCATCCGGCGTTCCTCCTCCCGGCGTATAAAGGTCAGCGCCATTGCGCACGCTCCAGACAGCATAGGTGGCTGTGAACCAGCGCACCGTATCGGGATAAGTCCGGGATTCAGTGAGCCGGGCGGTGCCTGTCTGGGACGCCGCGGCCTGGAGCTTTCCTGTTTGGAATGCCGCCGCCTGGGGCTTTCCTGCCTGGGATGCTGCCGTCTGGGGTTTTCCTGCCTGGGATACTGCTGTCTGGGGCTTTCCCGCCTGGGTTGCCGCCGTCTGGGGCTTTCCTGCCTGGTTTGTTCCTGCCTGGGATGCCAGGCTTTCTCCATGCATAGAAGGAATACTTCCGGAAAATACCGCACAGAGCAGTATTGCTATTGTAACCCTACTACATCTCATTCTAGTTCCTCCGTTTAATCCCATGGTTTGCTGTGTATCTGTAATTCACGATATATCATGGTTTAAAGTGCATCAGCCCATGTACCATTTTATCCTACTGCCTATCCGCCGGATTACGGCACACGCCCAGGAACAGCCATGTACCGGTTCTATTGTCCTGTATCCCATAGATGAACGGGCGGTCCAGAATCATATCTGCCTCCAGTTTCTCTTCAGACATGAAGATACCTGCTTCTTCTAAGACTATCATAGTATAAGCGGCTCCTTCCACCCCTTTCTCGTCAATCCCCATATGCGTTTCCTGAATAACATTGGTTACAAACAAGGGCGATTCTGAGATTTTGCTGAACTCAGCTTTCGGAACAAACATTTTCTCCACGCCCATGTCCTGCAACAGCCCGGTCAGTTCAAATGTACTGCCAAAGGAGAATTTAGGTACTTTCCATGTCACCTTACCGCTCTTCCATTTTCTGTAATCCGTATCCATAGAGGTTTCCAGCTGCTCCGGCGTATTAAGGAACTCATCCACACTATGCCCCTGGTCCGGCAGCAGGAATACCATGCTGCAGTTATTGCCTGTGGCCAGGGCAGACACCGTGCAGTAAGCCCCTTTCCTGAATCTCCCGGAATTATCCACACGGTTCATGAAGGAACAGGTCACTTGGCTGCCATCAGTCTTTGTGAAGTTATCATCAGCTGTTTCTGCCACAGAAAAGGCACCCTTCCAGCCTCCATAAAAATACAATGTATTCAAAATCGCCATCATTGTATCGGAAGGCAATTGTAATTCAGGCTGCATCACTCCATCTGTCTCCTGGGAAATCCATTTTCCCATCTGTATCCCGGCTTCCCGGCTGGTGAAATCCACCTGATAGGAAGATGCAAAGAACTGGGCGGCAGCCATTTTCCGGTAATCCTTTTTCAGTTTCAGCTGATTGGAAATCCAGAGGGAATTGGCCAACTCTATGGAACTGTCATCTCCTTCCTTATATTCCTGGTTCCGGCTCTTTCGATGCTGCCCATCATAATAAAACCATTGATAAAGCTTCCTGCATTGCCCGGATAGCTGGCTTTGGTCCTGCACCCCAAGGCTGTCCATTATCTGGGCAGCAGTCTCACCGTCTGCACCGCATCCAGCCATGGCCAGCGCATAGTACAGACTGAGGGGACTGTAATTGACATTCCCATGGCCTTCCCTCAGGACCCGGCTTCCGCTCTGAAAGGCAAATTGCTCCAGCGCATCTTTAAAGGAATCTGATATCTGGTTCTCTTGCATCAATTCATTCCAGCTGTCGTAGTCATCAGCCTTGTAATTCACTGTTTTAGGTGCTGGAGCTTTTACACTGGCGCTGCCTGTTCCTGCACAGCCGCCCAGAAACACCGCCCCGCAGAAGACTGCGGCCAAACAAAAGAAAGCGGATGTGCAGATGGTGACAGACGTATGCACCCAGCCCCTTTTCCTTTCTCTTTTCCATCCTTTTCCCATAATCCTTCATCCTCCTGCAATCACAATCCAGCAACTTAATGTTTTATTATAAGTCTGATAAAACATTAAGGGATTCACATCGTATATTTGAACTGTCATATTATGGGTTTATTATACCATAAGCCAGGCCATTTAAGGAAATCATTTCTCTCCGGTCATAAGTCCGGTCTGCAAAGCACATGGTATGCCCCTGTACTTTGTCCGGTAAGTCTTCTAAATTATCTGGCAAGACTCCAAATCCCTTCGGCAACGCTCCTGATTCGGCTAATGTCACTTCAAATTTATTTGAAAATTCTCCTGGATTCATTTAAGAACACTCCTATTACTACAGCAAACCTCGAATAATTGACTTAAATTGTACCCCCATTTTTCTGTATAATAAAAAAGGCATTTCATAACCTTTATCAGAGGCCTGCCGATCCTTTGGACCACAAATCCATTGAGCCGATCACTCTGTACTTTCTTGTTGAGAAATCCATCCGGCCCATACAGCAGTCCTTCACCCATGCGCCACTGGATAAAAAAGCAGTCCTTGACATCTACCAGCGGTTCCAGTCGTGAAGTCCTGGGGAAGGGCCGTTTTTGTGCTGGATAAGTTCCATATGATGAAATATTGTGAATGCCTCAGTATCGCATCCGCCGGACAACGTGGAAGAAGTAATGGGTGGAATCTGGGAACGCCTGAGGGTCACCACAAAAATGCTACAGAGGGTCTATGGTGAGATTCTGAAGGTAACAGAGGAAGACAGGAAGTATGCTGAGGTAGAGGGGGCACTTGGCGATTTCCTGAACCAATGGGACGGAATCTGAATCCGGGCGGAAGAGGCAGGGAACCTTTGGGTTGTGTGTCTGCTGAACGTAAAATCAGGAAACTGAAAAGAGGCGGTAAAAAACAGACAGGATATGACAACCTGGAAGGAACAGATTTTAATCCTGCCATAGGGATGAGTCTTATCCTCTTGTTTCCGAAAGCAAACTGACGCTATCACACGTAAAAATCATGATTGACAGATAAACCAAACTTGTTTTATAATAAAGGTACAAAAAAGGCAGTTCACTCCAGTGAGTGGCTTCCAAAGAATTTTAACTCAAAAAATAGTCACATTTGCTTCAGAGGCGGGTGACTATTTTTTTGTACCTATAATCATAACAATAAGTACCCCAAACGCAATCATTAAAGAAAGTGTCTCATATGTACTCATGTTATACCACCACCACCTCGGAGATGGAAGTCACCCAGCAGTAGGAACTGCCTGTTCTTATTATACGAAATGATAAATTGGCTGTAAAGGTCGCAAATAGAAAACTGCTCTTGTCCATTACACAAATTTATAGTAGACTTTAGATATCAAAATTCAACGGGGCTATCGTGTATGAGTAAGCAATTTCAGAATACTATTAATATCCTTTTCGTTTGCCATAGCAACATCTTGAAAAGTCCCGGAAAAGTCTGTAAAACGAATGATTCCATGGAGCAAGTGAGTGCTTGCTACACCACTACTACACCATTTTTAAGAGCTTTGATATGACGAAATTTTTATAGATGGTAATTTGCATTACGGCATGATGGACGCAATTGAGTGGAACAGGATTAGTTTTCTATTGAATAAATGCAACTACAATTTAAATTTATAAAGATGAAAGAAGGGTGAATGTGAATTATCTATTTTATATAAAAGTTCATGTATATGCAGAAGAGAAACTTGATGATAGAGTGCTTGTATTACATAGTAAAAATTACGGAATAGTTGGAAAAGATATAATCGCACCATTAAGAAAAATCAATGGTAAGGAGTATTACATAAAAAATGTTCAAGATGCATACAAGGTAAAAGAATTATGGGATTGGATTGATTTTAAATTGTATGGAGGTAGCTTGAGATCTAAACACTATAATACTATTGATTTTGTTCGAGAATATAATATTGTAGAAAAATATTTGATATTCAATAATTTACGTTATACGATTGAAGATACAAATAAACCATTGCTCTATTATCTTCATAAAATGGGAATATCAGAAACAGAAAAGATAAATATCCAACTTTTAATAAGCTCGGACGCTGGAACTATATTTAAAGATGATGGCATACGATATTATATACACTCGAAGGAATCTGGAAAGCATAATACACCCCATGTTCATGTTGATATTCGCCATGAGGTTTCAGGCTCGTTTTCTCTTATTGATGGCAGCCAATTATCAGGTGATGGAATTAAAAAAAATGATGTAAATAGGATAAGGGCTATGATTAAAAGCAAACAGAGGGAATTAATTGAATATTGGAATGAACATACGGACGGTTTAACAGTCGATTTAAATCAAGCATTCGGGCTAATAAAATATTAAAAATCACTCATTTCATCCAAAAGTAAACTGTGTGAGCAATCGGAAATAGGGAGGTCATAATAAAAAAATACGAATATAAGTTCGTTAAGTCAGAAAGCCAAAATTGGATTTGATTATGATAAAAAAGTATCTGAAATGGCAAAAAGAATGGAGGTTGAAAACGAACAAATTTACTACACCACTTGCCCGTGAAACTGCGTAGATTTATAAAGATTTGCGCTGGTATGGGGCAAAATACGAAAAATGGAAAAAGCGCCGGAAAGCCTGTAATATCAAGGTTTGAAGGCTTGTGAAGGGATATAAACAAGATGACAAAAATACTTTTCGTCTGCCACGGCAACATGCTACGAAGCATTCCAATAGGATTAAATGTATGTGAAAAAAATACAAGAAAGGCGCTTAAAAATCATGATTGACAGAAGAACTGAAATTGTCTTATAATAAAGGTACAAAAAAGGCAGTTCACTCCAGTGAGTGGCTTCCAAAGAGAATAACTGTTATAAAAAATA
>DS990261.1:797986-1076631 GCA_000155435.1 Clostridiales bacterium 1_7_47FAA | reverse complement strand
AAAAAATAGTCACATAGCTTTGGTAGGCGGGTGACTATTTTTTTGTACCTATAATCATAACAACAAGTACCCCAAACGCTATCATCAAAGAAAGTGTCTCATATGTACTCATGTCATACCACCCCCTTTCGGAGATGGAAGTCACCCAGCAGTAGGAACTGCCTGTACTAATTATACAAAAAAGCAATGTCACTGCATAGGGCATAATTGAAAAGAGGCGCTTGTATACCTTATAAAATTATAGTAAACTCTATATACAAAATATAAATGGAGATTTAACGAATGACTAACCAAAATCATACTACCATTAACATCCTTTTCGTCTGCCACGGCAACATATGCAGAAGCCCCATGGCCCTCTACTATTTCCAGGACCTGGTCCACAAAAAAGGACTGGAGGACATGTTTTTCCTCGATTCAGCCGCCACCTCTACAGAGGAGATTGGAAACAGCGCCCACCGGGGTACCCGGGAAAAACTGCGCCAGGCAGGCATCAGCTGTCAGGGCCATCAGGCCAAACAGATGAAACCCAGGGACTATGGGACATTTGATTATCTGATTGGAATGGATGACTGGAACATCCGCAACATGACACGCATCACCGGAGGCGACCCGGATAACAAAATCCATAAATTACTGGAATTTGCCGGCAGCAGCAGGGATGTGGCGGACCCCTGGTATACAGGTGATTTTGAAACCACCTGGAATGACATCACCACTGGATGCAATGCACTTCTGGAAAAAATACTGCGCAGCCCGAATCAGTGGAAATAAACGGTCAGACACGCATCAGGAGGATACGGAGTGAAATCCCAAACGCCGCCTCTGCCGGTATCTCTTTGCATGAACGGCAGGCTGTCTATCTCCTGCCATCCATAAAGTATCCACACCTGAGCGTTTTCCCATCCGTCCGCAATATGACTGCGCCGCCGTATCCTGTCTCCATCACAGGGATACGGCATTTTTTCATCCGTTCCATCACTTCAGGGGACGGATGACCATAAGAATTGCCCTTCCCATATGAGATAAGCGCCAGGTCCGGATTCAAATAGTCCAGGAATTCCTCGCCAGAGGACGTATTGGAACCATGATGGGCCATTTTCAGCACCTGCACATGGCTTAGATGTTCCTGCTGAAGGCTTCCCTCCTTTTCTGCCAGTTTCAGCATTCCATTTTCCTGTTCCGTCCCCATATCCCCGGTAAAAAGCATATGGAAGCCTTTATAATCCGCACACAGTACCAGTGAATGGGCGTTGCGGTCATCTGACGGCGGCGGTTCTCCCCCTGCATACAGACAGGTCAGATAAAGGCCGCCTGCCTGTATGCAATCCGATGGCGCCAAGTAGAAAACTTTTCCGCCCGCAACCTCCGCTGCCTGCTCCAATTCATCATATATCTCCTGACCCCGGCCAGGCATGGGAAGTATCAGGTTCCTGACCCTGATGTCCTCTGAGTGTTCCATAAGATACAGCAGACCGCTTATATGGTCACTATCCCCATGGCTCACCACAGCAAAATCAACCGTATCCACACCCATACTTTTAAGACATGGTTCCAGTGTTTTCTCCCCCAGGCTTTTGTCACTGCTGCTTCCGCCGTCTACCAGTATGGTAAATGCTTCCGTACGCATCACGATTCCGTCTCCCTGCCCCACATCCAGCATTATAACCTCTAACCCCTTTCCCGGTACAGGAAGCAGGATTAAAAAGAAAAGGCCATACAGACATGCAGTTACCGCTATAGGAAACCTGGATATATGGTACCTGCACTTTCCACCACCAACCTTGTCCCTATTGCTATTGTTTACGCCATCTTTTATTCTATCGTCTGTGCCATCCCTTACGTTACCTACTATTCCATCCCTTCTCCCCTCATTTTTGCCATCCATTATACCATCATCCATCCCATCCCCATGTTCCTCGCCCCCCAGCCGCCGGATCCCATACAGCGCCCCGGCCATCCCGGCTCCATACAGGACTATCTGAATCCAGGACGGCCTCCCCATCACAAGACAGTATCCCGGCAGGCGTTCCGCCTGCCTGCACAGCCACTCATAAAAACACAGCACATAGTGCCCTGCCCCGACTGCAATGATTCCTCCCTTCAGCCAGAAACTTCCCAGAAAGATTCCCAGAATCCCCGAATACATGAGTATGGCTATAAGCGGTATCACCAGAAGATTCATGAAAATGCCGTACAAGGGATGCTGGTAATAATGGTAAAGCACCACAGGCGTTATGACAATCTGGACGCACAGGCTCATCAGGATTGTGTTCCTCCATCCTTTTTCCATATGAAAACCAGACCTGAGCCAGCCACCCAGACCCCCGATGGCAGATACCGCGCCAAAAGACAGCTGGAAACCGCTGGCAAACAGCAGATACGGGGATTTCCACAAAAGGATGATTGCTGCAAGCCCCAGGGCGGACAAAGTATCGTAACTTCTTCCCCCATACGCTGCCAGCCACAGACACATGGTCATGATTACAGCCCGGATGGCAGAGCCGGAACTTCCTGTCATGATTCCATAGCTTATGACGAACATCGCCCCCATCATCCCGGCACGGCCAAATCCCAGACCCAGACGGCGCATGATAAGATAGATTCCTCCCCCTATAATGGCCAGGTGCTGGCCGCTGACCGCCAAAAGATGGGAAATCCCATGACGCTGGTACATGGAGCGCACCTCCGGTTCCATGCCGGATGTGTCCCCGAGAAGTACTGCCTTGAACACCGCGCTGTCCTGTGCCGGGCAGATTCTGTCAAGTATCCCGGCGCATCCTGATCTGAACTTCATAAGAAAGGTCTGGTAAGGAATGTACTCTTCTCCTGTGACCTTTAATTGCTCCCCAAACATCCTGCATGCAGCGCCTTTGGAACGGTAATACCTGCGAAAATCAAATTCCCCTGGGTTCCTGGGCCTCTCTATTGCCTCCAGCTTGCCTCTTATCTCAACCGCCATCCCGGGAAACAGACGCGGCAGCCCGCCATCCCCTTCATCTTTCACATAAACAATCACCCGGTCATATTCCCTGCCAACCTTCCCCACCCGGGCCTTGACCTCCTCCAGTACAAGGGATAAACTGCCTTCCCCAGGTTCTGCCTTCCCTATCGTTCCCTGAACAACAGCCCTGGCGCCTGTAAATTCCCCGGCTGATACTTCTTCACGGTCCAGCCTGTCCCTTTCCCATGCACCTCTGGCATACCCGGCACACCCTCCGGCTGCCAGCACAAAAAAGAGCAGAAGCGCTGTTTTTCCAGCACTGCTGCCCTGTCTTTTTCCGCCGGATGGTGGGAACAACATCCGGTATGACCACATCCCAAAAAGCCCTGCGGCGGCATACAGCCACCACAAAAGCCCCTGGGACACCGCTTTTTGACCTTGCAGGGCAAGCACCTCTCCAAGTACAAAACCAGCTGCCAATACAATAAGCGGTCTTTTCATATTAAGTTTTTCCTTTCAATTCAGTTTCAAACGCACCACGCGGCGGGAATGGATCCGCAACATTCCCTACTGCGCGCCTTCGATATACTCCTGGCTTCTCTCAAAGGCGGTATTGAGGGAAATCACATCCCTGAACATCACATTCTGCGAACCGTTCACCAGAATCTGTACCTTGGTCACCGATGTCATCTCTGAAAGGGAATCCACAATGGAATAGATAGGCACATATTCACTGACCGGAAGCGTGGTTGCAAGGAATGCCGAGTCAAAGTTGATATAGCACACATTGTCCGTCACGGACAGGCTCAGTATCTTGCAGTCCGCCGGAAGGGTGGGGTAATGGCCCTCCTGTCCGGGCCCTGCAATGAGCTGTTCCACAATGAGCTGTTCCAGGGAGGTGTTGATATTATGGACCACCTCACGTTTTTCCTCCACCAGGCTGGCGCCGGCTTCATCCGCAAAATAAAGGGTCAGCTCCGTCTTCTCGTATGCATTTACATTGCTGGTATTCATGATGAAATCACCGGATGTCAGTACCCCCACCGGATTGCCCTGGCGGTCCATCAGCGGCTGGTCCCCGCAGTATATGCTGATATAGTCAACCCCCCGGATCTGGGTCATCATCCTGGTCAGGGCTGCCCGGCAGAGTATTTCCCGTTCAGGCTTCATGGCCGTGTAGTTCACATCAAAATACAGGTACAGGACCTGCTCTTCCTGACGGCTTCCCTGAAATGTCACCTTATCCGTGATACCTGGCTGACAGTCCAGATCCTTGGGAACATGGATGAACTGGTCCATCAGTTCCGCCACAAGGGCCTCCTGATCGGTTGAAACAGCCTCATATGACCTGGGTACCAGCTTTGTAATCGCTGAATTCAGGTAATAAACCAGGTAGGTGCCTTCCTCCGGCGCAGCCATAGGTGTCTCATCCCTGCTGCAGCCCATGAACGCCCATGAAGACATGATTAAAAATACCCAAAACAGAAGCATTTTCCTTAATCCCGTCCTAATCATGACTTCACCTCCTGTCTCGGCACATAGGTCAGGGGAACCCTCATGCTGAAGGTAGTGCCCTCTCCAGGCGTGCTTTCCACATCGATAATGCCATGATGCATCTGGATTACATTCTTGGCAATGGCAAGGCCCAGTCCGGTGCCTCCCACCTCCCTGGAACGCGCTTTATCCACACGGAAAAAGCGTTCGAATATATGCTCCAGGGCGTCTTCCGGTATACCGATTCCCGTATCCGCCACCTTTACATAAAAATACTTGTGGTCCGCATCCAGCGTGACCCTTACCATACCGGAATCCCGGTTATATTTGATGGCATTTTCCACAAGGTTCGTGATGGCAAGGGATATCTTCACCTTATCCACATCCGCCGTCACCTCGCGTATGCTTTCCAGCACCAGTTCCACGTTCCCCCGCTTTGCAATGGGACGCAGGCGTTTTAATATAAGCTCCAGTTCCGCGTTGATGTTCACCTGCCCGATATTCATCTGGCTTTCTGCCGACTTATCCATCTTTACCAGCATCAGGAGATCCTCAATGATCTGGTTCTCCCGGTCTATCTCATCGGATATGTCAGTCATGAATTCGCGGTACAGTTCCACCGGAGCTTCCTCCATCCCCATCAGGGAATCCGCAAGCACGCGGATGGAGGTGATGGGCGTCTTCAGCTCATGGGACACATTGGATACAAACTCCTGTCTGGACTGGTCCACTGCCTTCAGCTTGCTCAGGGATTTCTGCACGGAAAGGGATAACTGCCTTGTCTCCCTGTAGGTATCCTCAGAGATATCCGCGTCCAGGTCCCCCTGGGCCACCCGGTCAAAGGACATCTGCAGTTTCTTAAAGGGCCGCATGATGATATGGACCGCAGCCGCTGCCAGCACGGCCAGCACCAGGCACATGCATACCAGGAACAGGTTGGATTTGCCCATGGCCTTGTCTGTCAGGGACAGGATATTCTCCGTGGAGGCGGTGACCACAATCACTCCGTTAATGCTCTTTTCATTGGCCGGGTCATATATGGGTATGGTCTGGGCCAGATACTGCATGTCCCTGTTATAATGGCTGCTGTTCTCCCCTTTAAAGCACTTGATGACTTCCTCTGAAATATAATACTTGCCGGTTGCCAGGTTAAAGGTATCCGTGACCACACGGAAGTTGGTGTTCACAATGACAATCCTTCCATTATATACATCTGCAATGGCCTGCATCTGGCTGTCCAATCCCGTGGCGTTCTTCTTCTCCGCAGTCATGTAGCCGGACCTGGTCATCTTATTGCTCAGGATGACGCACTGGTTCTGTATCTCTATGGTCCTGGCGTCCAGCTGTCCCTGGTTAAAAGACCCCAGCATGACAGCGGCCTGAAGGAACAGGGGCAGGATGGCCACTGCAATCACAAGTCCGGCCAGCGGCACCTTTATGCTCATGCCATAGGTGCGAAGTCTATCCATGAATTTTTCCTTGGGCAATTACTCCAGCTCCTTTAACTTTTTGGTACAGGCAACTGCAAGGGCTCCCGGCCCGATATGACAGCCAATGCTCAGTGAAAGAGGGGCCGCAAACACCGGCGCCAGGGGATACAGTTCCTTTACCGTTTCCGCCAGTTCCTCCGCCGCTTCCTCATTGCAGGTATGGGCAATCTGAAGATAGGTATGCCCTGCGTCCTTGTCGCCCAAACGCTCCTCCAGGTCATGGGCCAGGGCCGTCAGCATGGTCTGCCTCGCCTGCTTCATGGTCCTTGCCTTTGAAAATGCATCCAGCTTCTCCCCTTCTATGGTCAGCACCGGCTTAATTTTCAACAAGGTGCCAAGGGCAGCAGCCGCAGGCGTGATCCTGCCTCCCTTCTTCAGGTACTTAAGGGTATCCACCGTAATATAGATGATGCTGTCAAACCTGGTTGCTTCCAATATATCCTTTATCTCTTCTGCACAGTATCCTTTTGCCGCCAGGTCCCTGGCATCCAGGGCAGACTGGCGCTGGGTTACGGAAATGCGCTGGTTATTCACCACCTGCACCCTTCCGTCGTAATCCTCTGCCAGCATAAGGGCGGTCTGGCAGGAGCCGCTGAGCCCGCTGGACATGGGAATATAGACAACCTGGTCATATTCCTCCAAAAGGGAGTCCCAGCATTCCAGCACATCCTTGGGGGATGGCTGTGAGGTGGTGATGTCAGCCCCTTCCTCCATCTTTTTGTAAAACTCCTCATGACTTAAGTCAATTCCCTCATAATAAACAGTCCCGTCAATCATAAAAGGCATGGGGAGGACGGATACCCCCAGTTCCTTTGCCTCATCCTGCGTAATCCCGCTGTTGCTGTCAGCAACAATAGCTATCTTCATATAATGAATTCTCCTTAAAATCTCCTCTATGCAATTCCCTGGTTTAAACGGTTGGCTGTTGTATACAGCTGATAGTACATCCCCTTTTTGGAGAGAAGTTCCTCATGGTTCCCCTCCTCCACAATCCTGCTGCCGGACAGCACAAGAATCCTGTCCGCCCCCTGTATGGTGGTAAGACGGTGTGCTATGGTAATGGTCGTACGGCCCTTGGCCAGCTTCTCCAGGGACTGGGACACCAGGTATTCACTTTCATTGTCAAGGGCAGAGGTCGCCTCGTCCAGGATCAGGATGGCCGGGTTCTTAAGGAATACCCTGGCAATACTGATACGCTGCTTCTGTCCTCCTGACAGCTTAACACCGCGCTCACCCACATAGGTGTCATACCCGTCCTGAAGCTCCGATATGAATTCATGGGCGCCAGCCAGCTTGGCTGCTTCCACCACTTCCTGCCTGGTTGCCCCCGGCCGTCCATAGCTGATATTCTCAAAAACAGACCCTGAAAACAGATATACATCCTGCTGGACCACACCGATGTTGGAGCGCAGGCTTTTCAGGGTTACGCCCCGGATATCATGTCCGTCAATGGAAATGCTCCCTGTTGTGGTATCATAAAACCTGGGCAGAAGGTTGCAGAGTGTTGTCTTGCCGCCTCCCGAAGGCCCCACAAGCGCAATGCGCTCCCCGGGCTTCACAAGCAGGTTGATGTCTTCCAAAACCGGCACATGGTCGTCCGGATACTCAAAGCTTACATGGTCAAAGGTAATGGCACCTTTAATTCCTTCCAGGTTCCCGGCATCCTTCCTGTCCCTGATATCCGGCACAACGTCCATGATTTCCTGGAAACGTTCAATCCCCGTCATTCCTCTCTGGAACTGCTCGGCAAATTCAATAATCCTGCGGATGGTGGTCAGCAGGGTGGTCACATACATGGTATAAGCCACGAGATCCCCCGGCTCCACCTTACCCTGTATCATGAAAATGCCCCCGGCCACAATGACAACCACATACATCAGCCCGTCAAAGGACCTGGTTGTAATCTGGAACGCAGCCATGTAACGGTAGGTGTATTTCTTAATATTCATGAAGGCTTCATTGCCTTTTCCAAACTTCTCAATCTCCACCGGCTCGTTGGCAAATGCCCTGACCACCCGGTTGCCAAGAAGGGTATCCTCAATCTGGGCATTAAGCTCGCCAATCTGGTTGCGCTGCCTGCGGAATGCCTCCTTCACCTTCATGTTAAACCATGTGCAGGACACGATCATAACCGGTATCAGTACAAATATCAGCAAGGTAAGTTCCAGGTTAATGCCTGAAAGTACGATGAATGAAACCACTGTCTTCAGGGCCGCGATAAAAAACTCCTCAGGACAGTGGTGGGCGAATTCAGTGACATCAAAAAGGTCGCTGGTTATACGGGACATGATCTGCCCCACCTTCGTGTTGCTGTAATAGCTGTCCGAAAGCATCTGAAGATGTTCAAATGCATCCTGACGCATGTCCGTCTCAATATACACGCCCATCACATGGCCGGTGTAAGCCATATAGTAAGCCGCCAGGGAATCAATGATACGCAGGACCAGGTAAAGCATTCCTATCCTTACCACAATCCCTGTGGTCAGGGCCGCCAGGTCCTGCATCCCCTGATTGGTGATATAGCGCAGCATCAGAGGCAGCACCAGCTCCCCCAGTGTGGTCAGGGCCGCGCACACCAGGTCGAAAATCAAGATTTTTTTATACTTTCCATAATAGGGAAGGAAACTCCTAAGCAGTTTCCCTGTCCTCATGCCTTTTTTTCCACTCACGATCACATTACTCCTGTTAAATCATTTTCAGCAAATCACTATCATCCATTCTATCCTATTTCCCATAAAAATGGAAGGGCTATTTTGCCTTCAGCTCTTCATATATCCTGCGTATGTTCTCTATAAGTTCCGGGTGGATGAAATCCTTCTGGTAGACCATGTCAATCTGCCGGACCATGGTAGAATTCTCAATGGGGATGATGGACAGGCGGCCGCTTGCCAGTTCCTCACGGCACGCGCTTTTTGCGATGATTGTTATCCCCAGGTCCATACTGACCAGTTCCTTAATCATGGACACATTATCCAGCTCCATCATAACATTAAATTCAGAGAGGCTCAGGTTCCTGGCCCCAAGATGCTTTTCAAACAGCTGCCGGGTACCCGCGCTCTGGCTTCTTAAGATCAGCTTCTCATGGCGGATTTCACGGATGGAGACAGTCTTGGCCCTGGCCAGCCTGTGGATAGGGGATACGGCCAGGCACAGGTAATCCGTATCCAGGGTGGTGGTCACCAGGGCCGCGTCCGGCACAGCGCCCTCCACCACGGCAAAGTCAAGCTCATATGCCTTGAGCCGGGTATAAATTTTTTGAATGGTATTCACACCGATATTTATATGGATGCCCGGGTTCTCGTTGCAGAGCGTGGCCAGTACCTGGGGGATGATGGTCTCCCCTGCCGTGGGGGTAATCCCCACGTTCAGGTGTCTGGTCTCCGATTTGCTGTCCTCGATGGCCTGGCATGCATTGGCATACACAGCTGCAGCCCTGCGTGCATACTGCACCAGAATCTTGCCCTGAGGTGTCAGTTTCAGCTTGTTTTTATCCCTATAAAAGATTTTTATGTCGAATTCATTCTCCAGCATCCGTATCTGATGGCTTACCGCGGGCTGGGTCAGATTCAGCTTTTCTGCTGCTTTTGTATAGCTTCCTGTCTCGATGACGGACAGCAGGGTTTTCACCTTTGCATCGAACACGATACCATCTCCTTCACAATATAAATAAATTTTATATACCAGTTAATTAATATCATTTGATTTTATCACCAAATGCTACTATAATCAAGCAAAACAAAAAAGGAACAGGGTAATTCCTTATGCCCTGTCCGCAGAAAGGAGTGTTCCATATGGCACTGTTTTTATCAAATCTGGGAGCAGCAGGAATCATACTCAGTATCGCAATCATGCTGGCATCCGGCTTTCTGCTTACACGCATCACAAAGAGGCTTCACCTGCCCAACGTTACGGGTTATATTATCGCAGGAGTCATCATCGGGCCATGGTGCCTGAATCTGGTTCCTTCTGAATATATCGGCCAGATGGATTTTGTCACGGACCTGGCCCTGGCCTTCATCGCCTTTGGGGTGGGCAAATACTTCAAGCTCTCATCCCTGAAGGCCAACGGAAAGAACATGGTCATACTGACCCTGTTTGAATCCCTGACAGCAGGCGTGTTCATCACCACCGCCATGCTGCTTTTAGGCCTGTCCCTGTCCTTCAGCCTGCTCCTTGGGGCCATTGGCTGCGCCACCGCTCCGGCCTCCACCATCATGACCATCCGCCAGTACAAGGCAAAAGGTACGTTCATCGACACCATCCTACAGGTGGTTGCCCTGGACGACGCAGTGGCCCTGGTGGCTTTCAGCGTCTGCGCTGCCTTTGTGCAGGCCAACTCCAGAACCGGTTCTGTCACGGTATCACAGATTGCATTGCCCGTGCTGTTCAATATGGCCGCTCTGGCCATTGGCGCTGTATCCGGCATCGTGCTCAGCAGGCTCATACACAAACGGCGCAGCAAGGACCACAGCCTTGTCCTGGCCTGTGTCACCATCATGGGCGTGGCCGGCATATGCACCTCCATGAACGTGTCCCCCCTCCTGGCCTGCATGGCCTCCGGCACGGCATATGTCAATGCCAGCGGCAACAAACATCTGTTTAAGCAGCTGAACCAGTTTACGCCTCCGCTGCTGGTGATGTTCTTCGTGCTTTCCGGCATGCGGCTGGCCATCCCCAGCCTGGCTGCTGCCGGCGTCATCGGGGTCATCTATTTCCTGGTGCGGATTGCAGGCAAATACGCAGGCTCCAGCATGGGCGCCGCCATCATCCACGCATCACCGGAAATCCGCCGTTACTTCGGCCTGGCCCTGATTCCCCAGGCAGGCGTTTCCATCGGCCTGGCTGTCCTGGGCCAGCGCATGCTGCCAACTGAAAGCGGGCTCATGCTGTCCACCATCATCCTGTCCAGCGGCCTGCTCTATGAAATGGTAGGCCCGGCCTGTTCCAAGGCGGCGATTAAGCTGTCAGGAAGTATACCGGAGAAGGAGAACGCGGCGGAGAAAACGGGAGGGGAAACAGGGAAAAGCAGCAAGAGCCAGACAGACGAGACGGTATCGGCCCAGGCCAGACATGCGGTTGTTTAGGCGGACAGTTGGTTCGATAGACGGTTGGTTCGATAGGCGGTTGGTTCGATAGGCGGTTGGTTCGATAGGTGGTTGTCTAGACGGGCTTCGGTATTTTAAACTTTGATATCCCATCCACGTAATGAACGCACCCTCAGAAATAGTCCGACTTCTGAGGGTGTTTCTTTGGCTCTTAATCCAGTTATGCTATTATTGACACCTAAGGGTAACTGGCGCCTGAGAGACATTTACATCTAAAGGGCATTGACACCTAAGGGGCACAGGCGCCTGAGAGACATTTATACCTAAAGGGCATTGACACTTGAGAGGCACTGACACTTGAGAGGCATTGACACCTGAGAGGCACTGACACCTGAGAGGCACTGACACCTGAGAGGCACTGACACTTGAGAGGCACTGACACTTTATGGAACAGTCCCCTGTCAATCAGCCAGCATTTTCCAGATTGACCGTATACATCTCTCCGTAAAGTCTGCATCATCCTGATTCGCAGCATGTTCCGGCCTGAAATACCAGCTCATGAAATCATCTGGCCCTGCCGGGAATTTTTCGTAATCCCATGCCCCGTCATCCGTATAAATAACCCCATTGGTCAGCTTTGCCAGCGCGGCTGCCAGAAATCCATAGGACAATGTGATTATGGCCGGCTGTCCCGCACTTCTCCTGAATACCCAGTGATATCCTACCCTCAAATTATCATGGATGATCTTGCTGTGTTTCCTAAAATTATCATTCATAGCCAATTCTTCTTTTAAAAATCCGATGTCCAAGTCCGTATGCCTGCAGTAATAGGCATCGGTCCCTCCGGGAACATCCTTAACAAAAAACCAGGCATAGGCAGTTTCATCCCATACCACTTTATCTTCAGGCTGAACCGTTTTTTTATCATGTCCGTTTATCAGATGCAGTTCGGCGTTCATTCGGATACTTTTATTAATATGTATGCTTTTCAGGTAGCATTCCAGCGCCATTTCCGTATGGGACAGAAGTCCTGAAAAAGAAGGGATGTATGTATCTGCAGGATACACTTCAAATGTTGTGCTCATATCCGGCCTTCTTCCTGAGGAAGGCACGGCAGGGCAGTTTTCTCCCCATTTTCCAACTGTATCACTATGGTTCCATCGTTTTCCAACACCACATCCTCCACCCATGTATCTCCAGCCCTATACCACTCCTTCCACTGTCCACATCTTTTATCATACCCATACGGTGTAAATGGTTCATTTAAATAATAAACAATGACTCCGCATCCAGCCATTACACAGCATTCCTCTTTTGGGGATATGATTACTTTTCCTACGTCCCCATAAAAGTCTCCAATGGTCACGGTTCGTTCCAGGTGTTTCATTTTCAAAAGAACCGTCTCATACTCCCTATACACCTCATAATGCATACTTTCTGCAATTTTATGCATCGCCTGTCCCTCCTTAATCTGCACAATCCCTATCCCTGCTTCTTCAAATTCCAGAGAATGGTGTCTGTCATGATTTTAACCGCATTCTCCGGATAGTTCATGTCATCATATGGAACTGAATATATTTCGTTTTCTCCTAGAAAGAACCGTAAAACATATCTATTTTGATTGCCGTATATCTGATTACAAATCCAATTACTTTTTCTCAAAAACCTATCCGTCATCTTACTTCTTGGAAGTATCCACGTTTCACGAAAATACTCTATTGCCAAAGTGTCATATTCCTTTGGGAACTCCGGCGTAAATGTATCCTTTTTATTCACCGCATAATGATAGAGTCCGTTCTTTTTAAACATTTCGCCTTCAATGACAGCCAGCTCACAAGCTTCTTCCAATAATTTGCCATCGAAATATTCCGTTTGGCTGCTCCCTCCCTGCTTGAGGGTCATCCCCAGTATCCTGGGATCAATACCGCACCATCTGCTTCTGTAACCAAAATTCCAATCCAAAAACAGCCCATCGCCAAAAGCAAAGCAGCCGTTCCCATGAAGTCTGTATGTGGTACCACCGATGATGAACACGGTTTTACGCACTTTGCCCCTGTATTCAAAAAAATCCCATTTCGTTCTTAATTTTAGGTTTTCCTGCCTGTTTATTCCTTCCAGTAGTTTGCAGCATACATCCTCTACCTTGGCTATATATTCATCAATCATTGATTTTATTTTATCATCCATAGAATCATCCTATACTGACTGCTGTATCATCAGTGACCCATTCTTTCTTGATGTCTCCATGCTTCTGGTTAAGCGGCAGTTCAGACAAGCATATTTTATAAATCAAGTATATCATAGAAGTCAAATGATAGAATCAACTTTAATAACCGCTGATTTTAAAAGTGATACCATACCGATGATAACAAAAAAACGACCAGGCAATGCCTGACCGTCTTTTCAGAAATCCGTCTTTTCAGAAATATATCCATCCACATGGCTATCCGCATAGCTATCACGTAGATCCCCCGCAACTATTCCCCAATCACCTTCACAAGTTCCTCCAAGGATTCCACCACCTTCTCAGCCGAATAACAGTTCATGCTGTTAAGCTGGCACACAAACCTGCCTGACATATGGATCCGCTGCTTATTGCTGGAGTATACAATGGGTTTCCGGCCGATTCCATATGCAATCCCCCCAAGGACGGCTGAGTCAATATTGGGTTCCACCGCATCAAATAGCAGGATGGCCTGGCCGCTTTTTCTCAGGCGGTCAATATCCTCCTCAATATCGCCCTGGTTGTCCCCTGTCACACAGGTCTTTCCTGCTGCCTGGATTGCTGATTTGATTTTCTCAAGCAGCATCTGCCCGGATTCCGTATATTTAAAATTAGGATCCAGGTAATAGTCATACTCCACCGGCAAGGACTGAATGGGTACAGGGGCCGGTCTGGGCGTCCCGAAATCGCGGATCAGATTGTTTTTAAAAACCGTCAGGGCCCGTTCCAGCACATCCATGTTCCTCTGCCTGTAATCCGTTATCTCCTGATTCAGGTCCGAAACAGCCGCAAAATTTGAAATATGCTCCACCAGTCTGCTTGCATGGTAAAAATCCTGTGAATCCCCCACCGAACTGGTGAAAATATCCGTGGAGATGATGTTGACCGGATATCCCCATGCGTACCCACAGCCAATTTCAAACCCACAGCCCGGGTCATAGGTCCATCCGTCAAAATACCCCACTACCCCGCTGCAGTCAGCCAGGGCCTGCACATCCATTTCAAATATTCCCACCTCCTGGTCAACGCTGGTATTGTTGGTGCTCTTAAAAGGAAGGTATGGCTCTTTCATATCAGCCAGAAGCCCCTTGTCAATCCAATCAATGATTCTTTCGTATAAATCAAGGGCAATCAGGCGGTCATTTACATTATAAATCCTGTTCTGTATATATAATTTACTGGACATCTGCTATTTCCTTTCTCATGTAAAGTTAACTTTTTACGGCTCCGGCAGTCATTCCTGCCATTACCTGTTTATTTAATATAAAGAATACTATCAGTGTGGGCAGTACTGTCACGGATACAGCCGCAAAGGTAAGCCCCCAGTCCCTCAGGCCGAAATTATTGATGAAATCATTCAGTCCTACCGGGACTGTTTTCATTGCGCTGGTACTGATGAATGTATTTGCAAATGTAAACTCATTCCACACAAATACAAACTCAAATATGGCAATGGTTGCAATGGCATTATGCAGAAGGGGCACAATGATTTCCAGGAATATACGGAAGGAACCGGCGCCGTCCATATAGGCCGCCTCAATAAGGGCATCCGGTATCTGGTCCAAAAAGCCAATATAGAGGTACATGCCCATGGGTATGGCAAACCCTACCTGGGGTATTATCAGGGACCAGTATGTATTCTTAAGCCCCAGCCTGTTGTATACCCCGAACATGGGGACCAGGGATACAAAAATGGGAATCATGATGCCCAGCATGAAGAAGTTGCGCACCAGGGTACGTCCCCTAAACTGCATTTTGGATAAAGGATAGGCTGCCAACGCCCCCAGCACCACGATTCCTGTAAGGGTTATGGCTGCCACTACCACGCTGTTCTTAAAATAGGTGGGTATCATGGAATCCAGAAGGCTTACATAGTTGGCAAGCGTAGGCGCTGTTGGCAGGGCATAGGGCGGGTTCATCAGATGCTCCTGTGAAGGCTTGATGCTGGACAGGAAAATCCACAGGATGGGATAAGTCTGTATGACCGCCACAAGCAGGATCAGGCAGTAAAGGGGCAGCCGTTTCAGGGATTTTATGTTTTTCATGCTCCTTCTCACTCCTTCCGCTTTGTCAGGGCATTGATAAGTCCGAAAATCGCAATACATTCCACTACAATGATCAGGCTCAGCGCACTGCCGTATCCATATTCCATGTTGTTAAATGCCGTCTTATACATATAGGTTGCCATCAGCTCGCTGGCATATCCCGGACCTCCGTTGGTCAGGACAAACGGACCTTCAAATGCCTTTAAGGTGCCAATGACCGCCAATACGATACAGTTGATGATAACCGGGCGGATCAGGGGCAGCCGGACATAGAGCAGCGTCTTCCAGTATCCGGCCCCATCAATGGAAGCCGCCTCAATGACCTCGCTGTCAATGGAGGTAAATGCTGAGTGGAACACCACCATGTACAGCCCCCAGAAACGGTATGCCTCGGCAATTGCCACCACCCACAAGGTCAGGTCCATGTCTGCCAGGAACGCGGTTTTCAGATGTGACAACCCGACCGCTCCCAGAAATGCATTGACCACGCCGTCCGGGCTGATGGCTAATAACTTCTTAAAGGTCTGGCTCATGGCCATACCGGATATGACCACCGGGGTAAACAGGATTACCCTGGTGATATTCTGTCCCTTGCGTATCTGCTGGACCAGGATGGCCAGGACAAGGCCTCCGCCCACTTGGAATACGGTACCGACGGCAGCATATTTCAGGCTGTTAAACAGGCAGGTGGGCAGATTTGGGTCCTTGAACATCTTGGCGTAGTTCCTTATTCCCACAAACTTCATTTCCGTAATACCGTTCCAGTCCATGACACTGTAATATATGGATGAAAATATGGGAATCAGGACCACTGCAAGATATACAATGAGAGGCAGGGCAAGGAAAATGTATGGATCCTGTTTTCGATGTAGACACATGTGGAATCCTCCTCATTCTAGGGCCTGCCAGGTCATTGAAAGAACTTGGGGGCATTTTCAGCAATAGCGGCGTCAATGCGCTGTGCAAATTCCTCAGGCGTTATGGCGCCCATACCCAGGTTGACAATCTCCTTATTCATCACCTCAACCGTGGCAGAGTCCATGCGCACATCCCAGCTGTATCCGTAATCTGTCAGGTTGTTGCAGTCATCCATGACCTTCTGGTCAAAGTCCGAGAAGGTTCCCAGCGTGGTGTCAAAGTCCATGGGCGGCATGACGCTGGTCTTATAAAATGCAGTTTCAGGATAACTGTCCAGCACATATTTGATAAAATCCTTTAACTGGTCGTCATATTTATCCTTGCTGATGGACGTGCCTGTGCCTGCATTGGCCCACATATCGGTCCTGCCATTCACTGCTCCTTCCATGGAAGGCATATAGAAATATGCGTAATCGTCTTTCAGTTCCCTGTTTTCATCCATGAAACTGCTGAACTGCCAGGTACCGATGTAATAGATTGCGGCATTTCCTGAAAGGAAATTCTCAAGGGCGCTGGTATAGTCGCTGGTGGACCAACCGGGCTGGAAATATTCCGTACCCAGTTTCTGGAAGAAATTGGCTGCCTGGATGCCCACGGGGTCACTCATCTTCGCCTCCCCCACCTTCAGCTTCTCAATGTAATCATTTCCCTCCAGGCGGTAGGGGATAAAAGCCATCCAGCGTAACAGGGCCCAGCCCGGCCACGTGGAGATGGGTGTGATCCCGGCATCCTTTAGCTGCTGGCAGGTATCCAGTAATTCATCAAAGGTTTCCGGTGTCTTCTGGATTCCGGCCTTTTTGAATAAATCCTTGTGGTACCAGAAATATTCAATGTTGTTCTCCCATGCAAGGCTGTAAAGTTTACCGTCAGACAGACGCGCATAGTTTTCCCCAATGCTCATCATGCGGTCATAGCCCAGGTCTTTATACAATCCGTCCACATCCACCAAGGCCCCGGTAGAGGCAATCTCACTGAGCAGGGTATCCCCCTCGCTGTCAAACAAATCCGGCAGTTCGTTGCTGGCAGCCAGGATCTTCAGCTTCTGGTTATAGGTGGAACGGTCGGAAATCACCTCAAACTCCACTTTTACATCCGGGTTTTCCTTCATATAATCTTCAGCAATCATGTTCATGGCAGGCCACGAGGAACGCACGGTCATCCAGGTAATGGTCCGTTCCTTTATATCTGTTTTACCATTCCCCGCCTTTTCTCCATCCTGTCCGGTCTGTCCATCCTGTCCGGCCTCTGTCCCCGAAGGGCTGCCGGAGCCGGAAGAACCTGTCCCGGATGAGGGGGCGCCGGAACATCCCACGCTTGAAAGTGCAATCACTGCGGCCAACAACACTGAAATCATCTGCCTGCTTCTCATTATCCTTCTCCTCCTTATCACCTGTGCGCCTACATTTCCTCTACAATCCGGTTCAGCAATTTCACGGTCTTCTCAGATATCTGCTCCATGACCTGGATGACTTCATCGTGGCTGGTCTTACCTGAGGAATGGATGCATGTCATGTTGGTTATGCACGAAATGCCCAATACCCTCATTCCGCAGTTGACAGCCACCATATCCTCCGCCACGGTGGACATTCCCACCACGTCGGCCCCCAGGACTCCATATGCGCGGACCTCCGCGGCAGTCTCATAGGTGGGGCCGGGCCAGTAACCGTACACGCCCTGCTGTATCCTGATTCCCATATCCTTTGCACATCTGCGGGCCAGTTCCATGTACTCCGGGTCATAGGGCCTGCTCATATCGGTAAATCTCGGTCCCAGTTCCTCCAGGTGTGCTCCCCTCAGGGGCGGCGGGCAGAAGTGTGCCAGATGATTCTCGATGATCATCAGGTCCCCCGGGACAAAATGTCTGCTCACGGCCCCGCAGGCATTGGTGAGAATAAGGCTGCCGGCCCCCAGCATGCGCAGTACCCTGACAGGATAAGTGATTGTCTGGGTGTCATACCCCTCGTAATAATGGTTCCTTCCCTGCATCACGGCAATGCATTTTCCTGCAATCTCCCCCACGAATAACCGGCCGCTGTGTCCGCTGACCGTCGGTTTTGGGAAATTAGGGATGTCCTCATAAGGAATGATATCGGCATTTTCCAGCTGGGACGCGTAATCCCCAAGCCCGGAACCTAAGATCATGGCAATCTCAGGTACCTTTCTTGTCCGGCTCCTGATATAATCCACTGTTTCCCTGAGGGCAGACATCATTAAGCCTGCATCTGTGTAATCTAAGTTTTGAATTTTCATGTCCCGACTCTCCTCTGTGTTTTATGGTTCCATTGTAAGGTGAGCCGGTAATTTTTTAAATCCGCCTTTATTTTGGATTGTTGGGCCATTTTCAAGAATCTCTTTTATTCAAGCCCTATCTTTGTACGCTTATAGGTGTCCGGTGTCATGCCCACATATTTTTTAAACTGCTTGTTAAAGTAGCGGTAGTCGAAATATCCCACCTTCCTGCACACATCCTTTGCCTTTTCCCCCTTTTCCAGCAGCCCTGCTGCCTGGCGGATGCGGACCTGGGCCAGATAATGGCTGTAGGCAACCCCCTCTTCCTTTTTAAACAGGACGCTCAGATATGTGGGGTTCATATGGACCTGGTCCGCCAGGGTTTCCAGCGTGATGCTCTCAGCATAATGCTGGTCTATGTATTTTTTCACCACGCTTACAGGGTGTTCCCTTTCCGTATTCCGGTCCTGCTCCACTTCCAGCAGGAAACGGTCCGTCATGCGGCGCGCCCAGTCCGTCATTTCCTCCGCGGATTCCAGGTCCATGATTTCACTGTGGCTGATGACAGGCAGCCTATCTTCCCCAACACCACCGGATTCCAGCGAAAGTTTTTGTACCAGGTATACCAGGTCCAGGCATTCGTTCCTCAGAAGCTCCGGCATGATTCCCGCCTTAGCCAGGTAGGACAGGTATGCCCCGGCCTGTTTCCTGAACTGGCTGTAATTCTGCAAACGGAAATTAAACTCCATGGAATACTGGCTGTCCGTAATCTCCGCCGGAATATGGTTCCGATACTTCACATCCTCGCTGCGCACGATCTCCTCCGCTTCCAGGAAGCACGCATAGTTCTGGGCGCTCCTGGCCTCTGAAAACGCGTCCTTCAGCCCATAGATGCCCTGATGTATGCTGCTGATTCCCCCATAAAAGGATATGCCCTGGTCCTCCAGCGCCTGCCTTTGCCCGGATATCTCCTGATAAAAGGGAAATATCTGGCATTCCTGGTTGAAGTATACAAAATACAGCTGCTCCTCCATGGTCAGGGTGTAAATATCCAGGCTGTGGTTCCCTGCAATGGAAAATGTCATTGCATGAATCAGTTTCCGGTATTCATCCACGCCAGACTCCTTCCAGGATAATTTCCCGGCGCATAACACGGCCAGCTCAGTTGAAAAGCTAAGATATTCCCCCACCTCCAGAAGCCGCTCCATGTTTGCAGCTTCCATGGCGGACGGCTGGTTCATCAGGTCGTACAGGGCCTGCTCCACCATGACCCGGTTTACCTGCTGGGTGCGCTCCTTCATGCGTATATAATTTTTCTTGTAGTCCACCAGGTTGGCGGCCTTTTTAAGGGCGCCCCGCAAATCGCTGACCGTCACCGGCTTTTCCAGATAGGCAAGCACGCCCAGGCCAATGGCCTGCTGGACATATTTAAACTCGCAAAATCCGCTGAATATGATGAACACCGTGTCCGGAAAACGCATCTGGGCCTGTTCTATCATCTCCAGGCCCGACAGTCCCGGCATGCGGATATCCGTCAGGACCACATCGGGATGTTCCCTGTATATCAGCTCCAATCCCTGGTTCCCATCTTCTGCCGTGCCTGCCAGGTCCACATCCGGCTCCCGCTTCAATACCATGGCCATGCCTTTTAAGACTACGTTTTCATCTTCAATCAGAACCACTTTTATCATTCCTTTACCCCCACCCGCAACGATATTTTCACCTGTACCCCCTGTCCGGGGCTGCTCTTAAATTCCACCTTTGCATCATCACCATAGACAAGACGGATGCGTTCCAGACTGTTTCTCAGGGCGTATCCTTTGGAAAGGGAAGCATCCACATCCATGCCAACCCCGTCATCCGCCACCTCAAAACACAGGAAATCCTGCTCCCTGTAAACCTTTATGACAACGGTGCCGCTTCCCAGCTTAGGCTCCAGCCCATGGTAAACAGCATTTTCCACAAATGGCTGAAGCAGCAGCTTTATGACTTTATATCCCATCAGGCTTTCATCGGCCTGGATGTCCACATGGATCTTCCCTTCAAAACGGATGTTCTGGATATAGAGATAGCTTCTGACAAAATCCAGCTCCTTCTGTATGGGAATGAACTTTTCCCCTTTGCTGAGGGCAATCTTAAACACATCGCTCAATGCCTTTGTAAGCTCCGCCACATCCTCGGCCTCATGGAGGATGGCCATCCAGTAAAGGGAATCCAGGGTATTATACAGGAAGTGGGGATTGATGTTGGACTGAAGCAGCTCCAGTTCCGCCTCCTTATTCTTAAGCTCCACCCGTGTGACCTGGTCGGCCAGGGTAAGCTTTTCATTTACCATACGGCTGAATTCCTGGCCGATGGCGCCAATCTCGTCATCCGGAAAATCTGTTTCCAGGCAGCGTTCCCCTTCCCCCACACGTACAATGTCATCCCTCAGCTGGTAAAGGGGCTTAGTAATCCGGTTACACAAAAGAACCGTCAGCACCAGCAGAAGGACAATGGTTATCGCCAGCCCATTCATAATAATGCCCTGTATCTTGCCAGCTTCACTTAACAGGTTCCGGTTCTGCACCAGATGTACCAGCTCCCAGTCCATTTCCGAGCTGCCATACCTGGACAGATGATAGTCCGGGTCCCCCTTTACCAGAATGCGGGCAATCTCCTGCTCCTCCATGGCTGCGCCGGATGACAGGACCACATCATATCCCCCATCCTCCTGTTGTTCCACCACAGCATATGCGCCCTGCTCTGGGCGGTAAGAGGGAAATACCTCTTTTAAGGCCGCTTTGTCAAAGTTCAATATCATCATTCCGATCACATCCTGGGTATCGAGGTTCTTAAGGAGCTTGATGCAGGAAAACTGCTCCCTGTTCCCGGTAATTACATTCCGGCCCGCGAACCCCTCATATCCTTTTTGCGCCGCCGCCTTCTTAAACCATGGCGTGGTTGAGATAACGCCATAGTCCGCTGCGTCTGCCGCAGACCTGCCCTGCCCCGAGTCATCCAGATAGAACAGCCTTCCCCTGGAATCATACAGATAGATGGACCTGGCGCCGGAAAATCCCATGATATACTTTTCCATCGCATTGTCCAGATCCACGAACAGGCGCTCTTCTATCCGTCTTCCACCTGACCGGGAATTGCTGCTTATCGTAAGGTCATTTTGAAGAACCGGGTCTGCCAGCACGTTCCTGGCAATGTCACGGTAGGAATCCAGATAATGGCTCAAAATGATATCTGCTGATTCAAGGACCTTTAGATAGGATTCCGAGTTTGTCTTTATGAGCATGGCGCTTGTCATGCCGTAAATCATCACTCCCAGCAGGATGACAGCCGGAATGATGACCCCCAGCTGTACGGCGATTATACGGTTCCGAATCATTTTCATATTAAAGAATTTTTCCAGCCGTTTCATATGACAGGCACCTCCAGATGTTTTCTCCTCCTCTCATTATATGGCAGGGGAGCGTATCGGCACAAGTGCCCTATTTTTAGATTGGTGTGTGTATTTTGTGATTGGGGTGCAAAAAAAGACCGGGCAGTCACGGCCGCCCGGCCTTCTCATACATTATAATCCATTAAAATCCAATCAAACCTTACTTCACCAGCAGGGACTTTCCTGTCATCTCCACAGGCTGCTCCATTCCCATCAGTTCAATGAGGGTTGGGATGATATCGCACAGGGCGCCTCCCTCGCGCAGCTTGTAGGCTGGGTCCGCATTCACCAGGATGAACGGGACAGGGTTGGTGGTGTGGGCCGTAAATGGCTCCCCTGTTTCATAGTCCACCAGCTGCTCCGCGTTGCCGTGGTCGGCACAGATGAACATGACGCCGTCCACTTCCTTGATGGCATCCACTGCACGGCCCACGCAGGCATCCACTGTCTCGATGGCCTTGATGGCAGCATCCTCCACGCCTGTATGTCCAACCATGTCCGGGTTGGCAAAGTTGATGATGATTACATCATACTTGCCTGATCTGATGGCTTCCACCAGCTTATCGCACACGCCGTTGGCGCTCATCTCAGGCTTTAAGTCGTAGGTGGCAACTTCCTTTGGTGAGGGAACCAGGATACGGTCCTCGCCTTTGTTAGGTTCCTCCACACCGCCGTTAAAGAAGAAGGTAACGTGGGCATACTTCTCAGTCTCGGCAATCCTTACCTGGGTCTTGCCATGGGCTGCCAGGAATTCGCCGAAGGTGTTGGTGATGCTCTCCTTCCTGAATGCAACCAGCTTGTTTTCAATGGTTTCATCATAATCGGTAAAGCATACGAACACAAGGTCCAGCTTCTTATCCCTTGCAAAACCGTCAAAGGACGTATCGCAGAATGCGCGGGTGATTTCCCTTGCGCGGTCCGGGCGGAAGTTGTAGAATATCACGGAATCCCCGTCCTTAATGGTGGCGGTTGGCTTACCGTCCTTTTCAACCACGAAAGGTATCACGAACTCGTCTGCCTTGCCATCATCATAGGATGCCTGGATTCCTCCGGTGGCGCTTGCGGCCCGGTTTCCCTCGCCCTTTGTCAGCGCATTGTAAGCCAGTTCCACACGGTCCCATCTCTTGTCACGGTCCATGGCATAGTAACGTCCCATAACGGATGCCACTTCGCCCACGCCGATTTCCTTCATCTTGGCTTCCAGATCAGCTACGAATCCCTTGCCGGATTCCGGAGGGGTGTCGCGGCCGTCCAGGAAACAGTGTACATACACCTTGTCAAGGCCATTCCTCTTAGCCAGTTCCAGAAGGCCGTAGATATGGGTGTTGTGGCTGTGGACACCTCCGTCGGACACAAGGCCAAACATATGAAGGGCAGTGCCGTTCTTCTTGCAGTTTTCCACCGCAGTAAGGAATTCAGGCACCTGGAAAAAGTCACCGTCCTGGATGGACTTGGTGATCCTGGTCAGTTCCTGGTAAACAATGCGGCCTGCTCCCATGTTAAGATGGCCCACCTCAGAGTTGCCCATCTGTCCTTCCGGAAGTCCCACTGCCATCCCGCTGGCCTCGCCCTTAACAAAGGGGCACTGGCTCATCAGCTGGTCCATGACAGGGGTCCTGCCCTCGCACACAGCATTGTGGTCGCAGTTGCTGTTAAGGCCGTAGCCGTCAAGTATCATTAATACTGTTGGTCTCTTGCTCATATTTAAAAATCTCCTTTTTTTCATTGCTGTCAAAGAGAATGATGCCCTGCAGTCAGCTTCTCCGGCCGCAGGGCAAATACATTGCTTGCTTATTACTTATTGTAGTTCACGATTTTCCCAAAATCCGGTTTGAGGGAAGCGCCGCCTACCAGACCGCCGTCAATGTCGGCCTGTGCGAACAGCTCCGGCGCTGAGGATGCGGATACAGAACCGCCGTACTGGATACGGATGGCTTCTGCCGTGGCCTCGTCATAAATCTCACCGATGCAGACGCGGATGGCTGCGCATACTTCCTCAGCCTGCTCCGTGGTTGCTACCTTGCCTGTGCCGATTGCCCAGATTGGCTCATATGCGATGACAGCAGTCTTAGCCTGGTCAGCCGTTACATTCAGGAAAGCAATCTTAATCTGCTGGCGGATCCAGTCAATGGTGATGCCCTGCTCCCTCTGGGTTAAGGACTCGCCGCAGCAGACAATCGGGGTGATGCCGTGCTCAAATGCCTTCAGCACTTTCTTATTCACGGTCTCGTCTGTCTCAGCAAAATATTCGCGTCTCTCGGAATGTCCGATGATTACATACTTTACGCCTGCGTCCGTGAGCATGTTAGGGGCAATCTCGCCTGTGTAAGCGCCCTTTTCCTCGTAATACATGTTCTCCGCGCCGATGCAGATATTGCTTCCCTTGGCAGCTTCCATAGCCGGAATGATGTCGATTGCGGGTACGCAGAATACTACGTCCACATCGTCATTTGCTACCAATGGTTTTAACTCGTTAACCAGGGCAACTGCCTCTGATGGTGTCATGTTCATCTTCCAGTTGCCTGCAATAATTTTCTTTCTTGCCATGATGGTTCCCCTCTCCTTACACTGAGCGCTTGGCGCCCGTCCTTCAGGCACTTATGTGCAAAAGCGCTTTGTCATATAAACTGTCCTATTATTTGTTGTCTGCTGCCGCAACGCCTGGCAGTTCCTTGCCCTCTAAGAATTCCAGGGAAGCGCCGCCGCCAGTGGAAATGTGTGTCATCTTATCGGCAAAGCCCAGTCTCTTAACAGCATTCACGGAATCGCCGCCGCCGATGACAGTGGTTGCATCTGTCAGTTCAGCAACCGCACGGCAGATTTCCAGTGTACCTTCTGCAAAGTTGGAGAATTCGAATACGCCCATGGGTCCGTTCCATACAACGGTCTTGGCGCCCTTTAAGGCATCCTTGTAAAGAGCAATTGTCTTAGGTCCGATATCAAATCCTGACCAGCCGGCATCAATCACATCCACTACCTTATGCTCTGTGTCATTGGAAAATTCCTTACCCTCTACATGGTCAACAGGAAGCAGCAGCTTAACGCCCTTCTCCTCTGCCTTCTTAACCATCTGAAGCGCGTAATCCAGCTTATCGGCCTCACACAGGGAGTTGCCGATTTCCTGGCCCTGTGCCTTGGCAAAGGTGTAAGCCATGCCGCCGCCGATGATCAGGGTGTCAACCTTGTCAAGGAGGTTGTTGATTACGTTAATCTTGTCAGAAACCTTTGCACCGCCTAAGATGGCCACGAATGGGCGGACCGGGTTCTCAACTGCCTGTCCTAAGAACTTAATCTCCTTCTCCATCAGGTAGCCAACCACGTTCTCCTTGGTGTATCTTGTGACACCTACATTGGAGCAGTGCGCCCTGTGGGCGGTACCGAATGCATCATTTACAAAAATGCCGTCGCACAGGTCAGCCAGTTCCTTGGCATAGGCTTCCGTAGCAGCATCGCCATCCTTGAACTTGGTCTCTTCAATCCTGTAACGTGTATTCTGAAGCAGAAGAACCTCGCCGTCCTTTAATTCAGCGGCAACTTTCTGTGTCTCAGGTCCGGTAACCTTGGCATCATCCACAAACTTAACTTCAACGCCCAGTCTCTCGCTGAGGGCCGGGGCAACCGGTGCAAGACTCATCTCAGGTACAGGCTCGCCCTTTGGCTTGCCCAGATGGGAACACAGGATAACCTTTGCGCCCTGGTCAAGAAGCTTCTTGATGGTTGGGATGGCACCGTCGATACGGTTGTAGTTCTGGATGACACCTTCCTTTAACGGCACGTTGAAATCGCAGCGCACCAGTACCTTCTTGCCCTGTAAATCCTTTAAATCATCTACTGTTTTCTTATTTAACATTGTATTAATCCCCTTTCAGAGTCTTAAGATTCCATGCAGGAACCCCTGCGCAAAAAAGGGTCCGGTCCAAACGACCGGACCCCTCATGAGTCAACTTATTGCTTCAATTAGCCAAGCTCAGCAAAGTACTTAATGGTCCTGACCATCTGGCTTGTGTAGGAGTTCTCGTTGTCATACCATGAAACAACCTGAACCTCATACAGATCATCAGCAATCTGAGCTACCATGGTCTGGGTTGCATCGAACAGGGAGCCGAATCTCATACCGATTACGTCGGAAGAAACAATGGCATCCTCGTTGTATCCGAAGGACTCAGAAGCAGCAGCCTTCATAGCGGCATTGATGTCTTCCTTGGTAACGCCAGCCTTCTTAACAACAGCTGTAAGGATTGTGGTGGAACCGGTCGGTACCGGAACACGCTGTGCGGAACCGATTAACTTGCCGTTCAGCTCTGGGATAACCAGGCCGATTGCCTTAGCAGCGCCGGTGGAGTTAGGAACGATGTTGGCTGCGCCGGCTCTTGCCCTTCTTAAATCACCTTTTCTGTGTGGTCCGTCCAGAATCATCTGATCGCCTGTGTAAGCGTGGATGGTGGACATGATACCGCTCTGGATAGGAGCGTAATCATTCAGTGCCTTAGCCATAGGAGCCAGGCAGTTGGTTGTACAGGAAGCAGCGGAGATGATCTTGTCATCAGCTGTCAGTACGTTCTCGTTAACACTGTATACGATAGTAGGAAGGTCATTGCCTGCTGGAGCAGAAATAACAACTTTCTTAGCGCCTGCATCGATGTGTGCCTGTGCTTTGTCCTTGGAGCAGTAGAAGCCTGTGCACTCCAGAACTACGTCAACACCAATCTGGCCCCATGGAAGGTCAGCAGCCTTTGGCTCCTTGTAGATGGTAATCTTCTTGCCATCAACAGTAATGGAATCCTCACCAGCCTCTACAGTATGAAGGCCCTGTCCATAAACACCAGCGTATCCGCCCTGTGCTGTATCATACTTTAAGAGATGAGCTAACATCTTAGGATCGGTTAAGTCATTGATTGCTACTACATCGTAACCTTCTGCTCCGAACATCTGACGGAAAGCCAGACGTCCAATACGTCCAAAACCATTAATTGCTACTTTTACTGCCATGATTCAATTCCTCCTAGTTTGTTAAAAATTATATTATTGTTAAATAATAATCAACCTTCTTACATTGTAATCAATTTCTCTGGAAATGGCAAGTCCTTTTTTCAATTTTTCGCAGGACAGGCTTTTTCTGGAAATTTCTTTCATCCCCTTGGTGATTATGTCCAAATGAATGCTTAGTCTTCATTATACCACAAATCTTCACACCTTTATACATCTAAATTATTATTATTATTGGCTTCTATTTTGGGAACTTTCTGTTATAATGAACCTGTTGAATGATTTGACCACAAGGAGAAACATTTATGATTAACGACTGTCATCTGCATACTGCATTTTCCGGTGATTCAGATACGCCTGTGCGCAGGCAGATAGAAAAGGCCATGGAACTTGGCATGAAGGAAATCTGCATCACGGACCACCATGATTATGATTCGGGGTTCTGTGACACGGATTTTAACCTGGACATCCCCTCTTACCTCTCTGCCATGAAGGCATTCCAGGCTGAATATGAGGGGCGTATCCGTATTAATATAGGGGTGGAGCTTGGGCTTCAGAACCATTTGGATGGATATCTCCATGAGTTTATCCGTGAACACGGCTCCAGCTTTGATTTCATCATTGGCTCCAGCCACTTTGTTTCCGGCATGGATCCCTATGAACTAAGCTACTGGGAGCATTACGGCGAGGAGCGCGGTCTGGAGGAATTTTTCAAGGTATCCTTAGAGCGCGCCAGGAACCTCTATGATGTGTTTGATTCCTTTGGGCACCTGGATTACATTGTCCGCTACGCGCCTCACCAGAACGCTTCCTATTCTTATGAGCGCTTCAGCCAGTGGATTGACCCCATCCTCATGGAGCTTATCGAACATGGCAAAGGGCTGGAGTGCAATACCGGGGGCCTCCGGTACGGCCTTGCACAGCCCAATCCCTCCCGCAGGATATTAAAACGCTACCGGGAACTGGGCGGCGAAATCATCACCATCGGCTCCGATGCCCATACCCCGGACTATCTGGGCTACGGGTTCCAGGAATGCCGCCGCTTCCTCTTAAGGTGCGGGTTCCGCTATTATACCATGTTCCATGGACGCAAGCCTGAGTTCATCCCATTATAAACCTTCCATTTCCTGAAAGCCCTGAACCGTATTGATTCCTATGTATTCCAGCGGCCGTCCTCTCCTGCCGGCGGCCGGGTATCCGGTTTGGGGCCGTTCCTACAGCTCCTTCATGGCAGCATCCACATCTTTTCTGAACTGTACCCATGCATCTTCATTGTCCACATAGTACTTGGGGCAAAGCTTGCCATTGATGTCATAGTGGCGGACCACGTCCTTTGACCCCAGTTTAAGTTCCCTGCACAGCCAGGCCGTCAGGTTCACCACGGATTCATAGGTTGCGTCATTAAACCTGCCTGTCTCATCCGGGTGGCAGACTTCAATGGAAATGGTATCGTCATTGCGCGGGGCATTGCCATAGGCGATTTCCGTGACCGGGATACACTGGATGACCTCCCCTTCCAGGCCCACCACAAAGTGGCTGCTGGTGGATGTACCGCTCTTCTGCGGGTCCTGGTCCGCCAGGCTGTCGAAATAATCCCTGTTGTTCTTTGCCGTGCTTCCCGGATTGGCCACATAGTGGATTACGATATTATTAATCCGTTTCCGGCTCACATCCGGCCTTGAGAAAATGTTCTTCCTGATGAATTCCTGTTTTACCCATTCCGGTACCTCCACTGACTTCAGGTCAATGGTGTAAGGCCTCTCCCAGCCCCACAGATAATAACCGCCGCCCAGGCCCGCGCCAATCCCAAGGACCAGCACAAGCAGGAGCGCGATGAAAGGAACACCTTTCCTTCTGCCACCGCTGCCCCGGGCTGCCTTTCCTGCCGGATGCGGGTAGGATTCCCCTGGCCCGTCAACCGGGTGGAGCGTGACTTCACGCAGCGCGGATTCAAGCGGCGGCTGTCCGGTCCGCTGATTCCTGGATTTGGGCGTCCTGGTTTCCGTCAGCCCTGGTTCCCGTCTCCTGCCCGCTTCCCCTGCCGGGGCCGGTCTTCCCTGCCTGGAGCGGACCTCCTCTGCTCCCCTGCCGCCTTTTGCCCTGGAACGTCCATGTCCCTGGGTTCCAGCCTGTGCCCCGCTGCCATCCGTGACATTCACACTGCTGCGCTGGCGCGGCACACGGCCCAGACCTTCATCCATACTGCCCGCGCTGCTGCGCCGTCCTGACACGCCGCCCTGACCTTCATCCGTACTGCCCGCGCTGCTGCGCCGTCCCGGCACACGGCCCATTCCTTCATCCATACCGCCCGTGCTGCTGCGCCGTCCTGGCATGCCGCCCGGGCCTTCATCCATACCGCCCGCGCTGCTGCGCCGCGCCGGCGTCCCGCCTGTATAAGAAGCGCCGACCGGCCTTTCCCTGGGTCTTTCCTTTCCCGAAGCAGTCCTGTTCCCCGGCTCCAGGGGTACCTGGCGGATATCTTCCATTTCCTTATTTAAATCCATATCCTTTGTATAATCTTCCCTCATCTACCGTACACCTTTCATAAGATTCCTTTTAACAATATAGCATTTTTCACATTAAATTACAATGAATGTTGCATTTCTGATTTCTTACGATAAAATGTTTAAATGGATGCAACTTTACAGAATCCTCAAACGTCTAACAGACAGAACCAAATGAAAGGAGGATGCATTGCATGGGCTTTCAGAACAATACGGCGGAGACGGAACAGATCCTCACTGATAACTATGAGCGTTATTACCGCCTTGCATATAGCTATATGCGCAATGAAGATGATGCCCTGGATGTGGTCCAGGAAAGCGCCTACCGGGCAATCAGGGACTGCAGAAAGGTCAGGAATAAAGACTACCTGTCCACATGGATTTACAGGATTGTAGTCAACACCGCCCTGGATATGCTGCGCAGGAAAAAGAAGGAAACAACCACAGAGGAACTGCCGGAGATACCGGTGGAGGACCAGTACCGGGACCTGGAGCTGCGGACTGTATTAAACCAGCTGGATGACAAGAGCAGGACCATAATCCTGCTGCGGTACTTTGAAGATTTAAAGTTGGAGGATATTGCGGATATTGTAGGCGACAATTTAAACACAGTAAAAGCCAGATTATACAGGTCCTTAAAAAAACTCAGACTGAACCTGGAGGCAGAACATTACAGGGAAATACCGGATAAGTCTTAGAAAGGAGCCATGTCCATGAAGCAGGAACATTTAAAACAGGACGAATCGAAACAGATTGATATGTTAAAGCAGGAATATGAACACATCCCCGTACCGGAAGAAGCCAGGCAGCGCATGAAAGCAGGCATTGCCCAGGCAAAAAAAGAACAGAAAGGCGTGATTATCATGAAATCTTTTAAGAAGACAGGCGGCGCAGCCGTTGCAGCCATGCTGACCATAACACTACTTGCCAATTTAAACCCCACCACTGCCAATGCAATGGAACAGATTCCCCTCATCGGTTCCATCGCCAAAGTGGTTACCTTCCGCACCTTTGAGGACAGCCGCGGAAACCTACAGGCAGACATAAAGGTCCCCCAGGTCACCCTGGACAATGGACAGGACACTCAGGTCCCTGCCAACAAGTCCATTGAGGATTATGCCAATGAGCTGATTGCCATGTATGAGGAGGAGGTTGCCAAGGATAACGGACAGGGGCATTATGGACTGGATTCCAGCTACAAGGTGGTCACCGACACGGACCGCTACCTGTGCATCCGGATTGACACCACCCTTACCATGGCCAGCGGCACCCAGTTTGTAAAGATATTTACCATTGATAAATCCACAGGCAGTGTAATCCCCCTCAAGGAACTTCTTAAGGATAAGCCGGGTATGCTGGAGGCTGTCAGCAATAACATCAAACAGCAGATGACCGACCAGATGGCGGCTGACGACAATATCATTTATTTCTACAATTCCGAGATGCCGGAGGATGACTTCAAGGGTCTGACGGGAGACGAGAGCTACTATTTCAATGACAGGGGCGAGCTTGTGATAGCATTTGCAGAATATGAGGTGGCTCCCGGTTATATGGGGGCGGTTGATTTCACGATCCCTGCTTCGGTAACCGGAACATTTTAAATCATCAAAAGAAAAGTAAATTCTTATAAGGAAAATAAATCCTGATAAGGAAAACCCTGATAAAGCCGTGACTGTATGTGGTCACGGCTTTCTGTCATGCACTGGGTCGTATTTGAAAACAGGAATTCATATTATAATGTACGCGCATATTTTTACTGTCCCGGTTCCATACTAACCGTGAGGTGATGAACATGATAAATAAGATTAACAACGATGAACTGCCCATCGGCTTTACCATGGAACTGGCCATGCACTCCGATGCCCTGAACCGCTTTGCCGGACTGAGCAAACCGGAACAGGAGCGGATTGTGGATGGAGCCAGGACCATTGAAAGCCGCCAGGAAATGCGCAACTATGTGGAGAACATGTTTACGAAAGGGTGATGGAACATGGATGCAGGACAGACCCAAAGACCTATGGAACCAATGGAACTTCCGGGCCGGAACAGCAGCACCTATGGAGATGGGGACATACCGGAGATTGACCTTCCGGGAGCTGATAACGCAACCCCTTCCATACCGGAAGAATGCCCCCAGCGCGGCATGCAGTCCTGATTCATCAGGGCTGTACATATACAGCATCTGTCCTTATCCCGGGATGGAATCTCCGGCACATCCTCCTCATTGTATAAAACAGCCCGGTCTGTTTTGTACATGTTCTGCATCTGCTGCTGCATCAGCTCTGTAAAAACATCCGCATCCCGCAATTTTACTTTCTTTATTAAGTTTTCCATTGCTGTTCCTCTCTTTTCTGTACGTACAGTCACATGTTTTCCATGCTTCTATCTATTAGACTGTAAAATGCCGGAAAAAGTCCCATTTAATTTGGATATTTTTGAAAATCCCCCGGAACCGGGGTCAGTGGACATGAAAACCTGAGTTTCGGACACGAACACCTGGGGTTCAGATATGAAAACCTGAGTTTCGGACACGAACACCTTGGTTTCAGACATGAAAATACCGCCAATCCATGAACTGACGGTCTAAAGTACGCTTAGCAGGAATGGATGCCCATACCCGCGCCGGGCGTTTCAAACGGAGGAGGAGGGATTTGAACCCTCGCGCCGGTGCTACCGACCTACTGGTGTTCGAAGCCAGACCCTTCAGCCACTTGGGTACTCCTCCAAAAAATGCCAACTACTGCATTATACACTAAATTTCGTGTTTTGTGTAGTAGCTGGCATAACTTTTTTACTCTTTTTTATAACTGGCCGGTATTACTGGTTGGCTGCTGCCGTTATATCGGTGTACTCGGCAACATTGGGAACCGGAACATCCACTGGCTGGCCGGGATCCGCAATACCCACATCGCCGTCCATGCTCATGGTCATGGTCTCGCCGTCCATGGTCATGGACATATCCATCTTAAGGCGCATCTTAATCAGATTGCCGTTTGGATCCACAACATACTCGCCCTTCATGTTATGAAGGCTCATGCTGGTTCCGTCCACCATTCCCGTAAGTCCGGTGGAGCTTAATACGGTCTGAAGGAATTCATTCATCCGGTTGTCATCAATGGTAAATCCGATTACCTTGTTCTCGCCTTCATCCCACAGGTTCATATCCTTAATGATATCCGTGGGGACATCAAAGGCATTGGCGCTGGCCATGCTCTGCTGCATCATGTCACCCATGGCCATGGGCATCTTAATCTTCTGTCCCAGCATATCCATATACATATATCCGTCCAGATAGTACATGGAATAAGTCATCTGGCTGCCATCCTGGTCGGTCATCCTGCAGTAAGCCATGTAGCGCATCAGGGCCGGCTCCGTCAGATGGTTCATCTTGACATTCATCTCCAGCCGCATGTCTGTGTCGGTAAGACCTGCATTCTCCATCATGGAACCGCCAAGCTTAATCTTGAAATCATAAAAAGCATTCATGTCCGTGATGGCATTGCTCTTCTCCTGTACCTGGTCATACAATGTCTTGGCTTCCTCTGTCTGGCCGGCATACGCGGTCATAGGGCAGAGAAGCGCTGCGCCAAGGATAACAGCCAGCAGGCGTTTCATACATTTCATAAAAAGTCCCTCCTTATATTGACAATAATTAAACTGTTATACCCATTGTAATGCAGTTTTCAGATTTTGTCTATTATAAGAAGGGTTATGTAAGAAAATGTTAATAAACAAACAAGGCTTTTATGTGCAGTATCCTATGATTGCCCAAAATACTGGTTGATTCCGGCCAGCAGGCCGTCTGCCAGCGTGTTCAGGGTTGCCTGTGAATGGTCGGATGCCTTATCCCCCAGCTCGATATCCACGGACGGGACAGTGGAATAGGAGGTCTGGGTCAGGTCCATGGCCATGGAACCGCCTGAGAAAATCTTTACCCCGGCGCCTTTCAGGCCTGCCACCAGGCTTTCCCCCAGCGCATTGTGCTGCTGCCAGTGGGATTTGACCGGCTCCATGTTCCTGTAGGACTCCACATTGGGCACGCTCATGTAAAATGCCCCCTTGTTGCTGGTGGTGGAATCCCAGTGAAGGGCAATGTGGCAGTCGCTGGCATTGTTGGCAATCACGGTCCTTGCCACGTTATCCAGCTGGACGTCATCATTTTCACGTATCATCAGCACATCATAGCCTGCCGCCAGAAGCTTATCCTTCAAGATCCTGGCCATGGCAAGGGTTACCTTGCTCTCCGCCGTGCCGTCCGCAAAGGTCATGCCGCCGGACACGGCTGCCGCGGATGTGGCGCCTGCGCCAGTGGTGCCGCCTGTTACCTTGGGCGTGCCGTCGGGATGGCACAGGGTCTTCACGGATGAACCGCCCTTGGTGCCATGGCCCGCGTTGACGCAGATTGTGATGTTCTTCCTGGTCCCTGCCTCTGAACGGTACAGGACGGCAGCCCCTGTGTTGATTTTGGAGAACTCCGCATACTTCCAGGACGGGTTCAGCGTCACTTCCCCGCTGTCCACACACACGCCGCCAGCCGGTGCAGCCGTTGTCTCCGGCACGTCCGTGGTGATATATGCAGATGATATGTAGGCCGGGGTACCGTTGTAATCAATCCTGGTCCATTCACTTCCCTTTCCGGTACGTGTAAGCCTGGTGCCGGAACTGGCGTATGTCACGATGTTGGCATCGCTGCCCGTGTCGCAGGATGAGCGCAGACGGACGCTTCCCCCATCCTCTGTCTTGACATATACATCGTCCTTCACGGACTCAAATTCAGGCATGGGGGCGGTTGTAAGCCCGGTCTCCACACGGATGGTTTCAGCTGACGGCCCTCCGGTCCGGTCATCCTGGCCGTCCGGCGTCCCCCGGCCATCCCGTGTTCCCGGATTGTCCGGTGTCCCACTGTCCGCCGTCCCGCTGTCCGGTTCCACCTGGATGCCCTGGCCGGACCCGCTCCCGCTGTCCGCCTGGTCCAAAAGGGAGGCTTCCGCCTGCTGCCTCAGTTCACTGCTTGACGCATAACTGCCGCAGCCTGTCAGCGCCAGGCTGCCTGCCATGATTCCTGCCAGGGCCGCGGCCCCATATCTTTTTATCTGCAATCTCATAAAATCGTACCTCCGCCCGCCACGTAGTCCCCGTCATAGAACACCACGGCCTGTCCCGGCGTGGCTGCCCTGACCGGTTCATGGAACCTGCACTCCACCAAACCGCGGCCAATTTCACGGATGGTGCACGGGGAACCCTTGTGGCTGTATCTGATTTTGGCAGTGACCTCCATGGATTCCCCATGCAGGCCGTCTATTGCCATCCAGTTCAGTTTATCGCAGCAGAGGACATTTGTAAATACATCTTTCCCTTCCCCGATAACCACCTCATTGGTCTCAGGCCGTATCTCCACCACGAACACGGGATGTCCCATGGACAGGTTCAGCCCTTTCCTCTGGCCTATGGTGTAATGGGAAATCCCCTTGTGTTTTCCAAGCACATTGCCCTCCAGGTCGACAAAATTCCCCTCAGGGACCTGCATCCCGGTATACGCTTCTATGAAGCGGGCATGGTCGTGGTCCGGTATGAAACAGATTTCCTGGCTGTCCGGCTTGTGGGCCACCTGCAGGCCTATGTCCTCCGCCATCCTGCGGATCTCGTCCTTGTGGTAGCTTCCCACAGGCATCAGCGTTCGGGCCAGCTGCTCCTGGGTCAGGTTATACAGTGCATAGGTCTGGTCCTTTTGTGCTGTCACCGAGGTCTTAAGGGCATATCTTCCGCTTGGAAGCTGGCAGATCTGCGCATAATGCCCGGTTGCGATGTAATCCGCCCCGATTGCCATGCTGCGGCGCAGCAGCGATTCCCACTTCACATAGCGGTTACAGGCAATACACGGGTTGGGGGTCCTTCCAGCCACGTATTCGCCCACAAAATAGTCCATCACGTTCGTCCGGAACTCTTCCTTAAAATTCATTACATAATAAGGGATACCGAGGTCCATGGCAACCCTGCGGGCATCATCCACAGCGCTTAAGCCGCAGCAACCCCCTTCTGCCTCCTGGACATCCGTATCCTCATCCTGCCATATCTGCATGGTCACGCCAATGACATCGTATCCCTGCTGTTTTAAAAGCCAGGCAGCCACGGAGGAGTCAACTCCTCCGGACATGCCTACTACAACCTTCTTACTCAATAGTCTTCCTCTTCTTCCTCTTCCTCAATATTATCCTTGGGCTTCTCCAGTCCTTCAATGGTAATACCGTTTTTCTGTGCATAATCCCAGAGGGCGGCGTGGATGGCCTCCTCTGCCAGTAATGAACAGTGTACCTTAACAGGCGGCAGTCCGTCAAGTGCTTCCATCACTGCTTTGTTGGTCACTGCCATGGCTTCCTGTACGGATTTGCCTTTCACAAGCTCGGTTGCCATGCTGCTGGTGGCAACGGCAGCGCCGCAGCCAAAGGTCTTAAACTTTACATCCCTTATGATCTGGTTCTCGTCAATGTCCAGATAAATCCTCATGATATCGCCGCATTTGGGATTGCCTACGGTTCCCATGCCGCTGGGGTTCTCTAATTCACCCACATTCCTTGGGTGCTCAAAATGGTCCATTACTTTATCGGTGTACATCTGTTTTCCTCCTGATGGATTTCTGTCTTAATTTTGTTTGTTGTGTTTGTTATGCTTCATATAGTCTTCGTATAAGGGTGACATGCTGCGCAGGTAAGCCACTACCTCCTTAATCTGCTCCACCACGTAATCCATTTCTTCCTTTGTGTTTTCCTCGCTCAGCGTCAGGCGCAGGGAACCATGGGCAATCTCATGGGGCAGGCCGATGGCCAGCAGCACATGGGACGGGTCCAGGGAACCTGACGTACAGGCAGAACCGCTGGAACCGCAGATTCCGGCCATGTCCAGTTTAATCAAAAGTGATTCGCCCTCAATGAACTGGAAGGCAAAGTTCACATTATTAGGAAGGCGGCTGGTGCGTGAGCCGTTAATCCTGGTAAACGGCACCTCGTCCATGACCCGGTCCATCAGGTAATCCCTGAGTTCCGTTTCCTTCTTTGTGCGCTCTTCCATATTATTCATGGCAATCTCAACCGCTTTGCCGTAGCCCACGATGCCAGGGACATTTTCCGTGCCCGCGCGGCGCTTGCGCTCCTGTGCGCCGCCGTGTATAAAGGAGCGGATTTTCACGCCTGTGCGGATATAGAGGAATCCGATTCCCTTTGGCCCGTTTAACTTATGGCCGCTGGAGCTGAGCATGTCAATATTATATTCATCCACCTGGATGGGCACATGGGCAAAGGCCTGTACCGCATCTGTGTGGAAAAGGATGCCGTGTTCTTTTGCGATTGCGCCGATTTCCTTAATCGGCTCAATGGTCCCGATCTCATTGTTGGCAAACATGATGGAAATCAGGATGGTGTCCGGCCGGATTGCCTTCTTAAGTTCGTCCAGCTTGACCACTCCGTTCTCATCCACATCCAGATAGGTGACCTCGTATCCCCTCTTCTCCAGATACTGGCAGGTGTGGAGGATTGCATGGTGTTCAATCTTGGTGGTGATGATATGTTTTCCCTTTGAAGCATAGGCTTCCGCAGTTGCTGTCAGGGCCCAGTTATCGGACTCGCTGCCGCCTGCCGTAAAATATATTTCATTGGTCTTTGCCCCCAATGCCCGGGCAATGGTCTCCCTTGCATGGTTCACCGCTTTCTTACTCTCTGTGGAAAAATCATAGACCGAGGAAGGATTGCCATAAAACTCCGTGAAATACGGGAGCATGGCCTCAACCACTTCCGGCCTTGTCTTGGTGGTGGCCGCATTATCAAGATAAATCAACTGTTTCATATTAAAAATCCGCCTTTCTGTAGTCCTAAAGTTAAAAGCTTCATCTACGCTTCCTACTATATCATAGTATTCCTACAATTTCAATAGGAATACTTATATTTTGTCTGGTACTGTTATTATATGCAAAACAGTGACAATATCCACCCCGGATGCCCTATTCCGGACCGTCCGTATCCGCTACGCAGAACAGGCCGTATCTGTCCCCATTCTTATAACAGAACATCATTGCTTTTCCATAACACCCTGTATAGGTATAGGATACGTCCCTGGGAGGAAGGATATACACCTCATATCCGTCTCCAGGGCTTGCCAGCTTCCTGCCGTCATTGTCATAGAACCCAGTGACCTGCCAGCCTTTGTGATACCAGCCGGTGAAGGAGCTGTCCGCCTTCTTTACACGGACATTCACATCCGGCAGAAGGGGCACCTCTATCATATCCCCGCCAATGTCCCGCTGAAGGTAGAAATTACTCGTCCCACTGTTTTTATCCCCATCCGGGTCATCGTAGGCAGCGGGGGTTACAAGCCTTCCCCGCCGGTCCATGTATCCGGTCTTTCCCCCCAGCTCCACCTTTGCATAGCCGCCGTTAAAGTCATAGACATGATCATATATGGCAGGAGCGATTTCATTTCCCTTCGCATCCACGAACCCGAAACGGCCGTCCTTCATGACGGTAATGACACCATCCTCCCCCAGCGCGCTGACCCAGTCATATTGGATTGGGATCCGCGGTTTTCCATTGGTGTCAATCAGGCCGTATCTGCCGTCTTTGATGACCACTGCCAGCCCATTCTGGAAATTGGATGCAAAATCATAGGACAGTGGAATGACCTCACGGCCGTTCCTGTCCACATATCCCCATTTCCCATCCTTTGAAACCGACCCCCGGCCATAGCAGAATAAAAATGCTGCATCGTATCCAAAGGGCACCATCTCCCTTCCCTCCAGGTCGATGTAGCCGCATCTGCCATCCAGACAGGCCGCGGCAATCCGGCCGCTGACGCTTCCAATCCAGTCATAGACCGGCTCCGTCACTTCCCTGCCAAGAGGGTCCATCAGGGCATATCCCGCCCCTTTGCTGACACTGTAATACCCGTCTGAAAGATTGCTTATGGATTGGTACTGGTAAGGGACCTGGGTTCCTTCCCTGTAATTGACAAATCCGTATATGGTCCTGTAATCCCCTTTCCCTTCGCCTGTCTTTATATTGGCTCCGGTAAGCGCAATGTCATCATGACCGGTAAACAGATGAGTGTGCTCAATGGGCACCGCAATGCCGCCGTTCCTGTCAATCACGCCTCTTTTGCCATCCAGCCTGACTGCGGCATATCCGTTTTCAAACGGGGATACCTGGTCATAGATCACAGGGATGATTTCGCGGCCGGATGCATCTATGAAACCGTATTTCCCATCCTTCTTAACGTCTGACAGCCCTTCGCTGAACCGGCCTGCGTTTTCATATTGTATGTCCGTGACACGGTTTCCTTCAAAATCAGCGTATCCATACAGACCGTCCCGCTCCAGTATGACCAGTCCTCCTGAATATGACACCGGATTGTCGGTCAGTACCGGGTCCGTGATTATGTGGAAACGCGGGTCATGGTCCTTGTAAATGTAAATCTCCCCTTCCACCGTCCCCTGGTAATCCCCATACCGGTTCCCCTGCCCGGCGGCCGGATGGCTGCTATCATTATAGATACCGGATGTCACAAATATCCCTGCTGCGGCAACCAGTTCCAATCCCGCAAGCAAAAAAAACACAAACAGAAGTTTTCTCATCTGCCTGTCCCCCTGTCCCCAAACATGCCATTACAAATACAATTAGGAGCGTACACGGCGCAGCCCCTGACTGCAGGCAGTGTACACTCCTATGATAAACCCGATGTATCCGGACGGTCAATACCGCGGATGTCAAAAAACCCGCCCGCCTTAATACCAGTATGGCTCCCAGTCCTTTACCAGCCTCACCAGGGCTTCCATGTAAAAATAATCCCCCCATGTGTTGCATTCATCCACGCCCCGGTTGGAACAGGGATTGCCCGCGCTGTCCCTGGCATAGGTGCCATGGAGGAGCAGGCCGTTGGACTCCTTCCTGCTCTTTACCGCGCACCTGCTGCAGAGGGCCTTTACCAGGCGTCTGGCCATATCCGTATAATAGGACGCCTCCTGTCCTTCCATGTATTTTGCCATCTCAAGCATTCCACAGGCGGCAATGGCCGCGGAGGAGGAATCCCTTGGTTCCCCACTGGGGTCGTCAAAGTCAAAGTCCCAGTACGGAATCAGGTCCGAGGGCAGGTGTTCCAGGAAATAATCAGTCACATCCCGGAACATTTCCATATATCTCGGGTCGTGTTCCACGCGGTAACTGAGTGCGCAGCCGTAAATCCCCCATGCCTGTCCCCGGCTCCAGGCAGAGCCGTCCCGGTTGCCCTGATGGGTCACGCCCTTTAAGGGTTTCCCTGTATCAGGGTCAAAGAAATACGTGTGATAGGTGGAACGGTCCGGGCGGATGACGCAGCCCACGGCCGTCCGTATATGGGCGATTGCCTTTTCCCGGTAAACCATGTCCCCGGTGACCTCGCTGGCCCAGAATAACAGGGGCATGTTCAGCAGGCAGTCAATGATCAGCCTGTAATTGTCCCTGGCTCCCAGTTCCCCCCACGCCTGGAAGAACTGTCCCTTTTCCTGGAAACGCTCCAGCAGGTTATCCGCCGCCAGCAGGGCTGCCTTTTTTGCTGTCCTGCTGCCTGTCAGACGGTAGGCTGCCACGCAGGACGGGGTGTATAAAAAGCCCATGTCGTGATTGTCCGTGTCTATTCTTTTTTCAATCCTGTCCAGGAAGGATTCCACCTGGACGGCTCCGGCTTCCCTGAATACCTGCTCCCCGGTCATCTCGTAGGCCAGCCATATTTCCCCGGTCCAGAACCCTGTGGTCCACTCCCGGTTATCACCTGGCTGGTAAAATCCTCCTTCGCTGTTAGAGTATGGAAAGCGGTCCGTAAATTGGTCCAGGTTCCCCCTCACCAGGTCCACTGCCTTTGCAAGGTACTCCCCGGCCTCCTGATTGCTTATGGTCTTATATGTCAGTAAACTGGATTTTGTCTGCATAATCGCTCCTCATCATGATCCTTATGGTTCCATTGTGCGTCCTACCATTGAAGCACGGTCATCAGCGGGGCGGTCCCTGGGGTTCCTGAAGTTCCCGGGATTCCTGAAGTTCCTGGGGTTCCTGGGATATACGTCCCCTGGGCCGGTTCCCCATATCCCGCTTCATCGCAGGCCATCACGCGCCCCAGGCCGTAGCAGCCGTCAGCGCCGATGTATTCGCTGTCAGCCCCTGTCTCCCCGTGGTTGATGACCACCAGCCAGGAATGTCCTCCTTCCCGGATGCGGACCGCCTCCGCCTCCCCGTCCCCAAGCTGGCGCCCGGTAACCGGGGCAATGACAGGCACGCGCCGGATGTCGCACCGTTCCCCATCTTCCCCGCCGTAACCTGTAATAACGGTCACCATGGAAGTAAACAGTCTGTTTTCCCTGGAAATGCTGACGCATGGTCCCTGTTCCAGTTGGTTGTAATGGAAGGAAACCGGGGTATCCTCAAGTTCCAGGGCAGCGCCGGGGGTGAGCACGGTAAACACGGCCTCGGCAGCCCTTCCATGATAAAGGAAGGTATTCCCCTTAATTTCCGTGGTTCCAGCCGGGTTCAGATGGAAAATCTGGCTGCACACATGGGTTCCCTGTCCATAGAACCCGTCCACGATAACATGGATCCTGGTGCCGATGGAAATAATCCGGCGGTTCACCAGGACTCCAGCGGGCAGGTATCCCAGGTGGGTTCCCTGAAGGAAGGTAAATTCCCCCTTCCTGCACCACTGCTGTCCCGTGGCGCAGGCCGTCCCCTTTACATCCCAGGAGCCGGTGCACTGTGTGTATTCCTGCCAGTCCACCACCGGGACATTATGGGCGCAGGAGGATTTGAGCTGCCGCCGCAGGCCCCCGTCCACATAGGTGTATCTGCCGGAATCAATGAGCACATCCTCCCCGTGGACGGACAGGTCGATGTGAAGCTTGTCAAAATGTCCGTGTCCGCCGCCCAGGGAACCGCACTTGAAATGCAGGTAGTCGCTGTCCCCATGCCAGCCGGAGCGCAGGCACCAGTTCCCGCTGTGTTCCATGACGGAAAAAAGCTGCTCCGGTTCCTTAGACTTCATGCTTTCATATTCCATGGCGGCCTCCGGCCCCAGTTCCCACACGCTTTCAAAGTCAAGACGTCCATATCCGGCATACCGCAGGTGTTTGTCCTTCAGTAAGAATGCGGCGGGTGTGAACACATCCCTCAGGTCCGTCCTGTCACTGTCCCCATTACAGGGCTGGGTATGGTCCGGTTTCATCCAGGCCAGGTCCGCATGGGCCATGGCCCGTGCCTTGTCCTTCAGGATGTCCGGCACGCGGATGCCGTGGAGGCGTGCCATGCGCAGGACCTCCAGCACGCAGCGCAGGACCTCGTTGTGATACATAGGGGACTGTTCCCACTGGACCCCGTCATCCATGACCTGGATGGACAGTTGGCGCACCAGGCGCTTCAGGGATTCCTCCACATAGAGGGCGGCTTCACCGGGGCTGTATGGCTGGATGGGATGCTCCGTCTGCATGGGCTGTCCAGGCTGTACGGACCGTCCCTCCTGTGCGGACTGTCCCGGCTGCCCGGACTCCCGCAAAAGCGCGGCACCGATGCAGAACAGTCCATGGCTTTCCAGCACGCCCCAGTTGCTCTTGTCGCTGAAGGGCGTCCGGTGGTTCATGAGATAATTCCCATGTTCCCATAGGCCCTTCCTGAACACGGCCTTTATCCCATCTGTCACGGTCCGGCTGTCCTTAAAGTATTCCATGGCCTTCACCCAGTTCTCTCCCCGGATTCCAGCCTCGATGCTGCGCCATGTGGTCCTTTTTGTCTCTTCCGTGATGGGATTCTTCTCTACCCAGGAAACCATCTGGCTGGCAAAGCATTCCGCATACCGTTCATCCCCCGTCATGGCATAGGCCTGGCCCAGACAGATCCAGTAACGGTGGCGGTTAAACTGGTAGATGAATTCCGGATCCCCGTCCGGCATGTATTGCCAGTCAATCCCGCCCGTATTTCCGCCGAACTCCACTGCCCTGACGGTCTGCTCCATGTCCCAGGGCAGGTCGAACACGAACCTCTGCCTTACCGCATCATCCGCAATCCGCAGGATATGGGCGCATTCCTCGGGCCAGTAATTTTGGCAGTACTCGCTGCACCACTTCCAGTCATCGGATATGGCTCCGTATACGGCCGTCTTTCCATCCATGGCCGTCTTTCCATCCATGACCGCCCTTCCATCCATGGCTGTCCTTCCATCCATGGCTATCCTTTCATCCATTTCCTTCTCCATCAGCCCTTTACGCCTCCAGCCGTGATTCCTTCCACAAACCATTTCTGGCAGACCATGAACACAACAAGGACCGGAATCAGGGAGCACACCGAAGCCGCCATGATAAGCGCATAGTCCGCGCCATACTGGGAAATGAACATCCTGATGCCCAGCTGGATGGTCTTTAATCTGGTGCTGTTTAAATAAATCAGCGGTCCCATAAAGTCATTCCATATATTTACAAAAGTAAAGATGACCAGGGTTGCAATACCAGGTTTCACAAGGGGCAGGGCAACCTTTGCGAATATGCCGTACTCGGAAAGCCCGTCAATCCTGGCAGCCTCCAGCAGTTCATTGGGAACGCCGATCATGAACTGGCGGATCAGGAACACGCCGAACCCTGAAAATGCCTGCATCAGGATAAGTCCCAGATGGGAGTCCGTAAGGCCCATCCTGGAAATCAGCGCAAACTGAGGCACCATATATGCCTGCCAAGGCACTGCAAAGGTGGTCACGGATATCAGGAACAGGATATCCCTTCCCTTAAATTCCACCTTTGAAAAGCCGTAAGCCGCAAAACAGCTGGTAAATACCTGTAAAAGCGTTGTCAGGACCGCAATCTTGAATGTGTTCTTGAAAAAGGTCAGGAGGGGAATCTTATCCCAGATTGTCTGGTAATTGCCCCACTGGAACTCTTTGGGGAACAGCCGCATGGGAATGCTGAACACCTCGTTGCTGGTTTTGACCGAAGCCAGAAGCATCCAGAAAAAGGGAACCACCACCAGGACTGCCAGTACGGTCAGCAGTGTATAGATTATAACTTTGCTATGTAATGTTCTTGTCTCCATCTTCCTGCCTCCTATACGTAATCCGTAAACTTCTTCTCACCCTGGAACTGTACCAGGGTCACCACCAGCACAATGGCAAAGAGCACCAGGGCGCTTGCGCTTGCATATCCGAACTTGAAGTCCACAAAGGCCGCGTTGTAGATATGGTTCACCAGCACATTGGTGGAACGTCCCGGGCCGCCCCCCGTCATGACGTAAATCAGGTCAAATACCTTGAAGCACTGGATGGTCATCATGATGATGACAAAGAAGGTGGTGGGTTTAAGCATGGGAATGGTGATATAGCGGAATTTCTTAAAGCCGGTGGCCCCGTCAATGCTGGCTGCCTCGTACAGGTCCTGGGAAATGCCCTGAAGGGCGGCCAGGTACACCACCATGTAATACCCCATGTACTTCCACACGCTGACAATGATGATGACAATCATGGCCCAGTCCGTGGACGCGCACCACTTAGGCGGATTGGCAACGCCGACGAACTTGAGGAATTCATTAACCGGGCCGAACTCAGGCTGGAACAGCATGTTCCAGACAGCGCCCACCGCCACCAGCGAGGCAACATAGGGGAAGAAGAACGCGGTACGGTAAACCACGATTCCCTTAATCTTGGAATTCAGCAGCACTGCAATCAGAAGGGCCGCCACCATGGTAAGGGGAACGGTAAAGACCGCATAAAAGAGGGTGTTGCTGACTGAAATCCGAAAGCCGCTGTCATGGAACAGCTTCACGAAATTCTTAAGCCCTACAAATTCCATGGGCGCGCTGGAGCCGTCCCACTTCATCACACATAATACAAAGGTCAGAATTACCGGAACAAATATAAAGATAAAATATCCGATAAAATTCGGAAGTATGAAAGAGTAGCCAATGGCGTTCCTCTTCAATGCTTTTTTCTGTTTTCCTGTCATTTCCATCACCATATCCCTTATTCAAACACGCTTACACACTTATTTTAAGGCACAAAAAGAGCGTCCAACCTCCGTCAGCACGTCAGCGCGTGCCACGCCCTTAAACCAGGGCGTGTTTGAATAATCAGACGCTCTTTGTTTTATCCCGTGAATCCTTAGTCTTCCCTTGCCTCCTGGGCCCTCTGGTTCATGTTGGCAATACCGGTATCCACATCTTCCTCGCCAATCATGATCAGGTCATGCTCTTCTTCCAGAACCTTCCTTACGGCTGCCATCTTGGCATCCAGCGGACGGTCCAGGACCCAGCTGGTGGTCTTGAGCGCATCCTGGCTGTCCTCAGGGAATCCTGGGATTGCGGCCAGCCTGCTGCTGATGGCCTCGGACTCTGCTGCCGGGAAGATACCGTTGTCGGCCAGGACTTCCCCGCCCTCTTCGCCGGTGACGAACTTCACATACTCCCATGCCAGGTCAGGCACATCGGATTTTGCATTGATTGCAACCGGTGTGGTGGAACCAACGGTTGCACCGGCCTTGGTGTCAGCCGGATGGGGAATGGCTGTAACGCCCCAGTTAAAGTCAAACTTGCCTGCATCCTTATCCTGGATCAGGGTCCCGATGAACCATGAACCCATGGGAAGCATTGCACACTGCTGCTGCTCAAATACACTGATGTAGTGGATGCCGCCTGTCTTTAAGTTGGCATAGCTCTGCAGTACACCTTCGTCCTGCATCCTTAAAGCCTGCTCATAGTATGGCTTTAAGAAGCTGTAGTCCTCGCTCATAAGGGTATTCTTCCCATCCTGTACAGCCCAGTTGGAAACCAGGGCCTGCCATATGTGGTTGTGTGTTCCGTATACCTTGCTGCTTCCCTCGCCGCTTGTCATCTTCTTAGCCAGTTCCTCATACTCATCCCATGTCATGTCAGCGGATGGGTATTCCACACCTGCCTTGTCAAATAAATCCTTGTTGTAGTACAGCATGTACCAGTCCTTACGGAATGGAAGCGTATAGCTGCTGCCGTCCATCTTTAACTGGTCCGCAACCCCGTTATACATCCCAAGGTCAATGCCGTCCTTTGCAATATATTCATCCAGGTTCATGATCTGTCCCTTATCCTTCATGGTTACCTGGTTCTCTGTATCCTTTACGAATATGACATCCGGGTCAGAATCGCCGCCAGCCAGCATGACCGTTACCTTGTTGTTATATTCATCAGACGGGGCGTCAATGAACTCAACCTCCACGTCCGGATATTTCTCATTAAATGCCTTTGTAACGGAAGTGAACTGCGGGGTAGCGTCATTGTCCCAGACAGACACGGTCAGCTTCTGCTTCTCCCCTGTGCCGGTTTCAGGCGCCTTTGTCTCCTTGCTGTCCGCTGCCTCGCTTCCTGCCGCCGTGGTATCCGGTGCAGCGCCCTTATCCGATGATGATCCGCCGCATCCAGCTGCCATGGTTGCTGTCATGGCTGTTACCAATGCCAGTGCCACTGTCTTTTTTAATTTCATAATAAAACCCTCCTTAAAATTTGTTATTTCAAATCTTGATATAATCATACCAGAAAGGTTTTATGAACCGAATCCACCCTCAACATACTTTTTGCAAAATTTTCAGGTGGGCATGATTTTTACATGTAAAATTTTCATGTTTTTATAATTTTTTCTGCTTCAGGCACTGGGCCTCGTACTCCTTCGGCGAAATCCCCGCGACTTTCTTGAATACCTTGCTGAAATAAAAGGGCGTGTCAAAGCCCAGCAGGTCCGATATCTCATACATCATATACTGATGGCCTTCTATCAGCTCCTTGGCTTTTTCTATCTTAATGGCGGACACATAGCTGGTAAATGATTCCCCGGACTGTTTCTTAAAGGCAGTGCTTAAATATCCCTGGCTGATGTTCAGAGCTTCCGCTACCTGGCCCAGGGTTATGCGCTCTTTATAGTGCTCCATCACATATTCCCGCACCATCTCCGCAATCTTATCCACCCGCGTGTCCCTGCGGCGTTCTAAAATGGAGGAAACGGCTGCCTTAAACCAGTTAATCCACTGTATGATCTGGCCCAGGGTCCCAAGCCTCCCCAGTTTTTCCATGATATTGACCTCATAGGGAAAATCCTCTTCCTCCCCTTCCTCAAAAAAGGAGGCCAGGAAAAAATACAGATTTGCACAGGCGTTCACGGCCTGCTGCCTGGAGGGGTTATTTTCCTTTAACAGGCATACCACCTGGTCCAGTATCCCTTCCAGGGCGGCGCTGTCATTCATGGCAACGGCCTGGGACAAATCCTTTTTCAGGAATCCGATATGGAAGCTTGCCGTATGTCTGGCGCTTGTCTCACACTCAGCCGAATAAAACACAACCGGGTCAGCAAAGCAGTAAAAATAATGGTTGGCCGCGCTCATGGCCTCATACAGAAGCTCGCCAAAGTCCTCAAGGCTTTCCTTCCTGGTGCTGACATGTACGGACACGGACACTTCGAAGTAGTCCTTTACCACGGAAATGATTTTCTCCCCAAGGCTTCGCATCTGCTCCCTGTAATCCGGCATGCCCTCTGCCGAAACCACCAGCACCAGGCTGATCAGTTCCCTGCGCACCAGGCAGCTGTGGTCAAAATAACCTTTTACCATCTGCCCGATGATATTTTCCGCAAAGGAGATTACCTTCTTCTGGTCCTCCCTTGTGAAATCAGAGGAAAATCCCTCATAACCATAGTTGAAACTGATGATGGCCATGATTGGTTCCCGGAATACAGGGATGGTACCAGAAGCCGTCCGGTCTGCATCGGCCCGGGTATCTGCATTGACCCGGGTATCTGCATCCGCCCGGGTATCTGCATTACCCCAGGTATCCACATCGGCCCGGATATCCACATCGCGTCCTATCCCCGTACCATCCCCATTGACCATCTCCCCTCGCCCGATGAGAAGTCCCTCTATATACTCTTTCAGTATGTCCTCCTCCGACCGGGCCATGACGGTATCGGCCGCCTCTGCCTTGCGTTTCATTTCACGCCGGGCCACGGCCGCCTTCAGGCTGTCAGCCAGCTTATCCTCTGTCAGTTCCATCTTCACCAAATATTCCACTGCCCCAAGGCTCATGGCCTGGCGGGCCAGGCTGAACTCTTCCAGGTTGGTCAGCAGGATGAAGATGACATCGTCCCATCCCTTGTCCTTGACCTGCTTCATCAGCTCAATCCCGTCCATGCCCGGCATCTTGATATCCGTTATAACGATATCCGGCTTCTGTTCCTCCATCTGCCTGAGGGCCTGCTGGCCGTTGGCGCACCTGGCCCCCACGGTACAGCCGTGCTCCTCCCAGTTCAGCAGGGATGCAATCCCGGCCAGGATCAACGGTTCATCATCAACTATCATCACACGGTACATATCTCATTACCCCTTATCTTTTTCATCGGTTCCATCCCCCCGCCCCACGATTGTATCATATTCCAGGGGTATTTTAACAGTGATTTCCGTATATTTCCCCTCTTCGCTCTCAATGGTGAGGCCGTACTGCTCCCCGTAATTCAGCTTGATGCGGCGCTCCACATTGGGAAGGCCGATCCCGCTCATGGTATTGCCCTTGACCTTTTCCGTGTTGTCAAGGATGGCGGCAAGCTTCTCCTTCGGTATCCCCCTGCCGTCATCCCTTACCTGGATCAGCAGGCATCCTTTTTCCTCATACGCGTGGATCAGGATGGTGCCGTGTTTGCCGTTCGGCTCTATGCCGTTGAAGATGGCATTTTCCACAAGGGGCTGAAGGGTCAGCTTGATTACCATGGCGTTCAGAAGCTTCGGATTGTCCACCTTTACCTCCAGGTCGAACAGCTCCACATATTTCACCTTTTCAATGGTCACATAATCGTTCAGGAAATCCAGTTCCCGCTGAAGGGTGACCTTCTCGTCAAAGCCTTTAGCCATGTTCTTTAACAGGCCGGAAAGGGCGGTCACCATCTTCACAATGCCGCTGTTTTTCTGGATGACGGCAATCCAGCGGATGGAATCCAGGGTGTTGTAGAGGAAATGGGGATTAATCTGTGCCTGAAGCATTTTCAGTTCCAGCACGCCCTTTTCCTTTTCATTCTCCAGCCGTTCCGCCATCAGTCCGTCAATCTGCTGGGACATGTCATTGACCACCTTGCCCACGGTCCCGATTTCGTCCTCGCCCTCAATATCAGGATCCCTTGTAAAGTCCCCGGCCGCCACATCCCCGATGTGCCTGACCAGGCGGTCAATGGGCTTCTTAATCTGGTTGGTGATGAGCACGGACAGGATGAACCCGAATATCAGGCAGGCCGCGAACATGATGATGACGGTCTGGATGATCATAAGGCGGTCGCTGGTCAGGCTGTCCAGGGCCAGGTTCTCATATACCAGGATACCGCTGCGCTGGTATTTCTCAAAGGCCACCAGGCTCTGCTTCCCGTGGACCTTCATCTCAAGAAGCCCCTTATCCTTCCCGGAGTCCAGAAGGCTCCGGATGATCCTGTCATTCTCCTCCCTGTGTTCCTCCGGCTCGTAGAGGGAAGCCACCCGCTTGCCGTCCCCGGTCACCACCACGGCTTCCTGGCCGCCGCCCGCATCCTCCAGCATATCCTGGAACAGCTGGGTGGAAAGGCTTAACACCACCCAGCCCCCGGGCGCGGCGCTGCTGCCCAGGGTCCTGGCAATGGGGAGCACATTTCCCTCATGCTGGAAAAACGGGTTGGGCACCAGGTCCAGCTCATAGCTGTCCATTGTTTTTAACAGCTCGTCCTCCAGCCAGCCGCCTTTTAATATTTCCCTGGCATCCTCCGTGCTTCCAAAGGAGGTGCCTGTCTGCACAAGGCTCCCCCTGTCGTCAAAGACGGACAGCTTCACAATATAGTCCCCGTACTCCGTGATTGCACAGTAATCCTTGATGCGCTCCGCATAATCCAGTCCCTTCTTCCTGGCCGCAGGCGTTGTCTGCCTGCCCACTTCCCCCAGGTTGAAGGTCCCACGCTCCGTGCAGTTGAGCACGATGTTAATCATTTCCTCGTAGGCCAGCTGGTAGCGGTAGGATACCCCCTCCACCTGGTGCTGCAGCGAGTTCTTGGCCACCTCCAGCGTCTTGCGGCTGGCCGTTATGTAAGTGCACACACTGACAAATATGGCAATGACGCAGATAATGAAAAAATTGTACCGTATCAGCCGCGAGCGCAGCGTTTTTCCCCATATGAGTTCCTTCATGACTACCTCCCGTACGCCTGTCCCATTGCGATGGGCTTCTCTCTATTATACCATGCGCCCTGTTTCTTGCAAACAACTGAAAAAAGAGCTGCCCTGCCGGGACAGCCCTCAAGTATGATTATGATTGTAGTCCTAGCCCAGCACCTGGGGCAGCCAAAGGCTGATGGCCGGGATGAACGTAATAAGCAGCAAGGTGATGACCATGCACAGGTAAAACGGCAGGGTGGCCTTCACCACCCGCTCCATGGGCACCTTGGAGACGGCGGAGCCGATGAAGAGCACGGCACCCACCGGAGGGGTCAGAAGGCCGATGCCGCAGTTTAACACTACCATGATGCCGAACTGGACCGGGTCAAGTCCGATGGAGGTGGCAATGGGCAGCAGGATCGGCGTGGCTATCAGTATGATGGGGGCCATGTCCATGATGCAGCCAAGAATCAGCAGGATCAGGTTCAGCAGCAGGGCCAGGATGATGGGGTTGTTGGTAAAACCTGTTATGGCGCCTGCAGCCATCACCGGCACATGAAGACGGGTCAGGCAGTAACCGAATATACTGGAGGTCGCGATGAGGATCAGCACAATGGACAGTGTGTCCACACACTCTCCCATGACCCGCCACACGCCTTTCCAGTCAAGTCCCCGGTAGATGAACACGCTGACAACCAGGCTGTAGATGACCGCAATGGCAGCCGACTCAGTTGCAGTGAACACGCCGCCCACCACGCCTACCACCACAATCAGCACGGCCGCCAGGGCCCAGAAGGACACACTCAGCTGTTTTAAAAGGTTGGAAATGCTGAACGGGTCGCCCTTTGGATAATTGCGCTTCACGGAAATGATATAGGAACCTATCATTAGGGAAACCGCCAGCAGCGCGCCCGGTATGTACCCTGCCAGGAACAGGCTTCCCACGGAAACGCCTCCGGCCGTGGTTGCATAGATGACCATATTGTGGCTGGGAGGCACCAGAAGCCCCTCACAGGAGGAGGTGATGGTGACCGCAGTTGAAAAGTCATCGTCATAGCCCTGTTCCACCATCATGGGAATCAGGATGGAACCGATGGAGGCCGTGTCCGCCGCAGCGGAACCGGAAATCCCTCCAAAGAAATAGGATGCCACAATATTCACCATGGCCATGCCGCCCCGCATCCATCCGACACAGGCATCGGCCAGGGCTATGAGTTTCTCAGAGATGCCTCCCGAGCCCATGAGACAGCCCATTACAATGAAAAACGGCACCGCCATCAGGCTGAAGGAGCTGATTCCCTTCACCATCTGCTGGCAGATGGCTGCCAGGGGAAGGCCCTGGTAGAGCAGGCAGAGCACAGAGGAAAGGGCCACTGCGTACGCAATGGGGAACCTCAGTAATATCATGGCAAAAAAGCTTGCAAGTAAAATCAGGATTGCAGTATTCCCACCGCCCATATGATCATTCCTCCTCTCTGGTGCAGATTGCTTTTATGTGGTTATACAGGGCTTCCAGCTCAAATATCAGCATCGCCACGCCTGCCAGGGGAACCGGGAAATACATCCAGAACCTGGACAGCCAGGGCATGCTCACATAGAAGCCCTTGGAGCCAATGCCCTTTGCATACTTCCAGCCCACGGTAATCATGATGACGGCAAGCACAAGGACAGCTGCGTCCGAGAGGATATCCAGGGCCCGCACCACCTGCTTTGGCAGATAGGTGTCAAAGGCAGTCATGCGGATATGGGCATTCCTGCGGATGGCCAGGGCGGCTGACAGCACTGCCATATAGGCCATACAGGTCAGCACAACCTCCTCACTCCAGGCCGGGTCCGGGATAAACGGTATGTAACGTCCGGCAACCGCCATACAGGTGATGAGGATATCCACGGTGAGGAGCAGTTTGCACAGGAACATGACGAATGCATAGGTCCTGTCATATACAGGTTTGATCTTGTCAATGGTTTGAAACAGAGATGACATGGCACTCTCCCTTCTTTTGATGATGGCATTAAGAAACCTGACCGCAGCGAGCTCTTACTGACTAAGTCATTATAAAAATATTATAAAGGAGATGGCGGGACTCTCCTACCGTAAGTTTTTGTGAATTTTAGTAAAATTTTATCTTTTTTATATATTATGCACAAAAAATATGCCTGTTAAGAAATTTTAACAGGCTATTATTAACAATATTTTAACACTATTTTTATGGTATCTTAATGCTGCGGCGTGCCCTTTTTAGCTATCCTTATGCTTTTCTTATGCTGTCCTTATGATTTCTTAATGTACCGGGAAGGGGGCCTGGAATGTCATAAAACCCGCCCGCTCCCAATATACTTTTAATAATTCCCATTTCCCGGAGTTCTCATGAAGGAGTCCTTAACACCATCTTCAAACATATCCAAACGCCTCTCCCCACGGAAGCTGGCATTCATTACAGGAACACTGCTCCTCACCTCAACGGGGTTCATATGCCGTATCCTGGGATTTTTTTACCGTATATTCATGTCCCGGACCATTGGCGCAGAGGGGCTGGGTATTTACAATATGGTACATCCCATATTCAGCATCTGCTTCGCGGTGTGCGCAGGCTCCATCCAGACCGCGCTGTCCCAGTACGTGGCCGCCAACCAGGCCCGGGGCAAGGCCGTGTTCAAGACAGGCCTGGTCATTGCCATGGGCATGTCATTCCTCCTGGCCTGGGGCATTTACGGCAACGCCGGTTTCCTAGCGGAAAAGTTCCTGTTAGAACCAAGGTGCGCCCCTTACCTGCCCGTGATGGCCGTGTCCGTGCCCTTTGCAGCCCTCCACGCCTGTATCAACGGTTATTATTATGGCATGCAGAAGGCCAGGGTGCCCGCGTTCTCCCAGGTGGCGGAACAGGTCATCCGCATGGGTGCCGTGTTCCTTATGGCCGGCGTTTGGCTGGATTCAGGACGTGAGATCACGGTCAGCCTTGCGGTATACGGTCATTTAATCGGTGAAATGGCTTCGGCTGCATTTACCGTATTCTGCCTTGGATTCTTCCCGCCTGCCGGAACGGAGGGTAATAAAATAAGGAAGGCAATCCCCCTCTCCTTCCGTGAAACAGCCGCCCCACTGATGGCCCTGGCCCTTCCACTGATGGGCAACCGGCTGATACTCAATGTCCTTGGCAGCGCCGAGGCAATCTGGATTCCCAACAAGCTGATGAGTTCCGGCCTTACCAACTCAGAGGCCCTGTCCATATACGGCGTGCTCACCAGCATGGCCCTGCCGTTCATCCTGTTCCCCTCCGCCATCACCAATTCCATGGCTGTCCTGCTGCTTCCAACGGTTGCCCAGGCCCAGGCGGACGGCAACGAGGGACGTATCTCCTCCATGATTTCCATGTCCCTGCGCTACAGCTGCTACATGGGGGTCCTGTGCATCGGCATCTTCACCCTATTCGGTAACCAGCTGGGCGTGGGCGTGTTCCATGACCAGAATGCAGGCACCTTCATCACCATCCTCTCATGGCTGTGCCCGTTCATGTATCTGGCCACCACCATGGGAAGCATCTTAAACGGACTTGGGAAAACCTCGGTCACGTTTTTCCAGAATGTCTGGGCCATGGTCATACGGCTGGCTTTTGTGCTTTTTGCCATTCCAAGGTTCGGGATCCAGGGTTATCTCTGGGGGATGCTGGCCAGCGAGCTGGCCCTGGCGCTTATGAGTTTCCTGGCAGTGAAACGGCAGGTCCCTTTCCACTGGGACACGGCCAACATGATTGTGAAACCGGTCATCCTCCTTCTCATATCCATTGGGATGTACCTGGCATTCTCCTGCGTGGCAGCCTCCCTTGGCAGCCTGCCGCTCTTTGTCGAGACAGCAGTGAATATCCTGTTCCTGTGCCTCTGCTATATGGGGCTGCTTCTGCTGTTCCATAAAAGGAAACCGCTTCCGTAAAGGGCAGCCGCTTCCGTAAGGGCAATCATTTCTGTAAGGGCAGCCGCTTCCGTAAGGGTAATCACTACCATAAGAAAAGGAGGGGGTGCACTCCCTCCTCCAATGGACTGTTTTATTGTGACAGCAGATAATCGATTGCCTGGGCCAGACCGCCTTCCCACACATTGCCAGTGATATGATCCGCGGCCTCAAGGGCCTTTCTGGTCCCATTGCCCATGGCGATACCAATGCCTGCGTATGCAAGCATGGACGCATCGTTATTCCCGTCCCCAATGGCCGCCATTTCCTCAGGTTCAATCCCGTACCGGGCAATCACTTCCCGGATGCCTGAGCATTTGCCTCCGCCCTTGGGGGTTAAATCCACGCCTTCCCCGTCATGCCACACCGTATACCCGCATTCCGGCAGGAAGGCTGCCAGCCTGACGGCTTCCCTTTCATTAAGATAGGGGATTACCTGGTATATATCATGTTCCAGGGCCTGCCTTACATCCCCCACCGGAGGAATCCTGGTTCCGATCCCATCCTGCACCCGAATCACACGCTCATCCACGTAGTTCAGATACCAGTTTTCCGCTTCCATGAACAGACAGGGGAATGGTGTCCCTTCCAATATCTTAAGAAGGATGGCAATCTGGCTGCGGGGGATAGGGTTCTTATAGATGACCGGACGGCCAGGGGTTCCTTCATAGCAGTACTGGCCGTTCAGGGTAATATACGCGTCAAATGCCAGTCCCTCCAGCAGGTTCTCCGATTCCACCTCCAGGAAATGGCGGCCCGTCGCAATGAACAGCCGTATCCCCGCATTCCTTGCCCTGTCAAGGGCATGTCTGGTATCCTCTGAAATCCCTTTTTGATTAAATCCTCTCAGCGTACCGTCTATGTCAAAAAATATCGCCTTAACCATGTCCTGTCCTTCCTTTCCGCCCCGTTTTCCCGAAAACACGCGCTCCTGTCAAGAGGCTGTTACCATTATAGCAGTATGGAAACATTTGCGGAAGTACCGTTATTGACTTTCTTCTGGTTTGGATATATATTTATTAAACGGCTGTTTTTTAGACATTCGGATATTTATATATGGAAAGGATTGAATTTTTATGGGTTCTGCAAAAGAAGCAAAAGAAATAGACCTGGGTTCAGGAAGCGTGGGACGGCTGCTGTTTAAGCTGGCTGTTCCTGCCATCACTGCCCAGATCATCAATGTTTTATATAACATGGTGGACCGCATGTACATCGGCCACCTGCCCGGCGTGGGCGCCAGCGCCCTGACCGGTGTGGGTGTCACATTCCCGGTCATCATGGCCATCTCGGCCTTTGCCGCCCTGGTGAGCATGGGCGGAGCGCCAAGGGCGTCCATCATGCTTGGGAAGGGCAGGAAGGAGGAGGCTGAGAACATCCTGGGCAACTGTACCACTGCCCTGATTGCGGTGGCCCTTGTGCTCACTGTATTCTTCCTGACCTTTGGCAGGAGCATCCTGCTGATGTTCGGCGCCAGCGGCAATACCATCGAATATGGCTGGGCCTACATGCAGATTTATTCCCTGGGAACCATCTTCGTGCAGCTGGCCCTTGGGCTTAACGCATTCATCAATGCCCAGGGATATGCAAAGACAGGCATGCTTACCGTGCTCATCGGCGCTGTCTGCAACATCATCCTGGACCCAATCCTGATGTTCGGGCTGCACATGGGGGTACGGGGCGCGGCCCTGGCAACCATTATCTCCCAGGGCATCTCCGCCACCTGGGTGGTGCTGTTCCTCCTGTCCGGTAAAAGCTACTTAAAGATACGCCCCTGTTATATGAGGCCCAGGGCAGATATCCTGATGCCTGCCATCGCACTGGGCGCGGCCCCATTTGTCATGCAGTTCACGGAAAGCATCCTGAACATCTGCTTTAATACCTCGCTGTTAAAATACGGCGGGGACGTGGCCGTGGGCGCCATGACCATCATGGGAAGCGTGATGCAGTTCTCCCTCCTTCCCCTCCAGGGCCTGACCCAGGGCGCGCAGCCCATCATCAGCTTCAACTACGGCGCAAGGAAGATAGACCGGGTCAGCCGCACCTTCTGGATCCTGCTGGCCACATGTATGTGTTATTCCACCGTGCTGTGGGCTGTCAGCATGTTCGCACCGGGGGTGTTCATCTCCATCTTTACAAAGGACGCTGCCCTGACCGCCTTCAGTACCTGGTCCATCCATGTCTATATGGCGGCCGCCCTGCTCTTCGGCGCCCAGCTGGCCTGCCAGCAGACCTTCATCGCCCTGGGCGACAGCAAGACCTCCCTGTTCCTGGCCCTGCTGAGAAAGGTCATCCTGCTGATCCCGCTTATCTATGTGCTGCCCGGGCTTTTTGAGAACAAGGTGTTTGCTGTTTTCCTGTCAGAGCCCATCGCGGATACCATTGCGGTATGTACCACGGTTACGCTGTTCATAATATCCTTCCGGAAGCTTAGGAGGACAATGGGGTAGGTTTACCTGAATCAAACCGCCCTCTTTAACTCCCCGCTTCCAATATCCATCACAAAACCATATATGGCCACGTCCTCCGGCATCAGCGGATGGTTCCTGAGCAGTTTAACGCTATCCCGCACAGAGTCCTGCGGATTTTCAAATCCGGTAAACCACTGATGGAAGTCCAGGCCCTGTGCCTTCATATCCAGGACAGCCCTGCGGGAAATGCCCCGTTCCACCATATGTGATACCACGGTCCGCTCATCCATGCCCTGCACGCCGCAGTCCGTATGGCCGATTACCATGATTTCCTCAACGCCCAGCTCCAGCACTGCAATCAGCAGGCTGCGCACCGTGCTGTCCAGGGGGTTGAGGATTAAACCGCCTGCATTTTTTATCATTTTCACATCCCCGCCCTTAAGTCCCAGGGCGGCGGGCAGGAGGGCGGTCAGTCGGGTGTCCATGCAGGTCAGGACAGCCACTTTTTTCCTGGGCCTTTTATCTGACTGGTAAGACAGGGCTGCGCCGCTTCCGGCAAATCCTGCATTGAACTCCAGCATTTCCCTGATGGGACTGCTGTCCCTGACATCCCAAAGGCTTTTCCCTGTCACTCCCATGAATCTATCTCCCTGGCTATCTTCTCTTTTGTCCACTGGTCCGCAAAGGAAGTCCGTATGGCATTCTTCATGACAGCCTTCCCCTCCTCCTTTGTCAACCTGAAATGTTCCTCCATCAGCCCCAGTTCCTGTGAAACCGTGGTTCCCGTCACGGTGCGGTTATCCGTGTTAAGGGACACCAGGAGGCCATTGTCCAGGAACTCCCGCAGGGGATATTCCCCTATCCCGGCAACCGCCCCGGTCTGTAGGTTGCTCTTTGGACACATCTCGACCCCCACATGCTTCTCACGGCACAGTTCCTGAAGCCTGGGATTGCCTCTCATGGCAATGCCGTGGCCCACCCTGGCAGCGCCGTATTCCACAGCCAGTTCAATATTGCGGGCCCTGCCGCATTCCCCTGAATGGATGGTGAATGGTATGCCCGCCTCTCCTGCCCTGGCAAAATACTCCCGGAACAGCTCGTTGGGATAAGCCGCCTCATCCCCCGCCAAATCCACCCCGGCCACCCCCTTTCCCAGATACGCCTTCGCCAGTTCCAGGTTCTTAAGGTTCATCTCATCCGTAAACTGCCGCATCCCGCACAGCAGGATGGCGCAGATAATCCCGGTTTCAGTCCTTGCCCTGGATAATCCCGCTGCCACCGCCTCAATCACTGCCTGGGCAGGCAATGCGTCCGAAGCTGACAGAAGGGGGGCAAAGCGTATCTCCATATACCTGACATTTTCCCCGGAGGCGGCGCAGGCGGTATGATAGGCCGCCTGGTAGAACGCCTCCTCTGATTTCAGGCACCTGAGGGGAATCTCAAATGATTTTAAATAATCGGCCAGGCTCCCGCACTCCTCATCCGCCCGGACCAGCTTCAGGAAATCCTCCCGTGCTTGCGGAACCCTGACCATTCCCTTCCTGCACAGCTGCAATAATACATCGGCCGGAATGGAACCGTCCAGGTGACAGTGCAGCTCCACCTTCGGTATGCTGTCAATCCACATATCTTCCCCTCTCTTCCCTTATGGCTGCATGTCAGAGCGTGTTTGAAAATTCATTCCCGCCATCTGCACGCCCCACTTCGCGGTATATTTGGCCCAAATTCACTTAACGTAGCCCGCTACGCCGCGCTCATTTGGGCCAAATCTCCCACAAAGCGGGACGCACAGCTGACGGAAAGCAATTTTCAAACGCGCTCAGGCTTCCCTGATTTCCACCACATATTCTTTTTCCCCATCCAGCCCATATCTCCTGGCAAAGTATCCCTGATTGCAGCCAATGGTCACAAAGGAAGCCAGGTCATTGAAGATAAGGTTGGACCCTACTGGCACATATCCAAAGGAACGCTCATAGGGAACCCGCTCATGGAACACTTCCTCTCCCTCACAGGTAATGGTTATATCTGTCATGTCCCCATGCTTAAAACCGGTCTTCGCAAAATCCACGTTCAGCACGGATAATTCCGCGCTTCCAAACGGGTCGTAGCTCTGGATGCACGCCTTCACGTACTTGTCTGAAACCTCAGCCCCATATACCTCATGGCGCACGATTTCCTCCACGGGATAGGATTCCCCTACCTCCTCATAGGTAATCAGGCCGGAGGCCAGCTTTGCCGCGCAATATGCAAACAGATCCCTGCCATGGAAGGTGTGCACATCCCTGGTATTATTGTAGCGGTTTTTCTGTCCGTCAATCTCCCGTATCTGCGTGATTCCTATCATATCCTGGAGATATGTAAGGGTCCCGTTGTCCGGGGTCACAACATAGCTTCCATTTTTAAGCCTGGCCACGGACGCCTTGCGGCTGGTACCCACACCCGGGTCAACCACGGACACGAACACGGTCCCTTCCGGCCAATATGGCACGGTATACTGTAAACAATAGGACGCAGCCTTTACGTCAAATGCAGGCAGTGCGTGGGTGATATCCTCCACCTCCAGTTCCCTGTCCACAATCCTGCACATTCCGTGCATGGATGCAACTAAACCTGAGTCCGTTCCAAAATCAGACTGCATTACAATAATCGGTTTCATGCCTTTACCTCCTTCTCAATCTCCATGGTCCAGTCCGGACCTTCATGTATATCATATGCTTCAGCCATGTTGACACAATTCGTGGCTATCTGTATCTGCAGTGTCTCGCTGGTCATCAGCAGCGGTTCCCCCTTTTCCACCGACCCGAAGGATGGCACATACGCTACATTTCCCTCAAACACAGGTTCCTGCCTGTTCCTGTTACGGATTGCCACATGGAGCATATCGCCGAAGCTGATTCCATTTTCCTCAAATACATCTGCCGGTATGTTGGTGCAGATAAGTCCGAAGTGATAGTCAATGGCATCTATCATGCCGGATATCCTGCCTCCGTCTGCCTGGTACGGGATGATCTCATGTTCCACGATTTCCTCAACCGGGTAGCTCTCCCCCACCTCCCCGTAGGTGATGACTCCTGCGGCCAGCCTGGCGCCGCAGTATGCGAACAGGTCCCTGCCGTGGAATATATGGCACTTCTTTGTCTTCTGGAGACGGTTCCTTGTCTCGTCTATGACACGCACTTCCTCTATGCCGAAAAACTTCTTTAAATGCGTCAGGCTTCCATTATCCGGCGTCACCACATAGCTGCCGTTTTTCAGCCTGGCCACACAGGCCCTCCTGCCGGTGCCAACCCCCGGGTCAACCACGGATACGAATACGGTTCCCGCAGGCCAGAAATCCACCACAAAGCTAAGGGATGTGGAAGCCTGGTAGGTGTCAAAGCTCCTGATATCGTGGGTGCTGTCAAATACCCTCAGCTCCGGGTCCACCATCATGCATACGCCCTGCATGGTACACACGGATATGTCTTTGGTAAAATCGGTCTGCATTACAATTGCTGGTTTTGTTTTCATAACTTGATTCCTCCATTTTATTTGTCTTACTGCAGTATCTATAGAATTGATTCGAACTCCCCGATGGGATATTCTTCACCATTTCTCTTTTTTTCCAGGGATGCCCTCAGGGCTTCCATCTTCCTGTCCTTTAACGGTGTGATGATGATTGCCAGGCTTGCAAGGACCATGCAGATGCCGGGCAGGACCGTGAACAGGGAGCTTATCATGCTCCTTACGCCCTCAGGCTGGACTGCCAGCGTCGCGTCGAACCCGCTTTTCTGAAGCAGGATTCCCTGTATCCCGGCTGCAACCGCGCCCCCAAGCTTTAACAGGAAGGAGTAATAGGACATGATGATGCCGTCCCGCTTCTTACCATTTTTAAACTCGTCATAGTCAATGACATCATATAAAAAGTTAAATACGCACATCCAGTAGGCGCATGTGCCCACTCCCACCAGGGCCACGTATATGCAGCCTGACACCACGCTGTTTATATCCACGAATTTAGCCAGGATCATCACGATTCCGCTGAACATGGTGCATGCCACGAACACCCCGGTCTTAGTGAATACGGCCACAGCCTTGGTGATGAATGGGATAAATGCAATGGATACGATATTCATGGCCGTAAACATGGCGGAAGCCTGGGTCTCGCCCATCCCCATGTTAAAGGTGACGTAGTACAGCAGGTTTGAGTTAAACAGCGTAAGGTAGACATTGGTGAACAGGGCGCAGGCAATGACCAGAAGGTAAGGCCGCATTTTCATAAGGCTCCACATTTCCCGGAAGAAGTCCCTGGCGTGCATGGAGGGCACGTCCACATTTTCCTCAATGGGTTCCTTTCCCTTGGTGCATCTCCACATGATAAGGATGGAGACAACCGTGATGGCGGCGGAGACCACGGCGGCGGCAAGCCATGCCTGGGAGTCGCCGAAGCCCTTTTTCAGCAGGCAGCCCACCAGGAAGGTGGGGACCGAGCTTGCACAGAATATCCCCACATAGCCCAGGACTTCCCGGAAGGCGGATACCTTCACCCGCTCGCTGTCAATGTCCGTGAGCACCGAACCAAATGAATAGTACGGTATATTAAACGCGGTATAGGCGGTCCAGAATACCAGGACAAGGACCAGGAAATATATGTTTTTCTGTGTCTGGGGCAGGTTCACGTTCATGAACATGAAGATGATTGACGCCCCCATGGGAATCAGGGATCTGAATATGTAGGGCCTGCGCTTCCCCTTCCTGCTTTTTGAATGGTCCACCATGTATCCGATAACCGGGTCCGTGACAGCGTCCCAGGCAATGGCAATGGATATGATGGCCCCGGCGATGACCGGGCTTACCCCCGCCACCGTAATCATGAAAAATGAGAAAAATGACAGTACGAAGTTGTAACAGGTGGAATCCCCGATGGATCCTACCGTATAACCTAGAATTTCCTTGATGGATAAATGTCTGTTGTTCATATGTATGGTTCCCCTCCATTTTGTATGATTCTTAGAACTGGGCCGTTCCCCAGCTTCCATATTCCACAAACCCTGCTTTTTCACACAGGGCTTTCGACGCCTCGTCCCCTGCAAAAATGCATGGGGTGCGTTTCCCCTTCTGAATCTCCCTGCACAGCCCTTCCATGATCCTGGACGCATATCCTTTCCTGCGGTATTCCGGACTGACCCCGATTCCTCCCAGCATCACCGTCAGGTCCGCACTGGCCGCGCTGTTACCATGGGCTATGATCTTCCCATCCTTTTCCATGATGACATGAATCCCCTCACCGCTGCGGATACGGTTCTCAATCATGGCCTTCTGGGTGTACAGCGGCCTTAGCTGAGGGATTCCCATAAGGAAATCATAAATCCGGTCCACATCGTCAAGACCGGCGGGCCGGACGGCGGGCGGTTCCTCTGTGGGAAGCTCCTCTGTGGGTGATTCTTCTGTGGATTCTTCTGTGGGCTCTTCTATGGGATTTGCCGTCCCCGCCTTCCCTTCATAAGTGTACAGCACCTTCTGTCCATATTCATAATCCCGGTCCAGACCGGAACATATGCGGCTTACCAGCTCCGCCCGTCCCATAACCGTGGTAATCCCACCGGTGACCAGCGAACCTGCTTCCCGGTAATCAATGGCTCCGGCATCCCCCGCCACTATGAAATTATTATAGTACCTGAGGAAAATGCCGCAGCACCCTTCCTTTGCCTCCTGCATGTACACGGTCTGGTAATCCTTATCAAACCCGTATCTTGTGATATCGGCTATGATGAATGTGTGGTACACCGGTTCCTGTTGCAGATAGCGCATCAGCACATGGTAATCCTTGTCACTGCATTTTCTTATCATTCCTGCTTCCCTCAATCGCTTTCCATTCACTTGTTTAACATGTTTAACTTGTTTAAAGCTTATCACCAGTTTTTCTTAAAGTCAATAAAAGAACGGCAAAAATATTCTTTTCATTAATTTACACAAGTATTATGTCTCATTTTTATGCACATCTTACAAAATGTGTCTATTTCCCCATATATATTCTGTTTCATCCCGGAGAGATATAATTGTATCTTAAATCACAAAGGAGACAGATTGGATATTTACATTGAAGTTTAAAGAAAAATATGTTAATATAAACATGTTGAACAACATGTGATGGTTTCTGGCCGGACGGAGTACTGGATGGAGGCTAAAAGGAGACTAAGATGAAGACTAATTTACGCAGTGAGACAATGCCCACCTACCTGGGCGTTTATAATTCTTTATATACGGATATCATGAACGGGGTCTATCCCCCGGAAACCTATCTTCCGGGCGAGACAGCGCTGTCTGAAACCTACGGCGTCAGCAGGAATACCCTGCGCCAGGCCCTTGCCATCCTGAACGAGGACGGCCTGATCATCAAGTCCCAGGGCAAAGGCACCTTTGTGCCCCCGCGTTCCAAGGCCACGGCAGAGGAGCCGATTACCAATCTGATGATGTCCCCTAAGAAATGCCATGTGACGGAAACCATCCTCAGCTACAACTACGGTTCCCCCACCGACATCGCCCGCAATAAGCTGGAGCTTTCCAAAAACGATATCGTGCTGGCCTGCAACTGCGTATACAAATCAGAGGAAACAATATTGGGCTATACCTTTACCCAGATTCCAGCCGCTTTTTTCCCTGACCTGGATCTGAATACAGCGAATCAGGATTCCATCAGGACCACGGTGCTGGAAACCGTGTTCTGCCATGCGGCCAAGGAAACACTGACCATCAAGCTTATCTATGCCAATGAGATGGAGGTGGAGTTTCTTAAAACCCCTGTGGGCACGCCTCTCATCCTGATTGAATCCATATATTCCAACAAGGCTGGCAGGCCCTTTGCAAGGTATAAGTTTTATATCCTGCCGGAATATTATCATCTGGAATTCACAAGGAAGTGATGTCGCGGGATCCAATATGCAGAATGAGACACGGAAAAAAAGCAGGTACCTGATTCCCAAAAGGGAACGGTATCTGCTCTTTCATATCCGGCAGGCACGCAGCCAGCCAAACCGTGTATGACGGGAAAATCCCATGCCGCCGGACGGTTATTTATCCTTCATATATTCATCCATGGCATCCACCACGGTCTTTGAATATGCCACTGCCTCCACCACGGTCTTGGCGCCCAGGACCACGTCGCCGGAGGCAAATATCCCTTCCACCGTGGTGGCGCCATTCTCCGAGGTCTGAAGCAGGCCGTTCCTGGTGGCCTTCAGGCCGTCCGTTGTGTTGACCAGCTTGCTCTTTGGCCCCTGGCTGATGGAGATGACAACCGAATCCACGTGAACCTGTTCCGTATCCTCTGAATACCCGGTGATATTGCCCTCCTCATCATAGAATACGTCCTTAAACACCGGACCGTCATCATTGATTTCCACAATCCCCTTGCAGAATTCAAACTTTGCCCCGTCAAGCATTGCATACTGTGTCTCGTGGAGGCTGGCGTCAGAGTGCCTGCCCCTGGCGTACAGGGTCACATGACGGGAACCTTTCCGGATCACGGTGCGGGCCACGTCCATGGCGGAATTGCCCACGCCGATGATTGCCACCTTATCCCCCAGATCATATGCATCCGGGTTCGCCAGGTAATCAATGGCAAAATGGACATTGCCCAGGGACTCCCCCTTAACCCCAAGGGTCTTTGGACGCCACACCCCTGTGCCGATGAAAATACTCTTGTATCCGTCGCGGAACAGGTCCTTAATCTCCAGTGCACCGCCGATGGTGGTGTTGGGCCTGATCTTAATGCCAATGGACAGAAGCTTCTTCTTATAACGGTCCAGGATGGACTTGGGGAGCCTGAATTCCGGTATGCCGTACTGGAGCACGCCCCCGATCTTGTCCCTGGAATCAAATATGGTCACGCTGTAGCCCCTCTGGGTCAGCATGATTGCAATGGTGATGCCTGCGGGACCTGCCCCGATAACAGCCACCTTTTTCCCGTTCTTAGGAGCGCAGTCTATCTTAATCCTCTCCAGGCATGTATCCGATATATAGTTCTCAATGCTGCTCACATGAACCGGCTGCCCTTTCCTCCCCAGGACGCAGTGTCCTTCGCACTGGCGCTCATGGTTGCACACAAGGGAACACACAAGGGACATGGGATTATTGGCAAACAGCATGGCTCCCGCATCCTCAAGGCCGCCTTCCTTAAGGGCCTTGATCATGGCCGGGATCGGCGTATGGATGGGGCATCCCTGCTGGCACATCGGTTTTTTACATTGAAGGCATCTATCTGCTTCGTCAATTACATGAACTGCCATGGTATGTTTCCTCCTCATTTTGAAACATGGTCATATGTTTTCTCTTCATTCCGTTTTTTGCAGACCCATCATAGCACGGCCTTAGGACGGCTGCAAGAGCGATGGTGTACTTTTTGCAGAACAGCTTGACGCAAAATTAACGGTATCACGGGGAATTTCCCATGATATTCCAATTGCTGCCCACGGCCCTGCCCTGGGCCTTTATACGGGAAAATGCCTCCGGCAGACCATTTTACAGGTCCGCCGGAGGCATTTTCCCATTCCTGGATATTGTTAAATTTTTCATCCGTTAATAAAATAACTTTTATGCGGCAGCCCTGCTCCTGCCCAGGGCACGGAACACCCCTGTCACCTCCAGTATCTTTGCCACATTGAAGAAGATCAGGGAATCGATGGGCCACATGATCAGGTTCCTCATGATACGCGGTATCAGCATTGCCATGAATGCCTTTCCGTATAACAGGGAAAGCGCCCATGTGTTTAAAAGCAGGTTACAGACAATGGCAACCACCAGCTGGATTGCCAGTACCCGCCAGAAGCTGATGGGCTTTTTGTAAAACGCGCATCCATACAGCAGGCCCTTTAACGCCACGATCAGGGTCAGGGCCGGCATGAATGGCCCCATTGGTTTTACCAGGTACTTGAGGATATCCAGGGCGCCGGCAAACACGCCTCCGGCCACAGGGCCGAACAGATAGGCGGCCAGCATGTTGGGGATGCCGGAAAAGCCTACCCTGACCGTATCTGTTATGTAGATGGTCAGGGAGCCCAGGATCACACCGATGGCTGCCAGCATGGCACAGACCGTGATGGTCCTCACCTGCTTCAGTTCCCGGAAAGAACTTGTGAATGTTTCATTGAATCGTTTCATGGCAATTACCTCCTTTGCAGATTTCTCGTACTACAGACGGAGAGCATGCCAGGTATTGCCATTGGGCTGCCCCGCGCACGGCGGTGCATCCATGGAAGGCACAAAAAGCGGCCCTGCACGGAAAATCCGCGCAGTCAGGCCGCTCCATCATCTCTGTATGCAGCGGGATGCGGCTTATGTACCGCAGGAAACCGAAGGTTCCTTTCGTCCAGCTGACAACTCCCTGTTCAGCCGGCACTTAACGCACATATGCCTACTCTGCTTTTCAATATTTTATTATGCCGTTCAACACGGCACTTACTATACTATACACCATATGGTGAAATATGCAAGCACTTTTTGTTTCAATCCACGCCCGGTATATTGTCGAAGTGCGACTGCATCCTACGTAGATGCGTGGTTGACCTCATGGCAGTGGGGGATACCGATTACTCTCCGCCCACCACTGCCGTTAAGTTTGTTTTTGGCAATTCATCTCACCACCTTAGAGGATGGGAGAATCCTTTCTAATATTTGTTGAACAAAGGCGCCTACGGGGATTCCCAGTAATAAATCCCATCCTCCTTGGAACGGATGGCGAAGTCCGTGTCATACAGGTATTCGAGACAGGAAAATGTCTTACTGATCACCATCTTAAGCTTGATGAACTCCGCCTCATCCCTTGGCACGGACTCCATGCCGTAAGCCAGGCACGCCACCTCCTTGGTGGTCATCCTGTGATGGCCATGGTCCAGGATATGCTTAATCAGGTCCGTCTTGTCAAGATAGGCGAATACAATCCGGTTCACCACCCGCTTCACATCCGCCACCGGAAGCTTATGGGCCGGCAGCACCAGGCAGTCCGCATACTCATGCTTAAAATGCTCCAGAGATTCAAAATACCCCATCAGCAGGTGCTCATCCGGGTAGGTGGTACCCACAATGGGGACAATCCCGTCAATGACCTGGTCCGCGCAGAACAGTATCCTGCGGTTCTTTTCATAAAGCCCCAGCTGCCCGAAGGTATGTCCCTTAAGGGGCACTGCCTCAAAATCATATCCTCCATAGGAAAGGATCTGCCCCGCCTTCACAGGCGTATAGGAAAATCCCGGGATTTCAAATTCCCAGCCCTTGTGCTCGCTGACCCGCCGGTTCACTTCCATGAACATGTTCCAGACCTCGGGAGTCCCTTCCTCTGTCACGCCCACGGCCCTCAGCACCTCTGGCTGGTCCTCTTTCGAACCATGGCTGTGGTTATAGTACAGGCAGTCATAGCAATGCCTGTCTTCCTGGGGGTTCATGAACAGCCTGGCCCCCCGCTCCGCATAGACGCTGGCCAGCCCGCAGTGGTCATGGTGCTTGTGGGTCAGGAAAATATCCAGCTTATCATACGTAATCCCAAGGCTTCCCATGGCTTCCTCCATGGTTTCCAGGCACTGCCTTTTCCTGAAACCGGCATCCACCATCAGGCTGCGCTCCCCTTCCCTGCCGGGAATGAGGAAAATCTTTATCTCATCAATGCTTTTCTGATTGCTGTGAAGCACCACTTCATAGATACCCGGTGCGCGTTCCAACATATCTGCCACCTGTCTTTCTGTCACGATTTTTCTGTCATTGTCCGGGGAGGATCATTTAAGCGCCGCCTTTTTGCCGTCCTGGCCACACACCAGGCAATCACGGTCCCCAACGCCGCTCCCGCCAGCACATCCGTGGGGAAATGCACAAACAGATACAGCCTGGAAAATGCAATCAGCACAGCCAGCATCAGGGCCGGTATCCCCCACTTCCTGTTAAACATGAAAACAGTAACCGCCCCTTCAAAACTAACCATGGAATGCCCGGATGGAAATGAAAAATCCCGGGGAACCTGGACCAGCAGCTGTACCGACGGATCCAGCCAGCAGGGACGCTGTCTGGCAGCCATGTTCTTAAGGGCCACATTCCCCAGAAGGAAACCGATACCGATGGATACCAGCATGCACCCGCCCATCATCCTGGTCCTTGGGACCGCAAAAAGCACGGCGGCCAGCAACAGCCAGAATATGCCATGGTCCCCCAGGGATGTGATGAAGGTCATAAGCCCATCAACCAGCGGAGTGTGCAGCTCCTGCAGTAAATATAAAAAACGGAATTCGATTTTGTCCACCTCTCTCTGACCGCTGAAGCTCATGCAATGCAGTTCTAAAAATAATGTCCCCTGTTCGTACCATTATATCCCACTGCCTATAAATTTGCAATATGTTAATATTTTCACAATCTAGTGTATTCTAATCGAAATAACTTGCATTTTTATAAAACTATGATAAAATCCCTAACTAAAGCATGGTTGAAAAACACCTTAGGGTGTGTTTTTCCGAAACCGCTAAAAGAGGGAGCGTATGAGTATGAAATCGACGAGTGTCAAGGAGTTTCTGAAACGAAAAAATGTGAACATCACCGTACAGACCTATCTGATTGATGCGCTGGGAGCCATGGCCTTCGGCCTTTTTGCATCCCTGCTCATCGGGACCATCTTCGGTACCCTGGGCCAGCAGTTCGGTATTGAAATCTTCAACGTGATTGCAGACTATGCCAAAAGCGCCACAGGCGCTGCGCTGGGAATCGCCATTGCCCATGCCTTAAAGGCACCGCAGCTGGTACTGTTCTCCGCAGCCACCGTGGGAATCGCCGGCAACACCCTGGGCGGCCCCGTAGGCGCCCTGGTGGCCACCATCGTGGCGGCGGAGCTTGGCAAGATTGTATCCAAGGAGACCCGCCTGGACATCATCGTGACTCCCGGCGTCACCATCATCTCCGGCGTGCTCATTGCCCAGTTTGTAGGTCCCGGGGTGGCCGGATTCATGGACTGGTTCGGCAACCTGGTCAAGACCGCCACGGAAATGCAGCCCTTCATCATGGGTATCCTGGTTTCAGCCCTTATCGGCATTGCCCTCACCCTCCCCATCAGCAGCGCGGCCATCTGCATCGCCCTTTCCCTGGACGGACTTGCGGGGGGCGCTGCCACGGCGGGCTGCTGTGCCCAGATGATCGGCTTCGCAGTCATGAGCTACCGGGAGAATAAGATTGGCGGACTGATGGCTCAGGGGCTTGGCACCAGCATGCTTCAGATGGGCAACATCGTCCTGAACCCGCGCATCTGGATACCTCCCACACTGGCATCCATGATAACCGGACCCATTGCCACCATGGTCTTCCGTCTCCAGAACATCCCTGCCGGTTCAGGCATGGGCACCTGCGGCCTGGTAGGCCCCATCGGGATCTATACGGCCATGGGAGGCGGTTCCAGTATGTGGATTGGAATCCTTATGGTGTGCTTTGTGCTTCCTGCAGTCCTTACTTTTATCTTTGGTGAGATTTTAAGGAAGATGGGATGGATTAAAGAAGGGGATTTGAAGCTGGACCTTTAGAAATAGGAACCACTGCCGTCCGGCAGGGATATGAACAGACAGGAAGACAGGAATCCGCCGGACGGTGGGTTCCTGTCTTCCTGTCTGTTTTATGACATCTTTCCATGGTAATTCCTTTCATCATTTCTTACAGGAATCACCTTTCACCATCTTTACCCGGAAGCCTATTCCTTCCAAGCCGACCTGTAAATCTGGACCGTACTGTAAATGTGGGATTCCAGCGCCTTCCTCAGTCCATCCACATCACACAGCAGCAGCTGGTCCACTATCTCCGTGTGCTGGTTCTGTACCTGGCGCAGGGTCTCCGGGGTGTGGCAGCCATATCCTGCGAACATGCAGGAGTGGGCATTCAGGCTGTTGTACATATTCATGATCTGCTGGTTGCGGCTGCATCTGACCAGTTCCGTGTGCAGCATGCGGTCATGCTCGGTGAGGAGGTTGAAGTTCTCTTTTGTAAAATCCGCAATGCACTTGCCGTATTCGCGGTTGGAGATATCCAGTATGTCCTGGATATGCTTTACAAAATCCTCGTCATGGCGTACGCGCTCCACTGCAGGCACGGCGCAGAACTGCTCTATCATCAGGCGCGCCTCCCAGTTGTCCTTCATGTCCTGGAAGTTAAAGGTCCGCACCTTCATGCCGCACTTTGGTATGGATACCACAAGGCCCGTTGCGACCAGCTGGTTAAGCGCCTGTTTGACCGGGGTCTCGCTGGTCCCGAATTCCTCGCAGAGCAGACGTACGGTAAGGCGGTCCCCTGGCTGATATTGTTGATTCTGAATCTTTGCCCTGATTTTCTGTGCCACCTCATCCGCAAGCAGCTCAGGTCCTTCATGCCTCTTTCCCATGTGGCAACTCTCCCCTGCAGCACTGGACCTTATTGAATCTTAATTCCAGTTATTTTACATCATTATAATATATTTTTCCAATTTCGTCCAGTCCAGCTCAACCCCCAAACCATCCCCCTGGGGGACGTAAAAGTTCATATGGCGGTCTGCCTGGAACGGCTCTTTGACAATGTCTGTCTTCAGAGGATTGGGATTCTCCTCGGATTCCATCATTTCCGTATTGGCCATGGATGCCGCCAGGTGCAGGCTGGCCCCAAACAGCACGGCGGAACCAAAGCAGTGGAGGGAAACCTTCCGTCCGGCTGCCTCCCCCATGGCGCCGATCTTGCGGCACTCCGTGAATCCTCCCGCCCAGCCGATGTCGGGCTGCAGGATATCAACCGCATCCATGCGCACCATGGTTTCAAAATTCTTCAGCCCCTGCTGTGTCTCACAGCCCGCCACCAGTATGTCAGGCAGCTCCCTGGAAATCCGCTGCATCCCCTCCAGGTCCTCAAAGGGAACTGGCTCCTCCAGCCAGCACACACCCAGGCGGTGCAGCTCCGGCCCGGCCTGGATGGCCGTATAGGAATCCCAGGACGCATTGGTATCCACAATCAGGCGGCCCGGCCCAAGGATCTCCCTGGCTGTCTCCATGCGCCTGATATCCTCTTCCACGGTCACGCTGTATTCCTGGTTCGCCATGTAGCGAAGCGGGGAACCGGGACGGTCCAGGTTGCGCCCAATCTTGATTTTGGCATCCTGATAGCCTTTTTCCATATATCCCTCAAGTTCTGCCCTCAGCCCGTCAATCCCTTTACCCGGTGCATAAAAACCTCCGCTGGCATAGGACGGTACCGTATCCGAACACGCGCCCAGAAGCTTATACACAGGCATATGGCAGATTTTTCCCAACAGATCCCAGAGTGCAATGTCAATACCGCTGATTGCTCCCATTACCATGCTTCTGCGGCCATGGGCAATGGTGCGCCAGTACATGGTGTTCCAATGCAATTCAATCCGCGCCGGGTCCTGGTCAACCAGGATGGGGGCCAGCTGCATTTCCACAATGTACTTCATGACAGCCAGCGGGGCCCCGTATGTAAATGCCTCACCGATTCCGTAATATCCGGAGTCAGTCTCTATCCTCACAAGAAGCGCCTGTCTGGCAGCAGAGGTTGACAGGGCGTCACTGATGGGGGAACAGGTACAGCCCAGGGGGATTCCTTTTACTGCTGTGATTTTCATGGTAATTTCCTCTTCTTTCTTAATAGATACAATATCAAAACACATCCCGGAGAGCCATCATCACACGCTCATCCCCAACAGGGTGGGGAACCACAGGCTTAACTGGGGGACAAAGGTAACCAGCAACAGGGCTGCCAGAAGGGCGCCCAGCCACGGCACCAGGGCTTTGGAAAACCTTCCGATGGAAATATGGCCAATCTTGCTGATGACAAAAAGGACCAACCCAAACGGAGGAGTCAGAAGCCCGATCATCAGGTTCAGCACCATGACAATGCCAAACTGGGTCAGGTTGATGTCATAGGCAGCCAGAAGCGGAAGAATCAGCGGAACCACAATGGTAATGGCCGACGCAGTCTCCAGAAAGCAGCCGATGATCAGCAGGAACACGTTGATGATGATTAACAGCGTGAACTTATTGGACACGATGCTGGTCATGGAAGCCAGTATCATCTGCGGGATCTTGGCCCTGGTCGCCACATAGCCAAAGAAGGTGGCGCCTGCTATGATCAGGGCAATGGTGAGGGAATCCCTTACGGTCTCCCGCAGGATGGCGATGAATTTCTTCATGGTCAGTTCACGGTAAACGAATACATCCAGCACAAGGCTGTAAAGCACCACGATGGCAGCGCTTTCGGTGGGGGTGAACACGCCGCCGTAGATGCCCACCAGCAGGATGAAGGGGGCCATGAGCGGAAGGATACCTTCCCTCAGCGCGTGGAAAAACTCCCTGGCAGTGGGGAATTTGGTCCTGGGATAATGACGCCTGACCGCATAGATGGTGACGACCACCATCATGATGAATGCCATTACAATGCCAGGTACGATTCCAGCCATGAACAAAGCCCCAACGGATGCGCCGGACACGGTGGCATATACCACCAGGGGGATGCTTGGGGGTATGATCGGACCCAGCGTGGAGGAAGCGGCTGTTACACAGCATGAAAAGTCATTGTCGAATCCATTTTCATTCATGGCCCTGATTTCGATGGCCCCCAGCCCGCCGGCATCCGACACGGCGGTGCCGGACATCCCGGCAAAAATCACGCTGGACAGGATATTCACATGGCCCAGGCCTCCCGGAAGCCAGCCCACCACCTTCATACAGAACGCAAACAGCTTCCTCGTTATCCCGCCCGTATTCATCAGCTTGGCGGCCAGAAGGAACAGGGGGATTGCCAGCAGGGTGAATGAGTTGGTACCTGTATACAGATATTGGCTTAGTATACTCCACTTCATTCCGGTGGTAGCCATCATCAAAGCACAGCCGGTAAGGGCCATGCTGATATATACCGGGACCTTTAACAGGAACAGGGCCAGCATGCAGATCAGGATTACAATTATAATAAGTTTCATATGCCCAGGTCAACCTCCTTTTCTTCCTGCAAAGCCTTTTCTTTTGCTTCTGCGTTAATATCCATGGTCTGGGGTTTTCCAAGGATGGCGGCGCCTGCTTTTATGATGGAGACAACCAGCATGCAGCCAAAGGAAAACATGAACGCATAGTAAAGCCAGTTCATTTTAATCCATGTCATGGAAACAGCGGTGACGCCCTGGTTGCTTCCTGTAAATGTAATCAGGCTGCGGATACAGAATACGCTGAAGACCGCTGTGAGGACACTGACCAGGATGCTGATGATCCTCTGTGCTGCCTGGGGAAGCATATTCACAACCATATCAACAGCAATATCCGCTCCCTCCGTCAGCGCCAGCGGCGCCCCAAGGAAGATAAGGAGACTGAAGCTCAGCCTTGAAAGCTCCTCTGTAAAATTCTGTCCAATGGTAAGCAGACGGCAGGAAATCTGGATACACATGCAGGCCAGGATTAAAAGCAGAAGGAATACACAGACGGTTTCCACTATTTTAAGATAACAGTGTGCGATTTTTTTGAACATGCGGGAAGACCTCCTTGATGAAACCAGCCGGGTAACAGGGCCAAAATACTGCCCGCTGCCCCGGCCGGATTGTCCTGTTATTTTGCGTAGCTCATGACCTCGTCATATGTAGATACAGTCCATTTTGTCTCAAACTGCTGCTTGTAATAATCCGTCAGGGCATCGCGGAATGCATCACGGTCCACATCCACTAACGTCATGCCTCCGTCCAGGCAGTCCTTCTTGTACTGCTCCCTGTTTTCCTTGGCCAGCTGGTCCGCATAGGCCAGGTCCTTAGCCGCACAGTCATTCAATACCTGCCTCTGGCTGTCGCTCATGGAATCGTACAGGTCCTTGTTGATGAACAGTCCCACAAACTCATATACATGGTCTGTCTCAGCAATATTCTTCTGCACCTCATAAAGCTTCAGGGTATCCATCTGCTCATAGCCGCCCTCGCAGGCCTCTGCCACCTTGGTCTGCAGGGCCGTATAAAGTTCACTCATGGCAACCGTGGTGGAACTTACATTCAGCGCGCTCCATGTATCCACGTACACGGTCATGCCTGGAAGACGGAGTTTTAATCCGGCTACATCGGCAGGGGACTTCACTTCCTTGTTGGAAGCCAGTTCACGGACATCCCTCTGGTGCCAGCCCAGGGTCACGAAACCATTTTCTTCATAGCGTTCTTTCAGTTTATCACCAATCCCGCTGTCCAGCAGGGCTTTCAGGTGGTCTTCGTCCTTAATGAGGAATGGGCAGTCCAGGAAGGTGTATTCAGGTGCGTAAAGATCCAGTCCCTCCAGTCCGGTCATGGCCATGTCCAGGTCCCCGCTGGCCACGGAGGAATAGTTGTCGGAAGCGCTTCCCAGGGTCCCATCTGCAAAAAGGCTGATGTTGATGGTGCCGCCGGACTGCTCCGCCACATCTGCCACAAACTGTAGAAGGGCCATTCCGGCCGGACCATCGGACGCATAGGCCGTGGCCAGGTCGATGTTAAAGGTCTTGTCATCCTGCGAGGCTGCATCTGATGAAGCCGCGGCCCCTTCACTTTTCTGTCCTGCCGCCTCTGAGGTCCCTGCCGCTTCCTGTCCGGCTACGGATGTAACCTGGGAGGATGTCCCTGAACCGCCGCATCCGGTCAGACCGGCTGCCAGTACGGTACAACAAAGTAACGCCATGATTTTTCTTGATTTCATAATGATTCTCCTTTGCTTTTTCGGTGTTGATTCCCCGACCCATGTTGTTTGATAATATTAGGTCTAATTTGTTTCATGCATTTATTATATAAATTAATTGCCGTTGTGTCTATGTGCAATACTTATTAATTTTTAGGTCTAATATTATGCACATATCACAATAGTAAGAACTATTTTATTTGTGTCTTACTTTTAAAAGCGTAAAATTAGACCTAATATTCCCTTGCCCATTCACAAAATGTGGCAAGTCTTTATTAGGCCTAATATTCATCTGTGCCATAATCCAAAAAAGGTGATAGTTCCCTGAAGCCAGGAACTACCACCACAAAGGATGGACAGCAGCCATTCAAGCGGCTGGTATGAAATTATCAGGAACCAGTGGCCTCCCGGCGTTTCTTTTCCATCAGCGCCGCTGTGCTCTTTTTATTTCTCTTCATGAACACAAGCATCAGCACAAGCCCCAGCAGGATGCTGGTCCCGGCGATTGTAAATATTATGGGGTACGCCCGTTCCGGCGGGAAGGAGTCTATGATTTTACCGTACACCATGGGCATGACCGCATCCGGAATATATCCTATGGTGGCAATAATCCCCACTGCGGTCCCGGTTATGGCCATGGATATATTTGCCTCCCCAATGGGCGCAAAATACAGGCCTCTCATAGCGCCCAGCACAATCCATCCAACCGCAGCCATAATGAATATTACATATACCAGACTCTTGGACTGGGGCATGAATGCCAGTCCGTAATTCAGGACACAGAATATGGCTGAGAAAATGAACATGGCCTTTGTGATTCCAACCCTGGTTGACAGGGAACCTGCGGCAAATGCGCCAAAAGGACGCATATACTCGCGGAAATTGCCCAAAACAGCTCCCATTAAAACAGTAATCCCAAAAATACTGGTTGCAAACGGGGTCATGAACCGGATTGCCACATTGGACATATACAGACAGGCTACTATCAACGAAATCAGCCATATGTTTACGTCCTTAAAACAGATCCTAAGGTTATTCATAAGATTGTGGTCCGCATCCTGGGTTACCACATCCCTTTCAAGGAAAATGAAACTGAGGATACCGATTGCCAGGATGGCTGCCGCAAACAGCCAGATTACATTGCGCAGTCCGGTTATATCATCAGCGGACTGACTGAATAAGAACATGGCCAGGATGGAAGCACCGGAGGCCACCAGGCATCGGAACGCTTCCTGCCATCCCATTCCCATGCCTTCATTACCTTCTCCCGCAAAGATACGGACCCCCTTCATCATGGCTGAATAGAAGGTAACCGTGTTAATGAAGCCCATCAGCCCCATAATCAGCAGGGCAACCGCATAGGCAGGGAACATACCGAACCAGAAAGTAAGCGCGGCAGTCCCCACATAGGAGAATACCAGCAGCTTTCTGGCTGAGAACTTATCCGCAACCAATCCGCCAAAAAAATACGTAAACATGGACACCATGGTATATGCACTCTGAATCGCCCCAAGCTGTGCGTTGCTCACCCCAAATGCTTCGATAAAGGTATCATAATAAATGCTGAATCCATAAGGAACATAATACATCAGGCCTGCCCCACACAGACAGCAGAACTGGATTACCCGCTTCAACGTCCATTTTTGTTTCATTTGAAAATGCCCTCCTCATCATATAATCTTTCTGTTTCCCTTCCCCTTTTTCACAGGTACCGGTACCCTATGAAACCCCGCACCGGTACGGACTTTTACATAAGGAGTGTCTGATTCTGCCCTGCGTATTTATAAAAACAACGCAAAAAAAGAGGAAAGAATTACCCAACACAAATCAGGTAAATACCTTCCTCTAGAATCTCTTAGTACCTATGGGCTCATTCTACACTAGCGTTTTCCATTTGTCAATGTGCATTTTTCTCTTCGTGATAATTGTCAATAAATAGTGTGTGTTTTTGTCTATACTGCTTAAAAGAACTTTTTTTATAGTCATCATATTGACAACATCTGACAAATATCCTATGATAACTTTATAGCGCTATAAGCCAGCAGAGTATAAGAGAATGGTTGTGCCGTTGAGACGGGCACATCATTCTTTTTTTGTTATGGCATCAAACCAACCCATTCAGAAAGGTGAGACGATTATGAAAAAACCAAATATTATTGTATTCCTGACAGACGACCAGGGTTATGGAGATTTATCCTGTATGGGCTCCACCGATGTATGCACACCCAATCTGGATATATTGGCTGCCGGAGGGGCAAGATTCACTGATTTTTATGCCGGAAGCGCTGTATGTTCCCCATCCAGGGCCTGCCTGCTGACCGGCCGTTATCCCTACATGACAGGTGTCCGCTCAATTCTTGGCGGGATTAAGACAACCACCGGCCTGAATCCAGGAATACCGACCTTTGCAAGTGCATTAAAGGATCTTGGCTATACTACCGGAATGGTCGGTAAATGGCATCTGGGAGCCGTGCCGGAATGCCGACCCACCCATATGGGATTCGACTATTTCTGCGGCTTTCTTTCTGGTGTGAATGATTATTTCTCACATATTCACTACACGGAAGCCAATTCCCATCCTGGCATCAACCCCAATCATGATTTATGGGAAAATGATGAGCGCTGCTTAAAGTATACAGGGGAATATTCCACCGAATTATTTGCAAGGAAGGGCTTGGAATTCATCCGGGAGCAGGTGGAGAAGGACATGCCGTTCGCCCTTTACTGTGCATTCAATGCGCCTCATTACCCGATGCATGCCCCCTATAAATATCTGGAACGTTTTAAACACCTTCCAGAAGACAGGCAGATCATGGCCGCCATGCTCAGTGCGGTGGATGACGGGGTTGGCGAAATCATGAACTATCTGAAACGCCGGGGCATCTTCAATGACACAATCATTTATTTCCAGAGTGACAATGGGCCGTCCAAGGAATCCAGGAACTGGCTAGATGAGAGGAAAGACTACTACTATGGCGGATCAACAGGCGGATTAAAAGGGCATAAATTCAGTCTTTTTGACGGAGGCATACGGGTACCGGCCATCTTTAGCTGGCCTGCCATGGTTCCTGCCGGTCAGGTCATCAGCGAACCGTGCATGGGTACCGATATATTCCCAACCTTCATCAATGCAGCCGGAGGCAATGCTTCTGATTATGAAATCAGCGGATGCGATATCCTTCCTGTAATGACCATTGGCGCCAGGCGTGACAAGGACTGCCTGTACTGGGAAATGGGCCAGCAGACCGCAGTCAGACGCGGCAATTACAAGCTTGTCATCAATGGCTTCCTGAGGGATGGATGGAGTCTCCCCCTGGACCCGAAAACAGAGACAAAGCATGAGGTCTGGCTCTCCGACCTATCCCAGGACATGGGCGAAGAACACAACCTGGTGGAAGAAATGCCTGAACTGGCCAAAGAACTGGAAGAAAAGGCCCTCACCTGGCGGAGGGATCTGGAAGCATACTGGACGGATGCCCCTAAGGCTGACGGGCAGCTGGATCCCAACGGATGCTGTGCCGTGATGCAGGCCACCTATGACTATGAATGATATTCACTTAACACATGGGAGGGAGTTATGGATAAAAGATATAATATACTGTTAATCATGGCTGATCAGCTCACACCCTTCATGACCGGAGCCTATGGCAACAAACAGGTCATGACTCCTAACCTGGACCGTCTGTGCCGGGAAGGAATCCGTTTTGAGAACGCATACACCTCATGCCCTTTGTGCGCCCCGGCCCGGGCATCCATGATGACCAGCCGCCTTTGCAGTGAGCTGGACTGTTATGACAATGCATCACCCTTTGCCAGTGACGAGCCAACCTTTGCCCATTATGCCAAACTGGCCGGTTATGATACGGTACTGAGCGGTAAGATGCATTTTCTTGGGCCTGACCAGCTTCATGGCTTCAACCGCAGACTGACGACAGATATATACCCCGGTTCCTTTAACTGGTATCCTGTCCCCAAACCCTCCTTTGCGGATGAAGGTGACCCGTCCAAAGGACATAAGGCCCATTATCCTGAGGATTGGTTCGGCAAGCCAAAATCCCCGGATGCGCCGCCCCCAAAATATCCTTCACACGCAGTCCATTACAGCGGGGACCTGTGTTTCCCAACAGAATCCAACCTCTATGTGAACTATGATGATGAGACATTTTTCCGTGCAAAGGAATACATACACGGCAACTTTTACTGGGATCCGGATTCCCCATCCTATCCTGGCAAACCTAATGCTTATGGGATTGGAAAGGAGAATGCGCACGAACCATTCTGCCTTGTGGTATCCACCCACAACCCACACGACCCGTTCATGCCTCCCAAAAAATATTGGGACCTGTACAAGGACATGGAGATGGATGCGCCTTCCAGGGAAGAAATTGAGGCTTGTCCCCAGAACATACAGGATATCTGGATCAATGCCCATGAAAACATAACGGATATTGACCTTGCAGACCCGTACCATCTGCAGAATGCGAGACGTGCCTATGCTGCCCTCGCAACCTATGTGGACGACAGGATAGGAGAACTGCTGAACCTGTTGGAGGACGAAGGCCTGATGGATAATACCGTAATCATGTTCACCAGTGACCATGGGGATATGCTGATTGACCGCGGCATGATACAAAAGCGTAATTTCCATGAGTGGGCCACAAGAATCCCCATGATCCTAAGGCTTCCCGGACAGGAACATGCCGGCACCACCATCACGGATCCATGTTCCCTCATGGATATAGGTATGACCATCCGTGAAATCACGGGAACACTTAACGCCAGCAGGCTTCCGTCCGACGGCGTCAGCCTCTTTGATTATATCAATAAACCTGAGTCCGTAAAAGAGAGGGATATTTTCATTGAATTCCACGCAGACGGAACTTTCTGGCCATGCTACGCCGTGGTAAGAGGTGGTTATAAGCTCATACATATCCATGAGTTCAAGGGCCAGCTGTTCAATCTCAGGGAGGATCCTTCAGAAATGCATGATCTGATTGATGAACCACAGTATGCGTCCCTGGTTGAGAGCATGAGAAAATCAATTACAGACCGCTTCCACCCTGAACATATCATTGAGTACTATACCACTGCCCATGAGAAAAAGAGCATCATAGACAGCGCTAATAACAACTTTGATGAGGATTGGGATTATACACCGGATTTTCCAGGAGGCAGACGTTACATACGCACCCTGGTCCGCCCCAGAAGCGCCTCCGGCCAGGTCCTGTAAATCATATCCGTATTGTTTTAGTTAGGAGGGGTTACATTGAAAAAACTCAGAAAGACCGTTTTCTTTCCAACATTCATCCTTATGGTACTGGCAGTCATCCTCTGCCTTACCCAGACAGATGCATTCCTGGGCATTGTCCAGGGACTCAACACATGGGTGAAAATCAATTTCGGCTGGCTGTTCACACTTACATCCCTGGCAATGGTGGTCATCTGTGTCATCGTCTATTTTTCTCCTATTGGCAACAAGGTTATCGGAGGAAGGGACGCCAAACCTCTTCTGGGGGTAAGGGAATGGTTTGCCGTAAGTCTGTGTACCACCGTGGCGGCCGGTATGATTCTCTGGGCTGCGGCTGAACCGATTTTTCATCTGGCAGCCCCTCCTGCTTTCCTGGGTATTGAACCCAATTCCAACGAAGCCGCCATGTTCTCCCTGTCCACCATGTTTGTCCACTGGACCATAACACCGTATGCGATTTACTGTGTCCCGGGACTCATGTTCGCCATTGCATATTACAATATGAAACAGCCCTATAGTTTCCAGGGCTGTATTTCCCCTGCCATTGGACTGGGGCGCACAAAGAAATGCCTTTCCCTGCTTGACAGCATCTGCCTATTCACCATGGCCTGCGGTATGGCATCCTCCCTTGGCACCGGCATATTAAGTGTTTCCGGCGGGGTCTCAAATATTACCGGAATCGCAAGCAGGCCAGCGCTGTGGACCCTGGTTGCCTGCGTCATCATCACTGTATTCATCATCTCCTCTGCCAGCGGGCTGATGAAGGGCATCCGTTTCCTGTCTACTTTTAATGTACGCCTGTTCATGGTCATCATCCTCATGCTTTTTATCATGGGGCCCACTGCGTATATACTTAACCTGACCACGGAATCCTTTGGTGTATTTGCCGACAACTTTTTTACCAGGAATCTTTTTACCGGTACCCTGGATCCGGAACACTGGACCCACTTCTGGACCATCTCCTATTTTGGGAACTGGATGGCCTGGGCTCCGGTTACCGCCCTGTTCCTGGGACGCATATCCTACGGCCACACGGTCAAGGACTTCATTAAGATCAATCTGGCTGTCCCATCCCTGTTCTGCGTATTCTGGATCGGTATCTTCGGCGGCAGCGCAATCTACTATCATCTGAACGTCCAGGATCTGTACGTCCTGATTCAGGCCGAGGGGTTTGAAAAAGTACTGTACCAGGTGCTTGGCTTCATCCCGCTTGGAAAGATTACAATCCCGCTTATTGTATTTGCTACATTCATTTCCTTTGTCACGGCGGCAGATTCCACAATCAATGCCATGTCCGGCCTCTGCTGGAAGGGAACCAATCCGGAAAACCCGGAAGCGCCAACTGTGTTAAAGATATTATGGGGTATCCTGATAGGCTCCATAGCCATTCTCATGATTAATACCCAGGGCGTGGCAGGCCTGAAACAGCTTTCCGCCTTTGGCGGCCTTCCAGCCATGTTCCTGCTTATCCTGTGCATGGTATCCCTGATGAAGGTGGTATCCCGGCCCACATTAATGGATAGCGGACCGGACGGCAATGAAGGTCATCCTGATAGCAGCCTGCCAAAGGATGATCAGATGGAGGATGCCGGATGATTTCATAGGAACGTAAAAAGCAGTGGATTACAGGATGATTTTTCCTAATCCACTGCTTTTTCCATTGAATGCTGCCACTAAAGCCCTGCCGATCTGGTGTATTGCCACTTCTCAGCAGTCCCACAGTTCACGGTTGGTAGTAGATACCGCATGTACACCGGCGCCCAGCGCGGTTATGACATCCTTCTTATCCAGAAGCAGGCCGCTGGCCACCACCGGGCGCTGTATCTCCTCCAAAAGGTAACGGATTACCTTGGGCAGCCCTGCCGGAAGCAGTTCCACCACATCGGGATTGGTATTATGCACATATTTTACAATATTGGCATATGACAGTGCATCTGTCATAAAAAAACGCTGTACCGTAAACATCCCCAGTTCATTGGCACGCTTTATCAGCCCCGGTTTCGTGCTTATTATGCCATCCGCCTTGGTATACTTTTTAATGAAGTCCACGCTGATTTCCTTTAATGCCAGCCCCTCAATCAGATCGACATGCACTACCACATATTTCCCCATGGATTTCAACGTATCAATATGTTCCATGATATTGCATATGTTCCCATATATCAGATATACAATCTCTGATTCCGATTCATTGCAGGCGGACAGCCATTGGTCATTCTTGATTGCGGGTATGACCGGGCACTGCTCCGTCATATCCAGGAATATCTCTTTTGTCAGTTGTTCCATATCTTCAGTAATCCCCTTCCCCTATGTTTCAACCAAATTGATTGATGACCTCTATTATACAACAAATCATGAAAACATACCACAGAATGCCTCCGCTGTTTCATATAAATCGGCGCAGACCGGCAGGTGTGCCATGTCAAATATGGGAGCCTTGGGATCGGAATTGACAGCAATCATCATTTTCGGCGATTTCAAACCGGCCAGAAACTGCGCAGAGCCTGAAATCCCAAAAGTAATGACCACTTCCGGCCGTATATAGTTTCCCGACAGGCCAATCTGATGCCTTGGGGACATCCATCCCTTCTCCACCAAAGCCCTGCTGCATCCAAGCCCTGCATCCAGATAGCCGGCCAGCTTTTGAAATAGCAATATGTCCTCCCGCTTCTTAAGTCCCCTGCCAACAGCCAGGACTGTCCGGTATTCCTGAAGGCCCCATTCCTTTTCCGGCCGCTTCCGCTCCAGCACCCACTCCCGCCGGCCGGCACTGACCATAGGAATGATTATCCTGGGCACCCGCATCCCACTGCCCGCCATTTTCTTCTCATATGTTCCCGGCCGCACGGTAGCAATCTGCGGCCTTCTGTCTGGCGTGATGATGTCCGCCATGACATTTCCGCCAAAAGCAGGCCTTGTCTGCAGGAGACATTCCCCATCATACAGCTTTAGGGCAGTGCAGTCCGCTGTGACCCCGGTGCCAAATTCCACTGCAAGCTGGGCCCCAAGCCTTCTTCCCAGAAAGGTGCTGCCAATCAGAAGGATGGATGGGCGGCATGCCGCCACACACTCTTTCAGCGCCAGAAACTGAAGCTCCTCCGAATCGCACAGGGACTCAGAGGCACAGTATACGGTCCTCACCGGATATCCGGCCAATTCCCTGTTATCGGGCAGGAAGGCATACAAGGGTATCCCCGCCCGGGCCGCCATGTCTGCCGCATGGGAGAGTATCTCCAGGCCCACATCACATATCCCGCCCTCAGTCATTTCCAAAAAAACCAGGATTCCGGTATCCCTGACACTCCCATCCGCCCTATCCATGCAATTTCTCCCATATCATACTGGCCGCCGTGACCCCGTCAGCCACCTGCACAGCCGTCTTCTTTTCCCTGACAGGAGGATATATACGCTTCACCTTTGTTGCAGAACCAGCGCTGCCATAATGGCTTGCATCCGTATCTTCCAGATCCGTCACCCCTATCTTTGCAAAGTCCATCTTCCCTGCCTTTATCCTGCCTGAAAATGTCGGTATTGCGGGTGCCGCCACACCGGGCTCCACGGAAATCACACAGGGAAACAACGCTTTCATACGCAGTGTGTATCCTGTTCTTTCACATATCACGGTAATCCCATCCTCTTCTATTGTTACTATGGATTTTACCCCGGACAGGTACGCATAAGAAAGACACTGTGCCAAAGCCGCCCCTACGAATCCTGTATCCCCGTCCGTGGTATGGTTTCCTGTGAGCACGCAGGGATATTGTCCTGTACTTTTTATGGCTTGGGCCAGGGTATATGCGGTTGCCGGTACATCCGCGCCGGACAACGCCGGATCCGAGATGAGGACCCCCCTGTCCGCCCCTCTGGCCACCCCGTCCATAAGCACGGACCTGGCTGAATCCGGTCCCATGGAAAACACGGTCACAGTCCCCCCCATCTGCCTCTTCATCCGTATCCCCGCTTCCAAAGCAGACAGATCGCAGGGATTGCACACCTGTCCCAAACCGCTTCGGATAAGATTACCTGTCCGCTCATCCATATCCCCTTCCGATATGGCTGGTACCTGTTTGATACATACCGCATAGTCCATCGTTTGCCACATCCCCTCTGTTCCACATTCCCCCGGGATCAAAAGACTGCTTCCTGACCATCCGTTTCCAGGTTTCCATTACTCCATACATCCCAGCTTTTATCTTTCCGGCTCCATGTTCACTGACAGGCCTTCCCCCGCCGCACAGGGCCTGTCCAGCCAGTCCCTCAAGGATTTTCCGGGCTGTCCCATATTCTTCCTCATTGACCGGCAGCAGATTCATATGAAGGTCCCGGCTCATTATATGTCCAAAGATTGTGCCATCCATGCCTGATTGGTCCAGCAGGCCGCGGTATTGGCCCAAAATCCCGGAAAATCCCCCCCACCATGGTCATATCTGAGGACAGCTTTACAATCCTGCTGCACCGGCGATGGTTTTCTTCTACCTTCATATTCACTGCCTCCGCCACACCATGCCTGTACTCACGCAGCCTACATGCTTCCTGCTCTCCAGCCATGGCCCATGTGCAGTCCGGGTCAGCGCCGTATCCGGCGCTCAGTTCCATCAGGCGTCCAGCCAGTTCCAGCATATGTTCCTCATCCTGGGCATGAAGCTCCAGAAGGACGGCGCAGCTGTACTGTCTGTCAATTTCCGGGAAGTCCCTGAGCCTGCTCATGGACATTTTCCTCTCCTCAAGGAGTTCAATCCCCCTTCTGTCTATCCATTCTGCCGCTGCCACAAATGCCTCCTTCCCTGTATCAGCAGGAATAGCGTCCGCAAATGCCGCTCCCATCCCCTCTTCCCTGAAAAACAGGGCCAGTCCCCATATACAGGCAGGTCTGGGTACCAGACGCAGCGTTACCCGGGTGATAACCCCCAATATGCCCTCACTTCCCACAATTTCTTCCAAAAGGCGGCTGTCCTTGTCCCTGGAGGCTTCCACGATTTCCCCACTGGACAGCATCAGGCGTACTTCCTCCACATATTCCCCTGCCGGACCATACACGTTTCCGTAAATCCCCCTGGCGTTTGCAGCCACACATCCTCCTACAGTTGCAGATTTCTCAGTAGGCATACAGGGCCAGAACATAGGCCTTTTCCTGCTGTTACAACGGATTGCCTGTTCGAGTTCCATCAGTGATACCCCAGGCTCCGCCACCAGGATGGCGTTATCCTGGCAGCTGCTGTCATAAGACAAGATACGGTTCATTCTGGAAAGGTTCATCAGATGCCCCCCCATAGGGACCGCCCCCCCTACAAGCCCGGTTCTTCCTCCCTGGATGGTAATACACGATTCCCGGTTTCCTTCTATGATCTGCCGTATATCATCCTCACTCGAAGGAAATGAGATACTATCCGCATACCCCTGGAGCTTAGATTCGTCCCGAAGATAATCCTCAAATTTTTCCTCCATCTGCAAAATCATCCGGCATTCCCTCCTCTATAAGATATTTTCTTAACGCCCCAAATACTTCCCTGTAATCCCGCTCAACCGCCACATCCGCCCGGCTCATGATGAATGCATCCGGATCCGTGTTAATTGCTATGATATAGCCGCTTTTTTCTATTCCCACGTAAAATGCCGCTGCCCCTGACACCCCCGCCGCAATGCACAGCCTTGGGTGTGCAATGATGCCGGATGCCCCCACAAGTCTCTCAAGCGGGGCAATCCCCTGCATTACCAGGGGACGCGAGGCCACAATCCCAGCCCCCAGCATCCTGGCCAGTTCCTCCGCCTTACGATAGTCCTCTTTCGTCCGTACGCCTCTTCCAAGGGCAATCAGGATCCGTGCATCTTCCAGGGAGCAATCTGTTCCAACCGGCTCTTCTGAGTATTCCATCACATACCCACTGTTATCTGATATGTTTTTTCTCCGGACATCCGGTATCGGTCCCGAAATCCCTGGCGCGGTCTTTTCTGTTGAGCGGACGAGACTTACACAGAACGGAAAACGTTTTACACAGAAAGTACCTTCCATATTATTGGAGTAAACATTTCTTGCGGCAAGAATACAGCCGCCCTCAAACCAAAAGCGGTTGACGGCTGTCAGGGAATCCCCTCCCAGCCTGAAAGCCAGCCTTACAGCCATCTCATGTGAATGATCACCATATCCGAATATGTAAACGGCATTTCTATTACTATTTTTTTCAATTTCTGACAGCAGGTTCTCCGGATTATAGAATGCATCTTCCAGTATCAATGCACCATCCACCTTAAGTCCCTGGACAAACCCAAGTTCATGGGAGAGACCGGAAAAAACAATTACCCTGACGCTTTGGCAGCAGCTGCATATATTAATATACGCCTGCCACAGTCCCGCCCACTGGCGCTCCCATTCCCCTGCCCACATATTCAAAATCAGATAACAGGTCAACTGTCCATCATCCTCCCGCCTATATGTTCCAGATACAGCCTGCGCACCAATTCTTCTGTGTCATCCACATCCAGATGTATGGATGCACGGCTTTGTCCCTTCCTCTCAAGCTTAACAAGCTGTGGTTCCATCTTTTCCTCCTTGACATGGTCCGTTCCCCATTCCTCAACCTTCCGCCCCGACGCCCCGAGCCGTTCTTTCAGGGTAGGGATCCTGAGATAAGTATTCGGTACATTGCCCACGACCAGAACACAGGGCGCCTTCATGCGGCGGCGCATCTTCTTAGAAAACTGCATATGTTCTGCCACAATACCCCGGTCCTGTTCCAGCGCAAAATCCATGACCCCGGAAACACAGGGCCATCCCAGCATCTCTGCCACAAGATAGGGAACCATTCCACTCCCTTCATCAGATGACTGTGCCCCCAAAATGAGACAATCCGGCTGTCCGGCATTACAATAGCTGCTGATAAGCCTGGCTGTATGATATGGGGAGAACACTATCCCGGAATAGGTCCCGGCCCTGATTACCTTATCGAACCCCAGGGCATACAGTGTCTTAATAACCCCATCCTGAAGCGTACCGCTTACGGTCAATGCCTCCAACGTCTCCCCCCTGGCAGATTGGTCCCTGGCCCTGAGCATTAATTCCAGAAGGCTCTCATCATAACAGTTCCATTCCCTCCTGACAAATCTTGTATCAATAATCCCTTGTTCATCCGGCTTCCATTCCTCTTCGGCCAGCTGCTCCAAGTCCGGCACTATCTTAAAACATCCCAGAAGTTTCATTTTCCCACCCCGCGGTCCCTGCCGAGCGAAAAGGCATCGTTTCCACACCGATGCCTTTTCCACGCCAGATTAATTCCCATCAAAAATGTCGTATGCCCGCTTCATCAGACCATCTGTCACTGACGTAAGGCTGCTATAAATTCCTTCGTTTATTTTTTTATATAACCCTGCATGGGCAGGAATCGGATCTGTGATATCCTTCACCCTTACCATCTCCTTCGCTGCTGTCCCAAAATCAGGATATATTCCGGCTGCCACAGCCACACAGATTGCCGCACCCACGGCCGCCGCACCGTTTACCACATTGCGCACGGCGGGAACCCCAAAGACATCTGCAAAAATCTGCATGAAAAGGTTACTGTTGGACCCTCCTCCTGAAACAGTTATCTGCTTCAGAGTGATTCCCAGTTCCGCGCACATCTCGTCCATCCTGTTTTTCATGGTCATGGCTATGCTTTCCATGATTGCCCTGTAAATGTGCCCTGCCCCATGCCTTACATCAAAGCCCAGCATGATGCCCTTCTTATAAGGCTGCCCTGCCGGGGCCAGCCACTCCGGAATGATCATCAGTCCATCGCTTCCCGGCGCCACATCCGCTGCCAGCGTTTCCAGATATTGTTCCGGCCCTATGCCCAGTTCCCTGGCATGCATCCGCACTTCCTCGCCCAGCAGCTCCTTAAACCAGCTTATAAGCCACATACCTCTTCTGATTCCGTTGCTCTCATATAGATACTTATGAGGCATACATGCAAAATTCACCCAGTAATTCCTGCAGTCTTTGGGGTTGGATTCCCCATGAACCGCGCCGCATATATAAGTCCCCAGTGAAATCATCCCGTTTTCATAGTCAATGGTCCCTGTTCCCAGCGATTCCACCGCCTTATCATTGCTGGTAGCCACAATGGGCAGCCCCTTGGGCAGATGCAGGATTGACGCGGCTTCTGCTGTCAGATATCCCAGTATCTCCCCGGGCATCACCAGGTCAAATAGCATCTCCCTGGGAATATTGTAATGGCTCATCACCTTCCCATCATTACTCCACTCCCATGTATCCGTATCAATCGGCCATTGTCCCTGATAGGTGGCCGCAGTATCCCTGCATTCCCCAGTCAGCCTTCTGGTCAGGTAACCGTTGGTGGATGTGACATACGCTGCCTCCGGATTATCATGTACATAGGGAACTGAAACCCTGGAGTCCATCCAGCTCAGCGCCGGCTGGGCCAGCGTGCCGTCTTTCTTTAATATCACGCGGTCGAAACGGATGCTGCACAGGCCTGCCCCCACAATGTCACTGGGGTCACCCTCAAACCGCTCCATAAGTCTTTGGCTGGCCGTCACCAGGGATGTCCACAAATCGTCATCCGGGTGTTCCACCCATCCCACCTTTGGAAGCGACATCGGACGCAGCGGTTCACTCTCCTCACAGATAATATTTCCATGGGTATCAAAAATAATTAACTTGGTGCTTTGGGAGCCCCCGTCGATTGCAAGTATGTATTTCATTGCTTTCCTCTTTTCTTTAATTATCCTCAATGGGAAAGATGGTTCCTGGATTCATGATATTGTTGGGATCAAGCGCTTCCTTCAGCTTTTTCAGCACAGGGTATGCGCTTCCATGCTCCTGCTTAATCCACCGCACCCTGTATTTGCCCACACCGTGATGGTGGCACATGGAACCGCCCCGCTTCAGTGTCTCTTCCACAATGATTGTATTAATCGGGTTATGGTATTTCGTGATTTCCTCCGTCACATCACAGTCTACCACATTGTAATAATACATAAAGTATAGATTGGTCCCGTTCATGTAGCTGTGGGATGAATGTCCGCCCACCATGGTGATGTCCGGAATTTCATTTTTAATCCTCATGATGACATTTTCATATATGTCATGGATATTACTCCAATTAGCCGATATTTCCGTTGTGAACCCAACATTGTGGGTCTTTTCAATTAATTTATACTCTTCCGCCACCTTGCCTTCGTTCCAGTTCAATCCGGCATACCATGTATCTATGTAATGGCTGTCCACCTTCTTATAGGTATGGAAATGCGTTACTATCTCTTCTATGGCTGTCCCGGTGGCCTCCGCCACGCCCTTTGGTCCCTCGACCATGAAGATAAGCACTGGTTTCCCTTCACAGAAATGAGAAAAATAATATTCCCCGTCCTCAAAATCATAGAGCCTTGCAAAGGATGGTTTATATCCTTGTACCATGACCTCCCTGAGTATTTCGAATCCTGTCTTCATATCATCCAGAAGCCAGCTGTAAAACTTATTATTCTCCGGCATATACTTAAATATCTTGACCGTTACTTCCGTGATGAAGCAGAGGGCCCCCTCACTTCCCATGGGGATATGGCGGATGTCCGGTCCTGCTGCCCGGCGCGGACAGTTTTTAATTCTGGCAATGGTACCATCTGCCATGACCATCTCAAGTCCAACCAGCATGTCCTCAATCCCCCCATATAAGGTAGAGAACTGCCCGATACTCCTAGTGGCTACCAGACCGCCCATCTGGGCCAAGGGCTTTGACTGTGGGGAATGACCGGTCGTATATCCAAGCTTCCTCAGTGTTTCTTCCAACACCTCCAGGTTCACACCGCACTGGCATGTGACCTGCATATTATATGTGTCAATGTCAAGGATCTGGTCCATCTCGCTTCCATCCACTACGATGCTGTCAGGGACAGCCGCCTCCAGACCGCCTTCAATGGAGGAACCGCCTGTGCGGGGAATCACGGCAATCTTGTTGTCATTACAGAATCTTATGATATCCGCTGTTTCCTGAGGGGTCCTGGGACGCACCAGCGCCGCGGGAACCGGACGGCTATACACGCCGAATACCTTTTCAAATTTGCGGAACCGGTCCACACTGTGTTCTTTTAAGATGGTTTCATCTGTTACCATATATCCTGATGGTACTATTTTTCCCAGTTCCTCAATGATTGTCTGCCTTTCCATGTCCTTATCTCCTATCTGACCATATATCCGCCGTCAACAATTACCATTGAACCATTTACATACTCTGATGCCCTGCTGGCAAGAAATACCATGGTCCCCATCAGATCCTGCCTCTCCCCCCATCTCTCGGCCGGAATATGGTCCAGGACCCTCTTATTTGTCTCGGGATTGCTCCTCGTCCCAACCGTGATATCCGTCGCATAGTATCCGGGCGCAATACCGTTAACCTGTATATTGTACTTACCCAATTCATCAGCATATGCTTTGGTAAGGCCGGACAATCCATGCTTCATGGCCGCATATGCGGGGGAACCCAATCCTCCCAAATAGGAAAACAGGGAACAGATATTAATGATTTTTCCACTCTTTTGCGGAATCATGTAACGGGCCGCCTCATGGCTCAGTTCAAATGCCGCTGTCAGGTTAATGGCTATCATTGGATCCCACTCGGACCTGCCGAAATCCAGAACATCCTTGCAGATGCAGATACCAGCACAGTTTACCAGGATATCAATACTGCCCAGGCTGTTCACACAGTTCTCCACAATCTGTTTCGGAATTCCTGGCTTTGATATATCTGCCTGGATGAATTCATATTTAACCCCGGTATCCTCAATCATCTTCTGGGTTTCTCCCTTATCCAGCGCATAGCTGGCAACCAGGATATTCGCCCCTGCCTTAGCTAATGCAAGGGCAAACGCCTGCCCCAGACCGCTGTTGCCTCCCGTGACAACCGCATTCTTACCCTTCAATGAAAAAAAATCCAGATTAAAATCTTCAATATTATAACTCATACCTGTTCCTCCTCATATGGATTCATAATTTGTTCAACCCTCATGTACATCCGCGCGTAACATACACAAAAAAGAGAGGGACTTTAAGCGCATAGTTATGGCCTAAGTTACCTCTCTCTATGATATCTCACAACTTATGTATTCATTCTCTCAACAATGTGCAATTTTGTCAATAGGGTTTTAAATAATTGTTTTCTTTCGTGACTATGCACAATATACAATTGGATTTATTATACATTTTGTCTCTACACATGGCATTTCCTGCCGCCTGGTCTGGCGGCCCTGAAAATCCATCCCCGTCACTCCGCCAGCTCAATCCTGATGTTCTTCATGGAAGCCTCATACTTCCTGAACGCGCACTTGCCGCACATCTTGGCTGCAAACAGCGCCACATCCGCCTTATGGTAAAGGTCATCGAAATCCGTCCCCTGCTCCGGGACCATGACATAGCCCGCCGAAAGGGAGAATACGATATCGCGTCCTCCCCCGCGGCGTGTCATGGACATTTCATCCACAATCCTGACCAGCTTTGCCTCCACATCCTTTTCGCTGATATTCTTGCACAGGACGATGAACTCATCCCCTCCAATACGGCATACGATGTCATCGCTGCGGAAATAACTTTTCAGCTTTCTTGCATTCTGGACAATCATGGTATCCCCGAAATCGTGTCCAAACACATCATTGGCCAGCTTAAAATTATCCAGGTCAAACATGATCAGGGATGATGGATTCCGTGTTCCCTGGGCCAGGTAAGCCTGTATGGCCGGTATGGCGGACTGGCGGTTTAAAAGCCCGGTCAGGGGGTCTGTGGAGGCCATCCTTGTCAGCATCTGGCTTTGCAGCCTGGTCTCGGTAATATCCGTGGTATATCCCACCACGACCACCGGGGTATTGTCTTCATCCACCAGCGTCTGGGCCGCTGTCCTGAACCACACCATGGAATCGTCCTTTGCAGCCACAGGGAATTCAAAAACAAGGGTCTCCCCGCTCCGGTCCGTGCGAAGCTTTTCATTGAAGGCATGTATCGCCTGCCTGTATTCACCGGGAATGCATGTCAGGGTTTCCAGGCATTGGGACAGGCCGCGTATGACGTTCCCAGCCTCCCTTCTCCTGCTGCAGAAATACTTCATGAAGTTTGAATCCGTCACATTGGTCAGTACCAGGGTATCCTGTCTGAGATTCCACTCCCAGCTGTTAATATCAGCCAGCCTGAGGATGGATTCCTGTTTCCTCCCCAAAAGGTCCAGCTCCAGTTTCTTCTCCTGTATACCGGTCACGTCCTTGTAATTAAACAGATAGATGGTTTCATTTACCGTACGCTCCACGGACATGGCCTCTGTCCTAACCCACATACGCTTGCCGTCCCTGCGAAGGAACGGGGATATATGTACAAAGCTTCTGCCCTTTTCCGACATTTCCCTGATTTCCCGGAGCAGGTTTTCAAAACCATGCCCCTTCTGTTCCTTCAGGTACCCTCCATCCGCCAGAAACTCCAGATACCCTTCCCTGGAATAGCCCATGGTCCGTGCCAGCCCGTCAGCAATGATTTCATGTTCAAACCTTCCGTCATGGCAGCTGACAAGGACAAAATCCTCCGGCACATGGGCCAGAAGCAGCTGAAGACGCTCCCGCAGGGTTACCAGCTCCGTCACATCCAGGACCACTCCCTGGAAGAATTCATTTCCCTCATACATCATGTGCCTGCTTTGGTCAATGACCCAGATATATCCCCTGGCTGCCTTCATCCGGTACTCCATATTATAGGGTTTTTCGCTGCTGGTAAGGAAGTTCACCCCTCTTTGCACCTTGTCCCTGTCATCCGGATGCACCATATTTATGAATTTGTCATCAAACAGTTCCTTAATCTGCTCCCTGGTATATCCGAATATTTCCAGGAAACGGTTGCTTATGTATGTGAAATCAAAATCACTGTTCTTGGCACAGCGGTGGTATCCCCCCGGCATGTCGTTGTTAAGGAAATTCAGTTCCCCATTCCTCTGTTTCAGGCTGCTGTTGCTCTCCAGCAGGAGACGCTGGGCCTCCATGGTCTCAGAGATATCCGTACACGCGCTGACAATCGCAAGCCTCCCGTCCTCTGCCTCGATTACACGGCCCTTATCCAGGGTCCAGAACCAGGTCCCGTCCTTTTTTGGCATCCTGTAGGTGGTGGTATACTCCAGCCCTGCGTAATATTCCGGTCCGATATCCTTCCCCACCCGCATCCGGTCATCGGGATGGATGGTATTGACCACCTGATAATCAATTGCTTCCGCCAGTTCATCAAATGTCTCATAGCCCAGAAGCCGTACCATCTCATGGTTGGCAAAATACAGCGGGAATCCATCCTCACAGTATCCGCCAATCATGCCGCCTGGCGTCATCTGTGCAAATATGGACGCTGCCACACGGCGGTTATCCTCTGCCAGCTGCATGAAGGACTCATCCTTCTCAGAGATGTGGACCACGGCAGATAAGGCCCTCTGGGAGGCCTCCAGCATCTGTTCCCGGCGCCGCTGCTCCGTAATATCGGACACCGCGCCGTAAAACAGCCTCCGTCCATCCTGCTCCCTGAGGAAGAACACGCGCAGATGCATCCACATATAGGTGCCGTCCCCTCTTCTGCGGCGCAGGTCCCCTTCCGCCCCTTTCAGCGGATTATCATATGCCTGGGTAAATATGCCAAAGGCAGACTCCCTGTCCTCTTCCCTGGTATCCTTAAGGATGGATTTCCTCTGTTCCTCCAGTTCCACTGCGTTGGTGCCTGTAAGCGCGCAGTACTGTTCATTTACCCGCAGCAGCTCCAGCTGCCCGTCATATACCTCGTAGAATGCAACAGCGCCCAGTATGTTATTCATCATGGCATCGCTGGCAATATCCTCTTCCAGCATGTCCTTAAGCCTTACACGTTCAATCTGTTTTGCCCTGATTCCCCGGAAGTCTATGTTATCCTCATCCGCCAGAAGGGGTTCGAATACCTCTATGGGCATGGGATGGAAGAAATAATAACCCTGTCCATAGGTGCATCCCATGTTCATCAGGAAATCAATCTGCTCTTTTGTCTCAATCCCTTCCGCGATTATGCGCAGCCCCATGATATTGGCCAGCCTTGTGACTGCCTCCAGGATTTCCACGCCCTTGCCCATGGACCTGCCATCCATCTCGAGGAATTTCATGTCAATCTTGAGCACGTCCACATTGACATCCTTCAGCATGTTAAGGGAGGAATAACCGCTTCCAAAGTCATCCATCAGGACAGTAAAACCAGCCTCCCGCAGTGATTCCACCACGCCGGTAATGACATTATACTCTTCCACATAAGCGCTTTCTGTAATCTCCACTTCCAACAGACGCGGTTCAATGGCATATCTGTCTGCCAGCTCCTTAAACACAGCGGCCACATCCACTGCATAGATATCCATCCTGGAAACATTGACCGATATGGGGACCGGACGGTGTCCCCTGTCAATCCATCTGCGCAGTTTCCGGCAGACCTCTTCCCAGATGAACAGGTCCAGCTTGGTAATCAGGCCGTTATTCTCTAAAAGCGGGAGGAATACGCCGGGAGGAATCAGCCCCCTGACCGGATGGTTCCAGCGCACAAGGGCTTCCAGCCCCACGATCTTGCCCGTACTCAGGTTACACTTGGGCTGTGCGTAAAATAAGAATTCCCCATGGTCCAGCCCCTTCTGCACCTCGGACAACAGCTTATGGTTTTCCTCCATCTCCCGCATCATACGGCTGTCATACCGGCACAGCCTCCTGGCGTAGCTTCCCTTCACCGATGCCAGGGCTATGCACGCCCTGTCGTACATGGTGCTGATGGACAGGGATCCGTCCTCAATACCATAGATTCCAAAGGCAGGCAGGAAACCGGCCGTTCCCCCGCTCTGCCTTACATACGTCATGATCCGGTTCTGCAGTTCCCCGATGGCTTCCCTGTCATCCGGGATGATGATGACAAAATCATCCCCTCCCATATATCCTGCAATCCCGTTGTATGAAGTCTCAATATCCTTAAGGTGGCCGCCAATCCTGGACAGAAGCCTGTCCCCTTCCTCCTGTCCGTACCATTCATTAAACAGCTTGAAATGCTCTATATCAACCGCTGCCAGACAGTATGACCCGTTCTTTTTGGAAAGGAACTCCTGGGCGCGCTTAAGGAACACGGTCCTTCTAAGCAGTCCGGTCAGATGGTCAAACTCCCCGTCCCTTGAGGCCAGCATCCTCTTTATCTCATCTTCCCTGGATTTCTGTTCGCTGATATCCTGGATAAAGCACATCACGGTCTCATCATCATTGGAACCGCGCTTAAGGGGTACCACAATCTGGGACACCCAGGTATAGGCGCCATTCAGGCGCAGCCTCCTGAACTGTCCCTTGAGCGCCGCGTTATCCCCCTCATGCTTCAGGCATTCACTGATTGTATCCCTGTTCCAGAATTCCCGGAAGGAACCAGCATCATCCGGATGGACCATGTGCCCCGCCACTTCCTCAAGCATCCGGCTAAGCTTTCCTTCCATGCCGTGGATTACATACTTGTCCTCCACATGATACAGAAGACGGTAGCTGTCCCTGGTTAGATTCAGCTCATACAGCTCGTCATATGCAGATATATTGGTCAGGCTGTAAAACAGGTTCTTATTCCCCTCACGGATCTCGCGCACCAGGACCATGTTGCATGTGCCCTTTCCAGGCCACTCAATCCGGCCAGTCCCTACCTCCAGCCACTTCTGGACCACCTTATTATAGAATACCACCGCCTCGTCACCCTCCTGGTTAAAGGGACAGCGTGCGCATGGCCTCACTTCCTGGCACAGCTTCTCATAACATATGTCACCGCACTGCAGTTCCGGGAACTTATCCCGAAGGGTTGAATTAAAATGTACAATCCGGTAATTGTCATCAATAATATAAATACTGGTTTCGTTGCTGCTTTTCACCGTGTTCATGCACAACCTCTTTTCCCTAATCTGCCAGGGCGTGTTTGAAAATTCATTCCCTAACACTTATGGTACCATTATATTCTTTTTTCAGCATCCCCGTCAACCAGAGAATCTTCTTTCAGGCCCCTGGAGCGTGTTTGATAATTGCTTTCCGTCGGCTGTGCGTCCCACTTTGTGGGAGATTTGGTCCCGATGATGGAGGCGTAGCGGGCTACGCTGACTGAATCGGGGCCAAATATACCGCGAAGTGGGGCGTGCTTTGTCCTAAGGGGGTACCTCTGGTGGATTCCTTAGGGCAGACGGCGGGAATGAATTTTCAAACACGCTCCAGTACGGAAAAAGGATTCCCAGCCATTACTGATGGGAATCCTTTTATGTCATACTTCATCCGAGTACTTCTTCAGATGGTTCAATATGGTCTTTTTATAATCCAGGAACACGTCCGTCACCTGAAAATCCCTTGCCCTTGGTTTCGGCTCCTTCACCACGATTTCCCCGGTTATGGTGCCCGGCTTTCCTGTCAGCAGGTATATCCGGTCAGACAGGAGCACTGCCTCGTCAATGTCATGGGTAATGAACAGGGTGGAAAGGCGGATCTGCTCCATCACGTCCAGATACCATTTGTGGACCGACTGTTTGGTAAGCATGTCCAGGGCGGAGAAGGGCTCATCCAACAGAGCCACGCTGCCGGAAAAAAGATAGGTCCTAAGAAGCGCCGCCCTCTGGCGCATCCCGCCTGAGAGCTGGGCCGGATACTTCTTCTGGGTTCCCTCCAGGCCGAATCCTGCAAAATACTCCCCTGCCTGCTGTCTGGCCTCCTTTTTCTTCACGCCCTTGATAATCAGGGGAAGGGCCACGTTATCCTCAATGGTCCTGAAGGGGAACAGCAGGTCCTTCTGGAGCATATAGCTTACCCGCCCCGGGCATCCTGTTATATCCTCCCCTTCCATCACCACCCGCCCCTCATCCGGGGTGCTTAAGCCTGCAATGATGTTGAACAGGGTGGTCTTACCGCCACCGCTGATGCCTAACAGCGATACCAGTTCCCCCTTGTGCAGTTCAATGGAGATATCCCGGATGACCGGTTCCCCGTCAAAGGATTTGGATACCCCCTCAACCTTCAGCTGTGCCATGTATTCCTCCCGTCCCTTTGCCACGCCTTCCCTCTATCCGGATCAGGCCGTGTCTAAAAATCCGTTCCCGTCATCCGTCCTTTGGCAGATATTCATTGGAAAAGCCTGTATTTTCCTCAATCGGCGTCTCCGTCAGCCCATTCCTGGACAGCCAGTCATAATATGCGTTCCAGCGTTCCGGGGAAATGTATCCCCACTGCGCTGCATCTGCCTGATACTTATCAGCCAGGTAAATCTGGCTTGCCTTTATAAGTTCCGGGTCCAGCTCAGGCGCCGCCTTGCAAAGGATGTCCGCCGCCGCCTGCGGGTCCCTGGCCGCATCCATATATCCCCGGCTCACTGCTTCCATAAACGCCTTTGCCGTGTCGGGTTCATTTTCCAGGAAATCATTATTGGCAATGATGACCGGGGTGTAAAAATCAAATACGGGATCCACGTCTGCAAATGCAAAATAATCGGTTTCCAGTCCTTCCAGCTCCGTCTTCACCCCGGCCCAGCCATAAAAGATCCAGATGGCGTCCACTGATTTCGTCTTAAGGGCAGTCACCTCATCCGTAACCATGCTGGGAATCAGCTTAACCTTATCAAAATCCCCGCCGTCCGCTTCCACAACCTCCCGGATAGTGGCCTTTTCAATGGGAAGGTCCCAGGTGGCATACTGTCTGCCTTCCAGTCCCCTGGGCCTGTCCATCCCCTCCCCCTTCCGGGAAATGATGCCGGATGTGTTGTGCTGGATGACCGCCGCAACCGCTGTCACCGGAAGCTTATTTCCGCCTGAAAACGCAGGCGCCAGGCTGTCCTGAAAGGACATGGCAAACTGCGCCTTGCCGGACGCGGCCAGCACCTCCGCGCCGTTTTCCGGTGGCTGCACCATGGTCACATTAAGCCCGGCATCCTTAAAATATCCTTTTTCCTGGGCCACATATAAGCCTGTGTGGTTGGTATTGGGCGTCCAGTCCAGTACAAAGGTAATCTCCTTAAGGGACTGTTCCTTCCGGTCACCCGCCGCCTGACTGCTCCTGCCGGATGCTCCCGCGCACCCGGTCAGGGCAATTCCAAGCAATGCCGCTGCCAGAATCACTGTATATGTTTTTTTCATCTGTTCCTCCTCCTGCCTGTCCCGTCCAGGCATCCTGTCCCATGGCATAATCATCTGTCCCTGGCGCCGTTGTCCCATGGCATGATCATCTGTCCTTGGCGCCGTTGTCCCATGGCATGATCATCTGTCCTTGGCGCCGTTGTCCCATGGCATGATCATCTGTCCTTGGCGCCGTTGTCCCATGGCATGATCATCTGTCCTTGGCGCCGTTGTCCCATGGCATGATCATCTGTCCTTGGCGCCGTTGTCCCATGGCATGCATTTCTTCTGGAGCAGTTCCACTGCCCGCATAAGCAGCAGGCTGATGACCGATATAAGGAAGATGACCGCAAACATCTTGTCAAATGAAAACGCCTTCCTTACCCTTGTCATATACACGCCCAGTCCGCCAAAACCGCCAAGCCACTCTGATATGACCGCCCCTACCACTGCATAGCTTGCCGATATCTTAAGGCTGGAAAAGAACTGGTTCATGGCTCCCGGCAGCTTAAGGTAACGGAATATCTGCATCCTCCCCGCCCCCATGGCCCGCAGCAGGTTCACCGCATCCGGGTCAGCGGACTTAAATCCGGTGAGCAGCCCCACCGTAATTGGGAAAAATGTGGTAATGACAATCAATATGACCTTAGGCGTCATCTCATAGCCAAACCAAAGCACCAGAAGCGGGGCCATGGCCACGGCCGGTACGGTCTGGGTCAGGACCACGATGGGATAAAATGCCTGATACGCCCGCTCAAAGCGGTCCATGAACACAGCCGCGGCAAAACCCGTGGCAATTCCAAACAGCAGCCCCAGGGCTGCTTCCGCCATGGTTATCCCGGCATTGTCCATAAGTATGGGAAACTCGCTTATAAAAGTCCTCAGGACCTGGACGGGGGAAGGCAGCATGAAGCCCTCAATGCAGCCGAGGGATACCGCTGCCTGCCACACAGCCAGGATGCATGCCGCTGCTGAAAACGACCATATCTTACTGGTGATGTTTTGTAACTTTCTTTTCAATGGTAAGCACATCTCCTTCAGGATGGTAGGATACTTTGATGTAGGCGGCAACGGAAGGTGCGCCTGCCCTGATTGCAATGTGCTGGCATTCCTTTACAATGTCCATGAGCTGGTCATAATCCCCTTCAATGGCCGTCTCAAAAGGTCCTACATAGTAGTTTAACCCCGTGCTTTTAATGTAATCAATCACCTCATCCACAATACGGATTAACTCCTCGTTGTTCCCTGCCTCCGGTAATGTCTGAATAGCTACGCTTGCGTTCATGGATACCTCTCCTCTTCGTCTTTTATTCGTGGTGCCGGTCATAAAAATCCCGCCCGGACAATCCGGGCGGGATATAACAGACATGGTCTGAGCACTTCCTACGCTGGCATTATCCAGATCAGGTATCAGGGTTCGGAAACCGAAGTTCCATCTCAGCCGGTATGGATTGAAGACCAGCACCCCTCTTTGTTTTCTTGCTACAGTATACTACGGCCTGTTTTAAAAGTCAATTTAAGTTTCTCTGCGCAGCTTCCTGATTACCATGGTCAGGGTGCCTTCCGTTCCGTCTACCGGGCTGTTGTAGGTAAGCGTGAACACCGTGGGCTGCGGCACCTCAATAATGAACGACACCGACCCGAAGGCGCTGGAGCGGTCCGGGCCCGTCATGAAATAAATCCCGTATTCAATATGGGCACTGCCGTTATAGAACGGAGTGACCTGCATGAACGTGGTCCCCGGATACAATACCGACACTTCATAAAAGATGGAATAGAACCCAGGTTCCAGCGTTATATGGGTCGGATCCGTCAACACAATGTGGTTGGTCACATCCTCCACCCCGATTCCCATGGGCATCAGCGACGCATTGACGAAGTGGGCTGCAAAATTAATGAATGAGGCAAATATGTCATCGGGATATGGTTCGGTCGGGCCAGTCGGACCCATGGGGCCAGTGGGTCCCTGCAGCCCGGTTGGGCCGGTTGGGCCCTGTATTCCGGCAGCCCCTGTATTCCCTGCATCTCCCTGGGGGCCGGCTGGCCCCTGAGGACCGGTGGCACCCCGCAGCCCCTGTACGCCTTCCGGGCCAGGGTCCCCCTGGGGACCCATGGGGCCTTGGGGTCCGGCTGGTCCGGTTGGGCCAGCTTCTCCCTGAGGGCCAGTGGCTCCTGTATTTCCCCGTGGACCATCCTCACCTGTTGCCCCCTGTGGTCCAGTGTCCCCTGTTGCCCCGCGGGGTCCGGTTACTCCCTGAAGACCCATGGGACCTGTAGGGCCTGTTTCTCCCTGCCGCCCTTCCGGCCCGGGGATGCCCTGTGGACCTGTGGGACCTGTTTCCCCCTGCCGTCCTTCCGGCCCAGGGATGCCCTGTGGGCCTGTGGGGCCTGTTTCTCCCTGCCGCCCTTCCGGCCCGGGGATGCCCTGTGGGCCTGTGGGGCCTGTTTCCCCCTGCCGTCCTTCCGGCCCGGGTATCCCCCTGGGACCTGCGGGGCCTGTTGCCCCTTGCCGCCCTTCCGGCCCAGGTATCCCCCTGGGACCCGTGGGGCCTGTTGCCCCTTGCCGCCCTTCCGGCCCAGGTATCCCCTGAGGACCCATAGGCCCTGCCGGGCCGGGGCAACAGCAGCAATCACATTCCCGGGGCCCTAAGTCATCCTGAGCACCAAAGTTACATCCATCCATTTGATTGTAATACATCATACTCTCCCCCTTGTGGCATACAGCAAATGCACTGCCGGGCTTCAGGCGGCAGTGCATTTGCATCCGTTACTATCATTATATGCGCATCCGTGACAAGGGGTATCCGAACCTATTGTTTCAATCCACGCCCGGTATATTGTCGAAGTGCGACTGCATCCTACGTAGATGCGTGGTTGACCTCATGGCAGTGGGGGATACCGATTACTCTCCGCCCACCACTGCCGTTAAGTTTGTTTTTGGCAATTCATCTCACCACCTTAGAGGATGGGAGAATCCTTGCTAATATTTGTTGAAAAATCCATTTTTCCTGGACACCTGCTGTGAGAAGAGCCTGACCCTGACAGAAAATCCATTACCGGTATCTGCACGCCTAGAACGTGTTTGAAAACTCATTCCCGCCGTCTGCAGGCCCCACTTCGCGGCATATTTGGTCCCAATTCGGTCAACGTAGCCCGCTACGCCTCCCTCATCGGGACCAAATCTCCCACAAAGTGGAACGCACAGCTGACGGAAAGCAATTTTCAAACACGCCCTAGCAATTCCCCGCAAACACATACTCCAGGCTGCCGCGTGCCGCCTCCACCAGCGCATACAGGCGGCCTATATCCGTTGCATCCCGGTCCGTCATCTTCCACATCGGAAAGAATCTGGTTATATGCAGGGGAATCCGCGGATTAACCGACGCAACCCATGCGGCAAGTTCCTTTATCTCTGCCTCTGAATCATTTTCCCCCGGCACAATCAGTGTTGTCAGCTCCACGTGGCATTCTCCTGCCGCGCGTTCTATGAAATGCTTCACCACCTCCAGGCTGCCTCCCAGTTTTCTGTAATAGCGGTCCGTAAATCCTTTCAGGTCGATGTTCATGGCATCTGTATAGGGCAGCAGTCCATCCAGCACCCGGTCCGATGCACTGCCATTGGTCACGATTACATTTTTCATGCCCGCCATCCTGACAAGGCGGGCCGTATCCCGGACAAACTCCCATCCCACCAGCGGCTCATTGTACGTGTAGGCCACGCCGATGTTTCCCCTGTCCCTGAGGTCCGCGGCCCTGTCCGCCAGCTGCCCCGGCGTCACCGTCACCACCTCACTGTCCCTTTCCCCGGCCATGGATATCCCGTGGTTCTGGCAGAAGGGACATTTTAAATTGCAGCCAAAGCTTCCCACGGACAGGATCCGGCTTCCGGGACAGAACATGCGCAGGGGCTTTTTCTCAATCGGATCCAGGGCCATGGATGTAAGCCTGCCATAATTCAGGGGGACAATCCCATTGCCCCGGTTCCCTCTGGCCCGGCAGATACCGGTCTGTCCGTTTTCCAGGCTGCACCGGTGCATGCATACATCACATGTCATCCTCATCCCTTATCACCATGCCTTATGACTTCAAAGCGCTCCAGACCGACCCCGTCCTCATCCGGCCCAATCCCGGCCTTCTGCCTGGTAATGCCGATCTGCTCCCCTACCGTGTCCACTCCGTCCAGGTTTGGCAGCAGAAGCCCTCTTTTGCGTCCCTTTGTCACAATGACCCCGTAACGCTTCACATCCAGTTCCTCAGGCCCGCTTATGGGCGATGTCTCCCCCAGCACATCCACGCTGTACACCAGCTGCTGCAGTTCATCCTCCCTGACGGACGGGAACCTGGGGTCATGGATGCCAGCGCTTACCGCGTTCTGGATGATTTCCTCAGCCACATTCCCGCACACAGGCGCGATGGTGCCGATGCATCCCCTCAGCGCACCGTTCTTATGGATGGAGACAAAGACGCCTGCGCGTGATTTTAACATTTCGCCGGGCAGGCCTTCCTCCACTGCCTGGACCGGTATCATCCTTCTGGTATGCACGTAATGTTCCAGGGACTTTCTTGCCAGGGATACGTAGGCGTCTTCCGCTTCCTGCTTCTGCCTGCACACGGCCTGTTCCCGCTCCTCATATGCCTTCAGGAAACAGCGGCCTTCATCCTCCCCCTGTACTTCAAAGGTACAGATACCATATCCTACCCCAAAGGGACCCTCATAGGACAGGCGCTGCGGTTTTACCGCCATACCGTCCATGGCGCCCGCCATCATGGTAAAGCTTCTGTGTCCGCATTCGCCCGCCTTTTCGCAGAACCCTTCCGTGAAATCCAACAGCCCTCCAAACCTGCCCATGCCCATCACGTCCATGATGCGCTTATCGTATTCCGGCCCCTGGACGCTGAAACCATAAGGGCCGTCCTCTTTCAGCTTGTGGGAAAGATCGCCGCTGGCAATGATGACCGTCCTCCTGCCCAGGCGCTTTACCGCCTGTGCAATCAACTGTCCGGCCCTGTAATGGTCTGTAAAGGGAAGGCCGGAACCGCCAATCCGCACCAGCCGGTAATCATGGTAATACTGGTTGATGAAGTATAAGGGAACCATGGTTCCATGGTCCAGCTCCCTGTCCCTCTCCCCTTCCTTGCCCATGGGAAAATCAATATCATCCGCCAGGTCACAGAGTTCATTTACAAATTCAGTGTCATATTCCACTTCCACTGCTTCCTGGGGAGCCAGGAACTGGCCGAAGTCACCCTTTGCCCCTGTTCCCGGGGAAATGTGGAAATAGTCCGCATACATCACGGCATGGGGCGACAGCACCACAATGGTGTCCGGCTTTGAGGCCGCGGCCAGTCTGGCTGCCTGGTGATATGCCTCCACCGTATCCTTTATCCGTACCTGCTGGCCCCGTCCCACATCGGGTATGATAAGGGGCGGGTGTGGTACCATGATTCCTGCAATAATAGCCATAGGGCATCTCCTTTCCTTTGTTGCCTTTCCAACCATAACTACTTAATATTATAGCCAAAAGAAAGGAATACTTCAATGCCGGGGAACCATGAAACCGGCACATGTAACTGACAGCCCTGGAAAACAGCTGCAGCCGACAACCCCGACACGCAGATGCAGCTGACAGCCGGAACTTATATAAGTTCCAGGACCCCCCGTATATCCCTGACCACCCAGTCAGCCCCTGCCTCCAGGAACTTCCGGCTCACGGTCTTGCAGGCATATTCCCTGTCCTCCGGGGAAAGGGCCTCATATTCCTCCATGGACAGGCCCATGGCAGAGCTTCCCTCCACGATGCCCACCGTATAAACACCTGCGTTTTTTCCTTCTTTTATATCAGAAACCGTATCCCCCACTTTCATGACCCGCCTGACATCGGATAGCCCCAGGGCCTCCATGTTGCGGAAAATCATATATGGGTACGGCCTCCCTTTGTGTCCCGTGGAATCCGGGCTGAACCAGCAGTCCGGGATGTAGCCCTTCTGGGCAGCGGCAGGCGCCACGATGCCCATCATTGCATCCGTATATCCGGTGGTGGAGCCGATCCGGATTCCGTGGCCGCGCAGCGTTTCCACGGTTTCTGTCACATATGGCTTCACATCGGTGAATCCGCCTGCCAGGCCAAGGATCTTACTTTCGCTGAGAAGATAGACCTGTTCCACATCCTCCTGGGTAAACGCCCGGCCGTGGATCCTTTCCCATTCCCCGGAAATCCGCTCCATCTCCAGCATGGTCCGCACATGGTCGCGTTTAAGCATGCCCATGGGCCCCCGTATCTCGTCCATGGTGGGCTGGATGCCGTATTCCCCAAATGCCTCCGCAAAGGCCTGTACCGGGGCAAAGCACCCGTAATCCACGGTGGTGCCTGCCCAGTCAAGAATAACTGCGTCAAATAATGCCATTTTACTGTTCCTCCCTGTCATTTTCCTGGTTTTCCTTATCCTCCAGGAACTCTTTTATTATACCGTAAAGCTTTATGATATCATCCTCATAAATCTCCCCGATATTACCAATCCGGAAGGTATCCGCGTCCGTCACCTTGCCAGGATAGATGGCATATCCCCGTTCCTTTATGTAACGGTACATTTCCTCAAAGGAAAAGCTGCTGTCCTCCGGGTAGAAAAAAGTGGTGATGATGGGCCCCTGATATTCCCCTTCAATATATGGACGGATTCCAAGTTCCGCCAGCTTTTCAATCAGCAGCCTGTTATTGCCGGCATACCGTCTGCTCCTGGCCTCAATCCCGCCTTCTTCCTCCATTTCCCTGAGCGCCTGTGCAAAGGCCAGCACCGTATGGGTGGGGGAGGTGAATCTCCATTTCCCGTCCTTTTCCATGGTCTCCCACTGACTGTACAGGTCCAGGGACAGGCTTGGCGCCTTCCCGTTGCATTTCATAAGTTCATCCCGGCGGCAGATGATGAAGGAAAATCCCGGCACGCCCTGGATGCATTTGTTGGCGCTGCTGATGATGAAATCAATCCCTAAATCCCCGACCGGTATATCCACGCCGCCGAAGCTGCTCATGGCATCCACGATAAAGACACGCCCCGCTTCCTTCACCACCTTTGCCACAGATGCGATATCGTTTAAAATCCCGGATGTTGTCTCGCTGTGCACCATGGAGACATGGGTGATTTCCGGGTTCTTCTGAATGAGCTCACGGATCCGGTCCGCACAGGGCACCCGGTCATACTCCTCACAGTACTGGATGAACGGGATTCCTGCGTGCTTTGCAATATCCGCCATCCTGTCCCCGTAGGCGCCGTTGGAGGCAATGAGCAGGCAGTCCTCCGGCCCGGCGGAGCTTGTGAGGACGGACTCCACCCCAAAGGTCCCGCTGCCCTGCATCAGTACGCATGTATATTCAGGCTCCCCGACATGGGCCAGCCCAAGAAGTTTCCTGCGGATTTCCTGTGTGATTTCCTTATAATCATCATCCCAGGTGCAGTGGTCAAACAGCATCTCTTTCTTCACGGTATCCGTGGTCGTTAAAGGCCCCGGTGTCAGCAGCTTATAATTCATCATATCCGTTTACTCCTCTTTCTTCTTGTTTGTGGTTTATTTACAGCTTTCTGAAAGGTCCTGATGCTGTTTCAGCAGGTCCACTGTCAGCTTTTGGGGAAATACCTTTGGATAGGCGGACATATTGGCAGGATTCCCCTGTTCCCCTTCATAAACCGGCAGGGGATATGTCTTAATCAGCTCCGCCCTTCCGCTTTTAATGATGCACTCAGCCATCTTCTGGGCCATTGGGCTGGTCTTACCGCCTTTATCAATCACTGACACGGATTCAGTCAGGGAGAAGTTCCCTTCCAGGGGATCCACATAGTCTACCGGCAGCCCCTGGGCCTTATCTGACACGGCCTGATGGCGCAGGCCGAATCCAATGGCCACCTCCCCTGCGCGCACCTTCTTAAGGGGAGCCGATCCGGAGCTTTCCACATGGGGTCCGGCATTTTCATAAATCCCGGTAAGCACTTCCCTGGCGCCGTCCTCACCGTATTCACTGATAAGGGCCTGCATCAGCAGCCATGCGGTGGATGAACTTTTGATATCCGTCACTGATACAAAGCCCTCATACTCCGGCTTTGACAGATCCTTTAAACAGACGGGCATGGCCAGGTTATTTTCCTTCATCATCTCGGTGTTGACAATGATTGCGCCCTCCTGCTTCGTAATGGGCGTGTAGTAAGAGGGGTATTCCTCCATTGCCCCGGCGTCAAAGGCAAGGTCCGCGAACATATGGTTCTGGTCCTGGGCGCTTTCCAGGTAAAAGGAGCTCATGGTGACCACGTCCGCCTCTATGTTGGTCCCCTCTGCCAGCAGCTTGCCGCCAAGTTCAGAGGTCCCAAAGGACTGGAGAAGGTATTTTCCTTCAAATCCATTGCCGTCCAGGGCATGTTTCATGGCTTCTATGGCCTCATCATCCGCATTGGAGTAGATTACCACCTGTGATTCCTTCCCGGAACAGCCGGTTAATGTGAGGGCTGACGCTGCTATCAATGCAGTCATTCCAAGGGTTGCTGCTTTTTTCCACTTTTTCATAAACTTTCCTCTTTTCATTTTTATATTTCCCCTTCTTCCTGATAAAGCGCCAAACAACGCCTTGGCCCCAAGGTTCGTGGCCATGATCAGGAGGGAGAGCACAAATATCTCATTGAATTTTGTATAATACTGCAGTTCCTTAATTTTCGTCGTGATGACCATGGTCCTGGCGCCTGCGATGAAAATTACGGCGCTGACCGTCACCATTGCATTGACAAAATAATAGCTGAATACCTCCAGCAGGGTGGACACCGCGTTGGGCGTGACCACCCGCAGGATGGTCTTAAACCAGGTATCCCCCATGAGCAGGGCGGTTGTCTCCCAGGATGCGTTCATTTTCGCAAGGGAGCTCTTCATCATCAGGTATGGCGTGGAGAAAAAATGCACCACATTACAGATGACCAGGAGGAAAAACGTATTCTGCACCGGGGTGCCGGAAAAGGTGAACAGGAATGCAATGCCGATTACCATGCCTGGTATGGTGTTTGTCACCAGGGCAATGCTTTCTATGATGTCCTTCAGCCTTTGATCCAGGCTGCTTCTGGCCGTTGCAAGGGCTGCCCCGTAAACAATCAGCGAGCCGGTCAGGGCGGTCAGCACCGCAACCAGGATGGAGTTCCTGTACACTGCTGACAGGGAGGAATCCCGGAACACATCCCATACATGGCTGAATGTAAGATCCATCTGATAGGGCCATTCCTGCACCATGGGCACCACGAATATGACGGCAAACACGCACAGGACGCAAGTCAGGATGGCGCAGGACGCCGCGCCGCAGAACACATCCCGGAGCCTGCCCCTGCGGATTTCAGTATTGGAAATCCGGCTGTACCGGATATTATAGCGTTCCAGGTAATGTAGCAGGGAAATGCTCACAACGGACGGCACCAGCATGGACATGGCCACCACGGCCCCGCGGTTGAAATCCGGCACGCTTCCCAGCATTTCATTGTAAAGCACCGAAGCCACCACGTCATACTGCCCTCCCACGGACGCCGGGATGCCGTAATCCGTGAAGCAGAGGAAAAAGCACTGTACAAACGAAGCTGCCAGGGTTCCAAGAAGCGGCCTGAGCACGGTTCCAAGAAAGGTGGAAAACGGGCTGTCCCCCATAATCCTGGATACAATCATGAACTTTTTATCAATAAAACTCATGGAATTGAATATCAGCATGAAGGAAACAGGAAGGGTGTAGATCACATACCCCAAAAGCAGTCCCCAGAAGCCGTATATGTCAAAGAGCTGCCTTCCCAACAGCCTGGTCAGAAGCCCCTGTTTCCCAAAGGAATAGATGATTGCGAATCCATATGTGATGGTGGGCAGCAGCATGGGAATCACGGCCGCCAGGCGTATGAACCCCTTAAGCCCTCTGGGCACATTGGTGTAATGGATGGTATAGGAAAGGATGAATGCCAGGATTGTGGTCACTGCCGCGCTGAGGGAGGCCACAACCGCGCTCCTTGCAAATGCTCCCGCAAATCCCTTCCCGGTAAGCACATCCGCATAATGCGACAGGGCAATGCCTCCCTGGCACTCAAAGGATTTCCCCAAAAGAAGCAGGATGGGAACCAGCAGGAATACCAGGAAAACACCGGTGACCAGCGCGTAAATGCCCTTGATTTCTCTCTCTTTCATCGTCTTCATTGTTAAATCTCCCATCATTTCCCGGTCAGCCCGCCTGCATGATCACGCGGTCAGCCAGTTCCCTCTGGAACAGGGAGAAAATGTTGTTCTTTTTTATCTCCAGCTGGTTTAAGATGAATTCCTCCACAAAGCGGTCCGCTGGCGCGCCTATAATCTCCTCCGGCCTGCCAAACTGTGCAATACCTCCCTGATTCACAATCATCACCTTGTCGGAAAGGGTCAGGGCTTCCTCCGGGTCATGTGTCACAATCACCGTGGTCAGTTTGAATTCCCTGGCAATCTCCTTGATTTTTTCTTTAATGGATTCCTTGATTACCCCGTCCAGGGCGCTTAAGGGTTCGTCCAGCAGCAGGATCCTGGGTTTCATGACCATGGTCCTGGCCAGCGCCACCCTCTGCTTCTGCCCGCCGGAGAGCTGGTCAATCCGTTTGCACAGATGTTCCCTGAGTCCCAAAAGGTCAATGAATTCCTCCACCTCCTGGTTCGTGGAAATCCCCGGCCGGTTCTTAAGCCCGTATGTAATGTTCTTATATACATTGAGGTTGGGGAACAGCGCATAATCCTGGAATACAATGTTAAATCCCCTCTCCTCCATGGGAACCCGGGTGATGTCCTGTCCCTGGAACACCATCTGCCCGCTGTCCGCGTCCGTGATTCCAAGGATCAGGTTCAGCAGGGTGGTTTTCCCGCATCCCGACGGACCCAGGATGGATACGATTTCCCCGTCCCCGATTGTCAGGTTGATGTCCTCCAATATGGTTACCCCGTCAAATGATTTCCTGATATGTTTTAATTCCAGCATAAATGCCCTCCTTTTAATCTGCCCAGACCGTTTTTCTAAACACCCACATTAAAGCACAACCGTCCGGCCGAATACAACAAGATCCATGTAAGTCCTTTGTAAAGGGAGGGTAAAGCCACAAAATGGAAAAAAAGAAGGCTTGTAGTATTTCTACAAAACCTTCTTTTTAATACGGCGGGAATGAATTGCCAAGCACGCCCCGGTATGCCTGCGTATGACCCGGCTGCCCTCAGTATGCATGCCTGCGTATGATCCGGCTGCCCTCAGTACGCCTGCCTGCGTATGATCCGGCTGCTCTCATCCAGCTTTTCTGTAAAATGTCCATAGTCCCTGAGGATGATACCCATGTAAATCATGTCTACCACGGCAGTCTGGGACATGCGGGAAAATATGGCATTGCCATACAGGAGCTGCTGGCTGCTGGTACACAGCAGGATATCCGCGTGGCCCGCAATCAGCGAATGTTCAAAATTCGTGATGGCAATGGTGGCAGCCCCCTTCTTTTTCGCCAGCTTCATCACGTCCACCGTATTCTTAGATGAACCGGAATAGGATATGCCGATTGCAACATCCCGGCTGTCCAGATTGCCGGCGCTTATATGCTGGAGATAGATATCGTTGTACATGATGCAGTTAAACCCCAGATACATAAGCTTTGTGACCAGGTCCCCTGCAACAGAGGCCGAATTTTCCACGTAGTAGACGGCAATCTGCCTGGCGCCGCAGATGAGTTTTGCCGCCCTGCCGATGGATGACGGGGATATATGTTTTAACGCATCATCCAGATAAGACACGGACTGGGCCACCACGCGCCCGGGAACTTCCTCCGGCCGGTCCCGGGCGGATATCTCATAGCCATACCGCAGGACCTCCTCTGAACGCCCGCCTTCCTCCTCTCCCATCCCACTGCCATTACCGCCCATGGACGCCTTCAGTACCTGGTACTTGAATTCCTTAAAGCCTTCCAGTCCCAGGGCTTTCACGAACCGCATCACGGTGGGCTGGCTGACCCCGGCCGCCCTGGCCATGGCCGCAATGGACATTGTCTCCACCGGTCCGTCATACCCCAGGTAATAGTCCGCCGCCTTTTGTTCGGATTTGCGCAGGCTGGCATATATCCTTTTTATCTCATATTCCAATGGTTTTGCCATTTCTCCCCTTCTTTCCGGGATTCTGTTCCCGAACCCCCAATTATCTGCCCGGTACTTTTTCTACAGGATCCCAGCATCCGTCCTGCACCCCGTACCCAAGTGTCATTTTTCCTGTCCGGTTCAAAGACCCTGCAGCCCTTTGTACTTTTTTCCGTACAAAGGATTGCGGGCAGGTTCCTGTCCATTGTCACATCCTGCCAGAAGGAGCGATACCATTGTTTTATAAAACTTTCGTAAAGGGATGGTAAAATATAGAAAAGCAGGATAATCCAGGGAAAAAGGAACCGGCCGGTGCATATCCTGCAACCGGCCGGTTCCTGTATTTTAAGTATGGGAATTCATGTTCAATCACGCTGCATAAGGAGCGATTTCTTCCAGAAGCCCGTCACATTCATCTGTGTGAAGGATCAGCTCAACTGTTTTGGACTTTGCCAGGGATAACACCCCGACCACTGATTTGGCATCGACCACACGGCTGCCGCATTTTACATCTGCATCATATGAATAGCGGTTGATGATCCGGACGAAATTAATGATCTGGTCTGCCTGGTCAAATTTTACAAGTATATGTTTCATCTTTATTCACCTCCGTATAGTATATTTCGAATTCTTCATCTGTATACCGTTCTTTTTCTTTACGCTCTTATCATAGCACGCAGACCATTGCAATTCTATGGTAATATCTTTTTAAATGGCGTAAAATTGTCCTTTCTTTTCCTATAACCGCGTTTCCCAGTACCCAATATTGTCCTTATCGATACGGATTGGCTCCCCGGATATGATTTCCAGGCCGCCGTCATATCCCGTGCTTATCCTGTATGCGGCGCCATTATCCAGAAGGATATCCTTCCCCGGCTGTTCTTCTATGTTCCCGGACCACAGCCCCATGGACACGAAGCCCGCCACCTTTCCCATCTCCACCGGGTCCCATATGTACATCACAGGGCATATATCCTCTTCCCCGTCCCCAATGTATTCCGCCATCTGGCTGGGCAGGCCCAGGCCTATTACCTTCACCGTCTTTTCTTTTCCCTGCTTTTTTACCACATCCGCGGCAGCCTTGATTCCCTCCGTGGACAGGCTGCAGATGACTTTCACCTCCGGATAGTTCTTTAACAGGCGTTCCGTCTCCTTTACAGCCTTATCGTACACGCCTTCCCCAAAAGCAATGTCCACCAGGCGCATGTCCTTATATCCGGACTCCTCCAGTTCCTTTTTCATCCAGTACATCCACTCATTCTGGTTGGCGGAACGGCTGCCCGCGGAAAGGATGCACCACTGGCCGCTGCCGCTGCATATGTCACAGGCGGAACGTACCAGGGCACGCCCCAGCTTTTCTGCGTCCACCGGTTTAATGTAAATGCTCCTGCTGTCCGCCTTGACGTCCGCGTCCAGGGTAATCACGGATATCCCCTTTTCCCTGGCCTCCCGGAGGACCGGCGCCAGAGCATCTTCATCATTGGCAGCCACCGCAATGGCATCCACCTGCTCGTGGATCAGGTTGCGGATCAGCCGGACCTGTTCCTGTGCCGTGGCCTCATCCGGATACAGGGTGATGCAGTTCTTGCCCGCATCCTCTATGACACGGCGGTATCCCTGGCTGGCCAGCTCGTTATACCAGTTGTCCCTGGACTTCATGATAATGGCGTAGGTCCCCTTGTCATGAAGCTGCTGTCCATAACAGGAACTTATGAAAATCCCTGCTATCATCAGTATCACAGCAAGTATCCATGTACCATGCCTGCCTTTCATCTTCTCCACCGCCTTCAATGAATTTCTTTTTCCAGTATATACCTAACAGGGGATTTTGTCTATTTTCATTGCAAATTATCGAATTCTTGTTAAAATAATGATATAAGCCATCATTATGGGTTTACCGACAGAAAGGGACGTTGATATAGATGAAACTACTAATTGCTGATGATGAGAAGCTGACCAGGGAAGGCATACGGGACCGCCTGGATTTACAGGGTCTGGGGATATCCGGAGTGTTCCTGGCTGATGACGGTGTCCACGGCCTTGAAACAGCCCTGAAGGAATCGCCCGACATCGTGCTTACGGATATACGGATGCCGCGGATGAACGGCGTCCAGATGGCGGAGCAGATCCTGTCCGCCAATCCAGGTACTGTCATCATTTTCATGAGCGCTTACTCAGATAAGGAATATCTGAAAGCAGCCATCAAGCTGAAGGCCGTAAGTTATGTGGAAAAACCCCTGGATATGGAAGAGCTGAAACAGGCTTTGGGCGAGGCCGTGGAAACACGCAGGACCATGAGCACCCACCTGGCCGCGTCCAGAAGCCACGAAAAGGAACAGCTGGGCCATCTCACCCTCCTGCTGACCGAACCGGAGCCGGAAAGCCTTGATGAGGCCGGTGAACTGATTGGGAGTCTTGGGCTTCCCATCAATTCCTCCACCTGTTTCAGCGCCCTGCTGCTGGACAGCCAGACCCCCGTTACCCTGCTTCCTGAGAACAGGATGGACGAGGTCAGGGATTCATTCAGCAGCATGCTGGCGGACAGGGGGATAGGACAGATGTATTTCATACGGGCGGACCGCTATATCATCATTTTCCTGTATTCCGATGCCAGGCAGGAGGAAAAGCTGATTCATGACTGCGCCGCCTTCCTGTCCAAACAGCTGAATGAAATCTCCCGTTTCTTCGTTTCCGTAGGCCCGGTGGTCAGCGGTATGGAGCGGGCACACATCTCCTATATGGAAGCAAAGGAGCATTTAAAAGAAAGCTTCTTCCATGAATATGGTTTCATCCTGGACAAGGACACGGCCAATGCCCCCTTCCATCCCCCGGCCGACGTGCTTCTGGAATTCTCCATGGCCCTGGCCGAAAAGCAGGAGGACCAGGCCCTTAAACTGGCAGGACAGCTTTACCAGTCGTTTGTGCCCAATGACGTGCTGGGTCCCAGCCAGGTCAAGGATATCTATTATAAGTATTTAAGCAAGCTGGATGAACACGGCATGAACAACTACATTTCCCTGTGGCAGAAAGAAGGACTGAATACGGAAAGCATCTGGGAGGGCGTCATGGGGTGCGCTACCCTGAAGGAACTTCATGACCTGCTGTGCGCCAAGACAAGGCAGTTCTTTGAACAGCTGGAGGACAGCCAGGGCGAGAATCCCGTGGTGTTCCAGATTAAGGAATTCATCCAGCAGAATTACGCCGCGCCCTCCCTGTCCGTCCCGGATGTAAGCGAACACGTCCATCTGTCCCCCAGCTATGTGTGTACGGTATTTAAAAATGAGACAGGCCAGACCTTAAACCAGTACCTGACGGATTACAGGATCAAGATGTCCAAGCAGTTCTTAAGCGACCCCCGCTATAAGATAGCGGACATATCCTCCAAGGTGGGATACAGCGACGGCAATTATTACAGCAAGGCATTTAAAAAAATCGTGGGGCTGTCCCCTTCTGAATACAGGGAGAAGATGCTCTGATGAAAAATCCAATCCAACAGCTGATCCACCGCTATACGTATGATATGCGGCTGAAGACGAAACTGGTCATATCCCATATCGTCCTGATCCTGCTGCCCACCGCAGTGCTGTCAGGTTTCTTTTTCCTGCGCATTTATGACATTGTCATGAAGGACAGCATACGCTCTGAGCAGGTGCTGTCCGCCCAGACCGTCAATTCCCTTGAGAACCTGATATCCCATGTGTCCGCATCCTCTGATACCATAACCAACTCCCTGTTTGTACAGGACGTGTTCCGTATCCCCATAGAGGATGCAAAGGATAAGACGATTTCCACCTCCAGGATGAACAGCCTCTTCCATCTGGCCCGCAGCATGACAGACACCTCCCTGATCACAGATGTGAAAATATACTATGATGACCAGGCGTACGGGGACCTGCAGCAGTACAACCAGATTAATAACGCCCTGTTCCTGCCCATGTCCACAATATCCAGCAGCTACTGGTACGGGATTTACAGCACCTCCCACAGTACTTCCCTGCTTTGCCCTGAACTGTACCTGTCCCCCACCGAGGCGGAAAAGAATGGGCGCCTTGCATATATCACGCGCATTCCATATTCGGACAGCGAACCTGCCATTGACAGTTCCAGAAGCGCTTCTGCCTATATCGCAGTCTATTTTTCCAGGACTTCCTTTGATAATGTGCTCAGCAAGGACGCGACGGTCATGGACGAGGCCGCGTTCATCATCAATAGCAGGGATGTGATTGTCTCTGCATCAGACATGGCGCTGGCCGGGATGTACTATATGCCCCATTCCGAATTCAACTCACGCATGGGCATGGAAAAGGAATTTTCCCTGGTTTCATTTATGGACAGCTCTGCTTACGCGGCTTATTTTCCAATCAAGGACACGGACTGGATCATGGTTTCCGTGATTCCCGCCCTCCATATCACGGACGCTGGCCGGGACATGATGACGCATTTTGCGCTGATTTACCTTTTCTTTACGGCGATTGCCATGTACATCTCCTTTCAGCTGTCCGGCTCCATAGCAGACCGTATCATTACCGTTGCCCTGCAGATGGAAAAGGTCCGCACAGGACGGCCCCAGCCCTTAGACATCGGTGACACAGGCTGTGACGAGATTGGCGTGCTGGCTGACACCTACAACTACATGACAGAGGAAATCGGCCTGCTCATGGACAGCCAGAAGGATGCCGCGGACAATCTGCGGCGCGCTGAATTCCGCGCCCTGCAGGCCCAGATCAATCCGCATTTCCTCTACAATACCCTGGACATGATAAACTGGCTGTCCCAGACCGGGAGGAACCAGGAGGTAACACGGGCCATCCAGGCCCTGTCCCGTTTCTACAAGCTGACCTTAAGCCGCAACGGGCTTATGAACTCCATCGAGACAGAACTCCAGCATGTGAGCCTTTATATCAGCCTGCAGAACATGCGCTATGACAACTGCGTCACCTTCGTGATGGATGTGCCGGATGAGCTTTACGATTACACCATCCCCAAGCTTACCTTCCAGCCCATTGTGGAAAATGCATTCTTACACGGCATCATGACAACGGAACAGAAAAAAGGCAGCATCCTGCTCACCGGATGGAAGTCAGGGGATGATATCGAATTCATCATCTCTGACGACGGGGCAGGCATACCGCCTGAAAAACTGGATACCCTGATGCACGATATGGGGCATGCGGATATGGACGCCGGGGTAAAGCAGCAGGCTTCCCCCGGGCATATCGGGATTTATAACACGAACCTCAGGCTCAAAAGCCTGTATGGGGAAATGTACGGCCTTTCCTTTACCAGCACGCTGGGCAGGGGGACCGAGGTCACCGTGCGGATACCGGCGCGGCATATTACGGATTCGCTGGAGCAGGTGTGATGTGGCATTGACAGATATCACACCTTCCACAATCCAAGGGCCGGAGCCTTGACCAGGTATATCTCCTCCCCGTCAGGCATGATATGCCAACCATCCTCCATCGTGGCAACGGGATAGCGTTCCAGCGCCTGATCCACATCCATGAATCCATATCCTGCCTTCTGTATATCTGGCTCCTGTAATCCCTGGGATGAAACAGCATATGTAATCTTAAACCTTCCTTCAGAGGAACTATGTATCATGTGTGCCGGTACCATGGCAGAATCGTGAAACACTCCCTGGTTCACCAACCCCATGGTATAAGCGGTCCCTCTGTAACCATACCGGCGGATTAAGGCATCCACCTCCGGATCCTCGCCGAAGGTTTTCACGCCCGGTGCAATGACCAGCAGTTCTCCTCCATCCCCAATCATCATGCGTGTGCGATATATGGCTTTGTTCCCCACCCAGGTACTGGAGAACTCCTCTGGTTCCAGATATGCTACTACCTTTCTGGCTGGCCGCCCTGCATGAATGATACACCGTTCCCCAGCAAGTGCGGCCGCATGTTCATATACGGTTCTGGATGCCCCTGCAAACAAACCGTAAACAGCTGTCTCCCCATCTTCCTCACCTGCTACCGTCAGCATATAAACAATCGGCGCGTCTGACAGGAAATGTTCCTCTGCATAATCAAACACCGCGCGCACTGGGGATTCCGTATTTCCCATGATTGTTTCCAAGTTACACAGCGCCCCCATCATGTGTGTCCCGTTAATCATAGGTCTGCCTCCAAGCCCCACCAATATATTTTTGGTATAATTAGACATCCCTATGACCTCATGGGGGACAACCTGTCCAATGGATAAAATCAGATCATAGCTTCCGTCTACAACAAAATGGTTTACCTCCACCCCTATTTCTTCTGTGTACCTACACTGTGAAACTGCCATACAGTACTCTTTTGGAACCGTTCCAATCCTTACCGTGTCCCTCCTCCAATCATGATGCAAAAAGGCTTTTTCCGGAATATCCTCCCCAAAAAACTGAATCTGCTCCCCACGGCCCATGGCCCTGTGCGTACCTAGCGCAGGCATGATGTGCACCTCACTATAAGGGGATAGTTTCCTATATAGGATGGCAGTGATTACCCCGCCAAAAGAATAGCATCTTGTGATATCCGGCGGCACCAGCAGGATGTGCCCTGCTTTTGGAAGGTTCTTTACCAGCTGCTCCAGAAAATCCTCTGCCTGCAGCAAAGACAGTCTTCCTGACCCGGTCCATATCCTTTGTTCTTTCATATTATGTAACATATCTGCACATCCCCTGTATCTGCATATTTATTTTTTATGTTTTTCCCTGCTATATATAAGTACCAGAAGTATTATGATCACACCCTGCATGATCTGGCGTCCGGCCTCCGGTATATTGACAATTGTAAGAAAGTCATCCAGTATGGTCATTATGACAGCTCCTGCTATGGTTCCTACGTAACTCCCCCTGCCTCCGGTAATCGCTGTCCCTCCAATGATGACCGCAGCTATTGTTTTCGTATTATAGCTGGTCCCCACATCCAGAAAGCTGGTACCAGTATAGCCCACCAGAAAAAAACCAGTCATTGCCGCTATGACAGCAGATAAAAGATACACACTAAAAGTCACCCTTCGGGTCTGGATACCAGAGAACCTTGCCGCCTGCTCATTAATCCCAATGGAGTATATCTTTCTTCCATATGGGGTGCTTCTAAGGAATACAATGGTAACCGCAGCCATCACAGCCCATATGATTACAATACCGGATACGATTCCAATAAAGCTTTGTCCACACACTGCTTTGAGAAAAGGGGACGCATTTCCTTTCGGCGCTCCTTTTGTATAAATGAGGAATACTCCCTGTATGACCGTCCCCACCCCCAAGGTCATTATAAAAGGAGGTATCCTCAGCCACTGTATCCCTGCACCGTTAATCAGCCCGACCGCCATTCCCATCATAATGACCGCCAGGAGGGCTGTCAACGTATTTTCATTTCTCCCAACCATGATCTGCGCTGCAATTACATTGGCAAATGTAATTGTATTGGCGATTGACAAATCGATTCCACCTGTAAGGATAGTCAGGTTCTGCCCAATAGCTGCGATTCCCATGAAAGATGCCAGTCTCAGTATTCCCGCTATATGGGTTGGTTTTAAATATCCCGGCGACAATATCTGGGCCGCCAATAATAAAAGGACAAGTATCACATAGACCATGACCTGGGAACTATCCGTCCGTTTCTTTAAGAATTGTATATTTAAAGTCCGCCTGCTTTTTTCTTCCACCACTAACTTTCACCCTACCTTTCTCTCATAAAATTATCAGTGCCGTTTATGAACCGCACCAAAAGACAGGGCTGCAATCAGTATGAGTCCCTGGCATATAAACTGGTAAAATGAGGAAACGCCAAAAAGGTTCAGCATGTTATTAATGATTGAGATAATGAACACACCGGCTATGGTTCCCAATGGGTCCCCCACCGCCCCTGTCATGGCCGTCCCTCCCACTACCGCAGCAGTAATGGCATTCATAGCATAATTTTTACCAATGGTTGCATCCGCCGAGTTCATCTGGGCGCTCAGGAATATCCCCGCTGCCGCACAGAGGACACCAGCCAGACAGTATGCCTTGAATTTTATCTTTCCCACACGGATTCCAGTGGAATATGCAGCATTTTCACTTCCTCCAATGGCTCTGAGCGCTTTTCCAAAAGGGGTGCTGTTAGCAAGGCTGCGTACCAGGCACAGGATAAACAGAAAAAGGATAAAGGGAATGGCTCCCGATAATCCCCGTGTGAGGAACTTAGCAAACCCCCTATGGACACTTCCTCCAGGATTAGGCATGAGAAGCAGGGCCAGTCCGTCAAAAACCGCCGTGGTAGCTATTGTAACGATAATCGGTGCCAGACGCCCTTTCGTAATCAGGATTCCATTTAAAGCACCGCATAAAAGGCCTACCACCACAGCCGCTGACAATGCCGGCACAAATCCAAATACCGTATCCGGATCCATGCTTAAAACACAAACCACATTACACAAAGCCACGATTCCCCCCAGGGACAAATCAATCCCCCCAGTAAGGATAATCAATGTCTGCCCAAGGGCTGCCATCAGAAGAGGGAAGGAAGACCGCAGCAGATTCTTAAAATTGCCCAGTGTAAAAAAATCCTCGCTAAATACACTGACAAACACCATAAGTGCTAACAGGAAAATATAGATGATTACAGTATGTCCGTGCTTTTGCCAGAAATTCTTATTCAATTTTCCATTCACGCCCTTGCACCTGCCTTCCTATCCTTCCCCATCCCCATTCCAAGCTGCATAATCAGTTCTTCTGTTAATTCATCTTTATCCAGCATTCCGGATGTTCTTCCCTCATACATGACCATCACGCGGCTGCTCATACCAATCACTTCCATCATGTCACTGGAATTCATCACCACTGCGACTCCCTGGGCCGCCAGGTCATGCATGATCTGATAGAATTCCCTTTTCGCTTCCACATCAATCCCCCTGGTGGGTTCATCAAACAGAATCACACGTGGTTCGGTGGCCAGTTCCTTTCCAAGGACAACCTTTTGCTGGTTCCCGCCTGACAGACTGGATACGGGCAGTTCCAGACTCCCCATCTTGATGGAAAGTTTGGCTGTCATAACCTCCCCAAAAGCCTGTTCCGCCTTCCTGTCAATGAAACATGCCTTCATGCGCTTTTTCATACTGGATATGGATAGGTTATGCCGGTTGGAAAGTTCCAGCATCAGCCCCTGGTTTTTCCGGTCAGACGGTACAAGCGCAATCCCGTTAGCAATAGCCTGCCCTGCATTTTTGATATTCGCCCTCTTACCGTTAACAATGATTTCGCCTTCTTCCAGCTGATGAAGGCCGCTGATGGCATTGAGCAGTTCTGTCTGTCCATGGCCCTGAAGCCCCGCGATTCCTAATATTTCTCCCTTATGTACCTGAAAGCTTACATGATCCAGCTTCCGTCCTGTGTCGGACAGGTTTTTCACTTCAAATATAACCTGGCTTTCATCCACATCACATATAGGCGGGGGAAATATATTACTAAGGGAACGCCCTACCATCATCCGGATTAAATCATCTTCATTCATATCCCCCATATTCCTGGTCCCGATATACATCCCATCCTTTAAAACAGTTATACGGTCCCCTAATTCAAACAGTTCTTCCAAACGATGGGATATGAAAATAATGGTCTTTCCATCCGCTATCAGATTCCGGACAATCTGGTACAGCTGCATGACCTCCTTTTTGGCAAGGGCAGAGGTCGGTTCATCCAAAATGATCAATTCCGGATCCCTGACCAGGATTTTAAGTATTTCCGCCATCTGCTGCTCTGCAACCGAAAGATTTTTTACCAAAGCATCCGGGTCGATATGGATTTTGTAACGTTCCATGGCTGCCTGTATATTTTTTTTAATTCCTTTTTTATCAATCCTTCCCAAGAAGCTGACCGGTTCCTGGTTTAGGTAGATGTTTTCCCAGACCGTCATTTCCCCCACCAATGTCAATTCCTGAAACACCATGGCAATTCCAAGTTTCTGGGACTGTTCCGGATTCCTGATCGTCACCTTTTTTCCATGGAAGTAAATCTCCCCCTCGTCCGCCTGATGTATGCCTGCCAGGATTTTAAGGATAGTGCTCTTACCCGCCCCATTCTCTCCTGCCAGGACATGGACTTCCCCCTTGTTACATGAAAACCGGACCTGGTCCAGGGCAGTGATTCCAGCAAATCGTTTCGTTATATTGACCATCTTTAATATCTCTTCAGCCACGGTAAACCTCCTTTAAAGCTTATGTACAAAACAGGCCGATTTGCATCGGCCTGTCCATCACCTTCAGACAATCTGCCTATTTATAAAGCTTTTGAAGCGCTGCGTCATCCAGTTCCGTGAATACCCAGAAACTATCAGGCATATCCTGACGATAATACTTATCCACATTGTCCTCAGTCACAACCGGTATATCCAATGTCACACGCTTTGGCACCTCCTCACCATCCAATGATTTAATGACCGTACGGAGTGCCTCCGCACCCGAATAAGTGGGGTCTGACGGCGCTATACAGGATAATCCATTATCCCTGTTTTCTATCCAGGCCCGCAATGCCCCATTATTGCCTTCACTGGTCATTGGCACAAGCTTCCGTCCCGCTGCAATAAATGCATCAATTGCTCCCTGGGTCATGGCTCCGCCCTGGGACCACACGCCATCAATTTCAGGATATGCGGACAGCATGGATTCCATGGCGGCCTTGCCCTGTGCATAATCCCATGAAGCATTGGCAGAACCCAGGATTTCAATATCCGGATACTGCTTGAACACCTCTTCTGCGCCATTCCAGCGCATGGTATCATTTGCAGTTCCTGCAATACCGTTTAAAACCACGATTTTCCCTTTTCCATCCAGTTTTTTCACCAGCCAGTCCGCGCACACACGTCCAAACTCTGTCTGGTCAATCCCTACCGTTGCCACCTGCTCGTCCGTATCCACCACGTTATCAAATGATACTACCTTAATCCCCGCCTCTGTAGCCTCCTCCACCGCAGGCGCAAGGGCCGTAGGCGATGCTGCGGTTATTACAATGCCATCCACTTTCTTTGTAATTAAATCCTGCATGTCACTTATCTGTTTATTAATATCATCATTGGAATTCGTTATGTAGTATTCACTTACCACACCTTCAGCCTTCAGCTTCTCAGCCTCTGCCACGAATTCCTGCTCCATCTGCGCCCTCCATGAATTGCCGATGGAATAATTGCAGAGTGCTACTACATATCCCCCATCATTGGAGGGCTTTGCCGCCTCTGAGGAAACCTGGGCTTTTGTAGTCTCCTCCTTCCCAGATTCTTCTGCAGTGGTTTCTGCCGCCGCAGGAGCAGCCGTTGTCTCTGGTGCTTTGTTTGAACCGCATGCGCTCAGACCCATTGCCATTGCTGCTGCCAATCCCATGATAAATACTTTTCTCATAATTCATCTTCTCCTTTTTATTTTCTTGTTTATTGTTATTTATAATTGCTGAAAAACAGCCTCTGGGCATTTTCTGACATTATCATCCTTCGATGGGATACAGGTATATTCACGCATTGTTTCCCAACCAGATGAATCAGCTGTTTCATGGTTCCATGATTCAGCATACCCGGATAATCAGATGCCCACATCAGTTTTTCCGGTCCCACATGACGGTAGCTTTCCTCAATGATATTGACCGCTGCCGGCCATGGATACTCTTCCTCAAAATAAACCGGCACCGTAGACGTATCCATATAGATATTATCAGCATCCTTCACAATGCTCAGGACCTCCCTGTAATTATCTGCCGGCATTCCTTTCCCGAAGCATGCATCCGCTCCCATATGGCACAATACAAACATGATATCCGGGTATGAGGACGCCAGATACCTGACATCTGCTATGTCCTGGGTCCGGAACATATGCAGGAATACAGGCTGGTGATACTGATTACAACAGTCCCACACAGGAGCAAGCCTGGCATCCGTAAGCCTGGTTCCAGGTGCACACTGAAATGTACTGTCCACCTCTACCTTGAACCCAAAAAGAATACCTTCATCATAAATAGCTGCCAGCTTTTCTGCTGCCAGCTGCCCTTCCATGATATCTACCAGGGCCACGCCTCTCAGCCTGTCCGGGTACTGCTGTACACTGCGGACAAAATATTGGTTGTGATATCCATAATACGGATTCGGCATCAGGATGGCTTTTTCGATACCGCACCAGTCCATATATGCAATCAGCATTTCTGTGGTGGAACGGCTCTTTTCAAATGCCGGAGGGAGAAACTGAACTTGTTCATTGCCAATGGACACCCTCCCTAATACAGTAGATGACATGGGTTTCCCCCGGGTAATCCCAGCTACCTTTTCATATACATGAGCATGTATATCAATTACTTTCAATTTATAACCCCCTGTCATGTATTTGTTAATTTTGCCCCTGCCTTATGACTTTTTAGGATGTTTTTAGTATACTCTGACCAATTTTTTATGTATATATGATTTGATTGGAATATGTTTTGATTTCATCCTATCTTATTGACGCACTTTACAAATCGTGCTTTAATGGTATCAACTTATAGGACATCGAATCAAAAGGAGGGGGTTTTATGTATCAATTACTATCATATCCAATAAAGCAAAAGCAGCCTGCATGGCCTGGCAATCCAACGTTCAGCCTGGAACCTTACAATTCAATTTCCAGCGGTGACATTGCCAATACATGCACCATACATCTCTTCAATCATTACGGAACCCATCTGGATGGACCCATGCATTTTTATGACAAAGGTGTATCTCTGGACAAACTGCCCATGGAACGCTTCTTCTATCACAATCCCCTGCTGATTGACATCCCTAAAAAGCCAGGGGAAAAAATCATTCCAGAGGATATCATTCCATATGAGAGGGAACTAAAAAAAGCTGACCTGCTGCTCATCCGCACCGGCTTCTGGAAGTACCGGCTGGACCAGCCGGAAACCTATGAACAAAACGGGCCTGCCATCAGCAGCAGTACTGCCAGGTATTTTCAGGATAACCATTTACATCTGAAGGCGGTTGCACTGGATTTCATATCCCTGGCATCCTACAGTGATACCCTTGACGGTGACCTGGCGCATCAGATCATGCTTGGGATGTATCACGATAATTTCATCTGTATCATAGAAGATGTCAATATGAAGGGCCTCCCATCCGGCTTCATGAAAAAGACTGCAGCTGTCCCACTCATCATTGAAGGAATTGACAGTTCCCCCATTACCATGTGGGCCGAATACTGATGCCTATGTCCCTGTTTAAGAAACACTGGTGCCTTATAGTCATTTTTATTTTGTGTACCCTTCTTGGGATAACTCTTTATAATACATCCAATCAGCCCGTAAGCTGGGTTCCTGAATCAATTGATACTCCCGGACTCCGTGTAGGCTTTTCACAGATAGAGACCGATAATCCATGGAGGACGGCACAGATAAACAGCTTCCGGGAAGCCTTGATTCCCAATGGCATGGACTTTATCTACCACGAACCCGAACGGTATACTGTTGAATGGCAGGTGGAGGACATACACCGTCTGATCCGCGAGAAGGTGGACTACCTGGTCATTGTTCCTGCCGACCTTGCTTCACTCGCCCCTGTACTCCAGGATGCAAAAGAAGCAGACATTCCTGTTATCCTGATTGACCAGTCAGCAGAAACCATTGACCAGAGCTATTATATTTCCCTTATCTCAGCAGACTATCTCAAAGAGGGGCAGATATGTGCAGACCTTCTGGCAGAAAAGTTTGGTGATACCCCCTGCAGGATAGTAGAGATTTATGGCACAGAGAGTTCTCCCGGTGCCCAAGCCCGCTCAAAAGGGTTCCATCAGGCACTGCAGCAGTACCCCAACATGGAAATCATAGATATTGAGTATGGGAACTTCGACCGTGTAACCGCCCAGAAGGCCATGGAAAATGCACTCATCAAAGCTTCCACCTCCGGTCAGCCCATTGATGCGGTATTCGCCCACAGCGATGAAGACGGACTGGGCGCCCTGCAGGCAATTAAAGTGGCAGGGCTGGCCCCTGGCAGGATATCAATCGTCTCCATCAATGGCATTCAGGATGTATGTAAGGCTATCATTGCAGGCGAATATCTTGGGACAGTAGAAAGCAATCCCCGCTGGGGATTCATCGTTGCCTCTCTAATCCAACAGAAAGAACGGGGATATAAGCCCTTCCCCACGGTCATGATACCCTATCGCATCATTACCGCTGAAAATGCAGCCGAATATTCGCTCACTGCTTATTAAGCCGCCCATGCCCCTGCAAAGCATGGATATCGCCCCCATTAAGCCCGAAAACAGAAAGGGAAACTGGCCTACATGAAAAAGTTCTTCCGGCATCTTTCATTTCGCAGGAAACTGCTGATATCCTTTGTTACGCTTTCCTGTATTCCAGTCCTGCTGGTAGGGATTGCTGCCTATCATCTGTATACCAAATTCATAATCAATATGACAGAAACCTCCTCCATTGAAACAATTGACCTGGTCTGCGATGATATCGACAGCCTGTTAAATGACACATGGAGTCTTTGCAGCATGCTGACGGGAGACATCAAAATGCAGCAATATCTGCGCATGGATTTTACTTCCATCAGTGACCAATATTCCAACGATTTAGCTGGAAGCATGGACCTTGCCTCCATCTCGACCTACCGCAAGGATATATTCGGCGTGTATGTCCTTGGCCAGAATGGAGGACGGTACAAGTCCAATTATTATTCCTTTAAGTCCGAGGACCAGAGGGAAACCTCATGGTACAGGTCGATTGCAGGCAGCGGGGAAGCCACCTGGTTCCCATCCCATGAGGGCAGTTTCATTGTCCGGAGTTCCATCAGCGACAATTTCATAACGGTGGGGCTGCCCGTAATCGATAAGGCCTCCGGCATGGTAAATGGAATCGTGGCGGCCGACATAAAAGAGGATACTATCACACAGAAAATAAAACACAGTTTAAGCAATGGCATCATATGCATCATTGACCAGAACGGGGATGTCCTGTTCCAATCCAATGCGGGCAATAACCTGCACTATCCCATTGATATCTCCCAAAATCTGGTGTCCAATATACTGCAATCCACCGGCAGTACCATCGGCAAGTCCATGGTAGTGCCGGATTCTACATACCTGGTAGTAAGCCGTACATTAAGGAATTCCAACTGGAGGATAGCCGGTATCATAGACAGGGGCTTCCTGACACAGAACAGCAAGGATATCACACACATTGTCATGCTGCTGTTATTAATCATTGCATTTTCCTCATTATATATTGCCATGCTCATATCACAATCCGTATATAAACCGGTAAAAATCCTATACAGGATGATGGAGGATGTGGAAAACGGGGATTTTTCCGTCCGGTACACCTATCCGTCCTCAGATGAGTTTGGCAAGCTGGGAAAAAATTTCAATCAGATGCTGGAACGGACCCAGGAACTGATAAACCAGATTTATGAAGAGCAGAAAAAGCTTAAGAATTCTGAATTAAAGGCCCTTCAAGCCCAGATACAGCCCCATTTCCTATACAATTCCCTGGATTCCATCATGTGGCTGCTGCGGATGGATAAAAACCGGGATGCGGAAAAAATGCTTGCTGAGCTGTCAACCCTATTCAAAATATCCCTCAGCAAGGGAAATGAGGTCATCACGATCAGTGAGGAACTGCGCCACATAACCAGTTATCTCTTCATTACCAACATGATTTACAGCAAAAAGTTTGAATATGTCATAGAATGTGACCCTGTCCTGTATTCATATAAAACATTAAAGCTGCTGTTGCAGCCCTTGGTTGAAAATGCCATTGCCCATGCAGTCCCCCTGCAAGGCCAGAAGGTTTTCATACAGGTACGTATCCACGAATGCCAGGACAGTCTGGTACTTTCTGTCCAGGACATCAGCAGGGGAATGGACAGTAAAGTCCTTGAAAACCTGAGACAGCAATTGGAGGCTCCCGTACAGCCGGACCGCCGTGATTCCGGCTATGGTCTTTACAATGTAAATGAACGCATCCACATCCTATTCGGTAAAAATTACGGCCTGACCATTACATCAGAGCCGGAATTTGGCACAGAAGTGTGCATACGGATTCCCAAACTCAAAGGAGATGATACTTTTGTTCCAGGCAATACTATGTGACGATAATGAAATCATACTGGAAGGCTTATCCCGTCAGATTGGCTGGGAAGAATTGGGAATACATTTAACCGGCACAGCTGCAGATGGCCTGGAAGCCTGGACGCAGATAAAGGAACATCCGCCTGACATACTTATCACAGATATACGGATGCCATATATTGACGGTTTGGAGCTATCCCGGCTGGCAAAAGAACTGAATCCCAATATCGTAATCCTTATCATCAGCGCCTATGATGACTTTGAATATGCCAGGACAGCCATGCACCTGAGGGCACTGGATTATATACTGAAACCAATTGAACCGGATTCCATGAACCGGGTCCTGAAAAATGCAGTATCCCACTGCCGGCAGTTCCATCATGACAAGCGGATGATGATGACACAGCTGCTGCTCAACGCAGCCGTTCTCGAGGGTCCTGCTTCCAAGGATGATGATTACTGGCGCGAACTTGATTTTGATTCTGAAGCCTTCTGCTGTTTTCTCCAGATAGAACTGGAGGAGCAAAGCCTGGATAAGCTGTCTGATGATATACGGTATACCCTGGAACGCAGATTTTCTGCCCTGTACCAGCTTTTGGAAAAAGATAGCTTTTACCTGCTTGAATCCCACCAGTATAGTTACAGTCTCTGTATCATTGAGTCCTCGCAGATGGAACTTATCATGCAGAGGAAAATCCTTGTTGATTCCATACGCAGGCAGTTTCCATATGAGGGAAGCTTCTGTGATGTAAGTATAGCCTCAGGGGATGTCATTCAGGGCGTAAGAAACCTTCACCAAAGTGTAAAAACCTGCAGGGAGGCCTGCAAACTGCATTTCATCAAAGGCTCCAACGCGGATATATTTTATGAAGAAATAAAATCCTATATTTTTAATGAATCAACTAATAATCATGAATACCCAATCCCTGACAGCCGTCTGATTGTTTTTATCAAAGAGCAGAATATGGATGGCATAGAAAAAGAGCTGGACCATCTTAAGAACTGGCTGTATCAGAAAGGCAGTGAAAGCTATCTCTATCTGACATTTTCCCTTGGAAGTTTTTATACCCATCTCATAAAAGAGCTGGGTGAATCCGGAATCAACCTGCAGGACATATTCCAGAACCCAATCGAAGAATTTAAAAAGATAGCAGCAGGGGGAACTCTGGAGTCCAGCATAGATAACCTAAAGCAGAACCTGTTTAAGATTTCCAGCAGCATCGGCTGCAATAAAAGCCGTTATGGCCGCCTGATTGATACAGCCCTCACGTATATACAGAACCACTATATGCATTCCACCTTCTCCATTGATGAGGTTGCAAACGTCGTATGCCTGAGCACATCCTACTTCAGTACGGTGTTTAAAAATGAAACCGGCATCACCTTTACAGATTATCTGATAAAAATAAGAATGGAAAAGGCGAAAGGTCTATTGGAGAATACAAACATGAAGATGTATGAAATATCTTCCCTTGTGGGATATGAAAATGCGGCTTATTTCAGCGCCGCATTTAAAAAATACTATGGTAAATCCCCTTCAGAATATCAGAACCGGCGCTAAGCGCCGGTTCCCTTTGCCTTACTCCTGTCTTGTGGCTATATAGGCTCCTTGGGATGCAGAAGCCACATTCTTTCTATACTGGTACAGGTATCCCGAGGCGGGTTCTGCTTCCTTTCTCCTGACAGCCCTTCTCTGGTTAAAGTCTGCATCTGCGTGAATGGTTCCGCCAAGCACATCCACCGTGATGATATCCCCGTCTTGAATATATGCAATCGGGCCATCATCAAAAGCTTCCGGACATATGTGGCCTACAAAGCATCCGTTATTGGAGCCTGAAAAACGTCCATCTGTTATTACACAGACCTTACTTCCAAGCTCCATACCCACAAGTACCTTCATGACTTTATACATTTCCTGCATTCCGGGTCCTCCTTTTGGCCCCTCATTCCTAATAACAACCACATCTCCTTCACCTACCTGACTGGCCCGGATTCCCAAGAGGGCTTCATGCTCGCTCTCATAAATCTTTGCCGGTCCCCTGAACCACAGTGCCTGTTCAGGAATAGCCGAAGGCTTGGTTACCGCACCATCCGGTGCAATGTTTCCACGCAGGACGGCAATGCCTCCCCTGGTATGTACCGGCCGGTCCAGGCTCCGGATTACATCACTGTCTTTATTCCTGTACTCCATGATATTCTCACGGGAGGTATGGCCTGTACAGGTAATCCCATCAAGATCCAATACCGTCTCTAATTCTTTCATCATAACAGGGATTCCTCCTGCCTCATGAAAATCCAAAAGCGTAAACTGGCCTGCCGGAATCATCGGCACCAGATGCGGGACCGACATGCTTATCCTCCCGAATTCGAAAATATCCAAATCAATCTGCGCTTCATATGCAATAGCTAATAAATGAAGCACAGCATTGGTAGAGCCTCCAATAGCAGAATTTACCTTGATTGCATTCGTAACAGCCTGTTTGGTAATAATATCCTTTATCCGGATATCCTTGCGGACCAAATCCATGACTGCCATCCCACTTTCAAATGCAATGCTTTGCCTTCTACTGTAAACTGCTGGAATGGTTGCGCTGCCCGGAAAAGATAACCCCATGACCTCAGCAAGGCAGCACATAGTATTGGCAGTCCCCAGCATCGCGCAGGAGCCAATGGTTGGAACCGCATTATTCTCAATCCATTCAAATTCCTTCATGGAGATTTTCCCACTTTTCAAAGCCCCTTCCGACTGTTGGATAATGGAATGGTCTATGTACTCTCCCCCATACGGATTATTCTCCTTCATCCTCCCGGGCAGCGTAGGTCCTCCATTAATAAACACGGTGGGGAGATTAACCCGCAGCGCCCCTAAGATCATGCCCGGCACAATTTTATCACATGAACCCAGGATTACCAGCCCATCCAGCCTATGGGCTTCTGTCATCGCTTCAATATCATCTGCAATCATCTCTCTTGTAGGAAGTATGTACTGCATTCCCTTGTGGCTCATGGCCACACCATCACAGGCACCAATCGTACCGAATTCCACCGGTGTCCCCCCTGCTGCATAAATTCCTTCCTTTACCCTTTGCGTCAGCTGCTTCAAAACCACATGTCCCGGACAGACAGTGTTATAGGAATTTACAACAGCAATCAAAGGTTTTGTCAATTCCTCCCCGCTAAACCCCGAGGATTTGTATAGTGCCCTTACATTCGCCCATTCCGGTCCTTCCAAGATATCTTTACTGCGCCACATAGCAACTCCTTTTCAAACATATAATTATATAATGATACTATCATCATGTTGTATGATGTCTTGATTATAACAGCTGATTCTCTTATTATCAATGTAAATTATGGCTGATTTCACTTTACGTTTATATGAAAACTGCACAAAAAAACAGGTTGAATCATAAAATCCAACCTGATATCTTTCCCTATACTCCATTTATTTCGAATAGCTTCAGATTCTCCCTGTTTTCCTTCATATGCGCCGCCATTGCCTCATAGGCTTCATGGGAATCATGCCGTCTGATTGCATCAACTACCCTCTTATGGGTTTCTGCCGCAGAACCGGCAAATGAATGGTTGGTCAAATCAACATATAATGATATCCCCTGCGTAATCAATGGTATTATCTGAGGAACCACGGTATTACCAGATATACTGGCAATTTTTCTGTGAAAATCCATATCCCTCTGGCCATAATCTTCATGATTGAGGATTAATTCCTCCACCTCGTCACAGATTGCCTGCAATTCCCTGATATCCTGGTCGGTTGCCCGCTCTGCTGACAGCGCTGCAATTCTAGGTTCCAGCATACTTCGCAAATCACTCAAATCCTCTGCCAGTTTTTTTTTATCCTGTGCAAAGCGGAAACCTAAAGGATCCTCCACCATCCCCACATGGCTGCAGACATAGGTACCCTTTCCCCGTCTTATCTCAACCACACTTCTGGATTCCAGGATTTTCATGGCCTCCCGTATGGTTCCACGGCCCACCCCCAATTGGGAAACCAGGTCCAGTTCATTTGGAATTTTATCGCCGGGGCTTAACTTATTATCAATAATCAGCTGTTCCAGATTATCAGCCACCTGCCCTGCCAGAGAACGGCTTTCTAACATACCCAACTGCATACTTTACTCCCTCTTATACTTCATGCATATCTATCCGTTAGTATATCAGTTTTTCCTGGATATGGCAAGCAGGGCAGTCCCCCGTCAGCTAATCCCCTTCACCTCCCAGCAATAAGATTCATACGCCTGGACCAGGTTCATGGAAGCAGTCTCTTTTGCAGCCTTACTTTTGGCATAGTCCGCCTCTCCCTGGAGATATTCCGTATTGGACAGCATACCTGCCGCCTGCCTGCGCTTTTGGGACTGGTAAACAAGTTCCGCGCCTGTATAGGATTCCAGCGCTGCCTGGTACTGTAAAAGCTGTGCCTGGAGTTCCTGGTAGGCGGCGGTAATGGAGGCTTCAGCGGTTCCCTCCGCCTCATCCACCTGCCTGAACCTCTGGTTAATCTCCGCTGTGCTGACGGCCTTTGAATGGCGCTGGCTCTGGACATTGGAATCATTGCCAATGGCCTTACTCTTATCGCCCTCAAAGTCAATGGCCCCGATGGCGGACAGGTCCGGCTCAGGTATGGCTCCGATGGATACAGATTCACTGTCCTCCAGCCCCAGCATGTTAAGCAGCTTAAACCGCAGCTGCTTTTCCTGTTCCTTAAGGGAAGCCAGGGATGTGCGGGCCTGTTCCAGGCGGTTCTGCCCGTCCTGTACCTCTGCCTGTGTGGCGGTTCCCGCCTGGCCCTTCCTGACAAGGGACTGGTAAGAAGCTTCCAGGGCATTTACGCTTTTTTCCGTGGCCTTAACATTGCTGGCCATCTGATTGTAGGAATTCATCAGGGTCTGGGCCGTGTAGGTATAGGAGTCTGCGGATTTCTCAATGCTTCTGGTGCTCTTTTCATCTGTCAGGTTCTTTATCTGGTTATAGATACGTTTGGCAGAAGATTTCAGCATGGAGGCATTGGATGCGTAAAGGGCGGCTGTCTCCATTCCCTTGCTGTCCGCGTCATCTTCCATTTCCTCCGCCTTATCTTCCAGGTTATCCTGTTCCCACTTCATGGTGTCCCACATTTCCTGATACGCATTGATGGAATCTTCCTGGTCTTCTATGGTCTTTTTAAGGGTCAGGTTGCCTTCTTTCAAAAGAGTGCGCAGATTGCCGTATTCCACAGTCATTTCCCGGGATGCGGCCTCCTGTATTACCGCAGAAGTTACCATGGATACCCCCGTATCTGCCCTATCTGCTGTATATTCTGTATCTGCCATGGATTCTATATCTGCCGTATATTCTGTATTTGCCGTATATTCCGCATCCGCCCCTTCTGCCAGGACCGTCAATGTGCCTGACAAAGCCATGGAGAGGGACAGCATGCCTGACAGAAGCCAATATTTTCCCTTCATCTTTCTGCCTCCTTTCCGATTCCTGCCCCTGTCATGACACGGACGCCAGGCCGTCCACGGCCCAGTCATAGTTGACCTGGGCTGTCAGAAGCGCCAGTTTCTTTGTGCGGACATTTACCTCTGCGGTCGTAAATGAGGACTTCTGTTTCTGGTAATCATTTCTTGTCATGGTGCCTGCGAGAAGCTTCCTGTCCGCGGCTGCCATGGTGCTGCTCTCTAATTCATAGGACTGCTGTGCCTGCACATAATCCTCTTTTGCCAGTATCAGGTTCTGATACGCGGTTTTCACACTGTTTGCAGCAACCTCCTTCTGGTTCTTATAGGACTGTTCCAGGCTTTCCCTGTTGGTGGCGCTGACCGCGTAATTTATCTGTTTCTCCAATATCTTCAGGCTGTAGTTGTTCTCCAGCGCCTTTGTGACGTCCGCTTCCAGGTCAATGGCGCTGATACCGTCAAGATCCGGTTCCGGCACATCGCAGATCTCCACATCCGCCCCATAGGTCCAGCCCAGCATCAGACACAGTTCCTCCCTGGTCTTATCAAGACTGGTCCGGGCTGACAGGATGGAGGCTTCTGCCGAGGACACGGACTCTTTAGCCGTAAGCACATCCGCCTGGGTACTCATACCCGCGCTGAACTTCGTGACCGTGGAGTCATAGGCCAGCTGGGCCTGGGTCTTGCCCTCATTCAGGCTCTCCAGGTTATATGCCTGGGTCCAGTAATTAATCATGGATGTCTGGGCCTGTTTTACCAGGGTGGCTTCCGTCTGGTCGTAGCCTAACTTCTTAATCTCCCCGTCATCCACATTATCATCGCCCTGCTCCCTCAGCTTATCCACCTGGATCTGGCTGTTCAGATAGGAGGACAGCCTGCTGGCATAGTCGGAATCACTTGAGTCAGGATAATCCATGGCGCCGTATACATCATCCGCCGCATCGTAATAATCCTGGGAAATGTCGTCCCGCGTCTCCCCTCTGTACTCCTTATACGCAATCTGGTTCTGGATGACCGTGTTATTGTATTCGTGGATCAAATATGCAATCTCATCAAATTCCAGTTTATTATCCCTAAAGGAAGCCCATTGCTCCGCAGTATACGCAAATTCCGGGCTTCCCGCCAGGGAAACGGAGGGCGATGACGCTGCAACCGCGATGCACAGAAGGATACCTGCCACGGGCTTTCCTATTACACTCTTTCCTGCCACATTCTCCCCAGCCATCCCCCATCCTGCTTTCATTCTACCTGTCATGTACTCACCTTTCCTTACCGATACTTCTATTATATCAAGTGCTTCTATATATCAAGAACCACCCGCTTCTTATTGCCATTCATGACCGCATAATAAATCGGGAGGATGAACAACGCCACCAGCACACCGGCTGTCAGGCCTCCGATATTAACCACCGCAAGCCCCTGGGTGGTGGAACCGCTGCTGCCAATGGCAAGGGCCATTGGAATCATGGACAGGATGGTTGTCAGGCTTGTCATGAGGATGGGACGGAGCCTGGTAGCCCCTGCCTCAATGAGGGCAGTCTTAAGGTCCATGGTCATCCTGTACTGGTTCACCGTATCCACATACAGGATACCGTTATTGACAACAGTGCCCACCAGGACCAGGAAGCCCAACAGGGAAGTCATGCTGATGGTCACGCCCGTCACCTTCAAAAGCCCGAAGGAACCCACAAGGCTGAAGGGTATGGTGGTCATGACCATGAAAGAGAACTTTGGCGACTCGAACTGGGCAGCCATGACCACAAATACCATGAACACGGCAATGGCAATGGCCTTGTAAAGCGCCGAGAATTCTTCCTGCATCATCTTATCCCTGGAATTGACCCCGGTAGTGATTGTGCCTGACAGGTTCGGATTGATGACCTCCCTGTCAATCACTGTTTTCACATTTCCCCCGGTATAATCTGCCGTAATTGTTATCTCAAAGGATTTATCGGTCTTGGAAATGGACGCCGGGCTGTCCTTGAAATAAATCTCAGCCACATCCCTAAGCGCCACATAACCGCCGGAAGGCTTGGTCAGGATGATTCCTTTCACCTGGTCCACGGTCCTGTAGTCCTCCTCCGGATATTCAGCCATCACGCTGACCTCCCGTCCGTCAATATCCAGTGTGGTGACCTCCACGCCGTCCAGCATCTGGCTCACCATGCTTCCGATTTCCGTAGGGGTAAGCCCCTCTGCTGCCGCCATGACCGGATCCACCTCAATGGTTACAATAGGCGCTGTATTCTCAATGCTGGAATGGACATTCGCCACATCGCTCCTGGCCGTCATTTCCTTTACAATCCTATCACTTACCTCCTTCAGTTCATCATACTGGGTTCCGCGCAGGATGGTCTCATATCCCCTGCCCCTTCCCATGAAGCTCATGGACGTGGACGCCTCTACCGTGATGGTACAGTTGTCAATATCCGCCATTTCCTTTTCCCACAGGCTTGCCACCTCATCCGTGTCCATGGTCCTGTCATCTTCCAGATAAGCGGTGATGGTGCCGCTGTTGCTGTTATAGCGCAGCATGTAGGACTCCACATTTTCATCCGCAGCCACAATTGCCTCGGCCCTGGACAGCATTTCGTCCGCCTGTTCTGACAGGATTCCCGGCCTTGTCTCAATGGATACGCTTACTGTCCCCGTGTCATCGGATGTCATAAGCTCTGTCTCCATTCCGCTTGCCAGTACCAGGGTGGCAATAATGATGGCCACCGATGACAGCATGACCACGGCCTTGTGCCTTAACAGCCCCGGCATGATGCGGCGGTATGCATTCTGCAGATGGACCACCGGGCGGGACATTGGCGCTTTTTCCGTTTCCTTAGGCTTATACATCATATAGCTTAATGGCACCACGGTCATGGCTGAGAACAGGGATGCCGTCATACAGAACACAATGGTGTATCCCAGCGGTTTAAACATCTGGCCCGTCATGCCCTGCAAGAATACCAGAGGGATGAAAACCACACATGTGGTAATGGTAGAACCTATGATGGACTGGAGGACGATTCCCGTACCGCCCAGCGCTGATTTCGCATACCCCAGCAATCCCTTGTCCTCACACGCATCCGTTGCCCTGAAGCAGCTCTCCAGAACAACAATGGAGTTATCCACCATCATGCCGACGCCCAATACCAGTGCGCTCATTGTAATGACGTTCAGGGAAAATCCCACACTGGTCATGAGTATCAGCGAAAGCAGGATGGAGGTGGGAATGGAGCTTCCAACAATCAGGGATGCCTTATAGTCACCAAAGAATATGAAAATGATAATCATGGATATGATGACTGCCAGAACCATGGTCACCGCCACATCCTGCAGGGAACTTAAGATACTGTCCGCCGTATCCCTTGCAACCGTAATCTTCAGGTCCTCGTCAGCCGCCTCCAGGGAGGCAATGGTTTTCTGTACCGCGGACGACACATCCATGGCCGTGCTGCTCTGCTGCTTAGAGATGGACAGGGATATGGTCTCCTGGCCATTATACCGGGAAATGCCTCCCCTCTGTTCCTCGGCCTCATATACGTTGGCTATATCCTCCATGTAAACAATCTGCCCGCTGGAGGTGGTAATGGGCACCCGCTTTAAATCATCCAATGTATCGTTCTCAACCGAAGTTGTCACGGACAGTTCCAGGTTGCCTGCCACCGCGTCCCCGGAAGGGTACGACAGGTTGGCGGCGCTCATGGCTGACTTGATCTGGTTCATGGTCAGCTTATACTGCGCCATCTTTTCTGACTGCAGTTCAATCTTAATGTACTCAGATGAACCTCCCATGGCCTCCACATCTGCCACGGAAGTGATTTTCTCAAATTCAGGAACGATTTTCTGGTCCACGTAATCGTAGAGGTCTGTCTCTGTCTTATGGGCAATGGACAGCATCATGGTGGTGCTGGCATTGTTGTTCATTTCCATGACAGAAGTCTCCACATCATCAGGCAGCTGGCGTTCCAGGTTATCCAGCTTCTTCTTAAGGTCATCGTAAGCCTCATCCATATCCGTGCCGTAGTCATATTCCAGCATGACCATGGACCGTCCGTCGCTGGACGAGGAGGACATGCCCTTCACGCCTTCCAAGGTGCTGACCTCATCTTCGATGGGTTCTGTCACCAGTTCATTGATGTCCTCAGGTCCTGCGCCGGAATACCTTCCCATTACAATGAGCATGGGCGTATCCGTATCCGGCATCTGTTCCAGGGTTGCTGAAAACACGGAGGAAATGCCGAACACCAGAAGGCAGAGCAGGGTCATGACCGTGGCTACCGGCCGTTTCAGTACAAGTCTTGTAAGTCCCATATGTATGCCTCCCTATTCTGCACGGTTGTCTGCGGCCGTCTGGGCGTCTGGCCCTGGCTGGCCCTGGGTATCCGCACCTGGCTGGCTTTGGACATCCGCACCTGGCTGGCCCTGGGTATCCGCTCCTGGCTGGCCTTGGACATCCGCACCTGGCTGACCCTGGGTACCCGCTCCTGACCGGCTCTGGGCATCCGCTCCTGGCTGGCCCTGGGCATCTGCACCATCGTCCTGACCGTCTTCCGACCTCAGCTGTACCCTGGCGCCCTCGTACAGATTAGAAGACCACGTGCTGACAACCATATCGTCAGCGGACAGTCCCGACAGTATCTCAGCGTGTTCCGCATCATAAAGCCCTACTTCCACCGGCACCATCGCCGCAACACCATCCTGGTAGAGGTAAACGTACCCGTCCCCTCCGCTGTAGTAAACAGCATCCACCGGAATCATCATTGCGTTTTCCGTATGCTCAGTCACCAGATTCAGCTTCACGGTGCTGCCAGTGGCAATGCCGTCTGCATTTTTCAGTTCTGCCTTTACCTTAAAAAGGCCGGTATCCGAATCCACCATGGAACTGATTTCACTGATATATGCCTCATACCCCGTGCCATCCTTCTGTATATCCAGCCTGTCGCCAACGGCAATATTCCCCATCATCCGTTCTGTCACGTAGAAGGAGACACGTTTTTCCCCTTCCCCTGCAATAACGCACAGCTGGGCTGACTGGGAGACACGGTCATGGACCTCTATGTCGCAGCTTTCGATCTTGCCGCTGATAGGCGCCGTGACCGTGCTGTATTCCACCTGCCTGTCATAGGCCAGCTTGGCTGATTCATACTGCAGCCTGGCTGACTTGACCTTGTTGGTATACTGTTCATACTCCTGGTCTGACAAATCGCCGCTGGCGTACAATATCTGCATCCTGCTCAGATTGCTCTGGGCCTCGGAAAGGGATACGGACGCGGAATCCATGGAATTCCTGGCAGTCTCCACCTGCTCCGTATCAATCTCACACAGGACCTGGCCCTGTTCCACCATGTCACCTGCTTTTACCAGCACACTTGTTACATCGCCAGAAGCCTTGGCATATACATAGACAACGTCAGAGGGTTCCACGGTTCCGGTAAGCCCCGTGGTCAGGCTGATATCCCCAACGGACGGCTTCTGCGCCTTCACGATGGTTGCCGCCGCCTCCTGCCCCATTCCCACAGGGCCCTGCTGTCCTTTTTTCTTTCCTGACAGCACAAGAAGGACTGCCACAACTGCAATGGCTGCTCCGATTCCTATCTTTACCTTCATTTTCTTATCCATTGTCGCTCTCCTTTACCATTTTGCATTCGCCTCATATAGTAAAACCTGAAGATAAATTGAACATTAACAAAAGCGGTTGTACACGAATAAAAAAAGTGAACTTTCTGTGATTTATTCATGTTCACTTTATATTTGGATGCTATAAATGTATAATAGATTTCAGATGGAGGAGAATGCCATGTTCCAGATTTTAATCGCTGAAGACGATAAGAATACAAGAAAATTAATGGAAGCCGTCCTGAAAAGCAACGGTTTCAACCCAATTCCGGCCAGCAGCGGGGAGGAAGCCTTAAAACTCCTTGACAGCCACCACATCGACCTGGCCGTGCTGGATATCATGATGCCGGGCATGGATGGATACGAGCTGACCACACAGCTGCGTTCCATGGATTACAACCTGCCCATCCTCATGGTCACCGCCAAGCTGCTGCCAGAGGATAAACGCAAAGGATTCATGGCCGGAACAGACGACTACATGACAAAGCCGGTGGATGAGGAGGAAATGGTCCTGCGCATACGCGCCCTGCTGAGAAGGGCGCAGATTGCCAGCGAACGGAAAATCACCATAGGAAACGTAATCCTGGACTATGATTCCCTTTCCGTCACCAGGGACGGCAGCAGCCAGACACTGCCCCGGAAGGAATTCTATCTTCTGTACAAGCTACTGTCCTATCCCGGCAAGATATTTACCCGCATCCAGCTCATGGATGAGATATGGGGAATCGAATCGGAAACCGATGACAATACCATCAATGTACATATCAACCGGCTGCGCAAACGGTTCGAACACTATCCGGAATTCACCATCGAAACCATACGCGGCCTGGGCTACAAGGCGGTGAAACATATATGAAACACAAGCCGAAACACAAACCACTGGGAACCATCACCCTGGTATTGTCCCTTATCATATTTGTCATCATGTTTGCAGTCATGACCCTCCAGGGCGCCCTTATGTACCTGTACCTGAAAATCTGGTATCAGGCCGACATACCCATGCCCCAGTTCTGGCGTCCCATTCCATTCATCATCCTGGTCAGCGCCCTGGTGGGGATGGTCCTGACCATCCTGGCCAGCCGGATTCCCTTAAGACCCATCCGGGACCTGATAGACGCCATTAACCAGCTGGCCGACGGTAATTTCCACGTGCGGGTCCATCTGGATTTGACGCATGAATTTGTCCGGCTTTCCGAGAGTTTTAATTCCATGGCCCAGGAACTTGAGAATACCGAGCTTCTGCGCTCTGACTTCATCAATAATTTCTCCCATGAATTCAAGACCCCCATCGTGTCCCTTCGGGGGTTTGCAAAACTGCTTAAAAATCCGGATCTGTCCCAGGAGGACCGGGACGAGTATCTGGATATCATAATCCATGAATCCACCCGCCTCTCCCAGCTGGCGTCCAATGTGTTGAACCTTTCCAAGATTGAGAATATGAGCATACTTTCTGATATGGAACGGTTTGACCTGACCGAGGAGGTGCGCCAGTCCATCCTTCTGCTGGAATCCAAATGGCAGAAAAAAGAGCTGGAACTAATCATCGATATGGACGAGGTCAGCTATCATGGCAGCCGGAACCTGTTAAACCAGGTCTGGATCAACCTGATTGACAATGCCGTCAAATTCTCCCCTGACAGGGGAAAAATCAAGATAAAGCTGCATCAGCAAGACGGCAATACCATATTCCAGATCATTGACAATGGATGCGGCATGAGCCAGGACATGCGTCTTCACATATTTGACCGTTTCTATCAGGGGGATCCCTCCCACACTACCGAGGGCAACGGTATCGGACTGACCGTGGTGGATAAGATTGTCCGTCTGCACAAGGGACATATCACGGTGGGAAGCGAGGAAGGTATCGGCACCACGTTTACAGTCACCTTGCCAGAAATCCAGACGGGCTTCATTCCGGATATGGAGAAGCCCTGTCCTATGTAGTCTTATAAACGGATGGCCTGCCATCCGTTTATCCCTCTTCTGTCTGCCTTCTGATTGCCTTTCATCTGCGTTCTGCCTGCCTTCTGATTGTCTTTCGACTGCGTTCTGCCTGCCTCCTGATTACCTTTCATCTGCGTTCTGCCTGTCTTCTGATTGTCTTTCGACTGCAATCTGCTTTTCTTCTGCCCATTTTCCTTTTGCCCTCCTTCCACCTGATTCTTACCTTCCCTCCATCTGCCCTTTGTCTTTCTTCTATCCGTCTTTTGCCTCCCCTACATCTGCTTTTAATTTCTCTCCTATCACCCCCATCCCCATCGTTTATTCCCCATTTTTTGGGTCTGTACAATTTACAAACAAATTAATCCTTGTTTTCCTTAATTTCAATGAATTAATTTTAACATTAATTAACGAGTCATTTTAAATGAATTTATTTCTATTTTATATGCATTATATCCAAAAATATCAAACTATACCTCTTGTATATTGACTATTATACACATATCCATTATAATAATATTAACTTAAAACTAAATCTTAAAAACATCTTTTCGATTTAGCTTTAGCAAAATACACGTGTATTCAACTTTATATTTTAATGTGATTCCAATGGATGACAACTGTTTAAAAGGAGAGGGAATTATGCGGAAACGATTATTAAGTATGTTATTATGCGGAGCACTTGTAAGCACATCATTAATGGGATGCGGTTCCAAGGCCGGCACCACTGACCAGACACCTGCAGCAGATACAAAGACCGAGGCAGGCGCCACAGAAGCGCCCGCCGCACAGGCAGCCGACCCGGCGGGCGGCGGGACCACAGGCACCAACACCTTTGTGGATGGCGGAACCGAGATGGCGCTGTGGACCTTCCAGGAGCTTCACGTAAACTTCTATACGGAAATGGCGGACAAATGGAATGAATCCCATCCGGATAAGCCCATCAACCTGACCGTGACCACAGGCGAAAGCTCCGCCGTACATACAAAGCTGCTGGTAGCCCTCCAGTCAGGCACGGGCGCCCCTGATATCGCAGATATTGAAATCGGAAGATACGCCACATTCTTAAAGGATAATTACCTGCTGCCCATCAATGACGTGGTAGAGCCGTACAAGGATGACATTGTCATGTCCCGTGTTAACATGTACGGGGATTCCGAGGGTAACCAGTACGGTATTGATTTCCATCTGGGCGCCAGCGTGTGCTATTACAACATGGATATCATGGATGCCGCTGGTGTTGACCCCGGGACCATCGAAACCTGGGATGACTACTACAATGCAGGCCTTACGGTTCTTGAAAAGACCGGCAAACCTATGTGCGCGGTAGAACTGAGCGACCTGTTCCTTCCCCAGCTTCTGCTTCTGGAAAAGGGTGTGCAGTATGTGACCGAAGACGGCCAGCCAAACATCGATACGCCGGAGCACGGCGAGGCCATCACCTTCATCCGCAAGATGATTGACGCGGGCATCTGTGAAGTTGCTCCTGGCGGCAAGTTCCACTGCGAGGAATGGTACGGCCACCTGAATAATGCCGGGGTTGCCTCCATCGCCATGCCGCTGTGGTACATGGGACGTTTCACGGATTACTGTCCTGACTTAAACGGTAAGATTGCAATTTATAAGATTCCTGTATGGAACAAGGGAGATACCCGCTGCGTGCTCCAGGGCGGAACCGGGACCAGCGTAACCAACCAGTCCGCCAACCAGGACCTGGCAAAGGAATTCCTGGCATATGCAAAGCTGTCCGAGGAAGGCAACCGCTATATCTGGGAGAAATTAGGATTCGACCCAATCAGGACCTCCCTTTGGGATGACGGGGAACTGACCCATGACCAGAACAACAAATTCATCCAGTACTTCAGGACCAATCCATTTGACGTGCTGAACGAAATCAGGGCTGAATACGGAATTGACCTGACCGCCCCCAATATCTCCGGCGCATACGCTAATGTCCGCAGCATACTTGGAACCACCACCTACACCAATGCATTTGAGCTTTCATTGGACGAGGACGTGGACCAGCTGCTTGAGAATGAACAGGCCAGCGTCATTTACGATGAATAATATCTGAATCCCGCGTATGAATCAAACAGTATGAGGAAAGGGGGCGCCATCAACAATCCCTGCGCCCCCAAGCATACGTTTATCCCATGAATGGAGGAATCGAGATTGAACCGCAAAAAGATAGTTTCTCATTTTCTGTATTCCCAGAAAGTGGCACCGTATGTCTTCATACTGCCATTTATCCTGACCTTTTCCATCTTTTTTGTGTATCCGGTCATCAATACCGTGGTCATGAGTTTCCAGAAGGTATCCGGTTCAGGCAATACCTTTGTGGGTCTTAAAAACTATAAGTCCCTTATGAACCCTATCTTTTTTAAGGCGGTCAGGAACAGCATGTTCTACACAATCGTGACCCTGTGCCTTATGATACCGGTCCCCATGCTCCTGGCCACCATACTTAATTCCAAGCTGATGAAATGCAAGACCGTCTTTAGAAGCTCCATGTTTGTACCGGCCCTTACATCCGTGGTGGTTGCAGGCACCATCTTCCGCCTGATTTACGGCGAACTGGAAGGTTCCTTTGCCAACCAGGTCATGGCCATGTTGGGCAATGGTCCCATTGTGTGGCTGAGAAAGCCCCTGACCGTATGGATTGCCCTTTTTACCATCTGCATGTGGCGCTGGACCGGTGTCAATATGATGTACTACCTGTCCGGGCTTCAGCAGATTCCCGAGGAACTGTATGAGTCCGCTTCCATTGACGGCGCCTCTGCCCTTCAGAAATTCAGGCACATCACCCTTCCGCTATTAAAGCCCACAACGGTCTATGTGCTGACCATATCCATATTTGCCGGACTGGCAATGTTCACGGAATCCTACATCCTGTTTAACGGCAACACCTCGCCCAACAACGTGGGCACCACCATTGTGGGTTATCTGTACAGGATGGGCTGGGAACAGAACAACATCGGCCTGGCAAGCGCCATCGGATGCTTCCTTCTGGTCATGGTCCTGATCATCAACCTGATACAGCTGGGCATCAACGGAACGTTCCGAAAGGAGGACTAGAGGATGAAAGCCAAAAAAATGCATTTTCCATCTGTCTTGTACTGTTCTTCATCCTTGTGGCAGGCATCACCCTCCTGCCCCTGGTCCTGCTGGCCGTTGCGTCCTTAAGCCCGGGATCCGAACTGATGAGGAACGGACTGAATTTTAACATTGACTTTGCCAAGGCTTCCCTGAACAACTATGTACAGCTCTTTGGCGGCAATAATTCCTATTTTTACTGGTACAGGAACAGCCTGACCATCACCATTGTCCAGGTGGCCATGACCTTATTCCTCAGCGCATGCGTGGGCTATGGGTTTGCCATGTACGACTTTAAGGGTAAGAACCTCCTGTTTGTCTGCGTCCTCCTTGTGATGATGATACCTACGGAAATCATCCTCCTTCCACTGTACCGCATGACCATTGCCATGAAAACCATCGACACCATGTGGGGCATCATCCTTCCCTATCTGGTCCTCCCCATGCTGGTATTCTTCTTCCGCCAGTATCTAAGCGGTATCCCAAGGGATTTCCTGGATGCCGCCAGGGTGGACGGCTGCACGGAATATGGCATTTTCCTTAAAATTATGTTACCATTAATGAAACCGTCCTTTGCAGCCATGGGCATCTACCAGGGCATGCAAAGCTGGAATAATTTCCTGTGGCCCATGATTGTCATGCGCACCGCCACAAAGATTACGCTGCCCGTCGGACTGGCAGGACTGATTACGCCTTATGGCAACAACTATGATATCCTGATTGCAGGCTCCTGCTTTGCAATCATACCGATCCTGATCCTGTTCATCTGTTTCCAGTCTTACTTTATCGACGGGATGACTGCCGGCGGCGTGAAAGGATAGGCCCTGACAGGATCCGGAATCGGAATTTGAAGGCAGGAAGCGGGATTTGGAAGAGGGATTTGGAAGCAGGACATACAACCGGCCGCGCAGCTGCGGCCGCTACGAGGAGGAGTGGTTATGAGAGTCAGCATATCGGAAGATAATCTGGAGTTCTTCGAGGCGCTTGCAAGCCCCGTACGCCTGAAAATCATCGGCTGCCTGTCCAAGCGCAGCATGAACATCAAGGAACTGGCAGAAAATGTCGGCGTCAGCAGCGCCATCATGACTTCCCATATCAAAAAGCTGGAGAGCGCCCATCTGGTGGAATCCAAGAAAAGCAAACAATACGGAAAAGTATGCAGCCTGGTGGGAACCAACTACATGCTGCTCTTCCCCACGCCGCGCCTGGCCGTTACCCATTACGATGTAAACCTGAAGGTGGGCCAGTACACCCGTGCCGAAATCTCCCCTACCTGCGGGATTGCGACCGAACACAGCGTAATCGGGGATTACGACGACCCGCGCTGCTTCTATGACCCAAGACGTGAGAACGCGGAGCTTATCTGGTTCTCAAAGGGGTATGTGGAATACTACATCCCCAACTATGTGCCGGATGACTGCCAGGTTACCAGCATAGAAATCTGTGCGGAAATGTGTTCCGAATACCCGGATGTGAAGATTGACGCCGTATCCGACATAGACCTTTTCCTCAATGACGAGCATCTGTGCACCTGGCAGTCCCCCGGGGATTTCGGCGACAGGCGCGGCAGGTATACGCCTTCCTGGTGGCACGCCGGGCAGTACGGTATCCTCAAACGCTATGAAATCAACAGTTTGGGCGTTTACCTGGACAAGGAACTGAAGGCAGAAAAGCCACTGGGACATTTCCATACGGAAAAGGATTACTGGACACTGCGCTTTGCAGTAAACGAGGACTCCGGCAATCCCGGCGGCCTGACCTTATTCGGCAGCAAATTCGGGGATTACCCCCAGGATATATATGTATGCGTGAGATATGAATGACCCATAAACCAATTTTCAGGAGGAATATCATGAGCAGCAAAAAGGCAAAAATGATTGTAGATAAAAGTTTCAGGATTGCACCGGTGGATAAGCGCGTATACGGATCCTTCATCGAACACCTGGGAAGGGCTGTGTACAACGGTATCTATCAGCCGGGACACCCCTCGGCAGACGGGGAGGGCTTCAGGAAGGATGTGCTGGAGCTGGTAAAGGAACTGCAGGTTCCCATCATCCGCTATCCGGGAGGCAATTTTGTATCCAATTTTTTCTGGGAGGACAGCGTGGGGCCAAAGGACCAGAGGAAGAAACGTCTTGACCTGGCCTGGCGCACCCTGGAAACCAACGAATTTGGACTAGGAGAATTTTCCAGCTGGACGAAGAAGGCCGGGTCTGACATCATGATGGCCGTCAACCTCGGCACCAGGGGGATTGCGGACGCCCTGAACCTGTTGGAATACTGCAACCTTGACACAGACACCTATTACAGCAATTTGCGTAAAAGCCACGGCGTAAAGGAACCATATAACATAAAGACCTGGTGCCTTGGCAACGAGATGGACGGCCCATGGCAGATGGGACATAAGACAGCCTACGAGTACGGACGCCTGGCAGCCGAGACAGCCAAGGCCATGAAGGAAATGGATTCCTCCCTGGAATTCGTCAGCTGCGGAAGCTCCAATGTGGACATGGCCACCTTCCCGGAATGGGAAGCCGTGTCCCTGGAACAGGACTACGATTACGTGGACTACATTTCCCTTCACCAGTATTACGGCAACTATGACAATGACACCGAGGACTTCCTGGCCAAGACCCAGGACCTGGAACGTTTCATCCACACGGTAACCGCCACCTGTGACTATATCAAGGCCAAGAAGCGCAGCAAAAAAACATTGAACCTAAGCTTTGACGAATGGAACGTATGGTTCCACTCCAAGGCATCCGACAGCGAGGAGATGGCAAACCGTCCATGGCAGACAGCCCCCCATCTCCTGGAAGATATCTATGACTTCGAGGACGCGCTTTTAGTTGGCCTGATCCTCATCACCTTCCTGAAACATGCGGACCGCTTAAAGATTGCCTGCCTGGCACAGCTTGTCAATGTAATCGCGCCGATTATGACGGATAACGAGGGCGGCGCCTTCCGCCAGTCCATCTACTATCCTTTCCTGCACGCATCCAGATATGGACGCGGCATTGCCCTGACGCCCGTGATCAGCTCCACCTGCCATGACACCAGCAGACACGGGGAGGTAACGGACATTGACGCCGCAGCCGTATATAATGAGGAGAAGGACGAGGTCACCATCTTCGCGGTCAACCGCTGCGCCGGACAGGATATCCCATTCGAAGCAGACTTAAACAGCTTTGAGGGCTACCGTGTCATCGAATATCTTGCAATGGAAAATGACGATATGAAGGCGGTTAATTCCCTTACAGGCGAAAAGGTGACGCCTTACCCCAAAAAGGAATATCAGATGGAGGACGGCATTTTCACAACGGTCATGAAGAGCTGTTCCTGGAATGTGATACGGCTTGGGAAGTAATCCGCATTTGTACGCCACCCTTATGATTATGAATTGCCGCAGAACAACCAGGAATAAATACATTACGAATTAAATACACAAAAACAGGGCTGTCCCCAGACCCAAACCGGTATGCGGACCGGTCATATGTCCGGGAGACAGCCCCCTTTCTGCAGTTGTATGAACTGGTTATTTTTGATAATCCCTGTGTATATCTCTTTATTCCTGGAAATCCTGATGTTTCATTTTCTCGATTTCCTTGTATGCTTCAAGAAGCCCGTTTTTAATCGCCTTTTTGAATACAAAATAGGTAACAGTGAAAATAAGTGCAAAGATACCGATGTATAACAAAAGTGCAAAAATAAAAAAGAAAACGCCCATACCTGTTGCCATACTCATTTTATCCCTCCTTATCATGCCATAGCAATGTAATATATTCCATTATATGACAAAAAGGGCGGGAAGCAAAGTATACAAAATCTTAATTTTCATTGATATCCGTTAATCATTATCCGGCATGATCTTTACAATGACCATGATCTGCTTCACAAAAGCACCTTCTTCCAGCTCCATATCTTCTATATGGGACTGGGCCGGAAAATCGTAGGTCTGTTCCTCCACCTCCAGATAAAGCCAGTTATAGGCAGCTTCCCTTGCATTTTCCACCGCATCCTCCAGATCCGGACCATCTGCCTCGCAGCACTCCAGATCCGGAAACACTACATGAAAACCCTTATCATCCTTATGGGGTGTGAATACGGCCGGGTAAGTAAATGTCATATTTTCTTCCTCCAATATCTAAAATAAAGCAATATCATTATATACCGGTTTCCTCTGCTTGTACAGACTTAACCCCTCAATTCCTTTGCGCAGGACAGATAGTAATGTCTTCCATTTGCGCTTGTCTCATACACTGCAATGGATTTAAGGGCATCTGATTTCAAAAGGGCCGCCTCCCGGTCATCCCCGTCACTGTCCAGCAGCTGGTCGCACAGTTCCAGGCACCACTGGTACTCCTTTTCCTGACAGGCTTTTCTGGCTGCATTTAAGACCTCCGTCCTTCCGCCCATAAGCACCGTCCTTTTATCCGCCCTGGCTTTTGGCGAAAAGGGATGAAGATGGGTGGGATTCCCGTCAAACCAGCCCAGATATGCGGTATAGACGGCCCTGACGGTCCATTCCACACATCCATAATATTCCCCCAGATAAGGAAGGCTTTCATATTCCGGCGGCAGTTTGATTTCAGCCGCCAGCTGGTCCTCACTCCTGCCCAGGTTCATTCCCTCAAGGGTCTTTTCCAGTATATAATCAATGGCAGTCCTGAAATTACCCAGGACCTCTTTTATAGTATCATTCCCATATATGACGCCCGTATGCCCCGGAAGCAGATACTCTGCCGGATATGACATGAGGACATCCAGGCTTTTAATCCAGACGGCCAGGTCACGGTACTGGCTTCCGCGGATTGCATAAAGATTGGGGAAACAGCCATAGTAATTATCCCCGCAGCACAGCACCTTTTTCTCAGGGACCCACACCATGATCTGGTCCTCTGTCTCTCCGGGAAGACGGAGCATTTCCAGGCGCACCCCGTCTATCTCGCGGATTACCTGGTCCTGATCATACACAACAGAGGGCGGTACAAAAGCGTGGTGTTCCCCATAAGCCACGCCCTCCCTTGGCCCGATTCCCTGGGAAATGTTTTCCTCGTCCGTCAGCCCGTATCCAAACTGTCTGAAACCGCGCAGGTTCTGGATATCCTTAAGCCGCTCCGTCCTCTCCAGAACAGCCGTCTTAGGGGCAAAGGCAATGATCTCAGGTTTTCCCTCCAGGAAAGCGCCTGCGCCGCCGCGGTGGTCCGGATGTCCGTGGGTATAGATGACCGTCCCCACCTCCTTCCCAGTCTTTTCCCGGATGATTGACAGCAGCTTCCTGCCCCTCTCCAGGGAATCTAAAGTATCAATCAGGATTACACCGGATTCCCCCTCAATCACCACCGCATTGCTGTGTCCCAGCCCCGATATGTGCCATATCCCGTCCGTAACCTTTGTGTGTGTCTCCTGATAACTGGCCTCTGTAAATTCCCGCAGCTTCCTGCCGCCCTGTTCCATCAGCATAATGTGCCCGTCCTTTCTTCTTTCAATTCCAATTACAATAATAACTCTATTATAGCAGGGTTTTGGGGAAATGAAATCGCAATTATTCCGTCCTTTCCACAGGAAATGCCGGAATCCCTTCATATGTTAAGGATTCCGGCATTCATTCTGGATTTATTTTATTTACATACCTGTATCATTATCCACAGACACATTCCATAAATCTTCTTATCTTCTGCCTGCTCCAGACATTATCCTTCCCATCCTCCAGAAGACAGGAACTGACAATCATTCCATCGCAGTGTTTAACTGCTTCCCCCACATTTTTCTCCGTGATGCCTCCGCCCAGATAGACAGGGGCCTGCGGGTACTGTTTCCTCACCCGGTCCGCCAGGTCCAGGGATTCCTCAAAGTTCTTCCCGGTCAGTATCAGACCGTCAGAACCGTACTTTAACGCCTGTCCGGCAGCCGTCTCAATGGGAAGAGGACCCAGCGGGACACCTGTACGGTCATAGATGTCCGTAAGTACACGGACAGGCCGATCCATGTCTTTTCTTGCTTCCCATACTTCCCCTGCGCGGCCGGTCATTACGCCTCCTGCCTTAACCATGGCTCCGATAAACACTTTCTGCCTGATGAAGTCCGCGCCGCAGGCATTTGCAATATACATTGCGGCAGAAGGGTTGTTTGCCTCCAGTATTATCCCCAGGGACAGATCCGGAAACATCCGTTTTACCGTTCTGCCCAGGGCCGAAAGGATGGCCACGTTTTTTAATCCGGCCAGCTCTCCCGGCGTCTGGTCCTGTATCATCATACTTGTGATCCCACATTCCGCGTGTATGCCTATCTGCTCCAGCAGCCAGCTTTCCAGCCCTTCCAAATCAAGCCTGTCTGCCCCAAAAGGCGGAAGATGAACCACTCCCGTTATCCTGCATGACTTTCCCATCCTGTATCTCCTCCTGATCCAACTCTTTTCATCATTCCGGTTCCCGGCATAGAGGATTGTCCTTAAAATCCCCATTCCTCTACCGGCACCTGCCCAGCCAGTTTTTCCACCTCACTGCGTTTCCTCCCTGCCACTCCCTCAAAGCCAAACGCCTCGATACACAGGGAAGCCAGGGCAGCCCCATATGCGCCGCTGCTTTTCCAATCCCCTGTCCTGCACCAGGCGGACAGGAATCCGCCGTTAAACGTATCCCCCGCGCCAGTGGCATCCTTTACCACCGTATGCCGGATTCCAATCCGGTAGGCTGTCCTGCTTTGGAAATCATAAATATCAGCTCCCTGTTCCGCCCGTTTTATCACTGCTGCGGTAATGGAGGTTGCGGCCAGCCGCCTTATCAATGTCTCCGCGGAATCCCCGCAGCCCGGCCAGAGCAGGTCCAGTTCCACATCCGAGGGCAGGAATATGTCACACCAGCTTAAAACCTCCCTCAGGCTTTCCCCGTCCTTTTCAGCAAAATATTCACTGGTATCCACACAGACCTGCATTCCGCGTTTTTTCGCCCATTTCGCATATTCCAGCTGAACAGCCGGCAGCATGGGCGGCAATACCAGGACCGTATATTCTTTGCGGGGCAGATGTCTTGGGGTCTGTTCCAAGGTTTTCTCATACCATATCTTCCTGGCATGGCTATGTGTCACCCTTTCAAACTGTTCCGAATATTCCATGAAGCTTCTCCGCTGCTCACCAAGCACCGGAAGTACCTCAGACACATCAATCCCCAAACCTTCAATCCGCTGCAATACTTCCCCCGGGAAATCACTGCAGCAGGTGGTTAAAAGCCCGGTGGTCCCGCCATATACGCTGGCAGCCACCGATGTATATAAGGCCGCTCCTCCGGGAACCTGGTTTTCTTCCCGGTCCGGGGTTTTAATCCGGTCCAGCGAAAGATGACCTGCCACCAATATTTTTTCCTCTCCCATCCCAATCCCCCTAATCAAGATTAACGGTTCCTCTTGTCAACATCCGGCTTACCTTTTTCCGGAACGGGTCGTTATGGCTCCTGCGGTCCGGATCCAGCCCCAGTTTCCTGGAAAAATAATAAGCTGTCAGCTGTATGGGGACCGCATACAGCAGAGGCGCATATAATTCCTCCACATCCTCCGGCATGGCAAACGCGTATTTCCCCATATCACATAGTTCCTCACTATTGGAAATCACAAACAGGTCGCAGCCAAAATGGCGGAGACACGCACCAACCTCCATGGTTCTCTGGAAACTGTCCCCCTTGGGCGCCACAAGGAAAACCGGACAGTTCTTATCAATCACCCAGAATTCCTGATGCGCGAACTCCTCGCTCTCCTGGCCTATGGCGGTCACCCCGCAGACTTCCAGGAATTTGGCTGCCCCGTATTTGGCTGTTGCGAAGCTCTGACCTGCGCCCAGTATATAGACAGGGAACTGATGTCCATTATAGATAAAGTTCTCTCCTGCCTGCCTTGCCGTATCCTGGCACTGGGTAACCACATGGGAAATCAGTTCCATTGTCCGTGCCAGTTCCTTTTGGCATCCATCCCTTTCTGATTCCCGGCTAAGCCCTGCGCCCAGGCAGAACAGGGCATATAAGGTGCCGGTGTAGGTTAATGTCCCGGGCGTCCAGCCCGGTTCCTCCTTAAGCCCCAGAAAAACAGGGTGGCTGCACACTTCATAGAGACGTCCGGTCAGGGAATTGGTGATTCCCACCACATATGCCCCTCTCTCCTGTGCCGCCTTCACAGCCTCCACGGTCCGGGCCACGTTGCCGGACATAGAAACCGCAATCACCGTGCTCTCCTCATCCACCTGGTGAATTCCATATGTGGAGAACTCCAGTGCTGTCATCGGAAAGCAGAGGCTGTCCGTCTTTTTCAAGAAATAATTTTTAACAGCCAGCCCCGCAAAGTAGGAATCCCCGCATCCCAGGAAAAAGATCTTTCTGTTCTTCCCCTTTTCCATAATTTCCTTACAGGTCTCTGCTACCGCTGCCTCAATCTGTTTTAAACCCGGGCCCAGACTCCCCTGCCGCTCAATCTCCGTCATCATATCCCGATATTCCTGCATAAAAACCTCCCTTTATAATACTGATGTTGTAATCAGGCCCACTGCCGTGACCCTTAACAATACAAGCGCTGCAAACAGGCACACAAGACCGGCTGTCATCCCAAAATCCCGGCCGGTAAAAGGCCGTTTACTGATGGATGTCCGTTTCCCGTTTCCCGATTCAAATCCCCTGGCCTCCAGACTTACGGATATCTGTTTAATCAGTCCCAGGGCCCTTGAGGACAGCGGAATCAAAATTGCCACATTCTTTTTAATCCTGCCATACAGGCTCCCTTTGTCCATCTCCAGCGCCCGTGACCGCTGCGCGTCCTTGATGGTATGAAGATCGTTGATGATTAACGGCACAAAACGCAAGGACATTGAGAAGGAAAATGCCATCTTATACGGCATCCCCAGTGTTACCAGGCCCAAAGTAATCTCACTGATACTGGTGAACATCATCCAGTAGATACTCATGAGCACAATGGTGCAGAAACGGAACGTCATGGCAATTCCATACCAGACGCCTACCGAATAAACTTTAAGCCCTCCGGCCTGTGCCAGCACCTGTCCCTCCTTCAGCGTAAAGGGCCAGATTACCAGGGAAAATATCACAATCAGCAATGCAACGCTTTTCAACAGCTTAAGGGACTGGCCGATTGGCAGCTTTGCCGCTGCGCCTACAAGGATTACCCCCAGGAACAGCCCTGCTAGGATTGCCGGATGGTTCGTTAAAAGGCAAATCACGAATGTACCGATAAATAACAGATTCTTTGTGACAGGATGCAGATGATGAATCACCGAATCCCGGTCAATGTAACTGCCTACTGCATTCATATCCGGCCACCTCCATAAATTCTTCATTATTAAGCAAAACAGATGTCCAGCCCAGTTCCAGCCCAAGCTGTGTTATCTGCGGCGGGAACAGATATGCCTCCCGCAGCTGCTCCTTCTCCCTGAACACCTCCCGGATTCCTCCCTGCAGGGTAATATTCCCATCCTGCACCACCCAGATATTCCGGGCATGCTCGGCCACAAACTGCATATCATGGGTCACCAGCAGGATTGTCTTTCCCTCCTGATTCAGACGGTCCAGGATACTGCCGATCCGGTCCTTGAAAGACTTGCTGAGTCCTGTGGTAGGCTCATCCACCACAAAAATGTCCACATCCATGGCTATGACACAGGCCAGGATCAGAATTTGTTTTAATCCGCGCTCCAAAGACAGGGGCGTCTCATTCCTCCATTCCTCCAGTCCGCTGATTTCCATGGCCCGTTCCACTGCTTCCTTCACCTTTCCCTCATCCCATCCCAGATTTCTCGGACCAAAGGCAATCTCTTCCTCCACGGTCTGGTTAAACAGCTGGTGATCCGGATTCTGGAACACATACGCAGTGCTATGGGCTAAATCAGCCACGGAACAGGCTGCCGTATCCCTTCCGCATACATACACATGACCGCCGGTAGGTTTTAAAAGCCCATTTAGATGTTTCACCATAGTGGTTTTTCCCGCTCCATTTTTTCCTAGGACCGCGATAAAATCCCCGGTCTGTATGGATTGGCTGATATCGCTCAAAATCTCCCGTTCGCCGTAGGAAAACACCGTATGCTCATAAGCAGCCGCCTCGGGCCTTTCCCCATCCCCTGTTTTTGCCTCATGTCTGTAAACAACTGATGCTTCTGTTTGTGTCAGCCCTTCCAGGACCAGTGCACGTCTGGCCTCTTCCACGGTAAGGAATACCGGGTATTTACCGTCAAACCCCATCTGCTTCCATAAAAGAGACACATCCGGAACATTAATCTTTGCCTTTTTTAAGAATTCCGTCCTGGCCATCACTTCCCTTGTGGGCCCCTGGGCAATGAGTTTTCCTTCCTCCAGGACCAGAAGACGGTCCGCCACGGTTACAAGATAATCGATATCCTGCTCCACCACGATTACTGTATTCTCCCCGCTTCCCGCCAGATTCCCCACGATTTTAAGGACTTCCGCCTTCCCCACCGGATCCAGCTCCGTTGTAGGCTCATCCAGGATTACGATATCCGGTGTGGAAATAATGGAAGCCGCGATGGCAAGCCGCTGCTTTTCCCCGCCGGACATACGGAACGGAGCCCTCTTCTTGTAATCCAGAGGCAGCCTTACTGTTTCCATTACCTGATCCATCCTCATGCGGATTTCCTCCGGTTCCATGCCAAGGCTTTCCGGAGTAAATGCCAGGTCCTCCTCCACGGTTGTACCCAGTATCTGGGTTTCCGGATTTTGAAATGTCATGGATACATGGGGCACCAGCTTTGCAGTGGATCCAGTCCGCACTGACAATCCGCAGACCTCCAGCTCCCCACCCCATGCCCCTCCTGTTTTATGCGGGATAATCCCTTTGATTGCAGAGCAGAGTGTGGTCTTTCCCGCGCCGTTAGGTCCGATGATCCCAATCACTTCCCCTTTGTGAATCTCAAAGCTGATATCATCCAAAGCCAGCTTATCCGTCCCGGGATAGCGGAATTTAAGATTTTTCGCTTTTATTAATGTTTCACTCATTGTATCTCCTTATTTCCTTTACAGATTCTCTACGGTAGTGGTGTTCTCCTGCCTCCAGTACATCCCATTCTTAACTGTAAAAGGATATAAAATCTTCAGGAAAACCGGTCCTAACAGCAATGGTGACAAAATCCTGTTCATCAGCAAGGCAAAGGGTTCCGTTGTCCATGCCGCCACCGGAGGCATGGTCCCCGTCACATCAATGAACCACGGCATTGATAACATCCCAAATCCGGCGCCGATGCATATGCCCGCAATATACTGCATCCAGCTGTTTTTGTTCTTTAGTGAAGCATCCCTTACAATCATCCCGGGTATCAGGGCAAATGCGAAGAAATTCCCCAAAAAACCACTGACGCTGGCAGGTGAGATAAAACCTTTCAATATGTCTGAAATCACATTTCCCAGGCCCGCCCCAATGGCCCCGGGTATCCCAAAAAGGATTCCCAGCACAGGAGTAATTGCCGCTCCCGGCCGGAAACTGATCCATCCAAACCGGATTGGTCCTGTGATAATCGCCGCCCCGGCATTTAATGCCGCAGATATTGCGATTATGGTAATCACAGAAGCGTCCCAGCGGATATGATGTTTCACAAGCTTCAGCCCGTCCAGCCTCCATTTGAATGACAGTAAAAATGCGATTCCCCCAAGACCGAACGATATAGCACCCAATACCCTTAAAATTCCCAAATAGTTTTCCATACCTCATTCTCCTTTTACTCTTTCTTCTTCATAAAAAACATGGCCAGCGCAACAACCAGAAGCACCGCTCCCACTGCCTGGAACATAGGTGTTCCGGCCTTCACCCCACCCATAAGGGCGCCGGCAATCACAAGCACCAGTAATACGACCGCCAGAACCGCTATTCCCTTTTTCGACATCTTATTCCCCCCTCTCGTTATAATGTTATTATAAAAACATAATATGTTAGATAAAAAGGAAAAGCTGGCACCCAGCTCTATCCTTACTCTTCTCCTGCAAGTTCCACCGTTATCTTCATCCGTTTACTATTAATAAGGGACCGGGTAATCAGGATCGGTCTTCCATTCTCCTCTACAATACTCCGGGTATCCAGCACCGGCGTATCACAGCTGATTTTTAGATATCCGGCCTCCTCCCTGGTAGGCATGGCCGCCACAATCTCCTCTGTCCCATGGCTCAGCTGATGCCCCAAACGCCTAAGGTGTCCATAAATTGACTGGGTCAAATCACAATCCTTCAGCTTCTCACCGATTCCCGGAAAAACCTCCGAAGTACTTATATGGGTCGGAATACCGTCAACCGTCCTGAGACGGACAATCCGAAGCACACGGGTCCCCTCAGGAATCCCAAAGTCACCTGCATTGCGGGAATCCACGGCCGCCTCTTCCACTTTGAGGACTACCGCCCCTACGGTCCTGCGGCTCTGCTCCATCTCCTCCGTAAAACTCCGCAGCTCCTTGAACCGGAGATTATACTTTTCCGACTCCCCGTAGGATACAAAGCTGCCCTTTCCCTGTATCTTGTAAATCAGGTTCTGCTTGTTCAGTTCTTCCAGTGTCTTCCTGACCGTAATCAAAGATACCCCATATGTATGGGAAAGTTCCTTTTCCGAAGGAAGTTTCTCCCCTGCTTCCCAGATTCCCTTCCTGATGTTTTCCATGAAAATAGACAGAAGCTGAAGGTACAGGGGGATATTGTTGCCTTTATCTATAAATTGTGTTGCCATCTGTTTCACTCCTAACTTATTATGTTTTTATAATAACATGATATTAACATTAGTACAATAAACATATTATTCAAAATTGCTTCTATTTTTTTATGCACTTTTTACAATTCCTAACCTATTTTCCAAAATCTCTTTATATCATATCTGTCCCAGTGCCGCCCGGCGCAAACACGTCCAGCGTCCTCCTTGTATCGAAACCGTAAATACTAACCATAATTATCCAGGCCTGGTCCAGGACTGATTCCATAAATAAGATTGCCATGCCAAACTCATTATACTATAATAAAACCAGTAGGAGGTTTTTATATGATTAAAATCAGAAATGAAGAAGCAGCAGACTACAGGACTGTGGAGGAACTCACAAGAAAGGCTTTTTATAACATATACATCCCAGGGTGCGCCGAGCACTATCTTGTGCATGTCATGCGTTCCCACGAGGACTTTCTCCCGGAACTGGATTTTGTAATCGAAGACAACCATCAAATCGTAGGGAATATCATGTATACAAAATCCTGGCTGACCGATGAGGCCGGAGAAGAAAAAGAAATCCTGACCTTCGGCCCGGTATCCATACTGCCCGAATACCAGAGGATGGGATATGGGAAATCATTAATGGAACATTCCTTTAAAAAGGCCGTTGAACTCGGCTACGATGTGATTGTAATATTCGGGAATCCCGGTAATTACGTCGGACGTGGCTTTAAAAGCTGTAAAAAGTATAACATCTGCGCTGAGAACGGAACTTATCCCGCAGCGATGATGGCAAAGGAACTTAAGCCAAATGCTTTGGACGGCAGGAAATGGTTCTACCGCGACAGCCCTGCCATGAAAATCGATGAAGAAGAAGCCCAGCGCTTTGACCAGGGATTTGAAGGGATGGAGAAAAAGTACCAGGCGGGCCAGGAAGAATTTTACATCCTTTCCAATGCCGTCATACAATAAACATCCCATCTGCGGCGCCGGACCGGAGCCGCCGGACCAATTTAACTCTATATAATGAAGTATGCAGATTGAGACCAGAGTGACGGATAACCGCTACTCTAGTCTCAGATTTTCTCCCTTTCAAATTGCCTCAGAAGCATTTCTGCTTCCATCATGGTATTCTTCCAGCCAAACTCCTTTAAATCCACCCTGTTATCCCCGGACACCTTCACGCCCTCTTCCTCCAGAAGGCGTCTTTGCAGTCCCGGATAATCAAAGCTGGCCGCACCGCTCAGATACCCCTGCCCGTTAACCACCCGGTGGGCAGGAACCGGTCCGGAGAGGTCATTCCTCAGGGCATACCCAACCTGACGTGAATTCTTTGGCCTGCCACAGAGAAGGGCAACCTGCCCATAGGATACCACACGTCCCTTAGGGACAGCCCTCAGCACGATTCCTACCCGGCGGTAAAAATCCATGTTTGCCTTGCCTGCATTTTCCATATACATATTATCCAATCCGCTTCTTCTCATGTGCACACTATATCAGCATCATCTAATCCGCACTTCCGATTCCGCACTTCCAAATCCGCATCGCGGCGTACACACCGCGATGCGCCACTCAACAATCCCGGGCGTGTTTGAAAATCCATTCCCTACTTATGTCCCTGTCCATAATAAGCATTCGGTCCATGCTTACGCATGAAATGCTTATCCTGCAGCCACTGGGGCGCCGGTTCCACCTGGCGGTTCAGCATCTCCGTCATGAAGTTCATCTTAGCCACTTCCTCCAGGACCACCGCGTTATGCACTGCCTCAGCCGCATCCCTGCCCCAGGTAAACGGCCCATGGTTCTTGCACAGCACGGCCGGGATATACACCGGATTCTTACCCTCAAAGGTCTCGATGATTACCTTGCCCGTATTCATCTCATACCCTTCCTCAATCTCCTGGGCGGTCAGGTTCCTTGCGCACGGGATTTCCCCATAAAAATAGTCCGCATGGGTGGTGCCATAACAGGGAAGCGCCCTTCCGGCCTGGGCCCAGGCAGCCGCATGAGGGGAATGGGTGTGCACGATGCCCCCGATTTCCTTAAATGCCTTGTACAGCTCCACATGGGTCGGCGTGTCGGAGGACGGGTTCATATCCCCCTCCACCTTATTGCCGTCCAAATCCATTACCACCATATCCGATGCCTTCAGCTTATCATAATCCACACCGCTGGGCTTAATGACAAAAAGGCCTTTTTCCCGGTCAATGCCGCTGACATTGCCCCAGGTATAGGTAATCAGCCCTCTCTTAGGCAATTCCATGTTCGCCTCATATACAATCTGTTTCAGTTCCTCTAACATTTTTGTTCCTCCGTCATTTTCAACCGTATCCAATCATCCATATCCAGGCGGCATCTCAGGGCGCGTCTAAACATTGCTTTCCGTCACCCCGGCCGCCCGCAGCCCTTGAAGCCCTTCTATCCTGTTTCCTATCTCATATGCTCCACAGCAGCCCGCTCAACGGCAAGGCCCTCTGCATACCGCTCCATGAATGCCTCAAATCCTTCCACATCTTCCTTAACAGGTTCCACCGTGATGCCCTTATCACCGCCAAAGACCTTATCTGCCAGATATGCATCCAGTGTCTCGCCCTCTTCCCGGTTCCTCATATAGGATGCCAGCAGCGCGATTCCCCATGCGCCGCCTTCACCGGCCGTCTCCATGACGGACACCGGGGCGTTCATTGCGCCTGCCAGTATCCTCTGTCCCACGCCCTTTGTCTTAAACAGGCCGCCGTGTCCCAGAAGGGTATCCACCTTCACATTTTCCTTCTTTAACAGGATATCCATGCCGGTCTTAAGGGCGCCCAGGGAAGTATACAGGTGCACCCTCATGAAGTTGGCAAGGTTAAACCTGCTGTCAGGCATACGCGCAAACAGCGGGCGTCCCTCCTCAAAGTGGGTGATGTGTTCTCCTGAGAAATAATTGTACGCCAGCAGTCCGCCGCAGTCCGCGTCCCCTTCCAGCGCCTTGTTGTAAAGCTTCCCGAACAGGTCATCCATATCCACCTTCATGCCCATTGTCTGTGCAAACTCCCTGAACAGGTTTACCCAGGCGTTCAGGTCGGACGTACAGTTGTTGCAGTGCACCATAGCCACCATATCGCCTGCCGGCGTGGTTACCAGGTCAATCTCAGGATACACATGCTCCAGCTCCTTTTCCAGCACCACCATGGCAAACACGCTTGTACCGGCGGAAACATTGCCCGTACGCACCGCAACGCTGTTGGTGGCAGCCATCCCGGTCCCCGCGTCCCCCTCAGGCGGACACATGGGGATGCCGGCTTTCAGGTTTCCGGACACATCAAGCAGCTTTGCGCCTTCCTCTGTCAATACGCCCGCATCCTGTCCGGCCACCAGGGCCTTTGGAAGGATGTCCCTCAGTTTCCATGGGAAATGCTCCCCTGCCACCAGTTCATCAAACTGGTCAATCCGCTTCTGGTCAAAATCCTTTGTATGGATGTCCACCGGGAACATGCCTGCCACATCGCCAATGCCAAGAACCCGCTTCCCGGTCAGCATCCAGTGCACATACCCCTCCAATGTAATGAGATAATCAATATCCTTTACATGTTCCTCCTTATTAAGGATAGCCTGGTACAGATGGGCAATGCTCCATCTCTGGGGTACATTGTACTGGAAAACCTGGGTCAGCTTCTCAGAGGCAGGCCCTGTAATGGTATTCCTCCATGTGCGGAAGGGAACCAGCAGCTTCCCATCCTTATCAAAGGCCATATACCCGTGCATCATGGCGGAAAATCCAATGGAACCAATGGTGGTAAGGGTTACGCCGTACCTTTCCTTCACATCAGCCGCCATCTTTGAATAACAGTCCCTGATTCCATTCCATATGTCCTCCAGGGTATAGGTCCAGATATGGTCCACATACCGGTTTTCCCAGTCATGGCTTCCGGAGGCAATGGGCGTATGGTCCTCCCCAATGAGCACTGCCTTGATCCTGGTGGAGCCCAGCTCGATTCCCAGCGATGTATTTCCCTTTTCGATTCCTTCCTTAACTGCATTATGATCTAAACTCATGAATTACCCCTCCTTCATTGAAACACCGGGAGCCGCAGCCGTCATCCCGGCTGCGGCTTCACCCGCGTTTTCCTATCTGTAAGCCGCTGCGTTCCAGCGCAGTTCATTTTTCAGGCCCCGGATGGTTGTATCCTTGTCAATATACACAACCTCAATGCCCATGGAATCTGCCCAGTCGCCCATCTGCTCCGCCGTCAGGTCATAGGAGAATGCCGTATGGTGGGCGCCTCCTGCCAGGATCCAGGCTTCTGCTCCGGTTGCCAGGCTTGGCTCCGGTGTCCAGAATGCGGTTGCAACCGGAAGCTTAGGCATTGCCTTTTCCGTCTTCCTGCATTCCACATCATTGATGATCAGGCGGAACCTGGTTCCCAGATCCACCAGCGAGGTGGCGATTCCGTGACCCGTCTTGGATGTGAACACCAGTCTTGCAGGGTCTTCCCTGTCACCCATGGACAGCGGGTTCACCTTGATGCTGATATCCCCGTCGGCAATGGACGGGCAGACCTCCAGCATGTGCGCTTCCAGGATGCCCTCCTTACCCGGAACCAGGTTATATGTATAATCCTCCATAAAGGATGTGCCCTTGGCATCCTTCACTCCCTGGGCCATGATCTTCATCAGCCTTACCATGGCAGCCGTCTTCCAGTCGCCTTCCCCGCCGAATCCGTAACCCTTTTCCATCAGTCTCTGGATTGCCAGGCCGGGAAGCTGCTGCAGCTCGCCTAAATCGCCGAAATGTGTGACAATCGCATGATAATCCTTCTCAACAAGGAACTTCTCAAGGCCAGCCTCAATCTGGGCCTGGACAGCCACATGGCGCTTAAATTCCTCGGGGTCCCTTCCCTCTAACAGGATGGTGTACTTACTGTAATACTCATCCAACAGGGCCGTGATATCCCCCTTTGGAACTGCCTTCACATATTCGCACAGCTCATTCACAGGATATGCATCCACTTCCCAGCCAAACTTCATCTGGGCCTCAACCTTATCGCCCTCGGTAACAGCAACATTCCTCATGTTATCGGCAAATCTTGCCACCCTTACATGACTGCTCTCCATGATGCCCACCGCGGTGCGCATCCACCCGGCAATGCGTCCCTGCACCTTCTCATCGCTCCAGTGTCCCACAATGACCTTGCGCTCAATACCCATGCGGGTAACCATATGTCCGTATTCCCTGTCCCCATGCGCGGACTGGTTCTCATTCATGAAATCCATGTCAATGGTGTCATAGGGAATCTCCTGGTTGAACTGTGTATGGAAATGCATCAGAGGCTTCCGAAACTCCTGAAGTCCCAGGATCCATGACTTGGCCGGTGAAAATGTATGCATCCATGTGATGACGCCCGCGCACTCCTCATCAGAATTAGCTTCATTAAAGGTCCTGCGGATCAGTTCATTGGTAATCAGGGTTGGTTTCCACACCACCTCATAGGGCAGGATACCCGACTGGTTCAGGTTGTCAACAATAATCCTGGAATGCTCCGCCACATGCGCCAGGCATTCATCCCCATACAGATCCTGTGAACCGGTACAGAACCAGAACTTATAACTTTTAACTCCTATCATTTCCATCGTCCTCCTGAATATTTATTATTTTTTCGGTGTCATCTGCCTCAGGCGTTTCCTCCGCAGCTTCTTTTGTCCCATCAGCCGCTCCCGCATCCTCAGCCGATTCTTCGTCCGTCTGCGTTTCCCCTCCATCAGCACGTTCACCGTTTTTCACATAATCACCTTTTATAAGCTTCATTCCAGACCAGACAGCCAGTCCGGCCCCCACTGCAAAGAAAAACGCAGCACATCCCAGCTGGTAAATCTTCCCGCCCTCCGCGGGATTAAGATAAATCTTAAATAAATCATGGGCCAGATACACCAGATACCCTCCCGCAATCAGGCGTATGACCACTGTTGCCTGAAGAGGTTTTGCGCCTCCCCTGTCCTTCCCTTTCTCCATAAGCCGCCTCCTTTTAGCTGCCACTGCCAAGTATCTTCACGGAAACCCGTTCCACCACATCTGAATCAAACAAGTAATTCCCGTCAAAACACGGATTCTCAATCATCTTCACAATATTCTCCGCCGCCTTCCTGCCCAGTTCCTCCATAGGATAGGGAAGGGATGTAATCTGCACATCGGCCAGTGTGGAAAGCTCGGAATTATCAATGCCAACCAGCGATAACTGGTCCGGTATACGGATTCCCCGTCTTCCGCAGATTCCGGAAAGTACATACGCCACCTCATCGTTATAGCACACAAGGGCCGTACAGTCCCCTATCCTGCTAAATAGATAGTCCGACCAATATTCCATATCCACCAAATCCTCTGAATCAATCCATACCACATTGCGGTCCTTTGCCCTCAGTCCGGCTTCCTGCATCCCCTGCATGAACCCTTTATACCGAAGGAGTCCCTGGCCGTCATCACACTTGAAAATGCCTCCAATCCGCCTGTGTCCGGCCTTCACCAGATACTCCACAGCCTTCCTTCCCACCCGGACATCATCCATGGCCACATAGGGCAGCCCCAGTTCCGGATAATTGCTGTTAAAGAAAAGGACAGGTATCTGCCGCTTCATCAGTTCCCTGTAATAATGCAGGTTGGGATTGGGCAGGGCGCTCTTGGCCGGTTCCACAATCAGCCCGTCAATGATATCCTTATCAATCAGGTTACTTAATATCTCCTGCTCCCTGCCAACCCGGTTGCCTGTAAATGCAATCTGGGTCGTATATCCCTTCCCGGACAGCACGCTCTCAATCTCCCTTAACACGGTGGGGAACACGTAGCTGTCCACATACGTACTGATGACAGCAATATTCATATACCGCTCCCGGCGTCCCTGCCTGACTTCCCCGCCCACATAGGTCCCGCTGCCCCTGACCCTGGTCACCAGCTTCTGCTGTCCTAAAAGGTCAATGGCATGGCGGATTGTCTGACGGCTCAGCCCAAACCGCGCACTAAGCTCATTCTCCGAAGGAAGCCTGTCTCCCGCCTTCAGCTCCCCGCTGTTGATATTATCAACAATCCAGTTATAAACTGCCTTATACTTAGGCTCCTGTATCCCCATAAGCATCCCTGTTCCTTTTCCTTATCCATCCCCCGGTCATGCCTGCATCCATCTAATCCTGACGCCGGGCCTCATACCGCCTGTCTCACGCCAACAGCGCTTCTGTACGTACAACTTGTTTCATACCAACAATCCATTTATCTTTTGCCATTTCCCAACACCAAACGAATCTTACCGCCCAGCCCATGCAGTCATCAGTACTTTTAACTGATTCCCCCATAAATTTTCCAATCAATTCCGTTCATTTCCCCAATAAATCCTCTATACTCCTACTATACATTTTTCATCCATCATTGTCAATAAGTATTGATAACTTTTTTAATCCTCAAAAATTTGTACATACAACTTTATTTATAAATTACATTTCATCCAACCTTTCACCTTGACACAGCCTATATATTATGAGATACTTTAATATATAGTTTTAAATACTACATATGGAGGTGTTGTATGAAGACTGCAATATTAATTGACTCTGGCTGCGATGTATCAGAAGAGCTGGTTCAGAGATACCACATGAAGGTGATGCGCCTTCATGTCATTTACCCGGAAGGGGATTATGTTGACGATATGAACATCACGGCTGAAACCGTTTATCAGCGTTTCCCCCGTGAGATTCCCATCACATCCACCCCCAGTCCCCAGGAAGTGCAGAGCATGGCAGAAGAAATCAAATCAGAAGGGTACACCCATGTCCTGGCCTTCTGCATATCCAGCGGTTTAAGCGGGACCTACAACACGGTATGCTGCATCCTGGAGCAGGAAAAGGACCTGACCACCTTTGTCCTGGACACCCGGAACATATCCTTTGGCGCCGGAGTCCTGGCTGTCTGGGCTGCCATGGAATTAGAAAAAGGAAAAACCTTTGATGAACTGACGGAAATACTTCCTGAGAAAGTCAAGGATTCCAAAGTATTCTATTACATGGATACACTGACCTACCTGCGCAAGGGCGGCCGCATCGGCCTGGTCACCTCCGTGGTAGGCAGCATGTTAAACATCAAGCCCATCATCTCCTGTGATGATGACGGCGTTTATTACACGGTTGCCAAGATACGCGGGGCAAGACATGGACAGTCCAGGCTGTTGGAAGAAGCCCGGGCATTTGCCGGCAGCGGCCCATGCCTGACCGCACTGTTAAACGGCCAGGGCCAGGAAGCTGCCAATGCCCTGCGTCCCAGGCTGATTTCAGGCATCCCAAGCGGACATCTCATCATGGAGAAATCCATCGTCCCCTCCATGGCCGTCCACACCGGTCCGGGCCTGGTAGGCATCGGAATCCTACGCCTCTAACCACCATTGAAACAATTGACCTGCCTTCCTGGCCATTTGGCCCATATCCCGGCCGGAAGTCCCCAGTCCGCGGAGGACGCCAGGGCGGGCGGCGGTTTGGGCGCATTGTGGAGGAGGCCGCAGCTTCTTAAATCCTGGCAGGCGGAAAGACGGGGGTGGATTCCTGCATCAAAGCAAGAATCCAAGGTGCTATTCGCTGAGAAAGTCCATCAGGATTTCTCAGCGAATAGCACCGGTCCCCCGTCTTTCCGCCTGTCAGGGTCTTAGGGCATGTCTGAAAATTCATTCCCGCCCTGGCATCCTCCGCGGACGCAGCCTCCGCACACCCATCTCTTACTTACTCTTCCTCTTAAACGCCGCAATCAAACTCTGCAGCACAATAAAGAAACAAAGCAGCGCCGCAATGGTAATCCTTACCCACCAGGAAGACAGCGTCCCCTGGAAGGTGATAAATGATTCAATGGTACCTTTAATCAGCACTCCGAACAGGCTGCCGATTACATTTCCCACACCGCCCGTAAGAAGGGTCCCGCCGATTACAGATGATGCAATGGCATCCATCTCAAATCCCTTGGCCTGCTCCACGAAACCGGAACAGGTATTCATACAGAACAGGAGTCCCCCAAGTCCGGCCAGGAAGCCATCCAGTATGTAAGCCTGAAGCTTGATTTTCCTGACATTCAGGCCCAGAAGCAGGGCTGACTGTTCATTTCCGCCGATGGCGTAGATGGAGCGTCCGAATTTCGTATATTTCAGCACCACGAAAATCAGCAGGAGCACCACAAGGGCAATGATGACACTGGGATAGATATAAGGGTATATCATAATTCCCTTCTTGTTCAGGTATCCCCCAAAGGGCAGGTACATCTTAAAGGTTGCAATGGATTTAAACGTTTCGTTGTTAATGCTTATCATCTCCTGGCTGATGATGGAGGTCATGCCTCTTGCAAAGAACATGCCTGCCAGGGTCACGATAAAGGGCTGGATTTTCAGGTACGCCACCAAAAAGCCCTGCACCAGGCCGAACACACAGCCTGTCATGAGCACGATGATGATTGCCGGAACCGCGCCGATTCCCGCCTTTTCCATCATCCATGCCAGCATCATGCAGATAAGTGCCACCACGGAGCCAACGGAAATATCAATGCCGCCCGTAATCATGACAATGGTCATGCCGGTAGCCACCACAATCAGTCCGGCATTGGAGATGAACAGGTTCAGGAAATTCTGTACCTTTGCAAATCCGCGGTCACCGAACATGATGATACCCACAATGTACATTGCAAAGAACAGTACGATGGTCACGACCAGCAGGAAGGAGTTGCCGTCCAGTTTTTTCTTATTGCTGTTTTTCATTATGCCGCTCCTCCTTCCACTGTCTTGGATGTATGTTTTGCAGTCATGCGTTTTTTCAGTTTCCTAAGTTCCTCAGACTGTACCGCCACAATCAGGATGACCACGATTGCCTTATACACGGGAATCTGGTCGGAAGGCACGCTCATGGCGTACAGGGTGGTGGTCAGGGCCTGGATGGTATAGGCACCGATGACGGAACCCAGCAGCGAGAACTTTCCGCCTCCCAGTGAATTTCCGCCCAGGGCAACCGCCGCAATGGCGTCCAGCTCCATGTTAAGACCGATGTTATTGGCATCCGCGGAATAGATACGGGAGGATGCCACCAGTCCTGCAATGCCTGCGCACAGGCCGCAGAACGCATAGGCCAGCCAGATGATCTTGGTGGATTTAAGTCCCACCAGCCGTGAGGCCCGTTCATTGATGCCCACTGCCTGTATATACATGCCAAGGGCCGTCTTCTTGAGAAGCACATAGGTCAGGGCCACCACAATCACAGCCACGAAAATCGGGGTTGGGATGGGGATTCCCGGAATATTGTTGCCCAGAAGCTTATATGCGTCCACACGGATATATGTAATCTGTCCGTTGGTGACCAGCTGTGAGATGCCGCGCCCTGCCGTGAACAGAATCAGGGTCGCCACCATGGGCTGTATCTTCAGCTTCGCCACCAGGAAACCGTTAAAGCAGCCGCACACAATTGCCACGGCCAGGCCTCCCAGGACCGCCAGGATATAAGGGTTGGCATATTCATTGACCGACACCTCCCCTGCCGCAAGGATGCGGGTGCACACGGAAGCAGCCACCGCCATCACTGCGCCCACGGAAATATCCGTACCAGCCGAGGCGGACACCACCAGGGTCATGCCCACAGCCAGCACTACCAGCTCGCTGGCACGGTTGATGACATCGATGATGTAGCCGTAGAGGACTCCATTGGTAATGGATATCTTGAAAAATGTAGGCGTGGTAATCAGGTTGATCAGCAGTACGATGAGCAGACAGGACAGCGGGAGAAAAAGCCGGTATCCTGTTATTTTCTTCACTTTTTCCATTATTCTTCCCCTCCTCCTGCAATTGCCTTCATGATGGAATCCTGGCTCAGCTCGCCCTCTGCCAGCTCCCCTACCTTCTCGCCGTCACGCAGGACCGCCATACGGCTGCAGGTGCGGAGCATTTCCTCAATCTCTGAGGAAATGAACACCACGCTCATCCCATCTTCAGCCAGCTTAAGTACCAGCTTCTGTATCTCTGTCTTGGTTCCGATGTCAATACCCCTGGTCGGCTCATCCAGTATGAGGAAATCCGGCTGGGTCAGAAGCCATCTTCCCAGGATTACCTTCTGCTGGTTACCGCCTGACAGCTGCTTGATGGGCGTCTCCCTGTCAGCCGTCTTAATCTGGAGGATATCAATGTATTTATCCGTAAATTCTTCCTGTTCCTTTTTGGACATCAGCTTGAACATGCCCTGTTTGGCCTGAAGGGCAATGATGATATTCTCACGCACGGACAGGTCGGCGATGATGCCTTCCTCCTTGCGGTTCTCGGGCAGGTACGCCATTCCCTGCATCATTGCATCAATGGGTGTGCTGGCCTTTAACTTCTTCCCCTTCACGGTCAGCTCCCCGCTGTCAGGCTTATCTGCCCCGTAAATGACCCTGACCAGCTCGGAACGGCCTGAACCCAGAAGTCCTGTAAGTCCGATGACCTCGCCTTTGTGGATATCCAGGTCAAAGGGCTTGATGGTTCCCTTATGTCCCAGTCCCTTGGCGCGGATGATCACATCCTCCTTTACCGTGGAAACGCCTTCCTTCTTAATGGCTGCCAGGTCATCAAAATCCTTACCCATCATCCTGGCCACCAGCTGTACCCTGGGCAGTTCCTCTGTCTTAAACTCACCCACCAGGGTTCCGTTCCTGAGGACCGTTATCCTGTCGCAGACCGCATACACCTGTTCCAGGAAATGTGTCACGAAAATGATTCCAATCCCCTTATCCCGCAGCTGGCGCATCAGCACAAATAATTTCTCCACCTCACCGTCATCCAGGGAAGAGGTTGGCTCATCCAGTATCAATACCTTGGCCGACATATCCACTGCCCGGGCAATGGCTATCATCTGCTGGATGGCGATGGAGTAATTCTCCACTGCCGCCGTCACATCAATGTAGATGTCCAGGCTCTTAAGCAGTTCCTGTGCATTCCTCTTCATGGCCTTCCAGTCAATCATAGGCCCAAGTTTTGGTTCCCTGCCGATATAGAGGTTCTCTGCCACGGACAGGTTGGGACAGAGATTGACCTCCTGGTACACTGTGCTGATTCCATTTTCCTGCGCTTCCTGGGGCGACCGGTTGATGATTGTGCTGGACGAACCATCAATTCGGATTGTGCCGGTCTCAAATTCCTCCACACCGGTCAGCACCTTTATCAGCGTAGACTTCCCGGCACCATTTTCACCCATAAGGGCGTGAATTTCGCCTTTCCTCAAAGTAAAATCCACATTCTGCAGTGCCTTTACACCGGGGAAATTCTTATTGATCCCCCGCATTTCCAAAACAACGTTCTGCTCCATGCGATTTCCGCCTTTCTACCGTTTTCCGCCCCATCCACAGGGCATGTTTTTGCTGTCTGCCTGGCTGCCAGGCCCTAAAAGGGGGAGAGCCGTGAAACGACTCTCCCCACCGCCTTTCCTCTAATGGCTATTAATAAGCACGCTCAGCCTTGATGGCTTCCAGATCCATGGATGTATCGAAGTAAGCCTCGTCTACATACTGGATTTTCTCAACGGTCTCGCCTTTTTCCAGCTTCTTGATGATTTCATCCACACGTGGTCCGTGAAGTGGGTTACACTCAAATGCTGCGTTTAAGTCGCCTGCTATCATTGCGTCAAATGCCGCCTTAACTGCGTCGAAGGAGAAGATGATGATGTCACCATCAGGTCCGCAGGTCTTGCCTGCTGCCTTGATTGCATCAATTGCGCCGAATGCCATGTTATCGTTCTCAGCCACTACCACATCGATATCGTCATAGGATTTTAAGAAGGATTCCATGACTTCCTGGCCCTTGGCCTGTGTGAACTCACCGGTCTGCTTATCTAACATCTTCCAGTTGCTGTGCTGTGCAAGGATGTTTGCAAAACCGTCCGTACGGCCAACCTGTGCGGATGCGCCGATGGTTCCCTGAAGGGTTACGATGTTGATTTCCTCATCGCCCCTGCCCTGGTCCTCTAAGTACTTAGCCAGCCAGTTGCCCGCGTCCTCACCTTCCTTGATGAAGTTGCCGCCAACCCAGCACTCATATAAGCTTTCATCCACGTCCATCATACGGTCGGACAGGATGACCGGGATCCCAGCTTCCTGTGCTTCCTGAAGGACTGCTTCCCATCCGGTCTCAACCACAGGTGCTACCACGATGTAATCAACGTCCTGCTGAATGAAGCTTCTGATGGCCTTAATCTGATTCTCCTGTTTCTGCTGTGCATCATCGAAAATCAGCTTATATCCGTTTGCTTCCGTAAATGTGGATTTAAAGGACTCTGTGTTTGCTGTCCTCCAGTCAGACTCAGCTCCGACCTGGGCATATCCAACCACGATCAGGTCATCTGAAGATGCCGCCTCAGCTGCGGGAGCCTCTGTGTCAGCCTCAGGAGCCGCTGTTGTGTCAGCTGCAGGAGCTGCGGTTGTCTCTGCTGCGGGAGCCGCTGTTGTTGCGTCAGCTGGTTTGCTTCCTCCGCCGCACCCTGAAAGCAGGGACGCTGCCATTGCTGCACCTAATACAACACTTAATGTTTTCTTCCTCATAATACGTAAACCTCCTTAGATTTGATGTTTTGTTTCCCCTTGTTGATGGTTATATGATACCAGTTGTAAATAACAAAAACAACGGAATTTCTCCGTTGTTTTGTACACGATTTTTCGAATTTTCACAGTTTGTTCATACTTCCGGGTGTTTTTTTACGAAAAAAGGGGGAATTTTTTAAACAGCCTCATATTCCATGTCCAGAGGGATGCATACCAGCGCAGTGGTCCCCTCTCCCTGGACGCTGTGGAATTCCAGGCTGCACCGCCCTCCATAGTTAAGCCTCAGCCGTTCCGCCACATTGAACAGCCCGAACCCGCCCTTGGAGGCTGATCCGTTCCTGTCCGAAGGCCGGTCCCCGCCCTTAAGCTTGCGCTGCACCGCCTCCATTTCCTCCTGCGTCATCCCGGCCCCATCGTCCCGGATCTCGAAGACAGCCATGTCGTCCCTGGCATATCCCCGGACCCAGATATGGCCCCTGCCCCGCTTGTTCTTAATGCCATGGTAGAGGGCATTTTCCACAAGAGGCTGCAGGGTAAGCTTGAGTATGCGGTACTCTTCCAGGGATTCATCCAGCGTCACTTCATAATCCAGGATATCCTGGTAGCGGATTTTCTGAATCTGCAGGTAGCTCTCAATATGGCCCATCTCCTCCTTGATGGTTATGAAATCCTTGCCCCCGCTTAAGGTGGTCCTGAAGAATTCGGACAGGGAGGTAACCATGTCCACCACCTCCCGGTTCTGCCCTCCCTCTGCCAGCCATACAATGGTGTCCAGGGTGTTGTAGAGGAAATGCGGATTGATCTGCTCCTGCAACAGCTGCAGCTCCATGACCCTGCGCTGGTTCTGCTCCTGGCGTATATCCTCAATCAGGCGGCCGATTTCCCCTTTCATATGGTCAAAGCTTCCGGTGAGGATAGCCAGTTCATCCCCTGATTCAATCTTAGGACCAGAGGTAAAGTCCCCACGCGCCACCCGTTCCGTCTCATTGCATAATTTCTGGATTGGCTCCGTGACGCTCTTTGTTATCCTGCGGCTGAGGATCAGGCCCAGGCCCAGGATCATCCCCAGAAGGCTCAGGCTTACCACCATGGCCGTGCGTTCCTGGCGTTCCAGCTGCCGCTGGATTTCCTGCACATGAAGCGTCTCATAGTAGATGTATTCCTGGCTCTGTTCCGCGATATCCTCTGTCAGCATATAGACTCCCATGTCCAGAAGCTGCATGTTCTTATCATAGCCGCCGTAGGGAAGGTTGTCCTCTATCTCATTGACCCTGTCCTCCAGCTGGTCCAGGCAGTGGATGATCCAGGTAATCCTGCGCCGGTTCCCATCATCCGTGGTCCGCTTTAAGAGCTGGCGGTACACCTTCCTGGTGGAATTAATCATCTCATGGGGATCCTTTATCTGTTCCCATCCATATGGCCTGTCCTCCTCAGGCATATCATGGATATCCTGGTAGGTCATGGTGCCGATTGCAATCCGGTACATGGTGTAGTCCAGGTCTTCCCGGAAATACGCCATGCTGTTATTCACATCCGTGATGTTGACAATGCTCTGGTTATAGGCATTGCAGAACTTCACCACAGTGGCCATAAGATAGATGACCAGCACGGTCAGCGGGATGATGATGATGAATGTCATGGTGTTCAGCCTTTTTTCCAGGGGAAGGCGGTCTAAAAGCCGTTTTTCCCTTTCCCGGAACTGTCCGGGCGCCCTCATAAGCGCTCCCTGCTTCCTGCCCGGTACTCTTTTGGCGTGCATCCCACTGTCTTCTTAAACAGATATCCGAAATAGTGGGAATCCTTATACCCGACTTCATAGCCGATTTCAGTGGTTTTCATGTTGGAGCACATGAGCAGTTCCTTGGCCCGCTCCATCCTGACGCCGGTCAGGTATTCCACAAAGGTCACGCCCATCTCCTGGCTGAATATGGAGCTGAAATAGCTGGGACTGATGTTCACCCTGGCAGCCACCGTGTTAAGGGAAATCTCCTCCTTGGCATAGTTCTCACGGATGAACGCCCTGGCCTCCTCCAGCACCTGGCTGTATTTGCTGGCTGTCTGGCTGTCCCGAAGGAGCATGGTCCCCTCAAACAGACGGATCAGGCTCTCCTTTAAGGCCGTAATGGAGTGGCTTTCCTTCAGCACCATATCCATGTCAGCCACTCCCTCGGGAAGCTTTAACATATCCATTCCCAGTTCCTCCAGGAAGGTGCGCACGCACAGATAGCAGTCCATGATGATATACTGGCGGAACATGAAGGACTGGTAATTCTTCTCACCCACATTCTGGAAATATTCCTCCACAAAGCCCCTGGCTTCCTCTGATGTCCCCTGTTTCAGGAAATTCTCCAGGGTCTTCCGGTTTACTTTGGAGCCGTCCACCGAATGGATGTCAATGGGTTCCCCTGTGGCGGAAAACATCTGCTCCATCTGGCTGTAATCCACCACCTGGTTCATTTCCGAGAAAAAGCGGCAGGCAAATGCCTGGCTGGCCTGCTGGTAGGACTGCTGGAGATCCCCCAGCCGGTTGACACAGCTCCCGATACTGCCAAAATACTGTATGTCCCTGTATGTATGCACCAGTTCCCCCAGACGGACCGCGCATTCCTTCATCCTGCGCCCCACCTCCTGCTCGGACTCACCGGTCAGGATAAAGGCCCAGCCCTCGTCCCCCCGGTCAAATACAAGGATGTGGGACCTTCCCTCCATATGTTCCTCAATGGCCTCCTGGCAGGAAACCACCATGTCGGACCATATGCTGGAAGGGCCGGAAGGAATCAGCTTAAAAAGCATGAGCTGGTAAAAGGAGGCCGACAGCTCCAGGCCCAGCTCCTCCCCCCGTTCAAAGGCCTCCTTAAAGTTAATCCTGCTGGTCACCAGATCCTTGAACAGGCGCTGGCGCTCCAGCACCGTGTTCTCCGCCATCTCCAGGCGGTAGCGCTCCAGCATCCCCTCCTCTTCCCTCTCTTTCTCAATCACATCCGCCACTTTTTTCACTGCCTCCAGCAGTTTGGACGCGGTAATGGGCTTTAAGAGGTAATCCGTGACCCCGATGTGGATGGCCTGTTTTGCATAGTCAAACTCATTATAACCGCTGAGGATGATGATCTTGATTTTGGGGAATTCCTTTTTCACCAGCTCTGAAAGCTCCAGTCCGTCCATGAACGGCATGCGGATATCCGTAATCAGGATGTCCGGCTGCGCTTTCTTTATCATGGGATACGCCAGTTCCCCGTCGCTTGCCTCACCTGCGAACATGAGGCCCTCCTTTTCCCACGGAATGTTGTTCTTGATGCCATTGCGCATGACAACCTCATCTTCCACAAGAAATACCTTTATCATAACCTGCCCGCCCCTCTTATGCAATTCAGTCCCGTACATCCCATTTTCCTGCTGCCAGGGTATGTACGGTCCGACTGTTTGTTGTTACTTAGTATAGAATATAAGCAGGTTAATTTCAAGATGTTTCCTTTTTACCCGAAAAACAGGGGCCGCTGTTATCTGCTTTTCCGGTTTATCCACTCCGTGGAAACATCCATCGCAGCCCTGCACGCCCTGGTCTGGTCCAGGGAATTGAGCATGACAAAATCATGGATGATGGCCTGGAAGCGGATGGCGGTCACATCCACCCCGGCTTCCCTCAGGCGCCTGGCATAGGCCTCGCCTTCATCCCGGAGCACATCGGCTTCCCCATTGAGGATCATGGCAGGAGGAAGCCCCTTTAACTGGTCCCTTACAGCCCTGAGCGGGGATGCTGTTATCTGGTTCCTGTCCTTCTGGCACATGGTATACTGGTTCCAGAACCACTCCATCCCGGCCCGGTACAGATAATATCCTTCCGCGAATTCACGGTAGGTACATGTGTCAAAACAGGCATTGGCCACAGGATAATACAGCAGCTGCTTATGGATGGCAGGCCCTTTCCTGTACTTTGCCATGATTGTCATCACCGTGGCCATATTGCCTCCCACGCTGTCCCCGGCCACGGTCAGTGTTCCCGGATTAGCGGTAAAGCCCATGGACCGGACCAATTCCGGCACCATGCACAGCACGCTGTAGCACTGCTCAATGGCCACAGGGTAACGTGCCTCCGGGGAACGGCTGTATTCCGGGAAGATAAGCAGGGAACCGGTCCTGGACGCCAGCTCCCGCACCAGCTTCTCATGGGTATGATAGCTGCCGAACACCCAGCCGGCGCCGTGGATGAAGAAAATGACATTGGACAACGCCGGCGTATTGCCCGGATTCACCAGGTAAACCGGTATCGTCCCCCATCTTCCGGTATTGACACTGACCCGGCTTACCTGGGCAGGATATTTGTACACCGGACTGTCCTGGGCCGTTTCTAATGCCATCCTTCCCTGGGCAGGGGGAAGTTCAAATATAAGGGGCGGTTTGGAATTGGCCTCGCAGACAGCTTCCGCTGCCGGTTCTAACGGTACGCAACGTTTCATATGGTAACTCCTCTTGGCGCCGCCGGATGTGGACCAGGGATACAATACCCCCAGTGCACAGGGGTTGGCCCCGGTACACTGAGGGTATCCGGCTATTGATACCAGACGGCACCTGTTTCTTTATAATCAGGATATTCCGTTCCTTCCATATGTGCCCCTGAAAATCTTAATTCTTTGTTATTTCCTCCCGGCCTTCCTTATACTTGGTGATATCATGGCATGCAAGAAGGCAGGCGTCCCGCTTTCCCCAGCGGATCAGGGAGGCATCCGCCAGCGACCATACCTTAAGGATTGGGTTATATACCTCCAGCGTACAGTTGATTTTCTGTCTAATATCATTCATCGGACATTTGATACAAGGCTCATTTCTGCAGAAAAACGCTTCATGGCAGCGCATCCCCACCCTGGAATCCGGGGCAATCCCGTGGGTCTTCTCATTGATGTAGAGAAGCTCCCTTGTCTCTGCATCCACCACATATATCCATGAATTCTGGTGGTCCAGCACCGTGCGCAGATCCTCCGCCAGCTCCATGGCATTGTCCTGGGCCCTGCGCTTTAGAAGGAACAGGGACAGCAGTTCGGAGATAAATGACAGGACCTCTATCTGGCTGATGGTCCACATGCATTTGGACGTACAGTCGTCAAAACCCACCCAGCCCTTAAATTCACCATTATCCTTGATTGCGCACTGGAGCATGGACTGGATTCCCTGGCTGGCCAGATTCTCCCTTATATCCTTCGGGAGCTTGTTTATGTCATCACAGTAGAGGATGCCCCTCTCGTTGAAAAAGCTTTTATAATCCACGCTCAGACCGGCGTATGGCATGTCCTGGAGCATATCCTTCTGGGACTTGATTCCCTCCCTGCACCATTCAAATGTATTGCTGTAGGACCGGCCGTCTTCTGAATTCTCAAATATATAGGCACGGCTTACCTGGAGGCGTTCCCCCAGCAGCTCCAGCACATTCTCAACCGCCCGGTCCAGCTGCACCGCCTTGCTGAAGATATTAAAGGCCCGTGGAAGGAGGTCGTTCAACACTACTTCACTGCCTTCCTCCGATTCGATGGTCGTGTTGGCAGCTGTCTGTCTTGGGGCATTCTGGCCATATGCCTTATTCTCCATGGACTGTTCATAAATCTGGTATTGTTTTTTGCCGCAGGCCTTTGCATGGTACAGGGCCACATCCGCTTTCTGGAACAGGGTCTGGAAATCCTCCCCATCTTCCGGGCACACTGCAATTCCCGTGCTGCATGTAATACTGCATTCCTTGGGCAGTTCCTCCAGGACCCGGTCAAAGCATTCCAGGATACGGTCCGCAACCACCCGCACCTGGTCCCCGTTCAGCACGCCCTGGAGCAGGGCCATGAACTCATCCCCGCCGATACGCGATACAATATCGCTGCTTCTGAACAGACGGGAGAGCTGGGCCGCGATTTTGGTAAGCACGGCATCGCCGAACATATGGCCGTACATATCATTGACCAGCTTAAAGTTATCAATGTCAATGATGAACAGGGCAAGCCCTTCCCCCTCTTCCCGGTTCACCAGCATGTATTCAATCCTTTGGCGGGCAGAGGCCTTATTGTACAGCTTGGTAAGGGTATCCCGTTCAGCCCTGGCCTTCAGTTCCTGGGCCGCCATTTTCTCGTCATTGATATCTATCACAATCCCGATTGCCTTGCACGGCCTTCCCTGGTCATCAAACTGCATGGTTGCCCTGAGCTTGCACCACTGGTAGCGGCCCCTGGAATCCGATACCTTGAACTCCAGCTCCCCGTAACGTCTGCCGGATCGCATTTCCTTAATGAATGCCCCAAAGGGGGCCATATCCTCCGGATGGAGATGGGATATCTTGGGTATACGCTCCGATGCCCTGGTTGAGATGGGATCGTATCCGAACTTTGTCTTCCAGTTAGAGGAATAGGCAACCGTATCTGTTTCCACATCCCACTCAAAAAAGATATCGTTGGTCTGTTCCATGACGATTTTATACCGCTCCAGGCCAAGGCGCAGTTCCTCCTGGGCATGTTTTGTCTGGTTGATATCAATGACCACGCTGTAAAGATACTCCTGGCCCGACCGGTCCGTCATCAGGCAGCCCTTGGTCAGCACCCAGTTGATGCATCCATCCGCATCAATCACCCTGTGCTCCAGCTCAAACTCACTTCCCCTGTTCAGCTGGTCCAACAGTTCCTTCTTAACACGTCCCCTGTCCTCCGGATGGATGATTTCCAGATAGCGGTCATTAAACTTACTGCGGATGGCATCCCTTCCATATCCCATGAATCCATCGTCAATATCAAGGATGGTAAACCACTGGTCGTTGCGGTAACGGGAAATCCCCTTTAATATCTGATGGAGGATCCGGCTGTCATCTTTATCCTCAGGAACAGCCTGTTTCCCTTCCCCAGCCGAATCCTCCTCCAGGGCCTTCCACAAAAGCAGGGCCTTTCTCTGGCGCGGATGCTCCGTATCAATCCTGAGGATGGTCAGCTCATACCAGCACCAGCCCAGCCCTTCCCTGACACGGTGCTTCCAGGACTGTTTCAACAGTCCCTGCGCAAAGAACCCGGGCATTTCCTCCTTCCATGCAATCTGCATGTACTCCCGGTCTTCCGGTTTGACCATCTCGGAAATATACCGTTCTGCCGCATCCTCCAGGCGCTCTCCCTGAAAGGCGCGCTTAATCCGGAGATTGGGCGCATATACCAGGTGATAGCTTCCCGAAGAAAAATCCACCTCGGCCACCATCGTATTCTCATAACGCAGCATGGCCAGGTATTTCAGCTGCTCCAACTGAAGCGCGCTGATGCCGTTCTCAACCGCAGCCTGCTCCTGGTCCTGCATGTTAAGCGGGTCCCCAAAGGGCACATTGCCGTCGGCATACTTCTGGCACAGGGCGGACAGCACCGGCAGCACCGGCTTAAAGCATTCCATCAGCCTGGGGGAGTATGTGCCGCATTCCCCATTGAGGATCATATTGGCGGCCTGCTGGTAAGGGATTGCCTTCTTATATACCCGGTCCGAAGTCAGGGCGTCAAATGCATCCACCACCGACACGGCCTGGGCGCAGACCGGGATTGAATCCCCGCAGAGTCCTTCCGGATATCCCTTTCCATCCCACCGTTCATGGTGATAGCGGCAGATATTATAGGCATACTGCAGATATTCCTTGTCACTCATCCGCCCCAGGCTTTCCAGTATCTGGCATCCCTTGGTGGTATGGGTCTTCATCACATTGAACTCCTCCGGGGTCAGGCGCCCGGGCTTGTTGAGGATGCGGTCCTCAATGGCAATCTTGCCAATGTCATGGAGGGCTGAGGCAGATGCAATCACCTCAATCTTATGCTGGTCCAGTCCATATTCCGGACAGTTTTTGGCCAGTTCCTGAAGAAGGACCTTGGTAAGAAGGCGGATCCGCTTTATGTGCTGGCCCGATTCCAGGCTCCTGTACTCAATGACAGAGGACAGGGCGTCCACCAGCACGTCATTGGATTCCTTCAGCTTATGGGCCTGCTGGTCCACCATGTCCTCCAGGTTATGCTTATGCAGGTAAAGCTCAATGATATTATGTACACGCCGCTTCACTACATGTGGCTCAAAGGGCTTTACAATGATGTCCGAGGCGCCCAGGTCAAAGGAGCGCAGTTCCCCTTCCAGGGAGTTATCTGCTGTAATGACCACCACCGGCACCTCACCCAGAAGTCCGCTGCCCCCCATCTCCTTCATGACCTGATATCCATCCATAACAGGCATGACCACATCCAGCAGCATGATTGCTATATTGCTGTGATACTGCTTCAGAAGCAGAAGGGCCTGTTCTCCGTTCTCAGCTTCCAACAGATGATATTCTTCCTGGAACAAACCGCTCAGTATGACCCGGTTAACCTCCATATCATCTACTATCAGAATCGTATCTCGCTGACGCATGTCAATTCTTCCTCTCTACGGATCCCCGTGAATCCGCACTTCCGTTCCATGGAGTATTTTTAAAGAAAGCCTTTTTCCAGAATCCCGCAGATTTCATCATATGCGGTTTTCAGGTCAGGGAAAGTCCCGGCCGCCGCCCCATAATCACCGCCCCTTATCAGGTTCACCATCTCAGATGAAATATCATAAAGCTTTGTAAGCCCCAGGTTGGCCGTCAGCCCCTTAAAGGTATGGGTGGCTGTCAGGGCCTTCTGCTCATCCCCTGCCGCAAATGCATCCGACACCATCCCAAAGGTTGGGTCGGATAAAAACTTATTAAGGAACCGCTCATAAAGCCCTGAATTGCCGCTGAACCGCCTCACTGCGCCCTCTGTATCCACCCCAGCCTCCTGAAGTGTAAGTATTGTATTTAAATCCATAATGCCTCCTTCTACCGGAACCGGACATGAGCGATTCCCACACTGCCGCCGGTTTTATATACACATCGTCTGATCTGTCACTCTCAGGTCATATGTTCTTATCCACATGTTTTCATTTTAGCATATCCCATCCCAAATTACACCTGTATTTTGTAAAATCCCGGGCCTGTCCCAAGGTGTGTCCGGAACCACATGCGCAGAAAAAAAAGGAACCTTTGCAATCCAGCAAAGATTCCTCTTACAAATAGTGCGGGAGATGGGACTTGAACCCACACGATCATACAACCACTAGATCCTTAGTCTAGCCTGTCTGCCAATTCCAGCACTCCCGCAACACGAATGATAGTATATCACAGAGTTTTTAAATTGGCAACTATTTTTTGAAATTTTTTCTAATTTTTTTTATGTATGTTATATGCGCAATAAATTTGGTAATCACAGGAAATTTTTTTGAAAATAGTGTTGACAAAAAGGCCAACCTATCTTATAATAACTTTCGTTGCCTGAGACAACAGCCTGGCATCAGACGCAGAAGTGGCGGAATTGGCAGACGCGCACGGTTCAGGTCCGTGTGGTAGTAATACCTTGAGGGTTCGACTCCCTTCTTCTGCACTTGCAGGAAAAACCCGGATTTCAATCATGGAATCCGGGTTTTTTGTTTACTGTCACTTCATAGCCAGGACACAGATTGTATCATCTGCATCTTCACATTTTTTACCGGCAACATTGCCGTAGAACTGTATCCGGCCAAATCCGGCCTTCCTCAGATCCCGTTCCAGCTCTTCAAATGTAAAGGTATGCTCCCAGATATTATAATAGGCGGTTCCATCTTCCATCCCAACCACATACTGGTTCAGGAATGTGTTGTCCTCATCATACCGCCAGAACGAATGGAGCAGCAGGTATTGTTTCTCATGCCAGAAACCATTTTCCTCCACCTTCCAGTCCCTGGTTTCTTCCATCCCGCTGTATCTTACCGGTTTGAACACATCGAACAGCAATGCGCCTTCCGGGGCCAGGGAATCGTAAATGCGGGCCAGCAGCGTCATCCGCGTATCCCGGGCCAGCACGCCAAAATCACAGTATATCAGGGTAATCAGGTCATAACAGCCCCCAAGGCCGGACGCCGTATAGTCCTTCCGGCAATATTGGATTGCCAGACCCTTCTGTCCGGCCGACTCACGGGCGAACCCGATGGAGCGCCTCGATATGTCCACGCCGGTCACCTCATACCCCTTATGGCAGAACAGTTCAGCATAAATACCCGGACCGCAGCCCAGGTCCAGAAGCCTCCTGTAACGTTCAGGCGGAAGCAGGGATGCAATCCACCCTGCGGATTCCCTTACAAAATCCATCTTCCTTGTTGCGGAATCGAATCCTTCATCCAGATGCGCGGCCAGCATCTGCTTTGATATATGTGGGTCATCCCACATATTCACAGGCGAGGCCTCATATAAAGCTGGTTTTTCTTTTAACATTTTCAATAAATTCTTCATGATATCCTGTCCTTTCAATTTGGATTACGGCAGCTTACGGTAACTATGGGGATTAAAAAAACTGTGGAAGAATCCCACAGTTAATGTTAAATCGTATTAACGCGGAATTCCTGATAATCATGCTGGTACGACAACAGAACCTGTAGATACAGGCCTTGTCCCTTATGCAGTTCTGATCATCTTGGTTTCCACGTTCCACTTATGCTGCTGATTGTGCAGCATCAAGTGCGCCGGACAGAATCATCTCCTTTATAGTTACCGTAACCCTTATTATACCAGCCTTTACATCAGAATACAATGTTTATTATCCGAACCACCTGAGGTAATACCAGGGCGGGAATAGTTTCCCAACCTGGTCAAGGACATCCAGATACCGTCCCGCGTCAATGAACACCGGGCAGAACAGAAGGCTTCCGATGACAAAAAAAGGAATGATGCAGCACAGGACCTGGGGCCTGCGGCAGATAACCTTTAAAAGCCAGGAAACAGCCGTCACAGCCATACAGTAGACCGCCATTGCCACGATTTCCTTTACAGGGCCAACAAGGCTTCTGCTGGCCCACAAGGCCAGCAGGCCGGACACGGCTGCCATGGCCACGGGAGCCGCCATGGATGCAAGGCGGCAGGGCGTCCTGTAACCATAGGAAAGGGGCAGGAACAGCCCTCTCTCCTCATCCCCGCACAGCACCACGGCCCCGTAAAGGCCTGTCACGAACACGTAAACAGCAACCATGCCCCTTACCGGGAACACGGTCTCCTGAGTCTGCGTACCGGGCAGGTCTGCAGCCCCTTCCTGACCCTGAAAGCTGTATTCAAACCGGAAGGTGCTTCCATTGTCAAGCCATTTGTCATACAGTGCGCCGGCCTCCAGGGCAGATTGTTCCCTGTCCCTGCTTCCCGGCGCTCCCAGGGAATCAAACAGGCTTTCCTCCGCCACATAGGCTGTCAGTAAATCCCGGTCGTAAATCTCCATCAGCGCCGCAAACACGGTTTCCGTGGAAAGGGATGCCGCCACGGTGGAGGGAGCGGAATAAACAAGGATGCTGCGTCTGTATTTGCCGGAATCCAGTTTTTCCCGGAGTCCCTCCGTTATCACATAGCCGCATTCCGCCCGTCTGGAAGCCACCTCATCCTTTACCTGTCCCTCATCCCTGCATGCGTAAAAACGGAACATACCCGCATCTACGCCCCGCCTGCGGTTCACAAGGCTTTCTGCCAGCCGCCGGCCCAGTTCATTCCCATCGCCTCCCTGGACGCTGACAGCAATCTTAATCTCCTGCTCCTTATGGCCCTGGCTCCTGTCTGCCGCCAGGATCCCAAGGGGAAGCAGAAGGAGGATGACCAGGAAAGAGGGCTTGCGCACATACCGCTTGCAGGACAGAAGGAACCAGATCATGACCTTTTTCATCGTCTTCCCACCTCCACCCACAGGCTGAGCAGGAAACATACCGCCATGACAGCCGCCAGCCTGACAAATACAACAGGGTCCATGACAGATGTCACCGCCATCTTCATGCCCTCCATGAATATATAGGACGGCAGGAACGGGGCCGCTGCCCGGATGGATACCGGAAGGAACACCAGCGGAAGGAATCCGCCTGCCATGAAATGCATGGCCGTCACGGTCAAAAACAGTAGCATGACGCCTCCCATCAGGCTTCCCGCAGCCTGATACAGGAACACGATCATGGAAGCAGCCGACAGGCATACGGCGGTCACAGCCAGCACGGTCTTAAGTCCCCATGGAATGAATCCAACGCCTCCGGCCGCTGCCGCTGCCGGGAGTGCAACCGCGGCCAGAAGCAGGCCCAGGCCCAGTATCCTGACCCCCAGGACCGTCATATTGCCAATCCCCAGTATCTTAAGCTTCTGTTTCATCACGGGACGGGCCGGTGACAGGTATGCCGATACAGGAATGGCACACAGAAGCAGGAACAGCACGGCCGCGCTGATGCCATAGAAATGCAGGGTATCCACATCCCCTGTGGCAGTCACCTTCATATTCCTGAAATAGTCCATCCTTGGCAGGCTGTATCCCATGAAAATCCGGTTCAGGTCCGCCTCCAGGACAGGGATGGAGTCCGTCATGCCTTCCAGGACGCAGAGTTCATCCCCGGCGTAGATTCCCGCCTGGCTGGCCCCCAGGGTCTTGGCCCCTGCGTCCGTCAGTTCCTTGAATATCCTGCCCTCCAGACCCGCGCCCCCAGGCAGTACAATCCGCACAGGCGTGTTGGTCCCGTTCATGATATCCTGCACAAATCCTTCAGGCACTTCCATCACCGCATAAAGCTTCCCTTCCTTCAGTTTCCGGATGCCCTCTTCCTTGTCCATATATTCAAAATCACAGATACTTTTTACGCTTTCCAGGGAGCTGACCATGGCCACCGCCTTCTGTGCCACGGCATCACCCTCAGGAAGCACTACCCCCACGGTAATCCTCCCTGCTGCCTGCTCCCCATACAACATCCTGCTTGCCAAAAAGGCAACCGTAACCGCTAATAGTAACAGCACGATTGCCCCTGCAATGATGTGGGGAAGCTTTTTACATGCTCGTTTTAACTCCAGCTTGAGATAAACCAGACGTGCAGACATATTTCCCCATTCCTTTTTGTTATGATCCGGCCCCGGCCCATCTCCGGACGGAAATGAACCAAAGGCCCTGTTTTATTCCTGTTTTACCGTTTTTGGCATCAGCCCATGGGAACTTCAAGCTGTCCTGAAAGTCCGATGATGCCGAATACCATTTCCATAAGGACATTGTTCCAGTCCTCTTCGGTTGCTGACAGTATGTCCATCGGCTCGCCATCAAGAGGTGTTACCTCAGCGCTTAACGGACGGCTGTAAAGCTCGCCGCTGAGTACCATGTTCATGGAATTATCCATGGCGGCAATCTCCAGGGCATCGATATCCATATGGTAAGCCTTGCCCTTTTCCATCTGGTCCACAATACCGGTTGCAGACATCTTAAAGAGCTGGGAACCCTCGCCTCCAAGTTCCACAGCGGCATGGTAGCTGCCGTCATTGGAATCATAGGTGCCCGTGTACATGAAGTTATAAACAGATGCATCCGGTGCAGTCACATCCACCGACAGGTCGCAGGTCAGCATCTTTCCGTCATAGGTTCCCTGCTTTGACAGGTCCACCTTAACCGTGTCGTCTGCGTCTTCCAGTGTTATATTGCCCTTTACGTTCTGTGTCAGGTATGCGCCGCCTTCCAGCGTAAGGTTAAATGTCACTGCAACATAGCCCTCTTCTTCCGCAAGCGAATCATCCACGTACAGGTTTGTGCTTCCCTCTAACGCCGCAAGGTTACCGTCCTTATCCACATAAACCGTCATCTGGATATCGGTCAGGGACTTGTCCAGATATGTAATCATCTCATCCACAGCGTCTTTTACTTCATCGTAGGCCTGTTCCTGCATCTGCTCGGCAGACATGGAACCCATGCCGGTCATGGCGCTGCCCATCAGCTCGCTCATCCTGACCGTGGCTTCCAGCTGTTTCAGGTAATCCGCCTTCAAGGTCTCATCCTGAAGGAAGAAATCAGAAGAGGTGCGCAGGAATTCAATCATGGAATCCTTGCTGATCGTCACATCGTATCCCTGGCAGCTGACCTGTGCGCCGTTCATGGTGTAGGTGCCCTTGTCAGCCTTCTCAACGGTCATGGCCGCCTTGAAATTCTCCTGTGCATTGCTGCCTTCCCTGTAGCGGGTAAGCAGGGCTTCGATATCAAATGGGGCCTTGCCCTCTTCCTCAGCCTTCTCGGCCTCGTCAATCAGGTCTGTAAAGTATCCGGCCAGTCCGTCCACATCCACGCCGTTCTCTGCCAGCAGCGGACCTACTGTAGGTGAATTTTTAATGCGCTCCCCAAGGCCTTCTCCCAGGTCCAGGGTAAACACCCTGCCGCTCAGTTCAGGAACCGCCATCATCAGGGTGTCCTCACCGTAGTAGGCATCCAGGTTAGCCAGGTCCATCCCATTATAAATCACACCCATATTAAAGGAGGATTTGCCATTTGTCTTGTCACTCCTGCCCTCGAGACGCAGCCCGCTTCCCGCAAACTGGTTTACATCCGGGTCGGAGCAGCTGTCCATCTTAAGGGTAAGACCGCTTTCCATGTCAGCTTTAAGCGCTGCCTTTGAGAAATCCTTAAAGCCGAACAGTTCCTCTGACGGGAATACCTGGCCTTCGGTATAGACCTTCTCAAATGCATCGATTACCACCTGCTTGGGGTCTTTGGCATTCATCTTCACGTATGCCACTGCCGCAATGGCAATCACTGCCAATACCGCGATGACCGCGAACAGGATCTTCAGGAACTTCTTGTTTGGCTCCGGTTCGCCTGACGCCGGTACCGGAACCGACATGGGACCGTCTGCCTTTGGCTCTTCTGCCTTGACAGCAGGCTCTGCCGGTGATGGCTCTGTCCCGGCCGCTTCAGCAGGCTCAGTAACCGCCTCCGGCTGTCCTTCTTCCGGCGCCTGCGCCTCTGCGCTGATTGTCCCGGCTTCTGCTTCCCCATCTGCCTGGGCATCCATGGCAGGCTCTGTCCCTGCCTGGGAATCCTGGCCTTCATCTCCCATAGGAGCGCCGCACTGGGTACAGAACTTTACGTCTTCCCCGTACTCAGCACCACATTTTTTGCATTTCATTCTTATTTTCCTCCCTTACATCAGGTCCATGCCGGGTGGCATGTGCCTTCGTATTTCTATCGAAACTGGCGGATCAGCTCTTCTGCTGACGAACCATTAACGATCTTTGTCAAACGGCATTGCTTCAGCACATACATATCCGTGCACATGGCCAGTTCAGCCAGTTCATGGGATGTCAGCACCACGGCGCCGCCCCCTGCCATATACTCCCGCAGGTAATTCCGTATCAGTTCCTTGCACTCCAGGTCCAGGGCCGCCCCCGGCTCGTCCATAATCAGCACAGGCGCATGGTTGGACAGGGCGCATGCAATGCTGACCCGCTTCTTCATGCCTCCGGAAAGCTTGCCGGCCGTGCGGTTTAACATCTTATCCACTCCCAGCATGGCGGCTGCGCCGCTTCGCAGGTCTTCTTCCATCCTTGTCCTGCTGCCCCGGTACCACAACATCAGGTTGTCCCTAACCGACAGTTCCTCCATCAGGGGATTCTCCTGGGGGACATAGGCCGCTTCCTCCGCAAACACGCGGGGATGGCCCACCGCCTGCTTCCCGTTAAACAGGATGCTTCCTTTGTCAGCCTTTAATGCGCCTGCAATAATAGACAAAAGAGTGGTTTTCCCGCAGCCGTTATATCCCACAATCCCCACGCACTCCCCCGGTCTGACCGTGAGTTCCACCCCGTCAAGGATGTTCTGTCTGCGATAGGATTTGCATATACCCGATAATTCCAGCATTGTCTTAAACCACTCCTGATTATTGTTAAATTTGTAACTTCATAAATCAGTGTATCATAGTTTAGGGCTTAATGCAAAATAATAATTATTACGCATTTCTTAACGGAATCCTAACCTAATCCTCCCCGCCGGCCGCCAAACTGTTGCCAATCATGCCAGCCACAATCACGGCAATCCCGGCCAGCCCCACTGCATCCGGCACCCCGTCATGCAGCAGGAAAATGCCTCCAAGCAGGGTAAATACCACTTCCCCGCACTGGGTGGCCTCAATCACGGCCAGATGCCTTGGATTGTGCTTCACCATATCGGTTGCCTTAAAGAACAGGACCGTGGCTATGACGCCGGAGAAAAGGGCCACACAGACGGACTGAAGCACCTGTCCACGTCCCGGCATCCCCGTGCGTACTGCCGCCAATATGGACAGCAGAAGCCAGAAGGGCATGCTGCAGAACGTCATGCCGGCCACCCGCCCAATGGTCGTCATGGACGGCGGGCACAGCGCCATCATCTTCCGGTTCCCCAGGGGATAGGAAAATGCAGCCACCAGTATGGGGGCCAGGGTAAGGAACACCGTCCTCCCGTCCGTCTGTTCCATGTGGGGCACCTGGAGAAAGAATATACCGGCCAGGATGAACATGGACCAGGCCAGGTTCTTAACCGGGATCCTTTTTCCAAAAAGGGGTGTCAGGACCACCCCCGCCACAATGGTCAGCTGCCAGGTGGCCGCCGCCAGCCAGGACTCCCCGAACACGGAGCCAAAGGTGAGCGGGGCATAGAACAGCCCGAACCCCACCGTGCTCCACAAAAACCAGCTTCCAGGCCTGTGTCTGATTGCCTTCAGTACCTCTGTCACAGCCCCCTTCTCCCGCGCAAGCATAAGCGCCATCATGGGAAGGGTGAACAGGTACCGCAGGCAGGCCGACCACAGCCAGTATCCTCCGGCCAGGTTCATGCTCCGGTTCAGTATAAATGTAAAGGCAAAGAAAAACGATGCCAGTATTCCATAAAATAAAGCTTTCTTCATGTTCTTTTCCTCCCATCCGTAATCTTGGTATTCCCTCCCATACATATGATATGCCGCATATGATAAGTACAGGTTGTATTTCCCCATTCCCCTTCATATAATGTTCATATCATAAAATAAGAAGGAGGAGTAATATGAGGATATGCAGATCCATCACTGCCCTGGCAGGCGCCCTGGCCCTCTCCGTCATGTGGGCCGTCCCTTCCCTTGCCGCAGGATGGCAGCTTAACAGCACCGGATACTGGTATGAAAGGGAGGACAGGTCCTATCCCGCAGACACATGGGAACAGATAGACGGGACATGGTATCTGTTTGACCGGGACGGCTACATGCTCACAGGATGGCAGCAGAAGGAGGGAATCTGGTACTATCTCGGCCCGGACGGGGCCATGGTATCGGACACCACCATGACCATTGACAATGTCCCCTACACCTTTGACCGCAGCGGCGCAATGACTGCCCAGGCCGGGGAGGCACCTGTGATGGGCCGCTGGACAGGTTCCACCTTTGTCAATGACTGGTCCAATATCCGCCTTACCGTTCCCCAGGGATTCATTAATTACGATTCCTCTTCCCTGTCACGGCTTGCAGGCCCGGACGCCTTCCTGGACATGCTGTCCATGAAAAATGAAAACTGCGCCGTGATGCTTCTCTACGCCCCCAACAAAGAAGGGGATGCCGCGGGCCAGGCCATGGCTTTCCTGAACATGTTCCAGGGCGGTTCCCACACGCTGGAGGAAGGCGGCAGGATTGAAGCAGTGCAGGCAGGGAACCTTGAGTTCCTGCGCTTTTACTTCCCTCCTGCCCTGTCCGGTTCCCTGTCCGGTTACCTGTATGTACGGAGCATGGGCAGCTACTACGCCGTCCTTGCCGCTGTCTCAGACCAGGCCAATGAACCGGATATAGAGGCCGTCCTGTCCACCTTATCGGAGGCCAGGTAACAAACAAAGGTGCTGCAGCCCTTCACGCGGTTACCCGCCATCGGTTTACAGCACCTTTTATGATTACAGATTCAATTATGCAGATAATTAAGCAATCTTGGATTTAGCCAGCTCAGCTAACTTTGCAAATCCCTCAGCGTCATTGATAGCCATATCGGACAGGATCTTACGGTTTAAATCCACCTCAGCTAACTTTAAGCCATACATGAACTTGCTGTAGGACAGGCCATTGATACGTGCTGCTGCGTTGATACGTGCAATCCACAGCTGTCTGAACTGTCTCTTTCTCTCTTTCCTGCCTGCGTAGGAGCTGGTCAGTGCACGCATTACGGACTGTTTTGCTACTCTATACTGTTTGGAACGGGCGCCTCTGTAGCCCTTTGCCATCTTTAAGACTCTATTGTGTTTCTTCTTTGCATTTAAACCGCCTTTAACTCTTGCCATCGGTATTTCCTCCTTCTACAATTCAACTTACAGATATGGTAAAATCTTCTTCATTACCTTTGAGTTGGTAGCATCGGTAACGATATCTTTTCTAAGATTTCTCTTTCTCTTAGTGGACTTCTTAGTTAAGATGTGAGACTTGTAAGCTTTATTGCGGACTAACTTACCGGTTCCTGTCTTTTTAAAGCGCTTTGCTGCTGCTCTGCTGGTTTTTAACTTTGGCATATTAATTTCCTCCTTAAAACTTTCTATTTTAACGTTTTGCAGTTAAAAACATTACCATGCTTCTTCCTTCTACCTTAGAGGGCTTATCAATTACTGCAATGTCCTTAAGACTCTCAGCGAAATCATCCAGGATGTATTTGGATTTGTACATGTGGGCCATCTCACGTCCGCGGAAACGGAGTGTGACTTTCACCTTATCACCCTTCTCTAAAAACTTCCTGGCAGCCCCCACCTTTGTATTCAGGTCGTTGGTGTCAATATTGGGGGACAAACGAACTTCCTTTATCTCGATTACCTTCTGTTTCTTCCTGGCTTCCTTCTCTTTGCGTGCCAGCTCATAACGGTACTTACCGTAGTCGATAATCTTACATACCGGCGGCTTCGCGGTAGGCGCAATCTTTACCAGGTCAAGCTCAGCATCCTGAGCCATCTTAAGTGCGTCCTTAAATTGGACTATGCCTAACTGCTCTCCGTCTTCGCCAATCAGTCTTACTTCCTTGTCTCTGATTTGTTCGTTAATCATTAATTCGCTAATGGTCGTACACCTCCATAATAAATAAGTCAATATGTTCAGGAATCAGCACGCCCCGTTTTTGTCTCCAGGGCAAAAAATAAAGCGGACAGTCAGACCATCCACTCTTAACACACATAAAATCATCTGCTGACCCATCTCCCATGGAAATGCTACAGCACATCACTTCATCTATGAACCCGGGTCACTTACTCGTGCCAGGGTGAGGCGGATACCTGCTTTCCTGTCAGTCGTTCTCACAACTTTTATTACTTTACTACATTCCGGACCGTTTGTCAATGTTTTTTTACAGGTTATTTTTACAGTATATTTTGTCAATAGTTTTGCGACAAGTTTTTAAAAAATATTATGCCGTGATTTTCTCCAACTCTTCTTTAAATAATTCTTCTGATGTTTTGAAATCGAAAATGCCCCGTGGGTATGTGTTTATCCAATTTTCTATAAACTCAATGTCCCTATCTTGCTTTTCGTCAAAATCTTCCCCTTTAGGGATATGGCGGCGGATTAGTTTGTTGGTGTTTTCGTTGGTCCCTCTCTCCCAACTACTGTATGGGTGGCAATAGAATAGATATGTGCGTTTCTCCCCTGGTGTCAACGCTGAACGCTCCATGCCCTTACAATCCGAAAACTCCACGCCATTATCTACCGTGATGCTTCTAAACACTTTAGAAAACATATCTCCCCATTTTCTTTCTAAACGGTCCAGGGCATCCACCACGCTTTCCGCCTTTTGGTCTTTCAGTTTAAATATAATCTCGTCCCTGGTCTTTCTCTCTGTTAATACAAGCATACATGATTTTGTAACGCCTTGTTTGCCCTTTACTGTGTCCATTTCCCAATGTCCGAATGTTTCACGGGTTGCCACTTCATCCGGGCGGTTCTCTATGCTCTCCCCGGCCGCTGCCCTCTTCTGCACCTGGACTTTCTTATTTTTCTTTTTCTTCTTGCCCTTAACGGGTAAATGCTTGTTGGTAAGTTTAAGGAATATGCCGTTATCAATATAGCGGTATAGGGTTCTTACGCTTATAGTGGTACTAAATTCTATTCCGCTTGTGGCTACTGCTGCCAACGCCGCTTCCGGGCTATATTTATTTTCCACAATCTTATTTTCTATGTATTCCGCCAATTTAATATCATTGCCTATTTTAATGTTTCTGCCTTTGCCCTGGGCGTTCCAATCATGGGTCTGCTGCCCCTTATCACTACTATAACGCACCTCTTCCGTATAGTCTGAATTTCTATGTACATACTCGCCCCGTTTCATTTCTCTGTAAATGGTGCTTCTGTGAACGTGCAAATAATCCGCAACCTCTTGTACGGAATGACCTTTGTTAAGTAGTGTTTCCATTGATATTCTATCATTTTGGCTTAACTGTCTGTATTTTCTACCCATAAAAATAACCCCCTTGATACGGCAATAGGGACAACCCGGAATAATCCGTTGTTGTCCCCGTCTGTTTCCTATGCTTCTTTCCTTATTCTGTGATTTCCTCTTTATAGGTTATTTCAATGGTAATACTAAATTCTTTTTCTAATTCATCATAGTAATATACATCTTTCCCGGCATCGTACCTTAGTCTTTTGTAATTTCCGCCGGAAACCTCGGACCATATATTTTCTATATTTCCTTTCTTTAAAAGGTTCTTTACTTTGCTTACGCCGCCTTTTTTAATATCTCCAATGTGGGTATTACACACAAATACTTGTAGTTGTTCCACCCCCCCCCCTCACAAGATGTAGGGGTTATTGTGGCTTTTTCGTTCAATTCATATTCATAAATATTTTCATCCGTCCTATCATCTTCTATAAGGTCTTTCTTTTTTAACTTGTAATCCTCGTTTTTCTCCACAAGGTCCATAATATCTTCCATGTGGTCTTTTATATTATCCAGGATGAACCGTTGACTTTTTACAATGTATCTTGGCTTTTTTTCTTCCGGCATCTGTACGGGCTGCGGTTGTACTGCTGCCGTGTTCTTTTTAGAAAATAGGTTACTAAATAATCCCATGTTGTGTTCCTCGCTTTCTTCCGTGCTACTCTTCTGTTTCCGTTGCCGCTTCCATTGCTTCCATTTTTTCTTTTACCGCTGAATACACAAACTCATTTACACTTGTCCCTACTGCTGCCGCTTTTTCCTTTATTACTGCTTTTTCTCCCTTTGGCACAAGTAATTCCATGCGGTCATAGGTTTTCTTTTTATATTCGTTCTGATATTTCGTTTGGTCGAACTCTTTTTTTATTTTTGGCATTTACGCCCTCTTCCTTTCTCTTGCCAAATGGTGTATAATACTTTTTACAGTTTAGGGCGGCTTTGGCAAGTCCACCGCCCTTTCTGTTTCCCTAAAGCCTTACTTATTAAGTAGGGCTTTTACTCTTTCTTTGGCTTCTGCCAGGTCCTTACACTCGTTTAAGATTTCAAGTATTTTCCTGGTCTGATTTTCTTCTGCCGTTTCTTTAAGTAACTCGCCTACGTTCATATCCTCGTCCATAAAGTTCTCCTTTCTATGCTTGCCCATTACTCATTAAGTTTGTGTATCTCCCTTAACTGTCTTTATTATATAACATATTCCGTACTATGTCAATACATATTCCGTACTATTTTAAATTTATTTTTATGTGCAATAAGCCCGGCGGAATGTGCCAGGCTTAAAAGTGCGTGTATTTACCATTGATAAAATCACAGAAACAACGGGTTTCAATATATAGTTGCATCATATAGGCGTTTTGGGTTTCCGGGCATTGGTCTAAACGATTGTGTATATAAGCAATGCACCCTTGCCCGGTGTATTCCTCATTGCTTCCCCGTTTCACATTAAAACGTGGGTCAAAACTTGTCAGACAGTACCGCAACGCCTATTGTTGCAACCCCTCAACGGTTTATAGTGGCTTGGGACACTCGCACCCGTTCACGGTGTGGCCGTTTTAGTTGCCGGGCGGCTATTGTTCCGCCCTGTATTTTTTCAATGCTTCTACTGCCATTTCTATGTTATATTGTGCTTCCTCTTCCGTTAAATTTTCCTTTTTCTCGTATTCTTCCATTTTTTCAACAAAATTTTTATGTGCTTCCTTAAAATTCCCCGGATTTAAAAAAACATCTTCCATTATCATGTAATATTTTACCGCTCTTGCTAATTCTTTTGTAATATCCATGTTTTCCCTTTCCGCCGGGGACTTTGCCCCGGCTCAATGCTTATAGTGCAGTTTCGATAAACTCAACCGCTGCCTTTATGGTTTTGAATGTGTGGAACTCTCTAAAGCCTTTTCCCTCTCTTACTGATACATGGTAAGCACCACGGCTTCCAATCATTCTTGTTATATCATATCCCTTTACTGTTTTTACTACTTCCCACATTTTCTTTTCCTCACTTTCTTTGTGTTCCTCTCTTAACTGTCTTTATTATATTACATATTCCGTACTATGTCAACACATATTCCGTACTATTTTAAAAATCTTTTAAAATAAAGAAAAAGCACACTTTTTAAGGTGTGCTTTTAATTCCGTGATATACATTATTTCCTTGCTCTTTTGGTAGCCAAATTCCTAAAGGCGGCGTTGCTTATGCTGCTGCTAAATTGGCGGCGTTTACTGCTGCCGTTACGGTGCTACCGATACCAATAACAATTCTGTCATTCTTAACCTCGATAACATCATATTTACTGTACCAACACTTAAACATATTACCGTAGTAATCATAAGCATTGATAACCTTTACTTTCTGCCCTACCTTGAAACCGTGGGCGTTCTCTGTTTCTTCCTGGGTCGGAATGTCGGTTGGTGTTTCCGCATCCGCCGGGGCTTCTGCAATCTCTTCATCCTTTGCAATGTTGGCGGCGTTTACTGCTGCCGTCACGGTGTTACCGATACCGATAACAACACGGTCCCCGTTTACCTGGATAACATCATATTCATCATAATAGGTTGCGAAACGCACCCCGTTGTATGTGATGTTATCAATCACTCTTACCTTGTCCCCCACCTTGTAACCGTGGGTTTCCTTGTTTGCCGGTCCCTGGTTCTCTCCGTCCCATGTGTCATACTGTGTAAGGTTGTAAGAATTGATGATGTTCATTACATTCTTGATGTATGTAGGACTTGTTGCATATCCGCCGTTTTTGATTGCGGTAATGGCACTTTCGGCGTTTCCGTTGTTTACCGCTCCGGCATAACGGGAACTTCCGCAAATCAGATTGTAATAATCCGTCACACTCTCTTCCAGGCTATCATAAGCACGGAAAGCGGCGGTAATCTGCGTGTAGGTCTTGCCGTCATAGCACTCGTTTGTTTTGCTACTGTAAACCTTGCCTTTCCAACTGCTGCCGGCCTTGATGCCAAAAAACGCATTGGCTTTTGTCATAAGCCCGGATGTTCCCCACCCGGTTTCTAATGCTGCCTGTGCGATACATACGGACGGTAAAACCCATTTATCACGGGTTAAATATTCTTTTCTTGCAATTGCTGCCAATTTCGCAATAAAGGCGTTTACCTGGTCTTTTGTTGCCATGTCTTATTCCTCGCTTTCTTCTTTTTCTTCCGCTTTCGCTGCGTTCTTGTCCCTTAACTGCAAAAGCACATCTTTTAACTGCTGCGGTATGTTGATAAATTCCGCCGCATTTTCCAAAATAGAAAGTGCTTCATTGCAGATAAAGAAAACAATAACAATTTCCCTTAATGGTATTGTGTCCCCGGTCATTCTCTGCACGTTGTAGGCAACTGCGATAACCACAAATACCATGATTTTTTTTACAATCCCCTTAAATCCGATTGCACTTGAAAGTTCTTTTTTATAGACTGCTTTCAAAATGCCCGTGAAATAATCCAGGATAGCAAAAAGCAATATTGTGTATAACATCACATCCCAACCGCCGAACAACGAAACGATAAAACCGCCAACCAATCCACCAATCACGGAAATAAAGTTAAACATTTTCTCCATTGTTCCATGCTCCTTTCCTTGTTTTTTACAAGTAAATCATATAATGGAACGGCTTTTTATTCTGACCCTTTTACGCCGCTGCTTCCAGGCGTTCCCATTCATAGAACAACAATTCGTATTCAACCGCCTTTGCAATGTGGTATGTGTCGGCGTGTCCTAAATGTCCCTTTCTGCTTTCGTACTTCCGGTTAAATTCTTCCGGCGGCAATTCGCCCAACTCATACGCCTTTACATCTTGCTTTAACTTTCTGATAGATGATTTTCTTACTTTCTTGTGGTCTGCATAGTGGATATATCCGCAAAAATCTATGCCATTCCCGGCGTATAGGATTGTGCTTTTAGGGTTAATATGCAAAAGCATTTCATTTTCCAAAAATTCTTCTATTCTCTTAACCCATTCTTTCAACTGCTCCAAATCATCCGATAGGATAATAAAATCATCCATGTACCGCACAAAATACGGAATATGTAAAACGTGCTTGCAAAATTTATCTAACTTATTGCCGTACACATTCGCAAATAACTGACTTGTGAGGTTTCCAACGGGTATTCCCACGCCGTCCGGCAATATGCCGTTGTGGTCTATAATATCGTCCATTAACATAAGGGCTTTCTTATCCCCTATATAGCGGCGGTTTTCATCCTTTAATTTGTCATGTGGTATAGATGCAAAATACTTCGATATGTCCCCTTTAAAGGCATACATCCTTAACCCTTGTTTAACCTCTGTTTCATACATCCATTGATACAATGTATCACTTGCGGCGTGCATCCCCTTACCGGTCCGGCAAGCGTAAGAATGGTAATAAAATCCGTTCTCAAATACGGGTTGAATAGCGTTACAAATCATGTGTTGCACCACTCTATCATAGAACGGCAACGCCATAATAAGCCGTTCTTTTGGCTCAAACACCTTAAATATCTTATATTCCCCTTGCCTATATGTTAAATTCTGTATTTCCTCGGTTGCTCTTAAAAGTTCCTCTTCCTTAACCATAGAAAAAGCCAATACCTCATTCGTGTACCGCTTGCACCTTGCCGCCTGGTGGAATGAAGTATTGGCATTTTCAAAGGTCCCCATTTTCTCATGTAGTCCCTTTACTGTTTTCATTTAATCCCTACCAATTTTCAAATATTCTATTTTACTAAAAGGTGGTTTGCTTTGTTAGTTTGTCCGGTATCGCACCGGAACGGGCAAACCGTCTGACTTACTTAAAATGTAAATCTTTGCTAGTGGCCGCTTGGGCTTCTATGTCTATAAAATTGTAAAGTCACACACGCACCGCACACCAATGTTCGTGTTCACGTTCCACGGGTAATTGTTGCAATTGACGGCACGGCTACCGCAATGCACGCCGTTGTTCCAATTGCCGCCGCCAATGAGGGCGTGCAAGGCTCGGAAAGTTCCGTGAACTGGCCCGGTGCATATTAACAGTTTCCCCAAAATAAAATTGGCAATGCCAACATTATTTCCAATTTCCATTCTTTACGGCTTCGATTATTCCGCCAATGATACATCCTAATTCTGTCATTTTCTTGCTCAATACTTCGTATCTGTGTTTGCTCATTGCCGGATATTCCAAATCGTAGGAAAGCCGTATGAGGGTTTTGATAAACTGCAACTCTACATCTGCGTTATATATATGGCTCTTTGTCCCGGTCTTTCTAAATCTGATTACTGATTTAAGCATTTCAAAAACCGCCGTTTTAATTTGGCTCTGCAATGCGAATTTCTCAAATTTCGGAAACTGTGACAATATGGGATAAAGGTATAAAAGAAAATCATAGGTCTTTTGATACGCTTTCATGCTCTCCATATACGCATCCGCTTGATTGCTTTTCTTGTTCTCTGCCATGTTTTTATCCTCTGTTTATATATTTTTCTATGGGGTGGGCTTTCGCCCACCCTGGCAGATTACAGACTGTCACACACGCACCGCACACCAATGCTCGCGTACACGCTCCACGGGCAAGCGGCGCAACTGACGGCACGGCTACCGCAATGCACGCCGTTGTTCCAATCGCCGCCGCCAATGAGGGCGCGCAAGGCTGTTTGTGACGGCATATAAATTTGACCGTAGCCGGACATAACATTGTACCAATTCCAGGATGCAGCGGTTGGGTCTAAACACAACTCGTTAAGCCACTCCCACACGTTCCCGGCAATATCCATAATATTTTTTACAGAAATTGCATTTTTGATTTTTCCAACGGCGGTTCTTGCGGTGTTGGTTGTTGCGGTCCAACCGTTTGTGTTGCTGCCGTCTAATCCCTGGGGACTCCCCTCTGCTGCAATTAACCATTCTGCAAGGTCCGGTAAACGCTTTCCGACACGGGCAGCCTTTTCATTGGCAATATACCAATTTAAACCCTCTGTACCCGTAATAGGCGTTGCGTTATATACAGATTGTAAGCCGTTCGCCCCATCATCTGACGCAAGGTAAATATCAGCCCACAAACCATTCCCCAGGTATGCCATACCGGACGGGTCGCACTTCGGACGGTGTAAGGCGGTCCATACAGAGTTAGGGGCAATGTCCTCACGCACGTTACTTTCCCAACCGCTACCACGCACGCTTCCACTTGTATTTACTTCTCTGCCGTATTCATCCACATTTCTAACAAAACCATAGTGGAAACCGCCAATTTTACGGGTGTTTGTATCGTCCCATTCTACGCCGTCCGGGAATGTGGAATTTTCAGAGATTAAATAAACCTCGTTTGAACTGTCCTTGCCATTGTTGCATAAGTAAATGTAATAATCTTTGCCGTGTGCAAAGCTGCTTGCACCGTCCAGGTTGGCGGCGGAAAGCGTTGTTTCTTCGGTCTGAAAAATGGCATCCCCTACCGCAATAACTGCCCCGGCAAGCACGGTTAATTGTCCGGCTGCGGAATACTGTATAAACGCCTTTTCACTCGCTACAATGTCCGATACGGCGGCCATTTTAGCAACTGTGATTTTCGCCCTCTCGTCCGTCATATTCTCGTCATAAACAAATAATCTTCCCATTATGCTAACTCTCCTTTCATCTGCTCCACTTCCTCTTCTGTAATTCCCAGGCGGTCATAAAATGTAACCTCTGCCGGAATACCGATTATAGCCGCATCCGCCGCAATAGCCTTTGAAAGTGTTAAAATCGTGTGCTTGGTCTGATTGTTATTTGTGGTTGTTTCGGTATCTGCTGCCGCCGTTCCCTCTGCTGCTGCCGCTTCCTGGTCTGCTTCTGCTGCCTTTTCAACCTCAATATGCTCCACGGTCTTAACGGTTGCGGTCACGTTCCCGGCTTTTACCTTGTCCCCCTCTGTAACCTCGTTTACAAACATAAGGGTAACGCCCTTTCTGTCCTCGGTTTTCTCCAGGATAGGGCAAAAGATGAAATTCTGATTTTCCAACTTCTCAACTGCTGCCAACCAATCTTCTTTCTTCAATCTGCCTTTCTTTACAAGTTTGTAAGTGTTGACTAAATCCGCCTTTGTCTTAATTACTTTTGGAAATCCTACCATTGTTTAATCCTCTCTTTCTTTTTATTGTGCAATAAATGAGCCAATATAATTTCCGATATAGCCCATGTTTGAACCCTCACGTAATGTAATATTCTGCGTTGTCATAAGATTATCGTTTGTAACCTTAAAGGCTTTCGGTGTAACCATAACGCTTTCCAAATCCGCTTCCACGGTGTATTCTCCGGCTTCCGTGACATAAAAGCCCATTTGGCTTTTTGTAACTGTAACCGTCTGCATGGTCCCCGTGGTCTTATTCGTAAGTTTTACCGTTACCGGGCTTGTAATCTGCTCCAATGTGCTAATGATGTAAACCTTAAAGGCAATGTTGTAAACCTTTTCTTTTACATCATCAATCTGTAATTGCAGTTTCCCGGCAATGTCCCCGGAAAGTTCCGTTTGCTTCTCTTTAAACCACTTATTCCATTGTGCTTCCTGGTCCGTCATAAATGCTTGTGTCATTTCGGCGTATTCTTCAATGAAATTTGCATGGTCTTGTTCCATGCTCTTTTTTTCCAGGGCGAACCATGCGTTAAATTGCTTTGTGAACTGTGAAAAATCAAAGTCCTCAAACTGTGATGCAATGAAACCGCACAATCCCGTGTCTGCCCTGGTGTCTGTAATATCACTTTGGGATATTGCCACCGCTCCGGCGGCCACGTAAATTTCCGCCAAACATTTTTCCTGGATTGTGTCATTGTTCGTAAGTTCCGGCGGCTGCGGATTGCTTGAATATGCCCCCTCTAAAATAAAAATGCTTGGTTTTCGCTCTGTTTCATCATTCCGCAATATTACACGGTCAATTCTTGGCAATGTACCGTTTGAACCGCTCACGGGCAATTCTAGGACGGTTGTATTATGGATTGTGTGCAAGTTGATGTATGCGTACCCGGTACGGCTTCCGCCGTCCACCTTTACCGCCATACTTTCCCCGTCTGCGGTTACTTGCAAATGTCCATACGCCACACCCTCTTTATAGAACGGGGCTTTGTCCTCGTTCATATCCTGGCCGTTGTATAAGCGGTCTTTATTTACGGAATTGTAAAAAAATCCTCTTACTGCCATTTGCTTTTCCTCTCCTTTCCTAATTGTCCCAATTTATGGTTGTGGGTAGGGCATCCCCAAAAGTAGGAACAACATACATTCCGCCGTATTCGTAAACCTCGCAAAGTTCCGTAATGCGTAAATTTAATACTTTGTTCCATTTTGCCTTTTCTACTGTCACAATGTCCCCTAAATCGTAATCCGTGCCATAGATAAAATTAACCTCGGCTTCCACTTCGGCTTCTATGTTCTCAATCACGGCGTTTTCCGCTTTGTACTGCTCCCCCCGGATGCGTAACGCTTCCAGGTATTCCGCATTGGTTGAAAAATCATCTTTATTTATGTCTTTGGCATCCAAAAACTCTTCCCGTAAATCAAACCCCGTTCCGCCGCCTACCGTTACATAAATACGGTCCGCACCGTCCCCAGCCCCACCTACAACAATCTTTGTTTTGGCGGTTTCGTCTGAATAGGTATGTTTTGCACGGTTTAGGTTGTTGTAACTCTCTGAAAAGATTACACGGGGCTTTGTGCCTTGCTTCGTGGTTCTGTCTATGCCTTTATATGTTTCAAAGGTCATTTTCTTACCCTTAAAGTCCGGCACTACCCTAAAGCCCAATTCACAATACCGGGCAATCTTAGAAAGATAGGTTAATACATTCTTATAGGTTGCCTGGAATGTTATTTTGGTTGCATCCCCTATTCCTGGGGCTACTTCCAACAACGGTACTGCTGCCATGCGGTTAATCATATAACGCATAGCATCTTCACACGTTCCGTTAAATGTAAACATGGGGCCGGTCAATCTGTCATTAAAATATATAGGCAGAAAATAGCCGTTTCGCACAATCTCATTTACAAGGGTGCTTTCCTCTTCTGTCTGGTCCCCACGGATAACGGCAGCTTCATCCTTTCCCTTTGGCCTTATTACATTACCCGGCTGCAAAAGCCTTATGTTGTCCTCTGTTGCCGGGGCGTGTAACTCAAACGTGCCACACTCGTAATATTTTCTATGCCATTGTAAGGATGTATGGTTTTCAATCGTCCCCAGGCGGTACAAATTGCGGTCATATACAATAATTTCCATGCTCTTACACCCCCAAATATGAAATGCGGTAATATACGGACACGGATAAATAGTTAATGCCGCTTTCTGCATTGTATGTAATGGTGTTTGTGCCGTCCTGCAACTGTATAAAATCCCCGTCCTCGTCCAAATACTGATTTATGATTGTTCCGTACATAGAAACAACCGTTTCCCAATCAATCATTCCGTAACGGTCCTTGTGTTCCTCAATTTCTGCCTGGCTCACACCGTCCAAAAGGTATATATTTTTCTTTCCGGTGTGCGTGAAAATAACCACATATTGGCCGCTTTGCAATTCAAAATCATTTCCGGCATAACCGACTTTTATATATTTCCCGCTCTCTGAATGGTAAATAGCCGGATTTTTTACAATGCCGTCCGCTCTGAATATTGCAGTTATTCCGATATTGTCCGCACCGTTGTTATTTTCAATTTCCTTTACCAACTCGGCTTCCCGGTGTCCAAATTCCACGCCGTTAATATCAAACCCGTTTTCAAAGTACCAATCTGATACCCAACTTGCCATTACCACTTCCACATCTGACAGGTCCTTAAAATACGGGTCGGTGCAAATAAGGCTAATTGTATAATCCCTTACAACGCCCGTTGTTGCCCCTGGTGTCACGCTTTCCACTCTGTAAGTGATTGTTTTTATATCCCCGTCCTCGCTATATTCAAGCGTTCCGGTTCTACCCTTTGGAAACACTCTATACAGTAATTCCCGGTTCTTTCTGTAATCTCCGTCAATCTCTGCGGTTATTACAATGTTTCTTTCCTTTGCCGTGCTTCCCTGGTATGTGCTGCCGTCTGTTGTGGTGTTTTCTGATGTGGTAACATTGCAATCATAACCATATATTCCGTCAAGCCCTAATAGGTGGAATGGGTTATTGTCCCAATCCCACCTAAAGGCAATAGAAACATTTTTATCATTTGTGCAAGTAACTGTAATATCTGCCATAATTTACCCCCTCTGCATTGCAATAACCATTGCACGGGTCTGTATTCTCGTTTGTCTTGCTACTTCATAAGGGGATAGGGCTTTAGGACTTGTAATATTGATTTCCTGGTGGAAACCGCTATTGTTGCCCTTTAGGTTGTCTGCTGCCGTGTTTACCGCCGAACCCGTAAGCGGTGTTACAACTGCCTTTCCGTTTACCATGCTTAAAAGTTCCGGTCCGGCTTCTGCTACCATTGCCGTACCCTCTCTTAATACACCGCCTTTTGCTAATCTTGGAAGTGAAAGTGTATCTATTTTTGAAAGTGAAACGCCCGGTATCTCATTGATAATTCCAATTACTCCGTTAATCATACCGATAAACTTATTTACAACGCCCTCTATGGTTGATAAACAACTGTTGATTGCCGATTTAAAAGCATCCCCAACCGCTGAACCGATAGCCACACCGACATTTACGAAACAACCTTTGATTTTCTCCCATAAATCAGAGAAAAAGGAAGTTACATTGGCAAATGCGTTTTTTATGTTCGTCCATGCGTTATCAAACTGTGTTTTAAACCATGTTGGAACGGATGCAAGGGCGGTTTTTATCTCCGTCCACCTTGCCCCGAACCATGAACCGATTGCAGCGAATACATTTGTTACATTGGTGTATGCGTTTGTGAACATAGTTAAAAACCATGTGGCTACTGCTGCAAGGGCGGTTTTTATGTCGTTCCACCTGGCGGCGAACCATGAACCGATTGCAGCGAATACGTTTGTTACATTCGTATAGGCATTTGTAAACATGGTAAGAAACCACGTTGCCACGGTCGCAAGGGCGGTTTTTATGTCGTTCCACCTGGCGGCGAACCATGAACCGATTGCAGAAAAAATTGTGGTTATTGCGTTCCATGCTTCCGTAAATCGGTCACTGAACCACTGACCCACGCCCTGGAATACGGCAACAATGCTATTCCAAATATTGGTAAATAATGTTTTTACATTTACGCCGAACCCCTCTAAAAATCCGATTATGAAATTTATAACCGCCTGGATGATGTTTTTTACAAACGATATTGCACTATTAAACGCACCTTGCAGATACGAAAAGAAACCGTCAAAATCTCCATGTAATAACGCTATAATGGCATTTATGATATTGGTAACAAAATCAATCACATTTTGGATTGCTGCAATTATCGGTGCTGCTGCATTGATAACCCCATTTACAATACTTGCTATGTATGTAAGAACAAATTCAAATACGGGTTTTAATGCAGCCATGAGGTTAATAAACGCTTGCTTTAGGCTCTCCAAAAGTGGTTGTATGGTTGTCCACATCTGCGAAAAGGCATCCTTTACCTTTCCTATGGTCCCGTCCACTTTCTCTTTAAATTCATCATTCGTTTTATATAAAGCAATGAACCCGGCGGCAAGTGCCGCTATAATAGCAATCACTATTCCAACCGGTCCCGTGAGTGCTGATAAAACACCACTCATTCCGCCTATTTTGCTTGTTAATCCCGTTACGGTTTTTATTACCCCGGATATTCCCGTTGACATTTTCCCAAATATGATTAAAGCCGGGCCGATAGCCGCAACAATCATTCCGATTTTTACAATCATCTGCTTTGTGTTGTCGTCCAGGTTTTTAAACCATGTTGTAAACTCTTTTACCTTGTTCACAACCTTATCAATTGTTGGCTGCAATGTGGTTAAAATGGAACTTCCCAGGTCTGCCCCGGCAAGTTTCAAATTGTTCATTGCTACGGCTGCATCATCCCACGGGTCTAATGTGGTTTCAAATGTGTCACTTACCACATCCCCATAGTCTGATAAAGCACCGCTTAAATCGTCTACGGATAAACGCCCCTCACGGATTGCCTGGGTCATTTCCGCCGCACCTTTCTTTCCGAAAAGGTCGGATGCAATGGTTAAGGCTTCCGTTTCTGTCTTTGCGTTTTTAATGCTATCTATTGTTTCGGTCAATGCTTCGTCTGCACTCTTGCCGTCTGCCGTTGCGTTCTGAACCGCTTTTTTCATTCCGGCAAGTGCGGTTGAAACATCAACGCCGCTTGCTTCCATTTGTGCAAGCAAATTAACGGATGATGTTAAATCAAGCCCCATTTCTTTAAGGCTTGCACCGTTGGTTGTAAGTGCGGTTTCCAATGTTTCCATTGAAATACCCGTGTCCTGGCCCGCTTTTGTCATAAGCCCCAACACATTTTTTGTCTGTGAAGCATCAACGCCGAATTTTGTCATAATACTGTCCACGCTATCAATAGCCGTGTTTAAATCCGTTCCGTTGATGTTTGCAAATTTAATAAATTCTTTTGAAAGATTTTCTAACTCTGTCCCGGTTGCCCCGAACCTTGTATTTACTTCTCCAACCGCTACGCCCACATCATCCATTGTAGTTGGCATATCTGAAAATACATTGTCCGCTACTGTCGTAAGGCTTTCCAGGGCTTCCCCGGTTGCTCCCGTCTTGGTAATAATGGTGTCATAGCCGTTATCTAATTCCATAGATGCAGCAACCCCGGCTGCTCCTAATGCGGTTATTCCGGCCGTTACGGGCATCATCTTTTCCCCGGCTTTGGTTGCCTTATCCCCTACCGTTCCAAAAGCATCCCCCACCTTTGCAAGCGTTGAATTACTCGCCTTTGCTTGCTCTTCCAGGTTTTTAAGTTCTGTTTCCGTTGCGATTACTTCACGTTTGATTGCCCGGTACTGCTCCTCGGATGCTTCGCCGTTTTTAAACTGCTGCTCCACCTGGGCTTCTGCCGTTTTTAATACATCTAATTTATCTTTGGTTTCGCCTACTGCCTTTGTAAGCAACTGTTGTTTCTGTGCTAAAAGTTCGGTATTCTTGGGGTCTAATTTCAAGCCCTTTTCAACCTCTTTTAACTCATTCTTGGTACTTTTGAGGTCCCCGTTTACACCCTTTAAGGCATTTTGCAACTTGGTTGTATCTCCGCCAATCTCAATAGTAATACCCTTAATGTTGTTAGCCACTTGATTTTCCCCCTTTCTTTCCAAATCTTTCTCTTAATCCCTCACGGTCCGGTTTTGTCTGCTCCATACGGAAGCAATCTTTTAAATATTTCCGTCCCTCTTCGGTCTGTGAATTTTCAAAAATCATTGCTTCCCGTAAGAAGAAAAGGTAAATATCTATTTCCATTTCCTGGACTTCGTAAATATTGATATGGCAATAGTCCATAACCAATTTTTCCGGGCGTGTACGGATTGTATACGGGATTTCGCCCTTTTTATCCTGGCGTGGATAATAGGGCATTTTTAGTTTGGGTTTGCTTTTAATTCATCCACAAACTCCATGTATGCGTTAAGGATTGCCGTACACTCTTCAATGTCGTAACTCTCTACCTCTTCGGCTGAAACTTTCACATTTCCCATATTGTTGTTTAATACTGCTGCCACAAGGTTATAAATGGTTGATGTATCGGCATCCTCGCCCGTTCCGTTGGCTTCCACATCCTTTATTGCTTCAAAAACGCCCTTTTGCGGCATACGGACAATAATTTTTTTGCCCTTTTCAACCACATTTCCGTTTTCATCCTTTTTATCTTTCAGAGTAAACGGCCAAAAGGTACGTTTAATTTTGTTCATGTTAAATTCTTTTACTGCCATGTTGTGTTCCTCTCTTTCATGCAATAAGGCGGCTCGATTTTTCAACCGGCCGCCCGTTCTTATCGTTGGCCCGTGTTTTGGCTACTCTGTTTTGTCAATATCCTCTGTGTAAAGGATTAAAGTACCCTCTTTGTCCATAGGCTGTGCTTTAAATTCTGCATCAATAACGGTTTCGCTATCCTTTGCAAAGGCAATCGTAAAACCGGCCTGGTTATTACCAACAATCGTTACACGGATATTTCCGTCCTGGGTATCTTTATGGACAAATCGCAAAAGGTATTTCTTACCCGTTGCGTTTCCGATACCGCCAATTTTGACCGTTCTAATTCCCTTTGCCTTATCTTCTGTCACTCTTGCGGTCTGACATAACTTTTCAAGCGTTGTTCCGCACCATGTCATAATTCCGCTTTTAAGGGTGGCTTCCTCTTCCGTAATAATTACTTTGGAAACTTTACCCATATCGTCTTTTGCTTCGTAAAACTCCGGTGCATACTCAATTTCCGCACCGCCCTTAATATGCCCCAGGCGGTTATCTTCTGTTTCAATCACCGCATCATCCGGGATTGCTTCGTTTGTTCCCTGGAAGTCTGTACAATACAAATCTCCGCTACCTAAAACAATGCTTTCTTTGTCCATTCTTATTTCCTCGCTTTCCTCAATAATCCCGTGACTTCGTAGGCCGTTTGAAAACATTCCTCACTATCCACATAAGCCACAAATTTAACATAGTCCACATCATGTAAAACCTCGTTTTCAATCCGTGTTCTGATTTCTTCCGCCGCTTCATCATCTGCAACGGTGTAAAGTTCCAATTGCCAATCATCCGCCATTAGATTATTTGGTCTACTATCCGCCCCGGCGGTTGCTTCCCGTGGCAAAAGGTAAACCATGTAAGGTAATGGCGGCACGGGGTTTTCTAAAGTCCCCTCAAAGGCGTTTTTTGTTATGGGTAGTCCCAGACTTTCCGCCCTCTCTGTTAATACTGCTGCCGTTGCCATTTTTACCCCCTTAATTTGCTTTCAATCTTTCCGGTTACCATTTCGCCCAATTGTTCATTGACCGGGGCAATGTGGCTAAATGCCTTTACACGGCCCCCTTTTCTGCTTTGGTGTCCGTTTTCCAAAAGGTGGGTTAATTGGTAATGCTTCTTGTTATAAACGCTATATCCATTTAACCCGGTAACTACACTTGTCCGGCTTCCTCGCTTGTCAACCGCCCAATCTTTTGTGTATGCTCCGGTTCTTTCCTGGTACGGTCCGCCTTTTTTTAACATTTCTGCGGCTTCTTTTGCCGCTTCCTGGAAACTGTCATTTGCTGCGTTTATCACTTCCGCATTGAAATTTTCCAATTCTTTTTTTATTTCTTCGTCCAGGCTATCAAGTGAAACTTTCAACCTTTCCCCACCCTTTCCGCAATATACAACTCTGTTTTTCCGTTGCTCTTCGGTCCGTAGGTTCTATATACTGCATAACGCTTTCCGTCTATGGAAACTTCCGTTTGCCCGTCATATTCAAAGTCCCAAACTTCCAATTGTGATGTTGCTTTATAACCCAATTGCCCGGCGGCTGCGAACTCGTCACGCCCCACCGGGTTAATTGATGCTATTACTTCCGTTTCCTGGTATTCTGTTTGGTTCTTTTTAATCAATAGTTTTATTGGCTTCTCTATGATACCCACCGCCTTTTATCTTGGTACACATTGCATTATAGGATGCAAGTAACTGTGTCTGATTATCCGGGCTTCCAAAATTAGCGTGACAATATAACAAAACGGCTTCAATGATTAAGGGGTCTTTTATGTCTGCTTCATCCAAATAGGAACTATGCACACCGATACGCTTTAAGTCTGCAAGGGCAACTTCTACAAGCTGCCCCACATCTTCATCCAACATATCACTTGATGTTTTTCTAATTCTCAATTTGGCTTTCGCAATCAATTGTTCCTTTGTCATGCTTTAGCCGCCTTTCTCTTACGCTGCCGGGTTCTTTACACGGATAAATCCGTTTCTTGCAACGACATTTCCGCCCATGAATACGCAACCCTTGTAGCAAATCTGGCCGGACTTAAACTTGTAATCCGTAGATTTTGCCGTTTCAATATCAGAGAATACGGCAACCTCGTAATTTGATAACGGACCGTAAGCCATACAATAAGCATCTTTTGTTCCGCCAATTTCTGCACAAGCGGAGTTGATGATATAAGGCACTTCGTCAATTGTTCCGGTATTGCCATGGTTTACGATTGTATAAACCTTTCTGCCCTGTTTATCTCTTAACTTGGCAAACTTCTTTAAGTCTTTCTTACTAAGGATTAACACGGCTACATCCTCTACCTCTTCATCCCCACCGTAGGAATAAATAATCTCGTCCAGGGTATCATCTGCAACGGCGGTAATGGTTGTAATGTCCGTGTTGCGGTCAATAATATCATCACTTTCGCTTGCCGGATTATAGAAAATTCCCTTGAATTTTCCGCTTGTGCCGTCCCCTACCAAAATCTGACGAGATGCGTAACGGCGGATTGCTCTTGTAATGCTATCTTCAATAACGCCGTCATAATCTGCATCCGTTAATTTCTGCATTTCTTCCGGCTCTTCGGCGTATGCTGTGATTTTCTCTCTTGCAATCTCTGCGTAACCAAATTCCGGTTCAGATGTGTTGTAATCTGCTCCCTCTGCGGTGCTTCCGGCCCCGTCCCCGTATGACTTCACATAAGGACGGCTATATGTTTCGCCGCCTACAAGCGGAATAGTTGTAACACGGTCAATAAGGGATGATACGTTGTTAAATGTCGGTGCAATGTCCGGGCTTGTATGGTGTGGCATAACAACGCCCGTTGTGGTGGAAAGTGCCGCCATAGGTTTAGCAATCTTCTTTGCGTTGTATGTGGTCTTTGCTCCGGCTTTTAATGCCTTACCGCTCTTTGCTCTTGCCTGGTCTTTGACCTCTGCACCCTCTCCGGCGTTTCCGTCCGGTCCTTCGCCCTCTCCGGCTGCTGCCTGGGCTGCCTTTGCAAGTTCCTCACGGGCTTTAATCTCGTCCAGGATTTCCCCAATGGTCCTTGCTTCGTCCATGAGGGCGGTTAATTCCTCGCCGCTCTTGTCCTGGGCTTCTTTACCCACGGTAACAAGGCGTGCTTTTAACTCTTTCTTGCTCATTTTCATTAACTGTTCTCTGTTCATGCTACTTTCCTCTCTTTCTTACTCCATGTGTTGAATTGTTAATGCTGCAATTTTGCTTCTGATTTCTTTTTCTTTGGCTGCTGCCTGGTCCTTGGTATCGTCCGGCGGATTTCCCCCGGCTAATGCTTCCGGCGTGTTCTTGCAATATAATTTCGTGTAGTCCTGGACTGCTGCAACGGCGGTATTTTCTTCTCCCACCGACACGTTAAAGTATTTTGCGGCTTCCTCGCCGCTCAACCATGTTTCCGCTTCCATTAACTCTTTTATCTGCTCGATTGTTACGCCCTCTGCTAAATGTTCCTCGTAGATGCTCCAAATTCCGGCTTCTATGGCTTCCAATGTGTCCGCCATTTTGCGTAATTCGTTAGCGTTGCCCTCGCAATCGCACCACGGCTTATGTATCATCAAATAGGCGTTCTTTGGAATTGTTGGTTTGTCACTATCCACAAACGGAAAAAGTGATGCTATCGAACCGGCCAGGGCATCCACAAAACAATGTTTCTTTCCCTGGTAGCGTTTAAGCATATTGTAAATAGCAATTCCGGCAAATACCGAACCGCCGCCGCTATTGATGTAAATGTTTAAATCTCTGCCGTTTGCTTCTGCAAGGAAATTTTTGATTGCATCCGGGTATTGGTCCTCTTCTTGCCATGCTCCCCACCAATCTGAAACAATATCCCCGTAAAAATAAAGGTCCGCCGTTGTATCTGTGATGTTTTTAATCTCACAAAACGGCTTTACGGTTGCGGTCTTGGCGTTTTTGCACGCAATAAACTGTTTTATCTGTGGCATTTCCATTAACCCCCTTTCATAATCTGCATATAGGCACGGGCGGCCGCTTGCATTGCCCGTTTTTCTCTGTCATTTGCTCCGGTATCATCCGGCGGCTCGTTCTGCTGCCCTACCTGATACAATGATTGGTCCCCAACCTTGACATAGTTTAGAGATACCAACCTTTGGTCCCCGTCCTCTACCGGGCCGTAATACATAAGTTCTCTGTATTCGTTAATTGTCAACGCTCCACGGTCAAACATTCCGCCGCCTATGGTTTCCCTTGTCTGCAATGTGGCATACTGTAAAAGGTTTGCCACAAAATCAATGCGGTTTCCGTAACCAATTTCACGGGGCGTTAAGAGTTTAAATGTAAACTCATAGGACAATTGCACGCTGATAGGTTCAATTACATTCTCGTAAAATGAAATAAACTCGGTATCGTTTAGCGTGGAAGTCAATATTTTGTCATTCACGCCGTAATAACGATATATGTTATCCCGTAAGAATGTAATTTGGTTTGTCGGTATGCTCGGCGTTCTCTGTGAGATTTCTTTAAACTCCACCGTGTTATCAATTGCGGCAATTCCCCCGGCGTTGTCCTTGTTCATATAGGCGTCCTGGAAATTCCGGGCTATTTCTTTCAATTCTTCATCATCTGCGATATTGTTATATTTCAAATACCCGGCTAAAGAATTTGAACGGTTTACAATGTTCTTTATGGTTTCCCCGGATGTTTCTATGAGGTCCAGGCTTCTTTTTAACTCCATATCCGGCGTTGTTCCCAGGAAACGGCGTTTATTATATCTCGCCTTAACATGGATTACATTTTGGTATGGCACGGTGTACGTTTTTCCGTCATAATCCCAACGGAAGCGGAAAAGGATGTTATTTTTATCATCCTCAAAAATCCTATATGATGTTGTGGTAATCGGTTGGATGCTCTCAACCCTGGTAAAATCCTTGTTCCAAAAAATCACGGAAAAGGAATTGGATGTATAAACCAAATCAACGGCAATACGGTATAAAAAATCATAGGTTGACATTTCCGGGCATGGGCGTAAAGATAAAAGCCTTGCAATGTAATCATTTTTAATTACCATGCCTTTTTCATCCTTACGGATTACCTGGGGTTTCAACTTGCCAACATTCTTTCCGATTGCATCCGCAATTGCTCCCACAATGTCATTATCCCGTAATGTTCCCGTTGGCTCATACTCTCCACGGCTCAATAGTAGGGGTCTGTACTTTGCCCGGAATGAATTTAATACATTTGCGATAATTCCCGTTTTCTTCTCCCCCTTTCTTCAAAAATAGGGCCAGTTTTCCCACACCAACATTCTATAATGTTTCGTGTTGAAATTCTGACCCACTTTAATACTGCTGCCGCAACGCATTTTCCCTTGCATCTATGCGGTTTCTTTGCTTATATTCAATAATTTCTTGCCTATCTCATTGTGGTACTTGGAAACCATTGCGAGGGCATCAAACACACTCATAGCCCCGTCTATCCTCATACGCTTTTCAATTTTTACGGGTTTCATTCTGCTATCGTTTAGGTTAATATCCACCGCCACGTTAAGGAAATGTGCCGCCAACATGGAATTGTCCCCAAAATCAAAAAGCCCGTCTTTTAAATTCCCCTCAAACTCATGTAATATAGGTGTGAGGTTCGTTCCCTGGTATACATCATCCGTGTGAAACCCGGCGGTTTTCAAATCTCCCACAAGGTAATTTGCCGAATACCTATCATAGCCGATTTTTAGCGGTTTGATTTTATACACTTTCACAAGTTCGATAAACCAATTGTAAACATCCTTATAGTCCACCTGGTTTTCCCCGGATATGAACAAAAAACCCCGGTCCCTATATATGTTGTACGGCGTGTTGTCCTCGTTAATTGCCACTTCATACCGCTTTTGTGGCATATAAAACCGTGTGAATATATGGTTTATTCCGTCCCGGTTTATTACAATGCTTGCTGCGGTTAAATCCGTGGTTCTTGATAGGTCGATACCGCCCACACAATAGCATCCTTTAAAATCTTCCAGGGATAATGGCTTTTCTTCGTGTACGCATTTCATAACATCCCAATAATCCAACCATGCCACGGCTGAATTTTGTTTGATGTTACAAAACTTTGTCATAAACTCAACCTTTTTCGAGATTGAATTTCTTGCAATCTCTATTTGCTCCAAATAGTATTCCGCCGATACGGACACGCCCAAATTTGGGTTGCTCTTCTTTAATTCCTCTATGCTATCCCATTTCTCTATATCGTCTATCATGTAAATAAAAGGCAAAAGCCGTTTTTCTCTGCTATTGCCCTTTAGAAATGCCGTTGCCCTTTTAAATAATTCATCAAAAATTCCGTCATTCACATATCCGGCGGTTGCAATGGATATTATTAACGGCTGCTTTCTCGCTCCCAGGGCGGAAGTCATAACCTCGTATTGCTTCAATCCCTGGTCTCCCGGCCACGCTTCCATTTCGTCATTGACTACCAATTGAGGGTTGAAACCGTCCGATTTCTTAGAGTTGAAAGCAATCTTTTTTACGCTTGTATTGAAAGCCTTTATGTAAATATCACTCCGGCGTTTTTTTGTGATACTGTCTAATTCATCATCTGATTGCACAATCTGATAAAAGGCATCATACACCAAATCCGCCTGGTCTAACTTCGGTGCAAGGAAATAAACCTTTGCCCCATATTCCCCGTCTACGTATGTCATGTATGCGGCTATTGCTGCGGCAAAAAGTGTTTTACCGTTCTTACGGGCAACAATTATAAAAACCTCTCTAAACTGCCTATACCCGGTTGTTTTGTCCATAATGCCAAATATGGCGGACACAATAGCCTTTTGCCACAATTCCAGGTGTAAAAGGTCACTCCGTCCCTCTGAATGGTGGCAAAAATTTTCTATGAATTTTATAGCCTTGTTCGCTTTTTTCTCGTTAAATTCCCACTCGCCATTTAATAGCCCGGTTGTCAAAATTTCAAAACACAACCGCACCCATACACCCACAATTACTTCTTTTTTTTGGATTGCTTCATGGTATTTAAAAATCCAATTATCCATTAACTATTCATCCCGTAACGCCGCCAAACGGTCCACTTTTTCTTTTTCTTTTGGCGGTAAATACTCAATGAGCGAGTGGATAATTGCGGTATATTGGCGTGAATATTTCTCGTAAATTTGGGTTGAGGGGTGGGCTTTTACAAATTTCTGTGATGCATTCACGGTTTCCGTTGTAAGGCCCTCTTTTTTCAATTCTTCTTTCGCCTGGAAACAAGCCACTTTTAAAAACGCCGCTTCCTCAATCAGTGAATTTATAAGGGTTTTCTTGTTTTCATCATCAACCCCAACGAACATTTTTTCTAAAAACTCTATCTCTTTTTTAATCCTCGCATTTGTTAATTTGTTCGGTCTTTTTTTCTTATTTTCTGTTAAATCATTCTTGCTTTCTGCCATAAATATACCCCCCTCATATGCGTGCGACCTTGCGGAGTTTTTTTGAGGTAACTCCCTCGGTTCTTTTACCCGGTGTCAAATTCTGTACCCCGGGGGTGTGGTCTGATTTATTATTTTCTTTCGGCGGTAATAAATTTCCGTTTGCATCATACTGATAACGCATTGGTGTATGTACTGCCTTGTGTTCTTTGTTGTGGCAATCCTCACAAACATATTCCAGGTTGTCCAGGTTCAATGTGATGTTTGGATTGCTGATATTGCCCGGCGTAATATATTCTTTGTGATGCACAATGTAACCCGGCTTATATATTCCTCTCGCCTTGCACCGCTCACACAATCCGTTGCTCCTGGTTATTACTTGCTGCCTTGCTCTCTTCCATGCGGCGGACTTATAAAAGCCCTTTGCATATTCTTTCACGGTCCCACCGCCCTTTCTGTAAATGGTTTATGGGTTATGTGTATTGCTACCCCATAACCCAATTATAAATTCTTTTGCCTTGCTATTATGTCCCCGTTGTACTGCTGCATCCGGTATTCCTTTTAGTCCTGCTGCCTGGCAACATTCCTAGCCCCTCGGCAACTGCGGTTATAAATTCATTGCGGTAATCGTAGAATTGACGGCGGCCACACATCACATCATAAATACTTTCATACGGCGTACAATGAACCACGCTTTTATATATTTGTTTTTGCATCTGCTCCCTTGCCGCTTCGCTATCTATGTTGTGGCATGAATTATTAAGGGCTTCATCTATCACGCTATAAGCCATGTGGTCAAATGCTGATGCGTTCCCGTTAAGCATCCGGCGTTTGCGTTTCTCGTTGCCCTGGATAATCTTTTTTACTGTGGCTTTAATATCATCATCAATTCTTTGCAATACTGCCCCCCCAATCCGCTATTCTTCGTAGGTGGTCTTTTTATTCTCCGACCGTTCAACCTTAATACTTTCTTTCGCCATTTTAGAAACCTTTGCTTTTACGCCATGCCCCACATCAACGGTAATCCCTTTCATGTGTTTATCCTCGATTGCATCAACGGTTGCAATTAAAAGATTAACCACATCTTCCGCAACGGGCTTTTCTGCACCGCTGCCGAATAATTCATTTACTCTTTTCTTTGCCTTGTCCTTTCTCTCTTTTGCTTTGGCGTATGCTTGTGCTTGCTCACATTCGCACTCGCACGTTACCGCTTCGTTAATCTGCCCTTGCTCCCACTCTTCCGGGACCTGTATTATTTTGGTCTGTCCACAAAAGGAACATGAACCCGTTTTATCTGCTTTTGCACTCATACTTTCATCCTCGCTTTCTTTCCTACTTCGTAGGCTTTCATAGCAACCGTTAATACTGCTGCCGACTGCTCCACGGTTAATTCATTGCCTTTTACCATTCCGCCCAATGTGGCGTTGATAATCTCCAATGTATCTTCCATACTCTCAATCTTTTTATTTCCCGTCTGACCGCATGAAAGATTTATAATTGCTTGCTTTATTTCTCTCTTTTCCGGGTGTTCGCTTAAAATCTCGTTTATTATTCTTTCTTCTCTTCCCGGATTAAAATTCTTACACCCTCTGCACTCTTCCCGGCTAAACATTCGTGACGGTAAATTGATACCGTCACACTTTCCGTTAATCCACGGTGCATTTACACACGCTTTCTTTGGCATCCGGCCCGGTTCTGTGAGATATGCCAATATCTCTTCCCCGGCTTCCTCTGCCCCATAGCACACCGCCGTTTTATAGCCTTGTGCATTAAGCATTGCCATATACTCTTCCTGGGCTTTGGTTGCCTTATTCTTTCCAAACTTCAATTCGATATACAACCCGTGAAAGCCGTTATTTGCAACGGGTAGGCATATATCCGGCACGCCGCTTTTAAGTCCGGCCGCCTTTAATATTCCGCCATTGCTCCTTTTGCCCTCGTTTGGCACATGGTACATCAACGCCAATTCCGGCAATATGCTTTCTGTCCGCTTCGCCCAATTGAAAAGGGCTATTTGCTCCGTTGTTTCGCTTCTCTTCATGTTCTGTATGCTCATGTTTCATATTCCGCCTTTTCTTTCCGGTATTTGCAGTAATGCCACACGCAATTTACCTTGTATTGATTTTCGTTGTATTTCTCGCTTGCACACGTTCCGTTGTTCCTGGAATAAATACACCTTTTGCAATAATCCGGGTGCGTGGGGAATAATATAATTTTCCCCATACCCGTTTAATCTTCCTCTAAGGCGTATTCACGCTTGCGGCGTTTGCAATCTTCCAACATCCGTTCCAAAATGCCCGTTTCCTCTTCGGAAAGATAGATATAATATTTTTCAAGCATTTTTACGGCGTGTAATTTCTTGGCATTTGCCTTTTCTTCCTCGGATGTGTCGGTATCTGACACATTTTGTTCTTTGGCTATGTCCTCGGCGGTCTTACGCTTCTTTTTCTTCTCTTCTGACATCTGTTTTATCTCTTCGCTCTTTATATCCGCCCCGGCTTCAACTGCTGCCGCAACTTCTTTTTGTGCATCCTCGGATAATCTACTTGTTTCATAGGCACTTGTAATTTTCATATTGCCTTTTTCAAACTGCTCTTTTACCTCTTCCGTGGCATTGTTGTTAATTGCTTCCAACTGTGCAATCTTGGTTGGTTTCTCCCCCAGGACTGCCGCCACATAATCCCTAACCCTTTTTCCCTCTTCCAGGACTAACAATTTTTCCTTTCTCGCCTGGGTCAATACCTCTTTCCAATCCGCCGCCTGGTTCATCAAATCGTAATCGGTCATTTTTCTGTTAAAGGTATTGCCGATTAGCAAGGATAATCTAAATTGTGTTTCCGTCATGTCCTTAAAGCGGCACGGGATGTTCTGCGTAATCTCCGTGTGTCCCTCATTCTGCAAAATAACAAGGGCTTCACGCCGTCTATGTCCGCCGGAAAGAAGATACTCCCCGTTTACCCGGCCAATGATTAAAGGTTCTTGTAATCCGTCCATAAGAATTGATGTTGCCAATTCTTCCAAATCGTCCATGCTATAACGGTTGTGCTTTGTAACTTTGATTTCGTCCAGGTTAAGGGTTATTGCTTCGTAGTTGTCCACGCCCTCAACTGCTGCCCTGGTTGCTCCGTTCATAAGGTCCATAATATTAAAGCCCATGTTATACCCTCTCTTTCTGCATTTCTGCTATGCGTGTTTCTCCCATACATTCCAGGATAAAATTTTTATATCCTTGTGCCGCTCCGCTTCTCACGGAATAGGCTATTGGCGTTTTGTGGTAAAATGTACTGTCTTTTACTTTCTTGGAATGGCGTATGATTGTATTAAATACGGGCAATCCGCTTTTTTCTCTCAACCATGTTTCCGCCGCTTCGCTTGTGTCTGATTTCTCATAGTCCGTAATAAGCACCCCGGCAATGTGGGCTTTGCGGTTCAACTGCCTAACATTGTTTACCTGGTCCACCAATTCTTCCAATCCGTCCAGGGAATAGCAATCTAAATTCACGGGTATAACAATTTCATCTGCTGCCACAAGTGCATTTATTACGTTCATGCCTAAATCCGGGGCGTTGTCTATGATGCAGCAATCATAATTTCCAAATGTCGGCGTGTTTTTCAATTCCTCAAACGCTCGGCGGTATCTGTCGTGTTGTGGCGTGTCTGTATCTGCCTTAATCTCCAATTCCGCCAGCTCCATAAAATAATTGCACGGCACAATGTCCAAATTCTTAATTTTTGTGTGTCTTATGGTGTTTCCCTTGAATGTGGCATTTTTTAATACTGCTGCCGCCGGGCTTTCTGTTTCTCCCTGGTACGCATCAAATAGGCGGCTTGCGTTCCCTTGCTTGTCATTGTCAAATAAAAGGACTTTCCCAGGCTTAACCGTTCCATGCTTCGATTTAAACCCGGTTGCCAATAACTCCGCCATGCTGACCGCCGTTGTGGTCTTGGCACATCCGCCCTTTAGGTTTAGTGTGCAAATAATTTTCATGCTTTGTTCCCTCGCTTTCTTTTTTGTGGCTTGCCTTTCGGCTTCTCGCCCTTTTTAACCATACGGGCGTATATGTAAAAGGCTGCGTTTACTCCGTTGTGCTTTACCTCTGCATCCAGGAACGTAAAGCCCGGATATGCCTTTTCCATTTCTGCTTGTAACACGCTACTATCAAAGGCCATTTTCTCCACCTTTGCTTTTCTGAATTTTGAGTAACTGCGTTTTGGTTCATCCGGTTTTTTCAAATTCTTGGACGGACACCAACGCTTTGTTCCGTGTGGGTTCTGTGTTATGTAGGTAGCAAGTCCGGTTAATAAAAAATTCTCGTCCGGGCTTATGTTCCTGGTGTTTGGTCTATCGCACTTTCCCCACATTCTTTCTAACTCGTCACGGTCTATTCCGCCGGATATGAGTAAATGAAAATGTGGGCGTGTGTATTCCTCAAATGCGATTATGTAAATATACTTTGCATTTTCTAACCCTAACTTTTTACGCTTGCGGTTTATGCGGCGTATGAAATTAACCACATCTTTTTTTGCATCCTCGTAGGTTTCCGGCAATAACCCATTATTCCAACCAAACGTAGCCCATATATCCCCTTTTCCAAAATTGATATTGGCTAAACGGATTAAATACCGTCTTGCGTTCTTATCGTTGAGGTTTGATTGTGACGGGCTTGTTTCTCTCTTCTTTTCCGTCTTTGGCATATCTGCTTTGAATTTAAAGGACGGGTACACCATACTTTCAAGCAATGTTGTGTTGCTCTCTGTATTGGTGCTTTTGTATGTGGATGTTCTGTATAGGCAGTTTACCCACCCCTCTTTCATCCACCTTTCCATTTCTGCTTCCTCTAACTTCTTGCACTGCTCCTTGTATGCTTCCTCATAATCGTAATTGTCATAATATCTTTTACCCATTGCCCCACCTTTTCACTTATCTATCTAAAACCCACCTATCCAGGCAGATATAAAACATATATTTCTATAATGGTTGATATGTTAAGGCCCATTACAAGGACGGCTAAACCCGGTTGCACCGTCAAAAAAAATTAAAATCTACGGTCCCAATCTTCAAAAAGCCACGCCCACGCCTGGCGGACTTTCAAAAATCCTATGAACCATAAAGCGGCAAGCGTGAAAAATCCCGTTGCCGTAACTGCTGCAATTATGGTAATAATCCTTACAACCATGTAAAACCAACCTTTCCAATGCGGTTTCTTCCTATATATAGAAAAACCACATTTACAAACACTATATATTGTGCTATACTCTCTTTGTTGAGTTCCAACCCCTATTGTTTTAGGTCCCCACCTTTGCAATAGGGGTTCGCTTTTTCTATGCTTCCGGTATTTTTTCAAACTCTGTTTCGTAAATATCCGGTGTATATCTCATTAAAAGGCTTTTTGCTTCCTCTTCTGTTATGGCGTGTCCTACTTTCTTGTTGTAGTCCTCTGTATGCGTCAAAAGCCAATTTCCTTTTTCACTTCTCCACAATTCACAATCGTATGTAGTTCCTACTTTTCCATTTCCGTAAATTGCCTTAACAAGTGGGCTATTGGTTTCATACCATTTCTTCACATTCGCTATTTTCTTCATTTTATCCGTATCGTACTTTAATCCCTGGATAACAAACTTCATTACTGCACCCCTCTTTCCGCCTTTTCCTCACATTTCCAATAATATTTATTGATAATCAACATTTCTTTGGATAAAAGCATGGATAACCCTAAAGGAACGGTTATAAATGCTATTGTTGCATCCCCCTCTAAAATCTTGATTGCTACGGCCGTGAAAATCAGCAATGCAACGCCGTTTAACTTCTGCATGGCAAAATACTTTTTTCTTTCCCGGCGTTCCCTGGCGGCTCTTCTGCGGCTTCTATCCTGGTTTATGGCATCCGTGTAGCCTATCATATAGGCCCGGTCTAATGTTGCTTTATATAGGCTATTCTGTTCGCTTATCTTCTGTACTGCTGCCGTCTGCATCATGTTGTGTTCCCTCGCTTTCCGCTTTCTCTCTTTCCTTTTGGTTTTCCTCTATTGCTTTTATTTCCTCAATATGGCTTTGGCTTATGGCGTTAATAAGTTTGTGTAATCCAATGGTTGCCGCTTCTATGCTTCTTTCCTTTGTCATTGTTTCAAATATTGATACCGCCGCCCCGGTTATCTGCTCATATTCCGTTCTAAATCCGGTTTTCTCTTCCTCTGCATCCAGGGTATTAAGAAAATCCGGCTTTTTCCCGGTAATCATTGCCTGGATGTAATACCCCGGCACTTCCGCATTGACCGCATTTGTGATTAACTCCGCTTTGGCTGCTTCCTTTACCATTTCGTAATAATCCGGCTGCTTTACTGTTACCGGGCTATCTGATGTAAAATTGTCCATAAATCCCATTTATTTATCCTCGCTTTCTACTCTTCTATCACTTTGCATTCTCTTGGATATACCCCTATTTCCCTTTTACCAACTTCTATATAGTACATTTTCGTGCGTCTGTTTCTTGGTGGTTCTGTCTCTCTTCTTGTAACCGTGTGTACGCTCCCTACTTCCGGCGGATTAACAATAGGTAACACATCTGTAATTTTGATTTTCATTATTTCACTCCTTTATTTCTTCCATAATCTCTTTTATTTGGTTCATGGTGCTTTCCACCTGGGCTATTGTCATATTCTTATCGTCTATGTAATAATCCGCATAGATTTTTCTTGTATCGTTGCCCCACCGCTTTATCTGCTCCGGTAACGGCTCATTCACGGCATCAAATACAAGCCCTTGCAATCTGCACCACTCCACGGCATTTTCCAGGTCTGCCCCGGCTCTGCTTGTCCACAATATTGTTTGGTGTCCCTGGGCTTTTACCGCTTTCGCAAAAGCAACCATTTTTTTGTTTGGGGCTACAATTTCCGGGAAACGGGTAATAGCCAATGTGTTATCAAAATCAATTGCGTATATTGCCATTATTCGCCCTCTCTTTCTGCTGCCGGGTTAAGGCTCATTTCATATTTCATAAGCATAGCGGCCGTCTGTACGGCTTCGCACGCAAGGTTAATTGCGTAATCTGCGATTTTAAGCGGTGTTATCTCTTCTTTCAGATAACAAGGCGTTTCTTTCCCTCTCACATCATCCCATAAGCACTTAAAGGATGCTTCTAACTCTTCAAGGGCTTCTTTGCTCTCTTCTAATTCCTCATAGGCAACCGCCACGCCCTCATGTTTTGATGTAAATAACGGGAATTGCTCATTTGCCCGGTTTAATTCTCTGTTGGCTGCTGCCGTGATTTCTTCTTTTAATTTCTGCATCATGTTGTGTTCCCTCGCTTTCTGTACTGCTGCACCCTAAACCATGTAAGGGGCTGCAAATTCATATACCGGCCTATCTGCTGCCGGGTTCATCTGCTCCGGTTTGGTATAAAGTTTTAATGTGATTGCCGGGTTTCCGTCTGCATCCGTTCCCCGTGGGTTGAAATTGTACTTAAATCCCAAATGGCTATTCATGGATGCACCTTTTAAGGTAAAGGCAAAATTACTTAATTCCCTTGCCCCAATCGTCACGCCCTGGGTGTTTAAATCTCTCCACCGCTTAAAGATGCTTTTGATGTGTTCTAAAAAATCCGGCTCAATCTGATTGTTAATAGGCATCATTGTTTTTTCTTCCATGTGTTATTCCTCACTTTCTTTGTCCTTGCGTGATTTCTCCAGGCACGCCGCCTTTGGATTTTCTCGTACCTCTTCAATAACCTTTGGATTTTTGGCATATCCAAAACGGTAATTTCCAATTTTCCAATTTCTGCCACGGCTTATTCCTCACTTTTCAATATGATTTCCCGGTATATAGTCAACTGCAAATCCGAAAAACTGTAATTTGGTGTTTCTTCCGGGTGTAACGGCTGCATCAATCCTAATTCCTTATATCTTTTATGGGTTATGTCCACCGTTCCTTTTATCCGTGTGACCTCTTCCGCCATAAGTGCTTCATATTCTGCCATGTGTACCAAATTACCCAAATATCCGGCAAATAGTTCATTGTTTCCTTTTGTAATTCGTACACGGTCCGGGCCAGACATAACGGCCACAATATCCGCTAATGTCATACGCTGCACCTACCTTGTGGCTTCTACAATGGCGTTGTATAAATCCGGTGTTCTTTCCCCGGCTTCCAACCGCTCTTTTAATGGGATAAGTAATGGATAAATGATTTTCCCCATATATCCGCCCGGTGCATATTTTGAAAGCATATCATTGACGGCGTTTTGTGCCGCTTCCCAATCTCTCAATATCTCCGGTGTTTCCCCAATCGTTATTCCGTCCAATTCTTCTTTAATGTGCTTTGCAAACATCTTTTCTGTTTCATCCGTTACGCACGCACTCGCTACAATTCCGCTATCAAGAAGAAACTGCAACATCCCGTTGGCTAATGAGTTCGGTGTTATGGTTTCCTCTGCCGGAATTGCTGTTTTAGTTGTTTCTTCCCGTTCTGCTGCCACCTTGGCTTCTGCTTCCGCTGCTGCCAAAATGCTTTCCGCCGTTGGCTTCTCTTCCGGTTCATTCATTCCGGTAAAATTCTTGTTTTCTGCTTCCATGTTTTGTTCCTCGCTTTCTTCTGCTGCATAAATGCTTTTTGCTATCTCTTCCGCTATTGCGGTAAAAACCGTTGTAGTTACTGCGTTACCAAATTGTTTATATGCCTGGCTATCTGAAACAACTTGTTTCCAATCGTCCATAGGGAACGCTTGTAAAATTCCGTATTCTTTAGGTGTCAACTTTCGCACCCTCAACCGCTTTGTATCAAATATTTTCACTTCCCTTTGCCCCCCCCCGGATGTTGTAAGGGTTGGTGCTATTCCGTCCGTTGAATACACCCGGCGGCATTGGTCTTGACCTTTTATGTCAAGCATCCCCACCATTTGGCAACCCTGGTTGTTGGCTCTTTCCATTGTCTTGTTCCTTTCGCTCTTCTATAACTGCTATCATGTCTTTCTTTCCGGCGTACCCTTTATAATCCCTTGCGGTAAGGCACGGGGAAACATCCGCAATTTTTAAAACATTTCTTCCGCACTTATTGACCGTTACCGTTATGGGAAACTCTGTTGCTCTCTGCCCCCCCCTGGATTGACAATAACGTGTTGGTAGTTATGTTTCTTTGTGATGCTTCCGCCCCCCCCCCCCAACTCGTAATGTTTTTCCGCAACCGTTAGGGTCTAAAAGCCCGGTTTCCTCTGCAATGTCCGTAACAACGCTTTCTTCCGTCTGTTCATCTTCCAGGATGATAACGCCGTGTAAATCCTGGGCGGTAAGTGTAAACATTGGCTCGTCCTCTGCCTTTGCCCTCGGTCCGTTCTGCCGCTTGTTGATACGGTCCGGCGTAATGCACGCATGGCACTTTCCTAAACCCTCTAGTTTCTCTAACGCCTGGGCTATAATGGTTTGTGCCTTTTCATCCGGCAAGTAATATTTTTCCGGCACATCTTTTTCCAGGTAATCCGATAACTTCGGTACAAATTCGTGTTGCTCTTTCGGAAATGTAAATGTTAGGTTCTTTTTATTTCTGGTCCCTACTACTGCGTAACGGTCCCGGTTCTGTGGCACGTTCCAATATTTGGAATTAAACATTTCAATATGTGCCGTGTACCCGTGGCGTTCATATTCCAGGCGTAACACTGGCAGATACGGGCGTAACCCTCGCACATTCTCCGCAATGATAACGGCCGGCATGGCGTGTTCTCTCTCTCTCTCTGTTTCTTCAAGTAATCGCATCATTTCAAAGAAACATCCGCTACGGCTCGCCGCCTTAAAATTGTTACTGCTGCACTTGGGGCAAATGGTGTTGCCCGTGTACTCTTCCGGGTTTATCTCTATTTCCTCGCCGCAATCCTCGCATTTTAAAATCATGCCCCGTTGCTTTCCGGCAACGCTCAAATCCTGGCACGGGAAACCAAACGCCCACACATCCGCTTGTGGGATGTCTGCTTGGTGCAATTCCTTAATGTCTGCTTTCTGTACATGGTCCCCTACGTTTGCCCGGTAACTCTCCACGGCGTATTTATCAAAGTCCCATGCCCCGGCTATTTCATACCCGGCATTTTTAAATGCAATACCCATTCCGCCGCATCCACAAAAGAAGTCATTAACCTTTAATTTTCTTTTCATCTGCTGCCACCTACGCTTCCCGGAATAACGGTTTTGCTTCTACTGCAACCATTGCTGAATACTCCACCTTGTAACCCGTTACCTTATCCCCTCGCATCTGCGGCACTACTGCCGTTTGATACTGAACCGTTGGCGTATAGAAAAGTGATTTTACCTTTTCCACCTCTTCCAACTGCTTATTTATCTTTTCTTCCAATGTTTCCGGGTCTGTCCCTCGTAATATCCACACTTCCATGTTGAGTTCCTTTCTATACTGCTGCCGCCTGGCATTTATAAACTTCTCTGTGCTACTTCTGCCCGGTATGGTGTTCCCCCACGCTTCAATTCGTTATAAATCGTTGCTCTGTGAAACCCAACCGCCTTTGCAATATCTGTAACCTTTGCCCCGGTTCGCTCCATTGCTTCAATCTTCTGTCTGTCGGCGTATGTAATACGCTTATCTCCTTTTTTCACGTTTCCGCCCACCTTTCCTTAAAAATTGGCAAAATAAAAAGTGCTACAAGAGTTTTTTTAATTCTCTTGTAGCACTCATATTTTCCACAATAAAAAATCAAGTGCGATAGAGTTATTAACCCTTGTCGCACTTGATTTTACAACTTAGCAGGTTATTTTTACAGGTTACTTCCATAGCGCAGTTCCGTCATAGACGCCCATTGCGGCCTCATAGTATCCCAGGCTTTGGCATTTCCCAATTACCAGGTGACGTATGGCATCAAATAGCCGAGCGCATTTTTCAGGGAATCCCCCTTCATCCCCCATGGAAAGCGAGTCAACGGCTTCCACGCACTGTTCATGGACCTGGCGGTTCACGGTTATTTTTTCCGTGTCCAGCAGGCCCGGAATGCTGCGGCCAATCTTAAAATCCCTTTGCAGGAACATGTAAATGGCGCCGAACGCATCTATGCCTATGTGGCTGGCAATGAAATCCAGAAGGATGGCCGGCGTGCGCTCATACAGATAATCCTCATTCCACTGGCGGTCTATCTCCGCCTTCACTGCCTGCAGTCCTTCCCGGGTAATATGGGCTTTCGCGCAGGCAGCGGCGCCTTCGATTGTCAGGGCCAGAAGTTCCAGGGTATCCAGATAGCGCCTGACATGGTAAGCAATCAGGCGTGGAGGTATATGGACGTCCCGGATATCGTTCCGGTCCATCTCCACAAATATACCGTTGCCCCGGACGGTCTTCACGACACCCCATTCCTGCAGGATCTGTACCGCCTTAAGGGTCGTGTCAACACTGACGCCGTAAATTTCCTGAAGTTCTTTGTGGGAAGGAAGCTGGTCCCCGCGTTGGTAGCGTCCCGCCGCAATCAGCCCCATAAGATCCATATACACCGCAGAATACCGTACCTCGGCTCCCTGCAGCATCTTTTCAAGCTGCTTCCTGCCAAGAAGGACCGCGGAGTCGGAGGCAACCTTAAAGGCCGGCCGGCTTCTGCCCGTCAGCCCATACATCCCGGACATATCATCAAAACGGACGCTTTCCGGTGCGCCTCCGGTTTCAATGGCATGCATCAGCTCCCGCAGCTGTCCGTAATATCTGATCCTGGCTTCCAGGCTGTCCTGCAGGGGTTTCAAGTCGGACAGGCCCAGGCTGTCCACTGCCTGCAAAACCAGGGCATTCCCATTGCGGGCAACAAAGAACCGCAAGAACTGTTTGGACAGTTTCCAAAACCCTGACGGATCCTGGGGGTCCATGTTTTCCAGGATCCTGCGCGGAATGTCCAGGTCAGCCTGTCCACAAAGGGCGATTCCCTTTTTAATCACCGGATAACACAGCAGCACGCCTGTTTTCAGCACATCATTGGTGATGTCAGTGTCAATTCTTTTTAATGCAAGGGTTGTGGCGAGATGTCCCGTGCTTATATGACCGGCCACCACAGGGCGTTTCCTCTGTGCGGTTTCGATGAATCCCTTTTCCTTTAACATGTTAAGGGCACGGCGGATTGTCTTTTCCGAAGCCCCGAATTCCAGGCGCAGGTCCGCGCGGGAGGGAAGGCTGGACCCGGCCGGAAGCAGGCCGCTTTCTATTTTATTTTTTAAAATCCGGTATACCCTCTCATACATCATCATCTCGTATTTCAAATCATTGTTCCCTTTCATCAATCATGTCCTTTTCATCCAAGACCTCTGCATATGTACTGTAAATATCATTCATGACAAAGGGCTTTGCAATATGGGCATCCATGCCGCTGTCCAGGCATTTTTGGATATCCTCATGGAAGGAATTGGCCGTCATCGCGATGATGATGGCGCGTTTTGCATCGGAGCGGGGAAGCGCGCGGATGGCCCGCGTCGCGCTGTAACCGTCCATAACCGGCATCTGCACATCCATCAGTATGAGTTTATAGAAACCTTCCGGGGCTTCGCGGAACCGTTTTACCGCCTCCTGCCCGTTACTGGCCGTGGTGACAATGGCCCCTGCATCCTCCAGAAGGGCCACTGCAATATACAGGTTGATTTCATTATCCTCCACCACCAGAACCTGTTCCCCGTTCAATCCGCCGGATTGTTCCGGGATTCCCTTTCCCTGCGCCCGGGCCCTGAACTCCGTCATAAGCCCGGCAAGGTCAGAATGGAATACAGGCCGGCACAGGGTTGCATCGGCATCACATAATGCGGCGGCATCGTCCAGTTCATCCTGGTCCTGTCCTGTCAGGATGATTTTAAGATTGCTATTTTTCCCTGTTTTTCGGAGAGTTTCAGTAAAACGCTTCATATCTTCCGAAAAATCCCACTTTATAAAGCACAATTCATATGGATTCCCGTTTTCCACGGCCGCCCGCATCATGCGCAGGGCAGTATCCTCAGTGGACGCCTTGTCAGCCACGAACCTTTCCTTTGTCAGCAGGGCAGCCAGATGTGTTTCCAATTCCGTAACCTGATTCATGACCAGGACCGGCTGGCCGTTGCCGCAGTAATCCGCATCCCGTTCCCCCTCATCCCCTGCATAGGCAAAGGGTATATCAACCGTGAATATGCTGCCGGCGCCTACCTTGCTGGAAACGGTTATGGAGCCGCCCATCATTTCCACAAAGTTCTTCGTAATGGGCAGGCCCAGCCCGGTCCCGCCGTACTGGCGGGCAATTCCGCTGTTTTCCTGTGTGAAAGCCTCAAACACCCGGTCAATATTCTCCGGGGCAATCCCCCGTCCGGTGTCCCTGACTTCAAAACGGAGCCATATCCCGCTTTCATCACGCCGCAGTTCCGATACGTTCAGGCTGACCTGCCCCTGTGCAGGCGTGAACTTTAATGCATTGGACAGCAGGTTGGTCAGGATCTGGTTCAGACGGAGCGAATCCCCTGTCAGATATTCCTCTATCTCCCCGTAAAGGAAAATATGGTAATCAATCTGACGGCTGACCGCCTGCACATGGAACACGGTTGTCAGGGCACGCAGAAGCTGTCCCAGATCAAACCGTTCCATATGAAGTTCAATTTTCCCGCTTTCGATTTTGGACATATCCAGTATGTCGTTGATCAGGGAAAGAAGGTGTGTTGATGAAAGCGTGATCTTATCCAGGCAATTGCGCATCCTGTCCGGCTCCCCTGTATGGCTTTTTCCAAGCTCCGCCATGCCCATGATTCCGTTGAGCGGAGTCCTGATTTCGTGGGACATCTGGGACAGGAAGTCGCTCTTGGCCCTGTTGGCCGCCTCTGCCCGCTCTTTTTCCGCAAGAAGAAGTTCACTGCTGAGCTTTTCCCTGTGCCTCAGCAATAAAAAGAATGCAAGGACCGTCGTAAGTATGATCAGGAAAATACCCACGCATACAGTAACCATGAACTGGCTGAGATATAAGATCTGCCGGTTCACTATCTCGTATGCCATGCTGGTAACCATATACCAGTCCGTTCCCTGGATCGGCATATAATAAATATAATCATGGCGGTTGCCCACGGTAAGCAGCGTCATGCCGCTTTCCCCTGCCCTGACCGCTGTGCTTATTCCCTCCAGGTCATAGCCCTCATCAAAAACAGCCTGCTGGCCATAGATTGTAAACAGGTTGGAACCGTATAGCACGTCCTCTGAAAAGGCGCTCTTAATCACGAAGTCCCCGTTCCTGGTTATGATATTGGTAGAGGAATTCGTTTCCTTCTCACTGTCCAGTCCCAGCTTTGCCCCCATGTCAGGAGTGGGGATTCCGATAATGAAGGCAACCAGCTGTCCGTCTTTAAACGGCAAGGGGCTTATGGGTGTGCCGAGCAGGATTGTATCGCTTTCCCAGATTGATTCATTGACGGAAATCAATTCCTGCGAACCGGCCAGAAGCTTATCAAGACCGGAGATTTTCGACATGGCCGGAACCGGGCCGCTGGGAGAATAGGCGATTCCCTTATCACTGATGACTGCCACGTGCGTGAAGTCATTGTCCGCCAGCACCACCTGCGACAGAAAACGTTCCAGGCTCTCCTCATCCCTTAAGTCATCCTCAGATATTGCACTGGCAATGGTGCGGATCTGGAAGAACTGGCTGTCCAGGTTGGTTTTGAAATGCCTGCCGATCTGGGCGGCCATTTCCTGTAAGTAAACCTTACTGATATTTGTCACGGTGCGTTCTGACTCTTTTTTATACACATTAACCGCAAACACACAGAGGACAGCCACCATCAGAAGCAGCGCGGAAACAAAAAGCGGTATCTGGTATTCCCCATTCCTTTTGTTGTGAGTCATCAATGGTACCTATCCTTTCCGCGCAGGAGGCCTGTCTATCCGTCCTGCCCTAAATCGCAGATCCTTCCTTCCAACCGGGGATCTGCCACGATGTCCCTGTGCTGTTCAAAATAAGCCGACATGGCATCGCGGTAATACAGCCCTGTTTCCTTTACCAGTTCCACATTGCCCTTTGGGAAGCCGGCGTCATAGCAGTTTAACATGGTATATCCGTCCCCGTTGCCTTCAGCGTAACTCTTTGCACCGGCCATATAGTCCGTGACCGCCACCTGGTAGTCCGCACTTAAATCCAGATCCTGACCATCCGGCAATGTCACGCTTACAAGCCTGGTTCCGGCAGGTCTGCTGCTGTCAAAGGTATACCTGAGACCTGAGACCTGTAAAAAGCGGCCGCCGGGAAACTCATCCGTGCAGGCAGACACACCGTTTTCCAGCATATCCCACACGGTCCTGCCGTCCATTTCCAGAACAATGACCTGGTTGTCAAAGGGGCATACCGCTGCCATATCCCCGCCATAGACCACACCCTGATAAAAGCTGGCGCGGATCCCGCCTCCATTGACCACCGCTATCGGTGCCCCGGATGCCTGGGCAACACAATCCGCTATGAAATTCCCAATCTCGGTCTCGCCACGCCGCACATTAAAATCCTGCGCCATCAGGTCATGGCTTACAGTTCCGATGACAGTGAAATCGTAGGCAGATTGGTCCGTCCCCTCGCAGTAAAACTGGTCGATTGCCTGTAATGCCTCCTCCACAGAGCATGTCCCATTCATGATTTTCCTTACGTAACCGCCAAGGTATTCCACGGTTTTACTTGGGAACAGGACATTGTAAATGTATCCTGATTCCACATATCCTTCCACGCCCTTTGGGATCAGATCCTTCTGCTGGCTGTAATCCCGCAGGCAGGACATGCCTGCCCCCAAATCCTTAATCAGGGCGTCCTGCCCCTCAGGCGTTGAAAGCAGGTCCAGTATACGCTTGCAGGCATCCTGTTTTTCCTGGCTGGCGGCATTGTTAATACCCATGAGGGCTGAGGGTGAAAACAGAAACCAGGGCTTATTCCCTTCATCGCTGAAAAGCGGAAGCATCCGGTAGGTATATGCCTCCGAAATCCCCTCCTCTGCCTCTTTCCGGTTGGCTTCAATACATTCATAGTACAATGCCGAATCCCCAAAAGCCGCTGCCAGGGTACCATTGCTTAAACGCTGTTTGCATAGTATTGAATTGCGCTGCCGGGCAATGGCGACAGGATCCATGACACCGGCCTCCACCAGGGAATCCGACAGCGAAAAGCATTGTTCCCAGACACCGGAAAAGAACGCTTCTTTATTTTTAAAATCCGCCAGCCACTTAACCCCCTCAACGGTCCCCAGGAAATCAGGCACCATGCAGCCCACGTAAAACATGCCCACCGACGTGTTATAATCACTCATGATTGAAAAATTAATATCATCTTCCCCGATGCCGATTCCTTTTTCCTTCAGCCTGGAAAGGGAGTCCACCAGGTTTTCATTGCTTGTGGGAAATGGCAGGCCTGCCCGCTCAAACATGGTTTCATTGACCACATATCCGCTGTACACACCGGGCAGCGGGATCAGATATGTCTTCCCATCCAGTTTGGAGGCGTTCATGACAGTGCCGTCATACGCCGTACTGGCCTTTGTATCGCTGATGTCCAGCAGATATTTTTCCACCATATTGGAATCCGGCTGCATGGTGACCACCAGGTCCGGACCCACGCCCCGTTCCAGGCGCCTTAGCTGTTCGCTGGAATAAGGCGATATCTCCACCTGCAGGTCAATATCGTCATAGGTGGACTCAACCAGTGCCTCCACCTCCTTAAAGCTGCTTAAATAGAGAACCCTGATCACGGTCTTTTCCTCTGCTGCCTGACTGCTGCAGCCTGTCAATGCCCCCAACAGCATGGCAATGCACCATATACCTGCAATCCTCCCGGCTGTGCTACGGCTCATATGCTTCATCTCCTCTTTTCCCAAGGCAAAAATCTTGGACCCTTATCCAGATTATTATATGATAAAACGCCCTGATTTGCAAGCGGTTCACACATTCCGGCCCTTAATCCTGTCCCTTGGCAACCGGAATTTCGTGAAAAACAGAAAATTGAGGCTACCATACCGTATCCTTCCGGTATGGCAGCCCCAATCTGCAGCCAAAGCCAATCTTATTTTGCTTTAAATGTATTGCACCTGGTCTCCGTACATTCACAGGCCCCGTCCCCGCTGATGTCAATGCGCTCAGCAGTACAGCGGTGCTCCTCGTTGTAAATGCATTTTACGGCGTCGCAGGCAATATCGAGCCTTGTCTCAGGAGTCTTAAACAGGTTGGTGAACCTTCCGCCCTTGTTCTCGTCAAAGCTTGCACAGCATGTCTGCTCAGCTTCCTTTGCCTTGTTCCCGTCCACGGCAATGGCCGCCTTGCAGCAGCAGTTATCCGCATTGTGCACACAGTTCTTAACGCTACATTCCAGCTTAGTCATGATCATTTCCTCCTTCTCATGGTTTAAACGTCTACCGATGACAAGGATAGTATGCGCTTTTTATAGATTTTGATTCATTAGACGGAGCGCTTCAATGCAGCTTCCCTCGGAACCGTCCATCTGGTACAGTTCGCCCTGGGTCGTGAATGTAAATACCTGGACGTCATCCACATAGGCGGTGCTTCCGCTGACACTGATGGAGAAATCCTTTGCGCTGCAATTTTCAAAAACCAGCTCAACCGTGCGCGCGCCCTTTACCTCCAAGGTCCTGGTACGCCCTGACGCGCTGACGGACAGCTGGCTGCTGCCCTCGCTTTCCGCCAGGAACCTTACATGTGTATCCTTTCCTGTTGTGCCTGTCATACGGTTTCCGATATCCTGGTAGATGCCTGCGCCGCCCGGGATCATGGCCTGCCTGGTGCTGTCCCGCGTGACCACGCTGCTGCCGCCAGAAAACCTCCAGCCTTCCTGTCCCAGCCCGAACTGGGCATTGTAGAGCTTATTGTCGCCGTAATCCCGGTATGTCCATATGCCGTATCCCATGGTCATGCTTTTTAAGACAGGGGCCGCCTTCTCCAGGAACAGTGCCTTCTGGTCGTCCATCAGCTGGGCGTTGTGCTCATATCCCACTGTGTTGTCCGTGAAAAGGAACTGGTCGATGTACACCGGCTTTCCGCCACTGTACACGTGAAGCCGGTTCATGAACACGGGAAGTTTCTCCAGGACCTCCTCCGCCGTAACCCTTTCATGTTCATTCAAAAAGCCCATTGGCACGCTGTACATGGTGCTTGTATAGGCTGCATCCCCGCATGGGAAGGTAGAGGAATGCATGAATCCCTCCAGCGACCCGTCCCCGTGTTCCACAGGATCCACATCCAGCCGTACCTCCATGGAAAGGCCGGGAAATGCTTCCTGGCTTTCAGCCAGCAGTCCATTGAGGAAATCATCATAAAACTCAAAGAATATCTTCCTGGCATAGGAATCCTTTTCCGGGAAATACAGGTCGTCATAGCTTTCCAGGGAATGCCCGTATATGTCCTCCAGTTCCTCAAGGGTATAATGTTCCCCGGCATACTCCGTATAACCGCACTGTCTGGCCATTTTCTTTCCGCTGGCTTTATTTCCCAGACTGGCGCTGGTGTCCGTAAAGTTCCAGAAATCCTCCCAGGTGATGAAGCCCCCGCAGAAATTCCCATGGGACGAGGCCCGTTCATAAAGACGGCCCACGTATTCCATCCAGGCGTCCCGGACCTCCCCGTCATACATAAGTCCCCGGTAGCGGGAGAGCACATTATCCCTTCCGTAATAATCCCATGTATACCCCACGCGCAGCATGACGCTCAGTCCCTGGTCCGCCGCGGCTTCCATGACCCGGTCCAGCTTATCCCATGCATAGCTGTTATAGGTGCAGGGCGATGTGTACGGCTGGAACTCCCTCCAGGGCACCACAAGGATGATGTTGTTGAACCCGTCTTCGGCAATCTGCGCCAGTTCCTCATCCATACGGCTGCTTTCACTGTTCCAGAAATTGATGACCCAGTCATCGGAATAATAGGTGGCGGACCTTAAATATCCCGCCTTGCCGGATGCATGGTCTTCCGCCCTGGCAAATCCGGTGGTGAACAGAAAGGCCGCCGCCCCAAGTGCTGCCGTTATCCTAAGTACATTTTTCCTCATTGGTTGGTTTTCTCCTTCGCCCCGTGTTTTAGCTCCGGCCACACCGTGAGCATCATGGTCCCGAAACATGCCGTACCGCCGATAAAGTTGGAGATTGGCTCTGCCATTAATATTCCCGCCGTACCCAGATTGAATACGGACGGCAGGATCAGGATCAGCGGAATGACAATGATGACCTTGCGGAAAATGGAAAAGAACACCGCATTCTTCGATTTTCCAAGCCCCACGAACACGGCCTGGCCCGCAAACTGGAGGGACATCATGAAAAATCCGAAGAAATATACCCGCATGGCAGGAACGCCCGCCTCCACCAGTTCCCCTTCCCGGTTAAAGATACGGATGAAGAATTCCGGACATTCATGTACAAAGAGCCATACAACCACCGTGTATGCAATGCTGACCACGGACATGAACACAATGGACTTCCTGACCCGGCCGTATTCCCTTGCCCCGTAATTAAACCCCATCACCGGCTGGGCGCTGTTGGTAAGGCCATTGACCGGCATGGAAATGACCTCCCGCACCGAGTTGATGACCGTCATGATCCCCACATACAGGTCACCGCCGAACTTCTGGAGCATGACATTGTACATGATCTGCACGGAGCTGTTGGTGATGGACATGGTAAAGCCGGACATGCCCAGCCCCACAATGCGCAGGATGCGGGCGCCTTCCAGCTTCATGGCGGACGGGCGCAGCCGCAGGATTGTCCTTTTTCCGGTGAGGAACGCGATGATCCACGCAGCAGACAGGAACTGTGACAGGATGGTTGCCAGGGCAGCCCCCCTGACGCCCATGTGGAACACAAAAATAAATATGGGGTCCAGTATGATGTTGCTCACAGCGCCCAGCAGCACGGTCATCATGCCCACGGTCCCGAACCCCTGGGAGTTGATGAAGCTGTTCATGCCAAGACCTGTCATCACGAAGATATTGCCCATCAGGTAGATGGTTATGTAGGCGTCCGCATAGCCTATGGTTGCGTCGCTGGCCCCGAACAGATACAGCATGGGGCGTTTGAATATAAGCCCCGTGGCCGTCAGGAGGATCCCCACTGCCATCATCATCACGAAGGCATTGCCCATGATGGACTCTGCCTCGGATGTATTGCCCCGCCCCCGTTCAATGGAACACAGCGGGGCGCCTCCCATGCCGAACAGGTTCGCAAAGGCAATGACAATGGATATGATGGGAAGGCACAGCCCCAATCCGGTCAGGGACAGGGTGGCGTTTTCCGGTATCATCCCTATGTATATCCGGTCCACGATATTGTACAGTACATTAATCAGCTGGGCCAGGGTCATGGGCAGGGCCAGCTTCAGGATATTCTTTATGACGCTGCCCTTTGAAAAGTCATTCATCTCACTCATACAATCCCCCCTTTCCCACAGGCACGGCCCGCGCACGGTCCCGCGGTACGGTTACCGTTCCAGGTCTTCCTGCACATCGATGTCCTTTAATTCCCCTGCCGGGACCTCCATGGTCCATACATCCTCCGGGTGCGCCTTCATGATCACGCTGCCGCCCCGGTCCCCCATAAGCGCCAGCAGCTCCTTTCTGTATCTGCGGGAAAATGCCGCCGGATTCCCTCTCCGGCCCCCGCTTTCCACACAGCCGATCCCGAATCCGCATCCTGCAAACCCGCGGACAAAGGAGGCCACGGTAGACCCCTTCATATAGGGCTGGTCCGCCACAAAAAACAGAAGGATGTCCGCATCCTCCCCCGCAGCTTCAGTGCCCAGGCGCAGGGAAGCCGTAATCCCCTGGCTGCTGGAACCGTTATACACGGTTTCCAGTCCCAGGCCGTTCCCATCCTCCAATATGTCCCGGTACTGGCTGACCAGTATCAGGCGCACGTCAAATCCATCCTTTTCCCTCAGTTCCCCGGCTGCCGCCAGCAGGCATTCCAGCCCATGGCGGTACAGCGGCCTGCCGTCCAGCATGGCGCACAGTTTGTTGGAGCCGAACCTGCTGCCATATCCGGACGCCATATATATAAATGATATATTCATGTTAAAATAATCCTGCGGACGTTTCCTCCAGCAGCCTGCCTGCTGCAATCCCGCCCTCCTCCTTCATTTCATCCAAAAGCCCGGACGCAGCCCGTGCAAGTTCCACCGTGTCGGCCTGGTTCAATACAGGTATGGTCTCTGCCTGCGGATACTGCGCCCGGAGCGGTTCCAGATACCCATACCGCATCAGGCAGCCCATGTCCTCCAGGGTTATCCGCCACTGTCCGTCTTCCCCACCATCATAATCCCTGCGCCCATGGATCTCCATGACACGCTGCGCCGTCTCCAGGCGGAAGCACCTTTCAGCGGCCAGGCGGCCTGCGGCCGTAAGTCCGCTGACACAGAGGATTAAATCCGTATTGTCCGGTATGACCGGCTCATTGCCCCGCGGCACCTTGAGAGGCAGCCGTTTGGCCCCGTCCGCCTCCACCAGCACCAGGTCGGCCAGGGCGCACAACCTGTGATAGGCCGCGTCCCCCATGTAGGAAATCTTCCCTTCCCCATTGGTCTGCCCGGCCACCACGGCGTGTTCCCGGTCAAGCATTGCCTTCACATCCTCTTCCCTGCACGAAAAAACGCCCAGGCGCAGCGGCACGGCCATGTGGGTGGTGGTGGTCACAAGGACTTTAAGCCCCTGTTCCATCCCCTCCCATGCAAGACGGCGGATCAGGGAGGTTTTTCCGCCTCCGCCTGTTAAGGAAATCACATATGGCCCGCTGCCTTTTTTTGCCTTCTGTCCCATCCGCCCTTTAAGGTCCAGCGCGTCAAAAAGCCTGTCCGACCGGTTCCATCCGCCTCCGTCCTTATAGTATGCATCCATGCCCATCCTCCCTCCTGTGCGCCATTCCAATCCTTCCCATTCCAACCCTTCAGTTTCCCGTACAGATTATCTTAACATAAATTACAATTTAAGGAAAGCCATAAACGCACAAAAACAGCCGGGAACCAGCGGCCCTGCCCTGTGTTCCTGACTGTTTTTCCTATCATTTGGTCAATTGCTTCCCATTTTATTTACGGATGTTATCCCTGATGACGCCATACAGCTCCACACTGAGGATGCCGTATGCAAGTATAATTGCGATTACTGCCATCTGCGTTCCCTTCTTTCAAAGTATTCTGCTTATCATTTGGATACTCTGATTATAGCCCGGAACCCGCTGGCGCACAATCCGCAATATAGATGATCTTTCAGACCGTACATCCTCTGTTTTTGTTTATTAATACAAATTATTTTAGGTTACCTAAAAATTTTTGTATTTTATTTAACGAAGTCTTATCCTCACTTCCTGCGTCCCATCCTGGCAGCCCGCTCACAGATTAACTCGCCTGCAATGCTGATGGCTATCTCTGCCGGTGTCTCCGCCCGGATTTCCGTCCCGATGGGCATGTGGCAGGCTTCTATCTCTTCCCTTGTAAAGCCGTCTGCCAGCAGTTTGTCCGTTACCACCCTGATTTTATTCCTGCTTCCCATGATGCCGATGTAGCCCGGCTTCATGGACAGGGCCTGGCGCTGCACATAGTAGTCAAACTGGTGGCCCCTGGTCATGACGCACACATAGTCGCAGGGCCTGACGTCAATGTAACTGCCAATCTCTTCCAGGTTCCCGACAATGGTTCCTGCTGCCTGGGGAAATACTTCACGGTTGGCAAATTCCTCCCGGTCGTCCATGACCACGCACCGGAACCCCACATGGGACAGGACAGGCACCAGCTCCTGGGCTACATGTCCGCCGCCGAAGATATAGACCGTCCCTGCCTGGACCAGGGGTTCAATATAATATCTGCGTCCCCCGATTTCCTGCTGAAGGGTCCTGCCTGTAAAGAGCGGTTCCTGAAGCGCCAGCTCTGCCTGCTCCGGCCTGTCCAAGCCTGTAAGGCCTGTGCTTTTGCTGTAAAGCCCCATCTGCCAGCAGGTCTCGTCCGTTATGTCCAGGAGCAGCCAGCTGTCCTCATCCCTGCCAAGGGCGTCCCGCACCTTGGTGCAGAATTCTGCAAATGCCCTGTCATCCGGGCGGATATACTGAAAGTAAACCACCACGTTGCCGCCGCAGACCATGCCGATATCAGCTACCTGGTTCCGGTTCAGGGTGAATCCCTTTGTATAGGAAGATTTATGTTTCATGGCTTCCATGGCCGTGAGTATGGCCTGGTATTCCACTGATCCGCCGCCCACGGTCCCCTTGATGGTGCCGTCCTGCCTCACCAGCATGCGCGAACCGGCGCCCCTGGGCGTGGAGCCGGAGCTGGCTATGATCGTGACCAGCACAGCCTCCTCCCCTTTTGCCAATACATTGGATAACTCTTCAAATAATGCTTTCATAGACCTGTCTCATCCTCCATGGAAAAATATTTTTCATATAGTTTCTGCGCATCCTCCCTCAGTTCCTTCTCCATCCGGAGGAAACGGGCCAGGAAATCCCTGGCCTTGGGGGTCAGCAGGGACGAACCTCCCTCTGCCCCGCCTGACTGGGTAATCAGCAGGGGGTATCCAAGCTGTTTTTCCGCTGCCTTCAGTATCTTCCAGCCCTTGGTATAGGACATGTGCATCTGCCTGCAGGCTGTCTGCATGGAACCTGTATGGTCAATCAAGGACAGGAACTGGGCCACGGAGGGACCGAAAAACCCGTCATCCCGCTCCAGAGTCAGCTGGACCTGGGGGAAAATGTCCAGCCGTTCATTGTCCAGGTTACTCTGGGCGCGGTCCTCGTCCGTCTCCACGGCCAGGATGATTCCCTGGTCCTCCACCTCAACCTCGGCCGCGTACCGGTACACATCCGCCTGCCTGAGGGCGCCCCGAAGCCCCTGTTCCCCCTTGTAATTCAGCAGCTTACCGATGACGGCGCTGGAAACCAGCACCGGATGCCCCCTTCTTCCCTCAAATACAGGGCAGACCACCTGGGCATCGGTATCCATCATCCGCTTTATGGTTTCCGGAAGGAACATGGGGAACTTGGCAGGCAGGATGAATACCCGGTCGCACAGGTCCTCAATATAGTTCAGGCCCAGGCAGATGCTGTTAAACATCTGGGTATGTCCATAATTCTGATTGCGCAGGCAGATGACACGGAGGCCCGCGATGTGTTTCTCCACCTCATCCCCCTGTTCCCCTGTAATCACCACCACCGGGTCAATGCCGGACCGTTTCAGGGTGATGATGATCCTTCTGATGACCGTGCTGTCCCCGATGGGGAGCATGGGTGAAAAACTGCTTACGGAACTTTTGTGCCCTGCCGCAACAACCACTGCGCCTGTCCTCATATCAATCTTCTCCTTTTATCCATTCAACTCACCTGTGAGCAACAGCAGTGCCGACGGCTCCACCCGCAGCCACCCCGGCACAAGCCCGGCGGTATTGTGGGTGTGGATATCCTTTTCCTTTTTCCACCACAGGCCGTTGGACAATGTAATATACCACTCAAAGGGCATCTCGGAAATATTGGGAGAACCCACCTGGATCAGGTTTCCGTTTTCCCTGCCTTTCCATTGCTCTGCCTCCCCATCGGACAGGGGTTCAAAATCATGTGCCCTGATACCCACCGCTGTGATGGAACCGTCCACATCCCGGTCCGTTGTAAGCTCTAACCCGCCCCAGTCCAGGGCCTTTATGCGCCGCGGACCCAGACGTCCAATCCTGGATATGTTCTTACATCCCGTGAGCCTGGCTGCCTGGCAGGTGATGGGACACTGGAATATATCCCTGGTCTTCCCGCCAGCCAGCACACTTCCCCTGTCCAGCAGGAGAAGGCTGTCACAAAGCTGGTACGCCTCATCCCTGTCATGGGTCACCATGACGCTGACCCCGTCGTAATCCTTCAGGACGCTGGCCAGTTCCAGCCTCAGCCCTTCCCTGAGATACGTATCCATGGCTGAAAATGGTTCATCTAACAATAGCACCTCCGGCCCATATGCAAGGATGCGGGCCAGGGCCACCCTCTGCTGCTGCCCCCCGGAAAGCTGTGCCGGATAGCGCTGTTCCAGGCCTTCCAGCCTGAACCTTGAAAGCATTTCCCTGACCTTTCCGTCCTTCTCCTTCTGGGTCAGGGGCTGGCGCTTCCTGGACACGGCCTTCCTTCCGCCCGCGCTGTTTAAGCCGGTCAATATGTTCTGTTCCACCGTCATGTTGGGAAACAGGGCGTAATTCTGGAACAGGTAGCCTACCCTGCGCACCTGGGGCCTTTCATTGACCTTTAGGGATGAATCGTAAAGCACCCTTCCCCCTGCCGCTTCCCCCTGGGCATACTGGATTGCTATCCTGCCCGAATCCGGCCTTACAATGCCTGCAATGGATTTAAGGGTCATGCTTTTGCCGCAGCCCGATGGTCCCAGTATCCCAAGACATCCCCTTCCGGCCTCAAATCCAATGTCCAGGCTGAATTCCTTCAGCTTCTTTTTTATATCCACTCCCAAACGGAGATCATGTCCTGAATCCACAACCATATCCTAACCCCTCCTGCTTCCGGTCCGAAGGGCCGCCCAGTTCATAAGAAAAACCGAAATAAATGCAATCACCACAATGATGGCCACATAGCTGTATGCCTTATCCATGTTTCCGGCAGCCACCTCGGAATAGACCGCCATGGGCAGGGTCCTTGTCCTGCCCGCGATGTTGCCGGCAATCATGGCCGTGGCGCCGAACTCCCCAAGCCCTCTTGCAAAGGCCAGCACGCCCCCGCTGACAACGCCCGGCACTGCGTTGGCAACCAATACCTTCCAGAAAATACTCCACTCGCTCATACCCAGGGTCCTGGCCGCCGCCACCAGGTTCTGGTCCACCTGTTCAAATGCGCCTCTGGCCGACCTGTACATCAGCGGAAAGGACATGACGATGGCCGCAATGACGGTGGCCGCCCAGGAAAATGCAATCTTAATGCTGAAATAGTCAATAAAAAACTGCCCTACCGGGCGTTTGACCCCAAATATATAGAGAAGGAAAAAGCCGGCCACCGTAGGCGGAAGCACCAGCGGAAGCGTCAGCACCCCGTCCCAGAACAGCCTCCACACCTCATTTTTAAGGCTTACCACTGCCCAGGCAGCAAAAATCCCAAGGAAAAATGTAATCAAAATCGACAGGCTGGCTGTCTTCATCGAAATCAGTATGGGTGACCAATCCATGTATATCCCCTCTCTACCTTCATTATTCTCCCTTTGTGAATCCGTAAGACTCAAACACCTTCATGGCTTCATCAGTTTTCAGGAATTCGACAAAGTTCTTAGCCGCCTCTTCATTGGCAGTGTTCTTCACAACGGCAACCGGATAGATTACCTTCTTGGCCAGGCTGCCCTCCGGAGCCTCTGCAACCACCTGAACCTGGTCTGCCATGCTGGCTGCATCGGTTGCATATACGATGCCTGCGTCCGCACTGGCTACCGCAACCTGGTTAAGTACCTCTGTCACGTTTGTGCCAAAGCTTACTTTATCCTGAATTTTATCCCAAATCCCAAGGCTCGTCAATGCTTCTTCCGCATACTGTCCTGCCGGGACACTGGCCGGGTCTCCCAGTGCAATGCTCTCAGCCTTTTCAATGTCCTCAAACCTGGCAAGGCCAGAACCGCTGCCCGCGGGTACGATCAGCACGATCTTGTTCTCCAGCAGGTTGGTGATGGTGTCAGAAGCAATCATCCCTTCCCCGTCAAGGGCCGTCATCTGCTTAGTTGCCGCCGACATGAATACATCGGCTTCCAGGCCTTCCTCAATCTGTGTCTGGAGCTTGCCTGAACTGTCATAGGTCCCCTTCACAGTAACGCCCGGATACTTGGCCTGGAACATGGGGATCAGTTCTTCCTCATAGGCATTCTTAAGGCTGGCCGCTGCCGCCACCAGGATTTCAGTCTCCTGGCCGGAGGCCGCCTCCGCCTTGGTATCTGCCTCCGCCTTGGTATCTGCTTCGGTTTCTGTCCCCGCCTCAGTCCCTGCCGTGGTCCCGGCTTCTGCCGCAGTCTCAGAAGGCGCTGCTGTGGTTGCCGCTTCCTTGGATGCCCCGCATCCTGCCAGTACGGTTGCTGCCATCACGGCCGCCATCATCATGGTAATGTGTTTTTTCATAATCTTCTGCTCCTTTTTATTATAATATGATGTATTGTAAACGGACAAGAACCATCCGTTATACTCGAATGGATATATCGAAGTCCAGGCAAAAGCCCACCCATGACAGGTGGGCCTGCCGGTTGTATCCGTTATATGCTGTGATTAAACGGTTGCTGCCTGCCGCGGCAATCGTCCGCCCCGCATCCCGCCATTCAGTGTCTGGCGCACTCGGATGCGCTTCCGCGCAGTATCTTAATCCCATGTTCCAGGGAATCCATGATGAATCCAAGGCTTTCCTTAACCGCCTTGGGGCTGCCCGGAAGGTTTACGATCAATGTTTTCTTACGGATTACGGACGCGCCCCTGCTGAGCATGGCCCTGTCTGTGATCTGAAGGGATTTATAGCGGATTGCCTCCGCAATCCCAGGCGCATTCCGGTCCGCCACTGCCAGGGTTGCCTCCGGCGTCTGGTCCCTCAGGGAAAATCCGGTCCCGCCGCTGGTAAGGATCAGATCCACCTGGCGTCCGTCCGCCAGGCGCATGAGCTGTGTCTTTAACAAGGCAGGTTCATCCGGTATGAGAAGGGTTTCCACCACCTCATAGCCTGCCTGCTCCAGCATTTCCCTGGCAGCGGGGCCGCTCTCGTCCTTCCGCTCGCCTCTGGCGCCTTTGTCGCTGAGGGTAATGACGGCCGCGGTAAAGGGCCTGTCCTCCTTTGGCAGTTCAATACGCATCTCATCGCCCGGACGGATGACGCCTTCCTTCAGCACCTTGGCAAACACGCCCTCCCTTGGCATGATGCATTCGCCCATGCGTTTGTAGATGGCGCAGTGGCTGTGGCATTCCTTGCCGATCTGGGTCATCACAAGCTCCACGGTTCCCGCGTACAGCTTCGTGCCCACCGGCAGGGCACGGAAGTCCAGGCCTTCCACCACCAGGTTCTCCCCGAAGGCCCCATCGCCCACGTCAGCGCCCCTCTCGTTAAACGCCTTTACCTTATCATAGGAAAGAAGGCTCACCTGACGGTGCCAGTTGCCGCCATGGGCATCCCCTTCGATTCCGAAATCCACCAGGAAATGCCCTTCCTCAATGGCCCTTTTTTCAATTCCCCTGATGTCGCTGATGCAGATGGCCTTCACCACGCCCGTGGGCAGCACGCCTTCCCCACCTGCAGGAAGCGTTCCTTCCCCACTTGTAGGAAGCGCTCCTTCCCCGCCTGTAGGAAGTGCTCCTTCCACACGTTCCCCCGGCTGATCCAGCTGAGGGCTTTCCTTTTTCTCTGTCATATCTCCCATAACCCTTCCATTATCCTCCGATAGCAATCATATTGTGTGATTCCGTTATCATCCCCGGCCGCTCAAAGCAGTGGGCCGCAGGCTTTTCTGTTATGGCCTTTTCCATGGCGGCCGCAAGACGGGCCTGAAGCTTTTCATCGCCCGGACATTCCCTTAATGGCCAATGGTAATGGCCGTCGCCCTCCGGCGTCCTTAAGCCCTCCCGCAGGACCGCGCGCAGGTCCACACCGTCCTCATAGCACAGGCAGGTCTTTAAAAAGCCCTGTGAGGTCAGGCGGACACGGTTGCACGCATCACAGAACTTCCCGTGGATGGCGCTGATAAGCCCAACGCTTCCAAGGGCGCCCGGTATCCGGTAGTATACGGCCGGTCCATAGCCGTGCTCCGTATCATCCTCTGTAAGCCCCGGATATTCCCTGTGCATCTCTTCCAGCAGGTCCTTGTGGTTGATGGTCTTAAACTGCCTGCCATATCCGATGGGCATCATTTCAATAAAACGCACGTCTACCGGATAACGGCTGGTCAGTTCCACCAGCTCCTTCCACCAGATTCCCTCCGGGCCATGGCAGTCTTCCCCGCCCATGGAACTAAAATCAATGGAAACAGCATTGATTTTAATCCTTACAGGCAGATCCGCGGACCGCTCTATGGTCTTCATCACGGCGGCCAGCCTGTCAAAGCCTGTAATCCTCTCATACATACACGGGTCCAGGGTATCCAGGCTGATGTTGATGCCATCAATCCCCGCCTCTATGAGAGGCTCCAGATACCGGTCCAGCAGCACGCCGTTGGTGGTGATGGTCACCTTCTCAATACCGGGTATGGATTTTAACAGCTTCACCAGCTGGCAGCAGTCCCTGCGCACCAGGGGTTCCCCGCCCGTCACCTTAATCCGGCTGATGCCAAGGGAAGCGGCGCAGATGGCAATGGCCTCAATCTCCTCCAGGGACAGGATTTCCGAACGTGCCAGGCTTTCCACACCGTTTGGCATGCAGTACCTGCACCGCAGGTTGCACCGGTCCGTGATGGATATCCTCATATAGTCAATATTTCTTCCAAATGAATCTTTCATAGTAAAATGCTCCAACATCACTTCCTGGGGTTATGAAACTCCCCGCTCTTGCCTCCGGATTTGTGCTCCAGATAAATATTGCCAAGTTCCATGGTCTTGTCCACTGCCTTGCACATGTCATAGATGGTCAGGAGGGCAACCGTCACGCCTGTCAGCGCCTCCATCTCCACCCCGGTCCTGCCGGTGGTCCTGGCCGTGCAGGCCGCCTGTATCTCATGATTTTCTTCTATGATGGTAAAATCAATGGCCAGCTTTGTCAGGTTCAGGATATGGCACAGGGGAATCAGGTCGGAGGTGCGTTTTGCCCCCATGATTCCCGCCACCCTGGCAACCCCCAGCACATCGCCCTTGGCCATGGTGCCTTCCGCCACCTTTTTAAGACATTCGCTGCTCATGAAAATGCTGCCCTTTGCCACTGCCTCCCTTTTGGTGTCCGCCTTGTCACCCACGTCCACCATCAGGGCATTGCCCTGTTCATCAAAATGTGTGAATTCCATATTGCCGTCCCTCCTACAGTCCTTTTCCAAATCCGCAGTTGGGGAAGGTACAGACAGGACAGTTCAGGCACAGGCCGCCCTGTCCAAGGGCCGCAAGATCCTGGGCCGTCACCTCATCATCCGCCATGACCCTTGGAAGCACCAGGTCGAATATGGTGCGCTTTGCATACATCACACAGCCCGGAAGCCCCATGATGGCAACGGTGCGCCTTTCATCCCCCTGCGTCACGTCATAGTAGGCCAGAAGGAACATGGCCCCCGGAAGCACCGGCGCCCCGTATGACACAACCCTGGCCCCTGTGTTGCGGATGGCAAGAGGCGTCTTGTCGTCCGGGTCAACGCTCATGCCTCCGGTACAGATTACCACGTCGGCTCCCTTCTTAATCATGTCAAGGATGCTGGCCGTCACCTTGGCATCATTGTCATCCCAGGTCACATGGTCAATGACCTCCGTGTCAAACTCACTGATTTTTTCTTCGATGACAGGCGTGAAGGTATCCTTGATGCGCCCGTGGAAAACCTCATTGCCAGTGGTGACAATACCCACTTTTTTATGTACGAACGGCTTCAGCTCCAGGATTGGCCTTCCCTTCGTTGCCTGGGAGGCGGCTTCCTTTGCAGCAGCCATCTTCTCTTCCTCAATCACCAGAGGGATGATCCTGGTGCCCGCCAGCTTGTCCCCCTTCTTTACCGCGAAATTACCGTGGCGGGTGGCAATCATCATCTGCCCGAATCCATTGACCGCCTTAAGCCCGTCATTGTCCACCTTTAAAAGGCCGTCGCAGGAAGCAGTCAGTTCAATCTTCCCTTCCTTTGCCTGGGAGCGTTCCATATGCGCGCCCCTGCACATGGCGCAGAGTATCTCCGCCGCGTCATTCTCATGGAGCATCCCCTCTTCCTTCTCCCATACATAGAGCTGGTCCTTGCCAACGCTTAAAAGCACGGGGATGTCTTCCTTTGTCACCACATGTCCCTTGCGGAACACGGCGTCCTTGGTAACCCCCTTGATGATCTGCGTAATATCATGACACAGCACGGTTCCCTCTGCGTCCACTGTCTGAATCAGTTTCATTTGTCCTTAACCTCCACCCGTTATTTATTTTTTAAAATAACGCCATTTACAGGATATCACTTTTCAAGATTTTTGTAAACACTTTTTACAGTCAATAATTTCATTGTCAGGGAAAGGATGCCTGACACCGGAACTCATCCCGTCCTCAATCCTGACAGGCAGTTCCTTACCTTTTCCTCCATGGTCCTGGCCTGGCGGTAGCGCCGCTCATGGGCCGCCAGGGCGCCAGGATTTCCCCCGCATCTGGCCCTGCTCCTGGAAAACCGTTCATCCAGGGACATTTCCTGTTCCCCCTGGATCCATTTATCCGCCAGGTATACCACCGAGGTTTCGTTGATGATTTCATGCTCCAGGTCATGATGACAGCGTATGATCTCAGCCACCAGGGGGTAGCCCTCCCTTGTGAGGACCCTGGCCCCTTCCGCGGCATGGTCCTTCCTGTCCCTGACCACGTCGTGCAGCAGGGCCGCGCTGTGTATCAGCTCCATATTGACATAATATCCGGCCTCCTTAAGCGCACGCCCCAGACGGTCCGCCTGCTGGGCCACGGCCTTACAGTGGAGCCTTACACGCTCCGGGGTCCCATAGTGGTCCCATATGTCCCTGCACTCCCTGTCACAGGGGGATATCCTTGGTTTCCTGCCAGACTCAGCGGCAAAGACAGCTCCCCTGTCGTCAACTATGATCCGGCTGATCCCGCCGTAGGGCTGGGTCAGCGCCCTGGAGGTGTTAAGTGGATGGCCCGTAAGCCCGGCCAGATAACAGCAGTTAATCCCTGCATGGGCCACTGCCACCACATCCCCCTGCGTATGTGAAAGGATATGCTTGATGGTGTGGTCCATCCGCATAAGTCCGTGCTCCCGGCCCTCCCCCAAAAGAGGTTCGGATTCCAGTTCCTTCTTAAGGTCGCAGAGAGGGACATTTTCCCACTCCCCCATATCAAGCTCGGCCAGTCCCTCTGTCTCCAGCACAGGGAACCTGCCTCCCGCAAGGATTTTAGCGGTTTCCACCGAACGGGCCAGGGGACTGCAGAAGACCGCCTCCACGGGCCTGGTGCGGAAATACTCCCCCAGATCCTCTGCCTGTTTCCTGCCCACCTCACTAAGCGGAAGGTCGGTGCGGCCGATGCAGCGCCTCTTTCCTCCCGGAAAATCCACCATGCCATGCCTTACAAGATATACCGTCCTCATATATCCTCCTTTAGCCGTAAAGCCCCTTTCCGAAATATTTCCGGAAAATCACTTCCGTGCTCCGTGAAACCTCTGCAACCATCTGTTCATAGCCTTCTAAAAGCCTTGTGCCTTCCTCTGTCAGGCTGGAGCCGCCTCCGCCCATGCCCCCGGTCCTGCGGTTGACCACCGGGATTCCCAGCTGGCGCTCCACTTCCTTTATCATCCTGGTCCCCTTGCTGTAGGAAAGCCCAATCCGCAGGCAGGCCTCCTGGATGGAGCCGGTCTGGCGTATCATATGGAGGAGCTGTCCTGTACCCGGCCCGAAGAACACATCCCCGGCCCTGAGCCTGACCTGCACCAGGGGGCTGATCGGATGCCCCATGCCCCTCCTGTAATTCCATTCAACCAGTTCCTGGTACTCCTCCTTTGTGTCCACATCGCGGTAAATCCCCTCATCCTCCACTTCCAGGTCCGTGACGCTGATGCCGGATTCCTCAATGGCCCCCCTGAGTCCCCGTCCGCCCTCATAGGCGCACAGCTGCCCTGCTATCTCATTTTGGAACATGATTGGATGCCCAGGCTCGCCTTTGCACACGGTGCGCACGATCCCGGCGTCAATCATCAGCACCTGGCGGATGGTCCGGGGCATGATGGCCGGTGTATCCATGGGCATCACCATAATCCGCTCACATTGTCCGGCAATGGCCTTCAAGCCCAGCCTGACCGAATCAAACATCTGCGTTTCCCTGTACCGTTCGTTCCTCACAAACCGAACGCCTGCATGGGAAAGATGGCGTTCCAGCTCCTCTGCCCGGTATCCCGTCACCACCACCAGGGGCGATACCTCCAGGCGCTTTAACATCATGACAATATGCAGCGCAATGGTAGAATCCCCAAAGGGCAGCATAGGCTTAAAATCCCCCATCCTGGATGAGAGTCCCGCCGCCACCAGCACGGCTCCTGTCTTCTTCATGGCCTCACCTGCTTTCATATTGACATTATTATATCAGAGACGGGAAGGGGTTGATAGTAGTGTGGGATACAGGGTTTGCATATGTGACATGGAACAGGATGTTTTTCATGATGATCGGAATGCAAAAAAGGCCTGCGGCTTCCTCCTTCCATCACGAAGCCGCAGACCTTTTCATTTAATCCTGTGCGCCTGGTTCACGGATATTTCCTATCAGGCTTATCCTTCCAGCAGGCTCCTGCCGTTGGACCCAATCACTTCTTTATACCATGCATAGCTGTCCTTCTTATACCGGGTCATGGGCGCTCCTTCCTCTTCCTCCCGGTCCACATAGATGAATCCATACCGCTTCTGGTACCCGTTCAGCCAGCTGAGCAGGTCCGTGAATGACCATGTGCAGTAAGCCAGCACCTCGCAGCCTTCCTGGATGGCCCGGGCCAGGGCCTTTAAGTGTTCCTTCAGATACTCAATCCGGTAGGCATCATGGATGCACCCGTCCTCTTCCTTCTTGTCAAATGCCCCCAGCCCGTTTTCAGATATCACAATGGGAAGGCCGTACCGGCTGGTAATCTCACGGCAGCAGAACTGAAGTCCCACCGGGTCAATGCTCCAGTCCCAGTCAGTTGTCATCAGATAGGGGTTGGCGGGATTTTTGTAGATTCCCGGGATGCCCACTTCCTGGGCGGAGCCTTTTACCCCGGTTGTATTCATGGTTCCGTACGGCGTCACACCGTCCGGCGGGTTGTATTCACACACACAGCTCTGGTAATAGTTCACCCCCATGAAGGTGATTTCCGCTGCCGCGCGCCTCAGGACGGACTCGTCCCCCGGCTGCATCCTGGGCGCTATTCCCTGCTCCTTCAGATAGGCCATGGCTGCCTTAGGGTAGCGGCCGTAAGCATACACGTCCATCCACCAGTAATTCTTCAGGTCATCGTAGTTGCATTTTGCCATTGCATTTTCCGGGCGGCAGTCCAGGGCGTAGGACGGGGTATAGGCAAAGCTGGCGCCGATGTGTCCCTTGCCCCCCATTTCCCGGTATTTAAGCACTGCTTTGGCGTGGGCCATGAACGCGTGATGGTTTACCTGATAGAACATCTTCCGGTCGTCAAAATGCCCCGGGGGATGCTGGGCCGTAAGCCATCCAAGGGAGGTGAAGATATTCTGTTCATTTAATGTGATCCAGTATTTAACCTTATTCCCGAAACGGCTGAATAAGGTTTGGGCATAGGCCACGTAATCGTCGATGATCCGCGGGCTTTCCCAGCCGCCGTAGGAATCAACCAGGGCCTGGGGCAGGTCCCAGTGGTAGATGGTGACCATGGGTTCAATATGGTGTTTCAGGCATTCATCGATAAGGGACTCATAGAAGGCCAGCCCCTTCTCGTTGACCTCACCGCTTCCAGACGGGTAAATCCTTGCCCAGGCCACGGAAAAACGGTACGTCTTAAGCCCCATTTCAGCCATGAGGGCAATGTCCTCCCTGTATCTGTGGTAATGGTCCACCGCCACGTCCCCGGTGGTGGCCTTGAAGGTTTTTCCCGGTATGCGCACAAAGGTATCCCAGTTGGTCAGTCCCTTCCCGTCATCCAGGTATCCGCCCTCTACCTGATACGCGGCAGATGCGCTTCCCCAGAGAAAACCTTCCGGGAACTGGTTTGCTTTTATCTGAATCATGATTTTCCTCCTTGTTTAACATGTATTGCATTTATTTAGAAAGTGAATGGAACAAAAAGCGGATGGGACCGGTATTCATCTGACGGACAGGATGGGGTCCAATGCGGCAACCGTGCCGTTGCCAGATGAAGCGACTTCCCTGTATCGGTCCGTGTTGGATACAATCACAGGCGTGGTGATGTCATAGCCCGCGTCCAGGATTTCCTGTACGTCAAAGGTAAGAAGCATTTCCCCCCTTTTGACCGTGTCCCCAGTGCGCTTCAGCGGATGGAAGTGCCGGCCCTTCAGGTTCACGGTGTCAATGCCCACGTGGATGATCAGCTCAATACCCGTATCGCTTACCAGCCCCACCGCGTGCCCTGTCTCAAACATGACGGATACGGTTCCGTCGAACGGCGCCGCCACGGTTCCTGCCGATGGGATGACGGCGGTTCCTTTCCCTAATACTTCATTTGCAAAGGTGGCGTCCTTTACTTCGCTGAGGGGTATCTGTTTTCCTGCCAGGGGACTTGGGATTGTGAATGTTTCCGCTGGTTCGTCCGCTGCCTGGATGACGGCGGTTTCCTTGCCTGACGCCTTCATTTCCCCTGACTCTTCCACTTCTGCTTCCACCTTCTCGTCCTCATACGCCACATCCTCATCTGCCTCATCCTCATCCACCACATCCTCAAACCCGATGATTAATGTGGCGATGAATGCAACTACCACGGTAAGCAGGATGGTCAGCGCCGCAATGACCAGGCTCATGGGACGGCTGTCCTCCACGTACTGTACGATGGTCACGATGGCGGGGGTTGCGATGCCGAAGCATTTCATCTGGAAAAATCCTCCGAACAGTCCTCCGGCCAGCGCGCCGATACACGCCCCCAGCATGGGTTTCTTCAGCCTCAGGGTGACCCCGTAGAGCGCAGGCTCGGTTATGCCTGCCACAAGGGCGGAGAATGCGGAGGAACCTGCAACCTGCTTAAAATCCTTGTTCTTACTTTTCAGTGCAACGGCCGCGGAAGCAGCGCCCTGGGCCATATTGGAGCAAAGCTCGCCAATGCAGATAAAGTTCTCAAATCCCGTTGTGGCTATCATTCCCAGCTTAATGGGCGTAAACGCGTGGTGCATGCCTGCCATGACAACAAATGGATAGATTCCCGCGACCAGCCCGATTGCAATGAATCCCAGCTTGTCGTGGATGAAGTAGACCGCATCTGACAGGACATTTCCCATAATAGCGCCCAGCGGCCCAAGGACAATCAGGGCAATGGGAGCCTCAATCAGCATGACCAGCATGGGTTTTAAGAAGTTCTTGGTGATGACCGGAGTAATCCTGTCAGCCAGCTTTTCCACGTATTTCAGCGACCATACGGCCAGGATGATGGGGATGACCGAGTAGGAGTAGGATGCATAGGTGACCGGCATTACACTCAGGAAATGAATGGTCTGCCCTGCGTCGTGGGCCTGGCCCATCATGCTGATGAAATTAGGATGCAGCATGATGAGTGCGATACTGGCCGAATAATATACGTTTGTGCCAAACTTCCTGGAAGCCGAGACCGCAATCAGCACAGGCATGAAAAAGAACGCGCCGTCGCCGATTACGCTGAGCAGCTGATATGTCTCACCCGCGGTGTCCAGGATTCCGATCATCGGAAGCAGGGTAAGGAGGACCTTGATCATGGCCGCGCCGATGATGGCCGGGATGACCGGAGTCATGATTCCGGAAATGGTGTCCATCAGCATGGAGAACAGGTTCTGCTTTTCTTTTGGTTTGCCCTGTTTCTCAGGAACCTTATCTGAGAAATTCCCCAGCCTGCACAATTCCGCGTAAACATTCGCCACGTCGTTGCCGATAATGATCTGGTACTGGCCAGCCTTCTTCATGATTCCCATAACGCCCTTTGTCTTTTTTACCGCCTCGTCATCCACCACGGACTCATCCTTCAGGGTAAAACGCAGCCTTGTCATACAGTGGATAAGGCTGATTACATTTTCACTGCCGCCCACACGCTGTAAGATTTTTTTTGCCATCACTTCATAATCCATATCATCCACCTCTTCTTCATGATTGAAATAAATAAAGACCTGATTACAAAAGGCACACCTTCCCGGGGTCTGCGCCTTTCATAACCAAGTCTTGCTTAACTTAATAATAACAAACTTAATCATCATCTATTCAGTTGTCCCTTTAACGGATGCCGCTCCATCCGGTCAGGGGAGTTCCCTCTCCTCATCCAATATCCGCTTTAAATGGATCAGTAAGTAGAGCTGTTCATCCACGGATAAGGTGTAACTGTACTGCTTTTTAATAAAATCAGCCACTTTCCTGACGCCGGAATAAGCCTCCTCATTCTGGGCCACAAGCACCTGGTAGATTTCTTTCATGCTGTCCTGGTAAGCCCCGTGGTCAAACACCCTTGCTGAGAAAAACTTCAGGTGCGTCACAAACCGCTGGTAGGAAACGGAGTCCTCATGGAACTCAATCTTAAAATGGAACCTGACAATCTGAAGGATGGCGTTCATCAGCTCCGTTATCTTCTGGATGTCCATCATCTTACTGTTATCCAGTTCCGAGGTCACGATGTGCATGGCGATGAAGGCCGCCTCATCATCCCCCAGGTCTATTCCGGTTTCCTCAAGGACCCTGCCCACCGCCATTTGCCCTATGGCATATTCCTTTTCATAGAACCTGCGCATATCCATCTTCATCATGTTCTTCAGGGCAATGCCGGACCGGAGGCGTTCCACCGCTGAATTGATGTGGTCGGTGAGCGTGATATATAACACGTCATTCACCTTCAGCCCCTCATTCCTCGCCGCATCCACCACCCGCCCTGCAATGCCCAGGTACTGCTCGGAAACGGACTGGACGATCTGCTGGAGCCTGCGGCTGTCCTCACCGCTTCGCAGGCAGTATGTCTTGTCAATTAATTCCTCGGCCAGCTGTTCGCCTTTCTTTTTCTGAAACCCGATTCCCGGCCCGGTGACAATGACCTCCCGTCTGTCCTTATCCAGCGTTACAACTGCATTTGTGTTCAGGACTCTGATTATCTTCAATGACCCTTCCTCCATAAAACCGGCATGTCATGGGAGCGTATAATCCAACTCCCCGCCAAATAAAAAAACTGCTTATAATACTACCCAAAGTATCATAAACAGTCTTGCTTACCCTAACGTAATAACAAACTTGTTTTTCTGAAATCACTATAGCACCTTCAATACAGATTTGTCTAGTGGTAATTTCAGATTCAGTGTTTTTACTATTTTATAAGGTGGTTTTTTGTCTATTATTCACAATACGTCCTGGACATCCATCCGTTCAATCTTAAAGATGACCGGGCGGGTCCCGTCATTGCAGCATGCAATCATCATCTTCTCATCATTGGTCCAGCCTTTCATGATGGAGCCGCCCTGGAGGGCCGTATACACATACCGGCTGACGGCATCCCATGCCTCCGAACAGAATCTCCCGTCCAGCATATGCCAGAAATCGTCCCTGTCCCCATTCCGCTCTAAAATGAACTCCTGGCCAACTTCAAACATGGGACATGGGCCTGACTTCGGGTCCGCCAGATACTGCTCCTGTAAATCCTCATAACACTCCTTGCGTATTACCGTAATCTTACACCTGTGCTCCATTCTTCCCATCCTTTCATTTTCTTTTACCCTGGGGTATCCGCATGTTAGGGCGTGTTTGAAATTGCAAATATTTCCTCCAGATGGTATAGTAAGCTTAACTTACACATATGCCGAGGTGGTACCATGCAGACTCCCCGTTATTATTTTGCTCATGATTATGACCCGTTTCATGGATATTTCCTTTCCCAGCCCCATCAGAAAAAAGCCTTTAAAAAAGGAGACTTTCTCTGGAAGCCAAACCAGCCCCACGGTAAGATATATTACATCCTTTCAGGCATGGCCATGCACTATGTCAATCACGAAAACGGCCATAGGAAAATCATCAGCTTCCATGGCAGCGGCACCGTCTTCCCCGGCTACCACCGGCTGGATTTCAAGATAGAACTTTCCCTTATCGTGGAAGCCCTCACGGATATGGAGGTCTTAGAGTTCACAAAGGACGGATTCCAAAACATGTTTGAGACAAATGTGGACCTCAGCGAAAAGGTCGTGGATTGGTATGCCATGTATGTGAACCGGTTCCTGTTTGAATCCGCACATCAGGAATACAATACATCCCTTATGAAAATCTGCAACCTGTTATATCTTCTGACAGAAAACCGCTTATCCTGTTCCTCCTCAGCCATTGACATGACCCAGGATGAGATTGCCGATATACTGGGCCTGAGCCGGGTCCATGTGGCACGCGGCCTGTCGGAACTCCGGGAAAATAACATCATCCTCACCCAGAGGAAACAGATCCAGGTAACCGACCTGCCTGCCCTGGAAACGTATTGTTCGGAGGAGACACGCTCCTAGGGCCTGTTTGAAACTTCCTCCCCATACGCTGCATCCCCATTATAAAAGGACGGCGGCTGATTGTCTGTAAAAAATGATACACATATAAATAAAAATACAAAAGGCCGGTACATCCATCGTCATGGGTTTCCGGCCTTGCTGCTATATATCTATGAAAATCTGCGCATCTTATACTGTCTCATCTTTCCATATCCTTCATAAAAAGCAATTCGGCTGAAACAGCCCAGGCCTACTCCTGTCCGTCCAGCATCCGTTCAAACTCCGCCTGGGGTACCGGACGGTAGAATACGTAGCCCTGGACATAGTCACATCCAATCTGCTTCAGCATCTCCACCTGGCTTTCGGATTCCACGCCCTCTGCCACTGTCCGTATATTGAACTTGTGGACCAGTTCAACAATCCCCTGTACAACGGCCATATCCCGCTCAGGGTCATTGCTTTCCGAAAAGAAAAAGCGGTCAATCTTAAGCACGTCAATGGGCAAGGTCTTTAACAGGCTCAGGGATGAATAGCCCTTGCCGAAATCATCAATGGAGCAGGAAAACCCGGCCTGCTTCAGCTGATCCACAATACTGGTCAGCAGGCTGGTATTGTCAATGGCAATGGATTCTGTAAATTCGATTTCCAGCAATTCGGCGGGAATCTGGTAATGGTTCCGGATTTCCACATACCGTTTCACGAAGTTCTGGTCAAAAAACTGAAGCCGTGAGACATTGACGGAAACCGGAAGCACACGCCTGCCCGCCTTCAGCCGTCCGTTTAAGAACCGGCAGACTTCTTCAAACACATACTGGTCCAGTCGGTCAATCATATATTTACGTTCAAACACCGGAATGAACCGGTCCGGGGGAATGATGGAACCGCTCTGTGACTTCCAGCGCACCAGGGATTCAGAACAGGCTATCTTTCCCGTGCCCAGCTCTACCTTTGGCTGGTAAAACACGGTAAATTCGTGATTTTCCAGGGCGGCCAGCATACTGCTCTCCACATTTTTTTCCTCACGGAGACGGTTGCGTATACTCTCATCATAAAATACATAGTTGGAATGGGTTCCGTTCTTCACTGTCTTGCGCGCGAAGTTGGCCCGGTCCAGGAAACCGTCAATCCTCAAATCCTCCACGACGTCCTCCACACAGCAGATGCCGCAGCAGGTGGGCACGGACTGCCTGTTATGGGAACTGTGCATGAAACGGATGATTTCCGTATCCGCCTCCCGCTGTCTTGCCGCCACCTCTTCCCGGTCCTGGTAACGGAGCAGAAGGACGAAATTATCCGCTGACACGCGTCCGCAAAGCTCCCCCTCCCCAACCAGCCTGTTTAATATTTCCCCGTACCGTTTCAGGATACTGTCCCCGTACGCATACCCGAAAACATCGTTGATGTACTTGAAATCTGAAAAATCCGTATAGACAAACGCTATCTTCCCGTCATGCCCAGCATCCAGATACCGCTGGGCTTCTTCCTTGAAGGCATCCAGCTGGTATACGCCGGTCAATGTATCCCTGCGGGCCAGGTCATTCAGCTTTTGGTTGGTATCCTCCAGGTGCAGCAGCTTTTTCCAGTAGGCCCATATGATGAACAGCCATGTAAGCAGCATGATGATAAGCATTACGATACAGATTACATTCAGTCCCTGGATACACCTTGCCGCATATTCGTCCGCTGCAAAAACCGTGTCGTTGGCCTGCTTAAAGTAGGTTTCACTCAGGGACAGAAGGGTTGTCCCATCATCCAGACCATTGCGGTAAGCTGATATCTGGACTTTCATTTCTTCCCACATAGCGCTAAGTCCAGCCAGCTTCTGCTGATAATTGCTGTCTTTTGGAAGGGGCAGCCCATACTCACCGTCCCCTGTTTCCAGTTCCTTAAGGATTCCGTCCAGGTATTCAATAAGCGGTTCACTCGGCTGGTCCATCAGCTCCAGCTTCACCAGGCGCTGGGTGGCTCCCCGTACAATCCCCACATAATTAACCAGCCGGCTGTAATGCTGGGACTGCGACACCGTATGCAGGGTCATTCCACCAAACAGCATAAGCAGCAGGAACAGGACAACCAGTCCACTTTTCAAAAAACGTTTCATATTCAACCCCCATCAGCCTTTTGCAGTGTCCTTCCCCGCAATCCCCCAAGGCTGTACTTTTATCTTTCAGCTTATATAAACCGGCTTATCCCACGATTTTTCCCGTTTTCATCCCATGCACGCATCCTGTTTCCGCATCCCCCGCATACAGGAGCAGGATAGCCGAAAGGTCTCCCATTCCGGAGAGACCAGCAGGTATATGGATTTACTTTTCACGTTCGTTCAGGTATAGTCCTGCTCATTAAATGTTTTTTCCATTATACCTTATATTTTTGCAAAACGCAATCAGGTTACAAGGATATATATGGTACAGGACAATGGGGCAATAGGGGCGGTCCGGTTATAAAAAACGGTGAGGGCATGTCCGTCCATGCTCCCACCGTCTTTCTATCAGGCCATATCCATCCCGTCTTTAATTTTACACGGTCCCACGTGCCTAAATCCTACTTCCGCTTCCCATCCCCGGACCAAAGCTTCCGGTATCCTACCGGTGTCAGGTTGGTGAAGCTTTTAAAAATCCTGCAAAAGTATTGGGAATTGCCGAATCCTGTCAGGCTTGCTATATCCGTTATGCTCAGATTGAAATTCCACAGTAATTCCTTTGCCTTATTAACCCGCAATGTGTTGATGTACTGGGAACTGTTCATCCCGATCTCCTCCTGGAACCGCTTCCTTATATACCGGGAACTGATTCCGTAATCCACGCTGAGCCGCTCCATGTCTATTACTTCCGTGAAATTATCATTGATATACTGTACAATCTGCCCAAACCTGTCGTTCTTTCTTGGTACATACCGGTCCTCTTCCTTATACTTTTCCGACAGGGATACATACAGCGCGGCCAGCTGCAGATCCATCTGCAAAAGGCCCGCCCCATCCGGATGTGCGGCATTTTTGTGTCTGCAGATCATTTCTATATAATCGCAGATGGACTCGCAGTTGGAGCATTTCCTGTACTGCCGTCTTCCCCCCAGTTCATCCAAAAACCGGTTTTCATATTGCCTGGCAGGAACCTGTATCTTCATCTCCAGCTGTGTCAGACGGCAGCTCTGCTTCAGGTTCACCATGAAGGAATGGGGCGTATGGCGGTAAATGATGATGCATTCCCCTTTTTTCATGGGCACGAACTCATCCCCAATCCCCATAAGGCAGCAGCCCGCGGCCACATAATTAATTTCAATTTCCTCGTGTTCATGGCGCTCGAACTTATAGCTGGATGGAAAACGGAATACACCCACCTTATAGATGTCCGTCCTATAATCCCTGTCCTGCATCAGCTCCATCAGTTCCGCCCGTTCCATACGCATCCTTCCATCTCCTTTCTGCCACCACAGGCAGGAGGCACGGCAACCTGCCCGCGCCTCCTGCCTCCAGGAACACATCCAAGATTTATTTCATGATTTTATCCAGCGCCTGTTTCAGGTCGCTTACCAGGTCCTCTGCCGGTTCCATCCCCAGATACAGGCGGATCAATCCGCCAGGGATGTGGGCCTCCTTCAGATACGCCTCATTATCGCCATGGTTCTGGGGCAGGATCAGGCTCTCAAATCCGCCCCAGCTGACCCCGATCTGGAATATCCCACATGCATCCGCCACTGTCCTCACATCCTCAAAGGCATCTGTGTGAAGGTCTATGGACAGCAGGCTAGTATACCCTGTCAGGTACCTGTCTGCCAGTTCCTTCTGTTTTCCGGTAAAACAGAGGGGATGGTTCACAGTCTTGACCATGGGATGGTCCTTAAGCATTTCCACTACGGCCTGTGTGGTACGGGCCTGGTGTTCCAGACGCGCCTCCAGGGAACGCAGTCCCCTGATCAGCAGCCAGGCTTCGAAAGGACCGATGGCCGCGCCGCTAAACTGGTGCCCTATCTCAAATATCCGGTCCACGATCTCATGCCTTGATATGACAGCCCCGGCCATTACATCGCTGTGTCCGCCAATGTACTTTGTGCAGGAATGGATTACGATATCCACCCCATGGGTAAGCGGTTTCTGGTAAAACGGGGTTGACCATGTATTATCCGTCATGGTAAGGATGTCATGGCGCCGCGCAATATCCACTATCGTATCGATGTCCAGCATGTACATCATCTGGGTGGATGGGCTTTCATAATAAATGATCTTTGTATTCGGTTTCACATACTGTTCTATTTCCCCGGCATCCTGGACAAACACATTCGTACATTCCACATGGAACTTTTCCAGGGTCTTCGAATAAATGGTCGCCGGTCCATATACATTGTTCACCAGCAGGATGTGGTCGCCTGCCTCCAAAAGGGTAAATAATGTGGCTGATATGGCCCCCATTCCGGAACCGAACACCTTTGCCCGTTCCCCGCATTCCAGTTTGGCCAGTTTCTTCTCCAGGATTTCTGTAGTGGGATTCACCCCGCGGCAGTACAGATGGTTCTCCCTTTCATGGTTGCTTGCTTCAATGAATGCGTCAAATGTATCGAATGTAAACAGCGTGGTCTGCACGATCGGCGGCGTGACCGCCCCATAGTAGTTGCTGTTATCCTCAAAATAGTGCTGGCATATGGCCGCATCCTTCCATTCATTTCCATTTACATGTTTCATGATCTGCTTCCTTTCTTCTCCTCTGAATAACATCCGTGGTCTTATGATTGTGCTGCCGCTTTCCTGTCATCTATCCCTGCCCTTTTTCCTGTCTTATAGGAAAATGCAAACTTCCCGATACTCTTATAGGTACATGCATAGAAGATTGACATCAGGGTACAGGACCAGTTAAATATAGAGAATGGCAGGTAATCAATGGTTGCAACCCCCAAAGTGGTAGCCATATAGATACCGGATATGGTCCACGGCATGATACCTTCCGTCACTGTCACGAAATCCTCCAGTACCCTTGACAGGTTCTGTTCCTTCAGATCCAGTTCCTCGAACTTCTTTCCGAATATGTCCGCTACCAGGAAATAGGAAATGTAGGAGTTCTGCGCAATGGCTACAATGGCGGCAGCCGAAAAACCGGCCGCATTCACCACGGAGGTAATGGTCTTCAAGGGTTTCATGACATGCTTAAGGGCGATTTCCAGGCAGTTGGTCAGCTGGATGATCCCGCCAAAGGTAAAGGCTATGATGACATAGATGACGCCCTCGAACATAGAGGCAGCGCCGCCGCGGTTGAGCAGGGTAAGGATTTCCCCTGACAGCTCCTTTCCCGGAAATGCAGCCGCCGCAGAAAAACCGGATTTAGCTGCCGTGAATACAATGTCATGACCAAACCCCTGGATGGTCAGTCCCAGCACCATGGCCACTGCCGAGGACAGGATCAACACCGGAACAGTGGGCTTCTTAAGGATTGCGCCGCCGATGACAAGGACTGGCGGAAGTACAAGGAACGGGCTGAAACGGAAATTGGCAGACAGGTCCCTGAGCATGTTGGTATATATCTCTGAATCAATGGTACTGGATTTAAACTGGAGTCCCATGACTGTAAACGCAACGCAGGCTATGATCATGGCCGGTATGGTTGTGACAAACATCTGCTTAATATGGTCATAAAGGTTAGCCTTTGCAGCTAATGCGGACATGTTCGTGGTATCTGACAGAGGTGACATCTTATCCCCGAAGTATGCGCCTGAGATAACCGCTCCTGCAACCATGGGAAGAGGCACACCCAGCCCCACTCCCACTCCGATCAGGGCCACGCCGATGGTTCCCACGGTTCCCCACGATGTGCCTGTGGCAATGGAAATGAACACACTGACCCAGAATGCGGTCAAAAGGAGGAAGTTAGGGTTTACAATCTTAAGTCCATAGTAAATCATGGCCGGAATGACGCCTCCTGCCATCCAGGTCCCTACCAAAAGCCCGATGCTGAGCAGGATCAATATGGCGGGCATGGCTTCCGCTATCTTCTTTGATACCGCCCCCGTAATGTCATCCCAGGAATATCCCAGATAAAGTGCAAACAGGCCCGCTATGACGGCTGCCACGGTTAACATGATGATACCATCAACCTTCAGGACTGTAAATCCAATTATTAATGATGCAAGAATCAATACAACCACACATACTGCCTGTCCGTTGGTAGCTGTGCGTATTTCCCTTTTTTTATTCTCCATTTTTTATCCCTCTCCATCCTGTTTTTTACATGATTCCGTACGTCTCAAAGGCTTCCTTGGCAGGCATCCCCTTCTTAATGGCTTCCCCCACGGTCTTCTCGCCCGTGGCTTTTTCATAGGATTGCCGGATTACCTCCCCTTCAATTTCCCTGGGAATGACCACCACCCCGTCCATGTCCCCGAATATGATATCCCCCGGGCGGATCCGTACCCCTTCTATCTCAATGGGCACCCTGTAGTCAATCACCTTGCCCCTGGGCGCCTGGTCCTGCGCATATCTTCCGTAGGAAAAACACGGAAAGCCTAATTCCTCAATTCCTTTTGTATCCCGGTGGAACCCATTTACCACAGCTCCCGCCGCACCCAGGATCTGCATGCGGGTACACATCAGTTCCCCCACCAATGCGTAATCCGGGGAAGCGCCCGTGCATATGTACACCTCATCCTCTTTTATATCATCCAAAGCTTCCAGCATCAACCCAAACGGCTTGTTCATCACCGGATTATGGGAATCCGATACGTCCTCAAAGGCATCTGCCTCCAGGACGGTCATGGCCCTTCCGGCCACCACCATGCCCTTATCCAGGGGCTGTATCCTCCACGGAAGGAATTGATGGTAATAATGCATCTTATCCAATATATCCCCTATGACGGCTGAATACAACACTTCCCTCATTTTCCCAAATAATTCCTTGTCATCCGACCACTGCATCTGCATCCTCCTCATTCCACCACAGCCCCCTGGGCTGCTGATCTGCTGATTTTCCTGTATGTTTCCAGGTATCCTGGTTCTATCTGTTTCTCCGGCACGCTCCACCGTGCCATCCGCTCACGCAGTTCCCCTTCGGTTACGTCCAGCGTCAGTTTCCTGTCCGGTATATCCATAATGATGCGGTCCCCGTCCTCAACAACGGCCAGCAGGCCGCCCTCAAACGCTTCCGGTGATATATGTCCCACAAAGCATCCGCGGTTGGAACCCGAGAAACGGCCATCGGTAATCAGGGCGCAGCTTCCTGAAAGCCCCATCCCCTCCAGGCATTTCATAGGACGGTACATTTCCGGCATACCCGGCCCGCCCTTCGGTCCCTCATATCTGAGCACTACCACGGACTGTTCCCTTACATCGCCGGACAGGATTCCGTCAATGGCCTCCTGCTCGCTTGCAAACACCCTGGCCCGGCCTTCAAAATGCATCATGTGGGAGGGGATTGCCGCCGGCTTCACCACACTTCCAAGGGGCGCCAGGTTTCCCGTCAGGATTGCCACCCCTCCATTGCTGTTAAACGGATGGGATGCTGTCCTGATTACTTCCCTTCTGCTGGCAGGCTGGGTCCCTGCAAGGATTTCCCCCACTGTTTTCCCGGATACCGTCAATGCCCCCTCATGCAGGAACTCCTGAAGCTCTTTTAACAACGCCGGGACGCCTCCCGCCTCATAAAAATCCACCATGTCATAAGGTGAGGCAGGGTATATGGACGCAACCTGAGGAACCTTCCTGCTGAATCCGTCAAATACGGTCAGGGGCAGGCTGCCCAGCCCGGCCTCCTTGTATATGGCCTGCAGATGCATGATGGCGTTGGTGGAACCGCCCATGCCCATAAGAGCTGTGATGCCGTTATAAAAAGCCTCCTTTGTGAGTATGTCCCTGGCACGGATTCCCCTGTGCACAAGTTCCATGACCGCGCGTCCTGACTCATAGGCCAGGGAAAGACGCCGGGACAGGACTGCCGGGACAGTGCCGCTGCCAGGCAGGGACATACCCATCACTTCCGCAAGGCATCCCATGGTGTTGGCCGTGCCCAGCATTGCGCAGGAACCGGCGCATGGCTCCGCGATATTTTCTATGTACTCAAATTCCTCCTGGGTGATTTCGCCCCGCTGTTTCCATCCAACCGCCTCGGTCACGATATTCCCATCATAATGCTTTTCCTTATAAACAGCCGGATACATCGGTCCCCCATTAAGGAACACGGACGGGATATTGATTCTGGCCGCAGCCATCAGCATACCCGGCACGATCTTATCACAGGAGCCAAGCAGGACCATGCCGTCAAACCGGTGGGCCCTCACCATACACTCCACGGAGGAGGCTATCAGATCCCTGGAAGGCAGCACATAACGCATCCCGTCATGACCTTCCGCAATCCCGTCACAAGGTGCGATGGTGCCGAACACCATTGCAGTCCCACCTGCGGCCTCTATCCCCTTTTGTACCTGTCCGCACAGCTGGTTCAGGTTATAGTGGCCCGGCGTTGCATTGGTGTAGGAATTCACAACCGCTATCAGCGGTTTTTGCAAGGCCTCGTCCGTAAATCCCATGGATTTATAGAGCGCGCGCTTCAAAGCCCCCTGGTCCCCCTTTAATAATCTGTTGTAATAACGTTCATCTTCCATTCTTCAACCTCATGTGAAATCATTGGCCGCTACCACCGGTAACGTTGCCCCTCCGTCAATGGTAAGGGTGGTGCCTGTTATGTATGCCGCGTGTCCGGAGGCCAGATATGCCACGGCCTCGGCTATCTCCCTTGTGGATGCAAACCGTCCAAAAGGCAGGCGTTTTGCAGCCTCCCACCGTATATCATCCGGCTCCCAGCCCACATCCGTATAACCCGGGGCTACCGCAGCCATCCGTATACCGTATCCGGCCAGCTCCATGGCGGCATTTTTCGTAAACTTTGATACCGCCGCCTTGGTAGGCCCATAGATGGTGGCCCTTGGCCAGCACCCATCCGTCTGATTGGAGGAGATATTGATGATTACTCCCTGAATCCCGCGGGCTATCATGTTTTTAGCCGCTTCCTGGGAGCTGAAGTACAGCCCTTTCCAGTCAATCGCCGTCATCCTGTCAAAATCCTTTTCCTCTGCATCCAGGAAATACACCTCGCTGCTGATTCCCGCGTTGTTCACCACCAGGTCAACTCCTCCAAAGGTCTCATCTGCCTGGCCGTGCATCGCCTTTATGTCCGTAACCTTTGACATATCCGCAAAAATAGCCAGCGTCCTGGCCCCAAAGGACTCCGCCTCGCGGCAGACTTCCTTTGCCGCCTGCGGGTCCGTATGGTAATTCACCGCTATGTCATAACCTTTTTCAGCCAGGGTAATGGCAATCTGTTTTCCTATCCCCTTTGCCGCCCCCGTTATTAAAGCTGCCGGTCGTCTCATTTTTCTTCCTCTTCTTTCCAACAAAATTCATAGGGGTATGTTCCCGCCACCCCAGCATCCGCCACATAGACATTGCCGCCGGCCTGTCCTTCCCTGGCAGTCGTGATGTACAGTTCATCCAGATGTCCACCGCCAAAGGTACAGCTGGATACATCAGCATCCGGCAGCGCCACTTCCATGAGCTTCATGCCGGACGCCGGATTGACACAGATGACCTTGTATCCTCCCCACATGGCAATCCACAGGTTTCCGTCCCGGTCTATGGCCATTCCGTCCGGAACACCTTTCTCACCGGATAAATCCACGGACTTCTTGGGATTCCGTATCGTATGCCAGTCCTGATGGCAGCTATAAGAATAAACAGCCTGCTCCTCCGTCCTTACATGGTAAAATATCCCCTTTTCCAAATCCCAGGCCATTCCGTTCGGGATTGCCAGGGACGGCTCCACACAGCAGGCCCGGCCGTCCGGCCCGATCCGGTACAGCCCGCCTTCCGGCCTGTCCTTCTGCCCGCTGACTGCCATCGTCCCTATCCACAGCTGTCCTCCCGGTCCGCATTTGCCATCGTTGAACCGGATACCATCTGCCATGGGAAAGCGGCATAGGGTTTCTGCCCTGCCGTCCTCCGGATGAAACACGTTCAGGCAATCGTCAACCGCAGCAATCATTTCATCACGGTCCCTGCCAGGTATAATACATCCAACATAAGTCCCCAGCTTCCAATGCTGGATTTTTTCAGTTTTCGGAATATATTCAAAGACAGTGCCGTTTAATATATCCGTAAAAAATAAACTATTCCGTTTTTTACACCACATAGGTCCTTCGACTAATTCCCCAATGGAACCAGCACATTTTCTCACCATCAACTGTATATCATCCCCCTCTCAGCATAAAATCGTACAAAGCTTTGATAGTTCCGATTATAATCCATTTTCCCTGCGATTGCTTCTCCTATGAGGAACTGGAATACGATTCTTTTATCCTTTTCGGAACAAACAATAAAACTGTTCTGTCTAAATGCCGGTATGGGATTTCAGAAAATCCATAGCTATCTCAATTTAAATAGAAAAAATCCCTGATTTCTTCGCTAATCAAAGAAATCAGGGATTTTCCACATTATTAATGTCCATCCATTCAGGACTATTATCTGAAAACCTCAAAAAATCAGGATACCTCTATAAAATATTACTTATAGAGACACGGAGCCACTTCCGCCGAATCCATATTGGTGCTGTCATACCACAGTGCGCCGGTGTCCACATCCTCTACCGGTTCTCCTTTGGCTGCCTTGGCGGCCAGGGTAACCGCCTGATATCCAATCTGTACCGGATTCTGCGTGATGGAACCTGCTAAGACACCGCTCTTGATGGCATCAAGCTGGATGGCGCCAGAGTCGAATCCAACGCCGATTACTTTATCCGCCCCCAGTACCTGAAGACTCTCATTGGCCGTCACCAGGTTCTTGGCTGTAAATTCGTTGGACGCATAAATGGCAATCAGGTCATTTTTATTCAGCAGGGTATTGGCCACGGTCACGCAAGCCGCATCATCCACGGTTGCCGGAATGCCTACATCGATAATCACCTTTGCTCCGTCAACTGCCTTGTTATACTTATCATGGCCCACTACCGTGCATTTATCCTCACCGATTAAGGTACACATCCTGTCTATGAAACCTCCGGTCCGTTCCCCGATGGACTGGGATGTGGCATCCTGGGAGACAACGCCGATCCTGACCGCTTCTGCCGGATCCGTGACCTTGTCCTTAATCATTTCATATAGTTTCTCCGCAGCCAGACCGCCTGCCGCATAGTTGTCCGTGGCTGCATTGGCTACAATGGCGCCTGCCGGGGCATCCGGCACACCGGAGTCAAACCCTACAATCGGAATATTTGCTGCCTGTGCATTGGAGATAGCATCCAGGGCCGCCTGTGTGTCCAAAGCAGCCAGGCAGATGGCGCTTGGCGCTTTGTTGACTGCATTGTTCAGCTGTTCAATCTGCTCAGCGACCGCACTCTCGCTGGCCGGACCCACAAAATTGGTGGACTTAAGCCCCAAATCCTTTGCAGCCTGTTCTGATCCCATCTTTACCGCTTTCCAGAAATCATGCTGGAAGCCTTTTGCCACAATCTCAACCGTGACATCGCTGTAATCCACAGCCCCATCCGGCTTGGCTGCCTCCGTATCCCCTGCTGTCGTGTCCTTTACCTCTGTCTCCGGAGCGGCCGTTGCCGCGGCCGTCGTGGCGGGCGCGCTGGCTCCGCTGGAGCAGCCCATTACCATCGTGGACACCATTGCTGCGCAGATGACTGTACTTAATAATTTTTTCTTCATGAATAATCCTCCCTTATTTTATCCCGCTTTGCGGGTTATTAGCAATTGCGTACTAATCCTTCCCCTGTTTCCTTCTATTTAAAACATCTACAAATACGGCGATGATCAATACAAATCCCGTAATCAGCAGCTGATAATGTGGCTGTACCCCCACAAAGGGAAGGCCTGTCTTCAAAACGGACATAATAAAAACACCAATTAAAGTACCCGATATGGAACCCACGCCACCGGCCAGGGATGTTCCGCCAATCACGACTCCGGCGATTGCATCCAGTTCAAATCCATTTCCGGTTCCAGGCATGAGTGTGGAGTATACTGCCGCATAAGAAACGCCCGCCAGCCCGGCAAACAGACCGCTTATGACATAAGCCAAGGTCTCCCACTTTACCACATTCACACCGGAAAGCCGGGTCGCCTCCTTATTACTCCCAAGGGACAGTATATAGCGTCCCGGACGCGCCTTGTTGAGAAGGATGGCCATCAGGATTGCGAGTACAATCAACAGTATGAATCCCGTGGGGATACCGGCCTGCGGAAGCCCTGCACCTTTTAACTTGAAAATGCCTCTGAATGAGCCGCCTGGGGCGGAAGCCTGTGGAAATGTCACGGTCGCCGTGTTTGTCACAATTGAGCCCAGGCCCCTGGTAATCATCATGGTTCCCAGTGTGGCAATAAAGGCCGGAAGCCTCATGACAGATACCATAAGTCCATTGGCAAGCCCGAACAGACCTCCCATCAGTATGGCCAGGATAACGCACAGCGGCATAGGCAGTCCCAGTTTTGTATACAGCGTCCCTGAAATCAGGGAACAGCAGATACAGACCGTGCCGATGGATAAGTCGATTCCTCCGGTGATGATTACAAATGTCACGCCTATCGCCATAAAGCCAATATAATAGGACGAATCAAAAATGCTGACTAGTGTGCTGTACTTTGCAAAATTGTCCCCAAAAATCCAGAAGAACATGAATAATACAATCAACGCGATCACTGCCACCAATTTCTGAGTGCCGATGGCCTTGAACAATCCATCCGGCTCCTTTTTTACCTGATTCTTATTATCCGACATGTCTTTAACCTCCCCTTTACTCCCTCAGTGTAGCGGCATGCATGATTTTTTCCTGGGTAGCTTCTTCTATGCTGATTTCTCCTGTTTTACGGCCCTCACACATAATCAGGATACGGTCGCTCATCCGCAGCACTTCCGTCAGTTCAGAGGATATCATGATGATGGACTTCCCCTGTTTTACAAGATTATTCATCAATGTATAAATCTCGCTTTTTGCCCCGACGTCAATCCCTCTCGTGGGCTCGTCAAATATCAGGATGTCGCAGTTCCTGGTAAGCCATTTGGCAATGACCACCTTCTGCTGGTTTCCACCTGACAGGTTGCGCACCTGCTGTTCCACGGACGGCGTCTTGGTCCTCAGCGCCTCCACAAATTGTTCCGCTGTTTCTTTTTCCGCTTTCTTGTCAATAAACATGCCTTTGCAGAATGCTTTCAGGGAAGCCATTGTCGTGTTCTCAGCCACTGTTTTCTCGATTATCACGCCATAGCGCTTGCGGTCCTCCGACAGATATCCGATCCCAGCGTCAACCGCGTCCTGTGGGTTCCTGATATCCACCCGTTTTCCATTCACATAAATATCGCCGCTGTCCCTCCTGTCAGCACCAAAGATAGCCCTGGCCGTCTCCGTCCTTCCTGCTCCCATGAGTCCTGAAAAACCCAGGATTTCTCCTTTGCGGAGTTCAAAGCTTACGTCTTTTACTGTTTTTCCAACATTCAGGTGTTCAACCTTCAGCACCACCGGGGCATCCGGCCTTACATTGCTGAAGCTCTTAGGCTCCTCATACACCGTGCGCCCAACCATCATCTGGATGATGTCGTCTTTCGTGGAATCCCTGGTTATGAGCGTACCCACATATTCCCCGTCCCTCATGACCGTTACCCTGTCAGTAATCTGGTTAATCTCATCCATGCGGTGGGAAATGTATACAATCCCGATATCCTTGGCCCTCAGGTCACGGATGATTTTGAACAGCTCGCTGATTTCGGAATCGGTCAGCGCGGCAGTCGGTTCATCAAATACGATTACCTTTGCATCAGTAGAGATTGCCTTGGCTATCTCACACATCTGCTGGCGCCCCACCGTCAGCCTCCCCATTGTTTCCCTTGGGTCAATCTTGATATTCAGTAATCCGAACAGCTTTTCTGCCTCTTCCGCCATCCTGCGGTCATCAATCAGCTTTCCGTTCATTTTTTCTTTGCCGATAAAGATATTCTGGGCCACCGTTAAGTGGTTCATCATGTTCAATTCCTGATGCACGATCACAATGCCGGCGTCCTGCGCTTCCCTGGGACTCTTAAACTCCACCTGGCGCCCCTCATACACAATGGTACCGCTGTCCTTGCTGTAGATTCCTGTCAATATCTTCATGAGGGTGGATTTTCCGGCGCCATTCTCACCCATCAGTGCATGGACCTCGCCCTTTTTAAGTTCCAGACAGGCATTTTTTAACGCGTGTACCCCGACAAAGGACTTATCAATGTCTTTCATGGTCAGAATTACTTCTCCCACATCATCACCTTCCGTTTCTTTACTAATTGAACAGTTTTGGCGGAACCCATTTACAGGCCCTGGTCGGTAACTACCCCTTTTTGCAGCATGATGTTGGCATAAAGCGCCTGCTCGCTGGTGGCGATAATCGCATAAGCTTTCTTTGCCTCCTCATAAAACCTGAACCGTTCCATATGGCCCACGGCACTTCTGCCCCTGCTGTCACACGCTTGCACCAATGTCACGTATTGATCCCAAATCGGTGTTTCAACCGTATCCCCGTCCATCACCGACATCAGGCAGACAGGCTGTCCTACGTAGGTGTCCAAGGGGAAAAGCAAAAGGATTGCTTCCAGTATCTCCGGCACGCCATGTCCTTCCATATGTATGACATGGGCATCCCTGCCCATGGACTCTGCCGGGAAATTCCCATCGGCAATCACCAGCCGGTCGCCGTGGCCCATTTCACATAATATCTTTAGCAGTTCAGGAGATAGTATATGGGGTATTCCTCTCAGCATCTGTCTTCCCCCTGTTTACTGTATTTTTTATAACCGGGGTGCCTGCCGGTTACCCCATATCCTTTCCTCATTGAGATAAGGCGGTCAATATTTTCCCTGGATATCTCCTGTGCACCTCCCAGCATTCTGGCGTTAAGGCTGATTTTTGCAAAGAGTTCCAGTGTCTCCATGCGGTAATAAGCGGTAATCACATCAGCCCCCACGGTCAAAGCCCCATGATTCTGAAGGAGCATTGCGTCATGTTCCCCCAGATAGGGTGCTATGTTATCCGGTACTTCGTAAGTGGAAGGGGTTCCGTAAGGCGTTACCGGAATCGAACCCAGGGCAATTACCGTCTCAATCATGGAATACTCGTCCAACGCTACATTGGCTACCGCGTATCCGGTGGCCACAGGCGGGTGGGCGTGAAGCACGGAATTAACATCCTCACGCTCTTTATAGCAGCGGAGATGCATCTTAATCTCTGAAGAGGGCCTGTATCCGGGAAGGCCTTCCAACACCTCACCTTTCCCATCAATACGGACCAGCTTTTCCGGTGTAATGAAACTTTTGCTCATTCCGGTGGGAGTGGCAAGAAAGGTTCCGTCATCCAGCCTGGCGGACACGTTGCCGTCATTGGCTGCCACCCAGCCAAGCTGCCACATCTTATGGCACACATCGCAGATCTGTTCCCTTAGTTCCATATAGCTTAATTCCATAATACCTCCTTCTTTGCCGGGTTACCCCGGCCTTTGGTCATTCATATGCTGCCATCCCACCGCAATAAACCTCAATCTGCGGCAAGCATTTCTTTATATTGTCCGTATACCTGCTCCCACTGATCCGTATCCTTCGGCTCATAGATACTTACCTTGGCGGAAGCCCCTACCACACTTCTCACCTGATCCAAATCCCTAAGTTCCCCTGTGGCAAGCAGCTGCATGGCTGCGTTGCCCAGTACGGTAGCCTCCACCGGTCCGGCAATCACCGGACAATGACACGCATTGGCCGTCATCTGGCAGAGAAGCCCGCTCTGTGTCCCGCCACCCACCATATGAATGGCCGGGTACTCCTTTCCGGTACACATCTTAATTTCATCCAATGTCATGCGGTACTTAAACGCCAGGCTCTCATCGATGCATCTCACAAGCTCCGCCTCATTCTCCGGCACCCCCTGTCCGCTTTTACGGCAGTATCCCCGGATTCTCTCAGGAATGTTTCCAGCCGGGACAAACTCTGGCGCATCAGGATCAATCAGCGCTTTGAATGGCTTTGCATCCGCGGCCATTTGTTCCAGATGCCCGAAACTGTACTCCTTTCCCTCACGAATCCACTGTCTCCTGCTTTCCTGGACCAGCCACAGCCCGATAATATTCTTTAGGAAGGATATCCTTCCCTGGCACCCGCCTTCGTTTGTGATATTCAGCCGTTCTGACAACCCGTTGATAACAGGTCCGTCCAGTTCCGTGCCAAACAGCGACCATGTCCCGCAGCTGATGAAGATGAAATCCTTATCCCTGGCAGGAACAGCCGCAAGCGCACTCTGCGTATCGTGTCCTGCCACGGCAATGACTTTTGCAGGCTCAATCCCCAGCTCCTGGCAGATCCCGGTTTTCATGGGACCAAGTCCTGTTCCGCATGGAACGATGCCGCACAGGATCCGTTCCGGGATGCCGAGGCTTTCCAACACTTCCTTTGACCACATCTTAGTACGGGCATTAAGCATCTGCGTGGTGGACGCGATGGAGTACTCGCTGACCTGCGCCCCACATAGGTAATAATTAAATAAGTCCGGCATCAACAGAAGCCTGGAAGTTCCCTCCAGAAGCCCGGGCCGCTGTTCCAGCAGGGCCAAGAGTTGGAATACCGTGTTAATCTCCATGAACTGGTTGCCCGTAATCTGATAAAAGCGGTCCTTATCCATTTTCCCAAAACTCTTTTCAAGCATCCCTGCGGTCCGGGCGTCCCGGTAATGTACCGGGTTTTCTAAAAGATTTCCCGCCTTGTCGATCAGGCCGAAATCCACACCCCAGGTATCCACACCGATGCTGTCAAGCTTTCCATACTTCCTGGCTTTCACCAGTCCCTGCTTCACCTCATGAAACAGCCGCAGGAAATCCCAGTACATGGTTCCGTTTAATATGACCGGATCATTGGGGAAACGATGGATTTCCTGTATGGATATCCGGTTCCCATCAAAGCTTCCCAGCATTACCCTTCCACTGGAAGCGCCGAAATCCACTGCCAGCACATTTTTATGGTTCATAGACACACCGCCTTACTTATATAAAGGCCCATAAGCCGCACAGGCCCGGAAATCCTGTCCCTCTTTGTCCATTCCAAACGCGTTCCAGGCTGCGGGGCGGAATATTTTTTCCTCAGGCACATTGTGCATGCTGACAGGAATCCTTAAGATGGAGCAGAGTGTAATGAGATCCGCCCCAATATGTCCGTAGCTGATTGCACCGTGGTTGGCTCCCCAGTGATTCATCACGTCATACGCGGAGGCAAATGCTCCCCGGCCTGTCACCCTGGGCGCAAACCAGGTGCACGGCCATGTGTAGTCCGTCCTCTTCCATAGGATATCCGTTACGTCCTCCGGCAGCTTCACGGTCCAGCCTTCTGCAATCTGCAGCATAGGTCCCAGTCCCTTTACCAGGTTTAAGCGGATCATGGTACATGGCATCTGGGCTTTAGTAACATATCTGGATGAATAGCCGCCGCCTCTGAAATACCCAAAATCAGCCTCATTCCATGTGGTTGCTTCCAGCATTGCCTTCTGGTCCTCCTCCGTCACCTCATACCATGGCTTCATGACCGGCTGTCCGTCCTCATCCAGGGCTTTACCCGTGGCATCCAGACAGGCCGCTCCTGAGTTGATCAGATGCAGGAAACCGCCTGCTTCCTTTGCGACTCCTTCCAGATCATATCCCGCCGCCTTCTTAACAGCCTCCGGACTCCAGTACGTACGCACATCTGCAAAAATCTGTGCCCTGTTGGTGAGCAGCTTCATGAACAGCATTCCCAGCCCATTTAATGTGTCGTTCTCAGTAGCCAGTATGTACGGCTCCCTTGCGCCGTTCCAGTCAAAGGAGGAATTCAGCATGGACTCCGCGAAGTCACCATTGGGATAAAAATCCGTCCACTGCCTCTGTCCCTGGAAGCCTGCGGCGATGGCATTGTGTCCGATCCGCTCTTCCTCCCGCCCCTCCGGCAGATTGGGATTCCCATTCATCAAATCCTTGATGATGCACATCATCTTAACTACGAATTCCCAATCCTTATCCTTCTGTTCCCGGGTCTTCTGGACCTCGGGAGGGTTCTTGTCAAAGCCTTCCTTACAGTTTGCCTTTGTCCATGCAAGGGCCTTTTCAAACTCTTCTTTATCGTATATTTCCTCACTCATACGGCGGATCAGTTCCACTTCGTCTACGGATTCCACCCGCATCCCGAGATATTCCTCAATAAATGCCGGGTCTATGATGGAACCTCCAATTCCCATGCAGATAGAACCTATCTGGAGATATGACTTCCCCCTCATGGTAGCGGCAGCCACTGCGGCGCGTCCGAAACGGAGAAGTTTTTCCTTTACATCCTCAGGTATGCTTGTATCATCCGCATCCTGGACATCATGTCCATAGATACCAAAAGCCGGAAGCCCCTTCTGCGCATGGGTAGCCAGTACAGAGGCGAGATATACTGCGCCGGGCCGCTCCGTTCCGTTAAATCCCCACACGCCCTTGATTGTATGCGGGTCCATGTCCATGGTCTCTGCACCGTAACACCAGCATGGGGTCACAGTCAGGGTAATATCCACTCCGGCCCTGCGGAATTTATCCGCACAGGCAGCGCTTTCCCCCACCCGCCCAATGGTGGAATCCGCAATCACTACGTTTACCGGTTCCCCATTGCTGTAACACAGGTTTTCCCTAAACAGGGCCGCCGCGCTTTTGGCCATATTCATGGTCTGTCCTTCCATGGATTCCCTTACTTTCATATATCCCTGTCTTCCGTCTATTGTGGGTCTGATGCCGATGACCGGATAAGCCCCGATCAATCTGTTTGCTGCCATAGTGTGTCCTCCTTCTTATTTTTGGATTATGTTCTTTTTAATTTATCCGTGCTCTTATTATATTTTTTGTGTTCCTTTTACATAATTGTATTATACTATTGATATACAGCTATTTGCTGTGATATAATGGCAAAAAATATGACGATATTCATTTTATTGGTCATTTTACCCATCTATCCGTTGTAACTCTCTGTATTTATGGTCATTTTTCTATCTTAAGGAGGGGATAATATGCATTATTTGGACTATAATGAAAAAAAGCAGCACGGGACCCCGGACTTTCCTATTGAATATTACCATGTGGACGTGCACCATCCCCGTTATAACATGCCCTTCCACTGTCACAAAGAATTGGAAATCATCCGGATTTTGGAGGGAATCCTCTATTTAAAATTAGACGATGAGGAGCTTGAAGCCAAAGCCGGGGATATCATTTTTATTAATGAGGGGGTTATTCATGGCGGTTTGCCCCAGAATTGCATTTATGAATGTATTGTGTTTGATATCCAGCGTCTTCTCATGCACACAGATACCTGCCGGTTTTATATCCGCCTCATTACAAAGCATCAGATTATTGTCCAGAATCATTTTACAAAAAGCAACCGTTCCCTGCACCGGATCATCGACCATCTTTTCGTATCCATGCAGCATAGCGAGCCTGGAAGCGAGCTGATAACCATGGGCACTTTATTTGAAATCTTTGGAATCATTTACCAGAAAAAGCTTTATCAGGATAAGGCTGATGATACAAAATCTTCCAGGAAGATGATGCAGCTTAAACCTGTGCTGGAATACATAGACAGTAATTACGGGAAGGCCATGACACTGAACGAATTGTCCAGGATTGCCGGGATGTCTCCCAAATATTTCTGTAGTTATTTCCATTCCATCATCCACAGAACCCCCATTGATTATTTGAACTACTATCGTATTGAGCGCGCCTGCAGCGAATTAAGTACCTCTGATTTAACCTTGACAGAGGTTGCCTATCGATGTGGTTTTAGCGATGTAAGCTATTTTATCAAAACATTTAAACGGTATAAGGGAATCACACCACACCGGTATTGCCTGAATATTGGATAGTATCTGCTTTTTAACAGGCGCCTGGTTTCGTACCACGTTCCTGAAAACAGCCGGCAGGGACCTGGTTTCCCTCTGGGCCTTCTTAAACCTGACCACAGTCTGTTTAAACCAGAAAGGCACATTATATCCTAACAGTCCGATGCTTGATTGTCAGTTCCAGAAAAAGTGGCTGACGCAAAATAATCTTCATTTTCCGTCAGCCACTTTTTATTAATCTGTTCATTTGATTTCCAGAACAGACACCGGTATATGAAATACTTCCCTTTACTTTAAGACCGCCCCATTGCCCGCAATCACCTTCTTATACCACTCAAAGGATTTCTTCCTGGTCCGCCCCAGTGTCCCCTGTCCCTTATCGTCCTTATCCACATAGATAAACCCATACCGCTTTGACATCTCCCCTGTCGTCGCGCTGACTAAATCAATGCATCCCCAGGGCGTATACCCCAACAGATCCACGCCATCCTCTTCCACTGCGTCCATCATCGCTTTGATGTGTGCTTCCAGATATTCAATCCGGTAATCGTCATTAATATTGCCGTCTCCATCCACCTGATCCACAGCCCCCAGCCCGTTTTCCACAATAAACAGCGGTTTCTGATAGCGGTCATACAGATCATTCAGGGTAATTCGCAGCCCCAGTGGATCAATGGGCCATCCCCACTGGCTGTAGGTCAGGTAGGGATTCTTCGCCGATTCAAAGACATTACCTCCAGCCATTTCCCCGCCGCCGTCAGTCCTGACACAGCGGCTGTTGTAATAGGATAATGAGATAAAATCCACCGTGTTTTCCCTCAGGATTTTCTCATCCTCCACGCCGGTTTCCAGAACAAGCCCCTCCCTCTCCAGGAATTTCTTCGCATAGGCGGGGTACTCCCCCCTGGCCTGCACATCGATAAAGAAATAGTTTTCCCGGTCCTGCTTCAAGCTCTCCCAGACATCCTCGGGACGGCAGCTGTATGGATAGACGCTGCCAGCCGCCAGCATGCATCCCACCTGGAAACCGGGATTTATTTCATGCGCCAGCCTGGTGGCCATGGCGGAGGCGACCAGTTCATGGTGCGCCGCCTGGTACCTGACCTGCAGGCTGTTTTCCTCCTGACCGATGAGGATTCCCGCCCCCATGAACGGCAGATGCATGATCATGTTGATTTCGTTAAATGTAATCCAATACCGCACCTTATCCTTAAACCGCCGGAAAATCACTTCACAGTAGCGCAAAAAGCAGCCAATGGTCTCCCGGCTTCTCCATGAGCCGTACTTTTCCACAAGAGCCAGCGGAATATCGAAATGACAGATGGTCACCACCGGTTCAATCCCGTACTTCAGCAGCTCCTCAATCAGATCTTCATAAAACCTTAACCCCTCCTCGTCCGGCTCCGTTTCCTCGCCGGTGGGGAAAATGCGTGACCAGGAAAATGAGAACCGGTAGCACCGGAATCCCATTTCAGCAAACAGGGCGATATCTTCCCTGTAGCGGTGGTACATGTCAATGGCATCCCTGCCCGGATAATAGGAACCAGCAGGCAGGTTTCTGTAATCCATGACGCCTTTCATAACCGGGAGACGGTTTTCGCCCTGGGGAATGACATCCACAACAGCCATCCCCCGTCCTCCTGACTGCCAGCCGCCCTCGCATTGGCTGGCAGCTGTGGCGCCGCCCCATAAAAAATCTTTTCTCATGAGTTTCGTCCTTTCCAATCGAATGCCTGCCGGTATCAGGATAATGTAAGCAGCCTGCTGCCCACCTCTACCCGCTCCTCTGCAGTGGGGACCACCCCGGCAAACTGCGCAAAATTCGTAATCAGCACCGGCGTCACCAGAGAATATCCCGCATCCTGTATGAGTTTCATGTCAAATTCCAACAGCTTCTGCCCCTGCTTTACGGTATCCCCTGCTGTAACCAATGGATAGAAGCCTTTTCCTTCCAGTTTCACCGTATCCATACCCACATGAACCAGCACTTCCGTGCCCGCGCCGCTTACCAGGCCGATGGCATGGCCGGTCGGGAAAAGCGCGGAAACCGTACCGTCTACGGGTGCATATACCGCGCCCTCCTCCGGCAGGATGGCAATCCCTTTTCCCAGAAGTCCTGACGCAAACGCCTCGTCTGCGACCTCGGACAGTTTCATGGTCCTGCCTTTCATGGGGCTGGCAACGGTGATGGATTTACTTACGGACGCCTCTGCGGGGCCGTTCTCCCTTTCCGGTACCTCTGCAAGGCACCTCTCCTTTTCCGGCGCATTGATTGCTGATTCCGGCTCCCGGTAAAAAATCATGGTGAGTATGAAACCAGCCGCCATGGAAACCGCAATGCCGATAAAAGCTATGATCAGGTTGTCCATTGTACCATCCGGATTCATCATATTGGGCAGTTCAAAGATTCCCATACCGCCCATATCGAACTTCCTGAAATTAAAGCGGCCATAGAACGCGCCGCCGATGCCACCGGCAATACAGCTGATGACCAGCGGTTTTTTCAATGGCAGCAGCATGCCATAAATAGCTGGTTCCGTGACACCGAAAATACCTGAGATAAAATTGGGGATTGCCATCTCCTTCATTTTCTTATTCTTTGTCCTGAAAAAAATCGCAAGCACAACCGCCGAGGTGGCAAACGTGCAGGCAAAGAACGGCATCATGACATTATCGTATCCCAGCGTCATGATATTGTTGATGTAAACCGGAATGAATCCCCAGTGCATGCCAAATATGACCAGGATCTGCCAGGTAAGCCCCACAACCGCGCCAGCCAGCATAGGACTGAAGCCCCTGACGGCCAGTGTGAACTGAGAAATGATGGCAGAACCAAATGTCGCAACCGGCCCAAGGAAAATGACTGTCACCGGCAGTGCGGCCAGCAGGGTCAGCATCGGCACAAAGAAAAACTTAACCAGATCCGGCACGAACTTATTGAAAAAGCGTTCACATTCCGATGCAAACCAGACCGCCAGAATGACCGGAATCACCGTTCCCGTGTAATCGACGGAAATAACCGGTATGCCAAAAAAGTCCATATACACCGGCGAGGCAAACATCGTGCCTGTTAAAACCGTATACAGGGGTTCTGTACCGGCCGATACCACGCTGGCCTGGATTCCCGGATAGCACATGGCCGCCCCCATGGCCAATCCAAGCATGGGCTTCAATCCAAATTTTTTGGCTGCTGTGTAACCCAGAAACAGGGGCAGGAAGTTAAAAAGCGCATCGCCGGCCGCATTGATTACCAGGTACCCCCCGCTGGCCGCACTGTAAAGCCCCAGCGTCACAAACAGGGTGTTAAATCCTTTCAGCATGCCGCAGGCCGCCATGATACCCAGAATCGGCTGGAAAATCCCCGATACCACATCGATTGCCTTATCAAGCAGCCTGCCGTGTTTCTTCTCCCCGGATCCGGCTTCTGCCGGAACGTTTTCCACGCATTCCAGGTTGAGCAGCGGACATACATCCGCATACACCTCCCCCACATGATTGCCAATCACGACCTGGTACTGGCCGCCGCTCTTCATCACAGTGACAACGCCGTCCATGGCCTTCAACACCTCATCCTTCGCCAGGCCTTCATCCTTAAGCGTAAAACGCAGCCTTGTAATGCAATGCACCAGGCCTGCCACATTTTCTTCCCCGCCAACATTTTCTACAATCTGTTCTGCCAGTTCCTTATACTTCCCCATGCCCTGCTCCTTCCGGAATCTCAATTCCTGTTTTTGATACACCCAGCTTATCATATGTTACCGGTCATTGAAATATCTGGAAAGCCGGGAGATTCAACGATTCAGAATAAGCTGAAAAAGGACCCCTGTTTTTGTAACAGTGATCCAGAATCCGCGTATCCTATTCTTTTTCTGTCCCCTCCTCAAAATGCCAGTAGGGCTGATTCAGCAGTAATGGCATATGCTTCAGCATTTCTATGGAAGATTTCGCGTGCTCCTTATAGCGTCTGGAAAGGAGCAGGGCAAAGAAAATGTCCAGCACATAGTTGGCTGCGGTAAATGATGATATGACGTCCAGGCTCAGGAGGGAATCCCGGTTGGAGATTTCTACAATCTCATGGCACCATTGCCGGATGTCGCTGCTGTGCGGTCCCATGATTCCCACTACATGATTATTCGTGGCTTCCCTTAAATATCTGGCCATGCTGTTGACCGTCCGGTTGGCCCCGGTAAAGCTGATTAAGAATGAAACCGTTTTTTTATGGCTCCGCGCCGCAAGGTAGTGGCTGTTGATACTCTCGTACGCAGAGCTCTCCACCCCCAGCGTGGCGAACTTGAACGTGGCTGCCTGGGCCAGTATGTAGCTGATGCCCGTGCCATAGATATCAATGCATTCCGCCTTCTGTAAGACATTGTTGATCCGGTTCATGCTGTTGGTGTCCAGGGACAGCCTCGTCCTGGTAACAGCCTTGTCATAAAGCACTGGCAGCGTGCTGACAATGTCCGCATAGGAGCTTTTATCCGTGATTGGGTCATTGGCAAGCATCTGGCTGATCCGGTTGTCCTGGTTAATCTCCGCAACCAGACGGAGTTTTAACTCCTGATACCCCGCCAGGCCTAATTTCTGGCTCAGGCGCACCACGGTCGCCTTGCTCGTCAGGGAGGCGCTGGCCAGGTCACCTGCCGACATGCCGGGAATCTGTTCCCTGTGCTCCAGTATATAGAGGGCAACATCCTTCTCATGTTTTGTAAAGTTCAGCTGCTCTTTTAATTGCTCTAACAACATAAGACATCCTCCTCACACGGGCTGAAATCCGTACTCCATCTTCAGACGTTCAAAAATTCCAAATGCCACCGGACACACAGATTTAAAACCAGCCCGATTCAGTTTTTTCCCCTTCCTTTTATCCGTCCCAGCGTTCTTATTTTCACCATCCCTGAATTGCAGGTTCAAACAACCTGCTGGTATCTTCCTGCTTCATGGATACAGCATATCATGCAAAATTAAATTTTTCAATCTCTGTATAAAAGCAATATAAGAACTGCTGATTGGGGGATTAAAGGTATGGATAAACGTATTCTTCTTCAGGCTTCCCGGCTGCTTCAATGCTCTGGGCCTTTAAAATCAGGATGTGTTTTTAGCAGTAGTAACAGGTAAATGCACAAAAAAACAAGGCGGTTTCCCAGCCCAAAAACGCCGCCTCCAGACAGTGTATCCTGACGCGCAGAGCGCACTGTCCCAAGGGATAACGGTTATATGGATAGAAAACAGCCTTGCCGGAAGGAAGTTTTAATCATCTAAACGGATTTCTTCCACAATGTCAAGAGGGGCAAATACAGCAGCCAACAGTCCAGTACCTGAACAGCCTCCACGTTACAGGATACGTTTATAATATCCTTTAAGGCTTCCTGACAATAAATTCATTGAATGCAATCATCGCTGCCGATATGGCGGTCCCGATACCTACCAGTATCCAGATGTTGTTGATTGCGATTACCGGAAGTATGGCAACCAGGGTGGATGTGACAGGGACAAAACATCCCTGGGCCACTCCGAACGCTTCCCAGCTTTCGGTTTTAACATCCGGATCCACACAGCGTGCCAGAGCAAGCCCGCTCGGGGTCGACCCACATCCCGCGCCGAAGAACATCAATGCCAGCGGGAACCAGTCCTCACCAAACCAGCGGCGCATGAGGACCATACACACAAATGACATGAGCAGGATTACCACCAGCATATGAATCATGATCGGCGCAAGATTGTTTGCGAAAAAATTCAGATCCAGGGTTGCTGTTGCCGAACAGATACAGATTTCAAGGGCCACTCCCCCAATATTGTCTATGGTGTCCGTATCGGCATATTGATCCAGGTGGGTTTTCCGTAACACAAACCATACGATGATTGCGCCTACAATACCATACAGAAGGGATGGGATATTGCTGGCCGCCGGGATGGCTTTTGCAACCGCACCGAAAATCACGCTTCCAATCCACATGCTGAGGAATACAAAACACATCTGCAGCGCCAGGCCATTAATGGAGTCAGAAGCAACGGTTGCATGCCCCAGCGGTTTCTGCTTATCCCTGGGTATATAGTCATTCTTCCTTTCATCCTCCTTGTTCTTGGCATCCGGCAATGCCCTTGCCCATCCCCTCCTGACGCCGATGTTAACCCATACCATTCCTACCACCATGGCAACAATCAATCCCAGCGTCGCAAGAATCAGCCCGACACTTAACATCCCTTCTATCCCAAGTTCTTCAAACAGGGTTCCCGAAGAGGTTGCTGCCCCATGGCCGCCCCAGTAGGTAAAGACCGTCATGACACCCCATTCCCTCGGAAGTCCTGTCCATATCTTCTGAAGCCCCAATGCTGCCAGGATTCCGACTGCAAGCTGTGAAAAATAAGACAGCAGGTTGGAACTGATTGCCCCTGCAAAGGACTTCATCTTTGAAAGGCTGATGGATATGCCGAAAAGGGTTGTTGTCAATACAATATTAATCATCGGAGACGCCATGCTGGACCAGTTTTCCGGGATTTTAATAAGTCCCAGTACCTGCGGTCCCATGACCAATGCAAGCGCCCCGCCAATCAGGCCTGACGGCAGGTACAGCTTACGCAGTGGCTTAACCACTGAGCGCAGCGCAACACCTGCAAGCAAAAAAAGAAACAGATACATTAATTCATTTACTGCCGTAGTAAACATAACATTACCCCCAATATTCTGATATTACCCCATTTTAAAATTCCATATATTCCACATATTCCACACCAAGGGATTTCATCTTCTCATCCACCCATGGCCGTATATAGGTACCCTCTTTTTCAATTGTCTCAATTATCCTCAGTTCATTTTCATGAAGGGCGTTTACCTTTTTCAGCAGCTCCTCTGCCTCAGAAGGGCGGATGAATATGACGCCGTCCTCATCGCCCAGGACAATATCGCCCGGATATACGGTCCTCCCACCGCAGACAACCGGCGTATTAACCTCCCCTGGTCCATTTTTATAAGGGCCATCAGGCGTCACACCGCGGGCATATACTGCAAAGTCTGTCAGGTCCTCCATTGCGCCCGCATCCCGGATGGACCCGTCTACTACAATACCATTAATCCCACGCTTCCTGCAATATGTAACCATCAGTTCCCCAAAGATGGAACGCCTTGTATCCCCACCCGCGTCAATCACAATAACATCCCCTGGTTTTGCAAGATCCATGGCCACATGGAACATCAGGTTATCACCCTCCGGTACTTTTACGGTAAATGCGGTCCCAAGCAGACAGCTCTTATTAACCGGACATATGTCCTCATGGACCGCCGAGATGCGGTTCATGCAGTCATCCAGATTGGCCACTGCCACACCTGCGAACTTCTCTACCAGTTCCCTTGCCGGGCGCTTAAAATCCTTAACAACCACGCATCCTGTTTTGTTCATTTTCTTATCCTCCTCATTCATACCACACGGTTTTTTGCTTCCAGCCCATCGATTACATGAAATACCCCTTCCACTACCTCCATCCCCATCCGGTAAAGCGCTTCCTCTGTATTGGCTCCGATATGGGGGGTTGCACAGAAATTGTCAAGGGTCATCAGCTTATTCCTGCCATTAGGCGGTTCTTCAACAAATGCATCGCATGCAGCAGCCCTGAGCCTTCCCTCCTTTAACGCCTGATACAGATCATCCTCGTTCACCACGCCTCCCCTGGCAGCATTTATCAGGATTGCATTTTTCCTGAAATGCTCAAAGTTTGCTGACGAAATCATATTTTCTGTTGAAGGTGTCAGCGGGACACTGATATTCACAATATCCGATACCTCCAGCATATGGTCCAAATCTTCAAACTTCTCAATCCCATAGGAATCAGCCTGCCCGTTGGAACAGTACGGATCATACCCCACAAGTCTGGCATTGAAACCATTTTTCAGGATTTCCCCCATACGCCGGGCAATATTCCCCATGCCCACAAGCCCCACGGTCTTGCCTGTCAGTTCAATTCCTGTCATCTCCGGCGGCGCAATACATGGAAACCCTTCCCCCCTGCTTTTTTTATCGCACGCCGATATATTCCTGCTTATATCCAGCATCAGCCCCACAATCAGTTCTGCTACGGAATTGGTATTGGCAAAGGGAGTATTAATGACGGGAATCCCTAATTCCTTTGCAGCGGCCAAATCTATGGTATTACAGCCCACGCCGTGTTTCCCTATCACTTTTAGGTTCACGGCCCGGGACATGATGTCCCGTCCTATATGGACGGTGCGTAATATGATTCCATCCACATCCTGTATACGGTCAAAACTATCCGTTATCTCTGCGCGCTGCCTGATTAAGCGGACCGCATCCGGATGTATGTACTCACTTAAATAAATAAGCATTACTTCATCTCCTTTTGTTTAACTGGGTTTATGTTTTCAAAGTTGTGCACTCTACAATTATCCGGATTATTTGTAGTGTGTTTTTCATTTCGTACAATAAGTATAATTGTTGTGTGTACTACTGTCAATATCTAATTTGTAGTATATTTTTTAACAATGTTAATTTTTGTAGTGTTTGCGACATCGTCAATCCGTATCTCTATGAGTACTTTTTTATTGCTTATACTTCTCAGTGCTCCATCCTGTCTTTCATAATAGTGACAGTACTGAATATTTTGTCCGTCTGCAAGGCGAAGGAAGAAGGGTGTAGTATGCTGGTGTGGAATCCCTCTGCTGTGGAGTCCCCCTGCTGTGGAGTCCCCCTGCTGTGGAGTCTCCCCCTGCTGTGGAGTCTCCCCCTGTCGGCTGACAACAACATGACAGATGACAAAACAGGCTGTACTGCTGCTGTTAATTGGATAAGGTACTAACCTTTAACATAAATTCTTTCATTTCAGATATGTGCCAGAAGATTGACACAAAAAAAACAAGCCGGGAAAATTCAGCTTGTTTTGTCACCTCACTACAAAATGTTAACAATTCGTTCATATATTTTACAATACCAGACGGAATCCTTCGGTCACAGTATCACGCTCTTTTGCCCGCTTTCTATATTCATCCTTATTTTTTCGGCACACAAGGGTTATGATGTATTCAGCAATCATATCAACCCCAATAGCGGAGTTAAAGAAACTCATATGTGATGTTTCCACTAAAAGGGCAATATCCGCATATTGGACCATGGGCGCCATCAGGCTGTCCGTAACCACACAGATCCTGGCCTTATGTTCCCTGGCCATGTTCACCAACAACATATCAATCTTATAATAACGTGCAAAAGAAAATAAGATGAATATATCTTCTGAATCAATATCCTGCAGCGCGCCCACCACTTCTGTCTCACTGCTGCCGGGCATCTGGACCACTCCCTTAATTGCAAATCCCAGCAGTCTGGTAAAGTGGCTGGAAACCCCCATACACCCCCTGAGCCCCACTACATATTTTCTCCTGGATCTGATGATCATATCAGCTAATGCTTCATAACTCTCCAGGGAATTCTGCTGAAAGGTCCTGGTAATATTATAGTTCATCATCTCCACAAAGGAACCCGGAATGTCATCCTCCTGGTATCTTCCCGTCAGCACATCAAACCGTTCCGACAGCTGCATGTTCCGCACAGATGCACTGGTTTCCCCAATCAGGGAATTATATATGTCATTTTTCAGATCCGTAAAGCCCAGATATCCGATGGCCCTGGCAAAACGTATGATGGACGCGTCACTGACCCCGATTTCCTTCGCCACATCCATGGATGACATATTGCCGATCCGTTCCTGATTTTTAAAAAAATAGTCCGCTATCCTCCGCTGCTGCGGTGTCAGCTTTGCTCCCTTTAATCTATCTGATAAACGATCCATTGGTCCTCCTCATAACAAAACTGCTTGGCCTGCCTACTTCGTATCTCCGTTGTGAATTCTGTTATAAGTATATCAAAAAGGAGTAACCACTACAATAGATTGTGTCTGATAATCCTGTGTATTTTCTGTATGGATTGTCTTGTATCAGGCACAATTGGATGCCCCTGGTATATCCGGTTAATCCGCCTGCAGGTTACCGGTTATTCAGCCTCAGGAAAATCCTTACCCGTGTTCCCTTATCTGCGGCGCTCTGTATCCGCAGGTATCCTCCACACAGTGTTTCAAGGCGTTGTCTGACATTCTCGATTCCGGTCCGAGGCCAAGATTACTTTATTTCCACGTTTGCATTATACACCCTGTGAGCTTATTTATCAGCTCTTAATTTGTAAAATAATACACAATCATTAAACCTATATGTTGTGAAACAGCATCAAACGTTTTATAATCAGCCTATAAGCTGATTGGAGAATGGATATGATATATAATACCCCAAAAGAATTGTTGTCTGAGATTAAACATATAATGGACTTAAGAGACATCCCAATGAAAGATCTTGCGTCACGTTTAAATGTATCCCAACAAACAGTAAGTAAGATTTTCGGAAAATCAAATCCACAATTGTCTACGGTTTTACAGATATGTGAAGCTCTTAATATTGCAATGGACATTAAGTTTGTCGATAATGAATAATATGTGAAAAAGGGGGACACGGGATATATTGAACACATACCCGGATAATTTATGAAACAATGCCCATACTGCGGAAGCGATCTTCCCAATGAAAAAGATATATTTTGTGTCAAATGCAACCATATAATTGATGATGATTTCCTCCTTCGAAAAGAAATCAAAAAAGAACTGGAATCCATGAGTCCGACAAAAATGAAAGCAAAGGATATAAAGAATCATAAACAGCCATCTGTATCCAATCACCGTGACAGCGACGATTATGTTCCCATAAATTATAATGAAAAAAAGTCATATGCCAATATAATTTTAATAGCCATTGTAGTGGTATTCATCTTATATATACTTTTTAAATAATATAGTACTGTCCTAGAGC
>DS990261.1:783106-797114 GCA_000155435.1 Clostridiales bacterium 1_7_47FAA | reverse complement strand
CGCTCTAGGACGTAATGCTTTGGTAAGCTTCGTCCTCCTCCTGGCTGGTTCCGCTCTATTCCAATACACCGGGCAGCCCTGCCGTGGTTTCCACTATGGTTTTGTCCGCTTCATCTGCGTTTCTATCCGCTTTGGAAGGTGGGGATAATTATTATCACCATCCCCACCAGCAGAATCGCCACAATGAGCCTGGTGGCTATTAATAATCGGTTATTGGCATTATCCTTAATGCCCCCTTTCCTTCCTCCGTGGCTTCTTTCCATATGACGGTTCTTTGTTTCAAAATCAATTCCATATAGGCGTTTTAGCCAAATACAGCAGGCCATGTATTATCTGATTGCAGTCCAAATGCCATCCATATATGAATCCATAAAGATAAATCTGCCGGCGCTATCTATTTCCCAACTGCAGCCTCAGAATGGCACTCCTTCTACTCAGCCACGAAACTGCTTCTTCATTTCCTCACTGGATAGAATCCCCAGTCTGCCCTCATCTATGGTATAGATGTGGGTGCAAAGTGTTTCCAAATCGTCATAATTGTGGGAAGTCATCAGTATGGTCCGCCCCTCTGCCTGGAGGATCCGGATAATCTCTTTCGTGTCATTGTAGGTCTTATAGTCGAGTGTGTTAAAAGGTTCATCTAAAATTAAAATATCCTGATTTTCCATAATGGCCTGTGCGATACCCAGCTTTTGTCTCATGCCCAGGGAATAATGTTCCACCTTTGTTTTATCCTCGGGGTCGAGTCCTACCTTTTGCATGGCAGAACGGATTTCTTTCTCACCGGACACGCCGCGGATCCCGGCCAGATACCGCAGATTCTGCAATCCGGTATTGAGGCCGATGAAACCGGGGGAGTTTATCAGCACCCCCACGTCCTCAGGAAAATCTCGTTCCTTGCCCAGGGCCTGTCCCCTCACATAAACCTGTCCGCTGTCCGGGATTAAAAAGCCGCAGATAATATTGAACAGGACCGACTTTCCACTCCCATTGGCCCCAACGATGCCAACGGTGCTTCCCTTCCCGATATCCAGGGATACATCGGACAGAACACGCCGTCCGGAAAAACTCTTGCTCACTTGATTTAATGAAATAATAGGTTCCATAGGTATCCTCCTTAATGATTAAACAGCAGCTTGATGCCCCGGCTGTAAAGCCAGAGAATCAGGACCAGGGAAAGGGCCGCCAGTAACACAGCCGCAGCCGCTCCCGGGATGGTTCCTCCTGTCTGCAAAAGGTTCAGCCGCGCCAGGCTGGAAATTCCTGCCGGAAGCCACGAAATGGGCAGCAGACAAAGGAAGTGCAACAGCAGGACAGCCACAAATCCAGCCGTTGCCTGCCCCGTCACGCAGAGGGCAGACAGGATTATTAAGAATTGAAATGCAACATCCAGAATTTTCAGCCCCACTACAGCTGCGGTCAGCCCCATATCCGGAGAAAAGCCCAGCAGAAATGGAGGAATGACAGCCGCAAGGGCCAGCAGGCAGCCATACACAAGAATCCAGAGAAGCCCGGTATAAAGAAGCGCCCCCAAGAGCCCGGTCCGCCGCCGCAGGCGGACTGTCAAAAAAACGGAGCGTTCCCCGGCCACCTGGGTGCAGAATACTCCCAGGGGCCACAGAGGAAGCAGTTCCATTGTCAGCAGCATCAAAAGTCCCATCGGGTAAAAGTATCCGGTACCGTGTCCTGCAAACAGGCGGATCAGCCAATCCGTACTATCCTCCGGCGCTCCTTTGGAAATCCAGGTCCAAACCGTCATAAGGAGGATCAGGCCAATCAGCAGCAGCCTGTTTTTCCCTGCAAACAGGCCCCTGAGGTAATAAGAAGCCAGACATTTTCCACCGCGCCCGGAAACGGAAAACCGCCATCGCCATCTTCGGGTTACAAGCCATACCATTCCAGCCACCAGAACCGCCGTGGTCACAGCGGTCAGCAAAAGGCGCCAGGGGTAGGCCAGATTGTGGAGCAGAAAGACCCAATGGTTGAATCCGGTCAAAAACACAAAGGGCGGCCGGGACATAACCGGCAGCTGAATCCAGAGCACTGCCAACAGATAAAACGCCATGAGCAGCCTGACCGCCAGGGCGCGGCTGCAGAAGTGGCCCAGGCAAAGGGCTGTCAGGGCAATCAGGCAGTACCCCAGAAGTATCTGCCCGGCACAGCAAAGGATTGCGGACCACGGCGACGGGAAGATTCCTTGCAGCAGCGTAAATACCTCCCGCCACGGACCTCCCGACGCTCCCGGCCAGCTTCCGGCGCAGGGAAGCCCCAAGCCGGAAATCAGGATTGCGGCCATCTGACCAAGCCAAAACAAGGCTGCAACCACTGACAGCGCCCGCCATTTATGGAAAAAGTAACGTCCATAGGTCCCATACCGTGTCAGCACCAAAAGCGTGTCGTCCTCCATCACGCCGGTACAAAGAAACAGGAAAACAGGCAGTACAGCGAATGTGAAATAGTATTGGTCATTCAGGACTGCCAGTAAATGAACCGGAAGGGTGTGTTTCACGCCCACCCGTTCACTCAGCCCAAACAGAAGGGATACTCCGAACAGCAGGAAAAACCTTCCCAGTCCGGCCTTCCCACATATATGGCGCATCATGGGATTATACCTGGTAAATGGAGCGTTTCTTCACCTTCTGAAAATAAAACGCCACCAATCCCATCGCAATACACATCAGCGCCGGCCCCGCTATGAATGATGTGGCATGGACTGCCGGAGCGCTCAGGCTGGTAGGCTCAAAGGCTGTTACAAAGCGCAGTCCCGGCGCGTCAAGGATTGCCCAAAAGAAATTCTCCAAAATGACATAGATGAACGGGCCTGTCAGGATAATGAATACATTGCTGCCATAAAGGGCCAGTACGAAACCAAAGGTCATGGTCAGGACGCCCAGCAGCCCCTTCCACAGGGAAAGCAATAATGCATAGAGTACCGGCGTTTTGGCGTAAAGGTTTGAGAAAACGTGGGCATAGCCCTTGGGTATGGGCCAAAGTTCCTGCGGTGCCCTGACATACAGCGCAAACAGGGCGGAAATGAAATAGGGTATCACAAGAATGATAAATGCGGATAATGCACACGCCCCCCACTTTATAGCCAAATAACGGCGTCTGCCGATCCGGGGCAGGGTGTAGGTCAGAAAACGGTCCCGGCGCTCATAGTAAAGCTGCCAGCAAATCGGTATGGTAACAAACAGGGGAAACAAGAGGCTTAAAAACTCCGTGCCGATTTCCCATGGGTCGAGTTCAAAATGGAGGGTATACCCCCGATAAAGAGTGCAGGAAAGAATACAGGTCAGCAGCGTAAGGAGACACGTTGTGACAAGGACCGGTCTGGCTATCTTCTTCCCTTCCAATATAAAGTTTCGCATGTCAGCACTTCCTTCCAGTTGATTTTTATTTATCTGCACCTTTATATTAGCATCTGCCGTCATAAAAACAAGACCGCGGGAACAAACAGGGGTTTTATGGGAACGAAACGGTCCGCCCATAAAACCCCTGTCATCCTATGCTTCTATTTTCATGAAACCAATACCCCAATGGTGATATAGGGGATTCCGTTGAGCCAATCGTTGCCGGTAATGATTTTTCCTCCATGCCGTTCCACAATCTGGCGGACATTATACAGGCCATAACCATGCCCGGCTTCCCCCTTTGTTGACCAGCCCCGCCGGAACATCTGGATAAATTCCACATTGGTCAGGGCCGCGTGGGGATTCAAAACAGAAAAACGGAGGCTGTCCGCTTCCTCTATTGCCCGGGCATACAGCACATCTCCGGGCGAGGCGGCCTCGATGGCGTTGTCCAGCAAAATGGCAATCAGCTCCACCCAGTCAGCCTCAGATAAGGCGCGGCGGAGAAACGCGCCTGCAACCGTCACTTCCACACGGACCTGTTTTAACTCGGCCTGTTTCATTTTTCCAAACAGCAGGCCGCTGATTACTTTACTGTCACATTTTAATAATTCCTTATCCGCGCCATCCAGCCTTACATGCTGGAGCAGGGATGTCACAGCTTCCTGCGCTTCCTGTAAATCGTGTGCAGCAGAAACCGCTGCTGCAACTGCCATCATCTGATTGTTAAAGTCATGTTGACGCGCCCGCACCTGTTCAATCAGTTCCTCCACCAAAGGAAGATACTGCTCCAACATCGCGGTTCTCCGCCGGGCCTGCACACGGTGCTGCCGAAGAAGCATGACAATCACGTCGCAAACCGCCAGCATCCCCACCGCTCCCACCGTCACCGGAAGCCAGCGGAGCATGACAGAAAAGTCAAACCGGAACAGGAGGAGCAGCAGCAAAAGCAGCAGGGCCGTATTGCTGCAGACCATACAAATGACTGGATCCCCATCCGAGAGCTTCTCCCGCAGCCACCGGAGCGCCCCCGTGCCCCAAAGCACCAGCCATAGGCCGAGGGACAGCGCCCGGCCCGCATAGAGATACCACACTGGCTCCGCCGGATTGCACAGGGCCAGGAACAATAAGCAGAGTTCCCTCAGCAGGAGATACAGCGCAAAGGCGGCAACCGTACCGAAAAGCGTATGTCCCTCGCTCTTTTGAAACCACAAACTGTTTAATAACAGCACGCCGAGGAAAAAAAACAGAAACGATACGATTTGATCTACCGGGAGCACAGCATATGCCATGTCGGTGTCGTGGTCCCCAAGACCCAGGCGTGAGAGCAGGCAGACACCTGTGAACAACAGCGGAATCAGCCGATCCAGCTTTCCCCTTGACCGGCCCAGCAGCCCGAGGTTTAAAAGAGACAGGAGAAGCCCGTCTAATACGCTCTGCAAAAAGATAGAAATACTCATGGCTGTCCACGCTCAAACACTGCTTTCTGATATTTCTCACCAATCGGGACTGCTGTTTTGCACCCCTCCAAGTAAAGCAGGCGGTTTGCCTTGTCTATTTTATAAATATGAACCGGATTGACCAAAAAGCTCTTATGGCATTGCAGCAAACGGTTCTGCGGCACCATGTCCAGCAGCTTTAACAGGCTGTAACCAGAAATCTGGTCGGTTACCTCGCTTCCTCCACTTTGTGCCGTGTGGATAAAAAGCCTTTTTCCAAACGATTCAATATAAAGGATGTTTCTGATTTCATATTCGAACAGAAACTGTTTCTGCTCAATCCGGAGGATTTCCGGAGCCGCCTGCATCTGCGCCCCCATCTCAAGAGCTGCTTGGAATGTCCTTTGAAATTCAGCCTCCGTAAAGGGTTTTACCAGGAAATCGTAGCATTTGATTTCCCGGTAGGCAGACAACTCCTCCCCTGCCAGCTCCGTGGTAAAAAGGATTGGCGTAAACCGGTACTCCGGCATGGAGCGCAGCTGCCTTGCCAGTTCGGTCCCCCGGTAATCCAAAAGCTGTATATCTAAAATAAACAGATCCACCTTATTTTTCACTGCATACAAAAGAGCCTCTGCCGCCTTTGCAAATACAGCAAGTTTATGCTCAAATGAGCTGCTTTCAATGTACCGGCGCATGAGTGCAACTGCGCCCGGCTCGTCTTCAACTAATAAAATAAGTCCCATAGGCTCCCTCCCTTCAATTTTCTATGCAACTCCCCAATAAACGGGAAGCTGCGTTACTTGCTACCCACACCGTGGAAGCAGTAAGGGTACGCCAGGCCATGTCAAATCCGGCATGGAATCCAATTTGTTTAAATACACAAATATCGTCTGTCCGCGGCCCCAACTTCCTGAATCAGGTTTTCTTGTGCATAAAGTAATATGATGATATCCCGAATCGATTGAAATAATTTGTTCCAGAGGACACTCCGCCCCCCACTCTGACAACCAGAACAAATCAATCACACATAACTTTTCGTCTTGAATATCAATGCCCAAGCGAATCGCAACAGGAAATTCTGCCAGCAGGTTTTCATCTGGATATCCCGCTCTGAACTTGAGTATGTAATTTCCGCTTCTCCCTGTACAAAAGCCCACCACACATCCCCCTTTTTGATGTGCTTTGCCACATCTTCCGGGTTTGAATATTCTTCGTTAAGGAAGTCATAACCTTCAGGAATATCCGTATTCGTTTTAGGTGAATAAAACACAATCCCCATTCCATCGGTCGTTAGCTGAATGTCTTTTTCCCTAAACTTCATATACCAATAATCTCCTTTGTGCAACTCCCGATAAATGGGAATTTTGTAATTTCGTCTTATATCCCTTGTCTATGGTCCTTAATTTTAGTAGTGATGGAAATAACAAAACTGCGGTAAAAAACAAGCTAATAAACCATTTAATCTAGTCATTCCACAAATCAGGGGTATCAGATGCTTTTGTATACCGGAAAGATGAGTCATTCGGAAGGTACTCCCATGTTGAATCTGTAAAAGTAACAGTTGCTGTCTGTCCATCGCCCGTAATAATGCCGCTGATTGGATTCCCTGCAGCATCTGTCGCTGTAAAAAGCAGGCCATCAGCAGTCAGTTCTCCGACACCGTCCTCCAGTGAAGTCAGGCGGTAAATCCCTATTTGTACTATATATTTACCATCGCTGCCTTTGGCAATCTCAAGATTAGGATTTTCAACATCGCTGTCCAAATACTCTCCTATATAAATAATATCATCTAATAGATTATCATTTTCTTTTATTGGCCCTTCCCCGTTTTCCTTTGCATCCACCGCAATCTCAAAAGCCGTTGTACTGCCTTTCAGTTCTTCGTTATTTTTATCTGCTCCGCAGGCAGCCAGGCATAATGTTACAGCAATGAATGGTATCAAACCTGTCTTTTTCATTCTTCGTTTCCCCTTACAATACCGATTTGTCAGTCTGATAAACATAAACTTATAAGTCTGTCAGGAAAATCTCTGGAACCTGTTTTTTCCTGAATCTATATTTCTGTACCTCATTCAGCGGGTTGGTAAAGGGGGTATCTGTTTTTCGAAATTTGTGATTAAGTATATCACGATACAGAGTCGTGATAAAGGGATTCCAGTTCTGTAAAACAGCCGTCTTGTCTGATTTTTCCAAATAGCTGTAACCGTCAGCCAGATAAAAAATTTCTAAAGCCAACGCCAAATCACAGTTGGAATCAGAAAGGATTTCTTTTGGTACTTCAAATCCGTCATCCCAATTATATTCCCTCAACATACTTTTTAAATCAGAATATAGCATTTTGCTTCTTATCACCTTCCAGGTCTCCTCTCTGTCCAACGTCCCTATAAATGGGGGGGGGTAGAATACCTCCATTTCATTAAGCAGGGTTTTTAGTATTGTCATTTGCCCTGCTGTAATCGTTACGCCTTTTCCATATTCTGTATGTCCGTCATTCCAGGTCCGTATGTCATAAACAGGCTCCCTATCATCCCACGAAATAAGATTGAGTTCCTTTATCCACCCATTGTTTACTTGCGACAGGTTGCCGATATGCTTATAAATTTTGTACTTTTTCATGTGAAATGTCCCTCTCATAAATATTCTTTCATCGTACCGTCCTACCATTCGTTTGACACCTTAATTACCTTATCTAAAAGACTGCAATATATAATATCACAAATTTCTTTTAATCTGCTACACTGTAACAATATCAACTTGCCCTGCATTTTCTATATTATTTTTGATTATCTGATTTCCTGTTTTACATTTAGCTCCCACAGTCCAACAAATTTAATGTATATCTCAATTTGGAAAAGGGCATTTCTAAAATGGAACGCCACAAGCATACTTCCATCCTTCTGGAAACAGATTCCTTGTCTAAGAAAGACTGTCATTTTTTATAATCCATCCTCAACCCAATCCCGGCCTCATGGGCCTGCATCTCCAGACTGGCTGTAAATGGCTGCCTGATACAGTTTAGCAAACAGTCAACGCAACTCTTCTGAATAACATTATAAACGGATTTTCCCATTCCAGAATGATTTTCCGTCTCATCTCCACAAGTAACATCAATAAACCGCTTTCATCTCTCCTCCTGTTCTAAAATTATATCATAGATATGAAGATTTGAAGATGCCATTTACATCCTTAGATAAGAAACCTTAGATAAGAAATATAGTCTTAACTCAATTAATATCAGCTGGAAACCCTCATCGTTTTCTATAATAACTTTATTCTTAACATCAGAGCTTACTCTGTATTTCACTAAATCTTTACTTCGATAGCTTTGTGCTGCACAGCGGACTCATCTTTCGTTATGATTAATCCTTACCAATCATCGGCACGACAAATTCTACGTGTATCCAAATATCTGAATCCACTCCAGCGCAGCCCGCATGGACTACATACCTGAGATTTTAACATTGACTACAATATCAAAGTTCTTTAACATCCGCCATAAAAGAGTCACTGCTTCACATCCTATCTGTCTCATCAAACCATCCACCAAAACAGAATGAACATGAAACCCGGGCTTGTCATAGCAAGCTGCCGCCTGAGGCAACAAACCCACATGAAAATTGCAGGCCGTATAGCGATTGGTTAACAACAAACGTAGGCATTGCTCCTGGCAGGGGGAATCCCTCTTTTGTTGTTGAGATATCCTCAGAAGAGATAATTCTTTGCAAGAATGCTTATCCCCAAGGCAATCAATACAAGCGGGACAAGGATATGTTGGTAATGGGTGATTTTTTTCTTAATATATGGGTAACTTGCAAGCCGGAACCCAAGATAACACCATAAGGCAATCATCACTGCAAAAACAGATAGCGTAATCATAAAATCTGCGTGGGTATATCCGCTGAATAAAGGGACATATACCCCGATATTATCTGCCCCATTCGCTATTGTCAGCAGGGTAACGCTAAAAAAATTGATTTGAGTCTTGTTCTGCGTTTCTGTTTCTGATTTATCCTGTCTGCATCGGCAGTCCCTCCAAGAGCGGATACCAAGGAGCAGCGGCAGGAACCCCAAAAGCCCAACATACTGTGGAAGGATGATCTGTGTACCCAATGCCCCCAATGTTCCCAAAGCGCAAAGACACCCGATTCCGAAATACTGGCCGGCAATTATCTGTATGACCCTCTTGGAATCCAATACCTGTGCATAAAGTATCATCAGTACAAAAATATCGTCGATGTTGGTGCTTACAAATGATAGAACTGCAGTAAAAAAAGTCGTTGCCATTGTCTATATCCCTTCCTATCTATCAGGCGGCATGGCGAAAAAAATAAGCCCACGCACACAAAACGTGTGTATAGGCTTACATTTCCAGTTCTAACCACCAAAGGTGGCTGACTTTAATATCATTAAAGATATAAACTGCCCCCGCCCTATACGGATATCATTTCTTGCGTAGTATAGCATATTTTGCAAAGCACCACAAGTAGGAAGCGCGGGATAATCGCCACGAAAATGCTTTCCTCATAAATGCTTTTTCATTTGTGGTGTACACTGTGACACAGGAAAAACTGCGCCACAACCTTGACAGTCCATTGGGCAGCTATTTTGTTCATCCGTATTTATAACTTACCCCGGCCTTCTGCGCCTGGCTCATCTGATCCTTCCGGTCTATCAAATACAATTTATTCCCCTTCTTGAACCTTGCCCCGGTCTGCTTAAACCAGAAAGGCACATCATATTCCACACACTGCTCCATGGAATCAAGTATCCAGGCAAAGTCACAGATTCTTGCCTCCGGTCCGGATTCCCCGCCGCAGGTTACCCCTTCTATCTTCCCTGTAGCCAAATACTTCCGGATATCAATCTGTTCCAGCATTGGCTCATGAATGATTGTCCGGTGTTTGATTGGCAAATCCAGAAAAACAGGGAGGCGGTAATCGGCCCGGTCCTGATTCTCACAGGTACAGCAGATGGTCACATTCTCATATCCGCTTCCCCAGTCTTCCGGCAATCCCACTGCAAACCGATGGATACGTTTGGTAATAATAACAAAGTGCAGATCCCCCCGCCGGCGGATGATATCCCATGCCTCCGGGCGCCATGCATCTGCTTCATCCAGAAAAAAATCAGAAGTCATGCATGTGTACACATCCTCACCCTTCAGCTGCAGCTTATATTCATTCCTGCGGTTACATTTAACCGGCATATCAAAGCTGGAGGTACGGGTTACAATACTGCTATCCTTACCAAATTCAGCATCCCTCCGATAAACATAGCAATTCGCACAGCCTGGGCTGATTTTTTTACATCCATGCCATGGATTCCAGGTCGCCATACCACTACCTCCGGTTTCCTCAACCAAACATTCCAGGAGTACCCGCGCTCACATCAACCCCTTATTGTCCGTCTTCATAGACCATCAGGCATTCCGTCTCGCCAGTTTCTTTTTCTGTCATCTTCTCCCATACCTTGAACCCCTCTGCCAGATAAAAGGACATCGCTCCGGTATTCTTTTCAAACACATGCAGGGACAGCCGCTTCTTCTGTTTCACTGCTCCAATCAGCTGATGGCCAATTCCCTGCCCCTTGTGTCCTGCCGCCACAAAAATCCCTTCAATGTAATCCGCATCCATACCGATGAATCCCAGGACTTCTCCATCCTCCTCGTACACATATACCTCCGCATTAGGCAACACTGATTTTACGGAATCGAAATTTTTCTCCCAATACCCTGCATCTATAAAAGAATGGGCCTCCAGATTTCCCTGTAACCATATGTTCATAATCTTGTCTAAATCCCGAAATTCAAATAATCGAATCATTCCTCCGCCTCCCTGTCCCTCTATTATATCGGACCAGTATCTATTTTGCAAGGCCAAAAAGAACATTTGTTCTTTTTTAAATTCTACTTTTCTTTCCTCAGGGGCTGTGGACACAATGTTGGACCTAAGCTGTTCCCCCAGACTTCTCCTACAGTTTAGCGGACTCGTTCCACCTAAAGATAGCTTAATACAGGTTTCATTGTACCAGTGTAGATGTTAATCTAATTCCTTATCTGGAATCGAAAACCCTGTGGTATCCGTAATCCACTTGATGTTTGGCCTGGATGCCCTGAAATCACATTGGATTAGATTTTCCACCTCTGGACTGATTTCATCTGGTTTCTTTCGAAGGGATCCCTGATAACAATAACTGCTTTTGGTCAGTTCCTCGTTCTGCTTATTTTGAAGGCTGATGGTTTTCTTCCTGCATAGATATAATCCTTGCCTGATATTCATTCTGCTCCCTAAGCCCTTTCAGTAATCCTTCAAGTGATATCGATTTCTGAAGCCGGTTTTTCTTCATTTTGCGCCCTCACATCCTGTCTCCAATATAGCATAAGCAAAGATTTTAGGAAAATTACTGTATCTTATCAATTGTTAAACCTAAAATGACGGTGTATAGCTCCGGAGAAACGTACGTGAAACAAAGATAAATATGGCGCGTTGTCCACATAAATTCATCTGGCAGGTACACCTGTGGATACTTCAACATGCATAGAACCCAATTGAAAAAGATACCCATTTTTTTGCTGGGTTCCTAAATGCAGCCACTATTTCTGGGAACTCAATTATTATATGAGTAGGATTGAAAATGCACCACACAAATGATATAATTCATACAGTAAGGTAGCTTAAAGTTCTAGTAAGGTGACATAAAGTATAAATAGTAAGAACGCCAAGTGGCCAGAGGATGATTAGATGCTGAGAGAAACCGAATGGATGACGCTTAACCATATCTTGTTGGACATTTATATGGTACACAATCTGGATATGGTTACAAAGAAAGTGATGAAAGGATTAAGACTACTGATTCCCTATTCAAAAGGGTATTTCATAGTGTACGATGAGGCACAAAAGATTAATTGGGACAGTATGTGTATCGTAGGATTTGATGAAAATGAATTAAAAAAATATTTTAGGGAATCTTACGAGGAAGATTATCTGAGGTATTTATATGATTTTACAACAAAAGCCCCAATATATCAGGATACCAATATCTTAATGGACAATATCCGTAAATTCACACCCTTTTACACGAATTTTTTAGAACCTGCAGGATGTCCTTATGGCGGCGGTCTGTTATTGATTCGCAATAATCGGATTATCGGTCTTCTAGAGCTATTCCGAACTAACAGTGTTCCGGATTTTGATGGAAAAGATGTATATATACTAAATATACTCAAAGCCCATATTGAAAATATTGTTTTTAATGGGCTGCAGATGGGTCAGAAGCAGGTTATGGACGAACACTGCTTCAAAAATATGAAAAGCCGCTTTGAGCTGACAGAAAGGGAAGAAGAAATATTGAAACTGCTCAGCCATGGGGCTTCAACACAGGAAATCTGTGAAAAGCTGGTTATCAGTACTTCAACAGTCAAAAAACATACATACAATATATATAATAAGACTGGGGTGAAAAGCAGAACGCAACTTTTAAACCTTCTTTACTCCATGTAAGCCCGCAGGAGATTTCTGCCTGCGGGCTTTTTTGTGTAAAAAACCGAGAAGAAAGCTGCAGCAGGAATGATAATAGTCCCCCCTGGAACTTTGGGAGTACTATATGGTCAATAAGCCTACTACTAATTACTATTTTGTTTAAATACTAATCATATTTTTGCTCAATTGTGGGAAATTCCAGAAAACATTATACTATAGCCATAGCATGAAGATGATTGTGCAAAACCATTTTATATGAGGAGGAAATTTTATGGATATTACCACAAAGGAAATGGCCCAAATGACCTGGCAGGAAATTGAGCAGTGCATTAAGGAAGGTTACGGTATCATCCTTCCTATTGGCTCTACCGAGCAGCACGGCCCGGCGCTTCCCATTTCCACTGATGCAATTTGCGCCAGGGAAGTATCACTGGGTGCAGCAGAGAATACGAAAATGCTGGTTGCCCCTACAATCCAGTACGGTTACCGGTCCCGGCCTTTGAGTGGCGGGGGCGCCACCTTCCCAGGCACTACCAATTTAAGCGGGCATACGTTAATTTGCGTAATTGAGGATATTCTGGAAGAGTTTGCACGAATGGGATTTAAGAAGGTGGTTGTCTTAAGCATGCATATGGAGAATCAGAATTTCATTTATGAAGGGTCCTATCTGGTATCCAGACGTCACCCAGACATGAAAATCATGGTTATGGAATCTGCATTCGGCGATATACAGGAAAATATTATGGACGTATTATTTCCAGATGGCTTCCCTGGATGGGCCAGAGAACATGCGGCCTGTATGGAGGTTTCCATCATGCTGTACCGTCATCCGGAACTGGTTCATTTTGACAGAGCAGTCAATGATAACTCGGAAGAATATCCATTCTATGATGTTCTACCGCCTGACCCACGTTTCTTTACCAAATCAGGAACCCTTTGGCATGCGCGGGAGGCTACTATTGAAAAAGGTAAGTTGATTTGGGAGGAAATCATCAAACAGGCAGGTGCAGCAATTAATAAAGAATTCCCAATATAAGAGTATTGGGGTGCAAAAACGAAAGGGGCAAACATTATGAAAAAATTATTAACAGTACTTTTGACAACGGCCATCGTGTCTTCATTGGCAGCTTGTGGCCAAAGTTCCACAGGCACAACACAAGGCACATTACCTTCAGCCAGCGCCGCCGCAACGGACAATACTTCATCAGAAAACGGTAATCCTGATGAATCATATGCAAAATCAGAGACCGTTACTGCTGAGGCAAAGAAAATCTCAAAAATCGGCGTCAGCATCAACGCTACATCCAATGAAAACAACCGCGCTATGTTTGAGCTTGCACAGCAAGAGATTGAAGCTCATGGCTATGAATGTATTGCTACCAATGCGGACGGCGTCATCTCCAAACAGGCCCAGGATATTGAAAACCTGATTACCCAAGGTTGCGACGCATTAATCCTGATTAACGCAGACAAAGACAGCACCACAACGTTGGTTCAACAAGCCAAGGACGCTGGAATCATTGTAGTTACCTATGCAGGTGGCTTTATCAAAGGGACAGACATGCATTATGAACTGAACAACTTCAAGGTAAGTAGTGAAATGTTCATGATTCTGGCGGCAGAGATGGGTTTTGAAGGTAATATCATCCAGTGCTATGATCCTACCAGCGGTGCCTGCCGTATGCGCCGTAACGCGCAAGATGCAATCTTGAAAGAATATAGTGCAATTACCACAGTGAAT
>DS990261.1:727712-783086 GCA_000155435.1 Clostridiales bacterium 1_7_47FAA | reverse complement strand
GAATTTGCAACCATTTATCCCGGAACTGTGGCTGATACTGCTACGAAGACAGAGGCCGCGCTGTTAGCTAACCCTGAAGCGGATGCAATATGGGGAGTTGAAGATCTGGTTGCCCTAGGCGCCCTGCAGGCCTGCGAGGCATTAGGGCGTGATGATGTGATTATGGTCGGAATTGATGGTGAGCAGGACGTCCTGAAACACATCTATGAAGGCGCAAAACAAATCAAGGCCACTGCTATTGGTGACAATGCAACCGGCATGGCAGGCTGTGTAGATAATATTGAAAAATTTGCAGCTGGAGAGGATGTAGCCTTGTATCAGGAAATTCCCTATACCGTAATTACAACAGCAAATATTGCAGATTACTACACCCCACAGTAATGCTACTGAATCATAAATCCTTTGTTTGGATGCAGTTATCATTTATTTCGCCGGAGAGGAAGAAAAGTTCTGCCTCCGGCGGATTTTGCAAGAGAGGATACTCGATGGATACGGACAACGCAATCGAAATTTATAATGTGGATAAACGATATGGCGGTATTTATGCTTTAAAGGATGTATCATTTACCGTGAAACGTGGTCATGTTCATTCTCTAATGGGTGAAAATGGCGCAGGTAAGTCAACATTGGTGAAAGTCCTTACCTCTGTCATTGCCAAAGACAGTGGCAGGATATTAAAGGATGGGAAAGAATTAAAAATCAAGAACTATGAACAGGCTGTTCAGGCAGGCATTGCGCTAGTTCCACAGGAACTGTCTTTTGTGGACTATTTTACAGTGGCGGAAAATATTTATCTTGGAAGACAGCCATTAAAAAAGGGCACAAACCTGGTAGACTGGAAGAAGATGTATAAGGACGCCGGGGAACTGCTGGAACGTTTACATATCTCTTTAAATCCAAGGGCGCTGGCAAAAACTTTAAATGTTTCAGACAAGCAGATGATGGTCATTGCCAGAATACTGAAGGATGACGCGGATGTCATCATTTTTGATGAGCCTACCGCCCGGCTTGGTCATGAAGAAATAACTTTCCTGTTAGAATATATTAAATATTTAAAAACATGCGGTAAGAGTATTATTTTCATTTCACATCATCTGGAAGAAGTAATGAATATTTCTGATGAGGTGACAGTGCTTCGGGATGGCTGTGTAGTTGCAAGCGATATCCCCATCACCGAGATTGATGAAAAAAAGATGATTCATCTTATGGTTAACCGTAATGTTGATACAAGAGAGGATTACACCATTGGCCGGGTTTTCGGGGAAGAAATATTCCGGGTGGAACATCTGACCCGAAAGGATCTTGTTAAGGACGCATGTTTTTCCGTAAGAAAAGGAGAAGTCCTTGGTTTCTTTGGCCTGGTTGGCGCAGGGCGGACGGAACTTATGAGAAGCATTCTTGGCATTGATTCCAAAGTGAGCGGAGATGTTTATTTTGAAGGAAAAAAACTGGATATCCGGAAGCTGAAGGACTCCATTACTGCAGGTATTGCCTTGATACCAGAAGAGCGGCGCCAGCAAGGCCTTGTTTTAGACCGGACGCTGCGTGACAATATTATGCTTGGCTGCCGTCAGAAAATATCCCGCTTTGGGTTCATTAGCCGAAAAAACGAAATCAGTATGTCCAAGGAAGAAATAGAACGGATGAATCTGGCCTACCAACATCTTGAACAGAGGGCTTCCGAGCTTAGTGGCGGCAATCAGCAGAAACTGGTTATTGCCAAAGCGCGCTGCAGAGGTGAAAACAAGATGTATGTTTTTGACGAACCCACCCGTGGCATTGATGTGGGAGCAAAATCTGAAATTTACACCATGATTGCGGAGATGGCAAAGAACGGGATTACAAGTATCGTGATTTCTTCCGAATTGCCAGAAATCCAGATGCTGTGCGATCGTGTTATCATCATGCATGAAGGACAGATTACCGGGATTCTAAACCACGAAGAGCTTCAGAGCGCTGAAACTGTGATGAAATATGCAATTGGAGGATAAGAATGAAGACGAAAAACACCGATAATGGCAGAGCAATAGCTGCAGTCTTTGCCAAAAAATATGGTACGCTGGTGGCATTGTTTGCTATCTGTGTATTCTTTACAATCAGATGTCCAGGGGTCTTTTTGACTAAAAGCAATATAATTACGGTGCTACGGCAGATTTCAATTCTTGCGGTTATGGGAGCTGGCATGACGGTCATTATGATTGGCGGCGGTATTGACCTTTCCTGTGGCTATAATGTCAGCTTCTGTGGTATCATAGCTGCCACACTTTACCAGCAGTATGGTCTTCCATTGTGGCTTGCCGCCATTGGCGCACTTGCTTTCGGGTCTTTAATCGGCCTTTTTAACGGCCTTTTAGTTGCCTATGTAAGAATACCTGCATTTATCTGCACCATGAGTGCAGGATTTCTGATTCAGGGACTGAATCAGGCCTATACAAAGGGATATCCCATCAGCGGTCTAAACAATGCCTTTGATACATATGCCCTTAAAACCACATTCGGTATTCCTAATGCAATCTATATTATGGCTGCTTTTATGATATTAATTTATGTGTTGCTGAACCATACGAAATTTGGCCGTAACTGTTATGCTATGGGAGGAAATGCCGAGGCAACCATGATGTCCGGTGTGAACATCAATATGACCCAGCTCCTGGCTTATGTATTAAGCGGTTTTGGTATGGCGGTTGCATCTTTAATCCTGCTGTCCCGTCTTGGTGCTGCCCACCCTACCGCAGGCGATGGATATAATATGACCTGCGTGGCCGTTGTGTTTTTGGGAAGCACCATGTTCCGCGAAGGCGAACATAACCTGATGGGGAGTTTTTTCGGAGCATTAATTATGGGAATCCTTGTAAATGGCATGACCTTAATGAACCTACCATATTATTACCAGAATATTGCCCAGGGTGCTGTCATTCTGTTGGCTGTTGCTGTTTCCTCAATTATGAGGGCAAAAAAGAAATAGAAGGAAGCTTTTAAGGAAGGGTTATAAAAATGACAAAAATGATTAGAGGGCTGCCACAGCGGGACCGGGCGGGAAAGTCTTTTTACACAAGCAATGGATATACATACGAGCTACACCAGGATTATGGAAATTTACCTAACTGTTTTGAATTCACCATGTATTCCGGCGGCTGCTGTGATAAGGAAGACAATCTGTTCCTTTCCAGCAGGGATTCAAATCATCCTATTATCATGCTGGATCCGGACGGTAATTATGTGAAAGATTTTGGCAAAGATTTATTTAAAGAAACCCATACCTTGTGCGTGACGCCCCAAGATACGTTGCTATGTGTGGATGTTGCGAACCATGTGCTGCGGGAACTTACGAAAGAAGGGCATCTGATACGTGACATAGGTAATTTAGGAATTCCCAGTGACAGCGGATTTGACCCTAATATCTGGAGAAAACGCCAGAGAATTGGTAAATACGTTCCAACCGATGTTTCTTTTGATAAAGGATGGGCATTTTTCATGGGCTTGGAAACCATAAAACGGGCTGCGCCTCCGTTTAATAAGCCTACAGGAGTAGCATTTAGCGCATCTGGTGAGATGTTTGTCAGCGATGGCTACGGAAATGCTGCAATTCATCGTTTTTCAAAGGATATGCAGTTAATAAATACTTGGGGAGGTCCAGGGGATGAACCAGGGAAATTTGTGGTTCCCCATTGTATCTGTGTAGATTCCTTAGAACGTGTGTGGGTTGGAGACAGGGATGGAAACCGTGTCCATATCTTTTCAAAAGAAGGAGAGCTTTTAGCATACTTCGATGAGAATCTGTACCAGCCTACGGGACTTTGGGCAGACAGTAGATATGTCTATGTGGCAGAACGGGGTGGCGGCATAACGATTATTAATATGGATTTAACAGTGGTATCCCAGCTAGGATTTTACAATTCCTCCATACGTGCTCATGGGATGTGTGGTAATAGCAAAGGTGAACTGTTTTTGATGCCACTTACTACCTATGACCGGCATTTCCTGATGAAACTTTCTCCGGTTAAGGTACCAGAAAAAGCAAATTTTTAAAAAGGAGACCACCCATTAAGCGGCGCGCTGTGGCTCTACAGGAAAGGATGCAATGTAATACAGACTGTCTATATCGCCATAAGGATTGGCATAGAAGACGTGAAAAACATTCTTGGCATTTACGTGGGACAAAATGAAAGTGCAAAGTTCTGGCTGTCCATCCTGAACGGACTAAAATCCCTCAGGTTAAAAGATATCCTATTGCATGCGCAGACGGTCTGACAGGTAATCTGTGCAACCAACACGATTGAAGGATTTAACGCCAGGATTAGGAGCTTATCAGTATCATAATACAAGCGAAGGGCAAAACCCAGGAAAATGGCTTTGCCCTTTGGAAACTATTGACATATATTATATCAGTTTTTCGAGTTTATACAAAACTTGAAGCGGTCTTCTTTGAGTAGTAAGACCTGCCTTCCCATTCGATATAAACACTTGCAAATAAGGCTTATTTTATTTTGAAAATAAATTCTTATTTTGTTTACATATAACATCCATCTCAGGCAATGCCTCCACTACACGCTGCTTTAGATTGATTAACTAGTTCAATCGATTCTTTTCCCGTCATATGGTCAATGGTCATTTCCAATACACACAATGGTTTCCAGTCTTTCTCAATCGCCATTCTACGCCCATCTTCTGTGTCGCCTGGCGCATATTTAATTGCCAGATGATTAATGGCATCCCACTTTTCCTTTTCATCTTCAATCATGCGTATTTTTCCAAAAGTAACGACACTTCTAAAGTAACTGGTATATTCAGATGGTACTATCTGATCCTCATCTATAACGCAGAATGAAACTTTGGGGTTTCTTCTGATTGCATCCATCTTATGCCCGGCTTTAGCACAATGGAATATCAGTTTCCCCTCATAGTACACGTAACTTAACGGAACCGCATAGGGATAATCATCATCCCCGGCTACAGCCAATATACCAGAAGTCCCACGTTCCAAAATGACTTTACACTCATCGATTGGCAATGCCTGTTTCTTCCTTCTCATCTCACGGAACATATAATCACCTCTTTTCTCAAAACAAATATACCTACATGCTGCTTTCTCCATATCCCACCCGGACAGAAGCACAACACCCTTAATGATATGATTATAATATATGAATCTGATTACCAAGTCAACAGCCAGGCTTAACAGCGTCATCATAGTCGCATTATACGGAATCAGGCCAGTAACAGAACAAGGCAGACCATCTAACATGCAAACGATTATGAGATGGCCTGTAAGATTAGAACATACATAAGTGCTGTCACACAGTCTCAGTCACTTATTAAAGAAATGATAAAGCTGATTGGTTTAATCCTATTATTACCCGTGAGGTTCTCCAGGTTCGTCTTTGTACTGTCTTTAAAATATTTACCATCTGAAAAAGCAATCCGAATTTTCCCATTATATACATTATCCGTTTTCGGTATTCTAGGCTCAGAGGCCCATCAGTGCTGCTTTTGTGCATCTTTATAAATTAGCAAATCCCTGGCCTCCTGTATCGTCATTTGATGAGGAACTATAACTTAATTATCTAATCCACAGAATTCCTCATGTCTTAAATAACCTATTATTACATTCAGATTTCCTGTCCATTTAGTTTTGGCTTTCCTTTAAATTTATCAAACGATAATAGATTTGGACAAAAGAACAACCACTTCCACATTTGTTGAGTGGATAATAATGATGGCAGAAGGACATACTTCCCCCTTAACGGAAACGACATAATTATCTTTAAGCGTCATTTTGATCCGCTTGATGTTCTAATTCTAACAAATACTTATCATAGTCTGAAATAAATAAACAATCCTGAACAATACGATATTTTTCAAACTCAGTCTCTGCATGAAGCTTTGCCTGTTCTGCACTGACTTTTCCCGGCCCCATCAACAACTCGTTCCCGTTAAACTCCAGGAATCCATCAAGGCGCTTTGCCCAGTCCTCCATACTCATTGGTATTCTTCGTTCTGCCTGTAACTCCGCATAGTCGAGATACAGTGAAACGATTCTCTGTAAATAGGACATTTCCTTTTCGCTCAGATAATTCTTAGCAACGGTAACATCTGCTTTGACAATTTTCCCATCTGGCGCTGATTCCCATGTTGTCAGGCCCATATGTTCTTTTTCAGCATTTGCACGCTCTACAATCAATTCTGCTTTTGTATGCCGATGTACAGCCCAATGCATCTTATTCTGCACCATTTTAAAAAACTGCCGTGTAGTCTTAGCGTCTTTATCATAATCAAACGCTGTGGCATATAAATCAGTAACCTTCTGATAAAACTTGCGCCCGGACAGGCGTATCTCACGAATATAATCCAACTGACGTTCAAAATACTCATCGGTGAACATATGCCCTTTTTTCAGGCGCTCTTTGTCCATCGTCCAACCTTGAATTGTGTAATCCTTAACGATCTGACCTGCCCATTTGCGAAATCTTACAGCGCGGTCGTTGTTAACTTTAAAGCCGACTGCAATGATCATCTGAAGATTATAATGAATCACTTCGCGATTCACTTGACGAGAACCTTCTGTTTGAACTATCCGGAATTTCCGGATAGTTGACTCCTGCGCCAGTTCGTCATCTGTATAAATTTTTTTAATATGTTCATTGATTGTCCGCACATCCACATCATATAAAGTCGCAAGCATTTTTTGTGTCAGCCAGATATTCTCATCCTCATAACGCATTTCAAAACTATCGTTGCTATCCCCTACTGAAGCCACATAAGTCAAATACTCCGCGGCAGAGCTGTGTATTGTAATATCATTCTTCTTTTTTGGCATAAACAATCTTCCTCCCACGTTTTATTATAGTTACTTTAGAAATCAATATAAGTGTCTTTGAGTCACGTTCTAATTTTCCTTTTTCACAGGTGCTTTTTTATATCTGTTGAGCTTATCAACTTATCTCGCTAGAATAATTCGGCTGTTTGCTTCAGGATAGTGACCACACATTTTCGTTCTGTATATTGACCTCAATTTTTCTCAAACCATCATCCTGATCAATCATACCCTATATTCTATTCATACTTATATACAGCATTTTCTTAAACCATTGAAAATTTATAATTTTTCGACAGCAAACAACAGGTTTCCACGTTTCTTGTTGCATTGTTTTTGATAACGTATCAGCATTCCGCTCCCTTGTTAGTTAATCATCAACCTTCTTATAATTTATGCTTTTGACATTAAACAACAAGTTGCGACATGGCTTGAGTATACAAAAAGACTTCTGCAAAATGTGGCTGTGTCTTGCCGAAAGCCGTAATTTAATGATATACTTGTCTTTCATTACTGCTTATCTCCGCACCAGTATGATGTCAAATCACCAAGCATTACTGTTTTCCACATTTCAGCATCTATCAATATCTCTATATTCCTACTGTCCCTGTCAAGCTGCATCATATACCCATGACAGGCTTTACACGGCACATCTACGGTTCCATTTTCCTTAACTACGACAATCTTACTGATTTTGCTTTCGCCGTTTGTTATCATATTGACCATTGCATTTCTTTCGGCGCACATCCCAAGAGAAGATACGGCATCAATGCAAACACCGGTATAGATGTTCCCTTTATCCGTCATAATTGCGGCAGCTACACCCCCCACCCGAATAAAATCAGATAGTTTTTTATCATCAGTTAAATTTTTTGCACGAGAATAAAGTTCTTGCCATATTTTATCTTCAACAGTCAGCCACTGCTTCATTCCAAATATAATTTTTCTCCCATCGCTATCACATATCGAAAATTCAAGGTTATGGCAATCTGTTATATGAACGCGCTCAATAATTTCCACACCAGCTGCTTCAAACTCATCCTGCAGTTCCTGCTGTGCATCTGTTATAAAATAAGCATCCTCACCATAACCGTATAGTTCTCGATTCGGAATTGCCCGTTGCCCATTACTTGCCTGTATGAGGACTACCTCTACAGAAGAACGATAAAGACAAATATGTGGTTCCTGTGACTGCAAATAGTCAACTCGTCTAAAGCCTAGCTTCTTATTATAAAATTCAGCCGTCTTTTCAACATCCAATGTTGAAAAAACAGTAAGTGATGAATAAATTTTCATATCTTTCCCTTCCAACTATATCCTTTTGTCAATCACCATAAACGCTTTAATCAACCTAATAATTCATTTTAATTTTTAGATTTCAAAAATTTTTAAACTTTATATTTAGCTATTCCTCATTTCATGATATTTAGTCAGAAAAAAATCAACTTTCCATGCTTATAATATATTTGTTACCTTATATGTAAATTTTTCTCCTCCCACTAAAGATAATCCATCTTATTTTGTAATTTCACTATTTCATCCTACTTACTTTTGGAATATAACATCATTATGGTACTCTAAAAAACGCTTATCAGGAGCAAATTTACTTGGCATTTTAATTTTTTTTCCCGCAAATTCCAATAACCAATCTTCCATATTATTACCCTTTAGTGAATGTTTCAAAGCTGATGAAATAATAACTCTATAGTCGGTCGTGATACTGATTAATCCTTTATCAAATGCTTTATCATGTAAAGCATTTAAGGATAATCCATTCATAGGATTTGTTCTTTCTGTTTTACTATCTGAATCTTTCCATGGTTTTATGTGGCTGGCTATAAGCAAATCAGGAATAGCCAGGCCAGTAATACAACACCTATTATCATAAGAGTTCAATACAGCCATTCTAAAAAAATGTTGCCCAATCCGGTTCCGAACTATCTGGTCTTTTGCTTTCCCCTCTGGTAACGTCTGAATTTCAGCATCTGCTAAAATACCCTCAACCGCTTCTTCTTTTTTTCTTGCCAATATCTTTCTGGCCTGAAACGATAATTCTTCCCAATCATTACTAAACTCCCCCCATACTTCCTTATCCAGCTTGCTTCCATGAGCCATTGCTGTAACATTTCTTTTTTGCAATACTGGATCAAAGTGTGCTAAATTATGCATCTTTAAAGCTACTGAACCTGGTGAACGTTCTAAAAGAGTAGCCAACTCAATTATCTCCTTGTTAGTTGAAGATATTTTTCCAAATGACATTTTACAATATAAATCAAATGCTAATATAGTTTCCTCTTTTGACCATTTAATCCCTCTTCTATCCATCTTTATCTCCAGCTTTATGTATTATTCGAAAGTCTGATTTTCCCATATATCATAATCAATATTAATGTTTTCCATCTTTAATTCAAAAATAGCTTCTTAATACTACTATCACAAAATACAGCGATTCTTAATTATTTCTTCTTGATTTGGAAAAACCATTTTGCAAAAATCGTTAGTAGTCATTGCAATACACTATATCCTTTAAAATATACGAACCCATGTCCGTCTTTGCCTTAAGTTGCCCATATATATATTAGCATTAATTATTCAATAAATACACACGTTCTTAATGCATTTATATCTTAAACTATTTTATCAATATCAAGACGAGAATGTAGCTTTCAGTATCTATAATTCACCCTGGCTTTCTGCGCCTGACTCATTTGATTCTTCCAATCTATCAAATACACTTTATCCTCCTTTTTGAATCTTGCTCCAGTCTGATTAAACCAGAATGGCACATCATATTTCACACACTGTTCCGTGAAATCAAGTATCTGTATGCTTCTGGGCATACTTACATTCTATAAAAGAATGGACTTCCAAATTTTCCTGCAACCATATGTTCATAATCTTATCTAAATCCATAAATTCAAATAACCGAATCATCTCACAGCCTCCCTCTCCCTATTATATCGGTTTAATCTCTATTGCGCAAACCTCGAGGGAACATTTGTTTGTTTCGTATTAAGTCACATAGTTGCAAGCGCTCCGTTAAATAAAGACGTTTCAATCTCACTCGTCCACTCCATACGCCTCGACAGAAACGATAATTCAGCTAAAGTTTGACTGGTTAAAACAGTTCCACAGATATAATCAGGCAAATTGCCAACGGACGATACCACCACCCGATTCCATTGCATCTAAGACAGCAAATGCCTCATCCTGTTCTTCTAGCGAGGATAGCAGCTTCAGACATGCCCCTGCTTTCCTGATAACAAAAGAGGTTGACCGCTTTTCAATAATTTCCTTTTCTCACATTACCCTATCCCCAAATATGCTGTTTCATTCCATCGAGTCAGCTCATACCCAATCTTTTTACATGGATTCCTATGCTTCCAACTTATAACTTTCCTTATTGAATTTATACTCTGTCTCATGAATAATATATTTTACAAAACTCTATGCCTCTGATTCGCTTGTGTCATGGAAACAAAAACTGTATTCCGCGATGACTTCCTCATCTCCCCGAAACTCCATGTTTTCACTGTCTGGTATCATATAGTCGCCATTAATCGCTTTCAGAAATTTCGGAATATTCTTTTCAATTTCTTGCTGTAACAGAAAATTTGTCCTTACTTTCCCTGTTTTGCCCTATTCCATTCAATTTTACCATATATCCGCATAATTTCACTTAGGTTTTGAATGTGTGTTGAAGCAAATAGCATATTTTTATTATAGCATTCCAAACCTTCACTTTGCTCTCTCTTCATCCTTTCACAATCTTCTTTATTATAATATGTATATTCATCCTTTTGGCATAAGTACGACTCCCGCTCCCCCTCATTATTCATATACTCACATTCACTACATTTCGCAAGTTCCTTTCTACACCTATCAGCACTTATACGATTAAAATGGTAGCTCACCATTTCATTATATAAATCATCCACAAATAAAACTATTTTATCATTTTTACCTTTATTCGTTTTTTTATCATACAAATCACAGGCCATTACTTCATTTGAACCATCATTGTCTGGTCCAAAATACAAAACAAATAAGGACTTTTTTTCCTGTACAGTTTCTAAATTTTTATTTATTTGCTCGATTTCTTTCGATTCAATATACCTGTAGCATGCTGTTATTAATTCTGCTGTTGCTTGACGAACTCTTTCTATCCATTCAATACGGGCACTGGCAGTTAAGTTTGCATCAATCGCTGCTTCTGCACGTTTATCTTCTGAGGCTTGTAATTGCCTAGCTATATTTTCGTTTGCTTCACGGTTCTTTTTATCACATTTAATAGTCCCGTAAATAGAAACAAAAGTAGCTGCAACTGCCAAAAGAGCTACGCCTAATGTGCCAATCTCTATCCAGGATATGGATTGATTAGATAAACTGGCAACATATGTATCTAGATTCTCAATTAAACTGCTAATTTTTTCAATTAAAATTTCAATATCTGTATTCTCCATAATATATCCCCCTCTTATAATAATTATATTTTTTCTTGAGTATATTGTACCATTTATTTATATAAAAAACAGTTGTTATTGCCGATGGTTCATTTAAATCATCTGCCAACAATAAAAACCTCAGCATACATCTGAAGGTTTTCAGCCAAACAGATTAATTCAATACCAGATTCCCGTTCTCCTATCAGCTCCGATATCCTGTGCCAGGATACCGGTCATCATTCCCTATGGTTCATTCCCCTATGTACATCCTTACATTGAGATTTCCATCACCTGACCGGATTTTAGGGTCATATCGTATCTATCCTTTGATCTTATTTCTATCCTGTTTATCAGCCTGCGTACCATCGCTTCATTATACTCAATAATGGCTTGCAACCGCCTGCTCTACTTCTTGAAGCAGGTTATCCCTGCAAATCTTATGGTACAGTTTTATTTTTTTCATACGCCCCTGCAATGCTTCTGATTTCCTCCTGAATGATAACCATCTTCTTTTGAACACGTATTTTATCAGGTGCCAGGTCTGATGCGTCTAACCCTTCATAATACTTCAACCTAGCAGATAGTCCCACCAGAATCCGTTCCAGCTGCTCATAGGTATAGGCTTCATAAAAGATAGCAACATTGTCCAGCATCCTTTCCTTTAATATTTCATCCTGCCCTTTTTCCTCCGGCAATAAAGTCCGTATGGCCTTCATGATGCTTCCCTGTATGTCCCGTTCCGATATGGTCGGGGAATTATGGCAGAATTGTGTCTCGTTTTCCAAACGGCTACTGCACCTCCATACCGGTACTTTCCGACCCTGACGGTTTGTCCAGGTGACCCTCCTAAAGTAATGACCGCACTCCCCGCATACCATGATATCTGCCAGGGCGTATTTGGCCTGGTGCTTTCCACTGGTCCTTGTCCTGCTTTTGGACTTTTTCTGCTCCGTGAAAGCCCGCCTTGCCGCCTTCCCTTCCTATACAGCGTTACGAGTAATAGAAAATCCCCTGGTTCACTACCCAAACCAGGGAATCTCATCTACTCTTATGCGTTTTTACCCTTAAATTCACAGCTGGAAATCGGCTGATTTTCACTGTTATTCCACTCAAAAGCCATAACGTATAGTGGTTAAACATGCTTCTTCATCTGAAAAACCATAACATATTGTGTTTATCTATCTAAATTTCCACCTCACTCCACAAGTGACATCAATGTCACCACCTCGACATTCCCCGTCCCCGGAAACATATCCATCGCACAAACCTTCTCCACCCTATATCCTCTCTCCTGCAGCACCACCAAATCCCTCACCAGGCTGGTTGGCTTACATGAAATATACACAATCCTGTCCACCCCAAATTCAATTATCTTCCCCAATGCCTTTGGATGGATTCCATCCCTTGGCGGATCCACGACAATCAGGTCCGGCTTATCCTCCAGGTCATCAATCACCTTCAGAACATCCCCTGCCACGAATTCGCAGTTATCCAGTCCATTGAGTCCGGCGTTCACCTTTGCGGCTTCTACCGCTTCCTCCACGATTTCCACACCCACAACCTTTTTAGCCACAGGCGCCAGTATCTGGGCAATGGTCCCTGTGCCGCTGTAAAGGTCAAACACCACCTTATCCTTTGTCTCCCCTACAAAGCCGCGGGCCGTATCATACAGTACCTCTGCCCCCATGGAGTTGGTCTGGAAAAAGGAAAATGGGGATATCCTGAACCGAAGCCCCAGCAGTTCCTCGTAAAAAAAGTCCTGTCCATAAAGAACATGGGTTGCATCACTCTGTACCACATCGGCCAGGGAATCATTTTCCGTGTGGAGGATTCCTGCAAACCGGCCGTCAACAGGCAGGGCCAGCAGGCGTTCCTTCCACCCGGATAACACAGCCGCCTCATCCCTACCGCCCAGATACTCCCTCTGGGTACTGGTAACCAGATCCACCAGGATTTCTCCTGTCTTCACTGCCCGGCGCACCAGCAGATGACGCAGATACCCCTTGTGTTGTAGCTTTTTATAAAATGCAGTCCCAAGTTCCTCGAAATATTCCTTCGTAGCCACCAGAATCCTGCAAAAATCCGGATGTACAATCTGGCAGTCCGGTGTTGTAACAATATCATAAAAGCTTCCCCGCCTGTGCATTCCCAGCGCCAGCGGTCCATCCTTTACCTCATCGCCAAAGGAGAACTCCATTTTGTTGCGGTATCCCTTTTCCAGGGGGCTGGCCTTGATTCCCATAAACTCATAGCTATCCGGTTCCACCACGCCGTCCAAAAGGGATTTCACCTGACCCTCCTTGATTTTCAGCTGTGCTTCATAAGGCAGGCTCTGGTAAATGCAGCCGCCGCACAGGCCAAAGTGGGGACATGCATTCTCCGGCAGTTCCAAAGGCGAACGCTCCAAAACCTCCAGCGCCCTTGCCTCGGTTTTACCTTTCCTCCTCTTTGTAACCACACATTGGATTTTCTGTCCCGGAACTGCATTTTTTACCACCACGCGTTCCCCATCTATCATAAGGATTCCTTTATTTGGAAAATCTATTTTTTCGACAATGCCTTCGTAAATCTCGCCTTTTTTCATTCTATTATCTCCGTTTCTGTCATGATACTCCTGACACTATGATACTCCTGCTATTATGATACCCCTGCTATTATGATACTCCTGCTATTATGATACCCCTGCCATAATATCACATGTATCTTCCATTTTTTCATCGTCTCATTATATCATGTCCTTAAATACACATCAAGTTATCATATCCGGTCAATGGCCACATTCAAATCATCATATCCAGTCAATAACCACACCATATCATCCTATCCAAGCTATCGCCACATCCTATCATCATATCCAGCCTATCGCTCCCCGCATCCTATCATCATATCCAGCCTATCGCTCCCCCGCATCCTATCACGACCATTACCAAAAAAAGAAAGTCCCCCATTCCCCCGCACATAAACCAACTCAAACTTCACACAAAGCCTCCCTCATGCCTATCATTTCCCTGGATTCTCCTCCCCTCATGCCTATCATTTTCCCAGATTCTCCTCCCCTCATGCCTGTCATTTCCCCAGATTCTCCTCCCCCCATGCCTTCACATATTCCATTACCGGCATAAAGCTTTTCCCAAGTTCAGTCATGGAATACTCTACTTTAGGCGGGATTTCTTTATAATCATGCCTGTGGATAAATCCATCAGCCTCAAGTTCACGCAGCTGTGTTGTCAGTGATGACTCGGAAATCCCTCCGATATGGCGGCGCAGCTCCCCAAATCTCTGAATATCCTGAAAACCTATGTAATACAGAATCTCCAGCTTCCATTTTCCCCCAAGGATTTTCTGTACTGCAGAGATAGTTGCACAGCGTTCAGGAACACCCGTTTCCTTTTTCATTGATATCACCTCATTTCAGGCTAATTATACAACCAGTACTACAACAAAGCAATGTACAACAAAAAATCTAAGTACTTTTATTTTCAGCGTACTATGCTATAATCAGGCTATCGCATGGGATTAAATCATCAAAAACGCCCTGCGCAGCAGGAGGAGAACCAGCATGAAAACAGTCATTTATTACTTTTCGGCAACCGGAAACAGCCTGAAGACAGCCGCAATCATATCACAGAAGCTAGGGGCAGAGATGCTGCCCATGGTGAAATACAAAGGAACCATCTGCACAGCAGATAAAATAGGCTTGGTCTTCCCAACCTATTTCTGGGGTGTTCCCCGGACCGTGGGGGAATTCATAGATAAACTGCGCGTGAGCCGGGATTCCCCATATATTTTTGCGGTCCCCACCTATGGTGAACTGCATGGCGGGGTACTGGGCCAGGTAGACAGATTGTTGGCAAAAAAGGATTTGAAGCTGGATTATGGCAGGGAAATCAAAGCAGTTGCAAATTTCGTGGAGGAATATAATCCAAGAATCCATCTTGCAGGAAAAAGATTAAAAGAGGCCGCCAGGCTGGCTGAACTGGCCGCCAGTGAAATAGCTGCAGGAATCAGCAATTCCCCCTTCCGTTATTCGGCCGCAGACAAATTATTCTACAAAATATATACAGATATTAAGGTCAATCATGACCAGGAGTTTCATGTTGACGATACATGCATACAATGCGGTATCTGCCAAAACATATGCCCCAATCACAATATAATCTTAAAAAACGGAGCATTGGAATTTCAGCATCAATGTGAACACTGTGTTGCGTGTATCAATTGCTGCCCCCAAAAAGCAATCCAGTGGAAATCAGCCACCCAAAAACGGAACCGGTATAAACATCCGGATGTCACGGTCAGAGAAATCATTTCAGGGATGCAGTAATTTTGAATATTCACTCCCCGTTTCCAAACCTCCAAACACTTCCTCCATTCCCCGAAAAAAGGACCGTCCCACAGGGGACGGTCCTTCCTAAATCCGTAATCTCTATTCAGACTTCTCAGTCTTTTTCTCCTCCGGCTCCTCATCTTCAAAGAAGTCATCGTCAAAATCATCGTCAAAGTCGTCTTCAAAATCTTCCAGATAATCCGGTGTAAAGAAGCGGTACACTGCATATGCAATACCTGCCACGGCTGCTACGGCGCCGATGATGGCCAGTACCCAAAGGATACAGTTTTTCTTCTTCTCATCTTCCTCTCTTTTGTGAAGCAGTTCATTGATTCTGCTGGAATTCATCAGTTCTTCTACACGGCTTAATGCCTCTTTTCCCATTGCATCGAATCTGTCTCTGTCAAACCTGTTCATCCGGTCCACGTCCTTTCTTATATGCAAGCAATAAGCTCAGATACATATTTTTAATTATTATACCATGGAAGTCCCTTTTTTACTATCCCAATTTCTTGAATTTTTAACCAGCCATCCTATATTTTTTTTAACTTTGCAAAAGATGCGAACATCTTCTTCTGACCGGCCGTGTCAAATTCAACCGTTACTTCATAGTCCTTCCCGCCGTCCTTTATGGACTTGACGGTTCCCTCCCCGAACTTAATATGCTTTACCCTGTCTCCCTCACTGTAGTTCAGGGAAGCAGGCTTTTCAACCATAAATGCCTTGCCAAAAGCCGGTTTCCCACCGGTCCCGCCATGACCCGCACTTCCGCCATAGCCAGCGCCTCCGGCATAGCCGGCATTCCCGCCATAGCCCGTGCCTCTGCCATATCCGGCACCTCCGGCATATCCAGCTCCTCCGGCACGGCCGCCAAACACAGCCCCACTGCCTGTCCCACTGCCGCCGCCAGATCCTGCCCCACTGCCTGTCCCAACGCCGCCGCCAGATCCTGCCCCGCTGCCCGGTCCGGCAGTCCCGCTGTCAAACCCGTCAAATGGCGACGCCGTCTTCGACGCATAGGCATTATAGCCCTTGCCGAATGTGCTTGTACGTCCCGATGCCACGGACTGGTTCCACGGAAGTCCTGCATCGCCCGCACTGCTTCCAAAGCCTGAGGCATTTCCCTGTCCTGCACCGTTGCCGCGGCCGCCATAGCTTCCAAGCACCGGCTCCAGGCGTTCTTCATCCAATAACTCTGCAGGCACTTCCTCCAGGAACCGGCTGGGCTTGCAGTATCTTGTCTCTCCGTTGACCATGCGCTGTCTGGCCGAGGTCAGCACCAGTTCCTTCTTCGCCCTGGTAATGCCAACGTAGCACAGACGCCGCTCCTCCTCCAGGTCCGTCCTGTCATCTGAATTAATGGACATCATGCTGGGGAACAGGCCGTCCTCCATCCCCACCAGGTATACCTTGGGAAACTCCAGGCCTTTGGCACTGTGGAGCGTCATAAGGGTCACACGGTCCTCGGACTCATCCATGCTGTCGATATCAGCCACCAGCGCCACCTGTTCCAGGAATTCGTCCAGGGTGGGGTGTTCGCTGTCCTCCTCATAGCTTACCGCCTTGTTCACCAGTTCCTCGATGTTCTCAAGACGTGTCTGGGCCTCAATCTCACCCTCTGCCTCCAGCTCCTGCTGGTAACCGGTCTCATCCATAATCCCTTCAATCAGGTCCCGGATGGAAAAGTCCTCTGATTCAGCCCTGGCCCTGAAGCTCTCCATCTGTCCCACGAACTTTAAGATTTTCTCCGCGGCCTTGCCCAGCCCCGGAACCTGGCGCGCTTCCTTCAGCGCCCCATAGAGACTCATGCCGTGCTCGGATGCAAACGCAGTCACCTTGCCCATGGTGGTCGCACCGATGCCGCGCTTTGGAACATTGATGATCCTCAGCACAGCCAGGTCATCCACGCCGTTGGCAATTGTCTTAAGGTAGGCCAGGATGTCCTTGATTTCCCTCCGCTGGTAGAAGTTCACGCCTCCCACCAGACGGTAAGGCACATTATAGAAAATGCACCGTTCCTCTATGAGACGGGACTGGGCATTGGTCCTGTAAAGCACGGCCTGGTCCTGATAGGCAAATTCACTGTCCCGTATCTGTCTGGCCACATAATCCGCCTCATCCCTGGCCATGTCAAACTGCTTGAACCGGATCAGATTCCCTTCCCCATTGGCTGTCCACAGGGTCTTATCCTTCCTTCCGCGGTTGTGGCGGATAACGCCGTTTGCCGCATTGAGGATGTTCTGGGTGGAGCGGTAATTCTCCTCCAGCTTAATGACCTTTGCCCCCGGAAATGCTGACTCAAAACTCAGGATATTCTCTATATCGGCCCCGCGGAACCGGTAAATGGACTGGTCATCGTCACCTACCACACAGAGATTCCTGTACTTATCCGCAAGCAGGTTCACCAGCTTGAACTGGGCCTGGTTGGTGTCCTGGTACTCATCCACCATGATGTATTTAAACCGCTCCTGATAATAGTTCAGCACCTCGGCATTATTCTGGAACAGTTCCACGGTCTTGACAATCAGATCGTCAAAATCCAGGGCATTGTTCTTCTTTAACTGCTTCTGGTACTCCCTGTATATCTCCCCCACCTTTTTCTGGCGGAAATCCTGCCCTGCGTTCAGAAGGAACTCCTCGGGCATGATCAGCTTATCCTTGGCCGAGGATATCACGCCCAGCACGGAGCGCTCCTTGAACTGCTTTGTATCCACGTCCAGACTCTTAAATACCTGCTTCATCAATGTCTTCTGGTCATCACTGTCGTAGATGGAGAAGCTGGTGGTGTATCCCAGGCATTCAATGTGCCTGCGCAGGATCCTTACGCAGGTGGAATGGAAGGTGCTCACCCAGATGCTCTCAGCCCCAAAGCCTACCAGCTGGTCCACACGCTCCCTCATCTCCCCTGCCGCCTTGTTGGTAAATGTAATGGCCAGTATATTCCAGGGGTTCACGTCCTTCTCATCAATCAGGTAGGCCACCCGGTGCGTCAGCACCCTGGTCTTGCCGGATCCTGCTCCGGCCAGGATTAAAAGAGGACCTTCGGTGTGAAATACAGCCTCTTTCTGCATGGGGTTTAATGTATCGTAAATACTCATATTTTATGTACCGCCTTTATTTCTTCATTCAATGTGTCAGATGTATAAGTATACCATTCCTGGCCCCATCGTGCAACTTTAAAACCCTACGGTTCCTTCTGCACGACTCCTTCTCCGCCGTCCCTGCATTTTCCTTCTTCACCGTTCCCGCATCCCTTATCTGCGCAGTCCCCGGTCTCCCCTTCTTCCCCGTGCCCTTCCCACCAGCAGAACATGTTCTTGCCGCTGGTCTTGGCACGGTACAGGGCTTCATCCGCTTTCCGGTAGGCGCTGTCAAATGTCCCGCTGTCCCGGCTTATCTGTGTGATGCCGATGGAACAGCTCTGGTCCAGTCCCATCCTCAGGAGAATCCGGCTGATGGACTGGATCAGGGTGCGGGCTTCCCTTTCCCCCTGCTCCCTTTCTGTGGAGCCTGGCAGGAAAATCATGAACTCATCGCCTCCTATCCTGCCTGCAATGGCGGAGGGCGGGACAAAGTCCATAAGCACTGCCGCCACTTCCTTCAGTAGCTCATCCCCTTTAAGATGGCCATGGGTATCATTGACCTTCTTAAAATCATCCATATCAATGACGAACATCAGGCCGCTCTCATGGTCCTTGGTCAAAAGCCTGGTGATGTGCATTTCCGTATACTTCCTGTTGTACAGGCCGGTCAGGGAATCCAGCTGTATGGTCTTCTCAAGGATGGCGGTCCGTTCCAGGGCTGCAGCTGCCTGGTCCGCAATGGTCTTGGGATAGTACTCGCCCTCCTGCTGGTAGATATAAGGCACGGACTGGTGCAGGCTGTCAATGACAAGCCGTCCGTTGTCATCCCGGTGAAGCCCGGCCGTAATCCTTGTATCCATGTCAATGATGACTTCCTTCCCGTCCGTATCCTTTTCCTGGGCCTTGAATTCCCCATAGACAACACAGCTGTTTTCCGTAATCAGCTTTGCCTCATACCAGGCCTCCCTGATGACAAAGCTGATTCCGTCCGCCTCCTCCTGGTCCTTCCTCATTCCTTCCGTCAATGCCTCCAGGCCCAGGTAGAACTCATGCCGTCCCGTTCCAATGACAAGCACGTCCGGTGAACAATATGTAAGTAATCCGGCCAGTATCTCCGGGTTGCCCGATATATAGCCTTCCATCACACTCTGAATCAATTGTTTTGCTTCCCTGCAAATATCGTCCCGCATACTTATTCCTTTCGATTTGATTGCAAATTCCTCTGACATACAATATATCATAATATGGCGGTTTCTGCTACTGTCAAAGTATTTTGCCATGTTCTTACATTTGCCCCTTGTCATCTAGTATTCAATACTATATAATAGATATAGCAATGTGATTTCAAAGACAGAGGTGACTGACAGATGAAGACAAATGAAGAACGTGTTCGGGATCTGCTGGCCTATCTGGGAAGTCTGTCCCATGTTAAGCCGGAAGAGATACCTGATATTGATTTATATATGGACCAGGTTACCACCTTCATGGAAGGCCATTTAAAGGATATGCGGCGCCATCCTGAGGATAAGGTGCTGACCAAGACCATGATTAACAACTATGCCAAGAATAACCTGCTCCCCCCGCCTGTGAAGAAGAAGTATTCCAAGGACCACATGCTCATGCTGATATTCATCTATTACTTTAAGAGCCTGTTATCCTTTAATGATATTGAGGAACTGTTCCGACCCATCACATCCAGACATTTTACCGGCAAGGATTCCCCCCTGTCCCTGGAAGATATCTATACAGAGGTATTTACCCTGGAAAAGGGCGAGATGGGTAACCTGATGAAAGATGTGACCGGCAAATTCACCCGCTCCCGTAAAACCTTCCAGGACGTTCCGGTGGATGAGGAAGATAAGGAATACCTGCAGCTCTTTGCATTTATATGTGAACTGTCCTTTGATGTCTATCTGAAGACGCAGATGATTGAGATGATTGCGGACCAGCTGCGCGGGGAGACGACGCCTCCGCGGAAGAAGTGATTCATGGCGTAATCCATGGCGTGTTTGGGAACAGCCATCCAGAGCTATCTGGAATTTAAAAACGTATATCCCGGCATATTGGTTGATATGCCGGGATATACGTTTTATATATTATATTATCTGCTTTTTTACATTGCAGCCCATCACCGCTGACAGGCCGGTCCACTTCCCTGCTTCCGTTTACTCATTTTCCGCTTACTTATCGGCCGTCTTCCTTTTCCGGAACAACACTTTCTACCTGAAGCCTTGAAAACACCATATCATATCCGTCGCTTCCGTAGTTCAGAGAGCGGTTCACACGGCTGATGGTTGCCGTGGATGCCCCTGTCTTCTCCGCAATCTCCAGATAGGTCTTGCCTTCCCTCAGCATCTTGGCAACCTCATAGCGCTGTGAAAGTGACAAAAGTTCATTAATCGTACACACGTCCTCGAAGAACTTATAACACTCCTCTGGATTCTTAAGTGTCAGTATGGCATCAAATAAATGATCCACTGCATCCGTTTTAATCTTTTTGTTCATGTCCTGGTTCTCTCTCCTTATAATTTATGCGGTTCACACTCTCCCCCGACCGCATGTAGTTGTGGAATCAATGTCCCTGTATCAAGGGACACAGGCCTTTGGCATGCCTGGATACCATCCGGACAGGCCATAAGCCTCATACCCACTCATTTTAACATATTAAAGTTTGAAAGTCCATACATGATAACACTTTTTCAATGTAAAGTTTCACCGTGTGCATTGTATGTCTGCCGGATTACCGGCATGTATCCGTCCGCTCACACCACATCCTGCCCGCGTCTTAGCATGAATTTCTCCACCACCAGGCCGACCCCGTCATGATTGTTGGAAGCCGTCACATAATCCGCCGCATTCCTTACAGGCAGAACTGCATTTTCCATGGCCACCCCAAGACCTGCGTACTTAATCATGGTCAGGTCATTGTATCCGTCCCCGCAGGCAATCATCTGCTCCTTCTTAAGGCCAAGGATGTCCAGGAGGCGGGCCAGGGACTGTGCCTTATCTATGCCCTTTGGCATGATCTCAAGGAAATATTCCTCGGAACGGTATACGCTGAAATCACGGCCCATCGCAGCCTTCACCTTCGGCTCCACGGTCACCAGGTAATCCCCGTCATCCAGCATGATGAACTTGGGTACCTGAAAATCCACATAGGACTTCATGTCATCCACCTGGCGCAGCGGAAGATGGTTGATGTTGGATTCAGCGGTTGCATAAGGACATTCCTTGTTGTTGGTGATGACCTCCTCCCCCTCATAGGTAAGGATATCCACACGGTGCTCTTCCGCCAGCCCGATGATTTTCTGATTGGACTCCAGCGGAAGGAGGGATGAAAATACAGTCTCCCCTGTCCTGCAATTGGTTATCATCCCCCCGTTATAGGATAATATATAGCTTCCGAAACGGTCCATCTCCAGTTCCTTTGCCAGCGGCTCCACGCCGGGCGTTGGGCGTCCGGAAGCCAGAACCACGATATTGCCCGCTTCCTGGGCCTCCATTAAGGCGTCCCTGGTCCTGGGCGTGATGATTTTGTCCCGGTTGGTCAGCGTACCGTCTAAATCCAATACGATTATCTTATAGTCCATTGCTTTTTCTCCCCTGCTTGTTTGATAGATTCCGGAAATGATTCCATGGGTTTATTTTAGCAGAAAGATTGCTTTGATACAACCTTAACAATGCCATTATCCCTTATTCACATATCCTGTCAGAAGAAGTCCCATCTGACCCCTGCTGCGCGTTCCCCTCTTCCTCCGGCTCCGCCTTGTCCGGTATGAACGGCAGACAGAATACCACAACCGTCCCCTTCCCCTCATTACTCATGATTTTCAGCCCATATCCTGGTCCGAAGGTCCTGCGTATCCTGTCATGGACATTCCTGATTCCAGTATCCAGCCCCTTATCACCGGTCTGTACATCCGTCCCATCCTGGTCCGGGCCGGCATTAAGGTCCGCAAGTGTTTCCTCTGTCATCCCCACGCCGTCATCCATGACAGTGACCTCCAGGATGCTGTCCTTGCGGCGGGCCTCGATACTCACGGTGCCGTCTCCCTTCTTGGGTAATAAACCGTGCCTGACCGCATTTTCCACAACAGGCTGCAGGCTCATCCTGATGATGGATGCGTCCATTACATCCTCATCCGCACTGACTTCCAGCTGAATCCTGTTTTCATACTGAATCCCCATGGTATAGAAATAATCCCGTATGTTCCCGATTTCCTTTTTCAGCGGAACCATGCTGCCGCCGCTGCTCAGGTATTCCACCTGCCGTGACAGGCTTTCCACTATTACGGCGTTTTCATTTTCCTCATGTTCCAGCAGCCCCGCTGTCCTCCATATGTGTTTCACAGAGTAGGAATACAGGCAAAGCAGCACCAGGAAAGTACCGCTTAAAAACGCCACGATACACTGTACGGTGCCGTTAAGGCTGCTCATGACAGCGTCCCTCCCCACCTGGGCCGCCACAATCCAGCCACTGCCGTCCATCCGTTCATAAACCACATGCCGCCTTGCATCAGTCAGGTATCCCCTTGTTTCCGTCATGGAAGACAGGTAAGGAACCATACGTTCCAGCGGCTTTCCCATCTCAGAACCATCCATGCTGTAAATGCAGATTCCATTTTTGTCAATGATGGAAAATGTTCCATTTTCCCCCACCCCCATATCCCCAAGCGCCGAAGACAGATTACCAACGTCCACATCCAGATAGAGGTTTCCCAAACTGATTCCAATGGTCTTAAAGGATGTCAGGTCCTGGTAACTTCTGCGGAAGGTTAAGACCTGGTTCCCGGAATCCGGGAAATAACTGTCCGCATGGGTGGGAAGCGCTGAAAAAGCCTCACCGCTGTACCCTTCCTGCGATATCCATTGCCGGAAAGCAGTTTCATCCAGCGCCTTCTGCATGTTCCTGGTGGCATAATATATCCTGCCTTCCCTATCCACAAATGAGGCGGTGCGGATCCTGCTATCCTCCTCCAGCATTTCTCCAAGGAACAAGGCCATCTGGATGCGTTTCTCCTGGTCCGCCATGGATTTATCCTTAAGCAGCTGGTAAAGGAGTCTGTCATCCTCTGTGTAAATGTCGTACATGTGCTTGGTGAGACTGCTGCTCCCGTCCACCATTTCCCGCGCACCACGGACCGCGCAGCCGACCGTCCGGCCCATGTCATCCAGTATGACCTGTTCCATATCTCCTTTAAACCTGTAAAACAGCATGGTACCAGCAATCAGCAGCGGCACCAGCCCGCCAAAGATGAAGGCCAGGGTCAGGCGGTAAAAAACATTTCTCCTTGTCTGTATCATGGCGCCTCCCTCTCCCATATACGGGTCAGGTCATCCGCCAGATAGGACGTACTCTCCTCACCCCAAAGGGTATCCACCAGCCGTTGGGCAAAGCAGGCGGCAAATCCATCGGGGACCTCGGCATTTTCCATCATTATCCCAGTGCGTACCGGGTTAGTGGAATAGGCCGACTCCATGATTGCCTGGTTTTGCGTATGTAATCGGCTGACAGGGCGCACGGTCACCGGGTCCCCATCCATGGCGGCCAGTATATTTTCATAGATTCCTTCTGAATAATAAAATTTCAGGAAACGTTCCGCCGCCTCCATCTTCTCCTTATCCCGGGCCGTGGCCGTGGATATCCCCCATTCCACATTGCGGTCCTGGACCGCATAGGTAATCCCATCTTTGCCGGGCAGGAAGAAAAATCCCAGATGTATCTGCGGATTCAGATCCTCTATCTGTGACAGCATCCAGGGACCTGCGTACACCATGGCGGCCTTCCCCGATGACAGTTCCTGGGCTGTCCTGCTGTCGGAAGCATTGTGGTATTCCGGGTTTATATAATCCTGTGCCCCAAGATTCCGGTAATCGGCAAGCATCTGCCGGGTACGTTTGGCAGTCCACTGTACCTCTCCGTCCTCTGTAACCATATAATTCCTGAACAGGTAATCTGCCCAGTATTCCATATGCCGCACATCGGCCGCCCCCAGGGCCAGGGGGTTGCGGCCTGCATCCTTTACCTGTTGGCAGATTTGGAGGAAATCCTCATATGTGTCAGGTTCAGACAGCCCCAGTCCAACAAATATATCTTTATTGTAAATGATTCCCAGCGTCGTGGCATACCGGGGTACACCATAACACACCCCTTCATATATTCCCGGATTTTCCACCAGGGCAGAAACTCCCTCCGGAACCGGCGCCAGAAGCCCTGCGGCAGCCAGGGTGGAGGTTTCCTGTATTTCCACAATATCAAAGAATTCCTTTTGGGCCGCCAGTATTTTCAGGGACTCAAGGTGGGATTGGCACTTATTTTCCGGCATACTGTAAAGCTCCACCTCTATATCCTCATTTTCCCTCATGAACGCCTCTGCCGTGTCCTCAACCACTCTTTTCCATTTAAGGTCGCTGGCGGAGTATACCAGGCGGAGTTTGACCGGATTGGAAATCCCATCTGAGCTGACAGCCAGTCCGGTATACGGTTTATGGACCGCACCGCCTTCACCGGATAGCGTCATCCGGGCGGAGCAGGCGGACAGCGTGATTACCGGAAGCATGATGGCTGATAGAATGGAGATGGACGTGAGGAGGAAACGGACGGCACCAGATTGAATGGCGTTGGAACACCCGGAGGTAAATTGTATGGCATCGGAGCATGGTTCGGAAAGCCGTTGTCCTCCGGCACCCTGAGTTTTAGCACTTTGGTTCCTCCAGCGTGCTGCATTTCCCATCCGTCCCCTGCCTTTGTGCCCTGCTTCTCCCGCTGGGTTTCCTGTATTTGCTTGGGTTCTGCTATTACTTCCCTTTAAAATCCTCATTAATCCGGCGTACATTCTTATACCCCACAGCCTTAGCCGCCTCATTTGCCTTATCATCCGTGTTACCAAGCAGCTTTACGGCTCCCTTCATCCTTATATCGGTCAGATAGTTCTTGGGATTCTCCCCTGTATTCTTCCTATAAAAGCTGTTGAAATACCGTCTTCCGTGTGATTGGCTCCAGCTCAGATCCGTTCCAGCGGCTTCAGTATTCAATCTTTTCCCCCCATAGACTACCGCTTTCTTGGCATAGGAGAGTTCCTGATGCCTGTCAGTGAAAATTATCTTGTAACCGGTCCCTGATGGTTATCCTTTGCAGTATAGGGATTCCCGTTTTCATTGTTCTTATGTGAAATTAATGGCAGCCGTCAGCAGGCAATATCTGATGTTATCCGCACTTCATACCTCCCTCAACCTGAGTTTATTGTCAATGAATTCATATTGAATCAATTTCACGGATGACCAGATACATGATATGGCAGGCCGGCAGCCTTTTGTATAGTATCTTACACATTCCCGGTCTTTTTTCCGTCTGACGGAATCTGAAAAACCTGACGCCACTACATATGCCATAATCATGGAATAGTCACCGTACGCATATTCTCCCTGAATCCAATCCACATATTTCATTATCTGTCCAATGACATCATCCGTTGCCTCGTCCTTTTTTATCTCCACTACAAGATACCTGGATTTCGTCCTGTATCCCGGAATATACCTGTACCCGAATATATCCATTTTATCCATATAATCAATCGCCTTAAACGGTGAGGCAACCACCTGATGGGAAATATAATCCCACTTTCCCATTGGTGTGCTGTTATCTTCTGACAGCAATTCACACAGTGCGGCTTCAATCGCCATCTCATGATTAATCTTATTTCCTTTTGCACATGAAAGAAGTATGTTATCTGATGTCAGCCTGTACTGTTCTGTATTTTTATCCCTGATCCGATTATGTAATGTATCAGAATATGGATATGCATTTTCATTACGAAGCAGGTTTTCTTCATTTCTTTTTAAAATAATATCCATCAATGCCTGATTCTCATCATCATCCACTTTAATAAATGAAACCTTCCACATTGCCCGCAGCATGCGGAACCTGTCCGGATTGCTGTTTAAAGCATCATCCATATCCACTCCGTTTAAAAAGAACAGCGGCGCTGGCTCAAACACACACAAACAGCGGTTATTGGCAGTTCCTTCGTCCAATAGCGGTTCCAGTTCCCCATAGTTTTTCTTTGAATAATCAACCGGCCGGTCCGCACCAACATAATTTAAAAACCTGCACTCTGAATTAATTTCAATCAGTTTCCCAATACCGTATATTTTCCTCTTAATAAAAAAATAAATGCTGTCACCGGGTTTCATGCTAAGATAATCAGCAAATGTCCCTTCGTGATGCGTCATCCAATTTCCCTTTGGTGTACTGAGATTGGTGCTGTATGTTCCTGTCTTTACGCAATATGTAAGAGAGTCAACATCACTAAGTGTCATTATATATCCAGCCATAAAGCCACCTCCTTTACCTATCCCTGTCTCCCTGCGCCCAGATGTGTTTCCCGATTCCTTCCCGCCCATGCACACCTCACTTTGCATTGTATTGAAATGTATAAAACGGGACATGCAGGGAACGGAAAGCAACCGTCAATCGTCCCCTGCACACATACCTGTGCCAGAACCGGAAATACATTCAGGCGGATATGGATTATCTTTCTGTACCGTCCGTTCCGGTCTTGGCAAAGTAATCCATCCTTAACACATATCTTAAAATGAAATGCAATCCAAAATCTTACCATATGCAATGGGGTGCTTTTTTATCTACTTTACCGCAAAAACACTGGAAAGAAAAGGATAATCTTATATCATCCTTAAATTCATGGGAATAGGATGAATTCCATCCTGTCTTCATGAATCATCCAACGCTGACTTTATGGGTTACCCAACATTATCTTCACGAATTATCCTGCGCTGTTTTTGGTGTATAAACCGTTTCCTTCCCATCCATCCTGATTAAAACCGACTTTCCCGGAATCTCCTGATTTCCGTATATAAAAGGTCCATCATTAAAATTAGCCGCTACCTGTATCTTATCCCCATACTCCGTCATCTGCACGGAACCGTCTTCCTTCAGATATTGAAAACCGGTCATTTCCCGTGTGACAGCATTCCAGCTGAATTCGGACCATACCGCATTATGTCTTACTATATCGTCCTTATATTTCTCCCACTGGACGGCGTCCAGATGATAAAGGGGCGGAACATTATAAAGGACTTCCCGCAGCATGCGTGTTCCGGTCTGGTCTTTGATTTTGAAGGTTGACCAGTCCCAATGATAGCTGGTAATCACGGAGTCATTATAGACCAGTTTAAATAGAGGCACATCAAACCTGGGGTCTGTGAACAGTGTCTGATATCTGCTTTTTACGGGAATCCGTCTGGAGAAATGCTCCGCCACTCCACCGTCCGGATTATAGTATTTCCCTATAAAATATTCACTGTCCCTGTTTTCCTTCATATCGTCATCCATCCACGAAAAGCTCTGCATCTCAATCCCATGTGCAAATGCAATGGTGGAAGCCGCAAAATCATGGCCGCCCTCGGAGCCGATGACCATACCATAGGTATCACGGATATATGCCATCCGTTCCAGCCGTGCCTTCAGGTCCTGCTGCTGCGTGGTAATATGGTCCGGTGTATAATCATCATAAATCTCCCCGGTAGCATCGCAGTCAATAAACCAGGAATTAAACGGAAGTCCATTTCCCATGATATCCAGCATCCGTTCCACGACAGCAGGAAGTGACAGGACCGGATTCAGCTTGCGCCCCACACCCTTAAATCCCTTTATCTTCTCTCCGTTCCTATCCTCCACCGCTGCCCGGTCATACAGGGATGTATCCTCAAATGCAGCCGTTATCCACTGCTCACTGCCAGGTTCATGTATGGAGTGATAGGAATCATAGCTGCCAATCAGGTAGCCCTGGTTTACCGCCTCCTCCACAAGTTCCGGTTTCGCATATGCCTGTTCCCAGCTGTTAAGCCCAATCCACGCCTGGCTGATGCCGGAATCCTTCATCTGCCGTATCAGTCCCACCGTATCCTGGTCCATCCAACCGGAAGGTTTGCCGAATACATCCGGAAGGTTTGCGGACAGGATATATTTGTTAACCTGGATTTGATTGGATTCGTTCAGGTTTTCATATCCCGGGGCCAGAAGCGATGCCAATTCAGGGGAGGATGTGGTAAATGCATGCCGGAGGGCGGACGGTGCATCGGAGGGTACAGTGGACGGGGCGGTGGATGGCGCATCCGGCGGGGCGGTAGACGGCGCATCGGGCGGGACGGTGGATGGCGCATCGGGTGGGGCGGTGGACGGCGCATCAGGCGGGGTGGTGGATGGTGTGTAGGACGATTCAAACGGCAGTACAGACAGCTGCCAATAGAATTCCGGCAGTTTCAATACTCCGCTGAGATAACTGCATACCAGATGTTTCTGGTAGTCCGCAACATAATCCTGGGATTGGATTTCATCCAGGGCCGCTTTGATTTCATTTCCATTCTCCACCTGGGATGAAAATGATATAAGGTAATTCATGAACGGCGACCCTATTGCGGTACGGAAGGACGGCCAGTTCACGTCCTCGGGGGAAATGAGCCGCTCGCCCCAAAGATATATGAATGGTGCGCCGTAAAGCTTCCTTATCATCGGATTAGATTCTGCCTTTTGTTCCAATGTGACAAACCGGTCCGTTTCCTTCACATACTTACGGTAGAGCTTCGCCGCAGAGACAGGGTCATTGTCCGTAAGATAGATGCGGAACCGCTTTGTCCTGTCCGTATCAATATCCGGAAACCCATTATTCAGTGAAAAGGTCAAATCCGGATTTTGTCTGAAACTTATTTTCGTGTGGAATGGGTCTTCCATGATGAACAGGACCGCGTAATCTCCAGCGGATGATATCCAAAAAGGCATGGAAAACTGTTCAAGGACGGAAAATTCCTTGGCAGGAGGATTGGATTGGTCTGCCGGATTGGGCTGGCCTATCTGCCCCGCCAGATAATCCTTCCAGACCGAATCATCTGCCGGAACCCGCTTTCCCTCACCAAATGGGAAATAATAGCTGTCCGCAGATATTTCCGGCCATGTAAAGGCGTTGTCACGGTCTGTCTCCGAGGTAATCGTAACACTGAGGTAATCGTCTTCAGGGGTAACGGAGACAGCAATCCCATCTTCCTGATACCGCCATGAGACTTCCTCGTCCCTTTTCCGGTAATCTTCCACCACCCTCTCCTGAAGCGGTAAAGCTGCCCGCACTGAACCATCCGCTGTAAACAGTTCAATCGCAAATGTTTCCGAATCCACCTCATACTCAAATGCCATGCCCATGGCTTCCCCGAAATCAGAAGCTTCTTCCTGTTCCCGGAGGACGGTGGATACCTTCGCCGCATCCGCCCTCTTACTGTCTGCAATGGGATTATGTATCCCGCACCCGGTCAGGCATACCGCAAAAAGCATGCATGCCCCCCGGAATAAAAAACCTGGTTTTGTCATGTCAATCTCCTTATCATTTTTATACTTCAGACCCAGTATAATAAGGGGATGTTACATTCATTTGACAAAATCAGGTTTTAAAAAATAACCGTAAATTTTATTCTCCCGTCTTCTGCGGCACAATTTATCCCATAACCGCATTGTTCTGCAATCTTTTTAACGATAGGCAGTCCCAGTCCGGTACCGGACAGATTTTGATTGCGGGAGGACTCCCCGACATAGAATGGTTCCCATATTCTGTCTAAATCCAGATTCTCTGCCTGCATCTGGTTGGATATGGTAAAATGACAGCCAGCGTCATTTCCATACAGACGTATCTCAATCCCAGGCCCGGACTCTGACGCATATTTAATTGCATTGGACAGCAGGTTAGAAAAAATAGTTGAAATAAGTTCTGCATTTCCCCTGATATGCTGATTTGGTTCTATTGATGCGGAAAGCTCCAGCTTTCTCTGAACAGCAGATATCCTCTGTTCCTCAACCTGTTCCTGTAACAGGCGGTCAAGGGCAATGGTCTCTTCCGGATATTCCTTCTGCCCAATCCGTGACACCCCCAATAACTGTTCTGTGAGCCGGGCCATTTTCGCATTCTGGCGGATAATGGTGTCTAAAAATGTCCCGTCATCCAGCCCATCCTGTATCCCTGACGCATAGGTGCCAATCAGCGAGATGGGCGTCTTCAGGTCATGGGCCACATTGTCCAGCAGCGCCTCCATCTGCCGGTTCTTCCCAAGCAGCATGTCCTGATATTCCTTAATACTTTGGCTCATCCGGTTCATACTGCCGGCCACTGTCTCCAGTTCATCATTGGTACGGATTACCAGCCTGCTGCCATAATCCTGCCCGGAAATCCTGCGTGAAAACTCCTCCATCTCCTTTAATGGGTTGGTGATGTGCCTCACCAGGATATACATGAGGGCTACTACAACCACGGATGAAATGGACAGAAGGATAATCAGGAACTGATTCAAGATGCCAACGGTTTCCTCGGTATTGGGAACCACCGCGGCAATGACGAACATGCCTTTATCTGTAAACATATACTCAGCCAGAATCCCATACTTCAATTTTTCCTGCTGATAAAGGCGCAGCTTCATGCCGTGTTCCACCGCATCCTGGTAATCCTGTTCCCAAAGCCAGAACTTCTGGAAGCCTAATCCCTTTTGCCGGAACTGTTCGCGCAGTTCATTGCTGAGGGCTTCACTGTCCGATGTGTTGCCTGAATATACAATCAGGACCTTTTCCTGTTCTTCCAGGATCCTGATAGCAGTTTCCGGCGTTGTACCGCTTTCCAAAAGGGTAATCAGCTGACTTCCAATGTCCTGGATATAATGTTTTTGACTGCGCAGGTAGTATTTCCCTACAATCTTTGAGTTCACTGCAAGGGAAAGGATTAGGGTGAAGGCCATAATCAACGCTGTTCCATAGATGAACTTTTTCCATAATTTATTCATAGGTCTGGTTTTCTGTTTGTGTCTGGCCGGATAAGTGGCCATATACTGGTTCGTGTGGTTGTCTGTAAGTTCCGTTATCTAAGTCAGCAACCACCCGTTCAACTGGTGGTTTGCCATTAGCCCCCAAAAGGGCTATCTTACTGCTCTCCCCAAAGGGCGGTGTCGCAAGCACCGTTATTGGTCCGCTACAAAGCCGTACCTCCCGAATCTTCTTTTCGTGACTCTTCTGCCTGCGCTTTTGTATACTTCGATACTGCTTCATCGGTAATATCACCAACTATTTCCATTTAATTCCCTCGTGCCCAAAATACTTTTTCCACTTACTTTGCAATTCGGGGTGTCTGTCGTATAGCATGAGTATACTTTTTCCTTTCAGATTTCCCATAAAATTCGAAATACTTATCTTCTGCGCGATTGCTACGCTTAAATGTACATGATTTATACACACTGCTCCTGCTATGACTTCCACTTACCCGCATTGTTCCACCGCTTCACACCTTTCATTACTTACAAGGCATTTCCAACGAGTATGTGATAAGCTTCCATTGTCCATTTGGACCTCCTCCTGTGCTTGAGTTTGGCTTGCGACACCATTCTCATTTTAGCATAGGAGGATTTTTATTGATATTCTCACCGTTCTACCTGGAATCTGGCATTACTGCTTTTGAATTAACCGCTTCCAGTATAATCCGTAACTACTGTGCAAATGCGTCATGAAAGAATGTTTCCAATTTATCAAATGGGATGATGTCCATCCGATCGTATAAATCTGTATGGGAAGCGCCGGGGATAATCATCAGCTCCTTATTATCTCCCTGTAACAGCTTATATGCTTCCTGGCTATACATGAGAGAATGTGCTTCTTCCCCGTGTACAAGCAGAACAGCACTGCGGATTTCCGGAGCATAATCAAACAGCCGCATATTCATCAGAGAACCGCTGGCAGTTGCCGCCCAGCCATTATTTGCATTGACGGAACGGGGATGATAACCGCGCCCGGTCTTGTAATATGCAACATAATCTTTCACATATTGAGGCGCTTCTTCCGGAGCCTCTTCGGGAAGTCCTCCTCCCATTGTGTAAAAACCGTTTTTATAGTCCTCTGTTCTTTGCTGATTGTAAGCTACACGGGCCTCGTATCTTCCTTCTTCATCCACAGAATCAAAATATCCCAGCGCCGTATTTCTGCTCATATCATACATCGTCATTGCTGCCGTTGCTTTTATTCTTGTATCAAGTGCTGCAGTCTGCACTGCCATGCCACCCCAGCCGCAGATACCGATAATTCCAATTTTTTCAGAATCAACATTTTCCTGTATGGAAAGAAAATCAACAGCCGCCTGGTAATCTTCAACATTAATATCCGGAGAATTGAAATCCCTTGGATATCCAGCACTCTCTCCTGTAAAAGAAGGGTCAAATGAGATAGCCAGAAATCCTCTTTTTGCCAGTTCCTGTGCATAAAGCCCGGAACTCTGCTCCTTCACTGCGCCAAAAGGACCACAGACCGCAATGGCCGGAAGCTTTCCCGTATATTCTTTCGGTTCGTAAAGATCCGCAGCCAGAGTAATACCGAAATGATTAACAAATGTTACCTTTCTATGGTTTACTTCATCACTGAGCGGAAAAACCTTATCCCATTCATCCGTGAGTTCGATTGGCTCCATTTTTATGCTAACATCCTTCATGTTCCCATAATTCATTGTCATCGCATCTCCTTCCTTTTCTGCCTGTGCAGATGTTTCTGTTTGTGCCGTTGTTTCTGCCTGTGCTGCCGCTTCCGTCTGTGCTGATTCTGTCTGTGCTGATTCCGTCTGTGCTGATTCCGTCTGTGTCCCAGGCTTCGCACCGCATGCCGCCATGGATGCCATCATGGCTACACAGCCTGTAACTGCTAAGGTTCTCCTCAATAATTTTTTCATTTCTTCCTCCAACTGTTTTTTAGTTTTTATTGAATCATCGGCATTCGCCAAAATTCCGTTTACATACCCTCCATCCACTGACGCAACGATGTCTCAGACTCGCGGCCATTCAACAGCTTTCCGTTTTTAATGACAGCGCCAGGGCAACTGTGCGACAGCTCCGATGCTGTTCTCCCCAGCCCACTTCCGCCTGATGTGGCGAAAAGGATGATCGTCTTGCCAGCAAAATCGTAACTCTCCAGAAAGGTCTGAATGATGGTTGGCGCAGTATACCACCAGATAGGAAAACCCAAAAGAATCGTATCATGCTCCGAAATAGGGGCCGCGTGATCAGCCAACTCCGGACGGTGGGATTTATCACTCATTTCCACCGAACTGCGGGATTTCTTATCGTTCCAGTTTAAGTCTGCCGAAGTGTAGGGAACGGCAGGTTTGATTTCGTACAAATCCGCCATTACAGCTTTGGCGAGATTAGCCGCCGCTTTGGCAGTAACGCCGCTGGCAGAGAAATAGGCTACTAAAATCTTACTCATTAAAAATCCTCCCTTATTCCATTTTCTTTTCCCAATAACGAATTGCATTCAATCCAGTCTGATTAAGCCATGTCTGAATCTCACTGGTATTTCCAATCCGCCTTCCCTGAAGTACTGTGGAATCAGGACACAAGCCACGTATTGTCTGCACACTTGTACCAATCCCGCTTCCACCACTGGTGCAAAACGGTACAATTGTCTTACCTGTAAAATCATAAGACTCCAGAAATGTATCGATCACCATAGGCGCATCTCCATGCCAGATGGGATATCCCACAAATATCGTATCATAAGTCTCCATCTGCTCTATCCGGGTAATCAGCGCCGGTCTTGCATTAGAATGAAGTTCCCGTTCTGCACGGTCAAGGGTTGTTTCGTAAGAACCGCTATATGGGGCTTCTGCCTCTAATTCCACAAGCCTCCCACCCGTCAACTGTTGGATCTGTTGTGCCGCCTGCTCTGTTGTTCCTGTCCTTGTGAAATAGACAATTAACACATTTTCTCCTTTTGCAGTAGTTTCTGAACTGGCAGGCGTATTTTGCACAGCCCTGGTTTCCACACCGCTTGCCGAAATCCAGGCACCATTCTCATTAACACGGTATCCATCCGGAGTCATGGTATTGGAAAGCATCCATCCATTACCGTCAAAATAATAACATTCCGCAATTCCGTCCTGATTTCCATCCAGCCACTGCCAGCCATTCTGTACATAAGTACCATCTTCATTGTCGTACCACCATCGGTTTTGATTTACTCCCTCTCCAGTTTTCCAAACACCTGCAAACGCAGTCACAGACATTGTCATGCTTATGAGAAGCGTAAGCAATAGCAGCCATGCTCTTTTCATTATTTTCTTTCTCCTCTCAACTAGGAATAGGCCGGCATCTCAGACAATATCGGTTTAAATCTCGTATAGTCAATCTTACCGTCCTCATTTAACAGCTTTTCTTCCCTGTCCAAGCTTCGTTTCAGCAATTTCTCCCCAGCTCGTATGCCATCTTTGGGTAGCCGGTACTGTTTGTCATGGAAGGACTTCCACAGCCTTTGCCCAATACCATTCCGGCGTCCTGGAAATTGAGATACTTTACAAGTGTGCGGTAGTGGGCCTCCAATGCATCAAATGTCCAGTCATCCGCATTCCACGCAACCGTAAGCAAAGCAGATTTCATGTTCTTCCTGTTAATACTGCTGTTGTAAGCACAGAATCGGTCTACCACCGTTTTTAACTGCGCCGACATTCCGAAGTAATATAAAGGCGTGGCCAAAACAATCATATCAGCACTCAGGATTGCCTCCTTAATCTGCCCGTTATCATCCTTCTGAACGCATGGGCCGTTGTACCCACAAGCGACACAGCCTGTGCAGGCCTTTACCTTCTTATCCCTTAGATCAATCCTCTCAACAACGTGTCCGGCCTCCGCTGCACCCTGTGTAAGGCTCTCTGTCAAAATACTGGTAGAACCGCTTTTATTGGGACTTCCCTGTAAAACTACAATCTTCATGTTCCCTTTACCTCCTTCCATTGTTCATTTCACCTTATTATCTTCAAGCCATGTACTCACATCCGATGACAGGGACGAGCCGCCTGAATAGCTAACCGCCAGTCCCTCGCCAATCATTGCGTCCGGTGTCAGCTTTGCAATCACAGTCAGGCTCTGCCCAAATCTGCCGCCGCCATGGCTGCAAAATGGGATGATTGTCTTCCCTTTAAAGTCATATTCTTCCAGGAACGAAGCGACCGGCATTGGAATGGATGCCCACCAGTTGGGATATCCAAGCAGAATGGTATCATACTGCTCCATGTTTTCCACCTGATCCGCCAGCTTTGGCCGTGCCTGAGCATTTTGATCCCTCTGCGCTTCTTCCAGCACTGTATTGTAATCCCTGGAATAGGATTCCACACAGGTAATTTCAAAGAGATCCGCTCCTGTCTGTACCGCAATTTCTTTTGCAATCCCTCTGGTATTTCCTCCCCAGCTAAAATAAGCGATTAAAACCCTTCCAGCATTCGTCTCTTTTTGCATTGACCGGCCGCTTACAAGAACACCTCCCTCCGGCACCGCTCCTCTCACAAGACGAACGCCCACATTATAAACGCCGCAGTTGCATTCCTCTGAACTGATGGAGTCCTCTGTATGAAAGGGTGTTGTTGTCCCCGCGCGGCAGGCATACTCCCACTCTGCTTCTGTTGGGAGACGGTAACCGTCAGCACTACGGTTCCAGAAAATCTCATTTCCATCTATCTGATATGCCGGGATCAATCCCGCCTGTTCGCTCATCAGGTTGCAGTAAGTAATGGCATCCACCCATGAAATGCTATCTACCGGCAGTTTAGAACCTTCAAAACTGCTGGGATTATTTCCAGTCAACGCTTCATAGTCCTCCTGTGCCACTTCATAGGGACTCATATAGAAATCGCTGACCGTAACCGTATGCTGCTGTTCATCATCCCCTCTCCACGCTTCACTTTTCGGACTTCCCATCAAAAACGTTCCACCGGAAATCAAGACAAAACCATCGTTTATTTCTGTCTGACTTTCCTTTTCCTCCTGTTTCTGATTGACTGATTGTGAGAGATTTTCTTCCGCTTCCACAGGGGGCATGGCTTCCCATGAACCGGCTGGGGACATACGGTTTCCTCTCATCAGCCAGAAAATAACCCCTATACAGACCAGGATTGGAATTATAAAAGTGAGATATTTTGCCGTCTTATGTTTCATGCCGATCCCTTTTAATCCTTTCATTTGTTTCTGTCCATAGTAACCGGCTGTTATAAACAATCCCATAATGGAAAGTGTTTCTAAAAAAAACATAGCAGCCGGCTTCGTTTCATCCCAAAAGACAAAGGCCGTTTTTAAGAACAGATAGTCTGGCATGTCCTGCTGTATAAAAGCATAGATACCGAATATGGAAATTGCGGCTGCCAGGCCCCTGGCAAGCCAGGTCAGTCCGTCTTCTGATTCTGATTTCTTCCGAAACTTTGTTCCCAGTCTTACCACCATCCCCCAATGCATCCCGGTATGCAGGGACATCAGGATCAGCCCCCAATGGGAAGCAAACAGGTGAAGTCTGCGGGACAGAATCATGCCTCCTGAAACAGGCAGCCACTCGAATACAAATCCACTCATCATGATGCCGCTGATTATTAAAACAGACATATCTGCAAAAAGGAGCAAATTCATAACCGTGCCAAGGCTGCGAAGCGGTGTGTAGTTCCCTTTCCCGATATTTTTTAACCAATTTATGTTTAACAGATGATGGAGGAGCAGCACAACGGCCATCGCCGTCCCAAGCCATTCATGAAATTCCTGACCGGTCAATATTTCTGCCATCAAAACAGGAAGCATGACAAGCAGGCATACATCCACCATCCTCTTTAACTCTGCCGTCTTCACCGGGCCATCACATCCAGTGAAAGACCATCAATCCAGCTCACCATTTCCTCATGTGAGATATCACTGCTAAGCCGTTCCCCATCCAGCCAGGTTACATCCGAGGCTGCAAGGTCATGCAGATTTCGTGCGCTGGCGCCAATCCCGCTGCCTCCGGAAGTGCAGAATGGAACAATCGTCTTTCCGCTGAAATCGTAAGATTCCATGAAGGTATCGATGATACGCGGCGCTTCTCCCCACCAGATGGGATAGCCCAGAAAGATTGTTCCGTACTGGTCCATATCCTCCACACTGCCGGAGATTGCAGGTCGGGCGCCTTCATCATTCTGTTCTCTGGTGCTTCGGCTGTTGTTGTCACTATAATTCAAGTCTTCTGATGAATACGGGATTTCCGGTACGATTTCATATAAATCTCCCCCGGTAACTTCAGAGATATATCCTGCCAGGGTCTTCGTAGTTCCCGTCGCGGAAAAATATGCGACCAGAATATCAGAACCAGCTTCCCTGCCGGTTTCCTCCGTAACGGAGGCGTTCTCCCCGCTGCCGCTCTGCAGAGGTTCCGTTTGCTGTACCTCTTTGCCGGTTTCCTGTGAAGAAGCTGGTGCCGTTGTGCCAGGAGCAGGCACACTGCCCTGACTGCCGCAGGCAGTCACAGCAAACACCATGGAACAGGCACAGATAAACGATAGTATTTTTTTCATTGTAGAGTCCTCCTTCTCTTTGAACCTTACTTATGCGCTTTTTGAATTTTGTACCGCAAATAGTCCACGCGGTCTAACTGTTTCTGTTTAAAATGGAGTTCGTCAAGAGTCGCTCCCCGTTTTTTGTTTAACATATCCAGCCGTTCTTTTTCAGTTGAATCCCCTTCCAGAAGAAGGCGCATATAAGACTCAACCTCGCTGTTGTCAAACCCAACGTCATGGAGCGTCATAATCATACTAAGCCTTTGTATATCCTGGTCATCGTACTGCCATACCCCCATCACTTTCTTTACTTCATCACACAGCCCCCAGTTTTCATATTCCTTTAAAACTTCAACCGGAATATGATACCGTTCACTTGCTTCATTGATTGTCATAGTTCCACCTCGCTTTTTACTCATGAAAATAAGGGTGCTCCATTCAGGAACACCCTCATCTTAATCCTTTTATGTTATAATGTCTAATGCCTATATTTTATCATCAGATATTACTTTTTCGTATTGCTTTAAAAACTTTATAAAACTGCCGGCGGCAGGGGAAAAGACCTGCTCTTTTTTCCAGGCCAGGGCTGTACTGCTTTCAAGGGAAGGATACAGAGGAATAAAGCGCAGATGTTCAAACGTACAGTTCAGCTTAATTCCAAGCACGATACCCAGGCGATTCTCCGCAAGCATCGCTTCATTGTATAGCAGATTACCAGTCGCAATGATTTTCACCTGGGTGTTTAAATCACCAAGCCATTTTCCAATACTGCTTTTCAGAAATTCACCTTTGGCAATGATTAACTGTCTGCCCATCAGATCCTCCGGCTGAATCCATTCCTTTTGTGCCAGGTCAGAATCCGCACATACCCAGGCTCCCCAGCGTTCCTTTACCGGCATGGAAACAAAATCATATTTGCGGATGTCAATGGGTTCTGCCATCAATCCTATGTCCAAAAGCCCTCTTTCAATATGGTCATGGACGTTTTCCGCATTTCCACTGTAAATCTCATACTGGACCAGGGGATGCTTCTCCGAAAAAGAAGAAATAATCTGAGCCAGTAATCTGGTGGCCTGAAACTCTCCGCTTCCAATACAAATTTTTCCGGTAAGTTCCTCGTCTCCCTGCAGCAGCTCCTGACGTGTTTTCTCTGCCATGGACAGCATTTCCTGCGCCCGGTGCTTCAGTATCATGCCAGATTCAGTTAAAATGATATTATGATTACTCCTGGTAAAAAGCTCTACCCCCAGTTCTTCCTCCAGCTGTGCAATCTGACGGGATAAGGTGGGCTGAGTAACATGGAGCATCTGCGCCGCCCTTGTAAAATTCTCCTCTCTGGCTACCGCCAGAAAATAATTCAACACCCGAAGTTCCATATTCCCGCCCCCCTTTTCATGTCATTATATCAGAATACAAAGCCTCTATCAATATTAACTCAAGTCGCTCCCATTGGTGGCAATCACTTTCTGATACCAGTAAAAACTATCTTTGCGTTCCCTGCTCAAGTCACCGGTTCCGTCATCAAATTTATTGACATAGATAAAACCATATCGTTTCGCCATCTCGCCAGTGGACAGGGAGACAAGGTCAATGCAGCCCCATGGGGTATACCCGATTAAGTCAACGCCATCGGCAATCGCTTCGCCCATCTGCCCGATGTGCTGACGCAGATAGTCAATGCGGTACTCATCATGTATCTTTCCATCCTCTGCCTTCACATCATGTGCTCCCAAACCGTTTTCGACCACCATTAGCGGAATCTGGTAACGGTCATAAATCTCGTTCAGCGTCCAGCGCAAACCTTTGGGGTCAATCTGCCATCCCCAGTCAGAAGCTTTCAAATAGGGATTTTTCGCCCCTCCCAACAGATTTCCGGCGGCGCACTCTACAGAAGGGTCAGTGGAAACACAGAAAGTCATGTAATAGCTGAATGTGTAAAAATCAACCGTCCCCTTTTTCAGTTCTTCCAAATCCCCCGGCTCCATCTTAATCTCCACATTATTTTCTGCGAAGAAACGTCTGGAATAGCTGGGATAGCTGCCTCGTACCTGAACATCAGAGCAGAACCAGTTCACCATCCTCATATGGCTTTGGACTGCCAGCACGTCATCCGGATTACAGGTATAAGGATAGTCCGGTAAAAATGCAATCATGTTTCCCATCTTAAATTGAGGGTAGTTTTCATGGGCATGGTTCACAGCACGGGCCGACGCCACAAACTGATGGTGCAGCGCCTGATAACGCGTCTGCATTGTGACGGGAGCTTCCAGGGAAGGACCTGTATATCCCTGAACGGTGCTGATTGCAATCGTTGTTCCAGTGAACAGCGTACCGCAGTTAATCTCATTGAAAGTCAGCCAATACTTCACCTTATCCTTATAACGCTCGAAGATGACCTTACAATAATTCATATATAAATCAATCAGACGGCGGTCAGCCCAGCCGTTGTATTTCTCTACCAACGCATACGGGAGTTCATAATGGGAAATTGTCACCAAAGGCTCAATATGATGCTTCCTGCAGCAGTCAAACACCTTATCATAATAAGCCAGCCCTTTCTCATTCGCTTTTTCTTCTTCACCGGTAGGAAAAATCCGGGTCCAGTTGATGGACAGGCGAAATACCTTAAATCCCATTTCAGCAAATAGAGCGATGTCCTCTTCGTAATGGTGATAAAAATCTATGGCTTCATGGGTAGGATAAAACAGTTCCGGATCCAGGCTGGAATCAACTCTCCGCGGGACCGTATGACTCCCATTGGTGATAATATCAGGAACACCGATTCCCTTTCCATCTTCATTCCAGCCACCTTCACACTGATGGGCAGCAACTGCGCCGCCCCATAAAAAATTTTCAGGAAATTTCATATTCTTAGCCTCCAATCACAATTTTATCATTTTCTATCGCAACTTTGCCAACTTCGCTTTCATTGGCAACTAATACGGGTGTAATAACCGGGCAGCCGGCAGCCTTAATCCCATCTATATCAAACTCCAGCAGCAGCTGTCCCTTTTTAATTTTATCTCCATTACCGACATGGGCCTTAAATGGTTTCCCATTCAGTCCAACCGTTTCAAGTCCCACATGGATCAGCAGGCTGACCCCATTGCTTGATTCCAGGCCCATGGCATGTAAGGTTTCAAATATGGTTACGCAGGTACCGTCAAACGGCGCATACACTTTTCCTTCTGAAGGTTCAACCGCAAATCCCTTACCAAGTATACCGCTGGAGAATGTTTCATCAGGTACCTGGCTGATTGAAACAACCTTTCCCGGTACAGGAGACTCGATGATAAGTTTCTCATGGACTGCTGTTTCGCTGCCTGGCGTTATCTGTGCGGAGTCAGAAGCAGGGACTGCCTCATCTTTATGTAAAACGTAAGCAAGCATAAATGATACCACAAACGGAACTACAACGGCCAGAAGCGGAGGTATAAAATTCGGAGCTTCCGGATTCACCATTCCAAGGACAGCAAATACCCCAAGACCGAAACTATACATTTTCGTACCTGTCAGCATAATGATGGCCCCGGTAATACCCGCTCCGGCACAGGACAATACAAACATTTTAATGCGCGGAAGAGTCACTCCATAAATGGCTGGTTCTGTAATCCCGAACAGACCGGAAATAAACGCCGGGAGCGCAATGGATTTCAGCTTCCTATCCCTGGTTTTGCAGTAAATCCCCAATACAACACCAGTCTGTGCAAAGCAGACCAGGCAGGACATTGCCATGACTGCGTCCGGATTTCCTTCCAGAAGGCTCATGAAAGAAAATGATGTCAGCGCAGTGTGGATACCAAATAAAACCATAACCTGATACAATGCGGAAAATATAATACCGGCAAGCAGCGGAACTGTATCCAGCAAGGCGGTAATCCCCGTGTTCACCAGACTGCCCGCCAGATTGACGGCCGGTCCAATCAGGGTAAATCCAAACGGGATAACAACCGCCAGGGTAATTACCGGTGTCACGAAATTGGCAACCACTTTGGGTATGTATTTGTTTAGCCATCTTGCCAGTGGAATCGCAACGGCCGTAACTGCGATAACCGGCAGAAAGGAACTGGTATATGTGGCGTTAATTGTATGTCCAAACAATTCCAGGTTCACACCGTTAATCGTGGGATAGCAGAGGATTGCGCCAATGAGGGCACCCAAAAATCCATCCCCCTTTAACGTCTTTGCCAGATTCATTCCCAGGAAAACCGGAAGGAAGAAAAATATCGCATCTCCCATTGCGTTAATGATTAAATCCAGTCCGCTTCCGGACGGAATCATACCAGTCATTTGAAGTACTGTCTGCAATCCTTTTATGATACCGCCTGCACAGATCATATTCAGGCAGGGAAGAACAGCGCCGACGATCATATTCAGTACACGCATGGCCGGATTCACTTTCTTTTCTTCCTCTGCTTCCGCTTCGCTTCCTGCTCCATCCTGCATTCCCAGCTGCACACAGACCGCATCATACACATCTTCCACCGCATCGCCGATGACCGTCATATATTCACCGCCCCCATGAACAACGGAAAGCACCCCTTCCAGATTCTTCACAATCCCATCGTCGGCCTTGCTTTCATCCTTAAGCCGGAAACGAACACGGGTAATGCAATGACGGACGCTGTTGATATTCTCTTTACCGCCTATATTAGCGATAATATTTTTTGCCACTTCATCATAATTCAGATTTTTCTTCTTTACCATATGACCATCTCCCATCAATATAAATATGAACCTCTCCTACGATTTGCCTTTGTCTGCTGTTTCAGACTGCTGCTTTAACTGATAAATCAGATAATCCAGGCAATCCAAGTTCCCTTGTCGCTCATGAATCTTATTTAGAAGAGCTCTCCGATGTGCAGACAAAACTGTAATTAATTCCTTCATTTGTCCGTTATCATATGCCTCCAGAAATTGCTGTATCTTTTCAGGCGGATAACAGGAATCGGTTAGTGTCTGCGCCAAGTCCCTTCTATTAAGCGGTAAATAAGACATATCCATCACCTCTGAAATCATTGTAATAGAAAATCGTTGATATATCAAATACTTGTATTTTATATCCAGATATACTTGATAAGTATATCTTTTTCTGATACTATAATCACTATAACACGATAGCTTCAGGATATTTCGCGGAAGGAGCATACAAAATTATGGAATTACGCACATTGAGCTACTTTTTGGCTGTAGCACGGGAAGGAAGTATTCTGGGAGCAGCCAATACCCTGCATTTGACACAGCCAAACTTATCCAGGCAGATGAAAGAGCTGGAGCTTGAAGTCGGCAAGCAGCTGTTTATCCGCAGCAATCGGAATATTACCCTTACGGAAGACGGTATTTTACTGCGAAAACGCGCAGATGAGATTTTAACATTAGTCAAGAAGACGGAATCTGAATTAGCAAAAAGAGAGGAAGCCGTCAGCGGAGAGGTATATATTGGTTCCGGAGAATTCGACTCATTCCATTATTTCTCTACAGCCGCCAGACATCTGACAGAAAAACATCCCGACATCTGTTTTCATATCTATAGCGGCAACAGCATGGAAATATTGGAACGGCTGGAAGCAGGGCTTCTTGATTTTGGCCTTCTGATTGAGCCGGTGGATGTGAATCAATACGATTTTCTCTATCAGCCTGCTGCGGAATCTTGTGGGGTCATTATGAGGAAAGAGGATCCCCTTGCACAAAAAGATGCAATCTGCCCGGAGGATTTACGGGGTCTTCCACTCATAATGCCAAGACAGTTTATGGAATATGGATTCTTAACCAGATGGATTGGCGAAATGCCAGAGAAACTGAACATTATAGCCACAACAGATTTGCCCTATAATGCTACTATTATGGTTGCAGACGGAATGGGGTATTCTATCTGTATTGATTTTGATTTGTTTACTGGTACTTCTGACAGTAAATTGTGCTTTCGTCCCTTTAAGCCAGGACTAAACGCCGGGGTCTATATTGTCTGGAAAAAATACCAACCATTTTCAAAAGCTGCCCAGGCGTTTTTGGAACAGTTGAAAGAAGATATTGCCTTATTAACTGATTTGGCAGGCACTTAAAAATAGAACAGGAAATGCCGCATCTCCATATAACGTGAGAGAGCGGCATTTCCCATAACTTAACTTCTGAATTAGAATATTTACCATTTATCACTATTAGATTTCCATACCATTAAAGACTATCTTTTCTGAACTATTTTAATAGGGCAATCTGATTCCGGTGTGATTCCAATATCATACTCTTCCGACTCTTTGAGAGCATAAACTGCCTTGGCTTTACTTACACCTTTTCTATGCAGAACCTGATACATTTAACCGTTTTCCTGTACCCATTCCACCTCATCTACATAAAATACAGCAAAAATTTCATACTCCCGATGCTCCCACAATGTATCCAGTGAAACCACCGGATGCTCTATTTAATCTTTCCTGTCACTTATGACATAGCCGATTCCGATGCGGGTCTTTATATACTCCTCTCCGATTTTCCTGCGAAGCCTGCGGATATGGGTATCCACGGTCCGGCTGTCGCCCTCAAAGTCCATTCCCCATACATGGTTTAACAGCTGCTCCCTGGTCAGGATAATCCGCTGGTTGTTCAGGAAATAACGGAGCAGTTCATATTCCGTCCTGGTCAGGACTACCGGATTGCCGCCTTTCCTTACCTCAAAGGTCTCCTGGTTCAGGGAAATGTCCCCGCAGCACAGGATACCTTCCAGACGGCAAAGCTTCTTTATGCGCAGGAGAAGCACCTTGATGTCGAATGGCTTGCGCACATAGTCATCTGCCCCGCTGGTTAACCCCAGGATTTCATGCTCTGTTTCCCCCTTTGCGGTCAACATCAGGATTTTGATTGGAAGGTTCAGGGCGCGGATTTCACGGCAGGTCTGGATGCCATCCTGGACCGGCATCATCCAGTCCAGGATTAGGAGGTCGGGGATGGTAGGTGGATTAGTAGTTGGCGACGCAATGGGTGGTGGCGCGGTGCTTGATGAAGCAATAGTTGGCGGGGCAAATGGTAATTGGCTTTCCGGGTTCTGACAGGCCGTTTTTTCAGGGACCGTTTTTTGATACCCCGGCTTTTTTAAGGATTTCGGCTTCCCGGGACTGCTGTGCTCCAGAAGGTAGTTTATGGCCTCCTGTCCGTTGGATACAACGGATACCTGATAGCCCTCTTTCTGCAGATAGAGGGTTAGGATTTTCTGGAGGTCGGGGTGATCTTCGGCAATTAGGATGTGCATGGAAAGCTCCTTTGTTATTAAGATAAGTACGTGAAAAAATGCATCGTTGTCTGTCTGGCCTTATATTCTATCCTGAAAATCATAAAACTTCCTGCTCCAACCAGCATGGAATATCGTCACCACGGCTCCAGACAATTTCCCATGGAAGGATTTACATTGCTAAAAGTGCCGGTACTCTTTTCCACACAAATCCCACCTTCAATTTCAATCATTCCGCAAAAATCGGTTTTTTATTACTTACATATGTTGACAGTTCAATATTATCATCTTCCGCATATGCCGATTTTAAAAGAATTGCCTTAGTTTGATGCCCCTTCATACCGCTTCCGATAATAATCCATCGACCGATACTCAATCACATCCTTCATCTGCTCCGCAAACCCATCCAGCCGTACCGCCTCATGAAGCTGCGGATTCAACGCCAGCACCGCCCCTTTTTCCTGCACAAAAAATCCATTGCCGGACTGCATCAAAAACCTTACCGGATTCTTTAATGCCTCGCTGACGCAGCGTTTCTTATCCCATGATTTAAAATCACTAGTCCCTTTGTCTCTTTCCAAATCCTTCCAGTTATTCGCTGTATGATAAAACTCCATATAACTGCGGTAAATATCATCTTCATCAATCGCCGTCTTAATATCCCCATCATTATAAAAAGCCATCAATACCGGCATCTTATAAGACTTTGACATCTGGGTGGTTTCCAGTAACTCCAGGAACTCATTCCCAATCCCCTGGAAAATAATACGTTCCCTGTCCCCCAATTCATTCAGCCCGTCCAGGTATCTCAGATAATGTTTAAACGGGCTATTCTTCAAGCTCCCGCACAGTTGCAGGATTTCATCCTCCATATATGTGAACAGCTCCATCCGGGTGGGCACCCTGCCATCCAGCTGCTCTTTAATGCGGAAATACTCTCCCCGGACCCGCTCTTCCTTCTTAGCCCTTTTCTTCGCCATCTCTTGGAACAGATCAATCAGGCGCATATCAAAGTCCACCACACAGTCATCCGGATACTCAAAATCCTGTTGCTGCATCCGTTCCGCTTCGGCGCTGGAATAAGGCCTTTCACTTAATAAGAAGGGGGCAGAGCCTGCCTTTTCATAATTTCCTATGAAATCCAGTACATTCAGATACTCTTTATTCCTGCTTTTACGCAGCCCGCGGCCAAGCTGCTGCAAGAATACCACTGGCGATTCCGTTGGTCTTAGGAACATGACCATATCAATCTCACTGATATCAAGTCCTTCATTGAACATGTCCACTGAAAAAATGACCTTTATCTCACCAGCCCGGAGTTTTCTTATGGCTTCACTTCTCTCCTCCGCATATTCACCGTCTGAATCGCTGTACACTGCTGCAGCCGGAATATGCCTAAGACAGAACTCCTTTGCCATCTGCTCCGCATGCTCACGGGAACAACAGAACCCTAATGCCTTTTTTGAGCGGTATTTCATATAGTGCTTGTAAATCAATTCATACCTTCTGTTGACCAGCAGTTCCTTAGTCAGCTCTTCCTCAGCGTATTTTCCTTTAACCATATGTATCCCGGAATAATCCACTGTCTCATCAAAAATACCATAATAATGAAATGGTACCAGCAGGCCTTTATTAACCGCATCCTTTAAACTGATTTGATATGGCACATTGTAATCGCACAATTCATATATATTCCTTCCATCCATCCTGTCTGGTGTGGCTGTCAGCCCCAGCATGAACTTAGGCCTGAAATATTCCATAATCCGTTTATACTGGTCCGTCACCGCATGATGGAATTCGTCAATCACAATATAGTCAAAATAATCCCTGGAAAAATACCCCTCATTCAGATAAGCCGGCTTTCCCAGGCTTGATACCGATGCAAAGATTACCGCCTTTCCAATGCATTTGTCCTGACCGGTAAAAAATCCATAATCATCCGAATGCCGCACATTCCGAAAACTCTCAGCCGCCTGTTTCAATATTTCCTCCCTATGTGCCACAAAGAGGACTTTTTCGTAGTCAAGTGAATCAAAAGCTGCCAAATACGTCTTTCCTATGCCGGTTGCCGCATAGACCAATCCCTTCTCTGCACCTTCCCTGCGGCTGCATTTTAATGCATACAAAGCTTCAATCTGCGCTCCCCTTGGTTCAAATCCTCCTTCACCTTCCGTTTCATTGCCAAGACTGTCATACCGCTCCAAATCCCGCTGGACTGCCGGTTTTTTCCACTCCTTTGAATATTGCTTCAGGACCTGGTCATTTATTATGATGGAATGGTTATAAAACAGATCCTCAAATGTATGATAAAACTGCCTGAAATTATAGCCATCACGTCTATTGTCAAAATGATAATTCCACTCAATTCCTGATGTAAGCGCACTCTTGGATATATTGGACGAACCTATATAGATTTCTCCCCAATCCCCATTGCGGAAAATATAGGCTTTGGGGTGGAATGAACGGCCCTTATCATTATAAAAGCGAAGTTCAACCCGGTCCCCTAATTTATCCTTTATCAGATACAATGCCCCCGGCTGTGTGATGCCAAGGTAATTGCCCGTTAATATCCTGATTTTTGCGCCACGTTCCAGAGCCTGTTCCAGATCATCCAGAATCATCTTCACACCTGACTCCATGAGAAATGACACAATGATATCTATATCCCCTGCCTTCATCATACTGAGCCTTAACTGGTACAAAAGGAATCGTTTTTTATCCATTCCCCCTGTCATCACCTCACATGGCCCGATATCAAACTGCATATCACCTCTGCCCCTTACTTCTTCCTCAAAATCATGTTCAGCCATTTCTCTTCATCTCTCCCCGGTCTTACATCAGATGTCACCCACATTTCCTCAACTGAAAATACATCGGCAGCATCTAATAGCCGTTTCATCTTATCCTCAGTCATATCCGTAAAATAGCGCCCGTTCCGTTCCCCTTCATCCGTTCCATATTTAAACGATGTATACAGAATCCCATGAGGAACCAGCGCACGGGCCATTTTCACAAACACTTCAGTCAAATCACTGTATGTCAGGTGTAAAATGGAGGAGCAGGCCCAGATACCATCGTATATTTCATATTCATCTAAATCCTGGAAGTACATCTGTCTGACCCTGGCGCCGGTATACTCCGATGCTATCTTAACCAGCTCCTCCGAACCGTCCACTGCATCTGCCTTAAAGCCTTTGCCCAGAAAATACTTTGTATCCCTGCCAGATCCGCATCCAAAGTCCAGTATCCTGGCTCCGGAATCCAGATATTTTAAAAACCGGTTCTGCATCTCTGTAAACTCAACGTCCCTTGTGTTATCAAAAAACTCTTTTGCGTGCAGGTTATAATATTCTAATGAATCTTTCATCTGTTTATTATTACTCCTCTCATCCCAACTGAATAATCAATAAATCCATTGCTGCATAATCTACTAAATGCTCTTCAAGTTCCATCCTCTAAATCCAGCATTCTGAGCGGATTTATATACCGGGAGCATGATATTCTCCAGATTATTACGGAACTCGTCCTCATTCAATCCCGGTTTATATAGCTTCATATAAACCTCATCGCTGTTAATATGTACGTTCCTGCATTTTTCGAATGCTTCGTGAACCATCTCATATTCCCACATCATATTATAAGAAAAATATTCTTTCCTACATAACGCCGGGAAATATATGTCCCAGTCCGGCAGGTTATTTCCCTTTTGGCTGTTAATATTCTTTGTCGTGGGATGAAGGTTCCAGAATTCATTATGAGCCACATAAGACCATGGAACAAAATGGTCAATAGATATATTTTTGCTTGTCAGTGACTGGTTTAAATATATTTCGCTGACCGGTTTTATTTCAATAATCTTCTTCCAGTATTGAATGACCAGATTCAGCCGTCTTCTTTTCGGTATATCCAGTTTCTCTGCAATTCCCGGTACATTGGGATTCCGTCTTTGCAGATACATAATCAGATTGTACCTCACCCAGCCTCTTAATATCTCCTTATTCTTACTGATGTAGTCACACCACTCTGGCTGTATTTCGATAGCAGTCTTCATTCCGGCAAGCTCAGTAAAATAATATATTAACCGCTTTTCCTGATTTAACTTTTTTGCCAGATTCTTTCTAGAACCCTTCCACATATCATTGGTTATCTGTTTTGTAAAGGGGGCCTGAAGCCTGTATGGAACATTCTGTGTAATGGTCCGCTTCATTTCAGCCACCTTCTTATCATTAAGCCGGTTCAAAAAAGAGAGTATTACATCTGGTTCTTCATTTGACTTAAGTCCGCTTATCTGGTAAATATATTTTACAAGAGCTTCCAGGGTATCGGATGGTCCCAGATTCAGCCTGAATTCCGTAACCATATACCATGAATCTGCAATCATCCGGTTAATCAGCTCATCGTATGTCAAATAGGATTTTCCACTACTGACTTTATCTACAATAGCCAAAAACCAGAATAATTTGTATGATTCACTTTTCTTGTCAAACAATCTGCCCAAATATTCAATATCGATTGTTTCTGAAGATGGAAGCTGCATCATTTCCTCCTTATCATCCTTCGAAATGTACCTGTCAGGGATGTCTTCGCCTGAATCTCCGTTACTAAATACATATATTTACAACATTATACCACAAGATTTAGTTTTTTACCTGTATATCCCCTTTCTTATCCTGACATTTTCACATTTTCCCTCACCCCCGCCCGTCCCCCTTAATAAACTATACTAAACCCCAACAAATACAAGGAGTATCTATGAAAAAATTTATAAGCATCCTACTGGCAGGAGCCTTGGCCGCCGCTGCCCTTACCGGCTGTTCAAAAACTCCGGGCGGGGCAGCCTCCGGCAACACGCCCCTGGTCCTCAACGAAGTAGCCCACTCCATCTTCTACGCCCCACAGTATGCAGCTATTGAGCTTGGGTACTTTGAGGACGAAGGCATCGACCTGACCCTGGTCAACGGCGCCGGGGCAGACAAGGTCATGACCGCCCTTATCTCCGGCGATGCGCAGATTGGCTTCATGGGTTCCGAGGCCAGCATCTATGTGTACCAGGAAGGTTCCCAGGACTACGCCGTGAACTTTGCCCAGCTGACCCAGCGCGCAGGCAACTTCCTGGTGGGCCGCCAGCCGGAAGATAATTTCAAATGGGAAAACCTGAAAGGCAAGAAAGTCCTTGGTGGACGTGCGGGAGGCATGCCCCAGATGGTATTTGAGTATATCCTCAAAAAACACGGCCTTGACCCCAAGACAGACCTGACAATTGACCAGAGCATCAATTTCGGGCTGACCGCTGCTGCATTTACCAGCGACGACGCTGACTACACCGTGGAATTTGAACCGTTTGCAACCACCCTGGAGAGCGAAGGCAGCGGAAGCGTAGTGGCATCCCTTGGAACGGAATCCGGCTACGTACCCTATACCGCATATTGTGCAAGGAAGAGTTATATGGAGAAAAATCCGGAGTTAATCCAGAAGTTCACAAATGCCATCCAAATGGGGCTGAACAAACACCACTAAACGAAAGGACCTATCAGCTGATTATATCAAATAATCCTCTGACAGGCCCTTTTATTATAACATCTTTGGTGCTGCTTATCAAATATAAATATTGACTATGAAATCTCCGAAAAATCTCCCCACTTATTTTCCAGTACCCTTTTACTGTTTATCGCTCCTGTGTCCTCTCATAATAAGAGCCGTAATCTTTATATCAATCACGGCTCTTTTCGTCCATACACACTTTAACAAAGTCACTCTTAACCTTCTGAATCAGATAAACAGGTATAGGTGTTTCCTGCCGGCAATCCCCTATCAGGACGTTCAGATACAGCCAACGGGAACATACCTGTTTTTCTCATCAATGGGCAATATCATCGGACTCATGCAAACTACAGCCCCTTCCCCAACATCCAGTCCCATATCTTCCAGAACCCCAAAATGTTTAACAGCACTTTTACCCGGATTCGCGCTCTTTTTAATTTCTACCGGATACGCCTTTCCATTTTCCAGTATAATCAGGTCAATTTCTTTATTGTTATTGTCCCTGTAATAACACAAGCGGTTTCTCGTATCTATTCCCGCATTAGCATAACTTTTGATGATTTCAGATATTACATATGTTTCAAACATGGCTCCGGCCATAGCAGAAAGTTCCAGGGCTCTGGGATTGTTCCAAAGGCTAAGATAACAGGCCAGTCCCGTATCCATAAAATAAAGTTTTGGCCGTTTTACAATCCGTTTGATTGTATTGTTATAATATGGTGGAAGAAGGTAAATCAGCCCGGAAGACTGAAGGAGAGACAACCAGTTTTCCGCCGTTTTTCCGTCAATCTCCGTATCCCTGGACAAATCTGCCAGAACTACTTCCTGACCGGTACGGGCTGCCACGCATGCAATAAATTTCAAAAATCGTGATTCATCTTTTATCTTTACTAAATCCCGAATATCCCGTTCTAAATACGTCTGCATATAAGAACCGTAATATTCTTCTACCGGCATTCCTTCATTTACTTTAACAGCCGGCATACTGCCCTTATAAATGCGCTCGAAGATTTCTGAAACATTTAGATTACCTCCTGTCATTTTTACATCAGAAGGCAAAAACGCCTTATTTTCCCGCCCTTCCATCTCCGATTGGCTAAGTGAATACAGCGTCAATATTCCAACCCTGCCAGCCAGGGATTCACTTACATTCCTCATCATATGGAACATCTGGGAGCCTGTCAGAAAATACTGGCCCTTTTCAGGATTCTCATCTACCCTGATTTTTATATATGGCAACAGCTCCGGCGCATACTGTATTTCGTCGATAATCACAGGTGGGACATATTGCTGTAAAAAAAGTTCCGGATCTTCTTTGGCAAGCGCCCTGACTTGAGGAAAATCCAAGGTAACATAATTCACCTGCCGTACCCACCTTCCGGCAAGTTCCTTTAACATAGTTGTTTTTCCAACTTGCCTTGGACCACATATCATAAGTACAGGGAAAAAGCCTGCTAATTTTTCAATTCTTTCCTCCATTGCACGTTGAATATACATATGGAACCTCCTTTTTTATATCCGCATTCATTCTACCTCTATTATAGAAGGATTATTGGATATAGTCAAAGATTTTATACAAAATAAGAATTGTTTTCCTTTTTTGTATATTACAATTCAATACCCGGCCTGATTGATATGATATTTTTCATCAAATGTAGATATTAACCACCAGATTCTCCCACTTATGTTTCAGAACCCGTTTACCACTCATTGCCCGGTAACTTACCGCATCCTCATAAGTCAGCTGCATGGATTTTAACTTTGTACATTTCACCCGTTCCTCCCTCCTTGGATTTGAGCTTTCAAATACCTTGTATTTAATTACTTTTTCTTCAGCCCCCACATCGCCAAAGCTTTCATTTCCCATACTCAAATAGATATCGAACTCATTGTCTGAGATATGTACCAGTTTCCAAACAAAACCATCCACGATGTCGCGATTCAGCTTTGGTTGGGATAAATCGAGGATTTTTTCCAATGCCTGTTTAATACTGCTGATCTTCTTATTATAATCATCGGAAGCAATCTGGTCCGTTTCCGCTTCTGCAATGGAAATATTCAGCTTATTAATCTGTATTTCGTATTCGTTTCTCTTAGCGGCATATTCCTCTTTGGTTATTTCACCATCTGCCCTCATATCCAACAGGCTCCGTTTCCTGTTTTCCAGCTTCCCTATTTTTTCCTTAACCGCATTGATTTCTATCTGGCTCATTGTAGTTTCTTCTCTGTAACATTCCTCAATCATTTTTAGAGCCTGGCTCATATCGGTTCTGCTGGTCCCCCACACGTCATTGATTACATACCAGGCAATCATATCAAGTTTCCATTCCAGGATGGTCCTTAATGAGCAGACATCTTCGGTATCGATAATACCGCTCTTTACTTTGATTCCATTCATATGCTGCGAATGGCAGATAAAGATATATTCGTTTCCGCTGGCAGCCCTGCGCACCGTACCGCACCCGCATCCACAGAGATACTTCCCGCACCAGACGCTCTTACTATCTTTTTTTCCTTTGCTGTTCATCTTATCATAGCGTTGCTCCCTGATGCGTTCGACTTCTTTAAATGCCTCTTCCGAGATAATTGGTTCATAATCTCCCCGGATATATTCTATCTGGTCCGGACTATTTTTAACCCGGTTTTGTGTCAGGTAGCCATCGGAAATCTTCTCCATCTGACGTTGCCTGCCTGTATAAAAAGGGTTTTTTAGAATATCGTCAATGACCTGAAACTGCCAGTGGCTCTTGCCTGTAGCGGTCCTGTATCCATGCTCCTCCAGCTTCCGTTTGATGGTCCTGATTCCATCCCCGCTTAAATACCATTTGTATATCTTTTTGACAATGATAGCCTGATCCGTGTCAAGTTCATACTGGTTCCTTCCCACGCGCCGATAGCCCAGAATATTGCCGGTTCCTCTTAGTACTCCCTTCTGTCTGGAAATCCGCTGTCCTGCACGCACATTTTCAGAAGTTTTTCTGCTCTCCTCCTGCGCGATGGTAGCCATAATGCTGAGACGCAGTTCCCCGTCATTGTCGGATATGGTCCAGATTCCATCGTTGACAAAATAGACTTCTATTCCATGTTGTTTCAGGAGACGGACATAAGATAAAGCATCAACTGTGTTCCTGGCAAATCTTTTGGTTTCCCTGGTTACAATCAAATCATACTTATGATACTTAATTCCATCATCCAGCATCTGTTGAAACCCTTTTCTCTTTCGGACACTGGTTCCGGTTACTCCGGCATCTTCATATTCACCCACAACGGTCCATTCAGGGTGTAGCGCCAAAAGCTGCTTGTACCAGACCATCTGATTGTCAAAAGCAGACAGCTGTTCATCGCTCTGGGTGCTTACCCTGCCGTAAAAAACGACTCTCCTTTTTTCCATCATCGGTCTCCTTGAAGAGAGCCTGGCTTATGGCAGCCAGGCCCCCTTAATCTTAGAATCCATACTTTTTCTTGATTTGTTCATATGTCTCAAAATTTATCACACCGCTTCTATACGCAGTCTTGATGGCTAAAATCACGCCACTGCTTATCTGCATACCTAACACCACCGCTATTTCCTTTTACCATATGTATATGAATTAACATCTTGTCTCACACCTCTTTTATATTTACTACATCTGTTTTATATTCAATGGCCCTATACAGGGAATACCATTCAGAAGAAGTAGCCCGTCCGCATCAAACACACTCATAACAGCAGCGGACACATCAAGACAATCCTCATATCCACCATCCGTAAACTGAAGATGCGTGAATAATTGAATGGACTTTTCATTCATCATAATCCGCAACTCCTTCCTATCCGGTTTTGTTGAAAAACCCATCTCATCTAAACAAACATTAACAGTCATGAAAGGCACCTCCTAGTCTTTATTACTTACTAGTTAGTAACGATAAGAATTATTATTCCACATCTCATCCCAATGACCGTTACCCAGTACCCTATCCCCCCATTACACGCCAATGATTCTCATTGGGAATGTATCTTCTTTAAAGTACATGAAATATTTTTATATATGATTAACATCAAAATAAATAAAGATAGAAGGGGGTATTTTATCATGTTTGAAGCCTACGAAGATTTAATAAGGATTGAAGACTTATGTGAGATGCTTGGAATCGGGAAGAACACTGCTTACGGTCTTCTCCAGAACAAAAAATCAAAGCCTTCCGTATTGGACGTTCCTGGAAAATCCCTAAAAAATCAGTTGAATCATACATACTTTCACGTTGTGGCCTGTAAAAAGAATAAACGGGCATTCGACAATCAGGAGGACTCATCCCACATGAATCTCCCTGAGATTACCTGTTACTTTTTATATTTCTCATAAATCTCGTATACTGCGAATGGGAAACTCCTATACCCTGAGTATGATTCCAGCTGGTTCCTTGGGGGATTGAAGTCAGATATGTGGGAGAAGGAGTTTAAGGAAGCAATGGACGAACATCTCATAAAAAATGCAGAGGAAGGGAGAGTAGAAGATGATTCCGTTTGATGAGAAAAGAATGATTAGGATATCAGTCCAATGCCGGGAATTGTTTGCGAATCTACGTATGGTCAGAAAAATC
>DS990261.1:711646-726942 GCA_000155435.1 Clostridiales bacterium 1_7_47FAA | reverse complement strand
CGAAAAATCATTTATATACTGTACTCTGCCTCCACCAGCCTAACCATTGCCCGGAACCTTTGGTAACTGAAGTTAGTCCCTCCATCCGCCATTGGGAACCACAAATGCATGATTTCCATCTTCAACAGCGCATCATAAACCTTCCTTGGAGCCCTTCCTTTATACTCCTCTGCCATCTGTCTTATATCATCCAATTTATATACGAGATACGTCCAAAGTCTGTTCTTCCAATAAGATAATCAACGCTGATGCTATAATAGTCAGAAAAAAACCACCCTAAACCATAGCTTGTTATAGGTAGAGGGGGCATAATAGCGGAGTATCTCATACCCCTAAACCAGTCCCACCAGAAACCATCCGTAAAAGAAAAGGCATCAGAGTTCTGGACGACCTTCTAATGGCCAATCACAACACCTAACACCTTCTTATCTGTCTCCCTTAAATTGTCCTTGAATCCGGGAATGGAGATTCCACCGATTACCTCTTTGAATTGATTTTTATTGGTTTCAAGAAAGGAAGTAATATATAATCTGTTATTTACAAAGAAGGTCTACATAGGCATTATGAACCCATGTAGACCTTTCGTAATAAAGTTAATGATATCTATCACTTTTTTCTTCAAAGTAGGATACCACGCCCATCATCTCCCCTGAGATAGCAACTACAGATGTCTCCTACCTATATATTTATAAAGCCAGCCGCTGCAATACGCTATCTAATACTCTGACTTCTTCATCTGTAAGCATCCAATCAAATGCCGAACAGTTTTCTTTTGCTTCCTCTTTATTTCTTACCCCACAAATCGCTGTGCTTACATATTTCTTTTGTGTACTCCAGTTGATTGCCACTTGGGCTACCGGTCGGTCATGTATTTCTGCAATCTGTTCCATGCATTTTAGAAGCTCCATAATTTTAGTAAACTTTGGTTCAGAATAGACATCATAAAATGTCAGTCGATAATCATCCTTATCAAATTGTGGCTTTTTACGTATGGTTCCTGTCAAAATTCCTGAGCCCAAAGAGCCATATGTCATGGTTCCGATTCCCTGTGACTCACAGAACAACAATAATTCCTTTGCACTTTCATTTACCATACTGTAGGGAGGCTGCACAAACTCAATACTTCCATATGTTTGCGCATCCTCTAACATATCTTTTGTGAAGTTAGAAACTCCCGCAAAGCGGATTTTCCCCTGCTTCTTTAAATCATTGACAGCAGACATGGTTTCCTCAATTGGCGTGTTTACATCCGGCCAATGCATAATGTATATATCTATTAAGTCTGTTCCAATTCTTCTCATGGAGCTCTCACAATCATTTATAATTGCATCATACCCTGCTCTTCTTATCAAATCTCCTCCAGCAGGGTTACATGCAACACCAAATTTGGTTGCCAAATAAATCTTTTCCCTATATCCATCCTTTAATGCCTTTCCTACTATTTTCTCTGACCTTCCATCGCCATAAACGGGAGCAGTATCAACCACAGTAACTCCATTATCTATCATTTCACGAATTGCTTCAATGGAGTCCTTCTCATCAACCATTCCATAATTTTCTCCTCCAATTGCCCATGTCCCTACTGAAAGCGTTGATATTTCAATTCCTGCCTTTTCTATATGTTTATATCTCATCACATTGTCCTCCTATTTTTTCTAACTCTTTTTGCTTAGTAATAAAATCTTTTACTTGGCTTCGATTCCTAACACCGGAATTCGCCCCTAAATGCTCGCAGCATATGCCAGCAGCCGCTGCTCCAAATTCACAGCATTCACGTATGTTACCGCCTTCCAACATTGCTGTGATAAAACCAGCTGCAAAGTTATCTCCTGCTCCCGTAGTATCAATAGCCTTTACCGTAAATGCAGGAAGTGTCATGGTGCAAATCCTATTTTTGATATAGCAGCCCGAACTTCCGGTCTTTATTATTACATTCTTAACACCGCACTGATATAGACACTCAGCCATCTCTTCTATGGTATTCTTTTTGGTCAGCAAACCAGCTTCCTCCTGATTCGGAAACAGATAATCAATATATGGCAACACCCTCCGTAAATCATTTAGCTCCAATGCACCGTTTCCATATACAATATCTGCGCAGACAACCGCCCCACACTCCTTCGCCTTTTTTACTACTCGCTCTATACTTTCAACGGTAGTGAATGGCGGTATGAGAAGAGATCCCAATGATACCACATCCTTCTCCTCAAGGTGTTCCAGTCCTACTTCAAAAAAGCATGCTTCAGGGTCTTCCTGGCATATAAAATTCCTTTGTCCTAATTCATCAATTACAACTACATTGATACTTGATGATGAATTATGATCTATTACAGCATTCACATAAACCCCATTTCTTACAAGGACGCTATGAAGGAATTTAGCTTCGTCATCGTTTCCCATACCACAAACTAACTCGGTTTTCACTCCTAGACGTGATAAAACAATCGCCTGGTTTGCAGCATCTCCTCCTACAGCCAACTGTACATGTTTGGCCCGCTTCGACTCTCCTGAAAACCCTGTACTTAAATCTACACCCTTTATTAATACATCTATAGTTCCAATACCAATACAAACAACCTTACTCTTCATTATAACTGCTCCTCATATTTTAGAACTCAAGTACTACTTTTAGTGATGCCATTTTCTTATTAAATGCAAAGTCAAATGCCTGGTTTACCTCATTAAATGGATATATATTAGATACGACTTCGCGCACAGGAATCCTTCCTCCTGCAACCAGCTGAATTGCCTGATGATAAATATTCGCATATCGAAAAACTGAGATGATGTCTGCTTCTTTTTGATTCAGTGTATTAAAATCATATAATACATTAGTATGTACATTTCCTACCATCACAAGCTTTCCACCTCTTCTTATTAGATTCGGTGTCATGGCAACCGTTGAAGAACTCCCCGCCGTTTCAAATATTATATCATATCTACTACTCGATGTTATTTCCTCCCTGCTCCCGTTTATTACCTTTGATGCACCTAATTTCATCGCCATTTCCAATCTGTTATCAAATAAGTCGGTCACTGTGATATCTGTAACTCCTTTAGCTACACATGCCATTAATGTCATAAGGCCTATACATCCTGCTCCCATGATAAGGACACTTTTTCCAGGTGCCGCCATTCCCCTATCTGATGCATGGATTCCGACTGCCAAAGGTTCAATCAAAGCACCCTCCATAGTTGTCATATGATCAGGAAGCTTATATGTAAATGATGCTGGATGACTGACATATCTCTTTAGGGCACCCGCCTTAAAAGGAGGCGCTGCCATAAAATTCACTTTCTCACACAGATTGTAACGACCTTCCAAACAGTAACTACATTTACCACAAGATATTCCTGGCTCCAATGCTACCTTGTCTCCTACTTGTATCGATTGTACATTACTTCCTATTTTTACCACTATTCCAGCACACTCATGTCCTAGAATAATTGGTAATTTTGTATCTAGTTCTCCTCCCACTGTGGGATCATTATAAAACAGCAAATCCGAGCCGCAAATTCCAACGTGTTTTATTTCTACTAAAACTTCATCATCGCTCAACTCCGGGGGCTCTTCCTCACATATTTCAAACACTTTCGGCTTTGTCAGATATGCAACTTTATTTACCATCTATTGTTCTCCCTTCATGTCTAATTACCATATCAAAAAATGTATGGGTTCTATTGATATTTTCATGACTAATTATACATCAGTTTTTATTATTTATATATAAAGTTTATTTGACAAACACTATATCATCCATTAAAATTAAAATAATGAAAATAGAAAAGCAGGTGTTTATATGGATTCCACTATCAGCAATATGCAATTTTCACAAGATATTCAAGGAAATACTTTTGATATCATGCAACAAAACAACCGAATGCTGGTCTTGCGATTAATAAAAGATGCTGGCAAGATATCCAGAAAATCTTTGTCCCAACTAACCAAACTCAATTCATCCACAATTACTATCATCATCAATGAGTTAATGGAAAAAGGACTTGTTTGTGAATCCGGCCTGATGGAAGGTGAGAATGGGCGAAGAGTGACTGGCCTTACCTTAAACCCCCATCTGTTCAGTTGTATTACAATTACAATTACAACTGACTATTTCTCTGTGTCACTTTATGATATTAATTCACATTGCCTGGAAGCAGAAAAAATCACTATGTCTGTTTTCAATGATATCACCTTCTCCCTAGTTCAGATAAAAGAAAAGGTAAATAGTTTTATAAAAAAATCCTCGTCCTATCACCTAAAAGTAGCGGGATTAGCATTTGCCCTGCAGGGGCCTTTCCAATTTGCTCCAAATGAATGTATCATGCAAAGTAGTTCCGGCTATTATGTTGATATAGTAAGATACTTTGAAAATGCATTTCATCATCCCATTATTTACGATACAACAAGTAATTACGCAATCTATCGCTACACTTGCACAAAAGAATATAATTATCTTCAGAATCAGCTTGCTGTTTATATTGGTATAAATTACTCTGTTGATATGAGCGTGACCTTTAACAGAACACTTTTAAAGGGGCTTTCTTTCATTCCCGGTTCTTTGGGGCAGCTTCCTGTCGTGAATACAAATGGCCGCGAAGTTCCGCTGGCCTCCATCATTTCTGCCAGCGAAATTGTAGATCGTGTCAAAAATATGATTTTATACCATCCGGAATCTGTCTTGTTTGACAAGCCCTCTTATCATATCCGTGACATTATAAATGCCTTTTATGACGGCGATCCTGTTGCACTGCAAATATATTCAGAAGTTGCTATTGCAATTGGCAGAATGATAAAAACATTAATCTATATTTTGCATCCGAATCGGATACTGCTAGCTGGAGAAATCCCCAATAACGAAACTTTTCAGCAGATGATTATAAATGCTTCCGTCATCTATCCTTCCGAAAATTCTTGTAATATTACAACAACAATGCCACAGATAAATGTCATACAAGAGGAACGCAAGACATCCAATGATCCAAGTATGATTGGCGCCAGTATGAAAGTATTTAACCGAATTCTGAAATCACCTGAACTTTTCAGTAGCTAAAATTCAGGATATCTGCACCATCTGGCAACAGATGGTGCAACTACCCTATACTGCTAAGTTCCATTCTGCTTTATTTATTACTGTGTATGCCTTTATATATAATATTATATTTATTATGCACTTCCATATCCGGTAAAAACACGCGGGATACCGATACCATGTTCTGTATTGCATCACTAATATTTCCATATATCCCCATTGTATAGGCAGCAATGATTGCCGTTCCCAACGCTGAAACCTGGATATTCTCCATTTTTTCAAATATCTTTCCGGTTATGTTTGCCCTGAGTTGAATCCATTCAGCAGAATTGGCGGCACCTCCCCCAATCCTTACCCGATTAATCCCTCCTAACTTTATGCGTTCGCAATCATCAATAATCTCTTTGGTTTTAAACGTCAGTGCCTCAATAATCGATTGAAACAACTCATTTTTTCCAACTCCCAAGCCAATCCCCTGAAAACTCCCCTGATTGCCCGAAAAATCAGGACACATACATACTGTTCCATTTCCATCAAATACTACATGATTCCAAAAGAACTGATAAGCATCCTGGCTTGTATCACTATTCACCTCTCTCATAAACCATTCCAAAACAGCTCCAGAGGTCGTAAAAGCTCCAATACAGACACTTTTATTGTCCAATGGACCACAGTAGGATTCAATTTTCCCATGGGGATAAGTACGTTTCGTATTTATCATCCCATCCGCCAGATAGCCAATGTGATCATAGGTACCTGTAATATCAGCTACAACTGGATTCTCTTCACTTCCTACCCCTAAGCCCACGATTCCCAAATCGCAGTCATGTCCACCGAGTACTACCGGTATACTGTAAGGAAGGGATATTGGACCAAAAGAATCAATCTCCCCAATTATTGTATTTGTAGGCTTTATCTCGCCTAAAGATTCTTCACCGATTCCTATGAGTTCCAACAATTCCCGAGACCATACACCTTTTCCAGTGTCATATAATTGTTTCCTTGCTGCCATGGTTCCATCATTAATAGCCTGTAATCCCAGCTTACGGTTAATATATTGTTGAATTGAAAAAAAATATTTTGCCTTATTAAAAATATCCGGCATATGTCTTCTCATCCACAATATCTTAGCACCTGTGCTCATATATGAGTATGGGCTTCCTATCACTTCAACCAGCTTAGCTTCTGATAGCTGTTCCGTAATATACTGTGCTTCATCCGTTCCTCTAGAATCGAAACATAAGATGCATTGACTTAAAGAATCCCCATTTTCATCTGCCAATATTAAGTTATCCCCAAAATAAGAAAAGCTTAACGCAATTATCTTTCCATCCTCTTTTACAGACCCAAGCACTTGTCTTACACAATCAACAGCACTGTCCCATACCTGTTCCAATTCCAATTCAGTATGGCCTTCCGCTGTAGTCATAATCGTATAGCTTCTTGAACAGGAAGTGAGGAATGTTCCGTCCTCCGCATCTACCAGATTCGCTTTTACCTTTGATGTACCAAAATCTACAACTAGAATGAATATCTTATTTTTCTTCACCATTTCTTCCCCTACTGATTTACTACATGAACCCACTCCCCTGTTTCCAGATAATGTGTAACCGCCTTTTCCATTATATCAAACGTCATTTCAAATACATTTGCACATGTTCCTGCAAGATGAGGGGTTAAGGTAACATTATCCATCTGATAAAATGGGTGATTTTCAGGAAGTGGTTCCTGTGCAAATACATCCAGTCCCGCTCCGCCAATCTTATGGTTGCTTAAAGCTTCAATCAAAGCCTTCTCATCGATTAGTCCTGCCCTTGCAGTATTAAACAGAAAACAGGTCGGTTTCATAAGATTTAACTGTTCTTTTCCAATCATTCGCTCCGTCTGCTTTGTAAGCCTAAAATGAATGGATATTACGTCTGATTCTCTACATAGCTCATTCAGACTTACCGGTGTAAATCCTTCCCGTATCAACTGTTCCTCATCAGCATAAGGATCATATACAAGAACATTTGCCTCAAATGCCTTCATAACTGTTGCAACTCGCATGCCAACAGCTCCGCAGCCAATAATCCCGATTTTCTTTCCTTTTAAATTCATACTGTATGCACTATTCGGATAACCATTCGTTGCAAATTCACCATTCATCATTTTATGATATGAACGCGCAATATTTTTCATTTCAGAAATAATCAGTCCCACTGTAAATTCCGCAACTGGCACTGCTAAGCGCCCCGGAGCATTAATTACTTTAATTCCTTTCTGAGTTGCATAATCCAGGCTGACATTCTCAACTCCACTTCTCATAATGCACACAGCCTTTAGTCTTTCACTATTCTCCAATACCTTATCCGGAATAGGGCTGATATGAGAAATAATAATATCAGCATCTTTCGACTCCATAAGCAACTCTTCATTTAATGGAAGGGAATCTGGGCCCTCCTGCTCCATACAAAGAAACATTTCATTAAATTTGTCACTGTTATCAACCTCTGGCCTGTCTTCCACAATCTTAACAGTACAGTCATAAGTTTGTTCTAACCTTTTCCAATATTGCATTTCTCCGCTCTTTCGTACAGTAAAATCATTAATCACTACTATCTTTTTTTTCATTTCCATCTTCCTCTTCTCTAAAAACTAGTACTGACTTTATATAATCAGCATCCCCCATCATCTTCAGGTGCGGAAGCAAGTCACCCAATGAATAGAACTCATGTGTGATAATCCTCTCAAATGGAATTTCAGCATGTTTTTTCAGTAACCGGAAGGCACGGTCAAATGTTTTTGGTGAATTTGCAATAACACTTGTTATATGTGCATTACGGCTGAACATTATATTGGATATATTTATCTCAAACGTAGGTGCATTATCATCCGCCATGGCATTACCGATTTCAACATAAGTCCCCAATTTCCTCACCATTTGAAGGGCTTCGATTGATGAAGCTGGATGATTGGCACAATTAATTACAATATTGGCTCCTCCATGTGTCAGTTCCATAACGCGCTCTATCCGTTGCTGGGAAGTCATACCAGCTACATTTAAGACGATATCTGCACCTGTAATCTGTCTGGCCATCTCCAACTTTTTATCCACCAGATCTGTCATTATTAGCTTCTCACATCCCATATATCTGAAAATCATTCCGGTCAATATGCCAATCGCACCCGTACCAACAATCAGCACTGTGCTCGTAGTACTAAATCCCTCATTCAGTCCTCCCATGGAAGTCATAGTCTGTTCAACTGCTCTTACCGCTACTGCCGTTGGATCAAGAAGAACCGCTATCTTCGATGGCATATCATCTGGTATTCTCCATACATATGTATTGGCATAAATATGAACATACTCGCCGAACCCACCCTTAAAATATGGATACATACAAGGATTATGATTCATTGTTGTCTCATTTCGCCTAAATACACCTCCATAAAAGAACCCATTGTCACACACGCCGCAGACCCCATCTCCATAAGTCATGCAACTATCACACTTACCACACGTAACCCAAGGATAAACCACTATACGTGCACCTATTTCCAAATTCCCTCCATAACAATGAATCGACTCTTTTGCTCGAGATCCCATACTAATGATCCTGCCTGCGAATTCATGACCAATGTTACCTGGTGTATGTTCTGTCTTATCACTGATAAATCCCTTATCGCCGCCACATACGGCAGCAGCCTCCACTTTTATTACAATCCCATCCTCAAGTGGTTCAGGAATAGGATATTGTTGAATCTTTATATCATAATATCCTGCGCAGGCCGCTAATTTCCCCATCTTCTCCATATAAATCAATCCCTTCTACTGGCTATTTTGTCAATGGCTTTGTTCCGAAAATTTCGATATGTTCCCCAACTATGTCCGTGATTACTTTGGAACCAACCTGTACAATCTTGGTCATTGTCACTCTTTTTTCTTCATTCATTACCTTCCTGACAGCTTCACCTGCACCTAATGTCATTCCGGTATAAAAATTAATTTTATTGATGCCATGTGCAATAGCATTTTTAAAATCCGCCGGACTAAGCCCTGAACCTCCATGCATAACCAGAGGAATCGGAAGCTCATCCCGGATTGCCTGTAGTCTGTCATAATCTAATTTTGGTACCCCTTTGTATACGCCATGTACTGTACCAATGGCAATTGCCAGGCAATCAACCTTTGTTTCCTCGTAAAACCGTACGGCGTCATCCACTGTTGTATATGCACTTGCATCCGCCACATTTCCTTCCAACATATTCCCTTCGTGCCCCGCCACATGGCCAATCTCAGCTTCCACTGTAACTCCGCAGGCATGGGCAACTTTTACCACCTCCCTGGTGATTTCTACATTATCTTCAAACGTAAGAGATGAACCATCAAACATGACAGATGTACACCCTGCATGAATTCCTTTCATAACCGCCTCATATGATGGACCATGATCTAAATGTAATGCAACTGGCACACTACTTCTACTACATCTGTCCAACGTATACCGGATAAACTCTTCCTGTCCTGGTTCAGCGTCCACCAGCATTACTATAATAGGTGTATTCCTCATTTCAGCTGCCTTTAAAATAGCATCTGTTGCCACGCAGTCCAGTGTATCAAACGCACCAACTGCATATCTTCCTTCTATAGATTCTTTTAATACCTCATTCATTGTCACTAATGCCATATCTAACCTCCATAATATTTTTTATTTTTTCCTAATTTCACTGTTCTCTATGTATTTATTCATCAAGGCTTGCCCTTGCTTCAGCATGCGCTGCAGCCCTCCTGCTCTCTATCTTCGTCACATCAACCCGTCCAGTCTTTACACTGAACATTGAAAGCGATAACAAAATTCCCAATATCACAAGCTGTATTACCTTTTGCTGGAAAGACTCATCAATAAATAAGTTATAGCAAACCATCAGACACGTACCACAGGCTACGGTTATAAGTACATAGAACAACCACAATGGCATATGTATACAACTCTTTTCCCAATGTTCTGGATACATCTTTACTAACTTTATACAATAGAAATTGCACCATGCATTAATTAACATAGTAGGAATTGTCAGCAAAGACACAATGAAGTCCAAATCAAAACCAAATAGAATAGGTATAATGGAAATCAAATAGAAGGTGGTCATTATTACCCATGGATACCCTCCTTCAGTCTTCTTTTTAAAAATAGATGGCAGCCAGCCCTCTTCAGCAACCTGTTCAATTGGATATTTATGCATGGATATCTGACCTAGCAGTGAACCACAAAGTGCAAAACATATGCCACATATAATAAACGCCCCATACATAACCGGATTGTACATGGCCTTGGCTACCACAGTAATAGAGTCACCCATAACCTGTTCAATTGGCAAAACTCCTCCTGCAACAACCCCCATCAAACCATAAATGACAGCGACCGCCAATGTCCCCCAAATCATTCCCTTAATTACAGTCCTCTTAGGGTCCTTCGTTACAATCTGATGATCAATTGCACCCACAGTTGTGCCCATACTTGCGTACGCCGTTAGGCTTAGTGCAATCCAGAACCCCTTCATTCCCCCCGCAAAAAAATTAGAATCTGGCAGATAATCACCACGCAGATTTTTCAAACCAAATACGACAAAAAGAATCAGGGTTGCAAACAGAACCGTAACCAGCAACCCTTTTATTCGGGCTACGAATTTGTCGCTTACTATGGTTGTTGCAAAGAACAGCGAAATAAGGATAACTGCATATATCTTGCCATAATTTGCAAGATTTGGAAAAACAGTGGAAGCATATGAGACAATAGACAATCCCAATAATGAAAATGCAAATCCATCCACAAAATTAATATACGCAATGATACCTGCTCCCAAAGGGCCAAAACACATTGCTTTCTGACTATAGTCTCCACCTTTCAATACAAACATCGAACTCATGATAAGGTTGAACAAATATGCAACCAGCATCAGAAATGCTCCGACAACCATAACAAGACATATTGATTTTCCAGTAAATGTTATACCAATCCCCAGTAAAACAAATACGCCAGCCCCTATTGTGTTTCCTGCACTATGCGCAAAAATATCAAACGTATTTAGAAGCTTCTTCTCCTTCATCTCTTTCAGTCCTCCTTAATATAGTTTTTGTCAAAAACAGTGGAATAAATCTAATTTTCAGTTTTTCCCTCCTTTCACTATTTTTATTAATTAAATTCTATTTTCAATTCGAAACTTTGTCAAGTCCTTTTTTATCTTTATTTTTTTTATTTTAGGAAGGGGGGTCTATTTTTCTTTTTTAATATCATTATCGATTTATATATGCTTTTATAAATAATTAAAATCATTATTTTTTTTAAATAAATTTAGCATTGACATCACACAAATTATGGCGTATGATTTTCTTATTAGGTATACAGGCTAAAAAATAAGGAGGGAAATGACTTTATGGACAACGAAAAGACAATGAGAGCAATGGTTATTGACACTATGTATGGAGGACGTAAAGCAACCAAAATCACTGATATTCCCTATCCGTACTGTGCGGATAACCAAATCATTATAAAAATTAAAGCTTGCAGTATTTGCAAGCATTGTGAAGCATTTTATGATGGTGGCGGAAGTGCAAGTATGGTTAAACCGCAGGATTATCCCATTACATTGGGGCATGAATTTTCAGGTGAGGTGGTTGAAATCGGAAGAAATGTACATAACATTAAAATTAGAGATCGTGTTACCGTAGATAACACGGTTTTATGTGGCGAATGTTATCACTGCAAACGCGATGAGCCTCTTTACTGTGATAACTTCGGTTCTATGGGACATAATTTACATGGAGGTTTTGCTGAATATGTTGTAGCCTTGGCTGAAAAAGCTTTTCTTATCCCTGATAACATTTCCTATGAAGAAGCTGCCTGTACAGAACCCGTGGCCTGTTGCATGCACGCTATGGACAGAATGCAACTTAGGTATGGAGATAATGTAGCAATCTTAGGGGCCGGATCAATGGCACTTATCCTTGCACAGTTAGTAAAACATTCATCAGCCAATCATACGGTTGTCATCGGCTCTACCCAAAGCAAATTGGATATTTGTAAAAATCAGTTTGGAATTGATACCCTTTTAATGGAGCGCAGTAACTACTCAATTCATGAAGAGAAAATCAAAGAGCAATTTCCACAGGGACTGGATATTGTAATTGATACTACCGGTTCTGCTGAAATGGCAAATAGCGCATTACGTATGCTTGGGAAGGGTGGAAAACTAATCATGTACACCCAAGTTGATAACATGTATATTGCTAACCCGGCCCAATTCACTAATTACGAACAGTCAATTATCATGGCTTACTGCCAAACTCACAATTACGGCCGTAGTATTGATGCCATCAAAAAAGGGTATGTTAATCTCAAACCACTCATCACACATGAATACTCACTGGAGGACTATATGGAAGCCCTTGATATGAACCTTACAGACCGCAATTCATTAAAGATTATAATACACCCAGAATGGAAAAAGGGTGAAAAAAAGGTAAACATCTAAAGATTCCTACATTTCATTTAAAAATATTAGGAACAAAGTAAATGAGGGATGACTAAGAGCAAGTTTTAGTCATCCCCTTTTTTACTTCATATCCTATCCTCTTCTATCTGCAAACATGATTTATTGATTATCTTATAGGACGAGTAATAAAGGAACCATCCCTCAAAGAATAGATTAGGCAGACGGGTACATCTAATCATATAAACATGCCCTAATATATTTATAATTCAATCACTCCCATCTCCCTTAATATTAAAACAGCATCCATCATTCCCGCCCAATATGCCAATGACACCTTTTCAAGATTCATACCATCCCTTTCAGCTAACAGGTGGTTAGTTATTTCCCTTATATCTGAATCCATTTCTAAAGAATCATATACTTTCTCTATAGCAAGAACTGCTTCTGCCATTTTTCTATATTTTTGATTGTTATTTAGCAGGATGTCCATTGTATTTTCTATTCGCTTATCAGCAATCACTTTTAATATATCCATCAGCTTCTCATTCATGACTATCCCTTCCTTATCGCAATAAGTATTACCATAGATTCCGATATTTTGAAAACGATAAAGCAAATGGCAGAGGAAGATGACCGCTCCGTCAGTCAGTATATCAATATTGTGCTTAAAGACTGGATTACCAATGAAACGAATGATATACAGCATACCTCCTAGTGGCCTTTTTCTGGCAAGGGGTATACTTTGCATGCCATATATAAAGCACCTGATTATACATACCACTACTTAATAAAAATAGAGATTAAGCCTCTTGGCCTAATCCCTATACTTATAAAATCGAACTATTCATAATAAATTGTCTGAGAAGTTTGGATCACCCCAGTTTTTTCTCTGTAATAGAAGTAAATATCTCAACGCCATACTCCATTGCCATATGATTAAAAATCCCTTGGTAAACATGAATCTTCAGCGAAAAATCCGCCCCCAGGCTAATATAAGCAATCTCGTTTTTTAAAGTTTTTCCATAGCAGAAAAAATCCTCTGAGCCAGTAGTTCGAAGTGCACCATGAATCTCCACCTCAAAATCCACCTGAACTTACCTGCTACTTTTTGTATTTCTCATAAATATCATATACCGCCAATATCACATAACATATCAAGTCCAGAATATCTTTCATCGACTGTCCTCCTCCAGCATAAAATACAGTCTGCATGATACCGGCGGCGGTCTTATCCTATAAGGACTGATTATAATAACGATTAGCCCCCTTTCAAAAAGAAAAAGCCACTGCTTCTACCAGCAATGACTCATTAAAGCGTTACCCATATAGTCTGAAAGCTTACTTTTAATCATCTACCTTTAACAATAATATGTGAATGATTGCCCTAACCACACGCAGATTAGCAAATAATTCCCAGCATTGGACTGATATCCTAATCATCCTTTCCCCACCAAACGGAATCATCATCTATTCTCCCTTCTCTGCATTATCCGTAAGACATTCATTCATCGTCTCTTTAAACTCCTGCTCCCACACATCTGACTTCAATCCTCCAAGGAACCAGCTGGAATCATACTCTGGGTACAGAAGCTTCCCCCACTCCGCTTCTACCAGCCTGGCCATTGCTCGGAACCTCTGGTAACTGAAGTTAGCCCCTCCATCCGCCATTGGGATGGACCGCTTGTAAAAGTAGATAAACATGCGCCTGACCATAATCAGGGCTGCCTCCTTCGGCATAAAAAATGATTTGAGCAATATTGTACCGTCATCAGAATAATCCGCAGACACATCCCCCAGAATGGATTTTTTTACCTTTTTCTGAGCCAGGTACACATATTCACCATCTACATCCTTGATTCCATACAATGCCAAATCCAGTTCACACTGTTTTGAATCACAGCGCATTGTTAATTGATACAATATTTTTGATTCCATAGACCCTCCTCATCTTTTGTTTTTCTTAAACTATAACATCCATAAAGGACAACTCCTGTCATTGTACAAAAAGACTCTCATGACATTACATCATGAGAGCCCCTTATCAAAATATAATATTTTCAACTATTCTTTCCCAAGGTTAAAGGTAATCCTGTCAGCCAGATAAAGAGGTACGGTTTGTGTTTTTTTATCTTCTGTCCTTCCTCCCTGGGTATCCCCCTTCAAATAATAAACATAATCAATTTTTCCATCCTGTAACAGACGGCTTACTGTCTTACCTGAATTACTGCCAGCTTTAACTTCTATTCCATAATTGTTATAATCAACAAGACTTCTGACAAAGAAATCCAATTCCCCTTTTATTTTACCATATGTTGCAAACCATGGTGCATTCCCTGCTATATCCTGTGATATACGCCTAAGCAGGGACAGATAAACAAAATTCTCTGCCACAATGCCGCTGATTGTTGCTTCATCTGCACCAGCCCTGGCAACAAAGTAATGCGCAATCCCGACATCAAGAAAATAAAATCTGTCATTTTCCTTTATGTTTAGGTAATCACAGTCAATACTTTTGCTTGCATACCCAATGATGTGTGAGGACCGTAACCAGCTGATTGCATGGTTAATCATCTTTTTCGTGAATCTGCCGCTTTCCTGCTTATAGACAATTTTACTCAAATCCTCCACCAAATCACCGGCTCCTTGCTTCTCCCGAATCAATGTAACCGCTATTCCATGGAACAGTTTTTCGAAGATATCTGTTTCCATCACATCATCAAAATATCGCTTTGATTCATTGGTAAAAATACTCATTAACCGGCCCAACTCTGCATCACAGCGCTCTAGGGT
>DS990261.1:644714-710774 GCA_000155435.1 Clostridiales bacterium 1_7_47FAA | reverse complement strand
GGCTCTAGGCTTTTGTTTTCCAGGTACATATTTACCACAGAGGGGTAGCCGCCGATTCTCTGGTAAAGGTCAAAACACGCTTTCAATTCCTTATATTGTTCCGCATCAGACCCGCCAAATAAATCTATGGATTCATACAGATTACGTTTTCCAAATACCCCCACAAATTCTGCAAACGTCAATGTTTCCAGTGTCAAATCCTCAAAATCGCCAGCAGGTAGGAAGAATTCCTTTGACAACAGTCTGCCCAGATAACTGCCCGTAATAATTGCATAGCAGTCAAACTCTCTGGCAAGCGTCCGCACCAGGTTAAAAACTCTTGAGGATTCCTGTATCTCATCTATGATTATAACCGTATCTTTTGTATCACAAAATTCTCTATCAAAAAGTTCAAACGCTTTATGGACAGGTCTTTCTTCCCGCGGTGTTCCCGGTTCCCATTCATTGATTTTATCCAAGCACTGTAAAAACTGCCCTCCGGAAGGTTCCGCCATACTGATGTAAACCACATGCCGAAAATTCTCATATGCAAACTTTTTTAGTATATAAGTCTTACCCACCTGCCTCGCGCCGGACACCTGAAGAACTTGACCAGTATCGTCATTTTTCCATCTCAACAAATTTTTATAAATATCTCTTTTAAGTTCCATCCTACTACCATCCAACCTTTCTTATTATGTCCCCATTTTGATTACAGTCCTCATGTATACATATAGACACCTTAAAATGAATAACTATAAAAGACTATTCAGGAACATTTCAATCCACACAGCCTTCGCAGACTGTGACTCTCATATGCTGTCACAATGCACCTCCTCAAAACATTTCAATCCACACAGCCTTCGCAGACTGTGACCAAAAAGTATTGGATAGTTTGATTCTAATAAATTTTTAACACAATAAGTCCTTGCAAGCTATGATTTAAGAAATTCATGAAATAACAGTTGAAAGAAATTCAAACCATAGCTTTTATACCTTTCTATATTATAGCAGTTACCATATAAACAAAACAAGCATAACGTATCTTTTCGCACTTCATACTTAGACAAAGTTCGCCACGCACCGTCCTTCCTCCAGTTGTTAAAAAGACAGGGTGATACACCACCCACACAGCCACCACACAATCATCCTCTTGCGCAAACGATAAGCGAAACTCGGCTTAAAATATTTTATAGATTAATGATTTTGTTTTAAATCCGGCGTGGCTACGGCAACTGCGTTTCAAAATCGCTGTACGAGATATCGCCCAAAGCCATTTGCATACTTAACAAAAATGTTTTCTCAATCTTTGTGTGTTCTCTGGATTCAAGAATCAGGATTTGTTCATCCTCATTTGTTAAAGGTTCTAATACATGTTGCTTGCGGAAAAACGCCTCGAAATATCGCAAGCCAAACTTTCTCTGGGAAACTGCATTGATATGAATGCCATCGGGATTACAGGTAAGCCCCGCAGCATCAACAAAATAGCAGTTATCCACCTCAAAAGCAAATTGTTTTAACTTCTGATTAATGAGCGTATATTCGGTACAATTCTTTCCAAAACCTGATTGACCTAAAAAGTCTCCTAATCCGCCAATAATAATAGGAATATTGGATGCATCCAGTTCCTTCCTAAACCCTTGCATGATTCTATGTAGTTTTTCATAATATATTTCATGCTTGCCCCCCATACTATCAGATTCTCCCTGATGCCATAGAATACCTGTCAGTTGACTGTTTTTCATAGCGAAGTGGGCTTCACTGATTGCATGGTCATAGAGTGCCTTACCAACATCCCATTCATCGATTTCACTTCCACCCTCGGCACATGGTATAAGACCAATTCGGCCTTCTTTGTTTTCATGGCACCACGCATCTGCGAACGATGCCGCAAGGCTGATTCCAGCGACTGAACGGTCACAGTTGATGGGCTCAGCCATCATTTGCCATCTCCCGTTGCGGAGCATGACAATTCTCTCATTTACGATAGGTTTTACTTCATGAAGGTAACCGCGACCAGCCATGTTAGATTGACCAATTATCAAAAATGATTTTACTGTATTTTTCATTTCTTCAAATTCCCTTATTCTCTACATATTTCTTAAGTCGGTATGAACCCCAATTTATGGACTTTATGCCTGCGCTTTATCGGATGAAGATTTTTTCCCGATGAGTGGCTACCCACGTTTCGAGGTTAATCAGAGGAACACCATATTGCCTGGTTTTATTGATATCGAATCCGAAGCTGGGAGTCACGGCCTCCATCCATTCCTGACCGCATACAGTACCTTCCATGAGACCTCTGCGTATAGCTTCTTCATGGCTGACAGCCTCATAAACCACATGCTTGCAAAGCACACGGCTCAGTGTCTGAGCCGCCTGGGACATTGACAATTCATCTCCGGCAACATCAATATCTTTCCTGTTAAACTTTTCCGGGCTTTCAAATACGGCGCGGGCAAACTGTGCAGTATTGTCACCGCAGGTCCACTTTATTTGTGTATCAGGCTTTAATACACCGAAAAGCACGCCTTCTTTCAGCTCTGGCGCCATTATTTTGGCGGATTCTTCCTCAAAGTTTTCCATGAACAGGCACGGATGAAGAATTGTCCAATAGCGAAAGCCGCCATTTCTGACAAATTCCTCAATCTGGTATTTATGCTCATTATACTCGGCCAATACTTTGTATCTGTTCCAGCGCGGGAATAAATTGCTGCCTGCCACCGAAGTGTGAACCACCTGCTCAATTCCGGCTTTTCGAGCGGCTTTAACCATATTCGCCGCATTGCGCGGCTCAACAGATGGGTCAAACGGGTCGGCATATTGGGCGGAAAATATGGCGGAAACGCCTCTCATAGCGGGCTCAAGCGAATTGACATCAGCCATATCGCCCTGCACAACCTCTGCGCCTTTTGCCGCAATTTCCTGCGCTGCGGCAGACTGCGGGTTTCTGCTAAGAACTCGAACGCGGTAATCGTGCTTCAGCAGTTCACGCGCAACATTACCGCCCTGTACTCCTGTTCCTCCAATGATTAGCATTAGCTGCGATTCTTTCTCCACCATAAACATTACCCCCATTTTAGTTTCATTGGCAATATTATACTCCTATTGTATCGAAAAATCAATATTTAAGTTATCAAAATCATCACTCTAGTAATGTTGTTGATTTTTAGAGTAAAGTATTTTATAATCAAAGGTATACATGAACGGAGGTGTTAGAATGGCTAAAAAAAGAGCTACCAAGGAGGCGCTTTTGTCAGCCGCTATTGGTTTATTTCAGAGATATGGTTTTGAAAACATTACCATCGATGATATATGTAAAGAAATTGATGTTACGAAAACGGCATTTTATTATTACTACAAATCAAAAGATGAATTAATTCGTGATTATTTTTCTACTGACAACATGCTGAGCAGCGATGAATTGGCCTCTATTCTGTGTGCACATGATTATGCGAATCAAGTTTTGAGAATTATAGAAACGCGTATCCGCCACGTCACAAAGGCCGGTGTCGCTTTGACCAAAGAGTTATACCGCATATACCTGAAAGACGAGGTCATCCCTTTGTTGCCGGAACAGGGCGGGCTATCGGATATCGTAATCAGCTTGCTTGAGCGCGCCCAGCAGGAGGGGCAGATTAAGCGCACCGCATCTCCCAAAACACTAAGCAACTCGTTATGTTGCTTATCTAATGGCATTATACTCAAATGGATTATGGCAGGTGGAGAATTCGATGTTACCGATGAGAACCGTTTATTGTTCGAAGCACTATTTCTGTAGCGTACTGCTGGTACCTTTTAGCATTAAAATCTATTGTACATGATTGATAGTGACAGCTCCATAAGCACATGCGCACAATTTCAATTGCACCTCAACTCTTCAATGATTACATGAAGGGGTTGCCGCAAAGTGTAAAACTCCAACAAGATATGATTTCTAACTAACCAGTACCAATATCTTGTATAAGTAATTCATTTTACGACAACCTCTTTCATATAACTATAAATTAATTTTCATTTCGCTTAATTTCCCGTGGGGTTCAACTTCCAAATTAACGGAATTTTGATTTACCATCTTTTAATTCTCTACCTTATAGGAAAAGGGCAGCAGTTCCTCCGCCCTCCATATCCCGCTGCCTCTATAATCAACAATTATTAGTATCCTTTGTTCAATGCCATCCAAAAAGGCATGGACTACGTGAACTCCCACTCAGCCGAAGAAATCGCCAAGACCATCGCCCCCCAGTTCAAGGAGACCCCGGTAGACAAAATCGCCACCATCGTAGGCCGCTACAAGGACCAGGATACCTGGAAAGATGACACTGTATTTGAAAAGGAAAGCTTTGAACTTCTGGAAAATATCTTAGAAGAGGCAGGCGAGCTGTCACAGCGCGTTCCCTATGAAGATCTTGTTACTACACAGTTCTCACAGGAAGCAGCAAAATAAGGGGTGAATCCCGGAGTAAATTTAAGGACATTATCAACCCATACGATTCATTCTTTATGAATGCTATTGGGATAAAATGATGTAAAAATGAGCATGATGTAAGATTAGCATGATATAAAATTATATAAAGTAAGCATAGTGCATGATAAGCATGTTGTTAATACAAAATAAGCGTGTTGTTAAGTAAGCATAATAAGATAAACGCAATATAATATAATCGCAGATTAAGATAAACAGAATCAGATAAACATAAAAGGAAGGGAATCTTCTTGGCTTTCACAAGAAAATCCCCTTCCTTTTTACACACAAACATATAAAGGCCGAAAACCGGCATTTAAAATAATGCCCAGCCTGACAGAGTATACACAAATATAAGAAATGCCTATATCAGGCTTTCCGATATTTGTGTATAGCCCATTCCCTGCCTTTTCATTCCCCGGCATCCTGGCTTCCGCCTTCTGTATCCCCATCCCCCATCATCATAAGTCTTCCTTTGAAACCGGAAGACATCTTAAGGGCAGGATACCTGGCCTGATAGAGGGCTATGGCCTCATCTGCCTTTTTCTTATTCATGGTGAACCCATATTCATTTCCATCCGCCGTGGTGCACACCAATTCTTCACTGGTCCCGCGCCCAACCCTCTGCACCCGGAAACAAACCTTTTTAAGTTCCTGGTTCACCAGGATTACAGGCTTGCCCGTTATTCCATATGAGAAGTCTTCGCCCAGCCAGAATGTGCCGCTTATCTTCCGGACCTTTTGGAAATCTTCATCCACCATTTGTCTGGTTATGTTTTTGTGGCTGTCCAGAAATACCTGTACTGCTTTTATATGGTCCTTACCCAGAATCGGAGCCAGGATAAAAAGCCCCAAACACAGGATGACAGCCCCAAGACCAGTGGTTCCCATGGCACTGGAGGGCGACTGGTTATCCAATATACCGGCCCAAAGGTAATAGCTCTCATTTTCAGATGGCAGATTGAAACTGCTGACAGTCCTGTCAAAATATGTTTTTCCATCATCCTTCAGTTTTTTCAAGGTTCCTTCCACATGCATCCCAATAGGCGGAACAGGACGGACACCGCTTAAGTAATCCCAGGTCTCGTCCATAATCCGGTCCATTTCCGCCTCCATTTTCGCGGAAACGCGGACAGGGACAGGTCCAGCCTCCTCGTCCAGCACCAGATAATATACGCTGCTCTTGGACCGTACTCCATAGCGGGTGCGGTAGCTTTCCATGAAAACGTCCAGCACATAATCTATATCAAAGCTTACATATTCCTCTCCCGCCTGTTCTGTCCGGTACACCTCCCGAAGCGGAATTGCCCCGCGGAAATATTTCATCAGATAGCTGCCTATCAATACTACCATACCTATTCCAAAGGCAGTTATAATCAGCCCTATGGGTACCCTGGAACGCAGCATGCCTTTCCTGAATTCAGTTTCCACTGTTCTCCTGTCCGTTGTTTCATGTTCCATGCCATTTCCCCCTCATCCTATCCCGGCAGCACCGCGCCTCCGGCAGTGTCAATCCCGGGACAACGGCTCTCCAATTCCTCCTGGAGCGCCCTAGCTGCTTCCAGTGATGTCTCTGCCCATGCGTTTTTTCCATCCATGTTCTTCAGATTGATGGTCAGATAATGCGCCTGTTTACTGGTGTTCCCAACTTTAACATAGTATGTATTATCCTGCAGGTAAGCTTCTTTAAGATGGCTGAGTTTCAGTATATTGGGCGCATTGCTGCCGTAAAGGCAGATATAATCCCTGGTTAATATCCCTTTCTTCTGCCCGGTTGTAAATGACTTCAGCTTCCCAAGATGATTCAGGATCAAGGTGTCCGGTTCCATGGCCTGTTTATCAAATTCCCGTATCTCCTGTTCGCTTAAGCCGCCTGCCTTGGCAAAAAAGCGGATCCAGTCATCCACGGTTTTCCTCATGTCTTTTGTTATGAAAAAGATAACCGCTCCAAATAGCAGGACCAGCAAAAGAAAAAAGACGCAAATCCCAATTCCAACCCCCAGCATGTTTTCCTCTGCATCCCGGATTATCTCCAATGTCCTGTTTATGGACCAGGCCAGGCCAGCAATACTCCCTGCCAGAAATGCAATCATGAAAAACATGCCCAGCCCCGCATTGACTCCTTTTAGGGATTTCTTGTAAGCCTTGAACACAGAGCCTTCCGGATAATTTTTCTTCATGAAGTCTTCATTCATAAACTCCATGTATGGTTCTTTGTTTTGAGCCGTCATATAGTATTTCCTCCTTTTCCATACCTTTCCAGGGTATCCTTTGATGGCAGAATCACTTCGGAATCCACACAGATATAAAAGGATACTGCCTTAGTACTACCTTAATTAGCGGTGAATAAAGCGCCCGTTAATTACGCACAGCCGACGGAAAGCAATTTTCAAACACGCTCTGGTTTTATTATACGGATTTAGCATCAAAAAACAATTGGCACAGCATAAACCGTACTATTTCGACACAAAAAGTAGGGCGGTTCATTCAGAAACCTCCCGCAGATTGATTTCCTGAATAAACCGTCCTGTCTCTTCCCGGTAACTATAGCATCCCTGATATTTATCAACAATACCACGGATAGTCTCCATGCCAAATCCATGATACCGATCCTCCGGTTTTCTGCTTTCCAGATTAGGATTGTCCATTATCACGGACCCGGAAATGGTATTTTCCATGAAAATTTCTGTTGTTCCTTCCTCCTCCCTCACCACCAGTTCCAATTCCCGTCCTGTCCCCGCCTCCATACAGGCCTCGATTCCATTGGAAATCAGGTTGTACAAAAGAGTTCCCATGTCCATGCTGTCAATCCTGTCCTGTCTGCCCATGACCACGTACCGGAACCGGATTCCCTTTTCCCGGCATTCCTGAACAGCCTTAATCAAGGCTGCATTTAGCCCCTCATTCCCTGTATCCTGTGGCAGTTCCGGATAATTGCCCAAATCTGCCCCCATGCGTTCAATGTAATCGGCCGCCTCACCGTACCGCTCCTTTGTCACAAGGCGGTACAGCACATTCAGACGTCCCTTCATATCATGACGAAGATGGTTTACCTCCCGGCCCATTCTGTATAAATCCTTTATCTGTTCCTCCTGCTGGAATCTGGTTTCCCTTCTGAATTCCGTCTCACACTGTTCCCTCCGGTATTGCTCCAGACGGTGATAAAAGCTTCCAATGAGAACTATCACCCCTAAGATTCCCGCCAGCATACAAAGGGATAAAAAATATCTCCCCCTCTGGTCCAATCTGCCTTCCTCCAGAAGAAACATTCCCAAAATCAGTATAAACATGCAGAAAAATGTACCTGCCAGCATTCCATCCTCTGCCTGTCCCATCCCCTTTTTCTGTCCGTACAAAGCCAGGGCCGCCCGTCCCATGGAGAATTTAAGGGCGCATCCCGCCAGCATCGGAAACACAACAGCCTTCCTGTCCATGACCAGCAGCGTATTAAGACTACTGCCCGTGATAATCCCCATTGCCCCATACATCATGTAGGAACTGCTGATGGCTACCAATACCCATAGAAAGCTGTGGACAAGGATCCTTTGCATTTTCCCATTCAGTGCAATGAAGCCATAGGCTGCCAGCACCACCCCATAACTGATTCCCAGGCCCCCTTCAAAAGCCGCATGACGGTTGAGCAGGGCCATGATTCCATAATAGGCAGTACATCCGCCTGCAAACAGCATGATTCGGGCAGCGCCGGAATATTTCTTTTCAAAACCATGGTCCATATATTCCACAGCCATGATGGTGGACAATACATCAATCACATAACTGGCTGCCGCGCTTCCTTCCATATTCCATCATCATCTCCTTTACCCCTTTTCTTCTGTCCCTTCCCACCGGAACAACCATACCATTTTTAAGGACAGCGTCCATTTTCCCTATCTGGGAAACATGGGACTGATTCACCAGGTAATTCCGGTGGATACGGATAAAACCATACGCCTTCAGTTCCTCCTCCACAGGCTTCAGGCTCCCATAGACAGAGTACTCTGCGCCGCCGGACATCCTGTATGTCAATGTGTGGCCATTGCATTCTATGTACATGATATCCCGCAAAAGCACCTCCCCCGCCCCAAAACCGCCCTGGATTTTATAACTGATTTTCCTGCGGGCCGTCACCTGAAAATATTTCTGCAGCGCCCGGTTCATATCCCGCTTTAAAAGTCCCTTCCTCACAAACCAAAGAGGCATATACTCATGGGAGTCAAAAACCCAGCTCTCATGGCTGGATACAAATATAAGCCTGGTTTCAGGGCAGCTGGCCCCCAGCTGTCCTGCCAGCCAGAAACCATCCTTCCCCGGCATCTCAATGTCGAGAAACGCCAGGTCAAAAGGCTGCTTAATCCCCGCCTCATATAATCTGCAGCTATCGGTAAACAGGCTTATCTGCAGATCCATGGCTCCTGGCAGCCCCTCAATATATGCTTTTATTTCCTCTTCAATCTGCTCCAGATATTCCCTGTCATCATCGCAGACAGCCACACGAAGTATCTCCACGGGATTACCCCCTCTTTTATTCTTATATCCATGGGCCAAGGTGGTACTTATGGCTGGTTTGGATAATGCTGGATTGGGCTTTATTGGATAATGCTGGATTGGACTATATTGGATAATGCTGGACTGGCTATATTGGACCGGATTGGTTTGGTTTGAACCGGATTGGTTTGGTTTAGACCGGATTGTTTTACCAGCACGCCCTTATCTTTTCAATCAACAGCCAACATGACCCTCCAGTCCGCCCACGGCCTGTTTCACACTGATACCTGTTACCTTCCCCTTAATAGTTCCCTATCCTCATGCCCTTCCCTTTAAGCCAGCCGCTGGTATTTGATGTTCCGCTCCTTTAAACAGCATCCGGCTTTCTTAATTTCCAGCTTTTCATTATTCACCATACATCAACATCTCAGTGGTTCATGTCAATGCATATTTTCATAAATAATCCTACCTGTCCTGCCTATAGGCGGTTAAGACATACTACTTCATTATAAAATAGGGTACGGAGACATGCAATACCTGGTTTTTAGAGAAAAATGCAGGTTAATTTATACTACCCCTGAAGCAGGAGCCCTTCTGTCACTCACATTTTTTTGCCAGGGAATTGGCGGCGTATCCTGCTGGTCAAATACATACATAAAAAACAGGGGAGGATAACCACCAGTTCTCCGATAAAGTTCAAAGCATTCTATCAATCTTATTATTCCGGATTAGAGTCAGCCACCTAACAAATCGATGGACCCGTACAGTTCCCATTTCCCGAAGGATTTTACGAATTCTGTGAATACTGTGAATATCAACGTTTCCAAAGTTAAATCCCCAAAATCTCTGACGAAGAGGAAAAATTCTTTTGATAGCAGCCTGTCCAGATAGTTAACTATTATAAGCTTATAACATGAATCTGCCGTGCATATGTCCAGACCAGATTAAATACCTTGGCGGATTCCTGTATTTCGTCTATGATGAAAACTGTCTCTTTATTATCTTCAGATTCAAGAGAAAATAGACTAACTTCCTCATTGAAGGTTCATCCCCCATAGGTGTTTCGGTTTTCCAAGCCTCCGCCTGATTAAGGCACTTCACAAATCGTTTTACTGTCAACTCTACCATACTCATATAAACGACATGTTTAAAGTTCTCTTCAGCAAGTTTCTTTTATTATATAAGTCTTTCCCATCTACCCGGCACCAGACACCTATAGAACTTTACCGATATCATTTTTTCTATTCCAGCAATTTTTTATAAATCCCCCTTTTAAGTCCCCTTATCTTCCTATCCAACCTTCGTGTTCTTCTTATGAAGACCTTGTCACCTAACCATTCATACAGAACATAAAAAACAATTTAACTCTGGCCAATATAAAAACGGCGGAAAACGGACACTTAATGTTCCATTTCCCACCGACCATTCATCTCCCATCCCCCTGTCCCTCCTGATACAGGTACAGCCACGGAGTATTCACCGGCAGGGCCGCGAATTCATCCCTGCAGTACTCCTGCACGGTCCCGCCCCGTCCCACCCGCAGCAGCCGGTCGGCCAGGGCCAGGGAATCAGCCAGGTTCACAGCCATGATGACCACCGGGATTCCCCGGTTCAGGAAGCGTTCCAACAGTTCCATGATATGGATGCGCAGGGATACCTCCGCACTTTTAAAGGGCTGGACACAGAACACGATTTCCGGGTTCTGCAGAAAGATCCTGGTGTAAATCAGGTCGTATTTCTGCCGTTCGGTCAGCCGCTCGATAGGCGTGTCAAATACATCTTCCCCTAAAAAGCCCGCGTATTCCCTGCGCAGGCTTTTCTTAATCTTCCTCTTCCTCCACACGCCGTCCATCCGGTGGTCCAGCGTAAAGCACAGGTTATCCAGATAGCTCATATTGGGAAACAGCATGGTGTGGACAGGCAGCTCCTGGATGATGGCCACGCGGCGGTCATGCAGGCCCCCTGACAGGGTCCCGTTAATCCATATACTGCCGCTCTTTTGCCTGCTCCCGCCTGACAGCACCGGTATCAGCTCCCGTATCATGCAGTTGTCCAGATCCTGCACCACCAGGCATTCCCCCTCATACGCTGAAAAGCTCAGGTTCTCCACCTGCCCGCAGCACAGTTTTTCCATCCTGAAGACAATATGGTCCGTGCCCGGCTCCGACCGGTTCCGGCGGGCCATCCGCTCCCGTACATGGCGGTCAAAGTCCTCCGTGCACCGCAGGAAGAATGGATCCGGGGGCTTTTCTGCCCCGCCAAAGCATTTTATGATCTGCCCGTTGAGCATGAGGGCCGCGCGGTCGCAGATCTGCTGCGCCTCCTCAAAATGGGCTGCCACGTACAGGAACGACATCCCCCGCTTTGCATAGTGGCGCAGGATGCTGCTGAGTTTTTCAAGCTCCGCCGCGCTGATAAAGGTGCTGATATCCTCCAGCACCACCAGATGGTTCCCGGCGACCACTGCCTTTAAAAGCTCCACCACAAAGCGTTCAAAGGTGCTGAGGTCTTCTATGTAGGCATCCGCAGGTATCTCCATCCCGATATCTTCCATGAAAGGCTTTATCTGCTCCCGCAGGATCCTGGGCTGCATCAGCCTTTTGCGGAACCCCGGCCTGAGCACGAAAATGTTGTCAGCCACCGTCAGGTCCTTTGCCAGACAGCTCTGATTCTGGATGATACTGACCCGGTTGGTGCTGACCCGGTTCATGCCGGTACAGGGAAAACGCCAGTCATTGACCAGCTTTTCCTTATAGTAAACAAATCCATAGTGCAGGGGCAGGTTCTGGCGCAGCAGCCGCATCAGGGCCGATAGCCCAAAATGATTGGCAGGCACAAGCCCCAGTATCTCCCCTGTCCAGATGGTCATGCTGAAATTCTCCAGCAGGGCCACTCCCTGTTCGCAGTATGTCACACGCTCCATGCGGAATACTTCTTCCCTCATTTTAAAGCCTCTTTATTCTTAAGCTCCCTGTCATTGGCAATGGCCGGCAGGTTAATCTCCACATCCGTGCCCACCCCCGGCATGGAGAACACGTGAAGCCCGTATTCCTCCCCAAACAGCAGATGGATACGGTTATTTACATTCACAAGCGCGATTCCTCCCCTGGTTTCCGAGCCTTGGGAGGCAAATGCCTGTCCGCTCCTGCCCAGCCGTTCATTCATCCTGGACAGGACCTCCTCATCCATCCCCACACCGTCGTCGGATATGCGGATCAGGAGCCGTTTCCCGCTGCGCTCCAGATGGATGGTCAGATGGCCTGTACCTATCTTGCACTCCGTGCCATGGATGATGCTGTTTTCCAGGATGGGCTGCATGGTCAGCTTCGGAAGGCGGCAGCCATAGATTTCTTCCCGCTCCTCCGGGTCACATTCAATGGTCAGGCTCAGCCGTGAGCCGAACCTGTACTGCTGGATCCGGAAGTAGGTCTGGCAGTTCTCCAGTTCTTCCTCCACGGACACCAGGTTCTCCACCTTACTGATGGTGTAGCGGAAAAATGCCGCAAGGGCCTCCGTCATGTCCGCCACACCTGTAAGCCCTGCTATAAGCGCCTCGCTGCGGATGCTCTCCAGCGTATTATACAGGAAATGGGGGTTAATCTGGTTCTGCAGGGCCAGATACTGGGCCTGCCGTTTGTTCAGCTTAAGCAGCTCCGAGGAGTCCATGATTTTCATCATATGGGCCAGCATCTGGTAAACCATGGGCGTTGGGGCGGTCTGGCACAGATGGGTCAGGTCCGCCGTGGTATATCCGTCCAGGAACAGGCGCATGGTCCGCTCCATGTGAAGATAGGGCTTCAGGATCATGGCGTAAAACCACCATAGCAGCACAACCAGCAGAACCAGGGACAGGATGGCGGGCCAGAAGGGCGCATTGCCCAGGAATGCCAGGAACAGAAGCCCGGCAATCAGAAACAGATGGATACACAGCGCCGCCGCCAGCAGTACCATGACCCGGACTGACAGATATTCAAAACGTTTCATATCCCCTGCCTCCTTCCAACATAATTCCTTCGCCAGCGCCTATTCTGTCACCGCCCATTCCTTCGCCGCCCATCCCTACCCATACAGCTTCCTGTATTCCGCCGGGTTCAGCCCCGTGTCCTTGTGGAAGGTATGGGTAAAATGCTTCCTGTCGCTGTATCCCACCTTCTCACATATCTCAGCCACAGGAAGGCTGGTTTCCCGTAAAAGTGTCTTGGCTTCTTCCATCCTGACCCTGGTAAGGTATTTGGCAAATCCCTCCCCTGTTTCCCGTTTGAACAGGGTGCTGAAATAGTTGACGCTGAAACCGATGTCCTCGCACACGGTTTCCAGGGTGATAGGCTCCTGGTAATGCTGCATCACATATTGTTTGGCAATGCGGATGGGGCGGGCCGCCTCATTGCTGCGAAGGTCCCTGGCCTCTGACAGAAGCCTGGCCTGTATCTGTTTCAGCTGTCCGAACAGCCCGCCAACCGTGCTGCACTGGCTACAGCAGGCCGCAAAATCCTGCTGGATTTCCTCCACATGGTTGAGGGCGGTCCTGGCAATGAACAGACGTCCGGCAGACAGCACAAGTTCCAGTATTTCCCTGCCGCAGATCCGCTCCAACCCCAGTACCTCGCGTTCCAGCATGCCGCATGCCTCCCCTGCCTCCTCCAGGTTCAGGGTATCCACGGAATGCTCCATCAGCTTCATGTACCGGTCCAAAAGGTTCTGCTTCTCCAAACCGGAACCAGCAGGCACGGTTTCCAAAAGCCTCCCGGTCCCCTCCATCAGCCGCTCCCACATGGCGCCCTTTGCCCCCTCCAGGGAAACACCAAGCTGGCCCGGCGCAGCGGTGGGCGCGCCCAGGGACAGGGTGAAATCAAGGGGGCCCATCAGGTCCTTTTTCACTTCCAGGTGGTTAAGGCATTCCCGCAGCCCCCTGCGCACCTCGTCCCTGCGGCCGGAATCGTAATTGAGAAGCCCATACCCGGTATAGGACTGGAAATACAGCACCATGTCGCAGCAGATGGAGGACATGGCATGATTAAAAATATCCCTGATTTTTTCCTGTATGACCCCGGCCGCCGTGCGGTTCACCTGCTCCATGCTGCAGTCCATCTTCACCATGAACACCTGGTACATGTCCCCAGACGTATCCACATGGTAACTGTTCCTCAAGTTTTCCGCCGTCAGGTCATTCAGGCTGCCGGACAGCAGGTCCTTCATCAGGCTTTCCCGGATACGGCTCAGGTCCTCCTGGCTGTTCTGGTGCTGGCGGTGGATGGCCGTCCTGGTCTCCTGTCTGGCCTCACATTTTTCCCGTATCTTTTCCAGGGTTTCCATTAGCTCTGTCTGCTTAATGGGTTTTAACAGATAATATCCCGCCCCGTATTTCATTGCTTTCTGGGCATATTCAAAATGCGCGTATCCGCTGATGATGACCACCTCCAGGTCCGGCATCAGCTCCTTTGCGCTGCGTATCAGCTCCAGGCCGTCGCATCCAGGCATACGGATATCCGTAATCAGTATGTCCGGCTCCCTGGACTTAATGAGTTCCAGCGCTTCCAGGCCGTTCTCAGCCAGGGCCGTCACCTCCATGCCCAGGGAATCCCAGTCAGCCAGGGCCTGGACCAGCCTGCAGATCAGGCGCTCGTCATCCGCGATAATTACTTTTAACATAAGTTCCCCCCTCAGGCCTTTTACATTCCCTTCCCTGTATCATATCATGCCGGGTTTTGCATTTCAACAAAAACGCCGTTCCTCAGAGCGGCGTTCTTGCTGTATGTTCAGGATTAATTATTTTTTCAGGACAGACACGCCTGTATCGGATACAACCCCGCCAAGGGAATCTCCCTCAAGGGCCTTAACACAGGCTTCCACGCCCTTTGAACCCATTACGTCCGGGTTCTGTGCCATGGTGCAAAGCAGGTATCCGTCGTCAATCAGTCCAAGGATGGCGTCTGATTTATCAAAGCCCACGCCGATGATCCCGTCCTTGCCTGATGCCTTGATGGCATTGCCTGCCCCGGTGGTGGAGCCTTCGTTACAGCCAAAGATTCCCACCACGCCCTGGGTGATGTAGTTCTCAGCAATGCTCTGGGACTTGGCTGCGTCGCCTTCGCCGTACTGTGTCTCCAGCAGTGTGAAGCCCTTGCCCTCAAATGCAGAGCGGAAGCCCTCTTCACGCATGACGCAGGAATCCGTTGCAGCATTCACGTTGATGATGCCGATGGAACCGGACGTCACGCCTGCTGCCTCTAATGCCTTTAACATTTCCTCCCCGGCTGTCCTGCCGGCTGCCTTGTTGTCCGTGGAGAAGGTTGCCTCTGCGTCCACGTTGGCCGGTGAATCCACATATACAATCTTGACGCCTGAGGACTGGGCTTCCTTCAGTGCGGATGAGATGGCATCCGGGCCGTTTGCAGCTACCATGATTGCCTCGTAGCCGCCTGCAACCGCATTGTTCACACACTCAATCTGCTGTGCGTCATCCTTGGTATTGGGGGACATGAAGGTCACGGAAACGCCAAGGGCCTCTGCTTCCTTCTGTGCGCCCTCGTTCAGCGTTACCCAGTGCTGGTCAATGGAGTCCATGGTAATAAGGGCAATCCTATATTCCTTGCTGGCCTTTGCGGTAGTTTCCCCGGCTGCCGCGCTGGCTGTCCCGCCCTGTGCCGTGAGGACAGATACGCCTGTGTCGGTTACCTTGCCGCCCAGGGATTCCCCGCCCACAGCAGCAACAGCCGCCTTGACGCCTTCATAGCCCATGACGTCCGGGTTCTGCGCCATGGTGCAGAGCAGGTATCCGTCACCGATCAATCCCATGATGGCGTCCGACTTATCAAAGCCCACGCCGATGATTCCGTCCTTGCCTGATGCCTTGATGGCATTGCCTGCCCCGGTGGTGGAGCCTTCATTACAGCCAAAGATTCCCACCACGCCCTGGGTGATGTAGTTCTCAGCAATGCTCTGGGACTTGGCTGCATCGCCTTCGCCGTACTGTGTCTCCAGCATTGTGAAGCCCTTGCCCTCAAATGCGGAGCGGAAGCCTTCTTCACGCATGACGCAGGAATCCGTTGCCGCGTTCACGTTGATGATGCCGATGGAGCCGGACGTAACGCCTGCCGCGCTTAACGCCTTTAACATTTCCTCCCCGGCTGTCTTGCCGGCCGCCTTGTTGTCCGTGGAGAAGGTCGCCTCTGCATCCACGTTGGCCGGTGAATCCACATACACGATCTTGACACCTGAGGACTGGGCCTCCTTCAGTGCGGATGAGATGGCATCCGGGCCGTTTGCAGCCACGATAATGGCCTTTGCGCCTGCTGACACCGCGTTGTTCACACACTCAATCTGCTGCGCATCGTCTTTTGTATTGGGAGCCATGAACTGTACGGTCACGCCCAGCTCCCCCGCCGCCTTCTGCGCGCCCTCGTTCAGCGTTACCCAATGCTGGTCAATGGAGTCCATGGTTATCAGGGCAATCATGGTCCCGGAGCCGGCTGCCGGTGTCTCCGTCTTTGCCGCCTCAGTGGCTGCGGATGCTGCCGTGGTAGCCGCCACATCCTCTGTCTTGCTGCCGCATCCCGTGATAAGGGAAGCTGCCAGGCCCAGGGAACAGGCCAATGCTAACATTTTTTTCATTGCATTTTCCTCCTTTTTGCTTTCACATACGTTTCTCATACATATATATTAGCGCTGCCGGGATTGCTGCGGTCACAGGGTGTAAACCTGTGCCGCAGGCATTCCCCCAGGCGTCTAATCCTTATTCATTTCCCTACGCCTTCTTCTCTGCCATGGGGCGTTTCCGAATCAGCATGCCCTTGCGCAGCACCACATCCAGAAGCACTGCAAATACCACGATGATACCGATTACAAGGCGCTGGATCCCTACCTGGACCCCAATCATGTTCAGTCCGTTCTCCAGTGTCTGCCACACAGCCGCTCCTGCAAATGTCCCCAACAGGATCCCGGTCCCGCCAAGAGGTGAGATACCGCCGATAACGCCGGCCGCAACCGCGTACATCTCATACATGTTGCCTGCCTCCATGTTGCCCATGTTGGCCTGGCCGCAAAGGATAAGCCCCACCACGAAGGAGCAGAATGCGCTGACAAGATATGTCTTTGTCACGGTTGCCACCACGCTTACGCCTGACAGCTTGGCTGCCTCCACATTGGAACCGATGGCATAGATATGGCGCCCGGTCCTTGTCTTGGAGAGCAGGAAGAAGAAGGCGATGAACAGCACCAGCGCAATCCAGAAGGTATTAAACACACCCGCGGTCTTGCCATAGTAGAAAAATGCCTGGAACTTATCAGCCGCCTCCTTGCCGATGCCGGAGCTGATGGCGTCCGTATTCCGGTTGCCGTTTACCATATAGGCAACGCCCCTGGCCACGAACATGGTTCCCAGCGTTGCAATGAAGGGCGGCAGCTGGAACTTTCCAACCAGGATACCGTTGATGACCCCGATGGCCAGGCAGCAGATCAATGTGATGAGGATTGCCGCCATGGGATTAACCCCGTGTGTCATCAGGGTTGCACTTATCATGGCGCTCATGCCCACCACGGAACCGATGGAAAGGTCGATATTGCCCGTTATGAGCACATAGCTCTGCCCGATACCGATGATCAGGTACTTGGACATGGAACGGAACAGATTGGTCACGTTCTGCCCGGAAAACACAGTGGGATTGATGGCGCCAAATGCGATGTAAATGATGATAAGTCCTGCAAATGCAGTCAAAGCGCCCCTCATGCCCCGGATATTCAAAAACTGTTTCACAGCCCCTTGATTCTTGTGATTCATTGCTTTTTCCTCCTCGCTATACGCACCCGGCGCCTGTATTCCCGCGCCTGCGTGCAGTGCATGGCCTGCTGTACTCAGGTCATACTACCTTTTTCTCAAACCTGGTTGCCAGTGTCAGGATACTGTTCTGGGTGGCTTCATCCGCCATCAGTTCCCCGGTGATGCGCCCGTCGCACATGACCACGATCCTGTCCGCAATGCCCATGACCTCCGGCATCTCGGAGGATACGAACATGACCGCAATCCCCTGCTGTTTTAACTGGTTCATAAGGTTATATATCTCAACCTTTGCCGCCACGTCGATTCCCCTGGTGGGTTCATCAAATATCACCACCCGTGAGTTCCTGGCCAGCCATTTGCCCACCACCACCTTCTGCTGGTTGCCGCCTGAAAGGTTGCCTGCATTCACATCCACATTGGGCGTCTTGACCTTTAAGTCAGCCACCACCTTATCACACATCTCATCTTCCTTGGACCGGCTGACCACCCCTAACCGGTTGCACAGCAGATCCAGGTTGGGGAGGGCGATGTTATGGCGGATGCTCAGCTTGGTGCACAGGCCGTCCTTTTTCCTGTCCTCAGGAGCCAGGACGATTCCGGCCTGGATGGCGTCCTCCGGCCTTCGGATCGTGATTTCCTTTCCATCCAGGAAAAACTGCCCGCTTTCCTTGGGGTCGATACCGAATATGGCCCTGGTGGTCTCGGTCCTGCCCGCTCCCATAAGCCCTGCAAAGCCGACGATTTCCCCTTCGTAAAGGGAAAAATTAACATCCCTGACCATCCTGCCCGCATTCAGGTTCCTGACCTCCAGCACCAGCCTGCCCTTGTCGCATGTGACGCGGGGGAACTTTTCCTTAATCTCCCTGCCCACCATGTTGGAAATGATTTCATCCAGGGTGGTGTCCTCAAAATTCATGGTTGTTATGTACTGCCCGTCGCGCATGATGGTAACCCGGTCCACAATGGACTGCAGTTCTTCCAGGCGGTGGGATATGTATACAATCCCGCATCCCTTTTCCTTCAGGTTGTGTATGATGCGGAACAGGTCCTCAATCTCACGGGCCGTCAGCGCCGAGGTAGGCTCATCCATGATAAGGATCCTGGCATGGGTGGAAAGGGCTTTTGCAATCTCCACCATCTGCTGTTTGGACACCGGAAGGTCGCCCACCACCTGATGGGGATCCAGGTCGATTTTAAGCTCGTTCAGGATGGTCCTGGCTTCCTCCTCCATCTCCTTGTTGGACAGGACCATGCCCTTTACCTTCTCCCGCCCCAGGAACATGTTCTCTGATACGGAGAGATGCCTGCACATATTAAGTTCCTGGTGTATGATTGCAACTCCTGCCTCCTGGGCCTGCTTTGGGTTCATGTCCCCATACTCTTTCCCGAATATCCGTACCGTGCCCTCATCCCTTGTATAGACGCCGCTGAGCACCTTCATCAGGGTACTTTTTCCAGCGCCGTTCTCTCCCAGAAGCGCCATGACCTCACCGGAACGCAGTTCAAAATGCACATGGTCCAATGCCTTCACTCCCGGAAAACTCTTGCAGATATTCTCCATGGAAACAATCGTTTCGCTCATTTTCAGCCACCTGTCCTTCTCTGTAATCAGTATTCAGACCTCTATTCTCTGGTTTTATTATAGCAGGACTCATCTGCACGGATAAGGGGGGCATGATCCTAATTAGGGGGGTATTATTATGCACTTTTACAATACAGCGCGTGTCCTCCCCTTATACATCCATCATTTTTCATATATTATGTCACGAAAACGTCCCGTTAGCAGCATTTTATGACAAACCAAAAAAAGTCCCCTGCCAATCAGACATTGGCAGAGGGCCTATGGTACTGTAATGAACTGTAATGAATATCATTCTTTTGTATCTTCCGCTTCCTTCTCATCATGGATTACGTATGACTTAAGCCTTTCCTGCATCCTCCTCTTACTCCGGCGCAGTATCAGAAGTATGAGAATGACAATCACTGCCAGAGGAAGCCAGATCGGGCTGGCCGCCAGGAACCAGATCAGGAAGCCGGTTGCCCCCCTGGACACGGCATTGAGGTTCTTTGTAAATCCTTTCTCAATCCGCTGTCCGATTCCTTCCGGTTCAGTGGGCGTAAAGGATGCGGCCTCCCTGATCTCACGGACGTCCAGATAGACCGTGCTGTAATCCACCTGGTTGTCGTACAGCCTGAGCTGTGATTCCATGGATTCCAGCTGGTAGCGGATTTCGGAAAGCCGTTCTTCCAGGGCAATGACCGCCTCCAGCGTATCCGCCTTCTCAAGTAAGGCCCAGATGCGCTCCTGTTCCACGGACAGGGATTTCTTCCTGCTTTCCAGGTCGCTGTACTGCAAGGTAACGTCCTGGGTGTTTTCTGATTTGTTGGTGATATTGCCGTTCGCCTCCACCGTGGATACAAACCCGTCCAGCCTGTCAATGGGGACGCGGACCGTAAGGGACGCATACCGTGGAACCAGCTCATTCTGGTAGTTAAGGCTGTTGCCCGATATGTCCGACTGCTCCACATATCCGCCCAGTTCCCCAACCTTGTCTGTCAGCGTCTTCATCATCTGGTCAAATGCATCTGTCTCCACGGACAGGGTCACGTTGCGTATCAGCTTGCGGTTGGGGGGAATGGCCTGCCCAAGGGATGCGGTATCCGTCACCCCGGCCTTATCCGCAGCCCCCTCCCATTGCGCAGGGTCATCCCAATCCGTTCCGGCCGCCGATTCCGCCGCAGCCATGTTCTCATATGCGGCCTCTGTCATGGCAACGGCTGTCTGGCTGCTCCTGGAACTTCCTCCGCAGGCCGACACCCCCAGTATGGCTGACAGGAACACGGCAAAGCCATAAAACAGTACTCTTTTCCTCATAATACTTACCTCCTTGAAAAATCAGATTTTTCACACTCTTATCAGATAATATTACGATAACATGTGAAAATCCCCTTTTCAATAGAAGTAACAAAGGATTAAGAAAATCTACCGCACAATGTAATCTTATGCCCAATCCGGATGACAGCGCCATGGGATGTCTCAGTTCCCAAACCGTATGGATATCACAGTTCCCCGAACCGAATGGATGTCTCAGTCCCCGAACCGTACGGATGTCTCACTCCCCGAACCGTATGGATGTCTCACTCCCCAAACCGTATCCCGGTCAGTTCCCTCACCTTATCCATGACCTCCATCTCCATGACCGAACCTTCCAGATGGGCTGCGGCCAGCTCCCTTCCGCCATCCATCTGCGCGAGTTCCACCATCCGCTGCACTTCGTAATACATATTGTTGTCTTCCTTCTGGATTTCCCATGTCTCCCGCCTGCCGTCCCGGTATGTAACCTGAATCTTCCTGGTATCCTGTATCTGCCAGATGAGCATGTTGGCATCCTCGCCCTGGATTTCACTGGGCTGGGCGGAATCCGTTATCTTGGAATATCTTGCCTCCCCCAGCATAGAACCATAATCCATGAGCACGGTCCCTGCCCCTTCCATATGATTGTGCAGGAAAATGCCTGAGCCCATGATTCTTTGCGGCCTTCCGAACAGCAGCACCATGGGGTGGATGCAGTAGACGCCGATATCCATAAGGGCCGCATTGGAAAGGGCGGGGTTAAAGGCATTTTCAATGACTCCGTTTTTAAACGCATCATATCTGGAGGAATACTGGCAGTACTGGAACACGGCGCGCCGGATCTGCCCCAGACGCGGAATCGCTTCCTTTATCTTCGCAAACCCGGGGTCGAATACAGGGCGCATGGCCTCCAGAAGGATTCTCCCATTCCCGTCCGCCGCCTTCCTCATGCGCTCCAGTTCCCGTGCATTGGATGCAATGGGCTTTTCACACAGCACATGCTTACCGTGTTCCAGCATGAATACGGTCTGGGCGCAGTGGCTGCTGTTGGGGCTTGCTATGTATACCGCGTCCACCTCCTTATCATCCGCCAGGGACTCCAGCGTGGTGTACACCTTGTCCACTCCATAAACAGACCCGAAGGCGCGTCCATTGTCCTGTGACCTGGAGCAGACCGCCTCCAGCTTAAAGCCAGGCACCTTTAAGGCGGCCTTCATGAATGTGTGACTGATTTTTCCTGTTCCTATGATTGCAAAACGAAGCATGGATCCTGTCCTCCTTCTTCCGGATCAAACTTAATCTGCCCGGGATTCCTGCTTCTATTATAGCAAAAATCCCGGGCAGATCCCATACCATATTTCTGACACCTGTCCTTTAGCGGTTGAGCTTCCAGGCCCCCACTAACCGTTTCAGGTAATCCATGTACCCGGCCTCACGGACGCTTCCATTGGTGAGTACATTTACCTCGCCCAGCTTCTTGCCTCCCAGGGTGTATTCAAGGACACCTGCCTTCTGCCCCGGTTCCACGGGAGCGGGCATGGATTCGGCCAACACCAGGTTTTTCTCAATTGCCCCCAGGTCCTCCCCCTTCAGGCTGAGATAGGAGAATACCCCTTCGTATGCAAGGCCCACCTCATCTTCCACACCGCCGGTCACGGGCATCTGGGGAAGGGGCACATGTTCCTTGTCTTCGTAGAGCTTGCAGTTGGCATAGCCATAGTTTAACAGGGTCTGGGCATCCCCGAACCTGGCCTTGAAATCAGGGGCGGCCATGATGGTGGCTATGAGCCGCACGCCGTCCTTTTCCGCTGTGGCGGACAGGCAGTACTTCGCAATGGAGGTGGAGCCGGTCTTCAATCCGGTCACCTTAAAATTCGTTGCCATCTTAAGCAGTTTGTTGGTGTTGGAAAGGCCGAACTCCTTGGTTCCCTGTTTTGTGACATGGGTTATGTTCTCCATCCAGATGGTGGAATAATTATGTATCTGGGGGTATTTGTTAATCAGTTCCCTGCTCATGATGGCAATATCCCTGGCAGTGGTCAGATGCTCCGGTGATTCCGTAAGGCCGCAGCAGTCCACAAAATGGGTATTGGTCATACCCAGCCCCGCCGCCCGCTCATTCATCATCCGCACGAATTCCTCTTCCGTTCCCCCTATGTACTCTGCCATGGCCACTGACGCATCATTGCCGGAGGCAATGACAATGCATTTAATCAGGGTTTCCACGGTCTGCTTCTCCCCTTCTTCCAGGAATACCTGGGAACCGCCCATGGATTTTGCATGGGCGCTGGTGACCACCTCGTCCGTCAGATTGATTTTCCCTGACTGCAGGGCATCGAATATAAGGATAAGGGTCATGACCTTGGTAACGCTGGCCGGGCTGCGCTTCTCGTCCGCCCCCTTTTCGTAGATTACCTGTCCCGTGGACGCCTCCATAAGCACGGCAGAAGGCGCCGCTATCTGAACCGCTGCCTGGGTATCCGCAGAGGGCGCTTCTGTTGGCTGGGAATCCGTGGATGGCGCTTCTGTGGACCGGGTGTCTGCCGAAGGCACCTCCACTGCCTGGGTATCCCCAATCCGCTCCCCGGCAGCCTGGCTGTCCACGGCCTGACCATCTGCGGCATGGCCGTCCACGGCCTGACTGTCCGCCGGCTGGCCGGCTGCCGGCTGCGCCGCCCCCGCGTTCCCGCCCACAGCCGTTCTCAGTTCACTGTCAGCAGCAACCGCTCCCACAGGTATGGCAATATCGGGCTCCTGCCCCAGCGCCGTGGCCGCGGGATGGACCAGCAGGACTGTAAATGATAACAATATGGCTGCAATCCGTTTCATATCTTCCTCCGATAAACTCATCTGCTACTAATTGTATGGGGACGGACAAACAGCTTATTCCCAATTTTCAGTCATTTTTCCCGCAAAACCATAATATATCCGATGCAGCGGCAGGACGGTGCCACCATCCCATGCGCTTCATCCCAGCACAGTCCGTCCCAGTGCAGTCCGTCCCAGCACAGTCCGTCCCAGCACAGTCCGTCCCCACACGATTATCCGTGCCTTCCCATTCACTCCCCCTGTCCCAGTTCATCCAGCCTGCGCAGTTCCTCTCTAAGCAGTAAAACAGCAATCACCGCCATGGCAAGGTCCGCCCCAGGCCCCGCCCAAAGCACACCGTCAAGTCCATAAAACCTCGGCAGGATGGTCAGGAGCGGCGGAAGGAAAATAACCTGGCGGGTCAGGGATATCAATATGCTGCGCCCCGGCCTTCCCTGGGCGGAAAAGAATCCTCCCACCGAGCTTTGCAGTCCATTCAGGAAAATGAACAGCAGGAAAATACGGAAAAACCTGGCCGCAAATTCAAAGTATTCTTTTGTACCCTTCCCGAACAGCGCGGTAATCCGCACCGGTACCAGCTGGTAACACAGAAAAATGCAGAATCCCGCAGCCAGTACCATGGCCACCACGGTCCGGGCCGCCTCTGCCACCCGCTTATAGTTCCTGCGTCCGAAATTATAACTGACAATGGGCTGCATGCCATTGGTGAGTCCGGTTACGACTGCTGACGCCATTGTATTTACCTTATTTGCCACACCGGCCACTGCCAGGGGGATTTCACTCCCATATACCGATGACGCGCCGTATTTCCTGAGCGCGTGATTAAGGAATATCTGCACCAGGGCCTGCGTCATGAAGTTAAATGCCGGTCCGGCCCCCAGTGCCACTATCTTCCCATAAAGCAGCGGCACTGGACAGAAATCCTTTTTTTGCAGGGCCATGGTCCGGCAGCGGGGAAGGTAGAGCAGGACCATGGCCGCCCCAACTGCCTGGCTCACTGCCGTGGCCCACGCAGCCCCCCGGATACCCCAGCCAAATACCAGGATGAAAACAGCATCCAGCACTATGTTAAGCAGGGCGCCGGCAGCAATGCACCAAAGGGCATAGTTGGGACTGCCATCGGCCCGGATTAAGAAGGGCCCCGCCGCGCCGATGATTGAAAACACATAGGCCAGGGCCGTAATCCTTGCATATGGCAGGGCATAGGGCATCACGCCCCCGGTACATCCAAACAGATAGAGGAATGGTTCCGTCCATACCGCCATGACCGCGGAAAGGATCAGCCCGCACAATACCATAAGTCCAAAACCGCTACCCACAATCCTGCGCGCCTTCTCCTCTTCTCCCCCGCCCAATGCCAGGTTCATGGCGGCCGACGCCCCCACGCCGCACATCAGCGACAGGGCCGTAATCAGCGTAATGGCCGGAAACACCACGTTGGTGGCAGCATTGCCCACAATCCCCAGGACATTGCCGATAAACAGCTGGTCCACGATATTATAGACGGAAGTCACCAGGCTGCTGGCCAGGGATGGGATACAGAAACCGCACAGCAGCCTTCCCATGCTGCCGTGTTCCAATGCGTCAATGCCTGTCCTCTTTTCCATAGGCTCATTCTCCCCCTATATCTTTTATCATAAATTATAGGGGAATACCGGGACGCAGTTAAGTAGCGGCGGCTACATATGATACATGAAAATACGGCAGCGCCATGATATATACCGGCGCTGCCGCAGCAGTCAAATCGTATGTTCCCCAGCCACATCCACTTCCCGTATGCACCGTTCCATCACATGCAGCCAGTGCCCCCGCATCAGCTCCCCGGCGCGGTCCGCATCCTTCCCGGACAGGGCGTCCAGGATATCCCTGTGGTGTTGGACGGATTCCTTCCTCATCGTATTCTTATGGAAATAGTGGTATTTAATCCTCTGGATATGCAGGAGCAGCATATGGGAAAATTCCATGATATATTCATTGCCCACTGCCTTGACAATCAGTTCGTGGAACGCATTGTCACAGAGGATGGCCCGTTCCGCCTGATTGGCATCGCATGCCTCTGAAAATTCCTTCTGGATCTGTTCAAGCTCAGCCAGCTGTGTCTCTGTCAGTATGAGGGCCGCCTGTCTGGCTGCCAGGCCCTGGATTTCCGCCAGGGGACGGTAACATTTCTCAATATCGTTCTTGTCCACATCCGCGACCGTGGTTGCACGGCCAGGCGTTACCTTAATTAATTTCTGGGCCTCCAGCATCTGGAGCGCCTCACGGACCGGGGTCCGGCTTACATTAAAATAAGCGGCCAGTTCCGTATCCAAAAGCTTCTCCCCCGGCATCATCTCCCCCCGCATGATCCAATCACATAATGTCTCATATACTAAATCCTTGGCTGATTTGCGCTGCAGCGCGCTGTCTTTTTTCGGTATCGGCACGGTATGCCCTCCTGTGGTCCGGTTGTTGTCTCGCTTCCAATCAGCTTTCTGCCGAAAGCAATGTATGTTATATATAATATATCACATACACATTTTCCTTTCAAGAGTGTTAAGAATATATCAAGATTCCATTCCATTTTTTCCCAATCCAGTCATTTTCATCGTATATATTGCACATATTTTTATCAATAATTCTATCAGTTATGACGATATTTACAATCCAATTCATAACAATCCTTTACAATCCAATCCACATATGCTATATTCAATATGCAATATATCGCACACAGAATATTGTTCTAATTCAAAAACATTCACAGAAAGTGAGGATCATGCACCATGAACAAAGAAGAACTGTTAGTATCCCTGTGCCAGGAGGCAATCCGCATTCCCAGCTTGTCCGGCCATGAGAAGGACGTAGCTGAACTTTTGAAGAAAACCATGATTGACTATGGTTTTGACGAGGTGGACATTGACAAATACGGAAGTGTTCTGGGCATCATCCACGGCAGCCGTCCCGGAAAGACAATCCTGATGGACGGGCACATTGACACTGTGGAAGTGATAGACCGCGACCAGTGGAGCCATGACCCATTTGCCGCAGAGATTGAAGATGGAAGGATTTACGGCCGCGGCACCTCTGATATGAAAGGAAGCGTCTGCGCCATGATTACAGCCGCTGCCCAGTATGCAGAGGACACGGGAAAGGATTTTGCAGGCAATATCTGTGTATCCTGCACCGTGCATGAGGAATGCTTTGAAGGCGTATCCTCCCGTGAAATCAGCAGACATGCAAAGCCCGATTTCGTCATCATCGGCGAGGCCACCACGACCACAGTCAAGATTGGCCAGAGGGGCCGGGCTGAGGTAGTTGTGGAGACAGAGGGAAAGAGCTGCCATTCCTCCAATCCGGAAAAGGGAGTGAACGCAGTCTATCATATGATGGCTGTCATTGAAGCCATCCGGAACATCAAAGTAAACGAGCACCCAATCCTGGGCAAGGGAATCCTGGAGCTTACGGACATCATTTCCTCCCCCTATCCCGGCGCATCCGTGGTCCCCTCCATATGCAGGGCCACCTTTGACCGCCGCACCCTGGTTGGCGAGGACGAGGCATTCATCCTGGGACAGGTTGAGGAAGCAATTGAGGAGGCGAAAAAGAAGGTGCCGGATCTGAAAGCCAGGGTATATCTGGCAGAAGGAAGCGAGAAGTGCTGGACCGGCGAGACCATTGAGGCCAAGAGGTATTTCCCCGCATGGCTTATCGACGAGAAGGATGAGCTGGTGCAGAAGGCCCTGGCAGGGCTTAAGGAAGCCGGCATTGACGCCCCCATCTCCCACTTCTCATTCTGTACCAACGGCAGCCATTTCTGCGGGGAGGCAGGAATCCCATGCATCGGTTTCGGCCCGTCTCTTGAGAGCCTGGCCCATGTCAGGGATGAGTACATAGAGATTGATCAGCTGAAAAAGGCCTGCAAAGGATTCTACGGCATCCTTTCCCAGCTTACAAAATAAACCATTGTATTAACATAAGAAAAGAGGTATAGGTATGGAAAACTTTTTAGTAAAGCTTAACTCCTTTCTCTGGGGTGCTCCTGTATTAATCCTGCTCTTCGCAGTAGGCCTTCTGTACGCGGTTAAGACACGTTTTTTCCAGTTCCGCCACTTTAAGCACATCATGAAAAACACGGCCGGTGAGATGTTCAAGAAGGGTTCCGCAAAAGGGGACGGCACCCTCACGCCCCTCCAGGCTGTTTCATCCGCACTGGCTGGATGTGTGGGAACCGGCAACATTTCCGGCGTGGCCACCGCTATCTTTGTGGGAGGCCCCGGCGCCGTGTTCTGGATGTGGATCATCTCCCTGTTCGGCATGCTGACCAAGTGCGTGGAGGTCACACTGGCCCAATATTACCGCATCAAAGGAGAGGACGGCGTATTCTACGGCGGCCCCATGTATTACATTGAGCGCGGCATGGGCCGCAAATGGAAACCATTAGCCATCTTCTTTGCCATAACCATCATTGTGGGCGGCCTGGGAACCGCTGCATTCGTACAGCCCTTTGCCATGTCCAATGCCATGAACAACGCCTTCCATATCCCCACCTGGATCATCGTCGTGGTGGCTGCCCTGATTTGCGGCACCGTACTGATTGGCGGCGTAACCGGAATCGGCAAGTTCTGTGAAAAGGTAACCCCTGTCATGTGCGTGATCTATATCATCACGGTCCTGGGCATCATCCTTACCCACATCACCCAGGTCCCACAGGCAATCGCAACCATTTTCACCCATGCGTTCACTCCCCTTTCCGCAACAGGCGGACTGGCAGGAAGCACGGTTGCCATGACCATCAAGCAGGGCGCTGCCCGCGGTACCTTCTCCAACGAAGCCGGATGCGGTACCTCCCCCATCACCCACGCAACAGCCATCACGGCCCACCCCTTCAAGGAAGGCATGTACGGTTCCTTTGAGGTATTCGTGGACACGCTGGTTGTATGTACCATGACAGCGCTGGCCATCATCTGCAGCGGCCCGGAGATCTGGCAGAGCGGCCTTAAGGACGTGGCGCTGACCCAGTCCGCATTTGCCTCCACCTACGGAAACATGGGACCTATCATCGTATCGGTCTGCCTCTGCCTGTTCGCCTTCTCCACCATGGTCGGATGGGAAATCAACTACGAGTCCGCCTTCTTCTACATCTTCCCAAAGGCATCCGGCTCCAATGCGGCCAAGCTGCTCATAAGGCTGGTCTGGCTGGTTCCCGGATTCATTTCCCTTGGCAAGACTCCGGAACTTGTATGGACCGTGGTCGATATCGTATCCGGCTTCTGGTGCATCCCCAACGCGGTCGCACTGCTGTTCTTATCCGGTACATTCATGAAAGTATTTAATGATTATCAGGAAAAATACATGAAAAATCAGCCATGCGGCAAGTAACTGCCTCTCAAGTCCTGGCATCATAAAAGACGGGATGGGTTCCTGCATCAAAGCAGGATCCATCCCGTCTTTCATGATATCAGCATGCCTACAGCGCCTTCCTCAGCGCCTCTGCCATCTCCTCATATTCCTCATCGCTGAGCATGGTCTTCCCGCTGTTCATCTCGAAGGTGCCGCCCCATTCCTCGCCGCCCTCATACTTAGGGACAATATGGAAATGCAGGTGGTGGCCCGTGTCGCCGTATGCGCCGTAATTCACCTTATCCGGGTGGAATACCTTGTGCACGGCCCTGGATACCTGGGCAATCTCCTCAAAGTAATCATTCCTCTCCCCGTCGGTCAGGTCTATAAGCTCGCTCACATGCTTTTTATGGGCCAGGATCACCCTTCCCCTCTTGCTCTGCTCCTTGAATATATAAAGGAAGCCTGTCTTCATTTCACATACAGGATACCCGAATTTGGCAACCAGCCCGCCCTGCATGCAATATGCGCAATTCGTATCTTTTACCATCTCTTCCATGACCATTATCTCCTTTATGTTTGATTTCATTCCGGTTTTAACATACCACTAATGGATGATAAATGCAATTCCAATATTTGTTTTTCTTTCTATGTACCAACTTTTCCATTTCTATGCTATAATGATACACAAGTATCACATATAGGAGCAGATTTATGAGTAAAGCAGATTTCAGACGCAGGCAGGCACGCAGGCGCAGACATAAATTAACCATGATGTCGCGGCATCTTCCGACATTCATCGTATTACTGGCAATCACACTACTGGTAGGGGGCGGTGTCTTCACCCTCTACCGGTTTGTTTTGGGGAAACAGCCCACCGGGCCGGAGGGTTCTGTCCAGGCGGCTGTATCCTCTGCCCAGGCAGGCCCTTCTTCAGGCGGAGGGGACAGCCCCGTACCGTCCACGGAGGAGACACAGGTAATCCAGGATGATGTTTCAAGGCTCATTGCCCAGGCAGACAGGCTGGCGCTGGGCTACGATTATGACAAGGCCATTGACCTCATCAACAACAGCGGCATGGACGTTACCGAAGCCAGGATGCAGGAAGCGCTGGGACGGTATGAGTCAGAAAAGGCGGCGCTGGTACCCGCCGATATGAACCAGATTACCCATGTATTCTTCCACACGCTGATTATGGATACTTCCAAGGCATTTGACGGGGACAAGGACAGCGGGGGCTATAATTCAGTCATGACCACCAAGGATGAATTCATGAAAATGCTTCAATCCATGTATGAACGTGGCTATGTGTTGGTACGGATCCACGACATTGCCTATGAAGAGGCGGATGGAAACGGCAATAAACGGTTCGTGAAGGGCAACATCATGCTGCCGGAGGGTAAGAAGCCATTCGTCATGTCACAGGACGATGTCTGTTACTACCCATACATGGACGGGGATGGCTTTGCCAGCCGTATTGTGATTGGCGCGGACGGTAAGCCCACCTGTGAGATGACCATGGACGATGGAAGTGTGTCCACCGGCTCCTACGACCTGGTTCCCCTGCTGGAGGATTTCATTCAGGAACATCCTGATTTCTCATACAAGGGCGCAAGGGCCATCATTGCATTTACCGGATATGAAGGCATCCTGGGTTACCGGACAGCCGCCTCCAAGTATTCCGATAGCCCCACCTATGAGGCAGACCGGGAACAGGCCGCCAAGGTGGCCCAGTGCTTAAGGGACAATGGCTGGGAGCTGGCCTCCCACAGCTGGGGCCATCTGCAGCTGGGCGTGGCCAAGAATCCGGAGGACGGCTTTGCCATCTCCGAGGAGCGTTTCCGCGCGGACACGGACAAGTGGGAAGCCGAGGTGGAATCCCTGATCGGTCCCACGGATATCCTGCTCTATCCTTACGGCAATGACATTGCTGACTGGCATGCATATAAGGAGGACAACCCGCGGTTTAAGTATCTGGAGTCCAAGGGCTTCCGGTATTTCTGCAACGTGGATGCCAGCACCTCATACTGGATGCAGATGGGTAATAACTATCTGCGCATGGCAAGGAGGAACCTGGACGGCTACCGGCTTTATGAGGACATGACCCAGACAGACCCTTCCAAAAAGCGTTTAAGTGATTTATTCGATGCGGCGCAGATATTTGATTCCGCAAGACCTACTCCGGTGGAATGGAGTTACCAGTAAGATATAAACCCAGGCAGTGTGCCGGCCGCTTCATGACGAAGCAGACCGCACACTGCCTGTTTTATTTTTCTTTTTCCAGATACGGCTTCCCCATTCTTATTTTTCCCCGCCGCACATGTACAGGCAAGAACGCACGAACTGTTTCCAGTTGTCAACATATAATAAATCAAGGAATTGATTTCTAATTGAAAGGAGCTTTTTCATGATTCCCAAACTGGAAGTAAATGGGGTCAGCTACTCCTACCACTCATTGGATGGTGAGACGCTGGCCCTTTCCAATATATCATTTGATGTGTCTGCCGGGGAATTTGTTGCTATCGTGGGACCTTCAGGCTGTGGAAAATCCACTCTCCTGACCATGCTCAGCGGGCTGACCCAGCCTGAAAAGGGGACCATCAGCATTGACGGCGCCCCCCTGTCCAAGACACACTCTGCTATCGGTTATATGCTGCAGAAGGACCATTTATTTGAATGGCGCAACATCTTCTCCAATATTTCCCTTGGACTTGAAATACAAAAACGGTTGGACGAACCTGCCAGGCTTGAACTTCTGGATATGATGTCCGCCTATGGCCTGGCCGGATTTGAATATGCAAAGCCCTCCGAGCTTTCCGGCGGCATGCGCCAGAGGGCCGCGTTAATCAGGACCCTGGCCTTAAAGCCGGATATACTGCTGCTGGATGAGCCATTTTCCGCCCTGGACTATCAGACACGGTTGTCCGTGTGCGACGATATCAGCTCCATCATACGAAGGACCCATAAAACGGCCATCCTGGTGACCCACGACCTGTCTGAGGCCATCAGTGTGGCCGACCGTATTGTCGTGCTGTCCGCGCGGCCCGGACGGGTGAAGTCCGTTTTATCCATTGATTTCCCGGAAGGCTGCACCCGCTCCCTTGACAGGCGTAACTGCCCGGAATTTTCCAATTATTTTAATACCGTATGGAAGGAGCTGAAGACATATGAATCATAACGGCCCTTGTTATACCATGCAGGAACAGGGTAGGAAGAACTGCGGCACATGTGAAATGTCCGTGGCCCAGCAGGCCTTTGTGGAAGGGGAACTGCGCCGCCACCGCCAGGTCACCATCTGCCGCATCATGCTTTTAGTGCTTCTTCTGGCCCTTTGGGAGCTGGCGGCTGACATGCACTGGATTGACAGCTTCATCTTCAGCTCCCCCACCATGATTGCCAAATGCCTGGTAAGCATGACACGGGACGGCAGCCTGTTCCTCCACACAGGCGTGACCCTGCTGGAGACCCTTGTAAGTTTTGCCCTATGCACTGTTTTTGGCCTGGCCTGCGCCCTGCTTTTATGGTCCAGCAAAAGCGTGGCCCAGGTACTGGAGCCATTCCTTGTGCTTTTAAACAGCCTTCCGAAATCAGCCCTGGCCCCTCTTCTCATCGTGTGGCTGGGCAATAACATGAAGACAATCATAGTCGCAGCCGTATCCGTGGCCGTGTTCGGCTCCATCCTCACACTCTACACCGGCTTTACCCAGATGGATACGGAAAAAATCAAGCTGATATACTCCCTGGGCGGCAACCGGAAGGATGTTCTGGTAAAGGTCCTGCTTCCAGGTTCCCTGCCCATGCTCATCAGCAATATGAAGGTGAACATCGGGCTGTGCCTGGTGGGCGTCATCATCGGGGAGTTCCTGTCCGCCAAGGCCGGACTTGGTTATCTGATTACCTATGGGTCCCAGACCTTTGCCATGACCATGGTGGTGACCTCCATTGTGATACTTTGTATTGTGTCCGGGGTGCTGTACCAGATCATCGCGTATGCGGAAAAGAGGATAAGTAAGCTTAGTTAACCATTCTGGCAGGAGCAGGACTTTATCGTTTTGCATGGGTACTGCTCCTGTCTGTCCCGTACTGTTTTTAGCGGACCATATCCTAATGTCCCATGGGTTATTTGTCACAAATGCACAATTTCCCATTTAACTTTTTTACACTTTTAACAAATCTAATATTACCTATTGACTTAGAATTTTATGGTATGTATAATGTAGTCAATTGAACAGGGCTTGTAACTATTTTTAATGATAGGCAATACCTTCACAATGCTTTAGGCGTGTGTTTGTATTGCTTTTTTTATGCCTATTTTTACCGGAGGGAGGTACAGCAACCATGACGATTAAGACAATATTAAACAATAACGCCGTGATAGCCATTGATGATAATGAAAAGGAGGTTGTTATTGTAAAGAACGGGATAGGGTTTAACAGCAAGAAGGGGATGGTGCTGAAGGACAGCGATATGGAGAAGGTATTTATCCTTCAGGAAAAGAATGTTTCCGATGATATGATACATCTGCTGTCACTGATAAGCGAGGAATACATAGAAGTCTCCAAGAAAATAGTGGATTATGGCCGCACGGTCTTAAAGACAGGCGTCCATGACAGCATTTACGTTACCCTTTCCGACCATATTGAACTGGCTGTGTCCAGAAAGAAAAAGGGAATCGCCTTTGACAATGCCATGACCTGGAGCATTAAGAAAACCTACCGTGAAGAATACCACATCGGCGAGGTGGCTTTGAAAATCATCCAGATTGAGTGTGGTGTCACCCTTCCTGAGGAGGAGGCAGGTCTTATCGCACTGCATTTTGTCAATGCCAAGATTCACAATGAACCGGAAGTAACCCATGACTTTGCATACATTTCCGTGTTTGTACAGGACCTCATTAATTTCATCAAATACTTCCTGTGTACGGAAATGGACGAAAACTCCCTGGAGTACAACCAGCTGCTCAGCTATCTCCAGACCCTGGCCCTGGTACTGGATGACAGAAAGGCTGCCGAAGGCAGTTCCGACAGCCGGTATCATGAAATGCTCCAGTATGCAAAAGTCTCTTTTAAAAGGGCTTATGACTGCAGTGACCGTATCCGCAGGTTTACCAAGGAAAAATATGACCTGGAAATCCAGCCTGAGGATATCCTGCACCTTACCATGTACATCAACAAATTCATTAAAAAGGAGTAATGACCTATGTCCAATCAAGAACTGGCCGCCAGGATAATTGAACTTATCGGCGGAAACAGCAATATAAGCCGGGCCGCCCACTGTATGACCCGTCTGCGGCTTAATTTACACAACAACGATTTAATCCAGTTAAAAGAAATCGAGTCCCTGAAAGGTGTCTTGGGGGCACAGATGCAGAATCAGCAGCTTCAGATCATCATCGGCCCCCAGGTTGGTTCCCTGTATAACGAGATTGCCACCCAGGCCAACATAAATCCTGCTGCCGATGGACCAAAGAATAACCAGAAGCTTTTTACCAGGTTCCTGGATATCCTGTCCGGCATCTTCCTTCCGGTGATTCCCGCCATTGCGGGCGCCGGTATGCTGAAGGCTATCATCGCACTTTTAAAGGCGGCTAACCTGGTCCAGGTGGACGGCTACACCTTCCAGCTGTTTAACATGATGGCGGACTGTATTTTCTATTTCCTGCCCTTTTTCCTGGCCGTGTCCAGTGCAAAGATATTTAAGACCAATGCCACTCTGGCCGTTGCCTTGGCAGCCGCCATCCTGCACCCTACCTTCACGGCATTTGTCAGCGCCGGGGATGTGACGGCAATTGAGTTTTTCGGCCTCCCTGTACGCCTGGTGAACTACAGCTATTCCGTCATCCCAATCGTGCTGTCTGTCTGGATATTAAGCTATGTATACCGTTTCGTGGATAAACACATGCCCAATATCCTGAAGGTCATATTCACGCCCACCGTTGTACTGCTTATCATGGTGCCTCTTGAACTCATAGTCCTTGGCCCGTTGGGAAGCTATGCCGGCAGCGCGCTGACCAGTTTCATTACATACCTCTTTTCTGTCAATGCCTTTATTGCCGGATTCGTGATGTCCCTTATCCGTCCCCTGACCGTTATGACCGGTATGCATCAGGGTTTTACCCCTGTGGTATTCCAGAACCTGGCGGAACTGGGCTATGATATGCTGCTGCCCACCATGATGATGTCCACCATGGCGCAGTTCGGAGCCACCGCGGCCATGTATTTCCGCGTAAGGAACCGGGAGAAAAAGTCCCTTATCGTATCGGCCAGCTTTTCCGCCATCATGGGTATTACAGAACCCGCTTTATACGGTGTGCTCATAAGTTACAAAAAGGCATTTTTCGCTGCCTGCCTTGGAGGCGCGCTGGGCGGAGGTTATATCTCCATGACCCATTTCCATCTGCTGAGCTTTGCTTCCTCCAGTATTGTCAGCCTGCCCCTGTATTTCCAGTCCAATGTGTCTAATGTACTGATTGCCATTGCCATCAGCATCGTATCCGCATTCGTGCTTACGCTGGTTTTAGAAAAGACGGATGCGGCGGCGGACAATAGTGCCTCCTGCGGATTCCCGGACACCCCACAGGCGTCCACGGACACATTTCCGGCGGATACTGCAGCCCCGCTGCTCCACAGCGCTGTGATTTCCGCTCCGGTAAGCGGACGCATCACCCCTTTATCCCAAGTGCCTGACAACACCTTTGCATCCGGCATCCTGGGTGACGGCTTTGCCATCGTACCAGCGGACGGGACCATCCATGCGCCTGTGGACGGCACGGTCACTGCCCTCTACTCATCCAAGCACGCAATCGGCATCACCAGCCCGGACGGCCTGGAAGTCCTGGTCCACATCGGACTTAATACAGTGCAGCTGGAGGGCAGGTATTTTGAAGCATATGTTAAAAGCGGGGATAAAGTCAAAAAGGGGCAGAAGCTGATTACCTTTGATTTATCCTCCATACAGAAAGAATATAATCCCATAACACCGGTACTGGTGCTTAACAGTAATAAAAAGCTGGATTTCCTGAAGGAAATGAATGAGTCCGTAACTGCCAACACGGATGTATTACAGGTAGGATTTGAATAAGGAGGATACACATGAGACAATTTAAGGATGATTTTTTATGGGGCGGCGCAACTGCCGCCAACCAGTTTGAAGGCGGCTGGAAGGAGGGCGGCAAGGGCCTGTCCACCGCTGATGTAACCCGTTTTAAGCCGGATGTGGATGTGGAGGATATGCAGAAACAATGGGAAATCACCTCTGCGGACATTGAGGAAGCCATCCGTACACAGGATTCCACCTATTACCCCAAGCGCCATGGTTCTGATTTCTACCATCACTATAAGGAAGATATCGCACTGATGGCCGAGATGGGCTTTAAGGTATTCCGCATGTCCATTGCCTGGTCCAGGATTTTTCCAAGAGGCGATGAGGAAACCCCCAATGAGGAAGGACTGGCATTCTATGACCGCGTTTTTGACGAGCTGCACAAATACGGCATCGAGCCTTTGGTCACCATGTCCCATTATGAACCGCCCCTGGCTTTTGTGACCGAATATGACGGCTGGTACTCCAGGGAATCTGTTACATTTTTTACACGCTACGTGACAGCCATCTGCAACCGCTACAAGGATAAAGTAAAATACTGGCTGACCTTTAACGAGGTGGACAGTGTCATACGCCACCCATTTATGACAGGCGGTCTTATAGAGGACCATTTTCCTTCCCATGAAGCCTTTGAACAGGCCATATACCAGGCCATGCACCATCAGTTTGTAGCCAGCGCCCTGGCCACGAAAATCTGCCATGAAACCATTCCCGGCTCCAAGGTCGGCTGTATGCTGACCAAGCTGACCTTCTATCCTTATACCTGCAGACCGGAGGATGTGCTGAAGGCCCAGCAGGATATGCGCGCTACCCTTGCCTTTGCAGACGTACAGGTATTCGGCCGATATCCCGCTTACCTGAAAGCTTTATACAAGAAGAAAAACATTGTACTGAAAAAGGAAACAGGGGATGATGAGATACTTAGAAGTTACCCAGTGGACTTCATTTCCTTCTCCTACTACTCCTCTTCCTGTTCAGCCGCAGACACCACGGGACTTGATGTGGCCGAGGGCAATACATGTGCCGCCATCAAAAATCCGTATCTGAAGGCAAGCTCATGGGGATGGCAGATTGACCCTGTGGGACTGCGCATTTCCATGGTGGATCTCTATGACCGCTACCGCCTGCCGCTGTTCATTGTGGAAAATGGACTGGGCGCCCAGGATGTGCCGGAAGCAGACGGAAGCATTCAGGATGATTACCGCATCCACTACATGCAGGAGCATATCAAAACCATGTATGACGCAGTGACCGAGGACGGCGTGGAGCTGATGGGCTACACCTGCTGGGGCTGTATCGACCTTGTGTCCAACTCCTCCAACCAGATGAGCAAGCGGTACGGCATGGTCTATGTGGACTGCGATGACTATGGCAACGGTACATTTAACAGGAAAAAGAAAAAATCCTTTGACTGGTATAAGGAGGTAATTGCCACCAACGGGGCCAATGTCCTGGACAGGTAACGCCCGGCGGTAAATCGCGGACAGGTAACGGACAGGCAGATTCGACGGACAGGCAGATCACAAATTTCCTGTTGACAAATCCCCTTCCATATCTTATACTGATTTCCATAAATAGGGGAGCTTATTGATAGGCTGAGAGGAAGTTGTGAACTTCGACCCATGAACCTGATTTGGATAATGCCAACGTAGGGACCCATGAAGCAGCTTATATGCGGGAATACCTTGGTATTCCCGTTTTTTATTGCGTTAAAGCCAGATATCTTACATCCGGCTGCCTTAAAATCCATATTGGTAAACAGAGTGAGCAGATGTTCACGAAGGGGTGCACCACCGCGGGTGTATTGCTTCGTGAACTTTTTTTATGCTGATATCGCACAACAATCCCGCAGGGAAAGGAGGTGGAACAATGGCAGTCATCAATGGCATTACCGTCGTACTGACGCAGCCCGTATCCATCCGGACATATCTTCTGGAACACAATTACCGTCTGGACCGCATTGCCGTGGAGCTGAACGGCAGCATACTGCCTAAAAACAGCTATGACACAACCGCTTTGACGGACAGCGATGTAATGGAAATCGTAAATTTTGTAGGAGGAGGATGATTATGGCTGATACAGTGACCAGGGAACAACTGCAGGAAGCCCTGCGGGAACGGCATACCCCAGAGGTCCAGGAAAGGCTGGACCATGCGCGGATTGCCGTGGCAGGGCTTGGAGGGCTTGGCTCCCATGTGGCATCAGCGCTGGCAAGGATCGGCGTGGGGCACCTGCATCTCATCGACTATGACGTGGTGGACATTACCAACCTGAACCGGCAGCAGTATACGGCCAGGCATCTGGGAAGATACAAGACAGATGCGCTGGCAGACGCATTAAAGGAAATTAACCCTTATCTGGATATTTACACAGACTGCGTGAAGGTGACAGAGGATAACCTGGTTTCCCTGTTTGACCGGGAAACCATTATCTGCGAGGCATTTGACCGTCCCCAGGCCAAGGCCATGCTGGCCAACGGCATACTGGCCCATTTCCCCGGCAAATATCTGGTGGCCGCATCCGGCATGGCTGGCTATGGCAGCAGCAATGCCGTGATTACCAGGAAGGCAGGGAAACACTTCTACCTCTGCGGGGACGGCATCTCGGATCCTGAATCCGGATACGGCCTCATGGCGCCCAGGGTAATGCTCTGCGCCGCCCATCAGGCCAACATGATTGTACGGCTGATCCTCGGTGAGGAGGAGGCGTAGGGCGTGTTGAAACATTCACAGCAGACACATCAAACATATTAAAAAGGAGATTTCATACCATGACAGACAACATCATTGAGAAAGACCGCGACCCGCTCATCCTGGGAGGGCATACCTTCACCTCCCGTTTCATCCTGGGTTCAGGCAAATATTCCCTGGATTTAATCCACGCTGCCGTGGAACAGGCAGATGCCCAGATCATCACCCTGGCCCTGCGCAGGGCAAATGAAGGAGGGCTTGCTAACATACTGGACTATATACCGGAGCATGTCACCCTTCTGCCCAATACCTCCGGGGCCAGGAATGCGGATGAGGCCGTGCGCATTGCACGCCTTGCCAGGGCTGCAGGCTGCGGGGACTTTGTAAAGATAGAGGTCATCCACGACACGAAATACCTGCTGCCCGACAATACCGAGACCGTGAAGGCAACCGAAATCCTTGCAAAGGAGGGCTTTGTGGTCATGCCCTATATGTACCCGGACCTGAACGCAGCCAGGGACCTGGCCGATGCAGGCGCCGCGTGCATCATGCCCTTGGCCGCTCCCATCGGAACCAACAAGGGGCTGTGCACAAAGGACTTCATCCAGATCCTCATTGACGAGATTGACCTTCCAGTCATCGTGGATGCGGGAATCGGACGTCCATCCCAGGCATGCGAGGCAATGGAAATGGGGGCGGCTGCCATCATGGCCAACACAGCCATTGCAACCGCAGGGGACGTGCCCGCCATGGCCCATGCATTCAAGCTGGCAATTGAATCCGGGCGGCAGGCATATCTGGCCGGACTCGGGAGAACCCTGGATAAGCAGGCCAGCGCCTCCTCCCCCCTGACCGGATTCCTTCATGACTGAACCACAGAAAGGCAGATGCTATGTCCAATAACAAGAATGAAACCAATGTACTGAATAAAAGTATACTGAACACCCAGGTACAGCAGGACCTGGAAATGGAGCGGACCGACCACATGGCCTATCTCCCGGACATGGAGGTCCTTGATTCCGGCATTGACCGCCAGGTCCTTTCCCTGATGGAGGCCTATGACCCGGCGTCTTATACGGCGGGCGATGTAAAGGCAGCCCTGAACCATGACATGAGAAACCTTGAGGATTTTGCAGCTCTGCTCTCCCCCGCCGCGCAGCCCCTCATTGAGGAGATTGCCAGGGCGGCACAGTCAGAGACAAGAAAACATTTCGGCAATTCCATCCAGATGTTCACTCCCATCTATATTGCCAATTACTGCGAAAACTACTGCATCTACTGCGGGTTTAACTGTAAGAACAAAATCCGGCGGGCAATGCTTGACCCGGAACAGATTGAGGAGGAAATGAAAGCCATTGCCGCCACCGGCCTGCAGGAAATCCTGATACTTACAGGCGAAAGCCGCAGCCAATCCACGGTCCCCTATATCGGGGAGGCCTGCCGGATTGCAAGGAACTACTTTAAGGTCATCGGGCTGGAAATCTATCCCCTTAATTCGGATGAATATGCCTATCTCCACGGATGCGGGGCTGATTATATAACGGTATTCCAGGAAACCTATGATTCCGGTAAATACGAAACCCTGCATCTGTCCGGTCATAAACGATGTTTCCCTTACCGTCTCAACACCCAGGAACGGGCCATTAAAGGCGGTATGCGGGGCGTTGGCTTCGGCGCCCTCCTGGGGCTGGCGGATTTCCGCAAAGACGCATTCGCAACCGGCTGCCACGCCTGGCTCATTCAGAGGAAATACCCCCATGCTGAGATTGCATTTTCCTGTCCAAGGCTCCGGCCGATCATCAACAATGACAGAATCAATCCCATGGATGTACACGAAACACAGCTGCTTCAGGTGGTATGCGCTTACCGCCTCCTGATGCCGTGGGCCAGCATCACCATCTCCACCAGGGAGTGCGCCCGGGTAAGGGACAACCTGGTTTCCATTGCCGCCACCAAGATATCGGCAGGTGTGAGCACGGGCATCGGCAGCCATTCAGATGAAATCAAGGAGAAAGGGGACGACCAGTTTGAGATATCGGACGGGCGGAGCGTGGATGAGGTGTTCCATGACCTGCTTGCGCGGAATCTGCAGCCGGTCATGAGTGATTATATCTATGTATGAGAATCTAATAACGGACCCCGGACTGAAAGGACACATCCTGGCGGTCACCAACAGGAACCTCTGTTCCAGACCTTTTGCGGAACAGATCCGCCGGGTCTGCTGGTTCCATCCGGCCGCCCTGATCCTGAGGGAAAAGGACTTGCCGGATGCTGAATATGGTGAACTGGCCAAAGAGGTGATGAAGATATGCAGGGAATATCAGGTTCCCTTCATTGCCCACAGCTTCATGGAAACAGCCCGCCAACTGGGCGCGGATACAATCCATCTCCCCCTGTGGCGGCTGAGGGAGGCATCCGGCACAGGCCTTCTGGATGGCTTTAAGACCATAGGCGTCTCTGTCCACAGTGTGGAGGAAGCCCTGGAGGCAGCGGCCCTTGGGGCCTCCTACCTCACTGCCGGACATATCTATGCCACGGACTGCAAAAAAGGGCTGCCTCCGCGCGGAACCGGCTTCCTGCGCGCGGTCTGTGAAGCGGTTGACATCCCTGTCTATGGAATCGGCGGCATCCGCCTGGATGAGGCACAGATAAAGGAAGTGCTGGGATGCGGGGCAGCCGGAGGATGCATCATGTCGGGAATGATGGGAATCTAGGATAGGAACGGATTTCCAAACACGCCCTAAGACAAAAAACAGTTGACGCCGCCCCCCTGGCAGCAGTAGAATTAACCCACAGCAGACCTTTTTGCAGGGTAATGAAATCATATAGAAAAAGAGGCTTACATCCATGGGATTCCTTATAAAACCAGCCGCCTTCGGCGCACTGATACTGGCAGGCTGCCTGCTCAGGCACAAGAACATCTTAAGCAGCAATGACCAGAAGACATTCAGCAGGCTTGTGCTCAACATCACGCTGCCTGCCGCTGTCATCCACTCCTTTTACGGGTTTGAAAAGGAACCATCCATTTACCTCATGATTGTCCTGGGTTTCATGTGCAGCCTCCTCCCCTTTCTGGCAGCCTACTGCCTGACAGGAAAGCTGGACCGCCGGGACCGGATGTTCACCATGCTTAATATGGCAGGATACAACATCGGCTGTTTTACCCTGCCCTTAATCCAGAACTTTTTCGGCCCGGCCGGCTCCGTGGCCGCCTGCATGTTTGATACCGGCAATGCCGTGATGATGACCGGAGGTTCCTATGCCCTGGTAACCACCCTGCTTCATCTGGATACCGGGGACAATGGCTCCGCGCAGACGCCTGTGTGGAAAAGGTTCCTGGGATCCATTCCCTTTGACACCTATATGCTGATGCTGGTTTTCTCCTCCATTGGGATCCGGATTCCCGGCTGGCTCGACGCCCTGCTGGAACCGGTCTACCAGGCAAACAGCTTTCTGGCCATGCTGATGATTGGGATGATGCTGCGGCCTGTCCATGGCAGCGCCGCCCTCAGGAACACCATGCGGGTCATCCTGGGACGGCTGTTATCTGCCTGCATTTTCTCCCTGTCCATTTACCACTTTGCGCCCCTTTCCCTGGAAATGCGGCAGGTGCTGGCCGTGACCGTATTTGCCCCGGTCAGTACCCTGGCTCCTATCTATACGGAAAAATGCAAGGGGGACACGGCCGTATCCAGCTTTACCGCCTCTTTGTCCATCATCATCGGACTATTCGTCATGTCCGGCCTGGCTATGTGGTTCCGGCTGTAGCGGCTGTAGCTATTTGACGGTCCATGCTTTATCTGTGAAATAAACGCTTCTGGCCAGCTTCAGTACATCCGTATCTTCGTATAAATCCGCATTCAGTGAAATGGAATACACCTCACTGCTGTCCGGCTTTGCAAAGAATACATACCACATACGGGAGGTCTGGTCCTCCTCCGGCACAGGTCCGTACTCAGCTTCCACATCCTCCAGTGAGGCAGCCGTGTATAAATCATGCTGTACCAGGACCAGCAGGGCAGGGGCCTCACAATCAATGACCCTGACCGGTTCCGTGATGAACATGGAATGGTTCCAGGGAAGACCGATGTCTGCCAGTTCACCCTGGCTGAACCAGCGGTTTGGCCATCCGCCCGAATAGCGTTCCACCGCTCCTGCTGCCCACCATGAATGGGGAACAAAATCATAATCAATATGGGAAGCCAGCTGGTCCAGACGTTTTATGTCTTCCGGGTCTGAGGCCGCGAATACATTTCCCCCTGTACTGCTCAGCGCCTCCGTATACCCCTGGTTGGACAGCCCCCGGGGCAGCCGGTACGTCAGGTAATCCGTCATGGCTGTGTGGGTATCCAAAAAGCGGCGGATGCCCTCTTCATCCGGAAGCGTCATCCTATAATGCTTTACATCTTCCGGCGTACGGTAAATATTCAGCATCTCTGAGGTTGGCTGGCGTACCAGGATGATGTCCTCCAGGCTGTCGTCCTCCCTGCGGTATGAGATAGTAAGCGAGTACAGTTCCCCCTTATAATAAAACATGTAGGATTCAAACCAGTCAAAGTAATCCCCCTGTTCCTTGTCGTCCCTATCATTCGGTTCAGGAAAATCCGCGGTCCGCGCAGCCAGATCTTCTGTATCACGGATTCCGGCCAGGCGTATCACGTCTTCAGCCGTGATGGATTGGGCTTCCGTTCCACCTGCCCCGCCATCTTCCGGCTTCAATCCTTCATCCATTACCTCAGGCGCCTCCCTTATCTCCTCCGGTATCCAGATTCCCTCTGCCCCAAAGGGCTGGATCATGGAAACAGCTGCCTGGCTTTTATCCGGGAACGTATAGACAGCCACTGTCATTTCCCCGTCCTTCACAACAGCTGCCTCCCCTCCCTGGAGGTTCAGGAGCATTTCCATGGACAGTCCTGGGGACAGCAGGTCCTGGTATACCATGTCTGTCCGGGCATTCCGGTTCAGGGTTTCCGCCATTCCTTCCCGCCTGTAGTCCATGGCGGTTCCTGCAATCCCGCCGCTGTATGCCTCATAAAATTCAGTAGCGGAATGAATCGTTTCATATTGGGTCAGATGGCTCTGGCCCACATACCAGACGCCGTCTGTCTTCTTCCAGGTAATCCTCTCCTTCCATACCCACCGGTGGGGATCGGAGGTCATGGCATAGTAGGTAATCACAGACTGGTTATCCTGATTATGGATCTGGAAGACATGGTCCATGGGCCATGGACTGGACCACCCAAAACTGATATACGGATCCTCCGGCAGTGACATCACCGGTTCCATCCCATAAAAACCTTCCGGACGTTCCGGATCATACATACCATACAATGCCTTCCCATCCCTGTCACAAAATGCCCTGGCCCACTGCTCTGCCCTGATTCTTATATCATCCTCCTGCTGCCTCCCCGTATAGGTGCACACTGCCAGCCAGGAAAGTGCGGATACAATCAGGACCGCCATGATTCCAGTGGTTTTCGGATGTTTTGCCAGAATGGAAATCCGCTCCTTCACGGCCTTTTTCCCGTTCCACATGTCTGAGGAAATATTCAGAAAACCGGACACTGCCCTGGGTCTGACCGTCAGGTCAATCAAGGTCCTTCCATAGGAAAACCGTTCCTCCTCCCCCAGGCGGCGGACCGCATCCGCATCACAGGACAGCTCGCAGTCACGTTTGGATAAGAACGCAGCCGCCCATACCAGCGGGTTGATCCAGTAGCAGCAAAGAAGGACGCAACGAAGCCCTCCCCAGATATGGTCACGGCGCCGGGCATGGCAGTCCTCATGGACCAGCACATGCCGCATGCGCTTCTCATCCCCCACCATCCCCTTTGGAAGGTAAATGGCCCGGTCACCCAGATATGACATGAAGCAGGGGGTAGCCAGGCCCTCAACCCAATATACGGGAAGCGCTGTGGCTCCATATGTATCCCCGCCATAACGTTCCCTGCTTCTGTAAATGCGCCAGGAAAAACGTAAATTAATCCAGAGCATCCATATAAATAAAAGGATGCCGCCCGCTCCCCACAAAATCAGGATAATCATCTGCCAGTCAATCCCCGCAGCCCGCTGGACCATGGTGGCAGGGGCAGTATAATGCGTCACCTGGCCGGAAGACAGGTTATGGACCAGCGGTCCCAGGTCCGGCCTTGAAACAGCCTGTTCCCGGATGGTTTCCGCTGCATTCATCACACTGAACGGGCTTGTCATATTCCCCATCCAGCCCAGCACCGGATAAAACCAGGGCATCACCAGCCTAAGCGCCGCAAGCCCCCATATGCCGTACTGAAGCTGGGGACTGATCCTTCCCCTTAAAAGGAAGCGGAGAAGGATGATTCCCAGGATCAGGACCGATGATGTAATCAATGTCTCAACCATGGCGCCCCTCCTCTGCCTTATCGAGGATTGCCTTTAAATCCTCAATCTCCTCATCGGATAACTCACTGGAACTGACCATGGCATTGACCATCAGGCTTAAGCTGCCCTGGTACACGCGGTTTAAGAATCCCCTGGTCTCCTCAAGGACCGCCCCATCCCTCTCAACAGAAGGATAGAACAGCTTGGCCCGTTCCCCCTCCTCATGGCGGACAGCCCCCTTGGCTTCCAGCCGCTTCAGCATGGTGATGATTACATTCCTCCCCCATCCGGTTGCCTGCTCCAGTTCCTTTGTGAGCTGAGTGATTGTTTTGGGCGGATTCTGCCATAAAAGGTTCATTAATTTCCATTCGCCGTCTGATAGGTTGATTTTTTCCATGTTCGGTCCTCCGGATTCCTGTGATTTGATATTTCCATGTTTTTAATAGCCCTGCATCTTCAATACTGCCATTTTTCAAAATTCCTGTAAAAACCATATTTAGTATACATTCGTATACTAACATTGTAAACTCATAACCTATTCCTGTCAATACGGAATCCTGTTTACCATCGCTTGCCATCGCTTTTATATATGCCCTTGCCTTTCCCCAAAAAATATCCTATGATTAAACCAAATACGGATGAAAATCCTATATGGGGAAAGGCGGTAAGCAATGGCAGATTATCCTGATATATTAAAAAAAGAGCATTTGACAAACGAGGAACGGAAATGCATCTGCAATCAGATGATGACCACGGAAAGCCATATGGAACAGCTGATACTGAAACATTTTACTGATGAAGATTTCCGAAAGGTCTGGGAGCGCAAGATAGGCGGCGGGGTTATAGGAGGCAAGGCGTGCGGCCTGCTTGTGGCGAGGAAACTGATAGAGCAGGACATGCCGGAATGCTCCGGTCATATTGAACCGCATAATTCCTTTTTCGTCGGCACGGATGTATTCTACCGCTACCTGGTGCTGAACCGCTGTGCCGAGCTTAAAGCCAGGCATACACTGGAAAAGGAACATTTTAAGGAAACAGAAGAACTGACCAGCCGGTTAAGGAACGGCATGATTCCCGATGATATACGGGAAGAGCTGGCAGACATGCTGGACCATTATGGAACCACTCCTATCATTGTACGCTCCAGCAGCATTATGGAGGACGGATACGGCAATGCCTTTTCCGGCAAATACGAATCCATCTTCTGCATGAACCAGGGAACAAAGGAAGAGCGGCTGGAGGAACTGGAGGATGCCATCCGCCGTGTCTATGCCAGCGTGATGAATGAACAGGCCATTGAGTACCGCCGGAAACGCCATCTATTGGATGTGGACGAGCAGATGGCGCTGTTAATCCAGCAGGTGGCAGGACAGGCTTACGGCAGCTTTTATTTTCCGGCCGCAGCAGGAATGGGCTGTTCTTACAATCCATATAAGTGGATGGAATATCTGAATCCCGAGGCCGGCATGCTGCGCATGGTAGCAGGACTTGGCACCCGCGCAGTGGAACGGACCCCCGGGGATTACCCCCGCCTCATATGTCTGGACCGGGCACAGGCCAACCTGCGCACCACCATGGCGGAGCGGCACAAGTTCTCCCAGCGGAAGGTGGACGTCCTGGACTTCGCCACCAAACAGCTCTGCACCAAACCCTTGGAGCAGATTATAGAGTTACTGCCAAAGTGGCAGAAAAAAATGGTCCTAAGCAGGGATACTGAGGCAGAAGACATGCTGGCGGAACGCCATATCTACAGGAAGATATACTTTGCGGACTGCCAGGGACTGGTGGATGACATGGATTTCATACATATGATGCGCGCCCTCATGAAAATGCTGGAAACAGCATACGGACGCCCCGTGGATGTGGAATTTGCCGTTACCTGCCCGGATGAGGACAGGTGGAAACTGAACCTGCTGCAATGCAGGCCCCTTCAGGCCGCCCGTTCCGAACAGGTGCGGATTCCGGAAGGCGTGGACCATGAGCTTCTGTTTGACGTGCGCAGGACATCCATGCGGCGTTCCAAGGAAGAGCGGATAGATTACATTGTCTGGGTGGACCCCCAGCAATACTACGAATACACCTATGCGAAAAAACCGGACGTGGCGCGGTTCATCGGCAGGATAAACCAGCGCTTTGAAGATACGGATTACAAGCTAATGCTTCTGGTGCCCGGAAGGATCGGCACCTCATCCCCTGAACTGGGTGTCCCGGTAGCTTATTCCGAAATCAGCCAGTTTAACGCCATCTGCGAAGTTGCCTACGATAAGGCGGGATACCACCCGGAACTGTCCTATGGCAGCCACATGTTCCAGGACATGGTGGAAGCAGACGTCTACTACGGCGCCATCAATGACAACAGCAAGACACGCCTTTACCAGCCGGAGCTGCTGGCTGGCTGCCCGGAGATACTGGCCGGACTCTGCCCGGAGGAGCCGGAGATGCTGCGGATCGTAAAGTTATATGACGTCAGGAAATGCAGGGCCAGCCTGACCCTGGACGCCCACGAAGGGCGGGCGGTGTGCAGGATTCAAGGCATGCAGGATTAAAGATATGCGGGAGGAATGAACAGGACCTCCCGCTACTGCACTTCCTTTTTCTGCGCCGCCTCCTCAGGCAGCCAGTCCGCCTTCAGATAATACGCCAGCATTCCAATGGCGCATATCACCCATGTAACCGGCCAGCCGGTCATGACCACAAACAGGTTGTTTGTCATGGGAACCGCTACCATAAGATAAATCTGTCTCAGGACAACAAAGCATCCCAGCATGAAGTACATGGGAATCTTGGAAAGACCTGCGCCGCGCAGTGCCCCATTCAGGACCTGTACCACCGGCAGTACAATATATGCATAGGAGAAGATACGCAGCATGCCGCTACCATTGGCAATCACCTGTGCATCGTCCGTGAAAACGCCAATCAGGTACGGCGCAAAGAAATACATGCTCACGGACCCAACCAGGATGACCAGGGAGCTCATCACCCATGCGGCCCAGATTCCCTTCTTCACGCGCCTGTACTGCTTAGCCCCGATGTTCTGTCCCACAAACGTGGTAATGGCCATATTGAAGCTCTGCAGCGGCAGCTGGAGGAACCCGTCTATCCGGATGGTCGCGGAATATCCGGCCATGGCAGTGGCGCCGAACCGGTTGATATACGACTGCACGATTACATTGGAAAAAGATGTAATGCTCTGCTGCAGGGCCGCCGGGAAACCAAAGGCTATGATTTTCTTAACCATCTTTTTATGAAAATGTATCTTGCGCAGCTCCAGCTTATAATCCTCCTGGGTATGCATGAGCTTGTACATGACCATGGCGGAACTTACTGCCTGGGCGATGATGGTGGCAATGGCCACCCCTGCTATCCCCATATGGAATCCGCACACGAACAGGAAGTCCAGCGCAATATTCACAAGGCTGGCAACTGCCAGATAGATAAGCGGGTGCCTGGAATCCCCCACCGCGCGCAGGATACCGGACCCCATATTATAAAACAGGGAAAATGTCATGCCTCCAAAATAGATGGTCAGATACAGGGAGGAATGCGGCAGCACCTCCTCCGGCACCCCGATGGCCCTTAAAAGGGGCTTTGTAAGAAGCATCCCCGCCACGGTAAACACCACGCTGAGAAGGGCGGTCAGCGCAATGGAGCTATGGACCGCCTTACTCATATCTTCCTTCCTGCGTCCGCCGAAATACTGGGAGATGACCACGCCCGCACCCGCCGATAAGCCCATGAAAAAGCCCACCAGCATGTTAATCACCGGCGTGGACGCCCCCACGGCCGCCAGGGCATTGGTATTCACGAAATTTCCCACCACATAGGAATCCACGGTATTATAAAGCTGCTGAAAGAAATTACCAATCAACAGCGGAATGGAAAACCATAGTATGGATTTGAATATACTTCCCTTAATCATGTCTGTATTTGCCTGCTGCAAGATAACACCCCATTTCCCAATTAAAAATCCTCTTAAAAAGAGAAAGCAGACCATCATGAATCCGCTTCCTCTATCATACAACATTTACCAGTTATTTTCTATCACTATATTGGCTATGTAAAAATATTGTAAACACGCATCACTCAATATTCACCGCATATTTGATGACATGATCCTTTTTGTTCTCAAATATATCATATGCCTCCATGATATGTTCCAGCGTGGTGCGGTGTGTAATCAGACAGCTGGTATTAAGCCTGCCTGCGCGGATCAGTTCCATGATTTCCCCGCAGCAGGAGGCGTCCACTCCACCGGTCTTAAAAACAAGGTTTTTCCCATACATATCTGGAAGAGGGATGACCTGGGCCTCCTCATACATGGCCACCACACAGACCACTGCATTGGGCCTTGCAATCTTCCAGGCAGTCTGGAAGGTGTCCTTGCCTCCTGCTGCCTCCAGGACCGCGTCCGCTCCCCGTCCCTCCGTAAGCCGGAGTACCTCCTGAACCACATCCTGTTTAAGCGGGTTAAGGATGATATCCGCCAGTCCCTGTTTCTTAGCAAGCTCCAGGCGTTCATCTGAGATATCAATTGCAATCACCCGGGCCGGGCCATACAGCCCTGCACACATAAGGGTACACAGCCCGGTGGGGCCTGCCCCAATCACGGCAACCGTATCGGCCGGTTTGATTTCAGCCAGGGATGCGCCCCAGTATCCGGTGGACAGGATATCTCCGGTAAACAGGGCATCTTCATCTGTCACATCATCAGGAATATGGGTAATGCCGTTATCCGCAAACGGTACCCTGACGTATTCAGCCTGCCCTCCGTCAATGCGGCATCCCAGTGCCCAGCCTCCATGCTCATCCGTACAGTTATTCACATAGCCCCTTTTGCAGAAAAAGCATTCCCCGCAGAATGTCTCCACATTAACCGCAACCCGGTCCCCCGGCTTAAAACGTTTCACATCATTCCCCACCTGGTCCACAATACCCACGAATTCATGTCCAAGGATGGTTCCCGGAATGGCCCTTGGTACTGCCCCGTGTTTAATGTGGATATCGCTGGAACAGATAGTGGTCAATGTCACCTTTATCACTGCGTCCCGGGAATCCATAAGTCCGGGCAGGGGCCGCTCCTCAAGCGCAACGGTTCCTGTATGTTTGTAGACCACGGCTTTCATTGTTTTCTTTGACATATATCTCCTTTGTCGGACTTAACCGTCCTGCCTTTACTTTGTTACTATATCATATTCCTCAAAAAGCTGCCTGCACAACGCCTCATCCTTTACAGCCCTCTGCAGATCCCCAAGTCCGGATTCTTTTAACAGATTTTCTACCAACAATGCAAAGCCTTCCATTCCTTCGCTAAACCCCTTACTGAACCCTCTCTCCTCAATCGCCTCACTCAAATTACACATCTGCCTCAACTCCTCTCCCAGTTCCTGTTCCATCTCCATGCCATAATCCCGTTCCAGAACCTCCCTCTTTTCATCCGCTGACATATCCGGTGACAGAAGTGTGCCCAAAAAACCGTGGAGACTTCCCTTTGAATCCATGGCATCCCTTCCATCCAGGCAAATGATGACTACCGACAGCTTGATAAAAATCTACTTCCATCCTGGATTCCTGCCGTTTTATAGAAATGTGATTGTTCGGCAGAAACTGCCAGAATGTGCGAATGCACATATTGCTTAAATAAATTAAGCTATGCAACTATGTAAGAATATAATTATAATACTTGATTGAACTGGAAATGTCAACATCCCCAACGGACCGGATAGCAGGCCGGAATACAAATCCAGATTATAGATTCCATCTCTGGCCGTATTATAATATTATGGACAGGGTTACAGGACAGAACAAAATCCCGGAAAGAATCCAATGAAAAACATATCACCAGATTCTTTCCGGGGCCTTGCATATTCCCTACTCTTTCAATCACACCTTTATCCGCTCTGCAATCTCGTTCCCAATGGCAAGGCGCACACTGTCTTTTCCAATAATCATACTGTCCCTGCCCTGCAGGAACACATGAATCGTGCTTCCCTCCCTGATGTCATGCTGATTCATGATATCCAGCGCCTGGGGACTGCCAAACATCCACTTAATGGTACATTCATTTCCTGCCTTTACTTCTGTCAATGACTGCATAATCCCGCCTCCATCCGTGCTGTCCGCTATCTGATTATAGTTTAAATGCCGCAAGGGCTGTTAGTCAACGGCAATATGGGTTAGGGTATTTTAATCTTTTATCCTTCCAAATGATACCGGTCCATTAAAAAGCAGGAATACCAAAGAAGCTCATAGAATACGGGAAAGCCCGGGCTTTAAACCCAGGCTTTCCTTCATGGATCATTCTAATTCAAATTTCAGGATGGATACTATGCCTCATCCCTGCGTTTCCTGCTTACGGCAGTCATTACAAGGAAGATACCGGATAATACCAGTGTTAATTCTGTCCTTGCAGTTTCCTGCCCGGTCTTTGGAAGCCCGGCTAACGGGATTTCCCCGTCATCGATTAATGCAGCTAATTCAGGGGCTTCTGCCAACGGCACTTCCTGTTCCGGGATTGCGGTCATTCCCGGCCCGCCGGTTGTTGTTCCATATCTCCCCGATCCGCCGCCGGAGCTGGAGCCGCCTCCACCGCCGCTTCCTCCTCCGCCCGGAGTATTGTCAGCCGTATACATCAGCTTTATAACCGCCCCGTCTTCCATTATATCCCCTGCCTTAATCCCTGCAGGTTCATAGCCCTTAAAGGTATATCCCGCATATGTATTCGGCTTTAAGGAGTCTGCTGTCACAGGAATCACACCCGGATCGTCGAGCCATACTTTAACCGTCACGGTCTGGGCATCCCTTGGAGATGTCTCATTACCCAGATAGTGCTCTACCCTGTAGGAAACCTCTTTCGTCTTCTCAGGATCCTTATCAAAGATGACATTAATCACATTCTCTTCTACATTGGTCGTGATTGTAATGGATTCAGGCTCTACCCTTCCCTCATCCGTGTATCCATATGGGGCATATTTTGTCCTGTCTATATCCTGTCCGGTTATGACCTTCAGGTATTCCTGGTCAGCAAATACATCACTTCCAAGGAAATTGCCATCTCCTGCAATCAGGCTGCCATCAACAGCATCTTTATAGTAGTTGACGGTATAGCTTAAATCGGTTCTCCTCGGCAGATAAACCCGGATGATATTCTTATCGCTGTCATCCCCGATTTTATCAATACTGTTGCTTAAATCAATGATGCCCTCTGCCTTATATCCGTCCGGCACCTTATCAGTATCCAAAGTTGTGTCCACTGCCAGTTCATCAATAGCCATACCCAGTGTTGCATCCTCGATTACCCGGTCCGCTCCTGCAATATGGTTTCCATCTGATGTACTGTCTGTGTAGAATTTAACCGTGTAGCTTAATTCACCCACCACTACCACTTCCGGCACGGACGGAATATCATCCACATAGCCGATATTACTTAATTGACTTCCTGCCTCAGCGGTAACTTTGGTTACTATTATGATATCCTTGTCTTTTTCCGCTTCCAGTTCATCAATTGTCCACTGAAGTTTTCCATTGTCCAGAACCGTGCAGCCTGGCGTTGACCCTTCCGTTACAAACTCCAGCCCCATAGGCAGCCTATCTTCAACCTTCACATCCTGTGCTGAAGCATTTCCATTATTCGTAACTTTGAGAGTGTAGGTTACAAAGCCGCCTTTAACCGGTGTCTGGTCATCAGCTGTCTTTACGATACCCAGTGACGGGCCTGTTACTGTGATTTCAACCGGATTGGACTCTTTTCCATTAACCGTGCCAATGTTCTCAATCACGGTGCCTGCAGGTGTATCTTCCTTTACCTTGGCTGTAATTGTAATCGTTATTTCTCCGTCTGGATCCAGATGAGGAAGCATCCATCTGTATGTGTTATCCCATCCAAGACTACTTGTCCATGAGCTTTCCTGTCTTACAAACTCCAGATAGTCAGATAACCGATCCTCTACTATGGATGGGCCTGACATTTTATTACCAGTGTTTGTTATGGTTAAAGTATAGACAACCTTATCTCCAGGTCTGGGATCTGTCTTGTCAACGCTCTTGGTGATTACCAGATTGCTGTCCATTACGGTTACTTTTTCTTCATTCGATGGAATATCTCCTGCTTTAGCAGTATTGAATATCTCCGTTCCCGGTGCAACCGATTCTTTCACCTTTACATATACCCGTATGGATACATCACATCCTTCCTTTATAGACTTGATTGACCATTCATACTGGCCCTGGTTTTCAGTCTCCTTGTAAGGGAAGGAACTTATGAATTCAAGTTCTTCGGGCAGTACATCCGTAACCTTGATGTCTTTCGCCGTTGCATTGCCTGTATTCTTTACAGTTAATGTATAATGGAATCCATCACCTGGCTTTACAGCCTTTTGACTGGCTTTCTTGGTTATTTCCAGTATACTGCCAGTAACCGTTACCAATGATTCATTTGACGTTTTTCCGTCTGCTAATGCCGTATTACTGATTATGGTTCCGGGTGCTGCTGCATCCTTGACTTTAACAGTAATCGTTATCTCTGCTTTACCGCATGCCTTGATATTATCTATCTTCCACTGGTACTGGTTAATGTCTTCATCTGATTTGTAAGGAGCCGGTGAAGACTTCACAAATTCCAGTTCAGGCACAAGTTTATCTGTTACGATTACATCCTTTGCAGGCTTACTGCCCAGATTCTGGATTGTCAAGGTATAGGTGAACTCCTGGCCAGCTACTACCTTATTGTCTTTTACATTGGCCTTCTTTGTTATCTTAACCTTATTGCCAATGACCTCCACTACCTCTTTATTGGAATTCTGGCATCCATTCAAAGTAGCAGTATTATAAATCTTAGTCTCTGGCTCTACATTATCCTTTACTTTTACAGTAATTACAATTTCCTTTACTTCCTTGGCATCTACCTGGTCAATCTTCCACTTTATATTATTTCCTCTGATTGATCCTGCTTGTGGTTCGGCCTTAATGAATTCCAGATGGTCGGATAACCTATCCTCAACCATCACATCCTTCGCCGGGGCGTTACCTGTGTTTTCAATCTTCACTACATAATTAAATGTCTGTCCTGGTTTTACCGTTTTCTCGGACGCTGTTTTTGTGATTCCCAGACGGCTTCCTGTGACAGTTATGGTTTCTGTGGAGGAATGCGCTTCGTCAATATAGGCTGTATTGGAAATCTGTGTTCCCGGCTCTGCCTTAGTATCAACCGTTGCATAGACCTTAAATACCCTTGAACCGTTCGGTTCCAGGTTTTTAATATTCCAGGTATAGGTCCTGCCTGTTATCTTATCTGCCTTCGGGGATGTCGATATATTCCCAAGCCCCTCCGGAACCGTATCTGTTACCTTGATATCCTTGGCAGCCCCATCGCCCCGGTTCGTTACCGTAATTGTATAGGTAATCCTCTCACCTGGCTTAGGAGTTGTATTGCTTACCTTCTTTTCAATGCCCAGGACTGGTTTCACCACAATCTTTATCAGGTCAATATCTTCACTGTCACTGTCCTTTACCGGATTGCCGTGCTTATCCTGTTCAGACGCCACTGCCTCGACCCTGTTTTCCAGTTCAAATTCATGGTCGTATACTTTTACATCTTCGGCCTGAATGGTGTAATCATAGGTAAATGCAACCGGCTTGCCCGGTTCAATCTTATCGATATTGGCATATTCCCCTAAATCAATGGGGTTTCCACTGTTCATGATTTTGTCAGTAACACAAATGCCGGTAAGCGGACGGTTGCCTTCGTTCTTTATGACTATCCTGTATGTTATGGTATCTCCGGCAGTCACACCGCCCCTATCCTTTTCAACCAGATCCTCTGCATCACGTCCTTCGTACACAGTTCCATCAGCAGTAACCACCTTTACGATGTCTTTATCAACATCAATCTTATATTGGCCTGTATCTGGTTTTGGGGTGGTTTTTGCCACAAATACAACAGCTTTGGCGCCTCCTGGATAGACCTCTGAATGTTCCTCGGCATATTTATTGGTGATTTGAGGTAATGGGTCTAATATCTTTTTGCTTAAATCACTGCGCAGATACCATCCTTCCAAATCCTCAATACCACTTGGAGGAACAGGCCTGTCGTTTTCCTTAACACTCATCTCTTTGAGCATTTCCCCGGCCTCATCTTCAAAAATCACCCGGAAATATTTATAATCCTCTGATTCCCCGCCATACTTATCACATCTCACATAAGAGATTACCCAGGCATTGGCATCATATCTGGTGGGAATATAATGCATGTGCCGTTCCTTTGGGAAGAATCCGGGTATCTGGCCGCAGGTGCCTGCATACTCAGCCGGATGGGCATTGGTCTTACTTTTTAAATCAGCATACTGCTGGGCATTTATATAGATGGGATATGTCTCATCAGCCACCGCCTGTACCCGTTCGCCTTCAATCCAATCCATATTAACGGTCTTGCCCGTCCCATCTGAACCGCGGTATACATAGTATCCATCCTGAAGCAGGTAATTTATTTCAACCTCTGCATTCCTGTTCCTGCCAAATACATCTTTCTGGATGACAAGGCTGTCTGCCGTGGTCTGCTTTACACCGGGATTCTTAAGCGCGTCCAGCGTGTAATCAGCGTAGCTGAATTGATTATTCACAAAATTGCTGCTCTTTAACAGGACTTCATCCCACTGTACATACCTGTTATTTGTAGCCGGATCCGTCAGAATCTGTTTAACAGACAGGGTATACATCCAGTTCCAGTCGCTGACGCCTGTGGCAAAATACGTTGTAAAATGCTCTGCGTCAAAGTTAACCTGATTGACACCCTCTGTGTGGTCCGGGGTGATTTCATTGACCAGTTCCAGATTATTAACATCCGCTGGCGCCAGTACCTCCGATGTGGTATCCACATCCGTATTGATACACATAACGGCAATGGTTTCAGAACCCTGCGTTACTTCTTTAACCGGTGAACCGGAAAATGTAACCTGCACGTATCCAATCCAGCTGTCGTTGTCCAGAACATTGCCATCGGCATCCTTCAGGGTTATGTCACATGCAACGATATCGGATATATTTCCCTCGGAAGACTCTGTCACCGCGTCCTTTACGTTATCTGTAACATCTACAATCTCTGCAGTGGTTCCGCTTGGCAGTACGCCTGCGTTGGCCCTCAATGTAACTTTTACCCCATTATCAATGGTTTCCGTGTATCTGAACTTGGGATATGATTTCTTAAGCACATCTTTTAATGACATGCTGTAAATCTTTGCAGTACTGCAATTGCCCATTCCCACAAGATCATGTTCGCCTGCTGTTTCCGCCTTAACCGTTTCTTCCGGCTGGACAGCCTCACTTCCAGTGGCAACATCGGGGGTGCCTGGAACTGGCTGTGTCTCCTCCGGAATCTGGGGAACTGTTTCTTCCGGTGTTTCGGGGGTGGAGGGTTCTGTTCCCTCAGGTGATTGAGGTACTGATGGTTCTGTCTCCTTCGGGACTTCCGGTGCCGATGGTTCTGTCTCCTTCGGAGTTTCCGGTGCTGATGGTTCTGTCTCCTTCGGGATTTCCGGTGCTGATGGTTCTGTCTCCTTTGGAGTTTCCGGTACGGCCGGATTGGTTGGCGTCCCTGCCCCGTTTTCTCCTGTATCCCCGTTATCTACTGGCGGCAATACCTCCTGGGGTGGTAATGTCTCCTTCGGAGTGCTGTCCGCCGCTGCCCCTTCTGTTTCCTTTGGTTCCTCTATAGACGGCTCATCCGTCTTTGTCCCTGTATCATCAGCAGATGCATGAGGCAGGTCTGCCGGCTCTGGCTTTTCCTCTGCTCCCCCTGCTTCTTCTGATGGTTCTGCAACCCGTGGTGCATAGTTAACTGAAATCGATGCAACCGGTTCTGCCTGGATTTCCGGCTCTTCTGCCTTCTCCTGGGATTCCGGTGCTTCAGTTTCTTTGGACTGGGTTTCCTTGGGCTGGGATCCTGCTGGCTGGGTTTCCTCTGTCTTAGTTTCCTCTGTCTTAATTTCCTCTGTCTTAGTTTCCTCTGTCTTAACTTCCCCAGCATTGTCTTCCGGAAGCGTTGCCGATTCTTCCGTAGAACCTTCGGATTTATCCTCTGACGTTTCTTTGTCTCCTGTGGCATCTGTTCCTGCCGTCGTGGTATCTTCTATTTCCACTACACTGTCATGCCCATCGCCAACCTGGGTTCCATCATTCCCATCCTGGTTCCCATCTGCTGCCGTGGGGTTCTGGGTATCACCATCATCTGACAGATTGCCGCCATTTTCCGATGTATCAATCACAATCTCCTCTGATGGTTTGGAAATAATCTCAATTTCATCATCCCCAAATACATTCTCAAAACTCTTAACCGTTACCTGTTTTAAACTTTTATCATCAACCCTAGTCTGACAGTTCAGTGTCACATCACTGTTGTTGATATACATCATGATGATTTCCTCATCACCGGTAACAGTATATGCATCATCTGCCTCCTCCGGCAGACGGGCGAAGACACGAAGCTCTGCGTCCATGCCGCTTCCTGTTATCTCCGGAAACAGTTCATAAACCACACCGCTTCCAAAAAATAATTCATGGAATTTATCAACCGGACCGTTTGTAAAATCCAGATTTTCCTCACTGACCACATTGCCGCCAGCAACTGCCTCCTTTAGGGAAAGCAGCAGATTACTTCCCGTTATTTCAAATTCCACCCCTTCTGCTGCACCTGCATAAGCAACATTCCAGTTGGCGCTAATATTGGTAAATGTCATTACCATCGCCATCATGAACGCAATAAGCCGCTTCTGCCGGTAAAAAAAACTTCGTTTTCTGGCCCTAGACCTCTTTCCCCTCATACAACTACTCCTTCCATACATACTTTAAAATCACATAATGGCTATTCATTTTAATTCTAACAAATCGTGGTTACAACCCAGTCACAATTTGGAAATTTTCGTATGTTTTTTTTATATTCAGGGAAACAGGATGGCTGGATATGCCAGGAACTCTTATATACCATGATTTATGACGTAATAAAAGGGATATTTTGACCAAAAGAAGGGCGGCACCCTCCGGCTGATCCTTCAGCCATAAGGTGCCGCCCTTTTTTATTGGTTTAAATACTTTTACTTGTAACTTACCCTCGCCCGATGATCATCAGGAGTCCTCTTCTTTCCGCTTCTTGCTGATGGCTGTCAGCATCAGGAAGATACCGGACATCATCATTGTTAATGTTGATTTGGCTAATCCCTGGCCTGTCTTTGGCAACGGGGCCAGCGGTATTTCATCATCATTAATCAGGGTCATATCAAGTGGTGTTTCCGGAAGCGGTGCCAACGGTACGTCCTCCGGGTTAATGGTCACTGCACCTGGGCCGCCGTTTGTCTGTGACAGACGTCCTGGGCCTCCGGAATTGCTTCCACCACCACCGCCGCTGCTACTGCTTCCACCGGTGGACCTGAAGTTCGCTATAAATGTGGTATCCTGTACAAATGCATCTGCTTTGATTGCTTCCACGCCACTGTACGTTTTACCTGCATTTCCGTCAATACTCCAGTTGCTGAACACGTATCCGCTGTTGGCAGATACCGTGACATCCGCATTTGGATGGGCCGGAATCACGCTGCCTACCTTGATGATTTCATGGGTTTCCGGATTCCTGGTTATCTCCTGAATTGTATGGACTTCCGTCGTCCTTCCGCCTACACTTCCGTTATTGCCAGTTACATAAGTGAAGGTTATCTGATATTTATCAGGTATTCCATCCGGCTCCTGAGGAATCTCCACACCGGTTTCGTCTAATACATAATACACTTTAACGAGATTGGCGCTGCTGTCAGAACCTACTGTCTTAGGGCCATTTGCGCTTTCAAAGATATAATTCCTGCCTTCAAATACCCTTGGTACGGTAGTAAATGGAATCTCTGTCTCAAATATGACATTGTCTTTGGAATCAACCTCCCCTAACACTCCATCATAGTAGTATTCAACCTTATAGCTTAAATCGCCTCTTATAGCGAAGTGTGCTGTATAGGTATCTGCTTCAAATACTTTGGAAATGGAATCTTTGCTTGGAATAAAGGTTTCATCCACTCCTACCTTTTCACCGGCCATATTGGTCCAATAGGTGAATACATATCCGTCATTTGCTGCTGCCTTGGCTCCTTCCGGTTTTCCGGTTGCCGGGGCAAGGGTTTCTTCTTCCTTGTTGACGGTTCCGCCTATGTCAGCCACATATTTGACGGTTACTGTTTCATTTTCTTCAAAATGGGCCGTGTAGGTTGCCGCTACATTCACTCCATCTACCTTATCAGGGATAAATTTATAATCCCGGCCGACTTCATTTCCATCTGCGTCAGTCCAATTCACGAAATGGTAACCCGGCAGTTCTCTTGCTTCTGATCCTGCTGCATAATCAGTGACTGGAGCAAGGGTTTCACTTGTTGGATCCACACTTCCGCCTTCTGTTGCCTGATACAGGATTGTTACATCTGGGTTCTCTTCAAAGTGGGCTGTATAAATTTCCGCCACATTCACTCCGTCTACCTTAGCTGGGACATACTTTAGGTCATCGCTGACTACATTTCCAGCCTTATTAGTCCAATTCACGAAATGGTAGCCCGGCAGTGCTTCTGCTGTGGAACCTGATGCCACATCAGTAACAGGAGCAAGGGTCTCACTTGCTGGATTTACGCTTCCGCCTGCTGTTGCCTGATACAGGATTGTTACATCTGCATCCTCTTCAAAGTGGGCTGTATAGGTTGCTGCCACATTCACTCCACCTACCTTGGCCGGGACATACTTTAGGTCATCGCTGACTACATTTCCAACCTTATCAGTCCAATTTACGAAATGATAGCCCGGCAGTGCTTCTGCTGTGGAACCTGATGCTTCCCCTGTAGCAGGGGCAAGGGTTTCACTTGTTGGAGTTACTTTTCCGCCCTTTTCTGCCTTATATACTATCGTTACATCTGCGTCCTCTTCAAAGTGGGCTGTATAGATTGCCGCCTTATTCACTCCATCTACCTTTGAAGGAATATATTTTTCAATCTCACTGACTACATCTCCAGCCTCGTTGGTCCATTTTACAAAATGGTAACCTGGCTGCGCCTGTGCCTCGGAACCTAATGCATTATCCGTAACAGGTGCAAGGATTTCATAGGGAGTGCTGACATTTCCACCCTTCAACGCCTTATATTGGATTATTATTTTGGAATCCTCTGCAAAATTAGCTGTATAGGTGGCTGCTACATTCAGCCCCTCTACCCGCGCTGGCACATACTTAAGGTCCGTGCTGACCTCATCGCCATTTTCATTTGTCCAGTTTACAAAGTGATAACCTGGCGATGCGCTTGCCGTAGAGCCTTCCGCATCCTCCGTAACCGGGGCAATGGTTTCTTTGGACAAATCAACCATACCGCCCTCAGTTGCAACATAGTTAATGGTTACATCTTCATCCTCTTTAAAGTTAGCCTTAAATTCAGTTGCCTCATAAATGCCGCTGGCTTTTGCCACTTTATCTATCTCATGTCTTCCTATGACATCATTTTTTCCAACTGCTACGCCGTTTACTGTCCAGTTTTCAAAGTGGTAACCTGGTGATGCCGTTGCTTTGGAACCTTTTGCAATTCCGGTGGATGGGGCCACTGTTTCACTTTCAGGAGCCACACTGCCGCCAGTACCTGCAACATAGGTCAGGGTTACATCTTCATTTTCCTCTAATAAGATACAGATTCTCTGGGCCGCCCTGGTATCCTTAACACGGAAGCGGTTTCCTAAATCAACTTCTGCTCCCGTAGGCTTATCATTTCCCGTCTTAAAGACCACCTTACCAAGACCGTAGCCTAACAGGGAAGCCGGAACTGCCTTTATGATATCCTGACGGGAAGTGCTGGTCTCTGAAATGTTGATATAGTCATAGGCGTATACGAAATTCGGATTGATTCCGATTTCATATCCTTCTAAAGGCACTGGTTCATAATCTGTACCTACATTCTTCCAGTATTCAACCTGAACGGTCCTCGGAAGTTTGTAAGTGATATGCAGGCGTGATTCCTTTCCTTCATGGAATACTTCATCATCTAATCCATCAAATGCAACCGCTTTGCTATCTTTTAATGTTGCATAAATCGCTTTGGACCATCCTGTATCTGTCTCATACATCAGATATACGGAATTGATTTTAGCTCCCTCATGGCCTGCCTCGGTCTGTGCCTTGCTGTACGCCAGAATTTCATTTACACCGTTAAGGTTCAGGATTGCTCCGTCCTGTGTCCCATCCTTTCTGTAAGTCAGGGGCGCATCATCCGGTCCGTAATCTTCATACCTATTAATATATTCGCCGTAACTGAGATCTGGATTTGTATCAGGATAATATGCCCAGACCTTAAAGGTTCCTACTTCCTTCCATACTGCGAACAGAATATCTTCTTCGGCCGTCAGCGTATACAAATCACCTGGCTCATATGAGGTGCCGGTTCCATCTGCTTTTGTATTCCAGCCTGCAAAGTAATATCCGTCCCTGGTGAACTGATTTTCCTTTACAGATACCTTACCGCCTACAATTCCAGTGCTTGGGGACATGTCGCCGCTGCCCTCGTTGGCATTATAGGTAAGGATGTCTTCATTTCCCTCCCATACTGCGTAGAAGGTCATTCCATCCATCCAACCGCTTTCCGGCTTATCGGGTGTGAATTGGACATTGTTGGAGATAGGAGTTCCCTCGCCCATGTCATTGTCAAACCATCCCTTAAATTCATATCCCTGTGGTGTTATAGCGGTTGAACCTGTCGGCCCCTCTGTGTATGCTTTAAATTGGTCCTTATTCTTGGTTACACTGCCTCCGCCTATGGCCTCATAGTGAATTGTTATGGATGGATTCGGGATATACCTGGCGTAGAAGTTAACCATCTGATTAACCTTATACGGGAATTCGGCCTCCTGACTGCGCTTCTCATCTGTGTACCATCCACTAAACAGATATTCCACTCCGCCTACTGTCTTCTTATCAACATATACTTTCTCCGGGGATGTATTATCTCCAATCCTTACATCATAACTCTCAACAGGCTGGTAGCCTTGTTCACCTGCATCCCACAACCAATAGGTTGCCGTAGCCTTTTCTCTGGTGGTCACGCTGGCTGTCATATCCACATGATAGGTTGCCTTACCACTATCATGGGAATTTCCCTTTTCATCCACCCACCCCATCGGATACGTTATCTTGTATGGCGAATATGATATTGTTACATCAATATTATTCGCATCGACTCCATAAAGGTCTGCTATGACTTTCTTGATATTGGCTTCAGCCGGATAGTTAATGACTCTGCTGGCTGGATTATCAAGGCTGTAATGTTTATTACCCCCTACCATATCCGTTCCATACTGATTCTTAATGCCGCTGACATCAATATTTCCATAGCCTACATATTTCCAGTCCTTGTCTTCCAAAGAAGCGGGATCTTTCCCAGGTTTTTGAACATAGAAATACGCTCTAACCTCATTTCTCTTTACCGTAATTTCAAATTCCTGTTTATATCTACCGTTCCATCCATATGAGTAGGTGAGCGTTACTGTCTTTCCACTTATATCATTGGCATGGACTTCCGCATATGGATACCAGTCAATTCCACTTTGTTCCACACTGACTATACTTGGATCAGATGATATCCATGTTCCACCTGTTCCACCTATTATGGCATCGCATGCTTCCAACCTTATGGTCTGGCCAACATACATTGTATAGGAATTCTTATATGCCTCTGATCCTACAATAGCATAAATGGAAAAGTGTTTTGCTTCAAAGGATACAGATGCCTCGTCAACAGATGCGCCAACTGCTTCAACATTGACAATGTCTGCTGCCTGAATGTCAATCTCCTGAGCTGCCGCCTTTTCTTTTTCTTCCTTATCATTGTCCTGGACGGTCTCAACATACATGACCTCGACCTTGTCGGACTGGGCATTCTGTTCTTCCACAGGAGCGCCTGCAAATGTTACCCTTACCCGCTTGCTTCCGCCCCAAATATCTGAATCCAACAGCTTATCGCCTAACCAAAGGTTAATATCATAAGCCATGACGGATGAGACAATTTTGCCTTCTTCATCTGCCTGTGCGGTTTCTTTTACTGCATTTTCAACATCTTCATTAACCCTTACAGCAGATGCCGTCACTCCAGCAGGAAGGACACCTTCATCTGCGCCGATATAAATGATTACGCCGTCATCCATTACAATGGGTTCCAGTTCAACTGCCGGATGCGCCATGGTTTCATTCATATAAACCTCTACATCCTGCTCTTCATAGATATCCGGAACAGAATACCATGCGGTCTGGGAACCATTTTCATTCTCAACAACTGCGTCTGCCTCGATAATCTCATCATTTACAGAAACATAATCAATCGCGGAACCAAGCTGGTTCTTTACGCCGAAGGTTAATGTTCCGCCTTCTTCCACACCCCTGAGGCCTTCCACGATACGGGCGCTTGCCTCCGGATATACGGCATAGGAAACCTTGTATCCGTCAAAATCATCTAAAGCCTTCAGCTGATTAAGTGTTGCAACATATACCTTTGCAGTGGAGCAATACCCCATTCCGACTAAATCCGCTGTGCCAGCCTTGGAAACATGATTTTCTTCCGAAGGAGTTTCCTTTGTCTGCTCAGCTGTGGAGGATGTGGCTGTTCCCACTGTTTCTTCCAGCTCTGAAGATACATCTGCACTGCTTCCGCTATTATCCGCGGAACCGCTCTCTTCTGCAGCTGCGGTTGTTTCCTCTGTATCTGGTACAGTGGTCTCTTGGTCTGCTTCTGCAGCAGTCCCTTCTGTTGATTCTTCGGGAGCCTGTGTGGACTCGTTTGAACCGGCTGCTTCGATTTCCTCTGTGGTTGCTTCTATTGCTTCAGTTGTCTCATTCTTCTCTACGGTTGTCTCTTCTTTTTCCGGCGCCTTTGTTTCCTTTGGCTCTTCCTCTTTTTCCGGCTCCGGGGCTTCTGTCTCTTCCTTTGACTCTGGTTCTGCATCGCCGTTCTCATTATCTGCAACTACTGGCGCGTAGTGACGCACGATAGATGCTACTGGTTCGGCTGATTCAGACTTGGGAGCTTCTGCTTCTGGAGACTCTGCTTTTGGTGCTTCTGTTTCAGGGGCTTCTGTCTCAGGAGTTTTTTCCTCAGTAGATTCAGCGTCGTTTGCCTCTGTCTGGGTCTCTGCCTTACTTTCTTCCTGAGCTGCCGTGGTTTCCTCAGGAGTATCTGTTTCCTCTGATGCGGTTGTGCTGTCAGAAGATGTGCTTTCTTCTACAGTTGCTGTCTCTTCTGGAACGGTTGCGGTTCCGTCCTCATCCGGTACTGTTGTCCCGTCTGGATTCACGGTTTCCGCAGGAGCAGTTGTTTCTTCTACGGCTGGTCCCTGGGTTTCCTCCGGCGCCGGTGTCTCAGCTGGCTTAGAAATAAGATTTACTTCCTCATCACCATATGCTGACTCATAACTTTTTACAGTTACGCGCTTGGTCTTTTTAACCTTTTCCTTACCATCATCCATCCTTGTGATTTCAGTGGTACAACTGATGGTATCTTCGCCGTTATTCACATATAAGAAAATAATCTCTTCATCGCCGGTTACCATATACATGTCATCGGCACCTTCCGGCAGACGCACAAACACGCGAAGTTCTGCATCCATGCTGCCGCCTTCCGGCTCGGGGAATGCTTCGTAAATCCTTCCCTCCCCAAATAATAATTCTTCAAATTCAGCAATCTTACCATTGGTGAAATCAAAGTCATCTGCTGTAACTTCGCTGCCATTGGCAATTGCATCTTCAATGGCCTTCACAAGCTGTGAACCGCTCATTGAAAATGTAACTGATTCCGATGAACTGGCTGCATACGCTGTATTCACATTAACGCCTACGTTTGTGAAAATCATGGCAGCCGCAAGTACAAATGCAAGGAATCTTCTCTGCATACTGTGCATGTTTCTTACAATTGCCCTGGCCTTATTCCTTCTTTCCATACTGTTTCTCCTTCCTTATAATCTATTTCCAAAATCAGGATTTTTGTTATCTAGGGACAGTATAGCAAATGGAGGTTACAATCGGGTTACATTTTGGGGAATTTCGTAAATATCTTTTATTTGATAGAATCCGACATGTTATTGTGGATAGGCCATGCTCAATAAAGGATGGGCATTGCAAAAAGAAGGGCGGCACCCTCCGGCTGATTCTTCAGCCATAAGGTGCCGCCTTCATTTATTGATTTAATTCCTTTTACTTGTAACTTATCCTCGCTCGATGATTATCAGGAGTCCTCTTCTTTCCGCTTCTTGCTCATGGCTGTCAGCATCAGGAAGATACCGGACATCATCATTGTGAGTGTTGATTTAACAGAACTCTGTCCTGTCTTTGGCAGTGCTGCTAACGGGATTTCACCGTCATCAATCACTGTTGGGTCTACTGGTGCTCCTGGAAGCTGTGCCAACGGTACGTCTTCTGGATTGATGGTTACTGCTCCTGGGCCACCGTCAGTTGATGGGGTTACACGGCCTGGATTGCCGCCACCTCCACCGCCGCCAGTGTTTCCACCAGAATTAACTGATGTAATTGTCAAATAACCATCCACTATAACTACTTCAATATTCGAATAATTCCGGCTATTAACTACAAAATCCTCTGCAGTTAAATTCATATTGTACGTACCTGCACTAGTTCCTTTTGCTATTGCTGCACTACCTTCAGCCAATACCACATTCACAGTTGATGGTGCATTATTGGTAAAGCCTTCTACGCTCTGCTCACTTCCTGTATATGGCCTGCTGTCATTATTTCCCGTAATTGTAACAATCAGCTTATCAGTTATTGGACTAATCTCCAAATACCCATCTATCACTACTACTTCAATATTTGAATAATTGAGACTATTTACTACGAAAGATTCTTTCGTCAGACCCATATTATATATTCCTGCATCTACACCTTTCGCTACTGCCATACTACCTTCAGCCAATGTTACGTTCACGCCTGTCGGGGCGTTGCTGGTATATCCATCTACACTCTGCTCGCTTCCCGTGTATACCATGCTGGCTGTGTTTCCGGTGACTGTCACGGTCAGTGTCTCGGTTACCGGCGTTATATCCAGGTATCCGTCCACCACCTTCACCTCAATGCTGCTGTAGTTGGTGCTGCTCGCCACGAAGTCATCCGCCTCCAGGCCCATCATGTATCTCCCTGCATCGGTTCCCTTCGCGA
>DS990261.1:593755-643944 GCA_000155435.1 Clostridiales bacterium 1_7_47FAA | reverse complement strand
ATCCGCGTCCAGGCCCATCATGTATCTCCCTGCGTTGGTTCCCTTCGCGACTGCCTCACTTCCTTCAGCCAATGTCACGTTTACACCTGTCGGGGCATCGCTGGTATATCCCTCTACGCCCTGCTCACTTCCCGTGTATACCATGCTGGCTGTGTTTCCGGTGACTGTTACGGTCAGCTTCTCGCTTATCGGAGTGATATTCAAATAACCATCTGCAGTCACTATATTATAACGTTTTGTAACATCGTTCTCATTTTGATCAACAATCTTTGCTGTCCCAGTTACCAGGGAATCATATATTCCAACATCTGTTCCCGTAGCTGATGCATTCAAACCTTCTAATACGTGATTCTTTAAAAGTCCATCAACCGTTATCCCCTCTACAGTTTGAGGCTTTCCATTGTATGTTGTTGTAAGGCTATTGGCTGTCACATTTAAGAGAATACAATCCGCCCACTGAGCAAATAATTGATTATCTTCAAACCTATCAACCAGAACATCCGAATTAGGTTCAAAGGCCTCGCCAGTTCCATCTGCCAATGTATTCCAACCTGCAAAATACTTTCCTTCAGGAACCTCAAACATATTATCTAAAATTGTTACTCTTTGGTTGTTTACCAACTCAGATATAACTTCTTTCTTATTACTTCCATCATTAGCATAATATGTCAGGCTAATCTTTCCAACGATATCTTCCCACTGTGCCGTCAAAACAACATCTGATGTTATTCTTATCTTGTCTCCTGGATAGTAAAGGGCAGTGTCACCTTCATAATTACTACTCCAGCCTATAAACACTTTGCCTTCATTATTCAGATTATCTGCGCTCATTATTTTTGCAGCAGCATCATAATCGTAATGCCATCCATCAACTGGAGGAATACCTACAGCGCCCTCTCCAATATCATAAGTCACTATATATCCTGAAGTATTACTCCATATAGGATAGAGCGTCATGTTTTGGGTGACTTTTGTTGAAAAGTTGTATGGTATGATTTTTCCGGATGAATCTTTAATGCCCCATCCACGGAATTCATTTCCCTCGGGTATAGGAAGATCATCTGCTGATGGCAGATTTTCCCCATTTATGACTGTGCCATAAGGAACGTCTGCAATTTCAGCATACTCCCCATTTCCCTCCATTGTTTTATGGACTGTAACGGTATAGGAAATTGGATTCCATTTAGCATACAACTGTGTATCACTATTCGGCATCACTTCTGTCTCAAAATCAAATGGAAGAGAGTATGCCGCATCCAGATACCACCCACCAAAAATACTATTGGCCTTGGTAGGTTTTTGGGGTTCATAAGATATCAATGGGGCTTCAAACATAATGTTCTTGCTCGTGCTTATCGCGGTTCCGCCCATACTATTAAATTTCAAATCAAATTTATAACGGTCATAATAGAAATTATACACTTTCTCTGATTTGTCCGTACCGTCATCACCTATATTATAAACGCCATCGATATCTTTAGGAGTTAAGCCAACAGAACTTTGCAAGGTTATATCCTGGGAATAGACTTCACTTTTTACATAAGTTTTACCCTTATAAGTCTTCCTTTCACCTTCCGGTATCCCAGATGCAATTTCCTCAAACCAATAATTCACTTTTGCATTTCTTGTTTTAGCCCAGTTTGCAGTGAACGTTATTACATTATTTGAATCAGGTTTAATCAACTCTTTATTCAGTGTAACCCTATGACTAGCTAAATTCCCATTCCAATTTATAAAGCCATCTTGTCCTTTAGTAAATGTTGCATTCTTAGACGAAGGCCACTGATTCTGAATGTCCTGTTCATACTTCGCCGTGAAAGAATATGGATTGGCCAGGAAGTAACATGAATCGTTATGTTCATGCTCTTCTTTATAACAGTATTTTCCCCAACCACACCACCGATTATGTTCATGCTCTTCCTTAGTACATGTCAATATCTTGGAACTTGTATAAACCTCCTCATTCCCATTAAACTGCATACTTCCGCCGTTTAAGTTAAATTCAATTGTATAAACTATACGTTTGAAGTAAACATTCAAAACAGTGGTTCCATCGCCTTTAACTAACAGCTGTTCATCACCATGACTGAAATAGCCGTATTCTATGCTGTCTCTTCGCGATAGTGTACTGGCTGAAACATAACTTCCAGCTAAAGCACTCCTAGTTTCAGATTTATTAAACATATAGTTTGATACGTCTGTTCCAGCATCTTCCGCTATATTAGGTTTCTCATACCAATAAACAACTGAATAATTAACCGTCTGTGCTTTCCATACAGCATATAGTGTAATGTTTCCACTTACATTAGAACTAAAATTGTAAGCGCCACCATCCTCTGATAAGGACCAATGCTGAAATGTATATCCCAAACGGGTCGGCTTTCCTGGGTTTTCAGCCTTCCCTCCTGGCATAACATAACGAGGAGCATAATATGTCGCGTCATTACCAGACTCATATGTAACCCAATAAGCTTCTGAAACAATTGGGTATAGTACAATATCTGCATTTTCCAGCCGCACGCCATTGCCTACCGGCGTCTGTGGAGCAGCTTCCTGTAAAGACCACCCTGTTACCGCCGTTGTTGTATCTGTCACAAATGTAACATCTGCCGTGCTGATGATCTCTCCTGTTTTACCCTCTTTAGTCGCAATAACACGCCCTACATTATCCATAAAGAAAACATAATGTACTTGTTCGTATGTTGCATATATATTTAATGTTTTAGTTTCGCCAACTGCGACAGGAACGGTAAAATCAAGAGCCGTGGTACTTCCTTCAGGAATCCAACCAATGAACTTATTTCCATCGACTGCTGCAGGATTTTCTGGTTGAATCAAATATTCATTATCCTTAACAGTCTGTGTACCCACTAATTCTTCGTCAATATAAAAATTATAAGTCGCAACTGCAGGATTCTCTTTACCATCAATAATAGTTATAGCATAAATGGTAAAATGTTCTGCCTCAAAAGAGACATTGCTTACACTGGATTCGCCAGGTACATCTACAGTATCGCTAACGCTTTCTAAAGTCAACGTATTTGCCGTAACGCCTGCCGCCGTATCCGCAGTTAATTCCTCTGCGTTTGTATCATCTACCGCATATATCTCTACAGCACTGCCACCGGCAGTTTCTGCTTCAATACGACTTCCAGAGAATGTCACAGTCACATAACCATTGTCAGACCAGCTGTTATCCAGTTTTATACCGTTTAGCATTAAATTAATATCATATGCCAATACAGATGTTACCTGACCGCCCTCTTCAGATTCCACTTTATCTTTTAACGCGGACTCTATTTCGACGGTTACTTCCTTAACATCCAGCTTCGTCCCAATAGGGATAACTCCCTCTGGAGCCGTTGCTGTTATTGTCACGCCGTTAACAGTCACAGATTCAGCAAATGTCGGATGCTCCCCAGTTTCTGTCATATAGACTTCCACTGTCTGCTCTTCATAAACCCCAGGAACAGAATACCATACAGTTTGAGTCGTGTCATTATTATCTGTTATGGAATCAGCAGTTAACACCTCTCCATTCGCAGTCACACTCTCAACCGCATATCCAATCTGATTCTTAACACCAAAGCTTAACGCCTGGCCTTCCTCAACGCCTCTTGGTCCTTCAACGATACGGGCGCTGGCTTCCGGGTAGATTGCATAAGAAATCTTATATCCCTCAAAGTCATCCAAAGCCTTCAGCTGGTTGATGGTAGTCACATAAACCTTAGCAGTGGAACAATAACCGATTCCAACCAAATCACTTGTTCCTGCCGCAGAAACATTATCATCTTCTGCAGGTGCCTCGGTCGGCTTAGCCTCCGACGGTGAAGCCACATCCGGAACCGTCTGTGCCGGCGCCTTAGTTTCGCTTTCATCCGCAGAACTGCTTCCGCTCTCCACCGGTGCTGCCGTTGTCTCATCCGTACCAGGTACGGTGGTTTCCCCATCAGCTGCAGTAGTGGTTTCATCGGTTGCATCCTGAGCCGAATCTGTTGGGTCTGTTGAATCTGCTGCTTCTGTTGACTCCTCCTTGCTCGGAGCCTCCGTTGCCTCAGTCTCTTCAGCCGTTGTTGCCTCTTCCTTCGTGGGAGCCTCTGTCTCCTTTGGTGCTTCCTCTTTCTCAGGTTCAGGAGCTTCTGTTTCTTCCTTGGCTTCCGCTTCTTCCTTAGTCCCGGCTGCGTCCCCATTCTCATTGTCAGCAACCAATGGTGCGTTGTGACGGATGATGGATGCTACAGGTTCGCCTACCTCGGCTTCAGGAGCTTCTGCTTCGGGTGCTTCGGTTTCAGGAGCTTCGGTCTTCTCCGGCTCGGTTGCTTCCTGAGTTTTTTCCTCAGCGGCTTCCGTTGTCGCCGGTTCTTCTGTCTGGCTTTCCTCCGGAGCAGCTGTTGTCTCATCCGGTAAGGTTGCCTGCGTCTCATCAGCAGCTGTGGTTTCATCCGGAGCTGTTGTGGTTTCGTCTGTTGCATCGTCCGGTGCTGCCGTGGTCCCATCTACAGATGGAGCCGTGGTCTCAACCTGGCTCTCAGTCTCTGCTGGTGCCGTTGTTTCATCTGCGCCAGGCCTGTTTGTATCTTCAGGTAACGGTGCAGGTGTTTCCACTGGCTTGGAGATGAGATTCACTTCCTCATCGCCATAAGCAGCCTCATAACTCTTTACAGTAACACGTTTGGTCTTCTTGACCTTTTCCGCACCGTCATCCATCCTTGTGATTTCAGTGGTGCAGCTGATGCTATCTTCTCCGTTATTCACATATAAGAAGATAATCTCTTCATCGCCGGTTACCATATACATGTCATCAGCATCTTCCGGCAGCCGTACGAACACCCTTAGTTCTGCGTCCATACTTCCGCCATCCGGATCAGGGAATGCCTCATAGATTTTCCCCTCCCCGAAGAAGAGTTTCTCAAATTCAGCAATCTTTCCATTGGTGAAATCGAGATCCTCTGCCGTCACTTCATTACCACTGGCGATTGCTTCATCAATGGCTTTGACAAGCTGTGATCCGCTCATCGAGAAGGTGACGGATTCTGACGAAGTTGCTGCAAGGGCCGTATTCAAATCCGCACCCACATTGGTTAGGATCATGGCTGCTGCAAGCACGAACGCCAGAAGTCTTTTCTGAACGCTGTACACTGTCCGCGACAGCGCCCTAGACCTTTTTCTTCCTTCCATACATATTCTCCTCTCATGATATTTCTTTTCCAAACTTAGGATAATTTACAACTATCTGGAACAAGTATATCAAATGACAGTTACAAACGGGTTACAAATTAAGAAAAGTTAAAATTTTTCTTAAATTATTTCTGCCCATTCCTAACCTCTGTAATAATCATAGCAAACCCGGCGTTACAAGGGGCGTTATTTCATACAGCTTTTTTGTTACTATTTCAATCCTCTTCCCCATTTTAGATTTTACTTTATAACCGGTTTTGCATTTTTGGACGTACATCAGATTTAAATTGTCAAATAATATCTGCAATTGTTGTCGTGAGATTTTTTCTCGTTCATTATTGCATTTTCCCCTCTTCCTATGGTACAATGTTACCAATGATTGTTATGAGTTTTTTTCTCTCAGAAAGCGAGGTATACCATGCTGGTTCAGCTTACATTGAAGAATTTTAAGATATTCAAAGAGGAAACCCTGTTGGATTGTATTCCCGGTCCGATTAATGAGCATAAGGCATCCCTGATTAAGGATCCGCTGGATGGCGAACAGTTCCTTCCTGTCATCTCCGTCTATGGCCCAAACAGCGGGGGGAAGTCCACGGTCCTCTATGGACTCTCGTATCTGTCCGCCCTTATTACCGCCCCGGCATCCGCATCATCCATACCATCCGTACCCCAGCATCTTTCATACCGCATGGATCCGGATTGTGCCCACATTCCCACTGAGTTTGATGTGCTGTTCCGTCATAAGGGATTCCTGTTCCGCTATCAGCTTCATCTTCTGAGGGGAGTCATCCAGGAAGAGAACCTTTTCTATGGACGCCTTGGCAAGGATGATGCAGGTATTCTTTTTAATAGGAAGGAATCCGATTTTCATCTGGGGAAAACCGTGCCAGCGGTTCAGATTGAACAGCTTCCTCCGAGCCGTCCTCTCCTTGCGCTTCTGTTCCATTCCCTGGATTGCGGATCCATGGCCTGTGAATCAGTGCAGGCTGCATATTCCTGGTTCAGGGACATCCATTTCCTGTCTCCTGACAGCCCGGTGTACCCGCAGCTACCCAATGAGCCGGACATGCAGGCTGCAATCTGCTCTGCTCTGCAGGCCATGGATTTAGATATTACCGGTTACAGGACCATCCTGAGAGATGGAATAGATGGAAGGGAACTTTTAATCACCCATACCCCGGCAGCTTCCGCCAGTTATGAATTACCCTGCAGCGAGGAATCAAAGGGCACCAGAAAGCTTCTGTCCATACTGCCGGATATACTCCTCAGCCTGAAGGAAGGACATCTGGTTGTGGCGGATGACCTGGATTCCTTACTGCATCCCCATCTGCTCCGGTACATAACCAGCCTTTATGCTAATTGCGAGAAAAATCCTCACGGTTCGCAGCTTATATTTACCAGTCATAATACTGCAATCCTGATGCCCGCCGTTCTTAGACGGGATGAGATATGGCTCTGCTCCCGCCCCACGGGAGAGGATGCACAGCTCTATCCCCTTTCATGGTATAAAAAAGAAAACGGCCTCATCCCGCGAAACGATGAGGCCTATGGCAAGCAATACCTGGAAGGGCGTTATGGCGCCAGCCCTAAGGTATCTTATTGATATTCAGTTTCTGTTACAGCAGGCTTTCAGGCATTACCTGATAGTTCAGCTTCACCCTTCTCCCTCCGTCCCACAGATGGAGGTTCCTGTCAATACGTTCGTATATCCTGAGACAGTATTCCTGGGAGGTGCCGTTGAGCATCACCAGGTACTGGCTGGGATTGTAGCAGGTGAACACATCCCCTTTCCTGATTGATTTGCCGATGGCTTCATGGAGCTTGGAGGATGCTGCCTTTAAGAGTTCCCCTCCTGCATCCAGCGGCTTTCCTTTGGAGTCCAGCAGGGTGCAGCACAGAAGCACATTGGTGAAATCAATCCTCTCCGACATGCGGACCAAGAGCCGGTAGCAGTCTATGAACGCGGGATAGGAGCAATAGTATGGGCCGTTCACCCGGTCCCGCTCATGCAGGCTGTCCCTTATGTCCTTAAGCGTATCAGAGGTATAGCGTATCTGGCCGCTCATGGTCCTGAACCGTTCCAGCATCTTCTCAGACGGAGGCAGTCCCTGTTCCTCAAAGTACTGGGTCACCGCCTGGTCATATACCTGCATTGCATCCTTGAAGCGTTTCATGGCAATCAGACAGTCAATCTTCATGATCTGGCATTCTTCGTAGGGATAAAGCTCACAGGCGGCCGAGGACAACTCCAGCAGGTCTGTGTATTCCCGGTTCTCCTTCATGATATAATATGCCATCCTGAGACAGTCAAAATACAGTTCCTGGCACCGGACCCCGATGACAGATACCCACTTCTCTCCTGCCAGCTGGGCCATGAATTCCCCCTGGTATAACCCGCAGGCCCTCTTTAAAAGGAATTCATCCTTTTGTTTCAGCGCTTTGCGGGCTGTTGACTCAAAGTCCTTTGCATCAATATAGACAGGTACGCCTCCGCTGTCCCACCGGTATATGCCGCTGTCAGTGCGTATGTATTCATGCTCCGGCAATCCACAGCCCTCCAGGGTCTTCCTCAGCCGGAACACCGCCGCCCTCAGGCTGCCGGACGGATTCGTATTCTCCCCATTGCCGTAGAGCATGTCTAATAGTTCTTCCCTGAGTACGCCCTTATCCCCTGCGTATAAAAGAATCAGGAACAGCTGGAGCATCTTCCCCTGCGGATTCCCCATAAGCGGCATGGGCTTCCTGTTGTACTCCACCATGACTGTTCCCATCATAAATACGGTTATGCCTTCATGCTCCATCCCCGGTACATAGGCATCCTGCTCTGTATCCATCTTGTATCCCCCTGCACAATAGCGTTATATTGCATATAACACCATTGTACATTATTCCGTGCCTTTTTTCTACAAATCTTCCCAATTTTCCTCTAATTACCGCTATTTCCCCCTCATGAACCAGAAATAATAGGGAATCTCTACCAAAAGCATGACGCTCCATCCAATGGCGCAGGCATATGCCACACCCTGCATCCCAATAGCAGGCGCCAGAAGATATACAAACACCACCCGCAGGCCGGTCTGGACAAACGTCCCCAGAAGCGTTATGCTCATATTCCCCATTCCGCGGAAAAATCCCTGGATACCATTAGTAAATGCCGGGAATATGTAAAAGACCGCCATCAAAGCCAGATAACTGCTGCCCAGCTTCACAATCCCCTCATTGCCAGCAGTGACGAATAGTCCCATCAACGGCTTTTTGAACAATGTGATTATAAGTCCGATACACACCCAATAGAGGAATTCCAGCCGCAGCCCATGAGAAAACCCTTTCCTGATACGCTCTGTTTTCCCGGCTCCCCTGTTCTGGGCCACAAAAGTTGTTATTCCATGGGAAATACTCTGCTCCGGAGTGAATGCGTAGTCATCTATCCTGTTTACCGCGTTAAATGCGGCAATCAAATCCACTCCCAGCGGATTAATGGCCCCCTGGATCAACAGCTTTCCAATGGGCTGGCAGGACTGCTGCAAAGCGGTCACGCTTCCGTATCGCAACGTCTGTTTGAGAAGCAGACGGTCCATGGTGAATTCCCCCTTGCGGAGCTGCAGCATGGGTATCTTCCTATATACATAGATGATGCACAGGATTGCAGAAGCTGCTTCCGCAATCACGGTGGTGACGGCAGAGCACACAATCCCAAACCCCAGGCCGCCGATGAATATCAAATCCAGGACCGCATTTAGTATGGAAGAAAATGCAAGGAATTTAAGGGGTGTCTTGGAATCCCCCACACTTTTCAACGCGGCCGACACAGCGTTATAAAAGTAGGTAAAGGGCGCGCCTAAAAATATGATGGACAGATAGGTGGAGGCCATTCCAAGGATTTCATCCGGCACATTCAGGACGGCAAGAAGTGGACGTGAGAAAAATGCTCCAAGAATCGCAACAATGACCGAGAAATAACAGCCGAATATGACCGTAGTGGACATTTCCCGTTTCAGCTTATCATGCTGCCCTGCCCCATAGAATTCGCTCATCAGCACGGAAGCTCCCATACAGATGCCGGAAATGCCCAGGATGACAATGTTCATGACCGGGCTGGCAGTGCCTTCCGCTGCCAGGGCCTGCTTCCCTATGAAACGGCCCGCTATGATGGAGTCCACTGCATTATACGTGAGCTGGAACAGATTGCCCAGGATAAGCGGAACCGAATAGCGGACCAGATGATTTGTTATATTTCCCTCTGTCATGTTTACAGCAGCCATGATTGTCTCTCCTTAAGATTACCTTAACTCTTATCATAAAACTGCGCAGTTAAAAGCTGCGCAGTTTATCGTCCTCCCCGCCCGTGCTTTTATCAATGGAACGTATTTCCACGTCATAGCCAAAGCGGTCATCCACATTCACATGCACCCTGTCCCCCACCTTGTGCCTGCGGATTGCCTTTCCCAGGGGCGAGTCAATGCTGATCAGGCCCTGAAGGGAGTTTCCCCGCACGGTTGTCACCAGCTTATACCGTTCTGTCTCATCGTCATCCGGTATATATATTTCAACCGTGTCTCCCAGCCCCACTTCGTTGTCCTTGGACTCATCGGAAATAATCCTGGCTGTCTTTATCATCTTCTCCAGATAACGGATACGGCTTTCATTGCGGTTCTTGTCCTGCTTTGCAGCCTTGTACTCAAAGTTCTCGCTTAGGTCCCCATGGGCCCTGGCCTCCTTGACCGCCTCCAGCGCTTCCTTCCGGACCACCAGCTTGCGGTATTCTATCTCTTCCTGCATTTTTTCAATATCACTTTTTGTCAGATTATCAAACATCCTAAATCACTGCCTTTCTGATACACTATAATGGATATACTATTGATATCCCCGCATCTGGTTGCTGCTTTTAAGCTCATACACAGCCCCTGGCGCCAGGCTGTCAAGGTTCATATATTCCCTGTGAGGATTTTCCTCATCGAAATACGTTTTCATGATCCGTTCCACTTCCTGATTGGCTGTATTGGTAAAGCAACGTTTTACCAATGCCTGGGGCATAAGGCCGGTCACTGCCAGGTCCACCTTGTACCAGTTCCCGTCCGCCTGTACATAGACAAACATATGGTCCTTGTCATTATCATCCGGGGCGCAGAAACTGTTCAGTCCGGTTGCCCTGGCTAAAAGCTGATACGCCACCGACATGCCTTCGCATACCGCCTTGTGGTTCACAAGACAGCCATAGGCTGTAAATGACGGATCGCCGCTTGTATTTTCACCGGCAACGAACCGGTCATACAGGGTTTTATCATAGGTACAGTTGGAGGCAATATAGAAAGCAGCGTTCCTGGCGCGCTCCAGTTCGCTGACCGTGCGCCATTGGAAGCTGCCCAGATAATCCCGTATCACGATTGCCAGGGCATTGCGCTGCTGTTTATAGGTGTCGCTTCCCACTGCTTCCTGGTAAAGGGCTGTCTGGGCAAGGACCAGAAGGCTGTCCCCGTCAACGGCATTTTCCCCGGTTCCAATCTGGTCCGTATCCTTGCCGTACAGCGCCTTGCACAGGTCGTCTGACAGACCGAAGTAATTGTAAAGGCTGTATATCCCATCCTGCCTCAGACGGCGTTCCATGATAGGCTCACCCTTCTTGTTGTAGCCCATGACCGCATCTACGTACTGCAGTCCGGCTTTGTCCACATAATCCTTTAACGGATAATTGGCATCATATGAGGCATAGGGGTCAATATCCACCCACGCCCCATCTGCACCCAGCTGGTATCCGTCCGGCGTGACGGTATCTGACAGCATGTGTCCATTGGCATCAAAATAATACCATTTGCTGTCCAGATCCTGAAACCATCCCTTTGCAAAGGAACCGTCATCATTCCTGTATTTCCACTGTCCGCTTTCTGATATCCAGGTGCCTGCATAGGCGGCGGTGGATAAACAGATGCTAAGAGCTGCTGAAACCGCTAATATTTTCCAAAAACGTCCCTTCATATAGATATCACTCCTGCCTTTTATAAATTGTTTATGTTTACTTAAGTTTCTTTAGTGATTCTTTAGCGTATGCTCAAATTTTAGTCACATTTTCCCTGTATAGTATTACTTGTAAGGTGATAGACCTTTTACTATACAGGAAGACACTTTTTCATACCTATGGCCGGCAGCACCCCTTCTGCCGGCCCCCTCCATTTTATATGACGGATGTGGCCTGGACATGCAATGGCAGTGCATGTTTGGTCACATTCTTTTTTTGTCAGCATATCCTATAGGGAATAAACCTTTTCAGGAGACCATCATGGATAACCAGTCTGTCACTCCCGCTGACGTCTTTGCAGATTTACTGCGTTTCAGGGCACCTGCCGCTGTTGCCTGGGTAAGAGGCGGGGCATCCGCCCCCGCAATAAGCGGCCTTGTTAAATTCTATCAGACTCCCTACCAGGGCGTGCTGGTGGAAGCCGAGATTTTTAATCTTCCCAATAAGAATGTAGCCGGCTCTTCGAATTTCTATGCCATGCACATCCATCAGAACGGCGACTGTTCAGATAATTTCGCCAACACCGGTGAACATTATAACCCAACGAATGCCGCGCACCCCAATCATGCAGGCGACCTGCTTCCCGTGTTAGGCAATGAAGGGTATGCCTGGTCGGCCTTTTATGACAAACGTTTTGGCATTGATGAAATTATCGGCAGGTCTGTCATCATCCACAGCCAGGCCGATGATTTCCGCAGTCAGCCTTCCGGCAATTCGGGGAGTAAAATAGCCTGCGGTACCATTATAAAGGCGGATTATCCTGACTAGAGCAGCCTTGCGTAAATACCGGTGAAGTCAGTGCCTGATATCTGTGTCAGGTGTGCGTCTGCAAAGCGGCGGCGTAATGGTCCCTACGGCTAGCTTTGCAGGCGTACCAGGGTTTGGTCCGGTTTCCTAAAAGTATAGCACACTTTCCATTTTAATACAATTTGAACCCTGCTCCTTCTGCGATGTCCAGTTCTGAGAAAATGCTGCTTACCGCGGCTTCATACTCGGTGAGGTGCTGGGCTTTTTTTATTTTCTTTCCATGCTTTTCAGAGTCAGCGAATATCTGGATCATGGAAGCCCAGATTTCCTTCATCTTGAATAAAACATTCCGGTCTCCGGACATAATCCCGCGGTATCCCTCGTACAGGAGCTGATGGAATTCCCGGAGCTGTTTCTTATCCACGGGCCGTCCTGTCCTTATCTCACCTACCAGTCCGGGATTGGCTATGATTCCGCGGCCCAGCATCACCTCATCCAGTTCCGGATATGACCGGGACAGCCTTTTAAAATCTTCCACCGTGAATATATCCCCATTGTAACAGACATGGTTTGCGCTGTTCTCCAGTCCATGCCGGAACATTTCCCAATTGGGGGTATTCCTGTAGTAATCCGTGCGGATTCTGGGATGTATGATCAGCCGTTTCAGATGATACTGATTGTAAATATCCAGCAGTTCATAAAATTCATCCGGTGTCACCATGCCCAGCCTTGTTTTTACCGAAAGCTCCATCCCCAGCACCTCAAGCTGTTCCGTAACCGTACTTAGAAATGAGTTTAAACCACAGGTTAAAGCCAGGAAACCAGCGCCTTTGTGTTTGGACACCACGGTTCCTGACGGACAGCCCAGATTCAGGTTGACTTCCTGATAGCCATAGTCTTTCAGTATCCTGGCCACGGTAAGGAAATCCTCCGCCTGGTTGGTCAGTATCTGCGGCACCACATGAAGACCCTTATTGTGTTCCGGCAGGATGTCGTTTATCTCCCTGGAACTTAAACATCCCCTGGCTTTGGGTGAGATGAAGGGGGTGTAATATAAGTCCATGGGGGTAAAGCATGTGTGGTATGCATTTCTATAGATATATCCCGTAAGCCCCTCCATGGGGGCCATGTAAAATTCCATATTGATTGTTCCGTCCGTTTCTTCTATATTAATTGCTGTGTCTGTTCCTTCTATAATAATGTGTATGATAATGCGTAATAGGTTTAGTATAGCATATTCCATTGATTTCAGAAACCCAGTGCAGGAAATTTATATCGCTCCCTGATTCTACATAAAAAGCGCACCGGTCATGTGGGATATCCACTTACCGGTGCGCTTGGATGGTACTGAAACATTTGAATAGGGGTTCATATCTCATCATAAAAGATGCAGCGGACAAACCATATCTTCCTTTCAATCATCCCACTTCAAAGACTCCACAAACATCTGATATGCCTCCAGATCCTCCTCATCCTCCAAATCCGCCAGAAACTGTCTGGACAGTTCTATCATACGGTCATTCTCCTCATCCGGAATAAAGTACCGGATGAATGTGGAGCCGGCTGTCATCAGGCCGTTGTCTGTATGGGTTACAAGCTTAATTGCCTTTCTGCCATCCAGCAGGATGTCCTCTGCCTTTTCCACCGTGAAGTCATCTTCCCCTATATCATAGCCGTATTCTTTCATGGTGGAATCGTATACATCCTTCATCCACTGTCCAAAGGCGGCGGCATTGTCGTATTCCTTAAGGGCAGTGTAACCATCCGTCATATAGATACTGTATCGTTCATTGCCTTCTTCATCAAAGCATGTCAGCGACACCGCATCTCCAAAACCGTGTATCTCATGATAGTATCCCTGATTCTCATTTTCCTTCAGGTCTATATGGAATCCGTATTCCGTATCATAAAATACAGAACCGTCAATATATGCCCTGTCCAGATAATCCCGTCCCGGGTCGAAGTCACTGTTGGCATACTCCCCAAGCGTTCCATTTTCATCCTGTCCGCTCCAGTTCCAGTCCCAGGGCACCACATCCACAAACCGGTTCCGGTCGTGCTGGAAAAATACAGTCACGTCTTCGTCAATCACCTGTGTCCCGTCAGTATTATAGAATGAAAGCGTACCCAGATACGGATAACTGTCCCGGCAGTCAGAAAACAGAAGCATTCCTCCTGCATATGGTTCGCACTGGACAACATTTTCACGGAATACCTTGGATGAACCGGCCGTGGTAATCCTCATAAGGTCAGGCACTGCCCCATCCTTTTCCTGGAATACAAAATACTCCCCGGCGCTGCCATCCAGCTGGCGCAGCGTTTCGGGATTGACCTTATCAAGGATCCTGTTTCCTTCGCAATATAAAATCTGGTTCCCGGAAATGCTGTCTGTGTAAAAGGCTTTTCCATCCCTTTCATCAACCAGATATAGGTCGGTTCCATGTGCCACGCATTCAGGCGTCTGGCTCAGCTGACCGGAGGACAGCTTATATCTGTATATCCAGCTTTCCTCTGCCTGATATGCATCATTCAGTTTTGATACGGTCAGATAGATGCCATTTTCCATGCCTGTGATTTTCTTAAAATATCCGTCCAGCCAGTCTTCCGGCATGCCGGGAACCGTGAATGCGCAGGCATTCCCGTCCACAGCCTCATACAGCGTCTCCTTTCCGGCCGGACCGGACTGATAGATAACCATGGACTTCCCATCCAGCCATTCAGGTTCGCTTATGTATTCCCACACCATGGATACCTGGTCCGACAGCAGCTTCTTCTCCCCTTCCGAGGAATAGGACAGGGTGTTCCGCCCTTCCTTTCCATAGACAAAAGTATATAGATTGCCGGAATCCGGGTCCAGATAATAAGCTCCTGCCTGGTCCTCTTTTGTGAGGACCGGCTCTTTGGCGCCGTCTTTTCCCAGCTTAAGGAGTTCATAGTAAAACCCATCCTCCTCCTCAACCGTACGCAGTGCATAGATGACACTGTAATCCTCATTGGCGCCTGCAAAATTCATTTCATCTGCCAGGAGGACTTCCCTGCCGTCCTCAGCCAGGTACAGGTCTTGAACCCACTCCTCATCCATTTTTGTAATGCAGACAGCGGAGCCGTCCTTGGAAGGAAAGAAGTTATACAAGCCGGATGCCTCCAGCTTCTTTCCCTGCTCCGGCGTATAGGAATACAGGTCATACTGCACATCAGCCAGTCCCCCTGCTTCATTTCCCGCTTCATTTCCAGCTTCATGCTCAACCTGAAACAGCAGTTTATTGCCGCACATGGCGGTGTTGGCGTAGCCCTCATGGATGATTTGGGAGGTGCCGTCCTCATTGTTGACAGCAACCAGTACCGCATCATCAAGGAACAGGCCCCCATCTGTCTCAAACTGAAAGGCGAGGAAGCTGCCGTCTTCAGACAGGCTTACATCATAGTAATCCTTGAGATTGACGTTTTTCCCTATTCCCGCCATGACAAGGGATGGGTTCTTTCCGGCCTCCATGGGGCTGTTTACATCCGCACGCATGAGATTTGCATCTTTTATGTAATAGACATAGGCAGGCTTTTGGACAGGATCCGCCGCGCCCTGTTCCGCCTGGTCCTCTTCCCCCTTCCGGTTTCCGGCCCCATTGTCTGACAAAGATGTTGTCTTTTCTCCTGTCCCGGCCGGCGCAGCGCAGCCGCCTGATGCTAATGCTGCACAGATTGCCAGCACCAGCAGGATGAATGGCTTATTCCTGCCGTAATGTTTTCCCACTTGCCTTTTCATACATCCGCCCATATAAATCCTCCTGTTTCCATGACGGAAATCCCAGTCCGCCGCAGGGATGCATATCCTCCCCTCTGAAGGACAGGATATACCCTCTGCTGCGGGATAGGATTGCCTGCCAGACATATTCCATCCATAAACCATAATGCCTGTTTATATTATAACAACAATCAGCAGGATTTTCCATTGTCAGTTGCAGGAGGATGACTGACTATAGGATGGCTACCCTATAGATTATACGATGATTCATCCGTATCCCCTATAAAAGCAGCCCCACCTTACCGGCCTGCGCCGTCAATTCATCGCGGAACCTGGGATGGGCGATGCTGATAAGGAGTTTTGCCCGCTCCTTAACGGTCCTGCCGCTCAGGCGCACGATTCCGTACTCTGTCGCCACATAGTCCACATCGTTCCTGGACAGCGTGACTGCCGTGCCGGGCGCATGGGATATACAGATTTTTGACAGCGTGCCGTTTTTGGCAGTGGATGCCAGGGCAATGATGGACTTGCCTCCCGTGGCGTGGATTGCGCCGGTTACCGTGTCAACCTGGCCGCCGCTCCCGCTGTACTGCATGTATCCGATGCTTTCTGAGGACACCTGGCCCAGCAGGTCTATTCCCATGGCCGTGTTCACAGACACCATTTTGTAATTTTGGGCAATCACATGGGGATTGTTGACATAGCTGCAGGGATTCATGGCCACACAGGGGTTATGGTCCATGAAGTCATAGAGTTTCTGGGAACCGCGGCTGAATGCGCCTATGATGATTCCCCTGTTTATGCTTTTCCTCTGCCCGGTCACCACCCCGGCCTCCACCAGCTCCAGTATGCTGTTAGTTATCATTTCCGTGTGCACGCCCAGGTCCTTCTTGTCCATGAACGCATGGGCCACCGCATCCGGGATTGCGCCGATGCCAAGCTGGATGGTGGAGCCGTCCTCCACCAGTCCGGCCACATAACTGCCAATCTGTTTCTCCACTTCCCCGAAGGGAAGCGGATCCATGGTTTCAAGCGGATGGTCATATTCGTAAATTCCGTCGGCCTCGCTGATATGTATCTCATTATTGCCGTAAATGACCGGAAGGCTTGGGACCACTTCCAGGAATATTTTTTTTGCCGAATTGCGGAAATCCGTTTCGTTGACATTGGAAAGGGAAGTCCGGAAGTACCCGGTCCGCTCATCCATGGGGCAGACAGCCGCCACATATACATCCAGACCGCCCCTGGCCTGAATCATTTTCATGCCCTGGCTGTGGTAATGGGTGGGCACATAGTCCACCCGGCCTTCCTGGATGTACCCGCGCTCATCCTTGCAGAGCACGAAGCCTGACAGCGTCCTGATTTTCCCCTTGCATGCCTGGCTTTCCAGGAACTCAAAGTCGCCTTTTTTATAGGTTGTGCCATAAAAGAAATCGATTCCCTGTTTCAGCCTTGGGGCAACTTTATGGAGATTTTTGTAAAATAACAAAGGCGCATTCACACCGCCGCTGGTGGCCACGAAATCACCGTCCCGGATTGCTGCCAGGGCATCATCCACCGTGCATTGTCTGGCCTTATATTCTTCCAGATACCGGTTCATCGGAACTCACCTGCCTCTTTTAATCTGCGCACCACATCAGCCCCGGCTTTGAAGGCCCTGCGGTTTAATTCAATCAGCTCCGGCTTCCTGCCCAGCTTGTGCATGGCGATTTCCTCTGCCTTGTCAAGGGGTATGGTGTTGACCAGGGCCATATAGGCCCCGAACATGATTACATTGGCTACCTTCCGGTTCCCCAAATCGTAGGCCATGTTGTCGATGTCCACCTGCACAATCTGGATGTCATCCCTCTCCACAGCGGAAACATCCACAATGGAACTGTTGACCAGCAGGGTCCCGCCGGGACGCAGCCTGGGCAGGAAGTCCACCATGGACGGCTGGTTCAGGGCGCACAGTACATCCAGCCTGCTGGAGGTGGGGGAGCCTATCATCCGGTCAGACTGGATGACCGTACAGTTGGCAGTGCCTCCCCTCTGTTCAGCGCCGTAGGACGGGAAAAATGTGGCATTCAGGTCCTGTTCCATGGCACACTGACCGATTAACTTTCCAATCATCATGACACCCTGCCCGCCAAAGCCGGCAATCATTAAACGGTTAATCATTTCTCCACCTCCTCGTTGTCCTTGTAGATACCCAGGGGAAATTCCTTCATTACCTGCTCCTGAAGCATTTTCACGCTCTCAATCGGTGACAGGCCCCAGTTGGTCGGGCAGTTGCTGAGCATTTCCACAAAGGAAAATCCCTTGTTGTCAATCTGGTTCTCAAACGCCTTTTTAAGGGCGTCCTTGGCCTTTTTGATATGGGCCGGGGTATCAAGGGCAAACCGCCCGGAATACACCACCCCTTTCAGGGTTGCCACCAGTTCCGCCATGTGCATGGGATATCCGGTCAGATCCGGGTTCCTGCCCTCCACACAGGTGGTGGTCTTCTGGCCAATAAGTGTGGTTGGGGACATCTGGCCTCCGGTCATGCCGTAGTTACAGTTGTTAATATAGAAAACACATATGTTCTCACCGCGGTTCGCGGCGTGCATTACCTCTGCAAAGCCAATGGAGCTGAGGTCCCCGTCCCCCTGGTATGTAAACACGATGGAATCCGGGTGACAGCGTTTTAATCCTGTTGCATAGGCCGGGGCGCGGCCATGGAGGGCGCAGCCCTGGTCAATGGCAATACAGGGGGAGCTGTTGTTGGCGCACCCAATGGGCTGGATTACCACCGCCCGGTCCGCAATCCCCAGTTCATCAATTACCTGCATGCAGATTTTAATAAAGGTGCTGTGCATGCAGCCCGGGCAAAATTTATTATTTGAAATATCAAGGCTTTCTGGCCTGCTGTATACTTTTTCCATTGTTTCACTCTCCTTTCGCAAGTCTGATTGCACATCTGACCACTTCATCTGAATCCACGATCACACCGCCTGTGGTCAGGCAGGTGTGGATTGGCAGGTGGTCCCCCACGGCCAGCCGGACATCTTCTGCCATCAGCGCCGGGATTGCCATCTCCACATCCAGAATGAACCGTACTTTTCCTATCAGCTTCCTGTATGCCTCTGCCGGGAACGGGTTGGTGGTGATGGGGCGTACCAGTCCCGCCTTATAACCGGCTTCCCGCAGTTCATCCACACAGGTGTGGCAGATGCGGCCGCAGGAGCCATATGCTGTCAGCACGAAATCCGCATCCTCTGTCATGTATTCTTCCACCATGACCTCATCCTTTTTCCATCCCTCGTAAATCCCAGCCCACTCCTGGGCCTTCTTCATCTGCTGTTCTTCCACAAAGGAGGCATTGAGCACAATATTGGGCTTTCCGCCGTGGTATCCCTTGCCGATTACCGCCCACTCAGGTGTCTTTGGCGGTTCCTGCGGTTCGGGCAGGGTCACTGCCTCCATCAATCCGCCCACAAGGCTGTCTGCAAATACGAAAACAGGCATGCGGTACTTCTGGGTTACCTGGAATGCTTTGGTCACAAGGTCCACTGCTTCCTGGATGGTTGCCGGGGCATAGTTGATGGTCTGATACCCCCCATGGCCCGAAGCCCGGTTAATCTGGAAATAGTCGGACTGGGCCGGCTTCATGACACCGGTACCGGGGCCGGCCCTCATGATATCCACTATCACCGATGGCACCCGGGCAGCTGCCAGGGAGGAAATCCCTTCCGCCATAAGGCTGATTCCCGGACCTGAGGTGGATGTCATGGCAAGGGTGCCTCCTGCCCCTGCCCCGTAAACCATGTTAATGGATGCAACCTCGCTTTCGCCCTGGACAAATATCCCGCCTGCCTTTGGCAGCGCCCGGGACAGATACTCCGGCACCTCGCTCTGGGGTGTAATGGGGTAACCGGCATAAAACCGGCAGCCAGCCCTGACGGCTGCTTCTGCAATGGCTTCATTGCCCTTCATAAATTTTCTTTCCATCACTGTTCTTCCTTTCCTGTGCATTTTACATTATTAAATCCTTCATTTTCTTACTTAAATACTTCAATGACACAATCCGGACATACCTGGGCGCACATGCAGCAGGCAATGCAGGCTTCCGGGCGGGCGTCCACCACATGGCGGTATCCCTTTTTATTGATTCCTTCCCCTATTTCCAGGACCTGTTTGGGGCATACGTTTACACATAACCCACAGCTTTTGCAGCTTTCTTTGCTGATTTCCAGTTTAGCCATAATCACACTTCCTCTCCTTTTAATGATGTTATCATGTTTGAATCATGTTCTTTTACTTAATCCATGCTTCATACATACAGTTTGTCTACAAAGGTATCCAGTTCCAGCAGCGGAAGCCTTGTCAGTTTCCTGACTTCTTTGGAAAATGATTTGGAAACAGCCAGGCACGTGATTTTTAAATCCAGCTTCACAAGCTCCTGTTCCAGCTTCCTGCAATATCCGTCAATCAGCTCCGCTGTTGTGTATCCGCCCATATAAGGGTTGGCGATTACTTCCAGCCGTCCTGCCGGGACGCGGGCTGATACCATAATCGCATCCAGGCTTTCCTTAATCTCCTCCCCTGTGCCTGAAAATGCACGGCAGGGATTGATTACATAGTAATAACCGGTAGCCATCCCCGCCAGCTGTCCGGCAAATTGTCCCATCATGGCTGCGCCTGCCGCGTTCCCGCCTGCATCAAATATGCACCGGATTCCTTCATCCATTAACAGGGCGCTGACCCCCAAAGGCATCAGGGGCGAATCCCACAGCTCCGGGTTTTCTGCCATATGCACCTGCCTTTTCTCTAATAAAGATGAAAAATCCCTGGCCCGGAACAGACACTTTGTCTGGTCCATGTCAATCAGATACACTGGCTTTTCATCCTTTTCTGCCAGGCGGATTGCTATGTTGGCGGCTATTTCTGTTTTTCCGCTTCCTGCTTCCCCCAGCAGTACAATGTTGTGTATGTCCATACCCCTTTCTCCATTTTCTTTTTTAATTCAGAGCCTCGCTTTACGTTTGCGAGACTGATTGTAGCACACTGTTTTTTGGAATGCAAGTAATTTTTAATAGTTTTTACTAATTTTTATCTTAATTTTTATGCATATTATCTAATAAATTGAAAATAAAACCAAAATATTTTACATATAGACTTAAAATATAACTAAAATATACGTGATATATACGTGTTTTATAAGCTTATTGCACAAAACCCTATTGACTTATTCCAAAGCAGGTACTACTATAGGTGCATGGAGTTTTTACGTTTGCGCGTCCTACGAATATAAAATATCAGGGAGAGGTTTTTCATGAAATCTGCAAATATTAAGAAATATGTTCTGAGCATCCTATGTATATTGATTGGGCTGGCCATCGGTCTGAGCCGGCCCCCAGGGGAACTGACCGTTGAAAGCATGCGCTATCTCGGCATCTTCATGACAGCTGTCCTTCTGTTAATCCTTCAGCTTTATCCGGCTCCTCTTGTTGCGCTGTTTGCCTGTGTTGCATTTGTTACCTTCCACGTGTGCACCTTCCCGGAGGCGTTCTCTGCCTGGAGCGGGGATACCATGTGGACCGTTATCCTGATGATGATCTTTGCCACGGGTATTGCAAAGACAGGGCTGATTGACCGGATTGCATTTAACATCATCAAGTTTTTCCCGGCTACTTATACCGGTATGGTGGTTGCAATCATGGCAACATCCACCATCCTGTCGCCCATTGTGCCCAACTCCTATTCAAAATGCGCGGTGTTAGGCCCGTTTGCCGCTTCCGTGGCCAAGGCCAACAACATTGAAAAAGGCAGCAAGGCTGCCGCCGGGCTGTTCTGCGCCTTTTTTGTCCCGGCCGCCATCCATACCATGGCATTCCTCACCGGAAGCGCCATGACCTTTGTATTAATCGGCATGATGGGGGAAGGATATTCCTTTAGCTGGTTCGGCTGGTTCATGTGCTGTTCCGTGTGGTTTGCCGTAAACCTGGCCCTTACCTTCCTGTTCATCCTGGTATATTACAGGCCAAAGGAAAAACTGAACATATCCAAGGAACTAATCAACCGCAAGATAGCGGAATTAAAGCCCATGAGCAGCGATGAGAAGGCCGCGTCCATTATCCTTATCCTGTCCATACTGCTCTGGATTACCGGCTCCTATACCGGTCTGAAACCATATACAGTGGCAGCCCTTGCCTTCTGCGCCATGTTCCTCAAAGGTATCTTTACCATGAAGGATTTTCAGGACCTGGTGCCATGGGGCGGACTGATTACCCTGGTTGCCTCCCTGCTGTCCATCTCCGCCCTCCTTGGTGTGGTGGGGGTCAATCACTGGCTGGCAAGTGTGGCTGCCCCGGTCATCATCCGGTTCGTGCCCAATGTATATGTATTCATCATCCTTTTGTGCGTGACTACATACCTGCTGCGGTACCTGGAGTGTACCGGACTTGCCACGCTTGCCATCATTGCGGCCATTTTCCTGCCTATCGGGGCGCCTTTGGGAATCCATCCCTTCATCACCCTGTTTGCGGATTATCTGGCAATGCTGGTCTGGAACCTGTCCTTCCATAATCCATATTACCTGCAGGCCGAAGCTGTTGTGGATGGACTTGTGACCCATAAGAACGTGGTCTCCATGTCCTATGCCTATATGGTCATCCATGTATTAGGCCTGATTGCAAGCGTGCCGCTGTGGAGATACCTGGGAATGTGCTGATTCATTGATTAATGATTGTATTTTCATATCCATCCCTATATAATTAGAATATTACCGGTCCTTGACCGAGCTGGGGGTATGACGTTATGACAGATACAATTACGACTGTGGGGAACGATTTGAAAAATTACGCTTATAACATAATAAAAGAACGCCTGATAAATTGTACCTATGCACCTGGAAGCATTTTAAATGAAGCGCATCTCACCGCGGGCCTGAAGCTCAGCCGCACCCCGGTGCGGGAGGCGGTCAGCCGTCTGGAAAATGAGGGCTTTGTTAAGGTCATTCCTAAAAAGGGAATCTATGTCACTGATATCCTTTTAAGCGACGTGCTGCAGATTTACCAGATACGCCTGGAGTTTGAGCCAGCCATCCTCCGTCTGGCTGCATCACAGCTTCCCAAGGAGGAAATCCAGTATTTCTGCCAGAGATTTGAACACGGGGAGCCTGATGAGACAACCATGGACCGCATCCAGCTGGATACCGCCATGCATCTGTTCATCATAGAACATTGCGGCAACCGTTACATGGTGGATGTCATGCACCGTGTTTACGATATCAGCAGCCGGATTGTTTATTTCGTCCATCAGAACCATGCCACGGTACATATTGACGCCGGAGAGAACCTGGAGATTTTAAAACTGCTGCTGGAGGACAATGTGGACGCTGCCACGGAGAAGATGAAGATCCATATTGAGCACTGCAGGATGGCGGCGCTGAATTATTTTTATACGATTCCCCAGGGCGCGGCGCCGGTGCAGACCTATCGTGAGAAGCTGTACAAAAAGCAGTAGGCCATGGCATCTTTTTCAAACACGCCCCTGTTCCGGGTAAAGAGAAAGCCGTAAATCCGATTCCGGGTTTGCGGCTTTTCCATGTCAACCGTTCTGTAGGCAGGTCTCCATCCAATGATATAGAAAATCCAATTGTTCTTCCGTATGGAACCAATGTCCGCCATGCTCCAGAACAGTCAGGCTGCAGTTAAATTGCCGGGTAAACCTGTCCACAGCACTGCGCTCTATCAGGTTATCAGCGCCGCCATACAATATATATGTGGGTGCTTCCCATCTGGTAACTGGATGTGTCCTGGTATACGTCAGATACTCCCATGACAATGTCTGGCCAAAGGAAGTCCTGATTACCTGTTCACGCTTTAACCGCTCCTCTGACACATCGGCCTGCGCCATCATATTTAAGATCAGGCGTTCCATGTCAGGTACGGGGGATACCATCAGGCATTCCTCCAGCCATCTGCTTTCAAGGCCCAGCAGGCTGAACCACGCCCCGATACTGTTGGCGCACAGGGAGACATGGGGCCAATGTAAGCGGATGTAGTTCATGACGGAGAGCAGTTCCGGCACCACATTCCACGGGACAAACGAACCGGCTTCCGTTTTCCTTTCGCCGTGTCCGGGCAGGTCAATGCCCAGGACCTGGCATGAATGGCGGCATGCTATGCCTGCAAAGGCTTCGGCTTCCTCCTTATATCCGCCTTGACCGTGTATGTACAGGTATACTTTCTCTGATGGAGCGCCCCAGATGATTGCAGGGGTCTGAATGATATGGATTCTTTGGGTTTTCATTTTGTCCTCCTGGTTGGTTTCTTATGGTAGTAGTGATACTAATTATTGTAGTTTAAAAACTAATATAATTAGTATTTTATAAGAAAATATGCCAGATGTCAATATGCAGGATAGGCCGTGTCTGAAAATTTGATTCCACTATCTGTACAGCCTGACAATCAAATGAATCCATATGAATGGCTCCATATGAATGATTCCAGATGAATGACGGGCCAGTAAAAAGATGGACACCACAGCATGATACAGACAAAACTGTTCTCATTGACATGGTTAATATCCATTGACGCTGCTAATATTATTAGTTAAACTACTAAAGAGAATCATTTTAAATAAGGGAGGACTCCTCATGCGCGTTACAAAAGCAGCCGTAGTGCAAACCGCTTCAGATATAGCCGACAGAGAAGGGCTTGGCAGCATTTCCTTAAAAACCGTTGCTGAAGCACTGAATATCCGCACACCGTCACTCTATAACCACATAGCCGGTTTAGAAGACCTGCTGCGGGAAGTAGCCCACAATGGAATGAGAACCATGAATGAAAGGATGTGCCGGTCCGCCATCGGTAAATCCGGCGACATGGCCATCAAGTCCGTGGGCGTTGAATATCTTAACTTCATGATAGAGCACCCTGGGGTTTATGAAACCATCCAGTGGGCCACGTGGCATGGAAATGATGAAACTGCGATAATTTACGGAGATTACACCACTCTTCTGGCCACCCTTATCCGTTCCATAAATCTGAAGGCGCCAGAGGTGGATGAAATATTAAATCTTCTCACCGGCATGTTACACGGCTATACTACCCTGCAGCTGCGTTCTGCATTTAATAATCCTGAGGAAACAAGGAAGGGGTTATGTGATGCCATGGACACGGTCCTTCTGGGCGTCCATCAGAAATATGACTGACAGACACCCGGGAGGCCGGATTATGACGGATTAATTCTAGGGCGTGTTTGAAAATTGCTTTCCGTCAGCTGTGCGTTCCACTTTGTGGGAGATTTGGTCCCGATGAGGGAGGCGTAGCGGGCTACGTTGACCGAATTGGGACCAAATATACCGCGAAGTGGGGCGTACAGATGGCGGGAATGAATTTTCAAACACGTCCGATGCAGCCGGTGAGGGAAACCGCGTTTTGGCTGCCGCCAGTTCTTTATGTAAATGAACCGCCATGCACGCGGTAATAATCCCAGACAGAACATCGGCAATGGGCTGGGCGTACAGAATCCCGCCAAGCCCCCAGAATATGGGAAGCACCAGGATGACAGGCACGAAGCAGATTCCCTGCCTGCACGCACCAAGGATACAGCCTTCCCTGGCTTTTCCCATCACAAGGAACAGGAAGGAATAGACCGTATAGAAGCCGAAAAGCATGAAAGAAAGACCGTTTGCCCTCAATGCAATGGACCCCACACGGACCATTTCCATATCGTCTTTTGTAAACAGGGACATGATGCTGGTGGAAAATAGGGCGGCCACGGAACCGAATATCACACAGAACGCGGTAGACCAGAGGATGGACGTCCTGATTGCTTCATTCAGACGGTCAAACCTTTTTGCCCCATAACTGAACCCGGCAATGGGCTGGAAGCCTTTTAAAAACCCAAATACAACCAGACTGCCCATGGACATGATTTTTGTAAGAGGCCCCATGGCTGCAAGGGCGGAACTTCCGTAATCCCTGGCCGCGCCGTTCATCATACTGATTGAAAGACTGGTCAACAGCTGAAAAACCAGTGTGGGAATCCCTATCTTTAAAATCTCAGACATGATTTCTTTGGAAAAGTCACACTCCTTCACACTAAAACTGAATACACTCTTCTTTCGGAAAATATAGCACAGATAGACGAAAGTAGAAACCATCTGTGATATGGCTGTAGCAATGGCTGCTCCGGCAACCCCAAGGTCCAGCCCATAAATAAATACAGGATCCAATCCCACATTCAGCAAAGCGCCTGCCATCAATGCACACATAGCTGTTTTGGCCGCGCCCTCGCTTGACACGATGTTATTCATGGTAACGTTAAATACATTAAAAATTGAACATGTGATATAAATGCTGGAATATGTCACTGCGTAGGGCATGATTTCCTCCATTGCCCCAATCTGCTTCAGGATTGGCTTCAGGAAAACCATGGAACCACAGATAACAATTGCCCCAATGAAAATGCTGCTGTACACAGCGGTGCTGGCCACTTTGTTGGCAGTATCCCTGTCCCCCCGTCCAAGCAGTCTTGAAAGGTAGGCGGCAGCGCCATTACCAAACAACAGGCCAAGTCCCACCACAATCTGCCCAAGAGGAAAGGCCACTGTGACCGCTCCCATCTGGTTGGTACCCAGGCCTCCTACAAAATAGGTGTCCGCCAGATTATAGAGTGCGTTAATCAGCATACCGATCATGGTTGGAAGGCCCAGTGCGGCAAGCGCTTTTGGTATTGGCGCACTTCCCAGCAGTTCCATTTTTGTATTACGTCCATTCATGTTTAACTCTCCTTTCACTTGACACACAGTGCAAAATATAGTAGTATAAATTATAGTATTTTGTCGTTGTCGATTATACTACTATAATTTATACTATTTGTCAATCACAAAAACAGGAGGGAATCATGGCATCCATAGATTTAGTTGTATTGGGCATGTTGAAAAAGAAGCCGTTAAGCGCCTATGACATCCAGAAATTAGTCGAGTACCGCAACATTTCCAAGTGGGTAAAAATCAGTACACCTTCCATATACAAAAAGGTAATCCAATTGGAAGAAAAAGGTTACATTAAAAGCAGTCCTGTAAAAGAGGGAAAAATGCCGGAGAAGGCAGTCTACTCACTGACAGACACCGGGGAAGAAAAATTCGAATGCCTCATGCATGAGATTGCTTCCCAGCCCATTCACTTTTTTCTGGATTTCAATGCCGTGATTGTGAACCTGTCCGGTCTTCCGCCAGAAGGACAGAAATCCTGTCTGGACAATATTGAGGATAATGTGAAAACCTTAAAGGCCTATTTGGAAGAAAACATCCGAGAAAAAGAAACAGCGCCGGATATACCGGAAACAGGTATGGCTGTTTTACAGCAGCAATATGCATTGGCGCAGTCAATTGAAACATGGATTGCCTCGCTGAAGGGTAAAGAAATGTTTACATGATATGGTCTTGATTCTGCGTAAATGAACCCCCCTGGGGAATTGTAGTCTTCCCAAGGGGGGCGTATGGAGAAAAGTGGCAGATGAATCCGGCAGTTGATTGCAGCGGTTGAATCCAGCAGCTGATTGTAATAGTTGAGTCTGGCAGATAATTGTAATGATTAAGTGCAGCAGATGGATGGAATGATTGAGTCCGGCAGATGGATGGAATGATTGAGTCCAGCAGATGGATGGAATGATTAAGTCCGGCAGATAGATGGAACAGCCGGATCAGAGATGACGATACCCTCACCCCCGCTTACTCCGTAATCCGGCTGATTCCCATATCAATATACGGATAATCTCCAAATTCCTGCTCAATTGCTTCCCTGGTCAGGTTAAACCAGCTTATGCAGTCATCCAATATGATGGCGTCGCTGGTAATGACATGATCCTGCTGTTTTAACACGGAATCCACGTTGTGTATGGTAACTGCCTGGACCTCAAAATCAAAGCCGCCCAGCAGCTCCACAATCCGTTCTTTCAGCCTGCCGGAATTAGAAACCGGGGAATCCAGATAAAATACAGCTTTGCGGATCTGGTTGGACTCCAGAACCTTTCCAATCCGTGTAATTGCCATGTCCGTTTTATCAATTAAGCGGTAGGTTCCCCTAAGTCCAGCCAAATCCCTTATGGTGCCATCCATGCATTTTAACAGCGGGGAGCCTGAGAGCGCCACTTCCAATGTTATGATGATGTTAAAGCCGTCAATATTTACCGTGCAGCCTTCCAGACCGCCCTTTAATTCCTTATCCATCCTTAAACGGATATTCTCTTTCGGTGAGACAGCCCTCACCAGGGCCAGCCGCTGCCTTTCAGACAATAGATAATGGTTTCCCACAAATACGGAGGCGCTCTTGATGGGATATCCCCGGTTCAGCAAATAGTACAGATTACTCCCCGCGGCACGCAGTTTCCTGACCCCGTCTTCGGAAAATTCCCTTTTGTCGCTGGGTACATATCCTCTTTTAACCATCTTCTCCATACTTAAAGTCCTCCCAATCAAATGCTTTCATGTCCCTGACTTTCACGTATCTTTTGATTCAGCTTTTTCATGGATGGAATGATAAAGCAGGCCACGATGACAGCAGAACCTATATCAGCCACGGGTCCGGCGTAGAGAATCCCATCCAGGCCAAAAAACAGGGGCAAAATCAGCAGAAGCGGAATAAGGATGATTAACTGGCGCAGCATGGAAAGGAGGGACGCCTTTAATGGCTGTCCTGTAGCCTGGAAATAGTTGGTGGAAACAATCTGGAAACCTGCGCAGAAAAGGCCGCCCAGATATATCCTCATACATTTTACAGCAAACCGTGTAAATTGCGCATTGCCGCTTCCGAACAGCCTCAGGATTAAATGAGGCATTGTCTGACAGACCAGCCATCCAACGGAAATGGACACAGTGGCATAGATGATTGCCTTAAAATAGGTGTCACGGATCCTCTTATATTTTCCAGCCCCGTAGTTAAACCCAAGGATAGGCTGGGAACCGACTCCAATGCCAATACAGACAGAACCAAGTATCATTACAATCTTCATCACGATTCCCATGGCGCTCAGCGCCACATCACCGGTCACATCGCTCTGATTGCCATAATAAACCAGGGAATTATTCATTACAACCTGCATCACGCAGGCAACCAGCTGGGCAATGCCGGAAGACGCCCCAAGCGTAAGGGACTTCACACAGACCCGGGGCACCAGCTTCATAAGCCTAAACTGAAACCGCATATTGCCCCGTCTCCAGAAATAATGGCAGAGAATACCGGCAGACAGGATCTGGGAGGTTATGGTAGCAATGGCCGCCCCTTTTACCCCCCAATGGAAAACAAAGATATAAAGCGGATCTAAGATTGTGTTGAGGGTTGCGCCAATCAGGATACCATACATGGAAAGCCTGGGGTTCCCATCCGTCCTTGCCATATTGGACATTGTGATTCCCAAAACACTGAACGGCACTCCCATGAGGATAATGGAGGTGTAATCCCTCGCGTACGGCATAACTGTTTCCGTGGCGCCAAACATGCGGAGCAGGGGATCCAGAAAGAGAAGTCCCAGAGCGGAAATCAGGATTCCGATGATGAGGGACATGGAAAACAGGTTGTTCAGTGTCAGGTCTGCCTCTCGAACATCCTTTTCCCCCAGCTTGATAGCTGCATAAGCACCGCCACCGGAGCCGGCCAGGGTCGCGAACGCCATCACGATGGTCATCATTGGAAATGAAACCGTGGTCGCGGCATTTCCCAGATATCCAACCCCCTGTCCAATAAAAATCTGATCCACGATGTTGTACACCGAATTAACCAGGCATGCAATGATTGAGGGTACAGAGAAGGCCAGCAATAATTTGCCGACCGGCTCCGTACCCAGTGGGTTTTCTTTATGTATGATTGTACTTTCAGTCATTCTTGTTTAATTCCTTTCATTCATGTACTTCCAGGCATTCTCTGCCATTCTCCCCAATAATTCCTCTGCCTTTGCACACTCCTCCGGCGTCAGGCCGTCCACCAGGATTTCATTCCATTCCTGACGGATGCCATAGAGCCGTTCTATGATCAAAACCGCTTTCCCCGTTGTGTATAAACGCCTTGAACGCTTATCTGCCTCATCCGTTTCCACCCGGATATATCCCTGCTCTTCCAGCTTCTGAATCCCCTTTGTAACGGTCCCTTTGTCAAAATGTCCCAACTGCGCCACACCGTACATGCTGATTCCCTCATGCTCATGGATACACAAAAGAAAAGTCAGCTGCCCGCTGCTGATATTGTACTCTTCCAGCTTTTTGTCATAAAACCGGTGCGCCTGCCGATACATCATGGATATGCTGCTAATCATGTTGCGCTCTGTCATCATCATTCACCATATAATTAGTTGGATAGTCAACGAATATAATATATCATGAAATGGTTGGATAGTCAACTATTTTTTGTTTACTGAATCTATTGGATTTATTGGATTTTAGTGTTCACTTGGACTGGAATACATAACCGCTTTCCTTATCCCTATCACGGCGGGTATAGCCTGCTGGCGTATCTGCAGATGGTTGTATGGAAATACGTAGCCAACAGCCTGCCTATGTTATTCCTCTTTAAAAGGGAAACAGAAGCCCCAAGGAATTGCCTCTCCCTGGGGCTTTACTCTGCATCCAATGGACACAACAGCTTTTCTTTGATAAGATGAACTTATATCATGAACCATCTTATTTCAATAGCGAAATTATCTTGATTGCTTTTTGTTCCAATCATGAAAAAAAATCTTAAATTTTATAAATCCTTATTTCATAAGGGATATTTTAGGATTTGCTTTAGCGCTCTCCTCGATGGAAACGGTGAAGGGAGAGTTTTCAGCTGCTCACTATTGTGATGAATTTTGTATTAGCAATGGACATCCCATTACTTTATAGATATAATTAATATGCTGTTGACTCTTTCCAGCAGGAAGGAGGTGCTCACATGGACTACATAATAGCTTTCCTTATCTCAGTCCTGGCAGGTATCGTTGGCCACTTTATCTGCAAATGGTTAGACCGGGATAAATAGCAACAGCTAGCCTAGGTTATCCTACCATATAAGGGAAAAGAACCCCAGAAAGTGGCCTCTTTCTGGGGTTCATCTTTGTCACATGGACAAAATAGCTTTCCTAGCTATTATTATATTATAACTATCTTAGGAAAATGTCAATGGCCCTTATTTTACAATTCTTCGTCATTCCAACCACCAAGCATTTCCTAAATCTTCAAAGAGCCTTATTCCATAAGCGTTTTATTAGAATTTCCCTCCCTTCGCCGCTTCCCTCAATCGAAACGGTGAAGGGCGGATATACCAGTGTTTGAGGGGTGTTTGTGCGCTATGGGTGTGCTACCCTGCACTACCGATTGCTTCTTATGACTATCAATCTATCTAATTAAAAAATCATCCTTCATTTGCAATTTCTTTATAAGTTGGTTGGTTTCTGTTTTAAAGTGTTCTTTATTATTTTCATAATCTGTAATTCTCATTTGGAACCAGAACTCTGGACTTATTATAATCCCTGTAACATCATATTTGATTTGTGTTGCTAATAAAATATATAAAGACATAACTTTGTATCTATTCATTCTTTCTGGTCTTTCAACATTACTATAATTCTCTTTTTGCATTAAAGCAGCCAACTGTATTGCTTTTTCTGAACCATATGCATATATATTATTTAATAAATTATTTATTTCTTGTATTGTTATTTCTTGATTCTGATTCCTTGTTTGAATCATTGTATCTAAAAGTTCTAAAATATCATATGGTATGGTAGACATTTTATCTATATGAACTCCCATTCTTTGTTTGTTCAATTCATTTTTAAAACTTTTACTTAAAGAAACAAATGTTAAGACAAACCCAATTATTGATATTATAGTGGGGACAGTAATGGTAAGCCAATCATTTAAATCCATATGTAAATCCTCTCTTTATCACTTTTATTTCAAACATTTAACAAAGAAATCTCATTGAATACTGTTCATTCCTATGCTAAATTTTGAAAAACAATGGACCCCCCGCTATTTAACAGATATAATTAATATGCTGTTGACTCTTTCCAGCAGGAAGGAGGTGCGACCAGTGCAATACATAACCGCTTTTCTTATCTCTGTTGTGGCAGGTATAGTTTGCTACTATATTTGTAAATGGTTGGACGGAGATAAATAACCAACAGCCTACCTAAGTTATTCCTCTTCAAAAGGAAAAAGAAACCCCAAGGAGTTGCACCTCCTTGGGGTTTCGCTTTGCGTCCAGTGGACACAACCGCTTTTCTTTGCTATCATTATATTACGCCAAGGAAGTGAAAATGTCAATAGTTTAGTAAAAATAGCTCTTTTTGTTCCAACCACGAACCACTTTCACAACTTTGAAATTCCCTTATTCTATCAGCATTTTCTTAGAATTTCCCTTCCTTCGCCGCTTCCTCGATGGAAACTGCAATCGCAACCGTCATACCAACCATTGGGTTGTTGCCTGCGCCGATAAGACCCATCATTTCAACGTGTGCAGGTACGGAAGAGGAACCGGCAAACTGTGCATCGGAGTGCATACGTCCCATGGTATCGGTCATGCCGTAGGAAGCAGGACCAGCTGCCATGTTGTCAGGATGCAGGGTACGGCCTGTGCCGCCGCCTGATGCAACGGAGAAGTACTTCTTGCCCTTCTCAACGCATTCCTTCTTGTAGGTACCAGCTACCGGATGCTGGAATCTGGTTGGGTTGGTGGAGTTACCGGTGATGGAAACATCAACGCCTTCCTTCCACATGATGGCAACGCCCTCTGTTACGTCATTCGCGCCGTAGCAGTTAACCTTTGCCCTTAAGCCTTCGGAGTAGGACTTTCTCCACAGTTCCTTTACTTCGCCTGTGTAGTAATCCATCTCTGTCTCTACATATGTAAAGCCGTTGATTCTGGAGATAACCTGTGCAGCGTCCTTACCTAAACCATTCAGGATGACGCGCAGTGGTTTCTGACGGACCTTATTCGCCTTCTCAGCAATACCGATAGCGCCCTCTGCGGCTGCAAAGGACTCATGTCCTGCCAGGAAACAGAAACAGTCTGTGTTCTCTTCCAGAAGCATCTTTCCTAAGTTACCATGGCCTAAACCAACCTTACGCTGGTCAGCAACGGAACCTGGGATACAGAATGACTGAAGGCCTTCTCCGATTGCGGCAGCAGCGTCAGCAGCTTTCCTACAGTCCTTCTTAATAGCAATTGCAGCACCTACTATGTATGCCCAGCAAGCGTTCTCAAAGCAGATTGGCTGGATCTTCTTAACCTGATCATAAACGTCCAGGCCTGCATCTTTGGTAATCTTCTCAGCTTCTTCAATAGAAGCAATGCCATAGCTGTTTAATACAGAATTGATTTTGTCAATTCTTCTCTCATATGATTCAAATAATGCCATCTTCTTATTCCTCCTATTCGGTCTTCATCATTCTTTACGTGGGTCGATAATCTTAACAGCGTCAGCAACGCGGCCGTACTGGCCTTTTGCTTTTTCCCATGCTGTGTTAGGATCGTCGCCCTTCTTGATGAAATCAGTCATCTTGCCAAGGCTTACGAACTGATAACCAATGATCTGATCTTCTGCATCCAGTGCAATACCGGTTACATAGCCTTCAGCCATTTCCAAATAGCGGGGACCTTTTTTCAGTGTTCCATACATGGTACCAACCTGGGAACGAAGGCCCTTACCTAAGTCTTCCAGACCAGCGCCTACAGGAAGTCCGTCCTCAGAGAAAGCACTCTGTGTTCTTCCGTAAACAATCTGAAGGAACAGTTCCCTCATAGCTGTATTGATTGCGTCACATACCAAGTCTGTATTTAAAGCCTCTAAAACAGTACGTCCTGGCAGGATTTCTGCTGCCATGGCTGCGGAGTGGGTCATACCGGAACATCCGATGGTTTCAACCAGCGCTTCCTGGATGATACCTTCTTTTACGTTCAGTGTCAGTTTGCAGGCACCCTGCTGAGGAGCACACCAGCCCACACCGTGGGTAAGGCCGGAAATGTCTTTTACTTCTTTTGATTTTACCCATTTTGCTTCTTCCGGAATTGGAGCAGCGCCATGATGAACGCCCTGTGCAACTGTGCACATCTCTTCTACTTCATGTGAATAAATCATGTGTTAAAACTCCTTTCAAAAATGAATTTGATCAAGTACAGTGCCCATTTGTTAAATTTATCACATCATACTTGGTTCTATTCTCTCACAAAATACGACATTTTACAAGCATATTTTTTATTTTTGGGTCCCCCATCCACGCATCATACGCTGGAATACGATAAAGAAAATAATCCCCTTCACAATGCTTGATATGGTAAGTGCCCACCAGATACCGTTAAGCCCCAGGGCTGTCCCGCCCAGGAGAAGTGCCAGCGGGATACGGGCAGCTGTAAGTATGATGGTAATCACAGAAGCCTCCATGGTCTTTCCCATGCCTGACATGGCGCCCACTGTCATCAGTTCCACACACATGAACATTTCCGAAAATCCAATGATGCGCAGATAATCCGCTCCAGCCGGTATGACCTCCGGTTCATGGATGAACAGGCTGAATATGGGGACTGCCCCGAAAATCAGAAGCAGGGTCGTGAACATTCCCCAGATAAACATAATGCCCGCTGCCTTCATATAACCTTTCTTCACACGTTTTAAATTGCCTGCCCCGTAATTCTGTCCCACAAATGCATTGATGGCCGAGCCAAAACCCTCTGCTGTCATCCATGAGATGGATTCAATCTGCCCTCCCACCCTCTGGACCGCCACAGCCGTGTCGCCCCACGAAGTGACAAACCGTGTCAGTATCATGGAAATGCTGCAGTAAAGCATGCTCTGCACGGCGGAAGGGAAACCAATCCGTATCATGGTCTTTATATTGGACAATGGCGTGGGTTTCCAGACACGCATCTGGGCTGCCAGCACCGGGTCCTTTCTCATGGATAATACAAGTACCAGGCTGACAATGAACTGGGCCGAAACCGTGGCAACCGCTGCTCCCGCCACTCCAAGTCCCGGGATTGGTCCCAGGCCAAAAATCAGAATGGGATCCAGTATGATATTGGCCCCCATTCCAATGCAGTTTGCCATCAGGGGGGTCCGGCTGTTGCCCGAGGCCGTATAAAGCCCGGTCAGGGTCTGTCCAATAAATGCAAATACGATAAACCCACAGGCAATCCTCAGATATGTAATGGCATTGGCAACCACCTGCGGGGAATTGAGATGGAAAAAGCCAATCAGCGGACCAGCCAGCAGGTTCGTCAGCAGTCCATATGCCGCTGCCAGCACAAGGGCCAGCTGCAGCGCTCCCTTTCCGTACTGGATAACTTCCCTTCGGTTGCCTTCCCCATAGGCATGGGCGGACTTTACCTGTCCTCCCATCCTGGCCAGGGTCACCACACCGGAGGACAGCCAGGTATACATGGCGGCAGCTCCCACTGCCGCCACCGCATCACTTCCAACCATTCCAATCCATGCCATGTCCGTCAGGTTATATGCTGTCTGTACCAGGGATGTGGCCATAATAGGAACAGCCAGTTCCGTCAGGGACTTCAGGATATTGCCATTTAATAAATCTATATTCTTCTTCACAAACTTCACCTATCGCTATTATATTTTCATAATTTCAACCACTACTATACTATCTTTCGTCTTTATATGCAATATGGAAAGTATATGTCTTAGCATAGCCGGGTGGATGGATTGTCTTTATATAGCGCTTGGCTTATGTCTGTCCTATGGGAGCTTTTTCTAATATATAGAATTCTTCCTCTTAGTATATGGCTTTTCCCCTTAGTATATAGCTTTTCCCCTCTTAGTAGAAGGCGTTCCCCTGCTGGGCTTCGCTTAATAGCGCCTGGATAATCAGGCGTTCCTTCTTATTAATACAGGTAGACAGGGTGACCAGCTTTTCATTTCCCTCCGGAATGATTCCGGTATCATAGATAGATGATTCCTTCATCTCTTTTAGATAGCCGTCCCATTCTTCCATAAGAAGGTTGGTTTTATAGGCGCCTGCATCATTTTCACTTCTAATCTGGCAGGAAAAAATGGGACACTCTTTCCATTTCCCCTGATAAAAGATCCGGATGACCGGGTGTTCACGGTAAAATGCCGTTTCCCTGTATTTCTTAAGTCCTGCAAACATGGAACCGTCCTTCATGTTGTGTCCGTAAAGGACCGTGTTGTCCGCTGTCAGGGGAATACTGCTGCAATCTGCAAAGATACTGCCGTTTATCTGTTCCTTCATCATAAAGTCGTGGGTCAGGTAATATTGGTTGTCTTCATGTTGTACCACAGGATAATCAATTTCGGTTCCTGGGATGGACAGCCAGAATTTATACCCAGGATTTTGCAGGATTAGTTCCTGCTCATTTATGGAAGGTGACGGATACGTAACGGGTGGTGAAGGCTGTATCCGCGGCATATGCTGCCCCATCTGCATCTGCGTATTTTTATAAGCGGTTTCTTTCACTGTACGGTATGTATTCCTTCCATTTATATAAGCAGTCCCCATTTTAACAAGAACAGCAGAACAAATCATGAATCCGGCAAAAAACAGGATGGATAACAGTCCACTGGCCCGCTTAAATACTGTCATCAGCTTACCGGACCCGTATCTGCGCCATATCCAAAAGGAAAATACACATCCTGCCATTATAGTCGTGGCTATGATAACAGTTACATATCCCGGCATCTCCATTTCCCTATGTGCCACGCTATCATCCGTACTTCCCTGGTCCATTTCCCCACTCTCATACGCACCGCTGTTACCAAACACGCTCCTGTTTACTTCACCACTGTATACAGCCGTACAGTCTGCAACCATCCGGCTTCCCTCTGCCGTCACATCCCTGTACCATACGCCGTCTTTTTCATAAGGTTCCCCCTTCCATTGAAGCTGCCCTGTCCTGTATGCCTGGCTATCCAGTCCGGCCTGGGCTAAAAGCCTTTCTTTCAGATATTCCGGGAATCCTTCTCCCTGAAACTGAACCAGGCCATCCTCCATCAGATATCCGTCTGCCCCATAATCCAGGACCGTTACATCCAGCCGGAAACCATTTTCCCATCGCTTATTTGAAAAATGATAATCTGACAGGGGAAGCAGGACCTTCCTGTCCTGCCCCGTTATTGCATCGTGCGCCCATATCCAGGCGGATTGCGGAACCGGCTCCACTGCCTCCATCCCAGGATATATGATTTCATCTGATACATAGATGGTTTCCGAAGCCATTGTTACGGCCTCTTCTCCTTGCTGTGCCGCCATACTGTCATACGGTAATATAAGTCCTGTCAGGATTAAAATCAGGATGACCTCCGCCGTCTTTTTTCCACGTGACCATTTCGCTCCCTTTTTTACATACAAACTGACAGCAAAACCAATCAGGCAGAAGATTCCAAGGATAGCCACAGCAAAAACAGGCATATTATCTCCCGTCTGAACCCTATGCTTTGGACCGGTCCCAAAATGGAAGGTACCATTTCCAAACCTGCTTTTAACCTTATATACGGCCGTAATCTTCCCTATCCGTTTTTCCGGTATTTTTTCCTTCCAGTTATAGAGGGTGGTATTCCCCCGTACCTGGCCGTCACTGTCCACAGTAAACTCATAGCTGGTATCTGTTGCCGTATATCCTCCCGGCGCCGTCACTTCGCTTATGGAAAATGTTCCTGGCCCTGTTGGATGATATGTGACTATTCCGTTTACATCCGTCACTCCGTCAAATACTGCCTGGTCCGGTTCCTGTATATTCCGTATACGCAGGCCAGCTCCCTCCAGGGGCTGTCCTGTATCGCCATCCAGCTTCGTGATATCGATACGGATATCCTGATTCACAATCTGATAGTCGCCGCGGATAATGTCAGAGCCGTTTACCGTAAAACTGTAAATTGCCGGATTCAGCGCATACCCTGACGGCGCTTTGGTTTCCTTGAATGTATAGGTGCCGTCTGCTGGTTTCTTTATACGGAAGCTTCCATTGGAGTCGCTTACAGATGTCCCGATTATATTTCCCTGCTGGTCATAGAAGGTGAACTGCGCCCCTCCCACTGCGTTTCCTAAAGTATCTGTCTTTTTAAAGGAAATATATTCCGGTCTTGGTTTCGGCGTGCCGCCTCCGCCGCCGGATGAGGAAGCGGTACGGTTGGCATAATAGAATATCTGGGTGGTATGATTGCTGTCCGTTACTGTGATTTCCATGTCCTCTGCTTTTTTATAGCCTGGCGGTGCCTGGATTTCATGAACGATATAGGTTCCCGGCTCAAGACCATGGAATCTGCGGCCTCCTGACTCCTCCGACGTCCATTCCTGTATGATTTCACCGCTATCCTTTCGAATCAGCCGGAGCCTGGCGCCTGCAAGCAGCATGTTGGTCCCGTCTTTTATTTTACAGATATCTATTATTGTCGAATAGTTCCGCATCTTCAGGTGAAGGACTTCCTCCATGCCGTCTGTTATGGTAAATTCCACTGGCTCAGCCAGGATTTTAAAGCCCTCCGGTCCTTCCATCTCCATGAGACGGTAATCCCCGGCCTGTAAATCCCTGGTGAAATGTCCCTGCCGTCCGGTTGTCCACTGGTCTATTGTCTCCCAGCCCTCTGATTCCCCGTCTTTCCTCCGCTCAATGCGCAGTACTGCACCTTCCAGCATTTCCCCGGTGTCTCCCAGCAGCTTATCCGTAACCACGCGGTTGGAATCATTGGATGGATGATAATCCAACACAATTATGGGGGTGCCCTCATCCATGTATTCGAACTGGAATTCATATGGCTTCAGGTTCAGCATATGTCCGGCTGCCGCCTTGGTTTCCCTGCACACATAGGTGTATGGTTGGAAATTTCCTTCCCGGTCCATGTAACCAATAGGCTGTGGCCGGAACCGGGCCTGTCCCCGGCTGTCAGTCATTACGGTTTCACAGACTCTTCCCGTGGTCTGATTGGTTAACTGGAATTCAACTCCGGACAGCTTTTCATCTGGACGGTCCGTATCACTTTTGATTATCTCAAGGATTCCATCCGGTATTTCGTCCCTTATCTCTGTTTTCTGGATTATCCCTGTGTCGGTAACTGTGAAGGGTACATCCACCGACTGAAGGAAGCCATATGGAGTTGTCTCTTCCCTTAATATATAATCGCCTTCCGGTATATATTCTATGAGATGGGGTTTTAAGTCCCCTGGCATAAATCCCTCCGGAATCCTGCCTTCTGTCTGGTCTTCCCGGGTGTATCTTCCATCCAGACCGCTGACCCACACTGCTTCTATATCCTGATATCCGCCTTCTTTTGTGGGCTGGTGGAGAACCAACGGTGTATCAGGGATATTCCCCTTGTCATCCACCGGATAGACAGTGAGTTTTGCCCCATGGACTTCCTTTCCGCCAGTGACATTTACCTTTGAAACCTCCATTTTCAAAGGTTCGTCACCCATCCGGGCGTACTGTATCCTCTCCAGATGGCCTATGTCTTCAATGGTTATCAGGATTGGACCTGACGTGGCATATCCCTCCGGATTACTTGACTCTGTAAGGACGTAGTATCCCACCGGGAGATATTCAAGACGTGTGGTTCCATTTTCCGTGTAATAATAACGGCCCTGATAGGTATTGGGGATTGGACGGAAATCATAATCATATTTCATGATTGCATGGTTTCCTCCTGCATCCGGTGTTACCCTTCCGGTTGCAGCTACCTCCTGTCCATCCTGATACGTGGCTGCACGGAATGTAAATATGCTTGCCTCTGCATCATATTGAGGCAGGCCATCCTCAATCAGCGGATATCCCTTATCATCCAGGCGGGCACGGTACAATGTGAGGTACGCCTCACTGTCTTTGTAAATGGTATCGTTGTTCTGTGTGTCGTATTTCCAGATATCAACAGCGGTAAAATCATCTTCCATCTCAAAGCTTTGGACATCGCCAGTTTCTGTTACATGGATATTGACTTGTGCCGACTGCACATAGCCCTGTTCATAAGGACATGCTGTCTCTTCCAGAACATAAAACCCAATGGGGATATGGTCAATCCAGTGAGGCTGTGTGGTTGGGATTAGCTGGCCGTTCCCATCCAGTTCCAGGTTCCCATCGTCATCATACCTGCATCCGCTTATCCAGCTGGCGTACACACCGCCCTTTTCATAGCGTCCGTTTTCTCCCTGAACCGGGCTTCCGTCCCCATTGAGCCGGGCACGGTATAGTGTCATGACAGCGCCCTGGATTTCCTTCTGGGTGCGCACGTCTATTTTTGCAAATGCTGTCTTGGTATATTCATTCTGCATAAAATATTTCTGTACCTCATCCGTGTCATGAAGCACCAGTCCCATATGCTTTGACTGGATATATCCCTGGTCATACGGAACCCGTTCCTCCTGAAGGATGTACGCCCCAAAAGGAAGGCGCGCAATGGAGTGGACAGCCCCGGCGGTCTCGTCATTTCCATGGGAATCCGTGCTGCTATCTGTTATCCAGGATTCTTCCTTTGTGACCACATTTCCGCCCGTATAGTAAACCGGCAGGCCATTTTCATCATCTTTTGTGGTCTTGTCCTCATAAATGGTCTGTCCGGTCCCGGTTCCGTCATCCACCACCTGGATGGACTTTACCAGTTCTTTGTTCCCCTCCTCATCCGCGGTGTAGGCCAGCATGCGGCCATAATCGTCATAGACATAGGCCATGCCGGACCTAGAATCCGCATAGCACAGATGGTTGCCCTGCCCGTCCAACACGGACAGCTGGTCTGCAGCCGTGCCTGGCCTTGTGGCGGTCTGGTCAAGGTCATAGTAATACAGGCTGACCGGTTCATTCGGCACAATGACCGTGTCCCATACATCCGCCCCGGCTGGTCCGCTGTCCTGCCCGGTTATGCGGATTTCCCTGTGGGTGCCTGTATTTGTATCCTCTATACCTGTTACCTTACCATTTTCCATTGAAACCGTTATCCCTTTATACGTATGTTCAGCAAGCTTCTCTACCTCCACGGCCCTGTAAAGTGAGAGCCTGGCGCCTGACACGGGTATGTCAAACCGGATGCCTTTTCCGGTAAAAGTTCCATCCATCTGATAGAGCGGCTTTACGCCTGCCATGGACTTTAACAGCTTCTCACTGCCCTCTATAATATGTTCTGAAAATTCATCCAATTCCTTTGTCACATATCCATACCAATCCCCGCTTTCAGCATCAAAGGAAATGTCCCTCACATCACCCCTGGCCTCCAGCTTCTCCTTACGCCCGTGAACCTGATAGACCAGCAGGTCGCCTTCATCATTGACCGTGATATTACGGTCAAAACCACCGCTAAGCTCCGTCCTTCCCTGGGCGTCTGTCTTTTGGAGGATGTTCCGGTTCCCAACCAAAGAGTCCCCGTCTTCCACTTTATATAGTTCCAGCCTGGACGGATAATCCTCCACCTTTACCTGGCTTACTGTCTCTGTATGGAATTTGTCTGTCTCACCGGATACCGGGACTGCATACTGGTATTTTTCCGCTGTCCGCGGTTCCCAGCCACTGGTTGTACCGTCTGCATTCCTCTGTTCCCTGTAGTAAGTCACATCATCCGAGTATATCTCAAAGGCTGCCGGTCGGCTCCGGGTGTAACCCTCCGGGGCCTGGACCTCTACCAGTACATAAGCGCCCGCACCCAGGGGCTGATACATTTCAATATATCCAACCGGGACTTTCTGCACCTGTCCGTCCTTGATTATCTCCCGGATGGTGGAATAAGCCCTGAAAATGCCGGTCTCATTTCCATCCTTATCTTCCTGCCTGATTAACTGGCTCTCATCATATTGGGGGATTCCCTCCTTATCCAACCGGATGGGCAGGTCATCCTCTGCCCCATTGTCCTGTCCGACCCTTGGATACATGATTTTATTACCGTCCGCATCCACCACGGTGTTTCCTTCCCAGTCCACCGCCTCCCCAAACAGCACATCACCTGTCCCGGCAACCGTATTCATGCCGCTTTTAGCCACATCACGTTTGGCAGCGTAAATCCGGAACAAAGCGCCGTCATGGAGAATGTTGTCCCCTGTCTCCGCGTCCAGCTTTTCAATCCGCAGCCTGGAACGGTAATATGCATCTTCAAAATCCTCCTGGGCAAATGCAACAAAATTAAAATCTTCCCCGCTTCCTGACGGGACAAGTGTCTCCACATTCCCATTATCCGGGTTCACCCGGTCCGTTGCCGGGGCCAGCACGGTCCAGGGCACCAGCATGGACGCAAACTTTCCGTCAATGGCTGTCTGCATTCCGGACATTGTAAGTACATTGTCCCTTACCTCCATCTGGCCGCTGTCCGTCTCATATCCGTCATAGACCACGTTGTCCATCATCCCGGCATCCTCACTTTGGGATGTGTATCCATGATAATAGGCTTTTACAGTGTCATTCTTCCCATCCATATATTCCGGATGACAGGGCTTTGTGGATGTAAGGCTGTGTCCGGGTCTGCTATCCCGGTCCAGGCCATATTTATATACTTCAAAATCACCGTCCTGTCCATGTGCCTGGATGATATGGGTTTCCTCATTAAAGCGTATTTTGTACTTTCTTATCAATTCCTCCGGGGTATCTGCGCTGTCATACCTGTAATAAGGGCTTCCTGTCTGGTCGTTGACATCTGTTTCACCGGTATTGGCGTCCTGGCTTATATCCGGAACAAAGGGCAGGGTGATTTCCTTGGGATAATCCTTATTAAAATGCCGATTTGCCAGCTCTTTATCCACATCCTCCGGTGTCTGTTCCGCTATGACATAGGTGCCATAGGGGAGCATGATGGAATGGTTGTAGTAATCATCCTTTCCATTCTTTGTATTGCACTGCAGCGTGGTCCTGTCACCGTCCGCACCTCCGCCCGGATCCTTATCCCAGGCAATTGCCAGGCAGCTGTCCAGACCTGTAAAGATATCCAGATAAGCGGCAGCCTCTCCCTCTGCCCTCAGAAGCGCTTTTTCATAGGCCGTATCACTGTTTAACCCAGGTTCTGCGGCAAGTATTTCCTTCTTATATCCATCTATGTCGTAGTAATCAATCGCAAACTGCCTGAGCACTGCGGCCGGATAACCTTCCCGGGTCTTTTTGTCTGCTGCATACATGGCATCAAAGAATTTTGTATAGTTATATGTTCCATCCGTGGCTCCGTCCATTGGTTCCAGCAGACGGCGTCCGCTACCATCCATGGGCGGCAGATAGATTTTCTGTACGTCACCCCTGAAGTCATCCCTTCCTATGTATTGGGAAATAATGGTTCCTGACTCATCCACATAAATATGTTCCAGGTTGCTTTTTAAATATGCCTTAAATTTAAACTGGTTCAATATCTTCGCGCCCTGTTGGGAACTGTTACCGCCATTAAACAGGCCCAGAAATACGGTCAGAGGGTCATTATGCAGGGAACCATATGTGTTCACCCCATCATACGATGTCTGTGAAATATCTTTCGTGACTTTGACGGACTGCTTGATGACCCGCTGCAGGACCTGGATTGGTCTGGTTCCGGTATCCCCATCCTGTACAGGCTGGGTCTGGCCAGGGTAAAACAGTGCCTTGGCCACCATATAGCTGCCCGGCTCCATGACCGGAAGGGTTGCATATGTACTGACACCCGCTCCTGCTATATCGGTGAGATACTGGTTATAGGGCATTTCCATTCCATTATGGTCAATGGTTTTCCTGGGCGTAACTGCCCGGTATACAGTCCTCACAGACCGTGTAATCCTATCCCAATCTGTTGTATTTTCCACATGGATTGAGTATCTGCCTGTGCCTGCGTCATAGATTGCTTCCAATGGCACCAGTTGCTCATAGTCATGTGTTACTACCTCCTCTGCATAGTTAAATATCCGCTCCATGACAGGGATGGGGTTCCCTGAACTGTCTTTCAGGATTTCCCCCTTTCCATATGTCTCATAGATGGGCTGATATATGGTTTCAATCTGTTTTTCTATATCCTCTCCATATGTGATTTTGTGGGTAATTGCCATTTTTTCTTTGATGGATACGGTTTTGCCCGATAAATTGAATCCGCCTTTCTGATATTCAATCCAGTACCTTACCTGGTCAGCCGGGCCTCCATCCACGGCAGCTTTTTTCTGGACATACAGACGCTGGTTCGCAAAATCGTATATGGCCGGGTAATCCTCACCGGATGCTGAATAGTCATACCGCAGGCGGGCATAATATGCCCCATCTTTATGATAAATGGAATCCACGGCCCCGCAGTCATAAAAGTTGTGGGCGGTAAACCAATCAAGGATTTCCGCAGCTGCCAGGGCATTGGTATTCCCGGACAGGTTCAGGTTAATCCAGGGGGATTCATCCATGACAGGCTTGTACTTTAGCTGGGATAACATTTCATTTACCTGTCCGGCCAGGTAATCCGCATCAATGGGCTGCCCCCATTGGCTCATGTCATCCGGCGCTGCCGTACCACTTGGATAAGGGGCCGTCCGGAAGCGGTAGTAAAGGATTTCCCCATAGGGAAGCTGTTTATCCGGACTGCTGTCCGTGGATGTATCCGGCTTAAGGAGCGGATTTCCATCCGGGCCTATTTTGTATTCCCCTCCCTTGGCGGTCTGATAGACCGGATTTCCATGTTCATCCAATTTGGGCTGAAGGGAACTTCCTGTAATAATCTGTTCACTTTCATTCCTGCGCTCTGTATCCACACGGTAAAAATCAGTGCCTGCAGGATAGCCGCTGATAATGATGTCATAACCGTTTTCTGTCTTATAGTTTTCCACTATGAACTCATTCCAGGAACCGTCTGCATTCATGTTGTTATAATCAGAAAGTCCGCCTGCTATCCAGGCCTTCCCTGCTTCCCTTACCGTGGTCATTCCGGTCTGCGTGCGGTTACTTTCTGCAAGGGAAATGCCGTTAACAGACAATTCGTATCCCTCGGAACGGCTCAGTTCTTTTATATAATAATTTCCCAGGAGCAGTGGCCGTCCTATCCATTGATTGCCATTGACCTCTGCATTATCCGGATATGTGAAGGTCCCAAATCCTTCACTGGATGAGGTGATGGTTGAGCCGTTATACAGGTTCCCTGACCCGGTGTTTCCTTCCGGCGGCTTTATGTTGCCGTGCCCGTCCTGGCGGGTTGCAGGTTTCTCCGTACAGGTCAGGAACGAGGCATCCCCGTTCTTATCTGTTGTGGCAATTGACACTATATCGTTTTGATTGTATATGACACCTGACTTTCCATCCGGATGGATGATGTCCTGGGCCGCAAACAGACCATATACGGCGCCCTCCAGGGTTGCATCGCCCTGGGTCTGCCCAAAGCTGCTGTCAATATCCGCCTTATACAGTTCCAGGTCACGTTTATTAATATGAATGCGTCCTTCCGTACGGTGATTCCACACCTTGAAGGTGTAGAGGATGTGCCCTGGGTTCCCATAGGCTGAAACATCCATGGAATCCAGACTGTCTTCCAGGAAGCCGGGAAGGGAGCCTGATATGGTGTCATCGTCCTCATGGGCGAATAGCGACGTCAGAAAACGTGTCAGCGCATTCTCTTTATCCTGTGGTTCCGGGTTTTGTTCCGCAAGGCTTATGTCTGTTTCAATTGATGTCTGGATGGGGTTTCTTATATATTCATACGCTTCATAGGATTCTCCCTGGTCTCTCTGGTCTTCCTCATCTTCATCCGATTCCTCATCTTCATCCATCATCATATCATCCCTTGATTCTGATGATGCGTTGTTATCCGTTGCAATGGAGGATGACAGGATGGTCTTGGCTCGGGCTGTTTTTGAAACCGCAGGTATTTCCTGACTTTTGTATGCGAGTCTGATGGGATTCTGTGTGTTATCCCTGAGGTTCATTGTGTCATGACTTTTACTCACGGCAGTTCCGGCAACATAATTTTTATCTTTGGAATGCGTGTTGTTATGATTTTCGCTCTTGGGAACTCCGGTATCCTCACTTTTATTTTGATGATCTGGGGTATTGTGACCTTTAATTCCGGAATCCTGGACATCCTGATTTTCATTGTTGAAACCTCCTGATTCTTGGACAGCGCTTTGCATATCACTGTTGGTTTTATTCATTTTTGAGGTTCCGATTACCTCAATTGCAGGGGTTCGGCTTTCTTCGGTACCATATCTGCTACTTTCCATTTCCCCGGTTCTCAAGCTTCTGCTTCCATTTTCTTCGGTTGCCTGATATCTGTTTCCACTTCTATTTTCTTTTGTTTCCAGGATTCCATTTCCGTTTGCTTCGGCTCCCTGGCCTCCGCTTCCGCTAGATCTGGTTCCTTGGCTTCCGTTTTCATTTTCCCCGGTTCCCTGATTTCTACTTCCATTTTCTTCGGTTCCCTGACTTCCGCTTCCTCCGGTTCCTTGATTTCCACTTTCTTCGGCTCCCTGGCTTCCGCTTTCTCCGGTTCTCTGGCCTCCACTTCCGCCCTCTCCGTTTTCCTGGCTTCCGCTTTCTCCGATTCCTGGGCTTTCACTTTCTCCGGTTCCTTGGCTTCCGCTTCCTTCCGTTCCTGGGCTTCCGCTTTCTCCGGTTCCCAGGCTTCCGCTTTCTCCGGTTCCTGGGCTTCCACTTTCTCCGGTTCCTTGGCTTCCGCTTCCTTCCGTTCCTGGGCTTCCACTTCCTTCCGTTCCCGGGCTTCCACTTCCTCCAGTTCCCAGGCTTCCACTTTCTCCGGTTCCTGGGCTTCCGCTTCCTCCGATTCCTGGACTTCCGCTTTCTCCGGTTCCTGGGCTTCCGCTTCCTTCGGTTCCCGGGCTTCCGTTTCCATTTAATCCAGTTCCCTGATTCCCACTTCCGCTTTCTTCGCCTCCCTGGCTTCCAGTTTCGCCGCTTCCCTGGCCTCCGCTTCCATCTTCCCCAGTTCCCTGATTTCCGTTTCCATTTTCCCCGCCAGCCTGGCCTTCACTCCCAGCAATGCCGCTCTCTTTGGTGACATCCTCTCCGGTCATTTCAGTTCCAACAGCTTTTTTCTCATCTTTTTCTTCCATTACATTCACAATGCTTCTCAGTTCATCCACATCCTGCTCCCGCGCTTCCGGTGCCGGATACGTATAAAACCGTAAGCTGTTCATCCTATCCACTGCATGATATATCGGATCCAGCATACGGTTAACCATGCCAGCTTTATAATATCCGGTTACCACATTCCCGCCAGCCTGGGCTGAGGTAAGAATCACGGTCTCTATCTCTTTGTCATCATTATGTAATCCATGTAATATATAGCCAGTCCTGGCAGTTTTTTCCTGCAGATGATAACTGTATTCCAGATTGATATAATTCTCATAGGTCTGGTCCCGGTCTGCCAGCATGGCCTGCATGGCTTTCGGATTCTGGCCATGGTCATCCTCATTTTCATTCTGCACATGGAAATCACAAGTGGCTGCACACAACTCCTGCTCTGCCATCCACTGCTGACGCAGGCGTTCATTTTCTTCATCGCAGCTGCAGTCTTCCCCATCGCCTTCATCTTCTCCATCCCCGCCCTCATGGTCACACTCAATCCACTCCGGCGCAGGATGGCCCATACAATAAGTCTTACTGTAATTGTATTGCCTGACGTCACTATGGCTGGCCTGACCATTGGTATCCGTGTTGATGGTGTCACAGATATAGCTGCTTTCCGGCTCCGGCGACATACGGTTTATATATACTTCTCCTGTGGAACCATCAGGCTCTCCCTCCATATATCCGTCTGTATTTATCTGAGAAAAATCAATATCTTCCCAGATATAGAAAGCAGTTCCTTCCAATGGTTGGTTGGTCTCAGCACAATACTTTTCAAGGTCTATGTTATAGTTGCTCTCAAATGTTTCAGAATGGCGGTATAATTCAAGTTGCGGTCCACCATTAGCGCTACCCGGTGCATCCGGTTCCACCTCAAAGGATGCACTGGATGGGCTATGGCCTAAATCCAATCTACCCATCTGTACCTGCAGTCCTGACGGTGGGTTAAAAATATAGGCGAAATATTTGTTATCTATACCTGGTACATCAGCTGAGGTTATGGTTCCTTTCGGTTCCTGTGAACCTCCATACTGGAACGTGATGCTGTTTCCGTCTTCTGACAATTGGTAAGTCCAATAGGTATCAGGAAATGTCCAGGTGGTATTTCCCAGCTGACGGCATGTACTTATATCCAAGGTCAGTTCATAATGTCCTTCTTTCAGGGACATTCCCTGCCTGGAACCATTCCATGACGGAAGGGTCCCATTGCCTGCATCATAATCATCCATACCCTGAATAATGGAATCCTTCATACTCTGGTAATATGTCATGACCCCAGGATTGCCCATGACAGCGGCAAACTTTTCCATGGCCTGTTCCTGAGCATCCCAGTCATCCTCGTATCCAGCAAGACAGCCCCAATAATATACCTGCACCACACCATAGCGGGATGCGTCCGGGAAAGGCCCTTCCCATAACAGCCATTCATATGCCAGCACCATGGATAAATACCGTTCAAATGAACCGATATACGGAACCGTCTGGCCTGGCTGGACCTCATACCGCGTATATGCGCAAGCGGTTCCATCCCACAACTTTTTTCCTGGTTCTAGGCAGAATGTGGCGCCGCCGTATGCCGAACCGACCTGATAAAAACTCATGGAATTATGCGTTTTTCCAAATACATTCAGTGGTTTTCCCTGAAAAACATAATATCTGGGAATGATATTGGCTACATCCATATCAGCAGCTTTGACTGATAATGAAACCATGATGGATGACAGCAGGAATACCACTGTCAGCCATAAGGATAAGGGACGCTTTAAACTCTTAATCCATTTCATTTTATACTCTTCCTCCTAAATAAAAGAACCATGGACTGTCCATTAAAAACAGCGCCATAGTTCTTTCAATCATCATTTATCATCTGGTAAATATTATTTTATATATAACTGGGACACATCATATCCATACTCCGTTATATATACGCCTGCTCCTGTCTCCTTCCATTTGGGATTCAGCATGTTCTTCTTATGCTTAGGAGAATTCAACCAGCCATCCACTACTTTCTTTGCAAAATCATAGACCGTATGTGCATTCAAATAACCGCGTCCGGCTAAGTTTTCCCCTGACGAGGAATGTGTTACCGTTATCGCTGTATCATAATATCTTCCATCGGGCCTGGTATGGGAGAAGGTCCCGTTTATCTCCTCAGCCCTCATCCTTGCATTTTCCATCAATTCATCATTCATGTCCAATGCATTCCTGCCCCTGGACTCCCTTTCTTCATTTACTAATTCCACAATCCCATATGCCAGTTCATAAGGGTCTATGGCTTCCAAAGGATTGGCTTGGCTGGATAGGGCCGTCCTGGTTTCCGCTATTTGGCTTTCTAAATCATTGATTGGAACCGAATCAGATGCCCAATCAGCCCGCCCCCCATTGATTGCCATGCCCGGATAATAATCTTTGCCGTCAGGTAATACGGTTATGCATATCTCGCCATCATACAGCGCTGCTCCATCCCCATTAACCGTTATCCCCTGGTCAACCGGGTTTAATGACAGATAACCGTTTTCATCAAAACAATAATTCTCCGCAATCCCATCGTGGTTCCCATCAACCCAGGCCCATGTCAAAAATGGATAACCCCCATCATCATTCTGCCACCAGCAGCCATTGCCGTCCTTCATCCACTGCCCCGCATAGACCGGCGCTGCCATTATCATTGCTGCCATCACGGTTAATACCGCCAGACGTTTTACCATAATCCTATCCTCCCTTCATTTTCAAAAGATGAATCAACTTCATACCGCACATTATCCTCTCACAATAAGTACCCTTATATATTGTTTTATGAATAAACTAACCAACTGCGCATCTATGGCATCTTTTATTCATTTTCAATCCAAGAAAACGGAATGCGCCTAATAAAGAAAAAAGTAAACAGCCACAGCCGCCATTCCATACACACGATTGAAAACATCTATTGTCAAGGTTCTGTTCTCTTTGCAATTCCCTATATACCTGCCCTGTTCATTTACATACATGGAAATACTATTCAGAAAAAATATGAAATCTATAGATTTTAATACGACATCGAAAGATAGATTAGATTCATCGAATATAAGCCAGGCAACACATAATACCATAACGCAAATTGCCATAGCCTCAAATTGTCACTACATAGGTTGCCACTACAAAAACCTGCCACTGCATAAACCTGACGCTGCATAAACCTGACGCTGCATAAACCTGACGCTGCATAAACCTGACACTGCATAAACCTGCCACTGCATAAACCTGACACTGCATAAACCTACCGCTGTACAAGCCTGCCGCCATACATACCATTACACAAATCTGTCACCGCACAGACCTGCCAATTCACAGACCTTCTCCTCCCTTCATCCCCCTATTCTTTTATCATAACAATGCGAATAACAGCCGAACCGGCCAGCCAAATGAAACAATCCCTTGTTCCAAAGAAACTTCCACAGAGAACTCTGTGTGAATGAATATAGAATAGCACATCTGCAATCCCCAAGTCAAGACCAACTTTAATTTTTCTCCCGCTCTAATTCACCTCTAATTCACCTCCCATTCTCTGTCTTAATTTTCA
>DS990261.1:522710-592296 GCA_000155435.1 Clostridiales bacterium 1_7_47FAA | reverse complement strand
AATTTTCACTATTCATATCCCACCTCATACTCCCCACCACAAAAAAACCGGCACCCAGATGCCTTCACAACACCCGGATACCGGTTTAAAACCATGTTTATCCCATGGTATATTTCCTATTTATTTCCCTGAAGGAACTCATCAATACCCCTTGCTCCTGCGCGTCCTGCCTCCATGGCAAGGATTACGGTTGCAGCGCCTGTAACGGCGTCACCGCCTGCATACACGCCTTCCTTGGTGGTCTTTCCGTTGGCTTCGTCTGCAATGATGCATTTCCAGCGGTTAGTCTCAAGACCTTCCGTGGTGGAGCTTATGAGCGGGTTGGGGGATGTTCCCAGGGACATGATGACTGCATCCACGTCAATGGTGTAGTCGGAGCCTGGTATCTCCACTGGCCTGCGGCGCCCGGATGCGTCCGGCTCACCCAGTTCCATTTTCCTTACAACCATGCCCTTTACCCATCCATTATCATCGGTGAGGATTTCCACGGGGTTGGTCAGAAGGTTGAAGATGATTCCCTCTTCCTTCGCATGGTGCACTTCCTCCACACGGGCAGGAAGCTCTGCCTCACTTCTTCTGTATACAACATGCACTTCCGCACCAAGACGGAGGGCTGTCCTGGCAGCATCCATGGCCACGTTTCCGCCGCCCACGACCGCTACCTTCTTACCCAGGTAAATCGGGGTGTCGTAGTCATCCCTGAAGGCCTTCATCAGGTTGCTTCTGGTCAGGTACTCATTGGCTGAGAATACGCCGCTGGCATTCTCGCCCGGGATTCCCATGAACTTGGGAAGTCCTGCGCCGGAGCCGATGAACACGGCCTTAAAGCCCTCTTCATCCATAAGCTCGTCAATGGTCACTGACTTTCCGATGATGACATTCGTCTCAATCTCAACTCCCAGCTTCTTCACGTTCTCAATCTCAGGACGCACTACCCCGGACTTTGGAAGACGGAATTCCGGGATACCGTATGTAAGGACGCCGCCCGGCTCATGGAGCGCCTCAAATATGGTTACTTCATAGCCCATCTTGGCAAGGTCGCCTGCGCAGGTAAGTCCTGCCGGGCCGGAACCGATGACAGCTACTTTTAAGCCGTTGGTCTTCTCAGGTTTTGCAGGCACGAATCCATTTTCCCTGGACCAGTCCGCCACAAAACGCTCCAGCTTTCCGATGGAGATCGGCTCGCCCTTGATGCCGCGGATACATTTTCCTTCACACTGGCTCTCCTGAGGGCATACGCGGCCGCAGACAGCAGGCAGGGCACTGGACTCTGCGATGGTGTTGGCGGCGTCCTCAAACTTACCGTCCTTTACTTCTGCAATGAACTTTGGTATATTGATGGAAACCGGACATCCCTGGATGCACTTTGCATTCTTACAATTGATACAGCGCTGTGCCTCTTCCTGGGCTTCCTCCTGGTTGTATCCAAGACATACTTCCTCAAAATTAGTTGCCCTTACCTTCGGGTCCTGTTCCCTTACCGGTATCTTCTTTAATACGTCCATTATTCCTCACCTCCGCAATTTCCGCATCCGCCGTGGTGTGTTGCGCCCTCGCGCTGCCTGAGAATAGCCCTGCCTTCTTCTGTCTTATACATCAGCTGGCGCTTCATGGCCTGGTCGAAATCCACCAGGTGTCCGTCAAACTCAGGTCCGTCCACACATGCGAACTTCACTTCCCCGCCAACGCTCACACGGCAGGCGCCGCACATGCCGGTTCCGTCCACCATGATTGGGTTAAGGCTGACAATGGTAGGGATGCCCAGTTCCTTGGTGAGCCTGCACACGAATTTCATCATGATCATGGGTCCAATGGCAACACAGACATCATACTTCTTGCCTTCATTTTCAACCAGGTCCTTGATGACCTCGGTAACCATGCCCTTGCGCTCATAAGAACCATCATCTGTTGTTATGTAAAGATTGCCTGCAACTGCCTTCAGCTCATCTTCCAGGATTAACAGGTCCTTGGTCTTGGAACCCTCGATGACATCCACATCAATGCCATGTTCCTTCATCCATTTAACCTGTGGGTATACAGGAGCAGAACCAACGCCGCCAGCCACAAAAAGGTAGCGTCTCTTCTTTACTTCTTCCAGGTCTTCCTTGACGAATTCGGAAGGCTGGCCCAGAGGTCCCACGAAATCCTGGAAATAATCCCCGGCCTTAAAGCCTGCCATACGCTCGGTGGAAGCGCCCACTGTCTGGAATACAATGGTAACAAGCCCTTTCTCCCTGTCGAAATCACAGATGGTCAGCGGAATCCTCTCTCCTGCTTCATCCATCTTAACGATTACAAATTCACCTGGCTGGCAGGCTCTGGCTACACGCGGTGCTTCCACGTCCATCAGATAAATCTTGTCTGCCAGGCATTCTGCCTTAACAATCTTGTACATGGTTCTCCTCCTGATTTGTTAAAATGTTATATTCCTTAACCCACCTCAATGGTATAGCTCCTACTCCAGCTATCCCATCCAGGCAGGGAAATGATACCTTTCCTGTCCTTTAATTCACCCTTGTAACCCTCTGACGCACAGAGTCCGTACCACGGCTCCAGGCAGACGAACGGGTGGGTCTTCTCCATGGTCCACACACCCAGATATGGGAAATCACTGCATTCCATGGTTACATATGGTTTACCGTCCAGAAGCAGGCTTACGCTGCTGACCTGGGCATCGTCAAACATATAGGTAAGGGCTGTGTCAAAGAACCCTTTTGTCAGCGGCACCCTTCCTTCCTGAAGCCCAAGCGTGCCCTGCAGCTCCCCTGACTCATAGCCTTCCGGCGTGGGCGCAAGATAATGAAGGCTGTCCTGATACTGCCCTTTCCTGCATCCCTGGCGGTTAAATTCAAAGGTGTAATCGTAAATGCTCCGTCCCTCCGGTACCTGGAACGCGGGATGTCCTCCCATCATGAACAGCATTTCCCCGGAATCCTGGTTGGTCACCTTCCACATCACTGTAATGGTGCGGCCTTCCAGCCTGTGTCCAATCTCCAGCTCGAAGTGGAATGGATATTTGGCAAATGTCTCAGGCGTGTCCTTTAACCTAAACCAGCACTCATCCATGTCGCACAGCATCGGTTCAAACTCCATGTCCCTGGCAAATCCATGCTGGGTGGGCATGGCGTATTCTTTTTCTTCATGGATGTAACCGCCCTCGTAGCATTTCCCCACAAAGGGAAAGAGGACAGGTGCATGACGGTCCCAGACAGCCGGGTCCGCGCCCCAGAGGATTTCCCTGCCAGCCTTCTTATCGTAAATCCTGGTCAGTTCCGCCCCGTGCCTTGCCACTGTAACTAAAAGGTCATCATTTTCCAATGTAAATAATGTTCCGTCCTGTTTCATATGGATTCCCCCATTCTGCTTGTGAGAATTTACTCCTGCATAAGCTTTATATTATCATTTTCTGATTCATGTTACAACTGGTTTTTCAAATATTTCTAAAAATTTTTTAGATTTTCGTCGTTATATACAATTTTTTTGGTTATTTCTTCCTTTGAAACTTCTGGAACGTGTAGCACAGGTCAAAATACGTCTGCTCATCGCTCTCCTGGACCATCTCCCACGCCTCATCTTTTTCCAGATTATTGAAAAATGTATCTGCGTCATAGGTATAGTCGATGCGGGTCACATGGACCGTGTCCGCATGGGGCAGGAACTGCTCATATATGCTCAGCCCGCCGATGATATAAATATCATCCGTGTCATATGCAGAGAGCGTTTCTAATGCCTTAGCCATGCTGCCGCATACCTGTGCCCCTTTCACCTTATAATCCTCATTCCTGGACAGCACCACGTTCACACGGCTACCCAGAGGCTGGCCCCCCGGCAGGCCTTCCAGGGTCTTCCTGCCCATGACCACCACCTTGCCCGCTGTTTCCCGCATCAGCATCTGCTGGTCAGCAGGGATGGTCACCAGGCCCCGTCCGTCTTTCCCAATGGCCCAATGCCTGTCGGCTGCTACAATGATGTTCATAGGGCCTGCCTCCTTGAATAGACTTTAAATTCATAGGTAAGTCCATTGTATTCCTGCATCTGGCTGCAGCTTGTGACTTCCCATTCCCCGGTCCTGTCCAGGTCCACAAAGTCCGTATCCGCCTCAAACACGTGGTGAATGCAGGTGACATATGCCTTACTGCAGTATGGAAGGAATTCCCTGTAAATCATCCCTCCCCCTATAATGAATATATCCTCCCCGGGATACTGTTTCAGGGTCTCAAGTACCTGGTCCGCATCATGGCAGACCGTCACGCCTTCAGGGCTGTACTCCCGGTTCTTTGTCAGGACAATATTGACCCGGTTCTTTAAAGGTTTCCCATCCGGAAAGCTTTCCAATGTCTTTCTTCCCATGACAACCACTTTTCCTCTGGTTGTCTCCCGGAAATACTTCATATCCCCCGGAAGATGGGTCAGAAGACCGCCGTTCTTGCCGATTCCCCATTTCTCATCCACTGCTACAATCAGATTCATCTATAGCCTCCTGTCCTCGGTTAGGTTTGAAACACGCCTCAGTCCGTCCCTTAAATGTCCGGCATGTTCCAGATTCAAACAAAAAGATTATAGCACGAAATGCAATGGAAAGAAAGATTTTCTACTTTTAATCATTGTATATCAGGGGCAACCTCTGCTATAATAGGCTCATTATTTGACTTAAGGAGAGATGTGCATGAGTTATTCAGATCAGATATTTATACAGAATTGCAGGGATATTTTAGATAACGGTGTGTGGGATACGGATTACGATGTACGCCCGGTCTGGGAAGACGGCACGCCTGCCCATACCATCAAACGCTTCGGCATTGTGAACCGCTATGACTTATCAAAGGAATTCCCGGTCATTACCCTTAGACGGACCGCCTTTAAGTCAGCCGTGGACGAGCTGCTGTGGATATGGCAGAAAAAGTCCAACAACATCCATGACCTGAACAGCCACATCTGGGATTCCTGGGCAGATGAGGACGGCTCCATCGGCAAGGCTTACGGCTACCAGCTGGGCGTGAAGCACCATTATAAGGAGGGTGATTTTGACCAGGTGGACCGGATCCTCCATGACCTGAAACACAACCCCTTAAGCAGGCGCATCATGTCCAATATCTATAACCACCACGACCTTCATGAGATGAACCTGTACCCATGCGCCTACAGCATGACCTTCAATGTTTCCGGCAACACCCTGAACGGCATCCTGAACCAGCGCTCCCAGGACATGCTCACCGCCAACAGCTGGAATGTGTGCCAGTATGCCATACTTCTCCACATGTTTGCCCAGGTCAGCGGCCTGGTGGCAGGGGAACTGGTCCATGTGATTGCAGATGCCCATATCTATGACCGGCATATCCCGATGGTGGAGGAGTTGCTGAAAAAGGAACCTTATCCAGGCCCCACCCTGGCCATGGATACCTCAATAACGGACTTCTACCAGTTTACCACATCCAGCTTCCGCCTGGAGAATTACCAGTATCATGCATTTGAACATAAGATTCCTGTTGCAATCTGATTTTTAAGATAGTAAGGGCGCTGTGCGGCCGGCAAAGGTGGAAATCCCACCGAAGGGCACAGCGCCTTTTTATTATATAACCACCTCTGTGCTGACAGCATATCCCTTCCCCCGCCAAAGGAGGGGCACCGCACATATTTGCCGTACTCCCCATCCCGTCTTCTCTCAGAAAAGCCCTTCATTCTTCTGTTCCAGCACCTTGATTGCATGATAGAACATCTCATTATACGGGGTAGGCACCCCAAGCTCCCGGCCCATACGGACCATTGTCCCCCCAAACATCTCCACTTCCGTCCTGCGTCCGGCCTCGATATCCTGAAGGGTGGATGGTTTATTCCCCGGCGGCACCGCCTCAAGGACCCTGACCTGCTTTGCCATGTCCTCCTCAGTCAGGCTGATACCCTTTTTCCCTGCAACGGCAATCACCTCACGCATCAGGGCTTCCCGGATGAAGTTGGCATCCTCGCTGACGCACCATGCCCCATAGGAAATACCCAGCACGGCCGCGCTCTGGTTTTCACTGACATTGCACATATATTTGAACCAGATGGCGCGCTCCATGTCCTCCGGGATGACGCAGCGGATGCCTGCTGATTCAAACAGTTCCCTGACAGCCCGTACCCGGGGCGTGATGACCGTATTCCTCTTTTCCCCAAATTCAATCCTGGCAGCGTCCGGTTTAAAGGAAGCCTGTCCGTCCTTCATGACCACGCTGACCTTGGCCAGGGAATACAGGATGTTATCCCAGCCATAATGGGACGCCACCATATCCTCTGCCTCCACCCCGTTCAGCGGCGCCATGATAAGGGTGTCCGGGCCAATCTGATTCTTAATATCCTGTATTGCCTGGGAAAGGACCGGGAATTTTGTAATGATAATGGCCAGATCCGGATAATCCCCACCACAGTCCTGGTCCGGGGGAACGATATGGAAATGATAATTCACCCCATTGACCGTGACCCCGTCCCTTTTAAGCCTTTCCTTTCTTTCCCCTCCTGCAATGATGCGCAGCCTGTCCCCCAGAACCTTCTGCAGCTGGAAGGCAAAAAAACTTCCGATTGCCCCCAGCCCTATGATGGAAACTGTTTTAATTGGTTTATGATCAGTCATAACCGCAACCCCTTTCTATTACACTTCAATGCCCTGCTGAAGGGCCAGCGAATAAATCACCCGCTCCTTCACCTTCTTTCCTGTGAGCTGGGTCAGGGCCCGCTCATAATAATCCAGCTGGACCCGGTAACGCGCGGCCAGCATGGCCGCGCCCTGCTCCCTGTTTTCCTTTGGCACATGGTCCGTCTTATAGTCAATCAATACCAGGCCGTCCGGCTCTTCCAGATAGGCGTCAATGATTCCCTGGATCAGCACCAGTTCATCGGAATCCCCGCGCCCCATATCCCTGGCCGGTATGCCGATGATAAACTGCTGTTCTTTGTGGATGCGTCCCTCTGCCTGGGCCTGGGCCATGCGTCTGCCAAGAGGGCTTTCAAGAAACGCCCATATATCCCCGGCGCGGATGAATCCTCTTGTCTCCTGGTTCAGATATCCCTGTTCCACCAGTGTCTCAAGGGCTGCTTCTGTTTCCTCCAGGCTTTTTATATCCTGGAAGGATATGTGCTCCAGCGCAGCATGATAGGCAGTTCCCCTTAATGCGCCGCGGCTGGGTGTTCCAGGCTGGATCCGGCCGGAATCCGGGACTGCCCGGACTTCCGGTGCGGGCCTTTTTTGCGGCTGTGTGAGCGCGTCCGGCTGCTTTAATTGCTCCGGCCCAGTACCTCCGGCTGGCTGCTTTAGATACTCCTGTCCAGTCCCTCCGGCTGGCTGCTCCAGATGCTCCTGTCCAGTCCCTCCGGCTGGCTGCCCCGGATACTCCTGCCCAGCACCTCCAGCCAGCTTCCCCAGATACTCCAGCCCCACGCCCTCCGTCTCCACATTTCCAGTTCCAATCGTGTCCTCAGACCGCCCAATCTGGCTCTGTTTCTTAAGTTCGGATACGGATACCATGGCATACAGCCCTGTGTCATCCATATGGGGATACCTGTAATTCACTGCCGCTTCCAGCCGCTCCCCAAACTCCCTGTCATAGACCTGATTCCTGTCCACTGCCAGCAGATCCTCCCTGGTCATCTGCCTCACAATCTGGCGGCCCACTTCCTCGCCCACCAGCTCCCTGACCTGGATACATTGCAACTGCATGTGGTCATCCGGGATGGCTGGTTTAGCCATCAGAAGCCAGTCCAGGCAGGAGCCTGCCGATGACAGGATTGTATAGGGAATCTGACCGTCCACTGCCAGGCTGTCCTGCCATTTGGCCAGCTTGGCCTCCAGGGAGCGGTCCGTGGCAGTCATGATAAGCTTCTCCTTGGCCCGTGTCATGGCAACATACAGCACCCGCAGTTCCTCACCCATGGTCTCCAGCTCCATACGCCGCTTCAGCGCCTGCTTCTTAAGTGTGGGCGCCTTCACCCTCAGATCCAGGTCCAGGTAATCAGCCGCCACCCCCAGGTCCGCATCCAGCAGTATCCGGCCATAGGCGTCCTGCTTATTAAAGCGTTTCCCCATTCCGGACAGGAATACCACCGGGAACTCCAGGCCCTTGCTCTTATGGATACTCATGATACGGACCGTGTTATCCTGCTCCCCTGCCGTAGCCGCCTCCCCGAAATCCGTATCAAACTTCTTCAGCCTTTCAATATAACGCACAAAATGAAACAGCCCCTTATAGCTGGTGGCCTCATAGGCAGCCGCCTTTTCCACCAGCATATCAAGATTGCCCCTTCTGGTCTCCCCGGCAGGCATGGCAGATACATAATCATAATACCCGCTGTCCCTGTATACACGGTACAGCAGCTCGTGAATCGGCAGATACCTTGCTTCCCGGCGCAGCCCATTTAAAAGGCCGGACAGATGGGAAAGCTTTTTCCGGATGGACGCCGCCGCTTCCCCCGGCACCTTATGGAATGTTCCAGATTCAGCCTCCATCCACATGGACCAGGCCCCGTACACACCCCTGTCCTGTCCTTTTTTACTGTTTTTCTTAAAGGCAGCCACCATCCAGGCCATTTCCTCATCGCTCATGCCCACAATAGGCGAGCGCATCACGGCTGCAAGAGGAATGTCCTGCATGGGGTTGTCAATCACTGACAGCAGGCTCAATATGGTCTCCACCTCCACGGTGTTAAAGTACCCGGTCCTGGTCTGGGCGCTGGCAGGAATCCCTTCATTCATAAGCACATTGACAAAGACCTCCGACCATCCGGTCATGCTGCGCAGGAGGATTACGATATCCCCCAGCCTGGCCCTGCGGTAAGCCTCCTTTTCCTTATCCCAGACCATAAGGCCCTCATCACCGCTGACCAGCTCCCGGATGCGCCTGGCCGCCATCCGGGCTTCCAGTTCCCTTGCCGTGTAATCCAGGGCATCCTCATCCAGCTGTTTTAATGACTCAGACCCGGTATCCACTAACAGCAGCTCCGTGGGCGTACCTGCGGACAGGGCGCCGCCTTCCTTTTCCCAGTCCATTCCGGTAACTGTATCCGGCCCGACCTCCTTGAATACGGCCCCAGGATACAGGGCCGTATCCCTGGTGTACGTGATTCCGCCCAGATTCTTTGTCATTATCTGGTAAAATACGTCATTGACACTGGTAAGCACCGACTCCCTGCTGCGGAAATTCTGCTGCAGCTCAATCATCTGGTACTGACCGTCCACGGATGCATAGGATTCATATTTTTCCATAAATAATTCAGGACGGGCCAGGCGGAACCGGTAGATGCTCTGCTTCACATCGCCTACCATGAACACATTGGGATGTCCGTACCGTTCCCTGGAAATGCTGGTAATTAAGGCTTCCTGGACATAGTTGCTGTCCTGGTACTCATCCACCAGGATTTCTTCATACTGGCGGCTCAGCTCATCCGCCACAGGGGACGGGCGGCGGGCAGCCCCTTCGTCCTCCCCTTCCTCCCAATCCGGATCCTTCTCTAAAAGCACTTCCAGTGCCAGGTGCTCCAGATCATTGAAATCCAGCACGTTCCGTTCCTTTTTGGCTGCCCGGTATTCATTGTCAAACCGTTCTGTCAGCTCCAGCAGCTTCTGTATCACCACCCTTGTCCCCCGGATGCTTTCCACCACCTCATCAGGACTCTGGGAACCGTAAAGCTCCCTGCATTTGCCCACGGCCTTCTTGACCCGGTCGCGGCAGACCGTGACAAAGGATTTCTTATCCCCGTCAATCTCCTTGCTGCGGATGGAGGCCAGGCGGTCAAAGCTCATATTTAAAAGGCGCTGGTAGAGCTGTTCATACCGCCCTTCACAGGCAGCTGTCCCGATGGCCTGGATTTTTGCCCTGTCACTCATAAGCATTGGCTCGTAGGCCAGGGGACCGTTTTCCTCCCTGCACACCTCAAGGGCAGTGTCCAGCTGTCCTCCAAGTTCCTCCATCTGACGGGCCGTATCCTGAAACAGGAACCTCATCCAGGGACTTTTCTCCATCTCCTTAAGATTCTCCTCATCCAGTTCCCGCCTGCACGCCTTAAGCCAAAGGGAGGGCCATGGATGGCTCTGGGAGAACTGCCATGCCTGGAGGATTACATCCTCAATGCCCTTGTCGGACTTCCCGCGGCCAAAATGCTCCACGAAACCGGCAAATGCCTCATCGCCCTCCTCATAACAGGCTTCCAGCATTTCCCCCATCACATCCCCCCTTAGGAGGGACAACTCCCCTTCATCCCCGATACGGAAGGAAGGATCTATGTCCAGGCTGTTAAAATGATTCCGGATGATATTCAGGCAGAAGCTGTCAATGGTGGTAATCATGGCCTGGGGTATGAGGGCTGCCTGAAGCCACAGATGCTCATCCTCAGGATGCTCCTTAAGCTTCTTCTCCACCGCGGCCCCAATCCTCTCCCGCATCTCAGCCGCAGCCGCATTGGTAAATGTCATTACCAGCAGCTGGTCAATATCCAAAGGATGGTCACCCCCGCTTATCATCTGGATGATACGCTCCACCAGGACCGCTGTCTTGCCGCTGCCGGCTGCCGCGGACACCAGAAGGTTGCGGTTCCTGCTGTCAATTACCTGCTGTTGTTTTTCAGTCCATTTTACTGCCATCGTTCTCCTCTTCCTCCACCGGCGATATTTGCGCCCAGATATCCTCAGGCTTAAGCCCGGCCAGCCTGCGGTAGCCATAGCCCGCCGTCTTGGTGTCAAAACCGCATACAGCGTGGTACGGACAGTAGTCACAGGCTGTCCTGGACGCCTGTTTATAAGGCTTCAGGCCGATACTTCCCTTCAGTATATCCTTTCCCGCTTCCTGAAGCTTATGATTCACAAACCTGCGCAGGTCCTCAAACCGCCTGGTACTGGCAACACTGGAGCGGCTCTCCTGGACGTATCCGTCCTTGATGGCCACGGGTATCACATCCGACTCTTTCTGGATATCCCTGTCCAGATGGTTGATAATATCCAGTTCGCTGTTCACCAGCCCGTTCATCCTCAGCTGGCGCAGGATCTGCTTCTCAATCTCCTCCACGGTCATCCCCTCCTGCTTATCAGCCAGAGGGTCATTGATATGATAATAGAAAATGCCGGCCGGAACCACTTCCTTATCCGGATGGTTCCTCTCCTCCATCTCCACGGCAGCATCCATATAGACCACCAGCTGTAACTGCAGTCCATAGTACAGGGCCGCCAGGTCAAAGGAGGTGGTGCCTGATTTGTAATCAATGATTTTCACATATACGTGCTGCTCATCCTCACACAGGTCCAGCCGGTCAATCCGCCCCCGAAGCTGCAGTTCCTCATCCTCGGAAAGGCTGATGCGCATGGCCTTCAGGTTATCAATGGCTGAGAAGGAGACCTCAAATCCCGTGGGTTCAAAATCCCCCTTCTTCACCTGCTCGGCCAATGCCCATATGGTCCTGTCCGTAATCCGCTCCACCCTGCCTGCCAGATAGGCGTTGCGCGCTGAACTGGCCATGATGGTGTTGCCGTATTCTTCCGTGACCCGGGCAACACATTCCTTTACCAGCTGTTTCCGGCCTTCCTCCGTGAGGCCGCGCCAGTCCTGTCCCCTCTCCTTCATCACTGCAAAGCATCTGTCAATGGACTGGTGGAACAGGTTGCCCATATCCACTGCCTCCAGCTCATATTCCTGGCGTTCCATCAGTTCCAGGCCGTATTTGAGGAAATGGGCATAGGCGCAGGATGCAAACTGCTCCAGCCGTGTGACGCTCCCCTGAAGGGACTGCCCGTAAAGCGCCCTGGCCGCCGCCCGCCCTATCCCTCTCTCCTCATAGGAATAAAAGGCCGCATCCACCAGCTGTCTTACCTTTTCCCTGTGTTCATCGGAACAATAAAAGTAACGGTACAGTTCCATGAATGCATTTTCCTCTGCATCCCGGCCTTCCGGCGCCTTGGCATGTTCGCCTTCCTTCTCTTCCCGGAGCTTCCTTAATCCGTCTATGAGCATTTCCCTTCCGTCCCTTACCGTGCGCACAGGCCAGTCCACGGATTCTTCATCCTGCACGGCAATTCCCGGGAACAGCTTCTCCACCTCGCCAATCAGGCTGGAAGGCCTCTGGCTCTTCCCCTCCGATGACATACCCGCATAGGTCAGCACCAAACGGCGGGAAGGCTTTGCCATCATCAGGTACAGGTAGAACTTCTGGATGCATCCATCCTCCCTGGCCGTGGGCGCCAGTTCCATATTAAACTCCTTAAACACCGCCCTGTCCCTGTCCGTAAGAAGGCTGGCGCCGCTCTTTCTCTGGGGAACGGTACCTTCATTGACACCCACAAAGAAAAGCACCTTCACATCCTCCAGACGGCTTCTTGTGATATCACCCACCATGACCTGGTCAATGGTGGCCGGTATGACGCCCACCTTGATTTCCCCGAATCCGGCATCCAATATCTGGGGATAATTCTTCATATCCGTCTTTTCAGCGCCCAGAAGGCCCTCCAGCCGCTCAAAAAGCTCCAGTACCCTGTCATATACCTGGGAATACTCCCTGACCAGGTTCTCGTCTCCAGGATTGCCCCTCCCACGGAAAAATTCACTGTAATCCTCCAGCTTGCCCCGCAGTCCCATTCGCTCCAGATATTCCCTGAGCGCCGCGGTCACGGACCCGATGGTGGCCCCCTCCTCCTTAAACGCTTCCCTGAGGGGGCGCAGGGGTTTAAGAATCCACTGGCGGTACGCGTTCAGCTCCTTAAGGTTCAGCTTCTCACCTCCCCGGCAGGGTTTTTCCCACTGGGATTCCCAGCGCTTCCAGCCCCGGATTCCCAAGGCCCTCACATAATTCTCCAGCCGGTCCGTCATCAGCCCGGCATGTTCCCTGGAGCCGTCAAACTCCACGGCTTCCTCCGGCTGTCCGGCGTTTCCAAGAGATGTCAGGTTCCCAAAATCCAGCACGTCCCCGGCTTCTGATACATCCCCGGCTCCCGGCACATCCCCATCCTCCGCCCGGTCATACACCAGCCCGGTCTTCAGATACCGGAACACGCTCTCATAAGAAAAATCCCGGATGGTCTCCAAAGCCGCCCGTATCAGCTCCACCAGCGGATTCTCCATGATACTCTTCTTATCATCCAGGAAATACGGGATTCCCGCCTCATCAAACTGATGGGCCAGCTCCCTTCCATAGGAAGCCAGGTCGCCTGTAATCACAGCAGCGTCCCGGTAGCGCAGCCCTTCCTCCTGAACCATCTGCTCAATCCGGCTGCACACATAAGCAGCCTCCCCGGCCGGACCACGGCTCTTATAGATCACCACATGGTCCGCGGGCCTGTCCCAGACATTTCCATAATAACGGTACAGGTTCTGTTCCAGGAAATCCAGGTCCGGGCTTTCCAAGAACCGCCATGCAGGCCTGCGGCTGCAGATAACATCCGGTTCCTTGGCAATCCCATGGTGCCTTGCCATGTAATCCAGCCTGCACACCGTGTGCTTCCCCATGTAGAACAGGTGCTGGATGCTGCCCTCCTGATAGGCATTGGCCCTTGGGTCAATGGTCACGGAACACAGCACCTTCCTGGCATGGAGCAGGAACAGTTCCACCAGCCTGTACTGCACCGGGGTGAATCCCGTAAAACCGTCCAGAAGGATGACGCTGTCCTTGAGGACTTCCCATTTTGGCAGTTCCCTGCACAGGATATCCAGTATCTCCTCCGCCGTGATGTAATGCTCCTCTATATACTGCCTGAACCCGCTGTAAATCAGCTCCAGGTCCTCCAGCTTCTGCTTTAAAAGGGGGCTTCCGGCCTCCCTCATCACATCTCTGAGCATATCCGGCGTGATGCCGTACTGGTACAATTCCGATATCTGGGATTTCAGCTGGTTGATAAAACCGGACTGTTCCAGATGATGGCCGTACAGGCCCAGCTTCGACCGCTTCATGCCGGCTACCTTGCGGATGACCATGGACTTGCCCATGTCGTCCAGCACCACGGGAAGGCTGACCCCCAGATCCTCAAACACCCGGTAAGCCAGACGCTTAAAGCTCAGGATGTCAATATTCATCACACCGTGCCGCGGGTGAAGGCGTATGATTTCCTTTTGGGTCTGCATGGTGAACTGCTCCGGCACCACCACCAGATACTGTGTGTCCGGATGTTCCATGGACTCCCTGATTGCCGTTTCGTACAGGTATCTTGTCTTTCCTGAACCGGCTCCTCCCAATATGAACTGTAATGCCACTTTTTCTCTCTCCTTCATTCTCATGGGACAATGAAAATCTCTCATATTTCCCTAGTTGCCATCATAAGCTTTAACAAACTATCTTAGAGGTCCTGACTATGAGCTCTAAAACCAAAATTGTGGTGCTGCGGATGAAGGAAATCATCTACACCGCAATCTTCGTAGGCCTTGCTATCCTTTTAGTTACTCTCTGCTTCATCATGTTCCGGCCAAAGAAGGACACCGCCGCCGTCTCCGCACAGGCAGCCGCCTATGTCCCGGGCGTATACAGCGCAGCCCTAACCCTTGGCAGCGAGAATGTGAACGTGGAGGTAACCGTGGATAAAGACCGAATCAATTCCATTGACCTGGTTCCCTTAAGTGAAGCTGTCACCACCATGTATCCCCTGATGCAGCCCACGCTGGACGATCTGGCCAGCCAGATTGTAAGCACCCAGTCCACAGAGAACCTTACATATCAAAGCGCTTCGCGTTATACCTCAACCGCGCTTTTAAATGCCATCAACACGGCGCTGGACAAAGCGAAGATTGATTAGCGGTGTCAAATGCGCTCCAGCCAAATACACCCCGACAACCAAAAAAGCCGCTGCCCCAACTTGTGGGGCAGCAGCCCTCTTTTGCTGTCAATCATGACTGCGGAACTTCCTGCTCTTAAACACATACACATGGATGAACAGGGTGGCGCCAAACACAGCCATAAGTATTGCCTCCACCGTGCCGGAAAAGCGGCCGGAACCCATGCCGAAGCTGCACGCAGCATCGGCCATGAATATCCACTTTTCAACCCCGAACACCTTATCCAGATCGTAATCTTCCTTTTTTGTGGATCCCACAAACATAAGGAAATCTTTCCCTGTGAATAAACCGATTCCCTCTGCCAGGCACAGGCCCCCCATGAACATAAACAATAAATCCATACTTTTTCCTTATGCTTTTGCGGCTTCTGCCGGTTCCTGCTCCACAAACTTCCTGATGTTGGACGCATTGGCAAACTTCTGCACGATTCCATCCCTTACAATCACCAGGGTGGGCGCCTGCATGATGCTGAACTTCTCAGCCAGCTCAGGGTGTTCCTCCGCATCTATGATCTGGTAATCCCATCCCTTTAAGAACTCCTTGGCGGACCTGCAGTTGGGGCAGGTCTTGGTGGTGAACAGGTAAAGCTGGGCCGGTGACACTGCCTTCTGCCCACTGCCTGCCTGGTTTCCCGCAGCGGCCTGCTTTGGCTGGCCGGCAGCCGCAATCCTGGACACGCCGTGCTTTAACCTGGAATGGCTGATATCATAATTGGTACGGTCCTTGTACTCCTGGGACTTTCCTTCATTCCAGTTCTGGACCGGACGGTAGTAACCCGTAATCCTGCTGTATACCTCTGCCTTCTCCCCGCAGATTGGACAGGTGAAATGCTCCCCGATCAGGTACCCATGGCTCTTGCAGATGGAGTAGGTAGGCGACATGGTATAGTAAGGCAGCTTATAATTCTCAGCAATGGTACGGACCAGGTTGGCAGCCGCCTTCCAGTCAGGCAGCTTCTCTCCCAGGAACGCGTGGAACACGGTGCCGGACGTATAAAGTGTCTGCAGTTCATCCTGGATATCCAGGGCATCAAACACATCGGCCGTGTAGTTCACCGGCAGATGGGAACTGTTGGTATAGTAAGGTGTCTCGCCCTCTACGCCGGCCGTGATGATCTCCGGATAGCGCGCCTTGTCATGCTTGGCCAGACGGTAGGAGGTGGACTCAGCCGGGGTTGCCTCCAGGTTGTACAGGTCACCGTACATCTCCTGGTAATCAGACAGGCGCTCCCTCATGTGGTTCAGCACATCCCGTGTGAATTCCTGGCACTCCCTGTGGGTCATGTCCTTCCCAACCCACTTTGCGTTCAGTCCGGCCTCGTTCATACCCAGAAGGCCGATGGTGGAAAAGTGGTTCTCAAATGTTCCCAGATAACGCTTGGTGTATGGGTACAGGCCCTGGTTCAGAAGCTTGGTGATGACTTCCCTCTTGGTCTTTAAGGAGCGGGCGCAGATATCCATCATGTGGTCCAGTTTCTCATAGAAATCAGCTTCGTCCTTGGCCAGATACGCAATCCTTGGCATGTTAATGGTAACAACACCCACTGATCCGGTGCTCTCACCGGCGCCAAAGAAACCGCCCGTCTTCTTGCGCAGCTCCCTCAGGTCCAGACGGAGGCGGCAGCACATGCTGCGCACATCGCTTGGCTGCATGTCGCTGTTGATGTAGTTGGAGAAGTACGGTGTACCGTATTTGGAGGTCATCTCGAAGAGCAGCCTGTTGTTCTCCGTGTCGGACCAGTCAAAATCATTGGTAATGGAGTAGGTGGGAATGGGATACTGGAACCCGCGTCCGTTGGCATCGCCCTCGACCATGGTCTCGATGAATGCCTTGTTAATCATATCCATTTCCATCTTACAGTCCTTGTACTTGAAATCCGTCTCCCTGCCGCCCACAATGGCATTCATCTCAGCCATGTCATCCGGCACCGTCCAGTCCAGGGTGATATTGGAAAATGGAGCCTGGGTTCCCCAGCGGCTTGGGGTGTTCACGCCGTAGATAAAGGACTCGATGCACTTCTTTACCTCGGGATAGCTTAAATTATCTGCTTTAACAAAAGGAGCAAGGTATGTGTCAAAGGATGAAAATGCCTGGGCTCCGGCCCACTCATTCTGCATGATTCCAAGGAAGTTGACCATCTGGTTGCACAGCACGGATAAATGCTTTGCAGGGGATGAGGTAATCTTACCGGTGATGCCCCCAAGGCCTTCCAGCAGAAGCTGCTTTAAGGACCATCCGGCACAATATCCGGTCAGCATGGACAGGTCGTGAAGATGGATGTCCGCATTGCGGTGGGCTTCTGCAATCTCATGGTCATAAATCTCGCTGAGCCAGTAATTGGCAGTGACCGCTCCTGAATTGCTTAAGATCAGTCCCCCTACGGAATATGTAACCGTGGAATTCTCCTTTACACGCCAGTCCTCCACCTTGACGTAGCTGTTGACCACGTCCTTGTAATCCAGGATGGTGCTGTTCATGTTCCGTATCTTTTCCCTCTGTTTTCTATATAAAATGTAAGCCTTTGCCACATCCGTATATCCGGTCTGCTCCAGGACGTGCTCCACGCTGTCCTGTATCTCCTCAACGGAAATCATGCCTTCCTTCATCTTATCCTGAAAATCTGCAGTTACCCTTAAAGACAGCAGCTCCAGAATCTCGTTATTGTAATCTTTCTTCGTTGCCTTGAATGCCTTTTTGATTGCTTCCGTAATCTTGTTCAGACTGAACTCAGCATTCTCACCATCCCTTTTTACCACCTGAATCATACCACTTGCTCCTTTCAAACCTTCACTCACTTGCACTGCGCAGCCCGCTCCCATACAGGAGCGAGCCACGAACCCATTATAGCAGACAGCAGTCAAAAACACAATATCTATGTATAACATTTTGTGTTAAACTAGATATTGTGTCTTATTACCTGTACTTATAACACTTTTGATAAATGCCCGCAAAGCCTTATTCTATCAGGGTTTTGAAAAATGCCCCTGCCGCCTCACCCTTTACCGTCCGAATAAAGACCCGCAAAAAGTTCCGCGGGCACATATGCCTTCACAGCCACACCGTCGTCCCTGTACTCCTCTTCCAGGAGCTGGCCATACCTGCGGATGGTCTGGATCCGCCCTGTCTGGGAATAAGGAAAGACCTTTTCCAGGAAAATGCGCCTGCTCCGTATGATGGTCCGGAGGATCTGTTCCAGCTCATCAATCCCCTCCCCTGTCCTGGCCGAAATCCGCACCTGGTAGTCAGAGGAAAAATCCCTGGGAACGGGATGCATCCCATCTTCTGTCCCCTCCTCATTCAGACGGTCCGTCTTATTGAACACGGTCACCGTGGTCTTGTCAACGATTTCCAGTTCACGGAGGGTCTCCTTCACCACATGCATCTGCATGTCCATCTGGGGGTTGGAACAGTCCACCACATGAAGGATGATATCGCTGTAACGCGCCTCCTCAAGGGTACTCTTAAAAGCCTCAATCAGGTGATGAGGAAGCTTGCGTATGAACCCTACCGTGTCCGTCAGGAGGATCTGCTGCCCGTCCTCCATGACAAAGCTGCGCGTGGTGGGGTCCAGGGTTGCGAACAGCTTATCCTCAGCCAGGATCCCAGCTCCGGTGAGACGGTTCAGAAGGGTTGACTTGCCGGCATTGGTATAGCCAACAATGGCCGCTGTAAGGGCAAAATCCTTCTCCCTCTGCTGCCTGGTCACCTCCCTGTGGCGCTTCACGGCCTCCAGTTCCTCCTTCAGCTGTGAAATCCGCTGATGGATCAGACGGCGGTCCGTCTCCAGCTTTTTCTCACCCGGTCCCCTGGTGCCGATGCCGCCGCCCAGACGGGACAGGGAGTTGCGCATGCCCACCAGGCGCACGGCCCTGTATTTTAACTGGGCCAGCTCCACCTGTATCTTTCCTTCGCGGGTACTGGCCCTGGATGCAAAGATATCCAGGATGACCATGGTCCGGTCCATGACCTTGGTGTCCAGGGAATCCTCCAGATTGCGCAGCTGGGCCGGCGACAGTTCATCGTCGCAGATGACCCCGGTTGCGTGAAGCTCCCACACAAGGTCCCTCACCTCGTCAATCTTTCCCTTCCCAAGATAAGTACCCGGATGGATCCTTTCACGGTTCTGTATGACCCGTCCCACCGTCACAGCGCCTGCAGTGGCCGCCAGTTCCTCCAGTTCGTCCAGGGAAGCATCGCTTCCATCTTCCTCTCCCGTACTTACTGCAATCAATATAACCTTTTCCTGTAATTCTTCTAAATCAATCAAACCTGCCATCCTATCTTGTTTTCAAAAACGCAATTTCATGTTCCGCATCTTCATTGGAGCCAAAGACACTGACATAGTCCTCAAACAGCTCCAGGGCTTTCTTGTACTCTGATAAGTATTCGTAAGCCACGGCCCGGTTATACACCAGTTCTTTTAAAAGGGCGCGGTCTGCCTGGGCATCCTCGGCCAGGGCCCCCCAGGCCTGGGCCGGTTCAGCGCCGGAACCCAGGCTGTGTCCTGTCACGAATGTCTCATACCCCTGGTCAAACGAATCAAGAGCACCCCGGTAATCCTTTTCAGCCATCTGGCAAAGGCCCATCTGGTTATAAACCTGTCCATGCTTTATCCCTTCCTTCAACGCGTCCTGGTAAAGGCTCATGGCCTTTTCATACTCTCCCGCATCCACACAGGCGCCTCCTGCCGCAAACAGGGCCTCCAGCTTGCCTGCCTCTGCCTTGTCATCCTTAAGGGCAGCATTCCCCGCCTTATAACGGTCAATGGCATCATCCGTGTCCCCCAGATGGGCATAGCACATGCTCTGGGCATACAGATAGACAGCCGTATCCGGTTTCATCTCCAGAAGCAGGCCATAGGTATGGACAGCCGCCTCATAGTCCCTCAGCTTATACTCGGCCTCGGCCCGGTAGCCCAGCACGTCTGAATTAAATCCTTCGGACTTTTTACCTGACTTTTCCAGCGCCGCGTCAAAGGCTTCAATGGCCCCTGCATAATCCCCGGAAACCAGCTTCTCAATCCCGTCCTGGCGGAACTGCCTTTTCTTGGAGGAAGCCACGGATGAAACCACCCTGACCGTCCCCACTGCAACCAGCCCGATCAAGAGGATACACACCGCCCAGGCAGCCAATGCCTTTATGATACGCTTTCTTCTGCGTTTCCTTCTCTTTTCATTATCAGCAGGCCGTCCCCCTGCCCCGCGGTAATAACCATTCCCCTGGGGCCTTTGTCCGCTGTACCCTTTGCGTGTTCCCCGATTCGCCATATGTTCCCTACCTCACATCCGTGCTTCCGAATCCGCCGTTGCGGGAACCGGTACATGCATCATCCACCGTGATTCCGAACGGAAGGAAGATCCCCTGGGCGAATCCGGTTCCCGCCTTCAGTTCAACGGTCCTTCCCTCATTGGTGTCATTGGTCACCTTGATGAACATATGTCCCTCATTATCCGAGTAATAATAATCGCTGTCAATGATTCCCACCGTGTTATTCAGCTGGAGGCGGAACTTGAATCCCAGGCTGCTGCGCGGAAATATCTGCAGTACCCAGCCTTCCTCCATATTGGCGCGGATTCCCGTGGGGACCTTCACTGTCTCCCCCGGCTTTAAGGTTATCTCCACCGGGGTAAAAAAGTCATATCCGGCCGAGCCTGAAGTGGCCCGCCTTGGCAGTTGGATTCCCTCATATATTCCTGTCACCGTCTCCTGGCCTGTCCCGGGAAATGTATCAATCCAGTCAGTTTTAAACTGTTCGAAACTTACTTTTTCAAATTTTGCGATTCTCTGCATGTGTCCTCCTGTCTGAAGCCTCTGCCGCGGCCCGGAAAAATGACGCTTCCTTTCTTCCTGCCCGGCAGTTTAAAATGTCTTTATCAGTCTATCATAAACCTATGGATTTTTCTACTTTATTTTTTATACTTCATTATTAGATACCAAAGTTGGATTAAATCACATTACAATGAAAAACACTGCTTCATCATTAGAAATATACAGAGCTTACAGAGGGAACTTCATGAAAATTTCTTACAATCTCGAACCCAGGAAAAACCTGATTGGTGAACGTCTCTGCCAGCTTCGCAAGGACAGGAAGCTGTCACAGAGGAAATTAGCCATAAAACTCCAGCAGCAGGGTTACAGCTTCACGGAACTTACCATCCTCAGAATCGAAAAGGGCCAGCGCCTTGCCACTGATATTGAGGTAATGATACTGTGCAGGTTCTTTGAGGTAGACCCAAACACCATGTTCGGTTATACGGGCAGTACAAAGGAACAGGAGGATAAAAGGAACTGATGTCCTCTCCTGTGCATGCCGTCATGGAATTCATTGGCAAAATGCTGCTTTCTTATTTTGTATTCCTGTATATTCACTATATAGTGTATATTTATACATTATTTTTCAGCCTAATGTTTTCTTCGTTGCTGGGATACAATAGTACAAAAGCTTTGGAAGAAATCAGACAATGGTGGTGAAAAAATGAGTTTTGAGCTGGAACGCATCGAAGAACTATGCCAGGAACGGGGATGGAGCCATTACCGGCTGGCCATAGAGATGGATACCTCCCCCAATAATATAGGAAACCTGTTCCGGCGTACAACCGTTCCCAGTATACCGACTATCCGCCGCATCTGCGAGGTCATGGGCATTACCATTGCCCAGTTCTACAGCACGGACGGCGTACAGGTGACACTGAACGGACAGCAGGCCCGGATACTGGACCTCTATGACAAACTGGACCAGACAGACAAGGCGCGGGCCGAGTCCTACATGGAAGGTCTGTCGGCCAGGGACCAGGACCGTTAACACCGGATATGCCATACAGAAGACAGCATGCAGTATCCTTTCACTGCATGAACAAAAGGCGCCCTTTGGGACAGACGGATTATTCCGCTGCCTGCCAGAGGGCGCCTTTATGATTCCCCCCGGCAGGGCGCTCTGCCAGGGGGGTATTATTATAAGGTAGGAACACATCCTGTCCCCAGGCATCCGCACAGGCGCTGTCCGCTTCCGCCTGCACACAGACCCAGGCTTGCGCCTATGCCAATACCTTTGTCAAAGCCAGTATCATGAGAAGGACCCCGCTGATCCAGGACAGGTCGCATTTCCACCTGGAGGCCACCTTGGCGCCCAGCCATAATCCGGCATACATCATGCACATACCCACCAGGAAAGACAGAAGCAGTGTCAATCCTGCCGGGATATCCAGAAATGCGGCCATGGTTCCGGCCACCAGGCTGTCAATGGACATTGCAAAGGCCAGGAACACGGTCTCCTTCCATCCAAGGGAAAGGGACCCATCCGCATCCGCCGCCATGGGATTGCCGTAAATGCTCACAATCACCTTAAGTCCTGACAGCGAAAAGCTTAAATCCCTGCGGGCACAGCTGTTACGGTTAATAAACGACTTGATGCTGTAATCCAGAAGCTTTACAAGCCCCAGGGTAAACAGACATACAAAACAAATGACCTTTGTCAGGCTTTCAGGTATAAAGGCATCTATAAGACTCCCCATCCCAAGGGCAGCGCCCAGACAGCCGCTGCATATCCCATTGAGCAGCGCCACCTTCCCCCAGGCCACATGAACCTGGTTTGCACCGTAAGCAAGGCTGGCTACAAAAGTATCTGTACAGAGAGCGAATACTAAAATCAGACTTTGAAGCATAATCTCATCTTTACCTTTCCACGATTCTTTTTATCGTGGACTTTCCGGTTTCTTTTTATTTTAGTATATTCCGCTTATCCGGCTTTGGGAATCACTCCCTGTTCACTCTTCACTTGTGGCGGCGGCTTCCAGCTTCATCTGAAGTTCCTCCTCCACCTGGGCCTTAATCTCGGCCTCCTGCTCCGGCCCCACATCCGGCAGGTCCTGTACGGAACCCACGCCGAACCTGCGCAGGAATTCCTCGGTGGTGGCAAACAGGGCCGGACGTCCGGGTGCGTCCAGGCGTCCCACCTCATAGACCAGGTTGTACTCCACCAGGCGGTTTACGGCATGGTCCGACTTGACGCCCCTGATTTTTTCTATCTCCATCTTTGTGACAGGCTGTTTGTAGGCAATGATGGAAAGGGTTTCCAGCACCACCTCGGTGAGCACCTGCTTTTTTGGGGTAGCCGCCACCCGGATCAGGTTCTCATAGTACGCTGCCTTTGTACACATCTGATAGCTGTCCTCCAGCTGTGTTATCTCCATACCGCTTTTGGACGAACGGTAGCGCTTTATCAGCCGCTCCACCGCCCTCCTTGCCACGTCCTGGTCCTGGCCGATGGCCACTGCCAGCTGACGCAGTTCCACGGAATTGCCCATGGTAAAGAGGACCGCCTCGATGATGGCTTCCTGCTCCTTCTCATTCTCCGTGGGCGGGAAGGACAGCTCCAGCTGTCCCGGCACCGCCTGTCCCTGACCATCCGCCGTACCCGCAGCGCTTCCCGCGGGATGGCCTGCCGCGCTTACGGCATTTTCCCCGGGCTGCTTCACCGCACCCACGGTCTTGCCGGTACGGGTCTCCACGGTACCCGCCGCTGCCTCCATTGCTTCAACTTTATCCTTCTTGCTCATCGCTTAACCATCCGTTTATCCTTCAAAATCATCCAGCCCCTCCAGATCCAGGTCCATCTCGCCGCCCTCCTGTTCCAGGGCCTCGATTTCCATGTCGCCAAAGGTTTCTTCCTGCTTCAGCTGGATTTTACCTATCTTCATCAGTTCCAGTACGGCCAGGAAGGTAACCACCACCTCCAGCTTGTCGGCCTGTCCCTCCAGAAGCTGTCTGAAGCTGAAATGCCTCCTGCTTCTGGCAAAGGTCAGAAGCTGCCCAATCTTCTGTTCCAGGCTGATGGGTTCCCTTTTAATGGTACCGAAGTTACTCCTGATAGGGTCTATCTTGTCCTCCTTGCGCTTCATTACCTGTTCAAAAATCCGCTGAAGCTTTGCAAGGGTCAGTCCATCCAGCAGCTTGTCAAGATCCACCGGCGGCTCGTATCTGGCAACCTCCGGCGGCAGGGTGGAGCTTTTATATAAATGCTTCAGGGCGCCGTCTTCCCTGTCAGCCAGTTCATCGGCCATCAGCTTATACCGTTTATATTCCAGCAGCCTCTGTACCAATTCGGCCCTTGGGTCGATTTCCTCCCCTTCCTCGTCCACTTCCTTGGGAAGAAGCATTTTCGCCTTGATATCAAGCAGGGTGGCCGCCATCACCAGGAACTCGCTGACCACATTCAGGTCCTCCCGTTCCATGTGGCGCACATAATCCAGATACTGTGCCGTGATTTCCACAATGGGGATATCATATATATTAACTTTATTCTTCTCAATCAGATGGAGTAAAAGGTCGAGAGGCCCTTCAAAATTCTCCAGTTTGTATGATATTGTCTCCATGTGCCCACCTGTCCTGATTCTTATTACATTTCAGCCACTTTATATTATCACAGATTACCCGCCTTTTCAAACACTCTCTGCTTCTTTTTCAGGTATATCACCGCCAGCTGGGGCCGGTTGTTCAGCCTGATATTGATGGAGTGGGTTCCAAGCCCGCGGCTGACAATCATCCGCTTCCCGTTCCGCTCAAAATCCCCTGCGCACCACGGCAGGAAAAACTGGTATTGGGGGGTCATGACCCCTCCAAGACCGGGAATCCGTATGGTCCCGCCATGAAAATGCCCGGACAGGGTCAAATCCGCCCCCCAGTCAGCATAGGCATCAAAATACAGCGGCGAATGGGCCAGCAGGATCCTGAAGCCGTCCCCGTATTCCCCGGCTGCCCCAAGCTTTTTCTCCAGATACCCCCGTTCCATGTCCGGCGGCTTCTGGTACAGGGCCTTGCGGTAAAAATCCCCGTCCAGGTCCACCCCTGTTATAAGGATATCCTCCCCCAGCGGCACGGTGCTGTCCTCCAGGTAGGACACCCCCATCTTCCTGAGCGCATCCCTATATTCCTCATACAGGTTTCCATAGATATCCCGCCGCCAGGTCATACGGTTTTCATGGTTTCCATTTCCGTAAAAAACAGGATACCTGGCAGCCAGCTGCCCAAACAGCCGGAGCGGGACCTGGATGTCCCTGCTTCCTTTTTTGCTCACCATCATGTCGCCGCCGCACAGCACGGCATCCGGCTTCAGCCCGTGGATGGCCTCCACCAGCTTCTGGTTGCCGCTGCCAAATTCATTGTTATGTAAATCTGACAAAAAGACGAATGTCCTGTCCCGGGCAATCTTATCCGAGACAATGGTCGCAGCCTCCACGGAATAATGCCTTTTTTCATATTCAGACCGGGCCAGGCAGGCACAGCCTGCCGCGCCGATTAAGCCAGCTGCTTCTCTCCACATAGAATGCTTCTTCCTCTTCCATCCTTTAAAATTGTACGTACCGTTAAATTGTCCGTACCGTTCCTGTTCCGGCAGGTTCAAATGTCCCGTCCTCAAACAGGCCGATTACATCTGCCAGGCTGCTGCACCTGGCTGTCAGAAGTTTTGACAGTCCCTCATCCGGCTCGTCCTGGTCCGGCACCATTATGGGAAGGAATCCCCCTGCGTGGGCTGCCTTGATACCGTTAAAGCTGTCCTCCAGGATGATGCATCTTCCCGGCTCCTCCCCCAGCACCTTTGCCGCCATAAGGAAAATGGCAGGATTCGGCTTTGCCTCCTTCACCATATCCCCATATATGTATTCGTCAAAATATCCGTCCAGCCCCGCGCTTTTCACATTGCCCTGGGTCCAGCCTTCGCTGCTGGCCGTGGCAACGGCGGTCTTCACGCCGCGCTCCTTCAGATAGATAAGCAGTTCCTTCAGTCCCGGCTTTACCGGAACCCCGTTTTCCCGGATCCACTGGTAGGAATATTGGCGCTTTTCCTCAAATATGGCGTCATAATCCAACCCACCGCCAAACTTTTTCAAAAAGGCTTCCTTTACCTTATCCGGCTTGCAGCCCCGCAGGTCCCTCAAAAATTCCTTATCCAGGCAGATGCCATATCTGTGGGCCGCCTTTTCCCAGCCTTCAAGCGCCAGACGCTCCGTGTCAAACATAAGGCCGTCCTGGTCAAATATGACTGCATTGATTTTAACCGCCATCTGATTTTCTCCTTCATCATCATCGATTCCGCCGGACCTATGCGCCGTGGCATATCCCTGCATACGCGCCGTGGCGCATCCTGCCGTATGCACAGCATGATATAATGTCCGCCATGTCTGCGGACATTATACCATCTGTCCCATGCTTTGTAAAACCAAAATTCCCGGTCAGGCCCGTGGCAAAGCGGTTCAAGAAGCCAGGGTCATGCCTTGAGGTACCACGGTGAAAGCTCCTGGCCTGCAAAATATCCCTGGTCGTGGCGGCAGACCGGACAGTACTGGGGCGGCTCTTCCCCCTCATAAATGTATCCGCAGTTGGTGCATACCCAGCTGTTCTTTTCCTGGCGCGCATAAAGCCTTCCCTCTCCCAGAAGGTCTGCCAGGTAGCGGAAGCGCTCCCCGTGTGTCTTCTCAATTCCAGCTATCATTCGGAAGGTGGCCGCAATCTGGGTAAATCCTTCCTCTTCAGCCACCTCCGCAAAGGATTTGTATACCACGTCATGTTCCTCATATTCATTGTGGGCAGCCGCATTTAACTGGGCCAGGGTATTCTTCTCCAGGTCCACCGGATAACCTCCGTCAATGAATATGGTTTCCTTATCCAGCGGTTTCAGATAATCATAGAAAATCTCCGCGTGTTCCTTTTCCTGGTCAGCCGTGTACCGGAATACCATCTCAACCATGGGCATCTTCTGCTCCTTGGCCAGTCCTGCCGCAAAGGTGTAGCGGTTCCTTGCCTGGCTCTCCCCTGCAAATGCCCGCATCAGGTTTTTTGCTGTCTCGCTTGACTTAAAATCCGTCATATAAAATCCTCCTTCAGCTATAACTCTTTGTTCACTCCTAACTATGCCCAAAAACCTCTCTTTTATTCCCATTTTTACCAATCATCCTTGTATTTGCATGGCCTACATGTTATAATCCAGTTATTGATAATAACCACATAAAGAGGAGGAAACCCTATGATCCGCTATGACCGCTTATGGGTCACCATGGAAGCCCGCGGCATGACCCAGTACAGGCTGATTAAACGGCACAATTTCAGTGCCGGACAGATTGGCCGCCTGAAGAAGAACATGCACGTATCCACCCACACTCTTGATACCCTGTGCACCATCCTGGGCTGCGACATCTGCGACATCATAGAGTACATTCCGGAGGGAGGCCCCGGGGATGCCTCTGACAGCATGGCCCCTGCTTCATCCGGCGCACCTTCACCGGATGGCTCCATCTTTACGGACGGCTCCATCCCGACAGACGGCTCCATCCCAATAGACGGCCCTATCCCAACAGACGCCTCTATCCCAACAGATGCCTCCATCCCGGCAGCCAGCCAGGCCAGGACCGGTGAATCCCCAGCCAAGGCGAAAAAGTCCGAATCCGCCAAGGGCGAAAAGTCCAAGAAAGCCGGGAAATCCAAAAAAGGCGATAAGAAATCCACCAAAGAGGGCAAGGAAGGCAAGAAAAGCAAGGACAGCAAGAAAAACAAGTAGACAAGTGCATCCGGCAGATAAAAATCACTAAGCATTCAGCCATATCCGCAGACAGTCTGGAAATTATCTCTCATTTCTGGCTGTCTGTTGTTTATTTTCCACCTTTTTGTAGGATTGTCGGATTTACTTTCCATGGCCGGATGATAGAATTGACTTATAGGAACAAATGTAAATCAACACATAAGGGAGGAGCGATTCAGAATGAGAAAATTCCAGAAAGTAACCGCATGTATCATGGCAGCAGCACTGGCAGCTACCGGATGTTCCGGCGCAGGCGGGACAAAGGCACCGGAAGAACCTGCCAAGACAGAAGCAGCCGCTACCCAGGCCGGTTCCGGCACACAGGCGGATTCCGGTACCCAGGCATCCGATTCCGGCGGGGAGGAACCGGTACTTGTGGTCTACACAGCCAGAAGCGAGGCTTTAAACAATGCGGTGATTCCTGAGTTTGAGAAGGATACCGGCATCAAGGTGGAGGTCGTGGTTGCCGGAACCGGAGAACTGTTAAAAAGGGCACAATCAGAAAAGGATAATCCACTGGGCGATATTTTCTGGGTTGCCGACCAGACCATGCTTTCCTCTTCCAAGGACCTGTTCATGGAATATGTCTCCCCGGAAGACAGCAACATGCTGGAGGCATTCCGCAACAACACAGGATATTTCACACCGGCATTTGCCGACCCCACTGTCATGATTGTCAACAAGGACTTGAAGGGAGACATGAAGATTGACGGTTTTGAGGACCTTCTGAACCCTGAATTAAAAGGCAAGATTGCATTCGGCGACCCGGTCAACTCCAGCTCCGCATTCCAGTCACTGCTGGCCATGCTCTACGGCATGGGCAAGGACGGCGACCCGCTGTCAGACCAGGCATGGGATTATGTGGACCAGTTCATTGCCAACCTGGACGGCAAGATGTGCAACAGCTCCAGCCAGGTATATAAAGGCGTTGCCGAAGGCGAGTACGTGGTGGGCCTGACCTGGGAAGACCCGGCTGCCAACTATGTAAAGGAAGGCGCTGCTGTTGAAGTGGTATTCCCCAAGGAAGGCGCCATATTCCCCGGGGAATCCGTACAGATCCTAAAGGGCTGCAAGCATCCTGAGAACGCCAAGAAGTTCGTGGATTACATGCTCTCTGAGAAAATCCAGAACGCGGTGGGTTCCAACCTGACCGTACGGCCGCTCAGGAAAGATGCCACACTGGCTGACTATATGACTCCACAGTCTGAGATTAAACTGTTTGACAATTACGACGAGGGATGGGTTGCAGAGCACAAGGTCGAAATCACCAACCTGTTCAGCGAACACATGGAGACTTCCATGGATTAATCAGATCATCATGTGCCGGACCTGCCTGTCACCTCTATGCTGAAGGCTCCGGCACAGCCAAACAGAATAAGGACTGCCCTGCACCTGACCATCATCCTGCATTGGAACCGTGTGATTGACCGCACAGCTCCAGCCGCCTCCCCCGGCGGGCAGTACCCGTCAGATACGGCAGTCCTTTTCTGTCCCCAAAAACAGGATATTGAAGGAGGTTTTACAGGTATGAGTGTAGCAATCAGCATTGATAATGTAATCAAACGTTTTGGAAAGGATACCATCATAAACGGCCTGTCCTTAGATGTAAGGCCCGGCGAGTTCTTCACCCTTTTAGGCCCCTCCGGCTGCGGCAAGACCACGCTGCTGCGCATGATCATCGGCTTTAACACCATTGAGGGCGGCGAGATTAAGATAGACGGCAAGGTAATCAACGACATTCCCACCAACAAGAGGAACATGGGCATGGTATTCCAGAATTACGCCATATTCCCCCACATGTCGGTCCGTGACAATGTGGCCTTTGGCCTTAAGAACAGGAAAATACCCCAGGCCCAGATTGAATCCCAGGTGGACGATATCCTGAAGGTGGTGAAGATAGACCATTTAAAGAAGAGGATGCCCACCAAGCTCTCCGGCGGCCAGCAGCAGCGGGTTGCCCTGGCAAGGGCCATTGTCATCCACCCGGAAGTGCTTCTCATGGATGAACCCCTCTCCAACCTGGACGCCAAACTGCGTGTGGAAATGCGCAATGCCATCAAACGGATCCAGCAGCAGGTGGGTATTACCACCCTCTATGTAACCCATGACCAGGAGGAGGCGCTGGCTGTGTCCGACCGGATCGCGGTAATGAACGGAGGCGTCATCCAGCAGATTGACACCCCCAAGAACATCTACCAGCGCCCTTCCAACCTTTTCGTATCCACCTTCATCGGGCTTTCCAACATCATGGACGGAACCATCGACCTGTCGGATGGCTGCACACGGGTCAGGATCGGTGACTACACGGTTGCCATGGATAACCTGAATGACACGGTTTTCCAGGGCCAGCCCGTAAAGGTATCGGTACGGCCTGAGGAGTTCATCATCAGCCGTGACAGCCAGGAGGGCATACCGGCCATTGTGCGCAGCAGCGTATTCCTTGGGGTCACCACCCATTATTTTGTGGAGACAGAGGACGGCAGGGAAATGGAGGTCATACAGAATTCCGATATCTGGGATATCATCCCGGACCACACCCCGGTGCGCCTGGGCGTACAGCCGGCCAAAATCAATGTATTTAACCAGGAAGGCACTGAGAGCCTTATTGTCAGGAGGGAGCACGCATGAGATATGCAGGAGAGAAAAAACTCAATATATGGATTGTCATGGCACTGGGAATCCTGGCCTTATTCATTCTCTTCGTGGTCTATCCCCTGGTCCTGGTGCTTTATAAAAGCGTACTGTCCGAGGACGGGCAGCTGAGTTTTGCTTATTTCACCAAATTCTTTGCAAGGAAATATTACTGGAGCACCCTGGTCAACAGCTTTAAGGTGACCATCGTGTCCACTGTGGTGGCTGCCTTCCTGGGCCTGGTAATGGCTTATGTGCTGCGCAGCGTACAGATTAAGGGCAGCAAGTACTTAAACATACTGATTGTCATTTCCTATCTCTCACCGCCCTTCATCGGCGCCTACGCATGGATCCAGTTGCTGGGCAGGAACGGCTTCTTCACCAAAATCCTCAACGGGCTGTTCCATGTGAAGCTGGGAGGCATCTACGGGTTTGCAGGCATTGTGCTTGTATTCTCCCTCCAGTCCTTCCCGCTGGTTTACATGTATATCTCTGGCGCGCTTAAGAACCTGGACAATTCCCTGAACGAGGCAGCGGAAAGCCTGGGCTGCACCGCATTCCAGCGGGTGATGCAGATCATCGTCCCCCTGGTAATGCCCACCATGCTTGCCAGCTCCCTGCTGGTATTCATGAGGGTGTTCTCCGACTTCGGCACCCCCATGCTCATCGGCGAGGGCTACAAGACATTCCCGGTACTGATATACAGCCAGTTCATGGGCGAGGTCAGCACGGACGACCATTTTGCAGCAGCGCTCTGCGTCATTGTCATTGCCATCACCCTGGTGCTCTTTTTCCTCCAGCGCTATCTTGGCAACCGTTTCACCTATTCCATGACAGCCCTGAAACCCATGGAAGCAGAGAAATGCACCGGCGCCAGGAACATCCTGTCCCACCTGTTTGTCTACGCAGTGGTGCTGATTGCCATCCTGCCGCAGATAACGGTCATCATCACCTCCTTCCTGGCAACGGGCGGTGGTACGGTGTACACAGGGGGCTTTTCACTGGAAAATTACAGGAACACGCTGTTTTCCAAAAATAACAACAGCGCGATTTTCAACACCTACCTGTTCGGTCTGTGCGCCATTGCCATTGTGGTGGTCCTTGGGATCCTGATTTCCTATCTTACGGTCAGGAAGAAATCCTTCCTCACAGGCATACTGGATACGGTTACCATGTTCCCATACATCATCCCCGGTTCCGTGCTCGGTATCTCCTTCCTGTATGCATTTAACAACAAGCCCATGCTGCTCAGCGGTACCGCAGTCATCATCATCATTTCCCTGTCCATACGCAGGATGCCCTACACCATCCGTTCCAGCACGGCCATCATCGGACAGATCAGCCCCAGTGTGGAGGAAGCCGCCATAAGCCTTGGATGTACGGAGACTAAATCCTTTGTCAAGGTGACGGTACCCATGATGATGTCAGGCGTGCTCTCAGGGGCCATCATGAGCTGGATTACCCTGATCAGCGAACTTAGTTCCTCCATCATCCTTTATACCAGCAAGACCCAGACACTGACCGTGGCCATCTACGCAGAGGTCATCCGCAGTAACTTCGGCAACGCGGCAGCTTATTCCACCATACTGACCCTGACCAGCATTGTTTCCCTGTTGGTATTCTTTAAGGTGACGGGAAGCAACGATATCAGCATTTAAACCATCATATGGCTTATTATGGCTGAAGGACTGCCGGAAGTATGATATAATCTGAATGTGGACAGATATGGGTCCACATTGAAAACAATCATTCATTATGGGGAGGGGCCTCATGGCAGGAAGCAACCAATACAGGGATTATATCAAGAGGTCTTTCCTCAGGTTTGCATTTTCCATCATTGCCCTGCTCTTTGTGCTGGTGGGACTGTTCCTGTTCATCAATGTGCAGTTAATCAGCGCAGGCGGGAACAGGAAGAACAATGCCCGGCTGGGGGCGGTCCTTGATAAGCAGGTCAGGGCTTATGAGGACGGTCTTTTGCGGTTCGGGTCGGATGACAGGATTTTAGAGGCTTTAAAAGGCAGGGACAGCGGGCGGGTTACCGAGGTAAACCGTCTGCTGTATGACTTTTCCAACGCACAGTCCATACGGTGCAGCTTCGTGCTGACGGACAGCGGCGGGGAGATTGTCAGCTCCAACCTGTTTGAGGGGAACCGGGAAATTTTCCTTAACAGCGCCGTGTTCCATAGCATGTTTGAGAAAATGGCCGCGGAGCCGGATAAGATCTTCACAATGCCCAGCAGGCTCAATTATGCCCACGGACAGGCTGGCGACCTGGCGCTGGCACGGGCAGTGTCCGGGCCGGACCGGGTGTATGGATATCTTTTCTTTGACCTGTCGGATGAGCAGATTTACGCGGCTGTCCGGGATTATCCGCTGGATGACGTCATCCTCACGGACCGGTACGATAACCTTATATTTTCCATCGGAAGACAGAGTGCCGACCCCATGGAGAAGTATCCTGCGGGAAAGTACAGGATGGAGTGGCAGAAGGGGAACGTGGTCAAGGTGAACGGAAAGCATTACCACGTACAGAAGGAACTGCTGCCCGAGAGCACCCTGGTCCTCTATACCCTGGTGTCCATGGAGTTCCAGCGCACCCTTGTCTCTTACGGCATGATCTTCCTCCTCATCGTGGGCGTTCTGATGCTGATCATGATCACGCCCCTCTCGCTGCGGATTGCAGGAAAGAACCTGGAAGCCATTGACGAACTGCAGCACGCCGTGGCGGAGATGGGCCGTGGGAACATGGACTATAAGCTTCAGGGGCAGGTGTTTGATGAATTCAAGGTGCTGGGGGACGCCTTCTGCAACATGGTGACCCAGCGGGAGGAACTGATGCTGCATAACAGCGAACTGACGGAGCGCAAGCGGATCATGGAGATTAAGCAGCTGGAGGAACAGTTTAACCCGCATTTCATTTTCAATGTGCTGGAAACCCTCCGCTATGAGATAGCCATTGATACCGCCAAGGCGTCAGATATGGTGATGGCCTTCGCTAACCTGATGCGCTACAGCATTTATTACGGAAGCACCATTGTACCGTTACAGACAGATATTGAATATATCAACGATTATCTGCTGCTTCAGAAAATGCGTTATAACCGGAGGCTGAACTATCATATAGACATCCCGGAAGAGCTGATGGGCTGTAAGATCCCAAAGCTCCTGCTGCAGCCAGTGGTGGAAAATTCCCTGGTCCATGGCATGAAGAACATACATTCCATTGCAATCAACATCAGCGCATGGAAGGAAAACGGCCAGCTGAACCTGTGCGTGGAGGACAACGGCAGCGGAATCAGCGAAGACAAACTAAAGGAACTGAGGAAAGGGCTGGAACAGGAGGACGTGTACAGGGAGCACATTGGCCTTTATAATTCCCACCGGGTGGTCAGGCTTCTCTACGGACCTGAGTCCGGCATGACCATCGAGAGCAGCCCGGGCAATGGGACCAGGGTAATTGTTACCCTTCCGGCAGATATGGAGGAAGCATGATGTATAAAGTCCTGATTGTGGAAGACGAAGATATCATACGCAAAGGCCTGATGTTCATGGTGGACTGGCAGGAGGCGGATTGCGTGGTAGCGGGCGAGGCAGTGGACGGCCAGGACGGACTTGAGAAAATCAGGGAGCACCGGCCGGACATCGTGATTGTGGATATCAACATGCCGGTTAAGGACGGCCTTGCCATGCTGGAGGAAAGCATATCGGAATACGGATATGACGCCATCATTGTTTCCGGTTACAGCGAGTTCGAATATGCCAGGAAGGCCATTGGGCTTGGGGTAACGGAATACCTGCTGAAACCGGTTAATTTTAACGAACTGTACGATGCCCTGGATAAGATTACCAGGAAGCAGAAGGCCGCGGCCAGGCTGCGGGACGATATGAAACAGATTGATATGGAAAAGAAAAAGCTGGGCATACTGGACGGAATCTCCTTGGATGAAATAAAGGAAGGGAACCGGTACGTGGAATTCATGATGGATTACATAAGACAACACTACTCCTCCCGGGTTTCCCTCACCGATGTCAGCGAACAGTGCGGCATGTCCTGCACCTATCTCAACTCCAAGTTTAAAAGCGATACCGGCTATACCTTCAATGATTTCCTTAACCGCTACCGGATGCAGAAGGCCGTGGAGCTTTTGAAGGAAAATAAATACAAGGTCTACGAAATCGCAGACCTTGTGGGATTTTCCGATTATAAGTATTTTATCAAGGTATTTAAGAAATACGTGGGCTGCTCCCCCGTAAGGTTCGTGGAGGGCGGGCCCCCCGAATAGGCGGATACTCTTTATTCTGCCCTGAAATCCTTACGGTAATTGGGCCTTTGGATATCCAGTATCATGGGCAGGACGCTGTCACAGAACCGTTTATCCAGGGTTTCCATGCCGTATTCCAGCTTATACTCAAGTTCTTCCCTATACGCAGGCACCACCATGTGCTTGTCAAACAGTCCCATCCCCGTCCTCCCGCTTCTTCCTATCTTCATAAAACTTCTGCTTCTTCATGTACATGTTCTTATCCGCCCTGCGGCAGGTGCTGAACAGGTCGGCATCCGTTTCCGCGTCATAAATGGCTGCTCCCCAGGCAAATGTAAGTCCCGGCATGAAAACCATTTTTTCAAACTCCGACTCCAGCCTGCTGACAAAACTCCCTATCTTCTCCTCACTGGCTCCCGGCATCACCACCACGAATTCATCCCCGCCAATGCGGTACATGATTCCATCTTCCGGCCCCATGTTCAGATATGCCTGGGATATGCAGGTGATGTATCTGTCCCCTGTCTCATGCCCCATGGTATCATTAATATGCTTCAGGCTGTTCAGGTCAATGAGGATGAAACCCGTGTCCTTTTCCTTCTTAGCCGCAATCCGGTTCTTCACATCCAGCTGGTAAGCATTCCGGTTCTTGAGCCGGGTCAGGTAGTCCATGTTGGACATATCCTTATAAAAAGGATTGGATATGCGCCGGAACAGGTACCTGGACACCAGGCTGGCCATCAGGCTGAACAACAGGATGAATACAGGCAGCACCCTCCGCAGGTTCTGGTATACCTGGTACTGGTGGTCTGCCCGGAATTCAATCCCGACCACGCCGATTATCTCCTTCCCCTCATAAATCGGAAGGTATGTGATGAAGATTTTCCCCCAGTCCGTCTTCTTTATCTTATCCGGCAGTACACGTTCGCCATTCAAGGCCCGCTGCATGTCCGGATAGATTTCCCGCTCAATCAGATCGCCCGGATACCTGAAATCCGCATCCTTTGGTTCCAGGCAGTCCACCACATAGACGAATTCCCCATTGCCGTTCATCTTGGCCGTGTACAGGTACATGACGCCTGTAATCTCCTTTACCCGCCGGAAACAGTCATGCATCCTCTGGTAACTCTCCTTCTGCACATCCCCCGGAACGGACACGTGCTTAAATGTATCCGTGTCCATCCTCTCTCCGATATAGGAATAGATGTGTTCCACCTGGTCGTTCAGGCTGCGGAGCATATCGCTATATGTAATCCTGTACTGAACCATAAAAATAGAATAGGAAAGAATGGCCACAATGACCGCTGTAAATAACGATACCTGAACATCCACTCTCCGCCACAGCTCTGACTTCATAATAAAACCATTCTCCTTTGGAATACCCTTCCCCAAGGATTTACACAAATCCCCTTCTTTTTCCAGTATTCATACTGCCATTATAACCGCTGTCCCCCTGTTTGTCTATGATGGCCCGCATCTTTTCCTTCCTCTTTTCCTCCCTTCTCCTTACCTCCCCCCGCATACGGGCACCATCACCCGGACCACATAGTCCTCATATCCCTTAACCGTCAGTTCATCCAACAGCAGGTCCTCATACCACATTTCCCCTGTAACCCACCCGTTTTCTTCGGCAAACCGCGTAATCCGTTTATATGGAACCTCCATATCCCAGGCATACCCCCGGTAATACATCTCCACATATTCACCGGCAGGGCGTTTCATGACCTTGGGGGACGCGGCCTTTTTCTCAAGCTTTGTATAGACCTTTACATACTTGTCAAATATTCCCTTTTCCAGGTCTTCCTTAAGGCAGATGGAGCCAACCGCCCCCATGGCGCCGTGGTACTTTTCCTGTTCCCTTACATGCTTTGCAATCTCCACGGCCGTCCTGCGCTCGTCCGTTGCCGTGATGTCGGATACCAGGAGGAACTCTTCCCTGCGCTCCACCAGCATGGGGACATTGAGGGGAGCCTTCCTGACCGCGGTTATGTTGTCCTTTTCATTGCGTATGAACCGCTTCATCTGTTTCAGGTGTTCAATCTCCCTGTCTATCTGCTTCTCCTTTTCATCCATCATTTCCATGAACCGTTCCGGCGAACGGTTCTCAATGTATTCCTTGATTTCCTCCAGGGGCATGCCCAGCTTCTGCAGCGCCTTGATGACCTCGAACACATCCATCTGCCAGACAAAATAATACCTGTATCCGTTCTCCTCCTTCAGCGCAGGCGAAAAAAGCCCTATCTGGTCATAGTGGAACAGGGTATGTTTCTTAACTCCCAGTATCCGTGCAAATTCTCCGGTTGTAAAATACAGTTCCGTGCGGTTTTCCATTTTTTCAATCTCCTCTTGACTATCGGGTAACCCTATACTATATGATAATACCTGCGGCTGAAATTTACAATAGAAGCAGGAGTATTTTTATGAGTCATTCATTATCAAAAAAATTTACCTTCGGGTCTTTACTGATGTTTGCCATGCCAACCACCATCATGATGGTTGTCATGTCCCTGTACACCATTGTGGACGGAGTCTTTGTTTCCAGGTTTGTAAGCACCAATGCCCTGTCCTCCATCAATATCGTATATCCCATCATCAATATCGTGCTGGGTTTAAGCGTCATGCTCTCCACGGGAAGCAGCGCCATTGTCGCCAAAAAAATGGGTGAAGGCCGCCCTGACAGCGCCAGGGGAACCTTCACCATAATCATTCTATTAAATATCGGAGCCGGACTGATTATCGCCATCCTGGGCAACCTGTTTGCCACGCCCCTGTCCCTGCTTTTAGGCTCCAGCGAAGTCCTCTTAAAGGACTGCGTCACCTATCTGCGCTGGCAGCTGGCATTTGCCCCGGCCCTGATGCTCCAGATCCAGTTCCAGATGTATTTTGTCACCGAGGGACGGCCGGGCATCGGCCTGTTCCTGACCCTGCTGGCCGGGGTCACCAACGCCGTGCTTGACTATGTGCTTATCGTACCCATGGGGCTTGGTATTGCAGGCGCCGCCATTGCAACGGTGACCGGGTACATGATTCCGGCTGTCATCGGCCTGGTTTATTTTTCATATGCAAGGAACTCCCTGTGGCTGGTACGGCCCAGCATGGAAAAGGGGGAGCTTAAGGACACCTGCATCAACGGTTCCTCAGAAATGGTGACCAACCTTTCCTCCGGCATCATCACCTTCCTGTTCAACCTGGCCATGATGCACTTTGCAGGGGAGGACGGGGTTGCGGCCATCACCATCATACAGTACTCCCAGTTCCTGCTGAACGCACTGTTCATGGGCTTTTCCCAGGGTGTCTCGCCGGTCATCAGCTTTAACTACGGAAGCGGGAACCAGCAACAGCTTGGGCAGGTATTTAAGACCTCCCTTATCTTTACCCTCGTAACCTCGGCGGCCACCTTCCTGCTGGCCCAGTTCGGCGGAAGCATCGTGGTGGGCATATTCGCCGAACCAGGAAGCCCGGTCTACGGCCTGGCCCGCCATGGCTTTACCATATTTGCCTTCAGCTTCCTGTTCTCAGGCTTTACCATATTTGCATCCGCCCTGTTTACCGCGCTTTCAGACGGACGGATATCCGCCGTCATCTCCTTTGTGCGCACCTTCGGCCTTATCATCACAAGCCTTATGGTCCTGCCCTTCCTTATCGGGGTGGACGGCGTGTGGCTGGCGATTCCGATTGCAGAACTGGGCGGCCTGCTGTTAAGTATTCATTACATGAAGAAATACCGCGGCACCTATCACTATGCTTAGTGCTACATCCCCTTTATGAACTTGGTGGGCGACTTAAGCGTGTATTTCTTAAACACGGAACAGAAATGCTTATAATCCGTGAACCCGGTGGCCTCGGATATCTCGCTGATCCGGTACTGTCTTGTGTTCAGCATGGCAACTGCCTGCTGAACCCTGTATTTATTCAGGAAATCCAGGAATGTCTGCTCCGTCACCTCCTTGAACTTCCTGCTGAGGTAGCTGGCGCTGACCCCCAGTTCCTCCGAGATCCCCTCGATGCTGATTTTCTCGGCAAAATGCTCCTTAATCTTCCCAATGGCCCTGGACACATACTGGTTTTCCGAAAGGTCCAGCTGCATGTAATACTCCAAGTTCATGCTCCCGCCCTCCAGCTCCGCCTGCTCCAGGGCGTATTCCACCTGCCTGGTGCTGGCAATCTCCTCCTCCAGCCTTTTCATGATGCCTGCCAGGGCCTCCTCGTCCACAGGCTTCAGGATATATTCACATACCCTGGCCTCAATGGCCCTCCTGGCATATTCAAAGTCCGCATAGCTGGTCAGGAGGATGCTTTTGAATTTCACCTGTTCCGACGCCTTCTTAACCATTTCAATCCCGTCCATAAACGGCATGCAGATATCCGTGATTACCACATCCGGGCGGCATTCCAGTATCTTCTCATATCCATCCTTACCGTCAGAGGCCTCCGCCACCACCACGCAGCCCATGGAAAGCCAGTCTGTGGTATACACAAGGCCCTTGCGTATCATATCCTCATCTTCTGCAATCAAGACGCGCAGCATCCATTTTCCTCCCTTTTCAGGCGCCCGGCCCGGTTTATTCATAACGGTTCCCGGTCAGCAGGCAGGGTCACCACCAGGGTGGTCCCATGCCCCTCCGTACTTCTGATTTCCACCCCGTAGGGCCGTCCATACAGGATTGCAATCCTCCGGTGTATGTTGTAAAGCCCTGAATGCCTGCTGGTATTCTCCTTCTGCTCCAGCATGGCGTTCAGCTCGCTTAAATTCTCCTGGGGAATCCCCACCCCGTCGTCACGGCATATCATCATCAGGTTTCCCTGGTGGATATATGCCTTCAGCTCCACCCTCAGGTTTAACTGGTTGCCGAACCCGTATTTAACCGCGTTCTCAATCATGGGCTGGAGGACCAGCTTTGGTATCCTGCAGTCCATGGCTTCGGGTTCCACCTCTATCTGGTATTCCAGCCTGGAACCGAACCTGCGCTTTAGGATGGTCAGGTAATTCTCCAGGTGTTCCAGATCCTCCTTCAGCGTCACCTGGTCCTTGCTCCCGTCCAGGCTGTAACGCAGGAGGTTGGACAGGGAGAATACCATACGCTCTGCCGTGGCCGGCTCCAGCTTGCACATGTACCGAATGTTTTCCAGTGTATTATAAAGGAAATGGGGGTTGAACTGGGATTCCAGCTGTTTGTTCTGGGACATGGCAACCAGTTCGGTCATCTTCCGGTTATTCTCCATCTGGGTCTTCAGGCTGGCAATTGTCTCATTATACGCATCCGCGATAATACGGAACTCATTATCGCTGTCAATCTGGATGGTGGTTTCCAGGTTGCCTGTCCTGGCGTTCTCCATCACATCCAGTATCCGGTAAAAGTCCTCTGTCTTTTTCTCCGTCACCTTCCTGGACCGCAGCAGCATCCACAGGGTCATGAGGATCAGCGCCGTAATCACCAGCATGCTGCTTAAGGACAGGGAAATGACAATGTTCTGGATGTCTGAGATGGAATAGACCTGGAACAGATGCCGGTAAGCCTGCTGCCTTGACACCAGGTACATCTGCCTGTCATGGGACAGAAACCGCCCCGCCCGTGTGAGGACGCCCAGGACCTGGTTGCTTTTATTAATGAAATTATAGTTGCTTCCCGCGTATACCCAGCCATAGGAATCCGTGATGATGGTCTGTGTCTCCAGACGGTCCAGCACCTGCTGCATCTGGCTGCTGGGAATGGAACACACCACATACCCCACGGTCTGTCCCTCCCGCTCCACGCTGCGTCCAAGGACGACCGCGCCCTGCTGTCCCTTCCACCCATCTGCCAGCTTCACGGCTGTCTGCCCGGGCCGGTTGTCCATGTGCCAGAATATGCCCCAGGAGGTCCCCTCCTTCACATCCAGATATTCAGGCCGTCCCGGCTGGCTGGACAGCAGGATGTTCCTGTCCCTGTCCAACATATAAAGGTTTCCTTTTATCTCCAGGCCGTTGGTCATCCCGTAAAACCCTTCAAATATCCTGGCCTTCCCCCGTATATCCAGGGTGCCTGTAAACAGATCCGGCTGCCCGGCCAGGCGGACCAGGCCCTCCTCGTACCGTCCCAGGACCCGTTCCAGTTCCCCTGCCACATAGCTGTTGTTGGACACGGTAATGCTCCTTCTCCCATGGATAAGGGCTACCATGAACACCATCCCGCAGAGCAATGTGAATATCACGGCCGGGACAATGGCATAGGAGATGAACATGTGCTGAAGTTCGTCCCTGAAATACTTCTCTTTTTTCATCCGGTCTCCCCTCCGCCTGCCACGGACCGGTAGATTCCGGCAAACCGCTCCAGCCACTGCTGTTTGTTACGGTTCACCACATCCAGGTCATCATAGATAATGTGCAGCCCGTCCTTATCCGGCAGATACTCCGGCTCGTCCACATCCTTTCGCACCGAACGTCGGTCCAGACGGTCCGCAATCATTGTCTGGGCGTCCTTTCCAGTGACAAAATCCACAAATTCCTCCGCTTCCGCCAGGCGCCTGCTTCCCTTCACGATACAGACCACATCCGGTGTGGAGATGACGCCCTCCTTCATGTACACCAGCCGGACCGGCTCCCCGTCCGCCACATAATGGGCCGCCCCTTCCTCAAAGGTAAGCCCCACCACGAACCGTCCTTCAGCCACTCCCTGGTACACATCCGCGGAGCCGCCAAGAAGGCAGCCGTCCAGGTTCCTTACAAACTGCTCCACGTAATCCCATCCATCCTCGGGATTCCCCTTTCCCATGGCGTAAAGCATATTAATCAGATGCTCATAGGCAGAGGATGAGGTGGACGGGTTGCACATGGCAATCTTCCCTTTCAGCTCCGGCTTTAACAGGTCCTCATACCCCTCCACCACCGTGTCCCCAATCAGGTTGGTATTCACCATAAGGACGCTGGGCACGTCCGTGAACCGGCTTAAATTGCCCTCCCGGTTCTTAAACTCATCCCTGACCATATCCTCATTCCCATTCACATAAGGCTCGAACAGCTCCTGCCTGGGCATGGTGGTGGAAAGGGAGCCGCCCCAGAATATGTCGCAGGCCGGTTCCCTGTGCTCCTCCACCATGGAAATCAGTTCCCCGGTCCCCCCGGTCTGCACAAAGGTCTTCACCCCTGTCCTGCCCTCAAACTCAGACACGATGGGGTTTATAAACTCCAACGGATGAGGGCAGTAGATAACCAGCGCCTCATCCGTCTCACCGGCAGCCCCGGTCCCCCCGCCCGCGCATCCTGCGAGACAAAGGGAAATGCCGATGGCTGCCACATATATGTTCCAATTCTTTTTCATTAGTTTCCAGTGCCTCCCGGCCTTCATAAGCGGATGAATGTCCATACACTTAATTGTATCAACCAGCCGAAAGAATGTAAACCCCCTTGGGGTCGAAATCCAGATACGCCTTCTCGCCCACCTCGTAAATCCTGCGGTTCACCGGATTATAATCCGTTATCTGAATCATCATGTTCCCCACCATGACCTCATAGTACTGGTAGGAACCCATGAAGGTGGAAAGGCTTACCGTTGCCTCCAAAAGCCCCTGTTCCGCCAGGGTGGCCCCCTCCGGCCGGATGACCAGGGTGGCGTCCTCGCCGGGAGCCGCATGGGCAAAATTATTGACCTCCAGCTCCTGTCCCACCACATCAATCACAGCCTTTTCCCCGTTTACGGACTTCACCTTTGCATCCAGGAAGTTGGCCTCGCCGATAAAGTCAGCCACGAACCGGGAGGATGGGTGGTAATAAATCTCCCTGGGCGTGCCGATCTGCTCCACCCTGCCCTGGCTCATGATGATGATCTTATCGGAAATGCTCATGGCCTCGGACTGGTCGTGGGTCACGTAGATGGCCGTAATGCCCACCTTCTGCTGGATTTTGCGGATTTCCGTCCGCATGGTCACCCGCAGCTTGGCGTCCAGGTTGCTCAAAGGTTCATCAAACAGAAGCACGCTGGGTTCAATCACCAAAGCCCTTGCCAGCGCCACACGCTGCTGCTGTCCGCCGGACAGCTGGTTGGTCATACGTGACTCCATGCCATCCATCTCCACCAGCTTAAGTATGTTCATGACCCTCTCATGGATTTCTTCCTTGGGAAGCTTGCGTATCTTAAGGCCATAGGCCACGTTGTCAAATACATTGATATGCGGCAGGAGGGCGTAGCTCTGGAATACCATGGCCGTATCCCTTTTGTTCGGTGTCAGCGCATTGATATTCTCATCCCCCAGATAGATATCCCCCTCATCCGGGCTTTCAAACCCCGCAATCATGCGCAGCGTAGTGGTCTTGCCGCAGCCGGACGGTCCCAGCAGGGTCACGAAGGAACCCGGCTCAATATCCAGCGTGGTATCCTGTACCGCGTAAAACTCCTTCCCCGTCTTGGGGTCTGTATATATCTTGGAAATGTGGTCCAGACGGACGCCCTTTTTCTGTTTTTCCATGTTATTATCCTCCTATTCCTCAGCCTTAATCTTCCTGCTGACACCAAAGAACTTCATCATCGTATCCATAAGCAGCACAGCGCCGTATGTAATGATAATCAGTACGGTTGCATACGCACAGGCCACGCCGTAATTCCCTTTTTCCGCCTGCTCGTTAATCTGGCAGGTAATTAACAGGAAGTCCGGCGTCACCAGCAGGATGATGGCGGAAATAGCCGTGATGCTCCGCACGAATGCCGTTACAAGGCCGCTGAAGAAAGAATCCTTTATCAGCGGAAGGGTCACTGTCATGAATACCTTAGCCGAGTTGGCCCCCATGTCATATGCGGATTCCTCAATGGACTTGTCAATCTGGCGCAGGGCGGAGATACCGCTCCTGGTGCCGGTGGGAAGGCTTCGCACAATGAACACGATGATCAGGATAAGCCCGCTTCCATAAAGACTGCTCATGACCCCGGTGCCGAACAGTCCCCTTGCATAGCCGCGGATGTATCCGATACCTAAAACAGTACCCGGCACCGCCATGGCCAGCATGGAAACAAACTCAATGAATCCCTTGGCCTTGAACTTCTTCTTCACCACAAGGTAGGAAATCACCATGGATAAAAACGCGGTCAGGGGCGCTGCAATGGCCGACAGCACAAAGGAATCCTTAAATGCCTTCAAGCCGCTGGTCTTGAACATGTACTGGAACCACTTAAGGCTCAGGCTGTAATCCCTGCCCCAGAGGGTGAACATTGCGCCGAAGGGGACCATGATATACATTAACAGCACGAAGGCGGCCACCAGCCCGCAGAATATGGTAAGGGGCACGGTCACGCTCTTGTCCTCAATCAGCATCCTCATGCGGGAAGCCTTGCCCGTAAGGGTGGCGGCTGTCTTCTTCTCCAGGTAATACTTCTGTATCAGGAACAGCACAACGGTCAGGGACAGAAGCACCACGGCCATGGCAGCTGCTCCCGTGGAGTCATAGGCGCCCGTGACCTGCAGGTAGATGGTGGTTGCCAGGGTATCATAGGAACCGCCAATCAGCATGGGGTTTGCAAAGTCCGCCACGGACTCGATGAAGGTAACTAGGAACGCATTGCCCAGGCCGGGAAGGAGAAGCGGGAAGGTCACACTGGTAAATACCTTCCATCTGCTGGCCCCCATATCCCTGGTGGCCTCCTCAAGGGATGGGTCTATGTTCTTTAAAAGCCCCTTTAACATCAGATAGCACACCGGGAAAAAGGTCAGTGTCTGTACAATGGCGATTCCCTTTAGCCCATATACATTGGAATCATAGATGCCCAAAAGCGACCTGGTAATGATTCCGCTGCGCCCGAACAGCATAATCATGGAAAGGGACAGCACGAAAGGCGGGGACACCACCGGAAGCATGGACACCAGCGCAAACAGCTTTTCCAGGATTTTTGTCTTAAGCTTTACATACACCTCCACATAAGCAAACAAAAGACCGATGGCCGTGGAGGTAAACCCGGTAATCAGCCCCAGCACCACCGTATTTTTAAATGCCTTCTGGAACCGTTCCAGACTCAGGACCCGCTTAAACACATCCAGTGTGACACCGCCCTCCTCGGTACGGAAGCTGTCCACCAGAAGCATCAGAAGAGGATACAGGATGAACAACGCCAGGAAGATGAGCAGCACCACGATCATGCCCACCAGGATGGGGTCTGAGAAAAATTTCTTGCGCTCTAGCTGCGCGCTTTGTTTTCTGGCCACGTAAAGGCCCCCCTTTCTATCCGGGCCACCTTAAGGCGCCCCATTTCTATCCGGGAACGCCCGGGCGCCCCCATCTGCATAGGCATCAAAGGAGAAAATGCTGCGTAATGTACGTTCTGGCGCATTACGCAGCACTATCCTGTCAACCTATTCTAACATTTTTCTGAAATCCTTACCTTATTCTGTCAGGAAACGGCTGCTGTCCGCACTGTCTGCAGAGCTTCCCAGGGCCTCAAAGAAATCTTCCACGTACTTGGAGCTGTTTTCCTTTGCATCCTCAAAATCATAATCAATGGTATTATTCATATCCAGGCCGAACTTGGTTGCTTCTTCAGGCTGGGTTGCGTTGCTCAGCACCAGGAACTGGTAGGAGCCGTTCTCTTTTGCATGGTCCACACAGTCAGGAGACAGTGCGTACTCAATCCACAGCTTGGCAGCGTTTGGATGGGTGCAGCCATTGAAGATCGCGGTAGCGCCAACCTCGAAGGAGGTTCCGTCTTCCGGTACGATTAACTGGATATTGTCATATCCCTGAAGGATCTGGTAAATGCCGTCATGAAGGAAGCCGATACCGATGACACACTCGCCTGGGCCTACCATCTTGGATGGGCCGGAACCGGACTTGGTGTACTGGGAAATGTTCTTGTCCAGCTTCTTGAAATATTCCATTGCCTCGTCATGGCCCTTCATCTGAACCATGGTGTTGATGAGCAGCTTAGCTGTTCCTGCCGTATTGGGGTTGGACAGCATGATTAAGCCCTTGTACTCTTCCTTTGTAAGGTCATCCCATGTCTTGGGGGCTTCCAGTCCTAAACGGTCCAGCTCCTCCGTGTTCACCATGAAGCCCAGGATGCCTTTGTAGATTCCATACCAGCAGTCGGTAGGATCTTTGTAATTGTCATTAATCAGGTTCTTGGCGTTGATTGCGTCATACTGCATCAGCAGTCCGTCTGCAACCGCTTCATTATAAGGATCCGTGGTTCCGCCAAACCAAACATCGGCAGAAGGTTTACCCGCCTCCTCAGAAATCTTGGTATAAACTTCTGAAGTGGAAAGTCTCTGATACTTTGTCTTGATTCCGTACAGCTTCTCAAAGTTCTGGCATGCAGCCGACAGGTATTCCTCCTCACAGGAACCATATACAGTCAGTTCGCCCTCGGCCTTGGCTGCTTCAATCAGGGCGTCCATGCCGCCTCCGGCTGCCTCTGCCGCCGTGGTATCCGCTACCGCCTCCTTGCTCTCCTCCCCCGCTGCCTCAGTTGCAGCCGTGGTAGCCGGAGCCGCCGTGGTGGGATCTGCCGCCTTTCCTCCGCCGCATGCGGTAAGGCTCAGTGCCATGGTACATGCTAACAATAGTGCCAGTTTTTTCTTCATAATAAAACCCCTCCTATCTTTTCTGGTGTTTCCATCATAGCAGAAAACAGGGTGGGGGAAAACCGTGATTTAAGTAATTTTGTCGTGATTTCTGAACTTGTGGTTGATTTTTTTATCAATTATATACAATTACAAGCGAAAATAAAATGCCCACCCTGTCTCGACCACAGGATGGGCGGTGTCCGTAAGGACATCTAAACCTTAACTTTGGGAGCATCCACTATTGGAGTGGGTGCTTTCTTTTACACTTGTATTATAATCAATCGTCATCATGATTTCAAGTAATTCTTAGAAATTCTCTCTTAAAAAAGAAGGAATGCCATAAACAATACCTTAAAGAATACCTCTTGACTATCGGGTTACCCTATAGGATACAATAATACGGTTATCCAGGGTAATGATACCTTCATACCACCCAAATCCAAAGGAGAGTGTTCAGATGCATCTGATTCTACATTATTTAAAACGCTATAAAATTTACGTATTCTTCAACCTCCTGGCCATACTGGGATTTGCCACGGCCGAGCTTGGCATCCCCACCATCGTATCCCGTATGATAGACAACGGCATCATATTAAATGACCGCGCTTACATCTACAAAATGGGCGCCGCCATCCTGGCCGTGGCCGTTGCAGGGGGCATTGGAAATGTGCTGCTGGCCTATTGCAGTTCCCTGGTCAGCTCCCGGGTAACCAGGGATATCCGCAATGATATCTTTAGCAAGGCCCAGGAGTTTTCCCACACCGAGTACAACAAGTTCGGCATATCCAGCATGATAACAAGGACCACCAATGACGCATTCATCCTGATGCAGTTCATCAACATCATCCTGCGCACGGCCCTGCTGACCCCTGTCATGATCATCATCAGCATGTTCATGGTCATCCGCACCAGCATGACCCTTTCCATGGTCATCGGCGGCTGTGTGCCCATCATCTGCCTTGGTGTATATCTGATTGCCAGGACCAGCAACCCAATCAGCACCAGGCAGCAGAAGGGACTGGATAAGTTAAACAGGATTACCAGGGAGAACCTGACCGGAGTCAGGGTCATCCGCGCATTCTGTAAGGACGAATACGAGACAGGACGGTTTGACCAGGCCAATGAGGACTACGCAGCCAATGCAAAAAAGCTGTTCAAACTCATGTCCGTGACCCAGCCATCCTTTTTCCTGCTCTTAAACCTGGCTGTTTCCATTGTCTTTGTCCTGTCCAGCAGGCTGATTGACATGGGAAGCCTTCAGGTGGGCAACCTGGTGGCTTTCCAGGAATACATGTTCCACGCCATGTTCTCCATGATGATGTTTTCCCTGGTATTCGTCATGTATCCCAGGGCTGAAATAAGCGCCAGGAGAATCAAGGAACTGTTAGATGAGGAACCCCTTATCCAAAATCCCAGGAATCCGGTAACCGATGGAGATGGCAGCGGCACCCTGGTATTTGACCACGTGTCCTTCCAGTATCCGGACGGTGAGGCGCCGGTCCTCCGGGACATTACCTTTGAGGCCAGACGTGGGGATACCATCGCCTTCATCGGAAGCACGGGAAGCGGAAAAAGCACCCTGATTAACCTGATTCCCAGGTTTTATGACATCAGCTCCGGCAGCATCCGCATCGACAATGTGGATGTGCGCAGATACGACCTGAAGGCGCTGCGGGAAAAAATCGGCTTCATTCCCCAGAAGGCGCTGCTGTTCACAGGCAGTATCAATGAAAATATCCGCTACGGGAAACACGATGCAGGAAAGTCCGAGGTGGAGCACTCTGCCAAGGTGGCCCAGGCTTATGATTTCATCACGGAAAAGCCAAAACAGTTTGAGGAAATGATTGAAGAAGGCGGGGGCAACGTATCCGGCGGCCAGCGCCAGAGGCTCAGCATTGCCAGGGCCGTCGTGCGCAAGCCTGACATCTATATATTTGACGATTCATTTTCCGCCCTGGACTTTAAAACAGACGCCAACCTGAGAAAACAGCTGAAGTATGAAACAAAAGACGCCATTACCCTGATTGTGGCCCAAAGGGTCACATCCATCATGGATGCAACCAGGATCATCGTGCTGAACGAGGGCGCGGTGGTTGGGATGGGCACCCACAGGGAGCTGCTTAAAACCTGCAGTATTTACCATGAAATCGCCTTAAGCCAGCTGTCAGAGGAGGAATTAGCATGAAAATGAACACCACAGGAATGAGACGCCTGATCCCATACCTGAAAAAATACCGCTTTAAGATTACCGGGGCCATCCTGCTGATAATAGCTGCCTCATGTCTCATAGCCTTAAGCCCTACTTTGGAAGGCATGATAACCACCCAGCTGTTTCAGGATGTGACAGCCGGACACGGGGTGAATTTCACGGTCATATACAGGATTGTGGCAGTTTTGCTGCTTGTCTATGTCACGGGAGCCATCTGCAACTGCTCCTATCAGTTCCTTTTAACCGATGCCATCCAGAGCGCCATGGTGGATTTGAGGAACGATGTGGAGAGCAAGATCAGGCGGCTGCCCATCGCCTACTTTGACCAGCATCCCCTGGGGGATACCATGAGCCGGGTCAGCAACGACATGGAAACCATATCCAATGCCCTGCAGCAAAGCTTTGCCCAGATACTGAACGCCATCTTAGGGCTGACCCTGGCTGTTGCCATGATGTTCTCCATCCAGTGGAAGATGGCCCTGGCCTCCATGCTGATCATCGTTGGCTCCGTGGTCATTTCCAAGATGATTGTAAAAAAATCCCAGCCCCTGTTCGAAAAACAGCAGAACTCCCTGGGCAGCCTGAGCGGCGTGGTTCAGGAAAGCTTTACCGGATTTAATGAAATCAAGCTCTTCGGCAAACAGGAGGACGCCCTGGCTGACTTCATGGCTGCCAACAGCGAACTCTGCCAGAACGGATTCAAGGCCCAGTTCATCAGCGGCCTTATGTCTCCCCTGGTATCCTTCATCACCTATGTGGGCATTGGCTGCATCGCCATCATGGGCGCGCTGTACGCCTTGTCCGGGGTCATTGCCGTTGGACAGCTGCAGGCTTTCATCCGTTATATCTGGCAGGTCAACCAACCATTGTCCCAGATGACACAGCTGTCATCCGCCCTCCAGTCCTCTGCTGCCGCCGTGCACAGGGTATTTGAATTCTTAAACGAGGAGGAAGAACCGGAGGACGAACACTGTCAGGCAGCGCCGGAGCATGTGGAAGGAAACGTGGCATTTGAAAATGTACACTTCTCCTACACACCGGAGAAGCCTCTGCTTCAGGGACTGAATGCCCAGGTAAAAAGCGGGCAGATGGTTGCCATCGTAGGACCTACCGGAGTGGGGAAAACCACCCTGATTAACCTGCTGATGCGGTTCTATGATGTAACCGGGGGCGCCATCCTCATAGACGGCATTGACATCCGCCACATGAAGCGCAAGGACCTCCGCTCCAAATTCGGCATGGTGCTTCAGGATACCTGGCTGTTCAAGGGAACCATCCGGGACAACATAGCCTATGGCAAGGATGATGCCACGGACGCCGATGTGATCCGGGCCGCCAAAATCGCCAATGTCCACCACTTCATCAAGACACTGCCGGAAGGCTATGACATGATATTGAATGAAGAGTCCAGCAACATTTCCCAGGGTGAGAAACAGCTTTTAACCATTGCCAGGGCCGTGCTGTGCGACCCGCCCATCCTTATCCTGGATGAGGCGACCAGCTCGGTTGACACCCGTTTGGAGCATATGCTTCAGGACGCCATGCAGAACATCATGAAAGGACGCACCTCCTTTGTGATTGCCCACCGCCTGTCCACCATCCGCAATGCGGATTTAATCCTTGTGATGCGGGACGGCAATATCGTGGAACAGGGAACCCATGAGGAACTGCTTGGGAAGAAGGGGTATTATGAGCAGCTTTATCATGCGCAGTTTGCAGAGGTGTGATTGGAGGGGACGGTGCGAAAGCGGATGGCATATAATCCCCAAAAGCAGCTTAACATGATTCCTGATATCGTATATAGGTACTTCTGTCAGAACAGTTAACAAAAATGCAGGAAGAAATGACACCTCTTCCTGCATTTTCAGTATTATTTTAATACATTGATCCCTACCGCATTATGATGACATATCCTTACCGCATTATCATAGTACATCCATCCTGTATTATGCTAACACATCCATGCCCCATCACTATGACACATTCATCTGCACCGCATTCTCCTGTACCTCTTCCTCCTGTGTTTCCTCCTCAGGAAGGATCAGGTTCAGCGTCACGGCAGTGATGGTAGCTATCACAACCGCTGATTCCCCGAATATGGTCTTTGCCCAGTCAGGGAACAGGGCCAGACAGCCGTTGGCCTGGATTACGCCGATTCCCAGCGCTACTGCAATGCCGACCACGGATGTATTCCTGGCTGTCAGCTTTTCCTTTGTGATCAGCTTGATTCCTGTCATGGTTATCATGGCAAACACGGACACCGTGGCACCTCCCAGCACGCAGGACGGAATGGTGGTGAGAAGGGACGCAAACTTGGGTATGAAGCCCGCTGCCAGGATAATGACGGCGGCCAGTCCCAGGACGCACCGGTTCACCACCCTGGTCATGATTACGATTCCCACGTTCTGGCTGAAGGTTGCTGTTGGCAGGCCTCCCATGAAGGCGCCTATGATGCTGGCAATCCCATTGCCGATGATACCGCCGCACATCTCACGCCTGGTAGGCTCCCTGTCAAGGCCTCCTCCTGCCGTGGAAGTAAAGTCTCCGATTGCCTCCACCGAACTGACCACATACATGATTAACATGGAAATGATGGAAGTAAGTTCAAACTTCATGCCAAAGTGCATGGGCATGGTAAACTGGAACCAGCCTGCCGCGCCCACATTTTCAAAGGATACCATTCCCATGGCCAGGGCTGCAATATATCCGAATATCATTCCCATAAGGATGGAAGCCAGTTTACAGATCCCTTTGGTAAAATAATTAAAGAACAATACAATGGCCAGGGTGACAATGGCCACCATCCAGTTTCTGGGACTTCCGAAATCCTCAGCGCCCGTGCCGCCGCCATGTAGCTGACAGCGGTTGGGTACAGGGATAATCCAATGGTAAATACCACCGTGCCTGTCACCAAGGGCGGGAACAGCTTTGTAAGCTTTTTATAAAACAGTCCGACAGCCACGGCCCCCAGGCCCCCTGCCAGCTGCGCGCCGAATATGGTGGGCAGGTCGAACCGGCTTCCAAGGGAGATTAACAGCGGTATGTAGGCAAAGCTGGCGCCCATGATCACAGGCAGCCCGGAACCGCAGAACCGGCCCAGCGGGAACAGCTGTAAAAGTGTGGCTATGCCTGAAATCAGAAGTGCTGACTGAATCAGTATGATCTGTTCAGATGCCCCCAGGCCGGTCACGCCGGCAAGGATGATGGCCGGGGTCACACATCCCACAATCATGGCAACCACATGCTGGACTGCCAGGGGAAGCGCTTCCAGGAAACGGGGCATTCCATTTAATTCAGTTACCTTTGCAAATGATTTCGTCTTAATCGTCTTATCCATATCTATCGTCATACCTCTCTATTCTCATATGATGACAGAGCGGCTGCATTCCCGGCCGCTCTGTTTTGGCGGTTGGGAAATCCTTACCGATTGATATATTCCCTTACAACTGCATTGGCTTTCTCCACAATCCTGTCCTCATCCACACAGGCCAGCCGTCCATCCCTGACCACGATTCTTCCGTCCACCACCGTGTAATCCACGCTGCCCTTAAGGCCAACGGTTGAAAGCACGGACGCCGGGTCAAACTGGGCGCCCACCATCTCGATGCGCTCCATATCCACCAGGAAAAAGTCAGCGGCCATTCCCACTGCAATCTGTCCCAGTTCATCCCGTCCAAGAATCCTGGCGCTCCCCCTGGTTGCCATCTTAAGGATCTCATAGCCAGAAGGCGCCTTCTGGCTCCAGGTTAAGCGGTGCAGCAGATAAGCCACACGCATCTCTTCCAGCAGGTTGGAACCGTCATTGCTGGCGGAACCGTCCACGGCCAGTCCCGTGGGAACCCCCAGTTCCAGCATCCTTGGAATGGATGCAACGCCGGATGACAGCTTCATGTTAGAAACCGGGCAATGGGCAACCCCGGTTCCCGTGCCGGCAAGCAGCTTTAACTCCTCGTCATTAAAATGGATTCCATGGGCATACCATACATCCGGCCCAATCCAGCCAAGGCTCTCCATATAAGCCAATGGCCGCATCCCGAAATGGGACAGTGTAAACTGCTCCTCATCCTTTGTCTCCGCCAGATGGGTGTGGAGCCGTACCTTAAGCTTCCTTGCCAGTACAGCGGACTCCCTAAGAAGTTCGCCAGTCACACTGAAGGGTGAACAGGGGGCAAGGGCCACCTGGTGCATGGAATACCGGCTGCTGTCATGGTACTTTTTCACCGCTTCTTCCGAATCCTTTAATATCTCATCCACGGTCTGGACCACGGTGTCCGGAGGCAGCCCGCCGTCCTTCACGCTCAGGTCCATGCTTCCCCTGGTGGCGTGAAAACGCATGCCAAGGGCGTCAGCCGCCCCAAACTGGGCGTCCAGAAGAGACATTCCCGTGTCCTTCGGGAACACATAGTGATGGTCCAGACAGGTAGTGCACCCGGTCTTTAACAGTTCACCCATTCCTGTAAGCGAACTGTAATAAACCACGTCCTCATCCACGTGTTTCCAAATCTCATATAAAGTTTTCAGCCATGGAAATAATTCCATGTTCTGTACCTGCGGTAAATTGCGGCTGAAGGTCTGATATAAATGATGGTGTGTATTGATAAGACCTGGATACATCACCATATTAGATGCGTCAATCACATCCTCTGCTGTTTCTTCCACCGGGCCGATTGCCTCAATCACTCCGTCCCGGATGAACACATCCACTCCGTCAAGCAGTCTGTCATTTGCGTCACATGTCACAAGATGCTTAACGTTTTTTACTAACAGGGTTCCTCTCATACTTACCTCCTGATGTAAATTCCTAAACAATCTTTGCTTCATAGACTATATGACTGGTATACTGCCGGCGGCACGGGTGTCCACGATGCACCCTCATACTCATGACGGTATATATGATACCGCCGGCGCAGCCCGGCGTTCATACGCCTGGCAGGCACCGTACTATGTCAAACAACGTAGTACTCGTATGCCGCGTGGTCCCAGCTATGTTTTAAACAGCTATATAGATATGATTTTTCAAAGAACAATAGATACTTTAACAATATAACAACGATTGGCCTGAAAATCAATGTTAATATTATCACATATTGATGCAAATTTTTTGTACAATACTAACAATTTTTGTTCTGCGGATTATGGATTTCCCCTATCCTGGAAAATGCAGGGTTCCCCACACAGGAGGCGTGATGGTGGAAAGCACCTCCACATAATCCGCGGTGTCATTGATGCACGTATGGGGTAAATCTTCCTCAATGATGGTTGTATCGCCTTCATTGAGCACAATGGTCACATCCCCTGCCACAACGGTCAGGGTTCCTTTCAGCACAAGGAGGGTCTCCTCGCTGTGATGGACAATGGGGATTTCCGTGTCCCTGGAACATGGCTCAAGGATGGCCCTTATCATCAGCGTTTTAGGCGAAAAATTCGGTGAAGGAAGCGGCGTCAGGAATTCATATTCCACGCTGCTTTTTTTAATGCGCGCAGACAGCCTTTCCTCCCTGCGTATGGTCAGGTTATGTGTATTCCTATGGTCATCCATCAGTACATAGACAGGGACATCAAACTCCCTGGCGATTTTACGCAGGGATGACAGGGACGGCTCCGCCTCCTCCCGTTCCACCTGGGAAATGTATCCGATGGACAGTCCTGTGCGTTCTGACAGCTCCTTAATGGTAAGTTTCTTATTTTTACGGTATTCTCTGATATTCGTACCCAGCATATCCGGCTCCTTTTTTCTCATTACCCCCTATTTTAACGGTTTCCCCGCACTTGTGCAAGAATATTCATGGCAGTTTTTGATATTTTATGTATGATTTGGCGTATTTCAACCGGAAACAGTTGACCCATATTTCAACCTATAGTAAAATTATAGGAAAATATTTCAGTTTTTTATGATATAACCATAATTCAGGAGGATAAAGATGAAGATTACAGGTATGAAAATCGAAAAAGTGCAGATTCCGTTAAAGGAACCTGTGAAGGTAGCATTTGCAACGGTCAGCTATCTGGAAAGCGTGCTGGTCCAGGTAACCGTGGACCAGGGCCTGGTGGGATACGGAGAGGCCTCCCCGTTTGCCCCGGTCACCGGTGAGACCGTGGACGGCGTCATTGCCGTGCTGGAACTGTTCAGGCAAGGACTGATGGGAATGAACCCCATGGATATCGAAGCCGTACACGCAATGATGGATGGCCTGATTGTTGGTAATGGCGCTGCAAAATGCGCCGTGGACCTGGCCATGTACGATCTGATGGGAAAGGCCCTGGGACAGCCGGTATACAAACTCCTGGGCGGTTACAGCAATGTGATACAGAACGACATCACCATCGGCATCAGTACGCCGGAGGACATGGCGGCCGAGGCCCGCAGGCTGGTAACGGAGGAAGGCTGGCATATCCTTAAAATCAAGGCCGGCATTGACTATAAAGAGGATATCCGCACCATGAAGCTAATCCGGGAGGCAGTTGGCATGGATGTCCGCCTGCGGGTGGATGCCAATCAGGGCTACAGCGTATCCGATGCGGTCTGCGCCCTTGAAGGATTTAAGGAATACGGGATAGAGGCAGTGGAACAGTGCCTGCCCCACTGGGATATGGAAGGTTCGGCATTCATCCGCAGGAAGGTCAATGGGATCCAGATCATGCTGGATGAATCCATCCATGAGCCTGTGGACGCTGCCAGGGCCTGCCGCCTTCAGGCCGCCGACATACTCAACATCAAGCTGATGAAATGCGGAGGCCTGTATCCGGCTGCCAAGATCAATGCCATTGCCGAGGCAAACGGAGTCACCTGCATGGTGGGCTGCATGCTTGAGACAAAACTGGCAATCACCGCCGGGCTGAGCCTGGTAGCTGCCAAGAAGAACGTGACCGAAGCGGACTGTGACAGTTTCCTGTACTACAGCGCAAACCCGGTGGAAGGCGGCTTTGTCCGGGATAAGGATACCTTCACACTGTTTGACAAGCCTGGATTTGGCGTAACCCTTAACCTGTAGGATCCGGGAAATGAAATGCCGGTATAACAAATAACGAAAGAGGTACGATTATGCAATTCCCCATGTTCCAGACAACCGATGAATTATTAACAGTAATCTTAGTAATGGTGGCATTTTCCCTGTGGGTACAGCGGTTCAGGGTATTCAAATATGTGGGTCCGGCCTTAACGGTCATCCTCATTGGCCTTACGCTGGTCAACCTCCGCATTGTGCCTGGCTATCAGGACGTGTACGGTGTGGTGATTACATACTGTGTCCCCATGTCCATTTCCATCTATCTTCTGAATATCAACCTCAAGGAACTGGCAAAGCTTTCAGGCAAGGCCCTGGTGGCCCTGGTATGCGCCGTATTCAGCGTCTGCCTGGTAGCCACGGCCTTTGGCGCTGTATTTGGCAGCAAGATGTTTGAGGGCTGGAAAATCGCCGGCATGTTCGTGGGAACCTATACAGGCGGCAGTGCCAATCTCACCGCCATCGCAGTGGGCCTTAATGCTGCCAATGAAACCATTGCCGCAGCCAACGCAGCGGACTATGTCATCGGCATGCCCACCCTGTTCCTGATGTTCGCGGCCCCGGCCCTGTTCCAGAACATAAAATTCCTGAAAAAATTCTGGCCCTACCACCTGACGGACGAGGAGCGCATTGGCGACAATGAAGAACCTATACTGATGGCAGAGCAGAAATGGAGCATCCAGGATATTGCGTGTCTTCTGGCTGTCTCGGTTACCGTTGTCACCATTTCCACCAGGCTGGCATCCTTCCTGCCGTCTGACTTTGCCAGCGCGGGCAGGATCCTCCTGATATCCACCCTCTCCATTGCAGCCGCACAGATTCCGGCTGTGGGGAGACTGAGAGGGAACCTGAACCTTGGCCTGTTCTTTGGCCTTATGTATCTGTCCATCATCGGCTTCAGCGTGGACCTGGCCTCCTTCTTCGGTTCCACCATAACCATTACCCTCTTCTGCTTCTGCGTCATTGTGGGAAGCATCGGGCTTCACCTGTTCCTTTCCAGGATGTTCAAGGTCCCATATGAGTATGTCATCCTTGGCATTACCGGAGCCATTGCAGACGGTACCACCGCATCCCTGGTGGCATCCAGCGCCAGATGGAACCGTCTGGTCAGCGTGGGGCTGCTCATGGGGGTTCTCGGCGGCGTCTGCGGAAACTATGTAGGTATCATGGTTGCTTATCTGATCCGGTTCATCATCGGCGCGTAAGGAGTGTGCATATGGAGCAATGGAATTTTTATCTGTCCGGAATACTATACGGAGTATTGGAAAATAGAAACGGCCGCGTCTATCACAGGCCGCTGGATGTATATACAGGCAAGCTGGATGACTGGCAGGAACTTGAAAGCGGGAACAACTGGTACAGGGAACTGGGGAAGATGGATGTGCGGGAAGCACTTCTTGGGCTGAAGGACTATGAGGCCGGGGTGCGGGGGTGCGCAGATGGGGCGGACGACTGCATGGATGGGACGGCTTCCTGTACGGCCGGGGCAGCTTCCTATACGGCCGGGGCGGCTTCCTGTACGGCCGGGGCGGTTTCCTGTACGGCCGGTCCATCTTCCTGTAAACGGTTCATAACCCCCCGGGGTGAAATATTTGAAAAAAAAGATAAAGATGCATATGTACAGCGTAATATAAAATTCCCCAAGGACCTGATACTTGAATCCGGGACTATCGCAGCATTCGTCACCCCCTACCGTGACCAATGCGCAGTCCTGGTAAAGGACGGGCTTGAGGACAGGACAATCCTTAAGCAATGGACAGACATAAACCGTTCTCCCCTTTATGCGGTAAAACCGCCTGTAACGGTCACGATTCCCATGCGGGACCAAGTCCGCCTGGCAGCAGACATCTATCTGCCTGCTGTCGCTGTAACCGAAGAAAACAATAGGAATCAGACACCTGGAAAGGTACCGGAAAGAATCCCGGCAGTATTAATCCGTACCCCGTACGGAAAAGGCGCCGGGGCATCCTCCTATTTCCGTTTCGTACAGCGCGGCTATGCCGTGGTGATTCAGGATGTAAGGGGGAGGGAGGACAGTGAAGGCGAATGGCTTCCCATGTACTACGAAGTGGAGGACGGCGATGACACCCTGACTTGGATCAGCGCCCAGACCTGGAGTGATGGAAATGTGGGAATGACCGGAGGCTCTTATCTTGGATATGTCCAGTGGGCCGCTGCCGCCAGCGGTAACCCACATTTAAAGGCCATGCTCAGCAGTGTCTGCGCCGGAAGCCCGTTCATCGATGTTCCACGAAGGGGAGGCTGCTTTAACTCAGGCATGCTGGCCTGGGCCTTCATGGTTTCCGGTCAGCGTGCCAATCCATTGCTGATGGCCCGTGATGACTGGGATGAGGTCCTGGATATCCGTCCCCTGGAAGAACTGGCACCAAAATCCCTGGGATACGATATCCCGTTCCTGAAAAAATGGTTTGAACACATGGACTATGATGAGCTGTGGCAGCGGGGGAACTGGAAGGAGCGCACCAAATCCCACCGTGTACCGGCGCTGATCATGTCGGGATGGTTTGATGACAATGGGATGGGAACAACGGAAGCCCTGGATTTATACCATGATTACCAGGAGAAAAAGGTAATCCTTGGACCCTGGATGCACTCAGGCAATGCAAACTACGATATCCACGGCTTCGCCCTTGGAAACAACGCACTGCGCTACGATATGGACCTGATATGCCTGGCCTGGCTGGAGCATTACCTGAAAGGTGTGGAAAATGGAATTGACCGCACACCAGCCGTGGAGTATTACACAATGGGCACCAACCAGTGGAAAACCGCAAAAAACTGGCCTGTACCCGGAACAAAAGAACTGAGCCTGTATCTGGACGGCAGTCATGAGAATGCCGGGACAGGAAACAAAGGCCGCCTGTCCCCGAATGCCCCCCTTACCCCTTCCCTGGATTCCTATGTCTATGACCCGAAAAATCCGGCAGTCCACCTGGTTGACATGTCCGAAAACGAACTGGAGGTGCCCGGCGATTACGCTGCGGAAGAACAGCGGCCTGATATACTGTGCTATTCCACCGACATATTATCCCAGGACCTTACCATCACGGGAGATGCCTGCGCTGAGCTTTACCTTTCATCCGATTGTGTGGATACGGACCTTGTGGTACGCATCACGGACGTGGATGAGGACGGCCGTTCCATGAAGCTGGCCGATGGCGTCATCAGTGTACGATACCGCAACCAGTTTCATTTTCCTGAGTTCATGGAACCTGGAACCATTTATCCGGTCCGTATACGGACCACCAAACTGTCACATACATTTTTAAAAGGGCACCGGCTGCGGGTCACCATAACCTCCAGCGCCAGCAATTTCATCTTTCCTAACAGAAATACCAAAGATGGGTTCAACAGCGTGGAAATGCGGGTTGCACACAACTGCATCCATAGGGGTGGGGAGTATGCTTCACGGGTGGTTTTGATGCAGGAACCGGAATAGGATATTGTATCTGGGAGGAAGAGATTTTTTAAAATTGTTTTTCTTAGAAGGGTAGGATTTGTTTTTGGTTATTGTTTTATATTGGCAGGTGTAGGTGCAGAAAGGAATTAACAAGTGTTAGTCCTAACTGTTTTCCTGCGGAAAAGAATCCCTTAAGAGCTACAGTCCTTAAGGGATTTGCTTTGTGATACAATGCATATACCATCTTTTTATTGCCGATATCATGATTATGTGGAGTTCTGTATAATACTGATTTTTCTACACCGTTCACTCCTGAATATGAAAAATTTTTTATTTAAAACATCTTTTGAGCAAATACGTGATTTTGCGGCTTTTGCAAGATAAAACCTCTAGCCCTCGAAGGCTGTGACAAAATAATGCGGTTGGAGGATATCGCAGGTGTGACTATTTCAATCCACACAACCCTCGCAGGCTGTGACCCGATTTTGTAATATCGTACCGTTCCACCTTTTGAATTTCAATTCACACAACCCTCGCAGGCTGTGACGTAACGAGGGCAGATAGGATGTTTTCATGACACTTATTTCAATCCACACAGCCCTCGCAGGCTGTGACACGGCCAGGTTCATGGCCTCCAGGCGTTCAAGGCATTTCAATCCACACAGCCCTCGCAGGCTGTGACGCAAGGCCCTTGCTGGAGCAGGATGGAGCCTGTGGGATTTCAATCCACACAGCCCTCGCAGGCTGTGACTTTCAAGCGAGATTTTTGATTATGTGCAAGAGGATTTCAATCCACACAGCCCTCGCAGGCTGTGACGTAATTACATGATACACGGCCTTCATTATTTGAATTTCAATCCACACAGCCCTCGCAGGCTGTGACTGCAATAATACCCAACATAAACAAAATTCCAACAAACATTATTATATACAATGCATAACATTCCTCTTACAAATTCTCTTTTAAAAAAGAAAACCTCAATTTCTGCCCTGCCTTATTGGTGCGAATCCCCCAGGAATTTTATGTGCACTCATAATTCGCACCATCACCTGCTTCCTGACATTCATACCCTCTGCATCCACTCCTTCTCTATTCTCCAATAAAACAATAACTCCATTTTGTATAACATTATACAAAATTTTTCCACAAAAGAAAAGCTAATCTGATTTCAAAGAAAACCAAGTCAGCTTTAAAAAATAAGTAGATTCCTACGATTCTCACAACTCACCATCTTAATTCACTCCAAAAACTGATGTAGTCAACAATCCCCCACTCCTGCTACAATCAAATTCCCTTATCCTGCATTTTCCACATTACCTTCTAAACCCATCATAACCATCTTCTTCCATTCCCTCAGTACAGCATTATATGAAAAGGATATCATTTTCATTGTCCCCATCTTAAATGCAACCAACATTTCTCATATCTGTTATATACAGCTTCTCCTAAGATATGGTATGCTCTTTCATCCTAAAGAAAATGTAACGCCTTCCGCATCAATCCCTCCCCGCCACCTAACCAGGCATACCGGACCTATAATCCTAATCAGCTCCATCTTCACAGATTTCCCGGAACCATATATCTTTATGAAACCGTTACATCCTCCAAGATACACCGCCAGTTCATCCTCTTCTCTCACATGCGCTGCATACCAGCTATGCCCCGTCCCATATAAAATAATCCCATCCAAAATGTTTCCGAAATTCTGTATTCTTTCCATGGATTAATAATCCAAACCACACCATTGCATACAGAAACAAAATATACCCCTACCTAAAACATAGGACCTGACCAGGGTTGTCACAAAAATCAGCATGTCTCATAAACTGGTATTGAGAATAAATATCGAAAGGAGCGTCCATCTATGGATATATGCACTGATATAAGCAGAGAATGCTGCAATTATGACCAGGAACAGGTTTCTGCCTGTCCCCATGGCCAATCCGGCTGTCCCTCCAGCTGCCAATCCTATTATCCGGATATGATTCAATTTCCGGTTGCAATGGCATTCGTGCCCTGGCAGCAGTGGCAGCCCACTTACGTCCCGGAACAGGGGCTGGAACAGGGAACCATTTTCCCTGACCTGGATCTTCCATTTCATTGCGGGAGGTGTGGCATATGATGAATTATGATTTTAACAGTCCACGGGAAATGATGTTGAAACAGGTTAATGAAACAGGATTTGCCGTTGTTGATTCCAATCTTTATCTGGATACCCATCCCTGTGATGCAATGGCAATTAACTACCAAAATCAGATGGCCGAAGCATACCGCTGTTCATTAGCTGAATATGAAGCACAATTCGGTCCTCTGAGGGCCTCTGACAGCAGGGATGCACAATACTGGTGCTGGGTCAACGGTCCATGGCCATGGGAAGGAGGGTGCTGATATATGTGGATATATGAAAAAAGACTGGAGTTCCCGGTTAATATCAAGGAACCAAATGCAAGACTGGCAAAGTTCATCATGAGCCAGTACGGAGGCCCTGACGGTGAAATAAGCGCATCCATGCGTTATCTCTCACAGCGCTATTCCATGCCATATAATGAATGTAAAGCCGCCTTAACGGATATCGGTACTGAAGAATTGGCACACATGGAAATCATTGCCGCCATTGTCCATCAGCTTACCAAGAACCTGACCGCCGACCAGTTGGTAGAACAGGGCTTCGGACCTTACTATATTGACCACGGCACAGGTATCTGGCCTCAGGCAGCGGCAGGCATCCCCTTCAATGCCTGTGAATTCCAGTCCAAGGGAGATGTGATTACAGATCTTCACGAAGATCTGGCTGCGGAACAGAAGGCCAGGAGCACCTATGACAACATCCTGAGGGTCGTGAAGGATTATGACGTATGTGAACCGATTAAGTTCCTAAGGGAACGCGAAGTGGTCCATTACCAGCGTTTCGGCGAATGTCTGAGAATTACCCAGGAGAAACTGGACAGCCGGAACTTCTATGCATTTAATCCGGAGTTTGATATGCAGCCAGGGCCATACCAGCAGTGAGGATGTAGCAGGAAAATGTGAAGCAGCGGATAAGAAAGGGGCATTGCAGACAGCCATATGCAACGCCCCTTTCCTGTTGTTAGTATAAGCAGATGGAATGATTCATCCAGCCCTTTATTCCTGCTCCAATTCCAGGTGAGGAATCAACAAGTTTATTTCTACTACCTCATTATCCGTTGCCACGCGCAGGGGCGGCCCCCATGTTCCTGCGCCAGAAGTGACAATTACCTGGGGCGTTGTCTCCCCAGCCCTGTAATACCCATAGTCCACATCAAAGACTGCGTTGGTAATAAGATTGAACGGGAACATCTGGCCCTGGTGGGTATGGCCGCACAGGATTAAGTCAGCTTCATTTCCATATTCATCAATATTTCCCGGTTGATGGTCCAGTACGATTACAGGAAGGGATTTATCATCAGGCAGTCCCTCCAGGTTCTTGCGGGAATCACCATGAGCGCCAATGGGAAATGAATCCCTCCGCCCAGCCAGCACAAACCGTTGGTCAATCACCACCGCTTCATCCATCAGCACACGGATGCCTGCCCCGTCCAAAAAATCAAGCATCTGCCGGTAACCGTCCCCCGCATCATGATTGCCAAGACATGCAAATACGCCATATCCTGATTCCATTTTCCTAAACAATGCCTGCAGTTTTTCAGGATTTGATAACGAGGTGATATCGCCATCAAAAATATCGCCGGCAATGCATATAATATCTGGTTTAAGCGCATTGACAGCCGCAACTACCTTGGCAAGATGCTTTTCCTCAATTACATAGCCCAGATGTATATCACTGAGTAAAACAAGGCGCAGTGTATCCATTTTCCCCTGTTCCGGTCCAATACGTACATTGTACCTGCGTGTCTGAATATTTGCGGCGTGAACCGTCCCATAGACCGTAAGCCCGGTCACCAGAAACAGGGATAATGCGGCTGATATCATCTGCACACTGCGGGGCGTTGGGGCTTGAATCAGATGGACAAGCCTTGCGGCATATAGAAGGAGGCTTACCGTATTGGTGACAATTACCACATAAGCCAAGGCCCCCAGCGCATAGTGGTCAATAAGGAACAGGGTCCGATAAGCACCCAATCCAGGTATACGGCTGACAACAAACACCACCAGGACCGCCAGCACCAGTAAACCAAAAAACACACTGAACATGGGCTGGTTCATACCTTTAAATAGCAACATAAGCCATAGATAAATCTGCCTTCCCGCATTGATAAACAATCCCAACAGAATAATCAGCATGAAAACCACTGCCACAATCCGCATATTATCCCTTACCTCCATGTCATCATATTTGCTCTGATGGACAGCATCGATTACAGTCCTGCAAATTCCCTTCATTTCATATAGGCGTTCAAGTAATCCTCAATCAACATCCGTATCCTGATTCCTGCAATAAGGGACCTTTCCCATATTACCTTATTTCAAACAGGGACTTTTCATAATCTTTTACAAAATATTTTATATTCGTTCTTCCTTTTTGGATGATGGTATGGCCTTCTGCTTCCAGTTTTACTTTTTGCGCTTCCATACCACCGGGATATTTTGAATTTAACTCCCCATTGGCTTTCAGTGTCCTCCAATAAGGCGTTATATCATCCAAGCGCTGATAACTTGCCCAGGCTGCAATTGAAACAAAAATTCCTGCTGTAATAGGTTCAGTAAAATCTGCCCCGTTTAATTCAGCAAGGTAATCACGGATTTTTCCCACTGTAATTACATATCCATAAGGAACCTGTCTCATGATCCTATCATATTCCATTGGCGGGGCAAAATACATTCTGTCCCCGCCATACCTGTCAATGGTTTTCTGGTCTGTAATTATCTGAAGTTTAGGCATATCCCTGCCATCATGAAGCATGGCATTAAAATCTTTTTTATCCTCATCAGACATAGCCCTGTCTCCTATTTTCCCAATGGAACTTCCATCACAAAGGGCTGATTCCAGTAAAATGCCGCCCCATTGAATTTGAGTGTTACCGAACTGTCCCCTTCATCATAAAAGACCCGGAAACCGCTCAGATTGCCATTCTTATCGAAGTCATATCGTTCGTGTTCCCACCCAGTCCACCTTAACTTCCTCTGGCAGATCAGCCCCTTTAATGCAAGATCCTTATCTTCATGCGCTGCCTGCACGTCGATATATACAGCAGGCCGCTCCCTTACTTTTTCTTTCCCTTTCCCATCTGTTACCGCTACAGACTGCGGCTCCATCCTGGTAATTCCTAAAATACGTACGGAACCTTCCTTCCACGGGATTTCCTCATTTAATGCTTCATAATCATCCGGGATATCCAGCGTAATGTGAGGGGATTCTTCATGATTCAGGAACGTAATCCCAGGAATATCCATACGGTAAGACCCGCTCTGTTCATCCTGGGGGACATCAAACAGACATGAGTAACGCCGTCCATATCCTTCCACATCTGACAGCCTGTACTGTCCTATACTATTCCAATATGGATTGGCAGGTAATTCCTTCATTGGATACTGTTTCTCTTTACCGGATAGGATTGGTAAATCTATTTCCTGATATGGCGGTTTGTAAATAATACTTATCTGCCTGCCTTCTCTTTCACTGTACACATACCAGGATATTAAAATCCCCTCTTTTACCTTTTCCCCCATACTTATAATAGAGATGCCATCATGGGTATCCATACCTCCATGCTCCCCTGCCACTAATTCTTCCAGCGTCCCATACTCAGACGCGCGCTTCATGACAAATTCCAGCGGTTCTTCAAAATCGAGAACCCGGAGCGCATATCCAGTCAAAACATTTTCATGTTCAGATATGAATGGGATTTCAAACCTTGCTTCAATGAAATAACGCATATGTCCATATGCCCCTAAATAATCGGGATAAGAAGCATATACTGACTCCTGAGGTTTAATTCCGGCTTCCTGGATACCAGGTCCTGTTAAAAACAAGCCTTCCCCAGACACCCAAAGCTGATTCTGATACCGTCCTGAAGCAGCCATTCCCCCATCTCCCGGCGGTTCATATCCGCTGTCCTCCAATGAATCCCCGCCAACCGCGGTTTCCCGGACTTCCGAATAATCATCCATGACAATACTTACTATCAATTCCTGATTTTGACAGATAGCTGATGACAAAACCAGTGATTTTTCTTTCTGGGGTATCTTAGTTTCAATAACCGATTCCAGTTCATAAACCGGATATTCTGATTGGAAGATTCCATACGTCCTGACAAATTGATATGGAAGAGCGGAAATCCGCTTGTCTGTCTCTGTTTCCACCTTCTGCCCTGCCTTTGGGTTCTCCCTTCCAGTTTGCTCCGTTCCGGTGTTTTCTCCTCCCTTGTCATCATTTCCCTCTTCGGTATGTCCCTCTTCCATGCTGATAACCGGCTCCGATGCAACCTCTGAAGTTCCTCCTCCAGATTCCCCCTTTGCCTGGCAGCCGGACAGCAGGACAGACAGCAGACCTGCTATCATAAAAACAGATACTGAATTTCTTTTCATGGCGAGCCCTCCTCTTTCCAACAGAATTCATATACACTTACCTACATTTATCATAACAGGGCTGTTTCTTTTGTTCTTTTCTTATTCCTTAAATCTTCCAGACGTAAACATTAATTCCTTTCCGGTCACACAGTTGAATATATAGATACTGTTTCCCTAGCCGTTACAGACCTGAAGACATATTATGAGCTGTTCGGTCTCCTGGGCATGCGCCTGCATTATGGCACTTACTGCACTCATGACACTTCGATACAGCGGCCGGATTACTGATATTTATTTTAATGGTACACCTTCATTCCCCATCTCTCTTAAACAAACATACACATCCTCCTGCCATATGGATACCTATTACAAGAATAGCGATACATCCTCCGTATGTCCATTTTCAGGCTCTGCCACAAATGTTAAACTACTGAAATAAAAAAGAGCTACTAATCCCATATTTGACAGTTAGTAGTTCTTTTTATTCACATTGAAGTGGAATTTATTCCGATACCCGCTTATAACAGATTGGCTCATCATAGCCAAACGTCCTCTTTCCATTTACTTCCATTGTCTCGGATACTTCCAGACACTCCTTTGAAAAACGTTCAAGTAACTGAAATTTCATCACAGGCGTAAACATACTGGTACTGCCCCCTTCCCAGACACCATCCTTCTCCTGAAACAGCGCTGGCGTAAACTTTTCCGAAGTCTTTAAGCATTGGAAATCCACCATGTTCATATTGTTATAGGAAAACACCGTTTTGTCATTCCCCTCCGGGATATCATAAGAAGTCAGCAAAATTCCTTCCGGTTGCTCAGTAAACAGAAACAGATGGGAAGACGAATGCCGTTTTCCGTTTACCTCGTAAATGCTCTCCTCCACCATGAATTTCCCCTGAAATTCTGGCGGTATATTGCTGATTTTATCATTGCAGACCGTATTGATGTGCTCCGCATAGGGAAAACCATTTTCCTCTTTCCGCAATGTATCATACTGTTCCCTATTATTGAAACTCCCAGTCAGTAGTGCCATGAATCCGTCCAGTTTTACCATATAAGCTCCTTTCTACTACAATACATTGTTTCAATTTCCTGCATTCCTGTATATCAGAATACCTCAAAATCGATTGACTATCAATATGTAATTGTCAATGTATATTTATTGCTGGAATAACCAGTGAGTGTTTCAATGCGTATGGCTTTTGTGGAATGTAAGTTTTGTACTAAAATTTGTTATGGAGACTTTATAATTTAAGTCTACACAGTCTTCGCAGGCTGTGACTATAACTTGTATCTACTTCAAGTGCACACGGTAATTTCAATCCACACAGCCCTCGCAGGCTGTGACTCATCTAAATTGCTATTTTCACTCTTTACATACAATTTCAATCCACACAGCCCTCGCAGGCTGTGACATATGGCGAATCGTGTATTGTATGCTTGGGATATAATTTCAATCCACACAGCCCTCGCAGGCTGTGACAGCAAAAGGATTTCCTTCATGAGCAGGCACTTAAATTTCAATCCACACAGCCCTCGCAGGCTGTGACAGCAATCATACCCAAAATCACCTACATATAAACAAAACTAATTTGTACATAATATACACTAATTGCTTATCACCCCTACACCCAAACCAACATCTCTACCTTTCCCAGTATCTTTTTCAGTGCGAACCTCCCAGTATTTTAATGTGCACTTATGATCCGCACCGAGATTTTATATTTCACAGTAATATATACTCTCCCCTCTTCTATCACCCACCATTTATCTATTCTCAATTACGATAATACCGTTTTTATATACCATCATACTATATTTATTCATATGCATTTACTTTCTTTCATATCATTATACATGAAAACCCATTAAAAGAAAAGGCATGACGAATCATACGCCATGCCTTTCAGGGTTCTTATATCGAACACCATATAAAAAGTCTAAAATGTTTACTGCACACAGGCCCCGCTCTCATCCACCCTGAACCCATCCGGCGTAGTAGTATTTGTAAGCATGGCTCCATCTGCCCCCAGGTAGAACCACAGGCCATTCTCCTCAACCTTTTCCCACTGATTCCTGGCCATAGCGCCGTTGGAACGCAGGAAATACCATTTCCCGTCTATCTGACGCCATCCCTTTGCCATATATGTATTGGAATCAATCCAGTAGGCTGCCCCATCCACGGTAATCCATTCATTGGATGCTTTGGCGCCGTTATCTTTTACATAATACCAGCCGTTGCTGTCCTGAATCCAGCCCTTCCCGGCCGTGGTCCCAGGACCTGCATTACCCGAACCGGAAGGAGCCGCATTGCTGCCGGTCCCATTGCCTCCCAATGCGCCAGCCTTAGCAAGCTCAAACCCATAATCAAACATTGCCTTTGTATCTGTATAATGGGTGGATTTGCTCTTCATCACCACTGCGATGAGCCTTACGCCATCCTTCTCCACAGCGGTCACCAGCGTATTTCCAGCTTTGGAGGTATAGCCTGTCTTGCCGCCTATGACGCCCGGATAATATCTCGAATCACTGGGATTGAGCATCTTATGTCCCATGGTCACTGTGAGGCCTGAAGGGTTCTTGATTGTCGGGGGCAATGTATACGTCCTTGTGGAAGCCACGGTCTTAACAGTATCATTCTGGAACGCCGCCCTGGCAATCAGCGCCATATCACGGGGTGTTGTGTAATGATTGGTGTCATTCAGCCCATGAGGGTTGGTAAAATGGGTATTGGTGCATCCAAGGGCCGCTGCCTTGGCATTCATCATCTCCGCAAACTTGGCATTGCTGCCGGCCACATGCTCCGCCAGGGCGTTGCCTACCTCATTGGCGGACTTTAAAAGCAGGGCATACAGACACTGCCGAACGGTCATCACATCCCCCGCAGTCATGTTGATGGAGACAGCGCCGGATTCCAGATTGGTGGTGGCTGTGGATGAAAATGTAACCTTATCATCCAGATTACAGTTTTCCGCCACCAGCAGGGCTGTCATCAGCTTGGTGATGCTGGCCGGATAAAACTTTGTATCCCCATTCTTGGAAAACAGCACATTACCTGTGGCCGCATCTAAGAGGGCCGCGCCCTCCGCCTCAATGGCCGGCTGCTGAATGGAAGATGTATCCACAGTACCCTGATTGGTTCCTGTATTAGTTCCTGTATTGCTTCCCGCATTAGTTCCCGCACTGACGCCCGTATCAGTACCCGGGCTGATACCAGTATTGCTTCCCGTCCCTTCCGGTCCGGTAACCGCTCCATTCACTGTCTGGGATGGCCCTGATGGGTTGTCAGTATTGTCAGCGGAAGGCCCGCTGGAGGATACCACTCCGGCGCCGCTGCTGTCCACGCTTCCATTGACACTGCCTGTCCCGCTGCTGCCGTCCGGCCCCTGTCCCTGTGCAGGACTGCCGGACTGGAAGGACGCTACCTGGCTCTCTTCCAACGGTGTAATAACAACCGGGTTACCGTATACGGCCGTGCTCATCATAAGGGCACTGGCCATGAATATGCTTAAAAATGATTTCCATTTTTTTAATCTCATCCTGATACCTCTCCTGCATGTCTTATAAAAACAGTCCAGCATCAGTATACCATATTTCACGGTTACAAAAAACATCTATTTCTGACGATAAACTTACAATTTTTATAAGTTAGTCCCCCTGCCCGGCGCTCAGATACTGCTTTAAAAGTTCCAGTTCATCCATGTACAGACAGTTAGGAAGGGTCCCCTGCCCCACTGCTTCCATACATGCGTCAAGTTCCATCCACATCACGCTTTCCACTTCCTCTTTTTGAAGCTTCAGCCCCTGTATGTCAACTGGTTCCCGGTACACATAAACATGGCTGTACTCACTGTCCCTGAACATTTTCCCATAAAATTCTTCTTCCATGTAACCTTTGTGGACTCCTGCGAATTCCAGCTGCCCCGCATCTGCCTGAATCCCCAGCTCTTCCTCCAGTTCCCGCAGCGCCGTGGGCAGGAAGTCGTCCCCGGCCTGCACATGCCCTGCCGAAGAGATATCGAAACACCCGGGATAGGAATCCTTTCCCTGGCTTCTCTTCTGAAGAAGGATGTCAAATCCCCCATCCCGGCGCCCCCTGACAATCCAGGTATGGGCCGTACCATGGAGGTCCCCGTCCATGTGGACCATGATGCGCTCCCGCACCATCCCGGTCCTTTGACCTTCCCCGTCCCTTATATCAAAAAGTTCCAGCGGCTTCCCTTCCAGCGCCGCCTCCACCAGCCGGTCCCCTTGGTAGGACAGCTTCAGGGAGAAGAAGGGCGCATCCTCATGAATCAGGCGGTGGAATATCTTATCCCCTTCCCAGATATTTAATTTCAGCACATCCTCCTTCTTCACCCATTCCAGCACGCCTTCATTGCAGGGAAGGAGCTCTCCTTCATAACTGTCCGCGGTATACAGACACATGTACTCCGTATCCCAGCCCTCCGCCACAAAGGTTACAAGCCCTCTGAACCGCCAGGAAGTAAGGGTCAGGCCTGTTTCCTCCTTCACCTCACGCAAAAGGCATTCCTCCGGGCTTTCACTTAACTCAAAATGCCCGCCAACCCCAATCCACTTATCCTTGCATACATCATGTTTCTTGCTGATCCGGTGGAGCATCAGATATGCCCCGTCCTTTTCTATATAACACAGCGTTGTCATTTTTGCTTCTATACCCATCCTGCGCCTCCATTTTCC
>DS990261.1:398242-520814 GCA_000155435.1 Clostridiales bacterium 1_7_47FAA | reverse complement strand
GGGTACCCGCCGGATAATCCTGACGGGTACCATTATTAACCATACTTAATACCGTCCTGCGCAAATACCACCCAAGACAGTACGAATGCCGTCCGGCACCCGTTATTCCTCAATCGAATAGTTGGGAGCCTCTTTTGTGATATGGATATCATGGGGATGGCTCTCTTTTAAGGATGCAGCGGAAATCTTGATGAACCTTGCTGTCTCCTGAAGGGTCGGTATATCCTTTGCACCGCAATATCCCATGCCGGAACGCAGCCCGCCCAGCAGCTGGAATACGGTGTCCTCCACCATGCCCTTGTATGCCACACGGCCTTCCACGCCTTCCGGCACCAGCTTCTTGGCGTCGGTCTGGAAGTAACGGTCCTTACTGCCGTTCTCCATGGCTGATATGGAGCCCATGCCGCGGTATACCTTATACTTACGTCCCTGATACAGTTCAAATGTTCCCGGGCTTTCATCACATCCAGCGAAGATGCTTCCCATCATACAAACGCTGCCGCCTGCCGCGATGGCCTTGGTCACATCGCCTGAGTACTTGATTCCGCCGTCGGCAATAATCGGCACGCCGTACTCCTTGGCAACGCGGTAGCAGTCCATGACAGCGGTAACCTGAGGCACACCGATACCTGCGACCACACGGGTGGTGCAGATGGATCCGGGTCCGATACCGACCTTGACACAGTCAGCGCCTGCTTCAATCAAATCCCTGGTTGCCTCTGCCGTGGCCACATTGCCAGCCACGATCTGAAGCTCAGGAAATGCTTCCTTAATCATCTTGACGCAGCGTACCACATTGGCGGAATGGCCATGGGCGGAATCTAGTACAACCACATCCACCTTTGACTTAACCAGTGCTTCCACACGCTCCAGCACATTGGCCGTAATGCCTACGGCAGCGCCGCACAGAAGACGTCCCTGTTCGTCCTTTGCGGACAGCGGGTACTTAATCTGCTTCTCAATATCCTTGATGGTGATAAGTCCTTTCAGGTTAAAATCGCCATCCACGATTGGCAGCTTCTCTACCTTTGCCTTGGCCAGGATGGCCTTGGCTTCCTTCATGGTAACGCCCTCCCTGGCCGTAACCAGGTTCCTGGATGTCATGCACTCCCTGATTGGGCGGTCAAAATCCTCTTCGAACTTCAGGTCGCGGTTGGTGATGATGCCGACCAGTTTCCTGCCTTCGGTAATGGGCACGCCGGAAATGCGGAACTTGGCCATCAAATCATTGGCATCCCTCAGTGTATGGTCTGCTGAAAGGAAAAATGGGTCTGTGATGACTCCATTCTCAGAACGCTTTACCCGGTCCACTTCCTCTGCCTGCTCTGCGATTGACATGTTCTTGTGTATCACGCCGATACCGCCCTGTCTGGCCATGGCAATTGCCATGCGGTGCTCTGTGACCGTATCCATGCCGGCGCTCATCATTGGGATGTTCAGTTTGATCTTCTTGGTCAGATTGGTAGTCAGGTCCACCTGGTTGGGAATCACTTCTGAATAGGATGGTACCAGAAGTACATCATCAAAGGTTATGCCTTCGCCGATAATTGTACCCATTTTGAATTTCCTCTCTTTCTGCGTGTTTGCTTTGACATTTGTTTTGCAAGGACGCGGGGCCTGTCTGGAACAGGACTCCTGCCCTGGAACGTATCCAATAGATATTGTTTGAACTGCCTGTCTGCTTCTTATTAGTATCTAATACTAGCAAATTTTATGTGGCTTGTCAAATCAAATTGAAAGGAAAAATTCATTCATTTTACTTATAGGTATCAATCAGCCCATCTAATAGATTTCAGCAATAATTTTCCAGTTTATGGATGGCACTGCACATCATTTCTTCTGAAATGACATCAAATGGTTTGGCGCGCATCAGCACGTCATTCACTGCTTTGTGGGCCACCTTTTTTATATTGTCATCGGTAAATTCCAGGTTCAGTCCCTTAAAGGTAGGCGTAAGCTCCAGACTGCGGTAAAATCCGAATAACTCCTCCAGTTCTTCCCTTGGACTCTCAAGCACCATCAGCTGTACCCCGATTCCATAGGCCACCTTTTCCCCGTGGGTAACGTCATGGCTCCCCTCCAAAAGGGTGAGGCCGTTCTGTACCGAATGGGCAATGCCGTTCCTTACCGCCTTGATTCCCAGGGCCTGCACCGTGGATGCTGTATAAATATTCAGATTCACAACATCAATAAAATCTTGCGTCACTGTCTTTTCCTTCATGGACCTGACGGCGGATACGGCCTTTTCATACATCTGTGCCTTTAACATCCCTGCCACGGCCAGCGCCATATGGTCAAATATATCGCTGTTGTCCGAGCCGGGCAGGGAAGCGCTCCCCTCATACCACTTTGCCAGCGAATCATAGATGCCTGAAATAAAATACCCCTGCGGGGAATCCACAATCACTTCCGGGTCCACCAGGACAAGCGGGGGGTTTGTTTTAGGATAGATATTCTCCAGATATTCCCCTTCATCGGAATACACGATTATCTGGTTGCTGGACGCCGCACAGGTGGCTGCTATGGTGGGCACGGTGACAATGGGGATATTATACAGTTCAGCTGCATATTTAGCCGTATCAATGGATTTTCCCCCGCCTGTGCCAATGATGAACTCCGGTTTAAATTCCTCACACAGGTCTAATATCTTCTTTACGTTATTCATGCTGCTTTCGCCGGAGAATCCATTCACCACATACTGGATTCCCGCTGTATCCAAGGCCGGAAACAGCTTTTCCCTGATGGAAGCCCTGGACCTGGTCCCGCCGCTGACCACTGCCCGTTTTCCAAAGGAAGGCAGGATCATGGCCGCTTCCTTCCACACATCCGTCCTGCAGCAGTATCTTGCCGGACCTGATTTATTATATTTAACTGTCTCCTCAAGACTGAATTTTCCCATAGAAACCTCCTTTTACCCGCCCAGGTATGATTTGTTCACCTCTTCATTGCCCATAAGCTCCGTGCTGTCCCCGCTGAGCTTGATGGTACCGTTCTGCATGATATAACACCGGTCAGAAATACTCAGCGCCATATATGCGTTCTGCTCTACCAGAAGCACCGGTATCTTTTTTTCCTTATTGATCCTTGTGATGACCCGGAACATATCCTCCACAATCACCGGGGCCAGGCCCAGGGATGGCTCATCAAACATGATAAGCCTGGGGTCGCTCATAAGTCCCCTGGAGATGGCTAACATCTGCTGCTCCCCCCCGCTCAGGGAGCCTGCTAACTGTTTCTGCCGCTCCTTCAGACGCGGAAAAATATCATACATCTCCTCTATCTTCCCGTTCATCTCCTTTTGGGAATATTTCCTGCAGTAAGCCCCCATCTCCAGATTATCCCGCACCGTCATTTCCGGAAATACCTCCCGGCCTTCAGGCACATAGACAATCCCCCTGGACACAATCCTGGTATTCCTGATTTTAGTCAAATCCTCCCCATCAAACAGGACTTCTCCCCTGGCCGGTTTCAACAGTCCCATGACGGTCTTCATCAGGGTGCTTTTACCCGCCCCGTTGGCTCCTATCAGGGAAATGATTTCGTTATCCCCCACCTCCAGGCTGACGTCATACAGCGCCTGGACTTTCCCATAAAATGCGTCAATATGTTTAATCTCCAGCATCGGATCGTCCCCTTTCTGCCTGCGCCATTTTTTTCCTGTACCCTTCGCCCAGATAAGCCCGGATAACCTCCTCGTTGTTCTGTATTTCCTTTGGGCCGCCCTCCGCAATCTTGCACCCAAAGTTCAGCACCGTGATGTCGTGGCTCAGGTTCATGACAACATCCATGTTGTGCTCAATCATGAAAATGTCCACGCCGCTTTCATAAACCTTTCTTATGATATCAATGAATTCCCTGCGCTCCGATGGGTTCAGCCCGGCTGCCGGTTCATCCAACAGGATCAGCCTGGGATCCATCATCAGGGTCCGCCCCAGCTCCGTCATCTTCTGCCGCCCATATGCCAGATTGCTTACCACCTCATCCCGGTAACGTCCCATACCGATAAACGCAAGTATGGACTCCGCCTTTTCCCTGAGTTCCCGCTCCTCCCGTCTGGACCTTACCACATTTACCAGGTAGCTTAACAGGTTCTGGTTGGTGTTGTACTGTTGGCCTATCATCAGGTTCTCCAGGACCGTCATGGTGGAGAACAGCTTGATGTTCTGGAAGGTGCGTCCAATCCCCCTCTGCGCCCGCATATAAACAGGCAGCCTGGATATGGATTCCCCAAACAGCAGCACGTCCCCTTCTGTCTGCGGACCGTCGCCTGTAATCATATTGACCGTAGTGGTCTTGCCGGCCCCGTTGGGTCCAATCAGGGCGTGGATCCTGCGCTTCTTTACCTGAAAGCTTAAATCGCTAACAGCCACCAGTCCTGAAAACCGTTTCACCAGATTCCTTACCTCCAGAACAGTCTCTGCCTCACTGCCCAAACCGCTCACCGCCCTTTCCTTTTTTTTTCACCAGGTGCCTGAATCTCCCTGGCAGTGAGACCAGCCCGTTGGGCAGGAACACCGCACAGAGCAGTACCATGGTACAAAAAGTAATCTGATAGTAGTCCCCCAGGAAGCGGAGCATTTCCGGAAGGATCGTGATGACAATGGCGCCGATTATATTGCCCAGGATATTACCGATTCCCCCTATCATCAGCATGATGACATAGGAGATGGACAGGTCGGTCGTAAATGAAAGGGATGTGACGAACTGGTTAAAATGGGCGTACAGCGCCCCGCCCAGCGCGCCATATACCGCGGCCAGGGTAAATGCACGGATTTTAATCTTTTTAATATCCAGTCCAAGGGATTCGATTGCCTCCACATTATCCTTTACCGCCTTGAATTCCCTGCCCCATTTGGAATGGGCAATCCGCATGGACAGAAGGCACAGCAGCACGGCCACGGTCCATACAAAGTAAAAGTATTTCACATTGGTATCCAGGTTCCAGAACAGGACGCGGAACCGGGGTATATTCTTGATTCCCTGGGTTCCTCCTGTAATATCCATCAGGTTGGTTGCCAGAATCCTGATAATCTCAGAAAATGCAAGGGTCGTCAGGGAGAGATAAACCCCTTTCATCTTGAGGCTGGGATATCCCAGTCCCCTGCCGATCAGGAACCCCACAACCAGGGCGGCTACCATGGTGAGCCAGGGTGACAGCCCGAAGTTCCTGGAAAGCAGGGCCGACGTATAGGCGCCCAGGGCATAGATTCCCGCTGTCCCAAGGTTCATCTGTCCGGCAAGACCCGTGATGAAATTAAGCCCGAATACAACAATCATGTTGATAACCATCTGGTTCAGGATCGTTATGTAGTAATTATTGGACATAAATAACGGAACCAGTGCTAATATGAGAAAGGCTGATGCCATCATTGCATACTGCCAGTTTATTTTCTTATTCACGTTTTCCACCTCTGTTCCTTCCATCCGTTTTCCACTGGGCTGGCATATTTGACAATTCGTTCCTGCCGCCTGTGCGTCTTATCGCGTCTTTCCGGTAATTCCTGCGGGCCTGATTAACAGAAAGCCCACAAGCAGGACAAAGGCTACAATATCCTTATAAACGGATGGCAGTACCATGGAAGCAATATTCTCCACAATCCCAATACACAGTCCTCCAAGAATGGCCCCGGGCAGGTACCCGAACCCTCCGATGACTCCGGCTGCAAACCCTTTAAGCCCAATCATGTTGGACATGGTGGTGGTGATATTAAGCAGCGGGGATACTAAAAGCCCAATCAGGCAGCATATCATCATACTGATCATAACCGTCACGGTCATGACCGTCCTCACATCAATCCCCATGAGCTGGGCCGCTTTCCGGTTCTGCGCCACACACCGCATGGCCTTTCCCGGTTTTGTCTTATACAGGAAAAGCTGCAGCGCCAGCACACAGAAGGCTGCTGCTGCGATAATTGCAATGTTGGCAATGGAAATGACCACATTCCCCACCTTCACGGTGCCGATCAGGAAACCAGGCACGGAAAACGGCACCGGTCCCCAAAGCAGGCGGATGGCCTCCACGATAATCTTCCCCAGCATGACAGTGGCCATAATCGTATATATCATGGTCATGTTCCTCAGCGGAATGAAGATGACCCTTGCCACCACAATACCGAGAAGGGCCACTGTTATAAGGCTGAGCAGGATGCCTGGTATGAAATCCATCCCCAGGCCCAGAATATAGGTTCCGCCGAAAATATAAGCGCCTGTTGTAATCATCTTATCATGGCTGAAATTAAGGACGCCGGACGCATTCCATATCAACGTGTACTCAATCCCCACCAGCGCATAGATAAACCCCATAGCAATCCCGCTTACAATCAGCTGTATCAAAATCCCAAACATAGGCATACCTCCGCATTTTTCTACAGGGATGCAAGAACCTGCTTTTGCATCCCTGAACCGTACAACTGATTAATCCTCTACTGTAATGGAATCCAGGTAAACCGCGGTGCCGTCCTCCAGCTTGCAGATGATTCCTTCATGGACCATTTCCCGCATGGTGTTAGGTTTGTATTTTCCTACCACGCCCTGAAGGTTATCTGTCTCATTCAGTGCTTTTAACAGCGCATCGCTTTCCGTGGTCCCGGCACGCTCAATGGCATCCTTGAGAATATAGATGGAGCCATAGTAGGTGGCCGCATAAAGCTCCGGCGTTTCATTATATTTTGCCTCAAAATCTTTGACAAACTTCGTCACATGGTCACTGGTATTGGAAGCGGTAAAGTCCGTCACGCAGTACCAGTTATCCAGCCACTGGGGCTGGCAGAGTCCGGATACCTGCGGAGTGGAGATGGATGGTGAACCGATAATCGGCACATCTAATCCCAGGTCATGGAACTGTCTTGCAGCCAGGGCTGTCTCAGCATCATCCGTCCATATGATGACTCCGTCCACGCCGGCGTCCTTTAACTTCAGGATCTGGCTGGTCATATCCGTGTCGCCGGTATTATGGGCTTCAGCCACATATGCGGTTCCGATGCCATCCAGGTATTCCTGTATGACATTCAGGGCGCCGGAGCCATAATCGTTGCTGTTGGTAAACAGGCCCAGTTTCCTGCAGCCAAGGTTCTGGGTGGCATAGGTTGCCGCCAGCTTTGCCTGTACCGTATCTGCTGCACGGATCCGGAACAGATATGGATTATCAATGGTGGTAACCAGCTTGGGACTGGTAGCGCCTGTGAGCATGGGAACCTTGGCCTGTGACAACAGGCCTTCCACTGCGAGGGCCATGCCGGACAGGTTTGGCCCCACCTGCGCCACCACATCCTGGCTGATGATAAGATTGGCCGCATTGATGGCCGTATCCTGGGCGCCGCCGTCATCTGCGACAAATAGTTCAATCTGCCGGCCCAGCACACCGCCGGCCTCATTGATTTCATCCGCCGCCATCTGTGCCCCCTGTTTTGTCCTCAGGCCATTGATGGGAGCTGCTCCGGTGATGGATCCCGATACCCCAATCAGGATTGTCTCCCCGGAAGCGCCTTCTGCCGTATCATTTGAGGATTCCCCCGCGGTCCCTGCCTGCTGGCTTTCCTCCTTTGTATTACCGGCAGCCTGTGTCTGTGATGGCTGTGGTGTCTGACCGCCGCCGCATCCTGCCAGGGCGGAGAGTGCCAGACACATTGCCAGGGTTATACTCAGATACCGTTTCTTCTCCATTATGTAACCTCCCTTTATCCAATTTAATCAATACAATGCCTCACACCCTACAGGATATCCCCCATATCTGCCAGCAGCGCATCCACTTTCTTCTTCTCCTCAGGAAGCAGGTCGCCTAAAGGCATCCTTGGAAGGCCTGCATCAAATCCCTGGCACTTGAGCACATATTTAAACACCTCATGCCAGTGCGGGTCATTGGTATTATATGTAATGAAGTAATCCACGAACGGCTGGATCCTGGTCCAGTATGCATTGGCCTTGTCAATATCCTTCTCAATGGTACAGATATCAAACAGGGTGCGTGCAAATTTGGGGAAAATGGCCGGCATTCCGCTGAGCCATCCGTCTGCCTTTGCAAAGAAACCTTCCATGGGGGCGTAATCATGGCCGTACATCACGGTCAGCTTATCGCCGCAGTGGTATTTTAACTCATGGATCCTGTTTGCATCCCCATGTGCCGCCTTGATGCCATTGATTAAGCCTTCATCCACCATGGCCTTAATCTCAACCGGGGTCATCTCATATCCGCAGAACCTTGGATTGTTATAGAGGATGATATCAATGTCAATGGCCTCCCTCAGTTTCCTGAAATGGTTCACCACCGCCCTCTTATGCGGCTGCAGGTAATAAGGCATGATGACCAGCACCCCTTCTGCCCCGCACTTCTGTGCATACTGGCTCAGTTCTATGGTCTGTGCCGTGGAGTATCTGCCCGTGCCCGGGTATACCGGTACCTTGTGGTCCACGGATTTGATGATGCTTTCCATGATATACTTCTGCTCCTTAGTGGACATGGAAATATTGTCGCCGGTACTTCCCACGCAGGATATACTGTGTGCACCCTTATCCAGCACCCACTGGACATACCTTAATGTCTCCTTCTCATTGTAAGATTCATCTGCATTCCACATTGTCATTACTGCCGGCATAACGCCCTTTCCCACTGTTCCCATAAGTTTCTTCCTCCTTAATTGATAAAATAAAAGTTTCTTATAATAAACACCTGTGTGCTATTATCTGAGTTGAAATATAAAATTAAAAATTAAAAATTTTTTAAAAAAGAGCATAAGAACCCCTATATGATGTTAAATAAAGATTCCTTATGCATCCCTCCTTCCCGTCCCCCAGAACATGTCTGGCACTGCCGTACTATTCAACCTTACTTTTAATCCGCTCCTCCATATTCATGATGTGGGTCTGGATCAGGCCGCGTACTTCCTGGACATCCTTTTTCTTAAGCGCCTCCACCATCTGCAGATGTTCATTGCACGCCACCCTCTCATGGAACAGGGATGTGCCCGTGGTGGTCCGGATGACCATATACCGGTTGCTGAGCACCATATACAGATCCATCAGGCATTGGTTTCCAGCCATCTCCACCAGCTTTTTGTGGAACGCCATATCCGCCAGAAAATAATCATCAAATTTCCCCTCTTCAAAGTACACCCGGCTCTTCTCCACCATGAATTCCAATTCCTTAAGCTGCATGGTTGTTATATCACTGCCAAGCTTCACAAGGGCCTGCTCCTCAAACAGCAGCCTGGCCTCACAGACATCCGCAATGTCCTCCCTGGTAGCAACCGGTATCTCATATTTTCCACCCGGCATCAATTCTACAATATGCTCATGGGCCATCCGCTTCAGCGCCTGGATAATCGGTGTCTTGCTAATCTGGTAACGCTCTGCCAGCTCGGTCGGGTCCAGCCTTGTCCCGGCTACGTAATCCCCGCTGACAAATCCCATACAGATTGTTTCATATACAATATCATCTAAGTTCTTTTTAAGTGACATATGCTACTGGTACATCCCCTCTGTTTTTTTTAATGGTATCATTTTAAACTGGCATATGCAATCGGTAAAGTATATAATTTCCCCTATCTACCGTACAGCGCCACAACTTTACCCGGATTTAAAATACAATGAGGGTCGAATGCTTTCTTGATTCCTTCCATCAGCCTCATCTGGCATGGACCGCACTGTTCATCCAGATACATGCGCTTAGCATACCCAATCCCATGCTCGCCGGACACAAGACCGCCGAAGTCCCTGGCCTTTTCGTACATTTTTTCAAATACATCCTGCTTTTTATATTCCCAGGTCCCTTGATCCATATCATCCCTGCACAGATAAATGTGGAGGTTTCCGTCACCTGCATGACCAAAGCTGGGGATACGCATCCCGGATGCCTCTGCCAGCTCATGGGTATATTTGATGAATTCCGCCACGTGGCTTCTGGGAACCACCACGTCGCACTCATCCATCTCCGTGGTGGATGCCTTGATTGCCTCTAAAAAGGCGCCCCTGGCGTTCCACACGCTCTGTCTGCGCTCCTCGGTATCCACCAGGAACACATCCTTTGCTCCCAGTTCCAGGCATAAATCCGCTGCCCGCCCATAATTCCGGTCCACCTCTTCCCTGCTGTTCCCGTCAAATGTCATCAGTATATATGCATTACTTCCCGTATCCGGGAACCGTTTCCCAAGATAGTCCTCTGCAAACATGATTGTATTCCGCTCCATGAATTCAATGGCCGTGGCCTGGACCTGGGCTTCTATGATCCGCGGAACGGATTCAATGGCGGCTTCCATGGTTTCAAATGGCACCAGAAGGCTCAGTGTCCTGGAAGGAAGTGGCAGGAGTTTCAGGACCGCCTCCGTGATAATTCCCAGCGTGCCCTCAGAACCGATCATAAGGTTCAAAAGGCTGTAGCCTGAACTGTTTTTTACCACCTTCCCCCCCAGCTTCACCACATCGCCGGAGGGAACCACCACCGTAAGCCCCCTGACATAATCCCTGGTGACCCCATACTTGACCGCCCGCATCCCTCCAGCATTGGTACTGATATTCCCGCCAATGGTGGCTGACTTTTCCCCTGGGTCCGGTGGATAGAACAGATTATTTTCCTCCACATAGGCCGCCAGGTCCATAAGAAGCACCCCCGGCTCCACGGTCACGGTCAGGTTCTCCCTGTCCAGTTCCAGAATGCGGTTCATGGCCGTTGTATCCAGCATGATCCCCCCGTGTACGGCCACAGCGCCTCCCACAAGACCGGTGCCGGCTCCACGCACAACCACCGGTATCTTTTTTTCCGATGCATAGGACATGATTCCCGCCGCTTCTTCTGTGTTCATGATCTTTACAAGGACTTCCGGCATGGAGAAAACGCCCCCCAGTTCATCGTGTCCGTAATCCTCGCTGATTCCTTCCCCTGTAAGCACACGTTCCGGGGAAATAACTGATTTTATATAAGAAATATCCTGTGAATCCATCTTTTTATAATTCATTCCAGTCCCCCCTTCAATTGTCTAATCAATTCCGGAATGATTTCGTATAAGTCCCCCACAATCCCATAGTGGGCAACATCAAAAATAGACGCCTTCTTATCCTTGTTGACCGCTATGATACAGTCCGCTCCCTTCATCCCCGCAGCAAACTGGACAGAGCCTGATATTCCGGCTGCTATGATCAGCTTTGGTTTTACCGTCCTTCCGCTTAAACCGATCTGCTGCCTGGGGTCAAACCATCCATTTTCAACCAATGGCCTGGTACAGGCCATCTGTGCTCCCAATTGGTCTGCCAATTGCCGCAGAAGTTCCAGGTCTGCCTGTGATTTAACCCCTCTGCCCACCGCGACAATCATATCCGCCTCAGATATGTCCACCTGCTTTTCCTTTGGCGTACATCCCAGAACCTGTATCCTGTCATCCAGGAACCCTTCCTCCACCTCCATATGTACCAGGGTTCCTTTGGGGTGTTCCCTGCGTCCTGCCATGGAACATATCTTATACCTGACCGTACAGAACTGGGGCCTGTGCCTGGGTGTCACGATCTGCGCCATGATGTTGCCTCCAAATGCCGGGCGGATCTGAACCAGGTCCGTGTCCTCCTTCATCTGCAGAACGGTACAGTCAGCCGTAAGACCGGTCCTGAACCTGGCCGCTGTCCGAGGTGCCAGGGAACGCCCGGTATTGGTAGCCCCTACCAGGACCGAGGACGGTTTTATCTTCCATATAAAATCCTCAAACACATTGGCATAAGAGAGGACATTAAATTCAGCCAGTCCCGGATGGTCATAAAGAAATACCTTGTCAGCCCCGTATTCCAGAAGCGCTTCAGCCTGCTTTTCCATCCCGCTTCCCATTACAAGGACATAAACCGGATGGCCAATCCCTTCCGCCAGCTCCCTTGCCTTTCCCAGAAGCTCCAATGTGACAGGATGGATGGACTCCCCGTCATGCTCCGCATAAACAGCAATCCCCCTCCATTCCTTTTTATCCACGGATGCAGGCGCCTCTTCCTCCACCCATCGTACAACGCCTTCCGGCCCTTTCTTTACACACAGCCGGCACATCCTGCATGCCGCCGTAACGGACAGGCATCCCCCCTCCTGTGTAATTGCCCCAAAGGGACACAGCGACTGGAGCTGCTTTGCGGATTCCTCCGTCACCCTATCCTGGTTTATCTCTAAATATGCCATGGTATACCTCACTTCAAACAGCTTATATGAACTTATGTTTTCTAAGGATTGCAGCCATCGCCGTGGCCAGTTCCCGGCTGGTTCCTTCAATCATTTCCTTATCCGTTTTCTTGTCAGGCGGGAAAATGCGTTCCACCTGGGTAGGTGACCCCTTAAGTCCATAGTGGCTGGGATTCCTGTCATCCAAATCATCCAGGCTCATGACCTTGATACAGTTCGGGTCCATCCCAATCCTTCTTTTATAAGAAGGAAGCCTGGGCGTGTTCACATCCTTATCCACGGTCAACAGACATGGCAGTTCCATCTTCTGTGTCTGTATCTTATTCTCCAGGTTCATCCTCACCGTGATGAAGGTATCCCCTGTTTCCAGGACCTCCAGTATATTGGTGCCATGGGCAATTCCCAGGAACTCCGCTGTTTCCGCCCCTACCTGCGCCGTGTCCCCGTCCGTGGTCTGCTTCCCGCACAGGATCAGGTCATAGGTTCCTGATTGCCGGATGCCCTGGGATAAGGTATGGCTTGTAGCGCACACGTCCGCGCCTGCAAAACGGCGGTCCGAGATAAGATATCCCCTCTCCGCCCCCATACATACAGCTTCCAAAAGCACTTCCCCGGCCTGGTCCGGCCCCATGGTAATAACAAAAACATGTCCCTCTGTCCTTGCCGCAAGCTCCAGCCCGAATTCCAGCGCATATAGATCATATGGATTCATCTTAGCTTCAATACCATCCCGCTTCAGTACGCCTGTAACCGGATCCACCTCCACACTGGTGGTTCCCGGCACCTGCTTTATGCATACCAGAATCTCCATTCCTTCCTCCTGTTACATTGTCCTTCTTTCCAGAATTAAAAATTAAAAATTTTGTATACAGTGTTTATGGTTAAATAATAGCATATGGAAACAGCCAACACAATGCCTATAATATCCAAATTGAAAAAATTTTTTTGTGCATTTTATACATTAATTTAAATTTATCTTTCCCCAGCCCCCACACAATTAGTAATCCATCCTAAATCCCACCCTTGACATCCCCCACATCCCATGTTATATTGTATATATACGATATATACATTATAACCACCCAGGCAATCATCACCGCCACAATCCCAACCACTACCCATACCACGGAGGCAGCGCAGTGAATATCATTATCAGCAATTCCAGCGGCAAACCAATCTACGAACAGATAACATCCCAGATAAAGAACATGATCATGACCGGGCAGCTGGATTCCGGCGATGCCCTGCCAAGCATGAGGACACTTGCAAAGGAACTGAGGATCAGCGTCATCACCACCAAGCGCGCCTACCATGACCTGGAACAGGAAGGCTTCATTGAAACCATAACAGGAAAGGGAAGTTTTGTGGCTGCAAAGGATACCGAGGTCATCCGCGAGGGAAACCTGAGGATTGCGGAGGAATACCTGGCAAAAGCAGCTGACCTGGCTAAAAAAAGCGGCATTTCCCTGAAGGAGCTGGTGGAGGTGCTGGAACTTATATATAACGGAGAGTGAGGAGATGTCCATGGAGTACGCAGTGAACATAAGAGGGCTTTCAAAGGCCTACAAGGATTTTTCCCTGAAGGATGTTGACCTTTTACTTCCAAAGGGAGCCATCATGGGACTGATAGGCGAAAATGGGGCCGGCAAGTCCACCACCCTCAAGGCCATGCTGGATGTTGTCCGTCGGGACAGCGGCACCGTCGAGATCCTGGGCCTGGACCTGGACACTGACCAGCCGCGTATCAAGGAACAGATTGGGGTTGTGTGGGGCGAAAGCCATTTTCATGAATTCCTGAACGGGATACAGGTATCCCATATGCTGGGCAGGATTTACAGGAACTGGGACCAGGAACTGTTCCTGGATTACCTGCACCGTTTTGCCCTGCCTGGGAAGAAGAAAATAAAGGAATATTCCAAAGGAATGCAGATGAAGCTGTCCATTGCGGCTGCTTTGAGCCACCATCCCAGACTGCTGGTCCTGGATGAGGCAACCAGCGGCCTGGACCCGGTTGTCCGGGATGAGATTCTGGATATATTGTTTGGGTTCATTGAGGACGGCGGGAATTCCGTCCTGATTTCCTCCCACATTACCAGTGACCTGGATAAGGTGGCTGACTATATCACCATGATCCACAACGGCTCAATCCTGTTTTCAGAAGAAAAGGATTCCCTTATCGAGGACATGGGAATCATTAAGTGCAGCCAGGAGGAACTGGAACACCTTAAGGACATGGCAGGCCGCGGTGGGATTACCATGGTGGGGATCCGCCAAAGCGCATACCAGTCAGAGTGCCTGGTGCGCAACCGCCGGGAAGTAATGGAGCGCTATCCCAACCTGGTCATGGACCGCACCAACATTGAGGAAATCATGCTGTTTCATGTAAGGGGGCAGATGCGATGAAAGGATTACTGTTAAAAGATTTTTATTGTTTAGGACAGAACATTAAGAGCCTGCTGTTCATCGTTGTCGTATGGGGTCTTGTATTCCTTCCCCAGAAGGACGGCGGGCTGCTGTTCATATCCCTGTGCATGATGGTAAGCGCCATGTTTACCTTCACCCTTTCCTCCTATGACAGGCAGGTGAAGTGGGATACCTATGCGCTGAGCATGCCCCTTTCCAGGACCGTCATGGTTCAGGAAAAATACATCATTTCCATACTGATGCTTATGGCCGCGGCCGCCGTATCCTTTCCCATGACAGGGATTGCCTGGGTCATCCGCACAGGAGGGATTGATACTGAGTTTCTGTATGCAATGTGCACTACCCTTTTGACAGGGACTGCCATATCGCTCATTTACACGGCCCTGGCCCTTCCCTGCTCCCTGTGGCTTGGCGCTGAAAAGGGCCGCTACATCCCCAGTGTGCTGTTTGCAGCCATCTTCTTTACAGGTGTCATCATAGCGCGGGGCGGCAGGCTTAAGAATATAAGTCCGGCCATCCTGTCCAATTTCTGTATCCTGCTGCTGGTTCTGTCACTGCTGATGTTTGCAGCATCCTATTTTATCAGCATTTCCATCTATAAGAAGAAGGAATTTTAATCCTTCCAGGCAGGAGGACGCGATAAACAGGTGCCTGGTACCGGACCAAAAGGGACAGCTGCTCCTGACGGGAATCCCCATATCCCCTCAGGCCAGCTGTCCCTTTCTTCTTATCCACATGCTGCCATTCCCTATTCACGGAATGCCACCGTTCCCTATATACAGAATGCCATCCGTCCTTATCTACCAAGCGCGTCCGTCCCCATCCACCCAGCGCCGTCCGCTCCCTGTCCGGCTACATCACAAGCTTTCTTGGGAATGTCCTTCTCATGGCGCCAACCATCTTCTCATTCGGTTCAATCAGGACCTTGAAGTTATCTGCCCCCTTCTGGTACATAAGTGCATATACCTTGGCTTCCTTCCTGCCGGACGAAAAATCCTTTACCTTGGCGCCCTGGCGCTCATAATCCTTTAACACAAAGGAATCAGCCGGAGCCACCACCTGCACATCCTCTTTATCACAGTCAAATACCCTCTTCCTTCTGGCCTTGCCCAGGATACGGTCCACGGTGAGTCCGCCTTCCGCAAACAGGTATTCATATTCCACGCTCATATTCAGGAAAACAAAATAAGTCCCTGCCGCCGCTGCCAGGAGAAAGACAATCCCAAATATGGTCTGCATGGCCAGGAAGGCAGAAATAACACACAGGACAATCATCAATATCTTAAGGGGAATGGCATAGGCCGGGTCTTTCCTCTTCACAAGCCACTCTACGTAATTATCATCGTTCATTCTGTTCTCTCCTTTTATCATGTTGTAAATGTTTCATGCACTTATCAGGTCCTGTTTCGCATATTTCTCATTATACAATAGTTTGCCCCATATTTCCAGTGATACCTTACAGGCTTTTAAGGAAAGGCAGCATCCGCTCCATATTCCCCACGGTCCTCCGGTTGATATAGTGCTCAATCTTCTCCACCTGTTCCAGCTCACTGTCCGTATGGTTCAGGGCGCAGAAAAATTCATGCAGCACCTGGTGCCGGTGCAGCAGATACCGTCCCTCCATATGCCCCTTATCCGTGACCATGATGGTGCCGTATTTCCTGAAGTCAATATATCCGGCTGCCTTCAGGTTATCCAGCATCTTGGATGCGGAGGATGGGCGCACATGCAGGTTGGCGGCCAGAAGGCTTACCCGCACCGGATATCCTTCCGCTTCCATGCGGCAGACCATCTCCAGGTAATCTTCCATGGAAGACGTAAGCTCCTCACCGTTTACCCGTTCATATCCTTTCATGGTATAGAAACCTTCCTTATCCATGCCCGGTCCGTTTTTTTCATGTTTTCCATCCATACCAGTAACCAAAGTGTCCCTCCTGCAATATTATAAGAGTAAGAAAATGTTTCCCTATCCTAAATCTATTGCGAGGTATTGTAAATATGAAAGAAATTCATTGTCTGAGTGATATAAAGCCCGGCCAGCGGGCACACATTAAAGAACTGACTGCCTGCGGCAGCATCCGCAGACGCCTTCTGGATATCGGCCTGGTAGAGGACACGGAAGTGGAATGTCTGGGCCAAAGCCCCCTTGGGGACCCATGCGCCTACCTGATACGCGGCGCTGTCATCGCCATACGTTCCGAGGACTGCCGGGGCATCCTGATTCATGAATGATGATTAAAATATATAAATCTAAAAATATATAAAAGGAGTATTAAAATGGGGCTGACAAAACAATCAGTAGGAATGGGCGCTGTCGATTCCGGATTGGAGATAAAAAAACAGACACCCGAAGATAAGGTCATTGCCATAGCAGGTAATCCCAATGTAGGTAAGAGCACCCTCTTTAATAACCTGACCGGCATGAACCAGCACACCGGCAACTGGCCCGGCAAAACCGTGACCAATGCCCAGGGATTTTGTAAAACCAGGAATCATGGATACGTGCTGGTGGATATACCTGGCACTTATTCCCTCATGGCCCACTCTGCCGAGGAGGAGGTTGCCCGCAACTTCATCTGTTTTGGGGGCAGTGACAGCGTGGTGGTGGTCTGCGACGCCACCTGCCTGGAACGCAATATGAACCTGGTGCTGCAGACCATGGAGATATCAGACCATGTGCTGGTATGCGTCAACCTTCTGGATGAAGCCGCGCGCAAGAACATTTCCATTGACTTGGAAATGCTCTCTGAAAAGCTGGGGGTACCGGTTGTGGGCACCATTGCCAGGAAAAAGAAAAGCCTGGAGCATTTCCTTGAACAGCTGGACGCACTGGTGGACGGAAAGAAGGACCTCCATCCCTACCAGGTCCAGTATTCCCCCATCATTGAGCAGGCCATTGCCATGGCAGAACCATTGGTAAAAGCCAGGGTGGACGGCAAAATCAATTCCAGGTGGCTCACACTGAAGCTTCTTGACTGTGACCCTTCCCTTATGAAGGAACTGAAGGAATATCTGGGCGAAGACATACTTGACATACCGGAACTGGCGGAGGCCCTGGACGAGGCCAGGGAACACCTATCCAAGTACGGTGTCACCAGGGAAATCATGGGTGACCGGGTGGTGGCTGCCCTGGTAGCCTCCGCGGAAAAAATATGCCGGGATACCGTGCATTTTAATCAGGTTGAATACAATGAAGGGGACCGCCGCCTGGATAAGGTGCTGACCAGCCGTTTCACAGGTTATCCGGTCATGGTTGGAATGCTGGCCGTGGTGTTCTGGCTGACCATCACCGGGGCCAACTATCCTTCCCAGATGCTGGCTGACGCCTTCTTCAAGCTCCAGGACCAGCTGACCCGGACATTCATGGCCATGGGCGCGCCGGAATGGCTCCATGGCATCCTTGTCCTGGGCGTCTACCGCGTGCTGGCCTGGGTTGTATCCGTCATGCTGCCGCCCATGGCCATCTTCTTCCCCCTGTTTACCTTATTGGAGGATTCCGGATACCTTCCCAGGATTGCCTACAACCTGGATAAACCATTTAAGAGCTGCCATGCCTGCGGCAAACAGGCCCTTACCATGTGCATGGGCTTTGGGTGCAATGCGGCCGGTATCGTGGGCTGCCGCATCATTGACTCCCCAAGGGAACGGCTCATTGCCATGATTACCAATAACTTCGTGCCCTGCAACGGAAGGTTCCCCACCCTGATTGCCATCATCACCATGTTTTTCGTGGGTGTATCCGGGGGAGCTTTTGATTCCCTGTTATCCGCGCTGCTTTTAACGGCATTCATTGTGCTGGGCGTGTTCATGACCTTCGCGGCGTCCAAGTTCCTGTCCATGACCGTATTAAAGGGAATCCCCTCTTCCTTTACCCTGGAACTGCCGCCCTACCGCCGCCCCCAGATTGGGAAGGTCATTGTCCGCTCCATCTTTGACCGGACCCTGTTCGTGCTGGGAAGGGCCATTGTGGTGGCTGCCCCGGCCGGACTTCTTATCTGGATCATGGCAAATGTACAGGTGGGCGGCCTTACCCTGCTGGCCCACTGTTCCGGCTTCCTGGACCCCTTTGCCAGGCTGCTGGGCATGGACGGGGTCATCCTCATGGCCTTCATACTGGGGCTTCCTGCCAATGAAATCGTCATTCCCATCATCATCATGGCTTACATGGCCCAGGGCAGTATCCTGGAGTTTGACAGCCTGGCACAGTTAAAGGAACTTCTTGTGAATAATGGGTGGACCTGGATTACCGCTGTCAGCACCATGCTGTTTTCCCTTATGCACTGGCCCTGCACCACCACCCTTCTCACCATCAGGAAGGAATCCGGCAGTTTCAAGTGGACCCTTGTGTCCTTCCTGGTGCCTACCGTGTGCGGCATCGTCATCTGTTTTGCATTCACCTGCGCCGCAAGGATGTTTGTGTAGCAGTCTCCCATCCATCACGGGACTCCGGACGATTCAAGCCGCCGGACATGAAAACAGCCTGGAACAGTTGGGTTCATCCCAACCGTCCAGGCTGTGCATGGTCATATCATGTCATGGATTAGTACATTCCGCCCATATCAGGTGCTGGAGGCATTGCCGGAGCCGGTTCCTTGATATTGGCAACAACAGACTCGGTTGTCAGCAGGGTGGAAGCAACGCTGGTTGCATTCTGCAGTGCGCTTCTTGTAACCTTAACAGGATCCAGGATACCTGCTTCAATCATGTCGACAAACTCTTCCTTGTATGCGTCAAATCCGCATCCAACCTTGGATTCCTTAACCTTGTTCACGATTACGGAACCTTCCAGGCCTGCATTTGCAACGATGTGGAACAGCGGGGACTCCAGGGCCTTTAAGATGATCTTGGCACCGGTCTTCTCATCACCTTCCAGGCTGTCAACAATCTTCTGCACATCAGCTGCAGCGTGTACATATGCGGAACCGCCGCCTGCGATGATACCTTCCTCAACAGCTGCCCTTGTAGCGTTCAGGGCATCTTCCATACGAAGCTTGGCTTCCTTCATCTCTGTCTCGGTAGCAGCGCCTACACGGATGACAGCTACGCCGCCAGCCAGCTTAGCCAGACGCTCCTGTAATTTCTCCCTGTCAAAATCAGAGGTGGTTTCCTCAATCTGCTTGCGGATCTGGGCAACCCTTGCAGCGATGGTGTCCTTATCGCCCATACCGTCAACGATGATTGTATTCTCCTTCTGAACCTTAACGGATTTTGCACGGCCTAACTGATCCATGGTTGCATCCTTTAAGTCCAGACCAACTTCCTCAGAGATAACGGTGCCGCCTGTAAGGATAGCGATATCCTGCAGCATCTCCTTCCTTCTGTCGCCATAGCCAGGAGCCTTGACAGCAACTACGTTGAAGGTACCTCTTAACTTGTTGACAATCAGGGTGGTCAGTGCTTCGCCTTCCACATCCTCGGCGATGATCAGCAGTCTTGCGCCCATCTTGACAACCTGCTCTAACAGAGGCAGTAACTCCTGGATGTTGGAAATCTTCTTGTCGGTAATCAGCACATATGGATCATCCAGATTCGCTTCCATCTTATCCATATCAGTGCACATATATGCGGACAGGTAACCTCTGTCGAACTGCATGCCTTCAACCAGGTCAAGCTCTGTCATCATTGTCTTGGATTCCTCAATGGTGATGACGCCGTCCTTGGAAACCTTCTCCATAGCATCTGCTACCATTGTGCCAACCTCATCATCAGATGCAGAGATAGCTGCAACCCTTGCAATCTGAGCCTTGCCGTTGATTGGTTTGCTCATAGCCTTGATGGCGTCAACAGCTGCGTCTGTTGCCTTCTTCATACCCTTTCTCAAAACGATTGGGTTAGCGCCTGCTGCCAGGTTCTTCATACCTTCATTCACCATTGCCTGTGCCAGGACGGTTGCGGTCGTGGTACCGTCACCAGCCACATCGTTGGTCTTGGAAGCAACTTCCTTGATTAACTGTGCGCCCATATTCTCGTATGGATCCTGCAGTTCAATCTCTTTTGCAATGGTAACGCCGTCGTTGGTGATTAACGGAGCGCCGAAGGACTTATCCAGGACAACGTTGCGTCCCTTGGGTCCTAATGTCACACGTACTGTATCTGCTAACTGATTCACGCCTGCTTCCAGAGCCTTGCGGGCTTCTACGCCATACTTAATCTGCTTTGCCATGATGATCAACCTCCAAATTATGTTCTATTCATTATTTTGTAAAATGGTTTCAATTATTCAACTACTGCCAGGATATCGCTCTGCTTAACAATTACATACTTCTCATCCTCTACTTCCACCTCAGTGCCTGAGTACTTGGAGTAGATGACCTTGTCGCCGGCCTTAACCTGCATGGTAATCTCCTTGCCGTCCACAACGCCGCCAGGACCAACTGCAATAACCTCTGCCTGCTGTGGCTTTTCCTTTGCCGCACCCGGAAGGACAATACCGGACTTTGTGGTCTCTTCTGCTACTAACTGCTTTAATACTACCTTGTCAAACAATGGTACCAACTTCATAATTGAATTCCTCCTTACAAACTGTTCTGCTTTTTCTTTCTTGTGTTATCTTTCTAAGCATCTTTATTTTGCTCACATGATAAGTTATATCACCAGTTGTTAGCACTGTCAAGACTTGAGTGCTAATTTCTTTTAATTTTATTATTTTTTTACAAATTGCTGTTTCTTTTTTTTTCCATTCGTATTACAATAGTAGCAATAAGGAATACTATGAATTGTATCGTACTTTTATGCGTTTTATGCGTAATCACTATTAAAAGGTAAGAAGGGGGTTTTTGCATGGCTAAGAAAGGTTGGGGTAAGTTCGTAGCATTTGCGGCTGTCACAGGCGCTGTGGCTGCCGGCGTTTCTTATGTACTCCAGTATAAGACATACCACAAGGAACTGGAAAAGGATTTCCGCGAATTTGAGGACAGCGGTGACGAGGACAGACCGGAGGGAGCGGAAGACCGCACCATTGATTCCCGCAAGCTGGACCGCAATTATATTTCCCTTACGTCCAGTAAGGATGAGCTGAAGGTGGCTGCCAAGGATATGGCCCATGCCACTAAGAATGTGCTGAAGGATGCAGGAAGCCTGCTTTCAGACACAGCCCACGAGGTTGCCTCCGCTGCCGTGGATACCGCCCACATCGCCCTCAACACCATGAAGACCAAGAAGGATGATTTCATGGATGAGCGTGCCCAGAAAAAGGAAGATGATTCCGACCTGTTTGAGGACGAGGGATTCCTGGATGATGATTATGTGGATGAGGACGATCTGTATGACTATGGCCGCATGGACGGGGACCTCGGTACCTCCTATGTCTCCCACGATTATCAGGCGGATTACAGTGATGACCTGATGGATGAGGAGGAGGTTTCCGGACAGGAAGACAGTACCGTGCGTAAACCGCAGGAACCTACTGCCACCATCGAGGAAGATACCCTGGATTAGGAAGATGATTTGGTTTTAGGAAAATACCCTGGATTCAGAAAACTGCGGATTTAGTAAAGTATTCTGGATTCAATTGATAACCATACTTTTAGGATAAATAAACCTCCGGGGATGCATAAGCATCTGCCCGGAGGTTCTTTTCTGCCGTTCCCTATTCATCCCATACCAGCAGGTTCACCCACATGGGCATGGCGGCCTGGTCTTCTTCCAGCACATATGCGTGGTTGTCATTGTCCTCAGACAGCAGCTGGTATTCCCCTGTGGATTCCACATGATTCCATCTGTCGTCCAGGATTGCGATTCCGTGTCCCACCTTCAGTTTCCAGGTTGAAACCTGGTCCTCCTCATTCATGCTGGTATAGACCACGTCGCCCTCCATAAGGTCCTGGGAAAATGTTCCTGTCTTGCAGATATCCCTTGCCTCCCCTTCCGGGCTTCCCTCAAAATAGCAGTATCCTGTATGGCCTTTGCCCTCCATCCTGCCGTCTTTCCAGATTCCCTGGGAATAATCATATCTGGGCGCGTCCAGATCCACCACCTGCAGGGCCGTGCACTGTCCTTCCGGCTTCCCGGCTTTAAACGTACCGTAATACACGGTACCCGCCTTGGTAAATACCATTCCCCGGCCATCTATGTCAGACCGGAAGGAACTGCCGTCATAAAGATATCGTCCACCGTCCATGGCAGTGTAGAACATATCTGCCAGCATATCCTCCTCACGTACCATCACGGCAGCCGCCTCCTTAAGGTTTCCCTTTTCAAGCGCTTTCATGATGTCTGACACGGTTATCAGCTGCCTTTCATCCAGGACCACGGGGGCGGCCTCTCCCGCTGCCCCGCCATCTGCGCCTGCTGTCATCCCCGCCATGCCGTTTCCATCCGCGCCTGCTGCCTTTCCCGCTGCTCCGCTTCCATCCCCGCCTGCACCGTTGCCGTCCACGCCAGATCTGCTCCTTCCGGCCATACGGCCTGCACCGGCATTTCCTCCATCCATCCCTCCAGAGGCCCCATCTGCACTGTCCATGCCCATGTCCGCTGAATCTGCTGCTTCCCGGAGTACGGCAGCACCGTTTCTCCCTGGGACATTTCCCTGTTCCTTAAGCCCCCATATGCTGCTGATTCCCAGCACCATGGCAAAGGCCGCTGCCGCCGTTATATCTATGACACTGTACTTTCTGTCCTTCACTCTATATCCATTCCTTTCATCACGGGTTCAGGACCAGGCCTTCTTTAACAGCCCGGTACCCTTTTCAATCTCAGCTTCGCTCAGTTTCGCATATCCCAGCATGACCGTGGACGGGTAGATATTCTGTTCGGGGTGGATGAAGCAGTCCGACATGCCATAGACCTTTACGCCGGCTGCCGCGGCCTGTTCTGTCAGCTGCTTCTCACTGCCGCCCCAGCGATAGGTCAAAAGCACATGAAGCCCCGCGTATTCCCCGCGTATGACAAACCGGTCCTCCAATTCCCTTAGCCCGTTTAGCAGCACATCATGCTTTGCCTTGTACACGGCCCTCATACGGTTTAAATGGCGCTCATAATGGCCCTGGGTGATAAACTGATAGAGGATATTCTGGTCAATCCTGGACACCGTGGACGCATAAAAGCCAGCCTTTTCCCTGTACACCTTCATGAGATGTTCCGGCAGCACCATGAATCCCACACGGATGGCAGGCGCGATGGATTTTGAAAATGTCCCCATATAAATCACCCGCCCGCCCCTGTCCATGCCCTGCAGGGCCGGGATGGGCTTACCCTTGTAGCGGAACTCACTGTCATAATCGTCCTCAATCAGGTACCTGTCCTGGCCGCTGTAGGCCCAGGCCAGCAGCTCCTGGCGCCGTTTCACCGGCATGACGATTCCTGTTGGATATTGGTGGGACGGCATCACATAGGCAATCTTTGCCCCGCTGGCCTGGAGGCGCTCCACATTCATCCCATACCGGTCCATGCCCACCGGAACCACATGATACCCCTCTCCCTTCAGCACACGGTAAGCCTGTTTGTAGGTAGGGTTCTCCATGGCAATCCCCATATCGGTTCCCAGTATCTGGGCCAGCAGCATCAGAAGATATTCGCTTCCGGCGCCAATCAGGATCTGGTCCGGGCTGCAGTCCACGCCTCTGGCTGAATGGAGATATTCCCCCACCGCAATCCTCAGGGACAGCTCTCCCTGGGGATTTCCGGCTGAGAACATTTCCTTATTGTCATCCACCAGGGTGTTACGGCTCAGCTTCCGCCAGGTATTGAAGGGGAAGCTGTCCAAATCAATGCCCCTTGGTGAGAAATCCACCTCAAACCTATGTTCTTCCCAATCCTTTTCCAGCACAAAAGAACCGGCGGACTTCTGCCGGACCTCCACCAGCTCCTCTATCTTTGAGACATAGTATCCCCTGTAGGGCTGGGCCTCTATATAGCCTTCCGATACCAGCTGGTCATAGGCCATCTGTGTGGTGCTCCGGCTCACCTTCAGATTCTGCGCCAGGATCCTGGTGGATGGCAGCCTGCTTCCCGCCCCCAGCCTTTTGCCCCGTATCTCGTCCTTGATATACTGATAAATCTGCTCGTAAAGCGGGCTGTCGGACTGGCTGTCAAATGGTACGATCAGCTCCATGATACCGCCTTTCTGCCGCAAACTGGCATTGTTATATTGCAATAATTCAATCCGGTCCATCATACCAGAATCAGACCATGCTGTCAATGTGGGAGGCATGCCCTGTGCCGCAGGATGCTTGCCCTATGCCACAGGATGCTTGCCCCATACCACATATCACCTGCCCTCCCTGAGCTTCCCAAGACCGGATCCCGGATTCCCAATGCAAAATGGCTGCCATACCCAATATAAGGCACAGCAGCCACGATATCCCTGTCACGGTCCAGCCAATAGCCACCCCAGGCATATATGGATTGGCATGTCCTGACCTTACTTTGGCAGCTTAAAGGAACTTTTAAGGGACACGATCCGGTTAAACACAGGGTGCTCCGGCGTGCTGTCCTTACAGTCCACACAGAAGAAACCGTTGCGCACGAACTGGTAGCTGTCATAGGCCTTGCCCTCTGCCAGGGCCGGTTCCACATAGCATTCACTTAAGACAGTCAGGGAATTGGGATTCAGGTTCAGGCTTCCGTCCTCATTCAGCTTACCCTTTTCCTCATCCACGATATTCTCATAAAGGCGGCATTCCACCTGCCTTGCCGTTGGTATGCTGACCCAGTGGATGGTACCCTTTACCTTACGGCCTTCAAAACCGGAACCGCTCTTTGTCTCCGGGTCATAGGTCCCGTGGACAACGGTTACATTGCCGTCTGCATCCTTCTCACATCCGGTACACTTAACAAAGTAAGCGCCCATGAGACGCACTTCATTGCCGGGGAACATGCGGAAATACTTCTTAGGAGGCTCCTCCATGAAGTCATCCCTCTCAATATAGAGTTCACGGCTAAAGGGCACCTTCCTGTCGCCCAGTTCCGGGTTCTCCAGATTGTTGGGCACGTCAAGCATCTCTGTCTGCCCCTCCGGATAATTGTCAATCACCAGCTTGACCGGGTTGAGCACAGCCATCATACGCGGCTTCTTAAGCTTTAAATCCTCACGGATGCAGTACTCTAACATGGCGTAATCCACAGAACTGTTGGCCTTGGAAACACCCACCAGCTCCACGAACATCTTGATGGCCTCGGGCGTATATCCCCTTCTGCGCAGGGCAGCGATGGACACAAGGCGCGGGTCCTCCCAGCCATCCACAATCTTGTCCTCAACCAGTTTCTTGATGTAGCGCTTGCCCGTAACCACATTGGTCAGGTAAAGCTTGGCAAACTCAATCTGACGGGGCGGATCCTCAAATTCACACTCCCTGACCACCCAGTCATAAAGGGGCCTGTGGTCCTCAAACTCCAGGGTGCAGATGGAATGGGTGATATGCTCAATGGCATCCTCAATCGGATGGGCGAAATCATACATGGGATAGATGCACCACTTGTCCCCGGTGTTGTGATGGGACATATGGGCCACACGGTAGATGACCGGATCCCTCATGTTGATGTTGGGGGAAGCCATGTCAATCTTGGCACGCAGGACTTTTTCCCCATCCTGGTACCTGCCCTCCTTCATCTCTTCAAACAGCTTCAGGTTCTCTTCAATGCTCCTGTCCCTGTACGGGCTTTCCTTGCCGGGGGTGGTAAAGTCGCCTCTGTATTCCCGGATCTGTTCCGCGGTCAGGTCACAGACAAATGCCTTCCCCTTCTTAATCAGGAATACCGCGCACTCATACATCTGTTCGAAATAATTGGACGCAAAAAACAGCCTGTCCTCAAAATCAGCGCCCAGCCACTTCACATCTGCCATGATGGATTCCACGAATTCCGTCTTCTCTTTTGTGGGGTTTGTATCGTCAAAACGCAGGTTGAACTTGCCACCGTACTTCTGTGCCAGACCGTAATTGAGTAATATGGACTTGGCGTGTCCGATGTGTAAATAACCGTTGGGCTCCGGCGGGAAACGGGTCTGGACATGGCTGTACACGCCCTCTGCCAGGTCCTTGTCAATCTCCTGCTCAATGAAATTCTTGGAGATTACCTCCTTTTCCTCTGTTTCCATTACGGTGTCTTTCTCTGCCATGATTGTTCCTCCGTTATTGTTACTTTTATAATCAAGTATAATAAATAATAACATATTTATCTGGTCTATGAAAGGGGAAAATACATTTTATAGTGGAAATCTTCCCTTGTGTCTGCTATACTATATTAATGTGCTAAAATGTGTACATTTATAAGGAGATTTTACATATCATGAAAAAAACAGCAAAGTTTGCCTTAATCAAGACTATCCCTATCTTCCTGGGATATATTTTTTTGGGGATTGCATTCGGGCTCCTGCTTCAGAAATCCGGCCTTGGCGTCCTGTGGGCCTTCCTCATCAGCGCCCTTGTCTACGCAGGCTCCATGCAGTTTGCCCTGGTAGGCATCCTCACCGGGGGCCTGAGCTTCATCACCACGGCCGTCATGACCCTGTTCATCAACAGCCGCCATGCATTTTACGGCCTGACCTTCATTGAACGTTTTAAGGAAATGAAAAAGGCTTATCCGTACATGGTCTTCTCCCTGACGGACGAGACATACTCCCTGCTCTGCTCCATGGCCCGCCCGGCGGATTTTACGGACAGGGAATGGAAGCAGGCCACCTTCTTTGTCTCCCTGTTTGACCAGTGCTACTGGGTCCTTGGCTCGGTGCTTGGCGCGCTCATGGGGGAACTGATTAAGTTTGACACCACTGGCATTGATTTTGCCATGACCGCCCTGTTCGTGGTCATCTGCGTGGACCAGTGGAAGGCGGCAAGGACCCACATCCCGGCCGTGGCCGGATTCATCTGCGGCGCCCTGTTCCTGATACTTATCCGCACATCCAATTTCATCCTGCCTGCCCTGGCAGCCACCGTGGCCATCCTGCTGTTCCTTCGCAGGACCGTGGAACAGAAGATGGAGGAACATAACCCATGATCAATACACTGACCCATACATTGACAGATCCAGCCTATGTGCTGATTACCATCCTGGTCTGCGCCCTGTGCACCCAGGTTACCCGCTGGCTCCCCTTCCTTTTGTTCGGAGGGAAAAAAGAAGTCCCCCGCCTGGTCCGCTATCTGGGCGCCATACTTCCGGCTGCCATCATGGCCGTGCTGGTCGTTTACTGCCTGAAGGGAATCACTCCCCTGGCATATCCATACGGCCTGCCCGAACTTATCTCCGTGGCAGCAGTGGTAGCACTCCACCTCTGGAAGGGGAATACGCTGGCAAGCATTGCCCTTGGCACGGTGTGCTATATGATACTGGTGCAGATGGTATTCTAAGGGCGGATTTCATGTCACTTCCTGCACGCCGGCTCAAACCCGGGCTTGTCCGTTGGCCGTGCGGACAACATGGAACATGCATCAAACAAGGACTTTAGCAAAGAACCTTCCTGAAACCTTTATAAAGGTCTTGCAGGAATCATACCTCATGGAGCAGAAATGCCGCCCAATCATCACAAAGCAGGTGATTGGGCGGCACTTTCATGCATATGCATTCCATTCCAAGGTCACTCCGTGTCCGGCCTCGATGGCATTATGATTTTCCCCTCTGTCATGCCCCGGCATTCCTGCCGTCTTCCACCACATCCCCTTCACTCAGCACCGGCTTTACGGTCCCGGATGCAATCAGTTCCACAAACAGGGGTACAAGCTCCGGGTCAAACTGGGTTCCGGCGCCTTTTTCCAGTTCATTGATGGCAAACTCCACCGACATGCTGGATTTATAGCTGCGCTTTGAAACCATGGCGTCAAAGGAATCAGCAATGCAGAGTATCCTGGCTGCCAGGGGAATGTCCTTCCCCGCAATCCGGCGGGGATAGCCTTTGCCGTCGTAACGCTCATGATGGCCGATGACAGCCGGGATGACATAATCCATGGACGGAAGGTGGCGGATGATTTCCACGGATGCCTCCACATGCCGCTTCATGACTTCGTATTCCTCGGCCGTAAGCTTTCCTGTCTTGTTCAGTATGTTCTCGGGAATACCGATTTTACCGATGTCATGGAGAAGCGCCGACTCCTTGAGTATTTCCCTGTATTCCCCGCTGGTGTGCAGGGCCATCCCGATAGCCTCCGCATAATATGACACGTTCTTGGAATGCTGGAATGTATAATGGTCCTTGGCGTCAATGGCAGCTGTCAGGGCATAGATGGTCGGCGCATATTCCGAATACATACTCTTATGCTTTTTGGCCAATCCCTCATTTGTCTCCCGTATTCCTATGATGCCGTCTGAATATACCCGGATACCGTTCTTGCCGGAACGTTTTACATGGTACACGGCACAGTCCGCATTGGATACCAGTTCCTGTATGGACGCTGCCGCATAAGGGATGGCGCAGATGCCGCAGCTGACGGTCAGGGGCTTCAGATAGGTCTCAGAACTGTCACGGTTCATGTTCTGTATCTGCCGTGAGATATTCTCTGCCAGGTTCTGGGCTGAGTAGATATCGTACTCGGGCAGGATGACGGCAAACTCCTTGCCGCTGTACCGTGCGCAGTATCCGTTGTCCCCCACCGTCCCCTGTATGATACGCGCAATATGTATCAGGGCCTGGTCCCCTTCCTGGTTGCCGTAAAGCTGGTTATACAGCTTAAAATCATCCACATTGAAAATGGCCAGGGCAAGGGAGGTGCGGCTGCATTTTTCATATGCATCCTCCAGCATCCCGTAGAAATACTTCCGGTTCAGCAGTCCGGTCAGTTCATCTGTCCTTGCCTCCTCATAGGCCTTTTCATAAAGCCTGGAATTCTTCACAGCAATGGAGCTTACCGACTCTATGGAATTGAGGAAAATGATATCTTCCTCCGAATATCCCGAACGCAGCTTTCCTTTGTGTTCCTTGCCGCCCAGCATCACAAGCCCGGCCAGGTCATCCCCGTCCTTTAATGGAAGGAGGCACTCTATTTTGAGTATTTCCAGCTGCCTTTTCTCCTCTTCCCACATGGATTTGTAATCCACGGTCCGCCTGAAATCACGGAGGAGCAGGCAGGAATCATGGTTCTTAAGCCAGTGGATCAAGGGCGCATCCCCATCCATCATGAAATTCTTGTCATCCAGGGGGCTGCTGCTGAAAACAGCCGGATAATTACCCTGGTCGTCCTTGATGCAGATATAGATCTTTTTGGTATGCACCGTATCGGTAATGACGCTTACCAGGCCCTGAAGTATCTCATTCAGACGCAGGGACTGGGACACCAGCAGCGTATATTCGCTCAGCCGCTCGGTCTGGCTGACTTCCTCCCGTATGAACAGCTTGTCAAAAAAGCATTTCGCCAGCTGATAGATGATCAGGGTCACGATCATGGTCAGGGTGGCCACAATCATCACGCTGAAGGATGACAGCATGGGAACGCCGGTCCGTATCAGGTACTCCAGTGTCTGGGCTATATTATAAAATGCCAGCGCGCTGATGCCCATGGCAATGATGTAGCAGTTTCCCCGTGAAACCAGAAGGGTCATCTTAAACACATGTTTGGAATACAGCGTATAGAACATGACCCCTGCATTGACCGCGCCTGCCAGGATATCGATAGGGAACCCGTTAAAGACCGGCACCGCCATGTTGCCTGCAAACAGAAGCAGGATTCCTGACAGAAGGGGAACCACTTTGGAACAGACCGCCCGGTTCTTCCTGGAGCCAAAGATGATTACCGCGGAATGGATGATCACAAGAAAACACAGTCCATACATGGCAGTGACCCGCCAGGTCATATGGTAGACGAAGAAAGCCTTGTCGCCGATTCCCGTAATGGCCGGGGCTTCCAGCAGGTTGCCGGTGGTCATGTTATATAAGTTGACCAGCACAATCAGTATCAGCCATATCCGGTGGGAGGGTTTGGCCGAATGCCCGCAGAAATCCCTGATAAAGCAGAAAAACGCATACGGTACCAGGCAGATTCCTGCCAGTGAAACATGGAACCACATGTGATAGGAAGGCCACGCCATAAGCCTCATGAGAAGCGAGCCGCCCGTCCATAAAATCATAGCACCCAATACAGCAATAAAATCCCTGACCAGCCTCGACTTCTTAGCCGACATGAAGGCCAGCATGAGGAACATGTAGAAATATAATGCTGTAATGGAAATAAAAACATAGCTTCTCATACAATCAGTATCTCCTCTGCCTGTCAAACAGCTCCTGCATCTTCACCAGATCCTGCACATCGTGTATGGATGGGTTAATATGCCGCAGCTTTTTTCCTGTCTTGTTCTTATATTCCTTAAACGTACCGCACCTTAATATGGTAACCTCCAGCGGATCCATGCCCAGGATACGTTTTAAGTCATGGTAATCCTGGTCCACATACTTAAAGTAGATGGTAAGGTGCTCCTTCAGAAGTTCCCTGCTGACTGCCCGGTTCACCACTGAACCAGGGGACATTTCTACGTACATATGCAGATAAGGACGTCCCTTATCAACAGTGAACTCCTTAAGCGCCACCCAGTCCTCCACCTCCAGCCCTGAAAGGCCGATGACATTCTGGATGGAATTTTCTGATATCCTGGTAAATCCGGCAATATCAATGATATCCGGCACCCGGTCCATGTACTCAAACCGGGGAATCCTTGTCTCATCATCCTTGCTGGTAAGCCCCAGGCACCGGTACATATCCCCCACCCGGTATCTGGCAAAGGCGCCGCCCCTCAGCACGGTGGGCACAAGTTCATAGACTTCTCCCGGAACCACCTCATCCATGCAGACGGTCCTTGGCACATAGGACGGGTCATCCATATTGCGGTACATCTCCTCCTCCGGAATGAACTCATAAAAACATGCGTCCGGGAAAAAGTACAGACCGTTGCGGTTCCATGTCTCCGTGCCCACAAAGCTTGGCTCCGTGCCTGCAAACACCTCCACCGGCCTTACGCCCCACAGTTCCTCCAGATCATCCTTGTAGCACCGGTTATCCGTGCCCGCGCACAAAAAGCCCTTGAGTTTAAAAAGGTCCTTTGGCATCAGCGGCCGTTCCTCTTTCCTGCACTGTTTTTTAGCCCTGAGATACTTAAGGGTCATGGACGGAGGCATGGTGAACAGCTTCTTAAGGCTGGATCCGCCCTTCCTACCGCTCTCGGAAAGACTTGCGACACTCATGCTCACATAGTAGGCAACGCTTCCCATCCCGAAGAAGAAATCAATGCCTTTACTTAACCCCATCTTAAAGCCCCGTTTGTTGCGCTCGGAAAAGGTCATATCCACAGCCTCTTTTACAGGCGGAAGGAATTCCATATGGAACTGGTCGGACAGCCCCAGCGGGATCAGGCCCGTGATATAAGGCAATGGCGCCAGGCCATAGAGGAACGTATCCCCGATATCAATATCAAAGCTTCCCCTTCCCTTGCTTGTGGCCATCATAAGACAGGTTATGATATTATTCTTAAAGGTCTCAAGCATACCGCTGGTATAGGGTGCCACTTTAATAGGATGTTTCCCGCCTTCCCATGTAGTCTGGATCCATATGATGGGCTTGTCCGGCAGCATATCCTCCTTTTTCAGGAGAAGCACATCCGCATAATCGTCATAGGTGGTAAGGGGCACCATGGTACGGAACTCCTCAACCGTTCCCGGATTCCTGCCCTTCAGTATCTTTTTTCCGATGGGACTGCTGCACCAGAGCCGCATCTGCTCCGCCAGCAGCCTTTTCTGTATCTTCATATAGGAATCCATATCCAGGTCCAGGAACCCGCAGTATTCCTGCCATATCCTGTCATACTCCTGGTTCACAAGCTTTTCCTCAAATGTCATAAACTCACCGCCCCTTTTTCATTTTCGGTAACAAAAATGGCACAGACCTCCGGTAATCCTCATAATCAGAAAACTCCCTTACAAAAATATACCGGTCCTGATACCAGGCATACAACAGATTAAGAAGTGACAAAACAAGGCAGAACACAACACGCTCCCCTGTTCCTGTAGACATCCCAAGACAGGAAAAGCAGCCGAAAAACCACCAGATACCCGGATGGCGGCACCAGCCGTATATGCCCGACCTGCACGCCTTATGCTGGTCAGCCTCCCTGCAATAGGTACTGTCAAAGGGAAGGGCAAAATACAGGGTGTAGATAAGGCCTGCCAGGCATACGGCGGACAGGCACAGCCAGAATGCCAGGGACAGGCCTGCCCCCGGTTTCCCTAAGCTGAGTGAAAATGCCTCAAGGACCAACCGGACCACCACCACGGCCAGGCACATATTCCCGGCTGCAAATAATGGATTCATCCAGCTTTTTTTTACAAACACACGGTTCCAGTCATATATAAAAAACATTGCAAAGGCTCCCAGGCCAAGCATCCAGTCCAGCATCATTACTCCCCCTGCCCAAACAAAAAACGGAAGCCAGTATTATCTAAAATATCTGACTTCCCAACGTTATCTTCCACCTGTTTTCCCATAATCCCCTCCATATATGATGCAGCCCGTGTAACCGGCATTGTCTCCTGTGAAACGCCCCACAAAAAGATTGTATTTTACGGACAATATCCATCTTATCACAAATAGGCCAAAAACGGAAGGGATTACCCCGGATATTATTTTTCTATTTCCAATTATTTTTGACTTATTTTGTAATTATGGGGAATATTCTAGTAATTACGGACAATTTAAATGCCCCTCCCTGGTATTTCTGCCTGGATAGATACAGGCATGATATCCATTGGACAGGTTCCGGCAAAAACGGTGAGGAATCAAAACAAGTTCATTTTTATTTTTGCAAACATATTGCAGCTTTTTGTCAAGCTTCCACGCAAAAGCAGATGCATCTGTACAAGTGCACAAAAAAACCCTTGAAAATTCAAGGGTTTCACCGAGCTGCTGACGGGAATCGGACCCGTGACCTCCGCACTACCAATGCGACGCTCTACCGACTGAGCCACAGCAGCTTTTATTTTGTTCCGCTCACGCGAACCTTGTATATATTATCATGAGGGGAGAAATTTGTCAACAATAAATTTGAAAAAGTTTTCATTTGACTCAAAATCCCAGGAAGGATCATATCAGCGGCCGATGGATCTGTATTGTCCCTTCGGCTTTCAGGGCTTCCACAATGGAGGAAACCTTATCCTGGGGCATATATAATTCATTTGATACCTGATAGGCCGTGGGTGTGTACCCATGCCTCTTTGTAAATTCTTTTATATAAAAAAGTACCCTATCCCTGTTGTCATTCATAGTATGCTACCTCTTATCTGCGTGATATATGGGATAGTATGCCCCAGAATCAGGAATATCATACACAGCCCCAGCTATCCTTATAATCCCTATTCCTTCCACTTCCTCAGTCTTTCTTTACACTTATCCACAATTATGATACTACCAGATATAGATAAGCACAATACCGACACCAAATATCTTGTACTTCCGGTGGATAATGTGGATAAATATGTGGATATCCTGTTAATTGGGTGTGGACAGATTTTAAGCGCATAAAAACAATAAAATCGTAAAGTTTTTCACATTTAATTTATAGACTGCTCAAACTTTGGTCACAAAAGTCCTGTATACTGTAGTCATAAACAAGGAACCAATCCTTTTGATATAGATTTTCCATACAAAGCCGGTACGTTGTCCCCCATCGTACCGGCTCCTCTCATTCTTAGTGCCAGGCTCCTCTTATCCTCAGTGCCGGCTCCTCTTATCTTAAAAAATCCCGTCGAAACTCTCCCGCAGCGTATCGCATGATCTGCCCAGCTTATCCAGTTCATCCTCTGTCAGCGACAGAGGAAGCACGCGCTGGATCCCATTCTGGTTGATAATACAGGGCACGCCCACATATACATCCCGCTGTCCATATTCTCCCCTAAGCATGGCTGACACGGTAAGCACACTGTGTTCATCCCCAAGGATGGCTTTGGTAATCCTGGTCAGGGCCATTCCGATTCCGTAGTAGGTGGCGTTCTTGGCTTCAATTATCTTATAGGCAGCAGTGCGCACCTCTTCTTCGATCTCGTCAAACCTTCCCCTGCATCCCTCATCCCCGGATTCATTGCAGAGTTCCAGGATGGGCTTGGTGGCCAGAAGGGCCTGGCTCCACGGCACAAACTCACTGTCCCCATGCTCGCCCATGACATAGGCGTGGACATTCCTTGGATCCGCTTTCAGATAATCCCCCAGAAGGTAACGCAGCCTGGCCGTGTCCAAGGCGGTTCCGCTGCCCAGCACACGTCTTGGATTAAAGCCGGAAAGGGTGCATGTTATCCTTGTCATGATATCCACCGGATTGGTCGCAACCAGGAAAATACCATTAAAACCAGATGATGTCACAGGGTCTATGATGGAGCGGAACACCTCCGCATTGCGTTTGAGCAGATCCAGCCTGCTCTCCCCTGGCTTCTGGGCAACCCCTGCACAGATCACCACGATATCCGCATCCGAACAGTCCCCGTACCCGCCTGCATATATGGTCATGCTGGAATTGGCGAATGCAAGGCCATGGTTCAGATCCATCGCCTCCCCCTCCGCCCGTTTCTTATTCACATCTATTAACACCAGTTCATCACACACTGACTGGTTGAGCAGGCTGTATGCATAGCTCATGCCTACCATTCCTGTACCCACAATTACTACTTTCCGTTTATCAACTTTCATAAAAGACTCCTTTCCCCGGATATCTGCTTCCCCTGCCATAAACATGACAGGATGTATTTCCAGACACGCTCTGGATATAGTATATCTGGAAAGGCTTATCCTTATTCCACGGATCAGCAGCCCGGTATGTAACTTCGATATATAGCCGGACGCCTGCTCCTGAATCACTCCTGTTACCTGGACAGCTTCTTTTCCATCAGCTCACTGTTACTGCTGTAAGCCACTGCATTTTCACGTGATATGGCGCCGTCCCGGTAAAGCTTGATCAGGCTGTTGTCCATGGATATCATGCCCTCCTCCTGGGACGTGGCAATGACTCCGTCAATCTGATGGATTTTAGATTCCCGTATCATATTGCGGATTGCGTTATTCAGGAACATGATTTCAAATGCAGGCTGTACCCCACCGTCCAATGTCGGTATCAGCTGCTGCGATATGACTGCGTCCAGCACCATGGCCAGCTGGGTCCGAATCTGCTGCTGCTGGTTTGGAGGGAATGCGTCAATGACACGGTCAATGGTATTGGCCGCGCCAACCGTGTGCAGGGTGGACAGGATCAGATGACCTGTCTCAGCCGCTGTCATGGCAATGCTGATGGTCTCATAATCCCTCATCTCGCCTAAAAGGATGACATCCGGCGCCTGCCTTAAGGACGCCCTGAGACCGCTTACATAGCTGTCCGTATCCGTCACGATCTCCCTCTGGGTCACAACGCTCATCTTATGCCTGTGGAGATACTCAATGGGGTCCTCCAAGGTAATGACATGGGCATTCCTGGTGCGGTTGATTTCATCTATGATACATGCCAGGGTGGTGCTTTTCCCGCTGCCGGCCGGGCCTGTCACAAGCACCATTCCCTTGGTCAGCCTGGACACATCGATAATGCTCTTTGGCAGATGCAGCTGCCCCGCATCCGGCAGTTCAAACCGGACCACCCGGATGATGCCTGCCAGGGAACCCCTCTGCCGGAATACACTGGCACGGAACCTGGACACACCTGGAATGGCAAAGGAGAAGTCATCATCCCCATGGCTCTGTACCTTTTCCATACTCCGGTTCTTGGCCAGTTCATAAATCTGTTTAATCATACCATTCATCTCGTCAGGCATGATCCTGTCATCTCCCTGATAGATGATCCGGCCCCCTATCTTATAGGAAAAGGGCATGCCGGGAATCAGGAAAATGTCCGCCGCATCCTTTTCCACTGCCGATGTAAGTAATTCCATAACATTCATATATCTATGCTCCTTTATACCATTCTGTATACGCGTTCTCCGAAAAACCAGATACCCTCATGGAGTCCCAGCCGTCCCTTAAGGCCATCGGCTTACCCTTCTGTGGGAGCCTCCCCGCCCCAGACCGGCATCGATGTATCAATCTCATACTCCTCACTGTTATACACATACCAGGATTTTACCTCGTACCTCTTTTCCCCGCACATCAGCACCAGTTCGATGCGAAGGGACCGGCCCCTGTCCATTGGTATGTCCGTGGATATAAGCCCGGTTTCCCTGTCATAGAGGTCTCCCAGCCTGTCTTTTATCTCCAGGCTGCACTGGGCGGAATCCTGGCCTTTCCCCATTTCCTCCATAAGGACCCCATCCACATCCTTCAGCCACTGCTGTCCTTTATTGTCAGCCTCATAATACCCCTTTACCGCATCCGCATTGCGCCTTGCAAGCTTTAAATCCCCCTGGGCGCTGCTTAAGGAAAGCAGGCCAAAGGTGGCCATGCACAACACAATGAATATCAGTATCAGTGACGAGGCTCCTATACTCACTTTATTCCTGGAACTTTTTTCTGCCATCTGCCATCTCTCTCCTGTACATGATGAATCATACCTTACTGCGCCTCATAGCTTTCTGTCTGCAGGCGGTAGAGAAGTTCCCCCCTGTCATCCCCTTTGCCGTAACGCAGGACCAGTACATCGGTCCTTCTCATGCCGTCCACCGTGCCCTGGTATATAATCCCCAGGTACGGCGTGTTGAAGTCTGGTTCCGTTACCCTCCAGCTGCTGTCCCAGTAAATGGCATGCATTCCCTCATAGCCGTCACTTTCCACCAGTTCCCTGTTCCATTCAGCATAATCTTCATTTTCATCATCTGCTTCCGCCAGATGCTGCCAGATATTCCGGTCCGGCAGCTGCTGGCTCCAGCGCGGTTCTGCGCCGGCCTTCAGCTCCTCGGTCAGGCTCTCTGCCATAAGCACTGCCTGGTTGATGTCCCTGGCTTCCCGGCTGATATTGTCCGACTTTGCAAAAACCATGACGCAGATGCTGGCACAGATAATGAAAAAACCTACCACTACCAGCATTTCCATTAAAAATGGCCCTGAACCGGACCCGCTTTTCCTATTCATCCGCCTCAAGTCCTCCGCTTCTTAAGGATAGGCTCACAGCGCCTCCGCCTTCCCCAAGTGTCTCAATGCGAAGCAGCTTCCCATCCTTTGACAGGTCAAGCCCTCCGCACTCCAGTATGGTCAGGCCGTCCTCCAGTCCCAGTCCGCTGGATGTATCTGTAAATAACTCCCGGATGGTCCCATCCTTCCAGTAAATCCAAGTAACATATTCAGAATCCCCGATTTCCTGCTTCATCTCAAGGACAGGAATCCCGTCCACGTCCACCACATCCACAAGGCCTGCCCGGTCTCCCTGGCGCACCTTGTTGGCAATATAGCTGAGGGCCGTATTGCCCGTGTAGCTTGCATCGCTGCGCACCGTAATGTTCTCATATACCCGGCTTCCTATCAGCACGGTAAAGAGGGCACTCAGAACAAATACCAGAAACAGCAGCATGGTAAAAAGCACACTCATCATATGGCCTTTTTTCTCTGTCTTCTGAATCATTCTGATGCCCCCTGCTCTTCTATGGGTATGATGTTAATCTCCGGCATTACATTGGATGCAAAGCCGTCATAGAACACATTATATTTTTTGCGGTTAATCTGTACACCGTAATTTTCTTCCAGATACTCCACGCTGGGCGGATAGCGCCCTTCAATGGCGTAGCACTGGACCGAAGCCCGGGTAACCGCTTTCTTCAGGGTTTCCTCTTCCCCGCTTCCGGTCCTGCCTGCAAAGCTTATCACGGCTCCCGCAAATATTGTAACAGCAGCAGCCATGGCCGCCGCTGACAGCAGGTAGCCATAGATGCTGCTCTTTTCCTTTTTCCTGTTTTGAACCTTCATAATCCGTCCTCCTTATCCGATTGCGGATAACACTCCCACCAGAGGAAGCATGACAGACAGAAGCACCAGGCCCACGGATACTGCCAGCACCGCCACAATGGTGGGTTCGAACCTGGCTATCATATTATCAATGGAGGCATCGGCGGCTTCCTCGTAGTCCCCCGATATCTCCTCCATGACACTGTCCAGATGGCCGCTTCTGCTTCCCACCTTAATCATCTGTATGTAAAAACCGGAGAACAGCCCGGTATCCTTCATGGACTGGTAATAACTTTCCCCCACCTGCAGCTGCTCCGAGCATCTGCTGATGCGCTCAGCCACCTTTTCATTGTCCACAAGTTCCTTCGCCAGCTCCATGCCCTTTTCCAGTTCCATCCCGCATTTAAGGGTCAGGGAAAGGACTGCAGTAAAGCGGCGGTTGGCCACTGCCAGGGCAATCTTGCTGCGGCATTTGACATAATTGATGAACCGCTCCACCAAACCGAACTTCCTGCCAAACCTGGACGCCACCCAGATACCGCCTGCCAGCAGTCCCAGGAGGGCAGCCACAACCAGGGCCGCGCCGCTGAACAGGCCGCCCAGACGGATGGCGGACAGCGCCACCGGCGACATCTGCGCCCCCAGCTGTTCATATACCTTGTTGAACACAGGCATGACCCGTGTAAACAGGACAAACAGCACCACCAGAAGCATGATTACCATCATGACAGGGTAGGTCACTGCATTCTTAATGGCTTGTATCAGCCGGTATTCCTTTTCATAATATACGGACAGGGATTTCATCATCTGGTCCATGGTTCCCGTGCTCTGGCCCAGCTTTGCCATCTTAACCACATAGTCCGGGAATACCTTGGTATCTTCCAGGACCTTAAAAAACGGGTCCCCCAGTTCCACGCCCTCCGCCATGTAGAGCAGCATGTCCTTTTCCTTTTTGTCAGCCGCATCCTCTGCCATGATGGCAAGCCCCTCATCCAGGGGTACCGCTGACTCCAGAAGCAGGGATACCTGCAGGCAGAAAGCTGCCAGTTCCCGGTAGGAATAGCGGTAATATGCCTCACCTTGCTTTTCCATGTCATTGCCTCCCAATTAATAGCTGTATTTGGCCTTATAGTTGGCGCCGTTGCCGATATACTGCATGATTTCCTGGCTCTGGCCGCTGGAGGACGCAAATGTGGGATCCATCAGTTTCCAGCTGTTGCCGTCAAAATAAATCACATTGTCCACCCAGCCCTGGCCTTCCAGATAAACATTGATCCAGGCATGATACAGGTTGCCTGTATAACCAACCACCAGCTTGGTGGGTATGTCCTGGGAACGCAGCATGGCTGTCATCAGGGCCGCATAGTCAAAACAGATACCCTTTTTCTGCGCCAGCACCACGTCCACATTGGGAAGGTAGCCTGACTGCACGGATGTGGCCTTGGCCGTGTCATAGGTAACATTGCTGATGACATAATTGTAAATATCAGTCACCACGCCAATCTGGTCCGCTGCGCCTGCTGCCACGGCAGCGCCCGTCTGCACGGCAGCGCTGGCAGAGTTAAAATTCACATACTGGTTCGGATATAAAAATGGCCCGAACTGGTTGGTGATACCGGCGTCAATGGACTGGCTGAAAGCCTGGGAATACTGGTTGCCCTGGATATTCTCAAATACCTTCACCTGATAGGAGCCGCTGCCCTCTGACAGCGGGAATACTTCGTACACCCCGCTGTTATTCAGATCATATGTATAGGTCTCAGAGCCGCTTTTTGTAATCTGAATCTTAATCTTTCCCACGCTTCCTGTGTACTTGACCATGATATAGCCCTCTGATACATTGGAAGCATCCAGGGTAGCCTTCTCATTCTTATAGGTGGTCACGCCGGAAGCAATGGGGGTCCGCACATAACTGCCGGCAGGCTTATTATATAAAGGCACCTGGGTATCTTCTATCACCACCGCATCCCGGCCGGACCCGGCCCATGCCGCAGCAGCTGGGAGACTTCCCGATACAATGGCCGCGGCCACGACGGCAGCTGTTAACTTTATAACTGGTTTACGTATTATTCTCATCATAAATTCACCTCCTGCCTGCCTATGGGGAATATTATGGCATCATGCGCTGTCTCACGATTTCATATGCCAGGACCCCGGCTGCCACGGATGCATTCAGGGAATCAATATCGCCCTTCATGGGAATGGAGGCCGTCATATCGCAGTGTTCCCTGACCAACTTGCCAACGCCTTCCCCTTCATTGCCAACCACAAGCCCAATGGGGCCTTTCAGGTTCACCTTATACATGATGTCGCCGCCCATGTCCGCGCAGACAAACCACATCCCCTTTTTCTTCAGGTCTTCCATGGCAGCCGTCAGGTTGGTGACCTTTGCAACCGGGGTATAGTTAAGGGCGCCTGCGGATGTCTTGGCAACCGTGGCTGTAAGCCCTGCCGCCCTCCGCTTGGGGATGATGACCCCGTGTGCGCCTGCCAGGTTGGCTGTCCTTATGATGGCCCCCAGGTTATGGGGATCCTCTATGCCGTCTAACAGGATGAGGAACGGCGGTTCCCCTTTCTCCTCTGCAGCCTTCAGCATGTCCTCCACCTCTGCGTACTCATAGGCCGCCGCATAGGCAATCACGCCCTGATGCTTCCCTGTCTCCGATATCTGGTCCAGACGTTCCCTGGCAACGTAATTCACAATGGTATCATGTTTCTTGGCTTCCCTCACAATGGTGCGCACGGGTCCGTCCTGACAGCCGTCCAGCACGAACAGCTTATCAATGGTCTTGCCGGAACGGAATGCTTCCAGAACCGCATTACGCCCCTCTATGGTCAGTTCTTCATATCTCATGTCATGTCTCCTGTCTCTTGCCCAGCCCCGGTACCTGCGGCTGTCCTGTCCTGCGCTGCCTGCCCATCCATGGCAGCCGTTTCATCTTCCCTGCCCGGCAGTTCCCCAAGCCTTATGAGGCCCTGGCTTACCAGATATACCAGCCTGTCATACCGTTCCTTAAGGAACAGCCAGCCCGCCAGGGCTTCCAGTCCCGTGGCCGTCCGGTAATCAATCACCGATGCGTTCTTGGCCGTTGTCACGGATTTGGCGTTGCGCCCCCGTTTGTACACGGCGTGTTCTTCCTCTGTCAGCAGGTCTTCAATGGCCCTTATAAGGGCTGCCTGGGTTCCTGCCTTAACCAGTCCGGCGCTGCGCTTGTGCATCTTATTCACCTGCATGCTGCCATGGTTGACGACCCTGGAACGGATCATGAGTTCATACACCGCATCCCCAATATAGGCCAGAACCAGTGGCGAGTACATATTCGCGTCCACTGGTTCAAGATTCATACACTGTTTATAATATGTCAGAAAATCAACTGAAGTTACACTCTCTTCCACTTTACGCCCTCTCTGGTATCTTCCAGTACAATGCCCATATCAAGAAGCTTTCCGCGGATTTCATCTGCCAGTGCAAAATCCTTATCTTTTCTGGCCTGCTGTCTGGCCGCAATCATTTCCTCAATGTCGCTGTCCAGCACTTCTTCCTTCTTCTCAGTTATGATGCCCAATACATCGCACAGCTGCTCAATGTTCTTCTTAAGGAAGGACACATACGCCTTGGTGCTGCCGGAATCAGCCGTTGTATTGGCCAGCTTCACCAGCTCGAAGACAACCGAGATGGCATCCGCTGTATTGAAATCATCGTCCATGGCTTCCTCGAACCTGCCCAGCAGCTTCCCTGCCTCTTCCATGCTGCCCTGCTCCGCACAGGTTTGTGCCGCGCCCTCTGCCTTTGCCTCCAGGTCCCGTAACTTATCCACACAGGTCAGGATACGCTCCAGGCCGTTCTTAGATGCCTCCATCAGGTCGGCGCTGAAGTTAAGGGGACTGCGGTAATGGGCGCTGAGCATGAAGAAACGCAGCACCTGTAAATCGTACTTTTCGCTGATTTCACGGACCGTAAAGAAGTTGCCCAGGGATTTGGACATTTTCTTATTATCAATGTTAAGGAATGCGTTGTGCATCCAGTAGGTTGCAAACGGTTTGTCATTGGCGCACTCGCTCTGTGCGATTTCATTCTCATGGTGTGGGAAGATTAAGTCCTCGCCGCCCGCATGGATGTCAATCTGCTCGCCCAGATAGCGTTTGGACATGACGGAACACTCAATGTGCCAGCCCGGACGTCCGTTGCACCAGGGTGACTCCCAGAAAGGCTCCCCTTCCTTTTTCGGCTTCCACAGCACGAAATCACTTGGGTCTTCCTTCCCCTCCTCGCCGGTCACCTTAATCTCGCGGAAACCGGACTGCAGCTCATCCAGATTCTTATGGGACAGCTTGCCGTACTCCTTGAAGGAACCGGTCCTGAAATAAACCGTACCGTCCTTTGCCACATACGCATGGCCCTTGTCAATCAGGGTCTGGATCATCTCCAGCATGCCGCAGATTTCCTGGGTTGCCTGGGGATGTACCGTGGCTGGCTTGACATTCATGGCCGCCATATCCTTTTTGCACTCCTCAATATAGCGCTGTGAGACAGTGTCCGCGTCCACGCCCTCTTCAATGGCTTTCTTTATGATTTTGTCATCCACATCCGTAAAATTGGATACATACTTCACATCATAGCCCTTATACTCAAAATACCTGCGTACTGTATCAAATACAATCATGGGCCTTGCGTTGCCGATGTGGATCAGGTTATACACCGTGGGGCCGCATACATACATCTTGACCTCGCCCGGTGTCAATGGCACAAATTCCTCTTTTCTTCTGCTCAGTGTGTTAAATATCTTCATACTCTTATTCTCCTCGTGGATAAATTCTCTCTTATCTACCTGATTTTCCTTAACCTTTATATGTCTTTTATCTCATCCCCGGCCACAGCCAGGACAGCTTTTACAGCCCTCAGACATCATTTTATTATCATAGCAGTAGTCTGCCGGTTCCGTCAATAAGGTAATTGCCTGAGAAGAAATCCCTTCCCCTGTTCCTGTAAAGCCAAGCCCCTCCTCTGTAGTGGCCTTGACACTGACCCTTCCTGCATCCAGGTGGAGGGCCTCCGCTATATTGGCCGCCATCTGCGGCCTGTACGGTGCAAGCTTGGGTTTCTGGGCAATGATGGTTGCATCGATATTCTCAATCACATACCCCTTCTCATCCAGAAGTTCCCCTACCCTTCTTAACAGTTCTATGCTGGAAATCCCTTTATATGCAGGGTCCGTATCCGGGAAATGCTGTCCGATGTCCCCCAGCGCGGCTGCCCCTAAAAGGGCATCCATCACTGCGTGGACCAGCACATCTGCATCCGAATGGCCAAGAAGCCCCTTTTCATAGGGAATGGCCACTCCTCCCAGAATCAGGCTGCGGTCCTCTGCCAGCTTATGAACATCGTATCCTTGTCCGATTCTCATAGATTCTCCTTACTATATGCTTTACCATATACTTTCTTATCTTCTTAAATCATATGCTTCCATATGCTTCTTACCTTGGTTTTCTTTCCATGGGTTTCTTTACCATGGACATCTTTCCATGACGTACTATACCATCATCCTTACCTTCCTGGCAATACATCCCGCCTGGATATCCGTCTGGAGGCCGCAGTTCTCACCATCCGCATGGACCGGAAGGGCCGCCTCCGTATGGATGGCAATCTCCCTGCACTCAAAGCTGCGCACTCCCTTCTGCTTTCCCTTACGCCTTGTGAGGGCTGAAAGCAGGACCGGAATCAGCCTTGCCTTGGCAGCATGGCTGACCACGCATATATTCATCTTCCCATCACTTCCATCCGCTCCCGGTGCAAACAGGAAGCCGCCGCCTTCTGAAGGCTGTATGTGGCATGAGATGAAAAGAATATTATTAAATTCCACTTTCTTCACCCCGTCCAATACGATATAGCCCTTGGAGGACTTACATCGGAAAAACTGGCGTATCCCAAAGATGATATAAGAAAGTCTTCCCAATCCCATACGGCTTAAACGCCTGCCGCACCCACATGACAGTACATCCTGGCACACGGATGCATCATAGCCAATTCCCGCGCTTACAAGGAAACGCCGGTGTGACAATTCATGCTCCCCGTAAGAAAGCACGCCGTAATCTATCATGGTAAAATGCCTGGGTGTCAGCTGCTTTTTCAGGCACTTAAGCACACTTCTCGGCATGCGGAGACTCCGGGCCAGGTCATTACCCGTGCCGGCGGGTATATATCCAAGGCTTAAAGGCGCATGGAAAGAAACGCCGTCCAGGACCTCATTCATGGTCCCATCGCCGCCGACCGTGATGATGTAGCGCGGCTCGCGGACACCATCGGTCAGCTTCCTGGCAATGAGCCTGGCATCGCCAATCCCCTCTGTCAGGAAAGCTTCATATTCTATATTATGATTGTCCATATAGCGGGCCATGGCCTTCCAAAGCTTCATGCCTCTGCCGCTTCCCGCGTTGGGGTTTACGATAAAGTTATACATGAGGGGTATGCAAAGTCCTTTCCAGTGCATTGATTAATTTCTAATATCTGTCGATTATTATACCATAATCCCATATAAAACACTAAGAAAATTTCTATAAAAAAAATAGTTAAAAAAGTCTTGACAATTACCACAATTTATCATATACTGTACAGGCAGTCGCGATTGAGCTGCTGCGAAGCCTGGAATGTGGGGTCTTAGCTCAGCTGGGAGAGCATCTGCCTTACAAGCAGAGGGTCACAGGTTCGAGCCCTGTAGGCCCCACTACCTACCAAAATTTAATATGGCGGAATAGCTCAGATGGCTAGAGCACACGGTTCATACCCGTGGTGTCGAGAGTTCGAATCTCCCTTCCGCTACTTCTTAACAGCCCTGAACGCTTGAGGAATCAAGTGTTTCAGGGTTTTTGCTTTGGAAAATCTTTGATAACACTTTTATATTGCCATTCTTTTGTTTGCAGCTTTTTCTAATTCCCGTTCCCTCTCAGATACGTCTTTTGGTCAAAACAATAATTATTCAAGAATCTTCTATTGAATAGTATCAAAAAATGAGTTTACTCTGTCTTAGGGTAAACTTAGGAATGTTATGCCAATGGCCTACGCTTTATCCGCCAAAGGCGAAGCAAGAATAATTCGTACACAGTTCGCAATGGATCTCATTATAGAACAAACTGTTCATTCGCTTGTGTTATTGCATCTTTTTTTCAAGAATAAAACTTCCTTCTTCAATGTCTTTGGGGGTTTCAATTCTTACAACATAGAATCCGCATTTATTGATGTAAAAATTATGATTTCTACGAGAAAAAATAGGGGTTTCTGTTTTCCATACCTCTGTATCCGAAAACTCATGTTCAACAAAATCCCATACTAATTTTCCAATACCTTTGTTCTCTGCTACCGGGTCAATAAACACATTGCCAAGAAAGTTTTACTTGGTGTCTGCATTAATCCAAAGTATTATTGCACCAATAACCTTTCTATATCCTCATCCTCTTCCCCCTTCACGCCCAATCTTTGGCATAGGCGTTGATAGACATTCATTATCTCTGCATATGCCTGTTCACATACCTTACCTTCCTCGAATTCATCTTCCACACGGAACCATTGTGGCCTTTCACAGCGTGATTTAGCTGATAAACTCCAATTAGCCGACTTAAACTTTGATAAGAACATAATTACCCGGATTGAAACCAGCAGCCGTTTTGTGAATGACTTTGAATTAAAAACATTGTCTAACTTTTTTGGTGTATCCTATTCTTATTTGCTTGATGGGATTCCGACATCTGAAGACTTGGAAAAATATCCTGATTTACTTCCATGATAATAATAGAGGGGATACCTCCATTAATGTTTATTTTAAGGGGACACCTGCAACAGGATGTCCCCTTTTTGTCGTAATGCCATTATAGCTGTAACGCCATTATATAGGTTTCCTTCATAGCACATAAAAACCAGAAAAAAATAAAATCGTGATGGATTATCTCCCATAAATGGTGCTATTATTAAAGCAAACCAACAAACCACCCTTATACCACCCACGGAGGAATCAAACATGTGGCTTCTTTTCGCATTAGCTTCATCCCTGTTCGCAGCATTGACTTCGATTCTGGCAAAGATAGGAATCGAGGGAGTGAATTCCAATCTTGCAACCGCCCTGAGGACCATGGTCGTGGTAATCATGGCCTGGGGAATGGTATTCCTTACAAACTCCCAGGGCGGGATTGTCAGCATAACGAAAAAAAGCTGGCTTTTCCTTATCCTGTCAGGGATGGCCACCGGCATATCCTGGCTCTGTTATTACAGGGCATTACAGATTGGGGAGGCATCAAAAGTAGTCCCGGTTGACAAATTAAGCGTTGTCGTGACAATCATATTGGCTTTTGTTTTCTTACACGAAAGCATCACCGTCAAATCGGTCATCGGCATGATATTGATTACGGCAGGTACCCTGTTCATGGTTTTATGAATCAGCCGGACATACAGCAATCGCAATCAGCCCCATCCAAACCAGCCACTGGATTCCAGCCCCCGTATCTTCCTTTTAAAAGCGGGGACCGTTCATATGGCTCTCCTGCCTGCTGAAAGCCTTCATGCTCCCCTATGACAAAAGAAAAAAGGCCGCCTCCCACTTCCATTTATCCACAATCATGATACCACTAGATATAGATAAACACAATTTCCAGCCAAAATATCTTGTATTCCCGGTGGATATTGTGGATAAGTCTGTGGATGATTTGTGAATTATATGTGGATAGGTGCGCCTGTAGCAATCCTTGAAACCCTTCCTTAAACTGTTGGGGAATGCAGTTTCATAGTCACATTCATTTACAGCTTTTATTGAATACTTATGGGCAGGCAGGAAAACGTCACCAATGATAGTACGGACCGTCCAAAGCGTCCCTTCATGGCCATTCCTTTACTGATACGGCCCCTTTTCTATTGCCATCATGATCAAGGCCACATCCAGGTTAACCTTTGCCTTCTCATTACTAATAAATTTCTCCCAATTTTCATCAGCGCTGTCCGGAAACAGCTTCATGGCTGCAAACATATCCTCAGCTGCCTTTATTGACTGATATATGACATATGATTCCCACATCTTACTATCCCCATATAAATTATTTATACACTTGCCGTGCATTGCTATACCATTCTAAATTCCTAATCATTGGAAATCAACCGGATATTTGTGCACATAGGCACATAGTATGGATTTTCAGGGTATAAAAACAGCAGCCCCTGCGGGAAATGTTCCCGAAAGGCTGCTTAAGACAGATGGCTGGAATGAATGTTAAAACACCCCCTAATACTACCTAATCTTCCCTGTCCGTCCTGTCCAGATAATCCAGTATCTCCTGGGCATTGGTATCTGGCTTTGCCTTTTCAAACACTTTTTCAATCACGCCGTCTTCATCAATCACATATGTGCTTCTTACCACACCCATGGATACCTTTCCATAAAGTTTCTTTTCCTTCCACACATCATATGCCTGGATGGCTGTCAGTTCCGGATCCGACAGGAGGATGAAGGGCAGGTCATGCTTGGCTGCAAAGCCTGCATGTGATTTCTCACTGTCCTTGCTCACCCCGATAACCTCCACATTCCTCTCCTTAAAACCACTATAAGCCCCCGCAAACGCACAGGCCTGCCTGGTGCACCCCGGCGTATTATCCTTCGGATAAAAATACAGCACCACCTTCTTACCATTAAAAGAAGACAGGGTAACTTCCTTCCCCTCCTTATCCCTAAGTGTAAAATCCGGCGCCTTTACTCCAACTTCCAGCATGTTCTTTCCTCCTACTGCACTTTGTGTTTCTTATATGTTTCATACGTGTATCCCATATGATACACATCTGAATCCATATTATTCCCTCATCTGCAAGTTGTCAAGGCAGAATATGTTCCTGGATACTGCTCCCGTCTGCCTCTCCCGTCTGCCGTCCCAGGCCGCTGTTCCTATCTGCTGCTCCCGGCCGCCTCTCCGGTCTGCTGTCCCAGGACGCTGTTCCTATCTGCTGCTCCCGGCCGCCTCTCCCGCCTTCTGTCCCAGTCCAATGTTCCTATCTGCTGTTCCCGGCTGCAAAGCAGGCAGCCCCCGCCTGAAACGCCGGAACTGCCTGCCAATACAAATACTCCCTTTATTCATTTACATTCTTTTTAAGGAACCCAAGGATGATGCAGCCCACTGCCGCTCCTGCCACAACCGCAGCCAGATACATGAACGGATTGCCGATGGTAGGCAGTACGAAGATGCCTCCATGGGGTGCGCGCAATGTACAGCCAAATGCCATGGAAAGCCCGCCTGCCAGCGCGGAACCGATGATACAGGACGGAATGACGCGCAGCGGATCCTGTGCGGCAAAGGGAATGGCTCCCTCCGTGATGAAGGACAGTCCCATGACATAGTTTACAATGCCGGACTGGCGGTCCTTTGCCGTGAATTTCTTTTTAAAGAAGGTGGTGCACAGCGCAATGGCAATGGGCGGGACCATTCCTCCTGCCATCACAGCCGCCATGACTTCGAAGTTGCCCTCGGCCAGCTGGGCTGTTCCGAACACATAGGCTGCCTTGTTGAATGGTCCGCCCATGTCGATGGACATCATGCCGCCCAGCACCATGCCCAGCACAATCCTGCTGGCGCCGCCCATGCCGTTCAGGAAATGGGTCAGTCCGTCATTAATCATTCCCATGTAAGGATTGATGAAGGTGGTGACAACGGCTGCCAGGAAAATCCCGATAACCGGATACAGAAGCACTGGTTTGATTCCTTCCAGGGACTTGGGAAGCTTTGAGAACAGCTTTCTCAGGCCAACCACGATATATCCGCCTACAAAGCCTGCAAACAATGCTCCCAGAAATCCAGCATTCACGTCCCCGCCCGCCGGATTTGCAAAAGTGGCGCCCATCTTTGCAATCATACCAGCCACAAGGCCGACTGCCAGTCCTGGACGGTCGGCAATACTCATGGCGATAAATCCTGCCAGGATGGGAAGCATCATACCGAATGCCTGCTCCCCAATGGTCTTAAGATATGCTGCCAAAGGAGTGTTCTTACCAAAATTGGACGGGTCAATGGAGTAGTCATCAAAGAGGAATGCCAGTGCGATAAGGATGCCGCCTCCGATTACAAATGGAAGCATATGGGAAACACCGTTCATCAGGTGCTTGTAAATGGTCCGTCCCACACTGTCATTGCCGCTGTCTGATGATACACCTTCTGAACCGGTATGATGATAAACCGGAACCGTTCCGCTCACAGCCCTGTTAACCAGTTCCTCCGCCTTGTGGATACCGTCAGCAACCGGTACCATGATAACCGGCTTCCCGTCAAACCGGGCCATCTCCACGTTCTTGTCAGCAGCAATGATAATGGCGTCAGCCGCAGCTATCTCCTCCCTTGTGAGTACATTCTGGGCGCCGCCGGATCCATCGGTTTCAGCTTTTAATGGAATTCCCAGCTTCTTACCCGTGTTCTCCAGGTTCTCGGCAGCCATGTAGGTGTGGGCGATTCCGGTGGGGCAGGCAGTGACCGCAAGCACGCGATAGCCGCCGGATGCATTGGCATTTCCACCCAGACCGCCTGACGCATTGGCATCTCCGCCCAGACCGCCGGACGCATTGGCATCTCCGCCCAGACCGCCGGACGCATTGCCTTTTCCAGCTGATCCCCCATCCGTCTGGCCATTCCCATCCAATTCATCCGAAGCCTGCCCATCCTTCCCGGCCTCCGCTCCCTCCGGAGCGCCAAAGCGGGCAACCTCTGCCTCGTCAATAATCTTCAGGAATTCGTCCTTATCCTTTGCAGCAATCAGGTTCTCCTTGAATCCTGGATTCATCAAAAGGGTGGACAGACGAGACAACGCCTCCAGGTGTACGTCCGCTCCGCCTGCCGGGGCAGCAATCATGAACAGCAGATGGGCCAGGGAACCGTCAAATGCCTCGTAGTCCACTCCGTCCCTCACCACCATGGCCGCCAGCCCGGGTTCCTTTACCGCTTCCACCTTTGCATGGGGGATGGCAATCCCTTCACCGATTGCCGTACTGCCAAGGGCTTCCCTGGCAAGGATCCCTTCTTTATATCCAGCCTTGTCATTCAGGCGTCCGCCTGCATCCATGAGTGATACCAGCTTATCAATGGCTTCTTCCTTGGAATCAGCCGCAACATCCAGTCCAATACTTTCTCTTTTTAATAATTCCGTTATGCGCATACAACTCGCCCTCCTGGTTCATTAAAGTGTTTCCATAAGTTTCATGATATCCTGCCTTGTTCCGATTCCATCTGAAAATGCCGTCGCTCCGCCGCATGCAGTGCCCAGCTTCAGTGCATACCTGTAATCGCCTGTTTCCAGGTACCCGGCGATGAACCCGGCCACCATGGAATCCCCGGCCCCGACCGAATTCTTAACCGTCCCCCGTGCAACGCCCTGCCTGTAAATACTGCCGTCCTCCGCCACAAGGATTGCCCCGTCCTTTGCCATGGATACCAGCACGTTGACCGCGCCCATTTCCTGAAGCTTTCCTGCGTAGGCCGCAATGTCCTCATCCGTGGTCACCGTGACACCGAACATCTGCCCCAGTTCATGGTTGTTGGGCTTGATGAGGAAAGGATGGTACTTCAGGACATTCAGCAGCAGGTCCTTTTCCGCATCCACGACAATCCGGATTCCCCTGCCGTCAAGCATCTCCATGATACGCTCATAGATATCCGCATCAATGCAGGCCGGAATGCTTCCGGAAAGCACCAGCACATCCCCCTGTTCCAGACCGGACAGCTTATCAAAAAGCACCTTCACATCCCCGGCCGTTATCTCAGGGCCCATGCCGTTGATTTCGCTTTCCTCATCTGATTTCAGTTTCAGGTTTATCCGGGACATTCCTTTCCCCACCTTAATGAAGTCTGACTGAAAGCCAAGTTCCTTAACTCCCCGCTCAATCTCATCCCCTGTGAATCCTGCCACAAACCCCAGTGCCGTGCTTTTATACCCCAGGTTTGCCAGCAGCGCCGATACGTTGATGCCCTTGCCTCCATAAAAGATGTTCTCCCTGACCGTCCGGTTGACCCTTCCCAGTGTGAAATGATTTACGGTTACCACATAGTCCAGCGCCGGGTTGAACGTTACTGTGTAAATCATATATCACTTACCTCTCTTTTCATGAAAATTCATTTCTTTGTTGTCTTAATCATAATACGATATTGTTTTTTCGTCAATAGTTATTTATAAGAAAATATATTTCTTATCACATTTCATCACAATATACAAACAGGCAGCCTGTATATGTAAAAAGCCGCCTGTTTTTTGTGCATTTTTTCTATTTTCTCTTCTGTAATTTTACGATTATTTCCAAATCACTTTTTATCTGGCGATATGGCATTTTCATGACGGCGGATATGGTCCACCGCATCCTTCTTCCCCGCCATCAAAAGCAGGTAGAGTATCTCCATGACCGCCGTGGCCGTTACCCTTGAGAACCAGAATTCCTCTGTCAAAAGCTTTTCCCTGGTGGCAGTGACAATCCTGTAATCCGATATGGCTGCCAGGGGAGAATTGCTGTTATTGGTAATCAGTATGAGCGTGCACCCATTCTCCTTCGCCCCCTGTGCCAGGGTCATGAGGCGCTTGGACGAGCCGGAATTGGATATGATGAGGATTACATCCTCAGGTCCCAGATTAAAGGTATAGGCGGTCTGGCTCTCCCATATATCCCCGGCCACTGCCGCAATCCCCAGCTGGTTAAACTTAAATGCGCCGTCCAGGGCAACGGGAATGGTGTTGCCCACCGCCGCAAGCTGTACCATACGCGCGTGCTCCAGCTTGTCTAGGATCTGCTCCAGGTTCTCCGGCTTCATCATGTTCACTGTCTCGGTCAGTTCCGCCACCTTATTGGCAAGGATGTTCTGCAGGGACTGGGACAGGTCATGCCTGTCAATGTCATTGGAAATGTTCACGTCCCCCCGTTCTTCCTCCAGCACCTCCCTGGCCAGTGCCAGCTTCAGGCTGTGGAATCCCTTAAACCCGCATCTCCTGCAAAAACGCGATACCGTGGCGTCACTGGTGCCGCTGGCCTTGGCCAGTTCCCCTACCGTCATATCCACCACATCCGCCTTATGCTCCATCATATAATCCGCTATCTTTTTTTCTGCTTCAAAAAATCCGTCATAGGAGGAGCAGATGACTCCCAGTGCGCTTCGTGTCTCTCCCATATCACATTCCGTCCATTCTGTGTAAATTTATTTCATAGGTTAAATATAGCACATAAAAATTAAAATTAAAAGCTGTTTATGGGCATATATTATAAAGCTTTCTAAAGGTTTATTAACTTTTTTGGAAGCCCCTTGTATTTCTAATTTCAGTGTGCTATAATCTCAGAACGTTGAGATATTTTTAACACTTTCTTTACATTTTTGTGATATTTATTTTTTCAAACAGAGAAAGAGGCTGATACTATGAACAGTATAAAAGCATTTCTTTACAAGTACAGGCACGCGTGGATATTGTCCTATGCATTCATCTATATCCCCTGGTTCTGTTACCTGGAAAAGACGGTCACCCGCAACTACCATGTCATGCACGTGGCACTGGACGACTTCATTCCATTTAACGAATATTTTATTATTCCCTATATGATGTGGTTTTTATACGTGGCAGGCACCATCCTTTATTTCCTGCTGACCAGCAAGGATGATTTTTACAGAATCTGCACCTTCCTGTTCTCAGGCATGACCATCAGCCTGATTATCTGTACCTTTTTCCGCAATGGCACGGACTTCAGACCGGCGCTGGATTCAGGGAAGAATATATTTACCAGTATGGTCGCCGCCCTTTACAGGACTGACACACCTACCAACGTGTTCCCAAGCATCCACGTGTACAACTCCATCGGCACCCACATCGCCATCATGAAGAGCGAGGCCCTGAGGAAGCACCGGCTGGTACGGGCCGGTTCCGGCATACTGATGGTCTCCATCTGTCTGTCTACCGTGTTCCTGAAGCAGCACTCCGTCATTGATATGATAGGGGCAGCCATCATGGCTTATGTGATTTACGGGATTGTATATGGATACAACTGGTCCACAGAGGAGAAGAAGGTCAGGGAGAAGGCTCTTAGCTGACAGCCTGATTGAGGCATCTGATTGAGGCATCACACGAAAGGCATACAAAAGACATTCCATCAATACAAAGGGATGTTGGAAAACTAACCCACGTTAGTCTTCCAACATCCCCCTTTTATTCAGGCAACCGGCCCCAATTAAGGCCGGAAGCCTGTAAAACTAGGGTGTGTTTGAAAATTGCTTTCCGTCAGCTGTGCGTCCCACTTCGTGGGAGATTTGGTCCCGATGAGGGAGGCGTAGCGGGCTACGTTGACCGAATTGGCACCAAATATGCCGCGAAGTGGGGCGTGCAGATGGCGGGAATGAATTTTCAAACACACCCTAGTTAAACCCATAAAACTTCTGTGTAATCTTATACCCCAGGATCAGAAGCTCCCGCCCCCCTTTACCCGGAAGGTTGCAGCCCTGGCCCAGGAATCCAAGGCGCAGGCGCAGATACAGGGGCAGGTTCATTTTCTTCAGGTACTGCCAAAGTTCCTTTTTCTTCTCCAGGTTCTCCTCTGTCCCTGACTTGATGGCCAGTACCGAGGACACGGTCATCATGATTTCCAGATACTGGATCATATAGTGGCGCAGCTTCCTGCTGCTGATCTTCATCACATCATAGTATCCAAGCATCAGCTTGGTGACAAGAAGCTGCTGGTCAATCCGCCCAATCATCACCGACTCATTCACGGACTGGTCCTGCCTGCCGATAAAATACCGGTAGAAGTTCACATCCAGATAATAGATATGTTTCACATGAGGCAGGGGCTGGTACACGAAAATGTTATCCACATAAAAAGTATGCTTTGGCAGTTCCAATCCGCACTGCCTTAAAAGCCCTGTCCTGTATATGACGGAGTGCATCAGTATGTACTGGCCTGTCATGAAGAATTTGACGTCATTCCACCCAAACACCTTCTCCTTCGGGAATGCGGTATGGTACTTCATGACCTTCTTGCGCTTTGCCCCCTGCTTCTCATACACAAAGTTGGTGACCAGCATGTCCAGGGTCTCTTCCCCGTACACAAAACGGCGCAGGGTTTCAAGCACGTTCTGGAATGCCTCTTCATTCACCCAGTCATCGCTGTCCACCACCTTAAAGAAGATTCCGGTGGCATTTTTAAGGCCGGTATTCACAGCCTCTCCGTGCCCTCCGTTCTCCTGATGGATTGCCCGGCATATGGTCGGGTATCTCCTCGCATATTCATCCGCAATCTCTGCTGTCCTGTCCTTTACGGAGCCATCATCCACAATGATGATTTCCACTTCCTCCCCGCCCGTAAGCAGGGTACTGATACAATGTTCCATATAACTTTCCGAGTTATAGCAGGGTATTGCTACGGATAATAACTTCACTTTTTCTCCTCCTCGTCACAAGCAGTCAGCGCCTTTCCTCAAGACGCCTGCCATCACAGACCAAATACCGCCAGGGCTGTCAGGTTGGCGGCCCAGTGCATCAGCACGGCCATGGGGTACTTCCGGTACGCGCTGGTCTCATATCCCCATGCCAGTATCATGCCTAAAATAAATGCATACGTTCCCTGTACCCAGTTTCCGTGATATAATCCAAATGCCAGGGATGACAGGGCAGCGGATAACCAGAATCCCATGCACTGTCTGAGCCAGCCGTACAGGAACGCCCGGAACAGCAGTTCCTCTGCCAGCGGCGCGGTAAACAGCGTGACCACCATAAATGCGGACGGCCGGGCTGTGGCCGGTTTCATGGCAGCCTCAAAGGCAGCCAGACTGCCCACGGACCATGGAACAGCCCTTATCAGCAGATTGCCGGCAAGGGCTGCCGCCGCCGACACTTCCATCCGCAGCCACCATCCGTCCGGCAGCAGCTTTCTTCCATCCTTCATATGCCTCTTATCTTCCTGTTCCCATTCTGCTGACAGTATAGCATGACTGCATTGTTTTTGCCACCATATTTTACTCTCTTTTCATTGCATTTTTTCCCAATTTCACCTATAATTAACTTAATTTATATGACAATTCAGAGACAAGCGAGGTATGGATTATGGCAAAAAAACGCATTGTATTGGCCATTGGCCACAAAGATTTGGGAACCAATCTTCCGGAGCAGAAGGCTGCTGTGGCCAGGACTGCAAAGGTCATTGCCGACTTTATCCAGGAAGGCTGGCAGGTAGCTATCGTACACAGCAACGCTCCCCAGGTAGGCATGATCCACACTGCCATGAATGAATTCGGCAAACAGCATGATGGATACAGCAAGGCCCCCATGTCCGTATGTTCAGCCATGAGCCAGGGCTATGTGGGATACGACCTTCAGAACGGCATCCGCGCCGAACTGATTAAGCGCGGCATCTATAAACCGGTCAGCACGGTCCTAACCCAGGTTACCGTGGATCCTTACGACGAGGCCTTCTATACACCCGTGAAGGTGGTGGGACGCGTCATGACAAAGGAAGAGGCGGAGGAAGAAGAAGCAAAAGGCAACCATGTAAAGGAAGTGGGGAATGGATACCGCAGGATTGTGGCTTCCCCGCACCCGGTTGCCATTGTGGAGATTGACGCCATCAAGGCGCTGATGGACGCCGACCAGATTGTCATTGCCTGCGGAGGCGGCGGAATCCCTGTCATGGAGCAGGGCTACAACTTAAGGGGCGCCAGCGCCATCATCGAGAAGGATCTGGCAACCGGGCTTCTGGCCAAGGAGATTGACGCGGATGTGATGATGATACTCACCAGCGTTGAGAATGTGACCCTTAACTACGGCACCAAGGATGAACAGCCCATCGGGCATATGAGCATTGAACAGGCAAAGGATTATATCAACCAGGGCCAGTTTGAATTTGCATCCATGCTGCCGAAGATATCCGCATCCATTGATTTCCTGGAAAGCGGCAAGGGCCGCAAGGCCATCATCACCACCCTGGACAAGGCCAAGGAAAGCCTTAAGGGGAACGGTGGGACGGTCATCGAATAGTGCATATATCCAGGCACTCAGTATCACATATATCATCAGGCAGGGCAATCAGCAGGAACCTTGTCTGTCCATAAAAATTTCAAGAGGGATTGCATTGCCTGCAATCCCTCTTTTAATCCATCTGTTCCTCATCCACCACCCGGGACTTAATATAATCCACCACTTTTTCCCTGGGCATTTCCAGGGATAATGCCAGCTCTGAATACAGGTTTTCCTCAGCCGTCTTAAAATACCGCTCGTCCAGGTCCGTCATCTTCTTGCCCTGCCTGGTCCTGTCCTGCCGCCGCAGGTACAGCGCCTTAATCATGCTGACCCACACATGGCAGTCGCAGGTTTTCAGCGCTTCCTTGTACCGCTCTTCCCTCTGCTTGTCTTCGGTCACTTCCATCTCTTTCACATCCTGGATCCTGTCAATCAGACATAGGGCCTCATCCCTGGTAAGGAGCGGCCGTATGACAGTCTTGTCCGAATCCACAGGTGTCACGATTTTACAGTCCTGATGATAATAGGGTCTCAGCTCATAATAAAGCTTGCCCTTAGGCCCGCCAGGCCTGTCTATCGTCTTAATGTCCATGATTTCACAGACCCCCCTGATTCCATAAATGATATATTGGCCTTTCTCAAACATATTTTACCGCCTGCTTCCCTAATTTTATAATACTATTCTATCATTAAAATTTTGTCGATGTCAGGCGTTTTTTGTGAAAGCCTTTATTTTCGTGGATTATGTCTTATATAGGCCACAGATGATTTGTGCATAATTACAACATCATTCTTTTCTTGACATACCTATGTAATCTATGTATAATATCAAATATACCTAGATTATCTATGTGATATGAACCATTTACCATCATAAAAGGAGGTCATCCCATGGACAAACGCTACATGGCCCTTGCCACTTCCATGCTGGTCCTTAAACTGCTGGACCGCCAGAGCATGTACGGGTACCAGATCATCCGGGAACTGGAACAGCAGAGCCAGAACGTATTCAGGCTGCAGGAGGGCACCCTCTATCCTGTCCTTCATGCGCTGGAGCAGCAGGGCGCGGTATCCACATCCCAGCAGCTGGCGGACAACGGCAGGATCCGCAAATACTATGCCATCACATCCCACGGACAGAAGCTGTTGGATGAAAAAGAAAAGGAATGGCGGGTCTATGAATCCGCCGTCAACCAGGTGATGGGAGGTGTTCTTTTTGGATAAGGAACGATTCCTGGACGAGATAACCGACCAGATTTCCTACCGGCCCCTGCGCCCCTCCATCCGCCAGGAGCTTGAGTCCCATATAGAGGACAGGATTGAGGAATACGAATCCCTGGGATTTTCCACCTCCGATGCAACCGACCAAACGCTGGCCTGCATGGGGGATGCGGTGTCCATTGGCACCGGACTGAACGAAGTCCACAAAATCCAAAAGGCCCCGCTGCTTTCCATCATCACCGCCCTGCTCTTCCTGACAGGTTTTGCAGCTGCCTGTTTCAGGTTCCTGCGGTGGTCGCCGCAGCAGACGGTCAATGGGGCCATATGTTATATCCCGGGAGGGATCCTTCTTGTCATGACGGCATTAAAAGGATATCCCCTGCTCATCCGCTTCCGCAAGGTCCTGGCTTTTGCCATCCCCCTCCTGTATCTGGCGGTCCAGGTCCATGAAATCATTTTCACACGGATAAACGGCCGTTATTTCAATATCGCCAACATCACTTATTTTGCCGCCCTGTTGTTTGCCCCTGTGGCTGTCGCGCTATTATATGGCTGCCGGCAGGACAGGAAACATTTCCTGGCCGCTTCATTTACGTGTACCGGCCTGTGGGCAATGCTGATGTATTTTTCCCTGTCATATGAAGGTGGGACTGCGGCGCTTATTTCCATCCTGACCATGGTCTGCACCGCCTGTTTCATGATTCACCGGGGGATCATGAAAGGCAGTAAAAGAAAACCATATACCGGAGTCCTGGCAGCGCTGGCCCTGCTCTCAGGCCCCCTTTTCCTGACCGCCCAGGGCCGCAGCAATCTGCAGGCATTCCTTTCGCCGCAGTCTGCAATCAGCAGCACCTGGGATGATACATACAACGGAATCCTCATACGCAGCCTGATTGCCAGGACCCCGCTTACCCATGGAATCAGCCTATCCCCGGAGGAGATGATGGACTATGGAACCGGCGCATGGTACTTTGCCTCCCGCAATCCGCGCCAGATTGGGATTGACGCTGCCGGACATACCTCCAACCGGCAGTTATTCGAATCCTATGGGGAGTGGGAACCGGGAAGCGCGCCCCGGTACATCCACTACAGCGCGGAAAATGTAACCCTCCGGGATATCCTCCCACAGCACTATTACAACAACTATATCATCGCCGTATGTATCCTTTTATACGGCTGGCTGCCCGGACTGGCGCTGATTGGGGCCGTGGCCCTTTTCTATCTTCTCCTTTTTACCTGCATCACCAGGATACGCGGGAAACTGGCTTCCTCCCTTGCATTCTGCTGCGGTCAGTGCCTGCTGTGGCAGGGAGTCCTGTACCTCCTTGGGAATCTTGGATACCAGTATGCCTCGTTCTCCAACCTGCCCCTGATTTCAGAGGGACGGATGAGCATCATGGCCAACATGCTGCTATTGGGAATGATTTATTCGGCCTACCGATTTGACCGGGTGGTGGATGAAGGAATACTGGAGTTAAGGGAAGCAGAAGCATAGGTGCATCCAGCAAACAACGTTACATCCACCAAACAAAGACAGGGGCGGATTCCTGCATCCAAGCAGGACATCCGTCCCTGTCTTTTACTTCATCATGGCCCGCGCCTCAGAAACACGCCCCAGGCGCTCCATCCACACAGCCGGCAGGCATCCGGCCGGGCCTTAAACCCGCTTCCCGCTCCTGTCCAGCTGGTATCCGTCAATGGTACAATCCACGCGCATCACACCGTTATCCGGGTTCAGGTAATACCAGTCGTCCTTGTATTCCTGCCATCCCGTCTTCATATAGCCATCCGTGCCGAAATAGTACCAGTTGTCGTTAATCAATGCCCAGGATGTAAGATTCTCTCCCTGGTATTCGTACTTCCAGCCCTTGCTTTCTTTTATCCACTTACCCAGAAGGATATTGCGGTATTCATTCATGCCGCTCTCCGGCAATACGGAAAAATACAGGTTTGTCCTGGCATCCCTGTAACGGAACTCCACCACGTAGCAGCGGTCCAGCGTATCATAGAGATTGCCTGCATTCTTCTCCCGCTCCACTGTCTCAGGACGCACAATGGGATAATGGGTCCCTTCCTTAAGGCCTGTAACCGTGCATTCCAGATACTTCTGGGTCTCACCGTCATAGGTGATTAGATAATAATTCATTGTCACGTCATCCAGATTGATGTCGTTCTTGTCTTTTGTTACTGTAAATGTATCCTCTTCCGAAGCCCTGTAGCCGAGCACATAGGACGAGTAACCATCATATATGGAAGTCTTCCTGCTGTTAAGATCCATATGCATGGTCACAGGTACATCAGGTGTTATGGCGGCGGCTTCTGATACAAACACAGAACCTATACTCAGGACAGCTGCAAATACAATGGCTCCCAGCTGCCGGACCGGTCTGATCATCCTCATCCGGTACCCTCCTCTCAATCTTCTGACTCCGCAGGGTTGTTATCTGACAACAACCTTCATGAAATTCTTCTTGCCCCGCTTAAATACCATGCCATCTCCTGCAAACTGGTCTTTTGCAAACGCTGCCTTGATATCCTTTACCTGGCTGCCATCCACGGATACGCCGCCCTGTTCCACATTCCTTCTTGCCTCGGAACGGGAAGCGCAGAGTCCGGACTTCTGAAGCACGCCCAGGATATCAATGGAACCATCCACAAAATCTTCCTCTGAAAGCTCAAATGTAGGCATATTGGCAGTGCTGCCTCCAGCGGCAAACAGCGCCCTGGCGCCTTCCTGTGCCTTCGCTGCCTCTTCCTCGCCATGGACCAGCTTGGTCAGTTCAAATGCAAGGATCTCCTTGGCCTGGTTAAGCTGGCTGCCTTCCCACTGATCCATCTCGTCAATCTGTTCAATCGGAAGGAATGTCAGCATGCGCAGGCACTTAAGCACATCCGCGTCCGCCACGTTCCTCCAGTACTGGTAGAACTCAAAGGGAGTGGTCTTGTTGGGATCCAGCCACACTGCGCCGGACTGTGTCTTGCCCATCTTCTTGCCCTCGGAATTCAGTAACAGGGTAATGGTCATGGCATGGGCGTCCTTGCCCAGCTTACGGCGGATTAACTCTGTGCCGCCCAGCATGTTGCTCCACTGGTCATCCCCGCCGAACTGCATGTTGCAGCCGTAGCGCAAAAACAGCTCATAGAAATCGTAGCTCTGCATGATCATGTAGTTGAACTCCAAAAAGCTTAAGCCCTTCTCCATCCTCTGCTTATAGCACTCTGCCCTCAGCATGTTATTCACAGAGAAGTGAGGTCCTACTTCCCTGAGGAAATCAATATAATTTAATCCCATCAGCCATTCGGCGTTGTTGACCATCATGGCCTTGCCTTCGGAAAAATCAATGAAGCGGCTCATCTGCTTCTTGAAGCAGTCACAGTTATGCTGGATGATCTCCGGTGTCATCATGGTACGCATGTCGGAACGGCCTGAAGGGTCACCTACCATACCTGTGCCTCCGCCAATGAGGGCAATGGGCTTATTGCCTGCCATCTGAAGGCGCTTCATCAGGCACAGCGCCATGAAATGCCCTACATGAAGACTGTCAGCCGTAGGATCGAAGCCAATATAGAAAACAGCTTTTCCTTCATTGACCATCTTCTTAATCTCTTCTTCATTCGTCACCTGGGCAATTAATCCCCTGGCAACTAATTCTTCGTAAATCTGCATGGTTGTTCTCTCCTCTTCCTACTCTAAATATTTTATCATATTTCCTGTTTCATGCAAGGGCTTGATTCTTACGTTTTTCTATCAGCCGGTGTCCACGGCCCGGATAACAAAAAAAGGCCCGTCCCATTCAAAAGGACGAAGCCTGGACTCCGTGTTACCACCTGATGTTCACAGACAGCTCGCGCTGCCCGCCTCTTCGGGTACTGGAGCGCATGCCTCTCCTGAATACCCTAGCACGATAACGTGTGCAGGACCCGTCACAGCCTACTGGGCATCCGCCGTTGGGTGTGAAGCTCTAAGATGTATTCGTGACCTGCTTTCCATGCGCCTCTCATCACCCGGCTGCTTTCTGTATGCTTTTGCAGATCATTACTTGTTCCCGTCATAGCCAATTCATGAAATTATCCCCATTATAGACAGGTCCGGCTGTTTTGTCAACCCCCTGTCTGCTTTTATCCGGGGTTTATCCTTCGTTATCCTGCAAATCATCCGCCATTATCCACCGCTATCCTGCGGATCATCCGCCATTATCCACCGCTATCCTGCGTTTCATCCATCCTCACGCCGTCCGGCCCCGGTCTCTGGGCAAATGTCAGGACAAACACAGCGCCCAGGATCAGGGCAAACCCGGCAAAATCAGCCGGGGTAAAGGATGTCTTAAGCCAGAACACGGAAATAATGACTGCCGATATAGGCTCCACGCTGCCCATGACGCTTCCCTTCAAAGGCCCGATCATACTCACACCCTGAAGATACAGGCCAAAGGCCAGCGCGGTCCCCACCACGATAACCCCGCCAAGGGCGCCTGCCGTGCCCGCGTCCCAGACAGGCTGATAGGTCCACGGACGCACGGATATCCCCATCACAATGCCGCCGATAAACATCCCAAAGCCCAGCACCTGGTAGATGTCATACCTGAGGATCAGCCCGCCCGGTATCATGGTATAAATCATGGCGCTGACAGCTGCCAGAAGCCCCCAGAACAGGGCTTCCCCCGTAATGTGGAAGGAATGGATGTCCCCATGGGTGCCAATGACAAATGTCCCCAACAGTGAAAGTCCGATTGCCCCAAGCTCCAGGCCCCTGGGAAGCCTTTTTCCCCTGATGCACACCACCATCAGGATCAGCACAGGCGACAGGTACTGAAGCACGGTTGCAGTGCCTGCATTGGATGCCTGGATAGCCATGAAATATGTAAACTGGCAAAATGTGATACCGAAAACAGCAAACAGCAGCAGGTGGACTGCATCCCGTCTGCGCTTAAATATGTCCAGGTTCCGTCTTCCATTCAATCTGAACCCAATCATGATGAGGATCATTCCCGCAAAGAAGAGGCGCACCGTGACCAGCCACGGCGCCTGCACTTCCTTCTGTTCAAATAAAAACTGGCCGCAGCACCCGGAAAAGCCCCAGCAGGTGCCTCCCACCAATGCCATCATGGTACCCAATGTCTGTCTGTCCTGTGTCTTCATATTCCCCGTACTCCTATCCTGTCATGCTCTATTTATACTTATAAATGCCCGGATTGTCAACATTTTCGTGGTATTAACCCTTTACGAATCCCGGTTTCTATACTATAATGAAGCATTGAAATACATCCGTGCACCCGGAACAGGCGGACACCAAAGGCCGCCCTTTACCGGGCGCGGTATTTATACATGGGAGGACATAAGATATGGGATTCACATTTATCAACAAGCTGCCTTCACCGGCAGAGATACGGGAACAGTTTCCGCTGGCTCCTGAACTGGCAGAAATCAAACGCAGGCGGGACGAGGAAATCAGGGAAGTATTTACCGGGGAAAGCCATAAGTTTGTTGTAATCATCGGCCCCTGTTCTGCTGATAACGAAGAGGCTGTATGTGATTACACCAGCCGTCTTGTAAAGGTCCAGGAACAGACAAAGGACAAGCTCATCATCATACCCAGGGTGTACACCAACAAGCCCAGGACCACGGGCGAAGGCTATATGGGAATGGTACACCAGCCTGACCCGGAGAAAAAACCGGATATGTTCGAGGGCATACTGGCCATCCGCCACATGCACATGAGGGTCCTGCGCGAAACAGGCTTCCCCACTGCGGATGAGATGCTTTATCCTGAGAACCTGAACTATCTCTCCGACATGATGTCCTATGTTGCCGTGGGCGCACGTTCCGTGGAGAACCAGTTCCACCGCCTGGTGGCCAGCGGCTGCGATGTGCCTGTGGGCATGAAGAACCCCACCAGCGGCGACCTGACTGTCATGCTGAACTCCGTTGTGGCTGCCCAGCTCCCCCATGACTTCATCTTCCGGGCCAGCGAGGTACAGTGCCCCGGCAACCCCCTCACCCACACCATCCTCAGGGGAGCGGTGAACAAAAGGGGACAATGCATCCCCAACTATCACTATGAGGATTTAAAACTGCTCTTTGACCTATACGCCAAGCGTGATTTGAAGAACCCGGCCTGCATCGTGGATACCAACCACGCCAACTCCAACAAGCAGTATAAGGAGCAGATAAGGATTGCAAAGGAAGTCCTTCACAGCCGCCGTCATTCCGGCGATATCAAACAGCTGGTAAAGGGCCTTATGATTGAGAGCTACATCGAACCCGGCAGCCAGAAGATCGGCCAGCACTGCTACGGCCAGTCCATCACGGACCCATGTCTGGGATGGGAAGATTCAGAGCGGCTGCTGTATGAGATTGCAGATAACCTGGATTAAGAAAACATATAAGGGAGCCTGGATCATGTGATGAATCATCACTTGATCCGGACTCCCTTATTCCTCTTAATCCAATGGGGCTTACATCCCCAGGAACATTTCATTCACAACAATTGCCAGAGGCCCGATGTATCCAATGCGGTCACTAAGCCCGGATTTCAGGATATAATCCCCGTCATACAGGGAATCATAATACGTACAGAAGTCCAGGAACCGTTTCTGGATATGGTCCATTTCAAACATGAACCCATAGATGATGACCTTATCCGGGGCCAGCAGGGTGATGGTGTTCACCACGGTCCTGGCCAGCCGCTCCACAATATCATCAATGATTTTCTGAAGTCCCGGGTCTTCTATCTCTATCCACTGTTCCATGTTCCTGACTTCAATCTTTTCCACATCCCCGTCCACGAATGCATAGAGTCCGGGCATGGACTCCTTTGTGCAGGCCCGCCTCACACGCTCGGCCATGGCATGGGTGGCCACATGGGTCTCCAGGCAGCCCCGTCTGCCGCAGCGGCAGGGAAGCCCGCCCGGCTCCACGATATAGTGGCCGATTTCCGCGGTCTTGGAATTCTGGCTGTCATATATCTTATTCTGTATGATGATGGCAGAACCGACACCCGGCCCCCATTTGATGAACAGAAGGTTTTCCTGATTTTTGCCTGTACCGTATATCAGTTCCCCCTCGGCAAATGCCTTTACGTTATTTTCCACCACCACGGGAAGGTCCAGGTACATCTTCATATACTCCCCAACCGGCACCGCCTCATTCCATATACGGTAAGCATGAAGGCTGACTCCTGTATCCCGTTTCACGGGGCCGGGAAGGGATATGCCCGCGCCGAGAACCGATTCCTTTGATATTCCCTGTTCCCACATAAGGGACTTGCCCTCATCCGCCACCTGCTTTAAGAATACCTGCGGCTCCAGGGCGCCGTCTGTCTTCAGCTTCCTGCCTGCAATCAGCCTGCCCTTCAGGTCGCTGATGGATATACAGGTTTCAGGGGCTTCTATGCTCACGGAAAGCACGTATTTATACTGATAATTAATATCAATGGATACCTTTTTCCTGCCTGCCCGCTTCTCCTCTTCCATCTCCCCCTTTTCCACAAGGATTCCGGCAGAGAGCAGCTGGGTGCAGATCAGGGTAACCGTGGCCGGGGTCAGGCCCAGTTCCAGGGCTATGTCCTTTCTGGACATGGCGCCATGGTCATTGAGAAGTTTCAATATGGCGCTGCGGTTACTCACTTTTACATTTTCAAGGTTAATACCCGTATAGCCCATAACTTCTCCCTCCATCTCATTTCCCGGTCCACCGGGATATTGTAAATCACATCTCATATCAGTATAGGCGTAAACACATTTAAAATCAAGGAAAACTTGGATACCGGGCAAAGCAATACCAGGCAAAGCACAGCCGGCGGAAAGCAATTTTCAAACACGCCCTAATATACACAGGCCTCCATCCCCATCATATGCGCCAGCATGGTAAGTTCCTGGGCCGCATCCCCGTAAATCACCACAAAATGCGGTTCCCAGCCACTCTTAACACTCTTCACTATGATATCCTTGGCATCATGTTCTGTCTTCACCACCACGGAAGTCCCGCAGAACTGTTTTGGACGGTCCAGGGCCTCGCCGGAGGCGATGAAGAACCGGAAGCTGCCGTCCGCCTTACGGCCCACCCGGAAAATGGTCACTTTCTCACATGCCCGGCATCCAAAATCCATGACCGGGCCAATCTTGCGGTTGGGGTGTACGCCCACCTGTGCCCCGGTATCCTTTCTTGCCAGGGTGCAGGCCGCCATTCCGCAGTGCCAGAAGGTAATGGTCCCTTCCTTTTCATCCATGGACACAGGGTCCCCGAAAAATGCGGCATTGCCGGTCAGCTGTGTCCCGATGTACATGGACAATGCCCCGTATACGTCGGATTCGCAGCTTGCGGCAATCCCCGACGCATTGAGCATGGCCAGCACGGAACATACCGGGGTCCCAAAGGATGTAAAGAAGTCCGGCCAGCACCTGGAAGATAAGGCCCCGATATGGTTCCCAGCCACATAATCCTTGTAAGCCTTATATAGTCTGGCAAAATCCTTCACGTTCTTCTCCGGTGTACCCTCCAGCCCCACCATCATGGCTTTTGCCTCCTCCAGGCAGGGAGCGCATTCCTCATCCGTAAATGACTTTGCCTTGTCAATCAGTTCCCTGGCTTCAATGGATTCCAGGGTCACCCCAAAGGCGCGCATAAGCTCGGAATCCAGCGCCCTTCCGAACCCAAAGCCCTGGGGCGTATGGCCGATGGAAGCCATTTTCAGCTCCCGCATCTGGTGCTTTATCCTGGCTGCGCCAATGGCTGCCTTAACAGCGCCAGCCACCTCATCTTCTTCCGGCGAACCGAAGACATATTCAAATTCGCCGTCCCTGAACGCACGCAGGGCATTGCCCGCTGAGAATGCCCCGGTCAGGGAATTCAGCCTCAGGCGCCCGCCGTCAATCACCGGCTCCCTCAGGGTCCACAGCAGCACAGGGCAGGTGAAGCGTTTAAGCACCTCGCTTGCAAAGGCCGCATTGGCAAAGGTGATGTTCTGCAGGATGATAAGACCAGGATTGATTGTATCCAGAAAGGCGCACAGGTCATCCATGGACAGAAGCATTTTATCCGGGTAAACGCCGTCCTCTGTGAGGGAGGAAATCAGGCCCACGGATTTATCAAATTCCACCTGGGCGCTTTCCAGATGAAAGGTAGGTACTCCAATCGGTATGTATGCAACTTGGTATTTCATGTTTTTATATCTCCTTTACTTTATTAACAGGGAAATTCCCGATAGAAACAAAAGTACATATGTAATCAGCATGAACAGGCGCTGGCTCATCTTCGCATAAAGATGGCTTCCAACCGCCATGCCAGCCAACAGGAAGGGAATGGAAACCACCTGTATCTTTACCAGCTCCGGGTTCCATAACCCTGAACGGATATCATCCAGCATGATGATGGTGTTGAGCACCACCCACACCGTGGAAATGGTGGCCCTGAAGCTGACCTTATCCTGGATCCGTCTGGTCAGGTAGCCGATTAACAGGGGGCCGCCCGATACGAAAATACCATGGACAATCCCGGCCAGGCCAAGAAGAAGGTACAGGGCCGGGGTGGTTTTAGATCCCTGGGCCGATGATTCCCTGAATGTTCCTGCTGCCTGCGGCTCCACGGCTTTAGCCCCACCTGGCCGCAGCCCTTCCGTTCCTTGCCCGCCTGCCGCATCCGGCCCTCCAGCCTGGCCCTTTGCCTCCTCCTGCCTTTCCATCCGAAGCTTCCACAGCCCCTGAACGGACAGACAGACAACAAACAGTCCCAGCAAAGCGTAGAGCATCCTCTCCCTTCCCGCAAAAAAGCCTTTCAGGAAAATGCCTCCCACAATCCCAACTGCCATCACGGCCACGATTTTCTTAAGCTCGCCCCAGCACACATGCTTCCTGTGCCCGGCAAACACGTATATCCCGGACAGCAGGCCCAGCACGTTAAGCACCGGCTTGGCTGTATTATACCCTACCAGCATCAGGCTGGGAGGCATTGCAAGGATGGTCCCTGCAAAGCCTGTGATTCCCTGGATGATGTTGGACAATAATATGACAAGGAAAAATGCTGCGTATCTCATATCCACACCTTAATCCCTGGACGCCGCTGTCCCATATTTCCTGCGGATTTCCTCAAACAAAGGCGCGTACGATGAATCCTTCAGGTAAAATGCCGGGGTGTAGCCCAGAGGCGCTTCCACGTTCACATCACCGCCCTGATACACATCCCCTGTCCACAAGTGGACCCATTCGCCTTCCGGAAGATACACATCCCAGTCTTCCCTGGCCTCAAGGTAGACCGGGGCCACCAGAAGGTCACGTCCCAGCAGGTATTCATACTGGATGCCATATGCCTTCCCATCCTCCTCATAGTGAAGGAACAGCGGTCGCTGCACCGGGATGCCCTTTTCGGCATTTTCCTTAACCAGGACCTTCATGTACGGGGACAGCATGGTGTAGATATCCACCAGTCTTGCCAGCTGCTCCATACAGTCCTCATCCTCATAGTACTGGAAATTCGTGTCCGGCCGGTTCCCCTCATGGGTGCGCATCACCGGCGTGAACATGGCCATCTCGGACCATCTTAAGAACAGTTCCTTTGTCCTGGTATTGTCAAACAGGGAGGTATAGCCGCCGATATCACTGTGGCTCAGTCCGCATCCGGTCATGCCCGCGCTTAGGGCCGCGCAGATTACCGTTGCCAGGCCGTCATGGATGGTGAAGTCCACGGACTGGTCCCCTGCCCATAAAAGGGTACAGTACTTCTGGCTGCCGGTTCCGCCGGCGCGCATGAAGTATACAACCTCTCCCAGCCTGCCCTCTTCCTTTACCGCATCGTAGTTGCATTTTGCCCAGAGGGCCGGCCAGCGGTTGTGTTCCATCATGGGGGATTTACCGCTGTAAAGCCTTAAGTCATCCGTTGGGAGATACTCCCCAAAATCAGCCATCCAGCCGTCAATGCCGATGTCCAGGCTGTGCTTCTTAATCACTTCGTCCTTAAACCACTCATATGCGTCCGGGTTGGTCAGGTCCACCACGCCGCAGTAAAACTCGCCGAAATCCACCAGGTAATCGCTTCCATCCCCCTTGGTGGCAAAGTAGCCCTTTGCCTTCCCCTCTTCATAAAGGACGCCGTCATTGACCAGATAGGGATTGATATAGCCAAGGAACCGGATGCCCCTGGCGTGAAGCTCCTCAATGCGCTTTGGCAGGTTCGGGTACATTTCCTTATGGTACTGCCAGTCCCACTGAAGACGTTTTCCGAAGGACGTGACACGTTTGCCGCACCAGTCCTGGCACCACAGGCCGGACACCTTGATTCCTTTTTCCAGGGTCCTGTCAAGAAGTCCGAAGGAGCGTTCATTGCCTCCCTGTACGCCGATGATCAGGCCGTTGTATACCCATTCAGGAAGTTCGGGCTGGCGCCCGAGGAATGCTGTCAGCTTTTCCAGCAGTTCCACGAAGGTGGGGGCTGCCTCTATGCGGATGGATGCAGGCACTTCCCATATCTGCAGCTCATGGAACTCCCTGTTCCTGAAATCAAAATCAGCATAGGCAGTGGAATCCACATGGAGATAGTAATGCCTGGAAGAGACATAGGTGGGTTCCGGATAGTTGGTGTTATAATAATCCCCTCCCGCCTTATTCTCCACATCGGAGCGCCAGGTCACATAGGTGGTCTTATCCCTTCCCACCCCCGGTTCAGAGGTCCACAAAGGGAAATGCCTTCCCCTCAGGTTAAAATACGACATCTGCTCGCCGCAGCCGTAACAGCACTCTTCCTCATCCGCCTCCACCCGGAACCAGAACCGGTTGATGCGCGGATCCACCTGGGTAAAGGAGAGGAGCGCGCACTCTCCCTCAACCCTGACCGTAAGCGTAAGCTGCCCTTCCATGTCCATGGAAATGCCCTCCGGCCCTTCTGTAATCCCGGTCACATGTAAAGGACGCCGTTCCACCACATAGTCCTCAATCTTAAAATTTCCCCTGTACATATCCACGGATTCTTCCCCGTATCCAACGTAAATCATGGGCTTGCTGCCTTTGCATTCCAGTATGCTGCGGCCGTTTGCATTTAACTCCCAGTCCATTTCCTTACGAATAAACTCCATATGAAACCTCCTTGCCTGTAATTGATAGCATCCAGCGCCCTCCGGCGGTGCCAGGGCGTGTCTGTAAATTGTCTTCCGCCAGCTGTGCGTCCCACTTTGCGGGAGATTTAAATCATTTTCCTATCTTTCCGCATTCACTGTCTGGCACGCGTTTGCGCTTACCCGTTTTTTTTTCTCCATCAGATAGAGGATTACGGTCTCAGCCGCAAGAGCCAGGGTCACGCCGCCGATCAGGCCCATGTTCCTGTCCGGTGTGGCAAAGCCGGCGGGTGAGAACAGGAAATACTCATATACCAGGAAGGAAACCAGCCAGATGGCAACTGCATTTTTATGTACCCACGGCGTCATGTCATAGCTGGCATTCTTCTGAGTGCTGTTGTCAAATATCTTGTCATTGGGCTGTATCTTGGCACATACGAAAATGATGACCAGCATGATGACGAACGAAATCGCGTAAATATGCATATAGTTGATACCCAGGACCGCATTGGTAAAAGGCATGTCAATGTATTTGAACCAGAACTTATAGCCTGAATAAAAGAATACATGCCATATGGATGCCGCAACCGCGCCCAGGGATGAACCCTTTTTACTGAACATACCGATTAAGACCAGGGTAATGATGGGGATGTTGTAAAATCCGGTAAAGCTGCGCCCGAAGTCATAAAGGCCAGTGCTCAGGACCTGAAGGAACGGGGTAAAGCAGATTGCGAATGCTGCAAAGCCCCAGCCAATCCTTTTTGCATAAACCACTGTTTTCTCATCCGACAATCCGGGGTTGAAAATCGGTTTATAAATATCTACCATGAATACGGTGGAAGCCGCATTCAGGAAGGAGTTATAAGTGGAGATGACGGAACCGAACAGCGCGGCGCAGAACAATCCTACCACGGGCCACGGAAGGGATCTGGCAACCAATGTGGGATATGCGAAATCCTTGCTCTCCAGACCGGTCCCAACCAGCGCGGCAGCGATGACGCCCGGAAGCACCAGAAGCATGGGAACCATCATTTTCAGGAAACCGGAAATCAATACGCCCTTCTGCCCTTCCTTCAGGTTCTTTGCGCCAAGCGCCCTCTGGATCAGCACCTGGTTGGTGCCCCAGTAAAACAGGTTTGCCAGGACCATGCCGGTGAAAATACATGCAAAGGGCACCGGGTCATTCTTGCCGCCAATGGCATTTAACTGCATATAATTGTTATCCAGCACATAGTTTACGCCCGCAGCAAAACCGCCGTCCGCCTTGGCATTGCCTACTGCGATGAATCCGAATATTACCACTAAAAGGGAACCGCCTACCAGCAGGACGCCGTTGATCGTATCGGATACGGCAACTGCTTTCAGACCTCCGAGTACAGCATACAGCGCGCCGATAATGCCAACCAATACAATCAGGATGGTAAGCGCTGTCTGGGAACTGATGCCGAAAATACTCGACAGGTCAAATATCTGGTTAAAACCGATGGCCCCCGCGTACAGACAGACAGGAATGCCTATGAGCAGGTATCCTACCAGGAAAAACAAGGAAACCATCCTGCGCACAAAGATGCCGTAACGCTCTTCCATGAACTCAGGAAGCGTGGTGTAGCCTTTCCTCAGATACAGCGGAAGGAATACAAAGGCCATGACAATGGTTGCAATCACAGCCGTTGCCTCCCATGCCATTCCCGACATGTTGGCTGCGTAAGACTGGCCCGAAAGCCCTACCAGGTTCTCGGCCGAAAGATTGGTCAGCAGCATGGAACCGGCGATGAAGGTACCGCCCAGACCGCTTCCCGCAAGGAAATATCCCTTTGCCGTCTTCTGGTCATCCCCGCCCTTTACTATCTTTGCAGATATCACACCCACCAGGGCCGTAAAAAGAATGAACGTCACTAATGTAAACATTAAATGTTCCATAAATATTCCCCCGTTTTTTAATTTTGTACAATTTACCTGTATACTCAGCCGGGCCGTTGTGATACCATTGATATGCGTTGATGGTACACGTGCCTCAACTGTACGCCGCCCGGGTCCAGCCCCATCTGCCAGGATACAAGTTGGACCTGGGCGGTGTTTTATTGTTTCAATATAATCCTAAAGCCTGATTTAATACCTAAGCTCCCTGTTCTCTCCCAGAAGCCCCGGGAATGCGCCCTGCCGGATTAAGGGTTCCCGGTCAGGATGGGCAATGACCCATTTATTACATTGCAGAAGCAGCTTTTCCTCGTCCGTGGCCGGAGCCGTCCGGTTCTTTAATGGCGTGTTGGTTCCCTTTGGAAGAACCACGATATCCTTAAATCCCTGGTCCGTCACACGGCAGGGGGATAAGTGAAGCGTGGTCTGGTACATCTCAATGGCTGTCCCCTTTTCCACAAAAAACACGCTGGCGTCCTCCACCCTGTATGTGTTGTCCTTTATCTCCCATGTATGCCCCAGCACCAGCATGAAATCCGTCACTGCAATGTTGATCTCGCTTCCCTTGTGATACTCAAATCCGTTGTATGTAGTGTTCCTGCCGTTGCAATATCCCACCTGGATGTCCATGCCGCCGTAGAAACCGTCCCGCAGACGGGCCGTCACAGGCGCCTCCTCCATCCCGGGAACCGATGGCAGATAGATATTGCCGTTCTCCGGGATGTCTGACTTTGTCTCCATATAGGATATCAGGTCAGAAAAATCATAGCCCGTTATAATCCGGCCATATGTCTCAAACTCTTTGGAGTCCACAGGGCGGACCGGAATGCCGTTGACCTGGTTCAGGCGTTCCATCATTATATTATCCATGTTCCGTCTTTCCTTCCTCTCTCCGGATCAGCCTCTCACTACCTTTATAGTAGCACAAAAATCCTCTTTCCCATATCCCTGTTCCAGGGCCTTTTCATAAACCTGGCCAGCCGCCTGTTCACCCGGCATGGAAAGTCCGGATTCCTCTGCCAGCTTCATGCAGATATTCACGTCCTTGGCCATGTTTTCCACGGAAAATGCAGTGGTATAGTCCTCTTTTTCTATCACACCCTTCTTGGAATCCAGATAGAAATTCTGGCCTCCGCCGTAGGAAATGGCCTCCGCGTAATCCATGACGGAAATCCCGTTCCTTCCCGCCAGGCTGATGGTTTCATTGACACCGTTCTGAATCTGGGAAACCAGGGCGTTGTGGCAGATTTTCATCACAAGTCCTTTGCCGTTCTCTCCCATATGCTTTACATTCTCCCCCATGTAAAGGAGGATGGGACGCATGGCCTCGTATGTCTCCTTGTCTCCGCCCACATAGATTCCCAGCTTACCCGCGACGGCGGCGGGTTTTGATTTGACAACCGGTGCGTCGATGAATCCGGCGCCAGTCTTTTTCACCATCCCGGCAATCTCCACGGATACGCTTGGGTCGATGGTGCTCATGTCGATACAGGTCTTGGTGGAATCCAGCACATCCAGGATTCCCATGTACACAGACCTTGAATGCTCTGACTTTGGCACCATGGAAATGATTACGTCCGAATTCCTTGCCAGTTCCACGGAATCACTGCAGGCCACGGCTCCCTTGGATGCCAGCAGATCCGTCTTTTCCTTTACAAAGTCAAATACGTACACCGTGTCATTGTGTTTCTTTACAATATTCTCACTCATGGACTCACCCATGATTCCCAGTCCGATAAACCCTATCTTCATATCTGTCCTGCTCCTTTTATTCTGTAATCGTATGATCCCATGCATCAATGAAGGTGCCGATTCCCTGGTTGGTATAGGCATGCTTCATGGTATCCTGATACACGGCCAGTCCGGTTGTTATGATATCCGCCCCGGCCACGGCGCAGTCCACAATCTGCTTTGGTGTCCGGATTGCGGCGCAGATGATCTGGGTCTTTCCGTAGAATCCGTAGTTCTTGTAAATGTCCACAATATTCTGGATATATGTCTTACAGTCCTCTCCGTTGGCTTCCTTCCAGCCAATGAACGGGGATACGAACAGTGAATGGTTCTTTGCCGGGAGGATGGCCTGGGCCGGTGAAAATACCAGGGTCACATTGGTCCTGATTCCCTCTGCCTCCAGCTTCCTGGCTGCCGTGACGCCTGCCTCGGTTGCCGGGATCTTGATTACGAAGTTAGGGCTGATGGATGCAATCTTCCTGGCCTCTGCCAGCATTGCCTCCGCCTCGTCCAGATGGGGATTGATCTCAACGGAGACCGGGAAACGCTCATATCCGTCCAGTCCTTCGGACTTAATCCAGTCCGCAATGCCCTGGATGGCTGTGAGGAACGGTTTCCCGCTGAGCATGATATGCCTTGGGTTGGTGGTAACACCGTCAATACCAAATGTGTTGTAGGCTAACTGGATCTCATCAAGCTTTGCACTGTCTAAGAAATACTTCATAATCTTACATCCTCCTTGTTTTGACTCTTGTTTAATTTGTTAATTTGATTAATCAATTATTGCAGCAAGGGATTGGGCCTATGAGAGTTTGTGTACTTATCCGCTTACCACAAGTTTGTAACTCAATAATATAGTCAAAATAACTAAATGTCAATGGGATTTATGGAAAATTTTACGTTTCGTCATATTGTTTAATTCATTTAATTAATTTTGTACAAAATGACAAATGCTTTTTATTTCCAGTACCTCTCTGCTTCCAGGAATCCTAAACAGCCGCATTACAAAGGACAGCCGTGCTTTACCTTGTTTTTTTGCGGCTCAGCTGTCTGACCGGGCTGTAACAGGGTATATCCCCAATTTATCATAAATATCATGGTACATTTTAGCCAATGAACGGGTTTTCATATCTTCCTCGCTGATTGGCGGTCCAAAAACAGCCCTTTTCACGTCGTCTTCTGTTATATAGATTTTTCCCGAATCATTTAACTCCTTAAACATTTTCTGAAATTCTTCTATCTGGCTTTTGGAATATTCCATTTGTTTCTCTATTATCATCTTAATATCGCGCTCATGAATTGCATAAGCCTCCCGGATTTTCATATGCTCAAGGTTATTTTTCATGCGTTCATTGTCTGTCTCAATATTGACGATGTACCCGTCATCTTGGGATTCGTATGAAAATCTCACTTCCTGGTTAAAATTAATTTCCTCATCAAAGGGAGAGGCGAACGCTTTGCTGCCTCCGCTTTTAATACGGTTGCAGTTCCCGCAGGCCGGAACCAGATTGTAAAGGCTTACTGCAAAAACCGGATACTTTGAGCGGCTGAAAAAATGGTCCAGCTGCGCCCCGGATGCATTCCGTGCCCTTGCATTAATATAATCCCTGTTGCAATACGGACATACCGTCAATCCGGTGTTCCCTACCAGCCTGACCCGCAGCGACTTCCCGTCCTTCTCAGACTTCGCCACATCACGAAAGGCTTTGTATAACCTATAATATAAATCCGTTAATTGCGGCTTATGGGGTGAATGATTGTCACGGCATTCTGCCTCCATTTCCGCCATTTTATTTTTCCTTATATACTGCTCAGCCTCCTTCAGCTTTTTATAAGGGGCCAAAATCAATTCCCTGAACCGGCCCTCTGCATCCTTTGCAGTGAAAAAATCCAGAGGCAGGAACTTTTTGCTGCTGGCTGCAACTGCTTTCATGTCCCCTATGCCGACGTTCTTTCGTACTGCCTCAAAATATTCCTCCTGGAATCCATTTGAATATGTATGAATCTTAATCATGCTTCAGCCTTTGTATCCTTTCCTCCAACTGCCGGATTTCCTTTTGCATCTCATTTATCTGCCATTCCTTATCTTCTGCCTTATATATGCTTACAAGTTTTTCCAGATTATCCCTATAAACAGGTTCTCCTATCTGGTCAATCAATCCCTGTATGGCCTCACATTCCTCCCCGTCCTCTAGTTCGGAATAGTACTGGTGCAAAAATGTGCGGATATCTTCCATCCTTGCCGCCTTACGCTTCCTCCCGCCCTGCAGAACGCCTATCATTTCCTGGATCATTGTCTTCGCATATTCCCCAATCGTAGCTTCCATAAAGAAATTCCTGCGAAGCAGACGGTGGATATTCTGTCCAAATGTGATTTCCTTTTCCCGCATTTCCGCGGCTGTCTCCTCTTCCCCTGAAAGATAAACCACGTCTTCCCTTAATACATCTGACAGGATAAAAGGAGAGTTGGTTGTAATCACAATCTGTACCCGCTCCTGGTTTAATTTTTCATTTATCATGTTTAAAAGCGTATCAATATAACATCTCTGCCACTCCGGGTGATAGTAAACCTCCCCTTCGTCAATAAAAATCATAGCCGTCTCCCCCGGCAGCAGCGTTTCCTCACTGCCAAAGATATTCTTACCCACCAATTCCTCATAAAACGTTTTCTCATACTGACGGCCTTCAAGCATCCAGAACAGCCTTGCCAGAAATGCAAATTTTGCATACTCCCCGGATGAGAAATATTCTATCTTTGCATCCGGATAATGTACAAACTTTTCCAGCAGGCTTTTGACCTTTTCATGGTTATTTTCAATCTGACCCAGGGTAAACTGTTCTTCTGCCTCATTTTTATCTTCTGACATCACCCTCCTCACATGGAATACCTTATCTGCCTTTAAATCCAGCAGACGGTTCACCCTATCCTGTCCCATGCATTTCAGAAAGGTAAACTGGTAACATAACTCCTTATTGATATAATCCTCATCCCCTGCCATCCCTTCCTTCCAGCACGTGATTTTCTCCGTAAAGCTTTCCATTTCAGAGTAATCATACTGCTTAAAGTCATCCAACATCACTGCCTGTTCCTGCTTGCCGCCGTTCTTCCCATCCCCTCTTTGCGCCGTGTCCGCAAAAGGTTCTAAATCATTCTTCAACAAACCGGAGAAATAGAACAGCTTGCTGATTTCATTGAAGCTTCTGATGATTCCCCTATTAAAAGGTTTTAAAGGTATGGCCTGATCCACCCTAAGTCCGTCTATATTTGTCACATAATATGCGTCATCATCCAGGCGGAACACCACCAGGAACTCCGTATCCTCCTCTAAGATATGATAATCCCGGACCGCATCTTTCTGAATGAAGCCATCCTCCAATATGATATCGGTTTCCTCCATCAGCTTTAACAGCCTTAGGAATGTTCCCCTCAGGAAATCCACGGTGCTTGATTTGCCACTTCCGTTCTTTCCCACAATGCAGGAAAGGGAGGACACGGCCTTTCCATAAAAATGATGGATCCGTCTCCCCTTCTCCTGGCTTAACTGTAATTTTTTTCTCCGGATATCGTAATGATACCGATGGTCAAAATCAATCTGCTGTTCTTCCATCCCGTGATATCGGTTTAGGTAAAGCAGCGAAAACATCATCTGCCTATAATTGATTTTCTCCCCCGAACTGCCATGAACAACTCCGTAAAGTTTCTGTTCCTCCTGCCGTCCGTAGTAGCCATCCAACCGCCAGTCTCCAATGTCAAAAGGAAAATCTTCCTTGACATGAGCGTTCTTATTTAATACAGTCACATTACCTTTATATAAAGAGATGGTATACTCCAAAATATCATTCAGATAAAATGACCGGTTTCCAATCCCGCCATTCCCCCAATATCCCCGTGGATTTTCAAAGACCTCCAGAGAATCCGTATCCAGGTTTATATCCCCAAGAAATGCCCTTTCCACGTCTTCCGTTTCCGACTGCAGCTTCTTATATAAGGTTTTATTCAGGATATCTACAAGAATCAGGGAGTCCAGATACCAGAATTTATACTCTTTCTGTCTAGCATCGGATAACGAAGACGTTGTTATAATCGCATGAATCTGATGGCGGTAAACCGTATCATTAATAATTCCATACATACGATACTGTTTCAGGACATTATCCAGAACCGCCACTGGAACATTGCGGATGTATTTCTTAATCATCTCAATCCCATGATAAGCATATCCACGGTCCTTCAAAGAACCCGCATGCCGGATATGCGTAAAAAGCGCCTCTGCCGTCCTGTCCCCGGAAAGCTTGGGTATGTTTCCTTTGGGGTAAAACCTGCACATTAACCGGATTGCCTCTTCATTATCAGCAAACTTCCCTATAAAATTCCGATAAAACTTTATCAAAGCCGGAAAGGCAGTATGAACCAGCTCTGGGACGTTTTGCATATACACTGTTTCTCCGTCTTCTAAGTTATCCAGATTGTGAAAAAAGGCATAGGCCATGTGCCTTCTGGTATAAAGCGTTCTGTATGTTTTAGCAGACGCTATTTCCCCCTGATTCCGGAATAATGCCTGGTCCAAATCTATGGCAAAGGACATGATACCTTTTTCATAGTCATCTGTCACAAACGGTTTCTGATGCTCTTTATCAATTTCTTTTTGTTCTTCGTCAAATATGCGGCATAATAACCGGCAGAGTTGGTCTTCGTTCTCAACCAAAGTATTTTGTGATATGGCGTAACCTATCCGTAAATTAGTTTTTCTTGATTCTATGATGATTTTTATCCTATCGATAACAGACATTTCCAACCCCTCCCTCTTTCCTTCCCAGTATAGCATTCCTTATCTTATGCCGTCAATTATTACCGCCCAGGTCATCCATCCACTGTTCTGCCGTTGGAGGGCGGCCATGGCACGCACAACAAAAAATACCGCCCTGTTTCCAGGACGGTACAAAAGGTTTCAGTATAACCGTATCAAACCAATGTCTGAATAGAATAAACACACCCTAGCTGGCCAGCGCCGTAATCCCAAAATAAGCCAGCACAATCACTCCCAATATAATCCTGTAATAACCAAAGAACTTGAAGTCATGCTTGCGCACATAGCTCATCAGGAACTGGATGGAATAGATGGATACCACGAACGCTATAAGCATGCCCAGGATTGTGTAAAACACCTGCGGGCCTGAGAACACGTTGCCAGCCATGAAATATTTTACCAGCTTTAAGAGGCTTGCTCCAAACATGACCGGGATTCCAAGGAAAAATGAAAACTCCGCGGCAGCTCCCCTGGAACACCCCAGCACCATGGCTCCCAGGATGGTGGAACCGGAACGGGAGGTTCCCGGAATCAGGGCCAGAAGCTGGACCATGCCGATAAAGAACGCTGTCTTTGCAGAAATCTGCCCAACCTTGTTAATACTCGGATTGGCGCACACGCTGCTGTTCTCCAGGACAATGAAAAGCACACCATATATAATCAGGGCTGCAGACACCACATACGCATTAAAGAGATGGGCTTCCATCCAGTCATCCAGCAAAAGTCCCAGGACGGCTGCAGGGATGCAGGCAATGACAATCTTAATCCACAGGGACCAGGTCGCATCCTTCTGCCTGCTGCTCTTACTGGGGCTGAAAGGATTCAGTTTATGGAAATACATGACCACCACTGCCAGGATTGCCCCCAGCTGGATGACCACCAGGAACACGTCCTTAAACGCATCCGGCTGGTTCAGCTTGATGATCTCATCCACCAGTATCATATGCCCGGTACTGCTTATGGGCAGCCATTCCGTGAATCCCTCCACGATTCCCAATACAATTATCTTCAACACTTCAACTAAAGTCATAAATTCTCCTTACCGCATCTTTGCCTGTAATTCCCGCATCATGCCCCTTACATGGATGCCAAGGCTGTATGCTGTACATTTTATGTAATCTTATGCGTCACTATACCTGTTTTATATATTCTCAATCTGCCAGTCCACCGGCGCCAGACCATGTTCCTCAAGAAATGCATTGGTCCTGCTAAAAGGCCTGCTGCCGAAAAATCCCCTGAACGCGGATAACGGACTTGGATGAGGCGCTTCCAGTATCATATGCTTTGGATTGGTCAGCATGGGTTTCTTGGACTGGGCCGGCCTTCCCCACAGGATGAATACCATGGGACGGTCCTGCTCATTGAGGATCCGGATGGCGGCGTCCGTAAACTGCTCCCACCCAATATCATGGTGCGAATTGGCCTGGTGGGCACGCACGGTCAGTACGGTGTTAAGGAGCATGACGCCCTGGTCCGACCACTTCTTCAGATATCCGTTATTGGGGATGTAACACCCCAGGTCGTCGTGAAGCTCCTGATATATATTCACCAGGGACGGCGGGACCTCCACATCCGGCTTTACGGAAAAACACAGGCCGTGGGCCTGTCCGTCATTGTGATAAGGGTCCTGCCCCAGGATGACCACCTTTACATCCGCCAGAGGCGTAAATGCAAATGCATTGAATATATCATCCGGCGCCGGGAATATCTTCCTTGTCTCATATTCGTGTTTTACGGTCTGATACAGCTTTTTATAATATGCTTTCTTAAACTCGCCACTTAAGGGCTGCAGCCAGTCATTGGATATCGCGGCCATCTCCTGCATCTCCTTTTCTTCTACATGTTTATCCATATTTTCATATTTTAGCATAGGAATACAAAGGAAACAACGGATATATACAAAATATTTGTCAAAGAAAAACGAAAATACGGTTTCCGGACGGAAATATGGTTTTAAGACGGAAATATGGTTTCAGAACCGTAATATGGTTTCAGGCAAAAGCACGGACAGGGCGGCGGCACCATTGCCAGGCGCCGCCGCCCTGTAATCCAAACCCGCCTTACAGCCGGACCGGTATCCCCTTCCCGGCCAGATATTCCTTAAGATCCCTTATCTCCAATTCCTTATAATGGAACAGGGACGCCGCAAGGGCTGCGTCCGCCTTCCCCTTTGTCAGGGCTTCATGGAAATGTTCCTTTGTGCCTGCACCGCCCGATGCAATGACCGGAACCGAGACATTTTCCGCAATCAGTGAAGTCAACTCGTTATCATACCCGGCTTTGGTCCCATCGCAGTCCATGCTGGTGAGAAGGATCTCCCCTGCACCCATCCGGTCGGCCTTCATGGCCCACTCCACGGCGTCAATGCCCACATCCACACGGCCCCCGTGCTTGAAGATGTTCCATCCTGACCCGTCCGGCCTGCGCCTGGCATCAATGGCCACCACCACGCACTGCCGCCCGAACTTATCCGCCGCATCACTGATAAGCCGCGGGTTATCAATGGCTGAGGAATTAATGGAAATCTTATCAGCGCCTTCCCGCAAAAGCATGCGGAAATCTTCCACCGTGCGGATGCCTCCGCCGACAGTAAAGGGGATGAACACGGTTTCCGCCACCTTGCGCACCATGTCCACCACCGTATTCCGGTTGTCCGAGGAAGCAGTGATGTCCAGGAATACCAGCTCGTCCGCACCGGCCTTATCGTAGGCGGCGCCTATCTCCACCGGGTCCCCTGCGTCCCGCAGGTTCACAAAATTCACGCCCTTTACAACACGCCCTTCATTCACATCCAGGCATGGGATTATTCTCTTTGTAAACATAGCACTCTCCTACAGTTCGATGAAATTTTTTAATATGGTAAGCCCCACCTGGCTGCTTTTTTCCGGGTGGAACTGGCAGGCGAACACATTATCCCGCTCAACCGCCGCGTGTATATGGGTGCTGTATTCCGTGGAAGCCGCCACAATGGCTTCATCCTCCGCCTTCAGATAATAGGAATGTACAAAATATACATACGCCCCATTCCCAATCCCCTTAAACAGCCTGGCTTCCGGCTTTATGTCCAGGGAATTCCATCCCATATGGGGAATCTTAAGCCCCGGGCAGTCCGGTATCTTAAGGATGCGGCCAGGAAGGATATCAAGTCCTTCTACTCCCGGACTCTCCTCACTGCTTCCGAACAACAGCTGCAGTCCCAGGCAGATTCCTAAAAAGGGGGTTCCCTTTTCCACCGTGTCATGAATCACATCCACCAGGCCATACTGGCGCAGGCGGCCCATGGCATCGCCAAAGGACCCCACTCCAGGCAGGATGACCTTGTCCGCATCCAGTATGGTCTTCCCATCCCTTGTGATGACCGGTGATTCTCCCAGGGATATCAGTGCTTTTTCTACGCTGCGCAGGTTGCCTGCGTCATAATCAATTATGGCAATCATATTTTTAACCTCGCTCCTATGATTTAACATTTTAGCATGGTAACGTAATAAAGGCAATATGTTTTTTAAATTCCTGCTAAATCCCGGATGAAATCCACGGAATTGCAGTGGATTCCATATGCACGTTCCTGGGCTTCCCTGGGTATCTGGTAAAAGCTTTCATGAATCCTGAAAAACAGGGACTTCTGGTTAAAAAATGCAATCTTTTCAAATGGCCATCTCATGACCGTCGGGGTCCCAAACCCTTCTCCCAGTTCCAGGATCACAAGGGCACGGTTCAATGTGCCTGTCTGCCATTTCTTGTAAGCTTCCCAGCGGGGCAGGTACCCCTCCTCTATATAATTGCCTGAATCCAGGGTATTGCCGGTAAGCGGCGCGCCGCAATGAGGACAGACATCGTCCGGGATTTCCCCTTCCTCCCATATGTCCTTGGTACAGGCATTGGAACACTGGCGCCAGTGGATGTTGCCGCAGGGCGCCACCACCCGGCCCGGATTGAAATCCGTTTCATAGATGGCTCCGTCCGTCAGGGTGGTAACCACATGGTAATCCTTGTCCTTTACAAGGGCGTATAAGGAATCATACGCTTCCTTCAGCCCGGCCTGGGCGCTGTCACCAAGGCTCCGCTCCCTTATGTCCCTGCCGTCCTCCCTGAGTTTCCACTCACCGCCGATTCCAATCAATACTTTTTCAGCGCCCGTAAGGGCATCTGTCAGCTGCTTTTTTATTTCTTCCATCATAAGTGCTTCACTTTCTTTCCTGCTTTTTATGCAAACCATCATACCATAAACAGGGGTATTGTTCAACGCCGGTGAATGTGGAAGCAGATACAGCTACGAATCCTGAAAAATCATGCTAGCAGATTAAGCTGACAAATCCATACATCCGGTTGCATTTTCCTGTTCGGTGCATTAAAATATAATGGATTAAAAACAGATTAAAAATAAGAAAGCGGCCGCAGGCACAGCCATGTCCCTGCGGACCAAGAGGTGATTATAAATGACGAAATCAGCGCCAGATTTAAGAAAGCTTTTAGAGTCCATCGACCGGAGAAGCTATCCGGCCTACAAGGACGCCAGGGGATCCTACGATTTCAGCGATTATGTCCTGACCATTGACCATGTGCAGGGGGACCCCTTTGCCTCACCTTCCAAGCTCAGCGTCTTCATACCCCATCAGAAGGCGGGATATCCGGCAGATTACTTTGATACGCCCTGGAAGCAGACAGCCCTTGAGGATTATCTGGTAAGGCAGTTCTACCAGGAGATTGCAAAATACAATTTTAAGGCAAAGGGTTCCGGTAAAAGCGGGCTCATCACCACCAGCCATCCCGGCCCCGAGGTGTTAAGCCGCACTGCCTGTGAGTGCAATGCCAAAGGAATAACCGTCCGCTTTGAATGCGGTTTCCCGGCCAATGGAAGGACCATTAATTCAGGGGAGCTTATTAAGATTCTCTTTGACTTCCTTCCCAGATGTGCTAAAAGCGTACTTTACTTTAAGAACCGCAGGCCCGGTGAGGTAAAATCCGTGATTGACCTGGCCGAGGACCAGCAGTTCATCCGTGAGGAACTTGGGCGGCTGGACCTGGTATCCTTTGTGGCCGATGAGGCCATCCTGCCCAGGGAAAGCGGGATTTCCAGCAGGCCCATGAAGGGAAGCGTCCCCTTTGTATCCCCCCAGTCCATGCGGGTGGAACTGAACCTTCCCCATCACGGCGCCATTACAGGTATGGGGCTGAAACGCGGCATCACCCTCATTGTGGGCGGCGGCTATCACGGCAAATCCACATTGCTCAAGGCCCTGGAATCCGGGGTTTACAACCACATTGCCGGGGATGGACGGGAATATGTAATCACGGACAGCACTGCCATGAAACTGCGGGCCGAGGATGGGCGCAGCATCCGCAACACGGATATTTCCCTGTTCATCAATGACCTGCCCAACAAAAAGGACACGCGGTGCTTCTCCACCGAGGATGCCAGCGGAAGCACGTCCCAGGCAGCTGCCGTAATTGAGGGCATGGAGGCAGGCAGCCGTGTCTTCCTGATTGATGAGGATACCTCCGCCACCAACTTCATGGTGCGGGATGACCTGATGCAGAAGATCATCAGCCGTTCCAAGGAGCCTATCACCCCGTTCATTGAGCGGGCCAGGGATCTGTACGAAAAGTCCGGCATATCCACGGTCATGGTTGCGGGCAGCTCCGGCGCCTATTTCTATATTGCGGACACCATCCTTCAGATGGACTGCTATGAACCATATGACATCACAGACAGGACAAAGGCATTCTGCGCGTCCTATGGAACAGAACCCATAACCCGCGCCCCCGGATTCTCCATTCCCCAGAAAGGCCGGAAGCTTTTTACAGGGAACAATGGAAATGCAGCCCGCAGCGAATCAACCGGACGGGACGGTTCTTCTTACAGCCGGGGTGATTCCTCCTATGGCCAGGGCGGTTCTTCTTACGGCCGGGGCGATTCTTCTTACGGTCGGGGCGATTCTTCTTACGGTCGGGGCGGTTCTTCTTACGGCCAGGACGGTTCTTCTTACGGCCAGGGCGGTTCTTCTTACGGCCGGGGCCGGGGCGGTTCCTCCTACGGCCGGGGCGGGCAGCGCGGACACGGTCCGTCTGACTCCGGCGGACGTGACGAACGCATCAAGGTAAAGGTCTACGGAAAGGACTCCCTTCAGGTAGGCAAGTCACCGGTGGACCTGCGTTTTGTGGAACAGCTCATCGACCCGGAGCAGACCAACACGCTTGCCCAGATACTCCGGTACTGCGTAGAGCACCAGCTTCTGGAACGCTATACGGTTGCTGACACGGTTGCGCTCGTGCAGAAGGAAGTGGCAAAGGGCGGCCTGAGTGCACTCAGCGATTCCTCCTATGCAGCCATGGGACTCTGTATGCCCAGGGTTCAGGAGATATTTGCATGCATCAACCGTTACAGAGGATAAATGAAGGATAAAAAGCAGGGGCGCGAGGTATGATTAAAATACCGCGCAGCCCCTGCCCTTATTTTATCTTGGAAGCCGGACCCATGTACATCATTTTCTTCCATCTTCAATCATCTTCCACGTTCCCGGCCCCATGGCCTGTCCGAAGGACATTTTCCCTACATGATCCGTAAGGTCCATTCCCTCACGGACACATACTAATACTCCTTCCCGTCCAATATCTCCAGATAATCCTTCAGATTCTTCTCAAGCAAAGACGGCGTATCCAGCCCGTATGGACATTTCCCCTTACACTGTCCGCAGTGGAGGCACTGCTCAATCAGCTTCATCTGCGCCTGGGCCTCAGGGGTAAGCTGGGCCTGGGACGGGGCGCGTCGGATCATCAGGGACATCCTGGCGCTGTTACAGATGTCAATCCCTACCGGACACGGCATGCAGTATCCGCAGCCGCGGCAGAATTCGCCCTGAAGCTGCTCCCTGTCGCGGGCAATCAGCTCCTCCAGCTCCTTTGTCATCACCGGAGGATTCTGGACATAGGATAAGAACTCGTCCAGTTCCTTCTCCCTCTGGACCCCCCAGATGGGAAGTACATTGTCAAACTGTGCCAGATATACATAGGCTGCCCGGGAATTATTAATCAGGCCGCCGGATAAGGCTTTCATTGCAATGAATCCCATATTGGCATCCTTACATCTGCTTACCAGCTCCAAATCCTTATCCGTTGCCAGATAACAGAACGGGAACTGCAGGGTCTCATAAAGCCCGGAATCAATGGCTTCATTGGCAACAGCCAGCCTGTGGTTCGTGATGCCGATATGCCTCACCTTCCCCTGGGCCTTGGCCTCCAGGATTGCCTCATAAAGCCCGGTCCCATCGCCTGGCTTTGGACAGAAGGACGGATTGTGGAACTGATATAAATCTATATAGTCTGTCCTGAGATTTTCCAGGGAAGTCCCTAAATCCTTCCAGAAATCCTCCACGGTATCCGCCATGGTCTTGGTGGCTATAAATACCTTGTCCCGGATTCCTTCCAGCGCCATCCCCACTTTCTTCTCACTGTCCGTATAGCACCGGGCCGTATCAAAAAATGTGATTCCTCCCTCATATGCCTTTCTCACCAGATATACGGCGTCCTCATCCGATATACGCTGGATAGGAAGGGCGCCGAAACCATTCTTATTCACAGTAATGCCAGTGCTTCCCAGAGTCACTTCCACCATCTTTTGTACCTCCACTTGAGATTTTTTATTTATTTTATCACAAAAATCCCGGGCTGTATACCATGTCAGGCGCTCAGGCTGTCCTCTGTCCCGGATGACAGCATTTCCTTTAAGTCTTCCATGGTCATATCACGTTCACGCAGCATTTCGTTGACAACCTTAAACTCTTCCAATTGAATCTGTTCTTCCAGATAACCTTCCTTTTCCCTCATTGTCTCCAGACAGCTCTCATACTGTGCAATGGATGCCCGCACCTCAGCAAGCTCCCCCTGCAGTTTTTCAATCGGTGTTTTCCTTACTCCCCGTGCCATAGCAATATGCTCCTTTTCTCTGATTTTATTTTTAAGGCCATGGGTTCATTCTGTAGGCCCATTTATTACCAGTATATGTAGGCTTATCCAAAAATATACAGCGTATTTCAAATCCATTCCATGTTTTTTGCATCTGCGCTGTCATGATTTCCGGTATTTCAGGGACTTTACGAATTATGCTGCCTGCGATATACTAGGGAGTGTTGCGCAATGAGGTACCAATAACTGCGCCACGCTGCCCGTACAGCCGCACAGCCGCCGCAAGGGCCGGCCGCGCGTAAGATACCACAAGACCAGGAGGTAAGAATGATAAAAGAATATGAGCATCATGCCCAATATTACGAAACAGACCAGATGGGATGCGTCCATCATTCCAACTTCATCCGCTGGATGGAGGAAGCCAGGATTGACATGATGGAACAGATGGGATGCGGATACCGTGCCATGGAACATGCCGGAATCATGAGCCCGGTCCTGGAAGTCCGCTGCCAGTACAGGAACATGGTGCATTTTGATGACCGCATCCGCATCAGGGTCAGCATCAAAGCTTACAACGCAATCCGCATGACCCTGGAATATGAAATGCGGGACGCGGCAAGCGGCAAGCTGATGGCATCCGGTGAAAGCAGCCACTGCTTCTTAAACAGGGAAGGGCGGCCTATATCCTTAAAAAGAATCCATCCCCAGTGGGATGAGGCTTTCATCCAGGCCATGGAACAATTGAAATAAAACCGACAGAAAGGCTGACATTAAAATGACCCGACACAACCATATCCGATTATTGATAATTAGCATGCTTATGATGATTGCCGTGCTGGCAGGCGGCTGTTCCTCCTCCCCGTCCCCATCCGCGGTCCCTCCGGCCACACAGGCAGGCGGGACGGGACAGGATCTGACGGTGCACTATATTGACGTGGGCCAGGGTGACAGTATACTGGCGGAATCTGACGGACATTACATGCTGATTGACGCAGGTGAAAATGACCAGGCGGACACCGTTGTTTCCTATCTGAAGCAGGCCGGGGTCACCACCCTTGATTATGTCATCGGCACCCATCCCCACTCTGACCACATAGGGGGGCTGGATAAGGTCATTGAGGAGTTCACCGTGGGCAAGGTCATCCTTCCTCCGGTGGAGCACACCACACGCACCTTCGAGGATGTGCTGAACGCAGTCTCCAACAAGGGGCTTAAAATCACCAAACCGGTTCCCGGTGACACCTATGGCCTTGGGAACGCATCCTTCACCATTGTCGCACCGGTAAAGGATTATGGAAATGATTTAAACAACTGGTCCGTGGGAATCCGGCTCACCTATGGCAGCAACAGCTTCCTCATGTGCGGGGACGCTGAATCCCAGGCCGAGTCCGACATGCTGGACAGCGGCATGACCCTGAAGGCAGATGTGCTGAAGGCAGGCCATCACGGAAGCAGCACCTCCACCAGCAACACCTTCCTGAAGGCGGTATCGCCCTCCTACGTGGTAATCCAGTGCGGAAAGGATAATTCCTACGGACATCCCCATAAAGAAACCATGGAAAAACTGGAGAAGGCGGGATGCCGGATATTCCGCACGGATGAGGACGGCACCATCACCGCATCCAGCGACGGGACCCACATCACCTGGAATGTTCCCGGCACACAGAAGGACGCCGGCGCCCAGCCTTCCCCGGCCCAGCAGTCCACTTATATACTCAATACCAACACCATGAAATTCCACCTGCCCGGCTGCCCCTCTTCGGAACAGATCCAGGACAGGAACCGGAAGGAATATACCGGCACAAGGGACGGGCTTATCAGCCAGGGATACGCGCCCTGCAAACAATGCAACCCATAATCAGCCCAACATGCAACAGGAGGTTTACATGAAATACATCATCGACCGGCTGGAGGAAGGTCTGGCCATATGTGAAAACGAGCAGAAGGCAATGGTATCCATTCCGCTGGAACAGCTGCCGGAAGCCGTAAAGGAAGGGGATATGATCAATGAGACGGATGGCATCTTTTCCATTGATAAGGAAGGCACCGGGGAGCGGCGCAGGAAAATGCGCAAAAAACTCATGGATTTATTTGAATAGTTTTTTATTTTTAGCCCTTGCACCTTTTTCCCATTAATGATACCATAAGAAACATATGTAAATCGATAATTGGAGGATCATTTAGATGGAACTGATTTTACCTGAAAACTATGACCCCCGGCTTACCATCCGGGAGACACAGGACGCAATCAAATACATACGTGACACGTTCCAGAAAGAGATGGGACGGGAAATGCACCTGGAGAGGATTTCCGCCCCCCTGTTTGTGGAGCGCAGCAGCGGTCTTAACGATAACCTGAACGGCACGGAGAGGCCCGTGGACTTTGATATGCTGGGTCTTCCCGGCGAGACCCTGGAGGTTGTCCACTCCCTCGCCAAGTGGAAACGTATGGCCCTTAAGGAGTACGGCTTTAAACCCGGCGAAGGCCTTTACACCAACATGAACGCAATCCGCAGGGATGAGGAGCTGGATAACCTGCACTCCTGCTATGTGGACCAGTGGGACTGGGAACGTGTGATTACAAAGGAACAGAGGAACCTGGATACCCTGATGGACACGGTCCGTGAGATATTCAAAATCATCAAGCACATGCAGCACGAGGTGTGGTACAAATATCCGGAAGCGGTAAAGCACCTTCCCAAGGACATTTTCTTCATCACCACCCAGGAGCTGGAGGATCTGTATCCTGACAGCACTCCCAAGGAGAGGGAGAACCTGATCACAAAGGAGCATGGATGTGTGTTCCTGATGCAGATCGGCGACAGGCTTGCGGGCGGTATGCCCCATGACGGGCGGGCGCCTGACTATGATGACTGGAGCCTGAACGGTGATATCCTGTTCTGGTTTGAACACTTAAACTGCGCCCTGGAGATTTCCAGCATGGGAATCCGCGTGGATGAGAAAGCCCTGGAGGAACAGCTTAAAAAGGCCGGATGCGAAGAGCGCAGAAGCCTTCCCTACCATAAGATGCTCTTAAACGGCGAACTGCCCTACACCATCGGCGGCGGAATCGGACAGTCACGCCTGTGCATGCTTTTACTGGACCGCGCCCATATCGGCGAGGTACAGGCCAGTATCTGGCCAAAAGATATGAGGGAAATGTGCAGACAGCACAACATTTTCCTGTTATAGGATTTTCCTGCTGTATTCAATAAACAGTACGAAGGATAGAATGAATCTTATGGAATTTCATGTATCAATCTTTTTCATTATCGAGGTAATAGGAACCGTTGCCTTTGCCTCCTCCGGCGCCATGGTGGCCATCAAGCAGCAGCTGGATCTGTTAGGCGTCGTGGTCCTTGGCGTCACCACCGCGGTGGGAGGCGGTATGCTCAGGGATATCATACTGGGCAATGTCCCGCCCGGCCTTTTCATGAACCCGGTCTATGTGATGGCTGCTTTCATAACCGTCCTTGCACTGTTCATCGTCGTAAGGCTGAACCAGAGGATACTGGAGAGCCGTTACATTGCCTCCTATGAGAAAATGATGAACATTTTTGACGCCGTGGGGCTGGCGGCATTTACGGTTACAGGAATCGATACAGCCGTGCTGGCAGGATATGGGGACTATCATTTCCTGTCCGTTTTCCTGGGCGTGCTTACTGGGGTCGGGGGCGGTGTACTCAGGGATATCATGGCGGGCCAGACCCCCTATATCCTGCGCAAGCATGTGTATGCCAGCGCATCCATTGCAGGGGCCTTGTGTTATGTGTTCCTGGCTGACTGGATCACAGGGGATGCGTCCATGATCATAAGCGCGCTGCTGGTCATCCTGATACGAATGCTGGCCACCAGGTACTGCTGGAACCTTCCTACCGCAACAAAGAAGCAGCCGTGAGTTTCCGGTTAGAAACGTGCGCCGCCGGGCGCACACCCATAAAAGAACGGCTTTCAGGAATCTATTTTCCTGAAAGCCGTTCTTTTTATTCCGGACATGCCATGCAGCCATGTCCTTAAGCAATCGCCGCCGCTGTCTGTCCCCTGTCCCCGGACCATTCAATGGCAGCATAGGCCTGGGCAATGTTCAGCATATGGTCCCCGATCCTTTCATAATCCGTCAGCATTTCCGAATACAGGATGGAGGATTCCACATTGCAGTTCCCGTCCCTCATACGGTCAATCTGGTTCTGGCGGAACTTCAGGGTGATATCGTCAATGCGCTGTTCAATCTCCTCAGCCGTCGACAGTTTAAATTCCGGATTCCCCTGTGCAGCCATGCGCAGAAGCTCCATGCCCTCCCGGCAGGTTTCTTCCATAACCTGGAACTCCTTTTTGGCATAACCGGAGAATGCCAGGCTCTTCTGCTCTATGGTTTCCGCGTACTCAGCCAGGTTCATGGCGTGGTCCCCAATCCGCTCGATATTTCCCAGAATGGAATACATACGGTTTAAGGTATCCACATCCTTTGGCGTCTGGTCCAGTACCAGGATTTTGGATATTTTCTTGGAAATCCTTACATTGCTAAGGTCAATCTCTTCTTCCCTCTCCTCAATCCCCTGGATTCCCTCCTTGCCAGTCCCGTTGGCAACCGCCATGAAGCTTTCCGATACATTCCTGGCAGCCACATCCATCATAAGGGTAATCTCATCATGAATCTGGTTAATTGCAATGGTAGACACGCCCAGATGATGTTTGGAAGCCATAAGGTCCTCGAACCACCGGTCCGCATCCTTCACAGGAACCTGCCTGTCAGGAAGGATTGCAATGGCAATCCGCTCCAGCAGGGTGCCGAAGGGCAGCAGGATCAGCGTGGTGCTTACATTGAATATCGTATGGACATTGGCAATCTGCGCCACCGGGTTGCCCGGGGTCAGGCCTGCCACGAAATCCGTAAACGGCGTAAGGATGCACAGAATCACAAACAGCGTGGTTCCAATCACATTAAACATCAGATGGATGACCGTTGTCCTCTTGGCATTCCTGCTCGTTCCCACGCTTGCCAAAAGAGCCGTGATACAGGTACCGATGTTCTGTCCGAAGAGCACGAACACCGCGCTGTGGATATCAATCACCCCTCCCATGGCCAGCGCCTGGAGGATGCCGACGGAAGCTGAGGAGGACTGGATTACCGCCGTGAACACAGCGCCTACCAGGATTCCCAGGATGGGATTGGAGAACTTGGTTACCATATGGATGAATGTCTGGGAATCCCGGAGCGGGACCATGGCATCGCTCATCATCCCCATTCCGATGAACAGCACGCCGATACCTGCAATGATGCCGCCCACATGCTGGACCTTTTTGTTCTTCATGAAAATCAGGAGCATGACGCCCACAAATGCAATCAGCGGCGCAAGGGCCCCGATGTCCAGGGCAATCAGCTGTCCGGTAATGGTGGTACCCACATTGGCGCCCATGATGATCCAGACAGCCTGCTTAAGCGTCATCAGGCCTGAATTAACAAACCCCACCGTCATGACCGTGGTTGCCGATGAGGACTGGATCAAAGCCGTTATCCCCGCTCCCACCAGCACACCCAAAAAGCGGTTGGCTGTGAGACGTTCCAATATCTGTTTCATCCGGTTGCCGGCCACCGCCTCCAGATTACTGCTCATCATCTGCATGCCGTACATGAACAGCGCCAGACCTCCAAGCAGGCTTAATACCAATTCTACTCCCATGTGTTTTCTCCTTTTGTTTAAGAGGATAGGAAAGCTCCTACATTATCATTATATGGATAACACCGGAATGCCCAGGTAAAAATGGCGCAAAAATAAGGCAGGGCCCGCCATCTTCGGTTAAAAGATCGCAGGTCATGCCTTCTATATCGCACAGTTGCGGCGTCCATTCAGGTGGGCGGATTTCATGATAATCTGTAGCCTCTTTTCCTGTTGTTTATCAAATCTTTACTTATTCTTAACACATACTCATTATACGGGATATTTCATATATCGTCAATATGGCTTCCCGCCCCCAATGTAAAGTCTATGTAAAGTATGTGTAAAATTTTATGGAAGCATACAGTTATTTACAAATTACCTTGAAAATCCCCTCCCCATATTATCCAATTATTGATTATATTCCTTTTTTCGTCCCCCACGCATGACACGGAGCAGCCCCAATACCAGCACAGCCGGGATCCAGGCAGCCACAGCCAGTCCGGCTTTCATGCCGCCCTCTGCCGCCCCTGACACCAGACCCACCAGCGTGGGACCGGCAGAGCATCCCAAGTCGCCTGCCAGGGCCAGAAGCGCGAACATGGCAGTGCCTCCCCTGGGACAGCTGGCCGATGCAAGGGAAAATGCGCCCGGCCACAGGATTCCCACGGAAAGCCCGCACAGACTGCAGCCCAAAAGCGCCAGGGCCGGGTCAGGCCCATAGGCGGCCAGCAGATAGCTGAACACGCACAGCAGGGCGCTGATGGTCATAAAAACAGGCAGCTGGATCTTCTCGCTGTATCTGGCATACAACGCCCTGGATAATCCCATAAGCACGGAAAACATACAGGGACCGGCCAGGTCCCCCATGGTTTTGGATACCTTAAGCCCTGACTCCGCAAAGGCGGAAGCCCACTGGCTCATGGCCTGTTCCGAAGCACCTGCGCAGACAAAGATAAATGCAAACAGCCAGAACACCCGGTTTCCCGCCAGTTCCCGGATTCCCATCCCATCACCGTCCTCCACCAATGAAAGAATCGGAACCCTGGCAAAAACCAGCGCATTGACAGCAGGGACCAGTGCCCACAAAAGCGCCAGGATCCGCCAGTTTCCCACTCCTGCCACGGTAAAGAACAGGGTGGAGCCAAGCACCACCGCAACCGCCCCCCAGCAGTAAAAGGAGTGCAGAAGGCTCATGGCCGCATCCTTCTTACCGGTAGGGCACGCCTCCACGATGGGGCTGATCAGCACCTCGATTATCCCTCCCCCGATTGCATACAGGCACACGCACACCACAAGGCCCGCAAAATGCCCGGGCACCAGGTCCGGGATAAAGGCCAGTCCCGCCAATCCCGCAGCCGCAAAGATATGGGCCGCAACAATACAGGTGCGGTAGCCGATACGGTCCACAAACCTGGCGGACAGAAGGTCTACCAGCAGCTGAATCCCAAAATTCACGGTCACTAACAGGGTAATCCTCCCCAGGGATATCCCGAACGCGCCCTGGAACGTAAGGAATAACAGGGGCGCAAAATTATTGACAATGGCCTGTACCACATAGCCTGTGTAGCTGGCTTTCAGGGTACAATTGTAATTGCTGCTTAAAGACATGCATGTCCTCCTCCGGCTTGCTGTAAATCCTATGGGGCGTCCTGCGCATGTCCTGCCTGTCCGCTCCATATCCAAATATCTCCTACTATACTTTGCCCGGAGCCGGACGTCAATCCTTTTCCATCTGCTTTTCCATAAAAAACAGGTGCGGCCATGTCTGGAAACTGCCCCAGTCCATAACCGCACCAACCATCTGCCGTCCTATACCGCCGTCCTATGCGGCCTCCCATGCTGCTGTCCTATGCAGCCTTCCATACCGCCGTCCTATGCCTTCTTCCTGTTCTTCACCATATCCATGGTGACCGCGAACACGATCAGCACGCCGCTGGTAATCTCCAGCACATGGGTATTCAACCCGAACTGCACGCCGGCGTTGTTAATGAGCACCATCAGGATGGTTCCAAGAAGGGTCCCGCTGACAGCCCCGCGTCCGCCTGAAAGGGATGCGCCGCCGATTACGGCTGCAGCAATGGCGTTCATGTCGTAGCCCTCGCCTCCGGTGGGAAGGGCGCTCTGTACACGGGCGGCCAGCATGATGCCTGCTATGCCGTAGAGCAGTCCTGCAAAGGCGTAGACGGAATAGAACATTTTCCTGACCTTGATACCGCTCAGCTTGGCAACCTCCACGCCGCTTCCGATGACATACAGGTTCCTTCCGAATACCGTGTAGCGGAGGATCAGGAACACCACCAGGGCCACTACCGCCCAGATGATGGCCAGGGCGGGCAGCAGTCCGAAGAAGCTGTTGTTGCCCATGTTGAGGATCCTCTCGTCCAGGCCGCTGACCGTCAGGGCCTTGCTGATGATCTTGATGATACCCCGGATGATGGTGGACATACCCAGGGTTGCAATCATGGGGGGAACCTTGAAATCATAGACAATGATGCCGTTGGCAAAACCAGCAGCAATGGCAAACATGACAGCTATCAGCAGCGTCAGGTAGAAGTTCATGCCCGTGTCGCGCTGGAGCAGCGCCAGGACCATACAGGAAAGGCCCGTGATGGCGCCGCCGCTGATATCAATCCCTCCGGTGGTGATGATCATGGTCTGGGCCACTGCCAGGACGCCGATGATGGCACACTGCTTCATCAGGTTTGTTATATTGTAAACACTAAAGAAATTATCCGTACAAACAGACGTTATTACAAATAAAGCCACAATGATGACTCCCAGCGTAAATTCCGTCTGCTGGAATACACTGGTAAGCGAACTGCCCTTTCCAACCTTTGACTTGCCCATACTATTCCTCCTATGACTAACCTTCCACAGACGCCCTGCGCAGGACATCCTCTTCTCTCAAGGTCAACAATTCTTCTTTATTAAACTCCCCGGTAATCCTTCCCTGGGCCATGACAATGAGGCGGTCCGCCAGTCCCATGACCTCCGGCAGGTAGGAAGAGATAAGGATGATGCTCCTGCCCTGTTCGGTCAGCTTTTCCATCAGCTTATAGATTTCTTCCTTGGCGCCCACGTCCACGCCCACGGTCGGCTCATCGAAGATCAGCACATCCGGGTCGCGGCAGAGCAGCTTGGCGATTACCACTTTCTGCTGGTTGCCGCCGGAAAGGTTGCCCACCAGCTGCATGACATTGGGCGTCTTTACATTGACACGTTTGGAGAAATCCTCCGCCCTCTCCTGCTCCTTTTTAAGGGAAATGATTCCCCGGCTGCTAATCATATCGTAAGAGTTCATGTTGATGTTCGTCTTAATCGGCAGCTGGAGGGCCAGTCCGTCCGCGCGCCTGTCCTCGGTCAAAAAGCAGATTCCATGCTGCATGGCGTCGCTGGGATTCTTGATAATCACCTTCTGTCCCTTGACGTACACATTGCCGGTAAGCCTGCGTTCCACGCCGCAAAGCGCCCGCATGATCTCACTGCGCCCGGCTCCCACCAGGCCCACAAAGCCCAGTATCTCGCCTTTATGCACGGTAAAATTAATGTCCTTAAAATGGCTGCTGTCGCTGAAATCCTCCACCCTCAGGACTTCCTCCCCCGGCTCCTGGCGTTTGATATTATAGATATCGGACATTTCCCGTCCGACCATCATCCGTATGAGGGAATCCTTGGTGACCTGGCCGATTGGTTTTGTATCCACATAGGTGCCATCCTTGAGTACGGTCACGCTGTCGCAGATATCCATGATTTCCTCCAGACGGTGGGAAATATAGATGATACTGACGCCATTTTCCTTTAACTCCTTGATGAAGCGGAACAGCACCTCCACTTTTTCATTCTCAAGCAATGCCGTGGGCTCGTCAAAGATTACAATCCGTATGTCGTCATTGACAGAAATCTTGCTGATGGTCACCATGGCCTGCATGGCAATGGGCAGCTTCCTGATCTTGTCCCTGGGGTCCACGTTCATCTCAAATTTGTCAATAATCTTCTTGCTGTCATCCGCCATTTTCCTCCAGTCAACAGCCCCCAGCTTTGTGCGGGGCTGCCGGCCCAGGTAATAGTTCTCGGCAATGCTCAGGTCAGGCGCGATATTGACATGCTGGTAATTGGCGTAAACGCCATGGCTCTGGGCTTCCAGAGCATTTGTATTCACAATCCACTGGTCGTTGTAGTGCATGGAAATCTGGCCCTCGTCCGGCTTCTCCACCCCCATGATACATTTAATCAGGGTGGACTTTCCGGCTCCGTTCTCGCCTACCAGTGCACGGACCTCGCCTTTTTTTATCTCGAAGCTGACATCATTCAGTGCCGTCACGCCGGGATAAAACTTACTGATATGTTCAATCTTTAAAATCGTATCCTGCATTGACTTATCCCCTTTTATAAAAAGGAGGCAGTCCTAAAACAGCCTCCTTTTAACAGTAACTGAAACCCATGGATTACTTTTTGAGACGTGTCGGATCAAGGAGATCCTGCATATCCTTATCATTCATGTTGGCACTTGTGATGACAACAGGAGGACAGTTCACCTGTTTGGCGGACTCTGGATTTGACCCGTTAATTAACGTCTGAATGGCATTCTCCATGCACTTGTAGCCCTGTGCGTAGGCATCCTGGACAATGATTGCATCCAGGGAACCATTTCCAAGAGCAGCAATCTCAGTGTCATCTGAGTCAACTGCAACGGAAACAATCTTGTCGCCGATTCCGGCTGCCTGTACTGCCAGGCACACGCCGTCGCCGGTGATGTTGTTGCCGGAATACATACCAATCAGTTCTGAACCAAAGGTGGAAATGATATTCTCAGCATTGGCCTGTGATGTCTCCACCACGTTGCCGTTGTAATATGTATCGGTCAGGGTAAGTTCGGGGGCATTGGCTGCCATGTAGTCGCGGAAGCTCTGGATACGGTGGTTCAACGCCTCGTTCTCAACGTTCATGTTGATGCCGATGGTTCCCTTGGTCTTGTCCATCCCCTTGGTATCCATTGCATCCAGGAATGCCTGGGCAGCCATCTCGCCGATGGTGTCATTGGAGCAGTAATAGAACTGGTTGTAATCCTCCTCATGGGCGCCGTCGTCCCCAACCCCAAGGCCGCAGTTGACAAAGTTCAGCACGATCCCGTTCTGGGTTGCTTCCTTTGCCTTCGGGACCGTTGCGTCGATTGCAAGGGTGGCTGTGACGATTGCGTCCGGTTTCTTGGCAATACACTGTTCAAATGCAGTTACATAGTCCTCTGTCTGGCTTTCCTCAGCCGGTCCCACGGTGGAGAATTCAATCTTAACCCCTTCCTTCTCCTCCATGTCCTTCATGGCGTTCTCAATCCCAATGCCCACATAGGTCCAGAACTGGGACGCGGTGGACGGCGTCAGGTAAATGATGCTGTAGGTCTTGCCTTCTGCTGATTCCGGGGCCTTGGTATCTTCCGCCTTAGCCTCTGCCTTGGTGTCCTGGGCAGCCGGTGCAGCGGTGGATGCCGGTGCGTCCGCCTTCTTGCCTCCGCATGCAGCCAGCGATAATACCATGGCTGATGCCAGCAGGACTGATGTTGCTTTCTTTGCTAAACCTTTCTTCATAAGTTAATCCTCCTTCTCTAAATAAACGACTGTTCCCCAACAATCATTGGTTACATTACATGACACCCTTCTGCAAGATAAAGCATCCGTAAGGCTGGCGTTCGCTGGTGCACACGGTCACATAAGCCCGGCCGGCCTTCTCATAAAACTTACTGCGCTCAATCTCCCCCACAATCTTCGGCGCATACCCGTTCTTAACCACTGCATCAATTGCATCGTCCCACACCTTTGGCCTGTCCATGGAAATGCCGGAGTCCTTGTCAGGAATCATGTATTCCACCGGATATTCGCAGTAATCCACATCCAGAGGCATCAGCTTTAAGATGTCCTCAATCATATCCGCGGCGCTGTTGCCCTTGGCCTGTATGCTGACCCCGCCCGGGGTCTTGGTGATGGGCGGATAAAAATCATCCGCGATGATGAGTAAATCCCCATGGCCCATGTCGGCCAGGGCTTTTAACAGGTCTGAACTGATTCTTGTAGGTATACCTTTTAACATATTCATTTCCTCCTCATTCTGTCACTCAGCGTCTGTTTCCCAGGCGCTTAGTTTCTCTCTAAAAATGCATCTATGTCCTCACGCACCGGCATGGACGGGGTGGTCCCCAGCTTCTGGACCGACAACGCAGCAAGTCCATTGGCAAACCGCACTGCTTCCCATATATCCTTCCCCTCCGCAAGGGCTGCCAGGAGGCCTCCGTTAAAGGCGTCCCCTGCCCCGGTAGTATCAACGGCATCCACCTTAAATGCGGGCACAATCTCTTCCCTGCCGTCCGATGAAACAAATACCCCCCTTGATCCAAGGGTTATGATGACCTTCTTCACACCCTTGTCATAGAAGAACCCTGCCGCCTTCCTGGCGGACTCCAGATCCGATACCGGGATACCGGTCAGTTCCTCTGCCTCCACCTCGTTGGGCGTCACCATGTAAACCTTGGACAGGAACTCATCCGTTATGGCGGAATACGGTGCCGTGTTCACAATCACCTTACATCCATAGCGGGCCGCCATGTCCACCACCATCTCATTGGCATCCTGGTTCACTTCCAATTGAAGGAGGACATACTCGGATTCCTTAATAATGGATTCAATACTGTCAATCTCCTCCCTGGTAATGGTATTGCAGGCGCCCGGTACAATGATGATCTCATTCTGGCTGGTGTTCTCGTCCACCAGGATCAGGGCAATTCCTGTCTCCTTGTCATCTGAGAAAAAGATGTGGTCCTTGTCCATCCCCAGTTCTGTCATGGTATCAAGTGCAACATTGGCAAAGCTGTCCCTTCCAAGCTTTGTCATCATGATCACATCTGCCCCTGCCTTGTGTGCGGCAACGCACTGGTTAAATCCCTTTCCCCCTGGCCCCATCTTGAACATGGAACCCTTCACCGTCTCCCCCGGTACCGGAAGGTGCGGGCTTCTCGCCATCAGGTCAACTACAAAACTGCCAAATACAGCAACCTTACTCATCCTGTTTCTCCTCCTGAAATTCTTTATGTTTTTCTGAGCCGCGCTTAATCAGGCCCGTCTTTACCAGATTCCTCTGTATGATCAGCTTTTCCCCCATCATCTCCTCTCCGTCCTGGAACCTTCTCTCCAGAATCCTCATGGCCTCGCATCCCATCTCATAGACGGGTCTTGTAACGGCAGTCAGATGTGTGTCCGTGTATTCCAGTTCCTTGATGTCGTCAAATCCCACCACCGATATGTCCCTGCCCAGCTTAAGGCGGCGTTCCTTCAGGCATCTTAAGCATCCCAGGGTGGTCATGTTATTCGATGAAAATACTGCCGTGGGCGGGTCATCCATGTCCAGAAGCTTCATCATGGCCTTGTAAGAATCCTCTTCCATGAAGTTGCCGCATATGATGTAATCCTTGTTGACAGGTATCCCGTGATTCTCCAGCGCTTTCTTATATCCCTTCAGGCGCTCATGGCCCGGCCTGGAGGTGCTTGGGCCTGTGATGATGGCTATCTTCCTGTGGCCTTCCTGTATCAGGCACTCCACTGCCCCGGCAGCGCCCTCCGCGTCCTCGGAAAACACCCCGTCAAACCTTCCGTTCCTGATATCCCGGTCAATGAGCACCACCGGAACCCCCTGGGCCTCAAACTCTTCCAGCCTTAAAGCAGTCTCCTGGTCGCACTCCGACACAGGGATTATGATCAGGCCCTTTATCATCTCAATCTTCAGGGAATCCAGTATCTTGTGTTCCCGCTGCGTATTCTCCGCCGTACCGAACATGAACACGTTGTAATCATTATCCATGGCCTTGTCGGATATCCCATGAAGGATCTTGCTGAAAAACGGATTCTCAATATCCGGGACCATAAACGCGATGTTCCTGGATATCCCCACGCTCAGGTTGCGCGCCACCATGTTGGGGGAGTAATTCTTACCCTTGATGACTTCCAATATCTTATTCCTTGTCTCCTCCTTCACGTTCCTGTGGTTGTTCAGGACCCTGGAAACGGTGGCCGGGGAAACGCCTGCCTCTTTGGCAATATCATATATGTTCATACACTCTTCCCATACATCCAATCTTTTTTGAAACCGCTTTCATCATTACAATTTTAAAATAGCATATTTTCTCCCCCTTGTCAACATTAATTTATATTTTTATTGTGCAAATTACATCATTTTTCAAAATTATTTACACTATTTTGTGCAATTATCACATCATATTTTACTACTTTTCATTTCACAATTCGTGTAACCGATTTCACTTGAAAATATTTATGGTTTGTGCTATGCTTTTAATATCAAAAATCGGCTCTGCTGTAAAAAAAGGAGAGAAAATAATGGAAATTGCAAAAATGATTGACCACACCATGCTGAAGGCTGACGCCACGACCGAAACCATCACACGCTACTGCGGGGAAGCCCGGGAACACGGCTTTGCCTCCGTATGCGTCAACAGCTGTCATGTTCCCTTGGTATCGTCCCTGTTAAAGGGTTCCGATGTCAAGACCTGCTGTGTGGTAGGTTTCCCCCTGGGAGCCATGCTCACCACGGCCAAGGCATACGAGGCCGCGCAATCCGTGAAGGCCGGCGCCCACGAAGTCGACATGGTCATCAATATCGGCGCTGTCAAAGATAAGAACTGGGATTTTGTAAGGGATGACATCAAGGCAGTGGTTGAGGCGTCCAAGCCCGCCATCGTAAAAGTAATCATAGAGACATGCCTTCTGACAGACGAGGAGAAGGTAAAGGCCTGCCAGCTGTCCGAGGAAGCAGGCGCTGCCTTCGTAAAGACCTCCACCGGATTTTCCACTGGAGGAGCCACCCTCGAGGACATAAGACTCATGCGCAGGACAGTAGGCGACAGACTCCAGGTAAAGGCCAGCGGCGGCATCCGCACACCGGAATTTGCAAAAGAACTGGTGGAAGCCGGAGCAGACCGGATTGGTGCCGGGAACGGTATTGTCCTGCTGTAAAGCTATATATCCCCTTTTTAAGCGCCACATGCAGCCATCCAGGCTGTGTGTGGCGCTTTCCATTTCCATGAATGGAAATGAAATCCAAATCACTTTATACTTTTTTATAAAAGTTTATACTTTCTTTATATTTTATTCATAGGAGGGTGTTTCTCCATCTGTTATAATTTTATGTGAACTAAATAATGAAGGGGATGATTACATGAATTGGAAAGAAGAAGTGAGAACCAATATTACAAAAGCCAGTGAACTGAGGGAGTACATGGACCTGACGGATTCCCAGGTAGAACATCTTGACAGGATACTCAGCCAGTTCCCCATGACGGTCACGCGGTACTACCTGTCCCTAATCAACTGGGACAACCCATTTACAGACCCGGTGTTCCGGATGTGCATACCATCCATTGAGGAAACAGACTTAAGCGGGGACTTTGATACCAGCGGGGAAGCAGACAACACGGTCATATCCGGCTTACAGCACAAATACAGCCAGACAGCGCTCATACTTTCCACCCACCGCTGCGCCATGTACTGCAGGCATTGTTTCCGGAAACGTCTGGTAGGCATCTCCGATGATGAAACCGCTGACAACATAGAGGAAATGGCTGCCTATGTAAGCCAGCACAGCGAGATCAGCAACATCCTCATCTCCGGCGGCGATGCATTCCTAAACAGCAATCAGGTCATCAGACGGTATCTGGAACAATTCTGTTCCATCCCCCACCTGGACCTGATACGGTTCGGCACCCGCACCCCTGTGGTCCTTCCCATGAGAATCTATGATGACCCTGAACTTCTGGCTCTTCTCAAAACCTATACACAGAAAAAGCAGATCTATGTGGTTACCCAGTTTAACCATCCAAATGAAATAACCCATGAAGCCAGAAAAGCCATAAAGGCCCTGCTGGACTCAGGAATCGTTGTCAAAAACCAGACCGTCCTGCTAAAGGGAGTAAACGACAACAGCCAGACCCTGGGGCTTCTGTTAAAAGACCTGACACGCTGCGGCGTGATTCCCTATTACATCTTCCAGTGCCGCCCCGTATCCGGAGTCAAAAACCAGTTCCAGCTCCCCCTGAAGCAAGGCTACGAAATCGTAGAAGCCGCCAAGCACCTGCAAAACGGCCAGGGCAAATGCATCCGCTACGCCATGTCCCATGTAACAGGAAAAATCGAAATACTAGGCCCAATGCCGGACGGCCAGATGCTCTTCAAATACCATCAGGCCAAATACGACCGCGACAAAGGAAGGATTTTCACAAAAGACCTGGCCCCAGGACAGGCCTGGTTGGATGACAGCATCTGAATCTTATCTGATTTAACCTTATCTGATTTAACCTGAAACAGTTTAAACCTGACCAGCTTAAATCTGACCAGCTTAACCTAGCCAGAACCCAAAGAACGCCAAAGCCAAAGTCCATACAAAAATCAGGCTTACCTATCTCTTGACCCATCACTGGTCAAGCCCGCCCCAAAAGCACACAACACATGTCGCCATCAAGAAACCATCCGAGCCGGAAATCCAATCTTTCTTTCCGGATGCGTGTTTGACACACATCGCGCCCGGAATCCCCAGTCTGCGGAGCGGGCCAGGGCGGGCCTTGTCCCAGTGGCGGGGCGGTCGCAGCACTCACCGCCCCATCCGTCAGCCACCCATCTCCACCCCATACACCTCAATCTGTGTCAATGCCGGAAACGGTGACGGGTCATCTGCCTTTATAAGCCGACCAAAGCTAAGCCAGGAAATCCCCTGCCGCTTCAAGGGAATGACATGCGGCTCCACGCTCTTCTCCAGGCTGACAGTCTCCTCCGTCCCATCAGAGAATGTGAAGGTCACGCTTTCCCACCAGTTATCATGGGGGAAATCCGCCCTTGTATAAAGTACAATCTTATCAAAATCCACCGGACGTCCGAAGTCCAGCGTCATCTGTGCATCATCCTGCTGGTTGATTCCCCATGACTCATAAGGCCATTTTCCATGGGACAGGTTAGCCGTCACGCCGTCAATGGCGTTGCGGGCAGCGAACACGGCTTCTCCCCTGGTTTCCACGTTCGCATAGGCATGGGGATAATATCCATGTTCCCCGTGCTGGTCCATCACATTCTTTGCCAGGTTTTTGTAAGCTCTAATCTCATAGTCAGCAGCATACCGGATGGTCAGGTAATGACGTTCCCCTGTAAAGGATTTCGGATTATAGGATGTCTTTTTTTCTGCAAATGGTATGTCATAGGCCAATACATCCTCCGTTGCATAGATATAGGATTCATCCATTGTATCGTCTACACGCACAATATAAAAGCGGTTCTTCTCAGGCAGGCAAAATTCAATCCTGTCCCCTTCCTCATACTCCCCTTTCCAGGCCAGGACTGCCTGTGAGGCCCCCTCCATGGACGCCTTCATCTCATTATCTCTGTTTAAAACTGTAATTTTAAATGCCATATATGCCTCCAGATATTTAGATTGTTTTATAGATTGTATCACATGGACGTGGAAGTTACCATGTACATTTTTCATGGTTAAATACAATTTATCCTTCCCGGACCAGCATATCCAAATAAAGCGGATACAGCGCCCTGCCGGCGACATATCCGCTTTATCATCTAACTTGTCTTATCCGTTATCCTGATACTTATCCCCATATGGGGCTTCCAAATCCCCGGTCCTTGTCCGGGTATTACATCAGTGACAGATACAGGTTCTTGATGTCCTCCAGGGTCGGATCCTTTGGATTGCCCGGACGGCATGCGTCATCCATGGCTGACTGGGACAGGAAGTCCACGTCCTCCGGCTTAAGGATTTCCTTTAAATCAGCAGGGATGCCCACATCTGCGGACAGCTTCTTCACTGCATCCACGGCTGCCTTGCGGTACTCGTCCTGGCTCATGTCCTCCACGCCTTCAACGCCCATTGCAATGGCAATATCCCTGAACTTGGTTCCTGTGCACGGCGCATTGTATTCCATGACAGTCGGAAGGATGATTGCATTGGCAACGCCATGAGGAGTATCATATAATGCCCCCAGTCCATGGGCCATGGAATGGACGATTCCCAGACCACAGTTGGAAAATCCCATGCCGGTAAGGTACTGTCCAAGGGCCATACCTTCCCTGCCCTCAGGCTTGTTCTCTACAGCATCGCGCAGGCTGCGGGCAATGACCTCAATTGCCTTTAAGTTGAACATATCCGTCATTTCCCAGGCTCCCTTGGTGGTGTAGCCCTCGATTGCGTGGGTCAGCGCATCCATACCGGTTGCCGCGGTCAGTCCCTTTGGCATGGAGGACATCATTTCCGGATCCACCACCGCAACAACGGGGATATCATGTGTATCCACACATACGAATTTACGCTTTTTCTCAACATCCGTGATTACGTAGTTGATGGTAACCTCTGCCGCGGTTCCGGCTGTGGTTGGAACTGCAATGATTGGAACACATGGGTTCTTGGTAGGTGCAACGCCCTCCAGGCTTCTCACATCCTCGAATTCAGGGTTGGTAATGATGACGCCGATGGCCTTGGATGTATCCATGGAGGAGCCTCCGCCGATGGCAATGATATAATCAGCCCCGGAAGCCTTAAATGCAGCAACGCCTGTCTGTACGTTCTCAATGGTAGGATTGGGTTTGATATTGGAATAAATCTCATAGGCAAGGCCTGCGTCCTCCAATACCTTTGTCACCTTGCTGGTTACGTTAAACTTAATCAGGTCCGGGTCAGAGCAGACAAATGCCTTCTTGAATCCCCTTGCCTTTGCCTCATTGGCAATCTCTGCGATTGCGCCTGCGCCGTGATAGGATGTCTCATTTAATACAATTCTGTTTGCCATGATTTACCTCTCCTTCTCTTATAAAATGCGTCCGGAATGTTCCGCCGCAATTGCCTGTTTCATTTGTTAATATTATAACAACGGCAGTGGAAAAATAAAAGTGACAAACATCTCTGTCTGTCACTTTTTCTCTGTTTTTGTGCAGCTTTACTATTTTCATTGTGTACTATTACCAGTCTGCTTCATTGACCGGTTTACGCTTTTCCATGATTCCGGCACGCGCCAAAATCACAGCAGTTTTAAACGGTCAAACACATTTGCCAGCTTGGGCGGCATGGCATCCACCAGTTTGGCGGACATGGCCCGGGGAGAATCCTTCATGCCTCCCAGGACCCATTTTACCGTCATGTAAACCGAACCCTGGCAATACATTTCCAAAAGGAAATGCAGCTCCTGGTCCAGAGCCCTGCTGTCCTTCCTCGCCAGAAGGTCTGTATAGAACTGGAGAATCAGTTCAAAATCGTGCTCTTTTAATGAATTCCTGTCGTCTGAGCGGAACGCTTCCGTGAAAAACACCTTTTCATTGACTATGAATTCAAACTTCTGTGTCAGGCTTTCGCCCACCGTGTGCCCCATCCCTATCTGTTCAAAGGACTGAAGCACCAGCTTATCAAAATACCAGTTTATCAGGTCATATTTATCCAGGAAATTCCTGTAAAATGTCTGCCGGGTAACGCCGCAGCCCTCCACAATCTCCTTGACCGTAATCTTATCCACGGGAGCTGACTTCATGCATTCCTTCATGGAGGCTGCCAGCTTATATCTGGTTTTTTCCTGTTTGTTCATCTCAGCCACGGTATCCCCTCCCCCCTTTGGATACCATTATACTAGAAATCCCCTGCACCTGCTACCTGTTTTTGAAAATGCTTACCATCGCCTTCCACATCTGTACCAGTACGTTCCACATCCTGCGCAGCGGGCTTTCTTTTGCCTTTGCCACCTCTGCGTCCGCGGTCTTGGCCTCGTCGTCATCCACACTGATTTCATCGGTCCGCAGGACTATCTGCAGCGTCTTTGGCGGCCGGTTCTTATCCGAGGTAAATGAAACCCGTTCCGCGGATGGATCCATGAACAGGAACCGGTTATCCGTGTCGAATTTGTCCAGTTCATTGTCAATGGTATCCTTCATGGTGCGTCCGGCCTGGCGCATGGCGGTCGTGCTGTCAAATATGCTCAGGCTCTTGTCTAAAAGCTCCATGCTGCCCCGCAGGCTCTCACGCGCAGCCGCGTCAAAGTCATCGCTGCTGTCCTTTAAGGTGTTCTGGACAATGGTCATGGTGCTGATGCCGTTGTTAAGCGCTTGTGTTGTCCGGCTCACCAGTTCCTTGGAATCGTCCAGGGCGTCCTGTAAATCGGGATAATAGGCGTCCAGGGAATCGTGGAGCGCGGTCAGGTCCTCGATGAGGATATCCAGGTTATCCACGATTTCCGCACTGTATTTGGCAGAGTCCGAAGTATCATCCATGAGGTTGGACATGAGGCCGGAAAGCTCACTGCTCTTTTTGGATATATCCGTCAGCATGGACTGCCTGCCTGCTAACAGTTCCATCAGCGTCTGCATATCCACCGGAACCTCGGGGGCGCTTACCAGGGGTACATTGTGTTTTTCAATGGCCGCGGTTTTTCCTGATTTGGAAGCGCTGGAAAGCGCTGTTACTGTGATGGTGCCAGCATTGGCGTTGGCGTTATTGCTGGCGTTGGCATTGGTGCTGGCGTTGGCATTGGCGTTAGCGCTGGCGCTTCTATTACTCCGGCTTCCACTTGCCTGGCCGGACTTTCCTACCGTGGTTCCGCCAGCCTGATTGTCTTTAGCATCCGTGGTTACACTTGCCTGGTTATCTTTCCCATCGGTAGAACTGCTGGCCTGGCCAGCGTTACCGCCTGTAGCTCCACTGCTTGGGTTATCCTTACCGTCCGTGGTTCCGCCGCTCTGGTTATTCTTTCCATCGGTAGTCCCGCCACTCTGGCCAGCGTTACCGTCCGTAGTTCCGCTTGCCTGGTTATCTTTTCCATCGGTAGTCCCGCTTCCCTGGCCAGCGTTAACGTCCGTGGTTCCGCTTCCCTGGTCACCTTTCCCATCGGTAGTCCCGCTTCCCTGGCCAGCGTTACCATCCGTGGTTCCGCTTCCCTGGTCACCTTTCCCATCGGTAGTCCCGTTTCCCTGGCCAGCGTTACCGTCCGTGGTTCCGCTTCCCTGATCACCTTTTCCATCGGTAGTCCCGCTTCCCTGGCCAGCGGTTCCACCCGTGGTTCCACTTCCCTGACTGTCTTTCCCATCCGTAGTTCCGCTTCCCTGGCCAGCGCTCCCGTCCGTGGTTCCGCCACCCTGGCCAGCGCTCCCATCCGTGGTTCCTTCACTTCCCTGGCTGTTCCCATTACCAGTCTTATCATCCGGGTTCCCGGCTCCATCCGTACCCTGGCCGACTTTATTGCCCTCATCTTTGGCGCCGTCCGTTCCGGCGGCATCCGTTCCGCCTGAGGCGGTCTGTCCGTTCCCGGTCCCACCGTTGTTCCTATGGGAGCGGCTTGCCTGTTCTTCCAGTTCTTCCTCATCCAGAAGGCTGATTCCCGAACCAGCAGTTGCAATTCCTGTTACATAAACCTGTTCACTTGCCTGCAGCTGGGCGTCCAGGGCAATAAGCTGCTGCATCAGTTCCATAAGCTCCGGGATATTTCCGGAAATCCCTTCCGCACTGCTCTTGATGTTATTGAGCCTGGTGTGCAGTTTCCTTAAGGGGTCCTGCATTTCCCCCATGGTATTCACAATATCGCCCATGCTTTTATGGATTACTTCTGCCGACTCCTTGGCGGTCTGAAGATGGGGTATCATGGTTTCCAGCTGCTGTGACACAGAGGTCAGGGAGGCCAGTGTCTGGTCATTCCCCGCCAGGATACTGTCCTTGGAACTGCTCCATTTCTGCCTTGCGCTCTCCGCTGAATCCAGGCTCCCGCGCACCTGGCCCACGCCCTGGCGCATGCCTTCCACGGATTTGGCCATCTGCTCCAGGCTGTCGTAAAGCTCATCCCCTGCATCCTGCCATGTATCCTTTGCTTCCTTTAAATCCTTGATATGTTCCAAATCCTCCACCGTGCCCGGCATCATGGCCATGATGACCCCAATGGTCTCAAAGCTGTCCGTGCCGATGCGCACCGTGTAGTCCCCATCCTCACCGGGAAGGGCCGTGAACACAACGGCTGTTGTCTCTCCAAGATTCTGGGTCTGGGAACCTTCTGCTTCCACACTGTAGCATTTCCCCATGTCCACGGGCACAGCTACCATAAGCATCATGTTGTTGCGGTAATACTCCCTTGCATTGTCATTAGGCTCTGCCTTGATGTTAATCTCCACCAGGCCGGACGCCCCAGCCAGCTTATCACCGTCCGTGGGGACACCGTTAAGCTTATAGGACACATCAAAATCCCAGGGCAGGGTTATCTGGCTTTTATCAATGGCGCATTTGTAATAGAAACGCTCCTTCTGGGCCTGCGGAAAGTTCCAGGTAACGGTTCCCTCCCCCAAATCCGGGGTTGCCTGGTTGGACATATTGGTAACGTCCAGATAGGTACCGTAGTCCGTAAATTCCGTCCTGCCGTTAAGGCTCAAGCCCTTGACCACATTTATCTTGTCAGGCCTTCCGTAATAATCCAGGTTGATATACATGGTCTCATCCACATCCACAGCCGCCTCTGCGCCATATACCGGCACGGCTCCGCCTGCATTGGTGCAAAGCATGACCGCGGCCAGGCCGGCTGTCATGATTCTTTTATATTTATACCTCATCACTATCCACCTCCGCTGGTATGTTCTTATTTCTGTTTCCCATGGACACCTTATTGACAATGGTTCCCAATCCGGCCTTTAACAGGGCCTTGCGCTTCTCATGCCGTCTCTTCAGATATTTTTGCAGACGGTCCCATTCATTGCTGGTGATGATACGGTCAAAGAGCACTAACAGGGCAGGCAGCACGGTCAGCACCAGGATTACGCTGAACAGACCGCCCCTTCCGATTAAATGCCCCAAATCCCCGATTGCAGCCGTGGTGGATATAAAATGAATGATATATCCGGCCAGGATGATGATGGTGCCCGATGTGAATATGGACGGGCAGGACAGCATCAGGGCTTCAATACACGCCTCCTTCTTAGGAAGGTTCTTACGGGCAGACACATAATTGTTGGTCAGCAGGATGGAATAATCCACCGTGGCTCCCAGCTGTATGCTGCTGACTATGATATATCCCATGAACACCATGGTGTCCCCCTGCAGATACGGCATCGCCATATTCAGGAAAATCGCCACCTCAATGGGCACCATGACAATCACAGGTATGATAAATGAACGGAAGCTGAACATCACAACCAGGAACACGCCTAACAGTGACAGCATATTTACCCTTGAATTATCCGAGGTAATGGTGGTCTTGATATCCTGGGTGGACGGTGTCTCACCCACCAGATAGGAATCCTCCGGATAATAACGCTTTATGATATCCTCAATTTCCTGGGTACACCTGAAAGCCTGGTCGCTTTCTGTTTTTGTCCTTATATACACCAGCATCCTGCACGAACTGCCGGTATGAAGTTCGCTTGTAATGGAATAGGGCAGGAATTCCTCCGGTATTCCCTGGGGAAGTGTGTTGGCCATGGACATCACACTCTTCACATAGGGCAGATCCTCGATTTCATCGGACATTTCCTTTTCCAGCACCGGTGATGTGTTGGGGTACAAAGCCAGGAGCATGTTGCTCCGGCCAAACATCCTGGATATCTCCTGGTCATCCGCATACACCTGGGTTCCTTCGCTGGCGCCAACCGCGCTGTTGCCATACAGGAAATCATTCATTCCCTGGGCCACGTACGCCGGGGGCGTAAGGAGGACCATGATGATAAGGGAAGCATACCGCACCCGGTACACCCATTCGCTGAACTTCCGGAAGCTTGGAAGGAAGAGGCGGTGCCTGGTCCTGTCATTCCACTTCGTGAACTTGAGGATCATGGCCGGCATGAAGAATACCACGGTAATCAGGCTGAAAATGATTCCCTTTGCCAGCACCAGGCCCATGTCGAACCCGATGGTAAACTTCATGGACACCAGGGCCAGGAAGCCCACCACGGTTGTCAGGCTGCTGGCAAAAATCGAATTGATGGCAGCCTCGATGGCATTGACCATGGCTGTTTCTTCCGGCAGCCCTTTCTGCCTTTCCCTGGAAAATGCATCCAGCAGGAATATGGAATAGTCCATGGACGTTGCCAGCTGCAGCACCATTGCCACGTTGTTGGTCAGGAACGAAACAGTGCCTATGAAAATATTGGTCCCCCTGTTGAGCAGGATAGCCACGCCCATGACCAAAAGGAACAGGAAAGGCTCTGACCAGGCCGTGGTGGTAAGGCACAGCACAGCAAAAATCATGATGACCGACACGGTAAGGATCAGGTTCATCTCGCTTTCCACATTTTCCGTCAGGGACTTGTTCTGGACCGCCATACCCACATAATAACCCTTATCCCCGGTGATGGCCTTCATCTCGTCGATGGCTTGGGAAGTCTTCTTGGCCGTATCCCCTTCGTCAAAGGTTATGTCCATGACAGCGCAGCCGTCCTTGTAGTAATCCTCAATGTCCTTCTGGTTGATGAAATCCTCTCCTGCATAGATATTAACCGTGCTGTCGCACCACAGGATCTGGTCCACGCCGTCCACGGCCTCCAGCTTATCCTTATACTGCTTTGCCTCGTACAGGCTTACATCCTTAATCATCAGCCTGGCCGTGCCGGGATATCCGAACTCCGCCTCCATCTGGTCCAGGCCGATACAGGACTGGGCTGTTTCCGGAAGATACTCCGTCAAATCATAGTTCACGTTCACAAAAAGCATGGCTATCAGGGAGAAAATACACCCCGCCACAAATACGCTTTCAATCCATCCCTTTTTATGTATGATGAAACCGGCCAGACGGGCGGCCGGCGATACTGTTCCGGCTGCCTCCTGTCCCTTAACCCTGTGTATTCTGTTCTTAATCCTGTCAAACAGTTTCTGTCCCATGTTCCATGCTCCTTACATCACCGCATCAGTATTATCATGAAATAATGCGCCCCGTCCTTTTCCGCGTGTGCCATGCCCAGGCTGCGGTAATACTCCAGGGCGTATTTCCTGTCACCCTTCCCGTCGTACCGGTCCCCTGTCTTTGCCATCACCTTGGAAAATGCCTCCGTCCCGTCCTTACAGTTCCTGATATAAAGTTCCAGGCACGTAGCGTTCTTACGGTAGGGAACCGTGGCCAGATAATCATTCACCGTCCCCTCACCAGGTATCTTATCATCCATATAACCGCCTGCCATGGCTGCGTGAAGCCGGTGGGCGGCTGCCTTGTTCAGGTTCATATCCATCTTAAAGCCTGCGTAGCGGTCATACACCCGGTGCATATCCCCGTCGTATTCCTCTTCCCGGTCAGGATGTTCATCAAAATAACGTTCCTTTTTCTCCTCATTCAGGTCATCAAAAAGCGACTGGGTTTCCTCGTCATAGCAGCCTGCATCATAAGCGCCTCCACCTGAATTCTCCACCCACTGAGCGGATTCCAGGGCCCCGCTCCTGGAGAATCCATAGACCCCGTTGTCCAGGACCAGCTCGCCCAGGTTCATGCCGCCATCCTCATGGAAATAGTACCACTCCCCATCCACTTCCCGCCAGCCGCGGACCATGACGCCGTCTTCATCCAGGTAGTAGGTACGGCCGCCTGTCTGCAGCCATCCTTTATGTAAGGTATTACCGGAATCCATCCAGTACCAGTCTTCCCCTGATTGGTTCCATCCGGGAACCATGGAATGGGGGAGGTTGGGTTGGGCTGCGGATATGTTCTCCTCTGCCCCCGCACAAACCACTCCCAATCCCGGATATATACCGAACACTGCGGCTGACAGCAGGAGCAAAAAGCATTTCCCATAACATTTTTTGTAGTACATCCTGTCATTTCCCCCCTCAAACCATAATCCAGACAAGCTGGAATCTGGAAAATCCTGTGTTAATCTATATAATTCTATTATACGTCTTTTGTTTCAATAAGCAACTTCCATTTTATTAATTGACATTTGTTTATTAATTGACTATAATGGATTATACTAAGTTATGGCAAAAATACAATGATTAATTTTCAGGTTTTTGCTCATTAATAAACACTATTTCATTTTTTGTTCAGGAAAAATTTGTTAAAAATATGTAAACTCCAGGGAGCCAAGTGCTCCCTATCCCTGTACACTAAAGGAGGATAAAATCATGAGTACAGAATCCATGGACCGGAGGGTCCGGAAAACCAGAAGACAGCTGCGGGAATGTCTCATTTCATTATTAAAGGAAAAAAAGGTCCAGGAAATTACGGTCCGGGAACTGACAGACATGGCTGATCTGAACCGGGGCACGTTCTATCTTCATTATAAGGATGTGTTCGACCTTCTGGAAAAGACTGAAACCGAGCTTCAGGATGAATTTAACCAGCTGGTATTAAAGCACGATGCCGTGGATCTGAAACAGAGGCCAGCCGTTATTTTCAATGAAATCTACACCCTGGTATATGAAAATGCAGACCTGATTGAAATCCTGCTGGGCGAAAACGGCGATTTGAACTTTGTGAACCGCCTGAAGCAGCTAATCCGAGAAAAATGCCTGAAGGACTGGATGGAGGTCTTCCGCTCCGGCAATGCGGCTGCATTTGACGCCTTCTTTTCCTTTATCGTGTCCGGCTGCGTGGGAATTGTCCAGTATTGGCTGCAGACAGGGCTTAAGGAAACGCCCATGCAGATGGCCAGGCTGACGGAACAGATTATCACACAGGGGATTGGGGTCCTGGAGATTGACCCTTATGCCTGACGGATATCTATCAGACGGGTACCGGAGGATGACAGACAGTAATGCCGGAGCATTTTCAGCATCCGGTAACACCAGGCAGTAATACCAGGCAGTAATGTCAGGGCAAGTTCAGACGAAAAATTGTCAAAGCAAGTTCATTTTAGGAAAACAAGTTCAGCAGAAAAATCCGGATGAATTTTCTTCCATGTTATGATATGATGGTAAACGTGTAAAATTCATTTATGACAGGAGTATTTCATGGAATCTAAAAATCTATATACAATAACAGCCACGGTTCGCATAAAAAAAGGCCAGGGACGCACCTTAAAGGCTGGCGGGGCATGGATTTACGACAATGAAATTGATACCATTACAGGGGATTTCCAGAATGGGGAACTTGTATCCGTGGAAGACTTTGACGGTTTCTTCCTTGGACAGGGTTTCATTAATACCAACTCCAAGCTGACGGTGCGCATGCTGTCCAGAAAAAAGGGCGCGGTCATAGACGACGCCTTTCTTGAAATGCGGGTGAGGAATGCGTGGGAATACAGGAAGGCCACCGTGGACACATCCAGCTGCCGGATCATATTTGGCGAAGCCGACTTCCTTCCCGGCATTGTCATTGACAAATTCTCGGATGTGCTGGTTGTGGAATCACTGGCACTGGGTATTGACCGGCTGAAACCCGTAATTGTGGAAATGCTCAAAAAAGTGCTGTCCGAGGACGGCATAACCATCCGCGGCGTATATGAGAGAAGCGATGCCAAGGTACGCCTCCAGGAAGGCATGGAGCGGTACAAAGGATTTATCGGTGAACCATTTGACACCAAGGTGGAGATTGTGGAAAATGGCGTCCGCTACATGGTGGATGTGGAGGACGGCCAGAAGACAGGGTTCTTCCTGGACCAGAAGTATAACCGCCTGGCTGTGCAGAACCTGTGCAGGCACATCCTGCCGGACAAGGTACTGGACTGCTTCACCCACACGGGTTCCTTTGCACTGAACGCTGGACTGGCAGGTTCTAAGGATGTGCTCGGAGTGGACGCTTCCCAGCTGGCCGTGGATCAGGCCAGTGAGAACGCACAGCTCAGCGGGATTGGTGACAGGGTGCATTTTGAATGCGCGGATGTGTTCGACCTGCTGCCAAGACTGGAACAGGAGGGACAGAAATTTGATGTGGTAATCCTGGATCCCCCTGCATTTACAAAGTCCAGGAATTCCATCAAGAACGCAGTAAAGGGATACCGTGAAATCAACCTTCGCGGCATGAAGCTGGTAAAGGACGGCGGCTACCTGGCCACCTGCTCCTGTTCCCATTTCATGGACCCGGAGCTGTTCACAAAGACCATCCGGGAAGCCGCGGGAAATGTCCATAAACGGCTGCGTCAGGTGGAATACCGGACCCAGGCCAGCGACCATCCGATTCTTTGGGCGGCGGATGAGAGTTATTATCTGAAGTTCTATATTTTCCAGGTTTGTGATGAGAAGTGATGGGGAAATGCTAGGAATTGTTTATAAGCCATAGAGAGCAGGGGGAGGTTTCACGCCCTCTGATTGTTGTCCCCAGCATTGGATAATCTCCGTCTGTCCATCAGATACTTGATATACAAGTCTGCTGCAACCGTCAATAAAGCCTGTATGATTAATTACTTTACGGGATACGCATAGCTTCATAGAATATGGATAGATTATAGTATACTGCAGCTATTTTATGTTTATCTACTGGAAATGGGGGTTATATGTCCTGGCTGATTATTATAATATTGCTTCTGCTTTTTATTGCATTTGCCTTATATTGCTGCGCCTGTAATACAACTCCATATGACCGTGAAGCTGATGACGAACAGCAGATGGAATATCTCCGGCAATATAAGGAAAAGCATGGGGAACCCCGGGACAGGAAAGATGGGAAGCGCGTGTCCCCCTGATTATCCGGACCAATATGGCGGATAAAGCTGCTTCAGACGCTTCATCTTCGGCAGCGGAACCGTATCAATGCCATAAGCACCCCAATACCTGCGCCTATAGTATTCATGAGAATATCATCTACCTGAAAATGTCCGCGTTCCGTCAGCAGCTGGATTGTCTCAATTGCAAGGCTGAGGCAAAAACCTGCAAAAATACAGGCGGGCAGACGGTCCTTGCGCTTCCATATTCCCATGGCAAAAAAACCGAAGGGGATGAACAGGATGATATTCTCAATTACATAAGCATTGGCTCTGGGACTTCCCATGGTTTCAAACAAGGTCAGGCTGATTCCTGTCCTGGAACCCGGCTCACGCTCAAAAATAGTTATAATAAACAGCATAATAAAATAAATGATACAAAGAATACAGAAAACGGCCCTTTTCTTTCTTCTGAAGAAAACCAGCAGAAAACAGCCTATAAAAGCACCCGCAGCAAGGGCCATGGGCAGGAACCTCAGTTCTATTAAAATGTCTGTCAGGATGTATTCCCATGTCTGTTGGGATAAAAGATTCAATGGCAGCTCCTATCGGTAATCTGATTTTGTCTTTTTCTTACTATAGTTCCCGGATTCAGATATGTCAAGTATGGTTGATGCTTTTCTGTTTTCTGGTAAAATGTAGGGAAGGGGATATTTCCCGCCAAAGCAGAAAAAATAATGCATGAGGTGCCTTAATGCCGAAAACAAATGATGAAATCGAAATCTATATTCCCGACCTGATCCGTTCAATCTGGGACCTGCGCTGGATTGTCTTATTCCTTATGGTCCTGGGCATCCTGGCAGGCGCCGCGCTATCCTTAGGCCAGGGAACCTCTTACGAAACCAGGGCTTCCATGATAGTAAACGCCAGGAATATCAATAATGTCTACCAGAACGGGACATCTGTCCCTAAAAATGAAGATATCCAGCTCGCCAGGAATCTTGCAAAAACAGTACAGCTTCTGGCAACCAGTAACCATGTGCTGGAATTGGTTCTGGATAGGGATGAATACAATGAGATTTCCCTTGAGGAATTAAAACAGGGGATTACAGTCACCATGGAGGATGACACAGCCTTTTTGTGGCTTACCCTAAACTGGAAAAATCCACAGCAGGCCATCAGCATACTGAACCATCTGATAGAGGTGCTTCCAGAAGTCATGCTGGAGGTAATGGATATCGGTTCCGTAAACGTCATCGACACCGCGGGACAGGCCAAGGGTGTGCCGTCAGCATCTTTCCCCAATATCATGATTGGAATGGCTACCGGACTGCTTCTTGGTTGTATACTGGGGACCACATACTACCTGTTCGTTCCGAAAATCCGGAATAACAGCTCACTGGAAGCCCTTAATCTTGATATCATCGGAGAGATTCCATGGATTGATTCAAAAAAGAAGCCGGCGGCGGATATCTGGACAATAAAAATCTACCGCAGGAATACCAGGTGTCATATGGACGTATGTCCGCGGTATTCCATTACCTGACGGAAAAAGAGAGCCAGAAGGTAATTGCCGTCACCTCCAGCGTCCCTGGGGAAGGAAAATCAACCGTTGCCTACAACCTGGCCCTTCAACTGACAGAACTGGGATATAAGGTACTACTGCTGGATTCTGACTTCAAAAAAGGTGTACTCTATCAACTGGCCAGAAAGCACAAACCCAAGGACGGTGATGAACGCGCGGACCCCCGTGCAGGACCTCATCTAAGGCAGCAGGTAGAACGGATGTATAATGGGATTTATACCATCCAGGGATTCGCTCAAGAGGACATTTTCCAGGCAGACAACCAGGTCTTCCCGGCAATCCGCGCCATGACAGATACCTATAACTACATACTGATTGACACCCCTCCGGTCGGCATCCTGTCTGATGTGCAGCAGATGCGTGGCCTTATGGACGGGGTGCTTCTGGTGGTGCGGCAGGATTGGGTGTTGCGCAGCGCCGTGGAAGAATCGCTGGATTTCTTAAGGAAGTCCGGGATTGCCGTGACAGGCGGCGTGTTGAATTGTAAAATGGGGATAATACAAAATGCTTTGAAATATGGGGTGGGGAGGAAGGCGTATTCCTATGGGAGAGGATTTAGGGGGAAGCATTGTGAATTCCTTGTTGGATGAAGCTTTCAGGTATGACCGAGGCATTAGAGTAACAGCTTGTTAACCCCAACGCTGACCTTGCCGGGTTTGATGATGAGTATTCTGCCTCCTGAGAGCCATTAGTCACATGGAGACATTCCGCTGTTGAGAGCCACCGCTTAAATTGGATGTATACTGGATTTACGAATTATTCCGTAATCAATGTCATTTAGTTAAGCCAATTGAAAAAATCTCATCCTATGGTCTAACTCAAATTTCAGAAAAGGGGGCGACACAGAGCCACAAATGTGTGGCCGCTCTCGCTACTGATTGTATTTTTAAAGGTAGCGAGAGCGGCCCTTGAAATTGAAAACAGAACAATCATTTCAATTTCAAGGAGGTACCTATATATGTCATTCCCGCATAAGGTCAAGTCCGCCCTCTGGACAATCGTGGACGCCATGGCTTGTAACACTGACCGCTTTGTCAAAAACCCTGGAAAGGATTTTACACGTGACCGGAAACTGGGGTTGTACAGATGATTCATTTATTCCTCTGCATGGGAAGCGGCTGCATCAGCCATGAACTGCTGAAATATTTTTATTTCCTACCCGACGAAATCCCCATTGCTTCCGCCTTCATCCAGTAGCAGGCAAAGTTCCTTCCGGAAACTTTCCAGCACATCCTTTGGCAGTTTAATCTCCGTTTCCCGGTAAAGGGGCTTATGGGGAAGTATTCCCTTATTGCCGCGGATGGTTGTGAATTTAACATTGCCCGCAATTCCCAGGCCCCTTCTACCTTCCATCCCGCAAGCGGCAGATTAAAAAAAGTGCTCAGTTGCATCGGAATACTCATCAACTCGCCCGCACGATTTCTCTGTATGACCTGCTTTCCAAGAGGTATCTGGATGCGGTTATTCAGCCAGGCAGGCTCAAAAACGAATTCGCTGCTCTCTGTCAGCTTATAGACCGCTACCTTTATGGCTACTTCCCTATCTTCGTGGCTGACAGGAGCTTTGCCAGCTATAACGTCTTCGCCAATGCATTTGAGAAAGGGGGGTTCTTTGCCATACGCGCCAAGGATGTCAACATAAAGCGACTTCTTGCGGCTGACAGCCTGCCAGATCGGCTGGACAGGTGGGCGGACGTTATCCTTACCCGGTCAAATGCCAGGAAAAAGGCTGCATCCGGAATCAGAACCCTTATACCGCTATATATGTAAAGCAGTTCCTTTCGACCTTATCACAGACAGCCGTCCCGAATACCGCATGCAGCTGCGTGTGGTCCGTTTTCAGATAGCAGAAGGGGGTTATGAGAACATCATTACCAATCTTCCAGCAGATGAGTTTTCATTAGAACAGATTAAGCACATTTACCATCTCCTGTGGGGCCAGGAAACTTCTTTCCGTGACCTGAAGCATACAATCGGAACCGAAAACTTTCATTCCGGGTCCCCGAAATATATTGAATTCGAGATTCTCTGCCGAATGACCCTGTATAACTTTTGTACCATAATAACCATGGAGGTTCCCATAAAAAGGGAAGGGTGAAATGGGAGTATCAGGTCAATCTGTCCATAGCGATAAAAATATGCTTTGCATTCCTTTCAGACCATATGGGGCTCGGAAATGTAAATGGCCTGATTAGCCGTTATATACTGCCAATCAGGCCAGACAGAACCTATGCCCGCCAGCTTCGGTTCCAATCACCTGCCAGTTTCACCTACCGTTTCGTGTAAAGCGGAACTGCCGCTAACAGTATACCATTTTTTGAGGCAGATATGCAATCTATTTGTTTGCTGACCTGTCCCATAAGGGACAGGGTCCGGCCTCCCTTCGCGTAGCTGGTCTGTACCGCCTCCTCCAGGATGCATGCTGCCGCTCCAGGCGTGATCCTCCGATGCCCTTCCAGCCCCAGGATTTTGTCCAGGAGGTAAACGTATTTTCCGGATTCCTTATCCCTGTAGCCAGTCCGGCGGAACCGGACAGGCCCCATGAAATCCAGCAGCTCCTTAGGTTCGTTGCGCTGTTCAATGTTCCATTTTTTCTTTCGTATCAGGCTTTCCCTAATCTCATCATCTATTTTTTCATATAGCTCCGCAATCAGCCTGCTCCCGAGCCCCAGCATCCGGTCATGGATATCCTGTGACAGGTCATGGGGCTCTTTTTCCCCTTTTAGCATAGCCGCTACAAGATTTTCAATTTCCTTGATGTCATTTTCGATAAAATTTAGTATACTGTGATACATAGAAAGCACCTTCCTTTGTTGTAATCGTTTTTCGCAAATCCAATCATACCACAAAGCGGTGCTTTCTTTTTTTGTTTTTATTAGTTTACATAATTTACCATCAACTAATTACCCGAATGTAATGTTACGCTAAGTTTACTATACCCAAAAACTCCTCATTATACTAAATATCCATTCATACAACTTCTGACAACAGGCAAAATCCCTGTATCATCCCAACACATGGTTAATTTATGGCAGGGATCCTCTGACAGGTCTTGCTTAACTAACTGACATTGGTTCAAAGTAATAACCGCAAAATACAGCAGTAGCAAAAAAATAACAATTATCGTTATCATCAATTCTCCCTCCTCGACTTCTCTGACACGGAATCTGCAACAGAGTATCTATCACCCCCTGATGTCTCCGTAATAATCATCATTATATCAGTTTCCTGCTTTCGCCTTATCAATGGCTTGTTTTATATATTCTCTAAAGTAAACCAAGAATGTTACAAATCCAATCGCAGTCAAGCCATATCTTATCGCCATGTAATCATAGACAAGGGTCACGATAAATCCAACAGCGGAGGTGCCAATCATGATTCCAAACATAAATGCATCATCATACAACTTGACTCCGAGTTTCTTTCTCGTAATTACAAAATGTACTATCATCAAGGCAAGATAGCTTACAAGGGTTGTATACGCTGCGACTACGAATCCGAACATTGGTATGAAAATCGCGTTCAAAATCAGATTTAAGACTGTCGCGAATATCGTTCCTTCTGAAACATATTTTGTTTTCTTTAGGTGCATCTCGATGTTGACGTAGTGTGTATAGATATACTGGCACACAACGCCCAAAACAATCGGCAGCACACAGGGAAGTCCTGGCAAATAGTCTTTTCCTCCCAGTACTGCAATAGCCTCTGGTGCAACTGCAATGCATCCAAGACCGATATAACAACCTAACACTACCAGTTTCTTGGAACTCTTCTTAATCATCTCATTATTTCCCGCAAAATAGTTGTCATGAAACCATGGAAGCCAGCCGTCAGCTATAGCATTCATCACTATGGAAAGGAGCAAAGAATAATTATATACCAGGCTATACAGCGCCGTATCTTCAGTTCCGCAAATTTTCGATATAAAAATTCTGTCAGACTGAGACAGCAAATTAAGCGAAAGAGTGTGAAGAATTAACGGCAAAGACAATGCTAAACCGTATCTCCAATACTCCTTGTTGTAAACCAGTCTTTTATGCCTAATGGCGTGAATCCAGAATGAACTTGATAACAAAACCGTTGGAAGAGTTATGCCCAACATCCTCCACTCGTCTCGATTGGTATCGTGCGAGAGCACAAACAACAATGAAAAGAAAACCGTTGCCAGTGCCGTATACCAGGCTACTGCAATATTCTGTTTATATTTATATCGGTACCGAAAGCCATTTTGGTAAAAAGAGATGGATGAACCGAAAAACAGGTATACCACAAGAAGTATTGTAGCCGACTTGCTCAGTTCCAAAAATGATGAAACTGGATTTATAAAAATAACAGATACCGCCAAAATAGCGAAAGAAACAAGCCCTGAAAGCAGCTGCATAGAGCCAATATAGTTGCCCAGGTCTCCTCTCATATCGAGCTTCGCCCTTCCGATACTATAGGTAAGATTTAAGGTGCAGAAAACCGCAAGCAGCGAATACCAAGAAGTAAATGTTGCTACTGCTCCGTATTCCATCTTGGATAGCAGTCTCGTGAAAATAGGTGTCGTAATAATCGAGACCGCTTTTACCATTATGGATGAAGCAACATACCATGCACCGGATTTTAAGGCCAGATTACCAGATTGCGGGGAATCATTCCTGTTCATATACTATCAACTTTCTTTGCACAAATTTTCTCAACAACCTCTCTTATGACACCTTCGCCACCTTTAGCATCCGTAACATAATCCGCTACCAATTTTACTTTTGGCATGGCATCGGCAGGACAACAACCGAGACCCACCATATCAATAACTCCCAAGTCATTGATATCATCCCCGACATAAGCAATATTTTCTACCGGTATATTGTATTTTTCTGACAATTCCCGCACTACTGTCACTTTGTCCTTGCATCCCTGAATCAACACATCCAGCTTCAGTTTTTCCACACGACGGCGATTTAGCTCTCGATCTTCGCTGGTCACCAAGCCTGTTATAATGCCCTTGGAACGGAGAATCGCAAAGCCCATGCCATCTCTGGTATTAAACTTCTTGAGTTCATCCCCGTTTTCGGAATAGTACATCCCGCCATCGGTCAGGCAACCATCACAATCAGTGAGGAACATCTTGATTTGAGGAATGGATTTCTTGATATTGATTGCAATTTTCTCTGTCTCCATGTCGGTCTTTTTCTCGTCCACCATCCCGTTCTTGCGCATGAGAGCCTCAATAATAATCCAGTCACTAGGTTCATCTATCTCAAACGCACTGTCTTCGCACATTTCATATGCCTTGATGTTGCCGGATACACGATTTTGAGATTTAATCAAATCCGCTTTAGGCGAGATATAAAAAGCGCCGTTTTCCATCAAATAGCCACTAAACTCCTGTCTACGGGGACGATGGAAAACATCATAGTTGCTCGGAGAAGCATTCCCGTTCCCATCCTTATTCCACAGGAATCTATACTGTCGAACTACGGATAGAACAGTATCCGTTCCTTCACTGTTAAAGAGTTCAAATCCACCATCGAGATCCGCTGCCGTCAGCATCGGAGATGTAGCTTGTACAAGCACAATATTGTCAAAGTCATACTTATCCGCAAACTCCAGCATAACAAATTCTGTAGATGCAGTGTCCGATGCGGATTCGGCACTCCTACCAATGACCTGTGCTTTGTTAAAGACAGCTGCTTCGTCTCCATTCTTAAAGGACTCCACAGTCTCTTTAATCTTGTCGCTGTCCGTAGCTACATAGACAACATCAATATACTTGCACTGACATGCAGCTTTCACTGTCCAGTACACTAGCGGTTTCCCGCACATCGCTTTTATATTTTTAAGAGGGATAGATTTACTTCCGCCTCTCACCGGAATAAAAGCAACATTCATACTCTACCTCCACTAACTCATTCGCTTAAATTGAATATTATGTATATTTTTAACATCATGACGTCGTATAACTTTTTTAGCCTTTCATTTGACAAAAACTCCGTGATAATCACTGCAGTCAAGACTGCAGCAAAACAAAACGGCGTATTCCATTCCACATTTATTTTTCCAAACACAACCTTTAAAACATCTATGACAAACGAATGAATCAGATACACCAACAGAGAATTTCTTCCCCACTTTGTCAAAAAAATTTTCCGATTTGGCACAAGTGCTACAAGTCCTGTGAATACACCCACAACGAAGAACATAAATACATACTTGAGCAGACACTCCGTCATGTTAAGCGGATAGTCGTGTGAAGCCCATGTAATGTCTGTTATGTGGTTCCGCAACAAGAGCAGTTCTCCGCATATACAAGCACTCATCAGAATTACCATGGTAATCTTTTTCTCACGAGCCTTGCTTACAAATTCCTTCAAATAGCTTCTTCCAAGATAGAACATCGGATACAGCAGTGCCACTCTTCCTAACGAAAGCACCAGCCATATATCTTTTCCAATCAGCGGTGATATGATTGTTAGTACAACACTGATTGGTAGAAATATCTTATTCAAGACTGTGGTAAAGGCAACAATCCTCATTAGGCATAAGCACAGAATATACCAATAGACGTAAGTCGGAACTAATACGTTCAATTCAGCTGCTGAAACAGTTCCACGAATCAGCGAGTACACTACCCACAGCAAATCAAAGATGATATATGGCAAGATATAATTTCGCAACATCTTCTTGTATGTCCACTTTTTCTTACTCAGATACCCGGAAATCAAAATGAACATTGGCATATGGACACTATAAATCAGATAATGCAGGATTCCATATATATTATGCTCCTGCGATGTTTTGCCACCAATCAGATGTCCAAAAACAACCGCCAAAATCAAAATTCCCTTAATGTTATCTAACCACTC
>DS990261.1:180749-398071 GCA_000155435.1 Clostridiales bacterium 1_7_47FAA | reverse complement strand
CAAAGATTGTCCTCTATCGCTCATACATTGTCAACCCTTTTTTCATTATTATGCGATATTCTGAATACTGTGTCCTTGTATTGGGACATCTATTCTTACAAGCCCAGAACACTACTCCCATTTCATTGTTTCGCATATCTGTCCAAACAGCCCTCTGTCTATCAACATCTCCACAAATTCCTTGTTTATGGCATCCCTATATGCCTTGGCATATTCCAAATGATAGGTCTTCTTATAATCCTTCTCATAGCATACCAGACGAGATGCGCAATCGCCTCTTCCACATAATAATCAGCAAAGTCCTCCAAGCTGCAACTGCAATCGATTTGAAGCACTAGCTTCCCGGATTTCTCAAATCGTAGCAACAACTGTCCCTGAAACTCACTCAGTACGACCTCATAGCCATCAATTCCTTGAGAAAAGGCAACTATGTCCTCACACATTTATTGGAAATCGTTTTTACTACAAAGCACATCAATGTCCTTGCCAATCGGCAAGCTTTGTGGAAAGTCACAGGGCATATAGGGAACATCTGTTTTTGTCAAAACATACCGATAGCGGTTAAAGACATTGATGATATCCTGACCCTCAATCCCCTGTTCAAACAATTTCTTCATATACCTTGAGCATAGTTATCCGCAATATGCAGGATGATATCGAAATAGTAATTTTCAATATCTACTTTGTATCTTTCTCTCAGCGAACGCTTTGCTCTCTCTCCAACAGTAGACAAAGGCTGATTGCTTACCTTTTTGATTCTGAACAGAGAATCATCCAACTTCAACTCCACTGCAACAATACGATTCCCGCGACCACGCATATATTCTAGCTTCTTTTCAATCTTCCATGATTCTATGTCATCAATCACATAAATCGCTCGAACCATATCATCATAGGCTCCGCTATCATATTGATATTCCTTTGAAGAGACCACCGTGCCAAAGTATCCAATTCCCCGGATGATATCTTCTTTTTGTGAAACTGTAGGTGCCCATATTACACAAGAAAAATTCTTGCTCATTCTCTCTTTCAGTTCTTCGGCTGTATGCATAATCAAATCGACCTCATCATTTGAAAAGCCAACCTGCAAAAACCAATCAAAAGAATAGTCCGCCTGCCGTTCGCCATCAATCACCAGATCGTTAATCCGTTCAAGCCCGTGATACATTGCCAGTGCCATCCTGTGAGAGCCATCAATCAAATTAAGGTTCTTACCAACGACAATGCTAGATTCGCTGTCGTATCCATTTACCTCATAGGATTCTATCAGGACACTAAACCATTCGACTGCCTTCTTACCGTACCTCATTCCAATCCGTGCTTCCTGCATCTTTCGATACATCTCAAAACCGCAGGTGTTCTCGCCATACTAATCACAAATGGCCAAGTACCGCACGACCACATCGTATCTGAACAATTCTGTGTTTTTCATCTGGCCGAAAAGCACATCGGACACATTCATCGAGAGGATTCTTCCCCTTCCTTTCTCGATTTTATAATCGATGGAACGGCTCTTAATTCTATTAACCCGATTCTTGGCCTTGGAGAAAGCCCCCAATACCAATCGACGAAAACGCATCAACACTCCATGGGCCAATATGCTTATCCTTCTCATGCCCCCATCAGAGATTGCGGACAACAGCATATGTCGGCCATCAGGCACGAGGAATACCATTGGTTTATAGCCCCCTTCTCCCACGAATTATTTGCTGAATCGTATTCATATTTACCATGCTTATTTTATACAGTTTTTCTTGTGCCTCGAGGAGGCGTCTGTGTGTCTTTTCCTTTTCCCGGATTTGCGTTAACTCAAACACATCAAAAATTCTGTCTGCTATTGTACTCGGACTCTTCATAAGATCCACATACCAATCTACGGCATCAATATCCTCCAAGAACCACTTCATCTTATCATGTGTCCCCAACGAAATAATTCCACAGTTGAGTCCAAAGGGAATCATTTGAGCGTGTCCGCGCATTCCGATGGCGCAATGCATAGCATTATAGAACTCATATACCTTCATCGGGAATGCATGCGTAAGATCACAAGCAGAATATTGAACCCCCTCTGAATCCATGTAAGGAACAATTTCATTATCGGATGTTGCATGAAGGACAACCACAATTTCATAACCCTTATTCTCAATCGCTTTTGCAGCTTTGGCAACTTCTGCACAGATTGTTCTCTTTTTATCGCCAAATCTACGTTCACTTCGATCAAACGCCATATTTATGGCCACTTTATTTGATGCTGTCTTCGGTTTAATCTTATCTCCATAAATTTTACGTATTAGGGTCGTTGTACACGGCTGATATACCACCTTTTCTTTCAATTCTTCAGGCAGTAAATTCTCAACTGCACTCACAGATCCCATATTCCGTAAGCCGATAAACACAGCTTTCTCACACAAAGCAACTAAGTTGTCAATAAATAATTCACTCGGTTCCTGTCCTTTAAAATAATTGTATCCCACAGAATATAGTAAAACAGGCACGGTAATGTTCTGGAGTTGTTCTTTGCATATTGACCACTGCCAACCACTAATCCCATTCTCATTGGTGTCTGGAAGAAATAATCCGCCACCACCAATAATCAATGCATTTGTCTTGTTGATTTTCTGAATAGTCTTCTTAGTCACAGGTTTGCTGATAAAGATAATATTCCAACCTGTATGCACATATTTGTTAAAATATCGTCGAACGCATTGTGATAACACAGTATCTCCAACATTTCCTACATAAGGATAAGTAACATGACTCAGTTTCAGAGAAATTCCCGTATACGATTCCTTCTGTACATACACCTTCCCATAAACTCTGATTGTCATCCATTTTATCTTATTATATATTTTTCGAGGGGTAATTTGCCTCATGTTAATCTCCTCTACTATATCATAGTCAAATGATATAGTTCTAAATTACTACATTCAAATACCATAACCGGAATCAATTGAGTTTTCTTATTCCATTTTTCTTCATCATGGGCGTATAGAATCTTCTTTTTTATCTATACGCCCATATATATTTGTTTTATCGCTTTCTGTACTTCAACTTATCTCGCTGAACTTGCTCAATAGGTAGGATTTCTTCAGACTTATATCGAAGGGACTCATAAACAGCATTGAGGTTCCTAACCAGCTTGCGAATGCCGTCCGGTTCGAGGGACGCCGCATGATCGGTGCCCTTCCATGTGCGATCAATCGTATAATGACGCTCGATAATGCTTGCGCCAAGGGTATAGGCGACCACGTCCACGGCGATTCCGAGATGATGTCCGGAAAAACCTATGGCCTTTACGCGGCTTTCAAACTGCTCCCGCATCCGGGTGATTTCGAGCAGGCAGACATCCTTAAACGGAACGGGGTATCCGGAGGTGCAGTTAAACAGAACCAAGTCTTTTGCACGTCCGCATTTTTCAAAAAGCTGTACAATTTCCTCCTCCTCCTTGTGGGTTGTCATGCCAAAGGAAAGCTGAATCTCACCCCCATAGTTCTCACACAACCAGCTCAGCATCTCGAAATGGTTGTTGCTGGCTGAAGGGATTTTGATGAATTCCGGCTTCAGAGAGGCAATCTCCTTTGCGCTCGTCATGTCCCATACGGAAGTGGAGTAAGTAATGCCCGCCTCTTCGCACCACGCTTTCAACTGGGCGTGCTGCTCCACAGTAAACTCCAGAAACTCTCTGTGCGCACCGTAGGTATCTCCATAGGAATTCGCCGGACTGGGGTGAGGAGCATTATACTGCTCCACGGTCAGAAGTTCCTTCGGGCAACGCTTCTGGAACTTAATGGCATCTGCTTTGCAGAAATACGCAGCGGTATTAATCAAGTCATGGGCAATCTCCATCTGACCCATGTGGTTACAGCCGGCTTCGGCAATTACATAAGGTTTGTTGTACATAAATTTGTCCTCCATTCATTTTTTAGCCTAAGGCATAGATAATAATCAATTCTGCTACTTCTAACGTATCATTGCGGGCATATGAAACCATATTTTCCTTGGATTTTCTTGTCGCATCTATAACGTCCGTTCCTTCTCACAGTACTGTTCTAATTCTGGTGCATAGAATGCCAAAAACAAAACAACATACTGCGTTGGTCTTAGCACTTCTCCTTCAGTCAAATACATAATGAACATCGCCAGTATTCCCATTAGTATAACTCTTCTTATCTTTGCATCATTGCAGTGCATAATCTTTCGCCCGCAGATCACCATCGACACGGCAAAAATTATCAGACCCACAATTCCGACCTCAATAATAATTTGAAGAATAAAATTATGTGCTCCTACATACGTATTATATGCCATAATAACTGTCGTTCTACCACTAGCCATCGAGCCGTACCCAAATATTGGGTTCTCTGCTATTGCATATATTGCTTGTCCCCAAATAAGTGTGCGTCCTGTAAATGTAACATCTTTTTGCAAAACATTTTCAAAAAATCCTGAAAAAAGATTCTGAACTTGAAATACAACTACTGCTACATAGAATATTATGTATGTGGCATAGTAACGCATATACGATATCTTTTTTTCACTTCTATTCAGCGATTCAACAATAATCATTGTGGCATAGAAGATAATTCCAACTAAACCCGCACCGGCCCATGCCACAATCACACTAGCAACGCATTCTGCCACCAGCACCAAAGAATACTTCAGTCTACCATTCACGAGATAGTCTCTAACACAAAATACCATCATCATCGCAACATAATAGTATCCAAGCATATTATCACTGGCAAACAAGTTATACATATTTCCCGAACTAGCAACACCAAAAATCTCCGGCGATTTAATCTGATAGTACAGTTGCACAGATATCATCACAATTATAAAAAAGCAGAAAGCGTTGATAAACACCATAGGTCTTTGTTTCAAAAACATATCCATAAAAAACAAAAAAACAGTTAATCGCAGAAACATTCCTATCAAGCCATTAGTCATATTACCATTTACCATTGTCACGACCAAATTCACTCCAAAGAAAAGCAATAGACTTAACATGAGTTTGGATGGGCTATAACGATACAAAAAAACATATACAGCTATAATGCCTGCAGTGATAACGGGAAGCTGATTCCATATCGGCCATTGGGTATTGTAAGGATGTGTGGAAAACAGAATTATCAACACCACTATATAATGTATGCAATTTTTACTGATTCTAATCTTCAATGTTTTCTCACTCCTATGGTATCTTCTTGTATTCTATGTAACAATTCCCGCTCATCTCGTACAAAATCCACAAATTCCTTAAATGTACAACTAAATTGCCTTATGTCATTGGAAACCATATCTGAACCCCGAGGTATCCAATCACATAAACTGATAGCATTAATACCATAAAATAACTTCGCAGTCACTAATGTCGTACTATAGAAACCCATAATAGCACATGGCTTCCCGTTCATCGCTGCTAATAAAACTTCTTGCGCTATGTTAGTATTTGAATCAAGCTGGCAACAATTTAATAGGACAGCATACCTCTTCGCATTGGTTTCGCGTGGGTGCATCTTTAAAATCAGCCTTACATTTTTATCGCAAAGAACTGCTCCAAGTCTTGTTATTATGTCACCATATTTGCTTTCTGATATCAATCCGTCCTCAACTAACGGTTGAGTGTTGAACAATATACAGCCACGATATCGTTCTTCATCCAATGTAATCCTAGCTGCTTTACGCTGCAATACTTCTTTGTATCCATCTACAACCTGTCCATGGACAGATAAATCCTTTTTGTCTAAAAGGCAAAAATCAATTAATCTGTTCATCATTTTCCACATAATTTTGTGCGGCTTAATGTTCATATAGTATTTGAACAGATGCATTGATTTTCCTAGTATGCTACTAGCCCTAGATAGTTCCCATTGCAAATCTGTTTTAAAATACGAAGCTAATCCTTCATCTATAATCACCGCTACCGACTTTTCAAACCAACCCATGATTAAAATGTTAATCCTGTTAGGCTCAAGCACAAAGCATTTTCTTCTCAATTTCTTTGCCGACATCATTTTTTCTCGAATTTTGTCATTCACACTTCTTTTCGTCACCTTCAAGGTCACGAACGTAGACTCAGAATCATTTTTGAAAATACTATCCTCTTCACTTATAATAAATTTCCCATGTGTCTCACATATCACAAATAATGGGAACAGTTGTTCACCATTCTTCCTATGAAGGACAACAAATGCTTCGGCACCTAGCAAGTGCCACGGTGTGATGAGAAGACACACACAGTTGATTTGATCATTCTCTTGCAGATAATCATATAACATCTCAAACGACTCTATAATCTTAGGCATTATATTTACGGTTTTCCCGCTTCTCCTTTCTCTTCTACAACCAGAAAAGCTATATAAGTGTTCTTGTTTTCACCACATGTACTGCACGTATCATCTATAAATCTAAGTTGATACCCATCTCGCCTCTAAAAAAATCTCGTATGGCTTGTAGGGCATATTTAGACTCTCGGTTTAACACTTTCCCTTTAATGCCTCGCAAGACACTAAATGCCAACACATAAGGAAAAGTCAAAAAACGAAAGTAATACCTATTTTTCTTCACAAAGTACAGTCTATTCCTTGTGTTATAGTAAACTTGGAATTTAGATGTCCCTTTTCCTGATGTGGAACTTACTTTATGCCACATCTTTGCACTCGGTACATACTTTATGCTATATCCAGCCAGCTTCGCTCTCAGGCAGAAATCAGAATCCTCCAGATACATAAAGTAATTCTCGTCAAAAAGTTCTGTATCTGTAATAATAGCGGATGGCATAAACATACAACACCCAGTTGCAAATTCCATCTCCTTACCTGTGCTGTACTCTTCATTATCTGCGCAATTCAAGCCTACATGTTCTGAACAGCCCTTCAGCTTGTTAATTTTTCCTCCCGCAAACCAGATGACATTCTTACAATCAAAATAGTATATTTTAGGTGCGAGAATGCATTTTTCCTCTCTGCTCGACCACAGCGTCTCAAGCATCAAGTTATCTATCTCAGTATCATTATTTAATAGTAAAATGTACTTTGCACCATTCTCTATTGCATACCTAGCACCCAAATTATTCGCTTTTGCAAAACCCGTGTTGGAATTTTGACGAATTACGATTACCCGATTGTCATAACGTTCCTCAACAATATCCGGGGTTCCGTCTGATGAATTATTATCTACAACAACAACTGTATAGTTTCCAAACGTGGATTTCATCACGGAATCAATACACTCTAATGTGTATGCTATCCCATTATAAGTAACCATCACAATTGCGAGCATTTTCATCTTCGTATTCATAGCACCTTGTCCAGCATCAATTTTGCCGTATTTCCCCATCCATATTTGTCCAATATCTTCGTGCCACTTAAATTCCTTGAGGTAAGTAACTTCTCAAGATCCACTTTGGAATCCATTGGATCTATGTAATAAACACAACTCCCATATATTTCTGGCAAGCATGATGCTTGAGCCACAATAGCTTTTGTGCCAACACTTATTGCTTCCAGCGGTGGAATTCCAAAACCTTCATATAATGATGGATAAAGGAAAGCTTTACTCTCCGCCATAAGTGCCTTAAGCTCACCATCTGTAACATATCCTGTGTATATAACATTATCTAAATCCGAAACATTTATTCCATCCGAAAAATACTTTGTTTCTATTTTCCCTGATATGACATACTTATACTTAATGTTATATTTTGCATTTTCTAGAACCCATTTGAAATTTTTATTCTTTGCTAGTGTAGATACAGCGAAATAGTATTCTTTGGGAGCAAGGTTATATTTGTCTAAAACGCTCCAATCTGCTTCTATATAATCCATGTGCTCCCAACCATTATAAACAGCTGTAATCTTATCACTATCAACGCCATAATTTCTAATAATCTCCTGCTTTTGAAATTCACTCACCGTAAATATATGTTTCGCAAAAAGTGCTGAAACTCTATAATGTAGCAGTGGCCACCAAATTCTGCACTTATCGATGCCCGTACCAAAATCCTTCCTATTCACTTTTAAACTGACATCATGAATTACCACATAATCGGGCTTAAGCAATGGAATGGAGTTGCTCATATTAAGAAGTGTGAATCTATGTTTTCTGGCATATATAGGTAAACTCATCTGTTCCCAAATTATGCCCGTATTATTCCCAACAACTTCAGTTTCAATTCTCTTTAATGATGGTACATTTTGAGCATCAGAAGGAAGAAGTAATATAAATTCATTTCCTCTATCACTTGCATCTATTGCTTTAATTACCTCAACACAGAACCGTCCTACTCCAGTAATAGGAAACTCAAAAATTCGCCCGTTTATCGCAAACTTACGCATACTCATAATCCTCAATCCTCATCAATATGTCGACACAAAAGATATATCACTTGATTAAGACAGTCTCAAACCGTTTTCCCAGCTTGTCCCATTCATACTTTTTAAGATGTGACGCCACAGATGCCCTATAGTCATCGTCTATATCTGTTGTCAAGGCTTCCTTTACCGCCGTTTCAATCTCATCCTCAGAATTTGGAGCAACACTCCAACCAATACCACCTACTACTTCTGGAAGTGCAGATGTATTAGAAACAACTACCTTAGCCCCACATGCAAGAGCCTCTAATGGTGGAATGCCGAACCCTTCATAGAAGGAAACAAAGCAAAATACATCGCAGCATGAATAAAGAACTACAAGTTCCTCGTCAGTCACAAAGCCACCAAATATAATGTCATCTTTATGCTTTGACTGATTAACATACTCCTGAACAACTTCAAATCCTGCACCGGGCATACCTGCCAGAATTAGTTGTCCATCATAGCTGCCGCTTTCTTTTAGTCGTTCGAACACCTTTATAACTGACAAGGCATTCTTACCTGGATAATCAATCGTTCCGGCATAAAGCAAATATCTGGTCGGCCAGCCTCTTTCTTTGAACACTCTGCTGCACAAGTCATCCGGAGCCTGTTTGAATTTTTGCTGATCTACTCCGTTGTAGATTACAGTAATCTTATTCTCTGAAACGCCCAAGAACTTCATCAAATCACGCTTGGAGTTGTTTGACACTGTGATTATTCTATCCGCCAGTCTCGCTGTAACCGGATTAGCCAGTTTCGTTCTATAAAACATTTTCAGTTTTGAAAACTTATTGGGCACATTATACTCAATCAAGTCATGCATAATCACATATGTCGGTTTGAATTTAAAGAGTAACAGGGTGAAATTTGGAATCAATGCTCTGTTGGCTTTCGCCTTCAGTACCATAAAAGGGAAGACGAACGTGGTCCATAGCAGGTTGCCCATCGAACTGTTCTTGCTCACAGAATAGGTTTTCACCTTTACATTTGGATTTTTAAATTCAAATTCACCCTTCATGTCCTCATTAACATAAAGAACAAATTCTGTTCCTCCGGTAGCATTATCCAACAACGAGATAAGATTACGACCTATACCCGTTATCTTCTTTCCAACATACCCACTAATTGCAACTCGCATAACTACATCCCCACCCTTACTATTTTCTCCAATTAACTTCCTTCTTAATTACTTGATTATTGCATATTACACAGTGTTCTTCTGTGAATTGTTTCGTTATCGTACCGCCCAAAGCAACTATGGTATTGCTCGGCAGCCGTGTACCTTTCAATATATTACATTTACTGCCAATCCAACAGTTATCGCCTATTACAATTTCTTTGTTTTGATTTGTTACCTGACCACAGCAATCATAGATTGAATGAAAATCCGTATCCATAATTTGTAATCCCCACGATATTAAACAGCCATCACCAAATTCTATTCTTTTAGAACATATTATGATAGAATCGCCATTAATCATAAAGTCCTGCCCCATTGTCAAAGTTCCACGGTTCACTATCTTTGCGCCAACCGAAAGGTGATAAGACTTTTTTATTGTTATGCTTCCAGTATTATCCCAAATAGCACGGCAATACCGCAATCAATAGCCTCTATCGTTCCATTGCACTGCTTTATACACAAATTCCGTGAGCAAAGTATCCGAGGTTTCACCACCCACCCCCACCCAAAATAGTGAAGGTCCATTCTCAGGTTTTTCCAAAAAGATATCTTAGATATTTTTTTAATGCCAATCAATATCTTCATCATTTCCTCATCTGCTGTGCAATATCCGCATCCACAATTTCTTCGCCGGTCTTGCCCTTTAGCTGCTCTCTACTCATATCGCTCAGGCCATCATTAATCGCGGCGCACAGATCACAGGTAGAGCACTTATCCAGTTCTTCCTTGGTGACCTTGCCGTCACGGTAGTCCTGGACAATTCTGTTCTCATACATGGAGTACTTACCACCGAGTAAGCTCTTGAGCTTATGCCACACCACCCAGATGCCCGGTTTCCAGATGTACTTGTGCATTGCAGGACTTACGGAGCCAATCATCCAGCAATTACGATTGCAGCAGCGAACCTTTTTGCGCACCTTTTCCGCTTCGGGGCTGTTCCAAAGCTCATCCCAGGTCTGTGTGCTCAGGTTTCCCATAACTTCTTTATCCTTGGTGCCGTTACAAGGCATAACATCACCGTAAGGATCAATGAAGAAAGTATCAAAGCTCATGTCACAAGGCAAAAGACGCTTCTGACCATAGATGTAGTTGATAAGACCGTGATTGAAGTAAGCACGCATCCATTTCTTAGGGCTGTTGCTCTTCAGGAGCTCATTGACCAGATTTTCAAAGTTCTTGGCGACCATCGGACGGTCATGGATAATATTCTTCGCTTCCACAAAGTAGAAGGAGTTATGCAGAGACGCCGAAGCAAACTCCATGCCCATCTCGTCAGAAATCTTATACAGCGGCACAAGGTCAGGTGCATTCTTATCCTGAACCGTCATGCCGAAGCCGACATCCTTCATCCCCATCTCACGCAGAATCTTGAGCGTACCATATCCCTTCTGATAGCCATCCTGTAGCCCACGAATCTCATTGTTGGTCTGCTCAAGGCCTTCAATGGAGATGCGAATGCCAATATTCGGGAACTCCTTGCAGAGTTCTACAATGCGATCTGTAAAGAATCCGTTTGTGGAAATCACGATACGGTCACTTTTTATATATAGTTCGCGCACAATGTCTTTCAGATCCGTGCGGATGAACGGCTCTCCGCCAGTAATGTTGGTAAAATACATCTGCGGCAGTTTGCGAATCGTCTCAATGCTGATCTCCTCTTCCGGCTTGGAAGGTGCCTTATAGCGGTTGCACATGGAGCAACGCGCATTACAACGATATGTAACAATGACAGTACCATTCAATTTCTTAGTAGCCATTTTCTCAATCTCCTCTTATTCAAGAGGCAATACACAGCCTCTTTCTTATTTTTGTTTCAATTACTTTATATAAAGCGGCAAATAAAATTACGCCGCCTATTGTCAATCCATACACAATCACATAAGACAACACCGATTCTCCGGCAATCCTTGTCACTCCAACCTTTTCAATCACACGGAATACCATCATATGTGCCAGATAGATTTCCAAACTTATGCCGCTGATGAATTTCGTTATCGGATTGCACCACAGTTTCACATCTGCACACATGACGCCAATCAACATCATGGAAAATCCAATCAGCTTCTTGACAGTGTCTAGAAAAATTGCCGGATTTCCTTCAACAGGGAGTTTCACTATAAACACTAAAACGAACCCTAAGATTGTAACGATTATTCCCACCCATGTGTTTTTTACAATCTTTTCAATCTCTGCTCTATACATATAAATCAAGCCACCTGCCACAAAATAGCAGAGCCAAGGAAAGCAGAGGCTTCCACCTGCTGCAAAGTGAACTTCGCTAACATAAGAAATAACCATTGTGGTCAATAAAGTCATCCATGCTCGTTTCTTTTTCCATATCAGATACACAAAGAATGGGAACAAAATATAGAAACCGAAGATAACCCCCAGCGTCCAACCTACGCCAATTACGGACATTCCTGAGTATGTGTAGAATCCAAACATCAGCGTCAGATTTGCAAAGGCCTCATAAATCTTACCGACTGTGATAAATCATTGGTTTGTCGTAAATTGGCAGAAGCTGCTTAGAAGTAACCTTCGTTAAAGGATAAAGACGAGTGCCGCTGCTGCCTGCTAAAATTATACCTTTCACCTTTTTCACCTAGCATCGAATTTTCAAAATTTCTGTATTTCCAATAAGATAACAACGCGCTATCCCTACCAGAATGAAAAGGCAGTCGCCCTTGTGAAACCGTACCGTTTTCTTTCGTTCATCTACCGTTTCCACTTGACCCTCACCATCCAGGCAGAGAAGAACCTGATAGGATTCCTCCATTGCCGTAAAAGAGAAGCCTTTTCGCACACGAATATGCTCTGTTTCAAAAGATTTGCATCGGCATATGATTTCTCTTGAACAATCAGGATAATAACGGACAAATCCATTTTTCTTCTGCTCTACTTTGGTCGGCTGCATATTTATTACAGATACCGCTTTCTCGAAATGAAGCGGTCTCTTCTGTCCACTCTTGTCAACACTGTCGTAATCATAGACTCGGTATATAACATTGGAGCCTTCCTATATCTCTGCAATCAGTGCTCCCGCTCCGATTCCATGAACAGCACCTGCCTAATCATAGAAACAGTCACCTTTCTGTATTCGAGCCTTATGCAGATGCTTGTCCAATTCGCCATCTGTTACAGCTTTTCGCAGGATTTCCCCTGTGACGGGATGTTCAAAGCCATAAATCAGGCTCGCACCCTCATTGGCTTCCAGCACATACCACATCTCTGTTTTGCCGTTGTCGTTCTCATACTCCCTTGCATAATCATCATCAGGATGCAGCTGCACGGACAAATCCTGCATCGCATCGATGAATTTCACAAGGATGGGAAGCTCTTTCTCTTCACCGACCTTTGTACCAAGATACTCCGGTTTTTACGAAGCACTTCTGCCAATGTCATTCCGGCGAAACTTCCATTGGCCACGATACTCTGTCCATCCGGGTGTACGGAACATTCCCATGTTTCTGCCAGCGGGTTCAAGTTAATCTGCTTGCCAAAGTTTTCTCTTACATGTGTCCCGCCCCACAGATAATCCTTACCCACTGGCGCTAACTTCAATATCTCCATGTCAGGCCCCCGCTGTTATGTATTCATTTCATATTTCTTCTTATCCGCAACGCTGATGCTCTCGTCAATCTGTACTTCAATCAGAGCCAGTTGCGTGGTTGCGGTGATCGTATGCTTACATCCTGTTGCAACCATAATGACATCACCGGCTCTCAACTTCTGCTCCATGCCATCAACAACGGCCTCACCTTATCCGGAAATGACCGTCCATACTTCATCACGATAATCATAGCTGTGGTAGGTCATATGTTCACCTGCGCGGATAGAAATCTTGACAGTCATAGAGCCGGGCTTTACATCCATAACGGTGTACGTACCCCAGGACTTTTCCGCAAACATGGCATCGCGTACTGACTTTCTCTACATAAGGCTTCATATAGCCACTGCGTTCCTTGTCGGATACCAAAATGCCGTCTCCACTGGCAGCAATGACCATGTTTTTACATCCCATGCAGAGAATCGGAATATTCAGTTCGTTGACAATCTGTGTATTTTCACAAGCATCGTCCATGATGGCTTTTCCTTTGATATTGTCTGACATGACTTCTGCCATCATGTTCCATGTGCCCACATCCTTCCAATCGCCGTTATAACGGACAACCTGGATGGAGGGTTCCTTTTCCACCACAGCATAGTCAAAAGAAATCTTAGGCAGCGTTTCATACTTGGCAAAAAGGTCACTATAATCGGTGAAGTCTGCCATACTGTGTGCTTTTTCCAGTAGGTAACCCAGCCAGAAAGCAAACACACCCGCATTCCGCAGGGCATTCTGCGCTAAGTATTTCTTCGCAGTCTCGGTATCCGGCTTTTCCCTAAACTCCTTTACTTTTCTGACCTTTCCGTTTTCTTCCAGAATGATGTATCCATATTTATCACTGGGGTAAGTCGGAGCAATGCCCATTTCAAGTGCCCGTCTGTCCTCTGGATTAGGAGAAACAACAGTCGGAAAGTTGCCATCCGGGGCAACCTGCTCTGCTACACTTTTCACATTGTTAAATCCAGCCAGCCGCAGACACTTCTGGACTGGTACATTGCCTGTGCCATGCAGTGGCGTATATATGATATGAAGATTCTTATCTCCACTGTATCGGCTCTGCTTCATGACGGCGGCAACAAAGTTATCCGTCACATCTGCCATAGAGATAAGGGCATCATTACCCTCAAAGCAAATACTGTGATAATCCGTGACAGCATTCGCATGAAAAATGAACTGCTCTGCCTGAGGGCACAAACTGGCATCCATACTTGTCATAAACTTTATAACCGTTGTAATCCTTCGGATTGTGGCTTGCCGTAAGCACAATACCGGCAACTGCATTACAGAATTTCACTGAGAAACTCAGCTACGGAGTCGGTCTTGCATGGGTATGGAGATATACTTTAATACCCATCCCGCTCAACACATCAGCTGCATTCTTTGCAAAATATTCGCTATTATTTCTAGTATCATACCCAATAACCACACCATGTTCGGCACAAACATCTGCACCGTATGTGATAAGAAGATAGTCACCTAGGCCTTTTCTCACCTTGCTGACAGTGTACTTGTTCATGCGGTTGGTTCCAGCACCCATCACACCGCGCAAACCGCCTGTACCAAACTCCAAATCCTTGTAGAATCAATCCCCTATTTCTTTTTCGTCCTTGATTGCCAGCAGTTCTTTCCGAGTTGTTTCGTTGAAGAATTCATCAGTTGTCCACTGCTGGTAAGCTAATCTATAATCCATATTTCCACCCTATTAAATGAAATCACCTATATAATTCAATCGTTTTCCAAACCACATCATCCCAGCTGTACTTGTGACAAATGAACTCTGTGGCTGTTTTCTTGTATCTCTCTACCATTTCTTTATCATCGCAAAGCATCTGGAGCTTCTCTCTCAGATCAACTACATCGCTTTTCTTAAACACAACCGCTTTGTCCTCAACCATTTCGGCACACTCGGCAATATCCGAAACCAGGCAACAGTTGCCATAGCTCATGGCTTCCAGCAGACTCAGTGGCATCCCTTCCAAGTCACTCGGCAAGCAGTATATAAATGCATTACTGTACAGCTCTTCAAGCGTTCTACCACTTACAAAGCCTGTGAACATCACCCTGCCATCACCCATGGCCAGGTTCTTAATTTCATTCATGAAATCTTCTGTATCGGATGCACCACCTGCAATGACCAGTTCCTTATCTGTACAAACTTCCTTAAACGCTTCAACTAAGTATCTGAGACCTTTCTCTGGAACAATGCGTCCAAGGAATAAAACATATCCATTTTTATCAAGTCCGAACTGCTCTTTTATCAGCTCTGCTTCTCTAATCTCTGGACAGTTCACTCCATTTGGAATAAATCTCGTCTCCCGTCCATATGTCTGCATGAAGTAATCCTGTACGCCTTTGCTCAGTACAATAATCTCGTCCGCGTACTTAACAGCTACTTTCTCACCAAACCTTATGTATTTAGAAGCAAATCCACCTTTCCACTTCTCACGCTGCCAGTCTAGACCGTGGACAGTGACCACACATCTTTTGCCGAACAGCTTTGGCAGCCACAGCATAGCACAGGGGCCTTCTGCATGAAAATGGACAACATCGTGCTTTCCAACTGCCGCCTCAAAAGCAGCAAAGAAACTCGAAGTTAGTGCAGCCAAACCTTTTCGGTCGATTGTGAACACCGACTTAAGTCTCACTCCCTTATATTCAGATAAATTAGAACTATCAAACTCTTTGCCGCTGACATGATGTCCGCTTCTGTTATAGCAGGTCACATTGTGACCCTGCTGCACCATTCTGGTACCTAGTTCTTCCACCACAATCTCAATACCGCCTTCTCTGGATGGAATCCGCTTATGGCCGAGAATTGCAATTTTCAATTCATTCTTCTTAGTCACAGTGCGCAACCTCCATACGTAAATACTGCGGCCAAAGTACCGCTTGTCTATCGTTTCAATCTTAGATGTGGCTACTATCCACCTCTCTCATATATGTTCAAAACCGACAATGCCTATTGTTTTACGATTATCGGTTCAGTTTCAGTTTTCAAAATAATGTGGTTAACTGCTGTGTCTGGTAATGGCAGACTAAGCGTGTGTATGTGTAAAACATTTTCATTTTGCCTACACCTGTACAGGTACATTCACCACTGATGTTCAAAACATTTTTGTATAGTACAGACTTGCTATGTGTTTGCTCATCACTGAGTAGCAACTCAGACCGCCAAATGTGCAAAACATTCTGGCTTTGTGTACACTCGTCCAAACCTCACAACCGTCATTTCCTAAAACATTTTCGTATTGTGTAAACCCGTCAAGATGTACCTATATTTGCTGCTTTTCACACAGGTTCTTTAGTTGTTGCATTCCGCCGTCACTTTGTACAAAAACTAGATATCTCTCAACTGTTCCAAGTGTGCATTTATTCCAATTGGTTATCTACATCATCTTAGCTCTTCCCTTACGATCGGAAAAATATTGAATTCCATCATCCCTACTGCCCTAAAGGTCGGAGAAACATTGTGGATTTCAAGCGTATTTTGTACATATTTTCCTGCCAATCAGTTATTGACCGCTATTATGTAGGTGTACACTTCACGAAAATGTTTTAATCTCTCCACCCATCGCTCGTTATATACAGGTCTACCCAACACCAAAATGTTTTACCCAATGTACAAAACAGGTCTCAATTCAAAACACTTCCTAAAGGGTAGACATTTGTCGGTGTCGCAACAACCACAAATTTGGAATCAGAATATGCAACCTTCGCATCCAACGTAGCCTTTAGGTTCAGTTCCTTCTCTGTCAGGTATTTTTCGATATACTCATCCCAAATGGGAGATTTCTTCCTATTAATAAGTTCAACTTTTTCTGGCACAATATCCACAGCCATCACCTGATTATGCTGCGCGAGTAAAACTGCCAAGCTAAGACTAACGTATCCAGTACCCGCAACGGCAATCTTAATTCCACTCATATTTCTTTCCTCTCTACTATTGTGTATTCATTATTTTAATCTCGTCTTACCACAATGTGCCTGATACACGCAAATTCTTTTATCAACCTACATCGCCCCACCCTTCCCCAACACCACCTGCACCGTCTTCATCAATATCCTCATATCCAACGCAGGCTTCCACTCCGTTATATACTCCCTATCCAACTTCACGACTTCCTCAAAATCCGTAATCTCACTCCTCCCGCTCACCTGCCACATCCCGGTAATGCCCGGCTTTATACTCAATCTGGCCCGGTGGTGCAGATCATACTTCTCCCACTCATCCACCGTAGGCGGCCTTGTGCCTACCAGGCTCATATCCCCCTTCAGCACATTCCAGAACTGTGGGAATTCATCAATGGAGTATTTCCGGATGAAGTTCCCAATTCCATTTGCGCCCCCAATAATCCTGGGGTCATTCTCTATCTTGAACATCATCCCGCCCTCTACGCGGTTCTGATTCATTAATTCCTTTTTCCGTTCTTCCGCATCCATGTACATGCTGCGGAATTTATATAGTTTAAACCTTCTTCCATTCCTTCCGATGCGGACTTGGGAAAAGAAGATTGGCCCTGGCGACTGGATGTAGATACAAGGGGCAACAATGAGGAACAGAAGCCCGGTTAATATGCAGCCCACGATTCCTCCGGCAATGTCCATGGCGCGTTTAAAAAACGCCTGGCGCCAGGAAGCCATGTTGATGCTGCTGGTCAGCACCGTATATGTGCCCATGCGTTCCACATGCTGCATCTGGCCTTTAAGCCTTCCCATCTCAATCAGCTTCAAATGTACGGTTACACCCATGTCAATGAAACTATCCATCAGTTCCTGCGGCAAAGGCATCTTTTTGGGAAGATTGATAAATACCTCGTCCACCCATTCCCGGCATACGTATTCTGCCACGGTGTCTTTGTCTGCCACAATGTCTATCCCGTTTATATTCCGCCCGGTCCAGTCAGCATCCAGCAGCGTCACACCTACAATCCTGAAACACTCATAATTGTTGCTGCGGATGTTTTCCACCGCTTCTTCCACCATATCCATTGAAGTCAGGATAAGAAGGGACCGCTTTCCCCTTCCGCCTTCTCCCCTGGTAAGAAGATATTTCTTCCAGAAGATTCTGCACGCATAAGTAATTACTGCATACAGGATACCGGTCATTATCAATGTGATTCTTGAGTACTCTTCCCCTTGCTGGGTTGCGAACAGGTAAAATGCCGCAATCAATACCACAAGACCCACATGCTTTATTGTTGAAGTAAATTCTTTTAAGTACCCTCGTTTCAGCACATTCTTGAAACTTTCACCAAAGAATGTAACGAATATCTGAATCAGCAAAAAAACCAATACCATATTTCGGTATAACTGGCTTCCATAAGGCCAGTGGACCCCATGGCGCACAAAGTAGGCTGCAATATAGGCTAATTGCAGGCACATTGCATCGATTAATGTGAAATCCAGATGCTTCATCCATCCTTTATCTGCTTTTCGATACATTTTTCCCCACCAGACTTTTTCTCATGATCTCCCGGGACAATTCCCTTTAAAACCGGGGGCATGACACTTGTGTCCTGATACCCCCGGTCAGCATTTTTCAATGCAGTCAGTGCAATATTACTGGTTCTTGTACACTACGGATAATGTACCGGATCCAGGAACATTGACAGCTACGGTCTTGGTAACTGGATCCACCTTAACGGCTGGAATCAGCTGCCACTGGCCTGTAGCATTGTCGTAGAACAATACCTGTACATTAGCCAGGTTTTCAACCAGGTTTGGTACATACAGGGATACTTCTACAGCGCCTGTCTTCACAGCGCCTGTGTTGGCATCCATGGTAATGATTGCATGGGTACCGGTCAGGGCGTTGTAGCCAGTCAGGTCCAGGGTCTGAACAGCCTCAGTCAGTGGCTTTCCTGCGTTAATCTCATTGATTGCAGATACTACGTTCTCAGGAAGACCTGCTGTTGCTGCTACGCTTGGAGCAAATCCAACTGCTGTATCACCGATAACAGCCTGTCCTTTTGAGTTGGTTGTTACCTGCTGGCCTGTGGTTGTCACAGTGTCTACAGCAACACCGATTGTGCTTCCGCTTGGGCTTGCACTGGTTGTTGCGCCTGTGGTCTTTACACCGCTGGACGATACAGTTACTGTGGTGTTGGAGTTTGCACTTGTGTTGGTTGTTGTTGAGGAAGTGATTGAACCGCTTCCGTCACTGCCGCTGCTGGATGAGCTGCTGCTTGCAAACGCCCACATTGGCTGTACTGCCAGGGCTGCTGCCAACACTAAAGCTGCTGCGCATTTCTTTTTCATATCCTTCACCTCTCCTTTCTTTTCTCCTAAGAGTTTTATATTCAATAAACAGCATGTTTCCACGCCGGTTATTGCACCTTATTGAAGTTCCCGGTAAAACAGTTCCAGTATGACAGGCGTCAGTGCCTCCTGATCCGCGTAGAACTCATCATACCGGGGAGTTACTACTCCCTCTCCGGGAACCGTGTAGAAATCCTCATCGCTGAGTTTTCCGCTTCCCACGGCATCCATGGCAATCTTAAGGTACTGGTCCTTGGCCATATTGGTTACCATGTATTCCTGGACCTTGTCGAACAGCCGTACCACCAGGCCGCTGTCATGGGCAGACCCCTTTTGTACTGCCTCAAAAAATGCCTTGATGTATTGCTGCTGCTGATCCATCCGGAATAGGGCCGAATGCCCTATTTTTATATCCCTGAACCGGACAAATGTCTCTGCCTGTTTCCCCTTAAGTGTTACGGTTTCCCCCTTTACCAGGGCAGGGTCCCTCTGTTCCATGCCTTCTGTTTCAATGGTTACGGTCACGCCGCCCACCTCATCGTTCAGCATGGGGATTGCGCTCATGTCTGCCGCCAGATACCATTCTATCTTCAATCCGCCTAATAGGCCGGATACCGCATCCACCATGTATTCGCAGCTTTTTTCCCTGCCATCGCCGTAAGCATAGGCCAGGGTCAGATGCTGCATATCCTTTCCTAATATATTGCCGCTTAAATCCGTCAACGTTATATCTGTCATGGTGTCCCGGGGTATCATCAGTATTTTTATGGTATTGCGGACCGTATCCTGGGCAATGAGGAATATTCCGTCGGACTGTCCCCCAAAACCAGATGTGGTCTTTTCTGTCATTTCCCCTGCACGGTCCACGCCCATACACAGGATGGCTTTTACGTAGCTGTTGCGCCTGTATTTTTTTCCGTTATATTCAACAATGTCCCCGCTAAACAGGTATGTATCATTCTGCTGTCCGCCGGATTCTGCCGTGTGGCCCCTGGCTGCGATTTCTGCTTCTATGGCTTTCCGCTGTCTGTACAGACCCACGCCTGTCCATATGAAACCAACCAGGGAAACCGCCGCTAACCCAATACCGACACGGTATACTGTGTTTTTATGATTGCGCAGCCAGCTCATGCATTCGCCTTCTCGTATTTTTCATATTTTCCGTATTTGCCATACTTCCCATATTTGGAGTATTTTCCATATTTCCCGTAACGGCCATAGTACTTACTGTAGTATCCGCTTCGTTCCATGCTCATCTTGTTGAGCACCACGCCCAGGATACGGCAGCCGCTCTTGTCCAGCTGGCTTTTTACCCGCTGTTCCAGACGGTAGCTTATGCATCCGCTTTCCACCACCATCACGGCGCCATCGCACTGTCTTGCGACAATGGCCCCGTCTATCAGGTTGGCCATGGGCGGCGTGTCTATAATCACATAGTCGTATTCTTTCTTAAGCGTATCAATCATTTTGCCAAACAGATCCTCTTCCAGAAGTTCGGCGGGATTGGGGGAATATGGACCGGCAAATACCATGCTCAGGTTCTCCACATTCGTATCATAGAGGACTTCCTCCAAGGTCTTCTGACCGCTTAGGTACTGGGACAGGCCGTATACTTCCGTATCCAGCTGATACCTGGACACCAGGACGGATTTACGTATGTCGGCGTCTATCATCACCACCTTTTTCCCAATCTGTGCCAGGGATGATGCCATTGCAAATGTAATGTCACTTTTTCCTTCATCGGGAAGGGAACTGGTCAGCATGATGGTCCGGATGCCGCTTCCGCAAAACTGTATGTTGGTCCTCAGGGTCTTGATGGCTTCGTTGTAGTGATAGTCATCTTTCATTTCCCTGTTTAGTGTAATTATCTGCTTCATGATGCACGGCCGCCTTTCTTTTTCCTGGATTTCCCGGGAGCTGTCTTGGTTTTGGATTTGGAAGATATCATGGCTTCCTTGTCCTCCGGCTTTTCTCCCTCCCTAATCGGCACGGATGCCAGTACGGACAGTCCCAGGTATTTAGTAACGTCTTCTTCAGTACGGATTGTATCGTTCATCACAACCTGGACCGTAATCAAGCCGCATACGATTACAGCTCCCAGCAACGCGCCGATAAGGGCGTTCTTCACATTGCTTGGGCTGGATTTCTGTATGGGGATTTCTCCTTCTTCAATCAGCTTGGGCGGCACCATTTCCATGATGTCCCCGATGTAATCGGAAGAAACAGTGGCGATTTTGTCTGCAATCAGTTTTGCCATGTCAGGCGCCGGGTCTTCCACTGATATGGACAGGATACGGGTATCCTGGGGATTGTCTATGGTAACCTTTTCCAGCAATTCCTTGTATGTAAGATTCAGCTTCATATCATCAATTACCTGGTTCAGCACCCTTCTGCTTGTAACGATAATCTTATAGTCCTTTGTCAGCTGGCTGCCTATCTGCAGGTCTGCCAGTGAGGTCAGTGTGGTTTCCTTGGAGAGGATATAAACCATGGCAGTGGATTTGTACTGGGGCGTGAGGACAAATTTACTGAATGCGCCAGCTACTCCGCCGAACAGGACTATCACTCCCAATATAATCCATATCTTGCGCCGGAACTCCCCCAGCAGTTCCAAGAGGTCTATCTCAATCTCGTCATCTTCATATGTCTTTTCCATACTTTTTCCCTATTCTCCTGTTTTTCCTTTTTGTAATATTGTGTCTGCATTGCTGCTGACCAGGGCATTTAATGCATGTTCCTCAACATGTTTTTCCAGCCATCCAAGGCTTGCCTGGATATCTGGTTTCCTGTAATCCATCCTGTGCATGTCCGTACCCAGGATATGGATTCTGCCTTCCAGGACCTGCCTGCGGCACCACCGCACCTCCCGGTTCCATATGCCGTTCCCCACCAGGCTGCTGTAGTTCATTTGAAGCCTGCAGCCGCATTGGAGCAGTTCTTCCAGGTTCTTGCCTTCCCTCAGGCAAAAGTACCGTTCCACATGGGCAATGACCGGTATGTACCTGGCCATGGTCATTTTCCTTACTGCCTGATACAGGCTGTGGTAAGCTTCCTGTGGGTCGAATTCCACCAGCACGTAACGGGTTCCCGCGAGGGTCAGGGCCTGTCCCTGTTTCAGGTTTTCTACCAACCCCTCATGGTAATAGGTTTCCTGTCCCAGACCTGTTTTAAAATCAGATGCAATCTTTTGGGCCTCCTCGGAAAGTCTGGCAGACAGTTCGTATATCTCAGGGCGGAGTCCTCTTCTGGAATAGTGGGGCGTGGCCACAATATGGCGTATCCCCTGACTGTAAGCCATTTCCAGCATCCTCCTGCTTTCATCCCAATCCCTTGCCCCGTCATCAATGCTTGGAAGGATATGGGTGTGTATATCAATCATTCCCGTCATGTCATTTCAACACTCCATTGTATTTTCGGTATAAATTCTTCAGATACGGCAATGTATCCTCTGCCCAGGAATATTCCGGCATGTAACTCCCGGAAAACAGGGTAATATAATCAGGATTGCCCTCTATGAACTCGTAGAAGTCGCACAGGAACAGCTCCGTGTCCACCGCATAACTGCCCCGTTTCTTTATTAATATGTGTTCAATCCCATATTCCTCAAGGCTTCTGCGCAAGCGGTAATAAATTACCCTCAGGTTGTTTTTTGCGGTCTTTTCTTCTATACTTTCATATAACAAATATGTCATCTGGGATAACGATACGCTGCTTCCTCGTTTTTCGACCAAAACCGCCAGCATCTCCTTAGCCTTGCTGCTGGGAAAATAAATTAACCTGCCATTCACATAGACATCAAAACCATCAAAGGTCTTTACGAATATCTTCGCATTTTTCACTACCGACATCAGCGTTGTTACTCCCATTAATTCCAGCCGCATAGTACTGTTCTCTGTAAGGATATACCACCCTATTGCTTTCAGTTTCGTTACAAAACCGTTTCAATTCCATGCTGCCAGTAATTTTTTGTAGTTTTCTGGAAATATTGGTTATAATTTGTTATTTATGTACATATAAAAAAAGAAGCTATCTTTTCAGATTGCTTCTTTTTCGCTTCCGGAAAACCTAATATATTGTTATTATTTGCTTTTCTATGTATTTAATTCAGAATTTTCCTAAAATTTTTCTTCAAAATAGTCCCTCATAAGACTTGACAGCGTTACTTCCGCCCAGCTGTACTCCGGCATATATTCACCTGCAAAGTAATTAGATGCGCCCTCTACCTGACGCACCATATCATAACTGTCACAGACAATCTGCTCCTTATTAATGGCATATGTGCCTCTTCCTTTAATGACGATTTTTTCGATTCCGTACTTTTTAAGAGTCTGCTTCAGCCTGTGCCATGCCAGATGGACAGCCTGCTTGGCTGCCGCCTCATCCCGCTCTCCCTCTGATAAAACGCCTGCCAGATGGGCCAGCGTGACCGCCTTACCTCTCCAGTCCACAAGAACTGCCAGTAATTCCTTGGCCTTACTGCTGGAAAAGTATATCAGCTCGCCTCTATAATACAGATCAAAGCCGCCAAAGGTTTTTACATATACTTTGTCCATATTAATATCAAACATGTTGCATACTCACCTTTATCCCACATTTTTGGAACACATAGTTCCGTTCTCTCTCCACAGGGCCTGATTGCCCCTACCTATATGTTAACATAAATGCTCCTCTAATTCCAGTAATATAACCCCATTTCCCTGTAAATCCCCCTCCATATTTTACACAAAAATTGTACTTTTTCAACAGTTTTAGGATGTTTGCCAGCAAATCCCTTAAATCCCATGGCTGCTCCCTTCATACCTGGCAGTAAGGATACCACATAATAGCAATTATGTTGTCGCCCGGACAGATTTAAAACAATATGGTACATAAACAGTTTAACATGGCCAATGGAAAAAAGCAAGAATCGCTGTAAGTATAAAGTAAAATCGAAGTAAAACAGCATGAAAAACAGACCGGGGAAAGAGATTCTTTTTCACCGGTTTATTTTGCATACCATTTTGCGGGTTTCGGGGCAGATGCGGTTACATTTCCTCCCAAGACAGAGAATGGGCGACAACATAATTGCTATTATGTTGCCGTTTATTTTTTTGCCAGGACAAGGCCAATGCGCTCTAACTGCCGGATATGGGACCTGCCGCTTTCCATTGTATAGATACGTGTGGTGGTTACACTGGAATGTCCCAGCAGGTCGGCAAGCCTTGACAGGTCTTTTTCCAGCTTATAATAAGTCCTTGCAAACAGGTGGCGGAGATTGTGCGGGAAAACCTTGCCCGGCTCCACGCCCGCCCTCTTACAGAGCGCTTTCATATCCCTCCATATATTTGTCCGATTAAGTGGCTTCCCACTGGCGGTCTTAAAGACCGGCCCGATGTCAATCCCATACCTCCTACAGTACCGCTGCAATGCCCGGCATAATACTTTTGGCAGGAACACCACACGGTTCTTCCCTTTGCAGTCCACCTTAGCCTGTCCGGCCCGCACAGCTTCCACGGTTATGTGGCGCACCTCGGACACACGGATACCGGTGGCGCATATTGTCTGAAGCAGCATTGAGAGACGGTCATTGCCTTTTTCCTCCGCTGCTTTTATCAGCCGCCAGTATTCCTCCTGGGTCAGCTCTTTTTCCGGCCTTGTAAAAAGACACTTCTGGATTTTCAGCGGCTTGACTTTCATCTGTGCCATGCCGGACCATTCCAGGAAGCCGTTGACCGCTGCCAGCATGGAATTAACACTGGCCGGTGCATAGGATTCGGTCAGATATCCCTTAAAGCTTACCACTGCTTCCTTACAAAGAGGCTCATTTCCCATGAATGAGAAAAATGCCCTTAAATCCCGGATATACTTTGCTATGGTGTTGGCGCTGCGTTCCTCGCTGCGCAGGTAGGTTTCATATTCGCTTAAATTCGTATCAGTCATGATTTCAGCCCTCGCTTTTTCCCTAATGTCTTTTATTGTGCCACTTTTATGTTGTGTCAATCCGCTATTTTATAATGAATCGGTTTTCTTTACATTAGATTTCCTGATAAAAAAAGCAGCGAGGTATTTCCTATAAAAACTCCCCTTATCCCCAAGAGTTGCTTCACCAGTCTTTCAATAGAACCAGTTAATGAATCGGGCGCCGCATTACCTGCGGCGCCCTCTCTTTTCACTATGGGTTATCCCAAACCCTTATATTTTAAGATGCCGGCCAGGACTTCCTCAGGGTCCCGGCCATACACCGCATCTCCCTATCCATGGGCCGTTATTTCCCGACCACCTTATATGTTTCCTCCACAATACGCTCCATTGCATTGAGGATGTTCTCATATCCGGTACACCTGCACAGATGACCGGAAATCAGCTTGCGCAGTTCCTCGCGGTTGTACCGCTTGCCTGTGCCTACAATCTCCACCGCGGACATGATTAATCCCGGTGTGCAGAAACCGCACTGCACGGCTGCTTCCTCAATAAATGCGGTCTGAATGGGGCTTAGTTCGCCGCCCGGTCCCTTAAGGCCCTCCACTGTCATGATACGGCGTCCCTCGGCCCACATGGTCAGATAAATGCAGCTGTCAATGGCCTCGCCGTCAACCAGCACGGTGCATGCGCCGCATTCCCCAACCTCGCAGCCTTTTTTCACGCTGGTCAGTCCAAGGCGGTTCCTCAGGGTGTCTAACAGGGATTCCCTTGGGTCCACGGCCAATTCCACTTCTTTTCCATTGACAGTCATATGAACGATATTAAGCATCCCACTCACCTCCTGCGTTGATTACTGCCTGTCTGAGAGCCCTCTTGCCCAGTTCTTCCACCAGCTGCAGACGGAACTCCTTGGATGCCCTCCAGCTGGAACGCGGATTCACTTCCGTCAGCGCTCCCTTTCCAACCTTCTCAGCCAGCGCCTCCCCAATCTCCATGCCGATGACCGACTGCTCTGTCTCACGGCAGCGGATGGGTGTGGGCGCAGCCACTCCGTATGCAAGGCGCAGATCTGCTATCTGTTTTTTGTCTTCTGTGAGTTTTACGGTTACGGCGCAGCCCAGGGTTGCTATCTCCATGGCTCCCCTTTTTCCATATTTGATGTAGTGGCCGCCGTAGCCTTCGTAATTTTCCTTTTTAATCCGGATGGAAACCAGCACTTCCTCATGCTCCCTCACGGTCCTGCCTGGCCCGGTGTACCACTGGCTGATTGGCACTTCCCGCATGCCCTTTGGACCTTTTAATACCAGGATGGCATCCAGGCAGCAGAGGCTGCTGGCGCTGTCCGCACTGGTGACGCCGTTGCATACATTGCCGCCCACTGTCCCGATATTGCGAAGCTGGGGGCCGCCTGCCATGTCCACTGCATCTCCCAGGATTGGGATCAGCTCCTGTATTATCTTATTGTTTGTAATATGGGAAAATGTGGTAGCCGGGCCTATTGCTATGGTGCCGTCCTCCTCCACACGGATGCCTTCCAGTTCCTTAATCCCGTGTATGCTCACCAGGGAACAGCCTGCCAGCTTTCCTTCCCTGATTTTAATCAGTACGTCGCTTCCCCCGGAAATCACCACTGCTTCCGGGTCCTTTGAGAGGGCGCGCACCGCATCGTCTACATCAACTGCCTGATAGTATTTTTCAATATCATACATGCCAACACCGCCCTTCCTATATAAGTCCTGCTGCTTTAAAGTGTTCCACCAGTTTCTGCGGGTCCAGGGGCAGGGAATCCACTGCGACTCCCGTGGCATGAAGCACCGCATTGCGCACGGCCGGCGCCACCGGAATGGCCGGCGGCTCGCCCAGGGCCTTGTTGCCAAATGGTCCCGTTGGGTCATCCAGTTCCACAAACAGCGCGTTAAGGTCCGGCGTGTCCATGGATGTAGGCAGCTTGTAATCCAGCAGGTTGTCATTTAACGGCCTTCCCTTTGCATCAAAGAGCAGCTGTTCGCTGAGTCCGTATCCAAGCCCCATGCTCATGCCTCCGTGTACCTGGGCAGCCGCCAGCTTGGGGTTAATCAGGTTACCGCTGTCATGGACATTTACAATATTGGTAACCTTTACCTTGCCCAAAGGCATATCTACCTCTACCTCGGCAAAGCATACGCCGGTTGCAAAGGTATTGGTCTTGCAGTGGCTGGTTGCCTCTGCCGTGATATGGACGGAACGGTCCAGGCTGTAAAAAGCCGTGGCAGCCAGTTCTTCCATGGCAAGAAGCGGTTCCCCCGTCTCCTTATCCACCACAGAATTGTTCTCCACATCCAGTGTGTCCTGGCTGCGGTCCAGCATATAAGCGCCGTATTCCAGTATCTTTTCCTTAAATATGGCCCCGGTCTTCTTAATCGCCATGCCGCTTACATAGGTCTGCCTGGATGCATAGGCCCCTGTGTCAAAGGGCGTTATATCCGTATCCTGTGTGGACATGACATTGATCCTGTCTTCTGTTATCCCTGTCACTTCCGCCGCCATCTGGGTAAACACCGTGTCGGCGCCCTGGCCGATTTCAGTTGCTCCCATGGAAAGCTGCATGGAGCCGTCCTGGTTCAGTACCATCCGGCAGGCCGCTGTCTCCAGGGAAATGGGATATACGCCTGTCTTGTAACAGAAGATGGCCATTCCGATTCCTTTTCTTATGGGACCTGTCTGGTTTTCATATTCCTTGCGCTTCTCGTCCCAGTGAATGAACCGGCGGCCCTTTTCCATACATTCCTCAAGTCCATAGGTGTTGCATTTCACATGGGTGTGCGGGTCTTCATATCCCGGTCTCATACAGTTCTTCCTGCGGAACTCCAGAGGATCCATATGTAGGGCCAGGGCCAGGTCATCCGCCATGCACTCCGCCGCAAAGGCTGCCTGGGGGATTCCGTATCCTCTCATGGCCCCGCCTGTGGCAATGTTGGTGTACACCGTATACGCGTCGGACTCCAGAACCTTTTCATCATGATATATCTGCTTAAACTCATTGGATGTGTTGGCTACGATGGCATGTGCATGGGACGCATAGCCTCCCTGGTTGGAGTAAGCCTCCAGCTTCCTTGCCACCAGGGTGCCGTCCTTTCTGGCAGCCGCCTTTACCTTAAGTTCTATGGCGTGGCGTACACGGGTGCATCCAAGGGTTTCCTCCCTGGATATTTCCATCCTCACGCCGCGTCCGCCCACCTGGGTGGTAAGGAATGCGTTCAGCGGCTCATAGAGCACATCCTGCTTGTTGCCGAAACCGCCTCCGATGTACGGCTTGATGACGCGGATCCTGCCCATGGGAATCCCCAGGGCCTGACTGATGACGCGGCGCACGATGTGGGGAATCTGGGTGGATGTAATGACAATGATGCGGTCCTTTTCCATATAGGCAAAGGAAACAGGCGTCTCGATATGGCAGTGCTGCACGCTCTGGGTCTTATAATCCCTGTCAATCACCACCAGGCCGTCCTCTTTTACCGCCTCCTCATAGGTACCCTCCCCCACTGTAAAGGAGGAATGTGCAATCACATTGCCGGGTTTTTCATCGTGCAGCCGGGTTGCCCCCTCTGCCATGGCTGCTTCCACTGTCAGTAATGGTTCATATTCCTCGTACTCCACCTTTACCAGGCGGGCCGCCCTTGCAGCGGCAATCTCATCCTCTGCAATCACGGCAGCGATGTCATCGCCGTATACCCTGATCCGGGTATTGAGGAGCTTCCTGTCTGCAATATCCTGGTGGGCAGTCTCCACGGACCATGGATGGCCGGGAGTGGGGAATTGGATATCCGGCACATCGAAACATGTGACAATCTTCACAACCCCCGGGACAGCCAGTGCCTCGCTTAAATCAAAGCTTTTTACCACGCCGTTGGCAATGGTGCTGCGCACCACCTTGGCCGTCAGAAGGCCCTTGGGCTCTAAATCAGCCGTGTACCTGGCTTCTCCGGTCACTTTATCCTTTGCATCAACGCGGGTCATGTTTTTACCAATTCCCATTCTATCTCCCTCCTGCATTGAGCACTTAGCGCCTGTCTTTTAGGCGCTTAGGTGCGAAAGCACTTCGTGATACTTAGTGAGGTCCTTTCTCGAACTTAGTATCACGAAGTTTCCTCTGTGGCACTTAGCGCCTGTCTTTTAGGCGCTTAGGTGCGAAAGCACTTCGTGATACTTAGTGAGGTCCTTTCGAACTTAGTATCACGAAGTTTCCTCTGTGGCACTTAGCGCCTGCCTTTTAGGCGCTTAGGTGCGAAAGCACTCCGTGATACTTAGTGAGGTCCTTTCGAACTTAGTATCACGAAGTTTCCTCTGTAGCACTTAACGCCTGTCATTCAGGCGCCTGTGTGCAAAATTAATTATATCAGTAGTTAAATCAATACGTATTTCAGAACAAACAGCACAGCTAGGACATACATTAACAGGCTGATTTTCTTATCTTTCGCATGGCCGGTCACTACATTGATTACCACGTAGGAGATGACGCCCATTGCAATACCTTCGGAAATACTGTACATGAAAGGCATTGCGATGTAGCTTGGGATGGCTTCCGTGAAATCGTTAAAGTCAATCTTCAGGACAGAGGATATCATCAGGAAACCTACGATAATCAGGGCCGGAGCCGTTGCAAATGACGGGATGGCCAGGAAAATCGGTGACAGGAACAGGGACAGTCCGAAGAAAATAGCAGCTACTACGGATGTAAGGCCTGTTCTTCCGCCTTCAGCAACACCGGATGCACTCTCTACAAACGTGGTTGTGGTGGATGTACCAAATACAGCGCCAAGGGAGGTACCGATGGCATCGGACAGAAGCGCGCCCCTGATTTTCGGAAGCTTTCCGTCCTTATCCAGCATGTCGGCCTTGGATGCAACACCAATCAGGGTTCCCAGTGTATCAAACATATCCACGAACAGGAATGCAAACATGATGGTCACGAAGTTCAGTGACAGGATACCGGAGAAGTCCATCTTGAAAAAGGTAGATGCCATGCTTGGGATACCAAGTCCGCTTGAAAAATCCGGTAATACGCTGAACATGCCAAGCTCTGCATTGGGCTGGTACAGTCCGGTCACTTCACAGATGATTCCTAAGATCCAGGTAATCAGGATTCCCCAAAGGATGTTACCCTTTACATTCTTCACAACCAGGATACCGGTTATCAGTACGCCTAACAGGGCCAGAAGCACCGTGATGCCTACTGAGTTAAAGGTCCCTGCCTCCAAGGATCCCTTAAATGAAAACACGGATACAAGCGTGGCGCTGTCCACTACAATCTTGGCATTCTGTAAACCGATGAATGCAATGAAAAGTCCGATACCAGCGGATACTGCATGTTTCAGGTTCATTGGTATGGCGTTGAAGATGGCTTCACGGACATTGGTCAGTGACAGCAGGATGAAGATGACACCTTCCACGAATACGGCTGCCAGGGCCATCTGCCATGTGTAACCCATCTGCAGTACAACGGTGTAAGCAAAGTAGGCGTTCAGTCCCATGCCGGGAGCCAGTACGAAGGGATAGTTTGCAAATGCCGCCATGAGCAGGGTCGCCACCAGTGACGCAAGTGCGGTGGCTGTGAAAACAGCTCCCCTGTCCATGCCTGTGGCGCTTAAGATGTTCGGGTTAACTGCAAGTATGTACGCCATGGTCATGAATGTCGTGATTCCCGCGATGATTTCTGTCTTCACGTCTGTGTGATGTTCTGATAGATGAAATACTTTTTCTAAAAACCCCTGATTTGCTTTGTTTTCCATACTTCATACCTCCTTGGTTTTAAGTACATGTGGTTTTACTTCTATCTAAAGAACGTTTACCCCTTACCGCTCTTTCTCACATATTCAGTTTTAATTCCGGCTTGTTCAGAATACCTGGCAGCCGGCTACATACTTGGCATCTATATGACGTTCATCTGAAATGTAGATGAACCGCTCCAGCCTGTCTTTTAAATCCAGCGGCTGCGGATGCCTGAGGCTTTCATCATTCAGTACCACTGCGTCCAGTTCATACCCCTGTTCAAAGCTTCCTGTCTTTCCAAAGAAGGCCCCGCCGCCCTTGGTTCCCAGGTAAAATGCTTCTTCCACGGTCAGTGGCTTAAGGCTCTCATCCACCAGTCTCCAGCGCAGCTTTGATACCTGGATGGCGTCTGCCATGGCCCGGAATATGGATTCCCCAACGCCCCCAGCCACATCTGTCCCAAGTCCCACCTGGATGCCCTCATCGAGATAGGTCCTCACCGGCGCGATTCCGGATGACAGGTTGGTATTGGACTGGGGACAATGGGCAACAAACACTCCGTTATCCCGCATCCTGGCGACCTCCTCCTCAGGCGGCCATACGCAGTGGGCCATGATGGTCCTCACGCCATTGCCAAACAGTCCGAAATGGTCGTATGCATCCCCATAAAATCCGGACCATGGACAAAGCTCCTTTACCCATGCAATCTCCCCCTGGTTCTCCGACAGATGGGACTGCATGGCCAGACCGTAGCGGGTCTGTATCTCCTTCAGCCTTTCCATCAGTTCATCGGAACAGGTTGGGATGAAACGCGGCGTGAGGATCGGTTCCGTGTTCCTGTACCTGCCGCTTATCTCCTCCAGCCATCTCACGGTTTCTTCTGCAGACGCCTCTGCGCTGTCCTCAATCAGAAAGTCAGGACTGTTCCTGTCCATGTTCACCTTTCCAATCATGGTCTTTAATCCGCTTTCCTCCATCAGATCCATCAGTACCTCGGTGGCTTCCCTGTGAAGGGTGGCAAAAATACATGCTCTTGTTGTAGCGCTGCGTTTCATGTTATCCGCAAATATGGAATATGCTTTCTTCGCATACTCCGTGTCCCTGTACTTGGCTTCCTCCGGGAATGTCCTTGTATTCAGCCATTCCAGCAGTTCTAAGTCCATACCAAGTCCCCTGAATGAATACTGTGGCGCATGGAGATGCAGATCCACAAGCCCCGGAACAATCATCCGGTCTCCATAATCCGTCAGGGGAAATGATGCATACTCTTGGGGAAGTTCTCTGTACACTCCGGCCGACCTGCCATCCAGACATACCAGATATCCCTGTTCTACGGTTACAAGGGTCTGGGCATCCTGGCTGTAGCAGATATTGCCTTTTAATACAAAATTCTCTGCCATATGCTCCTCCTGTCCGTATCCACCTGGACAGCGGCGGGCCCGGGCAAATAAAAAAACCACCGCTGTTCCTAAGGTTCCACAACTGTCTGTCCCCGGCGCCCCGGGCAGTACTGATTGTGAAAACTTATAGTCAACTATTACGGTAGTTGGTAGAAACGCTCAACCTATTTTGAGCATATATAAGTTTTGAATACTTATACTTTTATTTAGTTACGTCATCTTCTGACAACTTGAGTCTATCACAATAGACAACTGTATGTCAATACATCGCATATTTTTTGTGCATTTTCTACATTTTGAATAAAATTTCTGTTAATTATTCTGTTAAAACCAATATTCTTTGTAAGAAATCGATATTCTTGTCAAAGTATAACGTTTTCTTTTGGCAGTATGGCACAGTCTTATCCGCTGACCAATCAGATGTGCTTTCCATGCCTGTAAGACGGAAGTACCGCCTGGTGACATGGTATGGTACCTGTACCATATTCCATGTCAGGAGCGGCACTTCTGCTATTGGTTTCTAAGGTATCCATAATCCTTAAGAATCGTATCCATCCATTCCCCCAAGGGCTGACTGCCCTGAAGTCCATCCAGGGACACTTGTATCTTAAGCATATCTTCCAAATCAGCCTTGATTGCGTATATGGATAAGGAATCCGGCTCCATTTGCGCAAGGGACTGCCCCTCATCCAGGGAATCAGCATCCAGGCTTAAGGCATCTGCAATTATATCCAGTATCTTATTTCTGACAGAAAGGATATCCCCGGTCTGTCCGGGCATATATGAACCGGGGTACCGGGACCCGTCAGCTGCGCCAGGCCCACCAGCCGCACCGCCCCTTCCACCAACCGGGCCAGTCCCGTCGTATACACCGGCCCCGCGGGTTTGTTCCAAAAATGTTTTATCCCAGAGACTTTCCTCTTTTCCAACCGGCTTGTTTCCCTTATCCGGCGATTCCTTTATAAAACCTTCTATCCGGCCCAGACACTCCCCTGCAGCAGAATAGATAAAGGCATTACCAACCGTAGAGATTCCTGTCCTGGACTCCAATGCAGTATAAACGTAAATATACGGTCCCTTTTTCCGTCCCATGGCACATCTGCGGATTCCCGACGGAATCTGGAACCCAAAATCCCCGTTTAAATCAGTCTCAAACTCCGCTGCCAGCAAAGCCTGGAAACAGCAGTCAACCTCCCAGGTATTCCATTCCCCGCTGTCTGCCACGGATATCCTGGCAAGACAGGCGTCCGTGCCGCACCATGCTTCCTCAATGCCTTTAAAGTGACCTTCATAGAGAAAGCCCCGTTCTTTCAGTTTTCCATAAACCTCCTCCTGGTGCATATGGACCAAAAGCCCGGATTTCAGACTTTCCGGATTGCCGGGCAGCCAGCTGCCTGATTCAAAATTTCCCCTGTGCCCGGAGGCAAGAAGCAGGAATCCACCGTTACGGTGCTGGCCATATATCCTGCTGTTTCCTGTCAGCTCATCTGTGAATATCTGAATCCACGACCTTTCATTTCCCATATACAACGGGTACTGAAAACAGATATTGTTCAGGCACCAGCCGTTTTCCTGTTGTACCGGATACTGCCGGATGTTTTTATCCATTTCCAGGATCCTGCCCGCATCTGCCATAGTGCATATATATCCTGCCCCTGGATAAAGCAGCCGCCCCTTCACTTTATGGCCGGACAGATACCGATGGCTTTCCAAGGATATCTCCTGTTCCCATCCATATCCCGCCACAGCCAGACGCCGTCCTAATAACGGACTATCTGCAGGCCAAAGTCTGTAGGACCTGCTCTCCCTGCTCTCGTTCCAGTAAGATTTTTTCTGAAAGCAGCTGCCTGGCAATGCAGCCAGCTTCCCATCCGGATAGATGTGTTCCCATTCAAATTCCTCCCCATCCAGATACGGCCGTACACACTGGTATATTTCTTCCTGTCCTGAATGACCCAGATGCTGCTTCAGCCTGCCGGACATTACCAGCTGTCCTTGCGGTAAAGACCGTACTCCCCCTGTCTTTGTCCATGCCTCTGCCAGTATATCGACCAGTTCTTCCCTGCTGGTAAATACCAGTATGGCCCGGAAGGGATAGTGGCTCCTCCTTACCGCCGCCGTGTAACATATATCCCATAATGTATCCTGGCCCGGCAATGTCTCTGCGTACCTGGCTGCCAGATTGTCCAGGGCAGCCTCACTGGTTCCGGAAAGGGGCAGGAGATAAATTTCCCTTGTATGCACTGTCCCGTTTTCCTGTGCTTCCTCTTTTTGCACAATCATATGGACATTCGTCCCGCCATATCCAAAGGAGTTGACTGCCCCTGTCCTCTTTCCATGTTCCGGCATCCACTTCCTGTTTTCTGTCACCACCTCAATCCCGTTTTCTTTCAGGGCCAGTTCCCTCCTTGGATGATTGCAGTGAAGGGTGGCCGGAATCTCCCCATGCTCCATGGCCAGAAGAAGTTTTATAAGCCCGGCCATCCCGGCAGCGGATTCACCATGTCCGATATTTGTTTTGACGGAACCGATATAGAGCGGATGCTCCTTTTCCCTTCCATATATCCTGGAGATGGACGCCGCCTCCACCTGGTCGCCTGCTTTGGTGCCGGTTCCATGGGCTTCCACGTACTGCACATCTTTTGGCCGGATCCCAGCGCGGCTGCAGACAGCCTCCATGAGCCGTGCCTGCGCCTGTTCATCAGGCGCATATATGCCACTTGATTTCCCATCCTGGTTCATTCCGCTGGACAGGATGATTCCACATACCCGGTCATGGTCGCGTACAGCATCTTCCAGGCGTTTGAGCAATACCATACCCGCCCCCTCGCCCCTTACGTATCCATCTGCCTCCTCTGCAAATGCCCTGCACCTGCCGGTTGGGGAAAGAAAGCCGCTTTTGCTCTCCACAATAAAGGAATCCGGTGTCAGCAGGAGCTGTACCCCTGCCGCCAGGGCCATATCACAATCCCCTTCCTCCAGGCTTAAGCATGCCTGATGGACGGCTGCCAGTGAAGAGGAGCATGCCGTGTCAATGGATATGGACGGCCCCTTGAAATCATATAGGTAGGATATCCGGTTGGACAGCATGGTAGCTGAACTGCCGGCCGCGGAAAAGCTGTTGATGCCCCTTCCTCCCTGTTCCCTGCGCTGCATGATCAGGTAATCAGAACCAAAATTCCCTACAAATACCCCGGTGCGGCTTCCCCTCAGTTTCCGGGGTACATAACCGCCATTCTCAAGCGTTTCCCAGGTCAGTTCCAGAAGGATCCTCTGCTGTGGATCCATATATTTTGCCTCTGTCCCGGATATGCCGAAAAAATCCGCATCAAATAAATCCACTCCTTCCAGAAAGCCGCCCCATTTGGAAATACTCTTTCCCGGGGCCTCCCTGTCCTTGTCATAAAAATGTGTGATATCCCACCGGTCCTCCGGAATCTGGCTTATGGCATCTGTCCGGTTTTTAAGCATGGCCCAGAAATGCTCCGGTGTACCGGCTTTTCCCGGGAACCTGCAGCCCATTGCCACCACCGCAATTCTGCGGTCATCTTTCTGCATATACACTTATACTACATCCCCTTTCCCGCGAACACCATGTCATGGGACCGGGTATGCACTCCGGTTCCCTTGGCAGGAGCGCGGCCTTTAAAACCTGTTCCCAAGTCATGCGCACAGAGGGTCTTTTATCGGTAACCACTGATATATTCTGTCCGTTTGGGCAGATGCTTTCACCCTTTAATAAGTCAGGTATCCATTTGGTGGCTGCCATCACATTCCTCTGCTGTTCATAAACATGTCCAGGTCCAATCCTCACTGTTCCAAATACCGTACCGTATACATTAAGGCTTCCTCCCGGCTTGCGTACAATATAAAACTCCAGATATCCCCATTTCAGTTTTGCCTGATGGAAGGTGCCATTGTCAATACTCCAGCACGTTCCGGCTTCTACAACATACACTGCCGCATCCTTGTCCAGCCCATATCCGCTGTCCCTGAAAATGCTTTGCAGCCCGGTCGGTATGACGCAGCGGTCCAGCTGCCGGATAATATCTTCCCTGCCGTCTATGGACATAAGCGGGACACCGTCAATCCCTCCCCTTACCTGAAGCAGGCCAAATTCCATTGTAATCTGGTAAACAGGCTCCCCTGTCCCCGACATGATCTTCCATCTATAATTATCCTCTTCAACCTTTACATAGGCATCCTTTGCAAGATGGATTCCATGATAAGAAAAAACCTCCCGCAATTCCTCAAACACCGGTTCGTTATCATGGTTCAGTATCTGCCGGTATTGGGCGGACTTTTTCCCATCCAGGGAAAAGTACCATTCCACAGGAACCGCTGCCGCGGCATTGGTAAATATGGCGTCTTCAATTTCACTGGCAAAGAAATCCGCTCCCTGGATGGATGCGTCAGCAAATGAAACACGCCTGCCGCCATCACCAGGGCGCAGCACGGCTCCTCTGAAGTTTGTGCCGATAAGCACGGCCCGGTCAAATATGCAGCCCTTTAAATCAGCCTGGGTGAAATTCATGGTGCCCAGGTTAGCCCCTGTAAAATTAACATGATGCATATATGCTCCTGTGGCGCCCGCATGGGAACCGTACCAGTTAACCCCGCTCATATTTACCCCGTTTAAGTCTGCCCGGTTGAACACGGCGTCCGGCATATAGGCGTCTGTCAGGTCCGCTGCAAGGGAGTTTAAATCCATGCTGCTTCCAAGGACAGCGCCTGTAAAGTCAGATTCCTGCAGGCAGGCATTGGCAAGACAGGCATTCATCAGACAGGCTCCCTGTGTAAAACTGGCCCTTTTCAGATTTGCATAGCTAAGGTCCGCTCCTGTCAGATCCGCCCCGTCAAAATACGTCTCTTCCAAATCCGTACCTTTCATATGCAGCCCTTTCAGGTTCATCCTGCGGAAATTACACCGGATCATCTTAGCCCCTTTAAACACAGTGGTGCCATCCAGGGCCGATTCCGTAAAGTCTGTTTCCAGACAGGAGGTGTCCGAAAAATCCACTCCCTGCAAAATAGCCCCCCGCAGGCTGGCCCGGTCCAGACAGCTCCCCCTGAGCACTGCCTGGGTAAATGTCCCCCCAGCCGCGTTAAGGTCTGAAGCATTACACTGTATAAGGGAAGCCTGTATGAAGCTGGCGCCTCTGCAGTCCATATTCCTACAGTCACATAGGTTCATCAGCGCCCGGTCAAACATGGTACCGCAGACATCCGCACATGCCAGTGTGGTTTTTATCATGGAACATTCCGTCATATCCACATTCCGCAAAACCGCATATCTTAAATCCGCCCATTCCAGGTCTGCCCCCCTGGCCCCGCAAAGCACCAGCTGGCTAAGGCTGCCTGTAATTGTCTCAACATGGAAACAGGCTGTATCCGGCAATCCTTCCTCCTGACCGATGGATATCTCTGACAGATGACCATCCTCCACATTCATGTAATATCTGTTTCTTTCTTTATCTTCACGGTAAAAAAACCACAGTTCCTCTGTTTTTTTGATAATCCGTAAAATCTCTGCTGTCTCCTGTTCCTCCTGGTCTGCCTGATAGCCAAACCGCGGTGTCCATGAAATATAATTTCCATTCATTGCCTGGATGACTGTTTCATTTTTATGCATCCCATAAAGATTAAACCTGTCATCCATACCGCTTTCGGATACCGGGACTCCTCCGCCTTTTTCTGCCAGGACATCAAGGCTTCCGTCTGTTTTCATTATTATCCTGCTTTTATCCCATGCAGCAAATCTGTACTTGCCCTGGAATACCATCCGTACGCCTGCCATTCCTTTCTCCCTTTCCTTTTTTGTAATAAGCTGGGCAAGCCCTTGGGTGTGAAGACTGCATTTTGCCTGTTGGCTGCAATGAACCTTCAAACAGGGCCAGGGCTGCCCAGCCTATCTTACTCAGCTTTCTCCCTGTCTTTCGCTACCTGTTCCACTGATATCCGGCCAGGGCTTCCTGGATTTCCAGGCCTGCCTGGACTTCCGCACACACCGGGAGAGCCGCCCTCAGCCCTGGATGACATCCTGGGTCTGACAATGTAGCGTTTTTTCCTGAACAGCCCCATGAATCCTGGTTTTGCGGAGTTGCTGTCTATTCCTGTATCCTTCCCATTCATTCCGCCCGGACCTCCCGGGCCACAGCCGCCGCCCGGACCGGGCTTCCCTCCGATTCCGCCATCCGCCTGGACCGTTACAGGTTCAGGAATCCGGGAGGCGCCAAAACGCACGGTCACACTGCCTCCGTTTCCGCCATTCCCACCGAAACCGCCATCGCCTCCGTTTCCGCCGCGGCCTCCCTTGCCGCCTTTTTGAGGTCCATATTCATTGATGTATGCTGCCAGCTGCTCACCTGCGTCCCCGCCAGCGCCTCCGCGTCCGCCTCTTCCGCCGCTTCCGCCGTTTCCTCCTGCTCCGCCCACAGCCCATATGGATATGGGCCGGTCAACCGTAAATACCCTGCATTCCAGGAGCAGGCCGGGACAGTCCTGCCCCTCTGCCCCATTCCCTCCATTGAATCCGTCCTGCATCTTTCCTGCATCCTGTCCATTCCCGCCTGGTGTGGCCTGTATATAGCGTTTGTGCAGGAATCCTTTTACCCGGCCCGGCTCCCCATTCCTGGCTTTTTCCAAAAGATCCATACCGTCCTGTCCATCCTTTCCCCATATGCCGGACGCCGTCTCAATATAAATGTCTGCCATATATCCACCCTCCTGGCTAACCAATGAATAAACCATTTACATATACTTCCCCAGGAACACCCGGGTTACCTGGAGACCCGTTTCCTCCTTCACCCCCGTTGGGGCCGTTATATTTGGCTTCACTGGGCACATAATTTCCCTTATCATCTATGTCTTTGCCCCCTTTTCCTCCAAGTCCTGTCTTACCGCCTTTTCCTGCCTTTCCTCCCCTTCCGCTGACACCTTTTAATTTCTCAGCTTCATCCGGTGAAAGAAGCTGGATCCGCGCATCAGGAGACTCTTCCTGGCTGAAGTAAATGATTACCTTTCCTCCCTTGCCGCCATTACCTCCGGCTCCTCCATTACCTCCGGCTCCTCCTTTTCCTCCGTATCCCGGATTACCTTTAGCGCAATAGCCGGTTGGCTTGGCTGCATCTCCTCCATCCCCGCCGTTGCCGCCGTCCTTTCCCTTTCCTCCGTTGCCCCCGTTGCCCCCATAACTGAAGACATAGTGGGTACCAATCATCTGCTTCACCTTGTACTCCACACCCGCGCCGTTGGTACCGGATGTTCCGTTCTGACCATTTTTTCCATTATCACCATTAGATCCCCGGTCTGCATCCCGGGCTTTCACATCACAGCTGTCCTTTGAATCCCGTCCCTGGCCTCCGTCATTCCCCTTGCTGCCATCCGCGGCCCTTCCGGTTTCATCCTCTGCATCGGTTCCGTTCCCGCCAATACTGAAGGTGGATCCACTTTCGGACTCAAGCTTATCCGCAGTTACCTGGCATTCACCATGTGCAATGATTTCCGCCCCTTCCTCCACAATCAGCTCATTACAGTCCAGCACCGTACAGCTTGTCCCTTCATCTCCCAGAACCAGGGGATGGCCTTTTTTTACAACCACTTTTTCTACACTGTATACAGGAATGATCATCGGTTCTTCAAAATACAGGCGGTTCAGTATATCCCTGTAAGACTCAGCAAACCTGGAATCCCCATATATGTACTGCTGAAACGCATGGCAGATATCCGCCCTTTCCAGCGGACTAAGCTGCTCCACCGTATATTCCCCGGACTTCTTTTTCCAGCCCTTGAGGCCCCAGTTCAAATTACCTCCGTTATTCATCACAGCCAGCTTGTCCGGTACGCACATCTGCTTCAGCTCATCTATATTCCTGAATACAAGGTAGGACGGCTGTATCCCGCTTTTTCCCTTTGGGTTCAGATGGACACCTTCCGGATAGTCCGATGTGAGGATGGGGGATTTCACTCTGTAATCCCCATCCCTGTGACACTTAAAATATTCCCTTTGCTCTTCAATTACCTTACTGATGATATCCATTGTCTTACTCTCCTTTTTTTATGATTTCCCTTACCTGGATTATGGTCCTTTTAACATTCCCCGGTTTTGCCTGTATCCGTATCTGGCCTCCCGGCATCAGGGTGATGGTATCAAAGCCATATGTCCCTCCTGCGGCCAGTATAAGAGGGTTCCCTTCTGTCACCACTACCTGTTTCTTCTCCATGTATCCACCTCTTTCCTGAGAAGCCTGTAGACATAGTACTCATCCACACAATAAATGATATCAAATACCACCGGTCTTACAGTGCCGTCCACTTCCTGGTCATCCTCAATCTGATACCTGTCCTCCTGCCTTACCAGTCTGGCCGAAGCTGTAAGCGTAATACCGTGGGTTCCAAAACGCTCCCTGAGTTTTCCCAGATTTCCGCTCTCCAGTTCCTGCTGCGCATCCTTTTCCAGGGTAAACAATGGGGAAGTAGGCACCCATCTGCTGACAGACGGCTCCGTCTTTCCATTGCTTCCTGTAATCTTTTCAAAGTTCAGCGTGTACAGGTTCCTGAATTCATCTGATTCCAGCCTGCCTGCATTGATATACTGAGGTGCTTCTGGCTGCAGTCTGGAATCCGGCGTCCTCACGAGGAAGCTTCCGTCCGGATTATAAATATCTACATGATAATCGGAAACCTGATTCCCGCTGCCGTGGTAAGACAGTACGGACAGGTACCCTTTCGCATCGGTACAGAAGTCCAGATACGTATCATCCTCCGCGCCGTTCCAAAGATTCATGTAGGACAGGTTCTCATAAAATACCGCCTTTTCCCTGTCAATCCCATCCTGTTCAGCCACGTAGGACTTACCCCCTTGCAGGTCATCCAATATCCAGCGTCTGCCCTTATCGGCAACAGACACCGTCATCCGGGACAGGCCGTCCCATACCAGCAGGCTTGCATCTGATTTCGTGACCACATAGGATGTATTCCTTTGTGTCTCACATATCTTCCACATATTCCCCGGTTCCTTTGTCTGCAGCTGGATGTTATCTTCTTCACGGTAAATATAGACGCCTGCGTCTGAAAGTTCACGTAAAAATGCATCCGACACAATACCTTCATCCAATTCACCCGAAAATCCTTTGTCCGTTATCCCGCACAATCCAGTGAGACCGGCATTACGGTATGCCTCCTCCATCACATCCGTGAACAGTTCCCCGTCCAGGTCATTCTTCACTGCCTGCAGCGGCATCTCAAACAGACGCCTTCCCTGAAAACCTGCCACCGGGTTCCCGTTCTCATCAAAACCCTGTATACGCCTGTTACCGGATTCCAGAATCAGGATCCTGCCGTCCGATGCTATCTTTACAGCCTTTGGCCCATTAATCAGCCCTTCCCTGAATCCTTCTCCTGAAAGCATCTGCGACTGGGGCGCATCCGCGTCAAGGCATCCCTCCCCGGGCAGCTTCAGGACCTCAATCTTATCCGTCTCCCAGTTAATGCCGACCACGGTTCCGCTGGGGTGGATTACCAGGTCATCCAGATGGGCCTGCATGAACCTGCCATAGCTGTAGGCTGGTTCTGACAGCTTAAATCCCCGCTGTCCGTCCATCAGATCCACCTTTCTTAAATGGCACTGGCTGTTTCTGGTATCCAGGATAAAATTATCCTCCCCTGTCCCGAATTTGTCATAAACAATACAGGGTTCCTCTGTAAAACCAACTTCTGATTCCTTAAAACGTTTGTTGACTTCCTCGTCAGACAGCGTGGAAATGTTCTGGATCATGAACGATATCCCACCTGTCCGGTCCCCGGATACCTCACTGCCAGACAGGACCGGATGGGGCGCGGATGCATCGGCGCCGGCTGCGGCGGCGCTCCATACATACCCCGCCTGCTTATAAGCACTGTTGTATGTAATACCTCCCAGACGGTACAGGCATCTGCCTTCTGACGCATGACCCAGGTCAGCCACGGTTCCTGTGGGCATCTGGCCGGATTCCCACTTGTATGCGCCGTTTTCATAGGCCAGCTTTTCCTTGTGCTCATACTGCACATCCATTGTAAGGGGAATCAGGAACTCTTCAATGGCTCCCTTTACTTCCATATAGTCCTCACCGTCATCCGGCATCGCATTCTTCCAGCCGCTGTCCCATCTCCCGCAGATCCAGTCATTTTTAGTGAATACAGACAGGACCAGGCGCAGAGAACCTCCGGCAGGCACGTTGCTGAATGTTGCAAAAACCGGCTTCTTGGTACTTGTCTGCCCAAAAACACCTGTTACAGTTTTGGTGGTTCCTCCCTTGTAGGACAGCATAAGCTGCCATCTGTGGGCTGTGGCGGGCCAGACCGCTGTATCGGGATGTCCTTTTTCCCCATGTCTTGGATCGGGGCTTACCTCTGCCTTTAAATCCATGGATCTTGTAATCTGGGTGGTCATGACGGCAGGGGACGCACACACTTCAATGGTTGTCTCTAAAATCATGGCCGCATCAATGGCAACGTTGGCAATCCTCATGATCCATCCCGCAACCGGAATGCAGGCAGCAGCCTCCTGAAGCGTGATCTGTCCGATTATCCATACCAGGATCTTCTCAAACAGTTTCTTTACGAGGATGCCTCCAATGGTTTTGGCTGCCAGCTTCAGCCATCCGTAAATCATCTCTTCCGCGCTTTGGCTGCTGATGGGCGGCTGTATGATGGATGTTATCAGCTTGGCCACGTCTTCCACAAACACACGGTCCTTAAGTGCATCGGTCAGTACCTTTGTATTTAAAAGGCCGGCATCCGCTGCCAGGAAAAAGGAAGGGATACCCATCTGGAATATAGCTGTAAGTGCAATCCCCGTGGCACACAGTTGAGAATCATATGCCGAGGTTCCCATTCCTGCAAAATACAGGTTTACTCCTGAAGCGTCCTTAGGAAGCGCTGTCTCAATGGTTGTTCCACCGGCTGGAATCGGGATTCCCATAATGGTGTCTACCGGACCTATGATCCGGTTGTAGGACCTGCCTCCCATGGGCTTTCCTGAATCATCAAGATATTCCACATAGGCGGCCAGGGTACGCAGATAACTGTTAAGCGCATCCACCTTCAGGGTATCGCCTGAAACCTTCAGGGTCTTTTCCTTTACCTCCACCCCGCACATGGACGCTGACTGGCTGACGGTCCACTTTGCGCCTTTTCCCGTCTCCGGGGCAGCCATGGCCTTCTTCTGGTCCATCCACTGCCTTGTCTTATACTCCTGGCACTGCGCGCCCTGTCCATGTTTCAGATGCCAGGACTGATTCTGCAGGCTTCTGTCCTGGCTTGCCGTTTTCAACGCCCCCTTAAGGGGAGCTCCGGCCTCCTTGAGCACATCTTCATCCAAATCGTAAATCTCTACCTTGTCCCCTGCTTTATGGCCCAGCACGTCGTACTCATATGTCATGGCTTCCTTTTTCTTTTCATCCCATGCATAGGTCCTGAAGGCCCAGCCCTCTTCGCCCTTTGCCCCGATTGCCGTGGCAAAATCAAGAAGCTTCTGGTACTGTTCCCTGTCATATGCGACCGGCGGCGCAATATGCCGGTTCATCACCACGGTTGCCGTGTATGGCTGGGCATTGGCCAGGTTCGGATGCTGGAACAGGAGTGACTTGGCAATATCCATGGGAGTCAGCACCAAGTCAATGTCCCTGTTGATTCGTGAGATCTGTTCCATTACCTGTGATTCCTCAAGTCCCTGTCCGCCTAACCTGATGCATGCCTCTGCATGATCCGCACCGTACAGACTCATCTTGGCATCCCAGTACGCTCCGGAACCAGCCTGGTCCAACGCCTCGTGTTTCAGGAAACGTTCCTTGTGGCAGGCTGGAATATAGAATGAGAAGTGATACATCTTCGGCAGGGTATATCCATTTCCATCCCTGCTGGCAGATACTACCTGAAGCCGGTGCAGCCTCCGGTCAAAACCATCCCCATTCCCCAGTCCCTCTTTCCTTACCTCTGCATAATACATGACATCCCTGAGTCTGTCTTCCTTCATGAGCGCCAATGCCGCGTTTTTCTCCCTGGCCTTATTCAAGGTTTCTGGGGTATGCTTCATCACCTTATGCCTTTGCCCATCCACCATAAGAACCAGTTCCTCCCCGTCCCTTACCCCGGGCAGCATTAATTGAAAATACATATGTCTGTTCCTCCTTTTTATTGTGTCTTTTTAAGACACTTTCAGGATACCACCCCTCTCATCACCTGTCAAGCTTTTTCGAATCTTTTTAAGACACTTTATGGGATTATCATTGCTTTTATATAAATAATATGATATTATTAAGACACTAATTACAGTTTTGAAGATATATCCCCTTAAACGAAAAGGACAGGAGCACTTATCATGGAACTAGGTGAAAGAATACGCAGTCTCAGAAAAAAAAAGGGTCTGACCCAGGAAGAGCTCGCGTCCAAGCTCGGCCTGCAGAAGTCAGCGGTTGCCAAATATGAGAATGGACGCGTGACGAACATTAAGCGTGCCACCCTCTTTAAGATGGCGGAAATCCTGGAGGTCAGTCCGGGTGAACTGATGTACGGCAAGGAGGATAAGGGCCAGGATGACCATGGACTCGCCGTATTGTCAGGTTATTACGGGATGCTCAATAAGGCTGGGCGCACCAAGGTCCTGGAACATGTCCATGATCTCACACTGATTCCCGCGTACCGTCTGGACCGCGGACTGTCCCTGGTACCCGTGGCTGCCCATAATGATGATGCCAAAGACGCGGAACAGCTGCGCCTGATGGAAGAAGACCTCGACAATATGTAACCGGCTGAAGCATATTCTGTACTGCACAGCGAGCGGTATTTTGGATAGCGTTTAAAGGAGGGAATGATTTGAATTCATTTGAACGGCTGCTGGAACATACAGATGCGGAGCATATCCGTGTTCTGGAAAAACAGTTTAAATCCAATGCCAAAGGACTGATAAAAGGAAATAAGATAGCAATCCGGCAGGATATCCCCACTGTGGAAAAGGCATCCGTGCTGGCGGAGGAACTGGGGCACTATTACACTACCGTGGGTAATATCCTGGACCAGGAGGATACGGGCAACCGCAAGCAGGAGCACAAAGCCCGCACCTGGGCCTATAACAGGCTGATCGGCCTGTCAGGACTGGTGCGGGCATATGAAAAAGGATGTGCAACTATCTATGAGATGGCGGAAGAGTTGGAAGTAAGTGAAGATTTCCTCCGCTCCGCCCTGGATTATTATCATGACAAATATGGCTGTTGTACGGATTACAAAGGCTACCATATATCCTTTGAACCTTCTTTTTCAATTACATCCCTGGATGATGGGGAAACGTATCGTACCGTTCCTCCTACAGGTCATCAGCCAGACGTTTGATTTTATCCCTGTCCCCAATGACAACGATGGTGTCATCCTGGTTCAGCACATACTCCGGCTTAATGTCCGTGGTAAGCCATCCGTTCCGGCTGATGGCTATGATATTTACTCCATAAAGGTTGCGCAGCTGAGCCTGGATAACGGTCTTACCCGCTATCTTGGAGGTCATCTTAAGCTCGGAGATATCTATATTCTGCTCCAGTTCAAAGAGGTTGAAGATCCGCTTTGATATCAGCCGTTTGGCCAGCCTGACAGCCATATCCTTTTCAGGATACACCACCTGGGCGCCTATTTTCTCCAGTATCTCCCCCTGCTCCGGGCTGTTGGCCTTGGCTACCACCTGAGGCACTCCCAGGTTAATCACATTCAGGGTGGTAAGGATGCTGATATCCACCTTATCACCTATGCACACCACCACGATATCGCAGTTCTGGATTCCCGTTTCCCTCAGTGTCTCCTTCTGCAGGTCCTTTACAACATATGCGTGTTCCGTAACTCCGCGTATCTGTCGGACCTTTTCTTCATTGCAGTCCAGCACCATGATTTCCTTCCCTGCCTCTGCCAGGGTGTATGCCAAGGCGCTTCCGAAACGCCCCAGCCCAATGATTCCATATGACAGTTCTTCCGATTGTTTCCGTGCCATCTTCTATCTCCTCCTTACGGTTATTTCTGTCTGATGCCTCTATAATAGTCCTGCCCATCCCCTTACCCAATCGATATACTCCCCTCAGGAAAGGAAACGGATGTATCCGGCTTAAATATCCAGATTGTGACAATGGTCAGGGGACCAAGCCTGCCAATATACATGATGAGTATCTCAAGCAATTTGCTCCACGGGCTTAAGCCGGGCGTGATTCCAGTGGACAGCCCCACGGTTCCAAAGGCCGAGGTAATTTCCAGCATGATGTCCCCAAAGGGAATCCCCGGCTCCAGTATGCACATGGTAAAGATTCCTGTGAATACCACCAGGGCCGACAGTGCGGTCACGATTGCTGCCTTGTAAAATGCTTCCTGCGGTATCTTATAATGGAATGCATGGGGCTGTGTATTGGTGGCGGCGCCCTTGATGGTGTGGAATAACGTAAACAGGGTGCTGGTCTTGATGCCCCCTCCGGTGGAACCTGGGGAAGCGCCGATAAACATAAGGATGGACACGGTCAGCAGGCCTGCCGATGTAAAGTCTCCCAGGGGAAATGTGCTGAATCCCGCGGTCCTGGCTGACACGCTTGTGAAAAATGCCCCCAGCCAGGTGATATCCTCCGTAAGCCGGATTAACAGTGTACCTGCTGCCAGCAGTATCAGCGTGGTCACTATCACCGCCTTGGAGTGGAGACACAGCTTTTTAAAGGAGCGTTTCCTGAAGATATCCATGATGACAAGGAAACCAAGCCCGCCAAAAATTATAAGTCCGGCCGTGGTCAGGTTCAGGAGCACATCATCTTTGTATCCGGTCAGGTTCTTAAGCCCGCCCAGTATATCAAAGCCGGAGTTGTTAAATGCCGCCACGGAATGGAATAGGCTGATGCCCAACGCCCTTATGGGCGGGTAATCCCTGGAGAACACCAGATAACTCAAAACCACGCCAGCTCCCTCAAAACACAGTGTCACCTTCAGTACATTCTTAACCAGGCACACAAGGCCTTTTCCCGAATCCAGGTTCAGGGCCTCCTTGATCAGCAGGCGCTCCTTTAAGTTTACCCTGCGTCCCAGGGCCAGTATGACGCCCACTCCCACAGAGGTAACCCCCAGGCCGCCAACCTGGATCAGCAGGGCCACCACGGTCTGTCCTATGGCCGTAAAGGTATCCGCCGTATCCACGGCAATAAGCCCTGTTACACATACCGCGCTGGTGGATGTGAAAAGCGCGTCCACATAGTGAAGATCCACTCCCGGCTTCACACACGCCGGAAGCATTAAAATAAAAGATCCTGTCAGGATCACAGCCAGAAAGCCAAGTGCGATGATCCTGGCAGGCGATTGTTTTTCAATGGATTTCATATCATCTGATCCTCCTGTTGACTAAAGGGTATCATGGTTCGCATAAAACAGGTATAACGGAAACAGCCTTGGTATAAAGATTATATAAAGATACTGCCAACTTACTGTTGAATACGGTTGGATTATGTTATAATGACGTCAGGCGTTACGCGGCAGTTCCCCGTAAGGACCGCTGCCGCCGTACAAGGAGGATAGGAATCATGAAGCATACAAAGCTCGCCGACACCCTGAAAACAGCCGCCGTCCTGGCGCTGACCACGGCCATCGGCTTTCTTTTGGAGGCAATGGGGCTTTCCCAGACCAATGTCATAACCGTATATATCCTGGGTGTTCTTGTGGTTGCGGCCGTCACTTCCAGCAGATGGTACAGCACAGCCGCATCCCTGGCCAGCGTCCTGCTGTTCAACTATATTTTCACAGAGCCCATGTTCGTGCTCAAGGCAGAGGACGCAGGCACCCAGCTCACACTTTTAATCACCTTCCTGGCGGCTGTCTTTACCAGCACCTACACGGTACAGATAAAGGAAAAGGCGCGGCTGTCCCAGCAGGACGCCTACCGCTCCGGCGTCATCCTTGACACCAGCCAGATACTTCAGAAAGCCGGGGAGCCGGACGGCATCCTTTTTGCCGCCGCAACCCAGCTGAATAAACTCCTAAAACGTGACATTGCATGTTTCCAGACGGATGGGAACGGCATATTGCCGCCGGTCAGCTTTACGGACTGCTCCCCGCACCCGGGAAGCCGCGGGCCTTCCCCCGACACACTGGAGGAAATGTCCGCTGCCAGAAAATGTTATATGGAGGGAAATGAAACCGGAGCCGCCACTTCCATCCTGTCCACGGCCGCATTCCACTATCTTCCGGTCCAAAGCGCCGGAACGGTTTATGGGGTTATCGGAATACGGATGGGTGAGACAGAGCCGGATGACTTTGAAAACAGTCTTGCGATTGCCATCCTGAACCAATGCGCCACCTCCATGGAAAAAGAATTCATTTCCAGGAAAAGGGAAGAAGAAACCGCCATGGCCAAGGCGGAACAGCTCCGCAGCAACCTGCTGCGCTCCATGTCCCACGACCTGCGCACCCCACTTACCAGCATTTCCGGCAACGCCGGTGTCCTGTTAAAGGACGCGGGTACGCTGGACGAAGCCCACAAGCACCGTATCTACAGCGATATCTACGATGATTCCATGTGGCTGATTTCCCTGGTGGAGAACCTGCTCTCCATCACCAGGATGGAAGGCGGCGCGGTCCAGCTGCACATGGAGACCGAGCTTCTCGAGGAGGTCATTGACGAGGCCATGCGCCACGTGAACCGGAGGCACGAAAACCACTCCATCCATGTAACACAGGAAGGGGATTACATCCTGGCATGCGTGGATGCGCAGCTAATCATACAGGTCATCACAAACCTGGTTGACAATGCCATCAAGTATACGCCCGATGGCTCCAGCATCACCATAAAAAGTTATAAGGACAATGGAAATGCCGTCATAGAAGTCAGCGATAATGGCCCGGGAATCCCGGATGAATCCAAAGACAGGATTTTCCAGATGTTTTATACCACAGGCCACAAATCCGCGGACGGGAAACGCGGCATGGGCCTTGGATTGCCCCTGTGCAGGGCAATCCTGAATGCACATAAAGGAACCATCGAAGTATTGGATAACACACCGTCCGGAAGCATTTTCCGGCTTACATTACCCGCAGAGGAGGTATCTTTCCATGAATAAGGCAGGAATTTTAATCATCGAGGATGATAAAGCCATAAAGAATCTGATTGCAACCACGCTGGAGATGCATGAATACCATTACATATGGGCTGATAAAGGGGAACAGGGCATCCTGACCGCTGCTTCCCAGCGGCCGGACATCGTCCTTCTGGATCTTGGCCTGCCTGACATGGACGGGGTGGATGTGATACGGAAAATCCGGTCCTGGTCCAACATGCCCATCATTGTCATCAGTGCCAGAAGCGGGGATGATGATAAGATTGCCGCCCTGGACGCTGGCGCGGATGATTATCTGACAAAGCCCTTTTCCGTGGATGAGCTGTTAGCCAGGCTCCGCTCCACCCAGCGGCGCTTAAACTACATGCAGTCCCTGGAAGATGTCCAGTCCTCCGTGTTTACCAACGGCGGGCTGACCATTGATTATGCGGCCGGATATGCCTCCTTAGACGGGGAGGAACTTCACCTGACGCCATATGAGTATAAGCTCCTCTGCCTTCTGGCCCACAATGTGGGAAAGGTTCTGACCCATTCCTATATTACCCGGGAAATCTGGGGCGCTGCCTGGGAAGGGGACGTGGCCTCCCTGCGGGTGTTCATGGCTTCCCTGCGCAAAAAGATTGAAAAAGAACCTTCCCAGCCACAGTATATACAGACGCATGTGGGGGTGGGGTATAGGATGCTGAGGATTTAAGTCTGTCCTTGTCTTCCATGTCTTCCATTGTTTCCCAGTTTTTTATAAATAAGCCGGTGTATCTGCCTGTAAGATAAGAGGCGGGAATAAGAGGTGAAATGTCAAAAACTCTTGACATTCTTCCAGGTTTTCTATATACTGAAAGTGTCAAAAGTTTTTTACATTTTAAACGGATGGTATTTGGATGATTGGAGGTATTTTATGGGGATTGATTTTGAATTGGTTCTGGCTGTTTTTATTTTGGCTGGGCTTCTTGCTGTTAATGTTGTCATGTTCATTTCCCTTGGAAAACAGGGGGATGAGAGAAGGCGGCTGATTATTGAAAAGGCCAGCGCCGGGACATTTGCTGTCATAGTAGTATATATCCTATTCTGTGTGATTGAAGGTCTGTACCATTCGGTTACAAAGGGCGTTTCTGTGGAGGGGATGAATCCGTTTATTACCCTGACCGTTAGTTCCATCATTTATTTAGCGCATCTTCTGTATTACAGAAGAAAATATGGTGACTGAGCATGGAGAATTCGATTCGGGAAAGGCGTAAGGAAAGGGGTATTTCCCAGGAGGAACTGGCTGGGAAGTGCGGTGTTTCCCGCCAGACAGTGAACGCCATAGAGAATAATAAGTATGACCCTACCCTGGCTTTGGCATTCCATCTGGCTCAGGAACTGGGGACTACGGTTGATGGGCTTTTTAAGCCAGGATGGGGTGGGAAGTAATGATGGAAGTAAAGTTCTATGATTGTATGGATGTTGAGGATGATAAAATCAGGTTTGCGGTCATCGTGGCGCGGCATATGGGGGCATGGGTGTTCTGCAGGCATAGGGACCGTCCTACGTTTGAGGTGCCAGGCGGTCACCGTGAGACAAATGAGGATATCCGGCGTACCGCTGAAAGGGAATTATTTGAGGAAACAGGGGCCGCAGAGTTTACGATGTCGCCTGTATGTGTATATTCCGTCACTGGGAAAAACCGGGTAAACGCCACGGGACAGGAAACCTTCGGCATGCTGTATTATGCGGAAATATTCCGTTTTGGCGAAAAGCCGGAGTCAGAGATAGAAGAAGTACGGCTGTTTCCCGAACTTCCTTCTGAATGGACCTACCCACTGATTCAGCCAGAACTTATTAAAAGGGTCATGGCTTCCGGTTTCTTTGGGAAATAAGAAAAAGGGTAAACCGCAGCCTTGATGTCAGGTACGGTTTACCCCTTTTTCTATCCTTTTATCCCTCTTACCCTTTATGAAACAGCACTGCTTTTTCCATCAGCACTTCTGTCATGTATATATCAGATTCCGGTCAATCCCTTTACCGCCCAGTCATAGGTGTCCATCGCCTGTTGGAAATTAACATCAGCCTGGGCCTTTGCAGCCACCCCGTCAAGATACGCTGCCCTGGCCTCCATATATTCCTGTCTGGACAGCATACCCAGTTCCATCCTGCGGGATGCCGCCTTCCACTCTGCCTCCCTGGCAGCCTGGGCCGTACAGGCGCCTTGCCATGCGGTCCGGCTAGCTAATGCGTCCTGGTACAGGGTATCAATCTGTGCATACAGGTTTTCTTCCTCCTGGTTGATGGCTCTCTGGCGGGCGTGAAGTTCTTTGTTGGTTCCGCCGGAGGCGCCGCCTCTTTGCTGTCTAAGCTCATAGTTATTGCCCATCGCCCTCCATTTGTCCACTTCCAGGGTGATATTGTCCATCCGTCCCTGCTCCGGTAACGGCATGGAGTCGATTACAGCAGCAGAATCCGCCGGATACCCAATGACCATGAGAAGATTTTTTCTGACACGTCCCATGTCGTCTGCAAGGGCCTGGGTAGTGTTCACAGCTGCCTGGGCAGCCTTTCCCGCCTCGTCCGCATCTGCCTGCGAGATGGTCCCAAGGGCTGCCTGTCTTACTGCCTTCTCATATTTTCCCTGCATAAGCTCAGCGTTGGCAGCAGCACTCTCCTGCTCCGCCCTCAGGCTATGGTAGGTACCCATAAGGCTCTGGGCCGTCCATATCATGGTATCTTCCATCTTCCGCAGCGACATGGTGCTGGAACTGCCTTTGGCAGACCGTATCTGCTTATCTATGTCCTTGGCTGCATCTTCAAGGATTTTTGCCTGGGCGCGGTAACTTCTGGCGCCCTCGGTGTCTCCGTTTTCCTCCATGTCATCCGCCTCTTCCCTTAAAAGGCGTCTTGTCTCCATGATATCTTCCCTGGCAGATTCATACCGGCCCAGCCTGCTTTCATATTGGATGCGCTCCATCTCCACCTGGGGCGAGTAGGCCTTTACCAACTCCGGAAGGTCGCTGTATCGGATGACCATGGACTCATCCGCGCCTACCGGAATCCCACCCGCGCCTGCCGGAATCCCATCCGCCCACACCACACCGGTTCCGTCCTTTGCCGGGACCGCGCCGGTTCCGGCCAGCATTGCACAGGAGAGCAACAGGGCCAGGAACCTGGCGGAAGGACTGGTCAGTACTCCGGTTATACGTCCGCGTCCGGCCTGCCGTTCAAATACCACTCCTGCACCATGTCCATCCCTGCGCCCCGCCGGGTCCCAAAAGCCGGGCATATGTTCCCGCTTATATCTGAATCCCATCCTGTCACGCCCCTTCTGTCTGCGCCAGCCCGTTCACGGCCCAGCGGTAGTCCTCCAAGGCCTGCCTGAATTTCAGGCCCGCGATATCCCTGGCCGACTCCTTGGATGCCAGGCCGCCCTGCTGCTGCAGGTATTCATTTTTGGAAATGGCTCCCAGCTGGTAGCGGCGTTCTGCTGCCTGGGCGCTTCTGGCTTCTACCTGGTACTCGCCCTCTGCCTGTATATAGTCTGACTGGGCCTGTTTCAGCTGCTTGTATCTGGCTTCCACATCAGCCTCTATGTGCTGCAGTCCGCTTTCCACCTTCCGCACCATGACGTCGAACTGGTTCCCATTGCCAGTGTGCTTCAGGCGGCGTTCATTGGCAGCCTGGCTGTAGTTGGTTTCCTGGGCCTTTTCCTTATCCGCGGCCAGGTCAATCCGGTCCACTTCCTCTATCCCCGGTATGCTGATTTCCCGTATCTCCGGTTCAGCGTCATAGCTCCAGCCCGTCATCACACACAGTTCACGGCGGAGCGCGTCCTGTTCCTTTTCATTGGTTTCTATGGCTGCCCTGGCCGCCTCTACTTTTTCCTGGGCCGCCAGAAGTTCTGCCTGGGTCGCCATACCCTGGGCTGCCTTTACACCCATGGATTCATACTGGCTCTGGGCTGTACGGGCCGCTTCCTCCAGCGCAGGCGTCTGTTTGGCTTTCTGCCAGTAAGAATTCATTTTGGTCTGGGCCTCCTTTACAAGGGAAGCCTCCTGCCTGTCATATTCCATTTTCTTTACATAGCCGTCCTCATTCATGGCATCGGCCGTGTCCTGGTTCTGCTCGGCCTGAACCCGTGAAAGGGCTGCGTTGGCAGCCACGCTCCCGTATCCCGGCTGGTCCTCGTCCGTGGTATCCATCATTTTATCGCTGGCATCATAGAGATGGTCAGCCACGTCCTGATATGCGTTTTTCAGGTCATCGTTGCTCTTGCCCCTGTAATCATCATACTCAAGCCGGTTGTTGATTATGGTTGCATTGTATTCATGAATCAGGTCCGCCAGCTCCTCATATTCCATCACATTATCCCTGAGGGACGCCCATTTTTCCGTGGAATAGGCAAACTCCGGGCTGGCCCATGCTGTCACCGGAAGTGATACGCTTAAAGACGCCGCCAGGCACAGTATCCTCAGGCGCATACCCGGATTCCTGACCGTACTTGCGCCAGGCATCCTGACAGATTGTTTGCCAGCTTTTTTGCCGGATTTTTTTCCAGCTTTTTTTCCGGCTGCGCTGTCCGCTCCTCCGATAACGCGTCCATTGGCCGCATGTTCACGAACACCGCCATATGTTTTCAGCTTATCTTCTGCCTTCCTTCTGTTCTCTGTCATCCACTACCTCTTTTCCAATGCACGCCGGAAGATGATCTGGTTCTTTCTTCCGGCACACATGAACCGTTTCACTTTGAGCTGCCATACAGCCATATTGCCCTACTCATACCGCAGCGCATCAATGGGATCTGACTTGGCTGCCTTGGACGCCGGGTAGAGTCCGAAAAAGATTCCAACCACAGCTGAAAAGGATACAGCCACCAGTATGACTCCCGGCTTAATGATGACCGGCATCCCAAGGAGCGCTCCTCCCATGGACACAAGCCCAACGCCCATGATTACCCCGATGATGCCTCCGCACGCCGACAATATGGCGGATTCTGTCAGGAACTGGATCAGTACATCACGGGTCCTGGCGCCCAGGGCTTTCCTGATACCGATTTCCCTGGTCCTCTCGGTCACGGATACCAGCATGATGTTCATGATGCCGATGCCTCCGACCAGAAGGGATATGGCCGCAATTCCACCAACCGCCATGGACAGGCCTCCCATCATGGAATCCACGGAGGTCATCTCCTGCATGGCTGTGTACATATAGATATCCTCGGGCTGCCTGCCGTGCATTTTCGCAACATAGGATTTGAACTGGCTGAAAAACAGGTCCAGGTTCACATCCTCCTTTGCATACACGTGCAGCTGGTAAAAATTATCATTGGGCCATGTCAGCAGGGTATAGGGAATGAACGCCGACCCCTTATCGCTGTTGCTGCCGCCCATCATGAGGGCCTGGAAGGCATTGATATTTTTCCGGTACACGCCCACCACCGTAAAATCATCGGTGGAACCGTACAGGGTGGTCCTGAAGGTCTTGCCCACTGCATTTTCCACCCCAAACAGCATCCTGGCGCTGTCCGTATCCATGACCACATTCTTTTTCCTGCCAAGGATATCGCCCTCGTTCAGATAACGCCCGTACACAATGTTCACAGGCTGTACATCCTGGTAATTATAATCAATGCCCTGGTAATCGAACTTAATCTTTGTCCGCTTATAGGAGGCTTCATCGCTGGTAAAGGCGCTGCTGTCAATATACGCAATCTGGTCGCTGAAGGCCTCCCTGGCCCGCTCCATCTCATCCAGGTTAAAATAGTCGCTCTGCCTCACATCATCCACCCAGTACCCGATGGAGAAATACGCCTGGGTGATTCCCACATCCTTATACAAATCGGCGAACAATCCTCTCATGGTATCGCCGATGGATACAATGGATATGACGGATCCAATACCGATGATGATGCCCAGCATGGTCAGGGCGGAACGCATCTTATTGGCGCGGATGGCGGAAAATGCCATCTTCATATTCTCAATCAGCATCTTCTGCCTCCTCTTTTAGGATATCTTCCACTTTTAGCATATCTTCCACTTTTAGCATATCTTCCACCCTGTCATCCGGACCTCCGCCCGGATGATGGGTGTTAAGTGTATCACTCTGTACCTGCCCGTCGCTGAACCGGATGACCCGGTCCGCGAATGCGGCTATGTCTTCCTCATGGGTTACCACCACAACCGTGGCCCCTTCTTTGTGAAGCTGCCGGAACAGTTCCATGATTTCAATGGAGGAAGCCGTGTCCAGGTTACCGGTAGGCTCATCCGCCAGGATTAAAGGCGGCTCGTTGGCCAGCGCCCTGGCAATGGCAACCCTCTGGCGCTGTCCGCCTGAAAGCTCATTGGGCATATGGTCCTGCCTTGCGCCCAGCCCCACCCGTTCCAACAGCATATGCGCACGCTCCACACGCTTTGCCTTGGGAACCCTGGCATAGGTCATGGGAAGTTCCACATTCTTAAGCGCGGAGGTCCTGGATATCAGGTTAAAGGACTGGAACACAAACCCAATCTTCCGGTTCCTGATATCAGAAAGTTCATCCGGCGTCATCTCAGCCACATCCACGCCATCCAGATAATAATGCCCCAGGGTGGGCCGGTCCAGGCACCCCAGTATGTTCATCAGGGTGGATTTACCGGAACCGGAATGTCCCATGATTGCCACGAACTCCCCGCGGTCCACGGTCAGGTTTATCTTTTTAAGGCCCAGCACCTTGATGGCGCCTGTGTCATATATCTTGACCAGGTTCTCAAGCTTCAGGAGGGGACCGCTTCCTGCTGTCTCATGGAGCGGCTTTTTCCTGCGCAGGACCATTTTGATGATATCTTCTTTGGAAATCCGGGCCGGACCGCCGCTGCCTGCATCCATGGTCTTCTTACTTTTTATCATAAGGCGCCTCCCCCTACTGCGGACGCACAATAACATCTGTGCCGTCCATAAGGTGGGGTCCCGGGTTCATGACAACCTGCATCCCTTCTTCCAGAACCGTGTCGTCTGCCGGGATGACCTCCACGGACACATCCCCGTCCACCCCAAGGGTTACCGGTATCCGCTTAATCTTCATATCCTGGACAATCAAAATATATGTAGTGTCCCCTTCATCCAAAAGCGCGGTGGTCGGCACCACGAACGCGTCTTCTGCTTCACGGATCAGGAGTTCCGCCTTGGCAGTAATGCCTGCAATCAGCTTGGTATCCTGACCGTCCACGCGGATGGTTGTGGGGATGACGCGCTCCGTTGAACCGCCGCCCTTTTCCTCGCCTGTGGGGGAAATCTTAATGACCTCGCCATTAACGGTACCTCCATCCAGAATGTCCGCGCTGATGACCGCTTCCTGCCCTACCTTCACCTTGCCGATGGAAAACTCGCTGACCTTAATCTCCAGTTCCAGCTGCTCCAGATTCTCGATGCTGAATATGGGCTTGTCGTCCTCCACCTTGTCGGCAAACTGGCCAACCTTGGAATTCACCCGGACCACGGTTCCGTCAATGGTGCTCTTTATCTGTGTATTTTCCAGCTCTTCCTTTTTCTTCTCCAGGTCAAACCTTGCATTCTCTATCTGTATGTCATAGGATTTATCCGCCCTGCCCCTGCCGTTTTCCACGGTATATCCTTCCATGGCGCGTCTGGCATCGTTCAGCGCGTTGGCGCTGGCCTCCATTTCCATCTGGGAAATGTCGCCGCTGGCAAACAGCTGGCTGTTGCGGCTGTGGTCCAGGCTGGCTTTCTGGAAATCCTGGACTGCCTTCTCGTATCCAAGGGCCGCTTCCTTATCTTTTTCCTGCTTGTTGTTCACAGCAAGGTCATATGCGTTCTGGGCAATCTGCACTTCCCGCTCCAGGTCCGTGCTGTCCAGCACCGCCAGCACCTGGTCCTTCTTTACCTGGTCGCCTTCTTTTACGTTCATGGTCACAATCTCGGCATGGATATTGGATACCACGTCAACGCTGTCGGTACCGGACACAGGACCACTGAGGGACAGCTTCTCCTGTATGGCCTGTTTTGCCAGAGGCATCACATCCACCATGATTCCCGGGCTTTTGCCGCCTCCCCCAAGCTTTGAACCAGCCAGAAGGGCGATGACCACCACACCGGCAGCCGTAAGGATCTTCCTTCTGCGGCTCCAGCCTTTGATACGTTTTATAAGGCCCGTCTTCTTTTCCCCGGCCTCTCTTTTCTTCTTCCTCTTTTTCTTTTTCCTGCCGTTCCCGTCATCCTCTTCCGGCGCCATCAGTTCCTCTACCCTGCGGTCTATTTCTTCGGATTCCCTTATACCTTCGTCCGTTATTCCGCCTGTTATTCCGTCCGTCATTCCATCTGCTATTCCATCCGTTATTCCATCCGTTGTCCTATCCGTTTTCTCTTCTGCGGTTCCTTCCATTGTCCCGTCTTGCATGCCATCCCCTATTGCGTCCGGAGCAATCCTGCGCTCCATGTCATCCGTCCTTTTGTCACTTTTCATGCTGCCCTCCTGAATCCATGCCTGCACTGTACTATTCATATTAATACAGTTATATCATATATCGCCCTGTACTACAAGAAAAATAAACACTTTCAGCCAGGTTGTTCATTTCATAAGGCCATTATAGATGTTTACACTAAATATTTCATCCATTATTTATATAACATTTTATAAATGAAAACGAAAGAATATCTTAACATCAGGAAAAATCGGGCATACCGCCAGCCTTACGCCGGCAGCATGCCCGATTTCTTATGGGAAAGTACATCTTTGTATGGAAATGTTTCCTTATATGGAAAATACATCCTTGTATGGAAATTAATCTTTATTATGAAAGTACATCCTTACGGAAAACTGCCTCCTTACAGGAAACAGTTCAGAAATACCCAATAATATGTAATATATGCTTCGAAAGATGCAGCCGCTCAAAGGAGGCGGGCCGCCCGGCCTGCCTCCTTTTGTATCCGCAACAATCCATCCTCTATTTTCCGTATGCCGAATCAATGGCAGCCTCCAGCCGCTTCACCATCTCATCCACATCCGCCTTCCCAATCACCAGCGGCGGCACGAACCGTATGATATTAGTCCCCGCGCTGATAAGCACCAGCTTCTGCTCCAGCAGAGCGGCGGTCACCACGGGCGTAGCCGGTCCGGTCAGTTCCAGTCCCTGAATCAGGCCCATTCCGCGGCGTTCCTTCACAACTGCATACTTTTCCACAACCTGGTCCAGTTTCCCGGAAAGATATGCACCGGTTTCCTTTACATGGTCCACAATGCGGCGCTCCTCAAAGATATCAAGGACCGCCTTGGCGCCCGCGGTCACCAGCGGGTTGCCGCCGTAAGTGGTTCCATGGTCCCCCGGCACCATGGCCCCGGCCGCCTTGCCGCAAGCCAGGAAGGCGCCTATGGGAAGCCCGTTTCCAAGGGCCTTTGCAACGGTCATCACATCCGGCTTCACCCCATAGTGCTGCCAGGCGAACATTTTCCCGGAACGCCCCATGCCGCACTGGATTTCATCCAGGATAAGAAGCAGGCCATGTTCATCGCAGAGTCTGCGGACGCCTTTTATGAATGCTTCGCTTGCAGGGTAAATGCCGCCTTCCCCCTGGATTGTCTCCATGATGACCGCGCAGGTCTTATCATTAATCAGCGCTTCCACGCTTTTAAGGTCATTGAAGTCTGCAAAGCGGATTCCCGGCACCAGTGGTTTAAACGGCTCCTGATAATGTGCGTTGCCTGTCACGGACAGGGCGCCGAGGCTGCGGCCATGGAAGGAATGGTTCATGGCAATGATTTCTCCGGTCAGGTCCATTTCCACGTCCTCACAGCCGTCGCTGCCGTCCCCCATGGACTGGCGGAGCATGTTGTAGTGGCAGCGCTTCGCTATCTTCAACGCGCCTTCAATGGCCTCGGTCCCGCTGTTGGTAAAGAAAACCTTATCCATCTGGGATACCTCCAGCAGCTTTTCCCCGGCTTCAATTGAGGGCTGGTTATAAAACAGGTTGGAAATGTGTGTCAGCTTGTGAAGCTGGTCCTCCACTGCCCTGGTATATTCCTCATCGCCGTATCCAAGGGCCATGACCGCAATACCTGCCCCAAAATCCAGATATTCATTGCCCTCCGTATCGTACAGCATGACTCCTTTCCCGTGGTCAAATACCACGGGAAAACGGTTATATGTCTTATAAAGGACGTGTTCCGCCCGTTCCATCAACTGATTGTCAGCCATGATAGTACCTCTCATCTTCTTCAGAATTAAATATTGCAGTGCCGATACCTTTGTCCGTAAAGACCTCCAACAGGAGGCAGTGGGGGATGCGCCCATCCATGATATGTACCCGTGACACGCCGTTCTTCATGGCATTGATGCAGTTCTGGAGCTTTGGGAGCATGCCGCCGCCCAGCATACCGCTGTCCACGAAATTCTGGGCCTCTTCCACCGTCATCTCGGATATCAGGGACTCCTTATCGTTAAAATCCTTAAACACGCCCTCCACGTCCGTGAGGAATGCAAGCTTCTCAGCCTGTACCGCGGTGGCTATGGCGCAGGCCGCGTCATCGGCATTGATATTGTAGCTGTAGAAATCCCCGTCAAAACCAATGGGACAGATGATGGGCAGGAAATCCTTTTCCAGCAGGTCATAGATGATCTTCGGGTCAACCTCATCCACATCGCCCACAAACCCGATGTCCTCGCCGCCGGAAAGCTTCTTATGGCATTTTAACATCATGCCGTCCTTGCCGCTGATGCCCACTGCCTGGATGCCCAGCTCATTGACCAGCTGGACCAGGCTCTTGTTCACCTTGTTGAGCACCATCTCCGCAATCTCCATGGTAGGCTCATCCGTAACCCGCAGTCCGTTCTTGAACTGAGGCTCCATCCCCACCTTGCTTACCCATCTGCTGATTTCCTTGCCGCCTCCATGGACGATGATAGGCTTAAATCCTACCAGTTTTAAAAGCACCACATCCTGGATGACCTTTTTCTTCAGTTCCTCGTCCACCATGGCGCTCCCGCCGTACTTGACCACAACAATCTTCCTGTTAAACCGCTGGATATAGGGAAGCGCCTCTATCAGCACGGCTGCTTTCTGCATTGGTTCCAAATTCATCTCATTTTCCTCCTTATGGCTGCCTGACGGCTGCCTGATGCCTATCCGGCTGGTCTTATGACCTGTAATCCGCATTTATCTTCACATAATCATAGGTGAGGTCGCAGCCCCAGGCCGTTGCCCGGGCATCCCCCATCTTGATGTCCGCAATGGCAGTGACCTCCGGTTCAGACAGGATTTTCGTGGCCTCCTCCTCGCTGTAGTCCACTGCCACGCCGTCCTTTATGATCTGCATGCGTCCGGCTGTGCTCTCAAAGAACAAATCCACCTTTTCCGGGTCAAAGTCAGCGCCTGAGTAACCCATGGCGCAGAGGATCCTTCCCCAGTTGGCGTCATGTCCGAATATGGCGGCCTTGGTCAGGCTGGATGTGATGACGGATTTGGCCAGGACCCTGGCCTGGTCTTTTGTGGCGGCGCCCTTCACCGTCACCTCAAACAGGGCGGTGCAGCCCTCGCCGTCCCCGGCCATTTTCTTAGACAGGGTTTCATTTATATAGTTGAGCGCCTTGCAGAAGGCCATGTAATCGCTGTTCTTTTCCGTGATTTCGGGATTTCCCGCCAGGCCGTTGGCCAGCACGAGCACGGTGTCATTGGTGGAGGTGTCCCCGTCCACGGAAATCATGTTGTATGTATCCTTGATGTCCTGGCTCAATGCTTCCTGCAGCAGTTCCTTGCTGATGGCCGCGTCCGTGGTCACAAACCCCAGCATGGTGCACATGTTGGGATGGATCATGCCCGAACCCTTGCACATGCCCCCGATGGTCACCTGGACGCCGCCCAGCTCAACCTGGACAGCCACCTCCTTATTCTTCGTGTCGGTGGTCATGATGGCCCTGGAGGCATCGGTGCCGCTCTGGACGCTTCCGTCAAGGAGAGGCGCCATGGCTTTGACCCCGGCCTCAATCCGGTCCATGGGAAGCTGTTTCCCAATCACGCCCGTGGACGCCACCAATACGCTCTCCTGCGGTATCCCCAGGACCTGGGCCGCTGCCGCCGCTGTCCGGCTGCAGTATGCCATGCCTTCCTCACCTGTACAGGCGTTGGCAATCCCCGCATTGATGACCACTGCATGGGCCGCTGCCCCGCCTGTGACCTGGTCCTTATCCCACTTAACAGGAGCCGCCTTCACCACATTGGTGGTAAATGTACCCGCCGACCTGCAGGGGGCCTGGCTGTAAATCATGGCCATATCCTTCCGGTCCTTATATTTGATGCCTGCCGCCGTGGACGCTGCCTTAAATCCCTTTGCAGCCGTCACTCCCCCGGGTATTTTCTTTAATGCCGCTTCACTCATTTCCATTCCTCCATCCCGCTCATCCTTGGTTCTATATGGTTATATATAGCTTTATATGGTTATGTATGCTTATGCATGATTCCGTATGTTTTTCATACCGGTATCCATATGCATCCCTGTCAACGCACGAACCTGGTTATGTTTTCCTCATTTAATATAAACTCATAGCTGTTCACATCTTCCCGTTCCGTCCATCCGATTCCCTGCCAGAAGGCATTGCCCACATCGTTGCTTTTAAATGCAATCAGGCTGATTTTACTCACGCCCTCCTTCTGAAGGGCCTCCATGGCCGCGCGCACCATACGGTAACCGATTCCGTGCTTCCTGTAACCCGGCGCAACGCACACGTGGTAAAAACACCCGGTCCTTCCGTCGTGGCCGCACAGGATGTTGCCCACCACATGGCCGTTCTGGACCGCCACCACGCTGGTGGTTGGATTCCTTTTAAGGAAACGCTCCACACCTTCCCTGGAATCATCCACGCTTCTGATCCCAAATCCTTTGATTTCCGTCCACAGGTCATATACCTGGTCGTAATCCTCCATGGTCATCTCACGGATGAGTATATCCATTGTTCCTGACATGTTCTGATAATTCCTTTCCCGGCCAGCCTATGGAAATACAGGAATCTGCTTCAGCCCCGTATTCTCCGGAAGACCGAACATCAGGTTCATGTTCTGGATGGCCTGGCCTGCCGCCCCCTTCACCATGTTGTCAATGGCGCCCATCATCACAATCCGCCTGGTTCTTGGGTCTATCTTAAAGTTCACGTCCGCAAAGTTGCTGCCCTCCACCCAGCGGGTCTGGGGCACCACATCCTTCTCCAGGACGCGGACAAAATATTCATCCTCATAATACTTATCGTAAACAGCCTTTACCTCTTCATAGGTAACTTCCTTTGTAAGGGAACCATAAGCAGTCACCAGGATTCCCCGGTTCATGGGAACCAGATGGGGAGTGAAGCTGATGGTCACCGGCCGGCCCGCCGCATAGGATAGCTGTTCCTCAATCTCCGGCGTATGTCTGTGGGTACCCACGCCGTACGCCTTGATATTCTCATTCACTTCGCAGTACAGACTGTCCATCTTGGCTCCCCGGCCGGCGCCGGATGTGCCGGACTTGGCGTCAATGATGATTGTGCCTGGGTCTACCAGTCCCTCCTTCACCAGCGGATAGACAGATAAGAAGGAGCAGGTGGGGAAACAACCCGGATTGGCAATGAGCCTGGCGGTTTTCACCTTGTCACGGTTGACCTCAGGCAGTCCGTATACCGCTTCCCCTATGAACTGCGGTGCGGCGTGGGTCAGTTTGTACCACTCCTCATATACGGATACATCCTTAATCCTGAAGTCGGCGCTTAAATCAATGACCTTAACCATGGACAGGATTTCCTCGTCCACCAAGGATGCGCATAAGCCCTGGGGCGTTGCCGTGAACACCACGTCCACCTGTCCGGCCAGTTCCTTCATATTATCATCCATGCATTCCTCATCCACGATTTTATACATATTCGGGTACAGGGACGCATATTTCTGTCCGGTGTAGCTTCTGGAACCATACCACTTAATCTCTATGTCATCCCTTTGGAGCAGAAGCCTTGCCAGCTCCCCTCCCGCATATCCTGTGGAACCGATAATCCCTACCTTAATCATACTCAGTCTCCTTCATCCATATTTCTTCATTCACATTTCTTCATTCATATTTCTTCATTTACATTTATAATTATAATGTAATCATCTTCCTTCGCATTTTCATTATAGTTACTTTTCCTTTAAAAAGAAAGCTTGTTTTGTGGTTTTTATCCACTGTATTTCCCTGCTTGCTTCCCGATTTTCATAATTATACATTACAAATGCATAATATGCAAGTTTTTTTAAATATTTTATTTTTCCGCTTGCATTTTCCTGCATAATGTTGTATATTTATGAAAGTTCATTGAGATATGATATTTTCAGGAGGATATAAATATGAAAGAGAAAGTAATTTTAGCTTATTCCGGCGGACTGGATACAACCACAATCATCCCATGGTTAAAAGAAAACTTTGGATATGAAGTAATCTGCTGCTGCATTGACTGCGGCCAGGGCAATGAGTTAGACGGACTTGACGAGAGGGCCAAATTATCCGGCGCTTCCAAATTATACATAGAGGACCTGGTGGATGATTTCTGCGACAACTACATCATGCCTTGCGTAAAGGCCAATGCAGTGTATGAGTATAAGTACCTTTTAGGCACATCCATGGCACGTCCCGCCATTGCAAAATGCCTGGTTGACATTGCCCGCAAGGAAGGCGCTACCGCCATCTGCCACGGCGCCACAGGCAAGGGCAATGACCAGATCCGTTTCGAGCTGGGCATCAAGGCCCTGGCTCCTGACCTTAAAATCATCGCTCCATGGCGTATGACCGATGTATGGACCATCCAGTCACGTGAGGATGAGATTGAATACTGCAAGCAGCACGGCATCGACCTTCCCTTCTCAGCTGACAACAGCTACAGCCGTGACCGCAACCTCTGGCACATCAGCCATGAGGGCCTGGAGCTGGAGGATCCGTCCAAGGAACCGAACTATGACCATCTGCTGATGTTAAGCGTAAGCCCTGAGAAAGCACCTGACGAAGCCGAGTACGTTACCATGACCTTTGAAAAAGGCGTTCCCACCAGCGTTAACGGCGAGAAGATGAAGGTTTCCGACATCATCCGCAAGTTAAATGAACTGGGCGGCAAGCACGGCGTCGGCATTGTTGACATCGTGGAGAACCGTGTGGTGGGCATGAAGTCCCACGGCGTGTATGAGACGCCGGGCGGAACCATCCTTATGGAAGCACACCAGCAGTTAGAGGAACTGGTATTAGACCGCGCCACCATGGAGGCCAAGAAGGACATGGGCAATAAGCTGGCCCAGATTGTATATGAAGGAAAATGGTTCACCCCTCTGCGCGAGGCGGTCCAGGCATTTGTTGAGTCCACCCAGGAATATGTTACAGGCGAAGTGAAATTCAAACTGTACAAGGGCAACATCATCAAGGCCGGAACCACATCCCCCTACTCCTTATACAGCGAATCCCTGGCGTCCTTCACAACAGGGGATTTGTATGACCACCATGACGCCGACGGCTTCATCACACTGTTCGGACTGCCCTTAAAGGTCCGCGCCATGAAGATGGCTGAGGCAAAAGCAGCCAAGAAGGATAATTAATTAATAGGAAAATGCCCCGCAACCAGGTTTATTGATGTATGGTCCTGGTCCGGGGCATGTTTTTTGCCTGTGTATCTGTGTATATTAATGTTCGGAGCTTATTTTCAACCCAGTATTTCCTTCCTCAGTTCCTCCACCATTTCCTTATATTCCTCCTCCGGCAGAAGCACCTTGTCCACGTCATCATGGAATGCCTCGCCCCACTGGAGGCCGCCTTCATACTTGGGAACCACGTGCACGTGGACATGGGGAACGCCGTCGCCAAAGGTGGCATAGTTGATTTTATCAGGCTGGTACAGGTTCCAGACAGCCTGGGCCACCTTTGCCAGTTCCCCAAAATAGCCCTTGTTCTCCTCCGGTGTCAACTGGAAATACTCCGTCTTATGGTCCTTAAACATCACGATGCATCTTCCCTTGTGCTTCTGGTCCCGGTTCAGGTACACGGTGGAATAGTCCAATTTACACACTTCTATCATCAGGCTTTTGAGTTTATCTCCATTTTCACAGTAAAAGCAATCGTTCATCATCATTTCCTCCATATTATATATCATTCTTAGGTATCAGTGCAATCCTGTCAATGTCATATTCCAATCATATCCGTCACTTCACCAGGCCCAGCATGGACGGAATCCACATGGACATGGCCGGAACATAGGTTACCAGCAGCAGCACCACTGCAATGGCTGCAAAGAAGGGAAGCAGCGTCTTAATCACTCCCTCAATGGATATCCCAACCACCTTGCAGCCCGTAAACAGGATGACCCCAACCGGCGGCGTGATGGTCCCGATACACAGATTAAATACAATCATGATACCGAACTGGACCGGGTCCATGCCAAAGCCCTGGCAGATGGGCAGGAAGATAGGCGTGAAAATCAGCACGGCGGGCGTGGGGTCCATGAAGGTGCCCACCACCAGCAGAATCACGTTCATCAGCAGGAGTATTACGTATTTGTTGCTGCTAAGTGTCAGCATGGCATTGGCAATCGCGTTGGGAATCATGGTATAGGCCATCACCCAGGACATGATGGATGAAACCCCAATCATGAAAATAACGATACATGTGGTCTTGCAGGAACTCAGGATAATGGCCGGAAGGTCCTTCACCTTCAGGGAGCGGTAACAGAAGCTGAGTATCAGTGCATAGACCACTGCAATGGCAGAACCTTCCGTTGCGGTGAACACGCCCTTTAAGATGCCACCGATTACAATGATGATCAGAAGCAGGCTTGGAAGGGCATCCAATATTATCCTGACAGCCTCCTTGGGTGTGACGGAAAAGGATGATACATAGCCTCTCTTTTTCGCCATATATCCGGCAATGACCATCAGGGAAATACCCCAGGCAATCCCCGGTATGTAACCAGCCATGAACAGGGCTGCCACGGAAACGCTTCCCGCCACGGTCGCATACACAATCAGGGTATTGCTGGGAGGAATCAGCTGGCCGGTGGGGGCAGAAGCGATATTGACCGCCGCCACATAATCCTTGTCATAGCCCTCTTCCAGTTCAATGGGCGCCATGGTGCCGCCGATGGCCGCGGCTGCGGCCGTACCGCTTCCGCTGATTGCGCCGAACAGCATGTTGGCCACAATATTGGTCTGGGCCAGGGAACCCGGCAGACGGCCGCTGATGAGCCTGGCGCAGTTTACCAGGCGGATGGCGATACCCCCGTTATTCATGATATTGCCCGCCAGGATAAAGAAGGGGATGGCCAAAAGGGAAAATGAATTCACTCCCGTGAACATCTTCTGGGCACAGGTCACAATACCCGGTCCAAAGGGAAGTATGGTAATCATGGCCAGTGCAGAGGACATACCGATACTGATACCGATGGGTACGCCCATGACCAGCATGACGACCACCGAAACAATCATTATAATTCCAGCTACTACAGCTACATCCATCACGCTTCCTCCTTACTGCACACTGTATATTTAAACTCCTTAAGGAGCTTTGAGACATTGTAAAAAAAGTAAAATACAATACTGATCCCGCTTAAGGGAATGGCCGCATAGATGATTCCCATGGAAATCTGCAGGGCGGAATCCAGCTGTCCCATCTGACGCATAGCGCCCGCATATCCACCTGCCACCATGACCCCAAGGCCGAACAGGGCAATGATGACTTCCCCGATGATGTCGCACACAATCCTTCCCCTTGGTGGCAGCTTATCCTTTACAAACGGGATGTTCATGTGCTCCCTCAGGCCGAACACATAGGCGGCGCACAGCAGCACCATCCACACAAACATATACCTCGCCAGCACCTCGCTGACCGCGCTTGGCTTATTAAATATATACCGGGTGATTACCTGATAGGAAACCAGAATGGTCATCACCGACATAAGGGCAATACAGCTGGCCTCCAGGACCCGGTCAAATAATTTCTTCATCTTCTCCATGTCATTTCCTCCTAGTTATGGGCGCCAAACCGCCATCCTCCGGCTGTTTAGGCGCGATACATACCATCCCCGTCCAAGGACTATCTGGCCAGGGCGCGTATCCTGTCGTACAGTTCCCCGGCAAAGGAAGAACCGCTGACCGCTTCCTCATGAAGCTTTTTACAGTTTTCCTGAAACGGCCGGATATCCACATCCACGAATGTAACCCCCTGTTCCTTTGCGGCTTCCTTTGCAATCTCAATCTGTTCATTCCACAGGTCAAACTCATCTTCCACCGAATCGTTCAATATCCGGGTCAGAAGCTCCCTGTCCTCCGGTTTCATCCGTTCAAGATACGCACTCTCCGCAATCACCAGGTCAGGAATCATCACGTGCTGGGTTCTGGAGAATACCGGCGCCACCTCGTAGTGTTTCAGGTCCACATATGTAATCTCATTGTTCTCCCCTCCGTCCAGCACGCCCTGCTGGATGGCGGTATATACCTCACCCTGGCTCATGGGGGTTCCCACGCCGCCCATATACTTCATCATCGCAACCATGGTAGGCGATTCCATGACACGGATTTTCATGCCGTCAAGATCCTTTGGGGTTTCAATAGGCTTCTTCGTGTATACGTTCCTGGAACCGGCGGTATAGGCTGCCATGACCTCAAACCCTTCCTCCTTAGTGGATTCAAACAGCGGGTCCAGTACGCCTGAGGTAAATACCTCCTTCTGGTGTTCCTGGGAATCAAAGATATATGGAAGGCCCAGGATTGAAAAATCCTTATTATAGTTTTCCACCATGGCATTGTTGACAATGGCCATCTGGATTGCTCCGTTCTGTATCAGCTCCAGGGTAGCCCTCTGGTCCCCCAGCACCTCGTTGGGATAAATCAGGAACTCATATCTCCCCCCGGTGGCCTCCTTAAACTTCTCACCTGCGCGTTCCAGAGCCTGGTAATGGGGATGGGTGGGCGCCTGATTGTAGGCAATCCTTATTATCCCTCCGTCTAACTGCCCGCTGTTCCCGGAACACCCGGTACAGGCCAGTCCCATGACCAGCGCACCCATGGCCAGCAGATATCTCTTTTTCATGAAATATTCCTCCTGTCGGTTATTTTGATACAACCTGTTGTGTTTTTACTATTTTGTTATCCCCTTATATCTCAAATATTAGCACATGTTGTGTTCTTTTTCAACCGTTTTTTAATAATTTTTATGAAAAATGTATCCTTTCCATATTATGCTTTTCATTTTTAGCTACCAGTTGTATCTTTTTCTTAACTTTTTTACATTTCCCTATTGACATCATGGTTTTTTCGGTATATCATAAGGGCATATTCAAATACAACCTGTTGTATTATAATCCCTATGTGATTTACCTGCCACATTAATGATTATTACCATTTAACAATCACTACCATGTAGTAATCATTACCATCCACTTTACCACAAATAAACCATATGAAAACATTCAGGAGGATTAAAACCATGTTCGAAATCGTAAACAACCGCCAGGTCATCTTCGGAGAAAACAAAATCAGTGATATTCCGTCCCTCTTAAAATGGTACGGATGCAAGAAGGTATTCTTTGCTACATACAGCAGCAGCGCTGACAGCTACCATAAAATCGCAGGACTTTTAGAGGAAGCAGGCATTGGACACGTATGCTATGACCAGGTTGCCGGGGAGCCGGACCTGCATATGATCAACGGAGGCAGGGACATATTCCTGGCCGAGGGCTGCGACTGTACCCTTGCGCTGGGCGGAGGAAGCGTGATTGATACGGCCAAGGCCATCGGCATGCTGGCTGTCAACGGCGGCAACGTGGAGGACTACCAGATGAACGGTAAACAGGTCACCGCGGTTCCGCCCCTGTTCATCGCCGTCCCCACCACCTCAGGCACCGGGGCGGAAGCCACCAAGACCAGCGTGGTGCTCAACAACTACAACGGACTTAAGAAGAGTCTGTACCACACCACCATGATTGCGGACATCGTCATCCTGGACCCCACCCTTACCACCGGGCTTCCAAGGCACATAACGGCTGCAACCGGGATGGATGCCCTGAGCCATGCCATTGAATCCTACGTTTCCTTAAACGCCAGCCCGCTGACTGAGATGTATGGCCTGAAAGCAATTGAACTGATAAACAAAAGCCTTAAGGATGCATGTGATGATCCACAAAACCTGAAGGCCAGAGGCGACATGATGCTGGGCAGTTATCTGGGCGGTCTTGCCATCACGGCAGGAATCGGAATTGCCCATATCATGGCACAGCCCCTCGGCGCCATGTATAAGATTCCCCATGGCGATGCCTGTTCCATCTTCCTTCCGGCTGCCATGGAGCTGAACATGGATCATGCAGAAGCCCGGTATGCCAGGATTGCAGAGGCCCTTGGCGTTGCAGAACCGGAATCCACGGACCAGGAAAATGCCAGGAGGGCCGTTGCCCGCGTAAGGGCAATCCGTGAGGAAATCGGAGCGCCGGTGTGTCTCGCCCCCTATATCAAGGAAACCCCTGACATGGACTTCATCATTGATACGGTGAAAAAGACCACAGGACATATCACCTGTAATCCATGCCCCCTGACAGAACAGCTGATGAAGGATGCATTTGAAAAAGCAATGGAACAATAGGACACGGGACGTATTTGGAAATCATCCGCATACCCACCCCCTCCCCATTCCGTCAGGCGCAAGTTCTGTCTTGAGATTTCATGCATTCCATGATAATATTTATAAAGATACAACATGAGGTATGTAATGGCGTGTTTAAACATTCATCACTGCCATGTGCCTGAAGGAACGGAGGAACCATTGTGGCCCAGAAAGAAAACAAGACATTTTTATATAAAAGAGTGTACCAGGACCTGAAGGAACGGATTCAGGACAGTGAATATCTGAGGGATGCCCTGCTTCCCTCAGAGCGTGAAATCGGGGAAACCTACCAGGTAGACAGGACAACGGTGCGCAAGGCGCTGCAGCTTCTTGTGGACGACGGACTGGTTGAGAAAAGGGCGGGCAAGGGCACGGTCGTGGTATGGCGCCCCCAGGAATCCATGCCCCAGGTCCAGGTCCCCTTTAAGCCCGGCAAAAGGAACGGTCCCATTGCATTCCTGCTGCCAAAGGGTGACAACAACAGCTCCCGCATCACCCAGCCATTTTATGCCCAGCTGTTTTACCGCGCTGAAAAGGAGTGCCACAAACAAGGCTACACCCTGATTTATTCAACCCTGGATGAGTCTGACGACTTTGACGGTCTGGTCCAGTCCCATGGTTTTTCCGGCATATTCTTTGTCAGCAATGTGGCCCACAGGCATCTGGACCGGGCAATCGGGCTGGGAATCCCGGCCATCCTGGTCAACAGCTATTACAACCAGATGACCTCCATCCTCTCCGATAATTTCTGCGGCACCTACAACGCCTGCCGCTATCTCATCGAAAGGGGGCACAGGACCATTGGAATCATCAACGGGGACAGCCGTTATACCACCAGCATTGAACGCCGCCGCGGCTGTGTCACCGCCCTGCGGGAAGCCGGGCTGACCCTGAAAAATGAATACTGCCTGGGCGGCACCTCCTGGGAGTTTGAGGCCGGACTTGCCGCCGTGGAGCAGATGCTGGCAAAAAACGCCTCTTACCCCACCGCCCTTGTAGCCTTCAACGACCGCCTTGCGCTGGGAGCCATCCAGGCCATCCGTCAGGCAGGCCTGAAGGTCCCTGATGATATCAGCATCATCGGATATGACAATTCAGACCAGGCAAAATACTCGGTCCCCAAGATAACCACCGTGGAAATCCACGCATCCCTCATGGCCCAGACCGCTGCCCGCATGCTGTTCCAGCAGATTGACGACTACGAAGTACTGCCCGTGAAGATATTGACACCGGTAGAACTGGTGGAACAGGACAGCGTATGCCAAAGGGAATCATAGCAGAATATTACAGCACGATATAATGGGGAATGATATCCTCAAAGCTGCCGTCTTTCATCAGGAATCCGCCGGGTATGACGCCCAGCTGGGTAAATCCCAGCTTTTGGTACAGATGAAGGGCGGCTCCATTGCTTTTGACCACCGCGTTAAACTGGAGGATTCCATACCCCAGCGCCTTCCCCTGTTCCATACAGTGGCGTACCAGCTTTTCGCCAATCTGACAGCCGCGCATGTCCCATCTGACCGCATAGCTGGCATTGCATATATGGCCGCACCTTCCCACATTATTGGGGTGCAGGATGTACAGGCCGGCAATCTCCCCACTGTCCCCGTCAACCCCAATCCCGGTATAGGACTGTCCCATGAAAAATTCCTCTCCCGTGGATTCTGTGAGACATTCCATTTGGGGAAATGCATTCCCCTCCTCTACGATATGGTTCCATATCCGGATTGCCTCTTTTGTGTCTTCCTTTGTATATTCCCTTATCTGTATGTCCATGTGATATCCCTCCCTGTGATGTGTCGTGATGCGCTGTAAGCTTTAACATATCGTGATGCGCCGTGATGTATCCCGATGTACTCCTATCCGTAATATATCATGGTGGGCCGTGATACATCATGAGGTATCACATCAAACATTTAAAAACACGATATGGTCAGCGGTACAGCACGTAATCGTTCATTTCCCTGGAAAACCCAGCCCTCTTCAAAGTCTCCCCTGTCCCTTCAGGATATTCCCGGACAATCAGCCGCTTCAGCTCCGGGAACAGACGTTTTCCCTTGAAATCGTTGACAAATACCTGAAGCGTCTGTTCCAGGCCTTGGGATTCAAACACCCGTAAAACCCTGCCCTGCCGCTCCAGAACAGCCGTTACCCGCCCGCAGTGAAGGGCAACGGCCGTGCCAGGCACATTGAGGAAATCCCTTTCCCCAGGCTGGACCAGTATTTTGCCCCATATCTGGGCCGGATCAGCGGCGTTCAGCCAGATAATCCCATCTTCCGGAGCCTTCAATGCCGCCGTCACTCCTTCATACTCTTCTTTTCTGATAAACTGGGCGCCTGACATTCCTTCCACAAAGTACCCGCGGCGCACCTGGCCTGTGTATTCCCAGATGCGCAGAAGCTCCATAGCGTTCTGATAATTCATGTCTGACCGGGCAGCCCCGGCGGCCTCTCCTGCATCTGACCGGGCAGCCCCGGCCTGACTAAATCCCGGCAGATAAGGCGAACCTGCAAGCCCTGCGGCCGCCCTTCGGAAGGTTTCCCTGCACATGACAGGCTGTTCCTGGAAAATAAGCTCCAGCCACTCTTCCATTTTCTTTGGCTTCAGCGGACGCACAATATCCCATCGGCCCGCGGAAAGCGCCATCACCCTGGCGCTGACCCGCTGTCTGGCCGTGGCCTTCTTTACTTTTTCCCGGTTCTGCCACTGCCTGACCGGGACAAAACTGTCCGCACAGACCAGGCCTTTTTCCGCCAGGCCAAGCAGCAGCTCCTGGGCGCTCTTTTCCTTTGGGATATCTGCCAGGAACTTTAAGAAGCAGGCCCCCCTTCTCTTCAGTTCCCTGTAAATCTGCAGTTCCTCCCCACCAAGGATTCCTTCCATATCCGGCAGCGGCGCGTCCCAGTCAATGTCCTCGTAGCGGCAAAAACAAAGGGCACCGTCCGGGGACATTTTCCAGTAATAATCCCCTTCCGCAAGCAGGCGGTCCAGCATTCCTTCCGAATAATTGCGGACACGGCGGGGCAGCAGGACATTTTCCCAGAAACGGACCGGGAACATCCTCCCGCAATACAGCTCAAGTGTTTTCTTCAGCTGCTCATCGGCCTGGGTGTATGGCTTTGCCCTCCCGGCCAGAAGCGCGGCATAGTGGGCGCCCGGCTGGGTAGCTGTCTCACGGCGCAGGTTCTTAAGGGTGGACTGCCTGGCCCTGTCATAAAGTTTCCTGTGATAGTAAATCCCGTCTGCCTCCACGATTTCACCGCGGCTGCACAACAGCTCCAGGATTACCCCTACCTTTTCCTCCGGCAGGAAATACCGCTCCCCTATCTGCCCCGGTGTGTGTCCTTTGCGGTAACGCAGAAGACGGCGCACAATTGCCGTGGCTTCCTCCAGCCCGTCCATGGAAAATGCCTTTTCATACTCCTCTTCCTGTTCCGCGGCAATCCACAGGCCAGGTTCAATATAGAGGGCGCGCCCCTGGGCTGCCAGGCTTGCCAGCCACTCCACAGGCACGTCAAGCTCCCCTGCCTCCAAATCCCCTTCTGTCATCAGTATGGAATGAAGCTGTGCCTCATCCTGGGGAAGTCTGGTGCGTTCCTGCTGTTTCTCCAGAGCCTCTGGCGCGGGACGGATTCCCTCCAGGTATTTAAGTTCATCATAAACAGCCTGGCGGATGCCGGGTGTGGCAGGGGCATATTCGTACATTTCCGCGGCCTCCACCTGCCATTGCAGGGGCAGGGACATGGGGGAAGGCACATCCGTGCAGACCTCCCTCACATGAATCAGGCCGGCCCGTATCTCGTGAAGGATCTGGATGACGCCGTCTATATCCCACTGGTCTTCCAGACATTCGCGTTTTGTCTCCCGGATCAGGGGATGGTCCTTTTCGTTCATCAGCGAATCCAGCATTTCCGTGCTCTTTAAGCGCTGCATCCACAGCGGCTGCCGGCCCCCCTGCTTCATCCCCATCATCAGCGCCCTGGCAGCGTTATAGCGGAAGGCCATGCCGAACAACGGGGTGAGGGGAAGCATGGCTTCCAGGGTTTCCCTCACCTGGTCAGGTTCCAGCCGGTACAGCAGTCCCTCAGGCATCACCCCGCTGCCATAGGGATACAGAAGGAAGCCGTCCTCCTCGTCCACGCACCCGATGTCAAAACCGCAGATATTCCTGACCATGTGCTGAAGCAGAAGCGACAGGGGGCCGTTCACCCTGCGCCCAAGCAAGGCGTGGAGCATGACCTGATGGCACCCGGTATGGTCGGTAAAATGTTCCACCACGATGGTTTTATTGTCCGGAAGCCCGCCCGTTGACTGTATCTGGCGCTCCAGAAAACCGGATGCATTGATAACTGCCGCCTCATCCATTCCCAGCGCAGACAGTTCTTCCCGGAGCCGTCCCTGCTCATGGGCGGCTTCCAGGCCAGCCAGGATTTTCCCAAATTCCCGGCTGGTCTTTAAGGTGCGCCCCCTGATTTCCCCTTTCCAGAAGGGCAGCCTGGCACCCTCTGCCGGCACCTGTGACACATAGACCGTGTCCTTGTCAATCCCAGTAATCTTCCAGCCAAATGACCCCAGCATGAACTTGTCTCCCAATTGGGATTCATAGACAAATTCCTCATCCAGTTCCCCAAGCTTTACACCGTCCTCCGTCTTGGCAGTGTATAGGCCTTTGTCTGGTATGGTCCCTCCAGCCGCCGTGGCCAGCATACGGCTGTAGGCATCCCCTTCCACCCTGCCATGGATCCGGTCATACAGCACCCTGGGACGGACCGGGATGTCCCGCCTGTGTTCATAATCCCCGGCCAGCATGGACAGGACTGCCTTTATGTCTTCCCCGGTCACATCCCGGAAAGGATAGGACCGTTCCAGGACAGCCATGACATCTTCCACGCAGTAGCCTTCCCCATTTGCCATGGAAACCAGATGCTGGGCCAGGACATCCAGGCACATTCTTGGGGGCTTTGTGTGCTCCACACCGCCCTGTCTTGCCACCTGGGCCGTCATCCCGCAGTACACGCTCTCCGAAGCCGTCCTGGGATACATGTACATGACGCTGACCCGGCCCGGGCCATGACCCGCGCGTCCCAGCCGCTGCATGGTACTGGAAACCGTACGCGGACAGCCCACCTGGATCACCAGGTCCAGTTCCCCCACGTCAATCCCCAATTCCATGGACGAGGTGGCGCACAGAAGGCGCAGCCTGCCGTCCCTCAGGTCCTGCTCCACCTCTGCCCGCTGTTCCTTGGACAGGCTTCCATGGTGTACCCTGGCAAATCCGTCCCCGCCCAGGAGATTTACGTAATAGGCTAATTTCTCCGCATACCGGCGCCCCTCTGAAAAGGCAATGACACTGCGGCAGGACAGACACTGCCGGTACACGGCCTGTCCCAGTTCTTCCCACACAGGGTCCTTGCGCCTGCCCTGCGACGGTGTGGTTCCAAGGATTTCAATCCGGATCTGTTTTTCCATGGCCGGCGCGCAGATGACCGCCGGTTCCGGGGACAGGTACGCGGCCGCCAGTTCCAGAGGTTCTATGGTGGCGGACAGGCCGATGCGCTGAAGCGGCCTCCCGCAAAGGCGGTCCAGCCGTGCAATGGACAGCATGAGATGGGCACCCCGCTTCGTGTCAATCAAGGCGTGAAGCTCATCAATGATTACCGCCCTTGCCGTCCTTAATACCTTCTGCCCGGTCATGGAAGTGAGCATCAGGTACAGGGATTCAGGGGTGATGATCAATATGTGGGGCGGGTGTTTTACCATCCTCTGGCGGTCCTTCTGAGGGGTGTCCCCGGTGCGGATCCCAACCTGGATATCCAGGCTGGTGGTTCCTGCCGGATGGACATCTCCTGCCGGATGGATTTTTCCTGCCGGATGGACATTTCCTGCCAAATCAGCATATCCTGTCTGCCGGGCAGCACCCACACGGCGCTCCATCTCCTGCCGGATTCCCTCCAAAGGCCGGTTCAGGTTCTCCCGTATGTCTCCTGCCAGTGACTTTAATGGGGATACATAAATCAGGTACAGTTCCTCCTTAAGGGTCCCCTCTTCTGCCATGGCATACAGACGGTCTATGAAAACAAGGAAGGCAGACAGTGTCTTACCGGTTCCGGTAGGTGCGCTGACCAGGACCGGCTGGCCGGAAGCAATGGCTGGCCAGGTATCCTCCTGGACTTTTGTAGGCCTGCCCAGCGTATCCTTAAACCATTGGGCTGTGGGTTGTGAAAATAGGGTTAATGTATCTGTGGGCATAGTCCCTCCATTTTAGCTTGTATCTGTCAATCGTACCTCTTCCCGTTCCTAAAACATGCCGGTGCTTACCAGATTATATCATTCCCACATTAATTATTCAATCTGCATCAGACATGCAGAAAATCCCCGGCCAGCCGGAAGAACCACCTGTCTTCCGCCGCTGTCCGGGGATTATCATTGATAACCATATAATATCTACGTTTTATAAATCTGGCTGAACCAGTTAAGGAAACAAACTTATATTACAGTGACTTCACAGCCTCCACCACGTTCTCAACCGTGAACCCGAACTTCTTAAACAGCAGTCCTGCGGGAGCGCTGGCGCCAAAGCCCTTCATGGTGACCGCAGCTCCGTCCAGGCCTACATATCTGCCCCATCCGAAGTCTCCCAATGCTTCCACTGCAACCCTCTTCCTCACTGCCTTTGGAAGAACCTTTTCCTTGTATTCCTCAGACTGCTCCTCGAATATATCCATACACGGCATGCTGACAACACGCACATCCATGCCTTCCTTAGCCAGCTCAGCCTTTGCGCCTACGGCCAGTTCAACTTCAGAGCCTGTGGCAATGATGATTGCGTCCGGAACTTCCTTGGAAGAATCCTCCAGGATATATGCCCCCTTCAAGGCTTCCTTGCTGGAGCCTGCCAACTGGGGCAGGTTCTGCCTTGTAAGCACAAGGGCGGTAGGTGTCTTCTGGGAGGAAACCGCGCTGTACCAGGCTGCTGCTGTCTCTGTCGCGTCAGCCGGACGGAATACGTGGAAGTTAGGCATGGAACGCAGCATGGCCAGCTGTTCAATCGGCTCATGGGTAGGTCCGTCCTCGCCCACGCCAATGCTGTCATGGGTAAATACAAATGTCAGCGGAACGCCCATCAGTGCGGACAGCCTTGCCATCGGCTTGGTGTAATCACTGAATACAAAGAAGGTGGAGACAAATGCCCGCAGTCCTCCGTGAAGCATCAGGCCGTTTCCAATGGCTGCCATGGCCAGTTCGCGCACACCGAAGTGCAGGTTGCGTCCGGCATAGTTATCCTTGGAGAAATCCCCCATATCCGACATATAAGTCTTGGTGGACGGTGCCAGGTCTGCTGCGCCGCCAATCAGGTTAGGCATCAGGTTCTTAAGCTTCTGAAGCTGCTTGCCGGATAAGCTTCTGGTTGCATCCGGTTTCTCATCATATGCCCAGTATTCCTCACAGTCATATGCAGCCTTAGCCAGTTCCGGATTATGGAACTTGTCCCACATATCCTTCATCTCCGGATACTTCTGGCAATATTCATCAAATAAGGCATTCCACTCCGCCTCTGCCTGAGCGCCCTTTTCAGCGTGTGCCTTATAATTGGCATACACCTCATCCGGTACATAGAACGGATCCATGGATGGCCAGTTTAAATTCTCCTTCATGGCAGTTACATTATCATCACCCAGAGGCTCGCCGTGAGCGCTGGCCTTGCCCTGCTTAGCCGGGCAGCCGTAGCCGATCTGGGTCTTAACCGTGATGAAGGAAGGACGTGTGGTATCTGCCTTTGCCTCCTCGATGGCCTTGCCGATGGCATCCAGGTCATTGCCGTCCTCCACGGTCAGCAGCTGGAATCCAAATGCCTCCATGCGCTTTTGTACATTCTCTGTAAATGCGATGTCCGTGCTTCCCTCAATGGAAATCTTATTGGAATCGTAGAACACGATCAGCTTGCTAAGGCCCAAGGTTCCTGCCAGCGAAAATGCTTCTGAGGAAATGCCTTCCATCATACAGCCGTCTCCGCCCAGCACGTAAGTATAGTGATCAACCACCGGATATCCGTCCTTGTTAAACACAGCAGCCAGATGGGACTCAGCCATAGCCATACCCACAGCCATACCCATGCCTGCGCCCAGAGGTCCTGTTGTGGCCTCAACGCCAACCGTGTGGCCGTATTCCGGATGTCCTGGTGTCAGGGAATCCATCTGACGGAAATTCATCATGTCTTCCTTGGTCAGGCCATATCCAAACAGATGGAGCAGGGAGTAAAGAAGGGTTGAGCCGTGGCCTCCTGAAAGGATGAAACGGTCCCTGTTCTTCCACTGGGGATTCTTAGGATTATGGTTCATATGGTTGGCCCAAAGCTCGTAAGCCATGGCTGCTGAACCCAGAGGAAGTCCCGGGTGGCCTGATTTTGCCTTCTGTACAGCGTCTGCTGCAAGAACGCGGATTGCATTGACTGACATGGTATCAATCTGATTCATAGTTCCCTCCATTCCGATGCCCTGAGGCATCACAATACATCTCATTGTGTTATTTTTTTACCAACTGTCCTATATTATACCAACTGATGCATTGCAGGGCAATACCCTTTCTTGCATTTTTCTGTGCAATATTTTGCGCCTTTGTGCGTGATTCTGCGAATTTAGAAACTATTATTAAAAAAATAATATTTTCAACACAATTTTATCACATTTTAATTTTAAAACTATTTGGTAAATATGCGTATAAATAACAGACGGGAGGAAACAACCAGTGATTGAAGTGAAAAATCTTGTAAAGGATTATGGCGGCCATCTGGCAGTGAATCATCTGAGCTTTACAGTGGAGGACGGGCAGATTTACGGCTTCCTTGGTCCCAACGGCGCCGGAAAATCCACCACCATGAACATCATGACAGGTTATCTGGGCGCCACAGAGGGGGAAGTGTTAATCGACGGCCATAATATACTGGAGGAACCGGAACAGGCAAAAAAATGCATGGGTTATCTTCCTGAGGTACCGCCCCTGTATACGGACATGACCGTATATGAGTACCTTGTATTTGCCGCAAAATTAAAAAAGCTTCCAAAAGACAGCCTTAAGGCTTCCATTAACGAGGTCATGGAACTGGTAAAAATCGAGGACGTGAAAGGCCGCCTGATACGCAACCTTTCCAAGGGCTACCGCCAGCGGGTGGGTATGGCCCAGGCCATCCTCGGCAAACCGGATGTAATCATCCTGGATGAGCCCACCGTCGGACTAGACCCCAAACAGATTATCGAGATTCGGGATATGATCCGTGATTTGGGCAGGAAACATACGGTCATACTCAGTTCCCATATCCTCTCTGAGGTCAGTGCTGTCTGTGACCACATCATGATCATTTCCCAAGGGAAGCTGATTGCCAGTGACACGCCGGAGAACCTGGAGCGCCAGCTGGAGGGGTCCGCGGGACTGGAACTGGATGTAAAGGGCGCCAGGGATGATATCATGAACCTGCTGATGCCCATTTCCGCCATCACCGTAAGCAGCGCCCTTCAGGAGGAGGGAAATCCGGTCTGTCACCTGAGTCTCCAGGCGGACAGACATTCCCTTAACCAGACGGAAGATATACGCGAGACCTTGTTTTATACATTTGCACAAAACCACATGCCAATCCTCTCCATGTCCACATCAAAGGCATCTTTGGAAGAGGTCTTCCTGGAACTGACGGGGGAAGATTCATTTAAGGGAGAGGGTTCCTTGGAGGAAGAGAGTTCCTTGGAGGAAAAGAGTTCCTTGGAGGAAAAGAGTTCCCCAAAGGGAGAACACGGCAGAGAGGAGGGCAACATCAATGAAAGCGATTTATGAGCGTGAATTGAAATCCTATTTCCATTCCATGACCGGTTATGTGTTCATTGCCTTTGTAACCATGTTCATAGGCATTTACTTCATGGTTTTCAACATGATTAACGGATATCCGTATTTTTCCTATACCCTTAGTTCCATCCTGATGATCCTGATGATTGCAGTGCCCATACTGACCATGCGCAGCATGGCGGATGAACGCCGTTCCCGCACCGACCAGATGCTGCTTACAGCGCCCGTGTCTGTATGGGACATTGTCCTGGGCAAATACCTTTCCATGGTCACCATTTTCGCAATCCCCATGGCCATTGCCTGTCTCTGTCCCTTGATTATCAAGGCAAACGGGACCGCATACCTGGCGGAAGACTACGCCTCCATACTGGCATTTTTCCTCATGGGCTGTGTATACATTGCCATCGGACTTTTCATATCTTCCCTTACGGAAAGCCAGCTGATTGCGGCAGCGGGAACATTCGGGGTACTCCTGCTTTTAATCCTGTGGCCCGGGCTTTTAAACTTCCTGCCCTCCACCGCCTATGGCTCCCTGGCCGGGCTTCTGATTCTCTGGAGCCTTGTAAGCTTCATCCTGTACCGTATTACGGGCCACGTTCCCCTGTCCCTTGGACTGGAAATACTGGGGGCGGCCGGACTTATCGGAACCTATCTGCTGAACCAGCGCCTTCTGGAATATGCGCTGAAAGATATCCTGGGGAAAATTGTCCTGACCGATGTATTTGATTCCATTGTCAACACCCACATCCTGGATATCGGAGGACTTGTGTACTATGTAAGCATGGCCGGCATACTTCTTTTTCTCACGGTGCAGGCCACCCAGAAACGAAGATGGAGCTGACAGACAGGTCAGGCAGCAAGGAGGAAGAAATGACAAGAAAACTAAAAAAGGGCAGTTACATGGCGGTCTTCACCATTGTGGTCATTGCCGCCATCATCATCATGAATATGATTATAGGGAAAATTCCGGCAAAATACATGAAGCACGACTTAAGTTCCAGCCAGATCCTTACCCTGGGGGACACTACCAAAGATTTGCTTAACCAACTTGACAAGGATGTGACCATCCATATCGTAGCCAGCCCCGATACCGTAGATGAACGGATTACGTCCTTTGTAAAGCTGTACGCAGACCAGTCCAGCCATATCAAGGTATCAGAGGATGACCCGGTACTGCACCCGGATATCCTGACCACCCTGGATACGCAAACCAACCAGATCCTGGTAACCTGCGATGCCACCGGCAAAAAAACCGCCATCCCTTTCAGCGATATCATCCAGATTGATTTAATGGCCTACTACCAGTACCAGCAGGTACAGGAGACAGCCTTTGACGGGGAAGGACAGATTACCAGCGCCATCAACTATGTGACAAATGAAACCCGGACCACCGTATATACCCTGTCCGGCCACCAGGAAGCAGCCCTGTCCCCAACGGTCAGCGATGCCATGGATAAGTCAGGCATGGAAACCAAAGAACTGAACCTCCTGACCGACAGCGCCGTCCCCGGAGACTGCAGCCTGCTGATCATAAACAATCCCCAAAAGGATATCAGCGAGGATGAGAAAACCACACTCACCGATTACCTGAAGAACGGCGGGCACCTGCTGCTCCTGGCAGGCACCACCCAGGACACACTTACCAACCTAACCTCCCTGTGTTCCATGTATGGTATGGATTTAAAGAACGGTTTTGTAGCAGATTCAGCGCCGCAGCATTTTTATAACAACAATCCGTTTAATGTGATTCCGGACTATGATTTCTCAAGCGGTCTTTTAACCGGAGTGGACTCCGGTCAGGCGGCCCTGGCCGTACAGCCCTCTGGCATGACCATCCAGGATAACCTGCGGGACGGTCTGACCGTTTCCCCGTTCCTCACCACCTCTGATTCCGGGATACTGGTCGACCCTGTCACACAGGAAAAGACAGACGGCACCTACACACTTGGCGCCACCGCAGTAGAGACAGTCAATGAAGAACAGGATACGTCCTCCGTGTTCACAGTCATCACAGCCCCGGCTTTCATTGACAATGATATACTGATGCGTTTCCCGAATATTTCCAACCTGGCCATATTCATGAATGTCGTATCCTACAAAATGCCGGGTATCACCACCCTGTCCATTCCAAGCAAGAGTCTGGATATTACCTATAATATGATAACATCCGGTGGACTCTGGAGCGCCCTGTTCATCATCGTCATTCCGGTCATCTTCCTGATTGCTGGTTTTGTAATCTGGATGAAGCGCCGTAAGCTGTAAGGAGGCAATCTGAATGAAAAAGAAAGTAAACCCACTGGTCCCTGCCGCCGTTGTCCTGGTCGTCCTCTGCGCCGCCTACGGACTTATAACCTGGAACCAGCACAAGAAGGCAGATGCGCTTGCAGGGCAGACAGAAGACAGCCAGATTTATGTGACCAATCTCCAGGGACTCACTTCCATCAGCTGGGAGAAGGATGGACAACAGGGCCTGGCTTTTAAAAAGGAGGGCGATACCTGGTATTACCAGTCTGATAAGGACTGTCCCATCCGCCAGTACACGGTTACCACGCTGGCGGATACGCTGGCACGTTTAAGTGCCGGGCGGCAGTTGGAAACACCGGACAGCCTGGATTCCTATGGACTTAACCCTCCTGCCGTAAAATTCTCCATAACATCAGAAGACGGGACATCCCAAACCCTGATGATTGGAAACCAGGTGGCTGGTACCGGTGACACCGCGGCCGGATATGCCAGTACTGCGGCTGAATACTATGCATGTCTGGAAGGCGGCAGCCAGGTATATACCATAGGAAACTATCTGACAGAAACATCCGGCAAAGGCCTCTATGACTTTGTGGAAACCGAATCCCTGCCCTATGTTGCCGGGACCGACATAAAGGAAATCACGGTTACCAGGAATGGCGCCACCAGGGTATTTTCCAAAAAGACTATGGATGCGGATAACAATATTGCCTGGTATAAAGGTTCTCCTGATGATGAGGCAAACCGTCTCCCGGATAATTCCGACCTCAATAACCTGGCTGAGGCCATCAGCGGGCTGTCCATCCAGTCCTGCACCACTTATAAGGCAACAGACGAGGAACTGGGAAGCTACGGACTCTCCACCCCCGACATGACGCTTTCGTGGACATACGAAAAGGGCGGGGATACCGGAACCGTCACCCTTTTCATCGGAAGCCCAAATGACGAAGGAACCGGATATTATACCAGGATGGATGACTCCCGGGCCATTAACCTGATTTCTAAGGATGCTGTTGAAAAATGCCTTAATGCCGTGTATCCGGAATAGGCTACTATATACGGAATAAGCTACCCTATCCGGGATAAGCTACCCTATCCGGGATAAGCTACGCTATGCAGAACAAGCCATTATATACAAGCAATGTCAAAAGACGCCCTGCTGAAAATGCTGAGCGTCTTTTCTTTTCCATTCACCCTTATACCGAGTCCTTATATCCTTATGTTTTTATATCCTTACGTTTTTTATATCCTTACGTTTTTATATCCTTATACCTTTACGTCCTTATGTCCTTTATGTCCCCCGCCATTCTTCCCCCATACGCTTTCACCTCAGGCACCTTCCCTCTGTTCCCCGTCATAACGGTCATACAGCACAAAATGGTTTTTCTGGAAATCCAGGATTCCCTCGGTGCGCATCTTGCTCAGTTCATTGGACATGGCGCTCCGGTCCACGCACAGGTACTCTGCCAGCTCCTGCCGGTTATGGGGAATATCAAAGGCCCTTCCCCCCTGGGAGATGGCCTGCTCCGACAGATAGGACAGCAGCTTTTCCCTGGTTGACTTCCTGCACACATGTTCCAGTTTGTTCTCCAGCTTCACATTATGTTCCGACACAAGCCGCAGCATATTATGGATGAACCTGGTATGGAACTCGCAGGCCAGGGAACAGAATGTAATCATCCTCTGATAGTTCAGGAACAATGCCTCACACGGCCCCTCGGTCACCACACTCACAGGCAGCACCGGGGTCCTTGCACATGAATAAGACTCCCCGAACAGCTCCCCTTCCCTGATATGGTAAATCATCTCCTGGTGTCCCCAGAAATTCTCCTGTATCACGCGCGCCCTGCCTTTTAACAGAATCAGCACCTTATTGACCGACTCCCCCATCCGGAAGATATATTCCCCGTCCTCATAGGGCACCTGCTCTGCTGCGCAGCACTTTAAAAGCGTGTAAAGCTCGTTATCATTAATCCCATAGAATAATGGAGATTTTTTCACACGGTGAAGATATTCCTCCATACTCTCCCCTCTTTCCGTTGTTTTTACAACTAGCGCGATGTAAATATTATATATTTAATTATAAAATACGTCAAGACAATGTTTTTTAAGGACAGTTATGTCTGTATAGCCGGCTATATCCACAGGACCAGCCACATCCATCCAACCAGTCATGTCCATCCAACCAGCCATACCAACACAACCAGCCACACCAACACAACCAGCCATACCAACACAACCAGCCATACCAACACAACCAGCCACACCAACACAACCAACCACACCAACACAACCAGCCACACCAACACAACCAGCCATACCAACACAACCAGCCACACCAACACAACCAGCCATGTTTGCCAACCCCATCACCACACGGATATAGCCCCCATACATCCATAACCAAAAGACACCAAAGGGATAAAGCCCCTTAATCCCTCAAACAACAGATTCAGGTTCTTTACCCCTTTGTCTTTTGAATCACATTACGGCTTTAACCGTTTCAACTGTGACCGTTTCAGTCCTAATCATTTCAGTCCTAATCATTTCAGCCATAATCATTTCAGCCATAACAGTTTCAATTCCTGCCGCCACGGCTCCAGCTGCCACTTTTCATCCACACCTGCATTTCCATTGGCCGATATACCCGCCAACGCGCTCCCCAGGGCGGTTACTCTGCCAGCATTTTTTTATAGATCCCAATCACCTGCTTCATGGCATCCTGTCCCGGAGCGCCGATGGTGATACGCTTTTCCACACATGTTTTCATGCTGATGGCATCATACACGTCCTCCTCAAATACAGGGCTTATCTGCCTGTACTCCTCCAGGGAAAGGTCGTCCAGGGCAATGCCTTTCTGGATGCACAGAAGGACCAGCTGGCCTACGATTCCATGGGCATCGCGGAAGGGGACGCCTTTGCCCACAAGATAGTCTGCCGCGTCCGTTGCATTGGTGAAACCGTTCTTTGCGCTGGCCTCCATCACGTCCTTACGGAAGCTCATGGTGGATATCATGCCTGTGAATAGGGCCAGACAGCCTTTCACCGTATCAATGGCGTCAAAGGTAAGCTCCTTATCCTCCTGCATGTCCTTATTATAGGCCAGGGGAATGCCTTTCATGGTGGTCAGGAGGGATACCAGGGCGCCGTAGACCCTTCCGGTCTTGCCTCGGATCAGCTCCGCAATGTCCGGGTTCTTCTTCTGGGGCATGATGGAGCTGCCTGTGCTGTAGGAATCATCAATTTCCACAAAACGGTATTCGTTGGTGTTCCAGATGATGATTTCCTCACAGAACCGGCTTAAATGCATGGCAATGGTGGACAGGGCGCTTAACAGCTCAATCAGATAATCCCTGTCTGCCACGGAATCCATGGAATTCAGGGTCGGGCCGTCAAACCCGAGAAGGCTGGCTGTATATTCCCGGTCCAGGGGATAGGTGGTGCCCGCCAATGCGCCGGAGCCAAGGGGACAGTAGTTCATACGCCTGCGGATGTCCTGAAGCCTTGAGCGGTCCCTTGAGAACATCTCGAAGTATGCCCCCATGTGGTGGGCCAGCGTGATGGGCTGGGCTTTCTGGAGATGGGTAAATCCAGGCATGAAGGTATCTGTGTTGGCCTCCATGATGACCAGAAGTTCCTGTAACAGGTCTTTGACCAGCTTTTCTATCTCATCTATCTCATCCCTTGTATAAAGCTTCATATCCAGGGCCACCTGATCGTTACGGCTGCGTCCTGTGTGAAGGCGTTTTCCAGCCTCCCCCACGCGCTCCGTCAAGGTCCCCTCCACAAAGGAGTGGATATCCTCATATCCGGAATCGGGGGATATGGTCAGCCGTCCATTCTCCAAATCGGATAATATGCTTTCCAATCCGCGGATAATATCATCCCTGTCCTGCGCTGAAAGGATTCCCTGCTTTTCCAGCATCTTCACATGAGCAATGCTGCCCTCTATATCCTGGTGATAGAATTTCTGGTCAAAGGACAGGGATTCGTTAAAATTGTGCACCAGCTGGTTTGTTTCCTTAGTAAAACGTCCACCCCATAATTTCATGGCTGTTATCTCCTTACTTTTTCGTATTTTTTCTGCTCTTTGCGTCTGACTGTGTATCCTGCCAGCACGATGATTCCCAGCACTGCGGCCGATGCCCCGGTTATCCATGCCCCGGTGCGAAGCCCCTCCGGCTCATATGTCATGCTGATTTCATGGGTTCCCCCGCTTAAGTCCACGGCCAGGAAAGTATCGAAAAGCTTTCTCGGTGCCACTTGATTGCCGTCCACCATTATGGTCCATCCCTTGTCATAGGGAATGCTGGTATACATGACGCCGGAACCATCTGCCGTGATACTGCCCTTAAGGGATGTATCGGTCCAGTTGGTCAGCGTGATGGGATTGGCGTTCATCTGTCCGTAAACAGCCTTCAGTCCCTCGGGATTGAATCTCCATACTTCAGCCTGCAGGGTAGGGTTCCCGTCGTCCCGGGATTCCATATAAACCTGCTCATCCTTGGTAATACGGCCCAGTTCAAGGAAATATCCCCTGTCCACATTGTCAAAGCTGTCCGAATGTTCTCCCACGGTAACGGATACTTCCTTTACCTTTTTATTGGTCACATATACGTAGTAATCCCCGGTTGCCTCTGCTGTAAATGACAGCTTCTTGCCTTCCGTGACACTCTCATTGGGAATCAGCACGTGTTCGGTTCCCAGCACATCGCACAGGTCATTCTGTACCAGGGCCGGATTCCCGGAATCCGTAATCCAGTTGGCCTCCACATCCTTCGGCAGCATGAAGGCGACCGGAAGCGTGAATGCATTTTCATAAAGCCATACACCGCCCTTGCGCCCTGCCTGCTCCATCAGGATTCCCGTGGGCTGCTGGTCCGGGTAAAGTCCGTACCGCACGGAGAACAGGCTGTCCACCAGAGGGGTGCTTCCTGTAATGCTGTACGCATTGGTGGAACTTTCACATCCCAGCACCCGGAAGAAGTCCGACAGGGACGCATCCGCCGTGGAGGAGAACAGGGATACCGATGGGAAATTCATCCATGCGCCGTCGTTCTTAGTCTTCCTGTCTGATTTTTCCACCCTGTAAAATGTATTCGGCTTCAGGTTCCACACCAGATCCTGCACATCCTGATTATCCTTCACATAGGCGGTCCTGCTGGTAGTGGGGACACTGGTAACCGCTGTATTGACAGCAGCCTCAATGGACACCACGGCCAGCGCGGTCAGGACGATGGCATCCAGGCTCCATCTCCCTTTTTTATATTGATACACCAGTCCTGCGTACATGGCAATGAACAGGATGGCAACATAAAACACGGAGAAGTGATACTGTTCCGGGTTATCCACCAGCTTCTCTGCCAGAAGTATGAATATGACGGCGCCCCAGAAAGCCAGGCAGATATGTTTCCACGGCGTTTCCCTAAGGCCCGTATATGCCTGATAACACATCACCAGCATCAGTGCGATGTAAATAAAGGACTGCCTGCAGGGAAGGCTGTTGGGAAAATGGAAGCCGTGCCATATGAAGTTCAGCATATTAACGGAAAAGCTGGCATAAAACAGAAGAAGCAGGCCGCAGTACACTGCCTTTTCCCTGAACGCGATCTTCCGGCTGCCCAGATACAGAAGGAAGAACATAAGCACGGCAACACCGCAGTAAATATTGGGCCAGTGGTCCAGCCCGATTTCCGTGCCCACATTCCCTATATGTCTGGCAATCATGTCGAAGATGGAAAAATAGGAGGAAACGGTCTTGGGGAAATCAAAATTCCCGGAAGCAGTTGCCTGGAGCGCATATATCTCCGGCAGCAGCACAACCGCCGCCAACCCTCCGGCCAAAAGGGAATATACGGCAAAGCGGACACCTGTCAGTACCAATCTCCCCAGTCCTTTGGGAGGATTCATGATTACCTGGGCAATGACATAGATGACCATGAAAATACATATCATGATGGATATATAATAATTGGAAAGGATGGACAGGCCCAGGGTAATACAGTAGAGCAGTCCGCTCTCCCCCTTAACCAGCCGCTCAAGCCCAAGAAGGATTAGCGGGAACAGGAGGATGCAGTCCAGCCACATGATGTTCCAGCTGTACGCCGCCATATAACCGCTCAGCGCATAAAAAATCCCAAAAAGCCCAACACCAAAATCCCTGGTGCCGAAATGCTTTTTCAGATACCATGCAAAGCTAAGCCCTGACAGTCCAATCTTCAGCACAATCACCAGCGTCATGAATTCTATGATGAACTGCTTGGGGCAGAACATCAGAAGCCAGTTCACCGGGCTGGCCAGATAATAGGCATAAAGGGCTGAAAAATTCACACCCATGCCGATATCCCAGCTGTACAGCAGGCTTCCCCCGTGGGTCAGCTTATACTGGAACTCCGAAAAAAACGGGGCATACTGGTGATACATATCCGTCCTTAAGAAGCTTTCCTCCCCAAAGGGGAAAATGCCTCTCTGGGCAAATATGATGATCATCACAATGACAGGCACGAAAAATGCCGCAGCCAGGCCATCCGACGGCTTCAACAGCCGAAGGCTGCGTATGGGCCGGACCCTTCCCTGGCCGGAATAGCCGTCCATTTTCACATTTGGCTGGTCATCCCGATTCCATTCCGGCTGGTCGTCCCGATTCCACTCTACCCGGCCGTCCTGGGACCACTCCGTCCCATCGTCCATATCCCAGTCATCCTCGCCATCCGGGCCGTTGTCCTGCTGCCAATCCGTTATACCGTCCCGGGCCATTGCCCCTTCCGGCCGGCCGTCCCGGGCCGGATTCCAAAAGCCATGCTTTTTCCCTTTATCCGCTTTTCCCTGCGTCCTTTTCCGCCCTGACTGGCTTTCTTTTTTTTCTTTCCCTGAATCCGTAACAGTTTCCTCCGGCGCATTTTCCTGCGAAGGGAGCTGTTCCTCATTCTTTATCTCTTCTTCACCGGGAGCCTTATTCGGCATAGTCTGTACTCCAATCTCTTCCTGCTCCCCGGAAAAAGCCCATTCCTCCCGGGCCATTTCCTTTGAGCCTTTTATCTTCTGTTCTCCTGCTGCCTCCTGGTCCGTATCCATCCCCGGAGTTTTATCCTGCATGGGCGCCTCCGGCTGAACAAGCTTTAAGATTGCATCCAGCTCACGTTCAACCCGCTCGATTTCATCACGTTCCATCACAGTCACCTTTCCCTACTCAGGCTTATTCTTGAATATCCACAGCTTGCTGAAAACATAATTCAACACCATGTTAAGCACAGAGGATGTGAATTTACAGAATAACTCATATACAAACCCCCTGTCTCCCCCCAGTTTCACCATGACCACCATAAGGACCCATGTAACCACGCCGGAAAATGCCCTGGCTGCCACAAACGCCCCTGCCTCCTTCACCAGATAGGAGGGCCTCATGTTATAATTGCGGAAGACAACCAGCTTGTTCACCACATAGGCAAACAGGACAGCCGCCATCCAGGACAGGGCCTGGGATATCCCCACCCCTATATCCATCTGTCTTAAAACCGTATATACGGCAAAGTCCACTGCCGTGGTAAGGAAACCACATATCAGGTAACTGACCGTTTCATAATTCACACATTTTTCCCATATCTTATGCAGCATTTTTGCTCCTTTGGAAATCAAGGTATCCTTTCCTTATTATATTCATGGAATCCAGCCTTCCTGAAACGGCCGCACATTCCCATCCATCATACCATACCTTTTCCAGCCTTTCAATATTGAGGTGAGGAATCTGAGGCCAAAAAACTTCAGTCCAAAAAACCTTCTGCGCCCTCAGTATAGTGCAGCGTCCCGTCTTCGGTCATGAATACCGCATATATCCCATCCATGCCATCAATCAGCTCCATCCCCTTCTCTAAGCCAAGGGCAAAACAGGTGGTGCTTAAACCATCGCCGTCCACGGAAAGAGGCGAGATGATTGAAACCTGTATCAGGCCGTTCTCATAAGGATAACCAGTGGATGGGTCCAGTATGTGGTGATAGTTGACGCCGTCTTTTATGAAATGGCGCTCATAGACACCGGACGACACCACGGACATGTCGGTAATATCCAGGGCCGCCACTGTTTCGGTATGGGTGGCATAGGGCTTTTGGAGTCCAATCTTAAAGGGGCTGCCGTCAGGACGGCTGCCTACGCACAGGACGTTGCCCCCCAGGTTGATGACGGCGCTGTTTACGCCCTTTTCCTTCAGGTAAGCCTTCATCTCGTCTGCAATGAAGCCTTTTGCAATGGCGCCAAGGTCAATGGTTGTCTCATCATTTGAGAAGGTCACCTGGTTTCCATCCAGTGTGACATTTTCATATCCTACCTTTTTCAGGTCCTTTTGGATTTCATCCGGCCGGGGAACCTGGGGATCCCTGCCTGTGAAGTCCCAGAGCGTGCTTAAGGGTTCGATGGTAATGTCAAAGGCCCCCTCTGAAATACGGCTGTATTCCAGCCCTTTCTGCAGGACACGGGCCGTGCCGCCGGATACCGTGAAGGTGCGCTCCCCTGCTTTTCTATGGTTCATCTGGTAGATTTCACTGCTTTCCAGGGTTTTGCTCAGAAGCTTTTCATAATCAGAGCACAGCTCCATGCAGCCGTCCAGGATGGTCTCGTCCTGAGAATCATATAGGGTCACTGTAATGAACGTGTTCAACAAAAAAGACGACCGACTGACAGGATCCGCATTCTTCCTGCTGCATCCTGCCAGCCAAGCCGTACCTATTATGATTATACTGATTAATAATGATATCCTTGCGCCTGTCTTTTTCATGCCTTTCATTCTATCACTGCACCTTGTAAAAGTCAAGGCAGCCAAACCCTTGCCTTACACAATTAACTGAGAAATATAGCACCCGCTATCTGCCCAAGGCAGTACCGGTTTCCTCAAGGAATTCAGACTTCACCGCATCCTGTATCCTCTTAAGGAGTCCCGGCGCCTTTCCTCCTACGGGCCTGCCGTCTATCTCATCCGCCGACATGCACAGCTTGGTGGATGAGGTGACCAGCACCTCGTCGGCATCCATCAGCTCCTTGAGGGTATATGGCGTCTCGCTCACAGGAATCCCCAGCTTCTTACAATTACTGATCAGATGCGCCCTTGCAATGCCGGGAAGGATCAGGTTGTCTGCCGGGGCCGTGTACAGGATTCCTTCCTTTATTATATGGCAGTTGCTGTGCGCACACTCCGTCACGCGGCCGCTGCGGTGGAAAATGGCTTCCTGGCACCCGGCCTCACTGGCTTTCTGGGCAGCCATGACGCTGGGAATCAGGTTCAGGGTCTTTATATTACAGTGGAAGAAACGTGTGTCCTCCACTGTTATCAGCTTGATTTTCGCTGTCAGCTCCGGTGCTTTCTGGGGTTTTAACATGACCCATAGATTGGCCGGACAGTCCGCCGGGAACTCATGGGAACGCACGGCCGTGCCTCTTGTCACCTGATAATATACGAACAGGTCGCCTGTGTCCATCTTCCTGACCAGGTCATTTAACAGGGCCTTCAGCTCCTCCTTGGTACAGGGCATCTGTATCTTCAAAAGTCCTGCGTTGTTAAAGAAGCGGTCCACATGCTCGTCCAGGGCAAATATATGATAGTTGCGGCAGGGGCCCGCGTCATACACGCCGTCCCCGAACCAGCATACCCGGTCATTCATGGGGATGGTCATGTTATCAATTTCGTCATACCTTCCATTATAATAGCCCAATGTCTTCATTCTTATTATCTCCAATCATTCATGTGTTCAGAAGCGCTTCTTTTCCTCTTCCGGGATGGCGGAATATACATTTTTGATTTCTTTTAATACAAAATGCGTCCTGGTGGCCGAGACGCCTGGTATGCTTTTGATGGTCCTGTGAATGCTTTCCAGTTCATCTGAGGAGGAGCAGGATATCTTCAGCACAAAATCATAATCCCCTGTCAGATAGTAGCAGTCCAGAATATTGGGATGTTCCAGGATTATCTCCGTGAAGGAGTCATGGAACCTGGGATGCTCCAGGCTGATTTCCATCAGGGCCGTCACATCATTGCCCAGGGCCTTTGCATCCACCCTGACCGTGTATCCCTTTATGATCCCGGCTTCCTCCATCTTCTTAATACGGTCCAGCACAGCTGACACAGACAGATGGATGGCCTTGCTGATATCGGATGCTGTCTCCCGTCCATTTTCCTTTAGTATGTTCAGTATTCTGTAATCCAGTTTATCCATGTTAACCCCCTGCTGTTTTCCTTTTCAAAATTCCGGTTCTGGTATATACTGGTATAGTATAACATAAAAATACCAGGAGTTGTATATGAATCTTTCTTATTTGAAGTACGCCGTTGAAGTGGAAAAAACCGGTTCCATCACAAAAGCAGCCCAGAATTTTTATATGAACCAGCCTCATCTGAGCAAGATCATCCGGGAACTGGAGCGCGAACTGGGATGCCCCATATTCGACCGCACCAGCCGCGGCATGGTCCCCACCAGACGTGGGGAGGAATTCCTCCGGTATGCCAAGGCCATCCTGGTCCAGGAGGAACAGATTGAGGCCCTCTGTGTCAAAAACAGCGAACGGGCCCTGGAGGTCAGCTTAAGCGTGCCCAGGGCCACCTATATTTCCTATGCGTTTACCGATTACCTGAAGGACATGCGGGCCTTCCCCAGCGTAAGCCTCAGCTACAAGGAAACCAATTCCAAGGATACCATACGCGGCGTGTCCTCCAAGGCCTTTGACCTGGGGATCATACGCTGCCAGGCCCTCTATGAGAATTATTACATGAAAATGCTTCAGGATGAAAACCTGGACTGGAAGGAACTGTGGGAATTCTCCTGCAACGTGCTCATGTCCCCCAATCATCCCCTGGCGGACAGGGACAGCCTTACCTATCTGGACTTTACAGACTGCCTGGAGATCGTCCAGGGCGATATCCAGAACCCGTCCTTTACCTTTGAAGCGCAGGATGCCTCTGCCACAGGCGGAAATTCGCGTAAAACCATTTCCATCTATGACAGAGGCAGTCAGTTTGAGATATTGAAGCAGATTCCCGGTTCCTATATGTGGACCTCCCCGGTGCCTTACAGCTGCCTGGAAAGCACCGGCCTGATCCAGAAGCACTGCAGCTATCCCGGCAATGTCCACAAGGATATGTTAATCTACAGAAGCGGTTACTCCTTCTCAAAGGATGAGAACGAATTCCTTCAATGCCTGGCCCGGATGATCAGCCGCCTGTCGGAACGGTAAGACGGCTTTTACTTTGCTCCGGACTGCCAGTAAGGCGAGACCTGGTCCAAAGGCATTTCCACAAGTCCCAGCTTACTCACATAACCATAGACCACAAACCCCCGCTTACACCAGAACGTGCATTCCAGGCATGGGTCTTCATCACAATAGGAAAATGCATCCTCATCCGCCAGGGCAAACACGCAGGGGGACCGTTTTCCAGGCCCTATATATTTCATGTAGCCCCCGGTAAAGGTTTTCAGATAGAGCCACTCCAGTTCATGGCCCTCTTCCATATCAAAGAATACCTGGACAGCGTTGTCGTTATAGCCGCCCACAATCTTATAACTCAAGGTGCCGCACCTTCCCATGACCTCAGTCCGCACAGGTACCAGCGGCTCCATCCTGATGCCGCAGCAGCTTATGTCAGGTTCCGTCTGGGTCCATCCGGTGCGCTGGTAGACACTTCCGCAGGTATGGCAGCGGTAAAACACCACGCCGGGACACTGGATAAGGGGCTTTCTGGCGGCCCGGCTTCTTCTGGGGCCAAAAACCTGCTCTTTCAAAGCCTCACCCCCTCTTCTTCAAGTCTTCCAGAAGCAGGTATTTTTTCACCTTGCCGCTTCCGGTTCTCGGGATTTCTTTTATCTGTTCCAGCCGTTCCGGCCAGTAACGCTTGGGCACGTGTTTTTCCTTCATGAAGGTCAATACCTGTTCCAGGCTCACGGATACCCCCTGTTCCGGAACCACATACGCACATATACGCTCGCCCAGCCGTTCGTCCGGCATTCCGATTACAGCATGGTCCGCCACACCAGGACATCCCTCCATGGCTTCATCGATATAATTAGAATTCAGGTTTTCCCCGCCTCTGACAATCATGTCCTTCTTTCTGCCCACAATACGGATATTACCCGCTTCGTCCATGACGCAGAGGTCACCGCTGTAAAACCAGCCGTCATCGGTAAGGACCCGGTCCGTTTCCTCCCGGTCCTTAAGGTAGCCCACGAACACATTGGGTCCCCTGGATATCTCCTCACCCACGGTTCCCGGCGCCACATCCCTGCCCCGTTCATCCACGGCCCGGACCTGGATTCCCTCAAGGGGACGGCCCGATGTCCTTTCTTTTAACGTCAGCGCTTCCCGTGGCCTGACAAACACATGAGGCACGCTTTCCGTAGATCCGTACACCTCGCACAGACAGATACCAAAGGACGATGCCCGCAGGACCATGTCCTCAGGCACAGGCGCCCCGCCGCACAGATAGAACTTCAGGCTCCCAATGCCTCCCCCCTTCTTCTCCAGATATTTTAAGATATCGTAGATAAACGGGGTGGACCCCATAGAATACGTGCATTTCTCCCGGTTCATAAGCTCAATTGCCTCGGGGCATTCAAACTTTTGCTGAAGCACCACCTTTGCCCCCAATAACATGGGGGCAATGATGCCGTGGTGGAAACCAGTGGCATGGTTCAGGGGCGCAGGCATGAACATGATGTCATTTTCGTCCAGTCCAAGCTCCCGGTTGAATTGTTCCTCGCTGAATATGATGTTGCTGTGGGTCAGCATCACACCCTTATTGCTTCCGGTTGTTCCCGATGTGCCCAGTATCAGCGCCACCCAAAGCCCGTCCATCCGGCCGTATTCCTCCTTTGGAAGCGGGCCGTAAGTTTCAAGGATTTCCCTGTAGGTTGTAAATCCGCCTTTGACCGGGCCTAAGCTGTCCAGGAATACCACATGCCGTAAGGATGCTATCCTGTCCATGACTGCCAGGAGCCTTGCCTCATAATCCTTGCCGCGAAACCAGGCAGTGCCGAAATATATCTTTGTATCGGCTTTGTTCATGGCATGGATCAGATCAGGCTCTTCGTAGCACATGGCAATGGGATGCATCACGGCCCCCGCCTTAAGGCAGCCGATGGCGATTACAATGAACTCGCTCCACACCGGCACCTGAAAGGATACACAGTCTCCCGGTACAATCCCCATATCCTTTAAATAGGAAGCTATCCTGGAGGAAAGGACATCTATCTGGCTGTAAGTATGACGGTTCCCCCTGTCATCCACCACATATTCCCTGTCCGGGAACCGCTCCGCGGTCCGTATGAAGCGGTCCAGGAGGGTTTCATGTCCCCAGTATCCCTTTTCCAGGTAATACTCCTTCTGCTTCTGGTTTACCTTCATTCCATCCATCACATTCCTCAGGCCTGCTTCCTGGCTTTTAACTCCTTAATCAGGGCAGGGACAATCTCAAACAGATCCCCCACCAGGCAGTAATCCGCCACCTCAAATATAGGAGCTGAGGCATCCTTGTTAATGGCTACAATGGTTCCCGATCCGCTCATACCCGCCACATGCTGGACCGCGCCGGAAATCCCGCATGCAATATATAATTTGGGCGTCACCGTGGAGCCGGTCTGTCCCACCTGTCTGGACTGCGGCATCCAGCCCGAATCCACTGCTGCCCTGGAGCAGCCCACTGTCCCGCCTAGAAGGCCGGCCAGCTCCTTGAGTATTGCAAAGTTCTCCGGATTCTTCATACCGCGTCCGCCGGATACAATCACATCCGCCTCTCCCACCGGTATGGTGCCGTCCGCACAGGCCTTTATGAAATCCACTACCTGGGTACGGATATTTCCTGCATGGATATCCTCCCGTATGACCACTGCCTGGTTCCCTTCCACAGGAGCCGGCTTCTTAAATGCGCCAGGCCTTACGGTTCCCATCTGGGGACGTGTGTCACTGCAGAGGATCTGTGCATACAGGTTGCCTCCGAAGGCAGGCCGTTCCCATACCACGTTGCCCGTATCCTCCACACTGAGGGCCGTGCAGTCCGCTGTCAGGCCGGTGTGAAGGCTTACCGCAAGCTTGGAGCCAAGGTCCCTGCCATTGATGGTTGCTCCCACCAGAATGGTGTTGGGGCTGTATTTCCTGCACAGCTGCAGGAAGGCGTATCCGTATCCGTCCGCCGAATAATGGCGGTACTCATCCCCCTGCACCACATAAATCTTATCCGCGCCGTGTCTTTGCGCTTCCTGGATGCCTTCCTCCACATCCTTTCCTATCACCACCGCGCAAAGCTGCTGTCCCAGTCCCTCTGCCAGCTTCCTGCCCTGCCCCAAAAGCTCCAGTCCAACATTTTTGGGGGTTCCTTCAAAACATTCGATAAACACCCATACGTCCTTATATTGCTCAAAACCCATGATACTTCCCCCTTTCTACAGTACCTTTGACTCTTTCAGACAGTCCAGGAGCGAGGCCGCCATCTTCTGGGGACCACCCTCTATGTGTACCCCAGTGGCCGTGCGCTTTGGGGTAAAGGTTGCTTTCACCTTGGTAGGTGAACCCTTTAAACCGATTTTCGTGGTATCAATGATATCCTTCATGTCTTCAAGGGTCAGTTCCGGTATCTCAGCCCTCAGGGATTCCAGTTTCCCCTTAATGGTTGCATAGCGCGGCTTATTGGTTTCCTTGGTGGCAGTACACAGCACGGGAAGCCTTGCCTCAATGACCTCCACGCCCTCTTCCACCTGGCGCTTTGCAGTCACCTTATCCCCCTCTATTTCCATGGACACAATATAGGTAAGGCGTATCATGTCCAGGTGCTCTGCAATACTGGGGGCTGTCTGCCCCGTGTCACCGTCAATGGCCTGTTTGCCCCCCAGCACCACATCAAATGGTCCCAGATGCCGGATGGCGCTGGATAAGATGTAGCTGGTTGCATAGGTATCGGAACCGCCGAAAGCCCGGTCCGTAATGAGATAAGCCTGGTCCGCGCCCATGGAAAGCGCTTCCCTCAGCACTGCCTTGGCCTGAGGCGGCCCCATGGACAGGACTGTCACGCTCCCGCCGTAAGTATCCTTCAGCTGAAGGGCTGTTTCCACTGCATTCCTGTCAAAGGGATTTAAAATGCTGGGAACGCCGGTGCGTATCAAAGTATTCTTTACCGGATCAATCTTTATCTCTGTTGTATCCGGAACCTGTTTTACACATACAACAATCTTCATCATAATCCCCCTTTATCTGTATTCCTTATTCAGGACATTTGCTATGGTCATGCGCTGTATCTGGTTGGTGCCCTCGAAAATCTGGAATACCTTCACATCGCGCATCAGCTTTTCAACCGGGTATTCCCGGCTGTATCCGTATCCGCCAAAGACCTGTACCGCGTTGGATGTGACTTCCTGGGCACAGTCCGTGACAAAGGTTTTGGTGATGGAACCTTCCTTCTGGACCAGACTACCCGCATCCATCATCCTCATCGTATTATTGACAAGACATCTGGAAGCTTCAACCTTAATCGCCATATCGGCCAGCAGCGCCTGGACCATCTGGAAATTAATAATGGGGGTATTGAACTGCTTGCGCTCCTTTGCATATTTCACAGCCTCATCCAGCGCCCTCTGCATGATGCCCACGGCCAGGGTTGCCACAAAGGCCCGGGACAGGTTAAGGGCATTTAATGCCAGTTTAAAACCGGACCCCTCCGGCCCCAGCATGCGGTCCCTGGGAACCCTTACATTTTCAAAAATCAGGTCCGTTGTATTGGAAAGCCTGAGCCCCATCTTGTTTTCATGGGCACCCACCGATACCCCCGGCATGTTCCTGTCAATAATAAAAGCCGAGATACCTTTGTGTCCTGCCTCCGGGCTGGTCTTAAAAAAGCCCACATAGATGTCCGACAGGGCGCCGTTGGTAATAAAGGTCTTGGTGGCATTGAGGACATACTCATCGCCGTCCAGCACGGCGGTTCCCCTGATGCCTGCCGGGTCGGAACCTGCGTTGGGTTCCGTGAGGGCAAATCCTGCAAAGCTTCCCCGGTTGATGATATCCGCAAAATACTGGGCCTGTTCCGGCGTCCCGGCCAGGATGACGTTGCGCAGCGCCACAAAGGTGGTAACAAAGGTGATTGCATAACCGGCGTCCACCTTTGCCAGCTCCTCAAAAATCATGGCCGTTGTCTCATAACTTAAGCCGGTTCCTCCATACTGGGCCGGTATTTCCAGCATGTGCAGGCCCATCTTAAACCCCCAGTCAAACAGCTCCCTGGGGCACTCTCCCTTTTCGTCCGCTTCCTGGACATATGGCTTGATTTCATGTTCCGCCATATCCCGGACCAGGGCAATGAGTTCTTTTTGTTTCTCTGTATATAGTAATGCCATTTTCTTTCCCCTTCCCTCTCTTTATGATGAACCGCCTTCCCCATCCCCGGCCGGCAGTCCGGCCGGAATATACATGGACAGGGCTGCCGGCCCTGTCCATACGGGATGTAAGGCTATGTGTCCCGGCCGGATACTTAGATTACATACTCTACCTGACCGCCGAATTTAACCGCGCTTTTAGCAATGGTAATGCGCTGTACGGTGGGGGCGCCTTCCTCCAGCCACATGGCGCGGCAGTCGCGGTACATGCGCTCAACCGGACCATAGGGATTGTCCTCAAAGTAACCCACGCCCCCGAAGATTTCCAGCATTTCATCGCTTACCAGCCTTACGGTATCAATGCTGAACAGCTTGCACATGGCTGCCTTTTCCTCTATGTACTTCCCGTCGGCCTGCACCTCATAATCCTTTGCAAAATCATATACCATACAGCGCAGGGCATGGATGTTCATCTGCATATTGGCAAGCTTCATCTTAATCGCCTGACGCGTGACAATGGGCTTGCCGAAGGTTACGCGGTCGGCCGCGTACTTTAAGGACATTTCCAGCATCCTCTGGGCCATACCCAGGTTGCTGGCAGCGATATGGGCCCTGGAGACAGATAAGGAATGGAGGGCAATCTCAAGTCCCTGGCCTTCCTGGCCCAGTAAGTATTTTTTATCGATGCGGCAGTCCGTGAACTTAAGGTCGCCATGGCCGGCTCCCCTGCATCCCATCATGTGGGGCATGTTGATTACCTCAAAGCCCGGGGCATCCATGGGAACGAAAAATGCGGATAAACGGTCGGCCTTATCAGACTCCGGATTGGTCACTGCGATGACATACGCAAACTCGCAGCAGTCCGTATGGGAAATCAAGGTCTTTTCCCCGTTTAAGATGTAGCTGTCCCCGTCCCTTACCGCGGTTGTATGCAGGTCAGCGCCTGTTCCCCCGGTGGCCTCCGTCAGGGCAAAACAGGTGAACACGGATTTGTCCTGGAATTTAGGCATGTACTCCGCCTTCAATTCATCATTTCCGTAATCATCCAGGATCCTCCAGTTCAGGTCCATCGCATAATGCAGATGCATCCTCATCCCGCCCGGTCCTCTGGAAAATTCCTCCTGTACCTGAAGGATCTCCAGCTCTGACAATCCGTATCCGCCGTATTCTTCAGGAAGCGCACAGCGGTACAGATCATTCTCAATGGCCAGGTCATAAAACTCCTGCGGGAACTTGTTGGTAACCTCCACTTCTTTTTGGATTTCCTCCAAGGGGCCTTCGGCAAGCCTGCGGATCTGCATCAGATAATCCTGGAACTGCTGGGGTGATAATTTGCTCATAGGGTAATTCCTCCTTGTTATATTTATTTTTATCAATTTTTTAACAATCTCTTGATGATTCCATTATAATATATATTGTTTCACATATCCAATCGGCCTTTTCCCAAGTTTTGTGCATAATCTATAGATTATACCTATGATTTCTGTTTTCTATTGTGCATATCAACATTGTATGATATATTGTCCCCATCAGAAATCAATGAAAACAGGAGGTATTGATGACATGAGACAGGATATATTGGAAGGCATCCGCCGCCATATCCAGCCCCTGGCAGGAGTGGAACATGCACAGATCCTGGAAATCGCCCCAGGCCATGCCAGACTGGCCCTTGACGTCCTCCCATGTTCCCTGAATCTTTATGGAAATCTTCATGGGGGAGTGATTTTTACACTCTGCGACATGGCGGCCGGAATGGCCACCTATGCATACGAAGTGTCCAATGTAACCCAGCAGGGCTGCATCCACTTCATCAAGAGCGTTGATTCAGGCAAGCTGTATGTACAGGCAGACGCAATCCACAAGGGAAGCAAAACCGCAATCCACCATGTGGTAATCACCACCCCGGAGGGAAAGACCGTGGCTGACGCCACCTTTACCATGTTCCTGTTCGGCCCGGTATGAATCCCTTCGCAGGAGCAGCCGGAAAACCGCCTTGGGCGGGGACCTGCCTTAAGGGGGACATGCCTTAGGCCGGAACATGCCTTAGGTGGGGACACCGCTGAATCCAGGCCCCTTGTCCAGCACATGCTGGATATAATTCTTCACGGCAGGCGTCAGATAGTTATTCCTGTGGTAAACCATATAAACCAGCCTGGCTTCCGCCTCCAGCTCCACCTTCAGGTGGACCAGGTTGTCAAACTGCTTGAGAAGTGGAGTGTCGGCCACAATGGCAACCACCTGGTTGATGGCCGTATAGCCCCCGATGGTGGTCTCATCATAGCCATAGTGGGTGGCTTTCAGGTTATGCTTCCTCAGTTCCTTTTTAATGATCCTGCCCACGGGGCTGTTTTCCGGATAAGTGAGGATTTCATATGGTTCCAGGTCCTCCAGCTTCATGGGCTGGCCGGCCAGGGATGCCAGGGGATGCTTTTTATTGACAATGGTGGTGTATTCCTGGGAAAGGATAGGGGTGAAGCACAGGTCTGTCTCCCCTTCCGACATGGAACAGAACCCCACATCATATGCATCCGAACGTACGCCTTCCACAATAGCCGGGGTCATGCCGTTGAATACATTGAACTTGACGGTGGGGTTGCAGTCCTGCATATAGCTGTTAATGGAGCGGGGCAGGAAATCCCCGCACAGCGTGGGTATGCAGGCCACATCAATCACGCCTCCTATTGTTCCGGAGTTTTCCTTTGCATTGTCAATCCCCACCTCCAGTTCAACCAGGGCTTTACAGACATGGATATAAAAGTCACGTCCGTATTTGGTCAGCTTTACCCCCCGTCCTTCCCTCTGGAACAGGTCAATGCCCAGATCCCTTTCCAGGGACAGGATGGAGGCGCTGAGACTGGGCTGGGTGATGTAAAGCTCCTGGGCTGCCTTTGTATAATGCTGCACTTCAGCCAGTTTACGGAAATAGTAAAGCTGCGAAAGATTCATTTACAAAATACCTCCTTATTGAAGCACCTTCAGGGCTTTTGCCCCGCGCATCTTCCTGCGGGGCAAAAACCCTTTCATCAGTTTCCTGTTCCGTCAAAGCCAGGGCCATGGCTGGGTGCTGTCACACTGTCAGGAAGCGGAGGGCCGTCGTAGCATTTTACCGCCCCTTCCTGTTCCAGACGGGTGATTTCCTCCTGGCTGTATCCATATTCCTCCATCACCTTCCTGGTGTCGGCCCCTATGGGCCTGGACCGGAAAAGGACCGGGTCCCCCACGCTCCTTAACCGGATAGGGCTGGTGGGCACGCTGACCTCCCCCAGTGAATCATAGTGGATTTTCCTCAGGATGTCGTTGGCATAAGCCTCCTCGTCATGCAGGATGTCATCCATGGTAAAGCATTTCTGGAAGGGGATGTCATTTTCCTTAAAGACCTGTTCCCAGTAGGCAAAATCCTGCTTTGCAAAGGCTTCCTCCATCCATGCAATCATCTGCACGTTATTCCCTGTCTCGTTCAGCACCTCCAGGGTGTCATATTCCTTATTCCCGATCAGATGCCCCAGGCCGATGACCTTCATGACCAGTTCAAAATATTTGTTGTAATGGCCAAAGCACATCAAAAACCATATCCCGTCCCTGGAGCGGTAACAGTTGTTGGTGGGGCAGGGGACCTCCTTCCTTGACCGCGGATACTCCCCTCCCTGCTGGGACACCGCCACGGCGCTTGACATTCCCCATATGGCGCAGTGGTAGAGGTTCACCACAACCTTATCCCCCCTGCCGCACCTGAGCCTGCGCACCAGGGCTGCCAGGATACCTGCAGTAAGGGCCACGGAAGCATTCCAGTCCCCGAATGCCACAGGCACGTTGGCCGGCTCAAAGTGTTCCCCTTTTTGCGGGAACGCCATGACCAGGCCGCCCCTGGAAGAATAGGAGGTCGCGTCAAAGCCTTTGGAATCCCGTTCCGGCCCCCGCTCCCCGTATCCCCTCATCTGCCCGAAGACAATGTGGGGGAACTTACTGCTCAGCGTCTCATAGTCCAGACCCAGCCGTTTAAGGGCAGGGTCACGGAAGCTGGTAACCACGATATCCGAATCCCCTATCAGACGGTAAATAAACTCCTGTCCCTGGGCCGTCTTCAGGTTCACGCTGATCCACTGCTTATTCATGGAACTTAAATCATAAGCCTGATCGTCGAACTCCGTCTTGGACTTCATCCCCCAGCTGGCTCCCTGGGTGCGCTGTTCATCTCCCACAAAGGGTTCCACCTTGTACACGGTGGCCCCCATCTCGCCTAAGATCCGCGGACATGCAGGCGCTGCCACATAGGCAGTCAGATCCACCACCTTAATTCCCTCTAATCCAATCATTGCAACACCTCATCCTCCTCTTTCTGTTTTTGCAGGTTGAACTGGTAATCCTGCCTGATTTTTTCCGGCCCGCACAAAAGGAAGTAAAGAAGGATGCCGATGCCGATCCCCCACGCCCCTCCTTTGGCCACCATGACGCCTGACATCATACCTGCAATCCCAAGGTCCGTCTTGTCCCCTGCAAGGGAAACAGCAATCTGGGTACACACATAGCCCTGGATCATGACCAGGACCGCCAGGACTGCCCCGGAACCGGCCAGCGCCACCAGATAAAGGGGGTAGCAGAACAGACCCGCCACGGCCAGGATCATGTTGGTCCCATACCCGTCCCATATGCTGTCCATGCCTTCCCTGCCCGAGTTCTTATAACGCTGGAACGTGGAGACCGCATAGGGGGCACTCATAGGCCCTCCCAATGGCGGGAACGGGGTCAGCAGGCCCAGGAACAGATTGCGCAGGCCGCAGACAACATTGGTCCTGTTGGTGTTATAATCCACCAGCTCATCCTCCCGGGCAGCATCCATCCCCAGCTGCTTAACCGTGATAAAATCCCCGAAGGCAATGATATAAGCCACAAAGGCAATGGGAAGGGCCTGTAACCAGGTTGCCGCAGGAGCAAAGCCGATATAAAATGGCGACATGGAGCGGATTGCCCCTGCAAAATCAGGCGCAGCCAGAATCTGCGTAAAACTTACCATGGAATAATCAATCTCACCCGTCACCGCCCCTACCAGGAGACATACAAACACGCCGCAGGCAAATGCAAACCGCCCCATGATCCGGAACATATGGATGCGCTCCGAATGCTTCTTAAAATAAGTGCTGAACATGAAGTAGAAAACCACCATGGAGCCGGCAAAGATGGTAATGGGGTAGGTGTATAATCCCGCACCTTCCTTAAACTGGCTGAAGGCCGCGGTGACCGCCGTGCCCATCACAATACCTGCCTTGATGGAGGGCGGTACCATGCCCGTGATCTTCCTGGCGCATCCGGTCACTCCCAGCACGATAAATATGATCCCAAGCTCAATCTGCAAGGCGCCCATGGCCTGCATCCTGGGAATCCCTTCCCCATAACCATTAAGGTATACTATCACCAGGGCAAGGGCCGGGGTAATCCACCCTCCTACCGTGGCATCCCCCAGCAGCCAGTGGAGGCAGTAGGCCAGACAGCTGAATACGATCACGGCCCATGCCTGCCTGTTTTCAATTCCCAGTATCCCCACCAGGGTGGCAATGGCCGCCAGGGAGGTAACACTGTTGCAGAGGCCGGTAATCGCTTCCGGCCCCGTAAATCGGAAATGGATGAAGGGCAGCCTTATCTTAAACATGCCGCATCCTATATAAGGCTGCTCTTTTCCATATTCTCTTTTTAACACTGACATATGTAACCCTCCAGTCCGGCGCTGCCCCTTATGGAACCAGGATGATCCTCAGTCCCTCTCTGTTATCCAGCATCTTCATGGCTTTCTCAAATTCTGAGAACGGAAGTGTGTGGCTTCCTATTTCCTTGATATCCAGGCCGTTTGCCATCATATCCAGGCCCTGGAACCAGGTCTTGCGCTCATATGCCCTGTTGCCGATGATGCTTAACTGACGCATGGAAATCGTGGTCATGTCCAGGGTGGATTTTTCTTTTGGAAGACCGGAAATACCGATTTTTCCGTTTTTAGCCAGCATCTGGACGCCCTGTTCCACGGCGCGTGCATTGCCTGCAGCATCAAAGGCCACCTGCACGCCGCGTCCGCCAGTCAGCTCCTTGACGCGCTCCACCGGGTCGCACTCATCGCAGTTAATCGGGATGGCGCCCATTTTTTCAGCAAGGGCCAGGCGTTTCTTATCAACCCCAAGTCCGGTAATCATGACCTTTTCAATACCAATGTACTTTAAGACCTTGAGCATCAGCAGGCCGATGGCTCCGCAGCCCAGCACCACGGCGCAGTCACCCATCTGGGGACTTACCCGGTCAACCGCATTGATGGCAACGCCAAGGGCTTCCAACAGCGCGCCCTCTTCATAGGATACATTGTCGGGAAGGGGAATCAGGTTGGTGCCGCGGATGGCCACATATTCTGCAAATGCCCCCGGAAGGTCCGTTCCATAGAACGGGCGGTTATCACATATGTTGATCTGCCCTTTGGCACAGTAAGAACACACATTACAGAACAGCACGGGATTTACCACAACCCTGTCCCCAATCTTAAAATTCTTTGGGGCAGCCGGGCCGATTTCCGCTACTACCCCGGAAAACTCATGGCCGAAAACCGCCGGGAACTGGATATTGTAGTTCTTGGCAATCGCCTCATTCCACCCGTAAAGGGAATGGTCCGTGCCGCATATGCCGCAGGCCTTTACCTGCACCAGGATTTCATCCTCTTTAATCTCCGGCTTTGGAAAATCGGTCACATACTCCATGCATCCTGGCTTTGGGGCTGTTTTGATGATTGCTGACATTGTCTCACTCATAGTTCTATCTCCTCTCATTTTTCCCGGAGCGGTCCGGACTGCCGGGCGCGCTCCATTTATTAGAATCCTTGTAACTGAATAACCCTTTGTCCATGGACCCTTTACTGGCAGGACCAGCCTCCGTCCAGAATGGCTGTCTGTCCTGTTGTGTAGGACGACTGGGGCAGGCAGAAGTATAATACAGCGGCCGCCATCTCGTCCGTGGTGCCCATTTTCCCCAGCGGCGTCTTATCCAGCACGTTCTTAAGCCGGGCTTCGTCCGCCAGGAGGCCGGATACCATATCCGTCATCACATAGCCGGGGGCAACGCCATTGACATTGATCTGGTACGGTGCCAGGTCGATGGCCAGCGCTTTTACCATGGCCATCACAGCGCCCTTGGTAATGCAGTAGGGGGCAATGTTCTGCATGGCGGAGATACCTCTCTGGGAAGTCATGAACACAATCCGCCCTCCGCCTGTTTTGGCCATTTCCTTTCCGCATGCCTGGGCCAGGAAATACCCTGCATCCAGGTTCAGGTCAAATATCCTGCGCCAGTCCTCCCTGGTAACATCAAAGGTATGGCATCTGGGAAGGGCCATCCCGGCATTGGATACAAGGATGTCAATCCTTCCGTAAGCAGCTATGGTTTCAGATACAATCCTGTCAACATCCTCCTGCTTTGTCACATCGGCAGAGACCGCAATGGCCTCTCCGCCCGCCTCCCTGATATCTGACACGGTTGACTCCAGTTTCTCTTTCCTTCTGGCCGCCACCACGATTTTGGCTCCGGCCGCTGCCAGTGTCCCGGCGCAGGCAGCCCCGATTCCCGTACCACCGCCTGTGACAATCGCCACCTTACCGCCAAGATGTTCCTTAGGATCCACACTAAACCAATTTTTACCCATATTCCTTATTCCTCCTTTATTGATACTTTAATAACCCCTTCCTCTGCCATCCGTTTTGCCTGTTCCCCGGTATAGCCCAGCCTTAAAAGCAGCTCCCGGGAGTGTTCCCCCAATGCGGGCGGCGGCAGGGCATCCTTCAGGGACAGGGGAAGATTGGACATTTTATGGGGGATATTTGTCTGAAGCACCTTCCCGGTCCCGGGGAAGGCATGATACTCAATCAACCCATTATCCTGTTTCAATATATCCTCGATGGCTTCCCCCTTACTGAGCACGGGAGCCATACACAGATCCTTGTCACTGAGCCATTCCTTCCATTCCGCCAGTGACCTGGAAGCCATGATTCCTTCCATCCTGGAAAATGCTTCAGGCGCCTCATGCCTGCGGCACATCTGTACAGGCACCAGTTCCGGCGCCCCGGTCAGGCGGCAGAATTCCTTCCAGAACTTCTCCTCCACCATCCCTACCGCGATTTTCCCGCCATCCTTTGTATCATAGATGTTGTAGCACACAGCCGGGTACTCCAGGTCCTGTGCCTCAAGGCTGCCTCCATAAAAGTAATACCGGCTGTCCAGCATGCTGTTCCACCACACAAAGGAATCAAACATGGAAATATCAATATAATTCCCTTTCCCGCTGACGCTTCTCTGATAAAGGGCAGCCAGAATGGCCTGGGCGGCCACCATGCCGCTGGCCAGGTCGCACAGGTGCAGCGGGCTGGTCCTGCCTCCGTTTAAGGACAGGTACCCGGACTGGGCCTGCATGTTAATGTCATGGAGGGCATTCTGGCTGTTGGGATGGAATTGCCCGTAGCCTGACAAAGAACAATATATGATGTCCGGCTTCACAGCTTTTATCTGTTCATAATCAATGCCCAGGCGGGCCGTGACCCCCGGCCGGAAGCTTTCCAATATGATATCCGACTTCCTTGCCAGCTTACGGAATATTTCCTTTCCTTCTTCGGATTTCAGGTTCACGGACAGGCTTTTCTTATTCCTTGCAAGCGCCGTGAAATAATAGCTCTCCCCATTCATCCTCGGTTCATCATGGCGGCAGAAATCCCCCCTGCCCGTATCCTCCACCTTGATGACCTCCGCGCCCATATCAGCCAGGACCTGTGTGGCATATCCGCCCGGAAGGTATCTGGACAGATCCAGGACGGTCAAACCCGAAAACTCATTCTTCATTGTACAATCCACGATTCTCCTCCTTTATGCTGCCTTTACCTGATTTGCATAACGGCCTTTCACATACATGAGAAGCAGGCATACCACAATTCCTGCAACCCCGACCCCTATGGCGATACTGTAGGCATTGGCATAGGAAGTGGCCATGACCGCGCCGTCCGGTCCCAGCATCTTTGTCTTGGCTGCAATCTGGGGGCCAAAGTAGGAACCTGATGCATAGCCAAGAAACATGATTCCATAGTTCACCCCGCTGTTCTCCATTCCAAATACCTTCTGGGTAAATGGCGGGAAGCATACAAGGACGCCTCCAAAGGCCGCGCCGATAAATATAAGGCAGGTAATGAAAAGCGGGATTGTAAATGCATTCCTCATAATGAACAGGGACAATATGGTCACTATCAGTATGATCAAAACAGTCTTGGCCTCCCCCAGCCTGTCACAGACACGGCCAAATCCCATCCGTCCCACAAAGTTGGCAAGTGCGCTGATTCCCACAATCCAGGAGGCTGCCGCCGTCCCTACTCCCAGCTGGGCCTGGGCAATCCCTGAAAGTGCGCCTACAAACATGATTCCTGTCATGCTGGCCAGACACATAAGCACGATCATCAGCCAGAAGCGCAATGTCTTAAGCATTTCCAAAGGTCCGTACTCCCTGTCCGCCTTTTCAAGGTTCGTGACAGAGGCAGGGATGGGAGGCGCCACCCAGTCCTTGCCGGGAACAGTCATGATCCAGCCCACTGCCCACACCAGTACAATATAGGCCGCCCCTATCACCGACAGCCCCTTGGCCCCAAGGCCCAGGCCGTTGCACAGGATTTCGCCGAACCTGGAGGTGAGGAATGGCCCGATGGACGCCGACATGAGTAAAAGTCCTGACATGGTCCCCTTTTTCTCCGGATACCATTTAAGCCCGGTGGCAACTGAGGAATTATAGATAAGGCCGGAGCCGATTCCGTTTACCACGCCGAAAAACAGATAAAACATGGGCACCGATGTGGTAAGCCCTCCCACCAGCCAGCCAAAGCCATAAAGAAAGCCTCCCAGATAAATCACGATCCTGGGACCGATCTTATCAACCGCCCTGCCGGAAAAAATACCAAGTGTGGCCGCAAACAGCTGTTGTATGGTATAAGCAATGGAAATCTGGCTGTCCGTTCCCCCCGTGGCCTCCATAATAGAAGCTTTAAATACAGAATAAGCTGAAATTCCCGCTGCCACGAAAATGACAATCCAGGATGCCGCAAATACCTTTTTCCTTAAGCTGTAATCTTGTGCAGTTGCCATGTAATACCCTCCTTCATTATTTTGTTATTTTTTTAACAATTATTGCGCAGATGTCTCCCGGAGATTGCATCTTAGACCAGGGGGTGGTAAAAGTGTTGACTCAATCTTAGGTTATCTTTATTATATAGCCATTCATTATACATATCCAATTGAAAGCAATGTGCCTTTCGTGCACTTTTCATAGGGTTTTTCTATGAATCCGGATTTTTATATGTATATTTTGCATTATTATTCCACCTTATTCCACGTATCCATTCGCTTTTTTAACAAACAAAGACAGGCGTATCGATGGTTTTCATCAATACACCTGTCTTTCTTCCATATATAATATCAAATATAATATCAATTCATGGCTATAACTTAATTACCAGACAATATCCGCGCAATTTCACTATCCTCGTTCAGGATAACCGTCTTGTTATCCCCCCTCAGGGAAGCCTTTATGGCATCCAGGGAACGCACGTAATTATAGAAATCCGCCTTGGCCTCATCATTATAGGCTTCGCTCAATATCTGCATGTATCTTGCCTCGCCCTCGGCCTTAATCTTCTCAGCCTCCGCATCGGCCTTGGCCACGGTTTCCTTCACGGTCTTGTCAGTCTCGTTCTTAATCAGGGAGGACTGGTATTCCCCGTCCGCGGTATACTGGGCCGCGATGTTGTTACGCTCGGAAATCATCCGCTGGTATACGGATTCCTTGTTGGAATCCGGCAGATCCAGCTTCTTTGTCTCCACTGCATAGATATGGATGCCGTAGGAATCCATGGCAGTGCCGATGTTGTCCGTGATTGTCTTTGCCAGGTCGCCGTCGCGCCCGGATATGATGTCCGCCTGGTTGGTGGAACTGAGCACGTTCTTGATTGAGTTATACACCACATTGCCCAGCCTGACCTCTGCCTTTTCCTTGCTGGCGTTTAAGGAGGACAGGTACTTGACCGGGTCGTTGATATCCCAGATGACAAAGGAATCCACGGTCATCACCTTCTTATCCTTGGTGGTCACGTCGCTGGGGTACAGGTCCGATATCATCTTGTACCTGGGTATCTTCTGTACGGACTGGAGGAAAGGTACTTTTAAGGAGGGGCCTGCGCTGTCCTCTATGCGCACCACCTTCCCGAACTGTATGATCAGGCTGTATTCATTGGCCCTTGTCACCACTACCGGGTTGAAGATGGTGACGGCCATCAGGACGATTACAACAATCCCTATGTTCCTCATAAACTTTGTCAGTGTCCTCATTCCTGGGTACCTCCCTTCTGGCTGTCACTTACAAAAGAATCCAGGGGCAGCATGGTCTGGGTGCCGTCCGAACCATTGACAATGACCTTCAGGCCCGGAAGCAGTTCCTCCATTGTCTCATAGAACATCCTCTTCTTCGTGATCAGCGGGTACTTGGCGTACTCCTCATACATGTCGTTGAAACGGGATACCTGTCCCTCCGCCTCGCTGATACGCTGCTGCCTGTAAGCCTCCGCATCCCTGGCAGCCTTATCCGCCCTGGCATTGGCCGCCGGCAGCTGCTCTGACTGGTACTTCTTGGCCTCGTTTATCTTGGTGTCCATGCCCTGTTTGGCATCCTCCACTGCCTTGAACGCATTGTTCACTGCCTCGGTGGGAGGCTCCGCATCCTGTATGGTCACATTGACAATCCCGATTCCGATGTCCTCCTGCTCCAGGCGCTCGGAAAGCAGGGCCTTGACCCTGGCCTGTATCTCGGATTTGCCGGTGGTGATGACCTCGTCCACGCTGTAGGACCCCACCGTGTCCCTGATATAGGACTGGGCCAGGTTCTTAAGGATGGATATGGCATACTGGCTGTTGATATAAGCCTTGATGGGATCCACAATCTGGTATTCAATATAGAAATCCACGTTCACAAAGTTGAAATCCTTGGTTATCATCTCTGATTCAGAAGGAATGGATACCGTGTTTTCCGGCCCTCCCTCCCCGTCATCCACCCTGCTGGACGCATTGATATGGCTGTTAATGAGCGGCGCTCCGCCTGTCTGGGCACTGTAATCCGGGTCGTAGCCAATGGGCATGCCCCTGATTTCCTTGGACATCTTATACACCTTCTGTATGAAGGGATACTTGAACTTAGGTCCCGAGGTCATGACGCTGGAAGGCCTTCCGAAGGTGGTGACCACAGCCATCTCATTCTCGGACAGCGTATAAAAGGAATCCAGGGCAGCTACCGCCACCAGCACCAGGATGATTATGAACTTAACAGGGCGCAGCATCCGCTTCATCTTCTTATTGCTTTCCGCGCCATTGTCAATGACAACTTCCGGTCCGTCTTTTCCGCTTTTCCCGCCAGGACCCACAAACTTCTTACCCATAAAAAAATTCATTCAGGCTCTCCTCCTTTTGCATAATTATTATCAGTATATCACAGCTTATCTCCCCATAATAGTTTTTTTATCTTTATATTTATTACAAATTGCACAATATCCGTGGTGGAATACCGGTATTCCTTTTTCATACCTACCCATACATGGCAAACCATGCTATCATATAGTTGTTAAAGAAATAACAAATTAAATAAATTTTACATATACTGGGAGGTATTATCATGAGATTTACATTACCTAGGGATTTGTATCACGGCAAGGATGCGATTGAAGCATTAAAGACACTGACAGGAAAGAAAGCATTTGTTGTTGTGGGCGGCGGCTCCATGAAGCGTTTCGGATTCCTGGACAAGGTTGTGGATTATCTGAAGGAAGCCGGCATGGAAGTAGAGCTGTTTGAAGGCGTTGAGCCAGATCCTTCTGTTGAGACTGTCATGAAGGGCGCAAAAGCCATGGAGGTTTTCCAGCCTGACTGGATTGTTGCCATGGGCGGCGGTTCACCCATCGATGCTGCCAAGGCCATGTGGGCATTCTATGAGTACCCCGACACATCCTTTGACGATTTAATCATACCATTTAATTTCCCGACCCTGCGCACCAAGGCAAAATTCTGTGCGATTCCTTCCACATCCGGCACTGCCACGGAAGTGACCGCATTTTCCGTTATCACTGATTACAGCAAGGGAATCAAATATCCTCTTGCGGATTTCAACATCACACCTGATGTGGCTATCGTTGACCCGGCCCTGGCTGAGACCATGCCGAAGAAGCTGACCGCGCACACAGGTATGGATGCCATGACACATGCCATCGAGGCATATGTGTCAACCCTTAACTGCGAGTATACGGACCCGTTAGCCCTCCATGCCATCGAGATGATTAACGGGTATCTGATACCATCTTATAACGGTGATATGGAAGCCCGTGATAAGATGCACGATGCACAGTGTCTGGCCGGAATGGCATTTTCCAATGCTTTGCTTGGAATCGTCCACTCCATGGCCCACAAGACCGGTGCAGCATATTCAGGCGGCCACATTGTTCACGGTTGTGCAAATGCAATGTACCTGCCAAAGGTTATTAAATATAACTCCAAAGAACCTGAGGCCGCTGCAAGATATGCTAAGATTGCCAGATTCATCAACCTGGAAGGAAACACAGACGAGGAACTGACCGATGCCCTCATTGCACGTATCCGTGAAATGAACAAGGCTCTGGATATCCCAACCTGCATCAGGGACTATGAAGGCGGGATCATCGATGAGAAGGAATTCATGGATAAGCTGCCAACCGTTGCAGAACTGGCTGTAGGTGATGCATGCACGGGTTCCAACCCAAGGGCCATCACTCCTGCTGAAATGGAAAAGCTGCTGAAATGCTGCTTCTATGATGAGGAAGTCACATTCTAATGCCCCCCTAACGTGTTAGAGATATCTCTAATACACTCCATATAAACGGTTTGTTTTTACTGCCCGAAAAGAGGCGGAAAGGATTCGACCTTTCCGCCTCTTTTCACGTCCGGATTTTTCCAGGCACCGAAACACCGTTTTACCGGCTTACCAGGAGCCGTTCCATATACCGCAGATACCCGCACAGCCCAATCACCAGGAACACTTCCAGGATGCTGGTGATAAAACCTGCCCGCAAAAGGAGCAGGCAGGCGCAGGCAGCCATAAGCCACATGATATTCCATGCCTGCCTGTACCTTGGCCTGTCCCTGCTGCTGAGGAAACGCAGGAAGCCTACAATACCCAATGCCAGAAGGATGGGGGATAAAAATGCCAGCAGCACGTGCAGATGGGCTTTTAAGGGATATTGTTCCGGGGTATAGGGAATCATAACCGCTGTAAGGAGGAATGCCGCTGCGGTGTACACCAGGCTTTTCCCGGCAATGTTCCTGTATCTTCCTATATTAAAGAGATAGCGGACATAGATGCAGTAGTATATTCCGGTAAAAATGCCCCAAACGGCAAACAGTAACTTATGGCCTGACAGATTGCCAAGAACGGAAAGGTTTGTGTCGGTCCAGCTGTCAAGGGATGCTAACAGTACCGTTGCGCCCGGTACTAAATAGATGGTAAAGAGATCGTATTTGCCTTTAAACCGTCCTGAAGCGCCTTTCATGGCCCCTGGCCTCCTTTATCAGATGTTCCTGCCGCATAAGCGGCTTATGATTGCATCGGCCTTCCTGAACAGAGCAGGCTCAGCCGCAAAAACGGAAACAGGGAGCAGGTCCCTCCGGATGGATGAACCGCTCCCTATCATTATCTGATAAAGATCCTGTTTTTACACTTGAATCATTTTCCTTAAAAGGGTACTTTAATCCATGCCCTTTAACAGCTTCTCAACACTGGAAAGCTTCACGCACAGGGCAAACAGCTCAGATGCGGTAACCAGATCGCCTAACGGCGGATAGGTCGGGGCAATACGGATGTTGTTGTCCTGAGGATCCTTTCCATATGGATAGGTTGCCCCGGCAGGAGTCATCACAACGCCGGCCTTCTTGCATCTTGCCACGATGTCCTTTGCACAGCCGTCCAGGGAATCAAAGGAAATGAAGTAACCGCCCTTTGGCTGGGTCCACTCCCCGATTCCAAGGCCGCCCAGTTCCCGTTCAAGGATTTCTTCCACTGCCTCAAACTTGGGACGGATGATGTCCGCGTGCTTTCTCATATGTTCCACCATTCCGTGGATATCCCCGAAGAAACGCACGTGCCTTAACTGGTTTACCTTGTCATGTCCAATGGTCTGGTTCTTCAACTGTGCCTTGATGTCCTCCAGGTTGTTGTGGGAGGTGGCAAGGGCCGCAACGCCGGAACCAGGGAAACTGATCTTGGAGGTGGACGCAAACTTATATACCAGATCCGGGTTGCCTGCGCGCTTACACTCTGCCAGGAGTTCAATCAGGTGGTCCTGGTCATGGTCGTAGAGATGGTGCACACCGTATGCATTATCCCAGAAAATCCTGAAATCAGGCGCTGCCGGCTCCAGCCTTGCAAAGCGGCGCACGGTCTCATCGGAATAAGAATAGCCCTGTGGGTTGGAATACTTGGGAACGCACCAGATTCCCTTGATGGAGTCATCCGATGCCACCAGCTCTTCCACCATATCCATATCCGGACCCTGGGGAGTCATGGGGACATTAATCATCTCAATGCCAAAATACTCAGTGATGGCGAAATGACGGTCATATCCGGGAACGGGGCATAAGAATTTAACCTTATCCAGCTTGCACCATGGGGTATTGCCCATGATTCCGTGGGTCATGGCGCGGGATACCGTGTCGTACATAACGTTCAGGCTGGAGTTGCCATACAGGATAACCGTGGAAGGATTCACTTCCATCATGTCAGCCAGCAGTTCCTTTGCCTCGTCAATACCGGTGAGCACACCGTAGTTGCGGCAGTCGGTCCCGTCCTCACAGGTCAGGTCATCATTGCTGCTGAGGACATCCATCAGTCCCATGGAAAGGTCTAACTGCTCCACACATGGCTTGCCTCTGGACATATCCAGCTTTAAATCCTTACCCTGCATTTCGCGGTACTGTGCCTTCAGTTCCTTGCGCAGTGCCACAAGTTCATCTTTGGTCATCTCTGCATATGGCTTCATAATATCCTCCTTGATACCCTTCATTATTCTTTTTACTCTTTTGTAGCCAGCAGGCGTACATCTGTCAGCCACCAGTTTACACTTTCGTGCATTGTACATAAGCATACACCAAGTGGGGCTTTCCGTCAATACAAAAATTTCTTATATTGGTGAAAGTTGTGCTTATGTTTCCCTTCTCTTTTTGTGCCTTTACTTATAGAGTGCCTTTTTGGGACCGTCCATTCCTTCTCTCCAATCAGCGGGACAGCATCTCCTTCACAATCCGGTTCACCATGGCAGGGTCCGCCTTACCTTTCATGGCCCGCATGGTCTGGCCCACAAGATATCCCATGGCTCTTTCCTTGCCCCCATGGTAGTCCGCCACGGACTGGGGATTGGCCGCGAATACGCTTTCAATGGCACTGCGCAGGGCGCCTTCATCATTTACCACCTTCAGCCCTTTTTCCTCCACGTATGTTTCCGGCTCCACATCATTTGAAAAAATCTCCTCAAACACGGTCTTTGCAACCGTGCGGTTGATATCCCCCTGCTCCACCATCCGTATCAGGGACGCCAGGTTGGAGGGTGAAAAACGGATATCGTCCGTGTCCATCTCATGTTCCTTTAAAAGGCGCATGGCCTCCACCATAAGCCAGTTGGACACTTCCTTTGGACGGTTGCACAGTCTGACCGTTTCCTCAAACAAATCAGCCATGTGCTTGGAACTGGTAATCAGCCCGGCATCATACTGGGGAAGTCCGTATTCTTCCATATAACGGGCGATTTTCTCCGTGCGCAGCTCAGGCTGCCTTGCCCTGACATCCGCAATCCATTCATCGCTTATGATTACCGGAACCAGGTCCGGGTCCGGGAAATACCTGTAATCCTGGGCATCTTCCTTGGAGCGCATGGCTTTGGAGCTTTCCTTGTTGTCATCCCAGCGCCGTGTTTCCTGGATTACCTTTTTGCCCTCCTCCAGAAGTTCAATCTGGCGCTTCCTCTCCCCCTCAATAGCCCTTGCAATGGCCTTGAAGGAGTTTAAGTTCTTCATCTCCGTCCTGGTGCCCAATTCCCGGGCGCCCGCTTCACGGACAGACAGGTTCACGTCCGCGCGCATGGAGCCTTCCTGCAGCTTACAGTCAGAGGCGCCCAGGTACTGGATGATCAGACGCAGCTTCTCCAGGTATGCGATTACCTCCTGGGCATCCCTCATGTCCGGCTCGGATACGATTTCAATCAAAGGCACGCCGCTCCTGTTATAATCCACCAGGGAACAGTCCTCCCACTCATCGTGGATCAGCTTGCCTGCATCCTCCTCCATGTGGATTTCGTGGATTCCCACCTTTTTCTTTACCCCGGATGCAGTCTCTATCTCCACCCAGCCATCGTGGCATATGGGAAGGTACAGCTGGGAAATCTGATAGTTCTGGGGGTTATCCGGATAAAAATAATTCTTTCTGTCGAATCTGCAGTATTGGTTAATCCGGCAGTTGGCCGCAAGGCCCACGGCCATCGCATACTCCACCACCTGTTTATTCAGCACCGGAAGGGAACCCGGCATGCCCGTGCATACAGGACATGTGTGGGTATTAGGCGCTCCTCCGAATGCAGTGGGGCAGGAACAGAATATCTTGGTCTTGGTGGCCAGCTCCACATGGACCTCCAACCCGATTACGGTTTCATACTGTCTGCTCATGATATGGCCTCCTCTTTCCCGGAATGTACATCCAAATGGGACATATCCGGCATCTCCCGTTTTCCTGTGCATTCATATGCATAGGCTGCCCGGATGATATCCTTTTCCTTAAAACAGTCCCCAATAAGCTGCAGGCCGATGGGAAGTCCCTTTGAATCCCTGCCGCAGGGAACGCTTATCCCTGGCAGGCCTGCCAGGTTCACGGAAATGGTGTAAATGTCGCCCAGATACATTTTTAAGGGATCCCTGAGGGATTCCCCAAGACGCGGGGCCGTGTCCGGGGACGCAGGCGCCAGGATTACGTCGAAGCGCTCAAAGGCACGGTCAAATTCCTGTTTAATCAGGGCCTTTGTGCGCAGCGCCTTCAGATAATATGCGTCATAGTAACCAGAGCTTAATACAAAGGATCCCAGCATGATACGCCGCTTCACCTCAGGCCCAAAGCCCTCGGAACGGCTCTTTTTATACATGCTGTGAAGCCCGTCATAGTCCGGCGTGCGGTATCCGTACTTCACGCCGTCAAAGCGTGAAAGGTTGGAACTGGCTTCCGCGGATGCGATAACATAATAGGCAGGGATGGCATAGTCCACCAGCTTCAGATCAAAGGTTTCCACCACGGCTCCCTTTTCCTTTAACACCCGGGCCGCTTCCAGCACCGCTTCCCTTACCTCAGGATCCAGGCCCTCTCCCAGATAGCTTTCCGGGACGCCGATGCGCATGCCCTTCACATCATCCACAAGGGCGGAGGTAAAGTCATAGCTGTCCCGTCTGACAGAGGTGCTGTCCTTTGGGTCGTGGCCTGCCAGCGTTTCCAGTATGGCCGCGCAGTCAGAGACATCCTTTGCCACAGGCCCGATCTGGTCCAGGGATGAACCATAGGCAATCAGGCCGTAGCGGGACACGGTCCCGTATGTCGGCTTGATTCCCGTGACGCCGCAAAAGGAACTGGGCTGGCGGATGGAACCGCCGGTATCCGAGCCAAGGGCGTAAAAGCATTCACCGGCAGCCACAGCCGCACAGGAACCGCCTGAGGAACCGCCCGGAACATGTTCCGGGTTCCAGGGATTCCTGGTGACGCCAAAGGCCGAGGTTTCCGTGGTGCTCCCCATGGCGAACTCATCCATGTTGGTCTTTCCCAGGATAACGGCTCCTGCCTGTTCCAGGTTAAGGACTGCCTGGGCCGTGTAGGTGGGTATGAAATTGTATAGTATCCTGGAACTGCAGGTGGTCTTAAGTCCTTTTGTGCACATGTTGTCCTTCACGGCCATGGGCACCCCGGCCACGGGACCGGTAAGGGTTCCTGCCTCAATCCGTCCCTGTACCTCTGACGCCCGTTTTAACGCTCCCTCCTCATCCACGGTCACATATGCGTGGATGGACGGCTCCAATGCCTTTATCCGCTCCAGGGCCGCCTGGACAGCCTCTACGGCAGTCACCCGGCCCTCCTTAATATGCCTGCCCAGTTCAAGGGCGGTTAATTCTGATAATCCCATTCTTCCTGTCCTCCTGCTCTGACTCCCTATACGGTCTTCGGGACCTTGAACGCCCCATCCTTTTGTTCCGGCGCATTGGCAAGGATATTGTCACGGTCCTCCCCGCCAGACACCACATCCTCCCGGAACACGTTGCTCACAGGAAAGATATGGGTCATGGGTTCCACTCCCTCTGTGTCCAGTTCATTCAGCTTGTCAATATAATCCAGCATGCGTCCCATATCCTTTTTGGCTTCCTGCTTTTCTTCCTCTGAAAGTTCCAGCTTGGCCAGGATACCCACATACTCAATGGTCCCGTCATCTATGATATTTGCCATGATTTTCACTCCTTTCTATCTGCAGACTGCTGCGCATCCATACCATCTACGGCTCCAGCCTTGTCACATCGCGCTACGGTTCCAGCCTTGTCACGTCACGGGGGAACATACAGGTCTCCCTTACATTCTGTTCATCCAGAAGCCGCATGGTCAGCCGCTCAAGGCCGATTCCAAGGCCGCCGTGGGGCGGCATTCCATATTTAAAAATCATCAGGTAGGATTCTATATCCTTTGGGTCCATATCCCGCTTCCCCATCTTCTCAAGGATAGCGTGGTAGTCGTGGATCCGCTGTCCGCCCGTGGTAACCTCCAGCCCCTTAAACAGAAGGTCGAAGCTGAGGGTAAACCTGGAATCCTCCGGGTCATCCATTGCATAGAAGGGGCGCTTTTTAGAAGGGTAATGGGTCACAAACACAAAATCGCTTCCATACTCTTCTTTGAAGTAACGGCCAATCAGCAGCTCCTCCTCAGGTTCCAGGTCATATGGGTTGCGTATTTTCCTGTTGTATTTCCCAGACACCAGCTTCTTAGCCTCGTCAAAGCGCACTGCGGGAATCCGGCTCACATCGGGAAGCCCTGCCTTCAGTATATCCAGTTCCTTCCCATACTCCTTCCTTAACAGTTCCATGACATACTGGAGCATGCCTGTCTCCATGTCCATCACGTCCTCAAATCCATCGATATAGCCCATCTCAAGATCCAGGCTGGTGTATTCGTTCAGATGGCGGGTGGTGTTATGCTTTTCCGCCCGGAACACAGGCGCTGTCTCAAACACACGGTCATAAACCCCCACCATGGTCTGTTTATAAAACTGGGGACTTTGTCCAAGCTCCGCCTTTTTGTTGAAATAATCCAGCTTGAACACATTGGAACCGCCTTCCGCCCCCCTGGCCACAATCTTGGGCGTGTGTATTTCCGTAAAGCCCTGACTGAACAGATAATCCCTGAATCCCCTTACGATTCCTTCCTGTATCTTGAATTTTGCCCGCTCCCTTATATTGCGCAGGGAAATGGGCCTCAGTGCCAGCTTTGTCTCCAGGGAAGTGTTAAGCTTCCACTTGTTCACCGGGATAGGCATGGTGTCCGCGGGACGGGACAGGATCCTTATATCCTCCAGACGGATTTCAAATCCATGGGGTGCCCTTTCCTCTTTCCTCACAGCGCCCTTTACCTCTACCGCGCATTCTTCCTTTAAATCTTTTATATCCACATCCCCGGCAGCGCCCTCGCACACGCACTGCACCAGCCCCTCCGCTTTCCTGAGGATTACAAATGCCACCTCGCCCATGTGGCGTATGGTGTGCACGGTTCCGTTCATGCGGACCGTCCTGCCCTCATGATTCCCGCTTATCACTTCCTGGATCCCCAGGACTTCCTTTTCCCTTACTCCGCTGATAAATTCCATGGTATTCGCTCCTTTCGGAACGTCCGGCATGTGCATGAGGATAGAAATCCCCTATCTGGATAAAGACCTCACACCGGTACGTTCTGGCCTGCAATCTGGCGCTGGATTGGTTTTATTATTTTGTAACGCGCCAGTGACATCCGGTTCCGGGACATTTTCCTGCAAGAACATTTGCCTATAAGAATATTTTCCTGTAAGAACATTTTCCTGCAATAAAAAACGCCCCGGAACACAGTAACTGCATTCCGGGACGGGATTACATCCATAAGACATTCCCGCGGTACCACCCGCATTGAGACCTTGACCTGTATGACAGCGCTGCACTGCGCAAATCAGCGCCATTCTTCATAAGGTGTCCGTTCTCCTCTCTCTGCACGTAACGTGTGCAACGGGTATACCTACTGTCAGTCCTGTCCGTGTACGGACAGAACCGCTTCAATATACCAGCTCCAGAGTGTTCCCTTCGCCCAGTCCTGCGCGGCGGCGCTCTCAGTCGGTGACGCCCCCTTCCTGTTACATTCCTCAGGCAAGAGTCTCTTTCATTGCTTTTAATTATTTATCTACTAAAATAGTACATCGGCGTGATAAAGTCAAGAACTAAAATTTGTCACTTTTCATTTTTAGAAAATTTGTATATTCAGACGTCCTTTTTCATACATTGGACTATGGAATCTTAATATCATAAAGGAGCATAGCATGTTATCCATGGACGATTTCCGATACACAGCCGACCTTCCCTATCCGCCCATTAAGGTCGAAATGAAAAATCCCGCCTATGCTAAGGCCATGTTGGACAACATCGGAGGCCTTAACTCTGAAATGTCCGCCATCAGCCTGTATGTGTATAATAACCTGATTATGGAAGAAAAGGATGAGATTGCCACTATATTCCGCAAGGTAAGCATTGTGGAAATGCATCATTTGGAAATTTTCGGAAAACTGGCGCTGCAGTTGGGGGAAGACCCAAGGATGTGGACCCATTACGGCTGTAAAAAAACCTACTGGTCCCCCAGCTACAACCAATACCCCAGCGAACTCCCGGCGCTGATGCACAATGCCATCAACAGTGAGAAGGCAGCCATCAGCAAATACCAGCATCAGATTGCCTACATACGGGACGAGAATATCACAGATATCCTGCGCCGTATCATACTGGATGAGCGGCACCATGTGGAGATTTTCGAGCAGGTTTACAGGACATACTGCTAATCAGGCATGCCTTATATTGGTAAATCCAGAGATTTCCCGGTTGATGGTGCACAGGTCATCCACATCCATATCATGGATATCGTCATGGCCTGTAATTCTTGCAAATGTCTTAATCTCATCCAGGGATACCCGCAGGAAGTTAGCGACCCTCATGGCGGCGGCTTCTCCTGGCAGACGGCGGCGCAGTTCCTCATCCTGGGTCGCCACGCCCACCGGGCACATGCCGGTGCCGCAGATGCGGTACTGCTGGCAGGCGGCGGCAATCAGGGCCGCAGAGGCAATGGCAACCGCATCCGCTCCCATGGCCAGGGCCTTGGCAAAATCAGAGGATACCCTGAGTCCCCCTGTAATCACAAGGTCAATGTCCGCCCCTGCTTCATCCAGATACTTCCTGGCGCGGTACAGGGCATATATGGTGGGGACACTGGTGGCGTCCCTAATCAGCTTCGGGCTGGCCCCAGTGGCGCCGCCGCGGCCGTCAATGGTTATGAAATCCGGCCCGGCAAACACACAGTACTCCAGATCCCGCTCAATCCGGCCCGCCGCAATCTTAATGCCTATAGGCCTTCCGTCTGATTCCTCACGAAGCTTTTCCACCAGCGCCTTCAGGTCCTCCCTGGTGTCAATCCCCGGAAAGCGTGAGGGACTGATCACATCCTGCCCCAGGGGTTTGTTCCTGACCGCCGCAATCTCAGGCGTCACCTTTTTCCCCGGCAGATGGCCTCCCATGCCAGGCTTTGTCCCCTGTCCAATCTTAATCTCTATGGCATCCGCGTTCTTTAAGTTCTCCTCTGTCACACTATAAAGGTTGGGTACATATTCAAAAATATACCGGTATGCGGCCTCCCTCTCTTCCGGAAGGATTCCTCCCTCGCCAGAACACATGGCTGTACGCACCATTGCGCTTCCCTTTGCCAGCGCGGTCTTGGTCTCCTTTGACAGGGCGCCAAAGGACATATGGGAGATATACACCGGATGCTCCAGTACCATGGGTTTCCTTGCATGTTTCCCGATAATGGTCTCCGTCTTAACCGGGGCATGCTCATCTAACGGCATAGGATTTAACTGTGCCCCTAAAAACAGGATGTCGTCCCACCCCGGCATGGGCATCTGGGTACCCATGGCGGCAATGATGGACTGGCCCTTTACCGCCATCTCATGAATCTCATCCATGTACCGGCTGTCCGTCCCCACCCTGGCATATTCCGGGTCATACCCGGGCGCTTCCCCGGTAATATGACCGGAGGAAACCGTATCTGCCGGTGCGGGCTGTGTCCCATTCCGCCCTGCCGCTGCTGTTTCCTGTCCCAGGCCGTGTACTGACTGGCCCGGCCCTCCGGAGGATTCCTCATCTGGCACAGGCTCATCTGCCCCGCCGCCAGCCAGCACCATCTTATCAGAAGCCACCCTGCACACAGGACAGACCAGAAGTTCACTGACCTTTGTTCCTTCTTTCTCCTCATCATACACTGAACCACAGAACCTGCAACGGTATACTGCCATAAACCTACCCCTTTCTCTTACTGATCTTCGTTTGCTTAATAATAGTAATCATTACTATTTTATAATATCACAGATATTCCTCCATGTCCAGCATATATTAATCAAATGTCACCTGTTTTACATAACATCAGATAATACCTGGACAAGACCTTTTCATGCCATTGACTTTACCATATAGAAAATGCTACAATAGCTTTCATGTACAAACGAGAAAGGATGTCATTACATGTCACAAGAGAATAAGATGGGCACCATGCCCGTTAAGAGGCTGTTGGTTACCATGTCCCTGCCAATGATCATTTCCATGCTGGTCCAGGCGCTTTACAACATCGTGGACAGTGTTTTTGTATCCATGATTAACCAGGCAGCCCTCACTGCTGTTTCCATGGCATTTCCCATCCAGAACCTGCTGATTGCAGTGTCCGCAGGAACCTGTGTGGGTGTCAATGCCCTTCTGTCCCGCTCCCTGGGGGAACGGAATGCAAAAAATGCCAACCTGGCCGCTGTCAATGGCCTGTTCCTGGCATTCGTAAGCTTCCTGTTCTTTGCCCTGTTCGGAATATTCGGGGCGCGTATCTTCTTCGAGAGCCAGACAGATAACCCGGTCATCATTGAATATGGAATCCAATATCTGCAGATTGTATGTATCTTCAGTTTCGGCCTGTTCGGGGAAATGATGTTCGAGCGTATCCTCCAGTCCACGGGCCAGACCTTCTACTGCATGATTACCCAGGGCACCGGCGCCATCATCAACATCATACTGGATCCGATCCTGATATTCGGGCTTCTTGGCATTCCTGCCATGGGAATCCGTGGCGCTGCCGCTGCCACTGTATTCGGACAGATTGTTGCCATGGTCTTAGCCGCCATCCTGAACCATGCAAAAAACAAGGATGTGCGCATCAGCTTCAAAGGATTTTCCCCACACGGCAGGACCATTTCCATCATCTATCAGGTGGGTGTTCCTTCCATTATAATGCAGTCCATCAGTTCCGTCATGACCTTTGGACTGAATAAAATCCTTATCAGCTTCTCGGAAACAGCCGTAGCCGTTTTTGGCGTATATTTCAAGCTTCAGAGCTTTATCTTCATGCCCATATTCGGCCTGAACAACGGTATGATTCCTATTATTGCTTACAATTACGGCGCCCGTAACAAAAAGCGTATCATGGAAACCATCCGCCTGAGTATCGGTATCGCAGTTTTTATCATGCTCATCGGCCTGGCCGTATTCCAGCTTATGACGCCCCAGCTGCTTGAGCTGTTCCAGGCGGACGCGGACATGCTGTCCATCGGAGTACCTGCCCTCAGGATTATAAGCCTCAGCTTCCTCTTTGCAGGCTACTGCATCATCGTGGGTTCTGTCTTCCAGGCCATGGGCAACGGCGTATACAGCCTGATTGTATCCATCGCCAGACAGCTGGTATGTATCCTCCCGCTGGCCTACTTCTTTGCCCGGGCATTCGGACTCCATGCCGTATGGTATTCCATCCCCCTGGCTGAGATTACCTCCGTGGTACTGAGTTCCATCCTGTTCAGGAAAATCTATGTGGAGAAGGTGAAACCACTGGGGGAGTAGTCCTTCTGCATAAGGAATAGAAAGGTACCATGTACCACCGCACAGGCGGCGTTTACTAACTTCCATATAGGAAGATAGGAACGCCGCTTTTATTTCCATATGTTCCTTGACAGGGGGCAAGGAAACGGCCCGCTGATGCTTCCCGTTGCGTTACCAGAAAGATATAGCCGCAGGATGGGACAAAATAGGTGTTGCCGGATATCAGATGGCTGATTTGGGGGATACCGAACGAACGCCCTGTTGGTCTGGAATTGATTTGTGGCAAATCCTTTCATAAGACATATTATAATAATAAAAAACCGAAGGTTGAATTATAATCTGTTTCCAACCGTTCAAGTATAATCATTTCATCGCGATTGTCATGGATCAGGTCTGCCATGATTACCTTGATATCCCCGGCAGGGTAATTCTGACTTAGAAACCATTCGTATGCCGCGGAATCGTTGGGCGGGATTTTAGAGATTACCATAACCATCCGGCCCAGATTACCGATTGCCGGCTGCATGCTTCGCAGGATCCCATGCCGGTCCTCACTGGGCGCTGTAATTCAGCCGGACCGTAATCATCGCGGTCTTGGACCTTGAACTTGTATCCAGCACTCCATCGTAGCTGTATGACTCGGAACTGGAGTTCCTTGCTGTAATCTGGAACACGCCCAGGCTGGCGCTCAGAAGCTTTCCAGGGGTACCGCCTGTGCCCGCTGCCATGATATCAATCCTGCTCTTTGCATTGGCCGTTGCCTTCTCAATTAAATCCAGCTTCATCTCATCCAGCTTTGTGTAATAGTATTCCGGCTGTTCGGATTCCAATTCCACCCCCGCCTCAATCAGCGTGGTGATATCCCTGGAGATTTCCTCCACCTTGTCAATATCATGGGAAGTGACCGTCATGCCCTGCGTCAGGTCATAGCCATCCGGCTCCTCTCCCAGGTATCTTCCTTCCTCATCATATCTTGATGTGTAGGTCTGGGAAATGTTGATGGAACTGAATACCATCTCGTCTTCGGCCACATTATTTTCCTCCAGATACTTCTTAACCAGTTCCGCATCTTTTTTTATGGTGCTGTATGTATCTTTCGGCGTGTCTCCGTGGACAGAGAAACTTCCCCTCCAGACGATTAGGTCAGACTCAAAATCACAGCTCGCCGACCCGGTGGCCGTAATCCCGCTTCCCCCTCCTGTTTTCTTGTAGTCCACCAGCCCTCCTGTAAAAATGCTCACACAGACAACTGCACTGACAGCAGCAATCAGGGCAATTACTACTGACTTATATTCCCGCATCTGATATTCTCCTCCTTTTCCATGATCTTCTATATCATGGTTTCAGTATAACATGGCTCAAAACAAAAACAAGAACGGTTTTCTTAATTATTTCTGGCAAATAACCTACCATCCGGTTGCCTCCTGAACAGTAAATGTGATAGAATAACTTAATGGTGTAGTCTATGGTATGAGGTGCTGACATGAAGGAATATCACCGCGGTGCGGGAATGATTATATTAATAATGGCTCTTGTCTTTTCCCTGTCCCCATTGTGGACAGGTATTATTTATGCCTCCGGGTCTTCCTCCATCCCGGAGGCATACAATGATATCCCGGACGCGGAGGCGCGGACCCTAACAGTGGCATTTTCGTCCGTTCCCGGCATATGTTATCCTGATACATATGGCAATTACAAGGGACTTATGGTCGATTATCTCAATGAAATCGCAAAATACAACAATTGGGATTATGAATATGTAAGCGTTGACCCGGATTTCCTCCTGGATGAATTCCTTGAAGGCAAATACGATATATTAGGGGGTATCTTTTATCTGAACGGTTATGAGTCCCAGATTGCATATCCCAAATACAGCATGGGCAACAGTAAAGCAGTACTTCTCTGCAACAAAGATGACCAGGACATAAAAAGCTACGAACCCAGCACCCTGAACGGCAAGATAATCGGTGTATATGAAAATGCCCTTGAAAAACGCCAAAGACTCCGGGATTTCCTCCTGATCAATAACCTCCAGTGCGGTATCCGTACCTATTCCTCTAAGGAGATTGGAGGGGACGGCAACATGTACCGCTTCCTGGAAGCCGGGGAAGTGGACCTTCTTCTGGGCAATGAATCGGAAGCCGACCATTACCGGGTTGCTGCGGAATTTCCGGCGCAGCCTTATTATATCGTAACCCATGCCGGAAATGATGATATACTGGACGGGCTGAACATGGGACTTGAGAAAATCCTTAATTCCGACCCCAAATTTGCTGAAGAACATTATGACAGGAACTTTAACAATATTAATAATTCCAAAATCCAGTTCAGCAGTGAGGAACAGGACTACATCGCATCCAAACAGGCCGTAACCGTTGCCGTGGTAAATGCCTGGCATCCGTTCTATTGCCTGGGCGATGAAACAGACCATCACAGCGGAATCCTTCCCGACCTGCTGGAAAACATCTCGGATTATTCCGGCCTGTCCTTCAATTATGTGTTTACGGATACCTACGGGGAGGCCGTACAACTGGTAAAGGACCGAAAGGCTGATATGCTGGGCTATTATCTGGATTCCCAGGAATCGGCTGCCGCTGACGGCCTTGCGGTTTCCAAATCCTATATAACGCTTAATAATATCATTGTCAAAAACAAATCCGCCAACTATCCCTCCGAGGGTCTGACAGCCGGGATCATGGCCGGATGCCGTCTTCCGGATTCTGTTTCCGCTGCACAGGTGCGCTGCTTTGCCACGCCGCGTGATTACCTGGATGCTGTTAACCGGGGGGAGATTGATTTTGTATATGGTATTTCCCCTGCAATCGAACATGAGATGCAGATGCACAGGTATACCAACATCATACCGCTGAGCAGTATCAACAATAACATGGAAATCAGCTTTGCAATGGACCGCCCCATTAATCCGGATTTGATGACAATCCTGAATAAATCCATCTCCAGCCTGTCTGAAGAGGAAAAGAATTCCATTTCCGACCGTAATCTGGTATCCATGGGGTACTCGTCCATGACAATGGGTGAGCTGATTTATGCCAACCCAGTGGCTTTTATAGCTATCTTCAGTGCGTTTGTACTGCTGTCAGCCATATCCATCCTCTTCATCATGAAGGCGCGGCTTAAGAACGCCATGATTCAGGGGGAGCTTGAAAAAGCAGAAGCCCAAAGCCGGGCCAAAGGAGAGTTCCTATCCAGGATGAGCCACGAAATCCGTACACCCATGAACGCCATCATGGGGCTGGCAAACCTGACCTGTATGGAGGAACGGCTGCCTGAACGGGTGGAGACAAATTTAAAAAAGATACTGTCCTCCTCCCAGTACCTGCTGTCCCTCATTAATGATATTCTGGACATGTCCAGGATTGAGAATGGGAAAATGGAAATCATGGACGAGAGTTTCAACCTCCGCCACCTGTTATCAGACCTGGAGGGGATGATGCGCAGCCAGGCGGAATCCAAAGGCATCCTGTTCACAGTGGATTTGGGGATCATCCATTCCGATATCCAGGGCGACCCTGTCCGTTTAAGGCAGGTACTGGTCAACCTGCTGTCCAATGCAGTCAAATTCACGCCTGAGAACGGCCAGGTAAAACTCCTGGTCCAGGAAACAGAATCCGATGAAACCAAGGCAGCGTTCCTCTTCTCAGTAAAGGACAACGGTATTGGGATTGAGGAGGAATACCAGAAAAAGATTTTTGATTCCTTTGAACAGATTGGGTCTTCCAGTGCAAAAAGCGCCGGGACAGGCCTTGGCCTTCCCATCAGCAGCAATATTGTAAACGCCATGGGCGGTGAGCTGAAGGTAAGGAGTTCCCCTCACAAGGGGGCTGAGTTTTATTTTCATGTTGTATTTCAGCTGTCCGCATCCCCTGAGGACCCTGCGCCCTCAGGCCCAGAGCCAAAAACGCCCGGGGCCGCCCCCCTGGACGGGGTGCGGATCCTGCTTGCTGAAGACAATGACCTGAACGCAGAAATCGCGACCGAGCTGCTTCAGATGAACGGGGCCAATGTAGAACGCGTATCCAATGGACAGGAAGCGCTGGAGCATTTTACCGGAAGCCCGGCCGGCACGTATCATGTAATCCTTATGGATATACGCATGCCGGTGATGGACGGCCTGGAGGCAACCAGACGGATCCGGGCCAGCGCGGATCCGGCCGGCAGCTCCATTCCCATCATTGCCATGACTGCCAATTCCTTTAAGGAAGACTCTGATGCTGCTGTCCAGGCCGGCATGACCGGGTTTGTATCCAAACCAGTGGACATGGCATATCTGCTGGATGTATTGAGGCAAAGTCTTTATAAATAAAGTCTTTATAAATAAAGTCTTTATAATTAAAGTCTATATAAACAAGGAAACATATTAAAAAAGCGGCTTTCATCCGTTTCACTTCCCATCGGGAAGCCACGGATACGGCCGCTTTATCTTTGTCACACTTCTGTCGATTGTCCGGATTTCCATTGTCTTATCTGTTCCAGACGCCTTTTAATTTCCGGCTCCTTCCCCTGGCCGTTTGGATGATAATATTCCCTATCGGTAAGCGCATCCGGCAGGCACTGCATGCGGGCCATCTTCTCCCCTGTGTCATGGGCATATACATACCCCTCCCCATAATGCAGTTCTTCCATCAGCTTCGTGGGCGCGTTCCTTATGTTCAAGGGGACTGTTTCTGCCATGGTTGCCTGGGCATCCTCTTTGGCTGTCTCATAGGCCGCATAGGCGGAATTGGACTTGGGGGCCATGGACAGGTAAATGACCGTATGGCTCAGATGTACATTGCACTCAGGCATACCCAGAAAATGACATGCCTGGTATGCTGCCACCGCAAGGGGCAGGGCCTGGCTGTCCGCCATCCCCACATCCTCACTGGCAAACCGGATTAACCGCCTTGCCACGTACAGAGGGTCCTCCCCTGCCTCCAGCATCCTTGCCAGCCAGTAAACCGCTGCATCCGGGTCAGAGTTGCGCATGGACTTGTGGAGTGCGGAAATGATATTGTAGTGCTCCTCCCCCTTCTTATCATAGAGGAAGCTTTTCTTCCCAATGCACTGCTTCAGCACCTCCATGGTAACCGCGGTCTTATCCGCACTTATTTCCCCGTTGGTCACAGCCATCTCCAGGGTATTGAGGGCGGTCCTGGCATCTCCCGCCGCAAACTGGGCTATCATATCCAGCATATGGTCATCAATATCCACATCCAGATAACCCAGCCCCTTGGGACTCTTCAAAGCCTTTTTCAGCAGGCAGGAAAGATTTTCCTGGGTCAGGGCCTGGAGCACGAATACCCTGCACCGTGAAAGGAGGGCGCCGTTGATTTCAAAAGACGGGTTCTCCGTGGTAGCCCCAATCAGTATGATGCTGCCCTTTTCCACATAGGGGAGGAAGGCGTCCTGCTGTGCCTTATTAAAGCGGTGGATCTCGTCCACGAATACCACTGTCTTAATCCCCATCCTCCGGCTGTTCTCAGCCTGGGCCATCACCTCCTTAATCTCCTTTATACCACTGGTAACCGCGCTGAAATTAATGAATTCAGCATGGGTTTTATGGGCTATGATGCCTGCAAGCGTGGTTTTGCCCACCCCCGGCGGCCCCCAGAATATCATGGACGGGATCTTGTCCTGCTCTATGAGCTGGCGGAGTATCTTTCCCTTTCCCAGCAGATGTTCCTGCCCCACAAACCCGTCCAGGTCATCCGGCCTGAGCCGGCTTGCCAGGGGATTATAGACCTCGCGGTCGTCAAACAATGACATCTGTTCCATCATTTCCATCACCTTCCTATTTACTTTATGTTAGCATCTGTATTAAATATATCATGAAAGGCTCCGGCTTTCCAGATAATCCTAAAGGACAGGATTGCGGTTCCATGGCGGTTACAGAAAAGGGCATGGCGCATATTGAATTTCATGCGTCATGCCCTTCCCATCCTTCATTTATTCCGTCAGCATATCACTGTCAGTTTTTTCCATGTGCCAGAGGTTCCCCTCTAAAATAGCGCTCAATATCCTCCACAATAATATCCAGGGAAATAGCTGCCAGGTTACTGCAGTTACCGGCCCTGTGGGGTGTTAATGTTACATTGTCCAGCTTCAGTATGGGATGCCCCTGGGGAATGGGTTCCACGGAAAATACATCCAGTGCGGCTCCGCCAATCCTGTGCCCTGCCAGCGCGTCCACCAGCGCATCCTCATCCACCAGCCCGGCGCGGGCCGTGTTGATGAAGAACGCAGCAGGCTTCATCATATTGATATGCTCCCTTGTCACAAGTCCCTGTGTTTCCTTGGTCAGACGGGCATGGATACTTACATAATCTGACTTCTGCATGAGTTCTTCTAACGTCACGCTCTTACAGTTGGTGGCCTCAAATACCTCCGGCCTGCAGAAAGGATCATAAGCAATTATATCACAGCCAAAGGCCTGCAGCTTTGCAGCCACCCTCTGTCCGATTATCCCATATCCCACCAGGCCGGCCACAGACCCCTTCAGGCTTTTTATATAGGAAGAGTTAGGGGCGTCCGTCATCCACTGGCCATCATGGTCCGTAATACTCATTCTTGCTATGTTCCTGGATTCCGCCAGGATCAGGCCCACGGTATAGTCGGAAACAGGGTCTGCCAGACGGCCTGGGGCCACGGCAACCTTTACCCCCTGCTCCGAAGCCGCTTCAATGTTAACATTCTCTGCGCCGCTCCTGGTTACCCCTATCATCTTAAGTTTCTTGCCTGCCCGGATGATGGCTGAGCCCACCGGGGCAAAATTCGCAATGATGACTTCTGCGTCCTCTGCCTCCTTTAAAAATTCAGGATTCACCTCAAAGGGTTCAGGACCTGTCTTTTCCACCTTGGAGGCATATTCCACAAACATGGAACGGTCCCAGTCTTTCTGGTCCTGTACATAAACCACCTCTGCATCGTAGGCTTCCAGGCGTTTCAGCACAGCCTGGGCATCCTCTGCCATCACTTTGGGATATGTTAAAGACGAATCTGTCAGCATTATTACTTTTCTCTTGCTCATATGTCTATTCCTTTCCGGATTATTTCCGATATCCAATCAATGTTTCAACTTCTTCTATGGTTTCTGCCTCCAATGCCTTCATGGCAATCTGCTTTGCCTCTGTTATCTGAAGCCCGCGGATGCATTTCTTAATCTTTGGGATACTGGATGCCGTCATGCTGAACTCATCCAGGCCAAATCCGGCCAGCAGGACCGCAGCCCTCTCATCCCCTGCAAATTCACCGCACATACCGGTATATTTCCCCTGGGCATGGGATGCATCAATGACTTTCTTTATGCTTCTGAGCACAGCCGGATGAAGCGGGTTATACCTGTCCGCAATTTTCCCGTTTCCCCTGTCAACTGCCAGGGTATATTGGCACAGGTCATTTGTCCCGATGGAAAAAAAGTCTGCATATTTTGCCAGGACATCTGCCATTGCAACTGCGGCCGGAGTCTCCACCATGATGCCAACCGGTATATCCGGGTTGAATTCCACGCCTTCAGAGCGCAGTTCACCCTTACAGGTCTCAAGAATTGCATTGGCCTGCATCAGCTCTTCTTTTGAAATAATCATGGGATACATAATTCTCAGATTGCCATAGGCTCCTGCACGCAGGATGGCACGAAGCTGTGTTTTGAATACGTCAACCCGGTCCAGACAGATCCGGATTGCACGCCAGCCTAAAAATGGATTTTCTTCATGCTCAAATGTATAATACGGAAGTTCTTTGTCCCCTCCAATATCCAAGGTACGGATAATAACCGGCTTATCCCCCATTTTCTCAGCAACCACTTTGTAAGCAGCAAATTGTTCTTCCTCGGTTGGGAAATGTGAGTTGCCCATATACAGGAACTCGGTCCGGTACAGCCCGATTCCCTCTGCGCCGTAATCCAGGACCTTATCCGCATCCCCAGGATTCCCTATATTGGCACACAGTTCAAAAAAAGCATGGTCTTTTGTCTCTGCCGGTTTATCCTTAAGCTCAGCCAGCAGTCTTTTCCCGGTTTCATACTGTTCCTGCCTGTTTTTATAAAATTCAATCTGCCCCGCATCCGGATTCACGATGACGGTACCGTCTAAAGCATCCATGATTACCCACGTCCCATCCTCCAGCTCATCCAGCATGGGGCCGATTCCCACAACCGCCGGGACCTCCAGGGACCTGGATATGATGGCCGTGTGGGATGTCCTTCCGCCCTGTTCTGTCATGAACCCCATTGTCTTCGAAAAATCCATGGACATGGTTTCAGAAGGGGTCAGATCTTTTGCCGCTATGATGCAGGGATATGGCAGGAAGCTTAAATCCAGGGATGCGGTTCCAAGAAGGCAGTCCATGATCTGGCCTCCCACATCCCTGACATCAGCCGCACGTTCCCTCAGGTACTCATCATCCAGCGCTGCAAACAATTCCTCAATCTCATCCAATGTCAGTTTAAGTGCCTGTTCCACATTCATCCGCTCATCCCGGACACGGTCCTTTACCCCGTCCTCAATCATGGGGTCCTCTGCTACGGATAAGTGGGCTGCAAATATCCCGGCTTCCTCCTCATTCAGCTTCTGCTTAGTGGATTCATATAGTGCCTGAATCTGGCAGGATACCTTGTTAAGGGCATCTGTAAACCGGCCGATTTCCCTGTCCACATCCTCTTCCCGGATTGTGTATGCCTCAACCGTATGCTCCTTTTTCACTAATTTTAATACGCGGCCAATTGCGATTCCATCTGAAACAGGAATACCAGACAACTTCTTCATTGCAGTCCTCCTTCAGATTCATTCTGTCAAACCGGCAAGATACGTTACAACCGCATCCAACGCTTCTTCTTCATCCCCGCCCTCTGCCCGCACCAGTACTTCTGCCCCCTGGTTCAGGTCCAATGTAAGCACGTTGATGATGCTCTTGGCATTGGCGGTCTTGTTCTCTTTAATCAGGTTAATCCTGCTGTTGTATTTCTTGACCAGGTTCACAAGCCCATTCGCCGGCCTTGCATGTAAACCAGTCTTATTGACAATTGTTACCTTCTTTTCTACCATGGTCCAAACCTCCGTTTTTTTATAAACGCATCATACGGTCCAGACGAAACTATACTCTACAATATCGGTCCTGAAAAATACTTTTGTGTATTTGACAACCTTCCCGTTCTTATCATAAACCTTACTGCGGATGGACAGCTGGGGGGCATTGGATGTCAGGTTCAGCATCTCCTTCTGTTCCCTGGTGGGAAGCTTGGCCTTCAATGTCTGCATGGAATAAGCAATCCTTACGCCAAACTGTTTCTCCATGATCTCTATCAGGGATCTTGTTTCCATCTCCCAGGGATTAATTCCCTCAAAAATCCATGAAGGCAGGTAATTCATCTCCTCCGCAAAGGGGACCTGGTCAGCGAGCCGGATTCTGTGTATGACAATCACCAGGTCCTCCGGGTCACATCCAAAAATATTTGCCAGATGTGAACCGCAGCTTTCCGTTGTCATGGAGATTATCTTGGAACCCGGCTCATAGCCAGCCTCCACCAGGTCATCATAAAGGCTGTAGCCCTTGTGGCTTGTAACGCCCTCATGCAGCTTTGCCACAAAATATCCCCTGTTTGGCTGACGTTCCACCAGCTTTGTCTCAACCAGCGCGTTCAGCGCATTGCGCACCGTAACCCTGCTTACCTCATAGTTTTTACTCAGTGAATTCTCTGTTGGCAGCTTATCACCGGGAGCAAGTATGCCCTCCTCAATTTTAGCCTTGATATCAGATACAATCTGGTAATACAGAGGCATGGAAATATTGAGATCCTTCACGAAAATACCCCCCTCCCAATTTTTTGCATAATAATTAATTCTATTATATTGGTCAAATCAAATACAATCAACAATTATTTTGCAAAATCCCCTGCAAGGCTTATGATATGACCGACGTTTTAGAGCATTGTCCCGCCTGAACAGTCAATGGCTGCTCCTATGATCTGCGATGAACAATCCGAACACAGAAAGGCTGCAACCTGACCGATTTCCACCGGAAGCGTAAATTTCCCGGTGGGAAGCAGTGCACGCATCCGTTCCGTCCTTGCATCCCCATCCGGATAGGTGCGTTCTGTCTGCACATATCCGGGTACGATTCCGTTGACCCGTATGCCAAAGGGCGCCATCTCATTGGCAATGCCCTTGGTCAGGCCGTATGCGCCCATCTTAGCGCTGATATATGTTGTATTATCCTTGCTGTTGGTTGTGAATGCCGACTTGGACAATACGTTTACAATGCTGCCTGGCCGTTTCTGCTCCCTGCAGTATTTTACAAACCCACGGCTCATGAAAAACTGGCTGTTTAATGTGATTTCCTGAACCGACCTCCAGTCTTCCGTGGTAAGTTCGTGGAAAGGCTTACGGATTGCACCTCTGCCAGCATTATTAATCAGGATATCCACAGTCCCAAAATGTCCTATGGTTTTCCGGAATATCTGCTCAATCTGTTGTTCATCACTCACGTCAGCATCCAATTCCAGGATATCTACCCCATATTGTCCGGCAAGTTCCTTCATATACCGTCTGGTGCCTTCGTCATGGGCCAGGTCCACGATAGCCAGGTTACAGCCTTCCTGGGCCAGGACCGTGCTGCACCCTTTTCCGATTCCGCGGCCCCCTCCGGTTACAATTGCCACTTTACCCTTTAAACCTAAATCCATGTCTCCTCCTAACTGTCTATTCCCCCGTACCAAGCTTATGCATTTTCTCCATATATTCCGTAAGGTCCATAACCATCTCACTGCAGGCAGCTGCTGCCTGGGCCGCCAGTTCCCTTCCGGACAACTCATCGCGGTTGGATAACACTTCAATCAGCATGGGCATACTCACACCTGCCACCCCATACAGGGTCCGTGTGCGCGCCGCCTTTGCAAGGGACTTAAAAGGTGTCCCTCCCATGATATCCACACATACAAAGACATTTCCATCATATGAGTCAATCAGCTGGTTCAGCTGTTCCTCATAAACCTCCGGGTCCATGCCTTCCTCCAGCGGAAGGCTCAGAAGCCCCGGGGCATCCCCAAATATCATCTTAACTGAATTGACCAGCTCCCTGCAGAAAAACCCGTGGGAGATAACCAGGATGACCGGTGTCTGCTGTTCCATATATCCTCCTTCCTATGCCTTGCCGCACTGGTTAAACAATTTCATATAATGAAGCAGTTTTTCCTTATAACCGTCTGTCATAAGCTTATATCCCAGATGCGCCCTTTTAATTTCACCGTGATGGGCCAGCAGATGGTCAATCCCTGCCTGGAACAGGTCCGTTCCGATGTTTACCTTGGTGATTCCCATACTGGTGGCTTTTGCAAGGTTTTCATCACCAGAACCAGAACCTCCGTGTAGTACCAGCGGAACCTCTACCTCGTTATAGATTTTTTCCAAGAGTTCAAAATCCAGATACGGAGTGCCAACATATTTTCCATGGGCCGTACCGATTGCAATTGCCAGCGCGTCAATTCCCGTTGCTTCCACATAAGCCTTTGCCTGCCCTGGGTCGGTCAGGCCTGCGTTGCGGTCCGCGTCATACTGCTCCCCGCTTCCCACATGCCCCAGTTCCGCTTCCACGCTGACGCCCACTGCATGGGCAATCTTAACCAGTTCAGAAACCTCCGCCACATTTTCCTCATAAGGGAGGCTGGAACGGTCTACCATAATGGAAGAAAAGCCGGACCGGACCGCAATCATGGCATGTTCAAAGCATCCGCCGTGGTCCAGGTTCAGGGCAACCGGTACAGCTGCCCTTTCCGCCAGTTGTCTGCAGATACCCGCAAATAGCGGGATATCCGGGTTCACATTAAATATCACATCCAGGATCAAGGGCGCATGGTTTTCCTCCGCCACTTCAATGGCGGCCCTGGCAGTATCCTCATTACATATATTAGGAGCCACCACACCGTACTTTCCCTCCCTTGACTTTCTTAAAATATCGCACATATTTACCAGCATAATACTCTCCTTTGTTATCAGACAATACCCAGGAATGCTCCAACCAGGCATGCAATCAGTGTTATCACAATGAGCCTAAGATACTTGCCGCCCTTTTCAAAGTATGAATACACACCCATCATCAGGAAGAACGGAAGCAGGCCCGGCAGGATCCCATCCAGCTTTTCCTGGATTGAAATGGCCCCGCCCAGGGTCTCGCTTGCAATGGAAAGGGCAAGGTTCAGCTTACAATAACTGGACCCCATGGCCCCCAGCATGAACATACCCATGACGCCTGCACCTGCCATAAGCTTCTTCATCCAGCCGCCCCTGAGCAGCGCAATCAGGGAGCGTTTGCCCATCTTATATCCCAGGTCAAAGGACCAGATACTTGCAAGACATGCACTGAAACGGATAAATGGTTCCATAAGAAGGGCTGCCAGCACGGAGCCGCCTAATGCAAACGGAATGAACACGGTCCTCACAACCGGAGCATAGGTTGACCAGAGCAAAGAGTCTCCAAATCCTGCGAAGGGTCCCATCAGGGATGACTTTAACGTAACCACATCATCACCATCAATACCCTCGGAACCGGCTGCTATCTCTTCTTCCATGGCCAGGGCAGCGCCCATGATACAGTTGCCCAGGGACATCTCTGAAATATAAGGAAGGAGATGACGGTCAATGGCTTCTTTCAGTTCTTCATCTTTTCCACTGTATAATTTTCTCAGGGCCGGCATCATGGCATAGCCCACACCTGTACCATACATGGCTTCCAGGCTGTTGCCAAACCTGTGTCCCAGCATGACGCGCCATGCCGTGCGGTGGCAGTCCCGCTTGGTCAGGACCCCCTCATAACCGCCCTTCTTCTTGAAGATGGACATATCAAATGGTTCCTCGCCTTCCTGCTTGGGATAGGCCAGCTGCACGTATACGATTGCCAGTATGATACCAAACACGGCTGCCACAAGGGTGGTAAAGCCAAACACCTTCATGGAAAAGAAGCCCAGGGCAAAGAATGGTAGGAAATTCTTCTTTCCAATAAAGGTAGCGCAGAGCACAAGACCGAACCCGGGGAGGATTCCTCCAACCACGGACAGGCCGGTCAGCAGCCACTGAGGTACCACATCAAGGATGGCGGTGGTTCCCCTGCTGACCCCAAGCATGATGGCAAATACAATGGGAACACGGATAAAAAACTGGGTCAGGAACGGATAAATGGTTCCATCCAGGGTAATGCCCCTGAAATTCAATGCCTTTGCATCCCTGTGTGCCTTGCGGTTCCAATATCCGTTAACCATCCTCCTTGCATTATCCATGAATGTGCCCAGGATTCCGAAAGGAGTTGCAAGGAGCACCGCTGTTGCCGGGTCAAGGCCGGAGGTCAAGGCAACCGGTATGGCCACGCAGGCGGCCAGTGAATCGTCTGCAGGCATGTTGGCGCCTACGGCTGCGATTGATATGTACATGATATTAATGGTTGCACCGATGATTGTGCCAGTAACCACATCCCCGAAGACCAGGCCGAACAGCACACCGTTTAAACAGGGATTCATTAATGCGCGCCCCAGATTTCCAAGGTCACAGTTTATAATCCAATACCATACAGCAATTAAAAAACAACTTAAGACTGATAATTCCATTCTTTCCCCTCCATTATGTTTTTGCGGTCCGTTATCCCTTCATTATCCCTTCATCTTCTTATATGCAGACTCAAACTCCACCATCTTATCCTCGGGCGTCGGATGGAAATAAACCCGGACACCATCCCCGCTAAGCCCTGCCAGCGCCTGCAGCTCCGTCTCGCTTAAGTGACAGGTATTATTTGCATGATATGGCCTGTCAGCCATCTTGGGTACCTGCCCTATATTGATGGACCTGTAACCCAGCCCCTGGTCATAACAGCGCTTGGCCGTATCAATGTTCTGGAAAATAATGATGGTGTTCTGTTCCCCATATCCATCCTTCTTCCATTCCTCCAGCGCCTTACTTTCATCCATTACCTGGACCGTGACCCCCTGCGGGGCTGCCAGAAGCAGCAGTTCTGTCAGGAAATCATCTGCTGCCGACTTGTTGTCGACAACCACAATCTTCTTCGCCTGCAGAACCTTTGTCCAGCGGACAGCCACCTGACCATGGATCAGCCTGGCATCCACCCTTGTCATAACTACGTTACTCATGAATTTCCGCACCTCCTTAATTAGTAATTCTTTTATACATTTTTGTTTTATATGATTTTGATTTGTATGTCTATACCATAATGCATGTGATTCAATTTGTCAATATATTTTTTATAAATTGATTTATTTTTATATTGACAAAAAGAACAAATTAGATACAATATAGATAGACCAATAAACAGACAAACAAAATACAAGAGGAGGTTATACATGGATTTAGGCCATAAAGGAAAAACAGTAATCATATCTGGCGGTTCAAAAGGAATCGGAGCCGGGATCTGCCAGGTATTTGCCCAGGAAGGAGCTAACCTGGTCATCAATTACCACAGTAATAAAGAAACCTGTCTGAAATTGGCAGACCGTCTCTCTGAAGAATATGGCGTTAAAACTGCGATTGTACAGGGAGATGTAGGAAAGGAGAAAGATGTGTCCGCCATATTTGACTGCGCCATGGAGCATTTCGGTCAGGTTGATATCCTGGTGAACAACGCGGGCCGCGGCGTTTCCAAGAATTTCACCGATATTACATTAGAAGACTGGAACCAATGCCTGAATGATAATCTCACCGGCCAGTTCCTGATGTCCAGGGAATTTGCGCGCAGGGTAATACCAACGAAAAGAAAGGGATGGATCGTCAACATCCTTTCCAAAGCATCCTGTACTTCTACCACCAAAGGCCGCGTATGCTATGTCTGCAACAAAGCAGGCGAGACAGGGCTGACCCACTCCATGGCCGTGGACCTGACCGGATACGGGATTCATGTAAATGGCGTGATGCCCGGCTTTGTCATGGCCAATACATTAAAAACACAATACGAGACAAACCGTGAAGAATTTGACAGACGGGTGGAACGGGTCCCGTTAAAGCGGGTGGGGGAACCGTGGGAAATCGGCACCATGGTTGCTTTTCTGGCCAGCGAAAAGTGCGAACTGGCTGTGGGAACCTGTGTGGATATGACCGGCGGCCTGCTGCTCGGCTACTAAACCAGGGGAATCCATATGGAGCCGAGCAGAAAACTTGTTTTCATCGACCTTGACGGAACCCTTCTGGATGACAGCCGCAGGATTTCTCCATACAGCCTGGATACCATACACAGGCTTCGCCAATCCGGCAGCCTCCCCTGCATTGCCTCGGGAAGGCCTGCATCCATGGTCCGGCTTTACACCCATGAGCTCATGCTGGATACGCCTCTCATTACCAACAACGCAGCCAATATAAGCCATTCCGGCAATCTCCTGCGCCAGACCTGTCTTCCGCCTGCGGCCGCATGGGAATTCCTGGATTACTGTTTTTATCACCACATGGACTGGGCTGTTTTTTATACGGACTCCATCTATACCGCGGACACGCCTACCCGGCTCATGCGGTACAGGGATTATAACCAGAGGCTGGAGCAGGCAGGCTTTCCCCCTGTCCCTGTCACGGTCGTCCGTTCCAAGGACCAGGCAAAAGCCCTTTTATCATCCGGAGCAGAACGTCTCTCACTTCTGGTCCATTCACTTACACAACAGCAGCTGATTCTTTCTTATTTTGAGCATGCCTGCGGCCTTTCCTGTATCCGTTCCACACCGGACTCATTTGATATTGTACATCCTGCGGTGGATAAATGGTCCGGGGTCCAGTTTATCGCGGATTACTATGGCATCCCCCTAAGCCGGGTATATGTATTCGGCAATGACAGGAATGACCTGAAGATGATACGGAACTGCCCCAATTCCTTTGCCGTTTCCAACGGGGAGCCAGAGGTGCTGAAATCCGCAGCCCACGTCATAGGAAAAAACAGCGAGGATGGAGTGGCAAAAGCAATTGAAAAATATTTATTATCCTAATACATAGAAAGGAGTTTTTATGAATAATTTTATGTTTTACAGTCCAACCCGTTTTATATTCGGCAAGGGCGAAGAAATGAATGTGGGGAAATATATTTCCCAGTATGGCGCCAGCAAGGTGATGATACTCCACTATGGCACTGATTTTGAATTTGAGACAGCCCTTATCCGGAAAATCTCCGATTCCCTTGACCAGGCCGGAATCCCCTATGTGGATTTCAAAGGAATTAAGCCAAACCCTACCATTGAAACCGGAGACAGGGGAGCTGCGGTTGTCCGGGAAGAAAAAGTAGATTTCCTGCTTGCAGTGGGCGGCGGAAGTGTAATTGACACAGCCAAATATATCGGTGTTGCCGCCCTCACTGAAGAGAATGTATGGGACAACTATTTCCTTAAGAAAACCCCTGTGAGGGGAACCCTTCCTGTGGGTGCGCTGCCGACCATTGCAGGAACCGGAAGCGAAGGCTCCTTCAGCTGCGTCATGACCAAAGGCGTGCTTAAACGTTCCCTGAATGATGACAGGATCCGCCCTGTGTTCGCCCTGATGAATCCTGAATTAAGCTATACCCTTCCCGCTTATCAGACCGCGTGCGGAGCTGTGGATATCATGGCCCATGTCCATGAACGTTACTTCACACTGGGGGAAGAGAATTATCTGACGGATAACCTCGGTGAAAGCATATTCCGTACAGTCATCAAGTATCTTCCCATAGCACTGAAGGAACCACAAAATTATAATGCCCGGGCGCAGCTGCTGTGGGCCAGTGTCCTTGCACATAATGACAGCTGCGGTGTCGGCCGGATCACGGACGGTACGGTACACGGCATACAGTCTGAAATCGGCGGCATGTATGACAGTGCCCACGGCGCCGGCGTTGCCTGCGTCACACCCGGCTGGATGAAATATGTATACAAAGCCGATATGCGCCGCTTTGCCCGTTATTTTAACCGCGTATGGGAAATGGAGTATGATCCCTATGATGTGGAAGGCATGATACTGGAAGGCATTGAACGCCAGAAGCAGTTTTATGTATCTGTCGGGATTCCTGTACACTACAAAGAACTGGGTGTAAAGGAGGAGGATATCCCCACCCTGTGTTCAACCGTGCGCCGTGGACCGGATGGCATGGCCGGAAACTTCATGAAGCTGGACACCAACGACCTGATACATATATACGAACTGTTCAAATAAGCATACATGGTACCCATGAACACATGGCGCAGCGTTTGACAAAAGCCTGCCCATGCTTTAAAATAAAGGAGGAAAAATATGTCACTTATTACATTAAAAGAAATCCTGGCACCTGCCAACGAAAAGAATTACGCCGTGGCTGCATTTGACACCATGGACTTCACTTTGACAGAAGGAATTATCGAAGCAGCGGAACAGACCGGCTTACCGGTCATACTGATGCTGCCCGGTTTTGCCTTTGAACGTCAGGAAGCAGACGCATTCCTGGATTTTAATCTCAGCCGGATAAAAAAAGCCAGGGCGCCCATCTGCTACCATCTGGACCACGGGGCATCGGTTGAGGAATGTTACCGTGCCATCCATGCCGGCTGCTCATCCGTGATGTTCGATGGCTCCAAGCTTCCATTAGAAGAAAACATTGAAAAGACCCGGGAGGTTGTCAGGGTTGCACACGCCTGCGGTGTCAGTGTGGAAGCTGAAATAGGCCATGTGGCTGCCCCTGAAGGCAGCGTGGAGGGAAGCGTTGCCAAGGAGGACTTATTCACCCGTCCGGAGGATGCGGTTACCTTTGTGGAAGCAACCGGAATAGACGCGCTGGCCATTGCATTCGGCACCGTACACGGGGTTTATAAAGGGAAACCCAACCTTGACTTTGAACGTCTGGCCAAAATCAAGAGCATGGTAAAGGTACCTCTTGTCATGCACGGAGGAAGCGGCCTTCCTGAAAGTGATTTCAAGAAAGCGGTTGCCGGCGGCATCAACAAAATCAATTTCTTCACCGGCATGTCCCTGGCTACGATTGCATCCATGCGCAAAATGATTGATGAAACAGATGGCCGCTGCCGTTATGTAAATCTTTTTGATACCGCGCTCAATACAGTCATTGACATTGCCAAAGAGCAGATGGAACTTTTCGGCACTCAACCCATGTAAGAATAGGGACAATAAGGAATAGGGATTATATGAAAACAGCATCTAACAGTTCACTCCCCCTGTATTCTCAGATTGTACAGGACATCCGGAGTAAAATTTTAAATGGAACATATAAATACAATGAGCGCCTTCCAAATGAGAAGTGGCTCTGCAATTTATATGGTATCAGCCGCACCACCCTGCGCAAATCCATTGACGAGCTGATTGCCCAGGGGCTTTTGGAGCGCCATTCCAATAAGGGCGTGTATGTGGTCTATTCAAAATTCGACCCTGGCTTTGACCGTCCGTACAGTCTGTTCCAGGAAATGGTAAAATCAGGAATCAGGCCCAGTTCAAAGATACTGTCCTTCTCCCGTATCAACGCCGACAGCCAGCTGGGCCATGCACTGAACTGTGAGATCAACACACCGCTGCTTGCAATCCTGCGCCTGCGTTATGCGGATGATGTGCCGTTTAATATCCAGCAGCTCTATCTGATTGAATCCTTTTTTCCACAGTTCAATCCCTGGCTCCTCACAGACCATTCGCTGTATGAGATCATGGAGACGGATTATCAGATAAAAATCGTGAAAACGGTGCAGGTAGTGACCACTACTTCTGTATCAAAATCCCAGTCAGAGCTTCTCAAGGTGCCCATACGCACCCCGCTGCTCCATACTACCAGCACCATCTATTCATCCACCGGCGATATTGTGGAATATCAGGAAAATGATATCCTGACAAATGTAATTCCTTATTCCTACAAAGTACAGAGGCCATAAGCGTGGCTGATGTCCAGGACAGGAGGGACAGGATAAAGATACCGCCCTCATGGTCAGGAAAACCCAGGCATGTTCCATCTCGAGCGGAACGGCCTGGGTTTCTTATTTTTCCTGCATCAGGATATCTTCATCATAGTATCATGCACAACCATAAAGCAGACTTCCCCTGCCCTTAAAGCTGTCCCTGGCAAATACCTCCCTGTTTGCAACATTAGGCGGAAGCTGGCCGCGCATATAGATGGTCAGGGCCTGATACAGCTTCTCCGACTGGTAAACAATCCGTTCCTGGCTGACACCTGCCAGATGAGGCGTCAGAAGGAGGCGTTCCTGTGGAATCCTGTACACCCATGAATCGTTTGGCAGCGGTTCCTCATCGAATACATCCAGGGCCGCGCGTATCCGCCCCTGCTCCAGTGCATCCTCCAGGGCCTGGCTGTCTACCAGGGCTGCCCTTGCCGTATTGACCAGGCAGGCCCCCGGCTTCATCCTCCACAAAAGCTCCCGGCTTGCCATGTGCCGTGTTTCCTCTGTTACACGCGCCATCAGCACCACAAAATCCGCCCTGTCAAACAGTTCTTCCAGACTTAACAGTTCAAGCTGTAACCCTTCCGCTTTTTTCTTATCCACATACGGATCATAACCAATCACATGCATCTGAAATGCCTGACATCTTGCAGCAAGTCCTATACCATTTCTTCCCAGTCCCACAATCCCTACTGTCTTACCTGCCATTTCCGTGGAGGATTCATTAATCCTCCTCAACCTCAGGTCATTCTCTGCCGTCCACTTTTCTGTCCTGAAAACCCCGGAAGCCAGATTCACCGGTTTTGCCATCATCATCATTGCCAGGAATGTAAACTCGGGAACAGACCGCTCACATCTTCCGCTGCTGAATAATACAGGTATGCCAAGTTCGGTACACGCCTGAATATCAATATTTTCCTCCGGACCATCCCTGACGCTCAGTATGAGTTTTAAATCCGGACACCTGTAAAGGACCTCCTTCGTCAGCTTCTCATAACCGGAAATGTGGATGTCATACCCCTGCAGCGCTTCAATTATCCGGTCTTGTCCCAAACGCTTTTTGGGATCCTTGTCCAGGCTGAATCCAATCCGGTCCATCTCCACCAGCTGCCTGAACCTTTCTGTCCAAATGTCATCAAACTCTGCCGTACACAATAATCGAAACATACTTATCCCTCCTTCTGATTACCATCATAAAATATTGTATTACTTTTGTCAATTTAATTGTTCTATTTTGTTGCTTTTATGTATCTTTTAAGATATAATATAAATACAATTTATCAAAAGGAGGTTTTGCAAATGCGTTACAAAACATTTGGAAGTACAGGTTTGGAGTTATCGGAAATTTCTGTGGGAACCTGGGCCCTGGGCGGGAAGGATATGGGACCTGTGGACGAAAAAGATGCCATTGAGGCCATCCATGCCATGATAGACCAGGGTGTGAACTTTATTGACACGGCGCCTACCTATGGAAGGGGTGCTTCCGAGACCATTGTGGGGAAGGCCCTTTCATCTGGAAAACGCAGCCAGGTAACCCTGCTTACAAAATGTGGTATCCGATGGGAAGAAGGCCCTAAAAATTTTCAAAAAGGGGCTATCCGTGACAGCAGCCATGACAGTATAATGAAACAGGTGGATGAATCATTAAAACGCCTGCAGACCGATTACATCGATATCTATCTCATCCATTGGCCTGATGTGAATACCCCTTTGGAGGAAACTGCCGACACATTAAAGGAATTAAAAAGGAAAGGTAAAATCCGCTTTTCCGGAATCTCCAATTTTGAAGATGCCGACCTGGAACAGCTTTACTCCCTGGATGTCCTGGACGTAATCCAGTTCCCTTACTCCATGGTCAACAGAAGCCGTGAAGATTTACTGAAAAAGTATCATGATAAGGGAGCTGCAACCATGGGATACGGCTCACTTGGCGCAGGAATCCTGACAGGAGCCATCCGCCAGCTGCCTCAGTTTGAGCCCGGGGACGCGCGTCTTGGATTTTACGACTTCTTTGTCGAGCCAAAGTTCTCCAGGGTCATGAAACTGCTTAAGGTACTGGATAAAATCGCGGAACAGCGCCATGTACCGGTTGCCCAGGTTACCATCAACTGGACCGTCCAGCACGATTTTATCAACACGTCCCTGACCGGGGTCAGGAATGCCAGGGAAGCCGTGGAAAATACAGCGGCCATGGCGTGGCAGCTGACTGCCGAAGAAATCCACATGATAGACCAGGCCGTGTACCAGCTGGATGCAGAATGCTGATTCTCAATAAAACCTGATTTATCTGTCACACATCCCCCAATGCCTTGTCTAATTAATAAGGAGGTATAAGAAAATGAATAAAAACCAGAATGTATCAGAATTAATTGACAAGGCCGCTGCCGGGGACAGGGAATCCCTTGAGGCGCTGATCGGCAGCATACAGGACATGGTCTTCAATCTCTCACTGCGGATGCTTGGGACATTTCCTGACGCCGAGGACGCGTCCCAGGACATCCTTCTGAAGGTGATGACCCACCTTTCCTCTTTTAAGAAGGAGAGCAGCTTCTCCACCTGGGTCTTCCGCATTGCCACCAATCACCTGATTAACTACAAAAAGCATATGTTTGCCGGACGTCCGCTGGATTTTGAATTCTATGGGAATGATATCCGCTGCGGAATGCCCGGGGATCTTCCTGACCTGACCCAGGACGTTGACAAGGAGCTTCTTGCAGAGGAGCTGAAAATGTCCTGTACAAATGTAATGCTCCAATGTCTTGATATGGAAAGCCGCTGTATCTTCATCCTGGGCACCATGTTCAAATTAGACAGCCACACAGCCGGGGCCATACTCAACATGACGCCGGAAGCTTACCGCCAGCGCCTTTCCAGGATACGCAGGAAAATGGCCGGTTTCCTCACCGAATACTGCGGCGAATACGGCTCCGGGACATGCCATTGTGCCAGCCGGATAAACTATGCCATTAAAAGCCGGCGGCTGGATCCCCAGGCCCTGGATTATACCGCTGCAAAGGAAATCAATCCCGAAACAGCCGAGAATTTTAAGAACGCCATGGAAGACATTGATGGCCTTGCTTCCCATTTTACATTCTGCCGGATGTATGAATCACCGGAACGGACAAAACAGTTCTTTTCCAGTTTTTTAGGATCCGCGGCACTGTCATTCGTAAAAAACGCATAGGAGGGACTGTCAATGACGGACAACACAATATTAAGATACCTGACTGAATTAAACGATAACAACGACCGCCAATGGTATCACTCCCATAAAGAGGAATTCCAGAAAGCCAAGACTGAATTTGAGGGCCTAATCCAGGAACTGATTTACAGGATTGGGAAAACCGACAGCAGTATCCTGCACCAGAATCCCAGGGACCTGACCTTTAAGCTGGTAAGGGATACGCGGTTCAGTCATGACAAATCCCCTTATAATCCGGCCTTCCGCGCCCATATTTCCTCGAAAGGGAAGCTTCCCATCCCGGTAGGATATTATATCATGATAAAACCCGGCGGCCAGTCCTTTTTAGGAGGAGGGCTTTTCACGGATATGTTTAAGGATGCAACCGCCATGATACGGGACTATATCCTTACGCATCCCGGCCAGTGGGAACAGGTTATCCAGTCTCCTGATTTCAAGGAAACCTTCACGGTCAGGGGCATGGCACTTAAAAATGTCCCCCGCGGCTACGACAGGGAACATCCTATGGCAGAATATCTGAAATTTAAAAGCTGGTACCTGGAATATCCGGTCAGCGATTCAATTGTTGGGGATACGGAACAGTTCTTACAACTGGCCGTGGATATTTTCCTGAAAATGAAGCCCTTTAATGACTATCTGAACCAGGCCCTTGCAGGGTTTAAAATGCCGGAAAGATGAAGGAGTTGGACATCTGCCGGAACTGAGGGCCGGGCGGATTCTGGACACCAGGAAGTCCTTCCCTGTCCAGCACCTTCCTGATTGTGGGAATCATCCTCCTGGTATATTGGTATCCAATCTCCACACACGCCTCCATTTTATCAAATGAGAGCAGTCCGGCATCTTCCGGGAGGGGCAGATGGAGCCGGAGTGCCTCTGACGGTGGACGGCCTTCTTCCAGAAGGCTGCCCATAATGGAAAATGAATGGGAAAGTACTTCAATGATTGAATCATCATCCGGCGCCGAATACGGCGCCCCTACGTCCACGGCTATGACGGGCCACACCCCGGCTGCTTTCAAAAGCCCGCCCGGCTGGTTGTGGGTAACGCCTCCGTCCACCAGAAGGCAGGAACCGATTTTTCTGGGTGCAAATACTCCCGGCACGCTGGAACTGGCCATCATGGCTTCACACAGATAGGCGTCCCAGGACCATCTCACATGCATCTGCGGGCTGGCTGTTTCTGAATTGGTAAAACACAGGGTCTGGCCGCTTATGAGGTCCACTGCGGGAATCACAAGCTTTACCACGGATTCGTCCAGCTGCTTTCTGCCGGTAAGTTCACAGAAGTAGGAAAGCAGTTTATCCCCCTTGATATACCCCTGCAGATTGATTCTTCTCCCGGTCAGAAGCCGGGGCACAAATTCCATAATCCCGGAATAGTCCGGGTCCAGGTAGTCATTTCCATGGACAGCCAGCTGGTGTACTGCCTTCTCCATCTCATGAATCTGCATACCGGAGGCATACAGGCCCGCGGCGATGCTGCCCGCGCTGGTGCCTGCCACTGCATCCGGCAGAAGCCCCGCTTCTTCCAGCGCCTTCAGTACGCCCACGTGGGCAGCCCCCCTGGTCCCGCCCCCTGACAATGCCAGTCCATAATGCATAAAGGTCCCCTCCGGATCTCACATCCTATGGTATAGGATATGACGGAGAGGACCTGAATGCCCTTACTTTTCTTTCATTTTATTCCATCCAGGTTCCGGCGGACGGATTTATATAGTGGGGTTCAAACTCCACCCACCTGTAGTCCTGGATGCCATGCAGTTTAAATGGTTCGTTATCCAGATACGCCTCGGCCTGTTCTGCGGTATCCGCCCTTATAATAAAAACACCGCCGCTCATATCTGTCTTTAATCCGGAAATCAAGACGTTCCCCTGGTCCATGGCCTTCTGTGTGTAGGCCATGTGCTGTTCCATGATGGCATCATCCATGTTTTCCGCTGCCCGGATGATTCCTTCTACCATAAAATATTTCACAGTCAATCCTCCTGTCCGTTATCCCTGTGCTTCAGGCCGTTCCTGAAAATGTATTCCGCCATCTGCGGGTTCATTCTGTATTATACCACAGATGTCCCATCGGATTCACATGATTTATAAAACCGGCAGGCCTCCTCCAGCATTTCCCCGCAGATCTGCACAACCAGTCCGATGCCGTTCTTAGACAGGCCATCAAAATGAATCCCGCACTCCACGCTGAACGGCTCCCCCAGGACACGGCAAAGCGTTTCCGACCAACGGCTGCTGACCACGCCGTCTTTATGTCCCGGAAACTGGATTGTTTCTGTATCCCGCCCCGGCGCAGTCCGGCTGAAGGCGCCCACATGGGTTCTTGAACCTCCTGTAATCAACACACTGCCCCCTTCATCCAGCCGGAACATATATGCCCTGATGCAGCCGGAAACTTCAGGATCATCAATCCATTTTTCTATAACAGCAGGACAGGGCGGATTTTCCATATGGATTTTTTCTGCACAAATCTTCCCCATAACCGTCAGCCTCCCCAGCGCCTGAAGCCTTCATATTCCATGCCCAGCTGGTCCATTATCCTTCCGACTATGTGATTGGTCATTTCTTGCAGTGTCTCCGGCTTATGATAATAACTGAGGACCGGAGGAAGGATGACAGCGCCCATTTGGGACAGTTCGTACATGTTGCGCAGATGGACCTGGCTCAGCGGGCATTCCCTGGCCACCAGCACCAGCCTGCGCCTTTCCTTCAGGGTCACGTCCGCCGCCCTGAGGAGCAGGTTATCACTGTATCCGCTGTGGATGCCGGCCAGTGTCTTCATGCTGCAGGGGACCACGACCATGCCCATTGTCTTAAAGCTTCCGCTGGCCAGGGCCGCGCCCAGGTCCTGGTTATCATAGACCACGTCTGCCAGCTGCCCGATTTCCCCGGCGGACATCCCGGTTTCCTGTTCGATGGTCATGGCGCCGCCTCTTGAGATGACCAGGTGGGTCTGCACCCTCTCTTTTTTAAGCGCCTTTAAAAGGGCTTCCGCAATGGGCGCGCCGGAAGCGCCGCTGATTCCTATGACAATCCTGTCAGCCATTTTTCCGGGTCCACCTCCATAAAACGCGCCCTGACAAACCGCTTCTTCTGGTCATAGGGCACGGTACAGTCAAAGATTGTCTTGCATGCAATGCCTTTCCCCCGGATACCTGGTGAACACTCCGGGGTATTGGACGGGTCCAGGGGATGGCAGCGCACGCCGGGAATCGTGATGATGTCCGCGTCTCCCTGGAACCTTGTATTCATGGCCCACAGTACATCGCTCATGTCAAAACAGTCCACATCCTCATCCACCAGGAACACATGCTTTAACTCGCTGAACGCGGAAAATGCAAGCAGGGCCGCCTGGCGCTGCCGCCCCTCGTCACTTTCCGTCTTCTTTTCAAACTGCAGTACCGCCATGTATTTGCCGCCTCCTGCCGAAGGACAGTATACATTCTTAAGCCGCCCCGGCATGGCCTTCTCCACCATGCCGTAGATGCTGGCCTCTGTGGGGATTCCCGCCATGGACACATGTTCCTCGCTGGGACCGATACAGGTCTGCATGATGGGATCCTTCCTGTGGGTCACCGCCTTTACCCGGATAAGCCAGCACTGGCTGCTGGCAGGACCCGTATAGCCCGGAAATTCCGGCATGGCGAATCCTGTGTTGCTGTTCTGGTCCTCCTGGACCCGCACGCCGGGAACCACCTCCCCTTCAATGACATACTCTGCATTGGCAATGGCCCTCTCTTTAACCGTAAGGCACCTGCACAGCTTCACCGGTTCCCCCCTGAGCGCGCCTGCAATGGACAGCTCGTCGTATCCAAGAGGTGTTGTGGGCGGTTCGAAGCAGGAACCGATCTCGATGGCAGGATCCACGCCAATGCTGATGGATATGGGCAGTACCTGTCCCAGTTCTTCCGCCCGTTCCGCCATGGCGCCTATATGACGCGCCCCCGGGGTAAAGAAAATGGACAGCTCATCTTTTCCCTGGATGCAGAGCCGGTGGATGGTCACATCGCTGGCCCCTGTGTCGGGATGGCTGGCATAACACATCCCCAGGGTAATATAAGGCCCCGCGTCATCCGGCGTATTGGTCGGCGCCGGGACCAGCTTGGCCAAATCAAATCCCGGCTCATTTGCCAGGTGCACCACTTCCTGGCAGGCCGCCTTTTCCTCTGTCACAACCGGCTGTATGGGGTGTGACGCACATTCCCACAGTTTCTTCCCCAGATCCCCGCTCCGGCATCCAAGAAGGGCAGCCACACGGGTCCTGCTGGATAAAACGCCGATTGCCACCTTTGCATCCGGATGCCCCTTTATCCTGTTAAATACCATGGCAGGCCCTTCCTTCGTGGGGCGCATCACCGTTCCTCCTGCACCGACGTAACGGTATACGCCGGAAAGCTCCGCCCTGGGGTCCACCTCCACCTCTGTCTCTGCATACTGGCCCGGCATGGTCTTTAAAAGCTCCAGGGCCGAACGCAGGTCATTTACCATCTGTCCCACCTGATATACCTCCTCTTTGTTGTCATTTTATCCATATGAATGCTTCCATGTCCAGTTTATATTTTTTCATCTATGGAATCAATTCAAGTTGTGGTATAATTGTTTCCATAATGGAATCATTGGAGGCAGGCCATGACATTTGAACAATTACAATGTTTTATTGCATCCGTGGAGGAAAAGACATTCTTTGATGCCGCCCAATCCCTTTATATCTCCCAGTCCTCCCTTTCCAAACAGATCATGAAGCTGGAGCAGGAGCTGGGGGTCATGCTGTGGGACCGGAGCAGGCGCAAGGCCGGACTGACCGAGGCCGGGAACATATTTTATCAGGACGCCCTTATTTTACTGAAACAATATTCCCAGGCCAGGAACAGGCTGGACCGGTTCCGGGAAGAACCGCAGCTGGCACTATCCATCGGCACACTGCCCATTTTAACCCAATACCAGCTCACGCCCGCGTTCCGGGATTTCCAGGCAGCCCATCCTGATATACGCCTGTCCCTCCATGAGGTGGAGGAACTGGAACTGATGGAAGGGTTTGAAAAAGGGATTTATGACCTGGTGATTGGCCGTGACGCTATGTTCTACGGGACCAGCTGCCAGACACAGTTCATTGCCGGCGATGAACTGGCCGCCGTACTGGAATCCGGCCACCCCCTGGCCGCTAAAAGCAGGCTCCGCCTGGAGGAACTGAAGGATGAGGATTTTATTTTCATGAACCCTTATACCTCCATCTATAACCTGTGTGTAATCCGGTGCCGTGAAGCAGGTTTTTCCCCCAGGATCCTGCGCACGGCACGGGTTGAATCCATACTAAGCGCGGTGCTCATCGGTGAGGGGATCAGCCTGCTGGCAGGGAACAGTGTGCGGATATTCAAACCGGAACACATTGCGGTCATCCCGCTGGCGCCGGAAATCCCCCTTCCCGTGGTGCTTGCCAGACATAAAGGGCGCCCGGTTACCAGGGCCATGGAGCTGTTCTGGAATACGGGATTCCACCCATTGGATAAACTTTAATCATACGCCAGGATATGTTACCAAAAACACTCCTTGACTTTTGTATCACTCTATGATATTCTTTATTAAACTGACCGTCGGTCTATAAGGTGGTGAATGGATGATGCGCAGGCCCAAAGAGCCGGAAGTAAGAAAAAACGAGTTATTAGATGCAGCACAAAAGCTGTTTGTGGAAAAAGGATATGCAAAAACAACGGTTACGGATATCCTGAACGTATACGGGCTGTCAAAAGGCGTATTCTACTACTATTTCAAATCCAAAGAAGAGGTTATGGATGCAATCATTCAGCGCATGGTTGACGATATGGTGGTCCATGCCAGGAAAATCGTGGAAAACCCTGACATGACCCCGCCCCAGAAGATATTTGCCATTTTAATGGGCCAGGGCCAGTCAGAGGGAATGATAAAAGATAAGGAAAACATGACCCGGCAGTTCCATGAGGTCCAGAACGCCGAGATGCACCAGAAAAGTTTATCGCTAAGCATAAAGAACCTTGCGCCTGTCATGGCGGAAATACTCAGTGAAGGGAACGGCGCAGCTTCATTCTCCACGGATTATCCCCAGGAGACAATGGCTTTGTTCCTGGCCGCAGGGCAAGTGATCTTCGATGAAGGATTATTTCAGCGGAGCAGCGGGGAGAACGCCCGGTATGCGGCTGCCTTCATTGAAATGATGGAAAAAACATTAGGGGTCCCCCCTGGATATTTTAATGAACTTAAGAAAAAATTTGCATGATACCTGTGTCACCCATTATCATGCAATTTTTTACAGCTTTTATAGACTGACGGTCAGTTTGTATAGGAGGTTTCAGAATGCAGGAAAAAACAATCCATACCCCATCACCTAAAAACTTCAATTTAATGGTGTCCGGCCAGATCATCTCCATATTAGGTTCAGCGCTGCTGCGGTTTGCGCTCTCCCTGTACGTCCTGGATACAACAGGCAGCGGGTCTTTATTTGCCACGCTGTTTGCCATATCCAATATCCCCCTTCTGCTTGCCCCCCTGGGCGGGGCCATTGCCGACCGGTTCAACCGCCGCAATCTGATGGTGATATTTGATTTTACCAGCAGCGCAATTGTATTGTCCCTGATCATACTTATGAGTGTGGGCAGTATCTCTGTCTTCACAGCCGGGACGTCCATGGTGCTCCTGTCTATTGTCAGCGCCCTTTATACCCCCGCCGTAACGGCAAGTATCCCCCTGTTGGTTGAGGAGCAGAAGCTGGAAGGGGCCAATGGCCTTGTCCAGGCGGTTCAGGCCCTGTCAGCGGTTGCGGCTCCGGTCCTTGGCGGGATCCTGTACGGACTCATGGGCCTTAAGACCGTTGTTGCGGTTAGCTGTATCTCATTTTTCCTGTCTGCCGTAATGGAGCTTTTCATCCAAATACCTTTTGTGAAAAGACAATGGACCGGGCCTGTCATACCGGCCATCGCAAGGGATATGAAAGAAGGATTCATATACGTCCTTAAGCAGGAATTCATACGGAAGGTCAGCATGATTGCCGTCCTGCTGAACCTGGTCCTGATTCCTTATTTCCTTGTGGGTGCCCCGATTGTGCTGCGGGTAACGATGCAAAGCAGCGATACCCTGTACGGGATTGGGATGGGACTCATTAACTCCGCCACCATATTAGGCGCATTGTCCATTGGCTTTTTCGCAAAGAAGATGAGCCTTAAAACCTTGCACCGCTGGCTTTTTGCCTGCGCCCTGATGATGGTGCTGATGGCAGCATCCCTAATGCCCCTTTTTCTTGGGCTGGGGTATTACCCTTCGTTTATCCTGTTCATGCTGGGCGCCATCCCTATTGCGGCAAGCATGACGGTCATCTCCATCTACATCATCACAAAGGTCCAAAAAATAACACCGGACAAAAACCTTGGAAAGGTCATGGCAATCATTACGGCAGTCTCCCAATGCGCAGCGCCCCTGGGCCAGATACTGTACGGCGTTATCTTTGAAAAATGGAGCACCCAGGTATTCATACCCACATTCTTAGTGGGTATCATGACACTGCTTCTGGGTGTCCTGACATGGTATCTGTTAAAATGTGAGGAGGTCACACCATGTACGGAAAACTGATCATGAACGACATACGCAAAAGTAAGCTGGTTTCCATCACGACCGCGGCCTTTATCGTGGCTTCGGCGGCCCTGACATCGGCAGCAGCCATGCTGGGCATGAATCTGTCCGGAGCGGTTGACCATCTGATGGAGGAGGCAAAGGCGGTCCACTTCCTGCAGATGCATTCCGGTGATATTGACGTACGGCAGCTTCAGGACTTCGCGGATATCCAAGGCAACGTGGAGGCATACCAGCTGGCCAGGTTCCTTAATGTGAAGGGATTGGACATTTCCATAGGGGAAAAGTCCCTGGAGGGAAGTGTGCAGGACAATGGATTTACCACGCAGAACAGGACCTTTGACTTTTTATTGGATTTAAACGGTGATGTCATCCATCCGGCTGACGGCGTGGTCTATGTCCCTCTCTGCTATAAAAAGGACGGAAGCGCCCAAATAGGCGATACGCTGACCGTGCACGGCGTGTCCCTCACGGTGGCCGGATTTTTGCGTGACTCCGCGATGAACGCCGATATTACCGGCTCCAAGCGGTTTCTTGTCAGTGAGGATACGTTCAGGAATCTGGAAGGCTCCGGCAGCATGGAGTATCTGATTGAGTTCCGTTTAAAAGACCCTGCGGCCTTCCCTGCGTTCCAGTCGGATTATTTCGAGGCCGGACTGCCGTCCAATGGCCCGCCTGTCATCAGCCGTCCGCTGCTTGCCATGATGAACGCAGTAACCGACGGCATGATGATTGCAGTGCTGGTCATGATAAGCATCCTGGTAATCATCGTGGCATTCCTCTGTATCCGCTTTACGCTTCTCGCCAAAATCGAGGAGGATTACAGGGAAATCGGTGTACTCAAGGCCCTGGGCCTGCGCACCAGGGACATCGCAAAGCTGTATTCTGCCAAATACGGAGCCATTGCCGGGGCAGCCTGTGTCCTGGGATTCCTGCTCTCCTTCCCCCTCCTTGCCCCACTGATGGGCAATATGCGCATTTACATGGGTGACAGCGGCAGGGGCGTGGTTACGCCATTCATAGGCGCACTTGGGACTTTAACCATCTTCCTTGTGGTGATGTGGTATGTAAAAGCCGTTTTGGGGCGTTTCCGTAAAATCCCCCCGGCACAGGCGGTCCGGTTCGGCGCACCCATGGAACACCCCAACGCTGCAAAGGGATTCTGTTTCAGCGAAAACAGGCTCCTTCCGCCCAATGTCTTCCTCGGTATCAGGGATGTGCTTTCCCGCAAAAAACTCTACATGACCATGTTTGCGGTGCTGGCTATTTCATCCCTTATCCTGATTGTCCCGCAGAACATCTACAACACCATTTCAGCCAGAAGCTTCATGACATACATGGGCGTTGGTGAAAGCGACATCTCGGTATATCTGTCCCAGACACGGACAGACGATGTCCGGCAGGTAACAGCGGACCTAAGCGCCGCGCTGGCGGCGGATGAAAATGTTGAGGGATACACGGTGCTTTCCGGCATGGTATTCAGCATGCCGGGGACAGACGGCCGCGTGGAGCGGCTGCGGGTGGACCTGGGCGACCATAACGCCTTCCCCGTCATGTATTCCCAGGGAGGCCCTCCTGCAACCGACAGGGAAATCGCCCTTTCCTCCCTGAACGCCAGGGAGCTTGGGAAGACAATGGGGGATGGGCTGACACTCATTGTGGACGGCAGGAAAAAGCACATGACCGTATGCGGAATCTATCCCGACATCACCAACGCCGGGAAAACAGCAAAGGCCTCCTTTGAGCCGGGGGATGCTGATTTAATGCGGGTGGTCATCCCTGTGGAACTCCGGAATAAGACGGCAACAGCCAAAACAGTGGCCCGATATCAGTGGGAGTTCCCATCCGCCACGGTTACGGCTGCGGACGAATATGTGCGCCAGACATTCGGCGGCACATTGGAGGCCATACGGAAAGCATCTTACGCCTCCGCCGCTGCCGCCGTATTGCTTACCATCCTGGTCACCTTGCTGTTCATGAAAATGCTGGTGGCAAAAGACCGCTATCCCATCGCGGTCCTGAAATCCATTGGTTTTACCAGCGCGGATATCCGCAGGCAATATATGACCCGTTCCGTAACCGTGGCATTGTCCGGGATCATATGCGGCGTAATCCTGGCAGACACCTTGGGAGAGGCGGCGGGCGGGGTATTGATTTCCTCTTTAGGCGGCACCGCCTTCAAATTTGCAGTAAACCCGTGGTTTGCTTATCTGCTTTCCCCGCTGTTACTTGGGGCTTGCGTGATGGTTGCAACGGTATCCGGCGTATCGGATATACGCCGGTTGAAAATTCCGGAACATATTAAGGAGGCATATTGAAAATTTCGGAACATATTTAAGGAGGCATAGGATATGGAAGACATTGTTACTGGAACAAATATAGTGAAAATTTTTGGAACCGGAGAAGAACAGGTGAAGGCGTTAAACTCCGTCAACGCACAAATCAAAAGAGGTGAGTTCACCGCAGTGATGGGTCCTTCCGGTTCAGGGAAAACCACGCTGCTGCACGTGCTTTCCGGCATGGACAGCATTAGCAGCGGTTCAGTGAAGTTCATGGATAAGGAATTGTCCGGTCTCAGCGAAGACGGACTTGCGGATATACGCCGGACAAAAATGGGCTTCATCTTCCAACAGCCTGCCATGCTGAAGAACCTTAACCTCCTGGACAATATCATCCTTCCCGCAGCCCTGGGCGGCAGGCGTGCTGCCGCCGGATCCGTTCAAAAGGCAAAGGCCCTGATGAAGGAAATGGGCATTGGAGGACTTGAGCACAGGGATACCCGGGCGGTTTCCGGCGGACAGCTCCAGCGCGCGGGAATCTGCCGCGCCCTGATGAACCATCCGGAGATTCTCTTTGCCGATGAACCCACCGGCGCCCTTAACTCAAAATCAGCGGAGGAAATCATGGGGCTGCTTGTGGATATCAACAGGAATGGCACCGCAATCCTGCTCGTGACCCACGATGCGCTGGTCGCCGCCAAGGCTGACAGGGTGCTGTTCACCAAAGACGGCGCCATCGTTTCTGACCTGCTGCTGCAAAAGTTCAGTGAAACGGATATGGGGGCAAGGACAAAGAGAGTACTTGCAAGGATGGCTGCTATCGGTATTTAGGGATTAGATTTCCGCCATCCATCAGATTTCCAATCCTTTGGCATACAGCTTATATGTCTCCAGATGGGTCAGCTCCACGTCTTCCAGTGTGACGGGGTCCCCCTTCTTCACATCCCGCAGCAGGGTCGTGCCGTTCAACAGATAGAATGGCGCCAGATGCCCAACGGAACTGCTCTCAAGAAGCTCAGGAATCAGGCCGTCTATGGAATGATGGTGTCCCTGCACCTTAAGTTCAGTGCCTTTTGGCAGATCCCGGTCAGCCACTCCGGCCAGGACAGATACCTGGCGGCATTCCGGGTGCGTGCCGATTCCCATTAAGTCCCCTAACAGGATGGATACCGGGGTTTCAAGGCCCATATAGTGATATGGATAGTAGATGCAGCAGTACTTGCCGTTTTTACTCATCACATGGCCTTTGCCCTTCAGGATATCCCACATCTTCTCATTCTCACATCTGACGATGATGAATTCACCTCCGCAGAAGCTGGCCTCATCCGTTCCCCGCAGATTATAGAACACATCCACAACCCCTGTTTTCTTTAAGATGCCGCCGTCCTCCTCAGGAATGAAAATGTCCGCAAGCTCGCTGGTCTTGGCAATGGGATAGCTTAAGAACGGCGAGGACGGTACGAATCCGGTTATGTTGGACACAAGGTTCATCTCGCAAAGGTCGGCGGATATGACGCCTGTGTATTTTTCCAGCATCCTGCGGCGGGCTTCAAGTGTCTCAACACCTTTGTAACGCCAGTGGTCCATCATTTCCGGTAACGGCTGGGTGACTCCGGTTCCGTCCGTCAGGGTAAATTCACCTGTCTCCCTGTCCCAGACAAAGTCGTACTCGCTGGCCTTTCCTGCGCATACCACCTCAAGCCCCAGAAGCATTGCCCATGAATAGAGGTCTAAAAGGTTCCTTGGCTGGTCGCCGTTAACCAGGGAATATACCGCCCCGTTCTCAGCAGCCACCTGGTTTAGGAGGGGACCGCACACGCTGTCCGTTTCCTTGGAAACCATGTAGACGTTGATGCCTCTGCGAAGGGCCGAAAGGGCTGCGTCAGAGCTTACTGCCGTATTGCCGGTACACTCCACAAGGGCCGTGACCCCGCATTCCATCACCAGACGGTAATCGCTGACAATCAGGATTGCATCCTCTGGCGCCTGGTCAATCTGCTCCCTGGTTCCGCAGATTACGATATTGGTTTCATCGTATCCAATTTCCTTCAGCACCTCCAGGCATTCGTCCGTGTGCCTGGAGCTGATGACCCGAAGCTGCATATGCTTTACCTTGGGAATCTGGGCAAGCAGTGTATAGCCATATCCCCGGGTAGCCCCGATGATTCCCACCTTTGATGTCTTTCCATTGTTATTGTTGATTAAGTTGGTATAATCCATAATTATGATACTCTCCTTTATTGATTCATTGGCTTATCTGCGTGCGTTCTCATGGACGGAATACAATCTTGATTGCGGCATCGTCCTTGTCCGCCAGGTCAAATCCGGCCTTTATGTCAGCCAGCTTAAACTCATTGGTAATCAACGGCGCAATCCTGACCGTTCCCTGGATGATGGGGCGCAGGGTGTCGGGAACCCATACATAGCGCTGCTGCCATGTGTGGTGCACCAGACAGGTATTTACGAATTCCAGGCCGTCATCATGCCAGCGGCTGATATTCAGGGTCACCGGTGTGGTTACCCAGCTGTAGAATACGAATTTGCCGTTGTGGCGTATCATTGCACTTGCCGCATTAAAGGATTCCGCTGTTCCGGCAGCCTCAACCACCACGTCCGCGCCGCGTCCTCCGGTCAGGGCCTTTACCTTTGCCACCGGGTCCTCTTCCCTGGAATTAATCACCACATCCGCTCCCAGGGATTTTGCCAGGTCAAGCTTGCCCTCCAGCACATCCACCACAATCACCTGATAGGCACCCTTTAATTTGGAACACTGGGCAATGATCTGTCCGGCATAGCCGCCGCCCATGATTACCACCGTATCCCCCAGCTGTACGCCTGTGTTAAGCCCGGAATACATGGCGCAGGCCGTTGGTTCACCCAGGGCGGCTATATCCATATCCAGTCCCTCCGGAACCGGCTGAAGCTGGAATGCCTTGGATTTGAAGTAGTCGGCAAAGTTATTGTTCCAGCCAAATGCCATCACCTTATCGCCCACTTTATAGTCGCTGACACGGTCCCCGACCGCAACAACGGTCCCCCCGCTCTCATGTCCGAGGAGGAATGGGAATTCCGGCGGCTGGCGGAACTCCGCTGTCTGGGGCGGCATGGATCCCCTGTAAAAGCTTTTGTCTGAGCCGCAGATTCCCATCATATGATTCCTTACAATGATGTCATCCTCGCCGCATTCCAGTTCACGTTCAATTAACTCGATATCGTATGCTTTGTTCAGGCGTGCTGCCCGTGTTACAAATTTTTCCATTTATCAGTTTCCTTTCTGGTTCCTTTCTTCAGGGAAATGCTCCCTGTTTGGATTTCCATCTGTGCCGGATTCGATTACTTGCCAGGTTAGATTACATGCCGAATCCGATTACATGCCGGGTTAGATTACATGCAGCGCAAACAGGATACAGGTAAATATGGCGCCGATGAACCCAGCCACCGTGGACGCGCCGCCAACCGCGCGGATGCCCTGGTTCACATCCATATTGGACATGGATACGGTTACCCAGAATCCGGATGAATTGGCATGTTTAAACATTAGGGCGCCTGTTCCGCATGCCAGGAAGGCTGCGATTGGGGAAATGCCCAGGGTTGCCAGCATCGGCTCTACCAGCGCTGCCGCTGTCATGACGCCAAGTGCATTGGATCCGGTTACCACATGGATGATGGCCGCGATGATGATTGGAATCAGGATGGCAGGGAAGGAGGACTGTACAATGATGTCCGCAATCTTCTCAGCAACGCCGGCGTTCTTTACAAAGGTTGCAAGGGCGCCGCCCATACCGGTTACAACGATAGGCATTGCAGCTGCAACGATTCCTTCATTTACCCAGTCATTTAATACTTTCTTGCTCTTCCATTCCTTACCTGTCAGAAGCAGGGAAAGGATACATCCTGTAAACAGCGCTGCCAGCGGGCTTCCGATGAATGCAAAGAAGTTTGCCACCGGTGTCTCCGGCATCATGACAGATGCAACCGTGTTCGCCAGGATTAAGAACAGGGGGAACAGGATTGGAAGCAGGGACTTGGACAGGGACGGAAGTTCCATGTGTTCTGTCTCCTGGGCCGCCTTCAGGAATTCCTCCTTTGGAAGCACCGGTGTCTTCAGTGTCATACAATAAAGGGTTGCACCGATAACACTTGGGATTGCAACGATAAGTCCCCACAGGATTGCCTGGCCCAGAGGTACGTTTAACAGGGCTGCGGCGGACACTGGTCCTGGTGTGGGAGGTACCAGGGAAGCGGTTACCAGGGCGCCCAGGTAAAGGGCCGCGCCGTAGCTCATCATGGATTTCTTGGTCTGTACTGCTAACAGAGATACGATGGGGATTAACAGGATGACCACGGTATCGGCAAAAATCGGTATGCCCAGGATAAAGGAACTGAGGGCAATGGCCCAGATCATGTTCTTCTCACCAACCAGCTTGATGGCCCATTTAGTAATACGCACAGCCGCCCCTGTTTTCTCCAGGACCGTACCCATGGTACATCCGAGGAAGATGACGATTGCCACGCTTTTGATGGTTCCTGAGAAGCCGCTGTTTATGGTTCCCTCGATTTCAGCCCATGGGGTTCCCAGTGCAATTGCCAGTATCAGGGCGGCAATCAGGATTCCCATTGCCGCATTGACCTTGCATTTGGAGATGAGGAAAATCATTAACAGGATTACAAGTGCAAAAACAATAAGTACATATGATGTTGACATAAAACCAACCCTCCCAAATTTGTATTTTACTGCTGGATTTCTTTTCATCAGGTACTCCTGGCATAACTGATTCACCGAAACCGGACAGCAAGTTTTGTTGCCAGATTAAAAAGCAAACTTCATGCCAACTTTTTTGATGCAATTATAAACATTATATAAAATTAGGGAAAAAAGAATTATCTGCTTGCACGGAACTGATATCCTTTAGCTGTAAAACAGAAAAAGTGATGCAACACCTGCAACATTTACTTTAAATATTGCAACATTTTGCATCACTCTTCCCATGTTACCTCTGATTTTCCTTATAAAGACTATATTCCGAAACGGTTTTAAAGCCGTCCTTTCCAGCTACATCCCGTACTTCTGCATTTTCCTCCATAAGGTTGACCGGTCCATGCCAAGAAGCCTGGCTGCCCGGGTGCGGCTGCCATTGCATTGTTCCAGGGCCTGGCGCAGCCTTTCCGGTTCGCTTAGCGCGGCAGCGTCCTTTATCCCCTCCCTGGCAGACAGCATGAGGGATCCGCCTGAATCCGGATCCATATCCAGATCCGGAGGATAAAGGGCATCCTGAAGGTTTTTCCTGGTAATGATATTCCCGGTTTTCAGCACGCTGGCCCGCTCCACCATATTCTTCAGTTCCCGGATATTACCGATGAACGGATATTGATGCAGAAGGGAAAGGGCGCCCGGCTCCAACTGAGGCAAGGGTGTCCTGGTTTCCCGTCCCTGGACCTGCAGGAGATGGAGGAACAGAAGCTCCACGTCATTTTCCCGCTCCCTTAAAGGCGGCAGGAACAGGCGCAGCACATCCAGACGGTACACCAGGTCCCTGCGGAACTGCCCCTTGTCAGAGAGCTTTGATATGCTCTTATTGGTGGCGGAAATAATACGCACATTCACGTCAATCACCTTATTGTCACCAATCCTGCGCACCTGGCGCTCCTGGAGGACGCGCAGAAGTTTGCTCTGAATGGGAAGGGATATCTCCCCCACCTCATCCAGGAACAGGGTTCCGCCATGGGCCTGCTCAAAAAGCCCCATCTTCCCGCCTTTGCTGGTCCCGGTAAAGGCGCCTTCCACATATCCGAACAGTTCGCTCTCCAGAAGGTTCTCCGGAAGGGCAGCACAGTTGATGGCCACGAACGGGCCGTTATTCCGGCTGCTGCTGTTATGGATACCCTGGGCAAACAGTTCCTTGCCTGTTCCTGTTTCCCCTACAATGATCACGTTGGAATCAGACGCGGCATACCGCCTGGCTGTCTCAATGGTCTGGTCAATGACCCGGCTCTGGTGGATGATATCCTGGAACGTATATTTGGCCTGGAATCCGCGCTCACTGAGTTTGCGGCGTATCTGGCTTTCCAGGTTCTGGATCATTGTGATGTCGGACAGGAAGAATACCACCCCTGAGATTTCCTTATTGGCAATGACCGGGGTACAGCTGACCGACACCGTGACCTTTGTTCCGGGGATGGTGAGGATCCTGCCGCTCTCCTCCTGTCCGCTGGTAATCACGGAATGGAACATTTTATACAGGTACGGAAGGGCCTGCTTTAACGGACGGTCCATCAGGCTGATGTCCCCGTTCATCTGACGGATGACCCGGTTGCGGACCTGGATGACCCCGGCTGCATCCACATAAAGCAGGCCGTCCTTGGAGGAATAGATGATGGTTTTATACATCTGGGAAATAATCCTCTGATGGCGTATCTGGTCCACGGTATGGATTGCCTCATCCACTGCCTGAAGCACCGTATCCTCGCCTGTCCGTATCACCACAGCCGGAAAATCCTTCTGGCGCGCCAGGATATTGGCGGAATATCCCCCAATCAGGGCATCACAGCCAGCCGCAATGGCCTGGTCAAGCTTTGCCGCCAGGTCTTCATGGCGGACCGGCGCATGGACCTCCACATCAATTTTGAAAAAACGGCATATGTTCTTCACCTCATACATCTGCCCGCCGAACCCAAGGACAGCCACCTTTTTCGGATGATACTTCTCACAGCACTCCGAGATGGCCCTTACCATGTCATACCCGGATATGGACAGTCCGATGGTGGGTACCTGTTTGTATTTGGCCACTGTCTTCTGGGCCGTGTAACCCCTGGCAATGATGGCATCATACTCATCTGCCGGGATATCCGGCGTATCCTCCACCGTCATGACCTGGATGTCCGCGTTAAGCCGCTTTTTCTCCGGATGATGGGATATGACATGCTCTACCTTTTCTCTTAATTCAGGATACGGGACAATAAACAGAAGACGGATCATACACTACCTCCCCACGGTTTCATCAAAAGTGTTGCATCGATGTTGCATTTGCCTGATTATATAATAACCTGCGATTTAAAGTCAACAGAAAAAGCCGCATACGCGGGTTTTTTCCAATTTGCTGTGCCTGGCATGAAATTTGCTATATAATAAAGGGAAATACAGTATCATATGTCAGAAAGACAGGTTAGAAGGACAGATTAAAAGGAGGACTACAGATGGCGGTTTTAGGATGTATTGCCGATGATTTTACCGGAGCCAGCGATGCGGCTTCGTTCCTGGTCAAGGGAGGGATGAGCGTACGGCTTTATAACGGTATTCCAGACATACAGGCACAGGACAATGAGACAGGAGGGCAGGAGGAAGAGGCACAGGCCGTGGTAATCGCACTTAAATCCAGGACCCAGGAGACTGCACGGGCCGTGTCCGACAGCCTTGAGGCGGCCCGTTTCCTGCTCAGCCAGGGAGTGGAACAGATTTATTTTAAATACTGCTCTACCTTTGATTCCACACCCAAAGGCAATATCGGGCCTGTTGCAGACGCCCTGATGGACCTTATGAAGGTGCCTTACACCATTCTGTGCCCTGCCCTTCCGGTCAATGGCCGGACCGTGGAGGACGGCAGGCTTATGGTGGGCGGTATCCCCCTCCACGAAAGCCACATGAAAAACCATCCGCTCACCCCCATGTGGGACAGCAGGATTGATAAGCTGATGGAACCTCAGAGCCGGTATTCCTGCCGCTGCGTGGGGGAGCAGGGAGCCGATGGATTCATGGCAGGGTCAGGTTCCGGAGAAACCGGGGACAGACAGCCCGGCGAACCATTCTATCTCATCCCGGACTACAGGACGGATAAGGACGGTGAACGGATTGCCTCCATGTTCGGGCATCTTGCGCTTCTTACAGGAGGCAGCGGTCTTTTGGAACCACTGGCCAGGCAATGGACCAAAAAGCTTTCCTCCCAGGGAAAGATTCCTGATAATGCCACAGCAGGAATGGCCCTTCTTCTGGCGGGCAGCTGTTCCAAGGCCACCCTTTCACAGATTGCATGGTATCAGAGCCAGGGCGGTCCCTGCTGCCATCTGAACCCAAGGGAAATGCTGGAGGGAAGGCAGACCGTTGATGACGCATGGAGGTTTATAAAGGAACACAGCAGTGAAACAGCCGCCGTCCTCGTATACAGTTCCGACACCCCGGATAAGGTAAGGGAATACCAGAAACTAGGCGCCGAAAAGGTAGCCGCCATGCTGGAAGGAGCGGCCGCCGAACTGGCTGCCCGCGCAGTAAAAGCCGGATATACCAGGATCATATCCGCCGGGGGCGAAACCTCGGGGGCAGTTACCAAGGGACTGGGCTTTTCCTCCTACTGGATGGGCGAAAGCGTGGCCCCCGGCGTACCGATCATGGTTCCGGCAGAAAGACCGGATATCCGCCTGATCCTTAAGAGCGGGAACTTTGGACAGGAGGACTTCTTCGGACGTGCCCTGGCCATGACAGCAAAACCAAATAACTAATACAGGGAGGCAATCATGGAAGACTTAATATTACAAGAAAAGCTGGATTCAGCGGTATGGGCTGCCCACAGCCTGTTTGAACGGGGAAAGACTGCTGGTTCTTCCGCTAACATGAGCTTCAGGCACAATGACCTGGTCTATATCAGCGCCAGCGGCTCCTGTTTCGGCACCATGCGCAGGGAAGATTTCACGGCTGTCAGAATGGACGGCACATCTGTATCGGACAAAAAGCCCAGCAAGGAGTGGCCCCTTCATCTGGCGCTCTATGGGAAATCCTCGGACATAGGCGCGGTCATCCACACCCACAGCACCTACTCCGTGCTCTGGAGCTTTGTCCCTGCCCAATCAGAGCAGGACTGCATACCGGACCACACACCCTATCTGAAAATGAAGCTGGGGACCGTGGGCCTGGTTCCCTATGAAAAGCCTGGCTCCGAAGCCCTTTTCTCAGCATTCCGTGAGCGGGTCAGTGACAGCGACGGCTATCTGCTGAAAAACCACGGACCAGTGGTTCCCGGCAAAACAGTCATGGATGCATTCTATTGTCTGGAAGAATTGGAGGAAAGCGCGCGGATTGCCTGGGAACTGTATAGGGCCGGGCTAGAGCGTGTTTGAAAATTGCTTTCCGTCGGCTGTGCGTCCCACTTTGTGGGAGATTTGGTCCCGATGATGGAGGCGTAGCGGGCTACGCTGACTGAATCGGGGCCAAATATACCGCGAAGTGGGACGTGCAGACGGCGGGAATGAATTTTCAAACAGGCTCTAGTATAGTGTGGCGTGCTTAGTCCTAAGGGGGTACCTCTGGTGGATTCCTTAGGGCTGACGCATAAAAGGCTGACACATAAAAGGGCTGGCAAAAAGACGGATCCGCCTGGATTTTCATCACCCCCGGCAGTCTCTTTGCATCAGCCCTTTTATTGATAACCTTATTCCTGTCCTTCCGTCAGCATCCCCTTGGACGGTTCCTCCTCATCCGCGTGGCTGGCGTCCTCTTTGCTCTCCTTCAGTTCATCCACAGACTCCTTCAGTTCCCTGCCCTGGCTTTCAGCCAGCTGGTCCGCCTGGTCCCTTAACCCGGCAATCTCCTTTTCCTTTCTTTCCAGGGCGCCCATCTCATTATCAATCATGTCCTTGACCGTGACACCCTCTCCCTTGCCGGACAGCACATCCACATGAAGTTCACCCATGCCAAGCTCAGCTTCCTTTACATGAATCTCTCCCTCAACACGGTTTTTCACCGAGGAAACCGTCTCCGCATGCTTTATTCCGTCCGACAGGTTGGCCAGATTGCTCAGATATTCTGTCTCGGCCTGTTCTTCCGTCCTGGCGGCATGGGATTTTCCTGACTTTTTCTTATCCTCCTGTCCTGCGGCCTCTTTGGCCTGCTGGGCATAGAGTCCCGTAATCTGCTTATCGATATCAGCCAGCTGCCTGCCATAATTTTTCAGCTGGTCCTTAATATCCTCCACCTTCCCGCCGTTTTTAAGCGTCTCCTCAATCAGGCTGTTTTTCCGGTCCATGATGGACTGCTTCTGCTTTGTCAGGTTGTCTATCATGCTCATCAGCTTCCCCTGGGGCGAGAGCGTAAGGCGGTCCTTCCTGGCCCTGTTCCCCTGACTTTCCCTGCTGCCGGCAGCCCCTCTTTTTGCAAAGGATGCGTTGACCCTCGCAGCATTGATGACCGTATTGCGGGGCTGGCCCGCACTGAACTGTATCCTCATCCTGTATCCTCCCTCTTGGCCGATAGTAAATTCCTGTTATTTATATTATCGTACCAGATAGCGGAAACTTTACAGTTTCACAGGAATACTTTCACCTGGCGGTAAATGCCTTCTGCATCCGGCCCGTAACCGCACACCAGCCCTTATCACTTCATATGTCTATCTGCAAAATCCATAAAACAGTTCCAGTCATACTCATCCATATCATGATTCCCGGTCTTACGGTGATGCCCAATCCTGCCCTCATGGAGCGGATGCTCCGGAAGGGGCATTTCCCTCTCAGCCATCCCCGGCACGCCAAGAAGCTGGTAGACCGGGTCTGCCTGTACACAGGATTCAAACTGGCCTTCCGGGTCCGCCCAGCTGTCAAATGTCTTGGATGTGGTATATACCAGCCTGGGGGCAATGAGGGCCAGCAGCATGTGCTGGTCAAAGGGAAGCGCTTCCTCATTGTCCTTATACTTCTGGTAATTAGGGCAGAACCAATAGGGGAAGCGGACCGCAATGTCCTTAATCCGTTCGCCCCTGGATCCCCGCGCAATGGCGTCCCCGCTGTTTCCTGCACAGCTGCTGACAGCCATGGCAAAACGCCTGTCCATTGCCGTGCACCACAGGGCTGTCTTGCCGCCCCTGGAGTGTCCTGCCACGGCCACCCTCTTCTCATCAATCAGCGGGTCTATTTCAAAGTAATCCATAATCCGGCTGGCAGCCCAGGCCCACGCGGTTATGGCGCCCCATGCATCGGCAGGCCGGTCCTCCCTGTATTCCGGGAACAGCCTGTGGAAACAGGTACCAAATCCCTCATCATAATCCGGCGCAACCTCCTGGGTGCGGAAGGCCGCGCAGGCATATCCCCTGGATATGATTGTCTCCGCAGGATAGAACGGACTGAGGAAATGCCTGGCAGGGTCGCTGTCCCTGATCCCGCGGTTGCAGATTGTTATGAATGCCGGTACCGGCCGGCTTTGTCCCACCGGGATGAACACAACAAAATTAAAACTAAAATGGTTCCCTCCCCGGATGGCCTCCACTTCCACTGTCCGGCGCAGCGCCCGGCCCTCCATGATTTCCGCTCCCTGCCTGGAATCCGCCACCCGGATTTTTATTTCCACATCACCCATGTCCGGCAAACGTCCATACTCCTCACGTTGGAACAGTTCCAGGATTTCCGGCCTGCGTTTTTCAAACCATGTCCTGCTGTCCTTAACATCCGTGCCATCCAGACAGGTGAGGACCTGCGGCACATTCCTTTTATTCTCCGGCATCTGAATCATTTTTCTTGCCCTCCTTTTTTACATTGAATTTTATATCGCTGGGCGCATAGCCAAACTGCTTCTTAAAAACCTGGAAAAAATATGCGTAATCACTGTACCCAAGCATGCGGGCGACTTCATTAACCCTGTTCTTGGGATTCCTAAGCAGGATACGGGCATTTTCCATCTTCATCATGGTGACATAGGAGGAAAATCCTGCCCCTGTTTCCTTTTTGAAGCATTTACTGAAATGTGACATGGATACCAGCAGCTCGTCGCATACGTCACTGAGCGAGATATTGCGGTTGATATTCCGGTCCACATAGCTGATTGCCTGGGAAACCATGGATGAGTAGCCTTGCCTGCCGGAACGGATTGCATAAAGCCGTGCCTCCAGGCTGTCCATATGGGCGGGTACCGACTCCGCCTCTTTCTTGCGCAGCGCGTCTGCCACATGCATAAGCGCCTGCTCCATTTCCTCTGTCATGATAGGCTTCAGAAGATAGTCGCATACCCCATAACGTATGGCCTGCTGGGCATATTCAAACTGGCTGTACCCGGAAATGATGATGAACTGGGTATCCTTTCTGGCCCCCTTAATCTTCTTAATCACATCCAGCCCGTTAAAGCCAGGCATCTGTATGTCAATTATCACAATGTCCGGCGCCACATCGTGGATCAGCTCCAGTCCCGCAATCCCATCATATGCCGTCCCGGCCACGCGGCAGCCGCATTTTTCCCAGTCCGTGGATTTGGCAATTGCCTCCACTGCAATCTTATTGTCGTCTATGATTACGACTGAATACATCCTTCTTCCCCCCTTTCCCGCCTCAGTGTGTACCGCTGGTAAAATCCGGTCATGATCCACACCTCAGCGGCAGCCTGAGCCTGACTTCCGTATATTCGTGGTATTCTGACCGGATGGTAAGTCCATATTCCTTTCCGTAAAGCATCTGGATACGGTCCTGCACATTCCGTATCCCTATATGCCTGGACTCACCCGTCCCGGCCATCAACTGTTTCAGTTTTTCGGGTGTGATTCCCTGGCCGTCATCCCATACAGAGATGACAAGGCAGCCCCCCTGCTCCCGGATCCGAATCCGGATGGTACAGGTCCCAATCATCGGCTCCATGCCATGGACCAGGGAGTTTTCAACAATGGGCTGCAAAATATAGGTAGGTATCCCCACATCAAGGAAACGTTCATCCACATCCCATTCAATGTCCAGCCTGTCAGGATATATATCCTTATACAGTTCCAGATAGTTCTTGGAATACTCCAGCTCTTCCCTGAGCTGGCATGAAACATTCCTGCGCTCCAGGTTTCCCCGGAAGAACTTGGACAGCATGCATATCAGCCTGCTGACCTGCCTGTCCCCGTTAATCTGCGCAATCCCGTTAATGGACTGCAGGATGTTAAACAGGAAATGCGGGTTGACCTGGGACTGTAGCTCATGATAGCGGAATTCCAGCAGCTGGTACTGGTTCTGCTGCTGTATCTCCTTATCACGCACTACCTGGTCCATCAATGCCTTAATCCTGCCTGACATTTCCTGGATATTAAATGCAAGCACATCCATCTCATCCCCTTTGCGGAACAAGGTAGGCTCCAGTTCAAAGTCCCCCTTGGATACCCGGTGTATATTTTCCAGAAGTATTTTCAGGTTCTTTGCCATATTCCCGAACATAAGCCAAAGGGAAATGATGATTACCAGGAATACAAGCAGCCCGATTCCCGATATAAGATATAAAAGGTCTGAAAACCGCTTGTTCTTTTCCGTCATGTCAATGACATGGGCAATCTTCAGCTTCCCCCTGTTAATGGGGTATTCAGCGTAAAGATAGCTGCGCTGGCGTCCCTGGGAGGACTGCTCCGTATTTGGCAGGTCTTCCCCGGACCAGGTTCCCTGTCCATAGGAAGGATCCGTTGAATATATGGGAATCCCATTCCTGTCATAGAGGGTGAAGCTTCCCACTTTACTGCTGTCAATGTGTTCAAATATGGCTTTCAGGGATTTGTTCTTCACCTCGGCTGCAATGTATCCGCAGAACTGCATGGTATTGGTGTCAAAGAGGCTGCGCATCAGCACGATCCCATCCTCATTGGCACTTGTAAGCCACACAATATTGCCGGGCCTGTCCGAAAGGTTTTCCTTGTTATCCATGTACAGGGAAAGAAGCTCGATGCTTCCGGGCACAGCGCTCTTGGGCCTGGAATCACGGTATGCCATATAAACCTCATTCCTCCTGTCAATCACCGCAATCCAGTTGATATCATCATTTATGCTCAGCATTTCTTCCAGATGGTTCCGGATCCTCAGGCGCTGGAAAGGAATCTCCTTTCCCTTATCCTCCTCCCTCACCCCGCTGAGCAGGGCGCCGAACCGCTCGTTGGTGGCTGTCAGCGGAACGGTCTTCTCTGCCAGTTCCTTTAAGGTAATGTCCACGTTCTGGCATATCTGTCCTGTGAGCGTATCCGAATGATAGGTCAGTTCTTCCTCAAACCGGCTGCAGCTGGCTTTATATATCCACAGCAGGGCAATAAAGAACGTGATCCCCAGCAGAAGGGTGACCACAATCATTTTACAATATAATGTCTTCCTGAAATGTATCCTGTTCCCCGGCTGTTCCATCCCCGTACCTCCGCTTCTGCGGGAACACCTGTCGGGACCCGCTTTTATTTTCCCAATATACCAACCGGCCTTCATCCTGTCAACGCGTGCGGGGGCTTTCAAACAGGCATGATCATCCCTTCACTGCCCCGGATGTAATGCCGCCGATAATATATTTCTGCAGGCTCAGGTACAGGATCAGTATGGGAATCATGGACAGGATGAACAGGGCAAATGCCAGCCCCAGTTCAATGCTGTTCTCACCAAAAAAGAAATACTGGGTCAGGGGTACATTGCGGACCGCCTTTTTCTGAAGAAGGGTCAGGGACATCTGGAAATCATTCCACACATTCAGGGTGTTCAGTACCACGGATGTAAGGATGATGGGCTTCATCAGCGGGAACACGATCCTGAAAAATATGGAATAAAGACCGGCTCCGTCAATGGCCGCGGCCTCCTCCAGCTCCCTGGGTATACTCTTTACGAATCCCGATACCAGCAGCACTGTAAATGCAATCTGAAACCCTATCTTAGCCATGATGAATCCATGGAGTGTGTTGAGCAGCCCCCATTTTGTCATATCAATATACAGAGGCGTCATGATGGACTGGAAGGGAATGATCATGGCTCCCACAAAAATGTAATAAATGGTATTGTAAAGCCGGTTATTCTTTCTTGCAATCATATAAGCCGACATGGTGCAGATTAATGTGATGACCAGCACGGACGCCACCGTGGTCACAAGGCTGTTTTTCATGGCCAGCCCAAACCCCGAGGTTTCCACGGCCCTTGTAAAATTGTCCCAATGGATTACCTTTGGAAATGCCAGCCGGTTGCTTACCATCTCAGGCTTGGACTTAACAGAATAGATGATTGCAATGTAAAACGGGCTGATGACAAATAAGGTAACAGCCAGCTTGAAAACCAGGAACAGCCTGTCTTTTACGGTTTGTTTCATTATATTTCCACCTCCCTGGCCCTCAGGGTCCTGGACACAATGGTACTCACGGCAAATATGGCAATGGTGAACACCACTGCAATGGCCTGTCCGTAGCCAGCCCGGAAGTATGTAAACAGGTTATTATAGATCAGCATGGCAACTGTCTCCGAAGCCCGTCCCGGGCCGCCCGCCGTTGCCGCCATGGGATAATCAAACACCTTCATGCCCCATGCCAGGAGCAGGGTAAAGTTAGTGGTGACCGCCGGAGCAATCATGGGAAATGTTATATCCTTAAATTTCTGCCAGCCCGTGGCCCCTTCTAAGTCAGCCGCCTCATAGTAATCCGTGGAAACGCCCTGTATGGCCGCAATATACACCACCATGCAGTAACCGGCATCCCTCCACACGGAAATCACGGCCAGGCCCAGCATGACCCAGGTGGTGCTTCCTAAAGGACTGGGGACTCCGAAAATATCATAGAAGACATCGCTGTACACATACCTCCATATGTAGGATGACAGTACCAGGCTGAGACAGTAGGGTACAAAGATACAGGTCCTGAGCACATTATTCAGCTTTGATACCCTGGATATCATCAGGGCAAACAAGAGGCCTAAAAGATTGGAGCCTACCATGGTCACGGCTGTGAATACAAGGGTATTCTTTGTGGCATTGATGACATTCCCATCCTTAAAGATCCTCAGGTAATTGCTCATACCTACGAATGTCTTACCCGGACTCATGCCATCCCACTTTGTAAATGATATGGGAAACCCCTGCAAAAAGGGATAGGCCACGAAAATGGAAAACATGATTAAGGCCGGCAATATGAATGTAAATTCCTGAAACCTTTTTTTCGTCTTATGGTTCATTCTTTCCTCCATTTCACTATAGTGTATCAGGGAGGCCCGGCAACCGGACCTCCCTGGACTTCCGTACCAGCGTGTTACCTGTCATTGACAACCCACCGGTCTATATGAAGTTGAAAAACTACTGCCGGATGGACCCTATCTCATCATCAATATCTTTAAGCAGCTTTGTCACATCCCTCTGGCTGTCGTCCAGTGTGACAAATTCCTGCAGTTTGGTGCGGAACGCAGTGGAATACTCAGAAGTATAATCCGGCACCAGGCTCTTGGATACAATCATGTCGTTGTCAATATAGTTCTTTATTTCCTTGATGAACGCATCGGCATCATCTGTCGGAACCGTGACGTTGCTGGTCATCAGTTTGGCAGTGCCCATCCAGGTCTTGGAGCTTTCCTCACTGGCAAAGAAGTTAAGCAGTGTCATGACCTCATCCTTATGCTCGGTCTGCTGGGAAACCACAAACACATCATCAATGCCGATCCAAAGCTTGTTTTCCTCCGGATTATCAGACCATGGCGTGGGGAACATACCGAAATCCCCGTCCGGGTTTGCAGCAATCACATCCCCCATCAGCCATCCGCCGTTCATGTACATGGGCCTCTGGCCTGCCGCGAAGTTCTGGATGCCCTGGGTCTGGTCAACCGCCGTATCCCCTGCATCTTTATAGGAGGCAAACTTTGAGAACATCTCCATGGCTTCCACTACCGTTGGGTTGCCGGATAAATCCTTTACGCCGTTCTGTGAATCAATCCACACATTCTCATTGCCCGTACCCGCTGCCATGCTGGTAAAGAAGGAATCCAGTTCATGGAACACGCCGTGTATGAAGTTGTAGGGATGGACCATGGGATAAACCCCCTTGTCCATGAATGTATCACATACCTTGAAGAAATCCGCCTTGGTAGTGGGCACCTCCACCCCTGCCTCCTCAAACATTTTCTTATTATAGAAGGTTGCCTTTACCTGCGCATCAATGGGGAAGCCGTATACGCCGCCGTTCACCGTACACTCATCCACCAGCATGGGCAGCACATTGGTCATACACTCCTCATCCTTAAGGTCCATGAAGTATCCGCCGTCCACAAACTCCTGCATGGTCTGGGGTTTTCCGAACATGATGTCCGGCGCCTCCCCCGCTGCAATATAATTTTTATAAGTTGCAATATAGGATGAGGATGCAACCACCTCCACATCCACATGGATCTCAGGATGGGCCTCGTTGAATGCGCTCAACATTGCGTCCAGCGCATCCCTCTTGGCCTGTTCGCCCATATAGTGTACCAGACGTATGGTAACCTGCTCACCTGTGGCTTCTGTTCCTTCCTTGTCCTCACCTGCCTGTGTCTCCCCTCCGGATGCAGCTGCCTGGGCCGTTGTGTCCGGCGCTGCCGTGGTCTGGCTGCTGCCTCCCGATGAACAGCCTGCGGCTGATGCTGCCATGAATGCAGCTAATGCCAGGGCCGATGTGCGCTTTACAAAATTTTTCCTCATGATACATCCTCCTCTTGTCTGTAAATGGTTATAACAGAATTTTAGCAGACCGGAGCATATACTTATATACGAATTTTTAGCTGTATTATTATATTTCTTGTTATTTTTCTATATAAATAGTATATTATGCACAAATAATCGTGGAATATCTTATCACAGGCTATCTTTTATGCGAACTAAAAAAGGCTGCCCGTTCCCGGGCAGCACAATCTGTCTCATATAACCAACGCGTTTTTCCTTAACCGGTAAATCCCATATCATCCGGATTTAAATTCCATATCATCCGGATTTAAATTCCATATCATCCGGATTTAAATCTCTATCCTCCGGATTTAAATCCCATATTCCTCATACCCCTGCTCACAAGGATTCCCCTTACAGAAATAAATCCTCCCCTGGGTCAGGTTGACCACCATGGAGAAGACGGTCCCCATCCGTTTCCCCTTTGGCGCAGTCAGATCCTCATGTCTGCAGATACTGGACGGATATTCCACATGGTCCCTGAGCACCTCCATGATATCCTTCTCCGATATATCCCTGCCTTTCTTCCTCAGCAGCTTATCCGCCCTTCCCAGCCGTACGAAGGTATCCGGGAACTTCTGCTTGGACGTGTCCTTCCTGGGCAGGATAGGAAGGCGGGGGCTGACAAAGTGATTCGTGTGGACCAGGATTCCATCCCTTGGATACAGCACATCAAAATCCTCGTTCTCTATCTCAATGTCAGCGCACTCCCCGTTTTTGTGGCCAATCATAAAGTTGGCACAGCACCCCAGCGGGAACCTGGTGGCGGCGCCGATGGCCTCTGCCAGTGAGCCGCAGTCCAGGATTCCCCTCATGGCCAGGTGGAGCGGAAGCCCCTTAGGGGCCTGGTTGGTGGACAGGGCATTCAGGTACAGGCAGATACCGGCGCTGTTAAAACCGGTCTTTCCGATAATCCCCGCCTCAGTCACCATGAAGATATCCGGCTTTCCGTTCTTCTGCCTGATTTTCATCATGACCATGGACGCCCTCTGGCTGGTCTTCCAGTCCCAGTTATGGGCCAGGAAGGCGTCGCCTCCCGCCCCTGCGTCGCTGCTGATTCCGATGGACGTACATCCGCCGTCCGCCTTATCCATCTCGTTGCCCACGAATACCAGTTCACTCCGGCAGTTAAGTGCAAGGATATCCTCAAACGAAAACCCGGAACCAGCCGCAACGCCTTTTATCTCCTCCAGATAATCCGGATTGTAATCACGGATGATATCCGTAAACCGGGTGGAAAGTTCCTTTGCCCGCTCCCATTCCAAATCTGAATAATCCTTAAACATTTCCCGGTAGCATTGGATGGTCCCTGCTATCTTTTCCTTAAAAACCTCGCCGTGCCTATATCCAATCTCATAGGGTGTCCCCTCTATTTCCAATAATGGGAAATTCTCCATGTTCCCTCTCCTTTCCGCCGCATGACGCACAATCCACCGCGCCAATCCAAGCTTAACCGTTTAACCCGCAATCCCTGCGCAATCCGTCACATGCCAAACATCCGTCCCATCACTTCCGCCATGCCGCCCGAAACAAAGAACGTGCCCAGGATGACCAGCAGCGAGACAACGATTCCCTTCCAGCCGATCTTCACGAACTCCCGCCAGTCGCGGCCAACAATCACGCCTGCGTATGCAAGGATCGGTGTCACGACCGCCATCAGCGCCACCTTATTGGCCCAGTAGATGACAAACCCGGATATGGGTGAAAATGGCATTGCCACCAGCATACCGATCAGCGCTATGTAAGCAACCGCCGGAAGGTTTCCAGGAACAAAATGCTTCACCGTCAGTCCGGCCAGGCTGATGACAGCAAAGATAAGCATCCCCGGTATGGACTCCAGAAGTATTCCGCCATAGCCCACAATGTTACAGGCAACTGACAGGATTGCCACGATAATGAATGTCATGACCCAATCAAAAAACTCACTCCCAAAACTGACTCTGTTCTCCTTATCCATATGAAATCCCCCTATTTTCCTTTTTTCATGGCCTTATAGATAACGTTCCCCAGCGGCACTGTGATGAACAGTCCCAGATACACTGAAATCGATGAAGAAATCACATTGCTGATACTGGCAAATGCAGTCAGCACATCCGGATTCGCTGTGGGCGCCGCCTCCATGACACCGGCCAGACCGGCCGTCATCATGGACGCACTGCCCGCCCCCACTGCCATGGCAGCTGATTCCGGTGAAAAGATGCCAAGGCTCACAAATATGGGCGGTACGATACTCATGAAAATGGTACCGAAAATAGTACCCACGATATAACAGGTCATGACCCCCTTAAACTCAGCGGAGTCAGCCCCAAACATATCGGAAATCAGGGCCACGTTAGGTTCACGGCTCATTGCATGGGTCATGCCCACAGCCTCACGCCCCATTCCAAGAAGAAGGGCAATGGGAAGTGCAACCAGCAGGGTCCCCACATTTCCCAGGTTCTGCAGGATCAGCACAGGACCCGCGCTGATTACATCCTTAATGGAAGCGCCGCTGGTAATTCCCAGCTTTGCCATCAGGAATGCCACGCTCAGTGTCAGAAGCGCCGAACCGATTTCTGCCTGCTTTTCCTTCACAAACCGGATTGGCTTAATCATATAAACAATCAGAACGAAAATCATGGAATACAGCAGCGGAAGAAGTGTAACCGTAACCCCGCCAACCGGTATCTTGATAGGGCCAACAGCCTCTGCCAGGATACAGCAAACCAAAATCACCAAATGGAACTTATAATCTCCCCAGTTCTTATCTCTCCACATATGCACCCTCCATATAATAGTCTTGCTTTTACTGCCTCAGCTTTGAAATAACTTCGTCCCCCACCTGGCTTGTGGTTGCCGTGCCGTCAAGGTCAGGTGTAAGTACCTTTTTCTCCTTCAGGATCTCCTCGATGATATCAATCAGCCTTTCCCCCCACTGTCTGTATCCAAAGAAATCCAGCATCTGGCTTGCAGACCAGACCGTTGCCAGTGGATTGGCCTTTCCCTGTCCCGCAATATCCGGCGCAGAGCCATGTATCGGTTCGAACATGGACGGGAACTCCCGTTCCGGGTTCAGGTTTGCTCCTGCCGCCAGTCCCATGCCCCCTGCAATTGCAGCGCCCAGATCCGTCAGGATATCCCCGAACAGGTTGGAGGTGACAACTATCTCAAACCGTCCCGGATCCTTTACCATGAACATGCTGGCCGCGTCTACCAGATAGGAAAATGTCTTCACATCGGGGTAATCCGCTCCCACCTCCTTAAATATCTGATCCCAGAAAACCATGGAATAATTCAGGGCATTCCCCTTGCTGATACTGGTCAGGGTCCTGCCCTTTTCCCTTGCCAGATCATAGGCATAACGGATGATGCGTTCACATCCGTGCCTGGAGAATACGCCCTCCTGAAGCACCACTTCATGAGGTTTTCCCTTAAACAGCCAGCTGCCGCTCCCCGCGTATTCGCCCTCGCTGTTCTCCCTCACAAATATCATGTCAACGTCTTTCCTGTTCACATCCTTCAGGGGACACGGCGCCCCTTCCAGCAGCTTTACCGGTCGCAGGTTCACGTACTGGTCAAAGCTTTTGCGTATGTTCAGGAGCAGATCCCACAGTGAGATGTGGTCCGGCACACCGGGATATCCCACTGCCCCTAAGAAGATGGCGTCAAACTGTTTCAGCTTCCCAATCCCGTCCTCATCCATCATTTTCCCTGTCTTTAAATAGTACTCGCATCCCCACGGAAAATATGTAAATTCAAACGAAAATCCTCCGTCGCATTCCGCCACCTGCTTTAAGACCCTGACCCCCTCAGCCAGCACTTCAGGCCCAATTCCATCGCCTGCGATTACAGCAATCTTATGTGTCTTCAATGCCATACCCCTCCTTGTTTTTTGTCTGCCTATATCGTAATCTTTTATCCGTCATAAGTAAAATATTTTTTTCTGATTAAATCATCAGAAAATCTTATGGCAAAATTGAAGATGGAAAAAATGGCAAAAAAAGAAAAGGCATAACCGCTTCATGGTATAATCCATACCAGAAACAGCCATACCCTTTCTGCTGGTTTCATTTCACACAAAAATCCTCCCCGGCCTTAACCCCCAGCTTCATAATCCGTTCCCGCAGACGCTCCTTCACCGCCCCATACCCAGGCTCTGCAATAAGGTTATTCCTCTCCAACGGATCTTGTTCCAGGTCAAACAGATATTTCTCCTGATAAACAGGACTTCCGCTTTCCGTCCAGGGGTTGGCCTCAGGGGCATATACCACATATTTATACCGTCTGGTGCGCAAGGCCCGGCCCACAAAGCTTTCACTGATCTGGATATAGACCTCCTCTTCCCAGTCAGGGGCATCCACCTCCTGGAGGGGACGTCCCTGAAGGTCCAGTTTCCCGGTTTCAATCCCGGCCGCTGTCAGGATGGTCCTCGGCAAATCCAGAAGGCTTACCACCCGTTCCTCGTTTACGCCTTTCCTGAACCCATCCCCTTTAATCAGCAGGGGGACATGGATGGTTCCCTCAAAACTGTTGCGCTTATAGTCATCATAACCATGTTCCACCACCTCATCCGAGCGGGTGCGGAAGTGGCAGCCGTGGTCGCTGGCATAAACCACCATGGTCTGTCCGTAAATCCCCTTTTCCTTCAATGCCTCAACCACACGGCCGAAATTAGTATCCAGTGCATGGCAGCAGCCCAGGTAATCCGGGTAAAACTTTTCCCAGTCCCCTTTTCCAGGTTCCAGGTCGGCCGGAGGCACAAAATCCCCGAACCGCTCCCTGCTTCCCTCCGGCCCCTCATAATCCCCCCTGTCATTCTGATGGTGCGGTTCAATATGGGAAACCATCAGGAAAAACGGTTCCCTGCTGTCATACTCCTCAATGTAACGGACCGCGTGGTCGGTCAGGCAGTCTGTCCTGTAGCCGGTGAACTCCAGTTTATTGCCATCCTTGTCAAACACATAGCCGCCATATCCATGGGAAGTAAACTCCAGCACATCCGCGGCCATCCAGTAATCATCATACCCTCCCCGCCGTTCAAGGGGAACCGGAATGGTTTCATAGTGGTTCTCATGCTCATCCGAAGCCAGATGCCATTTTCCCACATAAGCCACCCGGTAGCCCGCCTCCCTCAGGTATCCGGCCAGGGTTTTCTGCTCCGCCGGAAGGGAGACCGCGTTGCGGTAACAGCCGGTCTGCGTCGGATACAGCCCGGTCTGAAGCATGGCCCTAGCCGGGCCGCACACTGGCTGGGGCGTGAATGCATTGGAAAAATTCACCGCGTCCTCACATGCAAACCGGTCCAGGCACGGTGTGACCGGCAGGGGCTGCCCGTTGCATCCCAGGGTGTCCGCCCGCTGCTGGTCGGAAAAGAAAAATACTATATTCTGCTTCTGTTTCATGACTTCCTCCATTTCTCAAACCACAGTTCCTTTATCCAGGCCTATTCCTTCACCGCCCCTGCGGTAAGGCCCGCTATCATGTATTTCTGCAAAAAGATGAATATGACCAGGATGGGGATGGCCGCGCCCACCGCTGCCGCCATGACCCTTCCCCAATCGTAATTGTATTCGCCCAGATAGGTCATTGCGATACCGGAGGCAAGGGTGCGCATCCCGGTCTTGTTGACCAGGGTCAGGCCCCAGAGGAAATCCTCCCAGGAAATCAGGAAGGAGTACAGTCCCACTGCCAGGATACCCGGCTTTACCAGGGGCAGGATGACCTGCATGAGGGTCCTTCCCTTGGAGCAGCCGTCAATATAGGCAGCCTCCTCCAGGGACTTGGATATGGTGTCAAAAAATCCTTTGAGTATCCACACCGACATGGGCAGGGCATTGGTGGAGCAGGCCAGCACCAGGGCCGTATAGGTATTCAAAAGCCCCAGACGGAAGTACATGTTGTAAAGGGCTATGAGAAGGGTCATGGCCGGGAACATCTGGGTGGAAAGAAACAGCATCATCACAAACCGGCTCCCCCTGAACCGGTACCGGGAAAATGAATAGGCTGCCAATACCGCCAGGATAAGGGTCACCAGGGTGGTGATTCCCGATACGATCACATTGTTCCTGTAGAATACAAGGAACTTGCCGTCCGTCAGGATTCCCCTGTAATTGGCCATGGTGGTGGTCACCGGGACAAACTGGGGCGGAAGCTTCAAGATGGCTTCATTGGGCTTGATGGAGGTGAGCAGCATCCAGTAAATGGGAAAAACAAAGCATATGGTAATGGCTGTTATGGATGCATATTTAAGAATGGACTGCCATGTTTTCTTTTTCATCCGCGCACCTCCTTAATATTCCACTTCCTTGGCGGAAAGGACCTTGTTGTAAATAGTGGAGAAGATAATCAGGAACACCAGCCAGCACACACCGATGGCAGCGCCCTTACCCAGGTTAAAGCCTGAGAATGCTGTCTCATAGGTGTACAGCGGCAACGTGGTGGTGGCCCTTACCGGACCTCCTCCTGTCATGGTGAAGAACAGCACGAACATCTGGAAGTTGGACACGATGGAGGTAAGGGTCACTGTCCTCACAACCGGCATGATACAGGGAACCGTGATACATAAAAATTTCTGAAGTCCCGTGGCCCCGTCTATCTCAGCCGCCTCCTTTAAATCCTCGGGAACGGTCTGTAACCCGGATAGAAGCATGATCATCATAAGGGGCATCTGCTTCCAGACCGCGGATATCACCACGCCGGCCATGGCTGTCCCCGGACTTCCAAGGACACTGTAATCCCCCAGGTTCAGCAGATAGTTCACAATGCCATACTGCGGCTGGAATATGAACATCCAGGTAACCGCCACCACCAGGGACGGGATGGTCCACGGAAGGAACAGGAGGCTCCGGAACAGCTTCCTTCCCTTCAGGTTTTTGCTGTTAAGCAGAAGCGCCACGCCCAGGCCGATAAAAAACTGGGCTGCCACCGTACTGCACACATAGATAAGGGTCCGCCCAAAGGTACGGATGAACTCCGCATCCTTAAACACCGCCTTGTAATTGGCAAAATCATTCCATGTGATATTATTCATGTCCAACAGGTTGTAATGGTAAAAGCTCATCCCAATCACAACAAAAACAGGTATGATGATGGTGACCATGAGCATTGCCACCGCGGGCACCAGAAGCATCACCATAAACCAGTTGACTTTTTTCTTTGTTCCCATGCCAGACCTCCCATTGATAAAAGCGGAGCGGATGCAGGATGATCTGCAGCCGCTCCTGATTCAGACTGATGCTTCCCTGACTTCTGGATTCACGTTTTATTTACTGTCCATACATCTCTCTGATTGTTGCATTTGTCTCGTCCAGCACCGTGGCAATGTCCTCATTATTGACAACAATACGCTCAATGGCCTTTGTCACCTCGTTCATGGCATTATCAAACATGGCATTGGTGGCCGGAAGCGGGCTGGCTGTTTCAGACTGCTTGTTAAATACCTCCATGAAATAATCCTCATTCATCTCAGGAAGTGTTGCTATGGATTTCCTTGCAGAGAGGACCGCATTGGACTTGTGGTACTTTAACATTGCATCCTTGCCAATCAGGTACTCTACCAGGCGGATGGCTGCTTCCTTGTGCTCTGATTTCTCAAATACAGCCAGCTGGTGCTCTGTATACACGGTCTCGCTTCTGCCTGTCTCTCCTGCCGGGATAATGGCGATTCCCATTTTCTTATCAAATTCCTCACCGATACCGCTGCTGGCCCGGAACGCGCCGCGGCCCATGTCACCGTCAAATATGATGCCGATCTGGCCGGATGCGAACAATCCGCGCAAATCCTTAATCTCAAGTCCTGCCGGAATCACCTTGGCATCCACCAGCTCCTTGGTCCAGGTCAGGGCTGCCACATTGCCTTCATTATTCAGGTCAACCATCCCGTCCTTATCCACAAAGTGTCCGCCAAAGGTATAGAAGATACCGTTAAACACAGTTCCCGTGTGGGCAACCTTGCCCGTGGGAAGCCCCAGGCCGTAGATGGTATTGCCGGAATCGTCCTTGCCCAGCGCCGCCACTGCCTTGGCAGCCTCCGTCATCTCATCCCAGGTTGCAGGCGCCTTCTCAGGGTCCAGGCCTGCCTTGGTAAATAAATCCTTGTTGTAATACATGGCAATGGGGTGGGGCGCCCATGACAGCGCCTTTACCTTGCCGCCATATGTAGTGCCGGACAGATAACCGGGATAGATATCATCCAGCACATCCTTGGAAGCCAGGGAATCCAGTTCAGCCAGGATGCCTGCCCCGTTAAAGGCGCTCATCATCTGTGAATTCCCCATGATTACGTCCGCTGCATTGCCTGAGGTGCCTGCAATCAGGACCTGGTCCTTGTACTGGTTGAATGGGATGGCCTGGGACTCAACCTTGATATCCGGGTTGGCAGCCATGAAATCATCCAGCAGTTCCTTAAAGATTGCCGATGTGGCCTCCTCCGCCTCCAGCCAGTTGCTGATTGTAATCGTCACCTGTTCCCCTGAAGCGGCCTCCGGTGCAGCTGATTCTGCCGCGGACTCTGTTCCGGCCGCCTCTGTCTTAGCCGCCCCCGTGGGCGCTGCCGTGGTGGCTGTCTGGCCGCCTCCGCAGCCGCTGAGTGCCAATCCTCCCACCATCAGCGCCGACATCATGACCGCAAGTGTTTTTTTCATAAAATACCTCCTCTTCTCTGCGCAGCCTGTGCTGCGGATCATATGGTCCCGTTTCAACTATCATACTTAAATTATAAACAAAGTCCCTCCAAAGTTGAAGGGACGTAAAATTTGGTTTTAGTGCTATTTTTATAGTTTTTGACGATAATACGTTAATATTTTGTCTATATCAACGGTCCGCATTGGGTGTGGTCCCAAATTTTTCCTTATAAATCCTTGTAAAATGCTTGGTACTCCCATATCCCACCATCTCCGCAATGGCTCCAATCTTAAGGTCCGTGTTGAGAATCAGCTTGCGCGCCTTCTCCATGCGCAGGTCCGTCACATAATCAATGTATTTTTTCCCGGTCTGCTTCTTAAACAGCGTGGAGAAATAAGCCGTATTCATGTGGACCGCCTGGCTCACCTCCTCCAGGCTGATACTGCGGTAAAAATTATTCTCTATGTACTGGATTGCCTTCCCGATGCTTCCCCCATCATCCGCGGCCTCCGTCTTACCGCTGCCATTTACCGTCCTCACCTCTGCCTTTATATCCAGAAGGCGTTCCAGGCAGGCCGCCACCTCAAACCGGTTCAGGGGCTTTAAGAGATATTCCCGCACACCGCAGCGGATAGCCGTCCTGGCGTATTCAAAGTCCCGGTACGCGCTGATGATCACATAGCTGCACCTGGCCCCGTCAGCCTGGGCCTTTTCAATCATTGCCAGGCCATCCATCACAGGCATGCGGATATCCGTGATCACCACATGGGGATTCCACATTGCGATGGCCTTATAGCCCTCCATCCCGTTATCGCACTCCTGTACCTGGACATCCTGGCACACGCTCTCCACGATTTTACAGATGCCCTTGCGGATTAAATCCTCATCCTCACACACCAGGATCCGTTTCATGCTCCTCCCCCCTTTCCAATGGAATCCTCAGGGACACAATGGTCCCGGTCCCTGCGCCGGAACGCAGGGTCACCCGGCTCCTTTCCCCAAACAGAAGCCTTAACCTCCGGCTTAAATTGCGCAGCGCATAACAGTCCATGGTGTTCTCCTGGCAGTCCGGGTCCAGCAGGAACCGCACCCTTAATAACCGTTCATGGGAAACCGTGGTCCCGTCATTAAATATCCTCAGCTCCAAAAATCCCCTCCGCCTGCAGATGGAAACCAGGATGCGCTTATGGTTGGGCGTGTCCTCAAACCCGTGCCGGAAGGCATTTTCCACCAATGGCTGTATGGTAAGCCGGGGCAGTTTTTCCTGCAGGCACGATTCCTCCACCCGGTATTCCATCCGGAACCGGTCCGGGAAACGGATTTTCTGGATGGTCACATAATTCCTTACATTTTCCAGTTCCTCCTGTACCGTTACCAGAGGGGACGGCTCCATGGAATAGCGCATCATCATGGAAAATGCCTGGGTCATATCCACAATCTCATAGTGGTCCCTGACCAGGGCCATCATGGAAATGCTCTCCAGCGTATTATAGACAAAATGGGGATTGATCTGGCTCTGGAGGGCGCGCAGGGTTGCCTGCTGGCTCTCAATCTTCACCAGGTACTCATTTTCAATCAGCTGTTTCATATCCCTTGCCATGGTATTGAAGCTGCGCGCAAGTTCCCCGATTTCATCCTTCAGCCCGTCCTTAACCTCCACCTCCAGGTCCCCGGCCGCAATCCGTCTGGTGGCTTCCCCCAGCCGTATGATCCTGCCGGCCACCCAGTCCGCCAGCAACCTGTCCATCAGATAAATCAGGAGCACCAGCACCGCCATGCCTGCCATGAAGTACACAAAGGCCGCCGTGTACCCCTGGCGCAGCTCCTTCATCTGAAGCCTGTACTCCACCTGGCTGTCAAACATCCGTGAATAGGAGTACAGGGACACAAACCCTCCCTCCGTCCGTTCCTGTCCTGAGATGATCCTGTTGCCTTCAAACACAATGCAATCCCCATCCCCGGACACCAGGTCATAAAAGGGCTGGATCATGGCCTGCTTATCCAGTTCCATATAAACCAGGCCCAGAACCTCCCCGTTGCGCACGCTGATGATGTTGGAGGCCAGGATCCAGACCGGCCTCTTATCCTGCACGGAGATTCCTTCGGTCCGCACAAATGCTTTCCTTCCTGACAGCAGGTCCGAAAACCAGGGCAGCCCGCCATATATCCTGGACAGCGGCTGGTCCGAAAAATCCCTGGAATACGTCTTGTCCGCCTCCCTGATATAGATGGCGATGGCGCCTGTCCGTCTTCCCACCGTGGACACATTGGCAAGCCTGTTCCTAAGGAAATCCCGCAGGTCAAGCTGCTCCTTATATGTGCCCGCCACATAATTATCAATGGCTGTCTGCACATTCATATCCGTGACCATGAAGCCCAGGCTTTCCTGGGCCTGGTTATAATACCCGTCCATCTCCTCCACGGTCTTATCCAGCAAAAGCTGGGCCTGGCGCCTGGCGCTCTCCGCCCCCGTATTGACAAACACAAAGAAAACCACTGCAAATATGACCACAATGGGCACAATCGCCACCAGCCATGTGGACAGTATCAACTTCTTACGGATGGGGGCATTCTTAAATGCACCCAGACCCAAAAGCCGTTTCACGCTTTTTTATCCCCCTTCCGGAACCGGACGTTTTCCTGTCCAGGCCATTTGCCATGGAACTGCCCATGGAACTGCATTACCTATATTGTGTTGTACAGCCCGTGATGCCTGCGCTCCCGGATGATCAATCACGTTACATATTGGATTTTACATACTTCTTCGTGAATTCCAGGAACCTTGCAGCATCATGGAACATATGCTGGTTCTTTTTCCAGACCAGTCCAATCTGGATATGCAGCGGGTCCTCCAGGGATATGCCCTTGATATCCGGCACGGCCTGGGCTATGTCCCGGAACATGAACCCGCCTGTAATCCCGTCGGATATGAACTCCCTGATGGTATAGAACTGGCTGGAATAATGCAGTATGTTCGGCCGGTAGCCTTCCTTTTCAAACCTCTCCTTAATCACCACATTCTGATAAAAGCCGTCATTAAACATGATGAGCGGCTCCTCTTTTATCTCCTGGATTGAAACGGTTTCATGGTTGGCCAGAGGATGGTCCTTTGACACGCAGAACACGGTTTCCGTGTCCGTCATCTTCAGGATATTATAAGCGTCTTCCGACAGCTGGTTGGTGGGCAGGATGGCGAAATCCAGGGTACTGTCATCCAGCATTTCCAGGAGATACCGGCTTCCGCCTTCCCGGGAGTTGAGCATGACCTCCGGGAAGGCTTTCCTGAATTCCCTGTACATTTTTGGAAACAGGAAGGTTCCGATCATGGGAGGAATACCCAGATTAATCCGTTTCCTCTGGTTCCCCATATCGCACATCATCTGGTTCAGCTCATCCGCCTGTTCCAGCAGCACCATGGCCCTTTCATAAAAATACGTGCCTTCCCGGGTTATCTCAAACCCCTTGTTGTTCCTTTGAAGAAGCAGGACCCCAAACTCATTTTCCAGTTCCCTGATTGCCATGGAGATAGAGGGCTGGGAGACATGAAGCTCAGCAGCAGCCCTGGTTATGTTGCCGCTTCTGCATGCGGCGCAGAAGTATTGTAATTGGTGTAATTTCATAGGATCATCCTCATAGTCAGGAAACGGCCGCACTGGCGAACCCGCCGTCATGGGTTTCCTTGGCCCGGTACAGGGCGGCATCTGCCAGCTTTGCCAGCTCCGCGTAGCTGTCCCCTCCATGTGCAATCACGGCACCCGCGGACAGTGTTATGGGCGGGATATTCCTCCTAACCGCCTCCCCTGACAGGGTATGGTTGATATCCTCCACAATCCGCGCGGCAACCGAATAATCATTTGTATTGGCCACAAATATGGAAAACTCATCCCCATGGAGCCGGGACGCAAGGTCGATTGTCCTGATACGCCCGATTATCATCTGGGCCGATAGTTTAATCACCTCATCGCCCACCAGGTGTCCGTAATTATCATTAATCAGTTTAAAATGGTCGCCGTCCAGCATGATAAGGATACCGCTCTGATCCGGTTCCATGGCTTCAATGCATTTGGATACATTTTCACGGAATGACTTAAAATTCATCAGGCCCGTCAGGTCATCAACCGCAGCAGCCCTCTGGGCCGCCGTCAGGGCAAGCTCCAGACGCTTCTGCATCTGCCCCAGTTCCACATAAGCCGCGCGCAGCTCCCTGTTCTTCTGTTCCTTGGTGACACGCCCTGCCCCATAGATGAGCAGCAGTTCCAGAAGCAGGAACGGAACAAGCCAGACCTGTACCGTGGCCTTCAGCATGGACAGTACAGGCACCAGTATGATGACATGGTACATATCCCCGTGGCGCAGGTAACCATAGTAATCCCTGTTCCCAAGCTTTACACGCAGTGCCGTCCCCTCCTGCTCCAGCAGCCTTGGCAGACCGCTGTTAAGGCTTGCGCGGAACGCATGGAAGGCAGATGCCGACTGGATCTGCTCATCCATCTTCTCCCGCTGTTCCCCGGACAGTTCCAGGGAAGCCTCCATGGAAGCGTTCAGCGCGGACTTTGCCTCTGCCTGGGACGTATACAGGTTCCCGCCCAGATAATCCTCATCCATACTTCCGATAACCGTTCCATTATTATCAAACAACAGCATCTGCTCCCCGTCATACGCCTTCATTGAGGACACAAGCTCCTGTATGTCCCCCATGCGTATATCGTAGGCAAACACGGTTTCCCCATCCGGCTGCAGCTGAGAAATGGTGGAAAGTATGTAGTGGTTTGCATAACTCATATAAGGCGGCGTGAACACAATCCGTCCATCCCCCTTCACCGCATCCGTATACCATGGACGTGACGTTGCCTCATAGCCCGTATCCTCATACTCTGAATACGGGGTATCCCAGCTGTACAGGTACCGTCCTTTGTAATACATATAAAGCCCGTCAAATGTGTCCCCCTCAATCTCCAGCATCCGGGAATCCATCTCCTTCAGATAATCCCAGATTGCATCCGGGTCCGGATGTTCCTCAATCTCGCGGGCCATCATGTGGGCAAACAGCCGGAAGGAATGTATGTAGTTCCCCATCACGTCCTCCACCCCCTCCATGGAAGCTTCTGCATGTTCCGACATGCCGGCATCCACAGACAGGGCCTCCCTTTTGCCCAATACCAGAACAGCCAATACATTGATTAACAGGAAAAAGGCTGTGAAACAAAACCTTCGATACCACTTTTTATTCTTTTGCATCCCCATATCCCCAACGGTTCCACTTTCTGTATTTTTCTGTTATTATATCACGGAAATGTAATAAAGCAAAATATGTTTATGCATGATGAACAAGCAATCCAGACAAAACAGGGGAGAAAAGGGCAGACTGTCCATGGTCTGCCCTGCTGGATTGTGTTAAGTTATTGACAATTTATCCGGATTAAATCATTCACGGCCCCATCCACTCCGTGACAGCCATTCCACAATGCTGTGCTGTGCCTCTTCCGAATAAAAGAACACATCATATTCATTTCCCTTCTCACTAAGCCTCTTCTCCGCCATGATCCCAAACTCCTCCCCCTTGTCCGTCAGGCGCTTCCGGGGAGTCCCGTTTAAAAACCACACTTCAAAACATCCCTTGTCCATCAGCCACTGCTCCACTGATTTTATGGTCAGCCGCTTCATGGCATCCCCGTCACGCAGATCATTCATCTGTCCGATGAAATCACTGAGGGAGACGCGTTCCGAATAATGGATCTGTTCTGCCAGTTCCTCTGTCATCACGAACTCTGTCTTAGACTTTTTGCCCTTCTTCTTAACCGTACCCATCTCCACGGCCCCGCCATGGGATGCAGGCTTATGGCCCTCTGCTTCCCTTTCCTGGCTTCCAGTTTCCCAGGCAGCCATGGCCGTCTCCAGGTTCCAGTCTTCAAAGTCATCACTGTCGCTGGTAAAATACAAATCATCGTCACTATAATAGGACGGCTCATCCATCCAGTCCTCCGGGCTGTTCCTAACATTTTTTTCATTTTCCTGCCTGTTGACCGGCAGCGCAGATGCAGGCTTCCTTTCCCCCACCTCTGCTTTTACACACTCCAAAAAACGCTCTCCGTACTTCTCAAACTTAAATTCCCCGACCCCGGATACCGAAAGCATCTCAGACTTCGTCCCGGGCTTAACCATGCACATGGAGACCAGGGTCTTATCCGAGAACACAATATAAGGCGGCACGCCTTCCTCTTTGGCGATTTCCGTCCGCAGCGCCCGCAGCTTTTCAAATAATCCTTCGTCCGAATCCAGAAGTGATATGCCGGCAGCCTTTCCCTTCTTAGGCTTCTTCCCTTCCTTTATCTTCGCCGGATGTTCCAGCTCCTTTGCCATCTTCATCGTAACCGGCTCGCCATCTTCCATTACCCGTCTGGAATTGCCGGTAAGCTTCACAATCGCATACTCATCATTTGTCACTGCCAGGTATTCTTTTAACATCAGATGGTTCATCACCTGCCGCAGTTTATAAGTGGGAACCTTTGACAGCGCTCCGTAAAATGCACTTTCATCCATCCTGTAATTCCGGATTTTCGCCGTATTGGCCCCATGGACCGTATCAATGATCACATTGGTCCCATACCTCTGCCGGCAGTTCTCAACACACCCAATCAGCGCCCTGGCAATCTCCGTCACGTCCACCTCTTCAAACTGGCTCAGGCAGTTGGAGCAGTTCCCGCAGTAATTGCTGCCGTATTCCCCGAAGTAGCGCAGTATGTAATCCCTCAGGCACTCATTGGTAAAACAGTAAAATGTCATCTTGCGCAGCCGTTCCCTGTCCCGCTCCATGACAATCTCACGGGTCACCGGATCCAGCGCCTCGTTATCCTGGTTATGGTCAATAAAGAACTGGTTTGTCACCACATCCTGTCCGCCGTATAAAAGGATACACTCCGAAGGCTCACCGTCACGCCCGGCCCTTCCGGCTTCCTGATAATAGGATTCCATATTCTTCGGCATATTGTAATGTACCACGAACCTGACATTGGACTTGTCGATTCCCATACCGAAGGCATTGGTCGCCACCATGATCTGTGCCCTGTCATAGATGAAATCTTCCTGGTTACGCTTGCGTTCGCTGTCACTTAAACCGGCATGATACCTGGTCATGGAAAATCCTTCCCGCATAAGCTGGCTGCAGACTTCCTCCACCACCTTCCTGGTCAGGCAGTAGATGATTCCGCTCTCCCCCTTATGGCGTTCCAGATAGTTCACCAGGGTGGCGTACTTATCCTTTGGGCTTTGGACGGCAAAATAAAGATTGGAACGGTCAAATCCGGTTGTCATCACATTGGGGTTCCTGAGCATAAGGATATCGATGATATCGTCCCTGACCTCCGCCGTGGCCGTTGCGGTAAACGCGCTTACAATGGGCCTTACCGGCAGCTGGTTTATAAAATCCACAATCTTCAGATAGCTTGGCCTGAAGTCCTGCCCCCATTGGGACACACAGTGGGCCTCGTCCACCGCAACCATGGATATCTTAACCCGTCCATCCAGGGCGAACCGGAGGAAATCCTCGGACATCAGCCGCTCCGGCGCCACATAGATAATGGGATACCGGCCGGCCCTCGCCAGTTCCAGCACCTTTATATACTGGGACGCGGTCAGGGAACTGTTAATAAAGGCAGCCAGGATACCCACCTGGTTCAGGTTGCTCACCTGGTCCTTCATCAGGGATATTAAAGGTGAGATGACCAGGGTAATCCCGTCCATCATAAGGGCCGGGATCTGATAGCACAGGGACTTGCCCGCGCCCGTGGGCATGACGCCCAGCACATCCCGCCCCTCTAAGATGCTGTTAATCAGCACATCCTGTCCGTCCCTGAATGTGTCATATCCAAAGTATTGTTTTAAAATTTCATATTGTGTCATTTGTCTTTCCTTCTGTGAAAATGTGTTTTGTCCATACCTTTCATTATATGGGAGTTTGATTTTTACTTCAAGTGATAATCGCTTTTTCTGATGGGGTTGATGTGAGGACCAGGCAAAATGCCGGTTGATGAAGATATGGATCTGATGGAGGTACTGTTTTTAGATAAATAAGAATGTATTCATTATAGCGGATTTATATGGCGATTACAATAGCAGTTGATACAAAAGCGATAAAACGATAAAATGACCGGAAAATAAGACCGCATATTCCTGCATATTAAAATCAGGCACAATGCAAATGCGGTATGTGTCCAATCCATCCGTACACATACCGCATTATCTTTTATCTGCCCTTGATTTCCAATGAGATGATGCTGGCGTGGGACGCCATGTCCACAATCGCCTACTCAGCCGAAGCCACCCCCGGTGCTTCATCCTTCCACGTCCGCGTCATGATACCCGCAATTGCAATGGCACAGATTCCCGCCGCAAGTTTGCCTACTATCATAGGTGTAATCATTGCCGGCTCAACGCCCGCAGTAAAGCCAAGATGGTCTCCCAGAGCAGCGGTTGCAGGGACAAGCCATGCCACATTGATTACCTTCCCCCTGCGGTCCATCTTTTTAATCATGCCATACACAGGAACAGAATTAGCCAATGTGAAAATCAGGCCCCCTGCAGACGTGGCATCGATGCCCAACAGCCTGCCGAATGCATTCAGCGCTTTGTCCAGCACCCGCGTCAGAAGTTCCAGTACCGGCAGGATACCGCACAGGACAATGACGATGCTGGCAACTATCTCCATTCCTGACATGATTGTATCGGCATTTCCAAACAAAGGAACACCAATGCCTGTCAGGTGTGTAAATGAACCGATGATGATTCCTATGACGGCAAGCCAGCCAATAAAGGTGCCGAAAGCTCCAGCTCCCCGGTTCATTGCATCAGGGGCGAATTTCAGGCCAAGGGCCAGCAGCAGGGAAAATATGACAATGGGGATATTGTTAATCAGTACTTTCGATACATCAAAGCCTGCGGCAATTCCCCCAAGGATACTGCCCACAGGGATGGTAATCAGGCCAATCAGCAGCCCTTGGAAAAAGTATACCCGGTCCTCTTTTTCAATCAGCCCAAGCCCCACGGGCAGCGAGAATACCAATGTACACCCCAGCATGGATGCAGTGATACACCCTGACATCAGGCCTATCTCATAGTCTTTGGCCAGGGAAACGGCCAGGGAATAACCGCCCATATCATTGGCGATGATGGAGGCAAACATGGACGGATCCGCATTCATCAGGCCGAATAACGGAACCAGCACTGGCTGCAGCCAGTCCGACAGTACCGGGGCCAGGACAACAATACCTGCCACTGCCAGGGCCAGTCCCCCCATGGAATTAAATCCTTCATCGAACTTTGCACCGAGACCGAACTTATTACCCATAAGCTTATCCGCGCCTCCCAGAATAACCCCTACCGCCACAATAAACAGGATAACATTATTAAATGTCAAGGGTAATACCTCCTTTTTAAGCTGCCGTCTATAAAACCGGCAGATTACGATTCACATGGTTCAATAAGGGAGACTGCCGGGTTCCGGCCATCGGCACAGTCCGTGCAGGCAATGAGGTCCACACCGGTTCCTGCCAGATTTTCAATCAGGACCTGGTGGGTCTTCACCGGAGCTTCAAAAACCGCTTTCCGGATAATCTCCATACATTCGGAGAGTTTTTCTTTGGGAACCGGTTTTTCCGTCCTGGCAGCAAGCAGCGGCCCTTCGGCGTTCTTAACGCGCACCGTGGTGGTCAGTATACGGACAGGATTCATGAACTCAGCCCTGGCGTACTGTTCCCCGCGGGGACAGGTATACCCCTCCACACTCAGGACTCCCCCTGGCCCTTCCGCCACATGCATCCGGCATCCCATGGGACAGACCGTGCAGATAATGTTCTGTTCAGCCATATTTACTCCACCTCCTCAGCCGTTACACAGATTCCCGTTCCTGCAAGATTGGCTGCATTGATATCCAGATGCTCCATCTCCCCCGGGCTGACTCCCTGCACTGTTTTGGAAGCCAGCAGGGCATCTCCCTGGTGTGCGCTCAGGCGGGTCCTGCCCCCTGGCGCATTGACACGGAAATACAGACGCACAGGACCATCCTCACAGCCAGCCGGATGGACCAGGATACGCTGGGGGCATACATACCGGACTCCATTTCCCGCTGTACATGGAATAAGTTCCCCATCCTCCGGTATCCGGCCCATGACATATCCTGCCGCCGCAACGCCCGCGTGTCTGCTCTCCACCGACACGTTGTCGGCAAGGTCATTGACATGGACCACATTTCCGCAGGCAAACACATCCGGCCGTGAAGTCTGCATATACTGGTTTACCACCGGACCATTGGTCAATGGGGATATTTCGATTCCTGCAGCGCGTGTCAGTTCATTTTCAGGCAGCAGGCCAACTGACAGAAGCAGGGTGTCACAGGCAATGAATGTTTCCCTGGATAAGATTGGGATTTTCTCCTCATCAACCGGGGCAATCCATACGCCGCGGATACGGCGTTCCCCCTCAATGCGGGTCACTGTGTGGCGCAGCATCAATGGGATGGAAAAATCATCCAGGCACTGTACCTTGTTCCTGGTCAGGCCTGCAAGATAATCCATGATTTCCACAACCGCCTCTACCCTGGCCCCCTCAAGGGTCATCCTGCGGGCCACGATCATGCCGATGTCCCCTGAACCAAGAATGACCACCTTTTTCCCAACCATATGGTTCTGACGGTTCATCAGGCGCTGGGCAGAACCGGCTGTATAGACACCGGCCGGACGCGTGCCCGGTATCCGGAGATTGAAACGGGTACGTTCCCGGCATCCCATGGCAAGCACCACCGCACCTGCGCGGACGCGTACCATGCCGTGCTTCGGATTACTGCAGATAACGCCTCCCTCAGGCAGGATGTTCAGCACCATGCTGTCGGCCATCAATTCCACACCGGCCTCCCTGGCCTCTGCCACAAAACGTCCCGCATACTCCGGCCCGGTAAGCTCCTCATTAAAATAGGACAGTCCGAATCCGGCATGGATGCACTGCTGGAGGATTCCTCCAGGGGCTGTGTCCCGCTCAATTATAATGACACGTATATCTCCCTGCTTTTTAGCCGCCGCAGCCGCCGCAAGCCCTGCAGGACCTGCGCCGATTACCACAATGTCACAACTGAGTTCACGCATCGCCGCACCTCTTTTCTTCTCTGATCTGACCGGTAAGCATATAAGAGCCATCCAGGTTCTTCCTGATTTCCGCCGCCGGTATGTTCAACTCCCTTGCCAGAATCTCAATTACTTTTGGACCGCAGAACCCGCCCTGGCATCTGCCGGTTCCTGCGCGTACACGGCGTTTAACCGCATCCACTGTCCTGGCTCCCACCGGACGGTGGATTGCCTGAAGGATTTCCGCCTCCGTAACGGTTTCACACCTGCACACCACGCGGCCATACAATGGATTTTCTGCAATCAGCTGTGCCCTGCGTTCATCGGAAGCATCGCTGAAACGTTCAATCCCTTTCCGGCGTGGGTTGAAATCGTAATTGCGTTCAAGTACGGCACCCGCATCCTGGAACATCCTTACCACATACTTTGCAATTCCCAGGCTTGTGGATACGCCGGTGGAGCGCACACCGGAAATACCGAAATACCCCTTGGTCTTTTCCCCAAACCCAATATGATAACCAGCCGGTATACGGTTAGGACGCAGCCCGCAATACTGGGTTATGGCATCCTTAACCTGTATATTGGGAACCAGACGTCTGCAGTCCCGTTCAACCCCTTCCAGTTCATTGCCTGTGACACCGTGGTCTTCCTTATCCTCCAGGTCCTCCGCGGTTGGCCCCAGAAGCATATTGCCGTGCACGGTCTGCAGCAGAAGCTTTCCGCGTGTTTCCGGGGTAGGGATTGGATAGATGATATGTGATGTCTTACATACTGTATTCTTATCCAGGATAAAAAACTGCCCTTTGCGCGGTTTAACCACAAAATCACCGCCTTCACCGGCCATCCGGGCGATTTCATCGCAGAACAGGCCGGCCGCGTTAATGACATATTCCGTGCGGATTGTCCCCTTGGTTGTCTCCACTGCGTGGATACGGCCATTTTCCGTGATGATGTCCGTGACTGCTGCATCCAGCAGGAACTCCACGCCATTGGCGCTTGCATTCTCAGCCTCCGCAACCACCAGAAGGAATGGGTCAATAACCGCATCCCTTGGAATATAAAGGCCGCCCAGGACATGAGGGGAGACCTCCGGCTCCATCTGAAGGATCTGTCCGGCTGATACATACTCCACGTCATATACATGGTTCTCAAACGCATCCCTGTAAATCTGCACAAGTATGTCCATCTGTTCCTGCGTTACCGCCGGCATGATGGCTCCGCAGACCCTAAAAGGTATATCCAGCTCCTCTGCAGTCCGGTCAAACATGGCGCGCGATGCCACACATAACTGTGATTCCAGCGTACCGGGCGTACAGTCAAATCCACTGCAGATAATGGAACTGTTGGACTTGGAGGCATCCCCTCCCACGTCATCCCGTTTATCCACAACCACGACGCGCACCTGATATTTTGATAATTCGCGCGCAATGGCAGTTCCCACGGCGCCTGCCCCGATAATTACAATATCAGCCCTATCGTTCATTTTCCCATCTCCTATTTGGTATTTCCCAATTCTTGCAGCGTTCCACCGCACGATGCCACTGCTCCAGACAAAACTCCCGCTCCATCCGGCCCATCTTCGGTTCATACCGGCTTCCCAGTTTCCAGCATCCGCGCACATCCTGGATGCTGTTAAATTCACCTACGGCAAGCGCGGCTAGAAATGCAGCGCCATAAGCAGTCATCTCTGTTACAACCGGAACGTCAACCGCGGCATCCAGGATATCTGCCTGGAACTGCATAAGGAAACGGTTTACCACCGGGCCGCCGTCTGCCTTCATTACAGAAAAACCGTAACCGGAATCCTGTTTCATGACCTGTGCGTTATCATAAACCTGGAACGCAATGCTCTCAAGGGTTGCCCGGACAATATGTTCACGGGTTGTCCCACCTGTAATCCCAATCATCATCCCTCTGGCGTACTGGTCCCAATGGGGCGCAGCCAGGCCGGAAAATGCCGGGACAAAATACAGCCCTCCCGTGTCCGGGACAGAAGCGGCAATGGTCTCTGTCTCCGCGGAATTCCAGATAACCCTCAGTTTGTCGCGCAGCCACTGGATGGCTGCTCCCGCTATGTATACACCGCCGTCAAAGGCGTAGTTAATCTTATTATCTACCTGCCAGGAAGACACGGTAATCAGGCCGTTCTGTGAATAACGGACCGTATCCCCAAGATTGATGTACATGAAACAGCCAGTTCCATATGTGGTCTTGATATCGCCTTTATCCAGGCAGCCCTGGGCCAGCATGGCAGCAAGCGCATCCGTGATGCACGCCGCCACCGGCACACGGGCGCCAAAGAATGTCTCCGGCGTGGTATAGCCGTAAACCTGGCTGGAATTGGTAATCTCCGGCAAAATACTGCGGGGGATGTTGTAGATATCCAGAAGTTCCTGGTCCCACTGCCCCTTTTTCAAATCCATCATCATTGTCCTGGAAGCAGTGCTGGTATCTGTAATAAAAGCTTCCCCTCCCGTAAAACGCCAGATCAGATACGAGTCAAGGGTGCCGGCCATCAGCTCCCCCTTCTCCGCCCGTTCCCGCACCCCATCTACATGGTCCAGAATCCACCTAATCTTGGTTGCGGAGAAGTATGCATCCGGCCCAAGGCCTGTTTTTTCCGTTATCATCGAACCGTATGTCCCATTCAGTTCATCGGCATATCCAGCGGTCCGCCGGTCCTGCCAGACCAGTGCATTGTATACCGGTGCACCGGTCTTCTTATCCCATACCATACAGGTTTCGCCCTGGTTATCAATTCCAATGGATACAATCTGTTCCGGCTCAGCCCCAGCTTCCCTCAACACAGCCGCAACCGCTGTCTGGATTGCATTCCATATTTCCACCGGGTCATGCTCTACCCATCCGGGTTTTGGATAAATCTGCATGTGTTCAACATTTTTAGCAGCCACCACATCCCACTTTTCATCTATCAAAAGCGCCGTACTCCCCGTCGTGCCCTGATCGATGCCAATAAAATAACGTTTCATCTCCGAACCCACCCCTTTCTGTTTGTGTTAATTGTTCGAGTTTTATGACAATATTATGATAACTTTATGTATAATTAATTATATAAATTGGTCAACATATTGTCAATTGTATAATTTACAGGAAATAATGACTATGTTTTGTGGATAATGCATAAAATATGGTCACTGCATTTCCACCCCCACCGCCTTATTTGCCCAGTTCTTGACTATTTCAGTAATTTCGTTATAATAATATCAAGGAATAAAACTTTGGAATATAATAATTTCCAGTTTAGTTGGAGGAACCATGAAAGATCAGCGGCAAAACGAAATCATCAAACTTCTCTCAGTGGAAAAGAGCGTTAAGACAGAGAGCCTGGCCTCCCATTTTAACGTTTCCATGGAAACAATCCGCCGGGATATCAATACATTGGAGAGGGCAGGACTGATCCGCAAGGTCTACGGCGGTATCTGCCTTCCATCTGACACCGTGCATCTGACCGCGCTGGATAACTGGAACGAACGGTTAAACCAGTACCACGGGGAAAAGGTCCGGATTGCAACAAAAGCATTGGAATTAATACCGGATTACTGTGTCATCGCCCTGGACATAGGCACCACGGCCTACGAGTTAGCAAGGCTTCTGGGACAGAAAAGAGGACTGTCCGTCATCACCAATTCACTGCTGATCGCAGGTGAGCTTGCAAGGAATACCAGCCACAAGGTTTACTGCATCGGCGGGATGGTTTCACCGGATGAAATTGTCACCTGCGGCATCTACGCCCGGAATTTCTTAAGCAACTTCGCATCAATCAACCTGTTCGTCGGCAGTGCCGACGGAATCACCCCCAAAGGCATTACGGAATTCAGCGAAGCAGTGGTGGATATCAAGTGCCAGCTCATTGCCTGTGCAGACAAAAACATTGCACTGGTGGACCACAGCAAATTCGGAAAGGAAGCCCTCTTTGTATCCTGCCCCATGCAGAAGGTGGATACCCTTGTAACAGATGGCAAGGCGCCTCAGAAGGAACTGGATATCATCCGCAGCCTTGGGGTTGATGTCATTGTGGCGTAAAGCAAAAAAAGCCCTGAAAGCCCGGGATTATCCATCCGGCTTTCAGAGCTTTCTTTTCCGTCCTATGTTTTAATGGTTTAATATCCTAAGTCCGCCTCATTCCCCATAAGGCTCAATCAGGAACACCACAGGCCTGAATCCATCTGTACAGGACGCCACCTGGGATTGCTTCCCCTTGGTCCCGATGCACTCCATATGGTTCCTGACAAAAATAATATCCTTAAAAATATCGGCCCAGGCCCATGTGCAGAAGCCCTCCGGCACCTTTCTCCCATCCGTGATGAACACAGCGCCCTCCTCAAACCTGTTGCAGACAGGAATAGGCTTTTCCGCATACGTTTCCACTATGTCATCCAATACCAGTTTTTTCAGAACCGTGATTTTCACCAAGTCTGACATCCTCAACCTCCTGCCCTCAGGCGCATCCTGTTGCCACAATATTGGCGCCGCATCCACATATATCAGGGATGATCACATCATATGTATTCACCGGGGTCTTAACCACGGTTTCCCGTATCACCGCCATACAGTCCATTAATAATTCCTTGGGAATGGGCCGGTCGGACCTGACAGGCACCAGACGGTCCTCTCCATCCACTTTCACGGTACTGGTAAGGATCCTCACCGGATGCAGGAACTCCTGGGTCCCGTATTCCTTTCCCCGGCTGCAGGTAAATCCTTCAATGGAAGTGATTTCTTCCTTTGTTCCCTCTGCCAGGATATGGCATCCAATGGGACAAACGGTACAAATAATCTCTTTTTTCACAGTCATGCCTCCTTTATCACATCTACCATTATATCGGAATCCAGTTCAGACATGGGGACTTGTATACTGCACATTTCACCTGGATTTACCCTGCGTTCCTTTTTAGATGCAATGACCTTCCCATTGCATTTCGCTTCTATCCTCACATCCATATCCGGGGCCAGGACACGGAAGAACAGCTTTGCCTTCCCATCCTCACCTGGCATGAGCCGCTGCGGGCAGATGTATCTTACATTGGCCCCGGTTACCGTCCTTACCTCCTTCTTCTGTTCCAGCTCCCCTGCCGCGTATTTTGCCGCATAGGTCCCGGCCAGCATGCTTTCAACGGTAACATTATCCACCAGGTCGTTGACATGGACCACATTCCCACAGGCAAATACAGATGGGACCGAGGTCTGCATATACTGGTTTACCTCAGGACCGCTGGTGATGCCTGATATGGTGATATCGGCCTTTCTAGTCAGTTCGTTTTCAGGAATCAGTCCCACGGACAGTAAAAGCGTGTCGCATGCAATGTATTCCTCTGTTTCTTTTATGGGTTTCCTGTCCTTATCCACCCGGGCCACGTAAACACCCTCCACCCTTTCATTTCCCATGATCCGGGTAATTGTATGGCTCAGTTTCAGAGGTATGTTAAAATCATCCAGGCATTGTACCTTGTTCCTGGTAAGGCCCGCAAGATAGTCCATGATTTCAACCACTGCCAGCACCTTCGCGCCTTCCAGGCTCATCCTCCTGGCCATGATCATACCGATATCGCCGGAGCCAAGGATGACCACATTCCGGCCAACCATGGTATTCTGCCGGTTCACAAGCCTTTGGGCAGAGCCGGCCGTGTAGATACCGGCCGGCCTTGTACCGGGTATCTGTATATTGGCCCGGGTCCTCTCCCTGCAGCCCATGGCCAGTACGATGCTTTTGGCCGTTACCCTGGTCATGCCGTATTCCGTGTTAATGCAGATGATTTCTCCCGTCTGGGCGCATACCTCCAGCACCATGGACTTTAAAAGCACCTCCGCGCCCAGTTCCAGGGCTTCTTTGGCAAACCGGCCCGCATATTCCGGCCCTGTCAGTTCCTGGTTAAAATAGGAGAGTCCAAATCCAGGATGGATACACTGCTGGAGGATTCCTCCGATACTTTCATCCCGCTCAATAATCAGTACGTTCCCAGCGCCTTCCTTCTTAGCCGCAACTGCCGCTGAAAGTCCAGCAGGCCCTCCGCCTATGATTGCAACATCACATTTCATCTCGTACATTCCGCTCTCTCCCTTCTATCTCATTTTCCCTGAAACCATATAAGAACCAGACACATTCTTGTTGACTTCCTCCACCGGAATGTTCAGTTCCTTTGACAATATCTCAATGACTTTAGGGCCGCAGAATCCACCCTGGCATCTTCCCATTCCCGCCCGCACCCTGCGCTTTACCGCGTCCATGCTTCTGGCGCCCAGGGGCCTGTGGATGGCATCCAGGATTTCGCCTTCCGTTATGGTCTCGCAGCGGCAGATGATATTGCCATATTTAGGGTTCTCCTTGATGATTTCCTCCTGCTCACAGGCAGTCATTTCATGGAAAATGCGGATGCCTTTTCTTGTTTTTTTAAAATTTTCCTTATAGACAAGCCCGCATCCATGCTCCTTCAGCAGCTGCGCCACGTACACGCCCATGGAGACAGAAAGGGTAAGTCCGGTGGAACGCACTCCGGAGAGATTCACATAACCTTCAAGGTCATCATACATATCCACATGAAGTCCTTCCGGGTTACGGTTGGGGCGCAGTCCGCTGTACTGGGTTATGGTATCCCTGATATCCACATTGGGAATCAGCCTCTGAACGTCCTTTACAATGCTCTCCAATCCATCGGCGGTAACTGATTTGTCGGTCTTGTTGTCCAGATCCTCTGCGGTCGGTCCTACCAGCATATTGCCGTGGATGGTAGGGCACATAAGCTTGCCCTTGGTTATCTTGGTTGGGATGGGCAGTACGATATGGTTCACCTTACACGACGTGTTCTTGTCAAGGATATAGAACTGCCCCCTTCTGGCCACCACCTTGTATCCGGCTTTTCCTACCATGCCTGCTATCTCGTCACAGTACAGGGCCGCCGCGTTGATGACATACCGGGTCTCTATGACGCCTGCAGTGGTCTCTACCGCCTTAATTTTCTGATTCTCTGTCTGAATACCGGTAACTTTTGTATTTAACAGGAAATCCACGCCATTCTCATTGGCATTTTCAGCCAGGGCCTGAACCAATATGAATGGGTCGATGATGCTCTCCCTCGGTATATGAAGCCCGCCCCTGACCTCTGGGTTTATATTTGGTTCCATGGCAATGATCTGCTCTTTTGTCAGATATTCAATGTCATATACCCTGTTCTTAAACGCCTTGGCTTTGATGGCCGGCAGCTGTTCAAACTGCTCCTGGGTGATGGCCGGAAGGATGGCGCCTGTCTGCTTAAAGGGTACATCCAGTTCCTTCACCAGCTCCGGATACATGGGATTTGCAGCCACTACCAGCTCGGATTCCAGGGTGCCCGGCGAAGCGTCATACCCGGTATGTATGATTGCACTGTTGGACTTGGATGCATCCCCGCCCACATCCTCATTTTTATCCACCACCATTACCTGTATCTGGTATTTTGATAATTCCCTGGCAATGGCACATCCAACTGCTCCGGCGCCAATAACAACTACATCTGTTTTCATCATGTTCCCATCCTCCTCTATTCTTCCACTTCAATCCACTCTTTAGAGCGTTCCACGGCCCGGTGCCAATCATGAAGCAGACGCTCCCTTGTCCCTGCATCCATCTGCGGCTCGTATCTTTTATCCATTTTCCAGTTCTGCTCCAGTTCATTAATGTCATGGAACTCGCCTATGCCGTAAGCCGCCAGATAGGCTGCCCCCAGGGCGGTCGTGTCCGTTATCACAGGGACCTCAACCGGAATCCCCAGGATATCTGCCTGGAACTGCATCAGGAACCCGTTGACTGACGCACCTCCATCCACCCTCATCACCTCGATGGGTATGCCGGAATCCTTTTCCAGTACATCCAGGTTATCCTTAACCTGGTACGCCATGCTCTCAAGGGTTGCCCTGACAATATGCTCCTTCTCCGTTCCGCCCGTGATACCCACCAGGGTGCCTCTGGCGTACTGGTCCCAGTGGGGAGCCGCCAGGCCGGAAAATGCAGGCACAAAATAAACTCCCGCAGTGTCGGGCACTGATTTTGCCATGCTTTCTGTTTCAGCAGCATTTTCAATTATCTTTAATTTATCCCGCAGCCACTGGACGGCTGCCCCGGCTATGTAGATTCCTGCGTCCAGTGCAAATGTGGTTTTCCCTCCGTCAAGTCCCCAGCCAACGGTTGTGAGAAGCCCGTTCTTGGAGTATACCGGCTTATCACCTGTATTCATCAGCATGAAACAGCCCGTACCATATGTGGTCTTAACCGTGCCCTTCTTAAAACAGGCCTGGCCAAAAAGCGCGGCCTGCTGGTCCACAACCGAACCGGATATGGGGATAATGGCCCCAAAAAAGTCCAGGGGGTCCGTATATCCATAGAGTTTTGCGCTGTCATGGATTTCCGGCAGGATGCCCTCCGGGATTCCAAGGACCTCAAGGATTTCCTCATCCCACTTCCCTGTATGTATGTTCAGAAGCATGGTACGGCTTGCAGTGGAATAATCTGTCACGCACACCCTGCCATGGGTCAGCTTCCATATCATCCATGTGTCCAGGGTGCCTGCGATGATGCGGCCCTTTTCTATCTTCTCCTTAACACCTTCCACATTGTCAATTATCCACTTTATCTTCGTGGCGCTGAAATATGCATCCACAATCAGTCCGGTTTTTTCGCGTATCATCTCGCCGTGGGTACGGGAAATCTCCCCTGCCATCTGTGCGGTCCTGCGGTCCTGCCACACAATGGCGTTATACACGGGCACTCCGGAGATACGGTCCCACAGCATTACTGTCTCCCCCTGGTTATCCAGACCGATGCAGGTCAGTTCCTCCTTTGAAATCCCGGCTTCCTTCGCCGCCATATCGATGGTTTCCAGGATATTCTGCCATATCTCCATGGGATCATGCTCCACCCAGCCCGGTTCCGGATAATACTGGGTATGTTCCTTGTATCCTCTTGCAACCTTATTCCAGTCCTCGTCAAAAATCATAACGGTCGTTCCAGTTGTCCCCTGGTCAAGCCCCAGATAATATTTTTTCATTCATTCCCCTCCTATCATGCTTTTACTGCCTTCCCCTCTGTTTTATCCACCGGTTCATCCATGCCCCTGCAGATGACCAAGGCCAGGATAACCGCAAGCACGCCTGCTGCAATCTTACCCAGTACCACCGGTGTGATCATATCCGGCCTGACCCCTGCCGTAAACCCAAGATGGTCCCCAAGGGCTGCTGTTGCAGGGACAAGCCATGCTGTATTTACAATAATCCCCTTCTTCTTCATGTCCTTCATCATGGTGTATACAGGAACTGAGTTGGCAAGGGTGAACACCAGACCTGCCGCACTGGTTGCGTCTAATCCAATCCGCTGTCCCAGTGCGTTCAGCGGACGGTCCAGCACCTTGGTGGCAATGGTAAGGAAGGGGAATGTGCCAAGAAGTACGATTCCGATTCCGGCAATTGCTTCCATTCCTTCCATAATCGGCGCCATGCCTGGTATCAGGACCTTACCGGTCAGAAACTCAAATGCCGCTGCCGCCAGTCCGATATAAATGACAATTGTTATGAATTTCCCAAAAAGCATACATCCTTTAATCATCTGGTCCGGTATGAACCTCAGTCCCAATACAAGAAGTACGGACAGTATGATGATAGGAATGATATTCTTAAGCACAAGCCCCACAGGGAATCCTGCGGCAAGCCCGCCCAGGATACTCCCCACAGGTATGGTTATAAGTCCAATCAGAAGGCCTTTGGAAAAATAGGTCTGGTCTTCTTTCTCTATCAGTCCAAGTCCCACCGGGATGGAGAAAACCAGCGTACATCCCAGCATGGAAGCCACTATGTTACCGGAAAGCAGGCCCGCCTGCTCACTCTTTGCCAGTTCCACCGCAAGTGAATATCCCCCCATGTCATTAGCCAGAATAGAAGCAAACATGGCCGGGTCTGCTCCTAATGCCTCAAACGCAGGAATGATAACGGGTCCCAGTACTTTGGATATTACGGGTGCCAGACAGACAATCCCCACCATGCCCAGCGCCAGCGGTCCCATTGCGTTGAAGCCTTCGTCAAACTTTTCCCCAAGACCAAGATGGTCGCCCGTTATCTTGTCGACCGCACCAATTAACAAACCTATTGCCATAACCCACATAATAATTTCATTAAATGACATTACCCGCCTCCTTGTGTTGTATTTTTGATAACATTTTGTGCACTTATGTTTGATTCAATTATAATCCATACAAACTTCCACATCAATCCACATTTTAACAAATATTAAGCTTGTGCTTTTGTGCATTTTGACGGTTTTAGTTGCATCCAATCCCACATAATTGACATTTTTTTATCATACAACACCGGTTAAGAGTAAAAAAACAGCGGGCTGCCATCACATTGCAACCCGCTGTTTGCCATTTTTCCCTAGTTATTCTACGCTTTTACCTGTATTACTTCAATATCCATACCTGTTAATTTTTCAACCACCACAGAATCCACACTTGAATCGGTCACAATTGTATCAACCTGCTCCAATCCACATATTTTATTCATTGCAACCGCTCCTACCTTGCTGTGGTCCGCAAGCGCTATGACTTTCTGCGTATTCGCAATCACAATCCTCCTGTGGTTAGACTCAGCCATGTGGTAATCCGTAATCCCCTTTGTAAGGCTGAGCCCGCCAACCCCCAGAAAATACTTATCCGTAATAAAGTGGCTTACATTATCATCCGTCATGTAACCGGACACGGAAAACTCCCCGCTCCTCACTTCCCCGCCCAGCATGATGACGCGTATATTACTGTCTTCGGACAGGACCATTGCTATCTTCATGGAATTGGTGAGGACCGTCACCTTTCTTTTTCCCACCAGGGCCTTTGCAAATTCCAGGGTCGTGGTTCCTATGTCCACCGCAATCACGTCCTCGTCCCTGACCAGTTCCACTGCTTTTTCCCCAATGGCCTTTTTTTCTTTAAAATGCTTAATCTCCCTGGCAGAATAGGATGGCTCCGTAGCCCTTGGCTGAGCCGGAACCGCGCCTCCGTATACCCGGCTCAGCATACCGTGTTCCTCCATATATTCAAGGTCCCTTCTGACCGTTTCAATGGATACATTAAAAAGCTTCATAAGTTCACTGACTTTTACAATCCCATCATCACGCAGTAGCTCCATGACTTTATTCCGCCGTTCCTGCAGCATAATCCCTCCTGTGTAACATTTCATAAATTCCAAACAAATCCACATAAATCCCCGGCCGGCATCTATACCTGTCCCACATCTGCCAAAATCAGTTCAATCCCCTTTTCCTGCAGGCAGCGCACGTATCCCTGGGATAGTGTGCTGTCAGATATGATGGTGTGGATGCTGTCCAGCGGGCATGTCACGCTGAAGGAGTCAGTGCCGAACTTTTTGGCATGGGCCACAAGCACGGTTTTCCTGGCACGGCTCAATATGGCTTTATTAACCTGGGCCACCTCACAGTTATAATCAGAAACCCCGTTTTCTTTGGTGATTCCCCCTGCACAGATAAATGCAATGTCCACACAGAAATGCTTCAGGGCCTCCACGGTCAGATGGCCTTCCATGTCGTACTCGCTGCTGTTGACACAACCTCCCAGCACAAACATCCGCACATCCGAATCAATCAGTTCATTGAGCACGAAAATGGAATTGGTGAGGACCGTGATATGTTTTATATCGCGGATATGTTTGGCAATCTGCAGCACGGTGGAACCAACTGAGAGGAGCACCGTGTCCCCTTCCTTCACCAGCTTCGCCGCTTCCCGCCCAATGGCCTCCCGCTCCACGGAACTGGAAGCATCCACAATACACGGGGGTTCTGCCATCCCTGCCATGGAAGGGACCTGTTCAGATAAAACAGCACCTCCATAGACCCGCTTAATCAGCCCCTGTTCCTGAAGGACTTCCAAATCCCGCCTTGCAGTTTCGTGGGATACCTGGTATTTCTTAACAACATCGGACATCTTGATTGCTTTTTTCTGTTTTATGATTGAAAATATCTCATCCTGGCGCTCCTTTGCAAGCATGCATTTACCTCGCTTTTCAGATTCTTGTTTTATTATATAACGAATCAAAAAAACTGTCTACCGCAAGGCGCCCGGTAAAATACAGCTTTTATTCTACATCCCCGATTCCCCGCATACCATTATGTGAGGTGAATATCATGCAATCCTGTGAACTTGCTCTTTCCGTATCGACTTTGGCATGCTGCATTGCCGAGGGCAAAAGCCCTGAGGAAATCGCACTGATCAGTTCCATCTTCATGCAGCTGGGCGACACATTAGCTACCATTGCCGCCCACCAGGCCCTGTGCTGTCCGCCCAAAGATACCAAGGAATAGGAACCAGTGCCAAGTCCAACCCTGCAGGCGCCTTACTTAGCCTGCCGGGTTTCCCTCTGCCATTAAAGTGTCGTTAATATTGCGTCCATACGATTGACATCCGCCATGCTGTCCCCATATAATGCCATCAGGGCCAGTACATGATCCACATAAGACAGAAAGGAAATGACATACCTATGGACAACGGATGCGATGCTGATCACATTCCAGTTGAGTTACATTTTAATAAATCTATGTGATTAAAAAGACATGACCTGCACTCGTTTACACGGATGCAGGCTATGTCTTTTTGAAATAATCCATGAATTCAGAGGAGGAATCATTTTGAGTATTGAATCGTTTTTCAGCCTTCTGGGAGGGCTGGCACTGTTCCTTTATGGAATGCAGATGATGAGCACCAACCTGGAAGCAGCTGCGGGCAGCCGCATGAAACAGATTCTGGAAAGGCTGACTGCCAACCGTTTCCTTGGGGTGCTGGTGGGCGCAGGAATCACTGCAATCATCCAGTCCTCATCCGCAACAACCGTCATGGTAGTGGGGTTTGTGAATAGCCAGATCATGACATTGAAACAGGCGGTATGGATCATCATGGGCGCCAATATCGGCACGACCATCACAGGACAGCTGATTGCCCTGGATATCGGGGCCATTGCTCCCCTGATTGCATTTGTGGGCGTTGCCCTGATTCTGTTTGTTAAAAAGAAAAAGGTACAGTTTGCAGGCGGCATCGTGGCCGGGCTTGGCATCCTTTTCCTGGGTATGGGCATGATGAGCGCTGCCATGATACCTCTGCGCAATTCAGAAGGATTTGTCCGGCTCATGACCAGATTCTCCAATCCCCTCCTGGGAATCCTGGCCGGTGCCGGCTTTACAGCCATCATCCAGTCCTCATCCGCGTCCGTCGGAATCCTGCAGGCCCTGGCTGTCAGCGGGCTTATTGGAATCGACAGCGCTGTATTTGTTCTGTTTGGTCAGAATATCGGCACCTGTATCACGGCCGTGCTGGCCTCCATCGGTGCAAACAGGGATGCAAAACGCACCACCCTCATCCACCTGATGTTTAATATCATAGGCACCACTGTATTTACCATTGTCTGTATCATGATTCCTTTTACCAGCTGGGTAGCTGCCTTCACGCCGGATAATCCGGCTGCGCAGATTGCCAACGTACATACGCTGTTCAATATTGTGACCACCCTGCTCCTGCTTCCATTCGGTACGCAGCTGGCGCGGATTTCCGAAAAGCTTCTTCCTGACAGGCCCCAGCGGGCAGCGGATGAGGAGCACTGGTTTGAAGAGCTTCTGGCCTCCGAACATGTGCTTGGCGTATCTGTGATTGCCCGAAAGCAGCTGATGGAGGAAATCAGCCAGATGCTTTCCCTGGCAGCTGAAAATGTTGATAAGGGATTCCTTGCATTCAGCGAAAAAAGCGCAGATGAACTGGAGTGGATTTTAAAGCGTGAAGAAGAGATTGACCTTGCCAATGCCCGGCTTTCCAGACGGATATCCAAGGTCCTTACCGTGGAACACAACCCGGCCGAGGTGGACGCGCTGCGCCGCATATTCACCATCAGCGGCAATGTGGAGCGCATCGGCGACCATGCCAAGAACATTGCGGGCTATGCCCAGACCATGATGGAGCGGGGACTGGAGCTGTCGGCACAGGCCCAGGGGGAACTGGCTGATATGAGGGATTCCAGCATGCGCGCCATAAACCTTGTCTGCAGCGCAAAGAACCTTGCTGCCAGCAGCCTTGGCGCCCAGGCACTGTCAGCGGATAAAACCGCATTCCTCAATCAGTCCCAGGAATGTGTCTCCCTTCTGGAACAGGCCACGCTTCTGGAACAGGAAATCGACGAAAAGACCCTCTTATACCGATCCAACCAGATTGAGCGTATGGGGAATGGAAAATGCCATGTGGAGACTTCCATCCTGTATTCTGAAATCCTTACGGATTACGAGCGCATCGGCGACCATGTATTCAATATTGCCCGCGCACTTGCCAAGCTTGGGGACACAAAAGCCTATATCAATCCGACTGCTTAAAAGGAACTGACCGTGAACAGACACATAATAGCCGCCATCCTGCTCATTGCGATTCTGTCCGGCGCACTGCTTCTGGCCTTTGACCTGGGCCATACCATGCTTCCGAGCACACGCCGGAAGCAGTGGTGGAGGTACTGCTGTTCGCCATTGCCAGGAAAATGCGGCTGCTTTGGAAGATAAGATATAAAACAAAATACAGGACCTTATGACTATTTTACCCGTAGCCCTTAAATCAAGCTGTAGCAGAGCCTTGGGACAGGCTTAATCCTCACCCAGGCACTTCTCCATCATAATATGCGGCACATCATCCGGCATGATATCCCCCACAGTATGATAACCGAGCTTTTCATAAAATCCCGTAACCGATACCCTTGCCTTCAGCACGCACTTCCTGATTCCCCGGGATACCATCTCCTCCTCCGCATACCTTAAGAGCAGTGTTCCCACGCCCTTGCCTCTGGCAGCATCCTCCACCACAAGATGCTTAACAAGTCCGTTTCCCCCATCCTCATACCAGCAGGACGCCCCTATCACCTTATCATCCTCCAATGCAGCTGTATGGGAGGATAATGCTTCATATGACAAATCATCATGATAGAGGTTCTGTCCCCTGGGCTTTCTCAGGATTTCATTCCTCAGATTAAATGCTGCCCAATATGCAGCTGTGCCTAACTCCAGTTTCTTTATGGTTATCTCCCCCATGTGGTTCCCCCCTCTTAGGCTACCATCTCACTGCGGGTCCTGGCCCGTCATACCCCAGCTCTCCAGCAGCCTTCCAAGAAGCCCTTTTAAAGTCTCCTGCTCCTCTTCGCTTAAAACCCCATATAAATCTTCCGTCTTGCCTTCATCAAAATCCGTCTCCGCCCTCTTTTTACCCTCTTCCGTGATTCTTAGCAATACCCTTCTCTTATCCGCATCATCCCGTTCCCTGGCAACCAATCCCCTGGCCTCCAGTTTGGAAATGATCTCGCTGACCGATCCGGCCTGAATCCCAAGTGTTTCCTGTAATTCCTTTTGTGTGACTTCCTCCTGTCCTGAAAGCATTTTCAATATTCTTCCCTGACCACGGCCATGATAAGGGCGATGATAAAGATAGTGGCCGCATTTTCCTAAAAGCGCAGAAAGACCGTCTTCCCCCTCCATACCCTCCAAACGCCTGCCGAACCTTCCATGTCCCTTGCGCCTTCCATACTCCCCATGCATTTCATGTCCCCCTTGTTCCTCACGCATTCCATGTCTCCCTTGTTCCCCACGCATTCCATGTTTCCCTTGTTCCCCACGCATTCCATGTCCCCTTTGCTCCTCACGCATTCCATGTCCCCCTTGTTCCTCACTCATTCCATGTCTGCCTTGTTCCCCACGCATTCCATGTTTCCCTTGCTCCTCACCCATTTCATTTCTGCCTTGCTCCCCACGCATTCCATGTTTCCCTTGTCCCCCACGCATTCCATGTCTGCCTTGTTCCTCACACATTCCATGTCCCCTTTGCTCCTCACTCATTCCATGTCTGCCTTGTTCCCCACTCATTCCATGTCCCCCTTGCTCCTCACTCATTTCATTTCTGCCTTGCTCCTCACGCATTCCATGTTTCCCTTGTCCCCCGCACATTTCATGTCCCCCTTGTTCCTCACTCATTCCATGTCTCCCTTGCTCCCCGCACACTCCATGTCTCTCTTGTTCCCCGCACATTCCATGTTTCCCCTGCTCCTCACACATTCCATGTTCTCCATGTCTCCCGCTCCCGCCATGTCCATGCGGCATAGGGCGCCTGTGCCCTGCAAACGCTCCCTGGCCCTCCTGCATTCCGTCTTCCTGGTGCATCTTCTCCTGGCCTCCTTCTGCGTCGGCTTCCCCATTTCCCAGATGTTCCATGTACTGTCTTCCCCTTTTGCACTGAAGATCCGTTATAGGGCAGTGTCTTGGGCACTGCGTGCAATTAGTTACATTATAATCCATTGATTTCTCCATTTGCAATCCCTCTTTCTCTATTCCTGATTTTAATTAATTAGGTACCTTATGTTTTTACATTATCATCATACACGGTTATACCATTTTTGTCAAGGTACCTAATTATTTATTTTCTTACAATCCATCCAAGGTCTACCCAGTGTCATATCTTCCAAGAAATTTTCTGATCATAATGTTAAAATAAGCATTGAATCATTGAAAAACCAAGGAATAAGCGGAATATACCAGAATGTATCTGAAAAGGAGTCAAGAAATATGGATATGCAAAACCAGAAATGTGTCATGGTCATGGATGAAGATTTGCCCTTAGGCGTCATTGCCAATACAGCCGGAATCATGGGAATAACCCTTGGTAAGCACATGCCGGAAACAGTCGGACCGGACGTCGTGGATAAAAGCGGGAGGGAGCATCTTGGAATCATAGAATTTCCGGTTCCAATCCTGAAGGCGGATAAGGAAAAAATCCGATTCATCCGCGAACAGCTCTACCAGCCCGGTTATTCTGATTTAATGGTTGTGGATTTTTCCGATGTGGCCCAGGGCTGCAGGACCTACGATGAATTCATTGACAAGGCTGCAAAGGCCGAGGAAAAGGAATTCCAGTATCTTGGCATCGGAATCTGCGGTTCCAAAAAGCTGGTCAACAAACTGACCGGGAACCTTCCCCTGCTGAGATAGGCAATACATTTATCCAGATGATTAAGAATCTCCTCCCGCCGCAATGACATTTTGCCAAAATCATGGTACTATAATTTCAGGCAGTCTCTGAACATAGACAAACCATCACGCCAGGCAGGAGGTAACTATGGAAATCTTACGTGCAGAACCATCTGATGCAAATGAAATCCACCATATCATGTCCGTGACCAGTTCCCTATTGGAGGACAAGGGTTGGTACTGTATTGATACAGTGGACTACATCCTGGAACACATAATGGACCAGGATAAGGGCATTGTGTTTAAAGCCGTCCAACATGGCCGGATCGGGGCATTTTTCATCATCCACTATCCCGGTGGGGCAGATGACAACCTGGGGCATTATGTGAATCTGGGGCCGGAGGATTTACGGAAGGTTGCTTATATGGATTCCCTGGCTGTCCTGCCGGATTTCCGCGGCAAGGGCCTTCAGTATACGCTGATGAAATACGGGGAGGATTACCTTACCCCGACCTCCTTCTGCCATCTTATGGGCACGGTCCATCCGGACAACCTATACAGCCTCAATAATTTTCTCAGGCTGGGGTTTGGGATTGTAGAAACCACGCGGAAATACGGTTCCCTCCCCCGGCACATCATGTATAAGAAAATATAATTCCGTTTTTGTGGAATGGTACATCCCATTCCCCTATATATTTAAGTAAACACGTCTGAAACGGAATGAAATCAGAATGAAAAACAGGCTCAGAAGACTTTCTGCCAAACTTCCTATTAAAAAACTTCTAAAAACCACCATGCTGTTTGCCCTGGCCTTCTGCGCCGGGCGGCTGACAGCCCAGGTTGTGGAATACAACCAGGGACTAAAGGCAGCAGACTATGCCAGCGCCCCCGAGGCTGTCACAACATCCGCGGACGGCAACTGGGGCTTAAGCTTTCCCAATGAGGGACAGATGCCCATCGGCAACGCCACTGCGGATTATCTGAAACAGTTCAACGCCTACTATGCCCAGAATACACAGGATAAGGTGATTTATCTGACCTTTGATGCAGGATATGAAAATGGGAACACAGGCGCCATCCTGGACGCCCTGAAAAAGCATAATGCACACGCCACATTTTTCCTGGTAGGCAACTACATTGAAACCAGTCCCGACCTGGTAAAGCGTATGGTGGCTGAAGGACACACGGTTGGCAACCATACCTTCCATCATCCGGACATGTCCAAGATTTCCACCAAAGAATCCTTTGAAAAGGAATTGAATGACCTGGAAAGCCTGTACCAGCAGACCACCGGCCAGCCCATGAAGAAATACTACCGCCCCCCGCAGGGTAAATACAGCGAGAGCAACCTGAAAATGGCCAATGACATGGGCTACCGGACCTTTTTCTGGAGCCTCGCCTATGTGGACTGGTATGAAGACAAACAGCCAACCAAGGAAGAAGCCTTTAAAAAGCTTCTGGGCCGCATCCACCCCGGCGCCATCGTCCTCCTTCACAGTACCTCTAAAACCAATGGACAGATCCTGGATGAACTCCTGACAAAGTGGGAAGGGATGGGATACCATTTCGGTTCCCTGGATGACCTTGTGGCTGCTGAATAGGGCTGTACTTGTGCCCACAGAGTAAGGACCTGCCGGCTACAGCATCTTCTCCTTCCACTCTGCCTCCTTAAAACCAGTAAGCACGAATCCGTCCGCGATTACCAGCGGACGCTTTACCAGCATGCCGTCCGTGGCAAGAAGGGCCAGCTGCTCCTCCTCACTCATCTGGGGCAGCTTGTCCTTCAGTGACATTTCCTTGTAAATGTTTCCACTGGTGTTGAAGAATTTCTTCAGGGGAAGTCCGCTCTTTTTATACCATTCCCTCAGTTCCTCCTGGCTGGGATGCTCTTCCTTAATAGGCCTTTCCTCATACTTGATTCCATTGGCATCCAGCCACTTTAATGCCTTCTGGCAGGTGCTGCACTTTTTGTAACATAATACGGTCATATTCATCTGAATTTCCATCCTTTCTTTCATGTGTGTTCCTGAATCATTTTCCTATCAATGTAATCTCCGGCTCACCCACATAGGTATCCCCGGCGCCAGGATGATTGGTTACCGCATCCTGGGATACAATGGTTTTTACATTGTATAAAAGGTCCGGGCTGCTGCCTGGCAGTCCCTTTATCCGGGCAGTCCCCCATGTTTTTATCCCGGCTGACTGGGGAAGGATGCGGACCTGGTCCGGTATGGATATCCCAGGTGTGCCTGGCTGGGGGCTGGCCAGGAGGACCGCGCCTGCATTTCCACGGATTGTAAAACTGCCCAGGGACGGCTCCGCAAGAAGCCTTCCGGCGCAGATACCGGTTCCTGTTTCAGATTTAGCCTCTATAATCCCGGTTCCGCCGGCCAGTTCCAGTTCAACGCCTGTAATGCCAAAATCATTACCAGTTATTTCCAATTCTCCATCTTCTATCCTGCACGCAGGGAGAGGGGATTCCATACTGCTTCCGGCAATGGCTGCGCCCCCGGCGTCAATCTTCAGGCTTCCGGTTCCGCGGATGACAAGGGTCCCTGATTCTATCTGTATGCCATTGCCATCAGAGCTTATCCAGTTGCCGCTGTCTTTCTTCAATTCCATGATTAGGTCCCCGTATATGGAAATGGCCGGCTGCCCGGACCCGTCCCCAATCATGGCGTTATCAAGGGTAAGGGTGTAGATATCCCTGGAATTCCTCAGTCTCCAGCCCTCTCCTTCCACCATTTTCCCACGCTGGGGCAGTTCTACACTGCCTTCCCCTTCTATGGAAAGTGCGGTCAGGGGAACCTGCTCCCTGGATCTGGTCAGTCCGAATCTGGACGCCAGGAACAGGCCTGCACTGGATACGGCGGTACAGAGTATGACCACCAGGCCAATGAACAGCAATGCCCGGATTGTCCTTCCCACAAACTCCCTGGATAAATTTTTCATATACAGCGCCTCCTGTTACAGTTTTGTATATTTTATCATAAATCCCTGTATTTTACTATCACTTATGATATGATAGAAAACAGCAAAAAGAAGGAGGCATTGTTTATGATTAATATTCTCTGCTTTGGTGATTCCAATACCTTCGGTACCAATCCAAAGGGAGGGCGCCATGCATGGAACACCCGCTGGCCAGGACGCCTGCAGGTACTTTTAGGTCCTGAATATTATGTGATTGAAGAAGGGATGGGCGGACGCACCACGGTCTGGGATGACCCGCTGGAGCCGGGACGCTGCGGGATCCAGGCGCTTCCCATTGCCCTCCAGAGCCACAAACCGCTGGATTTGGTGATTCTCGCCCTTGGAACCAACGACTGCAAGGTCCATCTGAATGCAACGCCTAAAATCATTGCAAAAGGCATGGAAAACCTGTGTAACCTGGTACAGCATTTTGATTACGGCCCGGGCTATAAGGTCCCCCAGATCCTGGTTGTGTCCCCCATCCATATCGGAGAGGACATGGACCACTGTCCCTTTGCAAGCTTTGATGAAACTTCTCCTGTCAAGTCAAGGAACCTGGCCCCGCTTTATGGACAGGTCGCCAAATCCCTTGGCTGTATGTATATAGACGCCGCTTCCCTGGCCCAGGCCAGTTCCCTGGACCAGCTCCATATGGATGCCAAAAACCATGGGGCTTTGGCGGAAGGCATCATGACGGTTGTCAAATCATTTTTTGAACCATAAGATGGATCAGGTCAGGAAGGAATTTATAAACATCTCCCGATGCGTTAAGGGACAGAACATTTACAGCCACCTTCATCCATGGCTGTAAATCATTCTGTCCCTTGTGTGTTTCCCTGTATGTTTCCTTATATGTATCCTTGTATGTGTCCTTGTGCGTTTCCCTGTATGTTTTCTTGTATGTGTCCTTGTATGTTTCCTTGTGTATTTCCCCGTATCTATCTTTATATCCATGCGTCAGGAATCTTCATCCAATCCCCGTATATCCCGCCTCCATCTCTTTTATCTTCCGGTACAGCTCCCTGTTCACCGGCACGTCAAGCCCATGACGCTCCGCCATCCGTATGACCGTGCCCGCGAAGAATTCCACTTCGGACTGCCTTTTGGCAATGCCGTCCTGGCGCATGGAGGGCATCCCATCCGGATTCAGGGTATCAATCAAATCCACATAGCCCTGCAGGTCCTCCTCGGTCACCCGTATGTTTTCCTTCCCCGCCAATGCAACCACCTCTGCCATGGCGTCCCGCATCATCTGACGTTCCCTGCCGGGATGCTGAACCGTACCATAGGTTCCTTCCGCCACCATGACGGTCTGGTTCACGCCCACATTAAGCATCCATTTGCACCACAGACGCCGGATGATATCCGGTTCCCGTGTATATGGAAATCCGGTCTGGTCAAACAGATCCGTGACTGCTGAAAGCATCGGCTCCTTATATGCCTGGTCCTCCGGTATCCCGATGCATACCTGGCCCATGTGGGAATAGGTCAGCTCATTTCCCAGCTTCACCGCATCCATGCCCTGGGATACGCAGTAGAGCACATGCTCCATGCCCAGCGCCTCCCCAATCACAGCCTCGCTGATAATGCCGTTGAGCACGGACAGTATGACCGTGTCCCTTCCGACCTGGTTCCTGGCCACGCTGATGGCATCCTCCAAAGCAGTTGCCTTAACAGCAAAAATCAACAGCCCGGCAGGTCCCTGGGAATCGGGCACGGCCCCGTCCTGAATCCGGAAATCCAGCTTCCTTCCATTACAATATACCGGGGTATTCCTGTACCGCCGGGTCCTGTCACTGTCAGCCAGGAAGGTAACCTGTTCCCTTCCCAGCGCATTGGCGAAGAAATCCCCGTATAAAATCCCCATGGCTCCCATCCCTACAATGGATACCCTCTTAATCCTGTCCATATGCCGCCCTCCGTCTCCATAATCCAGTTACTTTACCGTGAAAATGCCCTCTGATAAACATCATTAGTAAAAACGGGCAATCTCCTCCACGCCCTTCCTGGCCGGCATGGCAGGGTCGGTGTCCCTATATCCAACGGCAATGACCGACACCACTTCCTGGTTCCCGTCAATCCCCAGAAGCTTCCTTAACCCATCCGCGTCGCGGATTCCCATTATCAGGGTATCCAGGCCCAGCTCCCTGGCCTTAAGGATCAGGTTGGCATCGTGAAGTCCCAGGTCATAGGCGCCCCAGCCATTGCCCAGTTCATTTACCGGACAGCCCTGGTTGTCATGTCCTGAATGGTTTTTCACAAATGCCGTGACAATGAGTACCGGCGCATCCTTACAGTTCTTCTGGTTGAATTCCGGAAGGCAGGATGCCTTTACCTTTTCCAGCATTTCCCCTGACATGACCACGTAGTATCTGGATGTCTGGGAATTTTTCCAGGATGGCGCCTGAATCGCCGCCTCCAGCATTTCCCGGATCAGGGCCGGGTCCACCCCTGCACCGGCTTTATACCTGCGTATGCTTCTTCTCCCGCTTAAGATTTCATTCAGTCCCATAACATGTTCCTCCTGTTCATTTTGCCATTTTCCAGTATTCTGTCCGCTTTCTTATCCGTTTTCGCTGCCGTATTGGCCGCCTGTGCGGATTCCCTGGCCGGCTGCAAATGCGGCTGCTTCCTCCAGCCGTCTGTAGAACTGCGGATAAAAATCCTCATTCTCCCCGTAGGGGGTTACATAGAACCGGTTCAGCACATACATGTTCACGGCCTTCATGGTCTCCTGGCTGCCGCTGTCCTTCATGGCTTCCCCCAGGTCTTTCAGGAAATAATGCCAGTCCGCCACAAACCGCTCATACGCCTTAAAATCCGGGGTGTCTATCCATTTGCGCACCTTTACCTTGGTCCGGTTCTCCCTGAGGCATTCGTGAACCTGGAGAAAATACCGGAAGGAGCGGTCCTCGTAAACCCTTCCAAGGGGAAACAGACGGCAGAAGCCGGGACGGATGGGATGGATGGAGCACCGCCCCTGGTCATTCAGGAAACTGCACCTTTCATCACCGCCGGACATCTTAAGGTTGGGAAGGATCATATAATCCACCACATTCAGTTCAAGATGGCCTGACAGCAGCTGTTCAAACTGCATATGCAGCCCCTTTGTCAAGCGCATGATATCATAGGGGTCCAGAAGGATGGAACTTCCCATGCCCCGGCAGCACGCAGAACATCCGCTGCAGTCGCCGCAATCCGCCTTTACCAGGTCATTGCTTCCATACAGTTTTCCGTCAGATATCTCTTCCAGGCTGACCTTGCGTTCCATAACAGAATCCTCTCACTTCGTTTATTTACCACTTAAATATGTGTTTAGTATACCATTCTTTTCCATCTGAACGCAACCGTGGTTTTGGGGGAAATGCGGGCCAGGGGTAGCGGGCAATGGGTAGCGGGCAACGGGACTGCGTTTTACCGGTTCTTCATATCTACCACTTCTTCGTGATTATCGGTTCTTCATGATCATAAGCACCACTGTCGATCCGAACACCACAACCACCCATATGACCGTCACCCACACGGGAAGGGTGATTTCCAACATACGGTTAACCGGAATGATGAGCAGCGACAGCAGGCATACCTGGTTAAACCTCCACGCCCTCTCGTAGGCTTTCCCTTTTTCCTTCTCCACATTTTTAAGGGTGCTTCCGCTGTCTGTCAGGATCCGGTTCATATCCGGCACGCCCCACCTGGCCCTTCCGGCCGTGATGCTCCAGAGTATCAGGGCCGGGAACGGGGAAATGCATAGGACGATTTTCCATATCCGCAGCAGCCGGTCAGGCATCCCTATTCCAAGCACCTGGTTCACCGGAAACACAATCATTGAAAGGATACACAGGAAACAGAATAAAAATGCCATGTCCCTGATTCTGCACAGACGGTCAATCCTGTCTTTCTTCATAAATTCCCCTCCCATCATCTTCAGTTCGCTCATGCGCAGTTCCAAAAAGCCCGGATTCAGTGTCTCGAACCTCCAGTCCATTTCCCTGACCTCCTGGCATAATTCCCTGATCTGGTACAGGGCCGCTTCCTCTTTTTCTATCTCCACGACCCGCTTTTCCAGCAGGCTAGCCATGGTGCATTGGCCGTTCATGAACAGGCGGATATCAGCCACGGATATCCCCATCATGCGCAGGACCCGTACTTTCTTTAAACGTTCCACATCCTCCGCACTATACTCCCTGTAATTGTTTGCACTCCGCACAGGGGATAACAGGCCTTCTTTTTCATAAAAACGGATATTGGCCTTTGTGATACCCACCTGTAATTCCACTTCTTTTATTGTCATGTGATTCCTCCTTGTCCCGGGACACCTATAGTGTAAAGGGTGAAGAGGGGTGAATGTCAAGAAAAATTTGTATATGAATGGTAATTTTATGGTAAGACGGGAAATAATCCATCTGGTCATGGGAAATCCGGCATCGGAAGTGATGATATGGGATGGGGGTAGGATGGGGGGTAGGGCGGGGGGATGATGGGGGTAGGGCG
>DS990261.1:0-180543 GCA_000155435.1 Clostridiales bacterium 1_7_47FAA | reverse complement strand
GGGGGGTAGGGCGGGGGGGATGATGGGGGGCGGATTGGGGTGGGCTGACAATATATGGGACAAGGTTGGGCTGACGATATATGGCGGAAGGCATGATGAACCACATGGGGCGCTCCACTCCCACTAAGAAGGGACAGGCATCTGATAATAAACAAAAGCCAGAATCCCCCTCATCCTCTCAAACCCGGATATGGGAATACTGGCTCTTACGGCTTACGTTATTACGGATATAGTGAAAATAGTTGATATGGAATGGGGCCATTCCTTCAGGCGCTCATGCATCCACCCTGCCGCTCCTTGGCCGGAAGGCAGTAGCGGTAGCTTCTGGTCAGGACGCCGATGTCTTCCAGGGTACCCACCATGCGGTACACGGTTGCCAGACCGATGGACGGGTCGCGCTTGATTGCTTCATAATATATTTCCTTGCAGCTGCTCCAGGAACCGTCCAGGATGATTTCCAGAAGTACCTCCCGCTGTCTGGTTACACGCCTGCCGCTTCTCTGAAGCTTATGGATGACCTGTTCTTTCTGCCACATAGTATGATTTCCTCCTTTACCCTTCTTTCATGTATCGGGACAATGAAATAGTTTTGACTAACCATTCTCCACACGCCCCGCTAATCAGAATGATGGAAACTGCTTTCCCGGATTCTGCCATGGTTAATGGCATCATGTTTTCCCCTTCACGCAGTAAGTTCTCAGTAAGTTCTCAATAAATCCTCAATAGCCCTTCAGTAAGTTTACGCTAACTATGTATTTCAAAATATGCAGCCAGGATATTAGTCTTTCCTAACTGCATATATAGATTAGCATTTCCCAACTGAATTGTCAAGGAGTTTTTCAGTCTTTAGGTTCCAGCCTGAGTCCTGCCAGCGCTTGTGCAAAGGCGTTATTCACAGGCTCTTCCGCTTCTTTTTTCTGTTGGTTCAGGTACTTGGCCACATCCTTTTTGGATACCCCGGCGCCCTCCTTTTTCCTGCGTGCCTGGAATGCGGTCAGTTTTTCCTTGTATCCGCATTTACACACAAATATCTGGGCATCTCCCTTGCCTTTTAACTCCAGCTTCTTGTGGCACACAGGACAGCGTGCATTGGAGGTGCGTGAAACGGTTTCCCTGTGCCCGCATTCCCTGTCCTGGCACACCAGCATTCCACTGTTCTTTCCTTTCACGGCCAGCATGCGCTTCCCGCAGACGGGGCACTTGGTATTGGTCAGGTTGTCATGACGGAAATTTCCCTGCCCGGCCTTAATCTGTCCAATCAGTTCCTGGGAATAGGTCCGTATATCCTTCATGAATACGCCCCGCTTCAGGCTTCCCTTGGCTATCTTTGACAGCTTTGTCTCCCAGTCCGCTGTCAGCTCCGGCTTCTTTAAGTCCCCGGGAACCAGCTCCAGAAGCTGCTTGGCCTTGGATGTAAGATATATGTCCTTTCCCCTCTTTTCCAGAAGGAAGCTTGAAAACAGCTTTTCGATGATATCCGCCCTGGTTGCAACCGTTCCCAGCCCGCCTGTCTCCCCAAGGGTCTTTGCCAGTTCCTTGTCCCTGGATTCCATGTAGGCCACCGGATTCTCCATGGCGGACAGCAGGGTGGCTTCATTAAAGGGCGCAGGCGGCTTTGTCCTGCCTTCTGTCATGGAAATGCCCAGATTCCCAATCACATCCCCCTTTTTCAGATCCGGCAGCTGCTGTTCCTTTACTTCCTTTTCATCCTCCTCGTCCTCATCCTGAATGTTTTCATAGGCAGCCTTCCAGCCCTGGTCCTTTACGATTTTCCCGCGGGCCACAAAGCTTTCGCCTCCAATCTTAACAATCAGGCTGGTCTGCTCATATTCAAAGGGCGGGTACATCACAGCCAGGAACCTGCGCACCACCAGGTCGTAAATCCGCCGCTCATCAATGGTCATATGGTCCAGCTGCACGAACTGTTCTGTGGGGATGATGGCATGATGGTCCGATACCCTGGAATTGTCCACGAAAAACGGTTTGGCCGGAAGGGCCTGCATGGTAAGGCGCCCTGCCAGCGTGCGGTAGGGCCCCACCGCGCATGCCTTAAGCCTTTCCTTCAGGGTCGGCAGGATGTCGCTGCTCAGATATCTGGAATCCGTCCTGGGATAGGTCAGCACCTTATGGTTCTCATACAGGCGCTGCATGATGTTAAGCGTCTCCTTGGCAGAATAGTTAAACCGCTTGTTGGCATCCCGCTGCAGCTCAGTCAGGTCATAAAGGAGAGGGGCAGATGTTTTCTTCGGCGTCCTTCTCACCTCGTCCACCACACCCTTTTCCCCCTTCAGGCGCGTAAGCAGGTTCTGGGCCATTTCCCTATCAAAGGTGCTGTAGCCTCCGGACGCACGGTTCTGCCAGGTGAATACCAGCCCGTCCTTCCTGGCCTGAAGCCCGTAGTATGGTTTTGGGACAAAGCTTTTGATGTCCGCCTCCCGCTTTGCGATCATTGCCAAGGTAGGGGTCTGGACGCGGCCGCAGGAAAGCTGGGCATTGTATTTGCAGGTCAGCGCCCTGGTGGCGTTGATTCCCACCAGCCAGTCCGCCTCCGCCCGGCACATGGCGGCGTCATACAGGCTGTCATATTCCCTGCCGTCCTTTAAATGGGCAAAGCCTTCGCGGATTGCCTTGTCCGTGACCGATGATATCCATAAACGCTTTATTGGCTTGCTGCTTCCCGCCTTCTTAAGTATCAGCCTGGCAACCAGTTCGCCCTCACGCCCCGCATCCGTGGCAATGATGATTTCCCCCACGTCCTGTCTGTGGATCTGGGCCTTCACCGCGTGATACTGCTTGGCTGTCTGCCCAATGACCTCCAGCTTGAACACGTCCGGTACCATGGGAAGGTCTTCCATCTTCCATTCCTTATACTTCTTATCATAATCCTCAGGATCGGCCAGTGTCACCAGATGACCCAGCCCCCAGGTGACAATATACCGGTCCCCCTCAATGGCTCCGTTTATGTTCTTACCGCACTTAAGCACACGGGCAATGTCCCTGGCCACCGACGGCTTTTCAGCTATTACAAGTGATTTCATCTCGATACTCCTGTTTCTATCCGTTTTTCTTTTTACCAATCACACCTATGATCCGTTCACGCGTCTCCCACAGATGCTTCTTCACTTCCTCCAGACGTTCCTCCTGCATCCTTGCTAACGGGGCGGAAATACTGATTCCGTACACATAATCGCCCTTATAGTCCGGCACGCTGACTCCCACGCAGAACAGTCCTGCTTCCCTTTCTTCCATATCATAGGCAAACCCGGTTTTCCTGGTATCCTTAAGTTCCGTGAGAAGCCGGTCCAGGTCGCAGATTGTGTTGGGCGTATACTGCACGATCCGGCTGTCATCCCACACCGCCTTTACCTCGGCCTCGGACAGCTTGGACAGGATGGCCTTGCCCACCGCGGTCCCTGCCAGAGGAAACTCAAGGCCCACATGGGAGCCGGTTGCAAACATGTTGGCCGAAGGCGTGATCTTGTCAATGTAACGTATGTTGGTCCCTGCCCGTTCCACGAAATGCACGGTTTCCTTACACTCCTCCGACAGGGCCGCCAGGTATGGATGGGCCAGCTTCACCACGCTGTTGCGTTCCTGGATGCTGTTGCCCACTGCCAGCATTTTATAGGTAAGAAGGTATTTGCCGGTTTCCTCCTCCTGCCCCGCGTATCCCAGGTCCACCAATGTCCCCAGTACGCGGTGCACCACGGTGGAGTGGAGGCCGGTCTCATGCCCAATCTCCCTGACACCCATGGCGCCCTTTTCCGCCAGCAGCTCTATTACCTGAAAGGTCCGCTCCACGGACTGTATTGTCTCTTTTGCCATAACTGTTCCATCCTCTGTTTACTGTTTATTTCTGTATCATAGCATAGTTCAGGAATGGGCGCAAGGAATGAGGAAAATGAATGGGGAAAATGGAGGGACTGGGCCGGATAAAAAGAAACCAGGCCTTAACCGCCTCAAATGCGCGATTACGACCCGGTACCGTCCCAGCCATACAGGCTGTTCTTATAAGTGGTTGACTGGATATTTCACTGCTTCCCCATTGGCAAAGCGCACTGCCTCTTCGGCAATCTTACGCTTCAGCTCAAGGGCGGATTCCTGGGAGTACCAGGCCATATGGGGGCTGCACAGGAAGTTGTCAAACTGGAAAAGGGCTGCCCCCACTTCCATAGGCTCCTCGGATACCACGTCCAGGGCCGCTCCCGCAATCAGTTTTTCCTGAAGGGCTTTTAGCAGGTCCCCTTCGTTGACAATGCCTCCCCTGGCCGTGTTGACCACAAATGCAGTCGGCTTCATTTTCCTGAATGCATCAATGTTAATCAGGTTGGTTGTCTCAGGCAGAAGGGGACAGTGGATGGAAATCATATCGGATTCCTTTAAAAGTGTATCGAATGTCACGATTTCCACTCCGTCATGCACGCTTCCCACCTCATAAACAGGGTCGCAGGCAATGCGGCGGCAGTCAAAGCCCATCATCCTCTTGGCAAAGGTACGGCCGATGCGTCCAAAGCCCACAATTCCCACCGTGGAACCGGGAATGCGGTGTACCGGGATGGCTTCTGTATAATTCCAGGTCCTGTGCTTGGTGCAGTCGTTCATCTCGCATATCTTGCGCACCAGGCCCAGCATCAGGCCCATGGCCTGGTCGGCCACTTCATTCATGCCGTAATCCGGGACATTGCATACCTGCACGCCCAGGTCGGTGGCTGCTTTTAAGTCTATGGTATCCACACCCACGCCGTATCTTAAAATCAGCTTCAGTTCCGGCTTCAGGGCCTCCATCACGCGGCGGCTGAAGGGACCGTACTGGGTCAGCATGATTTCCCCGCCCTTGGCCTGGCGGATCAGGTCGTCCTCAGTCTTACAGGCAAGGTGTGTAAAGGTCATGCCGGCTTTGGCAAATACCTCTTCCTCCTGAACCATCTTATCGTGGTCGCAATCCGTAACAATGATTTTCATGGGCTGTCCTTCTCCTTCCTGATATTACCGGCAGTCAACCAGTACTTTTACCGTCATCTCACTGGGGTCTTTAATCAGGTCAAAGACCTTCTCAGACTCAGCTAACGGAACAACATGGGTAACAATCTTCTCTAACTCAGGAGCAATCTCCTTTGCATACTCCACTGCCTGGCCAAACTCACGGAGTGTGTATACACGGCTGCCCACCAGGGTCTGTTCCTTGAAGTTCACATCCTGAAGGTTCACTGCATGGGGAACCTTATGTACGCCCGTAAGGCAGATCATGCCTCCAATGCGGCAGAGCTTTGTGATTTCCAGGGCTGACGGCTCAGAGCCGCTGCACTCAAACACCACGTCCACTCCCACGTTGCCGGTTGCCTGGTTCACATAGTCAATCATGCTCTCATTCTTCACATTCACTGTCTCAAATCCAAATTCCTTACACATGGCAAGCCTTGCGTCGTCCACATCCGAGATGATGATCTTGGAAGCGCCTGCATGTTTTAACACAATGCCAGTCAGAAGTCCGATAGGGCCTGCGCCGATGATTGCAGCCGTATCCCTGGTCTGGAATCTGGCCTGGTGCATGGTGCGCACGATGACGGCCAGAGGCTCAATGACAGCTGCCGCCTTGTCGGAAACAGCCTCATCAATCTTAAACAGCACATCCTCATCACAGGTCACATACTCTGCAATCCCGCCGTCCACGTCAATGCCGATGAGCTTTAAGGTCTGGCACACATGGGGGATTCCTGTCTTACATGCAAAGCAATGTCCGCAGGAAAGAAGGGGATAGGCAGACACCCTGTCGCCGACCTTAAAATTACCGCTCCCTCCGTTAACCGCATCAATGGTTCCTATAAACTCATGTCCCAGTACCAGGGGAGCCTTTGCACGCGGATGCTTGCCTGCAAATATCCCGATATCCGATCCGCAGATCCCGCAGTAAGATACACGGATCCTGACCTGGCCTTCCTTTGGCTCAGGAACAGGCATTTCACGGACTTCCACTTTTTCCGGCGCTGCATAAACTAAAGTCTTCATAATTTGTAATCCTCCTTGCTTCATTTACATTGTATTGGCTACGTATGGCTGACGGATGCTTGTTACATTTCAGCCCTTTCCAAAACTTAGCTACAACCACATCTCAGTTGCATCCACATCTAACACACATTCACACAGGTAATTTTTACAGCCAGCTCTTATTGTTCCGTATTTCGGAACAATGTTCCTTTTTTGTTGTTATGACTTAATTTAAGCACATTTTACCCATAATGTCAATACAGACGGGCAGTTTTAGCATAAAAAAATAACACCGCATCCATATGCACGGAATGCGGTGTTGGTATATTCTATTTACTATAAGCGGTCCACATAAAATCTACTTAACCAGATATCCCCCATCCACAGGAATCACTGCCCCGTTCAGGTAGTCGGAGGCCGGTGATGCCAGGAATACCACGGTTCCCTTCATGTCGTCGGGTGTGCCCCAGCGGCGGGCGGGAATGCGGTTGGTAATCTCGGCAAACCTTGGGTTCGCCGGATCTGTAAGGGCTGTGTTCATCTCCGTGTCCATGTATCCCGGAGCAATGCAGTTAACATTGATGCCCTTGCTGGCCCACTCATTGCAGAATGCCTTGGTCATCTGTGTCACTGCGCCCTTGGATGCGGCATAAGCAGGTACGGTCATTCCTCCGAAGAATGCCAGCATGGAGGAAATGTTGATAATCTTGCCAGGCTTCTCCTTTGCAATGAACTCGCGGGCCGCCATCTGGCAAAGCTCAAAGCAGGCAGTAAAGTTAACGTTCATCACGTCTGCCAGGTCGTTAAGGGGAAATTCCTCACTTTTGTGGCGTCTCTGGATTCCGGCGCAGTTCACCAGGATATCAAGACCGCCCAGACTCTTAACCGCCTCGTCAAATGCCGCTGCCCTGGCAGCGCTGTCCCCCAGGTCCACTGCGATTCCATGACACTTAAGCCCCTTATGGCACAATCCGGCAGCCACATCATGTACCTTTTCGCTGCTTCCGAATATGACCACCTCGGCGCCTGCTTCCATCAGCCCTTCAGCCATTCCATAGCCAAGACCTCTGGTTCCGCCTGTTACAATTGCCTTCTTGCCTGTTAAATCAAATAAATTCATTCGTTTGCCCTCCTGATTGTGATGGTTCAGGAGCTGGCTGTGTGTGATATGTTACCCTTAGAGTATCATCATTCCTTACAAAAATCAAGATTTTTTTCACCCAGTGTCATATCATCCAAGAAATCCCCGCAAAAATATGCTACACTATGATATGTCCGTATCCCACCAGCTATCCTACACCTGGCAACGGGCGGCATCAGGTGTGCCAGGCAGCGCCAGTTACAGGGTAACACCAGATGCACAAGGCAGCGCCAATTGTGCAAGACTGCTCCAGGCAGCCCTGATACCACAGGACGGACACAGCCAGACAGAACCGGAGGTAATCTGCAATGATACAGAACCAGGAACAGCGCCATGTCCATTATGACCGTGACTTAGAGCTGGAAGCTTACCAGCTCAGCGGTATCGTACAAAAATTCCCCAATCATTTCCATGAATGTTATGTCATAGGCTTTGTGGAGGGAGGCAGACGCCATCTGTGGTGTAAAAACCAGGAATGCGATGTAAGCGCCGGGGATTTAATCCTCTTCAACCCCAGGGATAACCACTGCTGCGCGCCGGTGGACGGCGAGCTTCTGGATTACCGCGCGGTAAACATCCAGCCTGAGATAATGGAGAAGTCCGTCAAAGAGATTACAGGCAAATGCTTCCGCCCGTATTTCACCCAGAATGTGGTGTACCGCAGCGACATCACCCGGTCCGTGGCAGCGCTCTATGACTCCATACTGAGGCATGCGTCCAAACTGGAAAAGGAGGAGTCCCTGTTCTTTCTTCTGGAACAGCTTCTGCAGGAATATGCAGAGCCTTTCAGCGAGGAGACCATCTCCAGGCCCGACCCGCAGATACAGTCGCTGTGCACCTATATGGAGGAGCATTTTTCAGACAACATATCCCTTGACGAGCTGACAGCCATGACCACCTTTGGGAAATCCTATCTGCTCCGTTCCTTTACAAAACAGATTGGGGTATCCCCTTACCGGTATCTGCAGACCATCCGCCTTGATAAGGCAAAGCATTTCTTGGAGCAGGGCATTGCTCCCGTGGATGCGGCCGCCATGGCCGGATTCTCAGACCAGAGCCATTTTACCAATTTCTTCAAGGAATTCATCGGACTGACCCCCAGGCAGTACCAGAAAATATTTACCACCGCATCAGAGCCGGAAGAACCGGAAAAGGAGCCGCACCATGAATCATGATAAAACACCCACAGGCCATCTGGCCGCATTCATCACCATCCTCATATGGGGAACCACGTTCATTTCCACAAAAGTACTGTTAGAAACATTTTCCCCTGTGGAGATCCTGTTCATCCGCTTTGTCATGGGCTATCTGGCCCTGTGGCTGGTGTGTCCCAGAACCCTTAAGCTGGATTCACGCAGACAGGAGCCGCTGTTCATGGCGGCAGGCCTGTGCGGCATAACCATGTATTACCTGCTGGAGAATATCGCCCTTACCTTCACACTTGCATCCAATGTGGGCGTCATCATCTCCATTGCACCGTTTTTCACGGCTATCCTCAGCTGCCTGTTCCTTGGGGGGACACGGCCCGGCAGGCAGTTCTTCATCGGTTTTCTGCTGGCTATGGCCGGAATCTTCCTTTTAAGCTTTGGAAGCAGTTCCCTGTCCATCAATCCAATGGGCGACATCCTGGCCGTTGCCGCCGCCATCATATGGGCCGTGTATTCCACTTTGACCAAAAAAATAAGCGCCCTTGGCTACGGCACGATCCAGACCACACGGCGCACATTTTTCTATGGGCTTATCTTCATGATCCCGGCGCTGGCCCTGATGGACTTCAATGTCTCACTGAGCCAGGTCACAAGCCCCTTAAACCTCTGCAACCTGCTGTTCCTGGGCTTGGGCGCATCCGCCCTCTGCTTTGTCACCTGGAACCTGGCGGTTAAAATCCTGGGTTCTGTCCGGACCAGTGTGTATATCTACATGGTGCCTGTCATTACCACGGTCAGTTCCGCCCTTGTATTAAAGGAACCTGTGACCATGACCGCCGTATGCGGCATCGCATTAACCCTTGCCGGCCTGTTCCTGTCCGAACGCCCGTCCATGCATCAGCGCCCGGACCGCGCAGGGACAGTTCATTGACAAGTAAGCATCATGAAAAAATCATCAAAGAAAACAGGAGCGTGCCCGGGCAGGTATCAATGCCCGGACACGCTCTATTGCTGCATCACCCTCTGTATATGGATTGCCAGAAAGCCAGTTTCCTCCGGCGCCACGGGAAGCCCCAGGCGCTTCTCCATGTCCCGGCACACTTTCTCCGCCACCTCATAGGGCTTGGGGAAGCTGGTCCTTGCGTAATCCTGCATGTCAAGGCCCGCCCGCTCTCCTTTTCTTGCCCTGGCAATCATATACCGGACATGGCTTGCCAGCCTGTTATATCCCAGCGAATCCGAAGCCAGGTTAAATCCCATCCTGCTTTCAATCTGGTGCATGCTGTCCTGTACCAGCCGCGCCATGTCCATGGCAGCCGCAACATTTTCCTCTGACAGGCCCGCATGGATGTGAAGGGTAATGTATCCGACCTCGTCCTCTGATATGGTCACCCCGGTCAGTTCCCTGATGATAGCAACGCCCTTCATGGCGGATTGGTATTCGCTGGAAAATAACGCCTTGATATCATGCCGGAAGGGATTGGGAAGTTCCCGGCCCTCCCTGGCCCGGCTCACCGCCAGGGCAATATGGTCCGCCATGGGAATCAGGATATCGTGGCTTAACACCCCCATGGTTCCTTCCGCTTCTTCAATGATCCTGCCGGCAGCTTCAATGTACACCGGTTCGATACTGTTTACCTGCTGGAGAGCCGATGTCTTACCCGTGACCAGCTCGTACCGTTTTGCCTGTCCCGTGGATTCAATCCGCTCCCCAGTCCTGTGCCCGAAGCCGATACCGTTGCCTAACAGGATGACTTCCCGCCGTGACTCCACATCCAGGACCAGTATTCCGTTGTTGTTCAAAACCTTTATGATGCGGTACATATATCCCTCCCCATACCGGATATCCTGATACTAATCCAAATCCTGATGCCCTGCTTTTATCTCACACTGTCTCAGATGCTTTCCTAATGAATTATAGCATATTTGGGTATGAAAGAACAACTCTGAATCACTATACGCCATCTGTCAGCCTATTTCTGCTGCCGCCTAATACCACCCGATTTCGTCCAGCCCCTTCACATCCCCGGTCCTGGTCAGATGTATCTCCTGGCCTTCCTTCAGGCCCGTGAACACAACCATACAAGCTTCAGACGCCGCATTGGCCTTGATGAAATCCAGGTCAAAATGCATGAGCCTGCTTCCCTTCTTCACCTTCTGTCCATCTGTCACAAAGGTCTCAAATCCCTTGCCGTCCAGCTTCACCGTGTCCACGCCCACATGCAGGAGGTACTCCATGCCATCCTCATTCCTAAGGCCCATTGCATGCTTTGACGGGAATACAAACACAACCTCGCAGTCCTCCGGCGCAACCACCTCCCCATCCGATGGAATGACCATATATCCGTCCCCCATGGCCTTACTGGAAAATGCTTCGTCCTCTGCCTCGGTAATGGAGGCCGCCTTTCCGTTAAACGGTGAGCAAAGGACATGGCTTCCGGGCAATTTCCTGTCAGGGTTTCCTCCCTTGCCGGTTCCAGCCCCGGTCAGACCATCCCCTGTCAGACCAGCCCCTGTCAGGCCAGCCCCGGTCAGACCAGCCTCATCCACAGCCTCAGACGCCCCGTTCCCGCCTTCCATGTTACCCTCAGCGGTCATTCCTGCCTTCACCTTAGGCGCATGTTCCAGGAAATGTTCCAGGTTCGCCTTTATCACGGTTACATTAGGACCGTAAATCACCTGGATTCCCTGTCCCTTCTTAATGACGCCCACTGCCCCTGTTGCCTTTAACAGTTTCTCGTCCACCAGGCCCGCCTCGTCCACCGAACATCTGAGACGGGTCGCACAGCAGTCCACGGATGTGATATTTCCTGCGCCGCCCAGGCCTCTTGCAATCTCGGCGCTTAACGGGTCCACGGTTCCACCCTCCTTACCCGTGCCGCTGGCAGAAGCCGCCTTCCTGGCGTTGACATCGGCTTTTGTATACAGCTTTGTCTCCTCGTCTTCATCCTCACGGCCCGGAGTCTTAAGGTTGAACTTCTTAATCAGGAAGCTGAAGATAAAGTAATACAGGAGGAAATAAATGACTCCCACCGGAAGGATCCATAGCCAGCTGGTCTTTGCATTTCCCTGAAGGATACCGAATATCAGCAGATCCAGGAAACCGCCGGAAAAGGTCAGTCCCACGGCAATGTTCAGGATATGGGCAATCATATAGGCGCTTCCGGCCAGCACTACCTGGACCGCAAACAGCATGGGCGCCACAAACAGGAATGAAAACTCAATGGGTTCCGTGATACCTGTCAGCATGCTGGTCAGGGCGGCTGACAGAAGCAGGCCGCCTGCCGCCTTCTTCTTATCCGGCTTTGCACACCGGTACATGGCCAGCGCTGCGCCGGGAAGTCCGAATATCATGAAAATGAACTCACCGGAAAAATAACGGGTTGCGTCCGCGCTGAAATGTACCACATCCGGTGAAGCCAGCTGTGCAAAGAATATATTCTGTCCGCCCTGGATCAGGTTCCCGTCTATCATCATGGTCCCGCCCACGGCTGTCTGCCAGAAGGGCATATAAAATACATGGTGAAGCCCAAATGGAATCAGGGCGCGTTTGATGATGCCAAAAATCAGTGTACCCACATAACCAGTCCCTGTCACCAGTCCGCCCAGTGCAAAGATCCCGTTCTGCACCACAGGCCAGATAAAATACATCAGGATGCCCACTCCCAGGTATACCACGGTGGAGATAATGGGAATGAACCGTGAACCGCCGAAAAATGAAAGCGCATTGGGAAGCACAATCTTATGATAACGGTTGTGAAGGGCCGCAACACCCAGCCCCACGATGATACCGCCGAACACTCCCATCTGAAGGGTCTGCATGCCGCACACAGATGCAATGGTTCCGTCCAGGACCCCCGGTGCGATGCTTCCGTCCGGAAGTATTTTACCTGAAATGGTAAGCACTGCATTGATTGACATATGCATGACCAGGAACGCTATCATGGCGGAAAGGGCCGCAACCTCCTTCTCCGCCTTGGCCATGCCGATGGCAACACCCACTGCAAATATGATGGGCAGGTTGTCAAATATAACGCTTCCGGCCTTGCTCATGATTACCAACAGGGCGTTCAGCACGGTTCCGTCTCCCAGAATCCTGCCCAGTCCATAGGTGGCAATGGTGGTGGGGTTGGTAAATGAACTGCCGATTCCAAGCAGCAGGCCCGCCACGGGCAGCACTGCTATGGGCAGCATGAAGCTTCGTCCCACGCGCTGAAGTACACCAAAAATCTTGTCTTTCATACTTTTTCCTCCAATCTAAATCCAATCTCTGTTCTTCTACATCCTGTATATGCATATCCTACCCATGCATATCCTGCTCCTGCACTTCACAGCGTATCCCCGGTATTTGCGGCGCCATACAAAAAAGGCATTAACCATAAAGAACACTGTGTCCAATGTCCTTTTATAGTTAATGCCTGCTTTACCAGTAACACGCTCTCTCTTCAATTGCGCCTTAAGTATAAACAATCTTTAGTTCTTCTGTCAATAAGTAATATGCAACAAATTAGTTTTGTATTTTTATGCAATATGTCCAATATTCTTTTACCCACAGCGTTTTTTCCTATCCTTCACGCGGGAACGCAGGAGTGCTGGATACGGGCCTGTGCCACCTGCCATGGAGATGCCGCCCATTACAAATGCGGATATCTGCGCTTTGTCCCCAGTGTCCTCATGATATGTTACTCCGTACCTTTCATTTTAGCCGTCCCACACTTCCTTACCCACAGCCGTACCCCTGATCCGCAATGACGGCCCGTCCTGGTTAGAACCCCTTCTGCCAGCAATACCGACAGACTTGCGGCTTTTTATGTTATTATAAGCAGTCTTCAGGTCAGTTTACAACAGACTGCACGCAGACTGCGAAGCAGGGCTGCTGATAAAAGAATATGTTGCCGTTTTTTGTATATATGCTATACTTTTCTTAGGGAGCAATCGTGTTGCAGGGTGGCGTTGACCTTCATTCTACATAGGATGGAGGTGATGTCTATGAAACATTTCGATTTTAAAGACCTTATGGCTTTTGGAATGTTTATTTTGGCGTTACTGACATTCATTTATTTGATTTGTCACTAGCTTAACATAGAAAAACCACCCCAAAACTTGACCAGTAGCAGGGTGGAATTTCTATATCCAATATACAGGTCAACCCACCTTGTGGGCGGTTGTTCCTTTTTATATTTATATTGTAACATTTCTTATCATTACATGCAAGGATTTTTTATGCGCCCAATCCCACCATCCAGTTTAAACTGTTACGTATATGCCCTTTATAAAAATACTTCTTCTGTCAATAAGTAATATGCAACAAATTAGTTTTTCATTTTTGTGCAATACCTCCAATATCCTTCCATCAACAGGATACCCTATCCCTCATAAGACAGCCCAAAATCCAGTTCATAGTAGTTCCCCTGGCTGTCCCTGTAAGCGTACGCCTTGCCGTTCCCATCCTTCATCTCCTGCGGCATATACAGGTCCTTGTCATACCCCGGCACATCATTGGGGGAAATGCATACCCCGGTGCTGTCCACCCGTATGACACTGTCGTCCTTTGGAAGTGTAATGGGCATTTTCCCGGAAGGGGCATACCTGCCAAAAGCCACATCCAGCACCGCCTCCGTGTAGGTGTCAAAACCTGCCAGGAGCGCGTCTGCAGATGGTTCCACATTGCCCACCTCCCATGCAAGGGTGAAGTTAATATGTGCAATCACCTTTCCCCCGCGTTTTCGCACAGCCCCACTGATTTCCCGGATCCGTCCTGCCCCGCAGAGCGTGGTTTCCCTGTGGAATGTGTCGGCTGGCCGTCCTTCCCCGTCCACATCCGCCACCTCTTTATCCTCACAGATATCCAGTTCCAGATATCCTTTTGTTGCATTGAAGTATTCACCGGAACTGGGGCTTATAAAGAGAAGGGCATAGTCCGCATCCAGATATGTTTGGGTCAGGCAGATATCCCCGCCTTCACGGGCAGACCCATCCGCCATTTCCACATTTCCCCTCACAAGCTTCTCCACGGTTTCCCTGACTGCTTCCGTTTCCTTTGCAGCCGCTTCCCCGTCTGCCCGGAAGCATTCCACATAGATTCTTTTACCGGACAGCTTTTCTTTGGTAAGGGGAAGTACATTTCCAGCATTTTTAAGCAGTACCACGGATTTCTGATGCGCCTCATACGCGGCGTCCCAATGCTCCTTCCTGGCAATGACCTGAGCAGCCTTATCCGGACACCGGTATGGGTTGTCAAACATACCAAGTGCAAACTTCTCCCTGAGCGTGCGGATTGCCGCCCTTGTCAGGGCTTCATCCGAAAGGGTCAGCTGTTCCGCGGTAAATCCATCCGGCACGGGGTGACCCATGGTGGTATAGTATCCGTTTTTCCCCCGTTCATAGGCCTCCCTTGCAGAAAACACATCCAGGGAACCGCTTATGATATCCACCCCATTGTTGACTGCCAGGGCAATCCTTGAAGGAATGTCCAGCATTTCCACGCCCCAGGCCATCTTATTGGAGATTCCGGAATCGCTGTTCACATATCCCTCAAATCCCATCTGCTCCCGCAGCAGCCCCTGTATGAATGCCTGGTTAAATGCAAACCCTACTGGTTCCATTTCAATCTGACGGCCCTTCCGGTCATACTGTGGCCGGCTCTTGTCTTTACATGGCTTTGCATAATACGGCATGATGGAGGAGGCCTTCTTGTCTATTGCTGTCTGGAACGCGGGAATATGGTATTTCTGAAGGCTGTTTTCTGTCTGATACACGTTCCACTGGCCCTGCGCATAGTGGGGGTCGAATCCATTTTCCCGTGCTCCCCCTCCTGGGAAATGCTTAATCGTAACAGCCACGCCCTCCGGTGTGACCCCATCGCTTCCCCCCTGTATTCCGGGAACCAGCCGTTCCATAATCCTGCACACCAGATCCGGGTCCTCCCCAAAGGTTCCGTAAGTCCGCTGCCACCTGGGGTCCGTTACCACGTCCGCCATGTACATGTATCCCTTTTTCATTCCCACGCTGTCCCACTCCTCGCGGATGCAGGACGCAAAATCATCAATCAGCCCAAGGCCGCTTCCCTTCACAGCCGCCGCAATCCCCATGGTGCCGGGCCAGGCCGCGAATACACCTGCGGCGTCATTCATCCCGAACACCATCTCGCCGTTCTCGTTGCGGGAATTGGATATGACCATTACCGGGACCGCGTGTTCCGAGGCTTCAGCCACCTGGTTCAGCTGGTTCACCCATTCCGCCAGCTCCTCCGGCCTTGGGTTCTGGCGCAGGATCAGATGGCGGATTCCCATCTCCTTAAGGGTATAGGTGGTGCCATATGTCTTTTCCACATTGAAAATGGATTCGTCCTTTTCCACAATCTCCTCATTCAAAAGGCCGGATTCATCCACCTTGGATTTATCCTCCTGGTAGATTCCCATTTTCCAGGAATTTACAAACAACATGCCTATCTTTTCATCCGCGGATAGTTCTTCTGCCAGGGACCTTGCCCTTTCCTCCGGTGACTTCCTCCAGTCTTTGTAAGGGGACAGGATTCCATCCCCTGTCAGATCCCTGAAATACAGGCCGTCTTTTTCAATTACCGGCTTTACCGTCACCCCGATTGTGGGGCCGTTTGTATTCTTGTAATAGTGAACCGAGGTTTTTGCCATTGTCATATCCCACTCCTTTCTCTACTTCAATTTAATCATTTTAGTTTCATCATCCAGCCCGCATCTATGCCGCCCGTCTGGATTCCAGTTCATCCTGGATTTCAGCCATCTTACCCTTATCCAGGTTATACCAGCGCATGGATATGATTGTGGCAACATGTCCCAGTATGGGAACGATGCAGAAGCAGATCATGATGGCCATGTTAAATGTATCATTGACCGGCTCATTGGGCCGGATCACCACATTGCCCACACCTGCCAGGGTCAGGGCAAATCCCTGAATCATGGCTGAAAATGATGAGATGATCTTGTCGATGAAGGAAAACATGGTCCCCATCATGCCTGGAACAAATCGTCCGCTGCGGTACTGCTCATAATCCGTACAGTCCGCAATCATGGGGATGATGCCGGAATTGCCCATACTGGCAAGGCATTTCTGCACCAGGAACATCCCGAGGAAGATAGCCGGGGCCTTTGGGTCAGGACCGACCACAAACATGATGGCCAGCATGATCATGGAACCCCAGGTGCCGACCAGGAAGGTGCGCTTAAGCCCGAACCTTCTGGATACGAACACTCCGCCAATGGAAATCGCCACCAGGGGAACAATCAGTATGCTGGAAAATACACCCTGAAGCTTGGAATCAAGCAGCATGTTGGCAAAGAGATACGTCATGGTGCCGCTCATAAGAAGCTGTCCCAGCTTATCTGTTGCAGCGGATATGATCAGCATCTGGATAGGGCGGTTGTGCATCACGATATCCTTATAATCCCTGAACTTTACCTTGGGCTGTGAACCGGCCTGTCCAAAGAACTCCGGCCTGTCCTTCTGGCTGATTCCGATGATTGCCAATACGGTAAACACAAAGGATATGGCTGCCAGGATCAGGACAGCTTCCTTCCACATGGCAGGGTTAATCATACCCAGGCTCTTGCCGTCCTGGCCTAAAAACTCCCCCACTGAGTATTTCTCAGCCAGGATGGTGGTAATCAGCATGGGTACCAGGGCGCTTGCCATCTGGGTCAGCACGCTGTCGAAGCCTGCGAAAATCGGACGCTGTCCGGGATTATTGGTAAGGACAGCCTGCCCTGCCTTGGTAACCACGGTCTGGCAGGTATACCCCAGTATGTAAATAACATAAAACACAGTCGTAAACGCGTACTTCTGGTTCACGCTCCAGTGGGCCGGGGTATTGAAAATCACAATCAGGCTTAGCCAGATAATGATATTACCCACCAGCATATAGGGCCGGAACTTACCGAAACGTCCATTGGTCCTGTCCACCATAAATCCCACCAGCGGGTCCGTTACCGCGTCAAAGATACGCGTGCCCGTTGCAATCAGCCCGATAATGGCAGCCGCCAGCCCCAGCACGTTCTGGGTAAAATATGAATACTGCATCATCAGAAACATGGCAATGTTCGTTGCACAGTTATTCAGTGAGAAAAAACCAATCTGCCACAGCTTCGCGTCATTGTACTGCCTTACCGCTCCCTTTGTCTTCTCCATCATCATTATCTCCCTGTTTTATACATTTTATGGTTATCCGCCGGCTTTATTTTGTAACACTATTTTAACACACTTGATTTTCAATGGTTAGGAATATATAATACTAATTAGTAATATATTGTCATATTGATTTGGCGATATTAGATAGATTTTGAGAGAGGTTTTTGTGGATTTCGTACAAATGGGGATTTTGGAGGAAGAGATGGGAGAGGGCATTTTCAAATATGCTCCGGGGAGGTAAATATGAATAGAACGATTGATGATGGACGGAAGCAATCAGGAGAGAAATCAGATTTCAAAAAGGTTAATACAGAAGAAGGGAATTTAAAGGACGCCAGCCCAAACAGCTCCCCCGTCTGTTCCCAGCATGAAAAGGCCATGATATCCAGGCAGTTCATCGAGGCAATCCTGCAGGTCCCGGTATCCCTTTGCACTGTCTGCATAGAAGAGATTGAAGCCTGCCTGAAGTCACACCTGCCGGACTTCCTGAAGGAGAACTTTCCCTTCTTCATCACAGAATCCATGGTCCTGTCCTTTGAGCCTCTGGTGCTGTATCACATAACGGACTTCCTAAGCCTTAATTTCAACCTCTTCCTCTATGACAATAAAAGCAGGGCAATGATTGCCGGCCCATACCTTACGTGCCAGGCCGGCACGGACTTCTGCGAACAGGTGCTTCAGGACAATGGGAAAAACCTGTCCCTGCTGGTGCCCTTCCACCAGTTCTGCCTGTCCCTTCCCATTGTAGGCAATTCCTATATGCTGGAAGCCATGCGCACCGCCCTGAAGGTTGTAACCGGATATGGGGATGAAGTCCCCTACCGTCATTATGAACCGCAGGCCAGATACAGCCAGGAAGTCTCCTCCCTGTCCCCCCAGGGGGTGGAGGAGGCCACAATGGAGCTTCTGGAACACAGGTACTACTATGAAAAGCTCCTGCTCCAGGAGGTCGCCCAGGGGAACCAGGACATGGCGCTCAGGTATTACCGCCAGTTTTCCATGGACAGCCGTTCCATTGTCCGCACTGAGGATCCGGTGCGGACCTCCAAGAACCTGAGTTTTTCCCTCAACACCATGCTGCGCAAAAGTGCGGAAACAGCGGGTATCCATCCCGTACACCTGGACATCATCTCCTCCAATTTTGCCATGCTCATAGAGAACTCCAACAGCCTGAAGGAGCTGGAGGAATTCAAATCCCAGATGATAAGCGTCTACTGCCGTTTTGTCCAGAAAAACCGCCTGGACCAGTACTCCCCAATAATCCGCAAGGCAATCACCTACATCCGCATCCATTTGGCGGACCAGCTGACCCTGAAGCGGATATCGGAGGGCATCCGGGTCAGCCCCTCCTATCTTTCCCGCCTTTTTAACCAGGAGGTCCATGAGTCCATATCCAACTACATCACCCGGGCCAGAATCGACAAAGCCGCCGAGCTTCTGTCATTTTCCCGGATGAGCGTACAGAATATTGCGTTCTACGTTGGCTTCGGCGATTTGAATTACTTCAGCCGCTGCTTTAAGAAACACAAAAAGAAGACGCCCACGCAATACCGGGCGTCCTCTGCCATTGGGGCCTGAATCCTATTTTATGATTAAATCCCTTCCCTTTGTATCTGAATTCAGGCACACTGCCGCAATCAATATGATACCGATTACGATATTCTTCCAGAGCGGGTCCACGCCCATCATGTTAAGCCCGGACGTAACCCCTGTGATGGTCACCACGCCGATCAGGGTCCTGAGGACGCTGCCCCGGCCTCCTGCCATGGAGGTTCCGCCCAGTGCAACCGAGGCGATTGCCGTCAGTGTAAGGGCGTCCCCTACGGTGGGAACCGCTGATTTCAGCTTGTACGCGTAGAATGCCCCTGCAAGGGCGCTGCAGGCGCCGCTCATTACAAATGCGGATATCTGCGCTTTGTCCGTGTCCACACCGGCCAGCCTTGCGGCGCTTACGTTGGCGCCCACGGCATAGATGGATTTCCCGTACACCGTATACTGCTGGAAGATGAACAGCAGCACGATTCCCAGCAACGCGATGAGGAACACGACCGGGATGCCTGCCACCTTCTGGGTGGCCCATTTTACCATGAAACGTTTGTCCATGGGGATGATCTCCGAACCATTGGGGCAGAGCGTCAGGGCTATATAGGACCAGAAGTTGGTGGTGCACAGGGTAACGATAAAGGACGGAAGCTTAAGCTTGGTCACCAGCAGGCCGTTTAAAAGGCCCATCGCCAGCCCCACCACCAGCATGATTGGAATGATCACATTGCCAAACCTTGCCACATAGATACCGGTAAGCACGCAGGTGCAGGATACCATTGGCCCTGCGCCCAGGTCGATGCCTCCTGTGTAGATGACAAAGGAGAGGCCTCCGGCCATGAGAAGCAGGGGCGCCGCCTCAATCATCATATTCTGCAGGCTGTAGGCGCCGATGAAATTCGGTATCACAATGCTGAATATGCCAAATACCAACACAATGCTTATGAGGCACATGTACTTTGAATAATCAGATATACTAAAGCTTTTCTTTTTATTAGCCATGATATGTACCCTCCTACATCATTTGCTGGACAATATCCAGCTGAAGCGGCTTGTTGCCAACCGGACACTCAAAGCTTCCCCTGATAAGTCCGTCCCTGAGAACAATGATCCTGCTGGACAGGCCGATGCACTCATCCAGTGTATCCCCCAGCAATATGATGGAATGGCCTTCAGCAGTCATATCCCTGACCAGATCATATATCTCTTCCTTGGAGCCGACATCAACGCCTCTTGTGGGATGGTTTAGGATCAGTATCTCACATCCGCTTTCAAGGGCCCTGGCAAATATCACCTTCTGCGCGTTGCCGCCTGATAACTGGTTAATCCGCTCCGCAATGGAGAAGCATTTCACACCTGCTTTCTTAACCCAGTTTTCAGCCACCTGGTGCATTTTCTTAGCTGACAGGAAACTGTGGTTTGACAGCTCATCCATGTGTGAGACAATGATGTTGTCCTCGATGGACAGCAGGCCAATCATCCCCTCATCCCTTCGTTCCTTGGGAACGGACAGGATTCCTTTCTTCCTGGCCGCGCAGGGGTTGGGGAAGGTGCATTCCCGGCCTTTTACCTTAATCGTGCCGGCTGTGGGCGCGGCATCGCCTACCAGGACCGCGCAGATATCTTCCTTGCCCGAGCCTTCCACCCCGCAAAGCCCCAGCACCTCTCCCTTTTTCAGGTCAAAGCTTACATGGTTAAATGCGCCGAACAGGCTTAAGTCATTCACCTCCAGAATCACCTCGTCCGTTGGCACGGTCTGCTTGTGCTCCACATAGAACTCACCCGTGGTGGTCCTTCCCACCATCTTCTCATAGAGAAGGTTCACATCCGCACCCTTGGTGGGCATGACGGCTGTCTCCTCCCCGTCCTTGAACACATAAATCCGGTCCGTGATTTCCAGAACCTCATCCAGGCGGTGTGAGATGAAGATGACCGCATTGCCCTGTTCCTTCATATTCCTTACCTGGACAAACAGCTTTTTAATTTCCTCGTCGGACAGGACCGTGGTTGGCTCATCCAGAAGGATGATTGCATGTCCGTTTGCCGCTTCCGTCACCACGTCCAGCACCTTTGCGATTTCCACCATCTGGCGGGCCGCAAAGTCAATGTCCCTTACCTTCCTGGACGGGTCCAGGTCCATGTCAATCCGTCCCAGGGCCTTCTTAGCGTCCTGGTTCATCTTATTCCAGTTGACGAACCCGCACCTGGAATAGCCCTTTTCCCTGCCCAGGTATATGTTCTGGGCAATGGTAAGGTTCCCTACCAGGGACTGCTCCTGGAACACCATGCCGATTCCCTGGTGGTTGGCATCCAGGATGGAACTGGCCGAATAGGGTTTCCCCTGCAGGAACATCTCTCCCATGGAAGGTTTCTCAACACCGCTGATCAACTTCATCAGCGTGGATTTGCCTGCTCCGTTTTCACCGATTAACCCAATTACCTCTCCGCTGTAGACCTTCATATCGATATCGCGGAGAACGGTATTGGCTCCATATGTCTTTCCAACGCCTTTTGCTTCGAATAACAGATCGCCCATGTGTCCCCCTCCTTACTTTGATATGGTCTTGCGGTTACGGTTGATGGTAAGGGTAACTGCAACAATGATGATCACGCCCTGGATGACCTTTTTTACGTATGGGTCCACACCCATCAGGGTCAGCCAGTTGGCAAGCTCTGTATATATCAAAACTCCGACAAAGGCGGACAGTGCGCCTCCTTTGCCGCCGGCCAGTGAACCACCGCCAATGACGATAGCCGTTACAACTGGGAACATCTGATTCAGACCGATGCTGGATTGTCCTAATTTAAGACGTATGCACTGCAGTATGCCTGCCATACCCGCCGTACATCCGCATAAGGCAAAAACCTTTATTTTCGTAAGACCGATATTGATTCCCGTGGACGCTGCCGCTGTCTCATTGTCGCCAATTGCATACACAGCCCTTCCGAAGGCCGTATAATTGAGAATCAGCGCACCGATGATGAAGATGGCAAATGCGATGATGGTTATGTAGGGAATACCGATGAATTTCCCCTGTGACAGCACGACAAAAAGTTCATCCTTGACCTGGATGGGCGTGCCCTGGTAAACCAGCACAGCCACGCCGGTCATGATGCTTCCCACCGCATATGTGACAATGAATGTCGCGATTCTTGCTTTTACATGGATGATACCTGTTATAGCCCCGATAAACGTACTGATGAGAATAACGAACAAGATACCTAATATACCAAAATCATTGCTGTTTGAGTTGTTTACAACCAAAAATGCCACAAATGATCCTGCAAATCCCATGACCCCTTCAATGGAAAGATCGATGCTGCCCAGCAGCAGCACATAGGTCAGGCCGACGGAGATTACAAGAGGGATTGACATCTGGTACATGATGTTGACCACATTTCCCCAAGTAAAGAAATCCTTCTGGGAAACTGCTCCTATCATAGTCATGATAACTAACAGAATCAGTGGTGCATATCTTCTAATCTTATCTTTCCTTGCGTCATCCTTGACCTTGTAAGCAAACTGCTGGCCCACGGATAAAGCAGCTAAAGATTCTTCCCATTTATTCTTCATTATATTATCCCCTTATATACATAGTCATTATGGAACAATATTCCCCTTTTAAAGGAAGTGGGTCTGCCCTCAGGCAAGCCCACTTCACAGTTACCTACTTGATACTGATTATTCCTGGTATTTGTCAATACAGAATGACAGGTCATTGTAGTCATAGCCAGGATTCTTGGTCTTAATGAACTTGTCAATGATATCATTTGCATTGTCTTTTGTAACCAGTGTTGTCTTACAGAAAATCAGGCGCTCATTGTCAGGAATGGTGGTTGGGTCTAATTTGCCCAGGGCTGCCTGGATTGCGTAGGATGCGCCGTAGCCGGCAATCATGTATCCGTTGTTCGCATTGGTGATTACCATGTCGCCGTCATTTACAGCGTTCAGGGCCGCCTCGATACCGTCACAGCCGCTGACCATGATTTTTCCGTTCAGTCCCTTGTTCTTGAGGGCTTCAACAGCGCCAAGGGCCATGGTGTCGTTTGCAGAATAAACACCCTTTAAATCAGGATATTTAACCAGCCAGTTCTCTGTCAGGGTCATTGCCTCGGACTGGCTCCAGCTTGCTGTCTGGCTGTCAACCACTTCGATGTTCGGATAATCCTTCAGGGCTTCCTCAAATGCTTTGTGCCTGTTGGTTGCAGAGTCATCACCTAACAGTCCCTGCAGTTCAGCAACCTGTCCCTCGCCGCCAATGGACTCGAACAGGGCCTTTGCAGTTGCCTTGCCGATTGCGATATCATCCAGCATAAGGCTTGCTACGAAATGTGGATAATCCTTTGGATACAGGCCGTCTGCCCTGTGTGCCAGGATTGCCACGTAGTTTCCGGACTCCTCGCACAGCTCTGCGATGTTGGCTGTGTTGGCTGTGGATGACGGGTCAACTACAAAGACAGCCTTGTCGCCGTACTGCGCAATGTAGTCCTTGATTCCCTGCAGCTGCTTGTTGTCGTCGCTGTCACAGGTAAGGACATCTGCCGATACGCCGTAGGATGCTGCTGCAAGCTTGGCGCCCTCTGCTTCCTGTGCCCAGTACTCGTTGTCCATGGAATGGATGCAGATAGCCAGATGGTAGTCAGAACCTTCTCCTGCCGGAGCTGCTGCTTCAGTTGCCGCCTCAGTCCCAGCGCTTTCTTTGGCTGCTTCGGTTGCCGCCTCAGTTGCTGCTGCCGTGGTTTCAGCCGGTGCTGCTGCGGACTCCGCCGGTTTGCTGGAACAGCCGGCCAATGCGGATACAGTCAGTGCGGTTGCCATTAATGCTGCGATCATTCTCTTTTTCATGTTACTTCCTCCTTCTACTTTTAAATAGTTTTTTATACGTAAATGCCGTCTTTCATCAGCATCCAGTATTCATTACACCCTTTGCCCCATTCTGGCCGCCGCGTTGATGGCAGCCCCGGTAATACCCGACTCAGGATCCCCCAACGCCCTGATGAAGCGTACCGAATCCCTTGGATAGGGAATCCTCAGGTTTTCCTTTACGGTCTGTTCGAAGTACTCCATGGGAAACCCTTTCATATCCACCACGCCGCCGCCCAATACCACACAACCAGGATCCAGTATGGTAATCTCCGTTGCAGCAGCTATGGCGCAGGCATGGACCACATCCTTAACGTCCTTTTCTTCCCCATACCGCTCAAAAATCTCCGACACGGGACAGTGGTATTTCTCCTCTGCCAGAAGATGGAGCGTCCTGCCGCTGGCTTTCAGCTCAATACAGCCATTCTTGCCGCAGCCGCAGCTGTCCGTAAATCCCAGGACCGGTATGTGTCCCAGTTCACAGGCCGAGCCTGTGTTCCCGATATAGATTTTTCCGTCAATGCACATGGAATTGCCAAGTCCCGTGCCGATGAATATACCGATGATGATTCCCCGCGTATCAATATGCCCCTTCCATATCTCATAGAGAAGGGCCGTGTTCACATCCCTCTCCATATAGACCGGAAGCCCTGTCCTTTCAGTAAGGATGTCCACCAGGGAAATGTTGTTAAATCCCTTTATGTTCGGCGAATTGTAATTAACCGTGCGTTCCCTGTTCATCAGCGAAGCCAGCGACAAGGCCATGCACAGGAAATTTTCTTTCCCATACCGCTCTATATAGGGCCTTACAAGCCCTTCAATATACTCCCCTTTGTCCACTGCGTCTGAGAGGCGCCTGCTGGGTTCCTTTTTAAAGTCCAGCACCCGGAATGTCCCATCAAGAACCCCATACCTGAGATTGGTCCCCCCGATTTCCATTGATAAGTATAAATGTTCCACGTCCATCATCCCTGTCGTCATGCCTTGTATGCGCTGCCCATCACATCAATCTTATGGAGATAGATTTCCTTTAACAGGCCGCGGTTCTTCAATGTGAATACCCTGCTGTCAATTGCCCCCGGGTTCTCTGCCAGGATCTTCCTTGTATTGGCCAGTGCGCTGATCCAGCCGTCGGTAGCGATGTTAACCTTGCACACCCCCATCCTGGCCGCCTTGGTCACCTGCTCTTCCGGTATGCCGGCCACGGCTTCAATATGTCCTCCGTAGGCATTGATCATGTCCACGAACCGCGGCTCTATGGTAGATGCGCCGTGGAGCACAATGGGGAATCCCGGCACCCTGCGCATCACGTCCTCCAGAATATCGTATCTCAGTTCCGGGAGCGTACCGTCCGGATTCGCCTTGATCTTCACCAGGCCATGGCAGGTGCCTATGGAGATTGCCAGGCTGTCGCATCCTGTCTCCTTTGCAAATTCCTCCACCATCCCCGGATCCGTGTACAGGCTTTCGTGATGGCCCACGTCACCGCCCTCTTCCGCGCCGGAAAGGACTCCCAGTTCAGCTTCCACCGTCACCCCATGCCGATGGGCATATTCCACGGTCTTTTTCGTAAGGGCAACATTATCCTTAAAAGGAAGGGCGCTGCCATCTATCATAATAGAAGAAAATCCAAATTCCACCGCATCCACGCACTGCGCAAATGTCATGCCGTGATCCAGGTGCAGGGCCACGGGAATGTCAAGCCCCTGGTTCCTGATACGGTCCGTCCCGGACTGCACGATCCTTGCAAGCATCTCATATCCCAGCTGCTTATGCAGGTTAGGGGACGCCAGCAGGATGACAGGGGAACGTTTCTCGATCACAGCGTCCATGATTCCATTGAACTGTTCAATGGATACGAAGTTAAATGCCGGTACCGCATAACCTTCATCATATGCCTTCTTAAACATTTCCCTGGTGTTTACCTGTCCAAGTTCTGAATAGTGATACATGTCTGCCACCTCCATGTTGTAATAATCTGTTAGATATAGCGTTTGTTCAATACCGTGTACCTTGGAAGCTCCCCGATAAGCGGCATGATATAATCATAAAAGCCTTCCCTGATGTAATCCTTTTCCTCATTCACATAGGACATGGGGAGGCAGTTGTCTTCCTTTGCCACCTCTTCAAGGGCAGCCAGGTCATATTCTGCCTGGTACTGCGGGCCGGGAACCCGCCTGAGCGTCACCATCTTAAGGGACTCCCCCGCCACAGCCGCCCTTACGGCCCTTCTTCCCAGTTCTTCCGCCTCTTCCCTGTCTATATCCGACGCATCATGGGCGCCGCATCTCTGCATCAGCCCCAGGTCAATGCCCCTGATCTTACATTCAAAATTATCCCTTAACAATTGGTTCAGGTATGGGGTAATCCCGCCCATATTCTTCTGCATGTCCATGCCCCGGTTCACGGAAATGTCTTCAAACAGGAACCTGCCGTCCGCTGTCTTCACGCCTTCCGCAACCACTGCAAAGCATTTCCCTTTCTTCTCCAGGACACGCCTTATATCCCCTATGAACTTCTTCTGGTCGAACACCACTTCCGGAACATAAATCAGATCCGGCCCCAGATCAATCCTTTTGGCTGCCATGGATGCAGCTGCCAGAAAACCGGTATTGCGTCCCATGACCTCCGTGAACATGATAAGCTCCGTGTCATATGTCATCATGTCCCTGGCCAGTTCCGAAACCGTAACCGCCACATGCCTTGCCGCCGAAGGAAATCCAGGCGCGTGGTCAATACAGGAAATGTCATTGTCCACTGTCTTAGGCACGACCATCAGCCGGAAATCATAAGCCTGTGATTCCAGAAAACGGCCCAGCCTCAGCCCGGCCCTTACCGAACCATTACCCCCGTTTATGAATATATACCGGATATCCAGGGATTTAAGGTTTTTCAGTATCTTCCTGTAATCCGTCTGCAGCGGGTCATCCTCGTCAATCTCATACCTGCAGGAGCCAAATATCATGGATGGGGTGGAGGGCAGCAGTTTCTCGCCCGCCATCTCATCTGTAATATCAAATAACCTCCGCTCAATCAATCCCACGACCCCGTGTTCGGATGCGTAAATCCTGTTTATTTCCGGATGCCTCCTGCATTCATCAATCACACCGTAGGCAGATGTATTGATGACTGCCGTGGGTCCTCCTGATTGGATATATAATGCATTTGCCACTTTTTCCATTTATCTGTCCCCTCTGCGATGTCGTTTTCCCTCTGTCCAATTACTGTCCTGTGATAACCTGTGCCGTGCAAAACCCTTACTGCGTGGATCTTATGCATCCTGCGCCTTACTCTGTCTTTAGCCTTGGATATAGATCCTTCACCTTCAGGTAAAGCTCCCGGAACAGCTCCTGCTGCTCCCTGTAGCGCTTCACATGCTCCATCACCGGTTCCACGGGGCAGTCATTGATTTTTACAATCCGGCTGCACGCCTCCTTGATATCCCGGTACATACCGCAGCCCACAGCTGCGAGTATGGCAGCCCCCTGGCAGGCCTCTTCTTCTGTCTTTGTGGTATATACAGGCATCTCCAGGATATCCGCCTGTATCTGCTTCCATGTAACCCCTTTGGCCGCCCCGCCGGAGGCAATCATCTTCCTCCTTTGGATTCCCATCTCATCCAGCACCAGCGCGCATTCCTTCAGATTGAATATCACGCCTTCCATGGTTGCCCGGATCATGTGGGCCTGTTCATGTTTCATGCCCATCCCAAAGTAAACCCCTTTGGCATATGGGTCCATGAACGGCGTGCGCTCGCCTGCCAGATACGGGATGAATAAAAGTCCCTCTGCCCCGGCAGGCACCTGTCCTGCCTCTGCGTCCAGTTCCCTATAGGGACGGTCATCCCTCAGCACCTTCTTCTTAAGCCAGCTCAAGGTGCTTCCGCCATTCAGCGCCCCGCCCTGGACATACCAGCGGTCCGCCACGGTATGGCACCATGTCTGCAGGCGCATCTGCGTATCATATAAAGGACGGTCCACCACAGCCGCAAGCTGTGACGCCGTGCCGATGTTGCAGGCCATGATTCCTTCTTCTATCACTCCGTTCCCAGTAAGCTGGGCAGAGGAATCGCCTGCCCCGTATACCACCCTGGTATGTTCTGACAGTCCGGTCCGTGCAGCTGCTTCTGCCCATACATGGCCCGCCACCTGGGAGCTTTCCCCCACCGCGGGCCAGATATCCTCCTTAAGCCCTGCCCGTTTAATCAGTTCCATGCACCAGCTTCTGCCCTTGACGGAAAATGCCAGCGTGGCGCATGCGTCCGAATAGTCGGAACCAATGGTTCCCGTCAGCCTGTACCGTATGTAATCCTTGGGAAGCATCACATGTTCTATCCGGTCATATGTATCCGGCCGGTGCCTCTTCAGCCAGAGAAGGGAGCATATCATCATGCCGGCCCCGGGCTGGTTAAGAAGTTCCGTGTCCAGAAGCCCGCCTGCCAGTTCTTTTATCCGGGCCGTCTCTTCTGCCGAGCGCTGGTCCATCCATATGATGGCAGGCATGACCGGTTCATTATCCCTGTCAAATGCCACCAGTCCGTGCATCTGGCCGGAAAGCCCGATGCCGTCCAGTTCTTCCGGCTTTATCCCGGACTTTTCCATGGCTTCCCGGATGGCCATTACCGTGCAGTCCCACCACACCTGCGGCTCCTGCTCCGCGTAGGACATCTTCGGGGTCATCACGTCATATCCCCTGCTGCTTACCGCCAATGTCCTGCCGTCCGGGTCCATGACCAGTACCTTGACACTTGACGTCCCAAGATCAATTCCAGCTAAATATCCCATATCCATCACCTTTGTATGATTTCAATCTCAACACCGTTGGGATCCGTAACCAGCATGGTGCTGCATCCCAGCTGTTCCACATAGGACGGGGCCTTCCTCACATATACCCCCTTCTCCCTGCAGGTGCCGTACACCTCGTCCAGCTGTTCTGCCACCAGGCAGAAATGCCTGTAGGTACCGGTGTCCGTCTCCTTTATGTCCTTCGGCTCTTCCTTGGCTTCATAATCAATCAGTTCCAGCCGCACGCCCTGGGGCAGCTCATAATATGTAAGCGTATGGTCCCCCATATGGACAGATCCGGCTTCCTTTAGTCCCAGCACATCCCCGTAGAACGCCTTGGAACGGTCCAGGTCCCTGACATTAACCGTTATATGGTCCAGCCCTGTAATCTTCATAGGAAACCTCCTCTTATTCAGCCAGGATGATATCTGTCATGGTTACAATGGAATCAAAATCTTCCTTCTCAATCTCCGTGTCCACTATCAGTCCGTTTATATATCCAAGGTCCGCTATCTGTGCAAATGTAACCGTACCCAGCTTGCTGCTGTCACTCATGAGATAGGATGCGCAGCACACATCCAGGATTTCACGCACGCTTTTAGCTGTCTCGAAATCAGGTGCTGTAATCCCCCGCTCGACACTGAAGCCGTTGCAGGAGAAAAATCCCTTGTCAATGTTAATCATGCCCAGGAATTCATTCCTGGTGGGCAGCGTGGTATAGTGGTATCCCCTCCTGACCAGCCCGCCCAGTATATAAACATTGAAATCCGTATGGTCTTCCAGCCATACCGCGTTGCGGATATCGTTGACCACCACGGTCAGGTTCTTCTTCTCCGGAAGCAGCTTCACCAGCTCAAATGTGGTTGTCCCTGTGGTTACCGCAATAATGTCGCCGTCATCAATCAGCTCCAGGGCAGCCCTGGCAATTGCCTTTTTCTGAGGCATCATCTGTGTCTCTTTGTCCGTGGGGGACAGTTCCCGTCCCATCTTGGAATTCCTGATGGCGCCTCCATGTGTCCTGGTAATCAGCTTCTTGCTCTCCAGCTGTTTCAGGTCATTCCTTATGGTTGAGGAGGAAACCCCGAACATCTCACACAGCACCGGCACCACTGCCTTCCCGTTGGCATTGATGGTTTCAATTATCTTTCGTTGGCGTTCTTCGGCGAATAAGCTCTTATTTGAAACGCCTGTAGTCATTTTGTCCATTATCATCACCCTTTACGAAAGTAATTATAGCAAAAAGCACAATATATTGCAATATGTAATTCTCACTTTTTATTATTTTATATTGATACTGTTTTTTATCGTTGTTGTTTGTTGTTGTTTGCTGTTGTTTTTTCTTGACAAAAATCTATTTTCTGCTAACATCTAAAGTAGGATTGCCTTTTTAATGGACGTCCACGACAAAGAGGATCGTGGGAAAGCATTGCAACAATATTCCACACAACAAGGAGGGTGTATGAATGATTACCAGTTATCAAACTTCTGCCGGTCTGCAAAAACTTGCCGACCGCATCCGGTTCAGCTCCATCAAATCCATGTACGCAAGTAAAGGCGGACATGTGGGCGGCGTATTATCCCTGTGTGAACTCATGGCTGTCCTGTATGGGAGCGTCATGGATTATGACCCCCAAAACCCGCACTGGGAAGAACGTGACAAGGTGGTGCTTTCAAAAGGACACTGCGGGCCGGTCCTCTACAGCGCCCTTGCCCTCTCCGGTTTTTTCCCGGAAAAAGAGCTTATGACCCTGAACCGGAACGGCACCCATCTTCCCAGCCACTGTGACATGAACAAAACCGTGGGAATCGATATGACAACCGGCTCCCTTGGACAGGGCGCCTCCACCGCGGCCGGCATGGCCCTTGGCAAGAAGATGCTGGGCAGGAAGGGCAGTGTATTCCTGATTCTGGGCGATGGGGAACTGAACGAAGGCCAGGTCTGGGAGATGGCCATGTTTGCAAAACAGCACAAGCTTGATAATCTCATAACGTTTGTTGACTGGAACCACCAGCAGCTGGATGGCTATACTGACGGCATCTGTGATCTGGGGAACATTGAAACCCTGTTTAAAGCATTTGGTTTTGAAGCAGTTACCATTGACGGACATGATGTGGACGCCATAGTGACAGCATCCAGGAACGCCCTGGCTTCCAGGAACGGCCTTCCAAAATGCATTGTCCTTAATACGGTCAAAGGGAAGGGCTGGAGCGTAACGGAAGGAAAAACAGGCATACACCACATCGCCATAACGGACGAAATGATGGCAGAAGCCCAACAGGAATTCGCAGGAAAGGAGCTGTAAACCCATGAAACAATATGCAACCGATATGAGGACTGCCCTGGCAGACACACTGATTGAACTTGAAGGGACCAATGACCGGATCCTCTGGCTGGATGCCGACCTGATGGCATCCTCCGGCATGAACAGATTCAAAGCAGCATACCCGGATAAGGTCATTAACTGCGGGATCCAGGAAGCCAATATGTTCGGCGTGGCGGCCGGCCTTTCCGAGGAAGGCTTCATCCCCTTTGTCCACTCCTTTGGCGCATTTGCAAGCCGCCGCATTGCGGACCAGATTTTCATGTCCGGCGTCTATGCGCGCCAGAACGTGCGTATCGTGGGCAGCGATCCCGGCATCTCAGCCGGGCCAAACGGCGGTACACATATCAGCCTGGAGGACATCGGTATCCTGCGTTCGCTTCCCGGAACCGTCATCCTGGAACCATGCGACCCGGTGCAGCTGCGCTCCGTCATCACCCAGACCGTCAGCCAGAGAGGGATTTTCTATATCCGCCTCATGCGCAAGACAAAGGACCAGTTCTATGAAGAAGGCACTGACTTCCGGCTCGGGAAGGCATCCATACTGAGGGAAGGGAAGGATCTGTCCATCATCACATGCGGCACCATCTGCATCAAGGAAGCCTTAAAAGCCGCAGAAGCGTTAGAGGCAGAGGGCATCCAGGCCCAAATCATGGACATGTTCACCATCAAGCCCCTTGACAGGGAGGCGGTCATAAAGGCCGCTGCAGGGACAAGGGCGGTCATCACCCTTGAAAACCACAATATCTATAACGGTCTTGGCTCCGCGGTGGCAGAAGTGATTGCAGAGGAAGGAATCAGCATCCCCTTCAGGCGCCTGGGCGCCCCGGACAGGGCCGGGGAGGTGGGCACGGCGGATTACCTGCTCAACCAGTTCGGTATGGATGCAGCCGCTGTGATTGCCGCAGCAAGAACCTTACTGGAATGATGCAGATGCCGCAGGTTCCCCGCCTGCGGCATTTCCACCCCTTAACGGTCCCCCGGGCGGATTATGATCAATCCTTTGCCGGCGGGTACTCGTTACAGAGCAGCCTGTAAGGCGCCTCATCTTCTTCTATGGTTGGGAATCTTCCCAGCGGGTTCAGGAAACGGTTGTCCGTATTGTCATCATTGCACATGGATACTTCCCCAATCAGCACAGGGCCGCCTTCGGGTATGATGAACTCGTGGTACAGGTACGGATACAGGGTCAGGCTTTCACCTGGGTGCAGGATTACCTTGGTTCCGGCGGGCATGGTGTACCGGCGTCCGTCCTGGCAGATCACCACGTCCGTGTCAGCCAGCTGTTCCGTCTCCTTGTCCGCGTTATAAAGGGTAAATTCAATGTCATTGCCGCCGCGGTTGATGATGTCCTCCATCTTGCCCCAGTGGAAATGCATGGGGGATACCTGCCCGCTGTCACACATGATGATTTTCTCTGCATAGGGTTTCTGATACTTCGGGTTATGTACATTACCGTTGCGGATGGTAATCAGCGCAAGGCCCAGCTTGTCAAAATCCCCCTCGCCGTAATCCGTCACATCCCATCCCAGCATGTTATCCCGTATCTCATCATACTCATGTCCCTTGTCCTGCCACTCCTCCGGCGTAAAACCCAGGAAAGGAGGAAGCTCAAAACAGTGCTCCTTCATCAGGGCTTCAAACTTTTTAATGACTGCGTTGATTTCTGATCGTTTCATTATGATTCTCCTTTTATTTTATTCATCCGTTCCCGGCAGTTCCCGATTGCTTCCTCACCCTCCAGCACCGTGAACCGGATCTGGTTCACTTCCTTCTCAAAGGGCTGCAGGTAATGGACCTTATCCTGGCTGATATGATACGGCTTGCCGTACACGCTGGAGTTGGAGGGTTCCAGCCCAAGGGCATAATCCCCGGAAGCCATGGACTTCCATTCCATGAAGTAAGGCAGGTTCTTACGGTTGAATTCCAGGCAAAGGGCCAGTTCCCTGCCATGGTTCACCACCATGGCCATGGTATTGCCCGATTCATCCTCAGCCATGTCATGGAGGAAAACGTATTCCGGTTCATTTGGTTTCGGTTCATCCATCCAGTTCCATCTGTCCACATGCTGTTCTGCAAATGCTTCCCTTCCAGACACCTTTTTAACCGGCAGCACCAGCTCGCAGGTTTCATCTAAAAAGGGATATCCCATGTTGCAGTGATAGAGCAGCATCAGGGGTTCCGGACGGAATGCCTGGTTCTCAATCTCATCCGTAACCAGGATGGAGTTGGAACCCAGCCTTGTCTCTATGGTCCTTCTAAGGACCATGTTCTCACCGAACAGTTCAGCCTCCCGCATCTCCCCCTTCACAGAGATCACATACTCATCCCCGTCAAAGAAGGCGTCCGCCCCCGTATGTTCAGCAGGCGTCGTCCTCATCCTGCCGTGCATGGGGTAATCCCTGCCATCCACATTGCAGGGCGCGCAGATTGTTTCCAGGCCGCAGGTGAAAAGAAGTCCGCCCATGATGCTTCTCTGGGCTTCCTGTCCATTGGTGTCATAATGGCCCCGTCCCATCAGCCCGGGCTTTGCCATAAATGACATGTTCATGCCCTTATACGATAAATCCGATATATCCAGGCATTTATCCGCCATCACGTGGAAGGCCATGTGGCCGGATTTGATTTCCCAGGCATTCATGTTCTTTGCACGCCCCTCTTTGTATGCCACCGGCCTTACATAAGCCAGCTGCTGCATGCTGCCGGCGTATTTCATCCAATCCTTTTTCATTTTATGCACTCCAGTTTTCTTTACATTGGATTCTTTCCTTCTGTTTCCTTTCCTTCTGTTTCCTCTACTCCAGATTTGCGTGATATTTCCACAGGCTCTTCATGTCAATCTGCTTTTTATCAATAATCATCTTGGCAATGGTATCCCCCAGTATCAGGAGGCCCTGCTCAAAAAGCGAGGTCATGGGCTGTACGGAATCAATCTCGTCTTCCAGGTAATTCTTGGTCCGCACAGGAATACGCACCATGAATTCAGCCACGTCCTTCATCTCACTGCCCGGATTGGAGCCGATGTGCACCACCCTGGCCCCTGCCGCCTTTGCCTTTTTGGCAATCCCCAGGGGAAACAGGGTGGAGCCGCTGCCCGAGCCCACAATCAACAGATCATTGCCCGTGATGGCGGGTTCCGTGATTTCCCCCACATAGTGGGTACGGATTCCCAGATGCGCCAGACGTTTTGCAATGGCCTGCAGGGACAGAAGCACCCTTCCCACACCCACGAAAAACACCTGGTCCGCATCCAGCACCGCATCCGCCAGCGCCTCCACGGCCGCCGGGTCCACACTGCCGAGGGCCGTATCCAGTTCCTTTAAAACAGTTGTATATGTATTCCTGTACTCATCGCTGTAATATCCCATCTCATCACTCCTTAGAATCCTCATTCAGGGTTTGTGCCAGGTCATTGACCGCTTTCAGGCTTCCCGCCAGATCATCCTTCTTGATACAGGTGCTTCCCGCCACGAATATATTGGCAATCCCCCTGCCGTAATCCTCTATATTCTTGGGGGAAATCCTGCCGTCCAGGATGATCCTGGTATCCAGTCCCCTGTGGTCTATCATCTTCCTCAAGTCCCTGATCTTACGGTCTCCGTAGGATACCTGTGCCTCCCCGGCGCACTGGGCAAAGCCGGGATTAATCAACATCAGCAGGACAGCGTCACATTTATCCAGGACATAATCAAGGACGGTCAGGGGGGTTCCCGGCTTCAGGGCCACACCGGCCCGCACACCCTTTCCATGGATGTAGTTTAACAGCCCGTCCACATGGTCCGCTGTCTCGATGTGGAACACAATCTGTGAAACGCCGCATTCCAACAGCTCATCAATGAAATATTGGGGATTGGACGTCATGACGTGGGCCTCAAATTCCAGGTCCGTCTTCTTGCGCAGCTGCTTTACCGTCTCCAGCCCCAGAGGCATGCTTGGGCTGAAATGTCCATCCAGAATGTCCACATGCAGCATCTGGATGCCGCTTTCCTCCACCAGTTTGGCCTGCTGCTCAAGGTTGCACAGATCCAGGCAAATCAGGGATGGTGAAATAATGCAGGAATGGTTCCATATTTCTTTGCTCATCTGTCTTCCTCCAAATACAGTTCAATCTCCGCCCTGGCGGGAAGGGATGCAATGGCCCCCTTGGACTGGATGCACAGGGAACCGCTTACATTGCCGTACCTCATGGCGTCCTCCAGGATTTCCCTTGTAAATATCCCTGTGCGGTCAGCGCCTTTTATCAGCAGCCTGGAAAGGAAGCCTCCCCAGAACGCATCCCCTGCTCCTGTTGTGTCCACAATGGCGCTTGCCCTGCGTCCCTTTACCACAAAGGAACTTCCGGCGAAAAAGCACTCGGCCCCTTCTGCCCCCAGGGTTTCAATCACCACCGCGACCTGGTTCTGCTTCATGACCCGGTGTATGCTTTCCCGCCCTCCAATCATGTCTGCCTCTTCCTCCGAGATTTTTAAGAGGTCGACATAGGGAAGGATGCCCATGACGGTGTCCGCGGCCGCCTGTCTGTCATCGTCCCACATCAGGTTTCTGTAATTCACGTCAAAGCTCACCATCTTCCCCATCTCATGTCCCCGTTTCAGCGTATGGATGGTTGCGGCCCTGGCCTCCCCCTTTGACAGGGAACAGGAGCCTCCATGGATGACCTTGCAGCCTGCAAGGTACTCATCCCGGATATCCGATACGCGCAGGAACATATCCGCCCCCGGCTTCCTGGCAAAGGTGAAGCTCCGTTCCCCGCCGGGCGAGAGCGATACAAAGGCCATGGTGGTCACCGCCTCCCTGCACAGCTCCGGGCTGAGGGGCGTCACCTGATTGTCCTCCAGTGTCTGTATCAGGAAACGGCCAAAATCATCGTCCCCCACCTTGCAGAAGATTCCGGCGGACAGCCCGTTCCTGGCCGCTGCAATAGCCACATTGGCCGGCGCGCCCCCTGGATTGCGGATATAGCTGCCCTCCTCTGTTCCCGGGATAAAGTCAATGACCATCTCCCCAATCGTAATGATATCCACAGCATCATCTCCCTTTCCTTACTTTATTTCCATCATAAGCCCTTTAATTAGTAAAGTCAATATACTAATTGAATATTGTATAATTTACATATTAATTCCGGTTCATTTTTGTGCATGATATACATATGGCAAGATGTCTAAAAGGCTGTAAGACAACAAAAAGGGCGTGCCCGGCATCCGCTTACCTCCTGGCACACCCTTAAATATATTTGAAAATCCAATCCCTAATCCAACAATATATTCCCCTCATACACCTGATTCAGCACATTACAGACAGCTCCCAACAGCTGTGAATCTTCCCCGAAATACGCCCTTTTTACCCCGGTCCTGCTCCTGTCCCTGGCGAATTTCAATTCATTGATCCCATCCTCCAGCTGTTTCACATACTTTTCAGGCAGATGGACCCCATCATATCCAAGCAGGACCAGGTCCAGGTTCAGCAGGTTTACGGTACTCACCAGCGCGGAAGTTATCTTTTCCGTCACATCCTCGAATATCTCGCACATCCGGTCCGTTTCCTTCATATGGCAGAATCCGGCAAAGCTTAAGGACTGGCCCGTTGCCTTCCTCAGGCGGCCTAGGATTTCATCCGTGTTAACATACAGTTCCAGGCAGCCGCGGTTTCCGCAGATACACTTCTTTCCCCTGTAGTCAATGCTCACATGGCCGACCTCGGGCGCCAGTTTCCTGGAATCCACATACAATGCCCCGTTTTTTACAATACCGCAGCCCACGCCCCTTGCCATGCCTAAAAGCATGAAGCTGTCCCTGTTCTTTCCATTCCCATAGAGAAGTTCTGCCAGGGCCGCGCTTTGGTTGTCATGGTCCATGAACACGGGAAGGGAATACCTGTCCTCCAAAAGACTGGCCACCGGTATGTCATGGATACCGTAAAAGTAGGGCGGGTTCAGTATCATGCCCCGGTCAAAATCAATGGGACCGATACTGGCAATCCCAATCCCCAGAATGTTCTTTTCATATCCGAGCATGGCATCTGTCAGAGCGTAAATGATGGATATCAGTTCCCTTTTATCCGGCTGCTGCAGCATGACCGTCTTCCTGTACTGCACATTCAGATAAAAATCGCAGAGCACGGCCTCACACCGGTCCCTGAGGATCAGAATCCCAATGGTTTTCGGCGCGCCCTCCGGTATCCTCAGGCTGATGGGATTGCGGCCCACACCATCGCACTGGTCCACACCGCCCTCTTTTACAAGTCCCTTATCCGCCAGCTCCGACACCATATTGGTTATGGCCATCTTGGTCATGCCCATGTGGGCCACCAGTTCCACACGGTTGTTGCAGGTCCCGGTGGCAATCAGTTTTAAGATCTGTCCCCTGTTATGTTTTTTTACATCAATGCGCTTTGTCCCCAGTGTCTTCATGATATGTTACTCCGTACCTTTCATTTTGGCTGTCCCACATTTCCTTACCCACAGCAGCAATCCCTGATCCGCAATGCCGGCCGGTCCTGGTCGGTATCCCTTCTGCCTGCATTATCGGCAGACATGCGGCTTTCTATGTTATTAAAAGCAATCTTTAGGTCAGTTTACAAGAAACTGCTTACCATATACAGACTATGAAACGGGCTGCTGATAAAAGAATATGTTGCCGTTTCTTGTATATATGCCCTACTTTTCTTAGGGAGCAATCGTGTTGCAGGGTGGCGTTGACCTTCATTCTACATAGGATGGAGGTGATGTCTATGAAACATTTCGATTTTAAAGACCTTATGGCTTTTGGAATGTTTATTTTAGCGTTACTGACATTCATTTATTTGATTTGTCACTAGCTTAACATAGAAAAACCACCCCTAAACTTTGGCGAGTAGCAGGGTGGAGTTTCTATCTTCTTACTGGTCAACCCACCTTGTGGGCGGTTGTTCCTCTTTATATCTATATTGTAACATTTCTTATCATTACATGCAAGAATTTTTCATGCGCCCAATCCCACCATCTAGTTTAAACTGTTACATATATGCCCTTTATAAAAACTTACATGCAGTAAACTACTTGTAAATCCGATGTGGCAGGACCGGCCAGCCGCGGCCCCCGCCACATCATGAACGGATTAGTATTCCTCAACCTTAACTTCCCTGCCCGCTTGGAACTTCCGTTCCATGGCATGTCTGGCCTTACGGTTCTCCACGCTGTCAAAGATAATGGAGAAATCATAGTCCTCCGGATACAGCCGGTCCGCCTTGACCCTGAGTTTCAGGCGCTTGTAATTTACCAGGCGCTTTTCCCTCTTCACCTGAACCAGGACATTTCCCTTTAAGTCCGCAGGCTTTACCACGATGCCAGGCTCCCCGGCCGGTTCCACGCTTACGCTGTCGCCTCTTGAGAATATCCCGGATACATCCGTGGACTCCGTCCTCTTTTTCATAACCGTGATACCCGGTTCATATATCCTTTTTATGCCCTCCTCTTCCTTCTGTTCCAGCCCCAGTTCCTGCTTCAGGCTTTCCTTGATATCCCCATAAGCCTCCCCTGCGGCCACCTTAAGCATGTGTCCCGGCATTCCCAGGCGCTTTGCAATATACAGCGCACAGCTGTCCCCGGACTTGCCCATCTCCAGGCGGTAAAGGGGCCTTAGGTTTTCCCTGTCAAACGCCATCCTGGCACTGATGATTTCCCCATGTTTCCTTGCATAGGACTTGACCTCCGGGTAATGGGTGGTCACCAGGTACAGGCAGCCGCGAAGGCGCAGTTCTTCCAGTATGGCGATGGCAATCCCCATTCCCTCAGCCGGGTCCGTGCCGGAGCCAAGTTCATCCAGGATTACCAGGCTGTCCCTGGTGGCCCTGCGGAGTATATCCATCACATTGGTGATATGGGCTGAAAATGTTGACAGGTTATCCGCAAGGTCCTGCCCGTCGCCTATATCGCAGAGCACCAGGTTCCTCATGGCCACATCGCCGTAAGCGCAGGGCAGATGCAGCCCGCATCCGGCCATCAGCGTGAAAAGTCCCACAGTCTTTATGGCCACGGTCTTGCCGCCTGTATTGGGGCCTGTTATGATCATTCCGCGTTTCTCACCGCCGATTTCAAACTGCAGGGGCACATTGGATTCAGAAGGCAGCAGGGGGTGCCTGGCATCCTTCAGGCAGATACGCCCTTCGGTGTTGATGGCAGGTTCCCTTGCCTCCATCTGTGCGCTGAGCTTGCCTTTTGCAAAGATGAAGTCCAGCTTTGCCAGGGTTTCCAGGTTGCCTTTTATGGATGGCTCCTGGGATGCAATCATGTCCATCAGGCTGTAGAGGATTTTCCTCTCCTCGCAGTCCTCCTCCACCAGCAGGATTTCCCTCTGGTCCTGAAGCCTTGCCACTGTTTCCGGTTCAATAAACACCGTGGCCCCTGTGGATGAACTGTCTATGACGCTGCCAGGCACCCTGGACTTATACTCTTTCTTTACAGGAAGGCACAGCCTGTGGTTCCTGGTGACCACAAAGGCTTCGGACATATACTTTTTATTATTTTTTAACAGGGATTCCGCCTTATCCTTAATCTTTTCCTCCAGGCCGCGGATTTCCTTGCGGATTCCCCAAAGGGCGCCGGATGCATGGTCATCGACCCGGCCATGGCGCACCGACCGCTCTATCTCCTCCTTCAGTTCCGTAAGGGGAGATAAATCATCACTGTAAAATGCAGCCGGGATGTGATGCATCTTCCCACGTTCCAGATATGCCTGCATCCGCCTGACGGCTGCCAGGAACATCCCTACCTCTTCCATCTCTTCCGGAAGCAGCAGCTCCCCAAGCACTGCCTTTTCCACAATGCGGCCAACCTGTTCCATGACAGGAAGGGGAGGCGTGCCAAGGAGGTCCAGCATCTGTCTGGCCTGGGTGGTGTCCCTCATGTTCCGTTTCAGTTCCCCTTCATCCAGGTATGGCTTAAGGTCCCTTATCTTTTCCTTTGCCTGGGGTGAATTAGCGTATCCTTCCAGCTGTCCTATGATTTCCGTAAATGCAACCGCGTCAAATGTATGATTCATTGTATCTGTATTCCTTTCCATTCTGCTTATTCCTTACAATCCGTTTCATGAGAATAAAAATGGAAAATAAAAAACCCATGGACATCCACCAACAGGTTTCGTCACATAGGTCTGCCAGGTGCTGCATCCACACGCCGCAGCACACACTTCTATATGTCCATCTGTCAGGGATGATGGTACAACAAATAACGCCCACAGGTTACTTTGTATCCGGGGTAATACCCGGCACATCATCACCTGCGCAGCACGGACCTGCTGTACACCATAGATTCATTATCTTCCACTAACAGATACAATTAACAAAAAGACGCCTCGCTTTCAAGTTCAAAAATATTATGGTACCGATGATAACATAAAGTCGATGAAAGGTCAACTGGAAATTTTTTCAGTACAGTCTTCCTACAATTTTTTCACGGGTCTTTGACACCCGGAAGTTTGACAGACTAACCTCATGAACTGACTTTAGAACAGCAAACAGCCCTAATAAGGGCATACATAGAACAGAATTTTATTTCACAGGGCATGTGCGCCGACTTTGCAATTCATAATCCACCAGTCACAGACAGCAAAAGGAGACCTCTATTCACTTGATAAAGATGGTCAATGGCAGCCAAGATATCAAAAAAGTTACCTATTCCATAAGGATGACATTGAAAAATCAATACCAGAATATCCCTAATCTAATAATAGCAGTTTGGGACTCAAAAGATACTCTTTTCCGGTGGAGGGAATCCTGGGCCAGTATGTGTAATCTTAATAGAGAGATTGCGGAGGATAATAGCCACCAATTCACCCCCCTGTTTTCTTAGAACCCATTCATTCCTTTATTGAAAGACCAAAGATAATCTGGTAAAATATTTCATAGGGAACAATCATGTTATAACAAGGTGTTGGCCTTCCATTTTACATAAGATGGGAGGTGGTGCGGATGAAATTTGACTTTAAGGATTTAATGGCCTTTGGCATGTTCATTCTCGCATTATTGACCTTAATCTTAAAGATTAGTCAGTAGCGTTTTCTAAATCCCGGAAACGGGTACAGAAAAACCACCCTTGTAAACTTGGCCGTTGAGAGGGTGGATTTTTCTATCGTTGATATAGGCCAACCTCTTGTATGAGGTGGTTGTTCCTTTTTTATTACACTTTTATTATAGTCAATCTTCATCATGATTTCAAGTGATTCTTAAAAATTTCCTATACTGTTTGCACAGGAGTCTGACAGTTGAATATATGAAAAAGACGCAGGGAAACCCGAAATTTTTCAGCTCGGTCTTCCTACAATTATTTCCAGTATAACCCTCCACAATTCATTCCTCTCAATCCTGCTCCATGATTACCATCCCCACGCCGGCTTCCGACACATTCAGGGTTTCTGCCATTTTTATTTTTGCCTTTAGGGATACACAGTGGCATGGATAAAGTGTCTTTATCCCCATCCTCTCCAGATGGCGGATGGTCTGCTCCAGCCGGTTATCCACATCAAACAGATGGAATCCGCCCAGAATCCCCACAATCCTGGATTCCCCGCACACTTTGACCGCATAATCCACGATATTACAGATACCGCTGTGGGAACATCCTGTGATGATGAACAATCCGCCATCCACCTTACAGACCAGGGCCGAATCGTCCTCCAGCATGTCCTGCTGCCAGCCGTTCCAAGTTTTCCTCACCCCGATTGCATCCCTGCCTTCAAATCCATTTTCCCGGGGGACCTGCCCCAGGAACACACAGTTTTCAGACAGGAACCATGGCTTTACGGCAGGAATATAGTCAAAACACGTTTCAACCACATCCCTTCCCCAAGGCGAACCTATATCCTCCCCGTCAAATGCCTTGGGTTCAAAGCATCCCGGATGGGCAATCAGCCGGATGTCCGGCCGTGGATGATGGATTCCCATGCTGTCCGCGCACACATGGGCAAGGCCGCCCGTGTGGTCGTTATGCCCATGGGACAGCACAATATGTGTTATATCCCTCATATCTATGTCCATGGCCCTGGCATTCTTAAGGAACACATCGGAATATCCTGTGTCAAATAATATGCGCATGCCGTCCATTTCAATGTAATGGCACACCGCTGGTTCCCCTACATAGTATTGGTCAATCAGTGTGTTGTTGTCAACCAGGATCCGTATCTTCATATAAACCTCCTTGGATGGGTTGGAAAAATGCCTTCTGCCAGATGGGCGCCCCTTTGCTGGATTCCGCCGGGCCGTCCTGTAGTCCGTAGATATCCAGTCCGCCCCGCACCTCCGGCCTCCTGGCTATGTATTCGGGGGTTATACTAGAGCGTGTTTGAAAATTGCTTTCCGTCGGCTGTGCGTCCCACTTTGTGGGAGATTTGGTCCCGATGATGGAGGCGTAGCGGGCTACGCTGACTGAATCGGGGCCAAATATACCGCGAAGTGGGACGTGCAGACGGCGGGAATGAATTTTCAAACAGGCTCTAGCATCTCTTTTCCCTCAGGAAATAATAACCATTTCTATACTAAGGCCAAAATAAACATTTTACAACCAAATTCTTCCGGTATATCCTGTATGTATCAGAAAGGACATCCCTCATGAAAAATCCCACCTCAGGTAATATCCGATTCCAGCCCATATCACTAACCGTACCGCTGATAGCCGGCAATATACTATAGCAGTCCTACAATACCATCAATGCCTTGGTCATAGGACGATACGCCGGGCCGGATACATTCGCGGCCATGGCGGGGCATCTATCTTAAAGGGAGACGCGGGCAATGAGGATATACCAAAAGAGGGAAGCATATGCCTCCCTCTGTCCATAACCCAGTGTACCTCTGCGTAACCGGCACACAATCTTAGGGCGTGTTTGAAAATTCATTCCCGCCAACTTCCCTAATCTTTATAATTTAGCCAGAACCTCATCCAGGTCCATTGTCCGGGTACCGTCCTCCAGTTCAAAGAACGGGATTCCGATTCCTCCTGCCTGGCGTACCTGCTCATATAATCCGCAGTTCTCCCTCACGGCCAGATACGCCTTCAAATCCGGAAGGCTGGCGGACAGGTTCTTAAAATCCATTTCCGCGTTCTTTTCCCTCAGCTTGCAAAGGGCATATAAAGTGTCGGGACATAAGTGGCTTCCAATTACAGTGATTTTCATGATTCATGATCTCCTCTCAGGTTTGTTTTACTTATCTATATGTTCCGGAACAGGCCCGGAAATATATGCTTCAGATTCTTTTAGGCACGTTCCAATCCTGGCGCCTCAGGCGTCATTTCCTCTTCCTTTTTTATCCGCCTGTTCAGCCAGTCCTTTCCTTCCACCATACGCGTCACCATCATGGACGCAATGGTATCACCGCTTGCATTGAGGCAGGTTGCAGCCGGATCCACCAGGAAACCGATGGTTGCAATCAGTGGAAATGCCTCTGCGGGGAAGCCAAAAAGGCTTACTATCAGCATTTCCCCAACCAGGCCGCCTCCCGGCGCGCCAGACAGTACGAATGCGCTGAGCACGGCAACTGCCATGGCCATGGCATAGGTTCCCACACCAGTAAAGGACTGGTTGAAAATGCCGAACAGGAAACTGATTTTTACAATTGCAGATAACACGGAGCCGTCCATATGCATGGTAGCGCCCATGGGAAGTACGATATCGCGGATATCCTTCGGGACGCCGATCCGGTCGCAGGCCTCTGCATTTACCGGAAGGGCCGCAATGGAGCTCTGCGTTGCAAAGGCGGTAACCGCCGGGTTCAGGATATGCTTGAACATCCTGCTGACCCCCTCTTTGCCCCCTGCGAAATATGCGTAGGCAGGAAATGCGGTAAAGAAGTAAAAAAGGCACATGGGATAATAAACCAGCATGGCATGTCCATAGTCCCCGATGAGTCCGGGGCCGAACTCCCCAACCAGGGAAGCGAAGTAAGCGCCTAACCCGATGGGTGCGTACATCATGATGATACTGACAATCTTCATGATAATGGTATTCAGATTGTTAAGAAGCTTCCCAACCGGGCTTTCCTCGCCTCCGCAGGCGCTGACACAGAAACCGGACAGGATTGCGAATACGATGATCGGCAGCATGTTCCTCCTGCTCATCAGTCCTGAGAAATCATCCACGGTCAGGGCGCCCACAATCATGTCACCCACACTGGACATTTCCTCCATCTCCGCGCTGGCAAACTGTATGCTCGTACCTGCCGCAGGCGGGAAGACATTGACCACCACCAGGACCAGCACGCCTGCAATGGCGCCTGTTACCACGAACACGGTCACCAGGCTTCCCATAATCCTGCCAAGCCGTTTCATGTTGACCATGTTGCCCACCGCACTTGCTATGGACACAAACACCATCGGCACCACAATGGTAAACATCAGGTTCAGGAAAATATCCCCCAATGGCGCAAGTACCTTTGCCTTTTCCCCCAGAACAATCCCCAGCACTGCCCCGATGGTGATTCCTGATAATAATATGATTGGAAAACGGTAATTTTTCCATATCGTTGATTTATTCATACCTTTCTCCTCCTTCTCTTATGTCTTTACAGCCTGCTGACAGCTTCCTTAAGCTGGTTTAACGCCTTTTCCAGGACACATCTTGGGCAGGCCGCATTTAACCGCATGTAACCGGACAGACTGCGTCCGAATGTATAACCCTCGTTCAATCCAAGGCCCGCCTCCTCAATCATGAATCTGCGGAGCTTTTCATTGTCCATGCCAAGGGCACGGCAGTCCAGCCACACCAGATACGTCGCATCCGGGACAGCGGGCTTAATCTGGGGAATATTGGCTTCACAGTACTCACGGATGAAATCAAAGTTGGCTTCCAGATATGGCAGCAGCTGTTCCAGCCACTCCTCCCCTTCATTGAAGGCTGCTTCCATTGCCACTGAGCTGAAGGCATTGTTCCTGTGGATATCCATGGCCATCCAGAACGTATCGAATTTCTTTTTCATCTCCTCATTGGGGAAAATGGTTGCGGATGCCTGGAGTCCGGCCAGGTTAAATGTTTTGGTTCCTGATATACAGGTAATCACTTTTCCTGCAATTTCATCTGAAAGGGTTGCTGTGGGTATGTGCTTCTTTCCATGGAAAACCAGGTCTGAGTGAATCTCGTCCGATACCAGCAACACATCATTCTCCATACAGATCCGTGCCATCCGGTCCAGCTCTTCCCTGGTCCACACAATTCCCAGAGGGTTGTGGGGGCTGCACAGGAGGAACATCCTGGCCTGCTTTGCCTTTTCCTCAAAGTCCTCAAAGTCAATGGACCAGGCCCCGTCCTTTTCCACCAGCTGGTTCTCCAGCACATTCCGTCCCCAGGCCTCAGTCACATCGTAGAACTCAGAATACACCGGCGTCTGGATTAAAATACTGTCACCTGGTTCTGAAAACAGTTTTACAAGGGAGGACAGCGCAGGCACCACGCCCAGGCTCCAGCTCATGAGTTCAGGTCTGATTTCCCATCCATTGCGCCTTCTCTGCCATCCCTGTATTGACTCAAAATAAGAATCCGGCCTGGATGTATATCCGAAGATTCCCTGTCCTGCTTTTTCCTTCAGCGCATCTATAATGGGCTGCGCCGTCCTGAAATCCATATCCGCAACCCAGAGCGGAATCACATCCTGCCTTCCGAATTTCTTCACGCGCTCATCGTACTTTGCCGCCCTGTTCCGGCTTCTGTCGATAACTTCATCAAAATCATACTTCATTTTTATGCCGCCTTTCTTTTGGTTTCCCTGTTTCTGTGGACCTATTAAATATATAAGCAAAACCCGTGCCAACTTCCGAGGCGCAGCAGATGGGGAAGAATTGAAAAGGCCTGATTTCCTGGAAAATCAAGCCTTTTTATACATGGATGAAAATGGGCGGGGAATTATTTTATATTTGGGGAAATGATTTCTGTTGGGAGTGAGGGGTGGGTTATGGGGTTATATTGAGTTGTTTTTGGTTTTATTAGGTTACATTAGGTTGCATTGGTTGCAATTGATTCATTTTGGTTCTATATAGTTTTATATGATTGAATATAGTTACATATGGTTTATAGAATTCCATATGGTTTTATATATTCCTCCCTATTTTCCCAGATTTCACGTCCCAGGCAGGTCATACGGCTCCCTCCCCTCCCCCTGCTGACCCGCGCCAGGCCATATTCCTTCAGTATGCCAAGGATTGTCCTCACGCCAATCTGCGATAGAAAGAATTTCTCTTTCTTTGCACATTCCAGAATGCCCTCCCGCCCTATGGCCTTTCTTTCCTCTGTACACTGGTATAGGACCTTCAGCACAAACCAGTATTCTTCCGGTTCCATCCCCCTTTCCTCCATGGCCTGCTGCCACGGTTCAGGACGATGACAGGACCGGGGACGGTCAGAAACAGCTGCCTCAGATACGGATGTTTCAGAATTTCCCGGTTCCAATCCCCCGGGCACTTCAGGACCAGCCGTCCTCACCGCCTTACCAGATTCCCGCTGTCCATCCTTCATTTCCCTATTCTCATATACAAAGGTTGGCGGAAGATCCTTCACCGTTATGACCGGACTGCCTGTAAAGCTGAAATATTCTGCCAGGTTCCGAAGCTCACGTATATTCCCCGGCCAGCTATAATGAAGGAACAGATCCTTCACTTCATCCGACAGCACGAAATTCCCCTTCAGTCCGCTGTTAAAACGCTCCATCAAAAGGAATACGTCATCGCCTCTCTGGCGCAGGGGCGGAATCAGTACAGGCAGGGTATTAAGGCGGTAATACAGATCCCTTCTGAAGCTTCCGTCCTGCACCTTTTCCTCCAGGGATTCATTGGTAGCCGCCACAATCCGTACATCAATGCTGATGATCTTATTGCCTCCCACCCGCATTATTTCATGCTCCTGCAGCACGCGCAGAAGCTTCACCTGCAGGGCGGGACTCATCCCCTCCACCTCGTCCAAAAACAGGGTGCCGTGATGGGCAAACTCAAATAATCCCGGCCTTCCGCCCTTTTTCGCCCCTGTGAACGCCCCCTCTTCATATCCGAACAGTTCACTCTCCAACAGGTTTTCAGGCATGGCGGCACAGTTAATTGCCACAAAAGGCCCCTTGGACCGCCTGGACGCCTGATGGACCGCATTGGCAAAAAGCTCCTTACCGGTGCCTGTCTCCCCGATGAGGAGAACCGGGGATTCCGTGGCCGCCATGCGCCTGAGTATCTGTTTGGTCCTCTCAATGCCATCCGACACCCCCACCACATCATCGAAGCCATACTTGGCCCGGTAGCCCTTGTGCATCAGCTGGTTCCTCAATTCATGCTGGCGGTTCTCAGCATCATTGAATCTCTGGAGAATGGCAAATGCACCGATACAGTCATCCTTCCTTAAAACAGGAACCACGGTCACACCCACGTTAACCCCGTTAATCCGGATTACCTTTGGCTCTATTTTCTCCTTTGACTTCAGGCATTGGAGCAGAGGCAGGTAGGCCAGGGATGAGGACGCCTGCTTATGCAGCACCAGGGAACGCTTCAGCCCTGTAATCTCCTCCGCCTTTTTATTCATGGCAAATATCTCCGCCCGCTCATTAATCCCGATAATACCCTCATCCAATATTTCCATAAGGATGTCGAACTGGCTCTCCAGCCTTCGGGAACGCGCAAACATCATGTCAAAGTTATAGGTACTGGTGACAACATTCCCAAAATACTCCTGGAACCTGGGAGTCTCCAGAAGTTCCTCCAGGCCCAGCTTCAGCGCGGCTTCAATCATGGTTTCCGACGTCAGGCACCGGTGCCCGATGTTCATCACATGTTCCACCCCCTGCGGCACATAGCGCTCTTCATCCGGGGTCACTGCCAGCGTCACGCCTTCCACCGGTTCAGCCCCCGGGTAAAAAGGAATGAAACTGATGTGGTTGACGCCCAGCTGGTTCAAGGTAGCCGTGGCTTCACGGACCATCTTTTCCGTCATGTTGACAAACAGCGCCCTTGTACCGGCCGGAATGGTCCGCAGCCGCCGGATGGTTTCCCACATATAGGTCACATGTATCTCACTGATCTGGGCATCAATGGGTATGTACTGCGGAACCTCCTCCCTGTTGTCAAAGGCATCCGTGGACATCATGTACAGGTCAGCCCTTTCCATATTGGAAATGGTCCCCTCCATCACGCTGTAAGACCGCACCTTCACATATTCCCCAAATAACTCCTGTACCTGATTTCCATAAAACGCACTGGCCCTTGGGTCCAGCGCCACAATCGCAACCTGTTTTACCATATATTCCCCTCCACTTTAACCATTAAAACCATTATATCTCCAATAAATCCATAATTTCAACCATAAATCGGATAATTCCCCAAAAAAGCCGCCCAAAATGCATTCAAATCCATTACAATCATCCCATATAGCATTCGGCACGTTTCTTGCTTGTAATATTTATTGAAGATATCCATATCACAAAACGGATGTCTGGTAAATGTCTGAATGTCCGGTACTGCGCCGCATGGACCACGTCGCATGAACCACGCAGCACGGACCTAATCACAGATAACAGCAGGAGGAGACTTAGATGAATCGTGAAGAACTGATTACTTTATTAAAACAGGAGGTAGTTCCGGCCCTGGGATGCACGGAACCAGTATGCGTTGCCCTGGCAGCCGCCAGTGCAGCCAAAGCAGTGGGCGGCGATATCCGTTCCATCCACGTGGAAATGAATCCAGGTATCTATAAAAACGGGATGTCCGTGGGCATACCGGGATTTGACCGGGTAGGCCTCAAGTATGCGGCTACCCTGGGCGCTTATCTGTCCAACCCGGAAAAGGGACTGCAGCTTTTAGAAAACCTGACTCCCGCCGTCAGCAGCCGTTCCATCCGGCTGGTGGAGGACAATCAGGTCAGCATTGAGATAAAATCCAACGAAGCACAGCTTTATGCCCATGCCGTGGTCACCACCACCACAGGCAGAGGAACCAGCACCATCCGCAATACCCATTCCAATATTGTATATACTTCCCGGGAAATGCTTCCGCAAAACACCCCGGAAATCCTGGACCAGAAAGAATACTCCCTGTCCGGCCAGACGCAGCTTCATAAGAAGCTGACCCGGATGTCCATATCCGCCATCGTATCCCTGATAGAAGAATGCAGACAGGAGGAACTGGCGTTCATGAAGGAAGGCGCCGACATGAACAGCCGGATGGCAGAATATGGCCTGGAACACGAACTTGGCATAGGCATTGCATCCGGACTGAAAAAATACAGCACCACCGATATCATGGGCAACAGCCTGATGACCCGAATCATGACCGTGATGGCAAGCAGCGCCGAAGGAAGGATGTGCGGCTGTCCCTATGCGGTCATGAGCAGTGCGGGCAGCGGCAACCATGGCCTGACCACCATCCTTCCCGTGCTGGAGACAGCAGACTATCTGGGCGCATCCCAGGAACAGCTGGTCAAGGCCCTGGCCATCTCCCACTCCCTCAATGTCTACATCAAGGAATTCACCGGGAAACTATCCGCCACCTGCGGCTGCGGCGTATCCGCCGCCTCCGCTGCTTCCGCCGCCATGGTATGGCTCATGGGCGGCAGCCACCAGCAGATGGGCAATGCAATCATCAACATGAGCGGCAACCTGACCGGAATGATATGCGACGGCGGAAAAATCGGCTGCGCCCTGAAGCTGGCCACTGCCAGCAGCGCAGCCCTCATGAGCGCCTGCCTCGCCATGGAAGGCACAGTCCTCCAACCCACGGACGGAATCTGCGCCTGTACGCCGGAAGAAGCCATCCAAAACATGGGACGCGTCAGTAACCCCGGAATGGTAGAAACGGACCGGACAATACTGGAAATCATGATGGAAAAAGGCTGACCCCAAAAGCCAGCCCCCCCCTATCCCCATTGCCCCAAAAAACACAGAAAAATCCCATATCACCCCCGACCACACACCCTCCCCATTCACAAAACCGTCCCAAAATAAAACCAGACAACAAAAAAGCCCGGCATACCATCATACAAACCATGGTATGCCAGACATCCCTTCCCGCACTCATACTATCCAATCCACATTTGTAATGAGGCAGCAGAAGCAATACCGCAGCGGGTGAGTGGAATGGGGCCGGGGAGACCGGGGGCCGGGACGGACCGTTCCGTTCTGGTGACATTTGGAGCGGTTCGGCCGGACTTAGGGGGCGGTATGCAAAAACAGAAGGCGGATTTGGAGCGCTCCACGCCCAAATCCGGCTGCCCATGGAGGGGCAGGCATCAAGCCTGCGCCGTAATTGGCAGCGAACCTTCTGTTTTTGCATACCGGCCCCTTAGTCCGGCCCACCGCGGAAACCAGGAACCAGAACGGAACGGTCCGTCCCGGCCCCCGGTTTTCCCGGCCCCATTCCACTCACGGACGGAAACACCCCCGCCCCATTACAATCCTAAATTCAAATCAAATTCTCCGGATTCAGGCACTTCAGCTCATCCAGCACAAATATCCCGTCCTTACGGATCAGCACATCGTCAAACCAGATTTCCCCGCCGCCGTACTCCGGCGTCTGGATACAGATCAAATCCCAGTGCACCGCGGAGTGGTTGCCGTTATCCGTGTTGTCATAGGCATTGCCCGGGGTCAGGTGGAAACTTCCGGCAATCTTCTCATCAAAGAGGATGTCGCCGATTGCCCTGTGGATCTGCGGGTTCACGCCAAAGGCGAACTCTCCCACATAGCGGGCGCCCTCGTCAATATCAAATATCCTGTTCATGCGGTCCGTATTATTGGAACTGCATTCCACAATCTTACCGTCCTTAAACACCAGCTTCACATTCTGATATACAAAGCCGTCATATGGCGCCGGGGTATTGTATGTAATCACTCCGTTGACCGAATCCTTAACCGGCGCCGTATAAACCTCGCCGTCCGGTATATTCTTATTGCCATGCATGCCGTAACATGGGATTCCCTTGATGGAAAAGGTAATATCGGTCCCAGGCCCCACGATGTGCACCTTGTCCGTGCGGTCCATCAGCGCTTCCAGCTTCTCCATGGCCCTGCCCATCTTATCATAATCCACCAGGCAGGCTGCAAAGTAGAAATCCTCATATTCCTCAGTACTCATGCCGGCCAGCTGGGCCATGGCGTCATTGGGATAGCGCAGCACGGACCACTTGGTGTGGTTGCAGCGCTCCGCCAGATGGATGGGGCCCCAGTAATGCTTGCGGTAATATCCATTTTTCTCATCTGAAACACGGTTCCACACACTGATGTTATCCGTGGCCCGTATGTCGATATAGGCGTCCATATCCTTCATCCGTTCCAGCTCATAGGATGCAATCTCGGCCATGTGCTCCTCGCTGCTTCCCTCAATCAGTGCGCCTTCCACCTCATAGTCAAATATGTGCACAAAAGGCTTTCCTCCGGCCAGATAGGCCTCCTCCACCAGTGCCTTCAAAAGACCGGTCTGCTTTCCGTGCAGCTCCAGAAGGATTTTCTCATCCTTCTGAAGATACACTGCATGGTTAATTAAAAACTTGGCAAATTTCCGAATACGTGGATCTTCCATATTAAATTGATTCCTTTCTTTCCATGTCCCAGGGCGTGCAGCACGACGTCCTGACACAGGAGCTCATTATGATTTGCTGTTCTCATACAGACGCCTATAAGTCTCTTCCCCCTTGAATCCGGTCAGCGCGCTGACTAACAGGATTACAACCACTGCCGCCGGAACAGCCACAATGGCGCTGGCGATTCCGTATGGGCTGTTAAGCACCATGGTCCATACAACGGTCACCACACCGCCGGTCAGGATTCCCGCGATACCGCCAGCCTTTGTCACCTTCTTGGAGAACAGGGCAAACAGCAGGGCCGGGGTGATGGCTGCACCGTACATGGTATAAGCTGTCATCTGCAGGCTCAGGATGGTGGGGAAGAACAGGGTCAGCACAACCGCCAGGACCGTGAGGACCAGGATGGTGATACGCATAAAGTGGATTTTCTGCTTATCATCCGCATTCTTGTTCAGATATTTGCCCCATACATCATATGTAACATTGGTGGCAGCGCTCAGCAGATAGGAATCCGCCGTGGTAACGATGAATGCCACGCAGGCCACCAGCACAATTGCGCCCAGCACAAATGGCAGATAATTAACCGCAAGTGAGAAAATAATGTTGGACGGCACGTCCAGGCTTGGGAACAGGGCAATTCCTATGGTACACATAAGGATAATCAGCACACAGACCGTGATTTCGGCTGCAAACAATCCAAGATTCGACTTCTTTGCCTCCTCCGCGCTCTTGGCAGATGCAAAACGCTGCATCATGTTCTGGTCGCCCAGCAGCAGGGAAATGGTTGGAATCATATAGCCAAGAATCGCAATCACGCCCAGTCCGCCGGTTCCTGTCAGCCTCTCTGCAGGGATGGCAGCCATGGCCTCAGACCATCCGCCCGCCCTGCCGATCAGCAGCGGGATGGCAAGGAGGAAGCCGCCTACCATCAGCAGCGCGCTGACAGCATCCGTATAAGCCACGGAAATCATTCCGCCGGAAACAGTCAGAAGCAGGATACCGACCGCTGACAGCACGGTCGCCAGATTTGCATCCATTCCCGTAATCAGGCTGATGATATTGCCGGCAGCTTTAATCTGCGTTGCGCACAGGCCCACATAAGCCAGCATGATGCAGATTACGGCAATGATGCTTGCCCCGTCGCCGTAGCGTGCCGCAAATACCTCAGGCACCGTAATCTTCGTGCTGCTGCGCACCTTGCTGGATATGAAGTACAGGAGCAGCATACCGATGGGCGCTCCGGCAAAATGCAGGGTTCCCACAACCGGACCATACAGATACACCACGCTGGCGCTTCCGGTGATGCCGCCGCCTCCGCACCAGCTTGCAAGCAGGGTTCCTATCAGGATCATAAATGGCAGCTGACGTCCCGCAACCACGAAATCGTCAGATGTCTTAACCTTTTTCTTGCCCATCACAATGCCGTAGATGATAATTCCGGCAATGTAGAGCAGGATACAAATCAAATATCCCATATCTAACCTCCAATTTATAAAATTTTAATAAAATCATACCAATTAATTGCAGATTAGTCAAACATGTTTTCGTTTCCCGGTTCCCCGGTCCCTTTCCCATGTTCCAGGCGTATGATCCTGCTGCATCCGGTCAGGGTGGACATCCGATGGGATATGATCAGCAGGGTTTTATGGGAATATTCTTCCTCCAGGGTCTTTAACAATTCTTTTTCGTGCAGGATATCCAGGCTGCTGGTGGGTTCATCCATCACCACCACGTCAGGATCCGCCAGCATGACCCGGGCAATGCCCACCCGCTGCCGCTCCCCTCCGGAAAGGCGGCTGCCCATGGTGCCCATCTCCGTTGCGTATCCCTCCGGCAATGTCAGGACAAACTCATGCAGCCCCGCGCGTTTTGCGGCTGTCATGATTTCATCCATGGACGCCTCCGGCTTTCCCAGGGCAATATTGTCCGCAATGGTACCGTTGAAAAGGAAGGTATCCTGTTCCAATACCGCTATCCTGCGGTGCAGTTCCTCCAGTGAAATCTGGTCAATGGGAATACCGTTAATCCGGATGGAACCTCCTGACGGATTCCAGAACCGCAGCAGGAGGCGCAGCACCGTGGATTTGCCGATACCGCTTTCACCCACGATTCCAACCTTATCCCCCTCCTCAATCTTAAGGTTAAATCCATCCAGGATTTTTCCCCTCTCCTGTGAATAGCCAAAGGAAACATTTTTAAATTCAATGCTCCTTATGGTTCCAACGGTTTTAGGATGTACTGTTTCCACAATCTCCGGCCGCGTATCCTCGATGATGAACAGCCGTTCCGCTGCCGCAAAGGCTTCCAGCAGGCTGGATATGACCATGGTCAGCGAAAATGTAGATGAAAAGGAGGCAACCGCCACAAAGGATATCACTACCGTCCCAACGGGATTGGAGGCGCCGTTGGCAGCAAGGACGGAGGCCACCAGAAGAATCAGTATCCTGACCAGGTACACGAAAAAGGTGGGCGCCGAGGACACTGCCTGCTTATGCATGGTCAGCCCGTGGGCTGCCCGGTTCACCTTCCTGTTCTGTTCCATCACCCGGGCCAGCTGTTTATCCCCAAAACCAAATATCTGGATATCCTTAATCCCATATACGCTTTCCAGCACAAGGGATTTTATCTCCCCGAGCCTTGTCCTGTACCGCATGCCCACCGGCCTTCCCGCCTTCATGGCAAGCAGGGGCAGCAGGACACTGATTATCACATACACGGGCAGCAGCGCTGCCGCAAACAGCGGATTGATGTACAGCGCCAGCCCAAGGGTCGTGCACGGAAGGATGATTACCGTGAACATAGGCCCGATGGTATGGGCGAAAAAATACTCGATTGTCTCAATGTCCGACACAGCCACATTGAGGATATCCCCCTTCTTCCTGTCCATCAGACAGGCAGGAGCCAGTTTGCGTATGGTCTTAAACAGATGGATCCGCATGTCTGCCAGAAGCTGGTATGCCCCTGCATGGGAGGCCACGCCCTCCATGTAACGGCAGGCTACTATCAGGATGGTACAGACTGCCGTCAATGTCCCAAACAGCACAGGACTGCCCCAGGCCAGCCTGCCCGCGCAGGCAAGGATCCAAAGGGCGCCAAAACCCATAAGTCCCATATGGGAAAGATTTCCCACAATACTTGCAACGGCTGCCGCCGCAAGAGGCGCTTTGACCGGAGCCGCAATCTTTAACAGCCGGATGGTCATATCGCGGATTGAATATTGAAATTTACGCTTCATCATTGCGGCCCCCTTTCTGCCTGTTCTTTCAGCTGTGTCTGCCCTTCCAGCCGGGTCTGTCCTTCCAGATGTACCTGCCCTTCCAACCGGGTCTGCCCTTCCAGCCGAACCTGCATTTCCAGCTGCTCCTGCCCTTCCAACCGGGTCTGTCCTTCCAGCTGTGCCTGCCCTTCCAACCGGGCCTGCCCTTCCATCTGTGTCTGCCCTTCCATCTGTGTCTGCCCTTCCAGCCGAACCTGCATTTCCAGCTGCTCCTGCCCTTCCAACCGGGTCTGTCCTTCCAGATGTGTCTGCCCTTCCAGCTGCTCCTGCTCCGTCACCAGCCTGTGATACAGGCCATGCCGCCGCATCAGCCCGTCATGGCGCCCGCTCTCAGAGATTTCCCCTCCGTCCAGGACATAGATACAGTCAGCGTTCCGGATGGTGGACAGACGGTGGGAAATGATGATCAGGGTCCTTGTAAGGGCCAGCCTGTCAATACAGTTCCATATCTCCTGTTCGCTCTCCACATCCACGCTGGAAGTTGCCTCATCAAAGATGATATATTCCGCCTGGCAAAGCAGCGCCCTGGCAATCCCAATCTTCTGCCTCTGCCCGCCGGACAGTTTGCCGCCGCCATCGCCCACATCCGTAAGAAGGCCATCCGGCTGTTCCAGGACCCAGTCCTTCAGGCGGACCTGGTCCAGCGCCTCAAGTAACTCTTCATCGGAGGCATTTTCCTTTGCCATCCTCAGGTTGTCGGCAATGGTTCCCGCAAAAATGCTGACGGACTGCGGGACCATGATGATATGCTTCCGCAGTTCCTCCGGCGTGAAACTGATATAGTCCCTGCCCTCCAGCACAATCCTTCCGCCCGCCGGGTCAAAGAAACGCATGAGCAGCCCTGCCACCGTGCTTTTACCGCAGCCGGAAAGCCCTGCCAGGGCAGTCACCTTCCCCCGCTGGATTGTCAGCGACACATCCTTAAGCGCAATGTTCCTGCCCGTATAAGTGTGTGAGACATGTTCCATCCGTATTCCCATATAGCCTTCCTCTTCCTTTGGGAAATCCGGCTGGTAGGGCCTTGAAGTATCCATATCCAGCAGGTCCGATACCTTCTCCGCTGCCGAAACCCCTGCCAGCGCCGTGTGGGTGGCTCCCATAAGCTGGCGCACGGAGTCAAAGAAGCTATAGGACAAAAGCAGCACCATGAGGGCTGCGCTGAATGAGACATTTCCCCGTACCAGTCCCCCGCAGATGATACCCGTGGCCGCAAGGACGGCTCCGTATATCATGCCGTCCGTCATCAAAAAGGATAGGAAATTGACCTTCATCACATCCATGATTTTCCGGTTAAACGCATCTGCCTTTCCGGTCAGCACGGCGGTCCTGTCCGCGTCCCGTTCAAACAGTTTAAGGGTCACAAGCCCCTGGACACTTTCCAGGTAATATCCGGTCAGGTCCTCCAATGCGTTCCAGTACTCCGTCTTTAGCAGCTCAATCCTGGAACGGAACACGTTATTCAACGGCAGCAGGACAAATGCAATGGCAAACAGCAGCACCGCCACCGTAAGGGACGCCCCTTTAAGCTGGAAGAACAGATAAACCGGGGCGCACATGCAATACATCAGTCCCGGAAGATACTGGCTGTAATATGTCTGCATGGATTCCACACCGTCAACCGATGAGGTGATGGCCGAAACAGGTCCGATTTTCTCGATGTTTCCAGCATCCAGTTCCAGGACCTTGGAAAATATCCTGGCCCTTAACGCGGTCCTGGCCTTGGCCGTGCAGCGGTATTCCGCCTCCCCCCGGAGAAGCTCGGAACAGAGCATGAGAAATGCCGCCGCCAGCGCGGAAAGGATGGCAGCGCCCGCATCCTTAACCGTCAGGGACGGTGAGGCAATATTGCCCAGGAATCCTGAAATCGTTCTGGCAAACGCGGCTGCCCCGATTAAAGTTACCATTTTAAGTCCGGCGATTGCCGCCATCCATCCCCACAGTCCCTTTGCCAGTTTAAACAGTGTCCGGTTCATCAAAAGCATATGGTTACCCCCTGTCAGATAAGTACTGGTGCCGCCATGGACGGCACAGCACCGTAATTCATAAAAACGCCATAAAGCGGCATAGCCTCAGATGGCTATACCGCTCCGTTCTATTAGCATCCGCTAACTACCCTTATTCTACTACAAGGCCCAGGCAAGGTCAAGCATTTTAACCTCCTCATCCATCCAACCTTATCCATCCAAAGGCCGTTCCTCTGCAGACCATTTATCCACAAAATCATCCACCCGCAGGCCACTAATCCACAAGCTTATCCAGTTCCTTCACATGCTCCGTCTCATTGGAGGTCTTATGGTTTGCCTTGGAGGCATAGAGATTCACTGCTGCCTGGGACTTCTTAATGGGCTGCATGGTTCCTGCCCCGGCCACGCATCCGCCCGGACACGCCATTCCCTCTAACAGATAGCCGTTGTATTTACCAGCCTTGGCCATGGTAAGAAGCTTCCGGCAGTCCTTAAGCCCCTCTGCATTGGCAACCTTGATTTCCCTGTCCGGGAAACGCTGGTGGATAACGTCAACCACTGACTTTGCAACGCCTCCTGACACGGCAAAGTTACGCCCGTCCATGGACGCATCGTTGACACCGTCCGGGTCCTCCTCCATTTTCTCAATCTCCACATGCCTTGCATCAAAAATCCCATCCATCTCCTCGAAGGTCAGCACAAAGTCCACATCACTGCGGATATCCGTCCTCATGGCCTCCAGCTTCTTCGCTGCGCACGGGCCGATGAACACCACCTTGGCGTTCTTGTGGTGCCGTTTGATCAGGCGGGCCGTCAGGGTCATGGGGGTCAGGGCCATGGAAATGCAGTCAGCCTGTTCAGGGAACAGCTTCTTAGCCATCATGGACCAGGCCGGACAACAGGAAGTGGCCATGAACGGAAGCTTTTCCGGAACCTCCTGCATGAAGTCAATCGCCTCCTGGGTGGCGCACAGATCGGCGCCCACTGCCACCTCGAATACATCCGCGAATCCCAGCGCCTTCATGGCCGCACGCAGCTTGCCCGGCGTCACCTTCGGACCGAACTGTCCCACGAACGCAGGTGCAACCGCAGCATACACACGCTCGCCGGACTGGATGGCGCGGATGACCTGGAATATCTGGGACTTGTCCGCAATGGCCCCAAAGGGGCAGTTCACAAGACACATGCCGCAGGATACACATTTGTCATAATCAATATCCGCCTTGCCGTTTTCATCTGAATGTATGCAGTCCATGCCGCAGGCCGCGGCACACGGACGCTCCTGGATAATGATTGCATTGTAGGAACAGACATCCGCGCACCTGCCGCACCGGATGCATCTGTCCTGGTCAATATGGGAGCGCCCGTTGGAACGGTCAATGCTCACCGCATCCTTTGGACACACCTCCACACAGGGGTGGGCCAGACAGCCCTGGCATCCGTCCGTCACCACCACCCGCTTTTCGTGGCAGGCGTTGCAGGCAAACTTCATCACATTGATAAGCGGTGGCGTATAATACGTCTCCGGCTGGTCCGCTGCCTCTATATTATCCGATATCGGTGCAGGGTCGGCCGCACTGCGGTAGGGAAGCCCCATGGCCAGTCTCAGCCGCTCCCCCACAATGGCCCTTTCCAGGAATACATCGCTGCGGTAATTGCCAATCTCTCCCGGAATGATTTTATAGGGAAGTTCCTCAATCCTCTTATCCACAGGCCATTCCGTGTGGTAAGCCATGCGGGCCACTTCCCTGAATATCCTGTGCCTGATTTCCTGTATACGCGTTTCTACGCCTCTCATGGTGTGCCTCCTTATCATCAATCGGTCAACCGGTTCTTCATTACTTGATAATACAGTACCGATTATATAGGAAAGGCACGCAAATGCAAGTATATTAACTTATTTTTAACCATTGTTCCTGATTTTAACCATCTGCCAGCGCCTTGACAGGCAGCAGTTCAATATAACCCCTGGTCCCGATTGGCTCCAGCTGGACCCGCGGGTTGTCCCTGTCCCACCTGTACCCGGCTGCAGACGGTTCATACCGGCTGATAGCTGACTGCACCTGTTCAATTGCCTGGCAGTAGTCCTCCTCGGCAAACGGCTCCCCCTGGAACATGAGATACCTGCACGGCGGAAGTCCTATCACATCGAACCCTTCCGGCACCACGCCATCATAGTCCGCCGGAACCTCCACCCCCTGCACATACACGGACGTGCCCGGCTTTACATAAGCGCCGGGCAGCCACAGGCACACCGGTTCCCCGCTGATGGAACGGATGCTTGTGAGCAGCCCCCACACATCGCAGCCCACCTCTTCACAATAAGTAAAATACTCCTCTGCCTTAATGCCCCGCTTGATCAGCACCTTGCGCTCCGGCTTCCAGACTTCCCGGATGAATACATTTTTAACTGTTTCCATGGTTTTCTCCCTTCTGATATACCTGTATTTGACTCCGTAAGGCGTAAACAGGCTAATAGGCACAGGATTCAAGGCATACTCCTTTGGATTGCAGCCAAATTCCCTGGAAAATGCCCGCTGGTAGCCGTCCACGCTTTTAAATCCCATTTCAAAAGCAATATCCACAACCTTTACCTTCCCATCCCTCAGTCTGAGCGCTGAGCGTGAAAGCCGGAACCTGCGGACGTAATCCGAAGGCGTCATACCCACATAGCGTACAAAAAGCCGGTAGGAATACCAGGGTGAATACAGGGAACATGCGGCAAGGGCGCCGGGACTGATTTCTTCATCCAAATGCTCCGCTATATAATCCTGCATCCTCTGCACCGCCTCAATCTGTACCGCTTCCCCTTTTGCCTGCTCCTTCATCTGTCCACCGCCTTACATACACATTATAATCATCAGAGGGAAAATGCTCTCGACTTTTTTTGCCCTGTTCCATGACAGCAGGCACCCGGACACGCAAAAAGGGGGCAGGATTGAACATCCAAACTCCCCCTGGGGCGTGTTTGTAGATTGCTTTCCGCCGGCTGTGCGTCCCCTGGACAAGTCAGAAAGCCCGTATCATGCGCAGCACCGCTTCCGCACCGCCGCTGTCGTGGTCACCTGTAACATAAACAGCCCGCTCCTTTAATTCCTCAGGACTGTTTCCCATGGCAATCCCATAGGCTGCAAATCCAATCATTTCCATGTCATTGTCACCGTCCCCAATGGCAAGGGTTGCTTCCCTGCCTATGCCAAGGTACCCGCACAGCCACTCCATGGCCTTGCCCTTATTGACAGACGCCCCGTTGATTTCAATGTTACCTGCCATGGAACTGGTTATCTGGACGTCCCCCCTGGCCCTCAGCCTGGCCTTCAGCATCTCCCGGTCACTGTCTTCCAGGAAAAACACATTCAGCTTCTCAGCTTCATCCCATACATCCTCAAGCCCGTACAGGCTTGGCACCATCACATGGTCCCTCTGGAAATATTGTATGAAATTATAATCCTTTTCTTTTCCGGCCGCCTTTTGCACATCCCCTTCATTAATGTAGGACTTTCCCTGGGAAAACAGTTCAATGTATCCTTCCTTCCCTTTCATGACCTCCAGCACCTCTTTTACCACGCCGGGCGGAAGCTTCACCCGGAACAGGGAAGTCAGGGATTTCACATCCCATATCTGCGCCCCATTGGCCGTGATGGCATACCTGATTTTCCCCATCTGAAGAAGCTCCTGGGGAATCGACCTCAGATACCTGCCTGTACACGGAACTACCAGACAGCCGTTCTCATTTAAACGCCCTATCTGGCGGATGGCCGTCTCCCCTATGTGGTTGGCGCTGTCCATAAGCGTCCCATCCAGGTCAACTGCGGCCAGCCTGATATCCTGTCTTATTTCCATCCTGATCCACACCTTTCACAGGCAGCAGCAAAAACGCGGAATTTTCCTGCCGTCAATAACAGAAACAGCTTCCCCATCCCGCTGCGCCCCCATCTTTTCATAAAAACCGGCTGCTTCCCAGCTGGTGACAAAATGCATTTCACGGATACCATGCTCCCCGCACCAGCAGGTAAGGTGTTCCCACATCTGCCGCCCATATCCCTTTCCCAGATATGCCTCTGCAATATAGAAATATTCCAGCCCGCATCCGTCTCCTTCTGTCACCACGCCCCAGAAAGCAGCCGGAGCTTCATCCTTCAGAAAAACAAATACAGGGTGTTTCTCAATGAACTCCCGGGTGATGTTGAACTTCCTGTCAAATGTGTCCATAAACGCCTCATCAAAACCCCAATGGGCTTCCGACTCCCTGGCAATCCGACTCAAACCATCCGCATCCCCTGCCGCTGCCCGGCGCCACTTCCCACACCTGGATTTCCCATACCCACTTTTACCACGTCCGCTCTTCCCATACCGTTCCCCATAAAGAGATTTCGCCTTCCGGGTATATTTCCTGACAAATTCCCCCTTACTGTCAGTATAGGCATCACGGTCATGTTCATACTGCTTCCACAGTCCCAGCTTCAGCGCCTCATAATCCTTAGCCACATCCGGATAATCCCGCAGATAATCCCTGAAATACAGTTCATCATTATCCCCGTCCTGTCTCAGATGAAGGTGGTATACGCGCTCTGCAAACCCCTTAGGTGTATAACCTTTGTTGAAGGACAGCCTGTCCTCTTTCTCCAACATGCAGACATACCCGTTCTGTTCCAGGATGGTCCTCACAGCCCCCATATCTTCCCCTGGCTCCATCTCCACAAGGATATCAATAATTGGCTTAGCCCATATGGTTTCTACGGATGTGCTGCCCACATGCTCCAGCCTGCGTATCCGGTCCATGGGCAGCATGCCTTCCAGACAGCGGGCTTCCTCCTCATACCATCCCTTCCATTCCTCACTGTGCCTTGTAAGGAAAATCGGAAACAGTTCCCACAATTCTTCCAGGGACAGCTCAGTCATTTGTCTTTCCACTTAAATCCTCCCTGGCCTCAGCCTCTTCAATCTTCCGCTCCCAGGCTTCCTTCGTCCCCTTCATCCTGCGGAAGTAAGAGCTCATCTCATCCGCCATGCCGGAAAGCCGGTTCAGCAGGGTGGAGAAATCCTTCAGCATCTCATCATCCTTAAAATATGGGTACACGATATCGTGGTCAATCTCGCTCCATCCTTCCTCAAACAGGGTCCTGCCCTGGATCTCCACATAATATCCCTTATACTTGATAATATAATGGAGGGAGCGGTAAATGCCGTCTGACCGGATTTCAATCAGATCCTCATCATATATCCTGGAATCCCCGTTGCGCCTGTATACCTTTGGCCGCTCCGCAATATAGTAATGCTTGGGATCCCCGTCGAAATCCAGGATCCTGTCCTTTACATAAAGCCCAGGGTCATTCTCAAACACACTGGTGATATAATTATGGAAATGGATCCAGTCCTCACGGTACAGGAAAAAAACGCGGATACCGATAAGGTCCGTCATATATTTATGGTAATTGGTCCGGTTGATATCCTTAAAGCGTTCAAAATGTTCCACCCTTTTCCGGATGATTTTTTCCAGGAGATGCCCCGGGTCCTTTGTCCGGTAGCGGTAGGAATGGATTCCGGCCCGTTCGATATCATACAGATAATCATAGACAAAATCCTTGCCGATATTGCGCAGCTTCCCTTCAATTGCCTGGTAATCCTCATAAATGGCAGCCAGCTCCTCCCACGGCATATCCGCTGCCTCAAAATCTTCCTGTTCTATATTATAACTTTTTAAAAACCCGTCCCTGTCAATCATCATAAACCTGTGGTCCCTTCTATAAATTTATATGGAAGGGGCATTTTCCTAAAGCTCCCTGATACCGCCTTAGTATTCCTTCATCACAAATGCCCTGTCATCAATTGCCCTCATGGTTGCCAAAATGCCGTCAAGATGGTCGTATTCATGCTGTATCAGCTCCGCCATATCGCCTTCAAACGCCAGTGAACACTCCTTCCACTGCTCATCCCTGTAATGGATGATGCAACGTTTATACCGCCTTACCCGTACCAGCAGGTCCGGAAAGGACATGCAGTCATCCATGACCTCCATCTCCTCCTTATCCGGAAACTCAAGCCTTGGATTGATGAACAGCACAGGCGTGTCCAGATGTCTGTATATAACGCGCTTTTTCACGCCGATCTGGGGCGCGGCAATGGCGCGGCCCACGCCATAACGTTTCCGGAACGCCAGAAGCGTGTCCTTAAGGTCCTCCTTCACTTCCGCCATCCAGGGCAGTTCTTCCTCCGTCACCTCACTGCACACCTCATACAGATCCGGATGACCCAGCAGTAAAATCGTTTTCTCCATTTCTTCATCCCCTTGTACTATTATCAATCATAATGCATGACGCCATTATAACACGTTAATGCAAAAAAATCCTCCGGTATTTTAACCCAGAGGATTTACATGAGGGAATTTTCACAAAGAAGGTTCCGGAAAACGCCTTTCTTGTACCTTCGCCGTCCGCATGCTATACTATGGATAAACCCCAAGGAGGAACACAACATGAAAACAATCGGATTAATCGGCGGCATGAGCTGGGAAAGCACCGTCACCTACTATCAGATCATCAACGAAACCGTGAAAAAAGAACTGGGCGGCCTCCACTCATCCAGGTGCATCCTGTACAGCGTTGACTTTGATGAAATAGAAAAATGCCAGTCCTGCGGGGACTGGGACAAAAGCGGGGACATACTGGGCCAGGCCGCCCGTTCCCTTGAAAAAGCCGGGGCGGACTTTATTGTCATCTGTACCAACACCATGCACAAAGTGGCCCCCCGGATCCAATCCTATATCTCCATCCCCCTGCTCCACATTGCAGACGTAACAACGGAGTGCCTGAAGGACAGGGGGATTAAGACCGTGGCCCTGTTAGGCACCCGTTACACCATGGAACAGGATTTCTATAAAGAACGCCTGGTCCAAAGCGGGCTCCAGGTCCTGATTCCCGAGGAACCACAAAGGGAAATGATTAACCGTGTCATCTTCGATGAACTCTGCCTGGGCACCATTTCCCCTGAATCCAGGGCAGGCTTCCTTGCCATCATCCGCGGACTTGGACAGAAGGGGGCCGAGGGCGTCATCCTTGGCTGCACGGAAATCGGCCTGCTGATCAGACAGGAGGATACGGATATCCCGCTTTTTGATACCACGGTCATACATGCCAGGAAAGCGGCCATGGCTTCCATATCCGGCCATGTAACGGAGTAATCCGTATCACCACCATTTTATCAGATCCGTCACCTTATTCCTCAGTTCCACAAACTCTTTGGACGTCACATCCCTGGGCCTGGGCATTGAGTTCGTCAGCGTGGTCTTAACCGTGGTTGGCTTATTGGTCAGGACCATGATTTTATTGCCCAGATAAACTGCCTCTTCAATATTATGTGTGATGAAAATGACGGTTGTCTTTGTCATCTGCCATAGCTTTACCAGTTCATCCTCCAGTTTGAACCTGAGTTCAATATCCAGCTGCCCGTAAGGTTCATCCATCAGCAGCAATTCAGGCTCTGTTGCAAATGCCCTTGCAATCCCCACTCTCTGGAGCATGCTGGAAGAGAGCTGGTTGGGATAATAATTACGGTATTCTGTCAGCCCCACAATATCAAGGTATTTATCCACCAGCTCTTTCTTTCTTGCAGACGGCACCTTCTTGATATCCAGGCCAAAGCTTACATTTTTTTCCACAGTAAGCCAGGGCATAGTGGAATTTCCCTGGAATATATATGCCATGTTATTAACCTTAGGGTCGACCTCCCTGCCATCCAGAAGGATCTGGCCCTCTGTGATATCATATATTTTCGTAAGGCTGTTCAAAAATGTTGTTTTTCCGCAGCCGGTAGGCCCCACCACGCACAGCAGGTCCCCTTCTTCCACGTCGAAGTCCATATGATTCAGAACAAGTAAATCCCCGAATTTCTTTGTCAGGTCCCTGACCTGCACCTTTACCTTCTTCTCCATATCCCCTCCTACAGCGTACTGTCCATGACCTGTGTTATCTCCCTGCGCAGTTCCAGGAATTCAGATGAGACATAGTTCCTTGGCCTTGGAAGGCCGATTCTGTATTCTTTCCTGATTTTGGCCGGACAGTTGCTCAGGACAATGATACGGTCAGCCAGATAAATTGCCTCCTCAATGTTATTGGTCACAAATACCACCGTGCGCTTTTCCGTTTCCCAGATGCGTTCCAGCTCTTCCTGCATCTGGTATCTGGTCTGGGCATCCAGTGCGCCAAAAGGCTCATCCATGATCATGACCCTGGGTTCGATACAATATGCCCGGGCAATCCCCACACGCTGCTGCATGCCGCCTGAAAGCTGGATTGGAAATGATTTCTCAAATCCATGCAAACCCACCAGGTCAATATAATACTGCGCCCGTTTCTGGCGTTCTGCCTTGTTCACACCTGCCATTTTGGGACCGTATTCCACATTGCCCATAGTGGTCAGCCATGGGAACAGATTGGTGGTCTGGAACACAACACCGCGCTCCGGGCCTGGTTCCAACACCTTCTTCCCATCCACCATGACCTCACCGGACGTCACCGTCTCCAGCCCGGCTATCAGGTTAATGATTGTGGTCTTGCCGCATTGCCCAGGTCCCAGGAGCACGACAAACTCATTTTCCCCAACCGACAGATTCATGGAATGCACGATTTCCATACTGCCATTTTCCCCTGGAAAGGATTTGGATATCTGTCTGCATTCAATCATACTGTTTACTGTCCGCTCTTGTTCCATCGGCATAATACCTCCTCAAGCTTCCTCATAATTACTGCAAGTACGAATCCCACAATTCCAATCGCCATGATTCCCACCAGGATCTGAACAATGTCATTATTGTTCATACCGGTCGTGATGATCCAGCCAACACCTTCCGAGGAACGTACCATCTCAGCCGCCACAACCGTAGCCCAGCTGGAAGACATGGCAATCTGAAGTCCTGCAAAAATCTGAGGCACGGACGATGGCATCACCACGGTCAGGAAAATCTGCGTCCTGCTGGCCCCCAGCATCCTTGCGGTTCCCACCAGCTTATAATCCATGGCCTTTGCGCCAGCCCACGCATTCAGTGTCACATTGGAAAATGCAGCCAGGAAAATCAGGAAATATTTGGCGCTCTCCCCCAGTCCAAACCAGATAATGGAAATAGGAATCCATGCAATGGGCGGAATGGGACGGATAATACCGAACAGTGGCTGGAAAACAGCCTCCACACTTTTACTCCACCCCATGGCCAGGCCAAGGACGATACCTGCCGCGGATGCTGCACCGTATGCAATCAAAACCCTGGAGAGGCTCCATCCGATATGTACCAGTAAGTTATATCTTCCGATTTTACCTGCAATTGCCTGAAAAAATGCCACGCACACCACATCCGGGCGCGGAATCATTTCTCCCAGCAGAGTCCCATTGGTAGCCACAAACCAGATAATGACAAAACATCCAATCGAGCATACACCGGCCAGGAACTCATATACTTTTTGTCTGCCAGCCTTCATTGTACATTCATTCCTTTCGCTACCACTAATTCAAGCTTATGAAGCAGCCGGTCCATGGCCAGCCCCACGATTCCGATTGTAATCATCCCCACAAGCACCAGGTCCGGCCTGGAAATAGACCTGGCCTGCTGGATCATATATCCCAGGCCATTACTGGATGCAAGAAGTTCCGCTGCCACCAGCGCGGTCCAGGCAGAGCCAAGGGCTACCCGCAAACCGGTAAATATCATGGGCGTTGCAGTGGGAATGGCGATTTTAAACAGCTTCTGCATATCAGAAGCGCCAAACACATCCCCTACCCACAGATGCAGATCCTTTGTCTGGCGGATTCCTGTGTAGGCGTTCACCACACACGCAATGAGGGAGGCAATAAAAATCACCAGTGCTTTTGGAAGCAGCCCGATACCGAACAGCAGGATAAACAGTGGGATCCACGCCAGCCCGGGAATGGGGCGCAGCAGGTCAAACAGGGGCCGGATGAACATGTCCGCAAACCGGTTCCATGCCATCAGGATTCCCATGGGAATCCCGATGACAGCGCCCATGGCATACCCGGTCAGAGCCACTTTAAGGCTCTGCAGGGTATGGGTGATAAGGGTTGCTCCGTCCGGAGCTTTATGGGTCAGTTTGACGATGAATGTATTAAATACCTTTCCCGGACCGGGAAACACGCTTTCACTTTTCAAATGCAGAACATCAATGCACAGCCACCAGACAAGCAACACTGCGCATACCGATGATATTGACATCATCATATATTTCAGTTCCATGGTTTTCTTACGTTTCATACCCATTCCTTTCCACGGGAATTATTGCAGGCTTAGACCTACAGGTCAATCTTTGCCGTCGTGACAGTAGTCCCAATGATATTCTCCACAAAGGATGTATCAAAACTTTTTTCTATATTGGGAAGATTGGACGCCTCTATTAATTCCTGGGTTGTGAAAAATGCCCCCATATTGGCCATGGTTGCGCCGAATATGTAATCCTGGCTTTTTAGCTTATCCACAGTCGTATAGGTCTGGGCTTTTATCTCATTTTCCATATCCTCATCGCTGTAGGTCACGCCTTCCTCCCCATACCATTTCATACCGGCCTCGGCCCTCATCCCAGGGTCATCCAGCAGTTCCTGGCATGCCTGGTAATAAACATCCATCAGCACCTGCAGGTCTCCCCTTTTTTCCTCCAGCACTTTGTTGGACACATAGATTCCATCGGTCAGCGGCTGTCCCATCAGGGTCGCCACATCTGCCGCATCCACATATCCCGCTGCCTCTAACTGAAAAGAGTAGGGCGGTATGGTTGCGATGCCGTCACCCTCACCTGTTATGAAAGCCTGGTAGGCCTGGGCATATTCCATGGATACCATGGTGAAATCCTCAGACGTCAGTCCGAAGGACTCCACATATTTAATGGCATTATATTGGGCTGAGGTGGAAAGCGGCCCTAAAATGGAAATCCCCTTAACGGTTTCCTTACTTCCCACAATCCCGTCTTTCTCACCGCTGGATGCCAGGGCGCTGTCCGGCCTTATGTACAGGGACTGCCCCTCTTCCGATATCATGGTGTCGCCAATATAGGTGTAATTTCCTGTTGCCAGATTATAGACCGATGCCATCCCGCTCACCGCCACATCCAGCTCACCTGCATTCATTGCCTCATTGATGGGCGCTCCTGTTGCAAATGTAACAATTTCAACTTCCAGCCCTTTATCCGCAAAGTACCCCTTATCCAACGCGTATTTAAGCGGAAGACCCATTGCCTTTGCCATGGTACCCACCACCAGTTTCTGGCCTGACAGCCCCGTGTCAGCGGCCCCATCATTACCAGCTGCTGTTCCGCCTCCCTGGGCTTTTGACTTCTGTCCCTCTGTTTTCTGTTCTTCTGTTTTCGCTTCCCCTGCCCCGGTGCCCGGCGTCCCCCCGTTGTTTACCCCGCCGCATCCAGCCAGAAGTGCTGCTGTTAATACCATCGACAATGCAGTTTTCCATGTTCTTCTTTTCATTTTCCTTCTCCTTTTCGTGTTTTCTCCCACCGTTCATTTGTTGCCGGCTAATCCACTGCTAACCCCAGCCTTGTGTATTGTTCCCCCGGACAGTCATTATCCTTCATGATCCGCACCATCATGCCAGCCATCCGTTCTTCAACCGCATCGTCACTGATTGGATGGAGCTGCCCCGGGTCCTTCTCCAGGTCAAACAACATGGTGCCGAAATCATATGCTGAAAATTCCAGTTCAGGAATACCGGTAGATGGGATTTCCAGCACCGGACAGCCTTTTGTAAATGAAAATCCATCTCTCAGCCTGGCCTTCCTAAGGTTATCCACGGAAAAACGGTTTCTCATATGATTGGGCATCAGCGTGTAATTAAACAGCGGCTGGTTATCTGCGTTCACCGGTGCCCTCATATACACATACCTGCCATCCGTACAGTTAACATGTCCTCCATGGATTCCATAAATTGCAGCCTCCCTGACAGGGGTATCATATAAAATTGTGTCCCTCAGTGGTTTACCCATCATATCCCCAGGAATTGGAAGGTTGAAATACTCCAGAAGTGTGGGTGCTAAGTCAATCCCCTGCACCAGCGCCTTCCTTCTCCCTCCCTTTATCCCACATCTTGGGTCCCATATAAACAGCGGGATATTGGCGTTCTCGTTATACCAGGGCATCACACATTTGGCCCACCAGTCATGTTCCCCCAGCAAAAAGCCGTGGTCCGTATTGACTATCAGCATGGTATCTTCCCACATCCCCTCCTGGTCCATCTTATCTAAAAGGCGTCCCAGGGTATGGTCACACATGGTCAGAAGCGCCCGGTACCCGTTCCTCACATGCTCGCAGGCCTGGTCAGGCTCTGTCACCCGCTTGTAATTAGGCCAGTCAAAATGAGGGCCGTCATAATCATCCGGATACAGCTTCCTGAACTCTTCCGGGGCAAAAAACGGTTCGTGGGGATCAAAATGTTCAATCTGGAGAAACCAGTTATCCTCCGTTTTATTCTTCTCGATGAACTCCAGCCCCAGGTCCATGGTGAGCGTCTGGGAATGCCTCTTTATCCCCTGCATATATGGCCGGTTGACCCAGTCCTGACGCCACAGACAGTTCGTCCTTCCCCCCAGCGTCTCCGGGATCTCAGGATCCCCCACAGACCCCTTCCATGGGTCCCCTTCCTGCCCTCTGACAAATTCATATGAGCTGTACCGGGTATGATAGGTACAGCCACCGTCCTCAAAGTAATGGTAATGATCCGTCACCAGATGGGAATATATCCCGTTCTCCTTCAGGATTTCCGGCATGGAATCATCAAATGGCTCCAATGGTCCCCAACTGCGGTGCAGGAAATTCATCCTTCCTGTATGTATTTCCCTTCTGGCCGGCATACATGGCATGCTTGCAACATAGCAGTTATCAAATGTAACAGCATGTTTTGCCAGCCTGTTGAAATTCGGAGTGATGGTACTGTCACATCCGTACGGCTGCAGCATATGGCGGTTCAATGAATCGAACATCAGCATAATTGCTTTCATAGTCTTACTTCCCCTTTTATGTTTTCTACCGTTATCGATAACGGTATTCTGTTATTTTTTGGAGTACCACGGCGCCTGCCGGTAATACTCCTAAAAAATACTTTCATAAATCTTTATGTCCGTATCAATGTAGATTTTCTTTGAATCCGGAACTTTCCCCATTACCACATAATTAAACAGTGTCTCAATCACTTTCTTTCCCTGCAGGAATGGATGCTGTACCACCGTGGCCTGCACCAGGCCCCTGGCCATGGCCTGTTCAACCGGCTTTGCCAAATCCAGGGTGATGACATTCACCTTTTTCTCAAACACGGTTTCCTCAATGGCTGACAAAACACCTTTGGTACAGCCGGTTGTCACTACAATCGTGTCAGCGTCCCTGTATTCCTTAAACGCAATTGCCGCCTGCCTGTAGGCTGCCAGGTCATCATTCTGCAGTTCGCAGACCCCCAGAAGATGAATGTCCGGATAACGCTCCTGCAGGACATCCTTCAGCCCGTCCAGCCTCCTTACATTCCCCAATATCTCAAGAGGCGCGGTGCAATAAACCACCTTGCTGTCCCTGCCCCCAAGCATGCCTGCCAGCCCTCCGATGATCCTGCCTCCCCTGTAGAGGTCACAGCCCACGTAAGCTAGGCAGTCCACGTCGATATCTGATACCATGAGCGCCACTGTAATCCCACGCTTCCTGAGTTCCTCCAGCTTATCCACCACACGCTTATCGTTAAGGGGTATGATGGCCAGTGCATGGATTCCTTCATCCACCAGCTCGTCAATCATCCGTATCTGGCTGTCCGCATCATAGCCTTCCCCATATCTGTCCATGATTTCCACGCCGTAATCCGCAATCTTTTTATTGGCAGCCTGGATTCCTGCTAAAAGCTCCTCAATAAAAGCATGCTTTGGCGTATGGATGATTACGCCGATCTTAACTTCCTTGCGTCTGGCTACCAACCCTTTCGCCACTGTATTCGGCACATACCCAACTGAATCCGCGATTTCCTTAATACGTCCGGCTACCTCCTGATTCACCCCTTTCCGGTTATTCAGCGCCCGGTCCACTGTCCCTACAGAAACCCCCGCCAGCTCTGCAATCTTCTTAATCGTTACTGCCATGTGCATGTCCTCTTCCTGGTTATTCGATTACCGTTATCGATAACGGACCTATCTGTATTATATGCATATTCACAAAAAAAAGCAAGCCCCTTCTTTAAAAAAAAAGAAAAAATCCACACAAAAAGCCGCCCTGTATAACATCTGGATGTTATACAGGACGGCGGTTTCCGGCGGGACACAGAAACGTCCTCTTCCGTTTCCTCCTACTGCTTCACAATAAACGACTTCCTCTTGCTGACAACGTCAAATATGACTGCAGCCAGCAGCACCGCTCCCTTGACCACTTTCTGCAGGTTCTGGTCCACGCCCATGATGCTCATGCCCAGGTTCAGCACGCCCATCAGGGTTGCGCCGATGATAACGCCTGGAACCGTACCTGTACCGCCGTATGCCGAGGCGCCGCCTATGAAGCAGGCGCCGATGGCATCCATCTCATAGTTGTTGCCCGCAGTGGGATTGGCGGAATTAAGCCTTGCCACGGTAATCATGCCGGCCACGGCTGCCAGAAGCCCCATGTTAAGATATGCCAGGAAATACACCCGGTTGGTGTCGATGCCGGAAAGCCTGGTCGCCTTCTCATTGCCGCCCACCGCATAAAAATAACGACCGGTGGTGGTTTTGGATGAGATGTAGCTGTAGATGCCGATGATGACACCCACCCAGAGAAGGGCGTTGGGTATCCCCTTATACTGCGCAAGCTTGAACATGAAAAACAGTACAACCACGCTGATGATTACTATTTTTGCAACCACTCCTCCAAGAGGATCCACCCGGTAGCCCTTCTGCATTTTCTTCATACGCCCCCGCAGCACGCTTGCTGCGTAGACCAGGCATACGGCAATCCCTGCCAGCATACAGGTTATATTAATCCCCTCCCCGCCAAAAAAATCCGGTACGTATGTATTAAACAGGTTTAAGAACCGGTCCGGAATCGGTGACAGGGTCATGCCCTGAAGCACCACGTTGGAAAGTCCCCTGAACATCAGCATACCGGCCAGGGTCACAATAAAGGGAGGAATCCTCACATAGGCAATCCAGAATCCCTGCCACGCCCCCACCAGCATACCGATCAATGCCATGGACAGAAGGGACAGGTAGGGGTTGATTCCCATCTTAATCATCATGCTTCCGCCGATGGCGCCTACAAAACATACCACGGAACCCACAGACAGGTCAATGTTGCCTCCTGTCAGGATGCAGAACAGCATGCCGGTTGCCAGAATGAATACATAGGCATTCTGGGCAATCAAGTTATTTACATTCTGGGGCAGGAGCATTTTCCCGCCCGTGTTGGCAGTGAACAGGATGACCACCACGGCCAGAACGATTACCATTGTATATTTCTTCAATACCTCGGATAATTTCAACTTGTTTTCCATACTCTACTCTCCTTTATCTGATTTCAGGATGCAGGACATGATATATTCCTGTGTAGCTTCCTCTGCCTTTACCTCGCCTGCCATCCTGCCCTCATTCATGATATAGATACGGTCAGACATCCCCAGGACCTCCGGAAGTTCCGAGGATATCATGATAACGGATTTCCCCTCCGCTGCCAGCTGGTTGATGATGCAGTATATCTCATACTTGGCCCCCACATCGATTCCCCTGGTGGGTTCATCCAGAATCAGGATATCCGGCTGCGCGAACATCCACTTGGCCAGCAGCACCTTCTGCTGGTTCCCGCCGCTAAGGTTTCCCACGTTCTGTTCCACCGAAGGACATTTGGTCTTCAGCTTATCCCTGTACTCCTCGGCAACCAGATATTCCTTATCCTTATCAATGATGGTCTTACTGCTCACTGCGTCCATGTTGGCAAGGGTTGTGTTAATCCTGATTGCATTGGAAAGGATCAGTCCGTTCCCTTTTCTGTCCTCTGTCACATAAGCCAGCTTATGCCGGATGGCGTCCCGGACCGAATGGAGGGTTACTTCCTTTCCATGGATGAAAAGCCTGCCTGTAATATTGGTTCCGTAACTTCTGCCGAAAATGCTCATGGCCAGCTCCGTCCGCCCTGCCCCCATAAGGCCGCAGATCCCAACCACCTCTCCTTTTCCCACCTGGAAGGAAACACGGTCCACCACCTTCCGGTCCGAATACAGGGGATGGTATACGCTCCAGTCCTGCACCTCCATGGCGGTATCCCCGACAGCCACTCCTTCCCGCTTCGGGAAACGGTCCACCAGCTCACGGCCCACCATGCCTTTGATGATCCGGTCCTCGGTGATGGTATCTGTTGCCTTATCCAATGTCTCTATGGTGGAACCGTCACGGATGACCGTAATCTTATCCGCCACATACGCTATCTCATTCAGTTTATGGGAAATGATGATGCTTGTCATGCCCTCTGACTTGAACTTCAAAAGCAGCTCCAGCAATGCCTTTGAATCATCTTCATTGAGGGAAGCCGTGGGTTCGTCCAGTATAAGAAGCCTGGCATGCTTTGCAAGGGCCTTGGCAATCTCCACCAGCTGCTGTTTTCCCACGCCGATATCCTTTATCAAAGTATGGGAGGATTCAGAAAGCCCTACTGTCTTCAGGTATTCATCAGCCTCTCCATACGTTTCATTCCAGTTAATTGCATATTTCCTTCCTTTTTCATTGCCCAGATACATGTTCTCGGCAATGGACATATATGGCACCAGGGCCAGTTCCTGGTGGATGATTACAATGCCTTTCCTCTCGCTGTCATTGATATGGCTGAATTTGCACACTTCCCCGTCATAGATGATATCCCCCTCGTAGCTTCCATAGGGATAAATACCGCTGAGCACGTTCATCAGCGTGGACTTCCCTGCGCCATTTTCCCCTACCAGGGCATGGATTTCCCCTTCTTCCACCCGCAGGTTCACATCATCAAGAGCCTTCACGCCCGGAAATGTCTTGGTGATATTCTTCATTTCCAATAATATTTTTGCCAACGCTCTCCCTCCCTAAGCTGATTTTAGTCAGGGACGGCTGTCCCAAAGCGTTTCAGGAAACTCCTGCGCTCAGGTACCAGCCGTCCCTCTCTTGTCTCTGTCTTACTTTACCTGATCCTCCGTATAATAACCGGAATCAATCAGCATTTCCTTGTAATTATCAATGGTTACGACAACCGGCTCACAGAGGTAGGTGGGGATGACGCCTGTTCCGTTATCATAGGAAGAGGTATCGTTGATTTCCGCCTCGCTGCCCTGCATGACAGCGTCAACCATCTTGACCACCTGGGTTGCAAGGGTACGTGTATCCTTGAATACGGACATGGCCTGCTTGCCATTTAACATGTTCTTCACGTTGGCAATGTCACAGTCCTGTCCGGTGATGACAGGATATGTTCCTGTGTAGGATGCTGCCAGGGCGTTCTCAACCCCAAGGGCAGTGGAGTCATTGGAGCAGAGCACTGCGTCCAGGACCGTCCCGTCTGAATAGTTGCCTGCAATGATGGTATCCATGCGGTTCTGCGCCTTTTCAGAATCCCAGTTGGCAGTAGCCACCTGCTCAAATGCGGTCTGTCCTGACTTCACAACCAGCTTCCCCTCATCAATATACTTCTGGAGCACATCCATTGCGCCGCCAAAGAAGAACACACAGTTGTTATCAGCCGGGTCGCCTGTGAAAAGCTCGATGTTCCTGGGTTCGGATGAATTTTCCAGTCCCAGGGCCTCCACCAGGTACTCTCCCTGCTTCTGGCCCACCTTGTAGTTATCAAAGGTGGCGTAATAGCTGACCGCGTCCGAGTTCATGATCAGACGGTCATAGGAGATGACCGGTATGCCGGCCTCCTTGGCCTGTGAAAGAGGCTCGCCCAGGGAGCTTCCGTCAATGGACGCAATTACCAGCATCTGGCATCCATTGGAAATCATGTTTTCTATCTGTGACACCTGGGTCTGGACGTCATTGCTCGCATACTGCAGATCCACTGCGTAGCCAGCCGCCTCCAGCTCTGCCTTCATGTTGGAGCCGTCCTGGTTCCATCTCTGAAGGTCCTTGGTGGGCATTGCAACGCCGATGAGCGCCCCTGCGCCGCCTGCCGCCGCATCATCTTTAGCCGCCTCCGTCTTATCCTCCTGCTCCTTTGCCGCTTCTGTCTTTGCCGCCTCCGTGTTTCCTGCATCTGCTGCAGCTGTTGCAGCCGCGCTCTCAGTTGTCTTGCCGGAACCGCCGCATCCGGTCATCATTCCAGCCGCCATCGCCATTGTCAGTGCCACTGCAATCAATCTCTTTTTCATTGTAAAATCCTCCTCCAGACACTTATTTTTGATAGTTTCATCCTACCACAGAATGGACTGGACTTGCTTGTGAACCATTAGCACAAAACTATCGGCCTGCCCATGGCGGCCTGGACGGCTGGACATTTTGACAGCAAAAAAATGCTATATGGACGCGTTCCTCTTCCGGTCAGGAAAACATGACAAAAGGCAGCCATATCAGGATCTGATATAGGCTGCCCAAAAGATTCATACATATGGAGCCGGGAACATGGCACTGCCAGCCATTTCCCTTACTTCTTAACATTCAGATACACATCCTCTTTCGCGTGGAACCCGCCCTTTATGATCACGTCATCCATGTTCTCCTTTGTGACCGCAACCGGAAGCAGTTCCCGGTAAGGGATGTCATAGGTACCGTCATTAATGGTCTTGGTGATACCGGTCAGTTCCTCTCCCCTGCCCAGCATGACTGCATATTCCGCGGCCAGCCTGGCCTCCTCCTCCACGGACTTAAAGGCAGTCATGTTCTGTGTCCCTTCCATGATCCGCTGGCATGCCATCAGGTCCCCGTCCTGTCCGGTGAGGATTACCTTCCCTGCCAGCCGTTCCTCGGAAAGCGCCCGGAATGCCTGGGTTGCCAGGTCATCGTTGCCGCACATGACCCCCACGATATCACGGTGCCGGGCCAGCCCTTCCTTTACATAGGTAAATGCATGCTCCGCCAGCCATCCCTCGCAGTTGGCCTCATACACCACGTTCAGCCTGCTGCCTTTCAGGACGTCATCAAACCCCTTTCTGATCTGATGGACATTCCCGTCGGTCTTGGGTCCCTGGATCATGAATATATCCCCGCCATCCGGCGCGTATTCCAGGAAACACTCCGCCATCAATCTCCCCACCAGTTCATTATTAAAGGATATGTACAGGTCGCAGTCTGAATTATTAATCAGCCGGTCATAGCTGACCGTCTTGATTCCTGCGTCCTTGGCCTTTTTCATCACATCGGACAGGGCGTCGCAGTCCCCGGCCACCACTGCAATCACATCCATCTGCTTCTTGATGAAATATTCAATCTGCGCAATCTGTTCCTGCACGTCCCCGTTGGCATTCTGCACGTTCACATCCGCCCCCAGCTCCTTGGCAGTGGAGACAAACACATCACGTTCCCGGATCCAGCGCTCAATCACATAGGATTCAAAACTCAGGCCGATCTGCAGGCGGTCCCCTGTCTCCTCCTGTCTGGTTTCAGGCGCTTCCTCCGCCTTGCGGCATCCGCCCAGGGCCATACATGCGTACAGGAACAGGATGGCGGCAAGCACGGCAGCAGCCATCCTTTTTCCTGCTCCGGCGGTCTTATCCTCCATCCCCCTGATCCTGCTTCTCTTTTCCATACCATCACCTCTCCCTGTACTCGCTTGGCGTCATGCCCTCATACTTTTTGAAAATGCGGCTGAAATAATTGGGGTCGCTGTAACCGCACATCAGGCACACTTCCTTTATGCTGTACCTGGAATCCTCCAACAGGCGCATGGCATGGGTTATCCTGGTACGCGTCAGATACTCAATGAAGTTCTCCCCCACTTCCTGCTTGAACAGCTTGCTGAAATAATAGGGGCTGATGTCCACCAGGCGGGACACATCATCCAGCGAAACATCCTGGGCGTAATTCTCATTGATGTAATTCTTTACCCTGGATACCACGTTTTCAGATTCCCGCTCCCTGGATGTACTGATGTTATCGCAGATTTCCCTTGTCTTCCGGATGAACCAGCTGCGCAGTGCGGCCATGTCGGCAGCGCCCTGGATTTCCGCCAGATAATTTTCCCTGTAACGGAACCCGTAACGGACGCTTCCTGCCTCAAACGCCGTCATTTCCAGGCGTATGACCAGTTCCAGCACCTTCACCTCGATATTGGCCCTCACATTCCCATCATGTTCCAGCATCCAGTCAAAGAATTCGTTGGCACAGGCTGCGGCTCCCTCCTTGTCCGCCTTTGCCCCTCTCTGGAAATACTGGTTTTCCAGTTCCATGGGATATTCCCCGTCATAATTCGTTATGGCCGGTATGTCTGTTATATGTACCACATGGCTGTCGCTCTCCCTCAGGGCCTTTAACGCACCCTTGTAGGAATCCCTGGCCTCCTCCACAGGCGTCACCATCCCGATGCCGCCCCTGAACTGCATGTCAATACCGGCTTCCAGCCTGTGAATCATGTTCCTGGTCCTGGTAATGATCTCCACCCGCTCCTCATACCGGGTCTTCTCCCTCTCAAATGGCACGAACAGCACAATCCTGTTCCCCATGACAGGACCTGTGATGCAGTCAAAGTAATCCTTTACCAGTTCCCTGAGCTGGGTGTAATACTTGTTCAGCCTGACATTGGCCCCCACCGCGTTGGTCATCAGCCCGTCCACCACCCCATCGCCAAATTCCAGGACAATGGTAAACCCATACCTGGTTTTTATGTCCAGCATCTCCAGATAATCATTGCGGTATATATCCGTGTCGTCCCGGAGCAGGTTATAGATAAAACCGCTCTCAATCATGGGTACCACCAGTTCCAGCTTTTCCCGTATCTTCAGGTCATCGCTGAGCTTCTGCCTGGCCTCCTCCACCTGATGCATGGCGCGGATGCACACATCCAGTATCTTCTTTTTGTTCACCGGCTTTGTGATGAACTCCATCACCCCCAGGTTGACGGCCTCCTGGGCATAGGAAAATTTGTCATAGGCCGTAATGATGATGAACACCATGGATGAGTTGAACCTGCGCACCTCACGGATGGCCTGTATCCCGCTTAGCCCCGGCATCTGGATATCCACAATCGCAATATCCGGCCGGAAAGCCTCGGCCTGCTCAATCACGGCCCGCCCGGTCTTCACACAGACCACCTGGCATTCGCTTCCAAAGTTGGACAGGATAATGCTTTTGATGGATTCCAGCATGATTCCCTCATCGTCAGCCACTAATATCCGGAACATTTCCATCCTCCTCCTTCTTCGGTATGGTCAGGATAACCGAGGTTCCCTGGTTCTCCCCCTTACTATCAATGCAAAAGACCTGGTCCGTGCCATAGTAAAGCCTCAGCCTGGCAATCACATTCCCCAGTCCGATGCCGGTGGAGTCACTGTCCACGGTTATGTGGCTCCCGGACAGGATTGTCCCCACCTGTTCCCTGGTCATCCCTTTTCCGTTGTCCTCCACCCGTATTTCAATCTGACCGCCCTTATCCTGTACCCGCAGGCGGATTTCACCCGGCCATTCAATGCCGCGTATGCCATGGTTCACTGCATTTTCAACCAGCGGCTGAAGGATCATGCTGGGTATCCTGTAGTCCAGGACCGTCTCATCCAGTTCGGAAACATAGTGGATATCCCCCGCAAACCGTACATTAAGGATATAGATATAGTTGTCCACTGTCTCCACTTCCTCCCGTATGGTGGCGTCCCCTGAACCCTTCTTCACATTATACCGGAAAAAGTCAGCCATCCGTTCTATGAACACCGAGGTCTTCTCCGCATCTTCCATCACGGCCAGCTGCACCCCTGCGTTCAGGGAATTGAAAAGGAAATGGGGGTTGATCTGGGACTGGAGGTATTTAAGACGCGCCTCCTTCAGGTGGTTTGCCATCAAAAGTTCCCGCGCCTTCATCTCCTGCTCTTTCTCCGCGCTTTCCTTAATCTTATTCACGTATTCATCCAGGCTGTCCACCATCTGGTTGAAGGTTCCCGTGACAATCCCCAGCTCATCCCTGGTCTTTATGGGGGTCACCTTGACATGGAAATTCCCCTGGCCAACCAGCTTGGCCGTGTGCGCCAGGTTGGTCAACGGGGTCACAATGTCCCTTGTCATCATCATCATCACCGCAAGGCTGATTACCATCACGATGCATAGGATCACAAGACTGATGATTTCCAGGTAGCGCAGGGCGGACTGAAGCGTCTTGTAACTGGCTGAGTTATTCTTGAACTGCTGGCCGTTCAGTATGGAAATATCATCGTTGATGAATTTATAAAGCCGCAGGGCGGACTCATAGGAGCTTTTATACTTCTCCACGTTCAGTCCCCGCTTGGCCTGCACCGTCTCATCCGTAATGGCAAGGTAGGACTCAGACATGCTGCGTATATTCTTTTCCAGGATCTGGATGGGATTATCCGTAACCTTCCTGTTAAGACCGTCCAAAAGGTCCCGGTATTCCTGTTCCGATTTATAATAGGCGGTCAGGGAATCTGAATCCTTGACCTCCAGATATTTGTACATGTAATTCTGGACCCCTGCCAGACAGTCAGACAGTTCATTCAGGTTCACATTGCTGGAATACACGGAATCCATGCGCACCACCATACGGTTAATCTGGGCATAGATTAACAGGTTGCTGGCAAACAGCGCAGCAGCCGTCAATGCTATCTCCAGAAACAGTTTATGTGCGATTGGGATATTTCCCCAGATCCTGTCCCAACATTTACCCATATGCGCCCCGCCTATCTCCCTGTCCATCCATGCCCGGTGCCGGTGCCGGATCCGGATCCGTATCCGTGTCTGTATCCGGGTCCATGCCAGTACCAGTTTCAGTCCCATACCGGGTCCGGCCCGCCGCAAACTCAATGTGCCTTACGCACAAAACCAGACACATTGTCACTGTTCACAAACTGCAGGTCCACACTATAAAATGAATTGGTCCGGCCGTCCCGGATGCACTCCATCATGGCCTGCACGCTGTACTTCCCCATCTGTTCCGTATCAATATAAAGGGACATGGCCATGGTTCCCCGCCGGACTGCTTCCAATGTGGCGGGTGACTTATAGTATCCGAGGATCTGGGTCTCGCCCACCCTGTTATAATCAATCACGGCCTGATACACAGCCTCGGTGTCCACCTCATCCATGCAAACGATGATATCCGGGGCCCCCTGTTCATTCTGGAACAGGTTCCAGACAATCTCCTCGGATTCAAAGGCCCGTTCAGATGAAATCCTGATTTCCTCCACCCGCACACGCCCCTGGGTTTCCTCAGAAGTGACCATCAGATTGTTAATCTGGTTGAAAATCTGTGACTGGTTGCTGTCAATGGCATTATCATGAAGCAGGACCGTAATCCTCAGGTTATCCTTGTCTTTGGGGAGTATCTTCCATATCTGTCCTGCATATTCCTGCCCCAGCTGGTATGGATTGATTCCCACATGGCTCTTACGCCCAGTCTTTGGCGCATCATTTAAAATGGTCACAACCGGAATGCCCTTTTCATTGGCTTCATTGATTTTTCCTTCCAGGGCCTCCTCCGCCGTGCACTCCAGCAGGATACCGTCCACCTTGGCAGCAATGCTCATATCCATGAAGTCCGTCATGGTATAGGAGGATGACTGGCTGGTTCCCTTTAGCTCCACATAAGCGTTCTGGCCAGCAGCCTCTTCCCTGACACAGGCATATGTATCCTTCCAGAACTGCGACTCCGTATTGCCTACAATCATCACGAAGTGCCTGTCATAGGTCCTGGAATTCTCCGCGTACTCCACCCCTATCTTCTCCAGCACATAACCATAAAAGGAGATGGTCAGCAGGGTGAGGAATACAATGCAGAACAGGCCGGCCAGCACCAGCCAAAACAGTTTCCTTTTATTCCTGTCCATCTCCCCATCCCCTCTCCGTCTGCCCCCTTGGCGCCTATCCGGACGCCGCACAATGCTTATCTTTTACCATTATACAAAAAATCATGGTAAAACAAAAGCAGGATAATCTTGCCATGGAATAGCATTTTTTTGCGGCAGGCCCCCCTGAAGCGCCGGAAAACGGAGGCAAGCCCATCTTCATACAGGCGCTGGTATAAAATCCTTCCTCATAAATAAGCCATCCTCCACAAACAGGCAAGGCGGGAAAGCCCACACAGGGCTTTCCCGCCTGCTTTACCGGCAGTCTGTCCAGGGGTGCATGGCGGATATCCACCTTCGCAGTCCACCTGTTCCTGCCAGACCTTCACTTACGCAAACGGATTCTCCGTCTTATAAAGCATGCCGGCAGGCTGGTTAAATCCAATTTCCTCCACATCCACACCGATGAATTTGAATATCTCGTAAATTGCCTTTCCGTAATGTCCGAACGCAACCGCGCCGTGGTGCGGGAAGTTCTTTTCAATCAGCACATGGCGGTAGAACCTGCCCATCTGCGGGATTGCAAAGATACCGATGGCGCCAAAGGAGCGGGTAGCAACGGGCAGAACCTCTCCCTGGGCAATGTAGGCGCGCAGCTTGTTATCCGCCGTGCTCTGGAGACGGTAGAAGGTGATGTCGCCAGGTGTGATGTCGCCTTCCAGTGTGCCCTGGGTCACTTCCTCAGGAAGGGCCCTGGCCATGATCAGCTGGTATTTCATCTCACAGAAGGACAGCTTCTTGGAACTGGTGTTGCCGCAGTGGAAGCCCATGAAGGTTTCCTTCTGGGTATAACTGTACCGGCCCTTGATATCCTCTTCATAAAGGTCGGCCGGAACTGAGTTGTTGATATCCAGCAGGGTGACCGCATCCTGGCTCACACATGTGCCGATGAATTCGCTGAGCGCGCCGTAGATATCCACCTCACAGGACACGGGAATCCCCCGTCCGGTCAGACGGCTGTTGACGTAACAGGGCACAAAGCCGAACTGGGTCTGGAATGCGGGCCAGCATTTGCCTGCAATGGCAACGTACTTGCGGTATCCCCTGTGCCCGTCTATCCAGTCAAGGAGGGTCAGCTCATACTGTGCCAGTTTCTCCAGGATTTCCGGCTTCCTGTTGCCTGTGCCCAGCTCTGCTTCCATATCTTTTACCACATCCGGGATACGGGGATCCCGTGCATGGCGGTTAAATGCCTCGAACAGATCCAGCTCTGAGTTCTCCTCAATCTCAACCCCCAGATTATAAAGCTGCTTAATCGGCGCATTGCATGCAAGGAAGTTAAGGGGCCTGGGTCCAAAGCTGATAATCTTAAGGCTGCTAAGCCCAACCACTGCCCTTGCAATGGGTACGAACTCCTCAATCATGTCCGCGCATTCCTCTGCCGTGCCCACCGGATACTCGGGGATATACGCCTTAATGTTGCGCAGCTTCAGGTTATAGCTGGCATTGAGCATGCCGCAGTATGCATCGCCCCTGCCCTGGACCAGGTTGTTCCCGGACTCCTCGGCCGCTGCAATGAACATGGACGGTCCGTCAAAATGCTTTGCCAGCAATGTCTCAGAAATCTCAGGGCCAAAGTTGCCAAGGTAAACCACCAGGGCGTTGCAGCCCGCTTTCTTCACATCCTCCAGGGCCTGTACCATGTGGATCTCGCTTTCCACGATGCAGATTGGACATTCATAAATATTGGATGCGTCATACTTCTTCTTATATGCCTCTGTCAGGGCTTTCCTTCTGTTCACGGAAAGGCTTTCAGGGAAACAGTCACGGCTTACCGCCACAATACCAATCTTTACTTCCGGCATGTTGATCATAGTCATATATCCTCCGTCTTATTATTTGATTTATGGCCAATGTTCCACGGTCATATGAACCGCGGTTTTCATCTGCGGTTTTTATTTGCAGTATCTATCTGAAATGTTTATCTACAGGGAAATGTTCTCCCCCTTAAGGCCAATCCATGCGCCCCCGTCCAGTCCGCCCTCTTCATGGCCGATCAGCCATTTATTCCTTGCCGTGATCAGCTTTTCCTCGCCGCACTTCACCTGCGGCTTGTGGTCAAGGTCTGTGTTGGTCCCTCTTGGAAGCACCACCACGCAGCGGAACCCGCTGTCCTCTGTCTGGCACGGCGCATAGTGGAGGGTGGTGGCGTACACTTCCACCAGGGTGCCTGCCGGGACCAGGAAGGCCTTTACCTTAGATGTATCGTAGGTAAAATCCTCTTCTATATCCTGCTGCCTGCCCAACAGCAGCACCAGGTCCGTCACAGCCAGGTTCACCTCTGAATCCCTGTGGTACTCCAGGGCATTCAGCTTTTTATTATGGCCGTTGCAGTATCCCAGCTGGATTTCCATCTGTCCATAGATTCCGTCAGACAGCTCCGCACCGATGGGCAGCGCCTCAAGCTCCGGTACGGAAGCCACATAGACAACGTCCTCAGGAAGGGGCGTGGACTCCATGGCCTTCATAAGACCGTCCACATCATATCCGGTAATCACACGCCCATACGGCCTGAACTCCGGGCTGCATACATTGATTAACTCCATCTCTTTTCCTCCTCATCACGGGCATGGTGACCCCTTGCGGCGGCCCCGCGCCCACGGCTGTTTTATTTTACCCTTTCATCCCTGCCAGAGCCTTAAAGTCGTCCTTCAGGCTGCGGTAAAGGTTCTGGTATATCCTGTGATACCCTGCATAAACCTCAGCTTCTTCCTTTACAGGCTCCGTGCTGCTCTTCTCACGGATGATCCGGCTGCAGGCAGTCTCCACATCCGGATAGATGCCGCAGCCCACGCCGGCCAGTATGGCGGCCCCAAGGGCAGGTCCCTCATCCATCTCAACGGTCTTGACCGTGCAGTTGTACAGGTCTGCCAGCATCTGCCTCCAGACAGGGCTTTTGCCGCCGCCTCCGCAGGCCATCATCTGTGTGACCTCCACGCCCATCTCCTTCAGTATCTCATTGCAGTCGCACAGGGAGTAGGACACGCCTTCCATGACCGCCCTCAGCAGGTGCTTCCTGGTATGGATGGCGGAAAGCCCGAAGAATACGCCGCGGCAGTCCGGATCCAGATGGGGGGTCCGCTCCCCCATCAGGTAGGGCAGATAGACCAGCCGGCTGCTCCCGGGTCCGATTTCCGCCACATCCTTATTAATCAGGTCATAGACATCGCATCCCACGGCCTGGGCCTGGGCCACATAATCCTGGCAGAACTGGTCCTTGAACCACTTGAGTGAAAGACCTGCGCCCTGGGTCACGCCCATGATATGCCATGCGCCCGGCACCGCGCAGCAGCATGTGTGCACCCGGCCCTTGGGGTCGATGGACACCTTGCTGGTGTGTGCAAATACAACGCCGGAGGTCCCGATGGTGGTAAATGCAGTGCCGTCCTTCACAATCCCGGTTCCCACTGCCGCAGCCGCATTATCGCCTGCGCCGCCAACCACCTTCACATCCACGGTCAGCCCTGTCTGCCCTGCCACCTGCTCAAGCAGGGTCCCTGTCACCTGGCAGGACTCATACACTTTACCCAGCATGGATTCATCAATATCAAGGGCCTTCAATACCTCTTTGGACCAGCACCTGCCCGGCACGTCCAGAAGCTGCATGCCGCTGGCATCGGATACCTCGGTGGCAAACTCCCCGGTGAGCACATAGCGTATATAATCCTTTGGCAGAAGGATATGGCGGCATCTGCTGTAATTCTCCGGCTCATGCTTCCTGACCCAGAGTATCTTGGCCGCCGTCCATCCGGTAAGGGGCGGATTGGCCGTAATCTCAATCCAACGCTCCCTCGGCATGATTTCAAGCATATCCTCCACTTCCCGTCCGGTCCTCTGGTCGCACCAGATGATGGAGGGGCGGATTACCTCCCCCTTCCCATCCAGCATCACAAGTCCGTGCATCTGCCCGGATATGCCGATTCCCTTGATATCCTCTGCGGGAACGCCGGACTGCTCAGTCACCTCCTTAAGGGTTGCAAGCACCGCATCCCTCCAGTCCTCCGGCCTCTGCTCCGCCCATCCGTTCTCCGGCTGGTACAGCGGGTATTCCTTGGAAGCGGACGCAGCCACGACGCCGTCCTCATCGAACAGGACGGTCTTGGTTGCGGACGTCCCCACATCAACTCCAATCAGATATTTCATCTTGCCCTTCCCCTTTCTCCGGCAGCTTATGATTCCAGTACCTGGAACCTGCTGTAAACGCATCTACCTACGATTATACCAGAACAGGATTGTCTTTCCAGATTCAAACTTGACTTCATGACAGCACTTTTTTGCCCTTTTCACCCTTCCTTCCCTGGATGGGCAGACATTTTAACCATCCCCGTCCATCACCTTCCTGTATTCGCTGGGCAGGCACCCGTACCGCTTCACAAATGCCTTGGAAAAAGCCCGTCCATTGGGAAATCCGTTGTTCAGCGCAACTTCGCTTAAGCTGTGGCTGGTATTCATCATTTCCCTGAGTCCGTACTCCGTCCTCAGGTCCAGGAGATAGGTCTTGTAGCTGACGCTGGCATACCGTTTGAACATCCTTGAAAGATAGGTGGGGGAAAAGCCGAAGGTAGCCGCCACGCTCTCCAATGTAATATCCTTATCATAATTATTCTTCAGATACGCGGTTATATTGGACAGCTTGTCCAGATGGCGCTTCTGACGGATACTGCCCTGGTCGTCCTCCTTCTTCATGAACCGTGTGACAAGCAGGTAAAGCAGTTCTAAAAACAGGCTCTTAACCTTCAGCTCATACCCAAACTCCTTTTGTTCATAGGTACGGTACATCCGTACGATCAGCTGCACCAGGTTCAGGTTATCCTCCTCTTCCTGCTTGGTAAACAGCGCATAATCCCCTTCCTCCAGATACCCGGCAAAACAGGAAACCGGTATCTGCACCACAATGGTGGTATTAGGGTCCGGGACCTCGATGGAATGGATTTCATTGGAATTGACTATCACAAAATCAGCCGCCTTCAGCGGAAGCCTTTTATTGTTGATGAAAAATTCCATCTGCCCGTCCAGCACAAGGAAAACCTCGACCGAACGGTGCCAGTGCTTCGCCACCCTGTAATTGCCGTCCCTGCCCTCAAACAGGAACATCCTGAATGGCAGATCCTCATTGGGAATAACCAGTTCATGCTTATAATCCATGTCCATCCCCCCTCCTGCACATATAAACACGTGAGCAGCTCCTGATACCGCTTATGACGCTGTTCCTCATACAACTATTTCTTGCTCTTTTCATTCTATCAGAAATGCCGGGGAATTGGAATAAGAATCCAACGTATTCCGGGCCGGGAACCTTTAAAAAGGTTTCCCGGCCCGGAATGCTGCTCCCCGCTTTTTTCAATTATCCGCCAATCACATCCGCGCCCCCATCATCCCCATGGCACCGTGCAGGCGCCTGAGGCTCTCCTGGTCCTGTCCCACATAAGGAGAATCAATGAGATATCCTTCCAGGATCCCAAGGTTTTCCTCATTGCATGCCACGCCCAGGGCGTCCAGGGTAAGGGGCATGTCCAAACGCTCCATGAACCGCTTAAGCTGCTCCATCTCCCCCTCCAGCTGGTTGTAGTAGAGCTGGGCAAACAGCGCCACGGCCACGATTTCACCGTGCAGGGCTGCTTCGGCTTCCTTTGTGAAGAAGGTGCGCACCCCGTCATACATCATGTGGCCAAGGGCGGACTGGCTGAAGCTCTTGGTTATATTGGCTATGACGCCTGTTACCGCTATGTTGATGAAGGTTATGTCCTCAACTGCCTTGGTAACCTTGTGGCACCGGATGTCCTCGACGGCCTGGGGACCGTATTGCTCCAGTACATCATAGGTATACTCCGACATCCTGAATGCGGTGAACAGGTCAAAACGGTTCTCCTCCAGTGTCATTACCGGCTTGCCATTCTGGATTTCAATCCGCTTGGCCATGGCATCCAGGATGCCCGCGGCCGCATAGCGGACGGGACAGCCTGCTATCACGTCCATGTCCACCAGGACGGCATCCACCTCATGCTCAAACCTCCAGCAGGTCCTCTTGGCCCCCTCTGGTGTATACATGACGCTCATGGCCGTAAATGCAGCGCATGTGGCTATGGAGGTGGGGATATTCACCGTTCCAAGCCCTGCTGTCTCGGCCAGGGCCTTGGAGAAATCCATGATCCTTCCTCCGCCCACCCCAACCACCTCGTCGCAGCCGGCTGCCAGGCATTTCCCCGCGTATTCCTCTGCCGCCTCAAAGCTGCAGGGACCGCTGTAAATCTCCACCACATAATCCAGGCCCGCTGCCTCAAATCCCAAAAGCAGCTGCTCCTTAACCGCATCAAAGGCCCTGGGTCCCGCTATCACAAACGCCTTTTTCCCAAACCGGCGTATCTCCTGTCCGCACTCCTTCAGGATATTCCTGTCCTGGCGGTAACGGCCTGCCCCGAATTTTATGGCGCTGTCCAACACAATCTTCTCCATGATATATGCATCCCTTCCTTTTTCTGAAATTGATTCTGGATGCATCATACCATCCCGGATTCCGGGCTTCAACAGGACCTCTGTTTTTCTAATCACTTCTGGCCATTGTCATATATTTTTATACAAATTTGTCTATTTCTATCCGGCTATTCCCATTTGTCCATTCCTATCCGCTGCTTCCCGCGCACCGTCACCAGTCCTCCATCAGCCGGCTGCGTATGACCATCAGATGAAACTCCATGGCGTCATATGCATCCGCGCCCCGCCTTTGCGCAATGGCCCTGGCAATACGCCTGTGCTCCTTTACCGTCTCCTCCATATGGCGGTTGGTGGAAATGCTGTCGTGAAGCACCAGCATCTGATGGATATAGGGAATCAGGTTGTGGATTGCCGCATTCTGGCTGCAGTTGGCCACCGCCTGGTGGAATTCCATGTCCTTCCTCACGTAATTCTCACCAGCCGCCACCATGGCCTCCAGTTCATCACACAGCCGGAACAGCAGTTCCGTGTCCTGCCGCTTTGCGTTCTGGGCTGCCAGGGAAGCGGACTTGGGTTCTATGAGCAGGCGCAGTTCCAGTAGGTCCCTGGCCAGCTTGGTTTTATCATAAATAAGGGAAAATCCCAAAGGATCCTCATTCATCCCCATACTGCCGGATACGAATGTGCCCGCCCCGCGCTCAATGTCCAGGATTCCCCTCTGTTCAAGGATTTTCTCCGCCTGACGGATGGTGGAACGGCTGACCTCGAAACGCTCCGCCATCCTGATTTCATTGGGAAGCTTCTGTCCTACCCCGTAATTTTCATGGTGGAGCATGGACATGATGGCATCTGCGGTCCGTTCAGGCAGGGATTTCTGGTTTACCTTTTCCATGTCCTGTTTACCGGGATTCCGGGAACTCAAACAGGTTCAGGCCAATCCTATCGTTCATCTTCCGTCCGGTTTCCCCTGGCAGGATGTCCACGAAAATCTCAGCGGTCGCGCTGATGACGGCCCGGACCATGTGGCCGCCATGGCATTCGCCCTTGACCGGGTTTCCTATCACCGTATGGAGGTGCAGGTATGGTTCCCCATCCTTCCTCGTCACACTGCCTGTCAGGGTTGCGATTTCATATGCCCCCCTGAAGCATTTTCCCTGAAATGATTTTGTATCCGTATCAAACAGGCCAAGTTCCACCTCAGAGGCAGCTCCCAGCCCTGAGACCTCTGCCAGCCTGATATCCTCCTTCTCACAAAGCTCCGTCAGGCACTGCACCACCTCTTCCTCCGGGTCCAGCCTGAGTACCAGCTTATGTCCAAACTTCCTGTATTCCATCACAAATCTCCTTTCCGCTTCCCTGAAGCCCCCATGAACTCCTTTATATCTGAAAGCGCCTTCAGGGCGTCTTCCCTTCCCAGCCTGTACATCTGTTCAATCCGCTCCGGCCTGCGCTCGGTACGGCTGATTTCGATGCGCTGGCTTGGACGTATGACCAGTATCTCCCCTTCCCGCTCCAGACGGCTGATCTCGTCCAGTTCCCGGTTATACACCAGGTGGCGGCAGGCCGCCGTCTCCACGAATTCAGGGTACTCCCTGAACACCCTGCGTATCATGGGCATCATGGGATTCGGTTTCTTACGGTATCCCGCGGGACGGGTCAGTATCACAAGATTCTTTTTAAATCCCATCTTCCGGAACGCCATGACCGGGATGGAATCAGCCACGCCCCCGTCCAACAGCTTCCTCCCATCCAGTTCCACGATCCGGGAGGCCAGAGGCATGGAGGCGGAAGCCCGCACCCAGTCAATCAGGTTTCCCCTCAGGCTGGGACAGTGATGGTACACGGGCCTGCCTGTCTCCACATCCGTGCATGTGACATAGTATTCCGTCCTGGCTGCCTCAAATGTCTCATTATCAAATGGGTCTAACTTTTCCGGCAGTTCGTGGTAACAGAAATCTATCCCAAACATATCCCCTGTCCTGATTAAGGACCGCATGCTCATGTATCTTGGGTCGCGGCTGTACTTCAGGTTATACCGGATGGAGCGTCCCTTCTGTCCTGAGACAAAGCTGCATCCGTGAATTGCCCCGGCAGACACGCCGATAAGGCCGTCTGCCTGTATGTCATCCTCCAGAAGCACGTCCAGGACGCCGGCTCCATATATACCGCGCATCCCGCCGCCTTCTACAACGATTCCTGTTCTCATTCCTTCACCTCTTACTTCATCCTATCATTAATTAATCCATCCACCGGTGCATTGTCTCCAGCAGGTGGTCCAGGTCCAGGGGCTTGGTGACGTGTTCATTCATCCCGGCCTGTTTCGCCTTATATGCATCATCTGCAAAGGCGTTGGCTGTCAGGGCGATAATGGGAATCCCGGCCCCATCCGGACGCCTTCCATCCACGCTCATCCGGCGGATGGCCATGGACGCGCCGTATCCGTCAAGGACCGGCATCTGGATATCCATAAGTATAAGCCCGTAGGTTCCCGGGGGATTCTTTTCAAATAACTCCACTGCCTCCCGGCCATTTACAGCGCATGTTATCTCCAGTCCGCACAGGGACAGAAGCTCCTTTACGATTTCCCGGTTCAGTTCATTATCTTCTGCCAGTAGGATCCTGGTACCCGGCCGGAATGTCCTTGGGACTTCAGATATGGCTTCCGGTTCCTGCCTGCGGGTTTTATCCTGGTCCACCAGTTTCAGATATATGGTTACCACGAACCTGGTCCCTTTATTCAGATGGCTCTCCACACCGATGGTCCCGTTCATCATCTGCACCAGGTTGCGGGTAATGGGAAGCCCCAGCCCCGTTCCCTGAATCTGGCTGACCCGCTCGTCCTCCGCCCGCTCAAACGGAGTGAACATCTTTTCCTGAAATTCCGGGGACATGCCGATTCCGTCATCCTCCACAATGAACTCAAAACAGCCCACGCCGCTCTGGCTGGACAGCTTTTCTTCCAGGGATACCTGGATGGTTCCATTTTCCGGGGTATATTTAACCGCATTGGACAGGAGATTGAGAAGGATTTCCTTGACCCGGACCATATCCCCGTACACGGCGTCATGCCCCAGCCCTTGCATATGCACGGACAGATGCTGACCTTTCCGCCCTATGTCCGTCTGGATGATCTGCGCCACCTCATCCATCATACAGGACAGGCTGAACGGGTTTTCCGCAAGACAGATGCTGCCGGATTCTATCTTTGACATATCCAGCACCGCATTGATCAGCTCCAGGAGATGGTCCCCTGAAGTATGTATCTTTGAAAGGCAGTCCTTTACCTTATCCCCTTTATCCAGATTGTGTTCCGCAACAGCGGCCATTCCCAGAATGGCATTCATGGGGGTACGGATATCATGGCTCATCCTGGACAGGAATTCGGATTTGGCCTGGTTGGCCCGGTTAACAGCGGCATATGCCTCCTCAAGGGCCTGTTTTGCCTTTTTCTCCTCTTCCCTGTGTTCCAGTTCCTTCTGCTTCTCGGAACTGATGTTGCGGATTGCAATGATGATGGTCTTGGGCCTGTTTTGCTCCATGGCCACCAGATGGATTTCCAGACGGTACCATGATGCCCCGTCCTCCGGTCCGGCCAGACGGAACTCTGCCTCCATATGCTCATTTTCCTGGTTGATTTCCCGGAGCAGCCAGTCCCTGGCGCACATGGACTTCACCCGCTCCCGGTCAGCCTCGTCCGTCTGTTCCAGGATATACTGGTTCAGGCTTTCCGAAAACCGTCCTGCCCTGGACAATGTCCTCTTCCTGCCTGCATCCGGAAGCCGGACAGCATAATAACTGTCCTGTATGAGATTCACATAGAACATGCTGACATACACACCGTTGATCGCCTGCAGGGCTGACTGGTTCATATACAGGTGTTCGCTGTTTTCAAACAAAAGGGACTTCATCTCATGGATATTATAAAGAGCGCCCACCACACGGCCCGGCTTCCCATCCTCCATGATCAGGCGGCTGTTCACCCTGTACCATACATAATCCCCCGGACGCCCCGCCGGCGTGGAACAGCGCACTTCGAATGTCTCCGCCCGTCCCTTACAGATATTATCAATCACAATGGGGATATCGTCCGGGTGGATGATTTTCTGTTCCAGAAGGATGTTGGAATAATCGTGAAGTTCATGCCTGCAGACTCCCATGCCCGGCCGCGGTTCATAGCTGATGAACACATCCTCATCCATCAGGTATTCAAACATCACGGCCGCGCTGGCTTCCATGGACACCCGGTACATCTCCTGTTCCCGTTCCAGCTGTATCTGCAGCGCCTTGCGCTGTGTGATATCCACTATGGTCCGCTGGATGATATGGTCCCCCTGCGGGGTGGCGGAGACCACCATGTTGGTCCCTTCCAGCCAGTGGACGGATCCGTCCTTCCACCTGGCCCGGTATTCCCTGTCCTGCCGGTCGCCCGGCTGCCTCAGTTCCATATAGCAGCTGCGCAGCATCTCCTGGTCCTGGGGCAGCACATTTCCCAGCACCCCATCGTGCCAGTCCGCCAGCCCCTCCTCCATGGTGCCGTAACCCAGTAACCGGATGGCCGTGCGGTTGGTTGAAATCAGCCTGTAACCGCCGTCCCGGCCCCGTACAAAGCGGATGATGCCGCAGGGCACGGTGTCATAAATGCTGGCCAGCAGTTCTGTCTGTTCCCTCAGACGCTGGGCATTCGCCTCTGACTGGGTAATATCCAGATATAGGCTGTTCACCATCCATCTGCCCTCTGCATCCCGGGCCTTCTTGCCGCTGTCGATAATCCATTTAAGGCTCCCGTCCTTACAGCGCACCCTGTAGCGGGTGGAGTAGGTAAGGCCGCCGTCCTTAAATGCTGCTTCGCAGTCAGCCAGTGCGCCGGGCAGGTCAGGCGGATACACATTGCCCACCGCAGTCCCCCCTGTGACTTCCATGAATTCATCCACCGTATATCCAAACAGGGCCGCTGCTTCCCTGCTGACAAAGGCATAGGAATAGGTATCATCATCATTGCTGATTTTCAGCCCGCCTGCAATGGAGGACATGATTACCTCCATCTGCCGGTTCTTCTGGCGCATCTCCTCCTCCAGGATCCTCATGCGCTCCTCTACATAGTCAAATGACTGGCGGCCTATCTTTTCAGGAAACTTTTCCCCCTCCATCATCTCCTGATATGGATTGGAACAGTGGATATGCGCGCAGGACAGCCTGTCCCCCTGGTCCTGAAATACAAAGGACACCCGCTGATGTACCTTCAGGTACATCCGGGTGCTGGGATCCGTGGCAATCCACATCCGTCCTGTAACGATATAGATTCCATCTGAAGGCTGTATGGCGTCATATTCCTCATTCCATATATTGCACCGCGGAATGCTGCCTTTCATCTGCGCAAATGCCTCCACGCACGCTTCCCGGCCCGCAATATACTCTTCCTCCCCTGCCCCCATCCACAGAACATCCGGGGCAAACAGGGAAGCAATCCCATTCACGTCATTTTCACAGTAATGCATATGCATCATCCGGCTGGCCATCTCCTTTGCCTCTTCCAGACGCCTGTGGTTTGTTCTTCCATCCCAATTCTTCACTATTAAAAACCGCCTTCTCTGTTATGTGGACATCCTCTTATGCCTTACTTATCTTTATGTCCGCCTCTCAGATCCCATTCCGGGCGCAAATGTCACTCAGACAGCATGCATCACAATGAGGCCTTGTCCTGGCCGTGCACACATCCCGTCCATGATAGACCAGCCTGTGGCAGAAATCGCTTCCCTCCTTGGCCGGAACCAGCTTCCACAAAGCCATCTCCACCTTCTTTGGTTCCTTGATCCCATCCACCAGGCCCATGCGGTTCACCAAGCGGATGCAGTGGGTGTCCGTGACAATGGCCGGCTTGCCGAACACATCCCCCATGATCAGGTTGGCGCTTTTGCGTCCCACACCCGGCAGCTTGAGAAGGGCGTCAAAATCATCGGGGACCCTGCCCCCGTATTCTTCCTGAAGGATCTTCATGCAGGCGCTTATATCCCTGGCCTTGCTGTGCCCCAGGCCGCAGGGTTTCACAATCCGTTCAATGTCCTCAACCTTGGCCTCTGCCAGGGCCCCTACGTCCGGATATCTTTCATACAGTTCCTTGACCACCACGTTAACCCTGGCATCCGTGCACTGGGCAGCCAGGCGGACACTGACCAGCAGCTTCCATGCCTGGTTGTAATCCAGGGTACAGCCTGCGTCCGGATATTCTTTTTTCAGGCGTTTTATGATTTCCAACGCCAGTTCTTCTTTTGTCATGTCACACTTCCTCCCATATTGGTATTCCACGGCTGTCCATGGTCATTCCCTGGGACAGGCGCTTCCTTAAAAGCCACATGTCTATTCTATCGCATTTACATTTCCGTAGCAAGCCACTTAAACGGAATGTTTCATCCGCTGCGGAATATACATGACATAACGGAACTGAATCCGATCATCCGAGTAAGGAGGGGTGCAAATGTGTACCGCAATCACCATACGGACCGCACAGGGCAATACCTGTTTTGGCCGTACCATGGATTTTTCCTATCCCCTTGACCCAGAACTTTATATATCCCCAAGGGGCTATGAATGGAACAACCTGGCAGCCACCCACAGGATCCGCAGCCGCTACAGTTTCATAGGCGCAGGCCAGGATCTACCCCCTGTGATTTTCGCAGACGGAGTCAATGAGATGGGCTTTGGGGCGGCTGTTCTTTATTTTCCCGGTTATGCACAATACGATACCGTGGACTCCGGGGACGGCCTTAAGGACCCAAGGCCTCCCATTGCGGCCATTGAACTTGTCAGCTTCCTGCTGGGACTCTGTGCATCCGTAAGCCAGGCAGCCACCCTGCTTGACACCATACGTATTGTGGGACAGAAGGACAGCGTTACCAATACGGTGGCGCCCCTGCACTGGATCCTTGCGGACCAGGACGGGGCCTGCATGGCTGTAGAGCGGACCGGGGACGGACTGCGGCTCATGGATGATCCAATGGGCGTACTGGCCAACAGTCCCGATTTCCAATGGCATATGACCAATCTCCGCAACTATATGGACCTGTCGCCTTACCAGCCTCAGGACGCTGACTGGGGGTCCGTGAGGCTGGCGCCATTCGGGCAGGGCGCGGGCACGCTGGGCCTGCCCGGGGATTTTACCCCTCCCTCCAGATTTGTAAGGGCTGCCTATCTGAAAAGCCATTCCCCCATCCCGTCCAGCCAGGAAGAGGCGCTAAACACAGGATTCCATATACTGGAAAATGTCAGCATCCCCAAAGGCGCTGTCATGACGGACCGGGAAACCGCGGATTACACACAGTACACTGCAATGATTGACCTGTCCGCAAGGAAGTACTCCTTCCGCACTTATGACAACAGCCGGACATTTTCCGCATACCTGGAACCTGGCCGGGATTACGGCAGGAAGATGGTATCCCTTGGCAGGCTTAACAGCCCGGATGTCACCGACAGCTGGGACTTCATGTCAACTTAGGCAGTATCTCCTCCAGGGCCTCCACCGCATCATTCAGCCTCTGAAGTTCATCCCTGGTCAGCTTTTCCTCCAGCATCTGGATGAATGCCGTATTCTTAAGGTAATATTCATCCAGATAGGAGACTGCCTGCGGCGTCAGCCGAATCCATGTGACCCTGCGGTCATCCTTTCCCTGCACCCGCTCCACAAACCGGCTCTGGCTCAGCCTGTCAACCAGTTTTGTCATCTGCTGCTTGGGTACCTTCATCTGGTGGGCCAGGTCCGACATGGTGGCGGTGCCGCATGCCCGCAGCGTCTCCAGGCAGTAGTATGTCTCCAGGCTCATCTCATTGTCCAGCGTGTCCCTAAAAGGTTTAACCAGTTTGGAATGCCAGTCCGGCATCACCAGCAGCAGGTTTTGGACAAACATCTCCGATGCTTTTGCATTCTTCATCTTTTTCTCCCATTGACAAAATCCTGTTAAAATGTTATCCTTGTTAATTAGTAAACAAAACATGACTATCATATTTCTATGACTTTTTCTCTTTGATTATATATGAATTGTAATCAAAGTCAATCACTATCCAACCATCAGCCAGAACAAAGGAGATGCATACATTCATGAACATCCGGTTTAAAATCCCTGCGCCGGTACGGGACAAATTCCGCTTCGGCACACTCAGCTTTATTTTTATCGTTGCATACATCAATGTCTTCCAGCACATTTTCGGCCCGGAGAATTCCATAGTGGGCGTCATCTTCACAATCATGATGTCCGCGTCCATGGCCCGGGACCTGACCGCCGCCCCCATCCGCCATCTGATTGTCCAGTCCCTGGTACTGGTCTTAATGGCCCTGACCGCCTACTGGGTAAACGCCCTTCCCATGCCCTTGTCGTTTATCATTAATTTTACCACACTGTTGGGAATTCTGTACGCATTTACCTATGAGTATTCCAGCCATCTGTATTTTCCTTATATTTTATCCTATCTGTTCCTGATATATATTTCCCCTGTCAGCGCAGCCCAGCTTCCCAGAAGGCTTGTGGCCATGCTGGCCGGGGCCGTGTCCATCATGCTGTACCAGTGGTTCATGGGAAGGAAGCGGGTGGTGGAGACAGCCAAGGATGTCTTAAGCGGGATGGTTGATATGATCAGCCGTTACATTGACAGACGGCTGGAGGGCAACGGGGAAGCGCCGGACTTCCCGTACATGCGCAGCCGCCTGTATCAGTTAAGCCGGACCGTATATGAGCGCAGGAAACGGATCCTCTGCATCTCCGACGCCAGTTTCTACATGGTTGATGCGGGCCGCGGCCTGGAACACCTGCTGGTCCTTATAAATGAACTGCCCGCCCCCTTATCCCCCAATGACCGCGGCCTGCTTATGAACGTGCGCTCCTGGCTCGCTGCCTTTTATTCCTTCCTCCAACAGGAAACCGGTACCATTCCCCTTCCGGATTCCTCCGACCCGCCGGACACTGAAAACAGCAAAACCGCTGTCCTGTTCCATAACAGCCTGAATTATATCCGCGACAGGCTGCTGCACATGACAGATCCCCAGAACAGGTCCCGCTACCGCGAAACCTCCCTGTCCTTCCGGTTCCGCCTCATGGCTGCCCTGGACGTAAGCCCGGTGCGGGCTGTCTATGCGCTGCGCACAGCCCTTGTGCTGTCGGCAGCCGCCTGCCTGGTACGGGCACTGGGGATGCCCCACGGCAGATGGCTCCTGTTCACCCTGGCCTCCGTATCCCTGCCCTATGCAGATGATGTGCCGGTCAAGACAAAGAAACGTATCCTGGCAACCATAACCGGAGGCCTGGCCTCTGTTGTGATCTACTCCCTGATTCCTTCGGCTGCCGGGCGCACCGCTGCCATGATGCTCTCCGGTTACCTTTCATTCTATTTTACCGATTATGCTGAAACATTTGCATGTTCCACCATCGGCGCACTGGGGGGCGCTGTATTCATGAACGCATTCGGCTTTTGGCAGGTGGGGAATATATTCGTCATCCGGCTGGGCTATATCCTGGCAGGGGCAGTCCTTGGACTGATTGCCAACTGTTACATAATCCCCTACAGCCGTTCCATGGCTACCAGGCACCTCCTGACCAAATACCAGACCCTTACGGAGCTTCTGACCCGTATATGCAGTTCTGAACATGTGGATACCCAGCTGTACTACAGCCTGGTCATCCAGGCCCATCTGCAGGAAGAAAAGCTGGCCAGCAACGCGCATATGGAGGATTGGGCGGAGGTTCCGGACATCCTGGCAGCATGCCGGGAAAAGGTACATAACGCCCACCGGATGCGGATTGAGGAGCGGACGGATGCCCCGGTATTCGAGGCAGGGCACCTGGTTTAACACACGGTACGGATAAAAGGATTCTGCGGCGCCCATGTACCATTTGGGCGCCGCAGGATTCCTTTATTTCTTTATTCCTTTATTCCTCAAGCCAGGATCCTTCCTCAGGACAGAATCATTTCTTAAACCTGAATTTCCCTATGAGATCTTTTAACAGTATGGCCTGGGCGGACAGTTCCTCACTGGCAGCCGCGCTTTCCTCAGCCGTGGCCGAATTAACCTGCACCACACTGGAAATCTGTTCAATTCCCCTGGAAACCTGTTTCACGGACACGGCCTGTTCATTGGATGCGGCAGATATGATATCCACGGCCGCAACCACATCCTTCACGCCTTCCACCACATTCTTCAGGGACTTTGCAGTCTCGTCCGCGATCCGCACACCCTCGTCCACCTTTTCCAGTGAATTCTTCACAAGGGCCGCTGTTCCCTTGGATGCCTCCGCACTTTTAACGGCCAGGTTCCTTACCTCGCCTGCCACCACGGTAAAGCCTTTGCCTGCTTCCCCTACCCTGGCAGCCTCAACCGCCGCGTTAAGGGCCAGTATATTGGTCTGGAACGCAATATCCTCAATGGTCTTTAATATCTTTGCTATATCCCGGGAGCTGACGCGGATATCCTGCATGGCTGCAAGCATTTCCTGCATCCTCCTGTTGCTTTCCACTGCCTCCCTTCCCACTTCGCCGGCCCTTTTTGTGGCCTGGGCCGCATTGTCTGCATTGACCGTGATTTTCCCGGAAATATCCTCTATGCTGGCAGCCAGTTCCTCCAGGGCGCCTGCCTGTTCCGAAGCCCCCTGTGACAGGGCCTGGGCCCCTGCCGCCACCTGCTCGGAGCCAAAGGACACCTGCTCCGCGGAGATGTTGATCTGCCCAAGGATATAATTAAGGGACCCTATGATCTGTTCCAATGCTTCCCGGATAAACCGGAAATCCCCGATATAACTGTCCGCTGTCCCTACTTCCAGATTGCCCCTGGATATCTCTCCCAATATATGGGACACATCATTTATCATCTCTTTCAGCAAATGGGTGGACGAGCGTACGCTGTCCGCCAGACGCCCAATCTCATCACTGCCCTGTACCTGTATGTCCCCATCCAGGTTCCCCTGGGCAAACGCCTCCATATTGCCGCTGATCATGGCCATGGGCTTCATCACACGCCGTATCAGTACTATGATGACTGCGCACAGCAAAAACAGGATGAACACGGACATGGATATCATGATTCCTATCATGCTGTCCCGGGTGGAATCCACCTCGGACACGGGTATGGTGGCAACGGCCAGCCAGCCCGTGCTTGTACAGTTTTTGAATTTGGAAGTATATCCTACCCCGCCATAGCTGAAATCCACCACACCATTATAATTGGAACGGACCTTTTCCTTGTAATCATCTGAAATATCCAGATCTGAGACATTCTTTCCCATGGCTGTGGGGTCATCGCTGTATATGTAATCCGACTGATTGGACAAAAGCTCCAGATATCCCTCTTCCCCAACCCTGATGCCTGCAAGCAGTTCAGACAGGCTGTCCACATCAACATCCACCCCTGCAAATCCGATGATACCTGCCCCGTCAGCAGAAAACACAGGCGTGACCACGGAAACCACCGTCTTACCGGTAGCCGGGTCCAGATACGGGTCCGATATGACCGTGGCTTTGCTGGAGAGCACGGAATGGTACCACTTTGTATTGTTCAAATCAGCCTTCACCGTCCCGCCCGTGGACAGCAGGTATCTGTCTGTCTTTGCATCGGCAATCCACACCTGGATTACCATGGATCCCGACATCCTGTCCAACGCCCCTTTAAGTTCCCTCAGGATGATTTCCCTGTCCTCATATACATCTATATCCTCAGGCCGGGACACTGAATCAAAATAAGCCTGTATATCATGGTCAATTTCAAATACACTGATTGCCGCGGCCTTGCTGTTAAAAAATTCATCCACAATGGACACCGCATAATCGGTCTGTATATCCAGCATTTTTCCGCTAAGTCTTGAAATCGAGCCGGAGGCCACGATACAGGAGGTTACGATTAAAATCACCAGGGATGGAATTAAGACAGCCAGCACACTCAGGATAATCTTAAATGAGACGGATGATTTCCACCTGTCTGCACCTGTTCTCCCAGGCTTTGCCGGCCGGATTTTAGAATCTGACATCATATTGCCCCCGCTATCCTTTTATTGGTAAAGTAGTTATGTAATCCATTATAACGATCCTTCCAATAAAAGGCAATGAAAAGGGGAGTTTCTGGCTTATTTTCCCAATATATTTTATAAAACAGACGGATTCTGCAACACAAAGGCTGCTGCACCTGCAAACAATGATACACCAATCATTCCCAACACTGCCAGGGGCCAGTATTCTTTTATCAGCTTCATATGGGATTCCTCCTTTGTATTCATTTGATACAATTCAAAAGTGTCTGAATCCATTATACAAAATCCATGTAAAATTACCGGGTCATATTCTGTAAAATAACTGTAAGATCAAGGTGTTGTATTCATTCGTACAGGAAAAAAGATGGTGTACCAACCGGCTGCGGCCCGTACACCATCTTTTCTTATCTTCCTGCTTTTATCTTCCTGCCCTTAATTTCCTGCTCTTACCTTCTGTCCCTGAAACTTACCCCGCCGGGATTCCGCAGCCCTTATCCTTCAATGGGGATATACTTCTTATCCTCCACCGCCGGTCTGTTCTCTGCTTTCGGGACCAGCATCTTCAGGGTGCCATCCTCAAACTTAGCCTTGATGTCCTCCTCGGTCACCGCGTCGCCCACATAGAAGCTTCTGCTGCAGGAACCGGAATAGCGCTCCCTGCGGATGTATCTGCCGTCAGACCCCTTCTCGTCCTTGCTGGTATTGGCTGTGGCCCGGATGGTCAGGTAGCCGTCCTTTAACTCCGCCTTCACATCTTCCTTTTTTACACCAGGCATGTTCATGGTAATCTCATAGCCTGCATCCGTATCCTTGATATCTGTATTCATCATATCAAAGGTGCTGCTTCTGCCAAATGGGTAATCAAAAAAGTCATCCAATAAGTTTTCTCCAAAAATACTAGGCATCAACATAAGTCATCTCTCCTTTTCTATGAAATAAAGTTATTGTTTTATTTGTTCTATATGTAATATAACACGCATTTCATATACTGTCAAGAGCCATTGAAAACTTTATATTTTTTTAATAATCCAATGGTTACCGTTGCGCCAACATCCCCCCTCTCCCATAAAAAGACCGGATTAGACCGGATTTTCCGTATTCTTCGTTAAATTTTGCATGAAATCATAAAATCTTACCATGGAAAAACCCGGCCATACCTCCTATACTAATAACAACATGAATTGAATGTTCTACAAAGGAGTGTATACTTATGACAAGCATGTTAGTCAGGTTCGAACAGCCAAATCAGGTAGTTGATTTTGTCAATACCATCAGCCGCTTTGATTATGACGCTGATATCAAATATGGCCGCCAGATTGTGGACGCCAAGTCCATACTGGGTGTTCTTTATCTTGCAATTTCACGTACCGTGGAACTGGTCCTTCATATTGACGAGGATGGATGCGGGGATTTGAGGAAGAAAATCGCGAAGTTCATTGTGTAGGAATGTTGTTTTATCTTAGGTTTCATACAGAAAAGCATATGGACAAAAGCCGCGGCATCCTGATATGCCACGGCTTTTGTTCAAACAATTCAATTGGAGGCCTGTTTTGAGGGTCTTTCTTTCTCCCGGACCAAGCCGCTTTCAAAGGTAACATTTACAACCGCATGATTGATTTTTGTCCCGGTAAACCGTACATCGTACTCTTTATCCTTTTTCAGGTCCGTAAGCAGGATTGCATGCGTATCACTGCTGACACTTCCATCCCAGGCGTTGCTCCATAACACCTGGTCTGCATCCCTGTCCTTTATTTCCACAATCCCATGTTCCCCATCCATTTGAAATGAAACCTCTGCGTTTAAAGCTTCCATATCCTCGGACACACAGAACAGGCGTCCATTCTCAAACGGATCAGAATCACTGTAATTTGCATCCATTTCCATTTCAAGGGAAAGCGTTTCATTACCAGCGGTATCCGCTGCATTCATCTGACTGCCATTGGCTTTCAGGCACGCGGTCAGGCCGGCAGCACTGATAATTCCGGCTAACAATACGGCTATATATTTTGTCTTGGACATTTCCTCTCCTCACTTGTCGGCTGCGGTTCAGCTGATTCCTTCCATAGCTCACATCTTCATCATCCGCTCCAGAGCATGATCAAAGAACATTTTGTAGGACTGGCAGAAGTAATTGCGGCCTTGTCCGGTTTCCTCCCGCACCCTGCGGCAGCCGCCCCTGCAAAGGTTGAAGTACCGGCAGTTCCTGCATTCCGCGTCCTGGTTCCGGGACAGGGCAATGAACTCCTCCGCCCGTTCTTTTGCGGCAAAATCACCGAACTCCTCTTCCCGGATATTGCCCAGCTTCCATTGGTCCAGCACATAGAAATCGCAGGGGTAAACGCTTCCGTCAGCCTCCACCACATGCTGGATGCTGCATTGTCCCCGCATGTCGCACGCCTCGGGCGGATATCCCCTCAGTATGCCCAGATAGTTGTCAAAATTGCGGATGGATATCAGGCGTCCATGGCAGTAGTCGTCATGCCACAGATCGAACAGTTCACAGAGGAAACGCCCGTATTCCTCCGGGAGAAGGGAATATTCCTCCTTTCCCTTTTCCTTGCCAATGGGATCCAGGCAGGGAATGAACTGCAGATAACGGAAGTCCTTCCTGCGGTAGAACTGGTATACTTTGCGCACACTCATGGCCGTGGCCTTATTGACCACGGTCAGGATATTATATTCAGCCTTATACCGATTGCAAAGCTCAATGGTATCCATGACCTGGGCAAATGAATCCTTCCCGTCATAATTCTTGCGGTAGCGGTTATGCGTATGTATGGTTCCGTCCAGGGAAATGCCTATAAGGAAATGGTTCTCTGCCAGGAACCGCACCCATTCCTCTGACAGAAGGTATCCATTGGTCTGTATGAAGTAGCTGATTTCCAGGTTCTTGTGATTGTGCTTCTTCACCAGTTCCACGAATTTCCGGTAAAAATCCAGGCCTATCATGGTAGGCTCCCCTCCCTGGAACCCAAAGGAACACTGGCCGGAAGCATATGTAAGCGCTTTTTGGATCAATATCCCGCTTATCTCATCCGACATGAAGCCGTAAGACGGAACCTCCCTCTTACTCATCAGATCGTGGTAAAAGCAATAGGTGCAGTTCAGGCTGCACATGCCGGAAGACGGCTTTATTAAAAGATTTAACGGCGGCATCTCATTCTTCTCCTCTTTTGGTATATTCTGCGCACTGCTGACTGTATTTATTATACACTAAAAATCCTGTCCCGGATAGCCGGATCCTTAACCATATGGATATGGCTGCGGCAGCTGTCATGTCAGGCTTCACTTGGATTGGCGCAGCACATACTAGATGTCAATCAGCTCCAGACAGACCTCCACCGGAATCCCCTTGAACTTATCCGCATTATCCCTGTTGCGCAGGATCATCTCCTTTACGATATCCATGGCCTTTTGGGTGCTTTCCCGCAGCCCTTCCCCTGCCAGCACCTTCCCCATAAGGACGGAGGAGAAAATATCCCCGGTTCCCGGGAAACGGACCGGAATCAGTGTAAAAGGAAGGAAAAAGCGCTGTCCTGTTTTATGGTCATACCCTATCACGGTGTCATTTCCATCCACACATGCGCTGGTGACAATCACGGATTTAGCGCCAATCTGCCTCAGCCCGTCAATCAGCTTCCCGGCCTCTTCCTTTGTGATGCCGTCCTTTTTGTACGGCATCCCGGCCAGGTACACGGCTTCCGTGTAGTTGGGCACGATATAGTCCGCAACTTCGGTGAGCCTGCGCATGTGTCCTACGGTCTGCTGCGTAACCCCATTATAGAGTTTTCCCTCATCCCCCATGATGGGATCCACGAAAATCAGTGTCCCATTCCCCGCCTGCTCCCTGCAATACTCCGCGATTACCCCTGCCTGAAGCTCAGACACAATAAAACCAGTCGAAACCGCGTCAAAACAGAACCCCAGTTCCTTCCATACGCCAATGGTATTCCTGATGTAACCGGTTGTCTCTAAAATATCAAATTTACCATAATCCAATGTGTTGGATACCAGCGCCGTGGGCAGGTTATATAGGTTATATCCCATATGGGACAGGACCGGGATCATGGCAGAAAGCGCCACCTTTCCATAGCCCGCCAAATCATTAATCAGTAAGACCTGCTTGTCCATTTTTCCACCTTCCAATCTCTTATTCTGTTTTATATCCATGGAACCCATGGTGCTTCCAGGGCCATTCGGATGCCCTGCGGTATCTATTATAAATGTTTTATATGCTGTCTGCAATGAATTTCAGGGCACATGGTACAGGACGCAAGGCGCAGGGCACATACCACAAAACGCCTCCCCTGCACAAGAGGAAGCGTCCTGGATTTATATGATGGAAATCATGATTCGTCCATGACCGGTGTCACAGCGCCATGGGGCACATCTGCCGTTGCCGTTTCACGCCTGATATGGCGGCACACCAATATAAGCGTGATACCCAGGCACACGGTCTCCGAAACCGTTGGCGCCCACCAGATTCCCTTGCCGCCGGCCAGGGCGATACATCCGGCCAGGGCCGCAGCCATGATTACCATCCCCCTTCCCAGGGAAATGACCAGTGACTCCTTTGGCCGCTCAATGGCTGTAAAATATCCCGCGCCCACAATATTGAAACCCAGTACCAGGAACGATATGCTGAATATCCGGAACACGGCGGCAGAATACACCCTCAGGCTTTCCAGATTTTCAGAAATAAACAGGGAAACCATCCCATCCGCCCCTGCCATGGAGCCAAGGAATGCCGCTCCCGCCATACCCACCGCTGTTGTAACCGCATACCTGAGCAGCCTGCTGCACGCCGCCCGCTGTCCTTTCCCATAATAAAAGCTGATTAACGGCTGGATTCCCTGGGCAATCCCCACCATGGACATGACCACTATGGTATTCACATAAGCAATGATTGTATAGCTGACAATCCCCTGCTCCCCGATATAACGTAAGATGGCGTGGTTAAACAGGAACACCGTGAAACCAGCCGATAATTCCGTAAGTCCTGAGGAAAGCCCGATTTTCACCACCCTGCAGAACTGCCCGAAGCTCCAGTCAGGTCTTGCAAACCTGATGGTTGCCTTTTCCCCAAGGAAATGCTTCAGGTATAGGAATACGGTCAGCATCTGCGAAATCCCGGTTGCAACACCGGCTCCCCCTATCCCCCAGCAAAATACCATGACAAACAGATAATCCAGGACACAGTTTGTCAGCGCGCCCGTTGTCACCGCAATGGCTGCAAAGCGCGGATACCCATCGGTCTTTACCAGGGTCTCAAACGTATAGGAACTGATAAAAAACCAGGTAAAGGGCAGGATGGAGAGGATATAATGCCGCACATATCCCACCGTGGACTCCGTTGCCCCTAAAAACATTACCAGCGGATCCAGACACAGCCACACCGCAGCCATAATGACAGATGCAATGACACCCGACACTGCCAGGTTCTGCGTATTAGCCTGATTGGCCTCCCTGTGCTTCCCCTGTCCCAGGAAAATAGCCACAATGGTGGATGTTCCCACTGCAAAAAGGATGGACACGGAAAACAGGAAATTCACAAAGGGGGATGCAATATTAACAGCTGACAAAGCCACCTCCGACACGCCCCTGGCCACAAACATCCCGTCCACCATGGTATACAGTGCAAATATCCACTGCGCCAGAACAGACGGCCAGACAAACCTCCAAAATGCTTTCTTCAGCGACACTCCTTCGAAATTCATGATCCTTCTCCTTCATATTCACACAACTAATCTTGCAAAAAAAGTATAAACCTTGGTATAATACCAAGGTAAACAGCAATTTTTGCCATATTTAGGAGAGCTATCATGTCAACATTTTATAAAATCGGGGAGATTGCAGCATTATACGGCATCAGCACGGACATCCTGCGCTATTACGAGGAGCTTGGCATCCTGGTTCCCCGCCGGGCGCCCAATGGCTACCGTGTCTACCGCACAGAGGACCTGTGGTGTCTCAATGTCATCCGCGACCTGCGCCAGCTTGGGTTTTCCATGGATCAGATACGCTCCTATATTGAAAACAGAAGCATCGGTTCCACCCTGGAACTGTTCCGGAAGGAAATGCATGTGATAGACCAGCAGATTGCAAGGCTGAACTCCCTGCGGGAGAACATCATAACCAGACGTGAAACCATTACCCAGGCCGGAGAACTTGTCCTTGGCCAAATCAGTTTAAAAGAAATGCCGTCCCGTCCCTGCCACCGGATCATGCAGAGCTATGAGACGGATGAAGAAATGGACATCCTGATTAAGCAATTGGTTTCCTTTGGGCCGGACCGGCAGTATATCATCGGCAACAACCAGATGGGTTCCTTCGTCAACCTGTCAGACGCCCTGGACGGGCGCTGCCAGCAGTATGACGCTGTCTTCATCCTTCACCCGGATGGGGAACACCGCATCGAGGCCGGCTCCTATCTGTCCGTATGCTACTGCGGCAGTTTCAGACAGACCCGCACCTACGTGCCCCAGCTCCTCCAATACGCCAGGGACAATGGCATGGCAATCCGCGGTCCTCTGCTGGAGCTTTTATGGATTGATATCCATACCACCAAGCATGTGGAGGAACAGGTGACGGAGCTGCAGCTGAAGGTGGAGGTCCACTAGACAGGGCGGGTCCATCCATTACTGGACCCGCAGATCCACAAACACTGTTTTGACTCCATCCCCTGTTTTCTCAAATGAAACAGACAGTACAAAATCATTCATCACACCATCTGTTTTAAGGAAATAATCCAGGCCCACACCGCTTCCATCCCTATATGGATACAGTTCCGCCAGCGGCGGGATATTTCCTGCCGTAAATGGATTGTCAATCTTTACTGCAGGACGGTCCGCATCAAGGCCCTGTAAGGCAAGCCTGATCCCATCCGGCCCAGTTCCCCTTACATCATCAAATAATGACAGGAATCCCTGGTAGTCTTCCTTTGATAACCGTTCAGCGGCATGATTGGCAAAATCAATTAATTCTGATCCGTCTTCCAGATGTTTGATTTTAGCCTTTGACAGCGCTGTAATGGCTGAATCCGCTGCGGGCGGGGATACCTTAACCGCATCGGTCCCCAGCAGACCTATTCTTTCCTTCTCCGTCTTTATGACATCCAACTGTCTGTCAAGATAGGCAAACACGTATTTTTTATACAGAATGGACGCAGCCTCCTCCGCCAGGGTTTCACCTGTGTAGTCATCTACATTTTCCAGCACATGTTTCAGGAATTCATCCAGATATGTCATATTCACCCTCCCCCGTTAACTATCAGTCCCAGGTTTGCAGGTCCCGGGTTTAGAGGTCCCAGGCTAACAGTTCCCAGCCTGAAGCGTTCCTCCGATTTCAAACATTTCCTTGGGGTATCCTTTTATGAGAATGCCATAATGGGAACCATATGTGCCGGACGGGTTGACTTTAGCTGTCTTTTTCATCCCTTCCCTGCCATACTCAATCCCGCTGATTACAACACAAAACTGTCTGGTGCCGCGGGCATCCATATACCAGACCGTATCGTTTACACCTGCGCTTCCCTGAACCACCTGTCCGGTCACCACACAATCCCCGCTTTTCATGGCAAATGTATCTTCAATACGGTATATGAACAGCGGTTCCTGGCTTTTCTTTTTCTGAAACATACGAAACATACATGGTTCCTCCTCACTTTATCGTCCCGCTGCGGTTGGTCCGATATCCTTCTTCATTGAATATCCCATTTCCTCCAGTACATCCACACCATCCAGAACAATTTCCCCTGTCCCTTCAAAGCTTATCCCCATCTTCCTGCACTGACGGATGGCCTTTGCTATCATAGATGGCTGATTCATATTAACCAGAACTTCCTCTCCTGATAACAATGCCGGATATCCGCTGTTAAGCATGAAATGGTCCCCCAGTTCAAATACCATCCGTACCCATGCTTTTGGCTGGGATGGCATTCCAACCAGCAGATAGGGATTTTTCGTATATTTAAAATCCTCATACCGGAACAGCCACCTGTATTCAATGCCTTCTACTACAATCCTTCTGAAATGCCGCATACTGCCATTGCTTCCTGCCGGTCCCGTCATGGTGCTTCCTCCTCTGATGTCCAATGCAGACATACCCGTTCCTGTATCCTGCAACCTGCTGATATCCAGGCAGTCCAACGGCATGGAACCGGGTTCTCCTGTCCTTAGAAAGTAACCGCTATCTAATCTTAGCCGGAACCCCTACCGCGACCGCATAATCAGGGATATCCCGGATTACGGCTGCACCGGCTCCAATCATAACTTCTTTTCCCACTTTGATATCATCAATAACCGTACTTCCAATTCCTATAAAGGACTTCCTTCCAATCCGTGTATGTCCAGCTATGGACACTCCCGGACAGATATTCACAAAATCCTCCACCACGCAGTCATGTTCCACAATCGCACCGGTATTTACAATGCATCCAATCCCTATGCGTGCATTGGGGTTGACTACCGCGCGGGCCAGTAAGGTACACCCCTGTGAGATACAGGATGACGGACTGATTATGGCAGTGGGATGGACGATGGTTGCCAAGGTAATCCCCCATGACTTCAGTTGGGTGATTTTCTTCTCACGCAGTTCATTGCTGCCAACCGCAACAATAACCTCATCATATGATTGGAGGAAATGCTCCAAATCAACCTTCGCCTCTTCATGGATCCGGTATCCCGGAATCTCCCTGTGGCCTTTTTCCTTCATGTCCAGAAAATCAATCTCATCATATTGCCCCATTGCCAGGGCGCAGTCCAGTGTTACGGTTCCCTGGTCCCCTGCTCCCCAAATCAGTAATCGCTTCATGTCCATTTCCTCCATTCTGTTACGTATTCCCCGGCATCCCCTGCTGGTTGAAAATGATTTCAAACCCTCTTTGGGAATGTGGGATTACAATTACCATCCTCACACATCCGCTGTTTCACTTCCAATATGGCTCCCGCAAACCCCTGAACCTGCCGTAACACCATTCCGCCATATCCATCCATTCCCACCGGTCCAAAACGGCCCATGGAGCAAGCCCGCATTCTATATGTTTTTCCATCAATTACAAGAAGGACGCAGATCTGCTGCACATATTTCCTGTCCGCTGTCAGTCCATCCAGCCTTACATCCATACTGTCAATACGCGGCACCGCTATATACTGGATATGAAAAGGATTCAAAATAAAAAGTGCCGCCAGCTCTCCGCGCTCCTCATCAAGCCAGAATGTACTCCATTCCATTTTACATTCCTGGCTGGCATGAAAGGACTTTTTAAACGGCAGCCCCTGCCTGAGCCAATACAGCAGGAACGGGGAACCGATGAACCATGCAGCATATAGGGGAAGCAGCCAGAAAAACAGAGGGCTGATCCTGGTTCCGGTACTAAGCAGACGGTCCACCAACGGCCAAAGAGCCAGCATGACGATATAATACAAGTAATCTACCTTCTTCATTACCCCTCCCATCCACCTGATTCAGCTTGATAATCCCATTACAAATCCCGGCATATTACCGGTTATGGCTATATATACGGCTACCAGAATTGCGATTATAACAAGAAAAAGGAAATAAAAAAATATACCCAGAAGAATATATCGTATTATCCTGGCAAACAGGGATTCCTTCCTTCGTTCTGTCCCGGTGTCGGCTGATTGCATGCGGGTTGAGTGTGTGCGGGTTGGATGTTTGGGGACAGTCTTTATATGGCCGGTCTTTCCTGTTACTGCTTCCGCTTTGCCATCCTCCATATCACCTTTTGTTTCCGCTTCCCCTTTTGCCTTCACATCTCCTTTTACTCCCACTTTCCCCTTTGTTTCCGCTTCCCCAATCATATCCTTCATACGCCCAGTCAAAGCAGCCACGGATTCCACCACTTCACTGATTGCCTGCATGGTACACTCCGGACAGGTCTCACCTCTGTAACTGTTTCCGCATACAGGGCATTTATGTACGAACTCAGCTGCCCCGCAGTTCGGGCACTGTAAACAACTGTCCTCTATCTCACTTTTGCAGTATGTACAAATTTTCATTATCCACCGCCCAAATGAATCTTTGGCTTTCCTTACTTAGTTTTTATCAACCATCTTCCCAATCATTTCCATGGTTACCGAATCCGTATTCTATCTCAAAGAAACTCCGCTATATTAATACATGGATGTATTTTCTTTTCCGTATCCAGACCATGCCGCATATCATATTCCTTGATTGCCATACGGTATATTCCAGCCAATGTAGCTATATTAAGATGTGGGTCCCCAAAATGATAAGATGCATTTTGAATCATCTCTTTTAGTATATCATTCATCTCATCCTGATTCTTTTTCGTGATATTCCGGATTTTCATCTCCTGACGGAAAGAAACACCATAAATCCTTTCATATTCCTTCATCCCATGTATATTCCAGAATGTATCATAAAATGGCACAGCATACGCGCGCAGCCAGTCCCACATGATTTCCGGGTCCGACACATTGGGATTATCAAGATGACAGCGGCTGCATAACAGGACAAAATTAGAAGGGGTATCCCGGCCTCCCAGGGAATGGGGTATGATATGGCATCTCTCCAGCCCTCTTTTGCACCCACATCGCCAGCACCTTTCGTGGGCTTCAGCAAAATCCACGCTTAACCCGCACTCATCCTCATGACCAATCCAATAATCCACTATCTGCCCTTTTGTGGTTTTTATTCTTTCTCTTTCGGACACAGACTTCCCTCTTTCCAGCCATTTATTTTGACGATTATAAAACAATTATAGCAGAAAACAGCGGTACTGTCGCTTATATTAAAAATCATTCATGATAGGGTCACTATATAAAAAATACAGAATATATTAATCATAAATCAACCATTAGGAAATTATCATGAATCAATTCAAATCACTACCACTAACTGCTGCGCAGCTTTCTGAGGATTCTATAATCCCGGAGGTTTCTTCTACTGAAAATCTGTCTGTTGACCCGGACTTTTTAGTTGACCCGGATTTCTCAGTCCCGGATTACGAGGTTATGGTCCCATCATATGATGATGATATCGACCCGGACTTTTCAGTCATGCCGCCATATTATCCAGACCGTCCAATTTATCCGCCCGTTAATCCGGCACCCATGCCCTGCCTTTTCTGTAACAACAATCACTGGCAACGCGGGGCTGTCCGTTTTCTCAATGCTGCAACAGGCTATAATGCATTTACTATCTATATTGATAACCGCCCTGTTTCCTGGAACCTTGATTTTCCGGAGCTGACCCGGTATGAGCGGATATCCCAGGGATATCATACCTTTTCCATAGCGTCAAATGGGTACACCTATCTCCGCAAGTCCCTGTATGTCGGGGATGGAATGGCTACCATTGCAATCATCAATTCTTCCAGGGGACTGGATCTGATTTCAATTCCAGATACCACATGCCCCATGTCATATTCCAACGCATGTTTCCGGGTATGCAATCTGGCGTATTACAGCGGCGCCATTAATGCCGCCATTGGAAATGTGTACTTTAACTCAGTCAGCTTCAGGCAGGCCGCCAGCTTCAGTTCCATGATGAGCGGAAACTATACGGTCCATGTTTCCCGTTCTGCCAGACCGGAAACAACATTGGTCACCACCACTGTTTCCATGCGCCCAAGACGTATTTATACACTTTATATATTAAACTGGAATCCATCGCCGGATACGATTCAGACGTTAATGGTCGAGGATAGAAGGGATTAATTATGTAATATTGATAACAGCCATGATGACAGGAATTCTCCCCAGAACATCCGGCCTCAAAGAATAAAATCCCCTCCTTTCCGGCATCCTAACAGAAAGACCGGAAAGGAGGGGATATTTATGATGATATATCCCATTTATCCTGATTATCAAAACCAGAATGGACTGACCTATGACCCATCCGCCCATTTTGATTTGAACCATATGAATGGATATCATGAAAATGATTGCGGCTACAGCCTGAATGATATGAATGGGCTGACTTATGTGGATGAGGTGCAGTTTGCTTATCCGGGGGATGTGTAGTTGGAGGGGGGCGGTATTGGGGCAGGATTGCTTTATGATGGATTAAATATTAGTATTACCAGTTGTGTGTGTATGAACAGCGATATTATCATATTTCCCGGGTTAGTAGTGAGTGATGCGGACGTTCTGACACTATAATAGGAATCTTGAATCTGTAATAAAATACAGACTTAAGATTCCCTTGTCATTGTGCCTATTTCTTCAGAAGCCAATCCAAAACGTTAATCTGCTTGATGCCATTATAAGATATCATTGGTGTATAATCCATAGTAAGAAGATACTTCGGATTATGGTCTTTTATTGCATCCAGCGATGAAAGTTCCCGCTTTAGTGTCTGCTCTTCCAGTACTGTTTGAGATACTTGATAATATTCTTTCCCCTCGACGCCTATGGCAATAAAATCAACCTCAACATCTCCAATTTTTCCTATATGGACTTCATAACCTCGTCTTATAAGTTCCAGATATACAATATTTTCTAAGATATGGCCCATGTCTACCTGCTTTGTACCCAATATAAAATAACGAAGCCCTATATCCGCCGCATAGTATTTCGCTCCTGTAGCAAGATACTGTTTTCCTTTATTATATTTTCTAACCCATAAAACTTTCTAAACAATCACTGCTGTCATTGTAGTTGTAGAGGCTGTGAGCAGGAACAATAAGCGCTTTTTATTGTATAGTTTCATAAATGATTTCTCTTTACCATTTTTTGAAATCCAAGTCATTTTTCTCTACCCACTCATCAAAAATCTGAATGTAAATCCAGTTCCCGAAGCTTGTCCAGATACGCATCCATATAGTCGAATCTTCTCAGAATATTGGATAATATCGTTCTGGTCTCCTTGTCTTCCACAAACTCTTTCGTATAAAAACGCATAATATTATCATAATCAATCTCCTCGTATGACGGAAGCCTGTAATTATTCCAATCTTTCACTGGAAGCCGCGCATCCGGTGATAATCTCTCCAGTTCCTTTCGGAAACTGGGCAATAGTCAAACCCGTTGGTATCTTTGTGATAGAAAATACAGTTATTCTTTCTGATGGCCAGCATCATATCAATAATCGTGTTCATATCAAACAATTCTCTCTTTCTTGATTTCTTCCACAGAAATTTCTAATAATTCCTCTGCCACCTGTGCGGATTTTATGCGCATCAAATTATCCCAGATATCCTCTTTGCCTAGAAGATTCATTCCGCCATGCCATACAAGTTCTTCATCCATTACCGCAAAATGTTCTGCTATTTCCTCTTTCAGAAGTACATTTACTCCTGCCTCCTGCATCTGTATGATCATTTCATGATAATACTCCGCGCCACCGCATAAAGCATTTTCCGGTTTTGTGGTTATGACTGTCACCTTGCATCCCGCTTCCTGTCTGTTTCTGATAACATAGATAAATCTATCCACCTTATCCTGACTGATTTCAGGGCTGGATACGATAATTCTCCTTTCCGCCTCCACAAGATCCCGTTCAAATACATCTGCATAATTGCCAGAATCGTATATGAAATTTGGATTTTGTTTGTCTGGCGTAATATTAGAAATCAGCGTATAACCAACACGTTTATAGGTACGCAGTCTCTTCACATACATATTCTCAAAGACTCTTATATGGGAATCGATATAATCGTACACAATTACATCCTTCTTGCCTTCATAATCACGATTCAGTCTACCGATATACTGTTCCAGTCTTCCTGAAAAAGATACAGGCGCTGCTAACATTAATGTATCTAATCTGGGATAATCAAAACCCTCTCCGATTTTCTGCCCGGTAGCCACAAGGATAAGACTTTTATCCCTTGGAACCTCCTTGAGCTGTCTTCGAATCTCTGAATTTTCTTTGTCACTGTTATCCCCGTAAAGAATGAATACATAATCGGCATCTGTTAATAAATGGTCATATAAATATTTTGCCTGCTCCTTATACCTTGTAAGAATCACCGGAGTACGCCCTGAAGAAACTGCCGTTTTGGTGTCCTCCATTATCAGCTCATTCCTCGCACGGTTTTCACTGATAAGTCCATACGCACCGTTAATTTCATTTCTGTTTTCATTTATGTCCATTACCCGCGTAAACCTCGGATACACAAAATGTCCGATTCCCTGTGCCACAGCCCTCTCCTTAGCCGTGTAACTATGTCGAATTGGACCTAACAGCATATGGATTATTTTTTCAAGATTGTCGCCCCTCTTGGGTGTTGCCGAAACACCATATACATATCTGGCGTTCACTTTCTGCATAACTTCCACGGAAAGTTTGGAACCGCAATGATGGCATTCATCCATGATGACCATTCCATAAGAATTTATAAAATCATTGAAGTTGCCCTTACTATACACGGAACCCACCATTGCCACGTCGATAATCCCAGTCAGAGTGTTCTTATTACCATTCAAAATACCGATTACACTATCTCGTTTTTTCTCTTCCAGTCTTCGTTTTATATGTAGGAGGCTCCTCGTCAATGTTCAAAAATCGATTCAATTCTTCCACCCACTGTTCCTGTAAATCTTTGCTCTGGAGCAGAATGAGCGTGTTTACCTTTCTCTGAGAAATCAAATAACTGCAAACCACAGTCTTCCCAAACGCAGTCGTTGCACTAAGTACGCCATAATCATGCTGAAGCATAAGATCTGCAGCCAGCTCCTGACCCACTCTTAAATCACCGTTAAAAGAGACTCTGATTGGTCTTCCTTTCTCGCGGTGGTCCTCTATATCGTATTCAATTTGGGCCTCTTCACACGCTGCAAGCAACTTCTCTCTTAATCCCCTTGGAATCCTGATATATCCGTCAACGTCCTTCCCCATATAGACCGCACTGAAATTATAATAATTAGAATATCCCAGTCTCTTATTTTTATAGAAAACAGGATTATCAAATGCCGCCAGGCTTCTTATCTGATTTTGTATTCTAGGCATCAGATTCAGAGTATCAACATACACTCCATCACCCAGTATGATATGCATATTTCCAACCACATCAAACTTCGAAAACGCCTGTTTCTTCTTCCATGGCTTAGGTCTGTCCAAGCAATCAGCAACAGCCATTCCTTCTGTCTCTGCCATCTCTTCTGTCCATTCGGTCATGTATCTTTCAACATCTTCTATGGAAAGTTTTTCTGTGTGATTTAACAGAATATCCCACTGATCCGGATATGCATTCCAGTTTTTATCAACAAATGCACTATTTCCATTTTTCAGTGCCTGCCCCTGTAATGGCAATGCGATTAGATTTCCAATACTGCCTGCTTCATGCAAGGATACATTCTGTCATAATACCGAAAAGACTTCATATTGATTGAAGCCTGTCCCCTGTCAAGCAATAAAAAGCCAAAATTACGGGCAAGAGCCGCGGACACAGGTCTTTTAAAGAAAATCCATACGTGGGCACCCCTTCCGGATCTTGAACGCTCCACAAGCGGCTTAATACCGTTATTTTCACAAATCCGTCTAAGAGCATCTACTTCCTTGTGCCACCCTTCGTCTACATTTGCAAAGTCTGTTTTTTCTGCCCCCTTCTCATGATTATCAAAGTCAAACACAATAAATCGACAGGTCCCATCCGCCAGCAAAGGATAAACACCTAAAACATCAGAACTATCTTCTTTATATGCTACCAGATGCTCAACAAGTTTCTTTGGCGTAAGCTTTGCCCACTTCGTGTTTTCGCAATTTTCACAGCTTACCTGTTCCCCTCTCTGCCTGGGACAAATTCGATTATCCCATCGATTATCACACTGGGGAAAATACCCACCATTCTTTCCTCGCCTGGCATATACATCTGTTCTTCCCCAGAACATCGAGAAAAAATAATTTGCCATTTCCTCCGTAATATTTTTTCCAATAATACGCGCTCCCTGATCCGGATCATATTCCGCTGTATCCTCTATTTTTTCTTCAAAAATATGGGTTTCGTCAAAGGAAATATTAGCTTTTTTCAACTTTTCTTTCAATATTTTGTTTTCTTTCTGAAGGTCTCTTACAAGCTTTCGGAGAGAATCCAGGTTTTGTACCTCTATGTTCATTTGTAAAAGCCCCCTTCGTCTAATATAACTCAATATATCAAGATTGTTCTACTTAAAAATAATGCCCGTGCTGTCAATTTAATCTTCTTATAAAGGATTCCCATGCTTACTACATGCCTTCACAAACCTACCTCTTATTATAAGTCCTGTGGTGGATTAACACAAGTTACATGTATAGACATCAAAAAGTGCCCTGCCACTCTTTTAAAGCAGCAAGCCACCAGTTCCTCTCATTTCAAATTTCCTCATCCGTTTCTACCCCAAACTTAAATTCTACCGTGAACCAAACAATCTGTTCGGATGTATTGTATCAATTTGGGATCCGCAAGCCAGTAAGATGATATGCCTAAAATCATCATTTGTTTTCCGTGATATATAAGCTGTCTACTCGACATCCCTTTTAACAATCTTATCTCCTCACCCCCCCAATATCCGTTCTGTCCATTTAACTCTCCGCCGATTTTTGTTTTAGACCATTTTTCCAAGACTGGCAAAGCAATAAAAAACCGGTAGCCGGAAGCGCTGTCCAAACACACACACCACCCCTCCTGCTTCCTACACTTTTCCATTGTCTATTTCTCAACCTGTGACATCAATACTACACACTCCACATGTGTTGAGTATGTGATAATAATTTTGGAAAGGCGTGGTTGAGCCTTGGCGGAAATCTTCAGTTATTAAGTAGCTATCTCGATTTATGCAACACCCGGTTGCACAAATTCATCCAACTTTTCTTTCAATTCCCTCAATAGGAGAAAAACCACTTTGTATATTTCTTTATCATCCATTTTTCATTTTAGGAAATGATTTTATAGCTTTGATATCCCACTCATCTTTATACTTCTTATGAATCTTATCTATCTCTTCATTAAGAGTATTCTCTATAAAATTATATGTAATTTTGCATAGAGTCAGTAATATATTTATATTCTCTTCATACAAAAAAGTTGCTTGCCTTGGAGGACACACCACCCCTTTTAGTTCACCATCTTGCAATACAATTCCCATTCTGACATCTAAAAAATCATTCTGATCATGTGCAATATATGAATCTCTTATTTCTTTAAATTTCATATGGCATCCTAACGAATCACCTTGTATATTTTTATAGACTTTACTAGGGGTTAATTGTTTTCTTCCACTCTTTGAACTTGTAAAACATTTTATGTATCTAATTACCGCGGCTTCAAATAATGCATTTTTCTCAATAGAATCTTCCACCTGTAATGCTTTCTCTAAATATAAAATTGCAAGTCTTATATCAGTATTATGCAATACATACGAATAACATTTTTCCTCCTGCTTTGCACGAGGAGCCGAGAGTAGTTCTACATTATCAGGAAGATTTTTTATTTTTACCAAACCGTCCTCATCACCAATTTTAAATTCATAGTAAAATTTGTCCATTATTATAACCCTTTCTTTTATCCTCTAAACAAAAATAAGCGGAATCGTTATTATCTCAATTTTCTACACAATTCGGCACAAACCTCGCAATGTGTGGAGTGTGTGAAAAAGATTCCCGAAAGGCATGGTTGGGCCTTGGCGGAAGCCTTATGATTCACCTCAAAAGTCAGCCTGCCTCTTTTTTCTTACGCAAGCCCTGCCTTTTTTCTGACTAGATTATAGCATAGATTTGAGCTTTTGGCGATGTGACGCACCACCAGATATAAAATTGTTGACAGTGGAATACTGCCAACAATAAGACGCTCGAACCATCAAGGCTCAAGCGTCTTATTCTTATCAATATTGTTCTGCATATCTGGATTCTAATAGTGCCACAGGCTGTGGCACTATTACTCCAGTTCCTTTTCGATTTCTTCAATGGACGGCAGGCTGCTGCGCAGTTCCTCCGGCAATGCCTTGGCAATCTGATTTTTCCACTCCGCAACACCAATGGGATTCTGGTATCCCGCTAGAGAATACTCTACCACCGTTTCGTTCTTGCCTTTTACCAACAGTAGACCGATTGTCGGCTGATCATCCGGATGACGTAAAACATCGTTTACTACATTTTGGTACATATTCAATTGACTGATAAATCCCGGCTCAAAATCGCAGGCTTTCAGTTCAATCACCACATAGCATCGAAGTTTCAGGTGGTAAAACAGAAGGTCGATATAAAAATCATCGCCGCCAACTTCCAAATGTACCTGTCTGCCTACAAAAGCAAACCCCTGTCCCAACTCCAGTAGAAAACTCTGAATATGTTCTGTGAGCCGCCGCTCTATCTCTACTTCCCTCCGTGGCATATCCGTGCCAAGAAAATCAAACAGATAGGGGTCTTTGAACACTTGGTTGACCAGTTCGGAATCTGCCGGTGGAAATGCCACTGGAAAATTATTCACGGCTTTCCCAGAACGTTCTATCAATTTGCTTTCTATTTGCAAATCTAAAATTGTTTTACTCCATCCATTTTCAATCGTTTTATTTGCATACCAAATGCGGCTGTTGCTATCTTTCACTTTATCCAGCAAGGAGATATTTGTACGCCACGGTATTTGTGCAACGACCCGTTGCACAATTTCAAAGTCAGGCCAGCTCTCTGCAAACTTTCGCATATATTTGATATTTCTCGGAGAAAATCCGGACATCTCAGGGAATGTATCCTTTAAGTCCTTGGCCATGCGGTCAATGACTTTTGCGCCCCATCCTTCTTCCTCCTGCTTTTTCAGAATAGCTCTACCAATGTTCCAGTACAGGCATATCATGCTTGAATTTGCATTCAATACAACCGAAATCCGCTGCCTTTGGATTTCTGCTTTTACTTCTTCTATAAATTTCAAATAAGCATCACTCATCTCGGAAAGATTTGGAGCAACAGGAAACGTCACTCCATCTCTATTCTTTCCCATTTGATTTCGATTATCCAACGCCTTTGTCCCCCACGATTTATTAACTCAAAATCTTGTTACCCTTCCACTGGCTTAGCAACAGTTTTTACATCTGTATCATACTCCGTATCTGTTACATCAGAACGAGTATATCTCTCATCAAACAGATCAATCAGGCTCTCCACTTCACTATATGTACCTAATGTGATTTGCTTTGTATCTTGATTAACATTAAACTTCCCCTGCCATCTCGTTAAAGTATTAATTTTTTCAATCAGTTGATCCTGCGTCAAAGTCAATACTTTGGATGTTCCAATACGCATCATTTTCTTGGCATATTTGGGTTTACCTCTGCTAATATACTCCATCAATTTTTCATTATTTGCAACAAGGCTCTTTTGAATTATGCTCTGTACCGCACGCTGCGCAGACTGATAAATGTAATCCTGAAATCCAAAATATTTCTGTAAAAGTGTAACATTACTTGTTATCAGAGCGTCACCCATTATTAAAATATCTATCTTATTTGCTATTGTAAGCAAGCTTTCACTCTGTTCCGAAAACACTACTTGATTCTCAAACTGCATCAACCTAGCCATAAGATTTGTTTTTTTCTTATTCGGCACCATAATACTCCAAAGATGCTGGTATAACCAAACAGTATTTTCTCCTTTTCTTAGCTGAAATGCAAGACCAGAAGCCTCTGTTAAATCTTCTGAAACAAATTCACCCTTTTCAGCCTCATCATTCAAAAATGAGAATGGTCGAAAACTTTCTCCCTGTTCAAAAATCAAATTCTTATGTTGATTATCAGCCACCTGTCGTCCATCCGCATACTCTACATCTAGTGACAGATACTGTTCATTAAGAATATTAACAAACATTTCTTTTAGAATTGTTCTGAAATTTTTTCCTTGATCATTACACGCTTCCGATAATGACATTCTTTTTAACTTAGGTGCATTTTTCTTTACTACGAAAGCCTCTAACCCACATTGTGCGATATTATCATAAAAATCGTTTAATTTCATTCTTATTTGTTCTTCATTTAAAGTTTCTTCTGGCATTGTTTACTTCCCCCTATGTTAATCATTGTAAATAACAAAGACTCCGTCAGAAATGTATTTTCTTTTTATCACTGTTTCTTCATCTACTAAAAGTCCATGTGTGATTCCAACATATACTCTATCCGGATGAGTAATATCATTTTCTGGATTCAAAAATTTAAATGAAAATGTTCTATATTTCATTGCTGCCAAAACCGGATTTTGATAAAAAGTATTAGAACTAATTAACAACATAATCACCATTATAAGCATCGCTAAAAAAACCACTAATCCTCTAAAAGATTCTACATCATCCGTTAAAAGTGGCAGAACATATGTCACCAAAAATGTCGCGCTATTATCACTTTGCTCATCTTCAATTAATATTTTTTCGCCTGCCGCCTTAAATCCAGCTTTTTGCATACCATTAAATCCACAAGCAACAATTATGGTAAGAACCAGCCAACAAATACCCATAATTGAAATCACAAATTCACCAAATAAATTATGCTTTAATGCAATTGAAAATGCAACTGCCCCTCTACTAAAAAGGACAGAAAAAAATTTATGAAGTAATCTCCAGCATAAATCAATATCTAAATGTTTAATGGTTAACAGCAAAAAAAGTGGTGCAAAAGACTGTAGTATTAAACTTCTTTTTAAGTTCAAGTTCTCTGCTTGCATAATAACACCGCCCTTTATATGTGTCATTTCCTTTCACTTGATATAAAAAGTATATCACATCCATCGGTGTTTCGAAATAGCTTTATATCAGCAGGAAACGAAATCGGTACTATTTTGCTTGCCGAAACCGCAATTGTATCAGCTCCTGCGTTTCCTGCTCCTGCTCTGGCACATCTGGCACCGCTTTTAACGCAACCAACATAAAACTAATTTTCTTCAAACTGTGACATTTCTACAAACTCATCCATTGTTTCCGCTGCTCGCCGGAGATACTCCATTCCTCCGTCAACACTACATCTCCCACAAGAACAGCTCACGAAATCATGCCTGAATTTTGATTCAATCACCTCACCACATGTTTTGCATTGAATACAATTCTTTATTATTTTCATGGCTGTTTCCCACGTCCTTTATCGGGTTCATATATTCCTATTTTCGGCATAATTCGACAATTATTTCCGTGTGCCTCGTAGCCGGAAACATATCCACCGGCCACACCCCCTCCGCCGCATACCCCAGCTTCTTCATATACCGCACATCCCGAACCAGCGTCTCCGGATTACAGGACACATAAACCACCTTCCCTGCGCCAAGCTTAGCAATTGAATCCATAAACTCTTCCGTACTTCCGCTGCGCGGCGGATCCATAATCACCACGTCCGCCTTATCCCCGCGTTCAGCCATATTCACCATGAACCGGCCAGCATCGTTGCAGTAGAACCGGATATTATCAATATCATTCATCTTAGCATTATTCACTGCATCCTTCACCGCGTCCTGGTTCAGTTCCACGCCAATCACCTGTCCGGCCTGTCTGCTGGCGATAATGCCGATTGTACCAATGCCGCAGTATGCATCAATCACCACCTCTTGTCCCTTAAGCCCAGCCAGTTCCAGTGCTTTTCCATACAGGACTTCGGTCTGCACCGGATTTATCTGGTAGAAGGACTTTGACGAAATCCTGAATTTACACCCGCACAGTTCGTCCACAATATAACCTTTTCCATATAGCACATTCTCTTTATTCCCTAAAACCATACTAGTACCGCGGCCATTAATATTCTGTATTATGGTAGTTATCTCCGGATGCTTCTCCCGAAGTGCCTTCACAAAATTATTTTTAGATGGAAATACCGGGGACGCGGTAACCAGCACCACCATGATTTCATTCGTTGAAAATGCCCTCCGAATCAGCACATGGCGAAGAAGCCCGTATCCCGTGTCCTCATCATATGTGCGGATTTTGAAGGATTTAAGCATTCCCCTGATTGTACCGATGATTTCATCAGCCTTTTTATCTTCAATCATACATGTTTCTACAGGAATCACATCATGACTGTTTTCCTGATAGATACCAGAGATAATATTTCCTCTTTTATCCCTGTCAAATACAGCATGTACCTTATTGCGGTAGTGAAATGGATCCTTCATTCCTATTATCGGTTTTACAGGACATACTCCCCGAAATAAATCTTCCACCACCTTTTGTTTGCGCTTTAGCTGCTCCGTGTACTCCATATCCAGCATCTGGCATCCGCCACAATATTTTTCAACCGGACAAAGGCTTCTCTTCTTCCCTGTCTTCTTCCATTCTGTCTTTTTCCCGCTGACGTTCCCGTAGAACACATCTTTTTCTACACTACTCTTCTGCAATTTATATTTTTTTGCTTTATCTTCCAGTGTTTCCGCCCGCAGATGTCCTCTCTTTTCTACCTTTCCTCTTCCTTCTGACGCCTTACGCCCCACCCTTTTTTCTTCATTATCGAATCCAACTCTTTTACCCCTGTCTTCTGTGTCCTCCCCCTTTATCCCATAGGCTGCTTTCGTCTTATATCCCGGATTCCTCTTCCCATCTTCTTCCCTTGCTCTTATACCACTGCCAAACTCTCCAAAACTGCTATTTGGGTTTCTTGGCTTTCTCGTCTTTCCCGGAACTACAGCCTTTCCGTCCATCTTATTAGATACACTTTTATAAGCAGTGCTCCTCTTATCCGCACTGCTATTACTCATTCCCCTGTTTCCCACACTGCTTACGCTGCTGCTGCCAACGTATCCATTACCTGCATTGCCATACGCCTTCCCCCTATTATCCACACGGCTATTACCCGCACCTCTATTAGCTAGACCGTCATTACCCATGCCGCCATTACCTGCACTACCATTACCCGTTCCTCTAATACCTGAGCCATTGTTACCCACACCTTTATTACCTGCACTGCCCTTACCCACTCTTCTATTACCCATACCGCCGTTCCCAGCACTCCTACTTCCAACCTTCCCATTACCACTCTTATGATTCCCAGCACTCTGAGCCATTCCCTCGTTCTCCTATCACTCTAATTAATCATCTTCATAATTCAAAATATATCTGTAATAAAACCCTATCGACATTTTACCATACATTTCATCTAATGTGTAAATATAACGAAACAGGAACGCCATAATTACTACGATAATTATCACTATAATCACCGTTGCAATCACCACTTCAATTACCACTGAAATCACAGCTACCTGTTCTGAACAATCCCCCTCCTCACCCCCCCCCCATCTGTTGCAACAATTGGCTTCCCCATTTTTTTACTCTTCAACCAATCAACAGTCTAACCGCCTCATCCCAGCCGCCATCTCCCCATCCTTTTCCAGAAAAACATATATAACCAAAACAAGAAACCGGAACCGCCCAAGTCCACCCCCTGGAAAGTTCCATCTTCCCACCCAGGCAGCAAATCCTGAACCACATTCCGGTTTCTTCTCACATTTCCAATTTCTCTAACCAGTCCCCCTGGTTTCTTCCGATATCCCCAATCTCTCTAACCAGTCCCCCTGGTTTCTTCCCACATCCACAATCTCTCTAACCAGTCCCCCTGGTTTCTTCCCACATCCACAATACCTCTAACCAGTCCTCCTGGTTTCTTCCCACATCCACAATCTCTCCATCCAGTCATCCTATATCGCAGCCGTAACCTCCTTCAGCCACTCCCTTTCATCCTCTGTCAGATGGGGACCAATCTTCTCATACACCTGCCTGTGATATTCATTGAGAAGCTCCACATCCCGCTCAGTCATCAATGACTTCTCAACAGCATCTAAATCAATGGGCACATAGGTCAGGAATTCAAACTTAAGGAACTGACCGTATTCATTCTTCTCGTCCTTTACACACAGGGTCAGGTTCTCCGTACGGATGCCGTGGCTTCCCTCTATATATAATCCCGGCTCATCGGATGTTACCATTCCCGGTTCCAGAACCCCGTTGTCCTGACGCTCAGGCACCATCTTGAAACGGATTCCGTTAGGCCTCTCATGGCAGCTTGAAAGATAGCTGACCCCATGGCCCGTACCATGCTCAAAGTTAAGCCCTCTGCTCCACAATGGCTCCCTTGCCACATAGTCAATGCTCAGACCGCGGCAGCCATAGAGGAACTTCACCGCCCCCAGACGCAGCATGCTCATAAGCACCAGGGTAAAATGCTCCTTTTCTTCTGCTTTCAGCGGCCCCACTGCAATGGTCCTGGTGATATCGGTTGTTCCCTCATAATACTGTCCGCCGGAATCAATGAGATACAGCCCCTTTGGCTCTAATGGTATGTTGCTTTCCTCGGTTGCCGAGTAATGGCACATGGCCCCATGTGCTCCGTATGCGGATATGGTTGCAAAGCTGGGACTGATGCATCCCTCCTGCTCCTTACGAAGGTTTTCCATATATTCACATACGCTCAGTTCATCCATGGGTATCTTTCCTATGTTTTTCTTCAGCCAGTAAATGAACTTTGTCACAGCCACGCCATCTTTGATATGGGCTTTTTTCACATTTTCAATTTCCACATCGTTCTTTATGGGCTTCATCAACGCCGTTGGGTTCATCCTGTCTATTATCTTATTGGAACCGTCAAGCAGTCGGTAGATGGCATAGTTCACCCGGCTTTTTTCCAGCAGCACCTTCTCATTCCTGAGTCCCTCCACCGTGTCATACACTTTATCATATGGGAGTATGGTAACCCCTATACCCTCCAGATATTCCCTGGTAGTCGTACTATCATCATTATCCAAATATGGATATGCCCTACCACGGATTACATCCTCATTGATAAACAGATACAGCTGATCCATGGTCAGGACTACATAAGACAACACCACCGGATTATAAAGGATATCGTCCCCGCGGATGTTCAAAAGCCATGCAATATCATCCAACGCAGTCAGCACATGGACGGTTGCATGTGCCTTCTTCATGGCCTCGCGCACATCTGCGATTTTTTCCTTGCTGCATTTACCTGCATACTGTTCCGCCAGTACCCAGGCCGGCTGTGCAGACAGGGCAGGGCGGTCCTTCCATATCCTTCCAATGAGATCCTCTCCATAGGAAATCCTGATATTCCTGTCCTCCAGCATATCTTCCAGGTTCAGACCCACGGCAGCATTGACCACACGGCCGTCAAATCCAAGACAGCCTCCGGCCGGAAGCTTCTGGTCCAGATATTCCTCAACCTCAGGAACGCCTTCGTGCCCCATTTTCATCATGGTGACAGATGACCCCTCCAGCTCATGGGCCGCCTGAACAAAATACCGTCCATCCGTCCACAGGCAGGCCTCGTCCATGGTAACCACTGCGGTTCCGGATGAACCGGTAAATCCGGTTATATATTTCCTGCATTTAAAATGCTCCCCCACATACTCCGTTTCATGATAATCTGCCGTAGGCACCAGGTATGCGTCCATGCCCTGTTCTTTCATCAAAGCGCGGAGCGCGCTCAGTCTCTCCTGAATCACGTTCATTGTTTTTCCCTCTCTTTTCTTAGCTTATATTCCCTGCATCTAAACCGGATCATGGCGCATGGCATCCTCAATGGCTGCCCCGATTCCCTCATTATAGGTGGGCTGCGCCCTCATGGCAAAGGACATTTCCTGGGCTGTCAGGCCGTTGGCAATGGCTGTTGCAATCTCGCCAATCATATCCGTTGCCCTGGGACACATCATCTGCGCACCCACAATGGTATTGGAGTATGCCTCGAACAGCAGCCGGATAAAGCCATGCTCTTCGCCGGTGATAATGGATTTGCCATTATCCCTCATGGAAAAATGTCCGCAGCGCACCTTGAGTCCGCACGTTTTGGCGATTTCCTCCGTGATTCCCACCGTGGCAATCTCCGGGTCTGTATATATACAGTTTGGCACAATTGGAAGCGATACAAACATACCATTGGGTACAACCTCAAGCTTAATGCTGTGGGGCCTTCCTGCGATTTTTTCCACCACATAGGTACCCTGGGCAGCCGCCACATGGGCCAGCTGTGTCCTGGCAGCCACATCCCCGATTGCATACACGCCTGGCTCACTTGTCTCAAAATCACTGTTCACCGCAATCTTGCCGTCCTTCATGTCCAGGGAAATGTCTTTGCCCAGAAGACGTGACACATCCGGCCGGCGGCCGATTGCCATCAGGATCTGTCCTGCCCGCGTCTTAACCGGTTCGCTTCCGTCATTTGGCGTAATGACACAGCTTAAACTGCCTTCCTCCTCCAGGATTTCTGTTACCGTGGCATCACAGTATACCTTAATCCCTTTACGCCTGAGTTCATTTTCCAGTTCCACTGACATCACATCATCCATGGGGGCCATCAAGTGCTTCTGCTTTTCCACAATGGTCACCTGGGAACAGAGATTGTTGAACATGGTTGCGAATTCCACCGCAATCACACCGCCGCCCATGATGGTCAGGCGGTCAAAATTCCAGCTTTCCGCAGCCAGCAGGCGGTCGCTGTTCCATACCCCAGGCAGGCTGGCTCCCGGTATGTCGTTCATGATCGGCACGGCGCCTGTTGCCAGGATGACGGCATTTCCCTGAAGGAATTCACGGCCGCCCTCTGCCAGTTCCACCTCCACGGTCCTGTCCCTGCGCAGCCTGGCGGTTCCATGGATAATATCCACATCCAAACGCTCAAAGCCGGCTTCAATCCCTTCCCTGTACTTTGCCACCGCCTGCTTCTTATACTTCTGCATCTTACCAAAATCAAATGCAATGAAGTCTGTTGACACTCCGAACGCATCGCAGTTCTGCATCATATGGAACATATCCGATGCATGGAGCAGCGCCTTGGTCGGGATGCACCCCCGGTTCACACAGGTGCCTCCAATCTTCTTTGCTTCTATGAGCGCCACAGAAAGTCCAAACTGCGCCGCCTTAAAGGCAGCCGTATATCCTCCCGGTCCTGCGCCGATTATCACAACATCATATTTCCTAGCCATATGTAAATCTCCCATCCTGTTATATTATATCCATCCGAAATGCCTGCAGGCCTTCCATACCCCATCCCGGTTAATATCATCCGTAACATAATCCGCCACCATCTTCAGTTCCTCCACCGCGTTCCCCATGGCGATGCCGGTTCCCGCCTCCTGGACCACCTCATAGTCATTCATGCTGTCGCCAAATGCAACCGTGTGCTTCATGCTGATTCCGTAGTGCTGGCAGATACGCAGAAGCCCCTCTGCCTTGGACGCCTCCTTCTCCACCACATCCGCGCCCATTTTCCCGGAAAACATGGGGAATTTGAACTCAGGGAAATGCGCCTCCAACTCCTTTGCCCGGTCAGGTCCCCCTATGTATACCAGTGTCCGCACCGGCAGTTCCATCAGCTCCCATCCATCCCTGAAATTACGCTCTGACACACCCCAGCGCAGTTCATCCATGCGCACAACCCCTTCGGGATGGATATAATAATCATATCCCCCTGTACCGATTCCAATGGAAATGCCGTTTTCATCCGCATAAGCCAGAAGGCGCTCCAGACGCTCCTTATCCATTAAATGCTCATACAGGACATTTCCCTCTGCAACCACCTTGGTTCCATTCATATGGATGACTGCATCCGGCTTAATCATATCCCGGTACATCGAACTCATCTCATGGTCCATGTTCCTGCCGCTGGCAATGACAATCACGGAATCCTTCCTGAGATGCTCCAGCGTTTCCATTGCACTGGCCGGGATTTCCCATGTTGCATGGTCCAGCAGCGTCATATCCAAATCAAAGCTGAATATCCGTTTCTTAACAGCATTTTCCTGTGTCATTTTACATTCTCCTGAATAAATTAAAATTAGGGCTTTTCAAAATGAAAAATCTTTGCTATAATACTAGAGGTTCACAAATAGTAACGGAGTATGGCGTAGCTTGGTAGCGCGCTCGGCTGGGGGCCGAGAGGTCGCAGGTTCAAATCCTGTTACTCCGACTGTGGAAACCCTTGATTTTACTAGGAATCAAGGGTTTTTTGTTATCCTCTTCCCAGTTTACATAAGTAGTTTTTCTAACACTTTTCTAACACTTATTTCTATGAAAAAATGATTTGTACATTACCAACAAATCATTGCTATTATACCCTAAACATAAAAATTCTTCAATAGAGGCAGAAGTATTATATGAATCCTATAATGTTTCTTTCTCGACTTTTCACTTAAAATACCCAAAGACCATATTTCAATAAAACTTATAGATTTAATTTTATTAAGTGATATACTATTATTATTCATTAATAGCATATCCAAATCAATATTAAATGATTTTTTGGGGGGATAATTCTGGATAAGTTAACGAAAGAGCAGCGCAGAAAAAATATGCAACATATAAAATCCAACGATACGAGCATAGAAGTCCTATTCCGTAAGGCATTATGGGCCAAAGGATACCGATATCGAAAAAACTACTCTAAACTCCCCGGCAAGCCAGATATTGCACTTACAAAATATAAAATTGCAATATTTTGTGATAGTGAATTTTTTCATGGTAAAGATTGGGATACACTAAAAGCCCGATTAATCAATGGAGCGAATGGAAAATACTGGATTAATAAAATAAGCCGCAATATGGAACGGGATGACAAAATAAATAAGACGCTGTCTTCAATGGGATGGACTGTAATCCGATTCTGGGGAAATGATATATCAAAAAGAACAGATACTTGTATAAAAGTCGTTGAAGAAATCATATTTAGCCTTAAATTATCAGAGGATTAAATCAATAATTTTGCTTTATAACTGAATTGCATTAAACTATATGGAATAAAGAAGGGGGCCTCTAATATGGGAGTGTCAGTTGCAGAGTATTTAGGTCAACGTACCGATGTTGAATTTCCTATAATCCAACCAATATACGAACGAAAATCCTGTCCCTTTACGCAAGGAAATTTATGTAGAAAGCTGAAAAAGAAGGGACAGGAACCCGTTTGTAGTGTCCGTAAAGAAGATGGAACATTATGGATTGTATGCCCCGACCGCCTTTGTGCAACAAAAAAAGACTTGGATTTATCGTTACATCAATCTATAATATTACTTGATATTGCAAAACATATTTTTGATTCTTCTGTCACATGTAATCAGATATTTATCAAACGTGAGCAACGGCTTCGTGTACAGATTGATAGAGACTATAAGGCCGATTTTATAATGACAATCAATAATGGAACAAGTCCTTATCCCGGCCCAAATCGTGTGATTCTAGAAATGCAAGGCGGCGGAGAAACAAGCGACACAGGTAAGTTAACAAAAGTTATTAAAGATTGGAAAAATTCCGATATTCAGACAAATCACTTATTACAACAGCTTTCCAAAGCATCTACACTTGAAACAAACGCGTGGAGACGCCAGCAGGAACAATTTATTGTTAAAGGAAACATTGCTATGATGACTTGGAAGGGATATGGAATGGTTTTTTGTGTTGGAACACTCCTGTTTGATTATCTATATAAAAAAATCAAACATGAACATTTACCAAATCTTAGAAATCATAACTGGACTTTGGCCCTTATTGGAATTAAAGAAGATTGTTCTAATTCCCCTGCTCCAGGACCTATACCTTTAATGGTTGACGAAACACGTTTAATATTTACAAATTATCAAACGTTTGTACATGCTCTTATTAATCAAGGTGAACCATCGCCGGAAGCTTTTATTGGAGAATTTATTAATTTAAATAATATCCATGCTATCATTGAGTAATCTTCTGCTTAATACACATAAAAATATACATCTTGTTAATTGTATGGTATAATTATCCATAACTTATACAGGAGGTGATATCATGGGAGTTAGAATAGCAGAATACTTTGGACAAAGAACAGATGTAGATATCCCAATCATTGACCCAATAAACAAAAAGGCCGAGTGTCCATTCTCATCCAGTAATATATGCAAAAAATTGAAAAGTGGAAATCCACCAGTATGTTCTGTCCGTAAAGCCGATGGAACGCTATGGATTGTGTGTTCTGACCGGCTATGCGCGACAAAAAAAGACATTCCTCTTTGCCGTCACCAAATTCAAATATTACATAAAATTGCACAGCATCTATTTAATCCTGGGGTTACACTAGATGAGGTTTGTGTTAAGCGCGAAGAACGTTTAGATGTTGTTGAGGGTACAAAATACAATGCTGATTATATTATTTCTTTAATAACTGGTAGAACTGAATTTTCCGGACCAGACAGAATGGTTCTGGAAATGCAGGGAGGTGGAGAAACATCAAATACTGGTAAAATAACAGAACTGATAAATACATGGCAATTAAACCCAAAGCGTACCAATGAAATTTTACGTACCGAAACAGGTGCCTCTACATTAGAGACAAATGCTTGGCGCAGGCAACAAGAACAATTTATTGTCAAAGGCAATATCGCAATGAAAACGTGGAAAGGATATGGTATCGCTTTCTGTGTTGGAACTCTTCTCTATGATTATCTTATGAATAAACTAGCCACTGCTAATTTGCCTGATTTAAAAGAATATAATTGGACACTTGCAATTCTGGCTATCAAAGAAGATGATACAGAAGCAAAGTCCCCTGGTCCAATTCCACTCACAGTTGATGAATCAAGAATGCTATTTACAAATTACCAAACGTTTGTTCAGGCTCTTATCAATCAGGGTGAACCCTCTTTAAATGCTTTTAGAGGAACTTTTGTAAATTTGAATAACCGCGAAGTAAATATTATATAGAGATGAATGGCATTTGCTTTAGCAAATGCCATCTAATTTTTATAAATAATATTCAGGATAATATTTTTTATCCATTTCTACAATTCGAGAGCCAATCCATTCAATAACAGGAACACATACGGCATTCCCTATTGCTCGATATCTACTTCCGTCCAACCGACCGGAAAGCCCTGTAGCTGTTCGTATTCCGAAGGGAGCATTCGCCTTACATATAGCATCCGAGCTTCCTCTGGAATCGAGAGTATATGTCTCTCCATCATTTCGATATCCTTTTCCTTGTGGTCCGGCGCTTGCTCGTCTTCCAATTCCTGCATGCTGGATAGAAAAGATATTTGCTTCTGGTAAGCTCTCATCATTGCCGGTGGCAATAAAGTTTCTCGTTCTTGTGCTCTGTTTATTAATGATTGGATTTGTTCCTTGTTCAAAAAGTACCTCAGCGGCGCCGATGGTTCCACGACTTGCGACAATGTACGTTCTTCGACGACGCTGCGGTGTTCCAAAGAATTTTGCATCCAATATTCTCCATGAAACACCATACCCGAGTTCATCCAACGTTGAGAGGACAACTTTAAAGTCTGCACCTTTTGCGCTGTTAAGAAGTCCGGGAACATTTTCAATAAAAACCCAGCGAGGCCTATTCTCTCCAATGAGTTCTGCATATTTGTAAAAAAGTCCACTTCTTGCTCCCTCCAATCCTTTTCTTTTTCCTTGATTTGCTAAAGATAAATCCTGACAAGGGAATCCACCCGCAAAAATCTCTGCATCTGGTATATCCTTTCCTGTTAATTTGGTAATATCCTGCGAAAGGGGTATATTGGGCCAGTGCTTTTTCAATACTTTTTGTCCAAATGATAATATTTCGCATTGATAGACTATCTCTATTCCAGATTTTTCCAACCCCAAATCAATACCACCAATGCCGCTAAAGAAGGAAGCTGCCCTCATACTTCATTCCTCCTGTAATCATTGTTAAATTTCTCATCTTTTTTTATTATTCTAGCCGCTTCAATAAGTGCAGTGCGTCGTACGAATTCACTATATGATGAATACTCTTGTAACATAGCAGCTATTTTTATTTTTTCCAACTCTTCCTCACTGACCCGAATACTCATAGATATGTTTTTTTTCATTGGATTTTCCTCCTTAGACATTTTAGCTTTTGTGTGCTACATTGTCAATACTTTCGGCCACGTTTATTTATCACCTCCTAATAATAGTTGAACATAATTCTCTATTTGCGCATTCTGATAAATTATCTTCTATACCCAAATTGCAATCATATCCGATTAACTTTTAAAACTAAGTGAGATTATTGGAAGAATCTCCTAAGAATATCAATAAAATTAAGATGACACTATTTTAAACTATTTTGACTAATTTTACAAGTTTTATTTATGCTTATTTTCACAATATTATTTATCACCAAATACAATAGATATTAGTTCTAAATAAAATCAAAATTACATAATACTTTACAGCTATTTTTAACTTTATTTAATAACATAATTCTTGCAACATATAACCCTTAGAACTTCAAAGATGTCCGGAAATATTACTCATCTGATTTTATGATGATAACTTATTAAAGTTATCACGCTCCTCCATACCTTTTTCTAACATAAGGGCGCTAAATTTTCCACTCAGGTCAGCACCAATATTACTCTTAACCTTACTCTTCGCCCGCATGTATACCTTAAGCGTCTCCTCGGAATTCTCCGCATGTCCTATCCATTTTTGGATTTCCTTCAACGTATATCCTTCCTGTGCAAGCAAAGTCACACAGCTGGCCCGCAAATCATGCAAACGGAGATTTTCGTCAAGCCCCTCCGTCCTTGTCACAATCTTCTTAAATGTCTTTGTGGGATAATCCGTTGAGAAGGGCCTCCCATCATCCCAGGTAAACACATAGTCGCTGTCAAAATACTCGTCTCCAAACAACCGCCTGTTCTCCCGCTGTTTTTGCAGGATACCAGTCAGCAGCTCATAAACAAAATCCGGAATAGGATACTCCCGGTGGCTCTCATCATTTTTCGTACGGTCTTTCTCGATACGCCGCCTGTTCTTCACAACCGTATGCTTGATGACAAGTACCCTCTTCTTGAGGTTGATGGCTTTCCATCGTAAGCCCAGAGCCTCGGAGCGCCTCAATCCGTAGAATAATGTTATGATAAAGTATTGCTCCAGGACATGCCCTTTGATTGCGTTTAAAAATATCGCCGAATCTTCATCATCCAGATATGAAAATTCTACTTGCGTCTTTCGTTTTTTTGGTACTTTCACCAGCCTGGCCGGGTTGGGATTCTCGTCCTTGTTGGAAAAAATCACCTTTTTATCATGGGCATAGTCTAACATCGCTTTAAGATTTTTGGATATTTCACAAACATACTTTCTAGACAGCCCGGGGTCATCATCATTCTTTCGCTTTACCAGCTTACCGTATTTCAGCAGGAATATATAGAACTTTTCAATCACATCACAGGTCAAATCTTCAACATATAAATCCTTATACTCTTCCTTGCCAAAGAACTGTTCAATATGCTGAACGTTGGAGTAATAGCTGTCATATGTACTTCCTTCAATGGCATCCTCTTTGCTTCGGAGCCACTCCCAGGCAAAATCCGATACTTTCAGATTCTTACTGTCGTCCACAATCTCATGTCCGTCATATTCAGCGAGCAGCTGGTTTAGAATCCGTTCTGCCTTACGCTTTGTGTTCTTGTCCACGGCGCACTTGGTAGGAATCCAGCGTGAGATGCGCTTACCTTTGGAATCATAGAAATTCAACACGGCGTAGTAATACCTGCCCTTTATCTGTAAACTGCCAGTCATCTCGTCATCTCCCTTTTTCTGGCAGCTCTGCAAATGAACCATCATCATTATACCCTAAACCGAGATATTCTTCAACATAAGCCGAAGGGATGCGGTATAGTCTGCCAATCTTTTTGGATTTTAATGCCCCTGACTGGAGCAGCTTGTAGACGCTGCTTCGGCTGATTCCCAAGATATCCATTAGGTCGTGGGGTTTGTAAACATAGATGTTTTTCATAATTCTTATCCTCCTCTAAAATGTATCCAGCTTTTCCCATTCATCCTCCAGCACTCTATATAAATGATTGTTTTCCATCTCTAAGGTATCCCAAATCCCCATGAGAAAAAGAATTTCGGCAGGATAGTGATTTTTCACCTGTCGGTATGCATCTACCCACCTATCCACACACTCAAAATGTATTGCCTCGCCATCTTTTAAAACACCATACAACTCCGCTTGACAAATCAGGGATTCCATAGATTTAAAAACTCCCGTTGCACGCTGCATAAGTAACACAAAAATTTCCATAGTTAATCTCAGTTGGTAATAATCCAACACCCTCGCTTTCCAGTACCCGATAAATTTTGTATCTTATAGGGATACCCGTATTCGGAAAATTTTTTATTGAGAGTCCCAACAGGCAGATTGTCTTTTTGGTCTGCTCTGCGCTGAATTTCCATTACCGTAATAAGGTTTTCGCAAAGCAGCATCATTTCTTCCTTGTTGAATTCTTTTCCACTATTCAGACATGGGAGCAGAATATCATCAACTTTCTTCCGCATATCCGTTAAGTCACCATCCAGATTTTTATATGTCCCGCACCCTGGAAACCATCCCAAAACTTCTTCACAAAAATGTGTTTTAAAATCCCCTTTTTGATTTGTAAATTTTTCCAACTGTTCAAAATGATATTGGTTGATGGCAAAACTATAGTGATTATACGCGAATCCCAATCTCCCTTCTTTTTCATTTACATATATTGGAAACGGAAGTTCCTCTATCATTCCTGGACTTGAATGATTACAGTATCGGTTCACTGCTTCTGTCATAGTCCTGTTTTCAGACTCGATATCGTTACTTTTTTTCAATAAATCATTCTCGCTCGGAAGCAACATGTAAAGATTTACACGTTGTTGTTTGCTAACAACTCTTCGCCTACCAAGCATTTGTATAATTTCCTCCTTAAAAAATTGGAAGCAAACAATGTGTTTTACCTCCTCTTCTTTAATATTTACTCCTACGTCGAGCCAGCGTGTAGCACACAAATATTTTGAAGAAAATGTTTGTCCATTAATTAATTCAGCATATGTATCTGCTTCTTCCCCCCTCTTGCTCTCCGCATCAACGAATGTTGCCTGACTGCCCAAACTTTTTTTAACCTCTAACCCCTGTTTTTTACTATTAACGAATATAAGTGCCTTTTCATCCCCCGGAATTCTCTTCAATAGCTCTATAATCGTGTCTTGTTTTTGAAAAAACTTTAAGGCCAGATACGAGTAGTCTGATTTGAACCTATAAGCTATTGTGGTCTTGCTATCTTGTAGCGGACTTACTTCCCGTAATTTTCTTTCCAGCATAAGAATTTCGTATAGCGCAATATCCCAGGTGGCGGTCAGATATATTCTCTTAGTATCTGAGGCAAAGTTAACAACTAAAAATTCAAGTATTTCAGCCGTCAATGAGTTAAATGCCGCGTCTGCTACAAAGGCATGGACCTCATCAATCACAACCGCATCGTATATGTTTTTATTGCGAAGCAAGTCTTGCTGTTTAGAATAGCTGCGCAAACTTTGAAAAGTGAATATATTGACCGGCCCCCATTTACTCACTTTTGAAATTCCCTTATCCGTATAAATCTTAAGTTGCTCTGGACAGTATTGCTTAGCAATTTCTTTTTTGTATTGTGTTGCCAGTGCTTCTCTCGGTACGATTATTGCAACATATTTTTTCCGTTCCATAGCCAATGGTAAAAGCTGTTCCAGAATCAAGGTACTTTTTCCTGCTCCTGTTTGTGCAGAAATAATATATCCCCCTGGCCTCCAACTCCTCATAATTCTTGGGGTTAGTATGCTTGTAATGTACCTGGATGAAAACATTGTAAAGGCTTTCAACCGTTCACGCTCATAATCATGAAAAATTTTTAAAGAATCTGTTTGCTCGTCATCCGCTCGTAGTCTTTCACAAATGGGTTTCTCATATCCAGCTTTAATAATCAATTTACGTTCCTCCGTCATATGTTTTTTATGATGATGAAATTATACTTTGGAATTGAGAATTCTTCTCGACTAAAAAGCAAGAAATATCCCGCATATTTTTTTATTTATTTGCACTTTTAGTATAGCTTTTTGCTTCCATTCATGATATAATATTATATTTTAAAAAGGCAGGTGTGAGTGATGTATAAAGGAAAATCGTTGTTAATTGGAAATACAGAATTAGCTACATTCAAAGACATTAAAAATTTTTTATTTCACAATACCAGCTCTCTAAATACCGATTCTAAAAGTATCGACTTGTATCTAAGAAAAAGCTCTTACATTATGGAACATTCCTATTTAAATGAACATTTACTGTTTCAGACTGGTGCCGCTATGTATCCTCCAATTAAATCCCGTGAACAATTACTTCCGCTCTACAGATATGGTCCTAGCAATGGACAATACTCCCATTGCTATAGCATTACTGACATTATCCAAACAGAGCTTTTATTGTTGGAACTGGATTTTTTACACTCACTAAAATACTGTATGCTGTATTGGACCGCCATTCCATCAGTTGGAAATCTTATTCTTGAATCATCGTATAATAAAATAAATGTTAATAAAAGCCATAAGTATCCCATCGACCATAATTACTTTATAAACAACATAAAGGATATGCCAGAAGATGGAATGCTATTCACAAAGAAATGTATGGCTTCATCAAGTGATGCTGATGTCAATAGTAATAGCTCTTTACGTAGGAATCTTTCTGAGTTTTTTAAGAACAACGAAACTGTATTACAGTATTTAGGATTACATAAAACGGCGACCAGTTATCGACTCCCATTTACAGAATTATATTCTTTTTATTCTTTATTTGCTTTCAAAAGGAACTTGCTATCCACCTCAGATATTGCTGAATATAATATGCAAATTGTAGAGGATTTAAAGAAGCAAAAATACAAAAGAAGGAAACCCGAATGGTTCTTGTACTCTTATCGTATCAATCATCTTTTTTTAATACAAAAATTAAAGACTATAAATGAATACTTTAAAGAGCTTACACAAGACAGTTTTATATCCAAATTTAAAGTAGCTTCCCCCCATATAGAGAATCCAAAAAAATTAATAACAGATTTATTTTTTGACCAAACCTTTATCGACAAATTTTTATATAGTGATTGGCCTGATTGTTACATCTTTGTGAAACTACAATTGTACACATCAATCTGTTTAAATAATAATCCACGCTATTCTGATAAACAATACAAAGAATTTCGCGATATATTACTTACAAACATGGAACAATCCTTTTCCTGCTATTTAACGAACTTTGCTATCGATAGGCTTCGTCATAGATTACGTAATAATTCATATGAAATTGAATTGACAGAATCGACAATCATGGCTCTTTTAGAATCAAACGACTTTTTTTGTAACTATTATTTCAATCTTAATTTGCAAAATCTTGATTCAAGCCTAAGTCCATCTATAATAAAATCAATAGGTCTAAACATCATATGAACCAGAAATTTTTCTGGATTTACCTTATTATAGATACTACAGGATTTTTCCTGGATTCCAATTTTTTTACAGCAGGAATAATAGTTTTCCTGCTGTAATTATTCTACATCAACTATCTTTAATATATCGTTCCATTCAATCATTCTTCTGCCACACACCAACCAGGGGCAGCATTTCTGCCGCCCCTCCCATGTAAACCGCCTCTCCTGTCTGCTCCGCTTGGCATCATGTCACAGATTCCTATCCTCCCCATTATGCAGCAATCTCAATACGGTTATCTGAGCGGTGATACAGATACACCTGCCCTGAGAGCTGGTCCTCTGTCGGTACCTCGGAGGCGTTGATTGACTGTACCATATACCTCATCTCATCCACCCTTATGCTTTCATCATAAGGTAATATGAGACTTTCATGGATACTGGAAGGAAGGATTAACAAATCCTGTCCCAGTCTCTCCGCACATTTTTTCAGCACATCCGGATACAGCAGACAGGCCGCCCCCGTAATTCCCAGCCGGTTGGTGAGGACATAAAATGGCGGCTTCCCCATTTCCAGGAGCCCACAGGGGGTATCCAGATTCAGTCCCTCCTCAGCCTCCACCGCCAGGTTCCGGATGATTTCATCCATCCCCATAAACTTTTCCGGCAGCAGCCTGGGCGTATTCCCCAATGCCTCTGTATACAGGTCATTGACCGTCACATTCCAAAGACTCATATGTTCGTTATGAATCAATGCGGTGAGGATTCCGTCTTCTGCCTCCTCGATATACAGCAAGAATACAATGGATAAGTCCTGGAACGGGATATTGGGGACCTTGTTTAACAATTCCTGGTTCTCCTGGGAATTTATAAGCTTGAATATGATTTTATTCCTGATTCCCTGATAATCCTTCAAGCATTCAAACCATTTGTAAAACCGCCTTGGTTCCTTCCCATGCTCCCAATAGGCAACCATGATGGATTCAATCACTGATTCCAGTCCCATGCCTTTACATATATACGGTTCATAGAAAGAATCCAGGTAGATAGCCGGGGCAACCTTGCTGTCCTTTTCGGCAATCAGCAGCCCTGTCAAGGTCAGTCCGTTATTTTTTTGGACCTTTTTAACTGACACATCATACCCGTCCCCCATTGTCTCGGATACACCCTTTTCTACCGCGTTTACAAACTCTCCAAATGTCATCTTCTTCTGTTTCCTCCTGCTTCTCAGCTATATTTTCTTCTTAAACATCCATCTGCTATATCATATTCATTTTCCTGCCGTATCACAGTGGGTTCACGCTATACGCTCAATATCTTCCGCGTAATTCGTATCCCGTCCTCAATGCCAGCGCAATATGCTGTTCTTAAATCCTGGTACGTCCATTCCAGCATGTCTTCCAGTAACATCATGGCCTGCTCCCGGCTCTTTTCTTCCATGCCGTCCAGAAATTTCTGTTCCACCTCATAGTGCTGCTTCTTCCGATGCGCACATTCATTCAATACGTCGCCAATCCGTTCACCCATAAGCTGGTCAATCCCGTCCGGTATCATCCTCTCACCTCACTAACCGCCGGCGGCCTATTATCATGCCGCCGTGTTTTCCCCGTCCGGCTCCGGCAGACACTCATTGCGGATTTCGCTCATATCTACCGCAATCTCCGTCTTGATGGTCTCGTCCATGGACAGGGCTTTCTGGAAATCAGCCGATACCGGGGCATATTTAAGCGCCCGCTTAATGACTGTTTTCTTCGCCATATCCTCATAGTTCTCTGTCCATGGGCTGTACCTGCTTCCGAAGGACTTGGAGTATTTTGCCGCAAATGCATCCATATCCGCCTTGTTGCTGACTTCAAAGCCGTATCCGCCATTTATCAGCCGGAACAGGCCATAGATGAAGGTAATTTCACCCCTGTCATTTTCGCCGGGCCGGTGGACCAGCTTTGGCTCCAGACCGTATTGATATTCAAAATAATCATATTCACGGACAATCTGTGCCTGAATCATCTGTACCTGCCCGGTCCGGTAAGCCAGGTCTATCATTCCCTTATAGCCAAGCTGGAACTGGCATTCCAGGACTCCCTTGTTTTTGTAGGGAATCATATAGGCCTGCCCTAAAGGGGTATTCGGTTCCAGTCCCAGCTGTGCGGCGTTCATCATTGCGGCAATAAAGGACATGGGTGTACAATCTGCCAGGGCCGGCGTATTATTGATGGCCGACAGCGCCATTCTGGTAAACCGTTCCGGTGTCAGCACCGCCGGCAGGGCGCGCCGTATTTCCGGTTCCAACGCCTTCACCATATCCACGATAGTCATGTTCTTAGTGAGCCTTACGGGATTCTCCTGAATCGCAGCCCTCTTTTCCAGTTCATTCTTTACATTTACTCCCATATCTTCACTCTCCATCCATTCTTTTTTGTAATTGGGCATTATTCTTCACTCCCGGAATGCTTTATGTCCAAGGCGCAGTCCCTCTAAAAATGCCTCCTTATACACGGCCCGGCATTCCTCCGAGTTCCAGGCAACGAGGCTGTCTATTAAATCCTCAAACTTGGTCTGGTTTTCCTTATCCAGGCTTTGCAGGATTGCATCCTGCTCCTTGTAATATTCATGCTTGAGGTCCGGGTCCATCTCCTCCGTAATCTGGCCGATTCGCTCCGTAATATAATCTTCAATCAGGCTCTGCCTGTCCACCGTGACCATCCCCTTCCTACGCAGCCTTGACGGTAAACCGCCTGGAAGATGTGACATTCAGGAAGTCCTCGTAGACATCTGGCCGCTCCGCCTTTATCCTTTTCGTGTCTAGCCGCCCGGTCTCCACGCTGGCCCAGGTCACCCGGTACCTGTCACTGACCGCCGCTTCATGGTCCTTCATATACAGCTTGATTTCCTGGTCAATCTGCTTCTGGTCACGTTCCATCTTTTTTATAAGTTCTTCCAGTTCCATCCTCCGTTTCAGTTTCTCGTCAAAACCAATTAGGGGGATTTCCGAATTCTTTCTGGATATCCTAAAGTATTCCTCCAACACCTCGTCACAGGCCCTGGAACCATCCGGCGGTGGCATGATGCCCGGTATCACGTTACCTTCCCAGAATTTTTCCTCAATGCGAATCAGGTCGTCAATCAGGGCGTCATCCCTGGGAATCTCCGCATATTTGAAACCCTGGCCCAGAATGACCACCGCGATATACCAGGATTTCTTCCCCGTGACAGCCATGTAATGATGACATTGTATCAGGTAATGGGGCGGTATCTCCCCATCCTTCCATTTATCCGCATTATATGCGCTTGCGGTCTTACACTCCAGGCCTGCGTCCTTTCCTACCACCAGGCGGTCCAAATCCGCCAGCATACAGGGATGCTCCTTGCTGCGGTACATCATATTGGAACGTCTGACTTTAAGCCCGGTTTCCTCCACGAAACGTCTTGCGACATACTCCTCCAAATCCCGTCCCTGACGCATGGCTTCATTATCCTCATCGGTTACTCCATCCCTGGTTTTATCCAGGTAGACGCTCATTGAACTGGCATATGGATTGAGCCCACATATGGCTCCTGCGTCTGAGCCCCCGATTCCGGTTTTCCGCAGCTTCAACCACGCGTCTCTTTTTAATCCCGCTATTGGTATTTTTTCGTACATCCTTTGTTTCCTCCTTCACATTATGTAAACTCTATTGTCCCTTGCTATGTACTCTTACAGGATAATATCTACTCCATCTTCATGCTCAACTACATAATCCCAAAAATCATCCACACTATGTATGGAACCGGGACATGCTTTTTCTCAGGGTTGTCATGATTTCATCCAATGAATGATGCCGCCCTAATCGCTTCTGGAGATATCCCCCTATATTCCTGACTATCATATCCCCCATCATGCGGCGCTGTCCGGTTCCGTAACATGAATCAGACCGTTTTCACGGAAGCTATAAAAGCCAGTTTCCCCAACTATGATATGGTCAATCAGGGGGATTCCCAACAGCTGTCCTCCGTCCTCAATCTTTCTGGTTATCTGCTTATCCGCCAGGCCGGGTTCCGGGTCCCCTGACGGATGATTGTGGAAGCAAATGACATATGCCGCATTGTTCAGCAGCGAATGCTTGAAAATGTCCCTCACATCTACACTACAAGTATTAAGGCCTCCTACCGCTGCAATCTCCAGGGCCAGCGGTTCCAGCTTCGTACTGAGAGACATCACAACCACCATTTCCCGGTCAGCCATATCAAACAGCGGCTTTACCAGTTCTACCGATTCCCTGGAATCAGTAAAGCGGCTCATCCCATAAAGACTGCTTTCTTTCACCATCCGGAGCCGGACTACCCCAATCTTTTTCCTGGGAATCGGCCGTTTCATCATTGATACGAGTTCCTGTTCCTGTGTCCTTCGTTCCATTCAAAATTCCTCCTTTCGGCCGCAGTTGATGCGGCTTTCTTTTTTCATAGACTTATACTTCTTATGAAGCACCACACATCCAGCACCTGCTGATTCCAATTTATAACAATTGCGCAGCTTTTTTAACGTTGCGATGCCACCGCCCGCAGCCGCGGTCAGAACTGCCGTAACCGCGGCCGGAGTCCCCATCAACAGGGCAGCAGGGGTTCCCGACACCAAACTTACAGCAGCCGACATCATGCCCGTTGCAGGGACAGCCACCAAAGCCGCAATGGCAACTGCGAGACACGCAAGGCACAGGCACCAGAGAAACCGGTCCATAAACCAGATTTTCTTAATCCTCGGAGCCAGTTTCCCTTTCACCTCTATGGTTTCCTCCCCACGGTCAATCGCTTCTCCCAAATCCTGCTCATTCTCAACAATCATCTATAATCCTCCTAAAATAAAAACAAGGGATATCCACTACGGATACCCCACACGAATCTTCCATCCCTGATTCATCAGTCATTTGTCACCAGTTCGTATGCCTTATCAATCATGGCATTGCCATCTACTGTGCGCGCAAAAAGGCTTTCCCTGTAGTTGGCGCGCTCCCTCAGCGGCTTTGCGTGGGTCGCGAAATCAGAGACCGCATTGACAAACCGGTATGCGTTCCTGCCCACATGTCTCAAATCCGGAGCGTCAAAATACCGTGCTTTCAGGTCCTCCTTCATACGGACCAGATTCTTCTTCTGCTGCTCTGTGGGATTGTCCGCCAGTGGGAACAGGGCGTCTATGTATTCATATACCTGACGGTCAGATAACTTCATCCGGTTCATCCGGTCTATGGCCTTGCCCAGTTCCGCCATATACTGGTCCGCATACAGGAGGGTGTAACGGGCATCCTCCATTTTTCCAGCGATATCCCCGGTGTGATTCGTGGACCATGACCGTTTGGCCGTGGAGAGGGCCAGATTCAGGGTGTTCATGCATACCACACGTATGGGCGTCATTGCCACCTTGATGGAGCCGGTCCCATCATGGGAATTCATGAATACAAGGTATGGTATGACTTCATCTCCACTGATGATAAAACGCTGTGGGAGCTTCGCCAGGAGCCAGGTGCGGCGGCCATCCTGCAGGGAACCTGCGGTCTCGTACCTGACCCCTTCCCCCAGAAGGCCGTCTGTAAATGCAAATGCCTCCTGGTTCTGTACCACCCTATAGCGGTCCGTGACCACTCCCAGTATCCGGCTGTCGGTATCCCTCAGATTTGCCTTGAATCCCGATATGGGGATACCATCCTGTGTCTTGATGGGTTTCTGGATGACATTCCAATCCAGGCCCGCCAGTTTCAGGGCTGTCCGGGAATCGGGCGCTTCCAGCACCATGGTCCCCACCCCATGCCAGGGCTTTTCCCTTGTGTAAAACATTGTCTCCACTTCTGCTGCCATAATCATTTCCTCCATTCTGAAAAATTGTTGTGTGTCCTGTCCCTATATTGGGGGACAAAAAAATCCCAGGCATCTGTGTGCCTGGGACGTGTTGCTTATGGCTATTCATTCTTCCTCAATCAGGGCCTCTATAATTGATACAAGAAGTTGCGCAATAGCCGTGAGAATTTTACTGTACATGGTTTTTACCTCCTGTCAGGTTCTCACAGCTATAATATCTAACTAAGTTCTGCGACTTTTTAAGTGCTCTAACTAATTTATATTACTTATAAGATGCCATGGATTTATTTTCTATTTGCTATCTTTTTGATTTTTGATTTCCGTAAATTTTTTTACAGCAAAATAGATAACAAATATGCTTACTCCTACTACCGCTAGTATAAAGACGGCTTTTAAAAGGAATATTATAACACCTCCGACAATTCCAAATATGTATTTGAATAAGTTCCATATAATACTTAATGTAAATATAGCAGCTATAAAGCAACCTATAATCTCGAAAAGTATTTCCAAACAAGTATTCCTAAAATAAATCACTTGAAATACTGAATGATACAAATGAAAATAAAAAATCGTCAACGGTATGAGAATGCAAAGTAAAATTATACCAAAAATTGTATTTATAATTTCCATACTAGTTCCTCTTATAGTATCCTAATATTTAGCTTCATACACTACAGTAACTTTTCACCGCACTTCACACAAAATTTTGCACCTGCCTTTAAATATGCGCCGCATCCAGGGCATTGTCTGGAATTATCTATTGTCGGCTCAATCACTTTTTCTCCACACAAAGGACAAAATAAAACTCCTTCCATCAACGAAGCTCCGCACTTTTGGCAGCGTTTTCCTTGTTTCTTAATCATTTCCGCATCAATTAACTGTTGCTTGTTTTGTATTTCCTCAAAAAATTTCTCATATTCAGGTTGCATTTCCGCCTTTCTATTCTCATATACAATTTTTCCGAGTCCTGTAAATAAGTCATTCTGCTCTGACATTAATTGCTCTAAAACAGATGGCTTTACTACAGTTCCGTCATCAATTATCTTTTTTCTGGATTCCGTAAGCCCTTTTATTTTGCTATCTAACACTTTTCCAATCTTTTCAAGTTCTGGCATATCAATAACCTCCTAGTCTATTATTCAGTTTTTTCCACTTCTTTAAGTAGAGTCCCGCATTCCCGGCAAAATATATCATCTACTTCGCATCCTGTTCCACATTCCGGGCAGAAGCACACTTGCATATCATTTCCAGCCTGTGAATGCCCAAAATTCACCTCTATTTTTCTATCAAATACCGTTGTCGGGTTTCTTAATTCTTTCTCACATTCTTCCGTCACTGCCTCAGCAAACTTTTTTAATAAAAGATAATCTTTTTCATAGATTTTCTTTTCGTCCTTATCCCGAATTGTCACTAATCTCCCTTTCGAGTAGGCGGCTGATTCAATATACAGTTCATAGCGCTCATCTGGAGTCGCAAGTAAAAATTCTTTCCAAAAGCCGCCTTTTGATACTTGTTTTACTTTGTCCAAAAATTCTACTGATTGCCCTTCAATAAAAATCTTTTTAACTACCTCTATCAATTCTTCATGGCTACATATGATTGGATTCCAGCCGGTTGCCTTATGGGCAAGATTCACTACCATTGTTGCAGGTGTTATCATTATCTACTCTCCCCATTCTTTAATTATATTTATATCACTATTATTATACGATATATACAATTCACTTTCAATCATAAAAGTGAATATAATCGTTATAAACAATATCGATTTATATAAGTAGGGGGTATACATGGACCGTAGCAGGGCGGAATTTAACGTACTGGAAAAAATCACACAAGAGCGCCTGGCCAGGGGATGGAGCGAATATACGCTTGCCAAGAATTCGGGTATAGCCCAATCGACTATCTCTACTTGGTACAGAAAAAATTTACAACCATCTGTCGCTTCCATTGAAAAAATCTGTAAAGGTTTAGATATAACACTTGCACAGTTTTTTTCATATGAAAACCAGGATAATACTCTTACTACAAGTCAGCAGGATATTTTAGAAATATGGAAATATCTCAATGATTCCCAAAAAAGTATACTCATAAGGATGATTAGGGCTTTCCTAAACCTTGAGTATGAATAATCCATTAATATGGCAACTGTATATCAATATCACATCACGAGGAAATTGTTTCATGGAAGAAAAATTGAAAGTAATAATATCCAGAGCACATCAACGCTTTGGAATGCAAAAATCCAGCGAAATCAGTGTTTCAAAAATCAATGATGTACATTGGTCAAATATATCTGGTGGCGTCAACCAACGACAACATGGCTATTCTTTATATGGTTACATCTCGTATAAAGATGCCCCCACATATGTAAATTGTTCGGGCCTGCATGATTACGAAAGTAACGAGGCTAAAGTTTTAATTCATAAAGAAACACCGGGTTCCGAATACTACCCCGGATACAGATACTTAGTCAAGCAAGCGGGTTCAAAGCCGACACTACCTGTTCGTAAAACTCGTCTGAATGGGGAACCGCCTTGTACAAAAAAAATTTTAATACTCCTCAAACGCGGTCCAAAAACCCGTGGTGATATACGAAATGAATTATCCGCTCTCGGTTATGAAACAAGCCGGATTCGGAATGCTATAAACCAATTGAAACGGCAAAATAAAATCATATGCACTGGAAGTCCTTGCAGTGCATTTCAGGAAATACGCTTAAATGATAACTCTTCTTAGATATTTATTCAGGAGGCAGAAAATATCATAGATTCTTTGCTGCTATCACATTGCCCATAATATTGGAGAAAAGAAATTCGATATATTCTTTTCTCTAACATAATTTTGTCGCTTTCTAAAAAAATTTGTAAGCTAACTGATTGAATGACCTCTGCCTAAAGAAATTTATCTAACACCTGCACTGGATTCAGACCCGCAACACTAAACCTGAATATCACTGAATCCACATGACATTTGAATTTCTCCAGTTCCCACGGACCTCCGCTAAACAACTTTCCATCAACATAAGACACCGTATTCTGGATAAAGTGGATATGTATATTGTCGGTATCCAGATGCACCCCAAAACATATTTGATACCTGTCACTATAATAACAGGCTATATCGTAGGCTATAAAGTACGCAATATCCGGTGTTATTTTTTCATCATTTTCAAATGATACTATCAAATGTCTCGCCTGCCTGTATCCATGCTTTTTATCAAAACCTTCTTTTACTGCCTCCATCTGCTGAATCATCTTTTCCGGTTCATCTGCATTCGTACCTATCGCACCGATATATTTATGCGTTTTATTTTCATCTGTCACATATCCAATAAGATTTCTGATGCTATCTTCACAATAATATTTTTTACCAACTATTTTGACAATCTCCATAATTCGTCTAATCCTTCCTGAGCAGCTTTAATATTCTTTTCCAGGCTCCCTAACTCTATTTTTTCTGTAGATTGCATTTTTTTCAACTCCACCTGCATATTATTTATACAGACCTGGAATTGTGTGATGGTCCTGGTCATGTCCTTCCCAACACTGCTGATTCTCGTCCTGCTATGTAATGCGGATTTTATAACATACTCTGATAGAGTCAGCCCTGCTTTATCCGCACGTTCTTTTATGATTTGTCTTTGTTCATTCGTACATCTGGCATGGATAACTGTGTTCTTTTTCATGTTCAATACCTCCACTGATTTTTATATATTAGTTAGTTCCATATACATTTAATTTTGATTATTGTTCATTAATTAATATTCAATCTTGCTCCATTTGGACTTGTTACAATCTCACATTCCTATATATATTACAAGATAACGATTTTGTATCACACATCAGCTTTCCTGCCATTATCTTGCATGAATAAAAATTAATTTCTAATGGAATTGCTAACATCTAAATAAAAAATTGGAGGATACACCCATGTTTAATGATTATGATGACCTTCTTACAATCGAGGAACTGTGCTCAATACTTTTAATTGGAAAAAATGCCGCTTATACACTGCTAAAAACTAAACAAATTAAAGCCTTCCGTATTGGACGGGGTTGGAGGGTTCCAAAGAAATCTGTGGAGTTATACATTTTAAACCAAAGCGGACTAAACAAAAAATAAAATTCCCCATCGGCAAACCTGCCCATGGGGAATATGTGTTCAATCTTCACTTTAACAATTCCAGAAATTTTCCTGGTAAAATAGCGTTCACCTGAGCCTGCATCAATTCCGCTTTATAATCAATATCCACAGTACCGCTTTTTCTTAGGCGCCAGAGATTTTGAATACTTTCCGGGAATCAATCACCCCGTTCCCCCATTTTCAGAATATAGAACTTCCAGCCATACAAGGATATTAGCCACATAAAAAACTTTAGAAAGCCCTCCCTCTTATATCCCGTCAGTCCTAACCATACCGCACATTATATTTCGTAGCCAGAACCTATAAACTGCAATCCAGCAAAATCATTTGTTATCCACAGGCACATCATTTTTCGCCAGAAGATATACACAGTATTGATTCATACTCACGCCTTCCCGCTTGGAGTGTTCCGTCAGCTGGCGGTGCAATGATTTCGGAAGGCGTAGCTTAAACTGACCGGAATACTTTTCCAAATCATCCGGCTCTGGAATCTCACATCCTGCCTCTGCTGCTGCTTCCAGCCATGACTGCTTTGCATCCTTTGCATTGGCTATGGCCGCCTCAATGGTATCCGCGCAGGTAATGCACCCCTTCAAGTCAGGGTATGAAACCACATAACCTCCCTCTGCCGTGTCCTCCACGACCTCCATTCTGTAAGGAAGCTTCATATATTCATCAATCGTTCTCATGATTTAACGCCTCACTTTCCACAACTTCTTTTACCATCTGGACATATACTTTTTTAATCGGTTCATGCTTTGGTATTGTTATAGGCATGCAGCCAGGCTTACGGAATGTATAATGGCTGCTTCCACCTTTCGGCGCCTTCATCTCATATTCATAGGATTCCAGAATACGGCGCAGCTCCTCAAATCGTAAATCTTTTGACAGAGAACATACCCTGTCCAATAATTTATCCCATTGTGACATATTCTACTCCTTTTACTATATTATATTATGGTGTCATATGTGGTGTCAATATATATTTTATTTCACTTCCTTATTAAGTACCAGATAGAATAAACCACGCTGCCAAAGTAGATTATCTACTACACAGCTTTTACACGGTTGACCGTAAAGCAATTAATCACAGATAAACCGAAGGTGCTGTTTACACCGCATAAAAGAGTAAAACAGCACCCTTAAAATTCTATCAAATACTCACTTCTGCAAGTTTTGTTTTAGGTATGGAAGGCCTCGGACACACCGGTCATTGATGTGAACCCCTATAGCAGCGCTATTGCCGTTGGCATCCAGCACCTATAGGCTCTAATCCGGCGAAATTATTTGTTATCCGCAGACACATCATCTTTCAATCTTTAATTCCGCATTAATGCGCCGGAGATATTCATCAAACAGGGGAACTCTGTAATCAATCTCCGCATGTCCGTTAGAGTGGATACCCCTTACTCAATGCGTTCAATGCTTTAGCCGCATTATTTATAATCTCATCACGTCTGACCAGATAAGCCGGCACGGCGCCTGCCCCTGGTGTATATGGATTGGCAAATTGCATACGACCATACCTCCTTATATTTGTATCGCTATTCAATTATACTATAATAACGGATTAATACACACCGCACAATCATTTATATAAATAAACATCCATTTATAGAATAAGCCTGCGTGCGTATCACCATCTACGGGACGCTCGCAGGCTTATTCTATGATTTTTATTTGGTTCATTGCAGAGCCGTCTTCTATCACAAACTCCTATTTTTCTAACAGGTTTCTTCTAACACTTTTTCTAACACTTTCTAACCAAAATCTGAATCGTCATCTGGCAGACAGTCGGAATTCCTTGTAAATACGTTGTTTTTCGCACTATACTCATATTACGGATAACATTGGAAAATCCCACAAAATACCGGAAAATACGTGATTCACAACGCTGGGGGCCGAGAGGTCGCAGGTTCAAATCCTGTTACTCCGACGATGCAGACCCTTGATTTTACTGGAAATCAAGGGTTTTTTGTTATCCTCTTTCCAGTTTACATAAGTTGTTTTTCTATCATTCTTCTAACACTCTGCCGACATTTTCCCAGAATATAATGGAAATGAATCTTTTCCATTATATCGCATTCCCAGTTAATCATCAAGCCATGCCAGCCGAATCTGATATGAATCCTCCTAATGGAACTGTCCCGATACGTAAAATATGCCTCGCCTCCAGTTCCGCCTTATCCGGCCAAGGGCCTCCCTGTCCTCGAAATAAAAATCCGGACTGGACATCTTAACAGATATACAGCCCGAATTCCATTCATTAACTTCTACTTGTATTATTATGGTTCATACCATCTTCCAATCCTACTTATAAACAGCCAGCCCATCCATCAATATAACCGGGTCATCATAGAAATTATCCGTCACCAAGGAAACCTCCACGCGCACCGTGTTCTGTCCGGAAACGTCCGCGCCGAAATAAATGGTCTTTTCATTATAATGGATATCCGGTGATGTATAAAGGACCGTGTCATTATCCCCATACACCGTTATCCTTGCCATCAGGGCGCTGTCAAACTGGGATGACGGGGCCACGGCTCCTGCAAGCAGCTTATATTCACCCTTGGTATCATACTTTACATAACTGCCTTTTCCTTTCAGACGGATTGCATTGGTCCAGCGTTCCCCGCTGGCATTCTTGCCGGAAGTAATTATATTATATCCTTTTGTGGAAAATCCCTCTGACATATTCTGAATCAGGTAAGGGGTGTTAAGGTCCATGGTGTTGGCAGGCTCTACCTGTCCCTCTGCCGGAACCCATACGCCGTCCTGTCCAAGCTGCCGGCCGTCGATTGTTGTATTGACTGCCATTGCCCCGTTTGGAAGCAGGAAATACCACTTGTCATTGTCCTTGAACCAGCCGTTCTGCATAACGCCCGACTGATCCATATAATACCATATGCCGTTTATCTGCTGCCAGCCGGTCTTCATATAACCATCTTTATCAAGATAGTACCAGTTCCCATTATCCTTAACCCACTCATTGTAAGCAAATTTGTTAGCGCCTCTCTGATATTTCCATTGATCATTCACATATTTCCATGTACCTGCATAGGCGGGTACTGCCATAATCACACTCAGCGCCAAGGCTGTCAATGTCATTGCCAAACGTTTCTTCATGTTGAATCTCCTTTCATCAACCACCGCATCTGCTCTATTCAGGGCAGAATCAAAACTTCCTGCACTTGTTACATTATAATTCATTATCCATTTTTATGCAACTGTGTCTTTATTCCAGCAAGGCTGTTAAAATATGTCTGGATCCCTTGACAAACCAAACTGTAAGTATTATAGTTACAGTATAGAATGTGTATTTATATTTACATATTCCCATAGGACAAACATTAACCAATACCTGAAATGGTATTTCACCGAAAGGAGACGTAATATGAATACACGTGGACACAGTATCATGAAAATGAGGGGCAGCGCGGATATTTCCTATTTAGGGCGTACCGTAGACCAGATGGTGTGGGATTTCATGGATAAGGAGCAGATTGACGGGCTGACCCTGGCCATTGTCCAGGCCCCATACATACCACGGGTGACTGGCTATGGTTACTCTGACCGCGGACAGAAGAGGCTTGCATCCCCTAACACCATGTGGCCTGTGGGACCTGTCTCACAGGCATTTGCGGCCGTAGCAGTCATGCAGCTTTACGAACAGGGAATTGTAGATGTCAATGATCCGGCTGGAAACTATTTACCGGAGCTGCCCGATACCTGGAAAGCCGTTACCGTACTTTGTCTGCTCCGCCATGCATCAGGTATTGCGGACTACAGGACGGCAGAGGGTTTTGACCCACGCCGTGGAGGGACGCTGACGGAACGATTGGGACCGGTCATCTGCCAGCCGCTGCATTTCACGCCTGGCACGGATGTGGAACAAAGCGCAACCAACTTCCTGCTGCTTACGGAGATTGTGGAACGGACCAGCGGCATGAGCTATCATGATTTTGTGACAGAACGTCAAATCCATTATCTTGGCCTGCAGCATACCGGCTTCCATGAGGACCTGGAGAGTTTTCCACATGAGGATGTAAGCCTTACGGATAATGTCCACCAGGCCTTTAAATCGGATAAACAGTATATCAACCCCACCGAACCAGCCGCTTCTTACCATGAGGACGGTACACTGTTTAATCCGGCTGACGCAGCCTCCCTCCCCGGGTTCTCCGACATATGGGCATCTGCCCAGGATATCTCACATTGGGACATTGGGCTGGCTGGTTCTGTGCTGATACATAATCCCGAAAACCGGGCATTGATATACGCACCATGGAAACTGCCGGATGGGCGGACGGTTCCTGCTGTGGCTGGCTGGCAGTTTTACCATCACAGAGGGCTGATGGATATTAAGGGTTCTGTTCCCGGCTACTCTTCCTTCCTCAGCCGTTTCACAGATTCCTCGGAACTGGTTTGCGTCACCCTGCTGGCCAACAGGGAAGGGGTGGATTTTACCAATCTTGGACGTAGGATTGCCGGGGCATACGGAGACCTTCTGTCCACCAATTACGACGACAACCGCCTGTATCTGACGGAAGGCCAGATTCCTGTAAAGGAAACAGTTGAACGTCTGGAAAATGCCCTCAAAGCCCAGGACATCCCTCTCTTTGCCAAATTCGACCATGCAAAAAATGCTGCAGACGCAGGTCTTACCCTGCGCCCCACAACCGTCCTTGTATTCGGTTCGCCCAAGGTGGGCACAGGACTTATGCAGGCTGACCAGAGCATTTCCTTGGAGCTGCCCCTCCGGATTTCAATTTGGGAAGATGAGGCCGGCAGTACCTGGCTGGCATTCCCAAGGTTGGATAATATGGCACAAGAGTACGGGCTGTCCGGTCACCCCGTCATACCAAAAATGCAGTCACTGCTGGAAAAGCTGGTCAGAACAGCAGCCAATGTCTATTAATACGTACCGATAGGGAGAATGGACTTTAATACGCTCTATATCATCAATATTTGGATAATGTCAGTATGCCTGGGCACGGATAACACGCCCAGGCATTTTGATACGCTATTTCCATCCCTTCCCATCATCTGCCTGTAACTTGTGCATGGTCAACTTTCATTATCACTATCCTGTGACCTTCCTTTTTCAGGTCTGCCTGTCCTTCCTCCTGACATTGCCTCGCTTCCGTTCCCGGTTCCGCTGCCAGGACCGCGCCCCCTGTCATGGCCTCCTGTCCGTTCCCCCAGCTGGGTGACAATGCCGTCCAGTACAACTTCTTTTGAAGCATCTGCCGTGGATAATCTGTATGTCTTCCCCTGCTCCAAATCCGGCATGCTGATCAGTATACAGGAAAATTCTTTTTCTGGTGTGAAGTTGAGCAGTTCCCTGCCGCTTTCATCGGTCAATATGATAGAAGTTCCTGCCTCCTGGCGTTCGCTGTAGTATGCAATCAGGACATCCTGCCTGGACTCTTCCGAAAATCCCTGCATCATCCCGGAACTTCCCGCTGCCACGAAAATGCCATTGTTGATAACTGCTGTCCCATTATAATCAAGTGCCCCATCCCCATCGCTGACTGGGCCGTTTATGTAAATGGTTCCGCCTTCCACATAAAGGTTTCCATTGGAGTCAATTCCATCTGCCATGGCATCTACCTCTATGGTACCCCCGGTAATACGCACATATGCTTCCGGATTATTCTGCATTTTCTGATGTTCATCGCCCATCTTGTCCAATGCCTTCCCCATATCTGCCCGTTGCCGGCCTGTCTGTTCCTGTCCCGGTTCTGCCTGGTCCTGTCCTGATTCCGCCCGCGCCTGCCCTGATTCCGCCCGCGCCTGCCCTGATTCCGCCCGCGCCTGCCCTGATTCCGGCCCGTTCTCTCCTAATTCCACCCGCGCTTCCCCTGCGTCCCTCCGTTCCTGTCCCGTTTCCGCCTGTTCCTGCCCTGTTCCTCCGTCTCCTCCCGCCGCATTGATACCATCATCCGTGGATTTGATTTTTATGGTTCCTCCATTTATATCCACCTTCAGTCCCTCCAAGCCCTCATAGCTTTCCCGGATATCAATATTTCCCCCGGATATCGTAAGCCATGTTTCAGCGTGGATTCCATCATCACCTGCCTGGATTGTAATCGTTCCCCCTTCTATCACCACATATCCCTGTTCCGAATCCTTCTCATTGCTGGATTTAATCCCATCCTGACCTGTCTTAATCTGCATGATTCCGTCCTTGATGGATACGGAATCCTTTCCTTTCAGCCCATCCTTCACCGCCGTGATATTAAAGGTACCGGATATCACCTTCAGGTTATCCTTTGTACGTATTGCATTGCTGTAATTACCTTCCACTGTCAAGGTCCCCTGCCCATTTATGGTCAGGTCATCCTTGCTGAATATGGCTGCATCCGGTTCATCTTCATCCGCTGACTCAAACACATACCCGGTTCCGTCTGTCACGGTATTCTCTGTACCGTCCGCCAGAATCAGCACAATCTTCCCACTCTGTTTCCCATATATAGGAGATGTACTTTCATTGGAAATGTTGAACCCATCCATGACAAGCCTTACAAGGTCATCCTTTCCCGCATCAACTTGAATCTGCCCGTTATAGGTCCCTCTCAAGATATAGGTCCCTGCTGCGGTTATCCGGATAATCCCGCTTTCCGCCGCCGCGTTTCCCGTTTCCTCAACGCCGCCATCCTCCATCACCACCTCAGTCCCATCGCATGTAATGACAACCGAATCATCTTCACTCCACCCAGCGTCCAAATCCTCCTCCTCATAAACCGCCGTTTTTCCAGTCATACCAGCCAGACTCCCATCAAAAGTCCCCCCATTCCCGGCATTACCACCTCCACTGCCCCCAACATCCCCGCTTTCATCCTCCCCGCCCATGGCCCGGGAATTGCCATCCAATCCACTCACATTACCTTCACTGCCCGTACCGACAACATGATCCGCACCAGCATTCCCCGTACCGTTATTCCCCTGGCACCCGGTAAGCTGCAGCGCCATCAGCACAGCCAGCACCGTGGCCGCCCTTCTCACGGGCCTTTTACCATATTTCCCACCCCTATTTGTATCCTCCATGCCTTTTTTCCTCATTCCTTCATCCACCTTCCTTACAGATTTTCATTTCCCGCTGCCATCCGTCCGCATACAATGGTCAGATTCCCATTCCTGCACCGTATCTCATCCAGCATGACTTTTTCGATTTCCTGAGACTTAAGTACCAGCATATAACTCAGTTCATACAGGCTTCCCATGTTCACGGTCTTTACCCGCACCATCTCAGCCTTTTTCGTATATTTCATAAAAATATCATCGAAAATGCCGCAGTAATCCAGGTTTTCCGGTATCGTAACCCTCAACTCACGGCCCAGAAGCTGGCCGCTGCCGTCCGGTATCTTTAAGAGTATGACTGTCACTATCCCCACCACTGCCATCATCAATATCCCGATTCCTATGTATCCCATCCCATCTGCCAGGCCAACCGCCATTGCCAGGAATACACTGCTGATTTCCCTTGCATTGCCCGGCATGGAGCGGAAACGCACCAGGCTGAACGCCCCCATGACAGCCACGCCCGTCCCCAGGTTTCCGTTTACCAGCATGATGACCATCTGCACGATTACCGGCAGCAGCACCAGCGTCATGAGGAAATTCCTGCTGCTCTGGTTCCTGTATGTGTGGATTCCTGCCAGCACGAATCCCAATCCCAGGGATACCGCCGTGCAGACTGCCATATGTGTCATTGTAATGCTGCTTGCCGTTTCATTCAAAATGCTCTCAAGCACAGATAATCCCTCCTTGCATATATTCCTGCCGCGTTGTGTGATAACCCGCCATTTCTTCATATCCCGTCATCCTTGCCGGGTAGATATAGGTTTCATAAAATGTCCCGTATTTCGAGTAGGCTGACGGAAAAATCCCCTGCTCAGCAAAGATCCTGCTCAGCCATACCGGCATGGCGCCTGGTATTTTAACCTCCATCAGGATCTGCTCCTGTGGCAGAAGGCATTTACCGTAAGGTTCCACCCGCAGGTCCAGGTCCCCCAGCCGCCCCAGGATGCTGCTATCAAAGGTAATCCTCAGTTCCCGGTCCATCTGGCAGGTATAGGCGTCCCTTTCATAGGAAATGTAGGCCATGGGCCGCAGGCCGTACCGCCTGACGGCATAATCCACCTCCCTGAAAATCTGTCCGTCCTGCCCTGGATGGATTCCATAGCAGACATATCTTCTGGCTGTTTCCATATCCATCCCCACCCTGCGCTTGTAGACCACGGAATCATACTTTTTCTTGAGTTCCAGAAACACCGGGGAGCTGTCATTTACCCTGGCGCCATAGCACCGCATCCTCACCTTTTCCTTATAGACCGGCTTCTCAATGGAAGTGCGGATCAGCTCATAATCCGGAGTGTCAAGATAAATATTGCAGATAGTATGATGGCCATATACATCCATATCCATGACCCCGCCCAGAATCAGCATAAGCTTCTGATACTGTTCCTGTGTCAGCAGATATTTTTTCTCATACCGTTTAAATACTTCCTGCGCCATCGTTCCTCCTTCCGGGGACATCATGACTGCCCCTGATGAATTTGATTTTTTATTATGTTAGCGGGAAAATGTGTCAGGCTTTTGTTAAATTTGTGTTAACAATGTGAAAAAGGCACTGCCCCTGTTTTATCACAGGAACAATGCCTTACCATATCATATATTTAAAACGTTCAGTACATCAGGTATTCTTCATGATTACGCTTTCCACAATATCCGCCACATGCTCACAGGCATCGCAGCATTTCTCCAGGTAGACGTAAATTTCCCTCCATGCAATGATTTGAATGGGGTCTTTCTCCTCGGTGTGGAGCTTACGCATGGAATCAATGAACAGGCGGTCGCCTTCCTCTTCCAGGGCATTAATCTCAATAATCAGCCCGTGCAGTGTCTTGGACTTCTGAAAGTCGCAGAACTCCTCCATCACTTCCTTTAATGCCTGGCAGCAGCGGATGATTACCTTGGTAAATGCAACCGCTTCCGGCTTGATGTCATGCACATTATTAATGTAAATGCGGATCAGCACATCCTCAATCTTGTCCGTCACCTCATCAATGCTCTGGCTCAAAAGGATGATGTCCTCGCGCTCAATGGGTGTGATGAATGCCTTGACCAGCACTCCCATCATCTCGTGCTTTTTCTTGTCCGCATCATGCTCAATCTGGTGAAGCTCGTCCAGTTTCTCCTGCAGGCATCCCGCATCAAAGCTCATCAGGTTTTCCTCCAGCATCTTTGCCGCCTCGCAGCCGCACTGGACACATTCTATAAAGTTCTGAAAATAGTAACTATCGCTTTTCTTAGACATCTCATCTTCTCCTTTATCTAACCGTGGAACAGCATCATGAACAGTTTAGCTATGAGGAATCCTATGAGGCCGCAGCCCGGGAAGGTCATGATCCAGGTCATCACCATATCCTTAACCACCCCGAAATTAATGGCTGACAACCGCTTCACGGCGCCTACGCCCATGATGGCGGTGGTCTTGGTGTGGGTGGTGCTCACAGGGATACCAAACATGGAAAAGCCAAGCAGGCAGGCGGCTCCTGCCATATCAGCGGAAAAGCCCTGATACTTCTCCAGACGGACCATGTCCATTCCAACGGATTTAATGATTTTCTTTCCTCCTATGGAAGTTCCCAGCGCCATGGCCGCGGAACCCAGAAGCAGCATCCACAGCGGAAAACGTACGCCTGCCGTACTGCTGCTGCCATTTACCATACAGATTCCGAGAAGCATGACACCCATGAACTTCTGCCCATCCTGGGCGCCGTGCATGAAGGCCATGGCCGCGGCCGCGCCAATCTGCGCATACTTGAAGAATCCGGTGGTCCTGCGCCTATCCATGTTACGGCATGTCCAGGAAACCAGCTTGCAGGATAAATATCCGCTGAAGAATCCAAGTAACACGGAAAACACCAGGCCATAAACTACTTTCATCCACTCAGCCCCATTGATGGCTGAGAATCCGCCCCTGATTGCAATCGCCGCACCTGTCAGGCCGGCAATCAACGCATGGCTCTCACTGGTGGGGCAGCCGATGGACACTGCGAAGGAAGACCACACCACAATGGAAAACAGGGCCGCGCACAATGCCACCAGGGCAATGGAAGTATCATCTCCAAAATTAACCATGTTGGTAATGGTGGAAGCAACCGTTGCATTAATCATGGTCATGACCACGATTCCGGCGCAGTTACACACAGCAGCCATGACAATAGCGACATTGACATCCAGGGACCTGGTTGATACACAGGTGGCAATGGCATTGGGCGCATCCGTGATACCATTCACACAGATGACCCCCAAGGTCAGCAATACCGTTATCAATAAGGCCGGATTCGTCACCAGCTGCCGCAGGAAAAAGGAAAACGACATATCCATAATTCTTTTTTACCTACTCTCTTATTCTTTACTTTATCTTTACGTATACTTTACATACTCACGATTTTAATTCTAACACGGTTTTAAATAGTAGTAAAGTTTTAATTTCATTAACATAGAAGGAAGATTATCAAAAATAGATAATGCGGGGGCCAATGATATCCAATATCGGATATCATTGGCCCCCTGTCCTTTTTCCCGGCTTTTACTGCAGCAAATTGCCCTTTTATATTTTCCATTTTTGGTAAATAGGTATTTTTTTACCTGGGGAAGCTGGCTAAGTCAGTTGCCCTGCCTTCTGAAATCCTATTATTCAAAAAACCTATTACCTGAAAATCCTATCCCCTAAAAAACACCACCAGCAGATATCCCAGCGTCAGGCAAAGTCCGATACAAAACAGCATAAGTCCAAATGAAAAACTTTCCTCCACCAGCTTTCCGGTACGTTTCAGCACTTCCTCCCCCTCAATCAGGCGGGGAATGACAGAATCTTTTCCTTCCCGCTCTTTCCTTCTTCCCGGCAGGCGGCGTCCCAGGCTGGCCACATCATCGATAAAATGTCCCAGGATAAAAGCCAACCTGTCATTTCCGCCCAGGACCTTTTCCCCATTCCTCTGCCTGTGGGTAGTCTTCCTGGCCAGCAGGATGATGCCATCCGCCATATGGTCAAGGGTACGGCACAGGACCGCGGATATCTGAAGGAACAGATTCACAGCCGTGGACACCAGATACCGGTCGACAAACCGGAAGATGGCTCCAAATATGCCCGGAAGCGCCCCTGCCAGAATCGGGCGGTAAACCAGTTCCTCTAAATCCAGCCATTTAGGCCAGCGGTCCACATATCTGTACACGCTGCCAAGTTTTCTATTGATTCTGCTATTAACTCCACTATTGGCTCCGCTATCGGCTCCTCTATTGACTCCGCTATCGGCTCCTCTATTAACTCCACTATCGGCCCCTCCATCGGCTCCGCTATCGGCTCCTCTATTGACTCCGCTATCGACTCCTCCATTGGCTCTACTATCGACTCCTCCATTGGCTCTACTATCGACTCTTCCATCGACCCCACTATCAATCTCCCATTCCTCCACCTGTTCCCCAACTTCCGCCTTCTCCATCAGCAGGCCGCGCACCACAACCACGTACAGCACAATTCCTATGCCAATGGTAATTGCAGCCCCCTTCAGGTTCCCCGCCGCAAAGTAGGAAACCTTATGCCCCGGCAAATCCCCATGAAAAAATCCCTGCCCCAAATCCGCCGCCCGGTCCATGAACAGCTGAGGGAATGACCCGAATACCGGAATCACCGCCGCAGAAATACACAGTGCCGCCCGGCTCACCGGATTCATATAGCCCGAGGACATGGCATCAAATTCCTGTTGCCGCACCGGATGCCGGTCCACGAAAAGGGCAATGAACAGCTTCAGCATATAAGCCAGTGTCATCCCGCCCGTTAACAGGAACAGCCACTCTGCCGCCTTCCACAGGGCTGGGGATCCAAGAACCGCGCCCAATCCATATATCCCAGCAAGATAGGTTCCCCCTCCCGCAGACCCAATACCCCCGCCAAAAGCCGTTCCTATCCCCTGCGCCAGCATTTCCCCGTATTCCACAATCCCCTCATGGAGCAATGTCTTGCTCACATATCCGCTCCACATGGGAATCCCGCTGATGCCCAAGGCCCCCATGAGGAAACAGAACAGGAGGGCCGGCTTCCTCCTTCCAAATCCCCTGATATCGTTCAGGTCCAGCTGGTGCAGGTTCATGAACACCGCGCCCGCACACAGGAACAGTACCAGCTTAAACATGGAATGGTTCACCATATGGAGGAAGGTACCGCGGACAGCCAGCCCATTGCCGGCGCCCACGGACTTTAGCAGGCAGCACATCCCTGTACCTGTGAGGATGAATCCTATCTGCGACACAGAGGAACATGCCAGGGTCCGCTTGAGATTAACGGAAAACAGGGCCAACAGGGCGCCCAGAAACATGGTGATGAATCCCAGCACGGCAACCAGCAGGCCCCAGTTCCTATCTGCCTGGAACATCACGCAGGACACAATCACGATTCCGAACACACCTGCCTTTGTCAGTATCCCGGACAGCAGGGCGCTGGCAGGGGCTGGAGCCACCGGATGCGCCTTGGGAAGCCAGATATGAAGCGGGAAACAGCCTGCCTTGGCCCCAAACCCAAACAGCAAAAGCCCTCCGGCCACGTACAGCCTCACAGGCCCCTGAGAGCCATATACCCCATTTCCGGATAATATAGTTTCCGCGGCCCCGGCCAGTCCATCGATTTCAAGGGTGCCGGTCATATCATACAGCAGGAACAGCCCCATGAGCATGACAAGTCCGCCAATCACCGCCACTGCCAGGTAGGTCCCGGCCGCCCTCAGGCTTTCCTTCTTCTCATCAAAGGCCACCCACACATAGGAGGTAAATGACATGATTTCAAAAAATATGAAAGTGGTATACAGGTCCGCTGACAGGAATACGCCTGCCGTTGCCAGGAAGGTTATCCAGAAAAAAACATAATATCTTCCGCGCTTCTCATAATGCCTCATATATTCCAGGGAAAACAGGCCGCACACCGTCCACATCACAATGGCTATGAGCACGTAAACCAGCCTGAAGCCATCCAGCCTCAGGTGCATTCCCATGCCGCAGAATCCCGGAATCACCAGGTCCATTGTATCCATCATCCTGCCTTACCTCCTATTGCCCACAATATCTTCATCAGCGGAACGGAATGAAACCCGAAACAGATAATCACACCTGCGAAAATCAGGAGGGGAACCAGCATCATCCAGTTGGGGTCCCTCACATCCCCGCCGGGAACCGTCCCTTCCTTTGGGAAATACGCCCTTACCAGGACCGTAAACATGTAAACCGCTGTCATCAGCGCTGAATACAGCAGCACACACGCCCCTGCATAGGGAAGCCAGTATCCCCCGTTTCCCGCCCCGCTCAGGATCCGGCCGCAGTCAAAGGCTGACTGGGCAATGTTCCATTTGCTTATGAATCCGGCAAAAGGAGGGATTCCTGCCAGGGATATGCTGGCAATGGTGAGACATGCAAAGGTAACCGGCATTTTCCTGGCCATGCCGTCCAGTTCATAGACATAGGTCTTCCCGGACTGGTGCATCACTGCCCCTGCGCAGAAGAAGGAGCAGATTTTCATAAAAGCATGGAACACCATATGGCTCATGGCTGCAATCAGCCCCAAAGGGCTCATCATGGCAGTCCCAAGAAGGATATAGGAAAGGTTGCTGATGGTGGAATAAGCCAGCCTCCGTTTCCAGTGAATCTCCTTCACCGCCATGGTGGAACCATAAACCACGGTTACCATGGCTGCCCCCATGACAATATACTGGGCAAAACTCCCTCTTAAAAGGGCGGTGCCAAAGCTGTAATAGGTAAGGCGCATGACTGCAAATGCGCCGGACTTCACCACTGCCACCGCATGAAGCAGGGCCGTGACCGGCGTGGGCGCCACCGTGGCATCCGGCAGCCAGCCATGGCAGGGAAAGAGCGCGGCCTTTACGCCAAATCCGAAAAATGCCAGCACATACACAAATAACAGTGTCCCCCTCCTTGTCTGCCCTGCCACCGCATCCATGATTCCCCCCGGCACAAACTGGGTATTGCCCGTGGTAGAGAAATTAAGTACGAATATGATTCCGATAAATGCAAAAGCCGCACCGCCAATGGCATAATACAGGTACTTCCTGCTTGCCCGCACCGCTGCCTTCGTCATGGGATGAAGCACCAGCGGAAAGGTCACAAGGGTCAGCAGCTCATAAAACAGGTACAGGGTTACCAGATTCCCTGCGAACGCAATTCCCACCGTCACACCGTAGGTCATCAGATAATAGGCAAAGAAAACCGTCTGCCTCTCCTCATTCCTCATATACTCAAACGAATACAGCACCGCCAGGGGCCACAGGAACGCAATCAGCCCGGCAAACACACTGCCCAGACCGTCCAGGCTGAACATGACCCTCAGGTCGCCATAGAGCTTAAACAGCACCATCTGCTCACCGGTTCCCGCCTTATGGACAATCAGCCACCCAATGACCAGGCTGTTCACCAGGGTAATCCCTTCCACAAACAATGCCAGCCCCCTGTACCGGAAGACGGCATTTCCCTTAAAATGATTCATGATCAGCAGGACCACACCCCCGACAATGGGAAGGAGCGCCGGAACCGCCAGTAACATTCTGCTCATATGCCAACCTCCGTCAAAGCACTGTAGCTGCAATGGACTTAAGCATGGATATCAATGGTCCCGGGAAGCAGCCAAAGAGGATTGCCCCTGCGGTCAGTGCCAGCATGGGAACCATCATAAGCCAGGAAGGTTCCTGGCCCGCAAGACCCCTGGCCCGTATCTCCCCTTCATCAAAATCCGCCCCCGGGAAGAATCCCCTTATGGCCAGGGGCAGAAGATACCCCGCTGTCAGCAGCGCGCTGATTAACAGGATGACCGGGCCAAGCCAGGACCAGACACCTGTACCGGAAGCCAGGGCGCCGGTGGCAAGATACCATTTACTTACAAAACCGCTGGCCGGGGGAATCCCGATCAGGGCCAGGGAAACCAGGGTATAGCATCCCAGCATCACAGGCATCACCCGGCCCAGCCCGTCCATTTCACTGGTCCTGGTCCACCCGGTTTTAAAGATGACAGCCCCGGCTGCCAGGAACAGCCCGTTCTTCACCAGGGAATGGAATACCACATGTGACAAAGCACCCACAAAGCCTGTCCCGTTAAAAAGCCCCAGACCGAATATGATATACGACACCTGGCTCACCGTGGAATACGCCAGGCGTTTCTTGAGCACCGGCTCCTTATACGCCAGCATGGAACCCATGAACACGGTCAGAAGGGCAAGGAACATCCACACATCCTGGACCCATGTCCCCCTCAGCCGGTCCGGTCCCACAATGTAATACGCAACCCTGATGAGCGCCAGCACGCCTGACTTGGTAATCAGCCCTGAAAGTACGGCGCTGGCAGGCGCCGGGGCCACGGGATGGGCCGTGGGCAGCCAGCCGTGCAGCGGAAACATGCCTGCCTTGGTCCCAAATCCCACCAGCATGCAGCACACAGCCCCCAGGAACAGCCCATCATGGCCATTGGCAGGCAATCCCATGGCAACCCCGCCCGGGGTAAACGTCAGGCTTTCCGCCACTGAGTACAGGTAAAATATGCCAAACAGTGCAAGGAATGCGCCGGCCACAGAATAAAACAGGTATTTAAGCCCTGCCATCACTGCTTCCTTTGTCATCTCATGCAGCACCAGGGGCAGGGAGGTCAGCGTCATCATCTCATAACACACGTAGAAGGTGACCAGGTTGGCAGAAAAATCAAGTGCAATCAGGACCCCCAGCACAATCAGGTAAAAGCCGAAAAAACGGAATTCATCCTTTTCATGGGTCATATAGGAAAAGGAGTATATCCCCACCAGAAGCCAGATACCTGATGTCAGGGCGGCAAACAGCCTGCCGACCCCATCCACTGCCAGTGCAACCGTTATATGCTCCGTCATCTGCCACAGCGTAAGCCGCCCGCCTGTCAGCAGGGCCGCCCATGTCAGAAGGACGCCCGCGGCCAGGGTTCCGGCCACGGCTGCAATCAGCACATTCCTGTTTTTCCTGAATCCCTTTACTGTCAGGACCAGACTCCCCATTACAATGGGAATCAGGACCGGCAGCAGCAATATCACATTTCCGTCCATATGGTATCTCCTTTTAATCAAACATGGCAAGCCCGTCCCAGATAGCCTGTACAACCGGCTGGGATTTAAGCCCCAGCACCAGGTTCAGCAGGATAAAGCACAGGATAGCTGCCCTGAGCTTCCAGGAACTCGCATTCCCCTTCCTCTCACTTCCACCGCCCGAATAAAGGGTGATGACCAGCCGGAGGAAGTAGATGGCATTCAGGGTGGTACTGACAGCCAGCACAATCAGGGTGGGTATCATCTTGTGGGGGCTTTGAAGCGCCGAGGTGGCAAAAAGCAGCTTGGAAATGAATCCCGCCAGCATGGGGAACCCCACCATGGACAGCGCCCCCACTGCAAAACCGATTCCAGCCAGGGGATTGCGGTACCCTGCCCCACGCAGGCTGCGGTAATCCTTTTTATCTCCCGAAACCTCATACAGCCCCACCGCGCTGATGAACAGAAGGGCCTTGGTGGCGGAATGGGTAAACATGTGGAACACGGCCGCCACCATCCCGGCCTGGGTTCCCAGGCCGATTCCCATATAGATATAGCCAATCTGGGCCACTGAGGAATAGGCTATCATCCGCCTTGTATCCTCCTCCATGATGGCATGCACCGACCCCATGATCATTCCCGCCAGGCCGAACAGGTAAAGGACATTCACAATCTGGCTGGCAATCACATTTTCCCGTCCAAGCACCCTGTAAAATATCTTAATCAGCAGGAATATATATCCCTTGGACACCAGGCCGGACAGGATTGCGCTGGCCGTTGGCGTGGCATAGCCATACGTATCCGGTATCCAGTAATGGAACGGATACAGGCCGCTTTTGATGGCAAGGCCCACGCTGATGACCGCAAGGATGACAAGCATGGGAATCCCATACTTCCCGGTTGCCTCTATCAGGGCCACGGCCTCCTTGGCCGGGCTCATAAGCAGATGTCCGGTCACATCATAAAGCAGGCTCAGGCCAATCAGGAACAGGCCCGACCCCAGCTGGCTCATGATCATATAACGGATGGCCGCGGAAAGGCTCCGCCCCTTCTGCCGTATCATGATAAGCCCGCAGCCCGCTATGGTATTGATTTCCACAAACACATAAGCGGTAAACAGATCATTGGTATAAATCAGGGCCAACAGGGAGCTGAGCATCATGTCAATCATAATGAAAAACAGGTTAAGCTTGGTCCCCTCCACATCCTCATACGTATGGTCCATGCCGCCCACAACCGAGAGCAGCATTACCACGCCAAATACCGTTGCGGTCAGCCCTTCCAGGACCCCTGCCCGGATTTCATTGCCCCATGGCGCAGGAAAATGCCCCATCATGTAGGTATAGCTTTCCCCCGCATCCATACAGTACAGGAACACGGCAAAGGACATAACCGTCACAATGCTGATTGCGCCCAGGCTTACGTTCCTGGCCCGCCTGCCGGATAGGGCCAGGGAAAGGATGCCGGAAAACATGGCGATGATGATGGAAAAGAAAGGAAAATTCTGCACAAGTGTCATGCCTTTTCTTCCTCCTTTGCCCGTGTAAGGATTTCATCCAGATCAAGGGAACCATACCGCTCATAAAGCCGTATGGTCAAAGCCAGCATCAAGGCCGTGGTACTCACCGAAACCACGATTCCGGTGAGCACAAGGCCGCTGGGCACCGGATTGATGTAGGCCGACACCTCCCTGACCCCATCCACCACAATGGGCACCATCCTGCCGCGGATATACCCTTTGGCGGCCAGGAAAAGGTACACGGCCGTATCCATGATATTCATGCCCATGATTTTCTTAATCAGGTTCTGGTGCAGCAAAAGCATGGTAAATCCGATGCCGAACAGGATGACCGACACGGTTTCTTCCACATTCATGAACAGATGTGAAACCATCCTACATACCTCCCTTCCGGAACAGGGTATAAAATGCATACATGGTGCAGGCCACAACCAGGCCCACGCAGATGTTCAGGGGAAGGATCAGGCCGCTGCTTAAAATTGCGCCCGGCGTCCCTAACGGAATATGGCTCTCCAGATGATTGGCTCCCGTATAAAAAGAATAGCTCTTAGCCAGGCAGTAAAAAGTCAGGGCCGCCAGCGTAATCCTGCGGTAAACCTTTTCCGTAAAAAAGCGTTCTGTCTTCTGAAAACCAAATGCATTCAGATAAAGAATCAGTCCGGATCCCAGAACCGCCCCGCCCGAAAATCCCCCGCCCGGCGAAAGGTGGCCGTTAAGCACAATGTAGATGCCAAAGACCAGGATAAGGGGCACCAGCACGCAGGCGCATTTTTGAAGGATGATATCATTTTTAGGCTCAAATAAACGGTCGTTGGCCTCTGCCAGCCGTTTGGCCGTCTGCTTGTCCCTGCTGGCCGCGTCAATCCGCAGCAGCGCAAACACGCAGCAGGATGCAATAAACAGGACACAGGATTCCCCAAATGTATCAAAGGCACGGTAATCCAGTATCATCCCGGTCACAATATTCACTGCCCCTGTTTCCTCCAATCCCTTCTCAATATAGCGCGCCGACACCTCATTGTTATCCGGATTGCCCGCATTTCCGAATACCGGAAGATAGGCAATGGTCCACAGCAGGACAAATATGATGCTGAAGCACAGAAGCACCGACATGACCTGGTAAAAGCGGTGGAAAATCCTGATTCCACGTTCTTCGCGGATCAGGAGGGATGGAGCGGCGGACGGCGGGGTTCCAGGCCCTTGATTCATGGGATTTTGGTCCATGGGTTTTTGGTCTGCAGGCTCCTGGTTCATAGACTCCTGCAAAAGCCCGGATACAGCCTTCTTCCCCGGTTCGGCGCTGCCTGTCAGCACTTCATCGCCCCTGACAGTTCCGGCTGTCCTGCCTTCTCCCCCTGCTTCAGCTGTATACTGAACTTTTGTACAGTCATTTTCATTTCCCGGTATCTTTATCTCCATTCCATGATCCAAAGGGTCTACTTCCCCATCCACCCATTTCCTGAATTTCATCCACCGGCTGTTCTCATAATTATCCCTTCTCCTGCTCATCCTGGCCCTCCTTTCGGATGGTCCCGCCGTCCACTGCATCGCGGGCCTTACTTATGGCCCTTATTTTCTTCAATGTAATGAAAAACAGGATGCTGGTAACCCCGGCCCCCACAGCCGCTTCCGTAATAGCCAGATCCGGGGACTGGAGCAGGATCCATATAACACACATAATCAGGCTGTAGGACATGAAAATAACAATCGAGGCCAGCAAATCCCTGGCAAACCCAACCGATACCGCGCATACTACCAGGCTGATTAGAAGTATGATTTCAAATAACCTCATCTGTGCTTTCCTCCTTTGCTGGAGCGTTGTGATTTCCTGTGTTGTGCGACTTTGTCATGCATGTTTTTGCGCTGTATCCTTCTGCCTCACACGCATCTGCACCGCATCCGTCTGCACCATATCCGTCCGCACCACATCCGTCTGCACCGCATCCATCCGCACCACATCCATCCGCACCACATCCATCCGCACCACATCCGTCTGCACCGTACCCTACTGCACAATATCCGCCTACACCGCATCCGTCCGCACTGCACTCTTCCTCCCCATATCCCCGTTCCTTCCCCGTCTTCCGTATTATCAGGATTTTCCCCAATTCCTCATCTGTCATGGCCTCCAGCCTGCTTATCATATGGCCTGACACAGGTCCTGCCGACCAGAAAAAAAGGATGACCAGGAACAGTTTAAGGGAATCCATGGAGAATCCCTTCATCACAATCAGTCCTGCAAATACAAACAGGATCCCCAGCGTATCCCCCATGGCCGCCGCATGCATACGGTTCAGGGCCTTATGGAAGCGGTTCACACCGAAAACAGCCAGAATCATGAATATGATTCCAACCAGAAAGCAGGCAGACGCTGCTGCCAGCTGTATCCATCTCCACGTCATATGCCTTCCTCCCTTTCAGAAGGGTCCGATGCATCCGCCGTATCAACCCCCTGCCTGCTTACATTATCCTCAATGGCCCCCAGGTCAGCCTTCATATTCTTCCTTTGCAGGTAAACACCCGTATACACCTTACAGAGGACCACCACCCCAAGGAAACTCAGCATGGCATATATAAGGCACACGTCCACCAGATAATTCTCATCCAGGTACACGGAAAGGATTGCTATTATCATGATGATCATGGTTCCAATCATATTAACCGCAATAATCCGGTCCGCAATCCCCGGACCCCGGACCGAACGGATGATACTTAAAATAATCAGGACAGCCAGTACAATGACCGAACCGCCCAGCATCTTATCATATACCAGCCCAATCACATCCATCTGCTTTCCACTGCCTCCATTTCCAATAAAAGTTCCACAAACACGGAATCCTCCATCCCCTCTGCCAGTTCCCGGTCCAGACAGTGCACGCAGAAGCTGTCATTTTCCACAGAAACCGTAATGGTGCCCGGGGTCAGGGTAATGGAGTTAGCCAGCACCACCTTAGCCATCCCGGTCCTGAACTTTGCATCAAAATACACAAAGGCCGGTTCCGGTTCCAGTTCCGGTGACACGATGATTTTCAGCACGCACACATTTGCCCTCACAATCTCCTTCACCAGAACCCAGAAATATTGGATGAACAGCGGCGTCAGGCGGAACAGAAGCAGCTCCTTGCGCAGACTGTACTCCATATACCTGCACATGAAATAAAAAAGAGCGGCGGAAATCAATACGCCAAAGACGCAGATTTCCACCGTTATTTTACCATTCAATATAAGCCACACCGCCAATAACAGAAGAAACATAGGATTATCCCCCTTTGATCCGGTATATTTTCCCTGTATTGCCAACAGCAAATCTTAGACCATTATACTCTTATTTTTCCATAAACACAAGAATCTATAATGGAACCTCTCTTTGCAGGCGTGGCGTATCCTTTAACTGCTTTTCCCAATCCCCACATCCATGCTCCCCGACCGGAATCCTTCCATATCCAGGGTTACATAAGTAAATCCCAGTTCCTTCAGCCGCCGCACCACTTCCTCCCCCATATCCAGGAGCCTGGTAAATGAATCCCGGTCCACCTCCAGCCTGGCAATCCCGCCATGGAGGCGCAGGCGTACATTTCCCGGCAGCATACGTTTCAGATATGCCTCTCCCTGGGCAATCCTGTCCAGCACATCATAATCAATCCTTGTATTATAAGGCAGCCTTGTGGCCATACAGGGAGTGGAGGGCCTTGATGCCACTGAAATCCCGTACTCAGCTGCCATCTGCTTCACCGCGTCCTTCGTGATATGCAATTCAGCAAGCGGGCTTATGATCCCCAGTTCCTTCAAAGCCTGTATCCCCGGCCTGTACACATGCATGTCGTCCTCATTGGTGCCGTCCAGTATCCGGCTGACCCCATATTCCCCTGCCAGCTTCTTAAGTGACATAAAAAGATGGCGTTTGCACAGATAGCAGCGGTTAACAGGGTTCATCCGTATTTCCTCCTGCTCCAGTTCATCCACTTCTATGACCTGGTGGATTCCTCCCAGTTCACCGGCCACCCGCCTGGCAATCTCTAAATCGCAGGATGGGTGGAGCCTGCTGTCAAATGTCACTGCATACACCTTTTTCCCTGTTTCAACAGCCGCATCAGCAGCCACTTTAAGGAGAAGGCTGGAGTCCACGCCGCCTGAAAATGCAAGGCAGATATCCTCCGATACCAGCTCCCTCATCCTGGCCTGAAGCATTTCCCTGTCGCTCATCCTCACAATCCTTTCCGCTCTGCTTCCAGGCGCACAGCCTGGTACACAGCCTTAAAATCCCGGTCCGTCTCCCGGCAGATACGGCGTACACTCTCATATTCCGGATAATAAAATTTCCTGTCTTTATATGTGCATACCTTCACGTCCGCCTGTCCACAGTCCATGTCCACGGTCATCTTCTCCCTGGCAAGTACGGTCCTTGTCACAGGATACTGCCTGATTCCAATGGTCGTGGTATGGATCAGTATGATTTCCTCCAGCTTCTCCCTGTCCTCACCCCTGCACAGGACAGACAGCGTGTAGGCGGGTCTGTTCTTTTTCATGAATATCGGCGTATACCACACGTCCGCGGCCCCTGCCTCCAGAAGCAGTTCCATGACAAAGCCCAGGATTTCCCCTGTACAGTCATCCAGATTGGTCTCCATTACCCACATGGAACAGCCATCCGATGTCAGATTCCCAGCTTTTCCCGCCTCTGCCTGAGACGTCTCCATCAGCATGGCACGCAGCACATTGGCCTGCTTAAATACCTTGTTTCCGGCTCCCATACCAACCTTAAGAAGACGGCAGGAATCCGGCAGGCTGTCCCTGGTGCCCAGGGCCGCCGCAATCGCTGCCCCGGTAGGCGTGACCATCTCCCCGTCATTATCCGTAAACCGGAGATTCAGCCCATAAGCTGAAGCAATATTCGCTGTGGCCGGTACAGGAACAGGAAGGACTCCATGCTGGCAATGCACATGTCCGTGTCCCTCTGCCAGGGCGGACACCACCACATCATCCACTCCCAGATTATCCACACACACCGCCACACTGATGATATCCACAATTGAATCAATGGCCCCCACTTCGTGGAAATGCACCTGCTCCAGAGGCAGGCCATGGGCCTTTGACTCTGCTTCCGCCACTATCCTGAACATCTTTCGCGCCAGTCCCTTCACGCGGTCATTGGAATCCAGTCTGTCAATAATCTGATATATATCGAACAGATTTCTGTGAACATGGGAATGACCGTCCCCGTGCTGATGGGCATGGGAATGACTGTGGGCGTCCTCATTGGGATGGGTGTGAGGATCCGTATGATTATGGGTTTCTTCATGGGGATGTACATGCTTATGGACTTCCCATTGGTCGTGAACACGGGCCTGGGCTTCTGTGTGATTATGGTGGGCATGGTCATGCGGTTCTTCGTGGGGATGGCTGTGCTCATGGCCCTCTCCGTGACCATGGCTGTGCTCATGGCCTTCTCCATGACCATGGCTGTGCCCATGGCCTTCTCCATGACCATGGCTGTGTTCATGGCCTTCTCCATGACCATGGCTGTGCTCATCCCCTTCTCCATGACCATGGCCACGACCGTGCTCATCCCCCGCTTCATGGCCGTGACTATGCCCGTATCCCTCTCCATGACCATGACTATCCCCATGCCCTTCTCCATGGTCATGCCCATCCTCCTCCAGATGCACATCAAAATCATACGAATCCAATCCACAAACATTCTTCCGCCCAAAATGCAGATGATATCCTCCCACCCCCAGGCTTTCAAGGGCATGTTCCAGCACATCCCTGTCCGCGCCCAGATCCAGAAGCGCCCCGACTGTCATATCCCCGCTGATTCCGGAATTACATTCCAAGTACAATATTTTTCCCATTTTATCTTACCGCCAATCTGTTTATTTGCGTGGCCAGATAACCGGCCCCGTATCCGTTGTCAATATTCACCACCGAAATCCCGTTGGCACAGGAATTCAGCATGGTCAAAAGAGCCGACAGTCCATGAAAGCTGGCCCCGTATCCCACCGATGTGGGAACCGCAACCACCGGACAATCCGCAAGTCCTGCAATCACAGTCCCCAGAGCGCCTTCCATTCCCGCCACCGCAACAATACAGTTGGCTTTCATGATCCTGTCCCGCTGTGAAAGCAGCCGGTGGATTCCCGCCACCCCCACATCGAAGATCCGGTCCACCGCACAGCCAAAATACTCCGCTGTCTGTGCAGCCTCCTCCGCTACCGGTATATCTGCCGTGCCTCCCGTACACACAGCAATGAGTCCTTTCCTTTCCTTGCCCGGGCGTTCCACCTTAAGGATTCTGGAAATAGGGTCATAGACCACTTCCGGGACCGCTGCTTTCACCAGCATATATTGTTCCTCAGACGCCCTTGTTCCCAGCACCTCGCCGTCCCGCTCATAAAACCGTTTATAAATCTCCATCAGGTAAGCATCCGGCTTTCCCTGGCAGAACACAGTCTCACCGAAACCGGACCTGAGTTTCCTGTGATGGTCCAGCTTTGCATATCCCAAATCCTCATACGGCAGGTCCTTCAAAGCATGTTCCGCATCCTCTATCTTAACCGCCCCTGACTTCACCTGTTCCAGCAGTTCCCTTACGTCCATATTCAAATTTCCTCCTTCAAATCCACAATTCTGGTACATACACGCTCCAGCAGTTCCCTGGAATGGCTCACCACCAGCAATCCCATCTTCCGGTGCCTCACCTCTTCTAAAAGGAAATTCCATATCTGGCTCTGGGTTATCAAATCCAGCATGGTACTGATTTCATCTGCCAGCAAAAACCTTGTCCGTCTGCCAAGCGCCCTGGCAATGCAGAACCTCTGCAGCTCGCCTCCGGAAAGCTCTCCTGGATACCGGTTCATCCAGTCCGGTTCAATGCCCAGCCCCCTGATGATCCGCTCCTCCACCTCATCCCCTTCTTTGATGACTTCCCTCATCTTAAGCTTTGGGTTCACCGACAGCTCCGGATGCTGCCACACCATCTGGACCGGACAGTACGCGCCAAATCCGGACAAAGGTTTTCCGTCCAACAGCACGCGCCCGGAATCAGGCGATTCATACCCGGCCAGGATCTTGCAGAACGTGGTCTTCCCAAACCCGCTGGGCGCAGTAATCCCCACCCGTTCCTCCTGCTCCAGGCATATACTTACATTATTCAGTATTTTCCTGTTTCCATTGTCATATTGAAAGGAAATGTTCCCTGCTTCCAGTCTCATATTCCTGCCTTCCTACATTTTACCATACCGCCTTTATAAGCGCGATACTCGATTTCTTCCAAACAGCCCTGGTCTGCCATGGGACATCTGGGTCCATAGGGGCATCCCCTGGGCAGGTCCTTCACATAGGGCTGCGCCCCTGGCTGAACCTCAAATCCATGGCTCGGCATGGCACGGTACAGCGCCCTTGTATATGGATGGCGCAGGCTCACCTCCCTCTGAAAATCAGACACGGCAGCCTCCTCCACATTGGTTCCTGCGTAAAACACCACAATCCGGTCAGCCACCTTAAGGGCCAGTTCCAAATCATGGGTAATCAGCAGCACTCCCGCCCCTTCATCCGCAATCTCCCGGAAATGCGACAACACCCTCTTAGCCGCACTGATATGAAGCCCTGGGGTCGGTTCATCCGCAATCACCAGTTCCGGTTTCTCCATAACAGCGGTGGAAATCAGCACCCGGCGTGTCATTCCGCCAGACAGCTGAAACGGATAGAGCCCTTCCGTATCCTCCCCCAGCCCATATCTGCTAAGTACCTCCCTGCTTCGGGTTCTGGATTTCCCATCCTTATGCCCGTTCCTCACCTGGTCCCCCACCTTCATAAGCGGGTCCAGATAGGAAACACTCTGAGGTACCAGCACCATCTGCCTTCCCCTCAGCTCCTTCACCCTTTTTCCGGTCAGTTCCTCCCCCTTAAAGGTAATCCTTCCCTTCCAGGAAGCATTGGCAGGCAGAAGCCCCATGACCGCATGGGCCAGGAGACTCTTACCCGAACCGCTGGATCCCACCACAGCCACAATCTCATGACCTTTAACATTAATACTCAGGTCCCTGATAACCGGAAGCTGTATCTTCCTCCACCCCCGCTCATACTGGGAAAATGAAATCATCAGATGTTCCACTGACAATACTGTTTCCATTCCGCCAATCTCCTTTCAGCCCCAGATTCCACCCCATAATTTCCTTCCAAATCCAGATTCCACTAACCAGCTCCATCCCCGCACCAGATTCCACTACCCAGCTTCATCCCCGCACCAGATTCCACTACCCACTCCCATTTCCCTCCCATACTCCACTGACCAATCCAGTTCCCCCGCCTACATATGAGCCTTGTTAGGATTAATCAACGTCATCATGGTATCGCCGATAAAATGGAACAGGGCCACTACCAACACCAGCAAAAGTCCCGGAAACAGGGCCAGCCACCATTTTCCCATGGTCAGATACTTCATGCTTTCAGACAGGATGACCCCGATGGCCGGCTGCTCCGGGGAGAGGCCAAAGCCAAGGAATGTAATGCTGGCCTCGTGAAGGATGGCATGGGGAAACAGCAGCACCACCCCCACCAGAAGCTGCGGCAGGAGATGGGGCATCATATGCTTCCATGCAATCTGCATTTTACCCATTCCCAGCTTTCCAGCAATCTTTATGTACTGGCGCTCCTTCAGCTGCATGACCTCAGCCCTCAATAGTCTTGCCAGGGATGTCCAGTGAGTCAGGGATATCCCCACCATCACGCCCCAGAACCCCTTGCCTGCTGCAAAGGAAATCAAAATCAGCAGCAGGATATGCGGAATCCCCATGACCAGGTCAATGATAATTCCCACCAATCCATCCGCGGCCTTTCCCAGACAGGCTGCCGCGGTTCCCATAAAACATGCAATGACCGCGCTCACTGCCGCTGTCAAAAGTCCAATCCGTATACTCAGGGAGAGGCCGGTTATGGTCCTTACAAACATATCCCGTCCCATCCAGTCCGTCCCAAAAGGATATGCAGGACATGGCGCCAGATTCTTCCTGGAAAAATCCGTCACCATGGCCTCATTTTCCAATACCCTGCCCCCAATGGTAATGGCTGCCAGCATAAGGGCTGCCATTATCAGGAAAACGAACAAGGTCTTGCGCCGGTTCCACGCCGTAAACCATCCCATCAGCCTGCCCTCCTTTTCCTGATCCTGGGGTCCACTGCGCCATACAGTATGTTGGCGGTGAAATTACCCGCAAACACAATGGCCGCGCTTATGACAGTGATTCCCAGCAGAAGCGGCACATCCCCGCCCAGGCCAGCCGTAACAGCCGCCTGCCCCAGTCCGGGATAGGAAAATACCTGCTCCACCAGGACCGACCCTCCGAATATCTCGCTGACCGAAGCAAACTGCAGGGTCATGGCCGGGAGCAGGATGTTGCGTATGCCATGGCGCTTCACAATCCCCCACTCCGACTCACCTCTGGCCCTTGCAAACAGCACATAATCGCTCTCCATGACCTCTGCCATCTTCTCTCTTGTGTGAAGTGCGATATTGGAAATGCCGGTAATGGACAAGGCAGCCACCGGAAGGATGCCGTGGACCAGCCTGTCCCCCAGCGTGACAGCGGACGCTTCCATCCCGATGGGGACGCTGAGTCCAATCGGGAGCACCTTCAGCCACACCGCAAATACCATCAGCAGCACCAGCGCCAGCCAGAAGGCCGGGGTACTGGCAGTAAGCAGCGCATATGCAGAAATCAGCTTATCTGTCAGTCCCCCTTTCCTGGCCCCTGCCGCCACGCCCAGCACAAATCCCACTGCGCCGGATATCAGCCAGGCCGATGCCATCAGCCAGAGGGAATTAGCCAGCCTTTCTCCAATCACCTTGGAAACAGGCTGGCGGTACAGAAGGGATGTCCCCATATCCCCCCGCAGGAAATCCGCTGCCCAGGACACATACCGTTTGACAGGTGGCGTGTTCACGCCCCAGTACTCCTCAAGCTGTGCAATCTGCTCCTCACTCATGCTTCCCAGCGCCGCCTGCCCCACATTCGTCCTTAGTGGGTCAAGAGGCGACACCGTGACCAGGAAAAAGGCTGCAATACTGACCAGCACAAGCAGCACTGCCATCCGTGCAACATTCTTACCAACCTGTCTCAAACCCATGTCATCGTCCTTTCATCACAACCAGCTCCACTGATCCACATTATTCACAATGGACCATCCATGCCCGTGGGGATGCAGCTTCTGATCCGCCACCTTTAGATTCTCCCTGGACCAGTACAGATGGTCAATATTCACCAGCCAGATCCATGGTATATCCCCATCCTGGGTAATTCCCGTGTTCCCATCCCACTGTGCCTTTTTCCAAAGCTCATAGGACTGTTCCAAATCGCTGGAGGCCAGGGCCTCATCCATATAACGGTCCACATTCTCATTGGCATAAGGAGAATACTCCGCCAGCCCCGATTCCTTCATGGTATGGTAAATGTTATAAAGCTCCATAGGCGTATGCGCGCCCCAGCCCCACATCAGCGGTTCTGCCTGCGCCCTGTCATAAGCCGTGTCCCATCCAACGCCCTCTGTCTTAACCTCAATGCCAACTTCCTTTAGCTGATTGGCCGTATCTGCTGCCAGGGCCTGGCGGACAGAATCGCTGGCCGGGTACATAAGGGTCATGGATGCCCGGACGCCGTCCTTTTCCCTGATTCCATCGCTTCCGGTCATCCATCCGGCTTTATCCAGTATATCCGCTGCCTTTGCAGCATCATACCCGACCCGGGCAGCATCATTATACCAAGGCATCTTGTCACAGACGCTGTAGGCCGGGCTTCCATAGCCGTTCAGCACATTATCAATCATCTCATTCCTGTCAATTGCAAGATTGATGGCCCGCCGCACCTGCACATCACCTGTAAAATCATTTCCAACGGGTATCCCATCCATTGTCTTTCCTTCATCCGGCACGGCAGGAAGGTTAAATCCCCTGTTATCCACGGTTTCAAATGCCAGCAGTTCATATCCCGGCAGTGTCTGGTCCGAATAAGAAGCAGCCGTATAGGCCAGGTCCGCCTGTCCCGACATGACAGCCGCATAGGCCGCATCCTCCTCCATGAACAGGATGGTCACCTTCTTCATCTTTGGCGCCTCCCCATAATAATCCGGATTAGCCTCCAGGATTACCTGCTGCCCCTTATCCCACTGCTTCAGCACATAACGGCCCGAACCAACCGGATGCTCCCCATATCCCGTCCCATAGGCATGTTCCGGCACGATTCCGACAATAGCCATGGTATATGGCCATATGGAATACGGGCGGTTCATATGGAATTCCACCGTTGTGTCATCCACTGCCTCAGCCTCTTTAAGCATGGTGAAGTCATTAACCGAACTGGTATCCCTCAGCGTATTATAGGTAAATGCCACATCCCCCGCAGTCAGCTTCTCCCCATCCGTAAACACCACGTCATCCCGTATGGTCACGGTCCAGGTCAGGCCATCGTCACTGGCCTCCATGCCGGTCGCCAGGTCATAGCCTATTTTCAGATCCGTCGTCGTCACCGTCAGGGTACTCTGGATTAACGGCTCATGCACATGTTCCCCTGCCCCCCATCCATAAGCCGGGTCAAATCCCGCTTCCGGTTCAGACGTAGGCCCCATGACAACAATCACGTCATCCCTTACCATTCCCTGGGTTCCGGACACCTGTCCATTTTCCTGTTGCTCCTTTTGGCCGGACGCCTGTGCTGTCCCCTGTGTTCCCTGCTGCTCCTGTCCGGATGCCGGTCCTCCTGCCGCACCGGAACCATTTCCCCCGCACCCAGTCACCAGCATGGCTGCCGCAGCCATGGCTGCCATTGTAAAATTAAAACTTCGTTTCATTCCCGTCCTCCTATAATTCCTGAAAACATCCTACATGTTTCAGGTCCATCTTTTTGCATCTCCCTCATCCGTCTCCTTTAACACACAAAAATACCAGGAAAACAGACCTATCCCTTAGGGATATCCATTACCTTCCTGGTATTCTCCTGATATCATGAAATCATTGCTGTTAATTATCGTCCGGACCATAGGTCCATGCAGAATCCATACTCCACACAGATGTTGACTTCTGTCAACCGTTAATAGAAATTATACGAAAATCTCAGTGCCCCGTCAATCACTTTCTTATGAAAACATTTTACATGCTTCTTATACTGCCTTAAATTCCTTAAACACATCACAATCCACATATCACGTAGTAGTACTCACCCTATCCCACTCCGTAATCCCATCTGCTCCTGTCAGCCAGTTAAGCGCATAATGCCATTCAAATATGATTTCCCCATCCAGCCCATCCACTTTCCCATGGTGTATGCGTGCATCCACACAGGCCCAGTCATATCGGAATACAAGATCCTGCATATCCAGGATTTCATCCCTGCCGCGGAGCACGGCTTTTTCCATCAGGCTGTCAAATGTATGATTCCACATAATCGACCGCAGTTTGGCAGCGTCACAGATTTCATCCGGCTCTTTCAACCCAATCATGGACAACGCCCACAAAAGGACGGAGCAGCATTCATATCTCCAGCCAAACTTAACGTGCTGCAGCGGTTCCTGCAATGGATTTTCAATATACGCCTTTTCCTCAGGAGAGAGCCATCGGGAGACCTGATAGCGCTCCTCCATCTGCTTCATCTGTCCTTCAGCAATCTCACGGCAGTTGTCAAACTGACCGCCTCCATAAATCTCAGACACCACTGCCGCCGCAAATACAGCTGACAGCCTGTGGATAATGGCGTCCTTCGGTGGAATCCTGCATTCCTCTTCCAATACCGCGGCCTGCAGGTGCTCAATATACGGTATGCCTTTTTCCTTCAGAAGGGCGATTGACCGTTCTTTTCTTGCCCTGTCCGCCTCCGTCTCCTCCGCATCCCGTTCCAGAAGGCTGGAATGGGCCTGAGGACGGAACTCCTCATAATCCGTCTTTCCATCAATGGATATAAGCAGCTTCCCATCCGGGCTATACAGGCACATATCCGGGTGCAGGACAAATCCTCCCAGTTCCTTTGCCATTCCATATATGGTGTTAACAATATGATTTGTCCTCTGTTCATTGTCATCCAATTGGAACTGAATCCCCACAATACAATTAAAAAGGCTAATCTGGCGCAGGATTGCATCCCTGATTGTATCATCCTCAAGGGGCGCCTGGGCAAAAAAACGGACCATTCCCTCTGACTGGGCCTTATTTTCCGGTTTATTTGCTGTCACATGAAATTGAATGGCTGTCCCATCCTTAAACAGGATTTGGAATTCCTGCTCATCCGTAAAGAAAATCCTCTCCATCACCTGTGAAAATAAATCCTTCGCTATCTCAGGCACTGCATCCCCATCTTTCCTGCATGCATATAAGGTCAGGACAGCCTCCTTCATCTCCTTTTTCCCAGGCTTCTCCTTCTCTTTTTTCCGCTTATTTTTCCAATTAAATAAACCCAAACCTCTGCCCTCCTATTCTTTATTTTATTTTTCATCCTGCTTTCATCCAACTTTCATCCTGCTTTCATTTTGGCTGCGTCCTGCTTTTCATCTGGTTTTTATCGTGCTTTTCCTTCTGCCTTTTATCCTGCTTTTTATCCTTTTCTTTTTCCCTGTCTGGTCCTTCAACTCCGGCCTGTTCTGTATTTTATACTCCCTGATGATTTCCTCTATCCGTGTATAATCCCGTTCAAACAGTTCATCGCTAACCAGGGCGGACAACTGCTCCTTTGGGACCTTCAACAGCATTTTGTCGATGACAAATGCCTTACTCTTCTCTTTATATCTGGGCATACAGGTCAGTTCCTGGATATGTACCAGTTCCGGACGCCATAAAAGGCTGAGCTTACGTTTCCAATTCATCTGAGGATTTTCCCGAGGCTCCCGCAGGACATAAAAATCAATGCCCAGGTCCGTCTGCTCCACTGTAATGATTCCCCACCATTCCGGAACATGCTCCCTGACATGGACCGCATGGCTGGAACCAGCCACCACCATATTCCGGTCAAAGAAGCGGTCATAATCCTTAACCTGCCGGGACAGACGTACATAGGTGTCTGCATCACTTTTAATCTCAATTCCCGTCAAAAGTCCGGGAAGGACCATCACAATATCCGCCCTTGATTTCCCTACCTGCTTTTCTTCTATAATCCTTATCTTACCATAAGTTTCCTCCAGGAAATCGAAAAGCGGCTCCCTTATATCTTTATCATACAGCATATATTTTCCAGACTCCCCTGTCACAGCCAGTTAATGGACGGCCTTAATCCCTGGCCTGCCCATATCTTCTTATCCTGGCATATCATATCATGAAACAATTTTACTATATATCCCCAAAAAAAGACAGCCATTTCTGACTGTCCACTGACCTCTCTATTCGCTTTCCCCCATCACTCTGTGTATTCTTCTTTCCACATCGCCCCGCTGATTCTTCCTCTGATTCTTCCTCCGGCCAATTCCTTTTCCCGCATCGGCCCCGCCAATCCATTCCCTTATTTTTCCATCCCTACATATTCCAATCCATCCCCATATCTTCCTACCCTTACATATTCCTAATCCGCTCCCATATTTTTGCAAAGCTCTTTTCCGATAGGATTTCATTGGTAATAAATTTGCCATTATAAAATAACGCATATGTTGTAAATGGAACAGGTGCAGACTGTGCATCCTCTTTTGTTTCAAGCTTCCTGAACCTGCACTCCAGCCCAAGTTCCTTCAGATTCCCAGCAAGAAGCGGTACATATTTAGACGTATGTGGACATTGATCTGAATAATACAGGATCAATCCCTTCTCATCCACACATCCATTCCTTGCCACATCCTTAATGGCCGGAACTGTACCCGGATCCGAAAAAGGCAGATAGAACAACTCATAATAAGGGCTGGCTGTATCCGCCACCTTAAACCCCCGGTGCTTCAGATATCCCGGGTCTGCCAGAAACGGCATCTTCTTTTTAGATGACAGGCAGACAAGACCCTTTTTTCCCTTGGCCCTGCTATCATCAATGCATTGATCCAGCAGTTGGTCGCCATAGCCCTTTCCCTTATATTGCCCGGAAACCCATAAACAGTCAATATACATATAACCATCCGCCTTAATGGGCGCCCAGGCAAATTCTGCCGGTATGTATTCTATAAACACTTTTCCCCGCACATCCAGCTTATTAAACACAAGTCCTTCCTGCATCCTGCCGCGAAGCCATGATTTCTTGGATGGAACACAGTTTTCACCTTTCTTATCGGAAATACAGCAGCATATATGTTCTGTCTCCAGATTTTCCAATGTGACCTGTTTAAATACCGGCTTATCACCCATTTTACGATTCTCCCTTAACAAATGACCCAATCTCAACCAGATTGCCTTCCGGGTCAGCCACATAGCAGGTCCGCTGTCCCCATGGTTCCGTGACAGGAGCCATGATTGGAACAGCCCCCTTTTTAAGCACACTATTATATGCCTCATCTACCGCAGCATAATCTGCTACTGTCAATGCAATCTCAAAATGACCACTCACCTTACCTGCATAACAAAACTTCCGGCCAGTCATCTTCTCTAAATCATCACGCCCATAAAGCAGGAACAATGTGCCGTCCTTTTCCAGGAATACATTATCACTGTCTTCATCTTCCTTAATCTCAAACCCAAGGACATCACGGTAAAACCGTATCATGGTCCCCATATCCTTCACGAAAATGCCAAATCCTTCTAGTCTCATGCGTTCTCCCTCTTCCTGTTTTTCACATTATAACAGGAGAAACATGACATCTGTATGTCATCATTATTTAAATATAAAAGGAGCCTATTCATAAGGCTCCTCTATGCGGCTAACAGGACTCGAACCTGCACGGTCTCCCAATGGGACCTAAACCCATCGTGTCTGCCAATTCCACCACAGCCGCAAATCTAATATAATTACAAGAAAAGTCCCAACACTTTTCAGCATCAGAACTTAATTGCAATGCGGGTGGCCGGACTTGAACCGGCACGGTATCGCTACCGAGGGATTTTAAGTCCCTTGTGTCTGCCTATTCCACCACACCCGCATAATACAAATGGGGCCTACAGGGCTCGAACCTGTGACCCTCTGCTTGTAAGGCAGATGCTCTCCCAGCTGAGCTAAGACCCCAAAATGTATACGAATTGTGTCGCATTATAAAATGCAAACGACCCGGAACGGGTTCGAACCGTCGACCTCCGCCGTGACAGGGCGGCGCTCTAACCAGCTGAGCCACCGGGCCATTATTTAGATTATATAGTTCTCAATCTGCTTTAGTTAGGAAAGAGTGGACCTTCGGGGACTCGAACCCAGGACCGACCGGTTATGAGCCGGTTGCTCTAACCAACTGAGCTAAAGGTCCGAACTATATTATCTCTTATAAAGTTTACTGTTATCACAGTAAAGCCGATGATCGGACTCGAACCGATAACCTGCTGATTACAAATCAGCTGCTCTGCCAATTGAGCCACATCGGCATATTCATGCCAATAATCTTGAAGTTAAATGACCCCAACGAGATTCGAACTCGTGTTACCGCCGTGAAAGGGCGATGTCTTAACCGCTTGACCATGGGGCCTGAATAAAGTAGTGGTCGCCATGGACTTCCACTAAAAACTCCCCGAGTAGGACTTGAACCTACGACAGCGCGGTTAACAGCCGCGTGCTCTACCGACTGAGCTATCGAGGAATAATGGTACAACTAAGCGTTTATTGCGCTGACCAAATCATTATACAATAATTCAATCTAAATTTCAAGCACAAATTACAC
>DS990262.1:830458-992254 GCA_000155435.1 Clostridiales bacterium 1_7_47FAA | reverse complement strand
GACATCTCAAAGATCAGAGATGCCTCTTGTCCAGCTTTAACTTTCTGTTTCTATCTTTTCTAAGCTTAAATAAGCGTCCAAAATACAAAGCATCACCCGCTTTTGCTCTGGCGTTAATTGATATATACGTTCCAGCAATTCCTTATCAGCATTATCCTCCGTATATCCAAACAGATAATTGGGGGATGTACCTAAAACATCACATATAATGAATAAAAGCGAAACGCTGGGAAGCTTATTGCCAGCTTCCAACTGCCTGATATATCCATGGTTTACATGACACCTTTCAGCCAATTCCTGGTATGACAATTTGCATTCTTTTCTTTTACCTCTCAACTTAGCACCGAATTCTTTTGGGTCCACATCACACCTCACCATCTATATGCATATTACCATTAGCTACTTTTGTTATCTTCTAGTATAATTCCACTTTCCCCTCCGCAACAGTCCACCAAAATATGACACATGTTATATCTCAGTTTCATTTGTATATAAAAAGATTGTCTATTTCAGGGAACATTTGTAGATTAGTTTTACTAGACATCCATATGAATAAACGTTATCTTATAGATACGAAAATAAACTTTTAGATAACATTTCGGAGGAAAATACTATGAGGCTGGCTTCAAAATTTTTAACAGCACTAGAAGGTAATTTCGATTCTTCCCAGGTCGAGAAGGCGTTCTTTGAAACAAATCAACTTTTTCTATCGCAAAGTGATGTAAGTGATGAAGATATCTCTGATTTACTGGATGTTTGTAAAGAATTCTTTCCTTTACCCTATCTTACTGAAGACAAACAGTATGAGCAACTTTGGGCCCGGCTTGAACCTGCATACTATCGGCATATAAAAGAATGGGAACAATTCACTCAGGCTATAGCGCGCTGCCGAAAAAAGCGCAAACTAAAACGGCTCTGTATTGCTTCTCTTGTTAGTATTCTTTTTATTATTACTTTTGTATTGCTTATTGTACACCGTCCAGTTTCCAAATCCGAATGCTGGATTTGTTCGGGTAAACTCCAATCGTATATCTCGTATGAGTCTGCATTTGGTGTAATAAACTTAAACTCACGATCCGTTAGTACTATTCCAAAAGGAAGTTGGGAGGGAAATCATAGTGTCACAATCACCTCTTCCGAGAACGGAACTATGATTATAACCTCACCCATTACCTCCGAGAGCTATCGTGCAGATATATATATGCAGGCTGACTCCCAGCCAGATGAATCTCTTATATCAAAATATCTATGTACGGATTGTGTAAAGATATGGAGTGAGAACAAATACGATGTACTTCTCATGGACGCATCAGGTACACCTTTTCCTATATCTGATAGTATGGAACTTGCTTTGCCACCATATACAGTCACTGCGTCTTCCAAAAGTACAGAATGCATCCGCATTACCTTTGAGAAAACGAAATAAAATACGAGCTTTTTACGTAAGATACATACACAAAAGAAAACGCCACATGAACATAGTGAAGTGTTCATGCGGCGTTTGCCAAAGTAACAATTTACATCATTTTGTCCGGACACCCACCCTAAAATTTATTTTAATTTATTGCATTAAAAGATTGTTGTATTTTTTCACATCATATCCGTTTCCGATTCGATAAATGGAGGGATTTCTGATTTAAGAAAACCGTCCCAAAAATCATGATTTAACTTTAAGTGTTTCATAACCTTTGCTTTTATAAAAGAATTGTTCATAAAATATGAATAAATGTCTTCTTTAGTAACTTCCTTTATTACAGTTAATTTATTTGTGACCCACCAATCACCGCTATATTGAACACAATGTCCCTCTGCTTTCACTTGAAAAAGTCTTATTGCAGATAATGATCCTCTTTTATAGTTTTTTATGGATTCTAAATATTCCGTTCTGCCTGGACACAATGCTACGCCCTCTATTGTTGTACAAAAATGTAAATAGCAATCCTGAAAATCTGTAACATATGGATTTCTTACTTTTACTATACATGGTATATTGAGTCGATATTCACAGCCTTTTGTTTTCAAACGCCCATTTATTTCAGGTATAGCCTTATATCCATACATTGGTTTTGATAATTCCAGATTTCCAACATCAACATCATCACAATCATGAATCACTTTTATTATTTTAATATCACATAAACGTATCTTAATTTCTTTATCCACCACAGAATGAAAACCATCTGGTTCTTGCTGTTCACGCCTTAAAATAAGTTCATGTTTTGTTATTTCCACTGGAAAGGCTATTATATCCATATTATTCTTTAAATATATTTTAAAAACATAAAGTCTTACATTACTATATATTTTTATTTCATTTATATAAATTCTATTCATTTTACAATAATCGTGGATTAAACACAGGAAGTCGCTTTCATATGGTAACATTGTCATGTTATTCTGTATATTTCTTGTCTGGAGAATCATGTGCTTCTCCCTGTTTCTTTCCCATATTTCAAATTCGACTATCATTAATATTTCCTTAACATATTTTTTTATCTCATCTATCAAATTAACCCTCCACAAAAAAGCTATTATTTAGACTTTTATGTTACTTGTTATTTCGTAATTTGTCAAACTTTGGCTCGTTCCATTAACAAAACAAAATGCAAAAGGGAGCCGCAATAACGCGCTCCCTTTAATAATCATCAACCAATTACTTGAGAATATTCTAAATATACAGAGACACAGATTATGCCTCCTCACCCTATTTCCATCCCTCACCCAGTAGCCCGCAGGACGGCAGGCTGTTTTAGACGCTATAAAATTTTCGTAGCTTCTTCCGCAGATGGTCTAACCTCGCATAGATGGCACCAGTCGTCAAATGCACGAGCGGGGCAATCTCCTTTGTGGAATACCCCTGCATTTTCAGCAGGACGATTTTCAAGGTACGCCCGTCCACCGCGACTAATACTTGATAGAGATTTTCGCTCTCAATCTCGTCCAGTAACTCCGCAACCGTACCCACTTCCGTCTGCCGCTCCCTGTCTGCCATGTCCTCAAGGTATTCCGCAATGTCATTCGTCCATCGGTAAAACCGCCTGTTGGAATTGAAGTCTGCCCTGTCCGCAATGCGTATCTGCTCAATGGTCGCTTCATCAACGCCGCACTCACGCAGCAGCTTTTCCTCCGCTTCTTTCCAGATACGCCATTTCCTGTCCTCCCGTCCGTGGTTATATGCCATGCTTCTTTTCCTCCAATCAGAATTGATTGAGAGGGCAGAGAAAAACCCCCTCATTTTCCCAAAGGAAAAAACAAGGGGGCTGAACGCCTTAAATTTTAATTTTCTATTATCTTTCTTAGTTTTCTTAGGATTCTGGCTTTGCGTTTGTTCACAACGCTCTGGGTTATGCCGAACCTCGCCCCGACTTCACGCTCAGAAAGTCCGTCAAAAAAGATTGCCTGTATCAATTCCTGTTCACTATCCGACAGCAAAGGCAGGGCGGCTTTCAGCCTGTCCACCATAACCGCATTGACAACGGTTTCCGCAATGTCTGCCGCTTCATCAGCGATAAAGTCTAAAGGCTTCCCCTCGCTGTCCGTAAATCCATCCAGAGAAAGCAGGCTGTTCTTCGTATCTAATTTTTTCAGATAACGCCACCGTTCCTTATCTCGGTAGAAGTCCGTGTATTGCTCCCTCACGACTTCAAGCAGACAGCCTTGAATGGGGATAAACAGCTTGTCCATATAGGTCTGGTCGGATTCCCTGCGGCGGCAGAAATCCGTATAGGACAGTTCCACATATCTGCCGCTTTCCTTGATATATACCTTTCTCGGTGCGTATTTCACTGTAAGTACCTCCCATCTGAATTTTTGAAATGTTCAAAATCCAGATGGAGAGGTGGCGAACGACACCTAACACCACTAATAGCCCTATGGCACTTTCCAACAAAAATCGACAAAAGAAAAACCGCAAAGGCTCTATGACCTTTACGGTTATGGGAAATATTAATTCTGTTGTATGGAGATTGTACTTCTACATTCAAGGCAGGAAGTGCCGTTGCATAGGCAGAAATTTTTTTAACTGGTTTCCTGCCGTTCTCTGATATGCTATGTATTGATAAATTTTGCTTCGTATGAGCAGATAGATAACTGCCCGAAAAAAGGACATAAAAAAATCCCTCCAAATTTAAAAACAAATTCAGAGGGTAATTTAGGGTATAACAAAATAACCCACCCGAATATCGTTTTTTTTATTTGGTGAGTTTGTTCTTTCAAATACGAAACAAAAAGAGCCGATGATTCGTGAATTGTTCCACAATTTCATCGGCTCTGCGTCTTAAGCGTCTGGCTCTTTGATGACAGTTATCTTCAAGTTGTCAACTTTAATCAATCTTTCTTGTCTGCATTTTGGACAATAAAGGGGATAATTCTCCAAAACAGTGTCCTTCCTAATTTTATTACGGGTTTTGTTCCCACAAACAGGACACAATATCCATTCGCATTTCATCATAATTAGTCTCTAATCCTTTCAAATCTCATTTTATATGACTTTTGCAAGCTGTTAAGCTAACTTGTGGAACATATGCCGAACCTTATCTATACGGCTATTCGGGCGGCGGGGTTGGCAAATAAATTTACCAATAGCTGGCTGGTATCCTTTTAACTCTGTCAAGCAGACTCCCTGCCCATTTGTGAAATAAGTTAAATCGTTCCTGTATTCTTGAATACATCTAGCAGGGATTTCTCCTTTCAGAATGACCTCGTCATTCTTTATCTGAGTACTTACAATATCTGCACAATACCTTGGAGCATCATGATACGCCCGTGAGAGATATTCCTGCGGTGCATAAATTTCAAAGTGGAGATATGGCTCTAATAGTTCTGTCCCTGCTTTTTTTAAAGCCTGCTCCAATACGATAGGGGAAAGCAGCCGAAAGTCTGCGGGGGTACTTACAGGACTATAATACAATCCATATTCAAAACAGATTTTACAGTCTGTCACTTTCCATCCATACAGCCCCTGCTCGCAGCCATAAAGAACCCCCTCCATAACCGCATTTTGGAACGATTGATTTAAATATCCAAGTGAAACTCTGCTTTCATACTGCACTCCGCTTCCAATAGGGAGCGGCTCTATGGACAACCCGACAGAAGCCCAGAAAGGATTTGGCGGGACTTCTATGTGGATGGTATATTCTGCTTTTCTAAGCGGTCTTTCCATATATATAACAGTAGGCTCTTTTATTTCTGCCTCCACATGATATTTTTCCTCAAGGATGGCACAAATGACTTCCATCTGCACTTTCCCCAAAAAAGAAAGTATAATCTCATGCGTTGTAGTATCCACATAATATTTTAAAAGAGGGTCGCCATCTGAAATTTCTGTAAGTGCCCCAAGCAATATTTCCCGCTGTTCAGATTTCTTTACTGCAATCGTTGTTTGGAGCATAGGGAGAGGATTTTCAATAAATTTTCTCTGCGGCAACAGTATTCCGTTCCCCAAAATACTGTTTAGCTGCAAAACATCATTTGGTAAAATTACAATATCACCAGAGCAGGCTGTATCGGATGAATATAATTCACCGTTTGTCGGAACACACATCTCTGTGATTTTTATTTTCTCTTTTTCAGATATTCTAATAACATCCCTCAAATGCAATGTTCCGCTATATATACGCACATAAACAAAACGCCGCCTTTTCTCTGAATATTCAATCTTAAAAACCTGCCCGCATAGTTCAGATTGACCTTCAGGCGTTGATGAATAAAATTTACTGGCAATCACTTCTATAAGCTGCCGAATCCCCAGATTGTTTTTAGCGCTTCCGTGATAAACGGGAAATAACGTTCCGTTTTGGAATCTCCTGTTTTCTTCCTGTTCCAGTTCTGACATTTTAAACGGTTTCCCTGACATATATTTCTCTAATAGTTCATCGTTTCCCATAATTACCGCATCCCACTGTTCCATATCGTCATTGTCCGTTACATTTATATGGGGATGCTGCCCAACCTTTTGCTTCACTATAATTTCCGAAGAAAGCTTTGCTTTCATTTCTCGATATACCATTGGCAAATCAATCCCCTCTTGGTCAATTTTATTGATGAAAAAAATTGTCGGAATCTTCATTGTCTGTAGTGCATGAAACAGTATACGGGTCTGTGCCTGTATGCCATCCTTTGCAGAAACTAATAATACTGCTCCGTCTAATACGGATAAAGAACGGTATACTTCCGCCAAAAAATCCATATGGCCTGGCGTATCTATAATGTTGACTTTTACATCCTCCCACTGAAAAGATGTCACTGCTGTCTGGATAGTGATTCCCCTTTGACGCTCCAAATTCATTGTATCTGTCCTTGTTGTGCCTTCATCTACGCTCCCTAGTTCTGCAATTGCACCACTGGTATACAATAAACTTTCCGTTAATGTTGTCTTTCCTGCGTCAACGTGAGCCAGAATGCCTAAGTTAATTATTTTCATGTGATTTTCCTCCTATCAACACCCAAAAAAGGGCATAAAAATACCCAGTGATAAATACTCCTATCACTGGGTAAATAACTCCAATAGCCCCAAAACACTTATATGTTTTCGGGCATATAAAATTACATGATAAAAGTATTCTTAAACTGGGTACAAAAAACTAAGCCCCATATTAAAAGTGAAACGAGACTGCTACTTTTTGTTCCCACTATCAAATTGACAGTTTATTTAAGAATACCTTGCCGCATATTTATTAACTCCTTGTATAATACTGAATCTAATTATATTCCTTAACCCTTTATTTGTCAAGCTGACAAACTAAAGCAGAAAAAGCGGCAGGATTTCCCCCTGCCACTAATCATCTGTTTATGCAAAAATAATTTCCTTTTCCACAATCTCCCTCGCACAAGCCCTTATGTTATTGAGGCATCCTGTCCATTCTAAGGCGTTTTCTGCCTTTAGCTGTTCCGTTATGCCCTGTGCCTGTTTCATACCCTCTATGAGCCTTTCAAAGCGTTCCTGTGCCTGTCTGTTGATGTCGGCAAGGTAGGCGTTTAGCCTGCCGCTTGTAAGAAGATTGGTGTATGTAACTTTACGGTACTGTTTTAGATAATCTAAATGCCGTTGCCCCCAGATGCCTATTGCCTGTTCTTCTTCGGCGGGTACAGTTAAGCACGGTATCAAATAATCCCCTTGCCTTTCGTATTTGCCGCCCAGTTCCTCAAATAATGATTTTGCCATTGTCTGTTACCTCCACATTCTTTTTTATTTTGAATGTCCGCAAAATCCGTCCTACATCCGAAGGTTTCCACGGGCAATCAATGTGATGAGCCGCGACAAGGCGTTTTTGGATATTGGTTCCTGTTCCCATCATGGACGTGCTTCCCAGGAGGATTCGTTTCCTGCCGCTCCTCATGTCTGCAAATAATTCCTCTTTCTGCTTATCACTATGGGCATCATGAATAAATGCAATTTCATCTTCTGGTATTCCTTTCCTGATCAGCTCCTGTTTCAGAAAGTCATATACATTAAATTTCTTGTTTCCTGTGGGCGTGCCAATATCGCAAAAGACAGCTTGTGTCCCCTTAAACTCCTGGGAACCAATGTATTCCTGATAAATATTCTCTGCCGCCTGAAAGAGTTTGCCGTCACCATCTACTTCCGCATCTGGGTCAATCAGCCGGGGATCGGTGCCGAGCAACCTTGCTTCGTTGGTGATCTTGAGCATGTTATCGACCGTTGGATCTACATTCCCTGCTCGTATTGCTTCCGCGCGTTTAGCCAGTTCCTGCATCATGTACTCAACACTCTCAGACGCCACGCTCTCCACAATTTTGTATTTCCCACCTTTTAACTTAGGTACATTCAGGTTCAGCATTGAAGGCAATTGGATATCAGCCACCTCCCGGAACATATTCATAAGCTCCGGCAGATTACAGAATTTATTGAACCGGCTCCGCATTCGGTATCCGCCCTCTGGTGACATTTCAAGCGAAGTGGTAACTTCGCCAAAATTGGCCGCCCAACTGTCAAAATGGTCAATCCCCTTCTCATGTAGTTTCTGTGACTGCAGATACAACTGCATGACATACATTTCACACATGGTATTGGAGATAGGCGTCCCGGTTGCAAGGATAACATTTCTTCCTCCGGTCAGTTCCTGGATATACTGGATCTTTTGGAACATATCCATAGCCCGCTGGGAACCATTGGTGGAAATACCTGCCACATTACGGATTTTTGAAAAGATAGACAGGTTTTTAAACACATGCGCTTCATCTACAAACAATGCATCTATCCCTAACTGTTCAAAATCCAGAACATCATCCTTTTTTGCATCATTTCTCAGACTTAAAATTTGGGATTCCAGATTTTTCCGTTGACGCTCCATATCTTTTATCCCCCATTTAGCCCCCTGCTCCTCCTTCATCTCCGCAATGGCCCCCGAAATTCGTTCCACCTGATTTTCAAGAATTTTCGCACGCCTTTCCGCAGACAGGGGAATCCTCTCAAATTGAGAGTGTCCCAAAATCACGGCATCATAATTATTTGCAGCAATCCTACATGTCAGCTTTCTTCTATTTTCACTTTTAAAATCTTCTTTCGATGTCACAAGTAGATTGGCACTGGGATATAAGTGCAGGAATTCTGCCGCCATCTGCCCCACAAGATGATTCGGTACGACAATCATTGCTTTATGCATCAGCTTCAGCCGTTTCAACTCCATACAGATAGCCGCAATTTCATAGGTTTTTCCAGCCCCAACCGCATGGGCCAGCAAAGTGCTTCCATGCAGTGCCCGGTCTACAACATTCCGTTGATGGTCCCGCATATTTATTTCCGGATTCATACCGGGGAACGATAAATAAGAACCGTCATAAACCCGCAGACGGTTATCATTGAAGTTCTGATTGTAAAAATCCACATATTTTTTTCTACGCTGCGGATCTTTCCATATCCACTCCTTAAAAGCATCTTTTATGAGGGTTGCCTTTTCCCTTGCCAGAGTTGTTTCTTTCTGATTTACTACATACCGTTCACTGTCCCCAACTTCAATCTTATCTTTGACGGTAATTACATTCTGGTTCAGTAACGCCTCTATGATGGAATATGCATCAATCCTTTTTGTTCCATATGTCTGGCTTGCCGCCACAGAAGAATAGTCGCTGGATTTATTAGTAACCTTGTAAGACATAGTATATCGGTTTAACTGTACCTTGATTGCATAAGTCCCGTCTCTGTACTGATCCGGCGTATTCAGCGTCTCATAGATAAATGCCTCATAATCTTCCTGATCAATCCAAGAGGTTCCCAACTTTACGCCGATTTCCGTTGCCGTCAAATCTTCCGGCTGCACCGCTTTCAGGGCTTCTACATTTGCCAAATAGACGGGATTATCTTTTGCATACACTTCTGCAGCCTTTAGTTTATTCCGAACCGGACCGCTCAAATACTCACTTGCCGTTTCCCATCCCTGATTAGGATTCCCATCAGCCGCTTTGACTGGGTTTAAGAATACCTGCCCTTTTAATTCCTGCAGGAGCCGTTCCCGTTCTACCGGATAGACACTCAGCATATAGGGGATATGTACCTTCCCATATTCCGCCAGGCTGACTTTCAACGCGTCCATGGCTGTATCCACCTTCTTAACTATGGAAACTGGCGCAATAGTCTGTTTATAAAAGATATCCGCCTTCTTTATATTCTTGTTTTCATCTTCCGTTTCCAGGCTGCATAACAGATAGTAGTCATTGTCCTCCCGGAATGCTAACTTGTTGGCACGGCTGGACAGATATCCATACTTCTTTACATAAGGATCATAAATCTTATTTAGCTTTTCCTGTGCCTCAACAAGTTGATCTGTACTGCACCCATGTGTCTGAATATCAATCAGGTATCTGACCGACTGCCGGATAGCATGCATTCCAAGGATACGATTCCGTTGCGTCTCGTTTCCCGACCATCTCACCATGATATCATTATCCCGGTAATAGATTTCTCCCTCTATGACTGTATATGTGTTATTTGCCACATCTAAGAGGGCCGGCATGGTATTGGGAAGTTCTTCCTTGCTGTTTACATCAGGGAGCAGCGTTTTTTCCTCTACCGGACAATAATCGGCTGATAGAAAAGAAATAGCATGATTCAAATCTTCTTCAAGATTAAAATTTTCCTCATCTTCTACGATCAGTTCTGTATAATTAGAGTTTTGACCATAGGTATGCCTGTCAAAAGCCATCTTTCCCAGCATCATTTCCGGATGGTTCATATAATACTCATTGACCGGCACCCCATCATCGGTATAGGTGATGTTCATCCATTCCTCTGATTTATTTGTGGACAGTACACTTCCCTTCTTTTGAAGGAAGATAATGTCAGATGTCACTTCTGCTCCCGCGTCCTTTTTGAAGGCAATCCCTGGCAGACGTACCGCGCCGATAAAGTCTGCACGCTCCGCCAAGTATTTTCGTATCGTGGAATTGGCTTTATCCATGGTGAATTTTGTTGTGACAACCGCAATGATTCCTCCAGGGCGAAGCAGGTCCATGGATTTTGCCAAAAAATAATCGTGAATACGGAAACCATACTTTTTATATTCAGGATCAAAAATTTTGTACGCGCCGAAAGGAACATTTCCCACGATGACATCAAAGCTGTCCTTTTCAAACTTTGTCTTTTCAAATCCTTTGACTTCAATTGCGGCATGAGGGTGAAGCTGTTTTGCAATCCTTCCACTGATACTGTCCAATTCCACTCCATAAAGACGGGAATCCCGCATATCTTCCGGCAGGACACTATAAAAGTTCCCGACGCCCATACTGGGTTCCAAGATGGAACCATTTGTGAACCCAAACTGCTCCAATGCTTTATAGATTGACTTAGCGACAACGGGCGGCGTGTAAAATGCGGAATTAATACTTCCCCTGGCCTGCTCATATTCTTCCTCTGTCAACAGCGTCTGCAGTTCCTGATACTCGTTTGTCCAGTTTGGACTCTTAGGATTGAATACATTAGCAAGACCTCCCCATCCTATGTATTTGGCGAGGATATCCTGTTCCTCTGGTGTAGCCGGGCGGGAGGACTGTTCCAGTTCCTTTAACAGACGGATTGCTGCGACATTACTCTTATACTTTGTCTTGTCACCGGAAGGGAATTCCCATCCATCAGGGTAAAAAAAATCCGAAACCTGAATGACGTTTTGGTTTCGGTTACTCATTTCCTTATATAATAGGAAGGTTTCTTCCGGACATAGGGCAAATTCTTCTTTGCGTGCCGCTTCATATTCCCCCGGTGGCAGGTACTCTCCCACATCAATGGCTGCCTGGATTGCACGCGATACTTCCTGCATGGTAAAAGCCCCATGTCCTTCATTTTCTCCATTCACAAGGCGGAATTCAACGACTCCACTTTCACCATACGTGTAATGGATCAATCCCCAGCTTGTATTTAGCGCAGACTTTCCATAGTCCTGCTTAGACTGAACTTTCAAAATTTTTGAAAGAAATTCCTGTTTTTCCTTTTCCCCTGCCTGTTCAAAGAACCTTTGAATCAATGGTTTGGAGGGAATCAATGCCATGGAATGAAGGGCATATGCATTTGCAGCCTCTTCAAATACTGCCTTTAACCGTTCACTTCTTCCATCAGCCTGGGTCTCCTGTATTTCTTCTCCTGTATCCTCTGTTCTTTTGTCATCTTTCTCAATTACGGTATCCGCACTTAAATATGGTATTGTTACTGCCGGTGTCTCGCCGGCCTGTTCTAATAACCCCTGGTATTGGGACGCCAGATTTTGAAACCAGGGAATTCTTTTAATTTCCTCTACAGAGAAATCCTGGCTGGATTCAGGATATTGATCTAATTCGATTATCCGGGCCAGAATGTCCCGGATCACACGCCACGGATAGGTCTGCACCTTATTACCGTCAAAAGAACAAGAAATCTCTCCAGCATGGAAGGTCAGTGTTGAGGTAAATATCCAATCCACATCTGAACCAAGCAGGGAAAGGAAACTCTGCCGTATAAATTCGGTTTCCTGCTGGGGCAGTAAGTTTATGGTCATTACATCATAAATCATGTCAAATACTATCCTGCCATCTGCCGTTTCCAGGAAATTTTCTACTGTTTCGGCCAATGATTCCGGTATTTCCACGTCCTTTTTTATTGGCTGATAGTATTCCCCGCTTTCGATTAATAATAGGATTTCTTCTGCCACTATCTTAAATGGAAGATACCCACTTAGATACTGCCTCTGCTCATGCCAGTATAACTGGATTCCCGTATTATCTGTCTCATATTCAAATTCAAGTCCCTCACCAGTAATAATGGTGTCTCCACCTTCGTAAATCTGATAAAGAAATTCAACACGCTCCTCTATCCCTTCATTTAACTCAAAGAAATCATAGATCTTTTTCTTTAGGATAGGTTCCAGTGCGCCTGCTAATACCACTTCTCTGCATAATTCATCTGTCACTTCTACAGGCACTGGTTCAACAGAAAAAGAAGGAACCGCAACAGCAGTTCCTTCCTCTATATCAGTATCTATTACCTCGGCTTGCAGATTACTTCCTGCATCACGGTTTCCTGAGCTATCATCGCTGCTTCGTTTCGAAGTCTGGTCATCTCCATCGTATCCGCCGGATTGATGTTCCTCTCCACCGCTTTTATCCTCACGTAGTCCTCCACGATCTGGTCGTGCAGCTCCCACGCTTCCGCCTCTATCTGTTTCAGCAGCTCCGGCAGTTTGCCCGTCCGCAGCAACAGGCTGTACCGGCTTTCCTCCTTCTCCAGCAGGTATTCCTGTGCCAGCTTCGCGTATCTGCCCAGCGTCTCCAGCCCTTCCGCCTGTTGGCTCCCTGTCTCCAGCATCGGGTACAGCAGCCCGTCCTTTTCTTTCCTGTAATTCAGTTCTACCATCTTGATTTCTCCTTTCATCTTCCCGGATCTCTTTCGCAATCTCTGCAAATCTCCGCAACGTCCTCTCTGCAATATCCGATATGAGGATACCTATTTTGGATAGTATCACCTCTTCCTGGTAGTTTGTTATTGCAGACAGTCCTGTATCAAAAGTATCAATCCCGCATCGCCTTAATACCAAGTATGCGGTGCTCTGCAGGATGAATTCTTCAACTGGTGACATTTGTTTATCGTCCAATTCATCCTTGCTGGTAAGAACTGCTATTTCATGAATCCTGTCGTTTTCCTCTTCCATTATAGCACGTACATATGTTCTCGTAAAGTTTTTTATTGCTATCCTGAAATTATTTTCTTCCTGATATTGTTCTGGAAATAGCCTCTTTGCAAAAGCAGGAGCATTTTCTTCATTGATTTCCCATATCCAAGGCATAACCCTTCCGCCGGTGCTTTTGATATCATAGACATACTGCGCACCTCCCAGCATCTCAATGGGAAATGTTGCGATTCCAATCTCACCGCCCCTGACATAACGCTTTGCTTTCTTCCAGTCTGAAAATCCCAGGAGGATTTCTGCCTCCGGGTATTGTTCGTAAATGATACATGTATTCAAAAAGTCAAAACGATATAAATTCCCCCTGGCAGAAAACTCCAGATATTTTCTCCACTGTTCACCGTCACGCGAGATATCAAAAATTGCAATATCATACAAATCTGATACCTTCATGGTGTGCTGATCCATAGGTTCACCTTCTTTCCCGGTCTGCCATAGTAAATAAACTCATCTGTTCCATTTTGGGTTCTATTTTCTCTGGGCTGCTTTCAATAATCTGTCTGTATTTTTTAAAATCAGGTATCTCACGGTGCCTTCTCATAATGACAAAATCCTGGTTCCTGATTGCATCCTCCAATTCCCTTACATTTCTTAATGCATTTCTGATTTCAAGCCCATTATCCATTTTAGGACTTAGTTCCAGTCCGCATAAATACTGATAGTCCACATCGTCCCTACATTGACGGAAGATACCAACGGCTGCCCAATAAATCTTTTCCGCCTGTACCATAAAATGTTCCGGCAGCTTCTCCGGTGTCTTTCGGTGGTAAATTTCTGGAAATTCCCCTGCCTCCTTCATATCATACTTCGCGCTAATGATATGGTTTCTTAACAGGTTCATATTTTGCCCGTCAGTATAATAAGGATCACTGCCTCCACTTAATAGTTCCTTGTCCCAGCGGCAAAAAGAGTCTTCCAGTCTTTCTTTTAATGTTTCCCTACTCATCTCCCACCCATATTCCGCGGCTTTTCCCGATGGATACCCACCATTGACAAGGTTACACCCCGCAGGTCGCTGTAATCCAATACATAACCACTTTTTGCGTCCGAATAATTGTCATGTGCCTCTGATAAGGATGATTCCATGCTCTGTGCCCTGACCGTCACTATTTTACTTAATGTTTCGGTTATGCGGATATCATAATCCTGTTCTTTGGTATCGCTTATATAAACAACTTGCTTCTCCCCACATTCTTCTATCCCAAAACGCCCACTCAATTCTTCCAGTAATGTATCTGCAGGCTTCCCTAGCATATCTCTGGATTTTATTTCTGGTATATAGAATTTACCATCATCACACTGGAAAAATGGGATTTTCTCTCCATCCTTTTCTACTCCCAAGACTAGCTGCCTGTTTATCATACCTTCCTGCAGACCGTCCAGAAACGCCTCCCGTGCCTCCCACAGCCCCATCCAGGCTTTATACAGTATTACATGGTATTCCCCTTTCATCCTGACCTTTTCAAGATAATAAAAATTGTCCTCCATATAGTCAGACATTGGCATTCTCCTTTCAAAAAGGCAGTCTTGCCGACTGCCCTCAATTTTTTCTTCATTTCTTATTGATTTCTTCTTTTCATTTACAGCATGTTTATCCCTCCTCAGTTTCATTACCTTTAAATTACATTACGATTAGAACTTCAAAGCAAATTTGTATGCTGATGCTACCGACATGGCCTTCCATACAAACCGATGTTAGACGGAACCAATGGCCGGTAAACCACGCCATATGCTGTCCCTCGTGCGTCCACCTGCATCCCATTTCCTACATAAATCGCCACATGCCCAATAGACATAAATTCCCCCGCATTTGTATCACGGGAATGGAAGATCAAATCTCCTGGCCGTAGTTCATTTTCACTAACCTGTAGACCATTGTCTACAATATACTGTCCCTGTGTTGATGCAACGGATGGAAGGTTTATACCAAATTCTGCATATAACCTCTGTACCAGAGAACTGCAGTCATAATATCCTTCCTCATACCGCAAATCCTGGCTATACTGGCAGCCAACCTTATCTAACGCCGCAAGTGCCACCTGCTCGCCAATGCCGCTTGCAGGCATACTGTGCAGGAATTCGTCACTCATGACCTCACGCAGCAACTTCTCCTGACTGGGTGTCAGTTTGCCAAGTTCAATATAATCTTCATAGGTAAGGTTGTACACATATAATGAGGTGTGTGTTACTTCCACCGTGTTGCTGCCATTGGAATCAGCCAAAAATACCTCCATATCCTGATGTCCAAAATTCTGGGCTGTCCCATGGTCTCCAAAATACATATCAAAGTCTACACCATAACGGTCAAAATCTCCGGTATCCTCCACCACATATTCCTTTCCGCCTGCTATGATATGTGTCCCCATAGGAAGCGTGGGATTATAAGCATCAACGGCCAGGGTGTGGTCTGCTTTCGGCATGACGCCGCTTGCCGTAGGACCTCCCGACCATTGGCCACAGCAGATAGAACAGTTGCAATAACCACTGAATGTCATGATTCCAAGGCTTTCACCGGCCCGGATCGTATCTGTCACTGTCTCAGATGCAAAGTGGTTCATTTCATCAAAAATCTCCTTTAAGTGCTTTTTATTCTTATCACTCATGACGGTTGAGAAATTTCCCTGCCCGGTTCCATAACGCACCATATATACCATCATCACATCGGTAAAATTGCTACGAGCCACGCCACTCTGCATATTTTTGTAGGTTACATCCTCATCACTGTCTTCTTCCGCCGCCCTTACTTCCTCGTTAAATTCCCGGTAATACTCCGATAATACGCTTTGTACCGTATCCCCTTCCTGTAATGGTGGTAGAAAGAGAGCCAAAGGGGTGTTATACAGGATTACAATAATCAGGACAAAGGGCAAGGCAATCGTAACCAGCCCTCCCAATAACGGCCCCAACAGCCCCAGAAGATACAAAACAAGCTGTTTGACAACCAATCCAGCCCTCATGACGGCGATATCTTTTGCGGCTTTTGCAAAACTGTCCTTTTGTTCCTCACCGCTTAGCTTGTTCACCATGAAAGCATACATGCGCCTCCGGATAGCTTTTTTCATCCGGGTATTTTCCTGTTCCTTTTTTACCCTTCCTCGTCTTACTTCATTCTTTGAGGATATCTTCTCATCTTTTTTTCTGGTCTTTAATGTATCCCGGTCCTCTCCCGGCATTTGTTGACTTTGAAATCTGTCCTCAGACTTCTGGTCCACTGCTTCAGACCCTCGCTCCGTTCGTGTGAGGGTCACGGTATCTTTAAATCCAAAATCATAATCTTTCCGTTTAATATCCGGCCCGGAAACATTGTCTAAGTGAAACTTAGGATCTTTGCTGGCTTTTTGCTTCTGCTTTTCCCGGACAAAGTTCTCTTTTGGTTTCTCCTTACTCTTCCGCACTCCATCATCTTCAAAATCTGCGTTCTTCTCACTTCCAGCCAAATATCTGGGATAAGTTTCTTCCCTTGATTCCTGGCGTGATTCCTGACCTGACTTCTTTTTCTCTTGTCTGGGTTTCCTGTCTGTATTTTTATAATCCAGGGAACTCTCTTTCTTTCCTGGCTGCTTTCTAAACCCTGATACAGAATTCGCTGCAAGAACCGCACTTTTCTTATCTTCTTGTTCCTTCGGCTCTGATACAGGATGAATCTCCGTGGACTTCATGTGGATCTTTTTATCCGATAATGAGGCTTTTTCATCTATACCCCCGGAAACAATCTTTTTTCCAAGAAGTCCCGATGCAGAACTTTTTTCAGTTCCCAGGTAATTATGCGTTTGTAATTTTACTTCTGCGTCTGCCTTCAGCTTTATCTGTGCTTCTTTTTTACTTTTAAATCGGTTGTCAATGATTCGTATTCCTCCCTTCAGCTATTGCTCATATCTTTTTCACCTGATAATAGAGGCTTTCAAAGTGGAATCCTTTTACACCCTTTATTGCAGGACTGCAGAAACCAAAAGGAAGCTGATAATGTGGATCATACTTTTCTTTCAACATTTTGTATGCTTCCTCTGCCGACACATCCAGTTCCATGTATTCCGTTCCGTCAGGCATATACTTATCACTGAAAAGGACTACTTCTTCTAAAGTTCCTTTCTCAATCAGTTCACTAACTTCCTCCGGAGTAAGTAAAGTTCCACACTTCTCATATACTTCATCCTTGAGTTTCCGAAAATTGTATAACTCCCTGTCTTCCAGCATCATATAATCCCGTTCAAACAGGACGGCGATCTGATTTGGAAACACAATAGCCTCCACATTCATTTCCCTGCAGGCTGTCCGCGCTTCCCTTTCGGAACGGAATCGGTATTCTCTCGGTATTTCGATTTCAACCTCCCACTCATACAATTGAAATCCAATACTGAATCCAAATCTCATATTCTCAACCCACCTTTCTGCAAAAAACGGCTGCAAATTTTCGCAGCCGTTTTTCCAATAAAAAAAGTGGCCACTAGAAGCAACCACTTTTTCTTGTAATACATTCTTCAATTTTTATTTATCCACAGACCGTTTTCCAGACAGCCACAACGTACTGGTGCGCCTGTATTTTATCTCCTATAGAACATTTTTATCCTTTAAATATCTTTCAATCTCACCGATAAACTCCTTTGCCTTTTCAATCTGCTCCTCTGCGTCTTGCCTTGAGGCAATGAAAAAATCCGAGTAATCCGATTGTTCACGCATGATAGAGGCATTTTTGATTATTTTAGAAGTCTCCTTCGCAAAAATCCCAGTTTTCACGAAATTTTGGTTAAAATACGCAATCACGCCGCTATGTTTACTGGAATCAAATCCTTCCAGTGCTGTAATGGCACGCATGGCATGAAAAATAGAATAGTAGGAACGGTTCAGCGATGGTTTATACATACCGCCTGACAACATTTCTTTTGCCGCAGCTAAATCCTCTAACGCACGCTGGTAACGGTACTTTGCTAATGTCTCTAAGCTGCCCACAGTACCACCCCTTCTTCCTTCACGTTCTTATAGAATGGTAAAGTATCCTCCCACTCCAAAAAGTTTTTATAGTCAATATACAGAATGGAAAAGACCTGATCATATTCCAAATCCATATCCACCGCCAGGTCCACCATACGGTCATGCATCTCTTTTGTTTCTTTTCCGTTCAGTAGAACTGCTATATCAATATCCGATTCCTTTGTATTGGTTTTACGGGCAAATGAACCATATAGTAAAATACTTACCAATTTATCACCGTAAATATCACGCAGGCCCTTTACCAGCCTGTCAAACATTTCCTTATTCTTATCCACGCCGATTCCCTCCTGTCTTATCTTTTATATGGATATTGTACCGTATTTTTTGCTTTTATTCAATGCATATATGAAAGCCTGTTATCTGGCCTGCTTTCGCTCCTTTGGATTTTGTACCCCGTGCTGTACCGGTTCAATAATCTTCACTTCCGGCATCAGTCGTTTGATATCCTCAATTGCTTTCTGTACCAATGGGCTGTCACGATAATATGGGATAGAGTTGATAATATCCACATCCAGCCGGTTTGCTGACACCAGATCAAACTCACCGGAATAGATAGAATCATCGTCCTTGATTGTGAATCCAATCCCATTCCCCATGCACGCCATTTCTTCCGGGAGATTCCTGTATCGTTTCACAGCTTGTTCCAGGCTCCTGCACTGATACACTTTCCCCAACGAGGGAAACTCCATACATTCCGCCACGTAAAATGATATTGTGGGAATCGGCTTCTTTCCATACTCTACTCCGTTTTCTGCAGCTATTTCATTATATATTTTCTTCCCATCGGGCATCATATTCGCCTCCTTCATACTTAAATAGGTTTCCTTTCCTAATATAACGTGGTCTAACACAGTGATACCAATCAGTTCTCCACAAGCCACAAGCCTTTTAGTCATTAAAACGTCCTGTTTGGAAGGTGTGCAGTCCCCTGATGGGTGATTATGCATTAATATAACACTGGCCGCATTGGAAAGGATACTGGCTTTAAAGATTTCCCTCGGGGAGAGTATGCAGCTATTTAGTGTCCCCATGCTGGCTATATTTACGTTGATCACCTGCCCATTGGTCTTCAGGTTAAGGACGAAAAATAATTCCCTGTCAACAGAATCGAATTCCTTTAATAAGAGTTGGACTGCATCATTCGGATTTTGGATTTTATCCTCACTGTATATGGGTGGATCATCAACCAGACGAATACTTACCATTTTCAGCCCATTTGCCTTCATCCGCACCCCTCCTATCTATCACCAGTAACTCACCATCTTCAATACAGTTTATACGCATAGTAAGTTCGCTCTGTGTCAGTATTTCCACATTATTGTTATCCTGGCTATCCATCTATCTTTTTGCCTCCTTATGTGTTTGTATCTGTGTGCTACCGTATATTTTGTCCAGATACTTTTCTGCCGCTTCATCTATGGAAGAGTGAATATGGCGAGACACAGCAGAATACAGACTCAAACTGCCCTCGAAGGAATCTCCCCAATCGCGCCCATCGCGCACGGCCGACAATATTAAATCTGCTCTACTGGGTGGTATATCCGGATCAAAGTAAAGTTTATCCTCTAAGTACCCTATTTTGTTGTCACTCACAAATTTCTCCATAGCATCAAACTTTTGTTCCCAATCCCGTAAAGTTTCCATATTAAGAAGCTGCTTAGAGAAAAGTGGAATACTGCCATACTGTCTGACTGCCATGTACAGCCAGTCCATCTTTTCATTTTCTATGCGTATCACTTCAAATTCATCCCTTCCAGCCTCATTCTTCAGTATTTTTCGTTTCCTACCATATACCTGGCTTACGAAGGGATAGTCGTGCGAATTAAGGCCGCGGTAACACAATCTGTCAAAATCCGGGTCTGCAAGTTCAACCGTTGCAACTACACTGGCTTTGACTTCCTCAAAACGATCATGTTTCAAATCATCCAGATTAACAGATATCCATCTGCTTCTGTTTCCTGTCTTCAAAACCCTACACTCTATTGGAGGGAATAACTTTTGTACCCCGTTTACTTTCATTTCAGGCATGATGTTTATCTTCCTTTCCCATGTCCAGCCAATTTCATCTTTTCTTCCATACTGTCAGGAACTTTACTATCCCGTCCGGCTCTGTTATCCAAAGCCCTCTGCGTAAAACCGTCCAATGATTTCTGCATATTTTCTGTGTGCCCCGCCATACTTTTCACAATTTTCCCACAAAATTCTATGGCTTGCCTGATCTTTGCCACAATACCCTTATCGTAGTCATACTCAAAAACATCCGCTGCATCTTTCCCCATAAGAAGATTTTTAGCATTTTTCCGGTGTCCCTTCGCTGCGCTAAGTTCCATCCCAATATCCCCCATGGTCCGTGCTCCATCTTCCAGGTTTTTGGCAGATTGTTCCAGATGCTCATGAATTACCGACAGCGCCCTGCCTGCTTTTGATTTATCAATAAACGTGTATAGTGCCTGTTCTCCATAATACTTTACATGCCTCTTTACATGCCCCACTGCCTGTTTAATGCCTTCCGATACCTCATTTCTTAAAGCTCCCAGCCATACTTTCGCTGCGTGCACTCTATCTCCGGACGCCTTCACAAAATTGTCTATTTTAGCTTTCAGGGTTTTATCATTTAATTCGTCTAACTGCCCGCGCAGATACAGCAGTTCGTCCTGCATATCCTCAAAATACTTTTCCATCTGGTTAAAATACTGTAAAAAATCCTCCAGGTTCTGCGCCTGCGCGTCCATGCGGTTTTCCTCCATCATGGCAAACATTTCTTTTAAATGCGGCTGTTCCCCCAAGGGAACATTCAACGATACCTCCATCATAGCTGCCTCCTGTTATCTCTTTTTTTCTGATTTTCCTGAAATACTGCTTACCTTTTCCTTTTTATCCCGATTCTCTGCTTCAATCATACGTTCATTTATTTTTGCATCGTTAAAACACTCAAAGATTGCATCCAGGTCAATATCTTCCGGTTCAAGGACCTGGTAAGAGTTTACGAGGAAAAAAGCATGTTCGGATATCAAATCATAATCGGATTTTGGAATTGATGTTATCTCAAATTCATACTGTAACAGCTCCAAACAGGCGTTGAAAAGCTGTTCTGCCAGTGAATCCCCACGCTTATACAAAAGAGGGATTTCCGGATTCTCCTGCCAGGTCCGCACACTCCGCAGGATACAGTCCAATGTTTCTGTATTGCAGGACCATGTATCCGCTTCTTCTATCTTTCCCTTCTCGCAATGTTCTGGCACAACGGGTTCTGGATCTTCCAATGTTCCTTCGACAATCATCTGTAAAATATCCTTTCCTGTCCCTCCAGCCTTAAGGACCCGTGCCGCTGCCCGCATCTCATATGGATACAAGCACAATTTCTCTTGTGATAAATTCAGGACCTTAATCGCCGTTTCCTTGCTAAACTCAGACTGAATAGCAGAAAAAACATGATAATAGGAATCCAACCACTTCTCTACCGCTTTATTTTGCGGCAGTTCCCTAAAACCAGCATACTGCCCCATGGCAACACAGTCCTCCGCCCATTTCACCCAGGTCCTAAGTTCCCCGTCTGTTTGCAGTTCCAGCAGATGCTTTACTACTAACACAAAGATATCTCTATTCAACGATGTTCCTCCAATCTTTCTACCTCGTCTTTGGTGGTTTTTTATTTGCCTTTGTCTGCTCTGGTTTTGCCATTCCATTGATGGAGCAGTATCTCTCTACTCCTGCCCTGTCAAATTCCTCCAGGCGTTTAAGGTCAAACGCCACCTTATAATAACTTTCCATGCCCGAATAACCCATTTCCGGAAGCACCTTTCCAAGTTTGTGCTTTTTAATAAAGTCCAGTTTGCTTTTACTGGCAAAGGCGTCAATGTATGCCTCATTTCTTTCGACAGGCATATGAGCCAGATTGATGGTCAGATCAGCAAAAGATTCCTCATATCCCTCCTCCATATGGGTAAGACCGATATACAGTCTGTTGTCATAACGATAGGCATCAACTTCAAGCATCAGCTCCTCATGCCCAAATTCCCAATCATAACCCAATGTTTTTTTCTCTTCTTCCATTTCCTTACCTCTCATAATTATGAATACTGGTCATCCGTCTTTATTCCCTGTTTGTTTTTTTCATGAAGATTTGTATTGAACAAATCATATATGATATTATTCTTCTTTACCCTGGCATCAAAAGGAATAATGACTTCACCGTGTTTCAGGATTCCCATACCGGAATTACAGCCGTTCACGTATTTCAACTGTGCTTCCGGAATCCCCGCTACCCGTGAAAGCTCCTGGCTGTCCACATTTGCCTGTTTTAACAAAGCAATAAATTCAGAGTTCGCCAGCATGGTTACGGCTGTGTAATTCTGGAGCATATCAGAAATATTCTGGGTGATGGCGGTACACAAGCCGCCTTGTTTCCTTACTTTTTTCCACAGGGAATAGAGAAATTTTCCCGAATATTCACTGCGTCCAGAATGTTCCCCGGTTCCCAGCAACACATGGCACTCATCTATGTATAGCCATGTAGCTCTTCCTTTTTCTGCATTTCTGGCAATCCGTGCCCGGACATTTTCCAGCATGACCAGCATCGCAATCGCACTCAGCTCTTTTCCAAGATCACGGATTCCATAAACAATGAACCGGTTGTCTACGTCTAAATTGGTTTGATGGTTGAAAATATTCAAGGAACCGCTTACAAACAGCTCAAGCCCCAAGGCAATATCCCTGGCTTCCTCCTCTGGCTGCTTCATCAGCAGGTCATAAAAATCCGACATAACCGGCACATATTTTTCCTTGCTCATGGCAATATCCAGATACAGCTTACGGATACAACGGTCAATGATGGATTTATGCCGGCTGTTTAGCATTTCCGACATCGCCTGCTCACACAGACCAAGCATAAATTCGCCCTTATCTCGGATCAGTCCTTTACTGTCGGCAAGGTCCAATTCATTCACATCAAGCCAGAGCGGATTTATATAATTCTGGGTGTAATTTGACAGGTTGATGCATACACCCCCTAAGTTCTGGGCAATATCAAAATACTCCAGTGTCGGATCGATGACGATGATATCATCACCTGTCTGCAAATATACCCCCAACATCTCGGACTTACAGAAAAAGGATTTTCCACTGCCGGGTACGCCAAATACCATAGCGTTTCCATTGGTCAGTTTTTTCCGGTCTGCCACGCACAGGTTTTTAGAAATCCTGTTCGTTCCATAACATAAGCCCGTGGGTTCATAAATCTCCTGCACATTAAAAGGCATTAAAGCCGCGATATCCCGTGTAAGCATGGTGCGCATGGTTTCGACTTGTCGCACCCCTACGGGCAGAGCAGTATTTAATGCCTCTCGCTGTTGGAGATGATGTACCTCCATATTACAGAGATATTTGTTTCCTATCGTCTGGATTGTCTCTGTAATACTGTTAAGTTCTTCCCTGGTATCCGCAATCAGTACCATATTTACACCTGCAAAGAACAGGTTCTGGTCATTCTCCCGTACATCGTCCATCAACGCTTCCAGGGTTTTCTTTTCCACTTTCTTTCCATAACTGATGTCACTTGCAAAGTCATTGTTTTTATTACGGACACGCTGCTGGCGTAAAATATCTGACTCCACACCCAGATATTTTTTCTGCAATGTTCTTGTTGTCAGGTCCTTTGGCACAGGCACAATATCTATAGAGGTGATACTGTGTACAGGAACATTGGTAATTTCATTAATGAAAGTGTCCGGCAGGCTTGTCGGATACCTTCTGATGAATACAGCCCTGCAGATTTTCCGGTCTGTTTCAAAGTCATTCGGGGAATACTTAATCATGGAACCGCAGATATCATTTTTGTAATCTGTTTTACTTTTTACATACGCATCAAAATCAAAAGAAAATGTTTCTTCGTCACCAATGCGATAAAAATTATACAGAACCCGGAGCCGTTCCGCCGCGTCAAGCGGCTCCAACTTTGAGCCTATCGCATGGAATTCTTGCTGCATCCCTCCTTCAAAGGTATTAAAAAATGCTTTTGCCTGTTCATAATCTTTCCGTTCCACAGTAACCGTAAGAAAGCGTTCCTGTTCAATCCCCTGTTTTCCCGCTACAATCCGTTCCTCTACGATATCATTGTAAACGTCCCGAAGATGGTCATAGCCATCATCTTTATCTGGTATCAGGACATTCTGCCTGAACTGGCTCATGTTCCTGTTTTTGTTGTATATTGTAATCTTAAAAGCAACATCAATCGCATTAACCAGCTTGCAATACTGCTTTAAGATTTCATACTGGTCTCCCTCCGACACCGTGACATAATTTATGTCAGCAAAACGGTATACCCTGCTGTACCGGTTCTTTGTATTCTCAAAAATACCATCCTTTGCAATCCTCAGAATCTCAATCTGCTGCTGAACACTCTTCGGGGCTGCAAACAATGGTTTGTCCGCTTTTTTTAACTGTATGAAACGATCTGTAAAAATTCCCACTTCCGTAAACCTCCTTTAATCCAAGGCAGGCTACGGGAAGTAGTTTAGCGAATCCCGTAACCTGCTGGTCGCTAAACTACTTCCCACATATGTGGGATTATTTCATATCTTTTATTTCATGAGCCTAAAGGCAAGTATCCCTGCCACTGCCACAACTAAAGCCCCCACTGTCAGTAGGATCATGCGCTTTGCTTTTTTCTTTACCATGTTAAAATCCTCCTGTCCGTCAGACAGTCCTTTTTTTTCTTTTTTCTGCTGCTGTGTAGCAATTTTCTGCTCTTCTCCATAGGCGTCCTTTATCCAATCCACATTTTCCGTGGACTGGTATAAACAGGGCTTATTGAAAAAAGACATCTGGACCATTCTCCCCACCGTCTGCCAGAAACTAAGCCCATTGTGATTATAAAATCCTGTGAGTGCAATCGGCACCACAACAGGCGTTGCCAGATAGCACGCTAATGTCATGCCGATTTTATCGTATAAACCGAGTACAATTCCCGCTCCCGCCCCCAGGGATAGGACGCTGAATGTAAATTGCTTCACGGTCAGCCCCATCAGGAAGCTCTCCTTATAGTGCTGTAAATCCCTGCTGATTTCGATATCCATTTATCTCACCTTACCTTTCTTTACATTTTCAATCCTCTTTTTCCCCTCTTCAAAATATTCCTGACTAATCTCAATTGAGATGGAATCCCGTTCTGATTCAAGGGCAGCTTCCGCAAGGGCAAAGGAACCAGCATATTGGTCCAATACCAGTTCTTTTTTATCTGTAACAAATTCCAGTATCTGTTTTAGCAGTTCCACCGGCTTCTCCGATTGATGAACCCTATCAGCTTTTGAGATTGGCTGAATGTCAAAAGCCGTAGGAAGCATCCCTTTCGCTCCGGACATATAGTGTTTCATCTCCGGTTCTGCCTTGTCCTTCTTTGCGTCCGGTCGCATATCACGCGCACGTCCTTTTGAAAAGAGCAGGATATCCTCAGTATTTTTTGCCTTCCGCCCCGTATTGGCAACGATTGTACCCTTCCGCCATGCCACCTTCGCGTAATATTCAAAGCCGCTTTCCTTCGCCATGGCCTTCACCTGGTAAAGATATTCGTAATTATCACCGTTTTCCTCCGGCAGAAACTCCACGAGGAAGTGCCCCTTCTTTAGAACACGGAATTTTTCGTCCAAATCCTGCTGTGTGTACTGGAACAAATCATAGGAGGCAAAGTCCCGGTTTCCCCCTTTTAAACTTTTTTTCAGCAGATATGGGTGGTCAGTGATAATTGCGTCAATGCTGTTATCCTCAAGGAAACTCAGATCACGTCCATTTCCCTGTATGAGCATGCAGGTAATATCCTCATTCTCTGCATTTTTCTTCGTAACCGTATAGACGCCTTTGGCAACCCGTTTAAAAAGACCTTTATTAATCCCTTCGTAGATACGCGCCCGGATGCTGGGTTCCTTTACATCCTTTTCCGCATACTGGTATACACATTCCTTTGCATCTTTCAGGGAAAATTGCTCCACGTCTGCGAAATACTCAAATAGCGTCATTTGTATGCTTTTATCCTGCGCCGCTGTTTCCACACCCAAAGCCTCCTTTACTTACAGCCCCAGGGCCTTGCTTGTCAGGCTCTGGGCGCCCTTTACACTTCCCACAGTCAGGGCAACCGTGAATGTCATTTCTCCCAGATAGATCAAAGTCTTTGTCCAATCTGCATAGTCTCCTGTAAATTGTGGTAATCCTGAACTGATAAACGTATTGCAAAGAATAATCGCCAAAGCCATAGTCACCGCCTCAAAAACTACGCTTATGAAATACTTCGTAAACTGTACGCTTGTGGCACTCACTCCCCGATTTCCTGCAACCGTTGCATAAGCGATACTGCCAAACGGTACGATTACAAGTATTTTTAAAAATCGGAAATAAACATTATAAATAAGGAAAAATCCGCAGATCAAAATAATCAGGCTTAAAAATACCGCCAGGATTAAAAATACAAGGCTTTCCACAAATCCCAGATTCTTGATAATATCTGCCTGCGCCGGGTCTATCGTAACCTGTGTGGCTTCACTCCCTCCAATCAGTCCGACAAGATTCCCAACACTTGTAAATATGGCTTTCATAATATCGACGTTGTATACCACCAGCCACTGCGCGATTCCAATCCTGATCAACATACGGAGAATCACTTCAAACCGCATCTCTTCCCGCACATCTACACTTTCCGAACAAAAACCAATCACAAAAAATAAAACAACCAGGCTTGAACCAACAGCAACGAAAATCGGTTCAATCCCGGTTATAACTCCCCATGGGCCGCCTCCTTTGAAAGAAGTCGGGGACTGCCCCAGCAGTTCAAACACCATGTTCACCTGCCCGTTCCAAAAGCCGAACACGACCTCAAGAAGCGAAAGGATTGCCTCGCCCAAATTAAAAATATCCATTTACCATCACCTCATTTCCGTATTTGGATATTATGATTACTAGAGTATCATTTAAAATAATTCTTTTGAAAGAACAAAAGCCTTGAAATTTGTTTGCATCACTACCTCCTTAGATGCGGCAGCTTATATTTACCCGTCTCCGTGTAAAACTCCGGAAGTGCATACCCCGGTGCGAGCAGTGAATTGTCCGATTTAATTAATCCTTTATCCAACATATCATTGATAACTTCAGCCGTTTTCAAATGAAAAAAACTAATGGCATCATAACCAACACAGATAAGAATATCCTCCTTAAATTCAGCCATAGGATTGTATAACCATGTTTTTTCACACTTTTCGTGATTTAATTTCATGGCTTCGATTACCTTTTCCTCGTATGCTTCCAGGTTTTTCTCATAATAATCTTTCGCTTCAAGTTCAGTAAGAATATAGGCTGCTTGCAAATCAATGGCCCCTTTATAGTGAAAGGTTTTACCGTTCCGCAATTTTTTCGCTATATCAGCCAGTGAGTCAGGATATATATTACCCGATATCTCCAAATCCCTTATCCGCAAATGTTCCTCTCCCTTTGCAACATAAAACTCGTTTGCATGATATCCTAATTGAGTATAGAAATTTGGGTTTTTTTCTCTGTAATCGGTATCCACCTGGAATCCCAGGCTTATGAATAAATTTTTACACTCTTCTCTACATTCCTGACTGGCTTTTGCCTTTTCAAGTAAATTGTCTCCTATATCAACAAAAAAAACTACGCGCCTTAACTCCAGCATAGTGTTCCCTCCACGTTTTCATTAAAACAGCACAATCAACTGATACCCAGGAACGTGAGGACTGTACTAATCCCCGCCATAATCAAGCCGGCAACGATGCCCTTTATCGCAGAATTCATGGAACTCGAATCCTGCTGCTGGTAAGACTGGGCAAACTCCATTACGTTTTTTGCAAGGATAATCACGCCAACGGCACCTATGATGGCAATTACGAGATTCTTCAGATTATTCAAAGGTGCCGTCACCACTTCCGCGCCAGACGCATATACATTTGTTGTATATAACATGGTTGCCATGGCTGCCCCAGCGGTTATACTGCTGATTCTGTTAATCATTTTTTTTGCTTTTTTCTTTTTTTCAGTCAAATTCTTCACTTAAAATCTCCTTTTCTTTAAAAAAGGGCGCAAAAATAGCAGGTATAAAAGAACCTGCTGCGTGCGCCCTCTATTTTTTGCAACAGATTCCCATATATCTGCCATCTTAGGCATAAGAAATATAGGGAAAATTAAGATTCTTGATGGCCGGTCAGTTGTTCGCGTATTTCACGCATTTGTCCGGCACTTTTATCTGATTTAAAGTAAGTCAATATATCCTGGTAGGAAAGACCTCCTACCAATCCAAGACGTATTTCTTCTAACTGCTCTAATGTATAATCATTATTTATTAGCATTTCATTAAACTGCTCTTCTGTAATCTGTCCCAAATCCTGCTTTTCTATATTCTCGATTTCAGTTATTTTGCGGTTCTTTTTCAGTTCATCTTCTGAAAATATCTTTGCCGGCATATCAGGTTCCTGCAATGACAGCAATTCGTCCAGTGTTATTTCATCTATCTGAACATTCAGCCCCTGGTCCCTCTGGCGTTCATAATATTCAAAAGACTGCCGGTTCAGCAATTCGCAGGCTGGCACTGTACTTTTCTCACGGATTGGTGTATGATGATATGGTGGTGCGCCTCCATCAAACGTCTCCTTGAAAAGAGGATGCGCCGGGGTATTGTATTTTGAATCTACAATCGGGTCAAATCCCCGGATAAAGATCAGGCACTTTTTATTATCCAGCTTTCTGGCCTCATCCGGTGTCAGTAGTTCCCTTCCCAGCACATCAAAGTTCCGGCTGCTGCTGCCATTTTTTCCTCTTGTTTCACCAGAACTCCGCTTATCTACCGTAGCCTTCCCGAGCATCTTAGAAATATAATCGTGTGTACTCTGTTCATTCCCGCCAAGGTAGACCAAAGTGTCACAGTTCCCCGGGATGACCTCCCATGTCTTTTCAAACAATGCTTTAATCTGCGCAAGGTTCTGTATAATAATGATCGATGAAATTTCTCGTGACCTCATGGTACTAAGTAAACTGCAATAATCATCCGGTAATGCAAATGGCAATAGGTAAACCTCTGGCACTGCCGCCTCGGGTTTTTCCCCTGCCCCGCACCGTGCATGATAGTTTCCCATCACACGGCGCTCCCCCGACTAAGAACATAATCTCTTAGTATCGGCTTGAGGCTATCCCTCCACCGCTTATTATCACGGTTTCCCTGGTACTGTGCCTCTACTCTCACAACCACTAATGCACTTATTATAGAAGTTTTTCTCCCCCTTCCTTTTCGCTGCAACTACGATACTTTGTCGCTGATACAGTCAGCTCCCGTATTGGCTGCTTTCCACGTTCCACATAACTTAGGATTGCTACCACTTAGGCCGCTCCTTTAGCCCTGCAAGCATTATCTTCAAGGAAAATCCTCAAGATACCTATGCCCTATAAGCACAGAAGGCATTTCATACTAACAAATTTTACTTTGCCCCGCCTGCGTACCCCTGGTACACCTGCATTTCTACAGGCTATTTGTTTAGAGCCGTACATTCGGAACTTTGTCAGACCTCCTTTGGGTCATTCTAGCCATATGGCAGCCCCACCCGCACTGTCACACACAACTCATACCTCTATGAATCTTTCCTCGCCTTTCAGCGTTAGGGTGTGCTTCGCACGACTTTCCCGCGCTTATAACCCCAGCCACTGTATCTGGCTGACGCTACTCGGAGTATCAGTGAATCCCCTTCCGGGCGTTACCCCATCATTTGAGATTTCAGTTATGCAGTTCTCCAAAGCCATTCATGGCTTCAGGCTGCGGTTTTGTCGGTTATTTCTACCGTTTTGGACGCAGAACGTGTCACACCATTAGCAAACTCATCAAGCATAAAGGTCACATGGATTGGTAATCTTCCTTCGTAAATAAAGTCAGCCTGGAAGTACAGTTCCTGGAATATCTGGCTGTAAAGCAGCCCTACAATGCTGTTGTTCGATTTATCGGAATCCGGAATCACACAAAAAAGAGCTGTTTTTGTCTTTCCGTCACCATTTCTTCCCACCCCTATCTCCGGGATATTGATATCATCATGGTCCAGGATACGGAGGATTTGTGGATTTTCCAAAAAAGCCAGTCTGGAATTTGCACTGATTACAATACTCCGGACCGTATCAGCCGCTCCTCTGATTACTTTATAATACTGTTTGACTGCTGGATGATTGCTTCCCTTTTTACGCTCCAGGCGCTTAATCCTGCGGTCTAAGTCCGATGGCGAGCCATCATCACGTACCTCTGCTTCTCCCAGTAATTTCAGTACCGTGGAAAAGTTCTGTTCACTTTTGGGGCATTCCAGCCAAACATAGTAGAACAGCGCCTGCAGGTATAGCGACTCTGCTTTCTCCCAGAAGGGATCGCTGCTCTGGGAGTTTTTCGGGGTTGTATTGGCGATCAGGTTTGTAATTAATTTTACGACATCTGATTCCTTCCGGATATACATAAATGGATTATAGCAGTCAGACTCTTCCATGTTCAGCAGATTCAGGACTTTGACAACATAACCGTGTTTCTGTAAGAATCCCCCGCAGGCTTTTAAAATTTCCCCTTTCGGATCAGTGATTATATAAGAAGAACGGTTAAGCTGTAATAAATTAGGCTTACAAAAGAAGAAACTCTTTCCCGCTCCACTTCCCCCGATGACCAAAGTATTCAAGTTCAGCTTCGTTTTACGCGAATCCATCCTCATACGGACATTTTGGCTTAGTATGCGGTTCTCTGTCTCGTCCTTCTCGGCTAACACCTGATTCACCTGTTTGATATCTGCAAATTTGGCTGTACCATATTCTTTTCCCGGCATATAGTTTTTCCTGCTGGTCAGATACATGGCAATCGCAATCATATATACGAATTCTGCAAGTAATATCCCCTTAAAAGTTGTATCATTAAAGTAATTTCCAAATGGGCGGGCCATAACCATGTTAAGACGCTCCATAAAGGTATTGATATCAATCCCCTGTTCCCAGATGCCATTAAGAAGATACCCGCCATATGCCGCCAGCACACCACCAAGTACAATCAGCCAGACAGAAGTTTTTTTCTTATTTTCCATTACCTTCCTCCCCGCTTTTTCAGTTGGCCTGCCATCTGCAGTTTCCGGTTTTCTTCTTTTTTCTTGTGCAGCATGTCTCTGGTTTCCTTTAAGACCGGATCATAACTCTGGCTGTATAGCTCTTCACCGGTGCGTTTTCCAATCACCTGCCCCTCGTTATTCACCACACTGTATTCCTTATCCTTCTGAAGATTTGTAAATATGGTCCTCTTCTCCTCACTGATATGGGATATGGAATTTTTATCTATCCACAGGTACTCATTCTTTTTGAACGGAATCCGTGTGAGAATTCTCTTTTCAGTCTCTTCCACCGCAAGGCTCCTGGCAATAAAAATCTGATGGATATTTGGATCGTCTCTGACAGCTTCCTTTGCATGCTGCAGTACCTTCCTCTGGCGGCTATTCATCTCAGACATCTGCTTCTGTGCAGCCTCTGCCTTATGCGGCTGCTCCATCCCCCGCACAATAGGCTCCATGTCCTCCGCATGCTGCCATTTTCCCTGTTTCTCATACGCAGCAAACTCCTGTTTGTCCATTTTAAAGGCCATGCTGCCATCGTCATTGATCTCCAGGATTCCCAGGCTTTCCATATATTTCAGTACAGGCTCTACTTCCGCCCATGGCATATCTATGGCATTACTGATTTCCCCAACACCCGCCCCTGGTGTCTGTGCCAGATATGTCCCAACTGCCTTAAATCCCCATGGAGAGATGGACTGTTCTTTAGGGGCGCTCTGCTTGTTTGGGTCCGACATATCCTTCTTGTCTATCCCGTAAGTCTCTTTCAGTTCCTTCTCCTCCCCGTTATCCAGATAATCCTGGATTGATTCAATCTTGCTCCCCTCGATGTCCCCCATGATTTGATTCACTCTAGGTGTGGCATCAGAATGAAAAAGGATTTCACTTTTACCATCCGCTTTATTGATATCTGGAAGGAGTGCATAGCGGATTTTATATTTATCAGCCAGCTTTTTCACCTTATTAATATCAGTCGTATCAAAACGGAAAACCTGCAAATCGCCTCCTGTTTTAAGAAGGTCTTTTACGGTTGTCCTTCCGGATAAACGTTCCATCTCCACCAACCTGCCGATGAATTTTCCAATATCCTTAGCCGTATGAAGCCCGCCTCCGACAATTTTCATGAATATCTCAATTCCCTCAAATGACACCCGCAGGATTTGGGTAGCTTCCTGTATTTCTCCTATAGAACTCACCTCCTAACTGCTTCATTCTCTTTTTTCTTTTCATCTTCGCGTTTCCGCAGCTCCTCCAGCATCCGGTCCAGTTCATAGTCCACATTCTTATCCTGCAGGATTTTCACAAGTAACTGATTTGCTATTTCCTGATTGATATTTGCCACTTCTAACTGTATGATATACTCTTTGATTCTCTCCTGCAGTTCGCTCCCGCCCCGGATGGCATACTGCTCTATAATCCCAGCCTCCAGGTTCCCCTGGGATTTTTCCTTTTCCCTGACCGCAGCGATATGAATGACCGCATCATGCACACAGTCTAAGTCCTGCTGATGGAACGCATAACCTAAAAGTATCCTTTTATCCTCCTGGGTAAATACAAAGTCCTGCTTTTCCATTAAATCCATCATTTGGTAGCACTCCCGGACCATTCTGATATTTAATGACACCACACCAGCCTCACGCATCTGTATGTCTCCTTTCCCGTACCAGCAGCATAATCTCACGCATTTTCCGCATTTTATCAGCAGTCAATTCCTTTTTGATAATCCGCTTTACTTCATCATCGGCCAATCCTGAATCAAAGGCAGACCTGACTTCTTCAAGTTGTTCTGACGATAATCCTTCCGCAGCGATTTTATCCAGAATATCCGATGTCTTCTGCGGGAACAGCTTCTCAAGGATAGTTTTTTTTGTCTGCGGCGGCTGCGGTCTCCAATAAGATGGAGGAACGGTAGGTGCAGTTACCTTCTCTGTCTTTCCCTCAACCACTTCGGCATTTGACCGTGTTCTTGCCGCTGTAAGTTCCTCCTCCAGCTTCTTTATCTGTGTTTCCTGCACCGCAGCTTCTTCCTGCAGTTTTTTGATCAAACTGTCTTTATCTTTTAGGTTCTCATATAAATCCTTAATCTCCTGGTTTTTCTCGTCCAGGACGTGTTCTTTCACCAGTGTTGAGAGCACCTCAAACTTCTCGTTATTCTCTTTAAACTGCTGCAGAGATGTCTCCATCATTTTTATCAGGTTTTCTGTATACTCCTTAAACGCCGCGCCTTCTGCGGAATTACCAGCATTCTTTTTGGCCTCAATCAATTGTGTCCTCATTTTTTTCATCCGGCTCGCCGGCAGATCCGGTGTCGCATAGGACATGATTTCTTCCTTCGTAAGCCCAGAGACGGAACCAGAAACAATTTCCGGTATCTGGTACTGGTCAAATGTGCCCTGACAGCACAAATCAACCAGTTCCCCGTCTACATCTTCAAGCATTGCAAAAACGGTCTGACGCATCTGCTCCGCATTAAGCTTTGGGATTGCAACCCGCCGCACGTCTTTAATGCCCAGCCCGTATTGGAAAGCCATCTGTATTACTTCAATCTGGTCCGCCCCCAGCTTTTTACGGCACTCTTCTAAATATTTCTGTTCTTCTATTGTCATATCTGCCTCCTGCAATAAAAAAAGACAATCCAATCGGCTGCCTCTCGATTCATTTCTTATCTTACTTTTGGGGAATTTGCTTTATTTTTCTGTTTTTCCGCCTTACCTTCCTGCCAATCCTGGGATACTGGTTCAAACTCGCTTTTTCCATGTTCCTCAAGCCATCCCCTAATATCGTCAATCGGTGTTACAATAATTTTTTTCATGAAATCATTCGCAGCTATGGCCTGATATCCTGCACCCTGGTTCAAGATAATCATTTTTTCTGCATATTCCGAAATCTTACTATACTGGGTGTGGCTTTCCAGCAATTTGATTTTTTCACGAAAAGACGCAATGAATAGCTTATATGGCATGGATAGGCATGTAATGCCTCGCTCCTCTGCAAATTTTAGTGCGTCTGTATAACTTTTTTGTTCTGATTCAGTCACTTTCCCATCATTGTCGAAAAATTGATACTTCAAATTATTCCTCCTATATATCAAGCAATCCCCTACCGTACCTTTCCTGATCGGGCCGGAACCTTATCCGTTATATTCTCTAAAGAAGAAATAAGAGCCATAATTTTTTCACTGTGAACTTTTTCCAAAACAGTCTCTAAATAGTCTATGATGTCCTGGCGCTTTTCCCGGTCTCCAATATCCCTGTAGATACGTCTTACCGGATCGGACTGGTTGTCCCCGGCTCTCATGTATCCTGCATCAAGATAATGGATAAAGTCTGTTTCCTTCATCACTTCGTTCAGTTCCCATGCCACTTCCGCCATTTCTTCCTTCTTATCTGCTTTCCTGACAGCTCCGACCTCATCTAATTTATCTGCCAGACTCACGCCCTGCTTTCTGTCCTGGTCTGGTAAGAGCGAAGAACGGTACATCAAAAAGCAGGTTAGATGGTCCCTCAATCTATGATTGTCTAAGACCGCTCTAATCCCAGGTATTTTCCCCCCTGCTGGTACTAAATCACGGAAGCTCTCAATATATGCGTCTCCCAGCTTACATTCCAAAAGATATTTTTTTATTTCAGAAGCCAGTTTTTCCAGTTTATCCTGCTCATAGATCACGACTTTCTCCTCCTCTTTCCCTGCTTTTCTGCTTGTCTCTGCTCTGCATTCTCTCCTTTTGCTCCTGCATGATTTTCTTCCCTATCCTCTGCTGTCGTCTTACCTCCGCAAGAACCTCATTGAGCCGGCGATTTTTCTCCTGGAAATTCAGGTACAACCGCTCTGCTGATTCAAACGTGTACCCCATATCCAACAACTGCGTTTTTAGCTGCTCTGCCTGCAGGTATTCTCCCTTAAATTCCTGATACCCCTCCTCATATAAAGAAACCTCAACCTTCAGTTCCTGGAGCTTTTCCCAAAGCTCAAATATCTCTGTATTGGCTTCACGGTTCTCTTTTTGGTTCTTTTTCTCCTGCCTAAGCGATTTTGCCTGTTCAGCCAATGCTTTCCTGATATTTTCCAAGTCCTTGTCTGTATGTATCTGATAAGCCGAAATGAAATTATATTTCTCCTGTATCTCATGAAGTTTCCGGATATCTTCTTTATATTTCCAAGCATCGGAATAAGGCTGTTTTTTTAGGACGCCCAGCCGGTATAACTTTGTAAAATACATCTTCTGGTATCCAGTCAATGGGGACTTTCTTCTGGGAATATAACCAGTCACTTTTTTGACTCTGGGCGGCAGTTCCAATACTGGCTCCGGCAGTTCCTTTTCTCTTGCAGATATGGGGATACTTAGCCGTTCCCGTAATTTTTCTTCTGTGTAATCGCCGCCCAGGGTATCCAGCCTGCGTCCCTTATCCATACCTGGCGGCTTTAACAGAATATGCGCTCCCTGTTTTATCTCATATCCCCGTTCCTCCACTCCAATAAGGAACTCATCCCAGTTTTCCGCCTCGGCCGCCACCTGGTCGATGTCACGGCGGATCATATCATTCCAACTAAATTTACCATCTTTACCCTGGTCCCAGATGCGTTCCTTTTTTTTCTTTCTGTTCTGACGTACTTTATCCATGTCCAGCGTTGCCATATGGTACTCTTCACAGATTTTGTTGACAAGCGGCTGTATGATTTTGTCCCAATCACCATTTCGGTAATCATATTTCTTCCCTTCTCCAATACAGCGGACACTATTAAATGCAATATGGCCGTGGATATGATCGGTATCATCATGAAGCGCATAGACTGCCTCAAACTCTTTTCCAAGGTACTCCTCTACAAATTTCCCTATAATCTTCATGGCAACATCTTTATCAACGGTATCTGCCGCCTCTTCAAATGAGATAATGATATGGTATCCCTGGCGTCCCCCCATCTTATCGTACCTTCGCTTAGTGTTCAGCATTTGTTTCAGTGCAGTCTCCGGCAGACAGTTATGGCCTGAAACATACAACCCATTTTCAGTTTTGCTGTCCTTCGTAATATAATTAATCGTATTTGCGAGATGCTTTGCCTGAAATCCCGATTTTGCACATCCCATATGCAGAATTTTACTGATAGCCATACTTAATTACCCGCTATGTCCAAATGGCTGACTACCTGCATGACTGCCTCCTTGATCTGCTTCATATAAACATACAGACGTTTTTTATCGGATTCATGGTATAAGCCGCTGTTGTTGTTTTTGACAATTTGGTTGATGTTTATCCCGATATGGTTTATCTCATTCGTGAGATTCTGTAATGCTTCCAGAAGTTCCGGATAATCTCTGGGGCGGTTGGTTATCAGCATCCTCAGATACTGCGAATCGGATAGCCCTCTCTCTTTTGCCTTCCTGTTCAGCTCCTCCAATTCCTCGCATGACAGCCGAATTTCTTTCCGGCAGTTCATCTTTTTTACGCTTCTCAGTCTCTACTCACATCCTTTCATCGAATAAACAGCAAAAGAAAAGGAAGGAACCACAGCAATCAGCTATATTCCTTCCCTCTTGATACTTTACTTATCATCTTACTGATCTCCGCCCAGCCGTGATATCCACGGGAGGCAGGATTTCCTGTATCTTTCCACGCAGCTCCTTTTGATAATAGGTCCTCTGGAAAGCGGCATTTAGTATTTTCTCGTCCGCTTTCAATCCTTCCAGGGTTTTATGAAGAATTTGCCATTCAGAGTGTCTGCTTAACTTAAAATAGTCCCTGGTATCAGATATCATCTTGTAGTTCTGCTCACACGCAGCATCAATCACCTGGTCAATATCCGTCTCCAAAGAATCACCAGATTCCATGTCCACCTTATACAATTGTCCGTGGCCGTCTGTTTCTAATGTATAGCCACTTTTAGTTGTATACCCCACTACCTGTTCAGCCTCCGCGCGGGTAAGTGGAAAAAGTATATCAAACTCGTCAAGATATTCCATTAATTTTCCAGATGTTTCAATTCGTCCCAAATCATCCCCTTCTTTCCATAATTCATTCTATCAGCGGGAATTTTTCTTCGCCGGTGTCGCTTTTTGATTTACCTGTTTCCATAAGGAGGTCTGTTCATATATATCGTCTAACAGCCTCTCATCTTTTTTTAGCTGTTTTATCCTGTCTATGATTTCCCTCTCTTCACTGCTTCCAGCTTTCTCTTCCAGTCTCTGTCTGGAATCTAAGATGAATTCATTGTTCCATTCACAGGCAAGGAATGTAACCTCGTCCATGGTGATTTCTTCTATTTGTTCTCCCTCTAAATCCACCCAATAGAGCTGCCCTTTTTCATCTACGTGTAGCCCATAGGCACTTCCCTCCATATAGTCCAACAGAACCTGGGCATGTTCCTCATTCAGTGAAAATGGTATAGAAAAGTCATCGAGATAGGCCAGCAGTTCCGTGGCCGTATTCAATTGTTTCAAATAATGCCTCCTTGCCCGGTATCCTACCGGCTATGTCCTGATAGCGGCTTCTTATCCTTGTTTTCATACTTTTTTAATACCGCCAGAATCTCACTTATTTTTTTACGGGCCGTCTCCGGAAGTTCCCCCATCTCAGCATTTCGCAGAAACTGCGCTTCGGTCTTCCTTCCATATAATGTTGCCAGCCTGCCGTATGTCTCTTTTGCCAGGTCAACTTCGGTATCTCCAGACTGCAGCTTTTCCGCCCAAACCTCCGGCATATGATCCCGGACTAAAATACAGATATCGCAGGCAGCCTGTTGTAAATCCGTGCGCTTTAAAATAGGTTCCTTTTGATCAATAGACCATATACCATTCAGCATGTCCTGCGCCAATCTCAAATCACGCTCATCTGTTCCATTTAGGATTGTATCCACAACCTTCTGTAGCTGCTGGTACTCCTCATCCATTCCCTGTAAAGGAATACTCTTATTTTTATCCAGTCTCTCCATAATGTCGCACACCTCCAAGCCAACAGCTTTTTGTATGGATTCCTTTGTGATGTTATTTTCCCTGCAATATTCCAGATAAGTTTCCAGTCCCCCTAAATATGTAATTTCCTCCAATGGGGTGTCAGCCAGTTCCTCCCATGTATCATAATGGCCCTCTATTGTCATGGCTGCTATCGTACAATCATCAAATTCCAAGTCATAGAACAGGTCATCATCTGTACTGCACATTCCAATCCGGTAAATATCAGGCTGGTCTTCCTTAGCGTACACATTGAAAAATAACCTGGCTTCATCGGTACTCGCAACTGCTGCATATTGGTATGGGCTGCCCTTCACCCTGTCCTTGTTCAAGATATACAGCAGGGTGTATTCTCCAAAGTGGTTTCGTTTCAGATACTCCTTACTGTCATAGATCAATCTCTCAGTTTCTGTCTGTTTTGCTTCCATATTCCACCTCACCTATTTCTTTATCAACGGCTGTTGTGTCTGCTCTCCAGGTGCGGTTTATAAGCAGAGTCCTGTTTTTCCAGTTCTGCCATCTTAAATAAATCTAATACCTCCCACCCAGTAGCAGCCTTAATAGCCGCTGCTGAAATGTTGTTTTCTTTACAGTATTCCAGGTAATCCGCTACCCCCATTTTATGGGGGATTGCTCCAATGCCCCACCTGCTCAGTTCCTCCCAGGCGTCCAAATGGCCGTCCATTGTCATTGCAGCAATTTTGTACCCTTCCTCCAGCAGCCCAAACAGATATTTATCTGTATATGCGTATCCAATATTAAATTCAACAGTCTTATGCGCAGAAGGAGAAAAACTAACAGCCCTGTCCTGCCCATATTCTGCCAATCCCTGATAGGTGTCCTCTCCGTGCGCCTCCATTTTTAAAATATGATAGATAATGGCTCCCTGGTACTTTTGCGAATCCAAAAACTCTTTGTTTTCACAAAGCACTTTGAGTACATCCATCTGGGGGTTTTGTATCTTTGGGGGCAGACTATTTAATTCCGTCAGGACTCTTGCAATCTGTATTTCCAGCCCATATTCTGGCTGCTTGCGTTTCAGATAGTCAAGCCAGAACTGCATAAATTCCTGTTTCTTCTCTGGATTATTTATTTCCCTGCACATTCTTTCCACCGCATGTGCCTCTGATTCTCCGGGTAAGCGCGCTGCATTCCATTCCCCACCCCCAACAGCGTTCAGCATATTGCAGATATCCCTGGATAAATCCTTCCCCATTCCCAGTTCTCTCACCTCATGTATCCCTGATGCTTCAAACTTTTCCGGTTCATATTTCAATGTCCTGTCTCCTCTTTTCTAAATAACCGTTATAGCCATTTTTCTTACCCTGCCCTTTACATGGCGGTTTACCTGCCATTTCAGTTTTTTCACTATCGAGTCCTTTTTCTGTCTGCCTGGCTCACATGATTCATATAATCCTGCTTCTGTAATTTTACCTCATCAAGCAGATCTCCTACACTCCATCCGATAGACGCTGTAATAGACGCCGCTGTGATATTTCTTTCTTTACAGTAAATAAGGTAATCCTCAAATCCCTCTCTATGGGGCAACGCGTCGAGGCCCTCCCTGTCAAGTTCGTCCCAGACATTAAAGTGGCCATCCATCGTAATCGCCGCTATTTTATAGCCTTCTTCCATCGGTTTAAACAGATCCTCATGAACCGATGTATCACCTATATAAATTTCAGTAACTTCTTCCTTAGAAATAGAAAAATAGACTGCCATTTCCTGCTCATATTCAGCAACTCCCTTGTAACTGACGGCCCCATCCTGTTCTTTTTTTAGGATATAGTAAATACTGGCATCATGATACTTTTGAGAATCTAAAAATTTTTTATTTTCTACGAGTACCTTAATTCTCTCCATAAATGGAGTTTCCATGTGCGTAAATCCTTTGTTTAGTCTTGTTAAAACTTCCGCAGCCTGTATTTCCAGTTCATATTTGGGCCTCATACGTTCCAAATAGTCAATCCAGAATTGCATGAACTCACGCCGCTTCTCCGGATTCTTTATCTCCTGATAGGTACGTCTCACTACGTCCGACTCCGATTCTCCTGGTAAACGCATCGCTTCCCATTGCCAGTAATCAACAGATTTTGTCATTCTGCATATATCCCAGGCCAGATTTTTCAAAAAGTCCGACTCTCTATTTTTGTCAGGATATCCATATTCCCATAGTTCTCCGATCAAGCCTTCTGTCTGCCTTGTAACCTCAATGCTTTTTGCACGGCTGACCTTATATAAGTAATCAATAAGCAGCTTCCTGGCATCCGCAAACCGGAGCGTATCCAGAACATTTTCGGTTTGGTTGTAAGGATACGGCTTATAGAAAAATGGGGTAAAAATGTCTCCCAATGGTCCTCTCTTCATGAATTCGTCCACGTAATCTTTTAATCGTTCAAATTCCTCTGGTTCATACCTCAATACTCTGTCTCCTTTACATTCTGTATTATCTATTTTTCTGTCTGTCCTGTTTGGGAATGTCCTCCTTTTTCTGATGCTCTTGTTCGGAAGTTTTCCCCCATATAATAAAATGGCAATATTCGCTTTTATGGTTCTGCAAATATTCCGCCAGTTCGAGAAATCCCATTTTTAGTGCAATTTTCGTAACTGCAGTCACGTCAAACATATTGGTTTCACCAGTATCCCTGACCACCAATATCTGCTCTTTCACAATAGGTTCTATTACAGTTCCAGCTCCTTCCCTTTTCTTTTTGCCCTCTTTACTTCTGAAAATCTAAGGGGCCGGTCCGGACTGGCTTTGCCAGTCCTCTGCAAGATACGGATTTTGCCGTACAAAATCCATCTTGTTAGGGGAGATCCCCTAATACCCCCATATCAGCCTCAAAAAGCTGATATCATTCACAATTTTTTGCTATCAATTCCGCGGATATTACGCGAAAATCTGATAGCAGAAAAGGGAAACTGACAGCAGTTTCCCCTCAAATCACATACTGCCTGCTATCAGCTTCATATATCTGATAGCAGGCAGTATGGAGTATGATATCATCAAAGGCTTTGTGATATCACATTCCAAGGTTATCTGCTATCAGTCAATTAAACCTGATAGCAGAATTCCACTTTTGTTTTTGATACTAGGTTGCCGCATTTGATAGCATCCCTTGACCTGCTGTTTAAAATAGTTCTGTTTTTCCCAATCCATTCTGCATTGATGTTCTTTATATTAAGATTTTATATCTCTGTCATTGACGGTTCCCATAAAATCGTTCCAGTGCTTTCTCGAAGGCACCTATCCCGGAAAAAAAGCTTCCTATCTTTACATCTTCAAACAGGTAAGGCATAGCGCTATATAAAGCTTCAAAAATACTGGTTAAGACATTCACTACAATCGAATTTCCTGCCTGCTTATATGCCTGGCTGTTACTGATGCCCGCTTCCAGGACCTTCTGGTAATCTTCATCATCAAAACCCATCAGCCTGAAGCACTCTAATGGTGTAAGCCGCCTGATACGAAGGATTGATTCCAGCCTGCACAGGGAATTTCCCTGCGCAGTGATTGTCGGGCAGATGGTCCCATGTCCCTGTACCCGGCCCCGTTTTCCGGCAGCATTCGGATAGGCGATATTTACAACTCCCTCTGCCATACATTCCTCGTAGCCTTTTACGGTGTCCTGCCGCACCAGAATGATGTTATCCTTCTGTACGGAGGTAATCGCATAGCTGCACCAAGGCTTATCCTTTAGTTCCAGGTGCTGTTCGACTCTTCCCTCTTCATTATATCTTCCACGGATTGCCCCCACTTGCAAAATCTTTGTCTGGTCGTGGCTCGCAAGCTGGGTATTGGCAGTTCCCATCCCTGATAGTATAACACTCTGTTGGGAATTTCCAATACTTCCGACCACGGCTATTTTATTTCTTCCGGCACCGCTTGCCAGCAAAGTAGGGCTGGAACCGATTGCAGAGTATACCCTGCCAGTCTGGGGATCGCCAAGATACCCCTGAACCTGTCCAACTTTATACAGTTTATTTTCCCACTGTTTCAGTTCCTCTTCCCCAGGCATATACAGAAGCGCTTTCCGCTCCTTCATGTCTGTAATCAGTTTCTGCACTTTATCATCTGACAGATAATATTTCTCATCTACCTCATCTTCAAGGATATCCATCAGCCGCCTCCCGTTTTCCATTGGCTCTGGGAATACGAATTTTCCATTATCACATTCCTTTTTAATCAGGACGAGGTATACCCGTTCCCGGTTTTGCGGAATCCCATAATTTTTCGCGTTCAATATCTTCCAATAGGTGTTGTATCCATATTCCTGCAATTCCTGCTCAAATAGACGGAATGTGCTGTTTAGAAACCTTGCCTGAACAATATTTTTTACATTCTCATAAATTCCAAACATCGGCTTTACTTCCCGGATAACCCGAAGCCACTCTACAAGGAGAGAGGACCTTGTTTTATCCAGATTCTTTGAGCCGCATTTTTCACAAAAATCCCGTTTGCTCCAATGTACCTGCAGCGGGTTTACCTCATGCCCGCAATCTCTGCACCTCCAGACGGAACCGGCCAGCTTCCCACTTAGGGAGAAATCCTGACACGGGCTTCCACCGCAGATAAAGTTGAAATAAGGTAGCTTTTTCTCATCAACTTTCGTAATATCCCCAAGGTTGGCACTCTCGTCAACCCCATGTATGGCGCAATAACTTTTTACTGCATATTTGTCAAACTCACAAAAATTTATTAATTTATAATCCAATTCCCTTCTTAGAGGGTGTAGCTACACATTTTACCCGGGATTACCTCTTACCTCCTTTCAAATGTTTGAATGTAATCAGTTTCCGAATAAGTTACGAGCTACTGGTACAAATTAAATTTCTATGACTGCTGAATTTTTATTGGATTGGGCTTAACCACCCCCTTTCAAAGATTTGCCTTCATCTTATCTTGCCTTATGTCTCGTTTTTTTCTCTATCTGTGCCGCCGGTTGGATTGCAAGGCTTTCGGCATCAAACTGGAACACCATATTAGAGACCTGGACAGGGAACACTTCTGCTCTTTTATCCATCTCATTGCTCTTTTTTACTATTTCCTGCAAAGTTTCCAAACTGTGTCCTGATATTGGACAGACAAGGATTTTATCATTTGATAACGGCATAACATACAGGTCATCATCCAAACGCCTTGAGATTTCACTCAAACCCTCGGGATAGAACATGATTGCAATCCCATTCTCGCTGTACACCCCGTAATAGTCTTTTGTGTCTGGAAGCGCCCCGCTTAATGCCCCTAATGTATGAGCCAGAACAGCTCTGCTCGTATCCAAAACCGTCTGAAAGCGTTCATTCATATCGAAATATTTGACTTTATCAAATAATTCCTGTACCGTAAGTCCCCACTGCTTTAAATGTTCATTTTGGACAGGTCTTTTATAATCCAGAGGCCACTGTTCATCCTCGTCATAGACTTCATCAAAGAACTGAAAATATACAGCCATATCCCCAACAGGCAGATATGGTATATCATTCCCTTCCAGCTTTTCGGCTGCCTTTTCAAAATTAGCCGCCCAAATCGTAACATTTTCTAACTGCTCAATCGTTTCAATAGCACGCTTTTTTTCAAAATAATCGCAGATACTGCTTACCTGGGCCGTTAATTCGCCTTCTTTCCACTGTCTATATAAGCTATGGATTGACAATGACTGGCTACACACAGGCGGCTGCATAAGTTCAAGGGCTATTTCCTCATTGTCCGTACCTTCTGCTATTACTATCAATCTCTGATGCTCTTCATCAATGTGACGCCCAAGTTCTGTAATCAGTCCCTGTTTATATTCTTCATATGTCATTCATTTACACCCTTCAACCATTCGCGTATGGTCAGCAATTTGTTCTTGTTCTCCGATGGTGAATAGTGGAAACCATGACTTGATATGGCATACCCAGCCAAGCTGTGTCGAACCTGACGGTTCCCATTCTTGTGGACATCTTCAATGGAAAATGCTGGTGCCAGTGCTCCCATAGTATCAGGCAGGATATAAGCCTCCCTCTCTGAATATGGCAAAATATAAAAGCTATCCGGCATCAGGCGGCTAAGTTCCTGTAAGGTATCCCAGTATAATACACTTGCCGCTCCTCCAGGTCCCGTGACCACATAACCAAGGCTATCCTCTGCCTCTCCATTGTTCAGACAGCACGAAATACCTTCCAGCACATTTTCAATCTTCTCACACAACGGATAGATTTTGCTCTCCATGGATACCAGCGAATGTTCCAGTACAAAATTATGAAAATCACTTTTTCTCATTTTCCAGGATGCCAGATGTTTATTGGTTACTTCTGCCTGATAATAACGCCCGTCTCCCAGCGGTGCGTGAAACATATAGTAGAGCACCATGTCCCCCATAACCTGGTAAGGCATATCATTCTTTTTCAGGGCTTCCAGGTCACTTCTATGGTTTGCGGCATATACTGCCACATATTCCGGCTGTTCCAACTGGCCTACTGCAATACGCAGATCTTCCGCTTCCGCATCAGAGAACACTTCCATCGCCCGGTCTGCCAATTCCTCTTCCCAGGTGTCAAACATCTCCGCTCTCAAAAAAGCCTCCCTTACCGGAATGACGGGGCAGTACCGCCCCTCCTGCTCAAATAAAATTGTGATTCCCTCGGTCGGGAGACCCCTAGCCACCGTTCTAACTTCCCCGCGAATTGCGGAATCCTCAAAAGCGGAACGAATACATTGCTGGTAAGCATCTGAAAACTGTTTATATAATTTGAGGTTCATATTCTTATCTCCTTTATGATTAAATGAAAAAAGCAGGTTCTTTTCTGAATCGCTCTGAAAAGTCACCTGCTATGGTTTTTATTCACTTTTGGCTTCTGCCGCATCCTTTGACTTGTTTTACGGATCTCATCTGTTTTCCGGCTATAAACATAAATATAATCGGATAAATCTTTTTCCCTCTGCTGAAAACCATTTTGTTTAGAGTCGTAGAGGGTTTCCTGAATCCATTTTCTTCCGTCCCTGTTTTTATTTGATAATGCCACGCATTGATTGATACTTGTAGGAAATAGTATCATATCGCCACCCAGTTTATCTGACAGCTCGTGTACTTTTTCTTTGTATAAAAAAGCAGAAGCACCCCAGTAAAAGCTCTCTGTTGTCATAATGTAGATATCCTTCTTTTCCGGTTCTGTCCCAAACGGTTCCACGGAAACAGCCCTTTGATTTTCCGGATTATCAAGCGACCACTGATAAAGGGTATCAAAATCCATTCCAAACTCATTCAGCATTTCACTTGTCACTCTTAAATTAAGGTGCATATCTTCAAGCAAACAATCTGTTGAATGATAAATAATCCTCAATACAATGGCAAGGTCCCCGTCTCCATATAGCTTATGTGGGAAATTGTCCAATACCTCTTGATTTCTTTTCGCGTTCATCAATGTCGGAACTACTAGATTTGGCGATAACACCCCCATCTCTTTAAATGCGGCTTTGGTGATCCGGTCATCCCGCAATAAAAACTCTAGCGAATTCCTGACTACCAGCCACAGGGGTTCTCCCAACTGTGTATGACGGTTATATGCTACAAAAGGAAATATTTCTGAGCCTTTCTCTGGGCTGCCCTGTAAACTGATCACACAGCCATCCGAAATATGGTCAGGCAGCACCACCTTCCACCCTAATCCCATCTTTTGTAAATTATTGTTTAATTCATATACAAAGGTTTCATAAAATTCCCTTTTCTCTATGATTGAATATCTATCGTTTCTCAAACCCTCCCCCTATCTGCCTCGTTTTTTCGTTTCTTTTAACTGGCTGGGAGTAATCATACGAAACTGTGCGGTTTCACAATTATAGTGGTATAGATTCCCAGACAGGGGCTTTATACTTCCAGTGATTACCTCTTTACTACTGTGTAGTGCATTAGATATATAATCTATGCCCTTTTGGTCTAAAAGCGGCATTGCCAAAAAATGGTCAACGCTCATAGGAACCAATAAGATATCATCCCCCATAGTTTCTGCAAGTTCATACATTCTGGTTTTGTAAAGAATACCTGCAGCGCCTAAATGTTGACCAGTATTCGTTACCACATAGAAGGGAGGTAAATCCTCTACTGTTTCATCGGGTGATATAATATCTATCATCTTGTGCAACTCTATCATCTGTACAGACTCAACATTCCTCGGATTATCCAGGGCCATTTGATAAAGTTCATCATACCTCAGCCCCCATCCCTGTAAGATATCGTCTGTTACCACAAGGTTGAGATTGATACCGCCCAGGGACTGATATGCAATTTGAAGTATAACTGCTAAATCTTCAAACCTTGAATATGGAACGGTTTTCAATAGTTCCTCATTTTCCTCTGTGTTCATAAAAGTGGGAATTACCATATCTGCATGAAAAAGCCCCATATCCATCAGTGCACATTTTGTGCTCTCATCATCAAAGAAATCCTGTGTTGCTTTCCGTGCAGCGACTCCCCAGGGCATCCCCTGCAAAAACTCCTGGTAATAATCGTGAACTTTAATCGGAGGAAAATCATGCCCTCCACCATGGATTACCACCAAAACTTCTTCTCTGCCGCCTGTGTTCTCATACTTAGCCCGCCATGGAACACCCAGCATTTTTAAATTATAGTTGACTTCATGGGTAAAAAACTGGATGAATTCTTCATATTCCATCTTTGTCTGTCCTCCTTGAGATTTTATCTGCTTTGCTTTTTACCGACCAGTGTTTTCTCATGATTCATAGTTGTCTCCAATTTCTGATCAATGACAGCCTGTAATTGTTCTATACCACCCTTGAGCCTGTAAAACTTCCCCTCTGTATACGAATAAACCTGCCTGGACAAAAATAACCGCGCGTCCGTATCCTCCGTATACTCCCGGATTTTTCTTTGTACCCACATATCCTGTATACGGCTTTCCGGTAATATGGCCGCTTTTCGTTCTGAATACGGTACGATTATGACCCGCTCATGAAAAGCCTCTTCAAATTGACGCAGCACTTCGGGGTAAAGTATCGCCCCGGCACCGTTCAATCCATACAGCTCATATGGCGCATTGTAGATATCTTCTGCTCTTGCAATCACAGGTATATGGCCAAAATCATATGGTTGAAGGCTTTCCACCCAGTCATAAGCACAGGCACCGATTTTCTGTGCCTCGCATTGCCTAACAATATTGAATAATTCTTCGGCTGAAAACTTCCATTTTAGGAGATGGTCTTTTGTTACAATACTTTCCATTGTACCGCCGAAAGGCAGCTCATAATCAAACCTGAAATATACTGCCATGTCACCTACTGCCAAATATGGTATACCCTTACCCCGCAGGATTTCTTTGCTTTTCTCAAAGTTTGTTACACAGGCTAAAACACTTTCTATGCATTCCACCTGTTCTCTTTGTACTGTACCAAACTCCCGGAAACAATCCAATGTATCCTTCACAATAGAAAACATTGGTCTAGCATTTTTGCAATAATCCGAATAAATTTCCTGAAGGTCTATGCAATGACAGATTTTATCGCCTAAATCCAGGGTTGCCTTTTCCAGCGATAACCCTTCCCCTATCACGACCGGTCTGATGGAATAACCATGCTGGTCTAAAAGTTCTGCTATTTTTTGTAGATAAGCAACCTTAAATTGGTCATAGTTTATTAAGTTCATCAATCCACTAACCCACCTACCTATCTCAATTTTTGTTTCTCAATTTTCGGAGGAACTGCATGAATCAGGTTTCTGCTTTCCAGATCGTATTTAAAAACCCGCTCAGATAGTTTATGGCGTATTTCCCCTGTTTCTTCTTTCATTATATTCTCACTGGTCAGGCTCTCATATAAGTCTGACAGATTCCCAACACTTTGCGCATGGACATAAGCACCAAAGGCATCATTGGGAACAATCAGCATCTCGTCCCCTAATTTATCATACACCAGTTCCATAACTTTCGGATAGAAGATTGCACCAAAGCCATTCACACCATAGACATTGTAGACTTGCTTCAGTTCCAATGGCACACCATCCGCCGGCCTAAAAAGGATTGTTTTATCATTTTCATATCTGTTTGTAAGTGAATCGTACATATTTACGATACCCACTCCTATTTCATTTGCATCCTTGTATCTGACTTTCTCAAAAAGTTCCTCCACACCGATTCCCCATTTTTCCAAATGCTCTTTTGTAACATCTCCGCAGTACGATCTCTCCCCTCTTTCAATACAGAATTGGAAAGTGACCGCCATATCCTGATATGGCATATATGCAATGTTTCCCTCCACCAGTTTATCCTCATATTCTGCCAAATTCATAGGATATATAAGTACATGCTCTATCTGCTCAAATTGTTCGCGCGGTATCCACTCATCCCCATCAAATATACCCAGAATCTGCGTGACCGCCTCGTCTAACTCGTTGTTCTCAGCAACATAGCAGTTAAGATACACCAATTCCATCGGAATACTGGGGCAAACTAACTCCCCTCCACCTTTCAGCATAATGGCTTCAAATGGCGTGCCTTCAGCTATCAGCTTCAGTTCCTCCCCTCTGTCTCTTTCTTGTAGCTGGTCTTGAAATTCATCAATAAAATCCTCTCGTAATTCGTCATATGCTTCGTTCTCACTATAATAATACATCTATCTCCTTCCCTTCTGGCCGTCTGCGCTTCTCCCGATTAAAGCGGTTTTCATTTCACTCTATGCTTTTCAATGGTATGTTCCATTGCCGGGACCAGGTTTTTCCTGCCGGTATCGTACTTAAATATCTTCCCAGAAAGTACAAGGTGCCTATCGCCAGTCACCAGTTTCACACGATTGTCCTCCTGTAATTCTTCTTGCAGTTTTGCAGCACTCATAATATCCGGTGTCTGAATATAAGCCGTATAGGTTTCTTCAGGTACAATCAGCACTTCACTGCCCATTTTTTTTACTACCTGCTCCATCACTTTTGGATAAAGGGCAGCACCAAAGCCATTGACGCCATACAAAGCAGCCTGCTGTGAATCCTCTGATTTTTTTCCCACCTGCTCTATGGTTTTAATTTCGCCCCAAATTTGCTCCAGGTCTTTATACCTTACTTTTTCAAAGAGTTCCTTTGCATTTATCCCCTGCCTATTCAGCCATTCCCTTGTAACATCCCTGCGATACGACCTCTCATTGTCCTCAATGCAGAATTGATAAGTGATCGCCATATCTTCGAAGGGAAAATATGCAATATCATTTTCTTCCAGCTTATCCCTGCAATGTGATAGATTTACCGGAAACACTATTACATGTTCCAGTTGTTCCAGCCGCTCCGGGGATATCCATTCTGCCTCATCCTGAATCTCCAAGATAGTAGATACGGCCTCATCAATCTCTCGAATGGCAAAAATATAGCAATTTCTGTACACCAGTTCCATAGAGATACTGGTACATAATAAAGGTCCATTCCCTTTGTATGTAAAGGATTCAAAAGGAGTACCTTCCGCCACTATTTCCAACTTCTCCCCATTTCCTCTGCGTTCTAGCTGTGCCTTATATTCTTTAATGAAATCCTCCCGGACTTCCTCATATGCATGGTTTTCATCATATTCGCGCATTTTGGTTCTCCTCTTCGTCTATTTACCATTTCCTGCATCTGTAGACTCCCGTACCGACTCTTAGACCAGGGTTTTTTTCACCAATGAAGACTGGTGCACCGTCAGGGTTTTACTCTTGAGACTATAATACAAAACCGACTCTGACAACGGATGGCTTACAAATCCCTTTAAGGATTTTTTTCTTTCGAGACGCATCTGAAGGTCAGCAGGTGTATACTGGTCGGCGGCATATATAGCGGTTTCCTCTGCTGTTACTGGAAGCAGGTACAGATCCGTGTTGACCATTTCTGCAAATTCATCCAGAATATTCCTATAAAGCATGCCTGCCGCGCCTCCCGGACCTGTCAGCCGCCAGGCACTTGCGCGTTCATTTGTAATCTTTCCTCTCCCAAGCGTAAAGCCTGCCTCCAAGCCTTCCCGTATAACGGCTGCAACCGGTTCAATCTGCACACTATACTGGGAGAAAGCATTGTCTGACACGCACGCATGCAGTTGATCTACATGCATTCCCCACCGCTGTAAGTCCTCTTCATCTACGGGCATGGTGTATACAAGTTTTTCACTTTCCTCTTTCACACGGAACCGATAAAAGATACACATATCTCCCAGTCTGGTATACGGCAGCTCCAATTCTTCCAGCCTCATCTGGTATTTGTTTGCATTCACTGCATGGAACTCTACAAACAATGGATTCTTGACCGTATCCATCTTCAATCGGATACCTCCGGTTTCCGCCGTCTGAAATTCCTGCAGTGTCTCCGAAGCCAATATCCTGACTGGCAGCATTTCATACTGGCTTCTCAAAAACAGTTCCTCTATGCTGACCATAGGGCAGTACCTATCCTTGAAAGTCATTGTGATTGATTCACCTGGTAGTCCTTCCATAACCAAGTTCAACGCTCCTAACGTTTTGCTTTTCTCCATCAGGTCAATGAACTGATAGAGAAACTCTTCTTTGAAATTAAAATAATCCATACTATCTCCTTGCTTTTATGAAATTATCCGATTGCCTGTTTCCGGTCCAGATTGCTATTCCTGTTCAAATATTGAATCACTGCCTTTTTTCTTTCTGCAACAAGAAATTCATTCCAATCTTTCCCATATGGCGGGAACCGGACTTTAACGTGATATCCCATCTCTATATATTTCTTGCGTATAAGTGCCGCTGCTTTCCGGCCTGCCTTATCATTATCAAGATACAGGCTTATTCGTTTAATCTGTGGATTTTCTAGCAGGAACCGGTCCAATGCCCCGTCCCAGGTTGACCCTAATGCCAACTTGTTTGACTGCCCATCACGCTTATAATCCATATAAGACATCAGGTCAATGGCTGCCTCAAATACCTTGACTTCTTTATTTTTCTTGTTTCTTACATTGAAACCATAGGTTTTATCGTTGTTCTCCACGTCCCCTTTAAACGGGTTTCCATAATTATCCACCGTTCCCCTCATACTGGCAAACCGTGCTGTACCAAAGGAATCCCTGCCAATAAAAACCACGTTATGATATCTGCGTGTTTCATAAATCAGCTTTTTTTTAACGAACCAGTCAACTACTTCTTTGCTCAGGCAGCGCGTTTTTAACAGATAGGCATATAACCTCCGATAATTGTCGTTTGGTTCGGGAAGCACAAACTCCCCTTTCCCTTCTTGTTCTTTATTTTGCTCTTCCTTTCTTCTCTCGTGGTTTTTCCTGCTTGTATCATCTTTAAATGATTTATCCTCATACCGATAACCGGCCTCGTTCAACAAATAGATAACCGCCTCACGAAAATCCATATAGCAAAATTGTCTCAGAAACTCAATGTTATCCCCGTTGTGACCGTCCTGGCCCTCGGGTACGGAAAAACGCAGCCAGCTCCTACGATTTTTAATCCTTATAGAATCATGTTCTTTCAATGTATAGTAACTGCCTACCCGCTTCACCGTGAAGCCCTGCCTTTCAGCAATAGACACCAGGTCCACGCTTCTGGCTATCTCTAATTCTTCATCTGTAAACTTCATAGCACCACCTCCTGAATCAGAGTTTAAAATTTCATGTCAAAATAACTGCTGATTTCCGGAAAGTCTCTTTCATACTCCTCCAGATACGTTCTGCAGGCGCTCCCTTCTTTTGACAAGTGGCAAAATTCACGGAAGCTCATCTGCTTATACATCTGGGGCTGGTTACACCACCTGGACAGGTTTACATACATTCCCCGGTAAGGTGATTCCTGATATTTCTCATACCGCATGATATATGGATACGCACGCACCCCCATTAGAATCCGGATACGCTCAAATGCCTGTAAGATATCCTGTTTCCAGAAAGTCCAGTCATATCTTCCATCTGCATCAAACCCAGTTAATACATAGAACTTGATCCTTTTTGATTCCTGGAATATTGGGTTTATGATCTTCATCTTTTCTATGACTGTTTCTTTATCCTTGATATTGTCAAAGGCAAATAATAAGTCGCCATCCAATCTACAAGATGCCAGTTCCCTGGATTTTTGCCTGGTAATCAGCCTGATATCCAGTCCTTGCCGGAACTGGACCGGACGGCCGGTTTCCCGTAGTTGTCCCAATAATGCACTCCACTCCCCACATGCCAGAAAATTATCATCCAGCAGACAGATCTTCTTTTTCTGTGGATTGTAAAATTCGTACACTGGGCTTGCAGGAACGGATACCGTTTTATTTTTGTTCACACAAAAAGGGCATTGCCTAAAGCAGCCCCTTGTTAAAAACCCAATAGAATAATCCCGATAATACTTATACTTCTTACTCTTTTTTCCTTCTTCTCCCTTACCTTTAAGCCAATCCGCATACAGACTGTAATCCGGCATGGCATGCTCTATTTCGTAGGGCAGCTCGGGAGCCTGGTCTAAATAAAACCCAGTACCTCCATATTCTACATTCTCCATCTTTAAGACTTCCGGCGGATACCTCGTAGCCGTAAAGACCTTTGACAGATATACCTTATCAAACTCATTGAAGCCTGAATACTCCGTCAGCAAATGTATCTGATCCCCCATCTGCTTATGGAATCCGCTGATCTTCATGCATGCCAGATTCGGCATGCGGTGCCTGTTCTTATCCAATAAATCAGCATCTATAATTCCGATTCTCGACTCTCATCACCTTCTTTACACAAATTTTTCATCCATCTTTGCTTTTTACATTGCGGTGCTGTTGTATGTCTGCGCCTGGCAGGTGTATCCCAGGAGCCGCCCCCTGCAATCTCTTTCTCACATTCCCACCCTGCCGCTTTTAAGGAAGCACCGGATTCAGAGATAAGGATATAAGTGATAATCCGCTCATATCCCATCTCTTTTGCAATCCGGGCTACCCGCCCGTATAGGAAGCTACAGGCATTGGCTGTACCGTCTGTGCAGCAACGCGTTACTTCCAGCGTTTTTCCATCGTCTAAATGCCTGGATACTGGCCTGCCGCACTGTATCACGCCACATATTCTGCCATGCTCAGTACATGCGACACGGAATTTGTCCCGGTATACAGGGCTATGATGCCTATGATTCTGCGCGACATATTCATTTGCCGCCTTTAACTCAATCGGTACTGCTTTCATTCACTTTTTTATATAAATTAGTTCCGGTTGGAACGTAAACCTCCTGTTGTTGATTTATTGTTTTAGTCTGGTCCCATGTCCATAAAATCCGCGAGGCACAACTGTCCCTCTACATTTTTATCCTCCATCCACCACCGGAACACGTCCTCTCCGTTCTTCCACTTAGTAGGTTTCCCCGCCGCATGGATTGCCACTAACATTTTATCAAACGCCCGGATATAAGCTGCCTTATACTTTGGGAAGTCAGCAAACTCTTTGTAGCGGTTTTTTCCAGCCATCGGGCACCCTACACAGCCAACTCTTTTATAACCCATATCATAAAGCGGATTATAAGGCATATGGTTGGAACGGATATAATCCCAGATGTCTTTATGTGTCCAGTCAATGATTGGGTTGGACACTACCCTGCCACGGATTGCACACCGCTCAATAACCAGCCGCTTATCATCGTTGTCGTTCATCAGAGTAATCCTATTCTCGACTTTTGGGGCAGCCGCTTCTAACTGTCCCCTTTTGGACCGTTTGGTGCTTTCGTCCCAGCGCACACCTGTTGATACCAGTCTGTCCGGTGTTGTGTTCTCTTTTAGGATTTCACAACAGTAACGCTGCATCCTGGTGGGCGGCATCTTCTTTTTGACAATCAACTGCCACATGCTCAGTGGCGGCATATGGATAATACATGGGATTCCCTTTTCTTTTAAACCTCGAAATTTCTCCCTGATATAGTACACCGTATCGGGAGCATCGACTGTTGTATGAGAATTGTGGGCCTCAAATTCAACTCCTGACCGGATAAACAAATCCAGAAGTACGTCAGAATCCTTGCCCCCACTGTAAGTACAGATTATGGGGGCATCATAGTACCTCTTTGACATTTCACTTGCTAATTTAATCCGTTCAATGCTCTTCGTCTCTAAATCCAATAAGCGTCGAAGAGACTATCGTTTTACGTGGCCACAACTTCTTATCCCTCCTTTTTGCATTTCTATTTAGATTTTTACCAGAGGAATCTATGAAACCTCTCTACTTGAAGGGATTCTGTTTCCTTAATCTGTCCTATATTATGGACATATCCAGGCCCTGGTCATCTGCGACAGCTGGGACTGTTTCTAACAGTTACTTTTTCTTTCCATGGCTTTATTTCCTGGACCTTATGGATTCTTTCACATATATCAGCGATTCTTTGATACTCTGCGTCCGTCTTATCCAGTATTGCAAGCAATTCCTTAAAATACTCGGACGCTTCTTTACAGCCCTTTGGTTCGGACAGCCATTGATATGTCTCATGTATCCGGTCCTGCGGTGTTTTTTTTACTTCATCTTCGTCCGTAAGCCCAAATGGTCCAAGGTCCATCACAAGGCTGCTTACATCCTCTGCCAATCGCAGGATATCTTCCATTGCTTCTTTCTCCATGTGTTTATCCTTTCTCACGATTACAGATTGGATTTCTTTGTTTTACCGCGCTGTGCTACTATCTTTCTAATCTCCTGGCGCATTTTCTTTGTGTTATTACTGGGTAAAGCAAATATTGCCGCCTCCTCCACTGTCAGATTATCGTACAGAAACGCCCTTTTTATGGTCCGCATCTGGTAACAATCAAATTCTTCTTTCGCATAAAATGCCACCTGTTCATAGGCAAGCCCATAGCGAAAACCCGACAGGATTTCTTCAATCTGCTCTTCATCAAACCGGTTATCTGTTGCCAGTTCCATTTCCTGTATGCTTCTGCCAGTATAAAACCCATAAAACACTAAATCCATTTGTCTGTAATCGTGTTTTCCATCTGCCACAATCTGAATTTTCTGGATTTCCAGTTTCCGTTCCAGTGCCCCAGCTATTGACCTGATTTCCTCCGGGCCGTCTGAATCATGTACAAGACCGATAAGGTTGTCAAAATTTACACCCATCAAATACGCTTTGCGCAAAGCATTTATTTTATTTCTATATCCTCCAACCTCCATAATCTTCTTTACCGTTTCATAGGGTATCTGATCAGAATTTAACGCTTCCTCCGCTAGATACAGGTTGTCTTTTGACAAGAAGATTTCATTTTTCAGGGTATCCAAAGTTTTGTTTTTATCGTACATGCCACTTCATTCCTTCCTAATAACAAAAAGAGGAAGATCTCTGCGTCTCCCTCTTTGGTAACTGTTTATTTATTTTTACTTTATTTTTTAATCTAGTCTCTGTGGTGCGATATGCCAGTCCGTCCACAAATTACCGCTGATTGTCAGATTATCGGTCAGGTTTAGTGATAACATTCCTGCTGGTGTCCAGGCATCTATTAACCATGTATAGGGTGTATATTTGCCATCTGGCATCCATATCGGAGTGAAATGTGTCCTCCGCTTAAATGTACTGTATTGATTTTTTTTGAACTCAAATTCGGAATGATACCCACCCGACATCCGCTCCAATAAACGCCAGTATTTCTTGTATTGAAACTCCGGAAAATACGTCACGGCATTTTGGGCTCCAGTCACGGCACTGGACTGATTCGTGCTCACAGAACTGTTCACATATTCGTTAAATCCGTATCCGCTTTTTAATGTTTTGCCATGGGCCGTAGGGGATTTATCATCTGGCTGGACGCGCATTGTTGCGTTCAAACTTGCATGATATCTATCAATATTGAACTTCCACCAGCCATGATCACACCAGTATCCATCATCATCATCGTCACCACTATGCCATACCCAGTAAGAATACCAGTATGGTCGCCAAATACTCCAATCAGCGGACGTTTGCTGACTCTTTGATGGAACTGCCGGCCTCGCATAACTGTCATTACGGTCATCTGCAACTGGATTCGGCGGTGGATTCTTGTCCAGGTTTACTATCTTAACCCGTATAGTCCCTTTGTCTGTACGGCCACCACCTCTTACTGTTACTGGAATTTCCATAGTCTGCTCTGTAGATGGTGTTGTCCACCGAACCCAGGCAAGCTGACTTCCTCCCTCGGGATAATATACGCTGTCCACCTTATAATTTCTCCCTTGTATTTTAAATGTCACAGATACCTTATGGTCCGGATCACTTTGACCGCCACTCACGCGGATACTGGTGATAACCTCCGTGTTAGTGCGGTATTCATAATCAAAAGTCGTAACCTCCGGTGATGGTTCTGGCAACTCCCCATTAAAACGTATGATTCCAAGTCCCAACGAAGTTTTGATTTCCTGATGTGAACGCAATCCGGTAGTTGGACCGTTCCACGCAGGATATCCTAAATCAGATTTTTCGAGAAACATTGCAAGGGGCAGATTTTGAAAGGTAACTGAACGTAACCAGGAATATACCACCCCGCCTGCAACCTCATCATATAAAGCCGCTTCCGTTGCTGTCATAGCAACTCTTACTCCCTGCAATGTCACATACGCAATCGGCTCTATCATAATTCTGTACTCGCCGCTGATAAGTATATCAAAATCTATTCCCATATAACCTGCTATCCCACGTATCGTCTGCTCGTCCGTAAAGTACCGCTTTATTTCCGCAATACTTGATGGTCCCAGACTTTGTGAACTTATAATTATAGGAAGTCTCTGTGCTGGTCTTATGTACTGGTATCTTGAACCGGATATACCAATTCCATGACCTGATGTATAAGACATCTTGCTCACCTTTCCAAAATGAAGCCTAATATCAGATGGGCTTTTATTGGTAAGGTCAATAGGCGTGCCTACTACTTTATGGTCACTTGTACTTATCACCGATACACGTACCCCTTCATCACCTGGGGACCAAAAATTTTGCGAAGAACCTTGTCCCATGCTGCCGCCTCCGCCGTCCACATTACCTTCCCCTGCCGCATACGCTGGAACCGACATGATCAAAAAACACAGGCTGAACAGTACAATCCTTGTCAGCCAACTTATTCTGCTTTTCAAATTCCCAAATGTTCTCCTTTCCAATGAAAAAGCACAGCCATAAATAGCTGTGCCGAACGATAAAATTTATATCTTTGATTTCTCTCTATGCTTAGCAGGAGGGCGCTACAATTCATAGCCTTTCTGTCATGCATCTATTTAACCAACCTATTGATAATTAATCCATTATCCCAATTTTATTACCGTTTTCATAAATGTTACTGTCTTCAATGCCTTCCCCTTCCCCAATGTCATCAATCCATCCAAAGCCTGGGGCATATATTTTTCCTTCCTGTGACTCACCTTCTGGTGCGGCTCCAGGAACCGTGTCTGTCTCCGGCTGTTTTACTTCATCATGGTTTTCCGGAACCGGCGTGCCCTGCACGCTCTCCCCATCTGGTTTCTGATTAGGATTTTTTAATACTTCTGGATCTGGTTCTTCCGGTTTAGTCACTCTGGGCTGAATATTCTGTACAGGCTGCCCGTTGTCCTTATTTCCCTCTTTTTCCTCCTCTGATTCTTTCTGCTCCTCCGTAGTCTCCGGTTCTTTCTTCGATTCCTCTTCTTTACTTTCAGTCTCTTTTGACTTCTTGTCTAATTCGGACTTTTTGATTTCCGGTTTCACTTCTATTTCTGTAGACTGGCTCTCTGCTAATTTATCCTTTGTTTTTGCTGGCTTTCTGAAATTACTTGCAATCATCACTGCAAGAATAACACAACACACCACGCAACCCGCAATAATCATACCTTTTTTCACTTTATCATTCATATAGTTCTCCTTCCTGGTTCACATTCTGTCGCATCAAACATACTACATTTTTCCAATTCTGTCTATTGAATTCTAAAACACTTCTATATATCCAGCCTGCACTTTTAGCCTGATTTTCATTTCAGGTAGACGTTTTCCCGCAAACTGGACCGGTACTTTTAATGTTACGATTGCATCAATTTCAAATCTCTGTTCATTTTCCGGTGTTCCAGGTGCAAGCGGCGCATTACGTGCAGTAACACTTAAATCCGATATGCTATATTCCAGAACCCCACCTGTATATTTTACATGCCGCCCGGATTCAACTTTTGTTCCAAGGATTTTATCCATTTTTGACAGCACATTTCCTTTATCTACACTATACTTAAAACCTCCATTATTGGGCTGATATCCTCCACTGTATCCTTCCCTGACACCGTGATAAACGTTTGCATAATTATCATTTACAGTTATCATGATAGCCTCCTGTGCCGCGTCCCTTACGCCATTGGCTATGATCTTTAGCCGATAAAACTCCAAAAATCCGCACATTATTAACATCAATACCAATGTAACCGCAATCACAAATGGGAAAGAGGAACCACGCCTATCTTTTAAACAGCAAATCAGGCGCTTCATTTATGATATACCTCACTCTTTCCTGTAGCACTAGCCCTTAAGGTAATTGGAAAGGAACCAAAATTCCCAAATAACCCAAGGTCCCGCTGCAACGTCAATTTTACAGTAATCTCCTGATTTAGTTGGATATTACCCTTTTTTGACCACTCAACTTTAGGATTTAGTCCGGTCCTTTCTCGTAATACCTGTTCCCGCCTAGTGGTCTCAGTTCCGACTCTGCCACTCATTTCAGCCTCACGGCACAATTCCACAGCAAATGTATCTAACTGATTCTTAGCCAAAAAAACCGGAAATACGCTGACCGCCAATGCAATCACCAGCATGGCACACAATACCAGTACGCATATGTCTATATATCCCTCTCCACGATTAGTTTTTAATATTTTTTTCAAGTTCCTTGACCTCCTTTCATTTGGAGCTAGAACATACCTCCTAATGACTTAATGATTTCAAACACGATAATCGCAAGGTAAGTCAATAAGAAGCACATAAGCATGAGAAACGAAAAAACCCTGATTTTAGGCGGTATTTTCTGGGCCTCACTTTTTAATTTCTGTAATTCAAGCTGTTTAAAATCATGAGCAAGCATCTGGAAATATACCACGCTGTTATCTCCACGCAAAACCCCAATCAGTCCTCTGACAACATCAGACAACATTGGAGAGTTTAACCGTGCTTCAAATCGAGTAAGTGCCGCCTCATAACTGGAGGATCTCATGTCTGCCACAAGTACACCTAGCTCCTCCCCAAATTCCGCACCGGCATTTTTTCTAAAATTCTCTACCATTGAAAGCACATCACGGTTATTCTGCAGCTCCTGTTCAAGATTAGCAACAAAACGTGGCAGTTCGTCTTCAATTGACTTTCTTTTCGTCTTTAACATCTCGTCTGCGCGCTGAATTTCCTTAAAGTAAACCATGACAGCAAGAAACACAATAACAGGTGTTAGGAGCGGAAAAAGAAACAAACACGGAATAATGCCAGCCATCAGTAAACCAGCTTTTGTAAGTGCATACGCCTGATATACTTCCGGTGTCATATTAATCCCTGTTGCTTTCAGCACATTTTTCATTCGGCTTTTCCGATATTCGTCCATTCGGATTACATGAGACAATCTCATGGCTCCTTGCAGTAAAAACGTATCTAACGCCGCCGACCCTTTTTTACTATTTCTTCCCCTGTCCAGTAATGCCTTTTCTGTCTTCATATATGGCATTTTTAACAAATCCGCTGCCAGGAAGAACATTCCCAGAAAGAGAAATCCTCCAAATAATAACAGTAATAACACTGACATCTCCCTACCTCCTGTATTCTATCGGTTTTGTCAGCCTGACAACGACCGCAGTAGAGACAAAGATGATTGCCGCAGTAATGGCAAGTATCACCTGTCCCATTGGTGTGTGCATCAAAGTGTCATACCAGCTCTTGTTGAGAAAATAAAGCAGCGGGATATTACCAATCACAAAGATTGCCATCGTGATAAATTCTTTCCTCGGCTCCACAATCAAATATTCCAGTTCAGCATTGACGATACGGATATCGCTTAATTTTGTTACGATTGGTGTCAATGTTGTCTTCAAACTCCGATCATACTGACAATCACACAGGGCATCGCACCATTCGCGGAATACATCATTATCAATTTTCTCCCTCAACTCCTTTAGTGCTTCATGAACATCCGGATTTACTAAGTTGATCCGCACAATAAAATCCTGGAATACCCTCTGGACTGGCGGATTCAAATACTGAATATTTTCCTCTATCGCAGTTAGAATGTCCTCCGTCCGCAGATAGCCCGTCGTAATAACGCTTAATGCTGTCTCCAGCTCTGCGGCTACATTTTTTTTGTAATTACTGGCTGACAGAATTACATACCAAAAAGGGAAGAACATAAATCCAACAGCCATCACCGGAGCCAGAAAAAAATTTCCAATCATGATGGCAACCGAGGCCCCCACAGCAAACAACACCAGGGCGGCAGCACAAATAACCGAAAATTGCTTTTCCCTACCCGTCATTTTAAGTACCTGCTGTGCCTCAATGATTGCCTTTTTCAGAAATCTTGCTTTTTTCCTTTTTGTTACTGTATGGATTTCATTCCGAATATTCTCAGGTTCTTTTGCCAGAAAGCCGAACAGTCCATCTGTAAATTCTATTGGTCGAATCCCCAAAAGAAGAAATCCACCCACTATCATACCAAGGCATGCAAGAAGCTGTATACTTGTCAAGATTCCTCTCCTCCCTCTCCCTTTGAACGGAACCGGTTAAGTGTCTCCATTGGCATCCCATTCTCCAGCAAACGCTTATAAAGCCCATCCGAAATGGAATTCATTACCCTGTGTTTCCCATTAACCACAAAATAATCTCCTTCCAACTGGTTCTCCATGATCTCGTACTGATACAGTGGACGATATCTCCGTGTACCGTCAGGCTTTATCTCGCATTCCATAATCTCCATGATTACCCTCTGCCGGTTTTCCAACTGCTTACAAAAGACTATGATAGGGTATGCTTCGGTCACATATCCCATCAATGTCTCGTCCGACATATCCACGGCACGCTTACACAAGGACACCATACGGCGGTATGTAGCCTCACACGAATTGGAATGGATGGTTGTAACCACCGCCACACCAGTTCTTGCAGCTTCCTGGGCGGCGTTTGCTTCCGCCCCTCTCATTTCTCCGACCACCAGAATATCAGGATTAAATCGAAGCGCAATATCCAAAAGGGCAATCTGGTCAATTCGCTGCCGGTCATTCTCACTGTCTCTTGTAAGAGTGTGGACAACGGAATTTAACACTTTTCCACTTTCCTCCCTTATTAGATCAAGTTCACGGCTACCATTTTCAATAGTAAAAATTCTTTTCCGGTCAGGGATTGTAGTAAGCAACCAGCCGGCCACCGTTGTTTTTCCGGAACTTGTAGCACCTGCAACACACACCGAAATTCCATACCGAATACATTCACTCAAAAAGTCTAACATCTCTCCCGTGGCAGTTCCACCAGAAATAAAATCCTCCTTTTTCATACTCTGGGGATTTACGATTCGGATTGAAGCGGCAAGACCTACCTCTTCATCTACAACTGGAGTTTTTAACACCGCTATACGGATATTTTTAGCCAGTGTTCCAGTCACCACAGGACTTGCATCATCAAGGATAGTTCCTGAAACATGGAGCATCCTGCGGATCACATTAATAGCATGAGAAGGGCTGTCAAAATGTTCTTCCAACTTTTCAGTCCCACCACCGCTGTACTGGATCTCAATATCCTTCCAGCTATTAATGTCTATTTCTTCCACTCCCTCTCCAAAAATGTACTTTGTTAGAAAAGAAAACTCCGCCATTTCCGTGTATAGGTTGTCAACAAGTTCCTGATTTGACATTCCCTGAACTGCAACCCGGTTTTCCTGAACATATTTAGTAATGTAACGCTTCATCTGCCTTTTTACATCATCATTATTTCCATCAGTCAAAAGGGAGCTGTAACGGCTGGCAATGTGTTCCTGTACCTCCTGTAGCACCGTTGCAAAATCTTTCCCCTCCACGGCTGCAAAAAAGAGGTCATCTGCACTCTTACTCACCACTTCTACCGGCTCTCTTGCAACCGGCTCCACTGGGGCTGCCTGTGTTGGCATAAGTTCCTGCATCCGCGAACCCCACTCTGAATTTTTTCCCTCATTAAATACTCCTCGCGTCTTTCTTTCCCCTAACATCCATATACCTCCTTAACAATCTTATCTATTTCATTTTTAAAACCACGGCTTTTTTTCCCCTCCAGACCAATCAACAAATTCCCAGCCATCCCCTGTTCCGTAACTTCGGATGCAGACGGAATCTGAAAACTTACTTTTCCAAGCACCTGTTCCATATGGTTAATGGCTTCCTGCCCCTTTATGTTGTTGATCGTTTTTAAATGCCTCTCTATTCTCCATTTTGGTTCCTGAAGTAACGGTAACTGACTTGCCAGGTAACTGATAGATTTAAGGTCGCAATTTACTATCTGCAGAACAGCATCTGCTTCCATTAGAGAAACTGCCGATAAAATATCGTTAGATATATAACTGCTACAGTCAATAATAATGTATGAGGACAATTCCCGCAGCCCTGTAAGAAATTCCAAAGCCTGTTCCGCTTCATAGGGGGCATAGCTGTATTCATTTTCCCCTCTTAACATGCCAAGCATTGCCAGATACTTTATTTTTTTGTGGACAATACAGTTTTCTTCTATAAGCCCTTTTGTAACATGTGGCGCTGCCAGTACATTGCCAAGGGACCATATGTTTTCTAACTCGTCCATTGGACAGATACAAGGCATCATGGGTAAAGTCATATCGGACAGCACAAGAATTACATTTTTCTTCTTTTCCGCTAAGTGTTTTGCAATCTTCACAGAAACCGTAGTCTTTCCGCATCCAGGGCTACCCCAGACAGCCAGTATCTGGGCCTGATGTTTTCCCACCTCATGCACTTCCTCGCTCTCAGGCTGATTTGCGCGCTTTTTGATTTTAAAGTTCAGCATTTATTCTGCACTCCCTTCTATCTGTTCCTCGGGCTGTCCAGTTTCCGCTTCCGCCGCCTCCGTTTCCGGCGGGTAAAGTTCCTGCAAAGCATGTTCCTGCTCTGTAATAAACTTTGCTGCATTTTCTTTTGTTCCCCTGTATACAAGAGATATGTGCAGGTTCCCGTCCTTCTCCATCATGGCGAGTATCCTGCTCTGTTCCGGTGTTGCCAAGAGTGTCACCGTACTGGGCAGTTCCTTTTCCTCCGGGTCTTCTTCTCCTGTATTGGCATCGTAGCCACTGCCTGCAGTTACAGCAATAACTTCGACATATTTGAGTTCGGGAGGAATCACTGTTTCGCCTTGCTTCTGGTAGTCCGGTGCAATCACAGATACAATATCACCAGATTTGAGTTTTCCGGATAACCCCGTTGCAAAAGATTTGACCGACACGGATATTGCCTGTTTCTCTCCTGATAAATTATATAAGTAGGCATTCTCCGCAGCCGGTTCGTCTGCGACCTTGCTATTAATGATATAATCGCCTGGAGCCATATCTGCAGATGCATATTTCCCAATGACATTTTCTTTATTTTTCATGACTTCAGACGGCAGATTTAAACTTCCCACCTCAACAGTCCTGACCATATCGCCAGTGATTTTATCCCCGATTTTTATATCCTTTACCACCCGCACGATTTCTACCTTTTTACTGACCTCTTTATTAAATAAAGGGGTAACTCCGAAGCAAATGAGCAGTGATACCACAATGCATATTACTCCAAGCACGGTACGGCTTTTTAATATTTTCATACTTATTATCCATTCCTTTCAATCAAATCAAAATTATCGTTTTAAATGCGGCAGGGAATACCTGCCGCCGTGATTACCTCACTAAGTATCTCTTTTTCCTCCGGCATCTGTAAAATGCCAGGACAGCACCCACAAAGGTAATTGGAGCCGCTACACAAATACAATAAAATGCTTTTCTTTTCATTCCATCCTCCTATCCAATCAAATACCCCGCTGCACACCCAGCCGATAAAAAGGGTACTAACGGCACTGCGATAACCTGGGTTTTCTTACATATTTTCAAAAACACAGAATAAGCAAGTACCAGTAATAATCCCAAAATAGTTGCAAAAATCCCTGCTGGAAGTCCCAGGACAAGTCCTGCGGCTGCCATCAGTTTGATATCACCGCCCCCCATTCCTCCGCAAAAAACTGCTGCAAGAAGAAATGGGAGTGCGCTGAAAATCCCCCATAACTGTTCTGGACGAAAAGAAATAGCGGCGGTTAATGCAATTAGCATACATAACAGATCCGGCACGATTCTCTTCTTTAAGTCCGTGACAGATGCCAGCAAAAGCAACAGCAAAAATACAATTGTTTGAACTGCCTTTCTATCCAGCATAGTTAAACATTTCAGTAATACGCCGTGTTAATGTTGGCAGCACTGTATCACCAAACAGTGCATACAGCCCTGCCAGAAGCAGCGCTCCAATCACAACAGCCATTAAAATTTTGATGGCCGTATCAACGAACCCCTCCGCCTTATTGTTGTTAATAGCCGCTTTTACCTTCATTACCTTAGCGATCAGATAGTTTCTCATCTTTGTTTTCATTTACATACCTCCTACTGGTTTTCTAATTTAATTGATTTTCAAAAATAAAAACGGACTGAAGATCAGCCCATTCCATGTGTTTTTCTTAATACCCGCGCCATCATACTCTCAGCGGACTGCCCTGTTATTTTTACTCTTGATCGGGGCATTAACAAATTCCTGCAAGCCATGACCGCACGGTACGTACTGCCTGCGGTTTTCTTCACATAGAAAAATATCATATTTCTTGCCGCCGGCAGCTTTATAAAAAGCTTCATAATCATATGCATATTTTCTCCATGGTTCATCAGTGGATGTCATCCCTAGTTCCCGGTCATCCCGCAGTTTGCATGCGCGTTCCATAAAATCGCCATCTTTATCCTCAAATGTCCTTAATGGATAAAAATGATATCCACCATACTCAAAACTTTTTTTATCCAACGGTTTCCCCTTTTCTGCTAAAGTTCAGTAACCCACTCAAGTCATTTCCCTTACGATTTAGGTTCGTCACGAATCCGGTTCATCTTCACGCCCTTCCTGCCTGTCAGCATATATTTAAAGGAACTTTCATTTCCACTTCTTTATTTCATCATCCGTTATGTAATCGCAGATTACAGCAATCATCCTTATTTGGATTGAAGTTATCTCTCCAATACTCATAATGTTCTGTTACATCTTCGCAAACTGTTATCTCCGGTATCCTGATCTTCTTGATGATTTCCATCTTTTTTTCCAGTGGTAAGTGGCAGTATCCTCCTTGTTTTAACCTGTACCCACTGAAATCAACATCGTGCAGCCAGCTCTTGATCCAGCTATTGACACGCAAAAATTCCACAACACAGCGATTGATCCCTAATGAATTTAGGCTGTCAAAGTCCATGAAATCCTCAATCAAGGGGCTTAACCGGATTGACACATCATATCCCGCAGATTGCAATTTTTTTATTGCCTCTACTCTTTTTGATGGGATACTTGCTTTTTCATAGGTCAAAGCCTTGTTATCATCTAAAGTCGTGACCGTGATTTGTATATGGGCCAGATCCTTGTCCAAAATTTCCAGATATTCGGGCTGTGCGATCAAATGGGATTTTGTTACAATCAGATATCCAACACCACACCGGTTCATTTCACAGATTGTCTCATAAGTCACATGATGTTCCGCTTCAAAAGGCTGAAAGCAGTCTGTCATTCCACCCATGCGCAGGATGGTTCCCGGAGGTATCTTCCGAATCTTCCTCTTAATCTTATCAATATCTGCGATGCTCGGCGCTGATGGGTTCCAAAATCCACGAAAAGACAGAAGTGACCGTGCATAACAATAATCACAATCGTGCTGACAGCCACATCCATACGTATCCAGTCGTACACTGTATTTGCATTTGTCTCCTTCGTTACCTCTTACTTTTTTGTAAAAACTCTTATATTCGCTTCCTATTCCTCCTCTTCTTTTCAATTGGTTGGTCAACTTATTAATCTTTGGAAATGGTTCCCTTTATTGCGGAGTGTAGTACCGCCCTACAATCTCCTGGTAAAGCATCCAGACATGTTCTTTACACTACCCCGCTTCATTTATTTTTCATTATAAGTACCAAGAAAAGCGCAAAAAAAAGCAGGCTGACGAATCAGCCTACCACAGTGATACTCATTATTCACTATTACTTTAACATTTCTTCCATATCCGCTAAATCGGGAAGAATCAACTGGCATTCGCAATCACCATAAATTGCTTCTCCACATACCGGACATTCCTCTATATCACAGCCCAAATGGTGAAAACTCCCAAATGGCGCAAAACAATCTGGGCAGATATCATCTTCGCCAAATACATCCTCAAACCTTTTCTCTGCACCAAAAATGATACGCGGGTAACTCTTTCCATTACAATTGCATATCCCTATTTTACAACCCACATGTTCCAGCATTTCTCCGCCACAAATTTTACAAATAGCCATAATTGTACTCTCCTTGACTTATTAGGAAGGGGTTCCCATGTCTACTAAAAGCATGAAAATATGAAATACAAATAAAAACATACAGCCTATCACTTTGACACTAAATGATACAACTTTTAATATTGCATACGCAATTCCAAGTAATAATTTTCCTATAAATTTTATCATAGCACATAATATGGTCATATTCAATCTTCTCCTTCGTCTTCAAATCCAGTGAATGAACTATAGAAATTAAGCAGATTAAAATCCTTTTCTGTCGCCTGGTTCGCCGTCTCCGCTGATCGTTCACTCTCACTTTGGGGTTCCTGTTCCTCTTTTGCTTTCGTGTCACTTCCAGTAACTGCAGGAATAGTAGTCGTCTGCACTGATCTCAGTACGTCTTCCAATGCACGTTTTGTCAGTTCACGGAAGTATTCCTCTTGCTCTCTTATGTTTGAGAGGATACTTTCCAATTTCTCATATTCAGCCTTCTGCTTCAGATACTCTGAATAATAGATTACCGCCTCGGCAATATAGTCATTTTGAGAAGTAAACAGCTCCCGGTTGTACTCTTCCAGACAGGTAAGTGCCTGGAAATGTACCGGGTTATTTTTATAAAGCCGAAGCGTTGTAACATATTTATCGTCCATTTATGGCCTCCTTAACCGGCCATATTCTGCCTGGCCTTCCATATGCTCTTTAAAGTTTCTTCATATCCTCTTGCATTTGCATGTATATCCGGAATACAGATTACGTCCTTACCCTCGTTATCACCAAAATTCTGCATGATTGCGGCTCCTCCACCCATAAAGATTATTTTTTCCAAATGCAGATTGTATCCGTGCTTTTTTATCAAGCTATAGATGTATTCCGTATATTGGTTCAATGCCTTTCGGATTACACGAAGATAGGCTTCGTCACCCGCATATGTACCTGTCCGCATTATCGTTTCAATGATATATGGTTTGGCTTTTTCCCCAAACTCAGCCATTAATGCCTCATTTACATTGGATATACACTTTATTGTACCATTATTATCTATAATAGGCTGTGCTCCACTGGGTCGCATATTTTCTATTGGAACTCCATCAACGGTTCCTCCTCCTATATCTACCAGAAGGCAGGATTTTCCCTGTGTCTCTGCCAATATATCTGTGATTGCTGCAAACCCCTGCATATATACGCTCACGCCTTCCAGAAAGACATTGAACCCTTCTCCCTGATAACGAAAAGATAACTCCCTTTCCCTGCCCAAGTATTTCCTGAATGCTTTCATTTGCGATTCATACCACCTCGGTGGTAATCCTGTAGCCAGCCTGACCGCCGCCTGATTCTTTCCTCTGGCTTTCAATTCAGCGGCAAGTGATGCCAATGTGAGAATGTAGTAATCATCGTCCACTGTTTTATCAACTTTTGTATCCACATCTTCCCTACTGCCACCGATTGAGTAATACTTACCTTTAAACTCCAAAATCTGATTTAGATTACTGGGCTTCACCTTATTCTGTGTTACTGTAGACAAAAATGCGGTATTCGCCGTTTTCATCTGTCTGTTACCATGGTCGATTCCAAGTATTTCTCTATCCATAATGACTGTCTCCTCCTTATGTTTAATATTCTCCAGAATGTTCCAAAAGTTCGACTTCTTCAACCGCTTCTCCGAAACCCTCATCATCTTCCCAATCTGGTTCATGTTGCTTTAATATAATAACAAGATTTCCCTTGTCATTATTCTCAAAACCCACATAGCAATCTTCTGATTCTTTTCCTAACTGTAATAACTCCATGATTTGGTCAATCTTATACATTTTCATCGTTTCTACCTCCTCTATATGTCATAACGCAGTTTAACGGCTTCCAGAAAATATTTTGCATATGGGCAATCAAAGATTTCTTCAACAGCATAATCTGAACTGTCTTCCCCTATATGATATCCTTCTATTGAATCGTCCCGTTTTACTTCCTGCGAAAATCCAGTATAGAGGTTAATCGCCAGCCGTGTTACCTTCACAGAAGCAGATGTCTGCCACCCAGCGAATAAAACCAACGGATTCACCTGAAAAGTTCTTTGATCCACAATATTTGAAAAAGCTGCCCTTGTCTTGTCACAGATACCAAGAGTATATATCATAGCAATTTCTTCACTGTCCCTGCGTGAATTTGGAAGTTCCCGCACCTTTTCATAAAAGAAACGCTCATGTGCTTCATCGGCAAATACTATGTCCATTACCTCCAGCTTGTTAATATCAAACATATTTTCCTCCACTTCTTATTTGGCAGTTATAATTCCTGCAGGATAGATTCAATATTCTCGTTAAATATCTTTTGCAAGACTAAAATGACTTTGTAGGACGGCTTTTGTTGCCCGTATTCAATTCTCTGATATGTGCGGAGACTGATATCCAGCTTGTCCGCCAATTCCCACTGTGTCAAATTCTTCTCTATGCGTAATTGTCTAACCCTAGTAACTGCTCATCACCCCCTTTGCTCATGCATATTGAGGGGAGATGTCACCATTCATCACCACTTGATTCATAACGGAATTACTTAATGTGAATGTCGCATTATATAAGGCGGTTAGCAACACTGCACGCATATTCCTGATTTTTGTTTTCGTCTCTGACAGGTTATTTAAAATAAACTGTATTCTAAACATATCTAATTTCCAAAACACCGATTTAACAATGGCTGTTGGTTTTTCTTCCTGGTTAATACGAATCGTATCCTTCGTTGAAGTCAGTACGTCAACTGCAATTCCCACAATTTCATCCAGACGATCAATATCAAAGGGACGATCAATACATAACGCATCGTATCCAATCTTTTCTCTAAATGCCTGTAACGTTTTTTGATAGGACTGGACTGGATTGGTATAATCTGTCGTTGAAATATCTGTGTTAATATCTGTATTTGTCTGCCTGTTACCAGATAGTGCTGTACCTTCTGAAAAGTGGCACCTGCTATTTTGCGGCGTGGCAGGTATCTCTTTTTTGGGTGATACCCTCTCTCTTTTTGGGGAGACAGCTCCCTCACCAATGACTGCCATCTCACTATTATTCACAGTAAAGCACTGTCCTTCAACGATTTCCTCTACAATGTCTTCCCCCCTGTCTCCCATAGAAGGGATAGGGGCATCATAACAGTGCGGATACGTTAATTCTTTCAATTTCTCAACAATCAACTCAATATACAGTACATTATTTACAACAAGTCCATTCAAGTTTATTGTCCTGAATACTCTTTTTATTACGCCTAATTTCTCCAAAAAGATGATTGCATTAGTAGCTTCTTTTTTACTCAATCCAAACTGTTCCGCAATCTGTTGATAACTTCTCTGGAGTAAATCAGCTTTAAATTTTTTACGAATTGCAATGATCTGTCCAGTGCTTTCGTCCCTCAATTCAGTAGGACGATACCAATAGACAATATCTGATAATATAACGATTGCAGCCAAATGCGGTTTTCCCGTCTCTTTAACAATCGTCTTATACCATGCTTGTGGTGTAATGTTGCCGGTAATACTGATTTCGGCACTTGCATCTACGATTCGATTTCCTGTCGTATACTCTCGCATCACGCTCACCTGCCCTTCTTTTCAAGAGAAGTACAGATGGTGCGTAATCTTTCGTCTGATTTCTTTGCTGTCACAGCCAACGAAATACTTACGACCATTGGCAACACTATCAAAAAAATAATCACAATAAATAGTATCTGCATACCCTTTTCCTCCTAAAATGCATAAGAGGACTAAGGTCAGCTAACAAAGTTGCTTCACTTAGTCCTCTATATTCATTTATTTTTAACAGCGCTGTTCTCCCGAAAGAGAGTTTTTACTTCGGACGAAGCAAAAGAAAAGGATATTTGGAATAGGACTAAGTATAAGCAGGTCCCAAACCACCCGGTTGCGACCCCTAGCCTTAAAATATCCCACTCTTTGGAAAACGACACTGGATTTTTAATGAAAAAGCAGTTCGATTGTGGTATAATAAATTAAGACCAAAGTAGCCGCAAACCCTTGATTTCATTGGGTTCCTTGCTAACTTGGTCTTATTATAACACGGTCACCCGCCCCATTTTCCCCGCATAACGCATGGACCTCGCCCCGCTTCACCTGAAGCTTCACATGGTCCAGTGCCTTGGTTCCCGGAAACTGTTTTGTTATGTCAACTGCCTCCAGTAAATATCCACTGTTCACGTTGCTACCTCCTTTTTCCTGTGTTCGTATTTTATTGCTGCCCCATTTTCAATAAACTCTTTTAATATGATGGACGCTGCCCCTATGGCCGCTGCATCATTGCCAAGTTTGGATATCCGGATTTTTACTTTCCTTCCGGCGAACTTCATCTGACGCGCCTTGATGACACGTTTCAGCCTGGTTATCAGATAATCGCCTGCTCCGGTAACGCCTCCTGCCAGGATCAGCATGTCCGGATCCAGAAGGTTGATGTAATTAGCCAGGCCAATTCCGATGTATTCAATCGCCTTGTCTACAATCAAGGCCGCAGCGGCGTCCCCCTCCTTGGCCGCGTCAAATATCTCCTTGGCGTCAATGTTCTCTTCATTCCCCTGTGCCAGTTCCAGGATTCTCTGGCCCTTACCCTGCCTTACCAGTTCCCTGGCCTGGCCTGCCATGGCATTGGCTGAAGCCAGCGCTTCCAGGCAGCCCCGATTGCCGCAGCTGCACAGGGGACCATCCTTTTCCAATGTGATATGGCCAATCTCACCGCTGCTTCCACAGCTTCCTCTGTAAAACTCCCCATTCTGTACAATGGCAGAACCAATCCCATGTCCCAGGTTAAGGCATATAAAATAGGATGATTCCACACCTGCCCCAAACCAATGCTCCCCCATAGCCATTGCGCGGTTGGAATTCTCCAGGATGGTGTAGAATGGAAAATGATCCTCTATGGGTTTCACCAGTTCCACATTCTCCCAATGGAAATCCGGAGAAAACAGGACTGTCCCATTCTCTGTATCCAGCAGGCCAGGCATTCCAATTCCCAGTCCCAGGAACTGGCTCACGGAAATATTACTTTCCTGGACCACCTGGTGGATTAGATAAATCAGACGTTCAATCAGCTGTTGGGACGGGACCGTCCTGCCGGTTTTTATACTCTCTTTCACAATCAGCTTTCCTGAAAGGTCCATTATGATTGCCTTTATCCTGCTCCGCCCCACATCAACACCAATTATGTAATAGGCATCCGGGATTATCTCCAGCAGTTCCGGCCTCTTTCCTCCATTGGACTCTCCCTTGCCGTTAACCCTTATGAGATGATTCCGCTCAAACTCATCCGTTATCTTCATGACTGTGGGGATACTCAGCCCCGTCTGTCTGGCAATCTGGGCTTTATTGATTGGGGACTGCGTCCTTATGATATCTATCACGCTTTTCCGGTTTAGCTGAGCCATTACATATTTATCAAAACGACAGGACATTTTATTTTCTGCTCCTCTGTTCTACTTATTTAAGTGAAGTAACTAAGTTGGGATAAAAGAAACTTGCCTTTCTTTTTATGAGCAAGCTGCCTTTTCTTTGAGATATTATCTTTAATCCAACTTATTTAAGTGAACTAACTTTCTTATAGTCATAATATACCATTGCAAAATCCAGTTGTCAAGTTATTTATGTGCATTTCTAATGTTTTTTTTACATCTTTTTTTGTATTCTATACATTATATTCATTTTTATTTTCCGAATGTAAAAGGCCACACAGCATTTCCCAAAGGAAACGTCCGTGCGGCCTGCGCGTCAACGGCCTTTTTTTATCTCTCCGCCATGGTTCAGCAAATCCTGCAGCAACAGGGTTGCAGCCCCGACAGCAGTTATATCCTCCCCAAGGTTTCCCTTTAAAAGCTGTACGTTCCTTCCCGCAAGATGCATCTGGTGCCTGCGGATTGTCTCTTTCAATCTTGGGAGAAGGTAACTGCTTGACTTCATCAGTCCTCCTTCAAAAATAATAAGCTCCGGGTCGAAAAGATTCACGACTCCCGCAATGGCAATCCCTATATACTCAATGGCATTGTCAAGAATATCCTCTGCCTCACCGTCACCTTCCATGGCTGCCCGGAATATGGTTTCTGCCTCTATCTCCTCTTTCCTTCCCCCGGCCAGTTCAAGGATCCTCTTCCCCTTTCCGCTGGCAGCCAGTTCCAGCCCGTGTTTCGCAATGGCTCTCCCTGATGCCAGGGCTTCCAGACAGCCGTGATTGCCGCACTCGCACAAAGGGCCATCTTTTTCCAGGGTAATATGACCAATCTCACCGCTGCTTCCGCTGTTTCCATGATATATCTCACCGTCAAACACCAGGGCAGACCCAATGCCATGCCCCAGGTTCACACACAGGAAATCCTCCGCACTCCTTCCCGCCCCAAACCATCGTTCCCCTAATGCCATGACACGGTTTGCATTCTCAATCAGGACCGGAAATCCAAACTCATTCTGAAACCGGCCGAGTAAATCCACGTGTTCCCAGCCAAAATCAGGAGAAAAATTCACCATCCCCGTATCCGGGTCCAACAGCCCCGGCATGCCGATACCAAGCCCCAGAAGCCTCTGTTTCTGTTCCCCCATCCCGCCAAGGATTTCGCGGACCAACGATATCATCCTGTATATCGCGGTTTCCGGAGGAAGGGTGTCACCTGTGGGAATGGCCCTCCTTAACTTAATCTCCCCAGCCAGATTCATAACCACCACCTTAAGCCGGTTATGCCCCACATCCAGGCCAATGCAGAAATATTCCTCTTTATTGATTTCTATCAGTTCAGGCTGACGCCCTCCGGTGGATTCCCTTTTTCCAATGGTACGGATAAGGCGCGATTGGCTGAATTCATCTGTAATTTTCATCACGGTAGGCACACTGAGTCCGGAAAGCCTGGCTATTTCAGCCCGGTTTATGGGGCCTTTCTGGATAATCATATTCAATATCATTTTTTTATTCATCTGAGCCATTACATACTTGTCAAAACGCATTCCTTTTATTCTCCTCGCCAGGATTCATCCTGTATTCCTTAAGATAAATCCATCATACCATAAATCCCCTCCTTCTGTCTCCTAAAGATATATAAATCCAGGTCTTTGACACCCCTAATTAAATCTTGGCAGCATCACCGGCCAATCAGGTTAATAAACGTCAGAAGCGCCAGAATAAACATCCCGAAAGCCATCAGGTCCTTAAAATCAAACTTCATTCCCAATACCTCCCATATTATGTAAAATGGAATAGATGACGATGAAAAGGAGTCTAATCCGGCGCCGGATGGAGCACTAGCGAAAATCCGGTCACTTTGGAAGGGAGTAAAATATATACCCCTCAATTGTCTCTTCACTTCCACTTTCCGTATAGCGGATTTTCAGCCAGTCCCCTTTTTTCCCCATAGCCTCAACCCTGTCTCCTGACGGGACCCTCCCTATTTTTTCCGCTTCTATCGATGGTTGATTCCTGATATTCATATCTTTCGTTATAACGATTGATTTTGTCTGGCTGAAATTTACTTCCTCTTCACTGTCGGCCTCCTGCATCATGGCGTTCGAGCTGGTCGCCCCATTTGAATCAACGGTCCTGTCAGCGGTTTTGTCCTCATTTGCTGTTCCACCCAGTATTTTGCCCATTCCGGACTGTGTCTGCAGTCTTCCCGCCGGTACCGCCGATGTCTCCCCTGCCATTCCTATCTCCTTTTCCGCTCCAGTCTCCTCTTCCAATCCGGTCTGCTCTTCCCCTCCGGCTATCCCCGACGCCACGGCAGCAGCCGGATCCTCCAGATACTGTTTTCGCCGCTCACCGGCCCTGCCCATATATAAACCGGCTGATATGCCCAAGAAGCCCAGGGACAGGACAAGTGCAACAAAGCCAAACCTTACTGCACTCCTGTTTTTTTTTATCTGCCTGTCCTGCTCTTTTATATATGTATCCCCTATACACTCCACAACGGCCGCCAGCGCCCTCTTCTTATAGGGCATGTCTACATCCGTGAATCTTATGTATTCCGATACCCAGCCATTGAGAATGGAGAGTCTTTCCTGCTGAGTCATACTGCGCCCCTGAATACCTGCCCCGCGCGCAGAAATCACCTGTTCCAGAAAGGTATCCACTATCAGTTTCCTGTCATACCCACTGTATTCGCTATACCGGCCCGTCATATCATAGAAAACGGCCATCGGATTCAGGATATCATTCCATTTCATACTGTATGCGGCCAGGATCCACCGCTTCAGGATTTCCTCTTTTTCTTCCTGTCCGCACTTCCTAACCTCTTTCAGTATACGTTCAGTTGTATCCTGTATCCGTTTTCCATCCTCCCCATTATCCTTGAACAGGACATACATTTCCCAGTATACCATGTAACTGAGTTTCCATGATTCATTTTCAACTGCCAGTGACCGTTCCCATAAGCCCCGCCATTCCTCCGGAAAAAACTTCTTGTATATGCGTCCCCCCAGCTCTATACTGCTAAGGTCCATATTCTTCATACAACACTCAAACTTTTTTTCAAATTCTTTCCCGGGTATTCCCCCAGCGCCAAACATGACCGCAACATCATCTAAATAAGCTGATTTCACCTGATCTGCTCCTTCCCAAACCTCTACAGACAGAATCGTCCCATTTCCTGTTCCAGATATATCCTGCCGCCCCTGCTCTCCACAAAATATTCTATCCAGCCGCAGTCATCCCGTTCCCCCTTAATCAAAACCGGGGTCATATCCAGGTCCAGATACCGCAAAGCGGCTGTCATATACTCCTGGCTGGTTCGTCCAATACCTGAATCAGCCAATATGACAAGAAAGTTCTTACCCTCCACATCATTCTGTCCATCGCGTTTTTCCTGCTGTCCCAATAGCTGCAGAGCCATACAGAGCGCCTGCCTGAATTCATATGGGTCTATATCATAACCCGCATAATAAATCTGCTCCAGGTCCGTCTCATCGAAATCCCTGGCTGAAATCAGATGATTCCCGAAAACAAAGGCTTTCCGTATCATGGTAATCTCTTCATCTTCATTTTTTCTGCGCAGCAGGTACTCCTGTGCCAACGCCAGATTCTCATTGAGCAGATTGTCTTTCCCCGGGTTCTGCTTCTGGAGAATGCAAAAGACCACATTCCATACCTTCACCCTGTCCGCAAACGACTTCGTATAGTCTTTAAGTGCCATTTCCATTCCCCCTGTTAACAGTGAATGGAGGATTGCCGCAGAATCTCATCCACTACCGTCTCAATCAGTCTGTCCCCGTCCTTTAAAATCCGCTTAATATCATATAGATGGGTTCCGTTCTTTTGGTTATTCTCAGGCAGTCCCGCCCCATCCACATTCCTGAACAGAGGCACATAATACTGCGGCTCCTTCATAAACAGCGTTTCAAACCTCAGTCCATGGTTGGGACAGCCAGGAATATTCTGGAATGAAAATTCCCCTGTCTCCTCAGGCCTGGAATCCGTGAACACCAAAAGCCCCCGGTTCGCCCGTTTTGGGCTGTTATTTTCCAAGGACCGGACCGCATTCTCAATTGCGTCGTTAATATTCTCATATCCGGAATCAGAACCGCCTGTAAATTCTATCTTCCGGATCCCGTTCAGGAACTCGTCCGGATTCTCCGTGAACTCCTCTTCCCTGAATGTTATCTGCGATGTTGTGTCACCAATCACCATTCCTCCAAAGAAGAAGTGTACCCCCTCATATTTCCTGATTTCCCTTTTCAGGTGCTCTGTAAAATGCTCCAAGGTACGGTACACAGCGGCAAATAAGGTGGAAAATGAATATGTCCCGTCAATAACAATCTGTATGTAAACGTATTTGTGGATGTCCGGCTGCCGTGAATCCTGTCTGATATAGCCGTACCTCTCCTGGGCAGCCGCTGTCTCCATCTGCGTTAAATCCTGATTTTCGGTTTCCGGCGTCCCCATATACCAGTCTTCTGCGTCCTCTGCCCCCAAGTCCAGGATTTCCTCTTCCCCCTCCGCCCCTAAGTCCAGGATTTCTTCTTCCTCATCCTTTCTTGGAGATATCCTGCGGCTGCTTCTTTCCATTTTCATACGGTACAGTTCGTCTTCATCCATCCCCATGTAACGTTCCTGTCTATTCCTCATAGGATTCCCCTCCCCTTTTCTTCATGTATAGTCTAAGGCTCAATTTTCCGTATCTGCATTCAAATTCCGCCCCTGACCGGATTTTCATATCCTCCCCTGCGCCCGAGATACATTTAAGGCTTTCTTCCAGGGGTATGTAGTATAGTTCCTGCTTTATGTTACAAAGACTCATCACCATATGTTTTCCTATACTGACATCGTTCATCTGATATCTGCCAATCTCCAGTGATGTATATCTGTCACTCTCATTGTCATACAGGCTGACAACAATTGGTTCCCTTGTCCTGCCTCTCATAGTCTCCGGTACCTGCAAAAGCTCCGGAAATGTAAAATACAGGTCATACTCCTCCTGGCTGCCGCAGTATCCAATCAGGAATCCTTTGAAATCAGACAGAATCTTGCGGACTCCATCATAGCGTTTTTCAAAGACATCCATCATCTTCTGGATGATATTGCGCAGTCCCCTGTATCTTTCCTGCCTGTACTGTTCCTTCAGCCGCCAAACCTGAAGCCGGTAGGCTAAATCCCGTCCTTCCGGTTCCATGTATGAATATATCTCATCATCCCGGATATAGTCCCTGCCTGACAGCAGGAACAGGAAAACCATTGCCAGGGAATAGATATCCGCCTGTATATCAGATACATATTGATGTTCCGCCCTCGGATCCATATATCCCGGTGTCCCGCCTGTTTTTTGCGACGAGAATGACAGGCGCCCGGTAATCCTGTCCCTCCGGTCCGTGTGCGCCCAGTCAAAATCCACTATCTTGATGCGCCTGCCGTCCCGGCTGACCATGATATTCTCCGGCTTTAAGTCCCGGTGCACCAGCGGATCCGACCTGTTATAGCTGCTGTAATTATCAGCCGCATACAGAAGCTGGAGCATATAGGAAAAATACTGCCGTTCCTGAACCGGGGTATCTTCCCCCTGTCCGCCCTCCCGGCAGATGAACTCCCTAAGGTCCACGCCATCTTCATACTCTGCAATCAGGAATGCCGCTTCCCTCCCCAACGGCCCGGATGTTTCAAAATAATCATATACACGTTCAATATACGGATACCTGATCCTGAATTTAGATTCCCGCTTAAGAGGAAGGTACGCAGCCACGTTATCTTTCAAAGTATATTTCATGAAACGCCTGGCATCGCCCGGTACATTCATTTCGGCTGCCAATACATGCCAGTTAAGCTTGTCTTGATTCATGACAGGATCTTCCAAAAGCCTGTACTCCCTGGTTCCGCTGCATACCACATCACCTTTGCACAACGTCTTCTCCATATGTCAGCCCTCACATATCATATATAAAACAGCTGTCTGGTCGTCCTCCTTATCCTTTCCCGCCTCAAAAAACAGCCGGCCCAGGAATACATCCCCCTGTTCCTCCTCAAGCAGTTCCAGGATATCCTCTGCCTTCAGACGTCCAAAGGCGCCGTCCGAACCAATGAGGAACATGTCACCATGCCTCACGTCCTCCAGTACATTGATACTGACGCTGCCCTGCGGCAGCTTTGTGTACGACCCGAGGCTGTTCATGATGATATGGGACTGTTCATAATATTCCTGGGAAAACCGTTCATACCTGCCCGCACAAGCCTCCATCTCCGCCTTGGTCTGTATCTCCGATACAAGTACCAGTTCTTTTTCCGCTGCCGGGTAATAATAGATGGGGGAATCCCCCACATTGGCAGCCACCGCGCAGTCACCCATGTGTAAAAGAAGGCTTAATGTAGTTCCTGTCTCCACCCCGGGTTCCGCTGTGGCGCATACAGCCTCATTGGCGTCTTCCAATGCTGTCCTGGCAGCGGCCTCCAGCCATTCAATGTGATGGGTCATGGAAAAGTTCTTCCCTCTGGAATCCTGATACCTGCGAAGCAGTTCCCTGTGCACGCTTTCCAGTGCACCCGCAACCGCCGACCTTGAGGCGGTCTCCCCATTGCTCAGTCCTCCCATTCCGTCTGCAACCGCCAGAACATTGATTTTGGCATCATTCATCATATAATACTGTACATGCATATAACAGTCCTCATTTACACGGTGGTGTGTATCGGCAGACTTTACCGAGCGGTAAAAAACCTTATAATTCGACATTTTCCAACTCCTATTCTTGAAAGGGCAATATCCCTGTGTTATACTTCATGATAAGCAAGTGCGAGGGGGGTGATTGCATGTATTACCGCAACTATTACTATGAACAGATATATCCTGTGTCTGACTGCCAGCCGGACTGCCTTTTTTACCAGGTGACCAAGGATTGGAAGGAGTGGTTTTTTGTAAAAGCCTGCCCCTCCTCATCTCCTAAAATAAAGGCATACCACACAAGATTCCAGCATGAACTGGAGGTAATGAAAACCCTGAGATGCGGATGCATCCCCAAGTACTATCACGCTAACAGCCTGAATCACACTTACATATTGATGGAGTATGTAAAAGGAATGTCCCTGTCCAGGTATCTCAGCCAGTACTGCAGTACCTCCACCCCATGTCAGATATTGAGCAGGAAAGACATGCGCGTCATCTGCAGGCAGGTTTATGATACACTGCTTTATCTCAATGAAAACGGGATTCTTTATCTGGATCTGACACCTGAAAATATAATACTGACAGATAACCGGTTCCATCTGAAGCTGGTGGATTTCACCTCCTGCTTTTTTAAACACAGGCCATTAAACAGCTTTGTGAAGGCCAGCAGTATCCACCTTGAGCTGAATCTCCCCACAGATTATCTGCTGACCCAGCTCTTTGCACTTTTCTGCGCCCGGCTTTTCTACAGGGACAGAACGGACTTTAACAACCACTATAGCTACTTGAATTTTGTACAGAGCAGCGCCAGCAGCAGCTATGGTATGCTCTTTAAATACGGATTACATCCGGAGCGCGGTGATTCCAACCACTCTTCATTCCACAACTGGTATCAGTGGCTGGATAGTCTTCTGGCACAGTGAAACCGCCTACTGCAAAAGATAACCATACAGTTCCAACACCGGCTTCTTCAGGGAAATGCCGTAATTTTTTGTGCCGCAGTGATTCATCGCTATCACATACCTGGGATTATCTGCGGGGGCAAAACTGACCATCCATGCCTCGTAACGGTTATCCGCATCGCCAATCTGCGCGGTCCCCGTCTTTGCGGCAATACGATATGTATCATCCATCTTGTAGGACCTGGCTGCCTCCTCCATGGCCCCGCCTATCATCCTGGCTGTCCTTTTGCTGACAGCCTTGCTCAGCACCTGTTCCTCTCCCTTTTTCAGACATTTTCCGTTCTGGTCTATGATGGCCCCTACCATGTACGGTTTCATCATCGTTCCGTCATTGGCAATGGCCTGGGCCATCATGGCGCCATATATAGTTGAAAACAATATCTTTCCCTGTCCATAGGCGCTTTGGGCTGTCTCCAGGGCATTGCCGGAATCCAGATCCCAATTGCTCACAACCGTTCCAAAGTCCAGTTCAAGTTCTTTTCCAACCATGAACCGTCCGGCCATTTCCGTCAGCCTGTCCCCTCCTATTGCCAATGCCGCTGATGCCATATAGACATTGGATGAACGGACCAGCGCCTCTTTATAACCGATTTCCTTTCCATCCGGCTTATACGAATTGGTAATGCGTACCCCATCCACATCAAATTCCTTGTCCGCTGTCCGGAAATCCTCAAATCCGTTCTCCAGGACAGCCGCCACTGTAACCAGTTTAAAGATGCTTCCGGGCGGCACCCCCTTTTTATGGGTGACAGGGTACCATATTTCTTTGCTGCTGTTCATTTCCTTTAAGCTGGAATCCAAATCATTGGCATTAAATGCAGGAAGAGAGACAAAGGCCTTCAGTTCTCCCGTCCTTGCATCCATCACAACCACCGACCCTTCGCCGTCCCCGCCGATTTCGTCTTTTAAAACCTGGAGCGCCTTCATCTGGATTCCCTGATCCAGGGTCAGATAAATGTCCGCGCCCTTTCTTCCCTCTGCCCCTGCCGGTAAAAACAGTTCCTCCTTATAATACGCCATCATACGGTAGTATTGGTTGGTAACGGGAAGCGCATATCCGATGATCTGGGAATAGGCCTCATCATCCGCATAAATCCCTTTCTCCCCGGGACCTCCGGCGCTGAATAGCCGGTTTTTCCTGCAGTCATATATATCACCGGATGCAATGGTCCTGGCGTTGCAGCGGCTCATAGCCGTATCCCGGTCATGCTCCGCCTGTCTGCTCAGACCCGGGATGACGGCACTCCGGATGAGCAGTCCGGCTGCCTCAGCCACGAGGACGGCAAAGAGCACCAGGTAAATCACGGTCAGGTTTTTCCTAAAGTTCATGCACCCATCTCCCTTCCATCCTGCCGCCTGATATAACCATAAGTATACCTGACAGCACCAGGTTCACAGTCAGATTCACACCTCCGTGCGATATGAAGGGAAGAGGTATTCCCGTAATAGGGATAAAACATATGTTGCACCCTATATGGACAATTCCCTGGATGGCAATCAGAAGTATGATTCCTGCTGCTATCATGCGGTAATATGAATCCGGGCCATTGAGTGTAATCCCGAATCCCTCCCTCAGCATCAGCAGATAGGACGTAATCACAAACAACCCCATCAGCATACCGCAGGTCTGCACCAGCTTTGCAAACACCAGGTCCGTGTTCTCCTCGCTGATATGGAACAGATACCTTGTGGACTCAGGCCCAAGCATTCCCCCCACCGCCAAGGCCCTCCTTATTTGTATATACTGAAGGCCAAGGCCGGAGGCGTCCTTTTCAGGATAGAGGAAATAATACAGCCGGTTATATATCTTAAGGAAAATCCCCGATGGAGCCTTCCAGACCAAAAGTGCCAGGATGACCATTGCCAGGACCGATACCACGGCGGCGGCCACCGCCCTTTTCCTGGTGATATGGAGCCTTCCCCCGGCCAGGAACATTCCGCCTCCAAGGGCCGCTATCAAAAGCGCTGTCCCCAGTTCCCCCAGCAGGGCCAGGAAACCTATGTTCAACACCGTAAATATAAATGCCGCCCACGGACGCTTAAGCCCCATTACCTGTTTATCTTTTAACTGTTCTTTTCCAAGCAGCCCCGCCATGACGAAAATATACAGCACCTTTAAAAGTTCCAGCACCTGGAAGGAACGGGTTCCCACCTTCAGGTTGACCACCGCCCCATCCCCCACATCGCTTCCAAACAGGAACATGATCCCAAAAATCATCAGGCTCAGGCATGCCATGCCTGCAACCGCATGCTCCTTCTTATACCAGGACATTTTGTAAAATGCAGTTACGCCCGCTGCGGAGAGAACAAAGGCAGCCGCAAATTTCCTGCACAGGCGGAACCCGTCTGCTGCATCCTCCCCCATCAGCATTACCTGCATCACGCCGCCCACGGTCAGCAGTATTAAAACCCAGGCCACCAGGTTCTGGCTCCCATGGCACAGCCTGGCCAGCAGGCAGCCTGTCCACATCGTAAACAGGAGGATCCAGAAAACAGGGAGATAATGGCTGCCTTTATCCTTCAGGCACATGAACATTAAAAGCATGATGTGCACCAGGGTCATGGCAAGAGGAAGCTTTAATTCCAGTATCCAATAACGGATTTTTATCTTATACCGTGCTGTGCTTCTCATAAATCCTGGTCCTCCCCCGTTCTGCCCCGTGTCCCCGGTCCTCAGGCATGATGCCGTCTGCGTCTTCCATCTCCGGTTCTGGCCCATGTCCCATGGATTCCATGTCAATCACCGCCTTGTGTTCCCCTATGTAGAATTTCTGTCTGCCCTCTTTCAGGGGGACGCACTCTTTGTACCTCAGGAATTCATAGCACTGTCTCTCAGGGTTGTATATCTCCACAGGATTGTGGATTGAAAGGTTCTGCAGGTAGTAAACAAGCTTCCCATCTGCCATATCCCTGAATATGCGGCAGTGTTTTGCCGAAATAGTCGCATCGCCCAGAACGCAGTCCGCTTTGGTCCAGCTCCCCAGAAGCCAGTTAGGGCGGTTAATGGAAAACTCCCTCATCTGTTTTTTCCCTGTAAAGAGATACAGTCTGGGCCCTCCGATGAGTACTGTCTCACGCCGTTCTTTTTTATATTTCTTTTTATCCTCCTCCCTGCTGCCTTTGGGCCGTGAAAATGCCCCCGGCATCATGGACTCCTTAAACAGGAGTACCGCCATTCCCAACAATACCAGCATTACCAATAAGATACCCAGCTTTGACAACATATGTGCTTCCCCCTTTTTGAAATTTAGACATGCCATCTTGTTATGTTACCAGTTTAGCATACCTGATCCCAAAAAAATTCCACACAACTTTACTGGAAAGACTCCGGGCAGTAATCCGGATTTCCCGCCATGATTGCCAATGCCTCCATCAGAGCGCCTGTTATTCCCTCATCATCGAACCGGGGTCCTACCGGCTTTCCCGACGGCAGCTTGATACGGTATCCTTCCCCTGCCCTGACCAGGGGCTTCTTATCCAGATATGCCTCCCATAAAGCTTTCAGGAAATAATACAGATCGAAGCATCCGGCTTTCATCTTCCTGCTTTCTTCCGGTTCCGGCTCACAATACCTTCCGTTCCAAAGCCTGCCCGTAAAAATAGAATAGAGGACTGCCGCGCATGTGTACTGGGCCTCTGCTTCTTTAAACTCAGCCGGTGTCAGGAACACGCCTTTTTCCTCTGGCATACGGTAATACGGCGCCGACTCCTCAAGGCAGTCCTGTGCCCGCTTTTTATATGTGCTTTTAAGACGTCCCAGCCCCGTGAATATCTCCTGTTCATCCAGCATGTATACCCTCTCGGAGGCCTCACCCAGGAGCCGTCCAGCTATCCACCGTTCCCTTCCTCCATCGTCTTCATCTTCCCCATCATATGCCCTGCACTCCTCCCAAAAGGCATTCAGGAAGGAAACCATCTCCCCATTCTGAAGGATGCGTTCCAGGTAAAAATCCGCCGGGTATTGGTATTCCTGGTTCCGTTCAAGGATATGCAGGCAGGATACCGCGGCTGCCAGCACCTTCATATGGAACGGAAGCCCGTATATATCCGCATACCTGCGCAAAAAAACAGTATCCTCCTCCGGCATGAGTCCATGCCTCACCCTTGTCCTTGCCTCCTGTTCCAGGGCCGCAAACCACATCTTGCTTCCCACGCCCATTTCCCCGTAGGGCTGTATAAGACTTTCGGTATGTTCCTTCTCATCGCTGAGAGGTTCCATCCTCGCATCCTTCAGGACTTCATTTATCTCTTCCCGGCCCATTCTCATCCGTATGCAGAACTCCAGAAGCCACCCCCTGGATATGGCCACATCCTCCATGAAAAGGTGGCTGAAACTGTTCTTAAACCGCGGCGCATAAAGGCAGACCGCCTCTTTAAAACCAAATTCCCTGTTCAGTCCATGAATTTCCCCATAGCGCTTCTTCATCCGTTCCCCTACCACGCGGCCGCCCAGGAAATAATCCTTATGTTCCATGATGATTGCTTCCATTTCCTCATATGTTGCGGCATGCATAATCCTGGGCTCAATAATAACCGTCATGAACTTTACACTGTTATCCCGTTTCTGCCCCAGTGAGAGTTTGCTGCCCCTTAATCTTTCATTTAATTCCTTTCTTTTATCAATCACATCCCGAAGGGAATATAAGCCTCTGATGGCTCCCACCAGAAGGACATGGTTCAGATTCCTTACATACAGTTCCTTCCCATGAAATTCCAGCATACGTTTTCTCACATGGTCATACCGGGCCTGCCGTTCCTCCTGTGAAATGCAGGGCGCCGCATCGATGGTGCCGCAGTACTCCACCAAAGCCAGGGCCAGGAATGTCTCAATGTTCTTACACTGGTTCTGGCCGCACTCCCACAGTTGCACCATTCGCCCTAAAAACGGCCGGCATACCTCTTCCCCAACCGTCCTGTCCCTGACATAGTGGCACAGGCTGGCGCCGAACTCATCCAGGTCCATGCCGCACCTTTTGCGTATGGAACAGATCCACGCACGGTATTCCTCCCTTGACTTTTTCATCACTATTTTCCTCCTTGTATATTGGTACCCGATGGTGGAGGCCAATCATATTGAGGCTTTTTATAATCCGGCTCTTTATAATCCGCCTCCTTACCAGGCGGTGTCTTGCCCACCGGTACGATTCTTGTCCCATTTAATTCCGCATCGGATGAAAACCGCGGCAGGCCTGGTATATCAGGTTGGGTCCGGGCTGCTGCCGGTTCTTGGGCATAGGACCGCCTCGCTGATTCCGTGTCTTGGGCACAGGACCGCCTCGCTGATTCCGTGTCTTGGGCACAGGACCGCCTCACTGATTCCGTGTCTTGGGCACAGCACTGTTTCTGCCCAGTCTTTTGTCTCTGCTCATAGGACCTGTTCCGTGCGGTACCCGTGTCCTGACCCCAGGACTGACCCTGCGCAAATCCCTGGTTCTGGCCATAGGATTGGGGGGGACCATAGGATTGATTCCGGCCATAGGACTGGGCCTGCCCACAGGTCTGCGTCCGCGCAGTTATCCGCCCCTTTTCAGTCTCAGACATCACCCTGCTTTTGTTCGTGCCATAGAAATCATTGCAGAGCTCATTATACTGTGAACACTCATCATAAATCCGTTTTTTCTGATATTCCAGCTGTTTTTCAATCTTCTTGCCGAAACCGCCGCTGTCCGCACCGCCTCCGGCCCCTGATTCCTTATAAATCCTGATTGCCTCCCTCAGCGTGTCTAATGTCCAGGAATCTTGTGTTTGGAATGTCTCAACCTGATGAAACATGGTCAGAATACTGTTTATCCTCTTTTTTTCATCTTCCGTACAGCCATCGGCCCGTTTCAAAGTATCAACCAGAATATGGTATACCATTGTGTTTTTTGATATGGCATCATATATATCCCAGGCACTTTTTCCGTTGGCTTCAGCACAGGTCATGCGTACCGCCATATAATTGATACAGTCCTGTATGCTTGTTTTACCGCTATGCATCAGGTGAATTTCCATAAGTGCAATCAGACCTGAGTTTTCCTGCGATTTATCTGATGTCCCGAGGACGATATTCCTGACATAGGCTTCATCGATGGACCGGGAATCACAAAATTGCTCATAGATATGAAACAGCTTATCCATATAAGTGTCATCGCCCAGGATATAGTTACGGCAATGGGCATCCTTTATCTTTGTATAAATACATGGAAATGCTTCCTTCAGTTTAAAAATGCTCCAGAACCGCCCTGCCCCCGTCTGGCTCAAAAAGCAATGCCACGCATACAATTCCACATCCGATTCCGCCGCCCGTTCCAGCCTGCAGGCCAGCGTCTTCATTGTTTGTTCCTTTCCGTTATTGGTAAGTCCATTATAACGCCGCTCAATCTGCTTCAGTGTCTCCAGTTCAACCGGAATGCGTTTTTCCAGAATCCGGCACGCTTTATTTTCCCAGGCCTCAAGGCAATTACCTCTGAGCACCGAGTTCTTAAAACCCATAAGTCCGTCCAGATCATCTGAGGACAGATTGTTAATCTGCCTTGTAATCAACGGTTCCTGTATCGCCCATACCAGGCTCCTGTATTCCTCCCTCTGCCCATCTGTAATCTGTCCATCCGCACGCTCTGCCAGACTGCGCTCCAATTCTGATAATAGTTCCATATCCACATCTGATGATTCACGCAGGAATGCAAGCATCTGTCCATAGCAGTAACGGACATATCTGGAATCCACACGGCCAGCCTGTCCGAAAAGCCATTGTATATAGTCATTTCCCTGGCATATGTAATAATCATGAATCTCCTTATCCCAGTTTTCCTCATCATAACGGACCATCAGGCCTGTAATCTTTTCCCTGCCGCCAGCATCCAGGTTTTCGGATTTATATAGTTCCACGCCATGATTGAGCATACTCCATTTGAAATCGCCGATGCTCCACAAAGGTGAATACCTGTCTGCAATGACAGCCAGATTTCCAATCTTATCCGGGACATTGGCATCCCTTTCTTCCCGGATTTTTTTTTCAAGCCTTCTGTACAGTTCATCCAAGATAAACGGTCCGGAACGCTGCGGTATCTGACAGCAGTATTTTTTCAGGCGGTCAGGATTCTTCCTGCCCACACATTCCAGAATACGTGCGGTAACTGTCTCAATCTCAGGTTCCCGCTCCCTGTCCAGCCAGTCAATCATTTCATCCCAATATCCGTCAAGGTGTACGCTTTGTTCCAGATCCAGCTGCTTCAGAAAGTCAATACAGAAGGATTTATACCATGGAATACGTTCTGACTTTCTTATAAGGCTTCCCAGCTTTTCATACAGTTCCTCCTCCGGGATCGGATTGCCTTCGTCCATCCTCTTTCTTTTATAGGCCAGCAATATCTCATCCAGGCTGCCTGCCTTCCCATCAAAAACCTCTGACAGCTGTTTCAGATATTGCTGGAGAGAATCCGCCGAATCCTGCGCTTTTTCTGCCAATGTGCAAAAAAATCCGCCTTCAAAGTCATTTTCCTCCCCATACATCTCCAGGTGCTCCAGACTGTAACCGCCATTATCCCCGCTGTTAAAAAGGATACCGATCCCTCCTGTCCTGCCCTCCGCATTAATACTGAAGGTCAGGCTCCTCCTGTAACGGCGCATCTGTTCCTCCGTGGCGGATGGGACCCACAAATGCAGCAGATACACCAGGCTTTTGGCAGCTTTTGCATATTCCATCCCATCCAGCCCATCATGCCTCATATAAAACAGCAGCGGCGGCGCATCCGACAATATCCGTTGGTACAGAAGCCGCAAAAGAACCTCCAGCCTTTTCTTATGTATACCGACTCCATCACTTCCCAATGCAAAACGGTCCAGTATATCCCGGTAATTGAAGTTCCCCTTATTTATGGTGACGGCAGAAAGCCTGTCCCCGGGTCTGGGGACAGAATCAAATTGAAAATCCAGCAGATAATCAGCCGGATCTGGCGGCACCCAGTGGCTCTGAGGCACAAAGAGGTGGCACAGGATATTTTTTCTTCCAACCTCATCCCCCTCAGGCCGGGGACTGACCCCGACACTTACAAAGCAGTTCCAATCTGCAGAGTATACCAGATATTCACTGGTCGACCCGCCCTGTCCCTGATCTAACCCTGAGGCCAGTTTCTTGCATTCACGGGAAAATTTGTCATCTTCCAGGCTTGCCTTATGAATCTCCCATCCTGTGACCGGACAGGAAGGGGACGCTGTCTCCCAAGTATAATACGCCTGATGGTACCGGTAACTCACCATACATCCACCTCCTATTCCTCATCATCCCACTTATTCTTCTTAATCTTTGCCTTAATGCATTCAATCAACGGCTCCTCCACACGGATAGGATCGTAATCCCCCTCCAGCTTTCCCTCGCCTGCGCAGCCCGTGGCACTGACACAGTGCCAGGATACCGTCCCAAAGAGCGCTGCGAGCCGGTCCATCATGGCGCGGTCCATGACACACTTATCAAATACCTTCCGGACCACGTCCACCCTCATAAGATTCCTATCCTCATCCCATAATTCCCAGCACTCCGGACGTTCAAACAGGAGGTCATGGTGCGGCAGTTCATGTATCTCCGGCGCCGCCTCCAACAGATCACTTTTGATAACGGAAAACGCCATATGCTGTCTTGTGCGGATTTCCCCTATTTCACCTGATTCGTCCAGAAGGTCCACAACCTTAAAGAACAGGGAAAATGGGTCTGTATTCCGCTTTTTTGTCTGAGTATGTTTTTTCGTCCTGACCAGGCTGGACGCAGCAACCGTCTTACCTCTGCTATTCCTTTGCAATTCCCCCTGCGCCTCAATGTCCAGGACCTTGCAGTCCCTTATTTCTTCCCCATTACTTTTTGTGTCTTCCAGCGTAATCTTCATATCCTTGGGATCAATCAGATAGATATGGGCGGACATGTGCTTAAGGTGGCTGACCAGGCTGTTCATGGAATCCGCATCCATCATGGTCTCACCGGATACATCATATAATCCAATCACCATGCGGTGCCCTTTATAGTCCATATTTACAAATATAGGATGGACGTAGACCGGTTCCGTGCCGATTGGATATACTTTTTCCCTTATCATCCGCTCTGCATCCCTACATTTTTCTCTGTAAAATACATCCGTACTCTTTTTCTGTGCCGGGGAAAATACGATTCCATCTCCCGGCGTTCTCAACCGTTCAAAGTTATTTCCGATAATAGACAGGGACATGGTGGATTTTCCTCCGTGCACCAGCGCCAGCATGGATATGCCGCAGAAATCCTCTGCCCTGAACCATTCAAGAGGAAGCATCGTATTACAGCGCGGGCAGCATGGATATGCTTTCATCACCTCGATTCCGTCAACTGCTATCGAATACGTTTTACTCCCAGCCGGTTTCTCTGTTATCTCCATATCCAGTAATTCTTTATCTTCGTTCCCTGTACTGTGTGAAATCTGTTTCCCATCCACATCCCCCGGCATATCCGGATTATTTAACAGACGCTGCCTGGACCTCTCATATCTGGCCAGATACGCAGTTCTTTCCTTCTCCACTGTTTCCAGCAGAACTTCCATCTGGTTCCTCTGGCCTGCCCCGCCTGCCTTTAACAGATATCTGCTGTTCCCCTCCGCTGTTTTATTCCCCCGCAATTTATCCGCCTGCCGGTCATCGGTTTCCTTTTTCAGAAATTCCTTATAGCAATCCTTTATAATGGTCTTTTCCAGATATTCAACCTTATACTCTGACAGGAACTGAATCTCATAGGACAGATTGTTTTCATCAAACGTTTCAAACTTAAATGGACATATATTCATATCAGGTCCCCCTTTTCGATTTTGTATTTTCCGTTCTCAGGATATGCTGACTATAACCTCGCCCAGCTTACGGATATAAAGGCGGTAAACCTTGCCCTTCAGCAGATTGGCACTATCCGTATAGTTGAAATCCTCCTGTCCCTCATCCCGGATTTTGAACTTATCATTGCCCTCAAACCGCAATCCGTCCCTGCCGTCCTCACCCAGGGGATAGACAATGATACCTGTGGTGCCTCCGGCCAGGGCTTCTCCCAATGTGTCTATCTGCTTCATACCGCTGACCCTCACATCGTCCAGACAGTAGAATCCCTTCAGTCCCCTGGCTCCCTTTGCCCCAATCAGCTCTTCCCCGCATTCAAGGGTCAGGGAGCATTTAAATGTCTGTTCCAGGGTTTTCCGTATATAATCAATCTTTTCATCCATCTCCGCCTGTAATGCTTCCAGGCTGTCCGGCAGTTTTTTCATCTCCTCCAGATATTTCCTGATATCCGATTTCAGGTCAAGAAGCGCCTTCCGGGTCTCCATTGCCTTCCCATATGTCTCATTCAGCTGCTTCCGGCTCAGCCCGTCCGTCTTACCGTCCCATGTGTCAGTGCTGCCTGCCTTTGAAAAGCATGTATCCAGTGCCTGGACCAGATTTTCCGCTGTGTTGGCAGGCTGTATCCCATCCTGTGTTATGTACTGTTTTATCCCCCAGCGTTCAATCTGAACATCTGCCAGTCTTTCAGACAGCCTGCAAAGCAGGACCTGGTCCAGATCGATTCCGTCCAAATCAATCTGAGGCATCAGCTCATCATATGTATGGCGCATCTCCTGGATTTCCTTTCTCAGCTGCCTTATGGACTCTGCCGAGTTTTTGATGAATTTCCGCTTCCTCGTGTCACTCTTTTTAGAAGATGTAATCATCGCTGCTACTGCTGCCAGGACAACCGCAAACACCACCAGCACGGTAATCATCCGGGCCTTATTCACCACATATCCTTTTACATTGATGACGGCTGTCATGCCGGATTCATCCACCAGCTGAAGCCCTATCTCCAAAGCCCCTGTTTTCTTAGCGGTAAATACCACAACCCCATCCTTCTGTACCGCATACACAGGATTCCCGGCATCAGACTGCACCACTTTTTCAATCTTCACGGATTCTCCGTCCGGATCCGTAAACAGATCCTCCTCCAGCACCATGAAGCTCTGCTGCTTCTTATCATCCTGTATTACGGTATGGCTGAAGAATACAGGCGGAATTTTGGCTGCCCGCGGCCCGCGGCCCCTGATTTCTCCTCCCGGCACCCAGAACTCCAGATTGACAAACCCCTCATACCTAGCATCCACCTTAAAATCATATGTGCCATAGTCAGGTACCAGGAATTGCCCACTGCCGCATCCCATACCCGTCTTGGTCAATACCATCTTCTCCTTTTTTCCGGATGCAAATTCCAGATAGCAGGTCACGTCTGCAGCCGGGTCTATATCCACTGCGCCGCCGGCCCCGTCGCAAAAATCCGCTTTTACCGTCACCAGGCTGTTCTTATAGATGCCGCTTCCGTCCACGGATGCAAGACGGCACACAGCTTTTAAATGTGCGTAAAAAGCCAGCGTCCCCTTTACCTCAGAAGGATCCTTCGCCTCTGCCTTTACCGTCCATTTTCCCACAGACGGATTTTGAATGGTTATGTATCCCGTCTCCCCGTCCATCCATGTATCAATCTGGCCGTTCCCGGATGATTTCCCCTGCTCATTCCCTTCGCCCGCAGCTTCCTTTCCGGCGGTATCTTCTCCAGCCGGTATCTCCGGCTCCGCAGAGAGCGACTCAATTCCCTTCAGGGATATCTGTACCTTGTCCACTCCCATGGAAGGCACATAGAAGCTGTATATGCCATCCTTATCCATGGTTATATTCTCATACTTCATATTGTTCTGCATTGCATAAAATACATCGGAAAACTTATCTGCAAGCCTGTCAATTTCATTCTCCGCAACAGGGAAAAAACGCTCCTGGTCGTACTGCCCATCCTCTTTAAAATAATTAACCAGGTTCCTCAGATAGGCTTCGTCTGCCCGGTCCTTTTCCAGGAACACACAGTACAGCGCAATCTGCGCCTCATTGATTTCCCCCGCTGCCTGGCTGGTCATATTATTGGCCCTGGCTGTGTAGCTGCCGGTTCCCTCATAGTCCTCATTTATCCCGTCACTGAACAGGACGATTATCCTCTTTCTGGATATATCCTGATTTTCAAAAAGCTTCAGCGCCTCAGAAAGGGCTGACCCAATATTGGTGTCACGGTTTCCGTCATCCTTATCCGTAAAATTCAGGAAGGACATAACCTTCTTTGTATCCTCCTCCCCTGTGAGGGATGTGAGGGAGCATCTCTGGTAAACGTGGTCCGCAAAATACACACCGCCAATCCTGATATCCGAACCCACTGCCAGATTGGCCAGGACCCTCACAGCCTGGTCCCTGATATCCTGCTGCTTCCACATACTCCTGCTGTTGTCAATACAGAACACAACATCATAGCCCGTATCCGACACATTGACAGCCTCCACCGCATCCATGGCTGCCACTGAACTGTTTTCCTCCCCCCATGCCGCCATGAGCGTCCCAAACATCATTCCTGCCGCAAGCATGACTGCCAGCCCCGTCTTTAATGTACGTCTCCACACAACCTTCATTGCTCCCCCTCCTTAGTATCCTTTATTTACCTGCTGTATGATGAAATTATACCGCTTTCCGCCAGAAGTTTCTCAACTTCACTTTGGACACAAAATTGTGTATAACCGCATAGGTTAATTTTAACTCCCCCTCCCTACAATATCAACACTTATGTACATTTCGACGTTTTTTTGTTATTTGTGACCATGTTTTTACATCATTTTTTAGCCATTTGTCCCAGAAGGAATATACATAAAAAGCCCGGTCCGCGTCTGTCAAACTTCGACAGGCCGCGGCCGGGCATTTCCTTATTCAGTTACGGTTCCTTCTTTCCCATGGAACACTAAATCAATCCAGCACCACATTCACCTTCATATAATTCCCGGGATTCTTTTCAATATCAACAATCGTCTCCGGTGTCTCATCCATGGAGACAACCTTGGTGAGGATCCTTCTTACATCCACCTTTCCCGTATAAATCAGGTCAACGGCTTCCTCGAATTCGCCTGCGCTGGTGCGGGCGCCGCGGATGTCAACCTCCTTGCGGGTAATGGCGTCGGTGGGAAGAGGGGTTTCCTTCTTTGGCCAGCCGGTCAGGGTGATACGCCCTGCGTTGGCCACGATATCCAGTGTGGATCGGACCGCGGCATTGGCGCCGGAGCACTCCATGACCAGTTCCGCCATTCGGCCGTCCGTGTACTCAGCCACCTTGGCCACCATGTCCTCTTTCGCGGAGTTGATGGTACAGTTCACTCCCAGTTCCCTGGCATATTCCAGGCGCTCATCCACCACATCAATCACGATGGGTTCTGCACCGTAGGCCAGGGCAGCCATGGCTGCCAGCAGACCGATGGGGCCTGCGCCGATAATCGCCACATGCTCGCCGGCCTTCAGCCCGCCCCTGTGGATTCCATGAAGCGCAATGGTCAGCGGCTCTGCCATGGGAGCGATGTCCCAGGGCATATCCTCAGGCAGCTTCCACAGCATGTCGGCGGGATGCGCCATATATTCCGCCATTCCGCCTTCCACATGCACGCCAAGTACCTTAAGGTCCGTACAGCAGTTGGTGCGTCCAATCGAACAGGGATAGCATTTGCCGCAGTACAGGTATGGGTCAACAATTACACGGTCCCCCACCTTAATCCCCCGCTCATTGTCCTCCGGGATGGACAGTACTTCCCCCACAATCTCATGGCCGATGACCCTTGGAAATGATACCAGCGGGTTGGTCCCCCTGAACGCCCCGATATCGCTGCCGCAGATACCGGCCGCCTTTACTTTGATAAGTGCCTCACCCTCTGCCGGCTGGGGCATTTCCATATTAATACACTGAACCTTCCAGGGCTCTTCAAATTTAATCGCTTTCACGGCTTAATTCCTCCTAACTTTCCGTCTCATGATATTCCGCTGCTGTACTGCGCCTGAACCTGTCTGAAAATCAATATCCGCGGGCCGGTTCCTACCGGCGTATTTACTCTGGGAAGCATTTTCATCAGCCCCCCAGATACGCCTTCTTAATATCATCCGAATCCATCAGTATCTTGCTGTCCCCGCTGGCAACCAGGTTGCCAACCTCCAGGACATAGGTCCTGTTGGAAATGGACATGGCCATGAATGCATTCTGCTCCACGATTGCAATGGGTATGTTCCTTACTTTATTGACACGCACGATGACGTCGAACATATCGTCCACGATAACGGGCGCCAGTCCCAGGCTTGGCTCATCCAGCATAAGCAGTTCAGGGTCTGACATCAGTCCCCTTGCAATGGCTAACATCTGCTGTTCGCCCCCTGACATGGAGCCTGCTTTCTGCTTTGCACGTTCTTTCAGCCTTGGGAAAATTTCGTACTGCTCTTCCAGGTGGCGGTCCATGTCGGCCTTGGACATTTTCACGGAGTAAGCGCCCATCTCCAGGTTCTCCTGCACGGTCATGTTGGGGAATATCTCGCGCCCCTCAGGCACGTACACGATCTTATGTCCCACCACCTTGTGGGAGGGCAGGCCGCTGATGACCTGTCCGTTGTATTCAATGGTTCCCTTCCTGGGCTTGTTGATGCCCATGATGGACTTCATGAGGGTTGTCTTGCCTGCTCCGTTGGCTCCGATGATGGAGACAATCTCGTTGTCCCCCACTTCGATGGATACGTCGAACAAAGCCTGGACCTTGCCATAATATACGTCAATTCCATTAACCTTAAGCATGTGCAGCCCCCCTTGCCATGTTCTGCTTATAACGGTCGCCCAGGTAAGCCTTGATGACCACCGGATCCTGCTGGATTTCCTCCGGCGTTCCCTCGGCAATCTTGGCGCCGAAGCTGATGACCGTGATATAGTCGCTGATGTTCATGATAACATCCATGTTGTGTTCAATAAGGAAAATGTCAATGCCGGAATCAAATACCTTCAGCATGATATTGACGAATTCCACACGCTCTGACGGGTTCAGTCCTGCCGCCGGCTCGTCCAGGAACAGAAGCTTTGGGTCTGACATCAGGGATCGGGCCAGTTCGGTCAGCTTCTGCTTTCCGTAAGGCATGTTGGCCGGGTATTCATTGGCCAGGTCCTTAAGTCCGATGAATTCCAGGATGGAATCAGCCTTTTCATGAATCAGCTTTTCCTCCCTTGCAGCCGCCCCGAAGTTGAACATGAACGGGAAGAAGCCCTGCTTCATATCCATCATGCTGCCCATCATCAGGTTCTCCTTCACGGTCATGGAACGGTACAGCTTCAGGTTCTGGAAGGTACGGCTGCAGCGGGTCTGGGCAATCTGGTGTGCGCTCATGCCGCTGATTTTGGTGCCCTCATGGTAAATCTCACCTTCGGTCAATGGCAGGAGTCCTGTAATCATATTGATGGCCGTGGACTTGCCTGCGCCGTTAGGCCCGATCAGGGCGTGGATGGTACGCTCCTTCATGTCAAGGGACAGGTCATTGACCGCAACCAGTCCTGAGAAACGTTTTGTGACATTTTTTAGGGTCAGTACGGATTTTCCTTCTCTGTTATCAGACATTTGCCTGTCCTCCTTTCACTGCTTTATCCGCTGACTTCTTAATCCTGAACAGGGAGACAATCCCGTTTGGCAGGAAAATGACGAACAGCAGGGTGATGATGGAGAATACCAGCCAGTAATAATTCTCCATGAACCGTAAGAACTCGGGTACCAGGGTCACCAGGATTGCGCCCAGTACATTGCCGGGCACGGAACCGATGCCGCCGATAACCAGCATGACTACATAGTTAATTGAAAATTCCAGGTTGTAGGCGCTTGGGTTGATGAAGCCTACATAGTGTGAATACAGGCTGCCTGCGATGGTTGCATAGATGGCTGCCAGGGTAAATGCCATGATCTTGATGTTGGCAATGTTGACGCCGCCCGCCTCAACCGCATCCGGATTATCCTTGACAGCAAGGAAGGAACGCCCCCACTTGGAATTGACAATCCGGTACGCATTGAATATGAGCAGTACCGCAATGACCAGGTACAGGTAATAAATTTCCTTGTTGCTCTGGAACTTGAAGCCGAAGATGGAGAAGGTGGGAATGCCTGTGACGCCCAGCGCCCCTCCTGTAAGTCCGGTCAGGTTGGTCATCAGAATCCTTACAATCTCGGAAAACCCGATGGTGGTCAGCGCCAGGTATACGCCGGATACGCGCAGGGAAGGATATCCAAGGCCCATGCCGATGAGGCATCCCATGCCCACAGCCGCAACCAGGCAGATCCAGGGATTCAGCCCCAGCTTGGTAGCCAGCAGAGAGGATGTGTAAGCGCCCATGGAGAAGATTCCCGCGGTTCCAAGGTTCATCTGGCCAGTAAGGCCTGTGATGAAATTCAGGCCCACCACGATGATGATGTTGATAAGCACCTGTATCATCAGGTTCAGATGGTAGTTATTAGTTATGAACATAGGGAGAACCGCTGCCAGAGCAATCGCCGCCAATGCAATTATCATTGCTGATTTATTCTTTTTCATCGCTCTCCTCCTTATCTCCTGTTTCCTAAGATTCCTGAAGGTTTAATCAGCAGGAAGATAATCAGCAGCACAAAGGACAGGCAGTCCTTATAGACAGAAGGGATGATCATGCTTCCGAAGATTTCCACAACCCCCAGGAGTATGCCTCCCACAATCGCGCCCGGAAGATATCCGAACCCGCCGATTACACCGGATGCAAAGCCTTTCAGGCCAATCATGGATGACATCTGCAGCTCTACGTTGAAAATCGGTATGACCAGGACACCGATGGTGGCGCAGATAAGGGCTGACAGGCCAACCGTAAACGCAATGTTCATGGGAACGTTGATGCCCATCAGGGATGCGGCTGTCTTGTTCTCAGACACACAGCGCATGGCCTTCCCCATCTTGGTGGTCTTAAAGAAGATCTGAAGGCCTGCCGTTATGATGGAACATACAACGATGATTACAATATGTGCCTTGGACACTACGATGGGGCCCAGATGAAAAGAGCCCCTAAGGAAGTTGTCCAGGGTAAATGGCAGCGGTCCCCAGATTAAACGTACGCATTCCGTGATGATCCTGCCAAGTATGACGGTTCCGATTACAGCAAATAAATTCGTTGATAGTTTGCTCAGGGGGTTGAATATGGCAAATGCGCTTACCATACCAAGCAGGAACATGGTAAGGACCGTGCACAGGATTGCCAGTACCGGCGGGAGCCCTAAGCTCAAAACATAGGAGCCTGCGAACATATAGGCGCCAAACAGAATAAATTTATCATGGCTGAAATTAAGGAGCCCGGTTGAATTCCATATAAGTGTGTACTCAATACCTACCAGGGCATAGATGAAGCCCATGGCAACACCGGTAATAAGCAACTGTACAAATACCTGCATATGTAAACCTCCTTGTGATTACCCATTAATCAAGGGATATCTGCTGTGTTACGTTCATATTCTTATCGCCGTCAAATTCCAGGATGTACAGGTTGGTGTTCATCTCGCCCTGTGCATTGCAGTTCAGCTTACCGAATACGGCGTCGAAATCTTTTGTCTCAGACAATGCCTTCCTGATATCCTCAGGCTTGTCGGAACCAGCCCTGTCAATGGCGTCTGCTGCAAGATAGGCTGCCGTATAGTACATGGCTGCATACCTCTCCACATCCTCGCCCCAGCGTGCATGGAAAGCATCCAGGAACTTCTTCATGGCTGCGTTGGATTCGTCTGCATAGAAGTCAGTGGATGCATAGGTGCCTTCCAGCTGCTTTGCATCACACAGGTCATAGGTCTGGGACTGTGCAAGCGCGTTTGGTCCAACGTGAGGGATATCGCCCATGCCAAGCTCGTCTAACTGGCGTACAATCAGGGCAGCCTCTGCGTCATGTGAGAAATCGAATACAACATCCGGTCCCCATCCCTTAATCTTGGAAAGCTGGGAGGTCAGGTCCTTGTCGCCGGAGGTAAAGCCTTCTGAATAATACTCAATGCCGTTGTCAGCACAGTACTGCTTGGTTGCCCCGTCAGCGGCCACGCCATAGTCGTCCGTATCATACAGGGCGCCAATCTTCTTTGCCCCGAACTTGTCCTTTGCAAACTCTACCATAGCCGGTCCGACTGCTCCGTCAGATACGGAAATACGGAAGAAGTATGGGTTCTCAGCTTCCAGAAGCTTAGGTGATGTGGCTGCTGTGATGAAAGGAACACCAGCCTTCCTGTAAAGCTCCTGGGTTGCGGATGCCATTGGGGAAGTGTGCGGTCCAATGGAAACAGATACGTTCTCGCCCAGGATCTTGTTAACCGCGTTAACGGCGCCGGTGGGGGTTCCTGTATCATCTACCAATACCATCTCAAGGGGTCTTCCGCCCAGCACCCCGCCATTTGCGTTAATCTCTTCAAACGCCATTGTAATGGCCTGTTTCATACGGATGCCGCCGGCTGCCATGGGGCCTGTTACCATGTTGGAGACGCCTACCTTAATCGGCTCTCCGGTTGCAGTGGACTGCGCTGCCTGTCCTGCCTCTGTCCCGGACTCCCCTGCGGCCGGAGCTGCCGTTGTCTGCTTGCCCGGGGAACCGCTGCATCCTGCCAGTGATGTTGCCACCATACATGCCGCCAGTGTCACGCCTAAGATTTTTTTCATGTTTTTCTTCATGTTTTAATCCTCCTCTTCTTATCTTTATACCTTCTTAATGCTATTATTAAGAATCTTAACGATATATTAACATAGGTGTAATATATCTTAATGCAGTTAATATACTACCAAGGAGTTACAATTGCAATAATAAATATTTTTTTAACGATACTTTTGTTACATTTAACATTTATTTTAAATAATTTTTGTGCATTTTAACCGTTAAGGTTTGTTAACACCCTATTGACATGCCGTATTATTGTATATCACAGTCTTCTGTCTCACTTGACAGATTGATGACAAAGACGATATACTAAGATAAGTAAAATTTAACAGATATATAACTTAATATATTACTCAAATCGTGGTATTAATATATATATACTGCCAAAGGAGACCTGAATATGGAAAATTTCACTCAGAAGCCCGGGGAAACTGCCCGGGAATACGCACAGAGGTACCTCTTGTACCAGATTATCAACCTTAATTTTGAACCGGGACAGAAGATTTCAGATGTGGAGATATCAAAAGAACTGAATATCAGCAGGACACCGGTCCGGGAGGCCATCCTCTCCCTTACCAACGGGCAGCTGATTGAAAGCTATCCCCAGCGCGGGATTTTTGTGTCCTTGATTAATTCGGAGATTGTGGAACAGGTATGTACCATGCGTAAGATGATTGAAGGCCCTTTGGCAGAGATGAGCTGCGCCCTTGTTACCCAGAGCAACCTGGACAACCTCTATGACACCATCACCCTCCAGAAAGACTATGCTTCCGGCGGACCCAGGGAAAACTTTGAGAAATTCCTCTCCCTGGACATTGCGTTCCACAAAGAATTTTACGATATATGCGGCATGTCCTTCATCTATGATACCATGCAGAATGTAATGCCCCACTTCGACCGCCAGAGAAAGCTCAGCTACCACATCGCCATCTCCGACCGTGTCATCAACGAACATCTGGCCATCTGCAGGGCGCTGGAGAATAAGGACCCGGCGGCAGCCGGCAGGGCCATGGTGGATCATATATCCACCGCCCTTGTTGACCAGGGGATTTTGAAAAAGAAGTTCCCGGATTATTTCCTGTAGATTAACAGATGTCTTAAATGCGAAGATGCAAAAAAGCTTCCCAGTATATGTGCCGGCGTGGTACCAAGGATGGTGCCACGCCGGCATATATGTTTTGGGAAGCTTTTATGTTGATGGCTTTGAGTATTGGCGGCTTTGAGTATTGGCGGCTTTGGGTATTGGCGGCTTTGGGTATTATTTACTTTGAGTATTATTTACTTTGAGTATTGTTTGCTTTGAGTATTGTTTGCTTTGAGTATTGGCCGATTAATATATTTATATCAATATAATATATTATGTTTCAGTACTTTCCGGTATATCCTTTGTCACAATCACATCCGTATCGTAACCAAGAAGTTTATGGATGACCACGGTTCCTGATGCAACCGGAGCAGTCAGGGTGCATTTCCTGATTTCAGCCATGGCATCGAATATGCGCCCTTTAGGGATTGGCGCTGTCAGGCGCACACTGGCCAGGGGAAGGATTCCTCCTTTTACAAGGACGGAGGTGGCAATATTCCTCTGGGGGTCTTTTAACTCCTGTTCCACATAGGCGTTGCCTTTCTTGCAGGTTGCACCTTCAATGGAACGTATTTCCACTGCGCCGCCCTCTTTTTCTTCTATTTCAGCCCTGATTTCGCACCCATTCGGGCAAATGATACATGTAAATTCCCTCATCATTCCACACACACCTCCAGATTTCCGGATGTTTTCAGCTGCTCCGGCTTGATTTCCATCTGTATCATCTCTGCCGGTATGGCCTTTTTCATCTTCTTTGCAGCAATCTCCACGCCGTCCTGGCGCACAACAATACGGCAGTCCTTCATGGGACGGTTTACACGCATGGACAGCTTGAATCCCCGTGTGCCGCTGATCCGCTGTGGAACGGTATGGTTTATGTTCCTGTCCGTCTTAATCTCAACCGGACAGTCGGGGAGGCCCCCGTCCCGGATGTATTCCGCCGCCGAATCAGCCAGGTTCTCGGCTTCCATGGATACAAAGTCCACTAAATCGTGGACATGAAGCACATTGCCCGCAGCAAAGATGCCCGGCACATTGGTCTGGAAATATTCATCCACCACAGCGCCCTTTGTCCTGCCGTCCAGGGCAACGCCGGCATCCAGGGAAAGTTCATTTTCCGGTATCAGGCCCACTGAGAGGATTAACGTATCACAGCTGTATTCCTTTTCCGTGCCCGGAATGGGTTTAAAATGCTCATCCACCTGGGAAATGGTCACGCCCGTAAGGCGCTTATCGCCATGGATTGCAGTCACCGTATGGCTCAGATACAGCGGGATGCCATAGTCATTAAGGCACTGTTCAATGTTGCGCGGAAGGCCGCTGGGATATGGCTGGATTTCAAATACAGCCTGTACATGGGCGCCTTCCAGGGTCAGCCGCCTGGCCATGATCATCCCGATATCGCCGGAACCCAGGATTACCACTTCCCTGGCGGGCATGATGTTATAGAGATTAATGTATGCCTGGGCAACACCTGCCGTGAACACCCCGGTGGGACGCTCTCCCGGAATCCCCAGCGCCCCCCTTGTCCTCTCCCGGCAGCCCATGGTAAGGATCACCGATTTGGCCTGCCACTGCCTTAAGCCGTCACGGGTGGCGGCTGTTACCAGCTTTGTGTCCGTCACTTCCAGCACGGCAGCGTCCGTGATATATGGAATCTTAAGTTCCTCCACCTCATCGATAAACCGTTTGGCATACTCAGGCCCGCTGAGCGTGGTGCCGAAGCGGGTCAGCCCAAAGCCATCGTGGATACACTGGCGCAGGATTCCGCCCAGCTGTTTTTCGCGCTCCACAATCAGGATATTGCGGATTCCTTTATGATATAATTCCACTGCGGCCGCCAGCCCCGCCGGGCCGCCTCCTACGATAAGTACGTCAACGGCTTCTGTCCTGATTCCGTCCATCTGGCTGCCTGTCTCTGTATCTATCCGGCTGCCTGCCTCTGTATCTATCCGGCTGCCTTTCCTTTTGTCCATCTGCCCGTCCATTCCTTACACCTCCTGCCTGACTCTGCCGAAAAACATCTGGGAGCCTTTTCTTGCATATTGTACTTCAGTCTCTTTCCTGCCAAGTTCCTCCTCTATCATCTGGGCAATGCGCATCTGGCAGTACCCGCCCTGACAGCGCCCCATCATGGAACGGGTCCTGTACTTGACGCCCGCCATGGTGTCCACTCCCAGGGGATTGTGGATTGCGGCAAGGATTTCAGCCCTGGTCACCTTTTCACAGCGGCATATGACCTCGCCATAGTCCGGATTTTCCTGTATCAGCCGGTTCTGTTCTTCCTTTGTCAGCTCCTCAAACCTTGGGATTCCCCTGCGCACAGGATTAAAGCCAGGATTTGGCTCCAGCTTCTCCCGCTCTGACATGAGTCCGATTGCATACCGGGCAATGGGCACCGCGGCGGTCAGTCCGGGAGATTCTATCCCCACCAGGTTGATGGCCCTTGGGGCAATATCATCACGGATTTCAATCTTAAAATCCTGGATTGCGCCATTGTCATCCACCCACTTGGGAAGGATGCCGGAATAATTGCGGATATAATCCTGCTTGCGGATGCAGGGCCAGAGGCCGGAGGCGCTCTTAGCAAGGTAATCCATATTTTCCTGGGGCACGCCGTAATATGTAAAATCAGATACCATATCTGCATTAGGCCCGATGATTACATTGCCGTCCGTGGTATTGGTCACATGGATCCCCATGTAGGTATTGCTCGGCACCGGGTACACCGGCATGGGAAGGAGCGGCCCGGTCCTCTTGTCCAGTATGATATAGTCGCCCTTTGAGCCGATGATCTTATAGCCTTTGATTCCCAGCATATCGGAAATCCGTCCGCAGCCCAGCCCCGCGCTGTTAACCACCCAGCGGGTATGGAATACGCCGTGAGGGGTTGTAAGGGCGTAAATTCCGTCCCCATCCCGTTCAATGGCAGTCACTTCATGGTCAAAAAAGTAGTCCGCCCCATTGGCATGTGCGTTCTCAGCCAGCGCGATTGTGTAGTTAAATGGATCCACGATGCCGCTGTTATGTGAAAACATGGCAAACTCACCCACCACTGCAGGCACCAGTTCATGGAGGCGTCTGCTGTCAATCAGCTCCAGCCCGGAAGCGCCGTTGGCCTCCCCCTGCTTAATGGTACGTTTCAGGGTCTCCATATCTTCCTCCGTGTTGCCTACCAGCACCTTCCCGCATCGGATGAATTTAAAATCCAGCTCCTCTGCAAGTTGTCCCATGTTTTTATTACCCTCCACACAGAACTTAGCCTTAAGGGATCCCGTGTCATAGGCAAACCCTCCGTGGACCACGCCGGAATTACGTCCGCTGGTCTCATAGCATACGTCCAGATTCTTCTCCAACACACCGATTTTAAGGGTGTATCTGGACATTTCCCTGGCAATGGCGCTGCCTACCACGCCGCCGCCGATAATGAGTACATCATATAGCTGTTTCATGCCGCTGTTTCCTCCTTGTTTTGGCACTTTGCGTCCATCTGACTGATACGCATTCGATTCATCCCATGAATATATTTTATTTTTATCATATATAATGGATTTAGTCAATACAAAAAATATAATTACATAAAATTCATAGGATGACTTTCCCTTATACAGAGTATGTATCTCCACTGGCACATTTTCCATAGGGTACATTTTCCATAGGATACACCTTCCTATAGAAAAAGCCCTGATACCGCAATACAGCCAATGCCGTCGGTATCAAGGCTTCCGCCTTTCCTATATGATTTTACCTGACAACCGTAAACGCCCGTTCCCTGTCCAGCATGAATGGACGGTAATATCCGGTCAGGCAGGATAAGGGCAGCACTTCCTGATGCAGGATGATTCCCAATTCTTCCTTCATATATTTCCGCCTGTCCCCTACCCGTTTCCACATCTTTGGATAACACTCCTTCAGTTGGTTCCTCATATCCTCATCTGCCAGGGCAATCCCGCTCTCAGCCCCGGCGCCCCCATAGCCAGGCACGCTGGGAATGATATCTGCCTGCAGCAGCATCCCGCTTTTGAGCAGCTGGCCTGAATCCTTCCATATGGGAGATGAAAGCCATTCCTCATCCGCAGTCAGATGCCCGGGATTCAGGCTCCATCCATATTCTTCCTTAGGCAGGACGGTTTCCATCAACTGGTACAGTTCCCCTCCCTTCATACCAATCTTAACCTGCTCCAGCCATGCCGCCATAGCTGCATAATACGGGGCCGCCACACGCTCCAGATAATCCCTGGACGTCTCAGGAAGCTCCTCCTTACAACTTACCGCATACCCGGCCCGGCTGGTAAGACCGCCCTTAAAACCCGTTGTCAGGGATAGTTTGTCCCCTATCCTAACCCTTTTCCTTCCCGGGTAAAGGGATGCGCCCTGAAACCGCTCACCAGCTGCGCTGATTGTCACCACGCTGTTTGGCTGTCCCCAGATTTTCAGGCTGCTCCCAATCTCCATCTCACTTTTTCCCGGCCCTACCTGGTTCATGCCATTAAGGACACAGTTGCCGGAAAGGGCTGAACCAAATTCATAATGGGCTATCTCATTGCAGTTGTTCACCGTGCGGATTCCATGGCCGGGATGGATGAAGATGCCTGTCTTATTTATTATCCGTGTCCCCGCTCCGGCCAGATTTTTCAGCGCGGCAATGATATAATATGGAACATCAAAAAGCTCCTCCTGACCAGTGCATCTTTCTTCAAGAAGCTTCCATCCCACAACCCCAATCCGCTTTGCCTCTGCTGCCCGTGCTTTTAAAAGCCCGTCCCTGATTGAAAGTCCCCTGTCCATCGGCTGATTCGGCAATGAAAATGCCGGTACATGGACTGCCCTGGCCGGTATCCTGGAATAGCTGGCCATTTTCAGGTTTTCATTTCCCAACAGCAAAAAGGCAGTATCCCCGCGGTGGATTACCAGCAGCGCCTCCTCAAATCTGGGAAGGAAGCCTGTAAGATATTCAAAATTAGACCCATGCTCCAAATCCCCATAAATAATAAGGCAGTCTATCTGTTCCTCTTCCATTGCACGAAGTAAGTTCTTCCTTCTCTCCTCCATGGTAAAATCCGATAGAGGGACCGGCTCCAGGATTTCTGCCTTTGGCTGCCTTACCCTCTTTAGCACCATGTTTCCCTTGTCATACCGCTCCAAAACCATATCCCCCTCTAAATCCCGGCCCTCTCATAGACCTGTTTCATCCTATGTCCTGCATCTGCCAATATGGCCTCCTCATCCAGGGTCAGTACCTGCCTTTCCTTCATAACCAGTTTTCCGTTGATAATGGAATCACTGACATCACTTCCATAAGCAGTTTCCGCCACGGTGTAGGCCAGGTTGCTGGTAGGCTCCAGATGGGGGGCATGGGTGCGGATGAGTATAAGGTCCGCCTTCGCCCCTGGCTTCACGGCCCCCTTTACCCCCTCCATCTGCATGGCGGCAGCGCCTCCCATGGTTGCCATCCTCAGGATATCCTTGTTGGGCAGCGCCGTGGAGTCAAAGACAGGAAGTCCCCATGCAGCAGACAACCCGGTCCGGATTGTTTTCATTTCCTCAAATATGCTAACATCATCCCTGGCAGCCCCATCACTTCCCAGCCCCACGGTTACCCCCCTGTCTAAAAACTGAGGCGTTTTCGGGAATCCCTGGCAGCAGAAATTAGCCCGCGGGCAGTGGACCACCTTCATACCGCTTGCTGCCATCACCGGTATCTCCCTGTCAGCTACCGCAACGCAATGGGTAGCAACCACATTTTCCCCAAGGACCCCAATCCCGTGGAGATATTCCACCGGCCTTAGATGGTAATGTTCCAGGCAATAAACCACCTCATCCTTATGTTCTGCCAGATGCAAATGGATTCCTGTCTTTAATTCCGCTGCCCGCGCCCCTGTCATACGGATCAGTTCATCCGAGCATGAAATAATCTGCCGCAGCCCAAACCAGATGGCCAGCCTTCCATCTCCTTTTCCATTATAATGCCTGTAAAGTTCTTCCGTTCTTTGGATGCACGCTTTGGCAGGCGCCTTCATGGAAGCAGGTATCATTTCCCCCTTATCCATGGTGGAACGGCTGAGGGAAGCCCTCATACCGGATTCCAGGACCACCTCTGCCACCTGTTCCATGTGCGTGCCTCCTGCATCTGCAAAGGAGGTGGTCCCTGATTTAATCATCTGCAGGCATGCAAGCCTGGCGCTGGCAGCCACATCCTCCTCTGTAAGGCTGCTCTCAAAGGGTACCAGGAATCTGGTCCAGATCATAGGAAACTCATCGGAAATCCGGCCCCGGAGAAGCTGCTGGCATACATGGGTATGTCCATCCGTAAGACCTGGCATGACAAGCTTCCCCCTGCCGTCCAACACCGTGATTCCCTGGTATCTTTCCTCCATCTCCTTTGTTTCCCCCACCTCCAGCACCATGGATTGGTCAACCGCCACCGCCATGTGCCGGGGCGTGGAATAATCTTCAGTCATTACCGTACAATCCTTAATCAAAATATCACATTTCATGTCCGTTTCCCCTATCCTTTCACCATGCCGCTTGCAATGCTCTTTTCCACCTTTTCCTGCGCCAGAAGATAGATGGTTACCGTGGGCACCAACGATATCATGATGGCTGCAAATATTACGGAATACAGTACCCCAAAATCCCCCTTCAGGCTTAGAAGTGCCACGGATATGGTCCTTAAGCTTTTATCATTAATCAGGACATTGGCAATGGGCAGTTCGTTATATGTAAACAGGAAGGTGATGATGGCACAGGTTGCCATGGCCGGTTTGGCCACCGGCATGATGACCAGCATGACGATTTTGGTCAAACTGCATCCATCAATCATTGCAGCCTCATCCAGATCCGAGGGTATTCCCTCAATATAATTTTTCATGATAAAAAACACAAGCGCCATATTTAATCCGGCATATATGATTGTTAATGTCCACAGGCGGTTCTTCAGTCCCAGACTGCTTACCATCTGTACGATGGGTACAATGGCGCTCTGTATGGGAATCATGAGGGCCGCGATTAACAGGCCGGAAACAACCGATGCAAAAGGTACCCTTTTCCTTGCCGTCACATAGGCTGCCATTGTACAGAATAACAGCATGATTGCGATGGCGCTGCCGGATACAAAAAGCGAATTGGCCGTGGCCTTTAAAATCCCGGCCATTTTCTGAGCCATTACATAATTTTCAAAGACCGGATGGAGCGAAGGTACCAGGAAGGCGCTGAATATCTGGCTGTTGTCCTTAAAGGACGATATGAATGTAAAATACAGTGGGAACGCAGCAGCCAAAAACCATATGACCGCTGCCGACCAGTACAGTATGGTCCCCGGGGTTATCCTTTTTTTCATGATTCCATCCTTTCTCAGTCCCTTTGACGAAATATAAGATTGACAATAAATGAAAATGCAAGGCAGATAAGGACTACCACCACCGCAATGGAATCCGCATATCCCAGACGGCTGTATGTAAAGGCATTGTTGTAAAGCAACGTGTTGGGAACCTCAGTCGCCCCGCCCGGACCGCCAGAGGTCAGGCCCATCACCAAATCGAACATCTTAAATGCCCCGGTAAATACAAATACCAATACAATCTTAAATGTGGACTTCATCATGGGAACCGTAATATAGCGCAGCTTTTGAAAGCTGCTTACCCCGTCAATCTGGGCAGCCTCATAAATCTCATCGGGTATGGCTGCCAGACCTGATGAGAACACAATCATCTGGAAGCCCGCATCACACCACATATAAATCAGGCATACCGCCGGCATGGCCGTTGTATAATTCCCCAGAATATTAATGCCACGGATGCCAAATTCCCGTAAAAGCACAGTGACCGGCCCCATTTTGGGATAAAGGATGAATGTAAACATCAGGCTGATGGCAATCCGGTTAATGACCACTGGCATGAAATAGAAGGTTTTAAACAGGCGTAATCCCCTGAATTTCTGATTGATGACGGTAGCCAGGAAAAATGCAATGGGGATTGTCAGGAACACGCCGGTGCCTGCCAGCATGAACACATTCTTAAATGCAGTGGCTGTCTGATAATCATGAAAAAAGGTCCTGTAGTTCTCAAGTCCCACAAACCGGTAGGCCTGCTGCTTAATCCCATTCCATTCAAAAAAAGAGGTATAGAATGTACTGCACACCGGAAACACAATGACTGCCCCATATAGAAGAAGGGCCGGAAGGAGGAGCAGTACCCCTTCCGGCGAATATTTCTTGCCATTTACACGAAACTTCATCTGGCAGCTCCTTTCCTCACACAGCGCCCTTTAAAGGCTACCGCCCTTCCTTGGAATACTGCTCTGCCAGGGTCTTACACACTTCCTCAGGACTTCTTCCCACAAACAGGGACTGGAATTCCGATCTGGTTGTATCCACCAGGCTGGCATTATTCAGGTACGCCGTAAACTCATCTGTGGACGCCGTTCTTTTTGAAAATTCTTCCATAAAGCTGCCCACCACATTCTTGGCCTTGGAAAAATCAAAGTCAAAATCCACAGGGAATGCACCGCCGCCGTTCCGTTCTGCATACCCCTTAAATGTGTCTGCCGAAAGCATGAAGGACAGCAGGCTGCAGGCCGCCTCGTATTCCGGGGTACCTGGCTTTGAAGAAATCATGAATCCTTCACTGGCACTGGCAATCCAGATGTCCTTGTTCTCAGGCCGGTCACCGAAGGAAGGAAAATTCACGCACACAATATCGTCTGAAAAGTCCATCTGCTGGAACCGGTCAAAATGATATGCTGCCGTGTACATCATGGCCACCTGCTTCTGTTCAAACAGTGAGATGGTATCCTGTACTTCAAAGGAAACAGCATCCGGGTCAAGCACGCCTTCGTCTATAAAGGTCTTAAACTGTTTTGCAAGAGCCATGCCTTCCCCGCCGTCCCATTTAATCGAAGCATCTGCCAGCTGGTCCCGGAACCGGGTGCCGTACATCATACAGGATAACGCACTGATGAACCTCCCCACCTCTGCCTTGCTCTTGGCAGCCACGCCAAAGGGGACAATCCCCGCCTCATTCAGTGCAGGTGCCATGGCCTCAATTTCCTCCCAGGTTCTTGGAACCTCTGTGATGCCATGCTCTTTTAGCAGGCCGGTATTAACAAATACCTGTCCTGTGTTCAATGCATTGGGGACGCCATAAATCCTGCCTCCAAAGGTAAATGCCTCAAGCATCTCATCTGAAGACGGGCCTGTCCAATCAGGGGCTTTTACCACCTCTGTCAGGTCTGCCACCAGCCCGTTTTCAACCCACTGGTCCAAAGGGAACCCATTATTAGCAATGAACAGGTCCGGCAGGTCCCCTGAAGCAACACCTGCATTGATTTTTGCCTTAAAGGCTTCCGAGTCGTCACCAATGGAGATATCCTCTATTTCTATATTGGGATTTTCCTCGCGGAACTGATTTAACTTTTCAATATAATAGCCGGCCCTTACCAGCTCCGGATTCACAAATCTGGATAAATATGTTATCTTTACTGTTTCGCCGCCTGCTCCTTCTGTCTTTGAATCCGCCGCTTTTGAGTCTTCCTCTTTTGAGTCTTCCTTTTTTGACTCTTCTTTCACAGACTCTGTTCCGGCATTTCCCCTCTGGGCCCCAGATGACCCGCAGCCTGACAGAAGACCAGCCGCCATGGCGGCTGCCATTACCAGTGATACCATCCGTTTCATATGCTTCTCCTCCTTATTTTTTCTATCTGAACTTATTTTATCACCTATATGGTTCATTACCATGGAGACATTTTTTCTTTTATTTGTACTTTTTTGCAGATATACCTCTATTTATCATTCATTAATCTCCCCCTCCCAAATTATTCTCAATATATTTATACTTTCTTGTCTTTTTTGTATTTTTTTGTCCGCTTAACCCCGGAAAATTGACAATATTATTTTCATTATAGTATGATAAGACTGTATCAGGAAAGGAGATTTTAATGGCCTTGTTCAAAAAAACCTCATTGCGCTTCCGCCTTAACTTATTCTGCATGGCAATCAACCTCATCATCATCATCTGTATTGCAGCAGGCATAGGTTTTATCAGCAACCGGATGCTGAGACAAAAATCCATCGCATCCCTGGAACAGCAGGCCGCCCTGGCATCGGAACGGCTGGATGCCCTGCTGGACCGCGTTGAGAACGCATCCCTTCACTTTGTAGTGAATGAGGCTTATAAGGAGACCTATGAATCCCAGAAAAATTCAGGTTATTATGATTCCTACCTTTACTCCGCCACAATCACAAGCCATCTGCTGGAGTTCTTAAGTGTCCAGAAGGATATCTACTCCATGGCATTCTTTACATATGACGGAAAAAGCTTTTACCGGGCCTTTAATGAAGAAAGCAGCTTAAAAAGCTCTCCGGGCCAGGAAAAATTAATCGAGACCTTTCTTTCCGATGGTTATTCCCATCACTGGTATATAATTCCCAGGGAAGGGAATCCTCAATGTGCAGAGTTTGTGTTTATCAGGAAAATGTATAACCTCAATGGACATCTGCGCGGCATCCTCTCCCTCACCTTGGATGAAAAAAGCGTCACCGCCCTATTTCCTTCCGAGCTGTCCGGAGATGCCGCTTATGTACTGCTGTTCCCGGAGGACCTTTATTCCCCTACTCCCCTGTCAGGTACCCCGGTCATGCTGGATGACTCCCAGCTTATGGTTACCAGGCCCTATGACCGGCTCTCTGCCTCCACCGCCACCCTGGTCTCCAAAGCCTCCGTTTATCATGATTCCTATGTCCTTGTTACAGTCATCATACTCATCGGCATTGCTGCTTTGGTCCTGTCCTTCTTTGTATTCCATCAGGCAACACGGTATTTCCTGGCGCCCCTGGAACTGATTGTGGATAAAGTCAGGCTTCTCTCCCAGGGAGATTACTCCACCAGGATCCATGCCGCATTTCATGACGAACTTGGTTCCCTTGCCAATCAGATTGACCAGATGGCGGCAAGTACAGAACACTTGATGGAACAGATCCGCACTTCGGAGGAGCGGAAAAAGGAATATGAGGTAGCCTATCTGCAAATGCAGATGCGTCCCCATTTTCTTTATAATACATTGGAAAATCTGTGCGGTATGGTTGCCATCGGAGAGAACTCCACCGCTGTTTCCATGATCCATGATATCTCCCAATTCTACCGGGCCGTATTAAATCAGGGCAATTCCATTATCTCCCTGAAGGCGGAACTGGAGATTTCAGAAAATTACATGAGTATCATGGACAAACGCTATCCTGCAATGTTTTCCTGGGATATCCGGGCAGATGAGGATGTATTGGACTGCCGCATTCCAAAGCTTACCCTCCAGCCGCTTTTGGAAAATTCCATCATCCATGCCTTTGCCTCCTGCCCGGACTTTTCCTCTGGTAAAATCCCAGGGAAAATCCTTATCTCATGTGTGCGGGAATCGGATATGATCCGCCTGATTGTTTCTGACAATGGGGCCGGCATGACAAAAGAACAGCTGAACTGCCTCTCAGGGGAATCCATTTCCCGGCCAGGCATCTCTTTTGGCATCCGCAGCATTGAAGAACGGCTTCGGCTGAACCTTGGGGACTCGGTGTCCATTTCCATTGACTCAGAACCAGGAAAGGGGACCGTTATCTGTCTGTTGTTTCCCGCTGAGCCAGCTGGCAATCACAGGGACGATGAAAGGAATATAAATCATGATGTATCGTTTTTTAATAGTTGATGATGAATATTACATACGCCAGCACATCCGCTGCTGTATTCCATGGGAGGATTATGATTTCCAGTATGCAGGCGAGGCCTCAAACGTACCTCAGGCCATGGAATTCCTGGAGCACAATGCGGTGGAACTGATCCTTCTGGACATTTCCATGCCCGGACAGAGCGGCATGGACCTGCTGAAGCTTCTGGATGAAAAAAAGCGCCCCCATGTAATCATCCTGACTGGCTTTGCCACCTTTGAATATGCCAGGGAGGCGCTGAAATACGGCGTCAGTGATTATCTCCTCAAACCCATCAAACCGGAAACCCTGACAGCGGCCATCACATCCCTGAAGGCAGAACTGGACCGCGAGGGCAACCGCACAAAGGCTCTTTTACAGCTGGAATGGACCAGTACTGTCATAGAGCAGGAAACGCGGCGGAATTTTTTCCGAAGCCTCTATACCGGGCATATCCCGGACCGGGCGGAAGAACTGCTGGAAGCATACGGCATCCGCCCCTCTTCCCGTTACCTTATCCTGATTCTTGATACCACATCCAGGAACAGCCGTGACCGGCATAACGGCCAGAAGCAGGCTGACCGGCTGGCTATGAATAACTGTGCGGAGCAGCTTTTAGCCTCCTCCTGCTTTTATCTGATCAATCCGGACGGATATGGGCGTTCCGTCATTCTTTTAGAAAATTCCCTGGCCCCCCTGTCAGGCCAGGAGCTTACAACCAGGCTACAGGCGTCAGTCAGTGAGCGGTTTCATCTGTCTTTGCTGTCAGGCTATTCCATATCCGCCTCCGGTAAAGCAGGGGACATCCTTGCTGCCTATCAGAACAGCCTTCAGTTTTTCTGGCTCCGCACCATTTACGGGGAAACCATTGATATCAGCCAGGTGTCAATGCCCTCCCTTCCGGTCTTAGACAGTCTGTCTGCCTTAAACAACAGGCTCAGGCTTGATCTGTCCGGCAAACAGGAAACCGCTGTACTCCATGTTCTGGACAGGATTTTCCTATTGCTGAAAAAACATCTGTTTCCCATTCAGGCCCTTGAATCGGAAATTGTATCCCTGATGGGAACCGCCATCCATCATGCCGCCGAAAAACACCTGGATATCCTTTGCAGTGAAAAGGACTGGAATTCCCTGTCCTGCACCGAGTTAATCCAATCCGGACTAAGGCTGGAGGAAATTAAGGAAACATTTACCCGCCTCTTTTCAGCTTTACTGAGCGCACAGGAATCGGGGGACCGCCACTTCATAGAGGAAGTGGTCCTGCAGTCCCAGAAGATAATAGACCGGGATTTTGCCAAGGCCTGTCTCAGCCTTAATACCATTGCGTCGGAGCTGCTTGTCAGTCCTTCCTATCTAAGCCGCAGCTTTACGAAAATACAGGGGATATCCCTTACCGCCTACATCACCAGATGCAGAATGGAGCACGCCAGGGACCTGCTGAAAAACACGGATATGTCCATTGCCCAGATTTCAGAGCAGTCCGGCTACAGCGATTTATTCTATTTTTCCAAACGTTTTAAATCTTTTTGGGGAGTACCTCCCTCCAGATACCGTCTGTCCGGTCCATCGGACGGGACCGGGCAAGGGGAGGAATAAGTGATTACCCTGCATCGGAAGAAGCAGGGGCTGACAGGAGGAAAAAATGAACTATATGATTTTGAGCGTCGATACGGGAATTGATGACGCGCTGGCCATTGCTTATGCCTTGGGCCAGAAAGAATACAGGCTTCTGGGGATTACAGTATCCTATGGCATGGCCCCATTGGAAAAAACCTACCGCAATACCCGCCATCTTTTAAACCTCCTGGGGCATCCAGAGGTTCCTGTTTATCCGGGCAGCACCGCGCCGCTTCAGGGAATCCGCACCTACAACGGGGATTTTCACGGGATGGACGGAGCAGCCAATCTTCTGGGGGAACCGTCATGGGAAGAAAGACCGCCGGAGCATATTAAAAGCAGCGTTACATTCATAAAAGAATCCATTGAACAGTATGGCAGGGATTTAACACTTGTCACCACCGGGCCTCTCACGGACCTGGCCAGACTCCTTAGTATGCATCCACTCCAATGCCGGGCCATGGGCCAGATCATATCCATGGGAGGCGCCCTTACCTGCCCGGGCAATTCCTCCCCTGTGGCTGAGGCCAATATAAAGGCTGATGTAACGGCTTCGAAAGCAGTACTTGAAGCAGGGCTTCCTCTTACCCTTATCGGCCTGGATGTGACCAGAAAAACGCTGCTCACATTGGATGAAATCCAGACATGGAGGGATCTGTGTTCGGAAGCCGGATTCTTTTACTGTAATCTCCTTACTTTTTATCTGAATGAGTATCGGCGCTTCTATCCCTACCTGAAAGGATGCGCCCTTCATGACCCTTTGGCAGTGGCTGCTGCCTGCAATCCGCAGATTTTCACCATGCTGCCCTTCCATCTGACCGTGTGCACCGACGGCCCCCTAACCGGCAGGATAACGGAAAATCTTATGGCGGACCATGAAAGGACCAGGGAAACCATGGTGGCGCTGAAGGTGGATTCCCAGGCATTTAAATCCAGGTTCCTGGACATGATGCGCTGTGTTTTAGAGGGTTTTACATAAATCCCTTGACATCTCCCCCTGAACCTCATTATAGTAAAACCAGATACACCGCCACATAATCCAGCTTAAAACACAGGAGGAAATTCAGATGATCGATCAGGCCGGTCTGCGCATGGACAAGGGATATCAGATTGCCTGCGAACGGATACAGGGAGTAAACGATAACATGGCAAAGTCCCATTACCATGAGTATTTTGAACTGTATTATCTGGAATCCGGCAAACGGTACCACATAGCGGATGATACGCTGTACTGCCTTAACTCCGGGGAATTCATCCTGTTTCCCCCTTATGTGATGCACCATTCCTATGGGGACAGCGGTGTCTCCTTTAAACGGCTGGTACTTTATTTTACCAAGGAAATGATAGCGGTCCCCGGCGTAACAGATGTGCTTGACCAACATGCCTGGGTATATAAGTCAGATGAGAAGAATGAGACTCACGCGCTTTTGCGCGCGCTGTTAAAAGAACAGGAATTCAATGACAATTATTCAGAAGAGGCACTGTATTTCATCCTGAACCAGATACTGATCCTGCTGCTGCGCAATTCCACCGAAACCGCAAAACCGGAGAAACAGAGCCGTATAACCAGCATCATCCACTATCTCCATGAGAATTATACATACCCCATCACCCTGAATGAGCTGGCCGAACAGTTTTATCTCAGCCCTTATTATCTGTGCCGGGAATTTAAAAAATACACCAACAGCACCATTGTCCAATACATTAACAGCCTGCGTGTGGGGCATGCCCAAAGACTGTTTATGGAAACGGATAAGAGCGTCACGGAAATCAGCAAGATTGTGGGATTTTCCAATGTGACACATTTTAACCGGGTGTACCGCTCCGTCACCGGGCTGTCCCCTTCCAAAAGCCGTAAGCAGGCAAAGGAGCGCAGCGCTGCAATGGAACGGCACGGTATTCCCGGTTGTTAACCGGCATACCTTCCATGTCCTTACAATAACCGGTACACCACAATCCGCACGCGTATGCCATCTTCCTCCCGGACCGCATGGAGTTCAGCCGCATACACGCCATAATTCAGATATTCATAGGCCCCTGCAGGGGCAAAGAAGGAGGGGGAGGTCCTAATCCGTGCTTCCCCGTCCTGTCCGCAGGGATACATGCCCCTGTTTTCAATGACAATATGGACCCCGTCCTGTGTTTCCAGGATATATTTGGCATAAACCTGTTCTGAGACATATCCCTGCCCATGATATCCGTATTTTATATTCCAGTCCGCACCGCATGGCACCACCCTGCCCCTGATGCCTTCTCCCTGAAAGTCCCCTCCTGTTATCTGGAATACCTTCTGGTATCCGGCCTCGTTGCCTCCCACCTCAATTATGTTCCGGCACTCTGCATTAATTTCCATCACCTCAAGGGCCTTTAATTCCACGGTCTTCATTTTCCTGTACCTGCCTTTTCCATAATCATCTGCTGCCAGAACCCTGCCGCCTGTTCCGGCCAGCCGTCCACCTTTGTACCAATCCCCAGCCCGAAGCTATGGCCTCCATGCTCCGCTATATTGGCCACAAATGGAATCCCAAGTTCCCTGAGCCGCCCAATCAGACGGTAGCTGCATCCCACCGGAACAATGGGGTCATCTTTGCATGCGGTCACATAAACAGGAGGATAATTCCGGTCCATATGATGATCAACGCTGTATTCCCTCAGGGATTCCCTGGTGAATGACCCACCGCCCAGCCGCTTGAGATAAGACACGTCAGCCTCTTGTCCTTTCCGTCCGGCTTCCTCTGCCGCATCAAAGAACAGGTCCGTGGAAATGCTGGGATATCCCAGCAGCAAAGCAGCCGGCCCATTAAGCCCGTATCTGGCAAAGCCATGGTTAACCGTCCCCCACTCCGCGGCAAGGTGCGCCCCGGCGGAAAATCCGGCCACCGTATAATCTTCTTTCCTGACCCCAAAATCCTCTGCCCTGTGTTCAATCAGCCGGATTGCCGCAGCCAGGTCCTCAATCGGTTTCGGCATCAGCGGAGGGTCAAACGGCGGTTTCTGCGCCGTCCTGTAGTATAAGACAAACGCCGGATATCCCAGCCTGTTCATCCTGGCGCCTAAAGCCAGGCCTTCAATCAGTCCCCACTGGCGCGCATAGGCGCCGCCGGGGCATATGAGCACGTAAGGCTTCCCGGAATTCCCAGAAGCATGGCTGGACGCCATGGACAGCATAGGGGACACGGGCGGCATAAAAACAAGCTTCACACCTTCCTTGTCATCCCCCTCCTGATACACCGGGTGGATCAAAGGCATCCCGCTGGCAACCAATGCCTTTATCCGTTCCAATGTTTCTGCAAACCCACATTTTTCAAACCCATAATACTCCAGGGGGCGGTTCCATACATCCTCCGTCATGTTTGTAAAAAAGTAATCCGACAGGGGCTTAAATTCCTCATGGCCGCAAAGCTCCCCTATGGTTGTTTCAGGCGTTACCTGGTTCATTTTCCTATTCCTCCTATCATGGATACAATAATGCCCCGGCAAGCCTGCCGGGGCAATGCGGGAATCATCAGACGAGTCCCATAAGCCTTGGAAGCGCCAGGGAAACCGCCGGCACATAGGTGACTAAAAGAAGCACGATAAGCAGCGCCCCCACATAGGGCAGCAGGGGTTTGAACACCCGTTCAATGGGCACCTTGCTGATACCGCAGGAAACAAACAGCACCGAGCCTACCGGAGGCGTCATGGTACCCATACACATATTGAATGTCAGCACCACGCCGAACTGGACCAGATCCATGCCCAGGCTCTGGACAATGGGAAGGAAAATAGGCGTGAAAATCAGGCAGGCCGGTGTGATATCCAGGAACATGCCCACCACCAGAAGCACCAGGTTCATCAGAAGCAGGATCACGTACTTGTTGGTGGAAATGGACATGATTGCATTGCTGATGGCCGCCGGGATACCTGTATAGGCCATCACCCATGACATTGCCGAGGATGCGGATATCAGGAACAGGATGATGCCGCTGGTTGCCGCGCTGTTGAGCAGGATTTTCATAAAGCTCTTCCTGGTCAGGGAACGGTAAAACAGCGAGAGGATCAGGCAGTACAGCACGCAGATGCCTGCGCCTTCCGTGGCCGTAAAGATACCGCCCACAATACCGCCGATGACAATCACAATCAGAAGCAGGCTGGGTATGGCGTCCAGGGTAATCCTGACTGCTTCTGAGGCCGTAACCTTCTGGCACACAGGATAATTGTGCTTCTTCGCATAACAGTATGCAATGGCCATGGTGCTGAGGCCCATTAATATGCCAGGTATATAGCCCGCCATGAACAGGGCTGAAACAGATACGCCGCCTGCAACCGTGGAGTATACGATAAACGCGCTGGTTGGCGGGATCAAAAGCCCGGTTGGCGCCGATGCAATATTCACGCAGGTGGAAAACGCAGGGTCATATCCTTCCTCCTCTTCCATGGGAGCCATGATGCCTCCGATAGCGGAAGCCGCCGCCACCGCTGAACCGGACAGGGCGCCGAAGAACATGTTGGCCAGCACATTGGTATGTGCCAGGGAGCCTGGAATGCGTCCGGACAGAAGCTGGGCAAACCGGATCAGCCTTCTGGCAATGCCGCCGTTGTTCATGATATTACCTGCCAGTATGAATAACGGGACCGCAAGAAGGGAAAAACTTTCCACGCCGCTGTTCATCTTCTGCATGACGATGAAGCTGGTCTGGTCCCAGGGCAGGTTCACCAGGGTGGTGGCAATGGAGGAAATTGCAATACTGATGGAAATAGGGCAGCCCAGAATCAGTAATACCGCAAAAACCCCGAACAATACAAGAGCAGTAATCGCTATATTCATACTTATCTATCCTCCTCCTTAATGGTAATCCCGGTCACATCTTCCCAGATATTGATAAGCTGTGCAACCATGATGAACACTCCCGAGATTGGGGCCATGCTGTATACCAGGCTTCTGGATATGCCCAGCAGGGCCGAGAACTCTTTTCTTGCGCTGACTGCAAGCTTGGCGCCGCCCACTGTCAGGATTGCCAGGGCAAAGGCAAATATCAGCACATCGATAAATATCATCAGAAGCCTTCTCTTTTCAGGCGTCATCTTATTATGGAGCAGAAGCAGGGCCATGTGCTGTCTGGTACAAAATCCATAGGCCGCGCCCATGAAACCGGTCCATATCAGCAGATACCGGACAATCTCCTCCGTAAAATCGCTGGGGCTGTTTAACACATAACGGGTAAATACCTGGTAAATAACAAGAAAACTCATGGCCACCAGAAGGATAGCCGCAATCCATGACAGCAGGAATATCATCCCCCGCTTTAATTTGGTAAAGAACTGTTCCATAATCCCCCTCCTATTCCACTGAATTGATGATATCAAGCACATCCCCTACTTTTGGATACTGCGCCTTATAGCTCTCAATCATATCCGCCGTGGCTGAGCGGAACGCATCCTTGTCCACATCCTCAATGAAGGTTACCCCCATGTCGTTGGTGGCTGTCTCCACTGCCTCTGCCACTGCCTGTTCCCATTTCTCGATATGGTTCCTGGTAGATTCCCCTGCCGCGTCAATCAGGATCTGCCTGTCCTCCTGTGACAGCTTCTCCCAGGTATCCGTGGCAATGACCAGGACATCGGGAATCATGGTATGCTGGTCCACTGAATAAAACTTGCAGATTTCGCCGTGCATTCCGGTGGTCAGCGCTGTTTCATTGTTCTCCGTCCCATCGATGATCCCGGTCTGAAGGGCGGTATACACATCGCCCATGGCCATTGCAACCGGAGTGCCGCCAAGGGCTTTCATCATATCTGTCTGGGACTTCATGTCCTGTACACGCACCTTTAATCCGTCCAGGTCCTTGGGTGTGCGGATGGGCCGGTCTATGGTGTAAAAGGAACGGGAGCCTGAAGTGTAATAGGTCAGCGTGACAAATCCGTCCGCCTCACTGGAGCGGAAAAATTCCCCCATCTGCCCTGACCCCATTACCTTATAGTAGTTCTCATTGTCATCAAATATGTAGGGAAGCCCAAATGCATGATACCCTTCATTATACGTCGCAAGTCCGGGGGCCGATACGCGGGTCATGTCCACCACCCCCGCCATCAGCTGCTCTAACACCTCTGTTTCGGAGCCAAGTGTCCCGTTGGGAAAGATTTTTATCTGGATACGCCCGCCGCTCTTTTCCTCCACACTATCTGCAAACTCCTGCAGGGCGATTGACGTAATATGGTTCTCCGCCAGGTTGTGGGCCAGATTCAGCACCAATGGATGTTCTGCCGTTGCATCAGCGCTGCCCGATGCCCCCGAACCGGCACATCCGGCCAGGGTCAGGGCGGTCATGACGGCCGCTGTCAGTAAGCCTGCGAATTTTTTCATAATCATGGATCTCCTTCCTGTCCTCACATTCCAATCATATCAAACTGTTCGAATGAAATGATTAAATCATAGTCTTTTTTAGGGTTCGGATACTTTATCTGTACGGATTTCAGCGTCTGGCTGTAATACCATCCAACCCGGGCCGCTTCGTATTTCTTCCGGTGAAGGAAATGGGGCAGCTGCTCCCCATCCACAGTCACTCCAAACGGCGCCTTTTCCCTGTGGATCATATCTATCTGCATGTCCTCCACCGCCGTTTCATAATCCCCTTCCTGCCTGAAGGAAAGGATGGTGCGGATGCCTGCGGTCATTGTAATCCCTGTCTTCAGATAACCGCCCTTTTTGTAGTCCTCCGTAATCCCGTCATCCTCATAAAGGGTAAATGAACCGTCACGGTCCGGGGCGCATAAGAGGCAGATGCCTTCAGCCTTCTCCCCCGCCAGGTTATCCATCTGGTTCAGGGCCATGGGAATAATGGCTCCCCCGCGTACAAACAGGGGAATGCTGGATAATGTGACCGGTATCTCAATGGTCTGTCCGCCTTCATATGCCTTACGTGTATAGAAATCATAGAACCGCTCTTCCCGCGGCAGGTAAATCCTGCGGACCGCGGCGCCTTTTTCCACCACATTGGCAACTAAAAGGGAATCGCCCATCATAAAATCCACGCCCTCTTCATAACAGGCCGGATCCTGCTGGAATGCGCTGCACATAGGTTCCATGATAGGAAGTCCTGTCTCATGGGCGCGCTCCATCAGGGAATAGAGATAGGGAATCATCCGGTACCTGAACTTGATGGCATCCCGGATATATCCGGTACAGTCCCCATACATCCATGGTTCGGTTACCGTATTGTCCGTGTTCACGGAGTGCACGGAAAACCTGGGCTGGAAAATGCCGTTCTGCACCCATCTTACCATCAGCTCAGCTTCCGGGGACGGTCCGTAAAAGCCTCCGATATCAGCGCCCTGGTTGGCAACGCCGGACAGGCTCATGCCCAGGATGGTGGCTATGTTATACTTAAGCGCCTCCCAGCAGGTCAGGTTATCCCCTGCCCAGGTCTGGGCATACCGCTGGATTCCTGCGTGTCCGGAACGGCAGACGATGAATGGCCTGGTATTATCAAAGGTTTCCCTCACGGCCTCCGCCGTTACATGGCACATGATGTTAGCCATGGCAGCCTTCACTTGGCCTATGGTAGTCCCTTTTCCCTCAAAATCACAGCGGCAGTCTTTATCAACCAGGCTGTCATATTCGCAGTTATCGTTCCACACAGAGCTGGTCCCCATTTCCAGGACTGACTTTTTCAGCATGTCCTTCCAAACAGCCCTGGCAGCCGGTTTCGTAAAGTCCACGAACACGCCCTTTCCGCCCCACCAGGTGCCGATGCCCGGTCCGTCCCCCTCACTGTCCTTTACAAAAATATCACGTTCCTTCATCTTCTCAAGATCCGGATGGGCCAGAAGGATTCCGGGCTTTACATTGGGAGACACGGTAATTCCCCGCTTCCTCATTTCTGAAAAGAACTTCCTCGGATTCTTAAAACGCTTCTTATTCCAGGTGAACACGCAGCGTTTTAAGCCTTCCTCCGTTTCCTGGGAGGTGTATCCGGACGAGAGCTGGAACCCGTCCACAGGTATATCCTCTTCCTTCGTGGTATCAATAAATTCCAGGATTGCGTCATCACAGTCCGCTTCCAGTTCCGGATAATACATGGATGAACCCAGGTACCCCAGCGCCGTGCGCGGAAGCATGGCGGATTTCCCCGTCAGGTCCGTATACCGCTCCACAACCTGGCGGACAGCCGGACCTGCAATAAAGAACAGGTCAATATCGCCCGCATCGGTCCGGTAACGGCTGTGCATGTTCCAGTAATTACTTTTCTCACGTCCCATGTCAAAATCACATTCAGCCGTGTTGTGGTAAAAATACCCCACTGCTTTTCTGGTGCTGCGGTTCAGTTTAATATAAAAAGGAATATGCTTGTACAAGGAATCCGTCTCCTTGGGGTTATAGCCCATGGCATCCTTTGGGCTCATGCACATGTATTTCTGGGCTTTATTCCACTCCCCGCTCTTTTCCCCAAACCCATAGAAACAATCTTCCGGCGATATTTCGCTGGTATGGATCCTGCGGTGGTTGGAATCTTCCTGGTAGGCCAGGTCCACAATATCCCCATGAAGCATGGTTCCGTCCTGGTCATAGATGCGGATGGCAAACGGCTCCTTATCCACCACGACCTTCAGCTGCTTACCCTGGATTACCGCCCGTTCCTCTCCATCCGTCAGTCCGGACCATGCAGTCTGGATCCGTTTCCTGTAATCCTTCATCAGATCATCCATGGAATCCTCCCATGCAGTCATGACCAGGCTATAGGACCCTTCTGCGAAATCCCCGTCAAACCCGGCCCGGATCCTTACGATGGAATCTGTCAGAAACCATATACGGATTTCCACACAATTGGTCTGAATGGAATAATAACCATCCCTAGAGCAGATTCCAATTGCCTTTTTACATACCTTCATACCGTTCCTCCTTGAATCATTCTGGTTCAATCATACGGAAAAGCAGGTTTAAAAGCTAGACGGATTTTGCAGTATTTACACTGAAACTTTGCATATCTTGCTCTTTTGAACGAAATGGGATTTTTCGTATTTTATTTAGGAAATCATAAGAATCCCCCCTATTTATCATGTATTTTCACTAAAATACGATTGCTTACAAAAAATCCCATCCGATTCAAAAGAACAATATACGTTCATTTTCAGGCCAGACAGGGCAATTTCCGTCTAGTATAAGATTTTCGTTTCCTGTATAATGAAAATAATTTTTGATTATGGAGGGATTTTTATGGCAAGTATGACATGTCACTATTATAGTTCTACACTGGGAAATAATATTGCAATCAATGTAATCATCCCAACCCCGCAGGGAAATGAACAGATTGTGGACCAGGACGTACAAAAACAGTACCAATATGAAACCGGGCTGCCCGTGGTCTACCTTCTGCACGGCGCTTATGGGGACTTCAGCTCCTGGATCCGTTACAGCAATATCGAGCGGTATGCCCAGGAACGGCGCTGCGCCGTGGTCATGGCCTCCGCAGGCAATTCCTTCTACCAGGACATGTACCGCGGAAGCGCCTACCGCACCTTTTTTACGGAAGAACTTCCCATGTTCATCACAAGCGTGTTCCCCGTTTCCAAAAAAAGGGAAGATACCTACATCGCCGGGTTCTCCATGGGAGGCTACGGAGCCTGGTACCTGGCCTTGTCAGCGCCTCATCTGTATGCCAAGGCTGCCAGCATGTCCGGGGCACTGGACATCGCGGTTTTATATAAGCAGGCAACGGGTGGCGCCATAGATAACCCATTCCCATGGCATGATATCTTCCAGAACCCGGAAGCGCTTTCCGGCAGCGACAGGGATCTGTTCGCCCTGTATGGGCAGTGCAGGAATGATAATACGGCCCCCAGGCTGTATCAGGCCTGCGGTACCGGGGATTTCCTATATGAGATTAACCGTTCCGTGAAAAAGCGCATGGAAGACATGCAGGCAGACCTTGTCTACGAAGAAGGGCCAGGCGGGCATAACTGGGATTTCTGGGATGTTTATATCCGCAGGATCCTGGACTGGATGCTGGAAAGATAAACCGCCCGGTCAAAGATGTACTAGCCATCCAAACGGTATTTTGGTACAATGGTAGACAACACTATGATTTCATAGCATCCAGGAGGTAATACCAATGGTAACCATAAATGATGTGGCCAAGTTGGCCGGAGTATCCAGAGGGACCGTATCCAATGTAATCAATCATGTGAAGGTCCGGCCGGAATATAAAGCAAAGGTAGAGCAGGCCATCAAAGAACTGGGATATGTGCCGAATGCTTATGCCAGAAGCCTGAAATCCAACCGCACCCATACAGTGGCGCTCATACTTCCTACCGTCTGGTTCCCTTTCTTTTCCAAATTGACCAACGATGTGGAGCAGGAACTGCGCCGCCGCGGTTATAAACTTTTGCTGTGCAACTCCCAAAATGATTACCACCTGGAACTGGAATATGTCACCATGGCAAAGGAAAACCAGGTAGACGGAATCCTCTCCATTACTTACAGTGACATTGCTCCCTATGTTGCAGATGCCAACATCCCGATGGTAGCCATTGAACGGTACTTTAATTCCAGGATTCCCTTTGTCAGCACAGATAACTTCCAGGGCGGCGTGATGGCTGCCAAAAAGCTCCGGGAACTGGGCTGCAGGAAACTGGCATTTGTAGGCCGCCTTTCTGATGAGAACGGAGTCACCAAACTGCGCCGGGATGGTTTTGTAAGTTACTGCTGCGAAAATGATATACCTTATGCCGAGCTTTACTCTTCCTCCGGTTCCCAGGAGTTCATCCGGGAAATCGACCATTTTGTAAAGCAGGAATTCCAGGACGGAACCCCATTGGACGGAGTCTTTGCCGCTGCTGACCGCTACGCAGAATATCTGATGGATTCCCTGCAGGCCTATAACTGTCCTGCCATAGCCGGTGATACCTTGCAGATCATTGGATTTGACGGTATAAAAAGCCATGCCAATGACAGAATCCGGATATCCTCCATGGCGCAGCCAGTAGAAGAGATTGCCGCTTATGCTGTGGACACCCTCTGCCGGCAGATTGCCGGTGAGGAGGTTGAACATTATAAGTTATTCCCAGTGACATTCATTCAGGGCAAGACCACCCGGTTATAAGGGTGGCCTTATTTTTTTTATTTTTTTCAAATACATATTGACAACGTGGAACGTTCCATGTATACTGAAGTCAAATATGGAACGTTCCACGTTCTGTCAGTATCATTCACTCTGCTACAAAATCAAGGAGGATTTAAGTTATGGATTACAGGAAAATGGCTTCCGAAGTGCTTCCGCTGATTGGCGGTAAGGAAAATGTATCTAAGGCCACCCATTGCGTCACGCGGCTTCGTCTGATTTTAAATGATAACGCCAAGTATGATAAAGAGGCGTTGGAGAACCTGGATGGCGTAAAGGGGGTTTTCTTTAACAGCGGACAGCTGCAGATTATTTACGGCACCAAGACCGTGGATGCTGTTTATGAGGAATTCATCCAATTGACCGGGCTGGGCGTATCAACAGTGGCTGAAGTCAAAAAGGAAGGAACCGAAGATTTGAAACTCCTTCAGCGGGCATTTAAGATTTTCAGTGATATTTTTGTGCCGATTATCCCCGCATTTGTAGGCGCAGCCATGATTGTAGGTATTAAGTCCCTCCTGACCACTGCCGGGTTATTCGGACTTGACGGCTCACTGGCGGATCAGAGCAAGGCCGTGGCCGACTTTGCCGCCTGCCTGAACATCATCGCAGCCACTTTCACATTTTTACCGGTACTCATTACCTATTCTGCTGTAAAGCGTTTTGGCGGAAATCCAATCCTTGGCATCGTACTTGGCTGCATCATGATCCATCCCGGACTGATGGACGCCAATGCAGCCGCAGCCGGAGCCTTACCTGAATATTGGAACCTGCTTGGCATCCAGACACCAATTGTAGGTTTCCAGGGCGGTGTATTCTCAGCCATCCTCGTTTCCTGGTTTCTTGCCAAGACTGAAAAGACATTGCAAAAACATGTCCCCCAGGTTGTATCTTTCATTGTAGTCCCGTCCCTAACCCTGCTGCTGTCCGGCCTGGCGCTTTTTCTGGTCTTCGGCCCCCTTGGCAATGTAATCGGACACGGCCTTGGTATTGTCACGGACTTCCTCTATAACCGCTGCGGAGTTGTGGGAGCATTTGCATTTGCCGCCCTGCTTCAGCCCCTTGTCATCACAGGTACGCACCATGCCATCCAAGGCATCGAAGCCAGCCTTGTTGCCAATACAGGCTTTAACTATATCCAGCCCTTGTGGTCCGTATCCATCATAGCCCAGGGCGGTGCCTGTATCGGAATGTATCTGTTAGCTAAAAAGCGTTCCAAAAACCGCGAGATTGCCATGTCATCCTTTTTCCCAACACTGTTTGGAGTATCTGAACCAGCTATTTTCGCAGTCAATATTAAAGATTCCATGGTTCCCTTTATCTGTGCCATCACAGGCGCCGGAATCGGCGGCGCTGTAATGAAGCTTTTAGATGTAAAGGCTATCGGTTTTGCATTAACAGGACTTCCCGGACTGACAATCGTATATCCTCCGGCGCTGTCTGGATATGTGATTGGCAACCTTGCGGCATTCATCTTACCCATTGTATTCATCCTGGTATGCGCTAAAACAGGAAGGCTACGCCAAAAGTAAATTGCAGCAAAGAGAAAGGCGGTACTACATTGAAATTCCGGAGTTTTGACAAATACACCTCCATAACAAAAGAAAACGTGCCTTATCTGCGGCAGCTGGCAGCAGATGTTTCCCAAAGCCCTTACCGGCCAAAAGCACACATCTGTCCTCCCTGCGGACTGCTCAATGATCCAAATGGACTGTGCTGGTATGAAGGCTATTACCACGTGTTTTATCAGTGGTATCCCTTTGGACCCAGCCACGGCATGAAGCATTGGGCCCATGTCAAGTCCAGGGATTTCGCTGACTGGGAATGGTGTGACCAGATTCTCATCCCATCAGAACCTTACGAAAAAAACGGATGCTATTCCGGCAATGCTTTCGTCAATCCAAAAGACGGAAACTGTTACCTCTATTACACTGCCAACTATAAGACAGGTACCGGACGTGTTCCCAAACAGGCGGCTGCCATCATGACGCCCCAGGGGTCCATCCGCAAATATGAGGGGAACCCGGTAATTGACGGCGCTCCCGAAGGTATAAGCGGCGATATCCGCGACCCCTTTGTATTTGAACAGGATGGCTGCTATTACATGCTTTTAGGCGGCTCCGGTCTGGACGGAAAAGGCAGACTGCTTCTTTACTCCAGCCAGGATCTGCTGGACTGGAGCTACAACGGATGCATCCGCATTATACTGGACGGAAAAGAAACCGGCCTTGGAACCATGGTGGAGTGCCCGGGATACATCCGTGTTGACGGACAGGATGTATTGTTTCTCTCCCTCATTGGGCTGGCCCCAAAGGGTGACCGCTATCACAATCAATTCACTTCCCTTGCTTTAATTGGTGAACTTGATATCCCCAACATGGAATTCAAGGCCTGCTGGGAAGATGAGGCTGACTGCGGCTTTGATTTCTATGCCCCGCAGCCATTTTATGGCAAGGATGGCTCTCCCATGGTATTGGGCTGGTTTGGCTGCGGGGAACAGCATCTGCCGGAGGATTCCTACCATTGGCGCCACGCCCTGACGCTGCCCCGGAAACTGCATATACGGGAAGAACGGCTGTATATGACACCTGCCCCGGAAGCCATCCGTGCGTTCGGGGCGCCGGCATCCCACTCAGAAACGCCGGTATCCCGCACTGAAGCGCCGATATCTTCCACGGAGCCTGTCCCTCCCGGGCCTTTTATACAGCCAGCCCCCCTTTCCTGTCTGCAATGGTCCTTTGAGAATGATAAACGTATCCACACATTGTCAATAGGGGGGCCTATGGATTACTGGACCCTTACCATAGACATGTCTGACCGTACCGTTACATGGGACAGGAGCAACATTAAACTGCTCCCTGTCCCGGCCTACGGCACGGTCCGCAGATGCAGTTTCACACAATGCAGCCATATGGATATAGATATTTTTATGGATAACAGCTTCGTGGAAATCTATATCCAAAATGGAGAGCGTGTCCTGAGCGGCAGGATTTACCTATAATCCATATCCATAAACAAAGGCAGAGGCGGCGAATCCTTCCCCCTCTGCCTTTCAAAGCCGTTTCCCTATTTCATCTCATCCCTATACCGGTTGTCATTAAACATCAGATGGAAATACATGGCCTGCTGGGCATCCACCGGCCTCCGGTCACGGATTGCCTCGTAAATCCGCCGGTGGGATTCCCTGGTCTTGTCATACTCTGTCTCCCGGACAGAGCCGGCAAATACGCGGACCCCGTCTGTAATCACAGGCACAAGGTTGGTCATGACAAGATTGTGGCTGCATCCGGCTATGTGGGCATGGAACTGGGAATCCTTTTCCGCATAATCCTCATGCCGTTCCATGCAGGATTCCAGTTCCAGCAGGATATCCCCTAAAACCCGCACATCCTCCGCCGTAGCGTTCTGGGCTGCCAGGGCCGCTATGGGCGGTTCCAGCATCACGCGGATCTGGATTAAATCCTCTGTCAGCTTGCGCCTGTCCTCTATCATGGAAAATCCCAGGGGATCGTCGGCCACCCCGTTCTTGTCCGATATGAAGGTGCCCGAGCCCTGGCGTATGGTCACGATATTCCTGGACATAAGGATGCGCAGGGCCTCGCGGACCGTGTTGCGCCCCACTCCCAGACGTTCCACCAGCTCTGCCTCCGTAGGCAGCTTATCCCCGGCCGTATACCCCTTGTCCTGTATCATTCCTAAAAGCTTCTGGGCAGCAATCTCCCCCAGGGTCTGTTTCTCCATATTGCACTCCTTGTCCGTTCCATCTCATTCTTACACCTGTAGAATCTTACTCCCGTATAATCTTACTCCCGTACAATCTTATACCCACACAATTCTTACACCTGCACAATCTTATACCCGGCCGCCTTTGAAAGCCGGTTCATTATTGCCTGTCCCAAGTGGTCCTCTGAAAAACTTTCCGAGAATATATATTCTACTTTCAGATCATCAAATTCCCTCAGCACTGCATACAGGTTATGGGCTACCGATTCCTGGCTTTCCCTGGCGCCGATGCTGCGCACCGTGCCTTCGGCATAGCATGACCTGGATTCGTCCGTACAGATGATGCCCACCTGGCAGCCCTGGACGAGCTTTTCATGGGCCAGTTCCTTCACCTTCTCCACCATGCGCCCCACTGGCCCTGTAGTCTCCACCAGCGTAAGCTCTGCCTTCGGCGCATAATGCCTGTACTTCATCCCCGGCGCTTTCGGCTTCACATCTTCCTTCACGGGTCCCAGTATGGCCGGATCAACGGCCACCTCGCCAAGCACCTCCCTGAGCATTTCCATGGTGATGGCGCCCGGGCGCAGGACCGACGGCACAGGGGATGACACGTCCACAATGGTGGACTCCACGCCGATTCCCACCGGACCCCCGTCGATGATCATGTCAATGCGCCCATTCATGTCCTGCCACACATGGTCCGCCGTGGTGGGGCTTGGACGCCCCGAGGTATTGGCGCTGGGCGCTGCGACGGGAACCCCGGCCAGGGCAATCAGGCGGCTGGCCACCGGGTCGTCGGGCATGCGGACAGCCACCGTGTCCAGCCCTCCGGTGGTGCCGTAAGGCACCTTACTGCTCTTGGGGAATATCATGGTCAGCGGGCCGGGCCAGAAGGCTTCCATCAGTTTCCTGCCGGCCTCGGGTATCTCCCTTACCAGGGGTGCCAGTTCTGCCGCGCATGATATATGGGCAATCAGGGGGTTGTCGGAGGGTCGACCCTTGGCGGCATAAATCTTCCTGGCCGCATCTTCATCCAGGGCATTGCCGCCCAGGCCGTATACGGTCTCCGTGGGGAAAGCCACAAGACCGCCGCCTTTCAGCACCGCGGCAGCCTCTGCCAGCTCCTCATCCTTTATGTTCTTTCTATCTTCAATCATAATTCTCTTTGTTTCCATGTCATTACCTCTGTATCCAGGATGTTTTTTGCAAGATGTTTTTACAAGATGCTTTTTGCATACAAAAATGCCGGTGTCCAATTTATTTTAACACCGGCAGCTGGGAATGTAAAGTTCATCGCTTTTTATATGGATTCCACAATCCCTTTTACATATTCAGACGCTTTATCCCACTCGTCATTTTTCACGTATTCCTTTGGCATCAGGTTGCTTCCAATCCCCACACCGATAAATCCATTATCCAGGAAGGTCTTGATATTGCCTGCGGTGACGCCGCCCACAGCCACGTACTCGGTGCCGTCAAAAGGCCCTTTCAGGCTTTTGACATAGGAAGGCGGCATGTCCCCGGCCGGGAACAGCTTCATGATATTATATCCGTACTCCAGGCAGACGGCCACATCCGTGGGGGTAAGCACTCCGGGAAGAAGAGGGATGTCATATCTGCGGCAGAATTCCATGGTGCCCGTGGTCGCCGATGGGGTCAGGAAGAACTGGGCTCCCGCCTCCCTGGCCGCCTTACAGCGCTCTTCACTGATCACAGTACCTGCGCCCACATAGGCATTGTCCCCGAAATGCTTCCTCATAAGCTCAATCTGCTTTGCCGCATCCCCGGAGTTCATGGCCACTTCAAACATCCGCACGCCTCCGCGGTATACGGCGTCCGCATAATCCAGTGCCTTCCCTAACGGCACCCCGCGCATGATTGCACAAATCCTGTTATTCTCCAAAATATGTTTCATCGGTTCCCTCTCCTTTCTTTCCGGCTTCCTTACCGGTAGATGATGTCCTCACCTTTCATTGCTGTTTCCATCTGTTCCATGGAGGGATACCCTTCCGTATCCCCATAGGTTTCCGTTGCAAGGGCACCTGCCACAGCGCCCATCCGTCCGCAGTCCGCCACATCCCTTCCTTCCAGGATGCCGCAGAGGAAGGCGGCGTTGAATGCATCGCCTGCGCCCACCGGGTCAATGCTGGCACAGGGAAACGGCGGGATTGCCGCCAGTCCATCCCTGTCTCCCACAACAGCGCCCCTGGCCCCGTCCTTTACAGCCACATACCTGGCCTGTCCCTTTTCAAACAGGAGGTCCATGATCCTTCCGGCTTCGGATACCCCCAGTAAGGCCTCTGCCTCATCCGCTCCCAAAAGTACGATGTGGGCCCTGAACATCATATCCCGGAGCATTGGCACAAAGTCCCTGTCCTTCCAAAGCTTCCTGCGGATATTGGGGTCAAAGCTGATAAGCTTTTTATGCTTTCCCGCCAGATCCATGGCAGCCAATACAGTCTCCCGGCAGCTGTCCCCCAGCACAGGCGTGATCCCAGTAAGGTGGATGACATCGGCCTGGGCCAGATAATCCTCATCCAGAATCCGGGGATGCATATGGCTTGCGGCGGAATTTTCCCTATAATAAAATACCGAGGTCTCCGATGCGTTCCTCACCTGCTTGAACATGATGCCTGTCCTGTAATCAGGGTCAAACACGACCCTGCTGGTGTCCACGCCCTCGGCCCGTATGCTGTTTCGGACAAACTCCCCGAACTCATCCCTGCCAAGACAGCTGATCCATCCGGCGCTGTGTCCCAGCTTGGATACGCCGATTGCAAGGTTGCTTTCCGCGCCTGCAATCCGCATCTCATAGTTTTTCACATACCGCAAGAATCCCGTGGAACCAGGGGTAAATGCAGCCATTGTCTCTCCAACCGTAACAATCTGAGGCATGTCTTCCTCCTTTTACTTTCTCTTAATGCGCAGATTCCTTCCGTGATATCCGCCTAAGGGCTTTCCATCCCTTAAAGCGGCCTTGCCGTTGACCATGCAGAGCCACAGGCCCTCGGCCATCCTGGCAGGGTCGGCGAAGGTGGCATTGTCCCTAAATTCTGCCGGGTCAAATATGTTCACATCCGCAAAGCACCCTTCGGCAAGCCTTCCCCGTCCCTCAAGCTTCATGCGGTCCGCGGGCAGGGAGGTCATTTTCATGATGGCCTGTTCCATGGTAAGGATGCCCCTCTCCCTTACATATTCCCGGATTATCTTTGGAAATGCACCGTACATCCTGGGGTGGGGCGTATTGGTGTCCGCATAGATGGAATCTGATATGACCACGGAATAAGGAAGCCTGGCAACCGTGTCAATGTCCTCCTGGCACATGCTCATGTTAATGATGGCTGTCCTTCCATCCTCATCGTGCATCAGCCAGGCCGCACAGGCCGCCGCATCCTCAAACCCGAATGCCCTGGCAGCTTCCGTCACTGTCATCCCCAGGTACTTTTCATTATGCTTCCTTACAACGCCGGATATGAGTATCCTGTCCCAGCCAAGGGTGATTGCAAAGTTATCCCAGTCATCGTAGGCCACGCTGCAGGCTTCCCTGAATTCAGCAACGCCTTCCTGAGTCCCCATGCGCTTTAACGCACGGTTCATGTCCCCCCGCACATACACAGGCGGGATCATGGTGGTCAGGGCAGTGGAGCCTCCCTCATATGGATAGAAATCACAGGTCACATCCTGTCCCTTGGCCCTGGCCTCCTCAATCAGCCCGATGGCCCTGTGGATTTCCTTTCCCCAATTGGCCATGCCGCAGGACTTGAAGTGGCTGATTTCCACGGCACAGCCTGCCTTCCGTCCAATCTCAATCATTTCCTTCACGCTGTCCACCATGCTGTCGCCCTCGCCCCGTATATGGGCCGTCACAACCCCGCCGTAACGCCCCACCGGCTCCAGCAGCCTGGCAAACTCATCCGTGGTGCTGTAGCATTCAGGAAGGTACATGATGCCCACGGACACGCCCGCGGCTCCCTCCTTCATGGCATCCTCCACCAAGGCCCTGGCCTCAGCCATCTCCTCATCCGTGAACGGTGTGTCGGCAAATCCCTTGACCGTTATCTTCACCGCCCCGGTCCCTATCATGGACCCAAAGTTCACCGGAAGCCCGGTCTGATCCAGCGCTTCCATATAGTCATGGTAGGTGCGGATCCGGTTGTCCTTAATCGGTCCCAGCACCGGCTCATCGAATTCATACATCTCCTTTGCGCGCACCGGGTCCGCGCTGGCCGGCGTCATGGAGATGCCGCAGTTTCCCACCACGGTTGTGGTAATGCCCTGGGACAGCAGGACATCCCCAAAGTCCTTGCTGTTAAATGGTTTGGCATCACAGTGGCGGTGTATGTCGATGAATCCCGGCGTCACCGCCCTTCCTGCCGCATCCACCACCAGATCCGCCTCCTGGCAGATAGTTTCCCCAATCCGTTCAATCCTGTCATCCTTTATATATATATCAGCCTTCTGGGGTGCATTTCCCAAGCCGTCGTAAACCAATCCGTTTTTTATTAATGTTGAAGCCATTATCCGTCTTCCCCGCTTTCCTTTGTCCCATTTCCTTCGTTCAGATAATTGTACACGGTAAACCGGGAGATACCAAGGAAATCCGCCACCTTCTCAGCAGACTTCTTAATAAGGAACGCGCCCTTCTCATCCAAATAGCGGACCACTGCCACCTTGTCCTCTTTGGTCAGCATGGCCAGCTGTCTGCCGGTGCTCTGTACCGCATCCTGCATCAGGGTGTCCAAAAGCTCGTCCACATTCGCGGTGAATACTTCCTTGGTGTTTGTCTCAGCGCCCTGGCCGCTAATGGCCCTCATGGCCGCCTCGCCAATCATGAGGCCTGTAATATCAAGGTTGATGCAGAGGCTTCCCTCTACCCTGCCATCCTCGCCCATGAAATACTTGCTGGAGGTGCGCAGTGTCCTTCCATCCTTTGTATAGTTGATATAACCATACTGGTCTTCAGGCATGGCTGTCCCCCTCAGTATCTCCAGTCCCGCATTGGTGCCGCCTCCGCCCACCTCGCGGCCCGTCACATGGCCGTTATAGATGGACACGATCGTGCGGTCATACGGCAGCGTAAGGTCGTGGAGCACCACTTCACAGTTCGCCCCGAACTGGATGGCAATACACTTTGCCAGACTGTCAAGAACCTCGAAATTATCTTTTACAAACCCCATGATTTCATCTCCCTTCATGCCTTAAGGCATCGGGTCTTCATCCCGATGCCCGGCTGATGCTTATTTTACAGCTCCTCTTGATTCAACAACCAGAGCCAGTCTTTCTTCTTCAGACATTTCCTCTTTCTTTGTGCATAAGGAAACAATCACTTCCGCTGCAAGGGCTACCAGTGTTGCAGGAATGGCAGGTCCGGTGAAAATGCCGGCCACCGCGCTGGAGAATGCGGGCACTGCCAGATACAGCACGCCAAACAGGGTACCCACGCCTACCGAGGCAATACCTCCCTGCCAGGTAGCGCGCTTCCAGCATGCGCCTAACAGCATGGCGATGGACACGCCCGGGATGATGGAACCGATTACATTGCTGATGTAACTCATGACATCCTTTGCAAACAGGGTTGCAAAGAAGGCAAGAAGCAGGGTTGCCACGGTGGCTACCCGTGAGTATTTCCCAACCTTCTCATCATCCAGCTGCCGGCCGGTGATGATTGGATAGATATCCTGTATCAGTATGGTCACTCCTGCGATTGCATCGGAGTCACCGGAGGACATGGTCGCGGACAGGCCGGAAATCATGAACATAAGGCCCAGGACCGGTCCTAACACAACGGTTGCGATATAGGTAAATGCAAAATCCGGCTGTTCCAGTACTGCCTGCGCGCCTGTATTGGTTGCGATTGTAAATGCCGCCATACCAATAATAGCAGGAAGAAGGGAGAAAATCAACAACAGCCATCCAGAAAGGCTCAAAGCCCGGATTGCGGTCTTGTCATCCTTGGCCGTGTAGATACGCATACGGTATGTAGGCGTGCCCAGACAGGGGATGGCAATGGAGAACATCAGTGAGAACAGCGCCATGCCTCCCATGGACTTAACACCGTAAAAGCTTAAGTTGCCTGCCTTGCCCGCCGCAGTGATGGTCCCGGAGATATTGCCCCATCCGCCTGCCATGGGAATGGCAATGGCTGTAATGGCGATGAATCCGATTACCAGCACGGTCAGCTGGATCAGGTCTGTCCATACAACTGCCAGATATCCGCCGATGATGACATAGATTCCGAATGCAAGCACTGCCACCAGCTTGGAGGTGGTCAGGTCCATTCCCGTTACATAGCTTAGATAAGTAGCGCCTCCATTGATATGGTTCCCCAGCCATACAACCTCAATGATGTACATCATGAAACTCATGACCGCTTTTACCATCTTATTGCCGTTGTAATGGAACTGCGCTTCCTCGGCCATGGTCAGCAGGTTCTTGGCCCTCAGCTTGGACTTCTTGGCCACCAGTACCAGGGCCAGGATTCCAAGGGCTGCGCCCATGCCGTAGGCAGAGCCGCCAAAACCGTTCTTAAACCCGTTGGCCGTTGCGCCGATGGACGAGCCTGTGCCGATAAGGGTGGCGCCCATGGTGGCAAAAATGAGGTACATGGGCATCTTACCGCCGCCCGTAAGGTAATCTTTTCCTTTGGATTTGCCCTTGCTGCAGATAATGCCTACCACAATCATCAAACACACATAAAGCATGAATCCAATAATGAAGAATGTTGCATGGGTCTTTGTTAACATACTCTTCCTCCTTAGTATTAAAAATGGATAGTGTTCCACAGGATTGCTGAACCCGTTTCTGAATTCTGCCAAATTTTTGAACGGTTCAACAATTTGTTTAAATCCATTGTAATAAGCTTTAAACAAATTGTCAATATCTTTTTTAACTTTTTTGTGCACTTTTTTCTTTATCCTCTGTTAATCACTAACTTTTTTGCATGTTTTTCTATTTTTAGCCTTGTAAGCTTCAACAATTTGTGTTATAACCATAATGAACAGTGTTTCTGGTTCTGCCGAGTTTAGATGTGAAGGAGGTTGTTATGGATAATCATTACAAGTTTGAAGAATCCAAAGAAGTAATCACCCCGGCCCTGGTCTACTACCTGGACATCATTAAAGAAAACATTAAGAAGGCAGTGGACTTAGCCGGAGGCCCCGGATATCTGTGGCCTCATGTAAAGACCCACAAGATGGCCCAGATGGTCCGCCTTCAGATGGAAGCCGGCATAACCCGTTTTAAGTGTGCAACCATAGCGGAAGCAGAGATGGCCGCCGGCTGCGGCGCAGGCCATGTCCTGGTGGCATATCCTCTGGTAGGCCCTAATATAAGCCGTTTCATCCAACTGATGCAGGCATATCCCAAGGTCTGTTTCTGGACAGTGGGTGACAATGAGGATCAGATACGCGCCCTTGGACAGCTATGTTCAGAAGCCGGACTCAGGGCCAATGTACTGGTGGATGTGAATCTGGGCATGGACCGCACCGGCGTGCCTGTTAAGGATACAGAGGCATTCTTCATGGACTGCGCTTTGATGGACGGCGTCTCCATGATGGGCCTTCACTGCTATGACGGCCACCGTACCGAACACGACTTTACCCAGCGCAAGAAGGAAGCAGACACCAGCGCTGCCCAGATCAAGACCATCTGCAGTCACCTGTGTGAAAAGGGATATTCCTGCAAGACCCTGGTATTGGGCGGTTCCCCCTCCATGCCATGCTATGTGGATTTTCCCAGGACAGGGTATGAGGTGTATCTTTCCCCCGGCACCTATTTCGTCAACGACTATGGATATACAATGAAGTATCCGGACCTTGTATTCACTCCGGGCGCAGCCGTCATGACCAGGGTCATCAGCTGTCCGCTGAAGGGTCATTTCACACTGGACCTGGGATATAAGGGAATTGCCTCTGACCCGGAAGGGACCCGGGGCGTCATTGCCGGGATGGAACATGTCAGGGAACTGTTCCAGAGCGAGGAACATTGGGCCTTCTGTATGGAACCAGGATACGAAGACCAGTGCCCAAGGGTGGGGGATGAACTTTTCGTGGTGCCCACCCATATCTGCCCCACCAGCGCCCTGTATCCATCGGTACCGGTTGTGGAAAAGGGACATATCCTTGATACTTGGGAAGTAACAGCCAGAAACCGTAAAATAAACATTTGATTGAAAGGAAATAATACTATGGCAAACGTATATGACAGATTAAATGAAAAAGGAATCACCCTTCCGGCGCCTCCGCCAAAGGGCGGTGTATATACACCAGTACAGGAATTTGGGACAAACCTTTTATACTGCTCCGGCTGCGGTCCGGACTTAGGGAACGGCAACACCGTGGTCGGCAAATTAGGAAAGGACCTTACGGTGGAGGAAGGACAGAAGGCTGCCTATAACTGCATGCTGAACCTTCTGGCAAACATTGAGGCCAAAACCGGCGACCTCAATAAGATTAAACGTTTTGTAAAGGTGCTGGGTTTTGTAAACAGCGCAGATGATTTCGTCCAGCAGCCCCAGGTGGTAAACGGCGCATCCAATCTGCTTGTCGACCTGTTCGGCGAGGAAGTGGGCTGCCCGGCCCGTTCCGCCATCGGTACCAATGCACTTCCAGGTGGGATTGCATGTGAAATCGAAGTCCTTCTGGAAGTGGAATAAGATTGAAAGCCAGGGACATGGGTTAAAAAGAAAAAGCTCCTGTATACGGGAAATACGGCTTTTTGCCGCCAATTTCCCCCACAGGAGCTTTTTAGTTTACATCCTAAGTTTTTTATTTTGTATTTTTTCTTTCAATGATTTCTTCTCATGACCGGAATGGCTTCTTCCAATGGATTGCATCCACACCGCATTCCTTCATACATTCCCCGCACTGGATACATTCCATATCCCCCACATTCTTAATATCCATCTTACAGGTCCGCACACACCTGCCGCAGCTGGTACAGGCGCCGTCATCTATCCTGACCCCCAGCATTGCCACCGGGGCAAACAGGGAATAAACCGCCCCAAGGGGACAGAGGAAACGGCAGAAGCTTCGGTAAATAAAACAGGCGCTGATAAGTATGGCGGCCATCACAAGCACTTTCCAGGAAAACAGCGCCCCCGCAAGGCTGCCCAGGGACTCATCCAGGAGCACCAGGGGGATACCTCCCTCCAGGGTTCCTGCGGGACATATGTATTTGCAGAACGCGGGCACCGGAAGCCTTGTGGCCATCTTAAACACAATGGGCAGCAGTATTACAAATACAATCAGGATCACATATTTCAGTTTCGATAAAATCCGGGTAACCCGGTTCTTCTTAAGCTTGGGGACGGGAATTTTATAGAGCAGCTCCTGCACAAGCCCAAAAGGACACAGGAAACCGCATATGGTCCTTCCCAGCGTGACCCCAAGGAGCAGCAGCACCCCCAGTATATAAAAGGGCATCTTCCGGTCCAAGGCCGCCAGGGAATTCTGAAGCGTCCCCAACGGACATGAGCCTACCGCCCCGGGGCATGAATAGCAGTTAAGGCCGGGCACGCATAGGCCCTTGGCCCTGCCCTGGTAGATGGATACCTGGGCAAATCCCTTCAGGTTCAGGTTATATAGTAATGCAGAACAAAGCTGTATCAGCCGCCTTTTCATGGTCCTCATCCTTTCATCCGATTCCTATGCACTCCAGACACACCCGGATTGCCTTGTGCAGGGTGTCCTGATATCCGCCCTGGTACAATCCGGCGCACAGAAATACAACTCCCAGAAAAAGGAGCAGGACCGTTATTCGATTCTGTCTCGTCATATGCCTCATATGGGACAGTCCTCCCTTTCACGTGTCTTCCCTCTGTATCCTTATAGCCCCAGAGCCTCTTTATACCTGCCGTACATGGTATCTGCGTCGTATGCGCCGGTTGATACATGGGTAATCTTGCCATTGGCATCCAGGACCACGGTGTATGGGATGGAATTGGAGGGATAGAGCATGGTCACCTCATAGTCTTCATCCAGCACCACCGGGAAGGTATATCCGTATTCGTCCACAAAATCCTTCACCGTATCAGCATCGTCCCCACAGTTCACCGCAATGATGCCTATCTCATCCCCAAAATCTTCTTTTAAGCGCTCAAAAGCAGGCATCTCCCTGACGCACGGCCCGCACCAGGTCGCCCAGAAATTAATGATGACCGGCTTTCCTTTCAGGTCTGAAAGCGAGATGCTGGAACCGTCAATCAGTTCCGCCGTGAAGTCAGGCGCCTTATTGCCTGCCTTTAAAGGCACACCCGGCTGGGCCTCGATTCCGCTGTCTCCCTCACCTTTGTCTGCCGCCTCACCAGCGTCTGCCTGGGCCTTGTCTGCCGCCGCCTCACCGGCGCCTTCCTGCTCCTTATCCGCCGCGCCCTGGCCTGTTCCCGCCTGCCCCTTATCTGCCGCGGCTTTACCGGCGCCCTGGGCATCATCTGCCTTGTCTTTATCTGCCGCAGCTTTGCCGGCGCCCTGGGCATCATCTGCCTTGTCTTTATCTGCCGCAGCTTTGCCGGCGCCCTGGGCATCATCTGCCTTGTCTTTATCTGCCGCAACATCCCCGGCCGTCTGCGCAGCCGTTGTCTGTTCCGCGCCCTTGCCCGCAGGACTGCACCCCGCTGTCTGAAGGGCCATACATAAGGTCAGGGACAGCACTGCACCCATCCTGACCGCTGACTTCCTGTTCAATCTAAAATACGGTTTCCTCATCTACATTTCCTCCCATCATCCCAAACCGTTATCAGTTCCATCCGTCCATCCTGGTTCCGGTATCATAATCCGTGGTTTCCAGTGACAAAAAAAGCTCGGTCATCCGGGCTTCCTTAGAAAATAATAAATCCCAGGCAATGGCTTTCATACCATTACCTGGAATTTACTCTATCATATTTATTATCTTCTGTCCACCCGGCATTGCGGGGGTTTTTATGAAAGTTTTATTAACCTTTCATGAAGCCGTCCCTCAGCCGTCCGGACTGATTCCCCGCTGCTCACTGTATACGGGTCACACCTCATCCACCACAGGGACAACTTCCCTCTCGCTGTAGTGATGGGCTTCTTCGAGCATCATATCCTTAACCTTCATAAGCCTTGTCTGGGAACTCCGCTCATTTTCATCCAGCTTCATGGTGATGTAGCGGATATTCTGCTGGGTCTCGGGAATCATCACATGCTCCAGGGCATTAACACGGCGGCGGGTCTTTTCAATCTCCGCTGCCATGAGCTGGCAGGACTTTTCACACTCGGCCAGGCGCAGCATATCCGGCAGAAGATCTGCCAGGCTTTTCACCGCATCATCCAGATCGCTGGAGGTAAAGGCAAATCCATAGGAATAGATGTCATTGGGGTCTGAAGTCCTGGTCTTATACTTGAACACAGGAATCTCCACACTCATCACATTCCTTGTCTCGGATTCCAGATAAACCTCCTGCTTGGGAGCCATCAGGGCCACATTCAGGGCTTCGTCTGTCATGCCGGAGCGGGCCAGCACAAAATTCTGGTTGGCCGCCGCAATGCCTGCCTCTACCTTCTCACGAAGGGCTTTGTTCTCACGCACCAGGTCCAGGAACTGACGCATCAATTCATCCCGCTTATCCTTCAGGAGCTTGTGTCCCCTGATTGCTGTCGCCAGCTTTTTCTTGAGACGGGTAAGCTCCATACGGGTGGGATTCACATGTTTTGCACCCATGTTATGTCAACTTCCTTTCTGACTGCTGGTTATTTTGCATCGTAGTAAAGGTCAAGGAATTTGTCCTTGATACGTTTCAGCTCGCTCCTTGGAAGGATGCGCAGGAGCTTCCAGCCGATTTCCATGGTTTCCTCGATATCACGGTCAGCATAGTAGCCCTGGGATACGTATTCTTTTTCAAACTCATCAGCAAACTTGGCATACAGCTTATCCATGTCAGTCAGGGCTGCCTCGCCAAGGATTACCATCAGTTCCTTTGCATCCTTACCACGGGCATAGGCTGCAAACAGCTGGTTCATGACATCGGCATGGTCTGCCCTTGTCTTGCCTTCGCCGATACCTTTATCCTTCAGACGTGAAAGGGAAGGAAGTACGTCGATTGGCGGTGTTACGTTCTTGCGGTATAAGTCACGGCTCAGGATGATCTGTCCCTCTGTAATGTATCCCGTAAGGTCAGGAATCGGATGGGTCTTGTCATCCTCAGGCATGGTAAGGATCGGGATCATGGTGATGGATCCGTTCTTGCCCTTCTGGCGTCCGGCTCTCTCATACAGGGAAGCCAGGTCGGTGTACATGTATCCCGGATAACCGCGGCGGCCGGGAACTTCCTTACGCGCAGCGGAAATCTCACGCAGGGAATCTGCATAGTTCGTGATATCGGTCAGGATGACCAGCACGTGCATATTCTTCTCAAATGCCAGGTACTCTGCCGCGGTCAGCGCCATACGCGGTGTTGCGATACGCTCAACCGCAGGGTCATTGGCCAGGTTGATGAACATGACGCTTCTGTCGATGGCGCCTGTTTCACGGAAGCTCTCCATAAAGAAGTTTGCCTCCTCGAAGGTGATACCCATGGCCGCGAATACAACGGCGAAAGGCTCACTGGTACCGCGCACCTTTGCCTGACGCGCAATCTGTGCTGCCAGGTTGGCATGGGGCAGTCCGGATGCGGAGAAGATAGGAAGCTTCTGTCCGCGGACCAATGTATTCAGTCCGTCTATGGCAGAAACGCCGGTCTGGATGAATTCCTCAGGATAGCTTCTGGCTGCCGGATTCATGGGAAGGCCGTTGATATCCATACGCTTTTCAGGCAGGATGTCGGGGCCACCGTCAATGGGCTTGCCCATGCCGTCAAACATACGGCTGAGCATATCCTCGGACACGCCCAGTTCCATTGTACGGCCTAAGAAACGCACCTTGCTGGAATCCAGGTTGATGCCGGTAGCTGCCTCATACAGCTGCACCATGGCGTTGCCGCCGTCTATCTCCAGGACCTTGCAGCGGCGTTTCTCGCCGTTTGCCAGCTCAATCTCACCCATCTCGTCATAGGTTACACCCTGTACGCCGCGGACCAGCATGATAGGACCTGCTACCTCTTCAATTGTTCTATATTCCTTGGGCATTAGAAGTCCTCCTTTCTGCTCAGCTCATCGCTCAGTTCTGCTTCCAGTGTCTTGATCACATCTGCATAAACGCTGTCAAGATCGGCTTCCTCGGTGTATTTGAAACGTCCGATAGCCTCACGCACCGGAAGGTTGACCAGACGCTCGATGTTCACGCCCTGGCTTAATGCCTGGCCTGCTTTATCAAAATATGCCATCATAAGCATCATCATCATGTGCTGCTTCTTCAGGGATGTAAAGGTATCAATCTCATGGAATGCGTTCTGGTGCAGGAAGTCCTCACGGATGGAACGGGCTGCCTCCAGTTTCAGGCGGTCAGGCGCGGACAGGGCGTCCATACCAACCAGCTGTACGATTTCATTTAACTCAGACTCTTCCTGGAGCAGGCGCATGAGACGGGCGCGAAGCTCGGTCCAGTCGCTTTCCACCTCTGCGTTGAACCATTTTTCCATGGTGTCCACGTACAGGGAATAACTGGTCAGCCAGTTGATGGCCGGGAAATGTCTCTTGTATGCCAGGTCGGCATCCAGGCTCCAGAATACCTTGACGATACGCAGGGTTGCCTGTGTGACAGGCTCGGAAATATCGCCGCCCGCAGGGGATACCGCCCCGATTACGGAAAGCGCGCCCTCGCGGTTATCACTGCCCAGGGAAATCACGCGTCCCGCACGCTCATAGAACTGTGCCAGACGGGAACCCAGGTATGCGGGGTAACCTTCCTCACCGGGCATTTCCTCCAGACGGCCCGACATCTCACGGAGTGCCTCGGCCCAACGGGATGTGGAGTCTGCCATCAGGGCCACGGAATAACCCATGTCACGGAAATACTCGGCAATGGTGATACCTGTATAGATGGACGCCTCACGTGCCGCAACAGGCATATCCGAGGTATTGGCAATCAGGACCGTACGCTCCATCAGGGACTTGCCCGTCTTTGGATCCTTCAGTTCCGGGAACTCATTCAGAACGTCCGTCATCTCGTTGCCGCGCTCGCCGCAGCCGATGTAAACCACGATATCCGCATCAGCCCACTTTGCAAGCTGGTGCTGTACAACCGTCTTACCTGAACCGAATGGTCCGGGAACAGCCGCAACACCGCCCTTTGCGATTGGGAACAGACAGTCGATGACCCTCTGTCCTGTTACAAGGGGCATGTCAGGGGACAGCTTCCTCTGGTAAGGACGGCCCTTACGTACCGGCCATTTCTGCATCAGGCTGACAGGATGCTCCTGTCCCTTCTCATCGGTCACCACAGCAACCGTATCCGTAACCGTGTACTCGCCGCCGCTGATATAGGTCAGGGTGCCTTCGATGCCGACAGGGATCATGATCTTCTGCTGTACCACATCCGTCTCCTGTACCGTACCGATGATATCGCCGCTGCCCACCTTGTCGCCCACATTCACTGAAGGCACAAAGGTCCACTTCTTCTCACGCTTCAGGGAGGGAACCTCCACCCCGCGGTTCAACAGGTTGCCGCCTGTCTTCTCCATAATGGCATCCAGCGGACGCTGGATACCGTCATATATACTTCCAATCAGGCCAGGCCCCAGCTCAACGCTCATGGGCACGCCTGTGGATTCCACCGGCTCCCCTGGTCCCAGTCCGGAGGTTTCCTCGTAAACCTGGACCGAAGCCTTGTCGCCATGAATCTCTATGATTTCACCAATCAAACGCTGGTCGCTGACGCGGACAACGTCGAACATGTTGGCGTCGCGCATGCCCTCTGCGATAACCAGCGGACCTGCTACTTTTTTAATTACGCCTTTGCTCATCTTTTACCTCCTTGTCATGAGCGCTTACTGCCCATTAAATATTATATCAGAGCCAACTGCCTGCTCTACTGACTTCTTCACTGCCATGATTCCCTTGCCCGTATTGCCGGACACACCTGGAATCAGTATGATGGCCGGAAGGTCAGCTTCACGGAAGCGGTCAATCTCCGGTTCAACCTGGGCCGCAAGGGCTTCCGTGATATAAATCACGGCATATCCGCTTTCTCCCAGTTCCCTTAATTTCTTTCCTGCCACTACCGGGTCTGTCAGGGGAAATGGTTCCAGACCCAGGGCTGCGAAACCGTAGATACTGTCCCGGTCACCCATCACTGCAATCTTATACATACATCTCCCTTACCCTTTCCCGGATGGACTCTTCGGGAAGATGGTTGAGTTTCCCGGAAAGTACGATCCGAACTGACTTGATCTCGTTCTCACGCGCCAGAATATAAGCTGCCAGCGGTCCAAGTCCGAATGGGCTGTACTGCTGGGGCTTGATCTTGCGGATCATCAGATTGTCGCACCACCGTTCAAAGGCTGAAGGTGAGCGGCGCAGTTCCTCTACCGCATCTGCATAGGTGGTGGATTCCAGGTAAATGCCGATGGCATCCACTCCTTCTATGGCCGCCTGGGCCAGGCGTGTTATATCCAAGGTATCACAAGGCGCCAGCGCCTGTTCCAAAAATGCCCTGTCCTTACCGGTACGGGATGCCCGCACCGCTGTCTTTATATCTGCTGCTGCCACTGTCAGCTCCGCATAAAGCTTCAGGAACTCATTGCCGGATGATTTACCGGCATGATGAATCGCATCCAGGGCCGCTTTGTCGATGATGATATCGCAAAGCTGTCCGTCCTGGGTGTGGAGAAGTGCCTTATAGGCCTCTTCCGCCGGTGCCCTCATGGGTTCCGGAAGATTCTGGAATTCCCGGTTCTGTATGGAGTCGCGTATCAGCTTCACATCCACGGAGCCCTGGTCAATGTAGATTCCGGGATAGTCATGGCCTGTGCGTTCTGCCTTGACCGCCTCCTTGATGGCTGCCTTCAGGTTGTGGTAGTCGTTGCCGTACAGGAACACGTCAAATACGGACACGTCCTCCACCAGTTCTGAAATCAGTCCCCAGGTCTTTTCCCGCTCCAGGGCCAGAAGTTCCTCAGCACTTGCCGTGCTGTCGTCGCCCCAACCCTTTTCCATGAGAAGCTGGATACATTCATCGTAGTCTTTTGCAGCTGTCAGCTGATCTAAAAATGCGCCGGATAGCAGGGACAATTCTTTGGAACGGATACGGGCTACTGCATAAACATATTGTTTGTCTGCCATTTAAAAAGTTCCTCCGTTCATGAAAAAAGAATTTCCTGCACCTTATCCTGCAATAATTCGTGGGCTGAATCAAAGATTGCGTTGATGGAGCAGTTCTCCTCAATCCCGCCGTAGGTCAGCACAAATCCGGCATCAATATCCCTGGTGTCCTTGGAAATGTGCAGGGCCGCGTCCTTATCCTTTAACGCAGCATTAAGTCTGTCCTCAAACCCTTCAGGGACCCGGGCAAGGTCTTTTTCTGAAAACAGAAGCTCGCCCTTACCTTCCTGTGCGGATTTGACAGCCAGTTTAAGAATCATGTCGAAATAGGCATCCGTGTCCATTCCCTTGAGTTCCGCCTTCGCCTTCTCAATGGTGTCGCCGATCAGCTTCTGCTTCTCGGCCAGGATACTTCCGCGTTTCCTAAGGTCGGCAGCGGACTGCCCCCTCTCCAGGATGTTGGCAACGGACTGCCTGGAGCGCCTCTCAATGTCGGCGCACTCGCTTTCCGCTTCCTTACGGGCAGCTGCCAGGACCTTCTCCGCCTCATCCCTGGCCGCCGCTAAGGTGCGTGCCGCCGTTTCCTGGGATTCTTCTTTTATCTGGCTGATGATTTTATCTAATCCCGCCATGCGATGTTCTCCTTTCCTGAATCTCTCCTGATATCCGTACGATGCTTACGCATTAACGCCTGCAATACCAAAGATAGCAAGGATGGAAATCAGCAGTGCCAGGATGGCGTAGGTCTCAACCATGGCTGGGAAGATCATTGCCTTACCAAACTGGTCCGGCTTTTTAGCAACTAAACCGATACTTGCAACAGCGGCCTTGCCCTGCTTGATGGCGGAATATAAACCAACGAATGCCATTGGAAGGCAGGCTGCCAGGTATAAGAATCCCTTAGCTACGGAAATGTCGGAGCTTCCGCCCATGATGCCGATCTGTGTCAGGGTGATGAAACCGATCAGCAGGCCGTAGATACCCTGTGTACCAGGAAGCAGCTGTAATACCAGAACCTTACTGAACTTGTTGGGGTCTTCTGTCACAACCCCTGCAGCAGCCTCACCTGCGATGCCAACTCCGATAGCAGAACCGATTCCTGCAAAAAGTGCCGCCAGAACAGCTCCTAATAACGCTAAAACAACTCCCATATTCTCCATAACTAAATGTCCTCCTTGACTTTATAATATTTAGTGTGAATGGCGAAGGGTTCAAATTTCCTTCCGCCTCCCTCATAAAACTTTCCGAAAAATTCCACAAACTGCAGACGGTTTGTATGGACATACGCGCCCAGTGCATTGATTGCCAGGTTCAGGCTGTGTCCGATCAGGAATACCAGGATGAATACGATTGCTCCCGGAATGTTCCCTCCCACCATGCTTCCCATCTTGTTGAATACGGTGGAGATGACGCTGGTGGCAAGCCCCAGGGCCAGCAGACGGGAATAGGAAAGGATGTCACTCAGATATGAGGTGACCCCGTACGCCCCGTAAAGGCCTTTCAGGATACGCTTGAACCAGCTTCTTGATTCCCGTCCGCTGGTAAGTACAATGCCGATAAGGCCGATTACCGCCAGCACGGCTGCCACGGTTCCCGCCGCCGCCGGAAGGGTGAAGCTCAGGCCCAGCATGTCGGTAAACATGGACATGGTCAGCAGGTATACAATACCGCCGCCCACCAGCATATACCAGAACACGGCATCATATATACCGTCCATCAGGCTTCCGTTCTTAACGCAGGTATAGAATTTAATCCCAAGTCCTGTGAAAAGATGGATGATACCGATCAGGAATGCGAACACCAGCATCTTCATGGGCAGGCTTACCGGCTCAAACCAGATGGGCGCCAGCCGGATGTCCGGCCTGTTGAAGAATGTGGTTGCAATCACATTGACCGCATCCCCGAAAAAGCTTCCGAACATAAAGCCCCAGAACGCGGTGGAAATACCGCAGTACATGAACATTTTCATGAACTTCCTCATTCCGTCTTCCATGTTCTTAAACTTAGTCAGGCAGTACGCTGTTCCTGCAATCATGATAAGCCCGTAGGCCGCATCGGACAGCATCAGGCCAAAAAGCACATAATAGAAGCAGGCCACCACCATGGACGGATCTATCTCGCCCTGGCCCGGAAGGCTGTAGCTCTCAATGACCCCCTCCACAGGCTCGGCGAACTTGTTGTTGCGCAGCACCACGGGCACGTCATCCTTTTCTTCCGGCTCGGAAAATTCAATTACCACCTCATACTTATCCTGAAGCAGCTTTTCAAGCTTGGGGGCTGCTTCCACTGAAACATATCCGGTGATGAGGAATACCCTCCTGGACTGTACCAGACCGTTTAACACTCCGTACTTCTCGGAACGCATGGTGTAGTAGTCCATTACAAACTTGATGGAGTCCCGGTCAGGCGCCATTTCGGCGATTGCCTTCTCCGCTCCTGCAATCTCAGCCTTTACCTTGGAAAGCTCCTCCTCCAGCTGCTGCTGCCGTTTGGCAGGCACCAGGGAGCTGAGGGGCGGTTTCACAAAATTAAGCTTCTTTAACGCGTCTTCCACTGCTTCCGCGTCCCCTTTGGCACACACAATGAAAAGACAGGTCTGTTCCTTGGATGAACTGACAATGTTAAGGTCAATTGTCTCAGCCCCCGGCGCAAGCACGCCCAGCTGTTCCCTCAGCTGTTCCAGGGAAATCTCTTCCTGGATGGAACCGATGAATGCCACGGATTTCTTCGTCCCTTTAAAATCAAGGGGCAGATCAAAGGACTTCCATGGCGCCAGTGCTTCCATCTGCTGCTCCAGCTTCGGGATGACGGCACTGTTCTCGCCAATCTGTTTTGCCAGTTCCTGTAAGCGGTAGGCTTTCTTCATGGTCTCGTCGTGCTGGCCTGCATTGGCCTCATATTGCTCCACGGTCAGGATTTCCCTGCCTGCGAACGAGTCCAGCATGCCCTTGTCTTCCGGCGCATATTTATCCAGAATACCGACGGCCTGTTCCGCTATGATGGCATTGCGTTCAAATACGGTTTTGGAAGACGTTACATCCATCTTCTGGAACATATCATCTTCCTGCAGCACATTGCTGATTTCAAGTACCCCTTGGCGCTGCAGAAGCTCAAGGGTGCCCTTGCGGTCCTTTTTCAGTCCGCAGATCAGCACTTTTTTCATGGGCACTACTGCCAACCCTAAGCGCCTCCTTCCTTGCCTTCCCACGATTCTTCATCATCGTGGGCTTTCCTTGCCTTTCCACGATTTTTCCTATCGTGGACTTTCCTTACCTTTCCACGATTCTTCCCATCGTGGGCTTTCATCACAGCAGTTCCGATAAGATGATCTTGACTGCCTGTTCCTGTTTCGCGGCCACGGCACTGCGCAGATGTTCCAGTTCCTTTACTTCCTCTGCTCCCGCAGCCTGCATCATCTGCTCACCCTGAGCCTTTGCGTCTTCTTCGGCCCGCGCCGCAGCTTCCCTGGCAGCACTTGTCATGTCTGCCTTTAACTGCACGCCCTGGGCCTTCGCCTCCGCCACAATTGCTTCCGCCTGTTTTACCGCGTCCTTTTCAGCTGCTTCGGCAGCTGCCTCTGCCTGCCGGATCGCATCAATTGTCTCCTGGGCCAATCCAAATCCCCCTTTCCTTCCCGGAATTCCTCCATGCTTATCTCCGGTATATGTAAATAGTCTGTGCAGATAAGCCTGTAGGAATACTATGGCAAATACGTTTCAACTATAAAATGACAAGTTAATAGTATTTGTCCACGCCTTTCCTATTATTTTTGTACAATATGAATAGATTATAACCCATGACTAAAAAATTATCAATCCACTTTCTTACTTTTTCATGAAAAATTTTTAGGATTTCTAAAAATTTTTGTATATCGTACAAAAAACGTCAAAAGGCTTCCATATTCCTACCCATTCTGCACCTTTGGAATTGTTATAAAAATAACAATTCCTTATATCAAAATAGGCTGCAGGTCCAAGGGGCGATTGACCTCTCTGCTGCAGCCGCATTTGTTTTTATGATACCACCATTTTGCAGTTTTGCAAATAGTAAATTTTTAACATCTTATTAACAGGAAATCCCGTCCTCCGCCTTGCCCTTTGTCATGGCTGCCAATGGAAGAACGCATAGGTCATGATTACAATGCTGAGCAGCAGGAACACATTCCCGATATTGGAAATAAAGGCTGAGTCAGACAGACAGGTCACAAATGAGCTGATTCCCATCATCACGGTTCCCACGGCTGCTATCATTTTATACATTCTCATATTCCCCTCCTGCTTCTACTGCCCTTGACGGCCAGATTTTCATCAGAACTGTATAGATTACAACGGATACAATGATTCCCACGACGGATGGCTGCCCCATGGGCACTGCATATACCACGACAAGGGAGATGGCCCAGGTAATCCACGCCGGCGCATTCCATTTTGCCAGGGTTTTGTCCGACACTTTCTTGTACACGCCTTTCTTGACCAGATAGTAATCAGAGAAAATGATTCCGGCCAGGGGCGGGACAATATATCCAAGGATGTCCAGGAAGGTAAACAGCATCCCGATCTCATAAGGCTTCAGGATGGTGAGGAACGCTGAAAGGATCAGAATCACAAGCAGCATTTTCTTCCTCCCCATATTAAACGCATTGGAAAGGTTCAGGGAGATGGAATACAGGTTTGCCGCGTTGGTGGTAAAGATATTCGTTGTCATCAAAATGACGCTGGGGATTACCATGCCCATTGCCAGGAGTACGGAGGTCAGGTCGCTGTTATTCAAAGCGATGGCAGTGATTGCCCCACAGATGAGAAGCATGCTGTTGCCCCCGATAAGCCCGGTCAGGCTGGCGCCTATGGCCTCCTTTGTATTCCTGGCATAGCGCATGATATCCGCTATGCAGGCCACCGTCCCAAAGACCCAGGTACCGATGACGATGGTCACGCCGCTGACAATACTGGACGGGTTCCCAGGAACATAATTCAATATGACGGAAAAGTCCCCGGTTACCATGACCGCCTTCACGGCCGTTGCAATGGACAGGAAGATGACGGCCGGGATTGCAACGTAACCCAATATGGATATGGCGTTCATCCCCACCAGGGCGAATACCCCCATCACCAGGGCGCTTACCATCATACAGGTAATCTCCCCGGCCTCCCCCATATGGAATATCTGGGCAATCAGATGTCCGTAGGTGGCTGATTGGATTGTATACCACCCCAGGTTCACAATGGGGATGCAAAGGGATGTTATCTTAGAACCATTGGTGCCAAAGCTGTGCCTTGTGAGCAGGGCAAAGGTCAATCCTGTCTTACATGCGATGACGCTGACCAGGATTGCCAGGATTCCTAAGAACAGGTTGCCCAGGATGGTTGTTAGTATGATTTCCTTAAATGTAAGCCCTGCCGCCAGTCCGCCTCCTGCCATCATGCTGGTAATCAGGAAGACATACCCCGTCCATACAATGGTTATGCTGCTGAAACTCCTGCGCTTATCCATCGGTACTTCACTGAGTTCATAATCATTTTCAACTACTTTCGTATCTGACATATACGTACCCCGCCTTTCCACAATTCTCTTATCATGGACCTTCCTATATACTTTAATTCAATAACCCCATTCTTTTCCATGCATGTTCCGCGCTTATCCTTGTCTCACCCAGGATCGCGCTTTCGTCAAATGTCACCCTGTAGTCCCTCATCTTAGCAAGCCCTGCGCACCACAGGTCCCTGGGATGGTAATTATTAAAGATTCCATCCACCACATGCCCCCATACATTGCCCTCATCCAGGGGGACGGGCGGTATGTATTCCACCAGGGCGAAATCGGCTTCATACCCTTCATCCAGCCGTCCAAGCCTGACCCCCAGAAGCTTAGATGCCATGTCATAGCTGTTCCTCACGCAGTCCAGCAGGCTGCTGTAGCCAAACCACCACGGATTCTTAGTCCTGAGATGGATGCCGAACATGGTGTTCCGGATGTCAGAGGCAATGTTGGTGCCAAGGCTGTCATTGCCGATGATGACCGGTATGCCATACCGCTTAAACAGGCGGTAATCCGGTATCCCGTTTCCGGTATTTAAGTTGGAGGTCACGTTGATGGCCGCCGTGCACCCATATTCCGCCATAAGGGCGGCTTCCCTGTCATCGATGTTCACACAGTGGGCAAATATACTGTCCGGCGTGATAAGGCCGTGCCCGGCAAAACGCTCCACGATCCGCTTTCCGTATCTGGCAACGCATTCCTCCTCATCCTCCAGGCTCTCCCCCACATGGACGTGAAGGGGGATCCGGCCGATTGCCTCCGCCGCCTGGGACAGGGTGCGTTCGCTTAAGGACAGGGATGCATGCATGCCGAACATTGCCTGGCACATGTCCCCGTGGACGCTCTGGGCAAATTCCACATTTTCCCTGATACATTCCTCCACATTGAAACGGTCGCTGGTCTCAAAGCAGAACACGCCCCTGAGGCCAGTCTCATCCACCCAGCCACGTTTCAGGGCATTGAGGGTTCCCCTTATCCTGGTCCCGCTGGCATGGTGGTCGAAAATCGTGGTGACCCCGCATCTTATGTGGTCCATTGCCAAGGCCCTGGCGCTTTGGTAGGAGCTTTCCCCGTCCAGGGCGCCGTCCACCCTCCAGTACAGCTGCTCCAGCTGCTCCCTGAAGCTTGTGGAGGTGAGGGGAGGAAGGGGAATCCCCCGCATGAACGCTCCGTACAGGTGCGCATGGCCTATGATGAGCCCCGGAAGCAGGAACGCCCCCCTGGCGTCCACCACTTCCCATCCCTCCTCTTCCCTGTACTCCTCCATTGGGCCGGTCCGTAAGATGGTCTTGTCAAACAGGATGTAACTGTCCGGCCTGTAGGTATGAAAATCGTATAGATTGACATGAATGATTGCTTTCATATGCTTCCCCCTGTCAGCCAATGCCAAGTGATTGTATCCACTCCTTCACAATCTCCACTGCTTCCGGCCGTTCCGGGATCCTGGGCAGGGATTCCATCGGCGCCGGACATCTGTCTGCAAATTCAGCGCTGTGTATCTCAAGGCCTCCCGGAAGCATCCGGTTCATGGATTCCTCCGACATGGCGTATTTCACGCGTCCTATCTTAGCCCAGAACAGTGCCCCCATACACATGACGCATGGTTCCATCAAGGCGTATACCGTACATTCCTGCAGCTGCCCGGGGCTGTATTCATGGACCGCCCTGCGTACCAGGGCCATTACATCGTGGGCAGTGGGGTCCTTCTGGGTACCGGCCTCATTCTTCTGTTCCATGAGGATATCGCCCTCCGGTCCCACCAGGACGCAGGCAAACCCGTCGTCCCCCGCCTTCATGGCCTCCCTGGCCAGCGCCTCGGTCCGTTCAAAATAATAGTCGTCCTCTCTCCATCCCATAATCATTCTCCTTCATATATCACTGTGCCTGTTTTTCCTGCCAGTCCTTCCCCTGCCTTCCCCAACAGGGTGATAAGGGCGCTGCGCCCTTTCCCGGACCCGGCAAATTCCATGGCGGCCCTGACCTTTGGAAGCATGGAGCCTGCTGCGAACTGCCCTTCCTCGATAAGCCTCCTGGCCTCCCCGGTGGATATCCTGTCCAGCCATCTCTGGTCCGGCTTCCCAAAATTGACCGCCACCTTTTCCACGGCTGTCAGTATGATCAGGCTGTCCGCATCTATGTCCTGGGCCAGCCTGCAGCTGGCAAAATCCTTATCCACCACGGCGCCCACGCCTTTCAGGTCATTGCCCCTGCGTACCACCGGTATGCCTCCGCCTCCGGCTGCAATGACAATCTCCCCTGCATTTAACAGGGTGAGCACGGTATGTACTTCCATGATCTCACGGGGTTTCGGCGAGGCTACCACCCGGCGGTATCCCCTTCCCGAATCCTCCACGAAGGTGAATCCATCCTTCTCCGCCTCACGCACTTCCTCCAGCGTCATGAACCGTCCGATGGGTTTGTCCGGATGGCCGAACGCAGGGTCATCCTCATCTACCCTTACCTGGGTAATCACAGTGGTCACATACTTGTCAATGTTCCTGTTCAGCAGTTCTGTCCTCAAAAGGCTTTGCAGGTCGTACCCTATATATCCCTGGCTCATGGCCACGCATACCGACATGGGTATGATGGACTGTCTGGAATCCGCCTTATGAAGTTCGGACATGGCAAGGTTAATCATCCCCACCTGTGGGCCATTGCCATGGGTGAGCACCACCTCATGCCCCATCTCCACCAGATCCGCAATCACCTTCACGGTCTGCCTGACCGCTTTCATCTGTTCCGCCAGGGTGGACCCCAGGGCGTTCCCGCCCAGGGCCACAACAATCCGTTTTTTCATACTGCCTCCGTCATTTCAATATGTATGGCAGCATTGCGTAAAATGCAGTACATGTCACAAGGTCATTTACCCTGGTTGTCTCATTGGGCTTGTGGCAGGCTTCCACATCGCCAGGCCCCATGATGACGGTAGGGATGTGATGGCGTCCGCAGAACGCCACCGCATTGGTGGAATATACGCAGGGTCCCGGAACCAGGTCCTGTCCGTACAGTTCCTTAAAGGCATTTCTGGAGGATACCACCAGTCCGTTGCCTTCCTCTGTCTTCCAGGTGGGGAAATACAGCTCCTGGGTAAAGTCAGTGCCTTTGTACCCCTTCTTTCCATAACTGGGCATATACACCTTATAGGGGGCCTCTCCAAGGGCTTTTGTGACGTAGTCCACTACCTGGCCGATGGCAATCTCCTCATCCTCTCCCCAGGTAAGACGCCTGTCCAGATACAGCCGTGCTTCATCCGGAACAGAACACTGGGACGGTCCCTTTACATCCATCATGGACACCACCACGGAACCCTTTCCAAGGAAATTGTCCTCGTCCGGCTTCAGGTCCTCATTGAGCTGTTCCATTGCCAGGGCTGCCCTGGCCGCCTTGTAGGCCGCGCTCACTCCGTTATGGGGCAGGGATCCGTGGGAGGAAATCCCCTTCAGCTGTATCTCAATCTCCATCCTTCCGCGCTGGCCCCTGAACAGGCGGCAGGCAGTCGGCTCAGAGGAGACAATGTAATCCGGCTTCAGCCCCTCCTCTTCTATCAGATAGAGCCAGCAAAGGCCGTCACAGTCCTCTTCCATGACCGTGAATGTATAGTAGATGGTAAATTCCCCGTCATATCCCAGTTCCTTTAAGATACGGCCGGAAGCAATCATACACGCCGCGCCCCCAAGCTGGTCCGAGGAACCCAGTCCATACACCAGGCCGTCCTCCGTAAGGTTCCCGCCAAATGGGTCTGCCTTCCACTGGGACCTGTCGCCTACCTCCACTGTGTCGATATGGGCATCGAATGCCAGTTTCTTAGGGCCATGTCCAACCCTTCCCACCACGCTTCCCAGCCCGTCGATATATACCTCGTCAAATCCGGCCTCCCGGCACAGTTCAACGATTACCTCGCAGCGCTCTTTTTCCTTTCCGGAGAATCCCGGTACGCGGATCATCTTCCCCAGGACTTCTGCCGTATAGCTGCGGTATTTCTCACTTAAATCCTTAATCTTTCCTGCTAATTGCATGATATATCCCTCCACCATTATTTTATCACGTTGCTGATTGCCTGGGCCGGGCACCTGCTCTCACAAAGCCCGCAGCCGAAGCACTTATCATTATCCACAAAAGGCTTTTTGTCCCGCATTTCCAATGCAAAGTACGGACAGTTCCTCTCACACAGCCCGCAGCCGGTGCATGCCTCCCTGTCAATCACCGGATAGGACGGCGTCAGGGAGGGGTCCTCCTTTTTAAGGCCGCAAGCCTTCACATCCTCCACACTTGAGAATCCATACCGTCCAAGGGCTTTGGACAGCTCCTCCAATACCTTTGAGTATGTATCCCGGCCCTTGAGCATGGCTTCTGAGAGCATCTGTACCGCATCCGCGCCTGCCAGGAGGAATTCAATCACATCCTCTGCTTTGGCACATCCGCCGCTGGCAATGACGGACAGGCCAGGATATGCTTCTTTGATCATGTTCACACAGGCCAGGGCCAGAGGTTTGATGGCAGGACCTGAGGTCCACACATATCCGCCGGGAATACCGATCAGGGGACGCCTGTGTTCAATATCGATTACCATGTTGGGGCCAAGGGAAGTGATTGCAACCACGCCGTCAGCCCCATTGTCCCGGCATGCGCCGGCAAACCCGACGGGGTCCGGTATGTTGGCATTCATCTTCACCCACAGCGGTTTGTCCGTCATGGACCTGATGGTTTTCACGATATGCCCCACTTCGTCAAAATCCTTTCCCACATACCTGGGAATGTATTCGAATCCCTCCACCATGGAATCAAGAAGGGGGATCAGCACCTTCATATCCTCCTCATCATACCCGACGCTGGCTATGATCGGGGTATCCACGGCCTTTCTTGTATTGGGGATGAAGGTCTGTGCCCAGACCTGGGAGTCATATTCGGACCATGATTCGGAATTAAAGATCATGTTGCCTCTCCCTGCAATGCAGGGCCTGCCCACTTCTGCACCCTCAGGCGCAATGGTCTTGGTGACAATGGCCCCCAGCCCCTGCTTTGCCAGATATATCATCCTCTCGTCCGTGCCTGTCAGCGGTCCTGATCCCGGCAGCAACGGAGTGTTAAATGTAAGGCCCGCTGCCTTTGTTGATAAATCCATACCTTTCTCCTTTCTATCTCCTGCCTCCCATGGTCAGGTCCATCACTGCCTTGACCGTGTGCAGCCTGTTTTCCGCTTCCTGGTAGATAATGGAATGAGGGCCGTCAATCACGGAGTCCTCCACCTCATTCACCCGGTCGGCGGGCAGGGCGTGCATGTAGATGCTGTGGGCTGAGGTCAGGTCCATCAGGTCCTGGGTGCATTTCCATGATTTATTCCTGGCCAGCTTCTCCAGCTCCGCTTCCGTCAATGTGGTATTCCCCTCCCGGTTTTCCACGGTTTCCTTTTTGCTGTCGGCGTACCAGCTTCCCCAGTTCTTGGGTATGACCACGTCCGCATCCTCAAAGGCCTGGCGGATATCATGGCTGATGCGGATGCTTCCCCCGTTCTCTTCTGCATTTACACGGGCCTGCTCAATTACCCATTCCGGCAGCTCATATCCTTCCGGATAAGCCAGGGTGACTTCCATCCCATATCTGGGAAACAGCAGCGCCTGGGTCAGGGGTACGGAAATGGGTTTCTTGTGGGTGGTGGCATAGCACCATATAATGGACACCTTCAGCCCCCTGGTCTGGGTCCTGCCGAAATGCTCCTGGATTGTCATCAGGTCAGCCAGTCCCTGCATGGGGTGATAGAGGTCGCACTGCAGGTTCAGCACCGGAACCCTTGAATACTTTGCCATTTCCCTGATATAGCTGTTGCCTGTCCCCCATCCGCAGTGGCGGCATGCAATGGCATGGCCATAGCTGGACAGTATCATGGCCGTGTCCTTGGCTGAATCGCCGTGCTGGATCTGCATCTTGCTGGCATCCAGGAAGTGCGCATGGGCTCCCAGCTGGGTTGCGCCTGCCTCTGTGGAATTGCGGGTTCTTGTGGATTCATCAAAAAACATCATGAACACGGTTTCGTCCCTGAGGCTTGCGTGTGGTATCCGCCTTGCCATCTTAAGCTTTAAATCGTATGCAGTGTCCAGGCATGTATCAATTTCCTGTTTTGTCCATTCCTGAAGGGTTATGAGATGCTTTCCTGCCATATTTGTTACCATATCCTGTTCTCCTTTTTGACCAGTTAATCTAATTTGAGGTTAAATGAAAGGAGCCGTCGCTCCCATTTTTTTGTTTGACTAGTCAATCAAATTATATTGCTATTATATAAACTATATTCCGTGTTGTAAACTTGCAATATAAATGAAAATATCTTTTTTATTTGTGCATATTTCACATATTTAAAAAAAATCCGAAGACAGGAACGGGGCAGGATCCCAATGGATCTTGCCCCTTCTGTTGGCATGACTCCTTAAATGAAGCTTCCTCAATCCTTAATATATCCCATAATCATCTTCAGGCAGGCCTCAAAGTAACTGTCCAGGTCAAACAGGCCCGGGGCATTGAGATACTGCAGCGATGCCCCCATCATCATGGAAACCATGACACAGGTTGCCAGCCATATCCGTTCGTCCGGCAGATCAGGGGCGTAAAGCTTTATGACCCTGGCAATATGCTTCCTCCAGATATCATAGGATTCAAAAAAGCACTGGTTCACTTCCTCATCCACCTGGCCCAGATTCCAAAAATCATACTGCACCCGGTCATACTCCGGCGTCTGTGTGATTATGTCCTTTTTCTGACGGAAGAATCCGGCCAGCTGCCCCGGGAGCGTCCCGGGGGCCTTGTCCAGGACAGCCTGTCTGTTCTCACTGAAATTCTGCTGCAGGTAACGCAGAAGCGCCAGCATCAGATCCTGCTTTGTCTTAAAATAATAATGCAGGTTGGACTGGACCATCTTCGCCTCCTCGGCAATCAGATGCATCCTGGTTCCGCTGATCGTATGGCGGTCCACCACCTTAAACGCCGCATTCAATATCCTTTCTTCAACTGCCCTGCTATCCATAATAACACTCCCCTTACGTAAATTGGTTCTATTCTATCATGGAATCCGGCTGTCATCAATACCGATAAATTTGATTGACTAGTTGATTTATTTTTTATGCCATGCTATAATCAAAAAAATTCAACGATAGGAGGAGAAGTATTATGGACCGTATCAAATGGGTGGGGAACCATTTGCCAAAAACCGATGATTCCCATTGCTCAATCATGAAACAGGAAAATGTGAGGAAGGCCATGGCCTTCCACCAGGGCTTCCCGCAATATGCGCCCACCCCGCTGGTAAGCCTGCCTGCCATGGCAGGATATCTGGGGGTAAAGGGAATTTATGTAAAGGATGAATCCTACCGGTTCGGCCTCAATGCATTTAAGGTCCTTGGCGGTTCTTTTTCCATGGCCTGCTATATTGCAAAGGAACTTGGAAAAGATGTGGGGGAAATCACATATGACTATCTTACCAGCCCACGATTCTTAAAAGAATTCGGACAGGCCACCTTTTTCACGGCCACGGACGGCAACCACGGGCGGGGGGTGGCCTGGGCTGCCCGGCAGTTAAAGCAGAAGGCGGTTGTCCATATGCCCAAAAACAGCGCAAAAGCCCGCTTTGACAACATTGCCAGGGAGGGGGCTGCCGTCACCATTGAGGATGTCAACTATGATGAATGTGTCCGCATGGCTGCCCGCGAGGCATTGGAGACCCCAAAAGGAATTGTGATACAGGATACGGCCTGGGAAGGATACGAGGAGGTTCCTGCCTGGATCATGCAGGGATACGGCACCATGGCCCTGGAAGCGGATGAACAGCTGAAGGAGGCAGGCGCAGGACGCCCGACCCATATTCTTGTGCAGGCAGGCGTAGGTTCCCTTGCAGGTGCCGTACAGGGATATTTCTCCAGCCTTTATCCAGATGACTGCCCGGCCACAGCCATCCTGGAAGCAGAGGCGGCTGCCTGCCTTTACAAAAGCGCCTGTGCGGATGACGGGGACCCGCGTCATGTCACCGGCGATTTAGATACCATCATGGCTGGCCTGGCCTGCGGCGAGCCTAACATACTGGCATGGGATATCCTTAAAAACCATGCCTCCTTCTTCCTCTCCTGTCCGGACAGCCTGGCTGAATCAGGTATGCGCCTGCTGGGCGCGCCGCTCAAAGGTGACCCCCAGGTCATATCAGGAGAAAGCGGGGCCATCGGCATGGGCGTCCTCAAGGCGGTCATGACCGGCGCCGGATATAAGGACCTGCGGGAATCCATGGGACTTACAAAGGATAGCGTCATCCTGATGTTCTCCACAGAGGGGGATACCGACCCTGTCAACTACAGGAATACCGTATGGGGAAATGAGTGAACATAACTGATAACAAAAGAAACGGCATGGGCGCGTGAGGAAGCCGCCATGCCGTTTCTTTTATTGTTCCTTACTTTTATTTCATTTTACAATATTTAATCCGATATGATCATGCGCTTCTTCCCGCCGCCGTTCATCAGGCTGTAATATGCAGGAAGCATCAGCAGTGACAATATGGTGGACGCGGTCAGGCCGCCGACGTTAACAAGCGCAAGTCCCTGGGTCGTGGAACCGCTGTCCCCCAGAGCCAGGGCCATGGGCACCATGGCCACCACCGTGGTCAGGGTAGTCATGAGGATAGGCCTCAGACGTGTGGCTCCTGCTTCCACAAGGGCCGTATTAAGGTCCATCTCCCTCCGGTACTGGTTCACCGTATCCACATACAGGATACCGTTATTAACAACCGTACCTACCAGCATCAAAAAGCCCAACAGCGACGTCATACTGATGGCGCTGTCCGCCAGCCACAGGAGACCGAAGGCGCCTATGAGGCAGAACGGTATGGTGGTCATTACCATGATGGAGAACTTAGGTGACTCAAACTGTGCCGCCATGACTACGAATACAAGGAAGATTGCCAGTCCAATGGCCTGGAACAGTGCGCTGAACTCAGTTGCCATGGATTCCTCCTGGGCATTCTGGGCAATGGACACCGTGCCGCCTACATTGGGCTTTATCACTTCATCCATCAGCTGGGTCTTTGTATTCTTATTGGAATTCTCCGTGTAGATGCCGCTTACCGTCACACGGTACTGCTTATCCTGTCGTGTGATGGATGCCGGGCTGTCCGCGAAACGGATCTGGGCCACATCGGTCAGGGCCACGGACTTGCCGCTTGGGGTCTGGAGTGTAACGCTCTCCACCTGGTCCAGGGAACGGTAACGGTCCCTGGGATACTCCACCTTAACGTCAATATCATCGCCATTGATGTTAAGGGTAGTGGGGGTCACGCCGCTTAACATGTTGTTCAGGGTGCCGCCGATCTGTGCCGGTGACAGGCCTGCTGCCCTGGCCTTAATGGGATTCACCGTAACCTTTACAACCGAGGCCGCATTTTCCAGGGAGGAGTGCACCTTGGTCAGTTCAGGCCGCTGGCTCAGCCTCTGGGCAATGTCATCGCTGACCGCTTTCAGGTCATCGTAGTTGGTGCTCTGGAGTTCAATGGTATAATCATTCTCAGAGCCCATCATGGCGCTGACCTGGGAGTAGGCTTCCACCGTTATGTTGGTATCGGAGATTCCTGCCAGCTGCTGTTTCCACAGCTTGACAACCTCATCCGTTTCCATCTTCCTGTCCTTTTTCAGATACACGGTCACGCTGGGGTCGGAACTCATGCTCAGGCCTGAGCTTCCCGCCATGGTGAAGTAGGATTCCACATCAGGCTGCTGGGAAATGATTTCCTCCACCTGCTTCATGATCCCGTCCACCTTGTCAATCTTCATACCCGGCTTAACTTCCGCTGTAACGGTAATCTGGCCCTGGTCATCCTCAGCCATAAGCTCCATCCTTAAGAACCTGGCAAGGAAGAAGGAGAATAACAGCAGCAGTATGGACGCCAGCATGACAAGTCCGCGCTTTTTAAGAAGGCTTCCCATGATGGTCCTGTAAGCCGCCTGCATCTTCTCAACCGGTCTTGAGAACGGCGCTGTCTTCTTCTCAATCGGTTTGTATATCATGTAACATAAAGGCACAACCGTAATGGCGGATATCAGGGAGGCCGTCATACAGAATACGATGGTAAAGCCCAGGGGCCGGAACATCATACCTGTCATCCCGCCCAGCATGGCCAGGGGCAGGAACACCACGCAGGTGGTCAGTGTGGAACCGATGACCGACTGGTACACAACCCCTGTTCCGTTTAAGGCTGCCTTTGAAAATTCCCTGAAGCCCGTATCGTCCGTTGCCCTGAAACAGCTCTCCAGTACAACCGTGGAGTTATCCACCATCATACCGACGCCCAATACCAGGGCGCTCAGGGTGATTACGTTCAGGCTGAAGCCCATGAGCTGCATCAATATCAGCGAGGCCAGGATGGACACGGGAATGGAGCTTCCTACAATCAGCGAGGCCTTCAGGTCCCCGAAGAACAGCCAGATAATGACCATGGAAATGATGATGGCCAGGACCATGGTCTCAATAACAGAGCTTAATGAGGACATGATGGAGTCCTTATCATCATTGACCACTGTAATCTGAAGGGTGGGGTCCAGCTTTGTCAGGTGGTCCACCACCTTGCTGACATCCTTTGATACGGTCAGGGTCGCCGCATCCTGCTGCTTGCTGACGGTCAGGGCCACGATATCCTCCGGTACCCCGTTCTCAGCCTTGTAACGCGCAATACTCTCAATATCGTCCGCGCCCATGTATATGTTGGCCACATCGCTTAAATAAACTGTCTGGCTTCCGCTTACCGTAAGGGGGATGTCATTGAGGCTTTCCATTGTCTCAAAGGGCTGCTCCGTTGACACGGCCAGCTTCTGGTCGCCCACCTCGGTGTTGCCTGCGGGGTATGTAAGGTCCGCGCCGGTGATATCGCCTGCAATGGAGTTCATGCTGACCCCGTACTGCTTCAGCTTCTCAGGCAGCAGCTCCACCTTGATGTACTTCTGCACGCCGCCTGCAAGGGATACTTCTGCCACAGAGGACAGTTTCTCAAACTCAGGCACGATATTGTTATTTACATAGTTATAAAGGTCATCGTCCTCACCATGGCTGACAGCCATGATTACGTTCGGTTTTAAGCTGGTGTTCAGTTCCAGCATGATCGGATCCTCCGCATCATCCGGAAGTTCCGTCTTTGCAAGGTCCATCTGCTTTTTAAGGTCATCGTAGGCAACGTTCATATCCGTGCCGTAATCGTATTTTAACATTACGATGGACGTATTCTCCCTTGACTGTGAGGAGATGGTATCCAGACCGCTCAGGGTACTGGCCCTGTCCTCAATGGGTTTTGTAACCAGCTCATTCACATCATCCGGGCTGGCCCCGGGATAGACAGTCATGACAATCATCATGGACATGTTCATATCCGGCATTAATTCCAACGGTGATTTCATCACAGAGGATAAACCGAACACAATCAGGCACAGGATTGCAAGAACCGTACTGACCGGTCTTTTTAAGACGAGTTTCGTTAAGCCCATTTTCCTGCCTCCTTCTACTGTGCTTCACTTGGGTCTGCGGCTGGACTTTCAGATTCACCTGTCTGGCTGTCCCCATTGGCTGCGCCTGTATCCAGGGTCACCTTCGTCCCTTCCTTAAGTTCGGAGGTCCATGTGGTGAGTACCATGTCATCCAGGGTAAGACCTGAGGTCACAACAATATTGTCCTTATCAAATATGCCTATTTCCACAGGGACCTCATGGATGATGGCCTGGGCCTGGTCGTATGTATAGACATATGCGTCCCCTGCCTTGTAGTATACGCAGTGGGTGGGAACCAGCATCACATTCCTGGCCGTTGCCGAGGGAACCTTAATCTCCACACTGGTTCCCGGCGCCATGGTTTCATTATCCTCCACGGAAGCCTTTACCTTAAACAGACCGATGGAAGCTTCTGCCATATTGTTAACCTCAATCACGCTGCCGCTGTACTGGGTTCCTTCTTTGGTCATTGTCACAGGTGTTCCTGTGCTCAGGTTGTTCTTCACCTTCTCAGTCACATAGAAGGTCACGTTATTGCCGCCATCCCCTGCGATTACGCACAGCTGACCTGAAGTTCCCACACTGTCATGGACTTCCACGTTCAGCTGTTCCACGCGCCCGCTGATGGGGGATGTGACATGGCTGAATTCCATCTGGTTGTCATAGCCGATCTTGGCAGCCTCATACTGGAGGCGCTTTGCCTCAGCCGCGGTCTGATATCCCTCGAATTCCTTGTCAGATACAAAACCTGATGCATGAAGGGGCGCCATGCGGTTTAACGTGGAAACAGCGTCATCCCATGCAACCTTGGCGGTATCCATGGCGTTCTTGGCTGATGCCACCTGCTTTGTATCAATCTCCACAAGTACCTGGCCGGCTGCGATTGTATCTCCTGCCTTAACGTTCACTGCTGTCACGTCACCGCCAGCCTTTGGATATATGTATACAATATCCGCGGGTTCAATGGTGCCTACCAGGTCCGTTGTCAGTTCAATATCTCCCATGAACGGGGTCTGAGCCGTGACTACCGGATCCGGGGTGGGGGCAACAGGCTCTTCCTTCTTCACAATGCGGGCAATCAGGATCACTGCTATGATCACAATAATGATTCCCCAGATAATGCGCGTCTTTGCCTTTTTCATCTTCTCCTCTTTCCTTTCATATCCTTTATTATTTTGAGATGCATGATAACGTTAG
>DS990262.1:471061-829907 GCA_000155435.1 Clostridiales bacterium 1_7_47FAA | reverse complement strand
CAAGGGAAATGGGCGTCTGCCGCCAGCGCCCTTCCCCATATAAGCCCTCTTTATATATAGACCAACCATCTAGTATTTTAGACAGTCACACCCATTTTTGTCTAACACCAAAATACGGATAATTAACAACCTATAGTTGTTAATTATAAAATTTTTTCAGATATTTTATAAAATTTTCAAATCTCTTCTCATTCTCTTTACGCCATATCACAATTATATTGGCGCTGACCTGGTTTTCCTCATTGGGAAGGGGGAACAGTTTCAGGCGGTCCCCGTAATTATGGTAGAACTCCTTAAAGCCGATATGAATCCCTTCATTCGCTATCAATGCCAGTTCAAGGCTGTTGACATTTTCGAAAAACCGGGCTTTCTGAAGGATATGTTCCTGCCTTGACAGCAGTTCGAACAGCTGCATCTCCGCGCCTGCAAAAAAATTCTTATACAGGCAGAGCATGGTTTCCCCCTTAAAATCCTCTATGGTTATTTTTTCCTTTTCTGCCAGGGGATTCTTCCTGGACAGCACATAGTACAACGGGAGTTTTCCAATACACAGCACACCGAACCGCTCCTTCAGCTGTTCATGGGTGGGAAGGAAGCTGACCGTCAGCATCAGGTCCGGATTGCCGTTTGTCATATCCTTGATGCTGGTAAATTCATTTATCTCAAATTCCGTGTCAGAATCAATGGCCATGTAATCAGCCAGAAGGTTCCCCGCCTTCTCAATGATACCGTTCATCCCCACCACTGCCAGGTTAATCCTGCTTTTTGCCCGCTCCCCTTCTTCCCTGGCCATATCCACGGAATCCTTGATTTCCGCCGGGATGTCCTTCCACCTCCACAGCAGCAGCTCGCCGCTTCTTGTAAGGCGCACATCCCTTGTGGTCCTGTCAAACAGGCGCAGCTCCAGCTCCTTTTCCAGGGAGGCGATCTGCCTGCTTAAGCCCTGCTGTGAGATATAGAGCCGGCTGGCTGCCTCGGTAAAGTTAAGGGTCTTGGCTGCTTCCAGGAAACACTCTATCTGATGGATGGTCATAAGCCGTCCTCCTGCGCATTCCTGCCGGCCCCATATAATCCGAACCCATAAAATCCCTTCCGCTCCAACGGCCACTTTGGCATCTCCAGGCGCACGGTCTTATATGGATTGACAATCTGGCAGACCACAAGATTGCCGAACATATCAATATACATCCCTGCGTCCAGCCCGGACAATCCCGCCCGTTCCGTGAGGAACGCAAACATCTGCTCCACGGCCCGGCCGCAGGCCTCATCCACGGTCTCCCTGGAGGAAATCACGATCCACCGGTCCGCCAGTTCCACCAGCGGCCATGTAAGGTCCAGCGATTTCAACACATCCACCCGCACCGTGACCCTTCCTCCAATCTCCACACCGCAGTTGCCGCATTCCCCATCCCCCATGATGGCATGCAGGTCCCCCATGGCCAGAAGCGCGCCCGGCACATTCACAGGCAGGTAGAGGACCGCGCCAGGGGCAATGCTGGTACAGTCCATGTTGCCGCCGTGGTCCTTGGCGGTCAGGGTGCTTTCCTCCCCATGGCCCGGCGCGGTTCCGATGACCCCTATCATGGGACGGACCGGGATTTCCAGTTCCCCATAGGATATCTTCCCATCCTTTACAGGCAGGCGCCGGATCACATACTCTGGGAAATGTTCCTTAAGCGCGCCTCCTGTGGGTCCTTTGTCCAGGATCCCCACCTGGTCCAGCTCCATGTCCTGTATCTCCACCAGGAGCATGTCGCCGGGACATGCATCTTCTATATATATGGGTCCTGTGGCCGGATTGGCCAGTCCATGGTCCACATGGGCAAAATCCGAACCTTCCGGGAGGAGCTGGCCCATATGGCAGTCATATGTCTCAAATACAACGGTGTCCCCGGCCTTAACCCGGCACACAGGCCGGTGGTCCGGGGAGAATGTATGGATTGCATGTGTTTTTTCTATATAATGGTTCATATTGCACCTTCTTCTTTTTCTGCACGGCTGCCTTCCCCATCTTCCTTCGCAGTCCCGGGAACAGCGGTCCCGGCCTTTCGGATGGTCATGACAGCGGACGGGTCAAGGGCATCCCTGAGCGCGTCCCCCACAAAGTTAATGGCAACCACCAGGATGACAATCAAAAGACCCGGAGGCAGCCACAGCCACGGCTGTTTTGTCAGCACGGTCATTGACTGGGCGCTGTTCAACATGTTGCCCAGGCTGGCTGCCGGGGGCTGTACCCCCATGCCGAGGAAGCTTAAGGACGCCTCGTCCAGCATGGACAGCGCCATGACCGAGGTGGCGTATACCAGGATGGGGGCCACTGTGTTGGGCAGGATATCGGAAAAAAGGATATGCCGCACCGGCATGCCTGCCACAATACTGCTCTTCACGAAATTGGTTTCCCGCAGGCTTAATACATTGCCCCTGACCAGACGGGCTATGCCCGGCCAGTCCACAAACCCAAGTATCAGTATGATGCTCCACAGACCCGGTTCAAAGATGGCCGCCGCCACCAGCACCAGAAGGATATAGGGAAATGACATCACCATATCCGTAAACCGCATGATGGCTATGTCCAGCCACCCGCCAAAGTAACCGCCTAACAGCCCCAGGATCACACCGATGGCAGTGGAGATGGCGGTTGCCAGGACGCCCACCAGAAGGGAGATACGGGTAGCGTAGAGCAGTCGGCTTAACATATCCCGCCCAATCTGGTCCGTGCCCAGGATAAACTTAAGGCTGGGCGCCGCCCCAAAGGGACCTGCTATCTCTTCCGGGTCATAGGGCGCTATGACGGGGGCCAGTATGGCCGCCGTACAGATCACAGCCAGCACTGCCAGGCTCACACAGGCCAGGCGGTGGTGGCGGAACCTGCGCCACACGGTCTGCCAGTAATTTTCTCTTCCTATATCTTCATATGTCGTAACTCTGTCTTTGTCCATTTTATCTCTATCCTACTCCTGTCATAACGGTACATCCAACGGAAAGCAATTCCCAACACGTCCTCTGCGCCTGTCATTCATACTGGATGGCCGGGTTCACCACTGCATACACGATATCCGTCACCAGGTTGGCAAGGAGCACCACCACTGCGGACAGAAGGCAGACTCCCATGATGACCGGGTAATCCCTGTTAAGGATTGCGCTCATGGTCATCAGTCCAAGACCGGGCCATGAGAAAAGCTGTTCCACAATCACGGCCCCGCCGAACAGCACGGGAATCTGCATCCCTATGACCGTGACAATGGGGACCAGGGCGTTGCGCAGCGCATGTTTGTAGATGACCAGCCGTCTTCCGATACCCTTGGCCCTGGCCGTGCGCAGGTAATCCTGCTGGAGGATTTCCAGAACCGCGCTGCGGATATAGCGGATGTTGGTGCCTGCCATGGATACGGACAGCACCAGCACGGGCATTACCATGTGGGCCGCCACGTCCCCGGCCCCGCCTGCGGTCCCCAGGGTGACCATACCGCCTGAGGGCAGGATTCCCAGGGTCACATTGAAAATGTAGACCAGCAGGAGGGACAGGAAAAATCCGGGTATGCTGCTGCCGAAAAAGGAGGCCGTGACCACGGCATAATCCCCCTTGGAATACTGGTGGATTGCACTGTAGATACCCGCGGGCACCGACATGATCAGGCTCACGATCAGGGACACCCCCATCAGCAGGAGGGTGGGGCCAAGATGGCTTCCGATCATGCTGCCCACCGCCTCATAGGATTTAATGGAAAAGCCCATGTTGCCCTGGAGCAGCTGGCCCAGCCACATGAAGTACTGGATATAGAAGGGCTTATCCAGCCCCAGCGCGGCCTCCTTGGCAGCCACCGCTGCCTGGGAGATACGCGCCCCCTGCATCATTTCCAGGGGACTTCCCGCAAAACACATGATGGCATAGTCAATGATGGTAATCCCGATCAGGGTTGGGAGGGCAATCAAAAGCCGCTTTATAATATACTTTGTCATATCAGTCAACTCCTTCCTGCCCGGCATGGATACATGATACAAGATGGCTGCCGCTGCCTGAGGCAGGCCTCAGGTCCATCCCTGCCGCGGCACACTCCCGGCTGCGTCTGGGGCATCTGGGATAAAAAGGGCATCCCTCCCCAGGCCCGGACAGGATTTCCGCCTCCCCCTCAATCACTCCCCGGCCCAGCCGCTTCCTGGTCCTTGGATCGGCCAGGGGCACTGCGTCGAACAATGCCTTGGAATAGGGATGAAGGGGATGGTCAAACAGTTCCCTGCTGTCGGCCAGTTCGACAATCTGTCCCAGATACATCACCGCAATCCGGTCGCTGACATAATTGACAGCGCCCAGTCCGTGGCCGATGAATATACAGGTCAGGTCAAGCTCCTTCTGCAGGTTCTTGAGCAGGTTCAGTATCTGGGCCTGGATGGACACATCCAGGGCGCTGACCGGCTCGTCACAGACAAGCAGGCTGGGATTCAGGGAAAGCGCCTTGGCAATGCCGATGCGCTGGCGCTGTCCGCCCGAAAACTCATGGGGGTAACGGCCAAGGGCATTCCTGGCAAGGCCCACCAGATCCAGAAGATGCTCCACCTTCTGATGTATGTTGCTCCTGTCAGCCAGCCCATGATAAAGCATGGGTTCTGCCAGGATTTCGAAGATATGCTTTCTCGGGTTCAGGGAGGAGTAGGAGTCCTGGAACACCATCTGTAACTGGGTACGGATGGCCTTCAGCTCCGGCTTCCTCATACGGGACAGGTCCCTGCCCTTATACAGGATGCGTCCGCCCGTGGGGCGCTCCAGCCCCACGATCTGACGGCCCAGGGTGGATTTGCCGCAGCCTGACTCACCTACCAGCCCCAGGGTCTCACCTTTATGGATTGAGAATGATACCCCGTCCACGGCACGTATCTCGCCTGTGCTCCGGGAGAAAATCCCGCTTTTGGCCGCATAATATTTCTTAAGTCCTTCAACCTGAAGAAGGGGAGCCGTGTCCATACCGTCATTTTGAAGCATCGTTCCCCACCTCCCCTGCGCGGCAGCATCTTACCAGATGGCTGTCCATTATCATCGTATCTGTCTGGGGCCGGCTGCAGATATCCCTTCTGTAAGGACAGCGGTCCGCAAAACGGCAGCCCGTAATCATGTCGTACTGTTCCGGCACCATGCCTTCTATGGACTCCAGCACCCGGTCCCTCCGGTCCATTATCCCTGGCACGGAACGCAGGAGGGCCTTGGTGTAGGGATGGGCCGGGTGGTCAAACAGCTCCAGCACAGGGGCCTGCTCTATCATCTGGCCCGCGTACATGACCAGCACCCGGTCGGCCATCTGGGCCACAAGGCCCATGTCGTGGGTTATCAGAAGCACCGACATCCCCAGTTCTTCCTTCAGTTCCAGGATAAGCTCCATGATCTGGGCCTGGATTGTCACGTCCAGCGCAGTGGTCGGCTCATCTGCAATCAGCAGGGAGGGACTGCAGGACAGGGCCATGGCAATCATCACCCGCTGGCGCATGCCGCCGGATAGCAGATGGGGATACCGCCGCATCACGGCGGCAGCGTCGGGCAGCCCCACCTTCTTAAGAAGCATCAGGGCACGGGCCGCTGCCTCCTCTTTTCCCAGGCCCATGTGGACCCGGATGCTTTCCGTCATCTGGTTCCCAATGGTGAACACCGGGTTTAAGGATGTAAGGGGGTCCTGGAAAATCATGGTAAGCCTGTCCCCCCTGATCTGGTCCAGTTCCTTTTCCGTCATGGCCAGCAGGTCCTTACCCTCAAACAGCACGCTGCCGGAGGTCACGGAACCTCCCCTGCCCAAAAGGCCCATGACGGACAGGGACGTGACACTTTTCCCGCAGCCGGATTCCCCCACGATACAGACCACCTCGCCGGGGTCCACATAAAAGCTTATGTGGTCCACACTTATATTCTTTCCTCCGTCACCGGAAAAGGACACCTCCAGATCCGAGACTTCCAGGATATGTGACATATTATTCCTCATTTCTATGAACTGATTTATCAGACCTGCTGCGGCAGCCAGGCCGAAACAGGTCTGAATCAAGAACACCCAGAGAGCAAACGCCCCCCGGGATTCTGTATATTAGCGATTCAATTGGCTTACTGGGCAATATCCCACTGTTCCACATGGTTCAGGAAACCATAGACACTTGGCCTGGCACCCACAAGACGCTTGTTCACGCCAGCCATGGTCTTGATGATATAGGCGGAGAACATGGGCACGTCCTCCTGTACCTGCCTGTCAACAATAGAGTACAGTTCCTTTAACTGGCCCACATCATCGGTAAGGGATACCTTGGACAGGGCCTCGTTAATCTTATCATTGCCATACCCGGTCCAGCTGCCCTCGCCTCCAAGGAGCCAGGCCACGTCGGCGTAAGGATCCACCGGCGGATAGGTGTACTGGATTGCCATCACGTCAAAATCACCTTTTGCTGCATTGGCCATCAGGGTATTGATGTCCATGGTCTGGATCTCCGCCTTGATGCCCACCGAAGCCCACTGTGCGGCAATGACGGAAGCAGCATTGACAAAGGTGCTGTCATCCGAGTTAATGCTGAACTTAATGGTCCGGTTCCTGTCCCATCCGCTTTCCTCCAGAAGGGACTTCGCCTTCTCAGGGTCATATGGAAGCGGGGTGATGGTATCGTCAAAGTAGGGGCTTGCCGAGGACAGGAAACCTTCCGAAACCTCCCCGTAGCCCTTTAACAGCTGCTCCAGGATCTGGCCGCGGTCAATGGCATAGACCATGGCCTGGCGCACTCTGGCATCCGTTATGCTGGTGGTGTTGATGAATACGGACTGGTTGGTTATGGGTTCACCGAAGGAGGTGGTCACATTCTCCAGCGCCTGGATGCTCTCATAATCCTCCAGCGGGATGGCGCTCAGGGTGTTCTGGGTCACGTCAATCTCACCTGACTTAAGGCCCGCATACAGCTGGCTGCCCTCCACGATCTTGATGTTCAGCCGGTCAATCTTGGGGGCGCCTTTCCAGTAGTCCTTATTAGCCTCATAGGATACATAGTGGTCCCTGTCAAATTCCGTCACTTTATATGGCCCGCTCACCACATCCGGGCGGTTGAACCACGGGTCGGACATAAGCTCCTGTTCGCTCATGTTCTCAATCACATGCTTTGGAAGCGTCATGAGATACCGTGCATAGGAGCTGTTAAATGTAATCAGGGACATGGGCGCCTTGGTGGTAAAGCGGACGGTCTTGTCATCCACCTTGGTGATGCCTTCCACATGGTCTGCGCCTTCCGCCACGAATCCGTCATCCCCAACGCCTTCGAATACATAATACATCATGGCCATATTGCCGATGGTGGGGCTGCATATGCGCAGGGCCGTATATACCACATCATCCGCGGTTACAGGCTGTCCGTCGGACCAGACCGCCTTGTCATCTATATGCACAAGGAAATTCCGGTCATCCTCTGCCGTAACCGAATCCGCCAGCATCCCTTCAAAATTCATATCCCCGTCCAGTTCCATGAGAGGAAGGAACATCAGGCCGGTGGCGTATTTGTTCATCTCCATCCCGTCCATCAGAAGGGGATTCAGGGTGTTCAGGGTATTGGTCACACCGATGTTCACAATCTTTTCCCCGGCAGCGCTGCCCCCGGCCTGGGTCTGGCCTGTTGTCCCGCTTCCTGGCTGGGGCGCGTCATTCCCCCCTGCCTTACATCCTGCCAGCGACAGGGCCATGACTGTGGCCAGGGCAAGTGAAACGCACCTCTTAGCCATTGTATTTTTATTCTTCATCCTGTTTCCTCCTGAGAATATTCCTCATTCAAAGCACACTATTCATAGTAATTTAGTATGGTTTTATTTATATCATCACAGCTGGGAAAAGTCAATAGCTGTGATTTATCTGTACCTATTTTAGCATATGTGATTTTAAATGAAAAGCTGAATCTTGTGCATAAAATTCCAGTAATACACCAGGCAGAGGCCCTGGCCTTCCCATGACCGCGGCCGGGGCGCCCCAACAGTTCCTGGAGCGCCCCGGCCGTTTCCTTTTATTGTATTCAAATATCCCCTATCCCAGATACGCAATCACATCCATCAGGCTGTCCATCCTGCGGGTTATCAGTTTCTTCTCCCGCTCCCCGGGTTCCACCTCATCCGGTATCATGATTACATGACATCCGGCCGCGGCGCCCGCCCTGACCCCCAGGATTGAATCCTCCAGGACGATACATTCATCCGGCCTTCTGCCCAGTGTCTCTGCCGCCTTAAGGTAGATATCAGGGGCCGGTTTACCTCTCTTTACCATATCCCCGAATATCATACAGTCAAAATATCCACTGACCCCCGCCATCCCGAGGTACTCCCTGGCAGTGGGTTCATCCGTGGAGGTGGCCAGTCCGATACCGTAGCCAGAGTGTTTCAGATAACCTAAAAGTTCCATTAATCCTGGCTTCAGAGGCATCCCATTCTTTTCCAGATACCCGTCCACATACTCCTGCCTGTACCTGCGCACAGCGTAAAAATCAAATGTATCCCCTAACGCTTCCCTGAACGCACTGATACAGGATCCGCGGTCCGCTCCCCTGGTACGGTTTAACAGCTCCTTCGTAATGGGGAAACCGGTTACCCTTCCGGCATACAACCAGGCATCCCCATAAAGACGCTCCGTATCAAACATCAGGCCGTCCATGTCAAATATCGCCGCACGGATCATCATTTCTCCAGGACCGCTGTGTTCAAGGATGCATCCTCCTGGGCCACATAGTGGTCGCGCACCCCGTCCAGCTTCTTGCTGCCAATCCGCTTGTGGAATTCAGGATCCTTAGGTATGTCCGGGTTAATCCCCAAATCCTGGGGAGCCATGCAGGCTACCACCTGAAGGGGAATGATGTATTCCCAGCAGGAGAACATGGGGTCTTCCACGAATTCCACAATCAGGTTTTTGTCAGACTGCACATCCACTCCATCCGGCGATGCAATCAGGTAATTATGCGGCGTCCACTCGCTGAGTATCCCAACCAGCTTCATGGTCCTTGGCTTATAGTCCCCCCTGGAAGCCAGGTAGAAGATATGGGCGCTGTCCGTGATGGAGTTATAGATGCCGTGGAAAAATTCTTCGATATCATACCCGCTCACGCCCTGGCGGACTGTCTCCAGGATTTTAAGGGCGCCTTCCAGCACATCACAGTACATGCCGTCATATCCCACAACAATCACCCGCTTTGCCGGAAGGAACTCGTCTTTAATCCTCTTATACCACTCCACGGCGGCGTCCGTGACCTTCCCCAGGTTGCCAATGACCCGGAACATGCGCTCCCTGTATCCAGCCGCCTTTTCCTCCGTGGCCATGCCCTTTGCAATGGCCAGTTCCGTGAGCATCATCATGAGGGTAGCGGTGGTTCCTGCGTAGCCCTTGGTCTTTGCCCCGCATTTTTCATTCCCCACCTCAATCTTAGTTGATGTGTCGGCGTGTTCAAAGATAAGTGCCGACGGGTTTTCGGACACGGCCGCCGTGTGCAGTCCGCGTTCCCTTGCGGAATCCAGGCCTTCCACCGTGGACAGGCTCTGGCCGCCCTGGGACATGCCGATTACCAGGGTTTTCTGATTAAATACCTTTTCCTCCCTTGCAAACTGGGTCGGATACATGTTAAATACCTTGATTCCCAGCAGCTCCTCCAGATACAGCTTGGCTGCCAGGCCGGCGTGATAGCTGGTGCCGGAGCCGATTACATAAATCTGCTCAATCTCCACATCCTTAAAATGGCTTACAAAGCCCTTTGTTATCTCTTCTCTTCTGTTAATGATATCGGTCAGCACGGCCGGTGTCTCACATATGTATTCAAACATCTTAGATTCCATCATAAAATACCGAAGAACGCACCCACAATGCCGATGGCAATCATGCCGAACATGATCGTGGTGGTCTTAAATCCTTTCTTTAATAATGCAAATGTCCCAAAAGTCAGTCCCAGAGGAAGCACGGAAGGCAGCAGCTGGTCAAACACACCCTGTATCTCAACAGTTGCCTCTCCCATGGTAAGCACCAGGGGCGTTGAGAAGGAGACCATGGAGGCTATCATGGCCCCGACCACGCAGAGTCCCATGACCTTGGCGCAATTTGTAAGTATTTCAATCATACCCGATGCCTGGGCCGCTTCCACGAACCCGACACCGCTCTTATACCCCAGCTTCAGCCCGTACCATCTGGCTACATAGTGGGGGATATTGAATATCAGGAGGAACAGGATTGCCCCCAGGATGCTGCCCTGGGCCGCCAGCCCGCAGCCGATGCCTGCCGCGATGATGCGGAAGGTACCCCAGAAAAAGGAGTCGCCGATTCCCGCAATGGGTCCCATCAGGGCTGCCTTCAAAGCAGCAATGGATTCAATGTCAAACTGGTCGCCGGACTTTTTATTTTCCTCCTCCATGGCAATGCATGCGCCTGTGATGAAGGTCACCAGCTGAGGCGTTGTGTTGAAAAAGGACAGGTGGCGTTTCAATGCCTCGGATGCCTCCTTCTTCTCCGGGTACAGGCGTTTTAATACCGGAAGGAGGGAATAGCAGAATCCCACGTTCTGCATACGTTCGTAGTTAAAGGATGCCTGTAATGGGAAGGAGCGCCAGAATACACTGCGCATATCATTTTTTGTGACAATCCCGCCCTCTTTAAAAGTTTCATTGGTGCCTGCCATTATAATTCACCTCCCAAATCATCTGACATGGTGTTAACTGCCATGGATGCCATGTCGCGTTTTCTCTGCATGGCCTGCTGATAAACCACATAGGCAATGGTAGCGCCCACAATCGCCACGCCTACCGTGCTCATGCCCAGCAGCGCCGTCAGTACAAAGCCCACAAAGAGATATGCCGCATTGGTCTTATCGAATATAAGCTGCATAAGGATTGCGATTCCCAGTGCGGGAAGCATCCCACTTGCCACCTTCAGTCCGCCCAGGATGAACGGAGGCAGGGCAGCCACAAAACCGGCTATGGTATTGGATCCAAGCAGCACGCCCAGGAATACAACCAGGAAGGAGCTGAACCAGAACAGCCATGCCCCTGCCCACAGGGCTTTTGAGATTCCCTTGTAATCCCCTTCCTCAGCCGCCCTGTCGGCCCAGTGCAGGAAGGTGGTATTAATGGTCCTGTCCAGGATGCCCACGGACTGGGCCAGGGTTGCGATTGGAAGTGACAGCGCCACGGCCGCGTCCATATCAAGGCCGGACATGATGGCAAATGCCGTTGCCAATATTCCTCCTGAGACCACATCCGGCGGCGTGGCCGCGCCGATTCCCACAATCCCCATCATGACCAGCTCCAGGGAAGCCCCCATCACGATGCCTGTATGTACATCCCCAAGAATCAGTCCTACGATAGGCCCGGTCACAATTGGCCGGTCAAACATATGCTGTCCGCATACACGGCCGTCCCAGATGGCGAATCCTGCAAGGATTCCCAAAATTAATGCTTTAAATAACATCACACATTCCCCCTTCTTTTACTTGTTATACTCTTTTACAATGTCCTCATAGGACAGTTTCTTCTCAGTGGGCACTGCCTGAAGGTACACATCCTTTCCCATGGCATGGATTTCTTTCAGTCCCTTCATATCCTTCCCATCCAGGTACACCTGGCGTTCCACCATCTTCTTTCCCGGCGCCTGACGGACGCCTCCCACACACAGGTTGGGGATGGACGGGCATTTCTCCATCAGGTACCGTGCATCCTCCACGCTTGCCGTCACCACGAAAATGGTCCTGGCCGCATGCTTTGGATTATTAATGACGGCCACGGCGCCATCCAGGGACTTGATGGACAGCACTGCCTGCGGAGGTTTCGCCATGTTAAATGCCATCTGCATCAGCTTATCCGTAATCGCCTTATCGTTGGCAACCACAATGGTGTCAGCCCCCAGATAGGAAGTCCAGCTGACAGCCACCTGTCCATGGATTAAACGGTCATCTACCCTCAATAACTTAATCATTCCTATTCCTCCTATGGTTTCCTAAAAACATTGCTGCAGTTTCCTTTACTTCCTTACAGTTCCCCTAAATCCCCGGATGCATCTGTATCCGGTCCGGATTCCATCATGTCGTTTACCAGATACATGGATGACCTGGAATTCTCAATGGCCGTGCGCAGCATCCCCTTGTCAGCCTCTTCCCCTTCCCCCAGCGGAAGCAGCGCTATCTCCAAAAGCAGCCCCAGGTTCAGTCCTGTTACCAGATACACCTTCCGTCCATCCCCCAACAGCTTCATGGCTGCCTGGGTGGTGCTTCCGCCTGCGATATCCGTAAGCACCACCGTGGGGCCATTGCTGCCAAAGCCTGTGATTTTTTCCTCAATCATGGAAGCTATCTCAGGTATGGTTTCCTTTGCCGTGATGCTCACGTAATCCACGTGCTCCACCTGTCCCAGCACCAGGTTCAGGGAGGTCAGGATTCCCTTTGCAAAATCCGCATGGGTAACCAGCACCATATTTTTCATTGTCCATCCTCCTTTCCGTCTATTTGTATTTCCATTTCCTTCCTTAAATCAGTCCAATTGCATATATCTTTTATCGTTCTTTGTATATACGTTTGTCCGCGTGGTTATATATTACCATAAGCGCATATACTTTTCAAGAGGTTTTTAGTAATTTTCATAAAGTTTTTTCTGGTTTACGGCGCTTTATGTATAGACATTTATTAATTTTCATTATATAATAGACTAGAATAATTGTGAGATAAAAGGAGATATTTCCATGTCAGGCAAACCTAAGTATATACAAATAGAAGATTCCATACTCAATCAGATAAAAGGCGGGATCCTGCGGCCCGGTGACCAGATTCCCACCGAGGCGGAGCTGTGTGACACGTTCCAGGTCAGCAGGATGACCGTGAACAAGGCAATCCAATCCCTTGCATCCAAAGGTTATATCAACCGGGTGGCAGGCAAGGGCAGCTTCGTGACCAATGTACATATACAGAAACCCATTGTCAGGATACCTCAAAGCTTTTCAGAAGACATGCGCTCCATTGGCCTGACGCCCGGTTCCCGGCTGGTGGACTACAGGATATACCGGGGAAGCGAACTGCCTGAAGCCGCTGCCCAGGCCCTGAACGTGGCCGGGGACGATATGGTCCATTATTTCTCCCGCATCCGGACCGGCAATGACATGATCATCTGCATCAGCTATACCTATGTCCCCTGCAGGGTCCTTCCGGCCATTGATGTGACCCGGCTGGAGCACTCTTTCTTTGAATATGTGAAGGAACTCGGATTGAACGTACAGTCCATGGACCTGTCGCTGACAGCCACCCTGCCCACTGAGGAGCAAAAGAAGCTGCTGGGGATAGAGAATGAGGCGCTGCTGAAATCATTTCACAATACGTATCTGGACAACGGGGATATACTGGAATATATTGAGACCTATTATATAGGAAGCATGTATACTTACCGGATTACCCTCTGATACAGGACGTGGGCCTGGCAGCCACACAGCCGCCAGGCCCACGCCTTTTTCTATTTTCTTCTATCTCCTCAATCTCCCTGGACCAAACCTGAATTAATATTCCATCTGACGGTAATATCTCCTGGTTGTCAGAGGATGGTTCCTCTCCTTCTCCAGATGGCAGCTAAGACGCTCCGTCATTGCATACATCACCATCGGGGAAACAATCTTCCTGTACTCTGCTTCGGTGAAAGGCAGTTCAATCTCCTTGGTGTCAAACACATTGATTACCTTTGTGACCTTCTTGGAGAAATCCATCACACGGTCCATCAGCGGCCTTGTCTCATCCTCGCCGTAGAACAGGATGAGGCTTGTATCCTCCTCCACCAGTTCAAGGGTCCCATGGAAGTATTCGGCTGCGTGGATGGACTTTGTCTTAATCCACTGCATCTCCTCCAGGATGCACATCGCATAGTCGTAGGCCTCTCCCCACATCATGCCTGCGCCGATTACCATGTGATAATCCGTATCCTTGTGCTCCTGTGCCATTTTCGCACATCTGTCCTCGTACTGCTCCTTTGCCTTGATCAGATATGGCACAATCCCTGCGTACTGATCCATGAATTCCTCGTACTTGTCAAATTCCCCTGCGTTTTTCTTAAACCTTGCCAGAAGGGCAATCATATAGGTATAAATGGCTTCACACAGACAGTCATCCTCTGCAAAGCTGAACAGCTTGTAGTCGGCAAATTCGCAGACAGGGGTATTGTCATTGGACACATATACAACGGTGCGGGCGCCGGCTTCCTTACAGTACTTTGCAGCCGCCACGATTTCTTTTGTGTTGCCGCTTCTGGTGGAGAATACACATACGGAATCCTTGGTGAACTTCCTGTGGCCCGCTGCCATGAACTCAGCCGCAATCACACTGTATGTATCAATCTGTGATGTTGTATCCAGCCAGTACTTCATGGGAAGGGAATGGGCGTATGTGCCGCCGCAGCCGATAAAGAAAATATTGGTGTAACCCTGGCTGCATATCTCGTCTACCGCTTTCTCAATCTGCGGCCTTAAGGCAATTGCCTCGCTGACTACTTTTTCGTAACGTGGAATGTCAAAATTAAACATATCTGGTTCCTCCTTGGATTTAAATTTATTATGTCGTCCTATGATGTTATATTACATCACATAATGTATTTTGTAAAGTACTTTTTTTCTTTTTCCCAATTTCTTTATGGGAACTTGCAAAAACACGGATTATGTCATATTATATTGTATTAAGAAAGGATTCCTGCCTGGGACGTGTTCGGACATAACGCCCCATAGGGCAGAATGACGGTGATATTTATGATTCATTTCGATGCAGGCAGTATAGACCCCTCCAGCATTACCCCCATGTACAAGCAGGTGGCCAGCATTATCTCCGAAGGCATCCGCAAAGGGGAACTGAAGGTAGGAGAAAAGCTTCCTTCTGAGTTTGAACTGATGAAGGACTTTAACGTAAGCCGTGTGACAATCCGGGGCGCGATCTCGGAGCTGGTGACAGACGGGCTTCTGGTGCGCAGCCAGGGAAAGGGCACCTTTGTGGCGCCGCAGAAAAAGCTTCAGTCCGCCAATGATACCACTGGCCTGACTGATTCCTGCCGCCAGGCAGGCAAGGTGCTTAAATCCCAGGTGCTGTCCGTAGAATACGCTTATCCCACCCATGCCGACAGTGAATTCCTGGCGGTGGATGAAAGCCAGCAGGTCATTGAAATCAAACGGCTCCGCTACATAGACGGACATCCGTCCATTTTGGAAACCCTCTACTTTCCAAGAAAGTATGATTTTCTTCTCCATGAAAACCTGGAGGGATCCGTGTTCTCAATCCTGCACGCCCACGGTATCACGGTGCACAACAGCAGGAGGACCCTTGAAATCAGCAACGCGTCCTCCAATGAGGCCGGACTGCTGGAAATCAAGCGCAACTCCCCTCTGCTGCTGTTTCGGGATTACCAGTCAGACAGCCAGGGCAATCCCCTGTTCGTCTGCAAACAGCTCTACAACACCCAGAACATGATATTTTATTTATAAATCCAGTTCTTCCCGGATACGCCGGATGGTCCTCACCGCCTGGGAGAGGTACAGCTCCGGATCCCTGAAGTAGGGATTTAACAGTTCCAGGGAACACCATCCGTCATAGCCGTACCGCTTCAGGATACGGAAAAAGTCAGTCACGGGAATCACCCCGTCCCGGTCATCCAGCTGCATATGGAATTCCGTGGCCCCGTCCCCGTTGCATATATGGACGTATTTCATGGATGCCCCAAGGCGCTCAAGATAGTCAGAATACGGCTCATTGGCAATAAAGGGCGGAACCATGTCAATCATGGCGCACAGGGCGGGACTTTTAACCCGCTCCTGCAGCTGCAGGATGTCATCCACACAGGTGATGGTGTTCCCCTCCGAGGGTGACAGGGATTCCAGGATGATGTCCACCCCCAGTTCCCCGGCCCTCCTGCAAAGGATGGATGTTCCCTCTTCCAGGTATCCCCATACGGTTTCCCGTTTCACCCCATATCCCGGGTGTTTGGCGGTTATCTGCATCTTATCGGTCCCCAGCCTTGCGGCTGTCTCCACACTTTTCAGCAGGTATTCAATGGTTTCCCTGCGTTCCTTTTCCATGGACGAGGTAAGGCTGTATGGATATGCCAGTATCTCAGGTGTGAACATGGATATCTCCACCCCATACTGTTTTTTCCATCCCAGAATGGCCTGTATCTCCTCTTTGCCCATGTCATGGGCATAAGCATGGGGTCTTCCTCCCCAGACTTCCACCCCTTCAAACCCATATTCCTGCGCCATCTTAAATGAATGCTCCAGGCCAAAGCGGCAGAACTGGTATGTTAAGAACGAAAATTTCATCTGTTTCCTCCTTGAACGTTCCCGGGCGTATGGCGGGACCCGCTTCCGCCCGGACATGGCCTACTCTGCCTCAAAGGAATCAGCATCCTTTGCAGTGAGAAGCCCCAATTCAGTCCAGACAACATCGTTGATTTCCTCACCCTCCAGAATGTTGTAGGCGGTTTCCAGGGCAACGTAACCGATTTTCTTGGGATACAGGGCAACGGAGCAGATCAGGTTGCAGTCAGGTCCGTCATTTTTCATGATGTCCAGCTGTTCCGGTGTCGCGTCATATCCGGCAATCAGCACGTCCTGCCTGTTGTTGGTCTTGCAGGCAGTATAAGCGCCCAGGGAATTGTCGCCCATGAAGCAGAAGATTCCGGTGATGTCAGGATGTGCCTGAAGCATGTTCTCGGTCGTGGCCCTGTGGGTGTCCCTCGTACCATTGGAAAGCTGCTCGACCATCTCCACATTGGGGGCAATCTCAGCCATGCGGTCCTTGAATCCGGCGATACGTTCCTCTGCGGTTGTGACCCCGGGAACCTCGGTAAGGATCAGCACCTTGCCCTCTGTCCCCATCTCCTGTACCAGATAATCCGCTGCCATGGCCCCGCCTGCCGCGTTATCGGAAAGCACCTTGGCATCACACTGTGCTTCCGTGTCAATATCATAGTCCACCAGCACGATTCCGGCTTCCCTTACCTTATCTATATAGGGAACAATGGCATTGGCATCCACCGGAGCCACGCAGATGGCGTCCACGCCCTGCTGTATCAGGTCCTCCAGGATTGCAATCTCCTTCTGCATGTCACCGGCCGGGTCGGGCTTCACAACCGTTACATTGCCCAGCTCCGCCGCCTTTTTTTCAGCTCCGGATATAATGTCCACGCCGAACTCCTCTGCCTGGGACCATGCAAGAACCGCAATGGTGTAACCGTCCTTCCCCTCGCCCTGGGCCGCTGCAGCGGTATCCTGGGATGTGCCTGTGGCTGTTCCTCCCGCAGTGCCGCCCGGCGCATTGCTTTCCTTACCCGTACCGCATCCTGCCAGTATGGATGCCGTCATTGCCGCACAAAGGATCATGGTTGCCATTCTCTTTTTCATTTTGTTTTCCTCCTGAAATTTATTTGGTTTTTTATAGTTTCCTTTTTATTTCTTCCTGCTGTTAAAGATGGAGTAGATAACTGCCGCTATGATGATGATTCCCTTAACCACCAGCTGCCAGTAGGAGCTGATATAGAGGAGGTTCATTCCGTTGTTGATGATGCCCATGAGGAGCGCGCCGAAGAATATGCCGACCACCGCGCCTTTGCCTCCGCTGAACGACACGCCGCCCATTGCACAGGCAGCAATGGCCTCTGTCTCAAATGCATTGCCTGCCGTGGGCTGTGCGGAAGCATTCCTGGCTGACAGTATGACGCCTGCCAGGGCAGCGCAGATACCGCTGATCATGTAGGCATACATGATGACCCTTTGGGCATTGATGCCCGAGTGATGGGCTGCCTGGTAGTTGCCGCCCACCGCGTAGACGGAACGGCCGAAGGAAGTCCTTGAAAGGATAATCCCAACCACCACGAATGTCCCAAGCATGAAGAAAATGGGGATGGGGATCCCGCCCAGGGAGCCGATGCCCAGCTGAAGCATGCTGTCCGGTATATTGCCGATGGGCTTTCCCTCACAGATCAGGTAACATGCCCCTCTCAGGGTAATCTGCATGCCCAGGGTCATGATAAATGGAGGGATTCCTGTCTTGGCGATAAAGATGCCTGAGAGCAGTCCTAAAAGGGCGCCCACTAAAAGCCCTATGAGGATGGCGGGCACCAGGGGCATGTTCCCTTCCACCACAAACTTGGTTACCAATGCGCCGCATACGCCGGCAGTGGATCCTACCGTCAGGTCGATTCCCCCTGTCATCATGGCGAACGCCATGCCGCAGGCAAGGATCCCATAGACGGATATCTGCCTTAATACATTCAGGATATTGGTAGGTGTCATGAAGTTCTCGCTTCGGATGCTCATGAACACGCTCACCACGATGATGACCAGGATCAGGCCGGAATAAGATTTAAAATTGGAATTGTTCAATACTTTCTGGATGGATTTATTTTTCATGATTAAACTGCCTCCTTAGTTGCCAGCTTCATTACTGTTTCTTCCGTTGCTTCTCCCATGTTCTGCTCGCCGGTTATCTTCCCTTCCCGCATGATGATGATCCGGTCGCTCATATTAAGCAGTTCCGGAAGTTCAGAGGAAATCATGATGATGGATACCCCCTGCAATACCAGCTGATTCATAATCTCATAAATCTCTGCCTTGGAACCCACATCAATGCCCCGGGTGGGTTCGTCTAAAATCAGGATATCCGGCCTGGTGGCAAGGCATTTTGCGATTACTACCTTCTGCTGGTTCCCGCCGCTTAAATCCCCGGCCGCCTGGTTGACATCCGCTGCCTTTACCTGCAGGCGTTTCATATATTCAGCCGCGCACTCCCTTTCCTTCTGGGAGTTCATGAAGCCGCCTGAGGACAGCTCCGGAAGGGAACTCATCTCGATGTTCTTGAGGATGGACAACAACAGTACCAGCCCCTGGTCCTTCCTGTCCTCAGGAACCAGGGCAAATTTATTGCGGATGGCCTCCGTGGGGTTGTGGTTCACAATCACCTTCCCATTCTTATAGATGGTCCCCGATGCCTTATCAAGTCCCATGACAGCCCTCATGAGCTCGGTCCGTCCCGCGCCCACCAATCCGCCGAAACCAAGGATTTCCCCTTTATGCAGTACAAAGGACGCATCCTTGACATACTCATTGTTTATGTGCTCTACCCTGAGGATTTCCTCCCCGATATCCACATGGACCTTGGGAAACTGGTTTTCCACATTCCTTCCAACCATCAGGGATATGACCTGGTCCGTATTCAGTTCACTTACCATTCCCCCGCCTGAGTTCCTGCCGTCCCGAAGGACCGTGATCCTGTCCCCGATTGCAAAGATGTCCTCCAGCCTGTGGGATATGTATACCATGGAAATGCCCCTGCTCTTAAGGTCCGCAATGATGCGGAACAGCACCGTGGTTTCTTCGGTTGTCAGGGAAGACGTGGGTTCATCAAAGATAATGATCTTAGAGTCAAAGGACACGGCCTTCATGATTTCCACCATCTGTCTCTGTGCCACGCTTAAGTCCCTGATATAGGAAAAAGGATTGAAATGGATATCCAGGCTGTCCATCAGCTCCAGGGTCTTCTCCTTCAGTGTCTTAAAATCCACCAGGCCGCCCTTTTTTGGATACCTTCCCATATAGATGTTCTCCATGATGGTCATGTCCGCAAACTGTACCAGTTCCTGATGGACCGTGCTGATTCCCAGGTGGTGGGCTATGTTTGGGTTCTTAATGTTTATCTTCTTATCTTCCAGGAAAATCTCACCTTCCGAAGGCTCAATCACGCCGGAGAGTATCTTCATCAGCGTTGACTTGCCTGCCCCGTTTTCCCCCAAGAGGCACAGGATTTCTCCCCGGTACAGTTCAAAGTCCACTTTCTCCAGGGCTTTGATACCGCCGTAAAATTTAGATATTCCCTGCATTTTCAATATCGTATCACTCATATGCTTTCCCTGCGGTCCCAGACTGCAGGTCCTGCCTCCTTTCCCAAATCAAACGGTTAAAATGCCGCCCCGTATCCGAAGGACCCTTCCACCAGGCAGTTATGCCTGGCCAGAAGATTGCCGGCGCACATGCTGAATTCAATCAGCTGGTCCTCGTAATCCTCCCTGTCCGCCTGCCTCGTGAAGTCAGGCAGCTGTTCCTCATGCAGCCTGGACATACGCCTGTCATTCTCTATGTAGGAGGCAATGAAGGCCGTTATCCAGGAATCCCCCGCCCCTGTGGTGTCCACCACCGGCGCTTCAAAATTATAAGGCATCTTCCTGTAGTATTTCCTTCCGTTATACACGATGGCTCCCCTGCTCCCAATGGTGGTCACCGCCAGCCTGCACCCGTACCCATGCACGCACCGGTACAGCAGCTCCTTTAGCTTCCCTTCCCCTAATTCCTTGCCGGAAAAGAATGCAATGGTTATATCCGGACACACCGCAGCCAGGTCATCCTCCTCCCACACATCTGAGAAGTCATACAGAAGCGGGACCCCTGTCTCCCTGATTTTTATGAGCTGGTCCTCAATGTGGCTGAAACAGCTGGAATGGACCACATCAAAGGTCTTGATGTATTCCAGCAGTCCTTCTGTAATCTGAAGCGGATGGGACTTCACCACGCCAGCGTCATTCTCATCTGTAATGGTGCGGTCCCCGTCCTTCAGCCGGATACCGCAGATTCCGGTCTCTCCCTGCACCCTGACGCAGCGGGAGATATCCACCCCTTTATCCTCCAGCGCATGGACCACCATGTCTGCCTGGATGTCCGTGCCCAAAACCCCTGCATACGCGGTTTCATGCCCAAGCTGGCGGCCGTAGACTGAAAAATTCAGGCTGTTTCCTCCCGGGTACATGATGCCTGTGGTGTAGTTGCAGTCTACCACGTTGTCTCCTACCCCTATGAGTCTAAGCATACTTCACCTCTCCTTTAGTTGTTTCATTTATCATTATATCGATACATAATGTATTATGACGTTATAGTATCACACCGCCTGTCTTTTGTAAATACCTTTTTATGTATTTTGTTGATAAAAATTATGATTGTCCACAGGAAACTGGCATAAATGCCGGGAATTGCCGGGGATGCGGTATGGTTTCCGGCATATCCTGGCACTTCCCGGCAATTTCCGGCATTTGACGGTTTTCCCCGGCACATGGCGTCATTTCCCTGCGCATCGCGGCCATCAAAAAAGGACATCCCCGTCCGGGATATCCTTTTCATCTGTCCCTATTCTTTTTTCCCTAGCAGGGCGTCCGCCAGCCTGCCAACCTCTGCCGGGGATTGGGCAAAGCAGCTGGCCTCCTTGAGTTCTTCCCTTGTCCCGCAGCCGTAAAGGCATGCAATGGAGGGAATCCGGTTGGCCTTTGCCGCTGCCACGTCGTAGATACGGTCCCCTGCCATGACCGCGGCCTCAGGCTTTATCTCATCCAGAAGGGCTGCCAGGGAACACGCCTTATCCTTTCCGGGTATCACGGGCCGGATTTTATCTATCTTATCCCGTATCCCCAGCCTGCCTAACATCATTTCAATATAATCCCGGTCCGCGTTGGAACAGACCGCTGTCCGGTATCCCCTGTGATGCAGGCTGTCAAGCATCTCCTGGACACCGTCGTACACGGTTTCCATATTCTTGTATACATTTTCCTGATAATGCTCAACTAATTTCCAGAACCCATCTGCCCGGGCGCACCTCTCCTGGCCGAACAGCTTCAGGTTCGTCTCCTCGGCCCGCTCCCCTATGGTCATGCGGATTTCCTCTTCCGTCCACTCCCTCAGCCCCGCTTCCTCCATGGCCGCCCGGATGGATGGCACGATGAAAATGTCCGTCCTGCTCAAAGTCCCGTCCAAATCAAATATAACCCACTTCATCCCTGTCACCCCTCAATCCGGTTCCTGAATCCAAAACCGCCCTCGCAAAGGCAGTTTTCCGCTGAATAAGAAGCACCGTCCTGAAGCGCCTGACGGATTGCGTCCCCTGTCAATGTAATCCCTTTCTTCCATCCCTGTTTCAGAAGGGATACAATCACGGCCGCAATAAAGGAATCTCCCGCCCCCATGGTGTCCAGGGCCTTGACATACCGGGCTTTTCCTTCCACAAATTCCTTTCCGTTGTAGAACAGCTGTCCCCGCCCCCCCATGGTGGCCACCACGTTCCTGCAGCCCTGGCCATATACCTTCCTCATCAGTTCCCGGATTGCCTCTGTCTCCATATGTTCACAGGAGAACTGCCCCAGTTCCAGGTAGGGGCAGGTCAGTTCCAGGAATTCATGGGTGCGGTACTTATCCTTTACGGAAAAATCGAATGTGACCATGGCCTGCAGGTCCTGAAGTTTATGGACATCCTCATGAAGCTTGGCATTGCAGCTGGTGTGCACCACATCAAAATCCCTCAGATAATCCACATCACAATCCCTTATCCGTGTGGTATGGGCCCAGTTCTTCCCTTCGTCCGCCCCGATGTAGTCCCGTTCCCCGTCATACACGTTCACATCGCACTTCTTAGTGGTGCTGTCCTCATGGAATATGCACTGGGACAGGTCCACATTAAGGGCCGTAAGGGCATCCCGTATGATACGGCCTTCCCGGTCAGCCCCGATGCTTCCCACATAGGCCGCCACGGCCCCCAGCCTGCTTGCGTGGGCAGCCACGTTCACCGCGTTCCCGCCCGGAAACATGACGCCCATGTTCATATACCGGTCTATTACATTGTCACCTATACCAGCTATCTTCATGTCTGTCATCCCACTCCTGTCCAATCTTTAATACTCAAGCTTCCTGTAATATCGCCGGATATCCAGGGAGTGGTTCCTGATTTCCTCAAAATTCTTACTTACCCTGGACAGGACAGCGTTGATTACCACTGGTGAGAGGAGCCATCTGAACTTCCGGCTGATTCCGGGAAGCTGGTAATCCGCCGTGTCAAACACGGTAAAGTCATCGGTATGCTCCTGGACAAAGTTCTTAACGCGCTCATCCAGCACCCTGGTCTGGCCCTCTGTCATGTTAAGGGCAACGCACACACCTTTTTCCACAAGTTCGATGGTCCCATGGAAAAATTCAGGGGAAGTGACAGACTTTGTGCGGAGCCACTGGGATTCCTCCAGCACGCACATGGCAAAGGAATAGGTAGGCCCCCACAGGTTGCCGGATCCGATCCATATCTGATACGGGTCATCCTTGTATTTCATGGCATACTCCCTGGCCTTTCCATCACTTTCCTTTCCCACGGACACAAGGGCTGCCGGCAGGTTCTTAAGTTCATCTGCAAACTGGACATAATCGTCAAAATAGCCCATGTTGTACAATATCCTGCCAACCAGCATATATAACACGTATTCCTGCGGACGGCCGTCCTTATAGATGACCGTGTGGTCAGAAAGTCCTCCCAGAGGGGAGCCTTCCACTCCAAGGACGGATATGACTGTGGCACCTTTTTCCTTCACATACCTGGCCGCCTCCACGGTTTCCCTGGTATCACCTGACTTGGATGCCATGAACACAATGGTCCTGTCCGTCAGATGGCTGTTGCCGGTTGTAAGCAGCTCCGCCGACACCTGGGACTGTACATTCAGCCCGGAGGTGGCGGAAATCATATAATCAAACGGCTGCATCATCGCAAGGGAACCGCCGGATGCGGTAAACAGGATATTGTCAAATCCCTTACCGCACACAGTATCCGCAATTGCCTCAATCTCCTGCCTCATGGCATAGATGTAAGCTCCATTTTCCAGTATTGCCTGTTCGTCAAACTTTACCATTTTTCATTCTCCTCCTATATCTTAAATCATTCCCAGTCCTGATTTACACCACAAACATGCCAAATAACGCACCGATGATACCAAGGGATGTAAGGATTACAAGCACCCATGAAACCTTGACCTTTTTCTGCAGAAGCCCGTACACACCCAGTGTCATCAGGAGCGGAAGCAGGCTTGGCATGATGCCGTCCAGGATGGCCTGTACGGCCGTTGCAGATTCCCCTGTCCCCAGGCTTCCGGCTATCTGTATGTTAATCATGTTGGGAATCATTGCGCCGATGACCATAAGGCCGATGACGGCAGCCCCGTAGGTCAGCTTGGGCATCAGGCCGGATTCTTCAATCCGGTTCAGGAAACTGGTCCCAAAGCCGTATCCGAACTTCAGGCACCAGTAGCGCACCAGGTACGCCGGTATGTTATAAATCAGCCAGAACAGGATGGGTCCAAGTATGTTCCCGTTCAGCGCCAGGGAAGTACCGATCCCGGTTGCGATTACCCTGAGGGTTCCCCAGAACATGGAATCCCCGATTCCTGCAAGAGGCCCCATCAGCGCAACCTTTACGCTGTTGATGGAAGAGGTGTCAAAGTCAGTATTATCCGCATTGCTCTCCTCCATGGCAGTGGATATCCCCATGATGGCGGTGGACACATAGGGGGTTGTATTGAAAAATTCCATATGGCGTCTGGCCGCCTCGATCTGGGCTTCCTTTTTCTCATATATCCGCCTGATTGCAGGGAGCATGGCGAAGCAGTACCCCATATGCTGCTGGCGTTCATAGTTCCAGGAATACTCAAGGGAAAGCGAACGTATGTAGATGGACATCAGGTCCTTTTTCGTAATCTGGTTATTAGAAGTCCTCATCTTCCATTACCTCCTGTTTTACAACGGTCTGGCTGCTCTGCAGCTCTACCAGTATCACTGCAAGCACACTTGCAAGCAGGGCAATCCCAAGCATGGGAATCCGTAAATATGCGCTGACCGTAAAGCCCAGCACAAAGAACACAACGGTTTTCTTCGTAAGTATCATACGTGTCAGCAGGGCAATACCAAGGGCGGGAATGAATCCGGCTGCCGCCACAAGGCCGTTCTGGACAAATTCAGGGATGGACTCCAAAACCCGGTTCATCACCGGCGTGCCAAGGTAAAACGCAGCGGCGCATATGATTCCCCGTGGAAGGCTCTTGACCACAAAGCCGCCCAGGATATGCATCATTTCCATCTTCCTGAATTCACCTCTTTCCACATACTTGTCAGCCTTATGGACAAACACGGGAAGCAGCACAAGGGTAAGCAGGTTATCCACCACAAGATACAGGGTCGCGATAGGAAATGCCAGGGCCAGGGCCACATCCGCGCCTTTACCGGTTGAGATGGCAAATGCAGCCCCCAGGATTCCTCCTGTGATGACGTCCGGCGGGACAGCGGCCCCAAGGGTGATGGAACCGATAAAGACCATCTCAAGGGTTGCGCCAAGGATGATTCCTGTCTTCAGATCCCCCATCACAAGGCCTACCAGCACGCCGGTTATAATGGGACGTGACCCCAGGTTGGTACCCAGCATCCATTCGAATGTTACAAACATTGCTATGAATCCGATTAAAATTGCCTGCGCTAACATAATTCTCCTCCTAAATGATTTCCTTTACTTCAATCCTTGCATCACTTGGAACCTGCCGTATCCCAACCCTGATTCCTGCCTCCATAAGCTCCTTTAAAAGCGCCTCATCCCCGGCCGATACCGGTATGGTCTTATAAAGCTTCTTAACCGCTTCCTCCCTGGGCTTGCAGCCGCCCAGGTTGATTTCCCTTATATCTTTACAGGATGTGGCAAGGCGGTGGGCATCTTCGATGCTTTCCACTATGATAAAAAGCTTATATCTGTCCGTAACCCCGCTGTTCAGTGCCGTGATGGAGTCCTCGATGTTCTTCATCACAAGCTTTACCCCATTTGGTTTTGCCAGCTTCAGCGTGGTCTTCCGGATATCGTCTTTCATGATTGCATCATTGGCAATCAGCATGCAATCCACATCCAGGGACTGTGTCCATGCCATTGCCACCTGTCCGTGAAGCAGCCTGTGATCCACCCTGACTAATTTAATCATACTCTTCCTCCTTAAAAATCTTCATCTTCCAAATCCTGATTTTCCACCATATCGTTGCAGTAAACAATGGATGACCTGACCTGGGCGAGCACGGCCCGGATAGTGTCCGGATCAACTGCGTCCGGATGGTTAAGCAGTGCAATGACCAGAGGCAGGCTCATACCTGCAACCAGGTTAAACCTCCAATCCCCGGTGTACTTCATGAATTCGTTGTTCACACTGCCTCCGAAGATATCTGTAATGACAGTCCAGTGTTCTTCCGGTTTCCTGCCCGTCACCCACTCCCCCACCATCTTCTCCAGGTTCATGGACGCTTCATCCACATAGGCGCAGAGACAATGGACATTTTCATTTGCCCCTAAAAGAAATGCCGCTGTCTCCTTCATGGCCCGCGCAAGGGAACCATGACTGGCCAACAGGAACTGCTCCATATTCCCACTCCTCTCTTCTGTTTATAATACATTATATAACATTATGTTACCACAAGTATACATCATGTCATATTCCCTGTCAATATAAAAAATAGCATTTTAAACTGAAATTCAGTTCAAAATGCTATCTCTTACTTGATACACTTACCCGATACCCTTCCTTGATATCCAACCATACGACGGGCTTAAACATAAAACTTAAGGCGCTCCGTGCAGTACATCTGCCGGGATATGTAAAGGGGGCTGCCCCCGGAATCTTCATGCTTATCCGTAAACAGCAGCAATGCCGCCCCGGGCTTCACTCCCAGGATTCCTGCGTCAGAGGAATTGGCGTAACACACCTCGAGGATACGTATATGCCCTCCCAGCCTGATTTTATGTTTCTGGAGGATTTCAAACAGCGACTGGCTTAAATCCTCCCGTTCCAGGAATCCGAACATACGGTTGTAGTGGTTTACCTCAATCATGGTAGGCACATCATCCACATAGCGCAGGCGCCTGGTGCACAGGATCGTCTCATCTTCATCAATACCGAAAAATTCCACGTCCGCCCTGGTGGGATAAATCCAGGACACGCTTAATACCTCTGTCCTCGGCACCTTGCCCTCCTGAAAACAGGAATGGGTAAAACCGATCTGGTCGTCCACGGAATACAGGGCCTTCCTGGAAGCCACAAAGGTCCCCTTCCCCCTGGAGCGGACCACCATCCCGTCCTCCTCCAGCTCATTGATGGCCGAGCGCACCGTGATGCGGCTCACATGGTAGGCCTGCATCAGCTCTGCCTCAGATGGGATCCTGTCCCCGGGCCTTAATTCCCCCTCCTCAATCTTCCGGCCCAGTATGTCAATAATCTGCTTGTACATGGGTGTCATACTGTCCGGATTTACATTTTTACTTGTCCCCATCACACTCTCCATTTCTATTGTTAGTAGTAAATATATTATAATACATCATAATACATTTTACAACATATTTCAGCAGAAATCAGAGAAGTATTGATACAGCCTAAACCTCATTCCAGTTCATGGACAGCTGGTTTACCTTATTGGAAAGGAAAAACTTGAAATGCCTGCCTGAAAGTATCTGCTTGGTATAGTGGACCGGTATGCCTGTATGGGTAATGACTGTCTCCATCAGCACAAAAACAGACTGGGGCGAATCAAATTTAAGCAGCTGGCTTTCTTCTTCCGTTGCAATACTGGTCTCCAGGGTAATGGATGTGTAACAGTTATCTTCCAGCCGCATGCCTGTACGGCGCTCAATCACCTCATAGAGGGACTGGTTCTCCATATCCACATCCAGGAGGAATTCAAACTGGCTGCACGGAAGGCTTACATGCTCAATCATGACCGGCTTATCATTCACATGGCGCAGGCGCTTCAGGTATACCACGTCATCCTCAGGCGTAAGCTCCAGCTTTTTCATGATGGCCGTATTGGGCTTCTGCCGCTTCATGCCCAGCATATGGGTGTACGCGTTGATGTTGTTCTCATGACAGAACACGGTGAACCCTTTAAATGTATTCAGGCTTGAGGAAATCTTAGGTGTCTGCACGAATGTCCCCTTGCCGTGGTGTGTGATGAGAAGGTCCTGCTCCACCAGGTCGGCAATTGCATTGCGGATGGTAATCCTGCTTACATTGTACTGCTCACAAAGCCTGGACTCACTGGGCAGGGCCTGTCCCGGGCTGTACTCCCCGCTGGTTATCCTGTTCTTAATGTCTTCCGCCACCTGTTGGTATAAGGGCACCGCACTATTTGCATTCAGCATATTCCACCTCTTTCAAAGACATCTTATCAATCCCATAAGGAAATGCAATGATGTTTTATGTGTTAATATAATATTATATTACATTATATCATATGCTAGTAAAATTGGAATACACGTTTTATACAAATAATTACATAAAACAGGCGGCACCTGTTTTCAACAATCCAGATACCGCCTGTTACATCCATATTCAATTATCACACATACATCCTATTCCCATAATTAGGATACAGGATATCAAGAAAAGATATAATATCCCCTCGCAGCTCCTTCACCGCGCGGTCCACATCCTGCTCCATCAGGTAATCAATCACCTTCAGATGGTTCTCACACCCCATGCGTATGGAAATGGTGCCCCACCGTTCCCAGTGTCTCTGGGCATAAGCCCTTGTCATGATGCCGATGCTTTTCTGCAGCATGCTGTAGCAGTAATCGTTGCCGCTGTAGGAAAGCAGCCTGAGATGGAACCTGCTGTTGTTATCCCAGTGTTCCAGGATGGTGGTGTCCTCATCGCTGTTGCTGCACTCCGTAAGGGTGAATTCCCTTAATTCCCGGATATCCGTTTTAGTCATGATGGTGGCCGCGTCCCTTAAGCAGCCGGTCTCAATCATGATACGGAAGTTAACAATATCCCGTATCTCCTTTTCATTAATCCTGACCACCTCGTACCCGTATCTCGGGTGGCTGATGAGTACGCCTTCGCTGCAAAGTTCAATCAGTGCGTCCCTGATCGGGGATTTACTGACCCCATACTTTTCAATCAGCTGCTTTTCATTGATAATTTCATTCTGCTTGTAATTTCCCTCTATAATGTCCTTCAGAATAGAATCATATATCTCAGTCTTTAGTGACGAAGGCTTACCGCTTCCCATTTATTTCCCCCTCCATGTCCTGTTCAGCCAAACTTATTCTGTTTTATGTTCCCCTTAGCATTATAGCATACAATCTAACTCTAATAGGGATATTATATATGTTTTCAGGCCTTTTAGCAACATGTCAAAAGGCACACATTCATCTGGCTGATGTCCCTGGCCGTGGCCATTCTCAAAGGGATTGGGGGCATCGGGCACGCCCGGTCCGAAACCGATGGCGCATGGCAGGTGCCTGGAGTAAGTCCCGCCGCCCATTGTATATGGTTCATAGTGCTTACCCTGGACGCAGTCGCAGATTTCACTGAGTACCGGGATATAGGGATTATCAAGGGGCACATAGGCCGGGGCCGACAGTTCCCCCACGGATACCGCAAACCCCAGGGATTCTGCCCTTTTCTTAAATCCATCCACTACTTCATCCCCATCCACGGTCACCGGATATCTGGTATCAAAGGATACCTTCATCACACCGTCCTGGGCATGGATCACGCTGCCCACACAGGTAAGCCTGCCGGACTCCTTGTCCTCAAACGGTATGCCGCAGCTTTCACCGTAATAGTCAGAAGTCATTGCTGCCACGGCCTTCACCCCATGGGCCGCGCTGCCGGTGAGAAGCCCGCTGCCTGCAAGGGCTTTGGACAGCTCCTGGATGGCATTGACGGACCCTTCCGGAAATGCGGCATGGCGGGAAATCCCAAGGGCCGTCACCTTCACAGACTCCCCGTCCCGGTCCACACTGATTCCCTCAATATCCCCAAGCTTCTCCCTGGCGGCTTCAAGGCTTACACCGCTTATGACGGCCTCTGCCTTTGGAGGTATCACATTCACCACGCTTCCGCCATGGAAGGATACCAGGTTTCCCTCAATCTTCCGCTCAATGTCAGCGCGCATCAGCCCCTTTTCCCCGTAACACACAGGGAAGTTGGTGTCCGCCACCAGGTTGAAATCCGGGACCTGCTGTGTCCTGCAGAAATATTCTATATCCTGCATTCCCGTTTCCTCAGACAATCCGTAATAAACCAGCACGTCATTTTTAAGTTCAATGCCGTGTTCCTTCAGATACCGCAGGGCGTACAGGGCGCAGATGCCCGGGCCTTTGTTATCCCCCACCCCGCGTCCGATGAGGAAGCCGTCCTTTTGCGTACACTTAAGAGGAGGATTATGCCATCCTTCCCCCAGGGGCACCACATCCAGATGGGCATAGATGCCGATCCTGCGCGGGCTGTCCCCGGTTCCCTTAACCAACAGGCTGCCGCAGTGGTATTCATGGTTCTTAACCTGGAACCCGTACCCCGCGGCCAGGGCTGTCATCTCATCCAGCACACGGCCGCATTCCTTCCCATAAGGATAGGTATCATCCCCATGTACCGAGATGCTTGGAACAGCCACCAGACGGTCTAAGTCCTTTACGAATGCTTCTTTGTTCTTCTCTATCCACTGATCAATTTCCTGCATTAAGCTGCTGTCAGGTTTAAACATGGTCCTGTTCCTCCTCACACAAATGGCAGGACACCATGTGTCCGCCTCCCACATCATGAAGCTGTGGACATTCTGCCGAACACCGCTCAGATGCGTATCTGCACCTGGTATGGAAATAGCATCCGGCCGGAGGATTCAAGGGGCTTGGGACATCGCCTGTGAGGATTTCCCTCTTCATCTTATTATCCACATCCGGAATGGGGATTGCGGACAGCAGGGCCTTTGTGTAGGGGTGCTGCGGATGATTGTAAAGCTCATCCTTGGACGCAATCTCCACAATCCTTCCCAGATACATGACCGCGATGCGGTCAGACACATACTTGACCACGCTCAGGTCATGGGAAATGAAAAGGTAGGTCAGCTTCTTGGTCTTCTGCAGGTCCTGTATCAGGTTCAGCACCTGTGCACGGACCGACACATCCAGCGCGGATACAGGCTCGTCACATACCACGAACTCAGGGTCCAGCACAAGGGCCCTGGCAATGACGATACGCTGTCTCTGGCCGCCTGAGAACTCGTGGGGATAACGGTTCATCATGTTTTCCGGCATTCCTACCAGCTCCATGATTTCCTTTACCTTCTGGATCCGCTCCTCGTTGGTTCCTGTGCCGAATGCGTCTAACGGGGCCTTAATCAGCTCCAGGACCGTCATACGCGGGTTCAGGGATGCATACGGGTCCTGGAATATGAGCTGCATCTTCCGGCGCATCTGGCGCATCTGCTCTTTGTTGTATTTTGTAATGTCATCCCCTCTGTAGAGGACCTGGCCTGCCGTGGGATTGATGAGCCTTAATATGGACCGCCCCAGAGTGGACTTTCCGCATCCTGACTCACCTACCACGCCAATGGTCTCGCCTTCATAGATGGAAAGGTTCACCTTGTCCACGGCATGTACGATTTTCAGGGGTTTCCCCGTGAAGGTCTTGGCCGTGACAAATTCCTTCTTCACATCTTTCAGTTCCACCAGTACATTGCTATTCCCCATCATGTCCAAAACCTCCCTCCGGCGCGTATTTCCAGCAGCGCACCTTCTGTTCCCCTATCTCATAGAGTCCCGGCTCCTGCTCGAAGCATTTGCTGCACGCCTGCGTACATCTGGTACAGAACCTGCACCCCTTTGGCATTTCACTTAAGTCCGGCACGGAACCCGGGATGTTGAACAGGCGCTCAGAGGAATCCTGGTCCAGGCGCGGTATGGACTTTAAGAGTCCCTGGGTATAAGGGTGGAGCGGATGCTTGAAAATGCTCTTGACATCCCCGTATTCCATCTCCTTGCCCGCATACATGACCATGACGTCGTCCGCCATCTCCGCAACCACGCCCATGTCGTGGGTAATCAGCATGATGGACTTATTCTCCTTGTCCTTTAACTCCCTCATAAGCTCCAGTATCTGTGCCTGGATGGTAACGTCCAGGGCAGTGGTCGGCTCATCGGCAATAAACAGCGCGGCATTGCAGGAAAGGGCCATGGCAATCATGACACGCTGCCTCATGCCGCCTGAAAGCTGGTGGGGATATTCCTTAAGGCGCTGGGCCGGGGAGGGGATGCCTACTTTCATAAGCATCTCCTCGGCCCTTGCCCAGGCTTCTTTTTTATCCATCTTACTATGCGCGGTTATTGTTTCTACAAGCTGCTTTCCGATGGTCATCACCGGATTCAGGCCTGTCATGGAGTCCTGAAAGATCATTGCAATCTCGTTTCCACGTATCTGGCGTATCTCCTTGTCGGAAAGCTTGGTCAGGTCCTTGCCCTCAAACAGGATCTCGCCGGATGCAATCTTACCGGACTGGGGAGGAATCAGCCTCAAAATTGACATGCTCGTCACTGATTTGCCGCAGCCGGACTCACCTACAATACCAAGGGTCTCCCCTTTCTTTATATTGAAGGATACGCCGTCCACAGCAGTAACCGTTCCATTCTTACCGGAGAACTGGGTTACGAGTTTTTTTACTTCAATCAAATTCTCAGACATTTAAATACCTCGCTTTTCGTATGGAACGTCCTGAACCAGATTATTTATTAACCTTCCAAGCCCATACATTCTTATTTACATTGTAATCAATGGCGCCTACGCGGACATTCTCCAGCTTGTCGCTGTATCCGAAAAGGTCATTGGTAAAGTACAGGAATGCCATGGGCATCTGCTGGAACAGGATATCCTGGTACTTGTCATAGACTGCCTTACGGGCCTCAAAGGTGATTTCCTTGGCGCCGGACTCGCCCACCTCGCCCAGGGTCGGGTCGGTCAGCTGTGTAAAGTTATTCATGTAGCCTGCGGTTACGTTTGGTACGGACTCGGATGGGTCAACGGAACCAGCGGAACCGATGAAGCACAGGTCGTAGTCCCCGTTACGTGCATTGGTCAGAAGGGTTGGGAAGTCAAGGGTCTGGATTTTGGTCTTGATGCCGATCTTCTGAAGATCCTGCTGGATTAAGATAGCGGATTTCTCACGTACCTCGTTACCGGTGGAAACCAGTACTTCCAGTTCGCGGTTGGCATCCCAGCCAGCTGCCTCTACCATGCTCTTGGCCTTCTCAGGATCATACTCAACCTTAAGGTTGGTGTTATAGTACTTGTGGTCTTCCGGAAGGGGTCCGATTGCAACGCGGCCCTGTCCCTGAAGGAGCTGTTCCACAATTACCTGACGGTTGATTGCAAGGCTGATTGCATGGCGGATTTCCTCAGGCAGGTATTCCCTGGTCGTGTTCATGGCCATGTACTGGTATGCAAAGGTCGGGACAGACATAGCCTTCACGCCCGGGGTGTTATTGGCCGCATCCCAGTCAGCTAACGGAATCTGTGTATTGCCGGAAAGCGCGTCAATCTCGCCGCTCATAAGTCCGGAAAGGATGTTGGAGGACTGTACCTTCTTGAATACCAGCCTGTCAAAGTCAGGTGTTCCAAGGTAGTAATCCTTATTGGCCAGGAACTCGATGGATACGCCGGATTCCATGCTGTCAAAGATACATGGGCCGGAACCTACCGGTTTCTGCCAGAATGGATCGTTCACCAGGTCAGCGTCAGCGATTCCTGACAGCAGGTGCTTCGGAATGATGAAGAAGTCACGGTTCACCAGTGCGTAAACAATGGAGGGATCCATGGGTGTCTTTAAGGTAAACTCCACGGTGTGGTCATCCACAGCCTTAACCTCAACGCTGTCCGTGGATGTCTCGCATCCGGTCTCATCCGTGCCGGCAAAATACTGCATACGGATGCGGCGCAGATAGTTATATTCAGCAGAAGAAGCAACCTGTGCGGAGTAAACAACGTCCTCGGCAGTCACAGGCTCGCCGTCATGCCACTTGGCATCCTCATACAGATGATATGTAATCTTGTCCTGGGCCTCGTTGGTCTCCCATGATTTAGCCAGGCGGGGTTCGAATGTACCGTCGGTGTTGATGGTCATCAGACGGTCAAACATCAATTCATTTACATTGTCAGCGCCTGCGTTGGTGGTGTTCATGACCATGAAGGTATCCCAGTCCCCGGACTGTGCAATGGTGACAATCTTCTCACCGGTGCTGCTGCCGCCCTCTGTCTTTGGCGCCTCCGCCTGTGCCCCGCCGCCTGCGTTGGCCGTTGTGCCGTCCGTCCCTGTGGATGAACCGCCGCATGCGCAAAGCACCATGGCGGATGCAAGGGAAGCTGCGATTACTCTTACAAAATTGCGTCTCATAATGTTCCTCCTATTATCATTTATGGTTTATCTTTGATGATTTATCTTTCATTATTTCTTCTTAATCTTCGTCTTAGAATCCAGCGCGTCCCTGATTCCATCACCCACAAAGTTGATGCTGGAAACCGTCAGCACCAGAAGGATGCCCGGCGGTACCCAGAGCCATGGCCTGGATGAAAGCACGGTGATGGACTGTGCGGCGTACAGGATGTTACCCCAGGAAGCCTGCGGCGGCTGGACGCCCATGCCCAGGAAACTAAGCGCGGATTCCTGGATGATGGCCTGCGCCGTACGGAATGTAAAGTTAATCAGTATAGGTGCAAATGCGTTGGGCACCACATACTTTAACAAAAGGGGCAGGTCCTTGGTCCCGACGGCCTTGGCCGATTCCACATATTCCTTTTCCCTGACCGACAATACATTGCCGTATATGAGCTTTGCAAAATCCGTCCAGCCCAGCACACCGATTACCAGTGTTACGGTCCATACGGAGGGTCCGATCACAGCCACCAGTACCAGCACCAGTATCATGGATGGGAAGGACATGAAAATGTCCGCCGCCCTCATGACGATGGTTTCCCAGATACCCTTGTAATATCCTGCAATCAGCCCCAGGGGAACCCCGATTAAAAGGCTTATGATGGCTGAAAGAAGTCCTACCAGCAGGGATACCCGTCCGCCGAATACCAGTCTTGCAAACACATCCCTTCCCGTGTCATCGGTCCCAAGGAAATGCCCCGGGCCGGGTTTGGCGCTGAAAGCCAGTATATCGGACGTATATGGGTCCAGCTTCAGTATCATTGGCAGGAATATTACCAGCAGCACTTCTAATGCAATGATGGCCACGCCAATCATGGCCAGCTTGTGGGCCGTGAATTTTTTGAGCACGTCTCGATAATACGAGTCCTTTTTCATAACTGTTGTCCCTGACATCCTCTTACCTCCTAACGGCTCTCTCTTATCTTCGGGTCAAGCAGGCTGTAGGCGATGTCGGTAAGGACATTTCCTATCAGCACGGCTGCTGCTATCACTACGGTAATTCCCATGATCATGGGATAATCCCTGGCATTGATGGACTGCACCATCAGGCTTCCAAGCCCCGGCCAGCTGAATACCTGCTCTGCCACGACCGCACCGCCGAACATGAACGGTATCATGGTGCTGAGCACGGTAACCACAGGAATCAGTGCGTTCCTGAGGCCGTGGATGATGACCACCCTTGGCTCTGTAAGGCCTTTGGCCCTTGCCGTCCTGATATAGTCCTCGCTGAATACCTCCATCATGCTGCCCCGCGTCTGCCTCAGTATACTGCCTATATTAAATATGGTCAGGACCAGACAGGGCAGGATCAGATGTTGGGCTGCCGAACCTACTGTATGTACTCCGGCATCATACATTCCTCCCATGGGCAGTACCCGAAGCTTAACTGCAAACACATAAATCATCACAAGGCCCGTGAAAAAGGTAGGAGTGGATGCTCCCACAAAGGCAAAGCCGGATGAAGCGTAATCCCATGCAGAATAAGGCTTATACGCTGACATGATTCCAAGGGGTACTGCAATCAGAACTGATAAAACAGTGGATGAAAGGGTAAGTATCAGTGTGGGTCCCAATTTTTCCAGTACCTGTCCCAATACAGGAAGGCTGTTCCGGTATGAGATTCCCAGATTACCCTGCAGCATAGCTACAAGCCAACGGAAATACTGTATAATCGCCGGGTCATTCAACCCCATCTGCGTCTTTAAGGCTTCCATGCTCTCCTTGGTTGCCATGGGGTCAGCCATGAGCATCTCCAAAGGGCTGCCTGGAGCCATTGCAGAAATCAGATAGACAAGTACAGTTATTCCGAAAAAGGTGGGAATCGCTACCAACAGACGTTTGACTGTGTACTTAAACATGTTGTTTATCGACCTCCGTATTTCCGTGATACTTCTTAATAGTAGCTGCGTGCCTGAACTTTAAGAATATCATTGTTATATCACTGATAATATCACAAGACGACAAAATGTCAATGGTTTCGAGTATTTCTTAATAATATTTAGTCATAATGCTCATATTTTTGATGTTTTATTGTAAAAAGCGACAAAAAATTAAATAAAGCGTTAAAACTATTGACTAAATTATTTTTACATGCTTAAATAAGTACCAGTTATTCCTGCGTGCCTGGATAAAATCAGAATATCCATTGATTTTATTTAAGGAGGATTTTACAATGTCTATCAAACACAACGAACCTAAATTTACCGACCCAGCAACCATGGCCTGCCGCGGTGCCGTAGAGCACAGGGCAACCTGGATGGCCCTTCTTTATGACCAGGCCAAAAAGCAGGGCGCTGACGCCGAGAAGATGTGCCGTGAAGCAATCCGCAAGTGCGGCCACATCCACGGTGACAATATGTACAAGCCACAGTGCGAAGACCCTGAAAGCGCAGCCGATTTCGGCAAGGCGTTCTTCAGCGGACAGGGCGCAAGGAACATGGAGATTGATGTCCTGGAAGCAACCCATGACGACCTGGTTGCAGAGTTCCATCAATGTCCCCTTGTACAGGCCTGGGAGAAGCTGGGCTACGAGGGCAAGGAACTGGAGCTGCTCTGTGACATGGCCATGGATGGTGACCGCGGCATTGCCGACCAGATGGGACTGACCCTGGATATCACCAAGACCATTGCTGCAGGCGACGGATGCTGCCATCTGCATTTCCACAAATAAAACCAATCCAACAAGCCATGCTGCCATTTTCATATGGCAGCATCTTTTATTATCCGCATGATAGTGGTATCATATGGGTATCCTACCGGTAGTGTCCATACAGGATGACAGGAGGGACCGTGCCGGCAGAATGGATTTTACCGGCTGCATTCCATGCAGTACGGAAAACAGGAGGAATAACATGAACCAGAACGTGAAAGACAGATTTCTAACGTACGTAAGCTTCGACACCCAGTCCGACAGCGCCAGCACAGCGGTGCCGTCCACTGAAAAGCAGCTGAAGCTGGCTGCATACCTGGCGGACGAGTTAAAAGGACTTGGCCTTCATGATGTGGAGATGGACCAGTACGCCTGTGTCTACGCACACATCCCGGCCTCTGCCGGGTGCACCAGGCCGGGACTTGCCCTGATTGCACATATGGATACGGCCATGGACATGTCGGGAGCCAATATAAAGCCCCGTATTGTGGCCGGCTATGATGGAGGGGATATCGTCCTCAACCATGAAAAGAATATTGTCACCAGGGTTTCCGATTATCCCAGCCTGGCACAGTTTAAGGGCCAGGACCTGATTGTCACGGACGGCACCACCCTGCTGGGCGCGGACGACAAGGCAGGGGTTGCGGAAATCATGACCCTGGCACAGTTTCTGATGGAACACCCGGAACATCCCCATCCGGGAATCAGCATCCTTTTCACCCCGGATGAGGAGATTGGCCGGGGCGCGGACCATGTGGATGTGAAGAAACTGGACGCTGCCTACGGATATACGGTGGACGGCGGGATCCTTGGGGAATTTTCCTACGAAAACTTCAATGCCGCCGGGGCAGTCGTGACGGTCCATGGCGTGACCGCGCACACCGGCTATTCCAAGGGCGTGCTTAAGAATGCCATCCTCATGGCCATGGAATACCAGAACCTGCTTCCGGTTTATGAAACCCCTGCATGCACCGAGGGACGGGAGGGTTTCTTCCACCTGGACCGCATGGAGGGATGCACGGAGACAGCCACCATGAAGTACATCATCAGGGACCACAATTACGGGCATTACATGGAACGCCAGGAATTGATGAAGGACGCTGCCCAATACCTGAACAGGAAATACGGTGAGGGAACCGTGGAAATCCAGATAACGGAAAGCTACCTGAACATGTATGAGAAGATAAAAGACCATCAGGAAATGATTGACCATGTATTCACCGCCATGGAAAAGGCCGGTGTCACGCCCATTGTGGACCCGATCCGTGGAGGCACGGACGGATCCCGCCTATCCTACATGGGGCTGCCCTGCCCCAACCTCTGTACCGGAGGACAGAACGGACATGGACGTCATGAATTTGTATCCGTACAGTCCATGGAAAAGGTGGTTGAAATCCTTAAATATCTGGTTGAACTGTATGTTTAAGAAGTCAAAGGGAGAAAGCGGTCCGCCGCTTTCTCCCTTTATTGTACATATCTTATGCGCTGCCCTGCACCGTCCCTGCGCAGTTCTTATCAGCAGATCAGCAGCCCTGCGCTGTCCCTGCAACAACCCTTATCAGCAGATTAGCAGCCCTGCGCTGTCCCTGCAACAACCCTTATCAGCATATCAGCAGCCCTGCGCTGTCCCTGCAACAACCCTTATCAGCATATCAGCAGCTCCGTGCCGTCCTTGCAGCCAGCCTCACCTTATTAAGGTCCTGCTCAGTAGCCAGCGTACAGTCGGCGCCCAGGATCAGGCCCTTCCTGCCAAAGTCAGAGATGACCTTCCTCACTTCTGCCTCTATCCCGGCATCGCTTCCGTCCACCAGTACGCCGTGGCGGTTGGGAAGTCCTCCCATAAGGGTCTTGCCGCCAAAAAGCTCCCTGCCTTTTTCCAGGTCATAGGGCACCTCGAATACACCCCAGTTCACAACATCCGCGTAAGGGGCATAATCCCTGTATCTCTCCATGTTCAGGCCATCCTTGCAGATGTGCAGGAAGCAGTATCCGCCCGCATCCTTAATCGCCTTCATGACCTGGATTTCAAAAGGCTTGATCCATCTTGCAAATTCCTCATCGGTAAAGAAGCACTCCTCGCCGCCCAAGGAGGCGTAATAGACAGAATCCAGGCCCGCCTCTATGTAACTCCTCGCCAGGTCGCAGAGCACATCCGTGATGCGCTGCATGGCGGACAGCATCTTCTCCTCGTCCCACCGCAGGAAATCCACCTGCATCTGCCTTGCAGCAAAGTAGTTGATCCCGGCCTGCTCAATGGGATGGATGCCGGACGCGCAGATACCGTGAAGGGTTCCCATGGTAAACACATCCTTGTCACAGCCGGCCAGGATTTCTTTTGTCAGCGCCATCTGGTCCTTCATGAACCCATCTTCCATGGTCATCCGGGGAATCAGCCTGTTGTAGTCATCCGGGGTATGGATTGTCCCAAACACAGGAATCAGGTTCTCATTCATGATCTTGCATATATCCGTATCCGTGTCCCGGAAGAAATCAAGGTGGGCCTTCACACTAGCCTCCCCCCTCTTTTTATCCTCCGGGAAATGAAGGGAAAAGCCGGAAGGAATCCCGTCTATGTCCTTCTGCTGGATTGCTGCGATTACTCGTTCTCTCTTGGTCATGGTTCAATCTCCTTTTCTTCTTGTTTGTCTTTGGGATGCCAGCAAACGCTCTGGTATATCTGCATGCCCAGCCTATAATGATGTTTCCTTTAATATATCACTGATATTATCAGCTATCAAGGGTTTTTATTTATTTCTGCATATTCAACACATGTACGGTCTATTTTTTATGCACTATATACAAAATACAGTGAACAGGCCGCGCCTATTCACTGTACTTCTTATCCCTGCCGGCCATATTCACTTCCAGCTCGTATTTCTCACCTACAATACTCAGACGGTCCGCGCACACCGGGCGTCCGGACACATCCTAACTCAGGATGAACCTGTCAATGGCATAGGCCACGCCTTCCTCTTCATTGGACTTTGTCACAAAGTCACACACCTTCTTCACTGCCTCCTGGGCATTGGCCATGGCAATCCCCAGTCCTGCGTACTGTATCATGGAAATGTCATTGAGGCCGTCCCCGCATGCTGCAATCCCTTCCCTTTCAAGCCCCAGCAGCAGGCGCAGACGTTCCAGGGAAGAAGCCTTGTCAATATCCTTTGGCATGATTTCAAGAAAGTATGGTTCTGAGCGGTAGATGCTTAACTGGCTGCCAAAATATCCCTTCAGCTTCTCCTCAACCGTGGCAAGATACCCGCCGTCAGCTGCCACCAGGCATTTAACAACCGGGAACGTGACATATTCCAGGAAGTTCCCAACCCCCTTTACCTTCATTTTATTAATAAATGATTCTTTGTCCACGTACGCGTCACGGGGATTCTCAGTAATGATTGTATCCCCCTCATATGTCATCAGCGCCACGTCCAGGCCGCGGACCTGGCTGTAAATCCCACTGATGGCCTTGTGGGGAATTGTCTTTTCATATATGGTTTTTCCTGTGGAACAGTCCACAATCCTTCCTCCGTTATAGGACAGGATAAATCCTCCATACCGTTCCAGTTCCAGTTCCTTTGCCGTAGGCACCACCCCATAGGTGGGCCGTCCCGATGCCAGGACCACTTTTACTCCGGCTTTCTGCATGCGCAGGATTGTATGTTTTGTGTGTCCTGTTATCTCCTTCTTTTCATTGGTCAGTGTCCCGTCTATATCCAGGACCAATAGCTTGTATTTCATATCTGTTCCTTTCCCCAAAGGAATCGCCCCGCACATGATGCGGGGCGATTCCTGCTGTCCATTCAGATCCGGCGGCATTTCCCCAGATTCCTATTGATTCATAAGATTAATATTCCATCTGGCGGTAATATCTCCTGGTTGTAAGAGGATGGTTCCGCTCCTTCTCCAGGTGGCAGCTTAAGCGCTCGGTGATTGCATACATTACCATGGGTGATACAATCTTCCTGTACACTGCCTGGGTAAACGGAAGCTCTATCTCCTTGGTGTCAAATACATTGATGACCTTTGTGACCTTCTGGGAGAAGTTCAGGACACGGTCCATAAGGGGCCTTGTCTCATCTTCCCCGTAGAACAGGATCAGGCTTGTATCTTCCTCCACCAGTTCCAGGGTTCCATGGAAATACTCTGCTGCGTGGATGGATTTTGTCTTAATCCACTGCATTTCCTCCAGGATACACATTGCATAATCGTAGGCTTCCCCCCAGAGCATCCCTGCTCCGATTACCATGTGGTAATCCGTATCCTTATGCTGCGCTGCCATTGCTGCGCATCTGTCCTCGTACTGCTCCTTGGCCTTAACCAGATATGGGACAACCGCCTCATACTGGCCCAGGAACTCATCATAGTCATCAAATTCCCCTGCATTTTTCTTAAAACGGCTCAGGAGGATGATCATATAGGTATAGATGGCTTCACACAGACAGTCATCCTCTGCAAAGCTTGCAAACTTATAATCCGCATACTCACAAACCGGCGTATTGTCATTGGAAACATACACCATGGTCCTTGCCCCGGCTTCCTTACAATACTTTGCCGCTGCCACGATTTCCTTTGTATTCCCGCTTCTGGTGGAGAACACACAGACAGAATCCTTGGTGAACTTCTTATGCCCTGCTGCCATGAACTCGGCTGCAATCACGCTGTATGTATCAATATCCGACGTAGTATCCAGCCAGTACTTCATGGGCAGCGAATGTGCATAGGTTCCGCCGCATCCTATGAAGAAAATATTGGTGTAGCCCTGTGCGCAGATTTCATCCACTGCTTTCTCAATCTGTGGCCTTAAGGCGATTGCATCCCCTACCACCTTTTCATAACGTGGAACATTGAAGTTAAACATGTTTTTCTACCTCCTGTAATATGAAATAGTTCGTTATATATCGTCCTATGTCGTTATAATATAACATATAATATATTTTGTAAAGTACTTTTTTAAGCTTTTTAGATTCCAACGCCTAAAAACCGTAAAATGCGCTCCATATCTTCCGGGCTGGATACCACCAGTTCCAGCTCATCGATATAGTCCGTGTTGAGAATGGACGCCATCGCCATATACTGGGTCAGCCTTGACTTCAGGTTGATCCGGTCACCTTCCGAAGATATAAGTTCCACCCTTCCCGTACACTGGTCAATGACATGAAAGAAACCTTCCACATCTTTTATATTCTTAAGCTTCATCCGACCGCCTCATTTCATAAAAACTGTTTTACATAGTTGAATCCTGATTCCGTGGCCTCATGGGGATTGGTACAGCAGGACGTGTCCCCGATTTCCAGGGTAATGTACCTGTCATATCCCAGCCGTTCCAGTTCGGCAATGTAAGCGCCTATGGGATGCTCCCCTGTGCCGCAGGGTACATGGCCCGCAGGGGTCCCGTCCGTCATGTGGAAATGGCATATCCGCCCCGGAAACGCCTGGAAGAACCCTGATATGCTGCTGCCGCAGGTGCGCATGGGAACCGTATCCAGGCATAACTTAAAACATGGATCCTGGATTTCCTCCATCATGCGCCTGGTGGACGCAAAGTCATTGACCAGGTTACTCTCAAATCTGCCCAATATCTCAAAGGCCAGCGTGATTCCTGCCTTTTTTGCACGCTCCACCATGGACCACAGGCTTTCCACGGAACGTTTCCATGCATCCTCCCTGTCCTGGTCATAATCTCCCCATCCGGCGCAGCACAGCATTTTATCCACACCCAGTTCCGCTGTCTGTCCGATGTATTTATAGAAATACTCCAGGCTGAACTGTCTCAGTTCCTTATCAGACGATGCGATATTGTGAGGATACAGCACCTGCTCCGGGGTCAGGCAGACAATCTTAAGTCCCCTGGCTTCCACCTCTTTCCTGAGTTTACCCGCATCGCTGAGGCTTTGGATGAAATTACAGAAATGGGGGGCGCCGGCCCAAAGCTCAAACTGTTTTACCCCCATCCGCTCCAGCGAATCCAGGAAGTATGTAAATGAATATCTGTTATATACCATGTTCATGGCTGCCAGTTGGTTCAGTCCTAATTTTCCCATATTTCCTCCAGATATTTATTTCAGCATATCCTTTGAATAGTAGCCGCTGTCAAAAAGCAGTTCATCGCAGTTATCTTTATCAAGGGCCTTCGGTATGACCAGGGTTGCCTTCACATCCTTTACCCCATTGTTGAATGTGGTGTAATTCTCAAGCTTTGGTTCTTCCCCTTTTACAAGGCTGTCAATCACGTCAGCCGCATTTTTTGCCAGCACGCTGATGTCCTTAAACACGGTCATGGTCTGCTCTCCGGCCAGAATGGACTTGATGGAGGCAATGTCACAGTCCTGTCCGGTGGTAATAGGAAGGGGCATGTCGGAGGAACCATAGCCAACGGATTTAAGGGAAGAGATTGCACCCAGGGCAATTCCGTCATTCTGGGTCAGGACAGCATCCACACGTTTGTCCGTATAATAGGTGCTCAGAATGGAATCCATCCTGGACTGGGCCTTGGAGCCGTCCCATTCCGGCGTGCCGCAGACTGCAAATTCAATCTGGCCGCTGGGAACCACCAGGCTGCCGTCCTCCAGATATGGCGAAAGCACATCCATGGCCCCTTTATAAAAGTAGGTAGCGTTATTGTCAGCAGGGTCGCCTGCGACAATCTCAATATTAAAAGGCCCCTTGCCTTCTGCAACCCCCAGATGGTCAACGATATACTGGGCCTGGCAGGCCCCGATTCCCTCCAGATCATCTGCGCTGTAGTAATCGATATATTCCGTGTTCAGGCACAGGGAATCATACGAAATGACCGGGATATTATTTTCATGGGCAAGCTCTATGACCTTTGTCATGGAAGAGCTGTCAAAGGGTGATATGATCAGGCCTGCCACCCCGCTGGTAATCATGTTTTCAATGGAAGAGGCCTGGATGTTGGCATCGCCTTTGCCAAACTGGACATTTACCTCATAGCCCATCTCTGTCAGGTATTTTGTCAGATATTCCTGGTCCTTCTGTGTCCTGGCCAGGTCCTGGGTTGGGAGGGATACCCCGATGACCTTCTTTTTTGAGCTGCTGCAGCCGCCCAGGGCCATTGCCGCCATGCCCAGTACCATACATGTCACCATCAGTCTTCTTACCGTCTTCTTCATCTTTTTTCCTCCTTAATTTTTACCTTTTGCTTTGGCTCTGATATCAAATGTTACTGCCAGTAAAAGAATGAAACCTTTTATTACCTGCTGCATATCCGTTCCAATCCCCAGTATGGACATACCGTTGTTAAGGACCGCCATGACCGCGGCACCTGTAATCACGCCGATGATGCTGCCGGCGCCTCCTGAGGCCGCACATCCGCCTATGTAACAGGCCGCGATGGCATCCAGCTCGTATGAGGTCCCGGCCTTGGAGGTGGCCACATTCAGGCGGCTGGTAACCACAATGCCCGCAATGGTAGCCATGAAGGAACAGTTTACATATACAAGGAACATGATGAGCTTAGTCTTTACCCCCGACAGCCTGGCTGCATCCGAGTTCCCCCCGACCGCGTACACATGACGGCCAACCGGCGTCTTATCCGCTATATATGTATAAATCAATGCAACAATAATCAATATGATCAGAATAAAGGGAATCCCACGGTACATGCCCAGTCCCATAAGGATGGCGCCCACTGCCAGCAGCACGGCTGCCAGCTTTGCCGCCATGATTCCGGTGGAAGATACCTCGAACCCGTATTTAATCCTTGCTTTCCTCCTGTTCTTCTCCGCGAGGATAATGGCTGCCGCTGCCACTGCAAACAGCAGGACGCACAGGAGATTGACACCGCCGGCTTTCATATCCGTCCCTACAAAGCCAGAAGAGAAATACTGGAAGCTTTTGCTGAAGGGCGACAGGGACTGTCCCTGCAGGATTACCATGGTCAGGCCCCGGAAGATAAGCATGCCGGCCAGCGTTACAATAAACGGCGGTATATTTAAGAACGCGATGAAACAGCCGTGGAACACGCCGATCAATAAACCGAATAACAATGTGACAACCACTGCCACAGGGGTCGGTACACTGTGTTCCACAATCATGAACCCCAGCAGCGCCCCGGAAACACCCACTACCGAACCTACCGATAAATCCACATTACCTGTCAGGACACAGAAAAACATGCCGATTGACAAAAAGATAATGTAACTGTTCTGCATGAATATATTGCTGATGTTCATGGGCTTAAAGAGCACCCCGCCTGTTACGATCCCGAAAAACAATGTGATAAGCACCAGCGCTATTATCATTCCATACTGCCTCAAATTGATGGCAGGAATCTTTTTATTATTTTTCATGACTTAACCCACCTTACTATTCTGCATGATTGCATTCATTATATTGACCTGAGCAATCTCATTTCCTTCCAGTTCACCGACCACACACCCTTCATTCATGATGTATGTGCGGTCACACATCCCAAGTATCTCCGGCATGTCGGATGAGATCAGTATGACTGACTTGCCTTGGCCGACCATCTCATTCATCACCTGGTATATCTCGTATTTCGCCCCCACGTCTATGCCACGGGTAGGTTCATCCAGAATCAGCACGTCCGAACCTGCCAGTACCCATTTGCTGAATATGACCTTCTGCTGGTTCCCGCCTGAAAGCTTGGATACATCCTGTTCCACGTTATAGCACTTGATACTCAGTTTTTCCCTGTATTCATTTGCAACCACCACCTCCTTATTGCTGTCAATGGTGCCCCTGTCCACAAAGTTCCCCAGGCTGGGCAGGGTGATGTTATTGGTAATGGACTGTCCCTGTATCATCCCATATACATGGCGGTCTTCTGATACATAGGCAATCCCGTTCCTGATGGCCTCCGGCACATTGCGGACCTGTATGGGTTTCCCATTCATCCGCAGTTCCCCCGATATATCCGTTCCGTAGCTTCTGCCGAAAACACTCATGGCCAGTTCTGTCCTGCCTGCCCCCATCAGTCCTGCAATCCCAAGCACCTCCCCCTTCCTCACATACATGTTGATGTTGTGAAGTATCTGTTTTCCTGCGATTACAGGGTCATATACATTCCAGTTCCTGATTTCCAGGCTTACATCGCCAATGGCGCTGTCCCTGGCCGGGAACCGGTTGGTCAGCTCCCTGCCCACCATCCCCTTGATGATGCGGGCTTCGCTTATCTCATCCACCCCTTTGTATAGTGTCTCTATGGTTTCCCCGTCACGGATGATGGTAATTGCATCACAGACCTTTGTGACCTCCCTCAGCTTGTGGGAAATCAGGATGGACGTAATGCCCTGTTCCTTGAATTCCTGTATCAGGTTCAGCAGGGTGTCGCTTTCCTCATCATTCAGGGCAGCCGTAGGCTCATCCAGGATAAGCAGCTTCACATTCTTTGATATGGCCTTGCAGATCTCAACCAGCTGCTGTTTCCCCACACCGATGTTCTGTATCAGGGTATCCGGGCTTTCATGGAGTCCGACGATGTGCATGAAGCGTGCTGCCTCCTGCCTGGTCCGGTTCCAGTCAATGGACACGCCCTTTTTTATCTCATTTCCAAGATAGATGTTCTCCGCAATGGAAAGGGCCGGTATAAGGGCAAGGTGCTGGTGGATGATTACGATTCCTTCTTTTTCACTGTCACCAATGGAGCGGAACCTGCATTCCCTGTCATTGTAATAAAAGTTCCCCTCATACGTCCCATGCGGATATACCCCGCTGATGATGTTCATGAGGGTGGACTTGCCTGCTCCATTTTCACCGCACAGTACGTGAATCTCCCCGCGTCTTACATTCAGCGAGACATTCTTAAGCGCCGTCACATTGCCGAACCGCTTTACGACCTTGTCAATCCTGAGTATGTAATCTTCTGGCATCCAGGTGCCTCCTTTCAATCATGCTTCACCCATTATCTCTACGTAGACCGTCCTGCTCTGGGCCCCGTCAAATTCACAGAAAAAGATTTCCTGGGCATCCCCCCGGACGATTTTCCCCTCAGATACCGGGAAAACCACGTGATTGCCCGTGAGCATGGCCCTCAGATGACCGGTTGGGTTTCCGGCCGTTGTGCCGTAGGAATGGAGCATCCTGCTGTGGGCATAGTGCCCATATTCCGGAACCAGCCTCCACATCATATCCATCATGTCGCTCTGCAGGCATTCCAGGGCCTCATTGGCAGTGATGCCTGTTGTTGTGTGGGCCGTCATCACAAGGGCCATCCCGTCCTTAATCCCAGACTGCCCCACCAGGTCCACCACCCGGTCCGTTATATTGATGAAATCATTATATTTTGTTGTATGGATCACAAACTTCTCTAACCTAACCATGCCTGTTCCCTCTCTCCCAGGAAGACCAACGCGTTGTCCTCTGTTATGAGTTCCACGGTTTCCTCCCGTAAACCAAGTCTTTTTAAAGCCGCCAGCATCCTCATCTCCTCAAACCTGGGCATATTGGAACCAAACATCACCTTGTGGCGCAGGCTGCGGTCCAGCCACCCATATCCCAGCTCCTGTTTAAACAGATACTCGTAAAATTCATAGGCGCTGTCAAAATACAGGGCCGACGTATCCGCATATACATTGGGATACTTGAGGATCATCATGGCTGTCTCCTTCACCCATGGGAATCCCATATGCGCCAGGCAGAACCGGAGCTCAGGGAAATCCAGCGCAACCTCCTCGAAGTTCAGGGGATGGGAGTACTTTGCCAATGTTCCCGGCTGCCATGTGAAGCCTGCATGGAACAGGATGGGCCTGTTATATTTCACGCAGATATCGTAAAGCCCGTACATTTTTTTATCATTGGGATAAAAGCCCTGTTTGGAAGGGTGGAGCTTCAGTCCAGACAGGTTCAGTTCCCTGAACGCATGTTCCAGCTTTTCCCCCGCATCCTCCTGTTCCGGGTCCACGGAGGCAAATCCATAGAACATCCCCTCCCCCAGCTCCACCAGATCCTTCATTTCCTCGTTGGAAATCCTGTCGCCGGACACGGTGGAGTAATCATGCGGAAGAAGGAAACACCGGTCCACCCCGGATGACTTCATCCGTTCCTTAATCCGCTCCACCTCTGCAACCCCGGTCTTATAATATGCCATATCGTTCCTGCGCCTCTCGGCCAATTCCTCATCCCCGCAGACCTCTTTTATGAACGCGGGATGATAATGTACATCGATTACCATATTGTCCTCCTTATTCCACCCCTTTATGATCCTGTATGAACCTATCCACTTCTTCCCTGTACAACGCACCTTCCATAGGTCCTACATGCATGGCCTGGAGCGCGCCTGCCGCATTGGCCAGCGTACCCGCATCCCGGATGCATTGTCCCTCCACAAGACCTGTAATGAACCCGGCGCAGAATGAATCCCCGCATCCCGTTGGATCCTTCTCCTCTATGTGGAATGCCGGGATATGGCATACGCCTTCCGCTGTATAGACATCACAGCCCCCGCTGCCTCTTTTCAGCACCACGGTCTTCCCCTTGGCTGCCAGTCCTTTACATGCCTCCTCGTCCGTATCCGTGCCCATCATCTGCATGGCTTCCCCTTCACTGGGCAGGATAAGGTCGGCCCTGGCTATGAACGGCTCCATGATATCCATGATGCCCGGCTGGTCATCCACGAAATTAGGGTCAAGACATACCCTGCTTTCGGCCGGTATTGCCTCCAGCAGCCTGAGCATTGCCTTTCGCCTGACCCCGTCGGATGCTATGCTGAGCACTTCCCCGCTGAAGTGTACCCACCTTGCTTCCTTCACGGCCTCAAGACAGATGTCGCTTTCATTAAAATCAGAAAATGCAGTGTGCTCCATCACATTCAGGTACTCCCGTTTCCCATCCTTCCCGTATCTTACAAAAACAATTGCCGTGGATGCCCCTTCCACCCTCCTCACATATGAAAGGTCAATCCCATCCTGCCTCAGGCGGTTTAACACCACGTCTGAAAATGCATCCGTGCCCGCGGTTCCCAAAAAGCAGCACTTCAAACCCAGCCTGGACGCAACATCTAAAACAATACATGTATCCCCGCTTGGATAAGGGCCGGTAAAATCAGCTGGCTCTTCAAAGGTTACCCCTCTCTCCTTCCGCATGATTTCTACAATGGGAAATCCGGCTGTTAACAAATCATACTTCATTGTTCCACCTCCAACATTGTTTATTGTCCTCATATGTCATAATACATTCTAATACACTATTTGTCAATATATAATATAAAATTAAAATATCTTTTTATTTTATAGTACTTTTTACTATGTTGTTTTATATTGTATTAATACATATCTTAATGCAATACAGGAGGGGGTGCCTTGTTTACGCCGTATCATCTTGCCAAAAGCTGATTTATGTTGTATTATAATGTATTAAGAAAGGATTTTTGCCAAAGACTATTTTGGTATGATTAAGGTGAAGCATATGTTTAATTTCGATTCAAACAGCATTGACCCCACCAGCATGATTCCTCTGTACAAGCAGGTCGCCAATGTGATAACCGAAGAGATTAACATGGGAAACATAGCCGCTGGAGAAAAACTCCCCTCCGAACTCCTGCTCATGAAGGTCTTCAATGTCAGCAGGGTAACCGTCCGGGGGGCTATCCTGGAATTGGTGTCGGACGGGCTTTTAGTCCGCAGTCAGGGGAAGGGAACCTTCGTGGCACCAAAGAAAAAGCTTCAGTCGGCCAATGATACCACAGGACTTACCGAGTCCTGCAGGCGCCTGGGCAAGGAACTGCACTCCCAGGTACTCTCTGCCGGTTACTCCTATGCGACAAAAGCTGAATGTGATTTCCTGAAAATTGATGAAAGTGAACAGATTATAGAAGTGGTACGCTTAAGATTTATTGACAGACGCCCCACGGTGATTGAGACATCCCACTTTTTAAAGAAATATGATTTCCTCCTGCATGAGAATCTGGAAGGTTCCATCTTTGAATGTTTTAACAACCATGGAATATCCGTACATACCAGCCAAAGGACGCTGGAGATATCCACCTCCACCGCCTATGAGGCAGAACTGCTGGAAACCAGACGCGGCTCCTCCCTGCTGCTGTTCAGGGATTTCCAGTCAGGCGGGTTTGATACCCCTCTGTTTGTGGCAAAACAGCTGTATAATACGCAGGATATGGTTTTTTATTTATAGGGTGTTGTGCCGGTTCCCTATGAAGATATACAGAAGGTCAAAAAAAGGACTTCATACATCCCTGCATGAAGTCCTCTGAATCTGCTGTTAATATAAATTAATCACAGGTATATGGCATAAGAGCGATATGACGTGCACGCTTAATAGCTACAGTCAGTGCCCTCTGATGCTTTGCACAGTTGCCGGTGATACGGCGGGGAAGGATTTTACCTCTCTCGGATACGTATCTCTTTAACTTGTTAACATCCTTGTAATCAATTGTGCCGTTCTTATCGCCACAGAATACACAAACTTTTTTTCTTCTGCGCATTCCGCCTGGTCTTCTCATCTTAGCGCCATCTGGTCTATCTGTTTTATTAAATGCCATTGGTGTTGTCCTCCTTTATTATTCAACCATGGAACATCCTAGTTAAATGGAAGCCCTTCGTCCTCCACTCCATCCGGAATGTTCATAAACCCATCACCAATCGCACTGGTAGGAGCCGGTCTCTGAGATGGTGCTGACTGCCCATAGCCGCCGCCCATGTCAGATGCTGCGCCCTTACTGTCTGCGAATTCCTGGTCATCAAGGATGACCTCGGTGGTGTATACTTTCTGACCTTCTTTATTCACATAGCTTCCTGTCTGAAGTCTGCCGGATACGAGCACACGCATGCCCTGACGGAAATACTTCTCCGCAAATTCCCCTGCACGGTCAAATGCCACGCAGTTGATGAAATCCGCTGTCTGCTCCCCGCCATCCTGGCCTCTGCGTCCTCTTCTGTCTACAGCAAGGGTATACCTGGCAATAGCCATGGAACGCTCTCCCTGTGAATATCTGACTTCCGGGTCTCTTGTTAATCTTCCCATTAGGATCACTCTGTTCATACGGTCACTCTTCCTTTTTCTTCCCCGCAAAAGCGGGTTGGGTATATCTTATGCGTCTACCCTAACGCATAAGTATCTAATCACTGGTTCCATAATACGAATGTGTGCTTCAACTTCATTCGGGCATACAGAATCGGACTCAAACTGGATGAAGTAGTAGAAAGCTTCATGCATCTTCTGGATCTCATATGCAAGTCTCTTCTTACCCCATTCATCTACATTGGTCACGGTGCCACCGAAACGTGTGATGTAACCTTTCACCTTTTCCAGTGCTGCTGCACGCTGATCGTCTTCAAGCTTCACATTCAGAACAACGGTTAATTCATACTTGTTCATCTTGCTTTACCTCCTTGTGGTCTCTGGCCCCTGCTTTCAGTAACAGGAGCAAGGATATGATATGTCACGGAGTATTATTTTACCAAACTCTTGGGACAAATGCAAGGAGTTTTTTGTTTTTCTTCAACTTTTTCTTCAATCCTCGTTTGTAAAATATCCGATTCGTATCCGATTGGATATCCGGTTTTGCCATACGTTCATACGGTTTTCTTAGTCAGTCCCCTGGTGTTCTTCTCCACCAGCCTGCGGGCAACCATGATCTGGTGTCCGCAGCCCATGCATTTCAGACGGAAATCCGCGCCCACACGGAGGATTTCCCATTCACTGCTGCCGCACGGATGGGGCTTTTTTAACTTTACAACATCTCCCACTTCGTAATTCAGCTTTTCCATTGTCTCACTTCTCCGGCTTCCATATTTATTATTTTATCTGTATACCGGCTAAAATCTGCTCAATACGTGCCAGTTCCTCCTGCCCAAATACCGTATTCTTTAAGGCTGCCACATTATCCTCTAACTGGCGGCAGCTGCTTGCCCCCACCAGTACGCTTGTGACCTCAGGGCGCCGAAGGATCCAGGCCAGCGCCATCTGGGCCAGGGTCTGGTTCCTTTCCTTTGCGATGCAGTCCAGTTCCCGGATTCCCGCCAGCTTCTCCTCTGTCAGGTAATTCCCGCTTATGCTGGTGCCTTCCCTGGAGGCCCTGGAACCCTGTGGAATACCGTGCAGGTACTTATTGGTCAGCGCGCCCTGGGCCAGGGGGCTGAAGCAGATGCATCCTACCCCTTCCCGGTCCAAAAGCCCAAGAAGCCCGTCTTCCACCCACCGGTCCAGCATGTTGTAACGTGGCTGGTGCAGCAGGCATGGGGTGTGGTTGTCACGCAGGATCTTGATTGCCTTCTCCGCTTCCTCCTTTTTATAATTGGAAATGCCTACATACAAAGCCTTTCCCTGCCTGACCGCATCAGACAGCGCGCCCATGGTTTCCTCCAGAGGCGTCTCCGGATCTGGGCGGTGATGGTAAAATACATCCACATAATCAAGCCCCATCCGCTTTAAGCTGGAATCCAGACTTGCCATCAGATATTTCCTGGAACCCCAATCCCCATAAGGTCCTGGCAGGAAATCATAACCTGCCTTGGTGGAAATGAACATCTCATCCCTGTACCGGCCCAGGTCCGACTTCAGGATAGCGCCGAAATTCTCCTCCGCCATCCCATTGGCCGGATGACCGTAATTATTCGCCAGGTCAAAATGCGTGATGCCCATATCAAATGCCCTGAACAGGATTTCCTTCTGTTCATCCAATGGTTTTTCCAGCCCAAAATTCTGCCACAGCCCCAGGGATATCCTGGGGAGAAGTACCCCGCTTCTTCCGCTGCGCTTATATTCCATGGCCTCATATCTGTTTTCTGCTGCCTTATACATATGTATACTTCCTTTCTCTTTTTTCTTTTCCCGATTTATTCCCTATATAAAACCAAAAAAGATTGTCACGCTGCCCCCAATCCTTTTTAACCGTCCACCCCTGTCACGGTTCCCAGCACTTCCCCAATCCGGTCACTGATGACCAGATCCGCCTGGGAGTCACGGGAAGTAGCACCTTTGTTAATCAGTACCAGTTTATTTCCGCGGTAATAATCAATCAGCCCGGCCGCCGGATACACAACCAGTGATGTGCCGCCGATAATAAGCACATCGGCATTCCGGATGTATGTTACAGCCTTCTGTAAGGTCCGGTTGTCCAGTCCTTCCTCATACAGCACCACACCCGGCTTAATGACACCTCCGCAGCTGCAGTGGGGTACACCGTCACACTTCACCACATAATCCAAATCATAAAACTCCCCGCATCTTGTGCAGTAATTCCTATGTACGGAGCCGTGAAGCTCCAGGACCTCCCGGCTTCCCGCCATCTGGTGAAGTCCGTCAATATTCTGCGTGATCACAGCCTTAAGCTTCCCCTGCCCCTCCAGATGCGCCAGGGCCTTATGGGCCGCATTGGGCCTGGCATCCGTAAACAGCATCCTGTCTTTATAGAAACGGAAAAATTCCTCGGGATACCTGACATAGAAGCTGTGGCTGATGATAGTCTCAGGCGGATACTTATACTGCTGGTTATAAAGCCCGTCCACGCTTCTGAAGTCAGGGATACCGCTTTCCGTTGACACCCCTGCGCCTCCGAAAAATACGATATTGCTGCTGCCATCAATCCAATCCTTAAGCTGCTGCCATTTTTCATCCATAACTTACTTCCCCCTCCTTATGCTATGATAGAAACTTATGCTATGATAGAAGCTTATGCAATGATAAAAGCTTATGCCATCATACAAGCTTATGTTATATAGAAGCCCTGCTATACAACCTCATCCAGGAAAACGCCTTTCAGCGGCTGTACGTACCGCCACCAGTAAGGAATCTCCCCGCTATCCGCCTCCATGATTTCATCCAGCGGACGGTATCCCAACAGCCAGGCCGTCATTTGCTCAACCGTAAGTTCCAGAACCTCTGTGGATACCAGTGCGTCACTGCCGCCTTCCGCAATCCCAAAGCCTTCCACGGTCCCGATTCCCTCTATCCGCTCAAGCCTGGAACCATCCGTCCCCAGCCTCCACCGCCAAAGTCCGTGATTGCCATCCACCAGGCGGTCCCTGATTCTTATCATAACCTCCATCCTGGGGCAGGGACAATCTTCATTCACGGAAATGACTTCCGCCATAGCCGCCACATCCGTGATACGGGCCATGATTGCAGGTTTAGCAGCCGGAAGGTCCTCCGGCGCCTGAATCCACTCATCCCTGTCACAATAGAGGAACCTCTGTTCCTGCTTTTCTTTGCCCCAGACCGCCTTCAGGGCAGCCAGTTCCCCCTGCCCGTCCAGGTATCCATACACCTGTCCGTCTTCACTGTCAAGCTCTGCCTGAAGCATCTGAAGATATGCGCTGTCACGCTCTGCATATACCTGGAAACGCCCCCCAAGCCAGCGGTTCATCCAGTCAGACAGATTCATCCTGCCTGATGCCGGACTTTCTTTATATGCCGCACACCTACATGCTGTCCCTATATATGCTATCTCCTCCGCAGCTATATCTGCCTCTTCTGTCTGTGTCTCCTCCGCAGCTACATCTGGTGCCTTTGCCTGCATCTCCACCATAGCTACACCCGAGGCCTTTGTCTGCACCTCCGCCGCAGCCACATATGCCTCCTCTTCCCCGGCATCATCCTCCGCCTCATCCAGGCGCAGCCCAATGGCCCGCACCCCTGCCGCCGCATCCTCCCGCAGCGTCCACACCGGCTGGTCAAAGACATATACAAACCCAAAGGGCCTGTAGATATCCGGGGAAGCCGGCATCAGGTAGCAGAAGGGCGTATGCGCCTCATGCATGTCCTGAAGCATTGTCACCAGAACATCCCTCATATGGCCCTGATGGCGGCTGTCTGAAGCGGTTGCCACACCCACGATATAGGGCAGGACATACATCCTGTCCCTGACCCTTACCTTATAAGGGTTCAGGTGCGCCATGGTCAGCATTTTCCCGCCTTCATCCTCCTTGACAATCACCTGGCTGTCCAAAATCTTCTTCCCAAAATAGTAATCCAAAAACGCCTCTGAGTCCTCAGGAAAAGCCTCCTTCCACAGCGGGATGCATTTTCCATACTCATCTCTGTTCAAATAACGGATCATCGTTTCCTCACCATATATTTTCTTGCAAATCCAATGGGATTGTAACTCATCTTAGCCTTCCTGAGCCCTTCCATCCCCACATCATCCTCACGGTTCACCAGGGCCACATCCGGGAACTCATTGACCAGGAACTGCTGGTTAATGAACTGATACAGGCCCTTGATATCCGGGTTTGCCTTCTCAATATGGATGACCGCCATATTCTCCCGTTCATTCAGGCTTCCAATGGTAAATGCCTCCATCTGTCCGTCCACATACACAGCCGCCATGCGCACGCACAGGCTGGAGCAGTTCTTCAGTATCTCATGGATACCCGCCACCTCATATTCCAGTGAATCCTCCAGGGCATCGGCATCCGCCTTCTTCTGCCTCCAGCGCTCCATGAACTCCCAGACCTCATGCCTGTCCGAACAGCAGAGCCTTCTGTACTCATACCGCCCCTCATACTCCCTCATAAAGGCATTCAGATGGTTCTTTTTCTTATGGAGTTTCTTCCCTGACAGGGTGCGCATGGCCTCCCCGTCATACAGGTAATCCTTTAAATCCACCTGCTCCTCCACCTCATACTCCTTCGGGTCCAGCCCCAGATACTGCACCGCCTCCTCATCAGCCAATGCAATAAAAAACGGCTTATGGAGCACTTCTGCGAAATACTCCTCCAGCTGGTGGAAAAAATAGGGCAGGTCTTCCTCCCTGCACATGGGCATGGCAGTGGAAACCTGTCCATCCCTCTCCATCAGCCACAAAGCCGCCCTGTCCTCACTGACCGTACATTCCACATGATAATAATCCTTCCATAAAAAACAATCCAAAAACACACTGTCACATGCTTTATTGGGCCTCAGGCCATAAAAAGGCTTCAGCCTTTCTATATCCCCAGCCACCACGGGCTTAAAATCAAGCTTCATAAAATTACCTCTCTTTATTCGTACGACTGTTGTTAGTATACCATAATTTCCAATACTAAAACAGTTTTTTTAAGATTGGCATGATCCAGCTATCAAACTTAAGCAGCCACAAAAAGTCCCCATCGCCTTCTTAATTTCAAACCATCCGCTCCTGCGCTCCCCTATAAGTAAGTATCTATCTTTAATGTGTGTACTTGTTAACCGTTTCTGCGTCAACTATAATATCCAGTAAAGGAAACGTTCATAAAAACACCCAAATCAATACCAAAACAATACGGAGGTACAATTCATGAAAAAAGAGCTTGCGGTAAATCCCTATTTATTCCCGATGCCGGTGCTTATGATAGCCACCTATGGTGACGACGGCAAGGTAGACGTGATGAACATGGCCTGGGGAGGTATCTGTGCTGAAGATATGGTCTCACTCAATATCAGCGAGGACCATAAAACATCCGCGAACATCAAGAAAACAAACGCTTTTACACTGAGCATTGCGGACGTGGACCATCTGGAAGCAGCCGATTTCTTCGGCATTGCCACCGGCAACAAAATGGAGGACAAATTTGAGCGCAGCGGCCTCACTGCGGTGAAAAGCCAAAAAGTCAACGCGCCCATCATCGACGAATTTCCCCTAACCCTTGAATGTGAGGTAGTCGAATATAAAAATGAAGTCTACGGCTTCCACGTCATAGGCAGGATTGTCGGCGTACTGGCGGAAGCGCATGTACTCAATGAAAAGGGCAAGGTTGACCCCAAAAAGCTGAACGCATTCGTATTTGACCAATTTCAAAATGGCTACTATGCCATCGGCGAAAAAGTCGGCCAGGCCTGGAACAGCGACGCCGGACTCATGAAAAAAAATTAAATGCATAATCCCCACGTCCCTCCCAACCCTCTTCCCTTTTGCACATGCAGCGGTTGGAATACGCAGTCCGTGAAGAGGGTCAGGGCGGGCGGCGGCAGGCCACACGCATAGGGGCGGAGGCCGCAGGTTCCTGGGTCCGGGCAGCAGAAAAGATGGGGGTGGATTCTTGCATCAAAGCAAGAATCCAAGGAGCTCTGAACGGAGAAAGCTCATCAGAGTTTCTCCGTGAATAGCACCGGTCCCCCATCTTTTCTGTTGTCCGGGCCCTGGAAGCTGCGGCCTCCGGCCCTCAGCGCGTGGTCTGCCGCCGCCCGCCCTGACCCTCTTCACGGACGTAGCCCCCACACCCCTTCATCTGCCCCTTCAATCCTGCGCAATCTCCTTCACCAACAGCAGCCTCTGCCCCTGCTTCACCTGCTCATCCGCCAGTTCATTGGTAGATATGATGGTGCCGATGGTGGTATGGAACTTTTTCGCAATGGACCAAAGCGTATCGTCCGGCTGGACAATATATCCCACGATTCCAGGCAGTTCCTGAAGCTTCTGCAAATCCATGGGATTGACGGCCGCACCGGTAATCACCGGCTCGCATACCGGCTGCAGGACCAGGAAATCCAGGGCAACCACTGCCTTTACCTCCACCATGTCGCCGCCCATCATGACCGCGCTCAGCTGCTCCAACCCTGCATCCAGCTGGTATACGCTGTCCTCACGGATCCCCCTGGCTTCTGCGGTGCAGTGGAACGGCACCTGCTCCACGGATGACTGTACAGGCGAGGTGTCATCGCTGGTAAGATATAACAGAGTCACCTCCAGGACGCCGTCTATCTGCAGGCAGTCCTCCCCCACCTCCACGTCATCCAGCTTGATGGTCCCTTCGTTGTGGCAGATCTGGAGGATACGCTCGGCCTGGGGCAGTTTCAGCTTTTCCGCCACCTTGGACTTGCACACATTCCTGGTCAGTATCTGGTCAAAACAGGCCTCTGTCTGGGTGAGTTCAATCTCACGGTTGTTGGAATACATGTCGCTTAACAGTTCTACCTGCTCTTCCTCGTACAGCTTGATATCCAGCTCCAGGACAGCATCCACGTCCATTTCCCGCATTTCCCCGTCATAGTCGGGCTTGGCTTCCATATCCTTGTGGGCCAGGCGCACGGTTACCATGGGAATCTGCTCCTCCTTCACATCGCCCATCTCCATGTCGCCTGAGAATGGCAGGGTCTCCTCCATCCACTGCATGGGCATGTTTTCATCCTCCGCGCTGTAGATGACAAATACGCTCAGTTCACCGTCCAGATGCAGACGGCCGTCCAGCGGTTTTACGGTTATGTCCCGAAGCTTCATTTCACGCCACAGAAGCTGGCCGATATTAGGCTTTCCGCCTGTAAGGCTCAGTTCTTCCTTGATGCGGTATGTATCCTTGCGCCTTACGGCAATGGCTGCCGCGGTGGCTGTCCGTTTCAGTGTTTCCACCTGTACCTGTCCCGATGCATCTGTGTCCGACAGACCGGCCCCTGCGCTGCGGCTTCCGCTTTCCATGTCCACATCCACTGCGGCTTCCACATCCCTCAAAGTCTCCACCCGCACCTGAAGCGTGATGATGGCCTGGACCCCCAGCTTCCTGGAGTTAATCATATCCGTATTCAGGTCCTCCAGCATCCAGTTAAGGCCCACGTAGTCCTTTTCCTCCAGTCCGGGGACATTGACCACTTCCTCAAACGGGATGTTGCCGCCCAGGGTCTGGAGTCCGCCCGCTTCCCTGCGGTACAGTACCTGGAACTCCAGCTTGCCCTTTACAGCCACCTTATCTCCCTGGTTCTTCACTGTCTCAATCTGGATCTCACCGGTGTCTAACATCACCTGTTCCATATCGTCCATGGTGTCCGGCACAATAAAGTCATCATCCAGTGTAATCTGTGTGGTAACATTTCCCTTCCATTGGTTCATATGTATCTGTTTCTTTATTAATTCCATAAAAACACCTGCCATCTCTCCAGAACGTATCTGAACATTGTTTTCTGCCAGCCGGGCGTGAATGGTGTTCAGATACGCTCCGGTCTTTTAGAAAAATCTATGCGGACAGCAGGTGGTTTATGCTTTATATCTTATCTTTCATCGTATTTGTCCATAAAATGATGGCGCGCGCCCTTTTGCACATATCCAAGGCAGGCGTCCAGATTGATGTTCTCCACGCTTTTCATGATGTTGGCGTCGATGAACGGGCTGTTCTTCCTGAGGGAGCGGATTAATTCCTTCATCTCCTGGCGCTTGGAGGTATGGACGATATCCGCCGCATCCCCCGTAATCCCCCTGGCCGCCTGTTCCCTTGCAACCTGCTCCGTGAACCGGCAGGCACATTGGAGGAAATGCAGTCCATTGTAGTCTTTCCAGTCCAGGATATCCTCTTCCTTAACAAAATAAAGGGGACGGATCAGTTCCATTCCCTCGAAGTTGGTGCTGTGGAGTTTAGGCATCATGGTGTTGATCTGTCCCCCGTAGAGGATGCCCATGAGTATGGTCTCTATCACATCATCAAAATGATGGCCCAGCGCGATCTTATTGCACCCCAGCTCCCTGGCATGGGCGTACAGGTACCCCCGCCGCATGCGGGCGCAGAGGTAACAGGGCGACTGGTCCACATCCACCACGATATCAAAGATATCTGAATCAAAGATGCGGACCGGTATATTCATAAGGGCTGCATTATCCTCAATCAGCTTCCGGTTGTCAGGGTGATAGCCCGGGTCCATGACAATGAACTCCAGCCCAAACTCCGTGCCGCTCTGGCGTTTTAACTGCTGGAGGCACTTGGCTAACAGCATGGAATCCTTGCCGCCTGAGATACAGACAGCCACCTTATCGCCGTCCTGGATCATCTTATATTCCTGAAGCCCCCTGACAAAGGGGCGCCAGATTTCCTTGCGGAACTGCTTGATGATGCTCCGCTCTATATTCACATATGGTGCTTCATTCTTCATGACTGGTATGGTTTCTCCCGTGTGTCTTTATTCTGTATTCCCTGCCCTGCGTCTTCCTGGGAAGGAACCTCTGTCCCCCTGGCCGCCAGCGCCTGCTTCAGGTACTCAATCTCCTGTTCCATCTGCTCCATCCGGCTTCTCATATCCTCGTATTCTTCCAGCGTCAGGCTTCTCTTATTCTTCGGTATGGTGACGCCGTCCTTTTTTACCGGACGGGCCGGTATCCCCACTGCGGTCACATTGTCCTCCAGAGGTTTTAAGAGCACTGCGTTGGCGGCAATGGAACAGTTATCCCCCACCTCAAATGCCCCCAGAATCTTGGCTCCGGCCCCCACCATGACATTGCTGCCAAGGGTTGGATGGCGCTTCCCCTTCTTCGTGCCCACGCCGCCCAGGGTGACTCCCTGGTAAATCGTACAGTTATCCCCCACCACCGCGGTCTCACCGATGACCACGCCGGTTCCATGGTCAATAAGGATCCCATGGCCCAGCTGGGCGCCCGGATGTATCTCTATCAAAGTAAAAAACCGTGCTATCTGTGAAATAAGCCTGGCTATGAAAAACATCTTATGCTGATAAAACCAATGGGCAAACCTGTGCCATATGAGGGCATGGACCCCCTGGTAAAGAAGGAACACCTCCAGTGCGTTGCGGGCAGCGGGATCGCGTTCCTGTACGGCCTTAATGTCAAGCCAAATGTCTTTGAATATCATAGTATACTCCACCCTCTCTTTAACAAGTTAAAACATTGCTGCTGTGACACGACATTTACCGAAAAACATAAATATCGTATAGTATAGCATATGATATTCAATTTAAAAAGGATTTTTTACTGGAATACGACAGGATTCTCCAAATACTCCGTCTTGATTACAATATATGGGAAAGACTGCTCCGTGCCTGCATTTTCCCCCTTCTCAGGCCCCTTTAACTCCGTGTTGATTACAATGGAGTTGTCGGTAAGGTAAAGGTCGTTTACGCTGATGCTGTACCCGCCCGTGGGCTGTACCCCGTACCCCACTGCAATGTACAGGTTCTGCTCATCGCTGTATGTAAGCTTGAAGGGCTGCTGCTGTTTCTCAGCAATCAGTTTCTTAAGTTCATCCGGCACATCCAGGTCCCCGGCCACCGTAAAATCCAGGTCCCGGACCTTATCCCCGTCATCCTTTGAAGCGGAACAGCCTGCCAGCCACAGCGACGCGGCAATGACCATCAGCAGTCCCAGGTACATTTTCCCTTTGATAAATGCCTTCATGTTAATAAAACCTCCCGGAATATATGATACAATTACTATCAATATATTCCGGAAGGTCCTGATTATTCTTGATTCATCTCAGAGTGTGCCTGAAAATGCTTAAGCTTCCCTATATACAATCTTCCCTCATACAATCTTCCTGATCCAGCCCTCCGGCGCTTCGATGGTGCCCATCTGGATACCGGTAAGGGTTTCATACAGCTTCCTGGTAACAGGTCCCATCTCATCCATGCCGCTGGGGAAGCAGATTTCCTTTCCATGGTCAACAATCTTGCCCACCGGGGAAATGACGGCAGCGGTGCCGCACAGGCCGCACTCTGCAAAATCAGCCAGCTCAGCCAGCTTCACAGGCCGCTCCGTTACCTTAAGTCCCAGGTAATGCTGGGCAACATGGATCAGGGAACGCCTGGTAATGGAAGGAAGGATGGAGTCAGACTTAGGCGTGACCACCTCCCCGTCCCTGGTAACGAACAGGAAATTAGCGCCGCCTGTCTCTTCCACATAAGTCCTGGTACCCGGGTCTAGGAATACATTCTCATCATAACCGGCTGCATGGGCGGTGACAGAGGCATACAGGCTCATGGCGTAGTTAAGCCCGGCCTTCACATGGCCTGTTCCATGAGGCGCCGCACGGTCAAAGTCGCTGACGCACAAGGTCAGGGGCTTTGCGCCGCCCTTAAAATACGGGCCTACCGGGGTCACGAACAGGCGGAACTGATATTCATCCGACGGCTTGACGCCGATAACCGGACCTGAAGCAAACATATACGGCCTTAAATACAGGGTTGCGCCGCTGCCAAAGGGGGGTACCCAGGCCGCATTGGCCTTAACCACTGCATCCACTGCTTCCAAGAACCTCTCCTTTGGGAATGGAGGCATCTCCAGGCGCGCCGCGGAGTCCATCATGCGTTCAGCATTCAGGTCAGGTCGGAAGGTGACAATGCTTCCATCCTCCGTGGTATAAGCCTTAAGGCCCTCAAAACATTCCTGGCAGTACTGAAGGATGCCTGCGCACTCATTAATCACCACATTGGAGTCCGAAGTCAGTTCTCCCTCCCCCCATGCCCCGTCTTTATAGTTTGCAACATATCGCTTGTCCGTCGGCATATAAGAAAATCCGATATTTCCCCAGTCCAGGTCTTTCTTTTCCATAATCAATTCCTCCGTTCAGGTAGAAGTAGCTTGTTTTGTTGAACACAATTATAATCGCATTAATCCGTAAAATCAATGGGTTCTGTGTAAATGTGATATACAATTCGTGCATATTAGCCATAACCGGACCTAGAGCGTGTTTGAAAATTGCTTTCCGTCGGCTGTGCGTCCCACTTTGTGGGAGATTTGGTCCCGATGATGGAGGCGTAGCGGGCTACGCTGACTGAATCGGGGCCAAATATACCGCGAAGTGGGGCGTGCAGACGGCGGGAATGAATTTTCAAACACGCTCTAAGGCCGGCTCATCCCTCTTCCTCCGCCAACAGGGGCAGAAGCATCCCCGCTGTTTTTTGAAACCGACTCCCGGAACTTACCCGGTGTCATTACCTGGAACTTGAGGAAATTGCGGGTTAATGTCTTGACATTATTGTATCCTGTCAGGGAAGCTATCTCTGCTATGGTTTTGTCCGTATCAAGGAGAAGTTCACATGCACGGTTTATCCTCACATAATTTAAAAAGTCCGAAAAACTCTTTTCTACCTGATAAAACAGGATGGTGTTAAGCTTCCTGACCGTAATATCAAATTTGCGCGCAACCGACTGGGGTGTCAGGTTCCCGGAATAGTTCTTATATATATACTCCACAATCGAATATGCCTTCCTGCTGTCCCTGATGTTGCAGATACTTCCTATCTTCTGATATGTCTTTCTGAATTCATTTGCCTTCAGACCGATCCTGGCCGCAAAAACCTTGCAGATATGGGAGCTGTCCACAAATCCCAGTATCTCCGCCAGCTCATCCATGGTAAAATCCGTGTACAGGAGGTATGTGATGGTTTTCCCTACACGCATCTCATTCAGGAGGTTCGGGAACGTCAGCCCTGTTGTCTGGACAATATAAAGGCTTACAGACGATTCGCTCATGTAAAATGTCTTTGCCAGGGTTTTAAGTGTCAGCTTTTCACTGAGATGGTGATACATATACTGTAGGATTTCCGTCCGGTCCATGGGTGTGCTTATCTCTGCCGCTTGGCTGCTGTTGGCCTTTCCAATCCTCCATAGATTGATGATAAGTTCAATCAGCTTATTGGTGATGAAAAGACTGCCAAACCCTGAAGACACTGAGGTTTCCAAGGACGGCACAGCGCCTCCCCCCAGTTCATCCCTCAGCTGGAGGAACAGCTGGTGCATGTACTTGGCCTGTGCGGCGCTGCAGTATATCACAGGATTCTTGGACAGGTCCTCAATCAGGTCAAGGGGACCATGGCCAAGATTGTATAACGACTTTATGATGTCATTCACGCCATCAAAATAATAAACCAGAAGGAAGTATTGGATGGGTGAGTCCACCTGTACTATATCGGATACCTGCCATGGGAGCACGGATACCAAAGTTCCCGGCTTTAACTCATACTCCTTACCCTGCAGCTTCAGGATCCCTTTTCCTTTGTTAATCAGCCAGAAACGGGACATCTGGTGTATGATTGGGGTGGTCGGTTTATCCAGGACCTCATAATAGAACTGACACAGCTTGTGAGAGTCATAATCTGAAAAATATAAATCCTGCATCTTTATGATATTCGACAAACGTCATCCCTCCCCTCATGAATCATAGCTATATTATACTGTTATCTGTTTACCAATGCAAGGCAGGGGGGATGGACTGATTCGGCAATGGAGGGACATTTTCGTCTGGTTCATTGGTACGAATCATTCAAAATTTAAAATACAGGATAAATATGGAACACTGAATAAAACGGACAGTATACCATAGCTGTCCATCTTAATTCCGCCTTGCATATACTGATTTTTTCTAAACCAAAGCGCTTTTCCGCAAAATATACCGTAAATATGTCACTATTTGTCCCATTCAACTAAAAACAACTATATAAACAGGCACTTTTCCCTGTTTCGAAATATGATGGATTGAAAATTTTCAATAAAATCTACCTTTTAATCCAGCTTTTTTTAGTGCTATTGACACCAAATGCCCAAAAGTTTACAATAAACATATGTATTATACGACAAATTTATACAAATTATACATTCATCAGTCAATAAAACGCAATAAAGAAAGGCCGGACATGAATGGACAATATCTGTACCATGCATAAAATGCACTGCTGCACAACCTGCCGTCTGAAGCTATGGGACACAGAAGAGGGAATAAGTAAAATCACCTCGGATGGGGATATCAGCCGCAGGAATGCAGATGAATATGACTCAGGATTATATCCCATGCAGAGAAGGGCCTGTATGAAAGGATACAGTGAACTGTATCACATGTATTCACCCGACAGGATCCACCATCCCCTGAAACAGACCGGTTCCAGAGGTGACAGATGGGGCTTTTGCCCAATCAGCTGGGACGAAGCCATTGACCAGTATGAGTCCTATTATGAATCTTCCCTTGAAAAATCAAGGAAACTAGGTTATCTGCCCGTACTGGATATTGGCGGGATCGGTTCCTTCCTGGGGACAACGCTGCGCCCCTTTGGCGCCAGTTCCTGCGGAAACGTAGACGCCGCAATCACGGCTGCCTTAGGAAAAAGGTGCAGGATCAATGCCTCCAGACCGATGGATATGATGAATTCCAATTACATCATATTATGGAGTTCCAACCCGTGTGTCACTGTGTTCCCCATCCCCTATGTAATCAGGAAAGCCCGTGAAAAAGGAATCCCCATTACGGTAGTGGACTGCAGGTACACTGAATCAGCCGGTGCCTTTGCCACCGGGAAAAATAAGGTCCCGCCCTTAATCTGCCCTTATCCGGCAACCGACGGGGCGCTGATGGCGGCAATGTCATATGTGATTTATAAAAGGAACCTTCATGACAATGAATTTATCAAAACCAACTGTTTTGGGTTTTATCCCAATGACACGGTCACAAGCCGTTCCGGGGAAACGGATCCAGTGACAGGCGAAGCTTATTATGGAAAAACATACCGTGTGCCAGAAGGGGAATCCTTCGAAGAATACCTTCTGGGTCTTGAAAAGGAACATAATGGATATCATGGCGTATTGGAATGGGCCGCACGGACCACAGGCGTGGATGCTGAGGTCATAGAGAATTTTGCCATAGAATATGCTATCAGCAGTCCTGCATTCATCATGTCCCGTTTCCACGGCGGCGCCCAACGGACCTACAACGGTTTCTACTATTCATGGATGATGATAGCCCTGTGCGCCATGACAGGTAATCTGCAAAAGCAGGGCGGCGGTTTCGGTGAGATGAGGGGGGACGACGGATATACCATAGACCTCCCGCCCCTTCCCAGTGAGTGGGACGAAAAGGAGAAGCAGCCCATCTTAGTCAGCCAGTACGGAATAGACCAGGTCATACTTACGGGAACAGACGGGCGGTCCATGGGCCAGCTGCGGGAAGATGTGCTGAAAATGAACGGGATCGATATCGGGGAAGGTCTCTGCCTGGACGGAATCATCAAAGGCGCTGCCAACGGAAACCCGTTTAACCAGCTGGCGAATATCAACAAACGACGGCTGGCATGGCAGAAGTTAGATTACGTAGTGACCTATGAGCGGCACATGACCGCCACCGCGGTATGGTCCGACCTGGTGCTTCCGGTTACATTCCCATTGGAAAACGGTAAGAAATTCGACCGGAACAGCGCCTATGACTCGGACATACACGTATTAAACGGCGTACTGAAACCAGTGGGGGAAGGGATTCCGGATCCGGAGGTAAACCGGATGATCGGCCGGCGGTTCAATCTTAAGCAGCGCTGCCTGGACTATGGGGCGCTTATGAAAATGCAGTGGGATAAGGCTTCCCTGGACCCTGTTTATCAGAAAATGCATTCCGCCCTGCTTCCTGATTTTGAAACAGTGGTAAAAAACGGAGGGGCATCCTTTCCCGTGACGCCAGAGGAAGTCCCGGTATCCCTGATGGAGTATGCACCAGGAACATTTCCCACCGAAACAGGGAAAATCAATTTTTATTCTCCTTTCCTGGCCTGCAGGGACCGTACATCCCACAAGATTAACCATGCCTGCTATGTCCCCCTTCCAGATGGAAGGGAATCCATACAGACATCAAAGGGCAGCGGGGAACGGGGGATGCGCTCCCCCTCCGGAAGATATTATCCGCTGCAGTTCATTACCCCCCATGCGCCCAACAGGGCCAATTCAGATTATGGCAACACACATATACTGAAGGAGCTACACCCTCACATGCTGCAGATCCATCCTGAGGATGCGGACGCCAGGAATATACATGAAAATGATCTGGTATATGTTTATACTGACTTTGGGTGTATACGCATCCGCGCGCATATCACACGCTCCCAGCTTCCGGGCGTCATAGCCATAGAGCAGGGCACATGGTATGAGGCGGGGGATGAACAATATAAAGCTTATTTTGACACAGGGGAAGGGGCTTCTTACCACTTAACACCGGTTGACTACGGAGGATGTGCCAATACATTGCTGGAGGACGTAAAACCGGGAATCTTTGATCCTTTTATAGATTGTATGGGGTTCCATGCAGGCGGAAGCGCCTGCGAGGTTTCCAGAACCCTGCCGGATTGGGGGGATTGAGATGAGGCAATGGGGGTTCTGGTTTGACCAGCAGGATTGCATTAACTGTCATGCATGTGAAATTGCCTGCAAGGTATGGAATGAGGAAAAAAGGGGGGATGCCCGCCTGTATCCCCTGCGTGAACTGACAGAGGGAAGCGCAGGAGAAAATGCTACAGAAAAAAACTACTATATGAAAGAACGTCTGCGACGGTCATGGTATGAGGAAAGGGGAAATAAACCGCCGGATTTAATGAGATATAACATGAATATTTCATGTAACCATTGCAGTAAGCCTGCCTGTGTAGATGCATGTCCCACAGGACGCATATACAAGGAGGATACATATGGGATTGTCCTGGCCAATGAAGAAATTCCATGCATTTCATGTGGAAGATGTCAGAAGGCCTGTCCCTGGGAAGCTCCGCAGTTTTACACCATACTGAAAGAACGGCCGGTCATGGTAAAGTGTGATCTATGCATGGAGCGCATCGGAAAGGGATTAAAACCCGCCTGTGTGGCAGCATGCCCTATGAGGGCGCTGGAAGCAGGGGAGTTAAAGGGATTAAAGGAACGTCATTCAGTAGATCATACTGAACAGGCAATTGGTTTCGAGCGGGGAAATACTGATCCTAATATCATATTCAGGAAACGCGGAAATACTTTCTAGGAAAGTGTTCTATTTCATCTGCAAAAAACCAGAAAACATCAATGGAATTGAGGTAGATGAAGTGGAAATGCTAAAGGAAGTATGGAAGGTCAGGAAAGGCAGCTGCCTTCTGACCGGGGCTGCGGTTTATTGGGGAATTACCACTGTCTTGATGAAGCATATATTATTTTATATGAACTCCCCTACCTATCTGATGCTGCGTTTCCTTAGCGCTGCAATACTGGTGCTGGCGGTGTATGGAAAACGTCTGGCAGGCATCAGCTTCAGGACATTCATCCAGGGATTGCTGTTGGGCATCCTGCTGGTTTTACCTATGGAACTTACCGTGCTGGGACTGAATTACACATCCGCATCTAATTCTGTATTCATTTCCCAGATGTCAATTGTGTTTGTACCGGTCTGTATTTCATTGCTGAACAAAAAAATGCCATCAAAAAACCTGCTGTTGTCAATCCTGATTACATTAACCGGGCTTTATGTCTTTTCCCACGGCAATGGGGGATCCTTTAATATAGGAGACGGCATCACCTTCTGTTCTGCATTGCTGAACACAGCCTGTATCATAACCATGAATCATTTTGTCAGGGATGGGGACGCCGAGTTACTTGGGGCGCTGCAGATAGTGACCGCGGCAATCTTCAGCCTGGCTGCAGGAATATTCCTGTATGAAACGCCTGTATTATGCCGGACATCTGTCCTTATCATTATCCTGACCGGGGTATTCGGCACAGGGGTAGCCTATATAATACAGGCCGTGGGACAAAAATACAGCCGTGCGGTCACGGTTCCATTCATCCAGATGCTGACCCCTGTTTTCGGAATGATCGGGGCCGCGCTGATACCGGACCACAATCAGGCAACGGAGCTGATTACCATCCATAAATTCATCGGGAGCATCATCATTCTTTTTGGATTGGCCTGGTACATGCTGTTTGAGAACAAAAAAATTGATTCATATAAAAAATTCACGCCCTTAGAGGCAAGGAGGAAACATGAAGAAAATTATACCCTTTAACCAATGGTACTATAAAGAGGAGTATCATGACAGTGATGCAGGAAACAGCAGCATGGAAGGCATGACCGCTGTCACGGTTCCCCATACCAACAAGGAAATCCCATTTAATTATTTTGATGAGGGCTGCTATCAGTTTGTATCCTGCTATAAAAAGAAGTTCCATTGGAAACCAGCCGAAGGCCAGAGGGTATTCATCCGGTTTGGCGCTGTTGCCAATTATGGTGAGGTCTTTCTTAACGGACAGCGCCTTGGTGAACATAAAGGCGCATACTCTGCTTTTGAACTGGAGATGACAGACGCGCTACGTGATGGAGAAAACTGGCTTACCGTCAAAGTCGATTCAACGGAGCGTGAGGATATCCCTCCCTTCGGCTACCTGGTGGATTATCTGGGTTATGGCGGCATTTACAGGGAAGTGGAACTGATTGTCTCAGACATGGTATATGTGGAGGCCATGCATGTAGCTCCTGTGGACGTGCTTTCAGACAATATCCGGGCAGATGTAAAAGTCTTCCTTAACTCCATGTCAGACCGGCCAAAGGCCAAGGCAAGGATCAGGCTCCTGAAAAACGGGGAACCTGTCCATGAAGTGGATTCTGCTGTTGATATACAAACCGGAAAACAGGTTTTCGAACTTTCCACCGGTCCATTAAAAAACATTACATTATGGGATACGGGAAACCCACAGCTGTATGAAATGGAACTGACGCTGGGTGATACCGTCATCACGGAGCGTTTTGGCTTCAGGGATATTTCTTTTAGGCCAGAAGGGTTCTACCTCAACGGGAATAAGATAAAGCTGGTAGGATTAAACCGCCATCAGTCCTATCCGTATGTGGGTTATGCCATGCCGAAAAGGGCACAGATGAAGGATGCCGATATCCTGAAGGATGAGATTGGGGTAAATATCGTACGGACAAGCCACTACCCACAGTCCTCCCATTTCCTTGACCGTTGTGATGAAATCGGCCTTCTTGTCTTCGAGGAAATCCCCGGATGGCAGTACATTGGGGATGATGGGTGGAAAAACCTCTGCGTCAGGAACGTCCATGACATGATCATGGAGGGCTTTAACCATCCGTCCATCATTCTGTGGGGCGTGAGGATTAACGAATCCCAGAATGACTTTGAACTCTATGAGCGGACAAACAGGCAGGCCCATGACATGGATACGACCCGGCCCACAGGCGGGGTGAAATACATAGAGCGGGCGGATTTCCAGGAAGATGTCTATGTGATGAATGAATTCCAGACAGGACATTCCCAGAGGCGCCACAGGGACCAGAATATATCAACCGGTTTGAATTATGACGTCCCATTCCTGATTTCAGAGTTTACCGGGGCCTTCCACCCCACCAAACGCTGGGATGATACAAGCCACCGGGTGGACATGGCGCTGCGCCATGCATGGGCACACGATGAGGTTGCGCTGGATGACCGTATCTGCGGGGCAATCGGCTGGTGCGCCTTTGACTATAATACCCATTACCAGTTTGGCCCCGGCGACCGGGTATGCTATCACGGCGTATCCGACATGTACCGCATTGCCAAGAAATGGACCGCGGCTGTTTACCAGAGCCAGAAGGATCCGTCAGAAGGCGTTGTCATGGTTCCAGCAACCCTGTGGGTAAACGGCGATATTGATGAATGCGGATTCCTTCCAATGTACGTATTCACCAACTGTGATTATGTGGAATTTTATTATGGGGATAAACTGGCAAGACGCCTCTTCCCCCACCGCAGGCAATTTGCCGGTTTAAAACATGCCCCCATGTATATGGACCGGATACAGGAGAATATCTGGGATGAATGGGGCTGGGAGGACGCCACCTTTGTGGGGTATGTGGACGGAAAGCCTGCCATCACAAAAAAATTCGCCAAGAACCCCATTCCACATCAGCTCTCATGCACCGCGGACGACCATGTATTAAAGGCGCAGAAAGAGGACGAACCATATGACGTGACAAGGGTCGTATTCGAAGCCCTTGACCAATATGGAAACAGCCTGGATTATATGATGGACAGCATTGAATTTACCATAGAAGGCCCGGCTGAGATCATCGGGCCAAAAGCAACCACCATGCAGGGCGGCTGCATTGCAGCCTGGATCAAGACCACAGGGGCGCCGGGCCAGGTAACCCTTTGGGCCAGGACATCTAAATTAGAATCCAATAAGGTAACTATCAGGATTGAATAAACACATTAGGAGGATGAACGTATGAAAAAAACAAAAAGACTGGCAGCAGCACTGTTAACCGTCATGGCCGTTTCCACGGCATGTGTGGCCCCGCCCAAGGAAGAGGCGCCCGCAGCACCGGCAGCAGGAACCACCCAGGCAGCCGATTCCGGTTCTTCCGGCGAGCAGGAACCCGGGACACCGGAGGAACTGACCATCTGGGCCTGGGACCAGAACTTCAACATTGCGGCAATGAAGACAGCGGCTGAATATTACCGCAATGCCGGGCACCCTGACTTTAACCTGAACATCATTGAAGTAGAAGAGAACGCGGTGGAAACAAAATCCATTACGGCATTCACCTCAGGCGTTTCAGAAGGCATGCCTGATATCCTGCTGATGGGTGACTACAGCGCCCAAAGCTTCCTCTCCAACTACAAAGGCAAATATGCCGACCTGACGGATGCCATGGATTTCAGCCAGTTTGCCCAGTATAAGGTCAATGCCTACACCGTGGACGGAAGGGTTTACGGGGTCCCCTTTGACAGCGGCAGCGCCGGACTCTATTACAGGAAGGACTATCTGGAACAGGCCGGCTTCACCGAAGAGGATATGAAGGACCTGACATGGACTGAGTTCATAGAAATCGGTAAAAAGGTAAAGGAAACCACCGGGAAATATTTTGTGGTATTTACGCCATACAAAGGAACCCATTATATCCAGATTGCCCTCCAGTCTGCCGGGGAATGGCTGACCAAGGAAGACGGAAGCGCTAACTTTAAGGACAGCGCGGTTGTCCGCGAAATGATGGGCGTGTTAAAGGAACTCTACAAGGCCGATTTAATCATGCCTGTGGATTACTGGTCAGCTGAGGGAATCGGCGGGGTACAAAAAGGCGATGTGGCAGCACATATTTCCGCAGTATGGTACATACCAACCCTGACAAGTGTTCCTGAAATGAAGGACAAATGGGGCTATACCAACATTCCCGTGCTGGAAACAGTGGACAATGCAACCAAGTATTCCAATATCGGCGGTTCCAGCTGGGTCGTACTGGAAGAAAGCAGCAACAAGGAACTGGCAATTGATTTCCTTAAAACAGTTTATGCGGGCAATGTAGACTTCTATCAGCAGATCCTCAAGGAGCAGGGCGCGGTTGCAACCTATCTACCATCCCTTGAGGGCAGCGCATACGAAGAGGGCAACGACTTCTTCGGCGGTGCAAAGATATACAAGGACTTTGCCGACTGGGGCAAAATGGTGCCAAGCGTGGATTACGGCATGTACACCAACGAGACAAGCGATGCCCTGCGCACCGTGACCCAGGATTACTTTGACGACAAAATGACCCTGGATGAGGCTTTGGAAAAAGCAGAAAAAACATTTGACATGCAGGTCGGCAATTAGGGACTGCGGCAGTAACCAATCAGACATACCAGTGCCGCCGGGCGGCACCAGACCATACCGGAGGGTTCATCTCTCCGGTATCATGACTTTGGAGGGTGGCAGATGAAGAAGGCAAAAAGTATTCATCCAAGGGGGAAATGGTTCCGGTTTTCCGGGACAAGCATCATGTTCTCCCTCATATTCATGGTTTATCCTGTAATATATTCCATATATATTTCCACACATAATTATAAGGGGCTGGACAGTACATTTATCGGACTGGGGAACTTTGCCCGTCTGATGAAGGATACCATATTCTGGCAGGCATTACTCCATAATTTCCTGTTTCTTCTAATCCAGGTTCCCATCATGCTGATTCTGGGCTTATTGTTCGCGAATCTCCTGAATTCAAGGGACATCCGCTTTAAAGGCTTCTTCAGGCTGGCGCTGTTCCTGCCATGTGTCACTTCACTGGTAGCCTATTCATTGGTATTTAAAATGCTGTTTCAGATTGACGGCCTGGTCAATCACTTCCTCATGGCCGTGCACCTGATTGCATCCCCCATTAACTGGCTGAACAATTCCTTTTGGGCAAAGGTTTCAATCATCATTGCCCTGTGCTGGAGATGGACCGGTTATAATATGATGTTTTATATATCCGGCATGCAGAATATACCCTATACCACAATCGAGGCTGCCCGTATCGATGGGGCCACGCGGCTGCAGGAATTCTTCTATGTAGTCATACCGCAATTAAAGGAAGTCATATTATTCACATCCATCACCTCAACCATCGGCACGATCCAGCTGTTTGACGAAGTGGTGAACATCACGGCCGGCGGCCCGTCCAATGCAACCATGACGGCCTCGCAATATATCTATAACCATTCATTTGTCTATGCCGCAAACTTCGGATATTCGGCAGCGCTTTCATGGGTAGTGGTACTGATAGTTGCCGCATTGTCCATGCTGCAGTTTGCTGTGACCAGGGAAAAGAAAGGAAAGGTGGGCTGAACATGACTCATAGGACAATACGTAAAGCAGCATCTTATACAATCTTAATCATCGCGGCCTTTGTATCCATATTTCCATTTTACTGGATTCTGGCAGGCGCTACCAATACATCCAACGAACTGGCCCAGGGGAAGCTCACCATCGGACCATATTTCCTTGTCAATATGTGGAACCTTTTCCACAAATACAAGGTCGTGGAAGCCCTGGTCAACTCAATAAAAATCGCCCTGATAACAGTTGTGTTTTCTTTGCTGGCCACTTCACTGGCAGCATATGGCTTTGAGAAATTCCGCACCAAATGGTCAGAACGGATCTACTCCATCTATCTGCTGGCCATGATGATTCCTTTTTCAGCCATGATGATCCCGCTGTTCAAAATGATGGCCGCCTTAAAACTGGTCAACACCTCCACCGCCGTGATACTGCCCGCCATAAGCTCTGTTTTCCTGATTTTCTTTTTCCGCCAGAACTTCAAGGCTTTTCCGGATGATGTACTGGAAGCAGCCAAGATTGACGGCGCCGGGGATACTTACATATTCTTTAAAATAGTGATGCCCAACATGAAATCCACTTATGCGGCCGCCGCCATCTATGCATTCATGACCTCATGGAATAACTATCTGTGGCCCCTTGTCGTACTCCAGTCCCCGGAAAAAAAGACCATGACGCTTCTCATATCCGACTTGGCCGCCGAGTATTATGTGGTGGATTATTCGGTACAGATGGCAGGAATATTAATTGCCATACTCCCTATGACCATTGTCTTTTTCGTAATGCAGAAGAGCTTTGTAGAAGGCCTGACCGGTTCCGTCAAAGGATGATCCTTCCTCATTGTAAAACATGTTAAGATATGTTAAATTAATAAATAATCTAACACATGTGAAGGAGAATCACCAATGGCCAAGAAAACCGCCCGGGGCACCCGGGGCAAGATTGTAGGCGCTGCATGGAAGCTGTTCTATGAACAGGGATACGAGGATACCACGGTAGAGGAAATCATCGAGCTGTCCCACACATCCAAGGGCTCCTTTTACCACTATTTTGATGGCAAGGATGCCCTTTTAAGCACCTTAAGCCTGTTATTTGATGAAAAATATGAAGAGCTTACCGATATCCTGGCAGAAAAACCGGAGATGACCGCCATGGACAGGCTGCTGTTCCTTAACAGCGAACTGTTTGGAATGATTGAGAACAGTATTTCCATGGACCTTCTGGCCCGGCTCCTGTCCACCCAGCTGGTCACTGCCGGCGAAAAGCACCTGCTGGACCATAACCGCACCTATTATAAACTCCTGCGCAAAATCATTGCCCACGGCCAGGATAACGGTGAATTAAGCACCGGCTTAAGCGTCAGCGAAATGGTAAAGCTGTATGCATTAGCGGAACGCGCAATCCTTTATGACTGGTGCCTGTGCGGCGGTGAATACTCCCTCAGACGGTACAGCGTGTCGGTCATGCCTGGATTCCTGAGCAGCTTCCTGGAGCACCGGGAAAGCACCTTATAAGAAGGGAACCGGCAGGCCAATATTGGGAAAGAAAATAAATTCTATTTTTTTGAACATATATTATTTAATATATCGTACAGTCAATTTTCCTTTTATTTATAATGAATATTTAATATAAATAATATTTTCGTCTAGTATTCAGTCTATACTTTGTTCTGTATTGCGTTCTCCTATACCTCATGTTATAATGTGCACATTATGGCTACTTCCGTTCTCCCCGGGCTGACAGGTTCCGGGGAAATGTATGTAATGGCCAATATAATGCAGCACCATGCAGCTTTATGTATCGTAGATATATTATGAAGTGGATATATTATGAATATGTAGATATATCATAAATATATCGAAAATGTATCGTACATATGGTGCATGCACTGTAATTGATTGAACACAGGAGGGAAAACATGAGTACAGGACAAATAGGGATTCTGGCTGCCATCATCATATATCTGGCTGCCATGGTCTACGTAGGTTTCTATTTCAGCAAAAAAGGCGGCGGTGATTCAGCCGACGAATTTTATCTGGGGGGCCGCAAGCTGGGAGCCTTGGTAACCGCCATGAGCGCCGAGGCATCGGACATGAGCAGCTGGCTGCTTATGGGGCTTCCGGGAGTGGCATACCTTACCGGTATCGCAGACGCAGGGTGGACTGCCATCGGCCTTGCAGCAGGTACATATCTGAACTGGCTGATTGTGGCAAAGCGCCTGCGCCGTTATTCCGTGGCCTGTGACGCCATCACAATCCCGGACTTTTTCTCACGGCGCTACAGGGATGAGAAAAACATACTGATGTGCATTGCCGCCATTGTCATCCTTATCTTCTTCATCCCCTATACGGCTTCGGGCTTTAAGGCTGTGGGGACCCTGTTCAACAGCCTTTTCGGCGTAAATTACCATGCAGCCATGATTGTGGGCGCCATTGTCATCATCGGTTACACGGTCCTGGGAGGATTTATGGCTGTCTCCACCACGGACCTGATCCAGAGTATCGTCATGAGCATTGCCCTGGTCATCATTGTATTCTTTGGGGTCAATGTTGCCGGGGGCTGGGATGCGGTGGCGGACAATGCCCGTTCCCTCGCAGGATATCTGAGCATGACCCATATCCATAACATGGCGGACAATACGGCCTCCCCTTATGGATTCATCACCATACTTTCCACCCTGGCGTGGGGGCTGGGGTATTTTGGCATGCCCCATATCCTTCTGCGTTTCATGGCAATCAGCCATGAGGATAAGCTGAAGACATCGCGGCGCATTGCCTCCATCTGGGTGGTCATCTCCATGTTCGTGGCAATCCTGATTGGAATCATCGGCTACAGCGCTTCCGTTGCAGGCAGCATCCCCACCTTTTCCTCCAGCTCCGAGTCAGAGACAGTCATCATCCGTCTGGCCGACCTGCTGGGGCGTCATGGACTGCTGCTGTCCATCGTGGCAGGCGTTGTCCTGGCCGGAATCCTGGCATGTACCATGTCCACGGCTGATTCCCAGCTGCTGACCGCCGCGTCTGGGGTGTCCCAGAACCTGCTCCAGGATTTCCTTAAGATTAAGATGGACACCAAAACATCCATGATGGCTGCCCGCCTTACGGTTGTGGGAATTGCGCTGGTAGGCATTGCACTGGCATGGAATCCCGACAGTTCCGTGTTTACCATCGTATCCTTTGCCTGGGCCGGCTTTGGAGCCTCCTTTGGCCCGGTCATGCTGTTCGCCCTGTTCTGGAAGCGCAGCAACCTCAAGGGCGCCCTGGCCGGCATGGTTTCCGGCGGTATCATGGTATTCGTATGGAAATACGGCGTGCGGCCCCTTGGCGGGGCATGGAATATCTACGAACTGCTCCCCGCATTCCTGGTGGCCTGCGCTGCCATCGTGATTGTATCACTGGCAACCGCTGCGCCGTCTGAGGAAATCTGCGAAGAGTTTGATTCTGTAGGAAGATAATACCGGCCCATAAGTCTTAGACAACGTAAAACCACTGTCCCAGGCGCAGTCATACCTGCCTGGAACAGTGGTTTTTCTTATTCGGCTCTTTTATCAGCTTAATCTTCCTGTTTACTGCAGATTGCCAGCCTGTGCTGGTATTTCTCCCTGGTAGCCAGCCCTCCCCGGATATGGCGCTCGGACTTGTTTACGTCCAGTACAATCCTTGCCTGGGCAGCCAGCCCCGGATTGATGTGTTCCAGCCTGTCAGTTACATCCTTATGTACCGTGGATTTGCTTATCCCGAATTTCTTCGCCGTCTGCCTTACCGTGGCATTGTGGTCTATGATGTAATTGGCGATGGCTACCGCACGTTCTTCAATATACTCCTTCAAAGTGAGTCTCCTGAGGATTTTTTTACATCATATGCGGAAAATCCTGGGATTAGCACCACCTCGTACGGATTTAGCGGAAATATTTTTAATACGTCAGTTTGTCCCTATAATAAGTAATACGATAAGGTATATTATAGTATCGGTCAACACGCTCTGTTCAATATCAATTAAATACTATGTATATTCTTCATATGTCATCATAGTGACACCCAATTTTCACAATATTAGCATTTGATTTGTTTGATTGAAAAACAGTAGTTATGCTACCATACACCCAAATCAAAAGCAATCCTATACACCAAACAGGGAACTGTCCTGGTTTTTCCATCTCATGTCTTTCACCCATAGGTATCCCCTTCAAATAATAGGGATAATCTATCTTATCATCTTTTAACAAGCGGGTTACAGTATTACCGGCGTTACTTCCTGCTTTCACCTCTATTCCATAATTCTCATAATCCAGAAGACTTCTGACATAAAAATCCCGTTCTCCTTTCATCTTTCCATAGGTTGCAAACCACGGCGTAATATCTGATTTTTACGTTACTATCTAACAAACCAGTGATTGGGGCTGTTCGTATCTATTACTTTCCTTATCATAAAAACAATCTTTAAAGTTCCTTGCCAAATCATAAACGGTTCGCTTATAGCCATTAAAGATTGCCGTGTTTCCTGCATCAAATTCTTCTTGGCATAATCTTACAATAGCAGCCTTTTTGTCACTATGTGGATTAAGCTTTACAATCGTATTTCTTATTACATCATTAGGAACCAGTTCCGAAATTACTGTATTTAACGTTCTATCTGTAGTCATATTAGCTTGATACATTTCAAACAGTTCTTGTGTACTCCGCTCCTCTACAAGTTCTTTCTGTTTCATAAGGTTCCAAAACTCTGTAGAAAAAAGATGTTCCATTTCAAATAAAAAATCCCCTTTAGAAATCATTGACTTCTCTGCTTCTATTATTTCATCAGAAGGTTTATAATACTGGCTTTTGATTATTGCACTATTGAATTTATCTATCTCATCTTTTGCCCTCTTCCCGGCCTTATCCTTATCAAATAATATATATAATTTATTTTTAAATCCTACTAAGTTCCAGGCCTCCGCCCAATTTCTCAGCTGTGTTGTACCACATCCTTCATCTCTTGTTAGTATTCTTATCCTTCCCTCTCTAATTAAGTCAAATAGTTCAGGCGAGTGAACCTTTATTGCCAGTCTCAAAACTTCCCTATCCGTAAACCCTTCGACACAAATGGTAGGTATATCACTAAGAAAATTATCATTAAGCAAAGAATTAACCGATTTCAGTTGATTTTCCAACTGCGCTATAAAAGGTGTAATTAGTGGAAGAATGCCAATCGCAGAGTGCAAACTTTGTGGATCATTTTTTTCATGAATAATAGTAGCATCATTCGTTTTATCTTTGCAAATATGTATTATCCTTACATTTTTATCTTTCATTGAATAAAACGCAGGAGAATGTGTCGTAATGAATAATTGTATATCCTCTGAATAATTCGACAATTCACGCGACAAATCAAAACATCTTGACATTTCCATACCATTTTCAGGCTCTTCATAACCCCAGATTGTTGTATAAGGAACAGAACCTCTTGCTACTGATTTGTTGTTTTGTTCAGCAATAAATTTTAGTATTGCCGGGATATGCCTCGCTTTTATTCCATCTCCTCGCTGATCTAATAGTATTTCATTTAACGAATTGTCTTGAGTCAGAAAAGATAATTGACTAAAAATATCAGATTGATTACGTGGCATAACAAGAATACTGTTTATACCTATACTCTTTTCCACAATATCGCTTATACGTTGTGTATATTCTTTAAGTCCCGTGGAATATTGCTCAGTCAGCTTGATAAATTCACTATCCGCTTTAACTGATATACTACTATAAAGGCTACCAAGCAACTGTCTAAAATAATCATCCCCTTTTACTGCAGGAACGTATTTATATCTAATGCGATTTAACAATGTAGCCGCTTTAGAATATTTAGCAAATTCCCTGTTTTTTTTATCAGAATACAGACCATCTGCCCGCCATGTTTTTGTCCATATTATGAAACCTGCATCTGTATAATTAGTAGGTATTTCAAACTTAATCTGTATAATAATTTCCTTTGCCCGTTTCGTTCGCTGTGGAGCTAAGTTTGAATAGTCAACATCAAAATCGAATTTTCTACCATTGTCAGTTTCATTGTTAAAAAACAAATTCAACGCTTTCAGGAAATTAGACTTCCCTGCATCATTGAGTCCAACAAATATATTCATACTAAGAGTCATAAAAGTTTGACTCACTATAGAGCGAAAATTTTTAATAGTTACTTCACATATTAAATTCATCTTTTGTTCCTTTTCAGTTTTCTAAGTACAGAAATATTTTACATCTGTTTTCTAACTATTGCAATGTAAATCATTTTTACATATATCATCATAAAGACCTTAACATATATTTCAAAAATTATACATAAAAAGGCATAATACGATAGCCGCTTCCTATTCTTCGATATGCCCCACTTACAGGGTTTTAGGCTGGTGGATGATGATACGGATATCCTTGCCATCCATCACCCGCTGGTAAGTGCTCCTAAACGCATAAGGATTGTCAATGATTTTATTTTTATCATATAAAAAGAAAAATATATGTTCGGCCTGATAGTGAACCATATCCGCAGCGATTTCCTCGGTCAGCTTCTTTATGCTCATGGAGTCCCTGGAACATTTTATTTCAATAACTGCTGAAAGTTCCTTTATCCATATATCTGTGCGCACCATCGAAAAACCGGTGTCCTCCGGCACTTCTGTCCTGGCCTCGGGAAAAAGAGGTTTGAGCAGCGCATATAAGATATGTTGGACGTCATATTCATTTTTAATCTCAAGCGACCTCATTGCTCTTTTATCAATACCCGCCTTTCCATGGGGTTCCTTTTCAAAAAATGCCTCCATAAACAAGTCGAACTTTTCCAGAATTTCCTGCAGGCATAATATTCTGTTTTCAGTCTCCATATAGCTGCCGGGCATAGCGGACATCTGCTCCGTCAAATAAGAAAGCACCCGTTCTTTCGCTGTTTTCATATTCTTTAAGGTATCCTCATAAGAGAACTTATTTTCCATGTAACCGGAAAGTACATTTACCTTTTTCAGAACGTTATTGTCAACATCCAAACCAGCCAGCGTCTCCTTCAGTTCCTCCAGCCGCGCCCTATATTCTATTTCTGTTTCACTTGCGTCTAAGCTATCCATCATTTTTCCCAGAACAGTCGTCAAGATTCTCTCCCCCATCTTAAATAAAACAAGAACAATGGATCTGTAATATAAACAATCCCATCCTTCCACTCCAACACCCGGTAAATATCTTCCCTTCCCGTCAGTAGTTCCTGCAGCTTATTCAGGCTGTCTTTCAATGCCTGCTTCCCGGGTTTGTTCCCCTCTGGTTTAATCAACCTGTCAACCCTTTCTTTGATATCGTCAAACGTCAGGCTCATAATAGGTGGGTTTTTAGCCAGGGACTCTACGAGCAGACCATATATATCTAAATGCTTGCCATCCTTTGTCTCAAATATAGTACGGCTCTTTCCCCTTGGGTTTGGTCCTTTTGTCATTACCTTTACTACATCCTGATATTCAAAATTCATGGTTGTGAAGCAGTATGCGGTCTTTAAAACAGACTCATCTATCCGCTCTATCTTCTTCTCATCACTTTCCAGCAATGTACAGATACTCAAACAGATGTATTGCATCAGCTGGGGCGACGTAAGGCTTTCGACGGCTATATTTTTAGCAATTGCATCCGATATTTCTATTCCCAGTTCCTTAAATCCCTTTATGGCAATTTCTTTTAGTTCCTGTTCTTCCCAAGGCTCAATATTAATCAGGCTCAGCCTTCCTGACAGATCAGCGTTCTGCCGTATAGCATCATCCGAACGATGCGGCAATGAGACTACTACCGCCTTGAATTCACGCCGTATGGCATCTTTTAGCTGCTGGGCAATCTGTAAGCGTTTTTCATCTGGGGCATAATGGAAATCGTCTAAAACCAATACATAGTTTTTCTCTTTATAGTAGTTGATTACCTTATCTTTGGTCAGGACAAATTTTTCTGTCCTCCCACTCCCCTCATCCTGATATTCATCCTTTATATTCTTTGTTATCGTGAACTCTCCCTGGTATGGCAATCCCGCCCTGGCCGCGACTACTTCCCAAAAGTCTGCATTGCCGGAAAAGTCCGCTCCCGACACTTCGATGATATGGTCAAAGCCAATTACCTTTTCGCACAAAATGGTTTTTCCCATCTTGGAAGGTCCTATCAGGGAAGTCAGACAGCCAGATATCTTCAATGCCTGTTTCAATCTTAACTCGTATGAAATGTTGGGTGAAGCAAACTTTCTGGATACATATGTATAATCCGGAAATGCGCCTGGTTTAAAAACTTCTTCTGATTTTAGCATTTAATCTCCCCTCATTTTTATAATTAGGTTTTTTATTATTAGGCTTTTTATTATTATATACCAATATCCATAAGATTTAAATCATATTAATTGTTTTTTATGTATATTATTGTCTTTTATAATATTTTACCCATTATTAATCATTTTAATCTCATTTTATTTCAATAAATAAGGCGGACAAGTTTATTCTACTACTCAAAAAGGGGAGTCCATTTGTATAAGGACACCCCTCTTTTTCACATTTATTAAGTATTTATTTAAAAAGTCCCCCATAAGGTTACTTCATTCATCCCACCCCCCCAAACAGCCGGTCCGTCAAAATAACACATTGGTCCAGGCAGTCCGCCCATACCGGTCGCTTACCTGCGCCCGGATACAGGCCCTGCCGTCCCGGATTTCCCAGTTGTATATCTCCGGTCCTGCCGATGAATAGAAATTGCCGGCTATCATATTCTGAAGGATGTCCTCATGGGTCAGTTTACCTGCCCGCACCATGATATAGCCGCCGCAGGCATCATCAAACTCCCCTCCGTTGTGATTGTCATCCGCTGCCACTGCAAATACCTTCTTCCCATCCCTGAGCATCCTGTCCCAGCCGGCAGTATCATAACCCGTGCCGCTTTCATTCACAGTGCCGTAATTGAAGATTTCCACGGCCCACAGATGATCCGTATGGACGAATTCCTCATGCGCCACCCTGGACCATGCGGGGTGGTTGTAGACCGTGATGCAGCCACGGCTTTTCAGGTAATTGCAAAGCCTTCCCGCCTCGCCCGCGCCGTCCCATGTCCCGTAGGATACAGACGGCCGTATGGCTTCCCTTTCCCTGAACACATTCTGTCCTGCCTCCTCCTGCATGGCCCGGGTTCCCAGGATGCCGTGGATGTGATGGACCTTAAGGCATTTATGTGGCCCGTCCTCCCCGCACAGGATTGCGGATGCCTCAAGTCCAGGCAGTATGATGAAATCCTCACAGTCAAATTCTTTCCTGTAATCCGTATATAAATCATGTTCTGAAAAACACAGGAAATTATATCCGTTTTCTTTAAACAGCCGGCCCGCCTCAGCGGGAGCCAGCCTTCCGTCTGAATTGGTGGTATGGCTGTGGATATTGCCCTTATACCAGTTTCCTTCCGGTGTAAAACCTCTCTGATCTTGTATCAAGCCCAATCCCTCCTGGCCCTTATCTGAATCATTGCTTTTTGGGACACACAGATGACAAAAAACCATCTTCAGATGCGCCCTACAGCGGGATACAGTTCCTCTCCGCCACCGACAGGTATACCCTGTCGCCCTGATGGAACAGCACATGGCTGCGGAACAGTACATCCACATGGATCTGTACGCCCTTTACATTTACCTGGTACCGCAGCACATTGCCCCTGGGCATGTCATCCTCCACAATCCCCTCAAACTGGTACTCATCCCTATTGCCCAATGGGGATGATGATATGGAAAATGTCTCCGGCCGTATGGCTGTCTCACCCAAACGTCCCTTCCCGGTCATCCGGGCAAACTGTTCAGGCGTCAGCTGATTGTAGCTTCCGATGAAACTGGCCGCAAAGCTGCTGACCGGCCTTGTATACACGGTCACCGGGTCGCCGGACTGCTCAATCCTCCCATCATGGAACAGGTTAATCACATCAGACATCACCATGGCCTCATCCTGGTCATGGGTGACGAACACGGACGTTAGCCCCAGGTCCTTTGTAATCCGTTTAATACTGATCTGAAGGGACTTGCGCAGCTTGGCGTCAATGGCGCTTAAGGGTTCATCCAAAAGCAGCACCTTTGGCTCCATGACAATGCTTCTTGCCAGCGCCACCCTCTGCTGCTGCCCGCCGGAAAGGCTGGCCGGATGCTGCCGCTCCTTTCCCTCCAGTTCCACCATACGGATGGCGGCTTTTACCTTTTCCTGGATTGTATCCGGGTGCATTTTCTTAAGCTTAAGGCCAAAGGCAATGTTTTCCTCCACCGTCATGTTGGGAAATAAGCTGTATTGCTGGAATACCATGCCGATGTTCCTGTCCTTTGGCTCCTTGGACGTGATATCCTCCCCGTCCAGGAAAATCTGTCCTCCATTCACCGCCTCCAGGCCTGAAAGGCAGCGCAGCAGCGTGCTCTTCCCGCATCCCGAGGGTCCTAACAAGGTCACGAACTGTCCCTTCTCAATATCAAGGCTGATTCCCTTAAGCACATGGTTTGCCCCGTAAAATTTATCTATATTCCTGAATTCAATATATGCCATGTTTCCTTCCTCTCTCCATGCATTCCTTTCTTCATGCAATGCGTCTGCCGTTCCTGCCCCCAGCTTCCTGTCCATGGTTCCCGCCTATCGTTCCTGCCCGTCCCTCCTGCCACGCAGGAACACAAATCCGGATATCAGCAGCGTCACGCAGAACAGCACGATGATGATGGCGCATGTCCTCTGGGCGGATTTCTTCATTACATCATACAGATACATCTGGGCAGTAGGGAAATAATTTCCCGCCAGGGTATTGATTACAACGAAATCACCGAACACAATGGCCATGGCCAGCATGGCTGACACCATGACCCCATTCATGATATTGGGCACCACTATATGGAAAAATGAATAAAAGGTTCCCGCTCCCAGCATCTGTGCGGCCTCAATCAGCCTGGACGCATTCATTCCGTTCAGGTTATTCCTGATTCCCTGGTAAATGTAGGGAAGCACCACAATACAGTAGGTGGAGGTCAGCATGAATACACGGTTGCTGAACGGCTCCGGCGCATTGGCATAAAGGGCCAGGACACTGATGGGGAGGATGACTCCCTGGATGGCGTATGGAATGGTGCATAGTATTTGCATATATTGGTCCAGCCCCGGGCAGTAGACCACTACCACATACATGGCCAGCAGCACGGCGGCCGTACAGAGGACAATGGGCAGGATGGATATGAGGACGGTCCTTCCAATGGACATCCAGAACGCACTGTCAGCAAAAATCTCCACATAGGCCCGCAGGGTAAATCCCTTTGGCATGATATCCATCCACTCGCTGAACAGCGAATAGAGGAACGTAAAAAAGAGGGGTATCAGCAGGTAAATCCCTATCACGGACAGGACAATCACTGGTCCGGTTTTCTTTTTTTCCATTACCGTCCTCCTCCCTTCGGCTTTGTTATGGACTGGGTAATCAGGATTGACACCGTCATCATAACCATCAGGAGCACCGCTAGGGCGCTTCCGAACTGGGGCCGCTGCACCACATCCCCCTTGAACTGCTCCGCAATACGGATCGGCAGGATGGAAAAGTTATTCATCAACAGCGCATAGGCCGTGGCGTAAGCTGAGATGGCATTGGCAAAAAGGGTGGAAAATGTTCCCATGATACTGGGCAGAAGCACGGGAATCCCCACCTTCATCCAGAACACGCGGCTGCTTCCCCCCAGCAGGCTTACCGCCTCCTTCCATTCCTTGCGGATGGCGTCAAAGGACGGGATCAAAAGCAGGGTGGAAAGTGGTATCTGGAAATATATGTATGTAAGCATCAGCCCCCATACGGTGTAAAGCGGAAATTCCGCCATTCCCTGCACTCCCAGGCTCCTGCCCAGAATGGTGATTACCCCGGAATTGCCCAGAAGGATGATGAAGGAAAATGCCAGCGGCACCCCGGAAAAATTGGATACCATGTTAAGAACGCTCATGAATACCTTCTTGGCCTTTCCGCCCTTTTCACAGGCCGCCTTTCCTCCTATGAACGCCGCTATAAGACCAATGACGGATGAGACAACAGATATGATGAAACTGTTCCTGATAGCCGTATAATACAACGGCTTGCTGAATATATTCATATAATTTTGGAATGTAAAGCCAAGCTCCCCGCTCTCGGGCATGAAACTTTTCACCATAATAGTGAATACCGGCAGGATTTCAAACATTCCTGCCAGTATCAAAAAGGGGAGAAGGGCGGCCAGATACGTCCGTTTCTTCACGATTTCACTCCCCCTGCATTATTTAGCATATGCCACCACATTTTCCTGCCAAAGGGTTCCGATTTCCTTGGTGGTCTTGTCCCATGCAGCCTGGTCATTTACCATACGGCTGTTCTCATACTGCTCGTCAGGAAGCATCTTTTCCTTGATTTCAGCGGGAAGTTCCACATCCCTGACAGGCTTGGCATAGCCCTTTGCCAGATTAATCTGTCCTTTGTCGCTGAGGATGAATTCACGGGCCATGGCCGCTGCGTGGGGCCTCTGGGAATATGCGTTCAGGATAGTGCAGTAACCGCTCTGGATGGAGCCTTCAGAAGGTATATTAATCTCAAAATCCGCATCCGGGTTATTCTCCACAAACTGGTCACGGTAGCCAAGCGCATTGTAATCCCACAGGAATGCAACCCCTACTTCGCCTTTTTCAATACGGGACATGGAAAATTCTCCCAAATCCAGCCTTCCCTGCTCTGCAATCTGGCGGAAATAATCAAGTCCCGGCTGGATATTGCCTTCATCTCCTCCCATGGCAATGGCTGCTGCCAGAACTGCAAACTGGGCCTGGTTTGCTGCAGTCACATCGCCTACCGCAACCTTATAATCACCGTTAAGCAGATCCTCAAAGGATTTTGGCGCTTCCGCAACCAGCTTTTTATTGGTCATCATGGTCATGGTGCCGTAGTAGCCGATAATCCAGTCCCCGTCGTCATCCTTAGCCCAGTCAGGAATGGAATCCCAATAGCTTGTCTTGTATTTTAATGTAATTCCCTTTTCCTCTGCAATGGGACCAAATGCCTGTCCCACATCACCGATGTCCTTGGTGGCATTCTTCTTCTCAGATTCAAATAAGGAAATCTCCTCTGCAGATGACATATCCGTATCGGTATGCTCCAGGCCATAATCACTTTTTATATCCTGCCAGGTCCCTATCCAGTTTGCCCAGGTATCCGGCATCCCCACGGAATCGACCCTTCCCTCTTTCTTTGCCTCTGCCAGTATCTCATCCACACCCATAGCGTTTAAGTCTGCTGCCGGAGCCGCCGCCTTAGCGGAACATCCTGTCATGGAAGCTGCTGCCAGGACTGCTGACAGAATAACGCATAAACCTCTTTTTTTCATTTAAGTCATCTCCTCGCCAATTTAATAAAATATGTAAACACATGTATCAGTATAAAAGAACCATGTAAAGTCCATAATCAGCATCCTGTAAAGTTTTTGGAAAAATAATCCTTACTTCAGAATCTTTTATATATCATCTCCAGGGTTTGGGAACCATTTACATAACATGGCATCCATGACCCGCGAAAGCCGCAGGCTTCTGCCAGCCCCACCGCCTGTTCAAACTGATAACCGATGGTATCACACCTGTGGCTGTCTGAATTAATGATAATCCCTCCGCCCATACCCTTAAGCTCCCTTAACAGCAGCCCGGACGGATAGGGCTGGCTGCGGTATCCCCTGGAAACCGCCCCCGTATTGATTTCAAACAAAACCCCCTGGCTGTTCAGCTTCTTCATGGCTGCCAGCGCCGGTTCCAGATAATCGTCCTTTGTCTCATCAAAGTACCGGTTCCCCTGGTTGAACTTTGTCAGAAGGTCAAAATGTCCCACCCAGTGGCAGCGGGTCCTGTCATACACCGTGGCCTCCACCTCATAATAATCCCTGGCAAAGGCGTACCAGTCCCCCTTCCACAGGCGTCCCACAGCCCCTGCCAGCGCCTCCCCGGTATCATCCACGGGCACATACTCCCCATCCTTCCATATACAGTGGGTGGAACCGATTGCGTAGTCCGCGCTTTGGACCGGACCCAGGCAGTCCAGCTCGATTCCGATGTACACATTCATCCTTCCCCTATATTCATCCCGCAGCCCGCGAAGTTCCTGCTTATATTGTTCCAACCTCATATCCGGCATCCCAAATCCAGGTGTACAGAATGAATAATCCCCGTGCCCTGATATTCCGAAATCCGTAAATCCCATTTTATATGCCGTCTCCACCATCTCCCGGGGCGTACCTGCTCCGTCACAGTAGCTTGTATGGGTGTGAAAATCTGCCAGCAGTGCCATGATCACATAGTCTCCTTTTTATTTTCCGGGCCGTTCCTTCCCTATGTCTGCCCGTTATGGGGCAGCCTTTTTATGACTATAGACCATTCCTTTAAGCGGTTCAAGGGGTTTGCCGTAAGCTTTACATGGGTTTTTCCATCTTTTTACATCATTCTCCTGCCGTGCATATGAATGCAGAAAGGAGCGTTGTACAAAGGCAGGAAATCATGGTGATTTCCTGCCTTTGTACAACGCTCCCTTATTAAATCCTGCCTGGGATGGCTGCTGTTAAATCCTATTTGTCATAACCAGCTGCTTTCCCATCACCTCATAAACCAGCACAATCCCATTCATCAGATGTATCCGTTCATGTCTGATGGTATGGTATCCAAGCTTTTCATACAGAAAACAGGAGGGCAGCGAGGCATCCAGTCCCACACTCCCATATTCCTCCCCAATCCGCTGTTCCAGTTCCCCTATTATCCGGGTTCCGTAACCTTTTCCCTGAAACTCCGGCAGTACATATAACCTGGTAATGTTATTTTCCTCTATGCTTCCTGTGCCGATAGTCCTTCCATCTACCCGCAGGACCCATACATTTCCCGCCTGGATATCCGCCTGAATCCGTTCCCGGCTGTGGTACATACAGAAAAAATCCGCTACTTCAGCCGGATAATAAGCCGGATAAACCTTCCGGACTGTTTTATGTATGATATCCGTCACATCCCCGCAATCACTTTTCCGCGCCCTGCGAAACTCAACCGGGGATACCCCTATGTGATTAGCCAGCGACATTTCCACACTGGAAATCCGTTCCCTTACCTTGCGGACCTCAATTGCTTTTCAATCTTCAAGAACAGGGATAAAATCCGTATTTTTACTTGCCCTGATTTTCTCAAGTACATCAAACACCACCTGCCGGTTCACTGTTTTCATCTGTTCAATTAATGCATCCGGCTCCATGTCCCCTGCCACACCGCCAGCCTGGCATGTGCTGCCCGCCATGCCGTCCTCTGCCACGCCGCTATCCCTGCCATTCCCTGCCTTCACCCGGGCACGGAACCGCTGATAAAGCTCCTCCGCATAAACGGCCTCCTCAATTGCCCATCCTGCTTCTGAAAATACCAGCACCGGCAGCCGGTCATAGTACTCAATACGGAGAAAGTCCTGCTCAATCATAAAGTCTACCCGGTATGATATTTCTTCCATGGTAAGTTCATGATAAAACCCATAAGCCGGACATTTATCCAGTCCGTGTTCCAGAACCTTCTTATCCCTGGAACCCTTGAGGATTTTGACCAGCATATTCCTGCCGCCTGTACTTATCAGTTCGTCCGCTGCCCTGAGAATCATCTTTATCTCATTTTCCGGAAGCTTTTTAATGTTTCCTGAATCCAGCGAATATTGGACTCTTGGCCTTCTGCCCATGATTTGCGCTCAACTCCTTAATTTTTTTTGGTCTTCCATTTCCCCATCGTTTTTCCCATCACAATCCAGCCTTCCTCAACTCATCCATCATGGCTGTGCGCCTTTTATAAAGCGTTCTCCACTCCCGCGCAATTTCACAGGCAGTCTCCCTTCCCCGGGGATAGGAGGCGATTTTCTTTAAATATACCACCAATTCTTTATAGCGTCTTCTGTCACTCACATTCTCAGCCTGTGATTTTACATAAGCAGCATAGGCAGTCCTCATCCTGTCCGGATATGCCTTCTTAAGAACCTTTTCATACCGGTCCATCATGTATATGGAACCGTTGCTTATTACCTCGTCCAAAAGCCGGTCAAACATCTTCTCCGATTCTAACAGGGACAGCTTTATACTCTGGCAGGACGGGCATTTCAGCAGCCTTTCCCTGTTCTGTTCCCACTCCCCCGGCTCACAGACCTCCTTTAATCTGGCGATGGGTTCCAGGTTGTCCTGCCCGCAAAAAAACACCTGGAACAGCAGTTCTTCCTTATACTCCTTATCCATATGCATCTGTTTATAAAGCTCAATCAGTTTCTGGCTGTACTCCTTGACCCAGACAGGAAACTTCCGGTCCAGCTCCTTGCTCTCCATCAGGACACGGACCGCGTCCCTGTTTTTTCCTGCCTGGATGAATTCCTCAATCTCCAGCATCCTTACTGCTGCAAATCCGCGGTTCTTCCTCCTGTACTGCCGAAGCTCTTCTTCTGAAGCCCCCAGAGCCTTCATGATCTGCAGACGTTTCAGGATATTATTTTCAAATCCGCGATATGAACTGTAACATTTTCCACAATCCGTACTTTCCCTTCTCTTTTCAATCTGGTGGTCCAATTCCTCCATTTTCTTTAGCAAAATTTCCCTGTCATGAAACTCGTTCATCAGGAAATCACCGATATATCCTTCCATATAATCCATTACAGCGCCATCCGCCTGATGCATTTCAAACCAGCTTTGCATCTTGTTTTTATCCTGCTCACCGCATTTTTCCAGAAGCTGCTGCCAGATTTTATAACATGTGTCCGCCACCATGTCCGTACCGCCGTCCGAATCGTCCATATCCTGGTTCCCAATGGTGACAAATACCTGGTTTGTAAGCTCAAATGCCTGCATATAACAGCCTTTATCAATCACGGCCTGTACCTTGTCATACAGAAATGTTTCCATCTCCGATATATAACCGCCAGCGCTTTCCCAGTCCACATAACCGCTTCTGTCCGAATAACGGTACGCGATATCTTCTATCTCTCTTTTCAGCCTGACCATCTGTCCCAGGCTTATGGTTGTGGAATACTTGGTAAGGATCCGGTTTCTCAGGCTTTGATCCTCCAGGGCCATTGTTTCCAGAATATGCCTCAGTTCTTCTTCCGGAATCCCATCGATTACATCCCTAAGCTCCTTCCTGGATTCCTGGTACTGTTCTTCCCATGTCTTACCAGAACCTTCCCGGCCCGCCTGGACTGTCCCCTTGGCTCCCTCTTCCCCTTCTTCCGCCTCATATAAAACAGCTGCCATATGCTTGCAGTACTCCCCGCCCAGCGCATAGGGACAGCTGCACTCCATATCATGGATCCTATTGTCCTTAATCCATATGTCCACCTCATAATCTTCCGTCCCCTCTACCCGGGCATGGAATCCGTGCTCTGTCCGCTCTAACGCTTCCACGGCGCCTGACTCGTAATAATCCAGGCCACGGGCCAGGATATGGGGGCGGAATAAGCTTTTCCAATCATCCATCATTGACTGCACTCCTTTATCCAATAGTGTCATCTGCCATTCTTACATATCGTCTTCATATCCATCCTCATAGACAGGATACTGTTCCGGCGCGTCATGGACCGCTTTAATAAGCTCCGGCCCATGAACACTGCCCTCTTGGATTGCCACAGCCTTGATGTCAAACCACCACTCGTCCCCAAAGTCAAAGCGATAGGAAAATTTATTCCCAACACGCAGCTGCAGGTCCCCGAGCAGGGTTTCATATACGGAATACTCGTCCCCCGAGATAGATGTCTCGGGCATGGTAAACGTTTCCTTCAGCATCCCATGCCCGGCGTAAAACGCAAATAGATGGTCATTATCAAATTCAAATGCCTTCTGAATCGCAAGATGCAGCTCATAGAGGGAATCAGACAGGTTCATACGTACAATGCGGATGCATTTTCCATGCCGTACCTTGATTTCAAGGTCAACCACCTGGTTCTTATAATCCATATCTGGTTCCTCCAATATTTTTATAAGTCCTGACGCTTTTCCTTCTGATATATGTGTCTCCCAATATGTGCTCAGGCTGAATGCAGGCGGTTCCTTCTGTCCGCAGTCATGGCTGTCATAAACCGTCCGGTATAAATCATAGGCCAATTCAAACAGCGGGCCTATATCTGCTTCCCATGGATGTATTACACGGCCATCCTCCATTCCGGCTTCCTTATGTATCTTCAGCACCCCCAGTTCTTCCAGATATGTCATAAGGCAGTCCCTGTACCCCAGGTCATATCCCATCAATATCTCTTTTGGCAGACAATATGCCTGATTGGCACAAGGCATGACTTTCGCCGCCCACTCCATAAAGCTCTCTATGTTAACCCCATACCATAATACATTTCCAGTAAACCGTCCGTCAAAAAGGACATTAGCCAGCATCAGCAGGAATTTCTCTAAAGCCCCAGCCTCTTTGTAATATCCATAATTTTGCCCTGGTTGCATATGACATCCTGAAGAGTCCGGTTCCAGTATCCTGTGTTTCATTGCAACATAATAGAAAAAATTGATAACGGGATAGTCTTTTTGAAGGCGTGTAGGCCGCTCAAACCCTTCTTTTATAGAAAGCTGGCGGTTCAGTTCAAAACAATCCTTTTTGCCAATATGACCCGTGGCTTTGGAAAGACTTGCTTTCCGTTCCAAAAGATAATCACAGAAAACATCAAAGTCATGGCAGACTTTTTCAGCTTCCTTCCCCCATTTTGCGGCTTTCTTTGTTTCAGCATCCATTTTTCCATCCTCCCCATCATCTTTCTGCTGTTCCTTAGGGCGTGTCTTTTTAGCTTAAATCCACTGCATTTCCCGCCCGGCATTGCCCATTTATCCAAGGCTGGCGTCTTAAAATGTGTCTCATATTTATAATTATACATGATTTTCATATCATGACAATGAAAAGCTACCGGAAGGGATGCCAATATGCCCCTGTCTCACTGACAGGGATCATATCACAATTTTCCGGTAGCTTTTTTGTATTCTTATTCAATTGTGCAGGTCCGTCACCGGGGACTGCCCATCAATATCCCAACCGCCTCCTTAAGTGTATCCACTTCACCCACATTTCCGGGGAAAATGATATAGGGAATGCCCGGGAAACGGCTTTCCTCCCCGGTCTTCCACACCGGTATGCCGGGCCGTATCTGTCCCAGCACAGTGGCTTTTTTCACCTGAAGCGCCTTAGTTCCCACGTCGCTGGAGGTGATTCCTCCCTTTGCCACCACGAATGCAGGCGTGACCTTTAACCGTCCCACCAGGGACTGGACTGCGTCTGATATCTTCACAGACCGTACAAGGGCTGCCTCAGGGCTGTCATTGTCCAGGGAAAGCAGCTTCCGCTTTGTATACACTGCAACCGTGACGCCGCGTCCTAACAGTTCCTCCTCCCGCCGGATAACCGCTTCCACTTCTTCCCGGAACTTATCCTCATCCAGCACAAGGTCAGAATTAAACTCAATGAATTCAATTCCCGGAACCTGCTTTAATGCCTCCAATTGGCTGGTGGTTTTTTTCGTGTGGGAGCCAACCACGATGATCCCGCCTGTGCCGCGGCTGTCCCCAACCATTTGGGAACGGCTTAAAAGGGGGCGTTCACTGACAGCGCCGAATTCCTTTACAAATCCGGCGGCGGTGCGGAACATGAACCGTTTTCCCTGTCCCATGGCATTGTAAAGGGCAATGCAGAAAACCTTCAGGTCACATGCATCCGCTGCATTGACCACCAGCTTCCCAAAATCATGAAGCCCTATAAGCTTTTCCGTGATTCCTGCATAATCCGCGCCCCGCAGTTCCTCCACTGACACAGATGCCACATCCTCCGCTTTATACCTGCCCCCGGTCTTTTCCTCCACGTATTCCCTCAAATCTGATGCGTGGTATCCAAAGGTCCTGTCCCCTGCAAATTCAGTCTCTCCTGCCGGAACCAGCTGCTCCCCGTACTTGACATAGTGTACATTGTCAATGGTGAAGCGGCCTCCCTCTTTAAAATAGGGACAGATGATCTCGCCGTCCACCGGCTTTCCCCGGTGCTTTTCCTCTACCCGGGCAAGGAGTTCTGTCTCCAGTGGGTAATGTCCCCTCAGGGTGGAATCCCCTCTGCTGACAATCACGTAGTCAATTCCGGTTTCCTCAGACACCCTTGCCACATTTTCCCCAATCTCCAGATGGGCTCTGGTGGTCTGCTCCACGGTGAAGCCCCTGGAATTGGTCAGTATGTAAAAGAGCTTGTTATCTTCCTCAAAGCCCTTTTTTATGCTTTCATAGGACCAGTCCGTGTACACGGAAACATCGTGGACCGTCTGCACACCGGTGGGGTCGTCGTCCAATACCACGATTTTATGTCTGTCCTCCCGGCATTTTTCTTCCAGTAACGCCTGAATGGCCCGGCAATCTGCCTGGGGATACCGGTCCAGCACTGCTGCATCTAACATAGTTTCCTCCCTTTCTTCTGCCAAAACCAACTATCTCCCTATGCGGAAGAAATTCCTTGCTTCCTCCGGGGTCATGGGCTCTTTATCCATGGCCCGGAGCATGGCCACGGTCTTTTCAACAAGGGGCCCATTGGTAAGGGCCTGGGTCCGGGAATCCAGATACCTGCTGTCTTCAAATCCAATCCTCACGGTCCTGGCGCCCATGCCCACGGCGCCTGCCAGCAGGGAGAAATCCGTCCTGCGGGCCTGGGTGATGCCCCAGACAGTCCCGGCCGGAATCATCTGGATCATGGCTGCCAGGGCCTGGGGCGTGGCGGGAGCTTCCCCCTCATGGCCCAGCACAATGCTGAACAGCACCGGCTCTACAAATTCATATTTCTTCATCAGCTGCTCCATGGCCCAGGTGTGGCCAATCTCAAAGGTCTCCACCTCCGGTGTTTTTTTCTGCTTCAGCATTTCCCTGATACAGTATTCCACATCATCAATGGGATTGCAGTAAACAGACCTGCCCAGATTGGTGGAGCCTACGTTCAGGGAACAGGCTTCCACAAGGTCAGAGTAAAGGGGGGCGCACCGCTCCTCTATGGTCAGGTCGGAAACCCCTCCCGTGGACACCTCTATGACGATATCCGAATCCTTCCGTATCATGGCCAATGTCTCCTCCAGCAGCGTCATGTCAGGCGTCAGGTTCCCTTCCCTGTCCCTTACATGCAGGTGCACCATGGCCGCTCCTGCTTTATAACAATTATATACATCCTCTGCAATCTTCTCCGGTATGATTACCTTGTCCGTGGCCGCCACCGGCGCAACGGAAACAAGGACTTTATTTCCCATATCTGTCATGGTCCAATCTCCTTTTTCATCTGATTTTCCAATACAAAGGCCTGCCTGCTGCCCCTGCCAGCCGTCCATCCCAGGCATACAACACCTGGGCATACAGCACCTAGCCATACAGCACCTAGCCATACAGCACCTAGTCATACAGCACCTGGGCAATCAGCACCAAGGGCGTGTCGCCTGCCTGGGCAATCCCATGGGTATCCCCGGGCTGCGCCGCAATGATGTCCCCGGCCTCCAGGTACTGCTCCTGCCCGTTAATGGTGTGCACTGCCTTTCCGCTGACAATCACCATGGTCTCCATCTCACCCTCATGGCTGTGCATTCCGATGGATACGCCCGGATTCAAGGTATGGCGCACATAAGCCCTGCCCTTTCCCAGCATTTCCTCAGGCCCATTCAGCAGCTTTTCCATTCTGACGGTTCCCTGTCCCCCCATACAGTTCTCAATGGGGCTGACTTCCAAATCACTTTTTTTCCTGTATATCATATCCTGCCTCCGGCTTCATTTCCTCTTATTTTCCATGCTTCTAAATAAAAAGGCGGCTGCCGCATCCTTGACTCCCGTGACATCTTCCTGCCCTGTCACAGTCATCCTGCAGCAACCACCATCTGCTTATACTACTCACCTTTCACTTTTGCCCAGTACTGGTAATGCTCTTCCACGATTGCATAGATTCCCGCGGCATCCCTGTCCTGCAGAAGCTTCACGATCCTGCGGTGCATGTCCAGGAAATTCTCCGCCTCCCCGGCCTCAAATATCTGGTCAATGGTAGCCATGCGGGAACGGCGTGTAATCTTGTCCACATAATTGCAGATGGACTGAAGCATCACATTTTCCGTGATTCCCACAATGGCCATATGGAACTGCACATCCGCCTCAAACAGGTTCTTCACCTGGGGCATATCCGCATTGGCCTGGCGCTCCAGCTCCTCCATGGCATGTTCAATGGCTTCCATCTGGGATTTCTCCAGCTCCCTGGACTTTAATTTGTCCACGGCCAGCTGGAGAAGCCCCACGTCAATCACCTTGCGCAGCTCCACAATCTGTTTTGTGGAATCCTTCTGTAAAATGATTCCGTAAAGCACGGGATATATCATCTTACTGTCATATTCCTGGCTTACGAAGGTGCCTTCCGCCCTCCTTATATGGACCACGCCATAAGCTTCCAGGACCTTGATGGCTTCCCTGACCGAATTCCTGCCCACTCCCATGGATTCTGACAATTCAGCCTCTGTGGGAATCTTGTCCCCTGGGTTAAGTTCTCCATTTATGATAGCATTGGTTATGTTGTCTACAATCTTATTTACAATTGACTGTCCTCCGACAGATTCCTTTAAAAAACTGGTCTTTTCCATGCTGAACCTCCCTTAAATACTTCTCCATAAGTATACATCATATGTTGGTTCAGCGCAATCTTGTGTTAATTTTCTGTAAACATCCCCGGACGTTTATGCCGGTATAAGGCAAAGGGACAGGGCCGGTATGTAGGTAATGGCAAACAGGGCAATCAGCGACATGATAAGTAACGGCACCATCTTACGGCATATCACCTCAAACTTCACCTTTCCGATGTCAGCAGCCACATACAGGTTGGGTCCTACAGGCGGCGTTACCTGGCCAATGGACAGGTTCAGCACCAGTATGACGCCCAGCTGGATCATGTTGATATCCAGCGCCTTGGCAATGGGCATGATGATGGGTACCAGGATGTAAAGTGCGCTGGTGTTGTCCATGACACAGCCTGCGCACAGGAATACGATGTTGATGATGAACAGCATGATGTACCTGTTATCCGTAAGGGCCAGGGCCATTTCCGTAAGGGATGCCGCGATTCCCTGCTGGGTCAGCACCCAGGAGAAAATTCCTGCGTTCATGATGATCAACAGGATCATGCCCGTTGTCTTGGCTGTTGAGAACAAGGTCTCCTTTAATTCCTTAAAACGCAGTTCCTTATACACAAAGATACCAACAATCAGGCTGTATACAACCGCCACGGCAGCCGCCTCAGTGGGTGTGAAAAGCCCTGAATAAATGCCGCCCAGAACAATGACCGGGCTTAACAGGCCCCAGACCGTGTCCAGGAACAGCCTTCCGATTTCCTTGGCGGATGCCCTCTGGGTATCGCCCTTCCAGCCATGTTTCTTGGACTGGATGAACACCATGATGCAGAGCGCAAAGCCGAATATAAGGCCAGGTACAATACCGGACAGGAACAGATCCCCAATGGACTCACCGGTAATCATACCGTAGATAATGAATGTGATGCTTGGCGGGATCACGGTTCCCAGGGAACCGGATATGGCGGAAAGGGCGCTGGAAAAGCCTGCGTCGTATCCCTGTTTCACCATGGCCGGAATCAGGATGGAACCCATGGCTGCCACGGTTGCCGTACCGGAGCCGGATATGGCTGCAAAGAACAGGGCCGCCACCACAGCCACGTACCCAAGTCCGCCGTGGACCGGTCCGATGATACTGTCCGCCAGGTTAATCAGGCGCTTGGAAATGCCGCCTTTATCCATGATTGCGCCTGCAAGCACAAAGAGGGGGATGGTCAGAAGGGAAAACTTCTGAACCGTGGCCTGCATCATGGAAGGGATGACCCCCAGGGGCGCTCCTGAAAACAGAAGGGTAAGAGCGCTTGAAACGCCCAGCACAATGGCTATGGGGATACCAAAGCCAATCATCAGTGCCATGGAACCAAATAGAATTGCTGCTGACATATTAATTCCCCTCCTTTGCTAATCTGACCTCATACTGCACCATGCGGATGATGGAAAATACAGCGGATAAGGGAATGGCAATCCCAATGGTCCACTGCGGCATCTCCAGGACACCGGTAAGCAGATTGTAACGGTACTGTCTGTAAACCATCTGTATGCCCCATATAATCCAGATTGAATAGTTGGCCGTGCACAGCAAAAGCCTGCACATGCGGTAGACCTTGCGGGCCGTACCGGTAAACTTGTCCGTCAGATAATTGAAGCCCATATGGGAGTCCGTCTTAAACACACTTGCCGCGGCCAGGCAGCACACCCACACGAACATGGTTGTCACCAGTTCCTGGGTAAATGACATGTTAAACCATGATATTTTCCTGGAAAATACATTCATGAACGTGACAAGGGTCATGACCAGCAGTGCAGCTGAACAGAGATATTCCTCAAAATTCTCCCAGAAATCCTTTAAAAAGCCTTTTTCCTTCATACCGTTCTCCTCCTAGTCATTCTTTGTAACCGCCGGTAAACAGATCAATTACATCCTGTCCCACTGACTGGGCGTAATCATCATAGATTCCGGCGCAGGCTTTCTGGAACACAGCCTTCTGCTCATCCGTCAGCTCCGTGATGGTTGTGCCGCCGTCCCTCAGTTTCTGGATGATGGTCTCCTCATTATCCGCCAGGTAAGCATTGCCCCAGTCCAGGGCCTCTGTGGCACACTCTTTTACAAGGGCCTGGTCCTCTGGCGACAGCTTCTTCATGGTCTTCTGGCTCATGACCCAGATGGTCGTATCCCTGACACCGTCCCACAGGGTAACATACTGCTGGACCTCTGCGAACTTGGAGGAATCAAACACCGCAATGGGGTTCTCCTGTCCGTCAATGGTCTTTTGCTGGAGGGAGGTATATACTTCTGAGAAGTCCATGGCCGTGGGGTTTGCCCCAAAATAATTCCTGTACAGGTCAATGAAAATATTGGCCCCCGGCACACGGATGTTCATGCCTTTTAAATCCTCTGGTTTTGTGATTTCCTTCTTACTGTTGGATATCTGCCTGGAACCCGCGTTATTGATGCCCAGCATCTCCATCTCCAGGTCATTGCACCATCCGTTCACCACCTCATGTACCTTGTCGCTGTGGCAGAAGGCCAGCAGGTCGTCTGAATTGGGGAACAGGAACGGAAGCCAGAAAGAATAAAATTTCTTATCATAGTTGGCAATGTTTGGCGGGGCGCAGGAGTGTATATCAATGTTGCCTGCCTGGACCAGTTCAATGGCCTTGGTCAGATCGCCGCCGGAAAGCCCGCAGTTGGAATATATATTAACCGTAATCCTTCCGCTGCTCCTTTCCTCCACCAGCCGTTTAAACTCCTGGGCAGTCAGATCGCTGATGGACCCAGGGCTTTGTGTATGGGTAAAATGAAGTTCAACCTTCTTATCCTGAGCCGCACCACAGGCTGTCATGGATAATACCATGGCCGCCGCGCATATGGCTGCAGCTGCCTTTTTAAACCTTTTAAACATACTTCCCTCTCCTTTCGTTACGAACGCCTGGGGACGTCCTATGGTAAGCCCGTCCATAAGAACCTTTCCATAAGGAATCCCTTTCTATAAGCAGGCACCCTATGGGCAAGCCTGTCCAATAAGCCCGCCCTATGAGCATGCCCGCCCTATGAGCATGCCTGTCCAATAAGCAGGCCCGTCCTTACAGTAAGCCTGATCTTATAGTAATCCCTTTCCCACAAGCGCATCCTTCAAAGCGGCTGCCCCGAATCTCGGACTGGATAATACTACTTTACCATACTTTTCATGAATATACCCTTCACAGTATGCCATGGAACCTTGGGCAAACAAAATCACGTCCACCTGGTCCGCCAGCTTTGCCGCATACCTGCTCATCAGGCCCTTAAACTGTTCCTGGTCAAGGCCAAATGCCCCGTCCACCAGTGCGTCCACCAGCTCCACCTGGCGGTTCATTTCCCTGGCAACCCTTGTTATGGTATTCTTGGTGGGATTCAGCGTGGTTGGAAGGGTAGCCATGACGCCGATGCGCCTGCCCTGTCTCACTGCTTCCCTGCACATCTCCTCATCCACGCGGACAATGGGGATTCCTGTGTATCTTCCAATCTCCTGGGCAGCATCCGCCACCTCACCTACGGAAGAACAAAGGTTTAAGATTGCATCCGCGCCCTCCGTCACAGCCTTCATATACATCCCAACCAGCCTGGCTGCTGCCGGGGCCGTCACAAAACCTGCATCCCTGGTCTCTGCCAGAATGGATGGGTCCTGATAGCTTACCACCTCCGTATCCGCCGGAAGCACTGCCCCTACTTCCTTCTCGACCAGCTCAATCAGCTCCGGTGTGGTACTTGTGTAAACCAATGCTACTTTCATGATAATCCTCCTTCTATCTGTCCAAATATTTTCTGCTATATCCTACATCCTATGTTCTATGTTTATGTCAATAATATACTACATCCTACGTTGGTTGTAAACCGTAAACTTGCACATCATTGGAAAATAATTTTGTGCAGTTTTTCCAACTGAAGTACAAGGCATCCCATTGACTTCTTATATTATTTGTGCTACGCTAAAAATAGCAAATGAATAAGTTCTTCGGGGCAGGGTGTGATTCCCTACCGGCGGTATAGTCCGCGACCCGCTTAGGCGGCTGATTTGGTGAGATTCCAAAACCGACAGTATAGTCTGGATGAGAGAAGGCGATTTAATTCATATGGATAATGAACCACATGCCGTTATTTATATTGAATTGTTTATGAATCCCAAGCCCCTATGGCTCTGGGATTTTTTTAATATGGAAAACGTGCCTGTGATGATTTTTTCCCAAAGGTTTTACAAAAGTTTTTCCAAAGGACTTGTTTCATTGCAAAAACAAACTTTAGGGCACATCAAGGCCCTGATATCTAAGGAGGTTTATGTTATGAAATCAAAGTGGAGTATTCAGAAGCTTATTTACACCGGCATGCTGGCCGCCATGGCAGGCGCCCTTATGTCACTGGAATTTTCAGTTCCCATGATGCCGCCATTCTACAAAGTGGATTTCAGCGATGTCCCATCCATCATGGCCCTGTTCCTGTTCGGACCCGCATCCGCTGCCTGGGTGGAAATCATCAAAATCCTCATCAAGCTGATAACAGTGGGGACTAACTCCATGTATGTGGGCGAACTGTCCAACCTGATCGGTGTGGCCCTGTTCGTCATCCCCTTATGGATTGTATACAATAAAATGGGCAAGAACCGCCGGGCCGCCATCACCGGCCTGTCTGTAAGCATTGCCGTAAGGACTGCATTTGCATGTTTCTGCAATGCCTTCATCACCCTGCCCTTATACGCAAAGGCCATGGGCGTTTCCCTGGACAGCGTGGTTACCATGGTAGCCTCCGTGAACCCTGCCATCACCAGCCTGACCACCTTCATCGTCATGGCCACCATCCCCTTCAACATCCTGAAGCTGGGCTTAAACTACTTTGTAGGCTACCTTCTGTTCAACCGCCTGACAGCCGCTTATCCATCATTAAAGCCGGCAAGGCAGCATTAAAAGCCAGTAAGGGCAACGTGAAAGCCAGTAAGGGCAGCATGAAAGCCAGTGAGGGCAGCTTGAAAGTCAGTAAAAACAGCATGAAAGCCAGTAAGGGCAACATGAAAGGAAACCAGCCGGAGAAGCCAACGGCTAACCTGTCCTAGAGCGTGTTTGAAAGGAGAATTTTTTAAAAAATGATACTCAGATACAGCGAACTTACCAGACTTGAGATGGAACAGATCGACAAGGAAGAAACCATTGTCCTCATCCCCCTTGGCGCCCTGGAACAGCATGGGAACCAGGCGCCCCTTGGCACGGACGACATCATTGCCCAGGCCATGACCGAATACCTGACCCAGGCACTGGAGGCAGAAGACCCGGACTTCCCCATGCTGATATTCCCGGTCATCCCTGTGGGGCTTAGCACGGAGCACAAAAACTTCTGCGGTTCCATCACCTTAAAACCGGACACCTACTACCATCTGCTATACGACATATGTGCCAGCCTGGCGCACCATGGCTTTAAGAAGCTGGCCCTGCTCATATGCCACGGCGGCAACGCCCCCATTGCCCAGGTACTGAGCCGGGAACTGCGAAGCGAGCTGGGGATTTCCCCATTCCTCCTGTCCTCCGGCGCATTCAGCCATCCCGATGTAAAAGCCACTGTCTCAGAGGGCAACATATGGGATTTCCACGGCGGCGAGATGGAAACCTCCATGGTCATGGCCGTGGACCCATCCTTAGTCAAGCTGGAAACCTCCGAAGCCGGCATCCCCGCTGCCTTCAAGGACAACCAGGCCCTTCAGCCCTATGGCCCCGTATCCATCGGCTGGGTATCCGAGGACTGGAAAACAGAGGACGGCAAACCCATCGGCATTGGCGGCGACCCCTCCGGGGCTACGGCTGAAAAAGGAAGGATCATCCTTAAGACGAGTGCGGAGGCATTGGTGCCGGGGCTTTTGGAGATTAAGAAGTGGAATGGTTGATGGGGTGCGTGGGGGAGGTGCATCCGTACGTGAGCGGAATGGGGATGGGGGCTGTGGATACGGCTGCGGGGCTAGTGCTTCTAATGCTGTGGAAACCGGCGTTGGACAAGAGTCTGGCCGCCTAACTCGCGCTTAGTTTGTCTAAACCATGCAACACTGAGCTCAGACAAAGGCGCCAGCCTCTTAACACCGGTTCCCACAGCATAAGAATCACACGCCCCTGTAGATGCATCCACAGCCCCCATCCCCATTCCGCTCACCCTCTACGTATTATCGTTCCTGCATCACATGAACCGGAGAAAGAAATAAAAAACAGGCTTAGTTCATTCCGTTCTGCCAAAGATGTACTTCGTCAAGACGGATAGTCCAGGCCTGTTTTCAATATGATAATATTAAGTACAGTGATGCATTAATATAAGTATATTAAGTATGGTGATACACTATATTTATGTTAAGTCAGGAAATACATAAGCTTGCGGTATGATTTTCTTCTCTCCGATTCATGTTTTAAGGCAGTAGCTGAAGGCCCCAGCAACCTCTTCAAGTACTTGGCAGGAGCCAGGGGCGGGAGACGGACGGGGGGACGGTTCCTTGTGGAGGGTATTAGAGAGACGGACTCAAAAAGGCGACAAAAGCCGGGCCGAGCGAGGGCCTCAAAGCCCGAGCGCAGAGTCTCCACGGACGAAAAATCATCAAGATTTTTCGGTAGTTGAGACGGTGCCCGGTTTTTGCCGTCTTTTTGAGTCCGTCTCTCTTATGCCCGGAACCAGGAACCGTCCCCCCGTCCGCCTCCCGTCCCTGGCTCCGTAAGAAAACCAAAAGCAGAGGTTGCGTAACCCCCGTCACACTCCCTCTGCCTTCAAACCATCAATCCATATTCATCAATCCAAATACTTCTTAAGCGTCGCCCTGACAGCCCCCGCTCCCGCAATCTCCTCCAGGAACATTGACTCCACGGTCTCACCGATTCCGGCCTCATAGAGGTCTACACCGAATATATTGGCATTGGACAGGATTGGCTTTAACTGTCCTTTGTAAGTCTCAGGCTTGCCAACTTCAATTCCCTCCAGGGCTTTGGTCAGCTCCGGCACCATTGGGTCTGCTGAAAGTTCGAATGCATTTCCCTGGTCATCCACTGCCAGAAGGTACCTGCACCAGCCTGCAAGCGCCAGAGGAACAGCCTTCAGCTTCTTGGCGTCACCGTACTTTGCAACGTATGCCTTGATGGTCTCGCCGTAACGGATGCCCACCTTCTGTGAGGTGTCAGTGGCAATTCTCTGGGGCGTGTCAGGCATGAATGGGTTGGGAATCCTTACGTTGATTACTTCATTTACAAAGTCCTCAGGGGACAGGATTCCAGGATTGGTCACAACCGGCATTCCCTCTACCGGGCCAATCTCATGAACCAGCTTGTTAAGCTCGGCATCCTTCATCTCATCTGCAATCAGGGTGTAGCCCAGCACACAGCCGTATACAGCCAGGGCCGTATGGAGAGGATTCAGGCAGGTGGTGACCTTCATGCGCTCTACCTTGTTAACCGTGTCCCTGTCCGTCATGTAGACGCCAGCCTTTTCCAGCGCCGGCCTTCCAGCCGGGAACTTGTCCTCGATGACCAGGTACTGGGGTCCCTCTGCATTGACAAATGGGGCAATGTATGTCTTCTTGGAGGTGATGACAGGGGCCATATCCTCTACTCCTGCCTTCTCCAGCTCGGCGCATACGGAGTCAGCTGGACGTGGTGTGATCTTGTCAATCATGGACCAGGGGAAGGATACCTGGTTTTCGTCGGAAAGGTAATCCATAAAGCCGTCCTCTACATAGCCCTTCCGGTTCCACTCCTTAGCCATGGTGAGGATGGAGCTTTGAAGCTTTTCCCCGTTGTGGGAACAGTTATCCATGGAAACAACTGCCAGAGGCGCCTTGCCTGCTTTGTATCTCTCATTCAGAAGCGCGCACACAACTGCCATGGCAGATACTGCCTTTTCCGGGCCGTTGTCAATGTCTGCCTGGATGAATGGGAAGTAATTCCCGTCAGAACCCTTTAAGGCATATCCCTTTTCCGTAATGGTAAAGGAAATCATCTGAAGGCCAGGATTCACGAATATCTCCTTCAGGCGGTCCCACTCCTCCTTTACGCCGGACTGGGCCTTAAGGGCCTCTGTCAGGGAACCGATGACCTTCTTATCCGTGGAGCCGTCTGCTTTCAGCGTCACTGCCAGCACCAGGTTATCATATGGTTTGTATATCTTGTCAATCACATCAAAGTCAAAGGTCTCCACACAGGTAATACCCTTGCTGCACTCACCTTTTTCAATCAGGGTATCGGCCAGGCCTCCGATAAAGATACGGAAAATATTGCCTGCTCCAAAATGCACCCACACAGGAGCCTTCCTTGTCTCTGCTGCCACTGCTTCGATGTCATAGTCCGGAAGTCCGATACCGGCTGACTCCCATGCGCTCCTGTCTTTCAATCCTTCTAATGTCAGTTTCATATTGATTACCCTTTCCTTTTAAAATATGATTAAAATAATGAAAGTCTCTTATCTAGTATGGTAGTATATAGCGGCCTTTTATTCAATATGTAATTTTCCACAATTTTTCAGGTATATTTTTGTAAAAATCGCTTATATTATGCCAATTCATTTTCATGGATTGACATTTCATCCAAGGGGTATTAGTATACTTGTATGGTAGTTGGACGGAGTATTTACAACAAATAAATGATTATATCAAAGGAGAACGATTATGAAAGCCGTACAGATTGTAAAACCAAACGAATTAAAGCTGATTGACATGGAGAAGCCTGTCATCACCGAAAAGGACAATGTACTTGTGAAGATGACCGCTGCCGGCATCTGCGGTTCTGATGTGGGAATCTACCACGGAACCAACGCAGCCGCAACTTACCCAAGGGTTATCGGACATGAGATGGTGGGACGTGTGGACGAGGTCGGCCCTAATGTGAAGGACTTAAAGCCGGGCGACCGTGTGATCATCAACCAGGTTACAAGCTGCGGCCACTGCTATCCCTGTAAGATTGGACGCGGCAATGTATGCGACAGCCTGGCTGTGCGCGGCGTGCACATTGACGGCGGTTACAGGGAATATATTGCCGTACCTGAATCTGACTGCTACATCCTTCCCGAGTCCCTTTCTGATGAAGACGCTGTCATGATTGAGCCCACCACCATCGGTATCCAGTCCTGCACCAGGGCCGAGCTTCAGAAGGATGACATGCTCTTAATCTACGGCTCAGGCGCCCTTGGAAGTTCCATATTAAAGATTGCACGCCTGCTCTGCGACCACATCATTGTAGCCGATGTTCTGGATGACAAGCTGGAGGCCGCAAAGGCCAACGGGGCAACCTACACCATCAACGTATTAAAAGAAAACCTGCTTGAAAAGGTAAAGGAATATACATACGGACACGGGGCAACCGTATCCATCGACGCTGTGTGCAACAAGGATTCCCTGATTAACCTTCTTGAGGCAACCGGCAACGCGGGCCGCGTCATGACCATGGGCTTCTCCACCAGCCCCACCGAAATCAACCAGTTCGTAATCACCTCCAAGGAACTGGATGTCAGAGGCTCCAGGCTTCAGAACAAGATGTTCGGCAAGGCCATCGAACTGGTCAATGAGGGCAAACTGGATCTGTCCGGCGCTGTTTCCCACACCTTCCCCCTTACAAAGGCCCAGGAAGCATTTGACTTTGTGGACAGCCATGACCCATCCATCCGTAAGATTGTACTGACCTTTGATTTCTAGGGCGTGTTTGAAAATTGCTTTCCGTCAGCTGTGCGTTCCACTTTGTGGGAGATTTGGTCCCGATGAGGGAGGCGTAGCGGGCTACGTTGACCGAATTGGGACCAAATATGCCGCGAAGTGGGGCGTGCAGATGGCGGGAATGAATTTTCAAACACGACCTAATACGATACAAAATAAACGCAGCGAGGTTTGGATATGGAATTATTAGACAGGCAGCCTTCCGAAAACGCGCGCTCTTATGCGCTGCGCGTTCTCCTGCACAACATCATAACCCTTGAACTTGCGCCTGGCAGCGCGGTCAGTGAAAATGAACTCTCCCTGGTACTCAAGCTTTCCCGCACCCCGGTGCGGGAGGCCTTGATTGAGCTGAGCAAAATGGGGCTGGTGGATATCCAGCCCCAGCGCGGCAGTTATATTGCCAAGATTGACTACGAGCTGGTGGAAGAGTCCAGGTTCATGCGCCTGGTTCTGGAAAATGCAGTCCTGGCCCTGGTATGCGAAGGCATTTCCCCGGAACACGAGGAAATGCTCCGGGCAAACATGGAGGAGGAAACCAGGCATCTTGAAGCAGGGGACTACCCCCGGCTGTTTGAGCTGGACACGGATTTCCACCGTCTTTTATTCCTGTCCGTGGGCAAGGCCCGGACCTACAGTATCATCCACTCCCAGATGGTGCATTTTGACAGGCTGAGGGCCTTATCCCTCAAGTCCCTTAAGCCGGACAAGATTGTGGAGGACCACGAGAATATCCTCTATGCCATCGGCCGCCGGGACAGCGAGCTGGCCGAGATGCTGATGACCCGGCACCTGACCAGGCACCGGGTAGAAAAATCAGAGCTTATTAAGCTGTATCCTGATTATTTTGTGTGAATTCAGTCAAATGTCAGGATTACTTTTCCTGCCCCGCTGTCCTTATCAGCCAGAACGGCAAATGCCTCCTCATACTTTTCAGCCGGAAACACATGTGTGACCAGCTGGTCCACCCGGTCCAGACGGTCCGCAAGACGTTCCAGTGTCTCCGGGAATTTCTGCATCTGGTGCCGGGTTCCAAGAATGGTAAGCTCCTTGGCGTTAACCGCCTTAAAATCAATTGCGGTGGGCGTATTTGCGAATGTCATCGCCACCAGGCGTCCGGCTGGTGAGAGAAGTTTAACAGCGTGTTCCAGAAGGGCCGGGATTCCTGCTGCTTCAAATACCACGTTGACCCCCTCCCTGCCAGTCACATCCATAACAAGTGTATCCAGATCCTCCTTTACAGGGTTGACCATGTAGTCCGCGCCAAACCGGGCCGACATGGCAAGCCTGTTTTCATTTGGCTCGGATACAATCACCACTGCCCCGCGGCTCTTGGCCACATCCGCCACAATCAGGCCGATTGGTCCGGCCCCATGGACCAGGACCACATCCCCCGGCCGGACATCGCCCCGCCAGTTGGCCTGGAATCCGATGGTGTATGGCTCACACAGGGCTGCCTGGACATAACTCATTTTACTTTTATCGTATCGATACAACTGGGAGCGTTTAACCACCGCGTATTCCCTGAAGGTTCCATCCACAATACAGCCCAGGACTTTCAGTTCCCGGCATACATTATGATGGCCGCTGCGGCAGGCGTAACATTTCCCGCAGTAGGTAATGGGTTCAAAGACCACACCGTCCCCGGCCGCCAGGTCGGACACCGCCTCTCCCACCGCTTTGACTTCACCTGCCGCCTCATGCCCGATTACCCTTGGATATACAGCATAGGGATTGCTTCCATGGGCCACATGCACATCGGAACCGCAGATTCCCGTGGCATGGATCCGCACCAGCACCTGGTCCGGCTCAGTGATGGACGGCATCTTTACATCCAGCATTTCCATATGGCCCGGTTCTATTACCGTGATTGCTTTCATCTTCCTCTCCTTTCATTCTGATCCGGCTAAATCCCGGGGCAGGACAGGAACCCTCCGTCCACCGCAATCACCTGGCCCGTTACATAGCCCGACATATCCGGGTCTGCAAAAAACCGCAGCGCGCCCACCAGTTCCCTGGAATCCCCCAGCCTGCCCATGGGCGTGCGGTGAATCACATTGTAGTAGCGCTGGGTATAGGTGCCGTCTGGATTTACATACATGTCATGGTTTAATGGTGTCAGGAAATATCCCGGGGCCACCGCATTGACCCTGACCCTGCCATATTCATTGGAAAGGTAATTGGAAAGCCATCTGGTGAACATATCCACCGCCGCTTTGCTGGACGCATAGGCTGGAACCATGCTGAGGGCGTCATAGGCTGCCATGGAAGTTATGTTGATAATGGAATTCCCCTCCCCGCCTACAAGGTCCGCTGCAAATACCTGGCTGGCAATCACGGTTCCCAGCCAATTCACGTTCATGACCCGCATCATCTTTTCCGCATCAATATTAAACAGGGTGCGGCTCTTTCCCAGCAGTTCCCGGACAGTCTCCTTGCGCTCCGGATCAGCCTTTGCAACCTCTGTATCCATTTCATCGCCCGGCTGATATGACCCGGACGTGGTCTTGGCCAGTGGATCCTGGATTCCTGCACAGTTAATCAGCACATTGCACTTGCCCAGCTTTTCCCTGACCTCCTGACGGGCCTGTTCCATGGAAGCCTTGTCCACCACGTTGCAGCGGATTGCAGCGGCCCTTCCTCCATTTTCCCTGATCTGCGCAGCTACCTGCCCTGCAGCATGGATATCATAATCCAACACTGCAATTAATTTACCATCCGCGGCAAGTTCCCTGGCAAACACGCTGCCAAGTCCTCCGCCTGCACCGGTTATAACAACAACCTGTTCCATATCCCTTATCCTCCGACGAATAATTTTTAATTTAAAATACTTGGAATCCACAGTGTGAGCTGCGGGACAAACGATACAAGTGCTAATACAATAAGGCTTGTGGCCAGGAAGGGAACCGTGGCCTTAAATGCCTTGAATGCGGAAATCTTTCCAATCTGGGCGCCTGTGCAGACACACATGCCTACCGGAGGCGTGGTCAGTCCCAGCATCAGGTTCAGGATTGCCATCAGCGCAAAGTGGACCGGCTCCATTCCCACCGCGGTTGCCACGGGAAGCAGCACCGGGAACGTAATCAGGATTGCCGCAAGGCTTTCCATGAACATCCCTACAAAAAGCAATACCACATTAATCAGAAGGATTACCACAACCCGGTTATCCGTAATACTGAGTATGCTGTTTGCCACCATCTGCGGGATACGCTCCGCTGTCAGGATATAGGCAAATACATTGGCCAGCCCAATGAGTACGATGATGCTGGCGCAGGCCCTTATATTCTCCCAGACAATCCTTGGAACATCCGTGATTCTGATTTCCTTATACACAAACACACCTACAACCAGCGCATATGCGCATGTGACGATTGAGGCCTCCGTCGGCGTGAACACGCCAGAGAGGATCCCGCCTAAAAGAATGACAGGCATCAGCATGGCCCAGATTGCATCCTTTGTCGTTTCCAGGCGCACCCGCCAGGAAGCCTTTTCGTGCCTTGGATAATTGCGCTTTACGGAGATGATATAGGTTGGGATACAGAGGGCCAGCCCCAGCAGGATACCGGGGATAATGCCGGCCTGGAACATTTTCCCAACGGAAATGCTCACACAGGAACCTGCAATGACCATGGGCACGCTGGGCGGGATGATTGGGCCTACAACGGATGAAGCCGCTGTCACTGCCACCGAGAAATCATCGTCATAGCCGTCATCCACCATGGCCGGAATCAGCATACCGCCCAGGCTGCACACATCGGCAATGGCTGTTCCGGATATTCCGGCAAACACCATACTTGCCACAATATTTACCAGCGCAAGGCTTCCGCGGAAATGTCCCAGAAATGAGTTGCAGAAATCCAGAATACGCCTGGTGATACCTCCGCCGTTCATCAGCGCTCCGGCCAGCATGAATCCGGGTATACAGAGCAGGGTAAAGGAATCCATTCCGGAATAAAACTTCTGGGCGATGACGGTCAGCGGTATGTTATTTGTAAACAGATAAAACAGGGATGACAGACCCAGGGAAAATGCAATCGGAACCCCTATCAGCAGAAGTATCAGGAATATAATAAACATCATTGCAACCATACCTTATTCCGCCCCCTTTCCCATTGCCAGGACTTCGCTTATGATTCCAGCCATACAGTAGATGGATGTCAGGGCAAATATCCCCACCGGGACCAGATAGAAAATTCCCATGTTAATCCTCAGGGAAGTAGATACTGTCCTCAGGCCGGTTTTCCAGAATATAAAGGCCTGCCTTGTACCCACTACCCCTACAATGCATATGAAGATATAGTCCAGAATGCTTATGATATGCTTAAGCTTTCCGCGCATGTTGTTTGTCACTATGTCGATGACAGCATACTCATTGTATTTAATTGCCATGGGCGCACCGAACATGATTGTATACATGAAAAACAATCTTGTCATTTCATCTGTCCAGGGAGCTGAAATCCCCGGCGTATATCTTGTGATGACCTGAACCAGGACGCAGATACTCACCAGGCCAAAGGAGAGGGCTGTAAGGTAATGGAATATCTTATCCAATAAGTCAGTAATTTTCTTCATCGCTATCCCCCTACTCTATCAATTATTAGCCGCTGCTTTTATAAACGCCGCCTGATGCCCGCAGGCGGCGTCTGGCGCCATGCTGTTATTTTACATTGGCATCGGACATTTCGCAGATTTTCTGGTACATATCCCAAAGGCCTGCGCCCTGGTCCTCCAGGTAGGACTGGATGACCGGCATCATGGCGTCCTTAATGGCGTCACGGTCCACTTCCGTGTTAATGGTCATGCCCGCATCCATACATTTCTGGCGGTAATCATCCTTGTGTTCATAGTAGTAATCATTGGTCCACTGCTGCATTTCTGCAGAAGTCTCATCCAGCCAGCCTCTCATCTCATCGTCCAGGCCATTGTAAAGGTCGGCTGAAACCAGGTTAAGGATAGTTGAATATACATGGCTTGTCTCATTTACATACTTCTGCACTTCATAGAAGCTGTTGTCGTAAATCATGTCATATGGATTTTCCTGCATCTCCACGACTCCCTGGCTTAAGGCGTTAAAGGTCTCGCCCAATGCGATGGAGGAACACACTGCCCCTGCGCTGTTCCACATATTCGTATGCAGCGTGTTGCCTGACATACGCATCTTTCGTCCGCTTAAATCAGCCGGTGTGTTAATGGGCACATTGGATGTCAGCTGGCGGGCGCCGCGCAGCTGGTACCACAAAACATGGAATCCCGCTGTCTCAAAATCATTCTTAATGGAAGTTCCAATCTCACTCTCAACCATGTTCTGCACATCTTCCTCAGAGTTGTAGGCCCATGGCGCTTCCAAAAGGGTTGCGCTGGGCGCATATCCGTTAAAGGAGCCGCCGGACATGGTCATATCCGTTGTCCCTACCAGCATGCCTGCCAGGGAATCCGCTTCCGAGCCAGATGAACTGGAAGGATAAATCTCAACCACAAAACGCCCGCCGGACTTTTCCTCCAGGCGCTTCTTAAATTCGGTTGCTGCCTGCCCCCATGGATGGTCCAGGGATACCGTCAGGTCATACTTCAGTGTAACGGTTTCCCCTGCCGCGGGAACTTCCTTGCTTTCTGCACCTGCTGCCTGGGTGTCCTTGTTACCGCTCCCTGCTGCCTGGGTTGCGGGTGTGCTGACGGAACTGCATCCGAAAAGCATGCCTGCACTTAGTACCACGGATGTAATGACTGCCAATCTTTTTTTCATTTCGTTGTCCTCCTCGTATGAATGGTTTATTGTTACTGCTTTAATAGGCCCGTATCCTGTCTATGCACGCAGCGTAATCCTCTTCCTGGAAAAACAGTTCCTGTTTTCCAAGGACGAAGCCCTCCACTCCGCAGTTGTGATACAGGTCGCTGATAACTTCCCTCGTGGCCCCGCCGTCCAGAAGAAGGTGATAACCAAGCCCATGTTCCTCCCTGTAGCTGTTAAGTTCAATGAACTTCTGCCGCGTATACGGCATGAATTCCCTTCCGGCAAATCCGGGATTCACTGCCATGATCATGACATAGTCCGTAATCGGAAGCATGTCCTTAACACTTTCAAGCGTGGTGCAGGGATTCAGTATAAGACCTGTTTTTTTGCCCTGCATCTGAATCAGCTCAAGGGTAGCGGACGGAATCAGTTCTGACTCCGGGTGGATGTAGATGATGTCGGCTCCTGCCTGGGCTACTTTTTCTATGTAGTTGTGCGGATTCATGACCATCATATGGCAATCGATTAATTTGTGGGCGCCCTGATCCGTAACCCGCCGTATCATCTCCAGTTCCCTTACAGACATTCCAAAATTTGGAACAAATGTCCCATCCATCAAATCCACATGATAAATATCCATATCCGTGGCATCCAGCTTCTCAACCTCTTCCCTGATATTGTCAATTGCCAGGTTTAATATGGATGGACACAGTAATTTGGGCCTCTTCTCCATCATTATCAGCTCCTTCTTAATTATTCCTTGTTCGCATTCTCAAAAATGTATACTAGTATAACATCTGAGGTGAGTATAGCACCATGTCAGGACAAAATCAACGGCAATTATCAATTTTGTCTTTATTTACAAAATTTTATTGTATCTTTTATGCTATATCTACAATTTAATTGTTTATTTTTTATCAAATAAGCACTGATTCTTTTTGTCCCCCTCCCCATTATTTTACATTTTCAGTAAATCATTTAATTTCTGTCTTATTCATTTATTAAAATCTGGTATACACTTTATCCTACTTTTGACGCCTATTTCTCAGAGTATCATAAACCTTTCCATGTTATTTTTAATTTTAACTGTATTGATATTGAATTATTTTTTATCGTGTTATAGAATGTATACTAGATATTGTTGCCCGGCAAATACCTGGCACAAAAGTACTTATACCCATGACAGACAGGAGTAATTATGATTGAAACCCTTCAGACACCAGCAAACCTGACCCAAGTCGTCTACCAGCACCTGTGGCATGAGATTGCTTCGCTGCACCTGATGCCGGGCGAGAAGCTCAGTGAGGTTAAATTAGCCAAAGAATTCAACTGCAGCCGCATACCGGTCCGCGAGGCAGTCCATCTCCTGGCCGCCGAAGACGCCCTTGAGGCCCGGCCCCAGCGAGGCAGCTTTGTCACGCTGATCAATGTGAAACAGCTTGAGCGGATCCGTTATCTGCGCGAAGCATTAGAGTACAAAATCATGATGGATGGTTATCATTCCGGGTGTTTTGAATCCATTGTCCCATATTTGGAATCCCTGGTAACACGCCAGGAGGAACTGCTGAACGCATCCGCATATGAACTGGCTTTCCAGCTGGATATGGAGTTCCATAAGATATTTTACAATATGACCCACAAGGAATTCGTTCTGGAGCATACCGGCGAAAAGGACATCCACTACATGAGGGCCCGTCTCTTAGCCCTTCGCCTGGAAAATCCCATCATGATGCCCCACCAGCACCGCGCCATCGTGGAATCCATTAAAAGCCACGATGAACCAGGACTTCAAAAAGCCATTTACGGGCACCTGAACAATGTAAACATCATGTTTAACACGCTTCGTCCCGAACTGGAACAATATGTATGCAGGAATTAATCAACCCGCATCCCCCTGCGCATAGCGGCAGGGCAGCGGTAAAACAGCCGCAAAACAAAAGAACGTATGGCCTCTCCGGATACACATCCGGAAAAACCATACGTCCTATTTCATTTTCCATTCCCCTTACTTCTTATTCCTGCCCGCCTTCTTCTCCTTAATCTTAGCCAGCCGGGCAAGTACCCCGGTCATCTCTTTCACGTCAATGTCACCCCGTTTCAGGGAATCCGTGTTTTTCAGATGCTCCATAAACTGCTTCTGGGTGTATATGAGGGCGGAAGGTGTGGCCTTAAGTGTCACACGTGGATTGGTGAATACGGTCACAATATCCAGGTTCCCCTTCACACCGGCCTCGTCCATGGCAGCCTTTACCAGCTCATACTGCTCTTTACAGACCGTCAAAGGGTTGCGGAATGTCAGGTCCTGGCCGTTCATGTGCTGTTTCCATGGCCCGTCCTTCTCCCCCGGGCTGACAACGCCGCCAAATCCCAGACAGTAGATACCGGTCACACCGCTGGGCGCCACCAGGAATGCAATCAACTGGGCGGTCTTCCCTTGATATTCAACTGAGCCGGGAGCAACCACTCCCATGCCGTTTTTATTCGCAAACTTTAACAACTGGGCAACAAACACCGTTAAATCGTTCTTGGTGCCATTGTTCATCCTTGGCTCGCGTCCCCCGCCCTTCTTTGACGGTTTTTCCGCTCCATCCGGTTTCTTCTTCCTGCTGGCACCAAATAACAGTTCTGACAGGCTTTTCCCCGTGCGCGACTGTACAATGGGCATGACAATCATCAGAAGGACTGCCATCACAATCACAAATGCAATCTGCTCCGTGGATATTTTCTCCATAAAGTGCTGCTCCTCTCCTGGTCCCTGGCTTAAGGACTTTTATCCGTATATCATCAGGCATCCATTCCCTATTTGGCTTTCCTTTGGCCTTGGCCAGGGCAGATGGCAGGAATGAATTCTCAAACAGGGCCTGACACTTATATATCAGTAAATGTTTGTCCATTATACCATGTTCCAGTTAAAACATCAATGCAGCATTGCATATTCCCCTCATTTCCATTACTCTTGCACATAGAAAGTAAACAGAAAACGCTCTCCCCGATATACCAATATATCAGTATGGATTCTCCTTCATAGGGCTTTTGCCCTGATGCACAAGGATGCGGTTCACCGTAAAAAGATTTCTTTGATTCTTGGACAGTAACATTAGCCAGGTCCGCCCGCAAACGCATTCCCGTCTTGGCAAACCACGTTTTTTCTGGTATAAAACTATTAGAACAAGTAAAGGAGGAGCATGTCCAATGTCTCTCACAATCGTCAATAAACGCTGTCCGGAGGAAACCAACAGCGACTATGCATACAGGCTGATACGGAGGAATATCATGAACCTGTACCTGAAGCCGGGAGCAGTGTTAAATGAGGCGGAACTCAGCGAACAGCTGGGAATGAGCCGCACGCCCATACGGGAAGCCCTGATTCTCTTGAAAAATGAGGGCCTTGTGGACATCATGCCCCAGCGCGGCAGCAGGGTAAGCCATATCAGCCTCAGCCTTGTGCGTGAAGGATATTTCATGCGCCGTATCCTGGAGACAGCCATCATCCAGGAGATTGCCGGCACCCTTTCCTCCGGGCAGACTAAGGCCATGAAGAACAACCTGGAACTGCAGCGCCAGGAGCTTGCGCGGAATGTCAATGAATTGAGCGATGATTTTTTTGACCTGGATGACGACATGCACCGCATGCTTTATGAGTTCAGCAACCGCCACCATATATGGTCCGCGCTCCACGGGGTCAATTCCCACTATGACCGGGTGCGTTACCTGGACACCGCGGTCAACGGCGTGAACCAGTCCGTCCTGCTAGAGAATCACAATACGCTTTACTGCTATCTCCTGATGGGAATTCCAGGGGATGTGGATATCGCAAAGTTCTGCAGTGACCATCTGGGCCGGTTCCTGTTAGATTTCCAGAATACAATCACAACCTATCCGGATTATTTTGTGGATTGATGATAGATATGTTTTTAACAAATATATTAGTTGGGCCATTTTATCCCCCTCCCGCGTATCCGCCTGAAGATGCACTGAATCTATGTGCACTTTTCAGGCGGTTTCTTTATGCCATCTTTATACCGTCTTTATATTATATTAATATCTGATTTTTCTGTCATCGAAATATGCACACTTTTTTACGTTTTTACCCTTTTATTTTGTCGGTTTTTTACTCATTTTTACATTTCCGACCATGTTTTTTTAGTTTTTGTTAAATATGCACAAATCTCTTTAGCTAAAACTGTCATTTTGTAGCTAGTAATATATCCTCATATATGGCAATATATTAGTATGGTTGTAAAATACAGACCAACGTATAGTTTGGCCAGTGCCGGCAGGCTCTGCCAAGGTATATCAATCCTACAAAAGGAAGGGAGAAGAATTTATGAAACTTAACAAAAAACCTTTTGCACTGCTGCTGACCGCAGCAATGGCCCTGTCTCTTGCAGGTTGTGGCGGCGGTTCCACCGCTTCTACTACTGCTGCGCCTGCTGCCGCTCCTGCGGGGGATGCCGCTGCCGACACAGCCGCTCCTGCTGCTGACGATGGACAGACCTATGTCATTAACATCGGCCACATCAATGATGAACGCGATTCCTGGCACTTGGGTTCTGAGAAGTTTAAGGAGTACGTGGAAGAGAATTCCGGCGGACGCATCCAGGTAAACATCTATCCCAGCAGCCAGTTAGGCACTGAGGTGGATATGATCCAGTCCATCCTGACACAGGGCGGCTGTGACATCACATTTACAGGCGAGTCCATGCAGACCTACCAGCCTGACCTGGGCATCATCGGTATGCCTTACCTGATTAAGAGCGACGAACATATGGAAGCTGTCCTTACCGGAGAGGTAGGCGCTGAACTGGAAGGACTGATGGAGAAGTCCGGCATGAAGGTCCTGGGTTATTTTACCCGCGGCCCGCGTAATGTTACCGCCAACAAGAAGATCACATCCCCTGCCGATATGAACAATTTTGTCATCCGCACCCCTCAGTCCGCCATGACCGTGGCCGCATTTGAGGCAGTCGGGGCAAAGCCCACCCCTATGGCTTTAGCAGAGGTGTTCACCAGCCTTCAGCAGGGCACCATTGAAGGCCAGGAGAATCCATTGGCCATGATCCAGAACAGCTCCTTCTATGAAGTCCAGGATTACGTAATCCGCACCGAGCACCTGCGCGCATGGGTTTACATCGCAATGGGCCTGGAGCAGTTCAATGCCCTGCCGGCTGACCTGCAGCAGGTTGTACTGGACGGCGGCAAGGAAATGCAGAAGTATGAGCATGAGATTTTCCTGAAGAACGAGGAAGAGCTGGAGTCCAAGCTGGTTGAGGAAGGCATGGAATTCGTGGATGTGGACCAGAAGGCATTCTCAGATGCCATGACAAACGGAGTCCTGGCAGTACTGACCGACAGCCAGAAGGCTCTTTACGAAAAGATTTCTGCTGCTAACCCGGACGCTTAAATTTAACACTATTTCAGCATTGGCTTTTGGCGGCGGACCGACCGTCCAGCCTATGGGCGCAGTGCATGACCGACCGGTTTTGCGCTGTGCCCCTTTTTGTAGATACAGTGTTAAAATTCCTTAACAGAAAGTGAGGTGCTCATCCATGAGCAATTTTAAAAAAGGGTTGGATAAGTTCGTCCATTACTTTGACCATGCACTCTGCTTTTTCGGCGTTATTTTTTATCTGACTTTCGTGGCCTGTGTACTGATTCAGGTAATAAGCCGGAACTTCCTGCCAAGCGCGCCATCCTGGACAGAAGAGGCCGCACGCTATTCCTTCATCTACATGGTGGGATTTGGCTGCGCCGTAGCAGTCCACCGCAGTGAATTTGTAAACGTGGAATTCCTCCATGACGCCCTGGAGCCAAAGTTCCCCATCATCAACAAGATCATTGACCTGCTCATCAAGGTGGTATTATTGGTTTTCACAGCATACGTGCTGGTTAAATCCGTGATTCCATTTGCATTTATCAAGTTCCCCATGTTTTCCACAGCAATGACGCTGCCTATGCAGTATGTATATTTCTCCCTGGTACTGATGTTCGGCTTCATGGTCATCGCTTACCTGTGTGAGGTTCTCAACATAATCCTTACCTGGAATGAAAAGGAGGGCAAATAAGTATGGTATCCGTATTATTCATTACATTCGTTGTCTGCCTGTTCATCGGAGTGCCTGTGGCCTTCAGCCTTGGACTTGCATCCCTGGCCTATTTCCTGGGTGCCAACATGCCCATTGCAACATTTTCCCAGAGGTTCTTTGCTGGTATTGACAGCTTCACACTTTTATGTATCCCCGGCTTTACCCTGGCGGGCAACCTGATGAACCAGGGCGGCATCTCGGATAAGCTGATGGATTTCTGTGACAAGTTAGTGGGACACCTTACGGGCGGCATGGCCTATGCCAATATCATGGCTTCCATGATTTTTGCAGGCATCTCCGGAACAGCCCTGTCCGACACGGTTGCCCTTGGCGGCATTGAGATTCCCATGATGGTTGACCTGGGATATGACAAGAACTTCTCCGTGGCCGTCACTGCTGCTTCCAGCTGCATGGGGCCCATCATCCCGCCTTCACTGCCCATGATCATGGCCGCCACCATGACCGGTTTATCCGTATCTAAAATGTTCATGGCCGGTATTGTTCCCGGTATCCTGATGGGCGGCGGCATGGCACTGGTTTCTTATGTGATTTCCAAGAAGAGGAAGTATCCCAAACGGGAACATATGAGTTCCTTCAGGGAGATCCTTAAGTCAGGCCGGGAAGCCATCTGGGCCATCATCATGACCCTGATCATCCTGTTCGGAATCATCGGCGGTATGGTGACTCCTACGGAAGCTTCCATCATCTGTATCGTGTACGGCACCTTCGTAGGCTTCGTCATCTACCGTAAACTGACACTTAAAAGCTTTTACCAGTGCCTGCAGCAGACACTTTCCAGCGCGGCATCCATCATGGCCCTGGTTGCATTTGCCAATGTATTCGCATATATCCTGACCAAGGAACGTATCCCGAATATGATTGCGGAAGCCATGCTTAACCTGACCAGCAACAAATATATCCTACTGCTGCTCATTAACCTGTTCCTGATTTTCGTCGGGATGTTCATGGAAACCATTGCAGCCATCCTGATCCTGTTCCCGGTGCTTTTGCAGCTGGCCACCTCAGTGGGCGTGGACTCCGTCCAGTTCGGCGTCCTTGTGGTCATGAACCTGGTGCTCGGCCTGTGCACGCCGCCTGTGGGCGTCTGCCTGTTTGCAGCTACCAACATAGCCGGCAATAAGCTGTCCGACAATGTTAAGGCCCTGATGCCTTTCCTCATTGCCAACTTCATCGTGCTGGGCCTTGTGACCTATGTGCCATTCTTAACCACCGGCGTTGCCAACCTTGTATTGGGAGGTTAAGGCCAAAACAGGAACTGATATTTAAAAGGTACGGTTCCCGGACAGGAGTTTTGAGATGCTCCATCTGTCCGGGAACCGTACCTTTTATTTGATTCCTTCTATGCTTACTCCCTCATGTCCTGGCAATCTTATTCCAATGGACAGGATCCCTGTCCCGCTCCCATTCCCAGGCCCTCCAATTGTTCCAGGAACGCTTCCGTGTAGCCGCGTTTGAGCAGGAATGCCCGCTGATACGGCGTCAGCCTTGCAGGCTCCCCTGTGAACAAACGCATCAGAAGACTTTTAAACAGGCCGCTTTCCTCCTGTCCGCCAATCATATTGACGCACTGAAGCCTTTTATCCTTCACAACAGCCTCCACATAGCGCGGCCCGGACAGTTCCCCGAACGTGATCCTGTCCCCCGGCAGGCGGGGATCCCCAAGGCCGATGAAATCCATGTCCATGAAATGGGTGATATTGTGGACCACGTTCCCCGGATATGCGGCGGTCATACCCGCCATGTTTTTCCCGGCAGTCTCGCCCTGTGCCCCTGCGTTGGCCCACAGGCCGATAATCATGGTCTCCCCTGTCTGCAGGTTCAGCCCCTCGCAGCAGTCTCCGGCGGCATAGATTCCGGGCACGCTGGTTTCCATATGGCTGTTGACCACAATCCCCCTGCGGATTTCGACGGTCCCCTGGGCCGCCTCGGTGTTGGCTGCCAGTTCCACATTGGCCCTGGTCCCGATGCACAGGCATATCAGGTCCGCGGCAAGCTCCTCCCCGTCACTGAACCTGGCCCCATTCCCTGTTATCCCTTCAATCCCTGCATTCCATTTAAAATGTATCCCTTTTTCCGCCACACGCTGTTCCAGTTCCCTTGCAACCGTCTCAAAGGCTGCCAGCGGGAACAGATAGGGCGCAAAGTCAGCCAGGGTCACATCCACGCCGCGGTTGAGCAGCAATTCAGCTACTTTAATCCCGACCATGGAGGCTCCCACCACCACTGCCTTTTGGACACTGCCCTGTTCCAGCGCATGCTTCATACGGCGGGCGTCATCCATGGTGCGCATGAGGAATACCCTGGATCCTGCCAGCCCCTTCAGCGCAGGCACCACCGCCCTGGCCCCGGTGGAAATCAGGATCTTATCAAACGCTTCCCTTCTTCCATCGGCCAGCAGGATGCTCCTGTCGGGCAATACCCTGCGTACCGTCTCCCCGCTGTGAAGACAGATGTTAAGCTCCCGGGTGATGGATTCCAGGCCGCCAAAGGGATACGCATCCTTTTCTTCCAGCCTGCCTGATACGTAGTAGGTTGTAAGCATTGGGTTGGCAGGCGGCTCCTGGGTGGATTCATATACATGGATCCCACCCGTGAACCCGGATGCCCGCAATGCCCTGGCCCCATTATAACCAGCACAGCCAAAGCCGATAATTGCTATCCGTTCCATATATATCACCTCACTGTCCGGCAAGAATCATGTTTACGATCCGATGGGTGGATGCGCTCAGGTCTGCCTTGGCGTATTCATCCTCCGTGTAAAGTTTCAGGGCGTCAAATGGACATACCCGCACACAGGCCGGCTGCATCCCATGCTTCACCCGTTCGGTGCAGCCATCACATTTTTTCAGCCTGCCGTCCCTGCCAAAACGCGGCGCGCCGAATGGGCAGGCCATGGCACAGCTGTGGCAGCCGATGCAGACGCTTGCGTCATATACTGTAAATCCGGTTTCCCCATCCTTGCGCAGACAGCCCGTGGGACATCCCTTAATACAGGGCGCATCCTCGCAATGCATGCAGGCCATGGAAAAGTCCATGAAACAGGTATGCTCTTTTCCTGCTTCTTCCAGATGGGCAATGACGCGCAGCGCCTCGTCCCCGGCCTTCAGTTCAATATCGTTCTGATCCATGCAGGCCACTGCACAGGCGCCGCAGCCAACACATTTATCGCGGTCGAAATCCAGGATATATTTCATGCTCAATCACCTATCCTTTCTACTCTGCATGCAATCTGGCGGTATCCGGGGAACCCTGAATAGGGATCCAGGTGGGATGCGGGAATCAGGCTGTTGCCGTCCGCTTCCGCATATCCGTGATACAGGTACATTTCACCAGGATTACTGGTCCCGGTTATATGGGCGCTGACCACCACACTGCTGCCGCTGGCCGTGGTCAGACGGACTTTGCTGCCTTCCTCCACCCCCAGGTTCCTGGCATCGGATGGACTCATATCCACAGCAGGCTCCGGACGCAGGCTTCTGGCCCAGGACACCCCATGGAAACGTGAGTGGATGGCATTAGGCAGGCGCGAGCCTATTACCAGCGTTGCATTGGCGCCGTCAACCGGCGACACGTCCTGGCTGCTTCTGTAATCCGGCAGCGGGTTTAAGTCGCTGCGCCCTTTCTCCGCCGCAATACCGGCAATCAGCTCGCTGTACAGCTCCACCTTCCCGGTCCTGGTAGGAAATCCTTCCTGTCTGCGCTGTCCGAATACAGGAGGATGGGCAGACTGCACCTTGATTGGAAGAGGGGCCTTACGCAGCTGTTTTAGCGTGACACCCAGGTCCCTGACAAACCAGTTCATGGTTTCCTCATAGCCCGCGCACAGAAGCTCATCGTCAAGGCCCAGCGCCTTTGCAAGGCCGCATATCACCTCACAGTCATTGCGGCTTTCATACAGCGGGTCAATTACCGGTTCCGTGCAGGTAAGGAAACCGCCCGGATATGCTTTTAACTCGCTGCGCTCAAGGGATGAGCAGACCGGAAGTACAATATCCGCATGGCGCACAACCTCGGTGTCAAATAAATCCGTGGCCATGACAAAGTCCAGCTTGTCAATGGCCCTGAGCATTTTCTCCGGTTCCGGGAACATGCGGTGGTTCATGCCAAATGCCAGAAGCGCCCGGATGGGATATGGCTTACCCTCCTCAATCTGGCGCGGCAGGTCCATGGCCTGGGCCTCATCCACCAGGGCATTCCACACAGGGAAACGCTCCCCGCCCACACAGTTGTGCCCATCCTTTGGACGGCGGCTGTGGATGAATTCATGCTCAGGCATATCAAAACCGCAATCCGTGTATATGTAGGTGGGATGCAGCGGACGCATACCGCCCGGCCTGTCCAGGTTCCCGCAGATGGCCTGCAGTGCGATGACTGCCCGCATGTTATTGTATCCATTAATATGATGGGTGATGGTAGCCGAAGGGGAGTACGTGGCCGCAGGCCCATTGGTGGCGTAAATCCTGGCTGCCTCGTATATCTTTTCAGCCGGAACACCTGTGATTTCCTCTGTCTTCTCCAGGGTATAATGGGATGCAAGTTCCTTGAACCCATCAAAACCGTGTACATGCTGTCCCACAAACTCCTTGTCGTACCATTTATTCTCGATTATCAGCCTGCACATGCCCAAAGCCAGGGCGCCGTCCGTCCCCGGATGCAGCTGCAGATGGATATCAGCCACTTTCCGGGCCGTATGGGTCAGCCGGGGATCCACAATGATGATCTTGGCTCCCCTTGCCTTTGCCGCCTCAATCCCCCGGGCCAGCTGGTATGCGCTCATATATCCGTTGCACCCCCAGCCCAGGAAGGTATTGCAGTGGGGGGTGTCGGGACCATAGTTGTCCCCGGTCACGGTTGACCAGGCCATCTGGGTCGCCCGGAAACAGGAGGAGCTTTCCGTTGCATAGTTCAGGGTGCCGAATGAATAGGCCAGGCGGTGGAGCCAGGGGCGCAGCCATTTGGAATATCCTGTGTAAAACATGACCGCATCCGGGCCGCTTTCAGCCTTAATCCGGTTCAGCCTGTCAGCCACGGTTTCGTACGCCTCATCCCAGCTGATTGCCTCAAACCTTCCCTCTCCCCGTTCCCCAACGCGCTTCATGGGAGTCTTCAGCCTGTCCTCACGGTAAATGTACTCCCGGTTGGCTGCTCCCTTTGTGCACAGTTTTCCATTGGAACCAGGAAAGCCTTCTGTTCCTTCAATCTTGATGATCCTGCCGTCCTTCACATAGGCATCCAGGCCGCAATGGGCGCCGGGCGCACAGATATCGCAGATACTGTGCCTTACCTCAATCCCAGTCTCAGGCCCCGGAATCTTGGCCTGAATCAGACGTTCCAGTTCAGTCATACACATTCCTCCTTTATTAAAATAGATTTCCATCTGTATTAAACGGCCATCCGGCCAATGGTTCTGATACGGTAATCCGTCCATCCGAAAGGGCCTCATCCAGCATATTGGAGGATATGTGGATTTCCTGCAGATGGAGTGTGTCCTGTATACGCACAATACGCGGCGACTGCCGTCTGCCGGAAGGCAGCATCTGGACAGCTGCCTGGATTGCCTGTCTGTGGTCCGCAAGCGCCATGGGTATCTTAATCAGGTGCGGGGTTCCTGTCATCAGGCAGTTGGGATAGGTGGCCAGGGGGTTGTATTTCTTCATTACACTGACGGTTGTGGTATCCGCCATCCCAAGTCCAAAGGCAGCGCCCTCCGTGGCCTCCGTCAGGTCCAGGACCGTAATAAGGCGCGGCCGCGGCGTCAGCCTGCCGTCCCCATCCTTAAATCCGCCTACAACATTGGGGTCCATTCCCCCGCCGCTTATATCCTTTCCAATGCGGTCAATGACCAGCACATCTATATCCTTCAGATATAGGGCAGGCATCATTTCCCTGGCCTGCCGCAGGAGATGGGGTTCCCTGATTGGTATCTCAGCTTTGGGAAGCACGTGGATTGCCGCCGTCTCCTCCCTGGCATTCTCCATAACACCGATGCCGCACAGAATGGGCAGCTTTCCCAGCACGGCCCTGGCCAGCTGTTCCATACGTTGCCCTATGTTGCCATCTCCATTACCGTGTACATAGTCAGCTCCGTAACAATTCCCAAGGCCCACGGCAGCCATTTTCATAAGTCCGCTTTCATACGGACCGTGGAAGGCAGTGTGGGCCTTTATCCGGTTAAACAATATGACCGCATCCGCTGCCACCGCCTCCTGGTCAGCCATGACAGGGGTCCCGTCCGGCAGCGTATCCACCCGGCATCCCTCCACACATGCATGGATCGGCATATTTACCGTATCCGGGGTAACACCCAGTCCCCTAAGCACTGCCATCTGTCCCTCAGGCGAAGCCCCGCCGTGGCTGCCCATGCTGGGGACGATATACGGCTCCGCCCCATGGCTTTGCAGGAATGCCGACAGGGTCCTTAGGAGAGGGACCAGATTGGCAATCCCGCGGCTTCCCACCGTCACGGCCACGGACATTCCTTCATGCAGCTGTCCTTCCATCCACTGGACGCGCAGCTGCTTCATAAGCTCCTCTTCCGGTGAACCGACGGCGCGGCCCGGAAACTCCTGGTGGATACCCGCCATGGTGGGAAGCTGGATTGGGTTTAAGATTTTCTCAATCGCATTCATCATGTAACCTCCTGTAAAGGAGGCCGCCTATTCAAACACTGCAAACATTTCCACGTAACACTGCCTGCAGGCTTCCATGTCCTTACGCTGTATGGCTTTTAAGAGACGGCGGTGCACATCCTCCTCCGGAACCGGCTTTAACCTTGCCTTTTCCAGATACGCCCTGTTCAGGATGGAGGTGTGCTGCCGGAGCATTTTCCCAATAATCCCGTCTGACAGCAGGAATATCTCATTCTGGGTGGCCCGGCAGATTTCCCGGTGGAATTCATAATCCAGCTTGGCGTGAAGATGGAAATCACCGCTTGCCATGGCCTTGTCCATCTGATCCACGATCCGCTCCATGCTGGCAAAGTTTTCAGGGGTGGCGCGTTCCATCGCCACCCCCACCGTAGCCAGCTCCGTGACCAGACGGTATTCTGTAATATGGGAAATATCACTGTCCGAAAGAAGGAATTCACCCATCTGGCTGATATACTCATCCGGGCTGAACGCCCGCACATAGCTTCCGTCCCCGGCCTTGGTCTCCACCAGGCCCAGGGTCACAAGACGCTGGATTGCTATCTTCACAGAGGATTTGCTTACACCCAGTTCCGTGCTCAGGGTGCTTTCCGGCGGCAGTTTATCCCCGGGCCGGAAAGCGCCGTTTACTATCTCCTGCTTAAGGGCCTGGAATACCCGGTCAGGTATATTATCTTTTTTTATTTTCTCAAATGACATGTGAACACTCCCAATGATTGATTTAACAATTGTCTTACATTTTTAATTATAAAACCAGCCGGACAGATTGTCAACGGAATGTGCAGGGGGTGTTAAACAGGCGGCCTTGCCGATTGTTACTGAAGTTCGTAGCTCTTTTCCATGTGTACCTTTCCTGACTTCTGGCGCAGGGTTGCGTATACGAAGAAAAGGATGATCAGTACAATGGTGACCACTGCCAATGTGGTGGTTATGTTGCGCAGGGACAGTACGATGGCAAAAAGGGTCGCGCACAGGCACAGGGCCATCACCACGTAAAATACCGGCTTGGACATGCGAAAATACCGGTTCTCCCAGGCATTAGGCAGTACCTTTGGCAGACGGATCACTGCAATGATTGCCACCACGTCGGCAATACGTCCCACCAGTACCACATTGCTGGTAATGGTGCTGATGCTGAGGTTCAGGAGGATTGGAAGCACGGCAATGATATACATCAGGACGAGAATCCGGTAGGGCGCCTCCGCCTTATTGGTCTGTCCTAATTTCCCCGGGAACCAGCCATCCCGTGTCATCTGGTGGAAGGGCCTTGAGAACACGCTGTAAGAAGAGTTCAGCGTGGTTGCCAGGGCCATGATGGGTCCGCCAATAACAAACGCATAATACAGCGGCCTGGACATAAGTGTCTTTGCAACTTCCGTCAGGGGCTTTCCTGCCACCTGGTCAATGGGCAGCACGCCGCTGGCCACGATTGCAATCATGGTGTACAGGAAAAGAATGATTCCGGTGGCTGCGATGATGGCAAATGGCACATCGCGCTTGGGGTTCCTGGCCTCCTTGCTGAAAGCCACCACAAAGGACTGGCCTGTACAGGAGAATACCAGCAGCAGGACCGCATTAAAGAATCCGTCCGCCCCATTGGTGAAAAATTCCGGCGAAGACAGGTCAAAGGTACCCGGCCGCATGTGGAACAGTCCTATGACAATGAACAGCCCCAGTCCCAGGAAAAGGAAAAGGGACATGATGTTCTGGAACTTGGCCATGAAGGATACCCCCATCATATTGATGATCCAGAACAGTGTGACCATGACAACTGCCACCACCTTCACATTTAAAAATGGGAAAATTGCATTCATATACGTTCCCATGGACAGACCGAACATGCCGCATGCAAACATATTAAGCGTGAACGCCATACCGTACATGCCGCCCCAGCGGTCGCCCAGGATGGTGGATACGAAGGTGTAATTGCCACCCTTTACGCGGATCATGCTGGAGAGCATGATATACGGAAAAATAATACAGAAGCCCAGCAATATGGCTGTGGCATATGCCAGCCACACGCTTCTTCCGGTCACTCCTATGGCCTGGCCTACCAGTGTCACCACGCCTGCCCCTATGACCTGTCCGGCCGCCAGGCTGGTCAGTTCTTTAATACCTAGTCCCTGACTTTTATTCTCACCCATAATAATCTTTTCTCCTTATATATTGAACTCTGTTCCTGGATTCTGGTAACATCATCCCGCTTATCTGACGGTTTCAATGCGCGCATGCTTTAACGCGTAATCCGACAGTTCCTGTCCGATTCCCGGAAGGTCCGGAATCTCAAAGTATCCGTTCACCGGCTGGTAATTATGTACGCATTCATTGATGGTCACCGCGGTGGTATTGGCGATGTGGTGCTCATGGATCACAAAGTTGGGGATGGCTGCTTCCAGCTGCAGGCTGACCGCCACACTGATCGGGCTGGAACACACATGTGTCTGTACCCCTACATCATACACATGGGCCATGTCGCAGATTTTCTTGCATTCCGTGATTCCACCGCAGTTGCCGATATCCGGCTGGATGACGCTTAAGCTTCCGTTCTCCAGGAACGGCAGGAATCCCCACCTGGTATAGGTACGCTCGCCAGTGGCCAGCGGGATATCCGTATTATCTGCAATCCGGCGCATTACCTGAGGATTTAACGGGGTGCACCCCTCTTCCAGGAACATGATATCATAGCGGGAGGCCATCCTGGCAAACTGAACCGCTGTGTTGGCGTCTGTCATGGCGTGGTTCTCAATGATGATGTCCACATCCGGGCCAACCGTCTCACGCACGGCAACTATCCTCTCTTCTGCAGTATGCATGGCCTGGCGTGACAGATGGCCGGTGGTATCCAGGTAGGACAGCATCTTACCGTCCCTGTCAAACCGGAGGAAATTAATCTTCACGGCATCATATCCCTGGTCCATGGCCTTCTGGCAGGCCTCCCGGTAAAAATCCACATCCCCCCGTGAAGCTCCCGGGTTAAATTCATCCGTCCCCCAGCCAAACTGCAGCTGGCTTGCGTAAGCGCGCAGCCTGTCCCTCTGCTTACCGCCTAAAAGCTGGTACACCGGGACGCCCAGCGCCTTGCCTTTGATATCCCACAGCGCTATGTCAATGGCGCTGATGGCGGAAAAGAAAACCGCCCCATTCCCCTGGGCCCAGAAGGACTGTTTATAAAGCTTCTCCCATATGACTTCATGGGCCATGGCATCCATGCCTATGATCATGGGCCCCATATCCTTCAAAAGTTCATACGCTGCCGTGGAACCGCATCCAATGGCAATGGCCGCTTCCCCATATCCATAGATACCCTCATCCGTGTTAATACGCACAATGACTGGGCGGGAACCACATCCCTTTTCCTTTTCCAGTGCAATCACATCCAAACTGGCAATCTTCATACCTTTACCTCACTTTTCTCCTTACTTGACAACCATTCATCTACTTATCAATTGTCTTACAATTAAATAGTAGCAAAAAGGGCATCTGTTGTCAATGATAAAAACATTTTTGTACAAGTATCCCAACTTTCTGCGGATTTATTGTGCATAATCACAAATTGCTTTTTGGAATGGGATTCGACTCTGCACGCCGGGATTTTGCCTTGTTAAACGGAATTTTGCCTTGTCAGACGGAGTTTTGCCTTGTCAGACGGAATTTTGCCTTGCTAGACGGAATTTTGCCTTGCCAGACAAAAATCCCCCATCTATATGCCGCCGCATGCCCTGGCAGCCTCTGCCGCCCTGTTTTGCTGGAATACAGGCTGATTATATGGTATATTTGAGGCAAGTAAGAAAACAATGAGGTGAGATTCATGAAAAAACTGGAGAATCTGAAAAAGCAGAGTATACCAGACCAGGTATTTGATTTGATAAAAGGTTATATTGATTCAGGCAGGTTCCAGGCAGGCGATAAGATTCCTTCTGAAAATGAGCTGTGTAAACAGCTGGGCGTCAGCCGCCCCTCCATCAAGACCGCCCTGAGCAGATTGCAGGACATGGGGCTTTTGGAGGCCCGGGTAGGTGACGGCACATATGTAAAGGAATGCACTGCATATGACTTCCTGGAACACGCCTCCAAGGCAATGCTCCATGCAAAGGATATCCAGGAAATCAGCGAACTGCGCCGGGCTATCGAGATGGAAAGCGTCCGCCTGGCAGTAGTCAAGGCAGATGACAATGACCTTACACACCTGGAGGAAACTGCCCTGACCCTGCTTAAGGCCATAAAAGAAAAACCCGGCCATACCATGGAGGAGGATTACCAGTTCCATCTCCAGCTGTGCCGCTGCGCCCATAACCGGTATCTGTTGATGATGTATGAACTTATCGGCGGCCTGGTCCGGAACCATATCGACCTGTTCGTGGAACAGTATGTCCGGGACCAGAACGGAAGCAGTCCTTTCCCGGACGCCCACTGGGAGCTTTATATGGCAGTCAGGCAGAAGGAGACCGAAAAAGCCTGCGCCATCTTAATGGACATGCTGAAAGTCTGACGGCCAGATGACGGCGTATCAGATATGTATCAGACATGTACCAGCCGTGTCTGCCGGATGGTTTCACATGAAAGCCGCCCATGCTTAGGGGTATATGTAAAATGCCCTAAACATGGACGGCGTCAATTACCGCTGTTTCATATATCAGATGTGATTCTTGTTCTGTCAATTACCGGACGCCAATTACCGGATGCCAATTACCAGGTGCCATCCTCAGCTTCAAACCTTTCATTGGCAGATTATCATCCGGCAATCCATCCTCATATCAATCCAGCGCAAACATAGCCATGGCATGCAGCACATCCTCTTCCATTGCAAGGATTGCCGCGTTCGCCAGTTCATGGAAATACTTCACATCCTGTCCCTCCAGCAGCTTCTTAACCGCCTTGACACCTGCGTTGGACATGTAGGAAAAATAATTTATCTTGCGGATGCCGCAGCGGATGGCCTTCTGGGTGTCCTCCACGCTGACGCCTGAACCGCCGTGCATGACCAGGGGCACCCCTGTCAGTTCCCGGATCCGTTTAATCCGCTCAAAGTCCAGCTTGGGCTTTGTGGCATAAAAGCCGTGGACCGTGCCGACTGAAGCAGCCAAGGCGTCAATTCCGGTGTCTTTTACAAACCTTGCAGCCAGTTCCGGCTCCGTATACGCCTCGCTCACATCCCTGATATCATAAACCCGTCCCTCATGGCCCGTCACAATACCGATTTCAGCTTCCACATCCGCATTGTATTCCTTTGCAAGGTCAGTGACAGCCCTGGTCAAACGTACATTTTCCTCATAGGGAAGGGAGGAACCGTCAATCATCACCGCGCTGAATCCAAGGGACAGGGCCTTTTTCACATAGGCAACGTCCTCCCCGTGGTCCAGCATCACGCATACGGGGATCAGGGCATCCTCTGCCATCCGAACCATGATGGGACCGATGACGTCAATGGGTATCTCACATTCATGGAGCTGGGCATGCTGGACAATCACCGGCTCATTGCGTTTCTCAGCCGCTCTGAGGACCGCCATAAGGATTTCCAGGCTGGGCGTATCAAAAGCTCCGATGCAGCACTGCCGGTCCTCTGCGCTTTTTAAGACCTGATTCATACTAACCAGCATCTGTCATTCCCCTCACTTTTCTTCGTACAGCTCGATGATTGCGTCATCCCATATCACAAATGCAAGACGTACCCCAGGTCCGCAGTCAGCAGGCCCGAAGATGATCTGCTGGGCCTGGGCCGCATAGTGGTCCAGGTCATCTACCTTATATGCCACATGGGGCTGTTTGGAAAGTATCTCGGGGAACGGGGTCCCCTCCTCAAATTTCAGGTACTCAATCTTAAAATCATAATCATCCACCCTGCTGACCCAGAACTTCATAGCTTCATTATAGGTCATTCCCTCTTTTTTGTTGAGGACCGGGATGCCGATGTGCATATATTCAGCTGCCATATCATACCCTCCTGTTATTATAAGTTGAGAAAACCAGCGGCTTTCATCCTTTTATTTCTTCATGTACGGCGTATTGCAGGGCGCATTCCAATAATGAAGCAGTTCGTCATCCATCCTTGCCATGAACATCTGGAATCCTGCCTGTTCCTGCACGGTCAGCAGCTCGCCCACGTAATTGGCTACAATCTCAATGTTCTTCTCCTTCAGATACTCCACGCACCTGCGGTAAATGATGAACAGCTCCATCAGCGTGGTGGCGCCTGTGCCATTGAGGATGAGCATGATTTTCTCGCCTTCCTTTATATCCAGGTCTGCAAGAAGTCCGTCCAGCATGATCTTGGCTGTCTCATCCGCTGACTTCATGGGCTGGCGTCCGCCGCCTCCCTCCCCGTGCTGTCCCATTCCAATCTCCATCTCATCCTCGCCCAGGTCAGCCAGAAGGCTTCCTGTTGCAGGATGGGTTGCGCCGGAAACAGCCACGGCCAGGGTTGCCATGTTATCCGCAAACCGCTGCGCAATGGCGGCCACTTCTTCCAGGCTTTTGCCTTCTGCAGCAGCTGCTCCCGCTATCTTATAGGTAGGGATACAGCCAACCAGGCCCCGCCTGTCATCCGCATTGGACCTTGGGGCATTGGCGATATCCTCCTGGGTCACTACCTTAACAACGTTTAAGCCTTCCTTGGCACACTTCTTCATGGTCAGGTTGCCTGTAAGCATATCGCCTGCATGGTTCAGCACAATATAAAGCACGCCCTTGCCCTTGTCCGCCATCTTGATGGCATCCAGACACGCCTGCGGTCCGGGAGCCGCAAACACATCTCCTACAACCGATATGTCCACCATGCCCTCTCCCACAAATCCGCTGATGGCAGGCTCATGGCCTGATCCGCCCTGGGTTACAATCGTAACGCGGTCAGCGTCTGCCAGCTTATTGTTGATGACCATCCGGTTCTCCCCCAGCGTAACCAGGTCCTTATGGGCCAGCGTGAAGCCCTCCAGAAGTTCGGGTGTCAGGTTCTCAGGGTTATTAATAAATTTCTTCATTTTCATATTGTTTTACCTCTCCCATTTATCATTTTTACAGGTCTTTGACCAAGGCCTGTTTAATCATTCCTGTTAGACATGCGCCAGCGCCGCCAGGCACAGACACTGGATACATCCTACTTCAGTCCGTCGCATAAACCTGCAAAAAACAGGGATGTGCTCACTGCCCCCGCATCTGGTGTTCCTATGGTCTGCTCCTTATAGCTTCTGGCCCTTCCGTACTTGGATACGTACTGTTCGCTTTCCTTTGCTCCCCTGACAGCCGCTTCCTTTGCCGCTTCCAGGATTGCCATGATATCGTCCTGCGCCTTCTGGGCCGCATCCACTGCGGGAATCAGGGCATCCATCATGGTTTTATCCCCTATGCCCGCTGTCGTGATATCCTCCATGGCTGACAGGCATTCGGTAAACATTTCCTTCAGTATCTTTGCATCAATCGGTTTGTTTCCCTCCAACGGTCCTGACAGGCCCCCTATCATGGTTCCGTATAACGGTCCTGCGCTGCCGCCTCCAATCTCCATGGTGTTGTCCCCCAAATCCTCGATGAACGTTTCCATGTCGTCGTCTTCCCAGCCCTCTATGCTCTTCTCCATCAGGCTGGCTATCTTACCGATTGTGATGCCATGGTCCCCGTCCCCGAATCTGGAATCAATCTGGCTGAGATAGTCCTTGTTCTCATTCCACAGCTGGGCTATCTTCTTGAACATTTGTATGATTTCCGGTTTCGTAAGTAACATATGTAACCTCCTTTCACGCATTTTCCCCAATTATTCCATAGTTTTAGATTATCATCCGCTGACATACTTGTCAATTTAATCTGGTTTAAAATTCATATTTTTTATAAAATGCACAAAAAATGCGCAGTTCCTATGACAAACTGCACATTTTTAGTTACATATGTAACTTCATCTATGGTCTGTTATTTCCCGTCAGGGCATCTCCCCGTGATTTACTGTTCCAGCATTTCCCTGATAACATGCTCCGGCGCAAGGATATGGTTAATGTATCCCGACTTCAGCGCTCCCCTGAGCGCCTTTGGGCTGGTATTGGCAGAACAGATTCCAACCGCATACCTGGTTTTTGCCAGAAGCTCCAGGGGAATCTGGATTGCATAGTCCGTGTCCGAACGGATGACCTGGCCTTCCACGTCAATATAATAGTTAAGGATCCTCCCCACTGCCTTCTGTCTGGACAGCCTGTCCCCATATCTGGCCTCCGATGCAAAATCAGGGGTGGAGGGAAAGTTGCCGATGTTCACAAGCGCCACATCCAGCTTTTCCCAGGACCGGCAGACCTCCCGGTAATTGTCCAGGGATTTCATGAGACGCAGCTCCTGCTCCGACAATACGGATGCCGGGGAATAGATAAAATCGGGCCGGGCGCCGCTGTGCTCCGCAATGGCCCGCACCAGTTCATTGGAATGGTAATTCTTAAGACCCACACCGCCATTGCCAATCAGGGGACATACGGATGTGCATACCGGAACCAGCCGCTCCTTCTGCTCCATGCATTTGACCACATCACCGATGATATGGCCCCAGCCAATCCCCAGGTTATCCTCTCCCAGGCCTTCCAGGAAACTGATGGCCGCCTCTGCCACCGCCGCATTGGTTGCATGGTCGCCGGAACCGTCCGGTATCACCATGCCTCCGTAAATCCCAAACTTCCTTCCCACCTGTTCCATTAGGGATATCTGCCTGGTTTCCCGTATCTGCGGGGCCTGGATACGGATGGTCACAATCCCCGTATCCCTGGCCTCCTTTAAAAGCTTGCTGACCATGGGCCTGGAGATACCGTAATGCGCGGCAATCTCGCCCTGTGTCCGGTCCTGTTCATAATACATCCTGGCCACCTCCACCAGGCGGCCCACCTTCTTATCACTATCAGCAATGCCCATGCAAATCAGCTCCTGTCTTCTTCCGTCATCTTCCCATGGCTCCGCCCAAGCCGCTCAAACATCCACAGCCCCAGGCAGCCCACGCCATAGCACGCAATGTCCTTTAAGTCAAATACCGACCCCAGTATGATCCTGGCTGCCCTGAACTCCTGAAGTCCCAGTGTCTCCACCAGATGGAAATACTGCAGCACTTCCACGCAGGCTGCAAACAGGAACACATATAATACCAGATGCCGGATACCGGACGGAAAGAAAATCCGGACAAAAACATATACCAGCACCACCACCAGCACATCCCCGATATAAGGGCGGACAAACCGGTCATGTACCCACAGCGCAATGGCTGCCTCAATGAGGAAGAGGATTATGAATGCTGTCAGATATCCTATCCTCTGCCTGTTTTTACTTATCTTCACGGTCACTGTCCTCCCTATTTCATTTATACCATATAGTACCATGCAATCCCTATAGCACCATACAATCCCAGTAGTACCATGTAATCCCTATAGCACCATACAATCCCAGTAGTACCATGCAATCCCTATAGCACCATACAATCCCAGTAGTACCGTGCAATTCCAATACTACCATACAATCCCAGCAGTACCATACAATCCCATATAATCCTTCACAGCCTCATACAATCCCATTCAGTTCCTGGTACAGATCCTTGGCATAACTGTCCGTCATGCCGCAGATATAATCCGTCACCAGCAGCAGGCGCAGGTACAGCTTCTCCGCCTCATCCTTATCCTTTGAACAGATGGAATAAATCTTCTTATAATTATCGGAAATAAGGGAAACCATCTTATCCTGCACCTGTGTCATGGGCAGGTCCGTATCCCAGGGGATGACCGCGTCCACAAACCGCTCCAGCAGGAAGCTGAAAATGGTCTGGGCGGCTATCTCCAGTTTTAGTATGGGCCTGGTGTCGAAGGCATAGCGGAAGGCGATATCCCCCAGGGCGTCCATCAGAAGCTCCACGCCGGTTCCGGCAAACATATCCTTCCCATAACTTCCATCCATGACAGCGTCATAATTCTCAGTAAAGCAGTCCGTCACCCCGGCAATCATCTGCCCTTGGGCGCTGATTACCCAGTTCTGCACCGCATACAGGTCCGGGCGGCTGTAATCCCTCTGCACGCCCTTGCCAAAGCGCTCCTCCAGCCAGGAAACAATCCGCTGGTACTGCTCCGTCTGCTGCCCCGGCCGGAAACCTTTCAGCTCCTGCAACAGCCTTTCATAGGAAATGCAGCCCTTTTTCACCGCATCCTCTATATCCGCGGTCTTATACGCAATATCATCTGCCGCCTCCAGAAGGAAGGTCAGGGGATGCCTCATGCCAAAGGTCCCTGTGGAGCGCTGCACATCTTCAAAATTGTCTTTATCCGCATAGAAATATCCCATCTTCTTTGTCCTGATATTGCCGCTTTTCTTATCTATCCCAAGGGAGGACACAGGATACTTGATGATGGTCCCAAGCAGCGCCTTGGTCAGGTTCATACCATGCTCATCCACCAGGAAATGCAGCCTGGTCACCACGCGGAAGGCCTGGGTATTGCCCTCAAAATGATAAAAGTCCTGCAGCATCTGGGGCTTAAGGATATCACTTATGGGCTGTCCCTTAAACATAAGCCGCCCCAGATTCTGTTTAAACCAGTCCTGTATGGAGGTTTCCCCAAAATGTCCGAAGGGCGGGTTCCCGATATCGTGGATCAGCCCGGCACACTGGAGTATGTCACACACTGCCGCCTTATGCTCCGGCAGGAAGGTATCGTCCTTCACATTCACCCGTATGCTCTCGGATATATTCTGCCCCAGGGACTTGGCCAGGGAGGAGACCTCAAGGGAATGGGTAAGCCTGGTCCTGACAAAATCGCTGCGGTCCAACGGAAAGACCTGGGTCTTATCCTGAAGGCGGCGGAAGGAGGCGCTTCCGATAATGCGGTGGTAATCCTTCTCAAACTCAGTGCGCAAGTCGGTGGAGGATGATTTCTTATAGCTTCGGATACGGTCATCACAAAGCAGGGTTGTCCAGTTCATGGGGTTGTCTCCTTTTTCTTTTCTATACTCTATTATCAACAATTTTGGGGAAAATGCAAATACAAATAAAAAAGAAACAGGTCTGGCTTACCACCATATCCCCTGTTTCTTAATCATATACCCGATTGCTCCCCCTGTCCCTACATCACTCCCAGTCCCTTTGCAACAATTGCAATAAAGTCCTGGACATTGGTGACAATGGTGGTGGCTGACAGGCTCCCCCTGTCCAGCAGTTTATTTACCACAAACTCATCCGCATCTACCGTATACAGGTAAACCGGACGTATGGTCCCATCATGCATGACCCGGAAGGACGGGGTCATGTTGCCGGTGGCAATGGTGTGCAGCATGGTAGCCAGGCACACAACGCAAGTGGATTTACGCACCAGATTACGCATTGCCCCCTGCCCCTCATAAGCATCCCCAATCACCTCAGGCAGCGGACCATCATCCCTGATTGAACCCGTAAGCACGATGGGCACCTTATTTTTAACACAGCTGTATATAATACCGTTATCTATATTGTAGTCCTCAATGAATTGCGGAATGGAGCCGCTGCGCCTCACCTTATTGATTACATCCAGATGATTATAATGCCCATTCGGCTGACACGCCTGGGTATATATATCCTGTCCCAGGGCAGTATGAAGAAGCGCTCCCTCCAGATCATGGGTTGCAAGGGCATTTCCCGCCATCAGGCCATGGGCATAACCATTATCTACCAGCGCCTGCATTGCTGCACGTGCATCATGGTCAAAAGAAAATGCCGGCCCCATTACCCACAGTATATTGCCATGTTCCCTTTCATAGCGCAGAAGTTCAAAGAGATTGTCATAGTCCCTTGCATATGATGTCTCCCTGCTTCTTCCCTGACGGAACACGAACTGGTCATCTGTTTTTTCTTCTTCTGTCATGAAGCCGCCGCAATGCATGTAGATACCTTCTTCGCACTTCTCACTGCGCCCCAGAATCACCTTATCTCCCTTTTTCAGGTTCCTGTTCTCCACCACTTCCAGATGGCCGTCGTCACAGATGACCACGCTGGAATCCATACGGCTCTCCCCTGCCAGTAACCATTTTCCGTTAATCTTAAAATACTCCGGATACATGGATGTACTGTGAAAATAGTCCGGTGCAACCCCATCCTTATCCACCACTTCATATGCCGCATCCGGCGCCTCTGTAAATTGCAAAAGACTGAAATCCGGATGGTGGTATTCAGGTATTACAAACGACATATTAATTCCTCACTTTCCTGATTCTATTTCCTTGGGTCCATTTGCCTGGGCTATTTCCCCGGTTCTGATTCCCGGCCCTGTTTCCCTGGTCAATGCTGCCTGGGTTTAGTAATATCCTTCCTGGGTCCATCTGGCAAGAGGAAGGTCATTGGCCCATGGATTTTCCCCCAGTTCTTTTTGGATCCGGGCAGCGGATTCTGCCGCCTGACAAAGTATCTGCTTTTCATCCGCTGTTTTCAGCTCATGATCCTCCACCACAAATCTTCCGTCAATCATAACTGACTCAACCTCGTTCCCCCGGGCCGCATAAACCAGGTTCGGTATAAGATTGCGCACCGGCGCCTCCATAATGGGATTCAGCTGAGGCGCACTTAAATCCACGATGATAAGGTCGGCCAGCTTGCCTTCCTTCAGCGACCCCACCTTCTCTTCCAGGCACAGGGCCTGGGCAGCTTCAATGGTAGCCATGCGCAGGACCTTCCATGCCGGCATTGCAGTGGGATCTTCATTCTTCAATTTGTGGAGCAGGGATGCCACTTTCATCTCATTAAACATGATATTACAGTTGTTCCCTGGCGCCTGATCCGTACCGAATCCAACACGGCCCCCATATTTGGCAAACAGTTCCCCCTTGGGCAGTTCACCGTCAATGATACACAGACTGTTGCAGCAGAATGCAAATGCAGCGCCTGATTTTGCAACGCGCTCCACTTCCTGGTCTGTTGCGTAGGTCATATGGGCGGCCAGCAGGCGGCGGTTTAAGTACCCCAGCTTATCCAGCAGGTCCGTGGGCCTCATCCCAGAACGCATCATGACCTGGTTGTTCTCCTTCGGGCTTTGGGAAAGATGGGTAAAGAAATTCACCCCATACCGGTCACCCAGCGCCTTGATTTCCTGCAGCATCTCCGTGGTACACATATCAGGCGCATGAGGGCCGAACCGGCACTGGATCCGCCCATTCTGACTTTCATGATACTGCTCGACCAGCTGGATGTTATCCCTCAGTTTTACTTCCCCGATAGCCGGATCCAGAGGATAGGGAACCGTGACATCAATTCCCGAGGTATCCGGAGGCAATTGGTTAATCATGCTGCTGACCACCGCCCTTGTCCCCAGTTCGACATGATTCCTGACCAGTTCCGTCATAGGATAATAGAAGTCCCCAAAGGTTGTGGTTCCTGTTTTAAGCGCCTCCACGATATTAACCATGGATCCCCTGCGGATATCCTCGGTTCCCGCATGACTGAGTAGCGGAAGGATACCTTTAAACATCCAGTCCTTTCCCGGTAAATCCTGGGCGCAGCCGCGGAAAATCGTATCCCCTGTATGCATATGGACATCCACAAAGCCGGGAAGGATGGCTTTGCCGGAAGCGTCAATCTCCCTGTGGGCGCTGTATTGTCCGCGTATCTGGCTGCTTTCACCTACTGCCATAATCTTATTATCCTTGATTCCTACTGCGCCATGATTGATAATACCCGTCCCCGGCCCTTCCATGGTTACCACATAAGCGCTGTGGATCAAATAGTCCAATGTCATATACACACCTCATCTCCCACTATTTTACTTAAAGCCCAGATATGCTTCCTGAATCCTGGGATCATCCAGCAGTTTCTGGCCCTCTCCCTCCATCTGTATCTTTCCCACATTCAGCACGTACCCCCTGTGGGCTGTCTCCAGGGCCAGCTGCGCGTTCTGTTCCACGATTATCATGGTTGTCCCGTGTTTCTTATTAATCTGTTTGAACTTATCAAACATTTCATCAATAATAATAGGCGCCAGCCCCAGTGACGGTTCATCTAACATCATCAGCTTGGGGGATGCCATCATGGCGCGCCCCACTGCCAGCATCTGCTGCTCCCCGCCTGACAGGGTTCCTCCCATCTGTTTTTCCCTCTCCTTAAGTCTTGGAAAAAGGTTGTAGACCTCCTCTAAGCGCTCAGGGATCACGGAACGCTGTTTGACCGCATACGCCCCCACCATCAGGTTATCACGGACTGTCAGGTTAACAAAAATCTTTCTTCCCTCCGGAACCAGGCTGATTCCCCTTTCTACAAACTGATGCGATTTGGACGGCAGCGGCTGTCCCTGGAAGGTAATGGTTCCTGAACGGTAATCCTTATCACCAGCCAGTGTTTTGAGCAGGGTGGATTTCCCCGCGCCATTTGCGCCGATGATGGCCACCATCTCCCCCTGGAATACTTCCAGGGAAATGCCGTGGATTGCCTGAATCCCGCCATAAAACACCTCCAGGTCTTCCACCTTTACCATACTCTGCCTATTTTCCATTCCTCTTCCTCCTCTCTCCAAGGTAGGCCTTAATCACATCGGGATTCTTCTGGATTTCATCCGGAGTTCCTGATGCCAGCATGGTGCCCAGATTCAGTACGTCAATATGCTGGCATACTTCCATTACCACCTCCAGATGATGCTCAATCAGCACAATGGTCAGTCCGTCATTATTCTGATGAAGGTCCTTCAGGAAAGAAACCAGCTCAATACTCTCATTGGTGTTCATACCGGCTGCCGGCTCGTCCAGGAACAGAAGCTTCGGCTTTGTTGCCAGTGCACGGGCAATCTCCAGCTTCCGCTGCAGTCCATAGGGAAGGGCCCCTGCCTCGTAATCCTTATATTCAAGGATTCCAACCTTGTCCAGATACTCCAAACTGAGTCTTTTTATCTCCTTGTCCCTTTTAACCACATGCGGAAGGCGCAGCATGGCCGACAGGGCATTGTAGGATGGGTAGCTGTCCAGGCCAATTGCCACGTTTTCAGCTGCCGTCATCTTTGGGTAGATACGGATATTTTGAAATGTACGCGCAATGCCCATATGGGCAATCTTGTCTGCGCGGATTCCATTGAGCCTCTGCCCCTGAAAATATACCTCCCCTGCCGTGGGCTGTACCACTCCGGTGATTGCATTAAATACCGTTGTCTTGCCGGCGCCATTGGGACCGATCAGCCCCCTGAATTCCCCTTGTTCCACCCGGATAGACACGTTCTGGACCGCTTTGACCCCGCCAAAGTGGACAGATAGATTTAACAACTCCAACTGCGCCATAACTTATCCCTCCTTTGAACCGGAAGCCCGGCTGCCTTTTATCTTGCTGATTCCCCTCTTCATAAGACGGACAAAGGGCTGGTAAACTTCCTTATAGCCCAATAGCCCCTCGGGACGCACACGCATGATGATGACCAGGACCAGACCATAGATTGCCAGACGCCAGTTGGACAGGAACCGCAGCACCTCTGGGGTAAAGGTCAGGATAGCCGTGCCCAGGGACGGACCGGTTACAGAACTGACACCGCCCAGGACAACGGAAGTCAGCAGGTTATTGGATACGGTTGCGTTAAATACATTCGGTACCATGTATGTATAATAGTGGGCCATCATGCCGCCGCCCACACCGCAGAAAAATGCGCTGTACACCAAGGATTTGATTTTTTCATGGAACACATTAACACCAATAAGCTCAGATGCATCCTGATGGTCCCTGATTGCCAGCGCAATCCTGCCGTGCTGGGACCTGGCATAATTGATGGTCAGTATGATTGCAGCCAACGCAAGGCCCACTGCCCATGGAAGGGTTGTATACGGCATGATGCCGGACATCCCCCTTGCACCGCCAAAATACGGGTGCGATATATTGCTCATTATAATCCGCACCGCTTCCCCGAACCCAAGCGTTGCAATGGCAAAACAGTCCGCGCTCATCTTCCCCCGCAGGGTCGGGACGCCGATTACCAGACTCAGCAGTCCGGCCACGGCCCCGCCTACAAGCAGGGCAATTAAAAACGGCACACTGTAATACTTTGTCAGGATTGCCGAAGCATATGCTCCCAGACACATGAAACAGGCGTGTCCCATGGAAAACAGGCCGGTATAACCGGTCAGGATGACCAGACCGCAGACACACACGATATTAATACATGTACTAATGGTAATGCCTTCTATATATCCCACATCTACACCCCCTAAATTTTATCGTGCATGCCCTTGCCAAGAATACCATTGGGCATGAAAATCAGAACAATGACCAGCATTGCATACGCAATCAGGTCGCGGTACGTGGATGACACATATCCGGCAATCATGGTTTCCAGGAATCCCAGCAGCAGGCCGGATATCACGGCGCCTGTAAGGCTTCCCAGACCGCCGATGGTGGCTGCCACGAACCCCTTATTCGCAATGGCTCCCATGCTGGGGAACACAGAATATTTCATTCCGTAAAAACAGCCCGCAAGACCGGCGGCCGCACCGGACAGCAGGAAGACAACCATGGCCACAAAGTTCACGTTAATCCCCATAAGGCTGGCGGTATTGGTGTCAAAGGAGCTGGCGCGGATACCTAATCCCATACGGGTATTGTAAAGGAAAATCCAAAGGCCGGCCAGCATCAGGATGGACAATACCGCTGCAAGGATGTCTGAACGCGGGACCGCAACACCGCCCATCTGAATGGTGACACGTGCCCAGTCCGACGGGAAGGCGTGTACCCCGCCTCCGAAAATCTGAATGGCGGCATTGGGGACAAAGGTGTTGATTCCAAGTCCGGCAATCATCAGGTACAGCTTCAGTGTCTTTTTCTGACGCATGGGACGGTATACGGTCAGTTCCATGATAAAGGATACGATTCCTGCCACCACCATGGCCAGCAGGATAGACGGAAACAATGGAAGGTTCAAAGCCGGAATCGCATAAAACGCCGCAAAGGCCCCCAACATCATGACAGGTCCAAAACCAAAGTTGGAAAAGTTAAACACACTGAATACCAGCGCGTAACCCACAGCCAACAATGCATAAACGCTGCCGATTGAGATACCCGTGACCAGCTGCTGTAAAAACATATTCATAAGTCATTTACCTCTCTCTCGTTCATTCCCACATCTCTGGAGACAGGGTCATTTAAAGATAGATTACCCTTTTGTAATAAATACAGCCGTCTGCGCCACATGATCAAGTTCATGACAACAGACGGCCTGCATTTGCGCTTTTTTAACTTCAGACATGTGAAAACATGCCGCTGATAAGAATCAACTGTTACTTTACAGGAGTAGCGTATGCACCCAGGCTGACAAACTCACTGTCTTTTACCGTAACCACATTATACTCAAAGCCTATTAAATTGTGGTGTTCATCATATCCCTTGACAGGGCATGTAATCAGGTCAATGGAATCTGCTTCCTCAAGGGCCTTGCGCATGGCTTCAGGGTCCGTGGAACCGGCTGTATTAATGGCATATTCCACCAGCTTTGCTTCGTTAAAGGAAACCAGTCCGTCTACGTGAAGCGCCATTCCGCTGGCACCGTGATTCTCATAATACTGTTTGGTAATCTCCGTAAAGCGGTCACTGCTCATATCGGCAGTCGTATTAAAGATACATCCCTCCAGGGCCGGCCCGGCCAGCGTCAGAAGGTCTGCGTTGTCAGCCGTTGAAATGGTCAGCATCTTAATCTCATCCGCATATCCCAGTTCCTTAAGCTGGTTTGCCACGTAGCCGATTTCTTTATAGCCCATAGCAGGCATGAAGATATAATCAGGGTCTTTCTCAGCCAGGTTCCTCAACTGTGCGCGGAATTCCTGGTCATCAATCTGATACGTTGCCTCACCTACGAATGTGCCTCCCAGACTCTCCAGGGTACTTACAAAGGTGTCGCGCATGTTAACACAGTCAATCTGGGTTGTCTCATACAGAACGGCAATCTTGGGATTGTTCAGTTCATGGTAAGCGTAATTGGCAATGTTAATCAGGAAATCACTGTTTTCCGGTCCTGCACGGAAGGTCCATGGACGCGTCTCACCTTTCTCATCCACTGTAACAATAGCGGACGAACCAGAGGGGATATGGAGTACGCCTTCACGGTTACAGATTTCGGCTACAGCCGTGCTCTGGGTGGAGTTAGACGGTCCAATGATGACATCCACGCCAGCCTGGATCAGTTTGTTGGTGGCATTTACGGCTTCAGAGAAATCGCCGCCCAGCCCGGACACATCGTAGGTACGGAAATCAATCTCACGTCCCAGCCAGCCGCCGTTTAGGTTGACCTCTTTAAAGTAGTCAGTCAAAAGATACTGTGGAACCAGGCCGTACAGCGAGTCAGGTCCTGAAGACCAGCCCAGGAAACCGATTACAATGGGTTCATCGCTGTCAGCAGCCGCCTGCGCAGCCCCGTCTGCGGGCTTGTCTGCTCCGTTCTGTGCCTGGGCCGTTGTATCGGCGTTTGATGAAGGCGCAGGTGAGTTTCCTCCTGAACATGCGGTTAAGCTAAAGGTTAATGCACATGCCATAACTAGGGATAAGACTTTTTTCATTTTACTCTTCCTTTCTAATCATTGGTTTTATTGTTTTAAATACCATGTACTATTTTAGTGGCACAAGTTTCATCAAAAAGTGACGGTCATAGGTGGAAAGCGGCATCAGGAACAGCTCTCCCTTTGAATTGCCGCACATGCCATGGGCGCGGATGGGTGAATTATAGAATCCAAGCTGCGCCACGATTTCCATATCCATATTGGCAATGGTGAGTCCCCCTCCCCGTTCCGCAATATAGACATATGTATCATCGGCCCAAATGCCCGTGGGCTGGTACAGGTTCTCACTCATGTAGGCCAATACCTCGCCGTTTTCGTCAAACACATGTACACTGTTGGCCTCCCGGTCCCCTACCCAGACCCTGTTAAGTTTATCAACCCACAGGCTGTGTGGAACGTAGAATTTACCAGGCTCATCCCCTGGACCACCCCATGTTTTTAACAGGGCGCCATCCCTGGAGAAACGGTGGACCGCCGCATTGCCATAACCATCGCTGACAAAGATATCGCCAGAAGGCCCCATACAGACTCCCGTTGGCCTGTTAAAGGGAGGCGCCGCACGCCTGATGGTCTGCACCCCGGCCCAGAAGGACCAGCCTTTGTCAAACAGCACATCCGTGGGAACAATCTTTCCCCTGCGCTGCATCCTGCGCCATACATCTTTCTCAAACCCGCTGTCGCTGGGGATTCCCAGATTGCCTAAATCCCTGATCCATCCCCCGTCCTTTGTCAGTTCACGGATTACATGTAGTCCCGTATCCACACACAAAAGCGTATCATCCATTGTTACACACAGGCTGTGTACTTCCTGAAACAGGCCTTTTCCAAAGCTCTTTACGTAATTTCCCCTGGCATCCAGCATCACCACAGGATGTTCCGTATCACGGCACATCAGGAACAGGTTGTCCTCCCTATCGCAGCAGCCGCCGGAATACATGGAAAACTCAAATTCTTCGGGAAAATTCCCATATTCCGGTATCAGCTCATATGACAGGCCATTGTGGCTGAAAACTGAGCGGGCGCATCGGTCCCTCTCCTTAAAACCTTCTATAATCTTCATTTTCTCCTCCCTTCATTCTGAATGATTTTATCCTTATGCCTCACATCTGACAAATGTTCCGTATCCAGGCTGGCAAAGAATGGCGCCATCCCCATACACCCGCTGGCCCCGCACATACGTATCTGTTACGCGTCCCTTAAGTTCCATTCCCTGGTATGGGCCTTTCGTACTCTTTGTCTTTGAAAAGGACTTACTTCCGTCATAACTCCATGTCTCCTCAGGGTCGATGAAGATTATGTCGGCATCTGCTCCTGGCAGAAGGTTTCCTTTCCTGGGATACATGCCCAGCATCTTCGCCGCATTCCCCGATGTAAGGGCCGCAAGCCTTTCCCATGTTAAACCACGCCTGTTTACACCCTCCGAAATCATGGCTGCCAGCATGACGTCATTACATCCGAAACCGCACGGTTCTTTCCAGAAGTCATGTTCCTTTACTTTTTCTTCATCTGTATAGGGACCATGGTCCGATCCTATGACATCAATGGCTCCATCCATTACATATTTCCACATCTTTTCAATATTTTCCCTGCTTCGGAAAGGCGGCGTGCACTTTGCAAATGATTTCTTCTCCCTGAGTACATCCCTGTCAAAAATAAGATAATGCGGACATGTCTCAACATATACACCAACCCCTTCTTTTTTTGCATTCTGCATCAATTCCACGCCCTGGCTGATTGTGGTATGGCAGATTTCCAACCTGGCTCCTGTCATTTTTGCAAACAGGACTGCGCGCTGGATTGCATCATACTCAGTCCACCATGGCCGGGCTTCATCAAAACATGCCTCATCCTCACAACGAATCTGTGAGTAATGCTTACAGCCAAAATCCGCCACCTCTGCATTCTCTGCATGAAGTGCAATAAGACCATGGAAGGCCGCCGCTGTCCGCATCCCCTCCACCAGGTATCCGTCTGATATCCTGGGATATGCCTCCGTGGCAAAACTCATGAATCCTTTGAATCCAACGCATCCCAGGTCATGCATCTCTTTCATGTCCTTGATGCTGGATGGGATTAACCCTCCCCATAAAGCAAAATCTACCACCGACCGTTCCCCGGCGATTCCCTTCTTCAGTTCAAAACCGGATTTATCAACAGTGGCTGGCTCTGACGGAAGGGGCATATCACATATGGTAGTAATACCTCCGGAAGCAGCGCTGCAGGAGCCGCAGTACCAATCTTCCCTAAAGTTATATGGCCCTGGATCAGCCATATGGTTATGGGTATCAATCATACCCGGCATGACAATCTTTCCTGCCGCATCGATTATTTCACATCCTGCGGGCTGCTCCATTTCCTTATCCAGTAACGCCTTGATTTTCCCGTTTTCCACTAAAACGGATACCTCGGATACACAATCCGGCAGCACTACTTTACCATTTACAATCAAGCTTTTTTCCTGTTTCATTGTGCAATCTCCACATTTTTCTGAATTTTCGTTAATCACATCTTAACAAAATGAACAAAAGCTGTCAATTCTACCAATCGACAGCTTTCTGTGGATAATGCATATGTTCTGCAACAAAAGTTTGTTGTTTTATTGATGATTCCAAGACTTCTCCACACTGCTTTGGGACGCAGCAACCACCTTCACATTGATGTCCGCCCAGGCCTTCACCTCCTTTGAAGAAATATTCCAATCCGTAAATACATAATCAATCTGTTCAGCGGAACATACTTTGTTAAATGCCACCTCACTGAACTTGCTGAACTCACACAGCACCATACGTGTATGCCCAATCTCCAGCATCATTTTTAACACGGCGGCTTCCTCTGTATTATACTCCGTAACCCCATCCTGGATGGAAATCCCGTCAATACTGACAATGGCTTTATCCACCCTGAAATTTCCCAATGTTTCGCTGCTCATGCTGCCCACCAGGCTCCGGTTGTGTTTACGCAGGTAGCCAGATGTCAGGTATACGCTGCTGGTTTTATTTTCATTTAAAACAATGGCCACATCTGGTGAATTCGTAATCACGGTCAGCTGGTTCTTCCGCTCAGCCAGACAGCGGGCCAAAGCAAGGGAGGTGGTTCCATTGCTCATGGCAATGGCATCCCCATCATTGATGTACTCAGAAGCCAGCCTTGCTATGGCCTGTTTTTCCATCTGGTGCTTTTCCATTTTCCGTTCAAATTCCATCTCCTGTGCCCGAAGATTGTTATATACAGCGCCTCCCCTGATTCTTTTAATCGAAGAATCCTTTTCCAGTTCCAGCAAATCCCTGCGGATTGTTTCAATGGAAACCTGAAACACCTCTGCCAGCTGTTCAATCTTTGAAAACTTCACCTCAGACAAATACCGTACAATTTCCTCCTGCCGTTTATTCTGCATAATTCCCACCCTCCAACGTTTCGTTTTTATCCAAATTCCACATCTTTTCCACGTGGTTTCTCCTAGAAACTTTTTTCGAAACTTTTTTTCTTAAGTTAATCATTCTTTTTTCACCATTTTTCGTGGCATTCTCCTTATAAACAAAAGTGAAAAAGGAAATTTAATTTGATTTGTGGAGAAATTTGGAGAAATCCCTTACAAAAACACATTTTCTATGGCTATTTTAACATGTTAAAGTATGAGATTCAATGATAATTTAGAGTCAGTTTTGACTATATCTGGGGAGAGGGGGATATTTATGTGAATATTCGTGTTGAATTTATAAATTTTTACATAATTTATGCAACCACTTCCCCTGCTGTTTTATGTTTAATATATTTACGCAACATAAGAACGGATTCAAAGAAAGCGAAATATAATGGTATCTATGGAATTCCATAATCAATATGTGTAAGCAGCGCAAAAATACCGCCGGCCAAATATGTCTGACGCTATAAAAACCAGTTCTGTCCTATTGATAAACAAAGTACCAACTATTGGTGCCACAGCCCTTAAATCATGACTTTATACCCGCACCGCCTCCCTCCTCCACAAACAACAAATACCCATTCTCCGCCCCGCACTCCTCCTTCCCAACCAGAAGCGTCCCATCCTCCGGGCCTTCAATACAGCACCCCTTGCCCCGGGCGCGGGCGCATCGTGGGTATCTGGGGCAGATATATTGGAAACATATTTTTTCAGAGTCCTCCTGAGCCATTCCTGCAATCCTCCTTTATCATTATTTTACCTTATCTAATTATAACCTGAATTTATTGACACTTCAATCATAAATCACTGAATATTATGTTAAATTATAAACTATTATGAGATTATTTTAACAAATATTGCTTTTTATCTCACAAAATGTTATGGTTAAATAAATGAGTAATCAGGGTCTCAGGGAGACTCATACGCGGGCACGTATAAACAACCAATCACAAACAGGAGGGATTAAATGAACAAACCAGAACTTCAGGAACGGTATCAGCTTTATATTGACGGCCAGTGGCGCGATGCCTCTGACAAGGCTTTCTTCACAACCAGATGCCCTGCCAGCGGAGAACAATTGGCTGAATGTGCACAGGCAACCAAGGAAGATGTGGATGACGCAGTGAAGGCCGCATGGAAGGCTTTTGAAACCTGGAAAAAGGTTCCTGCCAGTGAACGGGCAGGAATCCTCAACAAAATCGCTGACATCATAGATGATAATACAGAGCACCTGGCCATGGTAGAGTCCCTGGACAACGGCAAACCCATCCGGGAGACCATGGCAATCGACATTCCTTTAAGCGCAAAGCATTTCCGCTATTTTGCAGGCTGCATCCTGGCGGAGGAAGGCAGCGCCAATGTGCTGGATGAGCAGTTCCTGTCCCTTATCCTGCGTGAACCGATCGGCGTTGTGGGACAGATCGTACCGTGGAACTTCCCGTTCCTGATGGCTGCCTGGAAGCTGGCGCCGGTGCTGGCAGCGGGATGCTGTACCGTATTTAAGCCGTCCAGCGACACATCCCTTTCCGTGCTTGAATTTGCGCGTCTTATTCAGGATGTGGTTCCAAAAGGAGTATTCAATGTAATCACAGGTTCCGGCTCCAAGTCGGGGCAGTATATGCTGGAACACAAAGGATTCCGCAAACTGGCATTTACCGGCTCTACCGAGGTTGGCCGGCAGGTGGCGCTGGCAGCAGCGGACCGGCTGATTCCCGCCACACTGGAACTCGGCGGCAAGTCTGCCAACATCTTCTTCCCGGACTGCAACTGGGAACAGGCCATTGACGGCCTGCAGTTAGGCATCCTGTTCAACCAGGGCCAGGTGTGCTGCGCCGGTTCCCGGGTATTTGTACATGAGGATATTTATGATAAATTCCTGGAAGACGCGGTAAAGGCATTTAACAATGTCAAAGTCGGCGTGTCATGGGATCCTGAAACCCAGATGGGCAGCCAGATTAATGAACGCCAGCTGGAAAAGATACTGAGTTATGTGGAAATCGGCAAACAGGAAGGCGCCCGGGTAATCTGCGGCGGCGAACGTGTGACGGAAGGCGAATTGGCCAAGGGCTGCTTCATGCGCCCAACCCTGCTGGCTGATGTGACCAATGACATGCGCGTGGCGCAGGAGGAAATCTTTGGCCCGGTTGCCTGCATCATCAGGTTTAAGGATGAGGACGAAGTCATCCGCATGGCCAATGATAATGCTTACGGCCTTGGCGGCGCCGTATGGACCCGGGACATCAACCGGGCAATCCGCGTATCCCGCGGCATTGAGACAGGGCGTATGTGGGTTAATACATACAACCAGATACCGGAAGGCTCACCCTTTGGCGGCTACAAGGAGTCCGGCATTGGACGTGAAACCCATAAGGTAATCCTGGAACACTATACGCAGATGAAGAATATCATGATTAACCTTTCTGAATCCCCAAGCGGGTTCTATCCTGCCAAGTAGGATTGGATGCAGCCAGGGAATCCCCATAGTATAAATCACGGGGGATTCCCTGGTTTTTTATTGTGTCTGTTTAAATCCCTGTATCATCAATCTCTCCTTCCACCGCTCCTTCTCCTTCCAGCGGTTCCCTCTCCTTTCACCTCTTCCCTTTCCTTCCACCCATTCCCTCTCCTTCCATCACTTGCCTCTTCTTCCTTTTCTTCTCTTTTCTTCCACCACTTTCCTCATCTTCCACCACTTACCTCTTCTTCCACCTCTTCCCTCTCCATCACACCACTTTCAACTTCCCTTCCACTCCAATGATAAATCCCGCCGCCTCAATGATAAATCCCACACCGCATTATTTAAAAAATAATGTATATCCTAATAAAAAGTACCAAAGTAAGTAATATTGAAAATAGTATTAAAAGTGATTCTAAAAGCAATATTCAAAGCGTCATTGAAAGCAATATTCAAAGCGACATTCAGAGCGACATTCAGAGCGTCATTCAGAGTGGCATTGAAAGCAAGAATCAAATTCATTTTTAATGCACACTCCAATATGATATCGAAAATTAAAAATGATATTTAAATAACGCTTGACATAGAATACTGTAACTCATATAATTACAGATAAGAAAACTGTATCATATCTTGTTACATTTTTATCATAGAAAGGAATTCATCATGAATACACTTACTGGATATATCGGGACATATGCCTCGCCTGAAAGTCTTGGCATTTACCGTTTTACCATGGACCTGGATAATGGAAACCTGTCTAAGCCGGAACTATACTATGGCGCTTTGGACTGCAAATACCTGTCCCTGCACGGTACGCTTTTAGCAGCTCCCAGGAAGCGGGACGGCCAGGCAGGAATCTGTCTCCTTGATACGGCCGGCGGCGGTGCCAGCCTTGCAGGAGAAGCATTTTACGAGACAGCCCCGGCCTGCTATGTAACCCAGGACGATGCCTGTATATACACCGCCAATTACCACGAAGGCTGCATCCTGGTTTATAGGAAATCCCCTGACAGCCTGACTCTGGCAAAGAGGATTGATATAGCACCAAAGGCGGGCTGCCATCAGATTTTATTCCACAATCACTATATGCTGGTTCCCTGCCTGCTCCTTGACACGGTTAAGATATATGACTGCAGCAGGGATTTCGCACCGGCTGGGGAGTTAAGGTTTGAGGAAGGCACCGGTCCCCGCCATGGAATATTTGATAAGGACCACAAAAGGCTGTTCCTGGTCAGTGAACTGAGCAACCAGCTGTTTGTATATTCCCTGGCCGCGGATACGCCGTCCGGCCCCGCAATCACCCTGGAGCATGTTTATCCGCTTCTGCCCGGGGATGCAAAATATAAGGAACCTCCGGCCTCGGCAGCCATACGGCTGTCCCCGGATGGACGTTTCCTCTATGTCTCCACACGCTTTGCCGATATCATAAGCGTGTTTTATATAGACGGCTGTCAGTTGAAGCTGGTTCAGCAGACCGGCAGCGGCGGGGTCCATCCCCGTGATTTCACCCTTACACCGGACGGACAGTACCTGCTGGCCGTCAACCGGACAGAAGGCGGCCTTGTAAGCTTCAGGATCAACCCGGAAACCGGATGCCTGGACGGACCGTGTTCCCAGGTTCCTGCGCCTGAAGCAGTAGCCGTCATACTGTAACTAACCAGACATTGAACAAGGAGGATTTAATACTATGACAAAACTTGATATAGGAATTGTGGGCCTGTCCGTTATGGGACGCAGCCTTGCCCTTAATATGGCGGACCATGGATTTAAAGTAGGAGGTTACAACCGCAGTGCGTCGGTCACCGACCAGGTGATGAAGGAGCATCCCCACCAGAACCTGATTCCATTCCATGACCTGGGCCAACTGATTGCATCCCTCTCCCGGCCCAGGAAGGTCATGCTGATGATACAGGCCGGAAAACCCGTGGACGCGGTGATTGAACAGCTGATTCCCCTTTTAGGGCAGGGGGATATCATCCTGGACGGCGGCAATTCCTTCTACGAGGACACAAGAAGGCGCGCGAAAATGCTGGAAGAACAGGGTATACACTACCTGGGCGTAGGTATTTCCGGCGGGGAGGAAGGCGCCCGTTTCGGCCCGTCCATCATGCCGGGGGGCAACCGGGATGCCTATGAGTCGGTACGCCCCATCCTTAAGGCCATTGCCGCCAAAGCAATGGATGAGCCATGCTGCACCTATATCGGCCCCGAGGGCGCGGGACATTATGTGAAAATGGTCCACAACGGCATTGAGTACGCCGACATGCAGCTGATTGCCGAGTCCTATCTTCTCTTAAAATACGTGGGGGGTTTTTCCAACAGGGAACTGGCCGACATCTTCCATTCCTGGAACCAGGGGGAACTGCACAGCTACCTGATTGGCATTACGGCTGATATATTCCGTGAAGCAGATGACCTGACGGACGGGGAACTGATTGACTATATACTGGACAGCGCCAAACAGAAAGGCACCGGAAGATGGGCCAGCATAGAAGCACTGAAACAGGGCGTGGACATTTCCATGATTACTTCCGCATGCAGCGCCCGGATTATGTCCAATCATCTGGAGGCCAGGAAAAAGGCTTCCGGGCTGGTTAACGCCCCTGCGTTCAACCCGGTCACGGATAAGGAACAATTTGCCTCCATGGTCAGGGAGGCCCTGTATACAGGGAAAATCATTGCCTATGCCCAGGGATTCTCACTGATGCAGGATGCGTCTGAACAGTACGGATGGAACCTGGACCTTGGCAGGATCGCATCCATATTCCGGGCCGGCTGCATCATCCAGGCCGTGTTCCTCAATGACATCACCAAGGCGTTTGAAAGCGGGTCCGGGGATGACGGGAAACCTGAAAACCTTATATTTGACCGTTTCTTCCTGTCCAGGATCAACGAGCACCAGGACAGCCTCAGAAAGGCCGTATCCACCGGAGTCATGAACGGGCTGCCCATCCCGGCGCTCTGCAATGCCATCTCCTATCTGGATGAATTCCGCGGAAAGGCCGTGGGAGCCAACCTGATCCAGGCACAGCGCGATTGCTTCGGCGCCCACACCTATGAAAGGACGGACCGGGAAGGCACATTCCATCATGAATGGAGGAAATCAAATGATAATTGACACCAATCTTACCATATTCGGCGGCACCGGGGACCTTACATTCCGTAAGCTCCTCCCCGCCCTGTATACCATGGACCTCACCGGGAAGCTGCCCGGAAACAGCCGGATCGTGATTATCGGCCGCAGGGATTTTGATAATGACAGCTACCGCCAGGCTGCCAGGGAATGGGTGGAGAAAAACTCCCGGCTTCCCTTCCAGGCAGAAAGCTATGGACATTTTTCAGAAAAAATATATTATTACCGGATGAATTTCTCAGAGCTGGGCGAGTACGAAGCCCTGGACAGGTACTACAGGCAGAATGAGATACGCTCCCACCTGTTTTACTTTGCAGTGGCCCCCCGGTTTTTCAGCGTCATCACAAAGGGCCTTAAAATGGTGGGCGGGTCTGAGGAAGGCAAGGTCATCCTGGAAAAGCCCTTTGGCGAAAACCTGGCTTCCGCCACCGTACTTAACAAAGAACTGGAAGCCCACTTCGGTGCGGAACGGATATACCGCATCGACCATTATCTGGGCAAGGAAATGGTCCGCAACATACAGGCCATCCGGTTTGCCAACCCCATCTTTACCGATGTCTGGAACTCCCGGTATATTGAATCCGTGCAGATTTCAGCGCTGGAGGATATGGGCGTGGAGACAAGGGGCGGATACTACGATGCCAGCGGCGCCCTTAAGGATATGGTCCAGAACCACCTGCTTCAGATACTGTCCATCATGGCCATGGAGGAGCCAAAGGAAATGACCCCAAAGGGCCTCCATGATGCCCAGTTGGATGTATTTGACTCCCTGCGCCAGGCGGATGAGGAATCCATTCAGGATATGCTTGTGTTGGGACAGTATGAGGGCTATCAGAAGGAACCCCTTGTCAACCCCAGGTCCCAGACCGAGACATTTGCAGCGCTCCAGCTCTTCATTGACAATAAACGCTGGAAGGGAACGCCATTTTACATCCGTACCGGAAAAAAGACCGGGACAAGGGAAATCGAACTGTCGGTCATCTTCCGGAGGCCCTATTCCGGAGTGGAACCCAATGTACTGATTATCAAGATACAGCCCACCGAAGGCGTATACCTTCAGTTTAACATTAAGCGTCCCGGTGATACGGACGATATCATCCCCACGAAAATGGATTTCTGCCAGAACTGCAACCTGGTCCACCAGCTTAACACGCCCGAGGCATATGAACGCCTTATCACCGCGTGCATGGAAGGGGAGCGCTCCTGGTTCTCCCAGTGGGACCAGATTGAACGCTGCTGGAATTACATCAGCCGCCTGAAGGAGCTTTATTCCCATAAGGCCCTGCCCGTTTACCCCTATACCCCGGGGACGCCGGGACCAGGTGAGTCTGACCGGCTGCTGGAAAAGCACGGGCATCATTGGCTTAATCAGGGGTAAAGGACCGGATATTGCGGGATGTTAACGGGATGATGGAGGAAGCAGGATGAACAACGAAAATGGATATCATGGAACCGAGGAACAAAAAAAGCTGGCAGCATTAAAAGCTGCCAGTGAGATACAGGACAATATGGTATTGGGATTAGGCACCGGCTCCACCGTGTATTACCTTATTCTTAAACTGGCCGAACGCGTCCGCGGCGGCCTTCATATCCATGCCGCCGCCACCTCTGCCAGGACAGAGGGACTGGCTGCCCATTACGGCATCCCCCTTATCCCGCTCCATCAGGCGGAACAGATCCACCTTGCCATTGACGGAGTGGACGCCATTGATTCGGACTTCTATTCCATCAAGGGCGGTGGCGGCGCGCTGTTCAGGGAAAAGGTGATTGCCTCAAAAGCCCGGCGGGTTATCTGGATCATGGACCAAAGCAAGCTGGTCCCAACGCTGAACGGACTTACGCTGCCAGTGGAGGTGGTGCCCTTTGCAACGGGATTTGTGGAGGAACAGGTACGGGCCATGGGTTTTATATCCAGGCTGCGCCGGAACGGGGATGGCCTGGACGGGAATAACCCGGACAGGGATGATTCGGGAGCCAGCGTATTTCTTACCGATAACGGAAATCATATCCTGGATTTACAGGGGAAGGAAGGCGTGGACTACCGTCTGATGGCTGGAAGGCTTAAAGCTTTGACCGGAGTGGTGGAGACTGGGGTATTTGGTAATATCTGTGAAAAAATCATTATTGGGACAGAGGACGGGGTGATTGTAAAATCCTCTGGAAACCATAGTATCCCTTCACCTCTCATTCAGATATCTTCATGTCAAAAATAGTCTCTTCAATCACCCTCACACATTCATCGGTCCGTTTGAGGATGTCCTTGCCCCAGAAGTGTATGACCGTCCACCCTAAGAACAGCAGCTTCTTGTCGTTCTCGTCATCCCGCTGCTTATTCCGTTCGATTTTCTTAATCCAGAAATCCGGGTTGCTTCCCCTTGACAGCCTTGGCTTAAGGATATCCCAGTCCTTCCCATGGAAAAACTCGCTGTCGCAGAATATGGCCAGCTTGTATTTTGTGATGGCAATATCCGGGGAGCCGGGCAGTTTCTTATAATTCTTCCTGTAACGGTATCCCTTTTCCCACAATGCCTTCCGGAGCTTTATCTCAATGCTTGTATCCTTTCCCCTTATGTGGCTCATATTATCATGACGCTGTTTCCGCTTCACACCTTCATCCATAACATCACCCATTTTACTATTTGGTTCCATTGTACCATATACTGGTTGAAAGATAAAAGGGAGTTTCAAAAGTTTGTCTTGATCTAATTCCCGCAATGTGTTATAATCATAACATTACGAGATAAGGAGCAATTACAATGCAAAAAACGGTCTGTGAATTATTTGCCGGAGTAGGCGGATTCCGGTTGGGGCTGCAACACTCCTCCCCTCAGTGGGAAACCGTATGGTTTTCCCAATGGGAACCTGGCAGGAAAAAACAATGGGCACATGACTGTTATGTGAAACACTGGGGCGATATAGATGAAAGGACCGGACAGGATATCGCATCCGTTGATAAGACAGCCATACCGGACCATACGCTTTTAGTGGGCGGTTTCCCCTGCCAGAATTACAGCGTGGCCGCATCCAAATCATCCAAGGGCATCGAGGGGGAAAAGGGGGCGTTATGGTGGTCCATCAGGGATACGCTGATTGCAAAGCGTCCTCCCTTTGTACTGCTTGAGAATGTTGACCGTCTTTTAAAGAGTCCTGCCTCCCAGCGGGGCCGGGATTTCGGCGTCATGCTGACCTGCTTTGCACAGTTAGGATACAGCGTTGAGTGGAGGGTTGTCAATGCGGCAGATTACGGCGCTGCCCAAAGGCGCAGACGGATTTTCATATTTGCATGCAATAACAGGACGCGCCATGGGGCAGCCATGGGGCTTTGCACAGCTGAGGACCTGTTGCTGCAAGACGGATTCTTCGCACATGCATTTCCCTGCACCATAGACGGAAGCCTTAGGACGGAACGTATTCCCTTCCATGATTTAAGCAATGTGGATCCCCTGACCCTTCTGACCACAGGCGATGAGGACGGCAACAATGACCTGCTGGACATATCCCGGCAGTTTGCATTTCCCTTTGAAAACTCAGGTTTCATGATGAACGGAATCATCCATACCTGCAGCACGGTCCCGGTTCATGAGCCTCCCACCCCGCTAAGGCAGATTGCGGTGCAGGATGCGGACCAGCGTTACTATATCAGTGATGAGTCCATGGGGAAATGGGTGTACTTAAAAGGCGCCAAGAGAATCGACCGGGTCTCCAAATCCGGGCATGCCTATGTATTCTCTGAAGGCCCCATTGCATTCCCGGACCCTCTTGACCGGCCTTCACGCACCATGCTGACCTCTGAGTCATCCTTAAACCGCAGCACACATGTCATAGCCGATCCGGTGACCGGAAGGCTGCGGCTGCTTACCCCGGTTGAAGCCGAACGGCTGCAGGGGTTTGATGATGAATGGACCAATACCGGCATGCCGGAAAAGTTCCGGTATTTCTGTATGGGCAATGCCCTGGTGGTTCCCATGATTGAACGGATGGGTACCGTGTTAAACAAAATCATAGAGGCGGAACCGTAGATTCCGCCTCTTTGTCTTATATCACGCCATGTTTTATTTGTCTGAACCATGTCCCGCCGGCCCATGTTTATCCTACATCTCCCGCCGGACCTTTCCATAATACAGAAATCCAACCAGGTCCGCCAGCACCCATCCAATGGGCACCGCGGCCCAAATCCCGGCCACGCCGATGGCCGGAATGGCAGAAAGCACATAGGCCAGCGCCACCCTGGTTCCCAGTGAAATCACGGTGAGCACCACCGACATCCCAGGCTTCCTCACAGCCCTGTACAGTCCGTACAGCAGGAACAGGCATCCGATTCCGCAGTAAAAGGCGCCCTCTATCCGCAGATACTGTACGCCCACTGCCAGTATGCCGGTCTCCTGGGGCTGTACAAATATGAGCATCAGTTTTTCTGCAAATATCCATACCACCAGGGATATCACGATACAGAATGCAACGGAAACCATGACCGCGCTTTTAATCCCTGCCCTGATCCTGTCCTTTTTCCCTGCGCCGTAATTCTGTGCAATGAAGGTGGAAAATGCATTGCCAAAATCCTGCACCGGCATATATGCAAAGGAATCAATCTTCACCGCGGCCGCAAATGCAGCCATGACCACGGTGCCAAAGCTGTTCACCAGGCCCTGGACCATCAGGATGCCGAAGTTCATGACCGACTGCTGGGCACAGGTCAGGACTGAGAACTGGGATATTTCCCGAAGCACGTCCCTGTCCATTCCCATATCGCTTCCTGCCACCCGGAACTCCGGCATTTTCACATATGTATAGACGGCAATTCCGATTCCCGATACATACTGGGCAATGACGGTTGCCCCAGCCGCCCCGGCAACGCCCCAGTGGAGCACCAGCACAAAGACCAGGTCCAGCACCACGTTTAAGACAGCGGCAATCCCCAGGAACAGCAAGGGCACAAAGGAATTGCCCACGGAGCGCAGTAGCGAGGCAAAAAAGTTGTAGAGGAAAACGGCGATGATTCCCCAGAATATCATCCACAGATATTCCCTCATCATGGAGTATATCTCAGCCGGCACGCACAGCAGGCCCATGATGGGGTCGATGAACAGGAATACCACGCCATTGACCGCCAGCGCCACTGCCGCAATCATCACAAAGGATACGAATATGCTTTTCTTCAGCACCTTTTCATTCTTCTCACCGTACCGGAGCGAGAACACGGCTCCGCTCCCCATGCACAGCCCCAGAAGGATGGATGTGAGAAATGACATCAGCGCATAGGCGGCCCCCACCGCGGCCAGGGCATTGGCCCCCAGATACCTCCCCACAATCAGGGTATCCGCTATATTGTAAAACTGCTGCAGCAGATTGCCCAGGATCATGGGCAATGCGAACCTCAGCATGGTTCCTGTTATACTTCCCTGTGTCAAATCCCTCTGCATGTTAACTGCACCCTTTTATGAACCCTTCGAATATTTTAGCGGCGTCCGCGTCCCCGGCCCCCATGAACTCCGGATGCCACTGGACCGCCTGTATGAATCTTTTATCCGGCGCATAGACGCCTTCAACCAGCCCGTCCTCCGCCGCTGCCATTGCCCTAAGCCCCGGGGCCAGCGCCTTGATTCCCTGATGGTGATAGCTGTTGACCCCCATCTCCGTCCTGCCAAGAACCCGGCGCAGGGGGGTGTCCGGGAGGATGTCCACCTGGTGGCATGCCCTGTCATAGGGAGCGCACATATGATGGTCAACCATGCCTGCATTCCCGGCACGGGCACACACGTATTGGGTGGGCAGGTCCTGGTACAGGGTACCGCCCAGGAACACATTCATGATCTGCAGTCCCCGGCAGATGCCGAATACGGCCTTATCCATCTCCCATGCCATGTCAAATACCCGTTTTTCCAGTTCATCCCTGGCATTGTTTATCCGGCCGCAAAGCTCGTCCGGTTCCTCCCCATACAGGTGCGGGTCCACATCGTGGCCCCCTGTAAACAGGTACCCGGCGCAGATATCATTTAGCTGCCCCAAATCCTCCCCTTCGCACCGGAGCGGGATTATGAGAGGGATTCCTCCCGCCCTGCGTATTCCTTCCATATATCCCGGCACCATCCAGATGCTGTCTTTTTCCTCATCAAACAGAGGCATGACCCCGATTACTGGTTTCATACATATGCCCTCGCTTTCATATCCGGTGTGTCCCCACACTGTTTTATGACACTATATCACAATTTCCCATAAAATGGTAGATTGAATAAGCGATGCACCAGTTCCCCGTTGGTCCTGTCATTGATGGAACAATCCCCGGCGCCATCCTCTTCCCGTTCCATGCCCTCAGGATTTTCCCCGCACACATCCACTCCAATCACGCGCCTGCAGGAAGCAGCCGCATCCATACAGGCCAGCACGGCCTGAAGGTCCCCGCTGCCCTGGTCCCAGTTGGTCCTGGCATGATCCGGGCCCAGCATGTCCTTGTCCACGGAAATGTACAGGGGAAGGCCGGAATCCCCCAGCCGTTCCCGCCAGCCATCCCTGTCCCCTGTCAGTTCTTCCGGCACACACGTAACCCGTCCCCCATACTCCCCCGCCCGGATCTCATCCGCAGCGTCCGCCGGAGGCCCTGCCAGCCACACGTGCCGGATTGCGGGATTACTGTCCAGGGCGTCCTTAATCCAGCTGCCGCAGGACAGGATATCCCCGAACATGGGGGGCTGCATGTCCGTATGATGATCCAGCACCAGAAGCTCAAACTCCTCCTCTATCTTCTCCATCCATATCTTGCTTACATAATGGTAGTTCCCGGAATCCAGGAAATGGATTCCCTCCGGCCCCAATTCCCTGATTGCATCCCTGATTGCATTTTCCCCTTCCTCATCGCAGTAGCAGTTGGTGCCCTCAATCTCCTTACAGTCCACCCACACATGTCCATAATCTTTATAGAACCTCTCCGCTTCATACACGCCGGAAAAATTCATGATAACCAGAATCCTGCTGTCCTTCATCTCTAATCCCGTCCTATGTAAATCTTTTTTATTAATAATAGTAATTATTATTGATTTTATATGATTTATATGCTACAATACATTCATAATACATATTATCAAAGGAACGTGGTAAAATCAAACTATAGCGGATGGAATAAGGAATACGCATCCCATTGAGAACAGGAGGGTTATATTTTATGGATTCAAAAGCATTTTTCAAACTAAACTATGGTGTCTACATCGTATCCAGCAGCGCGGACGGAAAGGACGGCGGCTGTGTCATCAACACCATGGCCCAGGTCACTTCCTCGCCTGCAAGGCTTTCCATTGCACTGAACAAGAACAATCATACATTAAAACTGATTGAGACATCCGGCACATTTTCCGGGGTGGTCTTATCAGATGATGTGGAAATGGACCTGATTAAGCGGTTCGGTTTCCAGAGCGGCAGGGATGTGAACAAGTACGACGGCCTGCCCCAGGGACGTGACGGCCTTCATAACCCATATCCCACCCAGGGCGTCTGCGCCCGTTTTGCCTGCCGGGTCATCTCCACCCTGGATGTGGGAACCCATGTGATCATAATCGGCGAGGTAGAGGAAGCAGAAGTCATGGATGAGAAGACTCCCGGCCTCACCTATTCCGATTACCATGTAAAGAAAAACGGGGCCACACCGCCAAACGCGCCTTCCTACCAGGAAAATGCAGGCAGGACCGTGGGTTACCGGTGTAGCGTATGCGGCTACATCCTGGAATCCGATACCCTGCCCGATGATTTCATCTGTCCTGTGTGCGGCAAGGATGCCAGCTACTTTGTAAAGCTTTAATCCATGCCCCTTCCATCCCGTGTCCGGCCTTCATCATGGCCGGGCACCTTTTTAATGTCCTTACTTCCCGGATTCTGAAGCATTCTTCCCCCGGTTCTCCTCCCTGTCATTGGTCACATTGCCATCGCCGCTTACAGGAATCGCATCCCCAAGATAAGTGGGCTTGGGCATCACGACGGTATAGAGCATGTCCTTGGGGCGGGCCAGCAGCTCCCGCAGGTCCCGCATCTTCTGACCGCCGTAGGTCCTGGGGTCCGAGGCCACGCCGTAAGCCTCCATGCCCATGGCCTGGGCCACATAAAGGGCGCGGTACATATGGTAGCGCTGGGTCACGATCACAATTTTCTTCACCTGGAAAATGTCCCTGGCCCGGTACATGCTCTCATAGGTGGAAAAGCCTGCATGGTCCATGAAAATGTTCTCGGAGGGCACTCCCCTGTCAATGGCAAACTGCTTCATCAGGTTCACTTCATCATAATTCACCTTGCCATGGTCACCACTCATGAGGAGCCGGTCAGAGACATCCTCCTTATAAAGACTGATTCCCTGGACCAGACGGTCATTCAGCATCCCTGAGGGACTGCCGTCCGGCCTGACGCCGCAGCCCAGCACCATGATGCAGTCCACGTCCTCAAAGGCCCGGGCTTCCTCCGCGGATACAATGTATTTTTCCTCTTTCCTGATGATATAAAGGTTCACCAGGAACAGGACCAGGCATCCTGCCAGCGCCAAGACCAGAAAAACCCTGACTGCTTTTCCCACAATCTTCTTTTTCTTCATACCGCAAGCCTCCTTATCAGCCGTCATGTCAGTTTACCAGTTCCTCTTCTTAATATGAACAAAGCCGCACTTCCCGTGCATGACTACAGGAAAATGCGGCTTTATGGATCTGTCAGTTCATCCCTTATTTAACAGCGATTGCTTCGATTTCACACAGCACGCCCTTTGGAAGGGTCTTGACTGCAACACAGCTTCTGGCTGGCTTGGAAGTGAAATACTTGGCATACACTTCGTTAAATGTGGCAAAGTCACCCATGTCTGCCAGGAAGCAGGTGGTCTTAAATACCTTGTCATAGCCGCTGCCTGCTGCTTCCAGGATAGCGCCCACATTCTTGCAGCTCTGCTCAGCCTGTGCTGCGATTCCTTCCGGAACATTGCCGTCTGCTGGGTTTACAGGAATCTGTCCGGATGTGTATACAACTCCGTTTACTTCAAATCCCTGGGAATATGGTCCGATTGCGCCTGGTGCTTTTTCTGTACTGATTACGTTCATTTTAAATCCTCCTTCAGTTTAGGGGAAATGCCCGTACTTTCATATATTCCCCATAATATTATTTTTCATTCTCCGCGATTACGCGAACCCCAGAATCATTATATCTAATTATTGAAAATGTTGCAATAGATAATCCCCATATCTGGACCGGGTATGGAATTTTATACAAGATGTTGGAGCAGGTATTCCTTTGTATTGCGCCCCGGCTCCTCAAGCACCATCTCCAAAAGCCGCGCCAGGGCCAGCCCCACCTCTTTGCCAGGTTTTACGCCTGCTTTTATGATGTCATTGCCGCCCACTGCCAGGGTTTTCAGGCTGATGCAGTCCCCGTCCCGCCGGATTTCATCCACAAGCATTGCCGTATGCGCTAAATGCTCCTGGCACGTCTTATTTCCTTCCGATTCCATCTGCGCCAGACACATCCTGAAATCCAGCAGATCATCGAACAGATCCGGTTCCATCCGGCTCATGGCGGTGCGGATGGAATACTTATCCGGCCCCAGCCTGTAATCCTGCCATGATACCAGCGTCCTCACCCGGTTGATTGTATCATTATCCAGTTTTAAATCCTTAAGAATCCTCACCGCCTCATCCGGCGGACACTTCCTTAAAAATGCAGCCCAGCGCATATGCCTGACAGGCGGAACCTGGGCCGGTATGGCAGGTATGACAAAGAACGGTTTCCCATCTTCACGTTCCACCTGCCGCCCATTTTCGCCTTCCGGCCGCTGCCTATCTGCACATTCCGGCCGCTGCCCATCTTCGCGTTCCACCTGCTTCCCCTCATCCAGGCCCCCGTCCTCCTCCCGGCAGTACACCTTATGGAAGGTTTCCGATACGTAAGGGCTGATGCCTGTCTCATACACCATGTTAATATGCCCGGGGTTGGGGCTTAACAGAAGCTTGGTCAGCTCCACCTGGATGCGCTCCTTGCTCACATGTACCATATTCGGGGCAATGGCGCGGATGGCCTCATATGTGCGCCCTTCAATGGTAAATCCCAGCTGGGCCGAGAACCGGATTGCCCTCAGGATCCTCAGGGCATCCTCGCTGAACCGGTCCATGGGTTCCCCCACACAGCGTATGATTCCCCTGTCCAGGTCATCCATGCCTCCAAACTCATCCACCAAACCAGTATTCCCATTATAAGCCATGGCGTTAATGGTAAAATCCCGGCGTTTCAGGTCTTCCGTCAGGCTGGGGGTGAAGGTCACGCTGTCGGGGTGGCGTCCATCTGCATATTCCCCGTCAATCCGGTAGGTGGTCACTTCATATCCTTCATCCCCCATCATGACCGTCACCGTGCCATGCTGGATTCCCGTATCAACGGTACGGCGGAATACCTGCTTCACCTGCTCCGGCAGGGCGCTGGTGGTGATATCCCAGTCCCCCGGCTCCCGGCCAAGGATCATATCCCTGACACAGCCTCCAACCACATATGCCTCGTATCCATTATCATTCAGTTTTGTCAGAATCTCCTCTGCGGGAGCGGGAATCTTGATTTCCATTATGTGACAGCATCCTTTTCCGGTTTATAGTACTATGGACAAAGCGCTAAACTTTCCATGTGCTCTATTTTAACAGCTTTTTGCTGCATTTTCCAGCCCCAGTTCCCTGCTCTTCCCATAATACTGCCTGCGCACCTCTTCCGGCACCAGGTTCCCTCCGGTGGCCCAGGCAATATGGGTGGCGTTCCCCATGTTCCGGTCCAGGTCAAAATGCTCCAGGAACGCCCTGCCCTCCGGCGAGGAACACAGCCTTGCAGGCCCTGCAAAGGATGCGCAGGAGCTTGGCTCTATGAAAATCCCTTCCTCGTCCATCAAATCCCCCATAAAGCGGTAAAGGTTGTCATCTTCAATGGTAAATTCCCCTGCCAGCATCCGCGCCACTGTCTTTCCCACAAACTTGGACGGGCGTCCCACAGCCAGGCCGTCTGCGGCGGTCAGGCCGGAAAGGCCGATATCCTGCACGCAGATGTCATTATGAAGCCCGGTCATCACTCCCAGCAGCATGCAGGGCGCCTGGACCGGTTCCTGGAAAAAGCAGTACACGGAATCGCCAAACACCTGTTTTAAGCCAAATGCCACGCCTCCGGGCGCGCCTCCCACACCGCAGGGGATATGGACAAACAGGGGATGTTCCTCATCCACGGCCACCCCTGCGTCAGCAAGCTGTACCTTCAGGCGTTTGGCTGCAACGGAATATCCCAGGAACAGGTTAACCGAATTTTCATCGTCCACAAAGTAGCTCATGGGGTCTTCCTCTGCCAGTTTCCTTCCATTTTTCACCGCCTCACTGTAGTCAGAGGCATATTCCATCACACGGACACCTTTCTGGCGCAGCAGGTCCTTTTTCCACTGCTTTGCATCCATGGACATATGTACCGTCACATCATAGCCAAGGGCAGCGCTGATGATGCCGATGGATAATCCCAGGTTCCCGGTGGAGCCTACATGGATGGAGTGTTTCCCAAAGAACTCCCTGAATTGGGGAAGGGCAAACTTTTCATAGTCATCATCCACCGTTATCATGCCATGTTCCAGCGCCAGGTCCTCTGAATGCTTCAGTATCTCATAGATGCCGCCCCGCGCCTTGACGGAACCCGCCACTGCCAGATTGCTGTCCATCTTAAGCATGAGACTCCCTTCAAGCCCTGCCCCCCACTTGCGGTTGAGGCAGTCCTTCATCCTGTCAATCCGGCGCAGGGGCGACTCAATCAGGCCGCCCGCTGCTTCTGTTTCCGGAAACATTTTCCTGATAAACGGCGCAAAACGCGCCCATCTGTTTTCAGCGTCATCTATATCATCCATGGAAAGTGTTACGCCCTCCATGGCTGTTTTCAAGTCCGAGAGACCGGGATTCATCCATATAACCTCTTTGCCGGCTTCCATCTCTTTCATCAAAGGATATGCTTCCTTTAACTCCTGCACATTCTCTATCATGTCAATACTCCGTCCTTTCCGCATACAGGACCGCCCCGCGGAAGGATATACCGCAGGGCCGGGCCTTTTCATTCTTTTTAATCTTCCATTATGTCTTTTACATATCTCATCGTATACTCAAGCAGTTCCTCCTGCCACGAAACCTTGTCGTATCCATGGGTGGCCCCAGGGACTACATGGCGTATTGCGCCGGGAACGGTTTCTTCATATCTTCCTGAATTATATACCGGCACATCCTTATCCCCATCGCCCTGTATCAGCCTCAGCGGTTTCCTAAAGTCCCTGATGGCTGCTAAGGGGTCAATCTCCGGCGCATCCAGTCCCACGAAGAACTCATGAGGAACCAGGTCGCCCATGAAATCCACGTCATTTCCCCGAAGCCCCTCTTCAAATATCTCCTGGCCCAGCAGATGGCGGAAGTTGCTGTACGGCTCACTGCACGGGCTCCACAGCAGGATTCCTTCAAGAGGCACCTCGCCACACAGCACCGATGTGACAATGGCGCCCATACTGTAACCCAGAATCATGAACTTCTCCGGTTTCAGCTGTTCCTCAATCCAGTGCAGCACCACCTTAGTGTCTTCAATCTCCCCATAAATGGTTGTATAATGGCTGTCGCCCTCGCTGTCCCCAGCCCCCACGCAGTCAAACCGGCAGATGGTATATCCCTCCTGCTGGAGTCTGTGGCTTGCAGCCACCATGATGCGGTGGGGGGTTATTTTGTTTCCAAAAAAGCCATGTTTGTAGAGTATTACCTTTTTCCCGCGCACAGACGGGTCAGCGTACTCCAGCAGGCAGACCATATCCTTTCCCCTGCTCTTTAATGTAAATGCCTCAATCACGTTCAGCTTCCTCCTTTATTCCTCTGCCAGTTCTTTGGCTCTTTCTTTATCTGTCCGTCAGTCCTTTGGTTCTTCCTTTATCTGTCCGTCAGTCCTCCGGCTCCTCCTTTACAGGCTCTCCGTTCTCCCCTTCGTAGATACGGCCCCAGCCCACCAGGACGGCAAACAGCATCACAAACCACAGGATACATGGATAGAAGCAGGTAAACAGGAACGCGTTAGGTGACAGCACCTCCACAAAATCATAGGTGGTTGACAATGTCTTCATAATACCTAACAAAAGCAGCACGCTTCCGCCAAAGGGCATACACGCATTAAAAGAGTCACATGCCACTGCCAGGAAATTGGCCCTGCGGTACGGATGAAGCTTGGCCTTCTGTCCAACCGCGTTAACCAGCGGTGATGCACAGATGTTGGGAATGGTGTTGATGGCGCTGATCAGCACGGAGAACACGCTGCTGAACAGGAAGATAAGCAGTTCCGCACCCCTGGTGGTCTTAATGTTCCTGCTGAGACGTTCAACCAGCTCTTCCATGTAACCGCTGGTAATCAGAAGGGAACCCATGGATACCACAACCATCAGCAGGATACACACGCTTAACATTCCGGCCACGCCGTCCGGCAGCGCGCCCATGGCGGTTCCGTTCTCAATGCGGAACAGGTCGGCAAATCCAAACAGGCCGCCTCCAATGCCCACAATGACAGCAATGATGATGCCCACTGGAAGGGTCACGAACAGGTTGTTGCCCATAACCGCCATCCCGATGACAATCACCGTGGGAATCAGCATGAGAAGACCTGCGGGATTCTGGTTCTCTGCAAGAAGTGACGCCGCCACACTGGTATCCAGCCCCTGTCCGCTCTTAGCACCGCCGAAGATGGCATACAGTACGATGGATATGATAAATGTAACAATCACATACTTGGAACGGTCCTTTACAGCCCCGCCGATTTCAGCGCTGCCTGACTTCTTCCTATAGGTCTGGCCCGTGGTGGATACGATGGTGGTGTCGGACACAGGCGCTATGTTGTCCCCGAAAATAGCCCCTGAGATAATGGCCCCGCCAAGGACAGCCGGGTTACAGCCCATCAGGATACCGACCGGATACAGGATGTAGCTCATGGCTGCCACGGTGCCGAAGGCAGCGCCCGTTGCCAGGGCAAAGGTGGCTGAAAACAGGAAGGTTGCCACACAGAAGCCTGCGCCTGATAAATGCAGCTTAACACTGAGCCATACAAGTCCTTCTACCAGATGGCCTGACTTTAAGATGGAACCATAGATACCGACCACCAGCCAGATAAGGACGGCTGTCATCGCCATCTTATCCCCCAGCCCCTCCAGTACGATATCCCAGTACCTGGGCTTGTCCTTTACAATAAGCATCCCCACAATCAATCCGATAACGCCGGAGGCTATCATCATATTAAGATCTGCCGCATTGATGAATGACAGCCCGATTGTAATCACAATGAATACAACAAAGGGTACCAGCGACATGCCATTGCCTCCATAAAACTCCAACTTCTTTTCCTTTTCCATACCTGTTTGCTCCTTTCGCTTTTGTTTAACATTTGTTAATTACAACTTAACTATATATTAATACACACTTTACAAAAAGTAAATACTGTTTAGCTATATTTTTATTATTTTAGCATGTTTTTAACCACATTGTGTGTATTAGCAACAAAAAAGCTGCGGTCTTTGTTAACCGCAGCTTTACATCATGCTGTATAGTCCTATATGGTTAAAAGCTTGGGGGAGTGATTGCGAATATAACCTGCACAACGGTTCCTCCCTGGTTCATCCACTGGTGTGCTGTCTGGGGAGGGATACGGATGCTGTCCCCTTCTTCCAGCTGGTAGGATACACCTGCAACATTGATTTCCACGCTTCCGCGGACTACGTAGGCCACTTCCTCCCCCACATGCTCCTGTGGATTCCTGCCCGAAGTCAGACCCGGCGGTATGGACATCATGCAGAATTCAATACTGCCGCGCACATCCGGGGTCAGAAGCGTATAAGCCAGGTCCGCATCCGGATGGCCGATTGTCTTATTCTCCCCTCTTCTCACAATCATCTGCACCTGGGGTTCATCATCCTTAAAAAACTTGAACATGGGCACGTCCAGGGCCTGTGCAATGGCCTTCAGCGTTCCGATGGACGGATTTACCAGATCCCGTTCAATCTGGCTTAACATGGATGCCGTAAGTCCGGACCTTTTTGCCAGTTCCCGCAGGCTCATCCCGCTTTTGTTCCGGAAATCCTGGACTTTTTTTCCTAAATTTATGTCCTCCATATAGCAAACAACTCCCTGATATTTTCTTCTCAACCGTAGGTATGGGATAATCATATCATATATCTGAACAGGCTGCCATGTTTTTTCCTAGAAACAGGCATTTCCAGGGGGACGGGCAGGCGCCTGCCTGACACAGGGCCTGACGGTTCCGCCCCCGACCGCTTCCAGTTTTACACCATATACCCGCCCTTCATAGGTGACACCGCATGTTCTGAGAAAATCTTAAGCACTCCCTTTTTATACTTTGCCTCTTTTGGTTTCCATGCTTTTCTGCGCTCTGCAAGAATCCGCTCCACTTCCTCTGCCGGAAGTTCCCTTCCCTTTACGCCAATGATTTCCAGGACCCGTCCCGGTATGTCAATCCGAATCAGGTCGTCTTCCTCCACCAGGGCAATGGGGCCTCCCTCTGCCGCCTCCGGTGAAACGTGTCCGATTGCCGGTCCCTTGGAGGCGCCGGAAAAACGGCCGTCCGTAATCAATGCAATGCTCTTACCCAGTTCGGGGTCAGATGAGATGGCTTCCGTGGTGTAGAACATTTCCGGCATGCCGGAGCCTTTTGGTCCCTCATAGCGGATGAATACCGCATCCCCTGGCTGTATTTTCCTGGATATGACAGCTTCGATGGCATCCTCCTCACAGTCAAACGGCTTTGCCTTCAGGACCGCCTGGAACATCTCCTTGGGAACAGCGGAGTGTTTTACCACAGAGCCTTCCGGCGCCAGGTTGCCCCTTAAGATACCCACAGTCCCGTCTGTTCCAATCGGCTCTTCAAATGTACGGATTACATCGGTCCTTTTAAGCCCCCACTTTTTCAGATACCCTTCGCACTTGTCATAGAAACCGTTGGACTTCAGTTCTTCCAGGTTCTCGCCCAGAGTCCTGCCTGTCACGGTCATCACATCCAGATGGAGCATGGATTTGATTTCCTCCATGACAGCAGGGACACCGCCCGCATAATAGAAGAACTGTGCAGGCCACTTGCCTGCGGGGCGGATATCCAGAAGATAGTGGGCGCCCCTGTGCATACGGTCAAAGGTATCCCCGTCAAGCTCAAGGCCCATCTCATGGGCAATGGCGGGTATGTGCAGCAGCGAATTCGTGGAGCCGGAAATGGCGGCATGGACCATGATGGCATTCTCAAATGACTTCATGGTAACGATGTCGCTGACCTTAATGCCCTTCCTTGCCAGTTCCATGACCTGAAGCCCCGCCTTATAGGCCACTTCTTTTAAATCCTCACAGGTGGCCGGCATCAGCGCGGAACCAGGAAGCATAAGTCCCAGGGATTCAGCCATGACCTGCATGGTGGAGGCTGTCCCCATGAAGGAGCAGGCGCCGCAGGACGGACATGCATTGTGTTTATAATAAGTAAGCTTTTCTTCTGTGATTTCCCCTCTCTGGCACATGGCGGAATAAGCCCCTATCTGCTCCAGTGTCAGAAGGTCCGGGCCTGCATCCATCACGCCTCCGGTCACCACGATGGAGGGCATGTCAAGCCTTGCCAGCCCCATGAGACAGGCGGGCACGGACTTATCGCAGCTGGCAATGAAGATGCCGCCGTCAAATCCCGTTGAATTGCCGTGGATCTCTATCATATTGGCTATCATGTCCCGGTGGACAAGGGAGTAATTGATTCCATCGTGGCCCTGGGCTATGCCATCGCAGATATCTGTTGTAAAATACCTCGCGCCCTTTCCTCCCGCGTCCGCAATCCCCCTCAATGCCTCATTGACAAACCGGTCCAGATGGGCGCTTCCCGGATGGCTGTCGCCAAAGGTGCTTTCCACCATGATCTGCGGCTTGTCAAGATCCTCCACGCTCCATCCCATGCCAATCTTTAACGGGTCATTCTCCGGCGCCAGGCCCCTTACTCTCTGACTGTTCAGTTCCATAATAAAATACCTCCTAATCGTCTTATCATCTATTGCCCTTAAACATCTGACTACTTTTGATATTACTATATCATTTATCCAAAATATTATCAATACATCAGATGTATTTTTCTTCTTTTACCATAAAATAATTTCTTATGGTATAAAAAGAGAACCCCATAATGCCTTATAGGGTTCCCTTTTCATACCTTCAGTGAGTATCTCTATTATTTATGATTCAATTATCCAATATCCATTATCTATATCATCTGCAAAAAACAGTCCATCTGCCGCCTTTTAATACGCACGTCCCCAGTAAACCATCTTCTTAGCCGGTTTTTTACAGCAGATACATGTATCAGACAGGTTCTCCTGTTCAAAAGGCATGCACCTGGAGGTGGCTCCTGTTTCCTCTTTAATCTTATCCTCGCACTCCTGGCATCCACACCACATTGCCTTTACAAACCCGGGCTTATTGTTAATGGTGTCCACGAATCCATCCCACTCAACCGCTTCGTAGGTGTGGGAATCCCTGTGGGCCTTGGCCTTGTCGTACATAGCCTTCTGGATGGTATCAAGCATCTCAGAAACCTTTGTCTCCAGTTCATCCAGGGAAATGAAGGATTTCTCATGGGTATCGCGGCGTACCAGGACAGCCTGGTTCTTCTCCATGTCCTTTGGTCCGATTTCCACACGCAGGGGGATACCGCGCATCTCACAGTCAGCGAACTTCCAGCCCGGGCTCTTCTCAGAATCATCTGTCTTAACAGAGAATCCGGCCTTCTTAAGACGGTCCTCCAGCTGGAATGCCTTGTCAAGCACGCCTTCCTTCTGCTGCTGTACAGGTACGATCATAACCTGTACCGGCGCAATCCTTGGCGGAAGGACCAGACCGTTGTCATCGCCATGCACCATGATCAGGGCGCCAATCATACGCGTGGTCATGCCCCAGGAGGTCTGGTGCACATACTTAAGGGTATTATCCTTGTCAGTGAACTGGATATCGAATGCCTTTGCAAAGCCATCCCCGAAGTTATGGCTGGTTCCGGACTGAAGCGCCTTGCCGTCATGCATCAGGGACTCAATGGTATAGGTTGCCTCTGCGCCCGCGAATTTCTCCTTATCTGTCTTCTGGCCCTTGATGACAGGGATTGCCAGCACTTCCTCACAGAAGGCTGCGTACACATTCAGCATCTGGATGGTCCTTGCCTCGGCTTCCTCGGCTGTCGCGTGGGCCGTGTGGCCTTCCTGCCACAGGAACTCCCTGGAACGCAGGAAGGGACGGGTTGTCTTCTCCCAGCGCACAACCGAACACCACTGGTTGTATACCCTTGGCAGATCGCGGTAGGAATGGATATCCTTTGCATAGAAATCACAGAACAGTGTCTCTGAGGTAGGTCTGACACACATGCGCTCCTGTAATGGCTCCAGGCCTCCATGTGTCACCCATGCAACCTCGGGCGCAAATCCTTCCACGTGGTCCTTTTCCTTTTCTAACAGGCTCTCCGGTATGAAGATAGGCATATACACGTTCTGTACCCCTGTCTCCTTAAACCTTCTGTCCAGCTCATTCTGGATGTTTTCCCAAATCGCATATCCTGCGGGCTTGATTACCATACACCCTTTTACGCTGGCATAATCGCACAGCTCAGCTTTCTTCACCACATCCGTATACCACTGGGCAAAATCCACGTCCATGGATGTGATGGCTTCAACCATCTTCTTGTTGTCTGCCATGACTCATTCTCCTTTTCTGATTCTCTCTGTATCCTTTAGTTTTACCGAGGCAACCGCCAGGAATGGCGGGAATGTATGTTCCAACACGCCCTGATCCGGCTGATCCGCCTCCTCATCACGCAAAAAGAGCCATCCAGATCCCATGCGTTATATCTACGCAAGGGACCGAATGACTCGGCGGTACCACCCAAGTTAGCTTCCGGAATCCGTATGGCACTCCTGCATTACGCGGCGCTGCAATTACACAAATCTGCAATTCCACAAATCTGTAATTCCATAAATCTGCGCTTATGCGGAACTGCAATTCCATTGCGCTGCATCATCCATGCAGAACACATATGCCTGTACTGATCCATCCTGCTCTCTCATTATCCGTTAACGCCGGATATACGTTGCATTCATCATACAAAGCTCCAGGGCTGGTTGGGCATGTGCGGGCGTAAGGACCTTCCACCGTGAGTCCTCTCTCTGTGACGTGCACCAGGCTTACTATTCCCCTTCATCGCTGTCTGTCATCATTCATATAACATCATGGTCCGGGCATGTTATGGAATCCAAACACACTCTGGGATGATTCTTTTACGTATTGTTGATTTTACGCCAGAATCATGACTTTGTCAATGCTTAATCGTGAACAACATCCGGTAGAAAATCTCCAGCAGAAACCACCATCCTGCATCACCCGTCCGTCTCCCTGTTCCACACCTCCACCAGGTCCTCAACCAGCAGCAGCCCCAGCGGCCCAAGGATAAACCCAAAAAATCCAAACAGCTCCAGCCCCACATACACGCTTGCCAGGGTTTCCAGGGGGGACAGGCCCACCTGGCCTCCCATCATGCGCACCTCCAGTATCTGGCGCACGAAATAGCAGACCAGGTAAAGGCCTGTCAGTATGACCGCCTGTTTCCAGTCCCCTGTCAGCAGTTCCAGAAGGGCCCACGGGATGAGCACGGTGCCTGTGCCGAATATGGGAAGGGCGTCCAGGATCCCGATGCCGATACCTGCCATGATATAGTATGGATTGCCGATTATGAACATACCTGCAATGCACAGTCCTGTGGTGATGAACAGGATGATGCCCTGGCTTTTAAACCAGGCTTTTCCCGTCTGTACCAGCCGCCCCCCAATGAGGTTGAATTCCTTCCTGAAGGTTGACTGGTCCCGCCTCGTCCTCAGGTCCTCCATTTCCTGCAGGCTCAGTATGGCTGCCAGGAACACCACCAGGCTGATGATGGCCCATTTTGCCAGACAGGCAATGATGGTCAGCGAGTTGGTCATCAGGAACGGCATGGCAGCTGTCTTTCCCGTGTCCACCAGCTGATAAAGCATTTCCCCGGCCAGGTCCGCCACACAGTCATATCTCAGGCCAAAGGCAGTTTCCACACGGTGGCAGCTTCCGGTCAGCCATATATCAAAACGGTCTATCCACGCAGGAAGGTGCATCATCAGCATTTTCCCTTCCGCACACAGCTTGACAGCCCCCATATACAGTCCTGTCCCCAGAATGGATATAAGTACCAGAAACTCTGCGCCCCCAATGACCCCGATGGGCATATGGAAGGTCTTTCCCTTTACATGGATCCGCATCCTGTATGCCAGGAAACGGGCGGAGGGACGCAGGAGAAGGGCAAATATATAACCCGCTAAAAAAGGAGCCACGAGGGGCAGCAGGTATCTAAACCCAGCATACACCGCTCCCGTGGTTCCTGTTATGATTAATAATTTCTTCAGTTTCTTACCCGGCTTTTCCATGGACTCACCTGTTTCTGATTCGTACTTCCTTTGTACCCTCTTAGTATGAGCCGATGGTTGGAAAATATACCAGCTGATTTTTCTCAAAATCTGGATGGATATCCTGCATTAATTCTCATTATTTTTAATCATTTCCTTTATCATGTTCCTGTTAAATGTCATATGCATCATCATGGCTGACTTTGCTCCCATGGGATCCTTTTCCTCTATGGCGTCCGTCACGGCCCGGTGGGTCATGATGGTTTCCGCCGTCAGCCTTCTGTGGGTCACATTCACGAACATCATGACCGCCGTGTCAATCAGGGGTATCAGCTGTTCCACCACCTTGTTGCCCGAACATCTGGCAACCCCGGTATGGAATGCAATATCCTCTTCAATATAATTTTCGTCATTCTCAATCTTATATTCAATGATACGGCAAAGCTCACGAAGCCGTTCCACATCCTCCTGGCTGGCATTGAGGGCAGCCATCTCGGCAATTCCCGGTTCCAGTATCATACGGACATTCACCAGGTCCAGGGCCAGGGCCATCTTGTCCTCCATCGCCCCTAGCCCCAGGGGATCCATGTCCACAGGCGTGGTGCTTACCACATAGGTGCCGGACCCCCTGCGCACCTCCAGGATTCCCCTGGAAACAAGAAGCTTCACAGCCTCCCTGACCGTGCTTCTGCCTACCCCGAACTTTTCTCCCAGTTCAAATTCATTGGGCAGCCGGTCCCCTAAGGCAACCGGTGTGTTTAATATATACTGGAATATCTGTTCCTGAACCTGCTCTGCAAGCAGTTTTCCCTTTAAATTAACTGAATCATCCATGTCCTTACCCCCGCGGTGCAGGATCGGCAGCTGCTGCTTCCTGCATTTTTCTGTGATAATTGTATCAAAAATCACAGCTGTATACAAGTGCGGCATCCATTTCAAGAAATTCTTCCTATTTACCCCATGCCGATGTATAATAAACGTGAAATATCTCTTTAACCGTTAATACTTTGAAAGCCATTGAATGTAGGAACGAGGAGAAACAGCCATGACTGCTGATAATTTAATCAACCTGCTGGATGCGCTGACCGAAACCAGCATTTATGTGATAGAAGAAGATTCCCACCGTCTCCTTTACTTTAATAAGCGCTGTCAGGAAACCGGGCGGCAGAAGGCCGGACTTGGCAGCCCATGCCACCAGGTGTGGCCTGAGCACTGTGACAATTGCCCATTAAGCGCGTTGGGCGATGGACGGTCCAGCCATATATTATCCTATGATCCCCTTCTTAAAACAACGGTTGATGTCACTGCCAACCGGATTATCTGGGATGGCCATATCAACGCAGTTGTCATAACAGCCACACCCCACCGGATGAGCTTAAAAGAGGAACAGGGGCTTTGGAGGTTCAGCCGGATATATGCCCAGAGCCTTGTAACCGTTTTCGGGGAATGTATTATTGTCAACCTGACCGCGGACTATTATGTCAACTGCCAGAAGGATGCAATGTGGACCGATATTCCGGAGCACGGTAATTTTGATTCGGAGAACCGCAGATATTCCAGGCAGGTCCTGCACCCTGATGACCTGGAGCAGTTTGAGCAGTATTTTACGCGGGCATCCATGCTACGTATATTCGGGACCGGAAAAAAACAGATTACCAGGCGCCTGCGCCGTCTGACCAAGGACGGCACCTATCACATCGTGGAGTTTACCGCCGCCAAGGTGGAGCCTCCGGCTGAAACAGGCTGCTGGTGTGTCCTGGTTTACCGGGATATCCAGGACGAATACATGCTGGAGCAGCGGCGCAATGTCGAAATCAGCCAGCTGGCAACAGCGGCCCGCACAGCCTACCAGATGCTGATTGCGGTCAATCTTACCCGCAACACCTATGATATGCTGGAATATAACCGTTATCCTGTCAGTAAACCGGCTGAATCCGGTTATTTTACCGACCTGATAGCTGCCGAACATGAAACAGTGCACCCTGATTATCAGAAGGAATTCATGGACAAATTCTCCCGCCAGTCATTGATGGACGCATACAGGGGCGGCCAGCATATCGTATCCATGAAAATACCCCACAGAGGCACGGACGGCCTCTACCACTGGAGCCATACCGAGGTAGTCCACGTGGAAAGCCCTGACACGGATGACCTGATTGAGATTACCCTGTCCCGCAGCATCGACGAGGACCGCAGGATACAGGAGGCTGCCATTGAGAAGGAACGCCAGGCCAAACAGCTTCTTGAGGAAGCGCTGCAGAAGGCGGAAAATGCCAACCATGCCAAGAACGATTTCCTTTCCAAAATGAGCCATGACATCCGGACCCCTATGAACGCAATCATCGGAATGACCCAGCTGGCCCGGCTGCATACAGGGGAGGAGAAGCGGCTGAAGGATTACCTTGAGAAGATAGCCAATGCCAGCACCCATCTCCTAAGCCTGATTAATGAAGTCCTGGATGTGAGCAAGATTGAGAGCGGCACCGTGAAACTGGAAGAGAACGAATTTAACCTGAACCATCTGCTGGAGGATGTGGTGGAGATGGTGCGTATTTCCCTTGACCAGAAATGCCAATCCCTGTCCGTCCATATAGAAGAGGGGCTTCATCCCCAGGTACTGGGCGATGAGCGGCGGCTGAAACAGATACTGGTCAATATCCTGGACAATGCCTCCAAGTACACACCGGAGGATGGCAGGATTTCCATACGGCTGAATGAACTTAACAAAATGACCCAGACCATGGGGACCTACTGCTTTATTATTGAAGATACCGGAATCGGCATGAAGCCGGAGTATATTGAACACATATTTGAGCCCTTCAGCCGGGCGGACGACAGCCGGACCAGCAAGACCGTGGGGACCGGGCTTGGCATGACCATTGTGAAAAACCTGGTATCCATGATGGGCGGTGATATCCAGATAGAAAGCGAATATGGAAATGGCACCCGTTTCCTCATTACACTCACATTGACCAAATGCGGCGCCCCGCCTGTCATTCCCGGTAAAAAGCCCAATCTGCCTGAAACATTTCCCGGACTGCGCGTCCTGCTGGCAGAGGACAACGAAATCAACCAGCAGATAGCCGTGGAAATGCTGAGTCTTTTGGGCGCCACGGTGGATACCGCTGAAAACGGCCGGGTGGCGGTTGATATGGTCCTCTCCCATCCGCCTTTATACTATGATATTATTTTCATGGACATACAGATGCCGGTAATGAACGGGTACGATGCAGCCCAGGCAATCCGCAGCAGCCAGATGGCGTATATCCAGGAGCTGCCCATCATTGCCATGACGGCTGACGCCTTTGCCGAGGATGCTAAGCGCGCCCGGCTTTCCGGAATGGACGGACATCTTGCCAAGCCGGTTTCCATGGACCAGCTTAAGAATGCGCTTTCCAGCTGCCTTCTCTGGAAGGAGAAGAACCAGCGCAATGCGGCTGCGGGGGATGGACGTCAGGAGGATTGATGCGGGGGATGGAGCGGGGTTGGCAATGGTTGCTATTCTTCCTCCGCTCCTTTATCAATAGGATAAGGATGGATTGCCCTGTTATCATATCATTATCCGGTATGATAACTACGATAGTTGTATCGTGGATAATAATATGTGGTCTGCAAATATCATGTCGTAAAACGCTCTAACCTGCATCCGAATTTTTATTTTTACGCACAAATAGATTTAATTTGTGCGTACTTTTTATTGTCTTTTTTTAAGATTGATACTATAATTAAATTCGGACACAACTTTGCTATTTCTGTGCGCAAATTTTTAATGAAAAGCAGGTGGATAAATGGATAACCGAAAAATCGCAAAAGAGGTAATTTCAAATCGTGGTGGGATTGCAAAATCTTCCGATTTTGTTGCGGCCAGAATCCGTGCGTCCGATGTTGTGAACCTTTGCAACGTCGGTTACCTTGAACGTGTCCGCCACGGTTATTACCGCCTTGCAGAGACAGACGGAACATCGGAAGAGCAACTCCTTGCAACACTTATTCCGAAAGGAATCGTGTGCGTAGAGTCTGCACTCTTCCATTATGGATATAGTGATTTTGTCCCCCGAAAGTGGTCAATCGCCGTTCCCCGTACCATGTCAAGGACAAAGCTTGAGGTGGACGAGCTGCCTCTGCATCCTTATTATATGTAGCAGGAAATCTATGATCTTGGCAGAACGACTGGCAATTTTTACGGCGTAACGCTTCCTGTCTATGACCGGGAACGCACGATTTGTGATTGCTTTAAGTACCGCCAGAGACTGGACAATGAAGTATTTTCAAAGGCGCTTAATGCCTATGCTAACGACACAGACAAAAACCTTAAAAACCTTTCCGGGTATGCTAAAAAACTTAGGGTTTATAAGAACATTCTCCCGTTCATTGATTGGCGGTCAGATAACGTTTTCCCTGCTTCGTGTTCTTGAATGACTTTTCTCTTAATTTCCTCATCATATCTTTTCCTGAGCATAGAAATGCTCCTTATATAGTAGATTCTTCATATTTCATCTGTCTACTATATAGGGAGCATATCAATTTCATGGCTTTCCGGGAATCAAATACTTATTTCATTATTCCCACTCGAGAGCCAGACCTTAATTTCCTATGATAAAACGCACTTATAATTCGCTTTTTGCGCACATAATCCACGTATTTCAGCCTTTCCAAAGCGTCCATGACTTTTTTGTAGCCAGATTGCAGCCACGAACTTATAGTTCACCTCAAAGCCAGTTTCAACTACAACAAATGAATGAACACGTCAAATGGAGGACTCAATACGGAAAAATACATCTATGATAACACCTATGGCCTTTGGTATGAGCTGAACGGGGACTACTACATTCCGTGCTTGACCATCCCCGAATCGGAGCAGCTTCCTATCGGGGTATGGGGCAGAAAACATCTCCAGTACATCAAGGAACATTGACCTGTACTCTACAACAATCTCTTGCTCTCTAGCAGGCTCTACAGCTATCTTGCGGAGATTTACACACAGGCTACCACTCGATTCGATATTATTGTGAAACAGCTTACAGAAGCCCAGGGGATTACTGCACAGTTAAAAGCTCAAGATCAGATGACATGGGTTGGAACTATGAACAACATCCGTAGTTGTACCGAGGATATCCTCCTCCAAGAACTGATTTACGAGGAGGTTTCCGTATAAAAATTTTAGAAGAGTTCTGGTACGGAAATATCGAGCCGACTGAGTGCGGTACGGCACCCAGCAAGGAATATAAGGAACTGCTTCGGCTGATCTGCTATAACGAGGAAAAACTGCAAGCCACCTTTATGGATGAACAGAAAGAGCTGTTTTCCAGATATGTGGACTGTGTACGAGAGTTCCAGGAAATGTCAGATTGCCTACTATTTCAAAGTAGCTTCAGATTGGGCGCCAAGATAATGCTTGCGGTCATGGAAGATTAACGATTTATAATAGAGCACAGACAAACAGTCGGGCATTAGTTAGCTATTCGGCTGTTTTTATGAGTAATATTTTGAAAATATGCAGGCATATAGACAATGAAACTTTGTGTTTGCACCTAATATTTCAAATATATTTTAATATAAAAAATTTTAAGCTAAGTTTATTTTATAACATTTTAAAAATATAATATAATATTTTTAAAATATCATTGACGCAACATAATTCCAGTGCTACTATATACTTAAACAGGAAGGAGGATTTCCCATGAAGAAACAGGCCGAAGAAAGCAAGCACGATAAGTTCGTAAGGCTTGCTGAAGCCAGAACCAATAAAATTATCGACACCTTGCAGCTCCTTGGCAATTGTTCAAACACTTCTGTCTATGAATACACGCAGAACGAAGTTGAGGAGATTTTCCAAGCAATCGAACAGGAACTGCGAGAAGCAAAAAAGAAATTCACAAAAGTAGAACCAGAGAAAGCAACCAGATTCTCGTTGAGCAAACGCAAGAGGTGAGAAATATGTTCAATCTTATACAAAAGTGGAACTTTCCATCCAATAACTATGGTCAGATTTTCGGCATCGCCGATTCTGGCGTTGAAACTTTTAAAGGAACCCCCATTAAGTCTTTGGCACGAGAGATATGCCAGAACTCTCTGGATGCTGCGCTTGAAAACGGAGAGCCTACTCGCATCGAATTTAAAACCTTTGAAATCAATCCCCATACAATTCCTGACTACAATAATTTAGAAGATGCTCTTAAGCGAGCTTTGGATTTTTGGTCGCAACAACAATCTCCCAAAGCGAAAACATTCTTTAAGCAGGCATTGGAAGTAATTCGTAAACCTACTATTACTTGCTTAAGAATCAGTGACTTCAATACTTCTGGTCTTGTTGGCTCTCGTGAAGAATATAATTCGCCCTGGTGTAACTTGACAAAATCTTCAGGCGCATCTGATAAGTCTGGCAGTCATGGTGGTTCCTTTGGTATTGGCAAATTTGCGCCGTATGCGTGTTCTGCTCTTAGAACTGTTTTCTACAGCACCAGTGATAAATATGGCCTTTGCGCATCTCAGGGGGTTTCCAGATTGACTTCGTTCAAGAACAAAAAGAATGAAATCACCCAAGGAACAGGTTTCTACGGCAATGAGAAGAACAGCCCTATGTACAAACAGTATTCCTTGGATTCTACATATTCTCGTAGTACGGCTAATTCCGGCGCTGATATTTTTATTACTGCTTTTACTGGTGATAAGGGATGGCAACATCAGATGGTAGCTTCTGTTTTAGATGGTTTCCTCTACGCTATTTTCAACGGTACTTTGGTAGTAGATATTGATGGAACTATTATTAGCAAGGAAACATTGTCCAATCTGATGATTTCTCATAAGGAACATTTCAAAGAACACGCTGACGAATACTATCAAACACTCACAGACGAAAAATTAGCGAGAACATTTACGAAAGAACTTACGGATGACCTTGAAACCATCGGTAAACTCACTTTGAAATTGATGATTATGCCTTCATTTAGCAGACGTGTTGCAATGATTCGTCAAACCGGCATGAAAATTAAGGACAAGGGCAACATAAATGCTTTGATTCCATTTGCGGGTACTCTTTTTATTGAGGGCGACGCTATTAACTCATATCTTCGTAGCCTTGAAAACCCACAACATATCGAATGGGAAGTAGAACGTGCCGAAAATAAGAGTAAAGCTAATCGCCTCCTAAAAACAATGCTTCATTTCATTAAATCCTCTTTGGATGAAATGAAAAATGATGAAAGCGAAGAAGCTCTTGATCCGACTGTAGGTGAATATCTCTCTGCAAGCGACTTTGATAAATCACCTAATCAGGAGCGTACCGAGGCACTACAGGACAGCATTAAAGATATAAAAGTTCGTGTTACCGAAGTCGCCCCAAAACCTTCTGGTACACAAAGTGGAGAACCCGGTAAAACCCTTGTTGACGATGATGAGGGCGATATTGTTGTATCCGATCTTCCTGGCGAAGGTGGTAGTGGTAGCCAAGGTCAGGGTGGTCACGGTGGCAACGGCGGTGGCAACAATCCCGGCGATGGCGGTGGTAATGTCCCTGTAGAACACCGCAAGAAACTGTCTGCTATTTCTGCAGCCAGTGTTCGTAATGTGGTTCGCAACAAAACTACAGGCGAGTATACAATTGTATTTACCCCTGGTTCTTCCGCAACGGATGGTATTTTAGAGGTATTTATGTCTGCTGAATCTCAGAACTACGAAGCATCCATCGTTGCAACCTCTTGTCCTGAGTGCTCTAATTTGAAGTTTGTCAAAAATAGAATTACAAATCTGGTATTTACCGAGAAAAAGGCTCTCAGGCTCAATATTCAGCTTGATTATCACGATTATTGTTCTTTGGAGGTGAAGGCGTATGGAAATCAAGTATAAATTATATCCTTATCCTGTTCTATCTTCTTATTCAAACGATTATGGAACTGGCTCCTTTGATGTAGCCATTGATATTGTTCGAGATGGTTACGATTTACGAATCGACTTCCTTGCGACCCTCACTTGCCAAAGTCTTCAGGAGTGTATCAAGCAAGGTACTGCAAAATTTGTTTATCACTTAGAGTGTGCGCAGACCGGCTTCCGTACAGTCTTCCAAACAAATAAGGTTAGTGAAGTATATACCTTGCTAAACAAGTCTGTGAATGGTAAATTGCAAATTTGCCCGTTCGTTGTAGCGGTCGATGATTTGAAAGGTTTTACCAGCCCGGATTTCCATGAGGATTATCAAGGCATTTCCTTTGACATTGAAGCTGGTTGTGTAATGGCAGTAGGCAAAATGGTAACTGTGGATATTTCCAAAGACATAGATGATCTTGCAAACACGCCATCTATCTTCAACATCAGCAAGAATCCTGACGAAAGTTGTAAGCAAATGCTAGTTGATATGTCTCGGCGAAAAATCATTATCAAGCTCCCTCTTAGTGATTTTTATAGCTATAAAGCCTTAAGCACTACCCCTCTGGCACAGCCTATTCTCAACTCTCTCACTGTTGTTCCTGCTCTTGTTTATGTTTTGGAAGAATTGAGAGCTTTACCTATTCAAGAGCGAAGCGAGAACTCTGACACATTATGGTACAAAGTTTTATCAAGAACGCTGTTAACACAGTTTGACTGTGATATTGAAAGCGAAGAATTCAACAATCAAAACTGCTTGGTTCTTGCTCAAAAACTAATAAACAATCCGGTAACGGATGCATTTACATTTTTGACAAGTAGCTTTGGTGCAACAGGAGGTGACGAATAATGAAGCTACAGTTTGTAAGCTACGATAACATCGACATTATCAAGTCCAATCTCAAAAGCTGGGTTGATAATTTTAAGCAGGACTCTTCTGAATGGTTACAAGAAGAGCTTGGAAATGCATTGTTCTCTGATACCAAATTTGCTGAAATTCCTGATTTCAGTTTGGATATGACTGCGGACAAACCTTTTCTTACAGAGGCAGAAAATGTCAAACGTATTTACGGAAATCTCCGCTTCCTTTCCGACTCCCAGGCATCTGACGAGCGTTTGTGGGCAGGGTTGTGTCTTGGGCCGTTCTGGGATTATGTAAAATATAGGTGGGACATCGACAAGAAGTGCACAGTCGGTAACGTGCAACAGCACTTTTTCTTCGGATTTGGAGCCAGACGCTCCTTAACAAGAAACGCTTTATCCAGGCTGTGGTGGATTGGCCGTCTTACATATGACGAGAAACGTCCTGACCCTTGGGAGCTGACAAAATTTGTGTGTGAAAGCTCCGACTATATCATGCACATTTTAGAGCGTAATACATCCAACAATCCCTCAATTATTCGCCCGTTTCTCGGTGCGATAATAGAAGCAAAGGCACAAGGATTACCAATCGACACAAACATTGTTGGTGAACTGGCTAAGTATCTCAATTTGCTTGGTGGTATTTATATTCTGGATTGTCTGCCAGAACAGCGAATTCACGATAAAATCCTTGCTAAAGCAAATGAGATTTGCAAGGTCCCCGATAAAGTAACCGCATAAAAAAATGAGTCGCTCCAAAACCATCGGAGTGACCCATTTCTTTATTCTGCTACATTGTTCAAGATACTAATAACACTGTCAGCAATAGCCTTTGCCAAATATGGGGGCACGGCATTTCCAACCTGCTGGTATTGTGAATCCTTTGTCCCCTCAAATATAAAGCTATCAGGGAAAGTCTGTAATCTGGCTGCTTCACGAATAGATATGGCACGATCCAGCTCAGGATGTATCCACATAGATTTTCGTACATTCACAACAGTACCAGATGGTTCGTTGTATTTTAAACGCATATAGATAGTATTCTGAGTACGATCAGCATTACTGTACGTTGTTTTCAACTCTGGATCAAGGTCATGGAAGTTTTCGCCGGCTTTCAATGCCTTAAATCTTGCCATCGCTGTTTCTCTGGTTGCTGTAGTGATGTGGTTGTAAAGTGCTCGCCCTCTCAGTTCTTTCTCCAATCCTGTTGCATTAGGGTGAGCTTCAAGCTCAATGTAATCGCCAGTAACTTCGGTTACAGAAGTTATATCTTGAATATCTGCAATCGCATCGTGCACAGTTCTATAGTTGCCCTCGGTAAATTTGATTTCGGGAGCAGTATACTTTGCGTCCATTTCCTTTTTGAGTCCCACGATAATGAAACGTTCTCTTCTTTGTGGTGCTCCATAATGGATTGCATTGAGCGTATTTTCACTCAAGGTGTAATTATAAGGTTCATTCTCCAAAATCACTCTAATATAGTCCAGAACAGGATAGGACTTTACCACTGCGACCAAACTACCTTTTTCTTCTTTATACTCGAAAATATGAATATTGTTATCAGTCAATTCTTTAATTTTCATAATTGCTCGTTGCATCATGATAGAATTACTAATTGCTAATACGGTATCATCAAAGTTATCTTTCTGTTCAATATACTGCAATATTGCCTTTGCCATTTTTGAATCGTTTTCCTTCAAAATATTGAGTTCATCTGCTTCAGCGGTTATCTTCAGAATCTCACTAAGTTGTGCAATCAACTTCTTTTGATACTTTTCAAGTGAAGCATCAAATTTGGCTTGGTTGATTCGATAGCGATAAAGGATATTGATTATCTTATAAAAACTTTCTGCCCAAGCATATCCCATTTCTTCCCGTGCAGATTCAAGGAAAGCAATAGAATTTTCGAAATTTACACATTCGGGCAAAATCTCTATTTTGTCCTCCGACAATGGAAGCCCCATGATTCTTTCGTTATCAAGGTCTTGTTCTTCAAGGAAAAATCTATGCACTTGGGAACGAAGCATAGCTACATTTTCCATAACAAAGGCTTTTGGGTTTAATTCGCAGATAGCACGAACATACTCTTTTACAAGTCTGTTATTCATGCTGATTACCGTAGTATGCTGGCGATTAGCATTTGAAAATCCCTGGCATGGCGGTCCACCGATTACAATGTCGACAGGGCCAACGGTATCTTGCAATTCTGCATAGTCTATTGTTCTTACATCAGAATAAAGCCGTGCCAGCTTAAAATTTCTCTTATAGGTTTTTCTGGCATTTAGATTATTTTCTGCGGCAGCGATTATTTTTACTTGACCTGTTTGCTTAAAACCCAGGCTCAAACCTCCGGCTCCTGCAAACAAATCTATCACATTATATATCATGCTTGTTCTTCCTCCATTAACTGCTTGCTTACATCGAAGTCGATTCCCTGAGCTTCGCAAAAACTATTGATTAGCTTCATGGTTTTGAAATTCGGTTTACTTCTCCCGGATTCCCATCTATTAACAGTAGCAAATGACACACCTAATGCTTCTGCAAACTCTGTTTGACTCATCAGACATTTATGGCGAATCATCTTTATATCATTACTAAAGCTCATTTATAGCACCTCCACCGCAGGTATATATCATATATATAACATCTCTATCTCATTTTTGCAAGTGATTTTACCTGCGATGGTTAGGCACTATAAGAAATCGACATCTCAAAGTTATCAAATATCTTCCTTTGTAGCATTTTTCTCTCGGCTCTTAGAATAATATGACCACAGATTGTTACGGGAAATCACATCCTCATAGGTGTGAAGCCTACTATGGAGCAGATTATTCTCCTGCTCCAGATTCGCCATACGAAGCCAACCACGGACGGATTTATATTGATCCAATTCTGCTTTTACCGCAGATAATTCCGTTACCAGTGATTCGATTTTTACCTTCAGATCAGCTATGGTTTTCTTGGCATCTTTAAGAAACTTTTTCAGCTTTCCTTCCTGTTTTTCCTGCACCACATATTTCTGTGCGGCTGTCACCAGAGTTTGATAGTCCTCACGCTCTATAGCCACCTTAGAAGTAAGCGGCAGGGGCTTGATGGGAACGTGATTTATTAAAGAAGTCAAATGGCAGCGTTGGTATGTTGTTCGTTGATTTCATCGAAATCTATCAGAGCGATGCGTGTAGCCGTCTAAAAAAGACGACGCAGGCTAACAAACGCTTCCTGATTGATAGCAAGATTACACCCTATTTCGTGAAACTGCCCCTGAGCGAAATCAAACCTACAGATGTTCGCAAGTGGCAAAACGAGTTGATGGCATTAAAGGATGAGAAAGGAAAGGGTTACTCCGAAACTTATCTGAAAACCATCAATAACCAGCTAACGTCAATCTTCAACTATGCGGTAAAGTTTTACCACCTTCCTGAAAATCCCTGTCATCTGGCAGGAAGCATGAGTAAGAAGAGCGCAACGCCCAAAGAATTTTGGACACCGGAAGAATTCAACAAGTTCATCGTCGCCCTGAAAGAAGCACCCGAAAGCTACACCATGTTCATGCTACTCTACTTCACGGGTATTCATGAGGGCGAGATGTTGGCATTGACGCCATTGGATATAGACTTTGAACGTTCCATCATCCGTATTGAGAAGAACTACCAGTGTGTAGATGGCGAGGACTACATTACCTCCCCCAAGACCCACAAAGGCAATCGAACTGTCGTGATGCCGGAAGTTATCAAGAAGTGCCTGGCAGACTACATGGAACAGGTATATGGCTTAAAACCCGATGACCGACTGTTTCCTTATTACAAAACCAAGCTGTACAAAGACATGAATAAGGCTTGCAAAAAGTCCGGAGTCAAGAAGAATAGAGTTCACGATATTCGTCACAGCCACACCAGCCTGCTGATTGATATGGGATGCTCGCCACTTCTGGTAGCCGAGCGCCTTTGTCATGAAAGGGTGTCCACAACCACGGAGGTATACAGCCACCTATTCCCGACCAAGCAGACTGAAGTAGCCAATTTGTAGCCAGTAAAATACAAAAATCCCGGAAAACCCTGTAATATCAAGGTCTTCCGGGACTCAGAAACACTTATTTAGTTATTCCCACTCAATCGTAGCCGTTGGCTTCGGGCTTATATCATAGCATACCCGGTTCACATTCTTAACTTCCTTCAAAATCCTGTCCGTAATCTTCTGCAGCACGTCATAGTCAATGCGCTCAATGGTAGCTGTCATGGCATCCACCGTATTCACGGCCCTGATAATCACAGGGTAGTCAAAGCAGCGCGCATTGTCCCTTACGCCCACTGACTTAAAGTCCGGCACAATGGTAAAATACTGCCAGACCTTCTTGTCCAATCCGGCATTGGCGAATTCCTCGCGCAGGATGGCATCGGATTCCCGGACTGCTTCCAGACGTTCCCTTGTGATAGCGCCAAGGCAGCGTACTCCCAGGCCAGGGCCGGGGAATGGCTGGCGGTATACCATGTCATAAGGAAGCCCCAGTTCCAGGCCGCAGGCCCGCACCTCATCCTTAAACAGCTGTCTCAGCGGCTCAACCAGTGTGAAGTCCAGGTCCTCGGGAAGCCCGCCTACATTGTGGTGGGATTTGACTACCTTGGCTGTCTTGGTTCCGCTCTCAACAATGTCCGGGTAAATGGTTCCCTGTGCCAGGAAGTCGATTCCCTCCAGCTTCCGTGCTTCTTCTTCAAACACGCGGATGAACTCGGCGCCGATGATCTTACGCTTCTGCTCCGGGTCAGCCACGCCCTCCAGTTTGCCAAGGAAACGCTCCACGGCATCCACATATACCAGGTTGGCATCCATCTGGTTTTTGAATACTTCGATTACGCTCTCAGATTCACCTTTTCTCATAAGGCCGTGATTCACATGGACACAGGTCAGCTGCCTGCCGATTGCCTTAATCAGAAGGGCCGCAACAACGGAACTGTCCACGCCTCCTGACAGGGCCAGAAGCACCTTCCTGTCCCCTACCTGTTCACGGATCAGTTCTACCTGGTCAGATATGAAGTTCTTCATATTCCAGTTGGCCTGGGCGCCGCATGTATCAAAGACAAAGGAACGGAGTACCTGGGCCCCATCCCCATCCCAGCCGCTGATGGAACACCCACATGCCGCAGGTGCATGGTCTGCCGCCATCACAGGAAAACCAGCCTCATAAATCTCAGGCAGCACGTCAATGGCAACGCCATCCACCACATGATTGGGGCCGCCGTTGATGATGACACCCTTTACATTGGGCAGCGCCTTAAGTTCCTCCGCAGTAATATCATGGGGATAAATCTCGCTGTAAACACCCATTTCCCTGATGTCCCTGGCCAGCTTGGTGTTCTCAGAACTTCCCAGGTCCAGAATCACTATCATATCCTGTTTCATCGTTTGCCTCCTAGTTCATTTGTATTATTTTTTTATTTTCTTCATTATACTATGCCCCGGGCCTGGTTACAAGCAGGAATGTCCTGTGTGGGCGTATCCTTTGGCTGTGGTATTAAAATGGACAGAACCCTGCATTCCTGCATGACGGCCTGTTTCCATGGCCTTGGGTTCTGTCCATAATTATTCTGTGGGTTATGCATGATTTATATGGCTGGTATATTGCTATACCTGCTATTGTGTCTCTTCTCCGAGATAAGCCAGTACCGCCCTCAGGCAGCCTTCTACGCCAACCGGGCCGCTGTCCAGGCACAGGTGGTAGTTCTGGGCCCTTCCCCATGTGTTGCCGGTGTAGTACTGGTAGTATTCTTTCCGCTTGCGGTCTACTTCACGTATACGGCGCTCCATCTCTTTCCCGTCTGACTCAGCTTCTGATTCCAGCTCCAGCATGCGCTTGATCCTGTCTTTCATTTTGGCATAGATGAACAGGTTCAGGCTGTCGGTCAGTATCATATCCGCGCAGCGCCCCACTATGATGCAGGGTCCGTGGGATGCCAGCCTGCGGATTACATTGGACTGGGCTACAAATATCTGATCGGACATGGGTATCTGGTACACTTCTGAAAATGCGTGGTAGAACTGCCTGTCCAGGGGATCGTGCACAACGATATGCTCGTCATAATGCTGGAATGCATCCTCTGCAATATTGATATCGTCTGCTGCCATGGAAATCAGTTCCTTGTCATAAAAGGGAATCCCCAGCTTATCAGCCAGCTTTACTCCCAGTTCACGGCCTCCGCTTCCGAATTCACGGCTTATTGTAATGACCTTATCCATATAGCACCGCCCCTTTCTGTTGGATGGTTGGTTGTTGTGTGGCTTGTAGGTAATGGCGATGGGGTGAGGGGATGGGGCCGGGGTGTGCGGTGAAGCTGGGGCACAGGGGCCGGGATGCACGGTGGAGCTTGGATGCGCGCTATCCTGGGACATCCGGTGGAATTGGGATGCACGGGGGGCCTGGACATCCGGTGGGGCTGGGATGCACGCTGGCCGGGACATCCGGTGGAGCTGGGATGCACGGGGGCCTGGACATCCGATGGAGCTGGGATGCGCGCTAACCCGGGATGCCGCGGCCGCTGGGTGTGGCGCGGGGGCCGGGTCCGCAGTGCGCGCTCAATTCCGCTGCGCTCCATTTCGCTCACGGGCTTCGCCCTATACAAAAAGCGAATCAGAAAATTCCTTATGTGCAAGCACAACGGGATTTCCTGTTTCTCTTTTTGTGCACTGCTCATTGCCTACGTGGACATTATACCACACTTCCCAGTTAATTCCTATGCCTAAAATCTCTTAAGATTTTGGAGGCTTGGATCAGGATGGTCGGGATTACTGCAAGCAGGCAGACGCTTCCGATCTGGGATGGGGTCAGGGGGGTGACGGAAAATAGTTTCTGTAAAAATGGTACGAACATTACAAGGCCCAGCAGACAGACTCCGGCGGCAAAGGCGCCCAGGCTGTACCAGTTGCTGGAAAAGCCTAACTTGAAGATGTTGTGCCTGCTTCTGCAGTTGAAGCCGTGGAACAGCCTTGCAAGGGTCAGGGTGGAGAAGGCCATGGTGCTGGCTATGCCTGCATTTCCACTCCCCAGTCCCATATGGAAGGCAATCATGGTACAGACTGCAATGATGCCGCCCTGGGTGAGGATGGTCAGCATGAAGTCTTTTGTAAGGATTCCTGTCTTTGGATCCCTTGGCTTTTCTGACAGTAAATCCTTTTCAGCCGGCTCCATTCCTATGGCAATGGCTGGCAGGGAATCGGTCAGCAGGTTGATGAACAGCAGATGGACCGGGGCAAACGGCACCGGCAGGGCCGCCACGGAAGTGTACAGCACGGACAGGATTCCCGCCATGTTGCCGGAAAGCAGGAACTTAATCGCGTTCTTGATGTTACGGTATACATTCCGGCCATTGGCGACTGCCTTGATGATGGTTGCAAAGTTGTCATCCGTCAGGATCATGGCCGCCGCGTCCTTGGAAACCTCGGTTCCCGTGATACCCATGGCAACACCGATGTCCGCCTTCTTAAGTGCAGGCGCGTCATTGACGCCGTCGCCTGTCATGGCTGTGATGGAACCTCTTCTCTGCCATGCATCCACGATACGGATCTTATTCTCAGGCGACACCCTGGCGTATACGGATATGCTGGTGATATCCTTATCCAGCTCCTCTTCTGTCATGGCATCCAGCTCACGGCCCGTCATGGCAATATCGCCTTCTTCAAAAATACCGATCTGCTTTGCAATGGCAGTTGCAGTAATCTTATGGTCGCCTGTAATCATCACCGGTTTGATTCCGGCCCTCTTTGCATCGGCTACCGCTGCCTTGGATTCCTCCCTTGGCGGGTCCATCATGGAGATAAGGCCCAGGAACGTGAATCCATTTTCATTGTCCAGTGACAGCGTATAATCCTCCGCCACTTCCTTGTATCCAAATGCCAGGACGCGAAGCCCTTCCTGGGAAAATTCCAGGTTCTTCTGAAGGATTGCATCCTTATCCTCCTGGGTGATTTCCCTGATTCCATCTTCCAGCCTGATATTCACCGTGCGGTCCAAAAGCACGTCCAGGGCGCCCTTTGTCAGTACGGTGGGCACATCGTGAAGTTCGTATTTTGTACTCATCAGTTTACGGTCTGAATCAAAGGGAATTTCTTCCAGACGGGGCATCAGTTCCCTGAGGAGGTTTTCATCCACAGTGGCCTTGCGCCCCATTTCCACCAATGCAAACTCTGTCGGGTCGCCGATTCCCTTTCCGTCCACAATGGACGAATCATTAGTCAGGATGGCGTCATAGAGCAGGTAACGGTGGAGCTGGTTGCATAGGTCCAGACGGTCGATGGAAATGGTTTCATTATTAACATAGATATTCTGAACCGTCATCTTATTCTGGGTTAAGGTACCTGTCTTGTCGGAACAGATGACTGATACACAGCCCAGGCTTTCCACTGCCTTCAGCTCTTTGATGATGGCATGTTCCCTTGCCATTTTCTGCGTTCCCATTGCCTGGACAATGGTTACGATGGAACTGAGCGCCTCAGGGATTGCCGCAACTGCCAGTGCAACCGCAAACATCAGTGAATCCAGGATTGGCATATCGCGGTACAGGCTCAGCAGGAACACAACCGCGCAGATTACCATGATGGCCATGGCCAGACGGCTGCCGAACTGGTCCAGGCTGATCTGCAGCGGGGTTTTTTTCTCCTTCGTGGCGTTCATGAGGGCTGCTATCTTACCGATTTCCGTTTCCATTCCAGTGGATGTCACCATCACCACAGCCCTTCCGTAGGTCACAAGGCCGCTGGAATATACCATATTGGCCCGGTCTGCCAGGGCGCAGTCATCATGGATCAGGCCGTCGCTTTTATCCACATTGGTGGATTCCCCTGTAAGGGAGCTTTCGTTGACCTGCAGGGAATAATTTTCCAGTATCCTTCCGTCAGCAACCACCAGGTCCCCGGCCTCCAGGTACAGGATGTCGCCCGGAACCACCTGCGCCGATGGAACCTCAATCTTATGTCCGTCCCTCATCACCTTGGCGCTGGGCGAAGACAGGGATTTAAGGCTGTCCAGGGATTTCTCCGCTTTTGCATGCTGCACGGTTCCCAGGATTGCATTAAGTACGATAACGGCGATGATCACGATGGTGCTTTCCACATTGCCGCTTACCATGGATATAAGTGCGGCAATGATCAGGATTACCACCAAAAGGTCGCAGAACTGCTCAAAAAACACCTGAAGGGTGCTTTTGCGCTTACCCTCCTTAAGGACATTTTCCCCTTTCTCAGCCAGCCGCTTCCCGGCCTCCTCACCGGACAGCCCATGTTCCGTTACATGAAAATGCTCCAGTAGCTCTTCCTTTGTCTGTTGATACCATTCTTTCATATGCTTTCCTCCTTATTCAGTACATCTCCGGCGCCATCCACGGGTGCTTCAGGATGAGTGGTTCCCAAATACCCTTTGGTCTTCTGCATAAAAAAAGACTTCCATGGATGGCTTGCCAGAATATGTAACATATCTGCAAGCCACGCATAAAAGTCTTGTAACCGTATCGGCATATATTGCCAGGTTCCGTGCAGAACCGAGGTTGTTGACAATATATTTAAACTACTCCCTCTTTAGCTGTGTTGCCTTGCTTATGAAGTTTTAATGAGTTTATCCCTTTTTTGAATAAATGTCAAGGGGAAAGCGGAAAATTTTTGCTATTTCAGTAAATCCAGTACGTCGGCCTGGGCTTTGTCGCAGGCTTCCTGCGCCGTCATCTCGCCTGCCTGTGCACGTGATGCATAGCTTCCCATTATATCCAGCATCTGGTTAATCTGCTCGTGGGGCGGTGTCCACTGAAGGCCCCTCTTAACAAGGCCGTTGGCCTTCTCCAGTGCTGCCAGCTGTGCCGGATAGGACGGATTCTCCTTTATCAGCTCTTCGTTCTCATATACGGAATACCTGGTTGCAGCGCCGCCGTTCTTTACGTATTCCAGACTCTTCTCACGGCTTGTCATATACATCATGAACGCCCATGCCGCATCCGGGTTCTTGGCGCCGTTGGGTATGGAAATGTTCCAGTCTGCCAGGGCTGCCGACTCTCCTGCCGGTCCATCGGGCGGTGCTGCAAATGCTACCTTGTCGTAAACCTTTGACTTCTGCGGATCCGTAATTGCAGAAGCAATTGCGGTTGCATCCAGCCACATGGCTGTCTTGCCTGACATAAATGCCCCAAGGGCTTCCTCATGTGTATAAGTCGAAACATCTGGCGGTGCGCACTCCAGCATGTCAAGATACCATTGCAGGGATTCCACCACTCCTGGGTCGTTAATTTTAGGCTCCAGTGTTTTCTGGTCCATCATGCCGTCACAGAATGCATACATGGTGGTCAGCCATCCGGACGCAAAGTGGATTCCTCTCTGTGCCCTCAGGGCAACCCCATACAGACCATCCTCTTTGCCATTAAAGAATCTTGCCAGTTCCAGGAATTCATCCATGGTTTTAGGCGGCTCCTTGCCGTATTTCTCAAACAGGTCCGTCCGGTAGGCGAGGAACCTGGTTTCGCCTGCTATGGGAATGCCGATGGTTTCCCCTTTGTATTGGCCCAGGTCGCAGTAGGCAGGAATCAGGTCGGCTTTGTCATACCATTCCGGTGTTTTCTGAGGGTCATTCATATAATCATCAAGGGGCTGGACCACGTTCTTAGCTCCATATTCCGCATTCCAGAAACTGTCAACCATGAAGACATCATAGCTGTGCGCACCCTGGAAGTCCAGAAGCTGTTTGTTCTTAAGATAGGTCTGCTCCACCACATCCCACTCCACCTGAATACCTGTTAAATCAGTAAATTCCCCAGCCATTGTCTGGAAGGCTTCGGTTGATGGATGGGATGCCATGGATACAACAATCCTGGTACCATCATACTGTTCCTTCATCAGCTTGCCCCAGCCCTCCATGGTTGAAGCATCCGCGGAGGCTTCCGTGCTCTCTTGAGCGGCAGTATCCTGGGCCTCGGTCCCTGATTTCGAGGTATCTGCAGGCGCGGATGAAGCAGACGCCCCCTTGCCGGCAGAGCAGGCTGTCATTGACAATACAAGCATCAATGCTGTTGCCGTCGAATACAACTTTCTTTTCATAGCATTTCCTCCTTATTTTTAAAATTACATTTATTAACCCTTCACTGCTCCGAATGTTAAGCCGCGTATCATATATTTCTGGACAATTATCCCAAAGAGGATTACCGGAAGACTGGAAAGTACGCCGGTCGCTGCCATCTCTCCCCATTTTGTCCCTGACACGGACAAGAAAAGCATGACAGAGGTAGGAACTGTCTTGGCATTTACACTGGTAAGGAAGTTTGCAAAGACAAATTCGTTCCAGGAATTAATAAGGCAGAATATTGCCGTTGCTGTCAGTCCGGGAAGGGACAGCGGCAGTATCAGCTCTTTGAAAACCTGAAGTCCATTGCACCCGTCAATCTTACCGGCCTCCTCAATCTCCATTGGTATGTCTTCAAAGAAACCACGCATCATAAGGATTGTGAACGGTATGTTAAACAGCAGGTAACAGATTATCAGTATCACCCGGGTATCAAGAAGCCTGGCCGCCATTGCCATCAGGAAGTATGGGATTACAATGGCCATGGCCGGCAGCATCCTCTGGCTTAAGACCAGAAAAGCAGTGTTCTCCCTTTTCTTCCAGTTAAATCTTGCGAATCCATATGCTGCAAAGGAACCGATTACCAGGGATACAATGGTAGAAACCACAGATACCACAGCGCTGTTGGCAAAATAATCCAGTATATGGGCATTCTTTATGATACTGGCATAGTTCTCCAGGGTTGGCTGGAATATAAACTTTCCCGGGTCAAAAATATCCACACGCGGTTTCAGGCTGATTAATACCATCCACAGATAGGGAGCTATAAAAAACAGGCATACAATGAAAAAGATGATTCCTTTTCCGATTCCAAGAAAAGCCCTTTTGTTTTTTCTGCTCATCTTCACGGCTTAGTCCCCCTTTCTCTGGTAATGGATCAGGAGCTTGCTGACCATGGTGGAGATAACCATCAGTATGATGGCATTGGCAGCCGCCCTTCCAATCAATCCGTTCTGTGCATTTGCCAGCCTGTAAATATGCAGGCTGAGGAATTCCGTAGAATTTCCCGGACCGCCCTGGGTCAGGACAAACGGCATGTCATATATCTTCAGCGAGTCTATGGTCCTGAATATCAAGGTCAGGAAAATCAATGGCCGGAGTGACGGAAGCGTTATATAGCGGAACAGCTGGAATGCGTTGCCGCCGTCAATCCTGGCCGCCTCATACTGATCCGCAGGCAATGAGCACAGTCCTGCATAGCTGATTAAAGATACAAACGGTGTCCATTGCCAGACATCCGCCAGGACGACAGATGTAAATGACAGATTGGCGTCCAGCCACGTTACATTTGATATGCCCACCAGATTCAGGAAATAATTTACAATTCCATATTCTGAATTCAACATTAATTTCCATATATTTCCAGCAATGCTGGGCGTCATCACAATTGGTATGATTAATATGGCAAATATGACCGGCTTCAGCTTGAACTCCGAATCGCACAGCAGTTTACCAATCATAAACCCAAGCACCATCTCAATTCCTGTTGTAATGACCATGAATTTAAGGCTGATATAGACAGCATTCCAGAAGTCAGGGTCCCTGCCGGAGAACAGGCGGATGTAATTATCAAACCAGACCAGACGGACACGCCCCAGATCCCACCCCAGCTGATAATCCGTAATACTGATAAGGTACAGGAAAACCGTCGGAAATACCGTCAGTACCGTCATGATGGCCATGGCTGGTGCAATATACGGTATATATGGCTTTTTCTTAATATAACGTTTCATCATATTGCCCAATCCCTCTTTCTATTGCTTACACAGCTGACTGGCATCGATTGAAATAAACTGCCTCGAATCCGCAGCCTCTTTCGCAGCCCATAATATTTTCATGGTACCTTCAACAGAGACCAGGTTTGACTGTTCTGGCTCCTTATGGCATTTTACACATTCCACGAAATATTTAAGCTCTTCTTCATACCCATCCTCATGTTCCAGATTGATGCACTGCTTTTCATTTCCGCGGATTAATTCCAGACAATCGCCTCCGGAATATGTAATCATCCCGGTGTCCCCCACAATCTCCAGCAGGGACTCCAGGCCCCCGTCATGGAATCCTTCGGGCATTCCCCAGGAACCCACCACATTGGCGCAGCAGCAGCCATATACTATGTTGAGGATTCCATGAAGGGTTGTCTCCTCCCTCTCCACGATTTTACAGGACACCTGTTCCGGTGTTCCCAGCAGCCAGTATAGATAGTCTATATCATGTATGCACAGATCCATCAGCAGCCCGCCGCTCTGTCTGTTGTCCATAAGCCAGTTTCCCTTTGACCAGGAAGGCATCTTCTGTCTCCTGAAACATGTAATCAGCCTTGGTTTACCAATCTCGCCGTCAAGTACCATTTCCCTGGCCTTCACATACCCATTCCAGAACCTAAGGACCTGGCCCACCATCAGATGGCATGTCTTTGTATCTGCAATGCGGCAGAGTTCATAATAATCATCCTTTGTCAGGCATACCGGCTTTTCGCAGAATATATAGTCACATATGTCCATGGCCTGCTCAATGGCTTCCCTGTGCAGATATGTTGGAAGGCATATGTCAATCACATCTACCTGTTTTCCCTCCAGCCCGCTCAGGCTGTCTATGGCCCTGCACCGGAACCTCTCAGAAAATTCAGCCGCCTTTCCCACATCCCGTTCAACTATATATGCTATCTCAACATCGTTTCCCATCCCTTTATAGGCCTGGCCATGAACCTGTCCCATCTTCCCGGCACCCCATATAGCCACCTTCATAAATAACCTCCACAATCATGTCCGTTGGAATATGCTGTCAAAATCCTTACAATATGCTCTCTAAATATTCCTTCCCATCGATAATCTCCTGCTTTTGTCTCTCATTGCCGGCTTCTATCTCATATTCCACGGAAATAGGACCGTTATATCCAATCTCCTTCAGCTTCCTTATGAACCTGGGGAAATCCACCTTACCTTTTCCAATGGGATACTCACATCCTAGCTCATATCCTTTTTCAGGATAGCTCCCATCCTTTGCATGTACGCTGCGCACATATTGTCCCAATACGTCCAGGCCATCCACCGGATTGGCATTGCCGTACATCATGAGGTTGGCGGGGTCATAATTAACAAACAGATTGTCGCTTCCCACATCCTCAATCAGGCGCCGGAGCACGATTGGCGGTTCCTGTCCTGTTTCCATTAAGAAATTCTGCCCATGCTTTTTCAGTTCCGATGTAATATATCTCAGCGCACTTACCACACCTGTGTAATTCACGTCCCTGCAGTTAGTAGGAACAAAACCAAGGTGGGTAATGATATCCCTGATTCCGAGTATCCTGGCATATTCTGCCCCATCCAACAGGTTCTTCACACGGGATGACCTGTATTCCGGCGGAACAATTCCCAGAATGGAAGGGCCTTCGGCAAAGTCCCATTTAACCGGACCGTGCCAGCCGCACCACAGTCCGGTTGCCTCCATATCTAATTGTTCCAGAAGGTCCTTAACATACCCTGCATGTTCCCTGCACAGATGGGACATATCCCAAAGCTGCAGCTGGCAGTTATGAAAACCGCTGTCCTTTGCCCAGCGGAGGGTCTCCTTAAGGTCTTCCCCCATAATGACTGCAATTCCCAATGGTTTCATAGGCTTCCTCCTTTACCTGTCAATCCACATCATTATCCGCAAAACAGCTGCGAAGGTTCCATGTCATTGAATTTAAAATAACGGTTAATATAGTATTTGGCAGCTCCCCTGACAACCGATGCCTCCCCCAGCTTTGTGTAAACCACATCCACATCCGATACGAACTGGCGGAAACCAAACTGCTGCATCTTTCCCTTCAGCAATTCCAAAAAACGGTCTCCCAGCTTGCGTCCTATTCCTCCAATAATGACCAGCTCCGGATGGAACAAGGTAATGGCATTGCAAAGGGCATATGCAAAATCCTCTGCCATATAAGACATGAGTTTTAACGCATCCTCATCCTCTGCCCGCACCAGGGCCGCCAGGTCTTTGAACAGCAGCTTCTCCCCGGATGATTTTGGCACATCAAGACCAAATTCCTCAAACAGCCTTGGAAGCGCCAGTTCTCCAATCTGGTTCTCAAGACATCCCCGATTGCCGCAGGCGCAGGGGTATCCATTCCGGTCCACTGAAAAATGCCCAAACTGTGTTGCCATCCCGCTGGCCCCGCTAAGGAGATGGCCGTCGTGGATAATGGCCGCACCAACCCCGTCATTGATGTTAATATAAATGTAGTTCTCCCCATCCAGCTTCCCAAAGGCCGTTTCCGCGTAGGCAAAACATGCCGTGTCGTTTAAAATGGCCAGGGGATACCCGTCCAGCATACTCCTCAACCGGCTGATCTTATAATTTCCCTGGCTTTCCGTGGGCAGTACCACGGATATGATCTCATCATGTTTTTCATCAATCATCCCGGGTACAATCACGCAGACGCCCATTACATGGATATCCACACATTGCGCTTCCCTGAATTCCTCAAAATATCCTTTTAATTCTGCCAGGGCATCTCCTGTGTTCTTCATGTCATATTCCCTGCACAGCACAATATTCATGGCCGAATCCACCAGGGCAATCTCAAGGTTATCTTTATGCCAGTTTAAAACAATCACATAATTGGTACTGTTATTGACAGTAAGGCTGTTCGGCTTTCTTCCCTGACGGTTGCTTTCTGATGCGCCTTCATCTATTACAAACATTTCCTGCATCATCTCATCCACCAGGGCCGAAACCGTTGTCTTGCTGAGTTTGAGCTGTTCCGCAATCTGTGTCCTGCTGATTCCGGGAAAATCCTCTATGAGCTGGTATATCTGTTTTTTATTGTTATCTTTGATTAGAAGCTGGTTATATTTTTTCACCAAATCTCCCCCTCCATTAATTTGTTCAGTGACCTTACTAATTATCTTGAGTATAGCATACAGTTGTTTATTTCGCAATACCCAAATGCAAAAGAACATGATGCAAACGAATTTGAAAAAGGACCGCTTCCCTGCATCCCGCAAAGCCGTGGCCCTCAATCATCCTTATGTCATCATGTCATCCTCCAGGTTCCACCCTCCGATATGACCATATCCACCGCCTGGTCATGTTCTTCCACCGGTATGTCATCCCGCATGATCCTTTCCCTGCATATGACCGCCTTCATTCCTGCCACACGTCCCAGATAACGGTCATAATACCCGCCTCCGTACCCCAGGCGTTTGCCCGTATGGCTGCATGTACAGCATGGGATGACCGCCAGGTCAATCTCCTCCGGCTGCACCCTCACCGCATCATTCCCCGGCTCTTGAATGCCGTAACTGCCCGCCTCCAGATTGTCCAATGAATCAATCAGGCACGCTTCCATCACGCCCTTTGATATACATTTCGGAACGGCAACCCGCTTTCCCTGCTTTAATGCATCGGTAATTATTGGCCTGGTATTAATTTCCTCCTTGGTTCCCACAAAGATGAACACCGTCCGCGCCTCATGATATTCATCCAGCCCAGTCACTGTCTGGCAGATGGCCCGGTCTGCCTGTATACAGTATTCTTGGCTCAGGCCGGAGACCCGGAGCCGCACGAGTTTCCTCAATTCCTGCTTCCTGTTTTCCTGACTTTTCCTACTATCTTCCTGTTTCCTGCCCAGTTCTTTTTTACTAGTCAGTTCTTTTTTCCTATCCTCTTCCTTTTCCCTATTCCCATCCATTCCCGGCACTCACTCCCACGTCTTCCACACATCCGGCTGATACCCCACCGTTGCCTTGGCTCCATTCCTCACAATCGGTGTCTTTAGCACTTTCTGATTCTCCAAAACCTTCCCGTCCCTGTCCTCCGCCGCGATATACTGAATTAATGCCAGAAGGTCCTTATCCTTACACTCCTTGTCAATCATAGCGTCCAGACCCCCAACCGCCTGTTTTACCCGGTTGAATTCACCCTTGCTCATGCCCTTTTCATTTAGGTTGATGGACTGGAACCGGATTCCCCGTTCCTTAAAATACCGCTCTGCTTTCTTTGTATCAAAGCACTTGGACTTTCCAAATATCTGTATGTTCATATCCGCTCTCCTGTGGTTATATCCTGTTTGGGCATTTCACCATTTTACCATGTAAATGGCGCAATGCCTGTATTTTATACCACATTATAACAGACGGGACGGTATCCATCAATTGATTTCATTGATAATGCCATCATGCCTGATAATCCTTGCCTGACAGCCCATATCTAGCATCCCTTGCCTAGTAACCCACTCCTAGCAGCCCTTGCCTAGTAACCCACTCCTGGCAGCCCTTGCCTAGTAACCCACTCCTGGCAGTCCTTGCCTAGTAGCCCACACCTAGCAGTCCTTGCCTAGTAACCCACTCCTGGCAGCCCTTGCCTAGTACCCACTCCTGGCAGCCCTTGCCTAGTAACCCACTCCTGGCAGCCCTTGCCTAATATCCCATACCCAATAGAATCCCTGAAACCACAAAAATCCTGCCCCGGCCGTCAAACGGCGCCGGGGCAGGAGCTTTCCTCCATCAGGACATTATGGCCTGTTTAAACATTCATTCCCGCCATCTGTATGTCCCACTTCGCGGCATATCTGGTCTCAATTCGGTCAACGCAGCCCGCGCCTCCCTCATCGGAACAGATTTCCTACAAAACAGGGCGCACATCTGACAGAACGCACGTTTCAAACACGCCCTAATTAACTACAGCTTCAGGAACGCTTTTTTTTAAATGGTTGAAAATCCAGGTATGCATTTTTATGAACTGACCGCAGATAATGGCATTAATCAGGGTGCCTTCACGTATGAACATGATCTTTCCTAAGAATACCAGGCCGATGACAGCGGATATGACAAGCAGGCCGCAGTCCACCATGGATTTTACATTTCCCCACTTCATGCGGGTCCTCTTCACCACCACACTGTTGAATGCATCGGCGGGCATCAGGATTAAATCAGCCTCAATCATCAGGTACAGGCCAAGGGCCAGGACCGCGCATCCCAGTACCAGGAGGCAGAGCCTTAATACATAATTCTCCACTGTCAGGAAGCTGAACAGATACAGGTTGGCGTCCAGGAATATGCCGGAAATCATGGCCGGAATCAGCTGTGTGAAGTTCTTCAGCCGGAAATCTTTTGGCAGTACCACAAATTCCCCAAAGAACATGACAAAGTTCAGGAGGAAGGAATATGTGCCCTGGGTAAGCGGAGGATACACCACGGTCATGACCCTTGTAAGGCTGCTGATGGGAGAGAGGCCCACTCCCGCCCGTATGGTAAGGGCGATACCGGTGTTCATGATGAAAATGCCTGCCAGATAGCTGAGCCAGCGGCTCAAAGGGATATTTTTCTTTTCCATAAAGATTCCTCTCCTCCTGATTATTCCATGAAACGGAAACGGTGCAGGGAAATGAACAGGCTTAACAGCTTATTGACAACCGGCTCTCCCTCGTTGTGATTGCCCAGCTTCTCAAGTTCAGCATCAATCTCATCTGCATGTGAGGTCAGCTCGTCAATGGTCATATTGGCCATCATCCCGTAAATCTCAATGGGCATTACGGATTTGATTTCCTGATTATCGGTCACAATGCATGCGCCGGAGTATTTATCTACTTCCTTTGCACAGAAGCACATTTCCTCACTGTCATTTCCAACAATGACAAGGTAGGGGACAGGAGCCGGGAAGGAGGTGCACACAGCCCCGCTGTCAACGGTCACGCCCTTGAACAGGCCATTGACAATATGGCGGCTGCCGTCCGCATAACGGCGTACCACGGACAGGCGGCTCAGCCTTTGTCCCTCATACTCGGGAATGATTTTCCCATCCTTCATGGGCACCCAGATTTCCTGGTAGAATTTGGCATGGCCCCTGCCGTACACATCAAACAGGTATACCTTTGCCTGGGTCTTATCTTCGGATACCTCCATGGGCACAAGGTCAAGCTGCTGTGGAGTCAGGTCATCCAGCCCGGCAACGCCCTTGGTCACCATGCAGGAGTAATCATTGTCGGCATTTTTCAGAAGCTTCTTATCCTTGGCAATCAGCTCGCCATCCTTGAATACGAACAGGGGATTGATTTTGGATAAGCTGTCTGTCAGCACGATATCTGCAAAACGGCCGGGAGTAAGGGAACCGATCTGGTCATCCATGTGGTAATATCTGGCTGCGTTAAGGGATGCCATCTTGATGGCCTTGATTGGATTCAGGCCCATCTCGGCGCACAGGGACACAATCCAGTCCATATGGCCCATTTTCAGCAGACGCTCAATGGAAATGTTATCGCAGCACAGCGTGAAGTTCTCAGTGGGGAACTTGCGGTCCACAATGGCGCGGATTAATGTCTTTATTACCTCATTGCTGCCCACGCCGAATTTAATCTGGGTGCAGAAGCCGTAGCGGATGCTCTTTGCAATATCATCCCCGTTCCACACATCATGGTTGTTTGTAACGCCGATTGCAGGAAGATAATTAAGGGTCATCTGCGGGAGCGCGGTCAGGCCCCAGTGTCCATTGATGAATCCGCCTTTTTCCCTTACCCATGCAGCCTTCTGGAAATCATCCTCATCCCCTGCGCTGTATGTAAAATGTTCAAATTCACCCAGCCCGATGACCGGTTCCATATCAAGGACCGCTTTTGTCACAGATGCATCCGTTTTCTTTCCCGGTGCAAATGCAAAGAGGCGGTATGGAAGCTTGTCATAGTCATGGAACAGATCCTTTGCTGCCTGGATGCCGTCTTTGCCCGCTGAACTGAGGATATCAAGACATTCCGCGAAAATCGTGGTTGTGCCGCAGGGCACCATGGCCTCTGCAAGGGCCACCGGATTTGCCAGCTGTGATTCAAAGTGGAAATGGCAGTCAATCAGTCCCGGGATTGCATACAGCCCCTGTCCGTCAAACACCTCTTTTGCCTTGACAATGCTCTCATCCGGATTTAACGCCACAATCCTTTTGTGGTAAATTAAAAGGGAACCGCTGTAAACCGTCTCACCGTGGACATCCAGTATGTTCAGGTTCTTCATTAGTAAATCTGCTTCTTTCCTGCCGTGCAGCACATCAAAGATTGCGTGTACTTCCTCCAAATGGTTCATTGTTGCTTTCATCATAATTCCTGTCTCCTTTTATCATTTTATTCTATATAAGCAGGGCCCCCACCCTGGTCTTATCCTGATTTTGTTTTCGTATTTTATGTGAAGTGAAACGTTTAACTAAATGAGAAAATATTCAATCCTTAAAATCAGGTTACATGGTAATTTTAAGGATTGCATTATAATTGCGGCTACGCTACCCGGTCACGTTGATTCCCGCTCCACCAATCTCACAGGCAGCACGGTTACCGGTTCAACTTTTTTCTTATGTATCTGGCTTAGGATCAGCTCTGCGCCTTTACGCCCCATCTCCTTATCCCCAAAATCCAGACAGGTCAGTTCCGGTGTGGAAATCTCAGATATAAGGGAATAACCAAAGCCAATGGCTGCAATATCCTCTGGTACACGGACGCCTCTTTGTATCAGGCGCTTTGTCAGGTTCGCTGTCAGAAGCTCACTGAGGACAAACACACTGTCCGCCTTTTCCTCCAGGAGCCGGTCAACACACCGGTCCATATCCATATCCCCGTCCAGATCAATCATGATCAGTTCATCTGATTCCGGGTATGCATCTTTGTACGCATTAATATTGGATTGTATGAACTCGCTGCTTTTATTCTTATAGACAAATGCCGTCCTCTTCCTTCCCTTCCCGCGAAGATGCTCCGCTGCCAGGCCTCCTGCCTTCATGAAGTCCGGGTAGATGAGGGGATACCCGTTATACGGGATCTGGCGGTTCATGTACACCACAGGGATGTTCCAGTCCAGCAATATCTGTATGCTGTCCTTAAAGGACATGTCATAAGAAAGGCCGATGAATATGACGCCTGCCACCATGTTCTCCCGCATCAGCTGCAGCACCTCCCGCTCATCCAGGTTCAGGTGGTTCACCTCATAGATGAACAGATTGTAATGGTGGTTTCCTAATATCTCGCCAATACCCGCTGTCATGGCTGCATAATATAGATTATCAATCTTTGGCAGGATGACGGCCACGTTGGTGGTCTCATTGCGCTTCAGGGACTTGGCAACCACGTTCGGCACGTATCCCAGTTCCTTGATGGCCTGGCGGATACGTTCTTCTGTCTCCTTCTTGATAACGATATCGCTGTTAAGATATCTGGACACAGTGCATACACTGACGTCTGCCAGCTTCGCTATATCTTTCAGAGTTGCTATGACTTTCGCCCCTTTCTTTCCTATTCAGTTAAACGTTTAACTGATTGTTTAAATTAACAAGTTGAAAACCCGCTTTCAACTATGGTCATACTATAGCATAAACAATTAGAGCTGACAAGTGGTTTTATTATTTTTGTATATCATGATAAATTTTATATGCTTTTGTTGTGCACCATGCACAAAATTCTTGAGTCGGAATGAATTTGAAGGAAATGTGTTTGAAAAATTCTCTCCGTCAGCTGTTCATCCCACTTTGTGGGAAATCCGATTCTGACGCGGGAAGCGTTGCAGGTTTCATTGACCGGATCAAGGCTAAATCCAGGTCAGGCTATAAAAAAGAAAACGGGGCCTCATATGCCAGAAGCATGGAAGGCCTCCAATCATCCAATCCTCTTACTAAGAGATTATCCCGGTCCGCCACCCGGACATGGTATCCTCCCTGAGAAGGAACTGGTTCCCATCCATATCCTCGAACTGGAACATATTTCCATAAGGCATCCTCTTAATCTCACCCACGCTGACGCCCTTTTCCAACAGTTCTTTATAGGCCTCCTCAATGTTATCCGTACTCATCATGACAGAGGGGTGGCCTACATTGACCTTTGGGTTCTGGGCCTCCATCAGCTTCTTATCGTACAGTACAAATACGGTTCCGTCCCCCTGGGCAGGCCCCACTTCAATCCACTTCATATCCGGCCCCATCTGCTCCTCAGCCCGTACCTCAAATCCGGCCTTTTCAGTCCAGAAAGCCTTGGCTTCTTCCTGATTGTTAACATAAAGTGTGATTTTAGATATTGCATGAATCATCGCCATTTCTCCATTTCTGCCTTTCATTCTCAATCTGTTATTCAGAATGCCCTGGAAATGGGATTTTCATGCAATGTTATCACGACTTAATGGCCCAGCGCATCTTGGTGGACCTGGCGCGGCTGTTCATGCTGCACTCTTCTGCGGACGGGCGGATCACATCCCCGGCAATCTCACTGTAAACACCCTGCCGGTACAGATCCTTAAATGATTTTTTGACAATCCTGTCTTCCCCGGAATGGAAGGTCAGGACAGCCACACGTCCGCCCTTTGCAAGCACGTCCGGAAGCTTTTCCAGGAACTGGTACAGAACCTCAAATTCACTGTTAATATCAATGCGCAGGGCCTGGAATGTCCTCTGGCAGGATTTCTTAACCGCCTCCTTCCGGTCTGATTCCGGAATAAATGAAAGCGTCTGTTCGATTGTTTCCCTGAGCTGGGTCGTGGTGTCAATCCCGTCCCCCCGCTTAATCCGGTTCACAACCGCCCTGGAAATCTCCTCTGCATATGGCTCGTCTGAATTCTCGATTAGCATTCCCGTCAGTTCTTCCCTGGAAATATGTCTCAGCCGCTCCGATGCAGGTATGCCACGGCTGGAATCCAGACGCAGATCCAAGGGACCATCCTTCTTAAAAGAAAATCCCCGCTCCGGGTTATCTATCTGCATGGAGGATACCCCCAGGTCGGCCAGCACAAAGTCAAAGGGACCTGTTTCAGCCGCCAGCTGGTCAATATCCGCAAAGTTCAGCTGCCTGATGGTCAGTATCTCCAGGCCGTATCCCAGTTTCCCAAGACGCTCCCTGGTCTTGGCCATCTCTATGGTGTCCACGTCCAGGGCATGAAGATGCCCCTGGCCTTGCAGGCATTTGAGCATTTCCTGGGTATGGCCGCCATATCCAAGGGTGGCGTCCAGTCCGGTCTGGCCCGGCTGTATCTCAAGGAAATCCAGGATTTCCTTTACCATGATGGAAATGTGCATACCCACCGGGGTGCTTCCCTTGCTGATTACCTTTGCAACGGTTTCCGGATATTTCTCCGGCTGTAATTCTTTATATTTTTCATTGTATTTCCTGGGGTGTGTGCCCTTGTAGCGGACACGCCTCCTGTGCTCCTGGGCCTGATGGCCCTGGCTTTCCTGGGTCTGGTTCTCCTGTCCTCTATTTTCCACGTTTTCCTCCCGATGAATTATCATTTCTTTTATTACACGTATTTATCACTGTTCCTCTGCCGCCTGCTTCATCAGACGCCCAATCCCCTCTTCGGGATAAGACAGCAGCCGTCCAAATTCCACTGCAAGGTCATGGCGCGCCTGCTGTGTGTAGGCATCATCCTGTATCAGGCGCTTCTGCCTCTCCTTTAACCCCAGATATTGTTCCAGCACATCCTCCGTACGGTAAAAGAGGTAGTTAAATTTATCCTGATTCGCCTTTGCAGGGAACAGGTCCGTGATAAATGCCTGGTCTTCCGGGTAATAGGATATCCCATACTGGCCGCAAAGTCTCTTTACTTCGCCCAGATAGCTGTCCCGCTCCTCCCTGGTGTCACACGGATGGCTCATGGCCAGCTTCTTAAGGCCAGAAGAGACCATCTCGCAAAAGCAGTCCATTACACCGGCCTGGTATGAATATGGGTCAATGGGACGGGTATCCTTCCCATCATCCTTTACTTCCTCATACTCATCCCGGTCCAAGGACAGAGGGATTCCCGACGCGCTGGTCACATTCACCCCTCCGTACCAGGTACTGTCCACTGCAAAGATGTCTCCGGCCTGATATTCCATTGAAAATTCATCATTCTTTTTGATTATGCGGATTCTTTGTTTATCCATGGCGTATGCTCCTGATTACTCATGATTTTATGATTCATGGCCCAAAGCCACGATTACGTTTAAAAGTATAACACAGGGAGATGGAAATGATAAGCAGGTAAACATATTTCTCTCACAAACCTATTGCCACAGTGCATTTTCTCATGTAGAATGGGGAGTGACGCCGCAAAACGGCAAAGAATAAGGAGTTTTTGAGACAGATGAGTATCTTAAACGTAGAACATTTAAGCCACGGTTTCGGCGACCGTGCAATTTTCCAGGACGTGTCCTTCCGTCTGCTGAAAGGCGAACACATCGGCCTCATTGGGGCGAACGGCGAGGGAAAGTCCACCTTCATGAATATCATTACCGACAAACTGATGCCCGACGAAGGCAAGGTGGAGTGGGCCAGGAATGTCCGTGTGGGGTATCTGGACCAGCACACGGTGCTTGAAAAGGGCATGACCATCCGGGACGTGTTGAAGAGCGCCTTCAGCTTCCTTTTTGAGATGGAAGAACAGATGAATCAGATATGTGAGAAGATGGGCGAGGCAGACGAGGACGGGATGAATGCCATGATGGAGGAACTTGGTACCATCCAGGACCTGCTCATGGCCCATGATTTCTATATCATTGATGCCAAGGTGGATGAGGTGGGACGCGCCCTTGGACTGAACGAGATTGGGATGGATAAGGACGTGACCGAGCTTTCCGGCGGCCAGAGGACCAAGGTGCTTCTTGGCAAGCTGCTTTTGCAGAAGCCCGATATCCTTCTTCTGGATGAGCCTACCAACTACCTGGATACACAGCACATTGAATGGCTGAAACGGTATCTCCAGGAATATGAGAACGCATTTATCCTGATTTCCCATGACATACCCTTCCTGAACAGCGTCATCAACCTGATTTACCATATGGAAAACCAGCGCCTCGACCGCTATGTGGGGGATTACGACAAATTCCAGGAAGTATATGCTGCCAAGAAGTCACAGCTGGAGGCAGCCTATAAGCGCCAGCAGCAGGAAATCGCCGAGCTGGAAGACTTCGTAGCCCGCAACAAGGCCAGGGTTGCCACCAGGAACATGGCCATGTCACGGCAGAAAAAACTGGATAAGATGGATGTAATTGAACTTGCCAGGGAAAAACCAAAGCCTGAGTTCCATTTTATGGAAGCCCGCACTGCCGGCAAATGTATCTTTGAGACAAAGGACATGGTCATCGGCTATGACGAGCCCCTGTCCCGTCCCCTGAACCTTCTGATGGAGCGCGGTCAGAAAATCGTGCTGGTGGGCGCCAACGGTATCGGCAAGACCACCCTGTTAAAAAGCATACTGGGCCTGACCCCTGCCATGAGCGGCACCGTGGAACTGGGTGATTACCTGTCCATCGGATACTTTGAGCAGGAAATGGCTCCCGGCAACACCACCACGTGCCTGGAGGAGATATGGAAGGAATTTCCTTCCTATACCCAGTATCAGGTGCGGTCTGCCCTTGCCAAATGCGGCCTTACCACCAAGCACATCGAAAGCCAGGTCCGTGTCTTAAGCGGCGGTGAACAGGCAAAGGTACGGTTATGTAAGCTGATTAACCGTGAATCCAATGTACTTCTTCTGGATGAGCCTACCAACCACCTGGACGTGGATGCAAAGGACGAACTGAAACGCGCCCTGAAAGCGTATAAAGGAAGCATCCTCCTCATCTGCCATGAACCGGAGTTCTATGAGGGGCTGGCTACGGATGTGTGGGATTGTAAGGAATGGGCTTTGAGACTGTCATAGGAACGGAGGTAATCCCATGTCAAAGAAGGCATATTCCTAATACTATCCTCCCGATACCATTCTCCTGACACCATATTCCTGATACCATATTCCTGCGCCCGCACAGCATGATGCCGTGCGGGCACTGTTTTTATTCCCGTTTTTCCATGTCTTATCATCCTGCCGGAAACCGTACCGGACATCACCGGTCAGGGCGCGGACATGGTCCAGGTGATTCCGGATCATCTCATTCACGGACCAATTCCTTCCATTTAAGGACAGTTCTTTCCTCCTGGCTTCCCACCTGCTATAATAGGCCCATAAAGATTAACTCCCGGCTGCAGCAGGGGAATCACAGGCAGGGGCGGATTTCCAATCACGCCTCAGGACAATCGAAAGGGGAGTTTTACCATGAATCCATCCATAAAATCCATATTGAAAAAAGCAGGCATCATCTGTCTTTCCACCATACTGTTTGCCATGTGCTCCGTACTTATCTATATTACAAAGATAACCGGGAACATGCACCGCCTGGACGGCAGTCCGGAAATCCCGGTCATGGAGGACAATCCCTACATTCCCGCAGGACCCGTGAAATCAGAAAACAGCTACTGGACCATTGCGGTATTTGGCATGGACAGCCGCAATGGTGATGTGGGAAAGGGCAATAATGCGGATGTACAGCTTCTGTGCTCCATCAACAATCATACCGGTGATATCCGCCTTGTATCCGTTTACAGGGATACATTCCTTATGAACAGCCCATCCACGGACGCCTACGGTAAATTAGGCCAATCCTATATGATTTCAGGGCCTAACGGCAATGTGCAGGCCCTGACCGCCAACCTGGATATCGCCATCGATGATTATATATCCTTTAACTGGAAATCCGTGGCGGATGTAATCAATCTTCTGGGAGGAGTGGACATCGAACTGACCAAGGCTGAATTTCATTATATCAATGCCTTTATCACGGAAACCGCGGACAGCACCGGAATTCCCTCCGCCCATCTGGCGGATTACGGGATGCAGCATCTGGACGGGGTACAGGCAGTTGCTTATATGAGGTTAAGGCAGATGGATACCGACTTTGCCCGCACGGAGCGCCAGAGGAAGGTAATCAGCCAGGTATTTGAGAAGGCCAAGGACGCGGATCCCGGCACGCTGCTTCAGGCGGCTGACACAGCATTTTCCCAGTCCCTCTCATCCTTAACCGCCAAGGACCTGGTTGATGTGTTACGCAATATAAGGAAATACAATTTAAGCAGCACGGCCGGATTCCCATTTACCCATGAGGACGCGCCCCTTGGTAAGAACGGGAACTGTGTAATCCCCAACACCCTTGAATCCAACGTGGAACAGCTTCATCAGTTCCTCTATGATGACAGGGATTATACCTGCCCTGACAGGATCCGGTCCATCAGCAGGGAGATTATCAAGCAGGCAGTTAAGAATTAAGGAGCGGCATACCATGATACGGATTGCGGTTTGTGATGATGAACAATGTTTTGTGGAACAGATCCACACCATTCTTTCAGAGCAGGCAAAGGAAATATCCTCTGCCCTGCACATTTCCACCTATACGGACAGCGGCCAGCTGCTCTATGATGTGGAGGAAGGCGCCCATTTTGACCTGCTGTTCCTGGACATAGAGATGCCAGGGACAGACGGCATGAGCCTGGCCGGAGCCATCCGGCGCTTCCTGCCCCTGGCCTTGATTGTCTTTATTACATCCCATACAAAATACGCGGTCAAGGCATTTGAGCTTTCCGTGTTCCGATACATCCCCAAGCCGGAACTGGCAGCCTGCCTGCCCCTGGCCCTTAAGGACGCATGCAGGCTTCTGGAGCGCAATTCCAATGACACCTATGTCATTGAGTCCCCCCGCAGGGTCCGTAAGATTGCCGTGGATGATATCCTCTACATCTACAAGGACCAGAAGTACGCTGTCTTTGTACTGGAAAATGAAGAATTGCCTGTGCGCAGGCCCCTGGAGCAGGTGCTGGCAGAGCTGTGCGGGGAGGAACGCGACGGCGGCTTCCTGATGGTGGAGCGGGGCTATATCGTCAACCTGTTCCATGTGGATAAGATGGAGGGAAATGAACTGTTCCTGGATGACGGGACCACGATTCCGGTCAGCCGCAGGCATCAGAGGGAAGTGCGGGAATCCATCACATCCTATTGGAGGGCCAGATTATGAACAACTGGTATGAGGCGCTGGAAATCTTCTCCGATTTTATTGAGGCATGGCTGTGTTACCATTTTATAGGAATATTCCTACCGGACAGGGTCAGGGGACGGCTGCCCTTCTTTTTGCTGTCCCTGACCCTGGTCTGTTCCGTAAAAGCCATGGATACATACGGGATTGACCCCTTGATATCCACCCTGTGGTTTGTTTTTTTTATCTGTATGACCACGGTAGTCCTGTTCCAGGTGGACCTGTTCTACGCAGTGTCACTGGTAAGCTTTTACTTTCTCTGTCTTTATATCATCAACTTCTTCTGCATGTCCGTCATGGGCGTGATAGCAGGGAACCGGCAGTTTGCAGGCTTCATATTAAACCAGCTGTCCCTGTGGCGGTGCGCTTATATCGCGGTGGATAAGGCAATGCTGTTCTGCTTCAGCTTCCTGGCGGGAAGGGCCTTTCGCAAGACCACGTTTTACAATCCGAAAATGATATTTACCGTTTCCCTGTTCGGCATACTGGGTGTCGGCTTCCTCTCCCTGTTCACCCTTCAGGAAATCTCGGTGCTTACCTTGTTCAGCTGGGGTCTGTGCCTGGTCATCCTGCTGTGCCTCTGCCTGCTCATGCTCATCTACGCCAACTATGTGAAGGAACGGGAACTCCGGGGTATCCTGGAATTCAAAGACCAGCTGGTACGCCAGGAGTATGAGATGGTAAAGCAGATGCAGAAGGAACAGGAGACCCTTTCCCACAACATGAAGAACCATCTCCTGGTCCTGGACGGCATGCTGGCGGAGGACAATGCAAAAGGCGCCCGGGCCTATATCGGCCAGCTGAGCGCCCCTCTGGAACATCTTACTCCTTCTGTCTGGACAGGAACCCCCACCCTGGATGTACTGCTGAACCATGCCAGGAACCGATGCGCCCAGGCAGATATCCGCTTCACCGTACAGGCAGATGCCATGGACCTCCATCCCATGGAGGACCAGGACATCTGCAGCCTGTTCGCCAACCTGCTCGATAATGCATATGAGGCCGCCTCCCATGTGGGGGCGGCGGCATATGCAGGAAGCGGACAGCCGCCATGGATCCATGTCAAGATCAGGAGGATGAAGGAAATGCTATTCATTGACATATCCAATTCAGCCACCCATGCCCCCTGTAAAAAGGACGGCAGGTTAATCTCCGTGAAACGTGACAGCGCCCTTCACGGCATCGGCCTTAACAGCGCCTCCATGTCTGCCGCCAGATACGGCGGGCACCTGGAATATGAATATAAGGACCACGTATTCTCCGTGCGGGTCAGCTTCCTTGGAGGTATCCGGCTGCATTCATCCAATGACTGAAAACCAGTTAAAGGCCCCGCCGGAAGGCCTGATTTCAAATACAAGCTTTTCCCCTGTCACTGGATGCAAAAATGCCAGATGGCAGGCACATAAGGCCAGCGGACGGCGGACGGCTGCAGGCTCTTTTTTTATGTCAACAATTGTGGATATGTCCCCTCCATACCGTCCATCCCCATAGAGGGGGGTGCCATGTCCGGCAAACTGCACCCTTATCTGGTGGTGCCTTCCTGTGAGCAGCTCAATATCTATTAAAGAAAGCATTTTTTCCTTATCCTCAGGGCTGTGGATAACTTCCATTTCCCTGTATTTGAGGGCTGCTTTTTTTGCATCTTTCACAGACTTATCCACAATTTCGGATGTGTTGTTTTTCCTGTCCTGCCGTAGATAATCCACATATACACCTTGTTTATCCACAAGTTGTCCACATATCACCGCCATATAAAATTTTTCCATTTTTCCATCCTGGAGCGCGGCACTTAAGGCTGCTGCCGACTTCTGGTTTTTCGCGTATACCATGACTCCTTCCACCGGCTTATCCAGCCTGTGGATAACTCCCACATATGGAGGCTGGGACCCGGAAATGCCCGCGGCAGGCCTGTGGATATCCTGTGGATTGTGTAGATAACGCCGTATCTCACTGACCATATCCGGCGCAAAACCGCGGGATGACTGGGATTCCAGCCCCGCAGGTTTGTGCACTACAATTATATCTTTATCTTCATATAGAATGGGAACCATGACATTTACCTCTCCTGATATTTCAATCCTTCAGACTCAGCATGATTATAACATAGTTTTCCAGATAAATACTTTCGATTTAAAGTATTTATTAAAAAGTATTGCATAATTTATTCATGCGGTGTATAGTATATAATACAAACAGATGTAGTATTTAAAACTACATATCAGGGTAACCATTAAAAACCAATCAGTTTTAATTAAGAGGAGGCTGGTATATATGACAGCAAAACTGAAACAAAACCTTACAAAAGTAAAAGATCCGGGCAGTGCCCTTACACACTTCATCGCCATGATACTGGCTATTATAGCAGCTATGCCCCTGCTTATGAAAGCAGTACGTGATTCCGGACAATTTCATGTAAGCGCCCTTACCATCTTCATACTGAGTATGATTGGCCTTTACGCTGCCAGTACCATCTATCACACGCTGGACATTTCCCCAAAGATAAACCAGATGCTCAGGAAGATTGACCACATGATGATTTTTATCCTGATAGCCGGAACCTATACCCCGGTGTGCATGGTTGTCCTGGGGGACAAGACAGGCTGGTCCCTTCTGACACTGGTCTGGGGAATCGCCATTGTGGGAATCCTTATCAATGCCCTGTGGATTACCTGCCCCAAGTGGTTCTCTTCATTGATTTATATCGCCATGGGCTGGGTATGCGTCCTGGCCATCACAAAGATACTGGACTCCATGCCAAAAGCCGGATTCATGTGGCTGCTGACCGGCGGCATCATATACACGGTGGGAGGCATCATATACGCCCTGAAACTCCCCTTCTTCAATTCCCGCCACAAGTACTTCGGCTCCCATGAGATTTTCCATCTGTTCGTCATGGGCGGAAGCATCTGCCATTATGTTATGATGTACCGTTTTGTGGCATAACCGGGATTTTTAATCTGTTTCCGGAAGCAACGTAAAATATATTGGAGAAATAATTTACAAGGGATGAATCCTATATTGCACAGGATTCATCCCTTGTTGTTCTGTCTGTATTTCCAATCCGGCCAATCTTAATTCACCATCCGGATGACTGACATCTTAAATTCAGATTATTATTAAATCCACCAATCAACATCTCTTTCTGTTTCCTGGTCATATGCTTGATTGCATATTCCCGTTTCATGGCTTCACTCTTTGTCTCAAACGCCTCATAATAGGACAGCACCACCGGACATCTGGGCCTGGTGTACTTGGCTCCGCGGCCAGCATTATGGGCCTTCAGACGCTTGTCCAGGTCGTTGGTCCAGCCGCAGTACAGCGTACCGTCCGCACAGGTAAGGATATAGGTATAGTTCATCTTGGTGATTTCCTCTGCATTCCAGAATCGCCGGCTATGTAAACGGCAACAACGCTTACAGTGCGTCATCACCGCCCAGGTCGCCCTGTGATCTATTATAAAGCACCAGCTGGATGCGCGGCACATTGGTACTTCCTGGCGTGAATGAGCGGATATATGGTACCGGATATCCGCTCATTTACGCCAGTCAGTATCAGCTAGGATAGATAGGATTGAATCATATCTATACCCTATTATATCGCGCATACCTTTAAAGTGTGCATAAAACCTGATTTATATTCAGAATCTTCTGCCCCCGCCGCCATGGCTGCGCCCGCTGCTGGAACGGTGGGTGGAGCTGCGGCCAGAGGAACCGGAACCGCCGGAACCGCTGCCGCCCCTTGGAATTGGGGCTGAAGTCACGAATTTATTCAGCAGTATGTCATTTACATCCCCAAACCGGTACTTTGCGTCTGCCCGGTAGGCCAGAAGGCTGTTGGAACGCTCCCGGTCGGACTGCTTCATGGAATACCGGCTCTTAATCCCCAGGCACACGCTTCCCGCTATCATGGCAGGCGCGATGACGGCAAATGCAGCCTCATACCAGCGTATGCTTCTGTAGATGCTGATTTCCCCTGTCTCCGTATCATAATTATACTGTCCGGCTTGGATTCCTTTGTCCACATAGTACTCGATGTCCCTGGTAAATGCCAGGACGGCCCCATAGTAATCCTGGATTCCCAGATAATCGTACATGTCATCCAATATCAGGTCAATGCGCCTGTCCGTAAGGATACGTATCATGTTGCCGGAAGTGGATATCCAGCATTCACCGCCCCGGCGTCCCGGAGCATCCATATAAATCAGGACCAGGACCCCGCTCTTATCCTTGCCGGTGCCAAAATCATTGTAATCATAATAGTCATCCGCATATTCCATGGCAGAACGGGCGCCGTCATTATAGGCAGTCACTGCCGACACATCCATTCCGGTCTTCTTCCGGCAGTCTGCAAGGGCATCCTCCAGCCGTTCCTGCTCCGCCCCGGATAAAAGCCCGGCCTCGTCAAAGAGCCTTTGATTGGCCTGGGTATTGTTTTTGGCATTGTCTTTGGTATCGGCCTGGGCATCAACCTGGATGCTGGCCCCGGCCTGGGCGCCCATGCTGGTAACCATCCCCAGATTCCCCCAGAGAACCACCAATGCAACGGTCAGCGCCGCCATGCGGATCCATGGGGCAGTAACCGGATGTCTCCTGTTGGGAAAGCATTTTCCCATATCAAACCCTGTCATCACAGCAGATATCCTCCTATCAGAAACAGTATGCATAGCGGCAGGAAGATGGACAGGAACAGCAGCGCCAGCTTCTTATTGTCCACCGGAAGCTGTCCGCACACCTTCCCGGTCTGTCCGTTCAGGGCAAAATAATATATCTTCCCCCTGGCTTTGTCATTATAGGTCAGGGTCCACACAGGAAGAAGGGCATAGCTCCACTCCTCGTCCAAAAGCTTTGCTTCCCTCTGCCTGATATTCATGGAGTCATAGCTCCCGGCCTGGGACTGAAGGCTTTGGAGGGCAAACTCCCTTACCTCGGTCTGCACGTCCACCACGAACTGCTCCTTTTCCATGTCCCGGTTCTCCGCCAGGAACCCTGACAGGAATCCCATGGAGAATTTCTTCTTCTCATCCATCTTAAAGGGCAGGACGCCGTCCACCAGCTGGCGGTTTGCCTTCCTGAGTCCGTTTCTCGCCACATGGTCCACGTCCATGGTCCCCTGGCGCCTGACATCATAAACCTGTGTTTCCGTATAACGCATATTACCAGTGGTCCATGTCCTGAGCTTTTTTCCCTGGGCGTCCAGCATCCCGTCCACCCGGCATCCGTAAAGCCAGTAGGGGAAATACACGCCTGTCATGGTCTCTATCTGTTTGCCGGAGTAAAATGCATCCGGCACATACTTCTTCTTTGCAATCCACTGGGCAAATATCTCCTTTGCCTTGTCCCGGTCAATCTGGAAGGGAATCACATAGTCCGGGGCAAACTGTCCTGTCAGCCTGCCCGACAGCACCACCGGGTTGTGGCAGTAGTAGCAGAAGGTTGCTGCGGTTGTCTCATCCGTGACGATCTGTGCGCCGCAGCTGGGACAGGTGTACAGCACGGCCTGGCTGTCATCCGGCTTCAGTGCGTCTAATTCTTCCTGTGTAAAATCAGACAGGCAGAATTCACAATGGTATTTCTGTGACGACGGGTCAAACATCAGGCCTCCGTCACAGTTGGGGCATTTATATGTTATTGCTGCCATTTGTCATCTCCTGTATCATGTGCTGGGTACTGCCTTGGGCGTGTTTGAAAATTGCGTTCCGGCAGATAGTGGGAATGAATTTCCAAACACACCCCAGGGCAGATGGCGGGAATGAATTTGCAAACAGGCTTTAGAACCTTGGTTTGCCGCACTCGCTGCAGAACTTTCCTGAGTTGACCGTACCGCAGCTGCAGGTCCAGTCGGCCGCCGGCCTTGGGGTTCCGCACTCGCCGCAGAATTTGCCGGAATTGGGCGTGCCGCATTTCGGGCAGTTCCATCCTGCGGTTCCTGCACCCGGATGCATTCCGGCCTGCGCCGCTCCTCCAGCTGCTCCAACGCCCAGGTTCATCCCGGCCTGCGCCGCTCCTCCAGCTGCTCCCGCCCCCAGATTCATCCCGGCCTGCGCCGCTCCTCCAGCTGCTCCAGCCCCCGGATTCATCCCAGCCTGCGCCGCACCTCCCGGCACTCCAGCCCCCGGGTTCATCCCGGCCTGCTGCGCTCCTCCCGGCACTCCAGCCCCCGGGTTCATCCCCGCCTGCTGTGCACCTCCCGGCGCTGCCCAGTTCCCCTGATTCTGCATCTGCTGCATGTTCGTATTGGAGGCAGCGCCCATGAAGCCTCCTCCTGTCTGCATGCCAAAGCCCATGCCCATGAAGCCTGCCATGGATCCCGCGGAATTGGAGCCTGCGTTCTTTAACCCCTCGGCGATGGTGCTCTGCACATATCCTTCGCGGATATTGGGGTCACCCATCATGGCCCCCTTGTTCCTCAGGTTAATCAGGTTCTGGGATTCCTCATCATAGGTAATGCTGGCAATGCCCACGGACTGGATTTCCATTCCGCGCAGCTTGTTCCACTCTTCATCCAGGGTGTCCGCCATATACCGGCCTAACTCCCTGCTCTTGGAGGTGACAAAGGATATCCTCATACCGTCGGCAGACATCTGGTTCACCGATGTCTGGAACGCTTCCAGGAATTCAGAGAGATACTGCTCGTTCACAGAGTCGATATCCACCCTGTCCGCATTCTTCGGGATGACTTCCCCATAGAACTTCAGGGGGTCGGTTACCTTGATGGAGTAGGTTCCATGCGCCCGCAGGAACAGCTCCGCATTATAGAAGTTGTCAAAATAATTCACAGGGTTCCTGGTGCCGAATTTGATTCCCTTGATTTCCTGCAGGTTCACATAGTAGACCTTCTGCGCCGTGGGCGTGATTCCGCCAAAACGGATTCGGTTAAAGGATTCCTTTAGCGCGTCCCCGAACTGGCCGTTAAACATGGACGGCATGGATGAATGGTCAATGGTGTAATAACCTTCCTCCGCCGTATAGTCCACTACCTTTCCCCCGTCAACCAGCATCATGAACTGGTTGGGATACACGTGAATCACCGAACCGTTGGACACGATATCCGATGAGCCTTTTGTATTGGACCCCTTTCCCCTGCGCACCTGTACGCCCCGGGCAAAGACAGTCCTGTCCCCCATGTCATCCGGCTCAATGGCCTCCAGCCACTGGTCTGCCAGCGCGCCTCCCACTGCCGATGTAACCGCCTTAATAATTCCCATGATTTACCCCTTTCCTGAAATCCAATCATTCAATCTTATTATTTATGCTTATTGCCCCTGCGCCTGCGCTTCACAGGCTCCACGCATCTGACCGCGATATAGATCAGAAGCGCTGCCAGCGCCAGCTGGATCAGGATACTCACAATAACCCAGTTCTCCGTAACAAAATTAGTGGCCGTCATGCCAAAGGAACTCTTAAGCTTGCTTAAGGGCGTATTCCCTCCTGCCTGTCCGTTGAGGATGGCAAGGAACGTGGACGCCGGGTTCAAAAGCAGCAGATAGAAGAAACCGCCGGACGTGGGCTTAACCGCATTTTCCCCGAACCCATAGGCTGCCGCCGTATTGTTTATGTTCATGGCTGACAGGGACAGGGTGAACTTATTGATGAAATACGTCCCGGCCACCACGGCCACCAGCACGCCGTAAGTCACCACCGTGGAAATGGTGGAGCGCTTGAACAGGGCTGAAAAGCAGATTCCCAGGCTGCCCGCAAAAAACGCCACCGTTATATAGCAGAGAAGCAGCGATACTGCATCTGTCCAGGTAATCCCGCCATAGACAAATACCATGGCAACAGACGGAAAGCTGGACACAATCAGCAGAAGCAGTGTGCTGAGGGCGCTCATCAGCTTGCCGAACACCACCTGGGAAGCCGTCATCTGGGTGGTAAGCATCAGCTCCAGGGTCTGCCTCTCCCTCTCCCCGCTGATACTGGCCGCTGTCACGGCCGGCACGATGAACATCAGCAGGATGAATTCAATGGTGGTGACAAACTCATACATATTCATGAAACTGCTGTACTGTATGGCGGCCGTGGTCCTGACCTGGGCCACGGCGGAATACATGTTGAGAAGCGTTACCAGTGACAGGATACCGTTAAAAAGGAGAATGATCAAAGGCAGCCTCACGCTTCTTGAGCCAACCTTCATCTCACGGCTAAAAACCGGATTCCGCATCATAGGACAACACCACCCTTTCTTCTTCATGTTCCGTCAGCTGCATGAACACGGATTCCAGGCTTCCCTTTTCCCTGGTAAACCCGTTGACCAGCACGTCGCTGTCAATCAATTGCTGCAGCAGCAGCGCCTCATCCTGGGCATCCCCTGAAAAACGCACGCAGATGTCCTGTTCCCTCAGGGAGATGGTCTGCACGCAGGGGTGGCTCTTCAAGATAGCCAGGGCCTTCTCCACATTGCTGAACACGGATATGACAAGGGGATTGGAGGTATTGACCCTGGACAGGATATCGTCGATATTCCCCTCCAGCACCATCCTGCCCTGGTCGATGATGCCGATATCCGTACACAGCTCGGACAGTTCGGACAGCACGTGGGAACTGATTACAATGGTCTTGCCGCTTTCCTGCAGTTCGGACAGTATTTCCTTAAACTCAAACCTGGTCCTTGGGTCCAGGCCCGAGGTGGGTTCATCCAGTATCAGTATGGACGGGTCATGGATCAATGCCCTGGCAAGGCAGAGCCTTTGTTTCATTCCCCTGGAAAGGCCATCCACATAAAAGTCCAGCTTGTCTTCCAGGCCCACCTGCTCCAACAGGGCGGTGTAGCGTTTCCTTGCCACCAGTCCGTCCATATGATGGCAGGATGCGAAAAATTCCATGTACTCCGACACGGTCAGGTTATCATATACGCCGAAAAAGTCAGGCACATATCCAATCCTGGCCTTCAGGGCCTTCAGGTTTGAGAGGGCGTCTATGCCGTCTATGGTAATCTTTCCCTCTTCCGCCGGAAGAAGGCCTGTCATTATCTTGATGGTGGTTGTCTTTCCCGCGCCGTTAGGTCCCACGAACCCGTACAGCGCCCCTGTTGCCACGTTCATGTCCAGGCCGCTCAATGCGTGGTATTTGCCGTATATCTTGTGTAATCCTTTAATCTCCAGCATTATTTACTCCTCCCTGTGACAGCCAGGACAGGCAGCATGATATTCCAGGTATAGTCGCCTGAGGAATCATACACATACTTGACCGTCAGCGTATTGCCGGGCGACAGGTACGGCTCCAGCATGTCCCTGTCAAATTCCGTAACGCCCGTGTCCATGGAATCGTAATTTCCCGTATTATAGTTATAGAAATACATCTTGCCGCTGAACGGAACCGTGTAATAGTAGCGCATGCTCTCCGCCACCTCGTCGCTTAAGTGGTAGAAATCCAGCTTATCCACCTCTATATTGTTGCCCAGGTAATATTCCAGCATCACAGGCGTCAGGCCGTACATGGTATTGTTCTGCGCATAGTATTCGCCGGACAGCACGTTGGGCTGCTTCTGCATGGCTGACTGGTATACCATGCCGTCCTTTTCATAATTCACATCAACGGAAGACGTCAGGAGGGTGGTCCCGTAAGTCTCATAGCCGGAGGACCGCAGGAACCCTGTCTCTTCCTTGTCCTTGCTGAACGCCACGATCCTGGCCTCCGAATGGTAGCCGGTCAGGTAGTTGCCCATATAAAAGGACAGCAGGTTGGTCCTCTCCAGCGCCTCCACGTAGGCTGTATCCTCGATATCCTTATCTTCCTTATACCGTGAAGCCCCTGTAATCTGTTCCGCCATGGCATACCCGAAGTTGGTGGCCCCGTAGAGAGTCTTGAGGTCATCCAGTTCCACGGTCTCGCCCGGGTCCATGTGCCCCACGAATATCATCTGGTTGTAAAGGAGCACCGCCACATCCTCAACCGCCTGGCCGTAGTGGTTGGTCAGGGTCCCTGTCACCTTACCGTCAAAGGAATTTATATTGCCGGTGAAGCCTTCCTTCTTATCATTCTCCATATGGCGTTCCAGCATGAAGAACTTGGAGTTGAACGCCCCCACGTTATCAGACCGGATCCCGGTATCCTCATCGCCGTAATGGATGGTAATGGAAGGCTCCTCCTCGCCCGTGAACTTCGGTATGGGTGACATACTGTAGTATGTATTGCCTGTCAGGGGGTAAAGCGTATACTCCTGGTTCAGCTTCACGGAATAGGACTTGTTATAGGGCGCCCTCATGTTGATGAAGGTGGTCTCAGACACATTGTCCGTGTCCGTATCTTTAATGGATGCGTAGGTAAAGAATGGCCCTGTGAACCTGGTGGTCATTCCCATGAGAAGCACCATTCCGGTACAGCACAGGGAAAGGACTGCCACGGAGGGCTGGTAGTACCGGAGCATCCCCCGGTGCTTCATGAAGAAATATAAGCCCGGCCCTGCCAGCACCACATAGGCAATGGCCAGGGTCACATACAGCCCCACCTTTGGGATCTTGCTCAGATTCCCCGTGTTAATCAGGGACTGGACGGACCAATACAGGCTGGATGTGCTTCCGTCCATGCCGCTGCTCAGGGAATTGATCCGGTTCTCCCCCAGCAGGCTGGTGAAAAGATGGTCAATATAGGAAATGTTGTCCTGGCAGAACCCCTCTATGTCCACAAAATCATACATGGACACGGCCACCATTCCCTTACCCACGGACACGGATGAAATCACGGACAGTTCGTCGCTGGCCAGCACCTCGCTCCCGCCTTTGAGCCACACCTCGGTACAGGTCAGGGGAATGGACGCGCCCTCCGGCCCGTCTACCGCATATTCCACTCCCATGTTAATCACATACTGGTCCGGCTGCGGCACCGGCTGTTCCAGGATCTCGCCGGCAAATGCGCGGAGTGTCTCCTCCCCGCGTCCACCCGTCCCAATGAGCAGGACGCCGCCCTTCTGGACCCATTCCCACACAGCCGTAACCTGCTGCCCTGACAGGCTTCCCGTATCAAAGTCCGTTATCAGGAGCACGTCCAGCTGGTCCAGCCCCAGTTCACTGGAGGGAAGGGATGCCGCGGTCATCTCTATGGACCTGGTGCGCAGTGTGCTGTAATTAATGCCTGCGCCTCCCATGTACAGAAGCTTCTCCGGGTTGTCACTGAGCACGCCGATAAAAAGCTCGGCAGTGTCCTTATTCAGGTTCAGCTTCAGGCGCTTGCGCGTCACTTCCTTTCCGGATTCATCCAGAAGACGGATATACATCTGATCCACCCGGTTGCCCAAGGACACGCTGCGCATCTGCGTGAGGCTGCCCATGGCCGGGATTTCCACCGGATACTCGTAACGGTAGACATCGTAGTCCATGTCCATGGAATAGCCCTGCATGTCGCTCTCCATGGCCAGCACGCACAGCGTCCCCTTAAATACCTGGTCCGTCCGATTGCCCAGTTCCATGTGCAGCGGAAGGAAACGTCCGCTCTTGGCAATATTCTTATACCCGTAAACCACATCAAGGGTGACAGGGGCGTCCGTCAGTTCCCCGGTTCCATCCGTACCCTGCCCCGGCTCCCCGTACTGCCCTGCCCCTGTGCCGTCTGCCGTCATATCCGTCATCCCATCCATTGCCTGGATGTCCGCCCCAAAGGCCTGGACCGTCATGGCGGCAGCCAGCAGTAAGCCAAAAAGGGAGCTTTTCAGCGCCCTTTTCATATTCCTGGGAAATATCCTCATATTACAAGTCCTCATTGTATTCTCCATTAATGTCAGCTGATTGTTCCGAAATTCTCTTTGTTGATATCAAAATGCACCTGCAGCTTCACGGTGAACACGGTTCCGTTTAAATCACTGGCCACCTGGATGGTGCCTCCATGCATATCCACAATCTCTTTTGCAATCGCCAGTCCCAGCCCGGTGCCTCCCGTGCTGCTGGAGCGCGACTGCTCCACACGGTAAAACTTATTAAAAATCAGCGGAAGCTCGTCCGGCGGGATCACATATCCATAGTTGGTCACGGAAACCGTCACCACATCATCATCCCCATGGATCTTCACCAGCACCCGCTTTCCGTCCGCCCCGTACTTGATGGCATTGCCAATCAGGTTATCGAACAGCCGGGCCAGGAGGTTGCCGTCCGCCGTGATGATCTTGGCCGGGATGTTGCTCTGAAGGTCGTAGGACAGGTTCTTTTCCACAAAATTCGGATAGGCCTCTTCCAGAAGCTGGCCCAGGAGCTTCACCACGTCCACCTGCGCCACATGCATGGAAATCTTGCCGTAATTAAGCTTTGTAAACCCAAACAGGTCTTCTATCAGTTTTTCCAGGCGCCTTGCCTTGCCGTAGGCAATCTCTATGTACTTGTGCTGCATGTCCGCAGGTATCTTGGTATTGCCTGCCAGCAGTTCCAGATATCCGATGATGGAGGTCAGCGGCGTCCTCAGGTCATGGGCCACATTGGTTATCAGCTCATTCTTGGTGCGCTCGGATTCCCGCTCCTTGTCCATCAGCACCTGGATATCCTCCACCATCTTATTCAGGTTGGCTGCCATGCTGGAAAACTCATCATCGCCAATCACATCAATGGTGGTGTTCAGGTTCCCCTCGGAAATGCTCTGGACCGCATCGGAAATCTTACTGATATAGCGGATATATGGTTCCTGAAGGATCATGAACGTCACCGCAAACAGCACCAGGCCGGATATGACATAGACCAGCACCACCGCCACATGGTAGCCGAGCACCGCCTGGATCAGGCCGTTCATCCTTCCCGACTCCTCCATGTACCTGGCAATCATGGAAACATTGGTCACCAGGAATATCTCCACCAGACAGGAAATAATGGCGCTGTATATGATATTGGTTATGACCCGCGTGTGGTAACGCCTGTTCATATCACTTTTCAATTTTGTATCCTACTCCCCACACCGTGGTGATGATTTTATTCTGTCTGGTGTCTTCCTTCATCTTGCCCCTCAGGCGCCTGATATGTACCATGACCGTGTTGTTGGCCTCATAAACCTTCTCATTCCATACACGTTCAAAAATCTCATCCGTGCTGAATACCTTGCCCGGATTGGATGCCAGAAGATACAGGATATCAAATTCAATGGGGGTAAGCTTAATCTCCTCATCGTCCACAATCACCTTGTGGTTATCCTTATTGATGATCATTCCCTTGATGGTGATTTCATTGTTGGCCTTGTCCTGGGAGGCGCTGTTGGGGTTGAGCTGGGTATAGCGGCGCAGGTGGGACTTGACCCTGGCCGTCAGTTCCAGCGGGTTGAACGGCTTCACCACATAGTCGTCCGCCCCGGTTCCCAGCCCCAGTATCTTGTCCAGGTCCGTGGACTTGGCGCTGAGCATGATGATGGGGATGTTATTGTTCTCCCTGATCTTCTTGCACATCTCCAGTCCGTTCATTCCAGGCATCATGATATCCAGGAGCACCAGATGGATATCCTCCTTGGCAAGGATTTCCAGCCCCCTTGCAGCGTTCTCCGCCTTAAACACTTTATAACCATCGCTGACAAGATATATTTCAATCAGATCCGCAATCTCTTTTTCATCATCTACAACCAGAATATTAATATCGGGCATGACGTCCCCTCCTCTTACGTTAACTTATATGTATGCCGGACGGCACCTGTTTTATGCCGCACCGTGGCTTAATACCTATTCTAACATAATATATCAAGGTTTTCCTTACTTTTTTCTTGAAATATTGTGGGAATTTCTGTTACAATGCCAGTCTCCTTCCTCATATGCCAAAAGAAGGATGGGGCATATATGCTTGCCAGACGCGGATGCCATGATATAATCATATCAGGATCATTATAAGCACATTAGCTTTAGGAGGATAAAAAGATGGGGAACATCCGGATTGTGGCACTGATGGATAACCAGAATGGTGAGAGGAAAGACCTGACAGCCGAGCACGGGCTTTCCCTGTACATAGAAACAGGATACACCAGCATACTCTTTGACTTTGGGCAGGGGAAACACACCTATGAAAATGCAGTCCGTCTGAACATCCGTCCGGAGCGGATTGACTACGGGGTGTGCAGCCACGGACACTATGACCATGGAGGCGGATACCGGGAATTTGTAAAGAATGGCCTGTCATGCCCGCTGGCAACAGGAAAAGGATTCTTTTCCGAAAAATATTCCCTCGGCAAAACCAAGGCCGCCTGCCTGGGAACCGGTTTTGACGCGGCATTTTTAAAAGAAAACAAAATCCGCCACATGGAATGTGACGGTCTGGTTCCCCTGGCCCAGGGCTGCTGGGTCATGGGCGGGATCGGCAGGCGGCGCGCCTTTGAGACAATCCCAAAACGGTTTGTCCTGCGGGAGCAGGGCACATGGGTACAGGATTATTTTCAGGATGAGATATGCCTTATTCTGGAAGAAAATGGGGAATTGATTGTGATTGTGGGATGCAGCCATCCCGGAATCCTTAATATACTGGACACGGTCAGGGAACGGTTCAGCCAGCCCATCCGGGCCGTGATCGGCGGCACCCACCTGGTAAAGGCCGGCCCGGAGCGGATTGCTAAGACCATTGCTGAGATAAAAGGGATGGGTATCCGGCTGCTGGGGTTCAACCATTGCTCAGGAGAGGGGTTCTGCAGGGCCATGGAAGAGGACGGGGAGCTGGAAACGGTTTACATGGGGGTGGGGGACTGTCTGTTCCTGTAGGACAGACGGCTTACGGTCCGGAATCCGCCTCCCCGCCCTGCGCGGGCGGTTTTCAATACAACTCTTCCAGAAGCTTATGGTCGTTCAGTTCCGCAGGCGGCAGGATGGCCTTCCTGTCAATCTTTGAATTCATGTTCCTTGGAAATGCCTCAAGCTGTATCAGACAGGTGGGAATCATGTAATACGGTATCTTATCCGCCAGCTTTCCCTTCAGTTCCTTTACATCCACCTTATGGTCCGCCGTAAAATATCCGCAGAGGATATTGCAGCCGCCGTCGTCCATAAACGCCCTGACCACTGCTTCCTTTACATCCCCGCATTCCAGGATCGCTGTCTCCACAGCCCCGGACTCCACCCGGAACCCACGGATCTTAAACATATTATCCTTACGGCACACATACTGGAGGTTCCCGTCCGGAAGCTCCCTCAGGATATCGTTGGTCTTGAATACCCGCTCATGGCCCGTTTCCTGTGAAAATGGATTCGGAACATAATGGGCATGCGTCATTTCAGGCAGGCCGTAATAGCCCCGGCTCACCTGATGGCCGGACAGCCACAGCTCACCGGGTTCACCGGGACGGACCGGATTCCCCTCTTCATCCGTAATATATCCCCTTAGTCCATGATTCAGCATCCCCACCGGATACACGGACTTCCCTCCCGCATCCCTTATCTCATAGTGGGATATCATGGAACACATCTCAGAAGCCCCATACACGTTAAAGATGCAAAATGGAGCCTTGCTTATATCCAGATTGCGCACAGGCTCGCTGCCCACCAGCAGCAGCCTGAGCGGGATTCCCTCCAGATCCATGGCCAGAAGCTTCCTGGCCATGTGCGGTGGAAGGAATGTGATACATATCCCATGCATTCTGTAAAATTTTTCTAATTCAACTATATTCTTCCGTATGGTTCCCGGAATGATATAATTAGCTGCCCCGACCGCTAAGGTTGAAAATATATCGCTTACCGCGGCCACGAACCCGAATCCGGGGAATACCCCGAACCGTTCATGGGGCCTTGTTTCAAACACAGTGAAGTTATAGGCGGAGGCCATCACGTTCCGGTGTTCCAGCATGACACCCTTGGGCTTTGCGGTGGAACCTGAAGTATAGATAAGCAGGGCCAGGCAGTTCCTCTCAGATAAGTTAATATCCGGCAGGATCATTTCCCTGTCCATCTCCTCCCACCACCGGCTGTCCAGGATGAAGCGGCACCGGCACTCCTTTATGATGTTCTCACTCCTTTCCTTTGGATAGGCCCTGTCCAGATACACATATGCACAGCCTGCCTTCCAAATACCCAGGATACCGGCAATGGTTTCCGCGGTCCTTCCTGTGTTCACGGCAATGATTTCTTCCTTAACAGCGCCGTCTTTCAGAAGACGGCCGGCAGCCGCATTAGACCACCTTAAGAGTTCCCCGTAGGTCACGGACCTGCCGTCCGCATGGACGGCGGTCCTGTCAGGGTATTGTGCTGCTGTCTCTGCGAACACATCACAGAACGTCTGATGTTCCATGATGTCATCCCAGTGTTTTTTTAAATATTCAGCTCTGCTTCCATCATCATATGTTTTTTTCATTTGCAAACGCTTCCGCCATCATAGGGACAATTTCATACAGGTCCCCTACCAGGCCGTAATCAGCCACCTCAAAGATAGGAGCCCTTGGGTTCTTGTTTATTGCTATAATGATATCAGATGACTGCATTCCTGCCAAGTGCTGGATTGCGCCGGATATGCCGCACGCAACATAAATCTTCGGTTTTACCGTGGTGCCGGTCTGTCCCACCTGATGGGAATGATCAATCCAGCCAGCATCCACAGCCGCCCTGGAAGCCCCTACAACGCCGCCCATCACGTCGGCCAGCTTCTTAATGACCGCAAAGCCCTCGGGATTGCCCAGGCCGCGTCCCCCGGATACAATGACGTCCGCGTCCGTAAGGGATACGATTTCCTTGGCGCTCTTCACGATTTCAAGTACCTTTGTCCTGATATCGGCTTCTGACAGCTCCACATCCACATCCACCACCTGGCCCTGGCGGCTGTCGTCCGGCTCCAGCTTCTGCATGACGCCGGGGCGCACCGTTGACATCTGGGGACGGTGTTCCGGGCAGACGATGGTGGCCATCAGGTTGCCGCCAAAGGCGGGACGGGTCTGCATGATTTTTTTGTCCTCAGGGTCAATGTCCAGCCTGGTACAATCCGCGGTCAGCCCCGTATTCACCCTGGCCGCAATCCTTGGCGCCAGGTCACGGCCGATATGGGTTGCGCCGTAAAGCACGATTTCCGGTTTATATTCATGGATGGCATCCGTGATTACCTTGGTGTATGCGTCCGTTGTATAATTTTCCAGCAGGGGATGGTCAGCCACATATACCTTATCCGCGCCAAAGCGGATCAGCTCCTTTGCCAGATATCCGATGTCCTTACCCAGAAGGACGGCGCATACGTCTGTTCCTATCTCCCCGGCCAGCTTCCGGCCTTCTCCTAAAAGTTCCTTTACCACAGGGGTAATCACTCCCTGTCTCTGCTCTGCGAATACCCAAACATTCCTGTATTGACTTAAGTCCATGTCTTACCTCCTACTTAGATAATGTGTTTTTCTTTCAGGCAGCCCATCAATGCAGCGACCTGTTCCTTAGGGGTCCCGCCAAGCACGGTCCCTGCGCCCTTGGGTGCCGGGGTAAATGAACGGAACACCCTGGTAGGCGAGGACTTAAGCCCTACTTTCTCCTGTGGGACATCCACATCCCCGAATCCCCATACCGTGATTTCCTTGTCGTATGCCTCATAGATGCCCTTCATGGTCATGTATCTGGGCTTGTTCAGTTCCTTTACAGCGGTAAGGAAACATGGGGTCTGCACCCGGATGACCTCGTATCCGTCTTCCAGCTGCCTCTGGACCACCACTGCCCCGTCTTCCAGTTTAAAGTCCTGCACATATGTGACCTGGGGTATCCCAAGCTTTTCTGAAATCTGAGGGCCGACCTGGGCCGTATCCCCGTCGATGGCCTGGCGTCCTCCGAATATGATATCGTAATCCCCTATTTTTTCTATGGCCGCGGAGATGGCATTGGAGGTGGCCCATGTATCAGAACCACCGAATTCCCTTCCGCTTAAAAGGATGGCCTCATCCGCTCCCATGGCCAGGCATTCCCTTAACATGACCTCCGCCTGGGGCGGGCCCATGGAAATGACGGTAACGGTCACATCCTCATATTCATCCTTCAGTTTCAGGGCTTCCTCCAGCGCATTGGCATCATCCGGATTCAGGATGCTTTCCACGCCGTCCCTGATTAATGTTCCTTTTACAGGGTCAATCTTTACTTCGTTTGTATTGGGAACCTGCTTTGCGCAAACTACTACCTTCATTATGTGTCCTCCTTCTTATGCTTCTCTTACTTTCCCAGTATATGGTTGGCAATTACCACCCTCTGAATCTCCGATGTGCCCTCGTAGATTGCCACGAGCCTGGCATCCCTGAACATCCGCTCAATAGGATAATCTTTCATGTAGCCATAGCCGCCGTGAAGCTGTAAGGAACGGTATGCAATGTTGTTGCACAGGTCGCCGCAGTAGTACTTGGCCATGGCCGCATTCTTGGAATAGGGCTGCCCTGCGTCTTTAAGACGGGCCGCATTGTAAACCAGCTGTCTTCCGCATTCCACCCTGGTTGCCATGTCTGCAATCTCAAACTGGGTGTTCTGAAGCTTGGCAATGGGCTTTCCGAACTGTACCCTTTCCTTTACGTATTTAACTGCCTCGTCCAGTGCGCCCTGGGCAATTCCCAGTCCCTGGGTAGCCACGGTGATACGGCCTGAGTCCAGGGTGGCCATACAGATTTTAAAGCCCTGCCCTTCCCCGCCTAACAGGTTTTCCTTCGGCACACGTACATTTTCAAATATCAGGTCACAGGTGGGCGAACCGTGCATGCCCATCTTGTTCTCAACCGCTCCCGTTGAAAAGCCTTCCCAGGCCGACTCCACGATAAATGCGCTGATTCCCTTCACGCCCCTGGCATTCACGTCCGTCTTGGCAAATACGGTGACAAAGTCACAGCAGGGGCCGTTGGTGATGAAGCACTTGCGGCCGTTTAAGATGTAGTAATCCCCATCCTTTTCCGCGGTCGTGGTGATAGCCGCTGTGTCAGAACCCGCGCCAGGCTCCGTGATGGCAAATGCGCCGATTAGTTTTCCCTCTGCCATTCCCCTGAGGTATTTCTGCTTCTGGGCCTCATTGCCGAACATCATCAGGGCGCCCCCTGACAGGGAGTTGGGCATGAGCTGGGTGGAGGCGCTGGCGTCCACCCTTGTAAATTCCTCCGTCACGATGGTAGCTGCCACGGTATCCCCTCCGCAGCCTCCATATTCCCTGGGAATCACGATTGCATGGAATCCGCAGTCAATGATCTTCCTGCGCAGTTCCTCCGGATACTCCCCTGTCTCGTCAATCTGTGCTGCCAGGGGTGCGATTTCATTTTCTGCAAACTCTCTTGCCAGTTTCCGAATCATTTCATGTTTTTTGCTGAACATTCCCTTTCCTCCTGTATCATCTCATTTTATGCTTTCTTACTCTTTGTCCATCAAATCCTTAAGGCCGCCCCAGGTTTCATTGAATATCTTTGCAGGCATCTGTTCCAGGTTCTCGCTTATCATGGGTGCAAAATCCATCTGGTCCAGTATATCCTTCTGAAGGTCCACGCCGGGCGCGATTTCGGTAAGGAGGAGTCCGTCCTTCACCAGCTCGAACACGCACCGCTCCGTCACATAGATGATTTTCTTGCCCTGTTCAAGGGACGCCTCCCCGTTAAAGGAAATCTGCTCTATCTCGTTGACGAACTTCCTGGAATTCCCTTCTTTCGTCACCTTGATGTGGCCGTTGCCGATTTCATAGGCAGGGCCTTCCCCTTTATGAAGGCCGCCGGTAAAGGTTGCCGCGAACACCACCTTGCTGGCGCCTCCCGCCACATTCAGGAAACCGCCCACACCCAGGCCTTCCCCGTTGCGCTTGCTTACATTCACATTGCCGTTTGGTCCTACCTGGAGCACCCCCAGCACGCCCAGGTCCAGGGCGCCGCCGTCATACATGTCGAATTCGTCCGCCATCTCAATGGTGGCCTCCGCGTTCCAGCAGCACCCGAAGTCATGGCTGCTGGCAGGAACCCCGCCAATGCCGCCCGCCTCGGTGGTAAGGGTGATGTAATCCCCGCAGCCCTCTTCCGCCGCAACCGAGGAAACTGCCTCCGGTATGCCCACGCCCAGGTTCACGATGGCGCCCTTGGTCAGTTCCATGGCAGCCCTTCTGGCAATTACCTTCCTGGCGCTGAGCTTTTCAAATGGGATGGCATCCAGGGGAACCCTTATCTCACCTGAAAATACAGGATTATAATAGGTCTTGGAGGTCTGCCAGTGATATTCGGGCTTGGATACGAACACATAGTCAATCAGGATTCCGGGGACAATCACATCCCTTGGTTTGATGCTTCCCGCCTCAACAATGTTCTCCACCTGGCAGATGACGATGCCGCCGCATGCCCTGGCAGCCTCTGCCGCGGATAACTGCCCCAGCTTATATCCTTCCTTGTAGCAGGAGATATTACCCTTTGTATCCGCAACCGTGCCCCTGATCAAGGTCACGTCCAGTTTGGGAAGCTTGTACCAGAGCCATTCCTCTCCCTGAAGTTCAATCAGCTCCACCAGCGGTTCGGCGTTCTTTGCCTTCTCATTCATGCATCCGCCGTCCACCCTTGGGTCCATCATGCTCTTTAAACCGATCTTGGTAATCACGCCCGGTGTGTGGGCGGCTATGTGACGGCACATGACCGACATCACGCCCTGGGGGAAATTGTAAATCTCGCCTTTATTATCGCGGCTGAATTCCGTCATGGCCGGACCGCATCCGTTCAGGTGTCCGCCCACCCCGCGTTTTAAGAACCCTTCGTGGGCTGCATGGGCAAGCCCCCTGTCCCCCCTGTTTCCGGTCGCTGACTGCCAGTACATGGTCAGGTCCCTTGGATGTCCTGTTTCCAAAAAGCTCTTTTCCAGTTCCACCAGGGCTTCCTCTGCAAACCCGCCCAGGGTAATACCCGTATACATGATGGTGTCCCCGTCTTTTATCAGCCTGCTTACTTCTTCTGCACGAATAACCTTCATAGCTCTGCATCCTTTCTTGAATAAGTGAATATTAATAGTCTAATATTTATCATTCTTTTACCCCTTTTAATGAGCAAATTCCGTGCCAACCGCGGTCCACGGATCAATATATAAAAAAGAGACAGAAATCAGGTCAAAATCACCATGCCTCATTCCTGCCTCTTTGATTTTCCGCAAAAACTATACATTCCGCTTTTAAATATGTATATTTTTTATACAATTATTTCAAGCCGTATTTCTCCAGCTTTTCATAAAATGACCTGCGGGAAAGGCCAAGTTCATTGATGGCCATGCTTTTGTTCCCATTGTTCCTTTTCAGCGCGCGCTTTATCATGCTTTTTTCCAGCTGTTCCACTGCGTCCTTCAGTCTGCAGGGGCCATCCTCCGCCGGGCCGTCCTCCGCCCCGTCCCCCCTCAGATACTGGGGGAAATCCTTTATCTCCAGGATATCGCCTGTTTTGACAATCATCGCATATTCTATCACATTCTGAAGTTCCCTTACATTGCCCGGCCAGCCGTATTCTTCCAGCATCCTGGCAGCGCCCGGCGTCAGGTCCGTGCCCTCGTCCCCGCCGTTCCTTTCTATGAAATAGCGCACCAGGGGCATGATATCCTCCCTGCGGCAGCGCAGGGCAGGGATGTGGATTGGAACCACATGGAGCCTATAGTAAAGGTCGCTGCGGAATTCATTTTTCTCAACCATCTCCTCCAGGTTTTGGTTGGTTGCAGCGATGACCCGCACGTCCAGCTTGATTGTCTTGGTCCCGCCCACCCGTTCCAGTTCCTTTTCCTGGAGCACGCGCAGAAGCTTGGACTGCATGGTCAGGCTCATATCGCCGATTTCATCCAGAAGGATGGTGCCCTTGTTGGCAAGCTCGAACTTGCCCAGCTTCCCGCCTTTCCTGGCCCCGGTAAAGGCGCCTTCCTCGTAGCCGAACAGTTCGCTTTCCAGCAGGTTTTCCGGGATGGAGGCGCAGTTGACCTTAATCATGGGCCGCTCCTTCCGGTTGCTGGCATTGTGGATGCACTTGGCCATGACCTCCTTGCCCACCCCGCTTTCCCCCTGTATCAAAATGGTACAGTTGGTATTGGCCACCTTGGCGGCCAGGCTCAGGGTTTTCTGCAGGTCCTTATTCTGGCTGATATAGGACTGGAAGGATATGGGCAGCTCCGATGCTTCCAGCTGGGAGGCAAGATACTGGACCATCTCCTTGGACTTCTGGAGCTTCCTGGTCAGCTCCACCACCTGGGTCACATCCTTAAAGATGGCGCAGGCCCCCACCTTCTCCTTGCGGCTGTCATACAGGGGAAATGCAAGTCCCACTGAATCTATGTTCAACGACTTTATATATTCCACCTCATCGTTGTCCCGGCCTCCCCCATCTTCCATGACCCTTAAAAGCTTGGCCTGGGGTTCAATGTCATAGAGGTTCCTTCCCATCAGTTTTTCCAGCTTTATGTTCATATGTTCCGCATAAAACCGGTTGATATAGACCACGGTGCCCTTGCAGTCAATGACAATCACTGCATTATCCGCATTCTCCAGGATTTCCAGCAGTATCTGCGCATCCCATTCCTTAAAATACTCCGTGGTGATCAGCCTAGATTCCAGTGACATAGTCTTTTCTCCCCAATGTGATTTCATTCCATCTTATTGTTAATTTTTTACCAACTAAAGTATAGTATACCTACTTTTTTATGCATTTTCAACACATTTTAAAAACTAAAAGTGGATTTTCGCCGATATCGTCCCCCCTCCTGTGGGATGGCCCTCATACAACAGGAGGGACGGAAACCTGTCTTACCAGACTTCCGCCCCTATTGCCTTTACAGATGTTCATCGAAACCTTTTTCAATAATTGTATCAAAAACCAATACACCCCAAACTACACAATCCCAAATTGTGCAATAATCGAAAGACAGATAGCCACAATCAACGGAATGACAACCGAACACACACCCATCGGGCGGTATCCCACACGGTGGGGCAGCCTTGCCTGGGTCAGCTCGTTAATAATGGTTCCATTACTTGGAAGGGAATCCAGGCCGCCGGAGCAGATGGTTGCAATCCTGTGCACTACCTGTGGGTTCATGGCAAGCCCGCCTTCTGAAAGCGGTCCTATGAACCGGTCTGCCAGTGCATTGAGCGCGATGGTCAGTCCGCCTGCAGAAGACCCGGCCACACCGGCTGCAATGTTAACGGCAACCACTACCTGGAACTCTCCCGGTCCGGGAATCCTGCCCAGGGCGCTGCATATGAGGGCGAACCCGCTGGTAACGCCTACAACGGAACCAAAAGCAATTACCATGGATGCGGTACAGACAGAGTTGATGGACTGCATGGCCCCACGCTTAAAAGTCTCAATCTTAGCGGACATCCGTTTCCAGTAAACAACGTATCCCACAATGATTCCAAAGGTTGCCGCAATATAAACCGGCTGTTTAAACACGTTCAGCGTAACAATCAGTACAATGGAAGGAATCAGACAGGTGATGATGTTCATCTCCTGGAAATCATCATCCGCCACTTTTAACTGCACCTTGGCAATCTCTGCTCCTGTGGGCAGGAATCCTTCATGGTTTTTCTCAACCTGCCTGATTTCCCAATTAAAATAGATGCTGGCCAGGAAAATCGCAATCAGGCAGCCTATGATGCCAAGCATGGGCGCTGCCATTGCATTGGTGCCAAGGGCTTCCCCTGCAATTACATTGTTAACCGAAGGCGAGCCGGGCGCCATGGTAAGGGCAAGTACTCCAGCGCCTAAGATGTTGACTCCGTAAAGCCTCCACGGCACGTCCAGTTCCTCGAACATTTCCTTGGCAACTGCAATTACGGTAAAGAATGCCACGAATACGCTGACGCCGCCATAACCAAGGATAAAGGATAACGCTGCCAGGGACCATAAGGCCATAAGCTTTTCTTTCCCCGGGAACTTCCTGGCAATCCGGCCGAACTTAAGGCCGATGGATTTGGCTGCGCCGCTGTCCCCCATCATGGCCCCGAATATGGCGCCTGTAAACATGGTCAGGAAATACTTCTGGATGAATCCCGCCATCCCTTCCATGTACGCGCCGCTCATGCCCGAAGCAATATCCAGGCCGCTTGTAATCAGGACCAGGATGGATACCATGGGCGCCACAATGACAGCGGGAATGCCTTTGTAGCAGGTGTAAATCAATAATGCCACTGCCAGAAGAATACCTATAATACTTACCATCTAATAACCCCCTTGTCTTTTGAAGGTATGCAAATATCTTCCTGTGTGTTTCCCGTGCGATAGAAACACTGCATGATTCTATTCTTTCATACCATCGTTAATTATTCAACAATATTAAGAGCAAGAATACTGCCAAATTCCAATTATTTTAAAAATCCCCTAAAACCGCTGGGTTTTACCCTGTTTTTCCCTTCCCTCAGGCCAGGGCGTGTATACTTTATAAACACCGGGCCGGATAACTGTTACCTTTTTTATACACTGCATGCCAGCTCATAGGCCCCCCGTATGGCTGTCTCAATATCCGCGGTCACGGCAGCATCCCCAACCACATAAAATTCTTTCTGCATTTCCTCCAGGATGCTGGCCAGGGCCTGTTCCGGTTCCTCCCCCATGGCTTCTATGATAAAATCTGCACAGAGCCGTTCCCGGCTGTCTCCTTTCTGCACAATGACATATCCATTTCCCGCCTCCACCACCCGGGTCCCTGTCATGACCTTTATATGGTTCTGTTTCAGTTCATTCATGATGATGAAGCGGGTTCCGCCCAGGCTGCGCCCGGCCCGTTCTTCCTTTTCAATCAGCGTGATGGTCCCGGAGGGCAGGAACCGTTCCTTCACCTCGTCCGGCACATACCGTTCCATGAATCCCTGATGGCTGTCCTCAAGCCACCTTTTGCCGGCCAGAAACAGCGCTGTCTCCATGGCGGTCGCATCCCCTCCTATGATGACCGTCTGACCGCAGTTCATCCGGTTCCACAGCCTGTAATCCCCCTGGATTACTTTCTGGGCAAGATAGATTTTGGCATCCGTTCCACCCTTCATGCGCCGCGGCTTTCCTCCTGCTGCCAGCACTACGAAGCTGTACTGGTCCGCCTCCGCTTTAAGTCCTTCAGCCGTCACCATTGCATCGGTGACAATATGTGTACCCAGCGCCTTTAAATCCCATTCCAGGGCAGCTGCAATACCAAGGAAACCTTCCTTTCCCGGGCTGGCAGCCACCTGATCCATGACCCCGCCCAGACGGCCCTTTTTCTCCTTAAGCGTAACCTGATAACCCCGTTCTCCCAGGAACCTGGCAGCCGCCATGCCTGCCACGCCCCCGCCGATTACCAGCACCCGGCCTTCCCTGGCCGGGAGGGAGGACAGCTTTTGATACTCACTTCCCAGTTCCGGGTTCTGGATACAGCGCACTTCCTGGTTCCGGATGATGCGGTCCATGCATCCGCGGTTGCATCCCACACAGGGATGATAGGGACGTCCGTCCCGGATTTTCGCTGCAAAGCCTGCATCCGCCAGGAAGGGCCGCCCGCAGGCCACCAGGTCCGCCTTTTCCTCCTCAAGTATCCGCTCCGCCGTTTCCCTGTCATTGATGCGGTTGTAGCAGATGACAGGCAGACCGCTATGCTCCTTTATACAGGAACTGAGGCAGGAATAGAATCCCCTGGGCACCTGATAGGTAATCTGAGGCACCGGAGCCTCGTGCCAGCCGCCCGTGACGCCAATGGCGTCCGCCAGTCCTGATAGCTTGGAGGAAAATGCCTCCATATCCTTCAGTCCGTATCCCCTGGCCCGCATGCTGCTGCCGGATATCTTTACCAGCATGGGAAAGTCCCTTCCAACCGCCTCCCTGACCCGGGCAAGCACTTCCAGGGGGAAACGGAACCTGTTTTCCTGGCTTCCTCCATACTCATCGGTGCGCTGGTTTGTTTCTCCGGACAGGAACAGGGACAGCAGATAGCCTGCGCTGCAGTTCACGGTTACCCCATCCGCGCCCCAGGCCCTGCACCTGGCGGCTGCATCTGCAAAATCCTCCTTTACCCTCTTTATATCTTCTGCCGTCATTTCCTTTGGCATGTGGCGGTAAATGGGGGACGGGACCGCGGACGGCGCCAGGAGGGGCCTGCCCAGAATATCATTTCCATGGTTCCTGCCAATGTGGAACAGATGTATGAAAAGCCTGCAGTCATGCTGGTGGAGCCGTTCTGCCAGGCAGCCCACGCCCGCCTCAAAGGTATTGTCATATACCCCTGCCATGGACTCCGGTCCTCCTTCCGGGCTTACCCTGGCAACCACGCCGATGGCCGCTGCGCCGCCCTTGGCCCGTTCCTCATAATAGGCCAGCTCCCGCTTTGTCAGGTATCCGTCCCTGCCAAATTCCGTGTGCATGCCGGCCATGATGATCCTGTTTTTTAATGTAAGGTTCCCCAATACAAAGGGTTCGAATAATTTTGCCATAATCCCTCCTGACAAAAAGGCTGCCGTAACCTGTTTGACGGCAGCCTGAACTTTAACTTGAGACTATTTCCAACATTAATTACATGTGGTTCCCATATCAGCGGCAATATAAGCGCCCGTGACAATGCTGGAGGCATCCGACGCCAGGAAAAGGGCCACTGCCGCCACTTCCCAGATTTCACCCAGACGTTTTAACGCTGTCTTGGCCAGGATCTGCTCCCGTACCCTTGGTATTGCCAGAGGCGCCGCGTTAATGGCTGTAGGGACATATCCCGGGCAGATTGCATTGGCCGTTATGCCGTAGCGTCCCCACTCCATGGCCTCTGTCTTGGAAAGGCTTATGACGCCGGACTTGGAAGCACAGTATGCCGCGATATTCTTGGTTCCCACCAGGCCGCCTGCGGAAGAAATGTTGATGACCCTTCCCTTGATTTCCTTTTCAATCATGACCTTGGCAGCTTCCGCGCCGCAGATGAACACGCCCTTTAAGTCCGTGTCCACTACCTCATCCCACTCTTCATCGCTCATTTCCACAATCCGCTTCGTGATTCCGATTCCGGCGTTGCAGACCATGATATCCAGCCTGCCAAAGGTTTCCACCGTCTTACCGACCATGGCCTGGACCTCTGCGCGGTTCCTTACGTCTGCTTTAAATGGGATGGTGGTTCCCCCCATCTCATTAATCTCATCTGAAACACGTTTGCAGTCCTCTTCCTCCAGACCGTTAATCACCACCTTGGCGCCATATGCGCAGAAGGCAACCGCCATGCCATATCCCAGCCCGGTGGTGCTTCCCGTGATTATGGCAACCTTCCCGGTCAAATCAAATGTGGGGATTTCAAATGGCGTATTTTTCATTTCAATCATATCTTATTCTCCTTTTCTCCTTTTTTTGTATTACTTTTTTACTCCGTCGGCTTTATCATGGTTTTGTTTCCGCTTTCATTTCCGCTTTATTGCGCTTTCATTTCCGCTTTATTGCGCTTTCATTTCCGCTTCCTTCACACTTCCATCACGCTTCCATTTCCGCTTCCTCCACACTTCCATCACGCTTCCATTTCCGCTTCCTTCACACTTCCATCACATTTCCATTTCCGCTTCCATCACTGTTTTCTCATCCACCTTCGGGTTGAGCACCAGGGCCAGCCTTGGCCCCAGGAAGCGTCCGACATACCTGGCAAACCAGCCTATCATGACCGCTGATATCAGGGTTCCTTCCCTGACTCCCTCTATCCGTCCTAAAAAGACAAGGGAAATGACCAGAGCCAGGGCCACCATGGAACAGTCAAAAATAATCTTGCATATCCCAAAATCCAGTTTTGTAACCCGCTGTATACAAACAGCCACGCCTTCTCCGGGAAGCATGCCAAAATTAGACATGACCACGCCGCAGACCCCCACTGCCAGCACAAAACAGCCAAACACCAGATATATGAGCCTGAACCCATAAGATTGGGGCACGAATCCGCCAAACATGATTCCCGTAAGGTCAATCAGCACTGCAAATACCGCGCTGAGTATGAACTGGGTCAAAAACTTGCGCAGCGTGTACTCTTTTTTCAGCACCAGCTTCTGGATGACATAAAGGATTGCATTCAGATACATGGTGCAGGTCCCCAGGGTCTGGCCCACTACAAAGGAAAATGCATAAGGCGCGCTTGTAATGGGCGATATCCCCAGATTGCATACTTTTACCACGGTTATCCCGGCCGCATATATAAATGAGCCTACAAGACATACCGCCAATTTCCTGATCAGATATTTATCCATCTGACACCCCCTCGTTTCATTCGATTCGCACGTAGAGGCCAGGCGCTTTTATTGGAGCCTGCGCCTCATGTCAATTTTAAACAGCAATTTTGATGCCAACCTGTGCGTATCCGACCGGATGGAGCGCTGTCCCTACATCCAGGTAAAACCAGCTTTTTCCTGAAATCGCTGTCCTCACATCCAGGTTAAATCCAGCTTCTTCCTAAGAGCGCTACCCTCACATCCAGGTTAAATCCAGCTTTTTCCTAAGAGCGCCGTCCTCACATCCAGGTTAAATCCAGCTTTTTCCTGGGCGCACTGCGCATATACGAAATAAGCGGATAGCCCATGGCAATGGCCATTACCATGGATTCATCCTCTGTTATCCCCAACATTTCCTTTAACTTACTGCTGTTATCCACAGCGTCCCCAAAAAAGCCGTTGATACAGGAGCCAATCCCCATGGTTTCAGCCATCAGCTGGATGTATGCAGACGCCAGCCCTCCGTCCTTTTTCACATTGAACCCTTTTTTCTTATTCCCGATTACTAATATAAGGAGGGGCGCCCCATAGAACAGTATGTCATTTCCCTTCAGGCTCTCCTTATAAATCCTTCCATAGGCAGGCGCATAGAATCCCGGTTTCTCTGCCAGGCCGCCCAGGACGCGGGCCGCCTCCCCGGTCACCTCATCCATATGTCCGCACACCGCGATGTAGCGCAGGGCCTGCCTGTTACCTCCCGTGCCCGCATATCTGGCCCCATCCAGAATGGCTTCAATCTCCTGCCTGGAGGGTACCTTCTGCCTGTAAGCGCGGATACTCCTGCGAAGCACCATCCTGTTTTTCATTTCCTCCGGCGATGCCAGAGGGATATCCGGCGTCATTTCCACGGACTCGCTGTTGTCATATCGGTCCGTGCACACAGCTTTCTGCGGGCACACAGCCATGCAGTGGGCGCAGGTCATACACCTCTTTTCTCCTTTAAATACCGCCTTTTCCTCCTCCAGGACAATACATGCCATGGAACATACCTTAACGCATACCCCGCACCCGGTGCACAAATCCCTGTTAATATGTATCATTTACCTGTCTCCTTTCCCATTGCCGTTCAATTAATCATTATATTTTTTATACACGCAAATCACATGCCAACCTTATATCACACTGCACCATCATTTTTTGTATACTTTTTATACATGTTTTCAGATGACCATGCCCTTTTTATACAGTCCAACGCCCCAAATCCACTGATTTCCGCCTCTTGCTATCTGGCACAATTCTTGCTCTTTAAATCATGGTGTAAGGGCGCAAGACCATGGCGCCCCATAAATGGCAAAAATTTAACAAGTATAAAATATGAAGGAGGAATATAGGAATGGGAATTGGAACTTATGAACAATACAAGGAACGGCTTCTCAAAATGAAACCCAATGTTTATTTAAACGGCAGATGTGTTGACCGCTCCAACGGAAAAGAAGGCGCTGAAAGGGACCTGGCTGACTGGATTAAAGGCGGGACCTATGTAATGAAACAGTGCTATGACGTTGCCAATGACCCCAGATATGAGGATGTATGTGTGACCACTTCCCATATTACCGGAGAAAAGATTAACCGCTGCACCCATATCCACCACAGCATGGATGACCTGCTGAAGAAACAGCTGATGACGCGCCTGATCTGCCAGCACGTGGGCGGATGTATGCAGCGATGTATGGGCACGGACGCCATGAACGCCCTGTTCTCCGTTACTTATGACTGTGACGAGGCCTGCGGCACAGAGTACCACAAGCGTCTGGTCAAATACATTGAATACTGTCAGAAGGACGATTTAATCTGCAACTGCGCACAGACCGACGTAAAGGGATCCCGCAACCCCAAGTACAAACGCGCCCATATGCAGCCGGACCCGGATTCCTTTGTACACGTGGTAGAGACAGATGTGGACGGCATCGGTGTGGACGGAAAACCATGTAAGGGCATCATCGTGCGCGGCGCCAAGATCTGTAACTCCTGCGCTCCGTATGTGGATGAAATCATTGTAAACCCAACCAAGTTCATGAGCCAGGATGACAGCGATTACGCGGTGGCCTTCGCGCTTCCCGCTGACTGGGACGGCGTCAAGCTGATGGCCCTTCCGGGACTGCATCACAAACGTACCCATCTGGACGCGCCTTATGCGCAGATTGGGGACGTGGAAAGCCTTACCATCTTCGACGACTGCTTCGTGCCTTATGACCGCGTATTCATGTGCGGCCGCGACCACGAAGGCGTTGCGCGTTACGCCGGTTATCTGGCCCTGATGTTTGCACATTACCACCGCCATTCCTACACCGGATGTAAGACCGCTGTCTCCGAGGTCATCGCATCCCAGGCAGCCCTGGTAGCCGATGTCAATGACATTGCCAGGGAGTCCCATGTCCGGGAAAAAATCTGTGACATCATCCAGACAGCGGAACTGGTATTCGCAGCAGGCGAGGCAGCCGCCCACCATGCAATGGAATTTCCATCCGGCCAATGGGTTCCGGATGAGGTGCTGACCAACGCGGGACGACGTCTGGCAGGACACAACATGTACCATGAGTACGAAACCCTGGCCGACCTGACCGGCGGTGTCTGTGCTTCCCTTCCAACGGAAGAAAGCTTCTTTGCGCCGGAGACAGCAGAACTGTGCAATAAGTATATACTCCGCAACCCGGCCTACAGCGCAGAGGACACCCACCGTGTCATGCGCATGATGGAAAACAAGCTGTGCGACTCCTACGAAGCAGCCCAGGCAGTGGCAGGCGTACACGGCGGCGGTTCCCCTCTCATGGAAACCATCACCCTCATGAGCCGTTATGACCTGGAAGAACTGAAAAAAATCGCAAAATACCTGGCAGGGCTTCCCGGATACGAGAAATGCCCGCGCTACGAGCGCAGCGCCCACACGGCAACCCCAAGGGCCATGCTTGCCAAATTCGATGCGGTTTCAGCAACTAAAAAACAATAAAATAAAACATAAAGGAAGGTATTAACTATGGCAATCGGTACATACGAACAGTATAAAGAGCGTCTTTTAAAAATGAAACCCAACGTATACATGAACGGAAAATGCGTGGACCGTTCCAACGGCAAGGAGGGCCCGGAAAGGGACCTGGCCGACTGGATTAAGGGCGGCACCTATGTAATGAAGCAGTGCTACGACGTTGCCAATGACCCGGACTACGCAGACGTCTGCGTGACCACGTCCCATATTACCGGGGAAACCATCAACCGCTGCACCCATATCCACCACAGCCAGGAGGACCTGCTGAAGAAACAGCTGATGACCCGTTTGATCTGCCACCGCGTGGGCGGATGCATGCAGCGCTGCATGGGTACGGATGCCATGAACGCCCTGTTCTCCGTTACCTATGACTGTGACGAGGCCTGCGGCACAGAATACCACCAGCGCCTGTTAAAGTACATTGAATACTGTCAGAAATACGACCTGGTCTGCAACTGTGCCCAGACAGACGTAAAAGGCTCCCGTAATCCAAAATACAAACGCGCCCATATGCAGCCCGACCCCGACTCCTTTGTCCATGTAGTAGAAACAGACGTGGACGGCATCGGCATTGACGGAAAACCATGTAAAGGCATCATTGTCCGCGGCGCCAAGATATGCAACTCCAATGCACCTTATGTAGATGAGATCATTGTAAACCCAACCAAATTCATGGGACCGGATGATGCTGATTATGCGGTTGCATTTGCCCTTCCCGGGGACTGGGACGGCGTAAAGCTGATGGCCCTTCCCGGACTGCACCACAAACGCACCCATATCGAGGCCCCCTTTGCAAACATCGGCGATGTAGAGAGCCTTACCATCTTCGACGACTGCTTCGTGCCATATGACCGCGTATTCATGTGCGGCCGCGACCATGAAGGCGTTGCGCGCTACGCAGGCTACCTTGCCCTGATGTTCGCACACTATCACCGTCATTCCTACACCGGATGTAAGACAGCGGTCTCCGAGGTGATTGCATCCCAGGCAGCCCTGGTAGCCGATGTAAACGACATTGCACGTGAATCCCATGTACGTGAAAAAATCTGTGATATCATCCAGACCGCAGAGCTTGTCTTTGCAGCCGGGGAGGCATCCGCCTATCACTCAACCAAGTTCCCCTCCGGGCAGCAGGTTCCGGATGAAGTGCTGACCAATGCGGGACGCCGCCTGGCAGGACACAACATTTACCATGAATATGAGACACTGGCCGACCTGACCGGAGGCGTATGCGCATCCCTTCCCACCGAGGAAAGCTTCTACGCACCTGAAACAGCAGAACTGTGCAATAAGTATATACTCCGCAACCCGGCCTACAGCGCAGAAGACACCCACCGTGTCATGCGCATGATGGAAAACAAACTCTGCGACTCCTACGAAGCAGCCCAGGCAGTGGCAGGCGTACACGGCGGCGGTTCCCCGCTCATGGAGACCATCACCATGATGGGCCGCTACGACCTGGAAGAGCTTAAGAAAATCGCAAAATACCTGGCCGGCCTGAAAGGCTACGACGAGTGCCCAAGATACGAGCGCAGCGCCCACACAGCAACCCCAAGGGCCATGCTCGCCAAATTCGACGCAATGGCCGCCGCAAAAAAGGAAGCCAAATAAGAGGTAATCCATGAATGAAGAATTAAGAAAAGACATAGAAGCAGTCCTGAACCTCTTCGTCCGCCCCCAGTTATCCAGCCACGGGGGCGGGCTGGAGGTAGTGGACTTAGACGAAAACGGTATCCTCTGGATTGAAATGCAGGGCGGATGCGCCGGCTGCCCTTCCGCCGATGAAACCGTCAAAAACCTGGTCCAAAAAGAACTGGTCACCCGCATCCCCCAGATAAAAGGGGTGGAAATCGATTCCGGGATTAGCGATGAGATACTTGCAGAAGCCATGAAGCTGTTTACGCATGGGTGATTTAGGGGGGGAATTTAGGTGCATCCGTCCGTGAGTGGAATGGGGATGGGGGCGGGTGATACGGCTTCGGTGCTAGCTGCTCTAAGGCTCTGGCAATCGGCGCTGGACAAGAGTCTGGCCGCCTAACTCGCGCTTGGTCTTACCCATTAATCTTGTTACTGAGCTCAGACAAAGGCGCCAGCCTCTTAGCGCCGCTTGCCACAGCCTAAGACCAGCACGCACCTGCAGATGCATCCCCCGCCCCCATCCCCATTCCACTCACCCACTACGTATCGTTTTCTCCACACCACATAAATCAGGAAAAAAATATAAAAACCCAGCCAGGGTTTTTGTCACTCGTCAATATTAACCCAGGCCAGGGAATTTATTTTATTTCCGGATGGATGATTGAGGTATGTGGGGGTTGGAGGACACAGCACGGGGAGGGGGACAGGACGGACGGCGGCGGGGTGGACGCATAGTGTAGGAGGGCGCAGCTTCTTAGGTCCTGGCAGCATAAAAGACGGGGGTGGACGAATGCATCAAAGCATGAGTCCAAGGTGCTCTGAACGTAGAAAGTCCTTCAGGATTTCTACGTGAATAGCACCGATTCCCCGTCTTTTATGTTGTCAGGGCCTTAGAAGCTGCGCCCTCCGGAACTGGGCGTCCAGTCCGCTGCCGTCCGTCCTGTCCCCCTTCACGGGCGTAGCCTCCCAAAATCCCCCTCCTACACCAACCATCCATCAAACCCCACTACTCTCAATCGGCGTAAACACCCTCACCCTGGCCGGGTCATCCACCCTGAATTCCTTTGCCATCATAATGGCCTCCCGGCAGAACTGTTCCTGGGAGTTTACCAGGACTTTACCCCGTTTATCTTCTTTTTCGTAGGTTCCGTCCGGCTGGAGGATGTGGGCTTTCACATTATCTTCCAGTTCAATCTCAAGGATGCGGATGACCTGCTCCTTCAGCGTTTCGTTCTCTACCGGGAACATGATTTCCACACGGCGGTCCAGGTTACGCGGCATCCAGTCCGCACTGCCCATGTAGACCTCAGGGCTTGCATCATTAAGGAAGTAGAAAATCCGGCTGTGCTCCAGGAAGTTGCCTACAATGGAACGCACCGATATATTCTCACTTAAACCGGGAACGCCTGCCTTCAGACAGCAGATACCACGGATTATCATTTCTATCTTAACCCCTGCACAGGATGCTTCGTACAGGGCGGTTATGATTTCCTTGTCACACAGGGAGTTCATCTTAGCCATGATATGGGCGGGCTTGCCATTCCTGGCATGCTCTGCTTCCCTGCGTATCATCCGCAGGAACCTTCCCCTAAGCCATAGGGGGGCCACGGAAAGCTTATTCCATGCAAGGGGCTCTGAATATCCGGACAGCATGTTGAATACAGCGGTCGCGTCCTCTCCTATCTGAGGGTCGCAGGTCAGGATTCCGCAGTCCGTATAGAGCTTTGCGGTTGAATCATTGTAATTGCCGGTCCCAAGATGGACGTAACGCCTGATTCCGTCCTCTTCCATGCGCACCACCAGGGTAATCTTGCTGTGGGTCTTAAGGCCCACCAGGCCGTAGATGACATGGCAGCCGGCTTTCTCAAGCATCTTGGCCCAGTTGATGTTGTTTTCCTCGTCAAACCTTGCCTTCAGTTCCACCAGCACGGATACCTGCTTGCCGTTATCAGCTGCTTCAGCCAGCGCTGCAATGATTGGGGAGTTGCCGCTGACACGGTAAAGGGTCTGCTTGATTGCCAGCACCTCCGGGTCCCTGGCCGCGCTGCGCACAAAGTTTACCACCGGGTCAAAACTCTGGTATGGGTGATGGAGCAGGATATCCCCTTTCCGGATATTGGTGAAAATATCATCCTCGTTCATCAGGGCCGGTACCGGCTGGGGAACGTATCTGGATGTCTTAAACAGATCAAAACCTTCCAGTCCATACATCTTCATAAGGAAGGTCAGATCCAGGGGACCGTTGATTCCAAATATATCCTGGCTGTTGATGGATAGCTCTTTTCTGAGGATTTTCAGCAGCCGCTTATCTACGTTATCCTCAATCTCCAGACGGATGGCCTCGCCCCACTGACGTTTCTTCAGCTGCTTCTGGATTTCTTCCAGCAGGTCCACTGCCTCTTCCTCATCAATGGTGAGGTCCGCGTTCCTCATGATACGGAATGGATGGGATGCCACAATATCATAGTTCAGGAACAGGGACGGCATGTTCCGCTCAATTATCTCTTCCAGAAGTATGACCACGCGCTGTTCCTTTCCATCCTCCACCACTTCCCTTGGAAGTTCCACAATCCTGGGGATGACGGACGGCACCTGCACCATGGCAAACTCCAGCTCATCGTCTGTCTCATCCGCTTTTTTCTTCCTCAGAAGCGCAGCTATGTTCAGCGTCTTGTTGCGGATTAACGGAAATGGCCTGGAGGAATCAAACGCCATGGGGGTCAGTACGGGATATACATTTTTCTTAAAATATTCATCTGCAAATACAGCTTCCTTTTCTGTCAGGTCCTCATGCTCCGTAATGACCCTAAGCCCGTTGGCCTTAAGGGCAGGCAGGAGGGACCTGTTATAGGTGGAATACTGCATTTCAACCAGCTGGTGTGTCTTCTCACTTATCTTATCCAGCTGCTCCTGGGGTGTCAGGCCTGCTATGTCGGGCTTGGTGTATTTTGCATGCACCATATCCTTTAAGGAGGCAACGCGCACCATGTAGAATTCATCCAGGTTAGAAGCCGTGATACTTAGGAATTTGAGGCGCTCAAAAAGCGGAAGGCTTTTGTCCCTTGCCTCGCTCAGCACCCGGTAGTTGAACTCAAGCCAGCTCAGTTCTCGGTTAACATAATTGTTCGGGTCAGCCGCAAAATCCACAGTGGTTTCTGCAGGCTTTTCCATTTTTAACTTTACGTCCTTCGTGCTTTCTGCCTTGGCTTTATCGGTCTTTGAGACTTCCACCTTGGTCTTCTCAGCCTTAGAAGTTTCCGCCTTGGCTTTCTCAGCCTTCGAGACTTCCGCCCTGGCCTTCTCAGCCTTAGAAGCTTCCGCCTTGGCTTTCTCAGCCTTAGAAACTTCCGCCTTGGCCTTCTCAGCCTTCGAAGCTTCCGTCTTGACCTTCTCAGCCTTCGAAGCTTCCGCCTTGGCCCTCTCAGCCTTCGAAGCTTCCGCCTTGGCCTTCTCAGCCTTCGAAACTTCCGTCTTGACCTTCTCAGCCTTCGAAGCTTCCGCCTTGGCCCTCTCAGCCTTCGAAGCTTCCGCCTTAACCTTCTCAGCCTTAGAGGTTTCGGCCCTGGCCTTCTCAGCCTGCTTAGACGCCTCTTTGGCTGTCTCTTTTACAGTCTGTTTTGCAGACTGCTGCTTTCCTACTGAATCTGCCATGATTACACCCTCCTCTTCTGCTTTAACACAGGTCTTACACCAAATATCTCCTCAAAGAAATCCGCCTTCTGTTCAAAGGAGGCTGTCTCCAATGCCATGTTGCCCTGATATCCTGTTGTGATAATCAGTTCATTGTCCCTGACCGCCATGCGGCAGTCCGCCAGTTTTCCGCGGTGGCTTCTGTCCATGGAATTGGCCAAGCGCAGGATGGCGGTCAGTTTTGCGATAAGGATGGTAATCGCGTTGCGGCTGTAACCCGGCATATCCTCCTGGTGGATCTGTGTCTCCAGCTGGACTTTGTCATAGTCGAAGTCCCTTATGTTATAGCGGACCACGTTGGCAATGATTTCCCTCTCCAGATGGCTGAGGCCAATGATTTCCGTGGACATGATGATGTTATAGGAGCATTCGTTGGAGTTCTTGATGCTGATGAACTTGCCGCAGGCATGGAGCAGTACGGATATCTGCAGAAGCAGTCTTTCCCTGGCCCCAAGCCCATGGTACTTTTTCATGCTGTCAAAGATTCCCAGGGCATATTGTTCCAGCACCTGGTTGTGGCTGGTGTGGCACTTATAGCGCTTGGCCATGTTCCTGGACGCTGCCAGGATATCGTTCTCAAAGTTATGGCTGAACCGGACCAGCTTGTTATCCTGGGCATATTCAGCGGCAATGCCGTCGCACAGACGGATTCCCGGAACCCAGAACATGTCTGCCCCGGTCAGTTCCAGAATGCGTTTATACACCACCACGCTTGGAAGGAGCAGGGAGGCGTATTCACTGTTCACTCCAAACTTCTCCTCAATCTGGTCCGTGGTCAGCTGGCACAGACGCTCATAAAAACGGTTCATGGTGGCTGCGTCAATCCGGTCCCCGTATGCCTTCAGGTCCATGCGGTTAATGATATAGAGGATATTCTCCCCGATTCCGATAAGGTTGTTGATTTCCCGGTCCTTCAGGTACATCTTGCGGAAGGTGAACAGCTCATTGTCCACAATCTCCTCAATGTGCTCCCGGTGTTCCGCCACGGTTGCCGGGATGTTGGCCAGAAGGCCGCGCACACGCAGGGTACCGAGAGGGAGGTTCTGGGTGGTCACCAGGGAATCCTTGTCAAACAGGGACAGCTGGGCGCTGCCGAATCCAACATCCACAATGGCCGTCCCTTTTTGTATGATCTTATTAAATTCACTGGCCTTGGCAGCAATGGCCTTATAGCTGATAAAACGCTGCTCTGAGTTGCTGATGATGCGCACGGTAAGCCCTGTCCTCACCCGGATCTGGTCCAGTATGATCTGGTTGTTGTGGGCTTCCCTCATGGCGCTGGTCGCATAGGCCCTGTAGTCCTTGACCCTGTATGCCTTCATTATCTGGGCGAACTCCCCCAGGACCTGGCACATCTCCTCCACCAGGCCATAGCTGATTTTGCCCTGGCTGTACGTATCCTTGCCAAGGGCAATCACATGGCGGACATGGTCCACACGCCGGATTCCCGTCTTATATGACATCTCATAGATGCCCATTTCCAGCTCGAATGAGCCCACGTCAATTGCCGCAAATGTCCGAATAGCCACCTTTATCACTCCTTTTGACCGCTATTATAAACGGGTCATTAAACTTTTACATGTAAACCATGTAAAACCCCTGTAAAATTCATGTAAACCCCACCCTGGCATGCATGAAAGCCCTGCCCGTTTCCCAGGCATACGTAAAAGCCCCGCCTGTTTCCTAGGCATGCATGAAATCCCCGCCTGTTCCCAGGGAGCACATCTGCTATTTCCGGCCAAGAAGATGGGTGATGAACTGGGCCGCCGTACGGCCTGACAGGCCGCCGTGGCTCAGTTCCCACTTATTGGCCTCCGCGTAAAGCTCCTGCTCCGGCATATCCAAGTGGTAACGGTCCGCCAATGCCTTCACGATTGTCTCAAATTCCCTCTTGTCCGGGGAGCCAAAGTATATGGTCACGCCAAAACGGGATGCCAGGGACAGCTTCTCCTGCACCGTATCATTGTTATGAAGCTCGTCGTCCAGTTCCCTCTTGTCACTGAACTTCTCACGTATCAGATGGCGTCTGTTGGATGTGGCGTAAATCAGCACATTGTCCGGGCGTTTGCCAAGCCCGCCCTCCAGGATTGCCTTCAGATACTTGTACTCCAGTTCGTAATCCTCAAAGGAAAGGTCGTCCATGTAAATGATGAACTTGTAATTCCTGTCCTTAATCTGCTCCAGCACATCGGAGAGCGCACGGAACTGGTGCTTATATACCTCAATGATACGCAGTCCCCTGCTGTAATATTCATTGAGCACCGCCTTGACGCTGGAGGACTTACCGGTTCCCGCATCGCCGAACAGCAGCACATTGTTGGCCTCCCGGCCTTCCACGAATGCTTCCGTGTTCTCAATCAGCTTCTGTTTCTGCAGCTGGTATCCCACGATATTGTCAAAATATACGTGCTCCACATTGATAATCGGGTCAATGACAACAGTCTGTCCCTCATCCTTTTCCACAATCCTGAATGCCTTATTAAGGCCGAATTTGCCAACTCCGAATTCCCGGTAAAATTCCTCCACGTGATCCTGGAATTCCTCCACATCCGCGGATTCCTTCAGCTTAACAGCCAGGCTCACGATGCGGTCCCTGATCCTCTTATTGAACACGCGGCTGCCTTTTCCGCTGGACTCATAACTGGCCAGCTGGTTCCACATCCCGGCAGGCGCAAGGTCATGGATGTCGTAATCAAATAATGCCTTAAAGATCTTAAAGTCCTCCCTGGCCAGCCGGTCCAGGGAGCCGCCTGCCGCCCCTGTGATTTCACAGGTGGTTGTATAGGCATTTTCGTTGTTGGCCAGACAGAAGGCCAGGAAACAGTGCCAGAGATTCCCCTCGAATCCATAATTCACAGCCAGTTCAACCAGCTGCCCTGCGCAGTGGAATGCATCCGGCCGGCCATCGCAGTCCGCATATCCCATAAGGCAGGCCATGTCCTTAAACAGCTCCTGGTATTCCAGATTCCTGTATATAATCAGTTCATTAATGTTCATACCCGTCATACCTCCCTAATAATTGCCCAGGATCCGCATGCTTACGGCTTCCTCTGAAATTCCCTTTAACGCATTCTGTATGGCCGCATCCCCCAGGGAACCTTCCACATCCACAAAGAACCTGTATTCCCAGCTGCGTCCCACAATGGGACGGGATTCAATCATCAGCATGTTGACATTGTTATAAATCAGGTTCCCCAGCATATTATACAGGGAACCGCTTTTATGTAAACCCTCAAAGCAGATGCTCACCTTGCCTGCACCCTGCCTGTAAACAGGCGATTTAGACAGGATGATGAACCGGGTGGTGTTGTCCTTGTCATGGTTGATGCCATGCTCAAGGACCTGAAGCCCGTATAGCTTTCCCGCTGTCTCGCTGGCCACTGCTGCCTGGGCAATGTCCTGGTCCTCCACTATCTTCTTGGCAGCGCCCGCCGTGTTCTCCACGCTGAACTGGGTCCACTGCCTGTTGGCATTCAGGTACCGGGAACACTGCATCAGGGCCTGGGGATGGGAATACACCCTCCTGATATCCGAAATGGACGCCCCCTTAAGCCCCAGAAGGGCATGGTTTACGGAAACCTGGGTCTCAGCCACGATATAGAGGTTGTGCATGACCAGATTGTCATAGTTGCCGCTGACAGCCCCTGCGGAGGAATTCTCAATGGGAAGGACCGCGTAATCCGCCCGGCCTTCCTCCACTTCCACCATGGCATCCTCAAAGCTGGGCACATGATATACATCTGCGTCATCCCCAAAGTACTGAAGGGCCGCTGCATGGCTGTAAGCCCCTTCCACGCCCTGGTACACAATCCGGGCATTGTCCCGCTTCAGCTCCTCCACCATGGTAAACCCGGTATCCAGGCGCTGCCCATGCCCTGCCAGGAGACCATACTGGAGCCTGCGGCTGATGGTCATGATCTGCGAAAACAGTTCGTAAACTCCCTGCCTGTTAAAATCCCCATGGGCCATACCGGTCACGGTTTCTAATTTTTCCTTTTCCCTTGCCCCGTCATACACAGGCTTGCCTGTTCCAATCTTATACTCCGCCACGTCCCCGCACAGCTTCATCCTTCTCTCAAATAACTCAACCAGCTGTGAATCAATGCCATCCAGCTGTCCCCTGATTTCCTGTAAATCCAGATTCTCCATGGTATCTAATACGCTCCTGTTCCAGGGCGCACGTCCGGCGCGCCTTATTGTTCCTTATTCCTGTCCTTCAGCCATATCCTTAAGCATGCCTGATATCACATCCCTTGTATATGCCCCCGGGAACTTCTTTGCCTCCTGGGGCAGTTCCTTTAAATCAATGGGTTCCCCGTACCGGATGACCACATGGCTGGGCTTTATGAACGGAAGATGGTCCTCGAATATCCGGGAAGTCCCTGTGATGGCCACCGGTATCACAGGGCATCCGCTTTTCTGGGCAATCTTAAGGCTGCCCTCATGGAATGGGAGAAGTTCCGTCATATCCTCATTCTCATTGCGTGTGCCCTCCGGGAATATCCAGATGGATATACCGGATTTTACCTTCTCAATGCCTTCCAGGATGGCCTTTAACCCTTCTTTGATATTCACCCTGTCAAGGAACAGGCAGTTAACCCTGTGCATCCAGTCCCTGAGAAGGGGTATCTTAAGCATCTCCTTTTTTGCAACAAACCCGGTCAGCCCTGGCACGGTCACATATCCCACAAGAATGTCAAAATAGCTCCTGTGGTTTCCCACATACAGGACCGCCCGGTCCATGGGTATGTTCTCCAGGCCCTGCACCTCATATGTAACCCCTGCCAGTTTAAGTATGAACCGGAATACTCCCTGTACGATATGCAGGCTCTTAAACTGCGCGCCCTCCGGGTCTTTCTTGTCCCGCATTCCCAGGATGCCAAGCAGCGGCACACTGAAAATCAGGAACAGCACCACGGTCAGTGCCACCATAATTATCCGTATCATTCCCTGTCTCCTTTAATTCCTGTATATATTTTGGCGTCCGGGCGCCAAACCCGGACTGTTTCATTTTATTATATAAAAAGAGCGGATTAAATACAATACCTTCCATCCAGGTTTGATATTTAATAACCGCTCGTCTGTCCGGCGCTTCAGGGTGTGTCTGAAAATCCACTCCCGCCATCTGCACTGGTCAAATATTCAAATAACAGCCCGGTCCCGAACCACAGGGGGGCGAACTTAAGCCGGATGACACCGCCCACATTGTCCGGCCATGCCGAGTAGTCCCATGGGCAGATTCCAAGGCCTGTAAGCCAGGTCCCCGCCACATATTCCGCAATGAATATCAGCACCATGTAGATAAGCCCGTGCCGTATGATCCGCCCCGCGCGGGACATCCTGTCCCCATCCCCGTCTGCAAAGCCCGGCAGGCCAGTAAGCCAGCTGTCTATGAAATGGCTGATGGGTAACAGCAGGGCGCCCATCCCATAGATGGGAAACATAAGTAAGGAAGTCTGGCCCATCAGGGTCCAGTCCCCTGCCATGATGGAGTCCACGGATGTGAACATTACCTCCAGACACCACCCTGCAATGCCGCACCGGCAGAAATTCATCAGCAGTCCCGTCATTTTATTGTACCGTTTTTCCTTACGGCTATTTGTGTGATTGATTCCTTCTGTCTGCACTCTCATAGCCATTAGTATGAAAGCCGGTCCGTGCTTTTATTCGCCCGGAACCATTTTTCCAGAACTTTCCCAATGCCCGTCTTACCTGGTTTCCCTTTGCCGGCAGGGTCTGTCACAAAAGCGGGGAGAGCAGGCGGCTGGATTGTTCCTTTATGCGCATCCACATGCTTCTCTCCTTGTAATCCTCCCTTGTAATCTCCCGGCAGTGGGGAAGGTCGCCCATGAACGCCTCCTCCAGTTCACCCGTGACTTCCTCATCATAAATCGTGGCATTGACCTCAAAGTTCAGTTCAAAGCTGCGTATATCCATGTTGGCGGTCCCATAACAGCTGACCCTGCCGTCCACCATGATCCCCTTGGAGTGAAGGAAGCCATTTTCATATATATATACCCTGGCCCCATAATCCAGAAGCTCCCCGGCATAGGAACAGGTGGCCCAGTACACAAAGGGGTGGTCCGGCTTACACGGAATCATGAGCCGGACATCCACGCCTGAGAGCGCTGCAATCTTCAGCGCTGAAAGGATTGCGTCGTCTGGGATGAAGTACGGGGTGTGGATATAGATATGATGCTTGGCCTTGTGGAACAGCTCCAGGTAATTATTCCTTATATGCGGCTCATTGGTATCAGGGCCGCTGGTAATGATCTGCATGGACACCAGTTCATTGACCCGCTCCGGATCAGGCCACACAGGCGTCCACTCGCCCTTAAGACGCCGGGTGATGTACTCTGCCTCATCCCCAAAATACCTTGCCTCCTTAAAAAGGTTCTCGCCGGTGGCATAGTTCCAGTCCAGGGCAAACCGGATCTGCAGGCTGATGGCAGCCTCCCCGTCAATACGCAGATGGGTGTCCCGCCAGTAACCGAATTTGGGATCCTTGGAAATGTACTCCCGCCCAATATTAAAGCCTCCCACAAAGCCTGTATGACCGTCAATCACAACGATTTTCCTATGGTTCCGGTAATTCACGCGCAGGTTGAGCCATCCCAGGAAGGGCGGGAAGAACACGCCCACCTTAATCCCTGCTTTTTCCATTTTCTCCCAAAGCTTTTTCGGCATGAACCTGCCGCCCATTCCGTCGCAGAGGATACGGACCTCCACGCCCTCCTTTACCTTTTCCAGCAGGATTGGCACAATGGAATCAAACAGCTCGTCATTTTTAATGATATAGTACTGGATGTGGATGAACCGCCTGGCCTGGCGGAGCTCATTCCTCAGGGACTCGAACTTCTCCTGCCCGTCCGTGAATATCTGCACCTTATTGTTTACCGTCAGCACGGAACCGGAGGTCTCCAGGTTATAGAGGATCAGGCTTTTGAAATCCCTAGTCATGGGATCCATCATCTCCTCGGGCATGTCATCCGAGCGTATGATTTCCTCCTGGCTCTTAATCGGGACATTGAGCCTGTCGCTGATTTCCTTTACTTTGAACATCCTGCTTTTCTTTAAATCCTGCCCGAACAGAAGATAGAAGATGATCCCGAACACAGGAATAAAATACAGGGCCAGAAGCCAGGTCCACACGCTTCTCGGGTCCCGCCGCTGAAAAAATATGATAATGATTGAAAATACAAGGTTGATGTACAAAAGATGCTCCAGCAGCCATCCCCATATCATCAGCGCCGTGTCCAAGATTAATTCCATAGGATATCCTCTCTTACCGCTTCTGCCTTACTGTTTCTGTGTCACCGCTTCTGACTAACCGCTTCTGTCCTTACTACTTCTACCAGCCAAAATCCTTGCTGACATTCTCATATGTGACGTTTCCGTCTTTATCATATGTTACCAGGATTGCCGTCTCACTGTTCTCTGAATCATATATTATGGAAATCAGGCGCCCTTCGGTGACATCTGCATTAACATGTGCAATTCTTGCGCCTTTCTGTCCTCCAGAGATATAATCCTTAATCAGGCTGTAGGGACTGTCCAGCTCCACTCCCATAAGGTTATGTACGATTTTGCCGTTCAGCGTTCCTTTTTCATACTCGTCGGTAATATAACGCTGTACCGCATCCGCAGCCATTTGTGCTTCTGTATAGGCCGTCATGTTGTGGGCAGCCTGGATATACCCCGCCATGTGGGGAACAGCAAATGCCAGCAGTATGGCCAGGATTGCAACCACCACAATCAGTTCCACCATCGTGAACCCACGGCATCCCCGGCGTTTTTTCATATGTTTCATCCTCCTATTTCCTTCCCGTCCTTCATCCAGCCGATAATGGCCAATTGTACCACAAATACGGACTATTTTCCAGTTCCCGACACAATCTCGCCGTCCCCGGTGCTGCCCGGATAAACAGCCTTGTACGTCCTGCCGTTTATCTCGCCTTCCCAGAACGCGGAGTCCTTTCCATCCGCATCCCTGGTATAGTTATATTCCTGTTTCTCATTCTGCTTCATGGCGCCGGCATCAATCATGTCCTGCTGGGCCTTTCCCAGGGTATAGTTGGACCTGGCATTGGATATGGCTACCTGGCTGGCTGATTTGTCCTGAAGCCCGCGGTAGGACGGCACTGCAAGCGCCACCAGGATACCGAGTATGGCAATGACACAGATCAGCTCTATGAGGGTAAATCCTCCCCTGCTGCCTTTTCCCTTCTTGTCTGCTTTTTTCATTCTTATGTTTCCTCTTTTCTTTTGTAGTATATCAGTATTATTCCGCGGAATAAATTATTTTTTCAGCCTCTTCCATGCTGGTTTCACCCTGGATTGCCATCTGTACCACATTCTCCTTCAGGGACCTGAATCCTCTTTTCTTCTGGTATGTCCTGATTTCCTTCGGCAGCACATTATCCGTTATCATGAACTTCACCTCCTCGTCCACCTCCATCAGCTCATAAACTGCTTTCCTCCGGCTATATCCGGTCCCATTACAGCAGGGACAGCCCGAAGCTTTCCACAGCTTATCCACTTTTCCGGCGCCCAGTCCCTCCAGCAGGCCGCGCTCCCTCTCATCCGGTTCATATTCCCTACGGCACAATGGACACAGCACCTTCACCAGCCGCTGTGCCACAATCCCGGATAATGCCGCTGCCACCATATAGGGCGCCACGCCCATGTTGCGCAGCCTGTTTATGGTGGAAGCGCAGTCATTGGTGTGAAGGGTGGAAAACACCAGATGCCCGGTTATGGCGGCCCTTACGCCGATGGATACGGTTTCCTCGTCCCTCATCTCGCCGACCATGATTACATCCGGGTCCTGTCTCAGTATGGAGCGGAGGGCAGTGGCAAAGGTCAGGCCTGACTTTGGATTGACCTGTACCTGGGTCATCCCCTCAATCACCTTCTCCACCGGGTCCTCCACGGTAACCACGTTGATTTTCTTTTTAATGATGCGGCTGAGCACAGCGTACAGGGTGGTGGTCTTGCCGCTTCCCGTCGGCCCGGTCACCAGCACGATTCCATGAGGGACCTTGAGGATCCGCTCAAATATCCCGCGCTGTGTCTCCGTCATCCCAAGGCGGCTCACATCCATCAGTGAATTATCCCGGTCATTGCCCAACAGCCTCAAAACAACCTTCTCCCCGAAAACAGAGGGCAGGGTGGAAATCCTCAGGTCCGTGGACACATCTGCCCGTTCATAATGGTACTTGCCGTCCTGAGGCAGCCTCTTTTCCGCAATATCCATGCCAGCCATCAGCTTCAGCCTGGTTATCATGGGGCGGTGGTACTCCATCTCCAAAGTAGTATGGACAATCAAATCCCCGTTGATTCTCATCCGTATCACAAGTTCATGATTTCCCGGCTCCACATGGATGTCGCTGGCATTTCTGTTATAGGCATTCTCAATGATGGCATTGACCATGCGCACCACGGGAGCGCCTTCCACCCGCTCCTTAAGGACCAGTTCCATCTGACGGTTACGGGTATCCATGATACCTGCCCCGGGCGTGCCGGAAGCAGGGTTCATGAGCCCGGTATTCCCGCCTGCGGTATTTTCATAGGTCCTGTCAATGGCGCGTCCCACTGCCGCGGATGTCCCAAGGACCACTTTGACCTCCATGCCGGTAAGGGTTGCAGTCTCGTCAATGACATCCATATCAATGGGATAGGAAGCAGCCACCACCAGCCTGCCTTCCTCAAAATCAATGGGTATGATCCGGTTATGCCCTGCAAATGCAGGGGAAACCATGTCCGCTGCCTTCAAATCGATTTTATAGGAATCCAGGTCCGTCACCTGCAGATTGTCCCGGGTTGCAGCGCATTCCATAACAGCGTCCTCGGTCACATAGCCCAGGTCCATAAGGATCTGCTCAGCTGTTTTCCCCGGTTCCTGTTCCTTAAAGTACATGGCCCGTTCCAACTGGCTCCTTGTCAGGTATCTGTGCTCTACCAGCAATTCTTCTATGTTCATTTTATATGGCACTGGTTGTCTCCTTCTCTCTGAAATGGTATACTGACTGAAATGAACCGCAATCCGGGATCATATTGTATCCGGGATAATCTACATTATCGGGGGGACTGTCATGGATTTTTTCTACCCAATATTATATGGAATGTTTGGCGCTGTAACCGGAAGCTTCCTGAATGTCTGCATCCTGCGGATACCTGAGGGCGAAAACTTTGTCACAGGGCGTTCACACTGCCCGGCCTGCAAACGGCAGCTCAATCCGCTGGACATGGTACCCATCCTGTCCTTCCTGTTCCTGGGAGGGAAATGCCGGTCCTGCGGGGAACGCATATCCATCCAGTATCCTTTGGTGGAAGCAGGCACCGCCCTGCTGTTCTTCCTGTGCTGTCAGGCCAAGGGTCCGGGAGCAGAAGCCGTCATCATGTGTCTCTTTGGCTCGCTGCTTACCGTGGGCGCTTTAATTGATGCCCGGCATATGTACATCCCGGATGGCATCAGCCTTTCCATCCTGGTTCTGGCGGCAGGTTCCCTGATGATTGCTCCCCGTCCCGGCCTGGCAGGCCGGATTGCCGGCGCAGTCATATGCGGCGGTTTCCTGGCGCTCCTGCGTGTGCTCACAAAGGGCGGCATCGGTCTGGGCGATGCAAAGCTCATGGCCTCCAGCGGCCTGCTTCTGGGCGTGGGAGCAGGAATGGCGGCCCTCCTTGCAGCCTACATCCTGGCCGGACTCTGGTGTCTTATCCCCTTAATAAGGAGACGGGTAAACGGCAGGACCAGGATTCCAATGGCTCCGTTCTTTGCCCTGTCCCTTATTGCCTTCGGACTGTGGTACAGGGAAATCATGGCCTGGTACATGGGCCTGTTCCTTTCATAGGACATGGCCTGATTCCCGTAAGGACATGGCCTAATCCTCATAATACCGGCAGACCCCATTCCCGTTGAGATAGAGTTTCACATCCTCTCCGGAGTTCCCGGATATGTCCTGCCCAATGGTCATGACGGCGCCGTCGCTATTATCAAACACAATATCCGCGCCCAGGGAAAATGTATATCCATTACAGACCACTTCCGTATGTACATTGGCCTTTCCGTCCAGCGGCTTTACCGTTAATGTAATATCCACTGCAAGGCTGTCATCCGGCAGGGACTGGCAACCCTTCATCACATATTCCTTGTCTCCCAGGGCATGATGAAGATACCGTTCCCACCGGCTTTTCGGCTCTGTATCCCTGACATAACCATTGAAGCCGTATCCTGTCCCGTCCCCTTCCATGGCCTCCGCAGGGATTTCTTCTTCCCCGTCTTCCCCTGCCTCTTCATCGTCCATCATTTCATCATATTCTTCGCGGACCATCTGGCAATCCTCCTCAAAACACCGCCAGATACTGTTGGCTGCTTCCGATTTCCCGCTGGCAACCGCCCCGCAGAAGGTGCTGTGTATGGTCTTGGCCGTTATCTGCGCCTCCATATACGATTTTCCTGTCAGGGCAGACTTCATCTGGTATCTGGAAACCGCCATATAACCGCAGGAAAACACGGACAGCAGGGTAATGGAAAGAATCACATATATAAGGCTGCTGCCCTGTTCACCGCGTCTTCCCGACCATCCTCTCCTATTGCCGACCATGCCGTCTACCCCTCCTCAACCTGGTAATCATACATGGAGTGTATGACCGCTTCCTGCTCATAAACCGTTTCCTCATCCTTCATGATACGGATCAGCACCCTGGCCTGCCCGGTTTCCGTTCCGTCAAAATCAAGTTCCAATGTCATCCCGTCAAACGCATCCACCTCCAGGTCATCCGCGGATATATGGGGCCAACCAGAAACCGGAGGCAGCTTCTCATAGGTAATCCCGTTTACTTCGCAGGAAGGCCTGGAAATCCCCGGTTCCCGCACATAATACGACAGCGTTTCCGGATGGCCGGGTTCCACGTAATACACATAGCCGTATCTCAGCAATTCCTCCAGTTTGGTATATGCCTGGCTGCACATTCCCTCTGCCTTGGCCAGTCTGTCAAAGCCATAATAAAGCTTAGCCTGGGGATGCAGGAAGCCCGCTGCAAATACCCCAATCACGGCTGCGATCGAGAGGGCTGCCACCAATTCTAAAAGCGTAAATCCCTGACAGCCATCCCTTATATTTCTTTCAGTCAATTTTCTTACCGCCCTTTATCTGTGCCTGTAAAATGTCATGGAGCTATCAAGATCCTCCGGTGCCGCGCTTACCCTGAACTCATCAAAGGATTCTTCCGCTGCATAATCCCCGAAGGCTGATTCATTTTCCATGTAAAACTCCACCACCAGGGTATTGCCGGTTGCCTCTCCCGCCCCTGCCCCAGACATGGAACTGAGCTCGTAATTCATTCTCCCCATCCTGTGTTCCTTTGCCAGAAGTCCCGCATTGGCGCCGGACATCATCAGGAAGCCGGAAACAGTTACTGCCAGAAGGGCTGTGGCCGTGATTACCTCAATCATGGTAAAACCCTCCTGGCGGGAATGGATTTCCATATATGTCCTGCCCCTATTTTGTCTTTTCATAATAATACCTGACCTCCACAATCCCTCTTAAACCGCCGTTCCCGGCCATGCCGCTTTCTTCCCTTTCTTCCGATGCCGCCAAATCAATATAGGTTATCACAAGGCTTTTATCATTCCGGTATATCCCGTCCGCAAATCCCATGATATTCCCCACATCCATGCATTTTACTTCCAGCGTAACAGTGGATGCCATATATTGTTTCCCTGATTCGGCTGTATCCTCCGTTCCGCCTTTATCCGTTCCGCCTGTATCCGTACCAGTTGTACCCGTACCAGTTGTATCCATACCAGCTGTATCCATACCAGCTGTATCCATACCAGCTGTATCCTTCCCAGCTGTATCCTTCCCGCCGTCCGTTTCCCGCGCACCTGCCATATTGTCCACAACACCGGAAACCGGGGTGCCCGCGCCTGATACATGGCTTTTGGTCTTCATTTCCCCGTGCCCCTCCATCGTTCCCACCGGCTCAGGTGTTCCGATACTCAGGCGCACAATCCCCACACCGGCGCGTCCTGCCAATTCCTGAAGGTTCCGGTCCATGAACACATCGTCAATATCCCGGTAGAAAAACTCCCCGTCATCTTCTTTCTTCAGCCCCTCAAGCCGCTCCCTTAAATCCGGGTAATATTTCAGGTACAGTTCGGCCTTTGCCTGTTCTTCCTTAACTTCCCTCAGTTGTTCCCTGGCTTCAGCCAGGCGTCCCTTTTCGGGGATGATAAAAAACCTGAACGCCAGGGCCCATATGCACACGAACATCAGAAGCCTGATGAGGAAGCGTTCCCTTTTACTTATTTTCATCCTGTTCTCCCTCTTTGAGGACTGCGCGGACTGATGTATGGATGCGCACCGTGCCATTGTCCTCTTCCTGCTCCCAGTCACTGTGGCTGACAGAATGGAATACCCCCGAATCCCTGATCCGCTCCACAAGGCCCGGAACCTGTTCAGGACTGTTTTGGGATATGGTCATTTCCATGGTTCCCGGCTCCTTTTCATAGACAACGGCCTCCACATCCATATCAGCTTCCATGGCTGACGCAAATGCCTCAAAGTCAGTCCTGTCCAGGAAGCCGGACGAAGCGCTCCTTAAGGATTCCTCCGCAGCCATCCGTGCAGCCATTGCCGAAACCTCATTTTCCAGTTTACAGGACGCCCGATATTGTTCCCTGAAACCAGCATCTGACATGACTGACTGGAGCCGTTTCAACTCCCCTGTAACCTGGGCGCGCTGAAATCCCACATACCCGGATATTCCTGCTGCCAATATAAGGTTGGCAAGCAAAAACAACATGTTTCTTCCTGATACAATCCCATATATCCCGGAAAGCATCCCGCTGTCCTCACCGTCCGGCCCAGAGGAAAGCCTTACGGGGCCCTTGCCCGACAGACTTACCCCTGACAAGCTTCCGCCTGACAGGCTTCCGCCAAACAGGCTTTTACCAGACAGGCTTTTACCAAACAGGCTTTTACCAGACAGGCTTCCGGCAGCAACCGCAGCCAATGCGCCGGGCGTCACCGCCACATCCTTCCCGGATACGCTCACCGCCGCACCTTCACAGGGCATGTCCAGACGTTCCTTCAGACATGCCGCCGCATCTTCCATGTCGGAAAAGCAGTTTCCCACCAGTACTGCGTACTCCGGACTGAACATTCTTTTGTCATCTTCCAGCTGTTGGCGTATATGGGCCGCCTGTTCCGCGATTTCATCATACAGAACCTCCTTAGCGCCCTTCCCGCAGAAATATCCGGCTTTCAGCGGACTGCTTACCCATGACAGGCAATGTCCTCCGGCAACCGCATACAGCCCAATTCCCTCCTTTTCCACATCGATGATAAGGCTGGAACGGCGCCTGCACATCATCCGGCTGGCCACAGCCGTGCAGTCCGGCATTAGAAGGGTTCCGCCATATATCATACCTGCCCGCTCCATGGCTTTGACATATGGTTCCAGTTGTCCCCTTTCCATATAATATACCGTGGCGCCAATATGCGGTTCTCCGGAAATCTTCTGGATATCCACTGCTGACAGACAGTCCGCACCGCATCTTTTGCTGGCCATCAGTTCATTATAAGCCATGCGTCTGAGCGCCCGCTTTCCAGCCTTTGGGAGCTTTGTGTACAGGAAGGAGAGCCTGCGCCCCATAACCAGTACAATCCTCTTTCCCTCCAGTCCGTACTGGGCTGCCCATTCTGCCAATACCCCTTCAGGACTCCTGCCGGAAGAATCGCTTTGCGCCTCCTGTACGACAATCGTTCCCCGGCCGCCTGCACGTCCGGGTGCCTTATATGTCCCGCATATATATGTAATCCCGTGTTCTTCCACACATATGTAATGTTTCATCCTGGTTCTCCGTTCCGCCGTCCCCAACGGCATTTGTTTCCTCTTATAGCATGGACGAGTACATACGAAAAACAGGTATCATGACTGCCATGACAATGGAGCCCACTATCAATGCCATCAAAAGGATCATGGCAGGCTCCAGAAGTGCGACCATCTGGCCCAGCGCCCTGCCTGCTTCCCTTTGGTAATAACCGCCTGCATCGCCAAGCACCTTGTCAAGGGCGCCTGATTCCTCACCAGCCACCACCATGGAGATGAGCACCGGATGGAATATATCCAGCCCCGCCAAGACCTGTGAGAGCATTTCCCCTCGTTTCAAGCCATCTGCCGCCTGTTCCAGGCATTGCTCCACATAGGTATTGCCCATGACCCGTCCCGTGGCATGAATGGCTTCCAGTATCCCTACGCCACTTCCATAAAGCACTGCAAAGGTAGATGCGAAACGCGATGTCTCAACTGTTTTTAATAATGTTCCGATTATCGGGATACAGAGGACAGCCCGGTCAGCTTTTAACCGGACCCGAGGAATCATAAGAACTCCCATGGACAGGGCAATTAAAACCAATAGCAGTAACAGACACAGCATCCCGTGATTTCTCAGGCCAAGGCTTGCGCTCATCAGTACACGTGTCAGCAGAGGGAGTTCCTGTTCCTTCATCATGGACGCAAACTGGGGCAGGACCGTGGTCAGCATGAAAACCGATGACATGATTGTAACGCCCAGCAGAATGACCGGATATGTCATGGCCGCGCGTACCTTACCATTCATTTCCTCTTCACGGTCATAATACTCAGCCATTGTTCCCAGCATTACGTCCAGTTTCCCGCTGGACTCGCCAGTCTGTATCATATAGACCAGAAGGTTGGGAAATACACCCGGCATCTCCTCCATGGCCTCAAACAAAGTACTCCCTTTATGTATGCTCTCCCTCAGCCTCATCAGGTTATCCCTGAGCGGACCATCCTGTGCGGATTCATAGCTGACCGCCAGGGCATGGGACAGCGGTACGCCCGCCGCCAGCATGGCTGACAGCTGTCTGCAGAGCGGAGGAAGAAGCTTATGTTTTATCTTGGCCGGACGCAGGGCCATGCCTGAATCCAGGCTGCGGCATTCATAGCAATAAAGATTCTTATCGCGCAGGTCCCTAAGAAGAATACGTTCATCCGCTGTCTCCATGACACCTTTATAAACATTTCCTTCCATGTCCTTTGCCTTATATCTGTAACGCGGCATGAGAAACCCTCCCTTATCCATATGCCAATGAAGCAAAACCGGCTTCATCTGAACCCATCAGACAAAGCCGGCTTCTTACCCGATATATAATTGATTAACGGAAACAATTCTGAGCCGGCTCATAGCGGTAACCAATGCCTGACAACACAGATATGATATTCGATTGATCCGTATCCAGCGCCTGGCACATCTCTTCCAGAGAATTATAGTTGTCACGGAGCTGTGTATTTACATAACTTAATAAAATGTTAGGATCTTTGGGAAGGGTATTCACATTTCTTACCTGCCTTTTTAATCTATTAAATTCCCTGTAACTAAACTGTAATTTTTCTCAGCCGAAACGATTATATCACCTGCAAGTAACGTTTTCAACATTAATTTAGGGTATTTTCTCGTTTTTTTCACCTGCGTTTCAATATTTTCCGAATTAAATTTCATTATTAGAAATATTCTGACTTTATACCAAAAATATACCCCCGCTGCCCAAAAGGCGGCGGGGGTAAGGATCATTCCACATATGCAATCAACCTGCTTCCATCCTCAGCCACATCAATCACGATGGTATTGCCTTCCCTCACGCCGTCGCCAAGTATAAGCTTGGCCGCAAGGGTCTCCACATGTTTCTGAAGATACCGTTTGAGAGGACGGGCGCCGTACACCGGGTCATATCCCCTCTCCGTGATAAATGACTTGGCGCTGTCAGTCAGTTCGATGGAAAGCTCCCTGTCGGAAAGACGCTTATTCAAATCGGCCACGCACAGGTCCACAATCCGGCTGATATTGTCTTTGGTCAGCGGTTTAAAGAGGATGACCTCATCCAGCCTGTTAAGGAACTCAGGACGGAAATGTACCCGCAGGTCATTCATCACCGCTGTCTCTGCCTCCGGACGGATCTGCCCGCTGCCGTCAATCCCTTCCAGCAGGTACTGGGACCCTATATTGGAGGTCAGGATGATGATCGTGTTCTTAAAGTCCACGGTCCTGCCCTGGGAATCCGTGATACGTCCGTCATCCAGGACCTGGAGCAGTACGTTGAATACATCCGGGTGGGCTTTCTCCACCTCGTCAAACAGTACCACGCTGTATGGCTTGCGCCGCACTGCCTCTGTCAGCTGTCCGCCCTCATCATATCCCACATATCCGGGAGGCGCACCAATCAGACGTGCCACGGAGTGCTTCTCCATGTACTCACTCATATCGATACGCACCATGTTGGATTCATCATCAAACAATGCCTCTGCCAGCGCCTTTGCCAGTTCCGTCTTACCAACACCGGTGGGTCCTAAGAACAGGAAGGAGCCGATTGGCTTTGATGGGTCTTTGATTCCGGCCTTGGAACGGATGATGGATTCCGTCACCTTTTCCACGCCTTCATCCTGGCCGACCACACGCTCATGAAGGACCTCATCCATGTGCAGGGTCTTGCTTCTCTCGCTTTCCGTCAGTTTGGACACCGGGACCCCGGTCCATCTGGAGACAATCTTGGCAATCTCGTCCTCGGTCACGCTTTCATGCACAAGGCTCAGGTCCTCGTTCTTAACCCGCTCCTCCTCTGCCTCCAGTTCCTTCTGAAGCTGGGGCAGCCTGCCGTACTGCAGTTCCGCGGCCTTGTTAAGGTCATAGCGCTGCTTGGCGTCCTGGATATCCCGGTTAACCGCCTCAATCTCTTCCCTCAGGCTGCTGAGACGGTCCACGCTGGCCTTCTCATTCTCCCACTGTGCCTTCCTTGCCGCAAAATCATCGTGCAGTTCAGCCAGCTCCTTCTGCAGATCAGCCAGACGGTCCTGGCTCAAACGGTCCGTCTCTTTCTTAAGGGCAGCTTCCTCAATCTCCATCTGCATGATTTTCCTGGACATCTCATCCAGTTCAGCGGGCATGGTGTCCAGCTCTGTCTTAATCATGGCACAGGCCTCATCCACAAGGTCAATGGCCTTATCCGGCAGGAAACGGTCGGATATATAACGGTCCGACAAGGTTGCCGCGCTGACCAGCGCTGAGTCTGTTATCTTAACGCCATGGAATACTTCATAGCGCTCCTTAAGCCCCCTAAGGATGGAAATGGTATCCTCCACCGTAGGTTCATCCACCAGCACCGGCTGGAACCGGCGTTCCAGGGCAGCATCCTTTTCAATATACTGCCTGTATTCATTGAGGGTGGTGGCTCCGATGCAGTGCAGCTCGCCCCTGGCCAGCATGGGCTTTAGCATATTGCCCGCATCCATGGAGCCTTCTGTCTTGCCGGCTCCTACAATGGTATGGAGTTCATCAATGAACAGGATGATCTGTCCGTCGCTCTTCTTCACTTCCTCCAGCACTGCCTTCAGACGTTCCTCAAACTCGCCCCTGTACTTGGCACCGGCCACCAGGGCGCCCATATCAAGGGCAAACAGTTTCTTATCCTTAAGGCCGTCCGGCACGTCGCCGCCCACAATACGCTGGGCCAGGCCCTCCACCACAGCGGTCTTGCCCACGCCGGGTTCACCGATTAATACCGGGTTGTTCTTAGTCTTACGGGACAGGATACGTACCACGTTCCTTATCTCGCTGTCGCGGCCGATGACAGGATCCAGCTTCTGGTCCCTGGCCCGTTCCACCAGGTCATACCCATACTTCTGAAGGGTATCATACGTTGCTTCCGGGTTATCCGAAACCACCCTCTGATTGCCCCTTACTGTTGAAAGGGCCTGTAAAAATGTCTCCCTGGTTATATTATAGAGCTTCATCAGCTCCTTGATTTCCTTATTCGGATGTTTCAGCAAAGCCAGGAACAGATGCTCCACGGACACATACTCATCGCCCATGGCCTTTGCCTCGTCCTCGCCGTTAATCAGTACCTTATTCAGGTCATTGCTGATATACAGCTGGCCGCCTCCGCTTACCTTGGTAAGACGTTCCACTGCCTGCTTGGCCTCATTGGTAAACATGTCGCCCTGAATCCCCATCTTGGTAATCAGCTTCAGAATCAGGCTGTCATCCAGGGTCAGGAGGCTGTAGAGCAGATGCTGCTGGTCTATCTGCTGGTTTCCATATTCATATGCCAGCTTCTCACAGTTCTGGACTGCTTCCATTGATTTTTGTGTGAATTTATTAATATTCATCGCCCATTCCCCTTTCTTCGTATCCCCGTCCCCAGAACCAACAGGTAATCAGAAATCACTTTCTGCTGTCCTCTGCGCGGATGGATATCGGAATTGTGCTGCGGTTTTCTTTGTTCTAGTCGTACTATAACACATGTTGTTAGCACTGTCAAGGGGTGAGTGCTAATTTTTTCTGTGATTATAAATTTACTATGAAATCTATTTCATAGTAAAAAAAGAGTAGAAGTTCCCTCCTACTCTTATCACATTGAGCATGTCCTGACCTACTCATCAATACTAAAATCCTGGGCATTATATATATTCAGAAGCATCGGATCCATTTCATAAATATCTTCCGGACCGCTCCTTTTATATCTGTCCGTAAAGATATCTTCCATCATCATTACACACTGAGTAGCCATCTTTGCTGAAGACATACCAGGACTTGCGTACAGCAGGCAGCTCTCCCCATCCTTTTTCATTGTTTCCTGCTGTTCTTCCGTAGCATCATAGCCAATAATCTTAGTCTTTGTATTACCTGCATCCTGCAGCGCATTATAGGTTGCCATGGTACACTCAGCCCAATAGCAGAAGATTGCATCCGTTTCCGGATATGCAGTTATCATATCGGTTGCCCAAATATAGCATCCATCTGAAGTCCTGTCTTGTGTCCTGTTCAGTACAACTTCTACATCTGGATAGTTTTCAGAAAGAAAATCAACAAAACCATTAACCCTCAATGTACTGGATACGATGGAAGGCTCATCTTCAAATACTATGATTTTTGCATCTTTTTTTCCTTCCAGCGCCTCCATGGCCTGTTCCGCTGCCATCTGACCGCCTTTGTAATCGTCATAGCGGACAGCTGCATCTTCTGTTCCAGCTGATGCAAGACAATCATAACCAACAATCGGTATACCGTCTTCCTGCACCTTCTTTACAATATCATTCGCACCATCTGCATCAATTGCAGTATAAATGATACCATCCACCTGCTGGGTAATCAGATTTTCTATTATAGTATATTCAGAACTCCAGTCACCTTTCGGATCGACAATGACTGCTTTCCATCCTCTGTCTTCTATCTGCTCCTGGGCTGTGTGGGAGAAATCAACCGCAAACGTCTGCGCCATGCTCCACGGAACAACTGCAATGGTTTTTTCCTTTTCCTTTGGTGCGCAAGCTGCTATTGACAACACCATAATACAAACAAGTAATATTCCCAATGCTCTCTTTTTCATATCTGCTCCTCCCATACTCCATCATCCATCAGCACAAATCCCACTATTTGGCTCCTCAACAAAACCTTATTCATTAATATCAAAGTCCTCTGCATTATGTACATTCAGAAGTACCGGGTCCATCTCATAAATATCTTCCGGACCATTTCTTTTATATTTGTCTGCGAATATATCTTCCATTAATACAACACACTGTGTAGCCATCCTTGATGGGGACATGCCCGGGCTTGCATATAGCTGGCCTCCCTCCCCATCCTTTTTCATTGTTTCCTGCTGTTCTTCCGTGGCGTCATAACCAATAATCTTAGTTCTTGTATTACCTGCATCCTGCAGCGCATTATAGGTTGCCATGGCGCACTCAGCCCAATAACAGAAGATGGCATCTGTCTCTGGATGTGCGGTTATCATATCGGTTGCCCAAATATAGCATCCATCTGACGTTTTATCCTGCGTCCTATTCAGCACAACCTCCACATCCGGATAGTTTTCAGCAAGAAACTCAACAAAACCGTTAACCCTCAATGTACTGGATGCAATGGAGGGATCATCTTCAAATACCACTATTTTCGCATCCTTTTTCCCTTCCAGCGCTTCCATGGCCTGCTCTGCCGCCATCTGCCCTCCCTTATAATCATCATAGCGCACCGCTGCATCTTCTGTACCAGCTGATGCAAGACAATCATAACCAACCATCGGTATACCGGCTTCCTGTGCCTTTTTTACAATATCGTTTGCCCCATCCGCATCAATGGCCGTATAGATAATACCGTCTACCTGCTGGGTAATCAGATTCTCAATTATGGTATATTCAGAACCCCAGTCTCCTTTTGGGTCAACAATAACAGCCTTCCATCCCCTGCCTTCAATCTGTTCCTCAGCCGCATGGGAAAAATCGACTGCAAACGTCTCTGCCATACTCCACGGAACAATCGCAATGGTTTTTTGCTTCTCCTTTGGAGCACAGGCTGTTGTTGACAGTATCATCATACAAACAAGTAACAAACCCAATACCTTTTTCTTCATAGCTGACCTTCTCCTCTCACGTCTCATCATCCGTTAACATGAATTCCTTTACCCCATCATCAGGGCCATCAACAAACTACAAATGCATTCTTCCGGTTCAACAGAAATGGATTGAACCATCCTGCCAGGTCACTCATCGGGAAAACTTCCGGCTTCAGGTTAATTCCCAAAACTTCTTTCATGTAAGCTTTTCTCTCCTGCATCCTTCTCCATACATCAGGATACTCCGATTCCAACCCCCTCTGCAGTTCCTCATCTGCAATGCAGATACCATCCTCACAGTTCGGACCGCTATATCCGTCCATTCCTGGAATAATATCCATCTGAACCAGCATACCACTTTTAAATTCCACATCTGATTCTGGATAAACAGGAGAGGAAAGCCATTCCTCCGTCCCAATAAGATGGCCCGGATTCAAAACCCATCCATAAGTTTCTTTCGGTATGATATGTTGGATGGCATCAAATATTTCATCACCTCGGACGCCAGGTCCAATCATCTCATACCATGTGGCTGCAGCAGCGAAATAAGGCTTCGCCAGTTTTTCCATATAATCCTGCAGTCCATCATCTAAATCCTTTTCATCTTCAGCCACGTATCCGGCCCTGCAGGTCAGTCCTCCCTCCAGTCCCATGGATGCACAGATCGCGTCTCCCTTTCTCACTTGGTAATCTGTCACGCTGATTAACCCCCTGAACCGGTTTTGACCAGCTGATAAATATGGATGGCAGGACATTACTTTTCCCATGGGGTTTAAATACGCGCCAAGTTCTATTTCCGTCTTTCCCGGTTCAAGTCCTTCCAACATATCCGCAATTCTTCCGGAGGCCTGTGCCGCGCCATATTCCAGCTGTGCAATGGCATGGACTTCATTTATCGTCCTGATTCCGTCCCTGGGGTTAATGAATATACCAGTTGCATTCACCACGTCTATTTCCCCGGTAATCTCCGTAAGCGCTTTGATAATGTAAGCCGGCACATCAAACATATGCTCCGTATCCATATTGCCAGTAAACAGCTTCCAGCCAACCACACCGATTCTCATCCCATTTTCCAACCCGGCCTTTTCAAACATCTCTTTCATGGATGTAAACCTGTCCATAGGCTGATTTGGCAGCGAAAGGATCTGACACAGCAAAGGGCTGACAGGCACCTTACATTCATGGAACAGTCCGTAACATTCATTACCAAGTAAAACAAAATTGGCTCCATTCCTATGTATGACAAACAGTCCTTCTTCAAATCTTGGTTCAAAAGCAGCCAGATAGCGGAAATTGGAATAATGCTCACGGTCCGCATAAACAACAACTGCATCCAGATTCTCTTTATCCATCCGGCTATATAGCTTTTTCATCCTCCCAGCATATACGGAATCCGGCAATTCAGGGCATTTTCCCAAAGGAGACCGTCTCGGCGCCTCCACTTCTTTATACTGAACATTTTCAGGCAATATATAATGCATTTCTTTCTCCCTCCTACTACAATTTTCACATATCCTACTGCTTTTTTCTCAAGGCATACCCATGATTTAGTATAAGTGGTCTCAGATAACCACAAAGGTCACTCATCGGAAGGATTTCTTCTCTCAACACGATTCCCAGGCTATTTTTCATATACTCCCTCCGTGCTTTTATCCGCTCCCATACAGCCGGATATCTTTCCTGTATCTGATTCCTGAGGTCCTGGTCCGCTATTGCAATCCCATCTTCCGCCCCTGTCCCTCCATATCCAGGTACAGAAGGAATGATATCCATCTGCAGCATCATACCGCTTTCCAGCTTAACTTCAGAGCCAGGATATATAGGTGAGGCCGTCCATTCGTCTGCTCCTGTATAATGCCCTGGGTTCAATGACCAGTGGAACCGTTCTTTTGGCAGGACCTCCTCGATTGTCTCATAAATCTTTGAGCAGGACACCCCGATTCCAATCATTTCATACCATGTAACAGCAGCCTTGTAATATGGTATTGCTACCTTCTCAATATAATCCTGCTCCCCTTTTGGCAGGTCAATCCTGTCTTCCCCAACATATGCCGCCCTGGATGTCAGGCCGCCTCTCAACCCAAATGTTATGGATATCCTGTCCCCCCTTTGAATCGGTTTATTTCTGGGAAATACCACCGCATCCGTAAACCGCTCTCCAGCAGCACAGATGGTAGTAACTGTTGCGGGCTGCCCATAGGCTGACAGATGTCCCGCAATCTCCATTTCTGACTTTCCAGGCCGTATTTCATTCATGGCTTCCAACACTTTTACCGACGCCATCCCTGCGCCGAATTCATAATGGGCTATTTCATTTGCATTGACCCTGGTCCTCAGACCCTGTTGGGAATCCAGGAATATCCCCGATGCACTAAGCAGGATTCCGTTCGGATTCCCCTTCCTTAATGCATCTGCAATAAAAGCCGGTATATCCAACAGATTCTCCTCACCTTTACATTTACTGGTGAAATGTTTCCATCCGGCACACCCTATTGTCATTCCATCTTGAATTCCAGCTTCTTCCACAAGTCCAGTCATATCTTTTAATGGTTCCATCGGCTGATAGGGAAGGGAGAAATGTGGCACATGTATGACTTTCCCCTGGATAAAGCTATACCTGCCCATCTTGAGGTTTTCATTACCCAGCATCATCCAGCAGGTCCCATCCTTATGTAAAACCAGTACACTTTCCTCAAATCTTGGCTCAAACCCGGTCAGATAAGCATAGTTTGCCCCATGCTCCCTGTCAGCATAGATAACCAGGACGTCCAGACCAAACTCCCTCATTTTATGCAGCACCTTCTGTCGATGCTCCTCCATAGTGCCGGCAGTGATATCAACCGGAAGATAATTCCCATGGGGAACCGGCATATTCACTTTATCGTAAATTATTTCCATCCTCACCCTCCATTCATCACCAGCATGCATGCGCCGACCATTCCCGCATCATTCCCCAGTTTTGACAGGCAGATGTCAGCCCCATCCTGGATTAGGAACATTTTTTCCCTATAAGCTTTCTTAACAGCGCTGATAATAATTTCTCCAGCCCCGGACACTCCCCCTCCTATCACATATACTTCCGGGTCAAATGCATGTGAAAAATATGCCAGTCCATTTCCCAAAGCACCCATGCAGATATCAATACACCTCACTGCCAGCGCATCCCCCTGGCAGGCCGCTTCGCAAACATCCTTCGCTGATATCTTTTCCTGTTTCCGCAAAATAGAATCCTGTTTCCTTTCTTTCAGAAGTCTTTTCATAATCCGTACAATACCAGTAGCTGATGCAAATTGGTCAATACATCCTGTGTTGCCACAGCTGCATTGTTCCTTCTCCGGGACAGCTGCCGATACATGTCCTATCTCCCCGGCCAGCCCATGGGCTCCTAACAGGACTTTACCATTCATGATGATTCCTCCGCCAACTCCTGTCCCAAGAGTGATAAGCATCATACTGTCATAGTTTTTGCCAGCCCCTCTGTAATATTCCCCCAATGCTGCTGTATTGGCATCATTTCCAGCTGCAATCTTTACATCGGGAAATTCTTTTTTTAACTCCTCCACTGGGTTGAATCCGTTCCATCGAAGGTTTACGCATGTCCTTACATACCCAGCCTTATCAACCGGGCCTGGTATCCCCATGCCGATACCTGCAACCCCATCTTCCCTGACGCCCTTACCAACAGTATACTGCCTGATATGCCTTGCAACATCCGGTATTATTTTCCTTCCCATGTCTGAAATATCCGTTGGGGCTGACCACTTTTCCAGTAAATCACCTGCTTCTGAAAATGCTCCGAATTTTATCTCCGTACCTCCAATATCCACACCAAAAAACATTCCCATCCCACCACCATCCGCTGTATCTTTTATGTATAATGCCTGTAACCGAATTACAGATTGTAGAGACGCGCGGCATTATCATGTAAAATCCCGCTTATTTCCTTCTCTGTAAAGATTGGCCACCCTGACTGTTTACAGATTCGGTTCATACCATTCTGGATAAGGTCTATCCATCCCAGCAAATCTTTTGTGGGGTTTTCCGAAAATAAATCATTGTCCGCCGCCACAAAGTCAGAAGCAAACATGACCCGGTCCAGGACTCCCATCTCTTTTGCCAGGACCATATTCCAGGTCATCCAGAGCGGCCTCTTATAAAGCATGGCTAAATCAGTCCACAGGTTTTCATCATTGACCATCATGGTAAATAAATACTCACTGAATGGATATCCGATATGCTCAACAACTATCTTCATGTCCGGAAAATCAAAAGTTACATCATTCAGGTTTTCCATCTTCGCATATTTCGTATGGGCCAGAACAGTGGGTCCTCCTGCTGCTGAGTGGTGATACTGAACCACAGTTCCCTGTTTCTGGGCAAACTCATAAAACGGATAGATTGCCCTGTCGTTAGAATTAAACTGACCATAGGGCGGCGTGAATAAAATCCCCCTGTATCCGCATTCTGTCACCTTATTTACCACATAGTCATAATTCTTCTGATTGAATCTGCCTGCACTGTCAATGGGCTCCACGCTGCAAAACGGAATAAAGAAATCCGGATATCTGCCATAAGAGGATTCCACTGCAATTTCCCCAAATTCCGAGTTCCAAATCCTATGCATGTCCTGTCCCATGCATACACATTTTTCAATACCTGCAGCCCTCATCCATGATACAAGCTGATCAATATCCGTATCCTTAGGTATGGATTGTCCCAATCTGTCATAGGTTGCCTTGTCAAAACATTTTGAATTTATCAGATGCATATGTGAATCAATAATCATTTTTTTCTCCTCTTCTTATGGGTCTGTATCAGACTATTTATTTGTTTTATTGGATATTTTGCTAAACCACTGGGCATAGAATACCGCAATGACCATCAGGCATCCCCTGACAACATACTGCCAGTTACTGCCAATAAACATCAGGTTCATTCCATTTGTTATCATTCCCATCATCAACGCTCCAAGAAATACGCCTATGGTCAAACCCTTTCCGCCAGTTAATGCCACTCCTCCAATCGCGCATGCAGATATGGCAATTGTGGCATAGCCACTGGCCGCATTCGGTGTCGCAGAACCCACACGGGCAGTGGAAAGGATTCCTGCAATACAGGACAAAGCTGCACTAATGATATAGGTAGAGAAACGGATTTTTTTAACATTGATTCCTGAAATGTATGCAGCCGTATAGCTGCCTCCAATTGCATAGATTTTCCGCCCATAGGATGTTTTCCCTAAAACCAGCGCCATCATTACAAAAACCAGGATCAGGATCCAGATAGACACGGATATTCCCAATATTTTTCCGGAACTTAGATATTTAAACGAATCCGGCAAAGATGTCACTGCACTGTTATTACATACAATATACACGATACCCCTTACTGCTGTCTGTGTTCCCAATGTCACAATAAAAGGGTCTATTTTAGTCCTGGATACCAGCAGACCATTTGCCACACCTACAATGCTGCAAATCAACACGGACAGTATAACCGCAAAAAACAGGTTCGTCTTAAGCCCAAACAATCCATCTGTTATGAGTAATGCACAGCAGGTCCCCCCAAGTGCGCAGGTCGATTCTATGGATAAGTCAAATGTTCCGTTAATCAACGGGAATGTCAATGCACTTGCCAGAATGCCATATACAACAATTTCTTTCAAAACATTATTTATATTTCCTAATGTAAGGAAATTCCCACTCCGGCTTTGTACGATTACCGAATACACAATAATCAAACAAACCAATCCTGATAACTCAAAGTATCTTGAGCCTTTCAATCTTTCAAACATAGTCATGGTATTTTCTTTTCCTGATTTCATTTTTACCGTCCTTTCATCCGCCTGTTTAATGTGAGATGGCCATTTTCATAATAGCCTCTTCGCTTGCTTCATCCATAGATAGCTCACCTGACAGGTGTCCCTCATGCATCACGATGATTCTGTCACTGATCCCTAGAAGCTCCGTCATTTCCGAAGAAACCACAATGATTGAAATGCCTTCACTTGCCAGTTCATTGATAATTTTATAAATTTCAGCTTTTGCACCCACATCCACGCCTCTGGTTGGTTCATCCAGCAGCAGGATCTCCGGTTTGGATGCCAGGCATTTACCAAGGACCACCTTCTGCTGGTTCCCTCCGCTTAACATCCGTACAATCATATTACCCCCTGATGCACGGATATTCAGCTTTTGGATGTATTCCTTACAGACGCTGTCCTCCTTTTTAGGATTCATGATTCCCCAGACCGACATTTTCTTTAAAATACTCAAAACAATGTTCTGAAGGATGGACTGGTTCAGTATCAGCCCCTGGTCCTTGCGGTCTTCAGGGACCAGGGCGAATCCTTTTTTCAGTCCCTCCATAGGTGAATGATTCGTAATTTTCTGTCCTTTTAAATAAATTTCTCCCTGATAGCCATCCACCCCAAATACAGCCCTTAGAAGTTCCGTCCTCCCGGCGCCTACCAAGCCCCCAATTCCAAGAATTTCCCCTCTATTCAAAGTGAACGAAACATTTGTTATCTTGGAATTTGTCAGCCCTTTGACCTCCAGTATCTTCTCCCCAATCCTGTTTGTCTTCTTGGGAAATTGCTGCGTCATCTGTCTTCCAATCATCAGGCGGACAATATCATCTACGTTTGAACCAGCCACCTGTAATGTCCCGGAATTTTCTCCGTCTTTCAGTACTTCAACCCGGTCCCCTACCGCGTAAATATCCTCCATGCGATGTGAAATCAGGATAACAGCCAATCCCCCCGCCTTAAGCTGTCGGATGATTTTATACAGCTTTTCTGTTTCTTCTATAGTTAAGGCGGCTGTTGGCTCATCAAAAATAATAATAGAACAATGGTAGGACAGGGCTTTGGCAATCTCTATCAATTGGCGGCTGGCAACCGTATATTGACGGACCAGGGTATCCGGCTCAAAGAATATTCCTAACTGTTCCATTAAAGCCAGGGTATCCTCCCTCAATCCCTTATTATCCACAAAACCAGCCTTTGTCTTATATCTACCCACAAAGATATTTTCTGCAACCGTCATTTCCTCAATCTGTACCAGTTCCTGATGTACCATACTGATTCCCATATGGAATGCATCAATTGGCCTGTTAATCTTTACAGGTTTACCGTCTATAAAAATCTCACCTTCCGTAGGAGTTTCCACACCTGCCAGAATTTTCATCAAGGTGGATTTTCCTGCCCCGTTTTCCCCACAAAGACAAAGTACTTCTCCTGCTTTTAACTCCAGGCTTACATCTTTCAGTGCCTTGATTCCTCCATAACTTTTATGGATGTGCTTCATTTCAAGTATAAACTCACTCATAGTTCCTCCTGTTCCGGATTCCATCCTTTATAAAGTATGCCTCTCATTATTATTCATATATTTACCTCCCCGCTATGGTTGCCTCTGTTTTCTCTCGTTAAAAGTATTGTAGCAATGGTACAATGTTTATCACAAGCCTTTTTTACATTACTTTTTCCACAATCTTTTGAATGCTTTTTTGTATATTTCGCACAATTTATTTATTTACATCAAAATTTCATTGTTATTTGCTACATTTTTTCTGTAAACTCTTTATAAAGTGAATGGTTGTTTTAAATATTTTTCTATTGACTCTTTTGCCCCCTGCTGATACAATCACTATTAAGATAAATGTTTACTTCGCATAAGGAGAGGATAAATGAACAATAGGAATGTCACTTTACAGGTAATTGCTGATAAAGCACATGTATCCAAATCACTGGTATCCAGGGTCATCAATAACCGCCCGGTACGTGTATCAGATGAAAAGAGGGCTCAGATTCTGCACATTGCAAATGAATTGGATTATATGCCTTCCGGAGAAGTCATAAATGTCTCACCAATGCCTAAGCTGAATAAAACAATCGCCCTTATATTACCTAACTTGGAAAGCAAATTTATGTCCACCATCTCTGATACCATTACCAGAAAAGCTTACGAAAACGGTTATTCCGTCATCGTCTTTGACAGCAGGGAAGATAACTCCCTGGAATACAAATATCTGGAGCTTTGCCATTCATTACAGGTTTCCGGTATCATAATGGATTCTTTTGCGAATGCCAATAACAAGAATTATCTTAAAAAAATATCCGAATGGAAAATCCCTTTTTTGTTTCTCGACTGTTATCCCAACAATTCCGAGTTTTCATTTGTCACATCCCATAATAAGAAAGGGATTTACAGTCTGACCGAAAGCATGATAAAGCGGGGACACAAGAATATATTAAGTATCATCCAGAACAAAGCTACATTAACCAACGTCTCGTTGGAGCGGCTAAATGGATACTATCAGGTCACAGGTGAATATTCCCTGCCCGGATATAATGAAATCATTTATCCTGACAGGGATTATAGGCAGCAGCCCATTTATTCCCTCATGAATTCTTCCATTGAATTCACGGCATTTATTATCCATACAGGCTCAGATGTACAGCATTTCTGCAACCTGCTTCCTCTGACCAAATATGCCAATTCAACAGATTTTGAAATCGGGGTTTTTGATGATTTCAACATGTCCTTTGTTGAATATATCTCCGGTGAAAACCAGGATATTTATCAGAAAATCGTAAGCCTGGTAACACAACGCCCCCAGGAACTGGCATCCACAGCAGTTGACACGTTAATCGACAGCATCCGGAAGGGAGATAATTTCTCTCCTGCACATATTTTCATTAACTGCGATCTGTCATATTTAAATCTCAAAAAATAAAAGGAGGTATCTTGTAATGACTACAAAAAAACTTAACCATCTAGGTGTTATTGAAATACCATATGGCGATTTAAACTGGGGACCAGACCCGCTGCATATACGGGAAGGAATCTATTCTGACATCCAGCACTGGAAAAAATACCGTGAGCTGGACGATTATAAACTCTGCGGCATATACGGCAAAGCAGGGGTTCCATACTCCGTAGAAGAAATTGTTTATGATCCAGAAGATGATGAAGAAGTATATCTCACCCTGACCAGGCAGGTTTCTGACTCTGTCTTCCAGCATCTATCAAACAAAGAAGCCGTACTGCTGACAGGTGGTTACTGCAAAGATGCAGTTGGGGTATGCGGAGGCATCCAGCGTGCCATTGGTGCTGACAAAAAAGTAGGTATCATCTATCTGGACGCCCATAGTGACATGTCAACTCCGGCAGTCACCCATACAGGCATTCTGGGAGGTATGGATATGGCTGCAATCCTGGGTGTGGACATGGAGGACTGGCGTGCTGCTGCCGGGCTGGAGATTCCTTATGATGACCATCTTGTGATTCTCAGTGATTTCCGCGAAGCTGAAATTGATGACGATGGCGCCTTAGAAATTGTAGAAGGTTCTCATATCAACTGGATAAAATCCGAAGGATTTGAAAATGAATGCCTTTGGAAAGAAAGTGTGAATAATCTGGCGCAAAAGGTAGATGCCATTTACCTCCATATAGATGCAGACATACTCAATAACCGCCATGTTCCCAATGCGGCCTGCGTGGCAGAAGGCGGTCCATCCATCGATACGGTCATGAACAATATCCGCGCTGTAATGCAGACCGGAAAAGTTCTGGTTTATGGCACATATGGCTTCTACTTTGACACCGAGGTTCCCGGGCAGGATTCCTTGACATTAAGCGGCTTAAGGATAGTCTCATCAGGACTGGAAGATTGGAGATATTTTCCTGAATTGGTATAACATGAGCATAATAAAAGGCAGATAAAAGCGAGTGCCTCTACACTGCTTTTACCTGCCTTTTTTCATCTCGTATAAACGCCTGCCTTCCCTTCATATCCCACAGGACAGAAACACGGCGTTCCCTAATGATACATTTATATGTTTCTACTTATCCATGCCGGATTGCCATTATTTCACAAAACATAAAACCGGTATGCAACAGAACCAGATATAAAAATGCTGTCCCGGAAAAAATTCCCAGGGCAGCATTTTCAATCATCATAAAGCCTTTTTAACCTACTTCAGGCCAGTAGCCATAATGGACTTGTCAGTCAAGGTTCCTTCGTAGGCAACCGTGGCCGTATCGCCAACCTTCAGCTTATCAAACATACCATCCGTGCCAACAAAGGTAAACAGGGTATTATCGGGGTCTGCAGTCTCTAATACCACATAATTTGTCTTAACCTCAACCACCTTGCCTGTAAGGGCGTTCACCTTTGCCTCCGGCGTATCCATGGCATCCTCTGTCACGATTTTAGTCGCAACCGGCTTATCTTCCTCATCCTCTAAATCTCCGTAGAATGTCACATCAGCCTCTGCCCCGGCCTTGATACCGTCTTTGGTCACCTTCTGGGCAATGATGGTGTTGAAGGTATATGTACCATCTTCTGTCTTCAATGTCAGGGTCTTGTCATCTGCCTTCTCAATGGTGCCGCTTATAGTCTCGTCAATCTCCGCGGCAGCCTCTGCAGCTGCTTCTGCAGCAGCGGAGGTAATGATATCCACTGATTTTGCCTTTGTAACGTCTTCTGACAGCTGGCCGCTGTAAGCCACCTCTACCTCGTCACCTGTTCCAATGGCATCTGCTCCCTCTACCTTGGCCGCTGACACGTCAAACCTGACTTCCTTGCCTTCGTCATCCGCAACGGTTATGACCTTGTCATTCACTTCCCCGACAAAACCATAGTAGTAGTCTTCCTCCTCATCCTCAGCGGATGCATCGGTTTCTGCTGTTGTCTCAACCGCCGTGGTAGCTGCGGTGGTATCTGCTGTTGTCTCACTTGTCTTTGATGAACACGCTGTCATACCAAGGGCCATAGCCAGGACAGCGATTGCTAAATAGTGTTTTTTCATAATGAATCTCCTCTTTTCTGTTGCTGACACATGATGCGTTTTCTTTGAGGCGCAGCGGCTTAATGCCCCCGCCGCGCTCACGATACATATTACTACGAAAAACACTATTTTACTATGTCTTTTTCTTTAATTTTTCCTAAAATATTAGAGAATTCCCATTCTTCCAATGGATTCTGACACTAATTTCTTAAACAGGGGAGCCACCCTGTCTGAGGTTTCCTGAACCTCTTCGTGGGAAAGGGGCGTGTCCGTCATGCCGCATGCCAGGTTGGTAATACAGGATATCCCGCATACCCTCATCCCCATATGGTTGGCCGCCACGGCTTCGCAGGCAGTGCTCATGCCCACTGCATCACCGCCCAGGATTCTGCACATCCTTACCTCCTGGGGCGTTTCATAGGCAGGTCCTGTCAGCTGTACATAGACTCCCTCCTGAATCCGGATATCCAGCTCCCTGGCGGCTGTCCTGATTACATCGCACAGCTTGTTATCATATATCTGGCTCATATCAGCAAATCTCGGCCCCAGCTCATCCAGGTTCTGCCCAATCAGCGGAGACGGTACAAAGCAGGCAATCTGGTCCCTGATCAGCATGAAGTCCCCTGCTGCATAGTCATGATTAACCCCGCCCGCGGCATTGGTCAGGAACAGGATTTCCGCTCCCATCAGCTTCATGAGCCTGACCGGAAGCACCACATCCGTCATGGGATACCCCTCATAATAATGGACACGGCCCTGCATCATGACCACCGGCACGCCATTAATATGTGCAAATACAAACCTCCCCTTGTGTCCGGCTACCGTTGATACCGGAAAACCTTCTATATCATGATAATCAATCACGCCTTCCACCTCGGTCTGGTCCGCATAATCACCCAGGCCGGAACCCAGAATAAGGGCTGCCTTGGGCCTGAAAGGAAGCCTGTCCTTTACACTGGCATAGCAGTTCATTAATTTTTCATATACCGGATTTGTCATATCTGTTCTCCTTTTCATTTATTCACTCCCTAAAGTATAACACATGTCTGCTTTGGGCCTCAACCGCTTATGTTGTCCGGAAGATATTTCCGGTCCTGCTCCTTCTTTCTCTGCCTGAGCCAGGATACTGCCAGGGCCAGGACTCCTGCACAGATACCAATAAGCCCTGCGCCCACCGTAATCACAAAACCGCTGCGGACCCAGTACCACAACGGACCACCCTCCCCTGTGGTTGAAGGTTCCTGCGCCACCTCCCCCGCCAAGGTATCCGTCCCTTCCTCATCCAGCCATACCCGGGAGGGCAGCACCGGACGGTAGGCCATCTCCATCTCATAAGATACCGGCTCCATATACGCTACCTCCCCCTCATATGTAATCTCATAATCACGTACCAGCTTCTGCCCCTCAGCCATTGCCCTGCGGCATAGCTGCCCATCTTCATCCTCAAACGCCTCACCGTCCCATGTCATGGAATGGATGCGGTATTGCTGCGGTGAAAGGCCCATGACCTCCAGAATGCCTTCCTGCGACTCCACTGCCGAAGCCAGCACATCCTCACCGCTTATGACCAGGGAGCCTGTCTGGTATTCATCCGCGCCATAGGAATGAAACAGTACCGGCGCCTGGAAACCGTCCCGCCATTCTTCCCTTACAATCCGGCTGTCCCGTATATACAATTCCCCTTCTGCCGGTATCCCCGACACTTCCTCCGTGACGGAAATGGATTCCGGAAGTCCCTCCGCGCCTTCTACATCTGAATAAACCACCTGCTTTTCCAACACCCTGCCCACCATATGGCCAGGAATCTCCTTCACCTCATAGTGGTCCAGCACATACTCGCGTCCATTCCTGTCCCAATAAGACTCAGGTGGAATATCCGGGACCGCCTGGGCATCTGCTGTCTGGGTATCTGCTGCCTGGGCATCTGCTAACTGGGCATCTGCTATCTGGCCCGCCACCGCCTGGGCATCTGCTGTCTGGCCCGCCGCTGTCCCGGCTTTAGCACCTGCTGCCTGTCCCGCCTTAATCCCGGCGCCCGCTGCTTCCGGCCCGGCTTCCATTTTCCTTGTGATATAAAGCATGTCTCCTTCCAGAACCGGATCTTTGTCCGGCATCTGTGTCTGGGCGTATACAAAGTCCATCCTGCTGTCCAACTGTATCATCCATGTCAAAATAACCAGCAGCGCTGTCAGCAGCCGTACCGCTTTCCAGTCCTGCCTTTTAACCCTTCTTTTAGCTCTTCTTTTCCCTGTCATGACCATCCCTCCCGGTACTATATCAACCTGTAAGGATAACAGACTGCAAATCCTATGAAATTGTCAATGTACGGCGTCTTTATTCTGATGCTGTTAATGGGAAATCACGGGTTTCAGAAAGAATCCCCGTCTCTGTGCCACTGCACAGGCAGATGTCGGAATGAAATCATCTGTGGTCATATTATACATAATATCCGCGGAATAATCAAGGGTAAAATAAGCCCTGATATCAAGTCCTGATATCAAGTCCTAAAACCCAGGTGATAAATTACAATTCAATCAGACGGAAAAGACCGGGGCATCTGATTTACCGCCTGCCCCGGCCCCTTCGTGGATACGTCCTCCTGAACGGAACGCATCCGCTAAACATTTATTTTTGTAAAATACTCCTTCGTAGCCTTCCTGACCTGAGGCGCAAGCACCACCATTGCAATCAGGTTTGGAATCGTAAGCAGTCCCAGGGCAATATCCTGGATTACCCATACCAGCTCGATTTCCGCCAATGCCCCAACAATACAGAAGCACGGGAAAATGTATTTAAACTTTCCCGCCACCTTGCTCCCGAATATATAATTCAGGCCCACAAAGCCAAAGTACCACTGGCTCATAAGGGTTGTGGAAGAGAAAAGCAGCAGGCAGAGGGCCACCACATACCGCAGCGGTTCCCACACGCTTGCAAATGCATTGATTGCCAGCACATTCCCCGGCGCCCCGGAATCCAGCACCCCGGTCACTCCTAAAATCAATCCTGTAATGGTGCAGATGACAAATGTATCCAGAAATACTTCGGCCACGCCTGTGATTCCCTGCTCAACCGGGTGGTTCACCTGTGCGGCTGAGTGGATGACAGGAGCCGAGCCTTCACCTGCTTCATTGGAATAGAGGCCGCGGGCCACTCCCTTCTGCATTGCAATCAGCATGGAACCCATGGCGCCCCCCGCCATGGCCCTCAGGCCGAATGCCCCGGCAAAAATGTCCGCAAATACCCCCGGCACCTTGGTAATGTTTGCAAGGATGATCACAAGACCGCCCACCACATATATCAGGGCCATAGACGGAACCAGGGTCTGGGCCACATGGGCCAGCCGCTTAAGCCCGCCCAGGGTTATGACGAAGATAAGAAGGACAAGCACAATACCGGTCGTCAGATAAGGAACGCCGAAGTTTTCCTTCATCACTCCGCTTATGGTATTGGACTGGATGAAGTTGCCTCCTATGATCTGGGTCACCATGAAAAAGGCGCAGAGCGTGGCCAGCCAGGGAGTGTGCAGCCCCTTCTTTATATAATACATGGGGCCGCCCACATAGTTGCCCTCTTCGTTCTTTTCCCGGTACAGCATGCCCAGGATAATCTCCCCGTACTTGGTTGCCATGCCCACGAAGGCAGCAACCCACATCCAGAATATGGCACCCATGCCTCCGGCCAGCACGGCAGTGGATACACCCACGATATTGCCGCTTCCCACACAGGACGCCACCGCGGTACACAGGGCCTGAAAAGAAGAAATGGTTCCAGACTCTTTGGATTCCTTATTCTTGGAACGGATTGGCTCCCACACGGTCTTCCTGATTATGTATCCAAAACGCCGTACCTGGATTCCCCCTGTAATGACTGTATACAAAATACCGACACCCAGAAGCACGAACAGCAGCCAGTTGCCCCAAAGCCAGTCATCAAAGGCCGTAAGAATCGCCTGAAATTCTTTCATTCTTCCTTTCCTCCTTTACGTACCATCTACCATTACGTACTGTCTACCATTACGTACCATCTACCATTCCAGATAAATGGGATTTGTCCACGCAGTACGTCCGTACCGGTCCACTGCCTCCACACGCACATAGGTTTCATGGCCTTTCAGTGGATATTCCGCGTGGCTGAGCGTATCCTTAAACCGCTCCCCCAGGACCGTGGTCCCGTCATTGATGATATTCCCACATACAAAGTTTACATGGTTCACAGCGGATGTGTCAATCCACACCTTCCCATCCCTTACACCCCAGTCATGGATTTCCGGTCCGGAAGAGGAATAGTAATTGCCGTCAATAAAGTTCTGTACAATGCTGTCATGGCTCAGGTCCGGTGCCTGGACACAGATCCAGCCGCCGCATGAATCTTCAAAAAGGCCCTCGTTATGATTGTCGTCGCTGGCAAAGCCATTAATCCGCCTGCCCATGCGCAGCATCCTGTCCCAGTAGGTCACATCATATCCTGTGTTGGATTCCTGGACCGTATTAAAGTTATAGATTTCCAGGGAGCTGACGCCCTCCGTATATATGAACTCTTCCTCTGTCACCCTGCTCCAGATAGGATGGTTATATGTTGTCACGCATCCATGGTCCCTGAGCATATCCGCCACCTCCTGGGCAGCCTTTGGCCCGGTCCATTCCCCAAAGAACTTCATGGGCGGGATATACTGCATATGCTTATAGGTCCCAAGAGGCGCCGCGTCCTGCATGGCCTGGGTCCCAAGGATGCCGTGGAGATGGTGTATCTTATAACGCTCATTGGTTCCTTTGGCCCGATACAGCACAACGCTGCTTTCCACGGCAGGCACTATGATGAAGTTTTCCGTGTTAAACTGCTCCCTGTAATCCGTGAATATGTCATGTTCTGAAAAACAAAGGAAATGATATCCGTTTTCCTTATACAGCTTTACAGACTGCTCCGGGGTAAGCATGCCGTCCGATACCGTGGTATGGCTGTGGATATTTCCCTTATACCAGCTGCCGCAGTTCTTAAAACCATTATATTCTTTCATACTATCATACCGTCCTTCTGATTCTTACTTTGCATTGTCCGCTGCCTGGCACTTCTTGATGCGGTGGATTAAGAATGTGGATACGCCCACGCCCACAACAGCCCATGCAATCATGACACCAAATACAATCCTGAAGCCAGTCATACCCGGGTATCTGTCAAGAAAGCTGCCGTACATTACATAGGCAAATGCATTCGGCAGATAGATGACCAGGGATGCAAGGCTCATGGCAGCTCCGGTGATTTCCTTTGGGACCCTGACCTCATCCATAGGTGCAAAGAACACGGCGCGCATGGTAAATACAATGGCGCCAAAGCCAAGTGTACATGCTGCTCCCAGAATCCAGTTTCCGTTCTGTCCCAGTGTCTCATGAGGTACCATGAGGAATGCCGCCATCGCAATAATACATACCACAAATCCGGCCCTGATATGCTTGGCAGATGATTTGTGGACTTTATCGGACATGAAGCCGCCGATTGGGCCGCCTACCATCTTAAGGCCATACTGGTTGATGATTCCATACATACCGACCGCAGTTGCAGGCAGGAAATAAATCTGGTTCAGGAATGGTATGAAATAAGTAAGTCCACAGTATATACAGTATACCGTAAATCCGTTCAATGAAACAGCCCAAATATCCACACTCTTAACAGCCTGCATCATGCCGCCGAATGCAGCCTGTGCCTTGTTGACTTCCTTGCCTGTCTCATCCACACGCTTTTCATCGTTGGGAACAAATATCAGGCAGAGCACGCCTGCTGCCGCGGTGACGGCGGATAAGAACAGGAGGCCGCCCCTTAATGCGCCTGCGCCCTCTCCCATTGCCTTAAAGATGGCAAGGGCCGTGGATGCTATGATTACATCTACGATACCGCGCCCCATTTCAAGAAAACCGAACATACGGCCCTGGGTCTTCTCATCGCCCAGCAGACGGATTGCTTTTAATAATACGGGCCAGTATGTAACCTCTCCCAAGATGGCCATGACGCCGAATGCCACCAGGAAGCCCCAGTATCCGGGGAAAGTAGACAGGTATACGCCCACGGCGCCAAGTCCGATCAGTGATCCGCCTATCATGTATTTCTTACTGAACATATCGCAGATGTAGATACCGGCTATCAGGCCGATGGTCTGTACAATTCCGTACGCGCTCAGGGCGCCGCCTATCTGGGTATTGGAAAGACCCATGAACTGCTGCATAGGTACATAGAACATATCCTTCATGGATGAAAGCTTAAATGCAATTCCTCCTGAAAGTGTGAGGATACAGAACACCAGCCAGCGGTTTGGGGCTGCCTTCACAATCTTTGCCCTTGTCTCATTACTCATATCATTAAATCTCCTTTCGTCATATATACCTGATTCTGCGCAGCATGGACATTCCTGCCATAAGCGCCAACGGTACACTCGTTCCCAGCGAGGTCATGTAATTTTGCTACAGACTTAGTATATCTGCTTTTTATTGGGTTTTCAAGTATTTTCGCAATAATATCAAATTTTTTCGCAATTATAACAAAATTTTTGTTGGTTTTTTGTGCATTTAGCATCTATAAAATTGGGTTTTCCTCCGTTATAATGAATATATTCTCAATAATTCACAAGTTTTCACAACATCTTTTATGGGCGTCCGCAAGGTCCCGGCTGGGTTTTTATTGGGAATCATTGTATATTCTCTTTTCTAAATTGGGAAATTGGGGTATAATATAAGAACTGTGCATCAACGCAAAACATGGCATCAGAAGGATGACATCGGAAGGGAGGGCAATCATTCATGCTGGCGAAGCAGCGCTATAACAAGATTCTGGAACTTTTAGATAAAGATGGGATTGTACATACAGCCGAACTGGTAAAACTAATGGGGGTATCATCTGAGACAGTACGCAAAGACCTTGAATACCTGGACAACCAGGGACGTCTGTCCAGGGTGCACGGGGGAGCCGTGCCCGTTGATATAGGAACAACGCCGGATATGCCCGGAGGATACATTTCCCTGCAGATCCGTAATTCCCAGCACCTGGAGCAGAAATCAGCCATCACGGCAAAGGCGGCGTCCATGGTAGAGGAGGGGCAGATCATTGCATTGGATTATGGAAGCACCAGCCAGATGATGGCGCTGACCCTCAAGGAACGTTTCCACAGACTGACCGTGGTTACCAATTCCATCCAGAACGCCCTGATTCTGGCTGAGAATCCGGGAATTACCATCATCCTTACGGGCGGGGTCTTAAACCGGGATGAATATACACTGGTCAATGACTTTTCCGCCACGCTGGAAAGCATACACATAGATATCATGTTTATGACGGTCACGGGCATTGACCCGGTGGTGGGCTGTACGGACCAGCGGCTCAGTGAGATACGAATCCAAAACCAGCTGCATCAGTCTGCCAGCCGGACCATTGTCCTGGCGGATTCCTCCAAGTTCGGCAAAGCCAGCCTGATTAAAATATGCCCATTTGAGGAGATTGACACCATCATCACCGATGGGGGCATCACCCCGCTGATGGAGGAGAAAATCCGTAAGACAGGTACAAGGCTTATAATTTCATGAAAAAAGTCATAAAGAAAGGCGAAAAACCATGAACGTTTTTGATATCCTCGGGCCTGTGATGATTGGCCCGTCCAGCTCCCACACCGCAGGGGCCGCCAGGATCGGCCGTATCACGCTGGCGCTTTTGGGAGCGCCCGCCGTAAAGGCAGACATTTTCCTCCACGGATCATTTGCCAAGACATATAAAGGGCATGGAACCGATAAGGCGCTGATTGCAGGCATCATGGGCATGTCCACGGATGACAGCCGCATACGCAGGGCGCCTGAGCTTGCAAGGGAACAGGGGCTTGAGGTAACCATAACCACGGGCGACATTGACGGCGCCCATCCCAACACGGCCAGGGTGGCCCTGACAGATGCCAATGGCAACAGGGTATCCCTTTTAGGCAGCAGCATAGGCGGAGGCAACATCCTGGTGACAGAGGTCAACGGCATGGAGGTATCCATCACGGGCCAGCATACCACCCTGATTGTGCTCCACCGCGATGCGCCGGGCACCATTGCAGCCGTAACCGAGGTCATGGCTGATGCAGGGGTCAACATCTGTAATTTCCGCCTGTCCAGGCAGCAAAAAGGCGGGGATGCAGTAATGACTATTGAAATCGACGGCAGCTTTGGCCCGGAACTGAACCAGAAAATCAAGGTACTGCCCAATGTCTTCTCCAGTACCATGCTGCAGCCCATCTAACAATAAGGAGGAATCTTACGATGGAACTAGATTTTAATTACTCTTCCGTGGCCGGGGTCGTGGCTGCCGCAGAACTGGGCGGGATTCCCATCTCCCGGCTTGTGTTGAACCAACAGGCCCTGCAGATGGAACAGAGTGAGGAATCCATATATGAACACATGAGAAGCAATTACCGGGTCATGGCTGAATGCATTGAACCAGGATCTAATAAAAACCTGCGCAGTACCAGCGGGCTTACAGGCGGCAGCGCCTATAAGATGCGCCAGGTTGCAGAAAGCGGCACAAGCCTTACCGGCTCCTTTCTTTCAGGCGCACTGTACCGCGCACTGGCTGTTTCAGAGCTGAATGCCTCCATGGGCCGTATTGTGGCGGCTCCCACTGCAGGCAGCTGCGGCATCCTTCCGGCAGCCCTCCTCACCATGCAGACGGAAAAGAATATTCCTGAAAGGGACTGCGTCATGTCCCTGTTTACAGCCTCTGCCGTGGGCATGGTCATTGCCAACAACGCATCCCTGGCAGGCGCCCAGGGCGGATGTCAGGCCGAGTGCGGTTCTGCCGCCGCCATGGCTGCCGCTGCCATTGTGGAACTGGCCGGAGGTACTCCCCACATGGTGGAACATGCCATCGCCATTGCCATCAAGAATATTCTTGGACTGGTATGCGACCCGGTGGCCGGATTAGTGGAAATACCATGCATCAAGCGCAATGCCTCCGGCGTGGCCGGGGCCTTTGTGGCAGCTGAACTGGCGCTGGCAGGCATTGAAAGCGCCATCCCGGCGGACGAGGTCATCTGGACCATGAAGAAGGTTGGGGACGCCATGTCCTCCTCCCTTAAGGAAACAGCGGAAGGCGGACTTGCCGCCACTCCCACCGGAAGACACCTCCATGAACAGGTCTTTGGAACTGCCAGGGAGCCTGGAAACGGATGCAGCGGGTGCGGTGGATGCGCTTCTTAGGTTGATAGTCCATATTAATATGAAGGCATAAAAGGGCCGCTGCCCTACAGTCTGTGAATCCATTCCTGACTGTAGGGCAGCGGTCCCTGATTATGTCCGTATATGCTCTGTCAAATGTTCATATCCCATTCAATATGCTTCTACCTGAACTGGCTGTACTTGTGTCCCGGAGCAGCCCCGCCCCTGTAGGCAGCCAGTTCACTGACCGTCACAAGCTGGTAGCCCCTTGCGGTCAGTTCAGGAATCAGTACCACTGCCGCGTCTGCCGTGGTGCTGTAAATATCATGCATCAGGATAATATCCCCGTCCCTTACCTGACTCAGTACCGTATCAATGGTCCTCTGCGCATTCCTGTGCTGCCAGTCCCTTGTATCAATGGACCACATAATGGCCGACATCCCCATATTGCCCACCACGGACAGGGACCTGGCATCGATATAACCGCCCGGAGGACGCATCAGCACCGGCGAGATACCGCATATGGCTTCAATCTTCTGGTTGGTGGAACCTATCTGGCTGATGATACCCTCTGCATTCAGCTTAGAAATGTATTTGTGGTCATGTGTATGGTTTGCCACCTCACTGCCCTGTGCCACCATACGTTTGATTACGCCTGCATTGGCATTCACATTGGAACCCACCATGAAGAAGGTGGCCCTTCCCCCATTGGCCTCCAGGCTGTCCAAAATCCTGCTGGTAACCGATGTCTTAGGCCCATCGTCAAAGGTAAGCGCTATCATGGGCCTTGAGGGGTCAATGGAAGACGATATTCCGGGCGTCAGTACAGGTTCTGCCGGAAGACCTGCCCCTTTGGCTGTGATGGAGGCGCGGATACCATCTACCCTGAGTCCCGCCCCTTCCACACCCGAGGCACTGCCGTTGGCAGCCCAGTCCGTCCATGACCCGTTCTGAAGCACCCGGTAATATAAGTCATAATCAGATGCCGCGCTCCCGGTCAGTTCCATGCGGATGGATTCAAGGGGCATGACGCTTTCTGCTCCCCCTGCCTCTGCCCCGTCTTCGGACCAGGACAGCCAGCCGGAACCGCTCAGGTTAACCTGATACCGGATTCCTACCTGCGCACCCTGGGGTATATTAATCAGATTGGCTCTCATGGCAGTTACCCAGGAGCCTGCCCCGGCCGCACAGGGATGGTTGTCCGCCGTAGCCGCGCTCCAGCCCTGCTGTACTATAAAGGCACTGTAATTGACCTGCAGCGGGTTTTCCGGCTGCGCGGGCGGCGCCTGTTCCTGGCCTGCCTGGGTCTGGCCTTCCACTTGCCCTGCCGTGGCCTGGCCTTCTGTCTGCCCTGCCTGGTTCTGGCCTCCTGTCTGTCCTGCCACGCCGGGACCTGTCTGTTCCGACCTGGCGGACCCGATGCCCGTGGTGCCTGCGATTGCGGTCAGCCCCTGCGTGCTGAAAATAATTCCGGCTGTCAGTATGGCAGCCGTTAATCTACAAAACCTTCCAATTCTTTTCATGGATAATCTCCTTACCAATTCAAATTACCGGGAATCTTTTATTCCTGCACGTATACATCTTCACCGAATACATTCCTGCACAGCATGATATATTCCTGATAATATACGTGACTCTCCAGTTCCTTCAATGCATGGGCAATTCCCCAGTAATACCACGCATGCTTTCTCTTATCCTTTTCGTTAAAACGCTGCCATATGTCATCGCCCAAAACCAGGTAATCCCTGGCAGTGCTGCGCATATTGCTGAGCTTGTCCCCCAAAGCCAGTATCTTAATCTCCCTGGAGGCAGTCATGAGATGGCGGACCGTATAGCTCTTCCTCTCCTGCCAGGTCTTTCTCTTATCTTCGCTTTCATCCATCACCAGCCAGGCAACCCTGGGACCAAAAGCCTGCTCCAGCTCTCCCCGCGTAACCCCGGCATCCTCCATCACATCATGCAGCAATGCAGCTGCAATCATCTCTTCATCATCCGTAAATGCGGATACAATCACTGCTGCTTCCATGGGATGTGTTATGTAGGGAATGTCCGTCCCCTTCCTGAATACCCCCCTGTGTGCCCTTTCGGCAAATACAGCTGCTTCTCCTATCATGGGTTCTGCTCCTTTTGTGACGGCATATTTTATTTTGTGGATACTGTGTCCTGAACCGGCAGGACTACACCTATCATACCATAATCAGCCGTTATTTTGAAGAGCGTTGTGCAATCTTTGGCATTTTCCAACTTCACCTTGTAAGAAAAGACATTTTCTGATATGCTATAAAAGTATTTTTCGGTGCTTATACTTTAAGGAGGATTTTCTATGAATCGTCATTCATCATATTCGGCTCCCCGCAGCGAGCGTTCATCCGGCTCCTACGGCGGACAAAGAAACCGCAGCAACAAACGCAACACTTACAATAAACGTTCCTGGAAGGACAACCGGACCCTGTTCAACCTGGTTTGCTTCGTCCTTCCCTTCATTGTCCTGAACCTGATCATCCTTTTCCTGGCTGTCTCAACGCCAAAGATTGAATATACGGTATCCGATACCCAGGATTATAAGACAGTCGACCTGACCGTCAAGGTCCGCTCCCTGCTTCCCATAAAGGAGATGACCGTAAGCCTGGAGACAAAACCCCTGGAAATGGTCAAGGAAAAAGGAGTATATAAGGCCACCTTGGAAGACAACGGCACCCTGGAAATATATGTGACCGGCTGGAACGGGATGTCTAACCGTATATACGACCATGTTGCAACCCTGGACGATGCACCGCCCACCATCAATGAAGAAGATTATGTAATGGAAGGCGGCCGGCTGACCATCAATGTAAGTGACAGCCAGTCCGGCGTCAACTTTGATACAGCCTATGCAACAGATGAAAATGACCAGACGGTAAAGCCAGTGAACGTCACCAAGGACACTGGCAGCACCGGGGCCACAGGTACAAGCGGGACCATCACGTTCCCCATGGATACCTCCTCACTGACCGTCTACATAGAAGATTACGCCGGCAATACATTCAAAGCCTCCTTCACCAGCCACACCGAGGGCATTGATACCAGCAGCCGCGACAATGATTTTTCATCCGAAACAGGCGGTTCCGGCAGCGGTTCTTCCGGCAGCGCCTCCAAGGCAGGCAGTACAACTAAGGAAACTACCAAGGCTGCCAAAGAAACCACTAAGGCCGCCAAGGAAACTACAAAAGCCGCCAAGGAAACCACTAAGGCTGCCAAGGAAACCACCAAGGCCGCCAAGGAAACCACTAAGGCTGCCAAGGAAACTACAAAAGCCGCCAAGGAAACCACTAAGGCCCCGGAAACCACCAAGGCCCCGGAAACCACCAAAGCCCCGGAAACCACTGCGGCCAACACATTGTCGCCGTCACCCACCCAGGCCACCAATGCGCCCGCCGGACCAGGGGGGGATACCGCACCGACACAATCCCCAAGCCCGTCACCCACCCAAGGTACACAGCCGGCATCACCAACCAGCGAGTCCAGCGATGTCCTTGTGGTGCCTGTCAGCTAAAGTATCATATGGACGCATCATCAGGCCATGGCTTCCGTATAAGGAATGCCGTGGCCTGATGCTGTCATATCCCCTATAGACTGCCATACCGCAAGGAAAGGAGACATAATGGATACCATTATAAAAATGCCTGCCAAAAACCGATAATCCTCTGTGCAGCCCTACAACCAAGTATTTGCACAGAGGAGAATATAAAATGAACCGATTAAACACACCACTGGTTACACAGGAAACAATAAGGGCCATGGAAGACATGTCCTTCTTCACCCACGCCATGATTTTTGATGACCTTCTGATTGTTTCCCAGAGGGAAACCAGCTGTTTTGTACTATGGACCACGGACGGACTGATTATAATAGATGCAATCTGGCCGTCAAAACAGGCATTTGATGCAATTGTCAATGCCATCAGGGATGCGGGATGGGGCGGATGCCCGGTAAGGAAACTACTGCTGACCCACGGACACGTGGACCACACGGGCTGCGGCCGGTGGCTGGCGGACAGGTACCATCTCAAAACATATCTGTCAGAAACAGATGATATCTTCTGGCAGGAGCACCCGGCCAAACCAGACCGCCCGGAAACCTGGAAAGATTACGGGATCGATTACTACATTCAGGACAAGGATACCGTCACCCTGGGAAACAAGACCATATATGTCTGCGGCACACCAGGGCATACCCCGGGATGCCTGAGCTATCTTTTTCCCGTAACGGAAGACAGCCAGCCCCACATGGCGGCCTTATGGGGAGGCGCCACACCGCCATGGACAAGGGAGGGGGTCGGACAATACCTTAAATCCCTGGATTATTTTATGGAAGCAGCAAGGGCAAAGAAGGCAGATGTGGCATTAAGTAACCACACTTCCATTGACAACGGACTGGAACGGATTGCATATACCAGGAAAAGGATGTCCTACATGCCTAATATCTATATCATCGGACAGGACGGCTTCCGGCGATACTGTCAGGTGTTCAGGACACTGGGCAGTGAAATGCTGCAGCGCATGGAATAATCCCAATACATTACACACAAAAAGCCATGTCTCCCATCTGAAATCATTCAATGGGCAGACATGGCTTTTCCTGCTTCCATGATAGCGTTTATGATATCTACATAATCCGAACAGTACTTTTCATACATGGGGGCAACCGCTTCCTGGAACCTCGCCTTTTCCCCGGGTGTCAGCTCTGTCACCACACAGCCGGCATTCCTCACGAAGTTCTCTGAAATCTTCTCCCTGGCAGCCCACAACTGTCTCTCATACTTCGCCGACTCCAGCGCGCACTCTTTGATGATGCATCTGTACTCCGGGGAAAGCTTATCCCATGTGGGCTGGGCCGCCAGCTGCAGTTCGGGTACGCGCGTATGCTCATCCAGGGTATAATATTTAGCCACCTCGTAGTGCCTGGTGGATTCATAGGAAGGCCAGTTATTCTCAGCCCCGTCTATCTTACCGGTCTGAAGCCCGGAATATACTTCCCCAAATGCAGTGGGCACAGGGGTGGCCCCCAGCGCCTCAATGGTATCCATCATCAGTTCAGATTCCTGGACACGGATGTTCAGACCCTTCATATCCTCCAGGGATTCAATGGGCTTTGCCGCGCTGTAAAAGTTCCTGGCGCCCGCATCATACCAGGACAGGGCCACCAGATTGGAGCCGCCAAAGGAATTCATGAAATCATCCCCGATACTTCCCTCCAGGACCTTCCACATATGTTCCCTGCTTGTATACAGATACGGCATCTGAAGCACATTCAGCTTAGGCACGAATTCAGCCAGCGGCGAAAGGGATACCCTGGCAAAATCAACGCCACCAAACTGCAGCTGTTCAATTACCGTCTTTTCATCCCCAAGGACACCGCCTGCATTGACCTGAATCTCAATCTTGCCCCCGGTACGCTCATACACCAGTTCCGCAAACTTGTACGCGCCCTGGGTGGTAGGGTAATCCTCAGCCTGGTTTTCCGCATAGGTCAGGACAAATTCCGGCACATTGGCCTGGGCCTTCTCCCGCTCTGTCCTGCTGTGGCAGGCAGTGGCAATACACATCAAAAACGCCAGCCCGCATACTACCACTGCCCTTGTTTTCTTTTTCACGCTGCACACTTCTCCTTTTCCCAATCTGTTTTCCCAGGGCCGTGTCTGAAAATCCATTCCCGCCGTCCGCACATCTGGCGGAAAGCAATTTACAAATGCCCCCCGGGCCGCAGCAAAATCCTCAGCCCTTATTTACCTTTGAGGCAACATATTCATAAAATGCTTCCCGTCCGCTTCCAAGAACCCTGTTTGTCAGCACGAAGCCATGGGTCGTATCCGAAAAAACAATAATCATGGTAGGCTTCTTAGACACCCTCTTTATTGTCTCCCATTTCATATCAGAACTCTCGTCCCCATATGTCACATGGATGCCGCTGTCATCAAAGCAGACCTTGGTATCCCTTGTGACTGCATTAGCCCGCCTCACTGCCCTTCCATAGACCATGACCGGCTGGATTACGGTAAATAAAAGACATCCCAGCACCATCATACACCGCATCATGATGCCTGCATCGTTCCATCTGGAAACAGCCAGCGCCATTACTGCCACTGTAAATATAATATTACATACCCCCACCATGGAGCCATATGTGTAATACATGGAAAGCTGCCACAGCTCCGGGCCATTATTCCTGTAGGTATATTCGTAGCGCATCTTATGTTCTCCCCGCATCGTATTTTTTTACTGACCGAAATCTTATTAACAGCAATCTTATTAAAGGCAATCTTATTAACAGCAATCTTGTCTTTCTGCCCGTCTCTTATCATACCATATTTAAAATCATAATTCCAGGGGAAGGATTGCAAGGGTGCAGACCCATGTGCAGGATTTCAGGATTGCAAGGGTGCAAAAAAAGAAGGAATTCATGTGTGGAAATGGATTCTAACCGTAAAGCAAAAAACAAGGGGATATCCGCCGGGAAAATCCATTCAGATTCCCCGTAAGATATCCCCATTTCCTGAATCCTGCCAGTGCAGGGGACAGGATTCAGGAAAACAATTTTCAAACGCGCCTTAACATCCTATTTATTTCTGTTCTTTCCGCCCGCTTCAGCCGTCCAGCCCTCACAAACCGTTCCCATCCGCCAGACACCCTTTCACCACCGGCGCCAGTGCCTCCGCCAGTTTTCCATGCTCCGCCGCCGTCATATGAAGCTTGTCCTCATCGCTGGCCTGGGCCACGGAGGCGGCATCAAAGAAGTGACAGCCCTTTTCACTGCACACCTGTCTGTATTCCCTGGCAAATACGTGGGACATTTCCGCTGCTTCTTTGGTAAAACAGCCATACATACTGTCCTCAATCCCCTCCTTAATGAATACGGGCGAGACTACCAGGATCTGCGGTCTTGGGTAGACAGGTTCAAAGGGAAATGTCCTGATACCATCGATAACCTGCCCCATTGCCCTTCCCAAATCCCAGGCCGTGGCCTGGAACCGGTGTTTCAAATCATTGGTTCCAAGGGAAAGGATGATTAAATCCAGGGGATTATGGCTGGCGATACAGGGAACCAGCATCTTAAGCCCGTTTCTTCCATAGGAAAGTTCATCGTCAAAGACAGTGGTCCTTCCTCCGCATCCCTCTTCTATGATATTGTATCCCGGCCCCAGCAGCTGCCCAAGCACTCCCGTCCACCGCACATCCCAGGGATGACGGCCGCCGTGCACGGGATCTGTGCCGAATGTATTGCTGTCGCCATAACATAATATATTCTTCATCATAATAACCCCAACAGCTGTGGCAGCCCCAGTGAAAGCGCGGGAATGAACGTGAGCAGGAGCAGCATGATTACCATGGACAGGTAGAAGGGCATGAATCCCTTTACCACCTTTTCCACCGGGGTCTTGGCAATGGAACAGCCGATGAACAGCGATGTCCCCACCGGAGGCGTACACAGCCCGATTCCATAGGCAAGCACCAGTACAACCCCGAAGTGATATGGATTAAACCCTAAAACCCCGGTTGCAATGGGATAAAGGATCGGCGTCGTAAGAAGGATCAGGATTCCCATGTCCATGAAACAGCCCAGTATCAGCATCATGACCAGCAGAAGCAGGGTCAGCAGTATCTTGTCGGAAGTCAGGGAAAGCAGCCATGTGGTAAGGTTCTGCGGAACCTTCAGATAAGACATCACATAACTGAATGCGCCTGAGGCCGATATGATTGCCATTGCCATGGTCATGGTAGGAAGACATTTCTTAAGACCCTCAATGTACTTTTTCACGGTCATGTTCCTGTATGCCACCACGGTGATGACCAGGGCATAGACCGCCGCCACTGCCGCTGCCTCCGTGGCTGAACACACGCCAAAGGACGTTCCTGCGATTACGATTACGATTGCCCCAAGACCCAGGACTGCCTCCGTGACAATCTTCACATTCTCTTTCAGGGAATGCTTCTCGCCCAAAGGATACTTCTTCTGCATGGCAATGGCATAGGCCGGAATCATCAATCCCAGTGTCAGAAGGATGCCCGGGACATAACCGCAGATTAACAGCGTGCTGATGGAAATGCCGCTGGCCGATGCAAGGGCATAGAACAGCATGTTCTGGCTGGGAGGGATGATGACTCCCTCGACAGAGGATGTGACGGTAACAGCAACGCTGTAATCCACATCATACCCCTCATCTATCATGGCCGGGATCAGCATGGCCCCGATGGAGGATACGTCTGCTGCCGAGGAACCGGATATGCCGCCAAACAGCATGCTCACCAGGATGTTCACGATTGCCGTGCCGCCCCTGACCCTTCCCACAATGATATTACAGAAAGCCATCAGCTTTTTTGTAATCTCCCCGTCGGTCATTACCTGGGCCATCATGATGAAGAAGGGCACGGCGATGAAGGTAAAGCTGATTAGGCTCACCGACATTTTCTGGAACAGGTTAAAGTAGGGGATTCCCAGATAAGTTGCCGTAATCATGGCTGAAATAGCCAGGGAAAAGGCAATGGGAATACGGATGATCATAAGGATGGCCAATGCCGCAAATAACATGATTGTGCCGATTGCAACTTCACTCATTCTACCGTTTCCTCCTTCTTATATGGAATCAGGGTTTCTATCAGGTTCACAATGCTGTAGACAGTCATGAGGACGCCGCTGAACACCATGGGAAAATACTGCAGCCCCTGGGACCAGTGTGTTGCAGGAAGGCGTTTTTGCAGATTAATCTTGAAAATCTTCCATCCATAGTAGGTCATGAACATGCAGAATACCATCAATAGCACATGCCTGAAAACAGTCAATGCCTTCCTGACCGAAGGCGGAAGCTTATGAAAGACGCCTTCTATGGCGATATGGTCATCCCTGTAAATGCCGATGGAAATGCACATGAATCCAAACCATATCAGACAGGTCAGAATCACTTCCTCCGACCATACAATGGGGCTGTTGAATGCATAACGCATGACAACCGCCACAAAACAGATGGCCAGCATCACAACCAGCAGCGCGCAGCAGACATACTGTTCCACGGCCACAACATAGCCCAGGCCCTTCTTTATCTTACCCATAGGGTCGTTTCCTCCTCAATGATTGATAAAATACGGGGCAGACATAAGGCTGCCCCATGTTATTCTTCCTCTGTTATTGCTGTGGTTACTGTGCCGCACGGACCATATCCACAACCTCTTTATACTGTGGATACTCATCGTAAACGGAAGCCACTGCATCCTGGAACTCTTTTACGTCAACCTCGATGATCTCACATCCGGCCTCCTCACACTTGGCCCTGGATTCCTCCTGGAAATCCTGCATGGCCTGGCGCTGCCACTTGGCTGCTTCCTTCGAAGCCTTGATGACGCCTTCCCTCTGCGGTTCTGACATCTTATCCCATGCAGCCTGGCTGCAGATTAACAGGGCCGGCGGAGCCATATGTCCGTCCAGGCTGTAATACTTTGCCACTTCGTAATGTCCGGAGGTAAAGTAGCTTACAAAGTCATTCTCAGCTCCGTCCACAATACCGGTCTGAAGTCCCTGGAACACCTCGCCGTATTCCATCGGGGTCGCCTCTGCGCCCAGGGCCTGCACCATGGAAATCGCCACTTCCGTGGGCTGTACGCGGAACTTCATGCCCTTTAAGTCAGCCACGGACCGTACGGGCTTACTAACCGTGTAAAAGCATCTGGAACCAGCCTCGTAATAGTCAAGGCCAACCATGTTATAATCACTCAATGTTGACAGTACCGCCTCACCGGCTTCACCGTCCAGGGCCTTATACTTCTGTTCCGTGCTGGAGAACAGATAAGGCATTGCAAATACGCCGAATATATCAATGACAGGAGCCATTGTATTTGTATTCACGCGGGAGAAATCCAGTGTCCCCATCTGTACCTGGTCAATGGAAGAAGCCTCATCGCACAGGGCGGCGTTGGGATACACGTCAATATTAACGGTACCGCCTGTATATTCCTTGGCCAGCTCGGCAAACATTTTCATGCCCTCCGTGACCGGGTTGCCATCGGGCTGGTTCTCTGCCAATTTAAAATGCAGCTCTTCCCCCATGTCCTGTCCGGCTGCCTCTGAACCCTCTTCCTTTTCACTGGCAGCTTCCTCTTTTTCACCGGATGTTTCAGGTGCAGCGGCCTGGGCCGTGGTGGCAGCTGTCTCTGCCGGTTTGGCCGCGCCTCCTCCACACGCTGTCATGGACATCACCATTGCACATGATAGTATTACGGATATCGCTTTCTTCATCTACCTTTTCCTCCTCATTAGATAAATTCTTCATAAAATTTTATATTGTTCTGTAAAATGATGGATATGGGTACGCTGATGGCTTCGCCCTTGGGAGGTATTCCTTTAATCAGGTATTCAAACAAGGTTTTATATCCCTGATACCCCTTCTGATACGGTCCCTTATAGACAATGGCTTTCAGGATCCCGTCACTGAGCATCTGCGCGCTTTCCGGGAATAAGTCGCTTCCCACCAGGAACAGCTCCTGGATCCTTCCTGACGCAATCGCCGCCTCACACAGCGGGATGGTGTTCCTGGCCCTTACGGAGTATGCGCCGATAATGCTTTCATCTTCCCTGAAGCATGCCAGCATCTGCTGCTTGTTGGCTTCTGACCGGTATAGATCCTGTATGCATCTCACCGTGATGTCCGCGTTATTCTTCCTGAAATAATCCTCAAAACCAGCCGCATTCATCTTATGGGACAGGGAACCTTCGTCTCCCGCCGCAACAAGGATGGTGCCCTTCTGTCCTTTGAGTACCATGTTCATAAGTTCTGCTGCCAGCTGTCCGGTATAGGTGTCGTTGGGCGCCACACAGCAGAGCCTTCCGCAGTCTTTAAAATCATTGTCAATAAGGACCACGGCCACTCCCTTTGCCGTGAACTGGCTTAACAGGCATTCCATCCTGGAGCTGTTGATATTAGGCGCTGTCAGAAGACCGTCCAGCTGGCCTCCCCACTCCTCATACAGGTTCCTTAAGATTTCCACCTGTTCCCTGTCCCCGGAGTCTCCGTCAACACTGAATGTGTAGTTCATCACATTCATGTTGTATCCTTCCTCTTCTGCCTCGTATACCCTGCAGCCCTTCCATATGTAACGGAAATAGTATTTTCCGCCTTCCTCCGGCTCCGGGAGCACCACTGCCAGGTTCACCTGACGCCGCTTCAGCGCTGAAGCCACGTAATTGGCAGTATATCCCATCTCATTGGCAACATTCAGGATCTCCTGCTTAACTGCCTTGCTGACCCCTTCCTTGTTATTCAGGGCCCTGTGGACAGATACCAGGGAATATCCGCTGGCCTGGGCTATGTCCTTTAAGGTTATCTTTTTTACTTCCATCAGCATAATTCCACATTCCTTCCCACTTTCTCCCCAGCAATTGGTCACATGTTGTGAAATTAACTAAGTTAAATTGTTTTCGAAAACGTTTCCGTTGTCCATATTATAGTCCACTGCAATATGCAATGTCAATACGGAAAAAATTTTCGCTATTTTTATCTCATAAATCTTTAACTTTATTGTATATTTTACCCAAAACCTATTGACTTTTAATTGCTTTTCTTCTATTCTGGAATCAATTCGACTAAAGGAGCGAAACACATATGGAGCATTTTATATTTACAAACGCCCGGATTGTCCTTCCTGATACCGTACTTGACAACCACTATGTATCCGTGCAAGACGGGGTGATTGAATCCATCGGCAAGGGGACGCCTGACCGGGAGCAGCTTAACTCCTGTACCATGGTGGACTGCGGCGGCCAGTATCTGTCACCGGGATTTATCGATATCCACTGTCACGGCGGGGGCGGCGCCGATTTCATGGACGGACACATGGAAGATATACTGACCGCAGCCAGGGCGCATCTTAACCATGGTACCACCGGAATCTGTCCCACCACGCTGACCTGTTCCGATGAAGAACTGTTTGCCTTTTTTGAATCCTATGGACAGGCCAGGGCTGTAACGGAGCAGATGCCCCATCTTTTGGGCATCCATCTGGAAGGACCTTATTTTTCCCCGGCCCAGGCCGGAGCACAGCCTCCAAAGTATCTGGTGCATCCCAGGCCGGAGCACTATCATGAAATCCTAAGACGCGGCCAGGGCAACATCGTAAGGTGGTCTGTTGCACCGGAACTTCCCGGCGCACTGGAACTTGGGGACGAGCTTGCCAAAAGGGGAATCAAGGCCTCCATGGGGCACAGCGATGCGGGATTTGACGATATTGTCAAAGCAATGGAACACGGCTATGGCCAGATTACGCATTTCTACTCAGCCATGTCCACCATCACCAGGAAGCGGGGGCGCCGCATACTGGGCCTGATTGAATGCGGATACCTGTTTGACCAGCTGAAAGTGGAGATCATTTCCGATGGGATCCATCTTCCGCCTGAGCTGTTACGGTTAATCCTTAAGTGCAAGAACCACGGGGATATCTGCCTTGTAACGGACAGCATGCGGGGAGCAGGCATGCCGGATGGCCCATCCTTACTGGGTTCCAGGAAGAACGGCGTGCCCGTCATCATTGAAGGCGGGATTGCCAATATGCCTGACTTTACAAGCTTTGCAGGCAGCGTGGCGACCACGGACCGCCTGGTCCGCGTGATGGTGCAGGAGGCCGGCCTTCCCGTCTGGGAGGCGGTTAAGATGGCTTCCCTGAACCCGGCCTCCTTCCTGGGAATCCAGGAAACATACGGAAGCATTGAACCGGGTAAGTCAGCGGACCTGCTTATTTTTGATGACGATATCCGTATATCTTCCATCTATGTATCCGGTATCAGACAATAAAACACAAAACATTTTTTATAAAGGAGAACTATATTATGAGCATGATGATCCATGTATCTTCTACCCCCAAAGAACTGGGGGCACAGGCAGCCAATGCAATTGCCAATCTTTTAAATGAGGCCGTCAGACGCCAGAGCCATGCCCGGCTGGTGCTGTCCACCGGGGCCTCCCAGTTTGAGACCCTGGAGGCACTTATCGGCCTTGACGTTCCCTGGGAGCAGGTAGAGATGTTCCATCTGGACGAGTACGTGGCCCTTCCCGAAAGCCATCCTGCCAGCTTCCGCAAATACTTAAAAGAGCGCTTTGTCAGCAGGGTTCCCCTGAAAGCAGCCTATTTTGTTGACGGCGAAGGAGATGCAGCCGGGAATATTGCCGCCCTGTCCCGTGAGCTTATGAAGGAGCCGGTGGACGTGGGCGTCATCGGGATTGGCGAAAACGGGCACATTGCATTCAATGACCCGCCCGCTGATTTTGATACGGACGAGGCCTATAAAATAGTCAATCTGGATGAGAGATGCAAGAAACAGCAGGTAGGCGAGGGATGGTTCCCAGATGTCGATTCCGTACCAAGGCAGGCCATAACCATGTGCGTGAAACAGATCATGTCATGCCGCCATATCATCTCGGCCGTCCCCCACGATGTGAAGGCCGAAGCCATCCTGCACACCGTGACGGAACCGGTAAGCCCGCAAGTACCGGCCACCATCCTAAAAACACATCCGGACTGGAGGCTGTTCCTGGACAGCCAGTCAGCAGCACGCCTGCTTTCCCTGTGATAAGCAGAGCCGGGGGCATGCACCACCAACAAGAAGGAGGACTTATGGAAACCATACGATATTTTACAAAAGACGCTTTGCAATGCTTTATCTACGAAGACCGCGGGAAGATGGGAAAGGCAGCTGCCAGGGATATCATTGCCATGATTCATGTGATGCTTTCCCAGAAGCCTGTGATCAACATGATGTTCGGGGCGGCGCCGTCCCAGAATGAAGTCCTGGCCGGACTGCTGGAAGCGGAGGATGTGGACTGGACACGGATTAACTGCTTCCACATGGACGAATACATCGGGTTATCACCGGACGCGCCCCAGGGCTTCGGGAACTTCCTGCGGGAACATCTCTTCGGCCACAAGCCCTTTGCCCAGGTGAATTATATTTCCCCCGAAACAACAGAGCCTGAGAAGGAAGCGGCGCGCTACGAAGCCCTGTTAAAAGAACATCCCATCGATATCTGCGTCCTGGGCGTGGGTGAAAATGGCCATGTGGCATTCAACGACCCGCCTGTGGCTGATTTTAACGACACGCGTCTGGTAAAACCGGTAAAGCTGGATTCGGTCTGCCGCCAGCAGCAGGTCAATGACGGCTGCTTCGCATCCATGGACCAGGTTCCGGAATATGCCATGACGGTCACGGTTCCCGGGCTGATGTCGGCTAAGGCTTTGTTCTGCGTGGTCCCGGCGCCCACCAAGGCCCAGGCCATATCCCGCCTTATAAACGGCCAGATATCGGAAAGCTGCCCTGCCAGCATCCTCAGGCTTCAAAAGTCAGCCAGGCTGTACCTGGATCCTGACTCCGCCAGCCAATTGGAACCATGAACATGTTCCAATCACAACAGGACTCCTGTCTCTAAGATTACGCCCATTCCGGGCGCACAAAAAATCTCCGCCCATATTCACATGGACGGAGATTTGTAGTTTGAATCATATGGAAACACCGCTGTTTATTTCGCCATACCACCCAGTACGGTCGGCAGCCACATGCTGACAGCCGGGATAAAGGTAATCAGCAGCAGTGTAACAATCATGCACAGATAGAATGGAAGCGTAGCCTTGACCACACGCTCCATGGGCACCTTGGCAACGGCAGAGCCAATGAAAAGCACTGCGCCGACCGGAGGTGTCAGGAGGCCGATACCGCAGTTAAGGACAACCATGATACCGAACTGGATTGGATCCAGGCCGATGGAGGTTGCGATTGGAAGCAGGATTGGCGTTGCAATCAGGATAATGGGCGCCATGTCCATGATACATCCAAGAATCAGCAGGATCAGGTTCAGCAGCAGGGCCAGCAGGATCGGGTTATTGGTCATGCCTGTAATGGTACTGGCTGCCAGGTCAGGCACATGGAGCTGGGTCAGGCAGAATCCGAAGATACTGGATGTTGCAATCAATATCATGACAATGGACAGGGTGTCCACACAGTCCCCAAGCACCCTCCATACGCCCTTCCAGTCAAGTCCCCTGTAGATGAATACGCTGACAATCAGACTGTAGATAACCGCCACAGCCGCGGACTCAGTCGCAGTGAACACGCCGCCAACCACGCCGAATACAACAATCAGCACAGCCGCCAGGGCCCAGAAGGAAATACTCAGCTGTTTAATCAGGTTGATGATGCTGAACTTCTCACCCTTGGGATAATTGCGCTTAACAGAGATGATATAGGAACCGATCATCAGCGTGACAGCCAGAAGCGCACCCGGTATATATCCTGCCAGGAAAAGGCTTCCCACGGAAATGCCTCCTGCCGTGGTTGCATAGATAACCATGTTATGGCTGGGAGGAACCAGAAGTCCCTCACAGGAAGATGTGATGGTTACAGCGGTTGAGAAATCGTCATCATATCCCTGGTCCACCATCATCGGTATAAGGATGGAACCAAGGGAAGCCGTGTCCGCGGAAGCGGAACCGGAAATACCACCGAAGAAATAGGAAGCAACGATATTAACCATTGCCATGCCGCCGCGCATCCAGCCGACACATGCATTGGCCAGGGCTATCAGCTTTTCGGAGATACCGCCGGACCCCATCAGGCATCCCATGGTGATGAAGAAAGGAACGGCCATCAGGCTGAAGGAACTGATGCCTTTTACCATCTGCTGGCAGATGGTGGTCAGGTTATGCCCCTGATACAGAAGGCAGAACACAGAAGAAAGCGCTACCGCATAGGCGATGGGGAAACGCAGGAATACCATCAGGAAGAAACTTCCCAGTAAAACCAGAATTGCCATGCTATTTGCATCCATTACTCCATCTCCTCCTTTACAAAGAAGCCTTTTACATGATTATACAAAGCTTCTATTTCGAAAACAAACATAGCCGCGCCTGCCAGAGGGACCGGGAAGTACATCCAGAACCTGGAAACCTTCGGCATGCTTACATAGGTACCCTTGGAACCGATTCCGGTGGCATATTTCCAGCCAACCGTAATCATGATGATTGCAAGGGCAAACACTGCCAGATCGGCAATGATATCCAGGCTCTTCACCAGTTTAGATGGCAGATAGCGGTCAAATGCCGTCATGCGGATATGGGCGCCCCTTCTGATTGCAAGGGCAGCAGAAAGCACCGCCATATAGGACATACAGGTCAGTACCACTTCCTCACTCCATGCCGGATCAGGAATGAACGGTATGTATCTGCCTGCCACTGCCATGCTTGTGATAAGGATATCCACTACCAGAAGTACCTTGCAGAGAAACAGGACAAACTTATATGTCATATCATATGCGGGTTTGATTTTATCAATCTTTTCAAACATTGCTGGCATATCAATTCCCCTTTCATTAATACAGGCACAGAGTAAATTTCATTTCCCTGTGCCTGTTCTGATTGCCGTTTATTAATTGTTCATATCAAGAATCTGCTGATACAGCTCAGCCTGATCCTTTGTGGAAGACTCGATGATATCCTTACAAGCATCCTGCCATGGTTTGATATCAGGAACTTCAACTACATTAATTCCATCAGCCTTCAGCTCATCCAGCACCTTGTTCTCAGCTTCCTCAGAGATGGTCCTGTTGAATTCAGAAGCAACCTTACCAGCTTCCATCAGGATGTTCTGCTGCTCTTCGGTCAGCTTATCCCAAGCCTCGTCCGTGATGATGACCTGGATGGCGCCCAGTGTGTGGCCGTCCAGAATCAGGTTCGGAGCAACCTCCGGGAATGCATTGGATTTGTAGTTGGCAATTGGCTGCTCAGCGCCGTCAACAACACCGGTCTGAAGTGCGGAGTACAGTTCGTTGAAGGAAACAACCGTTGGGCTTGCGCCAAGTCCGTTAACCATACCATTCATGATTGGGTCGTTGGACACACGTAATTTCATGCCCTTCAGGTCCTCTAAGCCTTTTACTTCCTTAACAGTAAAGAAATGACGGAAACCTTCCTCGCCGTAGAACAGGCCTCTTACACCAAGTCCGTTGTCGTGCGGTTCCATGAGGAATTCAGGAGCCAGTTCGCTGTCAGCAAACTTCCAGAAATGGTCACGGTTTGCAAATGTGTAAGGAATGGAGAGAAGTACGGACTTCTCAGCGCCATAGCTTGTCAGTGCAAATGCGGAAATACGGGAAATATCAATGGTTCCGCCGCCGCCCAGCATGGTATCCAGGACATCGTTCTCAGAACCCAGGACACCGCTGGCCTGCAGGTCAATCTTAATCTTGCCGCCGGACATTTCCTCAACCGTCTCTTTGAACTTGGAATCGGTCTGTCCAACAATCGTGTCTAAGGGGTTAACTTCAGCCATGACCAGGGTAATCTCCGGCATGTCGCTTGTGTCGGCAGCTGCCTCGGTCTGAGCCTCTTCCTTGCTCTCCCCGGCTGCCTCACTTGCAGGTGCCTCGGTTGCTGCCGGAGCAGCTGTTGTTGTCGGTGCATCCGGTGTCTTCAGGCCGCAGCCTGCCAGGGAACCAGCTACCATTACTGCGCACAGTGCTGCACTCATCCATCTTTTTTTCATGTAACATATCCTCCTCTTTATACATTTTTTATGCTTTCGCATATTTTGTTTACGTTTTCTTTACGCTAATTAAATTATAAGAGGAAAATCTTAATCTGAACATAGTAAATTTTTGTGAATCATAGTACGATTTTAACCTGTCTTAACATTATCTTTATGCATATATCACACAATACGTCTTAACGCTGCCTTTATCCTCTCTGGAATATGCACAACCGGTACTCTGTTGGGCTTTGTCCTGTAATCCGCTTAAATACCTTTGCGAAATAATTGGAATCCGAATATCCCACCGCCCTGCCGATGTCCTTGACATTCACCGTAGGCTCCGCCAGCATCCTCTTGGCTTCCTCCACCCGGTATTCCGTCAGGTAGGACGTGAAATTCTTATTAAAGCACTGCTTAAACAGCTTGCAGAAATAGGCTTCCGAGTAATTCATATGCCGTGCCAGATCCTGCATGGATATGTCGTACATGTAATTGGTTTCTATATAATGGCTGATGATTTCCGTCACCTTGGACAGACGGACCTGGCCGCCGTCCTCCATGTCATCCCCCGCAGGAAGGGCGGTCTCCGGCAGTTCATACTTCTGGCCCCGTCCGGCCTGTGACTCAGCCGCCTGCCGGTTGGCCTGGTACTCAGCAGCCAGCCGCATGGCTTCCTCCACCACCAGCATCAGCTCCTGCTCATCATAGGGCTTCAGAAGATAATCCAGGGCCCGCACCGTAATGGCCTTTTTTGCATAGGAAAACTCATCAAAGGCAGTCAGGAAAATGATGCAGCATTCCTTATCCTTCTCCCGGATTTTCTGTGCGGCCTCAATCCCGTTAATACCAGGCATTTCGATATCCAGGATTGCAATCTGGATTTTCTCTTCCTCATAGACCCTCAGCGCCTGACGGCCATTTTCAGCCTGGAAGATCACGCATTGATCCCCTATATTCTTCTGTAGGGTTTTATAAAGGACCTTTCTCTCAATCACCTCATCGTCAGCTATCAATAAACGCAGCATGTAATCCCCCCTATGTTGTTTCCTGATTCCCGCTTCCCATTTCCGCATGCTCATCCTGCGGTACGATGACCTGTACCACCGTGCCATTTCCCTCGCTGCTGTATATCCTGAAGTCACCGTTCCTGTACATGGCGTGGATCCGGTGGCAGATGTTCCCAAGTCCAATCCCGACCCGTGCGGTCCCGCCTGCATTGAGGGCCGTGCGCAGTTCCATAAGCCGTTCCTGGCTCATCCCCACTCCGGTATCCGCAACCGATATGATGACCTTATCCTCTTTTTTCCATACCCTTAGAAGGATTTTTCCGCCCTGCTCCTTCTTTGACAGGCCATGGATGATTGCATTTTCCACAATCGGCTGAAGGGTAAAGGCCGGTATGATGGTTTCCTCCTCATCCACTTCCAGCTGGCAGTCATATGCAATGCGGCTGCCAAACCGCATCTGCTGGATGTACATGTAGTCTTTCACCACCTTAAGTTCCTGGGCCAATGGCACAATCTGCTCCGATGTCTTAAGGTTGTACCGGAACAGGCTGCTCATACTGGATATCATCCTCTCCGTGGTGTCCGCCTCCTCCAGCTTGGCCATACATGCAATCATGTTCAGGGTGTTAAACAGGAAATGAGGGTTTATCTGGCTTTTCAGCAGCTCCAGCCTGGCTGCATCCAGACGTTTCTCCATTTCAATGCGGCCAAGTTCCTCTTTATGGAGACGTTCGGCTATCTCATTTTTCTCCTTCAGCGTATTAATATGCCCTTCAGTGGCATGTTTCATCTTATTAAAGGCCTGGACCAGCTCGCCCATCTCATCCTTATTCTCAACCGTCACATCATTGCCGCTGAAATCATTCCTGGCTATCTTCCTGGAACAGTGGGCCAGCCGGACCATGGGGTTAATCAGGGTGTTAGACAGAAGCTTGGTCAGACAGATGACGGTTATGATCATCACAATGGAGTATGCCATGATCATATAGGGAATATAATACAGGACCGGGACTTTCTGCTGATAGCTGCTCTTCCCCTCTTTGATGGTGGCCTGCATCAGCCTTCTGGCATAGGTCTGAAGATATCCCTGCATCCCGTACACCTTATAAAGCTTGTCCACAAATCCCCTGTCCTCCGGGTTCATGTGAAGCACTTCATCCCGGAACACACGGTAGCCCTCATATCCGTTTTTAATATTCCAGGTCCTGGCATAGCGCTCCTGGTTGATGTCCGTATATTGAAAAGGCAGGGCCTTTATGCTCTCCTCCGTCTTAAAGCAGGCCAGCCTGTACTCCTTGGCCCTTTCCCAGGAACGGTCCCTTACATACTCCTCAAAGGCGGCTGCTTCCTGTTCCAGCGCTTCCTGCACATCGTAACAGAGGGAATTATCATTTAATATCACATTGAAGCTGTCCAGGGAAAAATTCATGATTAATATGTTAAAGGCAATGGAAAGCCCCATAACCAGAATGACAATGATGGAAAATGTTCCCAGCTTCTTCTTGAGGGAAATTGTCAGCCATAGGTTTTTTATGTATTTGAACATCCTTTCCCCTCCCCATCCATTGACTCCCGGCAGTGTGATATGTATATCCGTTGTGCCTTCGGGGCGTGTTTGGAAACCGAGCATCCCCGGGGCCGCTTCCCTGCCCTGCATATTGCCTGCCTGGTCATTATACCATAAACAGGGAAAGAGCGCAAAGCCTGGGGCCTGCGCTCTCCTTGTATTATATGGTTTTTCTGCTCTTTATCTGTCATCTTCTGTTTTCCCGGCCTCTGCTTTGGATGTCCCCAGCCGCTTCTGTCCTGTCTTTGATGTGGATATCTGTTTGGGATCAGTCTTTTTTGTGGATATCTGTTTTGTTCTTTCTTTTTTCGTGGATATCCTGCCGGTTTCTTTCTTAGCTGTAGACAGCTTCTTCTGGTCTGTTTTGGCGGTGGATATCTGCTTCTGGTCTGCCTTAGCGGTGGATATCTGCTTCTGGTCTGTCTTGGTGGTGGATATCTGCTTCTGGTCTGTCTTTGCTGTGGATATCTGCTTCTGGCCTGTCTTGGCGGTGGATATCTGCTTCTGATCGGTCTTGGCGGTGGATATCTGCTTCTGGTCGGTCTTAGCGGTAGATATCTGCTTCTGGTCGGTCTTGGAAGTGGATATCTGCTTCTGGTCGGTCTTGGCGGTGGATATTTGCTTCTGCTCTGTCTTGGCAGTGGATATCTGCTTCTGATCGGTCTTGGCGGTGGATATCTGCTTCTGCTCTGCCTTAGCAGTTGTCAGCTTTTTTTGATCCTCTTTTTTAGTGGATAGCCTCTTAGGCGCTGGTTTCTTCTCTGCCTTCTTTTCCGGTTCAGATTTCACTTCTGCCTTCTTCTCAGGCTCGGCTTTTACTTCCACCTTCTTCTCAGGCTCCGCTTTCACTTCCGCCTTCTTCTCTGGCTCCGCTTTCACTTCCACCTTCTTCTCAGGTTTCGCTTTCACTTCCGCCTTCTTCTCAGGTTCCGCTTTTACTTCCACCTTCTTCTCTGGCTCCGCTTTCACTTCCACCTTCTTCTCAGGCTCCGCTTTCACTTCCACCTTCTTCTCAGGCTCCGCTTTCACTTCTGCCTTCTTCTCAGGTTTCGCTTTCACTTCTGCCTTCTTCTCTGGCTCCGCTTTCACTTCCGCCTTCTTCTCCGACTCTGCTTTTACTTCCGCCTTCTTCTCCGACTCTGCTTTTACTTCCGCCTTCTTCCCCGGCCCAGCCTTCTTAACCGTCTTAGCCGCCTGCCCTTTCCCGGCCGCTGCCTTGCCAGTCCCAGCCTTTTTTGCCTTTGGCTCAGGCGTGCAGGTATATATGCTGACACTCATGGGAGGGATATTGACTTCAATGGAATCTTCCTTCTCATCCCATTCAATCTTCTTAGATGACTTCACACGGCCATTGACCTTGCCGCTGCCGCCAAATTCCTTTGCATCGGTGTTGAAGATTTCCTTGTATCTGCCCTCGAAGGGAACCCCTACCCGGAACTTCTCATGTTCCATGTTATCAAAATTACAGATGAACAACAGTGTTTCCCCGGCCTTTTTGCTCTTGCGGACAAACATGACCATGCTTTCATTCTGATAGCTGCAGTTAATCCATTCAAAGCCCTCCGGGTCATAATCCATCTCATACAGGGCAGGATGTTCCAGGTACAGCTTATTCAGCGTCCTCACGTAGTCCTGCATATTCTTATGGACAGGCAGTTCCAACAGCCCCCATTCCAGGGACGCGCCCTCATTCCACTCGCTGACCTGGGCATACTCCTGGCCCATGAACAGCAGCTTCTTGCCCGGATGTCCCATCATGAATGCATAGGCCGTCCTCAGGTTCTCTGCCTTTGTCTCTAATGTGGCGCCGGGCATCTTTCCAATCATGGAACCCTTGCCATGGACCACCTCGTCATGTGAAAATACCAGCACAAAGTCCTCGCTGTACGCATACAGCATGGAAAATACCAGTTCGCCGTAATTATTCTTCCTGAAATACGGGTCGCAGCGCATATAGTTGGTGAAATCATTCATCCAGCCCATGTTCCACTTATAGTCAAAGCCCAGACCGCCTTCTTTTGCGTTCCCTGTTACCATGGGCCATGCCGTGGACTCCTCTGCAATGATGACCGCTCCATCCCCGCGCCCTTTGAACACAGAGTTCAGATGCTTCAGGAATTCCACTGCTTCCAGGTTCTCGTTGCCGCCATATATGTTAGGCACCCATTCCCCGTCATTCTTTCCATAATCCAGGTACAGCATGGAGGCCACCGCATCCATACGGATAGCATCCGCATGGTACTTCTCAGCCCAGAAAAGCGCATTGGCAATCAGGAAGTTGGAAACCCCGGGACGGCCGTAATTGTAAATCAACGTTCCCCAATGTGGGTGCGAACCCTTGCGGGGGTCCATGTGTTCATAAACGCATGTGCCGTCAAAATTAGCCATGCCGTAAGCATCACGCGGGAAATGGGCGGGCACCCAGTCCAGGATAACCCCGATTCCCCTGCCATGCATGTAGTCCATAAAGTACATGAAGTCATCGGGCGTGCCATATCTGCTGGTTGGCGCATAATAGCCTGTGACCTGGTATCCCCAGGACTCGTCCAGCGGGTGCTCCATTACCGGCATCAGCTCCACATGGGTATATCCCATGTCCTGCACATAATCAGCCAGCCTGACTGCTATTTCCCTGTAATTATAGAATTCCGAGCCCACTATATCCTCTCCGGACTCATCCTTTGCGGCTTCTTTTCTCATCCAGGAACCAAGATGGACCTCATAGATATTGAACGGCCTGTCCTTTGTACCGGTCTTGGCCCGCTTGTCCATCCAGGCCCTGTCGTTCCACTGGTACTGGTTGATATCCCACACAACCGAAGCGTTGTTGGGACGCAGCTCCGCATAATTGCCGTAGGGGTCGGCCTTTAACATGGGCAGTCCTGCCTTTGTCTTGACCTCATACTTATAAATCACGCCTGTTGTCAGACCGGGGATAAACAGTTCGAACACACTGCCGTCGCCTTCCCCAATCCGGCGCATCTGATGGCGTCTTCCATCCCAGAGGTTAAAGTCCCCCACCACGCTGACGCGCATGGCGCAGGGCGCCCATACGGAAAAATACACGCCTGAAACACCGTTTATGGTCATTGGATGCGCGCCCATCTTATCATAGATGGAATAATGTATGCCTGCTGCAAATTTCTTAAGGTCCTCTGAAGCGAACTGCGGCGCATAGGCGTATGGGTCATGGATTTCATCCGTCACACCATTGTCATAGGTCACAAGCAGGGTATATGCCGCCATGCTCTTCCTGGGAATGAGGACTGCAAAGAATCCAGCCTCGTCAGCCAGCTCCATGGGATACTTCCTGCCAGTGGATGCAATCTTCACAACAACCTCCGCTGCCGTGGGAATCAGGGCCTGAATCAAAAGGCCGGATTCCGTCAGATGAGGTCCCAGCATGGCGTGGGGATTGGATGCCTCTGAATACACCAGTTCCTCAATTCCCGCCCAATCCATCAAATCATATAAATTCTGTTCCATATTATGTGCCCCCTTATCTGCTTCATTCTTCATCCTAACATTCAGTGATGCGGCAAATACATCAGAGCGTATTCGCCCTCTCAGTTATATTCTGCTTAAAATTCACCACATCATGCTCATATTCTTCATCCATAAGAGGAGATGTAATCATGAAATCCGCACTGGCCTTGTTGTTGGCAATGGGAATATCATAAACCTGGGCAATCCTTAAAAGCGCCTTCACATCCGGGTCATGGGGCTGCGCCGTCAGCGGGTCGGAGAAAAAGATCACAAAGTCAATCTTCCCTTCCACAATCTTTGCGCCTATCTGCTGGTCGCCTCCCAGCGGGCCGCTGTTATACCCCTTCACAGGAAGGTCGGTTGCGTCCGTAATCATGCGGGCCGTGGTCCCTGTCCCGCACAGGAAGTGCTTGGACAGTATATCCTTGTGTTCATCACACCACTGGATCAGCTCACGCTTTTTCTGGTCGTGGGCAATCAGGGCAATGTTCTTTTGTTTACGTATGGTCATAGGTAAATAGTCCATTTTTATCCTCCTCTCAGTCCATTACCTTATTGGCAATGGTTCCAATTCCTTCAATGGTACACTCCACCACATCGCCTGGCTTCAGGAATCTGGGCGGGTCAAATCCCATGCCCACCCCGGCCGGTGTCCCGGTGGCAATAATGGTTCCTGCCTTCAGTGTCATGCCCTGGGACAGTTCACTGACAATATGGTCAATATCAAATATAAGCAGACGGGTGTTGCTGTCCTGGCGCAGTTCCCCGTTTACCCTGGACTGTATCTGCACATGGGGCGGATACTGCAGTTCATCCACCGTGGCAATACATGGGCCCATGGGAAGGAAACCGTCCAGGCCCTTGCCGAAATACCACTGCTTATGCTGTGTCTGCAGGGTACGGGCGCTCACATCGTTGATGATGGTGTACCCGAAAATGTAATCCTTTACCTGGGACACAGGCACATGGGAGGCCTCCCTGCCGATGATGACTGCCAGTTCGGCCTCATAATCCAGGTCTTTTACAATATCCTGATGGCTGGGAATGCCTTCCCCCGGCGCAGTGGCCTGGTTCACCCTCTTTGAAAAGTAGATGGCAAAGGGCCTTTCCCCGCTGAATTCTTCCTTCTTATAGCGGGCGGATTCCTCTGCATGGGCCATGTAATTGACCCCCAGACAGATCACATCCTGCCTTGGATTGGGAATCGGGGCTTTAAGGCATACCTCTTCCATGGGGGCCGCCCCTTTTATCTTATATGGGTCCTGGCCGGACGCATAGTCCAGCAGCTGTTTTTCCGAATCACTGATGTTCTCAATCAGTTCCTGCATGGTTTTGTAATCCATATCCAGCGATGTCAGGGGATATATCCATCTGCCGTCTTTGCTGATTACCCCAAGTCCGGATTTGTGTTCGATTTCATATGTTACAAGTCTCATGATACCCTCCTGATTCTTCCGGCCCGCGCCATATCAGTTACGGCGGCTGCGCCGAAATCATTTCTAAGGTTTACTCTACCACATTTTTCCGAACTTTTCTACGATTTTGCCATTATTTCAGAAATCAGACACTATTTAGACAATGGATTCCTTTATTATTTTATGTATCTGGATTACCAAAGTGGGCAGGAATGCAGCTGAAACAATGGTGGACAGCTGGCTCAGGCTCAGATCCGCCGCCGCAAACATGATCTGCAGCCCCGGAACGAATAATACGGCTGCCAGAAGCAGGGCGCCCAGTTGGAATGCCATGACGCTGTACAGGTTGCTTCCCAGTCCCAGCCGGATGATGGAATGGCTGCTGCGGCAGTTAAATCCATGGAACAGACGGGCCAGGGTCAGGGTGGAGAATGCCATGGTACACGCCCTTCCCGGCCCTCCCTCATGAAGCCCCGTGGTATAGGCCCACATGGTGGCTGCCGCTATGAGGCCGCCCTGGACCAGGATGTCGCGTATGAAGGAGGCGGTCAGTATCCCCTCCCTGGGATTCCTGGGCGGTTCCTTTAACAGTCCGTCCTCCGGCGGCTCCATGCCGATTGCAATGGCGGGAAGGGAATCCGTAATCAGGTTGATGAACAGCAGGTGCACCGGTGCAAAGGGCAGCGGCAGCGCCAGCAGGGAGGTATACAGTACACATAGGATTCCCGCCATGTTACCGGACAGCAGGAACTGGATGGCATTCTTTATGTTCCGGTAAACGTTCCTGCCATTGGCCACCGCCTTTATGATGGTGGCAAAATTATCATCCGCCAGGATCATGGATGCGGCGTCCTTGGACACCTCGGTCCCGGTAATGCCCATGGCCACGCCGATATCCGCCTTTTTAAGGGCCGGGGCATCGTTGACGCCGTCCCCTGTCATGGCTACGATATGGCCCCTTCTCTGCCATGCGCTGACAATCCGTATCTTATGCTCCGGCGAAACGCGGGCGTACACGGATATGTGCTCCAGCCTCCGGTCTAACTCTTCTTCCTCCATCAGGTCCAGCTCCGCCCCGGTGGCTGCCATGTCCCCCGGCGTCAATATGCCAATCCTCTCCGCGATTGCCATGGCCGTTACCTTGTGGTCTCCGGTTATCATCACCGGGCGGATTCCGGCCTGCCTGGCGCTGGCAACCGCTGAACGTGATTCCGGCCTGGGGGGATCCATCATCGCCATAAGGCCAAGGAAGATAAGGTCCTCCTCCTCGCCGTTCTTGCCTGCCTCCGCATAAGGACGGCAGGCCAATGCCAGCACGCGCAGTCCCCTGGACGACCAGAGGGTGTTCTGGTTCAGGATTCTCTGTCTGTCCGAGGAGGACAGGCTGCGGGAGGGAACGTCCCCGGTCCCGGTTCCGGTTCCGCTCCTGTATCCGGCTCCGCCCCCGTATCCGGTTCCACTCCTGTATCCGGTTTTGCTCCCGTATCCGGTTCCGCCTTCAGGTCCATCCGGGAATCTGTCTCCTGCTTCGGCGGCAGACAGCTTGACGCTGGTTTTCCCCTCTGCCTGGCTGGCGGCCGGGTTTGCAAGGCGGCTGCATTTTTTCAGAAGCACATCCACGGCGCCTTTGACAAAAATCAGCTCCTGTCCCTCCACCTCGTTAACCGTGGTCATCAGCTTCCTGGCTGAGTCAAAGGGGATTTCCCGTTTCCTGTGGTTCATCATCCGCACCTGCTCCGGAATCATCCCCGCCTCCCGCGCCATGTGGAGCAGGGCAATCTCCATGGGGTCCCCCTCATCCTGTCCCCCGCCCGAGGAGGCATTGTTGTTGAGCACGGCGCCGTACAGGAACAGTTTTACATCCATCCTGTTCCTGCTGCGGCCCAGCCACATCACATCCTGTTCCGTGTGGTTGATATAGACCCGTTCCACGTCCATCCGGTTCTGTGTCAGGGTGCCTGTTTTATCGGAACAGATTACAGACACACAGCCCAGGCTTTCCACTGCCTTTAAATCCTTGATGATGGCCTGTTCCTTTGCCATCTTCTGGGTTCCCATGGCCTGGACGATGGTGACAATGGAACTGAGGGCCTCGGGAATCGCCGCCACCGCCAGGGCCACTGCAAACATCAGGGCGTCCAGTACCGGCTCCCTGCGGTACAGGCTCAGAAGGAATACCAGGCCGCATATGGCTATGATGGCCATGGCCAGGCGGCCGGAAAAACGGTCCAGGCTGACCTGGAGCGGCGTTTTCTTCTCCTTTGTCTCATTCATCAGGGACGCGATCCTGCCAATCTCCGTGTCCATGCCCGTGGCAGTGACAACGGCCATGGCCCGGCCCGAGGTCACCAGGGAACCGGAAAACACCATATTGGTCCTGTCCGCCAGCGCCACTGCGGATTCCCTGCCTTTTATGGCCTTTGTATGTTTTTCCACACTGAGTGATTCCCCGGTCAGGGAGCTTTCATTGACAGTAAACCCGTGAACCTCTAAAAGCCGCCCGTCCGCAGCCACCAGGTCCCCTGTTTCCATCATCAGGATATCCCCGGGGACCACCATTGAGGAGGGAATCACTTCCAGCGCTCCCGCCCGGATGACCCTGGCTTCCGGGGAGGACAGCTGCTTTAAGCTGTCCAGGGATTTCTCTGCCTTCTGGTGCTGGACCGTGCCAAGCACCGCGTTAAGCAGAAGGACTGCGAAAATGACCATGGCGCTCTCCGGGTCACCTGTCAGCATGGAGACAGCTGCCGCCGCAATCAGGATGATGACCAGCAAATCCTTAAACTGGGACAGGAACACCTGCCACCACTGAAGCCTGCCGTTGTCCTCCAGTACATTTTCCCCATATTTTTCAAGCCTTGCCTCGGCGTCCCTATCATCGATTCCCTGCCGTCCGGTTTCAAGGCTGCTCAATACATCCGTTCCTGACAGTTCATGCCATTCTGCCATCTGTCTCTCCCCTCTTCCCAAACACATCATCTTTTTCAGGGTACAAAAATGCCCCCAAAGACATACACGCCTTTGGGAGCACTCCATATCTTCCCACGCTTCCTGCTATCGTGGACATTCCTTAAGAGTACCCACTCTAAATCTATGTAGGGGAAATTATCATTATGACCCGGGAGCAATTTTCAGTCATGTCCCAATATCATCTCAAACGCCACCCGGTATCCCTGTTCCAGGGACGCGGTTTCCACGTATTCATCCCTTGTATGGGCGCCGTTGCCCGTGAAGCTTCCCACGCACACACTGGGGATTCCAAGGGAAAGGGGGATATTGCAGTCGGTGGAGCCGGAATGGCGTTTAGGTTCAGCACCCGTGACGCCGCTTACCGCCCGGACAGCACGTTCCACCAGCGCACGTTCCTTTTCCGGATCCACATCACCGCCGCAGGGCCGCAGGCCGATTACCTCCAGGTCCACGTCCGCGCCCTCTGATTTTACCTGTTCAATGACATCCAGGAACATTTTCTCCATATAGTCCATGTTTTCCCCTGATTCGGAACGGAACTCATAGAGCATCTGAGCCTGCTGGGCAATGGTGTTGACCGATGTACCTCCGGTTATCATGCCTACGTTGTAGGTGGTCCTGCCGCCTTTTTCCGGCACACGGAGCGCATACAGCCTGCTGATCATGTCCGCCAGCCTGGCAATGGCATTGTCGCGGCCAAAGTCATTATAGGAATGGCCGCCCTGGGTCTTTACACATACCCGGAACCGTTTGGAGCCGACGGCGCTGTCCACAATGCTGTCCAGGCCGCTGTCAAAGGTGCAGAAGGACACCATCCTGCTGCCGTAGACCTGACAGATTTTCCTTACCCCCTTCAGATTGCCCAACCCCTCCTCGCCTGAATTACATACCAGAACCAGTCCGGTGTCCTTCTGCCCCCTCAGCTCCTTCCAGCCAGGGGTTCCCACATGCCCTGCAATGTACTTTGCAGCCAGCAGGAGACTGACCAGGCATGCCGTGTCATCCCCCACGCCGGGACAGTAAATCCGTCCATCTTCCACCCGGAGAGGAAGTTCCTCCTCATCCGGGAACACCACATCCGTGTGGGCCATATACACCTCTACCGGGACATCATTCCCTGCATCCACGGGATAGACCACGTTCAGGGCCTCATCCACATAGACCCCCTCCGCGCCCTGGGCCTTCAGCCACTCACTGCAGAACCTGGCCCGCTTCTCCTCATGGTTGGACGGTGCCGGAATCCTGGCCAGGGTCAGGAGCAGTTCGTAGGCTTCTTCCCTGTGGTTTTGTATATATTGGAGTATTTCTTCATTCAACATGGGTATCTGATTCCTTCCGGTTATTTTTTGTCGCCTTGGTTTTATAGGGGGATGCTGCTTTTTTCACAGCAGGCTCATCCGCCGTCCCGCCTGCCGCCTCCTTCCCAATCAGCACCACAATGCTTCTGGCCTTCACCATTATCTTCTTCTGGTCCATCACCAGGCATTCCGCGCCGGGCGCATATATGGCGTCCTCCTCTTCCGTGTTCACGGCAACATGCCAGCTAAGCTTCTTTGGAAGGTTGGGCAGTGCAAACACGCACGGCTCCCAGTACATATTATAGGCAACATAGAAATAGTCATCGTCCCCGCCATCCTTTTCCCCATACTTCCCGCAGTACAGGATTCCCAGCTGGCGGCAGTAATTCTCAAACATGGGGCACCAGGTCTTAAGGCCGTGATAGGACACGTCCGGCATGCCCACGGACTTATAATCCAGAAGCGCTGGTTCCTTGGACATATGGAAAACAGGATGTTCCCTGCGCAGGGCTATGAGTTGTTTCACAAATCCGAATAAGTCCCGGTTGGTATCCAGAAGCCGCCAGTTAATCCAGGAGATTTCATTGTCCTGGCAGTAGGCATTGTTATTGCCTTTCCGGGTCCTGCCGAACTCATCCCCGGCCATGATTAACGGCGTTCCCTGGCTCAGGAACAGAAGCACCATGGCGTTGCGCAGCTGCTGCTTCCTCATCCGGACAATCCGTTTCTTCCTGCTCGGCCCCTCTTCCCCGCAGTTCCAGGACAGGTTATAGTCCGTACCGTCCCGGTTGTCCTCCCCATTGGCCTCGTTGTGCTTCCGGTCATAGGACACCAGGTCCATCATGGTAAATCCATTGGTGTTGGCCATGTAATTAATGGCCCCCACCTTCTCCGGGTTATGGCGGGTATGGAAGGCCAGATGGTCCATGTGCCCCTCATCCCCTTTTAGCAGCCCCCGCATATCCATCATGAAACCGTCATTATACCTGGCCAGGTGCCTGCACGTCCCAGGCTCAACGCCTTCCCAGTCAGGGGCAAACAGTTTCAGCCTGCTGAGATACGGATCCTCCCCCAGCAGCTTGACCGGCGCATAACCAATCAGATGGATTCCGTCCACATGGTACTCATGGGCCCAGAAGCGCACCGCATCCAGCACATAGGCCGGGGCTTCCTTTCCGTCAAAGAACAGCTCAATCACAATCTCAAGCCCTTCCCGGTGAAACGCCTTTACCATGTCCTTAAATTCCCTCACCGGCTCCTTCCCCACGCCGCTGGAGTAAGCGCTTTTGGGCGCAAAGGAATGTCCCCGGGTGTATCCCCAGTAATTCAGCTTCCCATCCGGTTTTTCCGGTTCAAACGGACTGTCATTGTGGACAGGCATGATGATTTCGTCAAATTCAACCGGAGGCATCATTTCCACGGTCGTGACCCCCAGCTCCTTGAGATAGGGTATCTTTTCAGCAATGCCTTTAAACGTACCCCGGTCCGCCTGCTTTACCCCCGATGAGGCGTGCTTTGTAAATCCCCTTGGATGTATATGGTAAATCACGCATTGTTCATATGGTATCCGGGGCAGCATGTCCCCTTCCCAGTCATATACCTCCCCTGCACTGATTACCGGGCACCGCACCGGTCTGCCAACCCGTTCCAGGCTTCCCCAATGCTCCATGCCGGTAAACTGCCTGCCATAAGGATCCGGCGTCTCCTTCCCATCCACCTCATAGGTATAGAAAAGCCCTTCAAAGTCCCCCAGCACAGTAACATTCCACACATCCCCGGTCCTTAGGGCATCCGGGAACCAGATCCGGTCCAGGGGCGCCGTGCCTCCCTTCTTATATAGAAGCAGGGCGCAGCTTTTTCCTTTTGACGCATATGAAAAATGCATTCCTCCGGCAACAGCGGTTACACCCATTGCATATATCCTTCCATCGGTCCTGCCTATCTGAAAACCCTTTTTCATCTCTAGTTACCGCCTTTCCTCAAACCGCCTGTGTCCAATCAGACACGATACAAAAAGTATATAATCACTTTGTCCCTTTGTCAACAAAATAGCCCCTTCCCTGTAATATCGTCATCCATTTTCCATTTATGTATTTCAGTTTCAGATAATATTCCCCATTTATGCGGAAAAAACAACCGCAGTGAATCCCAATCCACTGCGGCCGTAGTATTAATATATAATAATCCCATTCCCCATTATTTCTGCGCTTCAATCTGCTCCATCAGCTCATTCAGATACATCCAGCGCTCCATTTTCTCTTCCAGTTCTTTTTCTTTTGCATCTTTTTCAGCCATCAGTTCATTGAGCCTGGTGTAATTGCTGGAGGACCGGACGATTTCCTTTTCCAGTTCTTCCACCGCTGCCTCCAGGGCTGCGATATCCTCCTCAATGGTCTCCCAGTCCCTTTGCTCCTTAAACGAAAGCTTCAGCTTCCTGGTTACGTTCTGGCCCTCTTTCCAGTTATTGCGCTTAGCGGCCTGGTTTCCATCCTGGGCCTCCTGCGCATTCCCGGCGTTTCCGCCTCCGGTTCCCGGGGCTTCCCCGGAAGCCGTACGGTTTCCGGCCTGATCCGCCTCGGCCCTGACCGACCTCTGGTAGTCCGTGAAGCCGCCCTCATACTGGGTCACCCGGCCCTGTCCCTCAAAGGCAAAGATGCGGTTTACCACACGGTCCAGGAAATACCTGTCATGGGAAACCGTTATCACAATCCCGGGAAATGTATCCAGATAATCCTCCAGGATTGTCAGCGTCTGGATATCCAGGTCATTGGTAGGCTCGTCCAGAAGGATTACATTGGGCGCTTCCATAAGGATGCGCAGCAGGTAAAGCCTGCGCTTCTCACCGCCGGACAGCCTGCTTATGGCCGTATACTGGATACTGGACGGGAATAAGAACCGCTCCAGCATCTGGCTTGCACTGATGCTCCCGTCCTTTGTCTTCACATACTCCGCTGCATTTTTTATATAATCAATGACCTTCAGGCTTTCGTCCATGGCTTCATTTTCCTGTGAAAAATAACCCATTTTCACGGTCTGCCCTATCTCCACCGTGCCGGAGTCCGGCTGTACCCAGCCCACTATGATTTTCATCAGGGTGGATTTGCCGCTTCCGTTGGGGCCTATGATGCCCACCCGGTCGCTCTTTAGGAAAATGTAGGTAAAGTCCTTCATCAGCACCTTGTCCCCATAGGATTTGCAAAGGTCCTTTACCTCCACCGTGGTGCGGCCCAAGCGGCTGGCAATGGATTCCAGCTCCACATTCCGGTCATACTCAGGCCCTGTCTGGTCCCGCAGTTCCTCATAGCGCTGAATGTGGGCCTTCTGCTTGGTGGAACGCGCCCTGGCGCCCCTCTGGATCCACGCAATCTCCCTGCGCAGGATGGACTGGCGCTTGCGCTCCGTGGCCTCCGCCATCTCCAGCCGTTCCGCCTTAAGCCTGAGGAACGCCTCATACCCTCCCTGATAACCGTAGAGCTTCCCATGGTCCAGCTCCACAATCCGGTTCACCACGCTGTCCAGGAAATACCTGTCATGGGTAATCATGAGAAGGGCGCCCCGGAAGTTCTTTAAGTAATCCTCCAGCCAGTCGGCCATGGCGCTGTCCAGATGGTTGGTAGGCTCGTCCAGGATCAGCAGCTCCGCCCGGCTCATGAGCACGCCTGCCAGGGCCACACGCTTGCGCTGGCCCCCTGAGAGGGTCTCCACCTTGGCGTCATGGTCCCTGATTCCCAGCTCATTGAGCATGCTTTTCGCAGTGGCGGACATCTCTTCCCTGGAGCTGTAGTGGGTTTCATTTTCATTGTCCCGCATGATGCTCTCCAGCACCGTGTCCCCCTGGGTAAACTCCGGTATCTGGGGCAGATAGCGGATATAGAGGTTCCTTGTGCGGACCACGGTGCCGTCATCCGGCTCCTCCAGTCCTGCCACGATTTTCAGGAGGGTGGACTTGCCTGTGCCGTTGATGCCGATCAGGCCCACCTTCTCACCCTCATTGATGGAAAATGCAGTGTCGTCAAACAGCCGCCTTTCCGTGTATGATTTTGTCAAATGTTCAATTGTTACTAGATTCATCTATCTATCATCCCTCTGCCTTTTTACAGGCTCCTTTGCACAAAACATCCCCTACTCCATCACCAGCTCCACCGGACAGTGGTCAGAGCCCATGACTTCCGTATGGATGGCAGCGCTGACCAGCCTGTCCTTCAGGCTTTCAGACACGCAGAAATAGTCGATGCGCCACCCTGCGTTCTTGGCCCTGGCGCTGAAACGGTAGGACCACCAGGAATAAATCCCCTCCGCATCCGGATAAAAATACCGGAAGGTATCGATAAACCCAGCTGACAGAAGATCCGTGAATTTCCCGCGCTCTTCATCCGTGAATCCGGCATTCTTCCGGTTGGTCTTGGGATTCTTAAGGTCAATCTCCTTGTGGGCCACATTCAGGTCCCCGCAGAAAACCACTGGTTTCTTCTTCTCAAGCCCCTTTAGGTAAGCCAGGAAATCATCCTCCCACTTCATCCTGTAGTCCAGCCTTGCAAGGCCGTCCTGGGAATTAGGGGTATAGCAGGTAACCACATAGTAATCCGGGAACTCAGCGGTAATCACCCGGCCTTCCGTGTCATGCTCCTCCATCCCGATTCCATAGGACACGGATAAAGGCTCTTCCCTGGTAAACATGGCTGTGCCGGAATATCCCTTTTTCAGGGCATAGTTCCAGTACTGGTGATATCCGGGAAGGTCCAGGTCAATCTGTCCCTCCTGCAGCTTGCTTTCCTGTATACAGAATACATCCGCGTCAATTTCCTTGAAGAAATCCAGGAATCCCTTTCCGACGCAGGCCCTGAGTCCGTTTACATTCCATGAAATAAATTTTGCCATCTGTCCGACCTCCTACTGTTGGGGATACACAAGTCTGGATTCCGGGAACCCGTCAATATGGTACAGCACTTCCAGATACCGCCTTGACACGTACTTTGCCATGTCCAGGTTGTGGTCCAGATAGTTTCCGCAGTCCTTTGGCTCCGTTCCCGGAATCACGCCCTCAAAATCACGCACATATTCAAATGTGTGGATGATCATATCAAGGATGTCCCTGGATTCATAATCCCCTGCCATCAGGAAATAGCATCCCGTCCTGCAGCCCATCGGCCCGAAATAAATCACCTTGTCCCCCTGTCCGCTGTATATCCTGAGATAGGTTGCCGCCAGGTGCTCCAGGGTGTGAAGCTCCGCGGTGTTCATGACCGGCTCCTCATTGGGGCTTGTCATGCGGAGGTCAAAGGTGGTTATCACCTGGTCCCCTACCTTATCTTTGCGGGATACATAGATTCCCGGCTGTAATTTCACGTGGTCAATACTGAAGCTTGCTATTTTCTCCATCATCATTTCCTCCTGATCCATTCATGATACTGTCACTGTCCATATTGTTAATCGTTACCATAATATCCATACAGGAACTTTGCGCACAGCTCATCCTGATAATTATAAAAATACAGGTAATTGCCATTGCTCCTGGTATAAAAATGTGTTTCTATATCTGATACGTCCCCGCCTTCATCCGTCAACGTCCTCATCAGGCGGCCGTCCTTGTAGATATGGTACTGCACGCTTCCCGGATTGTTGCCGTCCCCATAATCTACAATTTCCACGTAGGCCATATGGTCATCTATGCCATACACATATCTGGAGGGCAGTTCCTCCTCACCCTTCCCTCCTGTCTCATAATCCAGAAGGAACGTCCCGTCAAGGCCGTAATAATGTTCCGCATGCTGGTCCGTAATGACAAAAACTCCCGCATATTCCCCGTAAAAGCGGACCTTCACATCCTCTGCCGTGACCCCGTACTTTTGAAGCAGCTCAGGATGGGATTCTGCAAAAGCCTCCTCATCCCAATAGGAGTAGGTATCATCTTCCTCCGGTTCCCGGTCCGCCCACTGGTTTTTCCCAATGGAGTAATGTCCGTATCCGCCTGTTATTGTATCCATCATGGGAAGCACGGCGTCCCGGCTGCACTCCAAAAACCGGTTCACATCATCACAGTCCACATGGCCGATGAACTGAAGGAGGTTCATATGGGAATCAAATACCCCAACCCCCTGCTCACCAAACAGATATCTTCCGTCTGCCAGGACCACATGACCCTCCGGCAGGGGAATGGCTGCGGTAAAATCCTCATCCGGCGCCAGCAGGTTACCGGGCAGCTCCTTGGCCCCATCCCCGATTCCCACATATCCAAGTCCGTTGATTAAGGACTGTCCGTCCTCCCCCGTAAGCCACTCAAACAGCTCATATGCCTTGGAATCCTTTGGCGTATCCGCCCTGATGCCTGCATAAAAATCATTGACAAAGGGGTAGCTTTTGCTGCGGATTGTCTCACTGGAAGGCATGACGCCATCCACGGCCATGAAGGCCAGCTCCGGCTTCCGGTACATGTTCCTGGCATAATAATAGACAGAATATCCAAGGGCATCGCCTGTGCCGTCATAGGCGGAAACCTCCTCCAGCAGCCCCTCCATGTCGCTTATGATCAGGTCCACAGGGGCCTCTGCCATCTTCCTTCCCTTCATCACCAGCTTATCCATCAGGTTCTGGCTTCCCGATTCCGCAGGCCGCTGGAAGGCCTGGATTTTCCGGTCCTTTCCGCCAACCACCTTCCAGTTGGTGATTTTTCCTGAATAAATGTCCGCAATCTGGCTGCCGGTCAGTGAATGGACCGGATTGGACTGGTTGGCAAGGAACACAAGGGCGTCCCTGCCGATGGGCTTCATGATGACTTCATTTCCCGGTTCTTTAAAGGCCTCAAGCACCTGTTCACCCGGCTCATAGGCAATCACCAGTTCAGGACGTCTCTCCGGCGATACATATTCTGCAACCATGGACATCCATGCCTGGGTTGTCTTTCCATGGGTAATGGCCGACTCTGCCTCCATCCCGGAAGCCCCCGTGGCCATCCGGTACATGGCCTGGGAAATGGGCAGGGTTGCGGTGGAACCGTCTATCCTTGGGAACTCCTCTGTGCCGATTTTGGGGATTTCGCATACAGTCTTCCCTGTCTCCATATCCTGTATGGCCTTCAGGTTATCCCTTTCATTCTGCCCCAGCACGCTGTCATCAAACCGGTCCGGGGAAATGGTTCCCTGATACCAGGGCCGTTGTGAAAAGTACTGGTTCAGGTCATCGCTGTTAAACTGCCGTCCATGCCTTGCATATATCTCATTCCTGGCCAGACGCAGCTCCTCCCGGGTCAGGACTGCAAGCTCACTTTGGGTATAGACATGGGTCAATGCATCCGGCAGGATATAGTCATCCCCATGTCTTCCCACCTTATGAACCGTCTTATCATCCGTTTGGGTCCCGTCATCCTTTTTGCTCCCATCCCCCAGGTCCGGTCCATCCTCCGCGCCCTGATCCGGCTGTGCCGGACTTTCCTGGTCCGTCCCCGTTCCCTGCACAGTGGTTTCATCCGGGTGGATCTTGGATTCCTGTGTGTGACAGCCTGCCAGGGACAGCACAAGCGCCGCGGCCAATGTCACAGCATACCGTTTTTTCATACACATCCCTTTCCGGCGCCCGGAAAACCAGCGCCAGCCAATCAATGCAAAAGGGGCAGGATAACCATCCTGCCTCCCTTTCATCTCTATTAATCGTCTTCCTCTTCGCTCTCTGTAATGGTAAATGTAAATCTCTTACGGGCCATTTCATCGCTGTCAAGGTATTCATCATATGTGGTAATCTTATCAATGAGCTTTCCGTTGATGATCTCCATGATACGGTTGGCCGTGGTCTGCACGATCTGGTGGTCACGTGAGGAGAAAATCAATACGCCGGAGAACTTAATCATACCTCTGTTGAGGGCGTCAATGGATTCCATGTCCAGATGGTCCGTAGGCTCATCCAGCATCAGCACATTGGCCCCGGAAATCATCAGTTTGGACAACATGCAGCGCACCTTCTCGCCGCCGGAAAGCACCTTCACCTTCTTGACCCCGTCCTCGCCTGCAAACAGCATGCGTCCCAGGAATCCGCGGACATAGGTGGCATCCTTTTCAGGAGAATACTGGGTCAGCCATTCCGCAATGGTGTCGTCATTGGAAAACTCGGCGCTGTTGTCCTTGGGGAAATACGCCTGTGACGTGGTCAGTCCCCACTTATAGCTCCCCTCATCCGGCTCCATCTCACCTGACAGGATTTTGAACAGGATGGTCTTGGCCCTCTCGTTGGGTCCTACCAGTGCCACCTTGTCCTCACGTCCCAGGATAAAGGAGATATCGTCCAGTACCTTCTCGCCGTCAATGGTCTTGGAAAGGTGTTCCACGGTCAGGACCTCGTTGCCGATTTCGCGGAAAGGACGGAAATCAATGTATGGATACTTACGGCTGGAGGGACGGATGTCGTCCAGCTCAATCTTCTCCAGGGCGCGCTTACGGGAGGTTGCCTGCTTGGACTTGGAAGCGTTGGCTGAGAAACGCTGGATGAATTCCTGCAGTTCCTTAATCTTCTCTTCCTTCTTGCGGTTGGCTTCCTTCATCTGCTTTACAATCAGCTGGCTGGACTCCACCCAGAAATCATAGTTTCCTGCAAACAGCTGGATTTTGCCATAATCAATATCCGCAATCTGTGTGCAGACCTTGTTCAGGAAATAACGGTCATGGGACACCACGATTACCGTATTCTCAAAATTAATCAGGAATTCCTCCAGCCATGCAATGGCATCCAGGTCCAGATGGTTGGTAGGCTCATCCAAAAGCAATATGTCCGGATTGCCGAACAAGGCCTGGGCCAGCAGCACCTTTACCTTCTGGGCGCCCAGCAGGCTGCCCATCTGGGCGTAGTGGAGGTCAGTCTCAATACCAAGGCCGTTTAACAGGCTCTCTGCGTCAGATTCAGCCTCCCAGCCGTTCATGGTGGCGAATTCGCCCTCCAGTTCAGCTGCCTTGATGCCGTCCTCGTCCGTGAAGTCCTCCTTCATATAGATGGCTTCTTTTTCCTTCATTATCTCATACAGTCTTTTGTTGCCCATGATGACCGTATCGAGAACCGTATATTCATCATATTTAAAATGGTCCTGCTGCAGGAAGGAAAGCCTCTGTCCCGGTGTGATGATGACATCCCCGCTGGTCGGCTCCAGCTGCCCGGACAGGATTCTGAGGAACGTGGACTTTCCCGCTCCATTGGCGCCGATAAGCCCATAACAGTTGCCCTCCGTAAATTTAATGTTTACATCCTCAAACAATGCCTTTTTGCCCACACGAAGGGATATGTTGCTTGCACTAATCATGTTCGTACCCTTTCTTTTATCTGCTTTTATAATGCTATCCATTAAAAGAGGGGTCATATACGGCCCCTCTTCCACGCTGTTTACCCATTATCAGATTGTACAAGGAAAATGCTTATTTTGCAAGGGTTTTTCATAAAATCCCGGAGATTTGCCATTACTTTGCAGACTTAATCTCCACCGGGTAGTTCACCCCCTGGGAATTTACATAGGTCACGCTCACCTCATCCCCGCTGTCCCCGGCCAGGGACCCGTCCTCTATGGGGCAGTTATCCTTTAAAAAGCTGAGTTCCTGTCCGTCGTCCGTCTTCATGGTAAAGCTGCTCATGGCATTGGCCGTGGTGGTCCCCTTCTCCGTAAGGATGCTCCACTCCTCCTGCTCCGGCAGCGCCACCACCAGGGTCACGTCCTTAAGCTCCCCCAGCGGCCCTCCGATATAGGCAATGGCAATCTGTACATCCTCTGCAATCTCAACCTCCACGTCCCTTATGTCAGCCGGCCTGATATCATAATCCCTGCCGTCATCCGCCCGGAGCGTGAACACATCCCCGTCGCCCGTGACCTTGGTGACGGTGCCCTGAAGCATATGGTACATCTCCTTGGACTCCGGCGCTTTGGCCGTGGTCTCCTCCGGCTGTGTCCCTGTGGGCTGCGGCTTTGTGGTTTCCTCCGTGGGGGCCGCGCTGGTAACTGTCTCCATGGTCTCCACCGCCGGCTTCTTGGCACACGCGGTCCCAAGGGCAATGGTTGCCGCTATGGCAGCGGCCGCTATGATGAATGAATGTTTCTTCATGATACGTTTCCTCCTGTGCTGTATGATACATGGTGTAATCCGGGATCATCCGGGCGGGCCTGTGAATCCGCCTCCGCTTGGATATACCCTACTGAAGCTTAACACCTGGAGAAAGAAATATCAATGAAAATTCCCTTAAGCCTTTATTATTTTTCATCTATTTTCATCTTAACACGCCCCGGGTACAGGGGCGGAATCCATCATTCCTTCATGCAAAGATGTACTGCGCCCAGTTTAAATGCCATGGGCAGGGCCAGGATATTCGGCTGGTTCCCGGTATATTTCTTCATGGCATCCGCCAATGCCTCTTCGAAGCTGGCCCTTGTCTTTAATCCCATCCCGCGGGCAATTCCCGGCTCCTGGGCCCCAACAATATAGATGGCCGCCGTGTTCATCTCCGCAATATGGCCGCAGCTCATCATGGAGAAGCCATGGAACGGATGGAATGCGCCTGCAAACCGGTATTTGCGGATATATTCCGAATTTGTGGCAAAGTACTCGCCATAGCGGTTCATATCCGGCAGGATCTGGTTGTAGTCATGCTGGAACAGGTCATAAAGTTCCCTCAGGTAAGGCCACCGCTCATCATGGAAATATCCATTGCAGATGGAGGAACAGATTATGACACACCGGTCGCTCATGACCCGCTTGTGGCGTATGACCTGGGCTGAAAGTGCCTGCATCATCTGGATGGGATTCGTCCCCATGCCATTACCGTAATGGAAATCCTGAGGCATACCAAATACCATGATATCATACTTTTTTTCCGCCCAATGGACATAGGTCCGCTTGTCCGCGGTAATCCAGGAAAGGGCCTGCATCTCCTTAGCATATCCGCTGTTAATCTCAATCTGGCGGGAACAGGTGTCCAGCACTGCATCGCAGCAGAAAAATTTCCTGCCCATGCATTCTTCCATATACATGCCGATCTCATCAAATTTGGAGCGCATCAGGGATGTCCCGCTGACCGGAACAAAGTCCTGTCTGTGCATGACCTCGGGCACGTGGTGGGTAGCTATGCTCCTCCAGTGCGTGATTCCGGTGGCGCAATGTTTATAGGCGCCGGAGTATCCTCCATAGGGATTGCCCTGGGTATGTCCAATCAGGACAGCGATATCTGAGTCATAGACATACTTATTCATGATGACCCTGTCCCCCCTGGCCGTACATCCCAGATCCACCAGATGTTCATAGTCCTCGCTGTCATGGCTGATTATCTGCCCGGTCCCATGGAATTCACCAAACAGTTCCGGTCCCAGGATTACCTTCATCTCTGAAACGTTTGTCCTGGGGTGAAGGCCGTTGGAAAAGATCAGAAGGATATCCTTTTTCTCCACTCCGGCTGCATATAATTCCTCCAATATCACCTTGATGGATACCTTTCTGTGGGAGGTTGGCTGTGTTCCTCCCTTTACAATATCAGGAATCACGATAGTGGCCTTGCTGCCTTTATGGGCCAGCCTGCTAAGCGGCTCCATACCAATGGGATTCCTGACAGATTCCCTGGTCTTATCCTCAACCAGGTCCTCCGGGATATACGGGGGATCCGGCACTGTTTTTCCGGGAATGAACACGTCTGTCAGTTCATCCGGAAGTTCCGCACCCATAACCCCTGTTCCATATTCAAAATCGATTCTCATCTGCACCCTCCTCATATTTCATACGAACACACCCTAATCAAATGTAAGAACCACCTTGCACACGTTTTGAGGCTGGGTCTTTATGATTTCAAATCCTTTCTCAATCTCCGTAAAATGGAATCTATGCGTAACCAGTCTGTCCGGTGTGAGTTTTCCCCTGTCAATGCCATCCACTACCATGGGGAATAGGCGCGTACTTAATCTGGATCCATAGATGCCCAGTTCTTTTTTCGTCAGCTCGGACTGTGGTATCTGGCTTGGGTAAGAAACCAGCCCTACGGTCACAATCCTTGCGCCGTAAGCTGCCGCGGCTATGGATTCCTCCATGCTTCCTGCCACACAGGCTGTATTGATTATGACATCCGCCCCCTGCCCATCGGTAAAATCCATTACTGTCTTATGAAAATCTTTCCTTGATACATCCGCCGTCAGATCAGCCCCCATATCCCGGGCGCGGGATAGCCTGTTTTCTATTACATCGGTCATCATGACTGCCGCGCCGCGCATCCTGGCAGCCTGCATCGCACAAAGACCGATTGCGCCGGAGCCAATGACCACAACCTTGTCAAGAGATCCTGTGCCGGCCCTGTAATTAGTCTGGGCTCCTATGCTGAAAGGTTCTGCCAGCGACAGCAGCTCATTGGAAATCGTTTGGTCCCGGTATGCATGAACCTGTTTCCTGCTGACGCACACATACTCCGTAAACCCGCCGTTGCGGTGAACTCCCATGGTCCGCAGGGAAAGGCATATATTGGGTCTTTTGCGCCTGCAGGACGGACATTTGCCGCACGATGTCACCGGATCCACACATACCTTATCGCCTGGTTTTAAGTCAGTGACAGCGCTCCCGGCCGCCTCGACGATTCCTCCGAATTCATGGCCCAGGATCATTTCCGTTCCTGCAAACGGATGGCTGCCCTCTGCTATCTCACTGTCACAGGCACAGATGGATGCGGCGGTAATCCTTATCAGCACATCATCCGCCTGTCTGATATCAGGCTTTGGAAGCTCCCTGATTTCCATCTTATGTTCTTTGGTTATGTATACTGCCTTCAACTTACGTCCTCCTATCTGGCTAAAAAGCCTCCGTCCACATTAATGCAAAGTCCCGTGACATAGTCCGATGCCCGGGAAGCAAGGAAAACAGCAGCCCCCTGTAAATCCTCAGGCTCCCCCCAATGGCCTGCAGGAATCCTGAGGTTAATACTGGTCATGAAATCCTCGCCTAAGACCTTCATCCTTTCCGGTGAATTCAGGTCTGTCTTAAAGTATCCCGGTGCAATGGCATTCACGCAGATTCCATGGGATGCCAGTTCATTGGAGAAGGATCTGGTCTGAAGTAAGACAGAGCCTTTCGAGGCCGCATAGGAGGCATTGTTAAATGCGCCCACAAAAGCCAGAAGTGAGGCAATATTGATGATTTTCCCATATTTCTGAGGCTTCATCACCTCTGCCGCCAGCTGGGTCAGAAGAAACGGGGCCTTGGAATTAACCTTAAAGACAAAATCCCATTCATCCGCAGTACATTCAGCAAGGCTTTTTCTCAGGTTCACGCCAGCATTATTAACCAGGATGTGAAGCTTTCCCCCCAGCAGCTCCAATGCCCTGTCAAACCCTCTTTTTAAGCTGTCTTCATCCGAGAGGTCACAGACCACTCCATGCATGGGGGCCTCCCGGCCTGCCATGCTCCCTGCAATCCTGTCTATCTCCTTATTCAAATCCAGAACCACGATCTCACAGCCGTACCTGTTAAGTCCCTGGGCCATAGCCTTTCCAAGTCCCTGGGCCGCCCCTGTGACAATTGCCTTTTTTCCTGTCAAATCAAATAAATTATCCACTTTCTGCTCCTTTACCACCAACGGATCTGGTCCGTCACATACTTCCGTATTTTCATGAAACCATCATCTGCAATATTTCTGGGATATGGCAGGCCGACCGTCACTTCCTCCTTTACATTTGCCGGCTTCTGCGTAAGGATCAGGACGCGCTCCGCAAGATATACGGCTTCCTCAATGTTATGGGTGATGAAGATCACGGTTGATTTAAGTTCCCGCCACAGCCGTATCACTTCATCCTCCAGATAGAACCTGCTTTTAATATCCATCTGTCCATAAGGCTCATCCATAAGCAGCAGGTCCGGCTGCATTGCAAATGCCCTGCCGATCACGATTTTCTGCTCAGCGCTGACTGATAGCTCACATGGATATTTCTTTCTCATATCCTCCATTCCCATCAGGTTCAGGACCTTCTCCACCTGCTCGTCTATGTATGCCTTGGGCGCCTTTTTCAGTTCCAATCCATAGCGCATGTTCTGCTCCACCGTGAGCCATGGAAATGCCGACGGTTCCTGGAACACAAAGGAAAAATTATGTTTTTTAGGGTCTGCCTCCTCTCCGTCAATCAGGATTTTCCCCGAAGTAGGTTTAATCAGGCAGCATAACAGGTTTAAGAACGTGGTCTTGCCGCAGCCTGTTGGCCCTACCACGCACACAAACTCCCCCTGCCGGATTGAAAAATTGCAGTTTTCCAGTACTTTTAAATCCCCAAAGTTCTTTGAAAGATCCATTACCTGGACCTTATCCCTCACTTCTTCCATAAGCCCTCCATCCTGCCCTTAGGGCGTGTCTGAACATCCATTCCCGCCATCTGCCCTAAAACGGCAGATCCGTATTGGCAGAAATCTCCTGCCTTATCCTCATGAATTCCTTATCCAGATTATCCCTTGGTCTTGGAAAATCGCTTAGGTCATAGATTTTCTTGACCTTTGCCGGACACTTGCTGAGCAGGATCACACGCTCCCCCAGGTAACATGCCTCCTCTATATTGTTTGTCACAAATATAATGGTCTTCTTTTCCTTTTCCCAAATCTCCAGGATTTTATCCTCCATCATATACCGTGTCTGTGCGTCAAGGGCCCCAAACGGTTCATCCATGATCAGGACCTCCGGGCCGGCACAGTATGCCCTTGCAATCCCAACCCTCTGCTTCATACCGCCGGACAGCTGGCGCGGATAGCTCTTCTCAAATCCATTCAGCCCCACAAGGTCAATATAATGTCTGGCGTCCGCCTCCATCTGCCTGGCCGGACAGCCTGCCAGTTCCGGACCAAAGGATACATTTCCCATGACGGTCCTCCATGGAAGCAGGGCTGTTTTCTGGAATACCATGGATATCCTTGGGTCCACTCCATGGATTTCCTTCCCCTCATATTGGATACTGCCGGATGTGGGCGGGTAAAGCCCTGCTATCATATTCAGAAGGACCGTCTTCCCGGCCTGTCCCGGACCCAGTATGACCAAAAATTCATTTTCATAAATATCAAACGAAATATCATCTATGATTAAATTAGCCCTGGTTCTGGAAAACATGGTCTTATTAATGTCCTCCAGCCGCAGCTTCACTCTTCTTTCCACGGGCACAACCACCTTTCCACCCTGGTCAGCACTGCTGACAGCAATGCGCCAATCACCGCAATCACAATAATCCCAATGACAACCAGCGCGATATCCGCGCTGTTGGAACCAAGGTTAACAATATAGCCAAGACCTGTTTTAGCTGAAATCATTTCTGCTGCCAGCACCACTGTCCATGCTACCCCCACCGCGGTTTTAAGGCCTGCGAATATAGCGGGAAGGGAGGAGGGCAGTACAATCTTTAAGAACATCTGGCGGCTGTTGGCTCCGAATATCTTTCCCACATTAATGTTCAGTTCCGGAACCATGGACACGCCCGTATATGTATTGACCACAATGGGCATCACCGCGCCGATAAAAACAATTACTATCTTTGATGTCTCCCCCACCCCCAGCCAGATTGTAATCAGAGGTATCCAGGCAATGGCCGGAATAGGGCGTATCATCTCAAATACAGGCTTGCATACGGCAGAGAACGTCCTGTTCCATCCTAACATCAGTCCAAACAGGACCCCAACCAGGGTTGCTGCCAGCCAGCCCATAAAAACCCTGCGCAGGCTGTCCACGATATGGATGCCGATGTTAGCGCCGCTGATTGGTTTATCCAGAAGCAGCAGGAACCGTTCCCATACAGCAAAGGGTGTTGGGATCATCCCGTCTGGGTTCATGGAAACCGCGCACCACGCCAGTATTAATAAGACGACAGACAGGACCGACAGCAAGTTCAGCCATATATTTTTATTTTTCATGAACCAAACCGTCCTTTCACAACATAACCCTCCACTATACTTAACAGTGCATACAGGATGACCCCCACCACTCCTATGACAGCCATTCCCATAAGGATGATGTTGATTTTTCCATATTGGCGTCCCATCAGTATCATGTAGCCAAGACCCCGGTCAGATGCCAGCATTTCCGCTGCCACAAGGGTTGACCATGCATTGCCGAGGGAAACCTTATATCCCCCGAAAATCATTGGCAGGGAGGATGGAACCCCTACTTTCAGAAAAATGGTCCAGTTACTGGCTCCGCAGGTTCTTGAAAAATTCACATATGTTTTATTAACCTGACGGATTCCTGTATAAGAGTTGATGACAATTGGGACAAACGCAGCAAAAAAGATAATAAAAGACTTGGCCAGATTGCCGATTCCAAGAACCAGGATAATCAGCGGTATCCAGGCAATTGCAGGTATGGGACGTATCAATTCAAAGATTGGGTTGACTAATTTCTGAACCGGTTTATACCATCCCATCAATAGACCCAAGGGGGTCCCTATTATGATTGCCATCCCAAACCCACTCAGGGACAACCTGAGGCTGGCAAACAGGTTCTGCATCAGCGTGGCCCCATCCGGACTTTTATCCCATAGTTTTTTGTAACAGCCTGCCAGGATCTGGGATGGCGGGACCAGCTTTGACGGATTAACAAGGCCGGTCCTCACTGAGATTTCCCATATTGACAAAAATAGTATGATTCCTGCTGCCGACAGGCCAATATACTTTAATTTTTCCCGTTTATACAGCGCTTCATAATCCGCTGCATCCTTAATCTCTCTTTTCACATTAATCTCCTGCCTACCAAAGCGGAGGGGCCACCTTACGATGGCCCGCACCGGCCTTTTTTACATGATTCCTGTTACTCTGCAACTGCATTGGTAATAAACTGCGGATCATAGCACTCATCACTTATGACTTTGTCCTTCTCTTCCTGTGAATAGATGCTTTGGTCCACAAAGAAGGTCATCAGGTCGCCAATCAGGTTTTTCTGAAGTTTACTCTTTCCATCGGCGTCTTTGGTAAACCATGCCTTCTGCTCTTCAATGGTGGGCGCTCCTGTTGTCAGTTCAATCAGGTTCCTGCAGTCTTCCTGTGTACTGTTCATACCATACTCCTGGCAATAATCATAAAAATACTGGGCTGCTTCTTCCGGGTTATCCTTCATCCAATAACATGCCTTCAGATAAATATCCAGCCATGTCTGCACCACATCGGGACGTTCCTTGATGATGCCGTCCGTTGCAAAAATCAGGTTGCTGATATCCATGCCGACCGCGTCTGCGCTTGTTACCGGAATCCAGCCTTCCTTTTCAGCCTGCAGGCAGAATGTTACCCACTGTGATACCGCATCCCCGTTTCCTGACTTGAACGCTGAAAATGATGCGGCTGTATCCAGGTTCGTTATCTTAACATCATCCGTTGTTAAGCCCATTGTCTTGAGTGTTGACTGAAGCACCATTTCCTGGGTCGTCCCCTTTGTCAGAAGATACTCCTTTCCCTTCCAGTCATCAGCCGTACCATAGATTTCACCGCTTGTTTCATTGTTCCCTTTGCCTGCCTTTACAAGGTCACTGTCAGGCCTGGCATAGATTTTATTTAAAGGGTTATCAAATATGCTCATACCGATTACCTTAACGCCATAATTAAGCATACCGATTACAGCGCCGGGAGTTCCTGACGTACCGATTTCCCATGCATCGGTTGCCAGCGCCTCCATCTGCGGGCCGCCTGCCGTATATATCATAAGTTCCACATCCAGTCCCGCATCCTCAAACCAGCCCTTTTTCAGCGCGATATAACTTGGAAGTCCATGGGCGGACGTATGGTGGCTGGTAATAAGCTTCTGCATCTTTACCTCACCGGAAGTTTCCCCTGTGCCCTGTGCTGCGGCCTCAGTTTTAGCCTCACTTGCCTTTGGCGCCTCTTTGCTCTGGGAGCATCCGCCAAGAACGGATGCGCATAGCGCTGATACCAGTAATAACGCTGTAAACCTCATTTTTTTCATAGTTCTTCCCCTTTCTCCTTTTACATTTTAAGAATCCTGTTACTGCCCCATCATTTCTTTTGCCCGGCCCACAATATCAGCCGCAGTCAGTTTATAACGGCCCTTCAGTTCCTCCTCTGTTCCCACCTCCCCAAACATATCCTCTTTTCCCATCCTTACAACCCTGATTCCTTTTTTATCATCCAGTTCTTCTAAGACCGCACTGCCGATTCCCCCGTGTCTGGAATGGTTTTCCACCGTAAGGATCCCGCCTGTTTCCTGTGCCGCTGCCAGTACTGCCTCACGGTCAATGGGCTTTATGGTAAACATATCCAGCACCCTGGCGTGTATCCCTTCCTCTTCCAGCCGGTCTGCTGCCCGCAGCACATCCCCGACACACATCCCGCCTGTAATGATTGTCAGGTCCTTCCCCTCCCTCAGGTGCATGGCCTTTCCAAGTTGGAACCTGGTGCCCTCCTTGTATATTTTCGTGCTGCCCTTCCTTGCAAGACGGATATACGCAAACCCTTCATAGTCCGCAACCAGGGGCAGGATTCCCTTAATCATGGCCGAATCCGTAGGTTCCACAATTAAAGCCTCTGGAATCATCCGGAATATGCCTACATCCTCCATGGCCATATGGGTGCCGCCATTATGCCCGCAGGTATAACCAGGGTCAGCCCCCACCACCTTCACATTAAGACGGCTGTATGCGTCCGATATATAAATCTGGTCCAAGGCCCTTCTGCTGGCAAATACCCCGAATGTATGTATAAAAGGCATCATCCCTTCTTCAGCCATTCCGCCTGCAAAGCTGGCCATATTCTGTTCCGCAATCCCCATATTCACAAAATGCTCCGGATACTTCCTGGAAAATTCCAGCATCCCCATTCCATAAGTAAAGTCCGCTGTAATCAGGACAATGGGCCTGCCTTCCTGAATCATCTTTATATGAGTATCCACATATGCATCCCGGAGGTCTTCCTCATCCGGCTGATACGTATTTTCTATTTCTGTCAACATCCTTTCCCATCTCCCCCTAATCCGGCATATTTTCCTTTTCTTCTGATAATTCCTGCATCAGCGCTGAAATCTTATGATTTAAATACTCCTCTGCCTCTGCAAGCTGTCCCTCACTGACGCCGATTCCGTGATTAAATTCCAGGTGTTCGGCAAAACTACAATCCTTTCCCTTTACCGTGTCCAGGCATATTAAGGATGGTTTTTCATCCTGTGCCTTTGCATTTTCAATGGCCTTCACGATCTGACCAACGTCATGTCCATCAATTGTCTGTACATACCAGCCAAACAGCTGCGCATGGGCTCCGATACCGTCTGTTGGCAGGATTTCCTGAACCTTTCCATCCACCTGTTTTTTATTGCCATCCACAAATGCAATCAGCTTTTTCTGTCTGTGGAATCCGGCAAACATCAATGCCTCCCATACCTGCCCCTCCTGGCATTCACCATCCCCCATGATGCAGTAGGTAAACACATTCCGTCCATTCAGTCCATTGGCCCAGGCAATCCCGCATGCGGCGGATAATCCCTGTCCCAATGACCCTGTAGACATATCGATTCCCGGTGTCTTTGTCCTGTCACAATGGCTTGGAAGCCTGGTTCCAAGCTTATTCAGGGTGGATTTCCATTCTTCCGGGAAAAACCCTTTTAACAGCAAGGCCGCATACAGGCTGCAGCCGCAATGGCCCTTGGACATGACCAGTCGGTCCCTTTCCTCATCCCTTGGATGCTTCGGATCATATCTCATCTCCCTCCCATACAATACCGCGATTGTATCAGAAACAGACATGGTCCCGCCCACATGCCCCTTCTTTGCTGAGGCAATCTGCTGCAACGCAGTCTTACGTATGTTGGCTGCAAAGATTTCTAATTCTGCCCTTTCCTTTTGTGTTATGATACATCCCGTTTCCATTTTTCTAATCTCCCCCTCCTTGTAAACGTTTACAAACCTGGTAAAAAAACTCTACTCGAGTTTTTTTACCGAATTACCCTCCTCAATCTCACAATTAAATATAACCTCGCTATTATACATTGCCCTGCCCTCTCCTTCCAGTTTTGCCATTAATAACTCCCCTGCCTTTCTTCCAATCCGGTGTCCGTCCTGAATCACCGCAGTCACTTTAGGCTCTATCAGTTCTGAACTCAGCTGCCCAAAGGAAACCAGTGACAGATCCTCAGGAACACGTATTCCCAGCTTTCTTGCCGCAGTCATGATATTCTCAGTAAGCTTTCCATTGAGGGAAATCATGGCCGTAGGCATGATATCCTTCTCCTTCCACTCCGCCAATATGGCTGATACCTCTGAAAGGGTTACGTTCCTTCCCTTTTTCCCTTCCACTATGTACCGCTCTTCCAGCGGGATTCCTGCTTCCTCCAACGCATCCTTACATGCGTTAAAGCGCTCCTGCATAAATGGCAGGTGCGGCAGCAGTCCATTGGCAACACTGACCCTTCTGTGTCCTGCTTCAATCACGATTCTGGCCAGCTTACGGGATGACAGATAATTTTCATCTGTAACCATATCCACCTTGGCATCTTTTAATCTTCTGTCAATCAGGACAATAGGGAGGTTACCCTCATTAAACATCGTTCCATCCGTAGTACTTGTGGCTATGACCAGTCCATCAACCATGTACGAGGACATCTTATCAAACATCTTCTTTTCTTTTTCCGGATCATTCTCAGACACGGACAGGATAATACTGTAGCCGGATTCTGATACCACTGCTTCCAGCCCCTCAAGGACCTGCATGAAAAATACATTGGTCAGCCGCGGTATGATAAGACCTATCACTTTTGTCTTGCCGCGCTTGAGCCCGCTTGCCAGGGCATTCATCTCATATGATAATTCTTTAATGGACCTGTTTACCTTCTCAGCTGCTTCAGGGCTTACTACCCCGCTATTGTTAAGTACCCGGGAAACCGTGGCAATGCTGACCCCTGCATGCCTTGCCACATCTGTAATTGTTGCACTGCCCTTTTTCATATTTTCCTGCTCCCCTATTCTCAGTTGTGTTGAAAACGTTTACAGCATAAGCATACTATTTTTACAAATTTCGAAGAAAATATGTATTGAAACCATTTCGTCTGCAACCATTTTACTGACAATTTTTCGATTTATTTTAGGAATAATTGTTGTAAACGTTTACCACCGTCTATGGCTAATATAGCACAATGGAATCTGAATTTCAAGATGTTTTTGTAAATAATAACGAAATAATATGATTCCATAAAATTCCAGGCAGATATCTTATATACAAAAGCGTCAAAAGACGCTTAAATTCAGGCGATAAATCCATATGGGCACATCCTGTTCCTTCCTGTGTATTTCTGTGTATTTCCGTGTATATTCCAAATACATCTTGATAAAGTATGCCCATATATTAAACAATTCCTACCAGATATTCCGGATTTTTAGGGGGGTAAAATATTCTGAAAAGAAATAAACCGTTTACAGGCCACTATAAATATAAAGCCTTCAGGCTGACACAAACATAAAACCCATGACCTGCCACAGGCGTAAACCCTACAACCTGCTGCAAACACAAAACCCACGACCTACCACAAACACAAAGCCCACGACCTGCCACAAACATAAAGCCTATGACCTGCCACAAACACAAAGCCCACGGACTGTCATAAACCCAGACATCCCGCAGGCTTCATATGATATGGATATACGGACCTCAATCAACGGTCAGGCAGATACCGGCAGCCCTTTATCAATCCTCTTTTTCCTCCTTAAAAAACGTAATCTTGCAGGTTGGACATCCCTCTGCAATGGTATCGCCCAGATGGAAGCCATAGCCCATTGCCTTGGCAATATTCCTGTCGCCGTCCATTGCCATGTCGCACAGCTTTGCACAGGTTGCGTCGTCAAATCCCAGGTCCTGCCATGCCTTCAATAACGGGCAATGATGGAATTCAATATCCAGACGGTCGTCGGTCTGTTCCTTGAACTCTACCTCGAAGGTCTTACGCAGGGTAGGTGTGAGGAAGGTATCGGCAAAGCTGGAAATACTATCCGGGTTGGGGCATTTTGCCTTGATTTCCTTGCCCTGGATCTGTCCTGTCTCAGTGATTGCCTGGCGGATGATTTTTTCTGCGGCCTCTTCCATGCCTGCCTCCCTTGCCTTTGTGTATGTAAGGCCGGTCCAGGTTGCGCGGTGTCCGATGGCTCCTCTCTGTACGTTCACCATTTCATCGTCTTTAATTGTAATCTTGTTGTCAATCATTGTTTTTCCTCCTTGGATTTTTTATATTATATAGTTGCGCTGTTGATTGATATCTCCCGTATGTCCCTTTTATTTCCCATTCCCCAGCTTATCATAGGCATAGGTGGGGTTCAGCGTCATGCTGCGCCCGCCGGACACTTCTATGGTGGTGGCCGTCATATAGCTGGCCCAGTCACTGGCCAGAAATACAATGGGCCTTGCTATCTCCTCCGGGTCAGCCATGCGTCTGAGCAGGGTTGCCCCCGCATTGCGGTCCAATTCCTCCTGACTGATATTAGCTTTTGCCAACGGGGTAGCTGTAAATCCCGGCATCACGCAGGTAACCCTGACATTATGGGCGCAGTACTCGCCCGCAAATGTATTGGTCAGGTTATTGATTGCTGATTTAAGAGGCCCGTACAGCGTACTCCTGCCCGCGGAAGGGCACCTTGCCGCCAGGGAGCTGACATTCACGATTGCGCCGCCCTTTTCTTTCATATACCGGAACGCTGCCTGGCATCCAAATATCACTGACTTGAAACAGACACCTGTCATGAAATCAATTTCCCCGTCATCATATTCCTCACCTTTTTTGCTGCCGGTGGCCCCTACATTATTCACCCACACATCAAGGCTGCCGAAATGCCGGTACACATGTTCCGCAAAATCATAATTGGCCTGGGCATCCGTCACATCCATGGCCTCCCAGTAAACAGGTCCCAGCTGTTCCAGTTCCCCTGCCGCCTGCCGCAGTTCCTCCTCATGGCGGGCACAGATTGCCACTTTAGCCCCTTCCTCCAGGAACACCTTGGCCGCGGCATATCCAATGCCCTTGCTGCCTCCGGTCACAACCGCAACCTTTCCTCTTAAGCCTAAATCCATATTAACCGCTCCTTTTCCCTGTCCAAACACTATTTAAAGAACATGGCCATGACAATGCCTGCCACAAACACAGAACCTGAGGTGGCGCTGACGAATCCTGCCACCAATGTCTTGGGAAGCATATGCTCCTCCAGGATCCGGTATTCCTCCTCGCTGGAGGAAAGGACCTTGGCAGCCTCCACGCTCAGTGTATAGCTGGCCGGGAATCCGCCTGCCAGGGAACCAAGTCCCAGTGCAAAGGACATCGGAAGGCTCATGCCAAGCAGCTTTCCAACCGGGATTGAGAACACAGCAATACCAACCGTTGCCAGCACGATCAGGACCGCGAAATCCTTTAACAGCTGCACCAGGGTATCCGGTGTGACCGTATTCAGCTGTGAGAAAACAAACATCATGATAACCGTATAGATAAAGCCCATGCTTCTGGAGCGCACCAGTGTGTTCTTCTCAATAAAGCCGAAGGCAGTGCCGAACACGCCCAGAATCAGCGCCCATACGAACTTCGAAATATACCCATGGCTTAAAGTATCCAGATATCCTGACATGACCGTAAGGATTACCATGGTAAACAGGTAAGTGAAATCGCTCTTATATTTTGCAGGTATCTGCGGAAAGATAAATGCGCTGGTATCATCAGCTGCTGCTGCATTGGCCTGGGCGGCAGCCTTGGCAACCGTATATTTGCCGCTGCGGTAATCCTTTAAGAGCTTACGTCCCTCTGCCTTAAGACAGATGCTTGTAAGCGGATATCCGATAAATCCCTGAAGCACATACACTGCCATGGCCAGTATGGCCAGCTGCTCCGTAGGCGCCACGGACTGCATCATCATGGCTGCCACAAAGCCGCCTGTAAGCGGAGGCGCCGCAATAGCCGCCGTGGTCTTATCCAGAACCACGGTCCCCAATGTCAGGATGACCACCAGGATACCCAGCATTCCAGCCAGGGTAATCACAACTGTCTTCCACTGCTCAATCAGTTCCTTAATATCAAGCATGGTGCCAAGATGTACAACCATCATCATGACCAGGAACGTGGGAAGATTGGCGGCTATACCGCCCACCTGCAGGATGTCCTTGGGAAAATATGCCCAGAACCCCAGCACGAACAATACCGCGCTGATAAACATGGACGGCACGAAGGCCTTGGTTGCTGTCGATATCACCTCACCGATAATCAGCAGTACCAGCATGGTAAGAAACGCCGTCTGCACATCCATCTGCGCCTGCCCCGTGGCAACCTTGTACACCCCAAAATACAGGAACGAAACAGCCATGACGGCCAGAAGCACGTAACCTATTACTTTGTTGCCGGACTTTGCTTGCTCTTTCATAGTATGATTTCCTTTCTCATTTGCGTTCAACTCGAGTATGCTCTGATAATATCACGATATCCTGTTATTGGCAAGCATTTTTGTGTATAACCGTTATAATGCACGATAATATTTAAAATAATTATGCAAATTGTACACCTATTCTTATTTTTCTAAGGTCACCCTTTATTTTCATCGTTTTTTCTGATATTATCACAGTTTCCATCCTTGTCCTTTAGTACTCATTTCTGTTGGCTTATTTCTATTGACTTCTACTATTCATAAGGTTATGATTAAACCAAAAGACCAAACAGGAGGTTCCCAAAATGTCTTCCAATCAGGAAAATTCCCTGAAGCTTCAGGTATACCACGCGCTCTTCTCTGATATCATCAAGGGTATGTACCCTTTTGACTATATCTTCACAGAAAAATTTTTAATCGACAAATACAAAGTCAGTCGGGCCCCGGTGCGGGAAGCCCTTACCATGATGACGGAGAACAAAATCCTTGTAAGCATACCACGCCAGGGCTATAAGTTCATGCAGCCCAGCGAGGGAAAGCTTTTTGAAATCGTAAAGTTCCGTTCCGCCCTGGAGTGTTCCTTTCTTGAGAACAACCACTGCTATATCAAGAAAGCAGATATAGACTCCTTATGGGAACTATGCGACCGTTATGACGCCATCCCCCCCAGTGAGTCCATCACGCGCTGGTCCACCAACTGTGAATTCCATCTCAAGCTGTTCACCCTGTATGGAAATGAATACGCCAGGACCGTCCTGGAAAATGCCATGAACATCCAGACCATCTTCTATGCCCTGAAAATGAAATCCCACATTTTCACGGTAGACCTTCACCGGGCCATGATGGACTATCTGGAAAAGGGGCAGATTTCCACTGCCAGCCAATTGCTGAAAGCCGACATAGAGAGTATCCTGTGCGTCAGCCCATGGATTACAAAACCAGACTCAGACAGGGAGTAACCGCATGAAATCATCCAGACAAGATATGAACAGCCAGCTGGCCGGTGCCAAAATCCTGCCCCTTTTAATCAGGCTTACCATCCCCATCACCATTGCCCAGCTGGTCAACGCCCTGTACAGCATTGTGGACCGGATGTATATCGGCCATATGCCCGGGGTAGGGACCATGGCCCTTGGGGGCATTGGCATCACATTTCCCATCATCATGATAACAGCGGCATTCAGCTGTATCCCAGGCATGGGCGGTGCCCCTCTTGCATCCATCGCCATGGGCAGCGGCGATATGGAAAAGGGCCGCCGCTACCTCTCCAATGCCTTTGTACTGCTGGTTGGTATCGGAATCCTTCTCATGGCAGTGTGTACCGCATTTTTGACTCCCATGTTAAAGGCATTCGGCGCTGACAGCGCCACCCTGCCCTATGCAAGGGATTACCTCAGGATTTACATGATGGGCACCGTATTCGTGGAACTGTCCATGGGAATGAATCCATTCATCAATGCCCAGGGATTCACAGGCATAGGCACCTTTACCATTGTCATAGGAGCATTTTTAAACATAATCCTGGACCCCATATTCATCTATGTACTGGACATGGGGATTGGAGGAGCAGCCATTGCCACCGTACTGTCACAGCTGGTATCCGCCCTGTGGGTCCTGTGTTTCCTCTGCTCCAAAAGGGCTACCCTGCGCCTTACATTCAGCGGCATGAAGCTTAAAGGCCATATCGTCCGCCCCATGTGCGCACTGGGCCTGTCCCCATTTACCTTCCGTGTAAATGAAAGCATTGTGGTCATTGTCCTGAACTGGCTGTTAATCCGTTACGGCGGGGACAAAAGCAACCTGCACATTGCCTCCATGGCCCTCCTGACCAGCATCAGCCAGGTATTCTTCATGCCCCTGATCGGCATCATCACAGGCGCCCAGCCAATCCTCAGCTACAACCTGGGAGCCGGGAACTATGGCAGGATCAAGGAAACCATACACTACGCCAGAATCCTGAGCATTGGCTGTGCCGCACTTATGTGGTTCTGCCTGGTAGCCTTCCCGGCCCAGATCTGCCGCATGTTCACCAGCGACGCAGAGCTGATCCGCCTCACCACCATCACCATGCGCATCATGTTCTGCACGGTCATCGTACTTGGACTGCAGATGGTGAACCAAAATGCCTTCGTAGCCCTTGGGAACACCTGGTATTCCTTCATATTCGGAATCATGCGCAAGCTCCTCCTCCTGCTCCCCCTGGCCCTCATCCTCCCCCACCTCATAGGAGTCTGGGGAATCTACATGGCAGAAGCCATATCCAACGTGCTGACAACAATCATTACACATATTTATTTTGTCAGGTATATGAGGCGGCTTGGCAAGGGGATGGGTTGTAAGGAAGTGATATTGTAGAAAAATGATTGGAGTAATAAAATATAGTTATTTTACCAGGTATTGACCAAACAAATGCACCTATATGAATAGGTTGATTTGCCACCCAGATTTTCTAAAGGAATATAAGAACTCATAAGAATGTGTATTGGGTCTCAGCTATGCTATCAAAAAATTGATTTTTATACAATTTGGCTTTAGACTATGGCTAAATGCCTTAGGCGGGAAAGGTGAATCAGTTGTGGATTTTATGCGCAGGTATTTACCCAATGCTATACTAGCGATAGAATTGTTTGAGGAAGTGTTTTTCATGCGGGTCTAATATTTCATATCCCTTATTTTCAACTCATAGCATAAACCTATCATATATGATATACTATACTTGTTGTCGCACCCATTCTGGCAGCAGAAAGGGGGTGCTACGAATGCAAGGTATAATCTCTTTTATCATTTCTGTCATGGTAAATGTAATTGCCTATTACATATGCAGGTGGTTAGACAGAAAGAATGACGACAACTAGCCCAAATGAAACCCCTAGGAATTGCGGTCCTAGGGGTTTCGTCTTGTGCTACAAATAGATATAATCTCTTTTGCCTATAAATATAATATCATATACAATCAACAATTTCAAGCATGTTTTTATCAAACAAACGGTCGTCTACCCTTGGCTCAATACCGCCTGTGCTGAAGCCAATAATATGACAATGTCTATTTTTATTCTCTAAAAGTGTTTTTAGAGTTAATATTTTATAGGTCTAAAAAGCAGCGACATCCTACAAAAAAGACCTTGGAAACGGCGGGATCATGAACATCTATGGCGGAAACTCCAAGGCTGGAGCAGATATTTATGTTGCGGATACGGATGCCGAAGCAGCAGCCGAAATATTAGAAGGCATGGGGCTATTAGAAAGTTAATCCATCCACAAAGCCATCCAGTCCACCCTCCAATCGGTAGTTCGTATCCCTTACGGCCGGAAATCCCCAGTCCGTGAAGCGGGCCAGGGCAGACGGCGGCGGATGGAACGCATAGTGGAGGAGGGTGCAGCTTCTTGGGTTCCGGCGGCAGGAAAGACGGGGGTGGATTCTTGCATCAAAGCAAGAATCCAAGGTGCTCTGAGCTGAGAAAGTCCTTCAGGATTTCTCAGCGAATAGCACCGGTCCCCCGTCTTTCCTGTTGCCGGAATCCTAGAAGCTGCCCCTCCGAAACCCAGCGTTCCATCCGCCGCCGTCTGCCCTGGCCCGCTTCACGGACGTACCTACTGCAACATAGCCCCATACCTCCCCAAAAAGTTCTGCGTCCTCTCATTATCCGACGCAAACACCTGCTCCGGCGTTCCCTGTTCCACAATCACGCCTCCGGCCATGAATATGACCCGGTCCGATATGTCCTTTGCAAACGCCATCTCATGGGTGACGATTACCATGGCAATGTGCAGGTCGGCCAGCGACTTAATGACCTTCAGGACCTCGCCTGTCAGTTCCGGATCCAGCGCCGAAGTAGGCTCGTCAAAGAACAGGATCTGGGGGTTGAGGGCCAATGCCCTTGCAATGGCCACGCGCTGGCACTGGCCGCCTGAAAGCTGGCAGGGGTAGGCATTTTCCTTGTCCTCCAGCCCCATCTTCTTAAGGAGTTCCCTGGCTTCCCGGATAACCTGGTCCTTTTCGCGCTTCTGTACATGGATAGGCGCATCTATGATATTCTTCAGCACGCTGTAATGGGGAAACAGGTTGAAATTCTGGAATACCAGGCCGTACTGTCCCTGAATCTCCTTCAGTTCCTTCTTAGGCGCATAAACCGCTTTCCCGTCAGGGCCGGTAAAGGCCGCTTTCTTCCCAAGATATACCACCTCGCCGCTGTCCATGGTTTCCAGCATGGTGGCACAGCGCAACAGGGTGGATTTACCGGATCCGGAGGGACCGATGATTGATACGATTTCCCCTTCCTCCACGCTCATTGAAATATCCTTGATAACAGATAAGTCACCGAATGACTTTTCCACATGATTTAACTCTAACAGCTTCATAATCCACATTCCTCCTGCCTTACTGGTAATAATTCAGCTTCTTCTCCACCCATTCCATTCCCACGGCAACCACCAGGTTGAAAATGTAGTAGAACAGTCCTGCTGCCACAAATGGAATCATATTAGTCTGGGAAGCAGCCAGTCCCTTGGCAATAGAGAACATTTCCGCCACACTGAGGGTAAATGCCAGGGAGGTGTCCTTCACCAGCGTAATCACCTCATTGGTGACCGACGGGAGGATCCGTTTGATGACCTGGGGCAGGATGATTTTGAAAAAGGTCTGGAACCTGCTGTAGCCGAGGATCTGGGCCGCCTCGTACTGGCCCACGGGCATGGACTGGATCCCGCTTCTGTAGATTTCCGCAAAGTACGCTGCATAATTGATGACAAATCCGATAAATGCCGCCCACAGGCGGTATCCGCTGCCCATCTTGAGTCCGAACAGATAATACGGGCCAAAATACACCACCATCAGCTGCAACATCAGGGGCGTGCCTCTCATGATTGATATGTAGACCTTCACAATGGCCTGGAGGTACTTATTCTTTGACATACGTCCAAAGGCCACCACAAGCCCGAGAGGCAGGGAAAATACAAGGGTGACCATGAATATCTGTATGCTGGTCCCCATGCCGCCTGCTAACTGTATAATCATCTGCTGGATTGTCATTTTACCCATAACCGTTACCCGCCTTCAACATTTATCATCTTACATCTGTTCTTAAACCATGCAAAGCCGCTGTGGCAAATAGGCTGCTGCCCGGGCCTTATGAAGCCCGGACAGTGCGCCTGCGCAGCGGCTTTATGTCATATCCATTCTTTCTGTCTGCCATCCATGTACCGGCTGTTTACTTGCCGATGGTGGTAACGTCCTCGCCAAACCATTTCTCGGAAATGCTCTTAAGCGTTCCATCAGCAGCCATTTCCTCCAGCGTCTTCTGGACTTTATCCCTTAACTCCGTATTGTCTTTCTTAAAGCCCACGCCGTATTCCTCTGCTGAGAGTGAATCATCCAGGATGACGAAATCAGCATTCCTCTGCTGGATCTGGTATCCGGCCACAATCACATCCATGGCAATGGCATCCACCGCGCCCTGCTCCAGATCCATGAAAGCCGTATTGTAATCCGCGGTTGTCAGAAGGTCCTTAAATGTAGCCGTCAGGTCAGGTACTTCCTTCAGCGCCGCCTCGGCGGAGGAATCCACCTGGCACTCCACTACCTTGCCTGCCAGGTCTGCCTGGCTTGCAATGCCGGAATCCTTGGCAACTACGAATACCTGCGTATTAGCCATATATGCATCGGTCCATGCGTAATCATCCTCACGTCCGGTCATGGTGAAACCATTCCAGATACAGTCAATGTTGCCTGCCTCTAATTCCATGTCCTTGGCATCCCATGCAATCGGCTGCGGCTTGTATTCAAGTCCCAGACGCTTTGCAACTTCCTGTGCCAGTTCCAGGTCAAATCCGGTAAATTCACCGTCATCCCCAATAAAGCCCATGGGCGGGAAATCCTGGTCAAATCCAACAATCAGTGTTCCTCCGGCACTCTCTGTGGCTTCTGCTGCCTCTGCGGATGTATTGTCTGCTGCCGTGGTATCTTCTGAAGACGCCTCGGCTGTTGTATCAGCAGGCGCTGCCGCGGTTGTGTCCGCTGCCGTGGTTGTCCCGCCAGCGGAACCGCCGCAGCCTGCAAGGGATAATGCCATTACGGATGCAAGTGCTATGCTCATAAATTTCTTTTTCATAATAATCTCCTCCTTAATACCGTGTTTTTTACACGCTATCATATTAGCACACTAAAGTGAATATGTAAAGGAGATTTTTATGGACTCCCAGACATATCCCATTTCCGTAAGATATGCCGGGGAGCCCATCATCAATCCACTATAAAAAATCCTTCAGTTCTTCCAGGTTCCTGATTTCATAATCTGCCTTGATGTCCGGACTGCCCGCCTTGCCCTGCGGATTATACCAGCAGGTGGCTGTTCCGGCCGCATTGCCGCCCATGATATCAGAGTGCAGGGAATCCCCCACCAGCAGCATGCGCTCCGGCCTTGCCCCCGGTATCCTGGAAAAGCAGTAATCAAAATATTCCTTCTGGGGCTTCTGGCTTCCCGCGTCCTCGGATACGAAGATGTCCTTCATGAAACCATCCAGGCCCGAAGCCGCCAGACGTTTATACTGGGTGGATGAGGTGCCGTTTGTCACCACATACAGCTCATAGCGCTCCTTCAGGTATCTGCATATGTCCATGGCCCCGGGGATAAGATAGGCTGACCGGTCCAGATGGCCGCGGTATAATTCCTCCACCTCATGGCCATCCACTTCTTTTCCAAGCCTGCCAAAGAAAATCTGGAACCTCTCCCACACCAGCCTGTCCTTTGTCACCTCGCCGCGTTCAAAGGCAGACCATAAGCCCTCATTGATATCATGATACAGTGCAAGGCGCTCCCCGGTAGGTTCAAGCCCGTATGCCCTCAGGACCGCCGCCATACCAAGTTTCTCCGCAAGCCCAAAGTCCAGAAGGGTTCCGTCCACATCCAGGAGTATGATGTCATATTTCCTTTCAGCATTGCCCATTCCGGCTTTCCCACGGCTGTCCTGCGCTTTACTCCCCATCTCCGCCATCTCCATAAACAACCTTTCCTCCGCATATTGTATACATGACCTTACCTGTAAGCGTTTCCCCAAGGAACGGGCTGTTGGAGGATTTAGACTCAAATCCTTCCACCTTCCACTGCCTTCCGGCATCAAATATCACAAGGTCCGCTGGTGCGCCCGGCTCCATGCGGCCGCAGTCCAGCTTGTACAGCCTGGCGGGGTTAAGGCTCATCTTTTCCATCAGCTGTGACATCGTCAGGTGGCCGGGCTTTACCAGGTTGGTAATGCCCAGGGCAAGGGCTGTCTCCAGTCCCAGGATTCCGCTGGGTGCCTCTGTCAGCGGACGTTCCTTCTCCTCTTTGCTGTGAGGGGCATGGTCGGTTGCAATCATGTCAATGGTCCCGTCCTTCAGGCCCTCTATGAGCATCTGCCTGTCCTGTTCCGTCCTCAGGGGCGGATTCATTTTTGCCAATGTCCCATGTACCTCCACCGCATCCTCTGTCAGTGTGAAATGATGGGGCGTTACCTCCGCCCATACCTTAGCCCCCAGCTTCTTGGCCAGACGGACCATTTCCACGGAATGGCCGGAACTGATATGCTGGATATCCACGGTTGCCCCGGTATCCAGGGCAATCATGCAGTCCCTGGCAACCAGGGAGTCCTCTGCCAGCGCCGGGGAACCATAGATGCCCAGCCTGTCCGATACCCTGCCATGGTTGATTCCATTTTCCCTGATAAATGCCTTGTCCTCCTCATGGAAGCTGAGTACGGTATCCAACCGCGCTGCTTCTTCCATGGCGGCGCGCACAAATGCCCCGTCCATCAGCGGTATCCCATCATCCGTGAACCCGGCCGCGCCGGCCGCCAGCAGTCCTTCCATATCCGTCAGTTCCTGCCCCTTAAAGCCCATGGACACGGCGGCGCAGCTGAGTACATGGATTCCGGTTTTCTTCCCCTCCTCCAGCACGTAACCCAGTGTCTCCTTATTGTCAACAATGGGCTTTGTGTTGGCCATGCAGACCACTGTGGTAAAACCGCCTTTTGCAGCCGCCTTTGCCCCTGTGTGTATGTCCTCCTTATAGGTAAGCCCGGGGTCCCGGAAATGTACATGCACATCCACCAGGCCAGGCGCTACAATCATACCTTCGGCGTCTATGACCTGCGTGTAGCGGCGGCTGTCTGCGGCTGCATGGTCCACGGTTGCGCTGTCTGCAGTTGCAATGGCTACGGCTGCATGGTCCGCGGCTGTGTTATCTGCGGCTGCACTGCCAGTAATCACATTCCCGTCCTTCCCAAGACCTGCCGCCGGGATGATACAAGCAATCTTTCCTCCATCCAGCACCACATCCGCCTTTATGTCCAGTCCTTCTGCAGGCCCTATGACTCGCCCGTTCCGAATCAATATCATAGTCCAATTCCTTTCTTATACAATAAAGCTCTCGCCCTTTTTGTGTATTTCCCGTATCCTGTCCTGATAGTCCCTGGCACATGGCAGGGCCTTGAACCTGGCCGCCGCTTCAAAGTCTCCCCAGAAATGCATGGGGAATACCACATCCGCACCCACCGTGCGCATGAAATCATCCATACCCAGATAAAAATCCTTTTCCTGTCTGGGGTCAATCAGCATGAACGCCACATCGATATGGTATCCGGCCAGCTTGGCAAGCTCCGTATGATACCGCTCGCTCATCCTCTGGTTATCCTTCTCCGGTTCGCCTTCCCACACCCAGTTATTCAAATCCCCTGCATGGTAAATGACTTTCCCCTCCGCCTTAACCAGGAATGCCACCCCTTCGTCCGTGGACTTAAATGCCTCGATGTCCAGAGGCTCCCCTGCCCCGTCCAACAGCCTTGTGTCCTCGCCCGGCCCCAGGAAGGTGGTCCTTCCCAAAAGCTCTTCCGGCACCTGCCTTGTCCAGATATCATCCGACAGGACATAGGTTACATTCCTTCTTTTGTCCGCCAATTCAAAGATAGAGCGGGAGAAATGGTCCCCATGCCTGTGGCTGGCGAACACGAAAAGCGGCTTGTCCCCCTCCACCGCAGGAATCTCCCCCTCAAAATAATCAAACAGAAGCGCTGCATGTTCCAGTTCCGCCATAAAACTGCTGTGATGGATATATGTTACCTTCATGATCTGTCATCTCCCATCCATTTATATATGTCTTATAGTAACATAATCCGGAAAATACGTATAGTTATTTTATCCCCTTTCACCCAAAGTTTATGCCGGACCTCCGATATTTATCATGATGGAGCACTAGAGCCTGTTTGAAAATTGCTTTCCGTCGGCTGTGCGTCCCACTTTGTGGGAGATTTGGTCCCGATGATGGAGGCGTAGCGGGCTACGCTGACTGAATCGGGGCCAAATATACCGCGAAGTGGGGCGTGCAGACGGCGGGAATGAATTTTCAAACAGGCTCTAGCCCCGGACATAAAACGTCTTCCACTTCCCGCCAAAAAACCTCCAGGCAAAGAAAGAAGACCGCACAACCCAGTCGGCAATCATGGCCCACCACACGCCCACCGCGCCCATGCCCAGTCCGGCCGCCAGCAGGAAGCTGAAGCCGATACGGAACACCACCATGGACACAATGGACACACACATGGGGAATTTCACGTCATTGGCAGCCCTCAGGACATTCGCCAGGCAGAAGGAGGCCGGCCAGATCAGGATGGCGCATCCATTGTGGATCAGCACCAGGATGCCTCCCAGCCGCCGCGCCTCCTGGGACAGCCCATACAGTTTCAGTGTGAACGGCATGGTCAGGATGACGGCAATACAGCAAAGGCCGCTGATAAGGTAGGTTGCCTTCATCATTTTCCTTGCATAATAATCCGCCTGTTTAAAATCCCCCGCCCCCACACAGCGTCCGACCACGGTTATGATTGCCAGGCTCATGGCCTGCCCCGGAAGGACGCCCATGCCGTCCAGATTGTTGGCAATGGCATTGGCGGCAATCTGGGTGGTGCCGAACATGGCGATGATCCCCACCACCAGGACGCGGCCCAGTTGGAAGATGCTGTTTTCAATCCCATTGGGGATCCCGATATGAAGGATCTGCCTGACCATGCGCCGGTTCATCTTAAGGCTGGTCCCGATATAGATATCCAGGTTTCTGTTCCTCAGGCGCAGCAGCAGGATAAAGCAGGCGGTCATCCGGGATATCAGGGATGCAAGGGCGGCTCCCGCCACTCCCCAGTGGAAGATGAATATGAAAACAGAATCCCCTATGACATTTATCACATTCATGACAATGGACGCCTGCATGGAAATCTTTGAATTGCCCATGGAGCGGAACAGGGCCGCGCAGGAATTATAAACCGACAGGAACGGATAGGATATGGCTGATATTACCAGATAAGTCCTGGCATTCCTCATCACATCCTCTGCCACGCCGCTGTAGAGCAGTGACAGGAAGCCTCTGCGGAACACGATGCAAACCGTCATGATGACCAGGGAAAGTATCCCGGTTATGATTAACAGCTGGTCCGCGGACTGGCAGGCCCTGTCCTGCCGCTTCTGTCCCAGGTACTGGGAGGACACCACGGCGCCTCCGGTGGCCACCGCTGCAAATATATTGATGAACAGGGTATTGACCATATCCACCAGGGACACGCCCGAGGTAGCCGCTTCCCCCACGCTTGATACCATCATGGTATCCACCATCCCCACTGACACAGCCAGGATCTGCTCCACAATCAGCGGAAATATCAATCTCCTCAAGTCTGCATTGGAAAACATGTATCCCCCCGGATTCCTCTTTTCCATGTACCTTTTACCGTCCTCTTCCCACTGCGCACCCATATTACCACAAAAAAATGACGCAGAATGTTATCTATAAAAGCCTACTCCAACCAACATTCTGCGTCAATCTTCAATTTATCCAAAATTCCCTGTTAATTCACATCTTATTTTGCATTTACTTCCATACCGCATTCCGTGCACATGGTCATGGCGGCTGCCATGGACTGTTCATCCTTTGCCATCATCTCATAGAACCGGTATCCGCCGCTTAAGTTCCATGTCCTGGCCCCTGCCTGGTCAAGGATCCTCTGGGCAAGATAACCCCTCAGCCCAATCTGGCATGTAATATATATGTCCTTAGTCAGATCCAGTTCACCCATGCGCTCCCTTAAGCTGTCCAGAGGAATATTGATAAAGCCCGGGATGGTCCCCCCGGCATACTCCTCCTCGGTGCGCACGTCCAGCCGGACCGCATCTTCAGGAATGCTGTCCAGGTCTTCCAGATAGAAAGGCTTCATAAGGCCTTCCATCACATTGCCGATAACATACCCCGCCATGTTCACAGGGTCCTTGGCCGATGAAAATGGAGGCGCATAGGCCAGTTCCATTTCCTGTAAATCATATCCGGTCAGCTGAAAGCGCACCGCGTTGGCCAGGTCGTCAATCCTCTTGTCCACGCCTTTCCCGCCCACGATCTGCGCGCCCAGGATAACGGCTGTCCCAGGGTCAAACAGGGTCTTGATGGTCATCATGTCCCCGCCCGGATAATAGCCTGCCTGGGACGCGGAGGTGGTGATTACCTTGCGGTAGGGCCTTCCCTGGGCAATGAGGGATTCTTCCTTTTCCCCGGTCACTGCAACGGTCATATCAAAAAACTTCATCACCGAAGTGCCCTGGCTTCCCTTATAGGCGGTCTTTCTGCCGCAGAGGTTGTCGCCCACGATGCGCCCCTGCTTATTGGCCGGGGATGCCAGGGGAATCAGCACCTTCTGTCCGCTGACCACATGCTCCACGGACACTGCGTCCCCAAGGGCGTAAACATCTTCCGCCGAGGTTTCCATGTACTGGTTCACGAGGATTTCCCCTCTGGCTCCCAGTTCAATGCCGCTGTCCTTTAAGAATCCGGTATCCGGGCGCACCCCGATGCTCATGATTACCATGTCTGCCGGCACCCTGGCGCCATTATCCAGGATGACCCCGTCCTTATCCATGGACGCGCAGGTATGTCCCAGATAGAGTCCAATCCCCTGCGCCCGGATATAGTTATGTACTGCATGGGCCATATCCATGTCCATAGGAGGCATTACATGACCAGCCCCCTCCACCACCGATACCCTGATGCCCTGTTCAGCCAGGTTCTCAGCCATCTCAAGTCCGATGAAGCCGGCTCCGATGACAGCGCAGGAGGCAGGCTTATGTTCCTTCACAAAGTCATATACCGCATAGGTGTCAGGTATGTTCCTCAGGGTGAATACATGATTCTCCCCTATCCCCGGAATACCCGGACGGACAGGTCCTGCTCCCGGCGAAAGCACCAGCTTGTCGTAGCTTTCCTCATAGGTTTCTTCCCCATGCCTTACAACCACGCACTTTTTCTCCGTGTCCACGGATACCACCTGGCTGTCCACACGCACATCCACGTTAAAGCGTGCATGGAAACGCTCCGGGGTCTGAAGCTGCAGGGCGTCCTTGTCCGTAATCACGCCGCCGATATAATAGGGCAGCCCGCAGTTGGCATAGGAAATATATGCCCCTCTTTCCAGCATGATGATTTCCGCCGTCTCATCGTTCCTGCGAAGCCTTGCGGCGGTTCCTGCGCCTCCGGCCACACCTCCTACAATCACAACCTTCATCAATGATCCATCTCCCTTACAAATAATGTGGGGTGCAGGGTGTCAGTACCTCGCATCCGTTTTCAGTAATCAGTACCATGTCCTCGATGTTGAATCCGTTCACGCCGTCAATATAGCAGGGCACCTCCATTGCAAGCACCATGCCCGCTTCAAGGGGCTTTGTCTCTGAGGCATTGATGTAGGGCGCCTCTGCCGTTGCCGGACCCATACTGATGGAATGGCCCTGGTGTCCCCTTCTGTAGCAGGGGAACATTTCCTTCACATAGTCATAAGCCGCGTGGTACAGCTCATTCATCGGAAGGCCTGGCCTGGCAGCCGCAATCATCCTGCGCTGCCCCTCATACAGCCTGTCCTTCAGCCTCATCAGGGCCGGGTCCCCGTTGCCGATGATCCATGCCCTGGAGGTATCCGTGGTATAAAAATCAAACTCCGCGTTTACCCCTGCGTCAAACTTGACCACATCACCGTCCTTAACAATCCCATCGCCCGGAAGGGTCAGACGTGCGCCCGAAGGGCCTGTGGAAAACATGGACCAGGCGCTTGGCACGCAGGATCCGGACTTAATGACATCCTCCCGGAAGCAGTCGGACATCTCCTTTTCCGATACCCCGATTCCCGCCATCCTGCTGACCTGGGTAAATCCATGGTCTGCAATGCGGCAGAGCTTCCGGAACATCTGGATTTCTTCTTCTGTCTTGATGCTCCTGGCATACACGAACAGGTCTGAGATATCCACCAGCTGCGCTTCGGGGAACTTCTCACAAATCATATTATAGTACGGAACCGTGAGATAGTCCATCTCAACGCCGATCCGTTTATCCGCCAGGTCGCATTCCTTTACAAACTGCTCCAGTCTGTCTGCCGAACTTTCCATCCTGGCCTTGTCGGGAAGCACTGCTCCCTGGGCGATTTCCGGCCAGGTCTTTAATCCGACCCAGGTGTCGTAAGGGTCGACCACAAAGCCAAGACCCGCGGACTTAATGCGGAACGTGGCAGCCTCAAAATCCATGGTTGTTATATGGGTGGGCGCCTTATCGTCCGAGCGCATGACTGCCAGCGTAAAACCCGGCTGCCTTGAGACCGTGTGCTGGTGTCCCCCAAAACCTGTGACATAATGGAAATTCTCCGGCGAGGAGACGATTGCCCCGTCCAGGCCCCTTTCCCGAAGCAGTTCTTTTATTCTACCTTCCTTTGGTTTCATAACGCATATCCCTCTCTTTATCTTAAACCGCCTGTATCGGCTGTTTATTATATGTGGAATGCTTCCGTGGGCCAACAGGCGGCCTCCGGAAGCATTCCGTGTTTATGGAATTGCCGCATGACGGGCGGCGCATCAATTCATACGATTCAATTAATAGAACATAGGTGAACCAGGTCCTAAGGGCAGGCCCAGCAGATACCATACGGAGAACATGATGATCCATCCAATCAGGAACGCCAGGGAGTAGGGCAGCATGGTGGAGATAACGCTTCCGATCCCGGCCTTCTTATCATACTTCTGGAAGAATGCAACGGTCAGTACGAAGAAAGGCATCAGCGGCGCGATGATATTGGTGCTGGAATCGCCGATACGGTAAGCAACCTGTGTCAGCTCCGGGGACAGGCCCAGACGCATGAACATGGGAACGAAAATCGGAGCCATGATAGCCCATTTTGCAGAGTCAACCGCAATGAAAATATTGATGAACGCCGTCAGTACAATGAAGCAGATGATTAGCGGAAGCCCTACAAATCCAACTGACTGCAGGAAGTTGGCACCTGATACGGAGATAATGGTTCCCAGGTTTGAATAGTTAAAGCATGCCGTAAACTGTGCCGCGAAGAAAATCAGTACCATGAAGCTTGCAAGCCCTGCAATGGTCTTGTTCATCAGCGCAACCACGTCCTTGTCATTCTTAACCGTCCCGGCGCCGATACCGTAGGCAAGACCGGGAAGCAGGAACAGAAGCATCATGAAGAAAATGATTCCGCTCATGAATGGGGATGTAAGGAATGCGTGGGTTTCAGGATTTCTTAAAAGTCCGTTGGAAGGAACTACCAGCACAGCCATGAAAATCACATATGCCAGGGCGGTAATCCCGGCCCAACGCATGCCGCGCTTCTCATTCTCAGCAATATCCTGTACAACCTCAGACGCATCCGGCACATAAGGCGCAAGGCGCGGTTCAACCAGCTTATCCGTGACAATGGTTCCGATAACGGTAATCAGTAATGTGGAAGCCATCATGAAATACCAGTTACAGACAGGAAGGACCGTGTACCCCGGATCAATCATCTGTGCGGCCTGGGTGGACATGCCTGCAAACATGGGGTCGTTGGTACCGATTAACAGGTTTGCGCTCCAGCCGCCGGAAACGCCTGCAAACGCAGCCGCAAGACCGGCAATGGGGTGGCGTCCAAATGCCATGAACAGGATGGCCCCAAGGGGAACCAGTACGACATAGCCGGTGGAGGAAGCGATATTGGACATGATGCCCAGGAATACAACCACGGCTGTCACAAATGCCTTTGGCGTGGAAGCAGCCACCTTGCGCAGCAATGCGGACATAAATCCGGTCCCGTCAGCAACGCCCACACCAATCATGATGGTGAACACGGTACCCAGAGCAAAGAAACCGGTGAAATTGGACACAACCGTGGTTACCATGTGGCGGATGCTGTCAGGAGCCAGAAGGTTTACTGCCTGTACTGTCTTCTGTGAGATCTCACCGCTGGCGCTGTCCAGGAAATCATATGTTACGGATACGCCGAGAGCGGCGCAGATGGCTGACAGCACAATCACGATACCTGTCAGTATCAGGAAGATGGTGGCTGGATTAGGCAGACCGTTTCCCACACGTTCCACTGTGTCCAATGCCCGGACGATAAACCCTTTTTTAGACTTTTCTTTTGTCATAACTATACCTCCATTGTTTTATGCATTACTTTTATGCATTTCTTGCGTCTACTGCCTGCTTCAGCTGTTCCATGGCTTTTTCAAGCACAGGACGCGGGCAGGCCGCGTTGAGACGCATGAAGCCTGATAAACTGCGGCCAAAGGACCACCCCTCATTCAGTCCGAGGCCGGCTTTGTGGATCATGAAACTCCTTAACTCCTCATTGCCCATGCCAAGGCCCCGGCAGTCCAGCCATACCAGATAGGTTGCATCCGGCACATTGGGCTTAACCTCTGGGATATTGGCAGCGCAGTAATCCTTTATGAATTCAAAATTCCCTCCGATATACTCCAACAGCTGCTCCAGCCACTCTTCCCCTTCATTGAACGCCACTTCCATGGCAATGGTGCTGAATGCATTGTTACGGTGTATATCCAGATTAAACCAGAACTTATCGAACCGTGCCTTTAACTCCTGATTGGGGAAAATGGTGGCCGATGCCTGAAGCCCTGCCAGGTTAAAGGTCTTGGTGCCGGAAATGCAGCTGATCACATGGGCTGCTATCCCAGGCGATAAGGTGGCGGTGGGAATATGCTTCTTACCATGGAAAATCAGGTCTGAATGGATCTCATCCGAAACAATCAGCACATCATTGGCAATACAGATATTGCACATCCTCTCAAGCTCTTCCCTTGTCCACACAATGCCCAAGGGGTTGTGTGGGCTGCACAGGAAGAAAATCCTTGCCTGCTTTGCCTTTTCCTCAAAGTCCTTAAAATCAATGGTCCAGCGTCCGTCCTGCTCTGTCAGCGGGCTTTCCACCACTTCACGTCCCCAGCTCTCAGTCACATCGTAAAATTCAGAGTACACAGGCGTCTGGATCAGCACCTTGTCCCCTGGCTCCGTGAACACATGGACCATGGAGGACAGCGCAGGAACCACTCCCAGGTTAAAACTGATCATGCTCTTGTCAATATCCCATCCGTTATGGCGCTTCTGCCATCCGCATACAGCCTCATAGTAAGAATCCGGACGGGATGTATAACCCCAGATTCCTTCCTCTGCCCTGGCCTTTAAGGCATCAATCACGGGCTGGGCCGTCCTGAAGTCCATGTCCGCAATCCACAGCGGAATCACATCCTGGGAGCCGAATTTCTTACCTGCTTCGTCATACTTGGCGGACCTGTTGTGGCTGCGGTCAATGATTTCGTCAAAATTGTATTTCATGTTCACCCTTCCAATCCCTGCTATATCGCAGTAAATTTATATTATTATATATGAGCAAAATTCATGCCAACTTTTATGACGGGATTTTTCCTTTATTTCCGTTCCACTGTCCGCTAATAAATGGTCTATTTTTATTAATTGGTTAATCTTTTATATTGTTCCCACTTATTTCGACCAATTAATGTAATCCTGCTGCCTCCCCGTCCCCTGCTTACCTTGGCTATCCCATTGCGCGCCATGTAATTCAGTATGTCCCGTATTTCTTTTTGGGATAAGGGGATGTGGCTGGATTTTGCGGTTTTCAGGATGCGCTCCCTTCCAATCAGTTCATCCTGTTCCGACGCAAGGTAGAGCTGTTCCAACACGAACCAGAAGCCGTCCGGGATATGGGTATCCGGGTGTTGTGTATCCGGGTGTTGTGCATCTGGGTATTGCGCGTCTGGGTGTTGCGCGTCTGGGCGTTGTGCGTCTGGGTGTTGTGCGTCTGGGTGCCGGGTGCCTGCGTATTGGGTATCCGGGGAATCGCTGGCCGGGTATTGCTGAACTGGATTCCCACCAGCCGGACTTCCTGCGCCAGCCACATTCCTTCCCCACTTAGTCCCATTCTCCGCCAGCCGTCCCCCCAGCAGTCCTCCTGTGCCATGGCGTCCGTCCGTTTCCTTAATCTTTATGAAAGTGGGCGGCAGGTCCTCCACCCCAATCTCATCCTGTCCCGTAAAGCTCAGATATTCCACCACGTTCTGAAGTTCCCTTATATTTCCGGGCCAACTGTAATGGAGCAGCAGGTCCCTCACTTCGTCCGACAGTATGAAGCGGCCCCCGCTCCTTTGCCGGAAGGTTTCAATCAGCAGGAGGATATCATTTCCCCGCTCCCGCAGGGGTGGAATCAGGGCAGGCAGCGCATTCAGCCTGTAATACAGATCCCGGCGGAAGCTTCCGTCCTCCACCTTCTCCTCCAGGGATTCATTGGTCGCCGCCACGATGCGCACATCCACATTGATGATCTGGTTGCCGCCCACGCGCATGATTTCCCTTTCCTGGAGGACGCGGAGCAGCTTGACCTGCATGGCCTGGCTCATTCCCTCCACCTCATCCAGGAACAAGGTTCCCTTGTGGGCAAATTCGAACAATCCCGGCCGGCCGCCCTTGCGCGCCCCGGTGAATGCGCCCTCCTCATATCCGAACAGTTCGCTTTCCAGCAGGTTCTCAGGCATGGCAGCCACATTGATTGCCACAAAGGGGCCGTCGCAGCGCCCGGATGCCAGATGGACCGCATGGGCAAACAGTTCCTTTCCTGTCCCAGTCTCCCCAATCAGAAGCACCGGGGATTCCGTTACCGCCATCTTCTGCAGTATCTGCTTTGTCTTGCCGATGGACGGGGATGCCCCAATCACATCGTCAAACCGGTACTTGGCCCTGTATCCCTTGTGGAGCAGCTGGCTGCGCAGTTCATTCTGCCGTTTTTCCAGCTCATTAAATGGCTGCAGGGTGGCAAAAGCCCCGATACATTCCCCGTGCCGCAGCACAGGAACCAGGGACATGTTGATATTCACGGAACCGATGCGGATAAGCCTTGGTTCCAGAGGCGCCCTGGCCTTCATGCATTTATCAAAGGGAATATAAGGAAATACCTCCCTTCCCATCCTGCCCATGATCAGGCTGCGGTTAACCCCTGTAATCTCCTTGGCCTTCTGATTGCAGGCATATACCTCACCTTTTTCATTGACCCCGACCATCCCCTCATCCAGTATCTCAAGAAGGATATCAAAACGGCTCTCCATTTTCCTGGACCTGGCAAACATTTCATCAAAGCTGTAGTTGCCGGACGCCATGGTCTTCATATAATTCTGGAACTGTTTTTCCTCCAGCAGGCCTTCCAGGCCCAGGCGGATGGCTGCCTCTATCATGGTGCCGGGTGTGCACGGCCTGTGCCCGATATTGATTATCTCCTTCATGCCCTGCGGCACAAATCCAACCTCATCCGGCGTCACGGCAATGTCCAGGCCTTCCGGAACAGGAGAATCAGGGCCATATGGCTCGAATCCGATCTGGTTCACCCCCAGCTGCTCCAGCTGGGTGATTGCCTCCCTGGCCATCTGCCGGGTGGCATTCACAAACAGGACCCTGGTCCCCCTTGGAATCCGTTTCAGATCCTGTATTACTTCCTTGGGATACGTAAGCTGGATTTCCACCACCTGCCCGTCCGGCGGGACATACCGCCTGGCCTCGTCAGCATCCTCAAAGGCGTCCGTGGACAGGAGATACAGATCCGATTCCACGATTCCCTCCACGGACCTGTCCCCTGTACTGTATGAATGGACCTGCGCCCATTCCCCAAACAGGGCCTGGACCTGCTCCGCATAAAACCGGCTGGATCTCGGAATTAATGTTATGACTGATATCGTCTTCTTCATATGTCAGCATTCCCCTCCATATTCACTTTCTATAACCAATTAAACCATTATCTTTGACCATCATTAAAACCATATTAACAAAATGCGGCTGAATGTGCAATTTGGTTTTATTGGTAATCTGCATCCGGCAAAGAGGGGGGGAAGGGAGGGGGCGATAATGAAGCGGAAATGATATAGTACGCATTTGGTATTCAAATGTTCATTGAGCGCTTACCACACTACAAAGTTTTAGACCAAAAAGAACTTGGGAAATATAGGGGAAACTGGTTCAAGAAAATAGCAAACTCAGAATATTCGGGAATGGGATAATTACTTGTGAGGCTTAGGTCAGTTTACAGGGAACTACACGCAGATCACGAAACAGACATGAAAGGAGCAGCTGACAAAATTGAAAAAGAGGACTTGAAAAATTCAAGT
>DS990262.1:392346-469866 GCA_000155435.1 Clostridiales bacterium 1_7_47FAA | reverse complement strand
TGCTTTGTCCTAAGGGGGGTACCTCTGGTGGATTCCTTAGGGCAGACGGCGGGAATGAATTTTCAAACACGCTCTAATGTCAACACTTCAAGTGTATTCATGCTACATTTCCTCCTTCGATTATTTCCGAAGGAAACCACCAGACTATCCTCTGACTTCTGTTCGACTATACACAAATATCCTATCATGGTGAAGAAGCAAATACAATGATAATTATGGTATATTTTAATTGCTGCATGACTATGCTTTACAACAGACTACATTACCTTTTAAGGTTGATTTATTAATATGAAATGAAGTCTACAGATTCCCTCCCATAAAATCAATCATATGGGATGTCTGAACCCGGAGTACCATCTGTTTTATTTAGATGATACTCCGGTTGTCTATTCAGCGTCTGCTGATTAATAATAAAACCGGACATTAACCTTTGACTATAGCATCATTATCTGTATTTGTGACAAATCTTTGCAAATTTGTTCTTACCCTTCCTTCCCGCCCACCGACCGCAATCTCCCCAAGCACCTCGGGTATAAAACTTTCCCCAAACACCTTCTTCGCTTCACGAAGGATCTGGGACTTGGCTTCCTCTCCCTTGGGAAGATGACAGAGGTACAGCTTATCCACACCCAGCTCCCGGGCCATTTTTCCTGCGTCCGCACCGCTGGAATGTCCCTTCCTCAACAGTGCCTCCTCTTCCTTAGAAAGCCCGGAGGCTTCATGGATAAGCACCTGGGCGCCTTCCATGAATGAAGGGATATCCCTAAGCGGCCTTGTATCGCAGGTATAGACCAGCTTACTCCTGACATCTTTCATGACATCTTCTATAGTATCCTCCATGCCATCTCCCATACTGCCTTCCATGCCATCCTCTATGACAACCCCAATGGACATCTCCGTATGGTCCGTCGGAAACGTAGTAACCTTCATGGTCCCGACACAAAACACAGGTTCCGTGCGCAGCCTGATTTCAAACATGTTCTTTTTTTCCCTTAAGCCGAACAGATGAATCAGCCCGTCCGCCAGCTGCTCCAGCCCCTGGGGCACATAGATGTTAAGGGCCTTCCCCCTCCCGGCAATCCACATCTGATGCAGCAGGGACGGAAGTCCGTACACATGGTCAATATGCTCATGGGTGAGGATTACCGCGTCCACACCGGCATTGACCACAGCCGCGAGGTTACATGACAGGTCCACGGCCAGGCTTCCCTCCTTTCCCGTGACGAGAAGGGAGGTATTGCCGCTGTCCGTATCCTGGAGGGAACCATTTACACCTAAAAATATCAGTTTAAGCATTGTTCACCCTGCTCTTTCTGTTCTTAAGCACCACAGACGTTACAATACACACAACCAGTATGATGAAGAACCAGCAGATAGGCGACGTATAAAATCTGGAAAATGTCCCTCCGCCCAGCTTTACGGCCCTCCTGAACTGCTCTTCAAACATTTTCCCGAGAATAAGCCCAAGCACCACCGGGGCAATCGGATACTTGTTCTTTTTCATGACATATCCCGCCAGTCCCATGACCAGGGCGGTTCCAAGGAAATAAACGCCTTTTGAGACAGAAGAACCCGCCAGGGCATACGGCCCTAAAAATGAAAGTATCAGGACCACCGGCATCAGCACACGCTGTGAGATAAGGAGGATTTTGGGATAAAACCTGACCCCTGCCAGCTGGAACACTCCCATGAATATGTTTGAGATTAAAAGCGTCAGGAAAATGGAATAAACCAGGGGCATGTTCTGGGAGAACAGGGCAAATCCCGGCGTAATCCCGTTTATCATAAGGGCGCCGATAAGCACTGCCGTGGCAGAGTCCCCGGGGATGCCAAGGCTTAATGCAGGAATCAGCGCGCCTCCGGTAACCGCGTTATTGGCCACCTCCGGGGCAAACACGCCTTCCAGGCACCCGGTTCCGGGCATGTCCAGCTTTCCCTTGCTGTGTTCACATATATTGGATGCCGCATTGCGGCTCATGAACACCGCGATGCTGGCCCCGGTTCCCGGTATGGCGCCAATCAGGGTGCCGATTCCAAGGGATGAGAAAATAATCTTCCACATAGACAGGATTTTTTTCATTGGCGGGAATATCTTCCCTATATTGGTACATATCTCCTTGTTCTGCGGTTTCCTGAAATTGTCCAGCTCTGAGAACACCTGGCTGACGCCATAAAGTCCAATCAGCGTGGAAGTCATGTCCAGGCCGTTTGCAAAGGGCGTCTTTCCAAGGACGGAAACAAAGGGTATCCGCAGCGCCCCCGACATGGGATCCGGCCCAAGGAAGGCGAACACAAAGCCCAGGGCGCCCATGAGCAGGCCCTTTAATATGTCATCGCCGGACACCGCGGCAATAATCACGATGCCCACCAGGGCCAGGGTGCATTTCTCAGCAGGTCCGAAGGCCAGGGTCATCTTCGCCACAAGGGGGCTGAAGAAAATCAGGAATATCTCCGAACCCAGACCGCCGATCATGGAGGCAATGACCGCGGCCCCCAGCGCCTGTCCGGCCATCCCCTTCTTGGTCATAAGCTGTCCGTCTTCCGTGGTGGCTATGGCATTGGGGTTGCCCGGGATGCCTAACAGTATGGCGGGGATGGATGCTCCGCACACAGCGCCGCAGTACACGGCCAGAAGCAGCCCGATGCCGGTCGCGGTATCTAACTGGTAGGAAATGGGGATGACAAGGGCTATCCCCATGGTTGCGGTAAGTCCCGGCAGGGCGCCGAGAACAATGCCAAGGGCGGCTCCGAACGCACACCACAGGAACGTTGAAAGGTGGGCAACCAGCCCTACCCCAGCAATAAATTCACTCATAGTTACCTCCTAAAAGTCCAATATGCCCGGAGCCAGATTCACGCTGAAAAACTGTTTGAATACAACATATAAAAAGAGTACCGTTGCCAAAGTAAGAAGACCCGGGTCCGCAATCTGCCTCATACCCGCTGCCTTCAGCCTCCTGCACAGGGTCCTGCCGGCAGCGAAGGTGAACAGCGCCACATACACCAGGGAAATCATTGCCTGGAAGGTTGATGCGGTAAATATCCCGGGAAGCGTGCCTATCCTTCCAAGGTGCATAAGGCTTTTAGTGATTGTCCTCATGATAAGGTATGCAAGCACCGTGATTCCCATGGTTCCCAGTCCTCCCAGGACGGCCTGCTTCATATCCCTGTCCTGGTCAATGGTCGTATAGATATATTCCAGGCAGTACAGCAGCACGGACGAGAGGAGGATGAAGCCTATATGCCTGATCAACAGCACATACAGGACCGACAGCAGAAGGGTCGTGATGAAAAGCTTTTTTGTTCCCGGATCCATGCCCTGCCCATCCGGGCGCTCCTTGAGCGTGATGTAAAGGAATCCGGCAAACATGAATACCGCCATTGCCAGGGGAAGCACCTTGCCTCCCGGATCCCCGCCGACAGCATCTGCCGACAGGGTCGTGTCCCCGCCCGACAGTACATATATAAAATAAAGGGCTGATAACACTGTCATGAAAGCCGGCATTAATTTTACGTTCAGTTTCATATATCCACCTTCGCAATTCTATCAGACTCGGACACGGTCCGTCTTATTCAGCGTATTCCCCTTTTGCCAGACCGGTTGCCTTGATGATGGGCTTCATGGACTCAACCATTTCCCCGTTATACTTCTCAAACTCCCCAAGCTTTGAATAATCGCCCAGCAGTCCCTGTTCTTTCAGCCAGTTCTGGAAGGAATCGGAATTGTATGCTTTCTCAAGCACGTCGGCAAGATATGTCTTTACCTCGTCCGGAGTCCCCTTCGGCGCGCAGATACCCCTGAAACAGCCGCCCGGCACGGTAAGGTCCCCATAACCCGCATCTGCCAGATTGGGGACATCCGCAAGCTCAGCCAGCACGGAATGGCCTTCCCCAAAGAATACCAGGGGCCTTAACCCGTCAATGTTTGCAAGTACCTCTGACTGTGAGAATATACCTGCGTCGCAGTGTCCGCCCAGTACCGCGGGGATAAGCTCCGCACCGCCGTTAAATGAGACAACGTTAAATGGGGATTCCAGTGCATTGTTCAGTCCATAGGCAACCACGCCTGTGGTGGCGGTGGCGCCTGCATTGCCCAGGGTGACCTTGCCGCTGTCAGCCTTGGCGGCCTGAACCAGGTCCTCCAGGGTCTGGTAAGGTGAATCCGCGTTAACCGCCAGCACGAACGGCTCCATGGAAAGGCCTGTTATGAAGTCCAGTTCCTTAAATCCATCCGTATAGCCTGTCATGGTGCCGCAGATCACATAGGTCCCGTACATAAGCAGCGTGTATCCGTCCGCCTCGGAATCAATGACCTGGTTGGTCCCGGTTCCGGTGGAACCGCCTGTTACATTTTCAACTATGATATTGTTGTTGCCGGAAACCTCCTTCATGGCTTCCACAAGCTGGCGGGCCTGGGTATCCGTGCCGCCGCCCGCTCCCTGGGGAACAATCAGGGTGATGGTCTTTTCCGGGTCGGGAAATGCAGCCTCCTTGGATTTACCGCAGCCTGTAATGAGTGTTGCCGACATCGCTGCCACAAGCGCAGCCGCTACAATTGCTTTTCTTTTCATAGTATGAACCCTCCTTGGTATTTTGTTTTATGGTGCATCACTTGTATCTGCTAATGTGTAACTTTCCATGGCGGTAAAACAGGCAGGCATTCATCAAACCGTTCTATCAGCCCTGCCTCGCTCCCGGACCTGTATGTCCGGTTCAGGAACATTTCCATATATTTTTCCTTGAACTCCTTCCAGGAGCTTATCTCATCCCCTGGCCTTATGGGGTAAAACAGCACGCCGTTGTCATGGGCCGCCCTCATATCCCCGGGCGCGTCCCCTATCATCAGCACACAGTCCGGGCCGTAGTGGTCCTTGACCAGGCCGATGCATTCCTTCTTGCTGCCTTCGTCCTGGGAACAGATCATGGACACATAGGGCAGCAGGCCGTTTTCCTCCCATTCCCTTTGAAGGGCTTCCCGGGCAGTGGCTGAAACCACTATGATGTCCGCATCCTGACTGAGCCTTACTATGGACTCCCTCACATGTGGAAACGGCGGTATGCCGTAAACCATATCCGATATACGCTCATTGGATTCCAGGGACCAGTCAAGGGTCCTTTTAAGCACAGGGTCATCGGATCCTGCCAGCGCGGCATTGTTGGCGGCAGGCGCCTCCCGGAGCCATCGGCCCAAAGCCTCTGTGTCCGGGAACACAAAGTCATACTCCCTGACCTCATCCCAGTCCTTTAATAACTCAATGGACCTGTACAGCGTGATAAAACGTGACAGTCCCCTGTCCTTTGAGTACAGGTTCTCAAACTCCCAGGCCATCCTTGCATACTTGGATATGGGCTGTAACCCCCAATGCTTTATCATGGCCGGGCAGAAGCACTCTTTATGCTTTATCTCCATGGTGTCAAATGCACAGCCATCCGAGTCAATGCACACCAGCCTTTCATGCCTGGGCCTGAAACTTTCAAATACTTCCCTTCCCATCCTTTACCTCTCCTTTACCTCCATTGCAGCCAGCTGTCCACAGCGGCCAGCAGACACGCCCATAGGCTAACCTTCATTCAAAATGAACTTCTCAATGGCAATGGCAACCCCGTCTTCGTCAAATGGGGCTGTCACAAAGTCAGCCTCATCCTTCAGCCATTGAGGCGCATTTCCCACTACAACCCCGATACCGGATGCCCTTACAGCCTCTGCGTCCAGCACCGAATCCCCGATGCTCATTACCTGTTCCATGGAAATACCCAGCTTATCCAGAAGTTTCCTGATACCTCTGGTCCGGTCAAGGCCCTGGGGGAAGAACTGCATGTTCTCTCCCACCGGATCGGTTATATGGGCCACGCCTGAGTGCTCCACTTCGTCATATATCTGCTGCTGCAGTCCTGCCGGAATGCCGTACATGTTTACTTTTTCTATGCCAATTCCGTTCTCTGAAAAATACCGGGACGGTTCATCTATCACAATCTGCCTTCCCGCCTCAATGAACCACACATGGTGGGAGGGGACCGGATACCGCTCAAGATGGTCAGCCACAGCCTTTTCCAGGTATATCCTTCCTCCTGCGGCTATTTCCGTATATATATTCCTGCCCTCGAATACCCTGCACATCCTTGCGCTGTCCTCCGGCGTAAGGATTTCCTCATGGATGATTTCCCCGGTGCTGTGGTCCACTACCCTGGCCCCGCCTGATGTGATATAATAGCGGATTCTTTTTTCAGCTTCTATCTGGGGAGGCTGCATGTTCTCAGCCCTTCCGGTCGAAGGAACTATGTATATGCCTTTGTCCAGCGCTTTTCTGATTGCATACATATTTCTGACTGAAATGAACACCTGGTCCCGCTGAAGGGTCGTCCCGTCAAAGTCAAGAAGTATTGCCTTTATATCCATAGTAATCCTCCTGCATCTTTCATTTTTATTTCTTCTTAACTTTATATTATCACTCAGATTATCACGTGTCAATAATTTAGGTGTGTAAAATGTACGCAAAATTATCTCGTTCCAATTTCTTTGTCCCCATTGCTTTCAATTCTTGAAATGGGTATGTGATTATGATATACTTTCTGGTAAAAAGGGAGGACTATTTATGGCAACCATGAACGACATAGCCAAAGCCGCCGGGGTATCACGCGGCACAGTGTCAAACGTCCTGAACGGACGCGGCTGCGTCAGCTACGAAAAAATCCGGATGGTAGAAGACGCGGCCGCCAGGCTTGGCTATAGCCTTGACAAGCGCGCCAGCACCCTGCGCAAAGGGGTATCCGGTTCCATTGCCCTCATTATCCCTGATATTTCCGAAAAAAAATACAGCGATATCTACATGGGCGTCCTGGGGGCGGCAAAGGGATTTGACTGCAAGGTCTGCCTTTATATATCCGGGGACCAGCCCTACAGGGAACGGGAGGTCATCCTTGAGGCCATGAGGGAGAAAGTCATGGGTGTCCTTACCGTGTCCTGCCTTGAGGACGGACGGGCTGAATACGCCCCCTTCCTTACCGCGGATATCCCCGTGGTCTTCCTTGAACGGCAGGGAACCCACCAGGCGCTCTGCTCCTACACCTTTGATATGGAGGAAGCGGCCAGGCTGGTTTCATCTGTCATCAGCCAGCCGCTGGAGGTGTGTTTTCTATCGGATTCCTTATCCTTCCGGGACCAGCTGGCTTTAAAAACAGGCCTGCAGCGTCTGCTTCACCTGGAAGACGGTTCAATCTATGAAAATAATCACGGTGAGCTCTCCCCATCCTCTTACCAGCTGGCTGCGGACCATCCTCACGCGGATTACTGTATTGCCGGAAGCGGGCTTCTGGCGCGTCTGGCGGAAAATGCCTATACCCGGTTCACCGGCAGCAGTCCCTGCATCATCTGCCTTTCGCCGCTTACCGCGCTGCCGGACAACCACTATATTAACATCCAGCTGAATTACAGGTATCTCGGCATGTCGGCCGCCGAAGCGCTGATGAATACGCTGAACTTTGAAAATCCACTGACATCCAGGATATTCATGCCCTCCGGTGTCTGCTATGGTTCCAGGGCAGTCATGCCAAAGGATAAGGACGCCAAAGCTGCATGCGGCATATGTGTAAAGGGCGGGTGTACCCTGCGCATGCTTGCCCACAACACCCCCACCATATCAGCCCTTAAAACCCTGATTCCCCAGTTCACCAGGCGCACGGGAATCGAGGTGGAGATCATCGCCGCACCTTTAAGTGAGTTGCTGAACAAAGCAGGGTCCGCGGATGATTGCTGGGACATCATAAGGGTGGACCCTTCCAGCCTGTCACACATGGCTCCCGGAATCCTTCTCCCGTTAGAAGAGGCTGACAGGGATGCGGGCAGTCATTTCAGGCATCTCCTGGATTCCATCCCAGGGGACTACTCCCGGTTCAATGGGACCTTATACGCCTATCCCTTTGACGTGAGCATGCAGCTTCTCTTTTACAGGAAATCACTGTTTGAAAGCGTGGCACAGCAGCGTGCCTTTTATGAAGGATCCGGCAATACCCTTAAGGTCCCCACTACCTACGGGGAACTGGAAACCGTGGCCAGGTTCTTTACCAGGGCGTGCAGGAGCGATTCCCCTACGCCTTACGGTTCCAGTATAGCCGCCTACACCAGCCAGACATCCGTAACCAGCGAGTATCTCCCCAGGCTTATTTCTGCCGGGGGACTGGCCTATACCCCCAAGGGAATGATTAATCTCCAGACCGATGCCGCCATCACTGCCCTGAAGGATTATATACGTTTTTCCAGATATGCCGATACCGCGCACACACAGGACTGGAGCGAGGTGGCCACCGGCTTTGTGAACGGTTCCTATGCAACCACCATCCTGTACCTCCACTATGCCTCCCGGTTTGTCAGGGCCGAGGGCGCTGCATTTAATGGGGATATCGGGTTTGCCCCATTGCCCGGCAACAATTCACTGCTGGCAGGCGGTTCCCTGGGCGTGGGCAGATTCTCCGGGCATGCCGCGGAGGCATGCCGGTTCATACAATGGGCCACCGGCCCGGATATTGCCCCGGCCCTTGTGATGCTTGGCGGGATATCCTCCTCGGCCATTGTCTATGAACAACAGGATATCATCGATTTATATCCATGGCTTAAATACCTGGCTGAACACATAAAGGACGGCATAAGCAGGCCGCTCCTGTCCTTCCGTTCCTTCAGCTATGACCAGAAAGAATTCGAATGTCAATTGGGGCAAAGGTTATTAGACGCCCTGAACGGGCGGAAAACGCCTGAACAGGCGCTGGCAGATGCCCAGGAATACCTGCGTTCCCTGAGCAGTTAGGCGGGAATGCAAAGGGGGCTGCCACACCAGGCTGGAATTTCAGCCTGATGGGGCAGCCCTTATTTTAGTATTTGTTTGAGAAAATTGTGGGAAATATGATTAATGCTGGATTGTTAAGGAAAAATACTTTACAATAGAAGAATATCTACTAAATTAGGAATGGGAGCGTGATAAGCTATGGGAGTATACTTAAATCCGGGAAATGATGGATTTAAAATGGCATTAAATTCTAAAATATATGTAGATAAAAGCGGATTGATTTCTTATACGAATTCTGTATTGAAGACGGAACAGCGTTTTGTCTGTGTGAGCCGTCCGAGACGTTTTGGAAAATCCATGGCTGCAAATATGCTGACTGCATACTATGAGAAAGATATTGATTCGTCAGAGATGTTTCAGGGGCTCTCTATTTCACAAGACGATATGTTCAAAAAGCATCTGAACAAGTACAATGTGATTTTTTTGAATATTCAGACGTTTTTAAGCCGGACGCATGATATCATGAAGCTGAGAAGCATGATTGAAAAGTCGTTGCTCCGGGATCTTATGAAAGTGTATCCGGATATTGATTACCTGGATCAGTCGGACTTAATCAGCAGCCTGATGGATATTTATGGAGAAACATCGGACCCGTTTATTTTTATTATAGATGAATGGGACTGTATTTTCCGTGAAAATAGGGAGGATGCAAAGGGACAGAAGATTTATCTTGACTTTATACGCAATCTCCTGAAGGATCAGAGTTATGTCGCCCTTGCCTATATGACGGGCATACTGCCAATTAAGAAGTATGGTTCTCATTCCGCCCTGAATATGTTTGATGAATTTTCCATGACAAATCCCGGCCCATTGGCTGCTTTTACAGGATTTACGGAATGGGAAGTAAGGGTATTGTGCGAACAGTATAAAATGGATTTTTTCGAGATACAGCGCTGGTATGACGGCTATTGCTTCGGGGGCGATACCCATATCTATAGTCCGCGTTCAGTTGTCAGCGCAATGCTGACCGGAAATTATGATAATTTCTGGAATAAAACAGAGACATTTGAAGCACTGCGTAATTATATTGTCATGAATTATAAGGGCCTGAAAGACACTGTGGTGAATCTTCTGGCCGGCGGGAGAAAAACCGTTAATACAAACACCTTTTCCAATGATATGACAACCTTTCAGTCAGCGGATGATGTACTGACCCTGTTGGTGCATTTGGGATATCTGGGATATGATTTCATATCCAGGGAGGTGTTTATTCCAAACTCGGAAATATCTTCGGAATTTTGCAATGCGGTAGAGTCAGCCGGATGGGATATGGTGGTGAAATCCATAGAGCAATCAAAAAAGATTCTGGCGGCCACATGGAATATGGACAGTGAAACGGTTGCGATGGGGCTTTCAGAGTCCCATATGGAAACATCCATCCTGGCCTATAATGATGAAAATGCGTTGTCCTGTGTCATTTCCCTTGCCTATTACAGCGCACGGGAATATTATCAGTGTATCCGTGAATTCCCTTCGGGGAAAGGGTATGCGGATATTGTGTTTCTTCCTCGTCAGAATCACCTGGATAAACCGGGTATGATTGTGGAGTTGAAATGGAATCATTCGTCAGAAAGTGCAATCTCACAGATTAAGGAACGACGTTATGCCAAATCTCTGGAAAACTATAGCGGAAAGCTATTGTTGGTGGGAATAAATTATAGTACTAAGACCAAAGTGCATGAGTGCGTTATAGAGGAGTATTATAAAGAACCATAGTATCTGTATTTTGGAGTGCTCAAAGAAAATCAGAATATGTCAATCTTATCCGTACCGGAAAGATGCAATTCACGTATAAGACAAAGCACCGAACCGTTTATGTAGTTCGGTGCTTTGATGTTATGATCCTGCTTCTACATAGTCAATAATCTAATCTGCCTGACCTTCCTGTTGCTCAACTGCGTTTGGGATGATACGGCATAACCGTCAATTGTCAGCTGACGGAAGCCTCTGCACACTTGATTTTTTGCGTTCTCCACAAACATTGTACTTTGTAACCATCCGTGCTCCCTACCGTATCTTCTCCCTGATAGCCTGTTCCTGCTCATCAAATAAGAGTTCCTTATTATATCTGTAATACCTCTCACATTCATACTGTTCCAAAAACCACACACTGGCAGCGCTGGTATTCAGTTCCGTGACAAATATGACCATCTCCTGTCCGTTTCCAAAGGATGCCTCCATGAAGTTGAATGCATGCTCCAGTTTCCGGCCCAGGCTTTCTTTCCACGCTTCATAGTCATCGCTCCGTCCCATGAAACGGCCCCGCACCCACTGCCACGCCCCGTCCTTCCCGGCAGCGGCGCCTTTCACAGTCTCTTCCCGCATCTGCTGTGCATATCCTTCCAGGATGGCGATGCAGCTGCGTCTTACCCTGTCCTCCTGCCTTCCAAGCAGGCCGTTCCTCCTGCCGCCCAGCCGCTCCTTCTCCATGTCCTCTGCCAGCTGCTGCAGGATTTCTGAAGGCTGGGGCCGTCCTTCCGGCGCCGCGGGTCCCTGGCCGCCGGGCTCCCGCCTCATGGGTTCCTGCCCGCCGGACTCCTGTCTCATGGATTCCTGTCCGCCATCTTCCGCCTGCTCCAGCTCCTGGCGGTACGCCTTAAGCTGTTCCATCAAAAGCTCCATGACCTGGTTTTCCGCCAACAGCCCCTTAAACCCATCCGTCAGTTTGGAGAGCAGAAGGCCCGTGACGCTGAGCCGCTCATCAAAGGAAGCCTTTGCCACCTTGTCACACAGGGCCTCGTTCATCATCCCGTCCAGGATTCCTTCCACCTGGTACTCATCCTGGTATTTATAGTAAAGCTCCAGGTAATTGGCAAAGTCCTTTGCAATCCTGGGGTGCTGGATATACTGTCCGATTACATTCCTGTCCGCCCGCTTGCCCAGTTTCTCATAGACCAGGATTAACTGTGACAGGTCCTCCCATCCCCTGGGCGTCGCAAACATTTTCCCATCCACCGTTGTCTCAATATGGCAGAAGTACTGGCCCTTGATTCCCAGATAGGAAATGATGGCAGGATGTATATTCTCCTTATAGGCATACTCCTTCCACACCCCAAGGTCCGGCTCCACATCAATGCGCTTGATACGGTCCAGGGTCACCACGTCAAACTCCCGGACGGATTTGTTATATTCCGGCGGATTGCCGGCAGCCGTGATGATCCAGCCCTCCGGTATCTTGTGGCTTCCAAATGTCTTGCACTGGAGGAACTGAAGCATGGTAGGCGCCAGTGTCTCGGAAACGCAGTTGATCTCATCGATGAACAGTATGCCTTCCTTAAGTCCGCTGTCCTCAATTTTATTATAAATGGACGCCACGATCTCGCTCATGGTATACTCTGTCACCGCGTATTCCCGGCCCCCAAACATTTTCCTGTCTATAAAGGGAAGTCCCACCGCGCTCTGTCTTGTGTGGTGGGTGATGGTATATGCCACCAGCCCGATCCGGCACTCCCTGGATATCTGTTCCATGATCTGGGTCTTCCCCACGCCGGGAGGCCCAATCAGAAGAACCGGCCGCTGACGGATGGAGGGAATCACATACTCCCCATTATCATCCTTCAGAAGATATGCCTCTATGGTGTCCTTAATCTCTTCCTTTGCCCGCTTAATATTCATGAGTCCTGCTCTCCTGCATCCCTTGGTTTTCCGTTATACTCCATGATCTGTTCCTCCTCCAGCACCACCTTCATGGCCCAGGCGGGAACCGATTCATCGGAGAACATGTTTTCAATAAAAACAAATGCCGTGTCATAGGGCGGCGCCTGCACCGGATAGATGCCCTTGCCGTCTGTAAAATAAATCAGGCCCCGAAGGTTTGCCACCTCCCGTCTGGCCCTGAGCCCGTTGACATACTCAAAGGCCGGGCGGAAATCCGTCCCCCCATGCCCTTTTATCTCAAAATGTTCCATGTACTCCCTTAATTCCTCCGGACAGGTCACGACCACGTCGGACTGCACCGCATCATCACACTGTATGATGTGCACATGGACCTTCTTAAAATAGCTTTCCGACTCAGACAGCACATCGTATGTCTCTTCCAGGAACCGCCTTACCAGTTCGCCGGAACAGGACATGGAAGTGTCAATCACAATGGCAAAGTCCTCTATGCGGTAAACCTCCTTTGACTCCAGAGGCTCAATCAAGGGCATGTTCCCGTAGAGGGAAAGCCCGTAGGTATAAAAGGCATAGTCAAAGGAATCCGGGTCCACCTGCATTTCCTCCCTCATCACAGAGAACTTGCGCAGGAACCGGCTGTAATCATAGCGTTCCCTGTTTTCCACCTGGACCTGGTCTAAAAGGCTCCTGTTATCCTCGGATTCGTCTTTGGAACCCATTGTCTCCATCTGGGTCTGTATCTTCTCACGGTTGTCGTTCCATTGGTTCTGCCGGGGTCTGGCCTGTTTGCGGTCGTCCTCCTGTTCCCACAGATCGTGGCTATCCACATGGAACTCGGAACGCAGCTGCTCCAGCCTGCGCTCAGGAAGCCCCATCTCCTTAAGGGCATGGTAAACACGCTCCGCGGTCAGGGGAATCCTTCCCGGTTCCCGCCCTGGCACCTGCACGCGTTCCCGCCCTGACGCCTTCACATGTTCCCGCCCTGATGCCTGCCCTTCTTTGCGCCCCTGTCCGGACGCATCCGCATCCTGTTCCCGGGCCAGCTGCTTTTCAAGCCTTAAATACGTTTCCCTGCGAAGGGGACTCTTCGGCACATGGACACACTTCTGATAGAGTCCGTCAATCACGGATTCCATGGCAATATCACATGCCAGGTCCCAGTAATCCTTATCCCTGTCCTTACGCGTATACATATGGCAGAAAAGACAGTGGAACAGCATGTGCAGATACGCCCTGTTTACCAGACTTCGGCCCTGGCTGAACAGGCCGGTAAGGTACTCCGGCCCATAGTAGATGAGCCAGCCGTCCGTGGCAATCCCGCCGCGGCCCCAGTCAGCCTCGAATCCAAGACTGCTCAGGGACACGTCCAGGAACCTCATGTTCAGATATAGTTCATTCCTGGCCTGATAAAGGATCCTGGTACACAGTTCCACCTGGTCCAGTTCCTCCAGCTGCCTTTTCCTGGTCGGATCTGTCATTGTCCTTTTCCCGCCGTCATTGTCTCATGCTCTTCCTTCAGTTCCTCATACAGATGGTAGAAGGTCCATGTGCTGTTGTGCTCTGTCAGCACTGCCTTCAGTCCAATCTTCGGCACCCCGGCCTTCCTCAGGTTCATTAAAAGCTCATCCAGGCGCCTGTTGGAAAACTGCTTAAGCACCATCATTTCCACCGGGATTACCGGAAGTCCTGCTTCCTCCTGCCCCTCAGTCTGCCCTTCAGTTTTTTTATCAGATGCCTGGAATCCATCCATTCCGGCCAGGTATCCAACGGTCTCCATCACCTGTTCCGGGCCGATGTTCCGGATCCGTATGCCCATGCGCACCAGCACGCCCTTCATCATCGGCACATGCTTCATGGTCTCTGGCCTGCCCGGATTATAATACAGTACTGCCTCTGTTAATTTTGCCATTTTATCACTCCTCTCCCATAGCGGCGCCCTGCCGCTTATTTAAACAGTTCATCGCTGTCCAGCATCAGGGTAAATGGCCCGTCGTTCAATAGCTCCACCTTCATGTCCGCGCCAAACCGTCCCTTTTCCACCACATCCACGTATTCGCTGCACCGTTCCATGAACCGTTTATACAGGGATTCCGCCATCTGGGGCGCGCCTGCTTTGATGAAACTGGGGCGGTTGCCCTTACGGCAGTCCGCATACAGGGTAAACTGGCTGATAATCAGCAGTTCCCCCTCCACATCTGCCAGTGATAGGTTAGTTTTTCCATTTTCATCCTCAAATATCCTTAAACGGCAGATTTTGTCCGCCATTTTTTCAGCCATCTGCACCGTATCCCCGTCAGCCACTCCCAGAAGTATCATGAAACCCTTTCCAATCCTTCCTAACAGCTCACCGTCCACTGTCACGCTGGCCCGGGTCACCCTCTGCACCACTGCTCTCATATGCATTGTCTCCTTTTCATCGTATCATCATTTTCAGGTATTCCATCAGGGTTTCCGTGGTTTCCTCCCTGTAGAGTATCTCCCGCGCCCGGGCCGGATAATCTGTAATGATATTGTCCACGCCTAGAAGCTTCATCTGGTCCATCTCGGTCTTGCTGTTCACGGTCCACACATGGATTGCCTTACCATCCTCATGGACCGCCTCCACCAGACGGCGGCTTACAAAGCTGGAACGGATGCTGATAAAGTCAAAATCCCCGCTCTCATAATAATTCCCATAGGCCGCGGCCAGTATATATCCGGTCCTCAGGTCCGGGTCCATGGCCTTAATCCGCTCCAGGTACTTAAGCTTGACCGAGGTAATGACACACTGGTCCTCCATATCATACTCCTTGACCAGGGCAGCCACCTGCTCCGGCAGGCTGGTGTCATTGCCGATATTCTTAAGCTCAATGTTAAGCTTCATCCGCCCCTTGCAGGCTTCTAACACTTCCCTCAGTGTGGGAATCCGCTCCCCTTTAAACGTTGGCGAGAAATGGCTGCCCACATCCAGCTGCTCCAGCTGGGAATAGGTCATGCTGCCCAGGGTCCGGTCCACCCCTGCCACCCGCTTCAGGTTCAGGTCATGGCACACAACCACGATTCCGTCCGCCGTTGTCTGCACGTCAATCTCACTGTAATCAGCCATTTCCTCCATGGCCGCCTCCAGGGCTGCCATGGTATTCTCAGGTGCCATTTTAGAACTTCCCCTATGGGCAGTTATCTCGGTCTGGCCAAGGACCGACCAGTCCGGGGATACGCCGTTGTACACCATGTCAAAAATCATGAACAGGCTGGCTCCGGCCAGGGCGCCTGTAATGGTAAGCATCCATTTCCGTTTGATATGCATCCCGCCCAGGTGCATATCCTCCGATATCCCAAAATCCCACGGCTGTCCATGGACATGCCCTCGTTCAAACTGGTAATAGACCACGGTAAGCGCTCCAAAATCCACCACCGATACCAGGATGGTCCCGATAAACAGCACCACCAGTTCAAGCCTTGCGCACACAGCCGCCAGTACGGCCATTGCAGCATAGCTTTCCACAAACAGCGTCACCACCACCGCGGACACCACCACGATCACGGAGTGAAGCAGGACCAGGAACAGGATAAGTACCAGGTTCAGCGCCAGCAGAAGGCCCACGGCCCTGGGCCATTTCCGTCCAAGGATCTCCATACTGCGCCTGAAACCATCCTGGAAATTCTTCTGTTCTATCATACAGGTAAAAAACACCAGCATGGTGGGAATGCCGATGAGGATCAGGAACACCACCACCAGCACCAGGCCCATCCTGGTAACAGGGCCGTGAACAATCTCCGCCATGACAAAATTGACGGGTTTTATCCTGGTAAGCAGACGGAGCAGCAGAAAACTGTTCATCATCAGGAAATCAGCAAAGGCCAGGGGCAGCAGCTTCCAGTTCCTTTTCTTACACTCATCCACTGCCTTATCCACCGCGCCCTTTAATATGGACAGGGAATCAATCCGTCTTGAATAGGCGGATGCCTGGTAAGCCGTTATAAGGCCCGCGATTTCAACCACCATGAGGACCATGCCCACGGCTATGGCGGCGGCCACGCAGGCAATGGTAAACGGACGCCAAAGAAAGGCCCCCATATTACTCATGGTAAGGTAACTGTACCCTGCCATGCGCAAAGAGAACCTGAGCAGCTGGTTTGCCAGCCTGATATAGAATGTACCTGCAACCAGCCGGAACAGTACTTCAAATACTGCCAGCTGGCGCAGGTTCAGTTTAATCACCTGATCTGTTTCCCTGATCAATCTGTTCACTTATATTCTTCTTCCGTCTGTCCTTTAAGTTCATCCTGGCGCTGTTCTTTTGCAAATGCCGTGATGGCCTCATTGAGGGAGAACATCTTGGCATCCAGCATATCCACCATATCCGCACAGGCCTTCAGCTCTTTTAGCAGGTTCTCAGGCGCATTGCCCTCAAACTTGTAAGCAATCTTGTGTTCCAGGCTGGCCCAGAAGTCCATGGCAACCGAACGTATCTGTATCTCCACCTTGGTCTCCACAGGGCCGTCCGTCAGATACACAGGGACCGTCACAACCATGTGATAGCTCTTATATCCGTTGGGCTTGGGATTCTTGATATAATCCTTTACATGAAGGACCGTCACGTCCCCCTGGGATGATATCATATCCGCAATCTGGTAAATATCCGATGTAAAGGAACAGATGATCCGTATTCCGGCAATATCGCTGAGCCGTTCCATCATATTCTCGATGGATACCTCATATCCGTCCTTCTTCAGTTTCTTCACAATGCTCTCAGCCGTCTTAAGCCGGGATTTGATATGTTCAATCGGGTTGTAGTCATAACGGCTTACAAACTCGTTATTCAATATCTCGATTTTAGTATTAACTTTCTTCAGTGCTGAATCATATAAAAACATGACTGAACGCCATTGGTCAACCTGATCATCCGTTTTGGGGATATTAGACATTCCTATCCCTCCTTATCTAGTTAATACCGGATCAGAGCTTCAGCCCCTTTAACAGGTCACCCAGCCCGGTGGACACCGATCCGGTCTCCTTGTAGTCAAATGTCTCATGTGCTTCCTGGTCAGCGGTCTGCTCAGCCAGCGCCCTCATGCTCAGGCTCAGCTTGCCGTTATCCGTGCTCAGGATCTTAACCTTAACGGTCTGTCCTTCCGTAAGCACTGCGCCCGGATGCTTAATCCTCTGTGTGCTGATCTGGGAGATGTGCAGCAGTCCGTCCACACCCTCGTCCAGCTTGATGAATGCGCCGTAAGGCTTGATGCTGTCCACGGTACCTTCCACAACATCACCGGCCTTGAACTGTGCCATGCGCGCCTGCTTCTCAGCTTCCTTCTTGCCGCGCTCAACCTCGCGTCCGGAGAGCACCAGCCTCTTCTTCTCAGGGTCAACGGTGATGATCACACACTCCACATACTTGCCCTGCCAGTCTTCCAGTTTCTCCACATACTCAGTGGACAGCTGGGATGCCGGGATGAATGCGCGCACTTCCTCCAGTGATGTGACCACGCCGCCCTTGACAGCCTCGCTGATTTTCACCTTCACCACGGTCTTGTCTTCCATCATCTGTGCAAACTGGGCCCACTTGGCGCCTTCGCCGCTTTCTTCCTCAGCCAGCTCAATATGCCTCTTGTTCAGTGTCTGGTAGGATGCCTCCAGCTCTGCCGCAAAATCCTCCATGGTTTCCACAGGCTCTTCTGCGGTCACTGGGGCAGTTACCTCTGTTTCTAATTCCTTGTTCATTTCTTCACTCATAATAGTCTCCTCGCCTTCTGTATATGTAGCAAAATATTTTCCTCTCCATTATAACAACAACCCACCTAATATTTCTATAGTTTTCTTATAAAAATATACCAAAATTTAGTTTTTTATTCTTTTTTTATAACTTTTCACTGATAGGAAAATGTGATATGATTCAGACAGCAGCTGATATACGCAATTTCAGCAAGAAAGGACCTTTGTTCTATGATAGATTTATTGGACCTGCACACCCACACCACGGCCAGTGGGCATGCCTATAACTCCCTTTATGAGATGGCCGCATCCGCCTCCGGACGGGGCATCCGGCTTTTCGGCAGCTCCGACCATGCCCCTGCCATGCCCGGAAGCTCCCACTATTACCATTTCATTAATTTTAAAGTCCTCCCCCGCACCCTGTACGGCATGAAGCTCATGATGGGGGTGGAGCTGAACATCATGGATTTTGAGGGCAACGTGGACTTGGACCAGGACCTTCTGGAGAAGCTGGATTATTCCATTGCCAGCCTCCACCAGCCCTGCATAAAAAGCGGCACGGTTTCCCAGAACACCAACGCCTGCCTGGGAGCCATGAAGAATCCGGCCATCCACATCATCGGCCACCCGGATGACAGCCGTTTCCCCATTGATTACGACACGCTCACAGCCGCTGCCAGGGAACACCACAAGCTGTTAGAAGTCAACAACAGCTCCCTGACCCCCTTAAGCTACCGTCAGGGCGCACGGGAAAATTATGTGAAAATGCTGGAACTGTGCAGGCATTACCATACGCCTGTGATTGTCAACAGCGACGCCCACTGTGAGGCTGATTCCGGAAACCATGCAGCCGCCTGCGCCCTTCTTGAGGAACTGGACTTCCCCCAGGAACTGGTGGTCAATACATCCCTTGAACTTCTGTGCGGCTACATCCCCCGCCTGTCCGCCATCCTGGCCCAGCCTGAGGATGCAAGATGCGGCCAGCTTCCCAGGGATACGGCCGATACAGCGCCCGCATCTGTCACAGGAGGAACCAAGTGATGATTAACTTCCTGAATCTGGAGTATTTCCTGGTGGCGGCGGAGGAACTGAATTTTACCAGGGCAGCCAAAAAACTGTTCATCTCGCAGCAGTCCTTAAGCAACCATATCTCCAACCTGGAAAAGGAATTTGACGTGGTGCTGTTCAACCGGACTTCCCCCCTCACCCTGACCTATGCGGGCCAGTCCTTAAAGGCCAGGGCCAGGGAGCTATTGAACCTGAGGGACGAGACATATAAGGAGATTGCCGATATCAAGGATTTCTCCACGGGCCAGCTCTCCATCGGTGTGTCCCATACCCGCGGACGTGTGATCCTGCCGGAAATCCTCCCAACCTATCAGGCCCGGTTTCCCGGTATTGAGCTTAACCTGGTGGAGGGCAATTCAAGCCAGCTGGCCTCAAGCCTGCTTCACGGCAACATCGACCTTATGATAGACCTGCTTCCGTTTACAGTGGAGAATGTGGAAACCGTCCCCATCTGCGGCGAGGAAATCCTCATGGTCGTGCCGGATGAGGTAATAGAAAAGGCTTACCCAGGCCGGTTGGAGGAAATCAAGCATTCCCTTTCCGCCTCCACGGACATCCGCCTCCTGGAGCAGTGTCCCTTTGTCCTGTTAAAAAAGGGCAACCGGGTCCGCACCATTGCGGACGAAATATTCGAGGATGCCCAGATGAGCCCCAGGGTGGTGCTGGAGACAGAGAACATCGAAACCGTCCTCGCCTTATGCCGCAAGGGCATGGGCGTCACATTCTACCCCAAGATGTTCATGGCCACGGACCAGTCCGCCAGTTCCCCGCGCCACGCCCTGTTAGACCACTCCCGCCTGAACCTTTACTCCCTCAACTACTCCAGGGCACACGGTGTCCTCGGTATCGGCTACCACAAAGGACGTTATATGTCCAGGGCCACCCGGGAGTTCATACGGATTGCACGGGAGCATATCGCTTATCCGGCGGCGGAGGACTCACAGAGGGAGGCCTGAACAGATACCCCCAAACATATGGCCCTGAACAGATAATCCGCAAAGCGCCTTGACATAGGGTATGATATCTGATAGAATACAAATAGTAACTGTTATCATTATTATATTCTATAGAAGGAGATGCTATGAAAACTTTAAAGTATAGCCGTCAGAGGGAATCCATCAAAGCCAGTCTGATGAACCGACATGACCATCCTACGGCAGACGCCCTATACGCCAGCATCCGTGAAGAATTTCCCAACATCAGCCTGGGAACAGTCTATCGTAACCTGAACCTATTGGTTGAAACCGGAGAGATAAGGAAGCTGACCTGTGGGGACGGCGCCGATCATTTTGATGGTGATACCCGGCAGCATTATCATTTTGTGTGCACTGAATGCAACCAGGTTTACGACATGGACCTGGGAGCCCTTGAGGAACTGAACCAGGATGCCCAAAGCTGCGCCCCAGGTATCATTGACAGCCACTATGTACTGTTCTACGGCCGCTGCAAGAATTGTTTGGGAAAAAAAGTTGATAAAAGTATTGACAAACCGGCTTAAATGATTTATATTATCAATATCAGTAATGATTACTATTATTGATAACAAGCAAACACTTCGTTCCGGGCATCTGATGTCCGGAACATAAAATGAAAACCATAAAAGGAAAAGGAGAATATTGATTATGAAGAAATGGGTATGTACAGTATGCGGTTATGTTTATGAAGGCGAGAATGCACCTGAGAAATGTCCACAGTGCGGTGTTCCGGCATCCAAGTTCAAAGAGCAGGAAGCTGACAAGATGGCATGGGCATGTGAGCATGAGGTTGGCGTTGCACAGGGTTCCCCTGAAGATATCATGATGGATTTAAGGGCTAACTTCGAAGGCGAATGTTCAGAAGTCGGTATGTACCTGGCTATGTCCAGGGTTGCCCACAGGGAAGGCTATCCTGAGATTGGTCTGTACTGGGAGAAGGCAGCATTTGAGGAAGCTGAGCACGCAGCTAAGTTTGCAGAGCTGTTAGGCGAGGTTGTCACAAGCTCCACCAAGAAGAACCTGGAGATGAGGGTTGCTGCTGAGAACGGCGCAACTGCCGGTAAGTTCGACCTGGCTAAGAGAGCCAAGGCCCTGAACCTGGATGCAATCCATGACACCGTTCATGAGATGGCTAAGGATGAGGCACGCCACGGAAAGGCATTTGCAGGCCTGCTGGAGAGATACTTCGGCTAATCATCAATCATAAGAATTGTCAGACATTTTTAGGGATGCGGCAGGACCAATGCAGGTTGGTCTGCGGCATCCCTTTTTATGTCCTTAAGCAAAGCGGCTTCCTCATTACCGCCGGGTCACCAAAGCCTTATCCCAAACCAACCGTCATAGAATCTTCAGAAATAATTCCCTTGAATCTGCTCCCCTTCTGTGCTAGACTAAGCACAAAAATCCATACGGACCGGAGGTCTTATCATTGATACAAAATATTCTGTGCTATCTCGAGGAATCAGAAAAGGCATATCCTGATAAACCGGCTTTTTCCGATGAACATACAAGACTGACTTACAAAGAGCTTCTGTCCCTGTCCAGACGGATTGGAAGCTTTCTCGGCAGGAAGACCGGCCCCAGACGGCCCATTCCCGTCATGACAGAAAAGAATGCCTATACATTGGGAGCCTTTATGGGGATTGTCCATGCGGGCTGTTTTTATATTTATCTGGATGCCGGGCAGCCGTCCGAACGGCTGAACCGCATCCTTAACACCTTACAGGCCGATATCATGATTGCCGACAGCCCAAGCCTGAAGGCGGCAGGCGCAATCTCCTTTGCAGGGGAAATCCTTGATATGGGAATGCTTCTGTCCCTTGGAAGCGATGCGGAGGACCCCCTGCTCCTTGCCTCCATACGCGGACAGGCCATGGATACGGACCCGCTGTACGGAATCTTTACCTCCGGCTCCACCGGAACCCCCAAGGGCGTGGTGGTGGGACACCGTTCTGTCATCGACTTTATGGAGCATTTTACGGAAATGTTCCATATAACCTCTGGGGATGTGATTGGCAACCAGGCGCCATTTGATTTTGATGTTTCCGTTAAGGATATTTATTCAACCCTGAAGACAGGGGCTTCCATGGAAATCATCCCAAAGCGTCTGTTTTCCATTCCCACAGGACTTCTGGACTACCTCTGCGATAAGAAGATAACCACAGCCATATGGGCCGTCTCTGCCCTGTGCATCATCACCACCTTGAACGGCTTCACCTACCGCGTGCCTGAACACCTGGACAAGGTCCTGTTCAGCGGCGAGGTCATGCCCGTGAAACATCTGAACACCTGGCGCAGTTACCTTCCGGATGCCATGTTTGTAAACCTGTACGGTCCCACGGAAATCACATGTAACTGCACATACCATGTGGTGGACCGGGACTTTGAACCGGGAAGCCATATCCCCATCGGACTTCCATTTCCCAATGAAAAGGTGTTCCTCCTGGACGGGGATGACCGCCTGATCACAGGGCCGGGCATCTGCGGGGAACTGTGCGTGTCAGGAACCGCGCTGGCCCTTGGATATTACAGGGACAGGGAGAAGACAGCGGCTGCATTTGTCCAGAATCCCCTGAACCAGGATTATCCTGAAACCATCTACCGCACCGGGGACATGGCGTACTACGGTGAGGACGGGTTACTATATTATCATGCGCGCAGGGATTTCCAGATTAAGCACATGGGCCACAGGATTGAACTGGGTGAGATTGAAGCCGCGCTTGAGACTGTCAGCGGGGTTGGACGGGCTGTCTGCATTTTCCTGGAAGAGAAAAATAAAATTGCCGCCTTCTACGAAGGGGAGGCGGATAAGAAAATGATTGCCGCCGGGCTGGAACATCTCCTTCCACGGTACATGTTCCCTAACCGTTATGTGAACCTGCCCGCCCTTCCCCTTACAAAAAACGGCAAGGTGGACCGACAGGCATTAAGGAGGCTTTATGGGTAAGATGGATGAGATGAGTGGGATGAATGATAGGAAGCATCTGGATATACAGATCCTACGGCAGGCCGCCGGCTGGGGAACGCCTGCCTATGTGTTTGACCTGGATGCATTCGCCCTGCGCATCCGCCATATGAAGGAGATTCTTGGACAGGATATTAAAATCATATATGCCATGAAGGCCAATCCCTTCTTTACCCGGACAGCCGCTCAGGAAGCGGACGGCCTGGAGGTGTGCTCTCCCGGCGAATATGCCATATGCCAGAGGGCCGGTGTGCCCCCGGAGAAGATTGTACTCTCCGGCGTTAATAAGGAGGCGGCTCATATCAGGGAGGTTGTGGGCGGTGTCGGAAGTTGTGGCGCGGCTGTCGGAAACCCCGGCCCTGCCGCCGGAAGCCCCGGCCCTGACACCTATACTGCCGAATCCCTAAGCCAGCTGGCGCTGTTAGAGTCCTGCGCCGCCCAGGCGCAGGGGAGTCCTTTGCGTGTGCTGCTGCGCCTGACCAGCGGGAACCAGTTTGGCATGGATGAGGAGACAATCCTTTCCGTAATCCAAAGGCGGAACGCATATCCCCATCTGCATTTTACCGGACTCCAGTACTACTCAGGAACCCAGAAAAAGCAATCCGGCAAGATCCATAAGGAACTGGAACGGCTGGACGCCCTTCTGGCACGGATACGGGACGAACTGCAGCACGAAATCCGTGAACTGGAATATGGACCGGGTTTCCATATACCTTACTTTGAGGGGGAGTCCCCGGTGGACGAGGACGCCATGCTGGCAAATTTCAGGGCGGCACTTGACGCCATGGCGTTTAAGGGAAGCATTTCCCTGGAAGCAGGCCGTTTCCTGGCCGCGCCCTGCGGCAGTTATGTGACCCGGGTAGTGGATACCAAGCAGAACCAGGGGCAGGATTACTGTATCGTGGACGGCGGTATTAATCATGTGAATTATTACGGACAGGCCATGGCCATGAAAATCCCGGCCATCCGCCACCTTCCCCAAAGCATTTCCCAGGGTATGCCTGCGGACCATATCCCCGGTGAAAACACACAGTGGACGGTATGCGGTTCCCTCTGCACCTCGGGGGACATGCTGGTCAAGAACCTGCCCCTGTCCGGCTTAAGGACCGGGGATATGCTGGTATTTGACCGAATCGGGGCATACGCAGTGACGGAGGGGATTTATCTGTTCTTAAGCCGCGGACTTCCGGCCGTCCTGACCTATGAAAGGGAGACAGGACTGAAGCTGGTCCGGGGCGCGCTTCCCACCAGCCCGATAAACGACGGCAGCATCCAATATTTTGAAGATTATATAAAAAAGGAGAATTCATAATGGACGAATTATTAGAAATTTTAGAGGACATCAAACCAAACATTGACTTTAAGACCTGCACCGGGCTGATTGATGAGGGATATCTGGATTCCTTCGACATCCTCTCTATTGTCAGCGAACTAAATGATGCATTTGAGATTGAAATATCGCCTGTGGATATTGTGCCGGATAATTTTAATTCCGCCCAGGCCCTCTGGAACATGGTTGAACGTCTCAGGGATAATTAACAAGGGAGGGCATGATGTCTTTTCTTTCAATGAACTTCCTGTTGTTCCTGGCCGTTGCCATCCTGGGATATTATGTAATCCCTAAACGGCTGCAATGGGTGTGGCTTCTTCTTTTCAGCTACATTTTTTATCTGGCTTCGGGGACAACGGCCGTTGTATTCATCCTGGCCACCACAGTCACCACATTCCTCGCTGGCCTGATTTTGGAATATCTGGACGGGAGGATGGACAGGGAACTTAACGGGCAGACACCCCCGTTAACGCCGGAACAGAAAAAAGCAGTGAAGGCACGTTACAAACGAAATAAGAAGTGGATTGCAGCTGCCGTCCTCCTCATAAACTTCGGTATTCTGGCCGTGCTCAAATACAGGAACTTTGCAGTGGGGAACGTCAACCAGCTGTTTGGGACTGATTTTGCCTTGGGGAAACTGATACTGCCCCTTGGCATTTCCTTTTATACCTTCCAGTCCATGGGTTATCTGATTGATGTATACAGGGGAAAATATGCCCCTGACCACAACCTGTTCCGTTTTGCCCTGTTCGTCTCATTTTTTCCGCAGATCCTGCAGGGGCCAATCGGGCGTTATGACCGGCTGGCATCCCAGCTGTTCAGCCAGAGGAAATTCAGCCTGGAACGTGTTGAACGGGGCCTGCAGCTGATGCTTTGGGGATATTTTAAGAAAATCGTCATAGCGGACCGGGCCGCGGTTGTGGTGAATGAGGTGTTTGGCAATTATGAAGCCTATACAGGAATTGCGGTCATTATGGGGATCCTGTGCTATTCCATCCAGCTGTACGGCGACTTTTCCGGCGGCATGGACGTGGTGATGGGGGCGGCTGAATGCTTCGGCATTTCCCTGGACCAGAACTTCAAACGTCCTTATTTCGCCCGTTCCATCTCTGACTTCTGGCACCGCTGGCATATTACCCTGGGCACCTGGATGAAGGACTATGTATTCTATCCATTTTCCCTGTCCAAGGGGATGAACCGTTTTAGTAAATACTGCAAGAAGAATCTCGGCAGGCATGCCGGGCGGGTGCTCCCGGTGTGTATCGCTAACCTGCTGGTGTTTTTCCTGGTCGGCGTATGGCACGGGCCGGCCTGGAAATATATTGTTTACGGCCTGTATAACGGAATCATCATTGCCGCGGGCAACCTGGCCGCCCCCCTGTACCAGAAGGCGGCCCTGGCGCTCCACATCCCAACGGAATCCAAAGCCTGGGGCCTGGTCCAGATTGCAAGGACCTTCCTTCTGGTCAATATAAGCTGGTACTTTGACATGGCCCAGGACCTTAAGGCGGCCTTTATCATGATGAAGAACACGGTAACAGGCTTTTCCTTCTCCGCCCTTACGGACGGAACCCTGATGAGGCTGGGTCTGGATAAAAAAGATTATCTGGCCCTGATACTGGCATGCGGGGTATTATTCACGGTCAGCCTCCTTCAGGAAAATCAGATGGAAATCCGCTGTTCCCTGGCCAAAAAGCCCCTGGCAGCCAGATGGGGCATATATCTGATGCTGCTTTTTGCAATCCCGCTTCTGGGACAGATCAATCTGACGGGAGGAGGTTTTATTTATGCACAGTTCTAAGGATCCCGCCCCCCGCTCCTGCACGCTCCGGGCCATACTCCGGGCATTTTTCTTCCTTGCCCTTTGCGTGTGCATTACCATGCTGCTTAATTATGCCTTTATCCCTCCCAGTTCCGTGAGGATTAACCTTCACAATCTGAGGAACGGGCAGCAGTATGATACCATTTTCATCGGCACCTCCCATGGACAGTACGGGATTGACCCTGCCGCGGTTGACCAGGCCGCCGGAACCAGCTCCGTAAGCCTGTGCATGGCGGACGCCTATCCGGATGATATGTATCATCTTTTAAAGCTGGCCTGTGAAACCCAGTCCCCTTCCCAGGTGGTATACGAACTGGACCCATCCTATTGGATGAATGAACAGCGAAACGGCTCCACACAGATATTCTTCTATCAGGACTTCCCGGTATCAAAAGCAAGATCCTCCTATTTCATGGATAAGATAACCGGACTGGATTTCCGGTCTGCCCTGGCCCCCTGGAGTTATTACAGGAACCTGTACGCACAGATACCGGAAAATATAAGGAAAAAGCAAAGCGCAGCCTATAAAGATTATGACCCGTCCATCCTGGATATCCCGGTGGGTCATTACGGCGGACGGGGATTTATCTACCGGGACCGTGTGGCCGGGGAGGACAAAGGCACCTATAACAACATCCCCTGGGATGAAACCATGGTAAAAGAAAAGGCAGCCCGGTATTTTGGCAGGATTGCGCGGTACTGCCGTGAAAATGGAATCCGGCTCACTGTAATCACCACCCCGGTTCCCCAGGACACCTTAAACCAGTCCGGCCAGTCCTATCTCCAGTCCCATGAATATTTTACTAAGCTCATGAACGGCTGGGGGCTTGCATATTATAACTTCAATTACTTGAAACCGGAGCTGATGGACCGCTCCATGGAAGGGTATTGGGACTATGACGGACATATGGACGGGATAAAAGCCGGGGAATTCAGCACACTGCTGGGACAGTTCCTAACGGATCTGGAATCAGGGAATATGGATGAGGGAACGTATTTTTTGTACCGGTAAATGTTCCCCGCATCCAGGGACCGTAAAGGCGCGCGGCCGCACCACAAACATGGCCGCTCCACAGCTGGAGCGGCCAAACAATTTACACCTATATATGGATTTGAAATTCCCCAAAATCAAATATGCCATTCCCTTGCGCCAGCTTTCCCTCATTTGATAGTCCTTCGAATCCCTTTTCAATCGTTCCAATCATCGTGACAGGGACATATAACTGATGGTGTCCCGGCAGAATCCTGCGAACACTTAAGGCCCGGACTTTTCTTACAGACTGAAAGAACTGCTGTGGATCAGTGGTGGGATAGAATGCATCAAGACATCCGCGATATATCAAATCGCCGGAGTATAAATACTTTCTGTCCGGTTCATAAAAGCAGCAATGCCCCGGCGAATGTCCGGGAGTATGGATGACCTTCAGCGCCCTGTCTCCTAAATCCATGCAATCCCCCTCACGAAAAACTTTCTTAGGTGTCCCATGGAAAATCTGATAATCATCAATGGAAAAATCCTCCGGTAACTCACAAGGTCTGCACGTCAGATTATTCTTCACCATTTGCAGAGGTATGGGGAATCTGACTGACAGCCAGTCCTTCTCCGTTTCATGGACTGCAATATTTCCAAAGTATCCATGACCGCCTATATGGTCCCAATGGACATGGGTCGTCATCACCATGACAGGTAACGAAGTCAGGCTGTCAACAGCTTCCCTTATATTGCCAATCCCTAAACCTGTATCAATTAAAACAGCTTTCTCTTTCCCGCATAACAGATAGCAATGTGTTTCTTCCCAATGCTTATATTCACTTATAGCAAAGGTATCGCTATCAATCCTTTCAATGGTAAACCAATTTTTCATATTCATGACTGCCTCTAACTGATGATTTGTGAAACGCACCTTCCCGCCAAAGATAAACGGACATTGCTTAACATGTTCCATTCTAATATCAGCGCATAGATATGTCAAACAACTCCCTTCGTGTCATAACTTCATATTAGTAATCATAACTCTTTTTATAGCGATTTTTCTTCCCGCTTTTTTATAAAAAATTTTAAAAATGTTCTTGACATTTTCGCCCCCTTGTATTATATTAATATCAGTAACAATTACTATTATTAATTAAATAAAATATAGATAAAGGAAAAGGAGAATATTGATTATGAAGAAATGGGTATGTACAGTATGCGGTTATGTTTATGAAGGCGAGAATGCACCTGAGAAATGTCCACAGTGCGGTGTTCCGGCATCCAAGTTCAAAGAGCAGGAAGCTGACAAGATGGCATGGGCATGTGAGCATGAGGTTGGTGTTGCACAGGGTTCCCCTGAAGATATCATGATGGATTTAAGGGCTAACTTCGAGGGCGAGTGCTCTGAGGTCGGTATGTACCTGGCCATGTCCAGGGTTGCACACAGGGAAGGTTATCCTGAGATTGGCATGTACTGGGCCAAGGCCGCATATGAGGAAGCTGAGCACGCAGCTAAGTTTGCAGAGCTGTTAGGCGAGGTTGTCACAAACTCCACCAAGAAGAACCTGGAGATGAGGGTTGCTGCTGAGAACGGCGCTACTGCCGGTAAGTTCGACCTGGCTAAGAGAGCCAAGGCCCTGAACCTGGATGCAATCCATGACACGGTTCATGAGATGGCCAAGGACGAGGCCCGTCACGGCAAGGCATTTGCAGGCCTGTTAGAGAGATACTTCGGTTAATTTCAGCATTCAAATTAATATGTAACAGGAATCATCCGGTGTCCGGGGCATGATATGATGCTCCCGGCACCGGATTTTTTTCTGCTTTTTGCCGTTTTTTACCGTTAGAATGCATAGACCTAAGGATATGTCTTAAAATTGCCTTCCGCCAGCTATGCATCCCACTGCCCACCACCCCCCGCAGATAACCTGCAAATCAGGCCTGTAAATCAGGGCAATTTCTATTAAGACGCCTTCTGCAATCCATGTTATACTAAAAACATATGCAGAAATAATGGGGATGTCTGAAAATCCATACCCGCCATCTGCGCAGAAAGGAATGTCCCATATGACGAATCAGACCGTTGTTGAAAAGATAGCAGACTACATCGAGAATCATCTGGAAGAAGATATACCCCTTGATAAGATTGCAAAGGAACTCAATTACTCTAAATTCTATATTGCCCGGGTATTTGCAGATAACACAGGACATACGATATACAAATATATACAGGGCCGGAGGCTGACGCTGGCGGCCAGGAAGCTGGCAGAAACCGATAAACCGATTGTAGAAATAGCTTACGAGGCACGCTACGGTTCCCAACAGGCATTTACCCTTGCATTCAGCCAGTTTTATCTGTGCACGCCCCAGACATATAGAAAGAATGGCGTATTTGTCCCCAGGCTTCCCAGAATCAGACTTGGCAGTCCGGCTACTACTGCCGTCTTGCGTTCCATGCATTGCATCTCACGGCGCGGCGGCATATGTGGAGGTAAAATGGCGGCATGAGTACAATACCATATGTTATTGAACAGACCAGCCGCGGGGAGCGGAGCTATGATATCTTCTCAAGACTGCTGTCAGACCGTATCATATTCCTCGGCGAGGAAGTCAGCGATGTCTCAGCCAGTCTGATTACGGCCCAGATGCTGTTCCTTGAGGCCCAGGATCTGGAAAAGGACATCCAGCTCTATATCAACAGCCCCGGCGGCTCGGTCACGGCAGGGTTTGCCATCTACGATACCATGCAGTTCATCCGGTGTGACGTGTCCACCATATGCATCGGACTTGCCGCCAGCTTCGGAGCTTTCCTGCTGGCGGGCGGTACAAAAGGAAAACGTCTGGCCCTGCCCAATGCTGAAATCATGATTCACCAGCCGGCCATCCATGGCAGCGGCATACAGGGCCAGGCCAGCGATATCAAAATCGTGTCAGACCATATGCTTAAAAGCAGACAGCGCCTGAACCGCATCCTGGCAGACAATACAGGGAAAAGCATTGCGCAGGTTGCCGCTGATACGGAGCGGGATTATTATATGTCTGCAGGGGAAGCCGTGGAGTATGGCCTGATTGACAAAATAATCGACAGGCGGTAATTGACATCCCCTGTGTTCAACATGATAATCCATAAGACGGCAGAATGTGGCTGCTGGGAAATAGGGAAACGGAAGCACTGGCAAAATCAAAACAAGGGATTTTTGCATCCTAAAATAAATCAATCCTGAAAAAGAGATACCTCTGTAGAGGTTCAAGGCTTAACAAAAGCCTGAATTCTACAGAGGTATCTCTCCCTTAAATGTCAAGGGCTAAAAATCGGTATTAACCCACAGCCCCTTTGTTGTATGTGGTGAACGGATTGGATTGAATTTATTTGGAATGCAGCGTCCGGATTGCTATTTGGCTGCTTCTCCTTGGAAGCGGGGCGGGAGCATGGGAGCGCTTGCCGGAAGGCCTTGTCTTCTGTGGGGATGACTGGCTCTGGGTGAGGGCCGGTTTTCCAGCGCTTGTCTGTTTTCTGGAGGCGGTGGCCCGTCTGGAATCCGCGGCCGTTCTGGAGTCCGTGGCCTGTCTGGAATCCGCGGCCCATCTGGAGTCCGTGGCCCGTTTAGAATCCGTGTCCCGCCTGGAGTCCGTGGCCCGTCTGGAATCCTTGGCCCGTCTGGAGTCCGTGGCCCGTTTAGAATCCGTGTCCCGTCTGGAATCCTTGGCCCGCCTGGAACCCGCGCCCTTCCCCGCCCCCTTCGCCTGCCTGGAATTCCGTTCCTCCTTAGGCGCAATCTCAAAGACTTCCATGGGATAGGGGTGATCCCCGATTACCTGAATGGTCTTGCCGGTCAGCTTCTCAATATCCTTCACATATGCCTTTTCCTCAATGTCACTGAAGGAAATCGCCCGTCCTCCCAGCCCGGCGCGCCCTGTACGGCCGATTCTGTGGACATAGGTCTCAGGGACATTGGGCAGGTCGAAATTGATGACGCAGGACAGTTCCTCGATATCAATGCCCCTGGCGGCGATATCCGTGGCAACAAGGACACGGAGACGGCCCGATTTAAAATTGCTGAGGGCGGTCTGCCTGGCGCCCTGGGATTTGTCCCCGTGGATGGCGGCGGCAGTTATGCCGGATTTATTCAGATATTTGGCCCCCCGGTCCGCGCCGTGCTTGGTGCGGGTGAATACCAGGGTGGAGGACACATCCTCGTGTTCCAGCAGATGCACAAGCAGGGGCCATTTGTTGGCCTTATCCACATAGTAAAGGGAGGTTTCAATCAGATCCACTGTGGAGGAGACCGGGGTTACCTCCACCTTGACCGGGTTGTGCAGCAGCTTCGCGGCCAGGGCCTGGATTTCATCCGGCATGGTGGCGGAGAACAGCAGGGTCTGGCGCTTCTTCGGCAACAGGGTGATTACACGCTTTACATCGTGGATGAACCCCATGTCCAGCATGCGGTCGGCCTCGTCCAGCACAAAGATTTCCACAAAGGACAGATCTATCTCATGCTGGCCGATTAAGTCCAGCAGCCTTCCGGGGGTGGCCACCAGGATATCAATGCCGCGGCGCAGGGACTGGATCTGGGGTTTGGCGGAAACACCGCCGAAGATGACTGCGCTGTTGATGGGGGTGCCGGCTCCATACTCCTCTATATTTTCATGAATCTGCAGCGCCAGCTCCCTTGTTGGCGTCAGGATCAGGGCGCGGACGGGCTTCTTCTTCTGCCTGTTTTTGGGACGCTCCATCAGGTTTTGTATGATTGGCAGGGCAAATGCCGCTGTCTTCCCGGTTCCTGTCTGGGCGCAGCCCAGAAGATCCTGGCCATTCAGTACATATGGGATTGCCTGCTCCTGGATAGGGGATGGTTTGATATATCCTTTTTGATCCAGGGCTTTTAAGAGTAGCGGAGATAACTGTAATTCATCAAAATTCATCTTGTATTTTCTTCTTTCTTTTTATTGTACACGGTGAATCGGCCCAAAGGCATGCGGTCCATCGTTGTCGTTATCCTGTGCGGAACATGTGAATTTTAATCTTATCACAGTTTCCCGGTTAATGAAATAGAAATTTAAATTCTCTTTAGCGTAAAAAAATCCTAAAATACTATTGACATTTCCCCTCTAATGTATTATATTAATATCAGTAACAATTACTATTATTAATTAAAGCACATAAATCAAAAAGGAAAAAGGAGAATATAAATTATGAAGAAATGGGTATGTACAGTATGCGGTTATGTTTACGAAGGCGAGAATGCACCTGAGAAGTGTCCACAGTGCGGAGTTCCGGCATCCAAGTTCAAAGAGCAGGAATCCGATAAGATGGCATGGGCATGTGAGCACGAGGTTGGCGTTGCCCAGGGTTCTCCTGAAGATATCATGATGGATTTAAGGGCTAACTTCGAGGGCGAGTGCTCTGAGGTCGGCATGTACCTGGCCATGTCCAGGGTTGCCCACAGGGAAGGTTATCCTGAGATTGGCATGTACTGGGCCAAGGCCGCATATGAGGAAGCTGAGCACGCAGCTAAGTTCGCTGAGCTGTTAGGCGAGGTTGTCACAAGCTCCACCAAGAAGAACCTGGAGATGAGGGTTGCTGCCGAGAACGGCGCTACCGCTGGTAAGTTCGACCTGGCTAAGAGGGCCAAGGCCCTGAACCTGGATGCAATCCATGACACGGTCCATGAGATGGCTAAGGATGAGGCCCGTCACGGCAAGGCATTTGCAGGTCTGTTAGAAAGATATTTCGGCTAATCATTTAGCATAATCAATAGAACCCTCCTTTAAACACGCAGGCAGTCTCCCCAAGGCTGCCTGCCCCCTTCCGAAGGGTTACAAACAAAGTATTGTTAAAATATGGATTGAAATATTTGAAATTAAACGTTACAATAAGAATTAGAAATAAGAAACGGCAATATACTATTCTAATGAGAAAGGTGAGGTACATTTATGGCATCAAAATATGCAGGAACTAAAACCGAACAGAACTTAAAGGACGCATTTTCAGGAGAATCACAGGCACGCAACAAGTATACATATTATGCATCTGCAGCCAAGAAGGCAGGCTACGAGCAGATGTCAGCTTTATATCTGGAAACCGCTGACCAGGAGAAAGAGCATGCTAAGATGTGGTTCAAGGAACTTCACGGAATCGGAACCCCGGAAGAGAACCTGGCTGATGCTGCTGCCGGTGAGAATTATGAGTGGACCGACATGTATGCACGTATGGCACGGGAGGCACGGGAGGAAGGCTTTGAAGAGCTTGCTGTTAAGTTTGAACTGGTTGCAAAGGTTGAGGCTGCCCATGAGAGAAGATACAATCTGCTGTTAGAGAGCCTTAAGAATGACAAGACCTTCAAGGGCGATGCTCCTTTAGGTTGGAAGTGCAGGAACTGCGGTTACATCCACGAAGGCGACGAGGCTCCTGAGGTATGTCCGTGCTGTGCCCATCCAAAGGCTTACTTTGAGAGGAAAGTTGAGAATTATTAATACATATCCATAAGATGGTAAAAGTAACGTGCTCCCTTCCAGGAAGACAAGTGGACAGATTAAAACCTGTCTCCCCGGAAGGGAGCCTTTTCTATGGAACCCAAACACTGTTATTTATTTTTTTCTTTAATATTGCGCAGATGCAGATACACGGTATTTCTTGATATACCCAGGATTTCCGCAACCTGCAGGACTGAATCTTTCATATTGAATACGCCCTGTTCATAGAGCACTTCAATCAATGCCTTGTTCCTGTTGACCGCAGGAATACTGCTGTTGAACATCACCTGGTTTTTGGCCTCGCTGACAAGATTCATGATGGTATCATTTACATTGGCTGAAAAATGTTCGTTCAGCTCAGGCGCTTCTTTCTTCGCTGATAAAGACTCTAAAATCTCAGAAAGCGGAGAGTCCAGATAAAAGTTTATGCATATCAGACCAATGATCTTATTGTTTTCCCCATAGATGGGAATAGTTGAGGACTTCAAACGCTCCCCGGAGCGGTTTATGGTATTGTAAGCGTAATAAGAGCCAAGGTCAATATCACTGTCCTCCTGAATCCGGGTCAACATGTTAAGGGCCAGATCCGTTATGGGTGCCCCTATGTGCCTTCCGGAGTGATAACCATTCAATATCTTTATAACGGAATGCTGATAGTCTTCCAGGCTGTGAAGGCTGATTTCATACGCTGAACCAAGGTATGCCGAAAGGCCTGTAAGCATGGATGCATAGGATTCCAGGATTAATTTGTCTGTCTTAGTTAATTTCATTCTATCCACCACCTCAAAAACACTCTGTTGACTCAGAGTTTTTTTTATTATATCATTTCATAAAATAAATTGCAATGAAATTAATTTTATTCATTGACGTTAAAATATACTATTGACGTTAATATATTTCATATGCTATACTGCATGTAGGAAACCAGTCAAGGTCATTAGGAACAATCCTTATATGTTCTCTGGAGGAAACGTAAATGGATGGAATAACGGATATTTCAAAAACAGTTTTACCCCGGATGAAATGGGAATATGAAAAAGAACGCACGGGTTACGATGATTTAATCAGCCTGGGGACTGCAGATATGGATTTCAGGTCCCCGCAGCCCATACTGGACTCAATCAGCGAAATTGCCCGCAACGGTCATCTGGGCTATCCCTACATACCGGACACATTCTATGACGCCATACAGGCACATCTCATGGAGATTTCTTCCTGGAAGGTTGACGCTAAAAAGTGTGTGTCCGTCAATGTGGGAATCTATATGGCAGCCTGGAACGCACTGGATGTCCTTACGTCCCCCGGCGATAAGATTGTTATCCTGACACCGGTACATTTTTGCTTCAGGCAGATAATTACAATGAATGGACGCAAGGTAATTGAATGTCCATTACAGTTAGAAAATAATGAATATCACATTGATCCCGAAGCCCTGAGGGCGTGCCTCGAAAGCGGCGTCCGGATGCTTTGGATCTGTAATCCGCATAACCCGGTGGGCCGTTCCTGGACAGCGGGGGAGCTGGAGGAAATAGCAGACCTGTGCCTGAAAAATGATGTCCTCATCATGTCGGACGATGTGTACTGCGACCTGCTGTTCCCAGGGACAGGCTATACCCCCATCGCGTCCCTGTCCAAGGAAATATCCTACCGCACGGTGACGCTTTATTCCACAAGTAAATCATATAACACCACGGGATTGCGGTTTGCATATGTCGTGACCGAAAATCCGCAGATGTTTGAACTGTATCAGGATTCCCTTGCTAAGTGTGATTTAAATTACGGAATTAATATAATGGGGATTGCTGCAACGGTTGCGGCATATACGGCCTGCGGCACCTGGACAGAACAATTGATGTCCCTGATAAGCGAAAATCACAGGATGGTCTCAGAATATTGTGCAGCCCATATACCGGAGGCCGATGTGGTTTTAGCAGACTCCACTTACTTTGCATGGATTGATATGCGAAGACTGAAATTAGAGAGCCGGCAGCTTGCATATCAGCTTGAAGAGGAAGAACATATGGTTGTGGAAAATGGAGAACTATTCGGAAAAGGAGGAAAGGGATTCATACGTGTGAATTTGGGCACGTCCCCGGAATATCTCAGGACGGGCCTGAAACGGCTGGAACATTTTTGCGCAAACCATCGTTCATAACTGAACTAAATAACAGGAAGGGGAGTTTTAATGAAATATAATTTTGATACAACGTTGGACCACCGGAAAAACGGTTCCTACCGCTGGGACATGCCGGACATGCCGGATGACGTAATTGGCATGGGAACCGCGGACCTGGATTATGAATGTGCGCCATGTGTGCGGGAGGCGCTGCTGCCGGTTGCTGAGGAAAACTGTTACAACTACAGGCAGCACCCTGAAGAGTATTACAATGCCGTCATTGGCTGGTATCAAAGGAATTATCACCTGGATGTAAAAAAGGAATGGCTGAGCAACGTGCCAAGCACGGTTGGCGCGGTGAGGATGGCCCTTGGCATATATGCAAAACCAGGCGACGCAGTGATTGTCCAGACGCCCCTGTTCAGGCCCATACACTGGGCAATCGAGGGAGCGGGCTGCCGGCTGGTATCAAATGCCCTGAAGCCGGTAAATGGACATTATGAAATTGATTTTGAAGATTTTGAAGCGAAAATAAAGCAGTTCCATCCTGCTGTTTACCTTCTGGTAAACCCCCATAATCCTACCGGAAGGTTCTTTACAAGGGCGGAGCTTGAAAGGCTTGTGGGGATTTGTTGGGAACACGGTGTGACAATTGTTTCGGATGAGGTTCATGGGCTGATCCTCTATGAAGACCATAAGCATATCCCAATCCTTGCTGTCAACGAAAAGGCGCAGGGAATCAGCGTGCAGATTGTCAGCCTCAGTAAAGGATACAATATCATGAGCCTGCCCCACGCAATTGTTACGATTGCAGACAGTGAAATGCAAAAGGCCTGGATGCGTCAGATTACCGCCTATTCATTCGGCTATGCGGTGAACAGCTTTGCCATTGCAGCAGTCACTTCAATCATGAAGGGCGGGGCGGATCAGTGGATGCAGGAGTTAACCCAATACCTGGAGCGGAATCTGCAGGAGATATTGGATTTCATCAAAGAGAACCGGCTTCCGCTCATCCCCTATAAACCGGAGGGCAGTTTCCTTCTCTGGATTGACTGCAGGAAAGCCGGTATCGGCACCAGGAAACTGGATGCGTTCTTTATGGAAAAAGCACATATCCATCTGGATGACGGGGAAGGGAATTTTGGCCCGGAGGGGGAAGGTTTCATCCGGATTAACTATGCAGTGACAAATAAGATGCTGAAGGAAGCTCTTAGGAGAATCAAGAAGGTTTTTGATGAGGAACTATAAAAACTAATATGAGAGGGGAACGTTTATGAGTAAGAACAAAGCTTCTGAACTGAAAGAAATGACAATGGGCCGCGCGCTGTTTGGATTCCTGGCCCCCATTGTGCTCCTGATTGCCCTGATTTATGCAGGGGCCGAAGTGGCGATTGCCATCCTGGCATCCGTATTCCTGATGATTATTTATGGGGCGTACATGGGATACTCCTGGGACTCCATGGATAAGGCCATGGCATCCGGTATCACTACGATTTCCACGTCAACGGTAATCATGATGCTGGTAGGCTGTATGGTAGCGTCATGGATGGCATCCGGCTGTATTCCTACCATGCTTTACTATGGCCTGCAGATCATCAACCCGAAACTGTTCCTACCAATCTGCTTTATCCTTCCGGCGTTCATGGCAGTCTGCGCCGGTACCAGCTGGGGCGCAATCAGCACCATCGGGGTTGTCCTGTGCGGAATGGCCGGGGGGCTTGGCATTCCGGTTGCCATGGCCGCTGGCGCTGTTATCTCCGGCGCATTTTTCGGTGACAAAATGAGTCCGCTTTCCGACACAACACTTCTGGCAGCGGCAGCCTCGGAGGTTTCCGTATTTGAACATATCACGTCCATGTTTTACACCACCGTGCCATGTACACTTATCTCCCTGGTACTCTATGGGTTCCTTGGCCTGAGTGCTTCCGGGAATATCGATACCGCAGCAGTCAGTGAACTGACAAACGGGCTGTCATCCAACTTTAATATTACAGTGCTGAACCTGCTCCCTGTAATCCTGGTCCTGGTGCTTTCGGTCAAAAAAGTCCCGGCATTCATCACCTTCGGCATCGGCATTGGATCCGGCATTCTCTGGTCCATGTTCATACAGGGCTTCAGCTTTGTAGATAACCTTGGCTTCATCATGAACGGTTTCTCTGTTGATACAGGTGTTGAGGCGGTAAACACCCTGGTGAACCGCGGCGGTTTCGTAAGCATGCTTTCACTGGTCGGTATCCTGCTGGTGTGCGGCATGTTGAGCGGTCTCTTTACGGAAATGAAGGTGCTTACCGTGCTGGTAAAAGGCATCACAAAAAAGGTACATACCCCGGCCGGTATTCTGGTGGGCGTCATGATTTCTTCCCTTATCCTCTGCCTTACCGGGGGCCAGTACCCATCGATTGCCATCACTGCAGTAGCATTTAAGGATGCCTGCGATGAGATGGATATCCACCGGGCAGTGCTGTCACGTACCCTGGAGGATGTAGGTACCATGGTTGCCGCAATCATCCCCTGGAGCGCCTGGGTCATCGGCTACGGAGTACTGCTGGGGACTACGGTCCAGGAATTCATACCATTCGTCTTCCTGTGTATCTTAAGCCCGATTGTCGCGCTGATTAACGCTTTTCTTGGAATCGGCCTTTTACATAAAGATGACGAAGTTAAATATCATCCATTATGGATAAGAAAAAGAGCCAGATAAAATAAGTGGGGGCATTTTCCTGCCCCCACTTCACACTTCCCCAAAACAAATCCTATGAATTCTCAATATCCATGATCATATTCACCCTGCGCTCATGTCTTCCGCCCTCAAATTCAGCGTCCAGCCATGCCTCGGTAATCATCTTGGCAAGTTCGCTTCCCACCACCCTGGCGCCAAAGGCCAGCACATTGGAATTGTTGTGCATCCTGGAAAGCTTGGCCGTATACGGTTCACTGCACACACATGCGCGGATTCCTTTTACCTTGTTGGCTGCCAGCGAGATCCCCACACCGGTTCCGCAGATAGCGATACCCAGGTCAGCTTCCCCACCGGCAACCGCGCGTCCTACCTTCTCGCCGTATACAGGATAGTCACAGCTCTCGGTGGAGTTGGTTCCCAGGTCAATGACCTCATATCCCTTACCCTCCACGAATTCCTTGATGATTTCCTTCATTTCAATTGCTGTATGGTCGTTGCCAATTGCGATTTTCATAATTCTCTCCTATCTTTAATCCAATATCATTTTATATATCTTATACACCCAGGACGTGTTCATAAATCCATTCCCTTTGCAGGCCGTCTATCTTCCAAAGAACTCCTGAATCCGGTCCAGCCTGGATGTCATGGACTGCAGCAGCAGGTCCGCCGCCGTCAGCGCGGCCATGGCCTCCACCACCACCACTGCCCTCGGCACGATGATGGGATCGTGGCGTCCCTTAATCTCTATGTCCGTCTCCTGGCCATTCCTGGTGACCGTGTGCTGGCCCTGTGCAATGGACGGGGTGGGTTTAAATGCCGCCCGCATCACAATATCGCTTCCATCGCTGATTCCGCCCAGGGTCCCGCCTGAATGGTTGCTGGATTTGACTATCCTGTCCGTAAAAAGCAGGCCCTTATCTTCCGTTTCCCCGCTCATCCTGAATCCGTCATTGTTGACAGAGCCAAGGGACCTGGACGCCTCAAAGCCATCCCCGATCTCAAAGCCCTTCACCGCGCCGATGGACAGCATGGCTTTTGCCAGACAGGCATCCAGCTTATCGAACACAGGCTCCCCGACGCCCACAGGCATGCCGTGGATCACACACTCCACCACGCCGCCGCAGGAATCCTTCCTTGCCATCATTTCCTCCAGATAAGCCTCCGCCTTACGGGCCGCCTTTGCATCCGGCATGTAGAGACGGTTATTCCACATTTCCTCCATCCGGAAGGAACCGTAATCAATCTCAATACTGCCGACAGATCTTGTATACGCCCTCACCGTGATTCCCAGAGTCCTGAGGAATTTACAGGCAATGGCGCCCGCGGCCACCCGCGCCGTGGTCTCGCGGCCCGATGAACGGCCGCCTCCCCGGTAATCCCGGAACCCATACTTCCCGTCAAAGGTATAATCCGCATGGCCCGGACGGTATACATCCATGATATTCCCATAGTCATGGGAACGCTGGTCCGTGTTGCGCACCTCCAGGGCGATGGGCGTACCGGTGGTCCTGCCCTCAAATACCCCTGAAAGGATTTCCACCACGTCCCCTTCCTGCCGGGCCGTGGTGAATTTGCTCTGTCCTGGTTTTCTTCTGTTTAAATATGCCTGGATATCCGCCTCATCAAGGGGAAGGCCGGCCGGACATCCGTCCACGACCACGCCGATTCCCTTGCCATGGGATTCCCCCCAGGCCGATGCCCTTAATATTGTCCCAAATGTCGAACCCGCCATATGCGCCTACCTTCCAATCCTGGCAATGGCACAGCAGTTGGGCTGGTTCACATGGAGGCTGCGCCCGCACATCACAAGAAGCCCTTTCTCATAATCCACCTTGAAGAAGCTGATGCTTCCGCTGTCATGGTTGATGGAGGCAATATGCCTGTTGTCCGGGAAAATGGCCACATCCTTGGGATACTCACCGCTTACAGGCAGGCAGGAAATCATGGTGAGAAGCCCTGACTCTTCGTCCCTGCTGTAGATGCTTACCGTGTTCTCGCCCGCATTGGTGCAATAGACATACTTCTCATCTGGCGACAGCCTCATGGCACATGCGGCCGTCAGGTTGCCCGGGTTCCTGGTTGCGGTGGTGGAGATGGTCTGGATTTTTTCAATGACCGGCGCCCTGTCCCCGGTTTCATAGGAATATACATTAATCACATTCTGAAGTTCGTGCATCAGATAGATGAAACGGCCGTCCGAGCTGTAGCGGAAATGTCTTGGCGCAGACTCCAGGTCGCAGTGGATTGCATCCACCTGGACCAGGTTCTTATCCTTCTCATTGAACCGGTATACCTTTACCTGGTCCGTTCCATTGTCAACGGAAAGCACATATCTGCCGTCAGGCATCCTTCTGGTACAGGTTATATGGGAACGGAAATTACGCTCTGCCACACTGCCATAGCCCTTGTGGTATACCTCGTCCACGATCTCGCCCACGGAGCCGTCCGGATTCAGGCTCAGGACCGTGGTCTTGCCGTCATGGTAGCCGGACACGAACACGTACTTGTCCTCCATGTCCGTACACAGATGACAGCCCCTCATGCCGCGTATGGGTGAACTGTTTAACCTGGCCAGGCTTCCGTTCTGCAGGATGCGGAAAGATACCACGCCCTCATCCGCAATGGAATACAGGGTTTTGCCGTCGCTGGAAGCAATCACATAGGAGGAGTTGTCCACTTCCATCTCGCAACGCTCCTTAAATACACCATTTTCCACATCTACATCATATACCGTGATTCCCTTAGCTTTTCCGGTATAGGAATAGGATCCAACATATGCCATATATTTGCCGTTCATACCTGTCTGTACCTCCCTGTTTCGCGTCCATTTTCAAACTAAAATTATCATAACATAATTTTGTGAATTTGTTAACCAGATATTTGTGAATTTGTTGCCCATAACTTTGCGAAAAGGTATTGACATACCATTAATTTAATGTATAATGAAATTCGCGCTTGTTTATTATTACTAAACTTTTTGCTTATTTTTATAGTCAGTTAGTATTTGTAAACTTTTTGTTCATATATTTAAAGGATGCCCACAGGCGGCAATTTACGGGCATACTTCTTTAAGACAGGGAGGTTTTCCATGGATATCGGAAATAAATTAAAGGAATTGAGGGTGCTCAAGGGCCTGACCCAGGAGGAACTGGCGGACCGGGCAGAGCTTTCCAAGGGCTTCATCTCGCAGCTGGAACGTGACCTGACCTCCCCATCCATCGCCACCCTGATGGATATCCTGCAGTGCCTGGGCACCACCATCGGCGATTTCTTCACTGAAACCCCGGATGAACAGATTGTGTTCGGAAAACAGGATTATTTTGAGAAAATCGACACAGACTTGAATAATGAAATCAAATGGATCATACCCAATGCACAGAAAAACATGATGGAACCCATCCTGCTGACGCTGAAGCCAGGCGGCTCCACCTACCCGGACAATCCCCATGAAGGCGAGGAGTTCGGTTATGTGCTCCAGGGAAGTATTTCCATCCACATCGGCACCAAGACATACAAGGCCAAAAAAGGTGAATCTTTTTATTTCACCTCAGATAAAAAGCACTATCTTACAAGCAAGAACGGCGCGCTGCTGCTGTGGGTAAGCTCACCGCCAAGTTTCTGATTACTATTACGATAAAAGGAGAACGAATTCATCATGAGCCAGCCATTGATTGATTTACAGCATATATCCAAAAGTTTTGACGGTGAGTTGGTACTGGACGACTTAAATCTTTCCATCCGGGAGAACAGCTTCGTCACCCTGCTTGGCCCCAGCGGCTGCGGCAAGACCACTACCCTGCGTATCCTCGGCGGCTTTACTACACAGGACACGGGAAAAGTCATGTTTGAAGGACAGGACATCACAAAAATCCCCCCCAACAAACGCCAGCTTAACACTGTATTCCAGAAATATGCATTGTTTCCCCATATGAATATCGCGGAAAACATTGCCTTCGGCCTGAAGATCAAGAACAAGTCCAAGGCCTATATTGACGACAAGATTAAATACGCCCTGAAGCTGGTGAATCTGTCCGGCTATGAAAAGCGCACCGTGGATTCCCTGTCCGGCGGCCAGCAGCAGCGGATTGCCATTGCAAGGGCCATCGTGAACGAGCCAAGGGTGCTTTTGCTCGATGAACCCCTGGGCGCCCTGGACCTAAAGCTGCGCCAGGATATGCAGTACGAGTTAATCCGTCTTAAGAACGAACTGGGCATCACATTTGTTTACGTGACCCATGACCAGGAGGAGGCCCTGACCATGTCGGATACCATCGTGGTCATGAACCAGGGTTATATCCAGCAGATGGGTTCCCCTGAACAGATTTATAATGAGCCGGAAAATGCCTTTGTAGCCGACTTTATCGGCGAAAGCAACATCGTGCACGGCACCATGGTAAGGGATGAGCTGGTAGAAATTTTTGGCGCCAGGTTCGTATGCGTTGACAAGGGCTTTGGCAATAATAAACCTGTGGACGTTGTCATCCGGCCCGAGGACATTGACCTTGTAAAGCCCGAGGACGGCACGCTTCAGGGCGTGGTGACCCACTTAATCTTCAAGGGTGTCCACTATGAGATGGAAGTGACCACGCCGGACGGCTTTGAGTGGCTGGTCCATTCCACCGACATGTTCCCGGTAGGCCAGCAGGTTGGCATCCATGTGGAGCCATTTGAGATCCAGATCATGAATAAGCCTGCTTCTGAAGATGAGGAGGCGCTGGGAGTCAATGAATAGTGAGAAAAAAGGCGCCGCCATCGGCAAGGCGCTGTTATCCGGACCATACCTGCTCTGGATGGCGGGTTTCACCCTGATCCCGCTGGCCATGATTGTATGGTACGGCCTTACGGACAAGGGCGGTTCCCTGACCATATCCAATGTCATTGCCATTGCATCGGCAGACCACGCCAAGGCGCTGTGGCTGTCCCTGGGCCTGTCCTTAATCAGCACGGTGCTCTGTCTATTACTGGCCTATCCCCTGGCCATGATACTCCGGGGACGCGGGGCTGCGGCGGGAGGTTTCATTGTGTTCATATTCATCCTTCCCATGTGGATGAATTTCCTCCTCAGGACCCTGGCCTGGCAGACATTATTAGAGAAAAACGGGGTCATCAACGGGATACTGGGCTGGCTGCATCTGCCCTCCCAGTCCCTTATCAATACCCCTGCCGCCATTGTGCTGGGCATGGTTTATAACTTCCTGCCCTTTATGGTACTGCCCATCTACAATGTGCTGTCCAAGATAGACGACAACATCATAAACGCTGCCATGGACCTGGGGGCCAACAGCTTCCAGCGCTTCCTCCGGATATGGTTCCCTTTAAGCATTCCCGGGATCATAAGCGGCATTACCATGGTCTTTGTCCCTTCCTTAACCACCTTCGTCATCTCCGACCTGCTGGGAGGAAGCAAGATACTGCTGATAGGCAATGTCATTGAGCAGGAGTTCACAAGGGGCAGCAACTGGCACCTGGGCAGCGGCCTTTCACTGGTCCTCATGGTCTTCATCCTTATCAGCATGGCCATGATTGCCAAATACGATAAAAACGGAGAGGGGACTGCATTCTGATGACAAAAGGTTCAAAAGCATTGCGCAAAATCGTATCTGATTTTTATATGGTGCTGATACTTATCTTCCTGTACGCCCCCATCCTGACCATGATGGTGCTTTCCTTTAACAAGTCCAAGTCAAGGACACAGTGGGGCGGGTTTACCTTACAGTGGTACACCCAGATGTTCGACAGCCGCTCCATCATGAGCGCGCTGACAACCACCCTGGTCATTGCCTTTGTATCCGCGCTCATTGCCACCGTCATCGGTACGGCTGCCGCCATTTCCATTAACTCCATGAGGGCGGTACCCAAAACCGTTGTGATGGGCATTACCAATATACCCATGCTGAACGCTGATATCGTAACGGGCATTTCCCTGATGCTGGCATTCATCGCCTTTGGCATTTCCCTGGGATTTAAGACCGTACTGATATCCCACATTACATTCAACATACCATATGTCATATTAAGCGTCATGCCAAAGCTTAAGCAGACCGACAAATACACGTATGAAGCGGCCCTGGACCTGGGCGCTTCACCCATATACGCGTTCTTCAAGGTGGTGTTCCCGGATATCATGCCGGGCGTGCTCTCCGGTTTCCTGCTTGCATTTACCATGTCCTTAGATGACTTCATCATCACCCACTTCACCAAGGGCGCGGGCATCAACACCCTGTCCACCCTGATATACAGCGAGGTGCGGCGCGGCATCCGGCCGTCCATGTATGCACTGTCCTCCATCATTTTCCTGACAGTGCTGATTCTTCTGATTTTTGTCAACTTCCGGTCCATCAAGAAGCCGGAACAAGCATAACTTCATTCAGATTTAAAAGGAGAACAATTATGAAAAAGAAAATGACAATGACCCTTGCCGCTGTATCCCTGGCAGCCCTCAGCGCCGCCCTGATCACGGGCTGCGGCAAATCCGGCTCCTCTGAGTCAGGCGGAAAAGAAGACAACAAGCTTAATGTTTACAACTGGGGCGAATACATTGACGAGGACGTCATCTCCCAGTTCGAGGACGAGACAGGCATCAAGGTTGTCTATGATGTGTTTGAGACCAACGAGGAAATGTACCCTGTCATTGAGGCAGGCGCGGTCAAATACGATGTGGTATGTCCCTCCGACTACATGATCCAGCGCATGGCCCAGAACAACCTGCTGGCTGAGATTAATTTTGACAATGTACCCAATTACAAAGAAATCGGCCAGGAATACCTGGACATCTCCAAGGGCTTTGACCCTGAGAACAAGTACTCCGTGCCTTACTGCTGGGGCACCATGGGAATCCTCTACAACACCAAGCGCCTGGAGGAATTAGGCGTACCCGCCCCCACCAAATGGTCCGATCTGTGGGATGAGCGCCTGAGCGGAGAGATCCTCATGCAGAACAGCGTAAGGGATGCATTCACCGTTGCCCTTAAGATGGAGGGATATTCCTTAAACTCCACCAATCCGGATGAACTGGCCAAGGCCCGTGACCTTCTGATTGAGCAGAAACCCCTGGTCCAGGCCTATGTCATTGACCAGGTAAGGGATAAGATGATTGGCGGCGAGGCCGCTGTGGGCGTTATCTATTCCGGGGAAATGCTCTATATCCAGGAAGCAGTTGCCGACCAGGGTCTGGATTATGACCTGGAATATGTGATTCCCGAGGAAGGCACCAACTACTGGATTGACTCCTGGGTCATCCCCGCCAACGCCGAGCACAAGGAAAATGCTGAAAAGTGGATTGACTTCCTGTGCCGCCCCGACATTGCCAAGAAAAACTTCGAGTACATCACCTACGCAACCCCCAACAAGGGCGCTTATGACCTTCTGGATGATGAACTGAAAAACAACAAGGCCCTGTTCCCTGATATAAACAGCCTGCCTAATTGTGAGATCATCAAGTATCTTGGGGATGATGTGGATATGATTTATAATGATATGTGGAAGGAAATTAAGTCTGAATAAATGATGTCTGATGGACGGTTGGACCGCAAGGATTCCGTCCGTGACCGTCCGTGAAACAGACCACGGCAGATAAAAGCTGCAGGTTCAGGATGGTAAGTTCCTGGACCTGTAACTTTTAAGGCCCTGGTAAATAAAGAAATATGTAGTAAGAACGGGATTGAATCGGTCAAGCATACGTATGCCTGACCAATCCAATCCCGTCATCTGTCCATTCCCTATCTGCATTGGGGCCTATTCGGCTTATTTCCCATCTGCTTCTGTCCATTCCCTATCTGCATCCTATCCAAACTGCCTATTTACGCTCCATATGCATATCCTGATGCCCGCCACAGCATCCACCGCTGCAGCCGGAACAGCCGGAGCAGCCCTTGCCGGCCTTCTTATCCTTTATCATCTTGCGCACCACCGCGCCTACAGCCACGGCCAATATAAGTAATATTACAAAGGTTGGGAGATTCATATCCATCCTCCTTTCTGTCTGATCTGTCATCCATCCCAGCCGCCCGGAAAAACATCCGTGCAGCCGTTAAAACGCCTATGGTTAGTTATTTCTAACTTCATACTCAGATTAACACTTTCTAACTCTCTTGTCAATCGTTTTTTTATATGTTACACTTAAGGATGACCAGCCGGTACCGCCTTGCGGTATCAGACAAAACTACGGGGGTGTTTACGCATTGAAGATACAGGAGTCAGCAGAAAATTATCTGGAAACCATATTAATGCTTGGCAGGGAAAAGCCCTGTGTACGTTCCATCGATATTGCCAATGAATTGAATTTCTCCAAGCCAAGCGTCAGTGTGGCCATGAAAAACCTGCGCGAAAACGGATATATCCTGGTTGATGAGCATGGGTATATTACCCTTACTGCCGCGGGCCAGTCCATTGCAGATACCATGTACGAACGGCATACCATGCTTTCCAGCTGGCTTATCTATCTGGGTGTGGATGCCAGGACAGCGGCCGAGGACGCATGCCGTATGGAACATGTACTGAGCGCAGACACGTTCGAGGCCATCAAACGCCATATTACCCAGGGGCACGAACTGCCGGAGAATATGTAGCGGATAACACAGCATGCCATGCAAGGAGGACAATGCCATGATAAAAGATCTTGTTGCCAGCTGTCGTTCCTACCGGAGGTTTTATGAGGAGGAGCGCATACCTTATGAGGAACTTAAGGATATGGTGGATACTGCCAGGATTACGGGCAGCGCAGCCAATTCCCAGGCATTAAAGTATAAGATTATATGTGACAGGGAAGAATGCGCCCGGATTTTCCCAACCATCGGATGGGCCGCTGCCTTAAAGGACTGGGACGGCCCGGCGCCGGGCGAACGGCCCAGCGCATACATCATCATGGTCTGCGATTTGTCCATCGGCAAGAACAGACAGTGGGATGAAGGCATCACGGCCCAGACCATCATGCTCAGCGCCGTGGAAAAGGGATACGGAGGCTGTATCATCGGAAACTGCCGCCGCGCCGAACTTGTAAAGCTTCTGGACCTGAACCCGGAACAGTATTCCGTCAGCCTGGTCCTGGCCCTTGGAAAGCCAAAGGAGGAGGTTGTGCTGGTCCCGCTGAATGAGGATGGAAGCACGACCTATTACAGGGACAAAAATCAGATCCACTATGTACCAAAACGGAGCCTGGATGATATCCTGATTTAGTAGTCGTACAGCCTTGTGTACCCATCCTCAGATAGAAGTATTATACACCCATCCTATCCAACCAACAATAAATTTAACTCCCGCAGGCAGACCCTGTCCCCTAAAAAGCGGTTAATCCCCCATCCCATCTTCCATCTGAACCATCTCACAAAAAAAGTGCGTGCAATGCAAAGCCCTGATTCCCGCTTCACAATACACGCACTTCCCTACACATTATTTTAATGACAAAGCCCTCATTGCATTCAGGATTGCTATCACAGACACGCCCACATCCGCAAACACGGCTTCCCACATATTTGCCATTCCAAAGGCTCCCATCAAAAGTACGATGGCCTTGACTCCCAGTGCAAATATAATGTTCTGTTTGACGATTGACATGGTCTTGCGGGATATGCGCACCACATCCGATATCTTGGACGGGTCATCGTCCATAAGGACGATGTCCGCTGCTTCAATAGCCGCATCGGAACCCATGCTTCCCATGGCGATTCCTATATCGGCCCTGGAGAGCACCGGCGCATCATTGATGCCGTCCCCCACGAATGCCAGCTTATCTTTGCCGTGAAGGCCTGCCAGAAGCTCTTCCACCTTGGCCACCTTCCCATCGGGCAGAAGTTCTGCATGGACCTCATCCAGCCCCAGACGGGAGGCAACAGCCTCGCCCACTTCCTTCTTGTCACCGGTAAGCATGACGGTCCTTCTGACGCCTACCTTCTTAAGGTCATGGATGGCTTTATATGCCTCTTCCTTGATTGTATCTGAAATCACGATGGAACCTTTAAACACACCGTCCTCCGCTACATAAACCACGGTGCCGATGCTGGGGCACTCCCTGTAGCCCACCTGCATTTCCTTCATCAGCTTGCTGTTGCCTGCAAGGACCACATGACCGTCTATGACTGCTTTTACCCCATGACCGGAAATCTCCTCCGTGTCAGATACACGGTTCATGTCAATGGCACTGCCCCAGGCATCCTTGATTGAGCGGGATATGGGGTGGTCGGAATAGCTTTCCGCCAGGGCCGCCAGTTCCAGAAGGCCAAGCTTTTCCCCGGACAGGTCTGCGTCCGCTGTATTTACACCAATTGCATTCCCAGCAGGAACACTCCCATCCGCCAAATGAATCTCCGTCACCTTAAACTCACCCTTAGTCAGCGTTCCTGTCTTATCAAATACAATGGTATCCATCTGGGACAATGCTTCCAGATAATTGCTTCCCTTAACCAGCACGCCTCTTCTGGACGCTGCGCCGATTCCTGAGAAAAAGCTCATGGGCACTGATATGACAAGGGCACAGGGGCAGGAGATTACAAGAAAGGTACATGCCCTTCTTACGCCCTCAGACCATGACTGCCCCAAAAGCAGGGGCGGGAGGACCGCCAGTACCACGGCGGCAATCACAACTATGGGCGTATAATACCTGGCAAAACGCGTGATGAAGTTCTCCACCTGCGCTTTCTTGCTGCTGGCATTCTCCACCAGCTCCAGGATCTTGGCAACCGTGGAATCATCAAATTCCTTTGTAACCTGCACCCTGAGCAGCCCGCTTCCATTGACACAGCCGCTGATGACATCATCACCCACTCCGGCCTTCCTTGGAACCGATTCACCGGTAAGGGCCGAGGTGTCCACCATGGAGTCACCGAATACCACCTTGCCGTCCAGGGGAATCCTCTCCCCGGCTTTAACCACGATGATATCGCCCACCTGTACGTCATCCGGGTCCACCTGCTTAAGCTGTCCGTCCTCCTCAATGTTGGCGTATTCAGGACAGATGTCCATAAGCTCCGTGATGGACTGCCTGGAACGGTTTACCGCATAACTCTGGAACAGTTCGCCTACCTGGTAAAACAGCATGACTGCAACTGCCTCTGAATACTCTCCTATCCCAAATGCGCCAAAGGTGGCTACTGACATAAGAAAGTTCTCGTCGAAAACCTGGCCGTTCTTAATGTTGCGGAATGCTTTGTATACAATATCCCATCCAATGAGCACATAGGGAACCAGGTAGACCGCCAGCTTCCCCCAGGTACCCAGTCCCTCCGGCAGCGCCTCCATATGGTCCGCCACCGCCAAAGGGATATATACGATGAACGTGGCTATGATCCGCAATAGCATTGCCTTCTGTTTCTTTGTCATAATGATTTCCTTTCCTGAACAGGCAGGGCCTGCTCCATTTTATTAGGCGTAGGCGCCACCTGACAGATCTTACATCTGAATGATGCAGTCCGGTTCAACCTTCCTGCATACAGCCACGACTTCCTTCATGATTTCATCGAACCTGCTTTCCTCTGCGTCGATTGTCATCTTCTGGGTCATGAAGCTTACGTTGGCGTCTGCCACGCCCTCAATCTTCTTGATGGCTTCCTCCATCTTAGCTGCACAGTTTGCGCAATCCAGGTCCTGTAATTTGAATTTCTTTTTCATTATCATATCCTCCATTTATCATATTATTATAAAAATACTACCTATTCCTCAATGTGTTCCAGACCCTGGTTGATAATGGTCCTTACATGTCCGTCCGCCAGGGAATAAAACACGGCTTTGCCTTCCCTGCGGCTCTTCACCAGGCGGTTCTGCTTCAGGATCTTCAGCTGATGGGAAATAGCTGACTGGTTCATGTTGAGAAGCTGTGCAATGTCGCATACACACATCTCCGACTCGAAAAGCACATACAGGATCTTAATCCTGGTAGAATCGCCGAATACCTTGAATATCTCAGCCAGGTCATAAAGTTCATCTTCATCCGGCATCTTAGCCGTGACCGACTTCACCACATCCTCATGGACCTGGTAAAAGTCACAGCACTCCACGTCATTCATTGCCATGCGGTTAACCCCCTTCTTTTTAAACGTCTGTTCATATGAATGATTGTTCATATGTTTATATCTACATTATATGCTGAATCTTAAAAATGTCAACCCTTTTTTATGAAACCGCAAAAAAAATTAATATGGATTAATTTTCACGATTTTAGATAGCATCAATATGGTTAACATGTATAAAAAACAAATATTTTATTACGCTTTTATGAGTATTTATGTATACATATTGCACTTTATATTTTACTTTGTTACAATTTAGCTAATCTTACAGGAAGCAGTACATTGTCCCCATTTTGTGCGGGGCAGATTATGAACGGGGGGCTATTGATGATAATTTATGTGTTGTTTTTAGTATCTTCCATAATTTATTTTGCAAAAGTAATATATAAAAATTATCAAAATGGGCTTTCTTTCCAGTATGGTCAAAATAAAATAGTTTATTTTGCCACCATATTGTGCATGGTAATAGGGCAGTTTTTGATTCCATCCATTGAAAAACGAATCCTGATATTTTTAGTATTCTTGTCATTCATTCTATTGTTATATACAATTTTGGGCCGTCATAATCAAGCCAACCATTCGGGAGACCTGCTTCTTTTCTTTCAAAAAGAAATCAGGAAAGAGAAACTATGTATATGTATAGGCATAGGGCTGCTTTTAATTACCTTAGCCGTTGTCCATTTCACGGATTAGTTCCTGGGTAATGTTTTGGATGCGGTTGATTCACTTATAGGGTTAAACCAAAATATAATCCCTGTCCCATTCCCCAACATAGATATAACCGCCGTAAGCAGTTTGGGCTGCATCCATGTCTGAATGCTGATATATGAAGAAGGACACATCAAAAAGGCACATTCCATACGGAAATGCGCCCTTTACTGATAAACATATTATTTGCTGCGTTTTAAGAAAAATGACTTCAGGACCATCCACAAGGGTACCATATACAGATACACTGCAAATATCAGGCTTTCTTTTGGCGCCTCCACCACTGACAGGGGAAACGCGCATGCAATGCTCCAGGGAAGGAGGCCGGCAATCACGATGACCGACATCTCCAGGTTCACTGCCAGTGTCTCCTTTTTTTCCGTCAGTGTCTTGGTCATCTCGCAGGTAAGCATGGTTGCCAGGGTCTGGTTGCAGCTGATGGCACAGGTAATGAAGGAAACCACCACTGTCACGAAGAAAACATTGCTGCGGCATGCCAGGTCAAGCACCCACTGTTTCAGGTTGGACAGCAGGTTGGTGGCGCTGAAAATCCCAAAATAGGCGGATGAAATTGCCACAATAGCCCCGATGCTTACCATGGATTTAAGTCCTCCCCCGTCAATCAGCGCCGCCAGCTTTATATCCCCGGCATGATACCCCCGCACCATGATGTCCATGACCTGGACGATTCCCATATCCTGGTAAACCACACAGATTACGGCCGCCGCCACAATACTGACCAGCATGGTCAGCTCCACCCTGACCCGGAACAGGGAGAACAGGATGATGATTCCTGCCGGCAGCAGCGTAACCGGAGCCAGATAAAAAGCGGAGGTAAATATCCTGGTGCTTTCCACCTCTGCGGCCCCGTTCCCCCACCCCCTGCCGAGATAGAGGTATAATGCGGCCGTAATAAGCAGCGGTACCAGCACCTGCCGTAAGACCTTTACGATAATCACGTATATGTCCGTATCCGTCAGTTCACAGACCAGCAATGCGCTGGAAGACATGGGGGAACATTGTTCACCGAAATAAATGCCGGACATGACCGCGCCGCCGATGTACACGGACGGTATATCAAGGGCCCTGCCAATGCTTGCACAGATTACCCCCATGGTGGACGCGGTCCCAAAGGAAGTGCCGGTCAGCGCCGACATCCCGCAGCAGAGCAGGAATGTCAGCACCAGATAATACCTGGGCGCCATGGAGGACGCTGAATAATAGACAATGCACGGTATGGTGCCGGACGCCCTCCAGACAGCGGTCAGAAAGCCGATGAGTATGAATACAATGAGTATGGTCCTGGAATCCTTCACCCCTTTCCACAGCATTTTCCCAAGCTGGGAAACCGGATATTTATTGTATAAGGTATAGATGCTAAAACAGGCCAGCCCTCCTATCAATGCATATATCACGGAAATATCTGTCAAGACACATCCTAGAAGCATAAGCACAAAAACCAGCAATGTTACTGCTTCCGCCATAATTGTTTCTCCTTGTTTTCCTGCTTTTTAATGCACTGCACAGTGGCATGCAACCAGATGGCCCCCTCCGGCCTCCCTAAGCCTTGGCACTTCCTTCCTGCACTGTTCGGTGGCGTATGCACATCTCGGGTGGAAGGGACAGCCTTTTGGCATGTTCATGGGACTTGGGACCTCTCCCTGGAGGATGATCCTCTCCCTCTTCTGCTCTTCATAGTAATCCGTAATCGGCACTGCCGACAGAAGGGCCTGGGTATACGGATGTATGGGATTGGCATACAGGTCGGAGGATTTTGTGACCTCCACCAGGTGCCCCAAGTACATCACACCGATATTATCACTTATGTGGCGGACCACCGCCAGGTCGTGGGCCACGAAGAGGTAGGTGATTCCCAGTTCCCTCTGAATCTTCTTGAACAGGTTAATGATCTGGGCCTGAATGGACACATCCAGGGCCGATACAGGCTCATCGCATACGATGACCTCCGGGTTGCAGGCCAGCGCCCTTGCAATGCCCAGCCTCTGCCTCTGCCCCCCGCTCATCTCATGGGGGAATCTCTGGCTCATGCCCGGATCCAGGTCCACAATCCGCAGCAGTTCATGGATGCGGTCCGATATCTCCTTCTGGGTCTTGCTGACCCCGTCACAGATAATGGCCTCCCTTAAAATGGAATAGACCGAATTACGGGGATCCAGGGAACTGTAAGGATCCTGGAAAATCAGCTGTATCTCCCTTCTGTACGGGGCAAACTCACGGGCGGATATGCCCGCTATCTGCCTGCCCTTGTAGTAGATACTGCCGTCCGTGGGTTGATTGATTCCCAGGATACATTTGCCTGTGGTGGTCTTTCCGCATCCGCTCTCCCCTACCAGTCCGAAGGTTTCCCCTTTCCTGATTGTAAATGATATGTCATCCACAGCCTTCACGGTTCCCGCATGTACCCCGAACACACCTTTTGTTACAGGGAAATGCATCTTAAGCCCTTCTATCTTCAGAAGGATTTCTCCCTTTTCCCCGGCATCCTCCCTGACAGTCCCGGACGCCTTGGGGGTGCCTGCCGCGCCGGTTCCATTTTCCCTCACGTTTATATGGCAGGCCACAAAGTGTCCGTCCCCTACCTGCCTTAATTCCGGGCATTTTTCCTTCCTGCATGTATCACAGGCATATACACACCTTGGCAGAAAGGCGCACTCCTGGGGCAGCTTTGATAGCACGGGCGGCGCTCCCATGATCGGCACCAGTTCCTCATCCTTATCATCCTGAAGCCTTGGGACGGATTTGAGAAGTCCCAGGGTGTATGGGTGTTCCGGGTGGGTCAGTATCTTTTCCGTTGTGCCGGATTCCACAATCTTTCCGGCATACATCACATAAACCCTCTGGGCGTACCGGGTCACCAGTCCCAGGTTATGGGTGATGATGATCAGGGATTTATTATACTTATGGACCATGTCAATCAGAAGGTCCATGACCTGCGCCTGGGTGGTCACATCCAGGGCAGTGGTCGGCTCATCCGCAATGATCAGCTTGGAGTCGCAGGCCACGCTGATGGCAATCATTACCCTCTGGCGCATGCCGCCGCTCATCTCAAAGGGATAGCACCTCATCCTGGCCTCAGGCTCCGGTATGCCGACTGCGGCCAGGGCCTCTATCCCCTTTTTCCATGCTTCTTTTTTGCTCAGATGGGAATGGGTGCATATGACATCCGACAGCTGTTCCCCAACCGTCAGCACTGGATTTAAGGAGGTCATGGGTTCCTGGAATATCATGGATATCCCGGCGCCCCGGATAGCCCTCATTTCTTTTGATTTTGCATCGTACTCCAGAAGGCTTTTCCCGTCAAACATCACCTCCCCGCCGATGATCCTTCCCGGCGGTGTCTGTACCAGCTGCATCACCGACATCTGCGTCACTGATTTGCCGCAGCCGCTTTCACCCACAATGGCAATGACTTCCCCACGGTTCACATAATAGGATACGTCACTGACCGACTTGACCTCTCCCTCAGCCGTAAAAAAAGAGGTCCTTAAATGATTTACTTCTAATAATTTTTCAGGCATTTACAACTTCCCCCTTAACCGAGGATCCAGCGCATCACGGAGGCCATCTCCTACAACATTAAATGAAATAATCAGTATGATAATACAGATTCCCGGAATCATTGCCAGCCACGGCGCCTGTAAAAGGTACGCATAGGCATCGGATACCATGTTGCCCCAGGTGGCTGTGGGCGGGTTGATGCCGACCCCCAGATAACTCAGGGACGATTCCGTCATGATGGCATTGCCCAGGTTGATTGTATACAGTACAATCAGGGACGGGAATGCATTGGGAAGCAGATGCTTTAGCAATATCTTGCTTTCCGGCCTTCCCACCAGCTTGGATGCCACAATATAATCATTTTCCTTCAGGGAAAGCACCAGCCCGTTCACCATGCGGATATAGGTGGGTATCATGCCGATCCCGATTGCCAGCGTAAGGCTCATGACACCGGTTCCCATGATTGCCGCTATGATCAGGGTGAACACCATTCCGGGTATGCTCAGTATGATATCCGTCATCCCCATGATTACCCTGCGCACGATACCGGTTACATATCCGGCCACCAGCCCCAGGCCTATGCCGATGACAGCGGCAAAGGAGCCGGACAGAAGGCTTACATACATGGACACCCTGCCGCCGTATATGACGCGGCTCAGCACGTCCCTTCCAAGGAAATCCGTCCCCAGCCAGTGGGCGGCCGACGGAGTCTGCAGTTTTTCCACCAGGTTCTGGGCAGCAGGGTCATAGGGCGTTATCCAGTCAGCGAATACAGCCATGAAAATAAAGCCCACCACAACCACCGTGCACAGTTTCACGATGATACCGCGTCCGAAAAAGATGCCCAGGGCCTGCTTCCTGTTTCTCTTGCGTGTCTCCCGCTGCAGTTTTGCGAAATCATTATCCATTTTCATCACCCCATTGACTTTCTTACCCGCGGGTCAATAAACCCATATGCGATATCCACAAACAGGTTGCAGAATACAGTAACCATAGATATGATCAGCACACAGCCCTGGACAATAAAATAGTCCCTTTGCTGGATGCCTGATACAAGCATCTGTCCGATTCCTGGTATATTGAAAACATTTTCGATAATAACCGCGCCTGCAACAATATTGCGCATCTGAAGTCCTATAATGGTGATTACAGGTATCAGCGCATTCTTAAGGGTATACTTGAAAATAATCTTATGTTCCGACAGTCCGTTGGCCCTCGCCGTCCTCACATAATCCTGGTTAATCACTTCCAGCATGTTGGAGCGGGTCTGCCTTGCCAGGATGGCGGTGGTGTAGATGGCATTGACCACAACCGGCCAGAACGCCTTATGTACATATTCCCCAAAATCCACCCAGGGCGCCGTATAGCCCTGGAGGGGTATCAGGTGCATCTGCAGCCCCAGGATGATGACGCCGAATATGGCAACCAGAAACCGCGGCGCGCCCAGGAAAAAGTTAACAATCAGGGTCAGCCCCTGGTCAATCCAGGTCCCCCTCTTTACAGCGGAGATGATACCCACTATAATCCCGGCCAGCACGCCAAACACAAGACCCGGAAGCCCGATGGAGATTGTATTGGGAAGCCGTTCATTGATATAAGTCGTCACATCCCTTGCATTCAGTATGGATTTGCCGAAGTTCCACCTTAAGAATATATTCGTTATCCAGTTCCAGTACTGGACTAAAACCGGGTCATTAAGCCCGTAGGAGTTCCTGTAATCCTGAATCGCCTCAGCACTGGCCGCATCCCCCAACGCAATGGTTGCCGGATCTCCCGGCAGTCTCTGCATGAGGATGAAAACCAGGAATGAAACCAGCAGGATCAGCACTGCCGCTGTGGCGATTTTCTTCCCAACATATTTTATCATGTTACGCCCTCATCAAATACCTTTCTTATTATTCAACTGCCGGTCTGGATTGCTCCCGGCCGGCAGTATTTACATCATATCCTGTTTACTTATCCAGCCAGGCATTTCCCAGGTCCGCAACTGAATAGAACACCTCGCCGATTCCTGAATCCTTCACATAATCGTTGACGGCAAAGAGGGTCGCAACCTCTGCCAGATTATATACGATACAGTATTCATCTGTTAACAGGCGGTTGGCTTCGCCCACCGTTTTCACTGCCTCGTCCTCGTCCGCCGCCATGACAGAGGTTGCCAGGGCCGCCTCCACGTCATCCGGACGGAGCAGGTTGTTGATGCCAAGGACATGTCCGGTCAGGTTCTGGCGGAACATGGAGGCCATCTGCATGGGAACGCTGACATACACGCTGGAGCCGTGGAGCCACATTCCCTCACCCCAGCCTGCCTCAGCCGTATTGGCGTCCGCGCCGGATAAAATGCTGAGGTTCACCTTAATCCCCACCTCCGCAAGATAGGACTGGATAATGGTTGCTGCATTCTTAAGCGCGGAGGTTTCCTCTGTTTTCAGGGAAATCTCAAAGCCGTCCGGGTATCCTGCCTCGGCCAGCAGTTCCTTTGCCTTTTCAGGATCATAGTCATATCCCTTCACGTCCTCACTATAATAGTGGGTCCCAACGCCGAACTGGTTCCTCACATCCCCGTAATCTCCCCAGACCGCCTGGACCAGCGCATCCGTATCAATTGCATGGCAGATGGCCTGGCGTACCTTCAGGTCCCCTGTGGGGTCATCCCCGGTCTTATTCAGGGAGTTAAAGCACAGGAGATAGGAATGTGATTTTACGGAACAGGTCTTGATATCATAGCCGTAAGCCTTCAGCGCGTCCGCGCTCTCCGCGTTCAGGGCAAGGATTGCGTCTATCTCCCCGGACTGGAGGGCAGCGCTGGATACAAGGGCATCCTTATAGATGATATACTCCACACTGTCCAACTTCACGTCCCCGCCCCAGTAATCGTCCCTCTTGGTAAAGGTCTTGGAAACATCGTAATCCCAACTTGTCAGTTCAAACGGGCCTGTGCCGCAGGGATGTTCCTTACAATACTCTTCCCCGTTCTTCTCAAAGAAGTCCGGCGAGAACATATAACCGCATTCCCTTGAAAATGCATATGGCAGGATGGAACTCCACTTGTTCAGGTTCAACTGGACCGTATACTCGTCCACCACCTCAACGGATTCAATGGATGACAGAAGCGCCTCTACCTTAGCGCCCACCTCCAGGTAATGGTCCAGGTTCCACTTGACCGCCTCCGCGTCCAGGACAGTGCCGTCCGAGAAGGTAACCCCCTTCCTCACATGGAACGTATAGGTCAATGCCTCGGGGTCGTATGAGTAATCCTCTAACAGCCACGGGTCCACGGTTCCCTCTGCATTGGGCTTAAACAGGGATTCGTACACGGGCCAGGAATAATAATAGTCCACCCCGGCGCCGGTCAGGTCAAAGCTCAGCATGGTATGTACGCATTCCGTGTTGACACCGATTTTCAATGTTCCTCCTGCCTTTGCATCAGAAGCTGCTTCCATCTGCCCTGCCGCGCTTTCTGCTGATTCACCGCTTACGGCCGCTGCCGTGCCTTCCTGTCCTTTGGAGCCGGAACCGCTGCCCCCGCAGCCCGCCAGCAAACCGGCGGCCAATGCTGCCGCTACTACCAACGAAATACACTTTCTCATCCTAATCCTCCCTTTCTCTACCTTTGCGTTAACTCATTATCCGGTACCAGCTTGTCAGTGGGTCCGCAGAACCCCTTCTGCTTGCGCACTGCCAATGCGTCTTCCGGTTTATCCACATACCTGGTCTCCAGGTCCGCCCATTTCCCATCACTGAGGAAACAGGTCATGGGTGAATAGTAAAAATGATATCCGGTATAGTCATAGTGTTCCATTACATAATCATTGGTACGGGTTTCAAACACATGGCGCCCCGTATCCAGCATGGCGTACATGGCTGAGCGGAAGGAATAGTGGATTCCTGTAAAATGATATCCCCATTTCAGAAGGTCCTCTGCGTCCTCCGCCTTATCGCCCGGATCCAGGTCCGGGTACCAGAACGGTATCTTAACATGCTCCGCCACCTTTTTGGCAGCGCCCAGCTTGCCTCCGTACTTCTTGGAACGGTTGATCTCCAGGGGGCATATGATATCCGCACCCGCTTCAATATACCGCTCACACCGCTCCACAAAACCGTCAAAGTCCTCGTCCACCTCATGCTTGCAGCTGGCCATCAGAAGACAGTCGGTCCCCTCCATTCCGTCCTTTGCAGCCCGCAGCCGCCTGCATGCGTCCTGGATGGTGGCAAGACCGGGGCGGCTCAGGTCGTTGCCGTCCGTAATCAGGATACAGTCAGCGCCTGCCCTGGCCATGCGTTTACATCCGTGATAGGTCTGCAGCGGACGCCCAAAGCCTTCATCCGCATCCACAAACAGGGGCATGTCCGTCATGTAGGTAATCCGCTCTATCATATGACAGTACTCATCTACGGACAACAGGTTCAAATCCGGTATGCCGGTCTGGGAACATGCGAAATCACTGCTGGAAATCATAACCATCTGAAACCCATTCATTTCCGCTGCTCTTGTGGAGATACAATCATAAATTTCCGGGACATAAAAGAATTCGTTCTGATCCATATATTCCCTTAGGGTTTTCTTAGCCATTTTGTTACATACCGCCTTTCGTTTTCGTTTTTTTTATAATACCATATAGTCACTTTGGCGAGAATGGAACACTGTTCTATAAATATGTGTGTATTATTATCCTAGTTGGATATTCTTTTCTCACTATTAATTTAGTATCATAATAATAGTATGTAAAATAACCGGCCGCAGCCGCGGTCCTTCCAATTGACTTACCATTGATAACGACCCACAGGATACAGGGCCGCCCGGCATGGCCGGATGGCCGGACATAAAGGAGAGCTTTCGTTGAATTTTTCCATTATCCCTCACACAGCCCAAATGCTATTGGCAGAATTTACCATAGATTCATCCATATATCCGTTAACCGCATCAGAGAAGACATTCCATCATATCTGCGTATTGAGAAAACCCGTCCAGCTCCCTGAGGATATGGCAGAGCCGGACCTTTGCCTGTTCATTCTCTATGATTATGCGGAAGGTCCTTCCATGCGCAAAACCTGCCCGGTTCCAGATGATTTTAATATGTTATCCTATGTGGATGTAGGTGTAAGCTCCTTATGCCATATTCTTACCCTGCTTACAAGGTCCTGCCCGGACCTGTATCCGATTCTTGAGTCCCAGTACCAGCTTGTCTTAACCCAGCGTTTCCTGGAAACGCTTCAGAACGGCTACCATATCAGGATGAGGGACCTGCTCCAGGCAATCACCTCCAACCTGGAGAAAAAGGTGATGGTGATTGAACCCACCATGAATCCCACCGATATGATGTCGTCATCGGATTTCTTTGACCAGCTTCCGGAGCATTCCCAGGTAATCGGACATCTGGACCAAAGCCCCGTGTACATGGGGAAAATCCTGAGAAAGGACATGGGGACCTGCCTTATCATACCCCTGTACCGGTTTGGGGAGATAATCGAATTCCTGATTGTGGGAAACTGCAAGGAACCGCCGGACCCCCTGTTTTATTCCGCGCTTAAAACAGTCATCTCCGCGCTGGCCATTGAATACGAGATGCGCCAGTCTGTCTTCACGGTTGTGAACCGGAGCCGCAACGGGCTGATGGACGCCATCACCAACTCAGGCCGCCTGAATCCCGCAACCATAACAGAATGGGCCGGCCTCCTTGGCTTTAAGGACAAACGCCTGTATATCGTGATTTATCTGGATTTTGCTGCATGGGGCAGCCAGAAAAAGATAGGGACAGCTGTTTACTATGAGATACTGGAATTCATGATCCATTATTATCATCCTGATGATTACTACTTTTTGCGCGCTTCCTCAGACAGCCTTTATATGATAGGGCAGTTTCCTCCTGAATCCCCGGATGCAGCGCAGAAGAAATCCATTGCCACCTGCCAGCAGATAGAACATCTGCTGAAGACAAAATCAATCGTCAAGAAAATGTATTCAGGAATCGGGACCACGCAGCAGCAGATTTCCGATATCAGCCAAAGCTATGAGGACGCATTAAAAGCGCTGAAAATCGCCCACACCACAGATGAATCCATCATATGCTATGAAACATTGGGGATACTCCGCCTGCTGGGCAACATACCGGCCAGGGAAGCCGCTGAAAACTATATACCGGCCTGCCTGAAACACCTGCAGGGCCATGACCGGAAATACAACACCAATCTGGTGGACACCCTTACTGCCTACTATTCAGCCAACTGCAACGCGGCCAAGGCAGCCAAGTCGCTGTTCATCCACTATAAGACCATGCTGAACAGGCTGGACCGCATTGCCCAGATATTGGACTGCGATTATAATGACAGCCATATACGGCTGGAGATTGAGATGGGACTTCAGATCGTCCACATGCATCACCGTGAATATGAATAAGTGCCCTGTATGGCCTTTCCAGCCATACAGGGCACTTATATTGACTTTCTTCATCATTCCAGGATATCCCTGTGCATCAGCAGCCCGATCCTGCGGCTATCAAGGCCGCGGATGACCTCCACAGCCATCCTGACCGCGGCTTCGATATCCTCCACTGCGCAGAAGTTATAGTGGCTGTGCACATAGCGGCTGGGAATCCCCAGCACCAGCGTGGGGACCGCGCGTCCTGCCAGGCTGATCTTACCGGCATTGGTGCTGCCTCCCCTCCTCACCGTATCCTGGCAGGGGATGCCCTTTTCCTCACCCAGTTCATGGGCATATGCCAGGAATGCGGGATTGGTTATATAGCTCTTATCCATGCACCGTATCTGCACCCCCGCCCTCATGACGCCCTGGGCCTTCTCCCTTCCATAGTAAAAATCATCTGCGGGGGAGCCCTCGAAGACAATGGCTAAATCCGGCTGAATCCTGGCCGCAGTCACGCAGGCCCCTCTCATCCCCACTTCTTCCTGGGCAGCAAAGGCCCCCACCACGTCCACCGCCAGTTCCTGGTCCATCCCCTGCAGTTCACGCATGGTATGGATGATACAGGCACAGCCCATGCGGTTATCAAAGGCCTTGCCAAAACAAAGCCCATGGTCCCCGTCATAATCAAAGGCCACTTCAGGGGCGGCCGAATCCCCAATACGGATGCCGTATGTTTCCTCTGCCTCCTCCCTGCTGGATGCCCCCACATCAATATAGATGCCTTCTATGTCCAGAGGCGCGTTCCTTTCTTTTTCCGTCATGAAGTGTACGGGGCGGGACGTGATGATTCCCCTTACCTTTTTTCCGCTCCTTGTGCGGACAAGGACCGTGTGGGCCGGAAGGCTGGACAGGTCCATTCCCCCGAGCATGACCATGGACAGCAGGCCGTTGTCCATGATTCCCTGCACCATGAAACCGCACTCATCCGTGTGGGCGTCCAGCATGATGACCGGCCTTCTCCCGGAACATGCATCTCTGGCGCACCCATCCACGGAATACCCATCCCCGGAGCATGCATCCCCGGGAACCCCGCTCCCGGTCCCATGCCCCGCGTCCGTGGGACCGGACTTCCTGAACCATGCATAGACATTGTTCATGGCGTCATTGTCCACTTCCATCCCCTTTAAGTATCTCCCGATTACCTTTACGACCTCTTCCTCAAATCCACTGGGGCCAAAGGCGTTGGACAGGTCCCTGATCATGTCAATATCAATCATGTTCATATGTCCCCCTCTTCAGTACATTCCCATCACGCATCATGATGGCGCCCCTGGCAATCACCGTATCCAGGGCCAGGTCCGGACGGAGCAGCAGCACATCCGCGTCCGCGCCCCTGGCAATACATCCCTTTTTCGGATAAATCTCCAGCGCCTTTGCCACATTTGAGGTAAAGAAGGAAAGGGCCTGCGTCAGGTCCACTGCGCCCTCCAATACCAGATGCCTGAACTGGCGGAACAGGTTCCCCACATCCGTGACACCGATTTCCTTTAAATGTCCGTATTCATCATAGCTGGACCAGCTTCCCTGTCCATCCGAGCTGAATGTCAGACGGTCCATGGGCACGCCTTCCTGCCTGGCCTTATCCAGGAGCCGGAGCATGGCCCCCGTGCCCAGCTTTCCTTCGGGGATGCGCTGTATATCCTCGCAGGTGATATCCACATATCCTCCCATTTTGGCAAAGCGGAACCCATCCTCTAAAAGCTCCTCTGTCCGTGACATATGGGTGGGATGGAACGTCTTTACAGGTATGTCCGACCGCCTGAGCGCGTCAAAAATCTGTTCCAGGCGCCGGAAGCCGCTGCCCATATGCGCCACGATGATTCCAGGTTTACCGCTGACCATTCCGGCCGTGCGCACGTCACTTGCCAGCCGGATCAATTCCTCCGTGGATATGTTGGGCGCCCGGTGGTCTGAAAGCGCCAGTTTCACGCCTATGATCTCATCCACAAAAACAATATCTTTCTTCACGCTTCCTGTGATGGTGGGGGAGGGGTATCCGTAGGCCCCGCACAGGGCATATGCGCTGATTCCTTCTTCCTTCAGGGCCTTGGCCTTGGCCACCAGGTTCTCCACACTCCTCGTCATGTCATCGGTTCCGAGAAGACCCAGAACCGTGGTAATCCCTGCTTCAATCAGGGAGGACAGCTGTATCTCCGGCGACCTGGTGCGAAAGCTTCCCTCTCCCCCGCCGCCAATAATATGCTCATGCTGGTCAATCAATCCCGGGACAAGCAGACACCCCCTGCCATCTATCTCCTGACAGCCACATCCAATCTCCAGATGGTCACCCACCGCTTCTATTGATTCCCCACATATGAGTACGTCCTTCTTCCCCAGGTATTCGGGATTGTACACATCGGCCTGTCTTATTATTATCATGATTCCTCTCCTTAATCGTAATTCCCGTTCTCTATTCTACCATAAAAGGAGGGGACTGTCTCTTTATGGTATGTAATGCTTTTCTCCCTCAGGCCTTTATCCTTCAGCAGGTCCAGCCCTGTCATGGCCAGCCCCTTGGCCCCCAGGATACAGATCCTGTCCGCCTCAGGCCCGGCTGCCGCCCTGGCGTATCCAGATGAATGGGCTTCGATGGAAGCATCATCCGTGATGGACAGGTAGTCATGGATGGCCGGGATCCGGATGGACACATTGCCTATATCCGAGGAACCAAAAAGCTCCCCTGGCTTTGGGCTGCACATGCTGATTCCTAAAAGCCCCATATTGTCCCTGAACGCCTCGCACATGGGAAGACATGGATACCGTTCAGCGTAGACGGGTTCTGTCTCTGTCTCAGCCCTTGCGCCTGTCAGCTCCTCTGCCCGCTTCACGCACCCTTTAATCAGATTAATCAATTCTTCTGCCTGTTTCATGGTTTCCGCGCGTATACAGAACTCACATCTGGAAAACTCCGGTATGATGTTCCCCGCCGTCCCCCCATCCAGTATGACCCCGTTGATATTATCCTGGATCTGGAATGTGGGGCGCATCATGTCAATCTGGTTAAAGACACTGATGGCCGCGCCCAGCGCATTGATGCCGGAAGCAGGAGTGGATGAATGGGCTGCTTTTCCATGGAAGGAAACCGTTACACAACCGCTTGCCCTCCCGCCCCGGTTGATATAGTTATACGCCTCCCCGCCGCCTGTGGGATGCATCATAAGGGCGAAATCCACGCCGTCAAAGCCTCCCCGCTCCAGCATCAGCACCTTTCCGGCCCCGCCTTCCTCTGCCGGGGTCCCAATCAGCCATATCTCGCCGTCACAGGACTCCATAAGGGAAGCCAAGCCTGTAAACGCCCCCACGGCGCAGGCGGCAATTACATTGTGGCCGCAGCCATGCCCTATCCCCCTGAGGGCATCGTATTCAGCAAGGAATGCCACCACCGGGCCATTTCCCCTGCCCTTTTTCACAACGCGGAATGCAGTGGGAAGCTGACAGTAATCCCTCTCCATCACCATTCCCTGCCCCTTTAAAAATGCCCCCACCGCTTCCACTGCATGATATTCCTGAAACCCTGTTTCCGGGTGCGCGTGGATGTCGTGGGACAGGCTGACCAGCCCCTCCCGTATACTGTCTATCTTATCAGCTATGGCCTTTTTGTCCCCGCTCAGCTGTCCTGGTTCCATCTCATTGTCCTCTTTTCTTAATTACATGTCTTTTCAAAGCAGGTTTCCGTACTCCATCCAGCTTACAATATATGGCAGGCCGCCTGATGTCCGGGTTCGATTTCCCTGAGTGCCGGGCGTTCCCTTCTGCACCTGTCCACGGCGTACGGACAGCGGTCGCAGAAAAAGCAGCCCTCCGGAAGGTTTACCGGGCTGGGAATCTCCCCCATTGCGTCAATGTGCTCCACCAGCGGTTTCTCCCCCACGGTGGGCACGGCTGAAAACAGCACCTTGGTGTACGGGTGCAGGGGATTCCCAAACAAGGTATGCTTATCCCCCACCTCCACAATGGCCCCCAGGTACATCACTCCCAGACGGTCGCTGATATGGCGTACCACAGAAAGGTCGTGGGCAATGAACAGGCATGAGAAATGGAACTCATCCTTTAAATCCATCAGCAGGTTCAGGATCTGGGCCTGTATGGATACATCCAGGGCAGACACCGGCTCATCCGCGATAATGAACTCCGGTCTTACCGCCAGCGCCCTGGCAATGCCGATACGCTGCCTCTGTCCGCCTGAAAACTGATGGGGATACCGTCCGGCCTGTTCCGGCCGCAGCCCAACACGGTTCAATATATCCATGCACTGTTCCCTTGCATCCTTCTTATCCTTTGCAATCCCATGGAACAGCATGGGCTCCATGATGATTTCCTCCACACGCTGTCTTGGGTTTAAGGAGGCATAGGGGTCCTGGAAAATCATCTGCATGTTTTTGCGGTAAGGCAAAAGCTCATGGGCGCTTAAATGGCTGATGTCCGCGCCCTTATACAGCACCTGTCCGCCCGATGGCTCCAGAAGCCGTATGATGGTCCTGGCCGTGGTGGATTTCCCGCAGCCGGATTCCCCCACCAGGCTGAACACCTCGCCTTTTTCAATCCGGAAGCTCACCTGGTTGACCGCGTGGACCACCTTATCCTGTTTCACGATCTTGCCCTTTTCCAGACGCAGTGACTGGAGAAGGCCCTTGGTCAGATGAAATTCCTGGCTTAAATCTTTGACTTCAATCAATGGTTCCATCATTTACCCTCCTCCGTTCTGGCCGCAGCCGGGCTGACAGCTGCATCCCTGTTCCCGTCATCCTTCTTTTTTAATGGGAAATGACAGGCAGCCAGGTGTCCCGGCCCCACCTCCCGCATCGCAGGCTGCTGATGCCTGCATATTTCCTGGCAGTACCTGCACCGCGGCGCAAAGTAACAGCCCTCCGGCAGTTCGAACATATTGGGCACCATGCCCGGTATGTAATCTAAACGGTCCCTGTCCTCATACAGCTTCGGGATGGAATTTAACAGCCCTTCCGTGTAGGGATGTGCGTTAAAGGACACGATGTCCTCTGTGCTGCCTGTCTCCACCAGCTTGCCGCAGTACATGACATTGATGCGGTCCACCATCTGCGACACCACGGCCAGGTCATGGGTGATCAGGATCAGGGCCGTATTGTGCTCCTTCACAAGCTTCCTCATAAGTTCCAGTATCTGCTCCTGGATGGTCACATCCAGCGCAGTGGTAGGCTCATCTGCAATCAGAAGCCTGGGATTGGTTGCCAGTGCAATGGCAATGATTACCCTCTGCCTCATGCCGCCGGAAAACTGGTTGGGATATTCCTTTAACCGCTCCTGGGGATTGGGAATGCCCACGGCAGATAAAAGCTCCAGGCACCTGGCCTTTCTCTGGACCGCGTTCATCTGAGGCTCATGGAGGATCAGAACCTCCTCCATCTGCCTCTGTATGGTATACAGCGGGTTCAGGGATGTCATGGGGTCCTGGAACACCATGGAAATGTCCTTGCCCCTTATCTTTATCATATCCTTTTCGCTGGCCCGGCTCAAATCCCTGCCGTCAAACAGGATCTGCTCCGCTTCCACTACGCCGGGATCCTCCACCAGCTTCAGGATGGAGAAGCTGGTCACGGATTTCCCGCTTCCTGATTCCCCCACAATCCCCAGTATCTCCCCTTCCTTCAGGGTAAAGCTTACGTCATCCACAGCCTTTACCACTCCCTTAAATGTATGGAAATAGGTCTTCAGGCCCTTGACATCCAGTAAAATATTGTTTTCCATCAAAGCCACCTCGCTTATTTCAGATTGGGGTTCAGCTCATCCCTGAGGAAATCCCCCAAAAGGTTTATGCCGAACACAATGAGCATGATATACAGGCCCGGGAATACGGAAGCCCACCACAGCCCGGAAAACAGCACGTCAAATCCGGTCTTTACCAGCAGTCCCAGGGACGGTTCCGTAATGGGCACCCCGACTCCCAGGAAGCTTAAGGTAGCCTCTGTCAGGATAAAGTTGCCAATCTGTATGGTTGCAAGCACAATGATGGAATTAACTACATTGGGCAGCACATGTTTCAGTATGATGATCCGGTTGGGCAGTCCGATGGTCCTGGCCGCCTCCACGTACTCCATCTTCTTAACAGACAGCGTCTCGCCCCTTACCGTCCTGGCATAGGTGACCCACCCCACCATGGTAAGGGCAATCAAAAGCTTTCCCACGCCCCTGCCGAACACGGACATGATAAAAAGCGCAATGAGCATGGACGGGAAGGACAGCTGGATATCCGCAATCCTCATGATGACCGCATCCACCTTCCCGCCAAAATATCCGGCAATCAGCCCCAGGGTGGTGCCGATGCAGCAGGAGGCTGCCATGCCCACCAGGCCAATCATGATGGAACTGGCGCTTCCGTAGATGATCGCGCTTAAAATATCCCTTCCCTGTTCATCCGTGCCCAGCAGGAATGACAGTTTACCGCCGTCCAGCCAGGCCGGAGGGAGATAGGAATCCATCAGGCTTATCTGGGTCAGGTCATATGGATTCTGAGGCGCCAGGAAACGGCCTGCAACCGCTGTCAGTATGGCAAACAGGACCAGGATACTGCCGATGATGGCAGGAAGATTATTTTTATAATGGTAGAAAAACTCGGATTTCAGGAAATGCTTCCACCAGCTTGTTTTTTCTGCACGTACTTCATGTTCCATGTCATCACCTCAATTCTATTCTCGGATCAACCAACGTATAGAGAAGATCCACCACAAAGTTCAGCACCACGAACATACAGGCAGCCGTCATGAGATACGCCACGATTATGGGACGGTCTGATTTGTTGATGGCGTCAATCAGCAGTTTACCCATGCCGGGCCAGGCAAAGATGGTCTCAGTGATGGTGGTGAAAGCAATCATATTGCCCAGATCCATGCCAAAGATGGTGATGACCGGAATCAGGGCATTCTTTAAGGCATGCCCGAAAAGCAGGCTTCTGGAGGACACCCCCTTGGCTCTTGCAAACTTAATATAATCCTGGCGCATGTTTTCCATGATTCCGGACCTGGTAAGACGCAGGGTCGTGGCCACATTGGTAAGGGCCAGCGTCACGGCCGGGAGGATGAGGAAACGCAGCCCTCCCGGTGCAAACACGCTTAAATTAACCCCCAGCACATTTACCGTGTTCCCGCGCCCCGATGCCGGCAGCGCCCTCAGCATGACCGCAAAGATATAAATCATCATCATGCCCACCCAGAAGGAGGGAAGGGAAATCCCCAATATGGAACCCGACATGATGATCCTGCTGCTCCTGCGTTTGGGATAAGCCCCCGCATAAACACCCAGGGGTATGGCAATGAACAGCACCAGAAGGGCTGCTATGGCAACCAGTTCAAGGGTTGCGGGCATACGCTCCATGATCAGGCCCATGGCTGGTTTTCCATAGGTGTAGGACTTGCCGAAATTACCGTGCAGCACATCCTTTAAGAAAATGCCATACTGTACGGGAAGAGGCTTATTAAGGCCCAGCCTTGCCCGCGCTGATTCCACCTGCTCCACTGTTGCATTTTCCGGCACCAGCATGTCCACCGGGTCCCCGATGAAATTCGTCAGCATGAATACCAGTATGGAGACCACAAACAGAACCACTATCATCTGCACAAACCGCTTAACAATATATTTTAACACTCTGATTCACCTCGTCTTTATCATGGGCCGGATTACAAAAAGGGAACCGCTGCAAAAAATAGGTTTCCTGTTTTGCAGCAGTCCCTCTTACCGTCTTAATCCAGGGCCTGTTTGGAAATCCAGACACGCCCCGGTGCCAGGTCCCTTATTTGTAGGAAAATTCCCAGGCCAGCACATACTTGTTCATTCTTGGAGTATAGTTAAGGGTATCCTTGATTGCATATGTATCCTGCTCAAAGTGCAGCGGGATGTACGCATAATCATCCCTTGCAATCTTTTCTGCCTTTGCTACCAGTTCGCCTCTCCTGGCATCGTCAAATTCATTAAATGCCTCGCTGATAAGGGCATCCACCTCCGCATTGGAGTAGTGTCCCCTGTTAACAGTGCCCTGCCCGGATTCCCTGTCATATGTGCGGAGCATGTCGTGCAGCAGGGACAGGCCGTCGCCGGAAGCATCCGCCCATCCGGTCTGAAGCAGCATGGATTTATTCTCCGCAGGTTTGATGTAGGTAAAGAAATTGGATTTCGGCATCAGGTTCAGGTTGACTTTAATTCCCACCTTCTCCAGGAATCCTGCAACCGCCTGGGCAATCTGCTCATCGTTCATATAACGGTCATTGGACGCATCCAGGGTCACTTCAAAGCCATCCGGGTATCCGGCCTCGGCCAGCAGCTGCTTTGCCTTTTCAGGGTCATATTTCTCACGCTCCACCGGGGTATATCCCACATAGTTTTCCGGGATGATGGAATTCATTTCAAATGCGCATCCGTTCATGATATTCTTGATGATGGTGTCCTCATCAATGGCAAGGTACATGGCCTGTCTGACCTTAGGGTCTGACATGGGGTTCTTCTGTCCTGGGAACAGGGGTGAATCCTCACGGCTGTCCAGGTTCAGGTAAATCTCCCTCAGGCCCTGCTGTCTTAACACGCTGATACCGTCCGTACCATCCAGCCTGTCGATATCACGCACGGAGATATCAATGGTGAAATCCACTTCCCCGGTCAGCATGGTGGCTGTCCTGGTCGCCTCATTGGTGATGGGACGGAACCGTACATTCTTAATCTCCGGCACCTCGCCCCAGTAATCCTCGTTCGCCGTTAAGTCCAGATGGTCCTCCTTAACCTGCTCCACAAATTTATAACGTCCTGTGCCCACTACCACATCAGAGATTTCTTCCTCTGTTTTTCCTTCTACATTTTCCTGTTTCAGCACGTAGATCTGAGCCACATGGAACAGCATCAGGGGGTTGGGTGTGTCGGTGGTAATGGTGACTGTATGTGCATCCGGCGCCTCAACCTTTGAAAAGGTACTGGTGTAGCCGCTGAAGGCTGATGGGGAGTCTGGGTTCATAGCTGTTTTTATGGAGGCCAGCACGTCAGCGGAGTCCATCTCCTCGCCGTCATGGAACTTAACGCCTTCCCTCAGGTGGAAGGTCCAGGTCAGGCCATCGTCGGAAGTCTCCCAGCTCTCAGCCAGACATGGCTGGAACTTCATATCCGCGTCCTGCATCAACATCGCCTCATATATATGAAGCATCACCTGGTTGGTGGGTCCCTCGTCATATTTATATGGATCCATGGACAGGATATCCGAGGCCATGGCGATTACCAGACTGTCCTTTCCTGAGGCGCTGTCCTGTGAGGCGCCTGCATCTGCCTGTGCTCCGTTTGTCCCCCCTGTTCCTGCTGCTGTGGTGGTGCCGGTGGTTCCCCCGCCGCAGCCTGCAAGACATCCTGCAGTGATTGCTGCAGCAACCAATAAAGATAAAGTTCTTTTTTTCATTCTAATACTCCTCCTTCTCTTAAAATCAACTGCCCTTTCTTCCTATCCCCATCACTTCCTGATGATAAAGAAAAAGCAAGGGCGCACCTGCATCGTACGAAAAAGCGCCTTGCTTTCCTTAAATTTTAATGAATTAACGTACCGCTGTCAAATCCTATGGGATAAAAACCTTATTACTTTCCTGTATTTCTTATTTTATTAACGTATTAGGTTGTTTAAATTATTTTTATAGGATATAATCAACCTAATATACAGGAGGCATTTGCATGAAAAAGAAATTACTGATATTAACCAACAATCCGGTGGCAAAAATAGGAATCTCGTCCTATCTGTCCTCTATTTTTAACCAGTACCTGACCATCCAGTCCGCCAGGGGAGCTGATATCACCCCCGAGATCCTGGACCATGCGGACTGTATCCTGCTTTCCACGGAAAACATAAAGGATAATCTGCCTTATCCGATTCCTGAACATGTATACCAGCTGGTCTGCATGCGCACGTTCAACCATACCTATCTTCACAAGATCCTCCAGATTCCTCCCGGCTCCTCCGTCTATCTGATCAATGATACGGAAAACAACGCGGACGAGGTCATATTACAGCTCCAGGAATTCGGTTTCTCCCAATACCATTTCCTTCCCTGGTATCCTGGCTGCACCAACCCGGATGAGAGTATCCATTACGGGGTTACCCCCGGGGAGCTGCACCTGGTTCCTTCCACCCTCACCACGGTCATCGACATCGGCAACCGGGTAGTGGATATCTCCACCATCAACGAAATCATTGCCTGCTTCCATCTGCCCACCAGCCTGGCCGACGAGGTGACCAGGAATTATATGAGCCACATCGTACAGGTATTAAAGCTCTCCAACCAGCAGCTGAGCCACGCCCTGGATATGAAACAGATTACCCAGATGATCCTTGACAATGTATCCGAAGGATTCTGCCTTCTGGATGAAAGCGGGATGATCAAGATGGTGAACCAGCCCTTCCGCAAGCTGACAGGATTTAAGGAGAAGAACCTGTCCGGCTGTGATTTCTGTGCGCTTTTGCGTTCCTACGGGATTGATTACGATTTCCCCAACACAAGGGAAACCATCATCAGCCAGCCGGGGCACGGGCGCATACGCCTGTGGTTCCAGAAGTTCAGCCTGAATCCCAAGGCCGAGTTATACCTGATGCATGCCTCCGTCTGTGAGGAGCAGGCGTCCGGGTCCTCGGGAACCGCCTTCCCGTTCCGCGCCAGGCCCTTGTATGACTTCAACAACATGATTACCAGGAACCCTACCCAGTCCCACCTTCTTGACACGGCCCGCAGGATATCCCTCAATGATTTCCCGGTCATCATCCAGGGGGAAAGCGGCACGGAAAAGGAAATGCTGGCCCAGGCCATCCACCGCAATTCAAGACGGCATGACGGACCTTTCATTTCCCTGAACTTCTCATCCCTGAATCCATCCGGCATTGAGGCGGAGCTTTTGGGGACTGAGGAAAATGCATCCCTTGGGACCAGGCGGCATATGGGGGCCTTCCAGGCCGCATGCCGTGGGACACTGCTTATTAACGGAATCCAGCACACTGCCCTGCAGACGCAGCAGCTGCTGCTGAACGTGCTTCAGAACGGATATTATATGCCGATCGGCAGTTCCGGGCCGTTGTCATTGGATGTGCGGATGATAGCAACCACTACCACGGATTTATACAGCCTGGTGCTGGAGGGGCGTTTTTTAGATGACCTGTTCTTCCTTCTGAACACATTTTCCCTGAATACGGTGCCGATCCGGCAGCGCAGGGACGATATCCCCCTCCTGCTGAATAATTTCCTAAGGGACGCCTTCAAGGACCCGTCCCTTGTCATGGAGGACGTGCTGACAGGCAACCTGACAGCCTTCCTGAAGCAGTACGACTGGCCGGGCAACGCACAGGAGATACACAACCTGAGCAATTACTTCTCATGCATCTACCAGCGTGAACCCATCCCCCTGGGCGACCTGCCCGGCTACATATTGAACCAGATACTGAGCCGCCAGACCTCCCTTGACGTGACAGAAAAACATATCCTCTCCCTGATCATCTCCCATCCCCGCATCGGCCGCAGCACGGTCATGGAGCAGCTGAGGAAACAGGGCGTCAGCCTGACGGAGGGAAAGATCCGCACGGTCTTAAGGAAGCTGGCGGATGCAGGATATATCAAGGTCCACCGCACCAGGGGCGGATGTGAGGCCACGGAACTGGGAATCCTCATAAGCCGTGGGTAGCAGCGCCATGTATGCAGACCGGCAGACGCCGGACGGCTATTATGTGGATGGCAGCGGCAGGCTGAGGTAGCATATACCAATCCGGACAACAGGATATTTAAAAGTAAAATGAGAATGTCCACAGGCGCATTGCCTGTCCCTGTGGACATTCTCATCTTCATTTCATTGTCTGTGCTGCTGATTTAACCATACCTCTGTTCATATATATCGTCTGGTATTGGAATCATGCAAAAGGGATGGCCTGAAATATCCGTCATTACTTTCCAGCTATCTGAAAATTGACATTCCATCATGTTTGCCCCGCACTTAACTGCATGTTCTATTTTACTTTCATATTCATCCATGCGGACATAAAAATCCAAATGTATCATCTGCTGCTGCTCTTCTTTGGTTGACGGCCATTTTGGTTTTTTATATTCAGGGTTTTCTTGAAATAATAAGGGCGTTTCACTGTAATCCTCTTTTGTTACAGTAATCCACTTTTCTCCATCTTGAATCTGGCTGCTTTTTGTCCACCCTAACATTGCTGCGTAAAAATCAGACAACTCTTCAATATTATCACTATCTAATACGATTGCCCCTAATCTCATTTTGGTTCCACCCCGACAGCTTCCTCAGCCGCAATCTCAATCCCCAGCTCCTGAAGCTGCTTCTCATCCACCTCGCCCGGCGCTTCCGTCATAAGGCAGGATGCGTCCTTAACCTTAGGGAATGCGATAACGTCACGGATACTGTCAGCGCCCACCATCAGCATGACAACGCGGTCCAGGCCGTAAGCCAGGCCGGCGTGGGGCGGCACACCGTACTTAAATGCGCTTAACAGGAAACCGAACTGCTCATTGGCGCGCTCCGGCGTAAAGCCCAGCACCTCAAACATCTTGGACTGGATATCCGCCTGATGGATACGGACAGAACCTCCGCCCATCTCAACACCGTTCAGCACGATATCATAAGCCTTGGCGCGCACACGTCCCGGATCCGTATCAATATACTGTATATCCTCATCCATGGGCATGGTAAATGGATGGTGCATGGCCACATAGCGGTCTTCCTCTTCTGAATATTCAAGTAACGGGAACTCCGTTACCCAAAGGAACTTAAAGTCATCCTTCTTTAACAGGCCCAGCTGTCTTGCCAGCTCCAGACGCAGGTTGCCCAGCACATCAAATACAACCTTATCCCTGTCAGCCGCAAACAGCAGCAGGTCGCCTGGCTTTCCGTCCATGGCGGCAATCAGGGCCTTCATCTCCTCATCCTTCATGAACTTGGCAAAGGAGGACTTAAAGGAACCGTCCTCTGCAATCGCCACATAGGCAAGGCCCCTGGCACCGAATCCCTTGGCATACTCCACCAGGGCGTCAATCTTCTTCCTTGGCATATGGCCCTGTCCCTCTGCGTTAATGCCGCGGACGGAACCGCCGTTCTCCAGAGCGCCCTTAAACACTACAAATTCACAGTCCTTCACAACCTGGGACACATTCTTAAGCTCCATGCCAAAACGCAGGTCCGGCTTATCAGAGCCATAGCGGTCCATGGCCTCCCTCCAGGTCATGCGCTGAATAGGCAGCTGTACGTCAAAGTTACAGATTTCCTTGAACAGCTTCTGTAAAAGACGCTCGTTCACATCCAGCACATCATCCACATCCACAAAGGAAAGCTCCATGTCAATCTGTGTAAACTCAGGCTGGCGGTCCGCCCTCAGATCCTCATCCCTGTAGCACCGTGCCAGCTGGAAATAACGGTCATAGCCGGAACACATCAACAGCTGCTTAAACAGCTGGGGTGACTGGGGGAGCGCATAAAAGGAACCCGGATGCACGCGGCTTGGCACCAGATAGTCGCGGGCGCCCTCAGGCGTGCTCTTAATCAGGGTCGGTGTCTCAATCTCAAGAAATCCTTCCTCTGCCAGGAATGCCCTGGTAAGGGTTGCCACCCTGCTTCTGGTAATCAGGTTTCTCTGGAGATCCGGTCTTCTAAGATCCAGGAAACGGTACTTAAGGCGAAGCTCCTCCTTGGTCTTAGAATTTTCCTCAATGGGGAAAGGCGGTGTCTCAGACTCTGCCAGCACCCTCATGGAGTGCGCCCTTACTTCAATGGCGCCCGTGGCCAGGTTTTCATTAACAGCGCCGGAACGCGCTTCCACACGGCCAGTGACGGCAACCACGAACTCGCTTCTCAGCTTCTCTGCCTTTGCAAAGTTTTCTGCACCGCAGTCACTCTCTTCGAATATGATCTGCAGGATACCGGAACGGTCGCGTAAATCCACGAATATGATCCCGCCCTTATTCCTGCTCTTCTGGATCCATCCCATAACGGTCACTTCCTGGCCGATATCAGCGGTTGTTACTTCTGTACATCTGTGGGTCCGCTTTAAACCCATCATTGATTCTGCCATGATTTTATCTCCTTTTTATTTCTTCAGGCTTTCCTTGTAGAATTCCTTAAAGTCAGTGTATCCCTCTTTACTAAGCTGTTCCTTCTGGAACTTCTTATTCTTATTCATCTGGGCAACCAGGACCTGGACGCCTTTTCTCCGCTCTGCCATGGCTTCACGGATCACACCGGCCAATGCAGCGCTGTCCACACCCTTTTCAAAGAGGAATGCTTTCTTATCCGATGCGCCCGGCACTTCAAACCCATTATCCAGAAGAATGGTTACAATACGCTCGAATCCAATGGAAAACCCGCAGGCCGGTGTCTCCATGCCCGTGAACTTGCCAATCATCTTATCATACCGTCCCCCTCCGGCAACAGAGCCGCCAAAGCCTTCCATGGATACCTCGAAAATGGTTCCTGTATAGTAGGACATCCCGCGTACCAGGGTGGGGTCGAATTCCAGTCCGAACTCAGCTTCCGCCACCTCAGTGACCGTATCCATGATGTGGGCCAGGTTCTCACTTACCTCCAACGGCATGATTTCCTTAAGCCTGTCGCCCAGCGCCCGCACACCTGCTGCGTCCTTTGTGACATTCTTAAGCATGTCCAGATATGTGTCAACACTTTCCTTCCGGTATCCCGATTCCAGAAGTTCCTTTTCCACGCCCTCAAAGCCAATCTTATCCATCTTGTCCAGGATAATGAATACCTGGTCCATGGATTCCTCCGGGAACCCGCAAAACAGCGCCATGCCGCGCAGGATTTCCCTGTCGTTAATCCTCACCGTGAATCCATTGTCCGGGCAGATCTTACCCAGGGCCGTGGTGGTGGCCAGGATCAGTTCTATCTCAGCAAGGCTGGTGGCATCGCCCAGGATATCGATATCGCACTGGACAAACTGGCGGAAACGCCCTCTCTGGGGCTTGTCGGCGCGCCATACGCTGCCCATCTGCAATGCCTTAAAGGGCTTTGGCAGATTCGCCGCATTGTTCGCATAATAGCGCGAAAGAGGAAGGGTCAGGTCATAGCGCAGCCCGCTGTCCGTCAGGTCATTCTCGCCCCCGGCGGCTTCCAGGTTCAGCTTGTCCCCCCTTTTCAGGATCTTGAAGATAAGCTTCTCATTATCCCCGCCCTGCTTGCTGGTCAGGTTCTCTATATGTTCCACGCAGGGAGTCTCTATCTGTGAAAACCCAAATCCCCTGTATGTCTCCTTAATCTGATTCATCACATATTCGCGGATCTGCATTTCCGCAGGAGTGATATCCTTCATTCCGGTAACCGGTTTCTTCGCCAATGCCATATGCATTCTCCCATTCTATCGTTCTGATTTTAGTCAATACATATATTTTAATTAACTTTCACGATTTTGCAAGTGTTTTGAGGAAATAAGATGTATTTCACACAAATTAACCATTGAATCGAAGAATTTTGGCATGTCTATCCCTTATTTGGGGTATTCATGGTATTTGGGGCATCCATATCATTTAAGGCGCTCATATTCATACGCGTCCAGAATCAGGGCTGTCAGCCGTTCCTTCGCCGTTTTGCCAAGCACCAGGACCGGAAGCCTTTTCTTTCCATTTACCAGGTATGGATAAACCACACTCAATCTCTCCCTGCAGTAATAAATCCTGATGCCGCAGATGGTAATCCCGTCACATATCCTGACAGAGGCAATCCCGCACAGGCTGTCCTCCTCATTTGTTTTGAGCCGGACGCACACCTGGATTCTATCAGTCCCTGTTTCCATACCAGTCCTCCCGGCTCCCGTACATCCCGTCATCAGCCTTTTTCCTTGAAAATGCCACAAGGGCTTCCCTCGCCGCCCCGCCGTCCGGATAGGCGCAGGCTGTTCCCATGATATATCCGGCCGCCTGGTTCCATTCCCCGGTACTGTACTTCCCCGGATCCATGTGGGGCAGCACGAAACGCAAGACAGACTGGCTGTACCCGTACCTGAGGTCTGACAGGTACATGCACTCAAGACCCGCGGCCAGGTCTTCCAGCAGACCGGTGGTGCCACGCTGCGGACTGGCGGTGCCACTCTGCGTATTGATGGTTCCACACTGCGGATTGGCGGTTCCACACTGCTGATTGGCAGTTCCACACTGCGGATTGACGGTTCCACACTGCTGATTGGCAGTTCCACACTGTGGACTGTCCTGTCCGCCTGTCTCTTTTTTCATTCCATTACCATTCATTATCTCCCTATCCTCCATATAATCCTTCCTTTCCTTCAGAGCGTGGCTGAGTATTGCTTTACATCAGCCGGACAGCCTGCTTT
>DS990262.1:211070-392233 GCA_000155435.1 Clostridiales bacterium 1_7_47FAA | reverse complement strand
CCTGTTTTTCATATAATCATTTCCATTTTCTGCATGGCCTCCTGCTGCTCTTCCCCTGTGGAAATAGTATAAATCCTGGTAGTCTCAACACTTGAGTGCCCCAGTATATCTGCCAGATGGACCAGGTCCTTATCAACCCCATAATAGGTATAGGCAAACAGATGCCTGAGATTGTGGGGAAATACCTTCTGTTCCGGGATACCGGCCTTTATGCACAGCCGCTTCATCTCCGCCCATATATTGCTGCGGTTTACGGCCATACCTCCCGACGTGACAAACACGGGACCGGAAGTAAGGCCGTTCTCACGGCAATATCCGCGCAGGCGGCACCGCAGTTTCTCTATCAGGAAGATGGTTCTGAATTTTCCTTTATTATATATTTCCACCCGCCCCGCATCCAGGGCTTCTACCGTGATGAAAGGCAGTTCACTTATGCGTATCCCCGTATTTCCTATGGTTTCCATAATCATGGCCAGTCTTTGATTATCCAGATACAGGGCTGTTGTCACCAGCCTGGCATACTCTTCCTTGGTAAGCCTGCGCTCCTCACCTCCCATCAGATGCCGCTGTACCTTGAACTGGCTTACCCTGTACCTGTCCCAGTTCTTATAATGAAAAAAGCAGTTCAGCGCAGCCAGCATGGAGTTGGCGCTTGATACCTTGTAAGACCCCTGCAGATAGCCTTTATACTCTATGACTTTTTCCCTGGTCACCATTTCCCCAGGAGAAAGATATTGTATAAAAGCCGCAACATCCCTGCAATACTTGTCAATGGTCCGTGCAGAGCGTTCCATGTTGATCAGATACTTTTTAAAATCAAGTATATCATTCTTGATTATTTTGTTTTCCTGCATATAAATCCTCCTTTTTGCATTATCGTAATAATCCATTTTATACTTATATTGCCCAAAATAAAATGATTATACGAATGGCTGGAGGAAAACCGGTTGCGGACTCCGGGAGGGGGAGGTATGGAAAAGACAGGCGTGAAAAATAAAAGACACCGGATGATTTTTAGTATCCGGTGTGCTGATGTGACTGCTTTTTAACTATGGATTAAGGGCCGCCTATTTTCATGGCAGCCCTCTATATGGTGATTCATCTAATTATGTAACTATCTGTTATACGAATCTGTCTGCTACATGTACCTCTACATGTCACTGTTTATTAATCCGCTTAAACTGGTCTATATGTTCTTTCATGCATTCAACTGCCCTTGCCTCCGACTGGTCTACGATGCACTGGAGTATCTCCATATGGCACTGAATCAGGATATCCTGCTCCTTCTTATAATTATCCGGTCCCATACGCATGATACTATGTGCAATCGTATTCTGCATGGGGTTCCTCAATGCCCTGACCAGGATTTCAAATATACTGTTCTTAGACGCCTTTGCAATCAGCTCGTGAAAATCCCGGTCCAGGGATGTGAACAGTTCTATATTATCCACACAGGCCTTCTCCCGTTCAATCAGTTCCTTCAGCTCCTCGATATCCTCTTGCGTACGTTTACTGGCTGCAAAACGGATTGTGGTCAGCTCCAGCATGTTCCTTGCATCATATATCTCCTCCGGGGTAATATCATGCATGGCCAGCATAATCTTAAGTGTCTCCTCCAGCTGTGAGGTTTCCGGCTTGCATATAAGCGTGCCTCCGCCTCCGGTCACGGAAATCAGCCCCTTCATCTCAAGGACCCTGAGGGCCTCCCTGACCGTTGGCCTGCTCCTGGCAAACATCTTAATCAACTCACGTTCCGGCGGCAATGAATCCCCCGGTTTCAGTTTTCCTGCTAAAATCGAATCCTGAATCTGATTCACAATTTCCTCTGAAGCTTTCTGTACTACTGCGGGTTCAAACCCTAATGTATTGGAAGTCTGCATCTATAACCTCAAATCCTTCAAATTTTAATTATCCCCTTCCCTATAAAGTACCACAATTTAGGGGATAAAACAAGATTAGCCCTTAGATTTCTTCTGCTATCACGCTGCACGGTGCCCCTCTGGCGCCTTTTAATTTCATGGGGATAACGGAAAGTTTTACCCTCATCTTGGATATCTGGTTCAGATTCACCATTGCACCGATGAAGCTTACATTGTTGGTTGTCATCACATTGGGGGATTCCCAATCCTCAATGGCTTTCTCAGCCGTATACTGGGCCAGGAAACGTCTTGCCTCGATGGACGGGAAGGGATTTCTTTCCCAGGCCGGCCTGTCGGCCCAAAGCGGTCCCTGATACTTGTCTCCCCTGCCCCAGTATGCAACATCGGAACCTGCCAGGCTGGATTCATTTTCATGCATGATCCTGCAAAGCTCCTCTGCCCCCTCCTTGGAAATACAGGGTCCTCTCCTGGCATATGCATCGCCCAGCTCCAGATAACGTTCATCATCGCCCCACCCTGTCCTCAGGATGAAAATATCACCTTTTCTGATATCCGCGTTCTCCGCCGCGCTGCGGATCTGCCCTGCTGTCACAGCGCCGTCCATGCCGCATGGCACATCCAGGATTACCGCATCACGGTTCAGGAATTCATTCAGCGGAAGCCTGTCCACGGTGGGTGCGTTGGGATCCTGCATGGCCTTAATCATAAGCCGGGTCCCTGTCTCGGAATGCATGGTAATCATCCATAGTTCATAAGAATTCTTTTCGTGGGTGGTAATCGGTTCCGTGCGGAAGGGTACATCCCATGCCCACACATTTCCCACGGGCATGTAATCATAAAACGGCATGGTACAATCAATATACTTTGACATAAAATTTCTTCTCCATTTCTTTTTATTATAATTGTTTCATTCTTACATAATGACTGACGGCAGCCAGGTGACAAGAGATGGTATGAATATAATCATAAGCAGCACCACCAGAAGGACGGGAATGAATGGAAGTATTGCCTTAACCGTCTTCTCGACCGGCAATTTAGCCACCTGGCTTACGGTAAACAATCCCATTCCAAAAGGCGGGGTGGCAAGTCCAATCATCAGGTTCAGCACCATCATCACCCCGAAATACACAAGGTCAATCCCCATGGCCTGTGCAACCGGCACCAACACAGGGGTTATGACAATCAGGATTGCTGTGGACTCCATAAACATGCCAAGGATTAAAAGCAGTATATTTACAACGATTATGAATGTAATGGCATTGGGCATGGCTGCCGCCATGTCTGTCAGTACATTCCCCAGCTTGCATATGGTAAGCACATAGGAAAATGCATTTGCCGCCGCTACAATGAACATTACAATTCCGGTAGTCATCATGGTTTCCTTAAATATCCTCGGAAGATAGGACAGTTTCAGCTCCTTGTACACAAAGAAACCCAGGATGAATGCATAGAGGACAATGACTGCGGCTGCCTCCGTGGGGGTAAACCATCCGAATGTTATTCCAAAGAGGATGATTGCAGGGGACAGGATAGGAAGAAATGATTCCCTGAAACAGTCCCATATCTGTCTGAGCGTCATCCGTTCATCTCTTGGATATTTATTTTTAACGGACAGGATATGGTTCAGCGCCATAAGTGCCAAGGCAATAATCAGTCCTGGAACCACCCCTCCCATAAACAGCTTCCCAACCGAAACACTGGCTATTCCTGCGTAAATGACCAGCGGTATGCTGGGTGGAAAGATTGGGCCGATGGTAGCGGATGCCACGGTAATGGCTGCCGCGTATTCCGTGGGATATCCCTGGTCCTCCATGGACTTGATTTCGATATTTCCCAAGGATGCGCTATCTGCAATGGCGGAGCCTGAGATACCGGCAAAAACCACGCTGGCGACTACGTTGGCATGCCCCAATGCTCCCGGCATGCTCCCTACCAGCGCCCTGGCAAAGCGGAAGATGCGCTCAGTCACACCTGAATAATTCATGATATTGGCTGCCAGGATAAATAGCGGGACCGCCATCATCAGGTAAGAATCCGCTCCCAGCTGGACCTTCTGTGCAATGACAACCAACAGCATATCCGTTGTCAGGGCCAGGGAAGCAAAGGTTGACAGCCCAAGGGCCAGGGCCAGGGGCACCCCGATGATTGCCAGGACAGCAAACAGCACGATAAGCAATACAAGCGTTACATTCACGTCCCTGCCTCCTTTCCCAAAGCCTCCTCAGATATGAATCTGACAGAATGGACAATCAGAACAAACATGCTCAGCGAAAAGAATATATACAGCCAGAAATTAGATATACCGGAGGAGGCCAGTCTGGTTTCCCACAGGCTGATACTTAATTTTAATCCTTCCACCCCTAATACCCCGAAGAATACAATCCCGGCTGCGTTGAGCAGTATCTGGAACATCCGCTTAAACATGGGAGGATAATGGTCGTAAAGCACCACGAACCTTACGTGCTCCTGCTCGTGGTAAACCATGCATGCGCAGAAGAAGACCAGCGCAATCATCAGGACCCTCAGGACATCATATGCCCATATGATACTCGTGTTAAACACATACCGCATCACTGCATTGACGATTATGACTGCAAACATTCCTGTAAGGCAGATAATCCCAAGCACCTTTGTCACGGTATTTAAAAAATCGCTAATCCGTTGCAACACTTTCATCATTTTATGTACTCCTATTTACAAAGCCAGGTTACCATCCCATGTCCTTTACGCCCTGGATCAGGTCAGCATCCAGCTCCTTCTCCCATTTTTCATAGACAGGTTTTACCGCCTCAATCCAAGGTGTATAGTCTTCAATGGAAGTTATCTGCACACCGCCCTCTTCTAACAGACCACGGTACTTATCATCTGATTCAGCCACCAGGTCAGCGTACATATCACAGCCTTCGGCAACCACCTCGTCAATCAGCTTCTGGTCTTCGGCAGACAGGGAATCCCAAAACTTCTGGTTAAATGCAACCACATCAAAGTTCATCATATGATGGGTCTCTGTTTTGTATTTCTCAATTTCAAAAAAGCTCATGGTATAGGTATTCAGGAACGGATTCTCTTCCCCGTCCAATGCACCGGTCTGAAGCGCCACATACACCTCGCTCACATTCATCACAGTGGTATTAGCTCCCAGGGCCTTAAGGGTGTCAATCAGTATTTCATTATCAAACGCCCGGATTAAAAGTCCTTTTAAGTCGGCTGGCGTTTTGACCTCACGTTTATTATTCCCTATGTTCCTCCATCCTACGGGCCACCATCCATTTGCATGGACCCCCTTTGCATCAAGCAGGGACAGAAGCTGTGTGGATTCCTCACTATGCATGAATTTCTTGACATGGTCAAAGCTGGAAAACAGATAGGGAAGCTCCACGGTATAAATGTTCTTCTCAATGGTCCCGAATGTAGAGGTGACACAGCTTTCTATGGTTCCGTTGGTAACGCTGTTCATCAGTTCATTGGATGTTCCCAGCTGCCCCGACGGATAGGTCTCCAGTACAATCCTGCCTCCTGATTTCCCTGCCAGCTGGCTGCTCATCCACTGCCCTACAATTTCTGCCGGATGATCCACGGAATAGTTGTGTCCAAACTTGATTACAATGGTCTCACCGGATGGAGCCGGGGCCTCTGTCCCCGTTGTCTCCCCGGCCTTCCCTTCTTCCTGCGCTTTGGAATCCGTCTCCTTGGTGTTTTCCGACACTGCCTGGGTACCAGCTGTCCCGGCCGGCGCCTTACTGGTACACCCGGTAAACATGGATGCAATGACTGCTGCCCCTAATAACATGGCAATTCTGCTTTTCCTCATAATCCCTCTCCTTTACTTGTTTGAAATTATAGTGTTTCACTGCTTGCTTTTAACAATTGTATCGCCTGCATCAGGTACCTGTTCCTCTTTTGCGTAATTTCCTCCATATCCTTGCCTGACCAGTCATAGAACCCCTGTCCGTCCTTATAGCCGCGCCTGCCCGACTCAATCAGTCCTGTCAGATATGGGGAAGCCGACCTGGCTGCCGATATCTCAGGCAGCACCGTGTCCTGGACCGAAGCGGTCAATTCCAGTCCAATGGTATCCATATGTTCCAGCGGCCCCATGATAGGGAACCTCAGGCCCATGCCCATCTTGATGGCCGTATCAACATCCTCTGCGTCCGCCAGCCCCATGGAAACAATCTGTATGGCTTCCCTTATGATTGCCTGATAAATCCTGTTGGCAAGCTGGCCCGGCAGATCCTTCTTCACAAGGACAGGGGACTTTCCCCAGGTTTTCAGCCTTTCCTTAACCTGAACCGCTACCTGGATGTCAGTATGTTCCCCCACCACCACCTCAACCAGGGGAATCAGGTGTCCGGGAAACCAGAAGTGGGTAGAAACCGTGCGTTCCGGGAACCTTGTATATCTTGCAATATCAGATATCCTAAGACCTGACGTATTGGAGGTTATGGGGATTTCCCTTGGAAGCAGTCCATCCACCTGTTTAAAAACCATCTGCTTCAATTCAAGATTTTCAGATACGGCTTCAATTACCATACCGGCTTTCTTTAATGCCTCTGCCAGATCCGCCTCTGGTTCAAGCAGTCCCTCTGCCTTTTTTGCCGGCTGGTCAGCAGCCAGCCCGTTGGAACAAAGTTCCCTCACACATTTTAAGGCATGGATCACACCCCCCTCTGCCTTATCCCTGTCCACATCCACAATAACAGTAGGATTTCCAGCCAGGGCACTGACCGCCGCAATCCCGCTGCCCATAAGGCCGCCACCGATAATCACTATACTCTCTCTCATAGACATCTCCTTTAACAGTTCAATACCTTCTTCAGGAAATAACAGGACTGGATACACAGACAGGCATCCGGCGGGCAGTCCACCTCCAGGCTGACGGTCCCGTCATATCCAGCCTCCACCAGACTGTGAAGCCGTCCCTCATGGCAGGCATATCTGTCAGGTCTCAGGAAACCGCGTCTGTCCGGGCTTCCCTCATCATCCGATATATGTACATGTGCGGCAAAGGGTACATATTGCTTCAGGTCCATATCAGCCTCCCCGCTCTGCTCCATATTATAAAAGTCCAGAACCATGCGCAGAAACGGATGCCGCACTGAATCCAGGATATCCTTTGCCTCCTCCAGACGGTTGATATAATTGCAGTAGCATTCCCCCACTGCCTCCAGTGAAACATATATATCATAGGCCGCAAACTCATCCGCAGTATACCGCAGGAATTCCTTCAGCTGCTCATTGGCAATGGTTCTGTCATATCCCACCGGAAGGCATCTGGACCTGGGTGCCCCGACTCCCACCTGGACCACAGACAGTTCCGAGGCATAGGCAGCTATCTTCCTGGCATAGGCCCTCGCCTCCCCCAGGTTCTGCCCAGGCCCGGCTATGATGATATTTTCCGGACAATATGCATTAAGGCTCTTACACCTTAAGTTCCGTTTATCCAGCCTGCGCCGTAATGCAGTGATTTGGCCCGGCTCCATCCGGAACAGTTCCTTTCCCGGCAGCTCCACAAAATCAAAACCACATTCAGGAAGCTTCCCAATATTCCCTGATGAAATACAACAACCGATTTCCATTTACCCAATCCCCTTTTGCTCCGTTTGGCTGACAGACGCCGTATCCGGTTTCTCATGTATATTATCCAAGGCCCAGAACCCTGCTTATATTTTTGTGGAATATCATCTCCTTTTCCTCCTCGCTCACAACACCCTGCAGAAGCGCCTTATACTTGGCAACCTCCGCCCTCATTACCTCAAATGGGGTGTCGCTTCCAAAACATACACGGTCCGGCCCGACTTCACGGATTCCTTTCAGAAGGGACCTGGCCCTTATATCGCTACCTATGATTGTCACGTTGGGGCACTCTTTCGCCACTTCAATGGCTGATGCGCTGAGATCCGACAGCGCGGCACCTCCCATGTGGACCATAATGATCTTCAATTCCGGATACCGCTTTGCTATGTTCCTTACCCGGTGCGGATGGGTACCCTCATATGCATCCGCCCCCGTATGCAGTGCCAGCACCGCATTGCATCTGGCAATCTCTTCTACTAAGGGAAGTACCATCTCAGGATCATCATTCATATGTTCATTCTGTGCCCCATTAAATTTGACACCATAAAAACCATATTCATACAGGCACCGGTGAAGCTCATCCCTGGCATTGTCTTTTCCCAGCCTTGGGTCAACCCAGCCAAACCCCAGGATCTTCCCGGGATAACGTTTGGATGATTCATACAGGTAGCGCTGTACTTCCGGCAGCATGGAGCGTATGTAGGGTCTGTGTACCCAGCAAAGGGCCTTGTCAACCCCTGCTTCTTCCATGGATTCCATGAGCATCTCAGCATTCATGTTGGTTTCGTACTCATGAAGCGGCGAAAGATGCACATCTGCGTCAATAATCACAATATTTCCTCCTTTGCCGGTCAGATATCCTGACCTTAAGACTATAATTAATGAGTCATCTTATATAACCTATCTAACTTGGTTATATTATATACACGTTTCGCATTGAATTTCAAGGGTATTTTAAATTTTTGTCTAAACCATTCAAATATTGCAACACAATTTACAGCATATTGCACAACGCTTTTTAACCAAAATTAAAAAGCACCTCCCGCAGGAAGTGCTTTTCCTCTGAAAATTATAATATCCATTGTATTCTGTCTATCGAATCCAACCCCATCCTCAACCATATGGGTCACTAAATCCAGGCCGCACCAGGCACACCTACCCTTTCACCGCCCCCAAAGTCAGCCCATCCTTCATGAACGCCTGCAGCACAATGAAAATAACAATGACCGGCAGGGTTGCCAGGGCGGTTCCGGCCATGGTGACAGGCCACGGCGTGGACATGCCCTCGCTGAAGGGGAGCATGGTGATTGCCACCATCAGGGTGTATTTCTCGCTCTTGCGAAGGAAAATCAGGGGCCAGAAGAAGTCATTCCATCTGGCTATGACGGTCAGGATGCCCCAGGAAGCCAGCGCGGGCTTGATAATGGGCATGACGATGCTGGTATAAATCTTAAAATCATGGCAGCCGTCTATGCGGGCCGATTCGATGATTTCATCCGGCACATCCATGATGTACTGTCTCATGTAGAAGATACCGATTGCAGTTGCCATCCTTGGGATGACCAGGGACCACAGGCTGTTAATCAGCTCCATCTTCCTCATGACCAGGAACATGGGGATTGAACCAACCTCAGGCGGGATCAGCATGGTTGCCACGCAGAAATAAAACAACGTCTTATTGCCCGGGAACTTATATTTTGCAAATGCAAAACCAGCCAGGGAGCAGAAAAACAGGGACGTGACCGTGCCGAAAAATGTAGTGAACACACTGTTATAAAAGTTCTTCCAGAAATTAGGAAGCAGTTCAAAAAGACGTTTCAGGTTCCCAAGGGAAGGATTCCTGAGAATCAGGGAGTTGAATCCGCTGACGCTCTCCCCCGCCCCTTTGAGCGCAATCAAGCACATCCATATGATTGGGAACATGGAAAATATGACTATGATGATAAGCAGCGTATGTACCAGTATATCCACCAGCTGCCTTCTTGTTCTGTAACCCATACACCCACCTCCTTATACTTCGCCCTGTTTCATGCGTATGATGAACTGGATAATGGAAACAATCAGCAGGATAAGCGTCAGCATACAGCCGATTGCACTTGCATATCCCAGCTTAAACACATTGAAACCAGACTCATACATGTACTGGAACAAGGATACGTTGGACGTGCCAGGTCCCTGCAGCATGAATGGCTCGTTGAATATCTTCCAGCTGTCAGCAGTCAGTGTGATGAAACAGAAAAACATGACGTTGGACAGGGAGGGCAGCGTAATCTTGAAAAAACGCTGGAACGCATTGGCCCCATCCACTTTTGCCGCCTCATAATACTCAGGCGATATATTGAGCAGTCCGGAGAGCAGTATCATGGTAAACCACGGGGTATTCCTCCACACGTTCAGCGCAATGACCGGAAGCTTGGAAAATCTGGTGCCTGTAAGCCAGTCCACCTTGCTTCCGCCCATGGAAAAGATGACCTCGTTAATAAGGCCCGTATTCTTCTCAAACAGCATGCTGAAAATAATACCCATGGCAATAACGGCACAGATATTAGGCAGATAGGTAGCGCTTTTGAAAAACGCCTTGCCCCTGAGCCTGTTATAGTTAAGCAGCCCCGATATCAGAAGCCCCAGGGCCAGGATCAGTATGACGCCTGTAATCCAGTAAATCACCGTGTTCGTAAGCGCATCCCAGAACATATAATCCTTAAAAAGCATGTTGTAGTTCTGCACGCCGGTGAACCGCGGCTCCCCGATTCCGTTCCACTCTGTCAGGCTGATATACACGGTCCAGATATTGGGAACCAGCTGAAACACCAGGAACAGAATAAAAAAGGGCATGATGAACAGATAAGGATACCGGTACCGTTTTAGAAATTTAGCCATGATTAGCCACCCCTTCTTCTCATATAAATATAACAGGCGCGGCACGGATTGATTCAGTGCCTTGCTCCGTGCCGCGCCATCCAACTCTCCTCAGGTCAAATCTCCTGGGGCGTGTCTGAACATACATTCCAGCTGTCTGCCCTAAGGTAAAGCATTATTCGATTGTTGCCTTTCCAATCTTCGCTTCCAGATTCTTCTGCATATTTGCAATCGCATCGTCCATGCTCTGATCGCCTGCAACATATTTTTCCAGCTCAGCGCTTATAACGGTGTCTGCTTCCGCATCCTGTGGCGTCACAACCAGGTTCTTGGAACTGTTCTCAAGTCCCTTTCCTTCCATTTCCCTGAAGGACTGGCCGCCGTAGAAATCAGATGGTTCTTTCCAGAATGGGTCTTCCAGCATGGAAAGGGCTACCGGGTTGGCATACGGTCCGTTCTGGGACTCAACCTCATTGACCCATTCCTTACGGGCGTCATTGTCAAACTGGAAATCATACCACAGCTTCTGGAACAGGGATGTATACGGATCATCCGGATTGTTAATGACTGCCCAGTACTGGGAAACAGGCGCCCCGCCTGTACCGATTTCCTTGAACACAGGGGCTTTCATCACACGCCAGTCACCGGCTGTCTCAGGTACGTTCAGGCGCAGGAACTCATCCCAGAATGCGCCGATATAGAAGGTTGCAATCTTATCTTCCCGGATGGAATCATACATTGGCGGCTCCAGGATGGCTGACTTAAACAGCAGGTCTTCCTGGCAAAGGGTATCCAGCGTGGTAAATGCCAGCTTGGCCCCCGGGTCGCTTCCAATGACCACATTGCCCTGGTCATCCCAGATATGGGCGTCCGCCTGAGGCATGAGGCCGCGGCGTCCGTAATAACGCCAGGTACGGCTTGTTGGGTCAATGTAGGAAAGGTATGTACTGCCATTGCTCTTTTCCTTTAACTGGCGTCCGGCTTCAATCCAGCCCTCGATGGTTTCCATCTGTGCAGGGTCAACACCGTACTTGTCAAAAATCCTCTGGTTATAGAACAGCAGCTGCGGGCGCACGGAATCAGGATAGCCGTAAATCTTCCCGCCAAGGGTTGCGTCATTGCATGCGCCGTCAACCATATTCGGCACCTGCGGCGAGATGTCGTCCGTGACATCCATCACAATGCCGCCCTTTGCCAGGTCAATGAGGCTGACAGGGTCTATCATGGTTGCGGTAGGCAGGTCGTCCATGGCTCCGGACAGGTATGTCATGCTGATTTTCTCACGGGCATCATTGACATCCTTGGTCTGGACAATCTCAATCTTCACGCCTGGCGCGATGTCGCGGTTGCGCTCCAGCCAGTTGTCAAAATAAATCTGCAGATACTGGGGCTGCCCATAGGCGTAAATGGTCATGGTGCCGTCCGGATAAGCCTTCTTGTCCTCTCCTGCCGCCTCGCTGCTTCCTTCGGCTGCCGGAGCCTGGGTTTCCTTTGGCGCCGCCGTATCCGCGGGCTTGTCTGAACCGGAACCGCCGCCGCAGGCCGTTGCCGACAGCACCATTGAGCCAATCAGGATTGCTGATAAAAATCGTTTCTTCATATTAAAATCTCCCTCCCACCATGGTCTTCCATGGCTTTTATATTAACATCATATTGCTTACATGAATCCGGCTGCCACATAGTGTTTACAGCCCTTCCAGGGCATCCACCGCGGTCCTCAGGCGGTCATAGGATGTTCCTGTGGGAATGGTGCAGTCCGTGCCCAGGATAAACCCGGTCCTTCCGGCCTCAGCCACCACTCGCCTTACCTCTTCCCTTATCTCATCCGCAGTGCCCTCAATCAGCGGACCCATATGGTTGGAAAGCCCGCCCATGATGGCACAGTCCGTGAATATCCGGCGTCCCTCTGACAGGCTCAGGCCTGCCTCATACACGCCCCAGTTGGCAATGGTATAAAGGCCCTTATAGCTCTTATAGCGGTCAAAATTCACATCGGTCTTGCACATATGCAGGATGTTGTTCCCTCCCGCCTCCAGACATGCATTCATGATCTGCTTATCAAACGGCATTATGTACTCTTCAAACTCCTGGTCCGTAAACAGGAAACGCTCCCCGCCCAGACCCGCATACAGGATTCCGTCCAGTCCCAGCTCCACGAACTTCCCTGCCAGCTGGCACAGTCCGTCGGCAATCCGCTTCATGGCATCCAGCACCGGGGCCTTATTCTGGCGCAGGTGGCTTACCAGCAGCTGCCTTACGGGCATATAACCGTAATCCGGTTCAATGGGGTGGATGGTGGAGGCCACGATGCCGTGGAGTGTGCCGATGTTATAGGCATCCATGTCACACCGGTCCAGCACACGTTTCACCAGTTCAATCTCATCCTGCATGAACCTGTCATCCAGGGAAATGCTCCTGATGCACTTCCAGTCATCCGGCGTCTTAATGGACCCCATATTGGGAACCAGGTTCTCATTCATGATTTTCTGGATGTCCGGATTTACCTCCTTAAAAAACTTGAGGTGTTCCTCCACAGCTGCTTCGCCGAACGCAACTTCCCTTGGAAAATGCATGGTAAAATAACTGGGAATCTTATCCACGGGCTGATTCTTCATTGCCGCAAAAACTCGTTCTCTCTTCTTCACGTCCCTTTACTCCTTTATATTTATTTTACCGAATATATTTTTTTCATTTTTAAATAATATCACAGATTTGTGAATTTTTCAATATATTCGGAATTATTCATGTGCATTTCGACCATTTGTGACACATTTCCCAACTTATGCCTTGTTGTTTTTCACAATACAGGCAAAATCCTTTCACTTATATAAACCACGATGCAGCAGGCCGCAGACACCTTCAGAAGCCCGCCTCCGCCCAGCGCGGCAAGGATTCCTGTAACCAGGGCCGCCAGGGCCGCCACAGGGCTTCTGGTGGCCCCCAGGATGGATGGAAATGTCATCACCGCCAGCGTCACATACGGCACATAATATAAAAATGACCGGATCAGCGTATTCTTTAACTCATGCCGGATGAAAATCAGCGGAACCGCCCTCACCAGGTAAGTGGCCGCGCCCATGACCAATATGTAGATATATACGTTATGCTCCATTTTCCCTCTCCTCCTTGATGGGGAACAGTATGGCTGCAGCCCCTGCTATGATGATGGTCAGCATCATGATACGCGTCCCCGGGGAGATACCGCTGCACAGTATGGACATGGCATAGCTGGCAGCCATGGAAATGGCAATCAGCACGCCCAAAACCCGTTCCTTGGCAGCCGGAGGTATGATTACCGCCAGGAACATTCCGTAAAGCCCCACACCCAGGGCGCTTACAATCCCCTCTGAAAGGGCGTTCCCCGCAACCACGCCAAGACATGTCCCCGCTGCCCAGCCGGGCATGGATATGAGCATCATCCCATAATAATAGCGCGGATTCAGCTTTCCCGGGACCATGATGGATGCGCCGAATATCTCATCCGTGACATCATATCCCATAAGCATGCGGTGAAGCACGGACGCACCGCTGCCCAGCTTCTGGCTCAGGGCACATGACATCAGGAGATACCGGGCGTTGATGATCAGCATCATGATTGCGGCCTCCACATATCCGGCCTTCTCAGAAATCATGGTAAAGCCTGCAAATTCCCCTGCCGAGGCATTCATGAACAGGCTGGTAATGGTTGCCTGGAAGGGCGTAAGCCCTGCGTGCCGGGCCGTGATGCCAAGGGTAAAGCCCACGGACAGATACCCCAGGGCAATGGGTATCCCGTCATGTATTCCCTTTTTCAGCCAAAACATATTCTTTGTGTCCATTGTTTTTCCCACTCAAATTTTGTGATGGCTTTATTATAACTCCGGTATTGAAATAAGAAAAACGAAAGTTTATAATGGATACATTAGGTTGTCTTATGTTTAAGGAACGATTAAAGGAGAAGCCCATGAACCGATACGATGTGTTTATAAGAATTGTGGAAACAGGCAGCTTTACCCAGGCAGCGGCCGAGTCAGGCTACACCCAGTCTGCCGTGAGCCAGATGATACGCACGCTGGAACACGAGCTGAATACCACCCTGTTCCTCCGCTCCAAGACCGGCGCAGAGCTGACGCCGGACGGCAGGGAATATCTGCCTTACATACAGTCCGTCAGCAATGCCAGACGTGAATTGGATGTGAAATGCCAGGAGATGCAGGGACTTGAACGTGGCCTGATACGCGTCGGGACATTTACCAGCGTCAGCCGTACCTGGCTCCCCAGGTTCATAAAGGATTTTAAGAAAATGTACCCCTCCGTGCAGTTCATCCTGCGCCAGGGGGATTACACCAGCATCTGCCAATGGGTAGCTGAGGGAAGCGTTGACTTTGGCTTCACCAACCCGGACGTCACCTCCAGGCTTACCATCATCCCCCTGTGTACGGACCGCATGCAGGCCGTCCTTCCCCCGGACCACTATCTGGCAGGGGAGGAATCCATCTCACTGAAGACCCTGGCCTCCCTGCCCTACATCCTCCTGGATGAAGGGGTGGAGTTAAGCGTCCCCCTGTCCGCCTTCTACCGGCACGGGCTGAACCCCAACATACAGTACACGGTGGTGGATGACTACACCATCATGTCAATGGTGGAACAGGGCCTGGGCGTCTCCAGCCTCTATGACCTGGTGTTAGAAGGATATCACCAGAACATAGTGACAAAACCCATCTATCCCGAAGTCACCCGCACCCTGGCCCTTGTGTACAAGAACAAGAAGGTGCTGCCCATTGCCAGCCGATATTTCATCGATTATATATTGGACTACTTTAAGATATAGGGATTACAGGAGGATTTTCTCCTTGCGCCCTATCATCTCGTCAATCCGGCTGATATACTGTTCCACTTCCTTCACGTTCTCGCACCGCTCCCGCCTGTTTTCAGACGGGAATACCACCTTGGTGGTGGTTCCGGCGCCGCAGGCGGCAATGGTCTGCATTTCCTCCATGATAAGGATGTTATAGATGCAGGCCTTGCCAGGAAGGGAATATCCCACATTCTCAAAATTACCGGCCATGTTCTTCTGGCGGTAGAGATAGTATGGCTCCATCCCCATCTCCCTGGCGCAGGCAGCGCTCAGGTCAATCATCTCAGGCGTATTGCTGATTTTCAGGTCCCCGTACTGTTCCCTGAACATGTTAAGGCGGGCAGCCCGCTTAATGGCCAGGGAATGGACGGTAAGGGAGTCCGGCGCCAGCTCCTTTACCTCATGAAGTGTATGGCGCACATCGTCCATGTCCTCCTCAGGCAGTCCCATGATCAGATCCATATTAATGTTGTCAAAGCCCAGCTCCCTTGCCATCCAAAACCGCTCCTTAACCATTTCCACGGAATGGCGGCGTCCAATCAGGTCCAGGGTCTTCTGGTTCATGGTCTGGGGATTAATGGAAATGCGGGTGATGCCATGGTTCCTCAGCACCTTCAGCTTTTCCTCCGTTATGCTGTCCGGCCGCCCGGCCTCCACGGTAAATTCCAGGGCATGTCCCGTATCAAAAAGGTCTTCCAGTTTACATAAGATAGCATGGATATCCTCCGCCGGAAGGGATGTAGGTGTGCCGCCTCCAAAATAAATGGTATCCAGAGGCCGTCCCTTCATTTTCCCTGCGGTGTATTCCAGTTCCTTGAACAATGCCTCCAGGTAAAGCCCTGTGCGCCCCGTCCATTTGCTGATGGGATAGGAGGTGAAGGAACAGTATAGGCAGGTGGTGGGACAGAAGGGAATCCCCACATAAAGGCTGTAACCCCGCTCATAATCCAGGGGTTCAAGCAGCTTCTTTTCCCTGGCAGCAATCTCGATGCTCAGGTTAATCTTCTCGTCACTGGCCATGTAGGTTTCTTTCATGAAGGAACGGATAGCATCCTCATCCCAGCCCTCCTCCAGCCTGGTAAGGGCAATCTTGGTGGGACGGATTCCTGTGAGGGACCCCCAGGGGAGCCCTGTTCCCGTGCGCTCCATAAGCATCTGGTAGAACATTTTCTTAACCACGTTCTTGGTGGCTGAGTGGTCGGACAGGTCGGATGCCCCGGTACGGCTCACTGACAGCTTCCATGATACCGGATTCCCTTCCTCAGGTCCTTGTCCGGCCGGAAGGGCCGCGGCCCCGCCCTGGTCCATCCCATCCCGGCCTCCGTCCCTGTCCCATATGAGGACCGAGATTTCCCCCTGCCCCAGCCTTGTCTCCACATAAAATTCCAGTTCATCCTTAACCTCATGGGCATAGGTTTCACCCGGATAAAAGGACATCAGAAGTTCTCTGATGTCCTGTTCATATGCATTATCCTGTATTAATAATCCAATCATATAAGTCCTGCTTTCATTATCTGTAAAATGCAATGGGGTTGCTCTGCTTCTCATGGCCAATGGTGGTTGTCTCCCCATGTCCCGGATATACCATGGTATCGTCCGGCAGATGGAATACCTTGTTTATGATGGAATCCACAATCTGGCTGCTGCTTCCCGTTGGAAGGTCCGTCCTTCCATAGGATTCGCAGAACAGGGTGTCCCCTGCAAAGACCACCTCTTCCCCGGGAACATAGTAGCAAACCGACCCGGATGTGTGACCCGGCGTTTCTATCACCTTCCAGCAAAATCCGATTAAATCCAGCTCATCCCCGTCCTTTAACAGCACATCCGCGTGGAAGCTGGTCTGCATGCCGCCCCAGCTGCCCGACATGTTAAGTCCCCCATCCGCCAGCATGGCGTCCTCTGTCTCAGAAGCATATATCTTAATGTGGAATGTGCGCCGTAAATCCTCTGCCGCCATGATATGGTCAAAATGACCGTGGGTCAGAAGCACTGCCCTGGGTGAAATCCCCAGCTCACTGCATTTATTCAGGATATAATGTGCATTATCGGCCGGGTCTATGATTACGGCCTCCTTTGTAGTATCATGATAGACCAGGAAGCAATTGGTGCTTACCGCTCCCAGCACACATGTCTTAACACGCATATCACTCATATCGATTCCCCTTTCCATATGGCAGCCGTCTTTGCCGGGTACGTTTCATCAGATGCCTGCCGCCGGACCCGGGCATCACCTGGCTGTATCAGGCATCGCCGGACATATCCCCATCACCCGGCAGTACGCTCAATATCCAGCACCCCTTCAATCTGGCGTATCTTATCCGTAAGACGGTTCAGTTCCTCCGTGCCGTGGATATCAAACGTCATGATGATGGTTGCCTTGCCCTGTTTGCTGGTCCTCACATTCATGGAGGTGATGTCAATCTGTTTTTCCGTGAACACCTTGGATATATCGGCAAACATGCCAATCCTGTTATTGGCAAATATCTTAATCTCCGTGGAATACTGCTCGTTGTTGGTGGCTCCCTCGGCCATCTGCCACTCCGCGTCAATGAGCCTGCCCCGCTCATCCTCAGGCAGGTTAATCATGTTGATGCAGTCCGTGCGGTGGATGGATACGCCTCTGCCCCTGGTTACGAATCCCACGATTTCATCTCCCGGGACAGGGTTGCAGCACTTGGAAAAACGCACTGCCAGGTCATGGATGCCCTTAACCACGATGCCGCTCTTGGACTTGCGCACCGTTGCCTCGCCTGAACGTCCGGCCGTGTCCGCAATGCCGTTGAGCACATCCTCATCCGTGATCTCGCGCTTTAATTTCTTCTCGCGCTCCTCCAGCATCTTGTTAATGACCTGGCCTTCCTTCAGGCCGCCGTGCCCAATGGACGCCAGGACGGAATCCCAGTCCTTAAACGCGTAACGGTTCATGACCTTTTCCATGAACTCGGGCTTGCTTATCTCAGACCAGTTAATCCCCTTGGCCTTGCAGTAGCGCTCAATGGAATCACGGCCCCGGACGATATTGTCATCCTTCATCTGGTTCTTGAACCACTGGTTAATCTTATTCTTAGCCTGGGTGCTCTTGACAATATTCAGCCAGTCCCTGCTGGGCCCCTTGGAATTCTGGGACGTGATGATCTCCAGCTGGTCGCCGTTCTGGATTACATACTCTATGGGCACCAGCTTGCCGTTGACCCTGGCCCCCACCATCTTATTGCCCACTGCACTATGTATACAGTATGCAAAATCAATAGGAGTGGAACCGCTGGGAAGCGTCTTCACATCGCCGGATGGGGTAAAACAGTATACGCTGTCCGAAAACAGGTCCAGGTCACCCTTGACCATGCTCAGGAATTCCTTGGAATCATCCGTATCCCTCTGCCATTCCAGTATCTGGCGCAGCCAGCTGAGCTTTGCCTCCTCACTGCCTGCCGCCACCTGGCCGCTGCCGCTCTCCTTGTACTTCCAGTGGGCCGCGATACCATACTCCGCTGTCCGGTGCATCTCATAGGTGCGGATCTGGATCTCAAAGGGCTGCCCATTGCTGCCGATCAGGGTGGTGTGCAGCGACTGGTACATATTCTGCTTGGGCATGGCAATATAGTCCTTAAAACGCCCGGGGATAGGTTTATACATCTCGTGGATCACGCCCAGGGCCGCATAACAGTCCTTCACGTTATCCACCATGATCCTTACCGCAAATAAATCATATATCTGATCCAGTGTCTTATTCTGGTTCACCATTTTCTTATAGATACTGAAGAAATGCTTCACCCTTCCGCCAACCGTGGCGTCCACGCCAGCTTCCTTCATATGGTTCTTAACTTCATCCACGATTTCCTGGACAAAGGCCTCCCTGGCATCCTTGCGCAGGTCTACCTTTTCCACCAGGTCATAATAAACATCCGGTTTGAGGAATTTAAGTGACAGGTCATCCAGTTCAATCTTAATCTTGGAAATACCCAGCCTGTCGGCAATGGGCGCATATATCTCCATGGTCTCCCTGGCTTTTTCCTTCTGCTTCTCCGGCTTCCAGTACTGTCCGGTGCGCATGTTGTGCAGGCGGTCAGCCAGTTTGATGATGATGACGCGGATATCCTTTGCCATGGCAAGGAACATCTTGCGCAGGTTATCTGCCTGGATTTCCACCTTATCCTTGTCCCAGTTCAGCTGGGTCAGCTTCGTAACCCCGTCCACCAAAAATGAAACCTCGGAGCCGAACTCCTTGGTCAGCTGGTCCAGGGTCATGATTGTGTCCTCAACCACATCGTGGAGCAGCCCAGCGGCAATGGTTTCCTTATCCATCTCAAGGTCGGCCAGTACAATGGCCACACAGAGCGGATGGATGATGTACGGTTCGCCTGACTTGCGCTTCTGTTCCTTGTGCGCCTCATTGGCAATCCTGTACGCTTTTTCAATCATGGTAATATCATCGGACGGATGGTATTTACGGATGGTATTAATCAGGTCCTGATACAGTTCTTCAGGGCTTGTAAAGTCCGCCGGAGCTTCCAGTTCAATATCCAGTTTTTCTTTTGTTCCCTTTTCTGCCATATCTGCGGTCACCTTTTCCTATGGATAGTCAAGATACATTATAATTTTTTTTATGTAAAAAAGCAAGGGTAGGATGGAAAAAACCTAAGCGGGACCCTATACCGGCCCCGCTTCATCTGTCTTATCATACACTGCTATCCCGTTTTTACTGCCATGCTTCACACGGTACATGGCCCTGTCCGCACGGTTAATCAGATCGTCCATGCGCTCTGTCTCCCTCTGGGCAAATGCAAGTCCCACCGATGCGTTGATCCTGTGCCTTGTCCCGTCAGGCAGCTGTATGAAGGGACGCTGTTCATATCCCTCCTTTACCTTATTAAGGATGGTTTCCCGGTCGCCGTATCCGTAGAAGAAAAGTACGAATTCATCCCCTGACAGGCGCACCGCAACGCACTGTTCCGGGGCCGCCATATCAGCAAGCATGTCTGCCATAGCCTTTAAGTACCGGTCCCCCATCTCATGGCCGAAGTTATCATTGATATACTTAAGGTTATCCAGGTCACAGAACACCAGGGCATTGACCAGGTTCCTGTTATCATCCAGTATCTTCTGGCCTTCCTTTTTCAGATAAGCCGCATTATACAGCCCCGTCAGCTGGTCATGCTGGGAAATGTTCCGGAGACGCACAATCTCCTTATACGCATCCGTCTTATCTATCATCATACCGAACACGCCATTTTCCTCGGTCCTCTGACGGATGGAGACAGCGCGCCTGTTCCCGCCCTGGTCCAGGAAGGAATAGCCATCCTCCAGTTCTTCAATGCGTTCCATACTCCCAAGGATATCCTGCCACTGCTTATAATCCATCTCCCCCACCGGTTTCCTCCGGTCCGGCCGGATATCCAGAAGGTGCCAGATGGACGGGCTGAGTTTGACCTTTCCGGCTTTGTCCTGGTATTCAAAGCTTCCCACATTATCCCCTGCGGACTCCATGGCAAAGGAATATCTGGAATAACTCTGTTCCAGCTTTGCAGCCATGTCATTTAACGCCTGGTGTATCCTGTCAATCTCCACAATGCCGCTTTCCTTAAAATGAACCTCTTCCGGCTTCTGGTCCGTTATATCCTCCTGAAGCTTCTGGATTGGCTTTAACACCATCCAGATGGCGATATAAGAAAAAATCATTGCGATTATAATGGAAAACAGATATACCCCCGCCACCATGATGACCGTGGAATAAGACAGGGCCGCCAGCTCCGAATGATGGCATACGGCCGCCACATACACTGCCCCTCCGTCCATGTAGCCATAGGTCTGGAGCACGCTCCGCACCCCGTCATAGGCCGTCCCTTTATAGTTCAGGGAGATGTGGCCGGTCTTTTCATCATATGCATACCCAGTGCCCTCCATCTCCGGGTCAACGCTGTATCTGATATTCCCGTCTGAAAGCAGCAGGACAGACATACCTTTATAAGGGGGATTGTCCAGTTTGAGATATGTGTCCAGCATATTCCTGCTGATTTCCAGCCCCATAATCAGGCGGCTCCCTTTCTTTTCCTGGGTCAGTACATAATATATGCATTCATCGGTAAAGAACCAGGTTCCGCCATTACTTCTGTTATCCCAGTAATATTCTGCATCAGCCCAGTTCCCGTCCGAAAGCTTGGGCCTCCAGTTCCTGGCCAGGGCAATGGAATAGCTGCTTTTGGGGTGTCCAATCACACAGCTGATATCGCCATAAGTGGAAGAATAGATATCTGGTTCGCCATCGTGAAATACCAGCGCCTCCCGGCTGTCCAGATTAATATAAAATATCCCATCTGCCGAAGAAGCATGGTTCAGGTTATCAATCAGCCGGTTCTGGATTTCCTCCTCATCTGACATCCGTCCCAGTTCTTTCTCCATGGTATTGGACAGCAGAAGCACATTGTTCATATAACCTGACAGCAGGGAGTTCTTTTCAGACACCTGAGACTCCATTACTTTATACGGACGGTTGGCTGTCCCGGAAAATGTGCCGGTTACCACCAGGCCAATACCAAATATGACACTCTGCAGCAGGATGGCAAGTAAGATTGCATTCCGCACCCTATTGCTTAACAAATATTTCTTCATAGGACGAATCTCCATTCCAGCAGGAAAACGGGGCAGTCACTACTGTCCAAATATAGCTTCTACCTGCTCATAAAACGCCTCAGCCTTCTTGTCATATTCCATGGCTTTCGCGGCTTCCTCCATGGACATTCCCTGATCCAGATATCCAAGGAATTCTGCACGGCCCTCCTTAAGCGAACTGCTGAAACAATCATTCAGGTCATTCCTGACATCATAAGAATTCTCAAAATCAAATCCGTATACCATCTGATAGGTACTGCTCTGCTCCAGTCCAACCTCAATGCCCTTTAAGACCTTTGGGCTTTCAATGAGTTTTTCCTGGTCCTGTGTCATGGGCTCATGGTCCACCGGCATATAGGACATGGAGGAAGCCAGTTCAAATCCCCTGTCAACCGTCAGCCAGCGGATAAAGTCCATACTGGCCCGGTTCTCTTCCTGGCTGCGGTTGAATACCACCACGCCCGCTCCCTGCTGGATGGCTGTCTCCCGGCTTCCAGCCAGCACCGGATACTTATAAACCCCGATTTCCACAGGGACCATGTTCCCGTCCCGGTCCGCAACCTCATCCGGAAAATACAGTACGCTGGAGGACGAACCCACATATCCCGCCAGTACGGACTGCTTGATATCATCACTTCTGTACTTGCCGCTGGCCCCATAATATCCCTTGGTAAAGGGAATATAATAATTCAGGAATAACCGCCTGATATAGTCTTCATTTAAATCCGCCACAAAAGCGCCGTCCTGATCGTAATGATAGATATCAGAACCCATGGCATGGTTCATGGCTATAAAATAATTAGCCAGGTTATCCAGACCGATAAAAGGGCTTCCGTCCCCGTCAACATCAGGTGTGGCGTTGTCCGTCCATTCAAAATACCCCTGGGCCATCTGCTCCAGGCCGTCCCAGTCAGACATGTCATCAATTGAATACTGCGGATTCTCGTCCAGGAACTTATCCAGGCGGGTCTGGTTCATCAACAGCAGTTCCGTGGACTTGACCAAGGGCAGTATGTAAAGCTTGCTGCCGATATATCCTTCCTCCAGATATGCCTGGTTGTACCACGAAAGTTCATCCTCTGACAGGTAATCACCGGCATCCACCAGTCTCTCCCCGTGTTTATTTACCACGCCCACAATCATATCCCTGTAGGCCAGGGACATGTTGGCCATCTCCACATCATTGGTGGATCCATTAAGGGTCAGGTCTATCTTGTTGGTAAGGTCCCCGATGGAACCCTGGCTGGAAGCCTCCACCACAACATGCTTCTTCGCGCCCTCAGTCTCATTATATTCCTTAATCAGCTGGTCCAGATACTGCTTCTGCGCATCGTTATAATAATGCCAGAATACCAGCTTTAATTCCCCCTGCCCTGTTTCTGCCGTTTTCGGAGCATTGTCCGCCGGCACACCGCTTTTACATGCCCCCAGCATAAGGGAAATGGACATCATACATACTGCCGCTGCAATTCCTGCTTTCTTTTGTCCCATTTGGCCTACTCCTTTACTTTTTAAAAAATATTATTCTTATTGTACTACGACAGGGGGCTTTGTTCAAGGAATTATCCGTCCTTTTTTCCTGTATACAATTAAAAAAAGCCTCCCCTTTCACAGGAATAAGGCTTTTCTGTTACCGGCTATCCGTTCAGTCATCTGTCCGGTTATCCAGTCATCCGTCTATTCATCCGGTCATCCGTCTATCTTCTATTTGCCCTCATAGATGATGGAAGATTCCACATCATACCCCTTAAGGTGCTCCCTGCCCTTAAGTCCTGCCAGTTCCATGACAAAGCAGATTTTCACTACTTTGCCGCCCAGCTCCTCAATCAGCTTGATGATTGCCTCTGTTGTGCCGCCTGTGGCAATCAGGTCATCCACAATCACCACCTTCTGGCCGGGCTTGATGGAATCCTTATGCATCTCAATGGTGGCCTGGCCGTATTCCAGGTCATAATCCATGGAAATGGTCTCACACGGAAGCTTACCCTTCTTGCGCACAGGTACAAAGCCCTTATGCTGCGCATAGGCAACCGGTACACCAAAAATAAAGCCGCGGGATTCAGGCCCCACCACCAGGTCATAATCCAGGTCCTTTACCATATCAATCAGGCTGTCCACTGCCAGGCACAGTCCATCTGCGTCCTGCAGGATGCTGGTCACATCCCGGAAAATGATTCCCGGCTCCGGGAAATCCGGTATGCTTCTTACATACTCTTCCAACTTCTTCATTTTTGTTACCTCTCTTCCGAATTCAGTTTCTTCCATAACCATTATACTTGGTTCCCGTCAGGCTGTAAAGCCCATACTTGGGTGCCGCGGGGCGGGGCGGCCCGCCATATTATCTCCCAATTGAAACGCAAATACGATTGTCTATTGAAGGGTGCGCCTGTTTTCAGTATAATGGTACTGGAAGCTGCTTTTTTCTGCGTATTTGTGCGGGACTTTCCAGAAAGGTACGGTTAAGATCATTATGGATATAAAACATTATAAAATCACGGTCACATCAGAGGAATGCGGATACCGGCGGTCCACAGAGGACGCCGCGGACCTGACCGCCTATCTTCTCTCCCCCATGCCCCAGGCCCCGGGGCGTCTCCGCCCGGCAATCGTCATCTGCCCCGGCGGAGGGTATGGCTTCGTATCCCCCAGGGAAGACCAGCCCGTGGCCATGGAATTCCTGGCAGCCGGATACCAGGTATTCGTGCTCAACTACCATGTGGCTCCTGAAATATTTCCCCTTGCCCTCATGGAACTGGCCCGTTCCATGGCACTCATAAAGGCCCACAGCAGGGAATGGTGCATTGACAGCTCCCAAATCATCGTCTGCGGATTTTCAGCAGGAGGCCATCTGGCGGGGTGCATGGGAACCATGTGGAACCGTGAATTCCTCTATAAGCCCCTTGGCCTTACCGCTGAAGGGATACAGCCGGGCGGCATGATACTCTGTTACCCAGTGATTACATCCGGGGAATACGGACACCAGCGCTCCTTTTCCCAGCTTTTAGGCGCCGGGGCAGACCAGGATCCGGCCATGCGCAGGCTGGTGTCCCTGGAGCATCAGGCAGGTCCCCACGTGCCCAGGACGTTCCTGTGGCACACCTGGACGGACCAGACCGTGCCGGTGGAAAATTCCCTGCTCTTCGCGTCCGCCCTGAGGAAAGCCGGGGTGAGTCTGGAGATGCACATTTATCCGGAAGGATGCCACGGGCTGTCCCTTGCAACGGAGGAGGTATCCGACCATACAGGAGACTGCCTGGTCCCCCACTGCCAGGGCTGGATAAACCTGGCCAGGGAATGGGTGGCACACGGTCCAAATACCGGGGAAAGGACGGAATGATATGTTAAAAGAAGAACGTCAGGCATTGATACTGAACAAACTCCACACCTCAGGCAAGGTGGTGGTCAGCCGGCTGGCAGTGGAACTCAATGTATCGGAGGACACCATCCGGCGCGACCTGTTGGATCTGGACCAGAAGGGCCAGGTAAAGCGGGTCTTCGGCGGCGCCATCCCCATGGAACGGCCGGTCATCAACTTCTTTGACCGGGAAACCACGGATGTGGAATTGAAGCAGCGCCTGTCCTCCAAGGCGCTGGACTTCCTTGAAAAGGACCAGCTGGTAGCCATTGACGGCAGCAGCACCAACCTTCAGTTTGCAAAAAGCATTCCTAATAACCTGAAGCTGACCGTGCTGACCAACAGTTACTCCATTGCCCACGCCTGTTCCATGAAAGAGCAGGTGGATGTAATCGTGCTGGGCGGCACCCTGTTAAAGGAATCCATGACCAATGTGGGCGAGATTGCCGCCAGCCAGGCAGCCCTCTACCACCCGGACCTGTGCTTCATGGGCGTTTACGCCATCCATCCCGAGTACGGGATGACCATCCCCTACCCGGATGAGGTAAGCATCAAGCGCCAGCTGATCCAGACCTCCAGAAGGGTCATCGCCCTTGTCAACCCGCTTAAGCTGAATACCGTATCCAGATACCATGTGTGCGGGATTGAGGCATTTACCACCCTGATCACGGACAGCGATGTGTCCGGGGAGATGGCGGTGGACTATCGGAATAAGGGGTTGGATTTCATATAAGGGATGGGAAATGCCATCATGCCGAAGTTTGCGTTACTTATGCGGTATTTTCTTTTCCTTTTACGTGTTCATTCAGTGCAAATATATAAAAATCGCATACTAACGCATTTTTTTGCATTATTTTGCTTGACATCATATATATATGCGCTATAATACACTTAGAAAACAATTGGAGAAGGGCAGGGACACTGTCCGGGATATTTTAGGAGGGTAATTACTATGAAATTTTTTGTTGACACAGCCAATGTAGAAGACATCAGGAAAGCAAACGACATGGGCGTCATCTGCGGCGTAACCACCAACCCATCCCTGATTGCCAAAGAAGGCAGGGATTTTGCAGAAGTGATTAAGGAAATCACCTCCATCGTGGACGGACCAATCAGCGGCGAGGTTAAGGCAACCACCGTTGATGCCGAGGGCATGATTAAGGAAGGCCGTGAGATTGCCGCCATCCATCCCAACATGGTTGTTAAGATTCCTATGACCGTTGAAGGCTTAAAGGCTTGCAAGGTGCTGACAGCAGAAGGCATCAAGACCAATGTGACACTGGTATTTACCGCTGCCCAGGCCCTCTTAGCCGCACGTGCAGGCGCTTCCTACGTATCCCCGTTCCTGGGCCGTCTGGATGACATCTCCATGCCGGGAATCGACTTAATCTACGACATAACCGAGATTTTCCAGATGCACAACATCGAGACTGAGATCATCGCAGCCAGCGTGCGCAACCCAATCCACGTAATTGACTGTGCCAAGGCAGGCGCCGACATTGCCACTGTTCCTTATAAGGTAATTGAGCAGATGACAAAGCATCCTTTAACCGACCAGGGAATCGAGAAGTTCCAGGCTGATTACAGGGCTGTGTTTGGGGAATAATTGAAATCAGGCAGAAACACAACGAAGGAATGTGACGCAGGAGATACCTGCGCCCCATTCCTTCTTTTAATATAATCCATATATCCCATACGGTCCTATACCGTATTCCTACACTGCAGCCCTATACCGCAATCCCAAGCACCCCAACATAGTATCCTATAATACCCACCAGCATGAGTATCAGCACAACCAGGACAGGAGATATCTTTTTCTTAAGCAGCATCCAGGTGCCGATAATCAGGCCGAAGGGAAGCATATTGGGCAGCAGGCCGTTAAGTACATCCTGGAAGATAACCGTTGTCTGGCCCACGGTAATCTGAAGAGGCACATACACCAGTACCTTCTGGGCGCCCATTGCGCCGATTACCATCAGGCCAAGGATTCCGAACGCGTCCGTAAGGCGTGTGATGGAGCCAGAGCCTTCTCCCAGGATATTCATGACGGACACGCTTCCCTGCTTATAACCCATCTGATACAGGTTGTAGCCCAGCACCAGCATGATTCCGGTAAAGATTACGAAAAACAGGATCGGGCCTGAGAAGTTGCCCTTCAGGGCCAGGGCGCATCCAAGGGATACCGCGATTGGATAGATGATGCCGCCTGCAAGGCTGTCCCCGACCCCGGCCAGCGGTCCCATAAGGCCCGTCCTCAGTCCGTTAATCATCTCATCCGATATATCCGCGCCATTGGCCCGCTCTTCCTCAAGGGAAGCACAGATGCCGGGAATCACGTTGCCGATAAAGGACGGCTCCGTGTTAAAGAATACCAGGTAGCGTTTTAATGCGGCCTTGATGTCCTCAGGGTCCGTGTAAAGCCGTTTAATCACAGGAAGCATGGCCAGCACATTGCCGGATGCCTGCATTCTTTCATAGTTATATCCAACTTCTGCGCCAAGTCCGATGAGCCAGTGTTTCACCAGATCTGATTTGCGCAGCCTGATTTTCAATTCCTGTTTTGGTGCTTCCTCCACAGCCTCCACATATTCCTCTGCCGCTTTTTCCGTAGACGCATAGTAGACAATCACTGCCACACACGCCCCAAGGATGGCCACAGCCATGATTCCAAGGTCCAGGAAGGTGGTAAGGAAAAATCCGATTACGAAGTAGGGAATCATTTTTTTCTTGCCCAGATAGTTAAGCAGCATGGCAACGCCAAGTGCGGGAAGCAGGTTGCCGGTCACGCTCAGCGCATTGACAAATCCCTGGGGAATCTGGCCCAGCAGACGGTTGAAGAAATCCCCGCCTAAAAACATAAGGATGAAAGCAGGGGTTCCATTGACCACAAGGGACGTAAGCTGGGGGAACAGCCATGCATTAAAGAATATCTTGTTCAGTTCACCCTTTTCAGCATTTGCATCCAGACGGTGTACCCAGAACACATTCAGTGTCATCTGAAGGTTCCACAGCAGCACGCCTAAAAGCCCGATGGGGATGGCCAGCGTGATGGCCAGCTCCGGCGTTGCCTTGGCCAGTATGGTAATGGCGGTCCCGTACACGCCTGCGATACCGATGTTGGACGGCATGGTGCCGCCTGCGGAAATCCAGCCTATGTAAGCCAGGTTAATGGTCGCCCCTGCCATAAGGCCCAGGAGCGGGTCCCCCAGTATCAGTCCCACCACGGTACCGTTAATAAGCGGATAACAGAAAGGCCAGGTGATGGGGCTCCAGACCCTGCCGCTGGCCAGGTTGGCCGCAATTGCAATTAATAAAGCTTGGATAATGATCATACTCGTAACCTCCTTCTTTTGTCATGTCAACAAAAATCTCCCAATGTATACAGTGCTTTGCCCGGTCCGGACAGCCACTCTGCTCCCTGCCCCGTTACCAGCGCCTCATCCTCCATACGGAAGGATATCCATATCGTTCCCGCCCCCTTTTCCAAATCATATGGATAAACCCCGTTCTCCAGGGCAAAGACCATTCCCGGCCGCACAATCTCGCAGCAGTCGTCGCTGATATTGGGATACTCCGTCACGTTCAACCCGGTGGAATGTCCGCTGGAATGTACCACCTGGCTTCCATACCTGGATTTTCTCAGATACCCCTCTATTTCCTTATTAATATCCGATACTGGAATTCCCGGCTTTAATATGCGGAAGCCGGCATGAACACATTCCCTGGCTGTTTCCGCCATCTCCACATACTGCTCCGGGGCCGTATGTCCCAGATACATTACCCGGGTCAGGTCAGAAGCATATCCGTCAATATGGCCGCTGATATCCACAAGCACGATATCCCCGTGGTCAACAATCCGGTCCGTGGCATAGCTGTTGAAGGTATGGTACTTATCCCTGCCTGAATTCACGGTGAGATATGAAATCTTATCCACTCCCCCTGCCGTCATGCGGCTGGCTATGCCTCTTGCAATTTCCATTTCCGTTGTAATACCGGGACGGATCTGGCTGAAGGTATCCCGGATTGCCTGTTCCGTCACGTATCCTGCTGTCCGTATCCGGTCAATCTCCCATTCTGTTTTTACCATACGGGCTTTCTGGATTGCCCCGGTCCCATCCACAAAGCGCAGGCCGTCAAATGCATCCACCAGCTCCTTTAAAATATTGAGGGACCAGAAATAATGCTGCCCGTCCCCGGCTTCCAGCCCAACCGTCTTAACCGGGTAATCCAGGCTGGATATGAACTGTCTCATGGCATCAACCGGTCCTTCGGAATTAAGGGGTCCCAGATTCCTGGATTTTGTACCAGCCGCATAAATGGCGGGACACCATGCCACATTCCTGACCGTTGACTTTTCCAGTATCCGTAAGGAAATAGCCGGCTCCCCTTTCTTAGGGACAAATACCAGCACGGGCCGGAACAGGCTGGAGGTATACCACGAACGGTACGCCGTGGAATAAAATATATTTTCAGGGGATGACAGCAGAAGCATATCTAGCCCCTCTGCCTCCATCTCCTTTTGAAGCTTTTTTACATGGGCTTCATATTCCCCTTTGGGAAAGGATTTTAAATAATCCGGAAATTCATTCATAATCTGCTCCTTCCATCTTTCTTATATGGTTGACTCCTCTTACCGGACTCTGTTTCAGGCATACTGTTTCAGGCCCCCTGTTTCAGACACCCTGTTTCAGGATAAGAGTTTCCTTATGTTGACCTCCTTCTCACTTGGCACCAGCTGGTAATAAATCTCCACCCCGCTGTCAATGATCCTCCTGAAGCACTCCGTCTCATCCTCATTGGCGGAAACATTTTTATTAAATGTCTTCCTGCCGGGCTTTGCCCCCATCCCTCCAAGGATGATCTTGTCAAATCCCACGCCTGACTGAAGCAGACGTTCCAGTACCTGCGGCACCTTTACAAGTACCATGATATGTTCCTTGGCCAGGGGCGCCTCCTTCAGAAAGCCTTTTGCATGCTCCTGATCCATGATCATGACCTCCACGCCCACGGGCGCAGCTGCCTTGTAAATCCGCTCCATCAGTTTGTTCCTGGACAGCCCGTCATCAATAATAAGGATTTTATTGATGGGATATTGTTTAATCCATGCAGTCACCACCTGCCCGTGGATTAAACGGTCGTCAATCCTGGTTACTAAAATATTCTTCATAAAAACCTTCTCCTTTCACATATATACCTTTGGTCATCAAAGCGCAATCTGCTGCAAAAATGCATCACAGTCATAGATACTGCCCTTTGCCACATCCTCCAGTCCCTTTACCGCGCCTGCCATATCCTGGGACATCCTCCGGTTAAGGACCTCCAGCAGAAGCGGGAAGTTCACGCCTGTAAAGTGGCTGAACCCGCACTCCCCCTGCAGCTGCATCATGGTGTTAAAGGGGGTTCCGTTCATCAGGTCGGTCAGCACAAGGACTTCCTGTCCCCGGCTTTCCGACTGCAGGATGGACTCTTTAATACGGTTCCTTAACCCGTCCACATCGCAGCCAAGTTCCAGGCTGTAAGCTTCCATCTCCTTCTGTTCACCAAATACCAGCGCAGATGCCCTTATGAATTCTTCTGCAAGTCTTCCATGCATGAAAAGTATGATTTTAAACATTTGCCTCTCCTCCCGTTAAATAATTGATAAAACCTGGTATGACATCATCCGGACAATTGTCCAGCAGATATACGATTTTTGAAGAAAACAGCATGAAATCCAGATTGCACATATCTATGTGTACCTCCCTTATGCGTGTCCCCGGGCTGTCCAGGACAAATATGCAATGATTCTTTTTCAGGCCATTAACTGAATATATATATTGGATTCCTTTTAAAGCGGATATCCGGATCAACTCACTGCCCGCCCTGTCAACGGGGCTGTCCGAAGCCCTGATATCACACCCGATATCATGCAGGTCATTGATGATCCTTATGAGTTCCAGGTGATACACGGATGTACTCTCGCTGGTCTTCCAGAACAGTTCCTGGATGTTCTTAAAGTCCCTGTTTTCCAGTATGGGGGAGACAAACACATACGGTATGGAATGCTCGTCCGTATCCAGCATGGCCGTGGATATGCAGAAGTCATAGGACTCCCTTTTGGCCGTACGGTACCCGTCGCTGGCGCAGGTATCAAAATTCCACTGCGGGAACCTCTGCTGCAGCCTCAGTTTGGTCAGGTTGGCAATGCTTTTGGTCATATCCGTCACAAACAGCACCCTGGCATGCTCGGACTGCCTCACGGTTTCCCCCAGGATATAGAGCATTAAAAAGCTGATTTCGTCCACGCTCAGTTCAGGAAGGCCGAACTTCCTGGCCAGTATGCAGCAGATGATCCTGCACACATTAAGCGTGCTCTGATAATCCTTAATCAGAAGCTCCATAAGCGGATTGCTGGCAGGCGTGCGGCCCAGCAGACGCTTCAGCATAAGGTTGATGTGGGAAATCACATTTTCGCAGAAGCTAGGGTTTTCCCTTAAGTTTATATTGGTGATGGTGGTAAATGCATCGATGAAATCTTCACAGAACAGCCGGAACACCTCATCCCCGTTTCCGTTTTCCCCGTTTGTCTCAAACATATGTGTCAGCAGGAATATATTCTTCAGCCAGACACGCTCCGACAGAGGAAGCTCCATGTGATAATGCCCCCATATCCTGTTGCAGACCTCTTCCACTTCATTTTCCAGCGGCCCAGCCAATCCTCCCTGGAATCCCGATGTGCCTGCTTCCTGCTCCATGACGCAGCTGTTTTTCAGGCGGTATACCATCACCAGAAGATTTAGGGATACATTTACAAACTCACTGTCATCAAACCTGTAATCATGCGTCTCCTCCATCCGTCCAAGAAGCTGGTTCACAAAACAGATGTCGTCCTCCCTGAATATGTCCAGGACCGTGCTCAGCGTATCCGGGTGGGGCAGGCTTGCGTCATCTGCCATTTCCCCGTTCCTTACCAGGGCCGCATTGGGATTTAATATCCGGGAAAGGATATACACCACTGCCTGGCGTATGCCCCGCTCCTCACCGGCAATGATGGTTCCGTCCATTGTCTTCCTTATATGCAGTGAAAAACGTCCGAACAGTTTTTCCAAATGCATGAAATCACTGTGGATTGTACTCTTGCTGACATAATACTTATAGGCCAGGGATGCCAGCGATGTATATTCATCTGAATACAGAAGCAGGTTCAGGGCAATATCCATCCTTCTGGAATCCTTTTCCCAGGTCTGCCCGCCTGCGCTCTGTCCTGCATAGGCCAGGTAAGACAGATGGTTATTCAGCTTTCCCTTCTGCTCCCCTCCTATCCTGAGACGGATTCCCACACCGCTTTTCTTATCTATCACTGCCCCGAACTCATCCAGGAACTTCTGCACCTGTTCCAGATCCCTTCGCAGTGTCTTCGACGAGGTATCCAGCTCACCAGCGTAAAAGTCAATGGGCAGGAACTCCTGGTCATGGCTTAAAAGCATATTCATAAATGATATCTGCCTTTTATTCATTCATCATCCTCCTAGCTAGAATTATAGCAATGCACCTGAGAAAAATTAAGGCGGGGGCCTTTTGTAATTATGTCCACATTATTATGGACACGGCTATACACCTGTTTTTCCCCATTGCATTTGAAAACAAATGAAAAAATAAGAAAAAAGTTTAAAATAGTTGACAAATTTTAAAAATAATTATATATTTATACTAACAATATGAAAGAAGGTGACAGAAATTGAAATTTGCTGGAAGAATGAATTCCTTTATGTTTAAAGGGAACTATGATTTGTTCCAGACCATTGATGCTTACCGTGACCTGCCGGGCATCACCCACCTGGAATTCAACTATCCTGAGCATCTGCAGGGGTATGACCTTGAAGAAATCAGACAGCATATGGGCAGCCTGGGGGTGAACGGCGTTGCGCTGAGATTCCGTGGAAATGAGTTCATGGAAGGGGAATTTACCGGAACAGACCGTGAGGTAAGCCGGCAGTCCGTAGAGCTGTGCAAGGAAGCCGCAGATGCATGCCAGGCACTGGGGGGACAGGTCATAACCATATGGCTGGGTTTTGACGGATTCGACTATCCGTTCCAGGTTGATTATGAAAAAAACTGGAATATAATAGTCAAATCTTTTCAGGAAATAGCAGATTATGCCGGGGAAAAGGGGTTGAAGGTAAGCATTGAATATAAACCGTGTGAACCCAGGGCATTTTCCATGATTGACGGCATCGGACTTACGCTCCAGATGATTGATGAGGTTGACCGTCCCAATATCGGGGTGACCCTGGACTTCTGCCATATGCTCATGAAGCGTGAGAATCCTGCTTATTCACTGGCGCTGGCCGCGCGCAAGAACAAGCTGTATGGCCTGCACATGAACGATGGTTACGGGGAACTGGACAATGGACTGATCTTCGCGTCCGTCAGCCTGCCCCAGGCCCTGGAATTCGTATATTACCTTAAAAAGTACAGATACGATGGGGTCGTATTCTTTGATTCATTCCCTGTCCGCGAGGCAGCGGATCAGGAAGTAAGCGCTAACATTGAAGCATTCATGGCTTTATCCGATGCCATTGACAAATACGGCATGGACAGGATTGAGGATGTCATGAAAGGACAGGACGGTATCAAGGCCCAAAAGCTGGTACTGGACATGTTCTCAAAATAATAAACATCAACTAAAAAGGAGGAGTTACACATGAAAAAAAAGGTATTGGGGATTTTGGTCACATCAGCAATTGTAGGTACCATGTTAATGGGATGCGGTTCCGGCAGCAGCGGGACCACAACAGCCGCTCCCGCAGCTGCTGTTGAAAACGATACGAAGGCCCAGGATTCCAAGCCTGAGGAAAGCGCCCAGGAAACCCCTGCCGCTGAAACCGAAGCAGTCAGCAGCGAAGGCTTTAACCCGGACAAGGAAGCCGGGGTCAGCATTGAGGATGTACGTGAACAGTTCGGCAGCGCGGTTCCCTATGGAAGCCAGGAAATCGTTGCAGGCGCAGTTGCAAAGCAGTTCCAGAATGAATACTGGCGTACCTTAAAGGAAGGTTATGAAGAGGGCGCCAGGCTGGCGTCAGAAGCCGGAATCAACATCAAAATCGATGTCCAGGCAGCGCTGGATGAAAATGACGAACAGGGACAGCTTGCAATCCTTAACAACATGATTAACAAGAAATATTCCGTCTTACTTTTATCCCCTATCTCCGACGGCAACCTGGTTCCCGGTGTGGAGAGCGCGGTGGAGAAAAACATTCCTGTGCTTAATGTAAACGACGGCCTGATTGCCAATGCACCTAACTTTGTAGGACCAAAGGCAGACCAGAACGGCGAGCTGGCCGCAGAGTGGATTTCAAAGCAGCTGGACGGCAAGGGACAGGTAGCAATCGTAATCGGGATGCCAAAGGCATTTGCGGCAAGGCAGAGAACCGAAGGCTTTGAAAACTGGATGGCGGCCAACTCACCTGATATTGAAATTGTTGCCAAACAGAATGCGGACTGGGACAGGAACAAGGCAAAAGAGCTGACAGAAACATGGATTAAGAATTATCCTGACTTAAAAGCCATCTTCTGTAACAACGATGGCATGGCGCTGGGCGTTGTGGAGGCAGTAAAGGAATCAGGAAAGGATATCCTGATTGTAGGCGTGGACGGAATCGGCGAAGCATATGACTCCATCCGTAAGGGTGAATTAAGCGCCACCATTGATTCCTTCCCATTCTATAAAGCACAGATAGCGCTGGAATGCGCACTGCGTGAACTGGCTGGTCAGGAACTTCCAAGAGTCATCTGGACACCGCAGGCATTGATTGATTCCACCAACGTGGATATGGATGCAAAAGAAATCATCAACTGGGTTCCAACAGAATATAAGGCACAGTAATATAAGGGATTCAAACATGGGGCCGATGCAAAACGCTTACTACGGTTTTGCAAAGGCCCCATGGCCGAAGGAGGAATGCAAATGGAAAATTCCATAGAATTCAAACAGATAGGCAAACAATTTTCCGGTGTGCGGGTTTTAAAAGATATCAGTTTCTGTGTGGCAAAAGGTGAGGTACATGCGCTCCTGGGGGAAAACGGGGCCGGTAAATCCACCCTGCTGAATATCCTTCACGGTGTCTATCAGGAATATGAAGGCGGAATATGGCTGGAGGGGAATAAGATATCCTTTAAGAATCCCAACGAGGCCATCCGGAAAGGCCATATCGTAAAAGTCCACCAGGAAGTGAATGTGGTGCGTGACCTGACAGTGGGGCAGAATATCACCCTGGGATATGAACCCCATCATGGCATCATGGTTGACTACCGCACCCTCAATCAGTCCGTGAATCAAATCCTGGACAGGCTGAAATGCGGCTTCAGGGCCGAGGACATGGCCAGCCGCCTTACGGCAGGGGAAATGCAGATGCTGGCAATCGCCAAGGCGCTCTTCCACAACGCCCAGGTCATCTCCCTGGACGAGCCGACGGCTTCCCTGACAACAGGCGAAACCGCATCCCTGTTTAAAATCATCCGGGAGCTTAAGGATTCCGGCATCACAATCATCTATGTAAGCCACAGGCTGGAAGAAATATTCCAGATATGTGACAGGGCCACCATCCTAAGGGACGGAGCCTATATCACCACGCTGGAAGTCGGGAAAATCAACAGGGAAACCCTTATCCGGCACATGGTCGGCCGTGATGTGAATGCAGTCGCATCCAGGATGAGGGAAAGCTGTGTACAGGATGAGGTGGTGCTCAGGGTAGAAGGCCTGAGCCGTAAAGGAGTATTTGAAGATATCAGCTTTGAGCTGAAAAAAGGCGAGATATTAGGTTTTGCCGGACTGGTAGGCGCGGGCAGGACCGAGGTCATGAGGGCCATCTTTGGGGCCGATGCCAAACATGCCGGGAACATTTACCTGAAAGGCAAGGAAGTAAACATACGCAATACCCAGGATGCCCTGCGCCTGGGAATCGGGCTTCTGCCCGAGGAACGCAAGACCCAGGGCTTCGTGAACATGATGACCAACATCGACAACACTGCCCTGTCTTCCATTGAAAAATACCTTACCAACCGTTTTGTGGACGACAGGAAAAAGCGCAGGAATTATCTTAAGTATGAAAATGAACTGAACATCAACCCTAAGAAGCCGGACTACCTGACCCAGAACATGTCCGGCGGTAACCAGCAGAAAATCATACTGGCCCGCTGGATGTCCACCGATGTGGATATCCTTATATTCGACGAACCCACCAAAGGCGTGGATGTGGCTGCAAAGGCAGAGATATACAGACTGATGGAAGACATTGTCCACAGCGGCAAATCCATCATCGTTGTCTCATCCGAGCTTCCTGAGGTCATGGGAATCAGTGACCGCATGGTCATAATGTGCGAAGGCAGAAAAACCGGCGAACTGCTGAAAGAAGAATTTGCAGAACAGGTAATCTTAAACTATGCGATGGGAGGAAAAGACAATGGGGAAAGGAAATAATAATCAGCAAAGAACACTGCCGCATATAAATCTTGGCGGTGCTGTCCGCGAAATAGGGGTTTTCGTTGCATTGATCATCATGGTTATCATATTTGCCTTGATTGATTCCTCCTATGTGACGGTCGGGAACTTTGTGGACATAGTCAAACAGGCAACCATCAACGGCATCCTGGCCATTGGGATTACATTCGCAATCATATCCGGCGGTATTGACCTGTCCCTGGGCAGCACCTTTGCAATCGTCATCGTGGCGGTGGGCCAGCTTACGGTCATGGGAGTCCCGCCCCTGGCGGCCATTGCCGCAGGCGCCGTGCTCGGTACCTTCATGGGTTCCATCAACGGCCTGCTGGTAACCAAGATGAGGCTTCAGCCATTCATAGCAACACTTGGCACCATGAGCGTTTTCCGTGGGATTGCCTATGTGGTCACAGGCGGGTGGCCGGTCCTTAACATACCGGATGCCTACAGGAAATCACTTGGCGCAAAGGTAATCGGCGATGTCCCCATCTCCATATTCGTACTGTTTGCAATTGCCGTCATCGCCCATATCCTCTTAAAGAAAACCAGGTTTGGAAACTACTTATTTGCAGTGGGCGGCAATGAGGAGGCTGCGAAATTATCCGGCGTCAACGTGGACCGGACAAAAATCCTGGCCTACTCCATGTGCGGGTTCTGCGTTGCCTTTGCAGGAATGATCATGCTGGCAAACCTGGGAACCGGCGAACCGGCAACCGGACAGGGCTATGAGCTGGACGCCATTGCCGCTTCCGCCATCGGAGGAACCAGGATGGCCGGAGGAAAAGGCAGTATCCTGGGAACCTTTTTAGGGGCGCTGTTACTTGCCGCACTGAAAATCGGATTAATCATCACTGGTGTAAGTACGTTCTGGCAGTATATCGTGACAGGCATCATCATAGTCATTGCTGCTTATTTTGAGGAAATCCAGAGCAAGCTGTCCTCAAGATTTTCCAAGGCACAAGCATAATAATGGAGATAGGATAAATGGATGGAAAGGTTGTTGTTATAGGAAGCCTGAACTATGATATAATCCTGAAAACAGACAGGATGCCCCTTAAAGGGGAGACACACAGCGCGGAAAGCGCGGATTGCTGCTGCGGCGGAAAAGGCGGGAACCAGGCAGTTCAATGCGCCAAATTAGGCATCCCCACTTATATGTCCGGCCATGTGGGAAATGACTGCAACGGGGATATCTTGATACAGGGCCTTAAGGCATACGGGGTGGACACCACCTATGTCAAACGCGCATCAGCGGCCAGCGGCATGGGAATCGTACATACCTTACAGGACGGAAGCGTCTTTGCCACCATAACCAGGGGCGCCAACCATACAATCGAGACGAAAGATGTCGATGAAATAGCCCATCTTCTGGATGGACAGACGGTTCTGGTCCTGCAGATGGAAATCCCGAAGCAGGTCCTTGAATACGCAATCAAAACCGCCGCCAAAGCGCGGTGCACCATACTGTTTAACATGGCTCCGGCCATGGAGTTTGATGAAACATACATGAAAATGTGCCACTATCTGATCATGAATGAGGTGGAAGCACAGTTTTATACCGGAAAAGAATTAACCTCTGTCCCCGTGGCAAAATCCGAACTGATTGCATTTGCCCGGGAAATGGGAAATACATGCATTTTCACCCTGGGGAAACAGGGCGCCATGGCATGCCGGGACCATGAATTCCATTATAAGGAATCATTTTCCGTAAAAGCAGTTGAAACCACGGGCGCCGGTGACTCCTTTGTGGGCGGGCTTGCATACGGGATACTGAACCATATGGACTTAGGCCGTATGCTGGACTTCGCCACCTGCTGCAGCGCACTGACCGTCCAGAATACAGGCGCCCAAGGCTCCATGCCTGATATCCGCGCCGTCCTGGAATTTTACAGCAGATACTCAAAATGAGATACACAAAGTGAAACAATGGTAAATTTGACAATCTTGGCATTTCATGTATACTTTATAGTGAAGATTTATGTGAATGATACAGGGGAGGGGTCTGATGATTCCATACGAAAGACGGCAGATATTGCTGACTGAATTAGAAAAACAGGATATGGTAACCCTTAGTGACTTTGCCAGGGCACTACATGGTGTATCTGAGTCTACAATAAGAAGGGATTTGAAAATTCTGGAGGGCGAAGGTCAGATTGTCCTTCTGAGGGGCGGCGCGGCCAAAATCAAAACCGGTTCCTACGACACCCCGATTCATTCCAGAGGCTTATATAAGATTAAGGAAAAGGAAGCAATCGCAAGGACAGCCGCCCAACTGGTACATGACGGCGAGGTCATATACATTGATTCCGGGACTACCTGCCTGAAAATGATTTCTTACCTTAAGAATAAAAGAATCACCGTTGTTACGACCAATGCCATGGTTGTCCCCAGCATCTTAGAAACAGATATTAATGTGATAATGATTGGCGGGGATGTATTAAAATCCACAGCATCCATTGTGGGCAGCATAACGGATAACAGTTTAAAGGATATGTTCTTTGACAAGGCTTTTATCGGCGCAACCGGATATGATTTACAGTCCGGCATCAACACCCCTGACAGCAGGGAAGCCAATAAGAAAAGGATAGTCAAGGGAAACTCCTCTGAAGTATACGTACTGGCTGACAGCTCCAAATCAGGCAAACGCACCATGTGCAAGGCCATGGAACTGTCTGAATGCACGATCATAACCGAACAGGAGACAGAACTGTTAAAAGAGCATGCCAATTACATTCTCGCTAAGGATTAGGAGCGATTATGGTAAATAAGAAGATACTTGGTATGGACATCGGCGGGACCAACCTGCGCATGGGCCTTGTGGATGAAACCCTGTCCGTGTCCTGTCTGGAGGTGATTCCCGCCAGACAGGTATACCAGTCGGATAACACACCGGAAGCCTTAAGCGCAGTGATAAAGGACTACATCAACCGCCATCAGGACGGCGGACGTCCCCTCATGATAGCTGCCGGTTTCCCGTCCGTTGTTGACAAAAGCAGAAGGCGGCTGTATTCATCTACCAATTTCCCCGGTCTGGACGGCGTGGACATCGTGGGCACGCTGGAAGACAGCCTGGGCATCCCAGCCATCATTGACCACGATGCCTACTACCTCCTGGCCTACGACATCCGCCAGTTCCACCTTCCTTCCAGCGGGGCCGTGACCGGGTTTTATTTCGGCACAGGGATGGGCAATGCAATCTACATAAACGGAATGCCTTTTACAGGTAAAAACGGGGCTGCCGCAGAGGTGGGCCACATCCAGACAGGCTTAAGCAGCCGTCCATGCAGCTGCGGCAATAAGGGGTGTATTGAGATGTATTGCTGCGGAAAGGCCCTGGAACAGCTGCAGGGAACATGCTTTGCAGATACGGACATTTCTGAGCTGTTTACAAAGTGGGGGGATACCCGGGAATTAGACGAATTCGTCCGGTACATGTCCGTGCCGGTGGTTGCGGAAATAAATATCCTGGACCCGGAGGCAGTTGTCATCGGAGGCGGGATTGTCCAGATGAAGGATTTCCCCAAGGAAAAGCTGGTTCAGTATATATTGGAGCATGCACGGAAACCTTACCCCGCAGACAATCTGGAAATCTACTTTTCAGCGCCTTCGCCGAAGAATGGGATTATAGGTGCCGGAATCGTGGGATTTGACAGATTGCAGTCTTTATGAACTTACAGGGGATTGCGTATACACGGACACCCTCAGTCCTTTCCTTATATCGTGTATAAGGAGGACTGAGGGTGTTTTTATCTGTTACATGATCCTGACATTCTTAAGCGTCCCGGTCTTGGAAAACTGCGTCCACTCGCACACATTCACCGCATGGTCGCCAATCCGCTCCAGGTATTTTGCAATCATCAGAAGGTCAATTCCCTGGTCCGCCTGGCCGGGAGCTGATTTAAGAAGCTCGATGACATCTGTCTTTACCTGATTGAAAAGCATATCCACCTCGTCATCCCGGTCAATGATTTCCAGGGCTGATGTAAGGTCCTGGGCGATGAATGCCTCGATTGCGTCATGGACCATTTTCTGGGCCGAGGCCGCCATCACCGGCAGATGCTTTACAATGTGGTATGCGTGTTCGCTTTTTATGCGCAGGATAAGTTCCGCGATATCCGACGCGTGGTCGCCGATGCGCTCTAAGTCCGTTACCACCTTAAGGGCGGTGGATACCTGGCGCAGGTCGCTGGCAACCGGCTGCTGCCTGAGGATCAGGGACAGGCATCTGGACTCAATGGCCCGCTCCATGTCATTCACCGTGCGGTCGCCCTTAATCACATCCTCTGCCATCATATAATCCTGGTCCTCAAATGCCGTAAATGTCTGTTCAATGGCGCTTTCCACCATGTGGGCCATTTCCTTTAAATCCTGCTTAAGCTCTCCCAGCTCATGCTCATAAGTTACCCTTACACTCATCTGTGATTCCTTTCTTTCTATGCACGCTTACAACCCTGCACTGCACATATCCATGCAATGGCAGTCCTGCCCCATCATCCAAAACGTCCTGTGATATAGTCCTCTGTCCTCTTATCCTTTGGCATGGTGAACAGTTCGTCGGTTGCAGCGTATTCCACCACTTCCCCAACCAGGAAGAACGCCGTGTAATCCGCAATCCTGGTGGCCTGCTGCATGTTATGGGTAACAATGGCAACCGTATATTTGCTCTTAAGGTCATCCATCAGGTCTTCTATCTTCAGGGTGGAAATGGGATCCAGGGCCGAGGTCGGCTCATCCATCAAAAGTACCTCCGGCTCCACTGCCAGCGCCCTTGCGATGCACAGACGCTGCTGCTGCCCGCCGGACAGGCCCAGGGCCGACTTCTTCAATCGGTCCGACACCTCATCCCACAGCGCGGCGCCCTTAAGGCTCTGTTCCACAATGGCATCCAGCTGGGCCTTGTTCTTAATGCCGTGGATCCGTGGACCGTATGCCACATTGTCGTATATGCTCATGGGGAATGGATTGGGCTGCTGGAATACCATGCCGATCTTCTTCCTGAGCAATGTGGTGTCCACCTGGGGATCATAGATATCCTCGTCATCCAGACGCACGCTTCCCTCTATCTTCACACCGGGCACCAGGTCATTCATGCGGTTCAGGGTCTTCAGGTAGGTTGACTTGCCGCATCCTGAAGGGCCTATAAAGGCAGTTATCTTATTTTCATATAAATCCAGGCTGACATCCTTCAAGGCGTGGTTCTCGCCATAATACAGGTTCAGGTCCTGGGTTGATATCTTGGTCTTTGTTTCCATCTTCTCTCTCCTTGTCTGACTTCAGGCGTCCGGCCCTGCATGTCTCTTGTGACATTCCATATCAGATACGGTTTTCCGCATTAAACTTATGGGACAGGTATTTGGCCAGCCCGTTGATTCCCAGCACAATCACCAGCAGGACCACGGCCACTCCGAATGCTTCATTGTATTTCGCCTTCTGCATGAACAGGTACAGCTGGATGGTCAGGGTTCCTCCTGATTCCAGTATCTTCCCAAGCAGGTTCTTTGGAAGGTAGTAACCGCTTCCCGCGGTAAACAGAAGGGCTGCGGATTCCCCCACGATGCGCCCGATTGCCAGGATGACCCCGGTAAGGATTCCGGGCATGGCGCTTGGCAGGAGGATGGTGCGTATCATGTACCATTTGGTGGCCCCGATTCCAAGGGCGCCGTGGCGGTAGCTGTCCGGCACGGTCTTAAGGGCCTCCTGGGTGGTCCTGGTAATCAGCGGAAGGATCATCAGGGTAAGGGTGAGGGCGCCGGTAAGGATGGAATATCCCAGGCCTAAGGTATTTCCAAAGAACACCATTCCAAAAAGGCCGAAGATAATGGAGGGGATGCCTGACAATGTCTCTGTTGTAAATTCAATCAGGCGCACCACTTTTCCAGGTCTGGCGTATTCGTTTAAGTATACGGCTGAACCGATTCCGATGGGTGTTGCAATCAGCAGGGTTATGGCCACGATATAGAGGGTATTGATGATATTGCCCAGGATACCGAAGGTCCCTTTGGTGGCGCTGGAGGCAGTGCTTAAAAACGACCAGGTCACATGGGGTATCCCGCGCACAAATACATATCCCATGATTCCTGCCAGCAGCAGGATGGAAAAGGCCGCGCATCCGTAGATGACGCCGGTGAGGATTACATCCGAGCTTCTCACACGCCTGCCGTATATGCTTTCGTGAAGCGTGGATCTGCGGTTGGCCCGGACCGCCATATCAGATGCCGCATTTCCTGTCATGTTTCCGGTCATATCACCTGTCATTTTTCCTGTCTCCTTTCTTTAAGATCCTGGTCAGGCTTACATTGATGAACATGATGAACCCAAACAGGACCAGGCCGATGGTGAACAGCACCTGCCTGTGAAGTCCGGCCGCGTATCCCATCTCCGACACAATGGCGGTTGTAAGGAAACGCACGGAGTTAAATGGAAGAGGAAGGTTTACCGAGCTTCCCGACACCAGGCTGATGGCCATGGCCTCGCCGATGGCCCTTCCGGTCCCCAGTACAATTGCTGTGATGATACCGGATTTTGCCGCCGGGACAATGACCTGGAATATGGTCTGTATCTTCGTTGCCCCAAGGGCCAGGGACGCGCTCCTCAGATGGCCCGGCACAGCCCGCAGGGAGGATTCGCTTATATTGATTACAGTGGGAAGGATCATCAGGGCCAGCACCAGCACCGCGGATATCAGGTTGGCGCCCCCGGTAAACTGGTGGCTTTCGGAACCTTTGAAGATGATCAGTTCCAGTTTATACATAAGTGGATTCAGTATCAGTATGCCCAGCAGTCCGTAGATGACCGACGGGATGCCTGCTAACAGTTCCACGGCGGGACGGACAACATCCGCCACCTTCCTTGGCGCCACCTCCGCCAGGAAGATGGCTGTCATGACGCCGATGGGAACGCCGATCAGGATGGCCAGGAATGTTCCTGCAATAGAGGTCAGTATGACATACAGGATACCGAAGCTGGGGGAAGCCGCCGCGGGCTGCCATAATGTCCCGAACAGGATTTCCAGTATACCCACCTTAAACAGCGCAGGCGTACCGCTGATGACCATATATAATGTTATGGAAGCAACAGCCAGCACAGCGAAAAAGCCGCAGGCGGTGAAGATTGCCTGTGCAGCTTTCTCGACTGCGGACTTGCTGCCATGATGGGAACGTATGGAAAATGTGTCCGCTCTCATGCAGGTAAGTCTCCTTTCATATCCGGATTATTTGTCAACTGCAATCAGTCCGACGGACTTTACGATTTCCGCTCCTTCGTCTGAGTAGATGTAGTCAAACAGTGCCTTTACAAGGTCGCTCTGCTCACTGATCTCACCCTTGGTTGCCATTACGAAGGGACGGCTTAAGAAATAGCTGCCTGCCTTGATGTTTTCTTCTGTCGGTTCTGCGCCTTCCAGTTTAAGGGCTTTTACGGAATCATCCAGGACATCCAGGGACACGTATCCAATGGCGCCTGGTGTGGAGGCAACCTTTGCCATGACAGCGCCTGTGCTGTCCAGTTCATTGCTGTATCTGCAGATGTCTTCCAGCTTTAACAGTTCTTCAAATGCGCTTCTTGTACCGGAACCTGATTCACGTCCAACCACTACGATTGGTGCATCGCTGCCGCCGACATCCTTCCAGTTTGTCACTTTTCCTTCATATATATCGGATAACTGCTGTTTGGTCAGGTCCTCTACCGTATTGGCCGGGTCAATCACAACTGCGATTCCGTCGATTGCAACGATATTTTCAGCAACGCCGCTGGCCTTTTCCTCGTCCTTTAAGTTTCTGGAGGAATTACCGATATCCGCCGTGCCGTTGGAAACCGCCTCAACACCTGCGCCGGAACCAACAAACTCTGCTGTAACCGTTACATTGGGATATTTCTCCATAAAGGACTCGCTCAGCGCATTGGCGAATTTCTCCATGGAGGTGGAACCTACCATACTGATGGAACCGCTTAAGTCTGCTGCTGCTTCAGAACCGGCTGCTTCGGATGTCCCTGCCGCTTCACTGGTATCGGCCTGTGCCCCGGTTGTTGTTACTGACCCTGCCGTGGTGGCCGGAGCCGCCGTGGTTGTCTCTCCTGCAGAACTCCCGCATCCTGCCAGCATTCCCATTGCAAGCATTGCAGAACCCATAAGTGCCATTATCTTTTTGCTGTTCATTTTCATAATACTCTGCCTCCGATTTTTCTGCGAAATTCAAATACGTTTTCATCTTCGTCTTTTCTTTTTGTACTTCCGATTACATTTTGGAGTATACAAAAGTTTTACATTTGCTGAAAGCAAGGTATGGTATAGATTTTGTAAAATCTGCGTAAAGCCGCAATACCCATGTGTATTTAGCTAAAGTGCACAATTTTTTTTATTTTCCTTATACACATTAGACATTTACATCCCTATGAGATTATGATAAATTTATATCAGAGAATAGATATGAGGTAATACCTCTTATCTTTAAAAGAGAAATATGGAGGATACGATGGACAAATCAATTGATATCAGGAACTTAAAACGCTGCGCTGAGATTTCCAGGGAGTCACGGGCAGGAGGAAACACTCCTTTTGGCGCGCTTCTTGCTGATAAGGAAGGCAATATCCTGCTGGAACAGCCCAATGTTGAGATTACGGAGAATAAATGCACGGGACACGCAGAGACACAGGTGGCAGAAAAGGCGTCCCAGCAGTATTCCAAGGAATTCTTAAAAGACTGTACCCTTTACACCACGGCAGAACCTTGCGCCATGTGCGCCGGGGCCATTTACTGGGCCGGCATCGGCCGGGTGGTGTATGGCATGTCTGAGAAGGACCTGCTGGCGCACACAGGGGCCGACCCCCAGAACCCAACCTTTGACCTGCCCTGCCGTGAGGTATTTGCAAGGGGACAGAAGGAGATTGAGGTTGTGGGTCCGTTCCCGGAGCTGGTGGAAGAGATTGCCGGTGTGCATGAGGGATATTGGAATAACTAAGACGTGTTCAGGAACTGAATCATGTATTGGAATGGAGGATATGAGATGGAACAGCAGAACCAGAACCAGGCCGCGGACACGGAATTTTCCCGCTGCGCCGTACCTGCAAATCAGAGAAAAACCTATTTCAGCCTTACCATTGTATGGACTGGCTTTGTATTTGTAATAACCAGCATGATGGCTGGCGGCGGTCTTGCAGCCGGCATGGATTTTAAACATATCATACTGGCCACACTGGGAGGCAACGTTTTCCTAAGCATCATTGCGGTATTAATCAGTATCATTGCCTGTAAGACAGGTCTTACCTTTGCACTGCTGACCAGGTACAGCTTTGGCTCCACCGGCTCCAAGGCAGCTTCCATCTTCGTGCCTGTGGTGAACCTGGGCTGGTACACCATCCAGGCCGCCACCTACGGACATTTCGTGGCCCAGGTGTTCCATATGGGGCAGGTAGGAGAAGGTATCTGTATGGCTGTCAGCGCCATTGTCATGGGAATCTTTGCCATGTGCGGCATAGGCGCAATTACCATTCTGGGTTATATTGCAATCCCGGCCATTGTATTCCTGTCCATTGCAACAGCCATCCGCTCCTTAGGCGTCATCGGCGGCATGGATGCCCTGTTTGCCTACGTTCCATCCTCTGACATGCCTCTGTTCACAGGCATCACGGCTGTCATCGGCACATGGGTCCTGTCCACAGCCACCTGTATTGCGGATATCATGCGGTATGCCAAGGACACAAAGGCAGCTGTCTCCGCCACCCTTACCGGGCTTCTGGGCGGCAACATCCTGATGATTGTCTGCGGCGCCATTGCAGCCATTGCCATGCAGAACAGCGACCTGACGGTCATCCTTCTGGGATTCGGCCTGGTCATCCCAAGCCTGATCCTGATGACAACCAATATCTTCACCACCAACGCGGCAAACCTGTACTCCACATCCCTGAACCTTTCCAATGCATTCAAGATGGAGCGCAAGAAAATGCTGGCAATCCTGTTGGTGCTGTCCGCGCTGGCAACCCTGACCAAACCATACGAAATCGGCTTCCTGTTCACATTCCTGAACATACTGGGAACCGTTGTCCCGCCCTTATCAGGAATCATCCTTTCCGATTACTTCCTGGTACATAAAGGCCGCTATGCTGCCTACGATAAAGCCAGCTTCTGCAAATGGAATCCTGTTCCATGGATTACCTGGGCCATCTCCATTGCGCTGGTGTACATGATTCCCTTCGGACTTCCATCCTTAAACGGAATCATACTTGGGGCAGTCCTCTATACCGCGCTCATGGCTGTAAGCAAGCAGCGGGTAACCACCAACCTGGCAGAAGAAGCATAGAAAGAGGGGTATATCAGATGGACAGATATAAATTCAGCGCGTTGATCGGCACCGTGATTATGGGCATTGGCTCCTTTATGGGATGCCTGGCTGAGAATCCTGTATTCATCCATACGGGAAATGCTCTTTTGGTTGTAAGCATCCTGATTATGATATATGGGTATTCCAGGTGGCAGCCATAAGTATGGACTGAATGGGAACATGAAGGCAGCCAGATGGGGAATCCGGTTGTCTTGACAGATAAACACTTATGGGGGCATCCTCCCGGACGGTTTCTGGTCCGGGAGGATGCCCCCTGAAACATTACGAATCTTTTTTTGCATTATTGTTTTCGTAGGATAAATATTAAAACCATGCTTTGGTTGATGTCTGCCGTTTCAGCCACATATTACATGACTAAAACGAAGGCTCATCATCCCGCCTATAAACCTGTATTCAGCATTTCTCCCATACAAATCTTGGCCCTTCCTCCCCCATCACCCCAGTTGGTACGAACCCTGCCTTCAGAAGGACCCTTTGTGAAGCAATGTTGTTGGAATCGGTTTCTGATTCAATACAGGATACACCCTCTTGAGTGATTGCCCATTTAGCCATGGCGGTAACAGCCTCTGTCATCAACCCCCTGCCTTCATAACCTTCTTTCATTCCGTAGCCGATTTCTACGCTCCCATTATCATTTAATCCCTTAAAGCACAGGTCCCCAACGATTTGTCCGCTGCCATCGTTAAGCTGCATGAACCATATGGTGTGCCAAATACGCTGTTCAGGTGATTTTTTACAGCCGGCAAGCATTTCCATGTATGCCCTTTTCATTTCCCCGTTGGTTTCCTGCTCGATTTTTAATTTCATTTCATCGTCAGAAATTGGGAATATGGACATTCTTTCGGTTGTTACCATTATCATTGCAATCTCTTCCTCCCAAAATATAACATTTCAACCTGACCTGTATGATAAATCCTACCCTGATATAGCCGCCTGACTGATTATTCCCCCGGAAATAACTCCTTCATCCTGTTTTCTACTTTTTCATCCAGCCCCTTCAAAACATCCTGATTATTCCCATCTGCCCTCTTAAGGTATTCCTGCGCCTTTTCTTCCGAGATGCCTTTGATATCAGTAAGCCGGCCATCTGAGTTCCTTATGGCTGATAAACTGACGGTTCCTGCTTCGTCATACCAGAATGATTCAAAAGAACCGTCAGGCAGTTCATCTGCAAGAAGTTTTACACGCTGGTCATTATAATATAGTATCTGACCATCTGCTGAAACAGTGATTCCATAGGATGAATATTGATTAAATTTGTTTTGGCCTGCCATATCAACCGTTGTTTCTGCTGCTGTATCCTTTGCTATACTCTTTATTTCATTCTCTTCTATATCTTGGGTTCCTCCGCCATCCATATCCTGCGATGCTTTTTCAGAATGGTCCTGAGAGTTGGGGGCTTGGTTGTTACGGGCTTGAGTGTTACGGTCATCGGCAAAGAAAGCAGAACAGTATTCCTGCGCTTTTTCCCTTGAGATACGTTCAATCCCGGTAATATTGCCGGATGCATTCCTGCTGACAGACAGATTAACGGTACCTGCTTCGTCCAAAAAGAAGGCTTCCGCATCCGAATGTCCATCCATAAAAAGCCGTACCCTCTCCCCGTTATACAGCAGCATTTCCCCATCATCTGAAACAGTAATCCCATAGGATGAATATACGGCATAGGTTTCAGGGTTGGGGTGGAACTTGTAACCATAAGAAAACTCTGGGGAAACCACGATATCTTCTTTTATAGGTCCGGGCGTTCCCTTTGTCTCCGCCTTTGCCGTAAAAGCAGAACCCGTACCCAGGGTGAGTACCAAAGCGGCACAGAGAACCGCAATCCCTGATTTCTTTTTACTCATATCCATAATTGAAACAATCCTTTCCTTCAGGCTTTGCCTGGATCCATAAAAATTAGTTGACAGCGCGGTCCTCTGTCCCGATTGGTACCTGACCACACCGATAATTGTTTCACTGTAATACTGCCGTACATCCGGATCCTCACTGCGTATGACTTCCTTGTCACAGGATAATTCACATTGGATATCAATGGCCTTTGCCATCATGTAAACAATGGGATTGAACCAATGGACGGCGGTTGCAGCCAGTACCAGACACTTATACCATAAGTCCCCGCGCCTGTAGTGTATCAGTTCATGCTTCAGGATGAAACAGAGTTCATCTTCTGAAAAATCCGCTTTGGGCAACAGTATACGCGGGCTTATAAAGCCTACCATCATAGGGGTCCCAATACTGCCGCAAACCTTCAGTCCCATGGGCCTTGATAATCCCATCCCCGCTTTCAGGTTTTGTAATAACGTCAGGGTCCGGTTGTCCGTGACGTCTTCACTCCACCTGGCCGCTAATTTCAAAAAACGGTAATGCCGGATCATATGATACATAAGAAATGCAATCATTCCCACCATCCATATTACCGCCGTAATCTGCCACCCAGTCATGTGCGGCAGGGTGGAGGGCAGATAATCAACAGGCATGGCCTCCGGTATCCCTGTCCCGGTGCGGATAACAGGCGCCGCCGGATGGACCGGCACATGGACCCTGACCACTGCGTTGCCAGTCTGGGGGCGGAACGGGATAATCAGCCCAAGCACAATCACAAGCCATGTATAATAACGGCCTGTTACAGAATAGCGCTTTGCCAGAAACGGGGTTACTGCCATGTAAAAAAGTGCAAGTGCCGACATGGTAACGGAGCATACCGCCAGCGTAATCAGAAAGCCCTGCATATTAATTCCTCCGTTCTTTGGCCCATGTCAACAGCTCGTCAATATCCTTGTCCGTAAGGGCCTCATCATCATACAAGGTGTTAATCAGGTTAAAAAGAGAGCTGTTGTGATACTGCTTCATGAAGTTGCCAGTTTCAAACTTCAGGTAATCTTCTTTACTTACAAGCGGGAAATAGGTACGCTCTTTTCCATGTTTTTCAGAACGCAGGAACCCCCGCTCAACCAGACGGAGCATAAGGGTAACAACGGTCTGTATCTTCCACTCTTTTTCTTTTCCTAACTGCTCCCTGACAGATGTAGTGGTCACGGGCGGCTCATTGTCCCATATTACCTTCATCACGTCAAACTCTGCGTCCGGCAGTTTTTTTAACTTTTCCATAAAATCAGCTCCTTTAAGACAATTGTCTTTCTTTTATACTACACCTGTCTTAAATCGATGTCAAGGTATTTATGAAAATGATTCTGAGATTTTTGATAATACTTCCGAAATTTTTGAAAATGCTTTCGAAATCTTTGATAATACTTCCGCCATCCGCCCCTATGCCAGCTATCATGCAGCAACGCCGCCCATGATGTCATGTTGGGCGGCGTTGTCTGTTGGTCAACCATATATTTGGATTTTATATCTGACTCAGATATTACAATCCATTCAGATATCATGATGAATCCACATGTTTCACCTGTACTTATCCTGTAACGAGGAATACCCCGTAGTCCTTCGGCAGTCTCATACGGATCTGATACTGCGTTCCATTTCCATCCCTTTTCTCCTCCACAACCTGGGCAGGTCCTATGGCTCCTGTATATGTATCCCAGATTTCCGGATGGATTCCGGAACACACCTGCACGGTTATCTCCTGTACCTCATCCGTATAATTTACAAAATAATACTTTGTTCCCTGGTCCTCAAATGCAGTCCATGAGACTCCGCTCATATCCTCCCCGGTATGGATATAGGGGTCAATCACCCAGTCCGGATAGTGAAGTAAATTCTTCTTTAGACCGTCTGTCCCTTCCACAATCCTCATACCCTGGGGAACAGCCTCCAAAAGCCACATAAGAAGCGCCTTTGTGTCCATGTCCTCAAAAAATGATGTGTTGGGCGCATCCATGATCCGCTTCATGATTTCCTTTAGCTCCCCATCCTGGGCTTCCATCATACTGTATTCAGGGACTGTTTCCATCACTGCGATATAACCGCCCTGGGCAGCAAATTCCTCCAGCATCCTGGCGCTCTCCAGCGGGAGCACCTGGCACATGGGCAGGACAAATGCAGCGTACTGCTGGTTTGTATTTTTATTTACCAGCCTGCCATTTTCCACCTTGAACTGGTCCGTGGCGTCAGAGGGGAACACGGTAAAATCCCTGTTATGCTCCTGCAGTTCATTTAACAATATCTGTTCCTGCCTGTCAATGTGCGCCGCCTGTTCTCCCTGGATCAGCGGCCCCATGTGGAAGCCATGGGTAAATCCCTGGTCCGGGATATAATGAAGCCAGAAGCTTTCTACCGGATGGTAAATCAGGACCTCTGTCTTCCTTACGCTGTCCTTAATCATGCCATAGGTCCTGCGGCACATGGCATTGGCCTGCCCCATCTTCTCCCAGCCCTTCCACTGGAAAAACTGTGAAGGAGGCCAGTCATCCTTCCTCCCGTCCCGGATGGAGTAAAAAAATGCATGGTTCGTAATGGTATTTACCCCCTGGGAATAAAGCCAGGAAATGGTGCGGATGTATTCCTCAAAGGTCAGATCCCATCCATTGGCCGCAAAGGCCTCACAGGCCAGCCCCTTTTTCCCGTATACCTCGGCTGCCGAGGACGCAAAACGGATGTTTAAGCTTCCGATTCCTTTACCAAGATGGTCCACCCCCGGCCTTGTCATCTCACGGAACTGGCGCATCAGCTCTCCGTTATACCGGACCTGGGCAGCCACATTTTCCTCTCCCAGAAGGTGGGGGCAGTAGTCTATCCCATGGGCTTCACACCAGCCCCGAAGCCTCTTATGGTAATTATCCCGGTACATATCCGCTATCAGGTTAAAGTAATGGCAGCGGGTACGGCCAGCCCTGACTCCCGGCAGGACCAGGTCAGGCAGCCGTTCCTCAAGCCGGTAGCCGTATCTGTCCTCGAATGCAGCAAGAAGGCCGCCGGTCCATGGAAATGCATGGCAGAACCTGCTTTCGTCATCAAAGCCCGCGGTAATGACTTTGCCGAATGCATCTGCAAACCGTCCATGATATGCCTCGTATGTGGCTTCAATGAATTTGTCAGCTGCATCCGGGTTCAGGTAGTCAGGGTCATAAAATCCTTCCTTCTGAAACAGCTCTGTCAGCACCTTGGCTTCGAATACCACCGTATCCCTGTCCCTGATGATTTCAAAATCATTCTCCGACAGGTTAAACAGATGACCCGAGTCATCATCCGGCTGAAACTGCCTGACATCCAGCGGTTCCATTGTGCCTGCGTCATAGACAAACAGGTTGTCAATGTCCTTTTTGCCCTGATAATCATTCGTGATGTATTCCTTGACATCCAGGTTCATCTCCCTGAGCATGGTGGGCTGGATGCGGAACCTTGTATTGGCAGGCACGAAAAAACGTTGAATCGAAAGATACTTTTCGCGCAGCTCCTCATTCTTTGTCACCTCCCCATTGGCAATCCCGGAAGGCCAGTTAAATTCATCATAAAGCCACATGGTCTCGCCGTGCCGTGCCTTGTAATCAATGACGGTCTGCATATGCTCCATCCAGTCCTGATCCAGATAACCGCCTTCAAACCCGGTTCTTGCATGGGGGGCATTACATGTAATCCCTTTTTCAGTCATTAAGGACAGCTGCTTTTCCAGCTCTGCTTTTTCCAGCCTGTCATTCCAGAACCACAGAGGGGACTGGGCCTCGTTGTACTCCAAAACTCCTTTTGGATCTGCAAAATCTTCTTTCTTCATATTACCCATTATCTTTCCTTTACTGTGCCATACCGGCTTTTTCATAATAAGTAAGGAATTCATCCACATTGGAGCTGTCAATATAAGCCGCGTCAAATGTCAGATCCTCACAGTCCCCAGGCTTCATTTCCCCGCTTACCAGCTTCTGTATCCGTTCAAGGGCCGCCTCTGCATAGTCATTGGAGTCCTGATATGCGGATGCCTGGATAGAACCTTCCTTGATGCCTTTGCATCCCTGGTACAGACCGTCAATGCCATATACCAGCACATGGCCGGCGTCGGCAGTCATACCGGCTCCACGCAGGGCCTCAATGGCTCCCAGGGCCATATCGTCATTTTCAGAAACAACGCCGTTAATCTTGTCGCCGTAAGCAGTAATCCAATCCTCCATACAGGTCATGGCATCTGCTTTCTGGAACTTCTGGAATTTCTCATCCAGGATTGTGATATCGTCACGTCCGGCATCCTCCAGGGCCGCATGGAAGCCCTTGCCCCTCATCACGGAACCGGACCAGCCCTCAATCCCCCTTAAGAGCACCACATTGGCGTTCTCCGGCAGTTCCTGGGCCGCCTTCTCAGCAACCAGGTAACCCAGGTCGTACTCAGAACATACCCAGGTGGAGACCACGCCGTGGTTATCCTCAAAATCATTGGCATACATGACAACGCTTGTGCCCTTATCCATCAGCTGCTTAAAGGCATCCAGCTGCGTTACATTGCAGGCATAGATGACCAGCCCGTAATCCCCTGCCGTGCGTATCTGCTCCAGACATTCAAGGCCCTTGGCGTCATCCCCGTTTGTATCGAATAAGTCACAGGTAAATCCATTGGCTGCCAGCAGCTCCTGGGCCTTCACCGCGGTCTGGTGATGCCATGCATCGGACTGGATTGTAACCCACGCCACCTTTGTCCCCGCAAGCCCCTCGGGAACAGCCAGTTCCTGGCCGGACGCCTCTGCCGGTACAGCTCCTGATGCCGGTGCATTCCCCTTCTTTCCACATCCCGCCAGCATACCCACTGCCATTACCGCTGCCAAAAGTAACACGATTTTCTTTTTCATATGATTCCTTCTCCTTTATTATGATGTATGTTTTGAACGGGTGAACGTATCCAGACCAACTGCCAGGATAATCACCAGGCCGTTGATTACCTGCTGCATATAGGAATTTACCCCCATCAGGTTCAGGATATTATTAATGATGCCGATTACAACCGCACCAATCACCGCTCCCCATGCATTGCCTGTCCCTCCTGCAAATCCGATGCCGCCGATGACCGCGGCAGCAATTCCCAGTCCTTCATACCCCTGCGCCCCGGCCGGCGTTCCGGCATTAATCCTGGAACAGTAAACAATTCCCGCAAGTCCTGTAAATGCGCCTGCCACCATGTATGCATAAATTGTATATTTGCGCAGGCTGATGCCGGAAGCCCTGGCAGCCTCGCGGTTTCCTCCCACCGCATAGAAATTCCGCCCCAGACGCGTCCTGTCTAACAACACCCAGAATACCACTGCGCACAACAGCATAATCAGCACCGGGTTGGGAACCGGCCCCACATATCCCTGGCCTATTACTTTAAAGTTCTCCCCTGTCTCCGTGATTGTCATGCCGCCCGTCAGCATATATACGGCGCCTCGCACGGACATCTGCATGCCAAGGGTCGCCACAAAAGGGGGAATGTTAAAATATGCCACGATTATTCCGGATACCGTATTGATTATCACGCCTACCAAAACCGCCACAAGCACTGCCAGCAGCAGGGATTCCGTTGCCGTGTATACAAAGATGGACATACACCCTGAAAACACAAGGGTGGATGCAGCCGCAAGGTCCAGGTTCCCCGAGATGATGCACACGGATTCTGCGAATGCCAAAAGGGCATACACGGAAATCTGCCTTAGTATATTGATGATATTCTCTACGGTCAGGAACCTGTCGTTCATACAGGTACAGATGACCATGAAAATTAAAGTAATAAAATAAATACTATATCTTGTCACAAAATTAATTGCCTGTTTACTGCTTGTCTTTCCCATCTTATTCCCCTCCTGTGGCCAGACGCATGATGCTTACCTGGCTGATTTCCTCATTCTTCAGTTCCCCTTTAATCTCGCCTTCGGCCATTACATAAATCCTTCTGCACATGCCGATCAGCTCGGGAAGTTCTGAGGAAATCATCAGGACTGCCATTCCCGCCTCTGCCATCTCATTCATCAGCTCGTAAATCTCATATTTGGCGCCCACGTCAATTCCCCTGGTAGGTTCATCCAGGATCAGCACCTTGGGATTGGACATCAGCCATTTGGCTAATACCAGCTTCTGCTGATTACCGCCTGATAGCGTGAATGCATCCACATTCATGCTGTTGGCTTTTATGCGGAGACGCTCAAAATACGCCTGCACCAGGCCCTGTTCCTTTTTCTGATTGATGAAACCAGCCCTGCAAAGCTCCTTCAGGTTGGGAAGGGAGATATTCTCCTTAATGCTCCTGCAGGGAATAATCCCGTACTTCCTTCTGTCCTCAGTGGCCATTACCAGTCCATTTTCAATGGCCTGGTTCACGGTCATGCCCGTGTATGTCCTGCCGTCCAGAATGATTTCCCCTGACTCAAAGGGTTCCAGGCCGCATATGGCCCGCACGGTTTCCGTCCGGCCCGCGCCTACCAGTCCGGCCATGCCCACAATCTCACCTGCGCGCAGGTTCAGGCTGATATGGCGGGAGGTCCTTCCCGCATTCATATCCTTTACCTCCAGCAGTACCTTCCCCGGCTCTCCCCGCTTCTCCGGGTAAATGTTCTCCACGGAACGCCCCACCATGGCTGAGATTACCTTCTGTTCATCAAACCCGCTGATCGGGCCTGTCTGGACGCTGTGCCCGTCACGCATGATGGTTATGTAATCACTCATCCGGAACACTTCTTCCATCTTGTGGGATATATAGATGACCGCACATCCCTTTTCCCGCAGTTCCCGGATTTTCTTAAACAGGCGCTCAGACTCATGCTGGGTCAGCGAGGATGTAGGCTCGTCCATAATCACGATATTCGCCCCCTTATTGGTGGCTTTGGCAATCTCAATCATCTGGGCGTCCGAGATGGACACCTCCGCCATGATTGCAGTTGCCTTCACATCAATCTGCTCCCTGTCCAAAAGTTCCTGGGCATCCCTGTTGATCTTCTTCCAGTCCACCAGTCCCAGCCCCGTAACCGGGTGATGTCCCAGACATAGGTTTTCCGCCACCGTCAGACCCGGAACGTAAACCAGCTCCTGGAAAATCATTGCAATCCCAAGACCTTCTGCTATTCCCGGCGAGGTGATGCTCTCCACCTTCCCGCGTACGGAAATAGTCCCCTCATTGGCCCTGTACATCCCATTAATTACCTTCATAAGCGTGGATTTACCGGCCCCGTTCTCGCCTACCAGTGAATGTACGGTTCCCTTCCTGACCTGGAAGCTTACACGGTCCAGTGCCCTGACCCCCGGAAAGGTCTTTGTTATGCCGGATAGCTCCAGTACGTATTCTTCATGCATTTCATGCCCTCCCTCCTTTTTCCTTATACAGTTTTATCCTCTTGCTGATTGTATTTTACTGCTTCCGTTGTAGTTTGTCAATATAGTTTTCCAATTAAATTGTCTAATTACGATGACCAAGTATGTTTCAACCTATGTTCCTGCTAATATTTTCGCCTGCACATTCGCCTATATTTGCATTTTTCGTTCATTTCCAATAACAAGCAGTGGCCTGTTTTACATTTTTGTTGAATAACTTTCTTGTTTTACATTGACTTTTTTTAATAAATTAGGGATAATATAAGAAAGGCAGAATATCAGAAAGAAAGCAGGTAACCCTATGAGTAAAAATATTGGTGCAAAGCCCATTGATTTAAGGCGCCAGAATTATCAGTCCATCATACAGCTTTTCCGGAACCACCCCACCCTGGCTGTCCGTGATATTGCACAGGTGCTTTCCTTAAGCAAAACAGCAATCACGAACATCCTCAACAACCTCACCGAAATGGACATCATCCATGCTGTCGGTAAAGGGGAATCCACCAATCAGGGCGGCAAGAAGCCGGAGATGTATGCCCTGAACTCGGATTACGGATATGTGATAACTGCATATTTTTCCCATGAATTCTGCTTATGCCAGCTATATGATATGAACTACAACGTTCTTGGGGAAGCGATGGAGTCCTGTACTGTCCAGGAAGGATATCCGTATGAGGAGGTCCTTTCCATCCTGGCCCGGCAGATTTCTTCGGTCATGGAACAGAACAATCTGGATGAAAGACGGCTTTGCGGCATTGTATTCCAATGCGCGGGCATCATCCTGCACAAAGAGGGCATCCTGTCACGTCCAATCCTTTCGCCGCAGTGGGGGAATGAACTTCATGTAATCGAGGATATCAGGGCGCGGCTCCGTATCAGCGCACCGCTCTACCTTAACAATACCAGCCGTTTCCACGGCTGCTATGAGCTGCTGGAATGCCCGGAACGCCGTAACAAAAATATAATCACCCTTTTCTGCAGCAGCACCGTGGGCGGAAGCCAGCTGCGGATGGGACATCTGATCCACGGGCTGACCGGCCTGGTAGGGGAATACGGCCACCTCACCACGGATTACACCTTTTCCGAGCGCTGCAACTGCGGCAACTACGGCTGCTTTGAAACCAGCGTATCAAGGGAACCGGTGCTCAGGCGGATCTGCCGGGACTTAAAGACCCACGCAGTCTCGTCCCTGAGCCGCGGGGACCTTTCCACCCTGACCATACAGGAGGTGTTCCAGGCAGCCAACGACGGTGACAGCCTGGCCAGGAAACATCTGGATTATGTCATCCAGCAGTTTACCGTGCTGATTTATAATATGCAGATAACATATGACCCCGATGAAATCATCATTCAGGGCATTTACGCCAACTCAGGAAGTTATTTCCAGAAAAGCCTGGAGGAAAACATCAACCACCTGTCCCTTCATAATATCCAGAACCGGATGAAGCTGACCTTCAGTTTCTCATACGGGACCAGCTCCTATCCGGACCAGCTGGACTTTGCAATGAAGGGGGCTGCCTTCTTCTGCTTTGACCAGTATTTTAAAGATTTGGAGTTCACCGTATGAATCTGGCGGCCCTGGCCAGCCGGAGCCGTGCAAAAAGGCACTTGGTTTTTCCAAGTGCCTCCGTCGATAGAAAAAGTCTATCTCTTTAAAATCCCATTATCTGATATATATTAACAATCATCAATCAACCAATCTATAAGGTTAACAGACTTAATCCCCTCATAAGAGGAATCCATTCCGGTATTCAAAGACAACACTATCTTCTCATAATTATCTCTGATTTTCTGCAACGGGGCCAATTCCCTGCGGCGGACATCATCACTTGTCATGGATTCCGTTACCTGGATATATATTTTATTGTCCGGTTTTGCCGCAATGAAATTAACTTCTGAATTATCCACCTTTCCGATGGAAACATCAAAACCTCTCCGAAGTAATTCAAAGTACACCACGTTCTCCAATGCGTGACCGCTGTCACGGTCTCTGGATCCGAGCAGATAATTTCTCAGTCCAATATCAACAATATAGTATTTTCCAAGGGTACGCAGGTACTCTTTCCCTTTAATGTCAAACCGCTTAATATCATAAAAGAAATACGCTTCCAGCAATGCGTTCACATAAGCCTGAACCGTATGTGCGCTCGGTGTACCTTTGCGCTTTCCACCTTCTAACAAGCCCACATTCACAAGTATATTCCCGATTGAAGAAACGGAAATACTGCTGCCGATATTATCAGCGAGGAACATGACTATCTTTTTCAGCAGAATCGGATCTGTGATACGTTTCTGTCCTCTTCGATTTTCACGTTCTAAAATATCCCGCATAATTACTGTCGAATAAATACCGTCCAACATTGGAACCTGTAATGTAAATATCACAATTCAAATCTACCCGAAACGAATTAATCACATCTTCCCAGCCCGGTACGCGTTGAACCTCATCAAAGAATAAATACATTCTACAACATCAAAAAAGCTGATACCCTTTTCAGTACCAACTTTACAAAAACTGCAGTCTAGGGCACCTGGTTTCTCCAAGTGCCCCTGCCCCCGCTACACATCCTCATAATGCAGTATCCTCTTACGGATCTGGCTATATTTAAGTATCTCCGTATCCACATACTCCCATGTATACACAGCCGGGGTGCCTTCCTCGTCAAAGTTTACCCCTTTAAGCAGCAGGAACGCCTTAGGCCCGATTCCGGCCGCCTTTAAGAGCCGGTCAAGCAGCGCGTCGTCCCGGCTGTACACCGCGTTCAGTTCCACCTTATCCCACTCCAGCTTCTTGCCGCTGGCCTTATACATAAAATAGAATACAGAATTAACATAGCGGTCCAGCTCCGCCATATCCACCCCGTTCAGGTATGAAAGGGGGATATAGTCCCTGGTAACAGCGCATATCTGCTTGTCCGCATAGAATATCTTATCGCACACCAGCGCGTCGCTGCCCTCTTCTATCTCCAGACGTCCGGCCACATCCCGGTCCGCCTTCACAATCTGATGGTCAATCATCTCCACCCTTGGTTCATAGCCGCTGTTCCTTATCATATCCGCAAAATGCATGACCGGGTTAAAGCTGGCCTTCATCTCAAAGAAGCTGCTGTTGACAAACGTGCCCTTCCCGTGCTTGCGGAATATCATGCCCTTGGCAGACAGATCATCCAGAACGCTGCGCAGGGTAATGCGGCTGACGCCTAACATCCTGGCCAGTTCTTCCTCCCTTGGCAGCTTCCTGTTGACAGCCAGGTCCATGTGTTTTATAAAGCGGACAAGTTCTTCTTCCACCTGTGATTTTAAATCGGTTTTCCTGACCCTTCTGGGTACGGAATCCACCATATTATCCTCCGTCATCTGTCCCCTCCTGCAAATATACTGTCTTTCCCCATTATACCCCCTAACAAATCATTTGGCTACCAAAATAAGCCGCACCCTGTCCATACAGAACAGGGTGCGGCCCATGACGGCATGCACGAATACCGCCCGGCGTAAATAGGCCGGGCGGCAGCTAATCCTTCAGTATCAAATCATCCAATCATACCAGCTGTCTCTTAATCCTCTCTTCCTCCGCCTTCTTATCTTCCAGCGGATACCACATGGGGTCGGCGATATCGATGCAGCAGGCCTCGCCCGGGGAGAATACCACCCGGTGGGGTGTCTCCACCTTCACCAGCTGTTCCCCCACCGGCACCAGATACTCGGTCCTGTCTGTCAGGAATATCCTCTTCTCCACATGGGTCCTGAATCCACGGTCCGATGTGAGCCGGATGGCGTTAGGTCTTGTGGCCACCACCATCTCGCTGGCCGCATCAGCCGGAACCGCCAGGTTTAAGGACTGGCCCATATCCCCCTTGGGATATGCCTTATTGTCCTTGATGACCACATCCATGAAGGTGGATTCGCCCAGGAAACTGTGGACGAACCTGGAGTTAGGTTTCCTGTAGAGGTTCTCCGGAGTGTCAATCTGCATGATCCTGCCCATGTCGCAGACCATCATCCGGTCCGATATGGCCATGGCCTCGGACTGGTCATGGGTGACGAAGATAATGGTGAAATTAAACTTCCTCTGAAGCTCCTTAATCTCAAACCGCATGGATTCCCGAAGCTTGGGATCCAGATTGGAAAGGGGTTCATCCAGAAGCATGACCCTGGGATTGGTGACAATTGCCCTGGCCAGGGCAATCCGCTGCTGCTGGCCGCCGGAAAGGTCGGATGGGTAAACCTCCTCCAGCCCATCCAGGCTGCAGTGGTGCAGGGCTTCCTTTACCCGTTTTGTCATATCCGTTTTATTGACCTTCTGGATTTTTAAGGGAAATGCCACATTGTCAAATATATTCATATGGGGCCATACCGCAAATGCCTGGAACACCATCCCAAGCCCTCTCTCCTCCGGCGGCACATACAGATTCTTTGACTTGACCGACACCGGTTTCCCGCAGAGATGGATTTCCCCCTCTGACAGATCCTCAAACCCGGCTATCATACGCAGCGTGGTGGTCTTGCCGCAGCCCGAAGGCCCCAGGAAGGAGAAGCACTCCCCTTCCTTTATGCTGAGGTTAAAATCATCCACCGCCGTAACCGTGCCCATGGTTCTGGTTGTGAAGCGCTTTGTAACATGCTGTAATATTACCTGTTCCTGTGCCATAATCTTACGCTCCCTTCCTGTCCTTGGTGATTTGCGTAACAATTGTATTACATATAATAATGATCAGGATTGCCAGTGATGCCAGGGCGGACGCCTGGGGTATCATGCCCGCATCGCGCAGGGAGTAGATCTGCACGCCCAATGTCCTTGTATACGGCCCATACAGAAGGATGGATGTGGTCAGCTCCCTCATGGCCGGAAGGAATATCAGGAAGAAGCCCGATACCATGGCCGGCCGGATTAAGGGCAGGGTGATATCCTTTAAGGATTCTGTATGGGATGCGCCGCAGGCCCTGGACGCTTCCTCCAGGGACGAGTTCACCTGCTGCAGGGATGCGGACGCGCTCTTCATGGAGAAGGACAGATACCTTGCCATGTATGCCACCAGGATGATCCAAATGGTATTATAAAGCTTGATTCCGAAAATGGAACCGGACCAGGAAAGGATGACGCCGATTGCCAGCACCGTGCCCGGTATTGAATACGGAAGCACGGAAAGGATTTCCAGGACGCCTTTCCCCTTTGGCTTAATCCGGTTGATGACGTATGCAACCATGACGCCTAAGAACATACACACGATTCCGGCCGTGACGGACAGGAACAGCGAGTTCTTGATGGAATCCAGGGTGGCCGGTGAGGTAAGCACCTTCTGATAATTCTTCAGTGAGAAGTTTTCCGGCGTAAGCGGCAGTCCGTATGCATTTACAAGGGCTACCAGGAATATCATCACCAGCGGGACCACGACAATGACAACCAGTGTCAGGCAGGCAAATGCCAGCAGGGGGTACTTTGCCCCTCTAAGCTTAATCAGCGTGGGCCGCATGGATTTGCCCTTGATGATATCATAGCTGCCTGAACTTAACACCCGCTTCTGGATTACCAGGGCCACCGACACCACCGCCACCAAAAGGATGGAAAGGGCCGCGCCCTGCCGGATTCCCTCAAAGCTTCCCGAGGATTTATAAATCAGTGCATATATCATGGTTGGCAGTGTATAAATATTCTTGGAAAAACCAAGGATGGAAGGCACGCCGAAATGTGCCAGCGAGGAAATCAGTATCAGCAGCGCGCCTGCGGATATGGCGGGCTTTACAAGCGGAATCGTGATTTTTGCAATGACCTGGCCCTGCTTCGCGCCTGCAATCCTGGCCGATTCCTCCAGCGTGGGGTCCATGCGCTCCAGCGCGCTTACCACCTGCATGAATACAAATGGGAAGTAATAAGAACACTCCACGAATATGATGCCGCCGATGCTGTTGATGTTGATGGGCGCATTGGCCAGATGGAAGGTGGCCATCAGCCATTTGTTCACGTAACCGGCCCTGCCGGAAAAGAGCAGATCCCACGCCATGGCCCCGAAGAACGGAGGGAACATATAAGGGATGGTGAACATGGCCCGCATGAAGCCTTTGGCCGGAATATCGCTCCGTCCCAGAAGCCATGCATAGAACAGGCCCATTATGGTCCCGAATAAAGTAACTGCCAGGGCAATCACGATTGTATTCCACATTGCCTTCAGGTTATCTACATTTCCTATGACTGATATGAAAAGGCTGATATCAAACTTATTCTCATAGAAAAATGCATTGTACACAATCATGAAAATAGGAATTGCCACAATGATGAGCAGCAGTACAAAGCTTAAACCTGTCATGGCCTGGTCCAGGCCGAACCTCCTGCCCTCCATGGCGGCCAGCTCCGAGCCGCTGGTCATGGCGCGTTTTCTCCTGAATGTCATACGGCTTCCTCCTTTCCGGCAGCGGGATAAAACTCCGGACTTACGAACCTAAGTCCAACCGTATCCCCTTCCTGTTCCACTGCGCCTGTATGCATGGCGTCAAAAGCATTTTTCTGGACACGGACCTCCCTGCCGTCAAACTCCACAAAATAATCGTATTCACTCCCCAGGAATACGGAGCGCTTTACCTTTGCCTTTACAGGCGAAGCCGGGTCAAAGGTGATATTGTTGGGCCTGACCCCCATATCCACAACCCCCTGCCTGTCAAATCCCGCAGGAACCTCCCCGTCAAATACCAGCTTCCTGTTTCCTGCAAAGCACCAGTCACTTCCCAGTTTGCTCAGTGTAAAGAAATTGGACACGCCGATGAACTCAAACACAAACCGGTTGGCCGGCCTGAGGATGATGTCCTCGTCCGCTCCAAGCTGGCACAGCTCCCCATCCTGGTTCATGATTGCCATCTTGTCACACAGCTGCAGGGACGCCTCCTGGTCATGGGTAATATAAAAAATCGTGGTGCCTATGTTCTTCTGGATCTGCCGTATCTCGATGAGCATTTCCTCACGGAGCTTGGCGTCCAGATTGGTAATCGGTTCATCCATGACAATGACCGCATCCGAGCTGACCAATGCCCTGGCAATGGCTACACGCTGCTGCTGCCCTCCGGAAAGCTGGCTGGGCAGATAATTGGCATATTCCGTCATGCGGACCTGCTTTAAGGCATTTTCCGCCTTCTGCTTAATCTCCGCCTTGGACATCCTGCGTTTCTTCATGGGATAGCAGACATTTTCCAGGACCGTCATATGGGGCCACACGGCGTAATCCTGGAACACCACGCCCACGCCGCGGCGCTCCGGCGGGATGTTAATGCGCTTTGCCTGGGAGAACACACACCGGTCCCCAATCCATATCTCCCCTGAACTTGGCTTGTTGAATCCCAGCAGGCAGCGGATTAATGTGGTTTTTCCGCATCCCGACGGGCCTACCAGGCACATGATCTGGCTGTCATCCACGTCCAGGGAAAAGTTCTTTAAAATCTGATTGTCCCCATAGGCAAAGGATACGTTGTCAAACTTGATACTGGCCATTCTAGTTCCTCCTGTCCCTTATATTCCAATCCATTTAATCCAATCCATCTAATCTAATCCATTTAATCCATTACATTTAACAGGGCCGGAACTTCTTCCGGCCCCGCATCCATACACTTACGTTCCTTACCCGGATTCCTGCCTGGAATCCATACCCATATCCTTACTTAAAAATCTTGTCAAATGTGTCGATGATCTGGTCTGAATTATCAGACAGGGACTGGAGGTCAACTGTCATGGCTGCCTTGGCAATGTCTTCCACGCTTGCGCCCTTCTGGTCAACGTCATCCCTTACAGAGAGCAGGTTGTTCTCAACCAGGATTTCCTGGCCTTCCTTGGAAAGGATGAAATCATACAGCAGCTTTCCGTTTGTCTCATTGGCGCATCCTTCCACCAGACCGATTGGGGAGAAGATGGATACCAGGTCGGAATCAATATACGTAAAGCCCAAAGGTGAGCCTTCATCCATCAGGTTCTGTGTCACATAATCCAGCATGATGCCGACCTTATAAGCCCCGGCCGCTACCTGGTTATGGGTTGCGGTCGTGCCGGACTCCAGCTCGCATCCGTTATCTTTTAATTTCTGGAAATACTCCTCGCCGTAGTCAGGGCTGGAAAGCAGCGCCCCTACAAAGTACTTGGTTGTTCCGGCGGAAGACGGGTCTGTCATGACAATCTGGTTGTTCCACTTGGCATCCAGCAGGTCATTCCATGACTTGGGGGCCTCTTCCTCCGTGACCAGGGATGAGTTATATCCGATGGACATGTTCATCATACGCGCCCCGGTGTAATATCCTTCTGAATCAATGAACTTATCCGCAATGGCGCCTGCTTCCGGAGAGGAGTATTTTGCAAGAATGCCTTCCTTCTTAAATCCTATGTAGTCAGACGGGTCTCCTACCCATATAACGTCTGCCGCCACCTGCCCGGACTGGTGCTCGGTTGCGATTTTTGTGATGACCTTGCCGGTTCCTGCAAAGTAATAATCCATCTTAATGTTAGGATACTTCTTTTCAAACCCTTCCTTGATGGCCATAAGCTGGTCTTCCTGCATGGAGGAGTAGAGCATGACATTGCCGGATGCGTCAGAAGCCGCCTGGGCATCGCCGCTGGCTGCCTGGGTGTCCTCAGCCTTATCTTCCATTTTGGAGTCTTCTGCTTTGGAATCTGCTGCAGGGGCCTCGGTCTTTGCCGCCGTTGTCTCAGGCGCCTTGGAACCGCCGCAGGCTGTCAGTGACACTGCCATTGCTGATGCCAGGATAACTGCTAATGTTTTCTTCATAGATAATACCTCCCTCAATACGTTTAATTTTTGCATCTGGGATAATTTTCACATTCCCTTGTGCAATTTGTTTGTTTTGCAGTTGATTTGATTGTAAATTTTATGCTAAACTATGTAAAGTATGAAAAATGCGGAAGTAAACCGATGTACAATTTTTAAACCTTACAAAAATTAAACGATACTGTGGAAGGTAAAAATATGAATAAACCGGTATATGAATCGAAAAAAATCAGACAGGCAATCCGCATCCTGGCCTTTGGCACAGGATTTATCGTGATGCTTTCCGCTGTCTTTTTCACCTTGTTCCGCATATTTGAGCGCATCACCTACGACTCCATCTCAGACCTGAACCGGGATTTTGCCATCCAGATTGATACCCTGACCGAAACCATCAATTCATCCATTGTGAACTATGGGATGCAGCTTTTCTATTCCAATGCAGTTAAAACCATGATGGGCGCTACTTCGTTTTCCAATACGGACCGCGTATACATGACCAGGGATCTGAACACGTCCTTAAGTTCCACGGAATTTGCCGAGTCCATCATCATCCATAACGGATATACCAACCGGGTATACTCCACAGACCCGTCCTTCCCGGACCAGTCCATCGATACCTACAGGAACACGCAGATCCGGGAACTGCTGATGAACCGCACCAACGAAAACCGGTTTAAGCCCATTTACAGCCATGAGGAGGGACCTGAGGGCCGGGAATTTTATACCTTCATGTTTTATGAGATTAATCCCAATGGTTCCCCCAAACCCAGCACCCTGATCATCACCGTCAAAAGCGAATGGTACAAGCGGGCCCTGCTGGCTTCCAATCCGTCCTCGGACCTGATTGTCATCAATAAAAAAGGAGACGTGCTGGTATCGGCCAGCGATTCGCTCCTTGAAAAGTATGCGGACTACTATCCGCTTATTACAATCGAAAAAAACAGCGGGTATTTTATCAACAAAAAGAAAAAGGAAATCTGCATGTATTATGAATCCCTGACCACCGGGCACACCTATATGAAGATTTCCTCCCTGTCCAAAGCCCTGCCCCGCCTTTTATACTTCCGGCAGATTGTCGTGTATTTTATGGTCACATTAATCTCTGTCTTTGGCTGCGCCCTGCTTATCCTGCTGATTTACGCCCTGATGCCTATGCTGAAAATGAAGGACGCCATCACCACCATCAACAAGTTCCTGGAAGGGGATGAGGCAGATGTCCAGGATACCCCGCCCCTTCCGCTGAAGGAGCAGATTGATGCCGTGGTGTCCAGATCCGAGCGCACCAGCCTGGAACAGATTTTTTATGACATGCTGGCAGGTAAGCTTTCCCTATCATCTGCACGGCTGTTTAAGGATATGGAAGGTCCCTTTGGGCTTATGCTGATACATGCCCTTCACAGAAAGGACATCTATGGGCTGGTGGAGAAGCAGCATCCCGAGCTGGTGGTCACCAAATCCTCCCATATTTATGCCTGCATCGGCGTCTACCAATCGGAGGAAGACTATCACAGCCTGGCCCTGTACCTGTCAGGGACACTGGACTGCCGCCTGTTCCAAAGCGTCCTGTTCACGGACTTTGACAGTCTGCTGGTGCATTCCTCCAATCTCCATGAGCTGCGCAGGTTAAGCCTGGTGCTGAAGCAGGAGGACCGGCTGGTTCCGGAGGAAGCGCTTTTCACAAAGGCTTCCGCCAACACCGTGACCACCCGGGATTTTACGGACCTGATTGTGCGCCTCAAGTCCGGCAGTCTGGACCTGAGCAGGGCCAAATGGCAGGAAATCCGCGACACCATTGCCAACTACAGGTATGATGACTTCCAGTACATCCTCAACCGGGCCGAGGATACCATCTGCAATATATTGAATGAATTTTCATCTGAACTGCTAAAGGACAGCCAGAAACTGCTGCCGGAATCCCTGGAGCAGATTAAGGACCTGGACGAGATAGACCAGGCATTTGACCGCGCATTTGTGGCCATCTGTGAGAATTACAGCGAGAAAAAGGCAGAAAAATACTCCGAGCTGGCAAAACAAATCAAGGGCATCGTCCAGGAGCACTACCACGACAGCAGCCTCAATTCCCAGCGCATTGCGGATATGATCCAGATGAACAATGCCTATCTGGGTCGGCTGTTCAAGAATTCCTACGGCCGTTCCATCAACGACTATATCAATACCTGCCGGCTGGAGGAAAGCATGCGCCTGCTGCGCCAGACCGACCTGTCAGTGGAGGAGATTGCCCAGAGCGTGGGGTTCTCGAATATTAAGTACTTTTATGTGCTGTTTAAGAAGCTTACGGGGATTACCCCGGCAACGTACCGGGCCGGGTGAAGGGGTATGAAAGAAGAAAGCAGCCAATGGACAGAAAGAGAACCCATCGCCCATTAACTGCTTTTGTTTTATCGTTTAACTTTTTTCAGATTTAACTGCGACAGCAGCATATTACATGCCTTTTTTTCATTATTTTCCATATACTCATCCTCAGGCACACAGGTTAAAGCGCCAAAAGAGCAGGCACGGACACATGCAGGCTGTAGGCCATACTTTACCCTCGTATTGCATCCGTCACATTTAATCATCTTCCCATCTGATGGACGGTAACGGGGAGCTCCGAAAGGACAGGCCAGGGCGCAGCTTTTGCAGCCAATGCAGTTGGTGTTGTCATAAATTGTAAATCCGGTTTCCTGATCCTTAATCAGGCATCCAACCGGACAGGCCGCAATACATGGTGCATCCACACAATGCATGCAGGCAGCAGAAAGATAAGCGCAGTAGGTGCTGCCATCCGCCATTTCTACCTCATTATCGTATGTTTTCCTAAAGCAGGATTCTCCTGCCGCCAAATCAATATCATTCTGATCCATACACCCCATCATACAGGCAGAGCAGGCACAGCAGCGATTCTCGTCAAATACAAAAACATGTTTCATTCTTCCGTCTCCTCACTTTTACTGATATTGCAACGCATTCCTTTATATCCAGGAAAACCGGTATATGGATCCAGATGGTTACGTCCGATGAGGTTGTTTACATTGGCCTCTGTATAGCCATGCAGGGCAAGGATTACACCTGGTTTAATTTTACCTGTGACTTTGACCATCATGTGTATTTCACCATATGGACTGGACAATGTCACATCATCCCCATCCATAAGCCCCAATCTGTCGGCATCCTGACAGTTGATTTCACAGGTAGGATGTGGCCGCAGGCTGCGAAGCCATGGGGTCTCATGGACACGTGAGTGGATTGCATAAGGCATGCGGGCGCCCGTGCAAAGATAGAAGGGATACTTTTCCTTCATTTCAGGACTGTTCTGATCATCCAGGGGATCCCGGTAGCTGGGCAGCGGGTCCAGGCCAAATCGGGAATCTACTGCTGCTATTGTCATGGAATAAAATTCGAATTTTCCTGTCGGGGTATTAAAACCATTTTTTAAACATCCACCTGGCTGTACCGGCCATACGGCTGTCGGCACTTTAACAGGTAAATCACTTTTCTTCAAATCCCCAATCGTCAGGCCACAGCCGTCAATCATCCAGTCCAGACAGGCCTCATAGCCTTTTTTTAACAGTTCATCGTCCAGCTTCATGACATTGGCAAGTTCACAGAGAATGTCCACATCAGACTTGGATTCATACAATGGCTGTATCGCCGGTTTAGTATAAAAAAGATATCCGCCTGCATAGCATTTCAGTTCACTGCGCTCTACAGAGGTACAGGCCGGCAGTACGATATCAGCATAATTTGCCGATGTAGTCATAAAAAGGTCCACATCCACGATAAAATCCAGTTTTCGCTTCATGACCTCCAAAAGCCTGTCTGTCTCCGGAAACATTTTGGCATTCAGGCCCAGGGCAAATATGGCCTTAACAGGATAAGGTGTTTCCTCCTCCATCTGTCTAATCAGGTCCATGGCTTGGAATTCATTAAACTTAGTATCCCACAGCGGAAAACGCCCGGCACCGATACGTGCAGGCCCATCTGGTTCGCGGCAGGTCCTGAAATCTTCATCCCTGGTTTTAAATCCCGCGGATTGGCGAAGGAAAGAGGCCGGTTCCGGGTAATTGCCGCCAGCTCTGTCAAAGTTCCCTGTCAAGGCAGCCAGACACAGGACTGCCCTGTGTGCGTTAAAGCCATTGATATGGTGAACAAGTGCAGAAGCGGAATAATTAGTACTGGCCGGACCATTGGTGGCAAAAAGTTTTGTCGCTTCGTAGATGTCCTCTGGTTTAATACCCGTAATCCCGCTGACCTTGTCCAATGGGTACTCCTGGACCAATGTCTTGTACGCTTCAAAGCCATATGTATATTTTTCTACATAATCCATATCGGCCCAGCCATTTTCTATAATCAGCCTGGCCATACCTAAGGCCAAGGCGCCATCCGTACCCGGATTAATATGTAAGAATATATCAGCCAGATTTTTTGCTGCAGGTGTATCACGGATATCAATGATAATGACCTTTCCTCCACGTTCTTTAAACCTGCGCACCCCTTCCACCGACAGATGGTGGGAATAGTAGCCGTCATAATTCCAGCCCAGGAATGTATTAGCATGCGCTAAATCTGCCGAACCCTCGCATCCTGCCGTCACCTTGTCAGCAATCTTTTTAGAGACAGCACAGACACTGTCATCCGTGCCGAAATTCACACTGCCGAACACATGGGCGAACCGATGGAAAATTGGACGGTACCACTTAGAGTATCCGCTGTAAAAGGCCACGGAATGAGGCGAGTATTCTTCCTTCACCTTATTCAGCCCCTCTGCAATGAGATGGTATGCTTCATCCCAGCTGATTGGTTCAAACTTACCCTCTCCACGCTCTCCTACACGGCGCAGCGGTGTCCTGATACGGTCCTCCCGGTAAATATAATTACGCTGGGAAGAACCCTTGGTGCAGAGTTTACCATGGCTGTAAGGATGTTCAGGCGTTCCTTCCACCCGGATTATCTTTCCGTCCTTTACATAGCAGTCCAGGCCACAGTGATGGCTGGGGCTGCAGATTGCGCAGAGGGAATGCCGGATTTCTATGCCAGTGTCATCACCGGGTATTTTTGCTTTCAGTTTTTTTTCCAATTCAGTCAAGGCATCTTCCTCCTAAGAAGTTAATAAAGTCATTGGGAAATCCTTTATCTTTCAGATAACAGATGGTCTGTATACTTAACCCTGCTTCTGGATTTTCGATGGATTTTATAAACGCGTTCTTTACAATACCGTTGCTATCTGATGAACCGATTATATTCATACACTTAATGGACTTCCCATTACGGATGGCGCGGATATAATAGCGGCAGTCCTCATATTCATAAACCTCATCCTGCCTGCAGCAGGAGCTGACGTCCCCAATACTGATGAAATCATAATCCAGATAGTGGGCCAGATTAACCAGGACATTGGCGCCAAACTCCATGTGTCCACCCGCCATATTTGCACCAGCCACCTTGCCCTGTTCAACCGCGTTAAACCAAAGACCAATATTTCGCTGTGTGTTGCTTTGGATATCATATGCTTCGCAGCAGTCACCCGCTGCATAGATTCCTTCATAGTTGGTTTCCATCCGCCGGTCTACCAGAACCCCCCGGTTCAAAGCCAGACCGCTTTCCCGCAGAAAACCGACATTCATACGCACACCAATGCATACAGCCACGATGTCCGCGGTGAAACGCCGGCCACTCTGCATAACGGCGGTAAGCTGTCCGTCTTCTCCTTCCTCAATGTGCGAAAGCATCTGCCCACAATGCACCCCTACCCCTTTAGCCTCCAAATCCCTTTGGGTGCGCTTTGCAGTTTCCTCAAACGCCGCCGTATAGAACATCCAGTCCGCACCATCCACCAATGTGCAGTGAATATTGCGTTCCACCATATTTTCCACAATCTTGATACCGACCCAGGAGGCACCTATCACAATACCACGTTTGACTGTTCCGCTTTCTAACATCTCCTTCAAACAGACGGCATCCTGGACAGTACGCATTTTGAATACTCCGGGCAGATTTAATCCTGGGATAGGAGGCATGACGGCAGATGCCCCCGTACTGATTAAAATCCGGTCATACCGCACATGGCTGTCATCAGCAAAACACAGGATTTTCTCTTCCGGTATAATTCCTGTAACCGGCTGATTCATGTGATAATTCAAATTCAGATCCCTGCAGATTCCTTCCAGGGTACCGAACGGAAAAAGCGCATCATAAGGAATGGCATTTTTTACATAGTAGGTGGTCAGCATCGGATTATACGGCCCAAGGCCAGTGTCGGAATAAATATCAATCACTGCCTCCGGAGACCGTTTCCTCACTTCCTTCGCTCCGTTGTATCCGGCAGAACCAAAGCCAATAATGGCTACTTTGTCCATATATTTTTCAATTCCTCCAATCAGACTTAATTAGTTATGAGAAAAGCCGTAGTAAACACGATACAGGAGACAATCATGTGCAGTACAATGCCCAGCATGGTGGCTTTACTGCGAAGCCTTGCATTTGGGATTTCACTGCGGCCATGGAATATGGAGGCCGGAGCAGAGGAACCCGGCAGGAATATGCCTATGTTGGCAGCGTAAACCAGCGCACAGCCAAAAAACATGGGATTTACTCCTGAAGCAAGTATAAATGGACTGATTACTGGAATCATGGCATTTCCAAGAGCAATATTTGAGCCAACATTTGTCAGGAATATCATGAAAATAATCGTAAAAATCATGATGAATACAGGGCTGCGTCCTGCAAATACCGGTGTAAAAACACTGGTCAGCCAGGGAACAATCCCGGTAGCCTCCGATGTCAATGAACCGGCCAATGGGATTGTAACCGCACACATGAATATGACAGGCCAGCTGACCGCCGCATCACTATTCTTTATATCATTGAATATGATAGCAGGCTTTCCATCATTTTCGCCTCCGGGTATAATCATCAACAGCACCGTACAAAGACAGAACAGGCCGGGGACCGTCAGTATGTTCTCTATAAAGTTTGTAATAACAGTACCCGGAAATGTACCTGTATAAAGTGACAAAAGAACCGTAACAAGGTAAACTGCCATAATACGTTTAGCCCTGGGGCGCAGATGCCTGCTTTCCTCCCCCAGCTTATCTACATCAAAGGTTCCCATTCTGGAAAAATCCACCTTGAAAAGTTTTGCGCCCAAGATGACATACCCCGAAATTACAGTTGTACCAATGACTGATGTACAGAGAAACATCTGTCCCAAATTAATTTTTGAACCTGTCATATTAGCCCAGCTTGTAGCCAGACCCAGCTGCCAGCCCTGGTATGGCATCATGGAAACCCCCAAAAGCAGCGACACCAGGATCCCGCCAAACCCATAGTACCGGAACGTGCTGTCCTTATCATAACCGCAGGAATCAGCAATGTCATTCCAAACGCTGTAAAGCAGCAGAAACATTGGGATCGTATCCAAAACAATACAGGACCACATGAACACAAACATGAAGCACCACGTGTAAAAAAGAGGTCTTCCGATAAAAACCTTTCTTGACAGGGTTTTACGGACAAACCATCTGCCTACGCCATATATGACTATGGCTCCGATTGTAAAGTACTGTGTGATGATTTGAAACACAAGGGAGCTGCCCATCATGGATGTGATACCAGCCGCCATGCTCTCAGGATAACCGGTCAGTCCGAACGCAATGATTGCCATCAAGGAGGGCCAGATGATTTCGCATGTAGAATAAGCGTAGACCGCCCCCAAAAACACTCCTAAAAGCTTCATCCCGACCCTTGTTACTGTTGAGAATGTAGGAAGATAACCAAAACCAAACATTAATAAGATAGAGACTATAATATGAAAATACTGTATATATGAAATGTTCTTTTTCACAGCTATTTTTTCCGCCACTCCACTTTTCCCCTTTCATTTTTCCGTGCATCGGCACGGTCCTGCCAGAATCAGTCCGCCTGCTGGAAATACTGTGGAATCTGGATTCCGCGAAGATGTCCAATTCCCAGATTTTCCGTTGTCCGTCCCTGTTCATAGTAATTTGTCTGATTGATGGCTTCTGCCACCTTCACCATCGATGCATATAGCGGGGTCTCCACTCCCACTGCCCTTGCGACAGACAAAAACAGGCAGCCCAAAATAGGGATATCCTCCGTAATATGCCTTACAGTCAGGCTGTCCGGCCCCTCAAGATCCTTAAAATGGTCAAACTCATGAATATCCTGATTGGCATACTTCCGGAATGAATTGGATGGAGATGGAGCACAGTGGAAACCCAGGGCATCCATAACCGCCTTTTTCTCCTTCCAAAGTCCGTCTGCCAGATTGATGGTACTCCGGCATATCCCCTGCTTAAAAATGTAATAAGGTTCCCTGCTATTTTCAATCGCACCTGCATTTACCAGGGTTAGCGAAATATGGCTTAATAGATTGGGCGCACTAAATGCAGCCTCTAATATACAGCTGGATGGAGTTAACTCATACACATCCTTAAATGCCTCAATCAGACACGGCGTATTCCGGGCCGGGAATGCAGCAGCATCTTTAGGGCCATAGGCATTGCCGATTAAAACTGTATTTTCATCCGGTCGCCTGCAGGAAAACAGATTACCCGATGTCTCTCCAACAATGATATTTTCTGCGGCACATTCCTTAAAAACCCTGTAATAAATAAGCGAACCCAGGTTTCCGGCGCTTAAAAGCACCTTACTGCCCGGCATGATATATGGAGCAATAATACGCGCCACATCCTCATCCCAGTTGGAAACCGTACAGCAGATGACTAATTCAACATCAGCCAGCGCTGTCTGTATATCATTGGTAACCGCATGGATTACAGCACTCCCCTGCACTGCACCGGTAAGTTCCATTGTCTTTGAATATTCCGTGGACTTTATTGGATTTTCCTCCATCCCTGTGCTGCACAGCCAGACCTTATGGCCTCGCATGGAAAGCTCTGCAGCTACCGTATATCCTGTGCCGCCTGTGCCTATAACTGCAATTTTCTTCACTTCATATTCCCCCAATGTATTATTTTTTAACGGTTACAGAGACAGACATTCTGCCAATTCGGACATATCATCCAGCTGGTCTATCTTCTTGCATAAATCGATGAAGCGTTGAATCTTATCCTCCGGCAGATTAACTGCCCGCGCTCCTGACCGGAATGTCTGTTCAACATCCTCCCAATCAAATGGATTCTGAGGATGTCCTTTAGGGAATGGCAGCGTCACTTCGAACTGCTGTCCGTCCTTCAATGTAACACGCATGCCGGTAGTGGGGAATGAGCCTTCCGTGAACATTTTAAATGCTTCAGGCAGCGTCTGCAGCCGATCCGGGTCCAGCTTCACCCGGGAAGCCATCTCCAGCAGTTCCTTGTCAGCCAGACCATCCGCCCTGTACCAGTTCGCCCCTGGTTCACCGCGCAGCAGATAAGCCGCCAGGCAGTAAGGGACGCTGAACTGCGCATCACGGCAGCTGGCATAACCATCCCAGCTAAACTTATCACGCTCCTCGTAGGTAGGAGTCATGAAAATTTCCTCAATATCCTCTGCATTAAAACCATGTTCTGTCTTCAGGTGGTCAAGACAGTCCAGGGGAGTCTGAATCCACATATTGGCAGGCCAATGCTTAAGCAGGAGCTGTCCAAACAGATACTCTGTCCCAAGATTGCGGTCTATCCATCCCTCGTTGGCAAATCCACGCATCATCATGGGATATCCGGATTCCCCATCCATGATATTATAAATATTATCTAACTCATTCCGCTTTGCCATTCCTGCCAGCATGGTTCCAGTCAGGCCGGTAATCGCATACTGGAGATGATAAAAGTCAGAGCCTTGAAGGGCGAGTATTGCATTGACCACGGGGGTAGAACATCCAGTTGCACCAAGAAGCAGGTTAAACTGGTCCGCATTACAATTTAACAGCTTTCCTGCCGGAGCTGCGCTGGCAAAAATCTGCCAGGATCCAAGCCCCCATCCATACTTAGTCGTATCATAATCCAACGTAGGCTGAATGTAACAGGCTACCCGCTGATAAATCTCAAAACCACCAATTACCGCAGTGATATAATCCTTGCCCGTAAGATGCATTGCCTCCGTCATTGCCATTGAGACAGAAATCAGATGGGCGCTGGGATGGCCCGTGAAACTACAGTCTTCCCAGTCCAGTGTATCGGCGGCAGTAGCATTGGCCATGACTGCTCCGTGCATAGGGACTTTTCCTGATTCCCCCCACATAGTAGACATCAGATCCGCTTGCGTTCCGACAACAGCTCTTGCCGCAGTCCTTGCACTGACTGCCGTGGGAAGGGTTCTTCCAGACAGCGCGGCACCTACAACATGCAAAGTGAGTTTCTTGGCCTTGTCCGTTAATTCCGGAGCTAAATGTTCAAATTTCAGATTTGTAATAAAATCACATAATCCCTTTGTGTACTCTGTCATACTATACCTCCTCATGATTTTTAATTGTCCGCCGGCTTAATCATTATATTCATAATATCAGTTTATATCTGCAAAATCATTGTGCAATAGGATACCATATACAGCAAAAAAGCCACAAAAGCATTATCCATTTGAACAATACCTTTGCGGACTTTTTAAGAAAAATATACTTTTTATATAATTTTCAGTTCATTCGTTCTCAGAGTACGTAAAATGTATTCCACCGGCCTCCAGATAGTTGTGGCAAAGAAATGCCAGACGGAGGGTAAGAAGTCCATCCGCATTGTGAATCGAGAATCCTGTAAGTTTCTCAATTTTATCAAACCGTTTCTGTAATGTATTCCTATGCGTATAGAGTTTCTGTGCTGTCAATGTTAAGTTAAGCTCACATTCAAAGAACATTCCAAGAGTATCCAGCAGTATCCTGCTCATTTTAGAGACAAGTAACCGCCCATACACATAGGTAACTATATTCTGAAGCACCTTCTTAGAGCTGTGTGCAATAAAATTACCAAGTACAATAGAATTACCCAAAAACACACTTCTTTCCGGAAAAAGCAGCCGGCCTGAAGAAAGCCGTAATATCAACTGTTCATATTGCCTCTCATAATCAGAAAACTTGTTACATTGAATTCCAATGACTGCATGCAGCGCCAGGCAATATTCCCTTTTTGCGATTTCCGTCAGCCTGGTACATAATTCAAAAAGATATAGGGCATTAACTTCTGGATTCTCTTTCCTGTTTACAGATAAGATAACCGCATTTTGTTCCTGTAAATCTGATAACACCAAATCCTGCTTAAGATAGAAATAACTTGGCAGCTGATTCAAAAATTGTTTTACAGAATATTGATACTGCTTTTGGTCAAGAACCAGCTTCCGGCTCTCAAGGGGCTGTTCCAGTATATCGAATTTAGAAAGCTGGATAAATAAACTGGTACGGGGAATTGACAGTTCAACTCCATGCTGCTGTAAATCAGCAATGAGTTGAGAACTATCTAACGGATGGACCCCAACCAGTATTGCCAGAATATCATTAAGAGACGAGGTGTTCCCTTTCTGTTCATCCATCAAATACTCCTGTTCCAGCATTAATTCTGCAACAGTTTTGGCCAGGACTAAATAGGTATTATCAGCGGCGGGCAGCTTTTCCAGTTCAATTGCACCTATCATGTGGCCCCGAACAATCATATGGCACATGGATGTCACCATGTCCGTATCTCCTAAAGGCTGTAACGGATTAGGGATATGTGTCTGCTCCATATACTTACACGCAGCAGTATTCACTTCTCCTATATGCTCCGCAACAGAAGAATTGACAATCATCCCTTCACAATTCATGATATTGATAGGATATGGAATCAGTGGTTCTAATTTTTTGAGAATGCTGGTGGTGGTAGTTGTATTTAGTAGCATGATTATCCTCCGCATATCAGGTATCCGGTTGATTGTACATAGTAAAAAAAATATATCACAATTTCATGAACCACACAACAGGGGGGATATTAATACGGATATCAAACCTTGCACAAAGCATCACTTTCTTATTATGACACTGCCACATTAAAAAGGACGGCCCCGCCGGGATGATACTACACATCCCCAGGCAGCCGTCCTTATCCTTCATATCCTGCTAATCCGCAGAGTCTACTTTAACCGCAGGATCATGCTTCACCTACACATCCCGCTTCATCCGCACATTCCGTTTCATCCACACATCCCGCTTTATCCACAAAACCCGCTTCATCCGCAGAATGAATCCACAATCCGCTCCATTTCCATCCACTTCTTCTCCATATCCTCCACCAGACCGAACTGGGTACGGCAGCGGTCCAGGTTGTGCTGCTCCCTGGCAATCTTAAAGTAAGTGTCGCCTTCCAGATAATCCGTCAGGAAACGCATCCCGCATTCCAGCGTCATGAGCCGCGCGCCCTGTGGGAGCATCCTGATTTCCTTCCCGGTAAGGCTTCCGGCGCATCCCTCAAGGAATCCCTTTGTATAAATTTCAAACAGCGGCAGGGACAGGGATACCTTGCTTAAATCCGTCTCGTCCTCCTCTGCCGTATTGGCGCCGAACCGGATGGAATCGCCAAAATCAAAGATGGAAAGACCGGGCATCACCGTATCCAGGTCAATGATGCAGATTGCCTCGCCTGACTGATCGTCAATCATGATATTGTTAAGCTTCGTGTCATTGTGGGTTACCCTTAAGGGCAGCTCCCCCTTCTCCAGCATATCCATGGCCAGCCCCATGTCGGCTCCCCTGTCCATGACAAACCGGATTTCTTCCTGCACCCCGGCCGCCCTGTGGCAGATATCCTGCCCCACCACTTCCTTAAACCGTTCAAACCGTTTTGGCGTGTCATGGAAGCCAGGTATGGTTTCGGTCAGTTCCCTGGCCGGATACTTTGACAGCAGGCGCTGGAAATGGCCAAATGCCTTGCCGCTCTGATAAAAGTCTTCCGGTTTCTCCACCAGGTTATAGCAGGTTGCGCCTCCGATAAACAGGTACATCCTCCAGTAATTCCCCGCACTGTCGATATAGAATGTACCGCCGTCCCTGGTCTTTACCAGGTTCAGGGTCTCCCGGTCAGGGTCCCCGCCATGTTTAATGACCTCCTGCCTTAAGAAGGTGGTAACCCCTTCGATGTTCTTCATCAGGGACACCGGGTCCTTAAAAATGTCATCGTTCATCCTCTGAAGGATATAGGGACGGCCGCACACCAGTTTAAATGTATCATTGATATGCCCGCTTCCATAGCGCTCACAGCTTACTATTCCACCGTCCGTGGCAAACGCCCCCGCCGCTTCCTCCAGTATACATGTCTCCAGTTCTGCACTCATCACCTAATCCTCCCACAGTTTTTGTGGATACAGCCCGCTGTCCTTCAGTCCTTTTATGGCCTTTACCACCATTTCCTTGTCTTCCTTGTAAGTAACGCCGTACCAGCGGTCCACGCTTTTTAACACAGTGACCTCTGCCCGGCCTGATTTAAGCAGCTCATCCACCACAAATGGAAGGAAATACTCACATTTCAGCGGATTAACAGGCAGGTTCTGTTCCAGGAACGCCCCAAACCGTCCATCCAGTTCGCCCAGGATACTTTTCGTAAATCCCCACATGTTCATGGATACAATGGTGGATTCCGGCAGTCCAACCCATGTGGCCCCGTCATCCTCCGTATATTCCGCCAGGCTGCCATGCTTCTCAATCCTTGTGCGCTCATGGATATCCGCCAGGTGGTTCTCCCCGTCCACCGAGCACACGCCCCTTGCCACATGTCCATTTTCTGTCAGGGTGTTGTAGAGCTGGTAGCCGACCATGGTATACTGGTACCTGTCATCATCCTCCACCGATGCCAGCTGGTCATAAATCATGTGAAATGCTTCCTTCCCATAGTAGTCATCCGCATTGATGACTGCAAACGGGCCGTCAATCAAATCCTTACAGCACAGCACTGCATGGGCGGTGCCCCATGGTTTCACGCGGCCCTCCGGCACCTCAAACCCTTCCGGAATCTTATCCACCTCCTGGTACACATAGGCCACGTCCATATACCTGCTGATACGGTTGCCGATATGGATCTTAAATTCCGTTTCAATGGCCTTCTTGATAATGAAGATAACCTTCTCAAATCCAGCCTGTTTTGCATCAAAAATGGAGAAATCAATGATGATATTGCCATATTCATCCACCGGGTCAATCTGCTTTAACCCGCCGTAACGGCTTCCCATACCAGCCGCCATGATTACCAGTACCGGTTTTTTTCCCATGTCTTCGTCCTTCTTTCACTTGATTCATTTTGTGGTTAACCCTTAACACCGCCGCCCGTGACACCTGCAATGATTTTCTCAGACAGGAAAATATACAGGATGAAGGTAGGCAGGAATACGATGACCACGGCCGAGAACATACCGGCCCAGTCTCCTGTGTATTTCATGGAGTTAATCATGGAGTACAATCCCACCGCAACAGGACGCACCTTATCCGAGTTACCAAATATCAGGGAAATGAAGTATTCATTCCAGATATTGATAAAGTTGAAAATGGTCACGGTCACAATACCCGGCTGGGCCATAGGAAGCATGATCAGCCAGAAGGTCTTTACCGGCGGGCAGCCGTCTATGGCAGCCGCCTCCTCAAATGCCCTGGAAAGGTTGGCAAAAAAGGTGGTAAGGAATATGGTGGTATATGGCACATTGATGCCGATATACAGGAAAATCAGCGTGCCCCTGTTGGCAGCCACATTGTTAAGGATGTTAAGACCTGCCACCATTGCAAACAGCGGAAGCACAATCATGACCACAGGAACACCCATGGATGCCACCAACCCCGTCTGTATCAGCTTATTGCACACAAAGTCAAAACGTGACAGTGCATAAGCGGCAGGCGCGCATATGACAATCAGCATGGTGCAGGACACAATGGAGTAAAACAGTGAATTAAAGAATATGGTGGACACATCGGAGTTCACCCATGCCTTCACATAATTCTCAAAATGAAGCCCGCTCTCCAGCAGCTTGTTGGAGAATATCTCCTTGGTGGTGGAAAAGCTGGCGCAGAGCACCCAGCCCAAAAGCACCAGGGTAAAGAAAATCCACAAGGTCAGAAGCAGATAACCAGGCGCCAGTTTCAGCTCCTTCTTCCAACGGACGGGTTCGCTGTATCTCTTTTCTTTCTTACCGAACATTCCTGACATATACATTTCCCCCTCCCTTAGAATTCCAGATCATCATCTTTCAGAAGATGATTACACAGCCAGAACACGGCAACCACGCACACGCTCAGCATGACGCCCACCGCCGCACCGATACCCGAGTTCCTCTCTGTCACACTGTTTCCCGCGCCGAAAATCTGCATATAGAGATAAACCATGGGCGTGATGGTCTGCGTATCAGCCGTAACCGTTGAAAACAGCTGTGACCACACGAAGAATCCAACGCTTGTAACGCTCCACATGGTAATATTCGTCCTGAACACGCCCTTGAGCAAGGGCAGTGTGATGTAGCGGAACTGGTTGAACTTATTGGCGCCGTCCAGGGTTGCCGCTTCAAAATACTCGTCGCTGATCCGCTCGATACCGCTGGAGAATATCAGCATATGGTAACCTACCATGCCAAAGCAGTACGCAAGCAGCAGCGCCATGAACTTATGGTCGTTGTCCAGCCATTGTATCTTGGCAATGGAATCCAGCCCGATGGCTGTGAAAAATGACTTTAAAAGTCCGAACTTGGGGCTGTATACATACTGCAGCCACATGGTTGCCAGGGCAACCGCACTGACAATATTGGGCAGGTAAATCATGGCCCTGAAAAAGCTCTTGAACCGGATGCCGCTGGTGATGATGACTGCAAACAGAAGCGCCAACGACATGACGATAATGCCTCCGATAAACCATATGCGGACCAGGTTCCACATGGACATGCGGAACAATGTGGTGTTGGCCAATTTAACGTAGTTGTCAATTCCGGTGAAGGTCCATTTTGACATGGAATCCGTGATTCCCTCTATCTTGAAAAAGCTCATCAGAACCGTCCTGATGATAGGATAAAGGAACACCAGGATAAACATCACCACCGCCGGTGTCATAAACGCGAATATCATTCCTTTGTTTCTTTTCACACCAGTGCCTCCTTATTTTACTTGATGAAACGTGTAAAAGAGGTGGCAGCGTTAGACGATGCCACCTCAATGATGCTGTTACCGTGATATTCTGTTATTTGCCTGCTGCCTGGAGATTGGCTACGAACTCATCCGCTGTAATGGAACCGCCGCAGAGCTTCATCATGTTCTCTTTGATGATTGGGGTCATATCCACGTTGTCCTCTGCGCCTGCTGCCCATGGATAACGTGTGCTCAGGCTTTCCATGACCGGCTGCACGCATGCAATCTGTGCAGGCCACTCGGTATTGGTTGAATCGGAAGGGATACCTACTGACTCAACGGAAAGCTTCTTGTCAAATTCGCCCTTGGTTAAGTATGTAATCAGCTGGAATGCAGCCTCTGCGTTCTTGGAATCCTTGTTGATTGCCAGTACCTGTGCGCCGAAGTTAGCTGCTTCCGTGCCGTCCGTGCCGCCCTCAACCGCCGGGTAGCTGAAGCAACCCCACTGGAAATCATCCCCGGCCATATCCTTAACCTCGTTGGGAAGCCAGGAGCCGTTCAGGTACATGGCCGCGGTGCCCATGGCCAGTTCCTGGTTCTGTCCTGCCGGCCATACGTTGGAGGCAATGCCCTCTGAGAAATATCCCTTGTTGGCGAAATCCTCATATGCCTTAGCCATCTCAAGGACGGATGGATCATCCCACTTGTTGTTCTTGACAATATCGGAGGTCTTATCATATCCGTTAATCCTGGACATATGATATCCGAACATGCAGAGGATATAAGCATCGTCACATGTAATCGGTGTATAGCCTGCATCCTTAATCTTCTGGCATGCGGCGTCCAGTTCCGCCCATGTGGTGGGTACTGCGGTCACACCGGCCTCATCAAAGATGGACTGGTTGTAGAAAAATGCAAATACATTAGGCTGGTAAGGAATGGACTTTAAGGTTCCATCTCCTACTTCCCGGCAGGCCCCCATCAGGCTTGCGCTTGCCGTGGCTTCATAATCATTGGCCTTGGCCAGTTCTTCCAGGTCCATGATGTAGGCGCCCCATGTCTTGTTCACGCGGTCAATGTCCTCGTCAAACAGATCAATATTGGTTCCTGCGTCCAGTGCGGGCTGAAGGCCTTCACGGATACCGGTACGTCCCTTAAACTGCAGGTCAACCGCGATTCCCGTATCTGCTGAGAACTGGTCAACTGCTTCCTTGATGACCTTGCCCTGAGGCTCGGTGGCTTCCCACATGGACCAGTATACAAGGCTTCCTCCGTCGCCGGACGGCGCCTGGGTATCGGCTGCTGCAGAATTATCTGCTGCCGTGGTTGCGGCTGCCGGTGCCGCGGTTGTCTCCGCTGGTTTGGACCCGCCTCCACAGGCTGTCAGTGAGCCGACCATTGCTGCTGTCAGTGCCAGTGCCCATAATTTCCTTCTTTTCATATAATACTTCCTCCTTGAATATATTTGTGTTTTTGTCCCTTCAAATACATTTCTGATACCCTTAGTATAGTAAAATTGCACATTATATTCTTTGGACTATTGATTATTAAATTTGTACGATAAGACTATTTTTATATATATTATACAAATATATGACTCCCCCTGCCATCACATGTATCATTTCTCACAGTCATCTGTAGATTGCAGGCAGACTGACCGTATGGTAAAATAATAGTAAGGAAAGCTAACGCGGAGGGCCATATGACGAGAGAAGAATTTATGGAAAAATTAAAAGATGATTCTGAATGGGCGCCGGGCTGGGAAGCCATTGACCAGGAATTTGAACGGCTTTATCCGGGACAGGATCCCAGGCATTATGCAACAAACATGGCCGCCCGGGCAATGCTTGGCGGCAGGGAGTATCTGGACGGGTATTCCATTTATGATTCGCCAAAGGGGTATAAACATATTGTCACCTATGGCATGACGGAACTCTATGCGGATGAAAAGGCATTTGGGGGCGAATGGAACAGATGGGGCTACGAAATGACAATCAAGCTGAAGGCGCGGACGCCGGAAGACTGCCTCTGGGCCATCAGCATGCTGTCAAACCTGGCACGGTATACCTATACACAAAAGAAATTCTTTGAACCATACCAGTACATTGCCGGCAACGGCGAATCCCTCCATATCGGGACAGGATCCGCCATTACCGCGCTGGTGACCGTATCTGATACCGAGGCATTGACACAGGATACAGTTTATGGGAAAACAGGGTTCATACAGCTGGTCGGCATAACGGAACAGGAGTTCCAGTCCATTCATGGACGCACGGATAAAATCCGGCTTCTGCTTCAGCGTATGAAAGAGGAGAATCCGGATCTGATAACGGATATGGACAGGACAAAATCATATCTGTAGGCATCTGGCCTGTTTGGATTTTAAAACAAACCCTGGATATCCAAAGAAGAGGGATACCCAAAAGAGGAGGAATACCCAAAAGGGGAGGGATACCCAAAGGGACGCGGCCCACTATCAGCAGCCGCGTCCCCTTTTTTCTTTTGTCATTTACATGGAAAACCAGCGTATCTCACAGGGCTTCATTTCCATTCCGGCTGCATTTCCCCGGCCGTCATAGACCGTGGTTACTTGGGGTCTGCTGGAGTTATTCACCACCGCATACTTCCCGGTTTCCGGATAGGCATGGACTTCACAGTAGATATTATCCGCATACCATTTCTTCATATCCCCTTCCCTGCCAGCGGCATAATACATGCTGCGCAGCAGGATACGCGTATTTTCATAGCTGTATGGAAGGCCCGCAATGTATACGCCGCGGCCTTTTCCGTATCCATGGGCGCTAAGGTGGACCTCATGGTCTGAATATTCCACAATCTCGGTATCCCCGTCAAGGGCATAGACATTTTTCATGCTCTCCCCAAAATCAATATGTGGTACGCCGTCATCCCCATCCACCTTACTGTTTTCCATATCCTCTGTTATGAAGTGGCCCTGGGCCTGTTTTGTATAATACTTGTCCGTGGACAAAGTATACCCCAGTTCCTTATCCACCCCCAGCACATCGGCCAGCTGGAAGAACCGTCCATTGTGATGCACGGCGCAGGGTTCGCCTACGCCCACAAAGCCCCCGCCGTTGTATACCCATCTGCGGATGGCGGTCACCAGTGTTCCATCCAGCCACTCGTCCCCGCCGGACCAGGCCGTGCCCGCGTCACCCGCATTGATGATGACATCCAGGTCTTCCGGAATCCCTCCCTGCCTGATATCCTCAAAGCTTATGAAGGACACATCCACGCCTGCGCCGCTGAGGGCCTCCAGTATGCCGAAATACGTATAGGTCTGCTTGTACCACAATGCATGCGCCACCATATAAGGCTGCCAGGAACGCAGCCGTCCCCAGCAGTTGAGCACAGCCACCTTAAGGCCGCAGTACGGCCTGCTGCCTGCAATGTTATCATACAGTTCCCGGAATTCATCGGTCACTTTTTCTATGTAATCCACAAACCCGGGGAACTTATAAGCCAGGCTTAAATATCCTCCGTATCCGATGCGGTCAACGGGCCTGCGCATCAGCGCGCGGCGGGCGCAGAGCCAGTTTTCCACCGCCTCCGGCACAGGGTCATTTCCCTGGTAAAAGGTGTCAGGGAAAAAGTAGGGCAGGAAACGGCCTTCCGTATACTTCACCCCCGGGATATCGGATATCAGGCGCAGGGTGGCTCCGCCGCCCACGCTTCCCACCACTGCGTCCAGGCCGATTTCAGGGAAATACCTGCCGTACGGCTCGGTGCCGATCCAGTTATCGCCCAAAAACATCATTGCCTCACGCCCGGCCTCATGTACCAGTCCCACCAGTTCCCTGGCCTTTCCCGCCACAAAACGCTGGATGAAGTCCATATAGTCCCTGTACTGCCTGGTGGGCACGCGGAATGTGGAATTATAATATCCATTGTCAACAATGTCCTCCGGCCTGAGGGAGTAGCCGTATTCCTTCTCAAACTCCTCCAGCGCCTTCACCGACACGGTCGCGCCATAGCCAAACCAGTCCACGAACTTTTCCTTTGCGTCACTTCCGAATACCAGGGTGAAATGATAGAAAAATGTGGTAAACCGCACCACATCCGTGTCCGGGTTATCCTTCAGCCACTGTACCAGATATTCCCTGGCAAATGCGCCGGACGCATCCTGTCTCACATCAAAAGGTATCTCATGGGGCTTATCGCCCCAGTTATTGGTAATATGGTTATACATCTGGGTGGGATCCCAGATGGCGTATACGAGAAACGACACCGTATACTCATGGAACGGTTCTGCGTGAGGAATCACCACTGTCAGTTTTCCGCCTTCCCCGGGCTGTCCGCTGGACGCAGACGGGTTCCCCTCCACGGACAGATTCCCCCCCATGGACAGGTCCTCCTCCATGGACAGGTCCTCCTCCATGGACAGGTCCCATTCCTCAGGAGGCAGCGCCTGCCCGGCAGTCCTGTCCATGACTTCCCACCACTTCTTAGGGTCATGGTCCAGATCCGGCACCACCTGCTGGTTGAAATATCCGTCCATGAAGTCAATCCTCAACCGCGTCCCTGCAGCCGTATGCCGTTTAGACATAAGATAGAGCTGCTGGCATTCATCCATGTGTTCCCTGGCAAATTCATTATGGCCTCTTGCCACAAAATACGTCGTATAAATCTTTGCATCCAGTGATTTGATATCCCGGTCCAGCTTTGTCCCGTCACTGTCGCGGATGGCATCCGCCCCCCACCGCTCCAGAAGTTCTTTTGTCTCATCCAGAAAATCAGATTCACTGGGCAGTGTCACCCTTCCCTTTGTCTTAGACATATGGCTTCTTCCTCCTGCATCTTCCTGCATCTTCCTGTATATCCCTGCATATCCCTGCATTTTCCTGTATCCTCAGTATAAACAAATTGCCCTTTGCAGGCAAGACGGGCAGGCCAATTATATTTGTACATTCTATTGTTTTATTTGTATAATCGTATTTTATCCAGGAGAAATGTGTGATATACTCAGATTAAATCATGAATGAAAAGAGGAGTGTGCCATGGCCTATGAAAGCGTACATCTGGAGAACAGCATCACCATTGAAAATATCATCTCGGTCCATTACTTCCAGTATATGAGCGACTTTTCCTTTCCGGGGGAAAGCCATGACTTCTGGGAACTGGTGTGTGTGGACCGGGGCGAGATCATGGCGGTTGCCGGGGACCGGCAGCTGGCGCTTAAAAAGGGGAATATCCTGTTCCACAAGCCCAACGAGTTCCACAACGTGCTGACCAATGGGCGTATTTCCCCCAGCCTTGTGGTCATTGGCTTTGACTGCCATTCGCCCTGCATGAAAGCATTTGAAAACCAGCTGATGACCGTACAGGATACGGAGAAGGAACTGCTGGCAAAGGTCATTGTGGAAGCCCGCAACACCTTTGACGGACGGCTGGATGACCCATATCAGGAAAAGCTGGTTTTCCTGGAAAAGCCGGCCTCCTTTGGAGCGCCCCAGCTCATCAGCCATTATCTGGAACAGCTGATGATCCACCTGTACCGGAGGTACTTCTCCTATCCCCTGCCGGTGCGCACAAACCATCTGCTTCCGGCCAAGCCCGGCACGGGCAATGACACCTACAACCGGATTGTCCAGTACATGGAAGAGCATATCAACGAGCAGCTTACCATTGATAAGATCTGCAAGGATAACCTGGTGGGACGTTCCCAGCTCCAGAAGCTGTTCCGGGATGCCCAGGGCTGCGGGGTGATTGAATTCTTCTCCACCATGAAGATTGACACCGCCAAGCAGATGATACGGGACCAGCAGCTGAACTTTACGCAGATTTCGGATAAGCTGGGGTATACCTCCATCCATTATTTTTCCAGGCAGTTTAAAAAGCTGACTGCCATGACACCGTCGGAGTATGCCACTTCTATCCGTCTGTTGTCGGAAAAGCCGTAGGTATGATACCTGCGGCTTCCTAAAATGGCATGATTTTTTCCAGCGGCTAATATGGATGCCGCCCACACATCATGCTTTATCTATAATATCATCTAATATCCTTCTCACATTGAGGAGATGTCCCAGGCCGACTGAAGGTTCCTTCCCCTCCAGCCATTCCCGTATGGATTCTACCGCAAAAATCCGGTAATATGAATCTGAATCCGTATCCATGCGCACCATCACCGGGGCTTCCCCATGACGCCTGAATTCAAAGTATCCGTCCCCCATGGTATAATAGCCTTTCCTGGTTACAATATTCCACCGGTTATCACGCTTACTCTTTTCATCCATTGGGTATGCATAGCCGGTTTCTATCTCCAGCGAGCTGCCGCCAGGCATTTTCAAAAGTGCTGCTGCATACGTTTCTATATCGTACTCTGAACCATATTGGAAAATGCTCCCCAACACCTGTGCCGATGTACTCTCGGTCAGCATTAATGCAAGGTCGATAAAATGCACTCCCAGGTTGGTCATACAGCCTGAACCGGTTTCTTTCCGATCAAGCATCCAGGGGGACGTTGCCAGATATCTGCCGGTCGGACCTGCTATGAACCTGAATGATATGTGCAGTATATCTTCCGGCTGTATTTCCGCCTTTAACTGCTTTGCTATATCACTGTACCGCCATGTAAGCGGAATGGCGCAGAACACATCCTTTTCCCTGGCCAGTCCCATTACCCGTCCTACATCCCCGGCACATAGGCCCAAGGGTTTTTCGATGGTAAACGGAATGCCCCTGGAAATTATCTCTCCAGCCAGTTCCGGCATATTGCAGTGTTTCTCAAAGGCAAAGACAAAGTCTGGTTTTTCCCTGTCCAGCAGTTCCCTGTAATCCCTATAGACCCTGCATCCCAGCTTTTCCCCATAACCGGCTGCCATGTCCTGGTTCTCATCCGAAACAGCCACTACCTGGAGCCCGTCCTGTTCCACAGCCCTCATGTACAAGGGCACATGCCAGTGGCTGACCCCAAGAAACGCTATCCTTATGTCATGTATATCCTTCATTTTCTTCATCCTCCCAAATGTTGATGGTAGAAATCCAGCCATCGTCCCACGGCAGTCTTACAATCCGGTCTTGGAATACATTCCATAACAACAGGACCATCATACCTGTATTCCCGGATCCAATCCAGGAATGGTTCAAACCGGAACATCCCCGCTCCCGGGAAACACCGGTTTTCATCCATCAGCTGTACAATCCGGGTCCATTTCCCATACTGTCTCAGGGTTTCCATCATGTCAGTCTCTTCCATACGCATATGATATAAATCCAGGGACATCCCCAGATTTGAAAAGGGAATCCGTTCCAATACCTTCACGGTTTCCTCCCATGTATTGAGCATGTTTCCGTCACGATGGCTGAGAGGTTCCACGGCAATCACTTCCCGGTATTTCTGCGCATATTCCGCAAGTTCAGACAGGCCTTCTTCAAAATATCCCATATACTGCCCTATATTCTGCCCATCTTCCCTTTTTCCTCTTATAAGCCCAATATGAATGATGATACCAATGCCCAGCTCTGCTGCCAGATCCACATATCCCTTCAGTCTGACCATTGTTTTCCGCCTGATTGCAATATCGGCAGAAGACATGGACAGGCCTTTCCTGCAGGACAGGCCTGTTGCTATGGATGTCACCATCATATGGGCATGGTCCAGGGCATCTTTCAGGATACCCTTGTAATCACCTGGATTTTCTATCTGGAGCTCTACTCCCTGAAAGCCATATCCTGATGCTTTTTGGATGTTTTCCATTATATTTCCTGTCAATGGGAATGGACTGTCCTTTTCTCCACGTTCCGCAATCACAACACTGCTTATCATTCATATCCTCCCGGAGGAAAGGGCGGAAATACACCGCCCATCCATCTGTCAATATTTTGCCTTAACAGTATTAACGGTTTCATATAATGCTACAGAAGCCTCATCCGCCGTTTTAAGGAATTCATCAACAACCGGCTGTACCGCAGCCTTAAATGAGTCTTTGTCAACCTCATTGATCTCCACTCCTGCGTCCGTCAGTACCGTAACCTCTGTTTCCATGGCTGCCGGCCAGATTTTTTCGTTCCATTCAATATCCATCTGTTTACCGGCTTCATCAATAGCCTGCTGCTGTTCCGGCGTCAGGCTGTCGTATACGGCCTTGCTCATCAGGATGGGGTCAGGAATGATAAACTGTTCTGTTTTGGAAAAATATTTTGCGACTTCATACAGCTTATTGGACGTAATGACCGGAATGGAATTCTCCAGACCATCAATGGTCTTCTGCTGTACAGCCGTGTATACCTCACTCCATGCCATAGGAACACCGGTTGCTCCCATGGCGTTAATGGTACCGGCCAGGACGGCATTCTCCATGCACCGGATATTCAGCCCTTTAAGGTCAGACGGATTGGTCACCGGTTTTTTTGCGTTAAGGATGCTTCTCTCACCAAAGTTCCACCATGAAATAATCTTAAATCCTGAATCCTCTGCGGATTTTTCAAGTATGGCTGCTACCTCCGGGTCGCTCAGGACCTTAACCGCCTGCTCGCCACTGTCAAACATATATGGGAGTGAGAACACAGACCATATATCATCATAAGAAGATAAATCCGTAGCTGCCAGCTCCGTAAATTCTATGGTGCCGTTCTGAAGCCCTGCCAGGGTCTCCACTTTATCTCCCAGCTGGGAACTTGGATAAAATTCCACCACCAGTTCACCGCCGGAATACTCTTTTATCAGTTCCCCCAATTTCAGCGCCCCATCGGCCTGTGTGCCAACCGGCGGGCAGGTTGCTGAATATTTTAATATTACCGCATCTTTAGCTGGTTTTGACGCTGCCTCGGATTCTCCCCCGGATGTTTCCGCTTTTGCATCCGTCTCTTCAGCCTTCGCTGTTGTCTGGGCAGCCGTGGCTTTTTCCGGTTTAGCGGAAGAGCCAAGACATCCCGTCAGTGATATTGCTGCCATACCTGCTGCCATTAATATTGCTGCTGTTTTTTTCATAAGTACCTTCTCCTTTTCATTTTTATTTTAAACATTTCCTCAAATGTTCGGCACTGTTTTTCATTCCTACATCAGCTATCGGAAGGTCCTGAGGATGCCATCTCCGCTCATATTCCAGGGAATACCATCCCTCATACCCCGATTTCCTCAGCTTTTCTACGATTGCCTTCCAATCCATGATTCCTTCACCCACAACCCTGGAGCTTACAATTCTTTCGTCCTCATTGACATGGGAAACGCTGGATGCTTTAAATTCCCTTGTATCCCCCTTAAAGATCAGGTCCTTCACATGGACATACCGTATGTAATCCTTCTGAAGCTCAATGGCCTCCTCATATTCCTCACCACCCACGAAGGCAAGGTTAACCTGGTCATACAATATGCCTACATTCGGGTGGTTTATCCTGCCAACAATCTCTGCCGCGCGCCTGGCCGTCACAGTCATGGTATTGAAATGGTCCTCCAATACAAGTGTGATATTCTTTGCTGCAGCCACATCCCCCAAAATCCTCATGGCCTCCACCAAACGGCGTTCCTTCCCTCCGTCCCCATCCTGTTCTTCCTGCGCAAAGCTGCCTCCATATATCCTGACATACTCAGCCCCCAAAAAAACGGCATAATCAATGACCTTCTTCACACCCTCAATATCGGATTCGCGTACAGCATCATCCAGGTCATTAAACCTGCAATAATACGGTGTAAGGCATATGATCCTTATATTACTGTGTTTTGCCGCATCTTTAATTTTCTGTAAATACACTTCATCAACGTGATTGGGGATTCCGCATCTATAATCATCCTGAACCACTATCTCGATTCCATCCAGACCGATTCCGGCAAACAGCTCCATAGCCTCCTCCACCGTGTATTCCGGAGTCCCCATTGTATGTCCTGCAATTAATTCCATATGCTTCCCCCTATGACAGATCCGGCAGACCCGCACTCTTTAATATGCGGTCCATCAGTTCATGTGTCCTGTATGCATCTTCTCCATTGGTAAGGGGTGATTGTCCAGTTTTCAGGCATTCAAAGAAATGATCAATCTCCCCTCTGAACCCTAGTTTATCCTCTACCCTTGCCCAGCCCATGGCCAAGGGTGTCATGGTTGTCTTATGGGCCTGTTCCCCGTCCACTACAGTAATATCATCCGGCGAATTCACATAGACACTCTTATTACCACCATGTATCTCCATTGTTTCAACCCATTGCCCGGATGCCCGGTCGGCTACCAATATTCCCACTGAACCATTTTCAAACTTGAGCTGCGCCGTGGCAAGCGTTTCATAATAAGGGTCTGTATATTTGGCAAGGGCCTGAACATCCGTACACTCCCCGCAGAGATACCGCATCAGGTCCACCATGTGGATGGCATTTTCCAGCGTGGCCCTATACTCGGAGGCAGGCCTGTTCTTCTGGGCTATTACCACATCCGGCGCGGTGTCCCCATATGCTTCCTTGGCTTTTCTGTATACCGGGGCAAACCGCCGGTTAAATCCAGCCATCAGCATATTGCCTGTCCTGCGTGCGGTATCAGCCATCCATTCCGCCTCTTTTAAAGTCATGGCAAGCGGCTTTTCACACAGCACGGAAATACCGTTTTCCAATAACTTAACAACCTGCTCAGGATGGTTTGCTTTAGGCGAAAGCACAAATGCACAGTCCGGCCTCAATTCCATTAACGCTTCCATGGTTTCCACTGCATGGACTGCCCCATACTGGCGTTTCGCATCCAGGGCATGTTCGGGATGCTTAGCCAATACTGCAGTAATCTCCACATCATCCCTGGATGCCAGCACCGGAAGATGGGCAATCTGCGCGATTGCGCCCACCCCTATCACTGCAACCTTAATCTTTTCTTCCATTTGATTTCTCCTTCTCAATTATTTATATATAGCCGAACATTCCCGGAAGCGCCGTCACAAAAAACGGGAAATATGTAATGAGGAATAGCACGATTACTTCTGCCAGGACATAGGGTAATATTGCCTTCCCGCCTTTCTCTACCGGACACTTTGCAATATTGCAGGCCAGGAACAGACACACGCCTAGCGGCGGGGTCCCGCAGCCTATTATCAGGTTCAATACCATCACAACACCGAAATGCACATCGTTGATACCGAACTGTGCTGCGATAGGGGCGAGAATCGGGGCAAGCACGATTACGCTGGCGCCTCCGTCCATGAACATCCCAAGGATCAGGATCAGCACGTTGACCATCAGCATGAATACATACGGAGAGGATGTAACTGAAGCCATGAATGCCCCCATCATGGCGGGAATCTGCAACGCAGTCAGGACATAGCTCACGATTTTTGCCGCAGATATAATCATCAGGGTAGTAGAAGTCTGAAGGATGGTTTTGTAAAGCATAGGTACAATATCCTTCACCGTAACTGTTTTCAGCACAAACATGCTCACAAGCATGGAGTACACCACCGCCACAGCACCGGCTTCCGTGGGTGTACATACCCCGCCCAGGATACCGCCCACAATTATGATCGGCATTCCTAACGGCCAAATGGCATCTGCAAATGTCTGCCTCTTTTCTTCCCATGTCATCTTCTCAGTGCGTCTCGGAAAATGCATGGTCCTGTCCTGGAGCGCCACCACTGTCATAAGCCCAAGTCCCACCATAAGTCCAGGTATGAATCCGCCCAGGAACATGGCTCCAACGGAAGTTCCCACGCATACGCCATAGATGACCATCATGATGCTCGGCGGAATGATAGGGCCGACTGTTGATGAACTGGCTGTGACTGCCACGGCTGTCTCTTTTGAATAGCCCTCTTTAATCATGGCAGGTATCAGCATTCCGCCTATTGCAGATGTATCCGCCTGGGCAGATCCTGTTACCCCTCCAAAAAACATACTCGCCACGATATTGGCCTGGGCCAGGCTGGCGGGCATCCTTCCAATCAGCATCAGCGCGAATTTAATCAGCTTTTCCGTAATTTTTCCCCTGTTCATGATTTCCCCGGCAAATATGAAAAACGGGATTGCAAGAAGGGGAAAGGAAGCAATCCCACTGTATATGGACTGGGGAATGGTAATCCAGGATATCCCCCCGAGGGCAGAACGGCTTTGGAGGAATATGAGTCCCATTGTCCCGGTTGCCCCAAGGGCCGCAAATATAGGAACCCCCAATAAAATAAGCGCAAATATCATAACTATTAAAGTAACACCAATCATGTAACCTTTACCTCCCAACCATATGACCGTACTATTCCTCTGCAGGTTCTTCTAAAATGCGTTCCTTCATGACTTTCAAAAACTCATAAATCATCAATACGGCTCCCAGGGTTATGGCCAGATAGCAGATACTCCATGGAATTTTGAGAACTGCCGTTTTGGCCGCCCCAAGCCCCTTTACATGTACGATGGAACTGAAGAGGATGACTGCCAGGAATGCAAGGGTTATCAGATTCGTCATGATCCTTACCGTAATCCTCAGAGGTTTTGGCGCCCTGTTTACAAATCCCTGGATATCCGTATGGCACTTCTCCCTGAACGCCAGGGCCGAACCCAGCATGACCACCAATACCAAAAGTATTGTAACCAGTTCATTGGCCCACAGAATCCCTCTCTGAAGGACATATCGGAAAAACACCTGGACAGGTACAATGACGGCTATGATGCCAAGGCAGGACACACTTACATACTTTTCAAATCCCCCTATCACCTTGTCTATTGCTGAGAAAACTCCTCTTTTGTTTTCATTCATTGTTCTTCTCCTCACAAGCTCATAAATACGTTTACATTTTACATCCAAAACCAAATATCCAAGCTGTTATTTTTGATGGATTTCCACATATTTATTGTTATTTTCTCATTATTATGCTTTATCCACCCCCTTCCGGTTCATTTTTCCACAAGAGTATTGATATTTTTATGAATACGTTTACATTTCATATTTTTACTATATCATACCGCTATTGCAAAATCAATAGTAAGTATTATGTCACTTTTATCTATATTTTGTTATTTGTTTTTGTGTATTATTAACAATTTTTATTTCTTTTTCAAAATACATACCTTAATTTAATGCCATGTATTTATTATGCCCCCACTCTTTTTCTTTACATATTGACATTTTCCTTTGGGTCTGCTATGCTCTCCTTAAAGGGTTTATGGATATTGATAACGTTTACATTTCAATTCGTTCATTACTGACCATACTCCAATATACTAAGGGGGGATACATTTTGGTTACTGTAAAAGATGTTGCTAAGGCTGCAGGAGTCTCCATTGCCACCGTATCAAGAGTGGTAAGGGACGAGGCTAATGTAAAAAAAGACACGAAGGATTTGGTTTTAAAGGTAATCAGGGAGTTAAACTATCAGCCAAACGCCCTTGCACGTCAGATGCGCCAGCAGTCCACAAAGACTGTAATCGTTATCGTGCCTGACATCGGCAACTCCTTTTTCCACGAAATCCTCTTTGGGATTCAGGACACTGCCACGAAGTACGGTTACCAGATACTGATTGCCAACATGAATAACAGGCCCGACGTGGAAACCTATTACTTTAATGCCCTTTTACAGAAGCAGGTGGATGGCGTCATTTCACTGTCAGCCAATATTGCGAAAAGCCTGATGGACAAAGTTGCCAATGCATACCCCATTGTCGTCGCGTGCCAATACCTGGACAATTCCGACATGCCCAATGTCACCATTGACAATATCAGCGCGGCTAAGAAGATTGTTGAATACCTGATTGAACAGGGCCATACCCATATCGCCCATTTGACAAGCCACCCCACAGCCCTGCTGTACAGGGACCGGTTTAATGGTTATATATCCGCTCTGGCAGAACATGGCCTGCCCATTGATCTGGAGCTGGTCTGTTATGATGAGCCAAGTATAGAAGGCGGATACAGGCAGATGAATAATCTCCTGGAATTAGGGAAACCAATCTCAGCTGTATTTGCCGCGGGCGATACCATGGCCATTGGAGCCCTGAAAGCCTTAAAGAATGCAGGATTAAAGGTACCGGACGATTTTTCAGTGGTCGGATTTGACGATATAGAATTCTCCTCAATTTTTGAACCCGCTCTTACCACGATCCGCCAGCCTAAATTCCTTATAGGACAGACAGCCTTTGAAAAGTTATTTAAGCTCATGAATGGGGCTCCCTTAGATTCCCTTAAGGATATTTTGGACTATGAGCTGGTAATCCGTGAAAGCAGCGGCGTAAACCGCCACAAATAATCTTACTTATGCATATGGTGCCGATGTACTGCCATACAGGCACATCCGGTATCATCCAGGAGGTATTTTCCATGAAATGTAAAGGTATTGTTGCCGTATCAAAGGGCGAAGTCCGCATGATGGATGTAGATATAACAGACCCGAAAAGTGATGAGGTACAGGTCCGCATGGCTGCTACCATGATCAGTCCAGGGACAGAGCGCGCCCATATTCTTGCGCTTCCTAACTCAAACCAGGAATTTCCTTATGTGCCCGGCTATTGCTGTGCCGGTATCATTGAAAAGACCGGAAGTAATGTCACCGGATTCTCAGTTGGTGACCGGGTTGCATGTTTTGCAGTGGATGTCGGACACAGGGAAATCGGAAATGTAACGGCCAGCAGGGTTGCCCGGATTCCCGATGGCGTCCCCTTTGAATATGCTGCGTTCTCAGGCCTTGGCCAGACTTCCATGCAGGGTGTGAGAAAAGCCCGGATTGAATTGGGTGAGAGCGTATTGGTCATCGGACTGGGGATTGTGGGACAGCTTGCCCTCCAATTTGCCAAAGCCTCCGGCGCCCTTCCGGCCATTGGCGTTGACCGGATTGAGAAAAGGCTGGACATCGCCAAAGCCTGCGGCGCAGATTATGCATTTAATAATTCCGGCACCTCCCTGAACGGACTTTTAGCCCCTGTACTCGGTTCAAAAGGACCTGATGTGGTACTGGAAAGTACAGGATTTCCGGAAGTCATGAGCGAGGCATGTGCATCCGCCGCTGATTATGCCCGTGTTTCCATCATCGGCTGTCCCCGTGGAATAACTGATTTTAATTTTTATACCCATATCCAGAAAAAGTCCATTACCTTGATTGGCGCCCATGCTGTTTTCTCTGTACCTGAAAAGCAGTCCTATCCCCACTTCTGGACCTATGAGGATGATACCACCTGTTTCCTGAACCTGATTAAACGGGGAACCGTAACGGTTGAACCCCTGATTACGGACATGGTTCCCTGGACGGATGCCGAGAAGATGTATGAACGCCTTCTCAGCTGGGATAAGGATTCACTGGGCATCATACTAAGGTGGCCAGCTTACCTGTAAGGGGGATGACCATGAGATTCGGGTGTTTCGGCTTCATACGCCATATACCACTAATTGAACAGGCTGGTTTTGATACCGCAGAACTGGATATATGTGAAATAAATGCCTTGCCTGATGACGCATTCAAGCGCCTTCTGGAGAAGGCCGACGCATCCACGTTAAGCTTTGAAGTATTTTCCGGCCTGATACCTCTGACAGAACGTTTCCATTCAGAAGATTTTTCCAGGTCATACTGGCTTGAACATGTGGAAAAGGCGGCCAGCCGTATCTCTCTTTTAGGGGCCCGGCTGGTACCGTTTGGCGCGGGCAGGTGCAGAAGTATCCCGGAGCATTGTAATGACAGGGAAGGTGCCTGCGGGACGGTAATCAGCCTGGTGCGGGAGATATGTCTGATTCTGGATAAATATGATATCGTCCTTGCCGTGGAACCCTTGGGGCCTGCCAATTCCAACTACATGAACACGATAGAAGAAGCCGTGACATTTGCCCAAAAGACGGGTGTGGAAAATTGCCACGTTATGTGCGACCTGCGCCATATGCTGGCTTCCGGTGATGATTTGGAAGCCATCGGAAGATATGCCTCCTCCATACGGCATGCCCATATTGACTATCCCTTGGGAAAACGGAGGAAGTTTCCCCTGAATGGCGATGGTTTTAACTATAAGTCATATTTTAGGGCGCTGCAGAAAGCGGGCTATCAGGGCATCATGGCCGTCGAAGCAACCGATTATGATGATTATTTGACAGAGGCAGCAGAAAGCCTTAGATTTTTAAAAGACTGCGGTTCCTGATGCGGAACCGTCACAGTCCACACATTAAGAAAGGGAATTAATCATGAATAAATTATTTGGTACTGTTGTTCCCATCATCACACCGTTTGATAATCAGGACCATGTGGACCTGGAATCCCTGGAAAACCTTACAGAACATGTGATACAGGGCGGACTTCAATGTATCTACCCTTGCGGTACCACAGGCGAAATGCTTCTTCTTTCCGTAGATGAACGTAAGGCCATCCTGGAAACAGTCATCCGCAAAACAGCAGGGCGTATTCCTGTATTCGCCCATGCCGGGGCCATGACGTTGAAGGATACTTTGGATCTGGCCGGACACGCCGTCAAGGCGGGCGCAGACGGCATCGGTGTAGTGACCCCCTCCTACTTTAAGCTGTCAGACCAGGGATTGGTGGATTTCTACACTACAGTCGCCCACAGCGTCCCTGATGATTTTCCAGTATATCTGTACGGGATACCTCAGAATTCCGTGAATGACATCAATGAAAATGTGGCGCAGGAAATTGCATCCCGCTGTAAGAATGTAATCGGAATTAAATATAGTTTTCCTGATATGACCTTAATCCAAAAGTTCATGCTGGTTAACAAAGGGACGTTCTCCGTCCTGGTAGGTCCCGACCACCTCTTCCATGCCGTATGTGCCGTAGGGGGTGACGGAACCGTTTCCGGCAATTCCATGGTAATCCCCGAGCATTACGCCGCTCTTTGGAAGGCAATACAGGCCAATGACAAAGACCTTTGCATCCGTCTCCAACGAAGGACCAATATACTGAACGGCATCCTGTGCGCAAAAAACAATATATCTGCTTATAAAGTTGTACTGCGCGAGGAGGGAATCATACGGACTTCTAAGATGCGTGCCCCGATGGAGGCATTGTCTGCCAGCGATGAAGCAATACTGATGGCTGCTTTGAAAGAAAACCATTATAGGGAAATTGTAGGGATATAAGGGATGCGGATGATAAGGTGCATCTGATTATGGGTGGAATCCGGGCGGGGAGGCTATATCCTGCTGCGGTATGGGAAAGAAATAAGGCAGGGAAGCGTACCTGCGGCGGTACGCTTCCCTGCCCATAAGATTCCGATGTCATTTCATGTCTTCTTAACAAAATCCGTCCCGCACTTAGGACAATGTATGCTCACCTTCCCATGCCCTCTTGGAATACGGATTTTCTGACTGCACTTAGGGCACTTGAATATACGGTATCTGCGTCCCTCACTGAACCGGAACTTCAGTTTGCGCCAATATTCCGTAATATAAAAACGCATCCCCATATACGCCTGGTTTTCCTGATAACGTTTTCCGATGTTCTTTGAAAACATACGCAAGTACATCCCAATAAGAAGAGCCAATTCCAAAGCATCAAGTATCATGGACGGCAGAGCTGCCCTAATCAATAGATTGATGACTATCAGCACCAGCGCCGCTGTCACCATGAACTGCCCCAACTGATCCATTCCATACCTGCCAATCATAAAGCGCTGAAATCTTTCCCTAAAACGGTTCATCCTCATCCATTTCCTTTCACGTCTTCCTGTTCCATGCCTTCTTGTGTATACTATGGACAGTTCTACATGACTGTAACTATAACCCAAATCAGTACATAAATCAATGTGAGGACGTGATTCTTAATGGTAATTTTAGAAAACAGGCACCGGCTTTTAAGACAGCTGTCCCCTACATCCGCTTGACCGCATCCATGGCCAGCAGGGAACGCTCGCATTCATCTGCGGTCAGGGTAATCTGCCAGCACAGCGTGCTGCCCTTCATATGTTCAGCCGCATAACTAAGCCCGTTGGTGCGCTCATCCAGGAAATTCCGGTCAATCTGGTTGGGGTCGCCTAACAGGATGATCTTAGTGCCTTTGCCTGCGCGGGTAATGATGCCTTTGACCTGGGCAGGGGTCATGTTCTGGGCCTCATCGATGATCAGATAGGTCCGGACAATGGAACGCCCCCTTATGAAGTTAAGGGCCTCTGCCTGGATTAATCCCCTGTCAAAGATTTCATCCACCTTGCCCTTTAACTCGGTTTCATTCTCATACCTTTTTTCCTCGCAGGAATCAATCAGCTGCTCCAAATTGTCAATGACGGGCCGCATCAGCGGTGATATCTTCTCCTGCTCATCCCCCGGCAGGAAACCGATATCCGTATCGAACTGGGCATTGGGACGGCTGATGATGATTCTCCGGTATTCGCCCGTTGGGTTGTTAAGAAGTTTTTCAAGGCCCACCGCCAAGGTATAAAATGTCTTGGCCGTGCCAGCCATCCCCTTTACAATGACAAGCGGCGCCTGTTCCGCAGGCTGCATCAGGGCTTCCTGGAGGAAATACTGGCCGGAATTCCTGGGAGCAACGCCATAAGGCTTGCTTTTCTTATAATCCAGGGCCACAATCCGCTCCCCCTGCACACGTCCCAGAACCGTTTTCCTGGAGGACTGGTCTGCCTTTATCATGATGAACTGGTTTTCCCATAGACTGGGTGTGCTGCAGTGGCCGTCCTGGTCCGCCATATAAACGGCGCTGACCGGGATTCCCCTTTTCTTGAAATCCTTAAAACTTTCCTCGGGCGCATACACCTCTGTCCGCCCTGTGTATTGCCCGTCCCTGTCCGATACCTGTTCCGTAATAAAATCTTCTGCCCGTATCCCGATTATCTGTGCCTTAATCCGAAGCAGGATATCCTTGGTCACAAGAATCACCTGCCGGGCCTGATGTATGTCATCAGCCCGATTATCCGCCCCCAGCTGCCCCGCAAGCCCCCTGCACACCTTCAGTATCCGGTTATCCATCTTGTCATCCGGCAGATCCGGCGGGAGCGTCACATCCACAAAGTTCTTCTCCACCCGCAGGCTCCCGCCGCTTTCCAGTCCTACCCCGGCCAGCAGATTCCCGTTCCGGCGAAGTTCCTCCAGGATCCTTATGGCCTTGCGCGCATTGGCGCCTCTTTCCCCATCGGCTTTTTTCAGGTTATCCAGTTCCTCCAGCACTGCCACAGGCAGTACAATCTGGTTATCCTCAAAGCAGTTGACCGCATAGGGGGCCTGTATCAGCACATTGGTGTCTATTACATAGGTTTTAATCATTGACAGGACTCCTTCCCGTTATTTATAAGGCACATGGGCCTGCATCCGCAGGATATGACGTCTTATGGACCAATTGTAACGGATATCAGGAATCCATGTCACCACTGCCCTGTAAAAGGACTGTAAAATATCTGCGCATCACGGCGCAGCATTTGAACTTCCCGCGGCGCAGCATTTAAAATTCCCCTCTTGACATCCATCCTTACTTCCCCTATAATCGGAATTGCCGCGGTACTGTGTGCATGCGGCGATTCCAACAGCAGAAAGGTGGCTAACTGAAATATGATTATTAAATGATTGAACAGCAGCAAATGACAGCATGGATATGATCCTGTGCTTCCATGGCAAGACAGGCCGTGGTAAGATAGGCATTTATTCTTATGCATTTTCATCATTTCGTTCAGTCATTGGGAATCATTGTTTCAGAGGGCCATATTTTATACAGGACCGTAATCCGGACACCCTATACACATTTAACCTGGTACATTTACTTTTTGCAGCGTTTCCATACTGCGGTACCGGTATGTCGCGGCGTTGTCCCGGGTTTCAGCCACGGTATTGCCCAGAATCTGGATTCCTTCTGAACGAAGTGCGTTTAGGAGGGATTTTTTTGTTATTAAATGCACAGGACATTAAGAAGGAGTACGGCATCCAGACCGTACTGGATATTGAAAAACTGGAAATTGAGGACGGGGAAAGGATTGGCCTTATCGGCCGCAACGGCGCAGGCAAATCCACCCTGTTCGGGGTATTGACAGGCAGGATTGCCTGCGATGAAGGGACTATCAGGCGAAACTGTGAAATCGCGGAAATCCTGCAGTCAGGGGATCCGGACGGTGAGCCGGACGGACGCTTCATCAGCCAGATGAAGCTTCGGGAAAGCGCGGTTAAGAGCGGGGGCGAGCGGACGCGCCTTGCCATTGCATCTGCATTTTCCAGACATGCTCCCCTGCTCTTTGCAGATGAACCCACTACGAACCTGGACGTGGACGGCGTGGAAATGCTGGAAAAGATGATGGCCGGTTACCGGGGCGCCATTCTTATGATATCCCATGACCGTACACTGCTGGACCGGGTATGCAACAAGATCTGGGAACTGGAGGACGGAAAAATACGGGTATTTGACGGCAATTATTCAGACTGGAGCCAGCAGAAAAACAGGGAACGGAATTTCCAGCAGTTTGAGTATGAACAGTACCAGAAAGAAAAACGGCACCTGGAAAAAGCCGCGGATGCCCTACAGCGGAAAGGCCAGACAATGGCAAAGCCGCCAAAGCGCATGGGCAGCAGCGAATGGATGCTCTACAAAGGCATTGCTTCCGTACAGCAGGGTCACGTCCAAAGCAACAAGGCAGCCGTCATCAGCAGGCTGGAACATCTGGAGAAAAAGGAAAAACCGGCCGAGCTTCCCCATGTATCCATGAAGCTGCCGGATGCAGGACGCATCCGCGCCAGATATGCGGCCACGGTCAGGGAACTGACTGTGAACTACGGTGACAACTATGTCCTGGATCATGCCACCCTCTACGTGGAATCCGGGAAGCGGACCTTCCTCACAGGAACCAACGGGGCAGGCAAGTCCACCCTGATCAAGGCGCTCCTTGAACATGCCCCGGGCACATTCATCACCTCAGAAGCCAGGGTCAGCTACTTTTCCCAGGACCAGGACACCCTGGACCCACGAAAGACCGTACTGGAAAATGTAACCGCGGACGCGGTCTATCCCCAGCATATATGCAGGGCCGTGTTATCCAACCTTTACATGAGCAGGGATGACATGTTTAAAGCCGTCAGCGTGCTTTCGGGCGGGGAGCGGGTGAAGACAGCCCTGGCCAAGGTACTGGTGTCGGGCTGTAATTTCATGATCCTGGATGAACCCACCAACCATATGGACATATATACCATGGAGGGACTGGAGCGTCTGCTGGAAAGCTATGACGGCACGCTTCTGGCTGTCAGCCATGACAGGACCCTGGTGGAACACCTGGCCGATGCGGTATTCCGGGTGGGGGATGGGACAGTGGCGCCTGTCCACAGATAGGGCCGCCCTCATCCGGCCCGCCGGGTGACCGGGCATGGATTCAGTATGTCATCATTGTCTGCGGCGTACTCCTGGCGTCATGGGAGCTGTGGTTTAAAAAATCAGCTTGTACAAAAAATCATGACATGTTATGATAATCTGAGATTTTTGAAAAAGAAGGTCACAATCATGATTAACCATAATTCAAGTGTTCCAATGTACCTCCAGATATCAAGGCAGCTGTCAGAGGCCATTCAGCAGGGCGAATACAATCCTGGAGACAAGCTGCCTTCCGAGAGTACCTTGTGCCAGCAGTATGATGTAAGCCGTATCACGGTACGCCAGGCCCTGAACCTGCTGATACAGCAGGACATGGCATTTTCCGTCCACGGGAAAGGCACCTTTGTAAAGCCGCCTGCCATTAACCACGAACTGAACAAAATCATCAGCTTTAGCCGGGTACTGCAGCAGAAAGGGCTGAAGGGCCACACGTGCATCCAGTCATTTTCCCCTGAGTTCCAGGATGAAGCAGCCCAAAGCCGTCTGGGCGGGACTGTATCCAACCTGAACCTGATCGGATACGCCACCCACACGCCGGTTGTATATTACCGTTCCTTCTTCCCCCCGGACATAGGGCAGCGTATGTGGCAGGCCGCCAAGGATGCAGAACAATCCGGCAACGCATTTTCAACCTATGACCTGTATGCCAGGATTGGCGTGGATATGTTCCGGGTGGAACAGAGCATCGGCGCTGTTAATGCTGATTCCGGGCTGGCACAAGTGCTGGAGCTGCCCAAGGATAAGGCACTGATTGTATTGGAATCCGTTTATTATGCCGCGGACGGCTCTGCCATGGAGTATAAACTGGGATATTACCGGTCCGATATATATTCCTTCCATCTGCAGCGGCAGCTATAGGACGGGGTCATAATTGAAAATTATATATCCTGTATGAAACAATCAGCCGTATCCAAAATCGTGGATACGGCCCTTTTTCTATGAATATAGCATAATCATATACAACTACCTGCAATAATGCCCCTTTTTAATTTCCCCATAACCTTGCGCAACCCTTCAAGCCCTGTTTTCGATATTACAAGTTGGATATAAAACACCAGACTTGTCATATCATTTGTGCATATATCACAATTTTATACTTGAAAAATTGGCACTCCCAAGTATTTAAATACAAATATCCATCTTGACATCACCATTTTCGTGTGCTATTCTTGGTATATCTTGTAATAACAAGTTATATCAACAACACATCTTAAAGGAGGATTACCATGGGAAAGGACACTCTGAGAATTATTTCCCCAAATGGACATTTGGGCTTTGCCCCCACAAAGGAAGGAAGTTTTTACATCGGTGCAGAAACAAAACCAGACTATTACTGCTGTGATTCCGGCAGTGACGATATCGGCCCGGTGCCTCTGGGTATGGACAAATGCGCCAGCCATCCGGACTGGCAGTATCATGACCTGGAATTAATGCTGCTGGCTTCACGCGAACAGGGTGTGCCCATGATCATCGGCTCCGCAGGCGATACCGGAACCAACAGCCGTGTGGATATGTATGTTGAGATGATCCGCGACATGGCGAAGAAGCATAATTTAAAGAAGTTCAAACTGGCTTATTTTTATTCTGAAGTGGATAAGGAATATCTCCGCAGGAAGATGCTGGCCGGTGAGACAATCGAAGGCCTGAACAGCCGTACCGACCTGACCATGGAGGAGCTGGACGCCACCACCAGGATTGTGGCCGTATCCGGGGTGCATCCATTCATCAAAGCCCTGGAGATGGGGGCGGATGTCATCATCGGCGGACGTACCAGTGATGCCTGCGTCTTTGCATCAGCCGCTATCTATGAAGGCTTCCCGGAGAACATCGCATATTACACAGGCAAGGTCCTGGAGTGCGCATCCTTCTGCTGCGAGCCTTACGGCGCCAAGGAATCCGTTATCGGAACCATCACAAAGGATGATGTGAAGGTTACCGCCATGGCACCGTTCCAGCGCTGTACCGTTGCTTCCGTGGCAGGACATGCGATGTATGAGCGGACCAACCCGTATTATGAATATGTGGCCGGAGGCTGCCTGGATATGAGCGAATGCGCATATGAACAGTTTGACGAAAAGACCTGCCGTATCACCAATCCGAAGTTCATACCAATTGAAGGAAGGGTTAAGGTAAAACTGGAAGGTTCCGGCTACATAGGAAAGCGCTACATGGGGCTTGCAGGCGTGCGCGACCCATATACAATCAAGAACATTGACAAGGTAATCGACTGGGCCAAATCCCAGGTTGCCGAGCGCCATCCCGATGATAAATATGAGCTCAGCTACCGGATTTTCGGTAAGAACGGCGTCATGGGCGACATGGAACCAATTAAGGAAACCAAGTCCCATGAACTGTTAATCGTAGTGGAAGGCGTTGCGGATGACGATGCCCTGGCACAGGAAGTCACCCTGATCGGCATGCGCCAGATTTTCTACGCAAGGCTGCCTGAGGTTAAGGGAACCGCGGGAACTGCTGCATTTATCCTGGATGAAGTTACCAAGATTTCCGATGCCTATACCTGGACCATGGACCATACCGTGGAAGTGGATGACCCGTTGGAGCTGTTCCCTGTTTCCATGATTGAAATCGGTGAATAAAAGGAGGACGAAACTATGAAGACAATGAAACTTGTTGATTTGGCAAAAACAATCCGCAGCAAGAATGCCGGTACGGACCGAATCACCTTTGATATTATTTTCCGCGACCCGGAAAACTATGAACTGGTTAAAAAAAGCGGTGTGCTCAACCGTGCATTCGTGGCGGAACTGTTCGGTATACCGGACAGCCGTATTGCTGATTTCGTGGAATTTGACCCGGGTTACGCAATCAAATTCACCATCAACCGTCTGCGTCCCTCCGGTTCCTTTGGGGAGGGTGACATATTTGGCTGCCAACAGTATCCGCCTCTGCTGGACGTAGAAATCCCCGTGGAGTAAATGCTGCATAAATTCTGAGTAGTTGCCGGCTGTACCAGGTTCTGTATTGTATAAATAACTGGTGACAACCGGCAATTTTTAAAATAAGAGAGGAGGAAAGCAATGCCAATCGAGCTTGTCTACCTGGCCGCGCTGCTAATCACCATCTGCATCTTCTTTATCGTCCTGAAACGTCCGATTTATGAAGGGATGCTGGCCGGCTTCATTGTCATGCTGGCCATGACCAACCAGTGGAGCCATGCATGGGAATTTGTATACAAGACATCCACCAACACCCTGTTTTACGCCATTGTAGCCTTCATGGTCGTGGCACAGATATTTACGGGAACCAAAGTAATCGATGCCTGTGTGGAAGTAGTCCTGTCCATCTTTGGACGCATTAAAGGCGGCACCGGTTATGTGGCGCTTCTTGTGTCCAGTTTCATGGGCGCCCTGTCCGGCAGCGCTGCGGGCAATGTGGCTGCCACCGGGGTCTTCACCATCCCTTCCATGAAACAAAGCGGCTTTCCCGACTACCTGGCCTCCAATATCTGTATGGCGTCCAGCACCATGGGAAACATGATTCCGCCTTCCGGCATCATCGTGGCTTCCTTTGGCATCCTGACAACCCTGTACGGGGATGAGAAGTACGCAATGTCCCAGTTCTGGCTGCTTATGTGGGGCATATCCCTCTGGTTCATCATCCAGCGCGCGCTGACCATCTTTTTCTTCTGTAAATACCACAAGATCCAGGCCCTGCCAGCCAGCCAGGTGCCAAAATTCGGTGACGCCATGCGAAGAGGCTGGCGCTCCATGATGATACCCGTGGTCATCCTCCTCCCCTTCCTTCTGGATGCCCTGTTAAAAGATAATTTCTTTACCAGCCGTCTCACCTCTGCCGGGGCATCCGCCCTGTCCGGCTGCGTACTGCTCTTTACCCCCGGCATCGCGGCAGTGTATGCCCTGTTCATCATCCGAAGGAACATGAAGGTGGGGCCAAAACAGATTGCAGCCCTTCTCCAGAAGGGAACCAAGTCCATTGTTCCGGTTGCAGCCACCATCTTTTTCGCCTACTGTATCAGCAACCTGTTTGAATCCCTTAACGTGGGCGCCAACATCGGCGCCATGATATCCGGATGGGGACTGGGACTGGTGCCCCTGGCCCTGATCATCCCGCTGTTTACCGCAGTCCTGGGCATGATACTTCCCGGATCCTCCCAGGTAGCCATCTTCGGTACTGCCATTGTCTCTGTCATGGCAGCCGCAGGCGCCAACCCGTTCCTGGTTGCAGGCCTGCTTCCCGTTATCTGCGGCGCAATGGAAGGCATGACCCCTCCCCTGGCACTGTGTATGTATACCGCCATGGGAATCTCAGGTTCGGCCATGAAGGAAACCACCCAGAACTGCATTATCTGGTGTGTCCTGCATTATCTGCTCAGTGTTCTTTTCCTCATCGGAATCATCCCCACGCTGTGGGTTGTATAGGAGGTATCGGTATGAAAAAAGGTTCCCAAATACTTTACCAGCTCTTTGGCTGGGGCGCTTACATATCCATCTTTGCCGGAGCCGCCTGCTTTTTCGGTTTCGTCATTGCCCTTATCATTGGCGGCGGGACCGGCGCTGCCCTGGCTGTTATGATTAAAGGCACCTTCTTCCCGATGATCATTAAGCTGACCAGCATATCCGTGGCCCTTGGATTGATTGGCATGTACTTTGGAAAGGAACAGGCCCTGTCCATGACAGCGGACAAAAAGGAAGCAGAAGAAGACTTAAAGCGCAATCTGGACCAGGCCAGTAAGAAAGATAAGAAAGAAAAATAATACCAGGGAGCGGATATAAATGATTACTTTAGGACTACCCCATTTATCAGGCGCGCTGCTGACCTTATTCATCATGGCCGGGGTGGGAATCCACTCCGGCCGCCAGGTGAAGAATGCCAGCGATTTTGCAATCGGAGGCGGCAGGTCCTCCTCTGTCATGGTTGCAGGTGCCATTATCGGTACCCTGGTAGGAGGTTCCTCCACCGTGGCCACCTCGCAGCTGGCCTTCGAATATGGTTTCTCCTCCTTATGGTTCTGTCTTGGCGGCGGTATCGGCTGCCTGTTCCTGGCCCTGTTTTTTGCCAGGCCCATGCGCAAAAGCGGATACCTGACCTTACAGCAGATGATACAGCATGAATACGGCCATAAGGCCGGGCTTCTCACCTCTGTCCTGGGCGCGCTGGGCATATTTTTGAACATCATCGCACAGCTTCTGTCAGCCATGGCGCTGTTAGGAGCGCTTCTGCCCCTGCCTCCCTTCCTGTGCGCGCTGCTGGTGGCGGGCCTCATGGTATGCTATGTGGTGTTCGGCGGGATGCGGGGCGCGGGAACCATCGGCCTCATCAAGACCGTCCTGCTCTATGCCTGCGCCATCCTGTGCGTGGCCATTGTATTCAGGAAAACCAGCGGCTTTAACGACCTGTATGAAAGCCTTCCGGCAGCACGTTACTTCAGCCTGTTTGCACGCGGCGCCGGGGTGGACGGCGGTGCAGCCCTGTCCCTGATGATCGGGGTCCTGTCCACACAGACCTATGCCCAAAGCGTTTTGTCAGCCAAGAGCAGCCGGGCGGCTGTTGAGGGTGCCCTGGCCAGCGCACTGTTAATCCCTCCCATCGGGCTGGGCGGGGTATATATTGGGATTTACATGAAAATGCTCTTTCCGGCCATGGACGCCGCCAGGACATTTCCCCAGTTCATCATGCTCTACATGCCTGGCTTCCTGGCAGGTATTTTCCTGGCAGTGCTTCTCATCGCCATCATCGGATGCGGGGCAGGCCTGACCCTGGGAATCAGCAGCATCATTACCAGCAACCTGGAATCCCCTCTGGGCCTTGACCGGAACGAGAGGAAAAAACTGGCCTGTACCCGGATTTCCATTGTGGCCGTGCTGCTTGCGGCCGTGGTCTTCACCATGGGGGACCTGCAGTCTGTCATCCTCCAGTGGAGCTTCATGTCCATGGGACTGCGGGGCGCGGTCCTGTTCCTGCCCATGTCCGGCGCCCTGTTCCTGCCCGGACGGATTCCCGCCAGATACGCGGTCCTGTCCATCATCGCAGGTCCCCTGTGCGTGCTGGCCGGGTCGGTGTCCATCCGCCTTCCCTTTGACCCTCTGTTTTTGGGGATGGGTGTTGGTCTGGTGATTATGGCGGCCGGGTATGTGGACGGGAGGAAAAACAGCGGTGATACCTGTTCCTGTGCCAGATAGCGGTTAAATGCAGACGGGTGTTGCAGAACCAGCATATCACACGGTTCTGCAACACCCTTTTATCCGGCGTATTTATACACGGTCATCCTGTCTGTCCATTCCATTCAGAAGCAGCCTGCAGTTGTTGTGGGACTTATCCAGGGCCAATGTCCTTTCAAAGGATTCCCTGGCCTTTTCCATATTTCCAAGGCCAAGATTGCCAAGTCCGATTACATAATGGCAGTGGGCCATGTTCTTCCTGGTGAAGTCCTCATTATAAATCATAAGCTCAGGGTAGGACACTGCAAAATAATCAATCCTTACCTCGTCCCTCACATGCTGCTCGCCAAAATCAATCAGCTTATAGAACCTGGCATTTCCCTCTGCCTTTTTTCCAAGCCTGTACTTTGCCAGCCCCTGGTACAGTATCATATCGGCCGGCTGGTCGTAGTAGTACATCATACCAGCCACCTCGTCAGAGCCGACGGACGCTGCCTCGTAGTACCCAAGGGCAGCCTTTTTATCCCCCATGGCCTCTGCCGTCACACCTAGGTAGTAATTGATATTATTATCCTTACTTCCTTCCAGCTTCCCTTCGCCCAGGTTTTCCGGATATACCAGCGCCTTCTTAAGCAGTTCATGGGCTTTGGCATAGTTATCCCGGGAAATCTCCCGTTTTGCCATTTCCACCAATGCGCTGACATACTGTGCCGCTGCCTTTCCTTCCCCGCCTTCCCAAGGGTGGAACTTCCGCTCCGTTAAAATCTTATATGCTTCCTCATGGTGTCCCACAAAATTCTTAAGGGTTATGTATTCAATACATGCATCGTCCCGCTCCAGGGCTGTTTCCTTATATTTTTCGAAATATTCCAGGCGCTGTCCAGGTGTATATTGAAGCTTTTTATGCAGCTGGTCCATTTCCAGGAACACACGGCTGTCTGTTGGGTCAAGGGCAAATGCTTTCTCAATCGCAGCCAGGGCCTTGTCAGGCTCATCCATATGATTATAATATGCCAGTGAAAGGTTCCGCCAGACCGTGGGGAAATCCGGATTCTTCCCTGCACTCCGTTCCCATAATCCTGCTGCTTCCTCATACTGCCTTTTATCATAATACAGGTTTCCCAGATAATATGGGGCATAGGACGCATCCGGCAGGACCTCCATACAATCCCTGAGGACTTCGATATCCTCCAGTTTGTTCGGAAAACAGCAATAGGAATCGCGCGCTTCCGCCTTTTGATACAGCGCCCTGACTTCCTCTATGGGCATGCCGGCCTTTTTCTCATAACAGGCAAGATAATAGCCGGACAGAGCATCCTCCCTGCAGGCATCGCAGGTCCTCAGCACATGGGCTGCTTCCTCATAAAATCCGGCCTCAGCGTAATCCCTGGCAAGCTGGAGGTAATTGCCGGGAAATCCGCGCATCCTGCCATTCAGGACAGCTGCCGCCTCTTCCCGTTCCTCTTCCCCCAAACCGTAAACCATCTCTGACAATGAGACATAGTCAAAGGGATCAATGGCCAGGTTATCCCTGATCCACTCCCCTGCCTCCCGGGTCCTGCCAAGCTTCCTGAGGATGACCGCCTTAAGCCCCCTTGCCTTTATATTATGCCAGTTCTTCACCAGACCCTTATCAACCAGCTCCAGCGCCTGCGCATACTGCTTTCTGATACACCCGATAACCCCAAGATAATAATAGCTCATCTCCTGCTGTTCATTGGACCAGGCAGCCTTATAAAAGGCATCATATGCCTGGTCATACTGCTTCTGGCAGAAAAGTCCCAGCCCCAGCTTATAATATGCTTCACTGTCATAAGGATTGGGATTTTTCCATGTGAGCCGTTTGACCGCTTTCCTGAAGTATCCGCAGCTTTCTGCAAAAAGGCCCCTGGATAACAGCAGGCTGCCGTACGCCGTGTTAATCCTTATGTCGCCCGGGTCGCGTTTTAACCCTTCCAGATAATAATCATCCGGCAGATACGTGGCATGGCGGTACTGTTCAATGTGCAGGCCTGTGAGGTAGAGTTCCTCATTGGTCATGATTTCCTCTGGGTCCTTGGCTGCTTCTGCGGGAGATGGAAGTTCCGGTATTTTTTCTTCAAGAGGCGTGTATGCCACAAGTATGTTTCCCTGTTCATCCAGCAGCCGTACCGTGTAATCCGTATCCTTCCCGCCCTTTAAGGCTGCTGAGGTTGTATATGCCTTTTCCGGGCTGACCGCAATAGTCTCCTTAAATATCCTCTCCCCCTTAAAAAGCACCTCCAGTCCGGCCGCCGGATGTTCTGAGGTTGTATAAACCGTGATCCTGCCCCGGCCATCCGAAACCTCAAAATTAACCGCCCCATGTATGGTAGCGTTCTTAACCGCCCCGACTCCCTTATAGGGCATGAAATACTGTCTGAATACCTTTTCCTCAAAAGGCTTCAGCCATGTGAAATCCGGCTGGTTGTCCGTGAATACGCCTGTCATCAGTTCAATGTACGGGCCGTCCTCATCTGTCAGGTTCCGGTCCCATGCCTTTCCGAAATCCCCGCATCCCCAGGTCCACTGCTTCTTCCCCGGCGATACATGATGGTCCGCCACATGAAGGACGCCAGCCCCCACGCCGTAGTCATACCCTCCCACAAAGTCAAATCCTGACTTCTCAGCCATATAGGAGGTGGGAACAGGGATGTTCTTATACCTGGAAATGTCAACGCCCTCACTGTAGTCATGCTTGTAATAGACCCCGGTAGCTATGGGGAACCTGGACACATCCCTTTTTCCATGGTCCATGACCGCATGGACATCCGGCGGAAAGATGGACTGGGTGTTGTCATTTACCGGAACAGCGGGATTGGCCCACCAGAGAAATGTCTGGGGCATATTGGTGCGGTTGTATAACTGGCCCGTTATCTCTATATACGCCTTATCCGGGTACAGGGTGAACCTGACAATCCCTTTTGTCCCATACATCTGGTCCACGTCATTGCAGAGCACGGATTTGGAACCGTCCGGGTTGTCTGAAAGCATACGGTCCACCTCCATGAAGGTGGTGGGCCTGTGATGCTGGGGCCAGTTGAATTCAATGCCCCCGCTGATCCACGGTCCCAAAAGTCCCACCAAAGCGGGCTTAATCACGTGATTGTAGTAAACAAAATCATACCCATTGGTTTTATCATAGGCCCGCTGGATACGGCCCCCAAGTTCCGGCAGTATCATGACCTTCAGGTATTTATTTTCCAAATAGACTGCCCTGTATGTCACGTCTTCTTTCTCATCATATATTTTTTCTATTACAGGATAAGGGTATACCTTGCCGCAGCTTCCCTGGTAAACCCTTTTTTCCAGAAACATGGGATTCTTATTGGGTTTCCCCACCTTGTAAGTGGGAATCACCACGGATTCCTCCCATACCTTGACTTCTCCATTCCCAATCATGTATACACTCCTCCATGTGGTCATTCATCCTATTCCGTAAGCATTAAATATCAAAAAACTTCCAGGCCGAATATTTCAGCAACCGCCTTCATCTGACAGGTTCTCTTGCCTGTTGTCACTATCATGTGATGGGAACAGATATCCTCCATCAGTTTATAGCCGTCCGGTACGCGTATCAGGCCGCCGTTGCGGCAATCAGAGCCAGGATACTGAACATACTCCTCCAGCACTGCTTTTTCCACAAACAGGCCGTTAAAATCAGAACGGAGTTTGCAAAGGGTAATGTCCCCTGTTTCCACCTCAGCATCAACCACAATGGAGTTTTCCCCCACTATGTTCCAGGAATGCCACCCTAAAACCGGCGGGCGCAGGGTCCATTTCTTTGCCATTGCCTGGGCCACACAGCCAAGATAACCGCAGTGTACCAGAAGGGCATGATCATCCGGATCCGCCACATCAGGGAACTCCTGGATTTTTTCATGGGAAAGGGCGGGCATGCCTGACAGGAAGGGATAGATGTTTGTGGTAAACAGGGAACAGTCAATGGTGCTTCCTATGAGATATTCCGTCATAAGGGAGGATGTATCGCTTTCGCATACCCAGAAAATCCCCCGGTCCTGATACAGGAGGCTCCAGGCAAGGCAGGGCGTTGTTTCGCTGAAGAATCCCTCATTCAGGCAGTTGGCTCCGCAGCCCACCACGTCCCCCTCCGCATCCACTTCGTCGCGGATTGCCATGAACAGCTTGACTGCGGACAGGACCGGGCGCTCATAGGGGACCTCCTCTTGGAAATCCCATCGTTCCATCTCCTCCCTGGCCGCATCGTCAGGAATAAGCCTGGCCTTTTCCCCAAGGGCCTTATATGATTTATGTACAATGGTGATACCGAATTTCTCCTTCATGTCGCGGATACACTCATCGTTCCACCAATAAAATATCTTAAACTGTTCCGGGATCAGTCCCTCTCCCTTTGAATCGTGGAATACCAGGAACTTCTGGTGTTTCATATCACGCTTAAGGGCCAGGGCCTTAAATACGGTTTTCGCCAGCTCCACACTGTGGGGGTTGAATACCTGAAGGCCCTTCTGCTTCATATACGCCACTGCTTCCCAGTCAAACATCAGCGATACCCCCACCGTGGTGGTAAGCACGATGGACGGCACATGGATGGTCCTTAACAGCTTGTCCATTTCCGTATATACATTGGTCCACATAACCGGGAACAGCACAGCATCCGCATCCTCAGGCAGTTCATCGCCAGCCGTCCGCGGCTCCAGAAAGCTCACTTCCTCCTGATATATTTCCTTTAAAGCATCCAATATCCTGTAAAATTCCTTTTCGTCCGCATCCCGGAAACGCAGCGGCACGATATTCGCCTTCATCTTCCTCATTACGGTTTCCTCCTTGTTATGATGATTACTTATAAAACCTTGCAATACTCAACTTTTTCCCCGCCAGGGGAGTACACCAGGAAATATGCAAATCCATTTTCCCAAAATTCCGGCACCTGTTCGATTCCTTCTATAATCTCCATGCCGCATGCCTTTGCCTCTTCAAATTCCGTTTCCAGGTCCTCCACCTCATAGGCAATGTGGTCAATCCTGCCTCCATTTTTTTCTATCTCTTCTGCTTCACCGCTTCCCTTGGGACGCTCTATCAGTTCACAGAGTACCCCGCTTTCCGGGGAATATACAAAAATCACACGGCTTCCCGACGCCATGAACTCAGCCTTTTTACGGAAACCGGATTTCCCTGTGTACCATCCGGCTGCCGCATCCACATCCGGCACCAGGATTCCTATATGCTGCAAACCCTTTATCTTAACCATAAAATCCTCCTTGTTTAACCTTCTTATCCTTTGACTGCTCCGGCCACGGCGCCGCCCTCAATCTTTTCCTGGAACAGCAGGTAAATGATGAGTATGGGCACGATGGACATGACGATAGCTGCGAACATGGGACCGTAGCTGGTAAAGCGCTCCCCCTGAAGGCCCAGAAGGCGGACGGAGATTGTCTTCATGGCCTTGCTGGTCAGCAGCGTGTTGGCAAACACCAGCTCATTGTATACTGCCAGAAACGCCATGATCGCGCCTGTGAATATACCCGGCTTGGCTATGGGGAATATGATCCTGAACACAATGCCGAACGTGCTGCATCCATCCATGATGGCCGCCTCATCCAGCTCCTTGCTGATACTGGTGATAAAACCAGTAATCAGATAAAAGCTCATGGGGAAATTAATTGCCGCATACAGGAAAATCATGGGCAGGTATCTGTCCCTTAAGTGAAACGTGGTAAACATGGTCACAATGGGAATCAGCATGGCATAGGGCGGGATCATCAGGCCCAGCAGATAATACAGCCGCAGGAACCCTGTACATTTTAAAAGCTTCCTTGCCACCACATAAGCCGCCATGGTCACCAACAGTATGACTACCACACAGGCGCCGATGGAAAACAAAAATGAGTTGGCTACCGCCCTGATGATCTGTACATCAAAGACAGCCGAGATATAGTTCCCCCATTCCATGGCGGACGGCATGGCAAACATGGTGTTCCATATCTCATTATTATTCTTAAATGAAGATATCACCGTAAAATAAACAGGATAAATAAAAACAGCGCTGAACAATACCGCCAATATCCAGTAGATAACCTTACCTATGGAACATTTCTTCATGGCCTTACCTCCTAATCATCCTGATTGGCTTTTGCAAACAATCCGGTCAGCAGCACGCTGGCAAGGAATGACGCCACAATCAGGAATGAACCCATGGCATTGGAATAACCGTAGTTATTGTATGTAAAAGCATTCTTGTACAGCAGGGTCCCGAATACCTCAGAAGCATTTCCGGGGCCGCCTCCCGTGGTGACATAGACCATTTCAAAGGTGGTGATGGAACCGATGATGCAGTTTAAGGTAAATATCTGGAAACTGTTCTTCAGCATGGGGAATGTTATATACCGGAACTTCTGCCAGGGCGTAACCCCGTCCACCACGGCTGCTTCATAAACATCCTTCGGGATACCGGTCAGGCCCGCCGAAAATATCAGCATATTAAAACCGGCATAGGTCCATGCGTTAATAAATGTAATGGCGTAGATGGCGTATGTCTTACTGCCCAGCAGGTTTACATTGATATCATGAAATCCAATGGATTCCATAAGGGTTGCCACGGGGCCGCCCTCAGGATACAGCAGGAAATACCACATAAGCGCTATGGCTGTACGGCTGATGACCTGGGGCATGAAATAACTTGTCTTTAAAAAACGCTTTCCCCTGCCTTCTGACTGGATTACCGATGCCAGGAACAGTGAAACAGGAAGGATCAGGATAAAACCGGACAGTACAAAAATCCCAACATTGGTCAGGGCCGTAAAGAACTTCGGGTCCTTGAACAAGGCCGTATAATTCCTCAGCCCGATATACTGAAGCGGTGAATTCGGTATTCCGTTCCATTTAAAAAACGACAGGCGGAACACGGAAACCATCGGATATATGAATACACAAGAATAAAGCAGGAACGCCGGCAGGCTGAGAAGCACACACTCCATCCTGCGCCGCCTGTTTGTCACGCCATTCAAATGCGGACACCCCCTTTTGTAATTTTGACGGGAGGAAAACCTCCCGTCATACTGTATGCCTGATATAGCTTTGCGCAGATTTTAGGACTCCGGCTACTGCATTGCATCGTAGGCCTCAACCTCGGCCTGGATGCGGTCCGCAATATCGTCTGCGGAATCGCCTGCAAATATGGTCGTGACTTCCGTCCTGACCGTATCCAAAAGGGAGGTCATGGGCGAAAACTGTTCGATTTCACCTATCATATTGGTCGCCCTGGAATAATACTCATTAAATTCCGTTGTCAATGGATCTGCTTCTATTGTCTCGTCAAATTTCACAGGGAATGTTCCGCCGCCCTGCTGTACCTCGTACAGTCCCTGCCAGTACTCCTGGGAAGTAAAGAACTTAAGCACCCTCACGGAAGCCTCATAATTGTCATCCCCTGGTTTGGCTGTCATGGACATGAAATCATCCGGTCCGCCCATCCACTCATCCTTAAATTCCGGCTTGGACTCAAAGTACGGGAATCCTTTGCATACAATGTCAGATGCATTCTCAAACTCATTTACAGTGGCAATGTTCCATGAACCTGAGAAAATGATGGCAGCCTCCCCGCTCTCCAGTTTCGCCAGTTCCCCATTGGCATCATATGCCAGGTTGTTGCTTCCAAAAATCCCTTCATCGTACCATTTTTTCATCATATCAATTAATACAACCGTTTCCGGGCTGTTCCATGCCGTATCCCCGTTGATTAAATCTGTCTTCAGCTGGTCCCCATAATACTTCATGGAAAGCGCTGTCAGGAAATGTCCTGCCCTGTAGTTATCCTTTGCGCCAAACGCCATCGGGATATACCCATTATCAATCAGGATTGGCGCAGCCTTCTCAATTGCCTCCCAGTTTTCCGGGAGCTCCATATTCAGCTTGTCAAACACCGCCTTGTTGTAGAAACAGCAGACCCCATAAGGTGCATTGGGGATTCCATAAATACCTTCCACACCATAATCACTGTAGTCCACCGGTGCAAACAGGGCATCGATATAGTCCTCAGTCCATGCCGGATCCTCATCCATTAATCCGGAAAGGTCCGCCAGCACCCCGTTCTTTACATAGTCCAGGTTTGCCGCGTATCCAAGGAAGTTAAATACCTCGATGGGGTCGCCCGCTGCAACAGATGTCTTAAATAATGTATCATGGGATTCCTCATCTGAAATGGAAACATCCTCTAAAAGAATGTCAGGATTCTCTTCCTGGAATTTTGCGACCATATCCATAAAATATTTTTCACGTACACTATCAGGATTGCTGAACCGTGTCAGGATCCTTACCTTAACCGCGTCCTTATCCGTGGCTGACGTCTGGGCCTCTGTCCCCGCAGCAGTGGTCCCGCCCGCCTGTGTGCCGGTATTGCCTGATGGATCCGCCTTTTGGCATCCTGCTAAAAGTGAGCATGCAAGCGCTGATGCAATGAGCATTCCTGTAATTTTTCTTTTCATATCCCCTTCTCCTTCATCATTGTACACATTGTATTTAACTCTTTTAAAACCGCCATGGCTTTTTGTGATAAATTAATGATATACAATTATACATCAAACTTCCATGGAGTATTTTTGTACATTTTGGTAAATTTTTTATAGCAGCCCTTGCGTACAGTTATCTGATTGGTTATACTATATCCATGAATTCTTTACGGCTTCTGCCGATGTTCATAATCTTCCAGCTGTCCCGGAGGTTTTAACAGGACAGTCTTTGGTACCGCATCCGGTACTGTTTGGGCCTCTTCGGCCAGAATATCAGTGTGTTACAAATCCAGCGTGTCAGGGAATGCCTCAGAATACCTATTGAAGATGAGGGGCGTTTTTATTATAATGGAAGGAGAAGAGAATGGATAAAAGGAAGCTTCAATGGCATCCGGCGTTCTTTGCCGTGCTGCAGATTGAACTTGGAAAGGACAGGAACTACCTGAGGTTCTATGCGGAGTATAATCTGACCCGCAAACCGCTGCAGATTGATGTCCTGGTGGTTAAGGAAGAATCCTGCAGGGAAATACAAAAGAACATCGGCCGTATATTCCGCCGGTATAACGTGGTTGAATATAAAGCCATGAAGGATTACGTCAATGTTAATGACTTCTACAAAGTAATGGGGTATGCATGTATCTTCCAATCCAACACGGAACGGGTTATGGAAATCCTGCCGTCAGACGTGACGGTAACGCTTGCAGGTGAGCATTTTCCCCGAAAGCTTTCAACGTATCTGAGGAATGCCTATGGTGTGGATATGGAAATGGAGTATCCGGGTATCTACTATATCCGTGGCCTTTTGTTCCCAGTGCAGGTCCTGGTCATAAGGGAACTGTCAAAGGAAGATAATATGTGGCTGAGCCGGCTGAGAAGCGGACTTTCGCTGCATGAGGATATCGAGATACTGGCAAGTGAATACAAAGGAATGGAACGTAATCCGTTATATGAAACAGCCATGGATTTAATCATCCGGGCAAATTGGGAGACATATCAGGAGGTGCGGGAAATGTGTGACGCTTTAATGGAATTGTTTGCAGATAAACTGGAGGAACGGGAAATACTTGGAATTGAAAAAGGCATCCAGAACGGGCTGCGCCAAGGTGTCATGAAGGGGGAGTATACAAAGCTGATAACGCTGGTAATGCGGAAAGTAGAAAAAGGACAGGCAGCAGTCAAAATCGCAGAGGACCTTATGGAACCGCTGCCCGTGATTGAGGGGATATATAATCTGATCCTCCATAATCCTGGAATCAGTGCAGAACAGATATATAACAAGCTTACCCATCCGGGGGATAATGGTTGATTCCCTAAGTCCGTATCCTCCTGGAATCCGAAAACTTCCTAATCTGCATAGGGGACAGCCCATACTGGCGTTTAAAGCACCGGCTGAAATAATATTCGTCATGATACCCAACCATCTCGGCAATATCCTTTACATCATATTCAGATTCCAGCAGCAGTTCCCTGGCGCCCTCCATCCTGACCATGGTAAGATACTGGACCATGGTCACGCCCATGGTCTTTTTAAATATTCCGCTCAGGTAGGAAGGCGAAACACACAGGGACTCCGCAATCTGGGTCTGGGTCATCCCGGGGTCCCTGTAATTGTCCCTGATATATCCGCAGGTTTTCTCCACAACCGGCAGGCTCCTGCTTTCCAGGGAAAGCCTTATCTCCCCTTCCAGAAGAGTGTAAATCACATTCCCGCACCATTCCTCCATCTCTTCCATATCCGCCATATTATCAAGCACCTGTTCCGCCCCATGACGTCCATTGAGAAGGCGCCTGATATCCAGTTCAGAAACCACACCCGCATCCACCATCTCCATGAAAAGCCGGTTCACGTTCATGACCACACATTCAAAGTTCACACAGCGGTCCGTCATTTCCTTAAAGATTCTCCGTATGATTTCCTGACAGCCCTTAAAATTGTTTTTCGTTATGTGATACTGAAGGTCCTTCAGCTCCTGATTGGGGATTTTATAATATATATTCTTCCTATCCTTTACCGCCTGGTAGGAAAGGGTTTTTTCCTTCAGGATCTTCGCGTTGTTTAAAGCTGAAAAAGCTTCTGCATACGCATTCCCCATCTGTGCGGTGCCACTATGCAGAAGGCTGATGCCGCACTGTACACTGCCTCCGGTATTTTTACATAAAACATCTGTCAGCTTTTCGATTTTCTGTTTCCATATGGGTGTCCTCCCATCATGGTTTGAGGAAAGGATTAAAATCATATAATCCTCATATATATCGCAGACAGCCAGGCAGGGCTGATTCCCAATCGCACCCCTGCAGCCTTCCTGCACGATTTCTACCTGTTTTGAAGGTTCCACATGTTCCTTCAGGAACAGATCCATGCGCAGCAGTATGATCTTGTATGCATCTTCGTCACATATGCCCGCTTCCCCCAAGGACTCCCTTATAAGTTCCTCCAAATCCTGTCTGGAGGCGTCATGGAGATAATCGCTGAAGATCTTGGCCTGCAGTACCGCATCCATATAATCCTTCTTTTTCTCCAGTTCGTTAAACAGGACTGCCCGGCTGTTTTCCTTTTCGATTTTCATGTGAAGTTTCTTCAGGACCGCTATGAACTCTTCTTCATGGATGGGCTTCAGGATATAATCATAGACCCCGTATTGGATTGCCTGCTGTGCGTATTTAAAATCGCTGTGGCCTGTAAGAAAGATAATATGGGTCTGATACTGCAGTTCCCGGATTTTTTTAACCAGGTCAATCCCATTCATGCCAGGCATGGCAATGTCCACAATGGCCAGGTCATATTGCTTCTGTGCAAAAAGCTTCAGGGCACCTGCCCCATCCCCTGCCTCGTCTTCAATTTCATACCCCATGGCTTCCCAGTCAAATCCCAGAATAATTCGCTTCCGGATCAGCATTTCATCATCCACAACCATTACCTTGAGCATTCCCATTCCCCCTGATTTTACTATTTACCTAAAAGCGTGTTTGTAAATTCATTCCATTGCGGGAAGTTCAATCCTGATTCTGGTTCCCCGCTGCTGCCCCACGATGGATATCCCATATTCCCTGCCAAAATAAAGTTTAATCCGTTCATCCGTATTGGCCAGTCCGAAGCTCTCCATATGGAACCCCTTCTCCCTGTCCCTGTCATTTAAACAATCCATCCCAATCCCTTTTCCGTTATCGCTGATTTCCAGTATCACCTTATGATCCTCCAGCTTTCCTGCAATACAGATCATTCCTCCTGACGGCATCTGGTCAAAGCCATGATGGATGGCATTTTCCAAAATCGGCTGCAGCGTCAGCTTATTGATGCTCTGCTTTTTAACTGGTTTAGGACAGTCAATCACATACTTAAATTTATCCGGATGGCAGATTTTCATGATTTCCAGGTAATTGACCGCAATATCCAATTCCTTTTCGATGGAAATAATCTCCTTGCCTTTATTCAGCACCCCTCTGTAAAAACCGGACAGAAGGCTGATGGTATGGATTGCAGTCCGTTTATCATCCATCACGATAAGGCCGCAGATACTTTCCAGGATATTATAGAAAAAGTGGGGGGTCATCTGCATCTGGATTAATGATAGCTCTGATTCCCTCTTTTCCTCCTCCTTTTCAATGATTTTTTCCATGAGCAATTCGGTTTTGTCAACCATCCGGTTGAACTCGTTGGCCAGCGTGCCAATCTCCCCGCCATCCTTTACATGGACACGCTGGTTGTAATCGCCTTTTCCGATATCGACGATTGTGTTGGTGATTTTACTAAGGGGCTTTGTGATGGATGCAATCAATATCCTGGATATGTACAGATTGCCAAACAGCAGCAGTATGCCTATCATTATATCGATGAATGCGTACAGCTGTACATCGCGCATGTATGTGTATGTCGGCACCTCGTCCACTATCCTCCAGCCAAATTCAGCATACTGTTTCTGGAAGAAAATATTCTTCCTGGTCTTTAATATCTGCATCCCATCCTCCGGCTGTTCCTGGTTCAGACGTGCATACCAGTTCTCTGTGGCCAGGTTCCTGTAAAGCATGTGAGGCTCCCCTGCGGACAGGACGCAGTCCCCGCTTACAAGATAAATACTGCTTCCATTTTCCATGATGGGCCTGTAAAGCTCCTTAATGGCTTCGTTGGGTATCTCCAGTTCCGCCACGCCAATCAGCTGTCCCTTGTTCTTGTTGTAAACCTTGCGCAGGTAGCTGATACAGTCTTTAAAATCGTTTTCCTTTTTCTTCCTCCATGGGCTTTTATGGATAAATGCAACAGATTCATTCTTATCTGAATCCAGGAAATCCCTGACCCGTTCCTGCTGCTGCAGAAGGTATCCCTGGGATTCTATCAGACGGTCATCCGCATAGCAATTTCCATTCAGGTCGTAAAATGCAATGGTATTGTATTCCGGCCTCTGCCCTATGGTGCTCATGATGGTGCCCTGCATCAGTTTGTATTTGCGGTATTGGACCGCGGTGTCTGATGACAGGAATTCTTCGGAATCGGACAGGAGTGTCTGGCAGCTGTCACTGACCAGAACGGACACCGCATCATTGCGGATTCCGTTAAAGAACATCTCCAGTTCCTTTTCAAGCATGGTAATGTCCTTTTCATGATCCAGCTTTGTCTTGTTAAACAGCTGGTTCTTCATGATTACGAATACGCTTCCAACAAACACCGCATTGGACAGGATGCTGAGCATGGTAATCACAATGATGATCCTCTTCGTAATGCTTTGACGGTAAAACCTGTACTTTAGCTGTTTAATCAATCCCTTCATACGCTTTCCCCCGCCTTAAATGCTGTATGTGCAGACCCCGATATTAAATCTTACTATACGGTATTTCCTGGATTTTTACAAGTCCGGGGATATTTAGGAAAATGGAATCCTGCATTAACTAAGGGTAATGCCATATTGGTTCCATATTCCGTTATTCTTTCTTGACAATAACGCTTTTCCATTATAATATGGTAAATATTACTATATTTACTAATTGGAGGGTATTACAATGAAAAAAAGAACAGTCGCGTTTTTTTTAGCTGCATCACTGATTGCATCCGTATTAGGTGGATGCGCAAAGGGCAATGAGGCCGGTTCCCCGGCAGCCGCCACGCCCCAGGTCCAGGATCAGGAGACCGCTGAACCGGCACAAACCACTGCTCCCGGAGAAAGCAGCGCATCCGGCACCAGCCAGTCAGGCGCGGATACATCCAAAGACACTTCCAATCCCGCAAAACTCCCCAACCTGCCCGACCTCACAGGCCACACCCTGATGATATACTGCGGCGCCGGGATGACAAAGCCGTTCCAGGAAATCGCCGATGCATTCAAAAACGCCACAGGGTGCGAGGTAAATGCCACCTATGCCAACGCGGGCCAGATCCAGTCACAGATAACCACTTCCGAGGAAGGAGATATGTTTGTTGCCGGCTCCGGGGATGAACTGAAGCCGGTGGAATCCTATGTGGAGAGCAAAAAAGATTTGGTTAAACATATCCCCGTCCTGGCAGTGCAGAGCGGCAATCCCAAGAATATCACGGGATTATCAGACCTGACCGGGGATGGCGTAAGTCTTATCATGGGAGATGTGGATTCCACTCCCATCGGCAAGATTGCCAAAAAGGCCATGACCGATGCCGGCATCTTTGACCAGGTGCAGATTGAGGCAACCACGGCCACAGCGCCCCAGATGTCCACTGCCCTGGCAGTGGGCGAGGCCGATGCAGCCATTGTCTGGAAGGAGAACTGCGACGCGCAGGGCGTGGAAATCGTGGACACAAAAGACCTGGAACCATACATCAAGACCATCCCTGCCGCTTCCTTAAGCTGCGCTTCGGATAAGGACGCCCTTAATGCATTCAACCAGTACTTAAACACTGACGCCGCCAAAGAAATATGGATGAAATACGGATATGAGATTGTGGAATAGGAAACGCCGTAAACGGTTTGATTTATTCTCAGCCATAACCATCGGGACCGCGCTGATGGTGATACTCTTCATCGGCAGCGCAATCAGCGCTGTCATGGTCAGCGGGCTTCCCTGCTTTGCCGAAACCATACGTTCAGAGGAAATCTTATCCGCTTTCCGTCTCAGCGTTGTCACTGCCAGTATATCCACTGTCATCGTAATGGCCCTGGCGCTCCCCACTGCCTACGCCCTTACACGGACAGACATGCCATTTAAACGTCTGTCCGGCCTGATGATTGAGCTTACCCTCTCCCTTCCCTATATCCTTCTGGGACTCAGCCTTCTCATCATCTTTTCTTCACCTGCCGGTAAATGGCTGAAGGAGCAAGGGTTCAAAGTGGTTTTCTCTCCTGCGGGAATCGTGATGGCCCATATCCTGGTAAACCTTCCTTATGCGGTCCGTTTAATCCGGACCGCCTTTGAAGGGTCGGACCAAAGGCTTGAATTCATCGCACAGACCCTGGGTGCCTCCCCTTGGAAATGCTTTCTTACCATCCTCCTTCCCCTGTGCCGGGGCAGCCTGACCAGCGCCTTCATCCTGACCTGGTCCAGGGCTTTAGGGGAATTTGGGGCAACCCTTATGCTGGTGGGCGTGACCCGTTTTAAAACCGAGACATTGCCAGGCAACATCTATCTGAGCATATCAACGGGAAATAATCCAACGGCCATGGCAACAGCCATGCTCATGCTGATGATTTCCGGCTGCACCCTGGCGCTGGCCCAGGTTCTTGGGAAATCCCCCTATAGACGTGAAAGGCAGGTGGGACATTAAGTGAACGAGATCCTTATCCACAATTTTACCGTGAAGCGGGGAAGTTTTACACTGAATCCCCTGTCCCTTACCATTGAAAAAGGGGAAATCTTTGCTATACTGGGACGTACAGGGTCCGGTAAGACCGTTCTGCTGGAGGCCATAGGGGGCATGTTCCCGGGAAACGGCGGTTCTGTCCTTTATGACGGCGTTGACGTCATGGATATCCCGCCCTTTAACCGCAGGCTCGGCTTTGTGTACCAGGACCACGGACTATTTCCGCATATGAAGGTTTATGACAACATCGTATACGGCCTGAAAATGCACGGCTTCTCCAAGGACGAGCAGGGCAGGAGGGCAGGCGCCCTTATGGAAATGCTGTCCATAACCCATATCAGGAACCAGTATCCCGGCACCTTAAGCGGAGGGGAAAGCCAGCGCACCGCACTGGCCAGGGCGCTGGCCCTTAAACCGGAAATCCTTCTTCTGGACGAACCGTTCTCAGCCCTGGACCCTGCTACCAGGCAGCAGCTTTACCTGGAACTTAAGAAGATACATGAACGTTTCCAGTGTACCATTATCTTTGTCACCCATGATTTCACCGAGGCCCGGATGCTGGCCCACAGGGTAGGTATCCTGCTGGACGGACAGCTGAAGGCCGTGGTCTTGGCAGACAGGCTCATGGATGGACATTATAGCGATGAAGTTGAACAATTTCTTGGGAGGAATCAAAGGATATGATAGAAGATGCAATTACAGCGGATACATTTTACAGGGAATTAAAATCCAGATTCTCAGGACTGTTGGAAAAGGAGGGAATCCTTAAGGAAAGGGTGGAAATCAATACACGTTCCCTGACCCCGGAGGAAGCCATCGGGATTACTGAGCGAAGGGATTTTCCAATCATAACAGGCAAGGACGTGATGGTCCAGGCCGAATGCATAGGCGCCCTTGGGCAGGCATTTACAGATGCGCCTTCTGTTTTTAAGGGGACGCTTCAGGATATATGCGCCCTGGATATAGAGAAGGATTCCCATGACCGCGGATTGTTCATTGCCGCCCTCAATGCCGTGATGAAACACCTGGGGAAGGTGGAATGTACGGTCCACTGCCGGTGCGACGGCCCGGAGCAGTGCGCGGCGGATGCGGCGGAGTATATTTCCAGCGTATACGGACAACCCAGGATTGGACTGATTGGCTACCAGCCGTCCCTGTTGGAGCGCCTGTCCGGACAATTTCCTGTGCGGGCGGCTGATTTAAGTCCTGTGAATATCGGTCAGACGCGCTACGGCGTCCTGGTAGAGGACGGAGGGATTCCCTGTGTAAGCCGGTCCATCTGCAGCTGGGCGGATTTGGTGCTTTGCACGGGAAGTACGGTCTGTAACGGAAGCATCGTGGATTTCCTTTACCTGAAGGATAAGATATTATTCTATGGGACGACCCTGGCCGGAGCCGCCGCCCTCCTTGGGCTGCCGCGGCTGTGTTTTGCCGACCGGTATCAGTGACGGCAGATGTGAATGCGACGGCCAGGCTCAGTGACGCCCGGCATGAATGCGTCGACTGGACTCAGTGACGCCCGGCGTAAATGCGTTGACTGGACTCAGTGACGCCCGGCGTCACTGATACCTGTCAGCGCATGTGAAACTCAAAATGATTTAAACACCGTTGTCTCAGTACCATACTTCTCCAGCCGCTCCATCTGCCCATCCCCTTTCACCGGGAATTTGCGGCCGTCATACTTTTCCAGTGTGTAAGCCTCAAACCATTTCTCAAGCCGTTGGAACAGGTCCGCCTTAATGCCTCTGTACTCCGGGGCATCGAAGCAGTTGTGCTCCTCATCCGGGTCTTTTTCTAAGTCAAACAGCTCATGCGGTCCATAGGGTGTCCTGTATACCAGTTTATAGCGGTCATCGCGGATCATCCGCACAGGGCCGTATTCCTCATATACCACCACTTCATCCCGTATCTGTTCCTTTTCTCCCCTTAGGATTGGTTTCATGCTGGTCCCGGGAAGGGAATCCATATACTGTTCCACCTGCGGGTTCACGGTATCCGTCACGTCAAGAATGGAGGGAAACAAATCGTACTGGCTTACCAGGGCCTCATTCACCTTACCTCCCCTGACCCCGGCGCCCCAGATAATGCAGGGGACTTTTACGGAACTCTCATACATATTCAGCGGGAAGGTTGCATTTCCCTTTCCCCACACGCCGTGGTGGCCTATATTAAAGCCATTGTCAGCCAGGAAAATCACCATGGTATTCTCATCCAGATGGTTGGCTATCAGATAATCCATGATCCGGCCGATATTCCTGTCCATGGCCGTCACGCAGGTATAATAACCCTGGATGTACTCCCTGCGCTGCTTCTCATCGTCAGGCTGGGTCCTCCTGGCTTCCTGCCACGGATGGCGGGGCGGGTTGGGGATATAAGAAAACTCACAGTCATTGTAAAGGTCCCATATCTCCCTTGGCTGGTCCTCCTTGAGCCAGGGGTCATGGGGCGCCGTGTAATGGACGCTGAGATAAAAGGGCTTTTCCTTGTTGTCCTCCAAAAACCGCAGGGCGTCGTCCGTAATGATGTCCGTCACGTACCGCTCTTCTATGACCGGCTTTCCGTTCCTCATGTATTCCGGAAGCATGTAATTGGTGCCGCCCCTGGCAATGACCTCCCAGAAGGAAAAGCCTTTTTGGGATTCATAGGAATTGCCCAGATGCCATTTGCCTGCAAGGCCGCAGGTATACCCGCCCTGTTCCAGGATTTCCGTGTAACACAGATGGTCCCTCATGTAGGATACAGGCCCCCGTTCAAAATTCATGTACTTCTGGTAGGACAGGGTTTCCTCAAAGCCCACTTTTCCATCCACCTGCCTGCCTTTGCTGGCCTCGGGGTCTGCCAGGTATGGAACCGCATGGCTGTAGTCAATCTTAAATCCACGGTAGTCTTCTTTGTTGATGGCTCCGCCGCCCAGCCAGTCCAGGACACCGTGCTGGGAGGGCATTTTCCCGGTGAGGATGGATGCCCGGGCCGGCGAACACACCGGACTGGTGCAGAAAAAGTTCTCAAACCGCAGGCCCTCCCCGGCCATCCGGTCCAGCACAGGCGTATGTATTTCCGGATTCCCGTAGCTTCCCAGGCTCCAGCTGCCCTGGTCATCGCTGAGGATCATGATAATGTTCATCTTTTTTGTATCGGCCATAATATCTCTCCTTTTATATAGAAACCTCCCCGGTCAATGCATGCCCGTATATCCATTCCAGCCGTCACACCCTACGCACACACAATCAGCTGGTCCATGGCCACCGGGTCGCCTGTCAGCTCCTGCTGTCTGCGGAGCATATCCCGCATCTCTTCCCTTTTAGCCCCATACTCTTTTAAAAGCGCAAGATTCTTAAGTTCGTAAGGGTCATTTTCAAGGTCATACAGTTCATCCAGCCCATGGTCCGTGCACACGTATTTCCACCGTCCGTCCGTTACCATACGCGCCATGATGGTCACGCCGTAGCCGTGTCCGTAGGTTTCACACATCAGTTCCTTGCGCCAGGACTTCCTTGCATCCTCTCCCTCCTGTCCCGTGCGGGTCAGGGGAATCAGACTTTTTCCGTCAATGGGATTGGTGAAGGCGCACATGGACACGTCCGCCATGGTGGCCGGGATGTCACAGGTAAATACCAGCTCGCTGCATCGGATTTCCGGTTCTATCACATCCTTCCACTGCATGGCCAGCGGAATCCGCATCACCTCCTGCGCCATATGGGAGTCCTTATCAAAATGCCCTCCCTGGCAGGCAATGGCATCGCCGTGGTCCGTGCTCCAGATTATCAGGGTGTCCTCATCCAGCCCCAGCTCCTTAATCTTATCCACCACCAGGCCGCCTGCCGCGTCCAGAAGGGATCCGTGGGCATAACAGTGTGCAAGGATCTGCTGCCAGTCCTCCCATGGCAGGGGGTTGGGATAAATGATGTTTTCACCATCGCCCAGGGGACGGTTGGCTTCCATTTTCAGCGTATATGGCTTGTCGTGAAGGTCGTTCCTGAAGCTGGGATATTCCTTTATATCCTCCGGCTTATACCAGTCTAAAAATTCCTGGGTGGGGAAGAAGGGCTGGTGCGGCCCCCAGAAATCCACCCTCAGGGTAAATGGCCGGTCATCCTCCCCGCCCTTCTGCCCTGCCAGCTTCTCTAGCTGTTCACAGGCCAGATTGGCCAGGAAAAACGCCTCATGTGTCTCCTTAGGTGTCACCGTCACGCCCACGGCATGTTCACCGCACCAGAAATCCTCGCACTGGTAAAGCTTTCCCTCCTCAAGCTTGGGGAAATAATGCTTCTTATCGTAGTCGTCCTGGGTAAACACCCGCTCTATCCTGTGCTGGGCCCTTGGAAGTCCGCGGCGTTTCAGGTAATCATCATATTCCTGGGTGTTGTAGGGGTTGCCGTATCCGGTTTCGGATAAGCCCTCGCAGTGATGGTCATAAGCACAGCCCGGGCCTGCGTGCCATTTTCCAAAATAGTAGTTCTTATAGCCCCCGGCCGCCAGGTTATCCAGGTATACCTCATGTTTGTACTCCGGGTCATTTTCATTATGCACCTGGCCATGGGTATGGGGATATAGCCCGGTCAGCATGCTGCGCCTGGCCGGTCCGCACATGGGCGATACACAGTAGGTGTTGGTGAACTCAGCGCCTTCGGCCGCAAACTTCTCAAAACAGGGACGTTTTGGTCCTTGGCTTCCATTTTGGCCATGGCCGTAAAAAGCCTGATGGTCATTTAAGATATATACAATATTGGGTCTTCTGCTCACAATTATCTGCTCCTTAGAATTTATATTTATTCTTTAAAAATGGTTTGGCCAGCGCCTGGGGATTGGTAGCCGTTACAGAGTCCATGGCCAGTATCAGGATGCCCACCACAAAGGGGATGGTCTGGATTAACTCCGGCGGGAAATGGAAGGCATTGTTCATCTGAAGCTGCAGCTGCAGCGCGTCAAAGAACCCGAACAGCAGGGCGATGAGCACGATGCGCTTTGGCTCCCACCTTCCCATCTTCACGGCAATGACAGCCAGCATACCTTTTCCATTGGTCATATCCTCCATGAAAATGTTCAGCTGTCCGATGGACATATAGGCTCCTGCCAGTCCTGCCAGGGCGCCGCAGAGCATCACGCAGCCCATGCGTATCTTCCATATATCGATACCGGCCGTCACCGCTGTCTGGGGGTCATCCCCAATGGCGGTCATACGGAGCCCGGCCGTTGTATATTTCACCACATACCAGGAAACAGCCACCAGGGCAATGGTGATATATGCGATTGGGGAAAACTGCTGTAAGAAACCTCCGATTCCCGGTATTCCCTTTAAAACAGGCGTTGTCTGGATGGATGCCACGGCGGGGGACAGGCCGGTCCCAAAAAGGCTCCTGCAGCAAAAGGAGGTAAGTCCTGCCGCCAGCATGTTAAGCCCCAGGCCGCTGATGTTCTGGTATCCGCCAAACTCCACGCAGATAAGCCCATGGGCAAATCCCACCACCAGGCCGCCAAGCAGGCCGCACAGGACCCCCAGCCAGGGACTTCCGGTGAGATAGGTCCCTGCTACCGCGCCAAAGGCACCGGATATCATCATTCCTTCCGCGCCCAGGTTCATGACGCCGGATTTTTCACAGTACATGTTTCCGATTCCGCAGATGACAATGGGGATTGCCAGGCGCAGAAGGGATATCAGCATTACGGTTACGATGGAGTTCATGCTTTTTCCTCCTTTCTCCTGCCAGCCCTGGACAGTTGGAAACGGATCAGGGACTCACATGCAATCAGGACCACCAGGGTTCCCTGGATAACGGTTATGATTTCAGTGGAAATGCCTACCTGGGTCTGCATTTTCATGGCCCCCACACGCAGTGCGCCAAAGAGCAGCGCTCCCGCAATCACCCCGATGGGGTTTCCGCCCGTCAAAAGGGCGATGGGGATGCCGTCAAAGCCATAGCCGGGCGAAAAGCTGTCATACATCCTGTGATAATTCCCCAGGATTTCCACTCCCCCTGCCAGGCCGCCCAGGGCGCCGCTCAGTAAAAGGGCCGCCGTCATATAGAATGTCACCTTAATCCCGGAATAACGCGCGGCCTGACGGTTGGCGCCGCACATCTTAAGCTCGTAGCCAATGCTGGTCTTGTTGATGAACAGCCACATAAGGAACGCCACTGCGAACACAATCAGGATTCCAATGGAAAGCTTGTTGGGTTTTGTGATGATATAGGGCAGGAATGCGCTTTCTTCCACCATCTCGGTGGAACTGACCGTTGCATTCTTTCCTGCAAATGGTCCCACAATCAGATATGTAATCACAAGGCTGGCTATGTTGTTCATCATGATTCCCATCACCATCAGGTTGGTGCCGCGCTTTACGAAAAGCAGGGTGGGGAGCAGGGCGTAGGCGGCCCCGAACAGCATCCCCGATAAGAGACAGACCGGTATATGGATGACCGCCGGAAGCCCCTTTAAGAAAATGCCCGGCAGCACGCTGCCAAATGCCCCGAATATCAGCTGCCCCTCGATACCGATATTGAAAATGCCTGCTTTCTTGGAAAGGGCCACTGCAAATCCTGCAAATGCAATGGGAACCGCTTTATTAATTGTGTTGATTAAGCTGGCTTTCGTCCCAAAGGCGCCTGCAAAAAGGTGGTAGAACGCCGCCACGGGGTTAAAGCCCGCCGACAATATCAGCACCGAGGCAAACAGAAAGGCCATGCATATAATGACCAATGGCGTCAGTACATTTGCCATCATTTCCTTTTTTCCTTTATTCATCTTCTGCCATCCTTCCTCCTGCCATTAAGAGGCCGATTTCCTCCCTGGTGGCCTGGTTTCCCGGAAGGATTTTCATGATTTCCCCATCATGCATGACTGCAATCCGGTCTGAAAGCATCATGACCTCGTCCAGTTCCAGGGAAACCAGCAGCACGGCCTTGCCTGCATTCCTGGCATCCACCAGGGTTTTGTGGATCAGTTCAATGGCGCCGATATCCACGCCTCTGGTGGGCTGGTCCGCAATGATCAGGCTGCCTGCATGGCTGACCTCCCTTGCCACGATGATCTTCTGCTGGTTGCCCCCTGACAGTCCCTGGGCCAGAAGCTGCATGTCCGCGGGCCGGATATCAAATTCCTTTATCTTCTCTTCCACATCGCAGCTGACCGCCTTTTCATTGAAGAAACATCCCTTCTGGTTATATTCCTTCTCCCTCTGATAGCCCAGGATCAGGTTATCCCTTATGTTCTGGCTTAGGGCAAGCCCATGCCTGTGGCGGTCCTGGGGAATGAAGCCCACGCCCTGTTTCCTGATGTCGGAGACAGCATGTCCCGTAATCTCCTGCCCTTTCAGCAGGACCTGTCCCGCCGACGGTTTCAGGACGCCTGTTATGACCTCGGTCAGTTCCTTCTGGCCGCTGTTGTCAATGCCTGCGATTCCAAGGATTTCCCCTTTACAGACATTCAGGTTAATATCCTTCAGCTTTACCTTCTGTCCATTGTGGTAAGAAACGCCTCTCAGTTCCAGGATATCCTCCCTGGACATGACCTCTTTCTTACCGCCGCCCAGACTGACGCTTCTGCCCACCATCATTTCCGTAATCTCTTCCGCGGTGGTCTCCTGTGTCCTCACGGTACCAATCCATTTTCCCTGTCTTAACACGGTTACCCGGTCGCTGAAATCAATGACTTCCTGAAGCTTGTGGGTAATGATGATGATTGTCTTCCCCATGGCCTTCAGCTTCTGAAGCATCCGTCCCAGCTCGTCAATCTCCTGGGGCGTGAGGACTGCCGTCGGCTCATCCAGGATCAATATGTCCGCCCTGCGGTACAGGGCCTTTATGATTTCCACCCGCTGCTGCATTCCCAGGGAAATGTCCGCCACCCGGCTGTCCACATCCAGCTTCATGTCGTACTGCCTGCACAGTTCCAGGACCTCCTCCCTGGCCTTTCCATGGCTGTAACGGATTCCTTTGTGAGGCTCCTGGCCCAGTACAATATTATCCGTAACCGTAAGCCTTGGAATCAGCATAAAATGCTGGTGTACCATCCCCACCCCGGCCGCCATTGCATCGATGGCTGAGTGGAATACCTTCTTCTCCCCATTGATGTGGATGGTACCCTCCGTGGGGATGTAAAGACCGTAAAGAATATTCATTAATGTGGATTTCCCTGCCCCATTTTCCCCTACCAGGGCAAGGATCTCTCCTTTTTCCACTGAAAAATCCACCTTGTCATTGGCAACCACCTTGCCGAAGCGCATGGTGATTCCCTTCATATCAACTGCAGGATCCATGTATGTTCCCCCTTGCTATGAGCGTTAAATGTCCTTACTTCCCAAATGCATGAAAGCTGTCCTCGTTGGACGGAGGAACGATTTCCCCGCTTACAATCTTTCCCTGTATCTCTTCCAGCCGTGTTTTGATGTCCCCTGGCACTTCCTCTTCATGGAGCGGGTTATACTTGATACCCACAGCGCCTTCCTTCAGTCCAAACTGCCGGATACCGCCCTCAAGGCCGCCCTCGTAAAATTCCATGCATACATCGTAGATTGGGTTGCCGGTAAGCTTTACCTGGGATGCAATGATGGAGTCTGACAGGTTAAACTGGCCTGCCGCACCCCCGATTGCGTAGACGCCTTCCCCAACCGACTCCGCTGCCTGGTAAACGCCCATCCCGGCCCCGCCAGCAAATGCCTGCACCAGCTTCATCCCATTGTTGTAAAGCTGGAGCGCGATTTCCTTGCCCTTCGCAACATCGGTAAAATTGCCCACATATACAACGGTTGCTTCTCCTCCTACATATTCAGCCCCTGCCGTGAAACCGTATTGGGAACGCTCCAGGTCCGGGTTCCTCATGCCCCCGATGAAGGCCGCCTTGTTACCGCCTCCCAGTTCCTGGTTCATCAGGACATTAAATGCGCCTGTCAGGAATGCGGCTTCCTCAGGACGGCAGCGGAGGCTGGTGACATTGTCCTGGCCGTCCACAGTGCCGTCCACGATTACAAAGTGGCTGTCCGGGAACTCCGGCGCCAGTGCCTCGTAAATCTCCGACGTAAAGGAGGTCGCATCTATGATCAGGTCATACCCCTCCTGTGCAAAGGTACGGGCGTTGATCTCGTGGTCCTGCAGCTCCGGCGCTTCCACGGTGGTAACCTTTATGCCGGTCTTTGCCTCAAACTCCTGGATACCCCGGTAGCTCTCATCATTGGCGGCATTGTCCCCCAGCCGGTCCACGATGAACGCGGCCTGGATGTCCGTTCCGCCTGCGCCGGATGTTTCCTGCGCCTTTACCTCGCCGTTCCCGCTGCCGGAACAGGCGGTCGTCATGACCATGGCGGCGGCTGTAAGTAACCCCATTGTAAGTAAACCTATTACGTTTTTATGTAAATGTCCCTTCATCATATGGCTTCTCCTTCTCTGTGTGCTATAGCTACTTCTTCATACTGAATTTTTCTTTAGCTGTATCTTCTTCAATCCCATCATCTGCAAATTACATATTCTCTGTTTATCCGGTTTCCAATTCCCCGCGCCAGGATTACTCCATATTAAACTTCGACAGCAATAAAATCATTTCAAACTCCAGTTCCGCCGCTTCCTTCCTGCCCGCCAGGTTCTTCTGCGCATCCTGTTTCAGGTCGTAAAGCTCCAGCATGTTCCCGCTTTCGTCAAACACTGCCTTAGCATCCCCGGAAAGGATCAGGATGTTGCCCTCATACCTGCACTGAAGATACCTGCCTTGTTCCAGTAGTGAGGTGAGCAGGGATTTAAAATGCCCCTCATCATACCATTTATCCTGTTTTTCTTCGGCCACGGCCAGCGATATTTCCATTATCTTCACTCCAGGTCACCACCTTCCATAAAACTCTCGCATCTTCTGCGTATCATCTGAATCTGTGCAGAAGTCACCACAATATTTCCCCTGACCACATTTAAAAGCCCCTGGTCCTTCATCTCATTCAGCGCCCGGTACAATGTCCTGGTGCTGACGCCAATGTCATCTGCAATATACATGTTCTTTACGTCCACCGTGCACTCATTTCCCCCAGTGTGATATTCCTCCCAGTACCGGATGATATACAGCATCAGCTTTTCCCCGGTGGTGTGGAACAGGATATGGTCTGAGCGGTAGGAGGCCCTGGACAGCTTTGCACAGATATTTTTAATGATTTCCAGCCCCAGCTCTCCGTTTTCCTTCAGGCTTTTAACAAAATAATTGGTGTCTATCTCCAATACGATACAGGGTTCAAGGGCCAGGTTGGTGGAAAGGCTTGCCTTCCTTGGATTCACTGCCCGGTCAACGCCCAGGAACTCCGGCGCCTTCTTCCTGGACAGGAGATTTGTCTTGCCCTGTTCAGAGGAACGAAGTTCATAAAAGGAACCTGTGATGATGTAATAAACCCGCTTAATGATGACATCCTCCGTGGTTATATATCCTCCCTTTGGCACAAACCTTGCGCGGATGAACTCATTCAGATACGGCTTTATCATTTCCAGGTCCAGGGTTCCCCTGCTGCTCTCCTGGTTTACCAGCTGTATCACGTTTAATAAAGTACTGTCTGTCTTTTCACGCATCGTATTCTCTCCTTAGACTTCCATATGGCCATATATTCAAGTTCTTAAGTTCAAATCATTACGTTGTCTTAAGCATAGCGGACTTTATGCCATTTTACTATGACGCGTGTCATAGTAAATGATTTTTATGCAAATTATTGAATTTATCTGGTATTCTTTGTGCATATTGCACTTTACGTGCCTGCTTCCCGTGGTTGGTTTGCTATGACACATGTCACATAAACCTTTATCAGGTTCAAACCTGTTCCTGAAAAGGTCCTTTGTTGAATCAGCCTTACGATATTTTTGGTACTCTTTCATTGGCAAACTGATTACACCAATCCATACTTTTATATATGGATATTTCTTATATTAAACTGCTTTTATTACTGGAACAATTATCGGCATTGGGATTTATTGGAGTATATAGAGGAAAATGATTCCACAAAGATTGAATGAGATAGGCCCCGGAACTTAATTCGGTCAGTATCATGACAATATAATATATTTACCAGGGGAACCAATGGGGCGATATGTCCAGCCGCCTACTCATACAAAAGAAAGGGGCTGGTGCTCATGTATGTTACATATGGCGATTTATTTACCTTTGTAATCATGCTATGTGCAGTAATAACTCTTGTTTACATGCATAAAAAATAGCGTCCTTCACTTCGGTTCTTGTTTTTGTGGATAGGTACTCCTTGCAAAACCCCCGGGCAAAATGCTATAGTATAGTGAGGTTTGCATGTGAAAGGAGATATATCATGGTATCTTTGCCAGGAACCGGGGAAACCGTATCAGGATTCACCGTGACTGAACTTGGATTCATACACATGCTGGGTGCCCGGACCGTGGAGTTTTACCACGCCCGCAGCGGCGCCCGGCTTTTATTTATACAGAACGATGACCCGGAACTGGGGTTTAACCTGATTTATAGGACGCCCCAGTTTGACGAGACCGACACCAACCACATACTGGAACACCTCCTTTTATCCTCCTGCCGCAAGTATCCCAGCCGGGATATTTTCTTTGACATGGACAGCAAAAGCTATTCCACCTTCATGAACGGGCTTACGGATAATACATATACCTGTTACCCCATATGTACGCTGAGCCAGGAACAGCTCATAAAACTGATGGATGTGTATCTGTGCTGTATGGAGGAACCGGATGCGCTGAAGGAAAAGAATTTCTATCTGCGGGAGGCGCTGCGTCTGGAGCTGGAGGACCCGGAGGGCCCCCTGTCCATACAGGGCACTGTGCTCAGCGAGGACTGGGGCCATCTCACGGACCTTCAGGAAAATGCCGACAGCTTCACGGCAAAAGCCCTGTATCCGGGACTTCCCTCTTCCAATCTCCTTGGAAGGCTTCATCTCCATTACAGGGAACTTACATTTGAACTTGTGAAAGAGGCATTTAACCGGTGCTATGACTACTCTAACTGCCTGATGGTGCTTTACGGGGATATGGATTACCGGGCAGTGCTTGAGTTCCTTGACCGGGAACACCTGTCCCATTATACAGGTACGCACCGCTCCCTGTTATCTGCCATGGACCAGACGCCCGTCCCAGGCAAACGTTCCCTTACCGCTGAAAGTCCTGCATACTCGGACAGTCCCAGGGAACAGGCCTCCATCATTGACTATGCCATCGACCTTACAGGCAGCAGCCAGGAGGAATTGATATATTGGGATTTATTTACAGACATTCTGGACAGCGACACCTCTCCATGGCACCGGTGCGCAAGGGAAGCCGGAATCAACAACGTGATGGAGGTATATCTGGACCTTCTCCTGCCCGGCCCGTCCCTGCGGTTCCGTCTGAGGAATGGGGATGAGGAACAGAAGGAGGCGTTCTGCCGTACCATCCAGTCCGCAATGCAGGAAATCAGCGCCCATGGCGTTGCCCATGAACTGTACCAGGCAGCCATGAAGGAAAACAGGCTAAGCGATGCATTAACCAGGGAAGGTTCCCATCTGGGCTTTAACATTTCCGAGGAAATCGGAAGGTATTGGAGCCAGACAGGCAAAACAGACTATTTCCAGCTCTACGAAACAGCCTCCCGCAGATTCGCCGGTGACAACAGCCAGGACATCCTTAAAATGCTGGCCTCCCGGGCGCTTACCCCTGAAACCAGCGCCGTTGTCGTAACGGTTCCCTGCCCCGGAATGGCAGAAGCACTGGAGGAAGAAAAAGAACAATACCTGAAGGAAACACTGGATTCCATGTCCATGGATGAACGGCGCTGCCTGTGTAAGGACACGGAGTCCTTCCGTCAGTGGAATTCCCTTGACTGGGGCAATATGGATTTCCTCATACATCCAAAAGACCTTCCGGCCCCTGGGCCGGGTGCTCCTTTTCAAAAAAGGGAATTTGGGACCATCACCAGCTACACTGCGCCCACCAGCGTGGATGCGGTCGGAAGCTACCAGATATACTTTGATTTAAGCCTTATCCCCCGGGATGAGCTTAAATTCCTGTCCCTGTATCAGATGCTGCTGACGGAGCTGGATACAAGCCGGTATACAGTGGAGCAGCAAAAGACCCTGGAACAGGAATACCTCCACGACTGCACCTTTGACGAACTCTATCTGGATTCTGCGGCCGGAGCCGACAGCCGTCCCATGATGACCGTGTTCTGGTACGGACTCACCACGGACTTTGCCGAAAGCCTGGATTTCCTCCTGGATATTATAGGTGGAGGGGAATACGATGACATTCCCACCATACTGCGTATCCTTGAAAAATATCTCCCTGATTACGACCTGTCCCGGGCTGATATGGCATCCTCCCTGTCCTTCAGCCTGGCGGAAGGCTATATCAGGCAGGAGTGCAGGTTCAGGAACCTGCTCAACAGTCAGGACGTTTATTATTTCCTGAAAGATGTGGTCAGCAAACTGAGGGAGGAACCGGAATACGCAGGAAAGGTAACAGACACACTGCGGCATATTTCCACTGCCATATTATCCGGAAGCCGTTTCACATTCATGGCCTCCGCAAACCCGGATGCCTTAGGGGAAGTGGAACAGGAAGCCATAAGACAGCTGGGTATGCTTGGAAGAGATTATGATACCAGACTTGGAAGAGAACATGATACCAAACAGTCAGATACCGCCAATCCCACGGCAAACAAGGATTCCTGTCACACCACGCAGGCCCAGTACACGGCCTTCATCCTGCCGCCCCAGAAGCAGAAGCTGGCCATATGTGTGGACGCCCCTTCCCAGGAAACCCGCATGATGGGGGATTTCCGTGGAAATACAGGCTTTAAAGGCAGGTATCTCCCCTTCCTCATGGCATGTGCGGACAAATACCTGAAGCCTGCCATACGCTATCAGGGCGGGGCATATGACAGCGGAATCGATTTCTACATTCCGGCTGGATATTTTACCTTGTGGAGCACCGCTGACCCCGAAGTCAGGTCCACCCTGGAGCTGTTCTCCAATACCGGGAAGGCACTCATGGACATTTCCCTGACACAGCAGGACCTGGACGGCTATATCCTGAGCGCCTACGCCCAGGCCCTGCCGCCTGCCGGAACCCTGAATAACCGCATGCGGTACATGCGCCGGGCCATGGCTGGAATTGACACGGATCAGATTAACTTTATGATTGCGGACATTAAAAATGCCCGGCTGGAGCACCAGGCCGAGGCATCGCGGATCATCCATGACTTACTGGAACAGGGGCCGATTGTGACAGTGGGCAATGAACGGGCAATCCAAAGGAGTGCTGGGTGTTTTGATGAAATCATCGCCTACCGGCCATGAGCTACAATCCACAAACGCCGCCTGCCAGGAATTTTTCCCGGACAGGCGGCGTTTTACATATCATTCTTTTTTATTATAACTGAACCACAAAATCCTCAGATGCCTCGCCGTTCACCACATAGTAGGCCGCATTCTGCTCTGGTGAAATATAAAGCTCCAGAGTCTTGATTTCAACATCCTTGTGGGCCGCCAGATAGGCCTCCTCGGCTTTCTGAAGGACGTCCTTAGCCATTATCTGCTTTCCTGCAAACTCCACAATCACGGTTCTGCCTGCCTCATGGGTGGTGTTCTCTTCAGCCACACCGGCATCGTTCTTCTCCTCAGCCACACAAGCAGTCTTTTTCTGTCCGGACGCGCTGACAGCGCCCTTCTCCCCAGCAGCACACACGGCGCTTTCTTCCTTAACTGCCTGCACAGTCTCCGCTGTATCCACTTTTGCTGCAGCCGCAGCTGTATTCCTTCTCGGTCTTGCCATTCCATTTCCTCTTTTCGTTTATACATTTTCTATGAAAATTATACGGCTTATCCCCAATATCTGTCAATGACGCGGTTATGCAAATTGCGGTGGGTTCTGTATGGATTTCTGGTAGCATTAACGGTTTACTTTTTGATTCGCATGCTGGTTGTACGGCATTTTAATGAATGGATACTTATTCATGCAGATAAGCTGCCACTGAATGAAGGCAGCGTAATAGATACAAAAATACCGTGGCCCGGATACTTCCCACCCAGGCCGCGGCATTCCCGCAATATCCATACAGTAACATCATTCACCCAATTCCGCCATACACAATCCCAAGAATAAACACAATCACGGCCAGCGGCACGTACACATATTTAGCCAGCGGGCCAAAGTAACTTCCAAGCGCCTTTTTCCGGCCTTCCTTCAGTTCCTTGGCTATTTCCCCAAATCCCAGCACATAATAGATGGATACCGCGCCCAGTACGGCACCAAATGGCACCACTATTATTGTGATGAAATCCATCCATGAACCTACATTAGGCTCAGCTTCCAGGAAAATGCCCACCAGCAGCGCAATCCCGCTGCAAAGGGCAACCGCCGTCTTCCTGGACAGGCGGAACCTGGTCTGCCAGGATTCGCTGACCGCCTCAAACATGTTAATCAGGCTTGTGATACCAGCAAAGGCCACGGACAGGAAGAACAGGCCTGCAAACAGACGGCCCATGGGCATCTGCCGGAACACATTGGGCAGGGTGATGAACATAAGGGGCGGACCTGCATTGGGCTTAATCCCAAAGGCAAATACAGCCGGCATGATGGCCAGCGCTGCCATCATGGCCGCAACCGTATCAAAAAAGGCTGTACGGATGGACGCCTTTGGTATATCCTCCGACTTAGACAGATATGTTCCATAGACAATCATACCTGACCCTGTAATGGACAATGAAAAAAATGCCTGCCCCATGGCCATGACCCAGGTATCCACCTTAAGTAAATCACTCCAGTCCGGTGTGAACAGGAACTTATATCCCTCCACCGCGCCCGGAAGGAATGCCACGCGGATTGCCAGAACGGCAAACAGGACAAAAAAGGAAGGCATCAGAACCTTATTAATCTTCTCAATCCCCTTTGTGGCGCCAAACATCAGGATGGATGCGGCAATGATAATAACCAGCACATGCCAGGGCACGCTTCCGAAATTCCCCGTGGCCTGGCTGAAATAGGCGGCCGCATCCTCGGTCAGGATTGCCCCGGTAACCGAGCCAGCCAGGGCGCGGACCACCCAGCCAACGATGATTGCGTATCCAATGGCGATTCCCAAAGATCCCAGCAGCGGTATCCAGCCCAGGATATATCCAAGCCTGCCTTTTCCTATCCTGTTCCAGCAATATTCATAGGCGCCCAGTGTCCCGGTCTTAGCCCGCCTTCCAATGGCAAATTCCGCAGACAGTCCCACCAGTCCGAACAATACAATAAATAAAATATAGGGTACCAGGAATGCCCCGCCGCCGTACTGTCCCACGCGGTACGGAAACATCCAGATGTTACCCATTCCAACAGCAGAACCCACGCAGGCCAGCACAAATCCAAAACTGCTGCCAAAGCCGCCGTTCTGGTGCACGTTTCCCGTTGCAGGTTCCTTACTCCTCTGCTTACTCATAACTTCTCCTTTAGATGTAAATTTTCATGGTCCATATCCGCTTTGGTCCCAGGGATGACAGACACTTTATTATACTACCCCATTTACACCAATTAGTCAAAGTTTTAAAGTAAAAAAGTCCAAAATACCGTTAACCAAAAAACGGTCAACGGTATCCAGGTATTCAAGCTTCCAATTCAAATAACCCGCTTATATCCCCCTCTCCATCTGCAGCCTTACCACTCCCCTTTCACCTTTCCATCACAACCTGCCTGTCAAGTATCCCCCTCATCATACCCGCTGCCTGCTTTAAGTCCTCCTCCCACTCTCCTCTGCCCACATCCCAGAATTCAGTCACATACCTGCGTATCCCGCATTCCCAAGCGGTCCTGATTCCATTTTCAAAATCCACATGGCCCCTTCCAAAAGGCACTTCCCTGAATACCCCAGGTTTTGTCTCCTTTAAATGCATGGCGCACAGATGGCCTTTGCCGCTGCGTATATCTTCCTCCACGCCCGTTCCATGTGTTTTCGCGGCATTGGTGATGTTACCCAGATCAGGGTAAACCGTAAGGAAACTGCTGTCAGCCATCCTGACATATTTCATGGCCTTTTCCACTGTGTTCATGAATTCGGTTTCCATTGTCTCAAATCCCAGGACGATTCCATACGCAGCAGCCATCTCCACGGATTTACATATATTTTCTGCAAACCTCTGTCTGGTATCTTCATTCCCGGCTTCATAATACACATCATATCCCGCAAGCTGGATAATCCTTATTCCCAAATCATCGGCCAGCCCGATTGCCTCTTTCATGATCTGCATTCCCCTGGCCTCTGTCTCCTTGTTGCTGCTTCCCAACGGATACTTCCTGTGCCCGCTGAGACACATGCTGCGAAATGCAATTCCCGTGTCATGCATATCCCGTATCACACCCATACGCTCACTGTTTCCCAGTTCCAGCCTGGCCAGCTTCTGGGGCGTCTCATCGATACTCAATTCCACAAAATCATATCCTGCCATCCTGGCGGCTTTCAGCTTATCCCGGAAGGGAAGCCCCATAGGTATGGCCTTTTCATAAAGCCCCAATGAATAATGTCCTAATCTGCACATCTGCCTTACACCTCTGTCACGCCACTGTTCCCTGCAACATCACATCCTGCCCCGGATTTTTGCACAGTATCCCGCCATCTATCCATGGATTGCCTCATATATCATCTTAGCCGTCCCCCGTTTATCCTCAGCCAGCATGATACCGCTTCCCACAATCACCACATCCGGTCCAAAGGATACGATATCGTCAATGAACTCCGCCTTAATCCCTCCTGATATGGACGTCCTGGCCCGCTTTATCACTGCCTTAATCCGGCTTAAATCCTTGGTGGGCGCCTGGTTCCCGCCAGCAATGGTATCATGTGAGGTATGTACGCCGATACAGTCTGCCCCCAGGGCGTCCACCTCCGCTGCACGCTGCACAATATCGTCCACGGAAATCAGGTCCACAAAACACTCTTTTCCAAATTCCCTGGCGGCCTCCACTGCCCTGGCAATCACAGAATCATTGGTGACCCCGGCTACCGTGACAATATCCGCTCCCTCCTCATATGCAATCTTGGCAATGTCATATCCTCCGTCCAGAAGTTTCATATCAGCCAGCACTTTCACGTCCGGAAATGCTTTCTTCATCTCCCTGACAGCCCTGGTTCCCTCGTTATACATAAGCGGCGTTCCCAATTCGGCGATATCCACGTATGGATAGATTTCCTCCATTACCGCCAATGCCTCTGATAAATCCCTGCAATCAAGTGCAACCTGTAATTCCATGTCCCTTTTCTCCTTTTCATTTTAGAATATGTCTTCCCACAGACCATGAAGCGCGTTCATGGTCTTTATAAAATTGCCATATTTCCCATCATATACAGCCTTCCTGCCCTGGTTGGGCATGACCGCCTTCTTTATCTTCACGGTCCCCCCGGATGCCTCCATGAAATCGCGGTAAAAACCAGCTCCGATGGCAGCCGCAATGGCCGCTCCCTTTGCCCCCAGTTCAGCCCCGTCCACAATCTCTATGGGCAGCTGCAGGATGTCCGCGAACATCTGGAGCCATACATCGGATTTGGTGACACCGCCTGACAGCCGGATGGCCCTTGGTGTTTCCCGTGTCCTTAAAAGCCGTTCCACATGATACCGGTGAGAGAATACAACTCCCTCATAAGCTGCCCTCACCATGTGCTCCCTGGTATCCAGAGGCGACATACCAAGCCATACCCCGCGGCTTCTGCTGCTGTCCATGGAACCGTTTAAGAATGGCAGGAACACCACTTTACCATCCTCCGGCCCTATGCCCTCCACGGCCTGGTTTAACAGATCATATACACGTTTCCCATTCCGGCTGCATTCCTCTGCTTCATCCTGGTACAGCGCCTTTATGACCCACTCCAGATTCCCTGCGGAAGTGTTGGATCCCTCCTCAATAAAGTAATATCCCGGTATACAGTATAAGGAATTAAGGCCTATGTTTTTGTCTGTAACCGGCTTCCTGCCAAGATATGCGTTAACACTGCATGTCCCTGCCATCATACACAGCTGGTCACCGGACACCATGCCCATGGCCGCAGAACACGCGTCAACGTCAAACATGCCTGCCACCACCCGTGTTCCTGCTTTAAGGCCTGTCTGTACGGCCGCCTCCTTTGTGACAGTGCCGCAGACATCGGCCGGCTGGTACAGGGGCGGCAGTTTTTCATAAACCTCGGATATTCCCAGATACTCCAGGATGCTTTTTTCATACTGTCCGGTAAACAGGTTCATGAAACTGCCTCCGGACTGGTTGCAGCAGTCCGACACAGCCTGCCCGGTCATGCGGTATACCAGGAAATCCTTCATGGAGAATACCCACCGGATTTTTTGGTAATTCCAAGGCTCATGGTCCTTCATCCAGGCCAGGATGGAAACAGGATGGGACGTATAAAGCCCCTGGCAGGTCATGGGCCGTACCTTATCCACTGTCCCATCCTCCGCCCACTGTTTTGTATACTCCCAGCTCCGGTTGTCTGAGGATGTAATGGCATTCCTGAATGCATTACCGCTGGAATCCACTGCATATACGCCTTTACCCTGTCCTGCAAAACCCACACATTCCACTTCCCCGGCAGGAACCCCGCTTTCTGCCAGCACCCGGGCAATACATCTGCAGTTAATGGCCCATAGTTCATTGAGGTCAATCTCCACACGCCCAGGCTCCGGAATCATGGTCCGGCTGGCTTCCCTTGCCAGGGATACCATGCTGCCATGTTCATCATACATGGCAGCCTTTATAAAGGTTCCTCCGTTATCCACTCCGATTACATATCTTCCCATCCTTGTCCCTCCCTATCTCACACAGATACACGGGATGTGCTTTTCTTTATATTTTTGAAAATCTGTTTTGCATTCGCTGACTGGGAGAAAACCACGATAATCAGCAGCAGCCCTGTTACAACCTGTTCCCACAACGGATTCACATAGGACTGCATGTTGAAAATGTTGTTCAGGAAGCCCAGGATCCATGCCCCGGCAAATGCTCCCATGATCTTCCCCCTGCCTCCCGTAAGGTAGATACCTCCCAGGGCGCAGGCCGCTATGGCATACATCTCATAACTGGTGCCCGCCAGGGGGTACGCCGCCTCTGTCCTGGATACCAGAAGGATTCCGGCCAGACAGGCCAGCATGCTGCACAGCATATGTGCCAGAAGCCTTGTCTTATATACATTAATACCCATCATGGTCGCAGCCTCCTCGTTCCCCCCAACTGCATAGATATTCCTGAAGGCAGACCTTTTCTTTAACAGGACCGCAAAGACAACAAAGGTCAGGATGAAAATCACCAGATAGATGCTGATATAGCGGAAAAAAATGATTTTGCCGAATGTGGCAAACCCTGGACTTATATGGACTGCCTTGTAGGTATCCCCCCGCGTCATCATCAGAAGGATTCCCTGTATGCCAAGCTGGGAGGCAATGGTCACAATCCACGGATGAAAGCCGGCTTTTACAATCAGGGTGGCATTGATGAACCCAACGCCTGCCGCCACTGCCATGGGTATCACGAATGCCAGCACTGCCGAATAATTGCTGAAATACAGGGACAGGAATCCGCTGAATGCAAACAAAGTGCTGACGCTTAAGTCAATGGAGCCTGACATGATGACCAGCGCCATGCCGCATGCCAGAAGGCCCCGTATGGTTGCCTGCCTCCCCACGTTGCTGATATTGTTGATGGTCAGAAAGGATTCCCCGTTCAGCAGTGTTCCTACCATCATGACAATGACAACGCCCACGATGACTCCATAACCATTGAATCTCTGTCTTATCTTTTTTAGAATACCGTTCATAGCCGCCACCTCTATTTCTTTGTTGCAACACGCTGCAGATAAACCGCCCCGAAAATCAGCAGCGCTTTGATAACAAGGGAAATTGCATAATATATGTTATTCATGTTGACCATGATCACTATCAGCTGCAGCAGCAAGGCGCCGCACAGGGTTCCTATGATATTGGGCTTTCCTCCCCTCATGGGCGTTCCCCCCACGACCGTGGATGCGATTGCGTCAAACTCATAGCTCAGCCCCAGGCTGGAACCGTCCGCGCTGGAAACCATGATGCACTGTTCAATACCCGCAAGGGTCGCCAGCATGCCGCTGACCACATATGTAATCAAAATAACCGCAACCACATTGATTCCCGATATCCTGGCAGCTGTCCGGTTATCCCCCGTGGCCTCCAGATACACGCCAAAGGAAGTCTTCTCTATGACGAACAGGATGACAGCTAGGAGCACGGCCACGCAAACCACATGGATTGGCACCACACCGCCTACCCGGTAATAAGATAGGGCTGAGACCGATGAATTGTTATAGCTGATAGGAGTGCCGCCGGATGCCACCTTGGCAATTCCCCTTAAAATATACATCATGGCCATGGTTGTTATCATGGACTCCACCCCAAACCTGGCAACCATGACGCCGCAGAAGGCCCCTGCAGCCATTCCCACCACAGCAGCCCCGGCCAGGGCAGCCACCGGATTTCCTCCTGACTTCACGATAAAGGAAAAGATAACAGAACCAAGGGCCATGCCGGAACCAACGGAAATATCAATATTACCCGTGGCAATGACAAGGGTAAGTCCCATGGCAATCAGTATGACCGGCATGGACTGGATAAACAGGTTCCAGACTGTCTGTATACTAAAAAAGTTATTGGTATAAAAGCAGTTGAAGCCAAACAGCAGGAAGAAGAATATGACCGCCCCATACTTCTGGAGTACCTCCCCCAGGGAAAGCTTGTTGTTTTTTACCGCCATGTTTAACCCTCCTCACTTTCAGCCGCTATCATTGCCATGATGCTCTGCTCCTTAATCTCATCCCCCGAAAGCTCACCCACATTCCGTCCGTCCCTGAGGACGATGATCCGGTCGCAGTTGCGCACCAGCTCGGACAGTTCGGAGGAAATATAAATCACGCTGATCCCCTGTGCCGCAAAGTCCAGCACCAGCTTCTCAACCTCCTGCTTGGCCCCCACATCAATTCCCCTTGTCGGTTCGTCCAGTATGATCAGTTTCGGATCCGTGGCCATCCACCTGGCAAGTATTACCTTCTGCTGGTTCCCTCCTGACAGGAAGCGTATCCTCTGCCTGTCATTGGGCGTCTTAATCTTCAATGCACTGATATAACTGCCCACCACCTTGTTCTGCAGCTTCCTATTTATCACAATCCCTCGGGATATTTTTTTCATGGATGATACTACGATATTGTTCTTCACAGACATGTAGGGAATGATTCCCTCTTCCCTTCTGTTTTCCGTACAGAATGCCATCCCCTTACTTATGGCATCCTTGGGCGATGCGATTACTGTGTCTTTTCCATTTATCTTGATGGTTCCTGCATCCATCCGGCTAAAGCCGAACAGAAGCTGGGCTGTCTCGGTCCTTCCCGAACCTAATAAACCTGCTATCCCCAGGATTTCCCCAGGTTTGATGCCAAAGGATACGTCCCTGACCTTGGGGAATTTGGCAAGATGTGAAGCCTCAATAAAATAGTCCCCTTTCATCTCCCGGACCGCCCTGGTCCTGCTTCCTTCCACAACCTTCCTGCCCACCATCCTGGTGACAAGCTCTTCCTTTGTCATGTCTGCGGTAGGAAATGTGCCCACATATTCCCCGTCCTTTAAGATGGTAATGCTCTCAGTCAGTTCAAAGACCTCGTCCAGCCGGTGGGTAATGAAAATAACGGATACCCCCTTCTCCTTCAGCTTGTTCACAATCTTAAACAGCTGGGACACCTCATTGCCATCCAGGGAAGAAGTCGGCTCGTCCAGCACCAGAAGCCTGCATTCCCTGCTTGCCGCCCTGGCAATGGAAATCATCTGCTGGGTCGCTGTGCCGAATCCATTTAACTGTTCCCTTACATCAATATCCAGGTCCAGATCCCCCAGTATCTTTTCAGCCGCGGCATACATCTTATCCCATTCAATATTTCCGGATTTATTCCTCGGATACTGCCCTAAGAAAATATTCTCAGCCACGCTCAGGTACGGAATCATGTTTAGCTCCTGATAGACCGGGCTGATACCGGCCTTCTGCGCCTTCTGCACATCCGTTATATGTACCTGCTGTCCATCCATACGGATTTCGCCTTCGTCCGCCTGATAGACACCGGTCAGTATCTTAATCAGCGTGGACTTCCCTGCCCCGTTTTCTCCCATCAGCGCATGGATTTCGCCCTTCCTTACGTTAAAGTTAACCCCCTTCAGCGCATTCACGCCTGCAAAGGACTTTTTTATATTCTTCATTTCCAAAAGAAATTCCTTTTCCACAAATCCACCTCTTCCTTTTAGACAGAATAAGGGAACTACCTTCACAATCCCTGTTGTCAAAACTGTTTCCGGCAGTTCCCATATGAATCAGACCATACTGTTTTTAGAATCCTTCTACTTCATACAACTCGTCCACATTTTCGGTGGTGATTGTAGACTGATGGACAAAGTATTCTTCCTCCAGCTCATCGCCTGCAAAGTACTTGTTGATACAGTCAAAGAGGACGTCCCCGCCCTTAGGGGTACATGTGATGATGGCGCCGATTTCATCTGCCTTAATGGCGTCCAGAGCCTCTTTCTGTCCGTCAACCGCCACAATCCATACATCCTCGTTGGGTTTAAGTCCTGCCTGCTTTAATCCCAGAAGCGCTCCCAGCGCCATCTCATCTGAATGACAGTAAATCACATCGAATTTCTGTCCTGACTGGGCAACATTCTGTACAACCTCCTGGGCTGTTGCCCTGGACCACTCCCCGTTCTGCTGGATTACCTTAATGTTGCTGTGGTCAGCCACATATTCATTAAAGCCCCTGGAACGGTTCTGTGCATCGGACTGTCCCGGATTACCTGTGATTTCCAATACCGTGGTGTCCTTGTCCCCCACATGGCCCACCGTCCACTCGGCGCAGCCCTGTCCCTGCTGGTACTGGTCGGAACGGATGGTTGTGATGAAGTCCTCTTTCCACTTTCCGTCCAGATACTGGGTATCCATATCAATTACCGGGATGCCGGCGCTCTTACATGCCTCAAAGGCAGGCGCCACCGCATTGGCATCCACGGGAACGATTACAATCAGGTCACATTTTTGTGCAATCAGGTCCTCCACGTCCCCAATCTGCTTCTCAATGTTGGAATCCGCATTGGTCATGATTAACTCATATCCGTTCATTTCCGCATATTTTGTAACATCCTCAACCTCTGCAACCCTCCATGCCCCCGAGTAGGTGGATTCAGAAAAACCGATTTTCAGCTTCTTTTCCCCTCCGTCCTCCGATGCCTTTGCCCCGGTCTCCCCAGCCGGTGTTTCAGCTGCCGGTGCAGCCGTCTTCTCCTCAGACGCCTGGGCTGCTGCTTCTGTTGCCGCAGGTTTTGCGGTTTCAGTGGAGCATCCCATCAGGGATGTGGACACCAGTGTCACTGCAAGCATTGTACCCCATAACTTTTTTAACATAACTTACCTTACCTCCTGTTGTTTTTTACTGTGTTGCTTGTTTTGCTTGATAACCATATATTACAGGAGTTTTTGATTATAATAAATAAAGTTTTTTTGGCAATTATGTATTATTTTTTAGATTATATGGAAATTTTATTGACATTTGGTATAATAGCCCTGAACTCGTATCATATATTTCTACATTTAAAAGAGGAAATATCTACATGAAAATAAAAAATGCGCATTCCATCAACCAAACCCTGTTCCGCTATCTGATAATCATATTCATGGTGTATGTCCTGTTCATCACAACATTTTTAAGCTACATATACAAGACCCAGATAGACTACCTCAATGACATGGAAGTAACCCGGATGTCCCTGTACTACCGCGAATCACTGGATAACCTGCTGCTGTCCTGTGAATCCCTTTGCACTTCCATTGCGAAAAATTATGACATCCAGACCATGCTGAGGACTGATATTGAACGGGAGACTACGGAATTCTACAAAGAGAAAGTGGATATCAACTGTAAAACATCTTTTTTAGTACAGTCTTATGCCGAGGAGGAGCTTCCCCTGGCCATCCTGTTAGATGACGGCAGGAAGTTTAAGTCCGGTAATTTTACATTATTGGAACATGATATCGTAGATAATCCATTTTACCAGACAGCACGCAAAGGCCCCGTCACATGGTGGCACCTTCCTAAATCAAACATATTCCGGCGGCTGGAAACAGACCTCTATGTGGTAACCATGCCCCTGGTCAACATCAGCACCAACCAGGTGAACGGAATCATTGCAATTGAACTGAACCAGACCGCCCTTAACAATGCCCTGAATTACGTATCCTCACAGCCCGCCTATTTCAGGATTACCCAGGACGGAACCCCCATCTGGCGCCTGGGAGACGAGGCACTGGCAGGGACAGGCAGTTACAGCCAGCCTTTAAGCAACGGATGGCAGCTGGAGGTTTACACACGGCCATCCAACCTGAACCTGTCATTCCCGCCTGAGCTGGTATGTATATTCATTGCGATGCTTCTCATCATCATTGTCACATTCGTATTGACTTCCCGGGGAATCTATAACAAAATTTCCTACCCCATATCAATACTTGCCACCAATATGGCCCACATTAAAATGAATACCCTTGATAAACCCATGGAGACCAACACCGAGATATCCGATATCCTTACCCTTTACTCCGGTTATAACACCATGCTCCAGCGTATCAATATGCTCATAGAGAATTCCAAGCAGGAGGAAAAGGAGATACGCAAGGCGCAGTACGCCGCCCTCCAGGCCCAGATCAATCCCCATTTTTTATACAATACCCTGGATATCATTGCATGGCAGATACGGATGAAGGATTCTGAATCCGCCCTTAATACTTTAATGGATTTCTCCACATTTTTCCGTCTGTCCCTAAACCGAGGTAAGACGCTTATCAGCCTTAAGGATGAATTTGAACATATGAGGATTTATCTGGAAATCATGAGGGTGCGCTATGACCAGGGTATTAACTATTCCATAGAAATCGATGACCCCGGGATATTGTCTTATTACTGCTCTAAACTGATACTTCAGCCGGTTGTGGAGAATTCCATCCAGCACGGTATCCTGCAGACGCCTTCACAGAGCGGGAATATCTTTGTAACTGCGGTCAGGGACGGGAATCATGTCACTATACGCATAAAGGATGACGGGATTGGGATCCCAAAAGAAAAAGTAGATGAACTGAATGCTTTCCTGTGTGATATTAATAAGCATCCGGAAAAGGACCAGGGCCTGGGATACGGCATCTTCAACATAAACAGAAGGATAAAGCTCTCCAACGGAAATGAATACGGAATCACCATAGAAAGCTGCTGCCGCCAATACACCCTGGTTACAATAAAAATACCACTGCTTGACAAGGAGGGAACTGTCATTGTTTAAAATACTCATTGCTGACGACGAGCCATTTACACGGCGCTGTATCATAAATGCACTTCCATGGGAAGAAAACGGCTTTTCCGTGGTAGCCAGCTGCAAAAACGGAAAGGAGGCATTCGAGGCCCTGGAACAATACCTGCCGGATATTGTCATCACGGATGTGCGGATGCCCATTATGGACGGCCTGGATTTATTAAAGAAAATCCAGGAATCCTATCCCCATATATGCGTGATTGTCATTAGCGGATTCGAAGAATTTGACTATGTGAAGACAGCCATGGATTATGGAGCCTATGGCTATGTGCTGAAACCCCTGAACCCGGATGAACTTCTGACCGTGGTAAAAAAGGCGGCTGCCAGCATTACGGATAAACGGAAGCTGAAGGAACTGATCATCACGGAAAAATCCATCCTCAACAGTGTCCTCAGGGGTGAATATCCGTCGGACCGTTTTCTCGGTCATACGGACCTGATTGACAGTTTGGAGAATCAATACTATACCGCCGCGCTTATGTCCCTGAACGGTTCCCAATACATGCTGGATGCGGAAATTTATTTCCAGGCAATCAAAAAACATCCCGGAGAGTTCTTTTTCCCTAATGTGAACTTCCAGCATGTCTTCCTTTTATGTCATGAGGACATTGAAAAACTATCCAATTATACGGAACGCCTGCATAAAGACCTTGAACACTACCTGTCCGGGTACACCGGATACTGCGTGGCGGTAAGCACACCACACCATGGACTGATGGGAATCCTGGAAGGCCTGAACGAGGCATCTGACACCATGAACCTGCGCTATATTGTTTCTGACAACAGGATATATTATGCCGGTCAGGAATATAATGCTAATTATGCGCTGTTTGACGACCAGATTAAGGAAATGACTTCCGCAGTCCTTTACAAAGACATCCATGGCTCTACCACGCTTTTGGACGCCTTCCTGGCAAAAGGACAGATGAATATGTACAGTATCAAGGATTTTGCCAATCATCTGATTTACAAACTGTCAAACCACATACACACCGATGAATTCAAGGTCCAGGCCGCCTCCTATGCGGTGAAGATTTATATGAGCCATGAGATTCCCGAGATTAAGGACCTGCTGTGCGGCTTCCTTGAAAACTGTATTAAGCATCTGAATAAGGAATCCCAGTCCAACACCTCCGTCATCCTGCACGCTGCCATGGAATATATAGAAGCCAACCTGTCCAACCCCAACCTGTCCGTGGCGGATATTGCAAAGCATGTACACTTAAACGCAGCTTATTTCTCTACCCTTTTTTCCAATAACTGCAAGACAACCGTCATCAACCATATCATCCGGAAACGGATGGAACTTGCCAAGGTGAACCTGGTTGGTACGAACCTGAAGATCGCCCAGATAGCAGAACAGTCCGGATACCTGAATTCCACCTACTTCTGCCAGCTGTTCAGGAAGAACACGGGGATGTCGCCCCTGGAATACAGGAACCTGAACAAGGTCCCGCCTACGCCAGATACGTCACCAACGGAATCGTCACCACCGACAGCACCGAGGTAAGCGCAATGCTCTTCGCGGAAATGCTCCCGTCCGTTGTCCCATACTCCTTTTCCACCATCATCACCACGCTGCCCACGGGCATGGCCATGAGAAGGATGAATATGCCGTAGGACACCGGGTCCACGGGAATCATCTTCATCAGGGGGATACAGAGGGCGGGAATGACCAGCAGGCGGATGGCGGAAAGCACCAGCTGCTTTTTATCCGTCACCAGTTCCCGAAGATCGGACTGGGCCACCATGATTCCCACGGTCATCATGGACAGCGGTACTGCGGCATTGCCCACGCTGTCCACGAATGTTCCCATCACCTCCGGCACACGGATATGGAATGCAAAGATAAGGATGGCGATGGCACAGGCACCTGTCCCTATGTTAAACACCTTTTTCCATGGCAGCTCCCGCTTCTGACCGTCAGCTGCCGGGGCATTCCCCATGGCCAGGAGGATGCCGTAGGAATAGACCAGCAGGTTATATCCCACAATATAGAATGCCACAAAGATGACTGCCTCCTCACCGTAAAGGCTGCGTACCAGCGGAATCCCCATGAATCCCAGGTTGGGGAATATCATCATCAGGCGGTAGCAGTTGACCTCAGCTGCGGAAAGCCCCATAATCCTGGCAAATACTTTGCTGAGCAGTATCAGCACAACAAAAAAGACAGCCACCAGAACCAGATTCTCCGTAACCATGGCCGTACTGTATGTAATTGTCTTGTTCAGGACCCCTGAGATGATCAGGCATGGATTAAAAATGTTGATAATTGCAGATGAAAGGCTCTTGGCGCCTTCCCTGGATACAATCCCTCTCTTATATGCGGCATAGCCGGTCAGCATCATAAGGAACAGGATCAGCATCTGCTTTGCAATAATTCCTGCATTCATTCTTATACCTTCTTCATTTACATTGATTCATCCATTGTATCTGATTCCTTACGTATTTTCAATGCATTTTCAACGGTTCGCCCAAAAACCCCCTGAAAATAGGTTGAGCCGGTAGAAAAGGCCTCCTGCCAATCCCACCGGCTTATATATATGTGCATCTATATGAAAAGCTCTGACTGCTTGTTTATGGTTAAAGTATACCTGGGATTTGTGACCTAAGTTTGACCAGTTACTAAATAGTTTATAAAGAGACTTAAGAAAATATGACATTATCTTTTGAATATCTTTTATTTTCTTTTATTGACATATAATATTATATGCTGTATAGTATAAATATATTATACGACATATAATATGACGAGACAAATAATATTCAACCAACAGAACAGAGGGGTGCTTATGATATTCAACACAGGATCTGCACTTTTGGACGCAATCGTACTTGCTGTGGTCTCAAAGGATGCGGATGGAACATACGGATACAAGATTACCCAGGATGTGAGGTGCGCCATTGACATATCCGAATCCACCCTATATCCCGTGCTCCGGCGCCTTCAGAAGGAGGACTGCCTGGAGGTTTACGACATGGCCATTGACGGCAGGAACCGCAGATATTATAAGATTACGGAAAAAGGGAGGGTACAGCTGAATTTGTACCGGGGTGAATGGGTAACTTATTCACAGAAGATATCCCAGATATTTAAGGAGGCTAACCTATGACCAGGGATGAGTTTATGAAGGAGCTTGCGTATCTCTTACAGGATATTCAGGACGAAGACAAGGAAGACGCGCTTCAGTATTACATGGATTACTTTGATGAAGCCGGGACGGACCGTGAAGCCGATGTGGTACGGGAGCTTGGAAGTCCTGAACGGATTGCCTCCATCATCCGCTCCGATATCGCAGGAAATCTGGAGGACGGAGGTGAATTTACGGAAAGCGGCTATAAGGATGAGCGCTTCAGGGATCCCAATTATCAGGTTGTCAAGCGGTATGACCTGCCTGAGGGCAGGGAACCGGAGTGGCAGGAATCACGCCGGGATGGCAGGGAACGCCAGGATGGCTGGCAGGATAGTGTCCACGGCGCACAGGGCAACAGCTGGCGGGATAACGTCCACGGCTCACAGGGCAGCAGCTGGCAGGATAATCCCCACGGCACACAGGACAGCCACGGCAGCTGGCAGGATAATCCCCACGGCGCACAGGGAAGCCACGGCAGCTCCCGTCCCAGGACCAGCGGTCCCCTTAAGGTAATCCTGTGGATCATCCTTATCATCGTAGCCGTACCCGCACTGCTGGGCATCGGCGGAGGCGCACTGGGGATTGTGGCCGGACTGATTGGCATCCTGGTGGGTGCGCTGGTACTCATCGGTGTCCTGACCATCGCCATGCTCATAAGCGGTGTTGCCATGGTGCCCTATGGAATCGTGCATATATTCATGCACCCGTTAAACGGATTCCTCATATCAGGAACCGGCCTTATGTTCCTGGGCGTGGGAGTGCTTTTACTGGCCCTTGCGGTGTTGTTTTACGGAAGGTTCATCCCTTTCCTCATACGCAGCATTGTCAATAGCCTGAACCGTCTGCTTCACGGAAGGAGGAAACCATGAAAAGATTTATCAAGATCTGCGCGCTGACCGGACTTATACTCCTGCTGGCAGGAATCGGCATCACCTCTGTATCCGCGGCCCTGGGAGGCAGGTACTCAAGCTATCTGCCCCGGCGCATCTGGTCCATGGTATGGGATGATGACGATTATATGGATCATGGATGGAATGATGATTTTTCCGATACCTGGAATTCCGGTAAAGGCTGGGTCAGTTGGACCGAGGACACCCTGCGGCCGGACGGGAATCATGACCAGGATCCCGGTGCATTTTCCTCCACAAGGAAACTGGATATAGACGTGGATAAATGCATCCTGCGCGTATATGAAAAGGAAGACATTTCCCAGATAGAAGTCAATGTAAATGATAAGTACAACGCCACCCAGTGCTACATGGATAAGGACACCCTGAAAATCAAGCGGGAACAGAAACACCGCCGGGGCGAGGATATCCGCATAGAGGTCCTGGTTCCCACGGACTATGAGTTTGATAAGATTTCCGTGGACATAGGCGCTGCCGAATGCCAGTTCAGCCAGATACACACCAACAAGCTGGATATTGACACAGGTGTGGGCGCTGTTACCTTTACCGGAACAGTGGCCGGGGATGTGGAACTGGAAACCGGGGTCGGGGATGTGACCCTGAACCTGGCCAATCCTGAACAGGATTATAATTACAGGATTGAATGCGGCGTTGGCACCATTCGGGTGGGCGGTTCCAGCTATACCATGCTGTCCCACGAAACCCATATCAACAACAACGCACCCTACAACATGGAACTGGAGTGCGGCGTTGGCTCAATAACTGTTAACTTTAGCGATAGCGTATAGATAAAGGAGAATTACAATGGAGAAAAAATTATACCGTTCCAATACGAACAAAATGCTGTGCGGGGTATGCGGCGGAATCGGGGAGTATTTTAACATTGACCCCACCATCGTGCGCCTGATATGGGCCATCTTCATCTGTTCCGGCCCCGGTATCCTGGCCTATTTCATCGCGGCCCTTATCATACCCTTGGACGAGGGTTAAGACGCTGCCTTATCCAGTCCAGTATATACTGGAACACAAGGGGCAGGGTGATTGCCCACAGCAAATAAAATACCCTGAACTGAGGCAGGTCTTTTGGGAAATAACAATACCAAAGGTCTGCCTTATATTGTTCGAAGCTGAACCCGGAAAACAGCGGCGTATATTTGGCAAATGCCGCAAACACGGTCTTCAGGGCCATCAGCGCCATGATGTGGTGCATCATCACCGCGTATGTATGGCTTCCGAAATAGCGGACTGCCGGGCTGTCCTTCAGTGCAGCGGCCGCTGTGCGGGATACCCTGAGCCAGAATGCGGTTCCGGTGGCAGCTGTTATGTAAGGGAGGATATATCCTGTAAAACCGTTGCAGAAAGCAACGGAGTAAATCAGGGGACGCCCCCATACGGCCAGCCCCAGCTGGATGGTCATAAGGACCCCGAAGTACCATATGCCGGGCACCCGGTCCTTTTCCTCCAGCTTCTGCCTGTACAGTGTGCCCCACTGGTAACAGGGAAGCAGGAACATCATCCGTACCAGGGTCAGCCAGCCCTGCCCATACCTGCCGCTTAAGGCCAGGCTGATGCCTCCTATGCCAATCCCCATATACACAGCCGTAACCGCATATTCATTCCCCGCCGCCTTCCCAAGGATACGCCGCAGGAACACATTGGCCATCTCCACCAGGAACAGGGCCGGAACAAACCAGGCAGCCAGGTTATATTCAAACTGGTGTCCTGTCATGAACGGTTCTATGAACAGGTTATACAGGTTCAGGCTTCCCCCAAAAGCAAACCCGGCCCCGTGAAGGAACTGGGTGATGATTCCATATACCAGGTTATAGACCATGTAAGGCCCCAGAAGGCGGACCGCCTTCCTCTTCGCATACGCCCTAAGACCGGCCTCACTGCCCGGCCGGAAAAAGTAGCCTGATATGAAGGCAAACAACGGCATGTGGAAGGAATAATAGGGGAACAGGCCTCCGATATCCAGGTAGCTGTTATTTAAATGCCCGTCCACCACGAAAAACATGCCCAGGGCGGACAGGACGGCAAACTGCATGTTGATGGCATTTCCTTTTATCTGTTTCCCGGAAGCGGGAGCTGTATTTTTCATGTCCGGCATAGGTTCCTCCACTGGTCTTACGGTTCCATATCATTCTTTGTAGGATAGTATAATTCATATATTACGTGAATGCAACCTGTCATGGTCACCGTGGCCCACCTCGTGATTACCGTAACTCATCCTCTCCCCTTTATCCCCTCCATGAACCGCCCGAAATCCGGGCACCGTATACTCTCCTCAATCTTATCCTTATGGCGGTACCATTTCCCCAGGAAACTGTATATCCCATTCCTGAACTCATAGCTGCCGTCCGACACATTCATGAATATGATGACCTTCACATACTGCCGTTCCCACAAAAACGGTTCCTTTGTGAATGTCACGTGCACGAACGGGGTAAGGAAGGGGTTCTCCGCCCTTATAAGCGCAACCTGGTTCCCCAGTTCCTGGCCAAACCGCTCCACATTTTCATATAATATCCTTGCCTCCCCAAAGTCCATCATCTGCATCTCGCAAAGGGTGTCAAACAGATATTCAAAGTACGTATCCGGCGTGTCCGCCTCCGCCCCAGTCACCCACAGGCTGGGGTCCATGAACTCGTCAATATTAAAGGACTCCAGGGGCAGGGATGTAAGGGCCTCCATGATATCGGAAAAGCTTTCCACGATGTTGCAGCCCGTATGGATCCATCTGACATAGCCGGGAAGGAAATGCAGGGGTACGGTTGAGACAATCACCTCATTGCCGGTAAACTTCATGGACTTCAGTTCATCCACCCTGCATGTCAGGAGCGTGTTCACATAGTTTCCAAACAATGCCTGCAGTTCTGTAAAATACATCACCGACTCCGCCCTGCTGCCGGGACATACCAGTATCAGCGTCTTGTTCTGCCGTTCCCCGTACGTGACGATACACATGTTAAAATAAACAGCCAGATAACCGAACTCATTGGAATTCACCTTAATGTCAAGTTCCTGTTCCAGCACCTGGACAGCCACATTTGCCACATCCACTGCCAGCGGGTAGTTGCAGAAGGTATCATTGAGCACCGGATTCTCAATCAGGATACGGTTCCTGCACCGCTGCGCCATACGCGGCAGGTGAAGCTTTAAGTAATGGGCCAGCTGCTCCTGCCCTGAGAAACGCAGGCCGAATTTCTCCTCTATCCTCTGAAACATCCTGCGGATCACGCCGTCAAACCGGTCATCCTCCGGCCCTGTCTCTTCCTCAAGGCTTCGGAACTGGAGCATGCAGGCCATGTTATGGATTTCTATATCAGGCATGGAAATGCCCATTGTCTCCCGCAGACCGTCGCCTATACTGACCGCCATGTCCATGAACTGGCGGGATACCTGAAGGGAGCTGTCAAATTCCACCTCCTTCCTGAACCGGCACCTCTGGGCCGCTATGTAAATCTGGAGGGCCAGCTCCCTTACCACGGCTTCGGGATAACTGACGCACAATGCGTCCGCCCTGGACTTAAGGATGTGCTGTATCTGGCTGATCCGCTCTTCACCGGGGCCTGTACCCGGGGTCTTCTCCCATTTCCCCTCATTCCGGAAAAACAGCTCTGCCATACAGCGCCTGAGCGCTGTCTCAGTCCCCTGCAGGCGTATCCCCTTGTGGGATGCGTGGACCACCTTCAGCCCATAAAGCTCCAGCAGCCTGCGGACCTGCCTCATGTCCTGGTTTAAGGTGGAACGGCTTACATAGAGTATCTGCCTCAGTTCTTCCATGGTGATATAATAATCCAGCGCCAGCAGCTTCCCCGCAATATACTCCACCCGTTCCGGCCCGGTGTCCGGTATACGGTCAGACCGCTCATACTGCATCTGTTCCATCAGCAGGCTGAGGGGCTTTAACCCTTCCCCGTCATTGGAGGCAAGGCGGTAGCCCGCGCCCGGCTTTGACATAATACGCATATCATAATCTTTTAAAAGTTCATTCAGCTTGGCCATATCCGTTTTAACGGTCCTCAGGCTGACACCTGTCTCCAGGGCCATTTCCCTGCTGGTAACAGGTCCTTCCCTGTCCATCAGCAGGTGCAGATACTGCTTCTGACGCTTCATCAAATACATAGCCTGTTACCTTTCCGCTATTCCAGCCGGACCGGGACATCCTCCGGCAGATCGCGTATCTCAAATTCCATGTCCTGTTCCCTCAGTTTTTTTAACGCCTGCAGTTCATCCGAGGAACTCTCCCTCACGCTCCCCACGTTCACACGGACCAGCCCCTCCAGACTGGGCGCCAGCTTAAGAAGCTGGGAAAATGTCCCAGCCACCATGATGACCGGTTCCCGGGAGTTCCTGTACTGCACGGCCGCAGCCCTGGCCTCCTCCACATCCATGAACACCAGCTCTGCCTGGGAAGGGCAGGCCATGTTAAGTAGGCTCTGGGCAAAATAATCGAATCTAAGGCCATTGTCAATTAAGACAATGACCTTAGCACGTGTTGCATTTATCCACAGTAACGCTTTTTTTCCATAAAGGAAGCTGTCATCCACACGAAGAAGTCTTATCATCCGTCATACATACCTCAGGGTCTGTTTGAACCTTCATCCGCATCCAAGTAACCCGTTCACCCACACCATCTGTTCCCTTGAGCGTTCCAGCATATCCTCCATGCCCTCCCTGGATGGCATGGAACCGCTTAGGATTGTCTCTATCACAAAAGGAAGGTTAACTCCTGCAAATACCTGGAACTGTTCCCTTCCGGCCCATAGCTCCATAATCTTCTGGGTCACGCTCCCTCCCAGAAGATCCGTAAATACGATGACCGGTTCCCCGGGCGCAAAGGAGTTTAAAAGCCGCTCCATGTCCTCTGGAAATTCTGAATCTTCCATGTAGGCGCACACTGCATGAAGTCCCTCCACCTGGGTTACCAGGCGTATGGTGTCCACATATCCCAGCGCCAGCCTGCCATGGGTTGCTATTATATACTGCATATTCCGTCCCCCATGTTAAGATTCAAACCGCACATTCAGCTCTTTGCCCGCATCGTCATGATTGGCAACCACGGAACTTAACCCCATATCCCTGGCAGCAACATGGCTTAAGACCTGGAACGGGATCAGATACTCAATGGCTGTCAGGAATTCACATTCCACAAAATCACTGACAATGGAATGCCCGTCCGTCACCGGGTCATCCGGGGACGCCACCATGAAGCAGTTACGGGTATGCCTCCTGCACCACAGGACAAGCTCATCCATCCGGTTCCTCTCCGGTTCCCTGGGACACAGGAAGAACAGCACGGTCCCTTCTTTTACAGGCTGGTTCTGGCCATGCATGAACTCCTCGCACTCATAACTCATACAAGGCTTTAATGTGGTTTCCAAAAGTTTAAGCCCGCCTTCCACCGCAGTGGCATAGTTGGCCCCATATCCCAGGAAGGTGAAGCTGTCAGCTTCCAGTAAGACCTGTTTATGGGCTTCATACCATGAAAGCGTGCGCTCTGCTGCCAGCGCCACACTTTGGGGCAGGGCTGCAAATGCTTCCAAATACCCGTCGTACTCACTCTTCACGATCCGTCCAAGGGCATATGCCGCTTCCACCACACAGAGCATCAGGATAGCCATGGAAGCCACATGTCCCTTTGTCTCCGGAAAGCTCTCCTCATCCCCGCTCCGTTTCTCTATTACTATATCACACTCCCTGGCCAGTACGCCATCCCTTAAAAGCGTTGTACATATAACCGGTATTCCCATTTCCCTGGCCTTCCTTGCAACATACACCGGACCTCTGGTGCGGCCTGACTGGGCCGGGCATATGACCAGCATTTCTTCCGGCCCATACATGCCGTTAACATTAAATCCGCTGTGGTTCATGAACAGGGTGGGGTAGCTTGTGGCTGCCTCCACCTTAAGAAGCTTTTCCATCATGAAGCCCACAACAACACCTGCATTATATGGGGAACCGTGGCCGCTTAGATACACCCGCTTCACCGGGTGGGTCATGAAATGCTTCACAAAATCCCCGCAGTAATACTCCCTGTTGTCCAGGATTTCCTTTATCACATCCGGCTCTGCCTTAATACAATCCATCATCGCGTTTTCATTCATATCCATATTACCTTTCTTATCACACAATCAGGAATCCTGCCGCGCCAAGGACCAGCCCCACAACAACCGTCACCAGGATGACAATGGCGGGTTTTACGTTCCTGCTTCTCATGAGCCAGGCCATGAACAGGGTAACGCCCAGGGGAAGCAGGCTTGGGAAGATGCCATCCAGGATTTCCTGTATATTGATGACCGATTCACCGATACTGAATTCCACACCGCAGGTAACCCCCACATAGGAAGCGGTCATGGCTCCGATTACCGTCAGTCCCACAATATAGGCCGCCTCTGTCAGTTTCTGCAGCAGCCCTCCTTCCTGCATGAAGCTGATGAAATTCTCGCCCAGCTTATACCCCAGTGTCAGGCCATACCAGCGCACCAGAAGATGCGGGATATTAAACATCAGCACAAACAGCACAGGACCCAGCAGATTCCCTTTCAGGGCCAGGGTGGCGCCCACGGACGCTGCCACGATACGGAAACAGCCCCAGAAAAAGGTATCCCCGATTGGCGCCAGCGGTCCCATCAGGGCCGACTTAACCGCGCTGATGGTCGGTCCCATGTTCTTATCCTGGCTTTTGGCATTCTTCTCCTCAAGGGCGGTCACGATGCCTACCACAAAGTTGGTAATCTGCACGGTCAGGTTAAAAAACTCGGTGTGCCGTTTACAGGCTTCCACATACGCCTCTTTATCGTCCTTATACAGTTTCTTTAGCAATTTGGTCAAGGTAAATGCAAATCCAAGGGCCTGCTGGCGCTCCGCGTTATAGGATGCCTCATGGCAGAAGGAACGCCAGAATATGGTTCTAAGGTCACTTTTCGTTACAGATATCTCTTCTACTGCCTGGTTCATCTTCTGCTCTGCCATCAAAAATCATCCTCCTCACTTACTTCATCTTTGGTTGTCATGAAACGGAATGCCGCAAATGCCACTGCCAGCACGGTAACTGCCATGATATCGACGCCAAAATACACTGCCAGTGCAAAACCTATGAAATAAAACGGAAGGAACCTCCTGTCCCACATGATATTAAGCAGCATTGCAAAACCAAGTGCGGGAAGCGCTGCCGCCACTACATCCAGGCCGCTGAGCACAGCCTGAGGCAATGCATCGACCACTGCCCCAATTGTATCTGTCCCAAGGGCCACTGCCAGGAACACGATCCCGCTGGTGATGACCGCCTTAATAATACCTGCCCCTATATGGATCGCATTAATGCCCTCAATATTACCCTCTGCCGCAAACTCGTCCACCTTATGCATTGCAAAACTGATGGCAACCTCACAGGCCGTAGCCACATATGCACAGAGGATACCGGTAGGAATGGACACGGTCAGGGCCACCGACACATCCGCGCTGCTGAGCACGGCATAGGCGGTGCCTATGATTGCGCCTGCCGCAACATCCGACGGCATGCTAAGCCCCAGATACATGATCCCCATCCATGTCAGTTCCAGCGTACCCGCCATAATAAGGCCTGTCTGCAGATCCCCAAGCACAAGGCCCGTAAGTGTGGCAGTAACCAAAGGCCTGTTTACCATTGCATCACCCAGGAACTTATTGCTGGAGTATGCAAAAAATGCTACCAATGCTACCAAAAAAGCTTGAAATACCATATATTTCCCCCTCCTTCATCTATCTGAACCATCCCCTACAGATACTTTGTAATATTAACAGATTTCTCAGTCGGCACCGTATAACAGCCAATCTCAACCCCCATGTCCAGCATCTTCTTAAAGTTCTCAATATCCTGGTCGCTGACAGCCAGATATTTGGTCAGCAGCTTCTTACCCGGCTCAGTCTTCATAAGCGCGGCGTTGAGGCTGCGCAGATACGGGACCTGTTCCGCCAGCGCAAGGGCATCGTCCGTTGTCTCCACCAGCAGTTCAATGCTGTACTTTTTAACATTCTCACTGTTTAAAAATGCAGCCGCCTCAGCAATCGGCACAATCCGTGTCTTCACAGACTTAGGCGCCGCCAGCTTAATCAGGTTCTTGCGCATATCATCCGCCGCCACCTTATCCCCGGCCACCAGAATCATGTTCGCCTTCAGCTTCTGTACCCACAACACCCCTGTCTGCCAGTGGAGCAGACGATAGTCAATGCGGAACAGCTTTACATTGTCCATAAACCTACCTTCCTTTCGATAAATTGCATAACAAATCCTGTTTACACAAGAAATTATACAGCAGTTTGTACAGTGTTTGAATTGATATTTTTTCACTAGGGATGGTGCAAATGGGTGGGATTTAAGGCGGGGTGGGAGGGGTGCATCCGTTCGTGAGTAGAATGGGGCTGGGGGGAGGGAGGCGGCTGCGGGGCTAGCAGCTCTAGAACTGTGGGAACCGGCTAAATACAAGAGGCTTCTGCCCAAACTCACGCTTAGACACTTCCTGCCGTCAGTTGTTGGGTTCAGACAAAGGGCGCCAGCCTCTTAACGCCGGTTCCCACAGCTCAAGACCTGCACGCCCCTGTAGATGCCTCCCTCCCCCCAGCCCCATTCTACTCACCCGCTACGTTTTTATCGCCTCCACTCCACCTAAACCAAAAGTAAAAAAATAATCTCCTGCACAGTCTATTCCATACTTATGAGTCCGTACTTATAGATTCCATGCTTATGGTTTCCGTACTTATAGATTTCGTACTTATGGCTTCCGTACTTATGGCTTCCGTACTTATGGCTTCCGTACTTATAGGTTCCGTATAATAGCCGCACCTAGCTCTTGACTGGTTAAATCAAATAGCCATGCCTCCCTCCCCTCCTGCATCTCCCCTTACGCCAGCGCCCAATCCTCAAGTGCCGGGTATTTGGCGTATGTAATGGCTGGAGTATGCAGTCCGGGGAGGGGGACAGGGCGGGGTTGGGCTTTAGGGGGAGCGGACGGTGGCGGGGGGATTCCTTAGGGCGGCAGGGGTGCGGACGCTTAGTGGAGGAGGGTGCAGCTTCTTAGGTTCTGGCAATATAGAAGACGGGGGTGGACGAATGCATCAAAGCATAAGTCCAAGGTGCTCTGAGCTGAGAAAGTCCTTCAGGATTTCTCAGCGAATAGCACCGGTCCCCCGTCTTCTATATTGTCAGGGCCTTAGAAGCTGCCCCTCCGGAACTCAGCGTCCGCGCCCCTGCCGTCCTAAGGAATCCCCCCGTCACCGTCTGGTCCTCCTAAAGGCAAAGCCCGGTCTGTCCCCCTTCGCGGACGTAGCCCTCACGACCTACCCACATCCGCCAAACACCCCAACCATCCCACAACCGTCCCCATCCGTGCAATCCGCTCCGTCATGCTGTCCAGGCACAGATATTCCTCCGGGGAACACATCATGCCGCCCACCGGGCCAAGGCCGTCGATGGTGGGCGTGCCGATGTCGGCCACGAAGTTTCCGTCACTGACCCCTCCGGTGACAGCGGTGAGATATGGGATTCCAAGCTCCTGGCTGGCTTCCTTCACCAGTCCCTGAAGCATCGCGCTTCCCTCCACCTGCACAAGGGGCGGACGGTTCCTGGTAAATGTGTACTCTGTATGTACCCCATCGATTTCCACCTGTTCCAGGATATCCCTGACACGGCGGATAAGCATTTCCCCGTCCTCCTTGGTCCTGTAGCGCAGGTCGATATCCATCTCTGCTGATTCAGCCACCACGATGCGGTTCTCCCCGCCTTTTATGGTACCGATGGTCACGGTGCTTCCTTTGTCAAAATCATTGAGCGCCCTCAGCTTTACTATTTTCAGGGCCAGTTCCTCTATGGCATTGCGGCCCTTCTCCGGTTCGATGCCTGCATGGGCCGCGCGGCCCGATGCATGGACGTGGAAATAACAGTTGCCTTTGCGCTCAATCACAATGGCTCCATTTTCCCGGGCGCCCTCTGTTACAATGCACCAGTCCGCCTTCCTGCCCTCTTCGATGATCCGCTCCTGAACCGCATGGCTTCCTGCTTCCTCGTCCCCGCTCATGAGCACTGCCACCTCCGGCACATGGTCCACGCCCAGGGCATAGAGCGCCTTAAACGCATACAGACAGCCAACCAGACAGGCCTTCATGTCCACGACTCCCGGGCCTGTGGCTATGTTTCCTTTTATTGTAAATGGATTGGCCTTGGCGGACCCTTCCGGAAACGCGGTATCCAGATGGCAGATCATAAGTACTTTGCCGTGATTCCTGCTGTCTCCGGTCTGGGGGCTTTGACTGCCGCCATTTTTCAGGCCTGTGCCGGATTTCCTGGCGATTACGGCGTTTCCGCAGTTTTCGTGTTCCAGGATTTCCACCTCGAATCCTTCTTTTATGTATTCCTGGGCCATGATGGATGCAACCCTGTCAATCCCTTCCTTACAGGCGGAACCGCTGTCTATGTTCACCAGGCGTTCCAGCAGTTTAAGCATTTCATCATAGTTTTTATCCAGATATGATTTAATATCCTTACTCAGCATGACCTAGTCTGCCCCCTTCTTTTTCTTTTCTTCCTGCTCCAGCGTCATGATACCAAACCCAGTGCCCGCGCATACCAGGGCCATGATTACGCTGAAGAAGCAGAAAAATGCATATGGCAGGTAATCAATGGTGGCAATCCCCAGTGCGCCGGACGCATATGCGCCTGCCGCTGACCATGGGATCAGTGCCACCACACATGTGCCTGAATCCTCCAGGGTACGGGACAGGTTCCTGGCGGCCAGGCCCATTTTCTTATAAACCGGCGCGTACAGCTCGCCCGGGATCAGTATGGTAAGGAAATCACTTCCCGTTGCAAGGGCCATGGTGATGGTGGACACGACCGTGGCCGCAATCAGCGTGAACCGTGTCTTTACAACATGCATCAGGTGTTCCAGTATCACATCCAGACAGCCCGCCCTGGCAATGATCCCTGCAAAGGAAAATGCGCACAGGATTAAAAGGATGGTCTCCTGCATGGAGTTCATGCCTCCTCGGCACAGAAGCTTCTCAATCTCCGGCAGGATAAGGGATGTATCCGTGCTTTTCACCATTTCCATGCTGAACCCGCTTACGGACGAGGCAAATACATCCGTAAATGTAAATCCCTGATAGAACACGCCTATAAGACAGGCAACCGCGCTGGATATGAGCATGACCGGGATGGTCGGTTTCTTGGTAATGGACCCGTAAAGAATGATGATGATGGGAACCAACAGCAGGATGTTCCAGTGATAGATGGAGCTTAAATTAGCCATCATCATATCCACCTTTTCAGAGTTGGCAAGCCCGGCCGCGCTGGTGTTAAGCCCCAGCACCGTATACAGTATGATGGCTCCGATGGCGGCCGGGACCGTTGTGTAGAACATGTGCTGGATATGCTCATACAGGGTGGAACCAGCTGCCAGGGGCGCCAGGTTGGTGGTGTCTGACAGAGGGGACATCTTGTCGCCAAAGTACGAACCGCCAACCACTGCGCCTGCTGTGATGGGAAGGGAAAGCCCCAGCCCCTGGGCAATGATGACAAGGACCACGCCAATGGTTCCCATGGATCCCCAGGATGTTCCTGTACAGGTTGATATGACTGCGCAGATAATAAAGGATGTGACATAGAAAAACTTGGGATTCACAATCTGGATCCCATAATAAATCATCATGGGAATGGTTCCCGAAAGCATCCATGATGATACGATGATACCCACTGCCAGCAGAATCAGTATGGTGGGCATGGCCTTGGCAATCTTTTCAGAGACACCTTCAATCATATCGTCCCAGGTCACACCCAGATGGAATGCGACCATTGCCGTGAAAGCCGCCGACATGACAAGCATGGCCTCCTTGGGAAAGCCGAAGATCCCGTATCCCACGGTAAGGATGAGCAGCATGGCAATCAACGGAAGCAGGGCTTCTGCAAATGTAGGTTTCCTTTGTTCTCTCTTCTTCATACTCTTGGCTCCTTTTCTATTTTCCCATCCAGGTCCTTATTCCAAAAAAGGGCATATTCCAGCCGCCAAAACTGAATTATGCACCTTTGCAATAACCACCTGATTGAGTTTCTTATGGTTCAATGTTATACTATAACAGACACCAATACAATTGATAATTTGCCAATCTGTTATAGTACAGACAGAAGAAATGAATAAGAGGACCGTGTCCATGCTGAAATACGAAGAGATTGTCTCCTACATTGAAGAACATATTGAAGACCAGACATTCAAACCTAATATGAAGCTTCCTTCCCTCCGGGAAATGGCGGAGCATTTCTCCACCAGCGTGGGCACCGTCCTATCAGCCTACAAGTACCTGGAGCAGCGGCACAAAATCTATTCCATACCCAAAAGCGGCTACTATATCGTGGGAATCACGGACAGCCGCGGTTACAAGAAAAACTCCATGATTGACTTTTATTCCGGCGCGCCGGACAGCCGGTATATCCCATTCCATGACTTCCAGCACTGTATTGATAAGTCCCTGGACCTGTGCAGGGAAGTCATCTTTACCTATGCCGATGTGCAGGGCCTCCCCCTGCTCCTTGACACCCTGGAAAAACAGTTCAAGCAATACCAGATTTACACCAGGGCTTCCAATATCGTGGTCACCTCAGGTTCACAGCAGGCGCTTGATATCCTGTGCCGTATGCCTTTCCCTAACGGCAAAAAGACGGTCCTGATTGAACAGCCTATTTACTATGGCATGATTAAGAGCATTTACCTGTGCAATACGCCTGCCATTGGAATCAGCCGTGGCTTTAACGGGGTGGATTTTGAGGAACTGGAGCGCCTGTTCTATTATGGTGACATCAAGTTTTTCTACACCATACCAAGATACCATAATCCCACGGGCCATTCCTACACCAAAGGGGAAAAGCAGGAGCTGCTGCGCCTGGCCGGCAAATATAATGTCTACATCGTGGAGGATGACATCGCCGCTGATTTTGACACCAATTCCAGGAATGACCCCCTGTTTTACTATGATTCCTCAGACAAGGTAATCTACATCAAAAGCTTTTCCAAGGTCCTGATGCCGGGCCTGCGCGTATGCGCCCTCATCCTTCCTGACCTGATTAAGAACACGTTCCTGGAATATAAGGAGTGGACCGACACCTATACCTCCATCCTGTCCCAAGGCTCCCTGGCCGTGTATCTGGGAAGCGGCATGTTTGATAAGTATCAGGACAGCATCCGCCGCCTTTACATGAACCGCATGGGCATACTGAAGGAAACCGTCCGTGAGAACCCGGCACCTGGCCTGGAATGGAACATACCGGATTCCGGCTTCTTTGCATGTGTCAAACTAAAAAAGGACACGCCCTTTGACAAAATACAGCCCATGCTGTTCAAAAACAATATACGCCTCATGGACACCAGCAAATTCTTCCTGAAGGAATTCCGCAACAACCACTATTACCGGGTCAGCGTCAGCAAGGCCAATGAGGATGAAATACGGGCCGGGATACCTAAGTTAATCCGTATACTTGGGCGGTATAACTGAGGGGCGGTGAATGGTGGCTACGGACCCTGGAGGACGGCTTTGGTATCCGCATAAAGAATCATCCCTAAACCGCCCCTCACGCCGCCCTTCAAAACAACGTCTGCTGCTCATACTCACAGGACTTTGAAAGCCTGGCTGGCACCTGCTCCAGCATTCCCTGGAAACTGTCCTCATCCATTATCCAGTCCCGCACCTGGTCCCGCTCCAACACCAGAGGCATACGGCTGTGGACCGGGGCCATGGACTGGTTAGCCTGTGTGGTCAGAATCACAAAATGGTCCCCATCCTCGTATTTACTGTAAAACCCGGCTAAAAACAACACCTGTCCGTCTTCCCTGGTAAAGGTGTACTTTTCCTTACTCTGATTCCACTCATAGAACCAGGAAACAGGCACAGCCACACGTCTGTGGCTCACGCTGTCCCGGAACATACGCTTTTCAAGCACGGACTCCGACCTGGCATTGAACACCAGCCCCTTGCCGCCCGGCGCCTTAAAACCCCAGCGCATTTTTTGGATTCCAAGAAATACCGGGGCCGGGGAGACATTTCCCCATTCAACATTTCCCCGTTCCGCACTTCCCCATTCCACACTTCCCCGTTCCGCATATCCCTGCGCCGCATGATTCCGTATTGTGATGACAGGCGCCACATCCCCCGGATGCATGTCCTTCTCCAAAAGCCCCAGTTCCAGCTTCCAATCCCCAGGTTCTACCAATTCCCTGATTTCATCGAGTAAATCAACGCTGAAATAATATCTTCCGCACATCCTGCCGCCTCCTGTCCTGAATCGGATACTGATATATGATGCTTCTCTGTAGTATTATATATCCAAATCCGTCAAAATCAATGCACTTCCATAAAATCCCTGCCCCAACCCTGCCCCAACTGTTACGGTCCCCTGCGGTTACACACCGGAACATACCATATCCAATACAATGAAACATAAGCAGCACAAAATAAGGGAAGGCCGTCACGCATATCCGTGGCAGCCTTCTCCTTTCTACTACAAATTCCCTGATACGATTTCCTTAATACAATTTCCTTAATACAATTCCCTTAGTGCGGCTTTCTTAATACAATTCCCTTAACCAAAATCCTTAAATCAGAACCCTTTAATCAATTCGCCATTCTTCGGCTCAAACCTTCCGGTAAAGAAGCGGAGTACTTCCGGCTCATACACCCATTTAAGTCCGCTGATATCATGTCTGTTCTGATACAGCTGGATGATTGCGTCAGCCACATAGTCCAAATGTGCATATGTATAAACCCTTCTCGGAATGGTCAGGCGGATGGTTTCCAGCTTCGGGACATGGTTCTCCCCGGTCTTTGGGTCACGGCCTGCGGAAATGATTCCGCGTTCCATGGTCCTTACGCCGGAATACTCATAAACAGCTGCTGCCAGGGCCTGGGCCGGGAAGTCCTCTTCCTGGTTCAGATGGTCAAGGAATGCGCGTGCATCCACGAAGATTGCATGACCGCCGTAAGGCTTAACCATTGGCACGCCCGCTGCATCCAGTTTCTCTCCCAGATAGCGGATCTGGTTGACACGGTGGCTGATATAATTGAATTCCATGGATTCCCTGAGGCCGATTGCCATGGCCTCCATATCCCTTCCGGCCATTCCGCCGTAGGTAGGCATACCTTCAAACTGTACAACGGTACCGCAGGCTTTGACATACAAATCCTTGTCATTCATGCACAGGAAGCCGCCGATGTTGGTTAAGCAGTCCTTCTTACCAGACATGGTGCAGCCGTCGCCGTAGGAGAACATCTCATGGACGATTTCCTTAATGGTCTTGTTCTCGTAGCCCTTTTCCCTTGTCTTGATGAAATACGCGTTCTCAACACACCTTGTGGCATCGAACATCACCTTGATGCCATACTTGTGGGCCAGCTCGGAAACAGCTTTGATATTAGCCATGGCAACCGGCTGTCCGCCCGCCAGGTTAACGGTCACTGCAAGACAGATATATGGAATCTTATCAGCGCCCACTTCGTCAATCAGGGCCTGGAACTTATTCAGGTCAATATTGCCCTTGAAATCAAGGATTGCACTGGGGTCATGGGCCTCGTCGATAATCACATCGCGGAAGGTTGCGCCGTTACGCTCCTGATGGAAACGTGTGGTAGTGAAATACATGTTGCCTGGTACATAATCCCCCGGCTTGATGGTAAGCGTGGAAAGGATATTCTCTGCGCCGCGTCCCTGGTGGGTAGGCACCACATACTTAAATCCGAACAGCTCCTGTACCGTTGCCTCAAGGTGATAGAAGTTCTTGGATCCGCCGTAGGCTTCATCGCCTAACATCAGGCCTGCCCACTGTCTGTCGCTCATTGCATTGGTTCCGGAATCAGTCAGAAGGTCGATGAAGCATTCCTCTGATTTAAGTAAGAAGGTGTTATATCCTGCTTCCTTTATGGCAGCCTTCCTCTCCTCCTTGTTCAGGTTGCCCATGTGCTCTACCATTTTGATTTTAAAAGGCTCCGGTGCAAAATTCATCATATCCATATTTAAATCCTCCTAATAATATTATAATATTGGTTTATTTAACTGCCGGACAGCCAGAGGCTTCCCCAGCACGTTTTTTAATGTAATTTTCTTCATAATCCTTTAAAGCCGCGATTGCCTGCCCTGACAGCGGGATAATGGCAATCATGTTGAATATGGTCATCAGGCCTACCCCCAGGTCTCCCAGGTCCCATACAAAGGAATAGGCTGCAACCCCGCCTGCAAAAAGCATAAGCAGTGCAAATATCTTATAGCAGGTCTGGACCGCCCAGGTATCCCCAAACAGATATGCCACATTGGACCTGGCATAGAACAGGATACCCACGAAGTTGGAAAGGCTGAACATAAACAGGATGACCGCTATGAAGATAACCCCGACTTTCCCCAGGTGGTAGTTCATGGCCGCCTGAAGCAGATCCATGCCCACCAGTCCCTGTGTCACCTCACCTGGCGCCAGCAGCATGATGAATGCAGAGCAGCTGCAGATGACCAGCGTGTCAATAAATACGCCCAATGACTGAATCAATCCCTGTTTCGCCGGATGGTTTACCTCTGCCGCCGCGGCCGCACATGGCGCTGATCCGCTTCCAGCTTCATTGGAAAACAATCCCCGCTTCACCCCGTTCATGACCACTGCCCCAAGTCCGCCGCCCATAATGGGCTTAAGACCAAAAGCCTGTGAGAAAATGCCGCCAAACACGGTCGGCATATATGTAATGTTCTTAAGGATGATGAACATTGCAATGATAAAATAACTGCATGCCACAACGGGGACAATCCTGTCTAAAACCTTCACCGTTGCATTTCTCCTAAGGACAATCAGGGCTGATATGGCCACCAGTACCACAGTGGTGGTAACCTGTGGGATGTTAAATGCGTTCTTAAACGCAGAGGTTACGGAATTAGCAACCACCTGGCTGATCCCGGCCCAGCACAAAAGGCCTGACAGGGCAAATGCAATGCCCAGAAAAGACAGCCTGCATCCTTTTGTATAATAGGTCTGTTCATCACTGGCAATGTATTCCGCTTCCCTGTGCACATCCTGTACAAAGGCGTCTTCCCGTTTTATTTTTGTGATGATACGGATACGGTCCATGAAGTATGCGGGGCCGCCCCGGTATCCACCATAGAGGGGATCCTTTTCCTTGTAAATCTGCGCCAGCGTCGATTCAATGAAAGCGCTGGATGAACCAATCAAAGCTGTAATCCACATCCAGAACACAGCTCCCGAGCCCCCGAAGGAAATCGCTGCCACCACGCCTGCCAGGTTCCCCATACCTACCCGTGTGGCGGTGGCTATAATCAGCGCCTGTACTCCGGAAATAGTGTCCTTATCCTTACTGCTGTCCTTCTCCAGCGTGGCCCGTATCATCTCGGGAAACAGCCGGAATGGTAAAAATCTTGTTTTAAATGTGAAGTAAAGGCCTGCCGGTATCAGCAGAAGTACCAGAAGCGAAATACCAAACTGGGTTTCACCGTTTGAAAACTGTAATATGAATAAGTCACCCCACAACAGTTCATTTAACGATGTCACTACCTTTACAAACACCTGTGTGATCCGGTCAACTATAACCATCCCCCCTACCCTCTTTTATATTAGTTTTTGCTGCTGCATCCTGCATCTGGTCCCCGGTCCTTCTTTGATGTATGATGCGTGATGTGTGATGCATCACTTGTGATTCTTATTATACAGCATTTTAAACAATAGTCAAGGGGGATTTTAAAATAATTTTGAAATTATGCACATTCCCATAGTTTTATTGCATTTGACCCAAATGTGTAGTAGAATAAGCATAATTATGAAGGGAAGTTGGTGGATACTGAAAATCTATGGCTGAGAACATTATAAAACTCACATTAAGTGAACAGATTTACAACATCTTAAAAGAGGATATCCTTGCAGGGACCATACCGCTTGGCGCCAAACTCACGAACCGGGAGCTGCAGGAACGTTTTCAGGTTTCCTCCACCCCCATAAGGGATGCCATCAATAAGCTGAACCAGGATGGCCTCATTGGCGAAGTGACCAAAACCGGCGCCCAGCTGATCAGTTTTGATTTTGAATACTCCGGTGAACTGAATGAATTCATCCTCGCCCTGTCCTGCGAGGCCGTGGCCCTTTCATCGCGCAGCAACCACACCCGCCAGGTAACGGAAGAGCTTTACCGCAACTTAGAGGCCATGACCGAGGCCCAGGATGACGAGGCATATTTTGACGCGGACTACCGCTTCCACAAGGCGTTCTTTGATTACTGCGGCAACCGTTTCTTAAAAGAAACCTACAAAAGGTACAACCTGATACGGTTCCTGCTGATGCGGCACGCAGTCCGCACCCTAGAGCACAGGACTTCCGCTATCCAGCAGCACAGGCTGATCACGGAAGCTTATGAGGATGGTGATTATAAGCTGGCGGAGAAGCTGACGGAAGAGCATTACCGGTATGGTGTGCATCTGATTGATGAGAACAAAGGAGAATGATGTTCTTGCCTTACCATTGACCCAATCGTGCACACAGTGTTCTGTCCGGAACACGGAAACGTTCCAGGCCAATTGAATTGCATATGAAAATGTCCCGGTACAGGATGAAACACCTCATCTTATACCGGGACATTTATGTTAACATTCAAAAGAATGGCTGCAAAAACCGTCCTCCATCCTGCTTCTTACAATCTCACAGCTTCCAGTATCCCTTCACTAAATGTGGGATGCGGAAATATGACCTTTGCCATATCCTCCAGCGTCAGTCCATTGACAATGGCGGCCGCAAACTGGCTGATCATATCCGTGGCCCTGGCGCACATCATCTGGGCGCCCAGGATGCAGTGGGTTTCACTGTCCGCAACTACCTTAATGAAGCCGCGCTCCTGTTGGGAGAGAAGGGACTTTCCATTGGCTGACATCAGGTATTTCCTGGTGATGACAGATATGCCCTTTTCCTTTGCCTCATCCGCGGTAATCCCCACACAGCCGATTTCCGGGCTGGTATAGACGCAGGAAGGGACGATATCCAGTCGGATGGACGCCTCCTCCCCCGCCATATGGGCCACAGCGCTGCGCCCCTGGGCCGTGGCCGCGTGGGCCAGCTGGACGCCTCCGGTAACATCCCCTATGGCATATATGCCTGGAACGCTGGTTTCCTGATTTCCATCCGTCACGATACGGCCGCGTTCCATTGCCATATCCCTTATCTCCTGGCTGCTCTCCTCTGATATAAGCCCGCCCGTATAGGCCCTGCGGCCCGTGGCAATCAGGATGCCGTCGGCCCTGGCTTCACAAACCTTGTCCTTTTCCACGAACCGGCAGATCAGGCCTTTGCCGTCCTCATCCCTTAAGATTTCCTCCACCCTGGCCCCTGTGTGGATGTCCGTGTCCCGCTTTTTCAGAATCATCTTAAGGTTCTGGGCTATTTCCTTATCCATGCCGGGCAGGATGCGGTCCAGGGCCTCGATTACGGTAACCGGATGCCCAAGGGAACTGTAAATCGAGGCAAATTCCATTCCAATCACACCGCCCCCTATGATGATTAAATGCCCGAACATGTCTTTCTTATCCAGCAGTCCGTCGCTGGTCACCACCCCCGGCAGGTCTGCCCCGGGAATCGGAGGGCAGGCCGGCACAGAGCCGGTGGCAATCAGTATGTGGTCTGTCTCCAGAAGGACCGGTCCGCCGCTTTCCGACCGGACTGATACGTGACAGCGGTCCACTATGGTTCCTGTTCCATCATACACCGTAATTTTATTCGTCTTCATCAGGGCGGCGATTCCCGCACGCAGCTGCTTAAGGACCTCCTCCTTGCGCTGCTGCACCAGGTCCATATCAACGGCCGCCTGTTCTGTCCTGAGGCCGATGGACGGGCCTGCCTGAAGTTCATGATACAGTTCCGCCGTATGAAGGATGGTCTTCGTGGGGATGCATCCCCTGTTCAGGCAGGTTCCGCCAAGTTCACGGTTCTCCACCAGCGCCACCTTCATCCCCTTTTTGGCCCCTTCAACCGCGGCCTCATAGCCGCCCGGCCCTGCGCCTATAACCACCAGATTCCATCTGTCTGCCATATAATTACCCCCGCTTCCAACTATTTACTTCCTGTTACATGGATTCCTTTATAAGGGACAGGATGTCCTGCCTCATGCTCTCTTTGGTTCCCACCTTTTCAACCGCCGCGCACATGGCATTTTCTTCATACGGGCAGTCCCTTAATTTCTCCGCCAGATTCCCAATCAGCTCCTGATCCATGGCATCGGAAAACACATTAACATCCTTTATCCTGCCCTCATCCACATGAAACTGCATCTGGATCCCGCCCCAGGCATACCGATGCTCCATCTCATGTTCAAAGGGGATCTTCCTGCCGTATTTCCACTGCCAGGATTCAAACTTTTCCGTCAGCGGGCCTATGGCTTCCTCTGGAAGCTCCTTCTCCTCCATCTTCCCAGCCCTCTGACCATATACTTGGGAAAATGCCTCCACCAGGGCGGCCTTCATCCTGTCCACCGTCAGTCCCGGACAGAACTCATCCAGGTTTGCCACCCGTGATTTCACAGAGGAAACGCCTTTGGACGCCAGCTTTTCCCGCGGCACATTCAGGTATCTTGACATATTATCCTTGTCCGCATGTAGCAGCAGGGTCCCGTGATGGTAACAGCAGTCTCCTGACTGGTAAAATGCATTGCCGGAAAATTTTCTTCCTTCAACCGTAATATCATTGCGCCCTGTTTTCTCAGCCTGGATTCCCAACATCCTGACCGCCTCCAGTATGACCTGCAGCTGCCGGTCCACGTCATAGTCCGGCTTTCTTACAATAAATGTAAAATTCAGGTTGCCCAGATCATGGAACACTGCCCCGCCGCCAGAAAGCCTGCGCACCAGGTATCCTCCTTCTTCCTCGAGGAAATTCACCCTGCATTCCTTCCAGCAGTTCTGGTTCTTGCCAATCACCACCGTATGACGGTTCTGCCACAGGAAAAGGATACAGGTCCCATCGGGCACATGGGCTGTCATGTATTCCTCCATGGCCAGGTTCCTGTAAGGGTATGTATTATCTGTTTCCAGCCAGATCAGCCTGTTAATCATTCTGCCTCCTTCTGCGGAAATACTTCGTACGCCGTATTCCCCCATGACCTTCTTCTGCTGGTGACGCTTCTTCCGGTGATGCTTCTTCCGATGACGCTTCTTCCAGTGATGCTTCTTCCGGTGACAAGCGTTACCCCAGATTCCAGAAAACCTGCCCGGACAGCTTTCCCGGCTGCCCAGGCAGGTCCTCTATATCGTGCCTTTAGCTTTCCCGGCTATCCAGGCAGATCCTCTATATCGTGCCTTTAGCTTTCCCGGCTATCCAGGCAGATCCTCTATATCGTGCCTTTAGCTTTCCCGGCTATCCAGGCAGGTTCTCTATATCATGCCTTTAGCTTTCCCATGTATACCGCAATACCGGCTTACGTGCAGCCGTTACCTCATCTGGTCTTCCGATGGGCGTGGTGTGGGGGGCGCTGTGAAGCTCTTCCGGCGATGCCATGGCTGTCTCATATATCTTGTGGAACACTTCGATTGCCTCGTCCAGTGTTTCCTTAGACTCTGTCTCCGTGGGTTCCACCATCAGGGCCTCGTGGACAATCAGCGGGAAGTACATGGTAGGCGGATGGATGCCGTAATCCAGCAAAGCCTTGGCTATATCCATGGCCGTGACACCATTTTTATGCTTCATATCCTCCAGGCTCATGACAAACTCATGCATACAGGTCTCATTGTAGGCCATGTCATATACATCAGAAAGCTTTACCTTCATGTAATTTGCATTTAATACCGCATTGGAGGACGCCTCCGGTATCCCCTCCCTGCCAAGGCTCATGATATAGGTCAGGGCCTTTACCACTACCAGGAAATTGCCGTAGAACTGCTTCACATCCCCGATGGATTCAGGCACCCGCTCAAAAACATACCGGGCCGGGGCCATATCCCCTGTCGGATCTCCTGAACCATCTCCTGCCACATCTATATCCGTATCTCCTGCCGGATTCATTACTACCCTGACCCCCGGCAGATACGGCATCAGGAATCCCTTACATCCAACCGGCCCGCTGCCCGGTCCGCCGCCGCCATGAGGCGTGGAAAATGTCTTGTGCAGGTTCAGGTGCACCACGTCAAAGCCCATATCTCCCGGGCGCACGATTCCCATGACCGCATTCAGGTTTGCGCCGTCATAGTAGCACAATCCGCCTGCCTCATGGACAATCCTTGTTATCTCCAGGATATTCTTATCAAACAATCCCACTGTATTGGGGTTGGTCAGCATAAGTCCCGCCGTGTCCTCCCCCACCGCTGCCCTCAGCTGTTCCAGGTCCACACATCCGTCCTCCCTGGACGGTATGCTGATTACTTCATAGCCGCACATGGAAGCGCTGGCCGGATTGGTGCCGTGGGCTGAATCCGGGACAATGATCTTGGTCCGTTTATCATCTTTCCTATGTACATGGTATGCCTTGATTAACAGCAGCCCGGTAAACTCCCCATGGGCGCCTGCCGCGGGCTGGAAGGTCATGGCGTCCATGCCCGTGATTTCGCAGAGATACTTCTCCGCCAGGTAAAGGACTTCCATGGAACCCTGAAGTGTATGCTCCGGCTGCAGGGGATGGACGCTTCTGAATCCTTTCAGGGCAGCCGCTTCCTCATTGACTTTGGGGTTGTACTTCATGGTACAGGAGCCCAGGGGATAGAACCCGTCGTTCACGCCGTGGGAACGCTTTGCCAGCTGTGTGTAATGGCGGCTGATTTCATTTTCCGACATTTGGGGCAGACGGGGAGCCGCCGCCCTTTTATGTGACCCATCCAGGGATACCCTGGGGACGTCACATTCGCGGATGAGGTTTAAGCCTCTTCCGGCCGAGCCTTTTTCAAATACAAGTTTCATGCGCCGCACACCTCCTTATGCCTGCATTCACCGTGGAGCACATTTCGGACAATGGATGCGGTTTCATCCATTTCTTCCCTGGTATTGACTTCCGTTGCGCACCAGAGTATCTCCCTGTCAGACAGCTTAAGGCCCCCAAGGATTCCGTGTTTTTCAAGCGCACGGAGGATATGCCCGCTGTCCGTGCATTTACCCTCGGGGCTGACTGTCACGAACTCATGGAAAAATTCCCCATCATACTTCGGTTCAAGCCCGGCTTCCTTTAACACGTCCCTGAGATAATGTGCCTTGGACATACACTGTGCGGCTGCCTCCGCCATGCCGTCCGCGCCCATGGCTGTCATATACACCGAAGCAGTCAGGGCGCACCATGCCTGGTTGGAGCAGACATTGGAACTGGCCTTCTCCCTGCGTATATGCTGTTCACGGGCCTGAAGGGTCAGTACAAATGCCCTCTCTCCCTTGTCATCCTTTGTCTCTCCCACAATACGTCCCGGCAGCTTTCTTGCCATGGCCGCGGTAGCTGCCATGAAGCCCAGGTAGGGACCGCCAAATGCCAGGGGCATTCCCAGCGGCTGTCCGTCGCCCACCGCGATGTCGGCGCCGTACCCAGCAGGTGTTTTCATGACCGCCAATGCCATGGGATTGCATCCCATGATATATTTGGCCCCTGCATCATGTACGATACGGCCCAGTCCATCCCCATCCTCTATATTGCCGAAGTAGTTGGGCTGCTGCACATAGAAGCAGGCTGCATGGGCATCCGCCTTCATCATGCCGGCCAGGGCCTCTGTATCCGTGACCCCGCATTTCTCCGGCACAATGACCATCTTGGCATTGCTGCCGAAGCAGTATGTCTTAATCACCTCAATGACTCCGGGATTGGCTGCCCCGGAAACATAGACCGTGCTCCGCTTCCTGTCCCTGCACATGGCGGCTGCCTCGGCCGCTGCCGTTGCGCCGTCATAGATGGATGCATTGGATGCGTCCATGCCCGTCAGCTCGCATATCATGGTCTGGTACTCAAATATGGACTGGAGGATGCCCTGGCTGATTTCCGCCTGGTAAGGCGTATAGGCCGTGACAAATTCCTCCTTGGATATCACACTGGACACAATAGCGGGTATATAATGGTTATAAGCCCCTGCTCCCCGGAAAATGTGGCGGAACACCACATTCTTCCCGGCTATGTCCTCCATCTTCCCGATTACAGCCTGCTCACTGAGCCCCGGCATGAGGTTCAGGCCGTCCTTCAGCTTTACCTCCTCCGGGATATGGGAAAACATTTCATCAAAACTGTTGAATCCTATCTCACGAAGCATTTCCTGCTGCTCCTGCTTCGTATCAGGCACATAAGTCCCCATAAGCTACACCTCTTTTCTGGCGGAATGGATTGTTTTATTCAAGCGTCTTAACATATGCCTCATAGCCCTGGGCATCCATCAGCTCTTCCGTGTCCGTAATATGCTCCACCTTGACGAACCATGCCTCATAAGGCGCCTCATTGATGGACTCAGGCGCATCCAGCAGTCCCTCATTGACCTCTGCCACGGTGCCCGTTACAGGTGAAAATACATCCGACACAGCCTTGACGGATTCCACATCCGCAAATGTTTCCCCGGCAGCCACCTCGTCCCCTGCCTCCGGCAGGTTCACAAACACCAGGTCCCCCAGGGCGTCCTGGGCATAATCGGTCAGGCCAATCAGGGCAGTCTCCTCATCCAGCATCTTTACCCACTCATGTGACTTTGCATACTTTAAATCTTCCGGAATATTCATCTTTAATACCTCCTCATCTTATATGGTCCTACTTTTTATTTTCTGGTTTGACATTCTCAAATGCCTGGTATGACATCCTCAATTACCTGATTTGCATGATTCAAATTATAGTTCCTGTCAGCGCTTATAAAATGGCAGCTTCACTACCTCCGCGGCCACCCGCCGTCCGCGCACTTCCACCTCCACGGCAGTCCCCGGCTCCTTATATCCGATATCCACAAGGGCCATGGCCGCCGGATACCCAAGATAAGGGCAGTGTGTGCCGGAGGTGGTCATCCCAATCTGCCGGTCCCCGATATAAACCGGCTGGTGCTCCCTGATAATTCCTCTGCCAGTCACCTTCAGGCCCACACGCTTCCTGGTCAGGGGACCCTTTTCCTCCAGGGCCTTTTTCCCGATGAAATCTTCTTTATCCATCTTTACAAATATTCCCAGTCCTGCTTCCTTTGGCGAAATGCTGTCGTCCATCTCGTGTCCGTACAGCGGCATGGATGCCTCCAGCCTCAGGGTATCCCTGGCACCCAGTCCGCATGGAATCAGTCCTTCCTCACGTCCGTTGTCCATGAGCAGCTCCCACATCCCCGGGGCGTCCTCAGGAGCCATGTAAATCTCCACCCCGTCTTCTCCTGTATATCCCGTCTTGGAGATAATACACCGCACATCCCCAATCATGCAGTCGAACCGGCAGGTATAATACTTATCCGGGATTTCTTCCTCTTTCGCCACCTTTTTAAGGACATCCATGGCCTTCGGCCCCTGGAGCGCCAGCTGGGCCACTCTGTCGGAGATGTCCTCGAATACCACATCCCCGGACTGGTGGGCCTTCATCCAGGCATAGTCCTTATCCTTATTGGAAGCGTTCACAACAATGAAGTAGCAGTCATCCCTTACCTTATAGACAATCAGGTCGTCCACCACGCCCCCTTCTTCGTTGCACATGGGACTGTAGCGCGCCTGCCCCTCTGCCATGACCGTATAATCATTGGTCAGCAGCATATTCAGGTTCTTGAGCGCATCCTTGCCCTTACAGATGATTTCCCCCATGTGTGAGACATCGAACAGGCCGCACCTGGTACGTACTGCCATATGTTCCCCGATTACCCCGGTATCATACTGCACCGGCAGCAGATAACCTGCAAACGGAACTATCTTTCCCTTGTATTTCACATGTGTGTCATAGAGCGGCGTCTTGCGTTCAACAATCCCCGTCACTTCTGTGTCCATAAATGATTCCCCTCCTTTTTCTGATTCCCTGGCGTAATTTCCTGGCACATTTTCCAGAATGACTTCCCGGTATCATTACCCGGTACATTTTTCTGGAATAACTTCCCAGCAACATTCCCCGGCACCACTTTTCTGAAATAACTTCCCAGCATCATTTCCCGGCACAATTTTTCGGAATAACTTCCCAACAACATTCCCCGGCACAATTTTTCGGAATAACTTCCCAACAACATTCCCCGGCACATTTTTCCGAAATAATTTCCCCTGCAACATTTCCCGGCATGATTCCCCGGACTCCCCCAGCCTTTGACGAAAATGGATTTTAATCCACTCCCTCATTGCCCTTCCCCCATTAAATGAAAACAGGCCCTTGGCTTAACAAAAAAAGCGCACAAACAAAAACCTTGTTCATGCGCTCTGTCTTTGGACCTGAAAGATTGGGCTTCGTCGGTGCTTCATCGCTTTCCAGAGTATCGTCCGGTATCCGGTCCTTTTGCCTGAGAGTTCTCCGCTTCCCCTTCGGCGCTGTCCCAAAACAATAGGAAATTCATTCCCAGCCCCGGACAGTCTCTCCCGAATCCATCAACCGATGGTATGCAGTTGTCTGTAAAAGCTGACGCTGCGCTGCCGCGGCGCCCTTGCTAAGTTCATACTAACACAGGTGACATTGTCAGTCAATAGATAAAAGATGTTTAAAATTTAACGATAATTCCTGGCCATACCCATGCCTTTCCGGTCCCGGTCCGGCATTTACACACAAGATTGGGGAAGGTCCCTGACTTAAACATGGACAGCCCCACCACCGAACCTTAACACTGCACCTGTACTTACAGTCATTGATGAAACTGACCCCATAATCACCTTCTCCCAGGTCCAGCCACTTGTGGACACATACCTCAAACCTGGCAAAATCCCAGGAAGTATTGGCATGGGTAGGCCTTTTGACATTTCCGTACTGAATATCGAATACGGCTTCACTGGTATGGTCATCTTCCGCCCCTTCCCCGCCGTGAAGGCGCCCGATTTCCCTGCCCCCGGTATAGGTCCTCCACACCCGCTCGCCCCTGAGTTTCAATGGCTCATATGAATTTGACATTTTCTGCTTCCCCTTCCTCTTACATTGATTATTTTGCCGCCAGGGCATATGGGGACCTCTGTTTTGGCCCGTAATCCCCCGGTTTATTTCCAGCATAAAAGATTCTGCTTTTTATGCAACGGTGCAATCCATCAAAAAATCCTCAATTCTTTTAATTCCGCGGATAATTTGGCCTGTCCAAAGAAAAAATACTGGTAATCTGCTATAAAGTAG
>DS990262.1:209897-210492 GCA_000155435.1 Clostridiales bacterium 1_7_47FAA | reverse complement strand
GGTAGTATATAATGGGCAAAGATGATGAGGCGAAGGTGTTCCTTTTGCCTCTTTGTTGTCTGATAAACAATTTTGCTTATGATAATAGATTCAGGAAAGAAGGTGACAACATGCATAAGTTTATGCGGACCATTGGATTCAGTATGTACCAGAAGAAACAGGATATGGAAAAGCTGCTGCGGCGCCTGGCAAAAGAGGCTGAGCGCATAGGACAGTTATCCGAACGGGAAGGCAGTACGTTCTGCGAACTGCGGGCAGAGACAGCCCCTGGCATGGGTGTTGCCATGGCCGGTGAGATGAGCCCCAAGGGAACCTTCAGCCGGGAATACTACTATCCTTACGTTACCGGAACAGATATAAGCTCTGATGCGGAGTGTTCCATCCAGCGCCATACGGAACGGGAGACATACGCCGGGCTGCTGGATGAATACAGGGTGGGGATTTCCCTGATTTTCTATATAGAAAATTCCATGGAGTACCGTATGCGGCATGCTGGGCGCCAGGCAGTCCTTCCCCACGGCGCAGCCCTCACAGGTCTGTGTGTCCAGGGAAGGGTCCTGCTTCCCATCCAGAAAACAGAACAGCAGGCCGAGGA
>DS990262.1:23305-209174 GCA_000155435.1 Clostridiales bacterium 1_7_47FAA | reverse complement strand
GAATTTGCTAACATCGCTCAAAAATGCTTTCAGAACCTTGCTAACAAAAAAAGTGTTTGGTCACTGTGCAAAGTGGTTCAAACGAAGAAAACCTCTCACAAAGTGAGAGGCGTTCTTCTGAGGGAGGGACTTTATAAAGCTTTTGCCAGCTGCTTGAGCAGTGCGGCAGTTTCGGGATTTTTAAGCAGTTCCAGTATCTTCGCTACATCACTTTCATCACTTTCAGTGACGGCAGTATCCGCAGTTTTAGGCTCTGTATCTTCAACAGGATCAGGAGTCTTGGATGAGTAAAATGCTTCCTCCAATCGCTGAGCGTTTATGCAGCGATCCTCGTCGATGATGTGAGAATAGACATCTGCAACCATTTTTACCTGAGCATGACCAGAGTCGCCCTGGACGGATTTCATATCGCCACCATTGAGTTTCAGCTTGTAGGTGATACTGGAGTGACGGAGAGAATGGAATACAACATGAGGCAGTCCGTTTTCTTTGATAAGTTTATTGAAAGCACGGTTAATCACCTGGCTTTCCATCGGACGGCCATTGCTGGAGCAAAAGACCAGGTTATTGTCGATGTATTCATCTCCAAACAGATCCATCAGCTCATCAATTTCTTTTTTTCTCTCTACCAGCATATAGGCAACTGTTTTCGGCAGGTACACGCGGCGAATACTGGTTTTGGTTTTAGGCTCTTTCAGGACCAGAGCAGTATGGGTACTGGCTATGCAAGGTGGAAACTTCTTAATAACACCTTTGTCGCTCAAATCGTCCAATGCACCTCGTGTAACCCGTTGCAGCTCTTTGTTGACGAATATATAAGCTGAACCATTTTCTATGCTCTGTGGTGCAATATCAATGCAGTCCCAGGTAAGGCCCAGCATTTCACCAATGCGTAAAGAGCAGGAGAACGCCAGATTTAAGGCAAGGGAGAGGATAGGATCATCACAGACTTCCATAGCCTTGCTCAGCGTTTCGGCAGTCCATATATCCCGTTCTTTATGTTCTTCTTTGGGAAGTGTCGCATTCAGGACAGGGTTACGGCTGATTAGTTCCCAACGCACCGCCTGATTAAAGGCACTGCGAAGTAGCTTGTGAATTTCTCTTACTGTATGCGGGGTCAGATATTCGCTTGTGGGTTTGCGGTTGTTGACGCTTACCGTTTTCACAGAGAGCAGATCACGGTAATACTTATCCATCATCCTTGGAGTGATGTCGGATAGTAACATATCTCCGATAATAGGAGTTATGTAGTTTCTCGCCAGACCACGGCGGCTTTCATATGTTGACATTGCCCAGGTATTTACACCATAGATGGACATATATTCATCGAGCAGATCGTTCAGGGTCTTTGCCGTAGGAATAAAGAAGGTTCCAGAGTCCTGCTCATACTCAATTTGCTTTTTTCGTTTTTTTGCTTCTGCATTTGTGCTGAAGGTTTCCCAACGCTGTCTGCGTTTTCCGTTTTCATCTGTGTAATCATACACCACAGAATATTTGCTTTTACGCTTTACGATAGATGCCATTTTCATTGCTCCTTTCTGAGATTTTCACATAATGAGTTTGCTTTTGATACCAGGCTTCAAAACTGCTGGTAATGATACGAATTCTTCGATCAATCAAGGTCGTCTCAAAATAGCCCCTTTTAACAAGGTCATAAGCTGTGCCAGATTTCAGCCCCAAAAGATCCGCCATTTCCGGAACTGACATCGTAGTATGCCTCCATTTCTCTCCGGGCGGTGTACCATCCACTTTTTTATAGTGGAACTGGCCGGCATACCAATCTTCAAAGCTATCCAGCATAACTCTCATTCGTCCGGCCACTTGAATTGTTTTGAAATAGTTCTTTTTAACCAACCAGTAGGATTCTACTTTACCAAGCCCAAGCATTTTGCCCATCTCTGGTACAGACATACTGGTCTTTACTCTTTGTTTTTGCATGGCTTTTGCCTCCTCTATAAAGTTTTTCTTGCTATGGCCTCATTGTAAGAGAAAGCAGAAAAAAAGTTAAGGATGTCGATTTGGAGATCGGCATCCTTGACAAATCATTCATCTGCGTGATCCAGCCAGTCATCAAAGCTCTTTTTGGAAATGCGGATATGACCGCCGACTCTGACGCTGTGGAATACACCCTGTTTTACCAGATTATATGCTGTGGGACGACTGATACCCAGAATGTCCTGAATCTCATCGACCGTATAGGTTCTTTTGTCATAGCTGACAGGATTTTGTTCATTAAAGCGGTTCAATTCCGCAATTCTTGCTTCAAACATAAAAACGCCTCCTTTATCCGGTAAGTGGCCTTACGGAGCCTCCATTTCCTCCGGAATATGAATATCTAAACTAACTTGCAGAGCATCATCAATCGCTCTCATTTCTTCGCGAGATACGCGCCCAATGTACGATAAAACACGCCTTTTATCAATCGTTTTAATTTGCTCCAGCAGAACAACAGATTTCAGTCCAAGCTCTGGAACGCTCTCCAGTGCATAGTGTGTGGGCAGCTCCTTTTTCTTAATCCATTTACTGGTGAGTGGAGCTACGATCAAAGTGGGGCAGAAAAAATTCCCCACATTGTTTTGAAGAACCAGGACAGGACGGGTGCCGCCTTGCTCTGATCCAAAATAAGGGTTCAAATTGGCATAATATAAATCCCCACGCTTATAAATCCAATCTTCTTTCATGTTCATCCTCCTATGTTTTGAGATTTGATTATGTAAGAAGGAGGCTCTGCAAATTACAGAGTCTCCTTCAATTTAGCGCCTGTTTTATCCCTTACTTGTCCACGACACCCCAGGGATTTGGGTAATCATTAAGCCGCAGGTGGCTGGCCTGCTTCTCAGGAGTTTCACCTCCACTTCGTTTGGTCTTACCCATGGCCTGCGACGGTTATTATCACGCTCGGACTATGGCTGTAAGAGAGCTTTCCTCCTTGTTATGCCATGACCGGATGCCATCCGATGTATTCCAGCCTGATATATTTCTGATAAACCGAAAACTCATCTATACAGCAAAAATGGGTTGGCCTGTTATGCGAGTGGCAGCTCTCAGAAAATATACCGCTGATGTAGCGGCTATTACGCCCAAAGAGGATCAAACTTAATGATTCGTATATGAGGTTGTCAAGGTGCAAGTGAAAGGATTTCCCTCTCACTTGCTACTGCCACTTTTTTAGAAAATCGCAACCAACTTTTTTATTTTTTCTTCAATTTTTTTCAATCGCTTATCTGCGGCTTGCCGAGTAATACCATATCGTTGGGCTAAACAAGTTGCATTTGGTATTTTCATTTCATAATAGGACAATATAAAATCTCGTTCTGCTGGACTCAGTTTCAATAGAGCTTGGTGTAAATCCTCAAGAAGTAAATTCTGAATAGCTTGTTCCGCAGTATCAACAGATTCATCCACAAACAAATCTGTATCCTGATAACCTTCCTCTGTGCCGTCACGATCTCCCACATGAGAAGCCGGGAATATAGAGCGACTTTTCTCATGTTCCTGGAGATAGCGGCTGTGGCGGTCCTCCTGTTGGTATTTTTCAAAATCTTTGCGAGAACATTCCATGATAATGCGGTCATCTTCATCACGGAACATTTTGACTGTTTCAACAAAAAAGCGCCCAGTAAAGCAACCATTGCGGCGTGCCTTACTGAACGCTGAAAAACTGATTTCCTCCCATTCCTGTGGGCTGTTATTTTTCCAAATGAATACTCTCGTCATATCCTTTCCTCCGTTCAAATTCTTGGTAGTCAGCGAATTTGAACGGTGTCATGGATATTTTGCTATGTACGCCTCCCAGCGCATACCGGCCTCCTAATACCGGGCAAAGAAAAAGGCCGGAAGTGTTTTCACCTCCAGCCATGTTCCTGCCGCCATATTGCAGCAGGAATGAAAAAAGCCCGGTTAATGCCGGGCCTTATGTAGAAAAGTATTCAATTTAGCGCATTCCTGCCACTATAACAAGTATAGCAGGTCGGAAGTCGGAAGGGAGTAGGGATTAGGTCGGGGATTTGTCGGGATTTAGTCGGGATTTAGTCGGGGCAGCTCCTCCAGGACTTCTGGAATAGAATATCCAAACAAGCAAACAGAAAATAAATAGATGGCTTCTCGTTTTCGGTCATAAAAGACACTGCGCTCTATATTTAGTTCTTCCAGCAATTCTTTCTCTGTACTGTTGAACCGATAGATAAATTGCTTAGTCAAAATTTCATAGTAAAGTTCTCCTCGATCCGGATACCGTTTCAGACGAAGGAGTGCACGGTCAATAATATTGACTAGCATTTGATTTTGAACAAGGCAGCAAACTTTTTCTTCAAAGGCTTGCAGTTCGATATCTGGTGCAAAATTTTCAAGATAGCAGAGGCCAGACTCTATATCTTGTTCTCCCATAATCCAAGCAGTTTCTTGTAATTCTTCTGCCCGTTCACTCAGAACCCAGACTACATCACGGTAAATCTTTAGAATCAGCTTACTTCTATGAAACGCAGCGTCGCTGTTAAGCCCCAAAGCTGTTAGCCTGCTGTTACATTTTTGGATTGTTGTGCTTTCTTTTCTCATAGAACATCCCTCCTTGTTCGCAATATTGCGAACATATTAGGTACAAAATAGCATAGCAGAGGAGCGTGAGAGAGGGCAGTGCCTCTCTCTATTCCCCCATTTGGTTATATCAGGTTTCTGGATTTTAGACGAATCTGCATTGCTTGCTTGGAAACCTCAAAAATATTTGCCATTTCAGCAATGAGCTGTTCATCTGTCCGGCCTATTTTAAGCCGGTAAAAACATTTTTTGATCTGCGGTAAAGGCATCAGCAGAGCAGAAGCCAGAGTATCCGCCTGACGCTCAATTATGCCATGACTTTCGTCGGAAGAAACATTTCCGTTATAAGCAGCAACATCTCCAGTACCAGAGTACAACTTCTTATGTAGTACCCAATGAGCCAGCTCATGGGCACAGGTAAAACGGAGCCGCCCTAATTTTGACGGATCACAAAGCCGTTCATCAATTAAGATTGTACCGGCTCTTACTGCAATCATTCGATACTGTCTCTGTATCTGGTCATATAAGACAACAGCACCGTCATCGAAAATTGTTTCCCCTAATATCTTGGGGTTTTTTCTTAGTGTATGAAACTCCAGGATTAGATCAAACTTTGTCTCGATAATGGTTTCGATTGGCACAGGACATGGTTGCCCGGATAGCAGAGAGGGATCATATTCCATCAGGATTTTTCGCCCTACTGCCTCGATTGCTTCTGTACGGATTTGTGGAATTGACAAAGCTCTCCCCCCTATCGTTTACGCTCCTTTAGCATTTTCATAAATGTCTGCCATTCTTCATCGGTAGCATCTACTTCTTTTGCCACACGCAAGGCTGCCCGAACAATATCTTTTTCCATGATATAGTCTGGCAAATCAGCAGATACTGTATTGCGTGATTTTGCAGCCAGATCCAAAAGCAACTCATGTTCTGATTTATCCAAATTCAGAAAGGCAGAGATGCGTTCCACAAAATCTCCATTGGGTGCAGGACGGCGGCTTTGCTCAATATCACACAGATAACCGTAAGCAATATTCAAATGCTTGGCTGTATCGCGTAAATTGAATTTGTGCGCCTTGCGTTTCTCGGCTATAAATGATCCAAAAGTTATATTGCCCACAGCATTCACCTCTCATTTGTTCGACGAACTGCGAACATCTTGCTTATATTGTATATCGAACATCTGTTCACTTCAAGGATAAAAATTTCATTTGAAAAGAGGTGTTAAAAATCAATAACACCTCTTTTGCGCTATATAAATTCCTGAGCGATTTGCTGCATTTCCGTAATGCACTCTTTGGGAGAGAGAATTTTTATTTTCCCTTTGAATTTGAATATCCAGCCATAAAAAGTTCCACTGGGGTTCACTTCAATTTTGGCTGTGAAGTGTGTATCATCATACCTATCAACAGCAGCATCTTCTCCATAATGATCTATGATTACTCTCATCAATTCGTTTTCACATAGAAGGGTTACTTCCTTCGATGACTCCGATGTAAACATATCAACCATTTTATTTGTATAGGAGGCTACATCAAATCCCTCTATCGGCATAAAGTAAGTTTCCAGATTTTCTACACTTGTTAGCCGATCTACACGGAAGTGAGCAATTTTCTGATGCTTCAGAGAAAATCCAATCAAATAGTAATGGTCATTTTTCCATTCAAGCGCATAAGGATTTACGACATAATAATATCCATCATGCTTTAAGATTTTCTTTTTTTCTTGAGTATATTCATAGTATTGGAACCGAATTTGCTGATGGTTTCCAATCGCTGTTTGGATATTGTCAATGATGTAGTAAACCTTTTCATTATGCGGTTTGACACGGCTGGATAAAGCAGCAAATTTTTGAAGCTGCTTTGCCTGATGTAGACTGGTCAGACGGCTTAATTTCTGCACCAGCTCCTCAGACTTCTTGGCAGAAATGATCTTCGAGGATGCTACTGCGTCTGTCAGCATTTTCAGTTCTGGATACTCAAACAGGCGGTTTCCCATAAAATATTGGTTTTGGGTACTCTTAACCACCACAATATCAATCCCCGCATCGATCAGCGCATTGGTATCTGCGTAAACAGTCTGCCGCACTGCCTGAATTCCTTTTCCATTCAGATGGGCAATGATGTCAGATACTGTGGCGGGATGGTTTTCATCGGTCCGCTCATAGAGAAACCGGAGTAATTCCAGTATCCGCATATTTGTTGAATTCTGCATACTTCACCTCCTCGATTCTTAAAATGGCCTATTTTGTATGGTGTCCAGCCCCAAAGACCAGAAGCAGGGCGACAGCACAGAGAAGCAGGCCGATCCAATTTCGATCTATAATCAGCTTGATCACCGCCACAAGCAGAAGTCCGCCTACCAGGAGCACAACGCCATTCATTCAGCGTCCTCCCGAAGCATAGTTTCCCATGTTGATGTCCAGCACCCCTCTGGGCGGCTGGATCAAGGCATCTTCATATTGGCACTTCCACTGGATCTCCCGGCACATCTGGCCATCCGCCACGCCGTCTATGGTTTCCCCATCCTCAATGGGGTTATCATGCTCCAGAATATAGGACGCTGCATTATAGGCGTGGTTTACCACCCAGTTGGGGTCCATGCCGTGGAAGTGGTACTGGAGATCCGGCAAAAACAGGGTGCTCATGCCCACCGTGTCGATGAGCATATCCTCCGTGCCCTCGATGTTGAAGAAACGGACATTGACGCCAAAGCGGATGAACCGATCCGGCCCCTCAATCTGATGGGAGCGCACATCCTCTGCCAGAAACAGCTTGCCGCAGTTCTGGAAATAGAACGCCTCACAGGTGGGGTACAGCTCTGCCAGAGCCTCCAGAAAGTCGGCATCCAGGTTGGCACGCTCCAGCGCTGGAAGCGCCGCAGTCAGCATATCGGTGGCCACCACCTGATATTTGCACTCCCGGAAGATCCGGTCACGGTCCTCCTGGCAGTCCCACATCTGGCTCATCAGAAAGGCATCAAAGCCTTTGCCCTTGAACTTGTCGCATTTCATCACCATCAGCTGTACCGGGCACTTGCCGTCCTGAAATTCCGCGACATGATCCAGGGCGGCAAAGCCGGCCATTTTCTTATCATAACAGAAGCACTCTGTTGATCCGATGTGCTTCTCCATTATGGCAGTCATTTTTTCTTTATCCGGCATTTCTACCGGCTCTTTGAACAGCATCTGAATGAGATAGGGACCTCCGGGCTGGGGGCCTTTTTTGTCGTCCAGATTTTGCTGGAAAGCTTTATTGCTCATTTGGTTTCCTCCTTCTTTTCTGGGAACAGCTTCCACCGAAACTCCAGCTCTTTCTGGACAAACTCTTTCGGCAGGCCGCGGGGGTTGGCGATGAGATACCATACCCGAAAGGTGCGCTTCTTCGGATCTGTTTCCTGCCGGTAGAGCTGATAGCCCGCCTCATCCTCCTGTGTCCACTGTCCTGTCTGCCGCTTGGCCTGCACAAAGGGTTCCACCACCTGGTCCAGTTCCTCTCTGGTGCGGCTTGAGGCCCAGGCTTGATCCACATCATTGGCGTGGGAGAGGTGGAACAACATCGAACCCATCCAGTTCTTTGCCTTGTGTCCAGGCGTTCCGCGCAATTCCGCCTGACGGCGGTACTCCTCCATCTACTCCGCCGTTCCGTACCGTTCCACCATCTGCTCCCGCACATAGATGAACCAGCTGTAGTCCTCCGCCTCGGTGAAGGGGGCGCAGACCGGCTGTAATGCCTCCACGGGGTCTGCCTCGAAGCGGTCGATGAAGTCGAGGTAGTTGGCTTTGACCAGGGGCAGAAAGGTGTCCAGCAGCCCGGTGTTCAGCCGCAGGTCCTCTGTCAGCATCCGAAAGAACGAACCGCCTGTTGTCGGTTCTATTTTGAAAGAGTAGAGACAATCATCTCCCTGCTTTATGATACAGGTGAAGCCCACCTCAACATTTCCATGGCCGATTTCGTAGTCTATGTAGTTGTAGCGCCTCCGATCAAACCAGATCAGGTAGGTCAGGCCGTTTTTTGTTCTCTTTTTGAAGTCGCCCTTTTTCAGCCGCTTCCAGCCCTTTTCCTCCAGGCCCAGGCCGTTCCATAGGTAGTCCAGAAGCTCCTGAAATATATCTGCCGGCCGTTTTTGTTCCACGGTCTCCACCCCCTGACGAATTCTCTTTAATAGTCAAGCAGGATAGGCACCTGCTGCTCCTCGGCAAACCGCATGGCCCGCCAGAACACGGAGAAGGCAAACTTGGCCAAGGATTGGGTGTCATACTGGGTGTGTTCCGGGATGTCTGCCTTGCTGTACTGTCCATCTGAGTCTACGGTTCCGTCTACCGGGTATCCCTCCGTGTCTGCCCAACCAAGGATAGTGTCCTCATCGGCCTGCCATGCCAGCTGGTTCAGCTTTTCCAGCTCCTTCCGCAGTCCGCCCAAGGTGGCGATCATCGTCTGATCATCGGTGGGCAGAGGGCCTTGGAATAGAAAGCTGTCGGTGAGGGGAAGCCACCAAGTCGCGCCCCGAAGCAGGGACCACACCCGCTCCTCGTCCGATGCAAGGCGGGCAATCAGGGGATGCTCCCCGAAGTCCCAGTCCTTCTCCACGGTGAGAGGCACCGGTTCCTCGTATGTATGACAGGCAGCCACCAGCAGCATAGCGCCAAAGGCATCCCAATCCGGCTTATCGGTGTAATAGGGCCGCTCGTTGTCCTCCGGCCATGGAGTGTAGTGCGGCTGGTTCGGCTGGGAAATGGCGGCTAAGATCTGATCCCGCCAGTCCTCCACTGCCGCCTGGATCTCAGCCGGGGACAGCTCCTCCTCGTTGTCGGCGGGTTCTCCATCCGGGGTGATCCGGTTAAAGGTGTATCCGTTTTCCTCCGCCCACTGCTGAACAACAGTTTTCCAGTTGTGAGAATAGTACCGGGTCAGCGGCCCGGCATAAATATCAAGTCCCATAGCAATGTCTCCTTTTCTGTTATGCAGTCATTCTTTTGCTGGAGCGAACATCTGGTCAATCTTCTCCAGATCGTATTCCAAAATCCAGTCATGAAATTGATGATAGAGAGGCAATAGCAGCTTCTGTGAGCCGCCCAGCACATCCAGCCCACGGTCATCGTACAAATGGTAGAGGAACGGCCCCGGCCCAGCCAGATAGACGCTGGACACAAAGCCGTTCCAGCCGCCGATGTCCCCCAGAATGATTTCCCGAAGAAGCAGCTCTGGTTGAAAGCTGATCTTGCTGAGATCCCAGTAAAACTGCACTTGTGCATGGGTATCCCCATCTTCATCCTGCTCTGTGGCCGAAAGTTGTTCATCGGGAACTGGGAGGCCCACTCGCTGCCGGATAACGGTCAGCAGGGACTCGGCGGGTTCTTCATCGGGATACCCGTCGATCCGCAGAAGGTCCGGCACCGCCGGAAGTGCCCGATAGATCGCGGCGGCTCGGTCCAGCGCCCCCTGAACATAAGCGGGGTTGGTTTTCAGCTTCGCCGCACGCCTATCCAGATAGATTGGTTCCTCCCCGCCGATCTTAAAACGAATGCCCACCGGTGCATGGTAGAACAGAGGGTGTTCCAGCCCAGCCATGCCCAGATCATGTAAAATGTGTTCAAACCGCTTTGCCAGCATGGTATCCCTCCGTTCTCATGTCATTTCATACAGCAGAGCAGCATCGCCCTGCACCAGTTCCAGATGGGAGCGCAGCGTATTAAGCCCGCTTTGCACCGCCTCGGTGGGCAGATCCCAGTCCGGGGCAATTTCAGCGGCCAGCTCCGGGAGATCCTGCTCCCGCAGAGCTGCCAGCAGTTGAGACGCCAGCTCTCCCTCCAGCAGAGCGCAGTCCAGGGTGTCTTCCGTCTGGGGAGCAGGAAAACGGACATCCAGATCCAGTTCGCTCTCACACCAGTCCCAGATGGCCATATAGACCGCGCCGGAGCAGTCACCGTCGGACAACTCCTGCCGCTGGTTATTTTTTATCAGATAAAAGGACGCGATCTGTGACATGGTGGTTCCTCCTAAATGTTATTCGCTTCCATCAGCCCTTCGGCCTGCAACCGGATCACATAGAAAGCCCGCACCCAGTCCAGTTCCTGCTCCATGGAGTCCTCCAAAGCCAGCAGGCGGCGCTTGCCAAGCCTGCGATCCAGAAGGGCAAAGATACGGACAAGGGGATTCTCGCTGACAAGGCTTTTCTCGATGCTCTGGTTGTCAAAGATCCCAAACGCCTCATAGAACACCTTTTGGTCAAAGGTGCCCTGCTCCAGCGCATAGGCATGAGCCTGATTGATGGCCTCTTTTGCGGAGTCGTGATCTTTCAGCGTGGCGGAGCGCAAGTGATGAAATTTCGTCCACACATTTTCAAAATAGGTGTAGTAGTTGCTCCGCAGCACTTCCACGCCGTCCACACGAATGGCGGCCCGGCCCTCATGGTCGGCGCTTTTGCTGTAACTGGTGGCAAAATACTGGATGTGGCCCCGGAGTGCCGGGCACAGGTAGTCATTCTCCAATTTGTTCCGGATTCCACTCCAAGTGGATACTCTACTGTTTGACATAGGTGTTGTTTCCTTTCTGCTGATTCCTACTGCTTTTGGAGATACTCCCGGAAGCATTCGATGAACTCCCGATTCCGCTTAGGGACATCGAACCCCTTCCGATGGGGGAAGAACCCCTCCTGTTCCACATCGTCCAGCAGCTTGGGCAGATTGGAAAACCGGGCAAAGAATGGTAGTGCATAGTCCTGGATCTGCCCGGAAATTTCCTGGATAGAGCGTTCCCGCTCCAGCAGAGTAGATACCTCATAGCGGGGGAAGTCATCATACCGGTGGGTCAGCCGGGCGATGGAGGTACCCACGATACCATCATAGGTTTCCTCCGTCCCTTCCTGCTCACTGCGCCACTGGGCAATCACCGGGGAACTCACATCGAAGAAGGCAGTAAAAGTGGTGGAGCCAAAGCGGATGGAGGGGGAAAAGTAAAAGGAGAACACAAAGATGCCGTCTTTTTTGTAGATGTCATTTTTGCTCTTGCGGTATTTGTAGCCCAGCGGGTTCAAAGGCTCCGCGATCCGCTCACAGGTATAGACGAAGATCTCACGGGGCTTGGTTCCCTTGGGAAAATCCTTCTTCTCCATGTTGCCACCTCAATCAAAATCCATCCAGACCAGGTGTTTTCCGCAGTGGAGGCACTGGAACAGATAGCATTGCAGATGCCCGCCATTGACAGATTCCCGGATCATTTCTTTTTGCTCATCGTCCCACATCGGATCGTCCAGTACCTCCTCCAGCACACCCAGGGCCCGCAGTTCTCTGGCACCCACATGGCCCAGGTAGGCGCAGTAGTCGCCGCAGTGGGCGCGCCAGTATTCCTGCTGCCAGCCGGAGTAGCCGGGGGTGCGGTGGATCAGCTCGTCCAGCTTCTCCGGATCGTCTACACCATCATCCACAGAGAAATCATCTTGAAAACTACCGTCATATTTCCGGGCTGCTTCGCCGTTGGCGATGCACTCTGGGCACAGATATGCAATATCCTCCACGGCGTAAAAGGGGGCTGTATAGAAAATATGGGTCGTCTTGCCACAGCAGTCGCAGACAACGCCCTCCTCAGACTCCTCAAAAGCCCCGGTATCCATAGGGTCCGGGTGATACCGGAAGGTGGGCAGGCCCAGCTGGGCCTGCCGCTCCCTCTCTTTCTGCTTTTCATCTGGTGTTTTGGGCTTGGGGATGGCGTAATGATTGCCCCAGTTCTCCGCGTAGTCCTTCAATGTGCCCAGCCGCTTGAGAGTCTTTTTATTGGAGCGATCTCCGATTTGGCAGAGCAGTTCGTAGGCATCCTTCTTGAAGTCCAGCAGATCATACACATCCACCAGCACTTCCTTGGCCTGCTTGTCTTCCGACAGCTCCAGTTTCTCCTTGAAGGTATAGAGAGCACGGACACTGTCCGGATCTCCTTCTGTCTCCCGAAACTGCTTTTGGAGTTCAATATATTGCTTCAGGTATTCGTTCATGGTCACAATCTCCCATCAATCCCACCAGAAATACCAGACGGTGGACTGCCACAGGACATCTGCCAAGGAGCCAATGCTTCCATCCTCATTCTGATCCAGATCTGGGCAGAAACCATATTGCTCCACAGCCACCTCCATAGCTCTTTCCTTGGAGATCGGAGTTGGAAGTTCAAACTCCAATTCATCGTGGCTCATGGCGGCAGGGATGGCACCATGTTGCTCGAACCAGTATTTCGCCACTGCCATCAGGTCCGGTGTGTCGGGACACTCATTCCAATTTCCAAAGGGCAGGTAGGCGAAGATCTCCCAGGGGTTCTTTACCGGAATTTTAGCCAGAATGAGCGGATATGTCATTCCGGTATCATCGTTCCAATAGTTTGCGAAGCGGTCGTTGGGTTCTCCGCCCTCCATCTCGCCCAGGACTTCCTCCTCCCAGTCCATGTCATCGTCCTCGGCTTCTTCCTTGCGCTGGCCGGTCAATTCCTCCAGAACCGCCTTTCCGTCCTTGATGGGAGCGGAGAGCATCTTCTTTCGATACTCCTCTACTGTTTTGAGGTCAAATTCGTAGAAGTCCGCATTGTGCTCCGGGTCGGCGTTCATTACCAGACATTCCAACAGCGTTTCATCATCCGCCTGGATAAGTACGGGAACAAAGCCCTCCCGTACCCCCAGCCGCTGGGCGTAGCTGTATGCCGACATGATGGGGTCATCATCTGCCATGGATGGGAAATAGGTACACTCGCAGTCCAGATACTCCATGATGGCCTGAGCAACCTCGGAAGGCTCCAGCGTGTCCTCGTCGAAGTCCTGTCCCTGCCAGTTTTCAAAGCGTTCCTCAATCACTTGAGCCATGGTCTGATAGTATTTCTCATCAAATGGGATGAATAAGTATGCCTCCTGTTGAAATTCATTGGAGTGGTATCGGGACGGACCAAAATATTTCAGGGCATAGTCATCAATGTCGGCAGGATAGTAGGGGCTGTCGCCCTCTCCGTAGTAATAGCCTGCAAAGGCACGGCCTTGCTGATTGAACAGCACAGAGAACAGACAGCCGTCCAGCTCATCCCGGATAAACTCCCTCAGATCCACATTGGCAGGATCAGCTTTGACCTGTTTGGTCACTTCGCTGTATTCTTTCAAGAAGTCCTCGCCCATCAGGTCGTGCTCCATACACCAGCGCAGGTAGATGGCCATGTGGTTATAAGCATTGATGGGGTCAATAGGCAGTTCCTTCTCCTCAATGCTCTCGATATGATAGGAAGCATCGTCCATCTCACCGTCAAAATCATCATTGGAAAGGGTGCCACGGGTGATTGCATCCTGGCGGGTGGGGTTCACCACAAAGCTGATCCCCGCCATCTTGTCCAGCAGAGCGTCTGCATCATGTTCCAGTTTATAGTCCAACTCGTCCTCATAAAGCGGAATGACCTGATAGAAGTTGACCTCCTCGCCGCCCGGCAGAGTGCAGACCTCGCCGCCCTCCTCTGTACTTTGGGGGCCGGTGAGAATGGCGGCACACAGCTTCGTATTTTCCGCAAAGTTCTCCTTGTTATCCATGGTATGTCCAAAGCCCAGCCAAGTGTCGCTGGCAATGGGCAGACGAGCTAAAACTTTCAGCAGACGGATAGGCCAGTACCACCGCTCATCCTGCATAGATTCCTGAACCAACTTCCAGTCCGCAGGCAGCGCGATAGCCAGCTCCGCCCGCTCCAGCTTGTATTCCGCCAGTTCTTCCGGCACATTCATCCGGTGAGCACCCATACCCATGGTGACCAGGGTATAATAGTCCCGCTCCTCAGTGGGCGGCACGATGCAGATGTCCACATGGATGTCCGGGGAGACCAACTCGTGGAACACATTCTCGACCTTACCGAAATACTGCTCAATGTGACCCTCGACGGCCTCCATCTCCTCCTCTGTGTAGACTTCGGGATTACTGAATTCTTCCTCATCCTGTGTGTCATCATTGTCTGAGTGGTCGCAGCTGTCATCCTCTGGATCTCCCTTTATAGGCTCGTAACCGATCTTCAGGGTCATCTGTTCCTCTGGCAGAGAGACACCGGGGCTGCGGGTGATGGTGTGCTTATCGTCCGCAGAAAAACCGATGGTCTCGCCGTCTTGCAGCGTCACATCACACGCCAGCACATAGGAGGCAAGGCTTGCCAAAAAGTCCCGTAGTTCCTCCGGCTCAGCGTCGGTGTTCAACACCTCCATTTCCTCCTTGCCAAACACATCCATGCCGTAGGTGTAGCCGTTTAGGCCCCCCTCGCTCCGGTACAGGCCGAACCAAACCCAGTTGAAGATGGGCAGTTCGTCCTTTTTGAGCATATCGGTAAGGCCCTCATAGAAACGAGGCTCAAATACCACGCCGCTGGTGTAGACACCGGTGGCGTATTTCTGCTTGCAGCACACTGCCATCGCCTTGGTGAACAGCTTACCTCGTTCCAGCAGTTTTTCCTCCTCGCCCAACACAGCCACCATGATATGGGCCTTGTGCGCTTTGGCCACCTCTACGGCCTCTGGCCACATATAGTTGTTTTCGGCGTTGATCTCCGCTTCATTGTCCGGGATGTGACCGTGGAAGAGTGTCACGATCAGCATCATGCCGCCGACCCGCATTACCACAGCGTCATCGCTGTTCTCATCATCTTCGTCGCCCTCATCCGGCTCCTCATCTACGATGCCCCATTCTTCCCGTAGATTCCGGATCAACTGCTCCTTGTCCCATTCCGCTTTGGAGAGGAGCACAGACCCGGCAAAGGAGCCCTTACGGTCAGTTTTCTCCTCGTCGGCGTCATCCTCAAGATCCTCTACATCTTCATCCGGATCATAGAGGGATTCATGCTCCAGTCCGCGGACAAATTCCTCAAAGCTGTCTGCCAGATGGGTAATCTTGTAGTCGTTTTCCTGATCCACATGGACTACCGCAGGCTCTCCCTGGGGACCGCAAGCACGGTAGTCCAGGAAGATCATATCGTGTCCGGCGCTGGGACAGTCGCAGATGGCCACTCCGATGGCAGGATACTCCCACTCATCGATCATAAACTGGCTGCCCAGCTCTCCACAGAGGGAGCAGCTCTTTTCTCGTCCGATGCCGAAAATGCCGGTGATGGCCACATGATCATCTGACCAACAGGTAGGCTCATCGCAGGGATAGCAGGTGTTCACCGGAATGCCGCCGTTGTGCTGCTTCATCAGCCAGATGTAGGCAGCGGGCAGCTTATAGCCCAGTTCCTCCTCCACGCTGGCGATCAGCTCATCGGAAGGCGGATCGCTGACATACTCTTTCAGCGCATACATACTGTCGTCCCAGAAGTTGGTGAGGTCGAAGCCCTCGAAGGGGGTATCACCGGGCACGAATTTGGCCTTCTTCCGGCTGCGCTGGCGTTTCCGGATCTCCGCCTTACACTCCTGAATCACCGCCGAGGCATTTTCGTCCTCTGGGTCCAGTTCTGCCCACCGCTGGGCGTAGGGAATGGCCTTTTCCTCCTGACCATAGAGATACTGATAGCCGTAGGCCATCCGCATATTCCACTCCGCCTTGTCCTGGCCTTCCTCCCGGACGGACTCCAGCACCTCGATGGCGCGGCACAGGGCCTTGTCTCCCTTATAGCGAGGGGTGCCCTCGTCATGGTCCCCGATAATGGCGTAGTTTTCCAGCGCCCGTGCCAAGGCGTAGGCGGTGCGATAGTTCCTCCAGTCCTCTGGGATGGCATTCAGTGCCTGGATACAGCGGGTGTACTCATCCTCGTCGTTCCACTGCTCCAACTGAGCGAAGAATGCTTCGGCGTTCTGTTGGGTATAAGGAATATAGTCCATGCCCGTCAGCGCCTCGTCCAACTCGTCATCCTGATTCTCAGTTTCTGACCCAGCATCTTGTTGCTTTAGGGGCACAGAACCTGCTTCACGGCGGAAGGTGTGGAAGATGGCCCATGGGATGTCCGTGCCTTCAAAGAACTCTTTCGCCATGTTCAGTGCCTCTCGGATGTCCCAGGCGATGAAGTCCACATAGCCGCAGTAGAGGCCGGTGGCCCCGCCGGTGAGAGTGAGCACTTCCGAACCGTCCCCGATGGTGAATAATTCTTCCAGCTTGTCCCGGAAGTCGAAGATCTTCTGACTGCCTTCCTCCTCCCGCAGGGTATCCAGGGGATAGCAGAAGAAGCCCGCTACCGCGCCGTCGGCATGGAGATCGTCCATAAAATCATTGTCGGCATTCAGATAGCCGTTGATGAGCGGCACACAGCAGGTGGAACCCACCATGGTATCCAACCGCCAATCGGCGTCGGGATCTTCATTGGGTTCCATTTTGTAGCCAAGATAGCTCTCCAGATAGGCATTTGGATCAGTGGAGAGCTCCAGGCCCTGCTCCCGCAGTTTGTCGGGCAGCTGGGACAGGAGGAAGGACGGCTCCGCCTTGGGTTCCTCCAGCACATCAAAGCTGTCTATGTATCTCATGTGGGGGATCTCGCCCAGCACTTGGTCGGTGAGGGTGGTGAGCATCCACCAGGCCCGGCCTTCCTCATCCCGGAGCATAGGCAGCAGCTTTTCACAGTAGGCGGAGATGGCGAAGCTGTTTTCACCCTGCTCCTCCAGCCAGATCTGCACATCCTCCCCGGAGATGTCCCAGCCATCCTCAGTACGCAGGCCGATGTTCTGGAGGGGCTGACGGCCCACCAGGATGTTCCAGTGCTTCAGCATCTCTTTCGGAGCGTGCTTCTGGAAGTAGACCAGCTCAAACAGCTTGACCTTGTCACCCTCCGGAGTGAGGATCAGCTCGTACTTCTCGCCGTTGAAGCCCATTTCAAAGGAGATTTCATCAAAGACCAGATTCAGGGTTTCCTCCATTTGGGCCACGAGTTCGGCACCGCGGGTGTGATCTTTGTCCTCGTCCATCATCTGGCGCAGATCTGCTTCCATCTCGGCAAAGGTTTCCCACCAGTTCTCTGTCCGTTCCCGGAAGCACTCCCAGAACTGCGGCAGAGAAATACCCTTTTTGCACGAGTCAATTAGTACCTCCATGTCCTGTCGGGTGTTGAGCTTAGGATCATCACCGGGATGCAGTTCCAGAGCTTTTTCAAAATGCCGCAGAGCGCGGCCCTCCTGATCCAGATAATAATAGGCATACCCCATACGGAAATTCCAGGAATAAGTATCTCCCAGTTCCTCCTCATGGGACTGCATCAGTTCCAGTGCCTGGTGAAGCAGCTTCCTTCCCTCCGGCTCGCTGGAGTCCGCCAGATTGTTGTAGGCGCGGGCCAGCTCCATATCCATTTCCGGGGTACGCTCCTCGGCAGAGATTGCCTCCAGTGCGTCAACGATTTTCTGGTGTTTGTCCTCCTCATGCCACTTCTGGCACTGCTTCAAAATATCCATATCAGGGTCCTCCTCGTCCTCATCTGGTTTCCAGTCTTTGATCTGCTGGAACACGCCATTTTCATCCCGCTCAAAGGCGCAGGGAGCGGGGGTGTTCAGCAGAGGAATGATGTAGGGATCGTCGTTGCAGATCGTATTCAGCTTGTAGATCCCGGCGTTGTTAGGGTCGTCCATGTACTCGTCGCTCTCATCACCGGCGGTAAAGCGCCAGCCGCTGTCCCAGCCGCCGTCCGGCTCCTCCCTGTAGCAGTAGCCCACCTTGCGGCCCTCTACTGTGATGCGGTTGGTGGCGATGCAGCCATCGGCACCCTTCCAGTCAGAGAGTAGAGGTTTCACATCCGCCGCTTTCACATGGTAGTCCTGGTTGCGGCCAGCGGCCTCGTACAGTTCCTTCCGCAGCGCCTCCACATCCCGAGCCATTTCGTGGATCTCCTCGTCGTCCATCATCTCACTGAGGTCATATTCCATCGGGTTCTGGGCAAAATCCGCGAGGGCCTTGTTCATGGCGTCGTGCTCCTCTGGCGTGGCGGTGATGCGGATGCGGCGGGAGGAGGTGTTGTACTCATCCAGATCCTGAAGGTTTACACTGCCGCTGACGCTGCACTCCAGCAGGATGGCGGCCAGATCGGTGACCACATCAATGGCGAAGTGGAAGTCCATCTCCACGCCATCGGAGTGTGTAAACTCCAGATACTCCACGGTCTGGTGGAAGTTCCAGTTCTGCTTGTCCAGCCCGATCTTGGTGAAGATCTCGCTGAGGGGGATCTCCTCCTTCTTCTGATCTACTAAAAAGGCCACAAGGTTCAGGCTGTCATCCGAGCCTCCGATAAAGTTGCCCCAGTATTTTTTGATATACATTTGTTACGCCTCCTGTTCCGAGATTAGTCGCTTGATGAGCCAGTCCAAATGCTCTGACCACGCAGGAGCGATCTCACCGCTGTCCTCGTTCTTCCAAAGATCCACAATCTCACGGATGCCGTCCTCGTCCGGCACCTCGTTTTTGATGTCGGTGAGCTGCCGCAGCAGGAAAGCAAGGGCTTCTTTGGATGCTGTGAAACCGGTGACTTTATCCCATATAGCTTCTTCATGATCGTAGTCCAGCTTGCCATTATCCTTCCATTGGAAATACAGCTCCGCCAGAGCCATCGCAGTATTGTCAAAGAGGAAGTCGATTTGTGAGAAGTCAGCTCCCAGCATGACTTCCTCTTTCATCAGTTCGATCATCTCGCCCAGATCCATTACCGGATGCTCCGGTACATATTCATTTTTGAGGATGTCCAGTACATCCAGTCCTTCGTCACGCTCTAATGCTTTTATGCCCCATGCTCCCATGTCGGCACCTCTCTTTCTTTATTTTGTATCAAGCTTCTATTGTCAATCATAGTTCTCCAGCCGAATGATAGGCCGATAAAAGTCATAATCTCCGTTTAGTTCATTGTCCTCCTGCACTTCCGGCTTACAGTGGGGCGAACAGGGTAGGAAACCGAGAAATGGACCCAGCCCGCCGCAGATATTGCACCCGCCGTCACCACCGCAGGTGGTAAGCCTATCAGCCTGCACCACTTCCCGCATATAGGGATCGTAGGCGATGGACAGGCCGAAGAAATTGGGCTCCTCCATGTCGTAGGACCTGTTCTCGTCCTCATCCATGTCCTCAAACCAGCGCAGGCGCATGGAGTAGTCCAGCCCATCTCCCCAGGGGAACAAGGTTTGGCAACCACCGCCGCACAGGTAGGCCCACTCATCTGCTGTGGGCAGCGAAAGCCCCTGCTTTTCCAGCCCGGTAAGAAGTTCATCGTAGTCTGTGCGGTTATAGATCCAGGTCTGAAATCCATCTTCCGTCCGTTCTATGCGGGCCGACTGGTGCAAGGTAAGACTGCTGCTGTCACTCCAGGCAAAGTCACGGAACTCCTTCAGCCAGTCAGGGTGGGCGGTCAGCCTGGGATCGTCCATCTTGACTGACTCCCAGCAGAGTTCCTCCAGCTCCCGGCCCACCAGCATGGGGCCAATGGCCGCTTGCCGGACGGGAGCCATGCTTTCCCGGATCATCTCCTCCGGGTTCTGCGGTTCCATTTCCCATTCCCGGAACAGATACTCCAATTCCTCCCGGCTCTCCTGATTCAGTCCCACGGCAAACTGCTCCCAGCCCAGGGTGACGGTATCGCCGGGAACAAAGACAAACTTCCGGCCATCTTTTTCGAATATGCCGGTGGTGCAGCTCTGGCCCCAGCGGTCAAAAGTATGTAGACCGAGAAAGGTCATATCATAACGGGCAGCCAGGCTCTCCATCAGCACCTGCTTCTCGATGTTTTCCATTTGATTGAATTGGGTGCGGAATAGTCTTTTGTTCATAACAAGTCCTCCTACAGCCTATCCAGGTTTTCCTGTAAATCGCCCTGCATCAAGTGCTGGGCAATGGCTTGGTTCAGTGCCTTATGGGGGTGATAGGCTGCCTGCTCTACATCGTGGAGGCACTCCGCCATCAATACCTCCGGAGAAATGCCTTCCCGTTTGCCATAAAGATGGCCGAAGGCATAGCACACAGACTTTAGAAAGTCAAAAATGTAGTCGTGATTTCCGCGCATACTGGGCAGATCATTGAATGAGCCCATACCACCGTATGCCCGAAGATGATGGGTAACCTCCCGCCGCTGGTTCCAGTCCTGAATGTCCCGCTCCAACCAGTCGATCCAGTTTTGGAACTCTGGATGGTCTGCCAGAAGGATGGAGCGCAGACAGGTCAGAGCCTCGGTATAAATATCAGACTGTTTCATTGGCCATCGCTCCCCCAAATACCTCCATAGAGCACACCATCTTTTCCAAGGAACAACATCCGGCTGCGAAGCAGGCTGCACTGCTCCACAGCGACCTTGTTTCCGTCACAGGTGGGAATAGCCTCCTGTTTTTTCCCAAGGTGATCACCATGAGCGGTAAGGAAGTAGAATTTATCCCGTTGCTGGTATCCGCCTTGAAACAGGAAGGTATTGCCGGACGGGGCAACAGAAAAAGCTCCGCTTCCTTCGATTGGCAGTTCAAATACAAAGTCCTCTTTGAAGTTCGTCCGCACCAGCCGGAATTCATCGTAATAATAAAACCACAGGTTTTCTTCTTCGTCCAGGCTGATGGCGTAGCAGTCATAGATGGAATAGTTCTCATTCTTCCAGAGAGGAGTTCCCTCCGATGTCCATGCAATCAGGCCGCAAGCACCCAGAGGTTCATCCCAACCGTAATTACCAAATACACCTTCGTCAAAGTAGCTGGTAATGATGGTGCCATCTTTTTTTACCACACAGTCTTGAATGCCATCCCCCAGGCAGAAACGGGACAGCACAGCTCCGTCCCGGCTGACGATCCAGGCGTTCTGGTCGGGGCCGTTTTCCCGATAGGCGCATCTTGCCCCCAGCAGGAGGAAGTGATCACCTGCGGGCCGCAAATAATGAAACTGGAACTTCAAGAGGCCAAGAGGAAACAGCGTCGTTTCCAGCACCCGCTGTTCCGCCCAATCCAGCTGGATTTCCACTGCGGTATAGGTGGAAGGAGTGCTGAGCCAGTCCTTACCCTGTGTTTCGGACGGCTGTTCCATGAGAAGATAGACTTTTCCATCCCTTGCCGTGAAAAAGTCTGTCACTTCTGTGCCCTCCAGATGTTTTTCCCGGCGCAGCTGGTCCAGGTCAATGATGGAGAACAACGGCAGATTTTTGGCTTTTATAGGTTTGTTCATAGTGTCTCCTCCTGGCTACTTTAACGCTCCATCATAGGTGTGGCTTTCCCAGGCGGCCTCAAATTCCGCCTGCTCTATGACGCAGGCGTGGAACTCCTCACCCCAGACATGGGCGTTCAATTCCTCCACGGTGGGGATCGGCGTGATCTCGATGGCGCCGTCGTAAAGGTCAGGGATATTGCGGGTGCGGCCATCTGCAAAGATGTCAATGGAGCGGAGGGCCAGCCGCTCATTTTCTGTATCCACTTCATAGAGGATCACCGACGGTTCTCCCTCCGGTGCGTCCTCCCCAAAAAGCTTGATGTACTCCATCATTCCATTTCCCTCATTTGAACCAATGCCACCCCGTCATGGTGCCGGTTACCTCATCTATCTGTATTGCAATATCATAATTGCCGCGACAGCCCAGCAAGGCCGCGAGATGATCGTTTTCCATAATCAAATCATAAAACTCAACCGCTATGTCTTGGAATTCCTTCGGAATTTCCAGTGCAGAGAAGAAATCCACTGATTGAGCATTTTGGAAAAATTCAATGGCCGTTTTACTGCATTTTACTATAATCCCTGTTTGAGTGGTCAAATCTTTCATGCTTTCGCAACCTCGCTCATGTTCAGATACATCCCCATCATTTTTTCATTGTCACAGGCCGCCCAGATCATTTTGGACAGTAGCATCAAATCGTCGATGTATTGGGAGTACACGCAGAACACATCCTCGTCAGAGTCGAAGTGAAACAGATCCACGCCGCTGTTATTTTCCTCGAACTCCTGGATCACGCCCCGGACCAGCCGCTCCCAGTCTCCGCTGCTTCCAGTCAGTCCCAGCCGACGGAATACTTCCGTCCGGAATCCATTGTTGATTTTCAGCAGAAGGGAGAGCGCATAGGGGTGGTGGGGAATGAGAAAGAATGGCGCGATCTGCTCCGGCTTCACCCAGATTTTGAAGGGCGGACGCGGGTCAGGTATCCAGGGCAAGATTTCCCATTCGTCCTCCGGCCGGTTTCCGTATTGGCAAAGGTCTTTCATAGTGTTCTCCTTTGTTCTGTCACATTTTTAATCCTGCTCTCGATAACTGGCTTCAATGTCAATGAACCGCACATACACGGCGCAGATTTTGCCCTTGGCGTCATACCCGAAGTAGACAGGATAGTAACCATCCCCCCAGCCGGAGGCAAAGATGGGCAGGTTGCAGTCCGTGCCCGGCACTGTCCAGTTGAGCCAGTCGCCGCAGTCCCCCTGATATTTGGGGTAGGCTTTGGCGTTTTCTTCCAGAAGATCGCAGAACAGGTCGTTGTAGGGGTCGATGTCCGGGTCTTCTTCTAAACGCTTGGCCCAGTATGCCTTGAAGGCCGCCTGGGTCTGGATGTCCGCGACACAGCCCATCCCGGCGTCTACGCCAAAGCCAAAATACTCGTCCTCTCCCAGTTCCTCGTCCAGATCCTCGTTGCCCACCATGCCCAGCTCATAGCGGACAGGCTTTTCCTGAGAAACCTCCACCTTGACGCAGGCATAGCGGTCGCCGTATTGTTCGCTGGGCACCACGCAGATTTTTACGGGATAAGTTCCGGCGGGGATCGTTTGAAGGAACGGCAGAGTGTCCTCCAGTTCCACCAGCGGATCACAGGCGAAAATCTGCCCGGTGGGGAAATGGACGGTGCCGATGTCCAGCACATCCACCGCCATGTTCCCAATCACTTTCTCTGTGAAATGGGCCTCCAAGTCATCTTTACAGGTCAATTTATCCTTGATTGCTTCGTATTTGTTCAGCCATTCAGTTGTAGGCATATCAGTTTCCTCCTGTTGATTCTGTTTCTTGATGTACACACTCTTTGAGCCGTCCCAATAGCAGTTCACACACCGGCCATCCTGAAAATGATGGTCACAATTCGGGTAGCCATAGAGAACATGGGCACATTCTGGCACAGCCCCATCATCTGTGAGGAGCCTTTGAAAAACAGGCTTCCGCACTCATCACAAAGGGCCAGTTCTTTTTCTGCCATAGGGTTCACCAGTCCCGTTCCCGGATGGCCTCCTCGGTGTCAATAGGAATGCCAAACCACTCCAGAATGTAGGCCACGGTTGCCGCGATACATTCCCGTGCCACCGTTTCGATCTCGCTGTCGTGCTCGTCAAACTCCTCCTGGAGATCATTGATGCCGCAGACCGCCTCGTCCAGCGTTTCCTGCACCACTTCGGTGTCGGTTTCGCCACTCTCCAGCAGGGCGATGACCTTCTGAAGCTCGTCTTTTACCTTGTCCACCAGAAAAGTGGGATAGTAATTGTCCTGATACATCTCGTCCAGCAGCTTGTAATTGGGGTCAAATGCTTTCATAGGGATTGCTCCTTTCCTCGTGTATGTCAGTCACGCTCAGCTCTCATGTGTGATACAGAAAATCTCCTTGTTCAAATCAAAGTAGATTACCATCAGTTCGTCGGTAATCTCCGGGTTAAAGGACAGATCCAGAATGAAAACTTGCTGGTTCATCTCGCTATCCACCAGACTGCCGAACCGCTTGAGCTTCAAAAAGTCAACCATCTCAGCAAAGGACAGTTTGGCCGGGTCGGTTCCCGGAAAGAGTTCCGCCGCAATATCCGGGCCTACCTCGTCTCGGTGGAACTCCATGAAAAAGGTCACAACGCTATGGTAGCGGCTGTCCTCGTCCGCCAGCGCCGCTTTGATGGCGGCTTTGGCCTTCTCCGCCAATTTCTCCGCCTCATCCAGCATTTCTCCCACCGCATCCATGACAGCAGGATCGCCGGTCAGTTCTTCCTCTACATCGAAGATAAAGGGTAGTCCCGATTCCTCGGGAAAGTTGAAGATTTCCTCACCGGGTGTATATGTAAAATCAATGCGTTTACAATTCAGTTTCATAGATATACCTCTTATTTCAATTTCAGCACAAATCCCCAGATACTCACCACAATCAAGAGGACACCCAGCAGAAAGAAAACCACACGCCGGTATCCTCTGCTGTGTCGATGGGCATCCCGCGTACCAGTGGGGTCGCAGAGCCAGTTCCAGTTGCGGATCGCTCCAAACAAAATCACGGCCCCGATGAGCACCGAGGCAATGTACCAATGCTCTTGTAAAAATGCTGTGATCTGTTCGCTGTTCATTTACAGATACCCCCCCTTTTTTACATCATCGGGAGTTTCCTTTCGGATGATTTCCTCCCGCTCTTTTAAATCCAGCTCCAGAGCTTTTTCCTCCTCCAGATATTCCTCGCAGTCCCGAACCAGTTTTTGGGCGGCTGGGTCATCCGGGACCAGGGACAGCCAGCGTTTTGCGTATTCATAGGCGATGGCGGCGGAACGGTATGCCATCAGGCAGGAATAGCCCATCCGGGAGTTCCAGTAAGGGTCGTTTTCTCCCTGGGTGCGAACGGACTCCAGCAGTCGGATGGCGTGCTGGATGAGATTTCCGTCCACTTCACTGTCGGTTCCGTGCTCTCCATGATCTCCCAGGACCGCCAGATTGCTGTAAGCCCGACTCAACTTGACGGTTAGCAAATAATCTCGCTCCTGCTCCGGGATAGCCTCGATGGCCTCAATACATCGTGAGAACTCGTCCGCATCATTCCACTCCTCAATCTGCTCCAGCAGTTTTGTTTCTTCTGTCTGATTCATCATTTCACCGCCTTTTCTGTGTTATCCCTTGCCTTTTCTGAAGTGTTCGCTGCCTCGCCAGGTGTTGACCACACAGGTGAAGATCTGGCCGCAGTGCTTGCACCTAATCATGTGAGCCATAATTTCGTCTGCCCAGCCATCCTCTGTCTTTACCTTCTCCAGTGGGCAGGTGGATTCCTCTTGCATCAGTTCAAATTCCCCCTCCGACACCAACTGCTGAATGTAAGCAATACAGGCCAGATAGTCCTTTGGGGCGTCAAATTTTCTCCATGTTTGAATGTTTCGGCAGTGCTCGCACATAGTGGACGCCTCCTTACGCAAATACCTGCTGGTATTTCTCTTTTCATACCGTGCGACTTTTTCAGGTCTGCTGGTGCTGCATGGACACGATATGGCAGTCCGGGCAGAATTCCACATAGAGCGTGCCCTCCGCACAGTCAAACACCGTATCCCACTGAATCTGGGCCAGATATTTCATAGGTTTCCCGCAGTGGGGGCAGGTCGTATATTCCGCGTCCTGTACCCAGTTGGCAAAGCCACCCACCGTGTTCACATCCTGGCAGGCCGCACCGTAAAACAGGGGCACGGGCGCTTCGCCCAGCACAAAGGGATTTTCCGTGAGGGCCTTGTACTCCTCGGGACTGACATAGCAATCCGTCTTCTCCGTGCCGTCAAAGAGTTCGGAGGGAAAGACCTCCACGCCGCCATCCAGAGCGAACCGGTTGAAGGCGGGGCCTTTGAGGAATCCCACGCAGCTGGGGCAGCAGGTGGCAGTCAGGATACCATCCAGCCCCAGGAACCGGAGCCGCTCATCCCGGCCATCCAGCACCAAAATATCCACCATCCGCCCGCCGCAGTGGGGGCATGTGTCCTCCCGTGCCCGGCCAATGCGGACGGGAGATTTCTCGCCAGTGGTTCCCTTGACCATAGGATAGCAGGTATCGAAGCCCAGTCGGATTCTCTGGCCCTCCTTGTCGAAGGTCCAGCCTCCGATCTGCGCATAGCTGGATGGGTCTACATAGAGGCCCTTGCGCCAGGGCCGGGGATTTCGCTCCAGCTCCAGCAGAGTCTCCATTGCCTTGTCATCTCCTTGCATAGCAAGGCAACTCATCAGGTTGGAGGCCGCGCTGGAATATTCTGCGGACAACAGCGCATGGATCAGACCATCCCGCACATCGGCGGGAGCATGATAATAGATCTCACAGGGCCAGAACACCTCTGCGGCCAGTGCCACTCGCTGAATCTCCGGGGTGATGGCATCATGGTAGCCAAGCAGCTGCCAAAAGTCGGCGAACTCTGGGTCCTCCATATCAGCCAGCCTCTGGATGTTCTGTATCAAGTTTCTTTGTTTTTCGACAATTTGTTCCGGCATCCAGGCCAGAGCAGCTTGCCGTTCTTGCTCGCACTTACATTTCCAACACAATCCCTCATAACCCAATGGGGTTCCACAGCTGGGGCAGGTATATTTCAGACTCATGTTCTCATACTCCTTTCAGGCAATAAAAAAGCCCCACGCCGCACTGTCATAAAGACAGGCTGACGCAGGACATGAAGAAGCCGCGTTGAAGGAGCCGCATCCACCAGCAGATGTAGTTTCTTCAACAACCAAAATATTTTTTTCGTATCTTAAAGCAGCAAATTGCTGTCCAATATATTTGTTCATAGCGGCACCATTTATTCTGAGCGTAGTTTTATATCTTATTATATCACAGCACCCCTTCAATGAAAATATTTTGTTGGAAATGCTAATGAAAAATTTTTGTGAATTTGTTAAGGCGCAGGGGCTGTTATCTCCATAGTGTCTGGATGGATCAGAGTGATTACTTTTCCCTGATGCAAGGCATAGTTGACTGTCTGTGCTGTGCCTGAACGCAGCTTTTTCTGATTATCAAACACACCGATAAGGTACTCTGCATGATCGACCATATAATAATTTCTTTTTTTATAACTGGAAACATCCGCAGAATGTGAAATAACAATAGAATCGTTTGCGTTTTGGATCAGCTTTTTCAATCTATGTTTACTCTGATCCGGCCATTTAGAGTCATAGCCGATGAAGGGAACTACAACGATAATTTTAATATCCTTGTATCCCGTTTGTGCTCTCAATGTCAGCAGCTGTTCTCCATCCCACATATCCACACCAAGAGCACCGCCGACAAAAAAAGTACGGACAAATTTCTCGTCATGGAGTATCCGAAACTGCTCCAGGAGACATTCTTTTAATTTTTGGCATAGGGGATCTTCCTCATTATATCCAAAGCAAAATCTTGTTGGTCTGTGGCCGGTAATGGCGCAGGCATACTGATTCATATAAATCACCCTTGATAACCGCCGTGATTACGCATATAAAGCAAAAATAACGCAAATAATAATGCGTATAAAGGTTGTATTATAAAATTATAACACAACACATACGAAGTATCAAGAATTGCTTTCTGCTATGCTAAAAGAGCAGAGAGGTGAGCGTATGGACGAAGAATTTATCCGCAATCGAATCACAGAATTACGATTGAAAAAAGGCGTTTCAGAATATCAGATGAGCATGGAGTTAGGGCAGAACAGAAGCTATATTCAGGCGATTTCTTCTGGGCGTTCTATGCCGTCTATGAAGCAGTTTCTCAACATCTGTGAGTATTTTGAAATCACGCCGCTTCAATTTTTTGATGCACAGGAAAATAACCCTCAGCTTATCAAGAAGGCTTTGGACGGAATGAGAAAGATGTCAGATGACGATCTGATTATGCTGATTGGTTTTATAAGTCGCTTAAACACAGAAAACTAACGATAGGAGGCAGTAAATGTCCCGTCGTTAGTTTTTTATTTTATGCGCAGCATATTGTGGCAAGCAATGCTTGTGGCTATCCATTTCGCCACAAGCTGCTTGTTGAGGGCAGCGCCCCCAAGCCCCTTTGAACACAGAATTTCATTCTGTGGCTGCGCGTTCTGCGAACGCTTTTGACCAGGACCAGCTTACCGCTGGCCGTGGTCTTTTTCTTTTTCAACATCCTGTTCTACCTCCATTTTCAGCACTCGGTCTACATTAGCCTTTGCCGTTAAAAGCTCCCGCATTTCTTCACGGGAACGCCGGTACTCGGCATAGGTCTTTTTCTTTTCTTCCAGCAATTTCGCGTACTCCGTCTGCAACTCTTTGACCTTGGGCAGCTTCTTGACGCCCATCTCATCAAAGGCATTCTTAGCAGCCTGGTGGAGCAGAATTTCTTCCTCATGTTCCTCCCGGAATTTCTTAGAGTAGCCGGCCTTGCGGTAGTCCACATAGACCTCACGGGTCTTGGCATAATTTACGATGTGAGTACGCAGAACAGCAATCTCTGCCATGCGCTTTTCAGCTGCTTTGATCTGTGCCGAAAGCTCATTGTGATGTGCCGTGGCAGCCGCAGCCTTTTCTTCCAAAACCGCATACTCCAGCAGGTTATGCTCTGATAGGTAGTTCATGGTCTGCGCCATTTGCTTCAGATTGAAAACTTTAGCCCATCGCGCATAGCCAGCACCTTTTCCTGCCTGCAATTTTGCCTGAATGTCCACCAGCAGATTGACCTTCTGCGTCTCTGCCTGTGTAACTATTTTCTTTCGTGGGGTATGCGCTTTCTTCCCGGAGAGAACCGCCTGCAAATCATCTAATCCATATCCTTCGCCCAGGCTGTCCATTCGGGCGGCTTTCTCCCAACCGGGGAGCTTCAGGCGATACGATTTCCCGCGCTTTGATACCTCACAGCCGGACTCTTGCAGCAGCCTCAGCAGCTCCTCAAAATTAGCAGGACTTTGTGATAATGCGTTGTCAATCGCTACACGCAGCAGCTCTCGGTGAGAGGGCTTTGCCTGATCGCCCAGCCATTTGTTATAGCTCTTTCCGTGAGGTTTCGGATTCTCCACAATGGACAGTCCGTTTTCGATGCAGATGGTGTCACTTAACTGTCGGACTGCCTTGGTGCTGCCCCAAAAGTTTCGGAATTTCCGGTCATATTCTAAGCTGACCGATGACCAGATAATGTGATTGTGAATGTGCGACTTGTCTATGTGGGTGCAGACCACAAAGGCATGATTGCCCTTGGTAAAACGCTTGGCAAATTCTACGCCCAGCCGGTTTGCTTCTTCCGAAGTGATCTCTCCGGGGCGGAAGGACTGGCGCACATGATAGGCAATCACATCATCCGCACCGCGCACTCGTCCGGTCGTGGCAAGGTACTGCCGCTTTGCCAGAAGGAACTCTGCATCCGCAGTCCTGCTGTCACACGCATAGCCGGTAATAAGCCTGCCGCTATCTGTTTTTTTGGGATTGGCCACATAGTCGATGATGTCACTGATCGCCCGACTTTCTGTGCGGCCCTTGCCGACATGAAGCGGCATGATTCTTGTGGTTGCCATAGGTCAGACCTCCTTCCCGAAAAGAAAACGGCCTGCCATAGCAGACCGCTTTCACTATTCTATAAAACTTTCTTCATCGAAAAAATTGAACTCATCATCTTCTAAGTGTCTTGGTGGAAATCTCATTTCATATTGCTCTTGCGCCAATGCACGGACATCAGGCCGCCTATCCTTTAGTCGATTTTTCAGCCAGGACAACTGCTCTTTCGATAGCCTCCATGGAAGATTCAAAAGACGATTCAGTGTCATCAGTTCAGCCTGCTTTTCTGCTGGTAGCGAAGCACAGGATTTACAAATGTGGGATGCATGACCTTTGCCTGAAAATTTTTCGTTGGCTTTGTATTCACCACAAACTTTACAATAGTGTCCATGCTTTTTCATAAGCTGATGCCCTTCTCGCAAAGAACATATAACCTGCGAATTGCTTTCATAATCACATCCCATTCCAAATCAGAAGCATAAGAAAACTTTTTACGGTATGCCTCCCAAAGTTTTTGCATAACCGAATCATTTTCCACTTCGTCAAAAACTTCTTCAGCCTGGTTAAGATACTTCTCCGATCCCCGTTTATGAGCAGTTGCCAGAAGCGCATCATGTAAAATTTTCGGGTTCAGCGTGGTTCCATGCAGCTGTTCTAAAATGTAAATATCGTAGAAATCTCTCATGCGGGTATTGGTTGTGGTTCTGGTAATAATGGTTTCCAGTTTTTCTGCCAGCACAGTTTCTAAATTATAAGCCCAAATATCAATGGAGCGATCTTCCAGCATAAGTTTGAATGAATACCGAACCTCTCTTGGAGTGATTGCATCTCCCGTAGAAATATCAATTTTCAAAGGGGTCACTACACCATCGAATGTTGTACTCATGCTGACACGAATCCCCGGATACTCTGCTTCATCCATAATCTCCGAAATACTTTTCAGCTGAAATTTAACACCATCATCAATCGGAACAGTTACGATTGATGAAATTAGATTCTCAATATCCTCCACATTAACATTAGCTCCTTTTATGGTTGCATCCAAATCCATCGTAGAGCGGGCATCCAATCCAACCATAGCCGCTACCAACATACCACCCTTTAAGATAAACTTATCACGATACTCAGAAAGAGAAATACGCTCCAAAAAACGCTCCATCATGTAGTTCCTCATTAAAATCTGAGCATCTGCGGATTTTTCTCTGGAAAGGTTTCGTATTAAATCTTTAAGCTGCCTTGCTGTTTTTATCATAAAAGTACCTCCAAATACTGTCGTAAAATTTTTTCCACCTTGAACATCCCGGCATATTGCATTAAAGCTCGCAGGTTCTTATCTTTTCTACGGGCATACGCTTTCAGTGCTCCCTGAAAGGTCTGAATTTCAATTCTGCTACGGCTTCTGAGCAAATCACAGATCGTTCGCTCCATATCATAAACCGGCACAGTATGCCCGAACGGAGTTTTCGCTGTTGTAAGTCCTACATCATGTAAGTCTGCTTTAATCGTAAAAACTTGAATGCCTTCTGCTTTCATTTTGCTTGGATTGCATCCAGTTTTGACCGTAACTGTATATTCTATTGGTTCACGGTCTGTCAGATCGTGAAAAAATAAAGCTGTTTCATGTGAAAATACTGCTTGTTCAAATCGCAAATGAAGCAGATACATGGCATCCACCCAGGAATCTTTGGACAGATAAATCCCATGTGCAACTCTATCCAAATCTCGTGAACGCACATAATCATAAAATACCGGCTTTGAAATTCCAGAGGATACGACCTGTGATGTTCGCAGCATTCCTTCTTGTGCTGTTAGCATCTGATCCAGCTGTTCAAATTGTCCCATCATGTCACTTCCTTTCGTACTAATATTATATTCAATATTAGTTCAAAAGTAAAGTTGTGGATATATAGTTTCTCTTTCCAAATTTAACAGACGGTGTTTGGCATTTTGTGGCTTTGCGTATTTTTTATCCATAAACCCAATCCTGAATGGCAAATTTCAAACTCTGCACCTTACCCATCAGCCAGATTGCAGCCAACGGCAGCCCCATAGGGCTAATCAAAAATGCCATAACCAGCAAAATCACACCATTTTGCGGGGAATAGGTAATAAGCACAGCCACGCCAAGCAGAGCAATTACAGTGCTGAGCAGACCAAGCACCAGACCGGATATGTAGATCAGCCCCGTGCAGAACCAGACAAAAAGCGTCAGCACCAAAATGACCGGTGCAGTTATAATCATCAAAAGCCCTTTCAAAATCTTCATGTCATTTCCTCCTTGCAGCGTTCTTGGTATCTTTTCTAATCATATTATCCGGCATGGGCAGGCAAAAGACAAGGATACCGATAAAAAGAAAAAGCGGAGAGAGGAGCAGCGAAGTAATGCCGTTCCTCCCTCCGCAAATGGAGTATCTATCCCTGTTATAAAAGTTCGGAAAGCTGGGTAAGGATTTCCTCTACGCCCTTCCATAACTGTTCCTGCCGCTGGGATATATCCTCCAAGTCAGCATCATAAACCCGCCCAGTCTCATGCACTTTACGGGTCAGCTGGTTTAAGTTGTTGCTGTTTCGGCGCATCAGGGAAACAAGCTCCTTCAGCTCCGGCAGCTCCAGCTTGACTACATACCCATCCAGCGCCATTTTTCTTAGATAGGCTTCACGGTTGGAGGTTCCAAACTGAGACATTTTTTGCTCAATCACAGCAAGCTCCTCCGCTGAAACTCTAAAGTTTAATTGCATATCCCGCTTACGCTTTGCCATGGTTATCTCTCCGGTCCCTGTTTCTTCGGGGCGGCAGGCTTATGGGCAGGCAGCTCCTGTTTGAGCTTATCCCGTACTGAGGGGCGGGACGGTTGCAGTTTTTCTCCCTGAGTACGGCTGCGCTGCTGTTCTACACGCACCAGATCAATAAAGCCATCCAGCACAGCAGGGTGGCTGTTTAAGGCATAACCACAACGGACAGTTTCGGGATTATCGTTGGGAATGGTCTTAGCCCATTCTTTGTTGCGTCGGGAGTAGCGCCCATCCCAGTCCTGAAGCTGGACGGTGTTAGCCAGAACCATAGCCACACGCTCCATGCCATAGATCTCGATCACACCCTTTGCCGCATCGTGACTGAGATGCATTCCGTCGAAGTGTTCCCGCACCGCCGCTTCAATGGACTCCTTGCATTGGAGATTTGCATTGTTGGAAGCCCGGTACTGCTCCAACTCCCCATGTTCTCTCGCATAGGCGGCAGAATGGGGATAGACCGGTGTTGTTCGCAGTTCCTCTTTGGCTCTGCACACATCATCGGCACGGTTCTCAATGCTGTCCCGGATCACATCCATATAACCGGTCTCCAACTTTTCAAAATAGCGGTACACATCCGCCAGCGGAGAGGGAGATTCCAAAAGTGCCTGAGCCTGGGCATCAGTCAGCTCCAGTTCCTCCATCGCCATCACAATGTCCTCACGAACCGTGTACTCATAGGTGTGGTGCAGGATTTCTTCCGGGGGCTGTCTTTTCAGCCAGGCCCTGTATTTGTCCTGCTCATCGGCCATCTTTTCATAAAGAGCCGTATTCAGATCGTTGGTATTCATGTTATCGCACCTCCTCATGCTGTTTTGGTTTCTTGTCTGTACTGCGGGACGGCACCGGGCGTTTCAGATGATCCAGCACCGAAGGCCGTGTGCTTTTGGCAACAACAGCTTCAGCGTGTGCCGGCCCCTTTCCGTCGATGTTGAGCAGGGTATCCAGCTCCACCAGACGGGCGTTTTTGCTTCTCAGTTCTTCTTCATAAAGGAATGGCTTTCCAACTTCCTCCTTTGCGGCAGCCTGCTGCTGATAGAGGTTATCCAGCTGGGCCTTTGCCGCCTCCAGACGCTGTGGCATCTGGGCGAGGGCATTGTCGATGCGGGTAAGATTTCCGCGAGGGTCTGTACCAAGGGTTGCCCTGTGGGTCATCTGGCCTTTCAACAGGAGCGTATATTCCTGTTTCCAAGCGGAAAATTCCACGGACATGGCATAGCCCCGGTAGCTGCCGATCTGTACCGGATCGGAGGTTTTGACCTCCTTGCAGGCATCCAAAAGGGCTGCACCGGCGTTCTCCTTATCGGTCAGCAGGTCTCCACGAATCTCCATACCGGCAAAGCCGTCCTCCGGGTGCGGGTGAGCTGCCAAAACCTCCATGTCAGATGCAAAGCCCTTGACAAAACCCTTATGCTTTTCAATCTCCTCCGGGAAGTATTTGAGCAGCTGGTCCTCCAGACGATACTGCTTGCTCTGGTGGTCGGCTTTCATCAGCTTCAGCTTGGCAACCTCCACATCCAAATCCATGCGTTCCTTGATACGGGGGTCTCCGGCACACAGGGCCTTGATCTCGGCAAAGGAAAGCGCCGTTTCATCCACATCATCGCAGGAGCGCACCGGCGATTTAGAAGTCATGATCTGGGAAATGAATTTCTGCTTATTCTCCACCGTCTGCCAAAGGTATGCGTCAAAGGTTCCTTCGGTCACATAGCGGTACACATGAACAAGGGGGTTCTGGTTGCCCTGACGCTCGATACGCCCCTTGCGCTGGGCGAGGTCTCCCGGTCTCCACGGACAGTCCAGGTCATGAAGTGCCACCAGACGGTCCTATAGTGATAGGTAATCCTTTGATGTTATCTCCAGATTTTCCCCCACTTCACACCGGACGTGAGAGTTTCCCCTCATCCGGCGTTCCATCATCAGTAACTTCTACTTTTTAACTTCGTAACTTACAGTTCCTTATCAAGTGCTTTTACGTCTATTTCCTCTAATCCTGCATTTTTTCTTATGGTATTTACTTTCCGTCTTTGATTACTTTCCAGTTTGTATTTGTTTAGAATACGCTTAATTTCTTTGCTGTCCTGACTTTTTATCAGCCTTTCTATCTCTTTATGCACAATAATCAGATTATTATATTTATCATCACCGCCACAAGATTTTGGTACTTTATGGACACACCGCATATTTTCCAAAGTTAGAGGCAGCTTGCAAATTGCACAGTTTCCTCTTTGTGCCACAAACAGCGAAACGCAGTTATCATTAAATTCTACAGTTTCATTACTGATAGGGTTTCTCATAAGTTCATGCACCCTCTCTATATCTACAGTTTCTAATTGTTTGTGTATTTCTTTTCTTCCCTCAGCTGTATATTTATTTACTACAGCCTTTTTGTGGAGAGGAACACGATGTTGCACATATCCTATTGGGACTAATGGCACACCGTTTATAAATCGCAGTTCTTTACTTTTTCCATATCTTTCTGAAAGATATGGTGTTAATGCTTCGTTAGTTCTGCGTTTCACTCTTGTATTTAATCTGATTTTTATGCTTGTCTTGATTTCATAGGCTAAAGTCTGAATATCTGGATTTACGCACGTTGCCATGCTGTAATAATTCTGTATTCCCATGACAAAGCTATTATAATCCCGAATTGCATACTCACCGACTCTGCTTCCATTCGTTTTCTGTATTGCTATGATTCTCTCTTTAGCGTTGGTTTTTATTTTCTTCAAAGCCTTTTCTGAGATATGTGATTTTACTACATACTTATCGACTGGCGGTTTACATTTTGTGTCCTTGCCTTTCTTATGCACTTTTATCCTAAATCCTAAAAATTCCGAATAACTGTGTTTTAGATTGACAATTTTTGATTTTTCCGGACTAATATCCAGTCCTAACCTTGTTTTGAGCCATTGTTTTGTGGCTTCAAACATTACAACCGCATCTTTGTGTTTCCTGCAAAAGATTTTAAAATCATCAGCGTACCTTACGATGAAGCACTCTTTTAATGTGCTGTTCCGCAAAGCTCTGTACTTCTTTGATTTCGATTGAGTCCCATTCGCCTTTATTGCTTCTTTATAGACGTGTCTTGTAGGCATAAATTCCCACTGGCTGGCAATCCACCAGTCAAGTTCATTTAACACCACATTCGATAACAATGGTGAGATAATCGACCCTTGAGCTGTGCCTTTCTCTGGAAAACCGATTTCTGCAATTTCTCCTTTTAGCATGGCTGAAATAATACTAATGAGCTTTTTATCCTGTATTCCTATCGTCCACAACTGTTTTAATAGTTTTCCGTGGCTGACATTATCGAAAAATCCTTTAATGTCAATATCCACCACGATATACAGTTTGTTGCTCTGTATAAGTTTCTCTGCCTGTGCAAGTGCGTTTTCCACACCTCTGTTTGGGCGGAATCCATTGCTTCTATCATGGAATTTAGCTTCACATATCGGCTCTAACACTTGCAAGATACATTGCTGTATCAATCTGTCCTCGATTGAGGCAATCCCAAGTGGTCTTTTCTTCCCATTACCTTTATCAATCTCCACACGTCTTATAGCTTTCGGTGTGTACCATTCCAGTTTATTGCGGACAAGTTCAATGACCTCTTTTTCAGTCATTTTTGCTAAATGCTCTATCGTTTTCCCATCAATTCCTGGTGTGGTACTTCCATCATTCTTTTTCATGTTTCTATAGGCAAGTTTGATATTCTCTTCCATCAAAACCAGTTCCATCAGGTTTTTAAATTTCCTGTTTTCTAAACTTTTCTGGTATAGTTCGTCAAATACCTCCTGTAATCCATAATACTCAATGTTTCTTAGAATCTGACGTTTCAGCACTTTCTTCGGCACTGCCAAAGTCAGCTGTTCGCCTTTCTTAGTCTTACTCGAACCTTTGATTCATTACGAATTAAATTTCGATTCTTACTGATTGACTGGAGCCTATCCCTCCACGGCTTGTTATCACCGCTTCATTGGTACTGTGGCTCCACTTTCAGTCAGATAAAAGCAGGTTATACTAATGTCAATCGCTTTCCCTGCTAACACTTCATTGCGTGTAAACACTCCGTGTTCTGACCTTCCCTTGTTCCGATATTCCTATCTGTTCATGCCGCCCTTAGGTGCAGCCTATAAGCCTGTATGCTTGCCAGTGCCTGTAACACTGTAAGGTATTTCATAACGTACATTTTTACTTTACCTCACATACCCCGTAAATTTACGGTTATGACATTTCTGCCATATCACGCTTTAGACTCGTACACTCGGCTGTTCGTCTGCTGTTTTACCAGCTATCCTCACCATAGGCAGTTTATAGACCTCCGGCATATAGGACACACCATCCACCTCTGGACAGCTTTCGACAACTTAATGTTTCGGTGTCTCTCTGCCGACTTCAACGAGCTTCGCACATACAGCGTTTTACACCGCCTTTGCACGTCGTAGTATCAAGGGGAGCGTTTCAGGGCGTTACCCCATCGTTCCACTCCTCGGAATATCAGTTAGCTGAATTGATTCAGCCGTCGATTTTAGTTCTAATACAGGTTTTATCCCACATTAGAGTTTGTACGACAACAAGTCGCACGCACATTGGTGCCTGCTCCCATCTTGGCGGTGCTGCCCAAAAGGACACGCACCTGACCGGTACGGACTTTAGAGAACAGCTCCTTTTTCCGCACTTCGGTGTTGGCTTCATGGATAAAAGCGATCTGGTCAGCAGGCATCCCCTGGGCAATGAGCTTCTGACGAATATCGTCATACACCGTAAAGGCCGGTTCCTGCTCCGGCAGAGGTACAGCGCCTTCCAGTGCGTGAAGCAGTGGATTATCCAGCGTTTTCGCCGCCTTGCTTGCAGGAGCTTTTGCCTGTGGTGTAGAAATGTCGCAGAACACCAGCTGGGTCAGCTTGTCAGCTTTGCCGTCCCGCCAGATCTGCATGATGTTGTCCACACACTGATTGACCTTTGTGCCTGGTTCGTCCGGCAGCATCTGGTTGACGATCCTCTGGTCAAGCCCCAACTTACGGCCATCCGAGGTAATCTTGAGCATGTTATCCTGGGACGGGTCAACAGTTCCGCTGTGTACCAGCGATGCACGCTCCGAAAGAGCTTTGACCATTTCCTGCTGATGTTCGGTGGGCTGCGCCACGATGTTGTGGTACTCCACTTCCGGGGTAGGGAGATTTAACTGGTCGGCAGTCTTAATGTCCGCCACTTCTTTGAACAGGTTCATCAGCTCCGGCAGATTAAAGAACTTGCTAAATCTCGTTCTTGCCCGATAGCCGGTGCCTTCCGGTGCCAGCTCCAATGCTGTGACGGTCTCCCCAAATCGGGAAGCCCAGCAGTCGAAGTGGGTCATGTTCAGTTCTTGCAGGCGTTCATATTGAAGATAACGCTGCATGGTGTAAAGCTCGGTCATGGAGTTGCTGACCGGTGTGCCGGTGGCAAAGATCACGCCACGGTTTCCGGTGATCTCATCCATATAGCGGCACTTGGCAAACATATCGGAGGATTTCTGCGCGTCCGATGTGGAAAGACCAGCCACATTCCGCATTTTTGTGTATAAAAACAGGTTCTTGTAGTTGTGGGCCTCGTCCACAAACAGCCGGTCCACACCCAGCTGCTCAAAAGTTACCACATCATCTTTTCGCCCCTCGGCTTGCAGCTTTTCCAGTCTGGCTTCCAGAGACTTTCTGGTACGCTCCAGCTGCTTGACGGTAAAACGCTCGCCGCCGCTGGCCTGCACCTCTGCGATACCCTCGGTGATCTCGTCGATCTGCTCATAGAGAAGCCGTTCCTGACGCTCCCGGCTGATGGGGATACGCTCAAACTGGCTGTGTCCCATGATGATGGCGTCGTAGTCACCGGTCGCAATACGGGCGCAGAACTTCTTGCGGTTATGGGTCTCAAAGTCCTTTTTGGTTGTGACTAAGATGTTGGCAGAAGGATAGAGGCGCAGAAACTCCGATGCCCACTGCTCAGTCAGGTGGTTGGGAACCACAAAGAGAGATTTCTGGCACAAGCCCAGGCGTTTGGCTTCCATCGCAGCGGCCACCATCTCAAAGGTTTTGCCCGCGCCTACTTCGTGTGCCAGCAGGGTATTTCCGCCATACAGCACATGGGCGATGGCACTTTTCTGGTGTTCCCGCAGGGTAATGGCCGGGTTCATGCCGCCAAAAGTGATATGGCTGCCATCATACTCGCGGGGACGGGTAGAGTTCATTTCTTCGTTGTACTGGCGAACCAAAGTCTGGCGGCGCTCCGGGTCTCTCCAGATCCAGTCCTTAAAGGCTTCCCTGATAGCCTGCTGTTTTTGAGCAGCCAGGGTGGTCTCCTTGGCGTTCAGCACGCGGCGCTCTTTTCCGTCTGCGTCCTCTATGGTGTCATAGATACGAACATCCCGCAGGTTCAGGCTGTCCTCCAAAATCTTGTAGGCATTGGCACGGCTGGTTCCATAGGTGGTGTAAGCTGCCACATCGTTGTAGGATACGGAAGATTTCCCCTTGATCTGCCATTCAGCGGTAAAGGACGAATAGTTAACCTCAATACTGCGCTGGAGATAAAACGGGGTGTTGAAGGTCTCGTACATAAACTGCTGGATGTACTCTTTGTCGATCCAGGTAGCACCCAGACGCACCTCGATCTCCGACGCATCCAGGTCCTTGGGCTGGGCGGCGGTAAGAGCTTCCACATTGACTGCAAAAGAAGGGTCCTGCTGTGCCGCCCGCTGCGCCTGACGCAGTTTGCGGCGTACATTGCCGGAAAGGTATTCATCGGCAGTCACATAATGGGGTGTGCCGTCTTTCTCCAACTGTCCCGGTACACGGAAGATCACGCCTTGCAGCTCTCCGGCCAGTTCTTCTTTTGTTTTTCCGGTCAGCCGGCTCATATAGCCCATATCCACGCAGGCTTTTTCCGAGATAGACACCGCCAGCGCTTCACTTGCCGTATCCACCACAGCCACCGCCTGATGGGGCTTGATGGTTCGTTTGGTGAACATATCCGCCTTGCGCTCCAGCTTTCCGTCCTCGTCGATGACTTCCAGCGCACAGAGCAGGTAATAGGAAGAATCGTCTGCATAGGCCAGACGGTTTGCACGGTCATTGATGAGACCGTATTTGGCAGAAAAGCTGTCATAGAGGCTGTTCAGTTCCGCCTGCTTCTCCCGAATGGTGCTGTCCGGAACCGCTGCATCCATCTGAAGGTCGATCAGTTCCTGCACACAATCACGCAGTCCCACAAGACCTTTCACGCGGGCTTCGGCGGTGGCGTTGAGGTCAGGGCGCACCATACGGCTGTTTTCCCGGTAGTACACCTGCCCGTCTACAATGGCATAGGAATAGTTCTTCACATTGGGGTCGGCAGGAATGGAGGTGTCAATAGCTTCGCCTTCGCCCAGCTCCGGCAGCTCTGCCTCCTGATAAGTGCCATGAATATACTTCACCGCATCATGCAGCTGGTCGGAAAGCTCCAATCCCTCGATAGGGTTCACGGTGTAGTCCATACCATGTGCAGTGCTTACCGGCTCCTGTCTGCCTAGCACCATTTCCGGGTGGTCGATAAAATACCGGTTGATGGCAAACCCGTCCTCCGTCTGTCCGGTCTGGGTCCATTCCGGCACGATGTCCAGCGGGCGATCCCGCTTTTGGAGAAAGATGATGTCGGATACCACCTCGGCACCGGCATTCTTTTTAAACGCGTCATTAGGCAGACGGATGACTCCCAGCAGCTCGGCACGTTGAGCAAGATACCGGCGCACGGTGGAATCCTTGGCGTCCATCGTATAGCGGCTGGTGACAAAGGCCACCACGCCGCCGGGACGCACCTGGTCGAGTGCTTTGGCAAAAAAGTAGTTGTGGATGCTGAAATTCAGCTTGTCATAGGCTTTATCTCGAACCTGATACTGCCCAAAAGGCACATTACCAATGGCAAGGTCATAGAAATCTCGCCTGTCGGTGGTCTCAAACCCAGCCACGGTGATGTCGGCCTTGGGGTAGAGCTGCTTTGCAATCCGTCCACTGATGGAATCCAGCTCAACGCCATACAGACGGCTGTTTCGCATTTCTTCCGGCAGCATACCGAAGAAATTGCCCACACCGCAGGACGGCTCCAGGATGTTGCCGATCTCAAAACCCATGCGGCCCACGGTCTCATAGATGGCCCGGATTACCGTGGGACTGGTGTAGTGCGCGTTGAGGGTGGAACCTCTGGCGGCGGCATATTCCTCCGGGGTCAGCAGTTCTTTTAGCTGGGCATACTCTAAAGCCCATGCCGGTTTCTCCGGGTCAAACGCATCAGAGAGACCGCCCCAGCCCACATATCGAGAAAGAACCTCCTGCTGTTCGGGGCTTGCCTGCTGTCCGGCAGCTTCCAGCTCTTTCAGCAAACGAATCGCATTGACATTTGCCTGGAACTTGGCTTTCGGACCGCCCTCACCCAAATGCTCATCTGTAATGCGGAAGTTTTTTGCATTGCGGCGCAGGTTAGCCTTGTATTCCTCATAAGATGCTTCCTCGGCAGCTTTGGCATTGGGAAAGGTCTGCCACTGGCCATTGACCTGAATGGAAACCGGGTGTTCGTCCAGCACTTCCTCAAAGGTTTTCTCCGGCTCCTCAATATGCAGCCGTTCCACCACCACATCATAAGGCAGATTGTTCTTATCTCCCGGATAGACGGCCATGGTCTCGGAATGGAAGGTCGGGGATTCGGCAGACGGTTCTGACTGCTCCTGTCCAAAGCCATCCAGCTGACGGGCATACATCCCGCGCAGCAAAGGCGCAACTTCATCCCAGCGGAAATACAGCACAGCCAGACGCTTTTCCTCTGCATCCATGACTTCCATCTCCATGCCTTGTGTCGTGGTACGGTAATCGGCAATATCGCCGTTCTCCAAATCCAGCGTCTCAATCTCACGAGGATAAGTTCTACTCAGCCAGTAGGCGATCTCACTGTTGCTTCTGCCGGATTGCAGCAGCGTGGAAAGCTGCTGTTTATCCGCTTCATCCATGAGTCCATGGGCCAATACATCCCGCAAGTCTTGATCTGCCTTGTCCGGGTCAATGGGAAGAAACTCGGTATAGTAAGCATTGCGGCGGTCTGCCCGAAGCAGCTGCTCGAACTGTTCTTTGCGCTCTGCCCGATAGATGGGATATACCATGCCGGTGGGCAGAAGCTGTACGGTGTCCTCCCGCAGCTCGGTGATCTGATAGGCGTCATCCTCGATATACACGGTATCGCCCACGGCATAAACCGGGGCGGCAGGATCATAGGAGGTTCTTTGCGGAGTCGGGCGGCGAACTGCATCATATTCCTCATCGGAAATGGAAACCTCGGAAGTCTGTTCTGTCTCGGCAGCTGCGATCTGCTCGGCATCCGACATCACCTGTTGGATAAACGGGTCATTGTCCAGTTTTTCCGGGTCTGCCACCTGTCCGTTGACGATCCCTCTTTCCTCCAGGGCTTCCCGGATGGCGATAGGGTCGATATTGTCAAAACGATCCTGTTCTTCTTCGGTATAGAACCGGTCCTCCTGAATCAGCTGGGCAAGCCTGCGCTGTACCTTCGGCCAGGGCAGCTGTGTTTCCTCCGGGCTTCCGGCACGGACAACGAACGGGCTGTTGCTGCCACCGTATTCCTGAGCCAGCCATGCAGCGGTATCCTTCTCTCTTGCATGGTCTTTCATATAACGGACGACAGCGTGTTTACTCTCGATATTGCCGTTCCATGCACAAAGGGCAGTATCAATATCTTCCTGAGAAAGAGGGCGCAGAAGCTCATGGAGCTTTGGATAGGTTTCGTCGATCACTTCCCGGTGCAGACGCTGGCGGAACTCCGACACATCCGAATAGAGTCGGATCAGCTCCATATCCTTAGAACCAAGGACCGCACGGCGCACAGCGGCATTACCCTCGATGACAGCATTTTCACGGTCGGAATGACCGCAGGCATTGCGGTATGCGGCATCCTCGGAAATAGCGGCAGTCACCACAGGCTTATACTGCTCAAACTGCTCCCGAAGGGTAGGCTTTGGCGTTTCTTCCTCTATCTCCGGCTGCTGGGCTTGAATGGCATCTTCTTCTGCCAGCTCTTTTTCAGCCTGGATCTTGTCATACTGCGCCTGTTCCTGTTCGGTAAGATAGCGGTCTTTCTGGACAAGTGAGGTAATGCGCTTGGCAACCTTTTCCCAGTTCAAGTGAACATCCGGGCAGTCCTGCTTTTTATAGTGCAGTCCTTTCCCATCGTGATCTTCGCCGCTGTGTGTTGCGCCGGACAGGGCATGAGAGCGTCCGCCAATGCCATACTCATCTTTGAGGAATCTCACTTTTTCCTTGTCCGTGTGGTTTTCCATGAAGAACGCATAGATACGGCCTTTTCCACCGACGAAACTGCTGCCGCCGGTCATGGCGGCGTCGATCTCATCCTCGGTAATGAAGTGCTGGACGGTTGGCACTTGGGAAAGGTCCGAAGAAAAAGTCCTGCGGGGCAGGTCGAGGTCCTTCAGGCTCTCCCAGATCTCCCTTGGCCTATGATAGTGAAATCGCAACAGGTCACGGTCCTGCTGATAGGCAGTCCAGAAGGCGGTGTATTCTTCCTTGAGGGTCTGACGGAAAGCCGGGTCACTCAGCTGCTCCGTCAGGCGGTGGGTCTCCTCCGGGAACCCATTGCCTTTGATTTCTGACAGGCAGGACAAATATCCGGCTTCTCTGGCGTCCTCACTGAGATCGTGATATAGGTTCCAGAACTTTGTGGCAAGGAGGGAGCGTTCATAGCCTGCCGCTTCTGCAAGCTCCACATTGGAGGCAAACTGGCCGCTCTCCAAAAGCTCCCCAATACGCTCTGCGGCGCTCTCCCAGGAAATGACCTGGGCAGACCTGTCATAACGGACAGACTTCCCGTGGGAAAGATGGATACCATCCTCGGCATACCATGCGCTCACACTGCCAAGGCCGTTGCCGCCGTGATACAGCGTTTTCAGTATCTCGGCAATCTCAGCGGTGGTTTTTTGCTTTTCAAAGGCAGCAACCACACGCTCTCTCTGGCGGTCTGTATTGCCGCCCAAACGCAGCACATGATCAATATCATTTTGAGCAAAAGAAAAAGCAGAGGATGTATGCGCTACATTCTCTGCTTCATCTATGGATTGGATCTGCTCCGCTTCGGAGAGGAACAGGTTTAGGGTCAGCTGTTGATAAGCTCCACCATCAGGATCTCCTCTGCCTGGGCTTTGCAGGTGTTCATCAGCCCCACCCACTTCATGGGATCGCTGGCTTTCAGTTCCTCGGTGGCTCCCGCTTCCTTCGCCAGCTGGGGCATCATTTGTTCCAGTCTGCTCTGGGCGGTCTCGTCGATCTCCAGAAGATGCTGGTACAGCTTCTCGCTCAGCAACATCTGGTTGTAGAGGATGGGACGGTGCTCCTTCAGGTAGTTTTTCCTCATCCTGCCGTACTTGCCCAGGGGTTTCTCCGGCTGCTGGCTCAGCTTCAGGTCGGGAATCAGATAGTCTCCGTTCTGGATATAGGTCATGGGATTGTTCATCTTGTTTGCTCCTTTCTTGGTTGGCTTCGCGCTCTGCATTTCGGACGGTGACGCCGATCTGCCGCAGCACCTGTTGGTTGATCTGGCTGACCGCTGTTCCCAGCGCCCCGATGGTGGACGGGGTGTTGAAATCAAAGATCGCCATGAAATCTTCGTGGTCGAAGTAGCGTTCCGGCTCCAGTCCACAGCGGGACATCAAAGCGTAAGTGATGCTGACGGTGGCGGCTGCCTTGAACTGCACTCCGATGTTATACTCATCATATTCCTCCAAAAAGGAACCGTCAACGATATAGAAGAAGTCCTGCTGATGCTCCGTCCAGTATTCCTCAGCCAGTTTTCCGGCTACCTCGGTAAGCTGTCCTGCAAGGTCATCACCGGAAACATCATAGGTGCGCTCCAGCATGGCCTGCACCGAATCCAGATGGCGCTCCTCCAGCTGCCACAGCCAGGGAGTGCGGGAATGTTCACGGGTTCCGGTGTCTGAAATGTCAAAGACATAACGCAGGCGAGGTCTGTCCCCGGAATCATCCACCAGAGCGATTCCCTTGGAACCGCGCCTTACATATCGGCCCATCTTTTCATTCCACAAATCGTACTCTGCACAGGCGGTAGCGTCCGGTCGCTGGGCGTAGATCATCAGCTGCTCATGGAACGGGTACTTGTAAAGGCGAGAAGCAGTGGTGAGAAACTCTGCCCATTCCTGCCAGCTCCCCGTGAGCTGTGTTGCCACCTTGTCCGCCATCTGTGCATATAGTTCAGCTTTGGTTGGCATGGTATTCTGTCCTCCTTTCAGTTTTGGGGTAAAAGGTGGGGTGGCAAATTGCCACCCCATCCCTGCGGTTATGGTGTTTACTGGTCAAAATCCGGGTACAGCTCCAGCTGGGCAAAGTCCTCATCGGTCATCGCACAGAGCTTCGTAAGGGCGCTGTCGGTTAGCTCCCTCAGTTCCGTTTCCTCCGGCGAAAGCTCGCCGCGCATTTCACGCAGGCTGTCGATCAGCCCGGTGCGGCTGCCGGTATTGTAAATGCACATCAGGTTCATTTCCTCAAAAGTAAAGTTTCCCATATCAAATCTCCCTTTCTGCGCTCTTTTTTTGCGCTGTCTTTTTGTGTTCTGCTTTGGGCTGGCTTTTCAGCTGCTCCATGACGGACTTTTTCTTTTCCCGTTCCTTCCGATGAATGGCGTCAGTCAAGTCCATCAGGGAAATGGGCTGACCGCTTCGGGCCTGCTGTTCCAGCTCTGCCACCGTAGGCTCTTTTGCGCCATTGTTGATGATACCGTCGATCATGCCGTAATCGTCCTCCACGTCCATCTCCGCATTTTTCAGCGGATTTTCCGGCAGGAATCCGGGGATCTGGGTAAAACCAACACTGTCACAGTAATGACAGGATACCTTACCATCCTGCTTGATCGCAACGATGTCGCTGACACTCATGGAGGGACTGTGAAAGTCCACGGGCTTTTCCAGATTGAATTGCTGATAGAGTTTTTCCAACTGCTCCGGCACCGTGCCAGACGCACTTAGCGGAGCTGTGTAAATGAGGTCATAATTGCTGCGGTCTATGGAAATGTCATGGGACTTTAACCAATCCAGATTCATAAAGCGCACATTCTGCGGATCGTCACGACTTACCTGATAGATGGCAAAGCAATCTCTGTTCTGAGAGAGAAATGCCTGTTCGCGTTCCTGCTGATGTTCCTGACGCTCCATGACCTTTTCGTGGAACTGAGGGCTTTTCTCCCATTCCTCATGGTCCACACCGAAAAGACCGCCATGATCCATGATTTCCTGCGGATCAAACACCATGCTCTCCGTATTGTCCTCATGCAGCACATAGACGGTCAAACCGGCGGCATCCAGTTCCAGCGCCCGTTCTCTGGTAACAGGGAGCATCCCATCATAGGAGTAGCCATATTCCTGCATATCCGGTGTGAAGACCTGCTCATCAGGCATGGGGTATTCATCCAGTGCCTGCTCCTGTGCCTCCGGCAACTGGGAAGAAGCAATCATCTGACTGGTCTCTGCCTGCATTTGCTGATAGGCCGCTTCCTGCAAGGTCTCAATCATGGACATAGGAGCGTGTCTGAGCGAAGTGCTGTCCAGATTGTTGTCATCACAAATCTGGAGAACTGCATTTTTGCGGGAAAGCTCCGGCATATCCAGCTGACCACCATCCAGCTCTTTCATGGATGCGGCATCGTAAAGGGTATAGTCCCATCCGCTGTCACAGGACTGGATATGAAGATAAGTGGCATCGTTGATCAGAAACAAAGCCTCCTGCTGGTTGGCATCCGCCCCCAGCACTTCCATTTCCGGCATGGCCGCAGCCAGTTCCTTTACCGCTTTTTGCACCAACGGATTATCACGGTAATAGTCGATTGCCTGAATGGTGTCCAGGTCAATGGTCTGTCCAGTCAAAATCGGAAACGGTCCTTCATAGTCGCTTCCATCTTTCAGCTCAAACCCAATCCCTTTGACCCCGTTCATTCGCTCTGCCGGAATTTCCTGATAGATGCGGACCGCCTCCTCCAAAGACAGGTTATCGTGATATTCTCCAAGGTTTGAAAACTCCATGCACTCTGCCACATAGTAAGTCAGATTGCCGGTTGGCTGCTCTATCGGGGCGGTTTCCGGCTCTGCCTTTGCATGGAGATCAATCCCACGCTCTTTGCATATTTCCTTATAGTGGCGCTCAATGTCAGAGATCAAAGTGCCGGAGGTCTTATTGATGGTCTCCAAACTGGCTCTCAGCTCTTTCAGTTCCTTGCCCTGACTCCAGCTTGCAATATAGCCGAAGCTGTTTTCTCCGGTTTCAATGCCAAAATACTTGCAGACCGCATAGGAGATGCTTTCAGCCTCCACTTCCTCCGTGTGGCGGTCTTTCCTCTGTTCTTGCAAAAACTGGGTGAGGGTAGAAAAGCCGCCAACAAAATTCAGCCCTTCTTCCTCGGTCAGCATCAGGCGTCCATCTTCCGCCAGCTCCAGCGGCTCTATCAGCAGAACGGAACCTGCATGGTTTACAACTACTTGTTCTTCTACACAGACCGGCTCTCCGGGGTCGTAGTCAGAACCGCGCAGGTCATAGCAATAAACGCCCTCCGGCAGATTATCACGGACAATCCGCCCATTGGAGAACAGACCGGGTTTATCAAACAGCTCGATCTCCTGATATTGCTCGTCATTGGCAATCTGAATCTTTTTCTGATTGTGGAGCTTGCTGTGGGCAATCTCGTGTACTGTGGCCGAAACCGTCTGCACCTCACTCATGCCCTGACGAATGGCGATTTTCTGATGATCGGCAGAAAAATAGCCGTCCGTATCGGCGGCCATTGCTTCAAAAGTGATCGGCACCAGCGCACTGCGGCGCAGGGCCTCCATGAATGCCTCATAATTTGGCACATTTCCGGAAAGGGAGGAAGCAAGCTCCGGCAAAGGTTTCCCATCAGTCTGGCTCACATCAAAGACCTTGACCGGGCGAAACATGGGGATCTCGATTTCTTTTTCCTCTGTGATGATCTTTCCGTCTTTATCCAAAATCGGAGCCTTGGTATCCGGGTCCAGTTTCTGCTCCTCGATTTTCTTCTTGTACGGTGTGGGGGCGATGATGGTAATGCCATGTTCTCCCTTTTTAACATGACGCTCAAACTGGGCTTTCCACTTATTGTATCCGGCTACCAAAGTGGCGTCCGGCTTCTGCATATAGATGAGCATGGTGTTGTTTACCGAATAGCGGTGGAAGCGGGACATAACGGACAGATAGCGCATATACTTTTCACTCTCAAACAGTTCCTTGATGCCCTGCTCGATGCCGTCTGTGATTTCCCTTAGCCGCTCTCGGTTGGTGGGTTTGTTCTCAGCCATGATTTTCAATCTCCTTTCCAAGTGTGTGATTTCTGCTGTGTGTTCTGCAATCCATGCCTTTTGTTCTTCTTCACTTTCATAAAGAAAAAGATCCAGCAGGTACTCCACATAGATTTTCTTATGGATTGCTTCCACAAAGCGGGGGTGCGGTTTCTCCTCCGGTGTCCGGGGAGAATGGTCGCTCTCCCATTTTTTCAGCAGATGGTAGTAATCGGACAGTACGCGATAACACCGCTGCCGATCCTCACGAAACTGCTGTGCCTCGGTTTTCTGCCGGACATACCTCCTGCGGGGAGGGGCCTGACTGTCATAGATCAGGCCAAAGTCCTGTGCCAATTTCTCTGCCGCTTCTTTTGGGGAGAGGTCAAAGAGCTTTGCGGTAAAGTCGATCACATCGCCAGTAGCTCCGCAGCCGAAACAGTAGAAATATTCCTCGTTCAGCTTCATGCTGGGGTTCTTATCATCGTGAAAGGGACAACAGGCCATGCCATTTCGTTTGACCTCGATCCCATAAAACGCTGCCGCATCTCTGGTGCTGACCGACTGCTTGACTGCTTCAAATACATTCTCTGCCATGTGCCTTTAACTGCTGGACTTTCTCACAGGGGGCTGGTATCCGGCAGCTTTCGCACGCTCACTGGCGGCTTTGCGGCGTTCTGCGCTATATGGCTCCCGGACTGATACACACCGCTTTGGGACGGTAAAGTTATGGGCGTCCTTTCGGGTGATCTGGTCGGGGTGCTTTTTTGCCAGCAGTTCCAGCTTCTCCATCAGACGGGGATCGTGGGTGTAGACCTCAGCCATTGGTTCTGCCTGGTTATAAAGGAGAATGGTTTCCCGTTCCACTAAAGAGAGCTTCATCGGCTGCCTCCTTTCCGCTGATCAAATTCCAGCTTGAAGTTGGCGTACTGTCCATCGTCCTCCAAAACCACAGTGGCATCGTAGGTCTTGCCGGTTTTCTCCGAATATAGCCCCGTCACACGGACACGGCCATCGTTAAGCAGTGCAGACACCACAGCCTTGGTCGGCTGTTTTTTCTTGGCAGCCCACCATTTGTTATTTTTCCAGATTGCAAATTTGCAAGAATCATTCTGACAGAAGAAGCCTTTTTGCAGTTCTGCAACTTCACCGCCGCAGCGAGGGCATTTGCCCACCACCTCACGGGGCGGAGTGAACAGGTACTCAGTTCCTTTGATGACCTGATAAGTTCCCACCAGATCTTTCAGCATGGTGCTGATCCCGTCCAGAAACTCCTCCGGGGCAAGCTGCCCGCGCTCGATCTCTCCCAGGCGGTACTCCCACTCGGCAGTCAGAAGCGGCGATTGCAGCTGTTCCGGCAAGACTGTGATCAGGGAGACTGCATCGTGGGAAGGGAGAAGCTGCACCGTTTTCCTGTTCTTTTTTCGTTCCAGAAAACCGGCAGATACCAGCTTTTCCAAAATACCGGCACGAGTGGCCGGTGTCCCCAGACCTTTTCGCTCGGCATCCTCCGGCATATCCTCTTTTCCGGCAGTCTCCATCGCGGACAACAGGGTGTCCTCCGTAAAGTGCTGGGGCGGACTGCTTTTGCCTTCTTTGACGATTGCCGCAGAAACCGAAAGGGTCTGTCCTTCAGTCAGCTCTGGCACGGCTTTCTCTGCACCCTCTTTTTTCGGCTCTGCATCCTTCGTTTTGGCACGGTAAGCGTCCTCCAGTGCTTTCCATCCGGGGTGCCTCACCGTTTTTTCTTTGGTGGTAAATTCCCCACCGGCACACGCTGCAATCACAACGGTTTCCGAATAGATATGGGGCTGGGCCACGGCGCACAGCAGACGCAGGGCCACCAGCTCCAGCACTGCTTTTTCTCCCGCAGGAAGGGCAGAAAGGTCTGCATCCTTGAGATTTCGGGTGGGAATTACTGCGTGGTGGTCGGTTACTTTCTTATCGTTGATGACCGTCTGCGGATCACAGGTAATGGCGATCCCTTTGCGAAACGGCATAGCATTGGCAACCAGATTCACCAGCACCGGCAGGCTGTCTGCCATATCACCGGTCAGATAGCGGCTGTCAGTACGGGGATAGGTGCAGAGCTTCTTTTCATACAGGCTTTGCAGATAGTCCAGGGTCTGCTGGGCTGTAAATCCAAGCAGGCGATTGGCATCTCTTTGCAGAGTAGTCAGATCATAGAGGGCAGGCGGCTTTTCAGACTTTTCCTTGCACTCCACCTTTTTGATTGTGACAGCTGCATCCTGGCAAGCTTCTTTCAGCTGCTCTGCGCTTGCTCGGTCACTTATGCGCTCCCCGGATACGGTAAGACCGGGCAGCTCCAGCGCCACGGTATAAAAAGGAACCGGCTTAAATGTGTCGATTTCAGCTTCTCGCTGGACAATGAGTGCCAGCGTTGGGGACATCACGCGCCCGATGTTGAGGGTGCGGTGGTACAGCACGGAAAAAAGCCTTGTGGCATTGATCCCTACCAGCCAGTCGGCCTTGGCACGGCAGAGAGCAGCTTTCCGAAGTCCATCATAATCTACACCTGGACGCAGGTTTGCAAAGCCCTCCCTTATGGCGGAGTCCTCCATTGAAGAAATCCAGAGCCTTTTCATCGGCTTTTGGCAGCCTGCCAGCTCATAGACGCTGCGGAAGATCAGCTCGCCCTCGCGTCCGGCATCGCAGGCATTTACCACTTCGGTCACATCTGGGGCGTTCATCAGCTTTTTGAGAATATCAAACTGCTTTTTCTTATCCTTTCCCACCACCATCTGCCAATGCTCCGGCAGGATAGGCAGGTCATCATATCGCCACTTGGCATACTTGGGATCATAACTGTCTGCATCCGCAAGACCAGCCAGATGGCCCACGCACCAGCTGACACGCCAGCCGTTACCCTCCAGATACCCATCCTTACGAGCAGTTGCACCGATTACCGCAGCCAGACTTTGTGCAACCGATGGTTTTTCAGCGATTACCAGTTTATATCTCATCATCTTCAGCCTCCCATTCATTCTGCCAATTATCAGACAGTTTTTTTGCAATGCTGTGTTCTGAGGCAAGTGTAATGTCATAGCCAAAGCGATAATCATATCGGTACAACCTGCCAATCAAATCATTGATTATGATATTGCAGGCCATAATCACACGCTCTTTATCCACCTGCATCAGTTGATAGCGTTGATAATTGTTGTAATATTCTCGATGTCTGTGGGTTCTGCTGACCGTATCTTCCATCAGACAATCTATGGCATCTTTTTCACCATCTTCTTTGCTGCCCTGTGTATAAGACAACAGTTCCTTAACCATGGGAAAACTTTGTTCATCTACCGTTGCTTCTTCGCTCAAAAAACCGATATAAGCTTTTAGTAACAGGCTAACTGCTGTTTTTTCAGCTTCAGATAAAGCGTTCATGGTCTCCGCTGCATCAGGCAACAGTTCCTTTTCCACAAATTCATCTATCTCACCAGAATAAAGCATTCGGATTGAGTCCACACATAAAGAGCGCTTTTGGGGTGCGGTCTCAATTTCAAAATCATAAAGATCCAAGTCATCGTCCTTCTTTGACTTTTTTTGAACTTTGCTGATAGCAGTGAAAAGAATGTCTCCTCCAAAGTAAATTCCGAAGGCGACCAGATCAAAAATAATCAGAAAGTGTAATAACCAGTTCCATGTGTTCATTGTGAGGTCCTCCTTTCTTTGACCATGTGCTGATTTTGGGTGTGGATTTACAGTAAGAGAGTGAGTAGAGCAGCAGAGGACAGGAATTTCTCCCTGTCCTCTGTCCCTTATCCCGCAATGATTTGAAATACGCTACGCTCAAATGGTTCAATCTGCTCTATCGCGTTCCTCATTAGGGTCAGAACCCTCAAAACCATCCTCAAGGACTTCCTCATCTTCGGTTTCCCATTCCTCGGAATCTTCCTCACCATAATCATAATCGTCCAGACTGTCATTGCCCTTGGTCTTAGGCTTATTCTTAACGAGCTTCAAGTAGGCAAATACGCCACCGCCGCCCAGCAGAGCCAGCAGAAGGATCAGCGCAGCCGGGTTCAGTCCGGCAGGCTTCTCTTTTTCCGGCTCCGGTGTTTCTGCCGGAGGTTCCGGTGCTTTTCCCGTACATTTACTCTTATCAGTTACACAGACCGGACAGGCCGTATTAACTGCCCCTGCTTCACATTTCTTCGTGCAGCTGCACACAGCAGGCGGCTCCTCTTTGGGTTTTCCATCTTCCATCAGCGCCATCAGGTCCGCTTCATCCACCTGGTTCAGAAAGTGAACAGCAGTCTTTTTATCCTCGTTGGCCCTGTCGATCAGGATATAAAAATAGTTGCCCGCCTTGGTGGTAACGGTAATGAGCTGTTTATTGCCCCCGAAATCATCCACCAGAGCGGCGTTGCCCTCCGGGGTCAGCGGAGGTGCTTTTTCCGTTTCTTCCACCACCACATTGCTGTCATTGGTGGTATCCTCTGCCGGGGGCGGCGCTGCGCCCTGGGCAAAAGCGGGAACAGTAAAGCCCGATGCCAGAACCAGCGTCAGGCAAAGGGCGGAAAGTGTTCGGAGCAATCGTTTATTCCTCATAGCTGTTTTCCTCCTGTTCGTTGTTGTCATCCACCATACTGCCGGAAACTGTGCCGCCGGACAGCATGGCGCTCAGCTGGGCAGGGGTCATACGCAAAGCGCGCACCATCTGGACGATCTCCAGATTTTCTGCCTCGATTTTCTGTGCCTCCAGCGCCTTGAGCTTTTCCTGATATTCTGCGATCTTCTCGCGGACCTTTGTAATCTCCTGGTCAATGCGTTCAATTTTGTTCTTTGCCATCGTCTATCACTCCTTCTAAAAAATCTCTGTTACCAGTTCATCAGGCCGTAGCCCTTGATACTCTGATAATTCAGGTCATAACTTTTGATCTTGCAGGCATCGCCGGAATTTCCCTCCACGGTATAAACACGGCTGCCATCGGTGCCGACAACAATTCCCACATGGTCTGCGGAACCATCCAGATCCCAATCGAAGAAAATGGCATCACCGGGGGCAATGTTTTCATATCCTCGTGCGCCCCACTGTCCATGAGACTGGAACCACGGAACACCCTGAGACTGACAACCAGCAAAGCGTGGTTCCGTTCGACCGGATTGACCATAGCACCATGATACAAAGCAGGCACACCATTCCACACGGGAGTCAAAGCCGTACCAGCTCCAATAAGGTTGTCCTCCCACATTGCCCACCTGACTTTTCGCCAGTTCCACCAGCTGCGGATTGCCGGGGCGGGAGCCATTGATAAATTCAACACCAGTCAAATCTTCAGAAACACCTGTATCGGGGGAACCGCCACCAAATAACAGCGGCTTATTGCCCATAGTCTGTCGGTAGACCTGGTACATCTCCATCTGCTCCGGAGTCAGTAGTTCTGGCGCAAGAGAGGCAATGGAACGGCTTGTTAAAGTTACATGGAGAATACGATATTCATATTCATGCTCATCCCCGTCTTCGTCAGTGTAAGTGCGAATCTGAATTTCTTCTCTCAGCGTGAGCTGATACTGTGCATCAAACACACGACTCAACTCTGCCTGTGCGCTGTGGCGTGTATAGCCTTGCAAGACAGCAGAGAGAACTGCCGCCAGCTCATGGGGGTCATGGCCAATCATATCCAGGTTATAGCGATACTCGTCATACCCTGGGTGGCTGCTTTCGATGTTGTCGATTTTCTCCTGCAACCGAGCTTCTCTGTCTGCATAATCTGCCTCCACCGCCAGCATTTCCGGGTCATCCGATGGATAGGTAGTGCCGGAAATTACAGAACCAATACTCTGTGCCATCATAGAGCAGGAGGACATGGTATTCATCAGCATACAGACGATGAGGAACAAAACCCCTGCGATCAGGAAGCCCTTCTTGTGGCGCATGACGAATGCCCCTGCCTGCTGTGCCTTTTCTTTTACCGTCCTTGCGGCTTTTCCGGTTTTGGACGCAGCCTGGGCGGTATTTCCGGCAGTCTGACCGGTGCGCTTGGCGACGGCATACTGCTTTTTGATACTCTGTTTTTGCTGCCAGCGGGAGAGAGGGTTGCTGGCAAACTGAGGATTTTCCCGTAGGGACTTCTGGTACAGGGCATTTACATTTGCCTTTTCCAGCTTCTGCTCGGCCTGGGCTGCTTTGCGGTACGGCTTCAGCTTGTGGCTGCGATAGCCCTCCCGCACCAGATAAGCGCTGGTCTCCACCGCCTCCTCGGACTTGTGGGCGCTTTCCACACCCACATTGTCCTGTTCTGTTTCCCGGATCTCTTTGTGAAACTTGCCCGCGACCAGATGGACGGGAGCTTCCTTAACCCCTTGAGAAAGTTTGGAAGGTGGTTTTTTCTTGTCCTCAAAGGTCAGCTTCGAGGTCTTTTTCCCGGTGTCCGGGTCAATGACCGTCTGTCTGACTTTTTTCTTTGGAATATTGGCCTGCGCCTTATCTGCTCTGGCCGTAGCTTTCTCCGTTTTGCGGATCGGCTTTTCCAGTGCAGGGTCAGCCCGTTCCTCATCAGTAAAGCGCAGGCGCGACTCTTTATTCAAACCAATCACCCATTAGGATAGCATCCATCATGTGGTGCAGCTCCACATAGAGGGCCAAACCTTCCGGATCATATAGCGGATGCACGGTGAGATACGCATGGACTTGCGCCAGAATCTCAGAGAGCATTGTGATAGGTCTGCACCCTACAATGGTTGCTGCACCAGGGGCACACATCATATTCGCCCAAATCGAAAAGAGACGGGCAAGACCAATTTCGCCATCCTCATTCAAGGTTTTGAGTTCTTTGTCAGCGGTACGACACTCAACAACAGCGGAGGCCATTACCGGAAGCAACATGAATTCGTGAGCCTCCAATGCCTCACGGAAAAAAATCATGGTATCAAGTTCGCAAATATTCTGTTTCATAGTTATTCATCCTCCTTTTTCAGTTCCTGGGGTTTGGTGGTCATAATGCGGTAAAGCTCAGTATTCTTCGGGAAGTGGTCAACGAAGGGCAGGATGGTGGAGCCATAGAACAGCAGGCCCTCGCCCTCACCGGAGTGGGTCACATAGCTAAGCTGGTGCGTGGAAATGCCCAGCTGCTTGGCGAGAATCTGACGGTCTCCGCCTGCCTGGTTGAGCATATACACGAAGTCGGAGTTTTCAAAGATGTTCTCCACCTCGCGGCTGCTCAAAAGGTCTTTGACATTCTGGGTGATACCTGTCGGAATACCGCCCCATTTGCGGAATCGCTTCCAGATTTCCACCGTATAAGCGGCGGTCTGCTCCTCCTTCAAAAGCAGGTGCATCTCGTCGATGTAATAACGGGTGGACTTGTGGGCAGCGCGGTTAATGGTAACGCGGTTCCACACCTGATCCTGGACCACCAACATACCGATTTTCTTGAGTTGCTTGCCCAGCTCCTTAATGTCATAGCAGACAATGCGGTTATTGATGTCCACATTGCTCTGGTGGTTGAACACATTGAGGGAGCCGGTTACATAGATTTCAAGGGCCGTGGCGATATACTGGGCTTCCTTTTCCTCCTGTGAACGGAGCAGGTTATATAGGTCCTCCAGTATGGGCATATTCTCCGGCTTTGGGTCATTGAGATAGGTCTGATAGACCAGACGCACACAACGGTCGATGATGGTTTTCTGCACCGGCTGCAATCCGTCCTTACCGCCCACGATCAGCTCACACAAGCTGAGGATAAAGTCAGACTTGAGCGACAGCGGGCTTTCATCATCCGAATAGTCCAGGTTCAGATCCATCGGATTGATGTAGTTGGTTGAGGTAGGCGAGATCTTGATGACCTGCCCATGCAGACGCTCCACCAGAGGTGCGTACTCTGCTTCCGGGTCACAGATGATGACATCATCATTGGTAAGCAAAAAGCAGTTGGCGATTTCTCGTTTTGCGCTAAAGGACTTGCCACTTCCAGGTGTCCCAAGTATCAGACCGTTGGGGTTTTTTAGCAGCTTTCTGTCCACCATGATGAGGTTGTTGGACAGAGCATTGATGCCGTAGTACAGGGCTTCTTTGCCGTTCTGGAACAGTTCCTGTGTGGTGAATGGTACAAAGATAGCCGTAGAACTGGTGGTCAGCCCTCGCTGGATCTCGATCTGATTGAGTCCCAGAGGCAGACAGCTCATCAGCCCTTCTTCCTGCTGGAAGTCCAGTCTGGTCAGCTGGCAGTTATACTTCTGGGCAATAGAGCCTGCCTGAAAGATGTTGTTGCCAAGCTGACGGGGATTGTCCGCTGTGTTCAACACCAAAAAGGAGACCAGGAACATTCTCTCGTTTCGGCTCTGCAAATCCTGCAACAGTTTTTTGGCTTCGCTGCCATAGGTGGCAAGGTCAGAGGGAATGATGTCCATGTCGTATCCGGCACGGACTGCTTTTTTCTGTTCCTCGATCTTACTGCGGTCCAGGTCGGTAATCTTGCGCTTTACCGTTTTGATGGCTTTCACCTGATCCACCGACTGAATGTGCATACTCACAATGAGCGAGCTTTCCATATCCAGAAAATCAGCCAGCAGACGGTCATTCAGCTCCGGTGCGAGAATCTGCAAAAAAGAAACAGCCCCGTATTTCTTGCCCATACGGAACTGCTTGCCGGTGCGGAACTCAAAGGAGCTTGGTGCAATAAAATCCTTTGTGGACAGACCGGAAGGGGCCAGCCAATCCCATTCAAACTGAAACGGGAGTTGTTCATCCATGTGGAATACCGCATGAAGCTGAGAAAGCCTTTCTTTACCGTCCAGCGTTCTGGCAGCTACACCAAGACGCTTGAAGTTATTAAGTATATCGGTCTCAATACGCTCCAGACGGGGCTTGGCGGCTTTGATGCTGTCTGCGTCGATACCAAAGGTCAGGTATTTGGTCTTGATGAGACCGTTGTTCCCTCTGGCCAGCTGATTTTGCAGCATCGTGGTGTATTCCTCACGGATACTGTCAAAGTCATCCCCCTGGGGCGGGATGGAAATGGAGTTGGCAAATGTCTCCTCCGATGCAGCAAGGTTCAAAAAAGACAGCTGGAAGTGAATCGAGCTGTCGAAATAATTGAGGAAATCACACCAGCCCTCAAAGATTGCGGTCTTATCTTCATTTTGGGAGAGCTGATAGTTGATGTCCTGAAACTGAATGGTCTTTGTGTAGTGGCTGTCCGATACGCGGCAGATCCCGTCCGGCCACATCCGTTCATAGGGGATACTGTCCTGTGCCGATTTTCCTTTTTTGTCCGTGCGGTTGGCACGGGCAATGGCCGCTTCGATCTGCTTCTTATCGGCGCGGGACAGCTTTTTCTTTGTCTTTACCGGCTGCACGGTCTTTTCTTCCGGTTTTCCCAGCAGACGGCGCAGCCATTTTTTTATTGCGGTGAACAATGTCATACACCTCCTTATCGAGCATTTCCTGCCGCTTTAATACGGCATAAAAGTTATTGGTCTGGTAGGGACGCTGCTTGGGACGGATCACAGCTACTTTGAGAATGTTGCCCACGATCTTTTCCAGGGGCTGTCCATGCTTTTCGTACATAGCCAGCATAAAGAAGGGCAGCATAACCAGCATCATACACATAGCCGCTACACTGTTTCCGGTAGGTTTTCTGAGCAAAAGGAAAAGCGGTACGCCAATAAGCGCTCCGCCCGTGAAGCAGATAAGCTGCCGCTTGGTCAGATTGAACATGACCTTTGTTTTGACTTTTGTTAAGTCCTTGGGTACGGGTACATAAGCCACAATTACACGCTCCTTTCTGACAACACCTGATAAATCCCTTGCATGATGTAAGCAACACAGGGAACAGCCACGCTGTTTCCTAACATCTCATATCGCTTTGAATCACTGATTATCCCATGCTCAAAATCGTATGCGGTCCATCCATCCGGGAATCCCTGCAACCGCTCACACTCCATAGGGGTTAGCCGACGCACAATATATTTTCTCTCTGGTTGGGCGACCAACGCTCCGCAAGGTTGATATGCCATAAGAGTTGGAGCCAATTCCTCCTGATACCCTATACTGCCGGCCGCACTTCCTGCTTTATAGCGGAAACCGGCACTGACCATGGCGGGAGGAGATTGTGACATAGCAGCTATGATTGGCAGATTTCCGTGTGTTTGGCTTCGCAGAGTAGGAGAAATATTACTGCGCTCCACGCTCATAGAAGCTCCGCCCTGGTCGTTGAGTATGACAAGCGGCGCAACAACCGCATGACGGTCTGCCCCTGTCAGGGTATAAGAAATGTCACTTTGGTATCCAGCTCCATTTCCTCCGTTATGCGGCTGGCGTCCAATGATATTGCCCACAATGCAGTACACTTCGGTATCGCTCAAATATCGGTCTTGCGGGACTGTTCCTCCAGCGCTGCTTGCAGCAAAGGAGGTAAGTGCTTGCCGCGGCGTTCCGCCCGATTCAAAATACCCTCGCAGGCTTTTGGGGACAAAAAGTATTTGTCCGGCGCATTTTCCTCTAAAATCAGCGACAAGGAACACGCGCCTGCGTCGCTGTGCTGTTCCGAAATATTGGGCGTCGTACACGCACCAAGCGAGATCAATTCCTCGGCTTCGTACCATTCCGGCGTTGGCCCATCGCCCAGAATAAGGCATTGGAACCGGGGTTTCTGTGAACGCTTGCAGCACAGCCGCAAAGTCACATCCTCCTGCGGATGACAAAGCTCCGGGGACGTTTTCCCATATTGCGATTTGCGGATATTGTCCATGTGTTACCTCCTGCATTTCTCGAATAATACGGATTGCTTCAGAAAACAACCCGCTGCGCTCATCCGCTAACCCTAACCTGCGTCCGCTGATGGATAGTCCCTGACAGGGTGAACCAAAAGTGATGATGTCCACAGGTGGCAGCTTGCGTCCGTCCAGTTTTGTAATATCTCCTACATGGACCATTTCTGGAATATGCCGTTTTGTGACCGATATGGCTGTCGGCAGAACTTCACTTGCCCAGACAGGACGGATTCCATAAAATAAGGCGGCATAGGGGAAACCCCCTATCCCGTCAAAAAGTGTTCCTAAAGTTATCTCTTTCATAATGTACCTCCCGACATAGTTTAATGAGCCTGAAAGACTGATTTTGCGAGACTGCCGGTTTTGAACAGCGTAAAACATAGCAGCACGGTGTAGCCCACGCAGCTCCAGATCGCCATGATGATGTCATCTTCCAGAGCGATGTTCTGCACCAGCACAGCATAAATTGCCACGCAGACGATGATGAGAAACGCCTGAAAGCCCAGCGCCAGCAGGGAGCGCAGATAGTTCTGGCCCATGCCGCCCCATTCCTTGCCCATCATGGCAGCCATGGGGATGGGCGCAACGGATGTCACAAGGTAAATTTCAATCATACGGCCATAAATCACGATGAAGATGCAGATATACAGCGCCCACATGGTAACGCCGATAAACATACTCTGGAACCAAAGCCCGAACAGCGGTCCCAGATCCATTTCCATCAGCCTCGGTTCCAGATCGGTCATAACTGAGGAAATGTCAATGGACGCATCCGAACCGATGATCCCTGCTGCCTGCGCTACTACGCTCTGAGCCATATCAAAGACGCCCATCACGATATTCCATGTGTTTGTGACAATGAGGATGGCGGCGGCTGATTTGAACACCCACTTAAAAATCATCCAGGTGTCCACATCATGCAGGTTGTTCTTGTCTGCGATCATCTGGATCAGGTCTACGGTCATCACGATAGCCAGGATCACGCCTGCAATCGGCACCATAATGGAGTTTGACAGGTTCTCAATCATGCTGAAAATACTGCCATTCCATCCCTGTGGGGTCTGGCCTACCTGTACGGATATATCCGCGACTTGTTGGTTTACGCTGTCAAACATCCCCGAAAGGTTGCTCATAATGCCGCCCACCAGCATTTCTTTCAGCCAATTTGTCAGGGCTTCAAGTAAGAAATCCATACGGTGTCAACCTCCTTTCCGCCGCCCCCGCAAAACTGCGGGAGCGGCAAGGATTTCATACGGAGACGCTTAGACAGAGAAAAGCCCGGAGAGCAGAGGTACAAGGACCATGCCTACCACGGCTACACCAGCACCGGCCATGAGCTGCTTCATGCCCTGGCTCTTGGCGCCGGGGTTGTCGTTGCCGTAACCTTCCAGCAGGTTGATAACGCCCCAGATACCGAGACCGGCACCGAGCGCGATAACGAGGGTCTGAAGAACGGTGATTGCCTGTTCAAAAAATGCCATATAGTTTGTTAGCCGGAATCTGATTAAAAAATAGGTTTGTCATGTTTCATAGGCATACAAAAGCCGGAACAATCTGCCGCCCGGTTTCCGGGGGCATGATTCCGGCTGTCCTCCTTTTTCATTATTTTTTCTCGCGATTGTCCGCTTTGTACGCCAATGGCCCATAGAGGGCAGATGCGGCGAATAGATAAGATCACTCCCTTCTAAAGCGGAACGAAATTAAGCGCCCTTTGTGTCTATTTCATATACATCGCAGACCTCATTGGGCTTGAGTTTCAGCCTTGCGGACAAGAATGCTTCAATATCAAAAGCGTTCTTGTCATCCGCGTCGGCAGTGTACTTGAAATTGGGATGCTTGGTGATGTCGTACTTATCCGAAAGGAAAGGACGCACACCGCGCAGCTGGAGGATACACTTGCCGCCATCCATAACAGCAAGCTCATCCTGGCTCATCAGCTCTTTCCCCAATTTTTGATAGTTGAGTGAATGGGATGTTTCCCTCCCACGGCTCTCTCCGGTGTTGTAGGTGTCGATGGTTTCCTTACCCAGCACGGCGGCCAGCTCCTTGAGAGTGGTCGGCTCCTTACCGCCCAGAAAGATGGAAGTATCCATGTTTCCGATAATGGTATCTGCGTTATCCTTATAAATCGCCTTGAGCTGACTCTGCGCCTGCAACACCAGACAGGCGGAGATCTCACGGCTTCGGATGGTGGCCACCAGCTTTTCCAACTTGGGTATCTGGCCAATGTTGGCGCACTCGTCGATCAGACAGCGCACATGAACCGGCAGTCTGCCGTCGTACACATCGTCGGCCTTTTCGCAGAGCAGGTTAAACAGCTGGGTATAACACATGGATATAAGGAAATTAAAGCTGTCATCAGTGTCACTCATGATGAGGAACAGGGCAGTTTTCCTGTCTCCCAGAGTATCCAGCTCCAGCTCATCATAAGCCGTGACCTCACGCAACTCTGCAATGTCGAACACGGCAAGGCGAGCGCCGCAGGAAATCAAAATCGACTTGGCTGTTTTTCCGGCGGCCAGCTTATATTTCTTATACTGGCGCACCGCAAAGTGGTTTGGCTTCTCGGCTTCCAGTGCATCAAACATCAGGTCTACGGGGTTTTTGAACTCCTCGTCATCCTCACGGACTTCCATGGCGTTGATGAACTCAATGAGGGTGGAGAAGTTTTGTTCCTCCACCGGAGCCTCATAATGGATATAGCCAATAAGCGCGCAGTACAACAAGGTTTCTGCTTTTACCCAGAAATCGTCTCCGGCCTTGCCTTCGCCTTTGGTATTGGCGATCAGCGTTGTTACCAGCTTCAAGATGTCCTTTTCGCTATGGATATAGGCGAAAGGGTTATAGTGCATGGACTTCTTGAAGTTAATGGTATTTAGGACCTTGATTCGGTACGGCTCATAAATGACCTTGCCGTGCTTATCCTTCATAGGCTTTCCGTCTTTCCCCAGCTTGGGTGCGCCCCTTTGGAGCATTTTTCCGCACTCCACCAAAATGGTTCCCTTCGGGTCTGTGACCACATAGGAACTGTGCATCTGCATCAGATTCGGTTTGAGCCAGAAGCGGGTCTTACCGGAACCGGAGCCGCCAATCACCAGCACATTTTTGTTTCTGGCGGTCTTTGGGTCCTTGGGGCGGCTGTTCATTGTCAGGCTCTCCGTTTTCGTCAGAATCACATTGTTCTGGAATACCGGGTCGATGTAGGGTGTAATGTCCTCATGGGTTCCCCACCGGGCGGAACCGTATTCCATGCCGTGCCTGTACTTCTTGGCGTTCTTGCTTTTCAGGTACACAGCCAGCCGCAGGCCGCCGCAGCAGCACAGGCCCACCAGCAGGTCCAGCGGGTGCAGGCTGGGCCACCAGCTGGCCAGCGCCACCGGCAGCGTGGAGAAGAACGAGAGCATTTTTGCCGAAGCGTCCGCACCCACGGCCATCCGCCACGCTTCACCGAAGTTGGTGGAGAAAAGCCCCATCAGGATATACGGCAGATTCAGCAAAATGAGCTTTTTGATGTTCAGCTGCTTTTTCATCGTTCCAGCTCCTTCCGCTTGTTCCGGTCCACGACGGCGTGTTTTACCAGTTCTTTGAACTGGCTCAGCTTTGCCAGCACGGACGGGCGCTCGGATTTCTCCGCCTTTCTGACCTTTTTCCCGGTGTACTCGGTAAAAGCAGCGGTCAGGGCATCCGCGTCCCGACCCTTGAAAAAGATCAGGTACTTGGGTGGGGAGCTGCTGCGGTCCTTCTTCACCGCATAGTCCACGCCGTATTTCCGGGCGATCTTCTCAAACTCCTTGATGGAGGGGTCGGTGATCTCGATGTTGGAAACCCCTTGGTTTTGACCAATCAGCTGTTTCACCGTCTGCTTGCCCTGGGGCTTCACAGGCGCGTCACGGCTTCTCTGCTTTTGCAGCTTCTTTTCCTTGCGGTGGGCAAGGTACTTGCTGATGGCGGCTTTGAGCAGCCTGCCGGTGAACTTTGTTCCGCTGACAACCAGCGTTAAAGTCCTGTTTTCCACTTCTTCCTGCATTTTCATCGCCTCCTTTCCACAAAATGTGCAGGGGTGGTGCATTTATTTCTAAGGCGGGACCACCAGCCGCCGGAGAAGGTATTTCTTCATCGAACCGCCCTCAACGAATTTGCTCAGAACGGTCATAGAGCAAATCTCCATTTCTGACCTTTGCATGACTGAGAATCTTGATCTGTCCCTTTGCCTGACTGTCCAGAGCTTTTTCATAGCCCTTATCTGACAAAAACAGGCGGGTTCGTTCACCTTTCCAGCCCACCGGGGAGTCATGCGTCAGCACATCAAAAATAATCATGTGCCGGGTGTTCTCAGCAAATCGCTGGAGATCCATGTAGTCATGGCCGTGATAGTTCTGCGCTCCAGCTTTCTGGCGCATTTCTTCCATCAGCTGACCGATTGTTTTGCCTTCTGGCATAAAACTCACTTCCTTTCCCACTCTCATACAACCATCAAAATCATGTCTCTCAGCTGAGCAAAGTAGAGTTTGCCTTGCGGGGTTATCAGCGTATAGGAGCCGATATGCCCGTGATTGCAGTAGTCTTTGACACAAAACAGTCCTTCATTGGCTGGCTTTGCATAGGGCAGTACATTACCGGATGCGGTGCGGTACACAAAACGCTTTTCCAGAAGGAAACGGACAAACCGACGCTCCGGGACAAGCAACTCTTTGGCGGTGGTGCGGAGGTTGGTACTGTGATTGAGGTCGATGAACAAATCATAAAAGGCTGCCTTACTCTCCAGCAGGGCATTTTCCTCTCGTAGCGACGCATTTTCTTCCCGCTCAGCAAGCAGCTCGGAGCAGAGCTTTATCAGAGCTTCCGGAGAAGTGGCTATCTCCCACAACTTCTCTTTTGTGAGATAGGCTCCGTGCTTGCGAATGGCAGGTAGAACTTCATCAAACACCCATTGTTCAAACCGTTCCGCTGACGGCAGTTTACTATGGGCGATCAGACGATATAGATCACCTTCGGGGATAAAGAGCATTTCGACCATTTGTACCGCGGGGCTTCCATCTGCCTTTTTCCCAGTCTGGACCCCTATGGAACATTTCGTTCCACCCCTGGTATGGTCGCGGACGGCTTTGCGTGGATTGGTATATCCCAGCGCTGTTGCCACATCTGTACCGCAAAATAATACTTTGCCATTCTGTTCCAAAGTGCGAATGCTTCCGAACTCTGGACTATTGAAAATTTCAATCTGATTCATGCTGTGCCTCCTTTGGTGTAATACAAAAGCGGCTGATTACCAGCCGCCTGCGTGCATATCGTGATTTACCAGTGAAGTGTAGTGGTTATTCATGGTGGTAGGAGCGTTGAACAGCACTGCAAGCAGGTACTGCTTGATGTTGTGTACCTGGGTGGTGTTCTTTTGCAGACAGTCCATGACAAACTCGATGTGAGAGCTGTCCAGCTTCAAAAAGCGGGAGCGTACAATTTCATGAGGAAAGTCCGCACCAGAGATCCGGGTGGTCTTTCGTTTGGCACAGACCGTTTCTACCAACAGCTCTACGATCTCATTCAGGTCATCCAGGTAGAGAGGATAACGCTGCTTCAGACAATCATACTCGATATTCTCCAAAATCAATTCCCGATAATTTTCTATCTCTGTGACAGACATCGCATCCCTTCCTTTCCGTTCCGGCGGTATTACCGCCGCTGTTTCCCGGAAGGGAATGGAATCGGTATTTGATCCATGAGTATTTTGTTTTTGGGTATTTGATTTCTTAGTATTTAATTGTGTTGGATTTTCCGGTAACGGATTTACCGCTGACGGGTTTACCGTTATCGGGTTTTCCGACAACGGCTTATCCAACATCGGTTCTCCCTCGATGGGACGCTCAAAAATGGTATACTCATTGGCTGCGAATTTACCAGAAGCATCAGTTGTCTGTCTGCGCCGAATGTATCCGGCTGTTTCAAGCTCATTGACAGCAGAGCGGATTGCATCTTTGCTTTCTCGATTGATATAGCTGAGTCCTGACAGCGTATAATCCCAGTCATCAGGCAGAGATAACATTTGCGACAAGAGACCCTTTGCCTTCAAAGAAAGTCGTTTGTCTTTTAGATGAAAATTGCTCATAACCGTGTAATCGCCAGTGCGTTCTACACGAAAAACAGCCATTTACTTCACTCCTTTCATTTCTCAGGTATGAAAAAAGCCGCAATTCATAAAAGAATTGTGGCAGCGGTTAGGGTCTGTCTGTATCTTTTTTCTTGCGTCGGTAGGGGCGTTTTGGCATTGGTGGTTTATCAAACAGATCCCTTTCCTGAGAAAATGGTAAGGTTTGAAAAACACGGTCAATCTCGGTGGATTCCATATCACGCTGTGAGCGGCAATCTTCTTGAATAGCTTCTCGGATTTCTCTTACAGTACACATATTCATTCCTTTCCTTTCGTTGTATCGGTTATGAACGACGGTGTTTTTTAGGCTTGAAGTCGAGGATATGCCCCTCAATAACATGGGCATATCTCTTAATTTTGATTTCTCGACGCTGCTGGCTTTGCAGAGCTGACTGATACCCGTCCTCTGTGAGAAAAAGCCTCATTTCGTCACCAGGTTCTCCATAAGCAGTAGGGCGCAAGACAGTAAACTCAATCATCCAGAAAGTGCTGTCCCAAAATCGCTCCACTGCAAGAATGTTGTGGCCTTTCAGTTCCCTTGCTGCAATATCTTTCATAGGCTCTCCCTTCATCGTTCCTGATCTCGTTGGCGTTTTTTCTGCCATTGTTCCAGCAGTTTAATAATGGTTTCCTGCATTTTGGCCGGTGTATAGCTTTTGGGGAAATACTTTCGTAAGGTATCGCTGCTCAAGGTCACTTTATCCAGATCACCCTTTTTTTCCTCTGACATGATGGCAAGCATCACATCTTCTGACAATTTCCCTTCCTGGCTGAACTTTTTCATTCGCTGAGCCTGAGAGAGAGAAGGGGTAGCCTGCTCATAGTCCATTGTTTCCACCAGCATTTGCTGTTCGTCCGGTTTCAAAAAAGAGAGTTCATAGGCTGGGTTAAATGCGATTTTCTTTTCATCCACCATATCCAAAAGCTCTGGAATCAGTTCAGTCAAACGAACATATCGCATTACCTGGATACCGCTTCGTTCACCGGCTTCTTTTGCCACCTGGTCTCTGGCGCTCAACTTCTGTTCAACTTGAACAGAAGTCAGGTCTGTTCTTGCTCCTTGATGTTTAATGGCTTCCAGCTTCATTTTGTAGGCAAAAGCCCTTTCACTGGGGAGCAGATTTTCTCGCTGCAAATTGCTGTCAACCATAATAATTGTGGCAGCATCGTCATCCAAGTCGCGCACAATGACAGGCATGGTTTCTTTTCCGGCCAATTCGCTGGCTCTGCGGCGTCTGTGACCGGCTACCAGCTCATAACCGCCATCAGGCAGTGGTCTGGCAATCGCAGGAACCAACACACCATACTTTTTGATGCTGTCTGCGGTTTCTATCATTGCATCATCATCCTTGACCTTGAAGGGGTGATCCTTGAACGGATGCAGTTCAGATAGGGGAATTTCCTGAATTTTTTCCAGTTGCTCGTCTTGCCGACTTTCTTCTGTAGAAAACAGGTCATCTACTGAGGCCAGCTCTATTTTTTTCGCGCTGCTTTTCAAGTTTCAATACCTCCTTCGTCAGATTTTTGTAGCCCTCAGCCACTTTGCCATTAGGATCATGGGCATAAATGCTTTTTCCTTCAGCACTGATTTCTTTAGCCCTGACAGAATGAGGAATTTCTGATGTAAACACCTTGATCTTACTGCCATAGGTTTCGCGCAGAAGAGCGGAGATTTCTTTGGCAAAATTGGTTCGGCTGTCTACCATCGTCAGCAGAATCCCATCAATTTGCAGCTTGGGATTGATTTGTCTGCGAACCTTATTGATAGTTTGCAAAAGCTGCTCCAAACCTTTAGCTGGAAGATACTCTGCCTGGACGGGGATTATAACCCTATTAGCGGCAGCCAGTGCATTGACCGTAAGCATACCCAGGGAGGGCTGGCAATCAATAAGGATATGGGAGTATTGCCCCTTCAGCGTGTCCAGATATTGTCGCAGAATGGTTTCTCGGCTCATAGCGTTTACCAGAGATACCTCCATACCAGATAGCTGGATGTCCGCAGGCATCAGGTCTACGCCCTCAGGGTGGTGCAGGATACCCTCGCCGGGACGAATTGGTTCATCCATCAAAATACGGCCCATAGCGTCTGACAGTGTAAAGGGCAGCTTATCAGGCTGAGGATTGCCCAAGCTGATGGTCAGGCTTCCCTGTGGGTCTCCGTCAATCAGAAGGACTTTCTTCCCGGACTGCGCCAGACCAATTCCAAGATTGGCACAAGTGGTTGTTTTGCCGACACCACCTTTTTGGTTGGCTATGGCAATAATCTGTGTATTCATGATTTCACCTCATTTCTTTCTAAGTTTAGATATGAAAAAAAGTGCCTGCTTTACCTTTCCTGAGAAAGATAAAACAGGCACTTTCACTGGCTCAATACCTCTTGTAATGAACCTCTATGTATGGTAAACTATGTCCACGATACCATGAATATAATTAAGTCTCGACGGGAATTGAACTTTTGGCTAACGCCAAATTTCGCGCCTTTGCAAACAGAGTGCAAACAATAGGGGGCTAAAATCCTTTGTTTTTGCTTGATTTTGCTTGTACAAGGTTTATAGAGAACATGGAGAAAAGCCTTGATATAACTGCATTTTCTTTATCCCTGTTGATAGGGAATATATGCACTGGGTCCATCTCCTAAGCGGAAGGCCAGCGGTTCGAATCCGCTCAGGAACAGGAAAAAGCCGGAAACCTTGAATTTTCAGGATTTTCGGCTTTTTGTATTTATACTGTAATCAGCAGACAGTTTTCATACTTATACTGCTACTGATTTTAGAATGGATTAGGCACCGCCCACCACTCCCATTGCCTGAAGCATGGAATTTTTGGCCTTACCATAAATCATTTCCTGGTATTCCTCCTCCGTAACCAGCCGAAGAGCCCCAAATGCACAGGCGCGTACGCAGGCCGGCTCCATTCCATATTCCACCCGGATATGACAGCCATCGCATTTCACCATCTTTCCATCACTGGGACGGTATCTGGGAGCGCCAAAGGGGCAGGCCATACCGCAGCTTCTGCACCCAATGCAATTTGTATTATCATAAACAGTCATACCTGTCTTATTTGACTTATACAGACATCCCACCGGACATGCCATGATACACGGTGCATCCTGGCAATGCATACACGCCGTGGAAAAGAATACAAACCGGGTCTGTCCGGAATCATCCTTCATCTCCAGGTTGTAGGCATTTCTCATGGCCTGTTCCCCGTTCTCCACAGCCGTATCATTCTGATCAATGCACGCTATGGTACAAGCGTGACAGGCAACACATTTTGATGCATCAAATACAATCCGCTTTTTCAATATCCTTTCCCGCCTTTCTGATGCTGCATCTCATTACTTTATATCCCGGAAAACCCGAATATGGATCCAGATGCCTATCACTCATTAATATACTGGAATTAGCTTCTGTATAGCCATGTCCTATCTGAAGGGTTCCTTCATGTATCTTGGCTGTCAGCATGGCTTTTGCCGCAATGCATCCATACGGGCTATACAGTTCCACACGGTCACCCTCTCCTATTCCCAGGATTCCTGCATCTTTTTCATGGATTTCTACCAAAGGTTCCCTGCGGATGTAGCGGGACCAACTGACTTCATGAAGCCTGCTGTGTATGGTATGTGGAAGTCTGGTACCTGAACACAGCATGAATGGATACTCCTTAGAGTAAGCTTCATCTTCATCATCTGAAAGTGGCGGTATATAGTCCGGCAGCGGGTCAAGGCCAAAGTCTTTCTCATATTCAGCAATGGTCTGGGAATAAAATTCAATCTTACCGCTGGGGGTTGGAAATCCTTTCTCCAGCCAATATCCCGGAGGACAGGGCTTGGCGCCAGGCATTTTTTGTGGAATTCCCGGAGTCTTTTTAAAATCTGCCACAGTCAGTCCGCAGCCATCCATAATGTAGTCTATGGATGCTTCATACCCCTTTCTTAAAAGTTCATCCGGAAGCTCCATGTAATTGGCAAGTTCACAGAGAATATCCGTATCGGATTTGGATTGGTACAAAGGTTCTATTACAGGGTCAGTGTAAACCCCGTATCCGCCTGGATATACTTTAAACTCCCCTCTCTCCAGGGACGAACAGCATGGCAGTACAATATCTGCATACTTACAGGTATAAGACATAAATAAATCTGTATTAACAAAAAAATCTATATTATCCAGAGCTTTTACCAATTTTTCCGTCTGCGGATACATTTTGAAATTCATCCCAACCCCATATATGGCCTTTATTGGATATGGATCCTCATCCAATATGGCATCTGCCAAAGCCATGGCCTGAAATTCATGACAGAATTTTGACCAGATTGGAAATCTATCATATGCTATCATCCGTGTAAGGTCGGGAGCATTTTCCATGTAATATTCCGACTCCTTTGCAGCAAAGTTGGCATTTCTATTCAAGTAAGTATTCTGTACTTCAGGTACATTGCCTCCCTTTCTGTCAATGTTTCCAAGAAGGGCCTGAAGGCATAGGAATGCGCGCATGTCCTGGAATCCGTTTATTTCGTGAGCCAGGGCTGAGGCAGGTATGTTACAGGACGCAGGACCGTTGGTTGCATAAATCCTTGTGGCCTCCATAATGTCTGCCGGATTCAGTCCTGTGATTTCAGCCACCTTTTCCAGGTTCCATCCCTTTACCCTCTCAGCGAAAGCCTTATACCCATATGTATATTTATCAATATATTCCCTATCTTCCCATCCATGGTCAAGTATGATTTTTGCCATCCCTAATGCCAGGGCTGCGTCTGTTCCCGGATTGATTTGAAGGAAGATATCTGCAAGGTGTTCAGAGGCCGGCGTTATCCTTGGATCCACAATTATTACCTTCCCTCCTCTCTCCTTCAGTGCCTGCACTCCCCTGTAGCTTAAATGATTGGAATAAGCCCCACTCCACGCCCACCCCAGGAATGTACCTGCATTCTTATTATCCGGCCTGGAATCCCTTGCACAGGTGCAGGCTCCAGCCAGTACACTGGCACGATAACAGCTGCAGTCATCTGTAGAAAAATTACAGGAGCCAAATGCATAGACAAACCTGTGATAGTAAGGACGGTACCATTTACAATACCCGCTGGTAAATGCAACCGAATCAGCCCCATATCTATCCTTAATCCCATTTAGTTTTTCCGCAATTTCACTATATGCTTCTTCCCAGGTAATTGGTTTGAAAATCCCTTCCCCCCTCTGTCCAACCCTGCGCAAAGGTGTCTTAATCCGGTCCTTCCGGTAAACATACTCTTTATTCATCGCACCCTTGGTACAGATGTACCCCTGGTTAAACGGATGCTCTTTTGTTCCCTCCACCTTCAGTATCCTGCCATCCCTGACGTATACATCAAGTCCGCAGTGATTGCCCGGTGAACATATGGCACACATCCCTTTTTTGACCTCTATCCCGGTTTCTTTACAGGGTATCTTGGCCTTTATAAGTTCCTCCCTCGAATACATCAGCATTTACCTCCCATGAACCCTATGAACTCCCCTGGTATTCCCGCTCCCACCAATATTCCATACAGCTGCATATCCATTCCCCCAACACGTCCGTCCAGTATTTTCATGAAATAATTTTTAATAATACCACTGACAGGGGCACCGTCCAGCATGTTAATGCACTTTATGGTTCCATTTCTCTTCACAGCCTTTAGATACAGGCTTCCTTTCTCATATTCATATACCTCATCCTGTTCATCAAGCCCGGACGCATCACCCATGCCAATAAAATCCATTCCCATAAAATGACTGATGTTGCATAGCAGCCCGTGCTTGAATGTTTCCTGTCCCCCAGCCATATTAATGCCGGCCGTCCGTCCCTGATATCCCGCATTGGCCCACAGCCCGATTATCTTGGGTATCCCCGACTGAAGCTCATATCCTTCTGAACAGTCTCCTGCAGCATATACACCTTCACAGTTCGTCATCATCCTGCTGTCAACTAAAATCCCTCTGTTTACTTTAATGGAATCATCCCTGATACACGCCGTATTAGCCCTGGTTCCAATACATACCAGAATAATATCTGCAGTAAATGTCCTCCCATCTTTCATCACAGCCGTGAGCCGGTTCCCAAAGTCCTGCCTTATATCGGACAATAGGGCAGAAAATGAAAGCAACGTTCCCTTATCAGTCAAAAATTGCCGGACCCGGTCCGCAGTGCTTTCAAATGCAGCCATAGGAAACATATACGGTGCCCCGTCAACCATGGTACAGCGTATTCCCCTCTGCCTGGCCAGTTCCGCTATCTTAATTCCAATCATGGACGCACCTACCACCAAAATAGACTTAATATCCTGTTTATCCAGTGTCTCCTTTAACCTGCAGGCATCCTCAGGTGTCCTCATGACCATCACACGCTCAAGGCCTGCCCATCCGGTTGACGGCAGAAATGGCAATGCCCCTGTTGCTATTAAGATTCTGTCAAATATTTCCCGGGAACCATCCATGAATAACACGGCCCTTTTAGGACCATCGATGGCATATACAGGCGTATCTGCATGGAACACAATACCATACTCTGCCTGAATCTGTTTCATGAAGCCATATGGAAACATTGCATCATAAGGAATGCTTTCCTTCACATAATAAGTCGTCAGCATTGGATTGGAGGGAGGCAGACTTTTATCACTATATACATGTATCTCTGCAGTCTTACCCAACTGGCGTATTGCCTTAACTGCCTGAAAACCTGCATTACCAAAACCTACGATTGCTATTTTCAGCATCATATGCTCCCCTTTTATTAAATTCACTTTTTACCGCCTGGAATCCACCTTAACTCAGCAATATTATCACAATCTTCAATCTCTTCCAGGGATACTTCCGCGCATTCTGCAAATTCCGGTGAAACACCCTGCACCTGCTTTCGGAACACAGCACCTGTATCATTATCTTCAAAGGCCATACTGTCCCCCTCTCCCGTGTATACAACTCCTTCACAGGTTGTTATGGTAACCAGCGTATTCCCCTTTTCTTTCAGCACTGTATCCAGATATACCGGCTCCACCTGTTCCCCGGATAATATCCGTATATTGCGCGCCTTCTCCAGCAACTGTCTGTCCTCCAGATTTTCCCGGTTGTACCACTGTGCCGGCTCCGGAACATACAACAGTGCTGCCAGCAGATAAGACAGGCAGAACCCAGCCTGAAGGATGGACCGGAATCCTTCTTCCGGCACTTCTGCCCATCCGGCATAGTCCGTCTCAACAGTCATTCCAGCTATCTGGCCGGCACAAATTCCCTGTTCCTTAACCAGTCTATATGTAATATCCAAAGCAGTCTGCGCCTTCCAGCATCCTGGCCAATGCTTTAAACGTGTGTCCAGAATCATATAATCGGTACCCAGACCCTGCGTATAATATTCCGGTTTCCATTCATCTGTCATTGCACAGCTGTAACAGCTGGATTCATCCAGGGTATCCCTTGCATTATTAATTCCCTTTTTTACGGATTTTGCAATTAGAATCCCATCCCTTGCCCGGTTACCATATTCACAATGCAGGAAATCTGACATCTTTGTGTAGCTGTAAGTTGTGGGTATGGTACTGCACTCACATGCCAGACCAATGGCCTGATCCATTTCTCTGGCATCCAAGTCATATAATTTCCCAGCGGCTATGACAGCGCCGAAAATGGGCCAACTAGTAACCCCCCAACCATTTTTCTTGTGTCTTTTATCTGGCTGGACTGCATTGGCTATCCTAGTACACACCTCATATGCAGCCACCACTGCGGTCAGGAACTCCCTTCCTCCCTTTCCCTGCTCCTCTGCTGCTACCCACGCTGCCGGAACAATAACTGAATAAAAATGTCCTCTGTCAGAGCATTCCCCCCATCCCAGCAAATCCGATTTAACGCCTGCAGCAAATGCTGCATTTACAGAAGACATGCTGCTGCCTGTTCCCCAGGATGTACATGGCCCTCCGTTTCCATTATTTCCCAATATGGAGATTGTTTCGGTTTTTTTTGACACAGATATATCTTTGGCTGCCAGGGCTGAACCAATGGCCTGCATTACAATCTGCTTTGTCTTAAGACGCACCACCTCTGGCAGGTCATCATAAGAAAGTTCCACTGCATAACGGCTTATGGTCTGGGTATAGTCTGTCGGGACAATATAGCCTGTGGCTTCATGCAATCTGTTAAATCTCATTTTCAAGCCTCCTGTCTGGTAAATCTTAATATAAATTCTCAGTTAACGCTGATACGTCATCCTGCATCTCAAGATGGAATACTGTATCAATTATTTTATCTGCCTTCTCAGGCGCAAGGACATGCTTAGTCTCCGTATGGAATCTATCTGCAAACTCTTCCCTGGTCAGCATATAGCTGGGATGACCAGGATGTTGGAACAGCCCCTCTGTATAAACTTCCTGATTTTTCATTTTTACTGTAATAAATTTCTCAGGATGATGCCCTTCCATCATCTTACGGATGACCTGGGCAAGGCTTTCTTTTGCGCTTACCCCTGCAAACATATTCAAGAAGCTTCCAGCCTTTACGCGGTTCATCAGGGCATGTATCTTGGAATCCTTGATGGTCTTTTCGTCATACCAGACAGCTCCCGGCTCCGGATGGTAAAATGCACATGCAACACAATACGGGATACTAAATTGTGCGTGGGTCGCCGATTTACACTGTGGGTCAAGGTACCACATACGTACACGGATAGACGGATCTATGGTTATTTCCTCTATATCATCTGGATTGATATGATATTTCGTCAGAAGCTTATGGACAATTTCCACATACGTCTGCACGAAAACATTGGCTGGCCAGTGTTTTACAAGAATTGTGCTTGTAAGATATGTATCACCCAAATCCCTGATAAACCAGCCCGTATCATTCTCACCTGAATATGCCCTGGATTCCATATGGGCCACATATGCCTCAGGAACATCAAAGGCATCTTCCAAGTCCCCCAATCCTTCCTGCACACACCTGACTATAGATGCTGCATGCTCCATCCGGTAGCCATACTGATAGTTTAGGGAATCTGACATAGTGCGTTCATGGACATTCGCCGGTATGATACCCGAAACAGCTCCCAAACTCAGGCATTGATTCATCTGCCGTTCACTCAGCCCTGCAAGTTTCATATAAGGAACAAGGGCCGCGAATATATTATAGCCTGGCAGGTTGGTATGGGCGGCCAGTGAAATCCGTTGGGACACCTCATATCCTGCTACCACGGCCTCCAGTAGCTCCCTGCCGTTTTTTCCCATGGATTCGGCGCCAATAACCGCAGCCGGTACCACGCAGCAGGATGGATGTCCTGTCCAGGAGCAGTCCTCCCAGTCAAGCATATCCCCCAGACATCCAGCCGCCAGGCCAGCTGCTTCCATACTTACCTTGGCACCATCCCCCCATAAGGTGGCCTGCCCATTCTCGGCCCCGGCGGACATTTCTCTTGCCATAGCAATGACATCCTTTCCCTGGGATAGTGATGTGGCGCACAGGGATACGCCTATGGTATGGAGTACGAACATCTTAGCCCGCTCTATGACCATGGGAGGAATATCTTCATATTTTATATTTTTTACATATCTGCTTAATATCTCCGTATAACCGGTTTGTCCCTCACAATCATTTATACCCATATGAATTCTCCTTTCAACCTTCATCTGAATTAATGATACCCAATCCTAAGGCGAAGTTCAAATCGCGCCCCATGTTACGGGATACCAAAAATCCCGCATGGCCATCTTCCCCATTCCTTTTTTCTGGTATCCAATAACAAAGAATCATATTGGACGGAGGGCTGTCCGTACTAGTATTATTACGGTATGAAGTTCATGAAAACAGAGGAGGAAATCAGATGATTAAGAAAATCACATGCATTGGAGGAGGCGCAACCGGACATTATATGGCTGCCCTCATGGCAATGAAGGGTTATGACGTGACTTTATTTGACACAGATGCCTATAAAGACAAATTGGACGCGGTTGTGAAAAAGGGAGGGATACTTCTCCGCGGAGCCATGCACGCTCTGGGGACGCCGTCCCTGGTCACCATGGACGCAGCGGCGGCCATACACGATGCCCAGCTGATTTGTGTCCACGTAATGTCTGACCGGCATGAAGAAATTGCACGGCTTATAGCCCCGCATATACAGGATGGACAGCACATCCTGATAATTCCAGGCAATCTCGGCTCATTCATATTCCGTCGGGTATTTAGGGAAATGGGGGTTTCCGCTAATGTAATCATATCCGAGAAAGAAGGGAATCTTGGTCCATGCCGTCTCAGCGAACCAGCGGAGGTAACCTGTGGACGCCCCTTTTCTCCCACGGGATTTCTTGCAGCCCTTCCTGCTACCGACACTCCACGTGCACTTGAAGCATTACCCCGGGAGCTTAAATACCAAGCCAATGACAATGTTCTTATCGGAACCATGAATGCTGGCAATGTAATCATGCACATATGCAGCACAATCCTTTCCTCTACCGTTATAGACCGGCAGGGTGATGACTTTTCATTGTTTAAATGGGCATTGACCCCTTCCACCTTTGCAGTCATGAAACAGGTCAGGGATGAGCGTGACAGAATTAACCAGGCAGCCGGTTTTCCCATTCATAACGATTTATACACCATGGCCACTAAAATAAATAACTGGAAGGAATATCCGGAAAATACTATTTTCAGAAAGTATATGGATGGACCCAATGCATTGGACCACCGGTATCTTCACGAAGACTGCGGTTGTGGTGCAGCCCTGGCCGTATCGGTAGCCAGCCGTCTGGGTATCCCATGCCCCCTCCTATCCGCCCTTCTGACCATTGCCGGCGCCATCAATGGGCGGGATTACCTTGCCTCCGGAAGAACGCTTGAAAATCTGGGATTCGGACCCGAACTCTCACTGGAAGAGATCCTGAAATGCCTATGACAGATATACAAAATCTATTGCGAAAAACAAAAATGCTGCCCGTCTGCCATTTGTTGGCAGCGGTCAGCACATAATCTACAGCTCCTGTAAGTTCAGATTTTTTATATAATCCTTTATAATCCGGACCGCCTGTTTCTCAAGGCTGTTCATATTACTCTTTTCCTTATGGATGACACAAATCAGTATCTCGTTTGGTGCATCCAGACCTTCCAATTCCATGACACTGTACATGTCCCGGTCTATGGACGCCGCAATCAGGTTGCCTGGCAGCAGGGCAGCAAGGTCCTGATGCTGCAGGGCCCGGCAGATTAAATCCGCATTGGGAAAACTGGTCCGGCACTTTGCATTTTTATATAGGCTTCCAAATATCCGCTCACAGCCGCCAAAGCTGAAATTGGACTCACTTGCAACCTTTATATCCCGCAAATCCTCCAGGGTTACGGTCTTTTTGTCCGCAAGTCTATGCTCCTTGCCAACTACTAGATAAAACTTATCCTTTTTTATTTTCTCAACATCAATTTTATATTTGGCGGCAGAGTATACCATATCTACATATTCATCCGCAAACAGATATGTAACCCCTATATTGGCGGAATCATTCAGTACTTCCGACAGAATACGGTCACGGTGGGCTATGCTGAACTTAAAAAGGCTGGTTGCGTCAATCTCCCTCAGCGTCTGGTTCAGTTCAAGCGGGAGATTTTCCGCAAGGCTTGGGGCAAACAGGATATTCAATGGGTACGATATGACAGCTGCCTCACTTTTCAGAACCATGACCTCTTCATATTTATCCGTAATTTCCCTGGCAAGTTCCATCAGCTGCTCACCCTTTTGTGTAAGTACCACGCCCTTGGGAGTCCTCTGGAAAATAGAATAGCCCAGTTCCTCCTCCATGGACTTTACAATCGAACTAAGAGTAGTCTGTCCCATGTAGAGCGCTTTTGCCGCAGCGGAGATTGTATGGTATTTATCGATTTCCACCAGATACCTGAAATGTTCTATTTTCACCCCATTGCCCCCTTATAATGAATCGTACAACAACATATGTCTTAAATCATATCACACTTTAGCAGGCCTTTCAACGGAGGGGAGGGTTTCATCACAGGAAAGCATCTCTTTGCAAGGTCTGTAACAATAAAAACATTTAACTTAAAAGGAGGTTTCATTATGTATTCATGGAGAGCACAGATAGGAGTCATTGCCCCCAGCGTAAGTCCGAATATTGAACGCGACTTTGCACGCTTTGCACCGGACGGGGTAGGGGTAGCCACAACACGTATTGAATTCAGCGGGAATCCCATTGCTTCTGAACTACAGAAAATGGTGGACAGGCTGTCCATAACTGCTTCCATCTATAAGTCCATGCCACACGACTGTGTTGTTTTTGGATGTACATCCGGCAGCCTGATTGGAGGTATGGACTTTGATAAGCAATGTTGCAAAACAATTGAAGAAGCCTGCGGCTGCAAAGGCCTTACCACCAGCACCGCCGTACTGGAAGCATTCAGCTGCCTGGAAACCGGCACCACCGCCGTACTGACCCCCTACCCGGATGAAACCAATAATCTGGAACGGCAGTTTCTGGAAGATAATGGAATCCATGTAACCTGTATTACGGGAATGAAGTTTAAAGAACCAAGAATCTGCTATATAAGCCCAGAAACAGTTTATCAGCATATAAAACAACTGAACCTGGCAGGTGCGGAATCAATTTTCATCAGCTGCACCGGCCTTAACGTACTGGACATCATTGAAGACATTGAAACAGACTTCGGCCTTCCCGTCATTACCAGCAATCAATCCACCCTTTGGAGCGCCTTAAGGCATTCCAGGGTTAAAACCAGGATACCTTATCTTGGGAAACTGCTAACACTTTAAAATAATCCTGAAATAAGGAACCATTGGGCTTACGTATCTTCCCTTGGTTCCTTATTCTTTTCTCCATATACTTAATAAATCCTGCCCATATTTACAGAATATACTTTCTACGGCCTACATTACCGCCGCCATGACTGCAAAGCCGATAATACTTACAATCATGAACAGCAGGTTACAGAAACCGGCGTATCTGTATATGTCTTTGGGCTGTACCCATTCCCTATTTGAAAACAATACAGCAGCAGGCGCGGATGCCCCAGGCAGCATCATCCCCATATTAGATGCAAAAATCAACGCAATTCCAGCCAGCTGTGCATTAGTCCCTGTGCTGGTTATGAACGGTGCGATAATAGGCACAAGTGCCATTCCCATGCCAATATTAGAACCGATGTTGGTCAGGACTGTTGTTATGATAATGATGAATACCAGCAGGAATATTGCTGTCCTTCCTGCAAATAAGGTGCCGAACATCTGATTTGCCAGCTCAAGTACTCCCGTCTCCTCGGATGTCAGGGCACCTGCTACCGGAATGGCAATTGCACACATAAAAACCACATCCCAGTTCACCCACTTAGATGCATCCTTTTTCCAGTCAAGGATGGGATTCCCATCACCAAGCCTTATCATGCATAGCACTGCGACCACGACCGCAAACAGACCGGCAACCGTCAGTTGTCCATTTATCAGTTTATAAAAACCGTTATCCCTCGGTAAAAGTGTGAATACCACTGTGATGATGATGATAAATGCATATGCGTACAAATAACATTTCTGTCTTATATCCAAGCTCTTTCCTTTATTTCCAAGAACAGACGGGTCAAAATCCTTAAGCTTTGAAAAATCGCAGCCGAACAGGTATTTCATACTGATTATGTAAAGTATGATCATAACCGTGCACAGAACAAGGCAAAGACCCATGAATAACGCAAAATTAAGTTCTGATCCCGTAGCTTTGTTATAAGCATTAGCCAGTCCTAACTGCCATCCTTTAAAAGGAATGGCGGCGCCGCCAAGCATTGATATGAATGTACACCCGATGATAGTCAAGGTACTGAACTTCTCCCCTTTGCCATATCCTGCTATCTCCGATATTCCATAAAAAATAGCCCATGACAGATAGATTGTGGCGACTACATTGACAAAGAAAGCCGAAAGCAGGAACGTTTCAAAAAACACAAACATGAACAGCTCCGGCTTTCCCTTGAAAACCGGTCTGGAAACAGCCCACCTGGCCAGGAATTCTCCTGCCCCGCTGCCTGATACCACTCCCGCCATGGCAATAATGAGAATCAGCTGGAATACAACCGTATTCCCCATGCCGGAAGAAATAGCCGTAGACATATCCACATATCCGCTCATTCCATAAGCAACAATAGCCAGCAATGCAGGCCACACAACACCGGCTACAGACCACAGATAAATAGCTCCGATAAAGATACCCAATATTTTCATGCCAACTGGTGTAATAGGTGCTGCGGCCGGCAGATAACCAAACCCGAATAAAAATGCAATTCCAATCATACATTTAATATAATAACCCCTATGGTTGTTTTTTTTCTTTACAGGCATTGTGTCCCCCTTTTACATGAACCCTTCCATATAGCATCATCCGACAAATATATAAAATACCGAGAACACCAGTATCGCCGCCACTATGGACATGAGGCAGGCATAAATTGTGTACTTGGTCCTGAGTCCTGCATCCGGCAGGGCCTCATGGGCATGGAAGATAGCCGCCGGGCTGGAAGCTGCCGGAAGGATCATTCCTATGTTAATCATATAAATAAGCGCTGCCCCTGCCAGCTGTGAATTCATACCGGTTGCCACCACAAATGGACCTACGATTGGAATCAAAGCAGCCCCAAACGCAATATTGGAACCAAGGTTTGTAAGAATCATGGATACAATAATGGTAAATACCATGACGAACCAGCCGCTTCTTCCTGCAAATACTGGAGTAAATATATCGATAAGCATATTGGAGATACCCAGTTCACCGTCTGTTATGGCACCGGCCAGTGTTACACAGACTCCGCACATGAAGATACTGTTCCAGTTAATGGCTTTCCTATGCACATCCTTAAACACCAGACATGGTTTGGCATCCCCCTCGCCGCTTGGCATAATCATAAGGAGGGCTGCACATATACCATACATACCGGCCACTGTAATAGTTTTATTGACAAAATTCCGGAACCACATACCTGACGGAAGTGTGTTACCCAAAACCACCAGGAAAATAGTAATACCATAAATCAGCATGATTCGTTTTGCCCTGGGCCTCAAAACCCGTGACTCTTCTCCCAGCTTGTCCACATCAAACGCCTTCATCCTGGAGAAATCAACCTTAAACACCTTATCCATTGCCCACACATACATGGTGCAGCCAATCAGCGTAATACATAATGTCATTGCGAACATAAAACCCATGTTAAGCTCTTCACCGACCACCTCTGCCCAGTTCTGTGCCAGGCCCAGCCTCCAGCTGGTATAAGGTATCATACCGCCTCCCAGCATGGTGGAAAGAAGGATTCCTACCATTCCTGTATAAACAAATTTCTTATCATTGGTGTACCCGCATGTATCTGCAATATCAATCCAGATTGCAAACAGGAGAATCATCAGCTGTGTCTGGTTAATAACAATACAGGCAATACCGAACACCACGTAGAAGCACCATATATAAAACAGCGGCTTACCCTGGAATATCCTCTTGGTCAAAGACCAGCGCACAAACCATTTACCAAAACCATAATGGGTAATTGCTCCCGCGCACAGGAACGCCACCACAGACTGATAGACAATACTTTGTCCCATTATTTCAGATATGGCTCCCCCCACTGAAGTATAGCCGCTGACACCATATGCAATAAATGCAAACAGGGAGGGCCACGCAATCTCACACGTTGAATATCCGTAAATCACGCCTAAAAAGACCCCCAGCACATTCATCCCCACATCTGTAATGCCAGCAAACGAAGGAACTACACGGCCAAACATAAACATCAGGAATAACGTAAAACAAATATTAAATATGTGCGCCACACTATATGACTTTCTGTTTTCTATTGCTGCTTCCATAAACTCCTACCCCTTCTCTGGTTGTTTTTCAACAGTTGCATATGCCTGTATCATACAGGCAGGAAAGATTCTGCAGTCTCTCTCTGTAATGAAGAAGACCCCTTTGCCGTCTTCTCGGTTTACTGTTGTCATTTTACCATCTTTCATCATCTAAAAAAATGGTTCAGGCAGCCGGAATTTCTGTTACCTCATATCAAAAAAATATATCCAGCCATTTTATTGATATGGGGTAAGAGAACATCCATGGACCGGCATTCTTGCCTTTGGTAAAATCCCTGTGCTATAGTCTCATTATGATACAGACAATCCATAAAAAATACAGGAGGAGGAGTTATGATGTTTTATCAATGCCAAATGGGGGTAAACACCATGGAAGATGTTGCAGATAAGATGAACATCCGTGAACTGGTCGAATATGAACGGTATTGTATGGACTGCGGACTATGGGATGCCTTTCGAAGCTGTTACTTTGACGATGGATATGTAACAGACTGCTGGACGAAAGGAGACATCAATAGTTATACAGCCACTGTCAGTGCCTCGGTAATTCCCGTTAAACACAAGGTATTTAATACACTTGTATGGAAAAATGGAAGCAAAGCCGTGGCAGAATGCCTTGCCATGTATGAATGCCGATATGCATATGACAGTGATATCATCGATCTTTCGGCCCATGTCCGGTTCCATTACCGGTTGGAAAAAAGAGCTGGCAGATGGAAAATACTGTCCCTTATTCCAATTTATGAGAAGGACACCATGGGTTCTATGTATGCAGACGGAACCTTCTCCCCAAACCGGGCAGAACTGGCTGCCCAGCGGTCCGCCTATGCCAACGTAATGCTTCTTCAAAAAAAATACGGTCGTATCCCGGATGATGGTCTGCCAGGCGAGGACAAGCCAGAAATCGTGGATGCACTGTATAGTAAAACCAGTCAATGGTTCAGTATTTAATAATGGAGGGAAATGACTATGATGTTTTATGAATGCCCGATGGGAACAAACACACCTGAAGATATCGTAGACAAATTTAATATCAGGGAAATTGTGGAATATGACAGATATTGCAGGGATTATAACCATTATGACGAAATGCGCAGCCTGTACTCTGATGACGCCTCCGTGGGCGTTTCCTGGACAAAAGGCGGCATTAACAACTATGTAGAGGGTTCCAAGGTCAATAATGCCAAGGCACCTGCCAAACACAAGATATTTGATGTAATCATATGGAAACATGGGAACCGGGCCATCGCAGAATCCATACAATCCATACAGATACGTTGTCCTCTGGAGGGAGATGTAGTTGATCTGGCTACCCATATGCGTAAGCATTACCGCCTTGAAAAAAGAGAAGGCACATGGAAGATTATCAGTGCTGAGCCTATCTATGAAAAAGATACCATGTTCTCAGCCTATGCAGATGGGACATTCTGCCCTGACCGGAAAGAATTGGAAAAACTGCGTCCTTCTTACGCAAATCTGATGTACAGACGGATAAAATACGGCGGTCACCCAGATGACACATGTGCAGGGGAAGATAAACCGGAAACCATAGAAAAATTGTATAGGGAAAGCAGCATATGGTTAGGAGTCATGGAAGGATGAGAAATCATTAATTCCTGCTGAACAAACCAATGCCTCCTTTAAAAAGACGTCAAAACCCATTGTGGTTTGACGTCTTTTTACTGAACCAGCTATCAATCCCTTAACGCATCCCCTCCTCCCCACCCACATAATCCACAACCCGCCCCGACGGCAGCATCAGCACCCGGTTAATCCCAATCTGCTCAACAAACCTCACATTGTGGCTGACCACCAGGATAGTCCCTTCAAACAGCCTGAAGTTCCTTCCGATAACCTCCTGTGTTTCAGGGTCAAGATGATTGGTGGGTTCATCGAGAATAAGGAAATTCGCCTTTTGCAGCAAAATCTTACATAGTGCAATACGGGCCTTTTCGCCTGGTGACAGGACCTCAACTTTTTTATAGATATCGTCCTCAAAAAACAGAAAATTGCTCAATACGGAACGCAGCTGTTTCAACGGGTATCCCTGGGTGCTGACATTTTCCAGGACCGTTTTTTGCAGATCCAGCTGTTCAAGTTCCTGGGCATAATAGGCCACATCTGTTTTGGGATGGAACCGGATTTTTCCTCTGTCCGGGGTATGGATACCCATCATCAGCTTAAGCAGCGTGGACTTTCCAACCCCGTTTTCGCCAACCACCAGGAAACGTTCCTTTCCATTGATATGAAAACTCAGGTCTTTATACAGATAGGGCTGGTTTGGATAATGAAACCACAGGCCGTCCACCTCCAGAGGGATACCGGCGCCCTCCCGCAGGGGGTGGATATCCATTTTCACACGCCTGCAGGCCCCTTCGCGTCTGTGCAGCGCATCCTGTTTCTTCTCCAGGCGCAGCGCCCGCTCCTGGCCCATGCGCTTTATGGCATGATTGGTGCGGCTTGCCTGTCTTGCCCGCTGTACAAACCCTGCCAGTTCCTTTATCTCCTTTTCCTCCCTGGCAATCACAAGTTCCCGCAGACGCTTTTCCTGTTCGTATTTCTTCTTGTAAGTATCATAATTTCCATCATATACGGATATCTTGTGGGTGGATTTATTAATGAACAGGACTTTATTTATAATTTGGTTCAGAAAAGCTATGTCATGGCTGATAATCAGGACCATGCCTTTGTAATCCCTTAAAAAATCGGTCACAAATCCTCTTGTCCCAGCGTCCAAATGATTGGTGGGTTCGTCCAGAAGCAGGATTTCCGGCTTCGAGTACAGGAGGCGGGCAAAGGCTATCTTGGATTTCTGGCCCCCGGACAGCCGGTTAAGCGGCATATCCAGTAAATCAATATCAATCTCCATACGTTCAATAATCGTAAGCAGGATACTTTCCGCCTCATAACAATCATAATACTCTAAGCGCGACTGCAGCCGTTCCATCCGTTTTAACAGGCTGGTCTGCTCTGAAGCCTCCGCGATCTCCAGTTTCTGGTAAACCAGGTTCAGTTCTTCTTCCAGCCTGCCTACCGGACGCCCTTCCTGCAGATAATCCAGGACCGTACGTGTTTCCTCCTCAATTACGATTTCCTGGGGCAGGTAACCGATCCGTAAATTTCCTGTCATGATACTGCCGCTGTCTAATTCCTGCTCACCCAGCAGGATACGGAACAGGGTTGTCTTTCCTGCTCCGTTGATGCCAACGATGCCTGCTTTATCGTATTGATTAATGCTAAAATCCGCATCATCGTATATTATTTTATTTCCAAAGGCCAGGTTCATTTTACTGCCTTTCATCATTTTACTGCCTTTCATCATTCTATCCTTTAACCTCCTCAATCTATGTCCGGCCCGTCCTCTGCGCCATACGCCGCATCCTTCTTCTGCCCTATTTCCTCTTCCATTACCCGCCCTATTGCCTGTTCCATTTTCTTCCTCATTTTCCGCCCTATTGCCTGTTCCACTTCCTGCCCCATTACCTGTTCCATTTTCTGCCCCATTTTTTGCCCTATTTCCCGTTCTATATCCTGCCCTATTTCCTGCCCATTTTCCTGCTCCATCTCCAGCTCCACCCGTCCATGGTTCAGTCCTCTGCCCTCCCATCCCCTGCTCTTAAAATAAACCCATCCAACCACAGCAGGTATCAATGGCGAAAGCGCCTGTCCGATATACACACCGGGAAATCCAATCCCGGCAGTAAATGCCAGCAGCCAGCTTACAGGAAGCCTGACAATGACCGCGTCCAACAGGGCATTAATCATGGCAATATTGGCTGAACCGATGCCGATGGCAAAGGAATCAAATGTATACATGACTGCATATATCAAGCTGTTTACCCCACAGCATATCCTCAAATAAAGGATTCCGTCTTCAATCACATCCGTACTGACCGGGTCAAATAACATGATGATTGGCTTTGCAAAAATCTGTACCAGGATGGCTGCAATGAGGGTAATTGACAGGTTCAGCCCCAGTCCTGCCCTCGTTGTTTCCTTTACCCTTCCTATCTTTTTGGCTCCCATATTCTGGCCCGCCATGGCTGTCACAGCCTGCCCGACTGCCCAGCAGGGCATGCCGGCCAGTGTATTGACCTTTAACCCAACGCCGGAGGCCGCGGCAACTGAGACACCAAAATTGTTAAGCATGCCCGTAATCAACAGATAGGAAATATTGACAACAGCCATCTGAATGGCGGCGGGCAGTCCAACCTTCAAGATAGCAGCCGCCTTATCTCCCTTAATGGTAAAATGATTGGGCCTGAAATCAAAAACAAAGTCTTTTCCCTTTAAATGTACGACAGGTATCACAAGGGAAATGCCTTGCGAAAAAACAGTGGCATAGGCAGCACCTTTTGTCCCTAACCCCAGCGGCCCCACCAGGATGATGTCCAGCACAATATTAACCACGGCGGCAGCCGCAACAAAATAAAGAGGGCTTTTAGAATCCCCTAACCCTTTCATGATGGAACACACAGCATTATAACCAAACACAAATACAGTTCCCCAGCAGATGATCCTCATATATCCGCAGGCGTCCTCCATTGCCTCCAAAGGAACATTCAGCACCCGGAATAGCGGTTCATATACATGAAGCCCCATGACAGTAACAAGAATCGAGGCAATAAAAGCAATTGAGAACAATGTCCCCACAGTCTCCCTCTGTCCCTTTTCATCACCCGCACCTTTATATTGGGCAGCCACCACCGTGCCTCCCATGGTAATGCCGATACACACAGAGTTGATGATAAAGCCAATCATGGACACATTGCTCACCGCGGCAAGTCCGTTTTTGCCCACTACCCTGCCCACCACCAGCATATCAACAATGCTGTAAAATGATTGCAGTAAGTTAGCCAGCAGTAAGGGAAGCGCAAAGGCAATCAGCTTGCGAGGCACGCTTCCTGTTGTTAAATCCTGTTTATCTTTCATTATTAATTCTTCCTCTCAAAACAAAAAAACAGAGGGACTGCACCAATCCAGTGCGCCCTCTGCTTTCCGGCTAAATAATCTTATCCATAACAGAAGGCGGCAGACCAAACATTGTCTGCCGCCCAAATATCCAAATAGATAGTGATGAATCTCTATTGGAAAACACGAAAATGAAATCCCAAAACTATTGTTTTGGAACAATATCCCTGCCAAACATCATTTTCGTATTTTCAGGCTCCGTACAATGTTTCATACTGTTAAATTGTGCGGAGCTATAATCAATGCAGAACTTTCCGAATAACATTGCACTCACCCTTTCCTTATATATTACATCATATTATAGCCACTCCCCAAAGCGCTGTCAAGCTGCCTGAATGACGGGACATGCCTGCTCTTGGATAATGGGATATGACCGCATCAGCGGGACAGGTATCGGTCACTGCCGGGAATCCTCATTCTTTCCCATCAGGAAATTCCTCTCATACTCCTCTACCTCCATGGGTTTCCCATACAGGTATCCCTGTCCGATCATGCATCTGCATTTCTTCAGATACGCTTCCTGCAGTTCCTCTTCTATGCCCTCAGCAATGGTCTGTATCTTCATATCATGGCACATGGATATGATATGCTTGACAATCTGGCCGCTGACCTTATCCCGGTCAATCTTATCCACCAGGCTCTTATCCAGCTTCAGCACGTCAAATTCCACATCGGAGAGGATATCCATGTTGCTGTATTTGGTGCCGAAATCATCCAGGGATATCCGGTAGCCAAGCTTCTTAAACTCCGCCAGGGCCTTATATACCATGTCCCGTCCCAGCTCCCCTATGCTCTCTGTCACCTCTATCTCCAATTTATTGGGATGCACGTCATATTTTTTCGCAATGGATGCCACGCTGGATACAATATCTGCATTGAGCAGGGTCATCCTGGAGAAATTAAATGACAGGACCTGCTCCCTGTACCCTATCTGGTCCCACTGCTCCAACAGACGGCAGCACTCCTCAAACACGAACAGGTCCACATAGCTTATCAGGTTCTCCCTCTCCAGTAAGCCGATGAACCTGGAGGGCATGATGATTCCCTTCTCTGGATGGTAATACCGTATCAACGCCTCCGCCCCCGCACAGGTGCCGGTCTTCAGATACAGCTTTGGCTGCAGCACCACCCTGAACTCCCTGCTTTCAATGCTGTGAAGCAGGCGTTTGATTAAATCCAGGCGCCCGGAACCGGTAAGGCTGGGTTTTGTCTCATAATACCGCTGCTTGTCAATCCGCATCAGTTCCCCTGCCTGCTTCATGGCCCAGTCCAGATTCTTCTGCCTGTCATCCCACACCCTTCCCGCGGAAACAGACAGATTCTGCCTGCTGTTCATTTCCCGGATAAGGGCGCCAAACCTGTGCTCGAACTCAGAGTAGGATATATTTTCCATTATGATATCAAACTCATTGCTGTTCAGGCGGAACACCGCACAGTCGCCAAACTGCTTCTCTATGATGCCGGCTGCCTGGCGGATCAGCGCATCCCCTGCCTCGGTCCCCCTTGTATCGTTAACCGACTTCAGGTCATTGATATCAATTATGATGACGCCGATGGAAACAACATTGTCCGCCTTAAAGGACCTGCGGAACCGGTCATAGCTGCTCCTGTTGAGAAGCCCGGTCAGGGAATCATTATAAATGCTGTATTCCAGCTTCTTTGCATCCTGCCGTTTACTGATTTCCTGTGCTATAAAATACAGAAGCATATCAACCAGATCCAGGGAGTCCTGAACCTTGCGCTCCAGCATCACTATATAGCCCAGTTCCCCCTTTTTACAGACTATGGGGAATACAGCCATATTGGAAACCTGTTCCCGCTCCATATCCTGATAAAGCTCAAAGGACTCGGGCAGGATATCCTGTGGTTCCTCAATATCCCTGACACCGCCCTGATGGTTCTGGTCCAGCCACGCCTGTATATGGCTTTCCATGTCCCCGCTGACAGGAGGACAGTTACTTTCGTCCCTGCAGCAGGCGCACTCATAACCGAATTCATTTTCCTTCTGAAGGTATATAAGGATATGTCCGGCCTTATAATGGTCCGCCAGCACATCCATCAGGCGCCTCATGGACTCCTCCAGGGTCCTGGCCTCTATCATGGCATAGATACAGCTTATCACCTTATTAGCCACCTCTGCCCTGGCATCCGGCCCGCTCTTTAAGGGTTCTGCCTCCCCGCCATCATAGGCAGCCTCAACCCCAATGGTGAGGACAGCAGGCATTCCTTTCCACTCCACCATGCGTGTCTTCATCAGACGCTTTATGCCCTGCCTGGCATCTGTGTTTTCCCACAGCGAGAAACGGTCCCATTCCCAGTTAAAGCCATTGCAGAACATACATGGCCTGTTGTTTCCATAAAACAGTTCATAACATTTATGGCCGCGGCAGTCTTCCTCTGCCCTGCCGATCATCCTGTAATATGCCTGGTTGGCTTCTATCAGTTCATATGTATCAGGGTCAATAAGACAGGCTGCATCGCCTACTGCTGATAAAAGCTGGGCAAATTCATCCTCCTGGGGTTCCTGTCCCTCCCTGTCCCGCGCTTTATCACTGTCTTTCCTTCCCTCTTTATCCAACAGGCAGAATACGCCGAATATGTGATTGCTTGCAGGTTCCTGATACATATATACAGCCAGCTGGACACGGCGCAGCCTGTCTCCTTCAAAGAGCCGCCTGTAATTCATGGAGACCCTGTGTCTGCCTGCCTCAAACCTTGCCAGAAGGCTTTCCCTGTCAAAGTACAGTTTAAAGTCCTTCCTGTCCTCAGGCTTGACGCTTTTATTCTCCAGCAGGTTCAGCAGCTTGCTGTAACTGTGCTCCTCCAGATGCCCCAGGTAGCGCTTCCAGGTCCCGTAAAGCCGCATCACCCGGTCCCCAGTCAGGTCCACCTCGGCATGGGCCAGGGAATCTTCTAAAAGCAGCTGGTTGACCCGGGCCTGTCTGATATAGGCGTTCTCCAGTTCCTTGAGCCTGGTGATGTCCTCAAACCGCCCCAGTACAATCTCCGGGCAGCCCTCCTCATATGACAGGACCTCCAGCTCCATGGCAAACCAGCTGTATTCCCCATTCCGGTTCTTAAGCTTTACCTCACAACGCGCGTGGTCCCCTCCTGTGCGCAGGACGCGGAATGCCTGCAGGAATGTCTCCTTGAACCTGGGATGGACCATATCGGAGTCCGCCCATACCTCGGGAAATCCTTGTATCTGCTTCTCCGTACCGTATGTGACCTTGCGGTCCGTATAGATAAGGGCCGTCCCGCTGGTCATATTATACTCAAAAACTTCTTCCCAGCTTACATTCATGGACCATCGCTTCATCTGCTCCAGGTTAGCCATATTCTGGTGATATCCGGTTATCAGGATTCTCCCGTCCCGAAGCTGGCGGGACCTGCCTGCGCACCGCACCGGAATATCCCCCCACTCAGGGTGGTTCCATGTATACTGGACCTCACACAGCTTGCCCGTATGGACAATCCGGTTCATGACATCATTTACATAGGCATGATTCCCCCTGTTAATCCGCTTGTACCAAAACTCAAAGCACGCCTCAGGGGACAGGTCCTCCTTCAGTCCCAGAAGCCTGGCCATGGTTCCATCAATATAAAATTTTATATTCCGCATATCCCTGTCTGTCACCATGTTCCACAGCCCCAGATCCGACATATGCAGGATATCCTGTACCCAATCCATATCGTGAAATACAAAGCATTTGGTGAAATCCCTATGTTCCATTCTTTTTTCCTCGTCTGTCTGCAATATTCCGGCAACTGTTTACTGTCTTTTATTATACCATCACTTTAAAAGCTTACCATCCGTTTTTTATGTTTTTTCCGTCTGTAATCAGAAATCCCTGCTTTTATCCATCTCAGGCAGTCCGGCTCCTCCTTTGTCCGTGGGCGCGCATCCGAACATCTTCTTATATGCGCGGAAAAAGCTGGAGTAATCCCCGAAACCCGCATTGGAGGCCGCTTCCGCCGCCGGTATCCCTGCCGAAAGTTCCCCCCGCACCACCGCCATGCGCTTGTATAGTATATAACGCGCCACTGTTGTTCCGGTTGCCCGCTTGAAGATGGAGGTCAGATGGTTCTTACTCATGTAAAATGTCCCGGCAAGCCCTTCCAGGGTCAGCGGCTCCTTCAGGTGTTCATTGATATAGCGGATTATCTCCCTGGCCTGGCCTTCCTTTCCCCTTAATGTCCCGGATGCGTCCTGGCAGATTGCAAAAATCTTAGTCAAAATGGACAGCAACCGTGCGCTAATTGCAATATCCTGTAAATCTTTCCCATAGGAACCGCACTCCTCAAGGGCATGGAAATACCACTCCATCTGGAACTGTTCCTCATAGCAGCACCAGCCCGGGGCAAACGGCTTCAGCAGCATCTCCTGCTCCCGTTCCCCCAGAAGCTCCCTTACAAAATGCACGCGTATGCGGTGGTACTCTTCCCCGTCCAGCACCTTTAAGCCGTGGAAACATCCGGGAGGGATGACGATAAGGCTTCCGGGCCTTGGAATATAGGACCTCCCTTCCAGAAGATACTCCACATTACCCGTTATCATATAGTAAATCTCATAGCTGTCATGGCAGTGCATCTTATACTCCATATCCGCCTCATCACTGCGTGTATGGGCATACATCACCCCGCTGGTCCTAAAGCTTTCCTCCTGGTACAATGCGCGTCCTTTCCGCCGTTTTCACATGGCTCCTTCACTGTTAGGTCCATTGTACCAGATAATGTGCGGATTGCAATATTTTTTTGGCGTATGACAATGGTTTTTGCAATATAAATATCCTATAATATGTCCTGTAAGCAAGAGGACATACAGCAAATGAATTGTTGCGAAAACCGAAAGGGCCCTCCCCCTTTCACACATTTTATCCCCCTTTATATACAATACAATTACAAAAATGCCAGACATCCCCAGTGTCTGGCATTTTTGTGCTGTATGGGCCTTTTCTTTATCAGTTCCAGCAATCTTTAGCTCTTTTGCCCATCTAATCCAACTCCTCCGCACGGTCCTTCCCGCCGCCGGCATTTCCCCCCATCTTATGATACTCCACCAGATGTCCCGGCTGTGTCATATCCTTAAGATTAAGGCACTGGTCCAGCTGGGCTTCGGTCATCAGCTTCTCGTCCAGCACAATCCGCCTTACAGGGACTCCCGTTTCCATGGAGCGCTTGGCGATATCCGCCGACTTTCTGTATCCCAGGGCCGGGCACAGGGCGGTTGCAAGGGCGGCGCTGGACTCCACCAGCCTGCGGCAGTGCTCCCTGTTGGCGGTAATCCCCAGGATACAGTTGTCAATCAGTGTCTCCACCGCCCCCTTGAGGGTGTCGATGGACTCAAATATCTTATAGAATATCACAGGCTCAAATGCATTTAATTCCATCTGTCCTGCCTCGGCCGCCATGGTCACGGTAACATCATTGCCGATGATGTTAAATGCCACCTGGGATACAACTTCGGGAATCACAGGATTAATCTTTCCCGGCATGATGGACGAGCCATTCTGCCTGGGCGGAAGGTTAATCTCCCCCAGTCCTGCCTTTGGCCCGCTGGACAGAAGGCGCAGGTCGTTGCATATCTTACTAAGGTTCACGGCGCAGATGCGCAGGGTGGACGAAGTATGTACGAAGCAGTCCAGGTTCTGGGTGGCGTCAAACAGGTCGTCTGCCTGGACACACTCGGTCTGGCACACCAGATTGATGTTACGGATGATATGGAACAGGTACACAGGGTTCACATTAATGGCCGTGCCCACTGCGGTGGCGCCGATGTTCAGGTATTTAAGCTCATCCATCTGTTCCCTGATCCTTCTGATGTCCCTTCCGATCACTGCCGCATATGCCTCAAAGGACTGCCCCAGGCGGATGGGGACCGCATCCTGAAGCTGTGTCCTCCCCATCTTCACCACATCATCAAATTCAATGGATTTCTGGTGAAGGGCTTTCTGCAGCCGTTCCAGTTCATCCAGCAGGCCGGGCAGCAGGCCCAGGATGGTCAGCTTGCCGGCGCAGGGTATCACGTCATTGGTGGACTGGGCCATGTTCACATGGTCATTGGGATGGACAATGGAATAGTCCCCCTTTGTCCCGCCCAGGATCTCAATTGCCCGGTTGGCAATCACCTCGTTGGCATTCATATTGGCGGAGGTCCCGGCCCCGCCCTGGATGGCGTCCACGATGAACTGCCCGTGAAGCTTCCCGCCTATGATTTCATCACATGCCGCCACGATGGCATTCCCCACACGCTCATCCAGCACATGGGCTGTCATATTGGTAAATGCAGCCGCCTTCTTGATCCTGGCCAGGTTCCTGATAAACTCCCCGTGGAGCGGTCTTCCCGTAATATGGAAATTATTCTTTGCCCGCAGCGTCTGCACCCCGTAATACGCCTTTACCGGCACCTCCATCGTGCCGATGGAATCAGATTCCTTCCTGGTAACCATTTGATACCTTCCTCCCGCAATCTTGTATTGACAGGCGCCCGGCCCATGCCTCCCCTTGACGCCCATCTGTATATCTGGATCATAACACGTTCCGGTTCAAAAGAAAATACTTTGGGAAACTATTTGTTTTGTTAACTATATTAAGTTAAAAATTAATTTTAATAATATATTTATCTCGTTTCCTTAATTTAATAAGGTATTCAAATTTCCATACCGCTTATTTCTGGTTATACTGTCATATTTTAATGGCTCTAAAAATCCGTTTCATGCCCATACTAATCATGAAGCCAGAAAGTGGCTGAACCATGTCCTCATTTTTTTTAACAGAAAGGAGTGTTATTCATGAATTTATGCAGCTGTGGATCAAACGTACCTGCATCCGAATGCGGATGCGGCAAGGAACTTCCTGCTCCAGGCCCCGGTGTCCAGTTAGCAATCGCCACCGTTCCCATGCAGCCCTGGGAAACACCGTATGAGCCGGCAAAAGCCTTGAAACAGGGAACCATCTTCCCATGTCTGGACCTGCCATTCTTCTTAGTAGGAGGTGAAAAACATGTCTGACCGCTGTACCCTGCTTCAGCAGATTAATGAAATCAGTTTTGTTGTCAATGACTTAAACCTTTATCTGGATACCCATCCGACAGACGCCAGCGCCCTGGAGGAATTCAGCCAGGCAATGGCAAAGAGAAGGCAGCTTTTGGACACATTTGCAAAGGAATATGAACCCCTGACCTTAAACTGTGTCTGCCCTGATACCAATAACAAATCCGAATCCCACACAAAATACCCCGGACAGAAACATTTCACCTGGTCTGACGGACCTCTGCCCTGGGACATCCAAAACAATTAAGGAGGTGCCATGCCATGTGGACTTATGAAAAACGGTTACAGTTTCCCGTAAAAATCACCCAGACCTGCCCTAAGACAGCGTCTTTAATCATCAGCCAGTTCGGCGGCCCTGACGGAGAGCTTGCCGCATCCATGCGTTATCTTTCCCAGCGCTACACCATGCCATGCAAGGAGGTAGGCGGACTGCTGACAGATATTGGTACAGAGGAGCTTGCCCATCTGGAAATGATCTGCGCCATTATCTATCAGCTGACCAAGAACCTGACCGCTGAACAGGCAAAAACCGCTGGTTTTGACGCCTACTATATTGACCATACCACGGCCCTGTGGCCAACCGCCGCAGCCGGCGTGCCGTTCAATGCATGCGAATTCCAGTCCAAGGGCGACGCCATCACGGACCTTCACGAGGACCTGGCCGCGGAACAGAAGGCAAGGACCACCTATGATAACCTGATCCGTGTCATCGAAAACCCGGAAGTACGCGAACCCCTTAAATTCCTGCGCGCCAGGGAAGTGGTTCATTTCCAGCGTTTCGGGGAGGCGCTGGAAAAGATTAAGTCCAAACTGGACGAAAAGAACTTCTATTATTTTAACGCTGAGTTTGACAAGCAGTTTGTAAAAGAATAAAAGATACCGTTTCAGATAAAAGAAAACCAGGCCGGCCGGCAGATAATATAATTACCTGCCGGCCTTCCCGGTTTATCAGGGGTTCAGGATGATTTCACAGTCAAATTCCGGATGGAATATGGAGGTGGCCTGCTCCTTCATATAAGTGACGAAGGTCTGCACCGCAAAGGACAGGTACTGGTTCTTCTTGGTAATCATCACGACCCTCCAAAGGGAGGAGGAGTGTTCGATATCCACCTGCGCTATACTTGGCTCCGGGTACATATCTAAAATACGCCGCGGGATGATGGAGATGCCCATGTTAATCTTAACCAGCTGGACGATAAAGTCCCACTGGGATGCCTCTACCAGGACGCGTGGCTCGAATCCCGCCTCCCTGCATCCGTTGATGATGTTACTGTTCAGCATATACTCCTCACCCAGCAGCACAAATTTTTCGTTGCGCAGCTGCTCGTATCTGACACTGTCACATCCGGCCAGCTGGTGCTGTGTGCTCACCACCAGGACATTCTTATCCTCCACAACCGGCACCACGTCAAATGCGCCGGTGATGACCGGACAGATGGTAAAACCCACATCCAGTTCGCCCTTATCCACCAGTAACTGGATATGCTTTGCACCGTGCTGGTCAATCTGGAAATCAATGCCCGGATACAGTCCTATGAATCCTGCAATCAGGCTTGGGAATACGCAGGTTCCTATAATAGGCGGGATACCCACACGGATCACGCCCTTCTGCAGGCTTGTCAGGTCATGCATGGCACGGAAAATAGAATCATGCTGTTCTATCACGCCCTTCGCCATGGCATAAAGCTGTCTGCCGCAGTCAGTAATCTGCACTTTTTTTCCTGACATGTAAATCAACTGCACTCCCAGGTTTTCTTCTAAGTGCTTCATGGCCTTACTGAGAGTAGGCTGGGAAACATACAGTTTTTTCGCTGCTTCGGAAAACCCGTTCGCCTCTACAATACCAACAAAATACCGGAGTTGTTTGATATCCAAATGGCCCACCATCCTTATCTTGCATCCATCCTAACATCTGACCTTTCATTTGTCAATGAATGGCTTCAGAAAATCCCCCTCCCGCCAGTCAGGCCATCCGGCTGGGCAGCCATAAGCTGATTGCCGGAACCAGATTAACCAGTACCAATATGAAAAGCATCATGAATATATACGGCCACAGAGGCCTTACCACACGTTCAAATGGACGGTTAAAGGTTCCCACCGACACGAAAATATTCAGTCCGAACGGCGGCGTCAGCATGCCGATTGCGCAGTTTAATACAATGATCATGCCCAGGTGAAGCGTATCAAGCCCAATGACCTGTGCCATGGGAAGCACCAGGGGCGTCAGCACGATGACAATGGAATTGGGATCCATGAACATGCCGGCTACCAGGAACAGCAGGTTGATGATAAGGAGGATAACGTAACTGGATGTCCCTGAGGTCAATGCCACAATCTTCTGAGGCACCTGGGCCGCGGTCAATATCCAGGATAAGAGGGAACCTGCTCCAATCAGGATGAATATCATGGCAACCATCCGCCCGGATGTGATGCCGATTTCAAATACATCCTTAAGTGTGATGGAGCGGTAAATGAATAGTTCCACTACCAGTACATATGCAACCGCCACCGCGGCCGCTTCCGTAGGCGTCATGACCCCTGCATAGATTCCTACCAGGATGATGACCGGAAGCCCCAATGCCCAGAACGCTTTCCCGGTTGCCTGTAAGACTTCCTTGAAGGTAGCCGGCTTTTGCCGTGGTATTTTGTTACGGATTGCATCGATACAGACATAGACGCTGAAAACAATGGCAATCAAAACGCCCACCGAAAGCCCTGACATGAACAGCTTTCCTACCGAAGCGCCTGCCGAGACACCATAAAGAATCATTGCAATCCCGGGAGGGACCAGCATTGCCAGCGTACTGCTTGCAGTAATGCATCCAATGGCGGAATCAGGGTCATATCCGTCCTTGCAGAGCGCCGGATAAAGGATTAAGCCGATTGCCACGATAGCTGCCGGTCCTGCGCCTGAAATAGCGCCGAAAATCGTACATGTGACAACCGTGGTAATTGCAAGCCCACCTGGCAGATGTCCAACCAGCTTATTTGCAAAGTTGACCAGCTTATGTCCGATATCCCCCTTGGACATGATATCAGCCGCATACATGAAAAACGGGATGGACAGCAGGGAAAATGTATCAATCCCGCCCACCATACGCTGTATGGTAAGGCCCATGTCCATACCCGGGAAATTCATATGCAGGGCCGCCAGACATGGGATTATCATGGACATGAATATAGGTACCCCAAGAATCAGAAGCCCCAAAAAAAGCACACCGCAGACCGCTAACATTCCGTTTCCTCCTTTCCTGCCCTTAAGCCGCTGCATAATTTCATGAAATTACGCAGGTATACATACGACATCAGGCCAAATCCAATATTCGTGGACAGATAAATCAGCCAGATTGGAATCGCAATGGCAATACTGGTATTGCCGCCTTTATACTGCATGATGGTAAACCCAATGCTGATATACGTCATATAAACAGACAGGCCCACACTGATCAGGCAGATAAGGGCCTGATAAGCCAGCTTTGCCCTGCCCTTCAAAAAATTAGACAACAGGTCCACGCCCACATGTGTATGATACCTGGCGCAGGAACTGATTCCAAAGAAGGTTACCCAGACCACCACATACCGGGCCAGCTCCTCAGACCATGCGAATGCGGTCTGAAAAAAATAACGCGCAATCACATTAGCAAACACAATCCCGGAAATAGTAAGCAGACCCAGACTCATAACTACATTTTCTATTTGTTCTGTGGCACAGTCAATACGCTCCAGAACACTTTTTTTCTCCAGAGTGTCCATTCCTAATTCTCCCTTATTTTAAAAAACCGGGCAGCATTTTCAGATGCCCGGTCATATCATGTTTACTGTTCCCCGGTAATTTCTTTTCTGGCAGCCACTATGGCGTCATAAATCTTCTCGCCTTCCGCGCCCTGGCTGGTGCGGGCATATTCCTGTACCGGAACCATGGCTGTGCGCCATGCTGCTTTCTGCTCATCGTTCAGCTCATGGATTGCTGTTTTCCCGGTATCCGCAATCAGCTTTTCATCCTTTTCAGCCAGTGCAAGGGTTTCCTCAAGACAGACGCGTCCGCCCTCCCTGACGCCTTCCGTGATTGCTTCCTGTATATCCGCATCCAGTCCATCAAACCATGCCTTATTAATCAGCACAACCTGGTCCAGACCTGAATGGTTGGTCTTTGTAATATCCGTCTGCACTTCATGGAACTTCATATCATAAATGGTATCGATAGGATTCTCCTGTCCATCCAGCGCCTTATTCTGAAGGGCACCGTAAGTCTCCCCGAAATCCATTGTGATGCCGGTAGCGCCCAGCACTTCCGCCTGTTTAAAAAGAATCGGCGAGTTCATCACGCGGACCTTAAGCCCCTTCATCTCAGCCGGGTCGAGCAATGGCTTGTTGGCGGACCACACCTTATAACCGGTCTGCCAGATTGCCATGGTCAGGATGCCCTTTTCCGTGGTGGTGTCCCTAAGGGATTTAATTGCATCGGACTGATAAAGCTCATAGAGCTGTTCCGGGTCATCCGGCAGAAGATACGGCGTATCCAATAAGGTCATCATGGGGCAGGTACCGCCCAGATAAGCGGTGGGAACAACCACACACTCAATTGTGCCGAACTGCGCGCCCTCTACCTGGTCCCTCTGTCCTCCCAGCTGGGAGGATGGGTAAATCTGCGCCTCCACCCTGCCGCCTGTCTTCTCTTCCACCACCTCTGCCAGCTTCTGGCATCCCAGGTCGCGGGCGCTGCCTGGTGAGGATACGTGGCTGATTTTCATGACAATCTTATCTCCGGACGGAGCCTTTGTCTCAGCGCCACCCTCAGCAGCCGTTCCCTGGGATGCCGGTGCTTCTGTCTGCGGTTTGGCGCTGCCGCCGCATGCGCCCAGGAAGAATGTCATTGCTAAAGAAACTGATAAAACTGCCAAAACCCTTTTTTTCATTGTAACCCTCCTCATGTTATATTAATATTTATATGTGACTACTTCATACAGGATTGAATGCGCCTTACAAACCTTCCATAACCCTTCTGTCCTACAAAGTTCCCGTTATCCCCAACCAGTCTGCCGCGCACAAATACCAGCTCCGGGAACCCCTTAAGTACCTTCCCGTCAAATGGTGACCATCCGCACTTTGAGACAATCTTATCATTGCTGACCATTTCCGCCCTGTCCATGTCGAGGACCACCATATCGGCATCAGCCCCCACTGCAATCTGTCCTTTCTGCGGAAAGAGCCCATAGACTTTTGCAGGGTTCTCACACATGCATTCCACGACCCGGTTAATGCTCGTCCTGCCCTCACTGACACCGTTAAGCATCAGGCGCAGGGATGTCTCAATCCCGGGAATCCCATTGGGCGCATCCCATATATCCGTTTCTCCCGGCACCTTCTGTTCCTTGGGATAAGGACAGTGGTCAGAACCAATGGTGGTCACAAAGCCCTGGTCAAACTTCTTCCATAGAAGCGCCTGATTCTCTGCCGTATTCATAGGCGGGGTAAACTTTGCCCACGGCCCCTTTTTCTCCAGGTCCTCAACCGTGAGGTTGAAATAATGGGGGCAGCTTTCCGCATAAATCTCATATCCCTGCTCACGGGCCTCCCGAAGCTGGGTCAGAAGGTCCGGCTGGCTTACATGGGCGATGATGACCCTGCAGCGTGTCTCCTTTGCAATGGAAATAACGGTCTGGACCGCAACATATTCCGCCAGCTTGGAACGCCATTCCCATTGGGAATGATAGTCTGTCCGGCCTGCCGCCTTTAAGACCTCCTCATTATACTGGCAAATGCCGTCATCCTCACAGTGGATCAATACCGTGCCGCCCATGCGTGCAACCTCGGTAAAGCTGCGCATGAGGAACGCCGTGTGCATGGCCTTTACCCCATGGAGGTTGCAGGTAAATGTCTTAAATCCTGTGATTCCCGCATCCCACATGGCCTGCAGCTCTTCCACATTATCCGGGGAAATGCCGCCCTTCAGGCCAAAATCCACACATGCCCTTTCGTTCAGATAATCAATCTTCTCAAGCAGGGGACCCACGGAATACACGGCTGGAAGCGTCCGGTGATGGTCCACGATGGTCGTGATGCCCCCTACCGCGGCAGCCATGGTGCCTGTCTCAAATTCTTCACGGTCCGTATAGCCGGGATCCATCATGTGCGTATGTCCGTCCACACAGCCAGGCATCACATGGTGTCCTTTTACATCAATTACCTTTTCCGCCTCACAGCCGCTGCCAGGCGCCAGCAGGGCCGCTATTTTCCCATCTGAAACCAGGATGTCTGCCGGAGTGCAGCTTTTTGATGAAACCACCAGTGCATTTGCAATTAATAATTCTCTGTTCATATTGTTAACTCCTTATAATAGTTTGGATTTCTTCCATAAACAATATTGGTGCCGGGTACCACTTCCTTGGATTTACTGAGGGACGTATGGAGCATGCCGGAAGCAGTCTGTTCCACGGTGCAGAAGGTGGTAAACAGCTTACCTCCGTCCGGGTTCACACCAAGGCTTACGTCCATGCTTCCAGCCGGGGTGGTCCGCAGGACAAAGACCTTATTCTCAGCTGCCCTTGTCTGCATCATCTTCATGGTATCCGCAGTGTTCTTCCTGTCAAACCAAATCAGTATATCTGCTCCTTTTAACATGGCAACGCGGGCAATCTCCGGGATTTCCATTTCCTCCCCGAATACGGCGGCCACACAGCAGCCCGGGAATAATTCCAGCACACGGATTTCATCCACATCCTCACTTCCATTTACATGGGAAGCAGGAAGCTCCCCCTTGATGCCATCCGCGCCGAACACCACTGCCGTCCGCCCCCCTTCATCCGTGCCATACGCTGTTACGGCACAGATATCATCCGGCATGTGGCTGCAAAGATACTTCAGCAACCCGGCGTTAAACCTCATACCTTCCTTCAGTTCCGGCAATACCGCCAGTCTGGAATCCAGGATGGCGGCGCGCCTGATCCCATCCACGGCCCTCTCCGCGTAATCGGCTTCATCCGTACAGTCAAACCGGATGACGGCCGTAAAACACTCCAGGTCCGAAAGCCTGTAAGGACGCTCAATCACAGCCGTGACCGGCAGTGTGCGGACCGGTTCCGCCAATATAGGGTAAAGCTCCGGCCTGCGTCCTCTAAGGGGCGGCACTTCCTCCAGCTCCAGTTCATACGTCAGCATTTCTTCCTTATCCGGTGAACACTCAGCCGCGATATCACCGTCTGGGGTGACAATCATGCTGCGGCCCAGGCAGGTGACGGTGCTGCTTTCGATTCCTGCTTTATCACAGACCGCTATGTATACACCGTTTTCCTTTGCCCTGGCCTGCAGCATGAACTGGTACTGCTGGTTTGTGAGCTGGTCCGGGGTACTGGCAGATGCAACCAGGTTCACCGCGTCAAGAATCAGCCCGGCGCCTTTTAACCTCAATATCCGGGCAATCTCCGGGATGCGTCCGTCCGCGCAGACCATGACTCCGATTTTCCCAAACTCCGTCTCAAATACACAGCCTGGTTCCCCTTGGGAAAACCACTTTCCATCAAAATGCCAGAGGTTGGATTTATAAGCTTTTGCAATCATTTCCCCGCTTCTGTTAAATACGGCAACCCCGTTATAAAGGGAACCGCCTTCAGACATGGCCGTCCCAACCGCAAGGTACACCCGGTTTTTTGCTGCAAGTTCCGACATCCTTGTTAAAAACCCGGGTATATTCCTCAGGGACTCCGGCTCTTCCTCCATGCCTATCATGTAAGCCGGATATGCACATTCCGGCAAGAGGATCAAATCCGTGCCGCTCTGGCATGCCTCCCTGATTTTCTGCTGAATCCTGTCAGATGTGTTACGAAAACGGTTGATATCATCTGCCAGAAGTTGTATGATTGTTAGTTTCATATCCCCCTCCTTTTTTACAATTAATAACTTTTTTCTATGGTTTAGTTATTATTTAATTAAAATTATAGCTATATAGAATAGTATTGTCAATATAGATAAATGAATATAACAATTCAATTATTTTATCGTTATAATTACCAAAATTCATAGTCTAAAGCCCATGTCTTTTTTCTCTTCCATGCATCCAACGTACATTTACATGAAAATGGGTTATTATAACATGGACAAGGCATCTATTTTGTTCTACAATAAATATCCGACTATATTTAAGGGAGGTAACAGGTGAACAGCATACAAAGAAACTCAGACCCGGGACGGGATTCCTGGAAATCCAGATGGGGCTTCATCCTGGCCTGTATCGGCTCGGCCGTGGGCATGGGCAATATATGGATGTTTCCCACCAGGGTTTCCAGATATGGAGGCGGGACGTTCCTTCTCCCCTATTTCTTTTTTGTCATCATCATCGGACTATCAGGGGTAATCGGGGAAATGTCCTTTGGAAGGGCGGCCCGTTCCGGGCCTATAGGAGCGTTTGGGGATGCAACGGCCAGACGCTGGAATAACAGGCGGTTAGGGGAAGCCATTGGTTACATCCCTGTCATCGGCTCCCTGGCGCTGGCCATCGGCTATTCTGTGATTGTGGGCTGGATACTCAGATACTGCGCCGGCGCATTTACCGGGGCCACCCTGGCGCCCGGCAGCGTAGATGGCTTCAGTCTTGCATTCGGGACAATGGCCTCTGCCTTCAGCAATAATATGTGGCAGACAGCAGGGCTTGCCATAACGTTCATCATCATGGTCCTGGGCATCTCTAATGGAATTGAACGGATTAATAAAATCATCATGCCGCTGTTCTTCTTCATGTTTTTCGGGCTGGCCGTGTACATGACCTTCCAGCCCCATGCAGCGGAAGGGTACCGGTATATCTTCCGGATTGACATGAAAGGGCTTTTGGACCCCATGACCTGGGTGTTTGCCCTTGGACAGGCTTTCTTTTCCCTTTCCCTTGCAGGCAACGGCACGCTGATATACGGTTCTTATCTGGAGGATACCGAGGATGTTATGGGAGCTGCCTGGAAAGTGGCATTATTTGATACCCTGGCGGCGCTCCTGGCTGCCTTTGTCATCATCCCGGCCATGGCAACCGCAGGTTCCCAGCTGGACCAGGGCGGTCCCGGTCTGATATTCATCTTCCTGCCCAACCTGTTCCAGTCCATGCCAGGAAGCAATATCCTGATTACCGTATTTTTCGTGGCTGTGCTTTTTGCAGGGATTTCATCCCTGATTAACCTGTTTGAAGCGCCCATCGCAACCATGGAACAGCAGTTTGGCATGAGCCGGAGGACCGCCGTAACAGTCATGACAGCAACTGCGTTCGTCATAGGGATCTGCATCCAGGGCATGGTGGCTGGATGGATGGATTTTGTGTCCATCTATATCTGTCCCCTTGGCGCGGGTCTGGCCGGCATCATGTTTTTCTGGGTATGCGGATGGGATCATGTCCGGGATGAGGTGAAAAAAGGGCGGAAAAAGGAGCCGGGGAAATGGTTTTCCTTCATGGCCAGATATGTGTTCTGCGGATTAACCGTACTTGTATTCATTCTTGGTATTGTATTTGGCGGGATTGGATGAGGAGTTTTGGAGCCTCCTCCAATCCGTATCTTTTCCTTCCATAACATCTTGACTCTATCTCAAAAAAAGTAGTATACTCCTTATTATACATGTGACTCCCTGTCACCTGCTTTCTGACAGGGGGTCTTTTATTCCTATGGGGATACCGGCATGATGCTGCTCCATTTTCCTGCCAATATCCCCGACGAAAGATGAGGTAACAAGAATGACATCTGCACCAACAGAAAAAACAAACAATAATCCCCTGGGTTCCGTGCCCATCAACACCCTTCTGGCCCGCTTCGCCATTCCCAGCATCATCGCCATGCTGGTCAGCGCGCTGTACAACATCGTGGACCAGTTCTTTATCGGAAGAAGCGTGGGCATGCTGGGCAATGCGGCCACCAATGTGGCATTTCCCCTGACCATCACCTGCACCGCGGTTTCCCTTATGTGCGGAATCGGCGGTTCCGCCAACTTCAACCTCGCCATGGGACGCGGTGAAAAGGAGGAGGCCCGGCGGTACGCGGGCAATTCCATCTTCATGCTGTTTGCCATCGGCCTGATTCTCTGCCTGGTGGTACGGCTTTTCTTAAAACCCATGATGGTCCTCTTCGGCGCCACCCCGGAGGTGCTTGACTACTCCCTTACCTATACGGGTATCACAAGCCTTGGATTCCCCTTCCTGATCCTTGCCACCGGAGGCTCCAACCTGGTGCGCGCGGACGGAAGCCCCAGGTACTCCATGATATGCACCCTTGCAGGCGCTGTGATCAATACGGTTCTGGACCCCCTGTTCATATTCGGCTTCCATATGGGAATGGCTGGGGCCGCGCTGGCAACCATCATCGGGCAGATTGTATCCGGCCTTATGGTCATCGGGTATCTGACCCGTTTTAAGACCGTGCACCTGTCCCTTGGCTCCCTCAGGCCCCTGCCGTCCCATATAAAGGCCATTGCCGCACTGGGCATGGCTCCCTTCTTTAACCAGATGGCCATGATGGTGATACAGATCGTAATGAACAATACCCTTCGCTATTACGGGGCACAGTCCCATTATGGCAGCGAGATCCCCCTGGCCTGTGCAGGTATCATTACCAAGGTGAACATGATATTCTTTTCCCTGGTCATCGGCCTTTCCCAGGGACTTCAGCCCATTGTCAGCTATAACTACGGGGCCAGGAACTATGGGCGTGTGCGCGAGGCTTACCTGAAGGCGGTGTGTATTGCCACGGTCATATCAACTTTTTCCTTTTTATGTTTCCAGCTGATACCGCGCCAGATCATCGGTATTTTCGGTTCAGGAAGCGAGGAATACTTCCACTTTGCGGAGCAGTACTTCCGGATTTTCCTGTTCTTCACATTTTTAAACGGGCTTCAGCCCATTACAGCCAATTTCTTTACCTCCATCGGTAAGGCGGCCAAGGGTATCTTCATCTCCCTTACCCGGCAGATCATCTTCCTTCTGCCCCTGATCATAATCCTGCCCCTGATTTTCGGCATTGAGGGCGTCATGTACTCTGCACCGGTAGCTGACCTGATGGCCGCTGCCCTGGCTCTCCTGTTCGTGGTCAGGGAGCTGTCCCAGATGAAGCTGCTGCAGCAGAAGGAAGGATGACATTTACCTGTAATTAAAATGTGCCGGTCATCACCAGGATAACCAGCAGCATAAAAAAGAAAGGACGATGCAGCCCCCACCAGGCCATTCCCGGCCATGGGACTGCACACGTCCTTTCTTTTTTCACACTGTCTTTATCAGGTTCCCAGCCAATATCCTATCTGCGGACGGATTCAAAATAAGCAAATAACCCTTCCGCCAGCACCGGGTCAATGACAGGAATCCCCACCTCGTCCTCAATCTCCCTGGCAATTCCAATGGTGGTAAGTCCGGTGCATCCCAGCGCAATGACCTCTGCGCCCTTTTCCTTCAGCTCACGGGCCGTCTTAAGGCAGGATTCCCGTCCCTCAGGCGTCATCAGATCCAGGGTGCTGTCCACGCCTTCCGGCTTGCCCAGGGCAACAATCTTTTCCGGGATCATCCGCAGATACGCCTTGGGGGCATAGTCCACAATCCCAAGGACAGCAATCTTCTGCCCGTACCTCATGGCCAGGGAAACCGTTGTCTCCCCGCCTCCTGTCACCTTCATTCCCGGAAGCGCCCTGCGGATTTCCTCCACCCCCGGATCGTCGGCGCAGCTGACAATGATCATGTCCACATCCTCAAAGGACCTGGCTGTCTCCACAATCTTAGGCACTGCAATCCGCTCCAGCTCATGGCTGTGGATTCCCTCAGGCTGGTCCGGGATGCATTTTGATATGCACTTGATTCCCGGATAATGCTGTTCTATGATATTGCCGTGCATGTCCACAAATTCCTGGTCCTCCGAGGTCAGCACCCGGATGACACCAACCCGGAATTCCTTTCCCTTCTCCATATCCATCTCCATTCTGCCGCCAGCGTACGCGGCATGAAACCCATATCAGCAGCCGGATCCATATCCGTATCCAACCGGTATGATCAGACAACAAACCTTCCTTTATCAATAATCATCTCATCATCCAAATACAGGGTCGGCTCCAGAATGATGCCGTCCATATGGCAGTCCGCCTTGTTGACGCCGCCAAATGAAGTATTGGTGCCAAAAGCAATGTGTACGGTGCCGTAAACCTTCTCGTCCTCCAGGATCACACCGTTCAGCACAGCGGCCTCATTGGTGCCGATCCCCAGTTCGCCGATGGTGGCATTGCGCTCATTGGCCAGCAGTATGTCCAGGTTTTCACTCTTATCCCCGGTGACTTCCTGAAGCTTTCCGTTCTTCACCACCACATGGAGGGGGGAGGCCAGCTTCCCGATTCCCACCATGGAACCGTCGATGATCATTTCCCCGTCAGCCCCGTCCTCCAACGGGGCAATGTATGCCTCGCCGGAAGGAAGGTTGCCGCACTGTCCGGGCTTCCTGTAAACGCCCGGGCTTGGAACCCCTTTCCTTCCCTCCAGGTTCAGGGTAAGGACACAGCCGTCCTTCTCAATCCTGGCTGTCCTGCAGGCCGTCAGCATCCCTGTTATCCTGGCTGTCAGCCGTTCCACCGCGCCGTAATCCGCTGTCATGGCTCCCTGGCTGAACATCTTCTCTGTGATTCCCGGCATGGTAGCCACCCTTGTGCCTGCCTCAGCCGCGCGTATCCTGGCATTGGTGTGGGTCAGGGACTTGGCCGTGGGACAGATGACAATGTCCGCTGCCTTCATGGCTTCTGCCACTGCCTTTGGCGGCTCCTGCCCATTCAGCTCCCGCTCCTTCATGACCATCATCATGGCCTCACAGCCAAGGTTCCCGGCCCCTTCATACAGGGCCTGGGCAATGTCCACCCTGCTGTCATCTGTTACAATCAATACTTCCTCGCCCTGCTTTGCATCCAGGCAGTCCCTCAGGATATTCTGGGCAATCTCTATTAAATCCATCTTCCATCTCCTATTTCACATCGGTCAGTTCGGAAATGACCCTGGCCAGCAATGTCCTTGGAAGGACCACCAGCTTGCCGGTTTCCTTTGCGAACATGTCCTTCATTTCCTGGGTAAATCCGATGCAGTCCAGTACGACCAAATCCGCATCCATATCCTTAATTGCCCCCGCTGCCGCGGCCAGGTCTTCCCACGGTCCATAGGGGGAGACCGGGACAGCCTTTACATGGTCCACAAAATTGGACCATTTCTTCTCACACTGCCCCACCTGCAGCGGTGAAGGAGTCACCGTGACAATGCTTGACTTCTTGGTCAGCAGCGGCACTACCTTGTTGAGTATGTGGCATGGATAAACCAAAGGGACATTGGATGTAAGGCTTTCCGGGAAATCCCCTGTACAGAAAAACATGATCAGCCTTGCGCCTTCTGCCTCCAGCTCATTGATGCACTCCTGCAGCCTTGGGAGGATATACCGCTCCGCAAATGTCACCGATGTCCCGTCTGTAAGCCGTGACACCAGCACATAATCCTCCTTGTCCGGTTTAAATTCAGCTATCTGTTCCACGGTCAGCCCATCCAGACCGCCTCTTTGGGACAGTTCCACCCTGCCGTCAAAAATATGCATGATATCCGATGTCACATCGGTCCTGGGCGCCTGTCCAATGGTTACTGCTCCTATCTTCATTATAAGTCCCCTTTCCGGCGTCTGCTTTCCTGCCCGCATCTGCCGTATACGCGTTTCGCGGACCAGCTGCCCTTAATCCGCCTTTCCCAGTGTCTGCAGATGCTTCATTGGCCCGTATAATTTCTTCAGAAGCTCATACTCCTCTTCATCATAGAACTTAAGGTCGCCCTTGCCAAAGTACTTGGCAACTTCCAGCATGAACCTGGCCGCTTCCTCCACGTCGGCAAAATGGCTGGCGCCAGTGGCGCATCCCGGAACCATGACCTCGGTGGTGATGGCAACCCCCACAACCGGGGCATCCGTAGCCGTACATGGCTGGAGCACGCTGTTCAGATGGTGCACGTTATTGCCGTAGGGCGTGATATCCTGTGTAGCCAGCGGGAACACATAGGGAAGGCGGCCAGTGGTAATCTGCATCTGCTCCAGAAGATCCTCGGAGGTGCGCAGTATGTATCCCTCTTTCACGGTCGGGGAAATGGCAAATCCTCTTGTATTGATGACCCTGTTTCCCTTGGTGGTATCCACGGACAGTATTGCATCCAGCTCCGGTGACACCTCTTCCCTGTTAACCTGGGACATTTCCACAGGTGAACCCATGAACGGAACCGGCTTATGGGGCGCCGTAGGCGCATGAGGACAGATCTGTGTGGAAATGAACACGTCGCCCTCCAGATAATCGCCCTTATTCTGCATATCCAGAAGCTTGGCCGCAACCGCAATGGCTGCCAGCGCGCCGTCCCCGTCAGATACAAAGCCAATCATCTCAGGCCTTGCCCCGATTCCGCCCAGACGGCCCAGAAGGCCGATGGTGGGTGCAGTGCCGCCGTTTGCCTTTCCCTTTGTGCCGGGAATCCGCACCTTAACCATGTCCGTGCTTCCTTTAGGTCCTTTCAGCTCATATACTTCAATATCAGCATCTGCCTTAATCCCCCTCAGGTAATTTTCCACGTCTTTCCCTGTTACCGTGCTGCTGTCCAGCACATCAAACGTCTCGATAATCTGTTTAATTAGCATAAGGTTTACCTCCAAATTTTTATTTAATTTGATTATAATGTGTTTACCTTTTAGGCGCAACCCGTTTTTAAACTGAAATATTTAATAGAATTTTTATTTTTATTTGACATTTTTTATCTTTATGTATAAAATCTTAATAAGAGTTGCGGATGGCCGTACAGTTTTCGGGGCCATCTTATTTATTATCTTAATAATCACACAAAGGAGAGTGGATTTATGGAAAAAGAAAAAATCCCACAGGAATTAATCATTCCCGCATCTGAGCACCCAAAAGCATTTGAGCCGGCTGTATTGATCCTCAATATCGTCATGTGCTGCCTGGGAGCCATCATCGGCCTGGAACTGATTGTGCGTACAGGTGTTACTCCTAACACCTCCATTGTGGGGGCGCTGTTTGCCATCCTCATATCCCGCATACCCATTGCGTTCCTCCAGAAGTACCGCAGCGTACACCGCCAGAACCTGATACAGACCTCTATCTCTGGCGCAACCTTCTCCGCTGCCAACTGTCTGATCCTGCCCATCGGTATCCCGGTTGTCATGGGGCGTCCCGAATTAATGTTCCCAATGTTAATCGGCGTTTTCCTGGCCACCTGTATCGATGCAACCATCCTCTACAAAACCTTTGACTCGGAAATGTATCCAGCGGAAGGTGCCTGGCCTCCGGGCGTTGCTGCCGCAGAATCCATCCTGGCGGTTGTGGAGAAAGGCCGCAAGGCATTCCTTTTAATCATTGGTATTGCCATTGGCTGGGTCGGTAAGGTTGCAGGTATCCCCACAGACCTTCTGGGCGTTTCCTGGTTTGGCGATTTCTTTGCCATGCTGGCCCTGGGCGTTGGCTCTATCGTCATCGGCGTCATCAAGAACAACGGCATCATCCTGTCCCTGTTCGGACACAGCGCAGCCTTTGTAACCAACATGTTTGGCGCTGACTTTGTGTTCAGTGATTATGCCATGATTAACTACATGCCTCACGGTGTCATGATTGGAGCCGGAGCCGTCTCACTGATCCAGTGCGCCCGCATGCTCTTTAAAAAGGGCAGTGACGAGGATACCGCCGCAGGCAAGTTCTCAAGCAGCATGAAGACCTTAAAGAGGACCCTGGGCTGGGGCTATGTAGCATACTTCGTGACAGCCTTCCTCCTTGCCCTGATCTGCGGCATCATGAGCGACATGAGCGCCATCACCCTGATCATATGGCTGATTTTCTCTGCATTTGCAGCTATTTCCTCTGAATTGATTGTAGGTATCTCCGCCATGTACTCAGGATGGTTCCCGGGCTTTGCAACCGCCCTTATCTTCCTGCTGGTAGGCATGCTTCTCGGCTTCCCTCCAATGGCCCTTGCCGTCATGGTAGGATTCACCTCCGCCACAGGCCCGGCCTTCTCTGATATGGCTTACGACTTAAAATGCGGTTATATCTTAAGAGGTTCAGGACAGTATCCTGAGCTGGAAAAAGAAGGAAGGAAACAGCAGTATTATTCAGAAATGCTTTCCTTCATCATTGCTTTCATCATGGTTGCCCTTCTGGCCAACAAGTACTTCAGCCAGGATTTATTCGCACCTGTAAGCAAGACCTTTGCAACCACCATTGACGCAGGCACCAATTCAGAAGTTGCCAAATGGCTGTTCATCTGGGCCATCCCAGGCGCCATCATCCAGTTAATCGGCGGCAACCGCCAGATTGGTATCCTTTTTGCAACCGGACTTCTGGTTGGAACCACCATGAACGGTGTTACCATCATCGTCGGACTTATCATCCGTTTCATCGCAGTAAAACGCAACAAGGCCAACGAGCAGATCCTCAATATCCTGGGCGCTGGCGCACTGGCAGGAGCCGCGGTATACAGCTTCTTTACTGCAACCCTTGGTCTGGCAAAGAAAAAGTAGCGTAAAAGGAGTCATTACATATGGATATTCTTGAGGCCATCATGCAAAGGCGCAGCACCCGGTGTTTCAGCAGCCGGATGGTACCTGACGAATTGTTAAAGGAGCTGGTAAAGGCCGGTGCGCTGGCCCCCAGCGCCAGCAACCTCCAAGCATGGCAGTTCTATCTGCTGACAGACCCTGCCCTTGTGCGCAGGGTAGACCTGTTCAGCCCCGGACTCAGCGGCAATCCTCCGGTCATCATGGCAATCTGCTCCGACATGGAATACGCCGCCAAACACGGCTCTCCCAACTCTGAAGTCTATGGCTGCATCATGGACGCCTCCATGGCAGCTGAAAACATCATGCTGAGGGCAGTGGAGCTTGGACTGGGCACCTGTGCAATCAAATCGTACAATGAAGCCGCAGTGAGAAAGCTTCTGAAGCTCCCTCCCCATTACCGCATGGAACTGCTCATATCCATCGGATACCCGGAAGGGGCGCCCAGACAGCGCCGCCTGCGGCCCATGGAGGAACTGCTTCATTACAACGCAGACCAAACGGAGGCTTCCAAATGAAACAGGATAAATACTTCGAACTTCTGGTTTACATGATTACCAGCGCAGCCGGACTTGGAGGCGAACCACGTATCTATGGCCCCCTGAGGATGATAGAAGCATCCGAACGCCTGTGCATGCTCATGCTGGAAGAAGATCCTGATAATCAGGACTTAAAGGAACTGGCTGAAATCATCGAAGCCGGTAAACATAAGACAACCTCGGATGAAGACGGATTTTACCAGATGCTCCAGGATGCGGCGGCCAAGCTGGTTGACCTTTTATAGCAGGGAACGGGTGGTTAAGGCCGGATCGGGGTTTCATAGGTGCTTCGTGGGTTCTGTGTAGATTCTACATAGGTACTGTGTGGGTATCTGCATAGGTACTGTGTGGGTGTCTGCATATAGTCCAGTAAACAGGATAGATGATTAAAAAACCGGAAATGTTCCATGTGTATGATATGCTTTAGCATACCATAACGTAAACATTTCCGGTTTTATTTATTAAACTATCGTTTTATTCTTTCTACCATCGTTCTATTCATTTCACCATGATTCTATTCATTTCACCATGATTCTAATCATCCAACTATGGTTTTATTCTTTCCATCATCTTTTTCACCGCCATAGTCCCATTCCGCAATCCCATTAACGGAACAGATCCTCATTATATGGCACAAGTTCCTTCTTGAGGATTCCTTCCACTTCCTCCAGAAGGCCTTTCTGATACATTCCTGCTCCAAGAATCAGGCGGGCTTTGGGGATTTTCAACATGATTACGTCCATATCGTCATCAATCTCTGCGCTTGAAAGGGCAAGTCCTGTTGCCGCGTCCAGGGTACACAGAAGATCCGGGAACGTACCCATTCTCTGGCCGTTCTTTTCCATGGTCATATATTCATTCCAATAAGTCAGTTCGTAATCATCCCCATCCGCCTTGACATGGACAGAACCAACATCATATCCGCCATCCATGCACAGGGTATAATCACAGGTTGTGCCGCGGCAGATAACCTGGGCATCATAATTCTTTTTAAGAAAGTCCAGGAAGCCTTCCACATTATCCTTATTCTCCAGATAGCCTTTACCGATATCCATGGCCTGGGCAATGGCTCCCACAGCCGCCTTTTTCTCCGCATACTCAGCTGTTACCGGATTGCGCAGCACACAGCACAGTCCGCCTGCCGCAACCGCGGTCTGACGGATCAGATGGGAAGTGGCATTCATGGAACCCTTTGCAACGGTTTCCACATATTTATCGCCTTTGCCGCCGCAGGCCGCCTGGACAGTCATATAGTCAGGACACAGGTTCAGCCCGATGCTTCCCATGGGACCTGTGGGATGGGCGCGTCCATTGCTGGGGGCATCCACCATGGGGATTCCGGTAAGCGAGGAAATCACCCACCCGTTGGATGTTGACACACCGCCGTTCTCACAGGTAGTAAATCCGGCAATCTTAGCGCCGCTGCTGTTCTCAAAATTCTTCAGTACGGTCTTCCAGTGGTCCACCGTACAGCAGGTGTCCTTGGCTGACGGCGCGCCTACCATGGATACATTGACAATGGTCTGCTCCGGATTCAGCTCCGTTATATCCAGCATGGTAATGGCATCCGTATGCCGGAACGCTTCCTCCACAGCATCAAGCCCCATCTTCATGCTGCCGCCTCCGCCTCCGCCCAACAGCAACCCGCCGTAAAGAGCCTGAATACAGTCATCTTTTGTTAATTTAATCATGCATATCCCTCCACATTATATGAATTGTTAAATAAATACCCTGTATTTAGTCTAGTGGGAATATTGTATTTTGTCAATAAAGTTCTTGGATTGGTTTTTTAGGATACATAATACAAAAAGGGTATCCCAAAAGTCATGAAATGACTTAAGGAATACCCTCTTAATAACCGTCTTCCCAAACCTCAGGCTCCCAGCCATCCCCCTTTGGGAATGGACGTTTCCAGGTTTAGCTCTTGAGATTCATAGATACCGGCAGACATGGGCCCTACACCTTTACAGGAAATACATATGTCCTACACACTTACAGGCAAAGCATATCCCTTACACAATCCCCTGTCCAAGCATGGCCTCAACCACCTTCTCAAATCCGGCGATGTTGGCGCCTGCAACATAATTGCCTGCAACCCCGTATCTTTCAGCGGCATCCGCTGCCTTTGCAAAGATGTTGACCATGATGGTGTGAAGCTTCTCATCCACTTCCTCAAAGGACCAGGACATCCTGAGGGCGTTCTGGCTCTGCTCAAGTCCTGAGGTGGCTACGCCGCCTGCGTTGGCCGCCTTGCCTGGCATGAACAGGATTTTCTTCTCCACGAACAGCTCGGTTGCTTCCAGGGTGGAAGGCATGTTGGCACCCTCTGCCACTGCAAAACATCCGTTAGCCAGAAGTATCTTGGCATCCTCCAGGTTCAGCTCGTTCTGGGTTGCACATGGAAGGGCGATGTCACATGGAATGGTCCAGATACCCTTGCCCTCTGTATAGACAGCAGTTGGGACAGCATCCACATAATCCTTGATACGTCCTCTGCGCACTTCCTTGATTTCCTTAACAACATCCAGCTGAATGCCGTCCTTATCATAGATATAACCGTTGGAATCACTTAATGCAACTACCTTGGCGCCTAACTGCTGTGCCTTCTCCGTTGCGTAGATTGCCACGTTGCCGGAACCGGATACAAGCACGGTCTTGCCTGCCAGTTCCTTGCCGTTGTGCTTTAACATCTCATCCAGGATATATACCAGGCCGTAACCCGTTGCCTGTGTCCTGGCCAGGGAACCGCCAAAGGTCAGGCCCTTTCCGGTCAGCACGCCTTCGTATAATCCGGTAATCCTCTTATACTGTCCGAACAGGTATCCCACTTCTCTTCCGCCTACGCCGATATCGCCTGCAGGGATGTCGGTATCCTTGCCGATATGGCGGTACAGCTCTGTCATGAAGCTCTGGCAGAATGCCATTACCTCACGGTCAGATTTACCCTTGGGGTCAAAATTGGAACCGCCCTTGCCGCCGCCCATGGGAAGGCCGGTCAGGGAGTTCTTAAGGGTCTGCTCAAATCCCAGGAACTTAAGGATGCTCTGGTTTACAGATGGATGGAAACGTAATCCGCCCTTGTAGGAACCGATGGCGCTGTTGAACTGTACCCTGTAGCCCTTGTTCACCTGTACCTTGCCGTTATCGTCCACCCACGGTACCCTGAAGGAAATGATCCTCTCCGGTTCAACGAAGCGCTCCAGGATACCGGCCTTGCGGTACTTTTCCTCGTTGGCGTCAATAACCAGCCTCAGGGAATCCAGAACTTCTTTGACTGCCTGATGGAACTCGGGCTCGCCCGGGTTCTGCGATACTACTCTCTCGTAAATCTCATCAACATATGACATTAATTCGCCCTCCTAGGTTTATGTATGAAGTGTTGGGGATGCCTTTATTTTCCAGACAAACACTTTAACAAAAAGTATAACAAGTTAACTTGTTAAAGTCAATGTTTTTCTGTTCCAGCCAGCTCTGCAAGCTGTTCCAGCACCCCTTTCCCTCCATTCAGGGAAATATTCCCAACCTTATCGCAGATGCGCTCCAGATATTCCATCTCCTTGAGTTTGAACAATGTCCTGTTCTCATCCATGAGTTTTGCCGTGTTCAAAAGGCTTCTGGTGGAAGCCACCTCCTCCCTTCTCATGATGACATTGGCCTGGGCCTTTTTCTCAGCAATCAGCACCGTGTTCATGATTTCCCGTATTTCCCCGGGAAGGATGATATCCTTGATACCGGCGCCTGTAATCTCCACACAGTACTCCTCCTGATACTCCTTCAGACGCTCCAGCACGTAGGCGCCGATTTCCTCTTTCTGGGCCAGAAGCTCATCCAGACGGTATCTTCCCACATACTCCCGCAGCTTCAGCTGTACGCAGGTATAAATCTGGGACGCCGCTCCCTCCACCTGGCGCACCAGCTTTTCCGGGTTCACAATCCTGTAATTGCAGATGACATTCAGGCGCACCGCCACTTTATCCGCCGTAAGGATTTCCTGGCCGGATATATCCAGCTGCTGGATCTTCATATTGAATATCTTACAGGTCACCTCTTTCCCATAATTCCAGAAATAATAGGTTCCCGTCTCCAGACGTTTCTCATACCTGTTATCATAATAGAGCAGTCCTGTCTCACCATCCTTGATGGTGATTTTCTTATAGTATCTGGCAGGCATCAGGTCCATATAGAACCTGGGCAGGCTTTCCTCCATGCATGGCCTGGTGATGTCTATGTTCCGGAATTCATTTTCCTCAAATACATTCCAGAACAAGGATTCCGGCTTTGTCAGGACCTCCTTGTACGCCTTATTCACGAACCGCAGGGCAATGCACTCATCCGGCAGCACATTCTTCACCACCCGGTCCGCAAACTCCTTATCGCCCATCAGTATTTCCTCGGGAATACCACAGGTCCTGACCTCTCCGGTCATGGGGACGATATCCACCTCATACCCCAGGGCTTTTACAAAGGAATATTTACCTGCGGTCAGAAGCTTTATGAACTTACCGTTTTTTGTAAGGTAACCGCATTCCTGGTCCTTAATTATATATTGTCTGATAATACCCATCTTACTTTATCCTCCCTTCAGACGCTGATTATCACGGATGACATGTGATTTAACATGACAGTTATTGAATTAGTGAAAGAAAAGGCCGTGCCTGGTCCCATATCCATGTGCAGCGGGTCCGTCCTTGAGCAGGCAGCCGGATAAGGGCAGGCAGGGATGGGACTTACCTCCCTGTCCTGGTCCTTAAGGGGCTGCCTCCGGTATCCGGACAGACACTGGCCGGACATGGACTGCCTTGCCCGGCGCTTACATGTGCATCCACATGCAGCCCCCGGGTGCGGCAAGGCCCAGGCATTCCTTTTCCCTTTGGGTGAGAAACACGTTTTTTGTGTTTTCCTAATGATTGCTATACCACTTAGCTATGCAGCGGAACAGTCCTGCCCCGGTGCAGCGGGATTTGAACCCGCGTCATATCATTTTATAATGAACAAAAGCAGATTGACGGCATACCCTGCGCCAGGGGCGCGGGCACCGGCGGGCGCCGGGGCAGGTTCGCTGCCCAACGGAATGCCCGGCCTGATATCAGCCTGCCTACCCTTTAACAACTCCAATGGTCTTAAGCCGTTTGACCGGAACCACCAGATCCTGCTGGCAGTCCATGACCTCTTCTATATCCTTGTAGGCAAAGCGGCTCTCTTCCGCCACGTCCGCCTTACCTTTCTTCCCCAGGATGACGCCCTGTTTCTGCAGATCCAGTATGACCTCCTCACAGGAAAATGCCGCCATGGCGCCCTTTCTGGAGTAGCGGCGTCCGGCTCCATGGGAGGAAGAGCAGAAGCTCTCAGGATTCCCTTTTCCCATGACCACATAGCTGTAGGAACCCATGGCGCCCGGAATCACGGCCATTTCCCCGTTCCCTGCCCGGACAGCCCCTTTCCTGTGCACCCATACGTCCTTATCGTAATGGTGTTCAAGGGCTGCATAGTTGTGATGGCAGTTGATATCCCCGGAAAACTCCAGATTGAAATCCGTATACTTGCCAATGTATTTCTCCAGCACCGCCTTTACGGCCAGCATCATCTTTTCCCGGTTCTCCCTTGCAAAATCCATGGAAAGCTGCATCCAGTTCAGGTACTGCTTTCCCTCATGGCTGTCCGTGGGCAGGAAGGCCAGGCGGTATTCATCCGGCACATCGCTGTGCCATCTCCGGTTCAGCTCCCTTGCCTTATTATGGAAATAATCGCATACGGACTTTCCTATATGGCGGCTTCCCGAATGGATCATCACACAGAGGTATCCCTCGTTGTCCTCCTGAAGCTCAATGAAGTGGTTTCCGCCTCCTAACGTCCCAATCTGGTAAAATCCTGCTTCCAGCTGTCCAAGTAACTCCTCGTCCTCCTCATAGCGTTCCAGCTCATTGTATGCATTTTCCATGGTATAACAGGGCATCTCCGTCTTATGGTGGGCAAATCCCACCGGAACATTTCTCATGATATCCCCTATCATGGCCTGGATTAAGGAACCGTTTCCGGTCATGATCTCCTTTATATCAGCCACCCTTATGTTGGTCTGCGTATAGGCCATGCCGCAGCCGATATCCACGCCCACCGCATTGGGTATCACCACGCCCTCGGTGGCAATGACGCCTCCTATGGGCATTCCCATGCCCGCGTGGGTGTCCGGCATCAGGCTGACCCACTTATGAAGGAACGGAAGCCTTGACAGATGATATGCCTGTTCCATGCAGCTCTTTTCCAGCGAATCGCGTTCCTTTAACCACACCCTTACCGGAAACCTCATATTTTCTTTCTCATACATCACAAACATATATCTCACTTCCTTCCAATTTATATTTGTAATCCTCATATATTTGCGTATGTATTCTGCTTACACCCATATGATATCCAATCCAGGCCCGGAAATCATTTAAAAAAAGTTGCGAACTTCCAGTTTTACCATTTATAATCATATTAGGGTGTGTTTGAAAATTGCTTTCCGTCAGCTGTGCGTCCCACTTTGTGGGAGATTTGGTCCCGATGAGGGAGGCGTAGCGGGCTACGTTGACCGAATTGGGACCAAATATACCGCGAAATGGGGCGTGCAGATGGCGGTAATGAATTTTCAAACACGCCCTGGTAAAATGTTTCAGGCCCTCGGCGCAGGGGGCATTTCCCCGCGCATACCGGGCAGAAGGGGCGCTATGGCTGAATTTCAGGAATTAATCAAGAATTTTGACAGGATACGTGATTATATGCGCCAGTTCTATGTATATGGCTTTAAGGTCAGGAATGATTTCCAGGACAAAAGCCCCAGGACATATGACAATGAACGTCGCAGGATTGAAAGCTGGCTGGCGGATTACACCCGGTCAGACTACACCTCAAAGGGCAAGCATGTGTATATCAATGTGGACAGCAAGACCATTTCCCAGAATCCCCTTTACGCTGCGTGGAAGTCCAAAAGCTTTACGGACAATGACCTGATGCTGCATTTCTTCATCCTGGACCTGATGCACGATGTCCCTGAGGGCATGACGGCAGCCGCGCTCTGTGATGAGATATCCAGATCCTACGGCGTGGTGTTTGACAGCCAGACCGTCCGTCTTAAATTAAAGGAATATGAAAACCTGGGAATCCTGCGCTCCGTGAAATCAGGCAGGAACCTGGTTTACGCCCTGTTCCCCCAGCTTCCCATGGATGATACGGCATGGTCCCATCTCATGGACGCCATGGAATTCTTCCAGGAAGCTGCGCCCTTTGGTTTTATCGGAAGCACCATCCTGGACCGGGAAGACCGCCGCAACAGCCTGTTCCAGTTCAAGCACCACTTCATCGTCCATACCCTGGAAGACGGCGTCCTGGCCGATATCCTTGCCGCCATCCACAGCCAGCGCATGATTACATATGAAAATAAAAGCAGCCGCAGCAACGCAGTAAGCATCCACACCTGCGTCCCCCTTAAAATCCTTGTCAGCACCCAGACCGGCCGCAGGTACCTGTGCCTCTACCACCCTGAACTGCGCAGGTTCAGCAACGCCCGCCTGGATTCCATACAGAAGGTGGTCCCAGGGGAACCATATGAAGCTTACAGCAAGGTACTGAGGGACCTGGAGCAGAATCAGGAAAAATGCTGGGGCGTATCCTTTGGCAGCGGCCGCAGCCGCCTGCAGGAAGTCTGCATCAAACTCTCCATTGACGAGGAAAAGGAACCTTATATCCTGAACCGCCTCTACCGCGAGGGCCGGGGCGGCCAGGTCATGAAAATACGGGAGAATGAATACATGTACAGCGGTATGTTCTTTGATACCAATGAAATGCTGTCCTGGATCAAGACATTTACAGGAAGAATCCTGGACATACAGGGAACGGATGAGCTCTCCATCGCTAAGATAACCCATGACTGGGAAAAGATGTACCAGATGTACTGTGGGGAAGATGTCCAGGAATGAGGATGTCCAGCAGTAACGATATCCTAGCATACCCCAATCCATCAGAAGGACGGTGAAAGACTTGGAACTATTTGATAAAATATACGGCTGTTATTACCATATCATCCGCCGAATGCTGAACCAGGCCGCGGACCATCCCCTTACCAGGCAGGATATGGAGGACATATGCAGGACTCTGGGATTTCAGGAAAGCGCCCTTGCCATCCTCCCCAAGATAAAGGACGGCACATGGCCCTTATTCCAGGAAAATGACCTCCGCACCTACACGTCCCGGCTCCACACCCCGCCCTGCCCCCTGCCCCTGACCTGTCTCCAGAAAGCCTGGCTGCGTTCCCTTCTGTCAGACCCCAGGATCCATCTGTTTTTAAACGACGCGGAATCAGCCGTCCTGGAACAGCTCCTCGCAGACACCCAGCCCCTATATAATGAAGGGGATTTCTATTACTTTGACAGGTATAAGGACGGGGACCCTTACGGTTCACCGGAATACAGGGAACATTTCCGCATAATCCTGACCGCACTGAGGGAACACCGGATCCTGTTAACTGCCTATGAGGGCAAAAAAGGGCGCACCCACACCTTCGAGGTACTCCCTTACCAGCTTCAGTATTCTTCCAAGGATGACAAGTTCCGCCTATGCTGTCTCCAGCACAGCCACGGCCGTTTCTGCCGCAACACCCTGTTGAATCTGAGCCGCATCAAACAGTGCCGCCTGTCCCCCGAACCGCCTGTCACTGACCCTGACGGCGTACATGCGCTTGAATCATTCCGTTTTAAGCCCGTGCAGAAAGCCCCGGAACCAGTCCTTCTCAAAATCAGCGGCGAGCGCAACTCCCTGGAACGGTGCATGCTCCACTTTGCCAACTATGAAAAGCACACGGAATACGATGAGGACCGCAAATGCTGGCTCTGCTCCATTTACTATGACCTGGCGGATGAAACAGAGCTTCTTATCGATATCCTCTCCTTCGGCCCGGTGGTACAGGTGCTGGGACCGGAATCCTTTGTGAGGCAGGTGCGGGAGAGGGTGGGGAGACAGCATGAGTTGTTTTATGGGGTGATTGGGAACGAAGGTTGCGGAGAGTGAGGTGCATCCGTCCGTGAGTGGAATGGGGATGGGGGATTCGGATACGGCTTTGGGCTTAGCTGCTCTAAGCCTCCGGCAACCGGCGCTGGACAAGAGGCTGGCTGCCAAAACTCGCGCTCAGTCTCTTCCAACTGTTTTGAGATTGGGCTCAGACAATGGCGCCAGCCTCTTAGCACCGCTTCCCGCAGGCTAAGACCAGCACAGCCCTACAGAAGCATCCGAATCCCCCATCCCCATTCCACTCACCCACTATGTATCGCATTTGCTCCGCATCTCTTGCATCCGGGCGGGTAGGATGGGTCGCGGGCTTGGGTGTGTCTGGATCTTTTACTGGTGTACTTGATTTTTTGGAATTGTTTTTTAGACTTTATTTTTATACTTATCTGCATGCGCTTTTAATAAAGAATCTTCCTTTTTGCACATAAACCAAGGACTTATAATAAAACCGAAATTATATGAAATGTATTGTATTTTTTAAAAATTCAATCAGCTCAATTTCTTGTTTAGTAAGTGTAGTATCAGAAAGAAAAATCGCACATATATTCATTTTGAACTCATTATCTATTATCGGAATATAATAAAATTCTGGATTTTTTGAATTAGGTGTAAGGGTTAAAAGAGAAAAATGTTTGTTATTTTTCAGTACTAAAAATAATTCATCTCTATTCTGTACTTTTAGAGAACGCTTAGAGTCATATATAGTTCTAAGTACGGATTTTTCCGGTACTGCTGTATAATAAGTTAAAGGATATTCAAGGGTTTCACTGATAGAAATACTTTTTTTGTCAGCAAGGGGATGAGTCTTACTAACAATAGCGTATATTTGTATGGCTTCAAAAAGCATAAGATACTGCAAATTATACTGCTTTATTTCCTCTGCAAATCCGTTTAAATCTGCTTGATATACTGGCATCATCCCTATACGGACTTTTTGACATATGACATCATTTATTGTTTCAAATGGCACTGTCCTGCGAAGCATATCAGAAAGTAAAAATCCCTGGTCTTGAAACTTAAGAAGTGCTTCAAGAATATATGATAAAAAAATAAATGAAATAGAAACCGCTTTATTAGTGGAGGACAATGCTTCTATTTTTTTATATTCTTCAATAATATTTTGAGCTATTTCAATAAACTTCTCCCCCTTTTCTGTTAATTTAACTCCTTTTGGTGTCCTAATGAAAACGATAAATCCTAATTCTTGCTCACATCGTTTTACGATATTGTTTAGTGAGGGTTGAGAAATGTACAGTCTTTGTGAAGCACTGTTAATTGAACCGCATTGAGAAATAGTAATAAGTTGTTTAAAATGATGTATTTCCATATTTTGATTCCCTTTCAGTTATAATGTATATGTTATAACAGATATAAAACTATACTACAAGACAAACATATGAAATTGGGATAAAATAATTATCGTAAGAATTTCAAGAAAGAGAGTGAAAATATGTATTCTTCAATTTATGCTGAAAGCAAAGAAATGTGTGATGAACTTATAAAATGGCGCAGAGAACTTCACAAAGTACCTGAATTGGGACTTGAACTTCCTAAAACAGTTTCTCTTGTGAAAAAAAAATTGACAGAATGGGATATTCCATTTGAAACAAAAGTCAACGGAAATTGTGTTATTGGTCATCTAGGTACTGGGGATAAATGTTTACTTCTTAGAGCAGATATGGACGGACTTCCTATGCGTGAAGAAAGCCAACTGTCTTTTGCTTCGCAAAATGGTAATATGCACGCTTGCGGACATGATATACATACGACCGCATTGTTAGGAGCTGCCAAAATATTAAAAAAGCACGAAAAAGATTTAAAAGGAAGAATAAAACTATTATTTCAGCCTGGAGAAGAAACGTTCGAGGGAGCCAATGCGGTTATTGCTGAAGGGGCATTGGAAAATCCTAAAGTAGACGCAGCTTTTGCAACTCATGTAGCGTCCGTTATTCCCGTAGGAACAATCGCTTATGGAACTATGACAGGAACATCTGTCTTTGGCTTCAAGATAACAATAACAGGAAAAGGTACACATGGTGCTATGCCCCAGAATGGAATAGACCCTATCAATGTTGGGGTTCATATTTATCAGGCCTTGCAGGAGCTCATTGCACGCGAATGTCCCCCTAGTAAAGAAGTAACTTTGACAATAGGACAATTTAGCTCTGGAACAGTAAATAATATTATTCCGGAAACAGCGGTTTTACAAGGAACACTCCGCACATTTGACAGTGAAATAAAACAACATTTAATTACGAGAATTGAGGAAATTGTAAATAATATTTCCAATGCTTTTCATGCAGAAAGTAAGGTAGATGTCTTAACAGATATACCCGTACTCTGCTGTGATGAAAAAAGAAATATGAAAATTGCTACGGCGTTAAGTTCTATGAATACCGAATTTAACATGGTATCTGGGTTACACACAACTGGTTCTGATGATTTTGCAGTGTTTGCAAATAAAGTACCATCTTCTTATTTTATGATAGGAGCTAAAGTCGATTCGGACAATATCTATGCACATCATAATCCTAAAGTATGTTTCAATGAACAAGTTTTACCAATCGATACTGCGGTATACGCGTGTGCAGCTATGGACTGGAAATAGCTTAGAAAATAATAATCATGATAAAATAGTTGTTTTTTTGGTTCCTTCATGATTTACCATAAATCACCGTCGAAACCTCATCCTCGGTGATTGTGTATCGTTCAGGTTCAGTCTTACTGTTCCATATTTCTTCATATTCGGACTTGGCCGCCTCGTTAACAATCACCTTGCTTCCATCAGCTTCCCTGAACCCTTCTGTACAATTCCATCACTATCATAATTGGCATATTTACCTGAATCAATAGAAGATCCTCTGATTAGCAGTTCAGGAATCCCATTACTGTCAATATCACAAAGAAAAAATCATTGCCTGACGAACCTCTTAGCTGCTCTGCATATGCGGCCTGCCATATTTGAGTTTTCAAAGACGGCCGTGTATTATCCGTACAAGTATTGTCATATCTTACCAGCTTGCCATAGCACGGATGTCCCATCATCCCGATAGGAAAATTCTATCTGTACCAACTTCTCCTTCTGCGGATTGCCCCATCCGGTTATTATTCCTTCTGAATAGAAGCTAGTTATCTGCCCCTGATTATTATCTTCCCATACCCCCGGTTGCCAGCTATCAATATCAAACTGCCACTTATCTTATCCCGCAGAATCCCATTTTGCTCATAAGAACCAAGCCATCCTCCAAGTAAATCCGGTTCAGGTAAATCAAAATTTCCTATTTCCGGTTTAATCTTATTACTCTGCCGGGCGCAGTTACAGCAGGTCATGGAAAAAAGCCAGCAATAAAACAATGTATATCTTCTTCAACTCCCCTTCAGTTCCTATATATTCTTACATATATTTAGTCCATCTCCTAGATATAGCCACCGTATAGCTTAAAGAAGCTAACAATAGCAACTGCTTCCTCTAAAGAATAAATACCATGTTATAAGATATTTTGTAACCGTCAAATAAGATAGTGGTTATGAAAACAGCCAGTCCCAGGCTATTATAGATGGGGATGCATAGGAATGCTGGATGACAGGATAAGGCATTGGGGATGTCTGCTTTTCTGTATGCATGACCTGTCATAACCTTTGCTTTTTCCTGTTCCCAGTATAATACACCAGTGCCAGAGCCTCCAGTGAATATGGGAGATTCTGACACTTACAGGACACTTTATAGTCTTAGTTTCTTTACTGCTTTTGGCTGGTCGATGGATAGCCCTTCCAGAAGCCAGCGGAATTCTCACTCAGAAATCCGCCGGACTTTTTCCTGTAATCGGAGCCATTGAAACAGACATTTTATTTATCCACATGGTTATTCCGCTCATCTAGCGGTTGGGATACGCAGGGCGGGGAGCGGGGCAGGGCGGGCGGCGGCGGATAGGACGCTGAGTTCCGGAGGATGTAGCTTCTTAGGGGGTGGCAGGCAAAAAGGCGGGGGTGAGTTAGTGTTGTCTGGCTGCAGGACCTTTTGAGCCAGGCAGCACTAGCATCAAAGCCAGAACTCAAGGTGGTCTGAGCTGAGAAAGCTCTTCAGAGTTTCTCAGCGAATAGCACCGATCCCCCGTCTTTTTGCCTGTCAGCCCCTTAGAAGCTGCATCCTCCGGAACTCAGCGTCCTATCCGCCGCCGTCCGCCCTGCCCCGCTCCCCGGACGTACCCCTCACAAAAAAACAATCTAAACATCCCCCAACTTCTTAATCAACACCTCCACTGCCTCCCCCCCAGACCTGCATTCCAAATCCTCCCCCAGGATATACCGGATGGCTTCCCTCCACTCATCCAGGGAATAAGAAGCTATATTAATCCTACGGAGTGCATACAGCACATCTTCTATGTAAAAACTATTATGGAGGTCCGATAAATACTGGCAGCCCGCTAATTCCTGCAGTCTGATTAACAAACCCCCCTGGTTTTTCTCCGGCTTCATTCATAACTCCTATTCCGCATTTCAGCATCTATATTTTCAATTTCTCCTGTGCAACCTATACATTGCAATTATATACGACATTTATCGTAAAATCAAGGAAGTGCAACCTATTTCTTGCATATTATGGAGGGTGCCATGGAACAAAAAATAAAGCAGGATTTCAGGATCGGACCAAACATCCGCAAATACCGCCTGCAGTCCCACATGACCCAGGAGCAGGTAACAGCCAAGATGCAGCTCATGGGCATCAATATTTCACGCAGTATATACTCGCAGATTGAGGGCGGTACTTATAATATCCGAGTTTCCGAGCTGGCCGCCATGAAGGAAATATTTAACATCAATTATGAATCTTTTTTCGAAGGAATTTCCGTGAATACAAAGGAATTATAGAGACTTGAATAAAAGCATGAACAGGCCGCCTGTCATATGACAGACGGCCTGTTCCAAACACAAAGGATAAAGGTATTTACCCATGATGGGTACGAATTATTTACCGTAGTAAGCTTTTAAGTACATTTCTTTAATCTCGCTCATAAGAGGATATCTTGGGTTGGCACCGGTACACTGGTCATCGAATGCCTGCTCAACCATGTCATCCAGCCTGTCTAAGAAGTCTTTCTCATCAATGCCGTAATCCTTAATGCAGGACTTGATTCCAACGGCTTTCTTAAGTTCCTCAGTCTTCTCAATCAGCTTCTTAACTGCCTCAGCATCATCCTTGGCCTGGATTCCGCAGAATCTTGCGCACTCTGCATACCTTGCCTGTGTATGTGGATACTGGTACTGTGAGAAGGTGCCCATCTTGCGTGGGTTCTCAGCAGCGTTGAAGTCGATGACCAGGGAGATTAACAGTGCGTTTGCAACACCGTGTGGCAGGTGGTGGAAAGCGCCCAGCTTATGTGCCATGGAGTGGCACACTCCCAGGAATGCGTTGGCAAATGCCATACCAGCCATGCAGGAAGCATCAGCCATCTTCTGACGTGCCTCTACGTTAGTCGGCTCATTGTAAGCAGTCGGCAGGTAGTCAAATACATTCTTCATGGCCTTAAGTGCAAGGCCGTCCGTGTAATCGGTAGCCATGACGGAAGCGTATGCCTCAAGTGCATGGGTCAGGACGTCAACGCCGGATGCGCTTGTCAGTCCTCTTGGCTGGCTCATCATATTGTCTGTGTCCACGATTGCCATGTTGGGCAGGAGGGCATAGTCAGCCAGCGGATATTTGATGCCGGTCTCCTGGTCTGTGATAACTGCGAAAGGTGTAACCTCGGAGCCAGTACCGGAGGAAGTCGGAACAGCGATGAAATATGCCTTCTCGCCCATCTTCGGGAATGTGTATACACGTTTCCTGATATCGATGAAACGCATTGCCATGTCCATGAAGTCCACTTCCGGATGCTCATACAGAACCCACATGATCTTAGCAGCATCCATTGCGGAACCGCCGCCCATTGCAATGATTACGTCCGGCTCAAAGTCCCTCATAAGCTTTGCGCCAGCCTGTGCATTGGCCAGGGTTGGGTCTGGCTGTACATCGGAGAATACGGTATAGGTAAGTCCCATATCATTGAGACGGTCTGTGATAACATGGGTGTATCCATTCTTATACAGGAAGGAGTCGGTTACGATGAATGCCCTCTTCTTGCCCATTACATCCTTTAACTCATTTAATGCTACAGGCAGACAGCCCTTCTTAAAGTATACTTTCTCAGGTGCACGGAACCACAGCATGTTCTCTCTCCTTTCAGCAACGGTCTTGATATTCAGTAAATGCTTCACTCCAACGTTCTCAGATACGGAGTTTCCGCCCCAGGAACCGCAGCCCAGTGTTAAGGATGGAGCCAGCTTGAAGTTGTACAGGTCGCCGATGCCGCCGTGGGAGGAAGGTGTATTGATGACAATACGGCAGGTCTTCATCCTTAAAGCATGCTTCATGATTTTCTCTTCTTCGTTGACATTCACATACAGGGAAGCAGTGTGGCCGTAGCCGCCGTCTGCCACCAGACGCTCTGCCTTATCCAGGGCCTCGTCGAATGTCTTGGCCTTGTACATGGCCAGTACGGGAGACAGCTTCTCATGTGCGAACTCTTCGCTGATATCCACGGACTCAACCTCGCCAATCAGGATCTTGGTGTCTTCCGGAACTTCCACACCGGCAAGCTTGGCAATGGTAACAGCCTTCTGTCCAACAATCTTGGCATTCAGCGCGCCGTTCACCAGGATGGTCTTGCGGACCTTCTCAATCTCGCCTGGCTTTAAGAAATAGCAACCTCTGTATTCAAATTCTTTCCTGACTTCATTGTAAATGGATTCCAGGACAGTCACGGACTGCTCGGAAGCACAGATCATACCATTGTCAAATGTCTTGGAATGGATGATGGAGTTAACTGCCATCTTGATTTCGGCTGTCTCGTCAATGATGACCGGTGTGTTGCCGGCGCCAACGCCCAGTGCCGGTTTTCCTGAAGAGTAAGCAGCCTTAACCATTCCAGGTCCGCCTGTTGCCAGGATTAAGTCGGCATCCCTCATGACCTCGTTGGTCAGTTCCAGTGAAGGTACGTCAATCCAGCCGATGATTCCTTCCGGCGCCCCGGCCTTTACTGCTGCGTCCAGGACAATCTTAGCAGCCGCAATGGTGCATCCCTTTGCACGCGGATGTGGGGAAATGATGATTGCGTTACGTGTCTTCAGGGCAATCAGTGTCTTGAAGATAGCGGTTGAAGTCGGGTTGGTGGTGGGGATGACAGCTGCAATCAGGCCGATTGGCTCTGCAATCTTCTTGATTCCGTATTCCTTATCTTCCTCAATCACGCCAACAGTCTTTGTATCTTTATATGCATTGTAAATGTACTCAGCCGCGTAGTTGTTCTTGATGACCTTGTCTTCCACAATACCCATGCCGGTCTCTTCCACTGCCATCTTTGCAAGAGGAAGACGCATCTTATCAGCCGCGCTGGCAGCTGCGAAGAATATTTTGTCTACCTGCTCCTGTGTGTAAGTAGCAAAAATTTTCTGTGCTTCGCGCATTGCATTCATTTTTGCATTCAGTCCGTCCACGCTGTCGATGATTTCCGGAACAACCTGCTCGATTTTCTTTGCCATTTCCTTTTCCTCCATTTTTCCTTCATTTTTCCTTGTGTTTGTGATGCATTGGGGCTGCATCAGCCTGTTTGGTTTGGGGTATTTTTTTCTTATTGATAATTAATTAACAATCTCACTGTTTGCATTATAACCCTTCGTTAAAAATATGTCAATATATATTTTAAATTTTTTTCTTTTTTAATATTTGATTGTTAAAGATAAGACAGAGACAGGTCTGCAAGCAAAAAGAAACGGCCCCGGAACTTCCCGTTCCAAAACCGCTTCCTTCTATATAATAATACCCTGCTTTATTTCACAGGATAAAATCCTGTTGGGTCTTCACTAAGATTAATCATGATATTCTTCATCTGTGTATAATGGTCCAGCATGACCTTATGGGTTTCACGTCCAATACCGGATGCCTTGTATCCGCCGAAGGGCGCTCCCTCCGGGATGGCATTATAGGTATTCACCCACATGCGTCCTGTCTCAATGGCCCGCGACACCCGCAGGGCCCTGTTGATGTCCCTGGTCCATACGGCTCCTCCCAGGCCGTATTCGCTGTCATTGGCCATGTCAACCACCTCATCCTCGGTCCTGAACTTGAGGATGCAGGCAACCGGCCCGAAGATTTCCTCCTGGGCAACCCTCATGTGGTTTGTGACATTTCCAAGAAGGGTGGGCTTAAGGAAGCAGCCATTTTCCAGTCCCTCGGATTTGAGCTGTTCACCTCCGCAGAGAACCGTTGCGCCTTCCGCCTTTCCGACTTCTATGTACTGAAGGATTTTTTCCATCTGGGCCTTGTTAATCTGGCTTCCCATCTGGGTGTCTGCTTCCCACGGAAGGCCCACCTTGACCTGGTTAAACCGCTCCACTGCCTCTTTGACGAATCTGTCATAGATGCTTTCCTGGACAAATACCCTGGAGCCTGCGCAGCACACCTGGCCCTGGTTAAAGAGGATGCCCATCTGCAGGCCGTCCATTGCCATCTCCCAGTCACAGTCCTCAAAGAAGATATTGGCTGATTTTCCCCCCAGTTCCAGGGTGGACGGTATCAGCTTCTGCGCAGCCGCCAGGGCAACATTCCTGCCCACTTCCGTGGATCCGGTAAATGCCAGTTTCCTGAAGCCCTTATGCTCCAGCATATATTGTCCGGACCTGGAGCCGGAACCGGTCAGTACGTTAAACACGCCCGCCGGAAGCACATCCTGGATCAGCCTTGCAAGTTCCAGCACGCTTAACGGGGTGGCGCTGGAGGACTTAAATACAGTACAGCAGCCGCTTGCCAGCACCGGGGCCAGCTTCCAGGCAGCCATGAGGAACGGGAAGTTCCAGGGCACAATCTGCCCAACCACTCCGATTGGTTCCCTGAGGATCAGGCTTAAAGTGCTTTCCCCAAGCATATTGGCGCTTCCCTCATCCGCCATGATGCAGCCTGCGAAATAACGGAAATGCTGTGCGGACATAGGTATATCCACGGCCATGGTCTCCCTGATCGGTTTGCCGTTATCCAGGGATTCCACCATTGCCAGGTGTTCCCGGTTGGCGTCAATGATATCTGCAATCCTGTTTAAAATAACAGCTCTTTCATTGACCGTCACGTGCTTCCAGGACTCAAATGCCTTCCAGGCCGCCTTCACAGCCTCATCCACATCCTCCTTTGCTGCCTCCGCACACTCTGCCAGCACGCTCCCGTCTGCCGGGCAGTATGTCTTAAAGGTCCTGCCGTCAGAAGCATCCTTCCACTGTCCTCCGATGAACAACTGGTATCTGGCCTTAAGCTCTACATTATGCATTGTAAACTCTCCTCTCAACACTTGGTACAGCATCGGGACAGGCTTATAAAACACACTTTAGGGCACAAAAAAAACATGTATTTTAAAACCAGCCCATCACTGTCCTAAAACACCATGTTTCCAGAAAAACCCTCCTTGGCGGAAGATTAATACGGTTGTGTTACCCCTCTGGCCACTATGATATATCATAAGACAGGCAATAGTCAACAAAAATCTTTTATTTAACAAACTCTTTTTGTTAATATTGCATTAACATTTGTCCCCTCTACTCTCCAACATACGCCTGGCGGTAAATCTCAATGACCTGTTCCCTGGTTGCGGTCCTTGGGTTTGTCAGCTGGCAGACGTCCTTCTTGGCGTTATCAGCCATGACTGCGAAGTCCTCCTCCTTTACTCCCAGCTGCTTTAAATCCGATGGGATTTCCAGCTGCCTGCTCAGCTTCTTAATGGCCTCGATTGCCTTTTCAGCCGCACAGGTTACGGAAATGCCTTCCACCTGGACACCCATTGCCTGGGCCACATCCCTGAACCGGTTCATATTGCCGATCAGGTTATAACTCTCAACATAGGGCAGCAGGATTGCATTGCACACACCGTGGGGCAGATTATAAAAACCGCCCAGCTGGTGCGCCATGGCATGGACATACCCCAGGGACGCGTTGTTAAATGCAATTCCCGCCAGGTACTGGGCATAGGCCATCTTATCCCTGGCCTTCATGTAATTGCCGTTGGCAACTGCCTTTGGTAGGTAATGGGCAATCATCTTGATTGCCATGATGGCCGCTGCGTCTGTCAGCGGATTGGCATCCGTGGATACGTAAGCCTCGATGGCATGGGTCAGCGCATCCATCCCCGTGGATGCGGTCAGTGACGGCGGCATCCCCTTCATAAGCTCCGGATCATTGATGGCAATCTGGGGCGTGACCCGCCAGTCCACGATGGCCATCTTTACCTTGCGGGAAGTATCCGTGATGATACAGAACCTGGTTATCTCTGACGCGGTTCCGGCAGTGGTGTTGATGGCCATAAGCGGAACCATTGGTTTTGAAGACTTATCGACCCCCTCAAAATCAGCAATCCTTCCGCCGTTGGCAGCAACCAGCCCAATCCCCTTTGCACAGTCGTGGGAGGAACCGCCGCCCAGGGAAATGATGGAATTGCATTCATTTTCCTGATAAAACCTGGCTCCGGCTTCCACGTTCCTATCCGTTGGGTTCGGCTCTGCCCCCGCAAAAATACATGCCTCAATCCCTGCCTTTTCCAGGATTTCCCGTACCCTGTCCGCCATGCCGATTTCTCCCAGATACCGGTCCGTTACAATCAGGCATCTCTTTGCGCCTAAACTCTTAACCAGGTCCCCGGCCTCCTGAACCGCGCCTTCACCAAAAACATTGCGTGTAGGTAAAAAATAATATGTAGACATACTGCTACCCCCTTATATTCTTGCATCCCGCCCCAGCCGTCCAGGCCAGGACCGGTGCCTAAACCTGATTATATCCGGGCATTTTAATCTGTCAATTAAAATAATATTTTAACATTTATTTGATAATATTTTGATTAGTATCGATTTTTTATTAACATTATCTTTATAGTTCTGCTTGTTAAGTTTTTTTGGCTATTTTTCTGTGATTATGGAGCCTGAAAAATAGCAGCTACATTAGATGGATGAAAATTACTTGTGTATTATTGGGTATAATATGGGGAAATAGAGGGTGATAGTAAAGGAACTAGAGAAATTATAAGAATATAGCAAAATATGGCTAACACCAGATTGGTTTTGAAGATAACACGTTGGATATCTAAACAGATACCTAAATAAATACCTAAATAAATATACAAACAGACATTAGAAAAATTGCATAACTGACAATAAAATTCAATTTAATAAATGATATATTTTTAACAATTTTTGTGATAACTTATTCATTATTCACTCATGAAGCATTGAAAGAGCGGCAGGATTTTGTATATTATTTAACAATAATACAAAATCCTATCGCTTGATTTCAAAAAAACCCTTTTGTTATTTTGTGATACCGTCAATAAAAATATCATAAAATTCATAAAAACCAGTTATACGTGAATCTATTAACAATCGTTCCGGCCTGTGATATCTGCCTGAATCCGTGTTTTTTTCCTTTTATGTAAATCTCCATCGTAATCCGTATGCTGTAATCCATGTTCCTGCATAGGACATATCCGGTTTTTCCAGATAACTGTCACTGAAGAACACGGATGCGTCACGTACAAAAAGCGATGCATCGTATATATCCGCCATGTAATTGTCGCCAGGCGGACGCAGGTTAAGGGCAGTCACCCCCTCAAATATCATCTCAAAATCCTGACACTGCTGGCTCTGAATCTGGATGGATACACGCCTTACGTCAGCAAGGGGTTTCATGCATTTATCCGCAGTTACATAAGCCCCGCTGACATAACCCAGTCCACGGATGACCGCATCATGGAAACCGCACACACTTCTTTGAAATGCATCTGCGTCCTCCTGGGTCTTAACATAGTTCCACCCTTTAAGGGCTGTATCCGAATACAATCGATCTTCGAACATGCTGTCCTTTATCAAGACAGATTCCCCGCGCAGAAGCGCGCCCAGGGTATCTGTATCTTCCCACAGCCAGGGGAATCCTCTGTATTCAAAGAACAGGATACCATGTTCCAGCACATGCCTGTATTCCTTAAACTGCCGTCCTGCATCTCCTGTCTTCTTATAAATCCATCCTTCCGGCCCTTGGGGAGTAACCATGTTCACAAGGACCGGAAGCTTCTTATCCGATTTGTCCAGATAGTCGTATAGCTTCATATACCCGCCACTTTCAGAGGGGACCGATACCAGATATTTTTCATAGTATCCTGTGTTGATTATGGCATACACTTCTGACTGGAAGTAGCTTCCCAGGTGTTTATCATATACACGTATCCTCATACTATCACCTTTATATCCTCCCTAAAACCCAATCATGGCCCCGCCATCCACCACCAGGCTTGTCCCCGTAACAAACCTGGATGCATCTGAAGCAAGGTATAAGGCGGCCCATCCAATATCCTCGGGCTGCCCGAACGTTCCCATGGGGGTCCTGCTGATGATCCGTTCCGCCCGTCCGGGGTCGTCTGCATTGGAATACCTGAGCATGGGCGTATCGGTCCATCCCGGGACAATCGCATTGAACCTGATGCCTGTGCCTGACAGTTCTGAGGCAAAGGAACGCATCATGCCCAGCGTACCGGACTTGGCCATGGAGTATCCCAGTACGCCGGTTACGCCGATGAATCCTGTCTCTGAGGAAAGGAATATGACGCTGCCCCCCTTCATGTGGGGTACGGATTCCTTTGTCAGAAGGTAGCCTGCCTTTAAGTGCACGTCGAACAGCCTGTCAAGGTCTTGAGCCTCAAAGGAAAGCGCAGGCTTTTTTATCTGTATTCCTGCATTGTTAATAAGGACATCCATCCGTCCAAACCTGTGCATAATGGACTCCACCAGTGCGGGAATCCCCTCAAAATCAGTTATGTCACAGCGGATATAATGGGCGCGCTCCCCGATTTCCCGGCACGCATGTTCCAGCTCCTCCTCCCGCCTCCCAATCAGGACCACCGTGGCATTGGCCCCGGCCAGGCACTGGGCCATGGAAAAACCAAGGCCGGTTGCCCCGCCTGTGATGACAGCAACCTTTCCCTCCAGGTTGAATATGTCGATGTATGAGTTCATGGCGCCTCCTGTAAATAGAATTTAATCAGTGGATGAAACATTCCGTCATTACCACTGGCAAACATATTTTCAAATTGTATATTGACACAATTATACAAAAGACCGCCTGCCAATGCAAGCGGCCTTCTGCGGTTATACGCGTATATTGCTGTTATCCTATACCAGTCACTGATCCGTATTCCATAAGGATAGTCTGAAGTTTTAAGCACATCCTAACCAGCCATCTCCCTGACGGCTTCTGCAACAGCTTCCCTTGTCAGTCCGTGGTAAGCCAGGACTTCCTGGTAATTATGGCCGCTGCAGCCAAATGTATCTTTAATCCCCACCATCTTCATGGGTATTGGGTTTTCACATAAGGCCTCTGCCACAGCGCTTCCCAGCCCTCCTGCCACATTGTGTTCCTCTGCCGTGACAACGGCCCTGCACCCCTCTGCCATTTTCCTTATCATCTCTTTATCCATGGGCTTGATTGTGGATACATTAATCACCCTTACAGAGATACTGCCTTCCAGCTCCCTGGCTGCCTCAAGGGCCACCCCCGTCATATATCCCACTGCAAACAGTGCAATGTCGGTTCCATCCTTCAGCAGCTTCGGCACCCCAATCTCAAACGGCGCTCCTTCTTCAGTCACATTGGGATAATCATTCCGGTTCAGGCGCAGATAGCAGGGGCCATCCATTCCCGCGATTGCTTTCACTGCTTCCCTTGTTTCATTCGCATCAGCCGGGCAGATGACCGTCATGTTGGGCACGGCCCGGAAAATAGCCATGTCCTCCACGCACTGGTGAGTGGCTCCGTCCCCAAAATCAGACAGTCCTGACGATGAGCCGCATATCTTCACATTCAGTTTTCCAATTGCAATGGTCTGGCGTATCTGGTCATAGGCACGGCCGCCTGCAAATACGGCAAATGAATTCGTAAACGGGATCTTACCGGTCTGGGCCAGTCCCGCGGCAACGCTTGTCATATTGGCTTCTGCAATTCCCATTTCAAAGTGGCGCTCCGGAAACTCTGCCTCAAACAGTTTGCCCATGGTAGATCCGCCCAGGTCTGCGTCCAGAACCACAATCCGCTCATCCTGTCTTCCCAGTTCCACCAATGTTTTGCCGTAAACCATCCTCTGATTCGTATCGCTCATCTGTGCGCCTCCTGCCTCTCTCCCCCTGCCCCGTCCTGTGCCGCGGCCTCATCCTGCACCGTCAACTCCTCCAGGGCCTGTCTGTAGGTTTCTTCTGTCAGCATACCATTGTGGTAGCCCACCACATTCTCTGCAAAGCTGACCCCTTTTCCCTTAACCGTATTGGCAACAATCACCGTGGGCACGCCTTTGACATGGTCGGCCTGGTTAAGGGCGTCAAGGATCTGTTTCATATCATGTCCGTCTATTTCTATCACATGCCAGCCAAAGCTTAAAAACTTTGCGATGATATCCCCTGTATCAAAACGGTCCTTTGTCCTTCCATTGGCCTGGAGTCCGTTCCTGTCCACGATAGCCACCAGATTATCTGCCCGGAACGCCCGGGCCGCCATTGCTGCCTCCCATATCTGCCCTTCCGCAATCTCCCCGTCACCTACCAGCACATATGTCTTACTGTTGATTTTATCCAGCCTCTGCCCCAGGGCCATACCCAATCCGATGGAAAGCCCCTGCCCCAGCGAACCTGTCCCGGCCTCAATCCCCGGTGTCTTCAGCACATCCGGATGTCCCTGGAGATATGAGCCGATTTCCTTTGTGTGCTTCAGATCCCCTACCGGGAAATATCCGCATTCCGCCAACGCCGCATACTGGAGGATTCCCACATGCCCCTTGCTCAATAGGAACCTGTCCCTTTCCCTCCATCCGGGATTTTCCGGCTTATGCTTCATTTTGTAAAAATAGAGGGCCGCCACAATATCTGCCGATGAATTGGATCCCCCTATATGCCCGGCCACCCCAATGCCCATGCTGATGACCACATCCCTTCTCAGCCTTTGGGCCTGGCATTTTAAGCCTTCTATTAATTTATCATCATATTCCATCTTCCTATCCCCTCCTTCTGCTCAATTGACAACAACGACCTTTATCATATCGCCGGGCGCCTTTGCCAGTTTTTCAAAATAGGCGGGCGCCTCTTTAAGGCTGATTGTTTTACTGATTAATGGCTCTGGGTGGATTTCTCCCCTGTTGACCATTCCTGACACAACCTTAAACTCATCATAACCATATAGGAATGACCCCTGCACGGACAGCTCCCTTGTGACGATTTCCTGCATGTTAACCTCTATCGTCGGTCTGTTATTGCCTATCCACACAGCCCTGCCTCCAAATCGCAGTGCGGTCATGGCCTGCTGTACCGTTGGACCTGCCCCCACTGCCTCAATGGCAGCATCCACACCCTTTCCGCCTGTCTCTTCCAGGATTCTGGCTTTAAAATCTTCGCAGCCCGGATTTATGACTGCATCCGCGCCCATTTCCCCGGCAACCGTTAGGCGGTGGCTGCTTAAATCAGAGAGAATGATCCTGCCGGCCTTCTTCCTTTTCACACATGCCAGCGCCAGCAGCCCGATGGTCCCAGCACCCACGATCAATACGGTTTTTCCTTCCAGTTCCCCTGCATGCTGCACGCTCCTGTACGCAACCGCCAACGGTTCAAACAGGGAACCCACGGAAAAGGAAACCGTATCTGATATGGAAAAACAGCACTTTGCCGGAACACAGATATATTCTGCAAATGCCCCATCCACATCCAGCACACCGAATGCACGCTTATTCAGGCACAGGTGGACCTGTCCCTTTTTACACATCTCACAGTCCCCACAGAAGTCCACCGGGTAAACAGAAACCCTGTCCCCAGGCTTCCATCCTTCTACATCCTCCCCCAGCTCTGCGATTTCCCCTGCAAATTCATGGCCCATTACCATGGGTGCCGTCCTTCTTCCAGTTATTCCCAGATAGCCGTGGACATCGCTGCCGCATATCCCGCAGGCCCTTACCCTGATCTTCACTTCTCCCCTCTGGGGCCGCACATCCGGGACATCCCGGTAAATAAGGGTACCCGGTCCCTCATAAACAATTCCCTTCAATTTACATTCCCCCTGTCCGCCTTGTCCTCATACTTACCATCCACTTTCCCGTGGTCCATACCGGGAATATGGTTCATCCATACGGTCATCGCCCCGGTTCCCCGGTTGGCCCAGGTATAGTATGGGACAGCCTTCAGCTTTACCGGTTCAAAATAACTCCTGGACGCGGGCTGGTATAATCTGCCCTTCCACTGTTCGCGGTTCCTTCTTATGCCCTGTGCCTGGATGGTACAGATTCCTCCCAGGAGACTTTCTTCAAACCCTGCCTCCAACCGGCTGTCTCCAGTCAGGATACAGTCAAATAAATCCGCATCATTGTCTGCTTCCTCCACACAGTAAACCAATGGGCCATATTGAATGGCTGCTTTTCCACAATCCATCCTGACCCCGGGGTGTGCCTCCATTAACACTGGCTGCATGGGCAGGCTTAAATGCAGATGCCCATTCTTACTCCAGTCCTTCCTCACATAGAGGTATCCCCTGTCTTCCCAGACTTCTGCATCCTCTGTCTCCAGTACGGGCTGTCCGCTCCATTCCGGTATCCGCAGGGCCAGGGTCCACGCCCCGTCCAGGTCCGTGCCTACCATAACCAGGATATCCCCCTGCCATGGATAGTCTGTCTCCTGCCGGATGACAACCTTTTTATCCCTGACCCTGATATCAGCCGTACCCTCCTGATAGAGATGCACGTATACTGCCTGGCCCCCATCCTCCAGTTTTCCCTGGGTATATTGATACCCGCCAAGGGATTCCAGCAGCCTGGCCAGATTCATGGGGCAGCAGGACACTGCAAACCAGCGCTGGCGCTCCGGGAACATGCGTGGATTGCGTATGATCCTGTCCCGGAACATTTCTGGATGGGCAGCCAGATGATTCGCATAAAAGAAACGGTCCCCGCTAAGGGATACCCCGCTGAGCACCCCGTTGTACAGCGCCCGCTCCATCACATCCCCGTATCTTCGGTCCGGCGCCACCTGAAGCATCCTGAATCCCCACATTACCATGGCAATCGATGCGCAGGTCTCATGATAGGACTCTTCGTTGGGAAGCTGATAATCAAAGTTGAACCTCTCACACCCATCCTGGGAGCCGATACCTCCGGTGATATACATCCTCTTTGATGTAACATTGTCCCAAAGCCGGACACATGCCTGCCAAAGGCTCTTATCCCCGGTCTCTGAGGCCACATCAGCCATGCCTGCCCCCATGTAGGCCAGCCGGACCGCATGGCCTTCTGCCGTCATCTGTTCCCTGACAGGCAGATGGGCCTGGAACAGGGCATATGGGCCTTGGGCTAAAAAGCTTTTTCCTAAAATCCCCTTCGGGCCGCCGTCTTCCGGGTCCCTTCCCTGCTGTCTCGCTTCTTCTTCAAAGAAATACGGCTGTTTCCCCCTCTCATTGAGGAAATAAGCTGCCAGCTCCAGATACTTCTTTTTACCTGTGAGACGGTACAGCTTCACCAGGGCCAGCTCTATCTCCTGATGGCCCGGATATCCATGAATCTGATGATCCGCCGGACCGAATACACGGTCAATATGGTCGGCATAGCGCTCCACGATATCCAGTAATTTTGCCTTTCCCGTGGCTTCATAATATGCTGCCGCTGCCTCAATCAGGTGTCCTGCGCAGTACAGTTCATGCATACGGTGGACATTGGTCCATCGTTTTCCGGGTTCAACCACCGTATAGTAGGTATTCACATACCCATCCGGCATCTGCAGTTTCCCGAAATCATCTATGATTCCGTCAATCACTGCTTCTGTTTCCGGGTTCCTTTCATACCAGAGGGCGTAGGATGCCCCTTCAATCCACTTTGCCAGGTCGGAATCCCAGTAATGATGGGGTCTGGGGATGGTCTCCCCATCCGCCATATTCTCCTCCAGCACACCGTCTATGGTAAACACACCCTTTTCGGGTCCGCTGTTTTCCCGCGGCTTATAAATACATTTTACTGAATCCACCCTGCCGGAGCTTCTGCACTGCTCATACTCGGCGGGAAGGGTTACCTGTTCGTTGATTTCCTGTCTCTTCTTCCAGAACCCGCCTGTAAACCTTACATTTTTCCAGCTTACAGGAAGGGATTTCTGCCATCTCTCATCCATAGTTCCATCCTTTCAAACGCCATTCCTGACATCAGCCTTTTACTGCGCCGGCCGTGATACCGGTAATCAGATACTTCTGAAGACATATGAATATCAAAAGCACGGGTATGGTCAGGATAACGGCAAATGCCATCAGGCTGTTCCATTCAATCCCATATTCCCCGATTGCCTTATACATATTAACCGTCAGGGGATACAGACGGTCCGTCTTAATGAAGGTCAGGGCTCCCATCAGATCCCCCCATCCCCAGAGAAAGGTAAATGCAGCAGAAACCACGATGCCGGGGTAGGTAATGGGTACCATTACCCGCCAGAACACCTGGAACCGCCCGCACCCGTCAATAATGGCAGCATCCTCCAGCTCTTTGGGGATATCCAGGAAATATGGCCGGAGTGTAATGATACAAAAAGGAATGCTGTGCAGGCAGGTGAAAATAACAGGAGCTGCCAAGGTATCTAAAATCGCAATTTTCTTAAATGTCATGAACAGCGGGGAGAGGAACAGTACGGTGGGCAGCATCTGTGTTATCAGGATTGCCAATAGTACTGCCCGGTTGATGCTCAATTTAAACCGGGCCAGTCCATATGCGGACAGGGTGGCCAGCAGGGTGGATATGACCGTGGTGGCTGCCGCTATGATGAAACTGTTCCTGAAGCTGACCCAGATGGGCACGCTTCCCCTGACAAACAGCTGTGATATATACCCCTCCAGTTCAATCTTCTCAGGAAAAAAGGTGGGGACCTCAGCAAATATTTCTTTTGAGGATTTAAGGGAGGTAATCACCATCCAGTAGATGGGAAATAAGAACAGTATGAGAACAGCAACAGCAATCAGGTTAAACAGTATCTGTTCCCTTTTTTTCCGTTTATCCATCTCACATCACCTCCTCTTTCTCCATTAATTTAAGATTAAATATGGCAACTACCAGCAAAAGCACCAGCATGATATTAGCCACCGCAGCCCCCTGTCCAAATTCAAAATTGGAGAACGTCAGTTTATATGAGGCGGTTGCCAGTATCTGCGTGGAATCCAAGGGACCTCCGTTTGTCATTATATATATCAGGTCAAATGCCTTAAACGTATAGATGAACCCAAGTGTCACCACACTGAGGATGGTTGGTTTAAGCAGCGGGAGCGTAATGTGGCGGAACCGCTGAATACGGCTGGCCCCGTCAATGGCGGCCGCCTCAAACAGCTCCTCAGGCAGCGTGGTCAGCCCCGTGGCCAGTAACAGCATGTTAAAGGGAACGCCTCTCCAGATATTCGTAATGATAAGGGCGGTCATGGCCCCCCGCTCCGTGGTCAGCCAGGAAACCGGAGCCTTGACAAGATGCAGCTGGGTCAGGAAATAATTCAGTATGCCGGAACCATCCCCTGCAAAAATCCATTTCCATACAGAGGCAAATACAATAACAGGGACCAGCCAGCACACCATCAGCAGTCCCCTGGATATCTTGCTGAGCCTGAATGCCTTGGAAAACAGGAGGGCCAGGGCAAACCCTATGATGAACTGGAACAGGATGGACATTACCGTAAAATAAACCGTATTCCATATGGCTTTCCTGACCATGGGCATGGCCAGGACCTCCCTGTAATTACCCAGCCCGATAAAGGGCTGCTCCCCCCGGAAGGTTTCCAGCGTCACTTCATGGAAACTCATACTCAGGTTGTATATCAACGGATATATTACAATCAGTGCCAGAAACACTGCCGCAGGAAGGATAAAACAATATCCGGCTATGATTTCCCGCTTTGTATACCGGTTGTGCATGGGACTTTTCTTCTTAATTTTCATCAACAATCACCGCTTTCCAACTCATTTCACCTGATTTTGGGCATAAAAAGTGCTGCAAAGCACAATTGCCATGTGTTTGCAGCGCTTTGTCCTATATCCTGTCTGGTTATAATCCTGCTATGGATGCTCCTGCATCCCTGGCCGCCTGTTCCGGATCCTTGGCTCCAAGAATAACCGACTGCCACATTTCAATCAGGATATCACTGATTTTATTATAATTCTCCACCGGCATCGCCACTGCATACTCCTGCATTTCCACAAATGTGCTTATGGGCTCCTGGCCGAAATACTCAGATCCTGCAGCCACGTCTTTTCTGGATGGAATATAGTTTTCTGCCTCACTGTACCTGACCATGACTTCAGGCCTGTTCATATATTTTACAAATTCCCAGCTTAAATCCACATTGCCCGTATTGGAAATCGCAAAATTATGGCCGCCCAGCACTGTCTTAAATCCAGCGCTTCCCTCAGGAACCTTGGCCACGCCGAATTCAAAGCCTGCATCAGCCTGGATGGAACTAAGACGCCATGGACCGTCTATGATCATTGCTGTCTTGCCGGCAATAAACTGGTTGGCATTGTCGCCGGAATTGTAGTTTACCACCTCCGTACTCATATACTGGTTTTCCACCATTTCCTGATAGAATTTAAGCATCTCCACTGTCTCAGGCGAATCAATACGGTCTACATCAGAACCTGCTCCCCATATAAATGGCCACATCTGAAACGTGGTATCGGTTGTCTGGCTTCCCGCCACCCCGAAGCCATTGACCCCGATTGACTTCAGTTTGCCACATGCCTCAAGAAGCCCGTCCCAGGTTGCCGGAACCTCTGTCACACCTGCTTTATCAAGTAACTCCTTATTGTAGTAAAGGCACAGGTTATTCGATGTGAACGGGAGTCCATAATATTTTCCCTCATACTGGTTCTGTCCAAGGATACTGCCATAATACCGGTCCAGTTCCAGCTCTGAATTAACGCGGTCCGTGATATCCGCCAGGATTCCCATCTTTGCATAAGTAGCTGTGTCCGTATTGTCCACATCCATCACATCCGGAAGGCTGTCGCTGGCCACCATGATATTAATCTGTTTTCTGGAATCCGCCAGGGGCATGTACTGAATCTCCACCTGTATTCCGGTTTCAGCCGTAAAATCCTCAATGCATTGATAGAGCACTGCTTTTTCCTTGGGATAAGTTAAAAGTAACGTAATCTTCTGGTCTCCCTCGGCCTGGGATGCAGCTGTCTGTCCTGTGCTTTCCTCCTTGGCATCCGCCTGCTCTGCAGTGGTCTGTGCTGTCCCCCCGCCAGACCCTGCGCCGCACCCCATGCAGATTCCCGCCGCCATTGCGATTGCTGCTGCTGACCATAACCACTTGTGTTCCTTTCTCATTGAAATCCCTCCCTGTTTGTTTTCTGATTAAAGGATACCACCTCCTTATCTCTTTTCCCATTCCACATTTCTAAGAAAGGTGTCCAAAACAAACGTTACATCTGGATATATTCCTTAGGGCTTTTTCCCGTATACTTCTTAAACACCTTACAAAAATATTTTACATCCATGTACCCGCTCTGTTCAGCTACTTCATAAATCTTCATGTTACTGTTTCTGAGAAGCTTTTTTGCATGCTCGATTTTGACCTGGGTACAGTATGCAGTGTACTTAATCCCTAACTCCCGCACAAACAGCGTACTTAAATACTCAGGGGTAATGTTAAATCGGCGCGCCATTTCCTCCACAAGGATATTTTCTTTATATTCCTTCTCAATGATATTCAATATCTCATTAATGACCGGATTATTACAGTGGTGTACATTATCTTTATAACGTTTGAATTCACCCAGGATATTCAGCATCATGGTTGCATAGGCATCCGTGGAAATTCTTGTCTTTACCCACTCCAGGACGTTCAGATGGCTGATTTCCTCATATATCCCATAACTTGTCTTACGGATTTCATACAGGATGGCAACCGTCATACACAGCATTGCCTCACGGATATCCGCATAATGGTAAACCTGTTTTTTCAGATATGCCTCAAATTCCCGCAGATCCTCCCGGACCGCCGCCATATCCAGTTCCCCGATATGGCGGATCATATTTCTTTCAGTCTCCATGGGATAGATGAATTTATTACATTCTACTGCCTTAAGTTTTTCCTCGTTTATTATATCCATCTGTATGACAGACAGCCCCCAATTGCTGTTATCCTCCATCACCTTAAGCGCCCTGTAAAATTCTTTTAACACTGGAAGGAAATAGGATACCGCCACAACAGGTTTGTGGAACAGGCTTTTCCCACGTTTCAGCCCTTCCCTTATCTGTCCTTCCAGGCGTGTCAGCTCCTCTGATTCAACTGCAAAAAACAGTTTATGCCTGCCGCCGGAAAAAAAGTGGAATGTCATACCTGACAGATAGTATTTCATGATTTCCTTCCACTTCGTTTCTTCTGAAACCGTGAAACCCGCATCCCCTTTAAGCATCAGCAGATATACCCCTCTGCCCGCCATCCTGGATTCCAGCTCCTTCAGGTAGCTTTCAGCCGCATCCTCAGGCACCGAATACAGCCGTTCCCATAATTCCTGTTCCGAAAAGGTGGATGGCCTTATCTGATGCTTTTCTTCCCTGATTTTCTGTTCCACCCGTTCCAGGACTTCCCTTAATGTCTTTTTTGTCACGGGTTTCAAAAGATAATCCACGCTCCCCAGCTGAATTGCTTTCTGGGCAAATTTAAAGTCGGCAAACCCGCTTAAAACAATGAATTTGCACTCGTTCCCTTGGTTTAGTACTGCCTCCATCATTTCCAGGCCGTCCATCTGCTCCATCATCACATCTGTTATGACCACATCCGGCTGTTCCCTGGCAATGAGCCGCACACCCTCTTCTCCATTCCCAGCCGTCCCCACGATGTCCCATCTCTCTTCCAGCTGGCCAATCAGGGCAGTCAGTCCCATTAATGACTTTCTTTCATCCTCCACAATTATGATTTTCATCTTCTCGCCCTCTTTTACATCACATCTTCGGTATGGTAATCTTAATGGAGGTTCCCCTGTTTTCCTCCGAATGTACCTCCATCCTGTAGCTGTCCCCATAATAAAGCTTCAGCCTGGCTAATACATTCGACACGCCGATAGACGGCGTACTCCCGCCTTCACCAAAAACTTCCCCCACTTTCTCCGGTGACATCCCCCGTCCGTTATCCGTTATGGAAAAACAGATTCCGCTCTCATTTATATGATAAATCTTGATTCGCAGGAATCCTCCGTGGCGGATATTCGCATATCCATGGATGATTGCATTTTCAATCAACGGCTGGAATATCATCTTATGGATATGGCAGTCCAGGATTCCCTCCTCACAGTCAATGGCATATTCAAAGTTATCCATGAAACGGATTTTCTGAAGAAACAGATACTTTTTCAGGTACTCCATCTCCTCCTTTATTTTAACGACGTCATTGCTTCCGCTGATCTGATACCTGAGGATCTGGGCAAATTCACTGAGCATTTCACTGATTTCATCTTCCCCGTTTTCGATGGCAAGCCAATGGATGGAATCCAGGGTGTTGTAGATGAAATGAGGGTTAATCTGGGCCTCAAGCGCCCTGATTTCCGCATCCTTCTTCATTTCGCTGACCTGCTTGATCTCATCCATCTGGTTGTTGATCTGTTTCATCATCTTATTAAACTGGCTGGCTATGATGGATATCTCATTCTTGCCTTCCATCTCCATGTGGGCGGACATTTCCCCGGCCCTTACTTCCTTCATGGTGTTTACCACCTGCTTAACGGACGCGGACAGCCTGCGGGACAGGATCCATATGAAGAAACCGCCCAGCACCATCAGGCAGATGGTTATCATCCATATTATCCTTTGGAAATTCCGTATCTCCTTCAGTATATAATCATTATCCAGAACACCGGCCAGACGCCAGGATGTCTTTGGGATATCCACCAGCACCACTGTCTTGTCCTCATGGTTCTCCTTCACCAGATGCACATCCTGGCTGCCGCCCATAGTCAGCTGTTCCCATCCGTCCATGTCAGAAATGTCCATGCCTATCCTGGATTTGTCATAATGCGAAACAATCCGGTTGTCCTGGTCCACAATGAAGTTATAATTCGTGTTCCTGTCCGGTGTAATCTGGGCCTCCTGACAGATATCGGAAAGTACCAGCTCGTTCACGCCCATGAGGAAGGTCCCCACATACCTGGCTGTATAGAAATCCATCAGCCGCTTCCGGTACGTGAAAAGATAATAATCCGAGGTTCCCTGCCTGTCGTAATACTCAGCCGGTATCCATTCCCCCTTAAGGATTTCCTGTTTTTCCACCTGTGAAAAATACAGGTCATATAACTCCGGGCTTTTCTGGTATAAAGAATCAATCTGAAGCCTGTCCGAGCTGAATACCTTCCCGTTTTCAGTCTCCACGGCCATACACCACACCTGGGGACGGTAGGACATGAAGGTCCGCATCTGCTTCCTCAGCTCCTGCTTCACACCCAGTTCCTCCTGTCCCCGGGCTTCTTCAAATTGCTGCATGTAATCAAGGAATTTTTCATCTATGGTCATCTGGTTAACGGCTTCCTCATACCCATTCAGGGTTGCTGCAATATTGGATGCTGCCTGTTCCACCGCTATCCGGAAAAATCCGATAATCTTCTTTTCAATAATATCCGTTAAATATGTATTGCTTATACCTGCCAGAAGCACGATCTGGGCCGTAAACAGCAATATAAACACAACGGATATCTGTTTTGTAAAGGATTGTCTGCTCCAGTATTTCCGTATCCCTTTCATATGTCCCCCACCTTTTCCCAACTGTATATGACGTGTGCCTTGCTGAATGATTCACGTCCTGATATATCCCCAGAATAACATTTATACGCATAAGATAAAAGAGTGTGGGGAGGATTTATGAAAATTGGGGTCATTGGCTGACCGTGGATAATATTAAAAGCCCAGTGCGTGGGCACTGGGCTTTCATATGGAACCATATCTGAAATTGTATCTGCTGTGTAATAAAAATGCCTCCCCAGCGTCTTCCTATATCCCTGCCAATGACTTCAGCAGCTCCACCTTATCCAGCTTCTCCCATGGAAGGTCCAGATCATTGCGGCCAAAATGTCCATAAGCAGCTGTCTGCTTATAAATCGGACGGCGGAGTCCCAGCATCTTGATGATGCCGGCCGGGCGGAGGTCAAAATTGGAGCGGATGATTTCCACCAGCTTTTCATTGCTCAGCTTTCCTGTACCATAGGTATCTACCATGATAGAGGTCGGGTGGGCCACGCCGATTGCATAGGACAGCTGGATTTCACACTTGTCGGCCAGTCCGGCTGCCACGATATTCTTAGCCACATAACGGGCTGCATAGGCAGCGGAACGGTCCACCTTGGTGCAGTCCTTGCCGGAAAATGCGCCGCCGCCGTGACGTGCATAGCCGCCGTAGGTATCTACGATGATCTTACGTCCGGTCAGGCCGCTGTCTCCCTGAGGTCCGCCGATTACAAAACGTCCGGTGGGATTAATGAAGAACTTGGTGTTCCCATCCACCATATCCTGAGGAAGGATTTCGTCAAAGATGTATTTCTTAACGTCCGCATGGATCTGCTCCTGGGACACGCTCTCATCATGCTGGGTGGAAAGCACCACTGCATCCAGGCGCACCGGCCTGTCATCCTCATCGTACTCCACCGTAACCTGGGACTTGCCGTCCGGGCGGAGATATTTTAATGTGCCGTCCTTGCGCACCTCTGTCAGGCGCCTGACCAGCTTGTGGGCCAGGGAAATGGCGTATGGCATGTATTCTTCTGTCTCATTGGTGGCAAAACCGAACATCATTCCCTGGTCGCCGGCGCCGATGGCGTCCAGTTCCTGGTCGGACATCCTGTTTTCTTTTGCTTCCAGGGCCTTGTTCACGCCCAGGGCAATATCCTGGGACTGCTCGTCAATGGCGGTTATCACGCCGCAGGTGTCGCAGTCAAATCCGTATTTTGCACGGTCATATCCAATCTCGCGTATTGTCTCCCGCACAATCTTCTGGATATCCACATATGCATTGGTTGTAATCTCACCCATTACAAGTACCAAGCCTGTTGTGGCAGCTGTCTCACAAGCCACGCGGCTCATGGGGTCCTGGGCCATAAGCGCGTCCAGGATGGCATCGGAAATGGCATCGCACATTTTATCCGGATGTCCCTCGGTTACGGATTCAGATGTAAAAAGTCTTCTCTCCATTTAGTTCACGTTCTCCTTTTCTCTGAAATAAATCATTCTGTTACCTGGTTCCTGCAACATATATCCTTTACAAAAAATAAAGTCCGCAGCAATTGCGGACTTGAAAATAACGAAAGATCTTCAAATCCTCTTATTGCTCGATCAAGCATGCATGAAACAGTGCACACTCCTCGCTCAGGCTGGCACCTTCCGGCCCTTTTGCACGTCAATTCTGACATACTCAACCGGGGTTGCCGTGACTTCACAGGTCCTTTGTACCTCCATCACTCTGAATAAGGGATATATACGAACTATATAATTGTAAATAATGTTACCTTCCATATATTAATCCATTTATACATGCATGTCAACACCTATTTGTGATAAAATAAATCAATTTAAATAAGGTGGAAAAATATAGGAAACTGCACTAAAATATACATATATCAAAAATAATCCAAGCAGGAGAAATCATATGGCAATTATCGGTATTGACCTTGGAACCACCAACAGCCTGGTATCAATCTGGAGACACGGACGGGCGGAGCTGATTCCCAATTCCCTGGGAACATTCCTGACCCCCAGCGTGGTCAGCATGGACAAGGACGGCACCCTGTGGACAGGCACGGTTGCCAGGGAAAAAATGCATACCCAGCCGGAACGCAGCGCTGCCTCCTTCAAGAGGCAGATGGGCACTGCCCATGATTTCCGGCTTGGGAACCATATATTTAAGGCGGCAGAACTCTCTTCCCTCATATTGAAACAGCTTAAACTGGATGCAGAAGCGTATCTGGGTGAACCGGTGGAGGAAGCTGTCATCAGTGTGCCTGCTTATTTTAATGACGAGCAGCGCTTTGCAACCAAACAGGCCGGGCAGCTGGCCGGACTTAAGGTGGAACGGCTGGTCAATGAACCATCCGCAGCAGCCCTGGCCTGCCGGAACCAGACCAGGGAAGATGACTCCCAGTTTCTGGTAATTGATTTTGGCGGCGGCACCCTGGATGTATCCGTGGTGGAGTGCTTTGAGCAGATTATCGAGATACAGGCCGTGGCTGGCGACAACCATCTGGGCGGCAATGATTTTGATATGTTGATTGCAGAATATTTCTGCGGACAGCACGCGCTGGATTTTGAATCCATGACCATGTCTGAGCAGAACCTGCTGCTTAAAAAGGCGGAGCAATGCAAACGGGAACTTACGGTCAGCCAGGCCGCCATGATGAATTATCTCTACAGGGAGGATGAGCTTGGGCTGTTCCTGACAACAGCGGACCTGGTGCGGATCTGCGCGCCCCTCTTTAAACGTCTGGAACAGGTGGTCTTCCACGCCCTTTCCGATGCGGGGAAGACCATGGAGGATATTGACCAGATTGTCCTTGTGGGCGGGACCTGTAAAATGCCCGCGGTCCAGCAGTATATCGGACATTTCCTTCACAGGGAACCGTTCCTTGCCGGACAGCCGGATGAAATCATTGCCCTGGGCGCCGGAATCTATGGTGGCATTAAGGAGCGCCAGTCCGATATAAAAGATATCATCCTCACGGATATCTGCCCCTTTACCCTGGGAATCGGGATCATTGACAGGAATAACGCCAGGGACCATATCATGTCGCCCATCATTGAGCGGAACTCGCCCCTGCCCACCAGTAAAAGCGGTTTTTATGTCACCACCAGGGATCTGCAGACAGACATCGGCATCCTTGTGTTCCAGGGCGAATCCATGCATTGCAGTGAAAACCTGTTTTTAGGCGAATTGAACCTGACGGTCCCGCCTGCCCCCAATGGGCAGGAAGGCGTGGTTGTCCGTTTCACGTATGACATCAACGGTATCCTGGATGTGGAGGCTGAAAACAGGCACGGGGATGTGGTGAAAAAACTAATCATGAATGAACATATCCGGATGGACAGCCAGGAACTGGAACAGAAAATGCAGGAGCTGGAACAGCTGAAACGCCCCGCCAGGGAACAGGCCGCCAACCAGCTTGTATTCTCCAGGGGAGAACGGCTCTACATGGAGCTGCTGGGTGATGACCGCCAGGTAATCCTGAACCTGTTGAACTGGTTCTCAGGCGTCCTGGAGGCAGGCAGTCCCGCAGCCATAGCCGCCGCCCGCAAAAAGACAGACGACACATTCAACTACCTGGAAAGCAAACTATACGGAGGCGTATGATGGCAGAAACCATATGGGACATACTCGGTATTCCCCCCACATCCGATAAACGGGCAATCAAAAAAGCGTACGCTGCCAAATGCTCCGCCTGCCACCCAGAGGAACATCCGGAAGAATTTGACCAGCTTCACAAGGCTTATACGGCGGCGGTTAAGATAGCGGCGCGGATTCCTGCGGGCGCGGAAGCGGCGGTTCCTGCGGATGAACAGGGGGCGGCTCCTGCCAGCAAGCAGGCAACAATCCTCCCCAGCAATCACCCTGTGGCTCCTGCCATCCCAGATATCTCCCATCTGGTGGAACAGGGCATGGAGCAGGAGTTAAACGCCTCGTGCAGCAAGCTTTTAGAGAGCCTTAAGAAACTCCATGACTCCTTTCCCAAATCCGTTGACACCAATGGGGAGGAGTTCACAAGGGCGCTCCGGCGTCTGGAAGAATGGTATGAATCCCCACGGTTCAAACTGGCTGGATGGGAACCTGATTTCCTAAAACAGCTGGACCAGTGGCTGAGTGCCAACAGGGGAGGGATTAACCGGGCGGAGGCGGTTGCCCTGTACAGGGCTTACCGGTTCAGGCAATACAAATCCCCCTCCTATCCGGTCATCCCCTACATGGATAATATCCATTGGGAAATCATGCAGCATGCATACCGCTATGAGAAGGATATGGTTGCCATGGCAGACATGCCTCCTCTTCCCAAATCCGGGGAGAAGGGAACCAGATCCCGCCGGAAGCCCTGGACCCGTTCCCAGCGGATACTGTCCAGCCTGATACTTCTATTCGTGGCCGTCATGATAAGGGGTATTTCCATGGCCCCCAGCCGCACCAGCAATCCTTCTGATGTGCAGAAAATCATAAATGAAATGAAGAAAAATCCACCCCAGACCCTGCCAGCCCATGATTCATCAGAACTGGTCAGGGAGATTGACAAGATGCTGATGGAAACAAAAGCCTCCGACATGCGCCCTTCCATTAATATCCTTTCGGACAGCGGCGAAACCTCCCCAAACATGCCCCAGCCCTCATCTCCCCCAAAATGGATATACGATGGCTTCGGTCCCATTACGCGCCCGGAAAATCTCCCTGTAAGTCCTGAGGAATACGAATTTTACGGTAAGAATACCCTCACGACGCTTTATAAGGGAACCTCGGCCAGTATCCATATCTTCCCGGCCGCATCCCCACTGACTGCAGTCATGACCGGGATGGTGGACATTCATGTGGACAGCTCTTACTTCGATCAGGAGGATGAGACTGACGGGGTATATATCTACAATATGAAGTCCTTAGGAGAGGCTGAGATACCATTTCCGGTATGGGTAGTTCCCGTCCAATCATCCTCTGATGATGCCACCCGCTATACCGTCGGAGGGTGCGGATATTGGGCGGAAGCCCTTTTATACGCCGCATCAGAGCAGGGGATTTCAGGGCGCACCTGGTACGACCAGGACTACGCGTCCCACCTGGTCCTCAAATGGGACTCTGTAGATACCCTTCCCGAACTGGCGGAACGCCTTCTGAAGACATGTGACAGTTTCTATGGGTACGTAGGCGAACATTCCCCTGACATGGACCTTACCATTATCATCGGACCAGACGCGGACACAGCCGTAAGACAGCTGCAGGCAGTCACAGCGCCTTTAGAGGAAGGGCTTACCTCTGTAACAATCACAGAAGAAGAACAGCTTACCCGGTGCGGGGCGGGTCCGGTTCCCAAGACAGGGGACGGCGGCATTTCCCATGACCTCTCCCTTTATGACAGTTCCATGCGCTGGGTGGTGCGGATGCACATGGAAAAGGATGGAACCAATGAAGGATTCCATCCCGGACTGACCAGCCAGGAAGCACTGGACCAGATATTCAACCATATCAACGGCCTGGACTGGGTGCTGTCCCGGTATGAAATTAAGGATACCTAAACCATATGGCTATTTGCTGTGGGTCATACCAGATTGCCCATTTTACCAAAAGCAGTCTGATTCATTTTCTGCCGCAGGTCTTCCCTGATCTGCCGGAAATCCTGGTACACCAACTGTCTGTCCTTTACCAGACACCTACCTGCCACGAACACATCCCTTACATTATCTGCGCGCGCACTGTACACAAGGGCCGAATAGGGGTCGTACACGGGAAACATGTTGGGTGAATCCGTTTCCACCACCACCAGGTCGGCCTCTTTTCCCGGTTCCAGGGATCCGGTCACATGATCCAGGCCCAAAGCCCCGGCTCCCCATATGGTTGCCATTGAGACTATGTCCTTTGCAGGAAATGCACTCCTGTTCCCAGTCTCATTTTTGTGGAAATTAGCGCAGAACCTCATCTGTGTAAATATGTCCAGCGTGTTGCCGCTGGCCGGCCCATCCGTGCCAAGCCCCACTGCCAGCCCCTGTTCCAGCATGGAGCTTACAGGCGCCACTCCCTTGGCCGCCTTGGTATTGGAGCCGATGCAGTGGGCCACGCTGCTGCCGGACTTTGCCATCAGGCTTATATCCTGTTCCGTAAGGCGTATGCTGTGGGCGGACAAGGTATGGCTGTCAAGGATCCCAAGCCTGTCCAGATATTCTATGGGCGTACATCCATACTGTTCCTTCAGGTACGACATTTCATAATCCATCTCAGCCACATGAAGGGTAAACGGCACGCCATATCTGTCATTCACCTGATGGATTGCCTGAAGCGTACTGCTGCTGCATGTTGTTGTTCCGTGAGGCGCAATACAGCCCTGAATCCGCGGGTGGTTCCTGTAACGCTTAATCAGTTCCTCCCCCAGCGCAATGGCCTCCCGTGGCGTCCCCGCGTCACAGGATGCTTCCTCCATCACGGTCTCTCCGGCAATCCCCCTGATTCCCATCTGATCCATGACCTCTGCCACCGCATCCTCAAAGTAATACATATCCATGACCGTGGTGACGCCGCTTAAAAGAAGCTCGCATATGGCATATCTGCTGGAAAGGCTGGCCAGTTCCCTGTCCATTGCCCTGGACTCCATGGGCAGAAGGAAAACCCGAAGCCTGTCCTTACAGTCATCCCCCAATCCCCGGAAGGGAACCATGCCCATGTGGCAGTGTGTATTCACCATGCCAGGCATGACAATGCCATGTCCTGCGTCCATGATGGAAATGCCCTCCTGCCTGCTGCTTTCCCACCCTGTAATCCGGTGCGCCAGCGCCTCCATGGGGCCAACCTCCGATATCCTGCTATCCTCCACGATTACATATCCCTCCGGATACATATCCATATCCCGGTTCATGGTAATTATGATGCCATTCGTGATGACTGTCTTCATCTGATAACAACTCCCTTATTCAATATACTCCTCAATAAGAGGACGCGGTTCCTGGCTCCTTACGTCCAACAGCCCGTAATCGGTCAGCTTCAGTTCCGGTGATACCGGAAGCCCAAGGGTGGACATGGACATGATTTCATTATTGTTTTCATATCCCAGTTCCCTCATGACCCGCCTGACCCTGCCCAGATCGGACGCCAGCTCTTCCACCGGTCCGTCATACAGGATGCCGCCCACTGGAAGCCGGGCCTCAGCCGTCACGCACCCATGTTCAGCCGCCACATAACCGCCCTGCAGTTCTATGACCCGGTTCTGGGCCGCCGCCATATCCTGCTCACAGGTTCCCAGTACCAGCAGGTTGTGGCTGTCATGGGACCAGGTGGTTGCAATGGCTCCCGGCTTCCTTAACGCGCCCTCCACCAGTCCAAAGGAAATATTCCCGTTCTTCCCATACCGCTCAAACATCACTGCCAGGGAAAGGCCTGCTTCCTTCCAGCATATGACGCCGTCCTTCACATCCAGCTCCCTGATAACCCTGGAGGTGAAGGTGCCGTGGGTCTGGATTTTCATCACATTTACTTTGACCCTGGAACATGGCTTATCCGTTTTCAAGCGGAAGTCCTCTGCCATGGCCCTGTTACAGTTTACGGAATGGTAAAATGCTTCAGGTATGGATGCATAGTCCGTTCCCAAACGCTCCCCATACACCAATTCCCCCCGCTTAAACACCGCCGCCGGCTGAAAGTGTTCCAAATCCCGAAGCAGCACAAAGTCCGCCAGCTTTCCAGGCCCGATCATCCCCCGGTCATCCAGGTGCATCCGCCTTGCCGGTGTAAATGTTGCGCAGTAGATTGCCTTTTCCACAGGCATTCCATTCTTGACCGCATGAGCCACTATCCGGTTTAACTGTCCCTTTAAAAGCTGGTCCGGCATGGTATCATCCGTGATGAGGGCCACATTTTCATAAAGGCCATAGCGGCATACCGTATCCACCACCTCCGGCGTCAGGGACTTGTGCTGCAGTTCCAGGAACATGCCCATATCTGTTTTTTCCAGCACGGACCCCGGCGTCTGCTGGGTATGGTCCGCGTCCACCCCTTCATAGATGAAACGGCAAAGATCCTCCCCGCTGATTTTGGGACAATGGCCCTCAATCCGCATACTGTCCCGGATGTCTTTCCCCTTGCAGATACCCACCAGCCTTTTGATTAACGCATCCCCATCCGATGTCAGGTCCTTAAAATTCATGACTTCCCCAAGGCACAGCACCCTGCTGTCACGCGCCAGTTCCCTGACCTGCGCCTCCCCAATCCCTGCGCCCGATGTCTCCAGGCTGTCATTGGTGGCCGGCACGCTGGAAGGGATGGCATAGAATATATCCAGCTTTGTCTCCTGCCCCATGAACCACCGGATGCCGTCCATCCCGAACACATTGGCAATCTCATGGGCATCCGCCACCACGGTTGTAACGCCGTAAGGCAGGGTGATACGGGAAAATTCTGCCGGATAAGTCATGGAACTCTCAATATGCATATGGATATCGACCAGCCCCGGAATCATATACATCCCGCTGCCGTCAATCGTTGTCACGTCCGGATAGCAGATTGCAGGGGAAACCGCGTAAATCTTTTCCCCTGCAACCGCAACATCCCTTTTCTCAAAGCACTGCCTGTATGTCATGAAGACCCAGGCGCCCTTTACCACGAAATCAACCTTCATAGCCACTCTCCAGGGATTTTTATTCTTTTAGCAAAATTAATTATTAATGATACGGTTCCACTGGTCAATCCAGCTGTTTAACTGCGGGTTCACAAAAGAGTAATCCAGCACCTTTGCATTGGCAGCCTTGTCGCCGTATGTCATGTTCTTAGACTCTTCATCCGTGAATTCAACCTTGCTGTTGGTGGGCGCCTCGTTCAGGGCCTTGCCTGTCTTGGTCTGAAGCTCAGGGCTTAAACGGTAGTTGAGATATTCGTAGGCCAGCTCCTTATTCTTACAGTTCTTGGTAATGCTGATGGTATTAAAGTTGGCATACGTAATGTCCGGTGTCACATAAACAAGGTCAGGGTTCGCTGCCTGGATGGTAGGAACACCAAAATCGCCCACAATGGCAACCGCCACTTCACCGGATGTAAACATGTTAATCAGATCGGCGGACTTAGCGTATGTCTTAACCAGATTCGGCTTTAACTCTTCCAAGGCCTTAAACGCAGCCTCTGCGTTGTCGCTCTTAATATCCACACCTGCATGGTCGCTTGCCATATATACCATGGCCGGCCCAAAGGTGGTGGTGATTTCCGGGATGGATACCATGCCTTCCAGTCTGGAATCCCACAGGTCATCAAAACCCTTTATCTCAAAATCAACCGCCTCAGGATTGTACATGATGCCGATGCTGTTAATGGTGTATGCCACGCCCTGGCCTGCATCCGCCATGGTTTTCGCAGCTGCAATCATGTCAGATGCATTCTCAATCTTACTTAAATCAATATCCTCGAACAGCCCTTCCTCAATCCCCTTTGCGGTCATGGCCTGTGACAGTTCAATCACATCAATGCTGGATTCACTGTCAGCAGCCAGCTTGGTATAACGGTCATTGGTGCCGCCTGTCTCTGTCACGATTTCACAGTTAAATTCCTGCTCAAAGGGAGCATAGACCTCTTCCGCGGAAATATCCTCGCTCAGTCCATAGGTGGAAAGTACCAGCTTCTGCTTTCCGTCCGAAGCCGCCTTCGTATCCCCTGTGGCTGCGCCGCCTCCGCAGGCAGTCAGTGTCATTGCTGCACAAAGTACCATTGCAATTGTCTTTTTCATAATAATCTCCTTTTCTTCCTTATTCCGTTCGCCACGGCATTCCCTATCTGCGTACCAGCACCAGCTTATCCTTTGGCAGATACAGCCTGATTTCCTGTCCTTCCTTAAACAGGTTGGAAGTATCCATATTGACCTTCAGCACCCCGGCTGCCGTGTTCACCTCATACTGGTAGCTCTTCCCCAGGAAGGTGCGCACGCCCACTGTCCCTGTGAGGACATTTTCCTGCTGTCCCTGCCCTGCCAGACGTATATCGTCCGGCCGGATGGTGCCTGCAAATGCTTCCTCCCCGCAGTCCATGTCCACCTCGAACTGGCTGCCGTCCGGCACCCGGTAGATGTGTACGCCGTCCCGTTCCATCTCAAGGAAATTCTCAAACCCGATGAACCTTGCCACGAACTCGGTTGCAGGCCTTCTGTAAATATTCTCAGGTGTATCAAACTGCTCTATGACGCCGTTGTTCATGACCGCCACCTTATCGGATATGGAGAAACATTCCTCCTGGTCATGGGTGACGAACAGGGTTGTGATACCAAGCTTTTTCTGAAGGCGTTTAATCTCCACCCTCATGCTGAGCCTCAGCTTTGCATCCAGGTTGCTTAAAGGCTCATCCAGCAGCAGGAGCTTCGGCTCAATCACAAGCGCCCTGGCCAGGGCCACCCTCTGCCTCTGTCCGCCTGACATCTGCTTTGGAAATCTCTGTGCAAACTCAGTCAGCCCGCAGACCTCCAGAATGTCCTTTACCTTTTTATCAATGGTCTCCCTGTCCATTTTCCTGGTGCGCAGCCCGAAGGCCACATTATCGTACACGCTCAGATGGGGAAACAGGGCATAGCTCTGGAATACCAGGCCAAAATTCCTCTTGTGCACAGCCACCCTGGTCATGTCTTCCCCGTCCAGGGTAAAGGTCCCGCCCTGAGGGTCAATGAATCCAGCCACCACCCTGAGGGTCGTGGACTTGCCGCAGCCGCTTGGCCCCAGGAGGGATACCAGCTCCCCCTTTTCCACTTTAAGGTCAAGGCCTTTTAAAATCTGCTTCTTTTTATCGTAGCTGACATCAATCTGATTAAGGGTCATAAATGCCATTTTCGTCATCCTCCTATTTAGCCAGGGCTGCAATGCCCAGTGTCCTGTCAATAATTACCATGATGATTACGGTTGCTGCCATGAGAAGCACGGATACGGCAGAAACAGTAGGGTCATAATTATATTCGATATAGTTCATGAGGGTGGAAGGGAAGGTGCTGACCCCCGGCCCTGACAGGAACATGGATACAGGTATGTTATTGAAGGAATTGATGAATGCAAGCATGAAGGCGGATGAGATTCCCGAAGTCACATTGGGAAGCACTACCTTGAAAAATGCCGCCTTCTTGGGGCATCCCAGGCTCCAGGCCGCCTCCTCAATGGAGAAATCAAACTGTTCCATGGAAGACCCCACCACGCGGATGACATAGGGAAGCGTCACCATGAAATGTCCAGCCAGAAGGCTTACAAACACCGGAATCCTCAGTGTAAGGATCAAAAACTGGTACAGGATGAAACCAATGACGATTCCCGGCACAATGGTCGGGGACAGGAAAATGGACTTAAGCATCTGTTTCCCCCTTACATTGGAACGGGCCAGCGCATAGGCTGCCGGGATTCCCACCAGCAGTGCAATGAGGGTTGCCAAAAGCGCCACCTCCAGGCTTGTCAGGAAGGAACGGCGGAAGGATTTCAGCGCGAACACATTGGAAAACCATTTAAAGGAAAATGATTCAATGGGAAAGGTAATGGCGCTGCCGCCGCCAAAAGCCGTAATGGTAATGATTACAAGCGGAATCACCAGGAATGCAAATACCAGGAATGCATATGCAGTGAGCAGTTTATTCTTACGCATAGTTCTCTCCCCTCCGGTCCAGCCGTGACGCCAGGGCATTAAAGCCCTTGATGACGCCCAGTGTCAGTATGATCATTATGAATGCAATCACGGACGCCCCGGTCCAGTCTCCCACGGACATGGCCCTCTGGTATATCAGGGTAGCCATTACCATGTTGCTGTTGCCTCCCAGAAGCTGGGGCGTGGTGTAGGCTGTCAGCGTCCCTGTGAATACCAGGATGCCGCCCACAATGATTCCCGGAAGGCTCATGGGGAAAACCACCTTCATGAACGCTTCCATCCGGGCCGCGCCCAGGCTCTGCGCCGCTTCCATCATATCATCGTCAATATTTTCCATGACGCCTGTAACCGTCACGATCATCAGCGGCAGGAACAGATAGATGGAGCCGATGATGATTGCGAAATCCGTGTACAGAAGCTTGGCAGGTTTATCCACAAAACCAGCCGCCAGAAGAAACTTATTCACAATTCCATTGCTTCCCAGTATGTTTATCCACGCAAAACTCCTGATTACAGAGTTGGTCATCATGGGAAAGATGGACAACGCCAGCAGCAGTCCCCTGTACTTCTTAGGACAGCGGCTGATGAAGTACGCTGTGGGGATTCCGCCCGCCATGCAGAAAGCAGTGGTAATCACGGCAATCTTAACCGTGCGCAGGAATATTTTCAGATAATACCCGTCCCGGAAAAACTCCGCGTAGAAACTGAACGGATAATCTCCCGAGAAAATACTTGGCGCCAGTACCCGCAGTAGTGGGATGGCAAGGCACACCAGCAGGATGACAAGGCCGGGTACCAGCATGATTAATGCACTGCTCTTTTTCATGATTTTCACGCTCCATGCTGAATCAAAAGATTTATTAAGGTTGCTTATTTTAGGCTTTACGTTTATTATAAAAAGTAATATAATATACGTCAAATATATAAATTCTATATTCTTTATGCAGTAAAGCTATATTCACCTGTTTTTTTACAAATCATTTCCGTATATTTACAGAAATGACCTGTCAGGAGGAATTTTATGGAATTAAAAGAAGCACGCTACATCCTGGCCATTGCCAGACAGGGGAGCATCGGCAAGGCCGCCGAATCCCTGTTCATTTCCCAGCCATCCTTAAGCAAATATCTTAAGAACCTGGAAAACCAGCTGGGAGGGCCGCTCTTTTACCGCAGGGACAACTGCTACACCCCGACCTATATGGGGGAACGCTATCTCCACTACGCGGAGCAGATTGCTGCTTACGGGGAGCAGTGGGACCGGGAGTACGAGGATATCAGCCACAGGAAATACGGCCGCCTCAATATCGCCATACCCATCATGATGGGAAGCACCATCATCCAGCCCACCCTGATGGAATTCCACAGCCGGTACCCCCATGTGACCATCAATGTGATGGAAGCCGTTAACTTCATAGCCGAGACAAGCTTAAAAGACCATTCCATTGACCTCACCTTTTATAATGTCCATGTATTCCCCAAATTATTGGACTATGAGGTCATGCAACGGGAAGAAATTGTATTAATCTTATCTGCAGGACATCCGCTTGCGTCCAGGGCAGTGGATAAACCGGGCTTCAAGCATCCCTGGATTGACTTAAGCCTGTTTTCCAGGGAGAACTTCATCCTCCTTTATCCGGACCAGAACACGGGAGGCATTGCCCTTAAACTGTTTGAGGATTACAATATGAACCCGCCCGTGCTCCTGCACACACGCAACAGCGGGATGTCCATCAAACTGGCCATGGAAGGGCTTGGGATTGCATTTGCACCGGAAAGCTATTATCACATGGCCGCATCCCATGGCAGCCATCCCTCCCTCTGCCTGTCCATCGGAAAAAGCCCCATTGTCACAACCACCATTGCGGCCTATCCGAAAGGGCGGTATCTGCCGCAGCATGCACGGGATTATATGGAGATCATACGGGAGTATTGTTCGGGGAAGTTGTAGACTATAGGCGGACTATCTTTCATCATCTCTGTCGCGGCTGGTGTGGTATGCTATTACATCAGTAAATGGCTGGACAGAAAATAAACATCAACAGTCAGCCTGGGTATTCTACCCCAAAAAGAAAAAGAACCCCCGGAGAGTTGCCGCTCTCCGGGGGTTCCTTATGTGACATAATGCACATACTATCTTCTTTTCACTTTCATGATAAATCAACCATCAGGTTTTGTCAAGGTCAATCCACCAAAACAGGTAAAGGGAATCCCGGAGAGTAGCGGCTCTCCGGTGATTCCTCTTATGTGGCGCATTGCACATAATTTCCTTTTTCTGCTACTCTTATGATATTTCTGCTGCCAGTTTTTGTCAAGGCCGTTTTCCTATGATTGAAAAATTCACGTCTTCCATATACTTTCCTTGTAATTTAAACTGGAAAAAGATATAAATATCATGGTTCCGGAAGAAAATCAAAGAAATAAATTTAACGGCTATGTATCAGGCCATGCAGACCGGGGATTTGATTGTGTTTCAGCATGAATTATCCAACTGCTTCAGATGAGCATCCATTATATGGATACAAAGGAAGCATTTTACCATGGATTTTTACCGGGAATACGGAGGAACGTGAAGGGTTTACGATACTGTCCGGGACTTGGACCCCCAACAAAGGCTGTGCTATATATTAAGCCTGATTGGAAGCATAACCCAATCAGGCTATTCATATTCACCCTTTCAACAGCATGGTATAATAGCTCAGGACTTTATAAAAGGCTGTCAGTTCCTCCTCCGTGCAATACTGCGTGAAGAAGTCCAGTGTATTCTTTAAGTTCCTGGCATCATACATCTTATGGGCCAGGCTGAGTTCTACCCCTTTGCTGGTAGGATACAGATGGACATTCTTATTATTATTGCCTTCTTTTTTCTTAATGATATAACCATTCTCGTCCAGGTTCTTAATCACCTGGGATATGGATCCCTTGGTCCTGACCCACTCTTCTGCCAGTTCCGTAACCGTGATTCCAGGATGCTCCTCTATGTCCGACATGATATGTACGCTCAGCATATTGACCTTTTCACCTGTACCGTAATCCCTGGGCGCATTGGCATAGTCATTATATATCTTGACAAACTTGTATACCTGATTGGTATGCTCTGTCATTTTATGAAAAAGTTCTTCCGACAATGCTGGATTAATATTGCCGGATTGATTGTCATTCTTCATTACATTACCTAAACCTTTCTGTCATTAGTATTATTATAACTAAAAGATAAGTCTTTTGTCTATGACATTATTTCTTCTATATAGTTAATTATTTAAACTATAATTCTATACAAAATAATATTAATATTTTATACTAAATACACAAATTTATTATTTTTTAATATTATATATTGAACTTTTATCTAAATAGTTATATAATCCACCCATAAGATAAATAGTTTAATGTTTAAACTATATAGGAGGAATAAACATGAACAAAGAAGAATTTATTAGGGAAAACTGCCCGGACAGGCACGGCACGAACTGTTCCAAATGGGATATCCTTCCAACCAAGTATGGGGATCCCGACCTGATATCCATGTGGGTCGCCGACATGGATTTCAAAGCACCCAGGGAAGTAACTGAAGCCTTACGCAAAAAAGTTGATTTCGGCATCTATGGATACTCCCTTACACCAGACAGTTACTACCAGTCTTTCATTCAGTGGGAAAAAGAGCAGCATGGATGGGAGATTCAGCGCGACTGGATCCGTTTTGCACCTGGTGTTGTCACTGGTATCTTCTGGTGCATGCATATGCTTACAAAGCCAGGCGACGCGGCCATCATCAATATGCCCGTATACTATCCCTTCCATCATGCAATTGAGGATATTGACCGCAGGCTTATTTACAGTGAACTGGTTAACACAGGTGGAATCTATACAATAGATTTTGAGGACTTTGAGAAGAAGGTTGTTGACAACGAAGTAAAAGTCTTTATCCTGTGCAGCCCCCACAACCCGGTGGGCCGTGTCTGGACTGAGGATGAACTGCGAAGACTTCTTGAGATATGCAAAAAACATCATGTGACTGTTATCAGCGATGAGATACACCACGATTTAATCATTGGAAAACATCCTCATATCCCCACTGCTTCCATTGATGGAGGTAAGTATTCAGATATCATCATTACACTGACCGCTGCATCCAAAACATTTAACCTGGCCGGAATGAAGAATTCATTTGTCATCATACCAGGGGAGGACCTTAGGAACCAATTCGACAGACTGGCTGTAAGCCTGCATGAGGATACCGGCAATATGCTGGGGTACTATGCAATTGAAGCAGCCTATACATATGGACGTGAATGGCTGGATACTGTAATATCCATCATCCGGGACAACTATGAATACGCATTAAACCGCATTCAGGCGGAACTGCCAAAAGCCATCCTCTCCCCTTTGGAAGGCACCTATCTTGCATGGCTTGATTTAAGCGGGTATCTGGGAAAAGCAGAAGAAAGCGGTATGAAAGACTTTGTCCAGGAAAAGGCACGTCTGGCAGTGGATTATGGCCAGTGGTTCGGAGCCGGAGGGAACGGTTTCATCCGCCTGAACCTGGCCACCTCGCCTGAGTGGGTGGAAAAAGCAATTGATGGGCTGGTAAAAGCTTCCCAGTCATAACAATAATACATAGGAGGGTCATTATGAGTGAATCAAAAACATTAACAAGTACCAAAGATCTTGACCGCGTTCTGGGAAAGAAGGATTTCTTTGCCATTGCTGTCGGACAGATCATAGGCGCAGGTATCTTCTCTCTTCTTCCGCAGGCCATCGGACTGACAGGACGTTCTGCAAGTATTGCATTTGCAATTGCCGCCATCATCACACTGCTGAAACTGGCCCCCAGATTATTTGTCCTGGGAACCGTCCGCATGAGAGGCGGCAGCTACACATACATTGCCCTTCTCTCCACCAAGATGCTGGCCGGGGCTTACCTCATCATACACATCTTAAGTAATATATCCCTCTCCATGTATGCACTGTCCATCGGTGAATATTTTGGCCAGGCCGTGCAGGGAATCAATGTCCGCGTGGTAGCAGTCATCATCCTTACCCTTGTGATGATGGTCAACATAATCGGTGTTAAAAACGCATCCATTGTCCAGCAGGTACTTGTTGTATGCCTCATGATTGCCCTGGCCGTATTTACTGCATTTGGTATATTCCGCGTTGACTTTACGGCCTATGTACAGCCACAGGGATTTCTCACGGACGGCCCCTTAGGCTTCTGCAGCGCGGCAGCCATCCTGACCTTTGCCTGCGGCGGCGCACAGAATATCATCAATTTCTCTGCCGAGGCAAAGGATCCCACTAAGGACATGCCATTTGTAATCATACTCTCAACTGTTGTTGTGGCTATCTTCTATGCATTCATGGCAGTGGTTGCCACCGGTGTGCTTCCCATTGATGTAGTACAGGGACAGCCCCTTTCATTGGTAGCTGCCGAGATACTTCCAGGGCCTCTCTATGTGTTCTTCCTGATTGGCGGCGCCATGTTTGCCCTTATGACCACCTTAAACGCCCAGATGGGCTGGTGCACAAAGCCATTGCTTCAGGGCTGTGTGGACGGATGGCTGCCGAAAAAATTCGGCGCAATCAACTCCCGTTTCAAGACCCCCCACAACCTTATCCTGTTCTTCTACCTGGTTGGACTGCTGCCATTGATTTTCGGTTTTAACATGAACACCATCTCAGGTACCGCTGTCTTTGCATCCAATATCATGGACGTACTGCTGGCAATTTTCGTGTTCCGCCTTCCTCAGGTCATTCCCACGGAGTGGAACCGTTCACGCTGGCACACTTCCACCAGTGTGCTTTGGTTCTGGACCATTGCGGGTACCCTGGCAAGTATCTTCGGGGCATACATGAGCCTTCGTACCATGACATGGCCCAAGATGGCTGTGAATCTCTGTGTATGCGTGGCTGCCCTCCTGTTTGGATATTTCCGTGAGAAGAGCGGAAAAGTAGATATGGAAGTAAGTTACGAAGCCCAGTAACCCTCCAAAGACATATAAGACAAATGGAGCATGACTCAGATGAGTTTATGCTCCATTCCTATGGTAAAATTATAATCTAACGAATTGAGGAATAAACGTGCTATATACTTTAACCGCTATCCTGTCAGGTGCCTTCATCGCTTCCCAAAGCAGCTGCAACGGCCTGTTATTCCCTGCCTTGGGAATCATCGGCGTGGGCTTCATAAGCCAGTCACTTAATGCCCTTACCATCTTTCTGTATCAGCTTATGGCAAAAGGCAGATTCCCCTCCTTTAAGGGAATCCCGCCCTATGCCACCTTAGGCGGCATCACCGGTGTCTTTGTCATCGGATTTACCGGATTATGCGTCAACATACTGGGTACTGCGGTCACTGTCTGCCTTTCAGTCGCAGGCCAGCTTATCATGTCTGCGGTCACTGACCATTACGGATGGCTTGGCGCAAAAAAGGTGCCATTTAACCGTCTTCGGCTTTTGGGGTTTGCACTTATCATTGCAGGCATATTCATCATCAACAGCGCGGGGCTGGCAGATATACGGCTGACAGGCAGCTATCTGGCCCTGACCGTATTACTTCTGCTGGCCGTTATCCTGGGATGTTTTACCGTAATCACACGCATGCTCAGTTTTCTGGCCTGCCAGTATGCAGGCCTTCTGAATGGCTCTCTTGCCAATGTTGCTGTGGGCGGAGCCGCTTCCTTCATCCTTTACCTTGCCATATCCGGCTTCCGTCTGGATTTGGCTGCATTTACCATGTCCAATCCGGCCGGATACCTGACCGGACCCCTGGGCGCGCTTGCCTGTGTACTCAACACGGTTGTATATGATAAGCTGAAGATATTTAAGGCAACCATCCTTATCATCATCGGACAGATAGGAACAGGAATCCTTACCGACCTGTTCCTGATAGGCAGCCTGCCCCCGGGCAAGCTTGCCGGAATTGCTGTCGTATGTATGGGAATTGCCGTTGACAAACGCCTGACCCGTCAATAGTCCCCATACTACTGAATCTGAATCCTCCCCTGCCCCAGCGGATCCGCATAATCCGCGGTCACTGCACCGCCCAGGCTCCTTATGTAGGAGGAAAGGACATCCACGTCCACCATTACATCATCCTTAATCACATTGCATCCGCTGAACATGGTCATGCCGTCGCCGCCAGACTTTAACATATAGTTGTGGGAAGCAACCGTATAGGTCCGGTTCAAATCAATGGGTCCGCCGTTTACCATGATATCCTTTACCCTGTAAGGTCCGTCCACACTTATGAAATTCCCCTTGTCATCCAGCCTTACACTGGACTTAACCGAAGTATCAATGGTGTAGGTAAGCCCGGACACCTGAAGGAATCCGCCGCACTCCTCCGGATAATCCCTGGAGGCCATCTCCAGCGCATCCTTTATCTTCTGGCCTGTTGCCTCAATGACACAGCCCATGTTGCCGAACGGGAATACTGCCAGGGTATCGTTATAGGTGATATTGCCAGGCTTTATGTCGGTCCTGATACCGCCTCCGTTACTCAGGCCGATGTCAGCCCCAAGCTGTACCCGGTAAGCATCCGCCGTCAAATCCCCCAGGTTTGTCTCCCCGCTTCTAATCCTGCGCTTTCCGTCAGCCGGATCATTCACTGTCAAGAGATACGGGGTAGTGCCAAGAACCACCTTAAGTGTCTCGTTGTACTGGTCCTGGATTCCCTTGATGAACCGGTCCGTATTGTAGTCCATTGCCCTGCCGTCCTCATTTATCAGACTGCTTCCCGGAATCAGAAGACGCATGCCTGGCTTAAGCACATTGGCATCCCTTATCTTATCCAGATTATTGTTGTAGATATCAATCCATCTGTCATAAGAGCCCAGCTCCCGCTTGGCAATCCGGCTGAGGCTGTCATTTTTCTGTACCACATATTCCCTTGCGGTGCCCATGGCCGGAACCTCTGATACCAGCTCTGATACGATGGTCCCATCGGTCCTGATGGTCAGCTTACCGATATTATTTAGCTTTGTACCTGTCTGGGTAATGATTACATCCCTTCCGTCCCTGCTCTTAACTGTCATGGATGGGGTTGTCTCATGGGAGTGGCCGTCAATGCACACATCAATCCCGGTTGTGTTCTTAATGATATTGACGGAACTCCATCTGTCCGTAACGCCTGTCTCCCCCAGATGGCCCACCAGTATCACATACCCGGCCCCCTCATTCCTGGCCGCGTCCACGCTTGCCTGAATCTGGTTGTAAAGCCCCTGTCCGCTCTCATCTTCGCAGAAGGAATAGATATAATTACCCGCACTGTCCTGGAAATACGCAGGTGTGGACTTGGTAAAGCTCTCCGGAGTGGAAACGCCTACATAGGCAATCTTCGTATCGCCGTATGTCATCATCTTATAAGGTGCAAATACGGTTGTGCCTGTTACCTTGTCCATGAAGTTACATGCATAGTAGCCGCAGTTAAGCCTGCCTGCCAGGTCTAAGAACCGGGCCATTCCATAGTCAAATTCATGGTTGCCCGGAACAGCCACATCGTATCCCACGTAGTTCATGATATCAATCAGATACCCGCCCTCTGACAGCGTACCGATGGGCGCGCCCTGTATGGCGTCCCCGGCATCCACAAGGGTGACATACGGTGTCTGCTGCTGCATCTGCTTCTTGTACAGGGCAAGTCCGGCATAGCCGATGTTGTCATCCACCCCGCAGTGGACATCATTGGTATATAGCACCACAATGTCCTGGTCCGCGCCAAAGGCAGTGACCGGCATACCTGCGGTCAGCGAACATACCATTGCCATGGCAAGCAGAAGTGACAGCAGCCTTTGTTTCATTCTTTCTTTCATGGGTTTCCTCCTCTCATACTTGAACCTTTAACAGTTAATTTTACTATAACATAAACCTTTGGTACATGCCACTGGTTACAGGAAATATTTTCCTGCCATATTTTCATGTACTTACAGATGTTAACGGGCACACTCCCTCTTTTTTTATCTTTCATTTAAAAAACGGCCCGGGAAATCTTCCCGGGCCAGCTATGTGTTCAGCCTGCTGACATAATTAATATATTCCTCACATCTTCACGGTCCAGCGAAGTGATTCCTCCAATAGTCTGGTTCCCATTGCGGAAGTTAATGTGGTCCAGCATTGTCTCAAAATCACAGTCATTGATACCTGCTTCCTTTATGCTGACAGGAAGCCCCAAGGAGCGGAAGAAATCCTCGGTGGCGGCAATCCCCGTAAGGGCTGCCTGCTCCGGTTCCATTTCCCTTGATACTCCAAATACTTCATATGCATATCTGGCAAACCGATTCATATGGTTTTTGTATACATACCTCATCCAGGAACCCATGACCGCGCTCAGAGTCACGCCATGGGGCGTATCATAAAGCGCGCTTAACTCATTGCCGATTTCATGGGTGGCCCAGTCCTGGATCCTGCCGATTCCCACGGTTTCATTGTGGGCAATGGAAGCAATCCACATGACCTGCGCCCTGTTTCCGTAATTATACCCAAAACCGATTCCCCATCCAGTACCTGACTTGCCTGTCTTTTAACCGTCCTGTTAATCATCCTCCACATCCCAGTCCACAATCTCCCCTGTCCCGGCATCAATCTTAAACTCATACTCCAGGCCGCCTGATACGAACTCGCCCTTATATATCAGCCTGCCGTCATCCCAGTCCTGTTTTGCTTTGGTGAAGGTTGCCTGGGAAGCCTTGACCCCGGCCCGCTTCAATGCTATTTCCTTTGCCTTCCCCAACGTTATTTTCTTAGTATCCCCGCCTGACCCGGCATCCTTGTCATAGTGCCTGGCATCTTGTTCATAACTTAAGATTTTTCCTGAAACAGGATCAATTTCATAATCAAATTCCCTGTTATCATCCGTGACAAACTCCACCTCGTAAACCTGACGCCCATCCTCATAATCCAGTTTGGTTTTGACAAATGTCACCTCTGATACAGAGAATCCGGCGTGTTCCGCTGCAATTTTCTTCGCCCGCTCCGGCTTAATGTAAGAATCCTTCTGTCCATCCCTGCCATTGGAACCGACGTTTGCATCATACTCCGCCTTTATGATCCTTCCGGATGACACATCAATCTCATATTCATACTCTTCCCTGTCCCTGGTGTGGAATTTCACCTCATAAATCGTTTTCCCATCCTCATCATCCAGCTCTGCCTTGATAAATGGGATTTTCTTTTCAGATACCCCTGCATGTTCCATGGCAATCTCCCTGGCCCTGGCCTCCGTGATATCCGCTGCCAGTACATCCATGGTGGCCGGGATGAATAATACACCTATTGCAAATGCGGTTCCCATTACTGCTGCTATCTTCTTCATATCATATCCTCCTGTTCATGTTTTGATATGGTTTTTGTTCTGTTAATGATATTTTAAAATTTAAATATTAAAATATCATTAGAAGATATGAATCATACATTTTTTTATGTATAATGTCAGCAACAGACATGATACGGCAAAAGGCAATGGACTAAAGGAGGGACGTATGAGGATATTAGTTGCTGAGGACGAACGCGATATGAACCGTCTGATAACCAGGACCCTGGAAAAAGAAGGTTACGGGGTGGATTCCTGCCATGACGGGGACGAGGCCCTTACTTATCTTGAGAGCGCGGATTACGACGCCGCAATCCTTGATATCATGATGCCCCGCCGGAACGGATACGAGGTATTAAAACGCCTGCGCAGCCTGGGCAAAGAAACCCCGGTCCTGTTCCTCACTGCCCGTGACAGCATTGCGGACCGGGTCGCCGGGCTGGATCTGGGGGCGGATGACTATCTTATCAAGCCCTTTGATTTTGATGAACTGCTTGCCAGAATCCGGGTGCTGACAAGAAAGCGCAGCACACACAGGACCAGTGTCATTGCAATCGGTGACCTGAGAATCGACACGGGCAGCCACTCCGTTGTCAGGGGTGCGCGCGCCATCGAACTGTCCTCCAGGGAATATGCAATCCTTGAATATCTGGCCCTGAACCAGGGCAAGGTGCTGTCCAGGGAACAGATTGAGAACCATGTGTGGAACTTTGACTACAGCGGCGGCACCAACGTGGTGGATGTCTATATCAGCTACCTGCGCAAAAAGATTGACAGCGGGGAAGGAAAGAAGCTGATCCGCACGGTATGGGGCACTGGCTGGATGCTGAAGGAGGACGCATGAACAGGATATCCGGAAGGAGGAGGAAGGTCAGGCCAGGCATGTCGGTCAAGCTTAAGATAACCCTATGGTTTACCGCCTTCATGACCATCATCTCCGGTATCTGCCTGATCCTTATACTGACCATTGACAGCCAGGTTGCCAGGAACCAGGCATACAGCCTCCTCTCTGACACGGTCAGGGAAAATGTTGGCAAGGTGCGTCTGACCGGCAACCGCCAGCTTGACCTGGATGAAGATTTCAGTTTTTATAAAAATGGCGTCTACATTTTACTGTACAATAAGAACAAGGCCCTTCTGTCCGGCCAGACCCCGCCCTATTTCCCCGTGGACGCAGAACTGGAAAATGGCGTCACTAAGGCGGTTTCCGGCTCAGAGGACGGCTTCTATGTGTTTGACCTGTGGGTTCCCTCCGGTTGGGAGGACGGGGTGTGGATCCGCGGCACGATCCAGCGCCATAACAGCAGCCAGGAAGCCGGAAGCATACTGTCCATGTTTTTCCTCATACTTCCCTTTATCATCCTCTCAGCCTCCCTTGGGGGATATCTTATCGTCAGAAGGGCCTTAGAGCCAATAGAACAGATTACAAAGGCAGCAGGCAGTATTACCGAGGGACGGGACCTGACGCGCCGTATCGGGCTTACCAGAGGCTCAGACGAGGCCCTGCGGCTGGCCAACAGCTTTGACCATATGTTTGAACGCCTGGAACACTCCTTTGAAACAGAAAAACAATTTGCCTCCGATGCATCCCATGAGCTGAGGACCCCAACCGCCGTCATCCTGGCCCAGTGCAGTTATATCAGGAAATACGCAGGCAGCGAGGAAGATTACCTGGAAGGTGTTGCTGTCATTGAACGGCAGGCGCAGAAAATGTCCCTGCTCATAAACCGTCTCCTGGACATGACGCGGCTGGAATTCGGCACCAGAAAGCTGGCAAAGGAAGATACGGACGTCAGCCTGATGGTGGAAACCCTGTGTGAGGAGCTGGATACCGGCGCCAGAGGCATTTCCCTGGAACGGGACATAAAGGAACATCTTCACGCCCAGGCAGATGCCCATCTCCTCTCCAGGGCCATCATCAACCTGCTGGAGAATGCCCGCAAATATGGTAAGGATAATGGACACATCCGAGTAAAACTCCATGACAGCGGGGATAATCTCATACTGGAAGTGGAGGACGACGGCATCGGGATTGCCCCGGAACACCAGAAGAAAATCTGGCAGCGTTTTTACCAGGTAAACAGCTCCAGACAGGCTGGTTCCGGTCTTGGCCTGGGCCTGTCCATGGTCAGGCAGATTGTACGGCTCCATGACGGGGATATCAGCGTAAACAGCAGGCCCGGGGTGGGAAGCTGTTTTACCGTAGTCCTTCCAAAAGGCGAAAAACCTGTTGTATAACCGAAAGGAGATCATATGAAGCATGAACATTTACTGGCCTGCCTGATTCTTTCCATTACATTAGCCATATCCGCCTGCGGCTCAGATGACCGGGAGTCGGCTGATTATATAGGAATCGAATCCGCAAAAGGGATTGCCCTCAGGTCCGCGGGGCTGTCATCGGACCAAGCTGAATTCACCACTGCCGGATTGGATAAAAAGGATGATATCTTTTATTACCAGATTTGCTTTTCCTCCGATGGAAACGAGTACGAATACGCCATTGACGCCCTTACCGGAGTTGTGATACAGGGGCCTTTGGATTCCGGGATTCCTGTTTTGGCTGATGGGGGAGGGAATCCATCTGATCCATCCATGATTTCAGGGGCCAATTTGGATAACCTGAATCTTGAATCAGGTTCCGGTTCCAATCCCGGCTCCGATTCCGATGAGGCATATGGCACCTCCCAGGCATCCGGCTCCAACCAGTCACAGGATACTGGCAATACGCCTGGGGCCAACCAGTCACAGGTTCCTGGCAGTCTGTCCAGCTCCAACCAGTCACAGACAACTGGTAATCCGTCCGAATCCAATCACGCACAAGTACCTGGCAGTCCGTCCGGCTCCGCCCAGACGCAAACTCCCGGCAGCAATTCCGGTTCCAGCCAGCCCCAATCCCCCGCCCCCTATCCCGGTTTTGCGCAGCCCCCCGCCAATAACGGCACCGGCACAATAGACGAACAGCAGGCCCGCGATATTGCCATAACCCACTCCGGCATTTCCAGCCAGGACATCTCAAAAATTGAGGTAAAGCAAGATGACGATGACGGGGTTACACTGTACAAGGTAAAATTTAAAACCAACAGCAACAACGAATATGAGTACAAAATCGACCGTTCCAGCGGCCGGATCATCAGCTTTGACCATGACCTGGATGACCACAACCTCCCGGCCCCGCCGGAAGGCGCGGCCAGGATAGACCAGTCCCAGGCAATGGCTGCTGTCCTTGCCAGGGTGCCCGGTGCCAGTAACAGCGATATCTCAATCAAGCTGGAGGAAGACGACGGCAGGATGGAATATAAGGGCAGGATTAAATATGACGGCATGGAATATAAATTCAAACTGGACGCATACAGCGGCGCCCTGACCGAATGGGAGGCCGAACCAGAAGATTAATGTTGGAACATCCACTCCCGCCAGCCGCTCCGGTAATCCCAATCCAACGCATCCATCCAACACAAAAACGCAGGCTCCACACATAGAAATCCCTATGTGCAAAGCCTGCGTCCCTTCACTATCCTTCTATCCAACCGTCTCAGCCAACCCTCAGTTTAAACTTCTGAAGGTCCCTGTCCGAATCCACCTTTTCAATCATGGCGCCCAGTCCCTGGAGCTTTTCCTCAAAACATTCATAGCCCCTCTGGATATAACCGATCTCATCCACAACCGTATATCCGTCCGCTGCCAGTCCTGCAATCACCAGCGCTGCTCCCGCCCTCAGGTCAGGCGCATTGACCTGTGCTCCTGTCAGGCGTTTCACGCCGTCTATGACAGCCACATTGCCCTCAACCTTGATGTTGCTGCCCATACGGGCCAGTTCATCCACATACTTAAAGCGGTTCTCGAAAATGCTCTCCGTCACCATGCTTGTTCCGTTGGCAAGCACAAGGGCAACTGCCATCTGGGGCTGCATGTCTGTTGGAAAACCGGGATACGGAAGGGTCTTGATGTCCGTATGTCTCTGGGAAGGCTTGCCCACAACGCGCACCGCGTCGTCAAACTCAGCCACCTCGCAGCCAATCTCCATAAGCTTTGCGGAAATGGCTTCCAGATGCTTTGGTATCACATTCTTAATCATGATATCCCCTCTGGTTGCCGCAGCCGCACACATGAACGTACCTGCCTCAATCTGGTCAGGAATGATGGAATACTCTGTCCCGTGAAGCCTGTCCACACCCTTGATGCGGATGGTATCGGTTCCGGCTCCCTTGATATTGGCGCCCATACTGTTGAGGAAGTTGGCAACGTCAACAATATGCGGTTCCTTGGCAGCGTTCTCCAATATGGTCTGCCCCTCTGCAAGGGCTGCCGCCATCATGATATTAATGGTTGCGCCAACAGAAACCACATCCAGATAAATGTGGCTTGCCACCAAATCAATGGCATGTGCAATCACAGCGCCCCTCTCGATGATAACCTCGGCTCCCAAAGCCCTGAATCCCTTGATATGCTGGTCAATGGGCCTGCTGCCGATATTACAGCCGCCCGGAAGGGGCACCTGGGCGCTCTTATACTTACCTAACAGTGCACCGATGAAATAATAGGATGCACGGATTTTGCGGATGTATTCATCATCCACAGATACTTCCTTTATGTTGCTTCCGTTAATCTTTACAGTGTGTCGGTCAATGCGTTCAACCCTTGCACCGATTTCCTCTATGGCCTCTAACAGTACATTAATATCCCGTACATCCGGCAGATTATCAATCAAAACGTCATCATCTGTCATGATAGAAGCGGCCAGAATACCCAGTGCGGCATTCTTGGCACCGCTTATGGTCACATCGCCCACCAGCGGGTTGCCGCCTTTGATTATATATTGTTCCATTCCACACCTCTGATATTTATTTAAACAAATCCCATATCCAAGGACAACATTCCTAAACAATTACGTAAAAATTTGTTCATATTTTATTTACATCTTTCTTAGATTATACCATAAGAATCAGATTTGTAAAGTAAAACGCAAATCCGGCGTACAGACCATGGTCTGTAAATCCCTTTTTCCATCTGCCGTTCCAAAAGAAAACCCGGGATTCCCATCCGATTTTAAAATCCTCGGATGGGAATCCCGGGCACTGGTTCCTTTGCCGTATATTACTGGATAAACAACGTATTTACGTCCAATGGCGCCTCAATCATATCTGACTCCAGCATGAAATCAGCTGTCTTCTGGAACCCTTCCTTATCCTCCTCACTGATATCCATGGAGAAGTCATAATATCCATACATTTCCTGTACCGCTTCCTCATCCAGGTCCAGTTCCTCTGCCACGATTTTCAGGGTTTCCTCCTGGTTATCCTTCATGAAGGCAGCAATCTCATCCTGGGCTTCCATGAACCGCCCTATCACATCCTGGTTCTTCTCATAGAAGTCCTGCCTTACAGCTACCGCAATGATGGCCTTGATAAGTCCCTCACCGTCGGCGACCATATGATACCCCTGCTGCCTGGCCTGGTAAGCAGTTGCTCCTGCAATCAGGGCCACATCCACGCTGCCGCCGTCCAGGCCCGCCTTTGCATCAGGAATCCCCATATTCACGTAATTCACATCCTCGATGGTCAGCCCTCCCGTAGCCAGATAGGCCACCAGAAGCTCATGGAGATTGGTTCCCGCAGGCCCGGCAATGGTCTTGCCCTTCAGGCTCTCAGGCGTGGTCAGGCTGTCATCCTTTGAATACATACAGAATGCCTTAGGCGACCTGCTGTACATGTTCAGAACCTTGATGTCCGCCCCATTGGCGGCCGACAGGATGACCGAGGTTGCCCCAACCGCGTAAAGGATCTGCACATCCCCGGATGCCAGGGCCTGGGTCTGGTCCGCGCCGGAATTGATTTCCGCATATTCCACGGAAATGCCCATATCCTCAAAGTCCTTCTCAAAAATCTTCTGGTTCTTCTCAATGATACTGGGGACATTTAACGGCGATACCACATAGGTCAGCACCAGCTTGTCAATGCCGCTTGCGGCCTTCTGTCCCTCTTTCCCGGCTTCCCCGGCGGTTTCAGGCATATCTGCCCCGGTGCCCTCTTCCTGCGCCTTATCCTCTGCCTTATTCCCTGCCTGTCCTGTCTGTGCCTCAGTTACTGCCGCGGTGGTTGCCGCGGTGCCGTCCGCGCATCCCGTAAGGGCCGTAACCCCCATGCACAGTGCCAGTCCAAATGCCATGAATCGTTTCATAATACATATCCTCCTCATTCAGTTGTATTTAAGTTATTTATAATATCCCTTTTCAGGGAAATAAACAGATCATCCAGCAGGTTCCGTTCCCCCGCTGTCTCAGGGACCTGATACTGGGCCTTGACCAGCCCGTTCTCAATCACCACGATACGGTGTCCCAGAAGCAGGGCCTCGTCAATGCTGTGGGTCACGAACAGGATACTGCTGCCCTGTCCCCCCTGAACCCGCAAAAGCTCCTTCTGCATCTGTTCCCTTGTAAAATAATCCAGGGCCGCAAATGGCTCGTCCATCATGATGAAGGACGGCTCATAGGCCAGCGCCCTGGCAATGGCGGCCCTTTGCTGCATTCCGCCGGAAAGCTGGGACGGATATGCCTTCTCAAAACCGCAAAGCCCCACGGCAGCGATGATAGATTCAATCTTCTCCTGATCCTGGTCCTTTTTTTCCAGACCGAAGGTGACATTGTTCCACACATTCAGCCATGGCATAAGCCGCGGCTCCTGGAACACGAATGCGGTCTTATGGGACAGTCCATACCGTATTTCCCCTTCATCCACCTGTTCCAGACCGCCTGTCAGGCGCAGGAGCGTGGTCTTGCCGCATCCGCTGCGTCCCAGGATTACCGTGATATGCTTCTCCGGTATCTGAAGGCTGATTCCCTTCAGGACCTTGACAGGCCGTTCATCCACCACATATTGTTTGTGTACGTTAATAAGCTCAATTCCAGCCATTGTCACAGGATCCTTTCAATAATTTGCTGATTACCAGTCCAAAGATGCGGTCCGTTGCATATCCCACTGCCCCGATGACCAGGATACCCACGATAACCTTATCCGTCCTGGACATCTGCTGGGCAAATAATATCATATGCCCCAGTCCGGTGGACGCCGCAACCATTTCCGCACCGATGATTGCCCTCCAGCTGTATCCCAGGCCGATGCGCATGCCCACCAGGATGTCCGCCGATGCATACGGCAGCACGATCCGCAGGAATTTCCTTCCTCTGGAGTATCCGAACATGTCCCCCACCTCCAGAAGCTTTTTGTCACACCCGGTAAATCCCTTCACAATATTCAGATACATCGGGAAAAAGGACGCCAGCACGATAATGACTGTCTTCGTCGTCTCCCCAATCCCGCACCACAGGATCAATAAAGGGATCATGCTCAATGGCGGCACGTTGCGGAAGAACTGGACCACATATTCATAGTACCTGCCCGAAGCAGGCAGCAGCGCCCGCAGCATCCCCAGACAGAACGCCAGCACGAATGCAATGGCAAATCCCTTCATGACCCGGATGAAGCTGATATAGATATCCTTCCAGAGCTCGCCGGATACCAGCATCCTTAAAAAGCCCTGCAGTACCTTGGACGGAGGAGGAAGCACATAGGCGCTGAATATCCCCCATCTGCACACCATGTACCACACGAGAAGGACAGCGCCTATGCCGATGACCGGCGCCGCCGCATCCTTCCATCTATGTTTCATCCATTACCACCCCGTCCCCGTTATGGCAGCCCTTATGGCAGTACAGCATTTCCATAAGCCGCACTTCCTTCCATCTGCCGCTTTTCATATACGCTTCAATCTCCTCTTTCCCGGTCAGGCTCTGTACCCGCTCCTCCATCCCTGCAAAGAACCCGGGCGGGATGGGGCTTGCATGAAGCTGCTTTCCCTCCGGTCTCTGCCCCAGCTCCTTTAACAGGGCGTTCCACGTGATGAACCGTGTATTGGGAAGCCTTAGGGAATTTCCCATATCTGCCAGGGAAACACATGGTGTGGTTATGATCTTCTCCCCATTCCTTAAATCTTCCCTGCTGCTGATTTCCCTTGCACAGTGAATCAGGATTGGTTCAATCCCAGCCGCCCTCACGCCGTCCTCTGCCATGGATTTCACTAATTCACAGGCCATGGGGCACCGTGCATCCGCCACCGTATCCCTGCATCCGTCCAGCATTTTCCTGTACTTCTCCTTCACTTCCCGTCCCCAGTCCGTCCTGCACCAGACACGGGTAAACCCATGTTTCTGTAAGAACCCATCCAGGACCGGCTTCCCATACATGCTTTCCGTCACTGGATTTATCCAAATATATTTCAATCCTCTTTCTCCTTGTTTGCAAGTTAGGTTATTCTAACCATTGCAGACAGCATATCAAAATTTAATAAAAAAGTCAACTCCTTCCAGACCATCACACAAAATCCGGAAGGAATTGACTTATTATTAATTTACAGTAAGCGCACACAGAAAATCATTCTGAAGTACCTTAAAATATTCCGTGGCATCATTCAGTCCCATCTTGGTGGTTTCCTGGGTCTGTGGATCATAAAGGGTTACATTATACTGGTCATATCCGGACAACAGCACATATCTCCCTGCATCCACATAGGAAATGACCGGGATCCCCTTATCAATATAATACAGGATCTGGTTCAGGCTGCATCCGCCCGCATCAATGAGGATCAGCCCCTCCTCATACATCCTGCTTCCATCAAAGGATTCCAGGTACTTGGTCATCTTCCTCGCCTCTTCCACCGGCGACTTGATATTGCGGATGGGGCCTCTGTTAATCCTGTCCCATACAATATGCTGGTTCCCGTCCGTCACGAATCCCATCTGCCCATAAGCCATGTCCACGGCCGTACTGAAGCTTCTGGAGGACCCCAGATAATGACCCCCGCCGTAAGCATGGAACACCATGCCTGTATCTGCCTGGGCCGTTGATGCATAACTGATATCAAGGGTACTTGAGAATTCATAGGAAAATGCCTTTGGCGCTGATATATCTACCTTGTCCCCGTTTAAATCCGAGTCAGCCTGTACATAATAGACCCGGCCCCGGTCCTGGGAGGCAAAGTACCCAATGCCCTTTAATTCCCCGTCATCCACCTTCTGGTTACAGACAATGGTGTCCTGGTCCTGATACATATACTGGTTTTCACTGAGACGCACCAGGCGTTTCAGATGGATACGCCCATCCTCCGCCACCACGTCCGAGATATAGATGCCGTCCTTCCTGTACTCACTTTCCACCTGCATCTCATTGTCCACAATATACATGGCGTACATGGGCATGCCCTTCGTCCGTCCATTAACAATCCATTTATCACCGGAACTGCTGAAACCATAAATCAGGTCATTGCCCACAAATCCCAATACCCTGACAAAATCCCCCTCAGCTCCCGCTATCTCCTGTTTCTGGGCCGTATTAAAATCCATGACATGGACCTTCTCCGACTCGTAGAGGCTGGCTCCGTCCTGCCATGCAATCCTGCTTCCGTCCCCGCTTACCGCAAAACTGCCTTTGGTAAGCCCCTGCGCAACCACAAGGGATTCATTACTCTTTAAATCAATACCGTATACGCTGCCCTCCAGCATCAGGTACATCATGCTGTTCTGGCTGAGATAGGACAGGTTGTTGACATCCTCCCTGACCTTCTCAAAAGATTCCGATGAAGCCAGATAGAATTTTTCATTAACCGTGTCCTTCTCCGCGTCGTAGCTGTAATATATGACGCCCATGCGGCCCTCGTATTTCCCACGGTTCATATAGCCGTATACAAGGAAATCCACGGTGCCATCCTCCTGGACGGACAGTATTTTCACATCATGTCTGTCATACCTGCTCCGTACCCCGTCATCCTTGCTGCTGTCAAATGTAAAGATGCGCACCAGCTCATTATCAGTCTGGTCATAGCACCACAGGTCCCCTCCCGTCTTAAATGCAAGATAGCGGGATTTGGGGCTTTTAACAGACTTAATCATATTGTCATTGGTAATGCCCAGAAGAATCCGTTTACCGGAAAATGCCTCCCTTTCCCCTGTAAACATCTCATTGGCATTGCGCTCATAATTCATCAGGTAAATACGCTTCTCATTCCACTTCATGGTGAAATTATCTTCCGTATCAACCAATGTCCTGGTATTATCACTCTCAGTGATTGCCACCGTATACCTGACCTTTACCTGGCCCATGATACCGTCAAATTCCTGCAGTGTCACCTGCGGCTCCCCCGCCATTTCCACGTCAAGTCCGTCCCAGGTCAGATGGCTGAAGCTGGCCCTGATTGTCACATGTCCAAGGCTGCTGTTGTCTTCTGTATCATTTGTCTCCAGATAAGACACCAGCTCCCTTGCCTGCTCATAATCCAGGCTCTTTCTGGAAAATTCCTCTGCCAGGCTGACCATGTCGTAAGCATAGTTGTTATCCGGCCACACAATCCTGGTATAATAGCGGATCTGGCTTTCGCTGGTGCTTACATTAAGAGTAAGATAATACGGCTCATTCCTCATCAAAAGGTTCTGGATGGGGAGGACCGCCGTAGTAATCCCTTCGGAACTATCCCACTCCGTTATATCCGTGCGCTCAATCAGCCTGTCCAATGACAGGTTTCTCACCTCATAGCTGATTCCTGTTATGGTATTGCCGTATTCCGTTATCTTAATCCCCAGTTCACGGTTTTCAGGCAGCACAGAGATACTGTCCCTGGCCGCCTGATTGCCCATGTCCTGCATATAACCGTGCAGGCAGTTTATTTCTTTTCCATTTAACTTGGTATATACAACAGGGAGGGAAGGTTCCTCCATGGAAGTGTAGACCGTGTTTTCCTTTTCCATTGTGTTCCTGGCACTGACAAAATATATTACAAGGGCCGCTATAAATATCAGGAATAAGATTCCTGCTTTCTGTAATGTTCTTTTCATATGTGTATCTGTTCCTCATAGACAGGTTATTTTGGTTATCTCTTATTTTATATAATAACCAGTAAAACTACAACTTAATCTTTTCGAAATTTTGTGTAAACCCTTTGCCAGATTGAAAACGGAACATCAAAACAATGGTTTATCGGTTACTATATAAAACAAATCCCCCTGGCACACCGTCTGTTATGCATCTCATTCAGCAACAGGACTTTAATCAGATCCCTAAGCCATGAAGGCCTGTAAACCGGTTTTGGCGGCGGCACTGGTCTCGGTGGTCTGGGTGGCGGCACTGGCCTGGGTGGCGGCGGCACCGGTCTCGGTGGTCTCGGTGGTGGCGGCACTGGCCTGGGCGGTCTGGGTGGCGGTGGCACTGGCCTAGGTGGCGGCGGCACCGGTCTGGGCGGTCTTACCGGTCCCGGCCCCTGGGGTGGCCTGGGTGGTGGCGGCACTGGTCTGGGCGGTCTTACCGGCCCTGGCCCCTGGGGTGGCCTGGGTGGCGGTGGTACTGGTCTGGGCGGCCTTACCGGCCCTGGTCCCTGGGGTGGCCTGCCTGGCCCCGGCCCCATCGGCGGTCTGCCTGGCCCTGGCCCCATCGGCGGTCTCTCCGGCCCTGGTCCCATCGGCGGTCTGCCTGTCCCTGGCCCCATCGGTGGTCTCTCCGGTCCTGGCCCCATCGGTGGTCTCTCCGGTCCCGGCCCCATCGGCGGTCTGCCTGGTCCTGGCCCCATCGGCGGTCTCTCCGGCCCTGGTCCCATCGGCGGCCTGCCTGGCCCCGGTCCCATCGGCGGTCTGCCTGGTCCTGGCCCCATCGGCGGTCTTTCCGGCCCTGGTCCCATCGGCGGTCTTTCCGGCCCCGGTCCCATCGGTGGCCTGCCTGGTCCTGGCCCCATCGGCGGTCTCTCCGGCCCCGGTCCCATCGGCGGCCTGCCTGGTCCTGGCCCCATCGGCGGTCTCTCCGGCCCCGGTCCCATCGGTGGCCTGACTGGTCCCGGTCCCATCGGATTTCTTCCTCTCATTTCCTGAGTCTCCATCCGCTCTTCCATAGAACGGATATCGGATTTGCCACATCCATGTACATGATTCGAAGCATCTGCATCAGGTTCCTCTTGATTCACATTCCGCAATCCCTGATTCTCCCTGACTGACTCTGTCTCTATCCTATAACATTCTTCAGGCAGCGTTTCATCTTGAACCACATCCGGATCATCATCCGAGGAATCTATATCCAGACGTTTCATATCATTATGCAGTTCCTCCATCTCCAGAGAACTTCTGTCAGCCTCTGTTATGTTCCACATACCGCTGACCCGCTCCGCGCCTTCTGATGACATGACTGTATCACAGATAGTATCACACAGTCTGTTAACCATCAGTTGGTCCGGATATTCGTCATACATGGGGCTGTTCTTATAGTCCAGCCTGTCGCACGCCTCTGATACATATCCCTGAAGTATCTTTATCCCAGACGGATACATACTCTTCAGATATTCAATATCCTGCATCTGATCTCCCTTTTCCAATTTACTCTTACCAATATCATATGCAGGAATTTCCCAGACTGCCCCTTTCTTTTTCAAAAAAACAAAAACCTCAATCATTCAGCCAATACCGGAAAGAAAGATGATATCTGGCTCCCCAGAATACTAGCCTGACAAAAATGGAAAAAATAGTAAAAATCTTCTCTTCTGTCTTCCATACTGTATGGCAGTTGTCAAATCATAACCTTATTTCAGATTACAATCACTCCATAACCGTATAAAGACTAACGGCATGGCATGGCAGGCGGACAGCACGATGTCAATCCCGGACAACACGACGGCAATGGCGGACAACAGGGCGGTAATCCCGGATAACACGGCGGCAATAGCGGACAACAGGGTGGCAATCCCGGACAACATGAAATTTCCCAAACCGCATAAAGTATGATATCGCCAGATAATGAATCAATGATTTCTCCTGGACTATAGCCAATTCCGCTCCCATCCGGACGGGTATTCCAACCGGCAAATACATAGCATGGACGTACAGGCAGGGAATCATTGATGATGATTTCCTGTCCTTCCTGGAATGATTCAGGAAGGGGAATCCCACAGGCAGCAGGACCGTTATCATCATTGGCATCATACGTGATGATAAGATAAACCTTTTCCCATCTGGCATACAGGGTTATATCCCCCATGGTTCCCTGTACAATGCGTGTAACCTGGTTCCCACCTTCCATAGCATCAAACCAGCCAGTGAAACGGTATCCGCTAACAGGGCCAGGAGTCGACAATATGATATCCGGATCCGTCACCTGGTAGGTATCCGGGTTTGAGTTAGAAGCGCCCATAAGATTCCCATACCGGATTGTATACTGTATTGGAGCAAGCAGTATCTGGGAAGAATCATCACTGAGACGTATTTCCCAGCCCTCAAAGTCAGAAGGCGGCTTTAAAAAGGCGTCCCGGTCATCATCAGTCAGTTCTGCATAAGGCGGTGACGCCTCCCCGATTACAATAGCAGTTCCTGCTTCATTTGGACTCACGTATCCTGAATTATCAATTTGAATTTTAGATCCGGATATAAGAGGTCCCTCAATCCGGACTACAGCGCTTCGCGAAGATATATAAACCCCGTTTGTGACATCCCGCAATCCTTCCGTGTAAAAGTCTCCCTGGTTGTAAATCCCAGGTGCATACAAAGCAGCGGTATTTGCTCCTTCACCGCCAAAAGACACCGAAGCGGAAAGCGTTGCCGAAGATTGGACTGCATTATAGATACCGCCTCCCACATCGGCGCTGTTCCGGCTGACCGTACCCCCGTTAATCAGCAATTGCCCGTCCGCATTGTTATAAAAACCGCCGCCGTAAACAGCCTGATTGTCAAGGATACTGCCGCCGCCCATGGTAAAAATGCTGCCGCCATGATTATAGACCGCACCACCATAACGTAAAGAGCGGTTATCATGAATGGAACCGCTTATAAAGTCAATCCGCGACTGTTCAGCCGCACTGATTCCCCCTCCATATAAAAGAGCGCTGTTATCAGCAATCTCTGCCTGACCGGAGATAGTCACATTGCCCGGGACCACACAGATGCCGCCGCCATGGTTACCAAAGCTGCTGGCGCGCCCATCTGCATGATTACCGGTAATCTTTACCTGGTCCATAAGAATAAGCGTTCCCACATCACTGTTAAAATAAATCCCTCCTCCATTGCCTTCATAGGATGAATTTCCACTAACAGACGTAGTACCATGAAGTGTCAGCTTATCACTGGTTCCGCCATGCCAGATGCCTCCTCCGCTGTTGCTGTCTGCGATATTGCCGGACACCACGCTGTCCGTAATATCCGTAATGACCGCTCCCAAAGACGAAGAAAACCGGAGTCCTCCGCCTTCCCTGCCGGCCATATTTCCAGTAATTGTATCATTTGTTATAAAAATCTGCGAAGAAGTCCCCTTAAGGCTGTTAGCATAATAAAAACCTCCGCCGGATCCCCCTGCGGTATTTCCCATAATCGTTGTTTCCAGTATATCGGTAATACCACCAGCGCTGCTCATCAGCAGACCGCCTCCATTTTTCACTGCGCTGTTGTCTGAGACCGAACATTTACTCATGCGGAAAGAAAAAGAGCCAGGACCGCCGAACAAACGGATTCCTCCTCCCTCTTCCGTGGCAGTATTCCGTATGATCCTGGTCTCATTTAGGGAAATGATGACAGGACGGTCTATACTATCGTTCTGGAACCATATACCGCCGCCAGACCCGGAGGCCCCATTCTGCGCCGTATTATCTGATATGACGGTTTCAAGTAAAGCCATGGTTCCCCCGGAATCACTGAGCAGATAGATACCTCCGCCCGTTCCACCTGTATTGTGTGTTATGGATGAATTATCAATCACAAGATCCGCACTGCCGGAGGGCGCCCTGTAACAGATTCCGCCACCATTATTAACCGCGGTATTTTCAGTAATGGAGACTCCCCCCTTCACACTCATGCGGTCCCCATCATTTACCCCATAGAAATAAACTGCCGCCCCATGGACCGCCGTATTGCCTGAAATGATAAGTGTCCCATCCAATGAGAGCAAGGAAGGGGCGCTGTTGCCGTCCTGGTAGCCGGAAAAGTAGATACCGCCGCCAGTGGATGATGCGGTATTATCCGTAACCTGTACATTTCCCGAAACAGAAAGCGTACCTCCAAGTCCCATGATTGCAGGATAAAAGTAGACACCGCCCCCATGATTGGCCGAATTATGGTCAATCATGGCCTTATCAGAAATGGAAACCATATCATCCTGGCTGCTTAAGGAAATGGACACGCCTCCGCCATTGGTCCGGGAAGAACAGCCTGTAATCCGTGCATTGCCCGTCATATGGAACTGGTTCGTGTAGCTCCCGCCATTATATAGCAAGACCCCTCCCCCTGCCCCATATGAAATGTTATTTTTAAGAATCACTCCCTCATCCAGATAAAGGGCGCCGCCCGTCACATAGATAAGGGAACGTGCCGCAGCGCTGGCTTGATCATGGTATTGGGACTGCCCATCAATGATAGTATGAGCCAGCCTCAGAATGCCTCCGTTCTGAATCCTGAATAAATAGCTGTTGTATTCCGGGGCCTTGTAAATCGTATGGGTTTCATCCATAAGGCTTTCTATTGTAACATCATACAGAATATTGATTTGGGAAGTAAGCGTGAAATCGTCAGTTATCTGTATGAAAGGTTCCTGATTACGCAATGCTGCTGCCAGCTGCGCCTGACTTGATACCTGTGCCATATGTTTTCACCTGCTTTTTTATTGATATAGTATTTTATGCGCCCATTGGACAACATGTACCACCGCCAAGTCCATCCCTGCTTCTATCCCACAAAAAAAGGACATCACGGAATGCAGAACAGATCCATCGCATTCCATGTGTCCTTTATATTCATTCATCAGTACTAACTTTTCTTCACATATCCCAAGGCCTGTTCCAACGCCTCCTGTTCCTCGTTGCCAAGGACAATATCCGTCTGTCCCATATCCACTTCTTTGATATACAGATAGCATCCCTCCCTGCTGTGTACGCAGTTCATGACAAATCCGCTGTTGGTATAATCCAGGACCGCCAGGGCAAAACTCAGGTTTCCTCCCATGCCTTTGAACGCATTATATTTCACAACACCATATTTCTGAAAGGACGCCCTGAAATTACGGTTCAGGGTACGGATTGAATCCTTATTACTCCTGTCTTCAGCCCTCAGGTCCCGAAGCTCATCAATCTCATCCATGATTATATCTTCCAGGGTTTCCGCATCTTTTCCCCGCATGAAATAATCATATTTGCGGTCCAGCCTTCTAAGCTTAGTCATTGTTACAATTACCAATATCAGCAGCAAAACCACTAATATCACAAGTCCCATAATAATGTATGCGGGGTCAAATGGACATAGATTTAAAATGCTGTTCTCCATTGTATATCTTCACTCCTTTGTGTCTAACGAATAGATTCAATCATCTCCACAATCCGCTCTAGTTCTGCTTCTGAATAATATTCAATTTCTATCCGGCCTTTGTTTTTATCCTTGTTATGGATACTGACCTTGGTACCCATAATGCTCTTCATTCTATCTTCCAAATTTTGGTATATGATAGCTAACGCTTCGTCTTTCTTCTTATCTTTCTTCTCACTGCCATCATCATTGGCTTCCCTGGCCAGCTTCTTTACCAGACGTTCTGTCTCCCTTACACTCATACCTCCGTCCAGAATCATTTTAGCTGCCTTAAGCTGAAGCCCTTTATCATCCAGGGAAAGTAATGCCCTTGCATGTCCGCTGGAAATCATATTCTGAATCAGCATTTCCTGAATCTGTTCATCCAGCTTTAAAAGACGCATGGAGTTTGTTATGGTTGCCCTGTTCTTAGCAACCCTTTCAGCTATCTCTTCCTGGGTCAGATGAAACTCTTTTACAAGCTGCTGGTATGCCAGAGCTTCCTCAATAGGGTTTAAATCCTCTCTCTGTACATTCTCAATCAGGGCAATTTCCATGCTTTCCTGTTTCGTATATTCCCTCAGTACAACAGGAATTTCCTTTAAACCAGCCATCTTTGCCGCACGCCATCTGCGCTCACCGGCTATAATCTCATAGAAAGTCCCCTTTTTCTGAACCAGAAGCGGCTGAAGAACACCATACCGTTTAATGGACTCAGCCAATTCCCCAAGCTGTTCCTCATTAAAGTCCTTTCTTGGCTGTTCCTTATTAGGCTCAATCAATGCCAGCTTAACCATTCGTTCACTGGTATTTTCTTCCCCTTTATCAGCTGCCGCTGCTTTTGCCTTCGCAATATCCTCTTCGCTTTCCTTAATCACATCTTCGCCAAATATAGCGCCCAGGCCTTTTCCTAATCCCTTTTTAGCCATTACAACTCTTCTCCTCTGCTCATTACTTCTGCTGCAAGCAACCGGTAGCTTTCAGCACCTGTTGATCTGGAATCATAAAGGTTAATGGACATTCCATGGCTTGGTGCCTCTGCCAGACGGACATTTCTTGGAATAATGGTTTTGTATATGGTACGGTTCAGGCTGCTTTTAACACTTTCCACCACTTCCAGGGAAAGGTTTGTCCTGGCATCATACATGGTAAATACAACACCTTCCAACTCTAAATCCGGATTTAACTTTCTCTTTACAAGATCTACTGTCTTTAAAACCTGGCTTAATCCTTCCAGGGCATAATATTCACACTGTATCGGGACCAACACTGTATCTGCTGCTGTTAACGCATTGATTGTCAATATATTCAAAGATGGGGGACAGTCAATCAGAATAAAATCGTATGTATCACGAACTTGATTTAGATAGATGCTGAGCAGTTTTTCCTTTTCTTCCACTTCCTGAAACTCGATTTCAGCTCCAGCCAGGTTCATATCAGAAGGAAGGACATCCATGTTAGGCTGTATTTCCTTTACAATACATTCATCAGCAGGCGCTTCCTCAATCAGCATATCATACACTGTCTTATCAAAATCTTCCCGTTCCAGTCCCAATCCGCTGCTGGCATTACCCTGGGGATCAAAGTCCACCAACAAAACCTTTTGACCTGCTTCAGCCAAACAGGCAGAAAGATTGATGGCTGTTGTAGTTTTACCAACCCCGCCTTTCTGGTTGGTTATTGTTATAATTCGTCCCATTTGTATTGATTCCTTTCTCGAAAAAACAAATCTTTCTTCGATTACTTTTACGATTATATCACAACTCCAATTCTTTTCCTATGACAAAATAGAATAAACCCGTATTTTTCTCATTTTATACAAAAAATGTTTCACGTGAAACATTTTTCTGTCTGAAAACTCTTAAGAATAATTTAATTCTCTAAACGTTGTAATAGCCCCCAGCTTGTATTATAATAGATAAAGCAAAACTACTTTTATTCAAATGGTATGAGATGACCAAGTTCAGGAGATTATAATTGAATGAAAACAAGGAATAAATTACTCACCTTACTTATACTATCAGCAGGAGCAGCTACTACTACTGCTCTTATTAATAAAGCAATTAAATTGTCCGCAACCTCAAAGAATGTTTTAGGAGAACCAGAAGCCTTGTGCTATAAGTGGCGCCTTGGCAATATCCATTACACAAAATCAGGTTCCGGCAAACCAATTTTACTTATACATGATTTAACTCCTGCTTCCAGCGGCTATGAATGGAAGAACCTGGCAGGAAAGCTGTCTGAGTCATATACTGTATACACAATTGATTTATTAGGATTTGGACGTTCGGAGAAACCAAACCTCACCTATACAAATTACCTATATGTACAGTTATTGTGTGATTTTATCAAATCAGAAATCGGTCATAGGACAGATATGGTTGCAACCGGTTCATCTTCTGCTTTAGGGATTATGGCCTGCTGCAACTCACCTGAACTATTTAATCAACTTATGTTTGTTAATCCTGAGAGTATTCTTTCCTGTTGTCAGGTTCCGGGCAAGAATGCCAAGTTATATAAGTTCATGTTAGACCTTCCAATTGTAGGAACCCTGATTTACCATATATCATGCAGTAAACAGGCCATTACTAAGGATTTTATGACTAACTACTACTATAATCCATATTCAGTTAAATCAGGATTGATTGATGCATATCACGAAGCGGCCCATCTGGGTGAATCGCCTAAGTCTGTCTATGCAAGCATTGAGTGTAACTATATAAAGTGTAATATTGTTAACGCATTAAAGAAAATAGATAACAGTATTTATCTGATTGGCGGAGGTGCTCTGGAAGATATTGATGAACGTATGAATGAATATAAAGCGTATAATCCAGCAGTGGAGACAGCAACTGTTCCAAATACAAAGCATCTTCCTCATATGGAAAAGCCCGCTGAGATTTACGAACTGATTCAAACTTTCTTATCTTAAAAGCAGTTAATGTTTCACGTGAAACATTCCGGTTCGGATAATTACTGTCCGAACCTTTTTTATTATATATAACAATCTATTTACTAATCATTATTTAATATGAAAGGAATAACTTATGATACGAATAGGATGCCATTTATCCTCATCAAAAGGATATGAATCCATGGCAAAGGACGCCATTTCAATTGACGCTAATACATTTCAATTTTTCACACGCAATCCAAGAGGCGGCAATGCAAAAGCAATTAACGAGAAAGATGTAGAACGCTTCTTAGCAACAGCAAAAGATAAGGATATCACTCCTCTCCTGGCCCATGCCCCTTACACATTAAATGCATGTTCCGCAGACCCAAAACTCCGGGATTTTGCAAAAAGAACCATGGCTGATGATTTGGTCCGAATGGAATATACCCCAGGTAATATGTATAACTTTCACCCTGGATGCCATGTAAAACAGGGCGTTGAAACAGGTATTACATACATCGCCCAAATGCTTAACGAAATACTTTCTCCAGACCAGACCACTACCGTCCTTTTGGAAACCATGGCAGGAAAAGGCAGCGAAATCGGAGGACGTTTCGAGGAGTTAAAACAGATATTGGATTTGGTTGATTTATCCGACCATATGGGTGTGTGCCTTGATACATGTCATGTGTGGGATGGAGGGTATGATATTGTCAATCATTTAGACGAGGTGCTGAATGAATTTGACCAGATTATCGGATTAAACCGTTTAAAAGCAATTCATCTTAATGACAGTCAGAATCCTCTGGGTGCTCATAAAGATAGACATGCAAAACTCGGAGAAGGATATATAGGCCTTGATACATTTAAAAGAATCGTCACACACCCAATATTAGGCAAACTCCCCTTCTATATGGAAACCCCTAATGATTTAGACGGATATGCGAGAGAAATCCACATGATGAGGGAGGCTGCTGGCTGATATTATCTGCTAATAGAAATGATTATTTTTCAAGTTAAATGTATTAAAGAATACAAATATATGTTAAGAAAAGATAGATACATTTGAGAAGAGATATTTATAACAGATTTTTATAACAAATATCTATTTATAACAGATATCTATCTATAACAAATATATTTATAGCTATTACAAAAATATAGTAAAAAAAGATAACGCATATACTTATCAAAATATGTATAACCTTAAAAAAGTAAGAAGATGGGCCGGAATGTTTCACGTGAAACATTCCGGCCCA
>DS990262.1:0-23279 GCA_000155435.1 Clostridiales bacterium 1_7_47FAA | reverse complement strand
TCTTCTAACAAAATCCTCCAACAAACCCTACCAACCAACCTCCCCCACTACTTCAACGGCTCCTTAGTAGGCAGTCCCGCCTTTCTAGGAAACTTCTTCGATACAGGCTTAACCTTCTCAATCATCACAAGGGATCTGGCTGCATCCGTGCCAGGCAGCACAAACTTCTCCACTGACTTTAACTTGCCGCCCAAAAGCCCAATCGCCTTCTTTGCCTGATTCAATTCCTCATCAATCTCCCCTGATTTATAAGGAATAAAATATCCTCCCACCTTAACAAAAGGCATACAATATTCTGACAGACTGGCCAGGTTAGCCACTGCCCTGGATACACACAGATCATACACTTCCCTGTGTGCTGCCTGGCGTCCTATATCCTCCGCCCGTCCATGGACACAACACACACCTTCCAGGTGCAGTTCCGTACACACTTCCTCCAGCCACTTAACCCTTTTATTTAAAGAATCCAACAATGTTACCTTCAGCTCAGGAAACACAATTTTCAAAGGAATCCCGGGAAATCCAGCTCCTGTGCCGACATCAATCACATTACATGTCTTATACCATGCGTCACCGCCAACCTGCATTTCCTTTAACAGCCCAAATAGTGACAGGCTGTCACTAAAATGTTTTGTCACAACCTCATTTTCTTCCGTGATGGCTGTAAGGTTCATCACCTTATTTTTTTCCACCAGTATTTCATAATAAGAATAAAACTGTTCCATCTGGACATCGCTGAGTGTGATACCCAATTGCGCCGATTCCTGATTCATCTGGATGCGAAATGTCTCTGTCATATCATATAATCCTCTCACTGCTGTTTTCTCGCAAAGTGTACCAGCAGCACGGATATATCTGCCGGGGAAACACCCGATATGCGGGACGCCTGTCCAATGGTTGCGGGCTGAACCTTATTCAGCTTCTGTACAGCCTCCCTGCGCAGGCTTTTTACCTGGGTATAATCAAAATCCTCAGGAAGCAGCTTCCCTTCCAGCTTCTTATACTGCTCAACCTGCTGGTATTGGCGCTTAATGTACCCTTCATACTTAATTTCAATATTAACCTGTTCCCTAACCTCAGGTGACAGTTCCGGCCGCCTCTCATCCAACTCCCATAACTTCTCATAATCCAGCTCCGGCCGTTTAACCAGTTCCGCCAGGGTTACGCCTGATTTCAGCGGAGTGCTTCCATATTTTTCCAAAAATTCCTGCGCCATGGAATTCACCCCAATTACCGTTCCCTGAAGCCGTTTAATCTCATGTTCAATCTCATCCATTTTAATAAGAAGCTTCTCATACTCCCCATCGCTGACAAGTCCAATCTCATGCCCAATCTTCCTTAGGCGGATATCCGCATTATCCTGCCTTAAAAGAAGCCTGTACTCTGCCCTTGAAGTCATCATCCTGTACGGCTCATGATTCTCTTTGGTCACCAGATCGTCAATCAGCACGCCGATGTACGCCTGGGACCGGTCCAGGACCACCTGGTCCCTTCCCATGATTTTCATTGCAGCATTCACACCAGCCATAAAGCCCTGCACCGCCGCTTCCTCATATCCGGAACTGCCGTTAAACTGTCCTCCTGCAAACAGACCTGATATCTTCTTAAATTCCAGGGTCGGCTTTAACTGCAGTGAATTGATGCAGTCATATTCGATTGCATATGCATTCCTCACAATCTTAACCTTCTCAAGTCCCGGCACAGTACGGTACATTGCATACTGTACATCTTCAGGAAGGGAACTGCTCATACCGCCCAGATACATTTCATTGGTATAAAGTCCCTCGGGTTCCACGAATACCTGGTGGCGCTCCTTGTCCGGGAACTTCACCACCTTATCCTCAATGGATGGGCAGTACCTTGGACCCGTACCCTCGATGGCCCCTGAGAACAGCGGGGAACGGTCCAGGTTACGTCGTATGATGTCATGGGTACCCTCATTGGTATAAGTCAGCCAGCAGGACACCTGGTCCTTCTGAACGCTTTCCGGGTCCGTTGAAAAAGAAAAGGGAACCACATGCTCATCCCCCAGCTGCTCTTCCATCTTAGTAAAATCAATGCTTCTCTTATCCACCCTGGCCGGGGTGCCTGTCTTAAACCGGAACATCTCAATCCCGTTCGCCTTAAGGGAATCCGTCAGATGGTTGGCTGCCTGCAGTCCGTTCGGCCCTGTGGGATTGCTGACATCCCCGTAGATACACCTTGCCTTCAGATAAGTACCTGTGCAGAGTATGACACATTTCCCCCTATAAACGGCCCCTGAAAATGTCTTAACGCCCCTGATTTCCCCTTCCTGGACAACAAGCTCCGACACCTCGGCCTGTCGTATGGTAAGATGATCCGTGTTCTCCAGCGTCCTTCTCATCTGCCTGCTGTAATCCTGCTTATCTGCCTGGGCCCTCAGGGAGTGCACGGCAGGTCCCTTGGATTCATTGAGCATCTTGGACTGGATAAATGTCTTATCAATATTCTTCCCCATTTCCCCGCCAAGGGCATCCAGCTCCCTTACAAGGTGGCCTTTTGAGCTGCCGCCCACATTGGGATTACAGGGCATCAGGGCAATGCTGTCCACACTGACCGTAAACATGATGGTTTCAAGACCCAGCCTTGCGCCGGCAAGGGCTGCCTCGCATCCTGCATGTCCGGCGCCAACAACAATCATATCATATGTTTCTTCCAAATACGGCATACGTTTTCATTCCTCTTTCATTTCAATCATTTTCCCATACAGAACCTGGCAAATATCTCATTCACCAAATCATCGTCCACTGCTTCCCCTGTAATCAGCCCCAGCTGCTCATATGCGTTCATAAGGTCAATGGAATAAAAATCCTCCGGCATGCGGTCCTCAATACTGCCCTTTACCATCAAAAGACTCCTGAGGGCCTGTTCCAATGCCTCTTTATGCCTTACATTTGTTATATAGACCTGGTCGTTAAACTTTAGCTCCCCGTGATAAAAGAGCCGTTTAATCTCCTGCTCCAGCTCTTCAATCCCCTGTTCCTCCTTGGCGGACACTGGAATCACCTTCTGTCCTGACATCCCTTCCAGTTCCTCCTTGCCGACCACAAGCTCAAGATCCGACTTATTGAGAAGGATGATGGACTTCCTGCCCCGGATGAAATCCATGATCTCCCTGTCGCTTTCATCCAGTGGCCGCGAACCGTCCACCACGAATATGATAAGGTCCGCGTCCCCGGCGGCGCGCCTGGCCCTGTCCACTCCAATCTTCTCCACCACATCCTCAGTATCCCTGATACCGGCCGTGTCCACCACGTTAAGGCTGATTCCCTGAAGATAGATATGTTCCTCCAGCGTGTCCCTGGTGGTTCCGGCTATTTCGGTTACAATGGCCCTCTCCTCCCCCAGAAGCACATTCATTAAGGAAGATTTACCTGCATTGGGCTTACCAAGTATGACTGTCTTGACCCCTTCCGTCATGACCCTCCCGTCATCCGCTGAAGCCAGCAGCCTCTTCACCTCCTCCACCATGGGATCAAGGCGCGCCAAAAGTTCTTCATCATACCCATCCAGGGAAATATGTTCCGGGTCGTCCAGTGCGGATTCTATAAATGCAATCTGATAAAGGATCTGGCTTCTCAGTTCCTTTATGCGCTTTGACACAGAACCGCTTAACTGGCTCACCGAGCTTTTAAGCGCATACTCATTGGTGGCATTAATCACATCCGCCACGGCCTCGGCCTGTGACAGGTCAATCCTGCCATTGAGGAATGCCCTCTTAGTAAACTCACCCGGCTCCGCTGTCCTGGCCCCTGCGTGGATGACTGCCTCCAGTATCTTCCTCACCATAAGGATCCCGCCATGGCAGTCAATCTCCACCGTATCCTCAGCCGTATAACTGTGCGGCCCCTTCATGATCAGTACAAGGGCCTCATCCACCTTCTCATCCCCATCATAGATAAACCCATAGTGGACCGTGTGGGATCTGGCCTGGCTTATAGGAACCTGCCTGCCGTCCTTATTCCTGTATAACTTATCAATCACAGTAAATGCCTCATCGCCACTGATCCTTACAATCCCGATTCCCGAATTCCCCATTCCCGTGGCAATGGCTGCAATTGTATCTGTCCTCATCTTATATCCTTTCAATTCCCGCCGGACACGGACCGTCCCATGCCAGCCAAATAGCGCAAAAGGCCGTCGCACTCTGCAACAGCCTCTTAAGCTTAAAATCTGTCAGTTATTCCTCATCTCCAGCAGCTGTCTCTTCGGACGCGCCTGATGAAGCTGTTGAAGAATAATGGCTGCGGCGGTTATTACCCTTATATCCGCCGGAAGACCTGTCATAGCGCCCGCCCTTACTCCTGTCGTAACGTCCTTTGCGTTCACCGCCGGACGCTTCCTTCTTAAGTGCAATCACCACATGGCGGAAAGGCTCCTCGCCCTCACTTCTGGTGGTAACATACTTGTCATTCTGAAGGGCCGCGTGGATGATCCTTCTCTCATAAGGATTCATGGGTTCCAATGAGACAGGCCTCTTGGTCCGCTTAACCTTATAGGCAATGTTCTTTGCCAGGGTCTCAAGGGTTTCCTTCCTTCTCTCACGGTAATTCTCAGTATCCAGCTTAACCCTCAGATACCCTTCGGTACCCTTATTCACGATCAGGCTAACAAGGTACTGGAGGGAATCCAGGGTCTGCCCCCTCTTCCCAATCAGGATACCCATGTCATCGCCTTCCAGGTTCAGGGAAAGCTCCTGCTCTTCCTCATTGTATGCAGCTATGATGGATACCTCCATATTCATGGCCCCAAAAATCTGGGATAAGAAATCCATGGCCTTATCCTCAATGGATTCCTTTTTCTTTGCACGAATAATAGCAGGTTTTGAACCGATTCCCAGGAATCCGGTGCTTCCCTTGTCAACCACTTCATATTCCAGCTTATCGCTGGTTGTCTGAAGTTCGATTAACGCTTTTGTAACTGCTTCGTCCACTGTCTTGGCAGTAACTGTAATCATATCCATACAAAACCCCTCCTATTTTTTACTTCCCTTATCGTGCTTTTCATTGTACTTAGCAACCATGTTTGCTTTGGATGCCAGGCTGCCCGGTTTGGCATTGTCATTATAATACTTGTTAGACTCCTCCACGATTGCCTTGGTCTTTGCAATCTTGGCCATCTGTGCAGTCTCAGCCTTTACTTCCTTTTCCTCAATCTTCTTAAGCATCTCGTCCACATTGCCAACCTTCGTTGGAGGAAGTCCCTTTTTAGCACGTTTCTTATTGGTCTTGTCAATATTCTTCTGAACCAGGTCGTCAATATTAACCTTATTCAGATAAGAGTTAATACCAACCTGCTGGATGATTGTAAACACACTCTGCGCAACCCAGTAAAGTCCGATACCGGATGCAAATGAGAAACAGAAGAAGACAGACATGAGGGGCATGGTCACGTTCATGCTCTTCATCATCCCGGCTGCCGGATTCTCATCGCTGTTGGTCTGGGGCTGGTTTGCAGTCATCAGCTTGGTGCTGTACCACTGGCTCAGACCAGCGAACAGAGGGATACAAAGAGCTGCAATTGCAGTCAGCAGGGTTGTCCCTTCCACCTTGTTAAAATAGTTCATGATGACCTGGAATGGTGTATATGCAATGTTCAGGCCGAAAAAGGTCTGCATGTTCTCAATGGCATCCACCACCCTGACACCTGTATCCGTCACGGCCTGTCCCACGGAAGCAAAGGAAGTCACCAGGGTATCCCACTGCTGTCCGGTGAACTTATATAATAAATCAATTACAGTATTAACATTGGTATAATCAAACTTATCAATAGGCATCTTCTGCGCCGCCGCCAGGTCTGTAAAAGCCTGTGCTGTCTGGTAGCCGCTTGGAAGCTTGCTTATGATTGTCTCATAATATCCCCTTACCGACTGTACATAAGCAGGAATATTATAGATGACACGGTACAAAGCAAAGATGATAGGCATCTGTATCAACAACGGGAGGCAGCCGCCTGTCATGGAAGTCCCATACTTCTCATAAACAGCCTTAATCTCTGTCTGCATCATCATTGCATACTTCTGGTCATTTTCCTTGCCCTTATACTTTTTCTGGATAGCAGAAATCTCCGGCTGCATCACTGCCATCAGCTTGGAGGACTGCTGCTGCTTAATGGTAAGAGGTATCATGAGAACCTTTGTTACCAGGGTAAACAGGATAATACACAGACCGATATTCTCAATACCGAAGAAACTTGTAAACTTAAACAGCCAATCCATGATCCAACCAAGGATATCAGCAATCGGCCCCAGAATACCGCCTGTTTTTGTCAATAGTACTGCGCCAGCTAAACCATTCAATACATTATACCTCCTAATCTCTACGGAACTGGATCATAACCGCCTTCTGCAAAGGGGTGACACCTGAGTATCCTTTTGCAGGCCAACCATGTACCCTTTAACGCACCATACTTTTTAAGTGCTTCAATGGCGTATTGAGAACACGTAGGTGTGTAAATACAGTGAGTTCTTAATTTAAGAGGAGACAGGAACCTCTGGTATCCTCTTACCAACAAAATCAAAAACCTTGTCATAATCACTTCACTTCGATTCTTTTAAAATGTGATGCAGTCCGCATAGGTGCAGATACGCACCTTCCAAATCTTTGTAGTCTGATTTTTTTGCAGCCACCCTGGCCACAACAATGATGTTTAATCCAGTCCTGATCCTACTATTATTTAAACGGAATATTTCTCTCAAAAGTCTTGTGATATGATGGCGGACAATGCTGTTGCCCACTTTCCTGCTGACAGAAATGCCAATCCGGTTCCCATCTTCCCCGCTTTCCATCACATACATCACAAGCAGTCTGTTTGCATACGAAGTCCCATGCTTATATATATCCTGGAACTCCCTGTTTTTCCTTACGGAAGGAAATCGTTTCATACGATTCTCCATTTCAATCTTCATACTGACAATCATTGTCTGAATAATTAAGAAAAGGCCACATGTTCCTGTGGCCCGCAGTTCTTTTGCTTCAAACAATTAAGCAGATAATCTAGCTCTACCTTTTGCTCTTCTGGCAGCAATAACTTTTCTACCGCCTACAGTTTTCATTCTGGCTCTGAAGCCATGAACTCTCGCTCTATGCTTCTTCTTCGGCTGAAATGTCATCTTCATAATCGGGCACCTCCTATCAAAATTATCTGGTAATGTGAAAACACACATTTAGACTAGTATAATTAAACATCTTCTCAATTATATAGAAGAAATCGGCCTTCGTCAAGCGGATTTTCGCAAAAAAACCACAAAAAAGGACAGCTTGAAAGCCGTCCCAATAAAATGTATGCATTGCCATTTTATATTACTATATTTAGTGCCGTAATCAGCTGTGGCTTGTGAAACGGAGCATTACTTTTCCAATAACTGCCACTAAAACCGCCGCGACGATTGCCTCAGGTATGCCGGAAGCGGTAACTGTCACCATGATCAGTCCCCAAACCGCATCAATTGCAACGTTCTTAGCCTCTGCGTACTGGGATGCAAACAACAGGTAAATACTCCCCATGACAAAGACCGTATTCACCATGGATCCGATAAAACCAACGATGGGAAGCGCTGCCAGGACATTAAGCTTCACCTTCTTAAACAGGATCCAGAGCCATCCTGCAGCCACGCCGATCAGTATCCTGCAGCCGACGGAAACCCATAAAGCCTTAAACATACCGGGAATCCCGGTCATGCTCATGAACGGCGAAAATGCAAAGGACAGCAGTGTGGGCACCATGGTATTGCTTATCATGGAACAGATACCAAAGGTGGCTCCCAGAACCGCCCCTGCCAGGGGCCCCAGTAAAATTGCCCCCAATATGACGGGAATATGCACAGTTGTCGCCTTGATGACCGGAAGCTGTATCATCCCAAACGGCGTATTCGCCAACAGGATGACCACCGCCATCATAAGTGCAACACTTGCAAGCCAACGGGTGTCTCTCTTCTTGTTATTCAATTTTTCATCCTCCTGCTACTGTTCTTATTAAAAGATACAATGCAATGCTACTGTCTCATTATAATCCGCACAGGCAGGAGGAGTCAACGAAAATAATTGTATTAATTTAAGAACCACTGGGCGCCCAGTCCTGTAATGGTAAGGGCCGTAAGGATATACAGGCAGATGGACGTCAGGTATGCAAATGGGATGGAAAGTTTTAAATACTCCCTTGATTCCACCTTTGTATAGGCAAGGCCCCATGCAATCCAGGACTGTGTGATACAGGAACCCACGTTAACCGTTGTTGCCGGTATGGTGAAAACACAGTACAGGAAGGGAACAGAGAAATGTCCCACATTGGATAAAACCCCCAGGGTAGCCGCGCCGCAGCCAAACAGTGTGAACGGTCCCCTGAAAAAGCCCAGGATTGCCAGCGCCGCGAACAGGATACACACAACATACTCGCTGGTCGGCATGATGCCGCCGATTACTTCCTTGAAAAACGGGGAAGCATATGTAGCACACGTGTTGAACATGGGAAGTGTGAGCAGGAAACCAATCAGGGGAGCCGTGTCCACCACACCGTCATAATAAAGCTTATTAACCAGCTGGCAGTTCTCCTTAAAGGACCCCTTCATCCTGCCGCACAGGAACAGGGCCGCGAATCCCGCAATGATGAACCCGCCAATGACCGAAAAGTCAAGGGCGATTTTAAGCACCACCGGGACAACCGGAAGTAAAAGCGCTATCATGGGGGCATCCTTTACGGGCTGGGATCCGGGCGTACGGGACGCCCAGGCATGTCTTTTCTTCCCAAATTTCAGGTATACCGCTGTCAGGAGCGAAACCGTAACCACTGAAATAGCAAGCGCATAATATCCCCAATGGCCTGCATACCATGAAAATGAGAACTCCGGCATCTGGTCTGCCGGCAGGATGAATGCGCGGATCTGGGAGAACTGAAGCACGGGATTCAGATACATGCCCGCGGAAACAGATCCCATGAACGTGAACATGGCGATTGCTTTAGGGATACCAAGGCTCATCAGGATCGGCAGCACGATGACGCCGATGGCAATGACAGGGCCCGCTCCCATCATGGCCGTAAAAATAAAAGCAGTCACAACATTAAGAAGGACAATGGTAATGATCGGGCGGTCACCGCCAAGCTCCACTGTCTTGCGGATCAGCGTGGAGGCAATGCCTGTTTCCATAAGGACCCTTCCGAACCATGCGCCCCAGCAGACATTCACCAGGGTGGTTCCCCATCCTTCCGGGGCAGCCTGATAAATCTTATTCAGGATGGCCACCAGTCCCTTGCCTCCATCCCCGCCAAACTGAAGCACAGGATTATCCGCAATGAACTGCGGGGAGGAAATCCCCGCCCCAAAAAGGGAAAGGATGGTCCATAAAACAGAGATGACCAAAAAGCCGATCATCAGGTTATAGCCCTTGACACAATAATAGGCCAGTGCGAAAAACGTCAGGATCAGCAGAATACCAATTACAAATTCCATATAAATCCCCCTTTTTGTTGATAACTTTTATTAGTTGCATTAAAATATTAAAAATTTGTTATGTATCTTAACCTATTATAAACAATTATCTGATATTGAGCAATCAAACTCATGCATTTCTAACGTTATTATAACATATTCAATTGAGTATGGATTACTCTCCTTTGTGGATTTACATAAACTTATCCACAAAGTGTTGATAAGTTGTGGATAAGTATGTGTAATTGTCAATTTTTTCCCCAATGCGATCCGAGAATTCCATAATTTCCAATTATTCTCGGGTTGTGCACAACTCAAGATGGCTTTTCCGGCGGTTTTGTGGAAAAACCGTCTGTCCACACTGCTTACACACTGCTTCCACAGCCTGTAAACAAAGTTATCCACATTTATTCACACTTGTCATTGAAAAAAAATTTACTTTAGTATACAATGTATTTAGATTGGGCAATTCTGCAATACAGTTTCAGGAGACAAGAAATGATCGATAAAATCAAAGAAAATTGGGAGCAGATCCTGCTTACCCTAAAAGAAGAACATGAAATATCCAATATCTCCTACAGTACCTGGCTGGAACCGCTTAAGCCATATTCTTTTAAGGATAACACAGTAATAATCATTGTTCCCGAACAGACCTTTTTACAATATGTAAATAAAAAATACGGATTTTTATTAAAGGTGACCATCTCGGAATTCCTTGAAAAGGAATGCGAGGTGGATTTCAAAGTCAAGGAACAAATCATAGAAAAAGAGGAACCGTCGGGGCCGCAGCTGATTCAGAAGAACACTGTAACCATAAGCCCGGACGTTATTCAGAGCGCCAACTTAAACTCAAAGTACACCTTTGATACCTTTGTGGTAGGCTCCAACAATAACCTGGCCCATGCAGCCGCCCTGGCCGTGGCGGAATCGCCAGGTGAGATTTACAACCCTCTTTTCATCTACGGAGGCGTGGGACTTGGCAAAACCCACCTGATGCATGCGATTGCTCACTTCATATTAAAGAACAATCCAAGCTCCAAGATACTTTACGTCACATCAGAAACCTTTACCAACGAGCTGATTGACGCCATCCGTAACAAAAACAACATAACAACAACGGAATTCCGTGAAAAGTACCGCAACAACGACGTACTCCTCATTGATGATATCCAGTTCATCATCGGCAAGGAAAGCACCCAGGAAGAATTTTTCCACACCTTCAACACATTATATGAATCCAAGAAGCAGATTATAATCTCCTCCGATAAACCTCCAAAAGAAATTGAAACACTGGAGGAACGCCTGCGCTCCCGTTTTGAGTGGGGACTTACCGTGGACATCCAGTCTCCTGATTATGAGACAAGAATGGCAATCCTGCGCAAAAAAGAAGAGATGGAAGGATATAATATTGATAACGAGGTAATCAAGTACATTGCCACCAACATCAAATCCAATATCCGTGAACTGGAAGGCGCGCTGACCAAAATCGTTGCCCTCTCCCGCCTTAACAAGTGTGACATAACCCTGGAACTGGCGGAGGAAGCCCTTAAGGACATCATATCGCCCAATGCCCAGCGGGAGGTCACCCCGGACCTGATCATCCAGATCGTATCAGACCATTATGGCCTGACCCCCCTTGATATCTCTTCCCAGAAGAGGAACAAGGAGATTGTATATCCGAGGCAGATTGTCATGTACCTTTGCAGGAATATGACGGATACCCCTCTCCAGACCATTGGACGCTACCTGGGAGGAAGGGACCATACCACCATCATACATGGTTCCGAGAAGATTGCAGGAGATATTAAGAAGGACGATACGCTTAAGAATACCATTGAGATACTGAAGAAGAAGATCAATCCACAATAGGCAGTGGGATCCTTGTGGACAGGCTGTTGATAACCGATCCATCCTGAAGGACTTGTGAACGGTTTTTAAGTACCTGTGGATAAACATTAAGTTTTACCATGAATCGGTGGATGATTTCCACAAATCATTCCACATGGACCTAGCCTTTATTCTCAAGGACTTTTAAGGGTTTTACACAAACCCACAGCCCCTACTACGGTTTCTACGAAAAGTATTTATATCTTCAACTACAGATGGGTTTTTCCGACCTAAATAAACTGAAAGGAAGTTATCAACATTATGAAGCTGATATTTCAAAAAGACGCCATTGTAAACGGCATTAATATTGTAATGAAAGCAGTCCCCTCCAAGACCACCATGTCCATCCTTGAATGTATCCTGATTGACGCCAGTACAGGTGAGATTAAACTGACCGGCAATGACATGGAACTGGGAATTGAGACAAAAGTAGAAGGGGAGATACTGGAACATGGAAAGATAGCCCTGGATGCCAAGTTATTCTCCGAAATCACCCGCCGTCTTTCCAGTGAAAATGCCTCTGTTACCATTGAATCTGATGATAAATTCAACACCACCATCAGCTGTGAGAATTCTGTATTCAATATCCAGGGACGTGACGGGGAGGAATTTGCATACCTTCCCTATATTGAGAAGGATAAATATATCTGTCTTTCCCAGTTCACCCTGAAGGAAGTAATCCAGCAGACCATATTTTCCATCTCACCTAATGACAGCAACAAGATGATGGCCGGTGAACTGTTCGAGGTAAATGAGAACCAGTTAAAGGTAGTGTCCCTTGACGGACACCGTATCTCCATCCGCAAGGTACGTCTGAAAGACCATTATGATGACACCAAGGTAATCGTTCCAGGTAAGACACTCAGTGAGATCAGCAAGATCCTGGGAGGTGACAATGAGAAGGAAGTCCTTATATACTTCAGCGCCAACCATATCCTGTTCGAATTTGACAATACGGTTGTTGTCTCACGGCTGATTGAAGGCGAATACTTCAGGATCAACCAGATGCTTTCCAGTGATTACGAGACAAAGGTATCCGTGAATAAAAAGGAGTTCTTAAACTGTATTGAACGTGCAACCATCCTTATCAGGGAAAATGACAAAAAGCCCCTGATCATCAATATTGGCGATAATTCCATGGAAATGAAGCTGAATTCCAGTTTTGGCTCCATGAACGCGGACCTGATGATCCACAAGACAGGTAAGGATATCATGATTGGCTTTAATCCCAAGTTCCTGATTGACGCGCTGAGGGTGATAGACGATGAGGAAATCAATATCTATATGATGAATCCCAAGTCCCCATGCTTCATCAAGGACGATGAGGAGAATTATATATACCTGATCCTTCCGGTTAATTTCAATGCAGCCACTGTTTAGTACATCTTTCGTAAATTACTGTACTAAGAAAGGAAAACAATGGAAATAATCAAATTAAGGGAAGATTACATCAAACTGGGCCAGGCGTTAAAAGCCGCCGGCCTGGTCCAGTCCGGTGTAGACGCTAAATATGCCATAGAGGACGGCCTGGTGACTGTGAACGGGGAAACTGCGTTCCAGCGCGGAAAGAAACTGGTGGATGGAGATGTGGTATCCTATGACGGACAGACCATCAAAATCACCAAATAAAGGGGCCGCAGAAAGAGAATATCCATGATTATAGAATCCATAGAACTGAAAAATTACCGGAACTACCAAGAATTACATATGGAATTTAATCAGGGAACCAATATACTCTACGGTGATAATGCCCAGGGAAAGACGAATATTCTGGAAGCCGTCTACGTCTGCTGCACATCTAAATCACATAAAAGCGCTAAGGACAGGGATATCATCCGTTTTGACCAGGATGAATCCCATATTAAATTACAGATCAGGAAGAACAATGTGCCTTACCGCATTGACATGCACCTGAAAAAAAACAAACCCAAGGGAATTGCCATAAACGGTGTGCCCATAAGAAAGGCCAGCGAGCTGTTTGGAATCGCCAACGTGGTTTTCTTTTCCCCCGAGGACCTGAACATCATCAAGAATGGGCCTTCCGAGAGAAGAAGATTCATAGATATGGAACTGTGCCAGTTAAATAAGCTGTATGTCCATTCACTCGTACAGTACAACAAAGTGCTGCTTCAGCGTAACAAACTGCTAAAGGAGCTGTTTTTCAAGCCTGAATATGAGGAAACCCTGGATGTATGGGATATGCAGCTGGTAAATTATGGAAAAGAAGTAATCCGGTTCCGCAGGGAGTTCATTGACCGGTTAAATGAAATCATACAGGACATTCATCTGAGCCTTTCAGGCAACAAGGAGGCAATAAGGATTTCCTATGAACCATATACCCTTGAGGACCAGTTTGAACAGACACTGAAGAAGAACCGGCCTCAGGATATGAAACAGAAGACCACGCTGTCAGGTCCCCACCGGGATGATATCAGCTTTATTGTGAACGGCATTGATATCCGCAGGTTTGGCTCACAGGGCCAGCAGCGAACCGCCGCCCTGTCCCTGAAGCTGTCAGAACTGGAACTGGTCAAGGCAGTCAGCAGGGATAATCCCATCCTTCTGCTGGATGATGTCTTATCAGAGCTGGACAGCAGCAGGCAGAACCATCTTTTATCAGCCATACAGGACATCCAGACCATGATTACCTGTACCGGGCTGGATGATTTTGTCAATAATAGGTTCCATATAGACAAGATATTCAAAGTTATCGACGGAACCGTTGAAAATGAGAACTAGTACCGCCAGGCGCTGGTTACCCGAAAAGAAAGGAAGATATATAACATGGGAGAGCAATACGGAGCAGATCAGATTCAGATTTTGGAAGGACTTGAGGCAGTCAGGAAAAGGCCTGGCATGTATATTGGCAGCACATCGGCCAGAGGTCTCCACCATCTGGTTTATGAGATTGTAGATAATGCGGTTGATGAGGCATTGGCAGGATATTGTGATTCCATTGAGGTTACGATCAATGAGGACAATTCCATAACCGTTGTGGACGATGGCCGCGGCATTCCGGTTGGCATCCAGAAGAAGGCAGGCCTTCCGGCCGTTGAAGTCGTATTCACCATCCTCCATGCGGGCGGCAAATTCGGCAACGGGGGATACAAGGTATCCGGCGGCCTTCACGGCGTTGGCGCATCGGTTGTTAACGCACTTTCCGAGTGGCTGGAGGTACAGGTATATAAGGATGGCGACATTTACCAGCAGCGCTATGAACGCGGAAAAGTAACGTATCCTTTGAAAATCGTAGGCAAATGCAGTCCTGACCAGCATGGGACCAAGGTTACCTTCCTGCCCGACAAAGAGATATTTGAAGAAACAATCTACGATTATGATACCTTGAAGATAAGGCTTCGCGAGACTGCGTTCCTTACAAAGAACCTTAGGATCACCCTGAAGGATGACAGGGATGAGAAGAAGGAAAAGACCTTCCACTATGAGGGCGGTATCAAGGAATTTGTCACCTATCTGAACAAGGGCAAGACGCCTTTATACGACCAGGTCATTTACTGTGAAGGATCCAAGGAAGGCGTGTACGTGGAAGTATCCATGCAGCACAATGATTCCTATACCGAGAATATATATACATTTGTCAACAATATCAATACCCCGGAAGGCGGAACCCACCTGACTGGCTTTAAGAACGCGCTCACCAAGACGTTTAATGACTATGCCAGGAAGAATAAGCTGCTTAAGGATAACGAGGACAGCCTATCCGGCGAGGATATCCGGGAGGGCCTGACCGCCATCATCAGCATCAAGGTGGAAGAACCACAGTTCGAGGGCCAGACCAAGCAGAAGCTGGGCAACAGTGAGGCCCGCAGCGCAGTGGATAATATTGTCAGCGAACAACTGACCTATTTCCTTGAGCAGAACCCTGCAATCGCCAAGGCCATGTGTGAGAAGTCCATCATGGCACAGAGGGCCAGGGCCGCGGCCAGGAAGGCCAGGGACCTGACACGCCGTAAGTCCGCACTGGACGGAATGGCGCTTCCCGGCAAGCTGGCTGACTGTTCAGATAAGAATCCTGAAAACTGTGAAATCTATATTGTTGAGGGAGATTCCGCAGGCGGTTCGGCCAAGACAGCCCGTTCCCGTGCAACCCAGGCCATCCTGCCTCTCAGAGGCAAGATACTGAACGTGGAAAAAGCCAGGATGGACCGGATTTACGGCAATGCGGAAATCAAGGCCATGATTACGGCATTTGGAACAGGAATCCACGAAGACTTTGACATATCCAAGCTGCGTTACCACAAGATCATCATCATGACGGATGCCGATGTGGACGGCGCCCATATCAGCACCCTGCTTCTGACCTTCCTTTACAGGTTCATGCCGGAGCTGATCAAACAGGGCTACGTATATCTGGCCCAGCCGCCTTTATACAAGGTGGAAAAGAGCAAAAAGGTATGGTATGCATACAGCGACGACGAGCTTAATTCCATCCTCACGGACATTGGCCGTGACACCAACAATAAAATCCAGCGTTATAAAGGACTGGGTGAGATGGATGCGGAACAGCTGTGGGAGACAACCATGGATCCTGAGCGCAGGGTGCTGCTGCGCGTAACCCTGGACGAGGAGACCACCTCCGAGATTGACCTGACCTTTACCACACTGATGGGCGACCAGGTAGAACCAAGAAGGGAATTCATTGAGGCCAATGCAAAGCGTGTACAGAACCTTGATATCTGATTGCGCTTATGGCTGAACTAAGAGGATTTCAAACATAAAGGAGATTGAATATGGAACCAAATGTATTTGACAAGGTTCATGATGTAGACCTGAAAAAGACCATGGAACAGTCCTATATTGACTATGCCATGAGTGTAATCAGCGCCAGGGCGCTTCCCGATGTAAGGGATGGTTTAAAGCCGGTCCAAAGACGTGTGCTTTACTCCATGATAGAGCTGAACAATGGTCCTGATAAACCACATCGTAAGTGCGCCCGTATCGTAGGTGATACCATGGGTAAATACCATCCCCACGGAGACAGCTCCATTTACGGCGCCCTGGTTAACATGGCCCAGGAGTGGTCCACCAGATATCCGCTGGTAGACGGTCATGGCAACTTCGGTTCCGTGGACGGTGACGGCGCTGCGGCCATGCGTTATACGGAAGCCCGTTTAAGTAAGATTTCCATGGAAATGCTGGCTGATATCGGCAAGGATACGGTTGACTTCGTACCCAACTTTGATGAAACAGAGAAGGAGCCGGTGGTGCTCCCCTCCAGGTATCCCAACCTTCTGGTCAACGGCACATCCGGTATCGCCGTCGGCATGGCCACCAACATACCTCCCCACAACCTGCGGGAAATCATCAGCGCCGTGGTAAAGATGATTGACAACCAGGTGGAAGAGGACAGGGAGACCTCCCTGGAAGAAATCATGGAGATTGTCAAAGGTCCTGATTTCCCCACCGGGGCGACCATACTGGGAAGAAGAAGCATAGAAGAGGCATACCGCACCGGACGCGCCAAGATAAAGGTGCGCGCGGTCACCAACATAGAGACCATGGCCAACGGAAAATCAAGAATCATAGTGACCGAACTTCCGTACATGGTCAATAAGGCCCGTCTGATTGAGAAAATCGCGGACTTGGTTAAGGAAAAGAAGATTGACGGAATCACATACATCGGGGATGAGTCCAACCGTGAGGGCATGCGCATCAACATAGAGCTGCGCAGGGATGTGAACGCCAATGTCATCCTGAACCAGCTGTTAAAGCACACACAGCTCCAGGACACCTTCGGCGTCATCATGCTGGCCCTGATTGATAACCAGCCAAAAGTCTTAAACCTTCACCAGATGTTGGATGAATATCTGAAGCATCAGGAAGAAGTCGTAAGAAGAAGGACACAGTATGACCTGAATAAGGCTGAGGAGCGCGCCCACATCTTAAAAGGCCTGCTCATTGCCCTGGATCATATTGACGAGGTCATCCGTATCATCCGCGGTTCATCCAATGTGGCGGATGCCAAGAACCAGTTGATGGAGCGCTTCGGTTTATCCGATGCACAGTCCCAGGCCATTGTGGACATGAGACTGCGCGCGCTGACCGGTTTGGAGCGCGAGAAGCTTGAGAATGAATACAAGGAACTTCTGGCCAAGATTGAGGAATTGCAGGCAATCCTGGCAGATGTGAAAAAGCTCCTGACCGTAATCAAGGAGGAAATCCAGATCATCGCGGACAAATACGGGGATGACAGGCGTACTGCCATTGGGTATGATGATGACGTATCCATGGAAGACCTGATTCCGGATGAGGATACGGTGATTGCCATGACCCATCTTGGATACATCAAGAGGATGGATGTGGACAATTTCAGAAGCCAGAACCGTGGCGGCAAGGGCATCAAGGGAATGCAGACCATTGAGGAGGATTATATCGAGGATCTGCTCATGACCACCAACCATCACTTCATGATGTTCTTTACCAATAAGGGACGCGTATACCGGCTTAAGGCATATGAGATTCCTGAGGCAGGGCGTACTGCAAGGGGAACGGCCATCATCAACCTCCTTCAGCTGCAGCCGGATGAGAAGATTACAGCCATCATCCCAATGCGCGAATATAACGAGGACAAATATCTGTTCATGGCAACCAGGAACGGTATGGTCAAGAAGACGCCTATGGTGGAATATGAACATGTGCGCAAGAACGGGCTTCAGGCCATTGTGCTGCGTGAGGATGATGAACTCATAGAGGTAAAGGCAACGGATAATAATCAGGATATTTTCCTTGTAACGCGCAAGGGAATGTGTATCCGGTTCAATGAGACAGATGTAAGGGTGACCGGACGTGTATCCATGGGTGTCATCGGTATGCGGTTTGAAGAAGATGACGAAGTCATTGGCATGCAGATGGAAAGCCAGGGAGAAAGCCTTCTCATTGTTTCTGAAAATGGTATGGGCAAACGTACTGTCATATCAGAGTTCAGCGCCCAGAACAGAGGCGGAAAGGGTGTCATCTGTTACAAGTGCACGGAAAAGACTGGCAATATCGTAGGGGCAAAGCTGGTAAATGACGGCCGCGAGATCATGCTGATCACAACAGAAGGCATCGTTATCCGTATGAGCGTGGACGATATATCCATCATCGGGCGCAATACATCCGGAGTCAAGCTGATGAACATTGACCAGGAATCCGACATAAAGGTTGCAAGCATTGCCAAGGTGCGCGAAAGTGTTACGAAGGAAAGCAATGTTTTTGATGAAGAGTTCTATGATGAGGAAACTGCTGAGGCAGAAGATGTGGAAGCAGGGAATGCCGATGCAGAAGACGTGGAAGCGGAAGAGAAAGAATAAAGAGCAGCACAGCTGATGTGTAGGCAAATAAGGTTGAATATACTGAAAAGGCTGTCCTGAAAGACAGCCTTTTCATGTATAATTTCACTTACAAAGGAGAAATAGATGATCAGATGGTCATTGGCAGCTGAGTTGCTGGCATTAATTATCATCATATTTTTAATGCTGCACTACTATGAAAGGAAATTGGCAGCTAATTACAGGAGAAAGATGTACAGGCTCTGTCTATGGATGTCCGTACTGACCATCCTCCTTAATATTTTATGTGTACATACCATTTCGATTGCGTCCAGGATACCCCTGTGGATTAATATGGCCCTCAACAGCGCCTACTTCATGCTGGCCGTATTCCTATGCACGGTGGTGTCCGTGTATCTGGCAACCCTGATACTGGAACATGTATACAGCCGGATATGTATCAGGCGTTTCCTCATGATGGCAGCAGCCCTTAATGTGCTGTACCTTCTCCTTGTGCTGTGGAATTTAAAAAGCGGTGTCCTCTTTTACTTTGACGGGCACATGTCATACCAGAGAGGTCCTCTTAACAGCGCGGGCTATGTGGTGATGGGCATAGAAGTACTGATGCTGTCCACGTGTTATCTGCGCAACCGTCCCAGTGTGGGGAAATCCGTGGTAAGGCTGATACGCACCATGCCGATCCTTGCCGCGGCCCTGATTTACTTTCAGCATGAATATCCGTATCTTCTGATAAACGGCATGTTCGCAGCCATAACCGACATGATCATATATATAAGCTTCCAAAGCAGCTGGAATGAAAGGGACAGCCTTACCGGAATCGGCAACAGGAACAGCTTTTTCCAGGAAATCGCGCTGCGCATAGCAGGGCACCAGCAGTTCCAGGTAATACTTGTGGCCCTGAAGAATTTTTCCTCCATCAACCAGAAGTTCAGCTATAAGCAGGGGGATGAATTCCTCTATGTCATTGCGGACAGACTGGACCATATCCTTCCCCAGTCAAGGGCATTCCGGTTTGCCAATGTTGAATTTGCCATCCTCCTTCCCTATGATTCAGAGGAAAATGCATATGATAATATAGGGAAAATCAGGGAGCGGTTCAATCATCCGTGGAATCAGGGAAAGGTTTCATGCAACATCAATGCGCTTTTTACTGATTTTGTATACACGGGACAGGAGTGGAACCCGGCCCAGGTCATTGAATTCCTGGAATATGGTATAGAGTCAGCCGGGGAGTCACCGGAAGGCCTTAAAAGATTTGATTCGTCCATGCTCCATCATCTGATGAGGCGGAAACAACTGATTGAAATCATGCAGTATTCCATTGAGCACAAGCGTTTTAAGGTATGGTACCAGCCTGTATACAGTCTGGAGGATAACTGTTTTTCGTCAGCCGAGGCCCTGTTGCGCCTGAAGGATTATGACGGAAATCCTGTTTCACCCGGGGAATTTATTCCCATAGCAGAAGAAAAGGGAATGATTGACAATCTGTTCTGGATTGTGCTGGAGGAGGTGTGCTTATTATTGCAACGGACGCCTGGCCAGATCAAATCCATATCCATCAATCTTTCCATGCAGCAGTTTGAAGACAGGACACTTCTGGAACGGATGAAGCAGTGCCTGGATAAGTACCACCTGACGCCGGAGCGGCTGAAGATTGAGATTACGGAAAGGGTACTTCTCCAGGACATGGACTATATGAAAATGATGATGGAAGAACTGACTAAAAGCGGAATCTGTTTTTATCTGGATGATTTCGGGACAGGTTATTCTAATATTTCATGTGTACTCTCGCTGCCTTTTGAGTATATTAAGCTGGATAAAAGCCTGTTAAAAGGCATTCCGGGGGATAGAAAGGCAGAACTTTTAGTAAAGAGCATGGTTAAGACCTTCCGCTCCATGGGACTTAAGATTGTAGCTGAAGGGGTGGAAGAAAAGGAACAGGCGGAAATGCTTAAGGAATTCGGGGTCAGCAGCATACAGGGTTATTACTATGGGAAGCCGATGCCCGAGGAGGAATTCCTGGAATACATATTACCAATTAAAGGAGGAGTATAGGCCATGAGGGAGATACACACAGGGCTGATTACAGAAGCAGTTAAGGAAATGTGCATTGAGGCAAACCATGTGCTTGCGCCGGATATGAAACAGGTATTCAACCTGGCAGTTAAGGAGGAGGAGTCTCCTTTGGGACGCCAGGTCCTTGGACAGCTGAAAGAAAACCTGAAAATCGCTGCTGAGGATATGATACCCATCTGTCAGGATACAGGGATGGCAGTAGTATTCCTTAAGGTGGGACAGGACGTGCATATAACAGGAGGCAGTCTGGCCCATGCTGTCAATGAAGGTGTGAGAAAGGGATATGAAGAGGGATACCTCCGCAAGTCCGTGGTTGGCGACCCCATTGAGCGGATTAACACAAAGGATAACACGCCTGCCGTAATCCATTATGAAATCGTGGAAGGTGATACCCTCCATATCACGGTAGCACCCAAGGGATTTGGCAGTGAGAACATGAGCCGCGTATTCATGTTAAAACCAGCCGACGGACTGGAAGGCGTGAAGAACGCCATCATCTCAGCTGTCAGGGATGCCGGCCCAAATGCCTGTCCTCCCATGGTAATCGGTGTGGGCATCGGCGGAACCTTTGAAAAATGTGCCCAGATGGCAAAACATGCCCTCACAAGGAATATAGAGGAAAAGCCAACGGTACCGTGGGTAAAGGAACTGGAGCAGGAAATGCTTACAAGAGTCAACCAGCTTGGCATTGGGCCGGGAGGGATGGGGGGAAGGATAACAGCCCTTGCAGTCAATATTGAGACGTTCGCAACCCATATAGCAGGACTTCCTGTGGCCGTCAATATATGCTGTCATGTAAACCGCCATGCAAACAGGATATTATAAACAGGATTCATAAACAGAATAAGGGATTACCGTGAGAGGGAGTAATGGTTATGGACAGACATATGAATGTACCGATGACAAAGGAAGATGCGGTTTCATTAAAGGCAGGAGATTACGTATATCTAACCGGAACCATCTATACTGCCAGGGATGCAGCCCACAAGCGTATGGATGAAGCCCTGGATAAAGGGGAAATGCTGCCGTTTGATATAAAAAACAATATAATATACTATATGGGTCCGTCACCTGCAAGGGAAGGGCGTCCCATTGGATCGGCAGGTCCCACCACTGCCAGCCGTATGGATAAGTACACTCCCAGGCTTTTAGACCTGGGCATGGGTGCCATGATAGGAAAGGGAAAGAGGACCCAGGCAGTCATGGATGGCATAACCCGCAACCAGTCCGTGTATTTTGCGGCTGTGGGAGGAGCAGGAGCCATTTTATCAAAATGCATCCTATCTTCGGAAATCGTTGCATACGAGGATTTGGGTCCGGAGGCAATAAGGAAACTTAAGATTAAGGATTTCCCTGTAATCGTGGTAGTGGATTCCCAGGGAAACAACCTGTATGAGACAGCGGTAAAAGAGTACTGCAGACCATAATGCAGGAAACCATCATTAAAATCAGGGGGAAGAAGAGGGGAGCATATGAAACGGATTATATATATGGTATTCATGAATCTGTTCCATGCGCCGGTATGGCTGCTTAAAATCGCCTGTATGGCCAGACCCGGGGATAATCATACCATGCAGCAGCGGTATGACTATATTGCAGAGATGACCAGAAGGATCATAAAAAGGGGGAGGGTTACCATAAAAGTAACCGGGGTGGAACATATTCCTGAGAAGGATGGATTCATGCTGTTTCCGAACCATCAGGGGCTGTTTGACGTGCTGGCGCTTTTTTCAACATGTCCCAAGGCCCTTTCGGTTGTCATAAAGAAAGAAGCATCTGGCTGGATATTGGTGAAACAGGTACTGGGGGCCACGGGAAGCCTGGCCATGGACAGGAAGGACATGAAGGACCAGGTGCGTATTATAGGAGAAGTGACAAGGCTGGTAAAGGAAGGCCGGAACTTTGTGATATTTGCAGAAGGGCACCGAAGCCGAAAAGGAAATGAGATATTGGATTTCAAAAGCGGCACATTCAAAAGTGCGGTAAAAGCCGGCTGCCCTATTGTACCGGTTGCCCTGATTAATTCCTTCAGGCCCTTTGATATGAGCTCACTGAAGCAGGAATATGTGGAAGTCCACTATATGGAACCCATTATGCCGGATCAATATATGGGAATGAAGACCTCAGAAATAGCACATCTTGTACACGACAGGATTCAGGAAGAAATAAATAAAAATGTCGCTGAAAAGCCCTTGACAATGTAAATCCTATCTAGTATAATGGTCAATGCGTCTGAGGACAAACATGTCATAAGAAGCAATCATATGGAAAATATCAATTCGGAGAAATACTCAAGAGGCCGAAGAGGCGCCCCTGCTAAGGGTGTAGGCTGGGAAACCGGCGCGAGGGTTCAAATCCCTCTTTCTCCGCTCCATTTTCCAAATGATTATTTTTTTACTGTTTTGCCCCGGGGGCACAAAATTAATCAAAAAAGTTGTTGACAAAAAATGACAACTGTGATATGATTAATACCCGCTGGAGAAAATGCAGCGGATGATTTTTGAAAAGACAAAATCAAGTCAAAAACAAAAATCAAAAAAAAGTTAAAAAAAGTTGTTGACAAACACAAGCGACTGTGATAA
>DS990263.1:675045-730799 GCA_000155435.1 Clostridiales bacterium 1_7_47FAA | reverse complement strand
AAGCAGGAAGTTTGTCAGTTCGGTTTTCAATATGTGGTTTTGAGGGTACGTTAATGTAATTCTCAATTGAATCAGTTTTAAATGCGCGAGTGGCTCAGTGGTGGAGTATCGCCTTGCCAAGGCGAGGGTCGCGGGTTCGAATCCCGTCTCGCGCTTATTTTAATGGCTGGAATTTCCTTGATTTTATAGGGATTTCAGCCTTTTATGTGCTCCAAAATGCTGTAGACAGTTGTATACACATGACCATAAACAGACGGTATTGACTGCTTCCGTCAGCTGAATCCATGAGGTGACAATATGAAGAGATTGGAGATTTCCTTTTTTGATACAGATGAAAAAGTCATAGTCGATGAAAATGCACTGGTTATAGCTCTTGATAATAAAACTACACCGGATGGTCTGACAAGGTGTATTATCTTGGAAGCCGACGGGAACCTGCCAAAAAAATTATTGGAACGTCCCTTGATGTTTTATATTAATGATGATGTACCAATCTTAAAATTATATAGGAGTGCATACATTTCTTCTTATCAATGGAAAGCTTAAAGCGTATAGTTAGGTTGGGTAAATACTTTAAATAAGGCCGTCCTGGGCGCCGGAGCATGATTTTGATATCAGCATGACAGCAGGCAGGAAGTTTCCTTTGGGCAGCTTCCTGTCTTGTCATATCTGGAAAATTGTACTATAATAGGCGAAATGGACTGCCCTGACCCAATGAGGCGCCAGCCAGATGCAGAGGAACATTACCAGATTCACATTACCATATGCACAGTAACAAAAGGGCTGGCTGCCAAAGCAGGGAAAAGTCACAGAACAGGCAGGTATAGAGGGATGACAGGATTAGGGACAATTGTAAATATCGGGGCAATCCTGGCCGGATGTATGGTTGGGATGCTGCTGAAGGGGGGACTTCCAAAACGCCTTCAGGATACTATCTCCAGCGCGGTGGGGCTGTGCGTGGTGTTTGTGGGGATAACAGGAGGAATAAAGGGCCTGATGACCATGTCCGGCAGCGGCTTTGAGACAAGGGATACCCTTGTGACTGTTGTGTGTATGGTGGCGGGAGCGGCGCTGGGAGAGTGGATTAATATTGAATATAAACTGGAGCAGTTAGGCGGCTGGTGTAAGTCCCGGATTCCGGGGGGCCAGAAGTCAGGGACTTTTACGGAGGCATTTGTCAGCTCATCCCTGCTGTTCTGCGTGGGCGCCATGGCAATCGTGGGCTCACTGGAGGACGGACTCAGTCATAATTACAGTACACTGTTTACAAAAGCAGTGATGGATGGGGTGCTGTCCATTGTATTTACCGCCACCCTGGGGATTGGAACCGTCTTCTCCATCTTTCCGGTAGGGATATACCAGGGCGGTATGACTGCGCTGGCCGGACTGGTGAAGCCATATCTCACGGACCTGATGATTGTCAGGATGTCCTGTATTGGTTCCATCCTGATTTTCGGGCTGGGGCTGAATCTTGTCCTGGGAAGTAAAATTAAAATCGGCAACCTGCTTCCGGCGGTGTTCCTGCCGTTGATTGCATGTGCCCTGGGTTTTTAGGAATATACGGATATAAAAGGGAGGATGATGGAAATGGAATTTGCAAAGAGAATGGACCGCTTTGGGGAGGGTATCTTTTCAAAGCTGGCTGAGATTAAGAGACAGAAGCTTAAGCGGGGGGAGGAGGTCATTGACCTTAGTATCGGCGCACCCAATATACCGCCCGCGGCCCACATTACAGAGGCGCTCTGTAAGGCTGCGGCCGACCCTAAGAATTATGTGTATGCCATCAGCGACAGGAATGAACTGCTGGATGCTGTTTCCGGCTGGTATATGAAGCGCTATGGGGTCGCCCTGGACCCTGATAGGGAAATCTGTTCCCTGCTGGGCTCACAGGAGGGCCTTGCCCACATTGCGCTGACCATGGTGGACGAAGGGGATATCGTGCTGGTTCCTGACCCCTGCTACCCTGTGTTTGGGGATGGTCCCCAGATAGCAGGCGCTAATCTGTACTACATGCCCCAGAAAAAGGAAAATGGATATATAATCCGCCTGGACGGGATACCTGAGGACGTGGCAGAAAAGGCAAAGCTTATGGTGGTCTCTTATCCGAACAACCCGACCACTGCCATGGCGCCTGATTCATTTTATGAAGAATTGATTGCATTTGCGTCAAAACATGATATCATCGTGCTTCACGACAATGCATACAGTGACCTTGTGTTTGACGGAAGGACCTGCGGCAGTTTCCTGCGTTTCCCAGGTGCCAGGGAGGTTGGGGTGGAGTTTAATTCCCTGTCCAAGACATACGGCCTGGCAGGTGCCAGGATTGGCTTCTGTCTGGGCAATGAAGAGGTGGTGTCCAGAATCAAGCTGTTGAAATCCAATATGGATTATGGCATGTTCCTTCCCATCCAGGCAGCAGCCATTGCAGCCATAACAGGCGACCAGTCCTGTGTACATACCACGATGAAAGCCTATGAGACGCGCCGTAATATCATGTGCGACGGATTTACGGGGATTGGATGGAAGATGGAGCGGCCCGCAGCAACCATGTTTGTGTGGGCAGGAATTCCGGAGAAGTTTAAGTCCTCAGAGGAGTTTGTGATGGCGCTGGTGGAAAAGGCCGGGGTCATGGTAACTCCCGGCAGCGCCTTTGGCCCGTCCGGCGAAGGTTATGTGCGCCTGGCCCTTGTACAGGATGAGGAAATGCTGAATAAAGCCATCCGGGCCGTGGATGCCAGCAGTATCCTTAAATAAACGTGGGAGTGAGGGCTGAAGGAAAATGTAGATGGGTGCATGGGAGCAGCCGGAAGGAGAACACAGGTGGTGCATGAGTGCAGCCGGAAGGAGGACGCAGGTGGTGCAATGAGTGCGGCCGGAAGGAGGACGCAGGTGGGTGCATGAGTGCGTCCGGAAGAAAAGGAGTAATGACAGGATGAAGGACAGAAAGACAACGGGCCTGCATGGGAGCGGTAAAACAACGGGCCTGCCGGAACACAGGACAGCGGCAGGTCCGGGACAGCGGGTGGCCCTTATCCTGCTGATTGTATATATATGCTTTATATATGGCAATTCCCTTACGCCTGCCCATATTTCCTCCAGGGAGAGCGGGTTCCTGCTCATGAAGCTTCATGACTTTTTGGAAATGATTGGTTTTGACAGCGGATGGCTTACTGAACATATTGTGAGGAAAAGCGCGCATTTTATAGAGTATACAGGTCTGGGCATCCTTCTTGCCTTTTACTGCAGGACATGGATGCCCAAAGGAATCAGGAAGCCCAGGCTGGCGGCAGAGCTGGCATTCCTTGTGCCCTTTGTGGATGAAACCATCCAGCTGTTTGTGGATGGACGGTCCGGACAGGTGGATGATGTTTGGCTGGATCTGTGCGGAGTGATGTGCGGTCTGGCGTTGACAACGGTACTGGCTTTCATGAGAAAAACAGATAGGGGAAAATTAAAATGAATTATATCATTTGGCTGTCCTATGACGGGACGCGTTATGACGGATGGCAGAAACAGGGCAATACGGAAAAGACCATCCAGGGAAAACTGGAACGCGTCCTGGAGAAGCTGGATGGGGAACCGGTGGAGGTACGGGGCAGCGGAAGGACGGACGCAGGCGTCCATGCCCGTGGCCAGGTGGCTGATTTCCAGTTAAAGGGAAAGAGGGCGCCGGAAGAGGTAATGGAGTACCTGAACAGGTATCTTCCCGAGGACATAGCTGTGTGGAGGATCCAAACAGCGCCGGAGCGGTTCCACAGCCGCTTAAATGCTGTGAGGAAGACCTACCGCTACCAGATTGAACTGGGACCTAAAAAGGATGTGTTCCGGCGCAGCTATTATTATGGTCTGGGACAGGAACTGGACGTGGCTTCCATGGAAAGGGCCGTAGCATACCTGACAGGCACCAGGGATTTTAAGAGCTTCTGCGGCAATAAAAAGATGAAAAAATCCACGGTACGGACCCTGGAGTCCATACGCTTTGAACGTCTGGAAGATACCAGGCTTCATATATCATTTACGGGAAACGGGTTTTTACAGCAGATGGTGCGTATCCTGACCGGAACCCTGATTGAAGTGGGACAGGGCAGGAGAAAGCCGGAGGACATTAGGTCCATTCTGGAGGCGCTGGACCGGCAGGCCGCCGGGTTTACAGCCCCGCCAGAGGGGCTGTTTCTTGAAAAGGTAGAATATGGGGAACTGATATGACTGATTTTTTGGTAAAACATTTTGTTAAGAACCATGAACAGGTGGAGAAAGACGAGGTCAGGACAGAGTACGGCACCCTTGCAAGCGGGGTGGGAATCTGCTGTAACCTTCTGCTGTTTGCAGCCAAGCTGATCATTGGAATACTGGTGAACAGTATCTCTGTCATGGCAGATGCATTTAATAACCTGTCCGATGCAGCCTCTTCCATTATTGGCTTTATCGGCGTTAAGATGGCGGAAAAGCCGGCTGATGATGACCATCCATTCGGACATGGAAGGATTGAATATATTTCGGCTTTCATTGTGGCCTTCCTGGTCATCCAGGTGGGTTTTTCACTGTTTAAGTCATCAGTGGGAAAGATAATCCACCCTGAGGATATGACCTTTAGATGGATTTCCATTGTCATCCTCCTGCTTTCCGTGGGAGTGAAGCTGTGGCTGTCCATGTTTAATAAGAAGCTGGGGAAAAGAATCAATTCCAAGGTCATGATGGCAACCTCGGCAGATGCAATGGGGGATGTGGCAGCCACATCGGCCACGATTTTTTCCATTGCAGTTTATGGCATCGCCGGTTTGAATGTGGATGGTATCGTGGGAATCATCGTATCCGTGGTAGTCATGATTGCCGGTGTGAATATTGCCAAGGATACCCTGGCGCCCCTGATAGGAGAGGGCATTGACCCGGAGTTTTACGAGGAAATCAGTAATTTTGTGGAGAGTTTTGACGGTATAGTGGGAACCCATGATCTGATTGTACATAATTATGGGCCAACCAGAAGCATGGCATCCATCCATGCGGAGGTTCCCAATGACTGCGATGTGGAGTTCAGCCATGAGATTATTGACCGCATTGAACGGGAGGCTCTGCGGCGGTTCCGTCTTCTGCTCGTAATCCATATGGATCCGGTGGAGACACACAATGAACTGGTTGTTAAATTTAAAGATATGGTGGCCGATGTCCTGGAAAATATTGACAGCCGCCTGGAATTCCATGATTTCAGGATGGTGGACGGACAGGCCCGAATCAACCTGATTTTTGATTTAGTAGTTCCCTGGGAATATAAACAGTCTGCCCAGGGTAAACTGAAAGCAAGGATTAGCGATGAGGTCAAAAAGCGGGATGGGCGATGCGAGTGCGTCATTACCGTGGAGAACAGTTTCATGTCGGGAAATAGAGAGTAGGCTAATCCCCAAAGGGGGAAGGGCAGATGACACAGGAAGAGATGATACAGGCAATGGCAGGGGGGGACAGGGAAGCTTTCCGCCAGTTTTATCAGGAAACCGCCCGCCCGGTGTACAGCTTTATCCTGTCGCTGACAAAAAGCCCCTATGAGGCAGAGGACCTGATGCAGGAAACGTATCTTTGCGTATGGACCAAGGCCGGCTCCTACGTCCCTTTGGGAAAGCCTCTGGCATGGGTTTTTACCATTGCCAGGAATCTCTGCTACATGAGGTTCAGGGAGCAGAAAATGGTAAGCAATGTTGCCCTTGAAGACCTGGAAGGAAAGGAGGAAGGGGCGTATTGTGAATCCCTGGAACAGGCAGCGGACAGGAAGGTGCTCTTAGATGCCCTCGGTAAGATTAGTGAGGAGGAGCGGCAGATCGTGCTCCTTCATACGGCGGCTGGAATGAAGCACAGGGAAGTGGCACAGACCTTGGAAATGCCTCTGGCCACAGTCCTGTCCAAGTACAACCGCTCCATGAAAAAGCTTCAGAATATCCTGAAATATCCGGGCATCTGAATGGCTGTCCGGGGAGAGATTCAAAAAGTCTTTGGAAAAATAGATGGACTTTGGGAAAATACTTTGGAAAAATATTCAAAAAGGTACTTGACGAAAATTAAACTATGATATATAATAACTTTCGTTGTGTTATTGGGCTATCGCCAAATGGTAAGGCAACGGACTCTGACTCCGTCATTTCAAGGTTCGAATCCTTGTAGCCCAGTTATTGAGGAAACCGGGAATCCAGTTCATGGATTTCCGGTTTTTTATGATGCGCCGCTGGCATATTGCCTTGCGGGATTATTTGGTTTATGGTATCCTATCCTGTAAGCGATGTTTTGCCAGAGCGCCAGATATCTGGGAAAAGGGGTTTGAATGTCTAGTAAAAAGAAAAATATATTGAATGCTGTATTTTTGCTGATTGTATTCTTCCTGACCATTTACAGTGTGTTTAAGGGAGAAGATTTAAGCGATATAGCGGATACCATAACCGAGGCGTCACCGGTGTTCCTGATCCTGGGCGTGTCCTGTGTGGTATTCTTCATATGGGCGGAGTCGGCCATCCTCCATTATCTCTTTGGAACGCTGCATGTAAAGGCAAAGCGGCGGACCTGCTTCATGTATTCGGCCATTGGCTTTTTCTTCAGCTGTATCACGCCCTCGGCAGGAGGAGGGCAGCCGGCCCAGGTGTACTATATGAGGAAGAATATGATACCGGTGCCCGTGGCAACGGTGGTGCTGATGGTTGTGACCATTACATATAAGTCCGTGCTGGTCATTGCAGGATGTCTCCTAGCTGTGTTTGGGAGGGGGCTGCTGGACCGTTACCTGTATGAGGTGATGCCTGTGTTTTATCTGGGTCTTACCCTGAACGTGGTGTTCTGCCTTGCCATGCTGATTCTGGCGTTCCATACGTCCCTGGCAAAGAATATTGCCATGAAGCTGCTGGGATTCCTGGTGAGGCTGCATATACTGAAGGATAAGCCGTCCAGGACGGAGCGTCTCACCCTGACCATGGACCACTACAATGAAACCGCATTGTACCTGCGACAGCACAAGGAAGTACTGGTGCGGGTGACGCTCCTTACTTTCTGCCAGAGGATTGCCCTGTTTTCCGTCACATATTTTGTCTATAAAGCCTTTGGGCTAAGAGGGACCCACGCAGTAACCCTTATCCTTTTGCAGTCAACCATATCCATATCAGCAGACATGCTTCCCCTTCCTGGGGGCATGGGAATCAGCGAGCATCTGTTCCTGACCATATTTGACCCTATTTTTTATGGGGACCTGCTGCTTCCGGCCATGGTACTTTCTCGGGGAATTGCTTATTATGTGCAGCTGCTGTTCAGTGCTGCCGTGACATTAGGCGCCCATATCCTGGTCGATAGACGGCAAAAAGGAACCTAAAAAAATTTTAGGTAATCTAAAAATGATTGTGCATATTGCTGAATTTTCATCTTCAAGTTGGTCAGTATGCCCATTGTAGAGGATAATAGAACGTGCTATGATTAAATATATAAAATATTTTAGGTACACTAAAAAAATTAGAGGTGTTAGCACGTGAAAAATTCAGATATGTTCAAGCGTTATGGAATGTTTATTGCAGGAGTCATATTCAGTGCATTGGGAATAAGCCTGATTACAAAAGCAGGGCTGGGAACGTCGCCGATTACCAGCCTTGCTTTTGTGTTGACCTTTATTTTCCCGCATACCTTGGGTACTTTTACCATGATGGTCAATTCTGTTATGTTCATCATCCAGGTAATCCTGCTGGGGAAAGCGTTTCAGAAAATCCAGCTGCTTCAGCTTCCTGCGGCGCTTTTATTTTCCGTCTGTATTGACGGCTGGCTCAGCATCCTGAGTTATTGGCAGACAGGCGGCTATGTGGGACAGGTGCTGATGCTGCTGCTAGGCTGCGTCTTCCTGGGGCTTGGGATTGCACTTGAGGTCATACCCAATGTCCTCATCCTTCCCGGTGAAGGACTGGTACGTGTGATTGCAGGGCTTACCGGATGGAGGTTCGGCCGTGTGAAGACCGGGTTTGATATGAGTATTGTGGCCAGTGCGGTGGTGGTTTCCGTCCTGGTAAAGGGACAGGTGCTGGGCATCCGGGAGGGAACCGTGATTGCGGCCCTGATTGTGGGGAGCATATCCCATTTCTTTATCGAGAAGGTTTCTGCGGCCCTTGGGGGCTGGATTCCGTCCTATACAGAGGCAGGAGACGCATGTTCATAAGAGTTGCAGGAGATAAAATAATTTTGGCCCAATAATAAAAAAGTGCTTGACTAATTGCCACAATATGGGTATAATTAATCCCGCAGCTGTTAATCACCAGCGTGATTTCCAACAACTGCGGGATTAAAAAGTTAATGATGGGCTATCGCCAAACGGTAAGGCAACGGACTCTGACTCCGTCAGTTCAAGGTTCGAATCCTTGTAGCCCAGCTAGGAAGAAGCTGGCCAGCATAAGACAGGTGCTTATGCCGGACAGCTTTTTTGCATTTCATGGGATGACGGACATCACTGCCGTGTATATCTTTTTGAGAATCCATAATGACAGATATTGGTCAAATGATATTGTGAAAAAAATTTCATTTTATATATTGATATATTTTGCCGATCATGGTAGAATAATGAACGGTCAACAGATACATGATTGGGCTATCGCCAAATGGTAAGGCAACGGACTCTGACTCCGTCATTTCAAGGTTCGAATCCTTGTAGCCCAGCTAAGACAAGTCTTTAGATATGAGGAGAGGTCCTTATGTTTAAAGACTTTTTTAACAGGGTGGTTTTAACGGGATGGGAACGTTGGACAATAGGTCATGAGGGAAGGGCATGGGGGATGACGCGATGACGGTTGGGGATGCGCTTGAGATTTCAGATATATTAAAGGATGCCAGTCCGTCCAGCAGGGCAGAAATCATGTCCTTTGCCTATATAAAAGGGTATGAGAAGGGGCAGCATGTGTTTTACGACAGTGAGGAGCTGTCCTGTTTCTATATTATATTAGAAGGACTTGCCTCCCTCTATAAGCTGAACACCCTGGGGGAAAAGAAGGTGGTATTCATATACGGACCTGGAAAGATGCTCAATGAAATCATGTTCCAGGACCTGCCGGTATCCATTAACTGTGAAATCCGGGAAAGCGCCCAGGTGCTGGTGCTTTCCAAGGAGCGGTTCTGGCACGTGATGGAGCGGGACCCTGGATTGACCAGGGCTGCCTTTGACGCCATGGCCCTCAGGATACGCAGGCTTTACAGACAGCTTAAGAACACCACCAATGCCATGAAAGGTGAAAAAAGGCTGGCTGCAAAGCTTTACAAGCTGGCCAGGGATTATGGGGTCATGACGGACAAGGGGGTGCTGATCCAGATGCAGCTCAGCATCACCTACCTGTCGGAGATGCTTGGCTCCCAGAGGGAGACGGTATCCAGACAGGCCAAGAAATTAGGGGATTTGGGTCTTATATATGTGGAAAAGAACCATTTCTGGGTCCCTGATTTAGAAAAATTAAGTGATTATTTTAAGCAGCCGTGATATAAATCACGGCATTTTTTATTTTTATCTGTTATAGTTAAATTATTAACAAAGAAAAGGAGTATATGCTGCATGGGATACCGTCTGCGGGAAGATGAACTGCGTCAGTTGTTTGAGATGTGGAACCGGGATTATGTGGTTTATGGACCGAAGTGCATGGCCGGGGAAGGGATGTATTCGGATACGGATGTGGTAAGATATGAGCGGCTGAAAGGGTTTGAGGAACTGGAATGGGAAAAGAAGTCCGCTTACTCATTTAAGGAGGCAATCCTGCCGATTACACAGATTCTCTTTTATTTTACGGAGGGGGAGGTAAAGGAGGCTGAGCCTGAGAGGAGGAAACCGGCGCTTCTGTTTATGAGGAGCTGCGATATCCATGCGCTTAAAAGGCTGGATACGGTTTATCTGGATAACCGCTTTGAGGACAGCTATTATGCGCGCCTGAGGAAGGGGCTGCGCCTTGTGCTTTTGGGCTGCAGCGAATCCTGTGACAACGGGTTCTGCGTGTCTATGGGAACCAACCGGACAGAGGAATACGATGCAGCCATGAATATAAAGACAGTTGACGGACAGGTCCAGGCGGAATTAACAGGCAGTATGGACGGACTGGATGCCTGGCTGGATGGACTGGGAGCCGGTAAGACAGAGACAGCGCCTGATTTTGTCAGTGAAAACCTTGTGAAGGTAAGGATACCGGAGGAATGTGGGCCTGAGCATGTAAAGGCCGGTCTGTGGAAGGATTATGACAGCCGCTGCATTGGCTGCGGCCGGTGTAACTTTGTCTGTCCCACCTGCACCTGCTTTACCATGCAGGATATATTCTACCAGGACAATGGAAGGGCGGGAGAGCGGCGCAGGGTACATGCTTCCTGTATGGTGGACGGCTACACGGATGTGGCGGGCGGAGGCTGTTACCGTAATTCCAAAGGAGAGCGCATGCGCTTTAAGGTCCTGCACAAGATATCTGATTTTAAGAAACAGTTCGGATACCAGATGTGCGTGGGCTGCGGCCGGTGTGACGACATCTGTCCGGAATATATCTCATTTTCAGCCTGCGTGAACCGTTTGGCGGATATGGGAAATGCCGAAAAGGAGGTGCGCTGATGAAGGGCCAGGAGTATGCACCATTTTTGTCAAAGATAGTAAAGGTAAAAAAACATACGGAGATTGAGTACACCTTTTCCATGGAGTATTTTGGGGATGTGAAGCCGGGACAGTTTTTTGAGGTGTCCATCCCAAAGTACGGCGAAGCCCCCATCTCGGTCAGCGGGATCGGGCCGGACTACGTGGACCTGACCATCCGCCGGGTGGGCCGGGTGACCGGAGAGGTATTTGAACGGTATGAAGGGGATTCCCTGTTCATGCGCGGACCTTATGGAAATGGTTTTGATGTGGATGATTATAAGGACAGCGAGCTTGTAATCATCGCCGGAGGCACCGGGGTGTCGCCGGTGCGCGGTGTGGTGGAGTATTTTTCACATCATCCCGGGGAGCGCAAGGGCATGACATTGATTGCGGGTTTTAAAAGTCCCGGTGATATCCTGTTTCAGGCAGACTTTAAGGAATGGGATAAGACCATGGACCTGATCCTTACCGTGGACGGGGCAGAGGATGGCTATGGGGGACGGGTGGGACTTGTGACAAAGTACATACCTGACCTGGACCTTAAGGACGCGCCATCTGCAAAGGCCATTGTGGTGGGACCGCCGGCCATGATGCGCTTCTCTGTCAAAGGGCTTTTGGAGCGCGGCTTCCTGGAGGAGAATATCTGGGTAAGCTATGAGCGGAAGATGTGCTGCGGAATCGGCAAATGCGGACACTGCCGCATCGGGGATAAATACGTCTGTGTGGACGGACCGGTATTCCCCTATACGGTGGGAAAGAACCTGTTGGATTAGGAGGCGTGTAATGGATATCAATACAAAGAAGTTAAAAAAGAATGCCTTCCGGGTCACCAAGGAGCGCGGACTGACCGCATCCCGCGTCAGGGTTCCGGGCGGGCACCTGGATGCCAGGTATCTGTCAATGATACAGGAGATTGCCCAGCAGTATGGCAATGGCAGCGTCCACATGACGGTGCGCCAGGGGTTTGAGATTCCCGGTATCCGGTATGAGGACATGGATAAGGTAAATGAACTTTTACAGCCCATCATCCAGGGCATCGGCATTAACCAGGATAAGCCGGGCTGCGGCTATACTGCGTCGGGCACCAGGAACATTTCCGCCTGCGTGGGCAATCAGGTCTGTCCCTATGCATGCTATGATACCAGCGGATTTGCATTTAAGATTGAAAAGGCGGTATTTCCCAATGACCTCCATGTGAAGGTGGCCCTGACCGGGTGTCCCAATGACTGCGCCAAGGTCAGGATGCACGACTTTGGCATCATGGGAATGACGCATCCGGAATACAGGCAGGACCGCTGTGTCAGCTGCGGCGCCTGTGTGAAGGCCTGTGAGAAAAAATCGGTTGGCGCCCTGAAAACAGTAAATTACCGGGTGCAGAGGAATCATGAGAAGTGCATTGGCTGCGGCGAGTGTGTAATCCAGTGTCCCACCAGGGCATGGGTGCGCAGTGGGAAAAAGTATTACCGCCTGACCCTTCTTGGAAGGACCGGCAAGAAGAATCCGCGCATGGGGGAGGATTTCATCAAATGGGCGGATGAGGAGAGCATTATAAAAATCATCACTAATACCTATGAGTATGTGAAGGAATATATTGACCCCGAGGCGCCCGGGGGCAAGGAGCATATCGGATATATCGTGGACCGGACCGGGTTTGAGGAGTTTAAGAAATGGGCCCTTAAGGATGTGACCCTGCCGGATATGGCTGAGCTTGCGGAGCGGATTTACTGGAGCGGGATAAAATATTAAAGGGGAAGGAGTAAGGAACGCATGAAAAAGGTACAATCAACCTGCAACTACTGTGCCCTGGACTGCAACATGGATTTTTATGTGGAGGATGGGCGGATCGTGAAGGTGCTGCCGACCAAGGGGTATCCGGTCAATGACGGCTTCTGCTGTATCAAGGGACTTTCCCTGGACAGACAGCAGACCGTGGTCAAGACATCGCCCCTTCCAAGGATACGCCAGGCAGACGGCTCCATGAAGGAGGTCTCATGGAATGAGGGTTTTTCTCATGTGGCGGATAAGCTGAAGGAGCTGCAGGAGAAATACGGGAAGGAGAGCGTGGCCGGAATCAGTACGGGACAGCTTACCATGGAGGAATTTGCGCTGTTCGGCCATGTGATGAGGAATTATCTCAAGACCAATGTTGACGGCAATACCCGCCTTTGCATGGCGACTGCCGTGGTGGCCCATAAGCAGAGCTATGGATTTGACGCGCCGGGATATACCCTGAAGGACCTGGAACTTTCCGACACCATCGTATTTGTGGGAGCCAACCCGGTGGTGGCACACCCGATCCTGTGGAAACGGGTGCGCCAGAACCCTGACAAGAAGGTGATTGTCATTGACCCCAGGAAGTCGGAGACAGCCATGAACGCGGATTACTGGTATCCGGTTAAATGCAGGGGGGACCTGAGGATGTTCTATATCCTGGCAGGCGTGCTCATTGATAAGGGATATGTCTGTGAGGAATATATAGAAGCGCACACAGAAGGGTATGAGGAATTTAAGGGGTTTGTGAAGGATTATACCCTGGACCGGGCAGAGGAGATGACCGGGCTTTCAAAGGAACAGATCCTTGAGCTGGCGGAGCTGATCCACAGCGGGAAGCGTGTCTCCTTTTGGTGGACCATGGGCGTGAACCAGGGATACGAGGCCGTGCGAACCGCCCAGTCCATCATCAATATCGCGCTGATGACAGGCAACATAGGACGTCCGGGAACCGGGGCCAATTCCATCACAGGCCAGTGCAATGCCATGGGCTCCAGGGCCTACAGCAATACGGCGGTCCTGTACGCTGGCGGGGACTTTACCAATCCGGCCAGGCGCGCCAGGGTGGCGGAGGCGCTGGGGGTGGACGAAAGCGTGCTGGCTGAGAAGCCCACAGCCACCTACAACCAGATTATTGAGGGAATCAATGAGGGAAGGATCAAGGGCCTCTGGATCCTCTGCACCAATCCAAGGCACAGCTGGACCAACAACGAGACATTTGCCAGCGCGGTGAAGAAGCTGGAGCTGTTCGTGGTCCAGGATATCTATGACACCATTGAGAGCGCTGAGGAATGTACGGTATTCTTCCCCGTGGTTCCGGGAATCAAGAAAGAGGGGACATACATCAACCTGGAGCGCCGCCTTTCCGCCATGCGCCCCTGTCTTGAGAAAAAGGAAAATGAGATTACGGACTACGAGGCCATCCTGGGCGTTGGAAAGGCCCTGGGCATGGGCAGCCTCCTGAACGGCTGGGAGACGCCCCGGGACTGCTTTGAATTGATGAAGAAATGTTCCAAGGGCATGCCCTGTGACATCACCGGAATCACCTGGGAAATGTTAGAGGATTCCCACGGAATCCAGTGGCCCTTCAGGGAAGGGGATGCCCTCCAGGAGGATGAGCGCAGGCTTTATGGCGACGGATGCTTCTTCACGCCCAGCAAGAAGGCGCAGTTTAAGTTTGAGGCGCCCAAGGAGAACCCGCTGCCTGTCACGGAAGAATTTCCATATATACTTAACACGGGACGCGGCTCCGTGGGACAGTGGCATACACAGTCCAGGACCAGCGAGGTACAGTTTATCGGGGATGTGTCGGCAAAGGAGGCATATCTGTATATGAATCCTGACACGGCCGCCGCCAGCCATATTGAGGAAAACAACTGGATCAAGGTCCACTCCGCCAACGGGCAGCAGGCTGCCTTCCGGGTCAGGATATCGGAGCAGGTAAGGCCCGGGGAGCTTTACGCGCCCATCCATTACATTGAGTGCAACCGGCTGACCCCATCCATTTACGACCCATATTCCAAGGAGCCATCCTACAAGGCAACGCCTGTGTGGTTTGAGAAAACAGAAGGAGGAAATGCATATGCTGCGGATAAAAATTGACAGGAGCCGCTGCATCGGCTGCCTGACCTGTGTCACAGCCTGTGTGGTCAGCCATGAAAGCTGCGACGCCAGGAACCGGGTGGTCATTGACAGCCAGGCAAAATGCGCGCCCATATTCTGCCGCCATTGCGAGCGCCCGGAATGTGTCTACACCTGTATGACCGGGGCCATGCATAAGGACCCGGATACCGGCTTCGTGGAATATGACAGGGAGAAATGCGCCAGCTGTTATATGTGCATCATGGCCTGTCCCTACGGCGTGTTAAAGAGCGACCGGCTGGAGCATAAGGAAATCATGAAATGCAACATGTGCGTACACCGTACAGAAGATGGTTCCCCTAAGCCCATGTGCGTGGAAATCTGTCCCATGAATGCAATTACACTGGAGGAGGTGGATGTATGAGATATGTGGTATTAGGCGCGTCTGCCGCCGGGGTAAACGGTGTGCGGCAGCTGAGAAAGCAGTGCCCGGAGGCTGAAATCATCCTGGTATCTAAGGACAGCACGGTATATTCCCGATGTATCCTGCATCATTATCTGGGAAACATGCGGACAAAGGAGGAGCTTTGTTTTGCAGAGGAGGATTTTGAGGACAGGTACAAGGTGGACTGGAGGAAAGGCGTCAGCTGTACGGCACTGGATGATAAGGAAAAAAAGGTCATCCTCTCAGACGGGACCAGCATTTCCTATGACCGGCTCCTGATTGCCACCGGCTCCCACACGCTCCTTCCTCCGGTTAAGGGGCTTCTGGAAACAGAAGGCGTATACGGCTTCCATAACCTGGATGAAGTGGAATCCATTAAGAAATGGGCCGGGAAGGCGGAACACATCGTTGTCATGGGCGGCGGCCTTACGGGACTGGACGCGGCGGTTGGATTCCTCCACCTTGGGAAAAAGGCGGACCTGGTAGAGATGGAGGGGCATCTGCTGGCAAAACAGCTGGATGCAAGAAGCTCAAAAACCTACGAGGAGGCCATGGAAAATGAGGGCATCCGCCTGCATCTGGGCGTGGGTATCCGGGAAGTGTGTTCGGAAAATGGAACAATCACATCCCTGAAGCTGACGGATGGTACAGAGCTGGCATGCGATATGCTGGTAGTCACTGCGGGCGTGCGGCCGAACATTGATTTCCTGAAAGGCTCCGGTGTGGAGTGCGACCAGTTTGGTCTTGTGATTGACCGGTACGGGCAGACCAGTGTTCCTGATATTTACGGCGCAGGCGATGTGACCGGGCGTTCCCCCATCTGGCCCGCGGCTGTGAAGCAGGGCATGGTGGCGGCCGTGAATATGGCCATGGATGATGCGCAGGAAGGCAGACGGGCAACCATGGAGGACTTCTTTGCCAGTAAATCCACCATGAATTTCCTGGACATACCCACCATGTCATTGGGTATCCCGGAGCGGCCGGACCACAGCTATGAGGTGGTTTTGGAAGACAGGGACGGCATTTACCGTAAGGTCATCCATAAAAACGGAAAGATATACGGGGCAATCCTTCAGGGCGACCTGTCCTACGGCGGTGTGCTTACCCAGCTGATTGCAAGTAAGATTGACATATCCAAAGTGAAGAAGCCATTATTTGAGATTGACTACTCAGATTTTTTCCATACAAAAGATAATTTTGAATTCTATTATGAGGAGGCTTAAGCCTATGAAAGAGAGACTGAAAAACATGCCCATCCCGGTAGTGGCAACCATGCTGGGCGCGGCAACGCTGAGCAATATCTATCAGGGACTTGGATATGACTGGGTCCGCCATCTGACCATGTGGGCGGCCACGGCAGTGCTGCTTTTTTATATCGGGAAAATCATCCTTTACCCTTCGGTTGTAAAGGGGGAGTATAAGAATACGGTCCCGGCCAGCCTCTATGCGGGAATCACCATGGTAACCATGATCCTGTGCAGCTATTATAAGGACTGGGCGCCGGGTCCGGCCAGGATCGTCCTGATTGCGGCTGTCTGTATCCACGCCGTACATATCCTGGTTTTCCTGTTTAACAATGTGTTTCACGGCGTGAAGCTGGATACCTTTGTCCCAAGCTGGTTCGTTACATTTAACGGGATCATGGTATCCACCGTGGTAGGCTTGGCCATGTTGCCTCCCATCATGGCAAAGGCCGTGCTGGTATGGGGACTGTGCATTTACACCATCACCATCCCCTTCATGGTGTGGAGGCTGGCCACAAGGGAAGTCAAACCGGCTGTGTGCCACACCCAGGCCATTGTGCTGGCCCCCTGCAGCCTTTGCCTGGCAAGCTACCTGAACCTGGCTCAGGAACCCAGCATGGTTCTTGTGGGCGTCCTGTTTTTCTGTGTTCTTGCCTCTCTGGTATTCATCATTGTCAAGCTGCCCGTATTTTTTGCGGTTCCCTTTGCGCCCGGTTTTGCAGGACTTACCTTCCCCATGGCAATTGGGATCGTGGCCTCCAACAAGGCGGCTGCCTTTTTCACTGGCGCGGGCCAGGAGACCCTTGGCTATGTGGTGAAACAGATTGCGGGTATACAGATTTACCTGACAACGGCCATCATCGGCATGGTATTGTTCGGTTTCCTGAAAATGCTCTTTGGCGCCGGCAAAAAGGCGGCTTAACAAGAATCCGGCTTTCACTTATGGCATGGATGGATTCTTGATCCTACATATGCGTCCGCTTAGGCGGGCGCATATTTTTATGGACACCTTCCGGGAACTGGTATATAATTTTCCTAACAAGTATAAGGATGTGGCTGAAAATTGCTTTCCGCCGGCTGCCCTGTGGGGAGCTGGCGGTGGATTTCTTAGGGCAGCTGGCGGGAATGGATTTCCGGACACACCCCGGGCATGGCTGAACCATCATTTCCGCGGGATGATGGATGTTCGGACATTTCCCGGAGGGAAGGGGAGGTTCACATGAAAATTCTGGTTATCAACAGCGGCAGTTCCTCACTGAAATTCCAGGTGATTGATTCGGAAACCGAGCGGGTCCTTGCAAAGGGGCTTTGTGAACGGATTGGGATTGACGGCCGTTTTACCTATAAAACAGATACAGGCGTGTCATTGAAGGAGCCGGTTCCCATGAAGGACCACAAGCAGGCGGTACATACCATACTGGATACGCTGTCGGACCCGGATAAAGGCGTGATTGGGGAATTTTCAGAGATTGACGTGGTGGGACACCGGCTGGTCCACGGAGGGGAGAAGTTCACTGGCTCTGTTGTCATCAGCGAAGAAGTCATTCATGCCATGACGGAGTGTAATGACCTGGCGCCCCTGCATAATCCTGCCAATCTGGTGGGGGTGGAGGCCTGCCGTGAACTGATGCCGGACACCCTGATGGTGGGGGTATTTGATACGGCATTTAACCAGACCATGGAGCCAAAGGCATTTCTGTACGGCCTTCCCTACAAGTACTATGAACGGCATAAAATCCGCCGCTACGGTTTTCATGGAATCAGCCATAAGTACGTTTCCCGCAGGGCGGCCCAGTTCATGGGACAGGACCCGGGGCGGGTGAAGACCATTGTCTGCCACCTGGGGAATGGCGCCAGTATCTGTGCGGTCAAATACGGTCAGGTGGTGGACAACTCCATGGGATTCACGCCTCTGGAAGGGCTGGTGATGGGGACCCGCTGCGGCGATGTGGATGCAGGGGCGCTGGAATATCTTGCTAAGAAGGAGGACCTGGACATCAAGCAGATCGTGGCCATACTGAACCAGGAATCCGGGGTACTGGGCATATCCAAAAATTTTTCCAGTGACTTTAGGGAATTAAAGGACGCGGAAATCAAATACCACGAAAAGGCAACCCTGGCCAGGGAGATATTCGCATACAGGGTAGCCAAGTACGTGGGCAGCTACGCCGCTGCCATGAACGGCGTGGACAACATTGTCTTTACGGCCGGAATCGGTGAAAATGATTCCGATATACGTGAGGAGATATGCAGTTATCTGGAATACCTGGGCATTACCATTGACGAGGTAAAGAACCGGGAGCAGGCAGAGGCCGTGAAGATATCAGACGGCACCTCCAGGGTCAATGTACTGGTCATAAAGACCAATGAGGAACTGGAGATTGCCCGGGAGGCGGCTGCCGTGGCGGAAGGGCTTGTATAATCCGGTTTATCTGTGATACAATGTCCTGGTACACTGACGCCGTACAGGAAGATTCATGATAGGATTCATGACGAAAGGCGAAACGAAAGGCAGAACGAGGTAAATATGTATACGATTAACAGCAGGGTCCGTTACAGTGAGACGGACGAACGCGGACAGCTCTCCCTTACCGGGATCATCAATTATATGCAGGATTGCAGCACGTTCCAGTCAGAGGATGCAAGGGTTGGTGTGGAGTACCTGGATACAGGCCACAGGGCGTGGCTTCTGTCCTCCTGGAGGATTCTGATTGACCGTTATCCAAAGCTTGGGGAACGGCTGGTGGTAGGGACATGGCATTGTTCTTCCAAAGGGATTTACGGGTACCGTGATTTCGTGATCCAGGACGAAAAGGGGCATGACTGTGTCAGGGCGGCTTCCGTGTGGTTTCTCTATGATACGGAAAAAAACATGCCGATCCGGGTACAGCCGGAGGACACGGAGCCTTACGGGGACAGGGAACCGCCCCTTGAACTGGGCCCGGCGCCAAGGAAGATAGCGGTGCCGGAAACGTATGAGACAGGGAAACCCATCGTGGTGGCGCGGCATCATATTGATACCAACCACCATGTGAATAATGCCCAATATGTGGATATGGCCAGGGAATCCATCCCGGAAGGGCTTAAAATCAGGGAAATACGGGCAGACTATAAGAAAGCGGCTGTTCTGGGTGATGTCATCATTCCCCATGTCAGCCAGGGGCCGGACCACGTGTGGACGGTTGCCTTAAACAATACGCAGGATGACGCCTACGCAGTGATATGGCTGCGGACCGAACCGGAAGAAGAGGCCGGACCAGAGGGGGAGAAAGATGATTGAATTAGGAAAAGTACAGGAACTTGAAATATTAAGGGAAAAAGATTTTGGCGTATACGTCGGTGAGAATGCAGGGGATGAGGCATCGGTCCTCCTTCCAAAAAAACAGGTCCCGGAAGGGGCAAAGGTGGGGGATAAGATCCAGGTATTCATTTACAAGGATTCCTCGGACCGCCTGATTGCCACCACGGCCGCACCCAAGCTCCAGGTAGGGGAGACCGCCATGCTGGAGGTAAAGGATGTGGCGAAGATAGGGGCTTTTCTGGACATGGGATTGGAGAAGGACCTGCTGCTGCCTTTTAAGGAGCAGACCCATCCGGTACGCAAGGGGGAGCACTGCCTTGTTACCCTTTACGTGGACAAGAGCAAACGTCTGGCAGCCACCATGCGGGTATATTCCCATATGAGTAACCAGTCCCCATATAAAGCGGATGACTGGGTGAACGGTACGATTTATGAGATTAATGATACCATTGGGGCATTTGTGGCAGTGGACAATAAATATTATGGGCTGATACCGAAAAAGGAGCTTTTCGGAAGGTTCCGGGAAGGCGATACGGTGCAGGCCAGGGTGACCAGGGTGCGCGATGACGGGAAGCTGGATTTGTGTGCGCGGGAGAAGGCCCATGTGCAGATGGGGACGGACGCAGAGGCCGTGCTCAAGGTAATCGATGACTTTGACGGGGTGCTTCCTTTTAACGACAGGGCCAACCCGGATGTCATCATGCGCGAGTTCCACATGAGCAAGAACGCATTTAAACGTGCGGTCGGCCGTCTTCTGAAGGAAGGTAAGATCCGCATTACGGAAAAGACCATTGAGCGTATATAGATGCAGATAATTGAGCGTATATAAATGCAGATAAATGTGTATAAATGCAGATAAAGATGCGTAACCGGCAACCGGAGTCATCAGGCAGTCCCATATACGGCGGCTGCCTTTTTATGTACCGGGCCTGGCGTGGGCGGGGATGGATTTACAGGGATGCACGGGGATACACGGATGACGGAGCGCTGGTTTCAATTTCACCTTAATGTGGGGAAGGAGATAAGAATATGAACAGAAGAAGCCCGGCAGTAGATTATATCCTTATTGTGGCAGGGACATTCCTTATTGGGTTTGCAATTAAAAATATCTATGACCCGGTCAGCATGGTAACAGGAGGCGTGTCCGGCCTGGCCATCATTGCCAAGGAGCTGTGGTCCGTTCCTTTGTGGCTGACCAATACCGTTCTCAATATCCCGCTGTTTGCCGCGGGCCTGTTTGTCATGGGATGGAAGTTCATCAAGCGGACCCTGTTTGCAACCGTGATGCTTTCCGTTTCCCTCTATATCCTGCCCGAAGGCTCTTATATGGGAAATGACATCCTGCTGTCAGCACTGTTCGGAGGCATCATAAGCGGCGTGGGCACCGGGATGGTGTTTTTGACCAGCTGCACCACGGGCGGTACCGATATGCTGGCAGCCCTGATACAGAAACGGATGAAGCATTACACCCTGGCCCAGATCATGCAGGTGCTGGACGGGCTGATCGTGATAGCCGGCGCATCCGTGTTCGGAATCAGAAGCGCCCTGTACGCGCTGATTGCCATCTTCTGCGTGGCAAAGGTAACGGACGGGCTGATTGAAGGACTGAAGTTTTCTAAGCAGGCATATATCATTTCCGATGTGTATGGACAGATTGCGGATGCCATCATGGAGCGCATGGGCCGTGGGGTCACCAGCCTGGACGCCAGGGGCATGTACTCTGACCAGGAGAAGAAAATGCTTTTCTGCGTGGTTTCCAAGAAGGAAATTGTGCAAATCAGAGAAATTGTGGCCGAGTTTGACCCCAAAGCCTTTGTGATTGTCAGCGATGCAAGAGAAGTTTTCGGTGAAGGATTCATTGAATTCCATTGATTTCCGGGTTTGATTAACATAATTAACAAAAAATTTACGGAAAATATTGGAATGCATTGTGATTTACAGCACATTTTTTTTTTCGTATACAAATTAGCTAAATCCCCAAAATGGATTTTGTGGATTTACAATATGGATTCCTCATTTGCTTTCATGTATGATATTAACAGTTACACGAAAGGCGTTCATGCATGTAAGCAAAGCGAATTTTAGGAGGAAAAGACAGGATGGCTAGTTTATTACTGAAGAATGTAACTAAGAAGTATCCAAACGGTTTCGTTGCAGTTAAAGAGTTTAATCTGGAAATTAAAGATAAGGAATTCATCATTTTCGTAGGACCTTCAGGATGTGGTAAGTCCACCACCCTTCGTATGATTGCCGGTCTGGAGGACATTTCTTCCGGCGAGCTTTACATCGATGACAAGCTGGTGAACGACGTTGAACCAAAGGACAGGGATATTGCAATGGTATTCCAGAACTATGCACTTTACCCGCATATGTCCGTATATGACAACATGGCATTCGGCCTGAAACTGAGGAAGACACCAAAGGAAGAAATTGACCAGAAGGTACGTAACGCTGCTAAGATCCTCGACCTGGAGCATCTTCTGGACCGTAAGCCGAAAGCGCTTTCCGGCGGCCAGAGACAGCGTGTTGCCATGGGCCGTGCCATTGTCCGCAGCCCCAAGGTATTCCTGATGGACGAGCCGCTGTCCAACCTGGATGCCAAGTTAAGGGGACAGATGCGTGTTGAGATTTCCAAGCTTCATCAGAGGCTGGAGACAACCATCATCTATGTAACACATGACCAGACTGAGGCCATGACACTGGGAACCAGGATTGTAGTCATGAAGGACGGCGTGATCCAGCAGGTGGACAGCCCGCAGAATCTGTATGATAAGCCATGCAACAAGTTCGTTGCCGGATTCATCGGAGCGCCTCAGATGAACATGATTGATGCCGCAGTGGGCAAGGATGGCAGCGATGTGACCCTCAGCTTTGGCGGACATACGGTTGCACTTCCGGAAGGAAAGGCAAAGAAGCTGGAGGAAGCAGGCTATGTGGGCAAGACCGTTACCCTTGGCATCCGTCCGGAGGACCTGCATGATGAGGAATCCTTCCTTTCCATGTCGCCTAAGAGCGTATTTGATGCAACCATCCGTGTATACGAGATGTTAGGCTCCGAGGTCCTGCTGTACTTTGATATTGATGATGCTGACTTTACCGCCAAGGTGAACCCGCGCACCACTGCAAGACCCGGTGATACCATCCAGCTGGCACTGGATTTAGAGAAAATCCATATTTTCGATAAGGACACGGAACTTGTGGTTCTTAACTAAGTTTCATAAACCGTAAATGAAATTTAAGGTAAAAAGAAGCAGGAGAGCATACAACTCTCTTGCTTTTTTTGTAATTTTGCATTAAAATATGAAAATAGGGATATTAGTTACTCCGAATACGTTTGAAAAGGAGATTATAGAATGATTTCAAATCAGATACTTCAGACCACACTTGATGGATTAAAGGCAATTACGAGAATTGATTTGGGTATATGTGATACAGAGGGAAAAGTGCTGGCATCCACATTTACAGATGCAGAGGATTCCGAAAGCTCCATATTGGTGTTTGTGGATTCACCGGCAGACAGCCAGGTGATTCAGGGCTACCAGTTCTTTAAGGTGTTCGATGAGCACCAGCTGGAATACATCCTCCTTGCCAAGGGTGCAAGCGATGATGTATACATGGTGGGGAAACTGGCCGCATTCCAGATCCAGAACCTGTTAGTGGCATACAAGGAGCGTTTTGATAAGGATAACTTCATCAAGAACCTGCTTCTGGACAACCTGCTGCTGGTGGATATCTACAACAGGGCCAAGAAGCTGCACATTGACACGGATGTAAAGCGTGTCGTATTTATCATCGAGACCCATAATGAGAAGGATGTCAACGCGCTGGAGACAGTAAGAAGCCTGTTTGCATCCAAGACCAAGGACTTCATCACGGCCGTGGATGAGAAGAACATCATCCTTGTGAAGGAAGTCCGTCAGGGCGAGTCCTACAGCGAGCTGGACAAGACCGCCAACACCATCCTGGATATGCTGAACACCGAGGCCATGACCAAGGTGCGTGTTTCCTACGGAACCACCATTAATGATATTAAGGAAGTGTCACGTTCCTACAAGGAAGCCAAGATGGCCCTGGATGTAGGAAAGATTTTCTATGCCAGCAAGAATGTGATTGCATACAACAACCTGGGAATCGGACGCCTGATTTACCAGCTTCCTATTCCGCTGTGCAAGATGTTCATCCGCGAAGTGTTTGACGGCAAATCACCGGATGACTTTGACGAGGAGACACTTGCCACCATTAACAAGTTCTTTGAGAACAGCCTGAATGTGTCTGAGACTTCCAGACAGCTGTATATCCACCGCAACACCCTGGTATACCGCCTGGATAAGCTTCAGAAGAGCACAGGCCTGGACCTTCGTATCTTTGAGGATGCCATCACATTCAAGATTGCGCTGATGGTTGCAAAGTATATGAAGTATATGGAGAGCCTGGACTATTAAACCGGAGTAACAGATGATAGAATTAAGTCGCGTATGCAAGACCTACGAAACCGGCAGCAAGGCAGTGAAGGATATTTCCCTTACCATTGATGACGGGGAATTTGTATTCATCGTAGGCAGGAGCGGTTCCGGCAAGAGCACGCTGATGAAGCTGCTTTTAAAGGAACTGGAACCCACAAAGGGACGTATTGTGGTGAACGATATGGACCTGGGAAGGATGCCGAGACGGTATATTCCCAAATATCGGAGAAGATTAGGCGTGGTCTTTCAGGATTTCAGACTCCTGAAGGACCGCACTGTGTTTGAGAATGTGGCATTTGCCCAAAGGGTGATCGGGGTGCCGGGCCGGGTGATTAAAGAGACCGTGCCTGAGATGCTCCGGCTGGTTGGGCTGTCTTCCAAGTATAAGGCCTATCCCCGGCAGCTTTCCGGAGGAGAGCAGCAGAGGGTGGCCATTGCCAGGGCTCTCATCAATAACCCGGAAGTACTTCTGGCGGATGAGCCTACCGGTAATCTGGACAGCTTTAACACCCATGGAATCATGAAGCTTCTGGAGGAGATTAACCAGAGGGGGACAACTGTGATTGTGGTCACACACAGTCAGGAAATGGTGGATGAGATGAATAAGCGTGTCATTACCATGGAACGGGGGTCGATTATCAGTGATGAGAGGGGCAAATAAAAAGTAATGAGGATCAGTACATTTTGGTATTGCCTGAAACAGGGCGTCATTAATATATGCAGGAATATTTTGTTTTCGCTGGCTTCCATAGCGACTATTTCTGCATGTATTTTTTTATTCTGTCTTTTTTTTGCCCTGGTGGCCAATGTGCAGAATGTTTCGAAGACAGCACAGACAACGGTCGGCATAACCGTGTTCTTTGACGAACAGCTTCCGGAGGAACAGATCCTGGCTGCGGGCGATATCATCCGCGGCTGGGGGGAGGTCAGGGAAGTCAACTATGTGTCGGCCAAACAGGCATGGGAGAATTTTAAGACACAGTATTTTGAGGGGATGGAGGAACTGGCGGAAGGGTTTGCAGATGATAACCCGCTGTCAGGCTCTGCTTCCTATGAGATATTCTTAAACAGCTTAGAGGACCAGGATGGGATTGTCAACCGGCTGGAGGGCATGGAGGGCGTGCGCAAGGTGCGCTATTCCAGCGCGGCCGTGGCAGGCTTTACCAGCGCGGGCAGGATGATTGGGGCATTGTCCGTGGTCATTATCGGCGTGCTGCTGGCAGTGGCCGTGTTCCTGATAAGCAACACCATTTCGGTGGCAGCCTCCTTCAGGCGGCGTGAAAATGAAATCATGCGGTTCATAGGGGCGACCAATTATATGATACGGGCGCCGTTTGTGGTGGAAGGGGTGCTCTTAGGCGCCTTTGGGGCGGTAATCCCTTTGATTGGGATGTATTTCCTGTATCAGAAGGCGGTCATCTATGTAAATGAACAGTATCAGATGATAACAGGGCTTTTCAGGCCCATTGCCCTGGGGGATATTTTCCCTTATATGGCAGGTACGGCAGGCGCGCTGGGGATTGGAATCGGCTTCTTTGTAAGCTTTTTCACGATTCACCGCCATCTGAAGGTTTAGTGCCTGTCTGAAACGTTGGGAAAGGAGCGTTCCATGAAGGGAAACAGACGGATCCGGGCAGCGGCTTTGGCCGGCGGCCTGCTTCTGGGAGGGATGGCTGCATTTTCCTCCTATGCCACAAGCGTGGAGATTGAGGACGCCAAGAAGCAGGTTTCGGCCCTGGAAGAGGAAAAGAAAAAAGTAGAAAGCACCCTGAACCAGCTGGAAACGCTGAAAGCGGATACGGCTGCCTATGTAAAGAAGCTGGACGGCAGCCTGTCGGCATTGTCAGATGAGCTGTCCCAGCTGGAGACACAGATTACGGTCAAGGAATCGGAGATAGAGACAGCCAGGGTGCAGTTAGAGGAAGCAAAGGGTGTGGAAGAACACCAGTACAGTACCATGAAGCTGCGCATCAAGTACATGTATGAGAATGGGGAGAGCAGCTTCGTGGACATGGTCATGGAGTCCGGAAGCATTTCCGAACTTCTCAACAGGGCTGAATATGTAAGCCAGATTGCCGAATATGACAGGAAGATGCTAAAGGAATATGCGGCTGCAAAGGATGAGGTGGCGGACAGGGAACTGGCCCTTGAGGAAGAACACCAGGGCCTTCTTTCGTTACAGGAGACCACCCAGGCCAAACAGGCGTCCATGCAGAAGCTGATGGATTCCAAAAAGGCAGAGCTGGATTCCTATAATTCCAAGATTGCATCGGCCCAGTCTGAGATAGACCAGTACAATGCGGACATCAAAGCCCAGGAAGACCAGATGAAAAAAATCGAGGCCGAGATGAAGCGCAGGGAAGAGGAAGCCAGGAAAAAGGCAGAGGCGGCCGGCAAAACGTATACCGTGTCAAATTTGGGGAATATTAGTTTTAAGTGGCCCTGTCCATCCAGCAGCCGCATCACCTCCAATTTCGGGGACAGGGAATCGCCTACGGAGGGCGCTTCCAGCAACCACAAGGGAATGGATATAGGCGCTGCAACGGGAGCGGATATCATTGCGGCGGCGGACGGAGAGGTTGTGATTTCTACATACAGCTATTCAGCTGGCAATTATATCATGCTTGACCATGGAGGCGGCGTCAGCACGGTTTATATGCACTGCTCCAAGCTTTTAGTGGGCGTTGGGGAGAAGGTGAAACAGGGACAGGTGATTGCCAAGGTGGGTTCCACCGGCTATTCCACCGGTTCCCACCTGCACTTTGGAATCCGTTCAGGAGGGACTTATGTGAATCCCCGCAGTTATGTTAGCCCCTGATGCGTCATAAGTATAGATTAGAAGGGACAGATAGGAGACTTAAATTGGATAATCGCGATTTTGATCAACAGAGAAATATGGATGGGAACGGCAATCCGGACGGAGGCGCGGGGCGCCAGGGTAATGGAAGGAACCGGTTTTGGGCCGGTGTGCTGGCCGGGGCCTTGGTTACTGCCTTTGTGGGCCTGATTGTGGTGGGAATGTCGGCCGGCATATACATTTTCGGAAAAAAGGTGCTGAACCATCAGCCGGGTGCCCAGACGGAGGGCCGGGCGCCTGCGATTTCAAACGGGACCAAGAAGCCGGAAGGCGTGGATTTTGGGCGTGTGACGGCCAAGATGGATTTAATCCAGCAGATCATAGGGGAATACTTCCTGTATGAAGAGGATGCGGAGAATGTGGAGGACTTTATCTACCGTGGCATGCTGGCTGGCCTGGATGACCCTTATTCCGTGTACTATACGAAGTCCGATTATACGTCGCTTCAGGACAGCACCAAGGGTACCTATTCAGGTATCGGCGCCATGATCAGCCAGAACCGTACCACCGGACTTTGCACCATTGTAAAGGTGTTTGAAGGATCGCCTGCCCTGGAAGCAGGCATGCAGCCCGGCGACATCATCTATAAGGTTGGGGATACCATGGTTGCCTCTGAGAGCCTGGATGTGCTGGTGAACAACTACATCAAGGGCAAGGAAGGCACGCCAGTGGAGATTACGGTTTACCGCGCGGATAAGGATGAGTATGTGGACCTGACCGTGAAACGGCGTAAGATAGAGGTGCCCACCGTGGAGCACAGGATGATGGACGGCAATATTGGATATATCGCTGTCAGTGAATTTGATGTCATCACAGTGGAGCAGTTTGAAGCTGCCGTGGATGAACTTCAGAAAAATGGAATGGAAGGCCTGATCATCGACCTGAGAAGCAATCCAGGCGGTGTCCTGGACGGCGCCGTGAAGATGGCGGATTACCTGCTTCCCGATGACATTTCCAAGTATGACAAGGGAGAGGGCAAGACCCTGATTGTGTACACGGCTGACAAGAATGAGAAGGGCGATGTATATACCGCATCCGACAAGCATGAGCTTGACCTGCCGGTTGTCATACTGGTAAATGGAGACTCCGCAAGCGCTTCAGAGGTATTTACAGGCGCCATGAAGGATTATGACAGGGCAACCGTGGTGGGAACCACCAGCTATGGAAAGGGAATCGTACAGAACCTGATTCCTCTGGGGGACGGCTCTGCAATTAAGATTACCACAGCCCATTATTATACCCCAAGCGGATTTGACCTCCATGGAAAGGGGATTGAGCCGGACGTGGAAGTGGAACTGGATGAGAAGCTTAAGACCCAGGCCGTGGTGAAGCCGGAGGAGGATAACCAGATCCAGAAGGCGGTTGAGGTGCTGGAAGGCAAGCTGGGGAAGTAGACGGCGTTGTTTATTGTTAGGGACGATGAGATGGATGGGAGTGACCTGCCGGTGGCAGTCACTCCTGTTTTGCTGTCCGTAATTTTAATACCTTATGGAAGACGGTTCTGGTGACGGCTCGAGTGTGCTATTAAAACAGAACAAACATTCGATTACGGTCTATACTTTCTAAGGGCAATCTGGTATAATGAATGAAGTGTGTTATGGATAATGTAAGTTGGACAAAAGAGTAAGAAATTCATTATAAAATCTTATAGGATGCTATTTTGTGCTGTTCAGTAGTAAATAATATAGTTTTATTAGCAGTTAAATTCTGAAATTTGAGAGTACGGCCATTAGGCAGCTGCCCAGATACCTGATTTCAAAGATTTTACGGATTTCTGCCTAATAGACGTACTTTTTATTGGGTCACCAAGGAGGTAAAAACGCATTATGGAGTTCAAATTACACAGTGAATATCAGCCCACCGGCGACCAGCCGCAGGCTATCGAAGCCCTTGTCAAAGGCTTCAAGGAAGGTAACCAATTCGAGACTTTACTAGGCGTCACAGGCTCCGGTAAGACCTTTACCATGGCCAACGTGATCCAGCAGTTACAGAAGCCAACCCTCATCATCGCCCACAACAAAACCCTGGCAGCCCAGCTCTATTCCGAGTTTAAGGAGTTCTTCCCGGAGAACGCGGTGGAGTACTTTGTGTCCTACTACGACTACTACCAGCCAGAAGCCTACGTGCCGTCCACGGACACCTACATTGAAAAGGATTCATCCATCAATGATGAGATTGACAAGCTACGCCATTCGGCAACGGCCGCCCTGTCAGAGCGGGAGGATGTGATTATTGTGGCATCCGTGTCCTGTATATACGGCCTGGGAAGTCCCATTGACTATAAGGAGATGGTAATATCGCTGCGCCCTGGAATGATAAGGGACAGGGACGAAATCATCCACAAACTGATTGATATCCAGTATGACCGCAATGACATGGATTTTAAGCGTGGTACTTTCCGGGTAAGGGGGGATGTGCTGGAGGTATTTCCTGCGTATTCGGACAGTGCGGCTTACAGGATAGAATTCTTTGGGGATGAGGTTGACCGGATAACGGAGATTGATACCCTGACCGGAGAGATTAAAGCCCAGCTGGGGCATATTGCCATTTTCCCGGCATCCCACTACGTGGTGCCAAAAGAGAAGATGATGGAGGCAACAGAGAATATCCTGGCTGAACTGAAAGAGCAGGTTGCATTTTTTAAAAGCGAGGATAAGCTGCTGGAAGCACAGAGGATTTCGGAGAGGACTAATTTCGATGTGGAGATGATGCGGGAGACTGGTTTCTGCTCTGGAATTGAGAACTATTCACGCCATCTGACAGGAGGGCTTCCTGGTGAACCGCCTTGCACGCTGATTGATTATTTCCCGGAGGATTTCCTGATCATTGTGGACGAGTCCCATATTACCCTGCCGCAGGTCAGGGGCATGTACGCCGGGGACCGGTCCAGGAAGTCAACATTGGTGGATTATGGTTTCAGGCTTCCTTCCGCGCTGGATAACAGACCCCTTAATTTTTCTGAATTTGAGGATAAGATTAATCAGATGATGTTCGTATCCGCTACTCCGTCCGTATATGAACGGGAACATGAACTGATGCGCGTGGAACAGATCATCCGTCCTACCGGACTTTTGGACCCGGAAGTTACCGTACGCCCGGTGGAGGGCCAGATAGATGACCTGATTTCTGAAGTGAACAAGGAAGTGGCAAACCATCATAAGATACTGATTACCACATTGACAAAGCGGATGGCAGAGGACCTTACGGATTATATGCGCGAGGTGGGGATCCGGGTCAAATACCTTCATTCTGATATTGATACGCTGGAACGGGCACAGATCATACGTGATATGCGTCTGGATGTGTTTGACGTGCTTGTGGGCATTAACCTTTTAAGGGAAGGACTCGATATTCCTGAGATTACCCTTGTTGCAATCCTGGATGCGGATAAAGAGGGCTTCCTGCGTTCTGAGACTTCCCTGATCCAGACAATCGGCCGTGCGGCCAGGAACTCAGAAGGACATGTAATCATGTACGCGGATAACATGACGGATTCCATGCGCGTGGCTATCGGGGAGACCAACCGGCGCAGGCAGATTCAGCAGGCATACAACGAGGAGCATGGAATTACGCCCACAACCATTAAAAAGGCGGTCCGTGACCTGATTGCCATATCAAAGGCAGTGGCAGATAACGATGAGAAGTTTAAAAAGGATCCGGAATCCATGGATGAGAAGGAACTCAATAAGCTGGTCAAGGAGTTGGAAAAGAAAATGCGCCAGGCCGCAGTGGAACTTAACTTTGAGGAGGCTGCAAGGCTTCGTGACCGGATGATAGAAATTAAAAAAATACTCATAGATATGGAATAATTTGTAACTTGTCCTATCCACAGGGATTGTGTTTGAAAAATGTAATATTCTTTTAAGGATTATTAAATTGTACAATATCAATAGCTTTATTATAATAAAGATAGGCAATTGGTAGAAAATTCATATAATGGTGGATAGGAGGAGTTGTTATGAGAAAAAAGAAAGGTATATGCTTATTGTTAGCAGTTGTCATGGCAATCAGTACCGGATTTACCGCCTTGGCGGCAGATACGAAGATTGATACGGTGAAGCTTACATTTTCATATGATAAGGCACCTGCAAGCGGGGACAACATAGGTAATATTAAGGTCAAGGCAGACAGCAGTGAGTTTTATGTGGAATCAGCAGAATATACGAATTCAGATGACCAGGATACATGGACCGTGGGGGATGTACCGGAGGTGAAGATTGAACTGTCAGCCAAGGATGGCTACCGTTTTTCCTACACATCCAAGAGTCACTTTAAATTTACAGGATGTAATGCCGAGTTTAAGAAGGCCAAGATTTATGACAGCGGCGCGTATATAGAGGTATATGCGGAACTGAAGCGCATTGGCGGTAAGCTGGAAGGCGCCACGGACCTGGACTGGGAAGATACCACGGCTGTATGGGAAGAGATTGAAGGAGCCAAGAGTTATGATGTGAAGCTTCTCAGGAATGATAAGACAGTGACAACTGTGAGCACCACCAGGACATCGTTTGATTTTGCAGGATATTTTAACAGGGAAGGCGATTATACCTTCCGGGTAAGGGCTATATCTCGGTATAACAGTAAGGCTGGTGAGTGGTCTGAAGATTCCAGTTCCTTTTATGTGGATGAGGATGAACTTGGAAGATACGGCGGCAGCGGCCACTGGGTCCAGGACCAGAAGGGGTGGTGGTATGCCTTTGATACTGGCGGTTATCCATCTTCCTGCTGGAAGCAGATTAATGGAGCCTGGTACTATTTTAACAGTTCAGGTTATATGTTGACCGGCTGGCAGCGTCTGGACAGGGATTGGTATTACCTGAATCCCAGCGGCGCCATGACAACGGGCTGGCAGGCCATCAATGGCCAGTGGTATTATATGGACGGCAGCGGTGTGATGCAGACCGGCTGGCAGGCTGTGAATGGAAGATGGTACTATATGAACAGCAGCGGCGCCATGCAGACCGGCTGGCAGAGGCTTAATGGCCAGTGGTATTATCTGGATCCCAGCGGCGCCATGCTTACGGGCTGGCAGGCCATTAATGGGAAGTGGTATTATCTTGGGAGTAATGGCGTGATGTATGCCAATACGACCACACCGGATGGCCGCTATGTGGGGTCCGATGGGGCCTGGATGCCATAAGGATATTCATGGACGGGTATCAGGTAACAGATTAAATCAATGGATTTGGGCGTGGGGAACATGTTTCTCCGCGCCTGTTCTTATTTTTTGAAAATATAGTTTGTTGCAACAAACTCTTCTTATTGACAATTTTTCCTATTAAGCATACAATGAATATGGTTTTAAGGATATTACAGGAGGATACGGGTCAGTATGCAGAGGAAACTGAATGAGTGCGAAATCGGCGGCCGGTACGTGGTGGCAGGGGTACAGGTGGATGAGGGCATTACCAGGAGATTGGAGGCCCTTGGGGTCAACGAAGGTACTCCTGTGAATATATTGAATAAGAAGGGCAGCGGAAGCGTCATTATTAAGGTCAGGGGCACCAGGCTGGCTTTGGGACGCCGTCTGTCAGAGGGAATTACAGTCAGGGAGGAACATGCATCATGAATGGGCAGGCCAGAGCAGCAGGAAAAGATTCATATGGCAGCATAACCCTGGGGACAGGGGGTGGATCCATGGATAGGGAATCACATGCCGGTAAGCCGGAGGAAATGAAAAACAGTATGCCGGATCCGGTGCATAAGGACCGTAAGGAAAGCACACGGCCTATTACGGTCGGTTTCGTGGGAAATCCTAACTGTGGAAAGACCACCTTATTTAACGCGTTTACCGGAGCCAAGCTAAAAGTGGCCAACTGGCCAGGTGTTACCGTGGAACGGGTGGAAGGGGAGACCAGCTATAAAGGCAGGCCCATTAAAGTCATTGACCTTCCCGGCATTTACAGCCTCACCTCCTATACGATAGAAGAAAAGGTAACCAGGAAATGTATTGAGGATGGGGAAGTGGATGTCATCATCAATGTGGTGGATGCCTCCTCCCTTGAGAGGAACCTGTATCTTACCATGCAGCTCATTGAACTGAAGAAACCGGTCATACTGGCCCTTAACATGATGGATATCGTGGAGGAGCGGGGCATGGAGATAGACATGCACCGCCTGCCTGAGATGCTGGGGGAAATCCCGGTGGTTCCGGTGTCTGCCAGGAAGCGGACCGGTCTGGATGTGCTGATGCATGCAGTGGTGCACCATTATGAAGAGGGGCCACAGGGTGTGGTGGTCCATTACAGCGAAGAGGTGGAAGGAAGGATTTCACAGATTGAAACCGCCCTCAGGGAAAAGTACGGTGAGATGGATAACATGCGCTGGCATGCCATCAAGTTCCTGGAATTTGATGAGGTAGTGATAAGCGACCATCCGCTGGATCATGTGGAACGGATCCTGCCCAGGAATTATGAGAAACAGATCATCAATGAAAAATATGATTACATAGAGGAAGTAATTGAGGAATGCCTGTTTAATAAGAATGAGAAGGCGGCCACCACGGACAGGGTGGACCAGTTCATGACCCATCCTGTCTGGGGGATTCCCATCTTCCTGGGAATCATGGCGCTGGTGTTTTTCCTTACATTTACGGTGGGCGATTTCTTGAAGGAATATTTCCAGATGGGGCTGGATGTGATTTCGGAATCCGTGCTTGCCCTGCTCACCAACGTGCATGCGGCCCAGTGGCTTACCTCCCTGATCCTGGATGGGATTATTGCCGGGGTAGGCGGAATCCTTACATTCCTGCCGAATATCTTCATCCTGTTCCTGGCCCTGGCTTTTCTGGAGGACAGCGGCTATATGGCCAGGGTGGCCTATGTGATGAATGAGACCATGGGCATGGTGGGATTGTCCGGCAAGGCGTTCCTGCCCATGCTTTTGGGGTTCGGATGTACGGTTCCGGCTGTAATGGCTACCCGTGCACTGGAGAGTGTGAAGGACCGGCGCAGGACAATCCTCATAACTCCGTTTATGTCATGTTCTGCCAGGCTTCCGATTTATGTACTGTTTGCAGAAATGTTTTTCCCGGACAAAGCGCTTCTGGTTGCATACTCCCTGTATATCATAGGACTCTGCATAGCTATCCTGGTGGCATTCATCGCCCATATGCATGAGAAGCACGACAGCGCGCAGAATGCCCTTCTGATTGAACTGCCGGAGTATAAGACCCCAAACAGCAGGACGGTTGCCATCTATGTTTGGGACAAGGTAAAAGACTATCTGAGCAAAGCCGGGACCACCATATTCATCGCATCCATTGTGCTGTGGTTTGTCCTGAACCTGGGACCAGCCGGATTTGTATCAGATGTGTCGGACAGCTTTGCGGCAATCATCGGGCATGTCCTTGTGCCGGTGTTGAGACCGGCCGGCCTGGGGATATGGCAGGTGGCGGTGGCGCTTATCTCAGGCCTTTCCGCCAAGGAAGTGGTGGTGTCCAGCTTCAGTGTGCTCTATGGAATCAGCAATATTAACTCCGGGGCAGGCATGGCTGAACTTTCCGCCAGCATGTCCATGGCCGGGTTTGGCGGGGTGAACGCATATGCGCTCATGATTTTCTGCCTGCTGTATTCTCCGTGTATCGCAGCGGTAGCAACCATTAAAAAGGAAACCGGATCCTGGAGATGGACAATCGGCATGGTGGTGTTCCAGCTGGTGGTCGCATGGCTGGCAGCCGTGGTGGTGTTCCAGGCAGGGAGCCTGCTGTTTGGGTAGGATGACACAACCTAGCAGATGGGAATGGCGCTGCTGGATGCCAGGGTAAGGGATTGTTCCTGTCTTGAATAGAAATATACCTGATTGGAAAGACGGTCCTCTTTGGGAACCTCTGTCTGATTGATGTGGGCCACAAGCCTGCTCATCTCATTGCAGGAAATATCGCCGTCATCAGGAAGAAGAAGGACTTCGTGGATGCTGGATGGAAGGATGATGATATCCTTTTCCATGCTGTCCGCGAAGTTTTTCAGCACTTCGGGGTAAAGGATGCAGGCGGCCCCATTAATTCCGGATGTGTTGCTCAGGACATAGAAAGGAGCGGATGCGTCGGGGTCAGGAAGCCCATAATCCACTGGGTTCCCGTCAGAAGGCTGGGAAGCGGATTCCTGTTCCATGGCCTGGGAAAGGTCTTCGATGATCCGTGCCATGCTGGATATGACGGGAGGAAACAGCTTCGGCGTGTTGGCAAGGGCTGTTTCCTTCAGCTCTGCCAGGGAAATGTTCCAGATGTCCAGGTGTATATTGTGGATGGTGGCGGTCATGAGTCCGCTGTCATCCTCATGGAGGCACAGATAAAAGACCAGGGCCAGGTCCATCCAGGGAATATGGGGAATGTCCGTTAAAAGCGCCTGGTTAGAATCTGCATGAATCAGCCTGCAGGCAATATGGGGCCTGATTTCCTCGAAGCATGCAAGCCTGTCATAGTCCACATCAGGCGGCGTCTGGTTGGCCTGGTACAGGGCTATGAGTTCCGACACGATATCCGCCATGGGACGTCCGGCCTGATGCTGGAGATAGCAGGGATTCAGGTAAATGGCGGGTGCCACGTGGCCGCCGTCCTTGGCAATACACAGGCCATCCAGCATCAGGCCGTTGTTCTTGGGAACCCTGCGCAGCGTAAGGTCATATCCCTTTCCTAAAGCATGTTCCATGTGTTCTTTTACTTCATTGAGAAATGTTTCGTATTCCACGAAAATACCCCCTTGGTTTTTTATTTATGATAACTGTTATACAGTTCCATATCATCTGTAACGGGATTGTAAGGGGAGGTCCGGAAAAAAATAGACATGCCGCCTTAGAATACATAAGATAAAAATGAATATGAGAATGGAAAGATAGTATTCAAAAGAATTGCATTCAGCTTAATCCATACAGGGGATTTTGTCAAGAGCGGGGAGGGGAATTTTATGAATTATTTACATTTACCTTCCATAAATGAAATTGACGAAATGACGGGCGGCTGTTATACTCAAACCTGGAGCGGGATGTGGCGGTTCAGATATGTCCCGGAGTCAGATACTTTTTGGGATTGCGGGTAAAATCATGGGAAATGAAGAACATCTGCTGGCCAGGACCGCGTTGCTGGCCGGGGAAATCATGCTTGTAAGCGGTGCTGAGATAGCCAGGATTGAGGATACAATCCATCATATATTGGGCTGCTGTCCTGACAGGAAGGCGCAGACCATGGTGTTCAGCACGGGGATATTTGTGAGTCTGGAGGACAGCGGCGGTGAGGCCATCACCTTAGTGCGCCGGGTGAATGAGCGTTCCACTAACCTGGGAAGGATATATCTTGTCAATGAGGTATCCAGGAAACTCTGCAGTCAGGCCATGACCCCTTTGGCAGCATATGAGGAGCTGGAGGAAATCAGGGCAAGAAGCCAGTATAAAAAATGGCTCAAGGCGCTGAGCTATATGTTCATTGCATTTTTCTTCGGAATGGTGTTAAAGGGCAGCATGGTGGACTGTGTTGCGGCTGCGGTGACAGGCGGCGTGCTGGGATTTGTCGTATACATGGCTTCCAGAATCCGTCTGAATGACTTCTGCACCAATGTGCTGGGAGCCTTCTCACTGGGCACGGCGGCGCTGGCGCTGAACCGATGGCTGTTCACTGGAAGCAGTACGGATATAGTCATCATCAGCGCGGTCATGCCCCTGGTGCCCGGCGTGATATTCACCACGGCGGTAAGGGATACGCTGAATGGGGATTACTCTTCCGGCGCCGCAAGGATGCTGGAAGCCATTGTGACGGCGCTGGCGGTGGCGGCAGGAGTGGGGGCCAGTATGGCGCTGTTCCATCAGCTGACAGGAGGCGGGACCGTATGGTAGGGGAAATGATGATGTGTGCACAGATGGGAATACAGAACATGGGAGTTCAGGCCGTGGAGGGACAGGCCTTGGGTGTACAGGCCCTGGGTGTACAGGTCATGGGAATGCAGGGAGCTGGGATACCGGGAACCGCCATACAGGTGGCCGGAGCATTCATGGCAGTACTCAGTTTTGGTCTGGTACTGGACCTGCCGCAAAAGTATCTGGGGTGGTCCGGGATTACAGGAGGCGTCTGCTGGCTGGTGTACATTCTTGTGAAGGCAGGCAGCGGGTCCCTGGTATTCGGGGCATTCATGTCCGGCCTGGCAGTGGCGCTGATGTCCCATGTCCTGGCCAGGATACTGAGGGCGCCGGTAACCGTAATCCTGATACCCGGCATATTGCCCCTGGTTCCGGGGACGTCCATTTATAACTGGGTATATCATATTATACGCAGCAGCCGGGAGCAGTCCATGTACTATCTTATTGAGACGATACAGATTGCCGGAGCCATTGCCATGGCTGTGTTTCTGATGGATTCCATGTTCAAGATGGTGGGGAACAGGAAGAAAGTGTAAAAAGGACTTGAAGTTTTTGGAGAAATATAGTATCATAATGGAGATGCGTCTGTAGCTCAGTGGATAGAGCAGTGGCCTCCGGAGCCGCGTGCGGAGGTTCGATTCCTCTCAGACGCATTTTTGATTGCGCAGATTATGGGTGTATGGGATTTTCATATCGGATATCATTTCATAAGATGATATAAAATGCCGCAGTGTGCCGGGATTCATTCCTGCATACTGCGGCATTTGGCATATAACGGCTGTCCGTTGTCGTGGGCCGGTCCGGTGGGAAGCGGGTACATGCCGTGCCGTTCACCTGTAATGATTCACAGCTGTGCCAGCTGGTTTTTATAGGTCAGGGACGGGGAATCCATGTAGGTCTGGATGCTGCAGAAATAATCCAGGGCCGCCTTGCGGCAGTTCTCAACATGGCTGCGCATCAGGCCGATTGCACGTTCCGTGTCCTTGTCCAGCAGGCAGTTGAGGATATCCAGGTGTTCCAGACGGGCGTCATGGATCTGTACCTGGTTCTGCTTGCTGGAAATGATGACACGGGTGTTCTCATCAAATATACGGTGCATCATATCGATGATATAGCGGTTGCCGCAGTGTTCGATGATGAACAGATGCATGGCAGTGTCCAGGCGGAAACCGTTCTGGATATCAGGGGCATCCCCTTCGAATTTGCCGCAGAAGGCCAGCAGCTCCTGGCGGGGAAGATGGGGCGCTGCCAGGCGCACGGCAATCGGCTCAATCTCAATTCTTGTCTGAAAAATCTGAAGCACATCGTTTAAAGATATATCTGTGACGTAAATCCCCTTTTTAGGCATGATCTTCACAAATCCTTCCATCTCCAGACGGCTGATGGCCTCACGCACAGGCGTACGGCTGGCACCCAGGTCAGCTGCCAGCTGTGCTTCGTTCAACAGGGTCCCGGGAGGATAGATACAGTTGACCAGACGCTCCTTTAATATACAATATGTGTGATTTTTTAAGTCCTTATTGGCGGTTTTTGACATAATAAAATCTCCTTGTAGTATACAACTGATTATAATTATAGGCTATGCAGATAAAAAAATCAATAAATAAGTTTAAAAACATACTATAAAATCAATGCTTTTATAAAGTATACAAAATATCTTCAAAAAAGTAATTGGATATATTGCATAAAAATAAAAGTCAAATTGTGTAGAAAGTGTATATTGAAAATGAAAAACGCATGTTGTATACTACAGACATGATTAATAAATGCAACGAGGTGGGAACGGAAAGAAAAACAACACCGCGTGGCAGGGCAACATTGCAAGGCAGGGCAACACCGCTGGACAAAGCAACATCATTAAGGCAAAGCAACATCATAAGGCAAAGCAACATCAGAAAACAAAGCAACAGTAAGGAGAGTATGATATGAAGAAAAAATTATTAGCAGCAGCAATGATCGCAGCCATGTCAGTATTTATGTTAGCCGGTTGTTCCGGTGAGGGAGGAAGGCAGGAGCAGACGGCCCCGGCCACCACAGCCGCACCCCAGGGAAGCGATACAGCGGCCCAGACTGAGAAGAAGAGCAATAAGATGGTGAAGGATCCTTATAAGGATGACATTAAGCTTGCATACGTTGCACACGATATCGGGACACCTGTAAACCAGGCATGGCTGGAAGGCATTGAGCGGGAGTGTGCTTACTATGACAATATAACGGTCCAGGGCTTTGACGCTAAGAGCAGTGCGGAAGAGCAGGTTAAGATCATGTCGGAAATCATTACACAGAAGTATGATGCAATCATCCTTCAGGCAAGCGATAACTCAGCCCTTGCGGCATCCGTAACAGAAGCAGAGGAAGCAGGAATCCCTGTGATTACCATCAATATGGACGTGGATTCAGTCCATTCAGCCCTTGTACAGATGGTGGACTATGATGCAGGCCGTTTGGCGGCAGAAGAGATTGCAAAGGAGCTGGACGGGACAGGCAAGATTGTAATCATCCAGGGCCTTCCCGGAATCATCCGTACAGATAACCTGGAAAAAGGATTCCGTGATACAATCGGCCAGTATTCAGGCATTGAGATTATCGGTTCCCAGGCAGCCAACTTTGAGAAGGAAACAGCCATGAGTGTGATGAACAGCTTCATGCAGGCCAATGACAAGATTGACGGTGTATTTGCAATCAACGATGCCATGGCAGAGGGCGCTGCCCTTGCAGCCGAGTCAGCTAACCGTCTGGATGGAATGGTAATCTGGGGCGCTGACGGTGAGAAGGACGCTCTTGCAATGATTGAAAGCGGACAGCTGACAGGCACCATTTATACCAACTGCTGGGATGAAGGTTCCACTGCTGCCAAGGTCGCGCTTCTCATGATTGGTTCGGAATACAGCTATGACGTGCTGTCCAAGACCCCGGTCATCAACATGGAGCCGGTTGTGGTCACTAAAGATACGGTAGCCCAGATCCTTCCGGAAGACCGCTGGTAATTAGATACGTTGGAAAAGGAAATGGCGGCAGGAGCGGCATTGGCAGCTCCTGCCCTTGGGAATTTCATGATACCAGGCTTGTGGAAAGACCTTGCCCCATATCGTGAAGTGCTTTCGCACAGGGCGCCCAAAAGCGGGACGCTGAGTACTCAATGCAAGGAGTTAATTTATGAAGCAGAATACAATCAGACGTTTTATTTCCCTGGCCATGCTGTTTGTGCTGGTGATTTTATTTTCTGCCACCAGTGACTATTTCCTGCAGGCAAAGAACATCATCTCCATTTTCAGGGATGCATCTGTCATCGGGATTATCGGGATTGGGGTTACATATGTGATCATCACAGGCGGAATCGAGCTTTCCACGGGTTCTGCCCTGGCCCTTGTGGGAATGGTCATGGCTAATATTTACCGTTATACCACGCTTCCCATATGGCTTATGCTGGCCGCGGGCATACTTGTGGGTCTGGCTGCTGGCTGGTTCAATGGTTTCATCATAACCAGGTTCAGTCTTCCCGAATTCATAGCCACCCTGTCCACCTTAAGTATATACAGGGCACTTACGTATGTGATTGCCATTAAGGAGAATGGAATCATTACCAGCCAGCCCATGAAGGATTACAGGTTTACCGTGTTTGGCGGGTCTGTGGGAGGCATCTATTATGTGACCATTGCATTCTTCGTGCTGGCTGTCATCGGGCAGGTCATCCTTAAAAAGACCAGGTTTGGCACGAACCTCTATGCAGTGGGTTCCAATAAAAAGGCGGCGGAGCTGTCCGGCATCCACACGGACAGGACCAGGATGGCTGCATTTGTCATTGTCGGTTTCTGCGTGGCAGTCGGCTCCATTTTCACCACATCCAGGCTTCAGAGCACCACGGCTGTTCTGGGTACCGGCCTGGAATTCAATGTGATTGCGGCGGTTGTGGTAGGCGGCTGCGCCCTGGACGGGGGCAGGGGCGATGTCATAGGAACCGTCATCGGTGCCCTGTTCATGTCAGTGCTGGACAACGGCATCTACAAATACCAGATCAACACTGCATATCAGCCCATTATCAAGGGCGTCATCATCATCCTTGTGGTTGTGTTTGACGCATGGTATAACAAGCGGATGGAGCAGGCATCCAAGAACAGGAAACGGCTTTGCGAGGAGGTGACGGCCTCATGACAGGAGGAACTATTTCAGGCGGGAACATTTCCAGGGAAACAATCCTTCAGGCGCTGGATATCGATAAGAGCTTTGGCGGTGTGCCGGTTTTAAAGCATGTGAACCTGGACATCAAAAAAGGCGAGGTCCATGCCCTTATGGGAGAGAATGGGGCGGGCAAATCCACCTTGATCAAGATCATAACAGGGGCGTATTCCAAGGACAGCGGACAGCTTAAATGGAAGGGGAATAATGTGGAAATCAACAGCAGGAGCGACTGCCAGGCACTGGGCATTTCCTGCGTGTATCAGGAGCTTTCCGTCATACCGGCCCTTACCGTTGCACAGAACGTGCTTCTTGGCAAGGAGCCGAGGATTGGGAAGACGCATCTGATTGACCATAAGAAAATGAACGCAATGGTCCAGGAACTGATTGACCGCTATGAGTTTCCGCTCAATCCAATGGATTTTGTCAATGACCTGGGAATCGGACAGCGGCAGCTGGTGGAGATATTAAAGGGACTGTCCTCGGACGCAGACCTGCTTATCATGGATGAACCCACGGCGTCCTTAAGCGGCCGTGAGGCGGAAATCCTGTTTTCCATCATAGAAGCCCTGAGGGATAAGGGCGTCAGCATCATCTACATTTCCCACAGGCTGGAGGAGGTCTACCGTCTGGCTGACCGTCTTACCATACTGCGGGACGGGGAAAATGTGGTGGTCCTGGAGAAAGAGGAAATCAATCCGGTGGAAGTCATCCGTCTGATGATCGGCAAGGTGGTGGATGAGTCGGAAGGCTCGGTCAAGACCTTCCGGAAAACCGGCGGCGAGGCTGCATTGGAAGTCAGGGATTTAAGCAGCAGGGGAGTATTTGACAAAGTGAGCTTTCAGGTCCGCAGGGGAGAGATACTTGGTTTTGGCGGCCTGATTGGAGCGGGCAGGACAGAATTGGTCCGCTGTCTTTACGGTATAGATGGATACAGCAGCGGTGAGATTTATCTGGAAGGGGAGAAATATGTCCCCAGGGTGAAGAAGAGCATTAAGAGAGGGTTTGGATTCGTGCCTGAGGACAGAAGGAACCAGGGATTCATCCCGCTTCTGTCCATTAACAGGAACACGGCCCTGACCAACTATGACCTGATCCGCAAAAGCGGCGGGGCCATATCAAAGAAGGAAGAGCTTCAGATGTGCCTGAACGCCATTGAGGCGGTGGATATCCGTCCCAAGGACCCGGACAAGGCAGTGGGACTGTTATCAGGAGGCAACCAGCAGAAGGTTGTGCTGGGCAAATGGCTGATGCGGGACCTGAAGCTTCTAATTGTAGATGAGCCGACCGCCGGAATCGACGTGGGGGCCAAGGACGAAATCTACCATATCCTCCGGGAACTGGCTGACAGGGGTGTGATGGTCATCCTTGTATCCTCCGACCTTCAGGAACTTCTGCGGGTTTCGGACAGGATACTTGTCATGCGCAAAGGCAGGATAGTAAAAGAATTTGCAGAGGGAACGGTAACCCAGGCTGATATACTGGCCGCGGCATCCGGGCTTCTGGGTTAAGGAGGGATGGATCATGAAACGGGAAGTCAGTTTAAAGAGATACAGTAAGATATTCATCCTTCTGGGATTCATGCTGGTGCTGACCATCATCGCGCCCCACAGTTTCCCCACCATTGCCAACCTGTCCAATGTGCTGTGGTCCGTATCCGTAATCGGCATCATGGTATCCGGCTCCATCTTTGCTATCCTGGTAGGCGGGATTGATCTTTCCGTGGGCTCCATGCTGGCCCTGACGGGAATCATCGTGGTGAGGATCATCCGGTTTTTCGATTATTCGGTCACAGGCGTCCTTTTAGGAATCCTGGCCGCCCTTTTGTGCGGCGTGCTTGTGGGCGTGGTGCACGGCATCATCATAACAAAGTTCAAGGTGCCTGCATTCCTCATTACCTTTGCGACCCAGAGCATCATATCCGGGATTTCCATGATACTTACCAATAATAAAATCCTGGGATGCCTGGAACCGAAGGCATTTACCTATATCGGGATCGGCAAGCTGTTTGGCCTGCCCGTGCCTGTCTTCATCATGGCGGCGGTTGCCCTTATAAGCTTCTATGTCCTTGATAAGACCCAGCTGGGCCGCTATGTCTATGCGGTGGGAGGCAACCCGGAGGCATCCAGGCTGTCCGGCATTTCCGATAACGGCATCACCATGATGGCCTATATCTTTTCCGGCCTGACAGCTGCCATCGGCGGCATTGTCCTTGCCTCCATGACCCAGCAGGCCATGGCCAGCACGGGCAGCGGATATGAGACAGAGGTAATCACCGCGGCGGTCATCGGCGGCGTCAGCCTGGCCGGCGGCGAAGGCACGGTGATGGGAGCCATATTCGGCGCTGTCCTGGTAGGGCTTCTGAATAATGGGATGAACCTGATGAATGTGCCGTCCACCCACCACGGCCTGGTAAAAGGCCTGGTAATCATCGTTGCGGTGGCAGTGGACATCATGGGACATCAGGAAAAGAAAAAAGGTTTATTCGCATCATTATTCCGCAAACAAGGAGGAGCTGTTCAATGAAAAAAATAGATTCACACCTGCATATAGCAAAAATAATAGCAGGATACTGCCGCAGAGGGGAACTACGGGCTGCGGGCAACGGAATGGCCCAGTGGGGCAACGGCGAGATTTTCCGCCTGCTGCCCGAAGGCTATGGGGATACCAGTTTTACCGCGGAAGCCGCCCTTGCAATCATGGACCATCATGAGGTGGAAAAGGCGGTCCTGATGCAGGGAAGCATGTATGGGTTCCAGAACCAGTACCACTATGAAATCATGAAAAAGTACCCGGACCGTTTCTGCCCGTCCTGCACCGTGGACCCCTTCATGACCAATTACCTGGATATCCTGTCCTTTCAGTTAAAAGAACAGGGATTCCGCCTGGTCAAATTCGAGGTAAGCTCCGGAGGCGGGCTCATGGGCTGTCACGACCCCTTTGACCTGGATTCCGGCCGCATGATGAAGATATATGAAATGATAGACCAGTGCAATGCCGTGGTGGCCCTTGATATAGGGGACCTGACGATGGCCAGTTACCAGCCGGAGAATCTGGCCCGTGTGGCAAAGGCATTTCCAAACATGAAACTGGTCCTGTGCCACCTCCTTGCCCCCACCAGAGGGGAAGAGGACCGTCTCTGGTCCGACCTGGAACTGTTAAACCAGGATAATGTATGGTTTGACATCTCCTCCGTGCCCAAAATCTATGCCCCGGATACATATCCGTATCCTGATGTGAACACCCTGCTCCACCAGGCCGCATCCCGCCTTGGCATCCGAAAACTCCTGTGGGGGACCGATGCACCCTTTGCAGCCACCCAGGACAGCTACGGTCATCTGACCGATTACCTGACCTATGGCGGCTGGACGGAAGACGAGCTGAACGCCCTTTACTATAACAATGCCGCTTACGTATATTTCCGGCAGAAGGAGGCATGAGAATGGTCAGAGCAAAGGAATCCGTAATACAGACAACCAAACCGGCTCCATTTAACGGGACAGGTGAAATCTGTGTCAGGGACCTGTTAAACGGGCCGGATGAAATGTATGGCAAAGGAAGGGTTTTCGCCCACACCACGGTCTATCCCGGTTCAGCCATCGGTTACCACGTCCACACCAACGAATCAGAGACTTACTACATACTGGAGGGCACCGCCAGATTCAATGACAACGGAACCGAACGCATCCTCCATCCCGGCGACGTAGCCTTTACCGGAAGCGGGGAAGGCCACTCAATTGAAGCCATGGAAGGCCCTGTGGAGATGATTGCCCTTATTTTATACAGAAAGGAACCATCCGAATAAAATTTTTTTTAAACTGAAAAAGCCCTTTTACTGAAAAGCTGCCGTATGCAACCGGAAATCCGCATATAACAGCTTTTTATTTTACCTCAAAGCCCATGCCGCTGCGTCCTGTATCCCGGGAACCGGCGTGCCTGACCTGATTGCCGATGTTCTTATCCCATTGCATTTTCCCACGCTTTTTGTTAGAATAAGACGAAGTGGTTATGATACCCAAATGATGCATATAGAAGCATGAGGACTGGAGGACTTATATATGAGACAGAACAGAAGACGGACACGCGGCAGAAGGTCTGACGCTGACAAGATAAAATACATCCGGATGGCGGCAATCCCCCTTGCGGTGGTGATTGTGCTGGTGATTATCATAATGGTCATGGATAAAAAGCCAGGTGACAAGGAGACGGCGGCCACGCCCGGAACAGGGGTATCCGCTGAGTCCGGCCCATCCGGCGGGGATATCAGTATTTCCGGCGACGGGACTGAAGCGCAGGACGCAGGTGTGGAACCGGACAACAGCCAGTATACCACGGATTTTTCCCATTATGAGCTTCAGAAAGACGCGGTTCCCCAGGTTAACCTGCTGATCAGCGAGTATTTCCAGGCCAAGATTGACCAGGATGCGGAAAAGTTATTTGAACTTTTTGGCAAGGCCGCGGATGAGAGCCTGGAGGCGCGCAGGGAAGAGCTGAAAAGCGAGGCTGTCTACATCGAGGATTACCAGGACATTGTATGCTATACCAAGCCGGGGCTGACAGCGGATTCCTATGTGGCCTATGTGACCTATGAGGTAAAGTTCAGGAGGGTGGATACCCTGGCGCCGGGACTTATGTGGTGCTATGTGCTGAAGGATGACAATGGCAATTACATCATCCGCGAAAATGTAGTGGGGGATGAAGCCGATTACGTGGCAAAGCAGAACCAGTCTGAGGATGTGCGCCTTTTATCCAAGCAGGTCAATGAGCGCCTGCGCCAGGCCATTGAATCGGATACCCTGCTTGCGGGGATTTACGGCGATTTGAGGAACGGGGCAGTGGTAAGCAGCTCAGAGGAGGACGGCCAGGACAGCATGGTATCCCTTGAGGATGACGGGGCCGGGACTTCGGGAGCCGGTGAAAGCGCTGCAGCGGGGAACAGTACGGATGCAGGGGATGGCGCCGGCCAGGACGGTAATGCCGAAGCTCCTTCAGACGCGGCATCCGGCCAGGACGGGGCGGACGCCGGCAGCGGGGAAAGCCAGACGCCTGGCGCCGGACAGGCAGATGCATCCCAAGGACAGGATACGGCCCCGGAGACAACAGGTGGTTCTGAGGTAAAGATTGAATAAAGCTGGAGGAAGACAGGACATGGATGTAAAGGATTTTTATTTTGATTTACCGGAGGAACTGATTGCCCAGGACCCGCTTAAGGACCGCTCGTCCTCACGGCTGCTGGTACTGGACAAGGATACAGGGGAAGTGCAGCACAGGGTATTCCGGGATATTGTGGAGTATTTAAGGCCGGGGGACTGTCTGGTGATTAACGATACAAAGGTAATACCGGCCAGGCTTTTTGGCGTCAAGAAGGATACGGGGGCCAAGATTGAGGTCCTGCTTCTTAAGCGCAGGGAAAATGATATATGGGAAACGCTGGTCCGTCCGGGCAAGAAGTGCAGGCCGGGGACCGTCATAGAGTTTGGGGAAGGCCTGCTGAGCGGCACCGTGGTGGAGACGGTGGACGACGGCAACCGTCTGATCCGGTTCAGCTACAAGGGCATATTCGAGGAGATTTTAGACCAGCTGGGCCAGATGCCCCTTCCTCCTTATATCACACATGAGCTGAAGGACAAGAACCGCTACCAGACCGTGTATGCAAAGCATGAAGGCTCCGCGGCAGCCCCCACGGCCGGACTGCATTTTACCAATGAGCTTTTAAAACAGATTGAGGATATGGGGGTCAGGATTGCGCATGTGACGCTTCATGTGGGGCTTGGCACCTTCCGCCCGGTGAAGGTGGAAAATGTCCTGGACCACCACATGCATTCCGAGTTCTACGTGGTGGAAGAGTCCGAGGCCAAAAAGGTAAACGACACAAAGGCGGCCGGAGGGCGGGTCATCTGTGTGGGGACCACCAGCTGCCGCACCGTTGAGTCTGCTTCCACGGACGATGGTATCCTGCAGGCTAAAACAGGATGGACCGAGATATTCATCTATCCAGGATACCGGTTTAAGGTGCTGGACGCCCTCATAACCAATTTCCACCTTCCGGAGTCCACGCTGGTCATGCTGGTAAGCGCGCTTGCGGGAAGGGAGCATATCCTGGATGCGTATAAGGAAGCCGTGAGGGAGCGCTACCGTTTCTTCTCATTTGGGGACGCCATGTTCATTGCATCCCACCCAGTGGCCCAAAAGCGGTGAATGGACCATGGATATGGATGGGCGCAGGGAAGACGGCATGGATGTAAACGGTAAAATGGATTTAAACAGTAAAACGGATGTGGAAAATAAAGAGGAAAAAAGAGAGGAACGTCTCAATAAATGGCTGAGCCAGATGGGAGTGTGTTCCAGACGTGAGGCAGACCGCCTGATTGAGGCCGGGAAGGTGTGGGTGGACGGCAGTCCGGCTGCCATGGGCCAGAAGGTGAAGCCGGGGCAGAAGGTGGTATGCGACGGTGTCCCGGTCAATGGGGGCAGCGGCGCGGACAGCCGGAAGCCGAAGCCGGTGCTTCTTGTTGTGAATAAGCCAAGGGGAATTGTCTGTACCACTTCGGATAAGGACCGGGCAATGAATATCGTGGAATATCTGGATTATCCGGAGCGCATCTATCCGGTGGGAAGGCTGGATAAGGATTCAGAGGGCCTTCTGCTTATGACAAACCAGGGAGACCTGGTGAATAAAATCATGCGCAGTGGCAATGCTCATGAAAAGGAGTATATTGTCACGGTGGACCGTCCGCTGACAGATGATGCCATGGACAGGATGGCAAAGGGGATTTATCTCAGGGAACTGGAAACAGTGACACGGCCCTGTAAGGTGAAACGGGTGGATGGGAAAACATTTTCCATCATCCTGACCCAGGGGCTGAACCGTCAGATACGCCGTATGTGCGAAGCCTGCGGCTGCCATGTGGAGCGCCTTGTGCGGGTGCGCATCATGAATATACGGCTGGACGGCCTGGAGACAGGGGCGTCAAGGGAAGTGGGCCAGGAGGAATACCGGGAGCTTATGAGGCTTTTAAGGGACTCCAGCAGCCTGCCGGGAGGGCGCGGGCGCGCCGTGCCCCATAAGGCCCGGACAGTAAAAGATTGATCAGGAGAACAGAATGGAAGACAGGATTCAGAGAATGAAAGAGTTGGTTTCCACCCTGAGACAGGCAGGAAAGGCTTATTATCAGGAAAGCCGGGAAATCATGAGCAATTTTGAATATGACAGGCTTTACGATGAACTTTGTTCCCTGGAAAAAGAGACAGGAATCATCATGTCAGGAAGCCCCACCCAGAGGGTGGGATACGAGGTGTTAAGCGAGCTGCCCAAGGAGACCCATGAGTCCCCCATGCTTTCCCTTGACAAGACAAAGAGCGTGGAGGACCTTCAGTCGTGGCTGGGGGATCAGAAGGGACTTCTGTCCTGGAAAATGGATGGGCTGACCATTGTGCTTACCTATGAAGGCGGCAGGCTTACAAAGGCGGTTACAAGGGGAAACGGGGAGATTGGCGAGGTCATCACCCCCAATGCCCGGGTGTTTGCCAACGTACCTCTTAATATTTCCTACGAGGGACAGCTAATCCTCAGGGGAGAGGCAGTCATTACCTATTCGGATTTTAAGAGGATTAACGAAGAAATCGAGGACGTGGACGCCAAGTATAAGAATCCGCGCAATCTCTGCAGCGGTTCGGTGCGCCAGCTGAACAGCCAGATAACGGCTGAGAGAAACGTGCATTTTGAGGCATTTGCCCTGGTAAGGGCTGATGGCGTGGATTTTGGGAATTCCAGGAAGCGCCAGTTTGAATGGCTGAGGGAGCAGGGCTTTGAAGTGGTACACTACGAAGAAGTGACGGCGGAAAACCTGCCTGAGGCGGTCAATGGATTTGCAGAGGCAGTGGAGGGCAATGACGTGCCTTCCGACGGGCTGGTGCTCACCTTTGACGATATCGCATACGGGGAAGCCCTGGGAAGGACAGCCAAGTTCCCCCGCAACTCCATTGCATTTAAGTGGCAGGATGAAATCAGGGAGACAAGGCTGGATTACATTGAGTGGAGCGCGTCAAGGACCGGCCTGATCAACCCGGTTGCCGTGTTTGACCCGGTGGAGCTGGAGGGCACCACGGTGAGCAGGGCCAGTGTCCATAACCTGAGTATCATGGAAGCACTGGACCTGGGCCAGGGCGATACCATTACGGTGTACAAGGCCAACATGATCATCCCCCAGATTGCGGATAACCTGACGCGCAGCGGGGTCAGGGATATACCAAAAGAATGTCCTGTGTGCGGCGGCGAGACCCAGATAAAGCAGATGAATGATGTGAAAAGCCTGTACTGCACCAACCCGGACTGTCAGGCTAAGAAGATAAAAAGCTTCACCCTGTTCGTGAGCCGTGACGCCCTTAATATTGACGGGCTGTCCGAAGCCACCCTGGAGAAGTTCATAGGCGCGGGCTTTATCCATGAGTATGCGGATATCTTCCATCTGGAGGAGCATAAGGATGCGATTGTGGAGATGGAAGGCTTTGGACAGAAATCCTATGACAACCTGATTGCATCCATTAAGACCGCAAGCAATACAACCCTGCCAAGGATGGTGTATGGTCTGGGAATCGCGGGAATCGGCCTTGCCAATGCCAAGATGCTCTGCAGGGAGTTTAAATCTGATTTTGAGAAAATGCGCCATGCCCAGGCAGATGAGCTGGTTGCCGTGGATGGAATCGGCGGCGTCCTGGCCCAGGCATGGATGGATTATTTTGCATCAGAGAAGAATAACCTGGCAGTGGACCATCTGTTGAAGGAGCTTACCATTGAGGCGGAGCAGGTGGAGACAATGGATGCCATATTTGAAGGCATGACATTTGTGATTACCGGCTCCGTGGAGCATTTTGCAAACCGCAAGGAGCTGCAGGAGGTTATCGAGAGCAGGGGCGGCAAGGCCACCGGCTCCGTCACTGCCAAGACAACGTATCTGATTAATAATGACGTGGCCTCCAATTCATCAAAGAATAAAAAAGCAAAGGACCTGGGGGTCCCAATCATATCAGAAGAGGAGTTCCTGCGAATGTTGTAGCACAGTTTCCGCCGGCAGGCCCTGGGGGATGTCTGGAAGCTGCTATCCGGAACGTTTAAAGGCTGCCGGTGAAGCTGTGCTGATTGTGCATAAACCACACAACACACAACATTTGAAGGGAGAGAATGATATGCCGATTAAAGTACAAAAAGAACTTCCAGCCAGGACCATCCTGGAGTCAGAGAATATATTCATCATGGACGAGGACCGGGCCATGCGCCAGGATATCAGGCCTTTGGAGATATTAATCCTGAACCTGATGCCGTTAAAGGAGGAAACGGAGACCCAGCTTCTGCGCGCCCTTTCCAACACGCCCCTTCAGGTGGACTGCACCTTTCTCATGCTGTCCACCCATGTGTCCAAGAACACCTCGGCCAGCCATCTGAATAAGTTTTACATAACCTATGACGATATACGGAAGAAAAAGTTCGACGGCATGATTATCACAGGCGCGCCGGTGGAAAACCTGGATTTCGAAGAGGTGAATTACTGGCCCGAGCTTTCAAAAATCATGGAGTGGAGCAAGACCCATGTGACCTCCACCATACATATCTGCTGGGGAGCCCAGGCCGGCCTGTACTATCATTATGGAATCCGGAAATATCCCATAGAGAAGAAACTGTCTGGCATCTACAACCACAAAGTGCTGGACAGGAAGGTGCCGCTGGTGCGCAGCCTCAATGATTATTTCCTGGCGCCCCATTCCAGATATACGGAAGTGCGTAAAAGCGATATCTTAAAGCACCCGGAGCTGATGATACTGGCAGAATCAGAGGAGGCCGGCGTATTCCTGGTGATGAGCCGCGACGGCAGCCAGGTCTTTGTACAGGGGCACCCGGAATATGACAGGATGACCCTGAACAACGAATACCACAGGGATCTGAACAAGGGCCTGAATCCTGAAGTGCCCTGTAATTACTATGAGCATAATGACCCGTTCTCAGTACCGGCCCTGACCTGGAGGAATACATCCAATACGCTGTATACGAATTGGCTGAACTATTATGTGTATCAGACCACGCCTTATGTGCTGGATGAGGAAGAGGAAGAAGTATGAAACCAAGGAATTAGGCGGTTCTTATGGAATGATGGATAGTTGGATTAATCACAATTTTATACTGTTTTAAAAGTCAAATACAAGGACTCCCTTAGAATATGGGAGTCCTTTGTGTTACATGTGGAAAATAAGCTCTTATCCGATTGATTATACTGTAACCCAGTGGTACACTTGTATATAGTAAAATATGGGAGGGGAAATATAAAGACTATGAGAAAAGGTACTGCTGGGTTACTGGATACATTGTTAGCAGGCAACATTAAAAGTTCATTTCATGGATGCAGACCAAGAAGATAGCATTCTTATCCAGCCAGGGTATTTTTAGGTTGGAACATATTTGTCAATATTCTAAAATCAGGACACCATGAAAAGCACATCAGCAAGTTCTTTATTAAGGCACTAACTATAACTGAATATGCACCTTGCAAAAATTGTAATCCATAAAATAAATATAAATTCATTTTACTATGGGGGAAACTACTATGGGGCGAAAAAAAGATAATTTAATATGGAAACGGCATTTTGCAAATTTATTTAAAACTATTTTTTTTAAATATGAATTAGATTATGATGACTTTTCATCCGAGTATACGTGGTCTTCCTCAGCCATCCGTTATTGGAAAACAAGTAAGCGATTACCTCAAATCGAAGCACTATCTGATTTAAGAAAGTTTTTATGTACACATATTGTGAGTAATGAAGCGACTGACAAATTGGTAATAGGAGAGATTAGTGATGTTTTTACGAAGGAGGAGATGCTCCATGAATACTATCGAATAAGAAATGCATATCCAAGAATTAATGAATTTGTAGGAGAAATACTAAATTTTTATTATAATGCTGCAAAAGACAAACCTAATTTAGATGAGATAACAGAAACCAAAACTGATAAAGAAAGAAATACCAGAGTAGTAGTTTTTGACTTTGATGGTACATTGACCGATGGGAAAACAAACAGGACAACTTGGGAGAGCATATGGACCAGTCTTGGATATGATGTTAAAGAATGCCAGAATTTACATATGAAATTCAATCGAAAAGAAATATCCCATGAAGAGTGGTGTAAGATAACAGAAGAGAAATTTCGTGAGCGAAGGTTGCATCGTGATATTTTAGAAAATGAAATAGCCTCTAAAATCCATTTGATTAAAGGTGTCAGAAAAACTTTTAATGCTTTAGACAAGAAGAATATCAGAATATATATTGTATCCGGGTCTATATATTCTGTTATTAAGAAAACAATGGGAAGTTTAATTCAATACATTTATGATGTCAAAGCAAATGATTTTTTGTGGGATGAGGGAGGCTTCCTGACGCAAATAATAGGTACTAAATATGATTTTGAAGGTAAAGCAGAGTTTATATTTGAGATTTCTCAAAGGTTAAACATTTCACCAAATGATATTTTATTTGTGGGCAATTCTATAAATGATCAATTTGCGTATAATTCAGGTGTATATACATTGTGTATTAACCCAAAACTAACAGATGCATCTAACAGTAAGATTTGGAATAATTGCATTATGACATGCGATGATTTAACTGATATATTGAACTATTTATAGATGGATTTGTGACAGTTTGTGACAGAATGAAAGAAAAACATGTATTATAAATGCCACAAATAACATCAAACGATATCCTTGCATATTCTCCAGTGAAATTGTAAACTAAATATATAGAAAATGTTAAAATTTAGTTACGGACAAGGCTTAGAAAGGAGACGGCGGCAATGAATGAACTTACAAATTATAGTGGAATCAACGATGTAATACCTTATGGCGGAGGGAGTAACTTTGTTAATGATTTAATCTCTGCGGTTCCAATGGCGATTGCAAGTCCAATATTAGCTTATCAGCGCACAAAGGCACAAAAAAAATTAGCTGAGATAGCTATAGAAGCAAGAAAGTGTGAGAGAGATGAAATCCTACACACAATGAGGGTTCTGGCAAAGTATGGCGCATTGACGCCTGAACTTTCCCAGCAACTAATGGTTGCATATTATCAGCCAGCATTTCCTAAATAAAAAAAGGGATAGAATTGTGCAATAAACTGCAGTTCTATCCCTTTTCATTTAGTAATTAATGAATAAAGGTGCAATGATTTCAGCAATATCAGAAAAGAGCAGATGTTATCACCATGGCCGTTGTATGGATGGCTCTGCCAGAACGCCTTTGGCTCCCAGATACAGAGTGTTGCTGTTTAGGAAAGGACTACATTTGTACGGGAACAGCGGCGAAGCAGAACGCTGGTATATAGATGGTATACAGGTATCACAGAAGTCTGATGCCATAAAACAGGAGGGCTTTTATATGGTCATCACCATCGTGGTGGGAGAGAACGGAATCATCCAGTATGAGATTCCCTGAGCGAATTGTGTAGTTCACGTTTATATGCAAGTTGGCATCAGGAAAAACAATGATATATATTTACATTTTGTCTCATATAAATGCGGGGAATGCCTTTAATTGCAGGCATTCCCCGCATTTATACTGTTAAAGACGGGATTATATCATGTAAATTTGAATATATGGAAATATATTTCCTGCAAACCCTGCAGATTCATTGTATAATAATCATCAGGAACCGTTCACCTATGGGTAAATTACCTGAAAAGCCGGCCGGTTAAAATCAGATTCATATGGAAGTGAGAAATTTGCATGATTTGGATGTTGGAATCTTAAATTAGTAACCTGTAATCAAATAAATATTCCCCTCCCTGAGGTACACCTCATGGTAATTCGTCCTGCTAACGGGTAAAATTCCCATATAATTGTCGAAATGTAGGAGGACATCTTTATGAATGAGAATAAGCTTGTGTTTCAGGATTTTCTTAGAAGCCAAATTCATTCGTATCGTAGCGTTCATGCTTTTTCCCAAGAACATATGGCAGAAGCCCTGCGTATCTCGCCAAGGTCCTATATTGACCAGGAGCATGGGCGATATGGCTTTTCAGCAATGACGTTGGTATACTATATTTTCCTGCTGAATGATGAAGAAATCCTTACTTTCATCAGGGAACTGAGGTATCTGATGGGGAGGAGGAAAGAAGATGTTGCATAAAGCCATATTTGATTCCGCACAAATACATAAGTTGTTGACACTACTTGGGGCAGACCTGCATTATATCGGTTTCCGGTACACGGAATACGCCCTTTTGTTAATGGAAGAAGATGAGCAGTGTATCCACTCCGTCACAAAATGTCTGTATCCTGAAATCGCCAGACGCTATCAGACTTCATGCCACGCAGTGGAACGGAATATAAGGACGCTGTCGCAGGTGGCCTGGAAATCCGAACCAGGACTCCTTCAGAAAATGGCGGGCCATACACTTGAGAAAAGACCAACATCAAGCCAATTTCTTGCAATCCTTTTTGCATGTCTTACTAATATGGATCCTGCTTCTCACGAATAACCCTTCATATAAAAAATCAGCGACTTATGTAAAAAATATCCGGAGCTGGGAGTAAAAAACGGTTCCGGATATTCTTATGTCATGGAACCGGCGCTGTACAAGACCAGGCATATAAGCATTCCGGGCCATTTGACAGAAAATATATTAATAAGATTGTAAGTATTGTTAAATTGAATAGATGCAATAAATTTATTATAATAAATGTATGTATCTGGAAATAATTTATATTTACGCAGAGAGGGGATTGTTATGAACAAACGAAAAGCGTTATGTCTGCTGATGGCTGCTGCGATGACGGTCAGTACCGCGTTTACTGCATATGCAGCCGACACAAAAATTGATAAGGTAAGGCTGGAGTTTTCGTATGGCGAGGCGCCTAAAAGCGGAGATGACATAGGCGACATTACTGTAAGGGCAAAAGACAGTGAATACTATGTGGAGTCCGCGGAGTATACCAACTCGGATAATCAGGACACATGGACGGTTGGCGATGTGCCGGAGGTGAAGATTGAGCTTTCTGCAAAGGACGGTTACCGTTTTTCCTATACAAGCAAGAGCCATTTTACACTGAGCGGGTGCAATGCTACGTTTAAAAGGGCAAAAGTCTATGACAGCGGGTCCTACATAGAGATATATGCGGAACTGAAACGTATTGGCGGCAAGCTGGAAGGTACGTCCAACCTTGAATGGGAGGATACCGTGGCTGTGTGGGACGAGATTGAGGGGGCCAAAAGCTATGATGTGAAGCTGCTCCGTGACGAAAAGACAGTGACAACCGTCAGCACCACCGGGACATCTTATGATTTTGCAGGCTATTTTAACCGGGAAGGCGATTATACCTTCCGCGTAAGGGCTATTGCAACCTACAACAGCAAGACAGGGGAATGGTCAGATGATTCCGACACACTGTCCATTGACGAGGATGAGATTGCCAATTACGGCGGCAGTGGACACTGGGTCCAGGATGGCAATGGCTGGTGGTATTCCTATGATACAGGCGGTTATCCTTCCTCATGCTGGAAGCAGATTAACGGTGCATGGTACCATTTCAACAGTTCCGGGTACATGCAGACAGGCTGGCTGAGACTGGACGGACAATGGTTCTATCTGGCAGACAGCGGTGCCATGCTGACCGGATGGCAGGCCATTAACGGAAAGTGGTATTATCTTGGCACAGATGGCGTGATGTATGAGGATACATGGACACCTGACGGATTCTATGTGAATGGTTCTGGCGTTTGGGTGCAGTAAAGATAGTACAGAAAAACCCATATAATCAAGGGTTTACCGGGAGTCTGTCCAAGTATGGTTCAACAAAGGGAAACGGACTGAATCTAGCAAAATTTATTTGTTAGGTTTAGTCCTTTTTACATTTTTAAGAAAAGTAGGGTAACACTGTCTTTATTCTGTTTAATCCAAATAAAATTGTTACGGGAAAGGAACACACG
>DS990263.1:298299-672203 GCA_000155435.1 Clostridiales bacterium 1_7_47FAA | reverse complement strand
GGTGCTATATAATATAAACCGATTTATTATAATAAAACACTAAATAATTAACAATCAATAGAAAAAAATTAACAGTAAATACAAAAATCATATAATCTAGGAGGGACAGCAATGAAAGAGAGAATGGAAGCAGGCGAGGTCTTAAACAATGTAAAGACATGCTCCTCGCCGTCGGAACTGAGGATTACGGATATCCGCTTTGCAGATATCTGGAATGCCCCCATGCACTGTATCCTGGTTAAGGTATTCACCAACCAGGGACTGGTGGGATACGGGGAGGTCAGGGACTTTGCGGATAAGCGCTATGCGCTGATGCTGAAAAGCAAGCTGATTGGCGAGAACCCCTGTAATGTGGACCGCATCTTCCGCAAGATGAAACAGTTCGGAGGACTGTCACGCCAGGCAGGCGGGGTCTGCGGAATCGAGCTTGCCCTGTGGGATCTGGCTGGCAAGGCATATGGGGTACCGGTGTACCAGATGCTGGGCGGCAAATTCAGGGATGAGATCCGCTGCTACTGTGACACGGATGTGGAAGGGAAAAACAGCGGGAAGAAGATGGGTGAGGCCCTAAAAAAAAGGATGGAAAAAGGCTTTACCATGCTTAAGATGGACCTGAGCATCAGCCTTTTGTACGACGTGCCGGGCGCCCTCAGCGCTCCCCTGGGATTCATTGATAAGCTCAGGGAAGCAGAGGACTGTGATGAAATCATGTGGAAGCAGGGGACCCTGGATGAGCGGTATCACATGAACCGTGTCAGGGAAGTCCAGAACATCGAACATGGGATGACCGCTGTGCAGATTACGCAGAAAGGCCTGGAATATCTGGACCAGTACATGTCGGATGTGCGCTCTGTCATCGGCTATGAGATTCCCCTGGCAATCGACCATATCGGACATATCGGCCTGACCGAGTGCATCAAGCTGGGCAGGATGCTGGAGAAATACAATATTGCCTGGCTGGAGGACGCGCTGCCCTGGCATTATACGAAACAGTACGCCATCTTAAAGCAGTCCGTCAATGTCCCCATATGCACGGGCGAGGATATCTATCTGAAGGAAGGCTTCCGTCCCCTTCTGGAGGCAGGCGGCGTTTCTGTCATACATCCGGACCTGCTCACATCCGGCGGGATCCTGGAGAACAAGAAAATCGGCGACATGGCCCAGGAATACGGGGTGGCCATGGCCGTACATATGGCGGAGAGTCCTGTGGCCTGTCTGGCTGCCGTGCACAGCGTAGCCGCCACAGAGAACTTCCTGGCCCTGGAGTTCCATTCCAACGATGTTCCATGGTGGGATGATCTGGTCATCGGAACCAGGAAACCCCTGATACAGAACGGATATATCAAAGTACCGGATGCCCCTGGATTGGGAATTGAAGGACTGGTGGACGATGTGATACGGGAACATATTGACAATGAGAAAATCCCCGGCCTTTGGGAGGCTACCGATGACTGGAATAACAGCTACAGCCACGACCGTCTGTGGAGCTGAGCATCATATCAAATAAAAATATAAAGGAGGAATACGATTATGTTACCAGAAAACAGGGAGTACACCATACCAAGAGAGGAAATCCGCCATCTGGACATCACGGACCTGGAGCGCATTGAACGTTTTAAGAAAGCCGGGTACGGCGGCAATGTTTCCGACTCACTCTGGTCCCTTGGCGTGTGCGACACAGTCCTGTCGCAGCGTTTTAAGGCGCTTCGCCAGGGAATGCAGCTGGTGGGCCGCGCCCTGCCGGTCAAACTCCATACCCTGTCCATTGACACTTCCTACCTTCCGGGCGAATCACTGGATAAGTTCTATGAGGACTATCTGGACGGCCGGGAGCATCCCCAGAAAATCATGATGCGCACGGTTGCCTCTGAGCCGGATGGGAGCATCTTATGTTTTGACTGCGGAGGGGATATGCAGCCCGCTCATTTTGGGGAAATGAGCTGCCAGCTGGCCTATGCCCATGGATGCCGCGGAATGCTTCTTGCAGGGAACTGCAGGGATACGCAGTATGTGCTGAAAATGCAGGATTTCCCAATGTATTCCTTTGGGACTGCGCCTAACGCGTTCGGCGGATGGATTGTCACCGATGTCAATGTCCCGGCCATGCTGCCCGGCCATGTCACTCATTACGTAACCATTTATCCGGGGGATTTCATATTTGGGGATAATGACGGCGTGCAGGTAATCCCGAAGGATATCGTGGATGAAGTGCTTCTCAGGGTGGAGGCAATCTATGAAAAAGAGAATAAGCAGCGTCAGATGCTGGCGGACGGAATGCCCATTGACCAGGTATATGCAGAATTTGGGGTGCTGTAAAAAGAAATACCGTTTATAATGGAAGGTACATGTTAGCAGATTGTATATGAGGAGGAATAACATGAAGCGGGGAAATAAGGTTTACAGAAAACAGATAGGTACATTATTATTGGCAGCAACCATGACAGCGGCAGCAATGCTTACCGGATGTCAGGGAACCACAAAAGCAGATACAACGGCGGCAGAACAGACAGGCACATCCGCAACACAGGCTGAAAGCAGCGGTGAGGATAAGCTGGTTGTATATTTCAGCAGCGGGATGGCAGGGGGAGCTGCATGGGGCCAGGCGGAAAAAGGATTCAATGACGCGTGTGCCGAGCTTGGGTGGGAGGGCCACTACCTGGCGCCCCAGACACCGGGTAATACCCAGGACATGGTCAATAATACGGAAACAGCCCTGACCAATGGGGCGGACATCATATTGATCGTGCTGACCCAGGAGGACGCTGCAGAGGATGTCATGAACCGCGCGGTAGAGCAGGGCGTAACCCTGATTGGTATTGCCACGGATAATGATATTCCAGCGGCATACATAGGCACTGACCCGGTTAACCTGGGATACTCCGTTGCAGAGGCCCTGATCCAGGCCATGGGCGACAAACCCATTAAGGTGCTTACCATGCAGAGCAACCTGACCATGGAACAGCAGAATGACCAGGTGGCTGCATTTGAGGAAAAACTGAAGGAACTGAGGCCGGATGCCATTGTGGCGGATAAGACGGAGTGTATGTCCAATGCAGCCACGGCACAGGATAAGATATCTGCCTCCTATCTGGCGGACCCGGATATCAACTGCATGGTTTCCTTTGACAGCTATGCAGGCCTTGGAGGCGCTGCCTTCGTACAGGAGAACGGGCTTCAGGACAGCTTCTGCGTGGTGGGGATTGATGATGCGCCTGAAATCTTAAGATGCGTGCAGGACGGCAGCATGGTATGTACGGTAGCACAGCACTGGTACAACGTGGGATATGACGGGGCATATCTGGCCAAGGCGGTCCGTGACGGCGGGCAGTACGAGCGCGGCAATGACTCAGGAACAACAACCCTGTTCATCGACGATATTGACGGCTGGGTAAAAGAACGCGGCATTGACATGGGTGAGTAGGCTGGCTGCGGCGGCTGCGCCGGAAAGGAGAAGGAAAATGGAAAAACAACCGGATAATGCCCAGGTTAAGAAAAGTGCGGTCCTACATGCGCTTTTAAACAAAAACGAATTAGGGACAATCCTGCCTCTGTGTCTTCTGCTGATTGTGGTGGGCTGTGTGAATCCCAACTTCTTTGCAATGAACAACATCCTTGATATACTGAAGACATCCAGCTTTTCGTTTATTGTCGCCGTACCTATCACATTTCTGATGGCTTCCGGCGGAATGGATCTTTCCATAGGCGCCGCCACCAGTTTCGGAGGTGTTGTCTGCGCCTTTGCACTGAAGGCAGGAATGCCGATTCCGGTTTCCATTGTGCTGGCCCTTGGGGCCGGCGCAGTGGTGGGGGTCATCAACGGCATTGTAATCGTGTATTTTGACCTGCCTCCATTCATCGCCACCTTGGGTACCCAGTATGCGTTTAACGGAATCATCGCAATCACCACGGAAAACCTGGCAATATCCGGTTTTTCCAGCAGTTTTAAGATGATAGGACAGAATAAACTGTTCGGGATGGTCCCTCTGCCTGTTGTCTATGCGCTGATCATCGGTATCATCGGACATATCATACTGGTAAAGACCAAGTACGGCCGCGCCATCCTGGCCATCGGCGGAAACCGGGAGACTGCCTATCTTGCAGGCATCAACGTACGCGCCAAGTGCCTGACGGTTTTCATCGCCACCTCCATGCTTGCAGCCTTATCCGGCGTGCTGATGGCTTCCCGTTTTGCCAGCGCGCAGCCGGCAGCCGGAACAGGCACCGAGCTGACAATCATGGCTTCGGTCATCATTGGCGGCACAAGTATGTTTGGCGGCACCGGGACCGTCCTGGGGTCGGCCCTTGGCTGTATCCTGCTGGCCACCATCACCAATGCCCTGATTGTAATGAAGGTATCCACGTTCTGGCAGAACCTGATATTCGGCGTGATTCTTCTTGCCGCCATATTCATTGACAAGTACCGCAGGAAAGCAGGAGGCGCAGAGTAAGGGAAAGGAGGCATACATATGGGCGAAACGATATTGGAGATGCGTAAGGTTACAAAGCGTTTTCCCGGTGTAATCGCGCTGAAAGATGTATCCATCGAGCTGAGGAAAGGGGAAATCCTGGCAGTGTGCGGGGAAAACGGCGCAGGGAAATCCACCCTTATGAAGGTCCTGAGCGGAAGCTACGTGGCCGGGGAGTATGAAGGGGAAATCCTCATCGACGGCAAACCGGCGGAGATGACCTCTGTGGCCTCAGCCGAGCGCTATGGGATTGAGATGGTCTACCAGGAGATGAACATGATGCTGGATGCCACCATAGCGGAAAATGTTTTTGTGGGAAACCTTCCCGGCAAAAACGGCTTTGTCAATTACCGCAGGCTCTATGCGGACACCAGGAAGATACTGGATGATATCGGACTGGATATTGAACCGGACACAAAGGCCAGAAGCCTGAACAGCGGCCAGATGCAGATGCTGTCCATCATGAGGGCCCTCAGCAGGAATCCCAGGATCATGGTGCTGGACGAACCCACCAGCGCGCTTACGGACCAGGAAACCGAGCTGTTGATGAAGCTGATGGACGATCTGAGGAAACGTGGCGTTTCCTGCCTGTTCATTTCCCATCGTCTGGACGAGGTCTTCCGGATAGCGGACCGGGTGGTGGTCATGCGTGACGGGGCCTTCATATCCTGCCGCGAGATAGGAAGTGTCTGTGAGAAGCAGCTGGTTGAGGAGATGGTGGGCCGTACCATCGAAAACATGTATCCCAAAGAAAAGGCAAGAATCGGCGAGGAAATCCTGCGCGTGGAGAACCTGTCCGTCCCCCATCCGACGATGAAGAATAAGAACATAGTTGAAAATGTAGGCTTTCATGTGAGGAAAGGCGAAATCCTTGGAATCGGCGGCCTGGTGGGAGCGGGGAGAAGCGAGATGCTGGGCGCTGTCTTTGGGCAGATCACAAAAGGCGTGAAGAAACAGGTGTACATCGGCGGAAAGAAGGTTGAAATCAACTGCCCCGGTGACGCCATCCGCAATGGAATCGGTTTTGTGACGGAGGAGAGGAAGAAATCCGGTTTTGTCTGGGTATTCACCATCAGGGAAAACCTGTCCCTGGCCAGCCTTAAGAATATATCAAAAGGCTGCTTTATCGATAAAAAGTACGAAAAACAATGGGTCAAGAAGATGTTTGACCGGCTCCGCGTAAAAGCCCCGTCCATTGAGACCGTAATCGTGAACCTTTCAGGCGGCAACCAGCAGAAGGTGGTGCTGGGAAAATGGCTTTTGGAGGAACCGCAGATATTATTCATCGACGAGCCTACCAAGGGAATCGATGTGGGTGCCAAGACGGAAATCTATAAAATCATGAATGAACTGACGGAACAGGGCGTTGCAATCGTCATGGTCAGCTCCGACATGCCGGAGCTGATATCCATGAGCGACCGCTGTATCGTGCTCAGCAATGGCCGGATTACAGGTGAATTCAACAACGAGGAGATTACCCAGGACCGTGTGATGCAGGCAGCGCTTGCAGAATAGAAAGGGGATTGGAATTAAAATGGAGAGTATGAACGAATGCCTGCAGGGCCGCATCAATACCTGCTCCGCCCCAGGCGGACTGAAGATAACGGATATCAGGTTTGCCCATGTAAAAGCCTCATCCATGCACTGCATCCTGGTGAAGATAGACACGGACCAGGGCCTGGTGGGAATGGGGGAGGTGCGGGACGGGGCCAGCGCCACCTATGCCGCCATGTTAAAAAGCAGGCTCATAGGCGAAAACCCGTGTGATGTGGACCGTCTGTTCCGCAAGATAAAACAGTTCGGCGGTCCTTCCAGGCAGGGCGGGGGCGTCAGTGGGATTGAGATGGCCTTATGGGACCTGGCCGGCAAGGCATACGGTGTCCCGGTGTACAGGATGCTGGGAGGACGGTTCAGGGAACAGGTCAGGGTGTACTGCGACCTTGGCCGGACCCCGCCTTCCCAAAGGGTGAACGGAACCCTGAAAGCCAGGGCCATCAGGGAGCGTATGGACCGGTTCGGGATGAAGATGTGTAAAGTAATCGTGGGCATGGAAGAAATCCAGTACCTGTACCCGGACGAAGAACTTCTGTCAGGGCCTCAGGATTACATTGACCAAATCCTGGCAGGCCATGAGAACCTGCTGAAGGAGGATCCGGTGACAGGACTGGCGGACATAGATGATAAGCCGTTTAAGCGGAGGATGGAGGATTACGGCATGGTGCAGCATCCCTATACCTTCATACGTCCAACGGAACGGGGCCTTGACCGCTACGAGGAACATGTGGCCCAGATAAGGGAAGAACTGGGATACAGGGTGCCAATCGCCATCGACCATCTGGGTCATCTGGGACTGGATGACGCCAAACGGCTGCTAAGACGCCTTGAGAAATACAACCTGATGTGGTGCGAGGACGTCCTTCCATGCACCATGGCACAGGAATACAGGGCGCTCCGTGATTACACATCAACCCCGCTGGCATGCGGGGAGGACCTTACCTATGTGGAAAATTATGAGGCACTGTGCGCACCGGGCGGCGTGGCCGTCATCCATCCGGACATCTGTTCCGCAGGCGGGATCCTGGAATGCAAGCAGATTGGGAATATGGCCCAGAAGTACCATACGGCTATGGCGATGCACATGTGTGAGACGCCGGTGGCGGCCCTGGCAACCGGGCATGTGGGACTGGCAACCGAGAACTTCATTGCCATGGAGTTCAATGCGCCGGATGACGATTACTGGCAGGACCTGGTGACAGGCCTTCCTGAGCCGTTAATCCGGGACGGGTATCTGCATGTGCCGGAAGCTCCCGGTCTTGGGGCCGAAGGCTTTAACGACGAGGTAATCCGCCAGCATACATGGCCCGGGTATCCTGAAATCTGGGCGCCTACCGGGCAGTGGGACCGTGAATATTCCAGCGACAGGCTGTGGAGCTGATGAAAAGAGGAGTGTGTTATGAGATTAGAACATAAAATGGTTGCTGTGACTGATGGAAGGACGGCCGTTGGCAGGGAATGCATCACCATGCTCTGCAGGGAGAAGGCCGGTATCCTTATATTCATGCACGGGGAACCCATGGACCAGGCTTTAAAAGAAGAGCTGGACACCTGCCATGCAGCCTATATGGTTACGGATGCAGGGCTTTCTGACAGGGAGGCCTTAAAACAGGCTGTCAGGGAGGCGGAGGAGGCCCTTGGGCCGGCCTATGGGGTGATTTATAATTATTTTACAGTGGTGGAAGGTTCGGTTTCAAATCTTACAGGGGAACAGTTTGAGAAAAACTATAAGGAAAACATCCAATCCGCCATGACGGCTGCCCAGGTATTCGGCGCTGCCATGGACAGTGAGATAAACGGTAAGCTCATCTTCATCGGCTCCATCCATGATGATAAGCCGTCTGGGGCCTATCCGCTTTTTTCCATGGCAATGGGAGCGGTGAAGAACCTGTCCAGGGAAGCGGCCCTGGGTCTGGGTGTGAAAAACGTGTGTTCCGTATTCGTTGAACTCGGCCCTATTAAAGAGGATGTATTTGCCCCCAAAAGCAGTTACACCACCTTATATGAGGGATACCAGTACAAGATACCGTCCGGTACGGTGGGGAGCGCGTCCGATACCGCCCAGCTGTGCGGCTTTCTGTTGGATAGCCGCTGCCGGTATGTAAATGGCACGGAAATACGCATGGACGGCGGACTGCTGCTGCATTATATTGACGAAAAAGCAAACCACAGGGGATTGATGAGAGGGTAGGGATACGTATGTTTGATTTAAAGGGTAAAACAGCGCTGGTAACAGGAGGGGCCAAAGGAATCGGGGAAGGAATCTCCATGGAACTGGCCAGATGCGGCGCTAACGTGATTGTCAATTATCATACATCGTCTGACGGAAAGGCCATATGTGAAAAACTGAACAGCCTGGGGGCAAAGTGCATTGCGGTGCAGGCGGACGTGACGGACAAAGCGCAGGTGGATTCCATGATTGCGCAGGGAATGGATGCATTCGGCGGTATTGACATCCTGGTCAACAATGCGGCATACCAGTGTAATATCCCCTTTGATGAGTATGATGACCAGCATCTTTCCAGGATTTTCCATACGAACCTGTACGGCTATATCCTGTGTATGCAGGGCGTGCTGCCTTATATGAAGGAAAAGAGATATGGCAAGATCATTAACATTTCCTCGGTCCATGCGAAACGGCCCACCAACTTTGACCCGGGCTACAGCATGACAAAAGGGGCCATCAAGATGCTGACCAGGGAAAGCGCCCTGGAACTGGCGGATTACCACATTAATGTTAATTCCGTGGAATATGGTTATGTCGATATCGGGGTTAAATCCGGCAAGCCCAGGGACGTGGTGGATAGCGGCCTGGCTGATGAGGAGCGTCTGTTTCCGTTTTCAAAGCTGAGCCTGGCTAACCGTATCAACGAGCCAAAGGACGCGGCCCATGTTGTGGCATTTCTTGCCTCCGACGAGGCGGAAATGATCCACGGCACAGCCATAAGGGCTGATTCAGGAACAATTCTGGCATAGGAGGATATATGGATGTCTAAAGTTTATTATACCAATATGCATACAACGCTGAGCGAGAACCTGCTGCAGAAGCTGGCAAGACTTGTGAAACAGGCGGGAATGCTGGAGCAGATTGATTTTTCCAATAAATACACTGCCATTAAGCTTCATTTCGGGGAGCCGGGAAACCTGGCCTATCTCCGTCCCAACTATTCAAAGGTGCTGGTGGACCTGATCCGTTCACAGGGCGGCAGGGTTTTCCTCACGGACTGTAATACCCTGTATGTGGGCCGGAGGAAAAATGCCCTGGACCATCTGGACAGTGCGTATGAGGATGGCTATAATCCATTTGCCACGGGCTGCCATGTAATCATCGGCGACGGGTTAAAAGGTACGGACGATATCCTTGTGCCCGTGGATGGGGAGTATGTCCGGGAAGCCAAGATAGGAAGGGCTGTCATGGACGCGGATATCATCATATCCCTGACCCATTTCAAGGGCCATGAGGCGGCAGGCTTCGGCGGCGCCCTTAAGAACATCGGAATGGGCTGCGGCTCCAGGGCAGGCAAGATGGAGATGCATAACTCCGGCAAGCCCCATGTGGATGCGGGACTCTGCGTCGGATGCGGGGCCTGCGTCCGGCAGTGCGCCCATGGTGCAATAACCCTGGAATCCGGTAAAGCTTCCATTGACACCGCAGTGTGCGCCGGATGCGGCAGATGCATCGGAACCTGTCCCATGGACGCGGTGGCTGCGGATAACAATGAGGCCAATGACATCCTGAACAAGAAGATAGCGGAATATGCGCTAGCCGTGCTTCAGGGCCGTCCGCATTTCCATGTAAGCCTTGTGGTTGATGTGTCGCCATACTGTGACTGCCACTCGGAAAATGATATCCCCATTGTCCCAAACGTGGGCATGTTCGCTTCCTTTGACCCGGTAGCCCTGGACCTGGCGTGTGCCGACGCGGTAAACCGTCAGCCCGTAATAGAGGGCAGCGTGCTGTCCGGCAGAAACCATTGCCATGGGGACCATTTTACGGATACCCATCCCGATACCAACTGGAAGGTTGCCATTGACCATGCGGTTAAGCTGGGCCTGGGAAGCAGGGAATATGAACTCATTACGGTTTAGGAGGTAAGGCATCGATGAAGACTTGTTTATGGGTGGGGACTTATACATGTGATGTGGAGTCCGGTGAAAGACGCGGCACGGACGGGCAGGGGATTTATGCCTTTGAATTTGACGATGAAACCCAAAGGGCCAGGCTGTGTTCCATCTATGAAGGGTGCCGCAACCCTTCCTTCCTGGCCGTATCCGGCAATATGCTGTATGCTGTCAGCGAGATGGCGGAGGGTGGATGCGTCACGGCCCTCCGGTATGATGCGGGTCAGGGCAGGTTTACCTATGTCAATGAGATGCCCATCCCGGGTTCGGCTGCCTGCCATGTCCTTATCTGGAAGGAAAAGAACTGCCTTGTAATAACCAATTACCTGTCCGGGAGCATGGTAAACCATGCGCTGCTGCCGGACGGATCCATCGGAGCCAGGAACGGTTTTTTCCAATATGAAGGAAGGGGGGAGGACCCTGTGCGCCAGGAGGGTCCCCATGCCCACTCGTCCATCCTGTCGCCGGATGGGAAGACCCTCTTTGTGGCGGACCTGGGGACGGACCGGCTGTATCATTACAGATGGGATGAAGCCAGCCAGGGACCGGTTCCCTGTGAAGCCTGTCCTGAAACCTATGTCGGTCCGGGGGAAGGACCCCGCCATATGTGTTTTTCACCGGATGGAAGGTACCTGTACCTGGTCACGGAACTGAAGGGCAATGTTTTCTGCTATCAATACAGCAGTGAGGACGGACATCTTACCTTTGTCCAGAAGGTACCGTCCCTGCCGGCTTCCTACACGGGGTTCAATCTTGCGGCCGACATCCATCTGTCATCCGATGGGCGATATCTGTATGTCTCGGAGCGGGGCGCGGATATCATCAGCGTGTTTCAGGTGGACAGGGAGACAGGACTTCTGGGAACATGCAGGTTCCAGCTGTGCGGGGGAAAGAGTCCCAGGAATTTCTGCCTTTCACCCTGCGGGCGGTATATCGTGGCAGCGAACCAGGATTCCGGTAATCTGGTAATCTTCAGGAGGAATGCGCAGGACGGGCTTTTAGGGGAAGTCGTGGAGGAAATCAGGATACCGTCGCCGGTCTGCGCCAGGATGGCTGACCGGGACAGTCTTCCTTAAACCATCCGGGATTGGAAAATGGATGTGGGAATATGATTTGAAACGTTGAATTCCGGCGCAGGACATTATATAATAAGAAATAATGTAATTTACCCGGCAGGATGGGCTGCCGGTGCCAGAAAGGAGTTCATGTGAAAAAAGCTAAAATAGCCGATGTCGCAGAGGCAGCAGGCGTTTCCACATCAACCGTATCGAATTATCTGAATGGCCGTTTCCATACAATGTCCGGCCCCACGAAAGAAAAGATTGAACAGGCCATTGCCAGACTTGATTATGTCCCGTCCTTAAGCGCCAGGAGGCTTTCCTCAAAAGGGAAGGGGCAGACGGTCTGTGTCATAGTGCCGACCCTGTTATTTAATAATGGATTGTATGACAATGGTTATGGGGCCATGATCCATGCCCTGAGCAGCCTGGCAATGAAAAAGGAGTACCATATCCTGGTATATGTCCGTACCATGCATGACATACAGAAAGAAATTGATTTTATCAGAGGCATGTCGGCCTCCATCATCGATGGGTTCATCTGTTATGACTTAAGGGAATCAGACCCTTACTTCCAGTGTTTTGAAGCAGAACAGATCCCATATGTCTGTATCGGCAAATACCGTAATATGGAGGACTACCACTACGTGGCTTCCGACCATGGAAAGGTGACAAAAGAAGCAGTCATGTATCTGGCCGGCCTGGGACACAGGAAAATACTCCTCATAGCAGAGGGCCTGGGTAATATCGTGTACGATGTCCGCCTGTCAGCGTACGAGGAGGCGGTAAGGGAGGCAGGGCTTCCTTTTGAACCGGATTACATCATGGAAAGCGATTATATAACAGAAGAGGGAAGGGAAGCTGACAGCCAGAGGTTTGAACATCTCTGGAACAGCCCGCGGCGCCCAACGGCTGTCATCGTGGTACAGTCAGCGCTGGGAATCATAGAGCGTGCGGTTCCCAAGTTCCATATAAGGATACCGGAAGAGTTATCCGTCATTGTCCTGAACTACCAGAATAACGGCACGCTGGGTCTTAAGTATACCAACAGCCCCACGCAGATAGCCGATGTGGTGGGCGTTGCCTTCAAAAAGCTTCTCCGGAATATCGATAACCCCAAGCAGCGTTTTAAATCCCAGCTGGTGCAGCTGGACTTTGTGGAAGGCGAGACAACGGCAGGACCCGGGCACCTTGAGACGGACGGCTGATAAAGATGGAATAAGGTTTACCGGGCAGGATAGCGGTTAAAAGAAAGGAGATGGCAGGTGTCATCTCTTTTTATTTGGATATAATATAGATAATCCAATAAATATACTTATGCAGGGTACTTAAAAAAATGCAAGAATTTGTGAAATACAACTTGTTTCCCCCATTCACAACGTATATAATAAGCCTATATGCATTATTTACAATAAGGAAAGGGGTATACCATGGGATTTATTGATGTTATTAAAGAAAAAGCAAGAGCAGATAAGAAGACCATTGTTCTTCCGGAGTCTATGGACCGCAGGACATGGGTTGCTGCTGAAAAGATTTTAAAAGAGGATCTGGCAAATCTGGTCATTATCGGAACACCGGAGGATATCGGCGAGCACAGCAAGGGACTGGATGTGTCCGGAGCAACCATCATCAATCCGCAGACATATGAGAAGACACAGGAATATATTGATTTATTCGTGGAACTGAGGAAAGCCAAAGGAATGACCGAGGAAAAGGCCAGGGAAACCATCCTGAACGATTATGCATACTACGGCTGCCTGATAATCAAGAAGGGCGATGCCGACGGCATGGTATCCGGCGCCTGCCACTCCACTGCCAATACACTGCGTCCCTGCCTCCAGGTCATCAAGACCAAGCCAGGCACCAAGCTGGTATCCGCATTCTTCCTTATGGAAGTTCCCGACTGCCAGTTCGGGGATAACGGAACCTTTGTATTTGCTGACTGCGGTCTGAACCAGAACCCGAACCCGGAAGAGCTGGCTGCCATTGCAGTATCCTCTGCTGAGAGCTTTAAGCTGCTTACGGGAAGGGATGCCAAGGTTGCGATGCTTTCCCATTCCTCCAAGGGTAGCGCAAGCCACGCGGACGTGGACAAGGTGGTTGAGGCAACCAGACTGGCCAAGGAGATGGCTCCTGAGCTGGAACTGGACGGCGAACTCCAGCTGGATGCAGCCATTGTTCCTGAAATCGGCGAGTCCAAGGCACCGGGCAGCAAGGTGGCCGGACATGCCAATGTACTGGTATTCCCGGACCTGGATGCAGGCAATATCGGCTACAAGCTGGTGCAGAGGCTTGGCAAGGCAGAGGCCTACGGTCCTATGTGCCAGGGCATTGCAAAGCCTGTTAACGATCTGTCCAGAGGCTGCTCTGCAGATGATATCGTAGGCGTTGTGGCCATTACCGCTGTACAGTGCCAGAATAATTAATAAGATTAAGGAGAAATTACAAATATGAAGATTTTAGTTATTAACTGCGGCAGCTCTTCCTTAAAGTATCAGTTAATCGATATGGAGAATGAAAGCGTAGTGGCAAAGGGCCTCTGCGAGAGGATTGGGATTGAAGGCTCCAAGCTGACACATCAGCCGGCCGGGAAGGACAAGTTCATTATTGAGAAACCGATGCCTACCCATAAGACGGCAATTGAGATGGTCATGGAAGCCCTTCAGGATGCGGACCATGGCGTGATTAAGGATACAAGCGAGATTTCCGCCATTGGACACCGTGTACTTCACGGCGGTACTGTTTACAGTGATTCCATCGTTGTCAATGAAGATGTTAAGAGGGTCATCCGCGAATGCTTCGACCTGGGCCCCCTGCACAATCCAGCCAACCTGATGGGTATCGAGGCCTGCGAGGCAGCCATGCCCGGAACGCCTAACGTTGCTGTGTTTGATACTGCATTTGGCATGTCCATGCCAGAGAAGGCTTATATGTATGCAATTCCCCACGAGTACTTTGAGAAGTACGGCATCCGCCGCTATGGCTTCCACGGAACCAGCCATAAGTTCGTGTCCGGCGAGGCAATCAGGTTCGGCGGCCTGGATCCTGAGACTGCAAAAGTCATTGTATGCCACCTGGGCAATGGCGCCAGCGTATCTGCTTCCATCGGCGGCAAGTGCGTGGACACCAGCATGGGCTTAACACCTCTTGAAGGTCTGATCATGGGAACCAGAAGCGGTGATGTGGACCCGGCTGTGCTTCAGTTCATCATGAACAAGGAAGGCATCGATATCAACGAGATGCTGGATATCTTAAATAAGAAGTCCGGCGTTTACGGCATGACCAACGGAATCTCCAGCGACTTCCGCGACATTGAAAACGCCAAGGCTGACGGGAACCATCTGGCAGAGGTTGCGCTGGATGCATTCATCTACCGTGTGACCAAGTACATCGGTGCATATGCTGCTGCAATGAACGGCGTGGATGCAATTGCATTTACAGCAGGTGTTGGTGAGAATGACAAGACCGGAAGAAAGGCAATCTGCTCCAACCTGGCTTACATGGGCGTTAAGATTGACGATGAGGCCAATAATGTACGCGGCGAGGAGAGAGTGATTTCCGCTGCTGATTCCAAGGTAAAGGTAATGCTGATCCCGACCAACGAAGAGCTGGCAATTGCAAGAGAGACCCTGGAACTTGTTCAGTAAATTTCCATATAAATTTGCGTAATTTTGGAAACTTTTTATTGACAAACCCCTTGCGCCTATGTATAATAGCATAGGTGCATATCAAGGAGTATGATATGCTGATTAATTTATCGGAACTGTTTCCCGTTGAGGGAAAATCTAAAACATATACCCTGGAATTGGAGATGACACAGTTTCATGCATCGGATGGTGTTTATGAGGTTGTGGAGAAGCATCCCGTTACCCTGGTGATTACCAACCAGGGGGATAAGGTGCTGACCGTGACAGGTGAAGCTGATGTGTGTCTTGAGATGCCGTGCAGCCGATGCCTTGAGCCGGTAAAGGTTCCATTCCATCTGGAGATTGACCAGAAAGTGGACATGAAGCAGACGGATGAGGAAAGGGCAGCTGATTTGGATGAACAGTTCTATATTAATGGTTATAATCTGGATGTCGACCAGCTGGTTGGTAACGAGTTAACCTTGAACCTGCCTATGAAGGTTCTCTGCAGTGAAGACTGTAAGGGAATTTCTAATAGATATGGTACAAATCCGGGCTCTGGGGAAGGTGACTGTGAAGACGGCCCACTGGACCCAAGAATGTCAGTTATCCAGGATATTTTTAAACAGTTGAAGGAGGTGTAAACCATGTCTATCTGTCCAAAGAATAAATCTTCTAAAGCAAGAAGAGACAGCCGCAGGGCAAACTGGAAGATGAGCGCTCCAAATCTGGTAAAGTGCAGCAAGTGTGGCGCCCTGATGATGCCTCACAGAGTTTGCAAGGCTTGTGGTTCTTATAACAAGAGAGAAATTGTAAGCGTTGAGGATTAATTCCAGACAAATTAAAATTCTGTGAAAAGCCAGTCAATATGCGGTCTTTGGGGGATTCCCCGGGACCGCATATTTTTTAGTTCGATGGCTCCTGTCCATGTGAAACCCTGTCCTGCTAAAGTTAATCTTTATTTCCAGGAAATATAAGGAAAAGGAAAGGAATGCAGAAATCAGAACTGTTATAATAAAAACAGATCAGTAAATGCGGATTTTATCAGAGAGGGGAGGGCCTGCCATGAAGAAAAGTGCAGTATCTGTTTTTATTGCAGCAGGGCTGATGTCTGTCCTGCTGTCCGGTTGCCAGTTTGGGGGAGGGACAAACAAAGAAGCGGAGGAGAATGTATCAGTGCCGGCTGCCGGCACAGGGCAGGAGCCAGGAGCGGAAACATGGGAACCGGAAACACGTGAACCGGAAACACGTGAACCGGAAATACGTGAACCGGAAACACAGGAACCGGTTTCCCTTCTGCCATATCAGTTCGCCGGAGCGTATGGAATCATCCGGTCGGAATACCCGGTTTACGAACTGGATACGGTAATTGAATCGAAGCTGCCTCAAAAAGAAAAGACCATATCCCTGACATCTGCCCTTCACCAGAAGTAGGAGCTGCTTGTAAGCATGGTCCTGGACGATTATTCGGAAGTACATAAAATCCCGGCAGGCGGGGAACCTCCCGCAGATGGTATGTATATAACGTTAAGCGACGGGAGCATGATGATTGTCTCGGAGAAATATCAGGACGGGCTTTGGAAATCAGGCGAAGGCCTGTTCCTGACAGGACCTGGTATTCCGGAAAACGGAATTAAGCCTGTGGAATCAATATATGGGGATTATCCTTCCTATTTTGAGGCATATGGGAACAGACGTCATATCATCGAGGCAAGATTTGAGTTACCAGCCGCTCCGGCGCCTGAAGACACGTTATCCGGTTATGCGCTCCGCCTTCTCGATTTTGAGGATCCGGTGGAATTTACCCTGAAACGTGTGCCTGAATATGGAACGTTGGAGGGACTTGCAGAAGCGGAACACGGAAGCATGGATACCCATGATGGCATTTCTATCATAAGCATGGGGGAAAAGGTAAGGGAGGGAATCCTCATATCCTGGTATGTATACAGTGAAGCTGGGGAAACGCCCATAAGCATTGCATATAAACCGCCTTCCCTGGATATGGACCTGCCAACCATATCCGGCAGCGGGAAACAGTATGCAATCAGGGAATTGTCTGCCAATCCCTATTGGGACAATCTTGGCCACTACCGGCTGTCAGATGTGAGACAATATGGACGGCGTACCAGATGCCTGTTCGATGTTCCGCAGGAAGAGCAGGATGGGTCTTTCCAGATTAATATTCCCGGAATCACGTTCTTGAACCGTGAGGAATCCGCGCCTGTCACGCTGCCCATCCCGGAGGACCGGGAAGGATTAAACGAACTCATTTCCTGGCAGGACGGTTCTGTGCGTATCCTTGGCATTGCAAGGTTGAAGGAATCCCGTCCGGCGGAAACAGGGGGTGAAAGAGATGAAGTTAAAGCGGTGGGCAGACCGGAGGTATACATCAATGTGACGGCAGTGCATGAAGACAGGGACCTTACATTAAAAGGCCTGCTCTGCCAGCGGAAGTTAAGCAGGGGAGGATGGGAGCGTGAGCAGTATGACTTTGACGGGAAGGGTAATCTCAGCGGCTTCCATATTTATTATGACGAAGGCGACACTGTAGTAACGCTGAAGTTCCATGGCGCGGCGTTTTACTGGAACCAGCCTTATGTGATGCGGCTTGACGGCGCTGAAATGGCTTCTGTTCCGGTTTTTTGGGAACATCCCTTGTAAATCGGGCCGTGCTATTGCTATTTTCGACTGCTTTTGTTATACTGAAGAACATATATGTATGTGAACAATTAACTGCTTTGTCAATTGGCAGTGTTTGGATATAGGTATAGGGATAGTAAAAAGCAATTCGATATATCAGATCAGGAATAGGTGGTTGAATCATGGTAAACTTGGCAGGGCAAAGCGGGGATTTATTGTTTCAGGATGCAGGGGGGAGCTGTCCGGCCGCGCTGGATATGCTGAAAACTGGTATTATCTGTTGTTTTCTGGATAAGGACATGACATTCCAGTGGGGGAATTCCGGTTTTTTCAGCAGTATCGGTCATTCCAGGGAAAGTTTCCACAGCAGTTTTTGCAGCCTGCGGCAATACTATGCGGCACTGCCGGATGAGTTTGAGTTGATTCGCAGTGAATTGACGAAGGCGGATGAGGGTGGAAGATGCGATATCGGGATGACCGTACGTCTGCCTCAGAGAGAGGGGGGACATGCCTGGGCCAATCTTAGCGGAACCATCCGGATAGACCCTGCAACAGGAGCGCCGGTGCTGCAGGCCGAGTTTGCGGGCGTGGATACGCTGGTTGCCGTGAAAGAGGAGCAGGAACGGCTTTACCGGCAGAAACTGCAGTATTTCCATTGGATGCTGGATACATACGAGGGTAATGTTTATGTAAGCGATATGGATGACTATGAGTTGCTGTATGTGAACCAGCATTCCTGTGATGTGTTGGGAATGCCTGCCGTTAAGCTGGTCGGACGGAAGTGCTATGAGGTGATACAGGGCAGGACAACTCCCTGCCCCTTCTGTACCAATAACAGACTGACTGAGGATGACTTCTACGAGTGGGAATTTCAAAACCCGGTCCTGGAACGGACGTTCTGGATTAAGAACCGGATTATCGATTGGAAGGGGCACAGGGCGCGGCTTGAACTTTCCCATGACATGTACAGTACGGAATATAAGCTGGCCAAAAAGGATCAGGAAAGAGAGGCGCTGATTCGCAGCATCCCGGGCGGATTGGCCAGGATAGATGGCCGCGATATGCAGACCGTCCTGTGGTACAGCGGCGGTTTCCTGGAACTGATTGGTTATACAGAAGAACAATTTGAGGAGGAGCTGTGTTCCCAATGTGACTACATTCACCCGGATGACATTGAGCGCATAGCCGGTGTCATGGAGCAGTCCAGGATAACAGGCGGGGCCACGGCTGCGGAAATCCGTATCGTGACCCATGACGGTACCGTTAAGATCCTGATGGTAACCTACAGCTATGTCAGCGAAGACAAGAGCTGGGATGGGGTTCCTTCCTATTACAGTGTAGGCGTTGATGTGACGGCGGAGCGCAGGGAGCAGGCCCGGCAGAAGCAGGCCCTTGAAGATGCATGCAAGACTGCGCAGATTGCCAATGATGCCAAGACCAACTTCCTTTCCTCCATGTCCCACGATATCCGTACGCCCATGAACGCCATCATCGGTATGTCGGTCATTGCCCAGGCAAACCTTAAGGCCCCGGAAAAGATACAGGACTGCCTGAACAAGATTAATGTTTCCAGCCGGCATCTCCTGAGCCTCATCAATGAGGTCCTGGATATGTCGAAAATCGAAAGCGGGAAGATTGACCTTATCTCCGAGACAATCTCACTGCCGGAACTGATTGAAGATGTCATGGATGTATTCCGTCCCCTGGCTGCGGAAAAGCATCAGGAGCTGCAGGTTAACGCCGACCATGTGCGGCATGAGAACGTGATAACAGATCAGAACCGCCTGCGTCAGGTGCTGGTTAACCTTCTCTCCAATGCAGTTAAATATACTCCTGATGGCGGATGTGTGGGATTATGGATCCGGGAAGTGCCGTCTTTTGCCAAAGGACGGGGACAGTATGAATTCATTGTCACTGACAATGGTATCGGGATGTCTGAAGAGTTCCTTCCTCATGTTTTTGAACCCTTTGCCCGTGCAAAGGATCCTACAATCAATCAGGTACAGGGTACAGGGCTTGGCATGGCAATCACACAGAATATCGTGCGGATGATGAATGGCACCATTGAGGTCAGGAGCAATCCTGGACAGGGGAGCCGTTTCATTGTGGCTGTTTCTTTTGAACTGTGTGAAGAGGCGGAGGATGACCTGGGGGAGCTGACCGGTCTGCCGGTGCTGGTGGTGGACGATGACCAGATTATCTGTGAGAGTGCAGCAGAAATCCTGGACGAGCTGGGCATGCATAGCAGCTGGGTGCTGAGCGGAAGGGAAGCTGTGTGCCGCGTGGTGGAAGCCCACGAGGCAAAAGAGGACTTCTTTTCTGTAATCCTGGACTGGAAGATGCCGGAAATGGATGGCCTTGAAACCCTTAAGATAATCAGGAAGAAGCTGGGGATGGATATTCCTGTCATTGTCATTTCGGCTTACGATTACTCCGATATTGAAGACGAGTTCCGGCGGGCAGGTGCAGACGCCTTTATTACAAAACCACTGTTTAAGTCCAAGATATCCCACACCTTCCACCAGTTCTGCCAGAGCGGGCGCTCTGACGCAGCGGCATACCCTGCCGCGGAAGCAGGTTCCAGTCTGGAAGGGAAGAAAATCCTGCTGGTGGAGGACAACCGGCTTAACCGGGAAATCGCATCGGAACTGCTGATAATGTTTGGCCTTGTTCTCGATGAGGCAGAGAACGGGAAGTCTGCAGTGGAGAAATTCGAGGCATCCGCGTCAGGTGAATACGACTGCATCCTGATGGACATCCAGATGCCGGTCATGGATGGCTATGAGGCAACCGAGGCCATACGGGCGCTGAAGAGGGAAGATGCCAAAACGGTTCCCATCCTTGCGCTGACAGCCAATGCATTTGCCACGGATATTGGAAAGGCCCACAGCGCGGGCATGAATGACCATGTGGCAAAACCCATTGAAGTCAAACTGCTTATGGAGACCCTGCAAAGATGGATCCGATAGGGGATGGAATGGGGATTCCCGAAGCAGTCCGGAATCAGGGGCAGTCTGGAAGCAGGATGTTCCTTGTTCCCGGAATATGAAGCTGGGACATGGACTCCATGGTCCTGTGGAATTCATCAATGATAAACTCTTCCAGAAGGGCGGAGAACCGGACAAAATCCCGTTTTTCCAAAGACGCGGTCAATGCTTCCTGATAAGGGGCGTATATGGCATTGATGGATTCCTGGTTTTTCTCCATCATGCCCCGGAGCGCGTAAGCCCAGAAAAACTGACGGAGCAGTTCTGAATAAACGGTACGTATGGTCTGATAGGGAGCGTGTTGCGCAATCAGATTCAGTATGAAATAAGACAGGGTCTCCCCGTGCCCTGCCTTTTTCTGTGCCTTCAGTTCCTGGCACATCCGTTCGATTGAATCAGGGGAGAGGGAGGAGAGGGTGAGCGTGGATACGTCTTTGCAGGATAATGCAAGCATCTGGAGGCTGTCAGCCGTATCCAAAAGCCTGCGCTGGAGGACCGGTTTGGTAAAATCGCTGTTCTCCGTGGCGTTTTCAAACGGAAGTACCTGCGTGCCCACATATCTGGAAGCCTTGATTGCCCCCACGCTGGCCAGAAGTTCAAGTGCCCTGCGGACCGTGCTCAGTGAAATCCCCTTTTGATTGGCAAGCTCCTTCTGGGAAGGGAGAATGCTTCCGGCAGGATATATTCCCCTGCTGATTGAGATAAGCAGTTCCATGGCAAAGGAGTAGCACATCTGCTGGCTTTTTTTGTAGGAACTCCAGGCAAAAGCCATCTCCTCTTCCGGGGCTGGCATGGTAATCCTGTCCCTGTAAAACCGTGAAATGGCAGTAGACAGGTTTTCAACCGGCTGTTCCACTGCGGCGCGCAGCGCCTTCCAGTCCCTGTTTTGGCAGATACGCAGGATATTCGGCAGATAATCAAGAGAATGGTCAAAGTACTGCCTGTTTTCCGCAATGCTGAAAAAAGGATTATGTAAAAACATGAAGGACTGCCAGACAAGGCGCATGAGAAGGTTATTTCCAAGGGCATCATATTTCTGGTTGAGGTGTTTCAGTATGGCATAAGGCGCCATCTGATTTATCCCGCCAAAAATCCCTTCCATGGCCGTCAGCATCTCCGGGGAAGCATTTTTCAGCCCAAGGTACTGGGCATTGCAAAACAGAGGCTGTATGGAGCGGCCTAAATCAATGATTGCATGTTTACGTGTAGAAAAAAAAGTTTGGATATATTCCTCTGTCTCTTGGGCACTATAATCCACTTTAACAGTGGCGCCCACGTTTTTCGACAGGGTGATATATCCTTTTTCTTTGAGTTTAAGGTATGCGGACCGCGCCGTATCCACGGATACGCAAAGCCGTGCGCTGGTTTCTTCTATGGTGGGGAGCTTTTCACGGAAATGATAGACTCCAAACTGTATCTGGGTAAGCAGGACATTGTAAACGACCGTACGCAATTCTGTGCTGTTTTCCAAACTTTTTCCTCCATTGTAATGTTAATGTAAAATTTCCTATATAGGTAGTATACCATTTCTGGGACTGCGTTTCCACGATTTTTTCCGGCTTTCAGCAAGAGATTGCTATTTTCATCTTTCTTTGCTATACTTAGCATACATATGTATGTGGACAATTAGGGATTACCCAGTAAAGACGGAAAAGCGAGGAGCCAGGACCGATGCGTAGGATGAAGAAGAAACGGAAGAATTTTGTAGGGCGCAGCCTGCAGATGAGTGTTGTCAGCACGGTAATCCTGATTCTGCTGATGTTTTGTTATCTGGCCATGACCATCGTGAATTCCACCAAGCTGGCAGATCAGACAGAGGTCATATCAACCCACCCGTTTGAGGTGGTGATTGCTGCTGGCGATATTAAACTTTATGTATCGGAAATGGGCCTGCGCACCGAACGCCTGAAGCGCCACCATGACAGCGAGGATGTGGAGATTGCAGGCGCCAAGCTGAAGGAACTGGTCCTCTCCCTGGAAGAACCGGTTGCGCGGATGGAGGAACTGTATCTAGGGGATGCAGAAGATGTGCAGGCGCTTAAGGATACCCTGGTACATTTACAGGCGGAGCAGGACGGTTACCTGGCTTTTTGCACAAACCGGCATATAACGGAAAAGGAAATCGAGGCTTACGATCAGGAACATCTTGAACCCCTCTATGACCAGGCCCTTCAACAGACCGGGAAGATCATAAGCATTGCCCAGGCCAAGAAAGTGGGATATGGCGTCACCGCTGAAAGGCTGAGGGTTACCAGCCTGACCGGTTCCATTGTACTGATGGGAATGATGCTTGCCGTGCTCCTGGTATCCCAGTATGTGCTGCACCGGCAGCGCAGGGAACTGGTTTACCGCAGTAAGCTTTTTGATAAGCTATCGCTGAGCATCGATGACGCGTTCATCATCCGGGATGCCGATACCGGATATATCAGCTACCGTGGGCTGAACCTGGAACGGATACTGGGAATCAGCATGGCGGAAGTAGAAAACTTTTATAAAGGCCTGAAAGAGGAGGATGCCCTGGCAATCCGGGAGGGAATCAGGAATCCCGGATTCAGTTCCCCTTATGAAAGACTGGTGGAATATACAAAACCGAATAAGGAAAAATTCTGGATGCTGGTCCGGGTCTACCGGGCGGATGACCTGAACACGCCGCAGCTGATTACCGTATTTTCCGACCGTACGGAAGAGGTACGCTCACGCCAGGCCCTGCAGGAGGCCATGATGTCCGCCGAGAGGGCCAATATGGCGAAAAGCGAATTCCTCTCCAGGATGAGCCATGAAATCCGCACGCCGTTAAATGCCATCATCGGCCTGACCACCATTGCGGCGGCCTCAATCAGGGATACCGCCAAAGCGGAAGACTGTCTTGCCAAAATCACCTTCTCATCCAAGCATCTGCTGATGCTGATTAATGATGTGCTGGATATGTCAAAGATTGAGAGCAGCAAAATGGTTCTGCAGGACGAACCATTTGATATATTTGAGCTTGTCAATGGGTTTGTATCCACGGTATACGCCCAGGCAAAGGAAAAGGGCATTGAGTTCAGGGAAACGATGGAGGGATTCGGGGAGGATACCGTCTTTATCGGCGATTCGCTGCGGCTTAACCAGATTCTTTTAAACCTCAGTTCCAACGCAGTGAAGTTCACCGCGCCCGGGGGCTGTATCCGTTTGGAGGTTTCCCGCCACAGGAACGGGAATGCGGCGGATGTGCTCCGCTTCATCCTCTCCGATACCGGAATCGGTATGACAAAAGATGCAATGGAAAGAATCTTCCAACCGTTTGAACAGGCCGATGCCACCATCTCGAAGCGTTACGGAGGCACGGGACTGGGGATGTCCATTACCAGGAACCTGATAACGCTGATGGGCGGCCAGATCCAGATAGAAAGCGAATCCGGCGTTGGAACAACCTGTATTGTGGATATTCCGTTTAAGAAAGGGGAAGGGAGCTGCCTGCCGGAGCCTGATTTTGCGCAGCAGGGCCTCCAGGCGCTCATTGTGGACGATGAGCAGCAGGTCTGTGAACAGACTGCGGTTCTGCTGGAAAAAATAAAAATCAGCGCAAAGTGGAGCCTGTCCGGCGCGGACGCCGTTGACCATGTTAAAAAAATGCATCGGGAAGGCCGGGATATCGACCTGTGCCTCATCGACTGGAAAATGCCGGACATGGATGGCGTTGAGGTGACCCGCCGCATCCGGCGGGAAGTGGGCAATGACATTCCTATCGTGATGATTTCGGCATACGATATTTCAGAAGTGGAAGAAGAGGCACGGGCGGCCGGAGTGAATGGTTTCCTTCCCAAACCCCTTTACCGTACCTCTGTCTATAATGCCATCAAGTCGGCTTTGGGGGGTAAGGGAGGGACATCCTGTGACGGGGAAGGAAAAAACGGCGGAAAGCCGCTGGATGGTTTCCATCTGCTGATGGCCGAGGACAATGCGCTCAATCAGGAAATCGCGGCAACACTGCTGCGCATGAATGGGGCTGACGTGGACTGCGTGGAGGATGGACAGCAGGCGCTGGATTCCTTCCTCGCTTCAAAACCAGGTGATTATGATGCCATCCTGATGGATGTGCAGATGCCGGTCATGGACGGGCATGAGGCAGCCAGGCGTATCCGTGCCTCGGACCATCCGCTGGCCCTCACGATTCCCATCATTGCGACAACAGCCAATGCCTTTAATGATGATATCTCCGCGGCCCTGGCAGCCGGGATGGACACCCATGTCAGCAAACCTCTGGATATCACCCAGCTCTGTAAGACCCTTGTGGACTGCATCCGCAAACAGGATGCCTGAAATTAAGAGGACACCTGGACATCCATATGCCGGTTCAGGGATGAAAGACCTATACGTACTATAAATAAGGATACATCTACAGGAATCCGCCGCCATCATCAGGAGCATTAACCGATATGATGGGGAGCCGGGATTTTTGCAGATGTATTTTATTTGCCCAATCCTAAAAAAGAATGAAACGAATAAAAAGTCCTTGCAATATACCCGTATGGGGTATATAATAAACCCATCAGATATACCCCATATGGGTATGTGAGGAGGATGGATATGGAAAAAGAACAATGCTGCTGCCATAAGACAAAGGAGCGTTCCCAAGAAGAATATAAAAATCTGCTGAACCGCCTGAACCGTATTGAAGGACAGATCCGCGGAATCAGGAACATGGTGGAAAAGGATGCCTACTGTACGGATATCCTGGTACAGGTAGCTGCGGCCAATGCCGCGCTGAACAGTTTCAGCAAAGTACTGCTGGCCAATCACATGCGCACCTGTGTGGTGGATGATATCCGCGCAGGAAAGGATGAAACCATTGACGAACTGGTGGCCACTATCCAGAAGCTGATGCGCTGATGCAGGCATCCATCCGGAGAATGCTTTATGGACAAAGAGGAAGGAGAGAAGATATATGGAACAATATACGGTGACAGGCATGAGCTGCGCTGCCTGCAGCGCCCGTGTGGAGAAAGCGGTATCCAAGGTACCGGGGGTTACCTCGTGTTCCGTCAGCCTGCTGACCAACTCCATGGGAGTGGAAGGGACCGCGTCCCCCCAGGACATCGTAAAGGCGGTTGAGGACGCAGGATACGGGGCAGCGGCCAAAGGAGAGGAACCCAAAGGCACGGCAGCCGGGAATGTGGCGGCCCATGATACGGAGGATATGTTAAAGGATAGGGAAACGCCTGTTTTAAAGCAGAGATTGTATGCATCTCTGGGATTCTTGATTGTACTCATGTATTTTTCCATGGGACATATGATGTGGGGCTGGCCGGTCCCGGCATTTTTCGCTGATAATCATGTGGCCATGGGATTGCTGCAGCTGATTCTGACAGCCATTGTCATGGTGATTAACCAGAAGTTTTTCATCAGCGGTTTCAAAGGGCTGATACACAGGGCGCCCAACATGGATACGCTGGTGGCCCTGGGGTCGGGAGCTTCCCTTGTCTACAGCGTATATGCCCTGTTCGCCATGACTGGCGCCCAGGCGCGCGGGGATATGGCCGGGGTCATGGGGTATATGCATGAGTTCTATTTTGAATCCGCGGCAATGATCCTGACCCTGATTACCGTGGGCAAGATGCTGGAGGCGCGTTCCAAGGGAAAGACCACGGACGCCCTGAAGAGCCTGATGAAGCTGGCTCCGAAGACAGCCACCCTGTTAAGGGACGGGGTGGAGACAGAGGTTTCCATTGACCAGGTGAAAAAGGGGGATGTTTTTGTGGTCCGCCCAGGGGAGAACATACCCGTGGATGGTATTGTTCTGGAAGGCAGCAGCGCGGTGAATGAATCAGCCCTCACCGGGGAGAGCATCCCGGTGGATAAGGGGGAGGGGGACCACGTGTCGGCGGCAACCCTTAACCAGTCAGGCTTCATTAAGTGCCAGGCCTCAAGGGTGGGGGAAGACACCACTCTGTCCCAGATCATCCAGATGGTCAGCGATGCGGCGGCTACAAAGGCCCCCATTGCCAAGGTTGCGGATAAGGTATCGGGTGTGTTTGTTCCGGCTGTGATTGCCATATCGGCGGTCACCATCATTGGATGGCTGATTGCAGGGCAGGGCATCGGGTTTGCCCTGGCGCGCGGGATTTCCGTGCTGGTCATCAGCTGCCCCTGTGCCCTGGGTCTTGCCACGCCGGTGGCAATCATGGTGGGCAACGGCATGGGCGCCAGACACGGCATCATGTTTAAGACCGCTGTTTCCCTGGAGGAAGCAGGCAAGATGGAGATTGTGGCCCTGGATAAGACAGGGACCATCACAAACGGGGAGCCAAGGGTGACCGACATCATACCGGCTGAGGGTATCTCGGAGACACGTCTTCTGGAACTTGCATTTACCCTGGAGAAAAGAAGTGAACATCCACTGGCAAGGGCGGTTATGGTCAGGGCGGAGGAGGAGAAGCTGGACGCCGGGGAACTATCTGATTTTAAGGCGCTGCCCGGCAATGGATTATCCGCTGTCATGGATGGCGTCATGCTGTGCGGCGGCAACTTCAACTTCATCAGCAGCCAGGCGCCGGTAACGCCTGAGATGAAAGCCCAGTCCGAACGGTTGGCGGAAGAGGGTAAGACACCGCTGTTCTTCAGTATGGACAGCCGGATGATTGGAATCATCGCAGTTGCCGATACTATAAAGGAAGACAGCCCACAGGCTGTTAAGGAACTTAAGGACATGGGAATCCATGTGGTCATGCTTACAGGCGATAATGAGAGGACGGCCAGGGCAGTGGGACAGCTGGCCGGTGTGGACGAAGTGATTGCCGGCGTGCTTCCGGATGGAAAGGAAAGCGTGATCCGCAGCCTGAAACAAAAGGGCAGGGTAGCCATGGTGGGGGATGGGATTAACGATGCGCCTGCGCTTACCAGGGCTGATATCGGCATTGCCATTGGAGCAGGAACTGATATTGCCATCGATGCGGCGGATGTGGTCCTTATGAAGAGCCGCCTTAGCGATGTCCCGGCAGCCATCCGCTTAAGCCGCGCCACCTTACGGAACATACACGAGAACCTGTTCTGGGCATTTTTTTACAACGCCGTGGGTATTCCCCTGGCAGCAGGACTGTGGTATCCTGTCTTTGGATGGAAACTGAATCCCATGTTCGGGGCGGCGGCCATGAGCTTATCCAGCTTCTGTGTGGTGACCAATGCGCTCCGGCTGAATCTTTTTAAGATGTATGACGCTAAAAGGGATAAGAAAATCAAAGGAAAGAGAAAGGAAGGAAAAAAGATGGAAAAGACAATGAAAATTGAAGGTATGATGTGCGGCCACTGCGAGGCAAGGGTTAAAAAGTGCCTGGAGGAGCTTCCCGAAGTAACTGCCGCCGCTGTCAGCCATGAATCAGGAAGCGCGGTGGTCACACTGAATGCTCCGGTGGATGATTCGGTGCTGAAGAAAACCGTTGAGGACCAGGATTACAAGGTGATATCCATCCAGTAAACCGGACGGATGAAATACGGATAAGGCGACAGGCAGTATTTTATCAGCAGCTGGATGCGCATTTCCCTGGACTTAAGAAAAAGTACATGGATACCTATGGAAATGCCTATGCGGTGGGCACTCCCCACAGGAAGGAACTGATGAAGCTGTTCAAGGACGCGTGCAGGGACAGCGGGCTGAAGACAGATATCAGCCCGCTGTTTTCCTACATCCATGAATTTGAGGACAAGAGGGAAGGGGAGCAGTTAAGCCTTATGGATTTCATGGGCGGGTGAGACGCAGGGGATGGGGGTGGGGAAGTGTCATGCCATGCCCCCGCCTTACTCCCACCGGAAGAACCGGAGCGCAACGCCGCTGCAAAGGACGAAGACGGCCCCCAGTATCAGGACAGGAAACCACACCTGGTCCAGGGGCTGTCCCAGGGAGGCTGCCTTAAGCAGCTTGATTCCCTGGGTAAGTGGCATCAGGCCGGCTGCCCTTTGCATGGGGCCGGGCATGATTTCATAAGGCAGCGTGGCGCCGGAAAACAGGAGCATGGGAAAGTAGAGGATACTGGCAATGATACCTGCTGTCTTTGTATCAGGCGCAAGACCGCCTGCCACCAGGCCTATGCTGAACATGGACAGCATCACCAGCAGATAGCTGAGGATGAAAGCCGGGACAGGACCCTGCATCCGGAAACCAAAGAATACAGCCGCCGTCCCATAGACCAGGATCAGGGAGGCCAGGGCATAGATGGCATAGATGACAACATGGACCGCCAGGATCAGGGCAGGGCTTACCGGGGTAACCCGGAAACGTTTCAGTATCTTTTTCTGCCTGTATTCGGAAATCAGGAGTGGAAGCCCCATTACACCGCCTGCGCAGATGGCAATGGCGGACAGTGCGCCAAAGGACTGCTCAAGGAAGGTATGGGAAGCGCCCTCAAAGGCCGGCCTGTTCCCAAATACCGCGCCAAAGATCACAACCATGACCACGGGCAGGCACAGCCCGAAGATGACCATGTCCATACCGCGGACAGACAGCTTTAATTCTGTTTTAAGCATTGTTCTGAATGTGTTCATTTTCTTCCTCCTCCGTAAACCAGATATAGGCGTCCTCCATGGTCCTGTATGGACTTGCTTCAATTGCTTCTTTTACCGTGCCCTGAAAGATGACACGGCCATGTGCCAGGATGGCGATGCGGTCGCACAGCGCCTCCACCTCATCCATGAAATGGGATGTCAGGAAAATGGTGGTGCCATTCTGTTTCAGTTCCAGCAGGTGTTCCCATACATCACGCCGAGCCTTTACATCCAGGCCGGTTGTAAGCTCGTCCAGGAAAACCACTTCCGGGTCCATCATAAGCGCAAGGACAACGGACAGGCGCTGTTTCTGCCCGCCGGATAAATCGTTTATCATGCTCCCTGATTTTTCCTCCAGGCCGAACCGGCGCAGCAGGTTCCCATAGGGAATCGGATGCCTGTAGAGGGACATTATTTCCTCACACAGTTCACGGACCCGGATGCGGTCGGGATAACTGGATTCCTGGAACTGGACGCCTACCCTTTGGAACAGCTCCCTGCGGTTCATGATTGGGTCCATCCTGAGGATGGATACGGAACCGCTGTCAGCCTTTCTTGTTCCAAGGATACACTCGATGGATGTGCTTTTTCCTGCCCCGTTAGCCCCCAGAAGCCCAAAGGCTTCCCCTTTCCTTACATCCAGGGACAGGTTTAGAAGGGCAGCTATCCCGTCATAGTATTTTGAGAGTTTTTCCACATGGATGGCTGAATCCATATGGGCCGGATCCGTTTGGGCCGGATCCATATTCGTTGAACCAATGTCTGTTTTCATGACATGACCTCCTTGATTTTTTCTACCAAAGAATAACACCAGGACAAAGCCTGGTGTTAAAGTGGAGGGTTTAAATGATATTTTTCTTTCATCCTGCACAGGTTATGGTGAATCCGGTCCGCATTTGCCGCTGCGCGTGAAAGTGAGGAAAGCAGATTGTCACAGGCAGTGATGACCGTTTCATCGGCCGCATCGATAACGGCGCGGATATCCGTATCCGGGTCAGCGGACAGGGCGGTCAGCATCCGCAGGATGGCGGTAAGGGAGTAGTTGGCGCACCGCAGGGATCGGATGATCTTCAGCCGTCTGATGTCAGCATCCGTATAGATGCGGTATCCGTTTTTCTTCCGCTTAATCCTTAATAGTCCGTTAAGCTCCCAATTGCGCAGGGTATCAATGGTGATTCCCAGATATGCGGCTGTTTCACTTCTGCCCAGGCAGAGTGTTCCGTCCCCCTCATCCCTTCCGTCCCCCTCATCCCTTCCGGCCAGCATGTCCTTCACAATTCCAATGGCTTCTTCCGCATGACCTGTCTCGGTTTCAATCTGGCGGCAATATGTTTGGGAGAGATGGATTGCCTTGTCAAAATCACATTCAGCCGTGGCCCTGACAATATCGACCGCCAGACGGCGCAGGCCATTCTGGAGGATTTCCACCTGAAATGCCAGCCTGGCATTGATGAACTGGTCCAGGTGAAGGTCCGTGAAAATCCTGTAGCCATTTGGTTTTCTCTCTGGCGCTGTTATCAGGTGCAGTTCTTCATACAGGCGCACTGTATTGGGATGGATTCCTATGATACCCGCCAGCTCTGATGTTGTATAAGTCCGTTCCATGGGCATGTCCTCCTGGGTATAGTATAGCACAGAGTATGACACAGATGGATGTTTTCATGCATCTGGATTGCCAAAACCGTCCAATCGCCCTGGACGGGCGCCATGAATGCGTATATAATGGGAGGACAGGAGGTAACGGAACCATGATAATATTAATTGCAGGCTGTTCCCATACCGGGAAGACATTCCTGGCACAGCGGCTGTTGGAAAGGCTTGGATATCCCTATCTGTCCATGGACCATCTGAAAATGGGCCTGATCCGAAGCGGCATGACAAACCTTACGCCGGCGGATGACGAAGGGCTGGTTTCGTATCTCTGGCCAATGGTCAGGGAAATCATCAAGACCGCCATAGAAAACCGCCAGAACCTGATTGTGGAAGGCTGTTACATCCCTTTTGACTGGAAAGAAGGCTTTGGACCGGAGTATCAGAAGGAAATCCTGTACGGCTGCCTTATCATGACCAGTACCTATATCCGCAGCCATTTTAAGGATATCCTGTCATATGCCGGAATCATCGAACAGCGGATGGACGATTCATACTGGACAATGCAACGGCTTCTTAAGGAAAACGGCAGGTACCTGGAACAGTGCAGGAAATCCGGCTGCCCTTATACCTTAATCAACGATGACTATATCCGGAATACAGACGCGCTGGTCAGCCGGCTGGAAGCTGAAGCAGGGGCATGCGGCACAAACATGGAACATAGGAGGAAAAACACTTGATACCATCCATTTTAAACAGACGCAGTATAAGGAAATACAAAGATACGCCGGTTCCCAGGGAAGCCATCGGGGAAATCCTTTATGCCGGAAGCCTTGCGCCCTCCTCCAAGAACCGCCAGCCCTGGAAGTTCATCGTGGTTTCAGGGGAAGCAAAAAAGGGAATGCTAAAAGCCATGGGCCAGGGCCTTTTGCGGGAAAAGGAGGGAAGGGATGCCCTGCTTCCTGAAAGCAGGCAGCACATAGGCGGCGCAGGGTACACCCTGCGCATCATGGAACAGGCGCCCGTGACCCTGTTCGTCATCAATCCCCTGGGCCTGGACCTGGATTCCCCGGCCACGCCGGAACAGCGCATCTACGAAATCTGCAATGCACAGTCAATCGGCGCCGCCATGGAGAACATGACGCTGGCGGCAACGGAACTGGGGCTGGGCAGCCTGTGGATATGCGACACCTTCTTTGCTTATGAGGAGCTGAACAGGTGGCTGGGCGTTAAGGGGACCCTGGCGGCAGCCATGGCATTGGGATATGCGGATGAAGCCCCTGGGCCAAGGCCGAGAAAATCCATGGAGGAACTGGCGGTGTGGAGGTCTTAGGGCCTTTTTTAACACCCCCTTCTTTTCAGAAAACCGGATAAAAAACATATTGATTTATAGAATGATATCTAGTATATTATAAGTTGTATGCAGGACCGAAAGGAGAGTCATTATGATTAAAGTAGCCGTAGACGCCATGGGCGGAGATTATGCGCCGGGCGAAATGGTGGCCGGTGCCGTAGACGCCGTGAACGCAAAACCAGGAATCCAGGTGCTTCTTGTGGGGCAGGAGCAGGCAGTAACTGCTGAATTAAGCAAATCCACCTACAATAAGGAACAGATCCAGGTGGTAAACGCCACCGAGGTAATTGCCACGGATGAACCGCCGGTTAATGCAATCAGGAAGAAGAAGGACTCTTCTATAGTGGTAGGTATGAACCTTGTAAAAAAGGGGGAGGCTGATGCCTTTGTTTCCGCCGGAAGCTCCGGGGCCATCCTGGTGGGCGGACAGGTGATCGTGGGACGCATAAAAGGGGTGGAACGACCGCCGCTGGCTCCCTTGATCCCAACGGAAAAAGGCGTATCACTTTTGATTGACTGCGGAGCCAATGTGGATGCCAGGCCATCCCATCTGGTACAGTTTGCACAGATGGGTTCCATCTATATGGAACATGTGATGGGAATCCGCAATCCACGGGTCGCAATCGTCAATATCGGTGCGGAGGAAGAAAAGGGCAATGCGCTGGTGAAGGAGACATTCCCTCTGTTAAAGGAATGTCCGGGTATCAATTTCATCGGCAGCATTGAAGCCAGGGAGATTCCCCATGGCGCGGCGGATGTCATTGTCTGTGAAGCATTTGTGGGCAATGTGATCCTGAAGCTCTATGAGGGGGTTGGGGCCACTTTAATTGGCATGGTCAAGGGCGGCATGATGTCCACCTTAAGAAGTAAGATCGGGGCGCTGCTTGTGAAGCCCGCCCTGAAGGAGACGCTGAAGGCCTTTGACGCCAGTCAGTATGGAGGTGCGCCGCTTCTGGGCCTTAACGGCCTGGTGGTCAAGACCCATGGCAACTCAAAGCGCACAGAGGTGCGCAATTCCATTATTCAGTGCGTGACGTTTAAGGAACAGGGGATTAACGACAAGATCCGTGGATCCTTAGGTACGGACCGCGTGGAATAAGTCCGAAGGACGAATATAAAAACAAGATTTAAGAAAGAGGAGCTAAGAGATGGAATTTGAGAAATTACAGGGTATTATCGCAGAAGTGTTGAACATTGAACCGGAGGAAGTGACAATGGCGGCTACATTCGTAGATGACCTGGGTGCGGACTCACTGGACATTTTCCAGATTATCATGGGAATTGAAGAGGAGTTTGACATTGAGATTCCAAATGAAGCTGCAGAACAGATTGTGAGTGTTGGCGACGCAGTAGAGCAGATTAAGAACGCATTAAATTAATGATGGCACAGGGGCTGTGTGAGCACAGCCCTTTTTGTGCGTTTTACAGCCAGGGCATGGGACCAATCCGGTTCTGGCATTTTGCCTATCATGTAAGAAAGAAGGGATAGTATGAACGGCCATTTGAAAGAATTGGAAGAAAGGATTGATTATCAGTTCAAGGACCAGAGCCTGTTTTCCCAGGCCCTGACCCACAGCTCCTATGCCAATGAGCACCGCCTGGACCATAGCAGGTGCAATGAGCGTCTGGAATTCCTGGGGGATGCTGTCCTTGAAATCGTGACCAGCGATTTCCTGTACCACAAGTATGCCACGCTGCCTGAAGGCGACCTGACGAAAATCCGTGCCAGCATTGTGTGTGAACCCACACTGGCATACTGCGCAGGGGATATCCGGCTGGGGGAGTATCTGTTCCTGGGCAAGGGCGAGGATGCTACCGGCGGGCGGGGACGCAATTCCGTGGTAAGCGACGCAATGGAAGCCCTGATAGGGGCCATCTACCTGGACGGTGGTTTTGCTAATGCAAAAGAGTTCATTCATCGTTTCATCCTGAACGATATTGAACATAAGCAGCTCTTTTATGATAGCAAGACTATCTTACAGGAAATGGTGCAGAGCCGGCAGGCAGAAGCCCTGTCCTATGAAATCCTCAGGGAGGAAGGACCGGACCACAACAAGTCATTTGAGGTCTGCGCGAAAATCGGCGATGCGGAGATTGGCCGCGGCATGGGACGCACCAAGAAGGCCGCGGAACAGGTGGCTGCCTATAACGGTATCCTGAAACTCAGGGCTGAGGACATTGAGACAGACGCAAAATAATAAGCAGGTGAAGTATGTATTTAAAAAGTATTGAGATCCAGGGGTTCAAATCTTTTGCCAATAAGCTGTTGTTTGAGTTCCACAACGGCATCACGGGTATTGTAGGCCCTAACGGAAGCGGCAAGAGCAATGTGGCGGACGCGGTGCGCTGGGTGCTGGGCGAACAGAGGATTAAGCAGCTGCGCGGCGCCAGCATGCAGGACGTCATATTTGCCGGGACAGAGATGAGGAAGCCCCAGGGCTTTGCCTATGTGGCCATTACCCTGGACAACAGCGACCATCAGCTGTCCATTGACTATGACGAGGTCACCGTATCCCGGCGCCTGTACCGTTCCGGGGAAAGTGAATACATGATTAACGGAAGCGCATGCCGCCTTAAGGATATCAACGAACTGTTCTATGACACGGGTATCGGTAAAGAGGGATATTCCATCATCGGCCAGGGTCAGATTGATAAGATCTTAAGCGGCAAGCCGGAGGAACGGCGCGAGCTGTTTGACGAGGCTGCCGGTATTGTTAAATTCAAGCGCAGGAAGAACATTGCCCAGAAAAAGCTGGAGGACGAGCAGGCCAACCTGGTCCGTGTAAGCGACATCCTGTCGGAACTGGAGAAGCAGGTAGGCCCCCTGGAGCGCCAGTCCAAGGCTGCCAGGGAATACCTTCAGTTAAAAGAGGAACTGAAGGTCTGCGACGCCAACCTGTTCCTTATGGATACGGATAACATCAGCAGACAGCTGGAAGAGGTGGGCAGGCGGCGCAGCCTTTTGTCAGGGGACATGGAGGATACCAAAAAGGAATCCGAACGTCTTAAGAACGAATATGAGAAGCTGGAGCAGGGACTTGCTGGTCTGGAAGGACAGATTACATCAGACCGCCAGGAGCTGAACCAGGCGACCGTGTCAAAGGGCAGCCTGGAAGGCCAGATCAATGTCCTGAACGAACAGATACATACCGAGGAGATGAATGAGGAACACCTGGAAAGCCGCAGGACCGTCATCACCGGGGAGTTGGAGGCCAGGAGAGGGCAGCTTTCCTCCTATGAGGAAGAATATGCCAGGATGGAGACACAGGTAACCGATGCCAGGCAGCGCCAGGAACAGGCCCAGGAACAGTTGAACAGCAAGGATGGGCTTATACGGAGCCTGGATGAGTCGATTGAGGCGGCAAAGGGCATCATCATCCAGTCCCTCAACGAGAAGGCATCCCTGACAGCGCGCCAGCAGCGCTATGAAACCATGCTGGAGCAGGTAAACCTGAGGCGCAGTGAAGTGACCCAGAAGCTGCTTAAATATAAAAGCGATGAATCGGTCCAGGACGAACTGATTGCCAGGGAGCAGGCAGCCCTGGATGAGGTGAGGCAGCAGCTGGAAGACAGGCAGTTTAAGGCCCAGGAGGCGGAAGACGCCATGACGGAGGCGGAAGCCGATGCCAAACGGTTAAACCGCAACCAGAACGACACCCAGCAGGAATACCATATGGCCTATACCAAGCTGGAGTCCTTAAAAAACCTGGCGGAACGGTATGACGGATACGGCAACAGCATCCGGCGCGTCATGGAGGTCAGGGACCGGGTCCACGGAATCCACGGGGTGGTGGCCGACATCATTTCCACGGAACAGAAATACGAGATTGCCATCGAGACAGCCCTGGGCGGAAGCATACAGAACATTGTCACGGATTCAGAGGCAACCGCCAAGCAGCTGATTGAATACCTGAAAAAGAACCGGTACGGAAGGGCCACCTTCCTGCCCCTGACCAGCATCAACGGCAGCCAGAACTTTTCACAGCCGGCGGCCCTTAAGGAAAAGGGCGTCCTGGGACTGGCCCACGACCTGGTCCAGGTGGACGGACAGTATAAGGGGCTGGCCCGGTATCTTCTGGGGCGGGTGGTTGTTGTGGATACCATTGACAACGCCATTGCCCTTGCCAGGAAGTACAGGTACAGCCTGCGCATCGTCACCCTGGAGGGTGAGCTTTTAAGCGCCGGAGGTTCCATGACAGGCGGCGCCTTTAAGAACAGCAGTAACCTGCTGGGACGCCGCAGGGAGATTGAGGAGCTGGAGGAAACCTGCAGCAAGGCCCTGGTTCAGATAGAGAAGATCCAGAATGAACTGGCATTAAAGGAAAGCCTTGCCCAGGAGAAGAAGGGCGAGCTGGAGCAGTTAAAAGCCCGGATACAGAAGCTGGTATTACAGGAAAATACAATCCGCATGAACATTTCCCAGCTGGAGGACAAGAAAGCTGAGATTGCGGATTCTTCCAGCGACCTTGTCAGGGAACATGGACAGCTGGAGGAGCAGGTAAAGGAGATTGCCCAAAGCCGTTCCACCCTGGAGGACGATACCCGCGGGCTGGAGCTTAAGAACAGCCAGGCCAATGAGGAGATTGAGGAGAAGAGCCTTCTCCTGGAGGATGCGAGGAAGGAGCGGGAGACAGCCGCCACGGCCCTGTCCGCGGTTCAGATGGAAACAGCCAACCTGACCCAGAAACAGGATTTCATCAAGGAGAATACAATCCGTGTGCGCGGGGAAATCCGCAAGCTGGAGGAAGAATTCCAGTCCCTGGAAGCTGGCAGCGGCAGTTCAGAACAGATCATCCTTGGTAAAAAACAGGAGATTGAACGGATCAGGGAACAGATTGCAGGCGCCCAGGCCAGGATGGAAGAACTGGAGACAGTGATTGCAGGACATACAGCCAGGAAGGATGCGATGGCGGCGGAACAGAAGGGGTTCTTTGCCAAGCGTGAGGAACTGACCGCCCGTCTTGCCGAACTGGATAAGGATATGTTCCGCGTACAGGCCAGCCAGGAAAAGCTGGAGGAGAAACTGGAGGCATCCACCAGCTACATGTGGACCGAATATGAGATGACCTTCTCCACTGCGTTGGAACTTAAGAAGGAAGAATACCAGTCAGCCTCCGAGGTCAGGAAGCGGATTGATGAGCTGAAGTCCAGGATTAAAGGCCTTGGCAACATCAATGTCAATTCCATTGAGGACTATAAGGAAGTATCTGAGCGGTATGGATTCATGAAGACACAGTATGATGACCTGATCCAGGCCCAGGCCGAGCTGGAGAAGATCATCGAGGAGCTGGATATGGGCATGCGCCGCCAGTTCCAGGAGAAATTTGCTGAAATCCGGGCTGAATTCGACAAGGTATTCAGGGAATTGTTCGGCGGCGGCCGGGGAACACTGGAACTGATGGAGGATGAGGATATACTGGAAGCAGGCATCCAGATCATCGCGCAGCCCCCGGGCAAGAAACTGCAGAACATGATGCAGCTGTCCGGCGGCGAGAAGGCCCTGACAGCCATATCCCTGCTGTTTGCCATCCAGAACCTGAAGCCCTCGCCCTTCTGTCTTTTGGACGAGATTGAGGCGGCGCTGGATGACTCCAACGTGGACCGGTTTGCCGGATACCTGCATAAGCTGATTAAGAATACACAGTTCATTGTCATCACCCACAGAAGGGGAACCATGATGGCGGCCGACCGCCTGTACGGTATCACCATGCAGGAAAAGGGCGTGTCCACCCTGGTTTCCGTGAACCTGATTGCAGATGACCTGGAAAATTAAAACGGAATATGATATGATGATTGATAAATTGATATGACAGATAAGGAGTAAAGGTTATGGCTGAGGGAAAAAAGGGTTTTTTCGGACGTCTGGTAGAAGGACTTGCCAAGACCCGCAACAATATCGTATCTGGAATTGACTCTATCTTCAGCGGATTTTCCGCCATTGATGACGACTTTTATGAGGAGATAGAGGAAACCCTGATCATGGGCGACCTGGGCATCCAGACCACCATGTCCATCGTGGAGGATTTAAGGGCCAAGGTAAAGGAGCAGCACATCAAGGAGCCGGAGGAATGCAAGGAGCTTCTGATAAACAGCATCAAGGAGCAGATGGACCTGGGCGAGAACGCCTATGAGTTTGAACACAGGAAGTCCGTGGTCCTGGTCATCGGCGTCAACGGCGTGGGCAAGACCACGTCCGTGGGCAAGCTGGCCGGACAGCTTAAGGATTCAGGACACAAGGTGATCCTGGCGGCGGCGGATACCTTCCGTGCGGCTGCCATCGAGCAGCTGACCGAATGGGCGGGCCGGGCCGGGGTGGACATCATTGCCCAGCAGGAAGGCTCTGACCCTGCGGCCGTCATCTATGACGCGGTGGCTGCCGCCAAGTCCAGGAAGGCGGATGTGCTGATCTGTGACACAGCGGGACGGCTCCACAATAAGAAGAACCTGATGGAGGAACTCAGGAAAATCAACCGGATCATTGACAAGGAATATCCGGATGCATACAGGGAGACCCTGGTGGTCCTGGACGGCACCACGGGACAGAACGCCCTGGCACAGGCCCGCCAGTTCATGGAGGTGGCTGATATCACAGGCATCATACTGACCAAGCTTGACGGTACAGCCAAGGGCGGCATCGCGGTTGCCATCCAGTCTGAACTGGGGCTTCCGGTCAAATACATTGGGATCGGCGAGCAGATTGATGATTTACAGAAGTTCAATGCAGACGATTTTGTCAATGCACTTTTCAACGTACAGAGGAAGACAGCAGAGTAATGGCGCCCAATCCATCCTTGAATTTAATGAATTGACGTGATATAGTAAAGGATATTAAAGGGAAAGAAGGACTGATTATGGAAGAACTGACACTGGAGAAATTTGAGGAGGCGTCCGACCTTGTAAGGGAAGTGACGACAGAAACAAAACTTGTATACAGCGAATATTTTTCATCCCAGACCGGCAACAAGGTATACTTTAAGCCGGAGAACATGCAGTATACAGGCGCATACAAGGTAAGGGGCGCTTATTATAAAATCAGTACCCTGAATGAGGAGGAGAAGGCAAAGGGCCTGATTACCGCTTCAGCCGGCAACCATGCCCAGGGCGTTGCATATGCAGCCAAGCTGGCTGGCGTCAAGGCAACGGTGGTGATGCCGACCACGACCCCGCTCATGAAGGTGAACCGTACCAAGAGCTACGGCGCCGAGGTGGTCCTGGAGGGGGATGTGTTTGACGAGGCCTGTGATTATGCCTATAAACTGGCGGATGAGCAGGGCCTGACCTTTGTCCATCCATTTGACGACCTGGCCGTTGCCACGGGACAGGGCACCATTGCCATGGAGATCATCAAAGAACTCCCGACCGTGGATTACATATTAGTCCCCATCGGCGGAGGCGGCCTGTGTACGGGCGTTTCCACCCTGGCCAAGCTTCTCAATCCCAAGATTAAGATCATCGGCGTGGAACCGGCAGGAGCCAACTGCATGCAGGAATCCCTGCGCCAGGGCCAGGTGACCACCCTTCCCGAGGTCAATACCATTGCGGACGGCACCGCGGTCAAACGGCCGGGTGAGAAGCTGTTTTGCTATATCCAGGAAAATGTGGACGATATCATCACCATTGATGACAGCGAGCTGATCGTGGCCTTCCTCGACATGGTGGAGAACCACAAGATGATAGTTGAAAATTCAGGGCTGCTCACCGTGGCCGCGCTGAAGCACATGGATGTGCAGAAAAAGAAGATTGTTTCCATCTTAAGCGGAGGCAACATGGATGTCATCACCATGTCCTCCATTGTACAGCACGGCCTGATCCAGAGGGACCGGGTATTCACTGTCTCCGTGCTGCTTCCTGATAAGCCGGGCGAACTGGCCAGGGTTTCCTCCCTGCTTGCCAGGGAACAGGGCAACATCATCAAGCTGGAACACAACCAGTTCATCAGCATCAACCGGAACGCTGCCGTGGAACTGCGCATCACCATGGAGGCGTTCGGCACCGAACACAAGAATCAGATTGTTGCCGCGCTGACAGGCGCAGGCTACCGTCCAAAGCTGGTTAAGTTCAAAGGCACATACAGCGAGATGTAAGATACAGGGGGGAAATGTCATGCAGCCGGAACAACATACGGTTACCCATACAATCAACAGGTACCGGAGTTTTCGCTATGAACTGATTTTGGAAGGAGTGGCAGTGGGTGCCATTGCAGGCGCGGTGGTGGTGGCTTTCAGGTATCTGATCGGATATGCGGATACACTTTTAAATGCCATATTGGATTACGGGAAGGCCAACACCTGGTTCATCCCGGTTTGGTTCCTTATCCTGGTAGCGGCAGCCTTTGTGGTGGCCGGGCTGCTTAAATGGGAATCCCTGATTTCGGGAAGCGGCATACCCCAGGTGGAAGGCGAGATCATAGGCGAGATTGACGAATGCTGGTGGCGGGTCCTGCTTGCCAAGCTGGGCGGCGGGATACTATCCCTTGGATGCGGCCTGTCCCTTGGCCGTGAAGGCCCCAGCATCCAGCTGGGGGCCATGGCCGCCAAAGGATTCTCAAGACTGACAAAAAGGGTCAGGACAGAAGAGAAGCTGCTCATCACCTGTGGGGCCAGCGCGGGCCTTTCAGCTGCCTTTAACGCACCCATTGCAGGTATCCTGTTCTCCCTGGAGGAGGTACATAAGCACATTTCACCGGAACTGCTGTTATCCTCCATGGCGGCCTCCATCACATCCGACTTTGTATCCAGGAACGTATTTGGCCTGAAACCTGTATTTACCTTTACCATCACCCACATGATGCCCCTGAACACTTACGGGCATGTGCTACTTCTCGGTGTGCTGATTGGGGCCATGGGAGTAGTCTACAACACGGTCCTGTCAAAGATCCAGGACCTGTACGAGAGGATTCCCTGGCGCCTGGTGCGGGTACTGATACCCTTCCTTCTTGCAGGCGTGTTCGGCTTTCTGTACCGCGGCGTTCTGGGCGGCGGGCATGCGCTGGTGGAAGAGATGTCTGCCGGTGATTTTGTCCTTGGTTCCCTCTGTCTTCTGCTGGTGGTCAAATTCTGCTTCTCCATGGTCAGCTTCGGCTCCGGGGCGCCGGGAGGCATATTCCTGCCATTGCTGGTGCTGGGGGCCATCATCGGAAGCATCTATTACCGTCTGGCGGAACCCTTAAGCCCGTCGCTTTCAGGGCTTTTGGTCAACTTCATCATCCTTGGCATGGCCGGGTACTTTTCAGCCATTGTGAGGGCGCCCATTACAGGAATCATCCTGATCAGCGAGATGTCAGGTTCTTTCTCACACCTGCTGACCCTGTCCATGGTGTCCCTGGCAGCCTATCTGGTGCCTGATATCCTGCGCTGTGCGCCGGTATATGACCAGCTGTTACACCGTCTGCTGGCCAAGCAGAACCCGGATAAGAAGGCCACGCTCACAGGGGAAAAGGTCCTGGTGGAGGGAATGATTTATCACGGAAGCGCCGCCGAAGGACAGAAGGTGGCTGCCATTGCATGGCCCAGGACCTGCCTGGTGGTTTCGCTGATGCGGGGCGACGCCGAGTTCGTACCCAGGGGGGATACGGTCCTGCGTGCCGGGGATAAGATTGTCGTACTGTGCGATGAGACTTCAGAAGGCCAGCTGCACCGGACCCTCCAGGAGTATTGTGAGACAGTTGGGCTGGAGCGCAATTAAGATTGCATCGAAGGGAGGAATGTATATGGATTTTTATATGAAGACCGGTAAAAGGGCAGTCCTGCTCACTGCAGTGCTGGCATCATGCATGATTGGCGGGTGTGCAGGCAAGGAACCTGCGCCAACCGAAGCCACGCCGGCTGAGACGTCTGCCAGGGCGGAGGAATCCACTGGGAATGCGGGCATACCCAACCCCATGGAGGAGGTGGACAATGTCCTGGCCTTTGAGAAAATCGGGGTTCATATGGTGCTGCCAAAGGAAGCAGTGGAGCCGTCCTATTTTATTATTAACGGAGAGGTGGCTGATATCCATTTCACCTTCAATGATATAGGGTATACCTACCGGGCATCGGATACGGCAGAGGATTTTGCTGGAATATTTGAGCGTTTTAAGGACGGCGTCCTGACCGAAACAGCCGGAAGCGGCGGACAGACGGCTGAGATTCAGATCAAGACCACGGAAAGCGGCGGACGGCTGGCTGCCTGGGAATGGGGCAGTACGAAATACACCCTTTACACGGTCAGCCAGGTGGAGGACGGGGATATCAGCAGCCTTGCGGTCACCCTGGCAGAACTGGGTGAGAACGAGAAATAATCCCGATTACTTCAGACAGGCAGGTGTGTATTATGCTGGAATTAAAAGATTTCATGCCTGTTAATTTCCTGAAGAAGGAAAAGTTTACGGGCAGCCATCAGGGAATGCGTTTCCGGATGGAAAAGACAGAGGTGGAAGGTGAGGAAAAGCCTAAGCTGGGTGTCTGCGTGTGGCCGGAGCCATATGGATACGATGCTACCCCAAAAGAGGAGAAAGAAAAAATCCTCCTGGAATTTGACGCGGATGGAATCGCCAAAGGCGTGGACTGGCTGAATGAACAGTTTGTGGCCCAGGCCAGCCGCTGGAAAGCTGCAAGCAGAAGATGATTTCTGCGTTTTGCTGAAAATAGGATATATTTTATGGTTTTTTTATAATTTATTAACGAAATATTTATTTGTGGTTGACTTTTAAAACATGGGACACTATAATAAGCCACATAAAGAAAAGCGCTGGTGCTTAACACCCGGCGCTTTTCCTGTTCTTACGTGAGTAACAGAGTACACAAAGGGGTGTATTGCAATCGTCAGGTACCGGCGGCAATACACCCTTTTGTATTTCAGACATCCCCATTACAAAACTCAAGGAGGAACATTCTATGGAATTTTCAGCAGTAAACACAATCTGGGTCTTGCTGGGCGCAGCCCTTGTCTTCTTCATGCAGGCAGGCTTTGCCATGGTGGAGACCGGTTTTACAAGAGCTAAGAATGCAGGCAACATCATCATGAAGAACCTGATGGATTTTGCCATCGGCACCCCGCTGTTCTGGCTTACCGGATTTGGCATCATGTTTGGCGGGGCAGGCGCCTTGATTGGAGGATTTGACCCCCTGGTAAGGGGTGATTACAGCAGTATCCTTCCTTCCGGTGTTCCCCTTCCGGCTTTCCTGATTTTCCAGACGGTTTTCTGTGCAACAGCAGCAACCATTGTTTCAGGAGCAATGGCGGAGCGCACGAAATTCATATCATACTGCATCTACAGCGCTGTCATCAGCGCGGTTGTATATCCTATATCCGGGCATTGGATCTGGGGCGGCGGCTGGCTGGCCCAGATGGGCTTCCATGATTTCGCAGGTTCAACCGCAGTACATATGTGCGGGGGCGTGGCTGCGCTGGTGGGAGCCAAAATCCTTGGTCCCCGTATCGGAAAGTATGATAAGGACGGAAAACCCAACGCCATCCTGGGCCACAGCCTCACGCTCGGGGCCTTGGGCGTATTCATCCTCTGGTTCTGCTGGTTTGGGTTTAACGGCTGTTCCACGGTATCCATGGATAATGACGCATCTGTTTATTCAGCCGGAAATATTTTCGTGACAACCAATCTGGCTGCCGCAACCGCAACGGTTGCAACCATGATCATCACCTGGCTGCGTTATAAGAAGCCGGACATATCCATGACACTGAACGGTTCCCTGGCAGGTCTGGTAGCCATTACGGCCGGCTGTGACCTGGTAACGCCGGCCGGCGCATTCTTCATTGGTCTGATTGCTGCTTTTGTGGTTGTATTCGGCATTGAGTTCATTGATAAGGTGTGCAGGATTGACGACCCGGTGGGCGCCATCGGGGTCCATGGGATGTGCGGCGCCGCAGGCACCCTGCTGACCGGAGTGTTTGCAGCGGATGGCGGACTGGTGTACGGGGGAGGCTTTCATTTCCTGGGTATACAGCTGATCGGCGTGGCGGCAGTGATTGTCTGGGTCGCGGTAACCATGACCATTACCTTTACCGTGCTGAAGAAGACAATCGGACTGCGCGCCAGCAGGGAAGAGGAGACAAAGGGGCTGGATGCAACCGAACACAACCTTTCCAGTTCTTATGCGGACTTCATGCCAATGGTATTCACGGGTAAGGAAACGGAAGAAGATACACGTGATGTGTCCGTTGAGAAGGCTGTTGCAGTGGAACATTTCCCAGCCTCCGTACCAGTGTCCGGTACAACAAAGCTGACCAAGATTGTCATGGTGTTTAACCAGGCCAGGTTCGTCCCGCTTAAGGATGCCCTGTCGGGGCTGGGCGTGACCGGGATGACGGTTACCCAGGTCATGGGCTGCGGCACCCAGAAGGGCCATGTCAATTACTACAGGGGCATTAAGGTGGAGGAAGTGGCCTTCCTGCCAAAGATGAAGCTGGAGGTGGTCGTAAGCAAGGTTCCTGTGTCCGAGGTGATTGAAACTGCCAGAAAAGTCCTTTATACGGGAAATATCGGAGATGGAAAGATTTTCGTATATGATGTTGAGAACGTGATTAAGGTGCGGACGGGAGAGCAGGGTTTTGATGCGCTCCAGGGCGAATAGGGGATTGCATTCAGGCAGGGACTGTATGACGTTGGGTTGTGCAGCCCCTGCCTGTTTTGCGCCCTCTCACTCCTCGGATACCGACCAGAACATCCGGTTTCCTTCCACATATGCAGTAAGCCTGCCTTCGTCCTTCAGCCAGGAAAGGTAGGAACGGATGGTGGAACCTACCAGGACATGCTGCTGGAAGCTCATGGTCAGGCCATAATCATCAAAAACCATCTTAAGGACGGATTCAAAGGTCTGTGGAATGGTACAGATGTCCAGCAGCTTAAGGGCAATTTCATGGACACATTGTTTATTGTATATGGCAAGGTCCCTGATGCTGTCCGTGGCTTCGGCGTGGGCCGGGACAAAAAGCGGGGCTTCCATTTCCATGACCCGGTCCAGGGTTTGGAGATAGGAGGACACATCATAGATGAATGATACCTTGTATTTGTCAAGGGTTGCCCGGCTGCTGAGACAATCTGCCAGAAAAACGGTTCTGTCCGGGGTCCGCACTCCGATCATCTCAAAAAAGTGGCCCGGCAGCGGGATGATTTCCAGTTCCGAAAGCGCCGTATCCTCCTCCATGGCGCTTATGTCACATACCTGGCTTTCCGGGGCCATGAGGAATTTGTGCCGCAGGTCCTTGAAGGGATAGCCGCCGTACAGGAAAGCGGGTTCCAGCTGGGGATGGCTTGTAAATGCCGCCTCCACGCCTTTGGCGTAAATCTTACAGCCGGTCTGCTGCTGCAGGTATTTATTGCCGCCGATGTGGTCTGCATTGGAGTGGGTGTTGACGATGGCGTGCAGGCTCCATCCTTCCCGGTCCATGATCTGGCGCACTTTCCTTCCGGCATCCTTATCACTGCCGCTGTCAATCAGACATATCCGGGTATCATCAATCTTAAATACGCCGATTTTGGCAGGGCAGTTAATATAGAAGCTCCTGGCGCCTGTCTGTATCAGTTCATACATACTATACCTCCTTGCTTTTATGAGTTAAATTAGCACTATGATATCACATAAAAGGGAAAAATGAAATACAGGTTTATATTTTACTTGAAATTCCCCATATTTCATGTATAATTGTGGGGAGAAATCGACAGGAGGGAATTTGTGTGCTTTTAAACGGAATCAGAGGGTTCTGTATGGCCATGGCGGACAGCGTGCCGGGCGTGTCAGGCGGAACCATTGCTTTTCTACTTGGATTTTATGATGAGTTCATTAACTCGTTAAATGATTTGATGGGAAAGGACAATGCCAGAAGGAAACAGGCATTCTTCTTTCTTTTTAAATTAGGCGTGGGATGGGTGGCCGGATTCTGCCTGTCCGTGCTTGTATTGTCGGGACTGTTCCAGGAACATATATATGAAATCAGTTCCGTGTTCATGGGACTTACCTTTTTTGCGGTGCCCATGGTCATACGGGAGGAGAAGGATTCCATCCGGGGAAGATATGGGAACCTGGTGTTCACGGTTCTCGGCATTGGGCTGGTGTTCTGCATCTCCTATTTTAATCCGGCGGGAGGACAGGGCATTAATGTCTCGGTGGAACATCTGTCGATGGGTCTGATGGCCTATGTGTTCCTCACTGCCATGGTGGCCATCACCGCCATGGTGCTGCCCGGCATATCCGGTTCCACGCTGCTTCTCATATTCGGCATTTATGTGCCCATTATCGGGGCTGTGAAGGAATTGCTTCACATGAACCTGAATTACGTACCCATCCTGTTCGTGTTTGGCATGGGTGTCATCACCGGGATTGTGGGAATCATCAAAATCATTAAAATGTGCCTGGAGCGTTACCGTTCCCAGACCATCTACGCCATCCTGGGTCTGATGATCGGTTCGCTGTATGCCATTACCAAGGGGCCGACTACCCTGGATGTACCCATGGAGCCTTTGGGGCTTCAGACCTTCAGCATACTGTTTTTCCTGCTTGGCGGCCTGATCCTGGCCGGGCTGGAGTTGTTAAAGACAAGGTTGGAGAAGTAAACAGATATCCATCAGACGGGAGGGGGATGCATGGGAAAGATTGTCCTTCTGGTGCCAAGGGAAGAAATGCTTTACCAGGCCCATAATATTCTTCAGGAAAAAAAGTATGCCATCAGCGACATGCGCGTCATCCAGACTGAAAATGCCGTGGTGGAGGCTAGGAAAGCCATTGCGGCAGGGGCCTCCATCCTGATTGCCAGGGGCCTTCAGGCCTCCGTCATCAAGCAGTACACGGACATACCCGTGGTTGAGATTGTTGTCACGGCCCAGGAGATGGCCCTTCTTGTGGTGAAGGCAAAACAGATTGTGGGAAGGGACATGCCGGTCATCGCGGTGGTGGGCGTGAAGAACATGTTCTGTGACATGTCATACTTTGAAAGCATCTATGATATCAGGCTGAGGACCTACTTTGCCTCCAACGGCGCAGGGCTTAAGGAACAGTCCAGGCTGGCCATTGAGGAGGGGGCTGACCTGGTGATTGGCGGGGATGTGGCTGTGGGGACTGCGAAGGAAGCCGGATGCCCGTCCCTGTTCCTGTCCATGACAGAGGATTCCCTGCGCACCGCCTTTGCCATGGCGGAGAGCATGGACTTTGCCATGGGGGCAGAGAAAAGGAGCAATGCCCAGATTGAGGCGCTGTTGGATTACTCCTTTAACGGCGTGGTCAACATGGACAAGGATGGCGTGATCACTGCCGTGAATCCTGTGATGAAGGATATCCTGGGACCGGACGGGGGACAGGTGGCCGGCAGGAAGATGGAGGATGTATTTAAGGACATTGACCACGGCAAGCTGACAGAGGTACTGGAGGGAAAGCAGGAGAGTTATTCCTCCTTCATGCAGGCGGGCAGCACTGCTGTTTTTGCAATCCTGGCACCGGTCAGGGTGGGGGATGAGACAGAAGGCGCAATCCTGACCTGCCATAAAGTCAAGCGCCAGGGACAGACCAGGGACCGGCAGGGCGCCGTGGCGGAGGGGCAGTTGAAGCACCACGGCCTGATTGCCAGGGGATGTTTCCAGTCCGTCCTGCAGCAATCAAAAGCAATGCAGGACTGTGTACATCTGGCCAGGCTGTATTCCCAGTCAGGACTGCCTGTACTGATTCTCGGGGAGACCGGAACGGAACAGCGCCTGCTGGCAGAGAGTATGCACAATGCAGGGTTATATAATGACGGGGCATTTTTCTCCCTTTCCTGCAACGGGCTTTCGGAAACAGAACAGCACAGCATGATCTTCGGGGACAAGGGCGCCGTATTCCTGGCCAACCAGGGCACCATCTATATAGAAGACGTGGAACAGATGTCCCTGTCCAACCAGTTCGGCCTGTACCAGCTTATACGGTATAAAACCGGCAGCAGCAGGGATTTTGCCAGGACCGTACGCTTTGATGTCCGAATCATGGCATCCACTACAATGGACCTTGAGGGATTATGGGACCTGGCCGGGGCAGGCGGGTTCAGGAAGGATCTGCTGTATCTGATCAGCGGGCTGATGCTGTGTGTCCCGCCCTTAAGGAAACGCCCGGAAGACATGGAATTCCTGACAGAGGCATTATTAAAAGAATGCTGTGACAAATATGCAAGATACCATGTGCTGACCAGGGGCGCCATTCAATGCCTCATGGAATATGACTGGCCAGGCAACCGCCTGCAGCTGGAAACCTATATGAACCGGCTGGTGCTGACAGCGGAAAAGAGAAGTATCGACGAGATAATGGTACGCAGGCTCCATGACCAGCTGTACCCGGACCGCGGGCAGACACAGGATGGTGATGCTGCTTCAGGCCTGTCAGGACCCATCCGCGGGGAAGAGGAACGGCTCATACGCCAGGCCCTTGGAAGGTTTAACGGGAACCGGGAACGGACCGCTGACAGCCTTAACATCAGCAAGGCAACCCTTTGGAGGAAGATGAAGAAGTATGGTATTGATTCTTTTGAGACAAAAATGAAATAAATATTTCAATTATGAAATCATATTTGAAACAATGGGCGGCTTGTATAAAAAAAGCCGCCTTTTTCATTGACAATGCCAATTGTGGGAAAGGGCAGGCTCCGCTATAATGTGGTCATAGGTCATTCACAATGACAAGTCACTAATAATTGAATCTGAAAGGTGAGGTAACGAGATGAAAGTAGGTTTTATCGGATTAGGCATCATGGGAAAGCCAATGAGCAAGAATTTATTAAAAGCTGGTTATGAACTGGTTGTTTTTGATTTTAATAAGGACGCTGTGAACGAAGTGGTTGGATGCGGCGCTGCTGCAGTGAACAGCGGTAAGGAGGTTGCAGAGCAGTGTGAGGTCGTCATCACAATGGTTCCCAACTCCCCACATGTGCGTGCGGCTGTATTAGGTGAGAACGGCGTTGCCGACGGCGCAAAGCCAGGCACGGTTGTAATTGATATGAGTTCCATCGACCCAACCGAGAGCAAGGCCATTGGCGCTGAGCTGGCCAAGAAGGGCATTGACATGCTGGACGCCCCTGTATCCGGCGGGGAGCCAAAGGCAATCGACGGTACACTGTCCGTCATGGTAGGCGGCAAAAAGGAACTGTTTGACAAGTACTATGACATGCTGATGGTAATGGCAGGCTCAGTTGTATACGTGGGCGAGCTGGGAAGCGGCAATGTGGCCAAGCTGGCGAACCAGATCGTGGTTGCCGTCAACATTGCGGCTGTATCTGAAGCGCTTACATTTGCCAAGAAGGCAGGCACTGACCCGGAACTGGTATACCAGGCCATCAGGGGCGGACTGGCCGGCTCCACTGTCATGGATGCAAAGGCTCCCATGATGCTTAGCAGGAACTTTAAGCCGGGATTCCGCATCGAACTGCATATCAAGGACCTGAACAATGCCCTGAACGCTGCGCATGCAATCAGTTCACCGGTTCCGTTAACAGGACAGCTGATGGAAATCATGCAGGGATTAAAAGCAGACGGCTATGAGAAGGAAGACCATTCCAGCATTGTCAAGTATTATGAGAAGATTGCCAATACCACAGTAGAGTCATAATCAGGCCTAAAAGGAGAAGCGTCATGAATACAGATTTTATCAAGGGTGTCATTGTCCCCATCCTCACCCCGATCAATGAGAACGAATTCATTGATGAGGCTAAGTTAAGAGACCAGGTTAATTATGTGATTGACGGCGGCGTGCTGGGCATCCTGGCCTTTGGCAGCAACGGCGAGTTCTATATGATTGAAGAAGATGAGATGGAGCGCGGCTTGAAGATCATGATTGACCAGGCCGGCGGACGGGTTCCCGTATACTTCGGCATCGGTGCAATCAGCACCAAGAAATGCTGCAGGCTTGCGAAAATGGCTGCCGCCAATGGCGCTGCCGGTATCTCCATACTCCAGCCCATGTTCTTAAAGCCCACGGAAGACGAGCTGTTCCTCCACTTTAAGACCATTGCGGAGGCTGTGCCGGAGACCCCTGTGCTGCTTTACAATAATCCGGGCCGTGTCAATTATACCATGTCCGCCAGGCTGGTAGAGCGTCTTGCCCGCGAAATCCCCAATATAGTGGGAATGAAGGATACCAGCGGCGATATCACCCAGACATCTGAATTCATCCGCAGGACGCGTGACACAGGCTTCAAGGTATTTGGCGGAAAGGATACCCTGTTATATGCATCCATGTGCCACGGCGCCGTGGGCGGGGTTTGTACCGCAGCCAACTTCATGCCTGAGCTGATAGTGGATGTGTACAACAAGTATGTTGCAGGTGACCTTGCCGGTTCCCTGGAAGCCCAGTTCAAGCTGAATCCCGTAAGGCTTTCCATGGACGGCGCAAGCTTCCCTGTGGCAGCCAAGGATATGGCTAACTTAAGGGGCAGGAACATCGGGCTTCCCTATACGCCCAACCTGGCAACTCCCGAAGGTCCTGTATTGGACAGGATTAAGGCTGAGATGAAGGGTGCAGGCCTTATCTGATAGGCTATTTACTGATTATTTACCACCGCCTGGTGCGGATTCGATTACTCCATAGTTTAAATGCAGACAGGCCGTCAGCGCTGGTTACATAGCTGACGGCCTGTCTGCTGTCCCTGTTCACTTTGACAGACTGTTATTTTATGCCTTTTTGTATGAAATACTGGCATCCCCCCTGGTGTCATGTTATAATCTATTTAATGATTTAGAGAAAAAATTATAACATGCTGGGTGGGCGGTATGAGGGAGTGTGGGAGATACATCAAATATATATGGTTAACTGTCTTTTTGGCACTGTCCATCAGTGCCTTGTTCCTGTTTCCGGCCAGGGCCGCTGACAAGGTACGTGTGGGCTGTGTGGATATTGGGAACTTTATCCAGATGGATCCGGACGGCCGTGCCTATGGCTATGGGGCAGAGTACCTGGATAAGATAGCGGAATATGCGGGATGGGAATACGAGTATGTACAGGCCTCATGGGAAGAGTGCCTTAAGATGCTTAAGACAGGGGAGATTGAACTTCTCCTTCCGGCCGAGTACAGTGAGGAGCGGGCCAAGGATTATCTGTTCAGCAGCTACGAATGCTGCTTTGATTTCGTTGCACTTGTGGGGCGCAGGACGGACAACCGTCTGTATTATGATGATTACGCCGGATTTGACGGTATGCGTGTGGGCATGATAAAGGGCAATTATCTCAACGGCCTGTTTGAGGAATATGCGGGAAGCCACGGTTTTACCTATGAAACCGTATTGTATGACACCGGTACAAAGCTTCTCAATGCTTTGGACAGGGAAGAAGTAGATGCCATCATAAACGGCAACATGGAGTTCAATGTCAATCAGAAGCTGCTGGCCAAGATTGACTATATGCCGGCTTATTTCATAACCTCGGTGAAGCGTCCGGACCTGATGGAACAGCTGGACCAGGCGCTGAAACAGGTTTTTATTGAAAATCCCTACTACTCAGCCTCCCTCTATGACAAATATTACGGGGACATGGAAGGCCAGTTTGCGGAGTTCACCCGTGAGGAAATCCAATTCATCAAAGGCAGCGGCCCGGTGACCGTGCTTATTTCGCCTGACGATTATCCCTTTGAATGGTATGACAGGCCTTCTAAAACGTGCAGGGGCGCATTTGTGGATTATATGAGATACCTTGGGAAGATAAGCGGCCTTCGCTTTGATTTCGTTCCAGGCAGTTCAGGCAGTTCCCTCAAGGATGACATTGCCGATGAAGACGCCCAGGTAATCATGAGTATATTCAGGAACCGTCTGGACAGTGATGATGAAGGCCTGTCCTATACCTCGCCTTTTTACAGCTGCAGCTTCAGTCTGGTGGGCAAGCGGGATGAGGCGCTGAACCTTTCCGCCCATCAGCGGATTGCCGTGGTCAGACAGGCGGAGGGCCTGATGGAACTGCTGAAGAAGAAATACCCACTGTGGGAGGTACTGACCTTTGGGACTCCGGAGGACTGCCTGAAGGCAGTGGAGGACGGGACAGCGGACTGTGCCATGGTTTCCTCAATCAAGATTTCAGCGGACAGGAACATGCTGGGCGCCAGGCTATTGGTGGTGGATGGAAGCACGGCCAGTGCCTCGGTATATATGGCAGTGACGGAACAGGCGGACCCGCTGTTAGTCCATGTCCTCTCAAAGACCATTGCCAAGGCCGGTTCCAGCCCCATTGATGAGGCGGTTTACAGGACCGTCCTGTCCGCCGGGGAGCGCAAAGGGTTCAGTTACTTTGTGCGCACCTATCCGGTACAGTTCGCGGTCACGGTCATAGCCATATCGCTTATGGTCATGGGAATCATTTTCATAAGCTATGACAGCAGGCACCAGAAGCTGCAGAACCTGATCCTGCAGAAAAAGAATGAGGAACTGAAGGCAGCCATTGCCATGCAGAAGCTCCTGCGCCGCAAAGCCCAGACAGACCAGCTGACAGGCCTTACAAATAAAACCACCACAGAGGAACTTTGCCGTGCCTGCATTGAGGATGCAGATGGAAAGAACCTTGCCCTCTTCATCCTGGACCTGGATGACTTTAAGCATATTAACGATGAACGGGGACACCAGGCAGGCGATACCGTGCTGAAAGCCTTCGGCGCCACCCTTCAGGGCTGCATCCGCCAGGACGATATAGCGGGCCGGATCGGCGGCGATGAATTCATGCTGTTCATGTCAGGGGTAAAGGATAAGGAGCAGGTGGCAAGGTCGGCAGAACGGATTTACACGGCCCTTAAGGAGAATCCTGACTTTAATGCCACCTGCAGCATGGGAATCGTACTTGCCAAAGGCGGGCAGATGCCTTATGAGGAAATGTTCCGGAAAGCAGACGCTGCCCTGTATGCTGCAAAGGACAGCGGTAAGAACTGGTATCACATCACAGAAACAGCATCAGAAGGGGAATCGTGACCAGGGACAGGATGGTGGTCGTCACGATGCACCGGGATGCGTAGTCCTCATCGGCCCCGTATTTGGCTGCCAGAAGCGCGCTGGTGCTGCCTGCCGGCATACCGGTAAGGATCAGTGAGACGCCTGCCAGCATTGGTTCCACGCGGATGATGTTAAGGATGAGAAGTGCCACCATGGGCAGGGCTATGAGACGGATGAAGGCCAGGTAGAAGAGGCTGGGCTCCAGTAACTTTTTCCATGGGACGCCAATCATCATGGTGCCGATCACCATCATGGACAGCGGGGAAGTGACAGCGCCTATGTTGCCGATGGCAGTGTCCAGGAAACCGGGGACAGGGAAACCGCTGATCCTGCGCGCCAGGCCCAGGAATACGGTGATGATACATGGATTCAGCAGGATATTCCTGCATTTTGTCTTAAAGTCGGCGGTGGTGAACACGGCAAGTCCTGCGGTCCACATGAAGATACGGTTCGGGATGATGAAAATGGACGCTGCAAACAATCCGTCGGCCCCGTATACGGAGGATACCATGGGCATTCCCAGGAAACCTGAATTATTCACCAGGGTGCAGTACTGGAGGATGCTTTTCTTGTCCTGGGGATATCTGTTGTAGATTACCTTTCCCAGCAGATAGGAGAGGATGGAGATGCAGAACGCCACTGCCAGGATCATGGCGGTCTGGACCAGGATCTGGGGGGTCAGGGGCTTGTTAAAGGAATTGAAGATCATACAGGGAAGGGTTATCTTAAGGATCAGGTCCACCAGTTTCTTCTTGGTTTCCTGGTCAATGAGATGTATTTTCATGCAGTACATTCCTACTGCCATATAAACTAAAAGGATGAGCTGGGCATTCAGCATTTTTGTGAAACTATCCATGATGTGGGTCCTCCGCGGTATCATTCATCGGCATGCTCCGTCATTGCATACCGTATAAGAGTATACCTCAGTTCATGCAGGAAAGCCAATAAGTTTTTTTGAGAGATAGGATAAGAAATTTTAATAGGACCTTTAATTGATTGACAGGGGACCCGGATTAAAATATAATCATGAGTAGGCTGTTTGATTCTTAAAATATAGAAGAGGTACATATGCGTCGCTTATCATACATCATAGTAAGTTTAATCATGGTCTTAACCATGTCTTCCATAACCGCTTTTGCAAGGCCTGACTGGCCCACGGACACAGGGGTGCAGTCGGAAGCAGGCATTGTCATGGATATGGATTCGGGGGCTGTGCTCTTTGCCCAGAACATACATGAGCAGAAGATCCCCGCCAGCATCACCAAGCTGCTGACCGCCCTTGTGGTCATTGAGAACTGTGATGATCTGGACGATAAGGTTACCTTCTCCCATGATGCAGTATACAACGTGGAGTCTGGAAGCGGCAACAAGCTGGCCCTGGAGGAAGGGGACGTGCTGAGCGTCCGCGAATGCCTCTATGTGATGCTTCTCCAGTCCTCCAACCAGGCGGCCAATGCCCTGGCGGAATACATCGGGGGCAGCCGCTCCGGGTTCGTGGACATGATGAACCGGAAGGTGGCGGACCTGGGATGCCAGGAAAGCCATTTTGCCAACCCTTCCGGGCTGAATGACGACACCCAGCGCACGTCCGCCTATGACATGGCCCTGATTGCCAGGGCCGCGTTCCAGAACCAGCAGCTTTTAGAAATCAGTTCCACAAGGAAGGCATCCATCCCGGCTACCATCAACAATCCGGATGGAAGGACATTTTCCATGGAACATAAGCTTCTGATCACGGAAGACGAGAACAGCGTGGAGTATTATCCGGACGCCGTGGCTGGAAAGACGGGCTGGACCTCCCAGGCAGGCCAGACCCTTGTGACCTATGCCAGACGCGGCGGCAGGGGAGAGATTGCAGTCACCTTAAGAAGCACCCAGAAAACCCATTACTCAGACACAAAGACCATCCTGGATTTCGGCTTTGCCCGGTTCCAGAATGTCAACATAGCTGATAATGAGACAGAATACGTGACAGGTGATACGCCGGTCACCATTGGCGGTGAGACATATCAGCCGTCTGAGCTTTATATCGATAAGACGGCCGTCATCACCATTCCCAATGAGGCCGGGTTCACGGATGCTGAAAGGGAACTGGTGACGGAACTGCCAAAGGACCATCCCAAGGAGGCCGTGGCAAAACTGGTCTATACCTATAACGAAAGGAAGATAGGCGAGGGATGGCTGTTCACCACAAGAGCCCAGTCCGTGGACGCGGTTGCCCCTCCTTCGGAAGGGGAGTCCCCTGCGGGAACAGAACCGTCCGGGGATGGAACGGGCCAGGAGGCCCCTGGCTTCAAACTGCCCACCCCCCTTCTCATGGCTGGGATTGGAGTCCTCTGCCTGGCAGCGGTCATTGCAGGGAGCTGGCTCTGGGTTAAAAAGCGCCGGGACGCAGAGCGTGAGCGCCAGCGCCAGCTGCGCGAGAAACGCAGACAGAGGCTGGCTGATATCGGGTTCACGGAAGAGGATTTTGAACGGATCCTGGAAGAGCGCAGACAGCAGCGCGATATGCGCTGACTGAAGCAGCGTCCAAAGAATGGGTGCGCAGTCATGCCAAAAGGCACGGATGAAAAGACAGGATACTGGATAATATGCTGGAATGAGACGCGGGCAGATGAAAATGTCTGTCTGCGTCTCATTCAGTGTCTTTGGCCTGACAGACCGGGTACAGGCATGAATTGAAGGAGGTATGGATTTGGCTTATTTTCCGTTTTTTGCAGATATTGAGGGAAGGAAGTGGCTGATTGCAGGCGGAGGGGAGGTGGCCTGGCGCAAGGTGCGCGACCTGATTCCCTACGGTCCACTTATCCAGGTGGTATCGCCCTGCCTTTGTGAGGGACTTTTGGATATGGTGCAGGGCGGCGTTTACGGGGATGCCCTGTCCGTGGCACGGCGGGGGTTCGAAGACAGTGATATTGAGGACGTTGATTTTGTGATTGCAGCAACCAGCGACACTGCATTAAACAGCCATATATCCAGCCTTTGCCGGATTAAGAAAATCCCGGTCAATGTGGTGGATGTGAAGGAGGAATGTTCCTTTATCTTTCCCTCCATTGTCAGGGATGATCCTGTGGTGGTGGGCATATCCACAGGAGGGATGAGTCCTGTCATAGCCAGGTACTTAAAGGACAGGATAAAGGCGGCAATACCTGAGGGGCTGGGAGGTCTGGCCGCCAGGCTGGGCGGATACAGGGCGCAGGTCAAGGAACGGTTTCCCCATTCCCCTGCCATACGTTCTGCTGTTTTCTATGAGCTGGCACAAGAAGGCCTTCAACATGGCTGCCATCTCACGGACACCCAGGCAGAGACTATCATAAACAGAAAGCGGGAACAAGAACATGAGTAATATCATCCGTATCGGCACAAGGAAAAGCGCCCTGGCCCTGATCCAGACCCATCTGATTGCAGACGGACTGAAACGGGCATGGCCTGACATAGAGGTGGAACTGGTCACCAAGGAGACACTGGGAGATAAAATCCTGGATAAACCGCTGCAGGAATTCGGAGGTAAGGGGGTATTTGTCTCTGAATTTGAACAGGCCATGAAGGAAGGCGCCATTGACCTGGCCGTGCACAGCGCCAAGGACCTGCCCATGGAACTGGGTGAGGGACTGGTGATTGCAGCCGTATCCGGGCGCGGGGACCCCAGGGATGTGCTGGTGACCATGAAAGGCTCCCCTAAGGACAGGGAACATATTGTAATCGGCACCTCCAGTCCCAGAAGACAGCTGGAAGCAGTGGAATACCGCGGGCAGCTGTGGCCGGGGGCCGCCAGTCTTACCTGTGCCACCCTGCGGGGAAATGTCCACACACGGCTCAGGAAGCTGGAGGAGGGGCTTTATGACGGTATCATCCTGGCCGCGGCCGGATTGGAACGTCTGGACCTTCTAGGAAACCCTTCCTATGATTTTAAATATCTGGACCCCACGGTGTTCATTCCCGCCGGGGGCCAGGGAATCATGGCGGTGGAGGCCCGGGAGGGCAGTGACGCCGCCAGGCTCTGCCAGGCCATTGACAGCCGGGAGGGGCGTCTGTGCCTGACCCTGGAGCGCATGGTGCTGAAGCTTCTGGACGCGGGCTGCCATGAACCCATCGGCATCTATTCCAATATCATGGATGGAAAGATGGAGGTATGGGGAATCAGCAGGCCGGACCGTGTCACGAGACGGATCAGCCTGGAGGGGGCGGTCACGGAAAAAGAACTGGAAGCGCTTGCCCTGCAGGCAGGAAGGGGACTGATGTAAGATGGATAGATTGGGATGTGTGTATCTGGTAGGAGCAGGCCCGGGAGACCCCGGGCTGATGACGATAAAGGGCAGGGAACTTCTGTCCTCCTGCGACGTGGTGGTTTACGACCATCTGGCGTCGAAGCGGTTTCTGGACTGGGTTCCTGAAACCTGCAGGAAAATCTATGTGGGAAAACAGGCAGGGCATCACTCCATGAAACAGGAGGAGATTAACGACGTCCTGGTGGAGCTGGCCTTATCCGGCCATACGGTTGTAAGGCTGAAGGGCGGGGACCCCTTTGTGTTCGGACGCGGAGGGGAGGAAATCCTGGCCTTGGAAAAACACGGCATTCCTTACGAGACAGTGCCCGGCGTGACCTCGGCAGTTGCCGTACCGGAATGCGCCGGGATACCGGTGACCCACCGGGCTGTCAGCCGAAGCTTCCATGTCATCACAGGACATACCCAGGCCGGAATGGAATGCCTTCCGCCTGATTTTGGGGTATATGGGACATTACCCGGCACCTTGGTCTTCCTTATGGGGCTGGGGCAGCTTCCACTGATTGCAAAGCAGCTGATTGACAGCGGAAAGTCTCCTGACACACCGGCGGCCGTCATAGAGAACGGGACGCTGCCGGGCGAGCGGGTTGTACGGGCCCCATTGTCCCAGATAAGCAGCCGTGTCAGGGAAGCCGGGCTTGGGACCCCGGCCATCATTGTGGTCGGGGATACGGCCGCATATGAGATGAAGTACAGGACCGCAGGCCCCCTTGCGGGCAGGCGGGTGGGGATTACCGGAACAGAGCAGTTTGCCGGGAAACTGGCAGCAGCCCTTTCGGAACAGGGGGCGCAGGTTTCCTGGCTGGTAAACATGAAGGTGGAGGACCACATAGAGGAAGCCCCCATGCAGGCCGCGTACCGGAACCTCCCTTCCTATACCTGGCTTGTGTTTACAAGCGCCAACGGTGTAAGGCTTTTTTTCCAGGGGCTGTTCAAAGACGGAAGGGATTGCCGCTGCCTGGGGCATGTGAAGTTTGCGGTAATCGGGGACGGTACGGGCAGGGAACTGTCCGGGTATGGATTCAACGCGGACTATATGCCGGACGCATACTGTGCGAAAGCCCTGGCAGACGGCCTGGTCCATGCGGTAAGCCCGGGGGACAGGCTGCTGATTGCCAGGTCCGCAGGCGGTTCCCCCATACTTGCGCAGACACTCCTCAATGCGGGGATCCACTTTGACGACATTGTCCTCTATGAAGTGACGGGCCAGCCGTCCGCTTCCTTTATCCCGGAGGAGGTAATGGGATTTGACTACATTACATTTGCCAGCGCGTCCGGGGTCAGGGCATTTTTCGACTGTCTGACCCAAGGGGGAACCGGGGATAAGGCGGTTGGGATACAGGGGCCTGCAGTACATCCAAAGAATCCGAAACTGGTCTGCATCGGAGCGGTCACTGCCCGCGAACTGGAGCGCCAGGGATATAAGGCGGACATCACCGCAGCACAGTATCATATTGAAGGTCTTGTTAAGGCAATCATAAAGGATTCATTTGTATAACCTGAAGTTATTAAAAATATATAAATAAAGTATAAACAAACCGTTAATTTTCCATTGCCATCTTCACGCTGAAGTGATAAACTCCTTGTCATCAAGACTTGATGATAAATACTTAATGTGAGGAGACCTGAATATGAACGGTTTATTGATGATGTTGTTAGCTGTAGTGGTTTTAGGCGGCGCTTATCTGATTTACGGCAGATACCTTGCCAGGAAATGGGGCGTGGATCCCGATGCAAAGACGCCTGCCTATGAGATGGAGGACGGGGTGGACTATGTCCCTGCTGATACCAATGTTGTGTTTGGACACCAGTTCGCATCCATTGCAGGAGCCGGTCCCATTAACGGTCCCATCCAGGCAGCCATGTTCGGCTGGCTTCCCGTGATGCTGTGGATCCTGTTGGGAGGCGTGTTCTTTGGAGCGGTACAGGATTTTGCATCCATGTATGCTTCTGTCAAGAACAAGGGGCGTTCCATCGGCTATATCATTGAACTCTATATCGGCAGGCTGGGAAAACGGCTGTTCCTGCTATTCACCTGGCTGTTTTCCATCCTGGTGGTAGCCGCCTTTGCAGATATCGTGGCCGGTACCTTTAATGGATTCGATGCCGCCACAGGAGGGCGCATCGCTGCCAACGGCGCAGTGGCGTCCACATCCCTGCTGTTCATCCTGTTTGCAGTGGCCCTTGGCTTTTTCCTGAAGTTCGGGAAATGCGGCAAACTCATGAATACACTGGCGGCCATCGGGCTTTTAGTCCTCGCTGTTGCGCTGGGGCTGGCATTCCCGGTATATGTTCCCCAGGGCAGCTGGCTTATCTTTGTATTCCTGTATGTGATCGTGGCATGTGTCACCCCGGTCTGGGCGCTGCTCCAGCCAAGGGACTACTTAAACAGCTACCTGCTGCTGGCCATGATCATCGGTTCGGTCCTTGGGATCTGTGTCTACAATCCATCCATGAACCTGCCCTCCTTTACATCCTTTGCGTTCATGGACGGGAACGGCAACATTTCCTATCTGTTCCCAACCCTGTTCGTGACCATTGCCTGCGGCGCTGTATCCGGGTTCCATTCACTGGTTTCCTCGGGAACGGCCAGCAAGCAGATTAAGAATGAAAAGAACATGCTTCCGGTTTCATTCGGCGCCATGCTGCTGGAGAGCCTGCTGGCCATCACCGCGCTGATTGCAGTGGGTGCCCTGGCCACGGGCGGGACGCTGCCAACCGGCACGCCTCCCCAGGTATTTGCCAAGGCCATTGCCATGTTCCTTACCTCCCTGGGACTGCCGGATTCCGTCAGCTACACCCTGATTACGCTGTCCATTTCCGCCTTTGCCCTGACCAGCCTTGACTCAGTGGCCCGTGTGGGACGCATTGCTTTCCAGGAATTCTTTACAAACGATGATGTTGCTCCTGAAAACCAGGGTTCCTTAAACCGGGTGCTGACCAACAAGTACTTTTCCACCATACTGACCCTGGCCCTGTGTTATGCGCTGTCAAGGGCAGGCTATGCAAGCATCTGGCCCCTGTTCGGCTCTGCCAACCAGCTGCTGTCCGCACTGGCCCTGATTGCATGCGCCGTGTTCTTAAAGAGGACCCACAGACAGGGCATGATGCTCTGGGGACCCATGGTCATCATGCTGGGCGTTACCTTTACGGCCCTGGCCCTTAAGATACGGGACCTGGTAACCGCCCTTTCCAGCCAGTTTGTGTTCGGCAATGCGCTCCAGCTTGTATTTGCAGTCCTCCTTCTGGTCCTTGGCGTGATTGTGGCCTTTGAGGGAATCAGGAAACTTCTGGAAAAGGATACGGAGGCAGCAGATGGAGCACTAGATTAAAACAATCGTTAAACAAATGAAATATTTTCCTAAGGAACATCTGCTAAAATAGTAAGCAAACAATTAAGAACAGGGAGGCAGGGTCTTGGGAGATGTAAAAAGAAACCATACGGTGAGGCAGGGAATCCTGGTGGGTGTTTTGGTGCTGGCCTGCATACTGACAGCGGCAGCTGTCTGGCTGACCAGAAGAGGGAAGGGGGCAAGCCAGGTCACAGGGGACGCCTATTATGCGGGCCGGTTCCCTCTGGAGGCATATTTTGACTACAGCCAGAGGGACGATGACTGGGCCGGCAATACCCTGGGCGGGTCCGGGGATACCATGGCGTCCTCCGGCTGCCTGACCTGCTGTATCGCAGCGTCTTTAAAAGCCCAGGGGATATATGACCATACGCCTGGTGAACTGAACCGGATATTCAATGAAAACGGGGTTTACAATGAAAACGGCGCCATCCTGTGGGCGGCTCTTGAGGAAGCCCTGCCAGGGGTTCATGTGGATCTGTCTGACGATACATCCGCCGCGTCCGTCAACCGCATGATAAGGGAAGGAAGGTATCCCATTGTCAAAGTGAAACGCAAAAGCGGGGCCGTGCACTGGATCATGCTGACCGGCACGGAGGAGGATGGTTTTGACATCACGGCCATGGACCCCATTGACGGATACGTCCATCTGAGCGACTACTCCAATCTGATTTACGGGGTCAGGATTGTATCCGCAGAAAAGGGTATAGGACAGGCATCTGCAGGGGAAGCAGATGATGCTGGTGCTGCTGGTGGTGATACGGGCGGTGATTCCGGCCATCAACCAACGGATGGATCATACAACAATCCTGGCAGCGGTACGGATAGCATAGCCATCAATCCGGACGGAACCTGCCTGGAGGAACGTTTTCCCGCCCCTGCCGGATACACAAGGGAGGTTGCGCCGGAAGGAAGCTTCCAGCAGTATCTGAGAAGGTTTCCCCTGAAAGCGGATAAAAGCCCTGTCCTGCTTTATGACGGCAGCGAGAAGGGGAATCAGGGCGCCCACGAAGCCGTATTTGACCTGCCTGTCTTTGACAGCGACCTTCAGCAATGCGCGGACAGCATCATCCGCGTTTATGCGGAATATTTCTGGTCCACAGGGAACCAGGACAGGATTGCGTTCCACCTGACCAATGGTTTTCTGATGGATTATCCCTCATGGAGGGACGGGAACCGGCTTCAGGTGGACGGGAACCAGGTGTCGTGGGTAAAGAAGGCGTCCTATGATGATTCCTATGAAACCTTCCTTCTGTATCTGAAATATGTGATGATGTATGCGGGAACCCTGTCCCTGGATGAGGAGGGTTCACCCATATCCCCGGACCAGCTAAAGGCAGGCGACATGTTCATCAAAGGCGGCAGCCCCGGGCACTGCGTCATGGTTGCGGATGTGGCCGTGAACGGGGACGGGGAGACCTGCTTCCTTCTGGCCCAGGGCTATATGCCTGCCCAGGAATTCCATGTCCTGAAGAACCCGGACAGCGAGGGGAATCCCTGGTATTTTACCAAAGACCTATCCTACCCCTTCCTCACCCCGGAATACGTGTTCCAGGAGGGAAGCCTGAAACGCTGGGGAGGATTTTGATTTCTGATTGTCACATTTCCTGATTCCTGTTATAATAGTACGGAAAACCGCTGCCAAAAGCAGGTTGTTTCCGGAGGCTTAGGATGATACTTATGAATGAGATACCGGACCGGTTTTGGAGCTTATTCCGCTCCATTAACCGGTCTACTTATATTGAGGCACTGTTGAAAATCAACGAGGAATACGAGTACAGCAACTATTTCCTGAGCAGGGAAATGTGTATCCAGCTTCTGGGCGAATATTTTTCCAGGAAGAAGTATGTGCTCTGGCAGGACGAGACCGAGGATGACTGGGACACCCTGGAACCGCCCGCCACACGCGTCCTCAACTGGCTTTTGAGGAACGGCTGGCTCAGGAAGGTGGACGATTATGCCAATATGACCGTGAACATCGTCATACCCGATTACGCGGCCGTGATGATTGAAGCATTTGCAAGGCTGGCAAGCGATGAGGAAGATGAGACTGAAGTATACATCCAGAATGTCTATGCCATTCTTTTTTCTCTTAAAAATGACCCCCGTTCCAGTATAACCCTCCTGAATACAGCCCTTGTCAATACCAAGAAGCTGAACAAATCCCTTCAGGACATGCTGCACAATATGGATAAGTTCTTTGGAAGCCTGCTGGAGCAGAAGAATTACAGCAGTCTGTTAAAGGAGCATCTGGACCGTTATGTGGAGGAAATCGTCAATAAAAAATACCACATCCTGAAAACCTCGGACAATTTCTATCTGTACAAAACAGATATTAAGCGCTGGATCACCGCCATGCGCCAGGACGAGGAATGGACCAGGCACATGTGTTCCAGGGCCACGGGTTTCTTTGGCCGCAGGCCGCCCGATGTGACGGAGGCCCAGGTCATGGAGAAGCTGGACCAGCTGGAGCGGGGCTTTGATGATATTGAACACCGCATCGCCAATATGGACAAGGAGCATACCCGGTATGTGCGCGCCACGGTTACACGGCTTAATTACCTCCTGAACCAGGAGGACAACATGAAGGGCCTTGTGATCCAGCTGCTGAACCACCTTTCTGAATATGACTGCACGGACCAGGATGTACAGGTAATAGGCGGGAAAATGAACCTGTCCCAGCTAAACATCCTGTCGGAGAAATCCCTGTATAAGAAACGCAGGACAAAATCAGATTTTAAGGAACATCTAAAGGACGAGGACGTGTCTGAGGAACTGTCCATGGAAGAGGTGCTGAACCTGAACAAGGTAAGGAACCGTTACAGCAAAAAGGAAATCGAGGACTTCATCGAGGACAGGATGGAAAACGGGATCATGGAAGTTGACAAGGACACGGCGCGCAGCGATGAGGAGTTTGAGAAGCTGATCCTGGCCTATGATTATTCCACCAGGCAGAAAAGCCCGTACACGGTGGAAAACCCGGAGCCTGAGATGATACATAACGGCAGGTACAGCTATCCCAGGTTTGTATTTGCAAGGAGGAAGAGATAATGGCCCTTGAAGAAGGCATTGCCTATTATGATACGTTGCTGCAGGAGGAACAGGCGCGGCTCACCGCGTCCATACGCCTCCTGCTTCACCAGACCTTTATCCTGGAACACAAATTTGACCGCCGTTCCGGGAGGTTCCAGTATAACCCGGATTTCAGGGACTGCAACAAGCATCTGGAATTCATCCGCAGTTACTTTGCTGTCAGCGGGATTGAGGTCATGGAAAATACCCAGACAGGAATCATCTATATCCAGGGCGGGAACCTGATGGGGGATAAGCTGCCCAAGCTGGCAACCCTGTACCTGCTGGTATTGAAGCTGATTTATGATGAACAGATGGAAAGTGTGTCCACCAGCGTGAATGTGTATACCACCCTCAGGGAGATACACGAAAAGCTGGGGAATTACCGCCTTTTTAAGAAACAGCCCTCGCCCACGGATATCAGGCGGGCCGTGACACTGCTGAAAAAGTACCAGATACTGGAACCCCTGGATCTGCTGGAGGATTTAAACAGCGAGAGCCGCATGATTATCTATCCCTGCATCAACGTGGTCCTGATGGGCGATGACGCCCGGCAGCTGCTGGCTTTCTTTGACGAAAGCGCGGAGGATGAGGGCGTACAGGTAAAGGCGGATTTGGATGAGGTGGACCGGGAACGTCTGATACAGCCCCCCGGACTGGACGACAGAGGAGATGAGGACGATGGAACAGATGAATATGGGTCAGATGAATATGAATCAGTTGGAACCGAACCAGGCGGAAATGAGCCAGATGAAAATGAACCAGACGAAAATGAACCAGATTGAACTGAACCAGACGAAGATGAATCAGATGGAAATGCCCCAGACGGAAATGCCCCGGAAGCGGACGGAGAATAAAGGCCGTTTTCTGGCCCTCTCCAGGATTTGCCTGAACAACTGGCACTATATCAATAAACGTATCCTTTCGTTTAATGAGGACATCAATTTCTTTACCGGACATTCCGGCAGCGGGAAATCCACTGTGATTGACGCCATGCAGATCCTTCTGTACGCCAACACGGACGGCAGGGGATTCTTTAACAAGGCAGCGGCCGATGACTCGGACCGGAGCCTGATTGAATACCTGCGGGGCATGGTGAACATTGGGGAGAATAACGAATTTTCCTATCTCAGGAACCAGAATTTTTCCTCCACCATTGTCCTGGAACTGAAGCGCAGCGACACAGGGGAATGCCAGTGCGTGGGAATCGTGTTTGACGTGGAGACATCCGCCAACGACATTTCCCGCCGCTTTTTCTGGCACAAAGGCCCTATGTGGGACAATGCATACCGCACAGGGAAGCGCACCATGTCCATAGCGGAGGTGGAATCCTATCTCCAGGAACATTTCAACAAGGAGGAATGCTTTGCCACCTCCCACAATGAACGGTTCCGCAGGGTGCTGTATGACACTTACCTGGGCGGACTGGATTCTGAGAAATTCCCCCTGCTGTTCAAACGGGCCATCCCCTTCCGCATGAACATAAAACTGGAAGATTTTGTAAAAGAATACATCTGCATGGAGCAGGACATCCACATTGAGGACATGCAGGAAAGCGTCATGCAGTATGGACGCATGCGCAAAAAGATAGAGGACACCTGCGCGGAGATAGAGGAACTGAACCGTATCCGGCAGGCATACGGCGTTTACCAGGAAAAGGAACAGGAGCTGGAGAAATATGCCTACTTCGTGAAAAAGCTGGAAATCCTGGACCTTCAGTCCCAGGTCAGGACACTGGCCGACCGGCTGTCCTTGGCAAAGGAGGACCTGAAACGCCAGGAGGATACGCGAACAGCAGTGGAAACCCAGATTGCGGACCTGACCGAACAGGGGGACGATCTGCTGCGCCGCATTGCCTCAACCGGCTATGAGGACCTGAAAAAGCAGGCGGAGGCCCTGAACCAGCTTCTGGAGCGCCTGGGCAAAAGCGAGGCCAGGTGGCAGCAGACCACCCAGTCCCTCAAGGCATGGGAAGACGAGGATATCACCTCCAACCAGACCCTCTGGGATATTGAGGAATTTGAAAACCGCACCATTGACAATAAAACCCTTTGCCGCCTGAAGGAATCCATTGCCTCCATGTGCGCGGACACGGAAAAGCAGCGCCAGGAGGCTGCCGCTGAGATCAGGGACCTGAAAAACAGGGAAAAACAGACAAAAGACGAACTGGAAAAGCTGCGTTCCGGCAACAAGGCATATCCTAAATACCTGGAGCATGCCAGAAGCTTCCTGCAGCGCCGCCTGCTGGAAGAAACCGGAAAGGGCGTGGACGTCCATATCCTTGCCGACCTGCTGGATATCAAAAAGGACCAGTGGCGCAATGCGGTGGAGGGGTATCTTGGCAGCCAGAAGCTGAGCCTTGTGGTCCCTCCTAAATATGCCCGTATTGCCCTGGAAATATATGGGGAACTAGATAAAAAAGAGTATTATAACGCAGCTGTCCTGGACACGGAAAAACTGTCCCAAAGCCAGCCCACGGTCCTTGCGGGCGCCCTATCCGAAGAGGTGTCGGTGCGTGAGTCCTATATCCAGCCCTACATCGACCTTTTGCTGGGAAAAGTAATCAAATGCGCCACCACCCAGGAACTCCGCCAGTGCCGGATCGGCATCACCGACAGCTGCCTGCTCTACCACAGCTTCCGGCTCCAGCACATCAATCCTGAAAACTACAGTAAGTTTGCTTACATCGGCAAGGACAGTGTGAGGAAGCGCATCCGGCTTCTGGAGCAGGAGCTTAAGTCCATGGAGGAACAGAAAAAGCCTCTGGAGGAAATCGTACGTGAGTGCCAGCGCATCCTCAGCCTTGAGCGCCTTGGCGGTGAGCCGGAGGAATATCTGGAATGGTTAAGGGATATGGGCGCCTGGAATGAAAAGCAGCGTGAAAAGAAGCAGCTTCTGTCAAAGCTTGAGAAGCTGAAGACCCAGGACGTGGACCAGCTGGAGCAGGAGAGGAAGGCGGTGGTAAGCCTTTGCGACGGCAAGAAGCGGGAGCGGGACGGGCTGATGAACCTGATCCGGGACAAGGAAAATGAAATCAGCCGGTACCAGAATACAGCCATCAGCCTGAATGCGGCCCTGACGGATCAGGAACGGGGCTGGGTAAGCAACAGCGGGCTGGACACGGAACTGGCCGGATACCTGTCGGCCAAGGACCATCCAAGGTATGACCGGGAAAAGGAAAGCTACAGCACAAGGTGCAGCCGGATTTCAGAAAGCCGTGACACGGCCTTCCAGGACCTGATGACCGCAAGGACCGACTACCTGCGCCGTTATCCCAACCGGAATTTCCCGGTGAACCATAAGGATAACCAGGCATATGACCACCTCCTTAAAAGCCTGTCCTGCGACCATCTGGAGGAATACAGGCAGAAGGCAGCTGACCAGGCCCGGGCCGCCGTGGAGCATTTTAAAAATGACTTCATGTATAAAATCCGCAGCGCCATACGGGAAGCCATGCTCCGCGGGGACGAGCTGAACCGCATCATCAGCCGCCTGGATTTCGGAAAGGACAAATACCAGTTTGTCATCGGGCGCAACAAGGGTGCGGACGGCAGGTACTATGATATGTTCATGGACGAATCCCTGGAAGTAAACCCGTCCCAGCTGACGGATTCCTTCGACAACCAGCTGGACCTTTTCACCACCCAGCACGAAAACCAGTACGGGGTTTTAATCAATGACCTGATCGGCATCTTCATACCGCCGGAAAACGCCACGCCCCAGGAGCTGGAGGAGGCGAAGCGCAATATGGATAAATATGCGGATTACCGCACCTATCTGTCCTTTGACATGCAGCAGCTGATCCGGAATGAGGATGAGGTGATTAAAATCCGCCTGAGCCGGATGATTAAGAAAAATTCAGGAGGGGAGGGCCAGAATCCCCTGTATGTGGCCCTTTTGGCCAGCTTCGCCCAGGCATACCGCATCAACCTATCCCCCAGGATGGAGCGCAATCCCACCATCCGCCTGGTGGTGCTGGACGAGGCATTTTCCAAAATGGATGCCGAAAAGGTGGCAAGCTGCATCGAGCTGATCCGCGGCCTTGGGTTCCAGGCCATCATCAGCGCCACCAATGATAAGATACAGAACTATGTGGAGAACGTGGACAAGACATTCGTGTTTGCAAATCCCAATAAAAAGTCCATTTCCATTCAGGAATTTGAACGGGACCGTTTCCAGGAACTGGTAAAAGATTTGGAAGAAGAATAGGAAAGTATTGCAATAATCGGTAAAATATATTAAAATAGTACCATTACTGATTTCATAGGAGGAAACTATATCGAAAACGGAAAGGAGAGATTTGCATGATTCAGACAAAGGAATTTATGGACAATGTAAGTCAGTGGGCAGATATCTGCCTGAATGATGAGAGGATTGATTTGGGGCTCTACGAGAAGTACGAGGTGAAACGGGGGCTCCGCGACAAGAATGGTAACGGTGTTGTGGCAGGACTGACGAAAGTGTCCAAAATTGAGTCCAACAAGGTTGTGGACGGGGTAAAGGTGCCCTGTGAAGGAAAACTATTCTACCGGGGTTATAACATTTATGATTTAATAGGCGGAGTGGTGAGAGACAACCGGTATGGGTTTGAAGAGATTGCGTATCTGCTTCTTTTTGGTGAGTTGCCCGGTGACAGCCAGCTCACAAAGTTCAGGGAAAGCCTGGCATTCAGCCGCACCCTTCCCACGAATTTTGTCAGGGACGTTGTGATGAAGGCCCCATCCAGGGATATGATGATATCCTTAAGCAAGAGTATCCTGACCCTGGCAAGCTATGATGACAAGGCATGGGATATCTCCATCCCCAATGTGCTCAGGCAGAGCATGATGTTAATCAGTGTCATGCCCATGCTGGCCGTTTACGGCTACCATGCTTACAACCACTATGAGAGGGATGCCAGCATGTATATCCACCGTCCGGACGAGAACCTGTCCACGGCAGAGAACCTGTTAAGGCTGCTGCGCCCGGATATGAAGTACTCCGAAGTGGAGGCACATGTGCTGGATCTTGCACTGATCCTTCATATGGAGCATGGCGGCGGTAATAACTCCACCTTCACCACCCACGTGGTCACCTCTTCCGGAACCGATACATATTCCGTTGTCTCCGCGGCCCTGGCCTCCTTAAAGGGACCAAAGCACGGCGGCGCCAACATCAAGGTAGTGGAGATGATGGCTGACTTAAGGAAGAATGTAAAGGATTTAAAGGACAGGGAGGAAGTGGAAGATTACCTGAAGAAGCTTCTCCACAAGGAGGCATTTGATAAAAAAGGCCTTATCTACGGAATGGGCCACGCCGTATACTCCAAGTCGGACCCAAGAGCTGAAATCTTCAAACGCTTCGTAAGGCAGCTCTCAGAGGAAAAAGGCCGTGAGGATGATTTTGAACTGTACTCCATGATTGAGGAGCTGGGTCCAAAGGTCATCACCGAAGAGCGTAAAATCTACAAAGGCGTCAGCGCCAACGTTGATTTCTATAGCGGTTTTGTTTACAGCATGCTGGATATCCCGGAAGAGATGTTCACACCTATCTTTGCAATTGCAAGGATTGTGGGCTGGAGCGCACACCGCATCGAAGAGTTAATCAATATGGATAAGATTATCCGTCCCGCATATACCAGCGTAATGCAGGAAGAAGTTTATAAGCCATTGTCAGAGCGGTGAGCATAGTATATCATGCTCTGTAATAGGGTGCGGTTATCCGTTGTAAAAAGTAAATAAGAAGAGGTCCGTCTGTCCTGTGGGCGGAACGGGGCATGGATGGGGATTTGGGCGCCGGACGTTCCATATCCCCATTTTTTTACATAAAAACAGGAATCATTCCTGAATCTATATACAATCTTTATACCCGCCCTGCAAATTCCAATGGTATCTTTATGAGCAATACCATTATAATGAAGGCAAATATCATAAGAGAAAGAGTTGTTGTTATGGGAAAATTTGATTATAAATTCGTGGAAGTTCCCTTAGACGGAAACTTGAAAAATGGCAATATGGAGACTCTGGAGCGGTGTAAGGAAATCATCATGAGCGAGGCTGCCCAGGGATGGCGGCTGATACAGATCATCAGCCCGGCCGGCGAGCGCAGGATGATAAGCGGCGGCAGTTATGAAATTGTATTGGAAAAGGAAAACTGAGGAGGTTTTCCTTTTTTTGTATTCCATTTCCGGTATACCTAGTGTATAATGGATTAGCGTTATCACAACATACAAAGGAGGCCGAATCATGGCAGATGCATTGGATTTACATGAAGGTGAACAGATTGAAAAAGAACTGAAAGGTGATTATTGGGAAAAAACCCTTTGTTTTTACAGCCAGAAATCCGGTAAATATTGGTTCACGAATGAACGGATCATCTTTAGGGGCGGGTTTGTGGCGGCCCTGGACCTTCCATATTCAGAGATGGAATCCGCAGGCCTTTGCAAGGTCGGACCGCTTCTTCAGTTCCTTCCCACCGGAATCAAGGTTTCCATGAAGGACGGGAAAACATATAAGCTGTCTGTCCTTAAGAGGAAGGAAGTACTTGAACTGATTCAGTCCAAACTTTAAGAATAAGCCGCATTTATTGACGGGGTCCTGTATATGTCCGGGGACTCCGTTTTTTATTTCCCATGGGACCATATCTCCCCCTCCCAGGGACATTTTGCAATCCTCTTAATTAATGATTGACAAACAATAAAAAACATACTAATATTAGCTGTGTTAATAATAAACGTGAAAAATATGAGAAAAAAGAATAAGTACACAAAGGAGAAGAGAGGGGCATGAAAATGGATGCAAAAACAGCAAGGGTAAAAATCTGGGAAGAGTTACTTAAGGTGGCAAGGCCGGATTCCAAATTCAGCTGGCAGTTTTCAGAGTTTATCGCGGATTATGAAGGCAGTGACAAGGGCGCCGCACTGCTGGCGTCCACGGATATGTATAAGAACGCCAAGGTGATTTTCATAACGCCGGACAATAACCTGGAAACGCTGCGTGAAACAGCATTCCGTGACAGGAAGACAGTTGTCATGACCAACTACGGGATTACCAGGGGATTTTTCCTCATCCGTCCTGAGTACATCCCGGAAGGGAAGGAAGAGGTTGCCTCCCTGCTTGACGGGGTCTCCCGTTACTGGAAGCACCAGACCCTGGAGCAGTTAAAAGAGTCCGTGGGCCACATCGATATGCTGGTGACCGGCGCATCTGCCATCACGCCCAGCGGCATCCGTTTCGGCAAGGGACATGGGTACTTTGATCTGGAATGGGCCATGTTATATACCATGGGCATTGTAGATGAAACCTCTGTGATTGTGGGGGCCGGCCATGACTGCCAGGTGGCTGACGTGGACGTTACGGTGGAAGAGTATGACACCGCCATTGACTACATCGTGACACCTACGCGCATCATCGAGACGCGCCATGAGTTCCCAAGGCCCACCAAGGGAATCATCTGGTGCCGCCTTGCCCCGGGCATGAGGGAGCAGATTCCTCCGGTACAGGAACTGTGGTGTAAGGTACATTGCAAATAAGCAGGAGGGCATACATGGACAACCAGACTCCGTTACTTGAATTAAAAGGAATAACAAAGACCTTCGGCAGCTTTACTGCCAATGAGGATATCAACCTTACCGTGTATCCTGGAGAAGTCCATGCCCTGCTGGGGGAGAACGGCGCCGGTAAAAGCACGCTGATGAATGTAATCTACGGTATCTATAAGCCGGACAGGGGAGAGGTATTCCTTTCCGGGAAACCGGTCCGGATCCACTCTCCCAAGGATGCCCTCCGCCATGGCATCGGTATGGTCCACCAGCACTTCATGCTGGTGGATGTGTTCTCGGCCATTGAGAATATCGGCCTGATGGGGGATGTGAAGACATTTTCCATCACAAACCGCAGGAAGATTGAGGACACGCTGGAACAGCTGAAGCAGAAATACGGCATTGACGTGGACCTGCACAGCCCGGTGGAACAGCTGAGCATCGGCATGCAGCAGAAGGTGGAGATATTAAAGCTTCTGTATACTGGCGCGGATGTGCTGATTTTTGACGAACCCACAGCGGTCCTGCTTCCCCAGGAATGCGACGGCCTGTTTGAAATCATAGCCAATCTGGTCAGTGAAGGCAAAGGCGTCATCTTCATCAGCCATAAGCTGGATGAGGTGCTGAAAATCAGCCGCCGCATCACGGTCCTTACCAAAGGAAGGGTAACGGGCCAGATTGACACAAAGGATGCGGACAAGTCCACCATTGTAAGGATGATGGTGGGGGAGGAAGTAACGCCCCCGGAATTTGACAAGATCCGCGGTGACCACAGGGACAGGGTGCCCGTGCTCTGCGCCCAGGACCTGAAGGCGGAGGACGACCGCAGGGTCATGACCTTAAACGGCGTGTCCCTGTCCGTGTATCCCGGCGAAGTGGTCGGGATTGCCAGCGTGGAAGGAAATGGACAGATGGAGCTGGCCGAAGTACTGGCCGGGGTAAGAAGGGCGGCCGGGGGCCGGGTCCTGATTGACGGCGCCGAGGTTTCCACCAGGAATGCCAAGGATTTCATTGACCGGGGGATTTCCTACGTGCCTGCGGACCGGAATCACGTTGGCAGCGTGCCGGACTTCCCTCTTTATGAAAACTGGATACTGCGCAACCGCAGGCCGCCGAAAAAGGGATGTTTCCTGGATTACCGTTTTATTAAGACCCAGGCAGCAAAGGCCATGTTTGACTTTGACGTAAGGGCCAGGGGAATCACGGACAGAAGCGCCAACCTTTCCGGCGGTAACCTCCAGAAGTTCATACTGGCCAGGGCGCTGAGCAAACATCCAAAGGCCATGATATGCGCCTATCCCACCAGGGGACTGGATATCAAGGCCACCTGGTTCATACGTGAAAAAATCATTAAGGCCAGGGATGAAGGAATGGGACTGCTCCTGCTGTCCGGTGATTTTGAAGAACTGTTCGCCCTTTCCGACCGGATTGTGGTGCTCTACCGGGGCAGGATCGTGGGGGAGGTCCTTCCCGAGGAAACAACGGTGCGTGAAGTGGGAATGATGATGATGGGGGTGACTGCCAATGAAACTACTTGATTCCATCCATGAAGCAGGGGCGGCTGCTAAATGCCTCATTACACTGATTGCCGTGGCGGCAGCCCTTTTAATAGGAGGCATCTTCATCAGCATCCTCCATGTCAATCCCCTGGAAGCCTATTATTACCTTCTGATCCGCCCCTTCCGTTCCTTCCGGAGCATTGGGGAAATATCCGTAAAACTGGTGCCCATCCTGATTGTGGGCCTGGGAGTATCCTTTACCTTCCAGGCAAAGCTCAGCAACCTGGGCGGAGAGGGGCAGATATGCCTGGGCGCCATCGGAATGACCGTTGTGGGCATCTCGCCCTTTGCCAGGGCCATGGGTCCGGCGTGGATTTTCCCGGGGCTTCTTGTGGCAGCCTTGTCCGGCGCATTGTGGGCCGGGATTGCAGGCTTTTTTAAAACACAGTTCAAGGCCAGCGAGATCATCACCACACTGCTCTTAAACTACATAGCGGTCCAGTTCCTGAGTTACTGTGTTTATTATCCCCTGCGGGACTCCAAAGGCAACATCCCGCAGTCCGCAAAGGTGGCGTCCACCCTTCCCAAGCTGTTTGAAGGTTCCCGGATGAACGCAGGCATCCTGATTGCCCTGGCCGGACTCCTCATCTACTGGATCGTCATCCGTAAGACCAGCTTCGGGTACCGTCTCCGGGTCCTTGGCGGCAGCATCCGGGCAGCGGCCTTTGGCGGCATCAGTGAAAAGAAATACTATCTGTCCGCCATGCTTGTCAGCGGCGCGTTTGCAGGCATTGCAGGGGCGGTGGAGATTGCAGGCACCCAGACACGTCTTCTGGAGGGCTTGGCGGGTTCCTATGGTTTTGACGGTGTGGTGGCAGCCCTTCTCGGCATGCTCCATCCCGTTGGTGTCCTGGTGTCCTCCATCCTTTTGGCGGCCCTGTCCTCGGGAGCCGAGACCATGCAGGTGAAGACAGGTGTGTCCTCCCTGTTCCTCAACGTCCTGCAGGCCCTGATCGTGCTGTTCATCCTGCTGGGCTTCAGCTTTTTCGGAACCGCAGGCAAAAAGAAACGCCCTGACAAAAGAGAGGTGAAAAAATGAGTGAGATTTTAACAGCCGCATTTTTAGTTCCTCTTTTTACGGCAGGCGTGCGCATGAGCGTACCCCTGATATTCGGCTCGGTGGGAGATGTGGTGTCTGAGCGTTCCGGCGTCATGAACATCGGACTGGAAGGGGAAATGTTAGTCAGCGCCCTCATATCCTTCATGGCAGCCTATCACACGGGCAGTCTTTTCCTCGGTATCCTGGCCGGAGGCATGGCCGGGCTTGCAGGCGCCCTTCTCATCGCGTTCTGGGGTGTCAGCAGGAAGCAGGACCAGTCCGTGGTGGGAATCATGTTCAACATATTTGCCCTTGGTTTCACCAACTTCCTGTACCGCGCCGTGTACGGCGTCAGCACGGATAAGATTAAGGTGGATATCCTTAAGAACATAGAAATCCCCGTGCTTTCAAAAATACCGTTCATCGGCGATATTTTCTTTAAGCACAATGCCCTTGTGTACTGTGCCCTCATAGCTGCCGCCGTGGTATGGTTCCTGTTAAAGTATACCAACCTGGGATTAAAGGTGGACGCGGCAGGGGAGAATCCCAAAGCAGCAGCGGCAGCAGGTATTGATGTTGTGAAAATCAGATATAAGACATATATGTTCAGCGGCTTCATGGCCGGCATCGGCGGCGCCTTCCTGTCCTGCGGCATTGTGGGCACATTTACGGAAAACATGTCCTCGGGCCGCGGCTTCATCTGCCTGGCCATTACCATCCTTGCCAGATGGAATCCTGTATTTGCCGTGTGTGCGGCCTTTATGTTCGGAACAGTGGAAGCCCTGCAGCTGCGGCTTCAGGCCCTTGGTTCAACCCTTCCATACCAGTTTTTCGTGGCCCTGCCCTATGCAGTAACCCTGCTCAGCCTCGTCATATTCGGGCGCAACATCCACGCCCCCGGATATCTGGGCCAGATATACAATAAGGAGAGCAGATAACAATATATTCTAAAAGGAGAAAACAGTTATGAAAAAGTCTACACGCGTATTATCATTCCTTCTGTGCGCAGCCATGACCGTATCCGCCATGACAGGCTGCGGTTCCAAGACAGAGGGGACCAAGGCAGCGGACGCTGCCAAAACAGAGCAGTCAGAGGCAGCCGGTGCCGGCGCTGACACCACAGGGGAAAAGGCTCCTGCAGGGGAAGTGTCCAGGATTGCCATCCTCCTTCCGGGCTTTATCACGGACAAATCCTGGAACCAGGGCGCTTATGAGGGATTAAAGGAACTGGAGGCCCAGGGCTATGGGATTGCATATACCGAGGACGTACAGGCCGCCGACATGGAATCCACCTTCAGAAGCTACTGTGAGGAGGACTATGATTTCGTGATTGGTCACGGTGTGCAGTACGGGGATGCATGCGTCCGGGTGGCGGAAGATTATCCTGAGAAATATTTCTTCATCACAGGCAACCCGCCGGAGGGCGAGGAGACCCCTGGAAACATTGCATTCTATGACTATAAGGAATATGAAGGCGCATATGTGTGCGGTGTCCTGGCAGCCATCCAGAGTGAGAGCGGGGTCATCGGCTATATCGGAGGCGGCGACAATACCACCCAGGCATCTGACAAGAACGCATTTGTCGAGGGCGCCAAGGCAGCAAGGCCTGACGTGGAGGTGAAGACAGTCATAACCGGAACCTTTAACGACTCATCCAAGGGCAAGGAGACTGCCCTGGCAATGATTGAACAGGGTGTGGATGTAATCCTCCAGACCTGTGATGAAACCGGGCTGGGCGCGTTTGAGGCATGTGAGGAAAAGGGTGTATTCTGTATCGGATATACCTCCGACCAGGCATCCCTTGTAAAGGATGACCTTTGCCTGACCTCCCTTATGGTCAGCATCCCAACCATGATTACCTCCCAGATTGACATCATCAAATCCGGTGAATTCGGCGGACTTGAGAATCCCGGTTTAAAGGAAGGCGTCATCAGCATCGCGCCATACAGCAGCAAGGTAACGGAAGCCGCCGCCGCGGCTGCGGATGAGGCCAGGGAAAAAATCATAAGCGGTGAGATTGTCCTGACACCGAACTATAACAGCAACTAGCAGTCAGATAAAACCGGACACTGCCCAAAAAGGCATGCCGGACACAGACGCGGTCCCGGAAGGTATTTACTTCCCCGGGACTGCTTTTTTGCTGACATTTTTCTTAATATCCTGGTATTTCCTTGACTGTCCAGTTCCTGTATGGTTTAAAATGGAGGTACAGAAAGAGATAGGAGGTATTCCTTATGAAGATAAAGGAAGTGGAAACCCGTACCGGGCTGGTCCGGAAAAACATCCGGTACTATGAAAGCGAGGAACTTCTGACGCCTGGACGTGAAGAGGGGAACCGATACCGCAATTACAGCGAGGAAGATATAAGCCGCCTCCTGAAGATAAAGCTGTTACGGCAGCTGGGCATCCCCATCAGGGACATACGGGAATATTTTGAAGGTTCCCTTGGATTGAGGGAAATCATGGCCAGACGGCGGTCCCAGATTGACCAGGAATTGGAACAGTTGAGGAAAATGGGACAGCTGTGCCTCCGCCTGGAGGATGAGCCGGAACTGGATCCCGGCAATGTGGAACAATGCCTGAAGGAAATCAGTGAAGAGGAGAAAAAGGGGTCCCTGTTCCAGAACATCCGGAGGGACTGGACCAATTATAATAAGGAACTCCATGAGACCTTCATTTATATTGAAGCGGAGGGAGAGCTGCTGAACCCCCATGATTTTGCGAGGGAGACTGCAATTTATGCCCAGAAACACCATATGGCCTATGAAACGGTGCGCCTGGACCAGACGTATGCCATTGTAAAGCTGGAGGGAATCCAATATCTGGCATCCTATACATGCATCCGTTTCCGCTTTGCCAAGATACCCATGGTGAAGCTGACCAGGTGCAAGCCGCCAAAGGAACGGGTTTCCCTGGGGAAGTTCATCTTTTTAAGTATCCTGCCCATGCTGCTTATCATGGGCGGGATTGCATTCAATATCCTTGGGAACACATATTTCCCAGGACATCCGCACCTGTACCAGTTCGTGCCCATGGCCTGTTTCGTGGGTTCCTTCTTCCTGGTTTCCAGCAGCAGGAATATCCGTTACCACGATTAAAGCAGCACCATCATACAAATATTTTTTATTGTCAAGTAAAAATGCTTGACATTCATCCCGTCATCGTGTATGATATCACAGGTGGTTGAAATGGAAAAGATTGTGGAACAAGGTTTGTTGTATGATTTTTATGGGGAACTGCTGACAGCGCACCAGCGCAAGGTATATGAAGACGTGGTGTTCAATGACCTTTCCCCCAGCGAGATAGCCGGGGAGCTGGGAATCAGCCGTCAGGGTGTCCATGATCTGATGAAACGGTGCGACAAGATACTGGAAGAGTACGAGGCCAAGCTTCATCTGGTGGCCAAGTTTGTGAAAATCCGTGATATGGCCAGGGAAGTAGAGCAGCTGGCAGACGAATGCGCCCGGACCAGGGATATGGCTCTTATAGAGCAGATTCATGGCCTGGCGGGAAAAATCACCGGCACCCTGTAAGTTGACAGAGGTGCGCCCTTAGGAGGTTATCCATGGCTTTTGAAAGCTTATCTGATAAATTACAGAATGTATTTAAGAACCTGCGCAGCAAGGGAAGGCTGACCGAGGCAGATGTCAAGGCAGCCCTGAAGGAAGTCAAGATGGCCCTTCTGGAAGCGGACGTAAGCTTCCGTGTGGTGAAACAGTTCATCAGCGACCTTCAGAAGCGGGCGGTTGGCGAGGACGTGTTCGGCAGCCTGACACCGGGACAGACCGTGGTCAAGATTGTAACCGAGGAACTGGTCAAGCTTATGGGGTCCGAGACAACAGAGATTGCCCTTAAGCCAGGTAATGAGATTACCATCATCATGATGGCTGGTCTTCAGGGCGCCGGTAAGACCACGACCACTGCCAAGATTGCAGCCAAGCTTAAGGCCAAAGGCAGGAAACCGTTGCTGGCAGCTTGTGACGTATACCGTCCCGCGGCCATTAAACAGCTGCAGGTCAACGGGGAAAAGGTGGGAATCCCGGTTTTTTCCATGGGTGATAAGAACAAACCAGTGGACATTGCCAAGGCAGCGGTGGAACATGCGGCCAAGAACGGCATGAACGTGGTTATCCTTGATACGGCCGGCCGCCTTCATATTGATGAAGATATGATGGAAGAGCTGATTGAGATCAAGAGCAATGTGGATGTGCATCAGACCATTCTTGTGGTTGATGCCATGACGGGCCAGGATGCGGTTAATGTATCCGGTTCATTTAATGATAAAGTTGGTATTGACGGTGTCATCCTTACAAAACTGGATGGCGATACCCGTGGCGGTGCAGCCCTTTCCATCCGCGCAGTCACAGGCAAACCGATCCTATATGTTGGTATGGGCGAGAAATTGTCCGATTTGGAACAGTTCTATCCGGACCGTATGGCTTCCAGGATCTTGGGGATGGGGGATATCCAGTCCCTGATTGAGAAGGCCGCGGCTGAAGTGGATGAGGAACAGGCCAGGGAACTGAGCCAGAAGCTGCGCAAGGCGGAATTCGACTACAACGATTTCCTGACCCAGATGCAGCAGATTAAGAAGATGGGCGGCATGGGAAGCATTCTCTCCATGATGCCGGGGATGGGCAGCCAGCTCTCCGGCGTTGATATGGATGAGGGCGAAAAGTCCATGCACAGGGTGGAATCCATCATCCTTTCCATGACCAAGGAGGAGCGGGCCAATCCCAACCTGATGAACCCCTCCAGGAAGCAGCGCATTGCCAGGGGCGCAGGCGTTGAAATCAGCGAGGTTAACCGTCTGGTCAAGCAGTTTGACCAGATGAAGAAAATGATGAAGCAGATGCCCGGACTTATGGGCGGCGGTAAGAAGCGGGGCGGATTCGGCGGTCTGGGCGGCCTTATGGGCGGCAAGATGAAACTGCCATTCTAGCCGGTATGGTTAAGCTAGTCAAACAGGTTATCCTGTATGTCTAATATAAGAACAATCACAAGGAGGTGAAAATCACATGGCAGTAAAGATGAGATTAAGAAGAATGGGACAGAAGAAGGCTCCTTTCTATAGAATCGTAGTTGCTGATTCCAAATCCCCGAGAGATGGAAGATTCATCGAAGAAGTTGGTTACTATGACCCCACCAGGGAACCAAGCGTAATCAAATTCGACGAGGAAGCAGCTAAGAAGTGGTTAGCAACAGGCGCACAGCCCACTGAGACTGTTGGAAAGCTCTTAAAGATCGCCGGCATTCAGTAAGACGCAAATGAGGTGGAGAGATGAAGGAATTAGTCGAAGTGATTGCAAAAGCACTGGTCGATAACCCGGAAGAAGTTGTCGTTACCGAATCAATGAAAGGCGAAGATACATTGATTGAACTAAAGGTGTCTCCTGCCGATATGGGCAAGGTCATTGGCAAACAGGGCAGGATAGCAAAAGCAATCCGTTCCGTAGTCAAGGCCGCTGCATCCAAAGAAGACAAGAAAGTAATTGTTGAGATTCAGTAATTGATAGACCGCTGGCCCCAAGGCTGGCGGTTTGTTTCTTACTTGAGGTTTTTTCACACATTTCACAGGGAAAGGTTATAATATATGGAAGACATGCTGAGAGTAGGCGTCATCGCATCTACCCACGGGGTCCGTGGAGAAGTGAAGGTGTTCCCCACCACCGATGACCCCAGCCGTTTTAAACAGTTAAAAGAGGTAATTCTTGACACGGGAAAAGAGCATCTGCCCCTTGAAATCCAACAGGTAAAATTCTTTAAGAACATGGTAATCCTTAAATTCAAGGGCTATGATAATATAAATGACATCGAAAAATACAAGTCCAAAGACCTGTTAATCCCCAGGGACCAGGCAGTGGAGCTGGAGCCGGATGAATACTTCATCACGGACCTGATTGGTCTTGAAGTACGCACGGAGGACGGGGAAATCCTGGGCACCATGAAGGATGTCCTCGAGACAGGGGCCAACGATGTGTATGTGGTCCAGATGAAGGACGGGAAGGAACTCCTCCTTCCGGCCATCGGCGACTGCATCCTCAATGTGGACCTGGAGCAGGGGGTCATGACGGTGCACATCCTGGACGGTTTGATGGATCTTTAAAAAAGGGCTTGTTTTTTACGTGGTTTTGTTGTATATAAAGAAGGGGGATTTGTCAGGCGGAAGGCCGCCTGTGTGGCAAGGAAAAGGAAGCCTGTATGAGTGCAGAAGGAATGCTGGACAGAAATCATCCGGCCTGTTATACCATTGACATGAAGATGACCCAGGAATCACTGTACCACATGGTATCAGTGGAAAAGCAGCTGAACCCCTCCGCCCCGCTCAGGGTGTGGACCACATTCGGTTTTCTGCTTTGTCTATGCTTTATATGCTTTCTGGCAGCCCTTATCATGTGTGTTATCAAGGTATCCATGGGTGAATACAGGATACGCGGCAGCCTGATGGCGGCCTCCGTATTCCTAAGCCTTACTTTTTTCATCCGCACCCTTGGCCCGCGGTTCATCCGCAGCGGACTCTTTAACTCGGACCGTTCCAACCGGATGCAGCTGGATACGGCATGGAGGCGGTTCCTCATCAAGAACGGGGAGCCCCGCACGGTGACCTATGAGTTTTACCGGAATTATTTCAGTACCTCCAGCGGCCGAGGGACCCTTGAGTACAGCCAGATATCGCGCATCTGCGAGACAAACCAGTGCCTTGTGCTTTATACAAGGGACCATGGAGGCTATCTGCTGGATAAGAAGCAGATAGGCGCAGCCTGTTTAAGCGGCCTGCGCACCTTACTTACGGAACGCTCAGGCAAGACGGTTAAGTGGGTGCAGGTCAGGGAATTTACCCCAGAGAAGAACAATTAATAAAAGCCGGCCCTGGCAAAGGTTTGGGGCCGGCGTTTTTGGAGTTGGCAAGCCACATACAGAAAGGAAGCATTTATGGCCAATATAACCGTATTAGATCAGAATACAATCAACAAGATAGCAGCAGGGGAGGTAATCGAGCGCCCGGCTTCCGTTGTCAAGGAGCTTCTTGAAAATGCCATCGATGCCCAGGCAACCGCGGTGACCATTGAGATTAAGGACGGCGGCTGCAGTATGATCAGGGTTACGGATAATGGCAGCGGCATAGCAAAAGACCAGATTGCCCTGGCATTCCTGCGCCATGCAACCAGTAAGATTAAATCCGTGGAAGACCTTTTCACCGTATCCTCACTGGGGTTCCGGGGTGAGGCGCTGGCAAGCATCGCGGCAGTTGCCCAGGTGGAACTGATTACCAAGACATCGGACAGCCTCACTGGCACCCGGTATCAGATAGAAGGCGGTATGGAAAAGGGGCTGGAGGAGATTGGCGCCCCGGAAGGCACCACCATCATTGCCAGGAATCTGTTTTATAACACCCCAGCCAGGAAGAAATTCCTCAAAACGCCCATGACAGAGGGCGCCCATGTGGCTGCGCTGGTGGAAAAGATTGCCTTGTCCCATCCTGACATCTCCATCCGCTTTATCCAGAACAACCAGAATAAGCTTTACACCTCAGGCAACCATAACCTGAAGGATTTAATCTATACCGTGTTCGGAAGGGAAATCGCAGCCAACCTTCTGTCCGTGGACTTTGAACAGCCGGGCATGCAGGTAACCGGATTCATCGGTAAGCCCGTAATCGCCCGTTCCAACCGCAATTATGAAAACTATTTCATCAACGGGCGTTATATAAGGAGCAACATCATATCAAAGGCCATAGAAGAGGCGTACAAGCCATTCATGATGCAGCACAAATACCCGTTCACCATGCTGCATTTTACCATACAGCCGGATACCCTGGACGTGAATGTCCATCCCACCAAGATGGAACTGCGTTTCAGCGACGGGGAAAGCGTATATAAATCGGTGGTAAAGGCGGTGGGCGATGCCCTTGCGCATAAGGAACTGATTCCCGAGGTAAGCCTGACTGAAAAAAGGGAAAAAGAGGCCGCCAAACTGGCGGAACGTCTGGCCCCCAGACCGGAACCCTTCGAAGTGCGCAGGCGCCAGGCCATGGCGCCAGGGGACCGACCCCTTGAAAATGCAGCGACGGGGGACAGGCCCTTGGGAGCCAGGCCATCCCAGTCCGCGGCACCGGAGACCATGCCCTTGGGAGCCAGGCCATCCCAGTCCGCAGCGCCGGGGGCCATGGCGCTGGGAGCCAGGCCATCCCAAGCCGCGGCACCGGGGGGCGTACCATCGACACCACAATCCGGCAGCCAGGCAGTATCCTACAGCCAGACCCCGCCGCCCAAACCGTCCTATGTAAATGACCTGATGCCGGACTGGCTGAAGGAGAGAAGGCGGGAACAGGCAGAAGCCGCTGCAAAGGCCGGGACTGGACAGGCTGGCAGCCAGCCGGAACATGGAGGAATATCCACAGAAGAGGGAACCGGGGCTGCGGTGATGACGGAAAGTCCGGCTGGACTTGGAAGGCCAACAACATCAGAAAGACCAGCCGGATTGGGAAGTTCCATCGAAAATGAACAGAAGGAAATAACCGGTCCAAGCCCCACAACGGCAACAGATTCCTGTGTTTCTGGAGAATTTTCCTCCACTGACATTCCTTTCGGGGCGATTAAAAGAGGAATTTCCTCCACTTCCGATACAGACTTGCCTTCAGGTAATCCTGACATAATAGAGGAAAATCCTCAGCAGCTGGATCTCTTTGATGGTAAACTGCTGGACCCCAAAGCCCGTCTGAAGCACAAACTCATCGGACAGCTGTTTGATACATACTGGATGGTGGAGTACAATGAGCAGCTGTTCATCATCGACCAGCATGCCGCACATGAAAAAGTACTATATGAAAAGACCATCAAAACCCTGAAGACACGGCAGTATGACACACAGATGGTAGAACCTCCCATCATCCTTACCCTGAATATGAACGAGGAACTGCTGTTAAATAAATACATGGAATACTTTACCGGAATGGGATTCGAGATAGAGCCTTTTGGCGGCAGGGAATATGCGGTGCGCGGGGTTCCTGCAAACCTGTTTTCCATTGCCAAGAAGGACCTGCTCATTGAGATGTTAGACGGGCTGTCCGATGATATGTCGGTACATAACCCGGATATCATTTATGAGAAGGTGGCTTCCATGTCCTGTAAGGCAGCGGTTAAGGGCCATCATTCCATGTCCTTCTCGGAGGCCAATGAACTGATTGACCAGCTGCTGGGGCTGGACAACCCATATGCCTGCCCCCATGGCCGGCCCACCATCATTTCCATGAGCAAATATGAATTGGAAAAGAAATTCAAACGGATTGTGTAAGGCATGGTTTAGACATGACCTGGACATGACCCAATAGGAACGACCAAGATATGACTGAAAGGAGCAGCCCGCATATGAAGCAGCCGCTTATTGTACTGACCGGCCCAACGGCAGTCGGAAAAACATCCTTGTCCATCAAACTGGCCAAGGCCATAGGAGGTGAAATCATCAGCGCCGATTCCATGCAGGTATACCGGCACATGGATATCGGTTCGGCCAAGATTACGGCCCATGAGATGGAGGGAGTCCCCCATCATCTCATCGATGTGCTGGAACCGGATCAGGATTTTAATGTTGTCACATTCCAGCATATGGCAAAGGAGGCGCTGGAGGAGATTTACAGCCATCACCGCATCCCTATCATTGCAGGAGGTACCGGCTTCTATATACAGGCCCTTCTCTATGACATTGATTTTAAGGAGAATGACGATGAGAGCCTTGTGCGCCGGGAACTGGAGGAACTGGCTGCCAGGGAAGGTGAGGCTGCCCCTGCTGTGCTGCACGCCATGCTGGAGGAAATCGACCCGGAATCCGCTGCACGGATCCATGCCAATAATGTAAAAAGGGTCATCCGCGCCATTGAATATTACCGCCTGACAGGTGAGAGGATATCGGTCCATAATCAGGAAGAGCGGGTAAAGGAATCCCCATATAATTTCCTATATTACGTGGTGAACACGCAGCGCCCTGTCCTCTATGGACGGATTGACCGGCGCGTGGACCAGATGATGGAAAACGGCCTGGTGGAGGAAGTGCAGGCCTTAAAGGCAATGGGCTGCCATCGTGGACAGACCTCCATGCAGGGCCTTGGATATAAGGAAATCCTGGATTACCTGGATGGCAGATGCACCCTGGATGAGGCGGTCTATATCCTCAAACGGGATACCCGGCATTTTGCCAAGCGGCAGCTGACCTGGTTTAAACGGGAACGGGATGTGCGCTGGCTGAACCTGCCTGATTTTGGGAATGATGCAGCGTTGGTTGTGGAACGGATAATAGAGGATTGCGTTGGGGCGGGGATTGTGCTACAATAGTGAGTCGGCGAAGGTCCGCACCGGATGGTCCATACACCCTGTTCAGACACGCTCGCGCTCGGTTTTGTACGCAGCGGTACTAAGGCGCGTGAGGGACCGCGCCTAAGTGCCGGCGTACAAAAATGGTCTTCACAGGGTGTATGGACCATCCGGCGCTGGGCATTCGCAAGGGGAAATGGATGTGTCGTGAAGGGCCTGGTTCTGCCTTGCGTAATTAATGGGTGCTGTTTTCAACGTTAATTGCATAAGGCAGTACCGGGGCCTGTTTGCAGATTTAGTTCCTCCATCTGTATGCCCTGATTTGGATGGGAGATATATGGTTTGATATGGGTGGTTTATGTCTGGGATATAGTGATTAGGATGTTGGGGAATGATATTTTGTTAATCATGGTGTTTTGTTAGTAATCATATTAAGGATTATATAGATATTGGATTTATAGTTTGTGTTTGGGATGTTAGGTTTGCGTTATTAAGTAGATGAATGGGAATGGAGATACGGAAGGGATATGGAGAATATTGAGTTAAAGGATATGTATAGGGAATTGGGGATTGGGGATGAGGTGCTGGGGTTTGGCGCTGAGATAGAAGAGGGGCTTCGGGAACGGTTTGCGGGGATTGATGCGGTTGCGGAGTATAATCAGATGAAGGTTATACGGGGGATGCAGGTTAACAGGGTCAGTGATATACATTTTGCCGCTACTACGGGGTATGGATATAATGATCTGGGAAGGGATACGCTGGAGGATGTGTATGCCAGCGTGTTTCACGGGGAGAGCGCCCTTGTGAGGCCGCAGCTGATCAGCGGGACACATGCGCTGCATGTGGCGTTGTCGGGGAACCTCAGGCCGGGGGATGAACTGCTTTCCCCGGTGGGGAAGCCTTATGATACATTGGAGGAAGTCATTGGAATCCGGGATTCCGTTGGGTCACTTAAGGAGTATGGGGTGACTTACAGGCAGGTGGACCTGCTTGAGGATGGGGGATTTGATTTTGAGGGTATTGAGAAGGCGCTGAATGAGAGGACCAGGCTGGTTACAATCCAGCGCTCCAAAGGGTATGCTACACGGCCTACCCTTTCGGTGGAACGGATTGGGGAGCTGATTGCTTTTATTAAGAGCAGGAAGCCGGAGGTTATCTGTATGGTGGATAACTGCTACGGCGAGTTTGTGGAGAAGCTGGAGCCTACGGATGTGGGGGCGGATATGATTGTGGGATCGCTGATTAAGAATCCGGGCGGCGGCCTGGCTCCCATCGGCGGGTATATTGTGGGGAAGAAGGAGTGCGTGGATAAGGCTTCCTACCGGCTTAGCGCGCCGGGCCTTGGCAAGGAGGTGGGGGCCAGCCTGGGGATTAACCAGCAGCTCTATCAGGGGCTGTTCCTTTCACCGACGGTTGTGGCTGGAGCGTTGAAGGGGGCTATTTTTGCGGCGAATGTTTATGAACGGCTGGGCTTTGGGGTTGTTCCCGATGGAAGGGAGTCACGCCATGATATCATACAGGCCATTACCTTTGGCACGCCTGAGGGCGTGATTGCGTTCTGTAAGGGGATTCAGGCGGCTGCGCCTGTGGACAGCTTCGTGACGCCGGAGCCTTGGGACATGCCGGGATATGACAGCCCGGTCATCATGGCGGCAGGGGCTTTTGTACAGGGATCATCCATTGAACTGTCTGCGGACGGGCCGATTAAGCCGCCGTATGCTGTTTATTTCCAGGGCGGGCTTACCTGGTACCATGCAAAGCTTGGAATCCTTAAGTCTTTGCAGCAGCTTTTGGATGACGGTGTCGTGAATATCCATAACTGTCCGTAGGGCGTCATCCTGAAGGGATGTGTGCTGATTTTCGCGCAGTCTGGATTGTTACGAAAATTTTAAGATGACACCTCAGATAACTTATGGTAATATATACTAATCCGGCAGGGGAGTGCGTACACTCTGCTGTCCTGCTGGTGGGACCGGAGGACAAGGCATATGCATTACAGGAATTTCTGGATACTTTTAATCATGCTGCTGGCAGGTATTGTCCTGGGCGGCTTCATGGGACAGATGGCTGAGGGGATTTCATGGCTTGGCTGGCTGAATTTTGGACAATCCTTTGGACTGGATTCGCCTCTTGTCATTAATTTCGGTATCCTGGTCATCACCTTTGGGCTTACGATTAAAATCACCATGGCCAGTATCATCGGAGTGGCCATTGCCCTGATTATTTACCGGTTTATCTGATTTCCTGATTTTCTTAACTTTGTGCTTGGAGAGGTGCGTAGTTAGGAGAGAGATGGAAAGAATAAGAATGAAGGATTTACCAAGTGTGGACCGCCCTTATGAGAAGTGTCTCTGTTTTGGTCCGGGCGTCCTGACGGACGCGGAACTTCTGGCGGTCATCATACGTACAGGCAGCAGGGATCATTCCTCCCTGGACCTGGCAGGAAAGCTTCTGGCCCTTGGCAGCCCGGGTGACGGTCTGCTGGGGCTTTTACACCATTCCCTGAATGATTTCATGAAAATCAAAGGGGTGGGTAAGGTGAAAGGTGTACAGCTCCTTTGCATCGGTGAGCTGTCCCGGCGCATCTGGAAGAAGCAGACAGGCATCAACCGCATTTCCTTTGAACATCCCAGCCAGATATCTGACTATTATATGGAAGATATGCGTCATCTGGAGCAGGAGGAGATACGGGTCATGTTCCTGAATACAAAGCAGGGACTGATAAAGGATCTGCTCATATCCAGAGGAACGGTCAATGCTTCCGTGATGACGCCCAGGGAGATACTGATAGAGGCCCTCAGGTGCTGCGCCGTGTCCATGGTGCTGGTGCACAACCACCCCAGCGGTGACCCCAGCCCCAGCCGTGCAGACCTTATGCTCACGGAACGTGTAAAGGAAGCGGGCGTGCTTATCGGCATCACCCTCATCGACCATATCATCATCGGGGACAGACGGTATCTCAGTTTCCGTGAACAGAAAATATTGTAAGAGGAAGTCAATCCATGGAATCTAAACACAGCAAATATATACTTACAGGCCTTACGGTACTGTGCGTACTGTTAATCTGCATCACCTCCCTGAAAGACGGCGTCATGGATCCGCTGCGCACCGGAGTGGGATATTTCCTTATTCCAATCCAGTCCGGGGTCAACGCGGTGGGTACCGGTATCTACAACGAGATGAAAAATTACGGCACCCTGAAGGATGCCCTTGCCCAGAACGAGGAGCTGAAAGACCAGATTGCCCAGCTGACCGAGGATAATAACCGTCTCCAGGCCGAACAGTTTGAACTGGACCGTCTCAGACAGCTGTATGAGCTGGACCAGGAATATATGCAGTACAACAAGATAGGGGCCCGTGTCATTGCCAGGGACTCTGAAAAGTGGTTCCAGGTATTCCGGATCAACAAAGGCTCCGCGGACGGGGTGGCTGTGGACATGAACGTGGTGGCTGACGGGGGCCTGGTGGGTATCGTGACCGATGTGGGCGCCAACTATGCAACGGTCCGCTCCATCATCGATGACTCCAACCGCGTAGGCGCCATGAAGCTGGATTCTTCCTACACCTGCATCGTGGCAGGGGACCTGACCCTCTATGAGGAGGGAAGGCTTAAGCTTACTGATTTTTCAAAGGATGCCCAGATACGGGACGGGGATCAGATTGTCACCTCCAACATCAGCACCAAGTTCCTGCCCGGCATTTTAATCGGATATGCGTCGGATGTGACCATTGACCCGGACCATCTGACCCAATCCGGGTACCTGATACCCATTGCGGATTTTGATAACCTGCAGGAGGTACTCATCATCACGGATATCAAAGATACAGGAGAGGCGGCTGCCCAGTGATTCAAGCAAAGGTAAAACAGGTTCTTATCAATATATTGTTCATCGTACTGGCATTTACGGTGCAGAACTGCGTATTCCCTTTACTGCCCTTTCTGTCAGCAACGCCCAATCTGCTTTTAATCCTTACGTTCTCCTTCGGATTCATCCATGGGAAGAATGCGGGGATGCTTTATGGGATTTTATCCGGGCTGCTGCTGGACCTGTTCTACAGCGGACCCTTTGGGTTTTATACCCTGATTTATGTATACATCGGATATGTCAACGGCATATTCACCAAATATTACTATGAGGACTACATCACGCTGCCCCTGATCCTGAGCATTGTCAACGGATTGTGGTACAGCCTGTATGTCTATGTATTCCGGTTCCTGATCCGTGGAAGGCTGAACCTTCCATACTATTTCAGGAATATCATCCTACCGGAAATCATTTTTACGGCAGTGACAACCCTTCTGATTTACCGGCTGTTCTTATCCGCCAGCAGACGTGTGGAGGATATAGGGAAAAGGAGAGACAAGAACCTTGTTTGATGAGCTTTTAGAGATAGTACGAGAATTTTTCAAAAAACTGTTCAGTTCCCGGCTTTTTGCCCTTTCTGTCATGTTTACCCTGATGTTCGCGGGCCTTGTGGGCAAGCTGTTCCGCATGCAGATCCTGGACGGCAGTGATTATCAGGAAAAGTACATGCAGAAGACAGAGCGCAGCGTGGACACGCCGGGAACCAGGGGCAAGATATATGACTGCAACGGTTTTGAACTGGCCTACAATAAACTGGCTTATTCCGTGGTAATCCAGGATACCGGGGATTACCCCAAGACAGCCGACCGCAACCAGATGCTCCACAGGCTGGTCACCATCCTGGAGCGGCGCGGTGAGAAGGTGGAAGGCAAGCTTGAGATAGCCATGGACCAGAATGGGGAAATGTTCTACACCTTTACCTCGGACGCGGCAAGGACAAGGTTTTTCCTGAACTTTTACGGCCGTTCCTCCTCCAGTGAACTGGATGACCCCAAGGGCAGATACCCAACCAACATCACGGCCAGGGAGGCATTTGAAATCAAAAAGCACAGCTATAAGCTGGATGAGATGAAGGATGACAAGGGGAATCCCCTTGTACTTCCGGATAACATTGCCCTTGACATGGTCAATATCATCTTCACCATGAAGCTGACCGAATACCAGAAGTATGAAACCACTACGGTGTCCTCCAATGTCAGCGATGTGACCATGACTGAAATCAACGAGAACCTGGCCTATCTGAAGGGTGTGTCCGTGGAACAGTCCTATATCCGGGAATATGCGGACAGTCTGTATTTTGCCCCCATCATCGGCTATACGGGCAAGGTCCAGGAGGACCAGCTGGACGAACTCAATGACCAGTGGCGTGATACAGAAGAAGCCGCAGGCCTTCCCGAGGATGCCAGGAAATATGACCTGAACGACATCGTGGGCCGCACCGGCATTGAGAAGTCCATGGAGCTGGAGCTTCAGGGTGAAAAGGGCCATTCCAGGATGTATGTGGATAATATGGGGCGTCCCCGTGAAATCATTGAAAAGACGGATGCCAGGGCAGGGGATGATGTGTACCTTACCATTGACCATGACCTGCAGATTGCCATATATAAGCTGATAGAACAGCAGCTGGCCGGCATCATAAGCTATAACCTTCAGATAGACGACCTGGATCCCGATAAGACCTATGACTCCTCCAAAATCCCGATTCCGGTCAAGGACGCCTATTACCAGCTGATCAACAACAATGTCCTGTCCCTGGCGGACATGGCCAGGGAGGATGCCTCGGACATTGAAAAGGAGATATACGGCACCTATATGGCCTCCAGGGAACAGATCCTTAATTCCATCCGCAACGAACTTATGAGCGGACATGCCATGGCCATGAACGACCTGCCGGATGATATGTCTACCTATATGAATTATATCTATAGCTTTTTATCAGAATCCTCCATTGGTATCATCCAGAAGGATAAGATTGACCAGTCCTCCCCCCAGTACCAGGCATGGCGGGATGGTACCATCAGCCTGAGGGATTACATTTACAGCGGGATTGCGGGCAACTGGGTGGATACCACACGGCTGGATGTGTCCAGTAAGTATTCGGATGCGGATGATATATTCGGACAGCTGGTGGATTATGTGATAGAATCCCTTAAGAATGACAATAAGTTTACCAAGCGTATGTTCCGCTATCTGGTGAATGACGAGGTCATTACCGGGAACCAGCTGTGCCTGGCCCTGTTTGCCCAGGGGGTCCTGGATGATAATCCCCAGGAGATTGCCGCCCTCAGGACAGGAGGCAGCGCTTATGCGTTCCAGTTCATCCGTGAAAAGATATCCAACCTGGAACTGACACCTGCGCAGCTGGCCCTGGATCCATGTACGGCAGGCGTGGTGGTGACAGATATCCGCACAGGCGAGGTAAGAGCCCTTGTGACCTATCCAAGCTATGATAATAACCAGATGTCCGGAAGCGTGGACGCGGCCTACTTTGCCCAGCTTCAGGATGACCTTTCAAGACCGTTATACAACAATGCCACCCAGGCATTAAAAGCGCCTGGTTCCACCTTTAAGCCAATCACTGCCGTGGCAGCGCTGGAAGAGGGGGTAATCGGCCTTACGGACACCATTGAATGTACCGGTATCTATGACCAGGTATCCAATCCGATTAAGTGCTGGATATGGCCCGGACGCCATAACGCCGAGAACATAGAGGAAGGCATACAGAATTCCTGTAACTACTTTTTTGCGGAACTGGCCCACAGGCTGTGCATCAAGCCTGATGGTACCTATTCACCGGATCAGGGTCTTACCACCCTTCGCAAATATGCGGCCATGTTTGGACTGGACCACACCTCAGGGGTGGAGATTCCTGAAAACGATCCCCAGATTTCATCGGAGGACCCGGAGCGTTCCGCCATGGGACAGGGTACCCATTCCTATACCAATGTACAGCTTTCCCGCTACGTGGCGGCCCTTGCCAACCGGGGAACCGTATTCGAACTGAGCCTTTTAGACAAACTTACTGACTCGGACGGCAATCTGATAACCGATTACTCGCCTGCAGCCAGTTCCCATATCGAAGCGGCCGACACCACATGGAATGCGGTGCAGACCGGTATGCGCCGTGTGATTACAGACAGCTCGGCCAAAAAGATTTTCTCAGACCTGCCGGTGGAAGTGGCAGGCAAGACAGGTACGGCACAGGAGAACAGGAACCGTGCCAACCATGCCTTTTTCATATCCTTTGCGCCCTACAGCCATCCGGAGGTTGCCGTTACCGTGAACATACCTTACGGTTATGCGGGTACTAACGCGGCTACCCTTGGCAAAAAGGTATATGAGTATTATTATGGATATACGACACTGGAGCAGATCATGGGTTCCGGCGCCTTAGGTGTATCAAATGTAACTATTGGTGATTAAACCAGCAAAAGAGGTGATTGTATGCACAATGCGGTAGTAATCAAAAGCAGTAAAGCGGGAATGACCGTAATCCTGGACCCTGGGCTTCCCTTTGAAGAACTCCTGGAGGCCATTGCCAAGAAGTTCAGTGAAAGCGCCAGGTTCTGGGGATCCGTACAGATGACCCTTACCTTGGAAGGACGGAGCCTTACTGCAGCCGAGGAATTCGAGATTGTTGATACGATTACGAGGAACTCACAGATTGAGATCCTCTGTCTCCTTGACACGGATGCAGAGCGGATTGAGCGCTGTGAAAAAGCACTGAATGATAAGCTGATGGAACTAAGCTCCCAGACAGGGCAGTTTTACCGCGGGACGCTCCGGCGGGGGGACTGCCTGGAGTCGGAGGCCAGTATCATCATCATAGGGGATGTGGAGCATGGGGCCAGGGTGACGGCCAAAGGCAATGTCATCATACTGGGGGACCTTAAGGGGACCGTGACAGCCGGCGTTGCCGGCAACATGGATGCGGTCATCATGGCCTTTGAGATGGCCCCGCTGCAGATCCGGATCGGCAGCAGGAGCAGCCGGTTCAATGAGCGGAACAAGCGTCTGGGACGTGGTCCCATGCTTGCTTTTGTGGAGGATGGAGAAATCCAGGTTCGCCCGCTCAAAAAAACATTCCTAAACAATATGTTAAATTTTGCTTAATGCCAAAAAAATACTGGTAAATTTACGAAATTTAATGTACAATAGGAAGGTAAAGTATTTTTCAGGAGGATTTCATTATGAGTGAGGTCATTGTGGTTACTTCTGGAAAAGGCGGGGTAGGCAAAACGACTACTTCTGCCAATGTGGGAACAGGACTGGCTATACTGGGTAAACGTGTAGTGCTGATTGATACGGATATCGGCCTGCGCAACCTGGATGTGGTCATGGGACTGGAGAACCGCATTGTCTACAATCTTGTGGACGTGGTGGAAGGCAACTGCCGTATGAAGCAGGCCCTGATAAGAGACAAAAGATATCCGAACCTTTATTTACTGCCGTCTGCACAGACGCGGGACAAGACTGCCGTGAATCCGGAACAGATGGTGAAGCTGGTAGAGGATTTACGGGAAGAATTTGACTACATACTGCTGGATTGCCCTGCAGGCATTGAACAGGGATTTTACAATGCCATTGCCGGGGCAGACCGTGCCCTGGTGGTTACCACACCTGAGGTTTCGGCCATCCGGGACGCGGACCGTATCATCGGGCTTCTGGAACATGCGGAGATTGACGAAGTGGACCTTATCGTTAACCGTATCCGGGCCGACATGGTGCGCAGGGGAGACATGATGTCCCTCAGCGACGTCACGGACATTCTGGCAGTAAACATTATCGGAGCAGTCCCCGATGACGAGTACATCGTCGTATCTACCAACCAGGGTGAACCGTTAGTGGGTATGGGTTCCCCGGCTGGACAGGCTTACCTGGACATCTGCCGGAGGCTGTTAGGGGAGAGTGTTCCCATGGCTAATCCCGGACAGTCTGAGACTCTGTTCGCCAGGCTGCGCAGCATATTACGGCGTGCTTAGAAGGGATGGTGTCAAGGTGAGATGGTTTTTAAGGTTTCATACCCGGCGTTCCGGAGAGACAGCTAAGATGCGGCTTAAACTTTTGCTGGTATCCGACAAGGCAGGCTGCTCACCGGAGATGATACTGATGATAAGGGATGACATGATTCATGCCATTTCAAAATACATGGAGATAGAAAAGGACAAGGTCCAGATACAGATGGAAACAGACAGTCCTTTATCCGGCAACAGCCGGGCCCTGCCTGTGCTTCATGCCAACATACCGATTCGTTCCATATCGAACAAGGGGCTATATTAAATGTTTTTGGATTATGATTTTAGACATTTTAACTTCCGGCTGGTTTTTTATATGATTGCACTCAACATCATCGGTGTACTGGTCATCAGAAGCGCCACCAACATGAATGCGGATGCAGTCAACAAACAGCTCTTGGGTGTTTTAGTTGGACTCGCAGTGGCGATAGGGTTGTCACTTATTGATTATCACAGGATCCTTAACTTCAGCATGGTCATATACGGCGTATGTATCGCCAGTCTGGTGGCCGTGCTGATATGGGGGAATGTGGTCAATAATGCGAAACGCTGGATTGAGGTGCCGGTAATCGGACAGCTTCAGCCGTCCGAATTTGTAAAGATTGGCCTGATTGTGACTTTTTCCTGGTATTTCATGAAGTATCAGGAAAGAATCAATCAGGTCAGCACGGTAGCAATTGCAGCTGCCCTGTTCGCAGCTCCGGCCGCCCTGATATTTGAGCAGCCGAATCTGTCCACCTGTCTCGTCATCATGGTAATGGTCCTTGGAATCGTGTTTGCCAGCGGCATCAGTTACAGATGGATCATGGGTACCCTGGCTGTTACAATACCGGTCGTTACCACATTCGTCTACCTGCTGCTCCATGGTATGATTCCTTTTATCAAGGAATACCAGGCAGGCCGTATCCTGGCATGGTTTTATCCGGAACAGTACGGAGAGGCCCGCTACCAGCAGAATAACTCCATCATAGCCATTGGCTCCGGCCAGTTAAAGGGCAAGGGGTTGTTCAACACTACGATTGCTTCTGTAAAAAACGGTAATTTCCTATCCGAGGAGCAGACCGATTTCATCTTTGCCGTTATTGGCGAGGAGTTGGGTTTTATCGGCTGTGTGGTGGTGATTACACTGTTTTTACTGATAGTATATGAATGTCTTATGATGGCTGCCCGGGCCAGGGATCTGTCCGGCAGGCTCCTGTGTGTTGGCATGGCTACCCTGGTAGCGTTCCAGTCTTTTGCCAATATCGCGGTTGCCACGGGTATTTTCCCCAATACGGGTCTTCCGCTTCCTTTCATCAGTTTCGGAAGCAGTTCCCTGATCAGTATTTTCATTGGGATGGGGCTGGTGCTGAACGTAGGACTTCAAAGAGAGACAAGACATTTCTAATCCAAGGAGGGTTATATAATATGACAATTGGTTTGATTGCACATGACGCAAAGAAAAAGCTGATGCAGAACTTCTGCATCGCATACAGGGGAATCCTGAGCAAGAATACCCTGTATGCTACAGGGACAACGGGACGCCTGATTGAGGAGGTTGCCAACCTGAACATCCACAAGTATCTGGCCGGCCATCTTGGCGGAATGCAGCAGATGGCTGCCCAGATTGAGCACAATGAGATGGATCTGGTCATCTTCTTAAGGGATCCCAACAATCCCAAGCCACATGAGCCGGATGTGAACAATGTGGTCCGTCTGTGTGATATCTATAATATACCGCTGGCCACCAATCTGGCTTCTGCAGAGCTTTTAATCAAGGCTCTGGACAGAGGCGATATGGAATGGCGGGAGGTTGCCAGATAATGGCTGTCAGGGGCAGAGTGAAGGGCATGAAACGGGCATCTGCCCTTTTGTGTGCTCTTTTAATCACTGCGTCCGTTGGCCTGACCGGATGTTCCGGCGGTCTTAAGGATGCCTATGTTGCCGCGGAGCGGATTCCGGCGCTGGAAGAGGAGGCCGCAACCACACGTTTTTCAGATGCCTTTGCCTCTGATCTGTGCGTTGTCACGGATGAGGCTTCATTTGACCCTGGTTTTGCCACATCGGAAGCAGCAGCGCTTTTTGACTTGGATGACAGGGAAGTCCTTTACAGCAAGGATGCGTTTGAGCGTATGTATCCGGCCAGCATCACAAAGATAATGACTGCCCTGGTAGCCATCAGGGAAGGGGACCTTAAGTCCCGTGTCCTTGTGACGGATGATGCTGTCATCACGGAACCGGGCGCAACGCTGTGCGGTATTGAACCAGGAGACACGCTGACACTGGAGCAGCTTCTTTATGGTCTCATGCTTCCTTCGGGCAATGATGCGGGGGCTGCCATCGCAGTCCATATAGCAGGCAGTGTTGACGCGTTTGCGGATATGATGAACGAAGAGGCCCTCAGACTGGGCGCTACCGGCACCCATTTTATGAATCCTCATGGTTTGAATGATCCGGACCATTATACCACGGCTTATGACTTATACCTTATATTCAATGAGGCCCTTAAGTATCCTGTATTCCGCCAGATTGTGGGGACAACGGCGTACACTGCCAATTACCACAACAAAAACAGTGAACCGGTGTCAAAGACCTGGAAGGGCAGCAACTGGTTCATGACAGGGGAAAGGGAGACCCCGGATGGCTTAAAGGTATTCGGAGGCAAGACAGGCACCACCAAGGCGGCGGGCTATTGTCTGATCATGGCTTCCAGGGATGACTCTGATAAGGAGTATATATCGGTTGTATTGAAGGCAGACAGCCGTCCCCATCTCTATGACAATATGACAAATATAATTTCTAAAATCGTCAAATAGTGATTGCGCTTTCTATGAAGTTATACTATAATTAGAGTAATCTTAATTGATTTTTTATACAACATATATAACTCAAGGAGGAGATTCATATGGTTCAGATTATTGCGGGAAAAAAGGGTAAGGGCAAGACCAAACATCTGTTAGATATGGCCAATGCAGCAATCAAGGGGGCCAACGGCACTGTCGTATATCTGGATAAGAGTGCCCAGCATATGTATGAGTTAAATAATAAGATCCGTCTCATTAATGTCAATGAATTCCCAATTAAAAGCAGTGAAGGATTTTTAGGATTTATCTGTGGTATCATTTCCCAGGATCACGATCTGGAGACAATGTACCTGGATAGCTTTTTAAAGCTGTCATGCCTGGAAGGCGAAGAGATTTCCGATACATATATGACATTGAAAAATATCGGTGAAAAGTATCATGTAACCTTTGTCCTGAGTATTTCCATGGATGCCGCCGAGCTTCCGGACTGCGCGAAGGGCGATGTGATTATTTCATTGTAATGATACATTTTTTGTGATAAGATAGGTGACAGGAGTGATAGGGCTGCCTGCCGTGCCGGGATTTGGATGCCTGGCGCGGCGGGCAGTTATTTGTTGGCTGCTATTTGGACCTGCAGGAAGATCTGCCGGTTTATCGTTCCATTTCAGTAAAAGGAGAGGCCTTGTTCCATGGCTAAAAAAAAGAACAAGAAGGTTGTCCGCTACAGGCGGCCGCTTAATATCAATGTGGGTATGATTATCTTTGCAATCATTTTCCTCTATCTGATATTCAGTGTATATACATATTTGAAAAGGGAGAAGATACAATTCTATGAAGTGGTAGACGGAGGAATTGTTAACAACAGGACATATAACGGTCTGATCCTCAGGGAAGAGCAGGTAAAGACAGCGGACCGTTCAGGATATATTAACTATTATCTGAGGGAAGGAAAGCGGGCCTCCGTGGGAAGCAGGATATATTCCCTGGATGAGACAGGTAATCTGGAGGAGTTATTAAAAGATAAAGCCGAGGACGGTAACGGACTTACGGATGAGAGCCTGTCCGACCTGAAAAAACAGCTTACATCCTTTGTGCTTTCATTTAAGGACCAGGACTTTTCCTCCATTTATGATGCAAGATATTCCCTGGAGGCAGCGGTGATGGAGTATTCCAGTTTCAGCGCTCTGGACCAGTTAGACAAGCTGGCCCAGGAATCAGGCGCTGTCTTTGAGCAGGTGCGCACGGATGTATCAGGTGTGGTCTCCTATGGATTTGACTCCTACGAGGACATGACCACGGCTGATATTGAAGCCGAAAGCTTTAACCGGGAAACGTACAGCAAGACACTTAAAAAGTCCGGTGACCTGATTGACAGCGGCATGCCGGCCTACAAGATCGTAACCTCGGAGAACTGGTCCATCGTATTCCCCCTGACCGAGGAGGATGCAGGCCTGTATGCGGGCAAGGACAGGCTGAGGGTGGTGTTCAGCGATTATTCCATGAACACGCCGGCCGCCTATTCCACCTTTACCGGAAAGGACGGCGCCACCTATGGCAGGCTGGATTTCACAAAATATATGGAACAGTTCATATCAGACCGTTTCATCAATTTCGAGATTGTGACGGAGCAGTCTGACGGGTTAAAGATACCGGTCAGCGCTGTGACGGAAAAAAGCTTTTACCTGGTGCCGCTGGAGTATCTCACCCAGGGCGGGGATACCTCGGAAAATGGTTTCAATAAGGAGGTTTACACGGAAAACGGGCCTTCGGTGGTATTTGTCCCTGCGGATATATATTCTTCTGACGAGGAATTCTATTACGTGGACATGGGTGAGGAAAATGGCTTCAAGGCAGGGGACTATATTGTGAAACCCGACTCACCGGACCGTTACCAGATCGGACGTACCGCATCCTTAAAAGGCGTTTATAATATCAATAAGGGATACACTGTTTTTAAACGGATTGAGATACTGGATTCCAACAATGAATTTTATACGGTGCGCCGCAATTCAACCTATGGCCTTTCTGTTTATGACCATATTGTGCTGGATGCTTCCATGGTGGAAGAGGGGCAGCTGTTATACCAATAATAAGACTGAACTTTACACGGAGGGATAGGATTATGATAAAAGAACATTTAATCGAAGTAAACAGACGGATTGAACAGGCCTGCATCCGGTCAGGCAGGGACCCAAAGGCGGTCACGCTGATTGCTGTCAGCAAGACCAAGCCCGTGCCCATGCTGGAGGAAGCATATGCCGCAGGAGCCAGGGATTTCGGTGAAAACAAAGTACAGGAAATCGTGGCCAAGAAGCCGGAACTTCCTGAGGATATACGCTGGCATATGATTGGCCATCTGCAGCGCAACAAGGTGAGCCAGGTCCTTGGGAAGGCAGTGCTGATCCACTCCGTGGATTCCCTGCGGCTGGCACAGCAGATTGAAACCGATGCAGCCAAAGCAGGTCTGGACGTGGATATCCTTCTGGAAGTCAATGTTGCAAGGGAAGAAAGCAAATATGGCTTCATGCTGGAAGAAGTAGAAGATGCAATTATGACAATTAAGGATTTTCCCCATGTTCATATCAAGGGCCTTATGACAATTGCGCCATTTGTAGAGAATCCAGAAGAAAATCGCGGAATTTTTAAAAAATTATTTGAATTTGCTGTTGACATAGATAAGAAAAACATTGATAATGTTACTATGGATGTGCTCTCAATGGGAATGACTGGGGATTATGAAGTCGCTGTTGAGGAAGGCGCCACCATGGTTAGGGTCGGCACCGGGATTTTTGGTGTACGATAAGGTGTTTGGCCAGGACATGCTGTTTTGATACGCAAACCAGCCATATGTCCTGTAGACACTTCATATAGAGATTGGAGAGTGTAAAATGAGTCTGTTAGGTAAGTTAATGGATACCATGAGATTAAGTCCTGAAGAGGAAGAGGATGATTACTACCTGGACGATGACTTTGAAGAGGAAGCTCCTCGCAAGGGGCTGTTTACAAAGAAGAGTACGGAATATGATGACGAAGAGGAACCGGACAAGCCACGATTTTTAGGAAGATCCAATCCCAAAGTAGTGCCTATGAGACGCAGCATGGAGGTCACAATGATTAAGCCGACCTCAATGGAAGACTCCAGGGATATATGTGATTATCTCCTGGCCGGCAAGGCAGTGGTACTTAATATGGAGGGTATACATACAGAGGTAGCTCAGAGGATAATTGATTTCACTTCCGGGGCAACCTATTCCATGAACGGCAACCTGCAGAAGATATCCAATTATATCTTTATTGCAACCCCTGATTCCGTTGAGTTATCCGGAGATTTCCAGGATATCCTGGCTGCCGGCGGCGCCATGGGTATGGACGTGTCAGGACTTAATATCCGTTTATAAGATAGGATAAGAAGACGATATGGACGTGAACGCGGCAGACCATGGGAGTCTGCCGATTTTATGTTGTCCTGCACGCTGCCAAAGGGCGCGCGGGCAGGCTTTTAGGAGGAAACTGATATGGCGGACAGAATGAACGTGTGCAGGGATGGAAAACCGATTTATGACATTGTGATGGATACCTCCTTTTCCGGCTTAAAGGAAGAGGCTGACCGTCTTTCATTAGAAGGACATAAAATATGCATTGTGACAGATTCCAATGTGGCGCCTCTTTATCTGGAGGAAGTGAAAACCATCCTGTCCGGCTGCTGCAGGCAGGTTTCTGTTTTCACATTCCCGGCAGGAGAAGAGAACAAGAACCTGGATACGGTGAAGAAACTGTATGAACACCTGATCCTGGAACATTTTGACCGGAAGGACGTACTGGCAGCCCTTGGCGGCGGCGTTGTAGGCGATCTGTGCGGCTTTGCAGCAGCTACTTATCTTAGGGGCATTGGTTTTTTCCAGATTCCCACCACCCTTTTATCCCAGGTGGATTCCAGCATCGGAGGCAAGACCGGTGTGGATTTTGACGCCTATAAGAACATGGTAGGCGCATTCCACATGCCGCTTTTTGTATACACCAACTTAAGTACCCTGCTTTCGCTGCCCAAGGAGCAGTTCTCTTCCGGAATGGGGGAGGTCATCAAGCATGGGCTTATTAAGGATAAAGATTACTACCAGTGGCTGGTGGATAACCGTGAAGGGATATTAAAACGCGACCTTGACCTGTGCCAGGCCATGGTATATGGAAGTAACCGGATTAAAAAGGATGTGGTTGAAAAGGATCCCACGGAGCAGGGGGAGCGGGCCCTTTTAAACTTTGGCCATACCCTGGGCCATGCAGTTGAAAAACTGAAGGATTTCACCATGCTTCACGGCCATTGCGTGGGGCTTGGCTGTATTGCGGCGGGATATATTTCCCATATAAGGGGAATGATTACAGAGGAAGAGTTCCTTGCGTTAAGGGATGTGTTTGCCGGATTCGGCCTTCCTGTCCATGTGGACGGCCTTAACTGGGAAGACGTAAGCCTGACAGCAAAAAGTGATAAGAAAATGGATGCCGGTGTCATTAAGTTCATCCTTCTTAAGGCCATAGGAGAGGCTTTCGTGGACAAAAGCGTTACCGGCAATGAGATGAAGGCTGGATTTGACATAATAGGAGGACACAGGGAATGACGAAACAGAAAAAATCCATGCTCGCCAGCTTTGTCATCGGATTCATCATCCTGGTGGGGCTGGACCAGTGGACCAAGGGGCTGGTAGTAGCCCATCTGAAAGGCAGTAAACCGTATGTTATCTGGGATGGTGTATTTGAATTCTTTTATTCTGAGAACCGCGGCGCTGCCTTTGGCATGATGCAGGAAAAGCAGCTGTTCTTTTTCCTGATTGCACTGGCAGTGCTGGGGGCTGTGGCTTACCTTATGCTCAGGATGCCCACAGACAGGAGGTACCGTCCCCTGTCCGTATGCCTGATGATGGTCAGTGCAGGTGCTGTCGGCAATATGATTGACCGGGTGACCCAGGGATATGTGGTGGATTTCCTGTATTTTAAGCTGATTAATTTTCCCATATTCAATGTTGCGGACTGTTATGTGACCATTGCTGCCGCATGTCTTGTGCTTCTCATCATGTTTTATTACAAGGATGAGGATATGGCCTGCTTTGCATTAAAAAAGAAGGAGTAAAACCCTTGAAACAAGAATTTTATCCCACGGACCTGGAGTCCGATGTGCGTATTGACAGATACCTTGCCGAAACCTGCCCCGAATTAAGCCGCTCCTATATCCAGAAGCTCCTTAAATCAGGGCAGGTTCTGGTTAACGGCAGGCTTATAAAGGCCAGCTATGTGGTTACCGCGGATGACCATATTGAGGTGGATGTGCCGGAGGCAGTGGAGCCTGAGATTGAGGCGGAACCCATGGATCTGGACATCCTTTATGAGGACCAGGACATCATACTGGTCAATAAGCCAAAGGGGATGGTTGTCCATCCTGCGGCAGGGCATTACAGCCATACCCTGGTCAACGGCCTGATGTATCACTGCAAGAACCAGCTGTCCGGTATCAACGGGGTCATGCGTCCAGGCATCGTACACAGGATTGATATGGACACAACAGGCGTGCTCATTGTGTGCAAGAATGATATGGCACACAACTCCATTGCCGCCCAGTTAAAGGAGCATTCCATCACCCGGCGATACCAGGCCATTGTCCACGGGGTCATAAAAGAAGATGAGGGGACAGTGGACGCGCCCATCGGACGCCATCAGACAGAGCGCAAGAAAATGTGCATCAATTATAACAACGGCAGGAACGCCGTCACCCACTACCAGGTGTTAAGGCGGTTTGAACAATATACCTACGTGGAATGCCGCCTGGAAACCGGCAGGACCCACCAGATCCGCGTGCACATGGCCAGCCTCCATCATCCCCTTTTAGGAGACAAGGTGTACGGCCCTGCCAAGTGCCCGGTGCCAGGCCTTACGGGACAGACCCTTCACGCAGGCGTCCTTGGGATTGTCCATCCCAGGACAGGGGAATATATGGAGTTCACCGCGCCTTTGCCCGAGTATTTTGAAAGGCTTTTAAGGAATTTGAGATAAAATACTTTTTGAGATAAAATGCTCATTAAGAGAGACAGTAGCAGACAAGTTGTCACTTTTGTCGAAAAGCTTTGGGTTATTTTATATTTTATTGCGCATTTCTATATACTTTTCTGAATTTTTGAGTTATAATACTTAATAGATAAAATATGACTCATTCATAACATGACATAGAGTGCAGAAAGGGGAATGTGGAATGACAAATAATCTTATTATCACAATTGGCAGACAGTGTGGAAGCGGAGGAAAATTAATAGGCGAGATGCTGGCTGAGAAGATGGGGGTCAAGTGCTATGACAAGGAATTGTTAGCCATGGCAGCCAAGCACAGCGGCCTCTGCGAGGAATTGTTTGAGAAACACGATGAACGACCCACCAGCAGCTTCCTGTATTCCCTGGTAATGGATTCCTATTCCATGGGATATACCGCATCCGGATATTCCGATATGCCCATTAACCACAAGATATTCCTGGCACAGTTTGATACCATCAAGAAACTGGCAGACGAGGCTTCCTGCGTTATCGTCGGACGCTGCGCGGATTACGCACTGGAGGATTATCCCAATGTGGTAAGCGTGTTCATCACAGGAGATGACAAGGATAAGCTGAAACGTCTTCAGGAGCTTTACAAGGTGGACGAATCCAAGGCAAAGGATATCATGATTAAAACCGACAAGCAGCGCTCCAACTACTATAATTATTATTCCAACAAAAAGTGGAGCGACCCGCGCAGCTATGATTTATGCATTAACAGCAGCAAGGTAGGGGCAGACGGCGCAGTGGACGTAATCATGAATTTTGCAAAAGTGAAACAGACGTGGAACAAACAGAAGTAATATCAGATATGAAAACAGCGGATGCTGCCGTACCAATCCAGTTTGGTGCGGCAGCATCTTTTTGATGGCAGGATGATGTACCCTTATTGGGCAGAAGTTGTGTCCATGTCAATCATTTGTTTTGCCATTGCCGTCAGCCCATCTTTTGAGACAGACTTTTTGATGTCCATAAGCATATAGTAAACATCCCCGTCCATCCAGGATATGGAGTTGGCCTGGTCCGTACTGTAATACAGATTCATTTCCCCATATTCCACAAGGGTGGAATCTTTTGAAAAGGACTGGCCGGATGCCGGTTCCGCGGACAGGGTGACCGTTTTGGCAGTGCTGCCGGATTGTTTCACATATTGGAAGTTGATGCCTTTCTGCCTGTTGACCTGAGCGCCGTCTGCGTCCATATCAAATGATTCCGTAATCCTTCCGCTGTCAAACTGATAGCCTCCCGCCAGTGCGGCCGGAGCCTTTGGCTTGAATCCCGCGTCTCTTTGCAGGGTCCCGCTGTCCGGCAGCGTTGAGTATTCTGTTCCCTGGGAACCTACATAACTGACCTTGACGGACTGGGATGCAAAGCAGGGCACCGTATTCATCAGGCAGGCACCTGTAAGTAAAAATAAAGCGATTCTCTTTTTCATGTTTAACTCTCCTTTATTAATAGTTGAATCATTTCCTGTGATTGTAACTATAGCAGATGATTCTCTAAGCCACATCTAAAGGCAGCATGGATCTGAAAAAGAGAGGATTGGGGCGGGATAACGCCCCAATGGAATCATTCCACGGTAACTGATTTGGCCAGGTTCCTTGGCTGGTCCACATCCAGGTTCTTGCCGATGGACGCATAGTAGGCAATGAGCTGAAGGGCAACGGCAATGGGGAATACGGTGAACCGGTCCTCCAGATCCGGTATCCGCAGCTCCATATCCGCAACGCCGTCCTCCAGCTGGGCCTGCTCTTTTGCGAGAAGGATTACGTAAGCCCCCCTTGCCTTCACCTCCCTGACATTGGAAATGGTCTTGGCAAACACGTGGTCCTGGGTGGCGATTGCGATGACAGGCACATTGTCATAAATCAGGGCAATGGTCCCGTGTTTTAATTCACCGGCAGCATATGCCTCGGCATGGATATAGGATATTTCCTTCAGCTTCAGTGCGCCTTCCAGGGAAAAGGCATAGTCCAGTCCCCTTCCGATAAAGAAGGTGTCCCTTTCACGGATCAGGTGGCGTACAAAGGATCTGATATGGTCCGACTGGCCAATCATTGCCTCCATGGCCGGAATCACCGCCAGAAGGTCCTCCATGAACTGCCCGGCCTGAGCTTTGGTGCAGCGTCCCCTGGTAAGGGCCATGCGGCAGCAGAGCATGTAGAGGGCGGCCAGCTGGACGGAGTAGGCTTTTGTGCTGGCAACCGCTATCTCCGGACCGGCGTGGGTATAAAATACATGATCACTTTCCCTGGCAATGGTGGAGCCTTTCACATTGACAATTGACAGTACAGGCGCCCCAAGGGACTGTGCCAGCCGCATGGCAGCCAGCGTATCAATGGTTTCGCCGGACTGGGAAATGACGATTGCCAAGGTTTTCCCGTCCACCAGAGGGTCCTCATACCGGAATTCCGATGCAATGGACACCGTGACCGGAATCCTCAGAAGGGGTTCCATCAGCGCCTTAGCCACAATCCCGGCGTGCATGGCTGTTCCGCACGCAATGATGCGTATCTGGTTACAATCCAGGAACAGCTCATCCGGAATACCGTCCGCGGTAAAGTCCGGCAGGTTCCCTGCCAGGCGTGGAAGGATGGTGTTCCTCAGGGCCTCCGGCTGTTCATGGATTTCCTTCAGCATGAAATGGGGGAAGCCGTTCTTCATGGCCGCGTCCATGTTCCAGCTGACCTCCAGCATTTCCGGCTCAATCCGGTTGTAATCCATGTCATATACCCTTACCTTATAAGGGGTCAGACGGACAATATGTCCCTCGGGCACTACAAAATATTCCTTTGTGTAGGAGATAAGCGCTGTCAGGTCGGAGGCAATGATGGCCCCGGAACGGGTGTAGGCGGCCACCAGCGGGCTTACATTGCGGACTGCATATATTTCCCCTGGCCGGTCATCAAAAAGGATGCAGAAGCCGTAAGAACCAGCCAGTTTCTTTACAAATGCCCCGATGGCAGCTAACGGGTCGTGGCGGCAGTCCCTGTACACCGCGTCCAGAACCCAGGCAGCCACCTCGCTGTCGGTCTGGGATACCAGTTTATCCCCAAGTCCATATTCTTCTGTAAGCTGGTGGTAATTCTCTATGATACCGTTATGAATCAGGGTTACCTGGCCAGCCCTGTGGGGATGGGCATTCTTATCCGTCACACCGCCGTGGGTTGCCCAGCGCGTGTGGCCGATGCCGCAGTGTGACACCTCCGCGGTCTTTTTGACACATTCCCTGAGGGCAGCCACCTTGCCCACGTTCTTAATGATCCTGACCTGGGAAGCAGTATTAAAATAAGCAATCCCGGCGCTGTCATAGCCTCTGTATTCCAGCCCTGCCAGACCGTTTAAAAGCAGGTCCCTGGCCTCTAATGGTCCTGTATATCCAATGATTCCACACATAATATGATTCCGCCTTTCTTTTCTCAATTAGTTTACAAGTAAATGTCACATAGACGTGAATGATACATGGCGCGGCACAAAAAGGCCGCACAAAAATAAGCTGTCACCGCAGGACAGTTCTTTCGTATCCGTCATTCTGTTTTTGAAAAATTTTTCCGGTTATGCTGCCTCTGTTTTGCGGTTACCCGCATATTTAACAGCATATCACACGCCCGGACGGCATGGGAGAGTACCCGCCGAATATCTCGATAATCTCTCCACCTCGTTAACCTTCTTACCGGCAGCATTTGTCCTGCTGTTCACGGTCCCGGTAAAAGGTGCATGGCGCTTAGCTTTGCTATGGGTCCCTATTCCTCCTAAATAGATTGGGATTATTATATCTCACTCTATTTTATGCGTCAACCATATTTTGGGTGTTATGCGGGACCAGGGTAAAGATGGTTATTCCAATCTGTGCTCCTTTTGGACCTCCTCCTGAGGAAATACGGCTTTTATTTTGTCGAAATACGGTGTATGATAGAAACAATATAAGGAGGGGGATGTTATGGATCATGTTGAACTTTTAAAGAGTGCGGCCACAGTCCTGGCGGCAGTCATATCAGCAGTGGCATTGATAAAGGTAAACCGGATAGATAACCAGGACAGGATCAGGCGTTCCCTGTGGGCCATGGAAGAGTATATGCTGGCTTTAGGAAAATGCATTGAAAATCCAAAAGAGGAGAACAGGGAAGCGTACGAAGCGTGTTATATGCTATGTAATCTATATGCGGATGAAGGATTGAGGATGGAAATGAAGAAAATAGACAGCTTTATAAGCAGGGGCGATATGGAAAGCGCGAAAGCGGAAGCATTGGACCTGACCATCCGATATTCGGAAAAATATAAAATGAGGTCGTATGCACCAAGAAGAAGGATTTTCAGATTGAGGTGAGATGCAGCGGATATCATTAAATGGTTGTCTTATTAAGGTACTTTAATTAATGATTCTTTAAGAGTTTTGTTCTATTTTTTCTTTTGTCCGTATGATATAATGGGGAACGGTGTAATTGCATATGATACCTGTGACGGTAAGGATTATAAAACAATGCGAGATATAATACAGAATTTCCTGAAACTATTTCATACATATAAACAAAGCATATATAAAATATGTGCCCTGGCCCTTGTGTTCCTGGCAGGCTGCTTCCTGTCATTTACAATGGGCAGGCGTCTTGGGCAGCGCAGCCTGCCGCCTGCCCCAGAGCCTTCGGCCATAGGTACCCCTTCCACGGCGGAGACACTGAATGGTACCCCACATTTTGAATTTCCGCCATCCGCATCCTATTCAGATGCCACCCCTTCCAATGCCGTCCTGATGAGCCCGGACATTTTAAACCTGGCTTATCTTTATGAGGATGGGGCTGATACTTCCCAGCCCTCCTACAGTTATGCTGGCCGGCTTTATGACCAGCTGGCCGGACTGGATGCCAAGTGGTCCTCCGGAATATATGATTTATATCACTATACACCGGAACGTCTGGCAGCGCTGTTAGGACTTCCGGTTGAGACAGTGACAACCCCTTCCGGGGTGATTCCTGAATTTAAAAATGTGAACCTGCAGTTCCTGAACGGGGACGGACAGGCCTGCGGCAGTATTTCCAATGCCAAAAGCATTGTTTCCATGGCAAACATCCTTTATTATCATGGTATCCTCAATGATGCAGGGCAGCTGAAAGCATATGTCTCAGATATATGGGAAGCCTCCCACGGCTATTCGGTACATATGGGGGAAATCTATTACTGTGACGGAAGCTGTCTGGAACATGAGGAAATATCCACTGATGTAGCGGCGGCATCCGACACCTCCATGGTTCCGGCTGCTTCAGAAAGCGGGGAGGCAGCGGATTATGAACCGTCAGCTGATGAACCGTCCCCATCACCGGAAGCAGAGGAGGGCGCCGGGGCAGAACAGACGGCCAGTGATGCCGGATCAGCTGACGGAGCAGGAGAGATGACCAATCATGCGGCAACTGCAGCATCAGGACAGACGACCAACAATGCGGCAACTGCGGCATCAGGGCAGACGACCGATCATGCGGCAACTGCGGCATCAGATTCCAACAACAACAGCAAAGGGCCGGGTGAAACAATCAGCGCGGAGGCAGAAGCCGTGCCGGACACCACGGATGGAACAGGAATCCCGGTGAATCCATGCCCCGGTCATATAGACTTTTCCATCAACATCATGGTCAAAGGGATTACAGAAGCCAACGGACTCTTCCAATCTGACCAACAGGCTGGCAGCGCAGCAGGACAGGGGAGCTGGAAGGGCTGGGATGAACCCGCGATGGAACAGGTCCGCTATCTGAGCGGACAGGACTGGTACCAGACATACGGTATCAATACCACGGACCTGTTTGTGCGCAATCCACTGACATCTGCCGAAATAGACATTTACATGACCATGGTTCCTGAAAATACCAGCCAGCAGAAGAAGGATTTTATCCGCTACGCCCTTTCCTCTGTCGGGAAAATCCCTTACTACTGGGGCGGTAAGCCCAGTTCACCAGGGTACACGGGCAATGACTTTGGTTCCGTCACAGCGCAGGATGAGGACGGACGTTTCCTGAAAGGCCTGGATTGTTCCGGGTGGATTAACTGGGTATACTGGTCCGTTACTGGCAGGGGACTGGGAGCTGCAAGCACAGGTACCCTGATTTCCAGCGGCAGGGCCATTACAAAGAATCAGTTGGTTCCGGGCGATATCTGTATCCGCACAGGCCCCTCCGCCCATGTGGTCATCTTCCTTGGATGGGCGGCAGACGGACAGATGCTGTGTATCCAGGAAACCAGCGGCAATGTGAACAACGTGGAAGTTGGGATTGCTGCATCGGATTGGCAAAGCTACCGGCGCATCCTTGAGTAGGCCGGATAAACATAACGAGAAAGATAGATGAGGTGTGTGTCATGAATTACAATGATGATGATGAGCTGGAACGTATGCGTGCCAGGAACAGAAGAGGGACAAGACGCGGCCCTTCAGCTTCCAGCCCGGTAGCGGGCAGGCAGGTACCTCCTCCCAGGAATGGGAAACAGGGGTACGGCAGCCGCAGCCATTACGATGAGGAATACTATTATGATGAGGAGTTCGGGCAGGAGGAATACGGGCGCGATGCTTACAGCCACGGAGAACGCCGCCAGAACCGCCATGACCAGGCCGGTTATGATTACGGGAACGATTATGGTTACCGGAACAGGGAAGGTTATAGGGATGAGTATGGTTACGGGGATGGGTCCGGGGGCATCATCCTGGAGGATGAACAGGAATACAGACAGCCCAACGGACGCATCCCGTCATCCGCCCATACTTCCCGCACCGGTAAGACTGCCAGGACCGCTGCAGGCAGCAGCGCTTACAAGGGTAAAGGTTCTGCACGCCAGACAGCGTACACGGCAGAAACAGGGCAGCGCAGGCAATATGACGACATTCATGCAGACAGCAATGGAAGGAGCCGCAACGCCTCAGGAAGGCGGGGACAGGGACAGATGGCAAAAAAAAGGAAGAAGAGAGGGTTAAAAAGCATTTTATTGATATTGCTGGCGGCCTTCATTGCATATGGGGCATGGCTGTTCATCCACAGGCCTACCGGGATATGGAACATAGCTGTGTTTGGCGTGGATAGCAGGGACGGCAATACGAAGAATGCACTGGCTGACGTACAGATGATATGCAGCATAGACCGTTCAACCGGTGAAATCAAGCTGGTCAGCGTATACAGGGACACCTATCTGAAAATCAATTCAGAGGGAACCTACCACAAGATTAACGAGGCATACTTTAAAGGCGGACAGAAACAGGGGGTTGCCGCCCTGGAAGAGAACCTGGATATAAAAATTGACGACTATGCCACCTTCAACTGGAAATCCGTTGCTGAGGCAATCAATATCCTGGGCGGTATCGATATTGATATTACCCCGGCTGAATTTAAATACATCAATGCATTTATTACGGAAACCGTCAACTCCACGGGAATCGGTTCCGTCCAGCTGGCCCAGGCAGGCCCCAACCACCTGGACGGGGTACAGGCAGTGGCCTACAGCCGTCTCCGGCTCATGGATACGGACTTCCAGAGAACAGAACGTCAGAGAAAGGTTGTCATGCTGGCGCTTGAGAAAGCAAAACAGGCGGATGCAGCCACACTGACCTCACTGGCCACCTATATGATCCCGCAGATTTCCACCAGCGTTGGGGTAAATGATGTAATCCCGCTGGTAAAGGACATTAAGAAATACCACATCGGCGACACGGCCGGGTTCCCCTTCTCCAGACAGACCATGCGTGTGGGAAGAATGGACTGCGTCATCCCCACCACCCTGGAGAGCAATGTGGTGATGCTTCACCAGTTCCTGTATGGGGAGGATACAAGCTACCGTCCATCCTCAGCCGTAAAGAAGATCAGTGCCCATATCTCAGAAGAAACAGGCTTATATGAGGAGGGCAAGGCAGCTCCTTCCGGGGGAGGTTCCTCCGGCGGATCATCCGGCGGCGCGTCCGGCGGAGGCCAGGCGCCGGTCCAGACCGCCCCTCCTGAAACAGTGCCGGAAACAACCGTGGAAGAGAGTACCCAGGAAGAGACAACAAAAGCGCCTGAAACAACAGAGGCAGAGACAACGGAGCCAGAGGAAACAGAAGAGGTAGGCCCAGGTGTGACAAAGCCTTCCAAGGAACCGGATAAACCGGAAGAAGGAACCACTGCTCCGGAAGAAGGCGGCCCAGGCGCACAGGGCGATACAAAGCCCGCTGCGAAGCCAACCCAGCCGCCGTCAAAAGAGACATCCACACAGCCGCCGGAAACAGGAACCACGGGTCCTGGAGGTCCTGGAGGCTCAGAAAACAATTCCGGCGGACCAGGCGAAGCCGGACCAGGAGCATGACACAACCGTATATCCTGTATGATCCAGAACAGAATACATTGTAAAAATGGCCTCAGGCGTTACTTAACCGCCTGGGGCCATCCCTTTATATTCCCATCCAGGATTGCATGGAACATGCAGTCCTTCAGATGGGGATTATCCTTCTGAAGCTCTTTGATCAGATCCTTAATATACTGTCTCTTGGTATATCCGTCCATTGGACATGGATTCTTGCACACGGGCAGCTGATATTTATTCTTGAATCCAACGATATCCGCCTCTGTCACAAACAGGAAGGGGCGTATGACCGTCAGGTCCATGCGGTCCAGGTAGGTGTAAGGTGAGAACGAATAGAACCTTCCCTCATAAAACAGGGACATCAGCATGGTTTCAATCACATCATCCCTGTGATGGGCATAGGCTATCTTATTACATCCCAGTTCCTTTACCTTTTCATTCAGCGCGCCCTTACGCATCTTGGCGCAGAGGGAGCAGGGATTGGATTCTTTGCGGATATCAAATAGGACCTTTCCAATCTCAGTGGGGATTACCGTATAGGGCACGCCAAACTCCCCGCACAGCTCCCTGACCGGTTCCAGGTCCATGTTCCCTAATCCCAGATCCACCGTAACCGCACACAGTTCATACTTCCTGGGATAAAACCGCTGCAGATGATGCAGCGCATACAGCAGCGCCAGGCTGTCCTTTCCCCCGGACACCCCCACTGCAATCCTGTCCCCGTCCTCAATCAAATCATACTTATCTAGCGCCTGTCTCGTCAGGCTTAATAGTCTCTGAAGTTTCATCCTGTCATTTTTCCTTCCAACTGTTTTCTTTCCAGACAATTCCGTAATTCCGCATATACTAACCCCTCTATTCTACATACATACCCGTCATCTTGTCAAGAAATCCTATTCCAATCATTGTGGGGTGATTCCACCCCATCCCATAAACCCTTGTGCACTTTCCCCAACTATGTTAAAATGAGGGGAGGAAAAACAAAGGATGATGATACGATGATTACTTACAAATATGTTATTTCAGACAGACAGGGCCTTCATGCAACCAATGCCATGAGCCTGTGCCGCGCGGCTTCCGGTTATGAAAGCAGCATTTACCTGAAAAGCGGAACAAAGACAGCTGACTGTAAGAATGTGCTGTCCCTCATGAGCCTGGGCGCACGCCAGGGCGAGAGCCTGGAACTGCAGGTGGAAGGACCGGACGAGGGACAGGCAGCCGGATTCCTACAGGGCCTGCTTCGCACAATTTTATGATTTCCTAGCTGTTAGGAAATATATTTACCTCTCTTTTTTCTGGTAATTGGTTATATTATATATAGCATACCAGACAGAACAGGACTGGGAAACAGTCTTATTAAGAAAGAGGGGTATTTATTATGGCAAGATTAGGTATTTCCATTTATCCGGAGCATTCTACTGCCCAGCGCGACCAGGAATATATAAGGAAGGCAGGAAGCCTTGGATACAAGCGTGTCTTTACCTGCCTGCTGAGCGTGGGGGATAAGAGCAGGGAAGACGTGGTAGGAGAGTTCCGCCAGCTGGCAGACACGGCCCATGGGTGCGGCATGGAAATCATCCCGGATGTAAGCCCGGCCGTATTTTCCAGGATGGGGATTTCCTATGAGGATCTGTCCATTTTTAAAGAGATGCACGTGGACGGCATCCGTCTGGACGAGGGCTTTGACGGCATGAAGGAAAGCCTGATGACCTATAATCCACAGGGGCTTAAGATAGAACTGAATGCCAGCACACAGTTAGTCTATGTGGAGAATATCATGGACCATCACCCGGACCGGTCCAAACTTGTTACCTGCCATAACTTTTATCCGCAGCAGTATACGGGCCTGAGCCTGGAGCATTTCAACAAATGCAACATGAAGATGAAGTCCATGCACCTGCCGGTGGCTGCATTCATATCCAGCAACAACCAGGGAACCTACGGCCCATGGCCGGTTAACGAAGGCCTCTGCACCCTTGAGATGCATCGTGGCCTGCCCATGGACTTCCAGGCGCGCCACCTGTTTGCCACAGGAATGGTGGATGATGTGCTGGTGGCCAATGCCTATGCTTCCGACGAGGAGCTGGAGGCCTGTGCGGCCGTGAACCCAAGCATACTGACCTTTGGGCTGGTCCTTGAGAAGGAACTGACTGAAACAGAGCAGAAAATCCTGGATTATGGACCAAGGCACGTGGTACGGGGCGATATGAGCGAGTACATGATCCGGTCCACATGGCCAAGGGTTACCTTTGCAGATGAACCGGTTCCCGCTGCCAACACACGTGACTTAAAGCGCGGGGACGTGGTCATCTTAAATGACGGATATCTGAAGTACAAAGGTGAACTGCACATTGTCCTTAAGGATATGCCCAATGACGGACGCAAGAACGTCATCGGACATCTGCCGGAATACGAGCATGTGCTGTTAAATTATGTAGAACCGTGGAAGGTATTTGCCTTCTGCAAAGCATAAGCAAAAGAGATAAGGAGTCTAACCATGCAGAACGTGAGACAGGAACAGCTGCTTGCCATACTTTCAGAAAGAGGGGACTGGATGACCAGCAGGCAGCTGGCCGGCCTCCTTGGAGTATCAGACAGGACCATCCGCTCTGATGTGGAGGCTATCAACAAACGGATAACCCCGGCGCCCATTGAATCCAATGTGCGCCAGGGTTATCGTGTTATGGAGGACGCCAGGACAAGTATTCCTGCGCCGGAGAAAAAGAACCTTGGGCCGGAGGTCCCCCAGACCCCGGGGGGCCGGTGTATATACATTATACAGAAGCTTTTGTTTGAGACCAGGGAGCTGAACCTGGTCTCTCTTCAGGATCAGATTTTTGTCAGCGGTTATTCCATTGACAATGATCTCAAGCGCATACGCAGGATGCTGGAGCCTTACACCAACCTGAAACTGGTACGCAACAGGGAATGTATTTCCCTAAAAGGGGATGAGGCCAGCAAACGGCGTTTTTACAGGGACCTGCTTGTGGCTGAGGTACAGGAGAATTTCCTCAACATGAACCTGCTTGCGGGCCTTTATAAAAGCTTTGACCTGATTGCGGTCAAGGATATCTTTGTGGATGTGCTGGAGGAATATGATTACTCCATCCACGAGTCCATGTTCCCCATGGTCATCCTTCACGCAGGCACAAGCATTGAGCGGATGAACTGCGCCAATTATGTGAATATGGATAACGGCTCCCAGGGCCTTGAGGATACCATTGAATACCAGATCTCCATGACCTTTTTCGACCGTATCTCAAAACGCCTCCACATCGAGGTCCATGACGGCGAGGTGGGGATGTTCGCCCTGGTCATCATGGGCAAGCGGGCCTCCAACTATACAAGTGATTTTGTGAATTTTGAAGGGAAATGGCTGAACACGAAAAAGCTGGTTGCCGAAGCCCTGGATGGGATCTATTCCCTGTTCGGACTGGATTTCCGGGAGGACGGGGACCTGATTGCCGGGCTTAAGATGCACATCCACGGCCTCATAGACCGCGTCAAGGCCAAAGCCCATATGCAGGATGTATTCGTGGAGGAAATCAAGCGCAAATACCCTCTGGTGTTCGATATGGGCATCTATGTGGTGGAGCTTCTGGAGGAAAAACTGGAGGCTTCCATATCCGAGGTGGAATCCTGCTACATTGCCCTCCATCTGGGCGCTGCCAGCGAGCGCATCAACAGTGTCAGGAAGTACAGGACCATCATGATCATCCCCCATAACCAGACATTTTCCGATATGTGTGTGAAGAAGATATCGGAAATGTTCCGTGAGAGGGTGGAGGTGGTTGGGATTTTCCGCTATTTCGAGGAGGAGACGGTTTCCTCCCTGGATCCGGATCTGATACTGACCACATTTCCCCTGGAACACAAGCTGGATGTGCCGACGGTCCCAATCAACCTGTTTGTGGATTCAGAGACAGAGTCAGGCATCCTCCAGGCGGTCAATAAGCTGGACAAGAAACAGTTCCAGCTGGAATTCACCTCCCATATCGGCAGCCTGATACGCAAGGAGCATTTCCATGAAAACGTGACCCTTGGGACGCCGGAGGAAATCATACGCCTGCTGTGCCGCGGCCTTGAAAAGGAAGGCATCGTGGAGCCGGACTTCAAGGATATCGTACTTAAAAGGGAGCAGATGTCGCCCACCTCCTTTGTGAATGCATTTGCGATTCCCCATGCCTTCGGGGCCTTTGCCAGCCATTCCACCATTGCTGTGGCCCAGCTGAAAAGCCCGGTCCGCTGGGGGAACTTCGATGTGGGCCTGGTCATGCTCTTTGCCATCAATGAAGGGGATGAGCGGATGATTAAGATTTTCTTTGACTGGGTCAGCAATGTGGTGAACCGGCCTGAGGAGCTGGCAAAATTAGTGTCGTCCTGCACCTATGAGGAATTTATTGACAGGATAATGGGTTGAATTTCCTAACAGCTAGGAAATCCGATTAATGAAAAAAACTGAATAAAGGCCTTATAATAAAGGCAACTTAATAAGAGATGCAGCAAACAGACGGTTTTGTTGCATTTTCTCATTTACGATTTTAAGCAAAACAGCAAACAGGAGGTAGCATTATGGTAGAGGGATTAGAGATGACATGCTTTCAGATCATTTCCAATGTAGGCGCTGCGCGTTCCAGCTACATTGAAGGAATCCAGAAGGCAAAGACAGGGGATTTTGACGGGGCAAGAAAATGCATCGAGGAAGGACAGAAGCTGTTCTTAGTCGGGCATGAGGCACACTTTGAGCTGATCCAAAAGGAAGCACAGGGCGTTGAGGTAGGCGGCTCCCTTATCCTGGTACACGCGGAAGACCAGCTGATGAGCGCGGAAAGTTTTAAGATCATTGCCGAGGAAATGATTGCCAGCTATGAACGTATCATTGAACTGGAACAGAAGCTGGAAAATAAATAATCATTAAAAATAAAAAAACAACCATAATAAAGAATGAGGACATAAGGAGGATTTTATAATGAAACGTGTATATTTATTCTGTAGCGCAGGTATGTCAACCAGTATGCTGGCAAGCAAGATGCAGGGTGTTGCCAACTCCCATGACCTTCCCATCGAAGTAGAGGCATTTCCGGACGGCAAGATTGGTCAGATCATCGATGAGAAGCATCCGGATGTCATCCTGTTAGGGCCCCAGGTTAAATACCGCTATGCCGAGATTGTTGAAAAGTACGGCAGCACAGGTATCCCGATTCAGGTAATTGACCAGACCGACTATGGTATGATGAACGGCGAAAAAGTCCTCAAATCAGCCATCAAGCTGATGAAGTCAGCGAAATAAAGAACCATCCGGCGCCAAGGCGCACAATAAAAATATCTGATATGGGGGAATAGAAAATGTTAAGTAAGTTAGAGTCCGTACTCATGCCGCTGGCAGAGAAAATCGGTAAGAATAAGTATCTGATAGCTGTCCGTGACGGTTTCCTTTTATCCATGCCACTGTTGATTGTAGGTTCCTTCTTCCTGCTGATTGCCAACTTCCCGATTCCGGGATGGAGCAATTTCTGGGCAAGGTTCTTTGGTGAGAACTGGACCTCCTACTTCTCCAAACCAACAGACGCCACCTTCACCATCATGGCAATCCTGGCCGTTATCGGAATCGGTTATTCCTTTGCAGAGCAGATGGACGTGGATAAACTGTTCGGCGCCGCAATCGCCATGGTATGCTGGTTCCTGATCATGCCGTATGAAATCATATCCGGCGACACAACCGTAACCGGCATCCCCCTGGGATGGGTTGGTTCCAAGGGAATCTTCGTCGGTATCATCGTGGCGTTCCTGTCCGTGCATATCTATGCATGGGTGAATAAAAAGGGATGGGTCATCAAGATGCCTGACGGCGTGCCGCCCACCGTATCCAAATCCTTCTCAGCCCTGATTCCCGCAGGCGTGGCAGTGCTGGTGTTCTTTGTGATCAACATCGTATTTGCCATGACTCCATATAGGGATGCATTTACCTTTATCTTCACCATCCTTCAGACACCGCTGTTAAAGCTGGGCAACACGCTTCCGGCCATGGTAATCGCTTATATATTCCTGCACTTCTTCTGGTTCTTCGGGGTAAATGGCGGTTCCGTGGTGGGCGCGGTGTTCAACCCAATCCTGCAGACACTGTCCGCCGACAACCTGGCTGCATTCCAGGCCGGCCAGGCGCTGCCAAACATCATCTCACAGCAGTTCCAGGACCTGTTTGCCACCTTCGGCGGCTGCGGTTCCACCTTGTCACTGTTAATTGCCATGCTGTTATTCTGCCATTCCAAACGTATTAAGGAACTTGGCAAGCTGGCATTGATTCCAGGCGTGTTCGGTATCAATGAACCTATCGTATTCGGCCTTCCCATCGTGCTGAACCCGATGATCCTGATTCCATTCATGCTGGTGCCCACCATCAACATTGTTATTTCCTATGTATGCATGAGCATCGGCCTGGTTCCCCTGTGTTCCGGCGTTGCGATTCCATGGACCATGCCGGTCGTGCTTTCCGGTTTCCTGGCAACAGGGTGGCAGGGCGCCGTGCTCCAGCTGCTGCTCCTGATCCTGGGTGTGTTCATCTACATGCCATTCATCAAGATGATGGATAAGCAGTATCTGGCGGACGAAGCCAAGGCCGCTGACAGCAAGGATGACGATGACATCGACTTCGATGACCTTTCCTTTGATGACCTGTAGGAAGCAGTCCATCATGAATTGATAAATGAATGTAACAAGTAAACCTGTGACTCCATTAACATGCCGGGCCTGTACCTTTTGTGCAGGCCCGTTATAAAAACAAGAGGTGTATGATATGAAGATAATTATGATATATGACCAGATTCAGTCAGGACTTGGCACAAAGGACGATACCATGGTTCCCCTTACAGGAAAAAAGGAGCCTATCGGTCCCGCGGTCATGATGGAACCCTTCTTAAAACAGGTGGATGGGCACGTGGCAGCATGCCTGTGCTGCGGCAACGGGACCTATCTCGCAGACCCGGAGGAAGTAAGCCGCAAGCTCTGCGCCATGGTTAAGAAGCTTCAGCCGGATGTGGTCATGTGCGGACCGGCCTTTAACTTTGCGGACTATGCAGCCATGTGCGCAAAGGTTGCCTGTGATATCAACGCAACCACCGATGCAAAGGCATTTGCAGCCATGTCCGTGGAAAATGCGGAGACAATCGTGGCCTACAAGGATAAGGTAGCCATTGTGGAAACCCCGAAGAAGGGCGGAATGGGATTGAACGACGCCCTTAAGAACATGTGCACCATGGCCAAGGCACTGGCTGACGGAGAAGACATAACCGGACTTAAGAATACATTCTGTTTTAAATAATTCATTGGATGAGGAGGAATCTGCCATGTGGGGAATGATTGCAACCTGGCGTATGGCCGTGGAAGGGATTACAAAGGGTTCTGAGCTTTTAAAGGCAGGAAAGGACGCGGGGGATGCCATTGAGACAGCCATCCGTGAGGTGGAGGATTTTCCATACTACAAATCCGTGGGATACGGCGGACTTCCAAATGAAGAGATGGAAGTGGAAATGGACGCCGCGTTCATGGACGGGGATACGCTGGATATCGGGGCTGTTGCGGCCATTAAGGATTTTGCCAACCCGGTTTCCATTGCAAGGCGCTTGAGCCATGAAAAGGTCAACAGCCTGCTGGTGGCCGAGGGCGCTGAGAAGTTTGCACATAAGGAAGGATTTGAGCGCAAGAACATGCTGACGGACCGGGCCAAGGCACATTACCGCAAGCGGGTGAAGGAAGTGGCTGCCCAGGAAATCAAGCCATACTCCGGCCATGACACGGTTGGCATGGCATGCCTGGACATGACAGGTAAAATGACTGCCGCCACATCCACCAGCGGGCTTTTCATGAAGAAAAAGGGACGGGTGGGTGATTCGCCTATCTCAGGTTCCGGTTTTTATGCGGACAGCAAGCGCGGCGCCGCCAGCGCCACCGGGCTGGGTGAGGATTTGATGAAAGGGTGCATTTCCTATGAAATCGTAAGACTCATGGGGGAGGGCATGCATCCCCAGGAGGCATGTGAGACAGCCGTGAATAAGCTGGACGCACAGCTGAAGGAGAGAAGGGGCCAGGCCGGGGACCTTTCCCTGATAGCCATGAACCCAAAGGGTGAATGGGGCGTTGCCACCAACATTGAAGGGTTTTCCTTCGCAGTTGTCACGGAAAACCAGGAACCCACGGTTTATCTGGTAACCCGGGGAGAGGACGGACACTGTACCTTTGAGGTTGCTTCAGAGGAGTGGATGGAAAACTACATGAAGACGCGTATGGCGCCTATCGAGGAATGATTCATGGGCTTAAATAGGGACTTTGATATGGGTTCGGATATAGGTTTAGATATGGGTTTAGATCAGCGTATCATAGAGGCCGTGGACAGTTTAAAGGATGAGATGATTGACAGCATCCTTGAGCTGGTGCGGATTGACAGCGTGGAGGGGGCTGGGTCAGAGGACGCCCCGTTCGGCCCGGGCGTGAAGCAGGCTCTTTTAAGCGCGCTGGATATCAGCGGACGCCTTGGTTTTGACACGGTGAATCTTGACAACTACATCGGCTATGCCCAGTATGGCAGGGGAGAAGACGGATACGTCTGCGCCATCGGGCATGTGGATGTGGTGCCGGTGGGGGAGGGCTGGAAACAGCCACCCTTTAGCGGATATATGGAGAACGGGGTCATTTACAGCAGGGGAGTATTGGACAATAAAGGGCCTGTGCTGGCCTGTCTTTACGGGCTGGCGGCCCTTAAGAAGCTGGGCCTTGGGTTAAGGCGCCCGGTCAGGATCATCTTTGGCTGTGACGAAGAAACAGGCTTTGAGGATCTGAACTATTATCTCACAAAGGAGAATCCCCCTGTATACGGGTTTACGCCGGATTGTAAGTATCCGGTGGTGTACAGTGAGAGAGGACGGGCCGTTGTGCGGATTCTTGGGGATAAAGAAAAGCTGGAACCATTTTTTGAATTTGTGAACCAGTATTTTATCGGGGCCAGGAATACAGGCGACCGCCTGGGGATTGACTTTTTCCATGAGGAATACGGGACCATGGAGATGCGGGGATATAAACTGGGATGCGTGGACGGAATGGTCAGTTTTGATGTGACCCTAAGCTATCCGGGCGGATTCTCCATCCAGCAGATTATGGATAAGGTTCAGGGGAAGGCTTTGGAATCAGGGCTTCGTGCAGAACTGGTCATGAATTATGACCCGGTCATATTTGAAAAGGACAGCCCCATGGTAAAGGCGCTTCAGGAAAGCTATGAGATTGTAACGGGACAGGACGGGACGCCGGTTACCACCACAGGAGGGACCTATGCCAAGGGGATGCCGGGAATCGTGCCCTTTGGGCCAAGTTTTCCGGGACAGAAGGGGATTGGACATAATCCCAATGAATGGATGACAGTGGATGACCTGATGACAAACGCACGGATATATGCTTTGGCTTTGTACCGGCTGGGGCAGCTGTAGCAGACAGCGGGGAACGGCTGGCGGCCAGGCCTGTGAATCAGATATGGAGGAATGGAACTATGTTGGAAATATGCTGCGGCAGCTACTATGATGCGGTCCAGGCCGCGTCCGGGGGTGCCAAAAGGATAGAGTTAAACAGCGGGCTGCATCTGGGAGGGCTTACCCCCTCCCTGGGCACCCTTGAGCTTGTGAAGGAACACTGCGGTATCAGGACAGTGGCAATGGTCCGTCCCAGGGGCGGCGGCTTCTGTTACTGCAAGGAGGATTTTGAGGTGATGGAGATGGATACCAGGATCCTGGTCAGCCATGGCGCGGACGGAATTGCCTTTGGCTGCCTGAACCCGGATGCCACCATTAACCGTGAGCAGAATGAAAGGCTGGTTTCCATCATCCATGAATATGGGAAGGAAGCCGTATTCCACCGGGCATTTGACTGCACGGACAATCCTTACAGGTCCATGGAAATCCTGATTGACATGGGGGTTGACCGGGTGCTGACCAGCGGACTGAAGGCCAAGGCAGTAGAAGGCACGGCTCTTTTAAAGGAACTTCAGGCCATGTATGGGGACAGGATTGAGATTCTGGCAGGAAGCGGCATTAACGCCGGTAATGCCAGGAAGCTGATGGATGACACCGGCCTTACCCAGGTGCACAGTTCCTGCAAGGACTGGGTGGAGGACCCAACCACCATTGTAAACAGCGTTTCCTATGCCTTTGGGGCTGCTCCCAATGAACGTGCTTATGATGTGGTCTCGGAGGAGCTGGTGCGCAAACTTCTCATAAGTATCGGGGAAGCAGGGGAGACAGGGCTATGATTGCCAAATACAAGAAGAATATCATGGTGCGCAGGCTCATAACCATTGCAGCGGTCATCGCCTCCGCACTGCTCCAGACCTATGTAATCCAGGCATTCATCCGGCCAGCCAACCTATTGTCCAGCGGTTTCACGGGCGTGGCAATCCTGATTGACAGGATTGCCTCTTTATATGGACATAATATCTCCACGTCCCTGGGAATGCTGGTCCTCAACATACCTGTGGCCATCCTGTGCAGTAAAAGCATCAGCATGCGTTTTACCTTTTATTCCATGCTGCAGGTATTCCTTGCCAGCTTTTTCCTGAAGGTGTTCCATTTCCAGCCGCTGTTCAATGACGTGCTTCTGGATGTGGTGTTCGGCGGATTCCTGTACGGCATTGCCATCGCCATCGCGCTGCGCGGAAATGCCTCCACAGGCGGCACTGACTTCATTGCGCTGTATGTGTCCAACAAGACCGGGAAATCCATATGGGAATATGTGTTTGCAGGCAACTGTGTCATCCTTTGTATTTTCGGATATATGTTCGGATGGCTTTATGCTGGGTACTCCATCTTATTCCAGTTTGTTTCCACCAAGGCCATATCTGCCTTCCACCACAGGTATGAGCGGGTCACGCTGCAGATTACCACCACCAATGCAGAGGACGTGATTAAGGCTTACGTGAACGAGTACAGGCATGGGATATCCTGTGTGGACGCCATGGGCGGCTACAGCCACAGGAAAATGTACCTGCTGCACACAGTGGTTTCCTCCTATGAGGTGAATGATATCGTCCATTTGATGCGGGAACAGGATCCGCATGTGATTGTGAACATGATTAAGACGGAGAATTTTTATGGCGGGTTTTATCAGGCGCCCATTGAATGAGGTTGCCTGGATGTCTGGATATTTTTTTATTTGGTATTCCATTCTTTCTTTTGTTCCTGTAATATATTTGATATAAGACAGAAAAGGAGGCGGGTTATATGAAACTCTGCATTGCATTAACTGGAATAGTCCCAAAACAATAATTGATGAATCAGGAGGATTATAATGACTATTCCAGACAGCAGCAGGATTTATCCCAGAACGGGAGATGCGCAGATTGTATATTTGAAGAATGTAATTGGGAATCCCAATATTGAAATAGGGGAATTTACCATTTATAACGATTTTGTCCATGACCCAAGGGATTTTCAAAAAAATAATGTCCTTTACCATTATCCAATCAATAAGGACAGGCTTATCATCGGGAAATTCTGTTCCATTGCATGCGGCGCCAGATTCCTGTTCAACAGTGCGAACCACACCATGGGTTCCCTCGCCACCTATACATTCCCCTTGTTTTATGAAGAGTGGGGACATGGCATGAGACCGGACATGGCGTGGGACAATAAGGGTGATATTGTCATTGGCAGCGATGTGTGGATTGGATATGAGGCTGTTATTTTAGCAGGGGTCACCATTGGCGACGGGGCCATCATCGGAACCAGGGCCGTTGTCACCAAGGATGTGCCGCCTTATACAATCGTAGGAGGTGTCCCGGCCAGGATGATACGGAAACGTTTTTCAGATGAAGATGTCAAAACATTACAGGAGATAAAGTGGTGGGACTGGCCGGTGGAGAAGATTTCATCTGCCATACCGTTCATACAGGCAGGGGATATTGATTCATTAAAGAGGCTTCATCTGTAGATAGGATGGGTTTATACCGGCAGGCAGCTGTGGATTGCAGTTGTCTGCCGGTTTTTATGATTCCGGATGCATAGGATGGGAGAGTGGTCTGCATAATGGAATGTGTGAAAAATCTCTGTAAAATCAGCTTTGCCATGGCAATATGTTAACATAATATTTTTATGTAAACTTAAATGGTTTTTTTGCGTTCATTTCTGCTTTTTAGGCTTATTTAGGGTAATTATATTTTATTTCCATCCCTGTCCTACAACATTCTTAAATTCTATTACATTCTTAATCTTGTGACATTTTTTAACTATATTCACTTACATTTACTATTTCTCTTAAACCTCATTATTTTTAAATTCATTTTTTAATCCTGTCATATATACCAAATCCCCTTGACAATCAATCCACAATCATATATCATGATAGTATCAAGTTGTTATTAACAATATATTACTATCATTGCAATACGATTGATGCAAACATCCAGCATGATACCATAAGGAGGAGAGTGGCATGGTTTATTCATTGGAAGATTTGAAAAAGGCATATAACAAAGGACAACATTATAAATTCCTGTTCTTTTGGGGCCACACACCGGATTCCAGCGGGCGTATAACCGAAACCTGCCTGAGCCAGTGGTGGATGGCCTGCTTTGAAATAGATGGGATTACATATTCCTGCGCAGAGCAGTTCATGATGGCGGAAAAGGCAAGGATGTTCCATGACCAGGAGATGCTTTCACTGATTTTGGAGGCAAAGCAGCCAAAGGCCATGAAGGCATATGGCCGGAGTGTCCGTAATTTTGATAAAGAGACATGGGACAATGCATGCTATGGCATTGTCAAACAAGCCAGCATGGCAAAGTTTTCCCAGAATCCGGAATTGTGGGAATTCCTGCGTTCCACTAAGAACAGGATATTGGTGGAGGCAAGCCCAAGGGACCGCATCTGGGGAATTGGTATGGGAAAGAGTAATCCGGATGTGCAATGCCCGGTAAAGTGGAAAGGCACGAATCTTTTGGGATTTGCCCTGACCGAGGCCAGGGATATCCTTATAGAACAGGAAAAGGAGGCATGACAGGGATGGACAGGGACACCAGGATACTTGACCGGAATGGCCTGACTGAAGCCGAGTATTTACAATCCTATGATCCCGGCCACTATGAGCGGCCCTCGATGGCTGCCGACATGGCTATTTTCACGGTTTTGGAGGAAACAGAAGATAATTACAGGAAGCTGCCTGAAAAGGAACTGGGCATACTGTTAATCCAAAGAGGGGTTCATCCCTATCTGGGTTCCTGGGCCCTGCCCGGCGGCTTTGTACGGCCGGACGAAACCACGGAACAGGCAGCCAGAAGGGAACTCATGGAAGAAACCGGGCTTAACCATGTATACATGGAACAGCTGTATACCTTCAGCGACCCAGACCGCGACCCACGCACCTGGGTCATGAGTTGTTCTTATATGGCGCTTATTGACAGTTCCAAAGTCCGGATAAAAGCAGGGGATGACGCGGATAACGCCCGCTGGTTCCACATTTCCTTCTACCTGATGGATGAACACACGGATTATCCTGTTCCCACGGACGGAGAGGAACCAAAGGTTGTCCGTATCCAGCATTATAAGCTTGAATTAACCTCGGACAACATCTGCCTTTCCTCTGTCATTGAGAAATCCATGACCAAAACAGAAAACGGCACATTTACAGAATATGAGATAACGGAAAACAATGGCCTGGCTTTTGACCATGCCAGAATCATCACCTATGCCCTGGAACGGCTCCGGGGCAAGGTTGAGTACAGCGGACTGGCCCTTCACCTGATGCCTTCTGAATTCACATTGACACAGCTGCAGCAGGTATATGAGGTGATTCTGGGAAAACGCCTTTTAAAGGCAGCTTTCCGCAGGAAGGCAGCATCCCTTGTGGAGGAGACAGATTCCTACACAGGGAACGAGGGCCATCGTCCATCCAGGCTGTACCGTAAAAAATGGAAGGAGTTTTAAGTATGGATAGAAAAGCAACTGCCAGAGAAACACTGGAAATCATGAGACGTGGAACCTACGAAATCCATGGCAGGATAATTGATATAAGGAAACAGCACAGGGCATCTGTGGACAACAGCCTTTTATTCACACCGGAACAGGCAGAGACACTGGCCGCAACATACGTCAAAGGGGAACCTTCCGGTATGTTACCTGTAATGAAGACCATGAACTGTTCTACCGTGGATGCCATCCTTAGGCTGTCAGGGGATGGGGTGGCGGATCCCGGGGTACTGAACTTTGCCAGCGCCAAGAATCCCGGAGGAGGGTTCTTAAACGGTGCCATGGCACAGGAGGAGAGCATAGCTGCTTCCAGCGGACTCTACCAGACCCTGACCAGACACCCGGAGTACTATCAGAACAACCGGAACTGCCCGTCCATGATATATACCAACCATGCCATCTATTCCCCTGAAGTCGTATTTTTCCGTGATGGCCGGTTTGAACTTTTAGAGGAGCCTGTGACAGCTTCCGTACTTACCCTGCCTGCTGTCAACATGGGGCAGGTGATGCAGAAGGGGGAGGATATACATAAGGCGGAAACAGCCATGTATGAACGCATGAAGGTGGCCCTGTCCCTGTTCGTGCAGATGAATCACCGTCATCTCATCCTCGGGGCTTACGGATGCGGCGTATTCCGCAATGACCCGTACAAGATAGCCAGCTGGTGGAAGGAACTGCTGACAGGATACTTTGCAGATACCTTCGATACCGTGGTGTTTGCTGTCATGGACCGCTCCAGGAAAGGGGAGTGCCTGCGGGCGTTTGAGGAGGTATTTGGCGCGGGAGAGGCAGGAACGATTGCCCGCGGAATAAATTGAAGAAGGATTCAAAAAAATCCTTTCAGAAGTTTAAGCATGCCATCACGTCTATTCATGCAGAAAACAGGCTTTTCATGCAAATCCATTGAAAATACACGGAATTTATTATATTGTAAGTATTAAAAAGGGGGGAATGGTAAACGTGTATCTAATTTATGGACGGAAAAGATTCGTTATTCCATTTTTTTTAATCATATTAATAATCTTGTCAATTGGTTATGTTATTCTGAAAAACATAACTCCACAATCGCCTATGGAGTTTGCAGAATTAAAAAGAATAGCGGAAATGAATGGATATGAATGGATTGATACAAGTGAAGCGAAGGACAATTTCATCTTGCATTCCGGAAAAGTATATATAGATGATGGCATCAATATAGAATATGCTGAAACAGACTCAACTGAACATGCCCGTATGTTAAGGGAAAACATGGAAGAAAAAATCAGGGAACAGACAGGAGGGAAAAACTACACATTAAGTGTGGGCCGGTATTATAAATATTCAAGAAGAAATAAGGATGATACTTATGAACTGGTAATCCAGATTGATAATACTTATGTTTTTGCAAAAGTTCCATATGAACACAAAAAGACCGTACTAAGTTTTTTAAGGAAAATAAACTATGTTTAATCACTTATCCTCAACATATGAACGGAGATATCATGATGGATCGTTCCATTGGATTGTTAATCATGCTTACTGCAATCTATATATCTATTATCATAATACTTTTCAATGCATATAGCACAATTAAGGAAAAGAATATGGATGTAATACGCAGATGTATTAAGAAAACCATAGGGCAGATTGATTATCTATCTACGGGTGTCTATGTTGAGTATCTTAAACGCACTCATAACAGGTATATTACAGCGCCATCCATACCACATCGTTTCACAATATATAAGTTCAGCATTGGGAATCAGGAGTGTAATGGTATGGATTCAAGGGTTCCTTATGCATTTCTTTCAGTTGGAAAGCCTGGGGACGAGGTGGATATTTACTATAACCCGAATGATATAACAGACTTTTATTGCCCCAGAGAGGATAAAAATATAAAGATCATTCCATATTTATTCATTCTAACTGCATTATTGTGTGCCGTTGTTTTATATTTTCTATATTCAATCTTCTGAGAACAAAACATTTTTCTATGGATAGTGGTTGATATTCCTCTTATTAGGGCGTGTTTGAGGAATCAAGGCTGGATATTAATTTATCCAGCCTTGATTGTTTTACCGGACAAGGAGGAAGGGCATTGGGAATCTAATTGTCGGATTTGTATTGATGTACCTATATTTTTCTTTTATTATATTGGTAGGTGCGGCGGATACTTAAAAGTACGGTGGCTAATCCTGATTGGTGATTTGAAAGAATTAACTTGGGTTTTTGCACGAATTATCTTTTTTTTGCATGAGTTGATACCCGGTTATAGTTGTATTTGGTGGAGGAACATGAGAAAATGATAGAAGTAGCCATTAATTTTGTGGAGACGGGCATCTGCTGGTATCTATTTTATCGGATTTTAGGTGGGACTGGCCGTTACCGTTACCGTCAGCTGATAGGTGGGATCTTCCTGGCATTTGTAATTACCTGGATTGATTCACTGTATTTCCATCCTGTTATACGGTTAGCCTGTGTCACCGCACTGCAAATCCTGTATTCCTATACCTGTTTCCCGGGGCGCAGGGTAGGAAAGCTTATATGCGGCTGTTCCTATATGCTGGTTGCCCTGATATCCGAGCATATTGTATTCCGCATAACGGATCTTTTATTGCAGATCAGCATAAAACAGCTGTTGAAGCCGTCTGCTGAACGCTATTATATGGTTGCATTATATCTGATCATAAGCTTCATTGTTGCCACAGGCCTTATCCAGCTGTTGAAAAATCAATCCGTCCTGCCGCGAAAGGTACAGATACTGCTTCTTGCCATGACGCTGTCTACCCTGGCCTTACTGGACCAGTTTGCCAATATCTCCATAACCGTCAGCTCCCTGGAGGTTTATGAGGATATTGCCATCATGACAGATATTGCCTACCTGTTCATTATCATCCTTACCATTACAACATTGAGTATCATGATCTGGTTTGCAAAGGTCTGTCAGGAAAGGAACCGCCTTCTGATGAAACAGCAGCGGGACGAAAACAGGATAAAGGAACTGGAAGCCGCCCAGGACGCCGTCACAGCCCTGCGCACCTGGCGCCATGATATGAAGGGCCATATACAGATGGTCACCGGGTTCCTCGAATCCGGTCATATAGAACGGGCGCTTAGTTACATACGGGACAATTCCGGCTTTACAGAATATGCAGGTCTGCTGACCAACAGCGGCAACCCGGCCTTGGATAATGTGTTGTCCGCCGGATTCATGAAGGCAAAACGGCATGGAATCCATATTATTTATGCCATAAATGACTGCAGGGATTTCCCCATGAGTGATGCGGATATCTCATCCCTGTTTGGGAATCTGTTGGACAATGCCATTGAAGCTGTCCTGCATTTATCCAATATAAATAGCCGTTATATTGAACTAACAGTAACGCAGGTGGATAATATGTTCCGGATTGTCATCAAGAATAGCTGTGACGGTATTTACAATTTTGACGGTGAGGCATTGGAGAGCCGCAAAACAGAACCAGGACATGGAATCGGTCTGTCCCAAATCAGACAGATTGTTGAACGTGCCGATGGATTCTATCGATTAAATCCCCAAGAGACATCCTTTGAAATCATAATAGTTATACCATCACAAAGGAGGCATGGTTAGGAATGCTTTGTATGCAGATTGCAATCGTTGAAAATAATGAATCGGACAGGGAAAAGCTGGAAGAGAAGCTGCATGCCTGGGCGGCCATGAACCGGAAATGTGAGCTGATTATCCGGCATTTCACGACGGGTGAGGACTTTTTAAAAGAGGACTTCAACGATTTCCATTTTATATTCATGGACATCGAACTTGATGGAAAGCTCAATGGCATTGACACGGCACAAGCTCTTAATAAGAACGGCTCCCACACCCCGCTGGCGTTTCTGACCATGCATGATATATATGTGTATGACGGTTATGGCACCAATGCCGTTGCCTTTATCCTGAAACCGGTAATGTATGAACGGATTCATGCATGTATGGATACCGCATTGGAGCGTGTTTCAAATGCCAAATACATTTATAACAGCAAAGATACCATCCTTTCCATCCCATACCGTGACATACTGTACTGTCAGGCTGCTTTGCATTATACAGCGCTGGTAACCGTGTCCGGGACCATCACACACAAAATACCATTTTATCAGATGATGGAACAGCTTCCTAAACAGTTTATCCGCTGCCACAGGACAACGTCAGTCAACATCATGCATGTAAAACAAATAAAAGGCCGGGAATTGCTGATGGGCAATTCCATCTGGCTTACCATCAGCAAGCCTTATCTGACCCAGGTACGGGATGCATACATGGACTGGATCAGTATATGAAACATCCGCAGGGAGACTGGGGATTCAAACAAGGAAAAGCCTGCCGGGATATCTGCATCATATGGGCGGATACGGCCGGGGAAAGGAGGATACGTGGATTATAAAACAAAGTCAGCGTATATTGAAAATGAAATAACCCCCATATTGATGCCCCAGGGATTCCGTTATGAAACTTGGGAAGCGGACGGTGACGGAAACGGTTGGCAGTATGTAAGGGGAAGTCAAAAAATTGATATTTATGATAAATTTACCTACGTTGATATGCGTTTCATGGTTGACTACCCAATCAGAAGAGTAGTCAGCGCAAAAAACCTGTCTACGAAAGAGCTGCATTTGTACGATCCCCGTTGGACTTTTGGTTATGACTATAAAACGCAGGATGACTTTGAAGGGATTGTGATGGGATTTAAAGATATCATCTGTAATTATGGAATTAGAAAACTGGAGGAATTATGTAAGCCTGTCACAGATGAAACGCCCATCAGAAATATGGAATATTTTAAACAACTTGAACGTCATAGAGAACGGGCGGTACGAGATTTTTTAACTACCGGTAAAAGGAATAATCCCAGTTTGGAATTAGCAGGGTTGGAACTAAAAATCAGCCGCCTGAGTGATAATCTGTTTTGTGATGCGGTTGATGCCCTGATAGATATCGCGGCGGTCTACGGAGACTGGATCATAAGGAATTTTGGCGGGGAGTGGAAAAACAATAATGGTATTTTGGAAATCATTCATGTAGGCGAAAGAAAAGCAACGATAGTTCCTACAGATGATATCTTTCAAGCATGGTCAAAAAATGCGCCTATCGCATACGATGACATATGCGGAAAATATGGGAACAGAGGCTGAATGTCATAAGCCAACCAGCCTTGTAATAGTCAGGAGGCCCCAATCAATGAAAACCTTCTTCCGGCGTATCAGGGCAGTCAGTCCTATCATGACAATCATATGGATTCTATTTTGCTGCGGATATGCACATGCTGCGGAACCTGCTGAATCAATCGCACAAACTTTTATTCTATCAGACGAAAATGAAATAAAAGATATAAGCAAATATACAGAAGATATAAGAAAGTCAGACAGCGAACATATGACTGACGCCGTACTTAAAGTATTTGATGTTTCTGATGACGGGGATATGATTGTAGGATTCAGGGATGGGTATATGAATGCATATAACCAGAATGGGGAATTTATTTTTGGGCTTGTAATCGATACCAAAGCACATTATTATCTCCAATTCCATGGCAATCATATACTCATATCTTCAATACGGTCCAATATGGTATATGAGGTAATGCGGGATGGGGAAGTATGTAAGGTATGGAATAAAGGAAAGGTGGACACGGATGCCGAAAGCAGGCTAATACAATATTTAGATAAGCCCAGCCGGACGATTGATGGGTATACATATGAACGTTCTGCTTATCCATCCCAATTTGTAAAGATATCCCCAAATGGAGAACGGCAGGTTATATACAAAGCCCCTCACATATATCCTATTGGGGGCTTACTCTATTTCTTATTTTTTACACTGGTCGGATTGCACGTTTTCTGGTCGCTTGGGAAGGGACATTTTAAAACCAGCTATCATGGAAAAAGAGTGGACAGGAAAGACATAAGCAATTACCCGCCAAACAGATAACGATTAGGAGGCCATGATATATGAAATCCCTTTTCCGGCGGATAAGGATAGTCAGTCTTGTTGTGATGATTATATCGATTTTATTTTGTTGCGGATATGTATATGCTGCTGAATCAATCGCGCAAACATTTGTCCTGTCAGAAGAAAACGAAATAAAAGGTGTAAACAGGAATATAGACTATATAAAAAAGTCAGATAGTGAGCATATGACTGACGCTGTACTTGATGTATTTGATGTTTCTGAAAATGGGGATATGATTCTGGGATTCACAGATGGATATATGAATGCGTATAATCAGAATGGAGAGTTTATTTTTGGGCTCAAGATAGATAATTCCAAGGCATACTATTATTTTCAATTCCATGGCGATAATATTCTGGTATCGTCCATGAGATCCCGCAGGGTATATGAACTGACCCGTGACGGCGAAGTATGTAAGGTATGGAATAAGATAAGGGTAGACAGGGATGCCGAAAGCAGACTCATACAATATTTAGAAAAGCCTAGTAGGACCATGAATGGATACACCTATGAACGTTCTGCTTATCCATCCCAATTTGTAAGAATATCCCCAGACGGAGAACGGCAGGTTATATACAAAGCCCCTCACATATATCCTATTGGGGGCCTACTCTATTTCTTATTTTTTACACTGGTCGGATTGCACGTTTTCTGGTCGCTTGGGAAGGGACATTTTAAAACCAGCCATTATGGAAAAAATAATGTATCTTTATGGAAAAACCAAAGAAATGTACGATAGGAGGGAAAACCATGGCATTTCTAATATGGATATTTTTTCAAATGATTACATCTATAATAAATGGACTCTGTTTTTCTATCTTCTCATCATTAGATTACATAGCTAGGTCTATTATGCTCTATACAACCCAAGGCATATCCTACATGGTGTTCATTATATTTTTTAAAAAATATTTATCTGGTTCCAATCTTAAAAAATGTTTTATATCATCCGAATGGAGACCATATCTTTTATGCCTATTATCCGGCATTGGTATATGTATGTCCCATAAACTGATTTTCATGCTTATTCCACAGATTGGGGCAGGCTTGTTTAATCAGATTGGAAGTGAAGCATTCGATGCCATACAGGATAGTTCGAGAAATCCAGTCATTATTATTTATACGTGCCTTATCCTGCCTGTTTTAGAAGAATTATTTTTCCGTGGTATTCTGTATAATAGTATAAAACGTTATCACAGAAATATTTATGCCGTTATTTTTTCCGCCATATTGTTTGGTATAAGCCATATGAATTTGGTCCAGTTCATTAGTGCGGTTTATATGGGTCTGATTATCGGCTATGTGATTTCAATTACAAATGATTTAAGGCTAGGTATGCTTATACATATAGCCAATAATACCTATTCCCTTATCTTGAATTATTTTATGAAATCCGATTTTATTCCATATCATGTTATGGTTTCTTCTATTGCCATTGGATTTCTGATTCTTATCTTTAGTTTGATTTTCCTGAAAAAGTATATAAAAAATCAAGCTGACCCGAAACTAATATGAAGAGGTACGGTATTGCCCGATTGAATCCAATCCATGCAATACCGTACCTCTTCCCCAATCATCCGTATCCCGTCATCCTCGGCATCCGGCTGTCCTTGGCGCTATGGAATCCGCATAATCGGCTCCCGGAAGGGTATACCCCCCATTAACCAGCAGGCACTGGCCGGTGATGAAAGACGCCTCGTCGCTGGCCAGGAACAGCACGGCATTGGCCATGTCCTCAGGCTCAGCCACACGCCTTAAAGGGACCGCCCTGGCGTATTGTTCCATGAACTCCGGGGGAAGCACCTTGACTGCGTCTGTTTTTGTAAATGGAGGCATCACAGCGTTGCACCGGATATTCTGGGGACCGTACTGGACGGCAATATGTTCGGTCAGTGCATTGACCGCTGTCTTGGCAATGCCGTACCAGCTTCTGGTCAGCTGGGGGACCACGGCTGTCTCGGAAGATATGTTAACAATGCTTCCGCCGCCTCCCTCTATCATATGGGGAACCGCATACTGGGCACACAGGGATGTGACGATGGTATTGAATTCAAATGCCTTATGTATGGCTTCCATATCGCTTCCCACGATATCCTTGTTCCCGGGCCTGACCCCGCCGCCCAGATTATTTACCAGGATGTCGATACGTCCCTCTGCCTCATAAACAGATTCCACCATGGGCCTGATGGTATCAAGGATATCCCCGTCAAAATAAACCACGTGCACCCTGCGCCCCAGCGCGTTATGGGTGTCTGCGATTTCCTGTCCCGCGTCCACCCTTCGCACAGCCATATAAACAATGGCCCCTTCCTCTGCAAAACGGTCCGAAATGGCCCGTCCGATTCCTCTTGTACATGCGGTTACGATTGCAACCTTGTCCTTAATCCTGTCCATTTTCCACCCTCCTTATCTGTCAGTGGGAACTGCGCCGCGCAGTTCCCATATAGTCCTATATTCCCAGCGCCATAAGCCCTGAATTCCCAGCACCGTAAGCCGTATATTCCCAGCACCGTATTAGCCCTATATCCCCAGCGCCGTATAATACCCGGCGGATGAGGACGCTGCGAAGCTGTCCGGCATTTGGCTGTCACCGATATTGTAAAATTCCGGAACCATGGATACCAGCTGGTCACACAGTTCATTGTTGGGTTTATCCCCGATACTGATTAACACGTCATCACAGACAATTTCCGTTTTCTTTCCTTCCTTGTCCTCGATAATGACTCCGGTATCCGTGATTTCCCTGCAGGTACACTCCATATATACAGTAAGGCCATGTCCCTTTAAATGCCCCATAAGGATGGAGCGGGTAGTAGCGGCCATCTTCCCTGCCAGGGTGTCCAGCATTTCCACCACAGTCACTTTTTTGCCCTGCAAAAGCAGAAGTTCAGCTGTCTCACAGCCAACCACACCGCCGCCGATAATCACCACATGGCTGCCTGTTTCCTTTCCGAGAAGCACCTCCTTGGCAGTGGAGACATTGGGTTTTTCAAAACCGGGTATGGGGAGTGCGGCCGGACGGACGCCGCAGGCCCAGATGACTGCGTCCGGTTTCCGGGACAGGATCCACGAAACATCCGCCCTGGTGTTCAGAAGGACCTGTACGCCGTTCAGCTTCAGCTGCTTTTCATAGTAAGGGTATAACTGTTTCAGGTTATCCTTGTAGGGAGGCGCCACCGCGTAGTCCAGCTGGCCTCCAAGGTGGTCATTCATTTCCACCAGGGTGACCTGGTGTCCCCTCATGGCAGACACCCTGGCAGCTTCCATCCCGGCGATGCCGCCTCCTACAACCAGGACATTTTTTTTGACAACGGCAGGCCGGATGGAATAGTCATTATCCCCATTGCCGAGCACTGCATTACAGGAACAGCGGATGTGGCGTCCATGGGAGAGCTGGTCATCGGCACACAGGTTGCATCCGATACAGGGCCTGGCCTGGTCATAGCAGTCATGTTCCAGATAGTTCACCAGATGAGGTTCCGCCAGAAGCCCGTGCCCCATGAAAATGAAATCGCATTGTCCGTCAGCCAGGGCCTGTTCCGCCAGCTCCGGCAGGTATGTGCGTCCGCCGCCGATGAATACGGGCTGTCCCTTTTCACCCGGCATGGAGGGCACGGTCTTCTTGACAATGGAACAAAGTCCCAGCATGCGTCCTGGTTTATCCGCCGTACTGGGGATATCGTCCAGATCCGGCTGCGGTTTCCAGGAACCTCCCATGACCTCAATCCCGTCAGCCCCTGCGGTGAGGAAACGGTTGGCGTAGTACATGCCTTCTTCCATGGTAATCCCGCCCTGTTCCCCGGCCTCCATGACAGCCTGCTTCACCACAAGCCCGAACTCCCTGCCGCAGCCGCGTCTGATTTTTCCTATGATATTGGAATAGAAACGGCTCCGGTTCTCCGGGCTGCCGCCGTATTCATCCGTCCTTATGTTGGCAGTGGAAGAGAGGAACTGCTGTCCCATATAGTAACCACAGGCGTGGAGTTCCACACCGTCAAACCCGGCCTTCTTAGCCCGGATTGCAGCCGCTGCATACCTGTCCTCAATCTCCCGGATCTCGCTGGTGGTGAGGGCCCTGGGTTCCTCATTGCCAAAACCCATCATGAAGGAAAATGGCATCGGCACGGCAGATGGTCCCACTGGCTGGGCGTGGATATTCTTCCTGCGCGCGCCGCGTCCGGTGTGGCTCAGCTGGAGAAAACATTTTGCGCCGTGTTCATGGATGGCAGAAGCCAGACGTGTAAGCCCCGGTATGTACTTATCGTCATCGGCCACAAGCATGTTCAGCGTGTTCAGGCCCAGCGGGGTGTCCACGCAGGTCACCTCCACCATGATCAGGCCCACGCCGCCTTTGGCCCGCTCAACATAGTGGTTGACAATGGCATCGTTGACGAATCCATGGTCCGACATGTTGGTTCCCATGGACGGCATGACCGTACGGTTGCGCACGGTAACGTGCCCGATTCTTCCCGGTGTGAAAATATGTGGATAACTTCCCATAATAATACCTCCTTGAATGTTTGGTTGATTGGATTATCTTCACAAAATACAGCATTCCTGCTATAATAAAACCCGGAACAGATAAAACACGGGAAAGCAGGTAATCAATATGAGCCTTCGCCAAAAAGAAAAATCGGAAATGACCCATCAGGAGATTAAGGCCGCGGCCCTTAAACTTTTCCAGGAACGGGGATACAGGAATACCAGCGTACATGACATCGTGAAGGAATCCGGTTATTCCATTGGTTCATTTTACAATCATTATAAGACAAAGCGGGATGTGCTGGCTGATATCTGGAATGAACATGCCATAACATTCATCCGGCATTCCACAGAGGAAATCGGGAACCTGCGCACCCCGCGGGAGCTGGCCGATTATCTGATTGACAACTCCAATGCCTTTGACCGGGATGAAAAGACCGTCCGGCTTGCCAAAGCAGCCCAGGAGGACCAGGTGACCGTTGGAAAGAACTACGAGGGGGTAAGGGCTGCATCGCAGCTTTACCTGGAGCGGATAGCCGGACTGCTGGGAGAGTTCTGCCCGCATACGGGGAAGGAGATTCTGTTATCCCATGCCAGCGTGCTGGATTCCATCCAGTATGCCCATTCCGAAGTGACCAGGAAGAAGGTTGGATACTTCTTCCATGACGATACCGTTAAAAACGATATATTATCCCTCATAGACCATTGGATAGAGGAAGACCGCCGGACCAGATCTTAACCCGGCGGTCTTTTATGTATAAATACTCCCGCCAAAAGTGAATATGTTCACTTTTAGAATATATTCATTTATATCCAATGTCAATGCTATTTTTGAAAATGTCTTCTTTTATCACTATTTTTTCTGATTTACACAAACCTTCCCCCTGCTTTTTGTACATATTGTCCAAGATATTGATTTCATTTCCTTCATGTCCAAGGTTGTGTTTGAATCTTCATCCCTGTCAGCCTTGCGCCTTGCCATACGCATATTTTTATATTATAATAAGGGTTATTAAACGAATGGAGACAGGATCATGAGCGCAGGAGAGTTATTCACAAAGCTGTTTGAAAATCCGGTCAATACGGCCGTTACCGTACTTACCGTTGTAATTGTGATTGAGCTGGTAAAGTATTTCATCAACCGCAAATAAAAGTTTTCTGTTTAGTGGTTGACATTTTCCGGCTTTCCCATTATAGTAAGTTCTAGAATAAGTGGGACGGCGGTCCTTCATAAGCAAAGGAGTGGTTGTTATGTTGGCAAATCAGATGAATCAGGTGAAAACAAGATAACAGTGTAAATCAGACAGGGACTGGCGTATGATATGTTTTTTTGCGCACGGCTTGTTGTCGTGTTTTTTTGTACCCTTTTTTACCTGTCAGCTTATGAAGGAGATTTAAGATTTGAATCAGGAAAATTGCATATTGATCAGTAATCAGAAGAATTGGGTGGAGCAGGCTGCCAAGGACCAGCTCTGCGGCGTGGGCAGGCTGCCTGGGGTCATAAGGGCCGTGGGGCTGCCGGACCTGCATCCGGGCAAGACGCCGGTCGGAATGGCGGTTCTCAGCCAGGGAAGGTTTTATCCCCATTTGATTGGAAATGATATCGGCTGCGGAATGAGCCTTTTTAAGACAGAGGTAAAACAGAAGAAATTCAAGATGGATAAATGGGTAACCCGTTTAAACTCCATACGCGGACTGGAAGACATCCCATGTGACATTCCCTATGAGGAGGCGTGTCCCATCCGGGATTTCGGGACCATCGGCGCAGGCAACCACTTTGCTGAATTTCAGTGCCTGGACCAGGTGTATGATGGGGATAGGGCGGAAAAGCTGGGGCTTATGGACGGAAAGATTTTTCTCTTAATCCATTCCGGCTCCAGGGGCTATGGGCAGGAAATCCTTTCACGTTTTTATTCGCCGGACGGACTTAAGGAGGGTACCTCCAAGGCGGATGCCTACCTGGCGGAACACGACAATGCGCTTTTGTGGGCCGGGCGCAACCGGCTGGCTGCCGCTGTCAAGCTTCTGGATTACCTGAATGTTGACAGCCGGACGGAACGGCTGACGGACAGCTGCCATAATTATGTGGAGCAGACCAGGGAAGGATGGCTGCACAGGAAAGGAAGCGTGTCGGCCGGACACCATGCCCTGGTCATTCCCGGTTCCAGGGGAAGCCTGACTTATGTGTGTGTTCCAGGCAGGGATACACACATATCCCTGGATTCCATTTCCCATGGAGCAGGCCGCAAATGGGCGCGCAGCATCTGTAAAAGCCGGATTGACCGCAAATACGACCGCAATTCCATACGCAGCACCAGGTATAAAAGCCAGGTGGTGTGCCACGACACCAACCTGCTGTTCGCAGAAGCGCCCGAGGCATACAAGAACGTGGAACAGGTTATGGAGTCACTGCTGGAATATGGACTGGTTGATGTGGTCGCAACCCTGCGCCCGCTCATCACATTTAAAGGGTAGGTGAGGATATGAGGGTACAGATCAGCTCCGGGCAGGGCCCGGCGGAATGCGAACTGGCAGTGGGATTATTTTACAGACAGCTCCAGAAGGAGAGGAGGGATATGCGCCTGGTCCAGAGTGCCCACGGAAAAACAGGCAGAGGGTATTCCTCCATCATGTTTGAGACAGAAGAAGATATGCGGGAACTGGAGGGAAGCGTGCTCTGGATATGCAAAAGCCCGTTCCGCCCGGAGCACAGGCGGAAGAACTGGTTCATTGACGTGAGTATCCTGGAACAGCTGCCTGATGCCAGGGAGGATATGAAGTTGCGTTTTGAAACCTTTTGCAGCGGAGGCAAGGGCGGTCAGCATGTGAATAAGGTGGAGACAGGGGTGCGCATCATCCATGTCCCCACCGGGATATCGGTTGTGTCCACCGAGGCCCGCAGCCAGCACATGAATAAAAAGCTGGCCATGAACCGCCTGTGTGATATCCTTGCAGATATGGAACTGGAGAACAGACAGAGGGAAAAGGAACTGGCATGGCTGGAACACACCCGCCTGGAACGCGGGAATCCGGTGAGGATTTACGAAGGCATGCAATTCATCAGGAAAAAATGATCCTGTGTGATTTGTCATAAAATCTTAATAGAATATATACTATCCATATTTTCCTTTCTAACTTAGAATAAAAGTAGTTATCCATTCTGTTTCATAAAACACAGGATTCACACGAAAGGAGAGGCTTATGAGGGCAAATAAATGGCGTCTGTGGGGATTGATTGCATTTCTGTGTTTCATTAACGGCCTTGCCTGCTGCCATATCAGGTACCGGCTTGCCGGGGAACGGTGGCTGGCCAATCCTGACGGCAGGGCCATATTGGTTGTGACGGTTGTTTCGGCAGCCGCCCTGGCCGGTTGTATCGTCATGGATGTCAGGAGGGGCAGGCGGCAGCATAGGCAGGGATAGTCACACCGTATTAAAGATTAAAAAATAATGTGAGGATTACCATGAAAAAACAGACAGATACAGACAAACAGGAGCCAAAGGGCATGAAGAAGGAAATCCTGGAATGGCTTCAGATCATCATCGTGGCGGCAGTAATCGCATTCTGCCTGAATAACTTTGTGGTGGCAAACAGCCGGGTTCCCTCGGCTTCCATGGAAAATACCATCATGACAGGCGACCGGATTCTTGGTTCCAGGCTTTCCTACCGTTTCGGGAACACACCGGAGCGGGGGGACATTGTCATCTTTACCCACAAGGCAGAGCCGGGAAAGGATAAGACACGGCTGGTAAAGCGGGTCATCGGCCTGCCTGGCGAGACAGTTGATATCCGGGAAGACAAGGTCTATATCAACGGTTCAGACATACCGCTTCAGGAGTCCTATCTGCCGGAGGCCATGGATTCAAAGGACTACCACTTTGAAGTGCCTGAGGACTGTTACCTGATGCTTGGCGATAACAGGAATCATTCCATTGACGCACGTGGGTGGGAGGACCCATATGTGACAAAGGATGAGATAAAGGCCAAGGTCCTGTTCCGGTATTTTCCCAACATGGGGAAGATTCAGTGAAACCACGATAACTGACAGGCTTATGCCTGCACAACTCCTGCCGTGAAAGGGGATGTAGCCATGAAAAAAATGATTGGTCCGCTGCTCCTTCCTGCGTGTGCCATAATCCTGATTGTATACGGGCTTGCAAACCACGCAATGACCATAAGGCTTATTGATCCGGAAAAGTATCACTGGGTGGATAGTCTATTATTCTCATTAGCACCACTGATTAGCGCTAAGATATGCTGCCATAAAGAAAAGTATGGTCAGGCCATTGCCTGTATCATCGCAGCCATTGCGTTCCCGGTCATCTCATTTTTCATGTAAATATCCATGGCCGCACATGGCCCTGAACCGATGACACGAAAGAAAATCCAGGAATCCTGCCTTGGCACAGGAATCCTGGATTTTCTCAATGATTTTAATACATATCAACTTTTAACTGCCCTGTCCGGGATATCTGCCGCGCCTTATCATGTAAATAAACCGCGGAGCATGGTAAAGATACCTGCTGACTGTAAAAACAGGACCGCCATCATGACAGGCGTCACATAGCGTATCATAAATGCGTACATCTTCTTACGTCTGAATACATTTCCATTTACTTCCATCTCTTCGTCAATCCAGGATGGTTTGATGATCCATCCCACAAAGATACAGGTCAGCAATGAGATGAACGGCATCAGGAAGCTGTTGCTGATATAATCCATCAAATCCAGCAGCTGGGCGGTCTGTCCGTTTGGCAGGGGCATTTCAAAGTAAAAAATATTGTATCCCATGCAGATGACTGCGGCAGCGGCAGCGAACAGAACGGCAATAATCAGGCTCATCTGGCGGCGGGACCTGTGGAACAGCTCCATGCAGTTGGCAACCAGCGTCTCCATGATGGAGATACAGGAGGTCAGGGCCGCAAATGCCACCATGATGAAGAAGACAAGGCCAATCAGTGCGCCGGCCCGGCCCATGGCGTTAAATACCTTTGGCAGGGACACAAACATCAGGCTTGGGCCGGAAGCCATGCCTTCGGTTCCTGAGAACACGAACACGGCAGGAATGATCATAAGCCCGGCCAGGAATGCAACACCCGTGTCAAAAAATTCAATCTGGCTTAAGGAGCGGTTCAGGTTTACCTCTTTTTTCACATAGGAACCATATGTGATCATGATGCCCATGGAAACACTTAAGGAAAAGAACAGCTGGCTCATGGCGTCCAGAAGGATTTCCAGGAAGCGCTTTAAGGTGATTCCATCCAGGCTGGGAATGATATATACCCCCAGTCCCTGAAGTCCTGTACGTGTGACCCCGTTCCCATCCGTGTACCTGAGGGTAAGTGAGAAAAGCGCAATACCCACAATCATGAAAATCAATCCTGGCATGATGATCCTGGAAAACTGCTCAATCCCTTTTTCCACGCCCCGGTACACGATAAAGGCGGTTGCAGCCAGGAATACCAGCATGAAAAAGATGGGAGAGGCCTTGGAGGTGATGAAGGATGTAAAGTATCCGTCCTGGGCCGCCTCCGCGCCCCTGGCAGTCATGTAAGTGACAATGTATTTCGTGACCCAGCCCCCGATTACGGAATAGTAGGTCATGATCAGGGCAGGAACCAGGAATGTGAGATATCCCAGGAAATTCCATTTTTTGTTGATGGCCCCAAATGCCTTGAGCGCATTCTGCTTTGTCTTCCTTCCAATGGCAACGTCCGTGGTCAGAAGCGTAAACCCAAAGGTAAGCACCAGGACCAGATAGATGATTAAGAACAGGCCGCCCCCGTCCTTGGCTGCAAGATAGGGAAAGCGCCATATGTTTCCCACCCCAACCGCACTTCCGGCCGCGGATAAAACAAATCCGATGGAGCCGCTGAAACTGCTTTTCTTTTTGGTATCCATAAAATCCCCCGTTTATTCTTATGTTTTATGATTCCTTGTCTAAAAGGAAAACCTCAAATAGTTTATCAGAATTGCTTTATAAATCAAATGTGTCCGTGTTTCATTAAAATAAACTTTTTCGCATAAAAGTTTATTAAGAGTAGAATTATCCGGGAAGATAGTGTATGATAGGAAACTGGATGCATCAGATGCAGACAAGAATATATTTTAAAGAAACTTTCCGGATAGGTCAGGAGGAATCATGAGCAAAATCAATGAACACATTGGCGGGCGCATCCGCATGTACAGGAAGGCCAGGGAACTGACCCTGCAGCAGCTGGCGGACCTGATCCACAAAAGCAGGGCCAGTGTGAGCAAATATGAAAATGGCGAGATTACGCTGGACGTGGAGACCCTGTCTGAGATAGCGGATGTGCTGATGGTCAGTCCGGGACAGCTGATGGATTTTAGCCCGCCGGTTCCAAAGACCCCGAAGCAGCCCCTGAACCATTCTGCCAAAAGTCCCTTTTACCAGGCCAAACGGCTGTATTTTTATTTTTATGACGGCCGTTATAAACGGCTGAAGGACGGAATCATCGATATTTATGAAAGGGAAAACTCGCCGGGGAACTTTGAGGCAACCCTGTCCATCAGCGCCGTGACGCCCACGGGAAGAAGCAGTGAGATATATTATACTGGAAAGGTGGTCTACAGTGATATGCTCATACGCTTTTCCTTTGTGAACCAGTGCAACGCCCTGGAGGAGGATCTGCTCTATATCTTCAATCCCCTGGAAATCCGGGATTCCACGGATGGGCTGCTGTGCGGGATATCTAGCGCCGACTTAATGCCCTGTGCATTCAAATGCCTTGTGACCCTGACGCCCCAGGAGCACACGGAAAGCTTTAAGCAGCAGCTCCTCATCACCAGGAAGGAATTGCAGAAATGGCAGAAATTAAACATGTTGATAGTGGACAACAGAGGACTATAGAAAGAGGACAAACAGACCATATGACAAATAACTTTGAAGCATATAATTTATCACAGCCAATCCTTGACGCGCTGACACTTCTGGGCTACACGACGCCCACGCCCATCCAGGAGGCCGTAATCCCCAAGGCTCTTAACGGACAGGATATCGCCGCCCGTTCCCAGACCGGGACAGGCAAGACACTGGCCTTTGCAGTCCCTATCTGTGAGCAGGCCGTCTGGGAAGAAAACCTTCCCCAGGCCCTTGTACTGGAACCGACCAGGGAGCTGGCCGTACAGGTAAGCCGCGAGATCTTCCTCGTGGGAAGGAAAAAGCGGCTGAAGGTCCCGGCTGTGTTCGGAGGATTCCCTATTGATAAGCAGATCCAGACCCTGAGACAGAAATCCCATATCGTGACAGGCACCCCGGGGCGGGTCATGGACCATCTGCGCAGGGGCAGCCTTTGCCTTTCAAAGGTCCGTTTCCTGGTGATTGACGAGGCGGACCTGATGCTGGACATGGGATTTCTGGATGAGGTGCGGCAGATCCTCTCCCTGCTTCCAAAAGACAGGAGCACCTTCCTGTTTTCAGCCACCCTGGACAGACAGGTGCGGGAACTGATGGGTGAGGCTGTGTCAGAAGCAGTGTTCATTTCCATGGAAGATGAGGTTAAGGTGCCGCCTGCAACCCAACAGTCCGTGTATCAGGTTTTGCAGGAAAATAAATACAACGCGTTTAAGAACATACTCATAAAGGAAAACCCGGACAGCTGCATGATATTCTGCGGAACCAGGGAAATGGTCAATGTGCTGTTCCAGAAGCTGCGCAGGGACCGTATTTTCTGCGGTATGATCCACGGGGAAATGGAGCAGGCGGAGAGGCTTAAGCATGTGGACGCGTTCCGCCGTGGCGGGTTCCGCTACCTGATTGCCACGGATGTGGCTGCCAGGGGCGTTGACTTTGAAGGCATTTCCCTGGTGGTGAACTATGATTTCCCGACAGGGCGCGAGACCTATGTGCACCGGATTGGCCGCACCGGCAGGAACGGGCAGTCCGGACGGGCAGTCAGCCTTGTGACTGAGGATGAACTGAGGATGCTTAAAAAAGTAGAAGAGTATATGGAAACCACCCTGCCGGTCAACCCCCTCCCCGAACCGGACCAGGCAGAGGAAAAGGAATTCTGGGCACTCCAACGGAAAAAAGCAGAGCCCAAAGCAGGTAAGGACGCAGCCCTGAACCATTCCATCCTGCGCCTGTCCATTGGGGGCGGCAGGAAATCCAAGATGCGGACAGGGGATATCGTTGGAACCATATGCAGCATTGACGGGGTGGAGGCAGAGGATATCGGGATCATCGATATCAGGGAAAGTCTTACTTATGTGGAGATACTCAACAGGAAAGGCCCCATGGTGCTGGAGCAGCTTCAGACAAAGACCATCAAGGGGAAGGTTCGCAAGGTAAGGACTGCTGGCAGCAGCGTGATATGACAGGAATGGAAGGACGGCGTTTGCATGTTAGATGATATCATTGTTACGGATTACATGGAGGAGAAGAGAGGAATATGAATCGGAATTGGATCAGGCTCCCATTAAAAGGGGCACAGAATGTACGGGAATTAGGAGGACTGCCTGCAATGGACGGGCATCAGACTGCGTGGCACGCGTTTTTAAGGTCGGACCAGCTGTCCGGCCTGACTGCAGAGGACAGGGAAATGCTGCTGGCTTACGGCCTTTCAACGGTAATTGACCTGCGAAGCCCGGGGGAGACTGAAAAACGGCCTGACAGCCAGGAACTGCTGGATAGCATCCTGTACTGCCATATCCCGTTCATGGAGGCGGACATTTCGCCGGAAGGGCAGGCAGGGGCATTAGACAGCCTGCAGGATTTAGGCAGCCTTTATCTCTCCCTGCTGGAACGCAAGGATGTGATCCGACAGCTGTTCCGGCAGATGGATGAGGCCCCGGATGGCTGTATCCTCTTTCACTGTACGGCAGGGAAGGACAGGACAGGGGTCCTGGCTTTAATGCTGCTGATGCTGACAGGTGTTGACAGACAGGACTGCGAGACAAATTACATGCAGTCATTCACGAATCTGACCAGGAACCCTCAGTTTGCCTATCTGAGCCAGAACGGATACCACTACCTGGTCAGGTCAGATGCAGAGGATATTGACAAAGCTTATGATCATATTGCATCCTGCCCCCATGGGATAAAAGGTTTTCTGGAAGGATGCGGGATTTCCCGCGCCTGTATGGAACGGGTATGCCATCGCATGCTGGGCTAAACCCGCCGGACAACAGACATCCCCGGACATTCCCCGGACCAGTACAGAAAAATAGCTGATAAATCACAATAAATATTTAATAACTCCCATCCGCGGATATAGTATACTATACCTGTACATTTCAGGAAAAACAACCGCAGGGAGGGAGCGTATCATGACTGAATCCACTAACAGACAACCGGATAACAGGTTCCGGCGTCTTCTTGCCGCCATTACCGCGGTGGTCACCCTTATCATCATATGGGCGCTGTATGATTCGGAATTTCATTATGCCGATACTGCCAAGGGACAGAAGGAGGCGGTTGCTGATTATATAACAGATACCGCTGGGAACAACAGCCGCCATTCGGTCCGGCCCGGTGACCCGCTGCGTGTGATTGCGTCACGGAAAGTAAATAAACATCTTTTCATTTTCTACGGTGCCGGGGACCAGGATAACATTCATGGCCTCGTCCATCTGATACGGGGAATCAACGGCAGATACCGTCCGGTGGATGCAAGTCTCAGTCCGTTTCCATACACCGCTGGAATCCATGCGGAACAGCTGCGGGTTAAGGGAGGCGATATGGAACTGCTGGCGCTGGCAGGCGATGACTGCCAGGATATGGACGCGTTCCGGATTACCTATATAACATCAGAGGAAGGTACTGGGGCGGAAACGTCCTATGAGCAGATTTATCAGATAGAAGAACCGGATTTCCTATGGCTCAAGGACCTTAAGGAAGTGCGGGAAGAACTGGGCCTTAAGGATAATGCACAGATCCGCCTTTCTGCAAAGGAAATCCAGCTGCTGGACAGGGATGGAAATGATATCACCCGCCAATTTAAGGATCCTTCCATAAGCCAGGGATGGGGCGGCGGAAAAGGCACGGCAGAAATGGGACTTCTGTATGTATTAATAGGGATTGTCGGAGGACTGGGCCTTATATTGGTCCGCTACCTCCTCTATGACGATAAAAACCATGGGAGGCATTAAATGACAGGAAGCAGGAAAAGACGGACCCGCCGGAGAGGAAGAAGAGGCGGGAAGGGACTCATACTGGCCCTTGTGCTGATTGTACTGGCAGGTGCCGGCATGGGCGGCGCATCTTATTATTATATACAGGCAAGGAATCAGGCAGCCATCCCAAAGCCGGATGAACTGTTTGTCCGGTACGTCTCCTTCCTGTCCCAGGGCAGTTATGGGGAAATGTACGGTATGCTGGATGACCAGAGCCGCCGGGAGATAAGCCTGGAGGATTTTGTTTCGCGCAATCAGAACATATATGAAGGCATTGAGGCCGCCCATATCCAGGCTGACATCAAAAGCGTGGAGGAGCCGCAGGAAAATATTGCCGTGGTGAATTACCAGATGAGCCTGGATACAGTGGCAGGTGCAGTCTCATTCCCCAATCAGGTGACCTTTGTAAGGGATGAGGAGGGATATTACCATATGTCCTGGAATGACCGGGTCATATTTCCTGAGTTCAGCAAGACAGATAAGGTCCGGGTGTATACGGAAAAGGCGGAACGCGGGGAAATCTATGACAGGAACGGAACGCTTCTGGCAGGCAGGGGCGCCGCATCCCTGGTTGGCCTTGTTCCTGGAAAGATGAGCGCCGAGCCTGGCCAAGACATGGAGCACCTTTCATCCCTCCTGGGAATTTCCACGGAGGGCATTGAAAAAAAGCTTGGCGCGAAATGGGTGAAAGGCGATTCCCTGGTACCCTTAAAGACGCTTAAAAAGGTAGATGAGCTGAATCTTAAGTCCGGGGCGCCAAGTGAGGAGAACCTGCAGGACCGCGCCCTTCAGGATGAGCTTCTGACCATACCCGGCATCATGATTACGGATACGCCGGTCCGTTCCTATCCCCTTGGGGAGCAGGCCTCCCATCTGATTGGATATGTACAGAACGTGACGGCAGAGGACCTGGAAAAACATGCCGGGGAAGGATATCTGACTGACAGTGTCATCGGGCGGAGCGGCATGGAGGCCCTGTTTGAAAATGAACTGCGGGGCACCAACGGATGCACGGTTGCCATCATCCGGGAAGACGGTTCCATGAACCGGGTGCTGGCAGCCATCCCCAAGCAGGACGGCAGGAACATTACCCTTACCATAGACAGCGGTCTTCAAAGCGCCATATATCAGGCATTTAAGGAGGATAAAAGCTGTTCTGTTGCCATGAATCCTTATACCGGCGAGGTACTGGCCCTTGTGAGCACGCCGTCCTATGACAACAATGATTTCATACTGGGTATGTCCCAGGAAAAGTGGGACGCGCTGAACGGGGATGGGCGCAATCCGCTGCTGAACCGTTTCAGGCAGAGGTTTGCTCCCGGTTCCTCCTTTAAGCCCATAACGGGCGCCATCGGTCTGGATGCAGGAACCCTGGACCCGGACCGTGATTATGGGGAAGAGGGGCTGAGCTGGCAAAAGGACGAAAGCTGGGGGAATTATCATGTCACCACCCTCCACAACACCAACCCGGCCACACTGGAACACGCCATGGTGCTGTCCGACAACATTTACTTTGCAAAGGCCGCACTGGAAACCGGATATGATGCGTTTGCCTCCGGACTTGACCGCCTGGGCTTTAACCAGGACCTTCCCTTTGAAATCGCCGTGGCCCAATCCCAATATTCCAATATGGAGCGCATTGTGACGGAAATCCAGCTGGCGGACAGCGGTTACGGGCAGGGCCAGGTACTGGTCAATCCAATCCATCTGGCCTCCCTCTATACCATGTTCCCCAATAAGGGAAATGTGATGAAACCCCGGCTGGTCCATGACAAAGACATGGAACCGGAGGTGTGGCTTCCTGGTGTATTTACACCTGAAATCACAGACAGGATTGAAAATGCCATGAAGCAGGTGGTGTCTTCACCGGAAGGCACGGGACGGGCCGCGTACAGGGAGGACCTTACGCTGGCAGGCAAGACAGGGACAGCGGAAATCAAGGCATCCAAGACCGATACCAGCGGAACGGAGCTGGGATGGTTTGCCGTGTATACAGCGGACCCGGGACAGCCCGCGCCACTTCTTCTTGTGAGTATGGTGGAGGATGTGAAGCATGCAGGCGGCAGCGGCCTGGTAGTCAGGAAGGATAAGGCGGTGTTGGACGCCTGGCTGCCGGTTGCACCGCAGTGAGGGACGGGATGCCTGGCTGCCGGTTGCAGATTTTATGGATTGGCGGCTGAGTGGAAATTTCTATAGGTTGGCAGCCGAGTGGAAATTTCACAGTTGAATCATGCCATATATTCTGTTATAATAAAGCTATCAATAAGAGATTTGAAATGCGGATACGTGAAAAACGTGTTCGCATTTCGTCGTTTATGGGAAGATGAACAAATCTGTTCATCCAGCCCGGCACTGTCTTACGGCAACTACTACATATCAGGGGTGAGAAAATGAAAAAAATGGATGAACTGCAGGTGGAAAATGACCGGCTGAGGATACTTGCCAGACATGATTCACTGACAGGGCTTTTGAACCGCGGAGCAATGGAAGAGGAGGTGGGAGACTTACTCAAAAATAAAAAGGGCGGCATCTTCCTTATGCTTGATGTTGACCATTTCAAGGATATTAATGACGTTTACGGGCATCTGACCGGGGACCTGGTCCTTCAGGAGCTGGCCCGTATCATGGGATTTCTTTTTTTCAAAAAGGATATCATCGGACGCATGGGCGGGGATGAATTTGCCATCTTCATACCAGGTGAATACAGGAATGAACTGGTGGATTCCAAGGTGGAACGGCTTCATTCAAGGGCGGTCCAGGCCGGTAAGGATATGGGAATCGGAAACAGCCTGAAACTGACCATAGGCGCTGACCTGGTCCGCAAAAACGACACGTTCCGGACACTGTACAGGCGGGCTGACCTGGCCCTTAGGATTGGCAAACAGCAACGGAAAAAGGCCCTGTATCTCTATGAGTCCTCCATGGAGGACTGCCACCCGGATTCGGCAGCAAGGAACGAACTGCCAGCAGCGCCACATGATATGAGATACATATGCAGGCAGCTAAAGGAGCCTGAGTTTGCCCATGAAGCAGGCAGCCAGGACTACCGGACATTCCTAGCCATTTTCCGTTTTTTAGAAAGGAACCTGGGCAGGACAGGTCTTAATGTACAGATTATCCTCATCTCTGTCACAGACCAGTTCGGTTCCTTCGTCGCACTGGAGGAGCGTGAATTCCTGACAGGCAGGCTGAAGGACAGCATCTGTTCATCCCTGCGTTTCGGCGACCTCTATACCAGGTACAGCAGCTGCCAGTTCCTTATCATGACGCCGGGGGCGGCCTGTGAGAATATGGAACAGATCATCATGCGGATTCAGAAGAAATTCCAGGAATCCATTTCGGACCGCAAGGATATCAAACTTTTCTTCAGTTTTTATCCATTGCAGCAGACCGCACCGAAAAAGCAGGATCTTCTATGATTGACAAACCGCCTGCGTTAGAATATAATTCATGAAACATGAACCGTGTGATTCATTCAATATCAACAGACTCATATGAACCGTTAATTCATTCAATATCAACAGACCCATTCACTTTTTAAATTGGAGGATTATATATGGAGCATTCCTACCGGCTGCTGGCAGTCGATGACGAACCGGATATACTGCGGACAAACCGCAAATACCTGGAGGCACGGGGGTATCAGGTGGATACTGCGGTCTGTGCCGCCGATGCACTGGAACTGTTGGGAAGGCAGGGTTATGACTGTATCCTGCTGGATGTACTGCTTCCGGACATGAACGGATTTGAACTCTGTGAAGCTGTCCGCTCCCTTACCAGCGCCCCAATCCTGTTTCTCAGCTGTATGGACGATGAGGCGGACAAGATAAAGGGGCTGATGGCCGGAGGGGATGACTATATCACCAAACCATACAGCCTGAAGGAACTGGCGGCGCGTGTGTATGCGCAGGTGCGCCGAAGTTCCATGAAAGGGTTTGTCATTGACCACCAGAACCAGCTTCTGCGGATTGACAACCGGATCATCCCCCTGGCGCAGAAGGAATTTGAGCTTTTCCTGTTCCTTCTTGGCAATTCCGGCCGGATCCTCTCGGCAGCGGAACTTTACCATGAGATATGGCGTACCGGGAAGCCTGACCCGGCCAATACCGTGGCAGTCCATATCACCCGCCTCAGGCACAAGCTGGAAGAATCAGAATCCGTCATCGGCCGGATTGAAACCGTGCGCGGGGAAGGATATAGGTTCTTACCAAAATCAGAAACGGGGATAAGACTATGAAACGGTTCCTTGCTATATTCCTGCTTATTTTCTCCCTGTGTCTGGCGCTGTTTTTTACTGCCTCCAAGCCCTTTGTCTCAAAAGGGCCGGAGGCAGTGGAAGGTGTCCTTGACGTCCGCGGGACGGATTTTACTTCCCAGGTATATGCACTGTCCGGGCAGTGGGAATTCTATCACGGCCAGCTCTACACCCCGGAGGACTTCCGGCAGGGAACTGCTAAAGGCGGGGAGTACATTGACCTGCCCGGTCCCTGGACCAGGATGGGGTATCCCAAACTTAGCTATGCAACCTACCGGCTCAAAATCCTGACGCCTCCCGGACAGGTATATCTTCTCCATATCCCCGAAATCATGTCATCTTCCCTTATCTGGATCAACGGAGAAGAATTCTACGGCGCCGGAACGGTAGGTGGATCGGACGCTGATACGGTTACCGGGGTACGCAATGAACTTTTGGCGGCAGCTTCCCCCAACGGCACCCTGGAGCTGGTCATCCAGGCAGCCAATTACCGTATGAACGGCAGCGGCATTTTCTATCCAATCCTGATGGGCCGGGATACGGTCCTCATCCACCATGTGTTCTGGCAGCGCACCGTGGTGGCAGCTGCCCTGGGCGGGATCCTGCTGATTGGGGTATACCACCTGTTCCTCTATTTTTTCCGCAGGCGGGAACGTCTGTACCTGACCTTCAGCCTGATCTGCCTGACCACGGTGCTGCGTCTGGGAATGGAGAGCAATGCCTTGGTCCAGTATTTTCTTCCGGGTGGGATTGGCTTTGTGCTCAGCCGGGTGTTTTTATTGCTGTTTACCCTGCACAGCCTGTGCATCTGTCTTTTTATGGTGCAGGCATTCTCCATAAGGCTGGGGCGTTTCCTGCGTGTCCTTTACCTGGTCTGTTTTATCCTGCCCATGGCGGGAATCTGTGTGCTGCCCTATGCAGCAGCAGTGAACGGCATGTTCATGGTCATGATTCCCTATGTCATCTCCATCTTCCTGGCTGTCCGGACCGGAAATATCGGCAGGGATCCCTACCGTCTCCTGTACTTATGCAGTATGGTAACCTATCTGTTTTATGGGCCGTTGACAAAAACAGTATTTGAAGGGGATATGTTTGTCCCTGGAATCGTGCCTAACATGTTCCTGATCCTCAGCCAGTGCGTCATGCTGTCGCGCAGCTACGCCCAGGCCCATGAGGAGGCAGAGCGGCTCAATGCCAACCTGGAGGAGCTGGTCAAGCAGCGCACGGCCCAGCTCAACCATGCCAATGAACAGCTGGAAGCCTCCCAGGCAGCGCTTCAGGAAATGATAAGCAACATTTCCCATGACCTTAAGACGCCCCTGACCGTGCTTAATAACTATCTGGAACTGCTGGGGGATGAGATGATTGCCTCCAGTGAACAGGAGAGGACAGAATACCTTGGGATAGCCTATCACAAGAACCTGGACCTTCAGCGGCTCATCCACAACCTGTTTGAGGTTACCCGCATGGAGGGAGGGACCGCTGTCTATCATCCGGAGTGGGTATCTGCCGGTAAGCTCATGGTGGAGGCGGACAGGAAGTATGGCGACCTGGTGCGGGATAAGGGGATTACCTTCCTGGCCCGGGCAGAGGGTATGCTGGAGCTTCAACTCGACAAAAATAAAATCTGGAGCGTTCTGGATAATTTAGTTTACAATGCGCTGCGCCATACTCCGGAAGGAGGCAGTATTTCATTGTGCATATCCAGGGACGTGGACAACAGGGCCGCCCTCCGTGTGTCAGACACCGGTGAAGGGATTGCCGCCGCCCATCTGCCCCATATTTTTGAACGGTTCTATAAAGTATCGCCGGAGCGCGGGGAAAAGGACGGTTCCAGCGGCCTGGGCCTGTATATCGTGAAGACAACGGCCGAGGCCATGGGTGGTTCCGTCCGGGTAGAAAGCACGTTGGGGAAAGGAACTGTTTTTACCGTCACTTTTCCTGCAAGATAGGATTTTTAGCCGGGCAGGGATTTCTAACCGTGTTTTAACCTTATATTGTATATAATGAATGCGTGATCACATCTCAGTACTAATAAAAATACAATATAACCGGAGGTAACAGATTATGATGAAACACAGAATGATGACCAGCCTGGCTATTGCAGCCATTGCAGCCGCAACCCTTGGGATTCCTGCATTTGCAGCGGAAACGAAACAGGAGGATTGTTATACCGTCACAGTAAGGGATGCCGCTGGCAACGGGACAGACAGGACCATACCTGACTTAAAAGGCAGTGAAAACGGAGTCCAGTTTTTTGATACGGAAGATGGTGTCACGGTTTCCATTGTACAGGCAGACGGTAAGGCTGTGAGGGAGAAGCTGACGCCTCAGAAAACCGATGAAAACGGCAACCGCTATATCGAGATGGCAGATGGCAGCAGGGTCTATGTTACTAAGTCTAAGGGAGTTTCCGTCAATTAACCGGATTGCGGGATGTATTGATTCCAAAATCATATAAGCTAATGGAAGGATATGGTGTGCTATGAGGCTTTTAATTATTGAGGATGAGGAAGATATGCGGGAGGCGTTGTGCTACGGGCTGAGGAAACTCGGATATGCCGTGGACTCCTCGGGTGACGGTGCAGAAGCCGCCCAGCTATGTTATATCAACCACTACGACCTGGTGGTACTCGATTTGAACCTCCCAGGCATGGATGGTATGGAAGTCCTCAGGCACATACAGTCCCAGGAAAATCCCACAAAGGTACTGATACTTTCCGCCCGCTCGGAACTTACGGATAAGATAGCCGGGCTGGACGGCGGGGCAAGCGATTATCTTACCAAGCCGTTTCATTTCCAGGAGCTGGAGGCGCGTATCCGTATGCTGCTCCGGCGTTCTTTCACCCAGGCAGATGCCGCCCTGATGTGGGGCGGCCTTTGCCTGGATACAAATGCAAGGACTGCAAGCTGCAACGGAATCCCGCTGGAGCTAACCATGCGTGAATTTGCCATACTCGAATATCTGATGATGCATATGGGCAGACCGGTGAGCGCCGAGGAACTGATGGAACATGTGTGGGACAGTGAGGCAGACCCGTTTTCCAATCAGGTCAAGGTTTATATCAGTGTCATCCGCCGTAAGCTTCTTGCTGTTACCAAGGATGAAATCATAAGGAATATCAGGGGCGCCGGTTATCTCATTGGCGGGGAGGAGAAGAAATGCTAAAAAAAATATCACTTCGTGCACGCCTGACTCTTCTGTCAGCAATGGTGATGGCATGTGTTGCGGTCATGCTGACCGGGATGTTCCTGGTTGGCGCTGACCGTATTTTTGTCCGCAACCTGCAGCAGCGCTTTGTTGCCCAGTCAGCTGAGTACGATATTGTATTATCCAGGACGGAGCTGGATAAATCAGATGCAGGTGAAATTACATTTACCATAAAACAGGCCGGCAACCAGTTTAATATATGGGGAGTTGCAGGGCTGATCCTCATGCTTTTCCTGGGAACCGGAGCAACCTGGCTCATGGCGGGGAAGGCGCTGAAGCCGCTGGGGGAACTGACCGGCACCATTGAAGAGATAGGAGGCAATAACCTGTCCCGCAGGGTTGAGCATCAGGACAGGCAGGATGAGATTGGACAGCTAGCCAGCTCCTTTAATCATATGATGGACAAAGTCAGCGCTTCCTTTGGACGCCAGCAGCGTTTTTCAGCCAGCGCCGCCCATGAACTCAAGACCCCGCTTGCAACCATACTGGTGAACCTGGATGTACTGGACATGGAGGAAAAGGCTTCGGCAGACCAGATTAAAAGAGTGCTGTCCATTGTCAGGACCAACACCGAACGGATGATCCGTCTGGTGGACAGCCTGTTCCAGCTGACAGCAGAAAAGAAGAGTGAAATGTGTGAGGAAGTGCTGCCGGAAGAAATGTTTGCGGAAATCCTGGAGGAGCTGTCCCCTCAGCTGGATGCAAAGCACCTGAGTGTGTCCCTCAGCGGCCTGTCGGGAATAAAACTGATTGGAAACCGCGTCATGCTTTACAGGGCAATGAGTAACCTGATTGAAAATGCAGCAAAATACAACCGTGAAAATGGCTCCATATCCATTTCAGCCAGCAGACAGGAGGAGAACATAATCATAAAGATATCAGATACAGGCATAGGAATCCCCGAAGAAGAGTGTGAGCGTATCTTTGAACCATTCTACCGGGTTGACCAGTCACGGTCACGGTCTGTGGGAGGGGCGGGACTGGGTCTGGCCCTTGTGAAAGATATCGTGGAGAAACACGGAGGGCGCATCCGGGTAAACAGCCAGGCGGGACAGGGGAGTGAATTTATTTTATACTTATAAATAGACTGGATGGAAAAATGAATATCCATTATCTTTACTTGTATTATCCATACAGCAGAATTATAATGTATCCATGGAAGTGGCTGTATGGAATACATGATATCAAGGGACGCAGGCAGAAGAGGCTGTGGGCAGCAGAAGAAAGAGGGCGGATGGTGAACAATGGAAAATAAAATTTTGCTGGTTGACGATGAAAAGGACATTGTTGATTTAGTAGAAGAAGTGCTGAGAAAAGAAGGTTTTCGTGTTATCCAGAAAGCCTATAACGGGACGGACGCGTTGAAAATCTGCCGGGACTTCCAGCCCGATGTAATTGTGCTGGATATTATGCTTCCTGATATTGACGGATTGGAAGTCTGCAGACAGATCCGGCAATTTTCTTATTGCTCCATTTTGTTCCTATCCTCAAAAAATGACGATGTCGATAAAATCCTCGGCCTTTCCTGGGGTGGTGATGATTACGTTACGAAGCCGTTCAGTCCGCGCGAAGTGGTATTCCGCATTAAGGCCCAGCTTCGCCGCCAGCAGTATCAGACTGCTTCCCCATTGCAGGAAGGAACCAGTTTAACTGTCGGTCCCCTTAGGATTGATAAAGAAAGCTGCAGGGCCTATAAAGGTGGGCAGGAGATTGGCTTAACAGGCCGTGAATATCTCCTGCTTACCTACCTCATGGAAAATGCAGATAAAATCATCAGCAAGGAACGGCTCTACGAGCAGGTGTGGGGAGAATACAGTTCTATTTGTGACAACACGATTATGGTGCATATACGGCATTTACGGGAAAAAATTGAGGATCTCCCTTCTCAGCCGCAGCAGCTTATCACCGTGAAGGGGTTGGGTTATAAGCTCAAAAAAAGGATTGATTAAATGAAACGGTCTGGCTATCGTACAGTATTCCACATATACATGATTTTCTTTTTATCGCTGCTTGGCACTTTCCTGTTAGCGGGAAGCCTTTTCTTTTTAACGATACCATTCAAAAGGCAGATGGCCGGATGACAAGAAGCGACTGGCCCCAGCTATTTACAGACGAATTTAAGGAGCAGATTATTTTTATTAATATGGTCCCCCGGATTAAGCAATCCGGGATTACTGCCCTGCAGGACAATGGAATCGGCCTTCAGCTTTTAGATGCTTCTGGCCGTGAAGTATTCAGCTATCAGAAACCGGAACAGGCAGATACGGCCTATTCCAGTATGGATTTGTTACAGCTCTGTCAGACCGGCCGGATAAAAGACAGTGGATTAACTGCTTGTATGGGTACGGTTTCCAATGCTGAAAGCGGGTACACTTATATTTTATATTTTCCTGTGAATATCTCAAAGGTTACGATGTATCTGAACGGAGAGCGGTTTACAGGCGGCAGGATGATAATCTTACCGATTTTATCAGCTCTTTTCCTGCTTGTTCTGATTTCAGGCGTTCTCTATGGGTTTTTTACAACAAGGGCGATGAAACGGCTGACCACTGCCGTCCAGGAAATTTCAGGGCGCTGCTATCTCCCTGTTAAAGATTCAGGCGTGTTCCGTGATTTGTATCATAGCCTGAACACATTAAACGAGGAAATCAGGGCCAGTGACCGATTGCAGGTCCAAACAGAAAAAATGCGCGAGGAATGGATTTCCAACATTACCCATGATTTGAAAACGCCGCTTTCCCCCATTAAGGGTTATGCGGAAATACTCGGGGACACTGGCGGCCAAAGTGAAGAACAGTGCAGACGATATGCTGGAATCATACTAAAAAACGTTTCTTACATAGAAACGCTGATTGATGATTTAAAGCTGACCTATCAGTTGGAAAATGGAATGCTCCCCCTAAACAGGGAAAAGCAGGATATTGTCCGTTTTCTGAAAGAACTGGCGATTGACATTCTGAATACCCCGAAATATGAAAACCGCACCATACATTTTGAAGGCACGGCAGATTCCATAATCTTTTCATTTGACCAGAAACTTTTTACAAGAGCCTTTCGCAATTTAATCATCAATGCCTTTGTGCATGGCGATGAAACTACTGAAATCGCCTTATGTGTATCAGCCTCTGATACTGAATTAAAAATTGATGTATCTGATAATGGAAAGGGAATGGGAGAGGAGATGACCGGGCACCTTTTTGACCGATATTACCGTGGAACCAATACCGGACAAAAACCAGAGGGGAGCGGTTTGGGATTGGCAATCGCCAGGGATATTATCGGGCTGCACGGCGGCATGATATCCGTTGCCAGCATCCCCGATACCGGGACAAAATTCCAAATCGTCTTTTTGACTGATTAAGGTTAATTAAGGTTGCCTGAAAATCAGATTAAGGTTGGCAGACTATCATGATGTTAGTGATAGCTGCCAACCTTTTTGATTGAAGGGGAGGGCAGGATGATGGGAGGGTGCAAAAAGGCCGTCCATTAGAAAGTAGGTGTTCACATGAAAGTCATTTATAAATACATTCTTATGAATGTTAGAGAAAGAAAAACGCGGACCCTTGTGATGCTGTTATCCATTTTGCTTTCCACTACCCTGTTGTTTGTATCATTTTCCATAGGCGCGTCATATGAAAGTGCACAGCGGAAATTGGCGCGGGGGGCAGCCGGCAGTGCAACGGTTTCTGTAACCGCAGTAAATGGGGGGATAGACATCGGCATCATTCCAGAATTGCCTGGCATCCGGACGGTTGCAGGAGTGATGGAAGGCTCGGCCCTCTATCATGAAAACGGCTATTATGAAACCGTTGACCTGATTGCTGCCGACTTAAACCAGCTAAGTAAGATCAATCCTCCCCGTCTTGCAAACGGTGGCGGAATCACGGATTTTATCGGGAATCAGGTCATCCTTCCAGACCGTTTTACCTCAAAATATAAAATTGAAACGGGCGATGCCATTACGCTTCAGATAGAAGGGAAAACGGTGTCTCTGGAAGTTGCGGAAATTGCCGCTTATGATACAATTTTTCTCCGCCATACGAGAGGAGCCACTGCCCTTGTGCCATTGGCCACATTGTCCGGATTATTAGGCAGTACTGAAGGTTATACAAAAATTTTAATAGAGCCTGCAGAGGGAACTTCCACTGCTGATTTAAAAAATGAATTGGCAGCAATGCTGCCTGACGGGGAATACCGGGTTTCAGAAGTGGTCAACGAGGCGCAGGTTTCCGCAGATGCACGGCAAAAATCCATGCCGTTTTTCCTGATCAGCTTCTTTTCCATGACAATGAGTATTTTTATCATTTATGGCAGCTATAAGGTTATTACCTTAGACCGCTTACCGGTAATCGGCACCTTCCGAAGCATTGGCGCAACGCAAAAAGCCGTAACCCGCATTCTTCTATTAGAAAGTATGCTGTATGGTGTGACAGGCGGCCTGATTGGGATTCCCGTTGGCGCATTGGCCCTGAAACTGCTTTTACAGGGGATGGACCAATCTCTTTCCCAGGGAATCCAGATTCCTGTCATAATCCCGGCATACAGTATCCTGTTTTCCTTTGCCGCCGCAGTCATTGTCTCATTGCTTTCCGCATGGCTTCCTGTGCGCCGGGCCAGCAGATTACCGATTAAGGATGTAGTGTTGGGCCATGTGGAAGAAAACCATATCCCCAAGCGTTTTATCATAGGCGCCGGAACCGTACTTTTTGCAGCCTCAATCATCCTTCCAAAGCTGGTATCTGGAAAGGCACTTTACCTAGCTGGCGGAATCTCCCTGCTGGGGCTGATTGCCGCCGCAATCCTAACCGTTCCGCTGATGACGGACCTGATTTCCAGAGGCCTGGAAGTAATCTATTGCGCTGTTTTGGGAAACGTGGGCAGGCTTGCCGCCCGTAATATGCGGGATAACAAAAATACTGCCCAGAATATAACATTGCTGTTTATCAGTATTTCCGCCGTGATTGCCATTACGAATGTTGGTAACTTTGTAACAACCTATGTGGGCGACGTATTCCGGGACGCAGAGCTGCAGGGCTTTGCGGATGGAACGATGGGACCGGAATTTGTGGAGCAGGTTAAGGAAATGGAGGGAATTGAAAAAGTGCTGCCGCTCTATGTTTACAAAAACCAAATGAAGGCAGACGGCACGATGTTGAGCCGCTTGGAGGCAACCGACAACCTGGTCTGGTACGGCTCCATGATGGGGCTCCATTATACGGAAAAGGACATGGAGGAACAGGCTCTTTCAGCGTTTTCCGATGAACGGGTTATTTTGTTCAGCGAGGCATGTTTGGAACGTACCGGACGTTCCGTAGGGGATGCCATCACCCTGACTGGCGCTGCCGGACAAAATGATTACCGGATTGTGGGGAGTTTCAAATCAAGGGCCACGGACGTGGAAGCGGTGATTTCTTCCACTAACGCGGTTTCCGATTTTAACCCATCCAGCTATGACTTCCTCGCCTACACTGCCGCCGACCCGGACGCCATAATGGTACAGATTCGAGGCCTATTTGGTAAAACCGCAAATTGGAGCCGGACAGTGGAGGAATTTAATGCGGACGCGCTGTCAACCGTAAGCGCCTTTTTACAGCCCATGCACAATATGATTTATTTCATCCTGCTGTTGGCAGCCGTGGGAGTAATCAATAATCTGCTTATCAACTACATGCAAAAACGGCGTAGCATTGCCATGTATAAGTCGGTGGGACTTTCCAATTGCCAAAATGTCAAACTGACCCTGATTGAAGGTTTCTCCGCCGGGCTGATTGGTTCGGTCATTGCTATTTTTGTTTCCTATATGGAAATTCAGACAATCTTCCTTGTAGCGGGTCCCAAAATTGCGATGACGCCGGAACTGGACGCCTCCACTTTTTTGACCGCTGGCGGCATGGGAATCATCATTACCCTGATTGGTTCCGTTGTCCCTATCCTTAAGAGCCGCAGCATGAAACTGGTGGAAGAAATCAAATTTGAATGAACAGGAAGACAGGAGGTCTATTCAATGAAACAGAGCATCCGCAATATTGCCGTGGAAGGAAAACATATCGTAAAGGATTTTCGTCTTGGCACCACAACAATAAAAGTGCTCAAAGACGTTTCGTTACAGGTTATGCAGGGGGAATTTGTGTCAATCATGGGGCCATCCGGCTCCGGAAAAAGCACGCTACTTTATATTCTTGGGGGACTGGATACCCCGACCAGCGGCCGCGTCCTCTTGGACGGCACTGACATTTCCTTTTTGGGGGATGAAAAAATGAGCCGCATCAGGCGGCAGAAGATTGGTTTCGTCTTTCAATTTTACAATCTCATTCCCAACCTGAGTGTCGAGGAAAACATCATGCTGCCATTGCTATTGGACGGCAAAAAGATGGGCAGCTGTAAAGGCAGGCTGGAACAGATTTTGAGGGTTATCGGCCTGTCTGACCGACGCAGTCATACGCCCCGTGAGTTATCCGGCGGCCAGCAGCAACGTGTGGCAATTGCCCGCGCTTTGATTGGTAATCCGGAAATTTTATTTGCAGACGAACCCACGGGAAACCTGGACAGCAGGACTGGGGGTGAAATCTTGGCCCTGCTGCAAAAAATCAATCAGGACATTGGCCAGACAATCATCATGGTAACGCATTCCCAGGAAGCAGCAAAAAGCAGCTCCCGGGTGATTACTGTCCAGGATGGCATGATTATTCAGATAGGCTGATGGATCCTACTTCTCCCTCAGCCTCACCTTATTCCGTGCACTGCGCCTGCGTTCATCCTCCAGGGCCGCATAATGGCGCTTTGTGGTATTCACATCTGAGTGGCCGAGGACATCCGCCACCAGGTAGATATCCCCGGTCTCACGGTACAGGTTGGTGCCATACGTACTCCGGAGTTTATGGGGGGTAATGGGTTTCAGGGGTGAGACAATCCTGGCATACTTTTTCACCAGGTTCTCCACACTGCGCACCGCCATGCGTCTGCGCTGAAGGGAGAGGAAGAGGGCATCTTCATGGCCCTTTTCCGGGATGATGCGGTCCCGTTCTTCCAGATAGTCCAAAAGTGCATCCTCCACCTCGGTCCCAAAATATACAGTCACTTCTTTTCCGCCTTTGCGGTAAATGCGGATTCCCCCATTCTTAAAGTCTATGTCGGCAATATTAAGCCCCACACATTCAGAGACACGGATTCCCGTGCCAAGCAGAAGGGTAAGCAGCGCCAGGTCACGGACCTTTGTCTTCTGGTGGTAGCTTTTCTGCTTATCCGTTAATTTTTCCCCCTGTTCCACTTCATCTAAAAGAAGGGCTACCTCATCAATATCCAGGCGGATGATTTCCTTTTCATGGAGTTTGGGAAGCTGCACGAGGGCAGCAGGGTTATTTTTAATGCGCTCATTGCGGTAAAAATAATTATAAAAACTTTTCAGGGAGGAAATCTTTCTCATGATTCCCCGTTCTTTATTCATCACTTCCTGCTTTTTGTCATTGAAGCGGTACTTAAGGTATTCCATATATTCCTCAAAATCCGTGACCGACAGCTGGTCCAGATGTTCCAGGGTAATGTCCCTTATCTCCAGCTTGGACAGCACGGGATTCTCCCGGTGCAGGAAATCAAAGAATACGTGAAGGTCATAGGCGTATGCAATCCGGGTCCTGGATGAAGTCCTGGGCTCGATGCCGCGGAAAAAATCACCGCAAAAGGGCGGCAGATCCTTGACCAATCCCCGCAGCTTTAATATATTTTCCCTGTCTATCTGTTCATGGTATGATAAATTACTCATTAAAAGCAATGCCTCACTTGTCAGTTGTTGTGTTCAGATACCGTTCTTCATACTCATCCGTGGAAATAGGCCTGCTGAACAGGAATCCCTGTGCCAGACCCACGCCGCAGGAGCGCAGGGTTGAAAACTGTTCCTCTGTTTCAATTCCTTCAGCCACCATGTCAATTCCCAGTTTGGTACAGATTTCCGAAATGGATTCCACAATCGCCTTTGTCTTAGGATTGACGGAGATATTATCAATCATGCTCTTATCCAGTTTCAGGACATCAAATTCCACCTCTGACAGAAGGGCCAGATTCGCGTACTCGGTACCGAAATCATCAATGGCAACCGTAAATCCCGCCTGGCGCAGCTTTGAAATCAGATGCTTAATATCCAAATCTTCCATGTCATGTACCCTTTCCGTAACTTCAATCTGCATATATCCGGGAGAGATATGGTAGGAACTGCAGATAGCAGTAAGCTGCTCAACAAAGGAGGGCTGCATCAGGGACGCAGTGGAAAAGTTCACGGAAACAGGAAACGCCTGCCTGCCCTCATCAATCCATCCCTTCAGCTTTGCACAGACAAACCGGAACACATAAAAGTCAATGAGACTGATGGACTCCGCCTCCTCCAGGAGCGGAAGGAAATTTCCCGGAAGTACCAGCGTATCCGAGTTGGAACGGTAGCGGATAAGGGCCTCGGCGCCTACCGGCGAACGGTCAGAGGAGGAAATCTTAGGCTGCAGATAAACCACGAAATGGTTCTGGTCAATTTCCTTCTGGAGCACGGACGGGTCTGCCAGGTGCAGGATTTCATCACTGTGATGGCGGTACCGGTGGGAAAAAGGATGTGTGCGGTAAAATTCCTTTTTATCTTCATACATTTCAGCATCCGCATTGGCAATGATCTGGCTTAGATTCTCAACCTTTTCCGTCCATTGGGAACCGATGGCCGCCTGATAATGAGGGTCATTCTGGAATTGGGCCTTCAATTCCCGAAGCTTGCTGAAAAAAACATCCTTTTTCATACAGGGGCAGATAATGACAAACTCATCGCCGCCTATCCGGTAAAAATCAGCTCCCATGAATACTGACTTCATACGCCTGGCACATTCCACAAGAACCTTATCACCATATTCATGTCCGTACTGGTCATTGATATCCTTTAGCCCATTCACATCCAGATAAGCAATGCCAACCGGTTTGCCTGTATGGGCCAGGGCATTTGTGTCTTCTATGTAACGGTTCCTGTTGTAAAAGGAGGTAAGCGTATCAAAATAACTCATATGTGACAGCTGCCTCTGGCTCTCCGCATGGCGGCGGGCCAGAAGGAGGAAATAACACAGTGTCTGAAGCAGCGGGGCGATATTCATGATCCGGTCCGGAGGAGGATTGTCAACACCGAGATATCCAAGCAGTTTTCCATCCTCCTCCAAAGGGGCTGCCACAAGACTGGATATGGACTGACCGTGCAGTACCTCATATTCATCTGGTTCTGACTCCTTAATCTGCTCCAAATCCTTTATGATGATACATTCCTTCCGGTTGAAATAGGTAATCCACCTCTCAATCAGTGAAAGCGGCAGCTCCTGCAGATAATCTTTCTGAGGTGATATCCCATCCGCACACCACTCATAATCATTGTACATCAGGCCATCCCTGATGTATATGATATAGGTACGGTCCGCTGAAAGGAAGCTTCCGAACAGACGCAGTACCTGTGTTGTGGTTTCCACGATATCATTCTGCTGGTATAAAGCGCTGATACAGTTGGTTACCATTTTTTCGGCATCCAATGTAAACTTCAGCTGCTGCTTTTCCTTTTCAGACTCAGTGGTATCAAATGCGATTTCCATTCTGGCCGGCCGGTTTTCCCATTCAATCAGGCGGTCCTTCAGGATGTAATGACGTCTGGTCAAAGGATTGGTAAATTCCCATGTATAATTCTCGCCTTCCTTCAGAAGATGGGTGGTGCAGAATTCACAGGGCGCATCCTTTCCCTGAAGGACCCGGTAGCATTTCTTCCCCTCCAGTGAATCCACGTGGAAGGTTTCCATGCCTGTCTTATTAAGGAACAACAGATCATAGTTCTCAACATCTGAAATATAGATGAGTTCCGATATATCATTCATAGGTCCCCGAAGGCCTTCTGCCATACGGGACAGGTGTTCCTTCCTTTTCCTGTTTTCTTCTTCCGCTTTCTGAAGTTCCTTCTGGCGTTTTGCCTGATTCGCACTATATATGTATAATAAAATCATGAGCAGCACAAAGGCACAGTTCAGGATGAACATGCTCTTTTCTGCAGAACGTACACTTTTTTCAGAAAACACTTCCGCTGTAACCACGGTCTGGTCCGCCAATCCGAAAAACGCTTCACTGTCCTCGAAAAGGGTATCCGTATCCCCTCCCGCACGTACAAGATAAATTTCCTCTTTCAGCTGTTCCCAGTCATCGCGCATCCTGACAATCAGCTCCTGGAACTCCTCACTATCCAGGCGCGTAAGTCCATGCTCCCCATGCCCGGTCTGCAGTTCCTCCAGGATACCTTCTATCTGCCCAATCAGCGCATCATTGGGCGAATGGTTTAATTCCTGTTTTATCAGACGCTGTGTGGCTCCACGGACCACACCGGCATAGTTTATGACCTTGGCATTCCCCTGCAGGTTATGGATGAAGAAGAGTGAGACCAGGCTTGAAACAAGAAGGGCCGCGGTCAATATGATTGGAAATATTTTCTTTTGCATGTGTACCTCCAGATTAAAATATAGCTAATAATCCATTCTTATAATCATAACAAATTGGGAGATAAAGTCAATAAGAACCCAAAACATTCTGCCGCAAAGCAGATATGTGAGAGAAATCAGTGTTGGTATAATTCATTATATTGTAAAAAAATAGTAAAACACTATTGACAGAGGGTATGTATAATGGGTATAACATGACAAGCTACAGATGAAGTGGCGAAGATACATGAAATGAGGGAGGAACGATATGAAAGAAAGAATCTGCTTATACCTGACGGCATTTTTTATGGTCATGGGGTTGTCGGCATGCGCGGAAGGGACAGATGGGGCAGCCGCAGATACCGGGGAGATGACAGGAACTGTGGTAACAGAAACTGCGGCAACAGGAACTGCGGTAGAACGCAATTATGATGAATCTAAATTGGCGGGTACGGAGATGGGTAATACACAGACAGTGGCGGCGGAAGAGGATTGGAGGACAAGGGATTCTCAGGAGTCAGCAGGACAGGATGAGGATTTCCAGGCCTATCGGGATTTTATGGCTAAATACCATATGAATGGCATCAACAGTACATTGCTGGCTGACCTAACCGGGGACGGCCGAGACGAACTTATCGTGGTCAGCAGTCAGGTCATGGATGGAGATGGTAAGCCACTGGACGAAGATTCGGAGATAGCAAAGGAGGCGAGAAAACATGATGAAGACTTGGGGCAGACAATGTTCGAAATTCGCAATACAGTGACTGAGCACCCATCTGTTTCCGCCTACCCCAGTATTGGCTATACCGGTTTCAATTCTATGATTGAAATCAACGTTTATACCAGGCGTGAGGAAACAGATACAATTGAATGTCTGTATGAATCCTGGGCCGCCTATCCCCATCCAGGCTGGAACTGGCTTTATCTGTACCATGAGAATGGCAGGGACTACTTGATGCAGTTTTCACCAATAATGTGGCAGGGCAGGGGCAGCTATATATATAAGATATTTTCCCTGTCAGACACAGGGGAAGAGCGTACATATCGGTGCGGGGAGGAAAACTATGGAACGGTTGATGTTGATGAGGAGCAGCAGAAACCGTTGTGGGAGCGGATGCATCTGTTCCTGAACCAGGTAGATACATACCGCATGAACAGTATTCCATTGGTGGAAATCGGTAACGATTATTTCGGTGGGGAATACGACTCCCTCAATGGCCGGGATTACAATTATGTGATTATGTGTGATGAGTTGGGGTATGACACCAATGAGTAGGCTCAAAAGGAATCGGGCAGGAACACCTTAATGAAAACCTGTTAATTTTATGAATCCTATGCTATAATTAGGACATTGACTATTATTCAGGAAAGATTAAAGGGGAATTGGGGTATGGAAAAGACGGATCAGCAGATTTACGAGGAGTTTGCTTCCCAGCTCTGCCAGTGGGGAGAAAACGGGACCGCGCCTGTGACGGGAAACCAGGATATCAGTTACGGCCTGGAGCTTCAGGAAAAACGCCTGCAAAAGCATCACACCAAAATGGAGTTCCGGCTGACGAAACGGCAGGTCCGGCAAGGAACGGCTGCCACAGCTGTTTTTTCCGATACGCGCTATACCAACAAGCTGGTCTGGAATGCGTTTCACAGAGAAACGGATTATTATATGGATGGAAAAAAATGTCTGACCGTCGGGGATGATGAACAGCTCTATACCGTCATAACCTGGCTCAACAATCAGGAAGATATCCAGACATCTTATGTCTGCCCCAACTGCGGAGCAATCAGCGCCGTGGGTGTCCTGCTGGAGGGATGTCCTTACTGCCACACCCGTTTTTTTATGTCAGACCTGTTTCCGAAGGTCACAAACTATTATTTTCTTCCGGATTACGGGATGGGAGAGCAGGAAGCCAGGAACCGTGTCGGTAAATGGATGGCGGCAGGAGGGGCAATCAGCTTTTTGCTCCGTCTGCCGGGGTTGGTCCTGGACATGATTCATGGGAAAAATCTGTTTCTTCTGCTTATAACCCTGGTCTTCACCGTGGGAGTCGGCGCGGTGTTCGGATATTTCGCGCTGTCCATCCGCCTTCTGGTGCGGGTGTTCGGCGGAGCTTTTAAGATGGCGCCCAGAGCTGCAGGCCAGATATCGGCCAAGAAACGGCTGACGGATTTTATGAAGCAGTTTGATCCGGGATTTACATTTGAATATTTCTTCGGTAAGGTACAGGGATTGCTGAAAATTCTCATTTTTACCGATGACAGGAGCAGGCTCGCCGTGTACGACGGCCCGGAATTTGACGGCAGCGGGCTTGATAATATTGTGGATGCCCAGTTTGACGGCGCCGTCAGCCTGAACGGCAGCCGTATCGAAGGAGAATACTGCCATCTGGACCTGAATGTGTATATGACAGACGTGTACTGCCAGGGCGGCGGATTAAAGCGGACGTCCGATTGCTTTCAGGTGGGGTTATGCCGGAATATCAGCCGCCCCCAGGACTACGGTTTTTCTGTCAAAAAGGTGAGCTGTAGGAACTGCGGCGCCAGCTTCGATGCCACCAAAGAGCGGTTCTGCCCTTTCTGCAGGACTCGCTATGAACTGCGCGAGGATGACTGGGTGATTACGTTTATCCGAAAGCGGTAGAGGACGGAACGGAATGGAGTGAATGGAACGAAAATGAGCGGAACTGAATAAAGGAGTAAGAAATACAGGAAATGAACATACAAGAAAGTGTTTCCATACACCTTTTTCGCGTTAACTATTACGTTAACTATTCGTTAAAGTTCCATATTGCAAATAATTGACGGCCCAGGAATGACTATGAGTGGGACCATTGTTTGCAAAGGTTCGGTTTAACGAATAGTTTTCAATCTACAAATTACAAGTATTATAGGGTACCATCTAAAACATAAGATTCTGTACAATATCAGAGACGTGTTCTGGGCAGTCTGATAGATACTGGGCATTATCAACTGAGGATGTATCCAATGATTCCGATTGTATCAGTTGCCATTCGTAATCATCCAGAAGTTCCTGTAGCGCAATAACATCTAACCAGCGTCAGAAGAGGACTCAACGGACATACAGACACAACCTTTAGTAAATTTTTCATAATGGATTCAATACAGATATCTGATAGATAACATAGATTTCCACTAACTATTCGTTAAAGTGGTCACTTTCACGAGTAATTGACGGCCCACGAATGTTGAATGAGTGGGACGGACATTAGTTGTGAAAGTGCAGTTTAGCGAATAGTTATCAATCTACAAATATTATCAGGATACCATCAAAAACATAAGATTCCTTAACATCATTGTTACCAAAACGCTTAATGCAGGATTGAGCAAGACCACCACCCAGGTAATCAATACCACCACCCAGCAGACGTTTTCTAATCGATATCTGGCCTATATAGTTCAGACCAGTAAGCACCATATCAAGCGGCATACAGTCAACCCCCCATACATTCAGCCATTGCCATATTGTACAATGATTTATTCATACGGTTCAGACCATTTTCCAGATTATCCTCTACAAATTCAAGACTTCCACCATCAGCCAGGATGACAGCGGCGAGAGTGGGCATGACCTGTCTTTTTATCCAGGTCTTTTTCTCGTCCATAGTCTTTTCATACTTTGGGACAGTTATCTTGAGTGACGATATCCCATCCATGAAATCAGCCCAAACGGAATGCGTAGAACACCTTGAACGGTTGATATCGTCAAGTTCAATCATGCGCATATAATGTCCAAGGACACCAACCGCTACAGCACCCAGGGGGATACCGGATGTAAGCATCCTGGATACACTGACCGCCCGGTCATTCTTAAGTTCCAGTTCCCAGCGTACCCAAGGATTATCAATATGGGTACCGGATGCGGACAGCTTACGATTGCGTTCCAACTGCTTATCGTATACCCTCAAAAATATGTCACTTGTACGGCTACCGAAGTATACCGTATGGCCTGTTTTCTTACCTGAGACTTCGGATTCCACGACATTACGCATGTTGCGGAATTTTGAGACAATCTGGGTATTCCCATACAGGCCGCACACATCATCCGTGGTAAAATAATTACAGCCGATATCATCAATCGCCACATCAATCCTGGTAACATGACCATTATCCCGTATGCGTTCCAGGAGAGCCACCATGAAGGTACTGTCAAAATCTATATCATACCCCTCACCGAAGGGGGTATCCACTTTCAAAGTTTCCGAAAAGCTACGGACCAGTTCGCCGATGGCGGAGCCAGCCACATCAATATGTATACCCATGTCCGGGTTGCCATCGCACAGCACGCTGAGCGAGTAGCCATTGAGCCGGAACATGGTCTTATAGCCACGCGCGCCCCTCGGCATCCGTGTGAAATCCTCCATCACGTAGCCGAACATATCCAGCACGTCCACAACATCAGCCGTTGACATGACCGTAAAGGACAACCAGTCAACGGATACAATCAACCCATTATCCAGGGTTATTAAGTTTCCTTCCATCCCGACCTCCACTGTATTTAGTACCCCCGTATTACCCTACGGGGGTTTTACAAGCCATCCCTAGCAGGGAAATGGCAGAACGTAGGTATTCCACGTAATGACGAATCAAAACCACTAGATGGCCTGGCACTGAGAGCAGACAAGGGAATGTGGGATTACCCCACTAAGGAATGGCCGGATAAGACACAGAGAAATACCCGGCCATAAAAAAAGAGAGTACGGAACACTGTTATTTACAGATTGCCAAGTCACACACATAACCACGGTTATTGTATTCAACGTCAACCAACATACCCGGACGAATCTCAGCAACAGCCTTAATGTTCAGGTTGTCACTAACAAAGATAGAAGAAACAGATTCCCCTTCCACCTGGGCATCCTTGAAAGAGGAATGAAGCGTTACCCCCTTTACCGGATTACCAGTTTTACGACTAACATAGTCAACAGACTGAATACCTAATACTTTAACTTTCATAATAAACCTTCCTTTCAATATTCTATTATCAACGTACCGCCCAGGGCATTTGCATCAACCTGGGAGGGCAGTATTTCTGCCTAAATCCAACCGTCAATTTCTCAATAGCTACTGACAAACAAACCGCTTAAATAAAATGTAATCAATCGTCACAGATATGTAATTGATTACAGATATGGGAGGGGGTATACTAGATGTACCACCAAAAAGAAACCCCACCCACCATATAGGCCATATCACACCATCAATGAAGATAAGAACATGGAGCACACATCGTTCAAGAGAAACCAGAAGATGACATACCACATTAAACCAAGGAGGTGAGAACATGGATTTAATAAAATATATTTTCTTAGGCATCAATATGGCAGTCAATGCAATGATTTACTTAATTGGAGCAATCGCTACATTTATCCAAAACCTTGCCTAAAACCTCCACTCAGCCTTTACACGGACTTGTGACCGTTACCCAAAAGGGCAGTAGCTTTAAAGGGGAAGGGGCTAGGCCCCTTGCTCATTTATGTCAATTAAATCATCAAAAAGGCATGTAAGACGAACAGACCAATCAAGCGCCCTATCTATAGCAGTAGAATCACCAGATTTATACGCCCTTGCCAATTCACTATTAGCCGAATCCCTATATTCCTGAAAAACCTGTTTTTCCTTCTTTGTCATATCATTTTCCCCTTTCAAAACCTTGATTCATTTGTTATACTTAGGTTGGATTATCAGACCAGACCGTCTAGTGAAAATCCATATCTATCTTGTAACTATAGTATAGCACACTTGTGACATAGTGTATATAGACACTTGTGACAAAGTGTGTATTGGTTTTTTGTACACTTGTGACAAAGTGTGCAAGAGGATACAAAAATGGGAGATTTTAACAAACAAAAGTATGATAATCAATACGCAAAAGAAAATTATGACAGATGTATATTTAATGTACCCAAAGGCCAGAAAACAGTAATAGAAGCGCACTGGAAAGCAAAAGGATATAAGTCCCTGAACGCTTATGTAAATGACCTGATAGCAAGGGATATGGAAAGGACAGGAGAGAAGAGTATCCACACCCAAAACAGCAACGGTGTCATAGTAGGGGACAACAAAGGAAAAGTGATAGTAGGAGACATAAAAGGTAATATAACCATGTAAAAAACATCCTCCCCAGCAATTCCATACAGTTGCAGGGGGGGGGGGTATATTTTTGACGATTTTTTTGCGGATTATCTACACGATACTGACGTGGGAATACACAGCCCACGTGTGCATAATCCTCATATTGTTAATCATCATAAGGGCCATGTACAGGAGCATGAAAGATGATTCAGACTAACAAGGAAACCTACATACATGATTCAATGACGTTTCCAGAAACGAAGTATATCCTGCCTTTCCTTCGCTGCGCCGACCAGCGTCTGGCGCCTGCTACGTCCAGGCAGAGCAGGGAGGGGAACACCCTCAAATAAAGGAAGTTCCGGAGGATTGAAACTCTTAAAATACCTTGCATACTTAGGGATATAGGTAACACGGACGGAACCAAAAGGAGCGAGGAGAAGGGAATCAATGTTATAATCATCCACTATCTTGCTTTCACCCTGGGCCGATTTATCCGCATGTACAACCGTAAGGGATTTAGTGACACGCCTGGCAATCGAGAAACAGTTGAAACAGTTCTGGACGATATATAAATGGTCGGTCAGGTCACGTATCTTCTTATCGATATCAAAGGACTGGCTGAACAGGTATACCACATGCCGATACTGACGCTGATATTTAAAATACACCTTCACATGTTCAGGGAAATTCTTATAATTCCTGTTATCCCAGACTAGCCCCACCTCGTCAACCAGAATCAGGGAATCAGGAGGGAACTGATATAAACCAAAGTCCTCCGTCCTGAATTGGATACAACCAGGAAGTTCCCTGTCACAATACACATTCCAGCCCTTTTTCTGATATTGGAGGGCAAGCTTCGTCATTAGCGTGGTCTTGCCGGAACCCTTCTTACCAAAGCACATGTAAAGCTTATACGGATTGCGGTAACGGTACGCATGGACAGCAAGGAACATGAACACACAGAACGCAAGGACAATGATGGCACCTAAAACATACAAGATAACAACCTCCTAACCACAGACACGATGCCAGCAGTGACCAATATAGCTATCATGCCATAATATAAGGGATTCTCATAATCCATCATAAGGGATACCGGGTATAGGAATATTTCAGAAAAAGCCGTCAGGAAATCAATCATGGCAATACCTCCAAAGTTCATCCAGGGGCCGTAAGACCCCCGGAACATGACACATCAAACCGAATGGAACACACGGATGAAGAACGATACAATGGCACCCACGAAGAACAGGGACATTGCAAGGAGCAGGATGGGCTGGTTCAGGATCCAGCCAAGTAATAAACCAATCTCAGACCACATCCAGGCCGCAACCTGGGTAAAAGCACTTAAAAGTTCCGACATAAAAAATCACCTCCTAGACAGAATGGAACACACGGATGAAGAATGATACAATGGCACCCACGAAGAACAGGGACATTGCAAGGAGCAGGATGGGCTGACCAAGAATCCAGGTAAGCAACTTACCAATCTCGCCCCACATCCAGGCCGCCACATCCGTAAAGGAACCGAGAAGGGACGTCATCCCAGGCGCATCAGCATCCGATGCAAACGCAGGGAAGGACATAGAAACAACCGAAACAGCAGTCACGGGGACAGCCCGGTATTTCCGTAAGAAACAACGAACTTTCGACATAGAAAACAACCTCCTATCATGATAAAATTTGTTTGAATATATTAATAACCCGCCGGATTAAGGGAAGTGATATGACCAGTACCCCAACCCAGGCGCAGTCATTCCAAAGGAAACGGACAAACACCGATAACTGTGCGAATATCCAATCAACAACCACATTGACTTCCGAGAACACACATATCACCTACCCCCGCATACAAGATACCTTGCCAGCCATAAGAAACCATCAATCAGCCAGAGGAACAGGATGAAACCCATCACATAGACAAGCGGTTCAAACTGGACAGGGACAAGGCCAATCAACGAAGCGACTTTTTCAATAAACATAACAGGATGGCACCTCCAATCAATAAAAGTGAATACTGCACCATATCATCCGTATAGAAACTGAACGGGGCATCCTCAACATGAATCGAAACATACTTCTCATCATACGTAAGACGGCTACCAGACCAGTAATAACGGCGGATATAGTTAGGACTACCATAGTTATTCAAGGTACTAAAGTTATTCCCAAGACAGGGGGTAAGATAAACAATGGTACCCGTATCATCCATAGGCGAGAAACCATCATAGAACAGACGGCCCTGGACATTGGACGTGGACATGTTCCATAGATACCCATTGCCATCTATGGAAAGAGAGCCGCGGCTAGTAGTTGGGAACAGGAGAGTACACGCCTTACCATCAACCACGCAATCATAACGGACACAGTTAACATAAGCATCCTGAGGAACGGAAGATAGTAACGAATATGTGGATATATCCTCATACGGTATAACAGATTCCAGCACGCCATCCACATCCTGTACCTCGTCCACATCCGCCTTCTTAGCTTCTGATGCAGATGCGATATCAGCAACAACAAGGTCACGGAAATGATAATACATATAATCCAGAAAAACATCATCAAGAACGAAGGCCGACAAGCCAGTGTCATCAAAATTTCCATTGATATCTTCCATCCTTTCCTGGAAATCCTCCCATTCCTCATCACTTACGGAGCCGGATATAGGCATACCAGAACCATAATCCCTTTCCGCATCAGAAGAAGTGGCAACCGAAGCATAGACAGGAACCGTAAACAGAAGCAGGAACGTACTAACCAGACTTACCAGAAGGACGGCCCTTAGTCTGCTTATACGGCCTGGGAGGCCGGACAGCGGAACCAGGGGAACCGCCCGCACCCTTGAAGGATACAACAAGGGAAGAGATGAATACCGACACGACCAGACACGCCGTAAGAAAATCACCAAAGCTATAACCTCCTATATCCAAAGAAAACAGACAGCCAACAATATGTACCAGTATATCCACACAGAATGTAATCACATCACGCATAATCAGGACCCCTTATTTATAATCTGGAATATGACCGCAAGGGCAACAGGAACCGCCAGGAACGCAACGAGCCAGGATGGGAGATAGGAGAGACAGGCAAAAAGCCAGGCAATCCCACGGCCCACGTTGACAACCACCTGGACAGCCATCTCAAACAGATTGATGATGAAATTGATGGCAGTTGTCAGGAAAGCTAAAATCCCCTCAAAGAACTTAAACATGCAGACACCTCCTAACTGCCAGACTTGAACCGATAATACCCAACCGCCAGCAGGGATATGGACAGCGTAAGGGCAAACGCAATAGGGACATTCAGGGAACCCAGACCATCATAGATACCCGTAAGGAAGAAGGAGATATCCGCAAGAGGGGCCGTGAACCTATCGAAATGGTTACCATATTCAAAAGAATCAACCTTATCCTTTGCCTGATTGAAAACCTCATCCTCCTGTTCCTGATATCCATCAAGGGAACTGTTCAGGCGGTCATTTTCGGAAAGCATACCGGAGTTATCATAACCGCCCGTGACCTTATCCGTGTTCACATTGTTATTGTTAATGATATCCGTGGTATTGGACTGCCCAGCGGCTATCATATCATCCGTATTATCCCGGTCAGCCTGTAGCTGTTCAGAATGCTGCTGGGTCATCTTATTGTAAAGGTTGGTAAATTCCCCAGCCAACTGATTCCAGAAAGCCGTAAGCTGGGATGATATGGTCTGTATCGTATTCTTAATCAATTCAATGATGGTATCCCCTTGTTCAACCTGCTGAGCCGTATTATTAGAAATACTCTGGTTAATGTCCTGGTCAACATTGCCGGAATCAGGGGAACCACCCTGTACAGGCGCATCACCGGAAAGACGGGTAAAATTAATGCTGACATAGCCACCATATGGCGGCGCAGGAGAGTCATAAGCCAAAAAATTAGATATATTAAGCTGACTCGTTGAAGCACCAATGGATAAATCAGTAGAAAGCCTGAAATCACCAGAGGAGTAATAACCATCAACATAATAATTGGATTCCTGCTGGCTTACATTATTACGCCTGACACCGAACCAGATGGAACTGGACTGATATACAATATTAGTATTGCTACCAAAATGTACGGACATCTTATATTTACCAGCCGGAGGTAATGCACCTTTATGCAGGACAAAACCAAACCATATAGGGGATGCATAATCAGATGGAAGCGACATGGAAGCATAACCATTCTTATCCAACCACACCTCCTTATAACGGATGACCCCAGCCATATCATAATACGAAAGACACATCTGGACAGAGGTAAGATTGACCGTATTAACAACGGAATCATCACCAGAGGACATAAGGACAGGGGCTTCCAACGTATCAAAATCATCTGATTCCATGTAGTCCTGGGACAGTAATGCATTACTGGACGTAGCAACTGGAACCCTCATAGCATCTGAAGGAGTCGCAACCATAGCAAAGGAAGGAAAGGCAGATACTACGGATAAAAAAAGCGCAGAAATAACAACCATGAAACGCCTTGATTCCACGGGAAGACCACCTCCAATATTCAATTTTAATTTAATGGATTCAATGATAGATTATCTGATAGATACATAGATTTTCCACTAACTATTCGTTAAAGTGTTGTTTCGCGAATAGTTAAAGACATACCCTATTTATGCCCAAGCACCTTAAACAATTTTCCGATACACATGGTTTTTACCATATCATTTATGAAATCTGGCGCTACGCACGGCGAAAGCACTTCTTATTGTCGCGGATATGCTGTTTCCACTTGCCGCAGTCATTTAAGTGCAGGATAACATGGCGTGTCGGGGGCATTAGCAGCAGACCTGCTACGTCCTTTTTTTCCCAAAAGTCAAGAAGCCACAATGACTCTTCCTGGTCCGTCACACCGCCGGACTGTTTAACAGCCTCAAGTCCTTGGGCAGAAACCCTGCGCTTCATATCGTCTGCAGAAAGCGACTTTACAATATCCTGTGTCCTTTGTCCAACCGCATTCCGGTATGCAATGAGTTCTTTCATGTCCAGCCCGGCACTCAATTCCATGATTTCATCATCTGACAAAGCATTACCTGTGTCTGAAATGTGGACGTTCATCTGTCTTTTCCAGCTGCTGTCAAACACCTGCCCTCCCCTGTCAACAAGAATTCCCATGGTCAGATCTTCAATTCTTGCAATATGCCATAATACCCATGCAATTGTTTCATCTTTCGAGGTTGGCATGATACGGTATTCGCTGGGCATAAGGTCACCAAGCAGACTATCGGTTTCATTCTGTTCTGCCCCTGTCATTGATGATACATGCAGCTTGGAATGCAGTTCAAAAAACAGTGTCTTTGCCTCCTCCAATTTATCCGCTTTGCGGATAATTGTATTCAATTCTTTGTGCAGTTCACTTAATCCATTACCAAAGTATTTCATCCTAACCCCCATTCTGCTCCGCTGACGCTTGCGGTACTTCCCGTTTCCGTCCCAGACGGCATTGGTAATGCCGATACAGCCGTACCACTGCCGCCCCTAATCCAGCCCCCATTGTATTTAATACCAAATCATCCAGTTCTGACACGCCCGTCCCAAATATATACTGCAGTGTTTCAATGATAAAGGATAGTAATAACCCGCATAATGCCGCACCCCAGATACCCTTCACCTTACCGGATAACAGAATCATGCTTCCAAATGGAACAAACCAGATAATATTGCCCACAAACAGGTACAGGAACAGAAACCATCTTCCCTGCCTGATGAAAGGAATATAGTCCTGAAACAAGGACAGGTTGATTGTTCCGTTCTCCATGACATGAAACAGGCTGAAGTTTGAACGGAAAACAGTAATGCGGAACAATGCAACCATATAAACCAGGAAAAATGCACACAGATATTTATCTTTTGTCTTTTTCTTATTTGCTTTCTTATCCTTATTTGCCAGCATCCCTCTTCTCCTCTGCCCTCCAACCATCTTCCCGATAACCTCGGACATCAACCCATCAACCCCAGCACCTCTAATATTTCATCATGCGGCCGTCCGGTATCTGCCTGGAATACCGCAATGTGGTTCAAATCCCCGCTCCTGTCCGTAAAGGCCGGGAATAGAAATCCGCACTCCGGCTTCCCCGGCTCATACTCCCCTGTCAATGGGCAGATGGCGCAAATCATGTATTCAAACACTTCTTCTGATTCCCAGAGTCTTTCATTATCAGAAGCTTTTGCCGGGATATCATACCGGTCATGGAAAACAAGGATGGTATAATCTGAAGATGTACGGTATTTTTCCATAACAACATCATAGAAAGTGTCCATCAAGGCATCGTTTTTCAGACCGCATTCGTTCATTGCCATCAGCAGCTGCCACATGCTGCCTGGTTTGCGCATGCGCTGGGTAAATTCATATTTCTTCAGGTTTACATTCGTTGGTGAAAAAGGGATTTCCTTTGCAAGCTTCAGTTTCTTTGTCCGCTCTGCTGCCGACAGCTTTAGGAAATTCGTATTGAAGCTCCCGTCAAAATCACCATCCCTGTCCACATAGCATCCTGCTATCCTTGTAAAGGAGGTCCGTGAAAGCGTCATCCGTCTTGTCAGTTCCAGCATATCTTCTCTGTTTATCATTGCCAGTCATTACCTCTCTGTCATTTCTCTGTATTTCTCTGTTATTCATGGGCATATGGGTAAAGGAGGACAGGTCCACTGCCCCCTGTCACTATACCATAAAATCCCAAAACATGAAACCGGAAATCACTCCAGCGTATCATCCCGCAGGGCATCGGACAGATTGCACCGCAGCACCTTTCTCCCACCAAGATAATAGGCCAGTGCAACAAAACCAAAGATGGACAGACAGAAAACAAGGATTGGTATGATTGGTGCTTCAGCCATGAATTCCATTGGGTCTAAATAGCTGGCCTTTATCATGTATCCCATCACTGCCACGGCAATCGGCAGGGTAATGAGGACCGGGCGTCCTGCAATCACCAATGCTTCGATGCAGAACAGCCTGCGTATTCCTGACGGCGTCATGCCTATGGACATATACCGGGCGAATTCCCGTCTTCTCTGGCGCAGGAAGCCCAAGGTATTGGAAAACACATTGGCGATTCCAATCAACGCAAGGATGGAACAAAGGCCGCCAAGAATCAGCTGATATCCGAAAATCATATAATCATTGGTGATTTTCTCCTGGATACGGTTTTCAATCCCAATCCCATACTTATTGCCAAGCAGTTCCAATACATCGCCCTCCAGCGCATCCATATCAGCCAGGGATGCCCCCTTTGCAGCCAGTATCCGTATACTGGTATCCTGCCTCACTTCCCCTATTTTCCCGGATATCTCCCCCCATAAAGACAATGGGACAAACTGCACAAATGCATGACCGTCATACTCCTCCCTTAAAACAGGAACTTCCTGCGTATAGGCAATGACCGGGATTTCCACGGTTGTATTTTTCCCGTTTCCTTCCCGTGTCCTTCCTGTTCCATACCCTGTCTCCCCGGCTTCCTGCAGAACAACCGTCCCAAGGCGTTCATCCACATAAGGAATATATCTGGGATATCGGAAATTGCTGTTCAGGCTGTCCCATATACGGTTCAGGACAATGGCTCCGTCAAGCCGTGGTGATGCTCCAATCCGCCTGCAGTATTCCATGAAGCTGTCATCATCCAGCACAACTACAGGCGCCTGCACCAGCCATGCATCATCCGCTTTCACAGCCAAAGGACCCGCAACCATGCCGATTCCCCCAAGGGCGGCCAGTTCCCGGCTTTGCCCTGTTTCAGGGATGCGGGCCGCAACCTCCAGCCTCTGGTACACGGCCAGGTTCCTTACACGGTCCAGCCCCTGCAGCTCCTTCCATTCCTGCGTCATCCTGAAATCTTCTATGTCCGTATCTTCCACAGTGGCCATGACATCCCACACTGACTGATACTTTTCAAAATAAGTATATCCTGTGCTGATGCCTGAAAGGGTAAAAAAGCACAAGGTCAGCGTAAAACCCAGCAATGAAAGGGTCAGGGACAGCGTAGAGGTATACATTACCTTCCTCCTGGCCTTTATTGAATTCCCGGCCAGTTCGCCTTCAATCCCAAACAGGAACTGCAGGATATGGGAATGTTTTTCCTTTTTTAGTTTCCACTCACCAGTATTGCGGATGGCTTCCAATGGTGTCATTCTGCTCAGTTTTCCTGCCGGAAGCCATGCAGAACACAGTACGGTAAGAAAGGAGGACAGGATTGTGACCCCGAAAACCATGGGATGGTACCTGAAACCAGCTTCATGCCTGCCTGGAATATCTGCCGCTATCAGTTCAATTGCCTGGGTCACGCCAAAGCTGAGGGCGATTCCCAAAATGCTGCCAAAAAGAATGGGGGCCAGGCTGAGCACCACCGCCTCCTGTATCAGGCAGGTCCGTATCTGTCCTGGCGAGGCCCCCACACTGGAAAATATACCAAGCTGGTGTATCCGCGCATTCATGGACATTGCAAATGAATTGCGGATGATCAGAATCAGGGAAAAGGAAACAATCAACAGGATGACCAGGTAAAATGTCATAAGAAGCGGCGGTGATTCATCCTTTGGGTCATGAATCAGGTATCTGGATAAAAGCAGCAGATTGTAGGATAACGCATCCTCCTCAACCTCCAGCCTGTCTGCAATCAGGGGCATGTCCTGGAAAATGCTTCTGGCGTCCTCAAAATAAATATCAATAACGGTTTCCTGTCCATTGGACAAGTCCTTATTGACCACGGCTTTTTTCACATTACCAAAGCTCTGTATCATCGTCAAATCGTCCGCATCCATGATACCCGTAATACGCCCCTGCCAGTCTCCTTCCTCCAAAACAATCCCTTCTACCTCATACACCCAGAAACCATAAAACAGACTGCACAGAAAAGAAAGGAATAAGGCCGATATAAAGGCTGCCACAATGATGGATATGCTGGAAGCCCGGTTTTTCTTAATATAACTGATTGAATAATCCCTCCACATATCCTTACCCCCGCTTCCGGTCGCTTATGATACGTCCGTCCTCTATGGTTATGACACGGCTGGCTTCCAGAGCAATGGCCTCATCATGGGTTATGAGCAGAATGGTCTGGTTTAAGCTTTGGTTGGATAATTTCAGCATATCAATGATTTCCCTGGAATTCTTCCGGTCCAGGTTGCCTGTTGGCTCATCGGCCAGAAGCAGGGCCGGACGGTAAATCAGGGACCGGGCAATGGCGGTCCTCTGCTGCTGCCCTCCTGATAACTGGCCCGGCAGGGCTTCCAGTTTATCAGAAATGCCCAAAGATTTTACAATATGGTAAAAATATTCCTGGTTTGGCTTCTTTTTATCCAGCAGAAGCGGTATCAGGATATTCTGCCGGACCGTCAGGGTCGGAATCAGATTATAGAACTGGTAGACCAGTCCCACCTTCCTGCGCCGGAAGATGGCTGACTGGGTGGGATTCAGGGCAGCAATATCCCTGCCCTCTATGAGGACCCTCCCCTCAGTGGGCTTGTCCACACTTCCAATCACATGCAGCAGTGTGGATTTTCCTGAACCTGACGCTCCCACAATGGCAGTAAATTCCCCCTTTTTGACCGAAAGATTAATCTTATCCAGGGCAATGACCTTGTTATCCCTGGCACCGTATACCTTACTTAAATCCTCACATTTTAAAATTTCCAAGCTTTCTGCTCCTTTCCCTGTTATATTAACTTTGCTTTCATTATAACAGGCCAAAGTGACTGCTTAGTGACTGTAAAACCGGATTTCAAAGGTTCCGCCTCTGCCTGGTTGATTGACGGCCCGGATTGTGCCATTCTGGCGTTCAATGATTTCCCTGGAAAGGGAGAGGCCGATGCCGGTTCCATTGTCCGCCGCATTCTTCCCTCTGTAAAACCGTTCAAACAGATGGGGGATATCTTCCTTATCAAATCCTTTACCTTCATCCCATAGGATGATTTCCGTGTAAAGCGGGTTTTGGGAACAGGCGCAATGGACCGTTCCCCCTGGCGGCGTATATTCCGCACAGTTTTTGAAAAGATTCATCAATGCTTCCATGGTCCAGTCCAGGTCAGCCATTATCTCCATTTCCCCCATTTCAGGGATATCAACAGACAGTCCGGCGGCATCGAACATTTCCTGTAAATTGTCAGCGGCTAGGCTCACCACAGTATAGACATCCACTGCTTCTGTTTTCAAGGGAAGGGTTCCTGCGTCAAGACGTGACAGGAGAAGCAATGCCTCCTCCAGATGGGTCAGCCGTCCCAGCTGCTTATGCACCTGTGCCAGGTAATCCTGGGATGGATGTATTTCCATCATCTGTGCGCACAGGGAAATGGCCGTTATAGGTGTTTTAATCTGGTGGGCAATGTTGGACAGGTTTTCCGCAAAACCTTTTTTTGCTGTTACGGCAGCCTCCCTCGTCTGATACAGCATGGTAACGGTCTTGTATATCCCATCCTGCAGCTGTGAGAAACCGTCTTCTTTTGTTGTCAGGAGAAGGCCCGGGCTTCCTGTGTCCACTTTTTCAAGGTATTCTGTCAGCTCTTTTATGCGCATGGCCTCCTTTCTGCGCCAGTACCAGAAAACGGTAAAAAGCAGCAGCGCCCCAATGCCAAAGCCCGCCGTTGCAGGAAGGATGCCGTATCCGGATGTGTGTTTCAGAAAGTCAGACTCCCGGTAGCCATATGCCAGAAGCACATTGTCTTCCTCACCCAATGCTTGCTTGTTTTTAATTCTTTTTAAAACAGGAAACAGGGTCTGTTCTAAATCTGGATTTTCTTTAAGGATTCCCTGACACACACTGCCCAGCAGCTGGAACTGTGTCCGGTTATTCAGCCCTGTCATGGCTGCGGCTGTAACGGACGATGCCAGCAGGCAGGCTGACAGCATAACCCCCAGCAGTATTCCCATATTCTTCTGTCCAATCATACGGAGTCCTCCATACGGTAGCCAAAGCTGCGGATAGTCTTAAGGCAGGAGGGCTGGTGCAGCTTCCCGCGCAGGCGCTTGATGGTAACCGTAAGCGTATTGTTATTCACATAATTCCCGTTGCTGTCCCATACCTGTTCTAAAAGCATTTCCCTGGGAACGGTCCTGCCTTTATTCTGCAATAAAACCAGCAGCACCTGATATTCCGGCTGGCTTAAGGTGACTTCCTCATTCCCGCAGAATACCCTCATTCCGCTCGTGTCCAGTGTGATACCGTCACAGGTAAGATACTGCCCAGATACATATCCTGCCCTGCGCAGCAATGCGCAGATACGTGAATACAGGACCTCCAGTTCAAATGGTTTCACCACATAATCATCAGCCCCGTTCCTGAAACCCGATACCATATCATGGGATTCGCCGCGTACAGTGAGGAAAATAACAGGAAGCTCCCTCCACCTTAATCGGATCCATCTGCACAGCATGTCCCCCTGTCCATCCGGCATGTTCCAGTCCACCAGCACCATTGCAGGAACCTGGCGTACCATGGCCTGCCTGGCCTCTTCCATTGTTGTAAAAACCGAAACCCGGCAATTGTGCTGCTCAAGATATTCTTTGACCGCATATGCAATCGCCTTATCATCTTCAATGTGATAAACTTCAATCATTTTGTCCTCTCCGCTGAATCAAGAAAAGAATCCGCCCACTTGGCAAACGCAGGGTTACAAAACAGCTTGTGCCCCACAGCGCATATACGTTGTGAGGCACGAAGCACCATCCGGTGTGAATCCTATCTGAGGTAAATCATCACAGGTCATAATAACGCTGGAACTCTGCCGGATGGGGAATCTGTGACATCTCGCGGCTTTCTTCCCGTTTCTTTTTAAGCCATACTTCAATCAGCCGTTCCGGGAACACCCCGCCCGCGGTCAGATAACCATGGTCTGCCTCCAGGGCATCCAGGGCCTCATCCAGGCTTTTTGGCAGGGACTGGATCTTTGCCTTCTCCTCATCCGGAAGTTCATAGAGATTACAGTCAAAAGGTCCCCACCCATGTTCTGCAGGGTCAATCCTGTTCTTAATCCCGTCAAGGCCGGCCATGAGGATTGCCGCATAAGCATAGTATGGATTGGCTGTTGCATCAGGGTTCCTCAGTTCGAAGCGTTTTGCCTTCGGCGTCTTTGCATAGGCCGGAATCCGGATGACGGCGCTCCGGTTGGATGTGGCATATCCGATGGTTACCGGCGCTTCATATCCAGGCACAAGGCGCTTGAAGGAATTGGTGGACGGGTTGGTAAATGCACACAGGGACGCCACGTGCTTTAACAGGCCGCCTATAAAATAGTGGGCTGTTTTACTCAGTCCGGAATAACCATCCTCGTCATAGAAAACCGGCTCCCCATCCTTCATCAGAAGCATATGGACATGCATTCCATTGCCGGCCTCTTTGTAAATGGGCTTGGGCATGAAGGTACATGTCCTTCCATCCTGGACCGCAGCATTATGGACAACATATTTGACAATCATGGTCTTATCAGCCATGTCCACCATGTCGCCCAGTTCCACCTCTATCTCCATCTGACCCGAACCGCCCACTTCGTGGTGATGGTACTTCACATCCACGCCCCAGTCCTGAAGCATCATGCACATCCTGCTTCTTAAATTATACGCCACATCCTGAGGGGCGGCAATGTGGTATCCCCCTCCGCCAGGGACCTGGAAACCTTTGTTGTCAGCGCTCTCACGTCCGCTGTTCCAGGCAGCCTGCCTGGTATCCACTGAGAATGCCATGCGCTGCGGTTCCACCATAAAGCTCACATTGTCAAACAGATGGAATTCAAATTCCGGCCCAATGAGCATCTGGTCCGCAATCCCCTGTTCCTTCATGTATTCAATGGCCCTTAAGCTTACATTCCTGGGATACTGGTCAAAAGGCCTGTTTTCCTTTCCAATAACACAGACATCCCCGCACATGGTCAGTGTGGGAATCTCTGTAAACGGATCCACCACAGCAGTTTCCGGATTGGGTATGAATACCATATCACTTTTTTCCACTGGGGCATACCCATAATTGGAGCCGTCAAAACCAATGCCCTGTGTAAAAATCCCATCATCAAACCTTTCAACCGGAATGGTGATGTGCCTCCAGCGGCCGCTTAAATCCGTCATCTTGAAATCAATCATCTTGATTCCCTTTTCTTCGCAGATACGTAAAATCCCTGAACTTTTTGACATGTCCTTCCCCTCCAAATCGTTTTTTAAAGCAAATGTGTCCTGCTATGTTGATTTTACCATATCTTCGGAAATTAATCGTCAATTAAATCTGTCTTTATCAACAATTTCTGCATTTTCATAATAGTCCGGGACATCCGGGGCTGTATTGACACGGCCTGTAAAATATGCGCCATATCCATACATCTTCACTCCCATGCGGCGGGCTATGTATTCATAGCCTTCAACCAGGATCCGTATATCCGGATCCGTGCTGTCTGTACCCATCCGCTCCTCAAGCCGGGCCATGGCATGTCCAATGTTTTTTCCTGCATGAAGGTCCGCGTCCATCCACTCTTTCTCAATTATCTGTATCAGTTGGAACTCTTGACCGCCACCGGTCATGGCCAGGAGTCCGGCACCGTAATCATACATCTTTAAACAGATATACTGTATCTTTGATTCAGCACCATCAACAATATCCATTATATCCGGGTCTTCCTCTCCGGTCCCCAGCCGTTTCCCCATACGTACCCGCGCTTCGTATATTTTGTTATACGCCTCCAGGCAGTCAGAACTCTCAGTAAATTCATTTCGCACATGGCGCTCTAATCTCGGATTAGCCCCTGCTATAAAATTCCCATTCATAATCTCAAATATATGTGTCTTATTCATCTTATTCCAACTCTTTCGCAAAGAAATGATGCTTTGTATATACTTGTGCTTCAAACCGGCTGTCGCCCATGTACGTCCTTGTTCATATGCATATATAGCACTTAGTATAGCAAAACATGGCTGAAATATCAATATTATGAATCCTATTCCTGCGCCCATGTCTTTAACCCACCTACCGGATTATGCGGTAAAGAAAAGGCACCAATCATTAATATGACTGATGCCCTATGTAATGTTCCTGTTATTCAGCTGCTTCTATCCGAGGATGCTTTCCTTTTTATTAAGGATTGCCTCTACTGCCGCGCAGGCCGGGCAATCACAATATTTCGCCCCTGCAGCCTTGATTTCCTTGGCATGGGCAGCCACAACCCTGGCGTGGTCCGCTCCAAATACCTGTGCTCCGGCATCCGACTCCGCAAATCCGATTAAACCATCAATCGGCATGATGTCTGCTTCCAGTTCCTTCACATATGTTTTGGTTGCTTCCGCCTCGCCGTCAGTTCCCACCGCTGCCAGCCATGCCTCTGCGGCTGCCTTTGTCTCGCTGTTGCAGGATGCTGCGTTTATTAACTCGTTAGTCTTTTCTACAACAAAACTTAATACTTCCTTATCCATAACCAGTACCTTCCTTCTTCTGAATTTTAACTATATATTACCATAATTACCTGACTTTTGCAATTCGACAGCCGGAATTTAAACAATAATTTATGTTTACCGCCCCTATTCCGGCCGCTCCGGTCCATCACGTCTGCCCATATAATCGCATGGACCCCCTTCAAATATTCCGGCTGGAAGGTTTCCCCCACCTATGGTCATAATATAAGAATCACCCCATAACCCGTTATCAGAATCAATACCAGTATCATGGGGCTGTCTGTTTTTTTGTTTCATTGCATAGAATGAAAACCTTAATTATACTTATCGCCTGTCTTATAATCATCCCTTGCCCAGTTGGGGGCATTGATGGGGCCTGCCTTGGCATTCCCGTTTTTTGCCGCGCCCTGAATCTCCGGCACCTGTGCCTGTTCATTTTTCGGATGATTCATCTTGTGATGGTTTTCTGTCCCATGGTTATCCGGGTCATAGGGACTTGGCCGTCTCATACCTGCTTTTGCCATAATGATACCTCCTGTCTGGTGATAGTTTTTGTATCCTGTCAGAAAGTATGCATGATTTCAAGTCCAAGCCATATTTTCCTTTCCCGCTTTATTCCATATTTCCAATCATTTCCTTGATTGTATCCGTATCCTTTAACCCTATGCATCTTAATGTTTTTTCTTTTCCGTATGATTCGCAATGCATTTCCCCAAAAGTTCCATCATAAGTCCTACCTGGATTGGCTTTGACAGGTGCCCGTCCATACCACTTTCAATGGATTTCTTCGTATCCTCATCAAATGCATTGGCAGTAAGGGCTATTATGGGAATGGTCCTGGAATCCGGCTTTCCCGAAGTACGTATCTGCCTGGCAGCCTCCAGGCCATCCATGACAGGCATGCGGATATCCATCAGTATGGCATCAAATTCCCCTGGCCCACTGCCGCAGAAGCAATCCAGGGCCTCGCGTCCGTCAACGGCGCAGGTTACGGAAAATCCGTTCATTTCAAGGATGCTCTGTGCAATCTCCCGGTTGATTTCGTTGTCCTCTGCCAGCAGGATACGGCGTCCATGGAAATCAGGCAGGGGGACGGCTTCGTCCTGCGGTATATCGGATATGGCTTCCTGGGCATAATCAAAGCCCAGTGTAAAGAAAAATTCAGAGCCTTTTCCTATCTGGCTGCTCACTTCCAGGGTACCGCCCATCATCTGCACCAGTCGGCTGGCAATGGACAGTCCAAGGCCGGTTCCCCCATAGCTGGCCGCTGTTCCTGCCTCCGCCTGTTCGAAGGCGTTAAAGATACGGTCCAGGGCTGACGGTTCTATTCCGATTCCAGTATCGGCAACGGAAAACCTAAGGACTGCCCTGGGCGACTCCTCCAGCTGCTCCACTTTTACCGTGATGCCGCCCTGCTCCGTGAATTTAACCGCATTCCCAATAATGTTGATCAGCACCTGGTTCAGCCGCAGTCCATCTGCAATGAGCAGCCTGGTACTGCTGTATCTGTTCTCAAACCTCATATCCAGGTGCTTTTCCTCTGCCTGTGTACGGAACAGGGCTTCCAGCCCGTCTATCTGCTGCCTAAGGTCCATGGGGCTGGTGCTCAGTTCCATTTTACCGCTCTCAATGCGGGACATATCCAGTATGTCATTAATCAGGTCCAGCAGATAGGTGTTGGCTGATTCAATCTTCTCCAGGCAGTCCAGTGTTTTCTCCCTGTCATCCAGGACATTTTTGGCAATGGTGGTCATGCCGCTGATGGCGTTCATGGGTGTCCTTATCTCGTGGCTCATACGGGAAAGGAAATCCGTCTTGGCCTTGCTGACCGCATCTGCTTTGGATTTCATGACAAAGGATGGGACAATCCTGACCAGTTCCTTTAAGAGTTTGCGCTGTTCCTGTGACCACTGATAATCCGGCTCATCCACCTCAAAGCTCATGGAACCCACATACTCCCCATAGTTCCAGATACCTGCATGGAGGCATGATGCAATCCGTGAGATTCCGTCCCGGACATTATGGTCAGCCAGGCCATCCTCATCATACATATTGGAGCAGATATCAAAATCCTCCTTGGAGGCATAGAAATCCTGTCCCAGCTGAAGGTCCGCCCGGTTGCGCGCCCACTGATAGGAAAAGCGGTAGGACAGATAGGCCTGGCTGGCTTCAATAATGGATACCCGGTCCAGGCAGTACTTCTTGCCGATTCTGGAAAGCAGCAGGAACACAGCGTCATCCAGGTTTTTGGACTTGCCGAGAAGGTCCAGCGCAAAGGATACCAAGTCGTCATCCAGATGTGATGTCTCCATCTCGATTGCATTGAGAGGATGCTCTTCCGTATAGAGCTGTGTCAGGAACACTCCCAGTTCATTGGAAGTGTCCAGATAACAGGCCGCCCGGCCTTTTCCATTCTCCTTAACGTATTTGAGCGTGCTCTCCGCACAGCGGTAAAGGGCATTATATTCCTCTGTCACCTCGGTGCTGCACATCCCGATGCTGACCGAGACATGTATATCCTTTTCCATATTCACAAAAACATTCTGTACCTGGCCTGCAATCCTGGGACCTATGACCGTTGCCTGTGCCTTATTGCTGTTTTTCACATAAAGCATGAATTCGTCCCCGCCAAGCCGGACCGGGATACTGTCCTTCCCAGCTTCCGCCCGGAGGATATCAGCGACTTCCTGGAGTACCACATCCCCAAAAATCCTGCCCTCCTTCTGGTTCACGTCCTCAAATCCATCCATGTCCAGAAGCATCAGGACCCCATGTTCCCCCGGCCCCCTGTCCGACATGCATTCCTGCACCAGACGGATACCGCTTTCCCTGTTATAAAGGCCCGTAAGGCTGTCCCGTGTCCTTGCCTTTACAAGCGCCTCCTCCGCTGTTTTCTGCCGTGTGATGTTTTCCACGATGCCGATGACAAGCCTGGGGGAGCCATCATCATTGCGCAGGATGACAGACAAGGTCTGCCTGCACCAGAACGCCTGGTTGCGCCCCCTGAATTCACAGCTTGCGGTGCGCTCACCATGATGGATGCGCTCATACATCTCATAAAAAGCAGGCCGGAACGGTTCATCCACCCGTTCCATGGCAAAGCTGTAGGGCAGGTTGTCGTAATGTTCCTGGCAGCAATACAGTTCACTGGTCCTGGCCGGCACCATACATTCCCTGGTATCCGGATAATAATAAAATTCACTGGTTGTAGTATGCTCCAATGCCATATGAAGCACCTTATCGCTGGCCTCCAGCTGGTCTGTGAGACGCTGATTGCGCTGCTCTGCCTTTTTGCTCTCATTAATGTCCAGATACACACTTTGGATGTATGCCTGGTTGCTGCTGTCTGACAGTACCTCGGCGCTGCCGATGATCCAGCATGGACTGCCGTCCTGCCGGCGCAGCCGGTATTCATAGCTGGCCTTATCTCCCGGTTTACTAAGCTTTGCAAACACATCCCCAATATAATCCCGGTCCTCTTCTGCAACCAGGTTATCCATCCGCCAGTACTTCCTGGCCCAGAACTCTTCCTCAGTATATCCGAAGATACGGATTGCTTCCCTGTTGGCATTCCTGAACACCACACCATGGCTGGTTGGATGATACTGCACGATACCGCAGAGCACGGACTGCAGCAGGTGATTGTACTGGTCTGCCAGCTGTTCCTGTTCCCTGGCCTGCTTTTCCAGGCGTATCCTGGATTCCACTTCCTCGGAAATATCCCGGATAACACTGATACAGACCTCCTGTCCATCCTCAGACCATCCCTTTTTCCCCACATCATTGACCCAGATATAACTGCCGTCCTTTTTCCTCATCCTGTACTGCACCTCGTAGTCAGTGCCTTTCTCAAAGGCCCCTGTCACCAGGTCATCCACCTGTTTCCGGTCATCCGGATGCATGCAGTTAATCACTTTCCCTTCAATTGCCTTCACGAATTCCTCATATGTATATCCCAGATAGGAAAGCATGAAATCATTGACATAATATAAAGGAAAATCCGGTTCCAGATATCCTCCCATCATTCCGCCCGGAATATTCTTTCCCAGGATATCCAGGGCTTTGGCTCCCAGACGGGCCTCCATCTCGGACCGGCTCAGACCGGATGACGGAAAGAAACTGCCTTCCTCCTGCCGGCTGTCAGGGGTGGATGCGTGGATGGATGCAATGCGGCATATACCATCCCTATCCTCGACACAGGCAGCAGACACCCTGAACCACATGGCCGTGCCGGATGGCGTCCCCGGATATACCGTGGCAGTGAGAAGTACCAGGGCGCAATCATCCGTCCCATATGCCTCCTCAACGCTCTCATATTCAATCCTGCAGGATTCCGGAGCTTGGGAAAATTCCGCCTGAAGCGCCTCTTCTGCCTGGCTGCGGCCATACACCATCTCCGACTTCCCGGTTCCCACCCAGTGTATCCCCTCGGTCAGGCACCCAAGCGTATTCCCAATATCCCTCTGGTTCAGATACGCATCAAAAAACCGTTTTACGGTTCTTGCAGCCTCCCCTGACTGTATCATATTTGTTACCCCCTTCTGTCCGGGCATGTTCAGATATGGAACATAATCCTGTTTTTAAATTCCTGGGCCTTGCCGTCATTCCAGTCATGCACCGGCCTGTAATATCCGGCAATCCGGCTGTAGATATCCGCGGCAGCCCCACACTTCGGACACACCTCCTGGCTTCCGCGCAGATAGCCGCAGGAAGGACAGATGGAATAGACCGGGGATAAGGTACAGCAGGGGATATCATGTTCCGTGATGATCTTGTGGAGCACATCCCTTGCACTTCTCCAGTCCTCCAGTTCCTGTTCCACATACACATGGAAAACAGTCCCTGTAGTATAAAGAGGCTGCACCGCATCCTGGTTACCCAGCGCATCATCAAGGGATATGCTGTAATCCGCAGGAAGCTTGGTACTGTTCGTATAGTACGGCGCATCCCCTTCCCTGCCGGCTGTCTTAAGTTCAGGGAACCGTTCCCTGTCAAGCCTTGCAAAACGGAAAGTGGCTGATTCCGCCGGTGTTGCCTCCAATCCATAAAGGGTACCATACTCCAGCTGGTATTCCACCAGTTTTTCACGCATGTGGTTCAGGACAGCCACCGCGAATTGCCTTGTCTGTTCCGCTTCCATGCCTGCCTTCAGCCATGAGGCATTTAATCCGGCCTCATTCATGCCGATGACACCGATGGATGAAAAATGGTGGGAAAAATCATCCAGATAGCAGGCGGTATAGGGGTAAAGCCCTCCCTTTAACAGGTTGCTGATTACCCTCCGTTTAATATCCAGGGAACGCGCGGACAGATCCATCATATAATCCAGGTTCTTATAAAATTCCGTCTCATCCTTTGACTGGTACGCAATCCTTGGAAGGTTGATTGTCACAACGCCGATGGCGCCTGTGTGCTCGCCATATCCAAAGAAGCCGCCGGCCTTTCTGTGCAGCACATGTAAATCCTGGCGGTCATCCCCATAGGTAACCCGGTCTTCCCCCTGTACAGCCCCGCCCCTTACATAGTTGATAAAATACGGGGTTCCATGACGGGATGCCAGCGAGAATAAAAGGCGGTTCTGTTCCGTGTCCGACCAGTCAAAATCCTCAGCCATCCCGTAAGATGGGATTGGATACTGAAACCCCTGTCCATTGGCATCGCCTTCCAGCATGGTTTCCAGGAAGGCACGGTTCACCATATCCATCTCCTTCTGGCACTCCCCATAGGTAAATTCCATCATCTTTCCACCAACAATGGCCTTTTCCCCGGCCATGTCCTTTGGCACCTTAAAATCCATGGAAATGTGTGAAAACGGCGCCTGGGTCCCCCATCTGCTGGGGGTATTCACACCGAACACAAATGCCTCCATGCACTTTTTAACCTTATCATATGACAGGCTGTCCGCCTTCACAAAAGGAGCCAGATATGTATCAAAGGAGGAAAATGACTGGGAGGCCGCCCATTCATTCTGCATGATTCCAAGGAAATTGACCATCTGGTTGCAGAGGGTTGCCAGATGCTTTGCCGGGGAGGCCGTAATCTTCCCTGTGATGCCGCCTAAACCGTCCATCAGAAGCTTTTTTAAGGACCAGCCGCAGCTGTAGCTGGTCAGCATGGACAGATCGTGGATATGGATATCCCCGTTCAGATGCGCATCCGCAATCTCTTTGTCATATATCTCTGTCAGCCAGTAATTGGCTGTCACTGCGCCGGAATTATTAAGTATCAGCCCGCCCACGGAATATGTGATGGTGGAATTTTCCTTTACCCGCCAGTCCTCTACCTTTACATAATTATCCACCACGTCCTTGTAATCCAGGGTGGTCTTTTCCAGATTCCTGATTTTCTCGCGCTGTTTCCTGTACAGGATATATGCCTTGGCCACATCCGTGTACCCTGATTCCTCCAATACCTTCTCCACACTGTCCTGGATGTCTTCTACCGATATCCGGCCATCCCGCATCTTCCTCTGGAAATCAGAGGTTACCCTTATGGACAGCAGGTCAATGATGTCATCCGTATAGGACTTCCCTGTTGCCTTAAATGCCTTCTTTATGGCTGAAGATATCTTCTCCAGCTGGAACTCCACGGTCTCTCCGTCCCGCTTAACAACTAAAAACATGGCAGTGTCCCTCCCTTGTTAATATTTAGAAGTAATACATCCTCAAAAACATTTTCTTCTATTATATCAAAAACATGTCCGGAAATACAGTTCAGAAACAGTCATTATCCCAGAATTTCCTATTATTTTGCCATCTTACCTGGAATCAGGGACAGCCCAGGGCTGGAGGACGGCTTTCAGCTCCTTATCATAATCAAGACCAATCAGATAACTGTATTCCTCACCCTCCAATGTCCCCTGCGGAAAACCCACCTCTAGATTATCCGGAAACACAATGATATGCTCAGGCTTCATGGCTGCTTCCATTTCAGAAAGAAGTCCGGGGTCATTGATATCAGCGGCCTTTAACAGCCATTGTCTGGCCTCTGCCTCCGGCAGATTAAATAATTCCCAGTTGCTCATCGCCCTTCCTGTCTCCCTGTCAAATACAGCGCCCAGCCGGATTTCCTGCATGGCTGCTCCGGTCATGGGAAGGGATACCGTTGTGAGGAAACATATGATGGTGTCATTGGAGGCCGTGGGTGAGATGTCCTGGCTTATGTACCGCACCTCATAGCCTGTTCCATTATCCCTGCACATCCTGTATTCACTGTAAGCATCCTCCAGTTCTCTATGGATATCATACAGCAGTCCCTGTTCTTCATAGTATGCCCTTATAGAATCCTGCGCGGTCCGGTTCAAGTCATCAAAGCCGTCAATCCCGCCCACATAAACATGGTCCGGTCCGGCAACATCATGGACCGTGAGAAGGACAGTCCCATCTGTAAGCCTGTAACAGGAATATGGGCTGTGCACTGCCCGCCACAGATCTGCTGTGCCACCATCCGTGAAAGTGATGGCATGTTCCTGCTCAAGGACATATGTCTCTTCCCTGTACTGAGGTTTTTGAAGACATCCTGTAAGAAAAAACACGGCCGCCGGTAAAACCGCGGACAACGCTTTTATATATAATACCCTTATTCTCTTCATATGGTCCTCTCTGTCATGCCATTAATCCTTATCTGTAAGGTATCTGGATAAAAGCTCCTTGATATACCTGGTTCCAACTCCAATCTCCCTGTCAAATCCGCATGTCAGATAAAAAGATTTATCTTCAGAGGCAATGTGAAGCTGAGGATTCTTATCCTGGCCTTCTTTGATATGCCAATAATATGTTTTCCCCTGGAATTCCAGTTTCCGTTTTCCCTTTTTTGAAATCATGCCCGTGCTGCGCCTTCCATTATGTAACGTCTCCCAAGATATAAACCTCATCTTGAGGCCCCACCCTCTGGTTCCAGTTGTGGGCCAGCTCCTTGTTCATTTCCTCAAAGCCACGGTAAGGGCGGTTGGTGTGCTTTATGATATTGTCATGGTAAAAATGCAGGTCTGAAGTGAAGTATATCATTGTGCCCTCCTATCTGTCAAATGGCGCGCAATATCCCTTTCTTCCCTATTATAGCAAATAGCCAGGCATAAATACAGGATCCTTCCTGTATCCAATGCCTAGCATAAATTAAAAGCCAGGGAAAAATGGATGCCGTATTGTTCTTTTGCACATCCGTTTTTCCCTGACATCTTTCCATAACCACATATCTCATCTACATGATATGGGGTGCCCCACTCATGGTATAGGCCGAGGGCTTGTTTAGGTCCACCCGCGACCATACGATGGAATCCAGTTTTTCCAGGTATTCATAATCCAGGTCCATGCCCCAGCCGGGTTCCTCATTCGGTACGATGAAACCATCTTCCACCTTCAGGACCGAGGTGAATAAATCCTTGTCCATGCCCTCCTCACGTGGTTCATTTTCAAGGAATGTGGTATTATACACACTCATACAGAAATGAACGTTGATACAGTTGGCAAGGGAACTTAAGGGATTGTGGGGACTAAGGTTCCTGAAGGATGGCTCTGCCATGGCTGCTATCTTAAGCATTCCCGTAAATCCGCCTGCAAGCAGGATGTCCGGCTGCAATATATCAACCGCATGGAGCCTGAGAAGGCGCTCGTAATCCCATGTAGTGAATATCTGTTCACCGGTTGCAACCGGCACCTTCCTTCCCTCTGCCACCTCTGTCCAGTTCTCCATGTTCTCCGGCCGGATTGGTTCTTCGGCAAAGAATGGACGGTAGGGTTCAATTGCCTGGATGCAGCGCTTAGCCTGTATGGGTTCGTATATCTTACTTGCCATGTCAATACCGATTTCGAACTGATCGCCCAGTGCACTTCTCATACCGCTGAACATTTCATCTATCTCCTGCTCCGCCCTTGAGTTTGGGTAATAGCCCAGTGAGAAAACAGCTGTCTTACACGCAAAATATCCATATTTCTCGATTTTTGGATAAAGGACCTCCAGGGATTCCCGGGAATTCTTTCCATAAGCATGGCAGTAAACCGGAACCTTATCACGGACAGCGCCTAACAGCTTGTAGACCGGCAGCCCTGCTGTCTTACCGGCGATATCCCACAGCGCCAGGTCAATTGCACTAGCTACGGTGTGCAGGATTGCGCCTCCCGGGAACCGTGAATAATTGAGTATCCTTTTCTGTATCCGTTCCCTGTTAAGCGGATCCTGTCCCAGGACCCATTCAGACACATAGTCAACCATATCCACCACACATTTGTCCGCCCCCACACAGAACAGTTCGCCTACTCCATGAATGCCTTCATCCGTGTCCACCCTCACAAAATTGAAATTCCTGAACTGGTTTGTATGTACACTGTATGCAGTTAATTTTGTTATTTTCATAATTCCTCCTGACAATTTATCATGATTTCCTTTTACAACGGATAAAACAGGTTTGCCATAAAGATTACTGAGATTCCATAGATAATCCACAACGGGAAACAGGATATCAGAACATCCTTAATCTTATAGTGCCCTGCCGCAAAAGCAATAGCAATGGATGGGGAACTGGTGGGGCTTAACATGGCTGCCGTGGCCCCAGCATAAATAGCAATTGCAAATGGCCTGGGGTCAAGTCCCCGTGACATTGCCGTGACAATGGCCAGGGCTGCAAAAATATTGGCTGTGGCCGTATTGCTCATTAACTGGGTTAAAAAGGCCGCCGCAACATAAAAGGCAATTAATATCATCAATGGGGTAGGCGATCCGCCCAAAAGCCCCAGTATGAAATCCGCCACCAGATTTCCTGCACCCGTGTTCTGCATCGCTGTTCCAAGAGGAAGCACACCGGCCAGCATAAACAATGCGTCAAGATTCATGAAGTTCTTCACATCATTCAAATCAATGATTTTCAGATATAGAAGTACAATGACCATTGCCACGGTAAGGGCCGCTACGTCAAAGGGCAGATACTGTTTAAACAGAAGTCCCACAAAAGTCAGTATGAAAACAACGTATATGATATTCTCCTGAACAGGGGTAAGGGTCCTTCTATCGTCTGATTTACCTGATATCTGCGACTGGTCAATCCCTCCGGCGGGAAAGAACCTCCAGCCGATGAAGGACATATAAAGCACGCTGATAATACCGGGAATACAGATTACTTTGGCATAATCCAGCACGTTCAGCATCTGGTCTGAGGGTACTCCATTCCCCTCAAGCAATGCATTAATCATCAGGAAAAATGTACCCACAGGAAGCGCTCCCTGGCAGGAGTGCCCAATCACGGCGCCCGGGTAAAGTAAATGGGAGGGTTGTACCGGGCTGTCGGCATCCAGGGCCGTCATAAAGGGCAGCAGCATGCTGAGGATTGCAAGGGGGGATGAAAGGTTTGTCATGATTGCACAGATGACCATATACACAAGTATGATCATCTGCCCCTGTCCTGAATGCCTTAAGACCCACTCCCTTAGCTTAAGCACCAGGCTTGTCTTCCCCAGTGCACCGCTTAATATAAATATGGCGCCAAGCATGACAATATTGGTGTTTGCAAAATACCCGTATGCTTCATTGAATGACAGAACGCCAGTCAGGCAAAGCACGGTGGTCGCAGTCATTGCCACCAGCCCCAGCTTGAACCTGCCGCTCATGAATCCAATAATCATACCAACAATTACAAGTAGCGTGATTACTAAGCCTATATCCATTGCCGTATCTCCTTATAGAATTATTACTTTTACTTATTTAATTTGGTATTTTAAACATTTTTCCGGGAAAATGATTCTGTAATCAGTATAAAATACATATGTGTCATTGACAACATGGAAAATATTATGTATTTTATAAGTAATAGTTATGATTCGGAAAGGAGAATATCTTGGATATTACCGACCAGAAGTATATGATTGCGCTGGCAGAAACAAAATCCATAACCCAGGCTGCCAAACGGCTGAACATATCCCAGCCGGCACTCAGCAACTGGCTGAGCACGCTTGAATACCAGCTGGGCACCCAGCTTGCCATACGTTCTAAAAAGCAGCTGGTGCTGACACCGGCCGGCCAGATTTATCTTGAAGGTTCATACCGCATGCTTCAGATTAAACATCAGACCTATGCAGAGATTGCCAATACCGCCGGGTTTTTAAAAGAGTCCATCACCATAAGCGGGACCCCCAATGGCGGTGCCGAGGTATTCTCCAGGATTTTCTCTGCTTTCCGCGAACGGTATCCATCTGTTTCCCTGCAGTTTTTGGAAAGTTATAACAAGAGAACGTTCGACATGGTCCTGGATGGAACCGCTGATTTTGGAATCTGCAGTTCACAGGATGTGAATTCACCGCTTTTTGAGTATTTCCTGGCAGATGAAAAGGAACTTCTTCTCTATCTCCCGTCCAGCCACCGTTTGTCCTATGATGCCTCGAAACTTAAGTATGATGCAGAACTGCCAACCATCCGGCTGTCACAGCTGGCTGATACCCCATTCATCATGCCAAGCGCTGATATGTCATATTATTCCGGGCTTGTCCAGATGTTCCATCACCTCAGCCTGCACCCAAAGGTGCTGTTCCAAAGCGCCAATGTCAAAGTGATTTATCAGATGGTCAAAAGCGGGAACGGGGCTGCCATCCTGCCCCGCCGCTTGTTTTCCCCGCTGGATCCGGTTTCCCCGTTTTCATTGAAGCCCAGGTTCTCAACCTTTTCAACCATTGTCTGCAAAAAGGGACGGCAGCTGACACCGGCCCAGGAATATCTGGTCCAGCTCATGGTCCAAAATACATAGACAGCCTATAAGGAAAGGGCTGTCAAGAAAGGAGACTCGATGGATGTACGGGTATTAGAATATCTTATGATGATTGAACAGGAAAAAAGCATTTCCAAGGCAGCTGAAAAGGTTCATATCTCCCAGTCCGCCCTTAGCCAGTGCCTTGCAAAGATTGAAAAGGAGCTGGACAGTCCTATTTTTGTAAGGGTAAACCGTCAGTTGGTCCCCACCCATATTGGCCGCATTTACCTGAACGGTGCAAAGGAAATGCTGGATGTGAAACATGATGTGTATGAGAAAATCAGGAATCTGGCTGACCAGTCCGAATCTATCCTGAAAATCGCAGTTGACGTGCAGGTATACCAGCCGCTGATGGAAATGGTGCTGCCGCACCTGCAGAAGGAATTTCCACAGACACGGTTTGATGTCCTTGTCGTGGATTCCCTCCTGGCCAGGCAGTACCTTATGAACCATATTGCGGATGCCGGATTCCTCTGTATGAAGAATAACTCCAACAGCCTGCTTTTAACCCATCCGCTATATATGGAGCAGCTGGTATGGGCGGTTCCTGACAATTATGCTGCCATGTTTAAAGGCTGGGCTGATTCCACGGCCAAGGAACAGCTTCCCTTCATATATCCTCAAAATGGTACGTATTTCCGTTCTGTCTTTGACTCAGTCTTATCCAAGGCACGGCTTATCCCTGGCACATGCTATGAGGCAGAGGATTTAAATGGCGTGAAGCAGCTCATGGAACAGGGGTATGGGATAACCCTCCTGCCAGGACGGATGATTGATTTGCATGGGCCTTATAAAGCCCTCCCCCTTAATCCGCCATACAATTACCATGTAGTGTCTGCCATGCCCAAATATACCCATGCAGCCGCTGTTCCGGAACTTGACCGTCTTTTTTCAATTGCAGCGGATTGCATGGTACGAGATGCATAGCCTGCGCGAATCATACGTAACACCTTTCCATACCATCAGCTAATCATTTTATTAATTTATCTTTTATAATGTAACCATCCTGCCATAGGATGGTTATTTGCATCTATCGCTTTCATTTTTTAACTATTTCTAAACAAACTGAACAATATATTGACAATATATGGATTAAGTGCTATCATTTCACGTGTTCAATATTTTACTATTTTATATATTTTTGAACACAAAATTCAGGAGGAATCATATATGCACCCATCCTATCTCCAGAAACAATTAAAGCCAAGGCTTATATTTACCGTGTTTACGGCTCCGGCCCTCATATTCCTTGTTCTGTTCTGGGTGATTCCCATCATTGCATCCATAGGAATCAGCTTCACTGACTGGGATTACATGACTTCGGATTTCCACATGACAGGATTTGGCAATTACAGCTCGCTGTTTAAGGACAAATCCTTCCAGGATGCGCTCATCCATACGCTTTTGTTTGCCCTGGAAACCGTAATCCCTGTCACAGGCCTTGGATTGCTGCTGGCGATGCTTGTTTATTCCGCCGGGAGGCATACCATCTACTCCCTGATTCTCTTCTCTCCCTGGATCACACCGGCGGTTGCCGTGTCCATTGTATGGACCTGGATTTTTGAACCGGATAGCGGATTGGCCAATACCCTGCTGCGTCAATTGGGGATGGCCGGACTTCCCTGGCTTCACAGTTCTTCAACGGCATTGGCAAGCATTGCCCTTGTAACCGTGTGGAAAAACCTTGGTTATGTGATGCTTCTTTTCGCCGGGGCCTTATCAAGGATTCCCACGGAACTTTACGAAGCTGCCGCGGTTGACGGCGCAGGAAGCCTGAACCGCTTTGTACATATCACGCTTCCAATCCTGCGTCCTGCCATCCTTATGATAGGGATGATCATGACCGCGGATTCCCTGCGCGCCTATGACCAGATCCAGATCATGACCCAGGGAGGACCTGCAGGAAGTACCAGGACGCTGCTCTATCTGTATTACCAGCTGGGATTTGAACAGTTTGACATGGGCCGCGGGGCGGCGGCCGTGGTCATCCTCATGGTTATCGGCATCAGCCTTGCCCTGATCCAGCTTAAGATGAAAAAGGAGGAAAAATCATGACCAGGCCTGTCATTCCATGGGCACGGATTATCCGGCGCGCCGCTGTCCATGTTGTATTGGGATTCACCTGCTGTGTCACGGCATTCCCCTTCCTCTGGATGGCTGTCAGTTCACTCAAGACCAGGGAGGAGGTGATGGACACGGCTTCCTTCCTGCCTTCTGTCCCCCAGTTTGGGAACTACCTTTCCATCCTGGCTGATTCACCGGTTCCACGATACCTTGCAAACAGCTTTTTTGTATCCCTTGCAGTGGTTGCCATACAGCTTGTGTGCTGCGCCCTTTTCACCTACGCAGTAGCCTTCATGAAAGTAAAAGGCAGGAACATGCTTTTCCGGCTGGTCCTGTTTACCTATATGGTGCCCACTGCCGTCACCTACATTCCATGCTATATCATTTTATCCAGGATGGGGCTTTTAGACAGCTATCAGGGCCTTATATTATCCAATGGAGTCAGCGTGTTCGGCATTTTCCTGCTTCATCAGGCATTTGAGGCAGTCCCCACGGAAACCATTGAGGCGGCCAGGATGGACGGGGCCGGACATCTCTCCATCCTCACAAGGATCATAGTCCCCATGACGCGGCCATCCTTTATGACCTTCATCCTTTTGTCATTCATCAACACCTATAACAGCTACATGTGGCCGTCCCTTATCACGGATTCCCCGGATTTAAGCCTCATATCCCAGGGATTAAGGCGATTTCTCTATGAGGGAGGCGCATACGGAACCCAGTGGTCCCTTGTGATGGCGGCAGGGACCGTTGCCGTACTCCCCCTGCTGGCGGTTTTCATATCTGCCTGGCGTCTGATTGTCCGGGGAATCACGGATTTTGGGTGCAAGGGATGAGCCTGATACAGCTTTGCACAGAAACTACAGCTTTGCACAGAAACCACAGCTTTGCACAGTAACCACAGCTTTGCATAGTAACCAGTACAGCCAATTTCATATAGACATAACAGGAGGAACATAAAATGATCAGAACATTCAGATTCAGTAACAGATTTAAGAAGAAAATCCTTACCGCGGTATTCCTGGCCACTGGCTGCGCCATGATGACTGGCTGCAATGCCCCGGGTCAGGCAAGGGATGCGGCGGTTGACGGAAAGGTACAGATCACATTCTGGTATTCCGGCGGCAAGACAGCCGCCGGCGTGATGGGGGACATCATCCAGGCATTTAACCAGTCCCAGGACGAATACGAGGTGACGGGAATCCAGCAGGCGGATTATGACGAGACCTACACCAAGCTGCAGGCCGGGATTGCTGGAAAAAATGCCGCTGACATTGCCCTGCTGGATTCTGACAAATCACGCAACCTTATGCAGAAGGACCTGCTGGTTCCCATGGACAGATATACGCAGCAGGATACATCCTTTCACCAGGATGACTTCATCCCTGTTTTTTACAGCCAGTGCCTGGACAGTGACGGGGGCCTGTATGCCATGCCCGCTTACGGCACCACCCAGGTCATGTACTATAACCGGGACCTTTTTGAAAAGGCCGGGATCCAGCCGGATAAACTGGACACCTGGGAAAGTCTGGCCGACGCAGCCAGGGTCATTAAGGAGAGTACGGGCGGAACAGCCTATGGATGGGAACCCATGTGGGGTGAAGATAACCTGATTGACATGGCCTTAAGTAACGGCGGGTCCATGATAGATGAAGATGGAAAAAAGGTGCTCATCAACACGGATGCCTGGATTGATTCCTGGGAAGCTGTCCGCGGATGGATCCACGAAGATAAGACCATGACTGTCCACTACGGCGGACAGGGCTGGGAATACTGGTATGATACAATGGGCGATGTGCTTCAGGATAAGGCGGGCGGCTATACCGGTTCCTCCGGCGACCAGGCTGACCTGGATTTCCATAAGGTAGGCGCCATGGAACAGCCCGGCTTCGGCAAGCATGGATCAGCGCCTGTGGCCAGGGTACTGCAGCTGGTGATGATTGATACGGGCAAGGATAAGACAGTGGACGGCGCTTACCAGTTCATCCGGTATTTCGCAGACGCATCCCAGCAGGCGAAGTGGTCCATGGCCACCGGCTACATCCCGGTCCGAAAGAGCACCCTGGGAATCCCTGAGTATCAATCCTACACTGAACACAATCCCCATGCCCTGGTCCCCATATCCCAGGCCATGCACGCTTCCCCTGACCCGGTAGACCCCACGGGCGGCAAAATCTTTGATGCCCTGGCCATTGCCGCCGATAAGGTGGAGATAGAGAACATTCCTGCCAGGGATGCCCTGGATGAAGCTGCCAGGACAGCCCAGGCAGCGCTGGACGCGGTAAATCAGCCGCAGTAGGCGCCCTGCTTTGTAAAGAACCCATGGCCTCCCATGACGGCCTTTGCCTCAGCCAGCACCTTCTCCTCGTCAATGGTCAACAGCTGCCGGTCCTTCATCACAAGCTTACCATGAATGATGGAATGCTTTACATCGGCTCCGGCCGCGCTCTCCACAAGGGAATTGACAATGCTGCCCGTTGCCATCAGATGGGGCTGGTCCAGATTCACTGCAATCAGGTCGGCAAGATTGCCTTCCCGGATGGTTCCAAGGTCCTCACGCATAAGGGCGCCGGCGCCTCCTGCGGTTGCCATGGCAAGCAGGGTCTTTGCAGGCATGATCTGGGGATTTCCAGTGGAAAGCCCATGGGTCACATTCATGACACAGCGGAACGCCCGCATTTCCCGGAACAGGTCAAGGCCCCCATGACCGGCCCCGTCGGAGCCAAAGGCCACCGGGATTCCTGCTGCAAGAAGCCTTGGTGTCTGTGGAACACCCTTTCCGCAGTTGCTGAACGGACAGTGTACTGCATGGATTTTATGGCTGCGCACAATCTCAATCTCTGATTCTGATAGCATGATACAGTGGGCCGCAACAAAGGAGTCCGACAGGGCGCCTATGTGTTCAAGGTATTCAAAAGGCCGCTCCTTATACCGTTCCATAAAGTCCAGGACCTCGCTGGCATACTCATTCATGTGGCATTCGGCCGGTATCTGCCTCTCCTTCGCGGAAAGGAAAACCGTACGGAACAGCTCCTCGGTACAGGCCATCAGGGATGTGATTGAATAATAAACGCTGATAAGGCCTCCTTTCCCGTCGTATTCCCGGTAGAACCGTTCCAGCCTTGGTACTGCGTCCTTTGTTTCAACACGCAGGGTATCCGGCACCTTCACGCCGTCCGTGGTCTGCCAGGTGAGGGCCCCCCGGATGCCTGCCTTTATGTATTCCTCGGCAGCCGCCTCTATGTGAGGGCCGCCGGCGTCCACAAAGGAGGTGGTTCCATTTTTAATCATCTCCGCTGCTGCCAGCCTTGCGCTCAGCGCCATGGTTTCCTCTGTCAGGGATGCCTCAAACGGCACATTGATACGTTTCCAGATAACCGGCTTCTCATCCAGCAGGCTCCCCTTTAAAAACTGCTGGCTGGTATGCAGGTGCCCGTCCGTAAGCCCCGGCATCCACAGAAGGCCGGAATCATCAATCACGGTCCCGGCCTCATAATCCCCATCACCTTCTGCAATCCCTATAATCCTGGAATCCTTAATCGCGATTGTCCGGTTTTCCGCAACCGACATATCCGGCATCAGTACCCTTGCATTCTTAATCAGGATATCACATGTAAACATAAATAAACCGCCCTCTTTCCCATAAGATTTTATATAACCATTATAGGAAAAGGACAGTTCATAAAAAAGGACATATGGGCATATTTCACATAAAATTTCAGGCTTCGATACCCAGGTCCGACGGCATGCGGATGGAGGCATCGTACATCTGGAAACAGCTTTTCCCCTTACCCTTTGCCCCATACATGGCAGCATCCGCACGCTGGAACAGTGTGTTAAAGTCATTGCCGTCAATGGGCTGGAAAGCAGCCCCTATGCTGCAGCTGGGATGGATTACCATACCCTGCTTCAGGCACATGTCCTGAATGGAATCCAGGACCATGGCCATGCGTGTTTCAACGGTTTTTACATCCGGGACATGGGACATGAAAAGAAGGAACTCATCCCCTCCTATCCTTGCAAGGACATCCTCGCTGCGGAACTGCCGGGTCAGTATGTCAGCCACTGCCTTAAGCACACTGTCCCCGAACATATGGCCGTTGCTGTCATTGATTTTCTTAAAGTCATCAACGTCCAGGACCATCAGGGCCCTGTATCCCTGGACACAGGGCTCCTCCAATATGGCTTCAATGAGCCGTCTTGCCGTCCTGCGGTTATAGAGCTGTGTCAGCTCATCCCGCTCCGCCTGATACTGGAGGGCCTCCTCCGCCCGCTTCTGTTCATCCACATCAGCCAGCATCCCAATTACCCTGCTGACCCTGCCCGCCGCATCAAACTGGGAAGAGGCACGGAGCCTGCACCAGCGGTACCGTCCCGCTGCATCGGACAGCCTGAATTCAATCTCCCTGTAAATCGTCCCCTTCATCAGCGAATCCAGCATTTCCGTAAAATCAGGCACGTCAGCCGGATGGATATGGGATACGAATCGGATACGTTTGCTGAAATTGTTTGAAATGGGGGTATATCCAAACTTTTTCTCAAAATTGGCAGAGTGGGTGACTGTATCTTTTTCAATATCCCACTCAAACAGGGCATCCTCTGCCTGCTCCATGATGATTTTATGGCGCTCCAGGGAAAGACGGAGCTCTTCCTGATCTTTTTTAGAAGCAGTGATGTCCATAAGGGCAAATACCAGATATTCCATGTTGTTTTTTCCGGTAATGGACTGGCATCGCTCCAAAACCCAGATAATCCTTCCATCCTTGGCAGTAAGCCTGTATTCCAGTTCAACGGAATTACCAGACTCCAGCTGTCTCCCCGTCTCTTCCATGATCCGGCTCCGGTCAGCCGGGTAAATCATATTCAGGTACCGGTTGTCAAACCGGGTCTTGATCTCACCGTCGCTGTAGCCCAGCATTTTCCTCATACCGCCATTGGTCTCTACGATGGTAAACTCCTTATCGTTCAGGCAGGCCTGGACACATCCCACCATATGGCTTAAGACAGCATCATTAAACATCCTCATCTGCATGGTGCTGCCGGCTGGAACCGCATCCTCCTCTGCCTCCAGTTCTTCCCAGATAATCAGTGCCCTTTTCTGATAAGGGTTTCCTGTATTGATGCGGAGCATGGTGGCCCGGCACCAGCGGTAAACCTGCTCCACCTGGTTATATATGCGGTAGTTACGGCTTCTCTTATTAAATCCTTCCTTCATGAAATCCTTCATGTAAGCACCCATAAGGGCCCTTGCCATCTCCCTGTCCTCAGGATGGACGGATGTCTCCACAAAATGATAAAAGGCATCCTTGAAGCTGCCGCCGGATTTCAGGCCGTCAAAGTCATGGTTTGAGAGATAAACCACATGGTAAACGCCTGTGTTAAAATCCACCTCCACAACAGTGGAATCCACATATTTAAGCAGTGTCAGATACTTCTGCTGGCCCATCTGCCTGCTGTCCCTATCCCCATCCATGCAAAGCCGTATATCGCTGTTGATGGCAGGCTGTTTCTGTATCTGCCCATCCCTGTACTCGTCGGACAGCTTGGAAAATATTACCTTTACATTCTTAAAACATTCCAAAAGCCAGGGTGAAAACGTACCGCACTCCCCGTTCAATATCATGTTGATGGCCTGCGCAGGCGGTATGGCCTTCTTATAGACACGGTCGGAGGTCAGGGCGTCATAACAATCAGCGATACCCACCACCTGGGCGCAGACCGGGATATTGTCCCCGCGAAGCCCGTCAGGATATCCCCTGCCATCCCATCGTTCATGGTGATAGCGGCATATATTGTAGGCATATTGCAGATATTCCCTGTCCCCCATGCGGTCAAGATTCACCAGCATCTCACAGCCCTTTGTGGTGTGGCCTTTCATGATCTCAAATTCTTCCTCTGTCAGCCGCCCAGGCTTATTGAGGATTGTATCCGGTATGGCAATCTTGCCGATATCGTGCATGGAAGAGGCACTGGAAATAATGTCAATCTGACGCCGGTCCAGGCCCAGCTCCGGGAAGTTTCCCGATATCTCCTCCAGCAGTATCCTGGTAAACATACGGATACGCTGTATATGCTGCCCTGTTTCCACGCTCCTGTACTCGATGATGGCGGATAATGCGTCAATCATCACCGCATTGGATTCCATTAACCGGGCGGCCTGTTCATCAATCCGCTCCTGAAGGTTCTGCTGGTTCCGGCTGAGGGCAATGCTGTTCTCCACCCTGCGCTTCACAATGACCGGATCAAAAGGCTTCATCACAATATCCGATGCGCCCAAATCAAATGCCTTCACCGTGTTGTCCGGCGAATCCTCGGATGTGATGATGATAACGGGACATTCCGGCAAAAGATGCATATCATTCATCTCCGCCAGGACCTGGTAGCCGTCCTTCTGCGGCATCACAAGGTCTAAAAGCACGGCAGCAATATTCCTGTGGTACTGTTTAAGCAGTACCATGGCCTGATCCCCGTTTTCCGCCTCCAGCAGATTATAATCCTTTTCAAAAATACTTTGCAGTATAATACGGTTTACCTCTATATCGTCTACAATCAGGATGGTATCCCTGCCCCTCAATTCCCTGTCTTTTACAGGGTATGGATTTATATCTTCCAACACGTTTCATTCCCCTTTTTCCAGCAGTCCAAGGGTTCCCGGGCCGCTGCGGATAAAAGCGGCCCTTCCCCGGCAGGGAGTGTCCGGAAATTCATTCCCGCCCTCTGTATTCCCCGGAACGGCCGCTTCATTCACAAATTTTCTATCTATACCATATCATTTTATCCCTGAAAATGCAATCATTCTTCCCCTCCCACATACAAAACCTCATGGGAAAGTCCTCCGGAAGACCGCATTTCATGCTGCCTGCCGGAGGACCCCAAAAACCTGTCAACTCTTTGTATCAAATCCTGATGCCGGTATCACGGCATAAGACCAGCTAATTTACGTCCTAACTCCCTACACTGTGAAAGCGCGTCCTCATCCGGGGTTTCCTGGGCAATCACACCCTGGCCGCCCACGACAACCGCGCCTGCACCGGCCACACGTTCCTCCCAGTCGCGCATCCACTGTCCGTCCCCCCATCCATAAGAGCCAAACAGGCCAATCTGCTTTCCTCCGGCAAAGGATTCCACTTCAGCCATGAACGGCTCCATTTCATCCTCCTCAAGGACTTCCGCTCCCATGGCCGGGCATCCCAGTGCAAACACAGGCGCATCCTTCAAAACATCCGGGGTTATGGATGAAACCTCCACCGCTGCCCCTTCTTTCCCCGCTTCCTTCACTCCTTCGGCCACCTCATTGGCCATGGCTTGTGTGTTGCCTGTCTGCGACCAGTATACCACCATTATCTTACTCATGTTCCTGTCCTCCTAAATTGTCATTGATTTATATTGATGTAATCCATGGATCTCAAGAATATCCCCTATCCCCAGTCCACGGGAAACCATATGTATGAGCCTCTCCCGCGCCTGATTGTATCTCCTGAATATGCGCCTGCACTCTGACTGGTTGGAATAAACCTTCCAATAACCTGTGCACAGATAATTCCTGCCATTGTTCCGGATGAATCCCAGCACATCTGCAGGCGGGTACCCCAGAAGCAGTCCTATTTCATGTGGGAAGCCTCCATTTCCATTCATGTGTGCCGTATACTTTTCCGAAACACATTCCAGGATTTGTTCCAGCCCCAAGACATGATACCCGAAGCTTCCCATCAGCCTTTCTATATCCTCTTCTGCAAGGTATTCCATGAGCGCGGACCTTGAATACAGCAGGAATGTTGTCTTATCCCCGGAGCCATACAGCAGGTAACAGGATATTGCAGTTCTTTCAAACAGCTCCATGACCTCCTGAGTCCTGCTGCTTCTGACAGTGAGAAGATTGGATATCTTCATCCCGGTCAGAAGCGGCGCGCACTGAAGGGCAATCTGTGTTTCTAATCTGTCATGGTTCATCCTGAGCAGTAAATTCAGGGTCTCTTTGCTCATATCGGGTGCCTCCTTGATGTTATCATTTTCATTCAGTTAGTTTAAGCTAACCTACGATGGTTATTTTAACAGTAAATCCAGGGATTTTCAAGGTATATAGATGGGAATATTTCTCAAATAGGCCCGGAACAAATTTTCCATGCAAAAAAAAGCAATGTGTTATATAATGGTTGATGAACAAATGAATAAGCAGAGGTAAAAAATGGAATTATTACAATTACGCTATTTTCTTACAACCGCAGAATACCAGCACATGACAAAGGCTGCCGAGCACCTTCAGATTGCCCAGCCCGCTCTGTCCCAGGCCATACACAGGCTGGAAAGTGAACTGGGGATCCCGCTGTTTGAGAGGAAAAACCGGAGTATTGAATTAAACGATGCAGGACGGCTGCTGCAAAAGCGCCTGATTCCAATCATAAGCGCCCTTGACCGGATTCCCGGGGAACTTATGGCCGGCCAGTACCAGTCCAGCCATACCATCCATCTGAAGCTGCTGGCAGCTTCCACCCTGATTACCAACCGTATCATAGCATACAGGACCCTGCGGCCGGATGTGAACTTCCAGCTGTACCAGTCCGATACCAATGCGGACTTTGACCTGTGTGTGTCCGCCATACGCTCAGACCTTAAAAATGACGAATATTCCGACTATATGGTCATGCTGGAGGAGGATCTGTACCTGGCCGTTCCTACCCATTCCCCTTATGGGGATAAGGATTCCATCCGTCTGGCTGACACAAAGAATGCGGGATATATCTGCCTGGCAGGTTCACGTCCCATCCGGCAGATATGCAACAGCTACTTTTCAGAAGCTGATTTCGTGCCAAAAGTAATCTTTGAGAGCGATACCACGGAATCGGTGCGCAACCTCATTGCCGCCGGACTGGGAATCGGCTTCTGGCCCCAGTATTCATGGGGTCCCCTGTCCGCTGAATGGGGTCCGCTATCCCCCCATTCCCCGGTCAAGCTCCTTCCCATCAAGGACCAGACCTGCCGGCGCCAGATCATCCTTATGTGCTCCGCCCATGGCAAGGAAAATCCCATTGTCATGGATTTCTGCAACTTTTTAATCCAGAACTCAAAATGGCTGTAGGTTTTTACCTGCAGCCATTATCTTATCCATATGAATCCATTTTCCAATGGTTATATCTCAATGGTTTTAACTCAACCGTTTTATCCCAATTCCTTGAGATGGCTTCCCTTAAGCCTTGACAGCGCCCTTGCCATGGATGCCTGGGTCATCCTGAATTCCCGCAGGCTCTGCTTCTGCCGCATCTGTTCCTCGGCCCGCTCAAGGGCTTCCCTGGCCCTTACCGCGTCAATATCTTCCGGCCTCTCCGCCGTATCCACAAGCATGGTCACACGGTTGTTGGCCACCTGTACAATCCCACGTCCCACAATGGCTTCCCTCCACTGTGTTTCCTGAGGCACCCTAAAGCGCAGTCCGCCTTCCTGGACGGCCAGGATCATGGCCTCATGGTGGGGAAGGATACCCATCTCACCATCATGGGCAGGGACCACCAGCGTCTCACAGTTTCCATTATAGAAAATATGGTCGCTGGCAACTATTTTCAGCCAAAATGTAGACATATCCGGGCTCCTTTCTATGCATCAGCCAAACCTCAGGACTCACTGTGTTCCATGGTCCCGGCCTTTTCCACCACCTCGTCAATGGTTCCCACATTGAAGAATGCGGCTTCCGGGTAAGAATCCATCTCACCCTCGATAATGGCCTTAAAACCGCGGATGGTTTCCTTTACAGGTACATATTTGCCGGGCACGCCTGTAAAGTTCTCAGCCACATGGAACGGCTGGGACAGGAAACGCTGAATCTTCCTGGCACGGTTTACCGTCAGCTTATCATCCTCCGACAGCTCCTCCATTCCAAGAATTGCAATGATATCCTGAAGTTCCTTGTACTTCTGGAGCATCTGCTGTACTTTGTTAGCCACCTCATAATGCTCCTTGCCTACCACATCCTCTTCCAGGATACGTGAGGTGGATTCCAGCGGGTCAACGGCCGGATAGATACCCTGTTCCACAATCTTCCTGGAAAGCACCGTGGTTGCATCCAGGTGGGCAAAGGTAGTTGCAGGGGCCGGGTCCGTCAGGTCATCCGCAGGCACATATACGGCCTGTACCGAGGTAACGGAACCGTTCTTGGTGGATGCAATCCTCTCCTGAAGCTCACCTACCTCGGTGGCCAGGGTGGGCTGGTAGCCAACCGCTGAAGGCATACGTCCAAGAAGGGCGGATACCTCGGAACCGGCCTGCACGAAACGGAAGATATTATCAATGAACAGAAGCACATTCTGATGCTCCACATCCCTGAAATACTCTGCCATGGTAAGTCCGGTCTCAGCCACGCGCATACGTGCGCCCGGCGGTTCATTCATCTGCCCGAATACCAGGGCTGTTTTCTCCAGTACGCCGGATTCCCCCATCTCGGTCCAAAGGTCATTACCCTCACGGGAACGCTCACCCACTCCGGTAAAGATGGAATAGCCGCCGTGTTCCGTTGCAATGTTGGTAATCAGTTCCTGAATCAGGACGGTCTTGCCGACACCGGCGCCGCCGAACAGGCCGATCTTGCCGCCCTTGGCATATGGGGCCAGCAGGTCAATGACCTTGATTCCTGTCTCCAGCATCTCCACGACAGGGCTCTGGTCCTCAAAAGAAGGCGGGTCCCTGTGAATCACCCACTTCTCCTCATCCTCCAGGCTCTGTCCCCCGTCAATGGTATCGCCAAGGACATTAAAAAGCCTGCCCAGGGTCTTCTTGCCCACCGGCACCTTGATGCCTGCCCCGGTTGGCTCCACCTCCATATCCTTGCACAGCCCGTCACTGGATGCCAGCATGATGCAGCGGACCACATTGCCGCCAACATGCTGTGCAACCTCCATGACGCACTTCTTTCCCTGGTTGTCAACAATCAGGGCGTCTTTTATATGGGGAAGGTGTTCATCTTCAAACGCCACGTCAACAACAGGTCCCATGACCTGTATGATTTTTCCCTTGCTCATGGCTGCCTCCTTCTACATCTACGAATTATGTTTCTTTTTCTGTGCCTTGGCACCGCTGATTACTTCCGTTATCTCCTGGGTAATGGCCGCCTGCCGTACACGGTTATATTCAATGGACAGGTCGCTTAAGATGGCATTGGCATTGTCGCTGGCCGACTGCATTGCCATCATCCTGGCATTCTGCTCGCTGCAGAAGGACTCCACCAGCGCACCGAATATAAATCCTGTCACATAGTTTGGTACCACGTTATCCATGACCGCGCTGGGGGATGGGACCATCTGTATCTCCTCCTGGATGATATCAGCCGGAATCACGATGTTGCTGAAATCCTCCCGCTTCAAAGGAAGCAGCTGGACAATCTCAGCCTCCATCTTCATGCTGTTAATCATCTGGGTATAAAGGATCCATACTTCATCCAGCTGGCCTTGCTCATAATCCTCCAGCACGGTGGAGGAAATCAGCCTGGCCCTGTGCATGGTGGGATTCTGTACCGTATAGTGGAACTGTTCCTCCACCGGTATGTGCTTGGAAGCAAAATAATGGCGTCCCAGCTCCCCCACCACATAAAGGCGGTGGTTGTCGCCCTGTTCCATCCACTCCTGGGCCATTTTTAACACATTGTGGTTATAAGCACCTGCAAGCCCTTTATCGCCCGTTATGACAATAAGGCCCTTCGTCCTGTCCGCTCCCTTGATCTCGCTTCTGGGATTAAAGTAAAAATGCTCCACATCCGGCATATGGCGCAGGATACGGCGGATTAAATCCTGCAGCGTATAGAAGTAAGGCTCTGTCTCCTCCAGCAGCTTCTTGCTTTTCTTTAGCTTGGTGGAGGAAATCAGGTACATGGCATTGGTAATCTTCCTGGTATCCTGGACGCTTTTCATGCGGCTCAGGATTTCTCTTGCATTTGCCATATTCTCTCCCTCTTCCCGGTTATATGGACGTCTTGTACTGGTTGGCAGCGTCCACGATTCTCTGTACCAAATCATCTGTCAGGGTCTTATTCCCTTCAATCTCCCGGCCAATCTCAGGATGCTTCACGTCAAACCAGCCCAGCATATCCATCTGGAATTCCTTAATCTTATCCACATCCACGTCAAGCATTACCTTGTGGGTTGCCGCGCAGAGCGTGATGACCTGCTCGTGAAGGCTTAAAGGCCTTCCAAGAGGCTGCTTTAACAGTTCCATCAGACGCTTGCCGTAAGCCAGCTGTTCCTTGGTCGACTCATCCAGGTCCGAACTGAACTGGGTGAATACCTCCATCTCCCGGTACTGCGCCAGGTCAATACGGATACTGCCCGAAGCCTTCTTCATGGCCTTGGTCTGGGCAGCGCCGCCCACACGCGATACGGAAAGGCCTACATTGACAGCGGGCCTCATTCCGGAAAAGAACAGATCGCTTTCAAGGAAAATCTGGCCATCCGTAATGGAAATCACATTGGTTGGGATATATGCGGATACATCCCCTGCCTGGGTCTCAATGATGGGCAGCGCCGTGATGGAGCCGCCTCCCTTTGCATCACTCAGCCTGCTGGACCGCTCCAAAAGCCTTGAATGGAGATAGAATACATCTCCGGGATACGCCTCACGTCCAGGTGAGCGCTCCAGCAAAAGGGACAGTGCCCTGTAAGCCACCGCATGCTTGGAAAGGTCATCATAGACAATCAGTACGTCCTTTCCCTGATGCATGAAAAACTCAGCCATGGCAGTCCCTGAATAGGGCGCTATGTACTGCAGCGGGGCTGCCTCGCTGGCAGTGGAGGACATCACGATGGTGTAATCCATGGCGCCGCTCTTCTTAAGGGTGGATACCAGTTTTGCAACCGTGGAAGCCTTCTGTCCGATTGCCACATAGATGCAGACCACGTCCTTGCCCTTCTGGTTCAATATGGTATCAATGGCAATGGAGGTCTTGCCTGTCTGGCGGTCACCGATAATCAACTCCCTCTGTCCCCGTCCTATGGGGAACATGGAATCAATGGCAAGTATACCTGTCTCCATGGGAACGCCCACTGATTTCCTGTCCACGATGCCGGGGGCTTCTTCCTCCACCGGCCGGTAATCTTCCTCTTTTACCGGGCCAAGACCGTCAATGGGGTCTCCCAGGGCATTGACCACCCTGCCTAAAAATCCACTGCCGACCGGCACGCCGGCACGTTTTTTCGTGCGTACCACCTTGGTGCCCTGGCTTATCTCAGTATCCTTTCCAAAAAGGATGACGCCTATTTCATCTTTGCGGATGTCCTGGACCATTCCCCGGACACCGTTTTCAAATATTACAATCTCTCCATACATGGCATGCTCCATGCCGTATACAATGGCGATACCGTCGCCAACCCAGATGACAGAACCTGTCTCCTGCTGTGTGGCTGCCTTGGTATCGAAATCCTCAATCTCACTTTTTATGATGGAGATGATTTCCTGGGAACTGATTGTGCTCATATCAAGACTCCTATCTTACCACAGCCTGGCGCAGCTTTGACAGCTGCCCCTTCAGGCTGTAATCATATTCTATATCCCCTGCCTTTAAGACGAATCCGCCTATAAGGTCAGGCTGCATCACCAGTTTAAGGCTGATATCCTTTTTATGGTATATCCTGCATAGGAACTGCTTCATTCCTGCAATCTGGGCCGCACCCGGCATGGTCACATAATGAAGTTCTGCCTCCATAACGCCCTCTTTTTCAAAGGAATATGACCGCCATGCATCAGCGATATCCTCCATCTGCCCGATGCACCCCGCATCGCAAGCCTTTTTTAAGAAGTTCACCATGAGTCCGGAGAATTCCGGTTCCCTGAATATCTTTCCTATGATGGCGTGCTTGCTCCTGGCGGGAACCACCGGGCTTGTTAAGGTCTTGATAAGCTGCTGGCTTTCTCTGAATATACCGGCCGCATCCTCAACCATCTGTCCTGGGATTCCTAATTCATATAATACAATGGCATATGTCCTGGCCTTCTCAGTCATTGCTCTCACCTGATCCTGCTAAAAATGAGTTATATAGGTTCCTGTCCCTGTCCGGTCCGGCCTGCTCACTGAGGAGTTTGGCGGCAGCCGTCATGGCCAGCCCTGCAACACCGGCCTGAAGGTCGTTCATGGCTTTCTCCCGCTCCAGCGCAATGGTCCTGTCTGCCTCTTCCATCTTCTTTGCGGCATCCTTCTTTGCCTGGTCCAGGATCCTGTTATATTCCTCTCCCGCCCTTGCCCTGGCATCCTCTATGATCCTTGAGGCTTCCTGGTCCGCGTTGCTCATGGAAGCTTCATACTCTGTCTTCATCTGTTCTGCCTGTGTCCTGGTATCCTTCGCGTCATCCAGGTCACGTTCAATCATCTGCTTCCTCTCATCCAGTATCTTCCGCACCGGCGCAACAAGGAAGTGCTTCATGAACAGGTAGAGCACCAGAAGGTTAATGACCGTACAGGCAATATTCCAAATGTTTAGATTTAACATAATAAAGCGCCTTCCTGCTATCGATTATTTTAAGAACAGAATGATTAAAAGGCCGATTACAAAGCCGTAAATGGCGGTTGCCTCGGCAAGGGCACATCCTAACAGCAGGGCCTTTGTGATCTTGCCGTCTGCCTCGGGCTGTCTTGCTATGGCATCCACTGCCTTGGAAGTGGCCATACCAATACCGATACCTGCACCAATACCTGTAAGAACTGCAACACCTGCACCTATAGCGATTAAACTTGTCATAATAAAATTCTCCTTTTTCTCATAAAATTTTCATTCCGTTTGAAGTCATCAGCCTTTACCTCAGTCTTCAATTGCCTCTTTTATATATAGTGACGTGAGGAATACGAATACATAAGCCTGTATCACCCCGTCAAATATATCAAAGTAAAAACTAAACGGCAGAGGCACCACCAAAGGCACCAGATGCTTGATAAGCGCCATGACCACAATGGCTCCCAATACATTGCCGAACAACCGCATACACAGCGAAAGCGGCCTGATGAAAAGCTCCAGCACATTGATGGGGGCTATGATGGGTATCGGCTCCGCAAAGCTCTTAATCCAGCCCTTGACGCCCTTCTTGCGGATTCCCGCTGTCTCCACAAGCACAATGCTCATGACAGCCAGGGATGCGGTTACATTCAAATCCTTGGTCGGTGACTTAAATCCAAACAGCCCGATCATATTGGCTATCCCGATGTAAAGCACCACTGTAATCAGGTATGGTATGTAATCCCTGCCGTCCTTGCCCAGCAATCCTTCGAAGAAGTCATAGATAAAGGAAATACCGCTCTCCAGGGCCGCCTGCTTATTGTTGATCTGCCTGACCTTCAGGCCATGGACCAGAAGCAGGGACGCCGCCATGAGGACCGCCATGATGATCCAGGTCACCACAACCGATTCAAGTATGGGAATACCGCCAAACAGCGGTATGGTAAACACCACGTTGCAGTTAAGCTCCTCCATCAATGATCCCACTAAATCACTCATATCTTCCAACCCCCTTTCTCATCTCTTATGCATTGCCCTATTATAGTCACTGTATTTTATAATTTCAAATACATATTATTTATAAATTAATAATATTAAAGTTATCAAAATTAAATTTGAACAATAAATAATAAGATTCCGCTATAATATTTGTGTTATTTTTATCTGCATCTTATTTCTTTCTTTATACACTTTTAACGCTTCTTAAAAAAATTGTTATAATCACACTAAAAACTCCAGAAAATTATATGCAGATGTAACCGGTGCCTCACGTCATTCCTGACCCGCATTATACCACTCTATGAACCATGCCGTTCATTCAGACCTGTTATTCCTTATGGAATCATGAAAATAAAAATCCCCTGCAGACAAATATGCGCTTCCATGCACTTCTGTCTGCAGGGAACAACCAATCCCCCTGTAATCCTATGATAAACAACAGGCCTTCCTACTTATAATAAACAACGGTCAGATACTGTCCCGCATGGATGGTATCCTTCTTAAGGCTGTTCATCTGCCTGAGCTGGTCCACATACTCATGGGTACTCATGGAGCTTCCATCCTTATACTGGCTGGCAAGCCCCCACAGACTGTCCCCTTCCTGTATCTGGACACTCTTATAATACGGCGTGGCCCCGCTCTCCTCCTTTGCCATGGAGGTAAACATAGTACGCCCCATGAAAATGGTGACAAATAAAAGTACAGCAAAACAGGCAGCCACTAACTTAACCATTAACTTTCTCATATGCAACCTCCCTAAGGCGGTTCCGTTATGCGCGCACTACAGAACATGTGTTCTTTCGTATGTATATAATATAGCACCAGAACACATGTTTGTCAATGGGTTTCTGGCAAAAAAGCGAACAAAGGTTTGCATTTTACCCGAACATATGTTACTATAAGAATAGAAAATGCAGGAGGTTGAATATGGCTCAGGATAAAATTACTTCTAAACAGCAGGAGATATTAGAATACATAAAAGAAACAATACTTAAGAAGGGGTATCCGCCCGCTGTACGTGAGATCTGCGAAGCAGTTCATTTAAAGTCCACATCTTCCGTGCACTCCCACCTCTCAGCGCTGGAGGAAAAAGGATTCATACGGCGCGACCCAACCAAGCCAAGGACCATCGAGATCCTGGATGACACCTTCAACTTCAACCGCAGGGAGATGGTCAACATCCCGCTCATCGGCACGGTGGCTGCCGGGGAACCCATCCTTGCAGAGGAACGGATTGAGGATTACTTCCCATTCCCGGCCGAGGCCCTTCCCAACGCAGAGACATTCATGTTAAAGGTAAAGGGTGAAAGCATGATCGGAGCCGGCATCCTGCCTGGCGACCAGCTGATCATAGAACAGTGCCCCACCGCATTGAACGGTGAGATTGTAGTGGCACTGGTAGACGACTCCGCTACCGTCAAGCGCTTTTACAAGGAAAAAGGCCACTACCGCCTGCAGCCGGAAAACGAAGCCATGGACCCCATCATCACGGACCATGTGGAGATTCTGGGCAAGGTAATCGGCCTTATACGTATGATGTAATTAATTAGGTTAATGATTTGTATTTCATGATTTAGATGTAATAATTCAGATTATTTAAAAGAGGGCTGCATTCCTGCAACCCTCTTTCCTCTTTTTCAGCCCTATCGCGACCATCCTTCAAAACAGCATATAACAAAAAAGCAGGATCCTGCCTCCCCACAGCCATCTGCCTTCACTCAAGCAAAATCATCCATGAACCATATGGAAATGGAATACAGCTCCCCAATCCCAGCTGCCGCCAATACACAGCAAGGGAAGAGGGAGGCCGAGGGAGGGCGCAGACCGTCCTGTCCTGGTGACATTTGGAGCGGTTCGGCCGGACTTAGGGGGCGGGATGCAAAAACAGAAGGCGGATTTGGAGCGCTCCACGCCCAAATCCGGCTGCCCATGGAGGGGCAGGCATCAAGCCTGCGCCGTAATTGGCAGCGAACCTTCTGTTTTTGCATCCCGGCCCCTTAGAGCGTGTTTGAAAATTGCTTTCCGTCGGCTGTGCGTCCCACTTTGTGGGAGATTTGGTCCCGATGCTGGAGGCGTAGCGGGCTACGCTGACTGAATTGGGGCCAAATATACCGCGAAGTGGGGCGTGCAGACGGCGGGAATGAATTTTCAAACACGTTCCAGTCCGGCCCACCGCGGAAACCAGGAACCAGGGCAGGACGGTCTGCGCCCTCCCTCGGCCTCCCTCTTCCCTTGCGTCCCTCTCAAGACTACAGTTCCTCAACGTCCACAAACGTCTTCCCATCCCTCCAGATCCGTTCCAGATCATAGAACAGCCTGTCTTCCTTACAGAAGATATGGACAATCACATCCTTATAATCCATGAGGATCCAGTTTGCATTCTGATAGCCCTCAATCTGTTTGCACTCACAGCCCTCTTTTCCCAGGATTTCTTCCACGTTATCCGCCATGGCCTGAACCTGGTTGGGGTTGCTTCCATCGGCAATGATGAAGTAGTCAGCCAGGACCGATACGGACTGGATATCGATGATTTTAATATCCTCCCCCTTTTTATCGCTCAGGGCCTTGTATGCCAGTTTAACCATTTCCTTTGAGTTCATTGCTGTCTCCTTTCAGCCTCTTAAAATATTCATATGCTTCTACGGTCATAGGGTCGATGTTCCCGCCCTTCTTATCCAGATATTCCAGGGTTCCGGACAGGATGGCATACATGGTGTCATCCAGATCCTCGAATGCCATCTTCCGTATGATTGGAAGATTCTCTGCTTTATAACGCCTTGGCTCGATATAGTCCGCAATATAAAGGATTTTATCCAGGGTGGTCATATCAGTTTTACCGGTTGTATGGCAGGCAATGGCGTCCAGGATTTCCCGGTCCATTATCTGATATTTATGTTCTGCCAGCCAGGCGCCGTACTTTGCGTGAAGGACCGGCAAGGCCTTCAGCTCATCCTCCGTCACTTCAATCCCGTGTTTCAGGCATTTCCTCAATATTACGTCATCGGAATAACGTTTCCCACAGTCATGCATCAGACCGGCCAGTTCCGCCTTATCCATATCATAATCATAGCGCATGGCCAGGTTCATACAGGTAAATGACACACTCAGTGAATGTTCATAGCGCATGGGGTCCAGTCTTGACTTGAGTTTTTTCCTCATCATCATGATCTGGCTGCATTGTGTCTCCATATAATCCTCCTTACACATCCTCATACTGGCATTGCAGCACGTTATCGGTATACAATCCATGGGACCGGATGTATTCCTCCACAGGCTCCGGCACCAGACCGCTGATTGACAGCCCCTCCGCCACCGCGGACCTGATTTTCTCAGATGACACATCCATCTGCGGACAGTGGATTGGGTAAATAACAGCGCCGTACTTATGGGAAAGATAGGCAATCTGCTCCTCCATGGTCCTGTGCCGGGTCTTGTATGCCCTCCCGGCCACCAGAAGCACGGCCTGTCCCATCACCAGCTCCGGATGATACCAGTGTTCGATTTCGTACAGTGAATCCGCGCCTATTATAAAATAGAACTCGTCCTCACCGCGCTCCTTTTTCAGGAGTGTAAGGGTCTGGGCCGTATAAGTATTGCCCTTCCGCTCCATTTCAAAATCCGAATACAGAAAACAGGGGATATCCGCGATTGCCAGCAGGACCATGTCCCGGCGCATCTTCCCCTCTGTAATCCTATGATCCTTTTTGTGGGGCGGTATCCCGGAAGGCATGAACCAGACATGTTCCAGTCCGAATTCCTCGTATGCCTTTTTCCCTAGTTCCAGATGACCGTTGTGTATGGGGTCAAATGTCCCGCCCAGAATTCCTATCCTTGCCATAGAAATCCCTCTCCCTTATTTTTCAGGCAGCACGATTTTACGTTTCGACTCTTCCTTTGCCGGACGGTAAAGTACAATCTTCCTGCCGATTACCTGCACAACCTGTGAATGGGTGCGCTCTGCCAATACCTCAGCAATGGACCTGCCATCGTCCAGACAGTTCTTAAGGACCGTGATTTTAATCAGTTCCCTGGCTTCCAGGGCTTCATCCACTGCCTGTGTGATTTCAGGCGTAAGGCTGGATTTGCCAATCTGGAACACAGGAACAATGTTCATGGCCAGGCCTTTGAGATAGGCTCTCTGCTTACTCGTCATATTAACTCCTTTTACTTATAATAATCAAACTCCAGTCCATATATACGGACCGTATCCCCTTCTTTGATGCCTGCCTCTTCCAGTTCCTTAAGGATTCCTGTATTCTTGAGGAATTTCTGGAAGAAATCAAAGCCTTTCTCAGAGTCCAGATTGGTGTATCCCAGCATCTTCTCGATTCTTGGCCCTTCCACCACATAAAGTCCTTCCTCTTCCTTGGAAACAGTATATGGAAGGTTCCGGTCACCCTGGTACTCAATCTCGAATTCTTTTTCAAACACAACCGGTGCATCGTCCACTGTCTTTAACAGGTCATTGATATGGTAAAGCATTTCCTTTACCCCCTGTCTGCTGACAGCTGATATGGCAAATACCTTGATGCCCTTTGGCTCAAATTCAGCCCTCAGCGCATCCAGTATCTCATTGGAATCATCCTCTGAATACACGGCATCCATCTTGTTGGCGGCAATGACCTGGGGACGCTTTAACAGTTCCGGGTTATACGCCTCCAATTCTTTGTTAATGGTACGTATATCCTCCAGCGGGTCACGGCCCTCCACGGAAGCGCCGTCCACCACATGGACCAGCACTTTAGTGCGCTCAATGTGTTTAAGGAAGGCATGTCCCAGGCCCACGCCTTCGGATGCCCCCTCGATAAGGCCTGGAATATCAGCCATGACAAAACCGGCGCCATCCCCCAGGTCTACCACGCCAAGATGGGGATTGAGGGTTGTAAAATGGTAATTCGCAATTTCAGGCTTTGCATTGCTCACAACGGACAGCAGTGTGGACTTTCCAACATTGGGAAATCCTACCAGTCCCACGTCCGCAATCACCTTAAGCTCTAACTGTACAAACAGTTCGGCTCCCGGCTGCCCCGGCTGGGCGTATTTGGGTACCTGCATGGTTGATGTTGCAAAATGCATGTTTCCAAGGCCGCCCTTGCCGCCCCGGAGGATTACCTCCCGCTGGTTATCCCCTGACATATCGGCAATGACCTTGCCAGATTCAAAATCCTTAATCACGGTACCTTCAGGCACCTTTACTATCAGGTCTTCTGCATCCGCTCCATGGCAGCGCTTCTTGCCGCCCTGTTCCCCGTCCCTGGCAATGTATTTGCGGACATGGCGGAAATCCACCAGTGTGTTCTTACCTTTGTCCACCTGGAAAATGACGTCTCCGCCCCGTCCTCCATCGCCTCCGTCAGGACCGCCGTTGGGGACGTAAAGCTCGCGCCTGAATGACACATGACCGTCTCCGCCCTTGCCGGATTTAATAAATATTTTTGCACTATCGGCAAACATACATAGCACCTCCTGTGGTGTTGTCCCCAACAGGATATTCCCGTTGAAGAAAAAAGAGCTCCATACGCCAAGTATGGAGCCCTTCGAAATTATTCGTTGATTGCCCTTGGATATACAGAAACCTGCTTCCTGTCTCTGCCCTTCCTCTCAAACTTAACAACTCCGTCTACTAAAGCAAATAAGGTATCATCATTACCTCTGCCTACGTTGTTGCCAGGATGGATATGGGTTCCGCGCTGTCTGTACAGGATGTTGCCTGCCAGTACGAACTGTCCGTCAGCCCTCTTGGCGCCAAGTCTCTGGGACTCAGAGTCTCTACCGTTCTTGGTAGAACCAACACCTTTCTTATGAGCGAATAATTGAAGGTTCATCTTTAACATGTGTTACACCTCCTTGCTTTTCCACGATGTATTTTATCGTGGACTTTCCTTATACTTGACATTAATATATGATTTCCCGTAATCCTTCTCAATATTCCGTAATCCCAGAACAAGAGAATTCATAAGGAGCTGTGACTCAGGACTTATATCTGAAGTGAAGCAAAATTCGAACTGTACGTCCTCCTGGCCTGCCCCGCCTTCAAATTCATCTTCCGTAAATGCCTCCACCGAGTTAAAAAAGTTCAGGGCTAATGCAGATACAGCAGCACAGATGATATCCTCACCTTCCTCTGCATAACCAGCATGTCCCTCCATCACGATTCCCCTGTAGATGACATTGCCTGAATCTGTGGAATCTTTTAATACGGTTGCTTTAATCATATCATTTACGATTAAGCATTGATCTTGTCAATCTTAACCTGGGTATAAAGCTGTCTGTGGCCGTTCTTCTTATGATAGCCAGTTTTCCTCTTATACTTGTAAACGATAACTTTCTTAGCCTTACCTTCCTTCTCAACTGTTGCTGTAACAGTTGCTCCGGATACGGTTGGGCATCCAATCTGCAGCTCGCCGTTGTTAACAACCAGCACCTGGTCAAATGTTACGGTCTCGCCTGCGCCTGCGCCCAGTCTCTCTACCTTAATGACATCGCCTTCTGCTACCTTGTACTGCTTTCCGCCTGTTGCTATAATCGCGTACATGAAAGGCACCTCCTATAATCATTACTCGCCAGCTTCGGTGTCCCTGCTTCCCTGTCCTCAGACAAATGGGCAGAATCTTAGAACCTCGCTGTGCGGCATACTTGATTATAATAGCATTTCCATCTGCTGATGTCAACAGGAATTTCCACTATTTTTCAGCTAATTTACTTTTTCTATTGCGCTGACATCCATCAGTTCTATATACTGTCCTTCTGCCACCGTTACCTCCACCGGCTGGAAGAAGGTCTGGTAATCGTCCATGTAATCATAGTAATAGCGCACGTCGTTATACAAGGCATAGTGGGCGCCGTCGGATGTAAGGGGTGTCAGACGGTAGGTCCCAGGCTCCATATCACGTCCTGCCTTATACATTCCTGTGGGTCCGGGGGTAATGCCTGCCTGGTCCGCCAGTACTGCGTACCCCTTTGACAGGATCAGATGCTGGCCATTATAAAGGGTAATCAGGCCGTGGTGCTGGAAACGGAAGGTTCCAATCTTTTTTTCATCTGAATCATTCTTATATAAAGTAAGGGTGCTGGAGGAAAATGCACGGTTCCCCGAAGTATCTTCCGTAAACACGGCATACTCACCAGGGGGCATGTCCCGTCCGATGACATAGCTCCCGCGCCCATATATCTCAGGCATGTCCTCCTGTCCGGCCACTGCTTCTGCCGCGGCCTGTCCTGCCGTCCCCGATTCTGCCTGGATCTGTCCGTCCGTGTCAAGATCTGCCTGAATCTGTCCGTCCGCACCCGGATCTGCCGCAGCCTGTCCATCCGGTAATCCCTCTTGTTCCCATCCTGACGCCGCCAGGCCTTCACCGGCAGCATCCTGCCCATTTCCCTTAGTCTGCGCTGCCGCTGTCCCGCTGGCAATCACCGCTGACAGCAGGAACGCGCTTACGGTGTATATTAATTTGTGAATCCCTTTTCGGATCCGTATTCCAGTTTTTCCTGTCAACTGCATCCCTCCTTAATCCATGGATAAAAAAAGCATACAATACCCGTCAGGATCAGTCAAGGAAGGCCGCTGATTTTTCACTTACATTTCACAATTACATGCAATCCTGTGATACCGCCAATCCCCACTGCATCAGCTGCGTTTCCAGGTTCCTGGTGACAGGAGCACCAGCATGGGGAACAGTTCCAGCCTTCCTGCAAGCATGTCGAATATGAGGATTGTCTTGCTCAGATAGGACATCATGGAATAGTTGGAAGCCGGACCAACCACGGACATCCCCGGCCCGATGTTGTTTAAATTGGCAGCCACCGCTGAAAAGGACGTCATGAAATCAAAATTGTCCAGGCTGATGATCAGCGTGGAAATTGCAAATATCATGAAATACACAATGATATAGGCATTGAGGGAACGCAGGGTGTTGTGTTCCAGGGGCTTTCCTTCATACTTCAGTACCTTGACACTGCGCGGATGGATGACGGATGCCATTTCTTTTTTGATTTCTTTAAATGCAATCATGATACGGGATACCTTCATACCCCCGCCCGTACTTCCGGCACAGGCGCCGATGAACATGATAAGCAGGAGTATGCTCTTGGAAAATTCCGGCCATACATTATAATCAATGGTGGAATATCCCGTGGTTGTGATGATGGATGAAACCTGGAAGGCCGCCTGGTGGAAGGCCATGAACAGGCTCGGGAAAAGAGATCGTATGTTAATGGTGATAAGGAGGATGGCAATCACGACAATGGCCAGATATCCCCTCAGCTCCTCACACCGGAACGCATCCTTTGGCTTACGTATCAGCATCAGATAGTACACGTTAAAGTTCACGCCAAACAGCAGCATGAACACGGTAATGACCCCCTGCTGGTACACGGTATAATCAGCCTGTCCTGAATTACGGCAGGCAAAGCCTCCTGTACCGGCCGCGCCAAAGCTCATGCAGATACTGTCAAACAGGGGCATTTTCCCTATCAGGAGCAAAATCATCATCACAATCGTCATGCAGAAATAAATAGTGTACAGAAGCTTGGCCGTAATCCTTATCTTTGGCACCAGCTTTCCCACAGAAGGCCCCGGGCTCTCCGCACGCATGATATGCATATTATAATCCCCTGCCATGGGAAGGATGGCAAGGATGAATACCAGGATCCCCATGCCGCCAATCCAGTGGGAAAAGCTTCTCCACATCAGGGATGCCTTGGATAAATCCTCAACCTTTGGGATGATACTGGATCCGGTGGTGGTAAAACCGGAGACAATCTCAAACATGGCATCAATGATATGCGGTATTTCCCCGCTGATGACAAAGGGCATACAGCCGAAAAAACTCAATACTATCCAGCCAAGGGATACGGTCACAAACCCTTCCCTTGCAAAGAACATTTTCGTCTTCGGTTTTTTCCTGGTACAGGCAATGCCTAACAGTCCGCATACAACCGCCACCCCAAGATAGATAAAACCGATGTTTTCCTTATAAACAGCAGCTGTCAGAACAGGCAGCATCATAAACAGGGCCTCAATGTTCATTATCCAGCCCAGCATATACATAATTATATTCCGATTCATTTCCAGCCCGCCTTTACTTCAGGATATCCTTTAAGTCGTTAAGCCCTGTGTGTGTGGTCACGATGATGACCGTATCCCCTACCTGGATTGTATCCTTGCCTCGGGGAGTGATGAATTTACCGTTCCGGTTGATGCATGCAACCAGAAGATTACTCTTAGTCCTCAGGTCCTCCAGCGGGATTCCCACAACCGGCGATGCCTCCCTCACCCTGAACTCCAGCGCCTCGGCCTTGTCCGCAACGATTTTGTATAAAGTCTCAATGTTGCTTCCCATGGAATTCTGCATGGCGCGCACATACTGAAGTATGATGTCCGCAGTCAGCATCTTGGGGTAAATCACACTTCCCAGGTTCAGGGAATTGATGACATTCTCAAAGGCAATCTTGTTTACTTTCGTGATCAGCTTGGCTTTTGACTGGCTGGCCGCATACAGGGAAAGCATGATGTTCTCCTCATCAAAACCGGTCAGGGATGCAAATGCCTCGGTCTGGCGGATGCCTTCCTCCAGAAGAAGCTGCTGGTCAGAGCCATCGCCGTGGATGATCATGGCCTCCGGAAGCAGTTCACTGAGAAGCCGGCACCGCTCCTCATCCTGCTCAATGATCTTAATCTTTATCTTGGCCCCGGTCAGCGCCTTTGCAAGGTAGACGGTCAGCCTTCCTCCGCCCACGAACATGGCGGTGTTAACCGTATTATTCTCAATCCCCGCCTTGTGGAAGAACTCAGCCGAATCAGAGTGGGGCGCAATGAATGAGATTTTATCCCCGCCCAGCATGACAAAGTTTCCATCCGGTATCACCACCTCATTGCCCCGCTCCACAGCACAGATCAGCACATTGCTTTTTAACCGGCTGACCACCTCCATCACCTTCATCCTGTCCAGGATGGAACCCTGGGGAATCTGGAATTTCAGCAGTTCAATCCTGCCTTTTGCAAAGGGCTCAATCTTGATTGCACTTGGAAAACGCAGCAGCCTGGCAATTTCCCTGGCAGCAGCCAGTTCCGGGTTAATGGCCAGGGACAGGTTTAACTCCTCACGTATATAATTGATCTCGGCTGAATATTCAGGGTTGCGGATACGGGCAATGGTGTGGCAGTTTCCTGCCTTCTTGGCAATCAGGCAGCACAGCATGTTCAGCTCATCCGAGTTGGTGGTTGCAATCAGAAGGTCTGCCTCTTTAATACCAGCCTCCATCTGTACCTGATACACGGCGCCATTTCCCGTGACACACATGACATCGATGCTGTCAGCCACTGCCTGCAGCGCTTCAGCATCCGAATCAATCAGCGTGATATCATGCTGCTCCCTGTTCAGCTGTTCAGCCAGGGTGGTTCCCACCTTGCCGCATCCAACAATTATAATTTTCATTTTCCTTCCCCTTTTGCTCCTTTGTGTGATATTTTATGTTCAAATCTGCTCGTAAAGCGGCTTCCTCACTTTTTTCCTGGTCACCTCAACCAGGTTCAGCCTGGTCATATCCACCACCGTGGTCTTGACCGGGTCCTTTGAAACAACGTCCCCCAGATGGCGCATCAGCATTTCCCTGTCCTCTTCCCGCTCCATATCGATAAAATCAATGAGTATGATTCCCGAGAGGTTCCGGAGCCTGAGCTGGCGTCCGATTTCATCTGCGGCCTCCATATTAATCCTGCATATGGTGTCCTGCATCTTTTTTTTACCTGAGTATTTGCCTGTATTCACATCAATGACAACCATGGCTTCCGTAGGCTCAATCACAAGGTATCCACCAGATTTCAGCCACACATGCTTGTTAAGGGCGTGTTCAAGGGCTGAATCCAGGCTGTAAAGCTTGGACAGGGGAAGCAGTTTATCCTCATACAGGGTCAGCTTATCCGCGTCCTCTGCCTGGTATTTCTCCAGATAATCCTTTAGTTCTTCATAATAGGCAGGTATGTCCGTCACGATTCCATCCAGTGTGCCGCTGTAGGAGTCCCTGATAGCCGCGATATATCCCGGCAATGCCCTGTAGATGCAGCTGTAACAGGTACGGCAGGACGCTTCTTTTGACAGTTTCAGATACATATCCTTCAGCTGCCTGTATTCCTGCAAAAGCACCTCATCCGTTGCACCGGCCCCGTTGGTGCGCACAATAATGCCAAACCGGTCCCCATCTTCTGCCAGGGCCTCATTCAACATGCTCCTGACCCTTGCCTTATATTTATTGTCCCCTATCTTATTGGAAAAACCGACTCCCGTCTTCCCAGCGGTAAGTACACAGTACCTGCCGGTAAATGCAAGCTTTCCGGTCAGGACCGGCGCCTTTGTCTTTACCGCGTCCCGGCTTACCTGGACCACGATTTCATCCCCGGCTTTCAGCTTCCCTGTGGAGGGTGAGACAAACAGATGCTCCTTGTTTTCATCCAGGCTGTAATAGCCTGTCCTGCCACCGCCTATGTCCACGAAGGCCGCATTGATATTGCCGACCACCTTCTGGACCTTGCCTATATATATGTTATTTAACAGGGAGGAGGAATCCTCCGGCTCCATCATAAGCTGGGTAATACGGCTGCCGGATACAGCAGCCGTACATACCCGGTCATTCAATTGTGTTACAATCAGCCTGTCCATTACAATATTTCCTGCCCCAACTGTTCCAGTGATACAAACTCATGGCTTCCCTTTTCCTTCTGCGCATCCATTGCCATGTCGGCATATACCTCTTCCCGCTGCACCAGATAAGCGAAATCCGGCCGTTCCAGGCCCAGATGGGTATAATATGCATCCAGCACCAGATCAGGCTTTATATTGGAGGAACTTCCGGTGGAGATTTTCATGAAAAGGGCCGGCCGGTCCTTTTCATGCGGGGATGTTCCTTCCTCCTGGCCCCCTTCCTCCCACCGGTCAAGGTAAAGCTCATAGACCAGGGGTTTTATATCCAGCTCAGCCTGTCCCCTTTTGGTCTTCTTGGTGACAATCACCTGAGGCTGTCCATAGAAATCCACCAGACCCCTGAACCAGTCCTCTGCCGTCATTCCTTCCGGCTCATAGCCGGGGCGGAAGGCAACCCTGTAGTCAGCGGCCGCCACAATGGACATGGCGTTGCCCGCCGTATCCGGCAATTCCCGGTAACTTACAATCTCAAACCCTTCCGACATGACCTGGTTCAGGCGGCAAACCATGGATTCAGAATCCTCCGTGCCCTGTACTTCTATGTCCACATACTCCCCGTTGCTGGTAATCCCCACGCCCAGGGGCGCTGCAAATGACATGACCTGATGGGGGCTGAACCCGCCGCTGTAACAGATATCCACCCCTGAACGGCGGATGGCCTTCTGGAAATACCGCATCACATCCAGATGGCCGATAAATTTCATTGTACCGTGTTTTTTAAATTTAATCCGAATTTTCATATATTATCCCTTTACCGTTTCATAACAGACACCGCTGCCAAATGATTTTGCCCCACAGCCGGAACACCGCTGCCTGCAGTTGGGCGTTACCTGTTCATTGACCGCGGCATTCCACTCACGTATCAGGAACTCCTTGGTCACTCCCGCATCAATGAAATCCCATGGGAATACTTCGTCCAGGCTGCGCTGTCTGGTGGTATAGAAGCCGATGTCCACACCGCAGGTCTCAAATGCCTTCATCCATATATCATTGTTAAAATATTCCGACCAGGAATCATAGATGGCTCCTGTGCGGTATGCCTCTTCAATCACGGCGCCCACACGCCTGTCGCCTCTGGCCAGCACGCCCTCAAGGACAGTCAGTTCCGCTTCATGCCAGTTGTATTTAAGGCTCTTATAGTTCCTCATCTCCCGGAACTTGCCGCGGACTATGTTGGCGCGCTCAATAAACTCCTCCTTGGTGCACATCCTGGCCCACTGGAAGGGAGTAAAGGGCTTGGGAACAAAGAATGAGGAACTGGCCACAATCTGCACCTTGCCATTTCTCTGGTCCTTCGGTATCTCATAATACTCTTCTGCTATTTTCTCGGACAGCAGGGCAATCCCCTCCATGTCCTCCACGGTTTCCGTGGGAAGGCCCAGCATGAAATACAACTTCACCCGGTTCCAGCCAGACTCAAAGGCATCCCTGGCCCCCTTGAGGATTACCTCCTCGGTCAGGCCTTTGTTGATGACATCCCTTAAACGCTGGGAACCAGCCTCAGGCGCAAAGGTCAAGCTGCTCTTCTTAATATCCTGCACCTTACTCATGACATCCAGTGAAAATGCGTCAATCCTCAGGGACGGCAGGGAGATATTGACTCCCTTCCCCTTAAATTCGTCAATCAGGAAATTCACCAGTCCTTCTAACTGGCTGTAGTCACTGGAGCTTAAGGAACTCAGGGATATCTCCTCATGTCCGGTGTTCTTCAACATATCATAGGCATAGCGCTTCAGGTATTCCAGGCTGTGCTCCCTCAGGGGCCTGTACACATCCCCGGCCTGGCAGAACCTGCAGCCCCGGATACAGCCGCGCTGTATCTCCAGCACCACCCTGTCCTGTGTCACCTTAATAAAAGGCACCAGCGGCTTTTCTATATAGCCCACGTCATCCATATTGCTTACGACCTGTTTTGTCACCACCGGCGTGGCATGGCTGTTATTGGGCAGGAAGCTCTCAATGGTCCCGTCTTCCTTATAAACGACATCATAAAATGCCGGCACATAGATACCGGGTATCCCTGCTGCCAGCTCCAGGAAACCGCGTCTGGTCCCGCCTTTTTTCTTATTTTCCTTGTAACGGTCCATAAGCTCAAAATATACGGTTTCACCTTCCCCGATATAGAATATATCAAAAAATCCTGCTAACGGCTCCGGATTGTAGGCGCATGGCCCTCCGCCTATTACGATGGGATGCTCCTCCGTCCTGTCACATGCGTGAAGGGGAATCTGGGACAGATCCAGTATCTGGAGCACATTGGTATAACACATCTCATACTGCAGGGTAATTCCCAGGAAATCAAAATCCTTTACCGGGTCCTGGGTCTCCAGGGTAAACAGCGGAATCTTCTTCTCCCTGAGTATGGGGTCTAAATCCATCCATGGGGAATACACACGCTCGCAGTATATGTCATCCCGCTGGTTGAACATGGAGTATAGGATCTGGATGCCCAGATGGGACATGCCGATTTCGTAAACGTCGGGGAAACACATGGCAAAGCGGATATCCACTTCTTGGGGGTCCTTATTCACCATGTTCACCTCACCGCCGATATAGCGGGCAGGCTGCTGAATGCTCAGTAACACTTCATCATTTAATGCTAGTTTTCTCATGATTTTTCCTTATTTATTGTGCTTTTACACAGTATTTTTGATTTATAGTAAAGGCCGGTATGAATTGAAAAGAAGCCGGACCTGTGTCCTGAACTGCTCTTCTTTGCTCCTTTTTTCACCCCTTTTTCTAAAAATCAGGCTTTTTTAATACAACGATTTTTAATCCCAGCTACATGACACGGGACGAAACAATCTGCCACAATGCATAATTATAATTCATTTCACGGTATTAAGCAACACTATTCGGCAGAACATGATTCGGATGATACAGTAAAAATGCACAAATAATTACCTGCAATCCTTCTGTCTGAAGAATCCCATCAATGAAACGGTCATACTCCGGAACACCGTGGCTGATGACCTGGTTCCTCCTCAGGATAAAGAGTATTCCAAATACCGAATATGATAAGTATATCATATTCCACCAAAATACTCCATATATCAGTACGCAGCCATCCCCTGTTTTATAACACGGAAGGTCCCCTTCTCCTTGTGGGCCTGGCGGATGGACCCATGGGCGGTTGAACCAGCTGCTTGGTCATCCAGACAAAGAGGTGCTGTATAGCTGGCTTATTCTGGCTACACAACACCTCCTGTATTGTATTTTTAGGTAAAGAAACCCCATCCACGACAGTATCCGATATACGGCATAATTATGGGGCACTTTTATAAACTAAACAACGCCTATTTACTTATTAGTTCAGAAATCTCACTGTCAATATCGTGTGTCAATTTTCCTAACGGACGTTTTCCCCACTCATTTTTATTAAGGCTCATCAAATACAAAGTGCTTTTAAGTTCATCTTCTGAAGAAAAAAGCCCGCCAAATATCTGATACAGCATTTTCAGATATGAATCATTAAATATATATCGCTTGCTAAACATTTTTAAAATATAATCTTTATGCTCATTATATAATTCTGTTAAATGGAATACCTGGTCAGACTGTACGGATCGGATTACGATATCTGTGTCCACATCATTTACGGCCTCCAAAACCACGCTAAACTCATCTTCTGTCTGTTCTGCCCCTGTCAGATACCGAATTCCGTTCTCTATCTGAGTTCGAAACAGGATATCCGTTCCCATTTCATCAAAATATGGATACAGGATATTGTTCTCACGTTCAAGCTTTGCCTGATTACATAGACCACAACATGGTATCAGATTCAAAAGTGATAATGCAAAATATGGATATTTCATTTTACTTTTAAAATGATCAAACTGTGGACGTGACTTTCCTTTGCCTTTCGAAAGCGTGACTGTGTATGAACGGTTACAATATGGACACACCTTCACATCCATATAGCCTGATAGTTTAGAAATATAGGCACTTCTTGAAAATGCCTTATATCTGAAAACCAGATTCAATAATAACTTGGCATCATCCCCTTGTATCTTTGGCAGTTCTTTTATATCCTGATCCAGATAATCCATTCTCGAAAACAGGAGTCTATGCAGATTTTCCTGATTCACTTTGGGAATTTTCCCTGGATTCTCCTCATCCAGTTTTTCATCATAAATGAAATCATAAAGTTTCTGATCCACACGGTAAACCGTCCTGGCTGCAATCAGATAATCTGCTTCAAATCGTTGATTCTTATCCATATGTTCATCATCTGAACAAGGCCGTTTTCCTGATTGTTCAATAAAATTTTCTGCCCGTATTTCTTCCCCTTCTACTATAATAACATCCGTCCCCAAAATATCTTCGGGTCTGAATGGCATAACTTTTGCAATCATATACAGATACAGATCCCTAATCTTTTTTCCTTCCGGATGCTCCATATATGGTTTAATCCGTATCATTTTTTCCTCCTTCGCTGCTCTGCCTTTAACTTTTTAATTTGACTTATTAATTCATCATCTGACATATCCGCAAACTCCATGTCTTCTTTTTCACTGGTAAGCGTATATATCACAGCGTCAATCTCATTTAATAGTTTATTGCGGACAATAGGTTCTGCTATCAATTCCGCCATAGGCTTATATACATTCTCTAACGGTTTTAGGGTTTGCTTTGCAATTTTGGATAAAGCCTTATTTCTTTTAGAAGAAGGTTGTTTTTTTGCTTTCTCGATTTTCTTTTTTATTTCATTTACAGCAATTATGATATTGTTTATTTTCTCCTGTGCAAAATGCCCCAGCGTACTTTCCAGAAAAAATCCATCTCGTAAAAGAAGGTGTATATTTTGTCCAAATGTCCCGATATGATTATTTCCGTCAATTATTATCTTTCTTGTACTTAAGTCGGATTTTAAATAAATCACATTTGACTCTGGGACATCCCCCAATAAAAGCGGCGAATGGGTCGATAGTATGATCTGTATATTATCGCAACAGGATTCCGGATAAATCCTCGTTAAGAATTGTGTGAGTAACCCGATATACTCCCGCTGCCATTCCGGATGATATGTAAGATCAGCCTCATCTATCAGAAGTATCACACTGTCACATTCAACCATATGAATTCCATACCATCGATTCTCAATTTTATAATTTCCATGTGTCTGATTTGTATAATCAGCGCCAAAAATATAATAAAAGGACGCAAACATACTTAGGAGATTATTTTCCCCACTGCTTAATCCCCATGAAAAATCAAGGAAATAATCCGGCTCGCATATATAGCGGTACTTCTGCAGGAATGACATGAACCATTCCGTATCATCTGTTTTTACGAATATCCTGTAATTGGATATCATATAAGTATATGGTAAATTATTATCTGAACTCTCTATTTGAAAATGATTTTGTAGTTCCGTTGGTTTCTTTACAAAATCCAAAAAATCCAAAAATGCATTCTGCAATCTGAAAAATCGTTGTAGTTCATCATTGAATTCTTTCCCTAATTCAAGCTCCAGGAAATCCCACAATTCTGATATAATCGTCATAAATGTATATGCTGCCGGGTCCTCTTCTATTACTTCCATTAGTGACTTCAGCCACTGAACGAAATCGTCTGTCTGTTTGTCACTCAGGCACCGCAGTATACTTCGGAACGCACAAAGAATGCATCCTCTGCATAGCTGGTATCCCAGATGTAAAACAGGGAAATTGGGAGCATCCGAAGCATTCGGATTTTCTGCCCATCTGTCATATTGCTTTTCAAGCTGTTTTGCATCCAATCCAAATAGTTTAGCTTCAAAGTTCTGTTCCAGTCCCAATTTGTCTGTATCAATCTGATTGTCCAGCAGAAGATTAATATATAAGCGCTCTGGAACAGGAACCGGGTAACCACATTTTTTCATATCCTGCAGTATTTTATACTGATTTCTGTCAAAAACGAATTTAATCTGTTTGTACTGTTCGTATATAAAATATGTTTCCAACTCTGCTATATGTGTATTTCCACTTCTGAATTCCCTGTTCACATCCAATTCAGCATCATTTTTTATGAGAGCGCTTGCTGAACAGTCATAAAAAAAATCGAACTTACCATATCGTTCTAATTGGTTGCGATATAAATCAGCCTGTGTCAATGCATTCGTCATATAAATCAGTTTTGTCTTCTTTAAATAACAGTACATATCACCTTTATCCATAATTGAAACATTCCATGCTCCAGATAAATCGGCTTCAAACTTAATATCTATACTATTTCCATTTACAGTCTTATAAATATATACATGCTTATCTTCTTTCAATACCAGAAAAGCGCTCCCATCACACTGCCTGTTTCCCACCGTCTCACAGAGGCTGTCTATCAGACAATGCATAACGCTTGTTTTTCCAGAGCCGTTATTCCCTACAATCAGTGTCAGATTGCTAATATTATCACCCCAAAAACCAGATGGCAATGTCTTCTCAACAGGCCACCCCTTGAGAATCCCCGTCTGCCAGTCATAATGTAAGCGCAAATCCGTTCCAAAGTTAAGTTCCATTTTTTCGATATTTCTATATTTATGGATGTATAAGTAGATAAGTCCCACAACCGTCCCCCCAGTGTAATATCAGTTTTATCTGTTTCATATTTTCTATAATTAATATTTTGATAGCGCACAAATAATACATCCTCTTCTTTTTCTATAAACCAAATGTATGCTAAAAAATGCTCATCGCATACTCCTTTCAGGTTGCCTCGGACCAATGTTACTTTACCTATGCTAAATTTAAAACATGATATTTATCCATTATAACAGAATTCCTAATTAATTCCCACATCATAATTTCATTTCCCAACGCAGGCAGGCACCATGGTCAGGCAAGCCGTGCCGTATTCCATTATCTCCATCTGTAAACCCAAAGAAATCAAAGAAAAAGCCAAAGCCATTCCATTCCAATCACAGTTTAAAAAAAGTAAAATAAAGTCATCAAATTAAGAAAGAGGTGACAACATGAATCCCCACATACTTTACTTAGGTACAGTGCTTGTCGCAGGACTTTTTTCCTTCTTCTCCCCTTGCATCATACCTCTCCTGCCCGTATACATATCCCTGTTTTCTTCCGGCAAAACCGCCGGGGATGACGGTACCTCCAGGAGGAAATTCCGGGTATTCCTTAAAAGCGTCCTTTTCGTTGCAGGCATATCCGTATGCTTCATCCTTCTGGGGTTCGGCGCAGGGGCATTGGGATCAGTGATCAGCAGTAAATCCTTCCTGACCGTGATGGGCCTTATTGTAATCATCCTTGGGCTTCACCAGACAGGACTGATTCATATCAAGTGGCTGTACCATGAGAAAAAAGTGGATTGGGAACGCACCCGCAGGGGTGACTACATCGGGGCATTTTTATTGGGGCTTACATTCAGCTTTGGCTGGACCCCCTGTATCGGTCCGGTCCTGGGAGCAATCCTGGGGTTGTCCGCCACCAGCAGCCAGCCGCTGTATGGCGCTTTCCTGATGGCTGTTTACTCATTAGGATTCCTGATCCCGTTCTTGGCGCTGTCCCTCTTCTCCGATACACTGCTGACAAAGGTAAAAATGCTCAATCAGTATCTTGGTAAAATTAAGATTGCCGGAGGTATCATCATAATCCTGATGGGATTTTTACTGATGACGAATCGTCTGGGCAGCATACTGGCTATCTTTGGTTAACACTTGAGAAAGGAAGGAATACTATGAGGAAGAATTTAATAACAGGTGCAGCTTCCATCTTTTTACTGATCTCCTTAACTGCCTGCGGCGCCGGAAATACCGCAGACGTCAAGGTTGCCGCCAGTCAAACCATGGAAACACGTGAAACCGGAATGATGGAGGGTTCTGATATGATGGATGGAAACGAAAAAATGAATCCGGGAAACCCAGCCCCGGACTTCGAGATGATGGATTTAAATGGCAATACGGTTAAACTTTCTGATTTCAAAGGAGAAAGAGTTTATTTAAAATATTGGGCTTCTTGGTGTCCCATCTGTTTAGGCGGTCTGGAGGATATCAATACCCTCTCCGCTGAAGATAACGGCTTTAAGGTCTTAACAATTGTTGCTCCCGGACAGAAAGGTGAAAAGAACACCGCGGATTTTAAGACATGGTTTTCCGGTGTTGAGAATACCGCCGACATCACAGTACTGTTTGATACGGACGGAACCTATGGGACACAGACCGGCGTGCGCGGCTATCCCACTTCGGAATACATTGGTTCCGACGGTGTAATGGTTCAGTTGGTTCCGGGCCATGCAGATAATGATACCATCAGGGCCACCTTTGAATCCATAAAATAACCGTCATGGAAAGGAGAATGGATTATGAAAAATCATCGAACACTATCAATGGGTATAAGCATCGTGACTGCCGCCATGTTCCTGTTAACCGGCTGTTTTGCGGCCCAACAGGATACAGAAGCCATGATTGCGGGTAAAACAGTAAAAACCGCCGATACTATGTCTATGGAACAGGAGGAAGATAAGATGGATAACAATAATCTGCACACAATTTATCTGGCAGGAGGCTGCTTCTGGGGAATTGAGGCCTACATGAAAAAACTGCCAGGCGTTTATGATACTGACGTAGGATATGCCAATGGAAACACTGAAAACCCAACCTACGAACAGGTATGCTACAACAATACCGGACATGCAGAAACGGTCAGGGTCGTCTATGACCCCATGAGCATTTCCACGGAACAGCTGTTGGATGGTTTCTTCAAGGTTGTGGACCCGACCAGCACCAACCGGCAGGGAAATGACCGGGGAAGCCAGTACCGTTCCGGCATTTACTATACGGATGAGGCTGACAAGGCCATAGCAAAGGCCGTGGCAGACAGACAGCAGGAAAAATATACTTCCCCTATTGTCACAGAAATCCTGCCCCTTGATAACTTCTATCTGGCTGAAGACTATCATCAGGATTATCTGGATAAGAATCCAGGCGGTTACTGCCATATTGACTTAAACGATGCAGATGCATTCATAGAGGAGGAAGGACTGGGTATGTCCAATCTCTCCAGTTTAATCAGGCCCGAGGACTATCCCGTCCCAAGCGATGAAGTCCTTAGGGAAAAGCTTACCGACATACAATATCAGGTAACCCAGAAAAATGATACCGAACGCCCCTATACCAACGAGTATGCCAGCACATTTGAGAAAGGAATCTACGTGGACGTGGTCACTGGAGAACCATTGTTCAGTTCGGAAGACAAATTTGAATCCGGCTGCGGCTGGCCCAGCTTTTCCAAACCAATCATCCCGGAAGTGGTAACAGAAGATTCCGATACCAGCTTTAACATGGTGCGCACCGAGGTACGCAGCCGGGCAGGGAATACCCATTTAGGACACGTCTTTGACGATGGTCCCAAAGAACTGGGAGGACTCCGATACTGCATCAACAGCGCTTCCATCCGCTTCATTGCCTATGAAGATCTGGATACTGAAGGTTACGGCTTCCTCAAGCCCATGTTTGATATGTAATTAGTGATACAGGATATCAGCTGCAAAAATATAAACATAGCGCCGGAGCCAGAAGACTTGCCTTCCATGCCCCGGCGCTATATACTTATTAAAAAGCACAGGAATGATGAGGGAGGAGGACACGCTATGTATAATCTGCTAATAGTTGAGGATGAAAGCCTTATCCGCCGCGGCATCCGTGCCTTTATTGATTTTGACGGCCTTGGGATTGGCGGATTCTTTGAGGCGGAAAACGGTGAGGAAGCCCTGGATACCATCCGCAGACATCATATTGACCTAATCCTGGCAGACATCAATATGCCGAAGATGAACGGCCTTGATTTCTGTCTGCTTGCAAAGGAATGGGATCCGTCCATCAAGATAGCCATACTCACTGGTTACGATTACCTGGACTACGCCATACGCGCAATCAAAATCGGGGTGGATGACTATGCCTTAAAGCCCCTGTCCCGGGATGACATCCAGAAGCTGCTCTTCCATCTCGTTGAAAAGAAAAAGGAGGCGGATGATCTGGCGGCGGTCCGGCAGGCCGTGGACAGATTAGCTGGGAATACAGGCGTGGAGGAGGATTTTGATGTCCGCGCCCAGATGGCCGGCATATTGGAGGAGCATCTGTCTGATTCCGGTTTTTCACTCAGCGCTATGGCGGCAGAACTGGGATATAACATCAGTTATTTAAGTACGCTTTTCAAACGGTGCTTCGGAGAGAATTTCAGGGATTATCTGTTCAATCTCCGTTTAGAACACGCAAAAATCCTTCTGCTGTCCACACAGATGAAAAACTATGAGATTGCTGCTGCGGTCGGTATTGATGACCCCAATTACTTCAGCGTATGTTTCCGGCGCAAATACAAAAAAACGCCAAAGGAATTCAGGACGGAGGCAGGACATGGAAAAGAGATTTAAGCTCCGGGAATGGATCCGGCGTTTCGGTATTCAGCTCTCCCTCTTTTTCCTCGGCGCTGGCCTGGCTGTCATCCTGCTTCTCAGCGGGGCTGTTTACTTTTTTGCGTCCAATCTGCTGATGAACGAGACAGTCTCCAAAACCCATGATTTACTGGAGATGAGCGGCGCCAACATCGGTACATACATTGCCCGTGTAAAAGGGGAATCCAATGTCTTTGCAGCTAATCCCATGCTCCGTCAATATCTGTCCAAAGACGATGAAAGCCTGCGCGCCGGGCTGATGTCCCAGATCCATACGCTGCTGGAAAATGATTCCTATATCAAATCCATTGTCATAGTGTCCAAGGACGGACGGATCCTCTCCAATGAGGAAAATTTAGATATGTCGGTATCCAGTGATATGATGAAGGAAGACTGGTATATCGAGTCCATCCACAATACGATGCCGGTCCTCACCGGAGCCAGGATGCAGAGTTTTTCTTCCGACAAAGACAACTGGGTAATCTCCGTAAGCACTGAAATCACAGGGGATTCCGGCGACAACTTAGGCGTCCTTTTAATAGATATGGAATATAGCGTCATCGAGGATCACCTGCGCAGCCTGGATCTGGGCAGGGAGGGCTATGTCTTCCTCTTAAACGACAAAGGCGAGCCAGTCTATCATAAGGACACCAGTTATTTCTCCAATCCTGACAAAAAGAGGCAGCTGTTGGAAATCCAGTCATCCGGGGATGGCTACGATAAGGCTGGCAACCGGCTCACATACCAGACCCGGATAGGGAATGCCGGATGGACCATGATTGGCGTGGTATCATTAGACACCTTAAGGATGCTGGAACAGCAGCTGTTTGAGGCAGTGCTTCTGACGGGCGGACTGCTATTTTTCATGGTCCTGCTGTTCGGTACCCTATTTGCCCGCCGTCTATCTAACCCAATTGCGGACTTGGAACATGGCATGAGCGAGATTGAGAAGCTGGCTGAAGTCCATGTACGCAAAAACAGTTTCTATGAAGTGGAACTGCTGGCCGGCAATTATAATCGGATGATCCACCGGATCCGCGGCCTGATGGATGAGATATCCGAAAAGGAAAAAACGCTGCGCCATGCCGAGCTTAATGCCTTGGTCAGCCAGATTAACCCACATTTTCTCTATAATACCCTGGATACCATTGTCTGGATGGCTGAATTCAACGACAGCAGCCGTGTCATTGCCCTCACCAAGTCCCTGGCAGCATTTTTCCGTCTGTCACTCAGCGGCGGCAGGAAACTGATTACCGTGGAAGATGAACTGGAACATGTGCGGCAGTATCTTTATATACAGAAGGAACGGTATGAGGAAAAACTGAATTATGTCATCGATGCCCCCGGGAACTTATTGGATTACACGGTACCCAAAATCATCCTCCAGCCCATTGTGGAAAACAGTATCTACCATGGAATCAAACCCCTTAACGGGCCAGGCCAGGTTACGATAACCGTACAGGAAGAAGGGGAACGCCTGATTTTCACGGTTACGGATAATGGCGTGGGCTATGATCCGGCCGCAGTAACGGCTGATGGCTCCCCGCGTTTAGGCAGCGTGGGACTTAAGAATGTGGATGAACGCCTCAAACTTTACTATGGGCCGGAATATGGGGTGACCATACGCTCTGCCCCCGGTGCCGGATGCCGTGTAAGGCTTATGGTTGGGAAACATCTGCCGGACAGCCCCATCCATTCCGAACAGGCAGTCCGAAAAAACAAATAATTGAAAGGTTTTATAAGGTCTTCTATCGCACATAGAAGGCCTTTTATCATGGGATTCATGCCTCCCCTCTCCCCCGGCGTACCTTTGTGGACATATCCTGGGCTTGTGCATATCTTAATATTGTAAGGAACTTTTAAATGAAGAATTAGAGGAGGATCTGCTGTGATTAAAACCAATAATGCAAGACTGCAATCCAGACCATTTATAATCTACCCTGATTCAGATATCAGCGGAACCGCTGGCGGCAATCCCAACAGGGAGAATTACTGTGATTTAGATACCACCTCCGGATCCCGTTACCATCTCAATCGGGATGACCATAATAATATTTTCCAATTTTTTGGGAATATTTTAACTGCCACCAACAAACCGGTATACTGTTTAGATAAATTTGCCGACGGTCCATACAACGATGTCCCCTATGAGAGCAGGCCCTTTGAGACAATCTTCCCTGCTACCACGAATCGCCAAAAGAACATGTTCGGATGGATTATGGCCAATACCTATCCGGCGGTCAGCGCCGATGCCACATTTGCCCTGGCCGGTGTGGATCCTGCCGCGGATCCTGCCCTGGATGACAATGACGCCTACGCTGCCGTCCAGGTGGCCCTGTGGGTACTTCTGGGACAGATTTCACTGGATGAAGTGTACTTCCTGGACTGCGGCACCGGAGAACCGCATCCCAAATCAGACCGCCTGAGGACAGCTGTGCTGAACCTGCTCCGGCTCGCCGGGGAATACGCTGACGGTGCCACGGATACCTCCCGCCCGTCACCATCCTCAGGCACAGGCAGATGCGCCAATGCCGGGATTAACTGCTGTAATAAGAGCACCATGCCCCCGGATCCCGGCGCTCCTTACTTCATATTCCAGGGATGCCCGGATGAAGTACGGACCGTCTGCGGACGGATGCTCATCGGACCTTTTAAAATACTGTCAAACTTTACCGGACAACCCCAGATTACCGTCACCCCGTTCTGCAGCTGTGGCGATGACTACTCCGTCACATTCATGGATTTCTGCGGCAATCCCATTGCAGATCCAGCGATTGGACAGGAATTCTATATCGCAGTGCGCGCCTGCCAAAAACAGATATGCCTTACCGTCACAGCATCCTATACCGGAACAATCACACGGGTGATTTCGATGGAGGCTCAGAGTACTGCGCTGAATTACCAGCCCATCGGAACCTCATTCGATGATGAACCGGTGACGCTCACGGCAGAACTCTGTCTCTGTGTTAACTCTAAGAAACATGGCAAAAAGAACGGTACCTCGTCTAAATCCAGCCAGTTCGGAGTTAATGTCAATAATAATAACAACAACAATAATAATAACAGCAATAACAGCAGCAATGCAGGCCCTTCCTGCGGCTTTCCAGTGCCATGTATGCCGGTTTGCTGGCCATACCCTCCACAATCGCCGTATCCGCCTATACCGCCCTACCCGCCGCAGCCACCGTACCCGCCGTATCCGCCAACACCACCATACCCTCCGTATCCGCCAAAACCGCCATACCCTCCATATCCGCCAACACCGCCGTACCCTCCGTATCCACCAACACCGCCATACCCTCCGTATCCGCCAAAACCACCGTATCCGCCATACCCTCCGTATCCACCAAAACCACCGTATCCGCCGTACCCTCCGTATCCACCAACACCACCATACCCTCCAGAGCCGCCCTGCCCTCCGAAACCGCCCTGTCCGCCAGAGCCACCCTGCCCTCCAAAGCCGCCATACCCTCCGAAACCGCCTTGTCCGCCAGAGCCACCCTGTCCGCCAGAACCGCCCTGTCCGCCAGGGCCTCCCTGCCCCCCGAAACCGCCTTGCCCGCCAGAGCCGTCCTGTCCGCCAGAACCGCCTTGCCCTCCGAAACCGCCCTGCACTCCGAAACCGCCCTGCTGTCAAAAGGCACCTTGCTGCTGTCAAAAGCCAGCCTGTTGTCTGCCTTGTAAGTGCGGCTGCTGCCGGCATCGGGATGCCTGACAGACCGGCGAGACCGATAGTCCCCAGAAGCCCATATGAAAATCCGCCTCATCATATACCGAATAAATGATGGGGCGGATCCGTGCTGCCAACACAATTAGCAAATTATGTCCTTCGATTATTTTAACCCTGGCATTGACTTAAATAAAGAAACGGTTTCATTGGAGGTCAATGCCCGCCAGCTTCTGCTGTCTGAACCCGGCGTATTCCTCCGCAAGCTCCAGGAGTCCCTGCCTGCGGTGGATTTCCTTCCACAGTTTCATCTGGATTTCCATTCCCTTTCCCTTTTTCTTACTTGTCCAGATGCCAGCCACCTCACCCCGGTACACCACTGCGCCCGGGTTGGCCACCAGCCTCCATATCTGTTTCTGCAGGGTCGGGTCCGGCTGCAGGACTGCCCGGTCCCGCTGGTCCAGGTATGGATCATGGCCACCCAAAAGGATTATTTCCCTGTCAAAGGATGGCGGGGAAAAAAGCATTTCCCTGTCATCAGACAGGATAAAGGACTTTTTCCCAGCCAACGTGACCGGCTCCATTTCCTCTGAAACCATGTTCCATAAACGTCTTCCCTGTTTGCCGGAACATCCCAGCCAGTTCACAAATCCATCCACATTGGACGGGCCATAACAGTGCAGGTAACTGCGGACCAGCTGTTTGGATGCGTTTTCATCTGCTTTTAACATCTGCCCTGTCCAGTTTTTATAGGAGGTAAATGTGGGGCTGATTCCACTGCGCTTCCCGAATACCACCAGGCCGCTGAAGGCGCACGGCCTTAACAGGAAGGAGACAACTGCCCCGCCCACGGTCTGTTTGTCAGGGCTGCCATACATGGAGGGCTGGTTCCACAAATCCCTTTTGTCCGCAGGCAGCAAAGGCAGCATCCACTCAGCCAGTGTCTTATCCAGCGTAACCTTGCTCACGATAGTTGTGTCATCCAGTCGTGTCATGACCTGTTTCAGCGTCTCCAGCAATGTATTGGAATCCATCTTTAGGAAGTCCATGGCTCCGGCCATCCCATGGGTATAAATCCATGGTTCATCCCCGACTGGCACCAGGGCAGACAGGAATACCGGGCTTAGCGGGACCGGGAACAGGGCCGGTACCCCCCGAAGGCTCCACGCCTGCAGCAATGTCTTATCCCCATATAGATGCTGCTCCATGTCCGCCAGCCCGCACTCCGGCGCACGGTTATACATAGCCGTTTCCCATACGCCTGGCGGGGTGTTAAGCATCCCACATGCACCGGCAAGCATTTCCATGTCCGTGCTTTTGTATACTGCATCCAGATGATGGTTACGCAGTCTGAAACTCCTTATCTGATTAACACAAAGCTCTGCCATATGGATACTCCTTCCGAGACTTTTCTCCTTGTATTTCCCTGCTGTTGCCGTTGGTTCCACATCGGATTGCTGCCTGCGGCACGAAATAATATGTCCATTATATCGGATGCACCATGGAAACGCAAGCGTGTGAAAACTTGACAACACCGCAAAACCTTGCTATAGTATCTTTGTAATATTTCTGTAACATTTACACCGGGAACAAAAATAACTCTATGGATACAGGGGGTTTTAAGAAACAGATGCATAAACACACTGACTGGAAATGGACATCCCTTGCCCTGGCAGCCGTTATAACCGCACTGGGAATATACCCGGCCGGACCGCTTAACCCGGCAGGTATTCCTGAGGCACTGACGGCAGAGGCTTCGCAGGAAGTTTCCATTTCCCCAATACCGGCTGACACGGCGGCGCCCAAAGCCTCCATCAGCCCCAATCAGGTGCCTGTCACCCATGCTCCTGCTGCATCCGAATATGACAACAAGGTGGTGGCCAATGTTACCGATGTCCTGAACCTGCGGGCGGAGCCATCCTTAGAAGGCAAGATCATCGGCAAGTGCTACAGAGGGGCTGGAGGCACCATCCTTGAGAAAAAAGACGGCTGGACCAAAATCCGCTCCGGTAAACTGGAGGGCTGGCTGAACAATGACTACCTTGTATTTGGACAGGACATCAGACCGCTTGCCAAAGAGCTGGGACTGTTTACAGCCAGGGTAACCACACAGACACTGAATGTGCGTGAGGAGCCAACCACCGAATCCGCCATAATCGGCCTGGCTGCCGGGGACGACTACTATCCTGTGCTGGAAGAAAAGGATGGCTGGGCCAAAATCCAGCTGGCCTCGGATACCAGCGGCTATGTATCCACTGACTACACTAAAATCAGCGTGTCACCTGGCAAGGCAATCAGCATTGAAGCGGAACTGGCCGCCCTGAAAGAAACAGAAAAACAGCAGACCAAGAAAAAAGCAGAAGAAGCGCCCAAATATGTCATCAATGTTTCCTCTGATGAAATTTACCTGCTGGCCTCCTGTGTCATGATGGAAGCCGGGGGCTATTCCTATGACGGCCAGCTGGCAGTGGCCAGCACCATTGTGAACCGCGTCAAATCCGGCCGCTGGGGCAGTTCCGTAACCGATGTCATATATGCACAGGGACAGTTTCCCGGAGCCACCTCCGGCCTGTTGGACAAGTACCTGACCAAGGGTCCCTCCTCCAGCGCCCTGAAAGCCACCAAAGCAGCCCTTAGCGGAACCAATAACATCGGCGACTATCTCTTCTTTAATTCCACCAAGAATGCGGATTATGAAAGTTATGCCTCCTATACCGTTGTGGACGGCAACTGTTTCTATAAGAAATAGCATATATCTGTCCTGTATATAAAAGACAGGCAGCCATGTCTCCAATCAATCCGGAGACAGGCTGCCTGTTTCTATACAGGGATATCAATCCTTATATGATGAATCCAGTCCACAGATGACCTGATTCAGTAACAATTATAACTGTGGGCCTGCGGAAACTAATGCTTTTCCTGCTGCATTGCCCTCATATTTTGCAAAGTTCTTGATAAAGCGCTGTGCCAGATCCTGAGCCTTTGTCTCCCACTGTGAAACATCGCCGTACGTATCACGTGGATCAAGGATTGCAGGGTCTACGCCTGGCAGCTCGGTCGGAATCTCAAAGTTGAAGTATGGAAGCTGCTTTGTGGGTGCCTTGGCAATGGAGCCATCCAGGATTGCATCGATGATGCCGCGGGTATCGCGGATGGAGATACGTTTTCCGGTGCCGTTCCAGCCAGTGTTGACAAGATATGCCTTTGCACCGCTCTTCTCCATTCTCTTAACAAGTTCCTCTGCATACTTGGTTGGATGCAGTTCCAGGAATGCCTGTCCGAAACAAGCTGAGAATGTTGGTGTAGGCTCTGTGATTCCACGCTCTGTACCAGCAAGCTTTGCTGTAAAGCCGGACAGGAAGTAATACTGTGTCTGCTCCGGTGTCAGGACGGATACTGGCGGAAGAACGCCGAACGCATCAGCTGACAGGAAGATAACATCCTTTGCAGCAGGAGCAGCGGAAACCGGGCGTACAATCTTCTCAATATGGTCAATCGGATAAGATACACGTGTATTCTCTGTCACGCTCTTATCGTCAAAATCAATCTTGCCGTCAGCATCCAGGGTAACGTTCTCTAAAAGTGCATTGCGCTTGATTGCATTGTAGATGTCAGGCTCGGAATCCTTGTCCAGGTTGATGACCTTTGCATAGCATCCGCCTTCAAAGTTGAATACGCCGTTGTCATCCCAGCCATGCTCGTCATCGCCGATAAGAAGACGCTTCGGGTCTGTTGAAAGGGTGGTCTTACCTGTTCCGGAAAGTCCGAAGAAAATAGCAGTATTCTCGCCATTCAGGTCGGTGTTGGCTGAACAGTGCATGGAAGCAATGCCCTTTAATGGCAGGAAGTAGTTCATCATGGAGAACATGCCCTTCTTCATCTCGCCGCCGTACCATGTATTGACAATGACCTGCTCACGGCTGGTGATATTGAACATGGCAGCTGTCTCTGAATTCAGGCCCAGCTCCTTGTAGTTCTCTACCTTTGCCTTGGATGCATTATATACAACGAAATCTGGCTTAAAGTCCTCCAGTTCCTCAGCGGTTGGCTGGATAAACATATTCTTAACGAAATGAGCCTGCCATGCAACCTCAACGATGAAACGGATTGCCATACGTGTGTCCTTGTTTGCTCCGCAGAACGCGTCTACAACGAAAAGCCTTTTGTTGGAAAGCTCTTCCAGGGCAATCTTCTTTACCGTATCCCATGCTTCCTGGCTGGCCGGATGATTATCATTCTTATATTCATCAGATGTCCACCATACAGTGTCCTTGGAGTTCTCATCCATGACAATGAATTTGTCCTTAGGTGAACGTCCAGTGTAAATACCGGTCATGACATTAACAGCGCCAAGTTCGCTTACCTGGCCCTTCTCATAGCCCTCCAGTTCAGGTTTTGTCTCTTCTTCAAACAGCATCTCAAAAGAAGGATTGTAAACAATTTCTGTAGTTCCGGTAATACCATACTGACTCAAATCAACATTTGCCATCTTTCATTATCCTCTCTTTCATTTTATCGAAATCCTTCTTATTATCTCATTTTGTTAATTAAAAGTCAATATTTAAAAGGGCAAAATCTAATATAATGTTCGGATATTTATACAATCCCCTTCAGGACCCGGATAAGGGCTGTTTTTAATACTTCCATATCAATGGGCTTGGCAATATGCGCATCCATCCCCGCATCCAGTGCCTCCTGTACATCCTCGGAAAATGCATTGGCTGTCATGGCGATGATCGGTATCTGCCCCGCATCCCCGCGCTCCAAACCGCGGATGGCCCTGGCCGCCTCATATCCGTTCATCTCCGGCATGCGGATATCCATCAGCACAGCGTCATATGTACCGGGAGCAGCGTCCCTGTAGGCCTGTAATGCCAGGGCGCCGTTCTCCATCACATCAGACACTGCCCCCCGCATCTTAAGCAGTTCGCATAGTATCTCCGCATTGATGTCATTGTCTTCCGCAATCAGGAACCTGCGGCCTGCAAACGCCTGGTCCGGCCCGGTCCCCGTACCCCCTGCATCCTCCGCGCCAGCGGTCTCTGTATCCCTTCCACCGCAATCCGCGTACTCACATTCCAGCTCCACCCTGAATGTGGTACCCTTATGGATCCTGCTTTCTACGCCGATATATCCGCCCATGAGATCCACCAGGCCTTTGGTGATGCTGAGACCCAGCCCGGTTCCTTCCACCCTCGCCGTATTGCGGGTAAAGGGTTCAAAAATATGGGATAAGAACTCCTCCCCCATACCGATTCCCGTATCCCTGACCGTAAACCGGTAGCGGGCATAGCCCTGGGGCCTGATTGGCGTTATCTCCTCTGCCAGGAACTCCACGCTGCCGCCTTCCGGCGTGAACTTGACCGCATTGCTCAGAAGGTTTATGAGTATCTGGTTAATGCGCAGGCTGTCGCCATAATAATAGCCATGCTCAATCCCCCTGCTTTGGATGGTAAACCTAAGTCCCGACGCCTTGGCCTGGGGCTCCATGATATCGGACAGTTTTTCCAGAAGGCCGGACATGGATATCTTCATATGGTTCAGGCTGATTTTGGACTGCTCAATCTTGTTCATGTCAAGGATATCGTTAATCAGGCTCAGCAGATGGCTGGAGGAAACCGAAATCTTCTGCAGGCAGTCCGCCACCCTCTCCCGCTCATCCAGATGGGCCTTGGCCAGCACTGTCATTCCCATGATGGCGTTCATAGGGGTCCGGATATCGTGGCTCATGGTGGAAAGGAAGTCACTCTTTGCCTGGCTTGCCTCCCTGGCAACAGCCAGCGCCTCCTCAAGGGCTTTCTTCCTCCTGCGCTCCTCTGCCAGCATATCCGTCACATCCGCCCTTACAAGGCACACGGTACGGTGGTTCTCATCCCCCCACAGCACATTAATCTGCTTATAGCGTATCCCTTCATCCCCATGGTATGGAAAAACAAAATCATACCCCCCTGGTTTTGCTTTCAGGGTCCGGAGGATATGTTCCAGGCAAAACTGGCGGACGGATCCATCTTCCTCTCCCGTGTCATAATGGCCCACAAACCGCTCTGCCGCCTGTTCATAATCATCCGCAATATAAGGCGGCAGGTTCTCCAGCACGGTCTGGCGCGTATGCATGGTCAGGCGGCCGGTGTATATATTGATAATCCCTACCAGGTCAAAGGTATATGCCATGATGTTAAGGAATCCCTGCTGCTCCCGCACGGAATCCGTTATATCCGTGCGCACCAGACAGACCCGGCCCAGACGAAGGTCTATTGCCGAAACCGTCATGTTCTTGGTACGGATATCCCGGTTCTCATCCATGATGGAAAATGAAAATGTATATGCCTCCTCCTTCTCCAGACGCCGCCTGATTTCCGCCGGGTCCAGGGAGCCTGCAAACTGTTCCCTGTCTTTTGGCACGATTATCGTCTTAAGCATATGTTCCAGATGTTCTGAGTGGCATCCTGACCGGCTGGGAAGGCAGCTGGCATTCTCATTGCAGGTCAGGACCGTGTAGGTGTCCTGCTCCAGGTTCAGGTCTATGACAAAATCATAGCTGGTCACGGAAAGCTGATGCAGGATACGGTCGCTGATGACCTGCTCCGTGATATCCGTCACGGTCAGGATCCCGGTCACATCACCCGTATCCGGCGCATCCACCAGATTTACCTTAAACTGTGCATAACGGCCATTCTTCTCATTGGGCAGCTTAATAAAACACCTGAGTATCTTCTCCGTATCCTGCTCCCGGAAAGCTTTCAGGGACGGCGCGTTCAGATAGGTATCCAAAAATGTCCGGCGCTCCGCCCCATCTTCCACCAGGCCTGCAATCCCTGTAAAGAACGCCTCCCTGTCATATCCAAAGGTCTCCAGCAAATGGGAACCCGTATGGTCGCTGATTTCAATGATCCGGTTCCGGGTGATATTGCAATGTCCCATGATCAGTACATTGGGGTCCGTTGTGCCATAATGCTGCATCAACCGTTCCTTAAACTGCCGGCGCAGCTGCTCCTGTTCCTCCCGCTCCTTTGTCACATCATGATAAACCGCATAGAACCGGCTCTCACCGCCTTCACTGAGAAGTGTGGAAAGGGTATTCTTCACCCAGACATAACTGCCGTCACCGCGCACCAGGCGGTACACCATTTCAAGGCTGCTTCCGCCCTGGTTTATGAACGCTGTTATCTCTTCAGCCACCCGCTCCTTATCATCGGGGTGGACACCCGACATGGCATCCTGGCTGTAAAGTTCCCAGGCCTGGTTAAGGGGCATGGCTGTCAGGGCCGCAAATCCGTCCGACATATATTCCGGCACCATGCTGCCGTCCTTCTCAAACCTTACCACGGCAATACCGCCCGGCAGGTTCTTTATCACGGTCTGGAAATACTCCTCCAGCCGTTCCTTCTCCCTGCGTGTCCTTACCTCCTCCGTCACATCCCGCACATACTTTATATACGCCGGAATCCCATTCCAGTCGCTCTCCTTGAAACGGGTCACATAAAAACGGTCTGAGCCATCTACCCGCATCTGATGTTCCTGTCCGTCCGCCGCATGGGTTTTTAAGGCGCAGAACCTGCAGGGGCTGTCCTGTCCATGGAGGGCCGCATAGCATTTCTGGCCCACACAGTTCTTTGAATCCGCAAAAAGGACCTCATTCTCATTCACATAGAGAAGGTCATAATTCTCCTTGTCAATCACATAGATGGAATCTGACATCTCATTGGCAATTGTCTGGAACAGGCGTGTCTCTGCCGACATACCTGTAACTACAATATAAAGCCTTGCGTGTCCGGTCAGGGGTCCCATGCGTCTTCCGTTCATATGTATCCAGACCAGGTGACCGTCCTTATGGCGGATCCGGTAAAATACATCCAGCACCATGCCGCTCTTCACTGCATTGTCAACAGCGCCGCGGACCCGCTTCTGGTCAGCCTCATGGACAATATCAAGGACATCCCTCTGAATCAGGGCTTCATACCCACTTCTCGTATATCCGGCAAGGGCAATCACGCCGTCTGAAAGGAATTCGGCTTTATAGGCACCTTCTTCTTTTTGGAAAATGGCAATCCCGCCGGGAATGGAGTTAATCAGATGGTTCATTTCCAGCTGTGTCTCTTTCAGGTCGGAAATATTGTGGAACACACAGTGCAGCAGGGGGCAGCCCCTGTCCTCACCAATCCATTTCATCTGCACATGCACCCATACAACATGTCCGTCCCGGTGCTGCTTGCGGAACTCAAAACCATCCACGCCCCTCAGACGGATGACCTCCATTGCCCTGGATACCACCATGGCAGTATCCTCTTTGTAGGTCATCTCCGCCGCATCCCCTTTGACCAGCTCCCTGTACTCCTCCACCGTATAGCCGGACAGTTCCGGAACACCGTCTGAAAAATAAACGGTTTCAAAGATATCCGATACCCTGTAGATGGCCACACCGCCGGGAATGGCATTGATGATGTCCTCCATCTTGGCATTGGCATCAGCCAGTTCCTGTTCCGTCCGCACCTGGCTGCTCACGTCACTGAATACGCCATAGAGCATCATTTGCCCGCCTTCCAGCTTCCTTACGGATCCTTCCAGGCGGATCCAGCGGTATTTATCCTCCTTGTCATTAAACAGACGGAAGGTATGGCAAAGCCTGCCTTTGTCTTGAATCAGGGCGGACAGTTTTCCCTTCAGCGGCCCGGCATCCTCGGGATGGACCCGTTTCAGGTCCAGGACCTGGCCTGCATCAGACCTGAGCGCATCGGAACAGCCCAGGATTTCATGAAAAGCCGGGTTGCAGAACCTGGGCAGGATCTGCCCGTCCTCAATCTGGTAAATACAAAGGCCGCAGGGAATGCTGTCAAAAGCCATCCTCATCTGTCCTTCATAAAAAGAAGTGCCTGTCATGATGATTACCGCCCTTCTTTCAGTGTTGCCCGAAGTTCATCCGCCCGTAGGAATTCAGACCGGATGATCTGATATAATGCGGTATAACCATCCGGGTCCTTACCGTTGCGAAGAGGCTCCACAATGGCGCAGACCGCGTTAAAAAGAGGGGTCAGCCCCATATTCCCCACTACCCCCTTAAGCGTATGGGCGGCAGCAAATGCAGCCTCATAGTCCTGCTGCCCAAGGGCTGTTCCCAGCTTCTCAAGGTTGTCATCCTTAAACAGCATGTCCAGAAATTTTACATACATGGCCTCATTTCCCATGAACCGCGCCATTGTGGAGTTGTAATCCGCCCCGTAGGCCTCAAATATTTTCCTGAACTCCCCCATTGTCAGGCCTCCTTTCCAAAAATAAAGTCATATAAGGTTTGAAACAGCCGTTCCGGCTCAATGGGTTTGGCCAGATGGGCATCCATGCCGGCTGCCTTGCTCTTTTCAATGTCATCATCAAAGGCATTGGCCGTCATGGCAATGATCGGTATGGTTCCGGCATCCGGATTACTCAGATGGCGTATGTTCCTGGCTGCTGTCAGGCCGTCCATAAGGGGCATGCGTATATCCATTAAGATGGCGTCATAATACCCATCCGGCGACTTGCCGTACATCTCCATGGCCCTGAGCCCGTTCTCCGCCGTATCAACCCCAAAGCCCTTTCCTTCCAGAAGCATGACCGCCACCTCGGTATTGATGATATTGTCCTCGGCAAGCAGCACCCGCTTCCCTGAAAAATCATAGTCTGATGCTTCCGGCTGGCGTTCCTGTTCTTCCTTTTCCCCCAACGCCCTTGTGAACGCAGAAATCAGGGATGATTTAAACATGGGTTTGCTCATCAGCAGGTTTACCCCTGCCAGCTTTGCCTCATGTTCAATGCATATCCAGTCATAGGCGGTCATGATGATGATGGTCACATCCGGTCCCACAATCTGCCGGATGCGGCGCGCCGTCTCAATGCCATCCATTTCAGGCATCTTCCAGTCAATCAATATCATGTCAAAATACCTGCCGCCGGCCCACAGCATGCTTACCCGTTCCACTGCCTTGCGGCCGCTGTCCACCCATTCAGCCTTGATCCCCATTTCCTCCAGCGTGACAATGGCGCTTTCGCAGACAGCCACATCATCGTCCACCACCAGGGTCTTCAGATGGGAAAAATTATGGACGGCTTTCCTTTTATTGTGCCGGAGTTTTTCTTCCTCCGTAATTCCCAGCTTCACATCAACGGTGAATTCCGTGCCGATTCCCTTAATGGAGCGGACGTTTATCTTGCCATCCATCATATCCACAATACTTTTGGATATGGCCAGGCCCAGGCCAGAGCCTCCATAAGGAGTGGTGGTGCCTGTGGATTCCTGGGAAAACGGTTCGAAGATATGGGGGATGAATTCCTCTCCCATCCCAATACCCGTATCATTGACAATGAACCTCAGGACGGCGTCATTCTTGGTCTTCCTGCGCAGGGCTGCCGAGAGCGTCACCTTACCGCCCTCCTTGGTAAACTTGATTGCATTGCTCAGGATATTGATCAGGACCTGCTGCAGCTTCATGGCATCGCCCATGTAATAGTCATCCAGCACAGGGTCCACGATACACTCATAATCCACGCCCCTGGCAGCGGCCTGGGCGTAGCAGATGGAATTAATCCCGTTCAGGAAATCTTCTGTTGGTATTTTTTCATTTTTAAGCAGCATCTTCCCGCTCTCAATCCGGCTCATGTCCAGGATGTCATTAATCAGGGACAGAAGGAAACGGGAGGAGATTCCAATTTTGGAGATACAGTCTTCCACCTGTTCATCATCCCCGATGGACTGGGCGGCAATGGTGCTCATTCCAATGATGGCGTTCATAGGGGTGCGGATTTCATGGCTCATCCTGGAAAGGAAATCAGACTTGGCTGCATTGGCCTGCTCTGCCGCAACCAGCGCCGCTGCCAGGTCTTCCTTCTGTCTCTGCTCCTTGCGAACAACATCGGTCACATCAGTGCGGGACATGCCCACACGACCCAAGGCCTTATTGATGTAGAAGACCTGAAACCGTTTTACACGCATCACGCCTGCACGGTCCCTCATCTCCACAATAAAGGAATAGCTGTCCTCTTTTTCCAGATGATCCTTAATGTATTGGTAATCCAGTTTCTGAAGATACTCCTCACTGGCCGCCTTTTCCATACACTGGGCCGCAATCCCCCGTATGGATTCCTGGAACCTGCCGGGCTTTGGCACCTGTTCCTTCTGATTGCAGCGGATGGAAACCGGACGGTGTGTGTCTTCCTGTATGTCAATCTCCGTCACTATGTCATAATCCAGTTCAGCTATCCTATAGAGCAGCTGCTCCTGAACCATCTTCTCGGTCACATCAAAGGTATAGAAAAAGCATATGATGTCGCCGCTTTCAGGATTCAGACAGAAGCGCAGGCTGGCGCTGCACCAGAAGGATCCCCGGCGGATGCTCCTGCGCTGGAAATCAAAGTGATAGGTTGTCTTGCCTGAGGCATAGCCAGCCAGCACCCGTTCCCGCTGTAAGTCATGGAGGATTTTCCTGCCGTATGCCGCATCCACCGCGGAACCTGCCAGCTTCGCAACTGCCTCCTCATATGTATCGCCTATTTCCGCAACGGATGCATCGTCTGTGGAGGCATGGCTCTCCAGCCTGTTCTGTGTAACATTAAGCCTTCCCTGTACCAGGCCTCCCTCAGAGGACAGTTCGGCAAAATAAAGCAGTTCTTTCTCATACAGTTCCTTGACCCGCTCCTGGACATTTTTCTCGTCCGTTGCATCTACGAATACACAGTAAAAATACTGTTCCCCATTTTCACCGGTGAACAGCTGCGCTTTAATGGAAATCCATTTTACCTGCCCATTTTTGCAGACCAGACGGTTTTCATTCTGGATGGTATTGCCATGCTTAAGCTGGGCCCTCAGTTTTTCCTCCATGACTGCCAGGTCTTCCGGATAGATGACTGCTGACATCCGGTTGCCCATTGCCGCGAATTCCTCCCGTGAATAGCCAAGGAAATCAAAAAGGCCGTCATTGGCATCAATCACGGAAAAATCAGGATCAAACCGGCAGCGGAAAACTGCTCCCGGGATATTATTGTAGATGTTCATTACCTCTAACTGGGCCAGCTTCTGGGCCGTGATATCACTGCACACGGATGTGATGGCAGGGCGGCCATCCTCTGCTACCGTCTTATGCCCGGTATCATGGATCCAGATATAGGATCCGTCCTTTTTCCTCATCCTGTACTCTACGGTGTACTCTTCCCCCCTGTCCAACTGGGCTGCAATGGATTGTCCCGCCAAAGCCCGGTCCTCCGGGTGGATGCAGTTACTGATACATCCGTCAATCTCTTCCACAAACTCCTTTTCATCCAGGTATCCCAGATATCGTAACATTCTCTGGTTGATGAAATAAAAAGGGGAGCCATCCCCCATATAGTGGCCCATCATACCGCCTGCAAAGGCTTCATTCAACAGTTCCTGACGCTGCTTAGCTATATTCTCCATGACCAGCGCCTTGGGATAATGCTCCCCGTTCCTCTGGCTGGAGGCTGGCTCAGAAAAATTAAGGGTACTTACCAGCCACCTTCCATCCTGGAGGTGGAGTACGAAAAAGCACCGCAAAAGCCAGGAATAAACCGTATTCCTCAATGTGAATTCCGAGGACAGGATGTAAACTGATCTCTCCGGATACTGCTCGTAGACAACGGAAAAATCCACTCCGAATGGTTCCGGTATCTCCCTGATATCCTGTAAGAGATATTGGAACATATCATCTTTTCCGCAGGCATATTCATTGTCCCCCGTGCCCACGAACCGTATATCATCCGCCACATATTCAAGGGCTGCCCCGGCATCCCTCTGTTCAAACCATGCCTGGCAGAACAGCCGCACTGTCTGATTCGCATCTATGTGGTCCATCATATTATTTCCTTTCTCCACAGGCAGTATTTATCCTTGTTTGTATTCTGAACCCCCGGGACCTCAGGATTCATGCGTTTCATGGCTTCCAGGGGCGTTTCTCCCTGCCGGGTCAATGCCACTCCAGCCGATGCGTAAAACAGGGCACTTCTCTGTATCCGTCTTGAAAGGCTCTGCATTAAATGTGGCTTTGCAATAAAATCATCAGCCCCCTGTTCCAGCGCCCTGTACTCCTGTTCCGGATCCGGCCCGGACGTGGTTATGACGGGAAGGTTCCACAGACTCCTGTCCTTCTGTATGGCCTTAAGGACCTTGAAACCGTCTGGTCCGGGCAGGGTCAGGCTCAATACCACCGCGGCGATATCCTGATTGTCCTCAATGAATGCCAGGGTATCGGTGCAATCCGCGGTACCGGCCACACGGTACCGGCCCTCAAATGCCTTATGCACCATGTCCCGGTAATCCTCATCCTCGTCCGCAACCAGCAGGATTGGAAGCTCATTCCTGGCCTCCGCGTCCGTTAAGGGTTCTTCTATCCCTGCTCCCCTGTAATCATCCAACAGCCCTTCGAATTCCTGACATGGCATCGGCTTTGCAAAATAATACCCCTGTACATAATCACAGCCAATCTCCGTAAGCCTTAAGAGCTGCGCCTTTGTCTCCACTCCCTCGGCCACAACGCTCAGGTTCATCCAGCGTGCCAGGTTGATGATGAACTGGAGGATTCCCTGGCTTTTGGGCTTTGCCATCTCGCTCCGTATGAACTTCATATCCAGTTTCAATATATCAATGGGCATGTCATTGAGCATGTTAAGGGATGAATACCCGCTTCCGAAATCATCCATCTCAATCACGAACCCCAGTTCCCGAAGGATTGTCACCGTATCGATGATCTGTTTGGGATTCTCCGTGTAGGCGCTTTCCGTGATTTCCAGGTGAAGACGTGACGGAGCCAGGTCATATTTCTCAATGATCTTAACCAGGGTGTCTGCAAGATCCTCATTATAGATATCTGCCCGTGAGACATTCACGGACACGGATATGGGATAATATCCCCTCTCATCCCAGTCATGGAGCACGGCGCATGCTTTCTCCCATACAAACCGGTCCAGCCTGGTGATGAATCCGTTCTTCTCAAATAATGGTATGAATTCAGCCGGGGATAAAAAGCCCCAGACCGGATGGTTCCAGCGCACCAGGGCCTCAGCCCCCACCAGGGCCTCGTCCTTGATTCTGTATTTGGGCTGGAGATAGACCAGGAACTGGTTCTGTGACAGCGCGGATTCCATGCTGTCCGTAATGGCCTGTTCCCTCAGAAGCTGGTTGCGCAGCGTATCATCATATATAGCAAAATACTTGCCGTACTGGCCTTTGATGCTCCGGGCTGCCAGCAATGCGCGGTCGCAGATCTGTTCAATGGACACAGATCTGTCCTCCACATTATAGATGCCCCATTTCATCACAATATTATGTATATCAAGCAATCCGTTCACCAGGGCGCTGGCCTCAATGAACATGTCATCTGCATAGTCACCCCTGTGCTCTACCAGGCATGCGAACTGGTCGGAATTAAGACGCCCGCAGATACCGATACCCTTTAACCGCTCCGCGTAAGCATTGCCGATTCCGCGCAGCAGGCTGTCTCCTGCCTTGACACCGAATACATCATTAATCAGTTTGAAGTTCTCAATATCCGAACATATTATGTCATACTGCTGGTCAGGGTTGCGCAGGAGCACCTCGCCTGCCTGCTGGTAAAAATACTGCTTGCTGTAAAGTCCCGTAAGCCTGTCATACTGGATCATGTTAATCATGGCAGCGGTTTCGCGCAGCCTGATGATTCCCGCCACCCGGTGCAGGATGACCTGAGGCTTATAAGGCTTTGCAACAAAATCCGTTGCCCCGTGGGACAGGGCCGCCACCTCATCTGACTCAGCATCGTTCTGGGTCGTGACAATGACAGGGATAGAGGAATAAGAAGGGTCTGCTTTCATAATGGACAGGAAGGTATAACCATCCATGACAGGCATGATGATATCCAACAGGATAAGGGATATCCCCTCTCCAAACTGCCTCAACACCCCAAGGGCCTCCTGGCCATTCTCTGCTTCCTCAACATCATAGTCAGCGGACAGAATCTGGCACAACAGGCTCCGGTTAAGTGCATTGTCTTCCACCACCAAAATCTTCTTTCGTGAAAACATAACTTTACTCCTCTTCTTTAGGATATAAATGGTATGAAATATAGATAATTAATCCATTTTATTTTAACATAGTGGTATCAAAAACTCAATGATGGGTTTTGGGGGATTTTAGGGGGAATATAAGGGGAGAAGGGGGAGGTGCATCCGTTCGTGAGCGGAATGGGGATGGGGGAGATGGACGCGGGCTGCGGACCTAGCTGGTCTAAGGGTGTGGCAACCGGCGCTGGACAAGAGGCTGGCTGCCAAAACTCGCGCCTGGTCTTCTACCAGGTATTTTGGTATCGGGCTCAGACAATGGCGCCAGCCTCTTAGCGCCCCTCCCCACACCCTAAGTCCAGCACGGTCCTGTAGATGCATCCATCTCCCCCATCCCCATCCCGCTCACCCGCTACGTTTTATATTCCCTTCTATACCACTTAAATCGGGCCGGGAATTGAAAAGTATCGGGCTGTCTTTTAAATTTGTCTTTTTGGGGTTTAGATGGCAGATGGCGGAAGGCTCAGCGGCCTCTTCAGGAACCTTGGCAGGAGGAATGGGCGGGGGACAGGCAGGGGGACGGTTCCTTGTGGAGGGGGCTTGGTCTGCTTGCTCAAAAAGGCGGCGGAAACAGGGCCGAGGGAGGGCTTCCAAGCCCGAGTGCAGAGCGCCCACGGACGAAAAATCATGAAGATTTCTTCGGTAGTTGGCGCGCGGTGCCCTGTTTCCGGCGTCTTTTTGAGTTAGCAGGCCATGCCCCCGGAACCAGGAACCGTCCCCCTGCCTGTCCCCCGCCCATTCCTCCGGAGAACACAAAAAAGCAGAGGCTGCGTAACCTACGTCACACTCCCTCTGCCTCTCCCAACATCCCCCTACCGGTTCGCAAGCTCCTCTGTTATTTCTTCCCATGTAACACCTTTATCAGCCATTAACACCATCATATGATACAGGAAATCCGATATCTCATATTTGATTTCCTCCGGGTCCGGGTTCTTGGCCGCTATGATGATTTCCGTGGCTTCCTCACCCAGCTTTTTAAGGATTTTGTCGATTCCCTTGTCAAACAGGTAGTTGGTGTAGGAACCTTCCTTTGGATGTTCCTTCCGGTCCAGGATGACATGGTAGACATCCTCAAATACCTTCAGCGGATTGGTTTCCTTGTATTCCTTTTCCGCCAGGGTGGTGTAGAAACAGCTCCTGTTTCCGGTGTGGCAGGCTGCCCCTACCTGTTTTACCGTGGCAAGGATGGTGTCATTGTCGCAGTCTATCTTCAGGGACTTCACATACTGGTAATGTCCGCTGGTTTCGCCCTTAAGCCATAGTTTCCTGCGGCTCCTGCTGTAATAGGTCATCTTCCCGGTGGTCAGGGTTGCCTGGAATGCCTCCTCGTCCATATAGGCCAGCATCAGAACCTCCAGGCTTTTGTAATCCTGTACGATGACAGGGATAAGCCCGTCGCTGTTCAGCTTGAAATCATTCCATGACACGGCGCTCTCAAAGGTATCCGTTGATATGCCTGCGCTTTTTAATATCTGTTTCATCTCCATGCAGGAGCCTGTTTTTCCTTCCTGAAGGGTAAGGACAGCGCCCTGGACCTGGGGACAGCCGAAATGGATTTTCAACTCGCCGGCCATGTCCTGGATGGAGTCGTGGCCGCCGCAGAATATCAGTGTCCCATGTCCGCCCTCGCCGATTTCCCCCAGTTCCTGTAAGGATGGGACCTGGGCAGAGGTCCTGACAATCATCACGGATGCGCCAAGCTGCGCATACTCCTCCATCCTGGGGATATAGGATACGTTGGGGAGATAGGCATATATCTTTTCCCTTCCAAAACGGTCCGCGGCCTCCTTCATCATGTCCACATTATCTTCCCGGCCCACATCCAGAAAGACCGCGCTTGCACCTGCATAAAGATACTTTTTCACATCCTCCAGGCGTCTTACACGGCCGCCTACCAGTATGGGCTCATCGATTGTCCTGGCTGTTTCCTTCATGATGCCGATTACGGACTCGTGGTCCTCATCGCTTTCAGAATGGTCATATATCAGCACCTCGTCCGCCCCGTTGTCGCACCCCTGCCTTGCAAGTACTGCCAGAGGGCTGCCGTACACGGTCCGTCCGTCCCAGGTATATGCCCTGCCATCCTTTACGCCAAATCCTAATATCAGCTTTTTGTAATCCGTCATAGTATGTATCTCCTAGTTTTCATAAAGCATTACGGCTTCCTTCAGATCAATCCTGTTTTCATAAAGGGCCTTTCCAATGATTGCTCCCCTGATTCCCGCCTCATGCAGTTCCTTCAGGTCCTGCATACAGGATACCCCGCCGGATGCTATGATGTCAAGTCCCGTGTCATCGGTCAGACGTTTTGTGGCCTTTACATTGGGGCCGGACAGCATCCCATCCCTGGATATGTCAGTGTACACAATATGCTTTACGCCATAGCCTTTCATCTTAAGGCATAATTCACTGGCAGTCATGGAGCTGACCTTTTCCCAGCCCTCCACCGCCACCATTCCGTTCCTGGCATCCACACCGGCCACAATGGCGTCTTCCCCGAATTTACCGACCATCTCTTCAAGGAATTCAGGATGCTCCACTGCCTTGGTCCCGATGATTACCCGTTTCACCCCCAGGTCAAGCATGCCGCGGACTGCCTCCTCTGAGCGGATTCCGCCGCCTATCTCTATGGGTATGGACACATGGTCCACAATCTTCCTGATGGCTTCTTCGTTGACAGAATGGCCTGCCAGGGCGCCATCCAGGTCCACCAGGTGCAGGAAGGTAGCTCCCTGCGCCTGCCACCAGGCCGCCACCTTCCAGGGCGCATCCGAATACACGGTAATGTCCTTAAATTCTCCCTGCCTTAAACGGACACACTGTCCGTCCTTCATGTCTATTGCCGGATATAACTGCATTGATTTCTCCTCTTTCTTTTTATTGTCCTGCCTGCCCGTATGTGTCCGGCATTGCCTGCCCCAGTTTCTTTTGAAGCATCCCAAGAATCTGTCCCCCATGCCTGCCGCCTGACACGATATGTGCATACCCATCCCTGGTGACGGCAATCACAAATCCCCCGCTGGCCTCCATCCGGTCAACGAAGGTGTATGGAATCACATCAAACCGGTAAAAGGATGTCACGATGAAATGCTCTGTCAGGTAAACGCGGCTGCCTTTGACGGCCTCATCCGTGTGCTGCAGTTCCAGGTCCGCCGCCCTAAGCTCCTCCGGCCTTCCAAACAGGCCCGCACGTTGGGCCTTCAGTCCCCTGAAGTACCGGAACAGCCGGTTCCCGCCAAGAACCAGTATGAATGCCGGAATCAAATAGAACAGGACGGACCAGGGATATTGCTCCAGGTAGGTTCTGGGAACCGTGTCCAGATAATAGTTCCCCACTATCTGGGTCAGATCCTCCATGGTAATGGGCAGCTGGGTTTCCTCCCACAGCTGGCTGTAGTACTCCCTTGCGTATCCAAGCATTTCCGGCACAATGGGTCTTCCATAGCCGCATACATCCACTGCAGGAGGTGGCTCAGAAAGCCCATCCCCATATGTATAGTCCATGAGGGCCATCAGGTTCTCAGGCATATGGCCTTTCATGGAAATGATGTAGGGCCTGAACATAAAATCAAACCCGTAATAATAATTCTCTTCTGATTTTACGTGTTCCGCAAAACTATCCGTCAGATACTGCAGCCTGACATAGCTGTATCCACCCGGTTCACTGGTATCAAAGGGAACCGCGAGGTTCTGTTCCTCCCTGTATCCCCTTCTGGCCTCCTGGTCCAGCATCAGTCCGGCCAGGGCAGAAGACAATCCTAATATCAGCAGCAGGATTCCCGCCATAAGCTTTCTATTCCCGTATACCAGGCCAATCATCTTTTTGGACAGGACATGGCCTCCTGCCATCCCTTCCCCTGCCGGTGTCCCTTCTCCCACTGCCGGCCTCCTTCCTAAAGGCTTCCTTTGGTGGAGAGCACGCCTGTAAGTCTTGGCTCTGCTGCAACCGCACTGTCCAGGGCCTTTGCAAATGCCTTAAAGGCAGCTTCAATGATATGGTGGTTGTTCATGCCTGCCATCTGCCTGATGTGCAGGTTCATTTCTGCTGCATAGGAAATGGCATAGAAGAATTCCCGGACCATCTCTGTCTCCAAATCCCCTACTTTTTCACGGTCCAGGTCCAGATCATAGACCAGATACGGCCTGCCGCACAGATCCAGGGCGCACAGGACCAGGGATTCATCCATGGGGAGGATCTGGGAACCATAGCGCACAATCCCTTTTTTATCCCCCACAGCCTGTTTAATCGCCTGTCCCAGGACAATCCCGGTATCCTCAATGGTGTGGTGATTATCCACTTCCAGGTCCCCCTTCACCTTTACGGTCAGGTCAAAGAACCCGTGACGGGCAAAACTGTTCAGCATATGGTCAAAGAATCCGATGCCTGTCTGGATATCCGCGTTCCCGCTCCCATCCAGGTTAAGGCTTATCTGGATTTCTGTTTCTTTTGTATTCCGTGTTACCACGGCCGTCCTTTCCATCATATATCCCTCCTAATTTCATGTGGCTTGACGATACCTGGCGCCGTCCGGGAACCCCACCCAGGAACCCATACCAGGAATCCCACCCAGGACCCCCGACCAGGACCCCTGCCCCGGTATCATGAAGCGCGTTCACACCCAATTCCAAAAAACAGGCATTAAGCCTATGGTTCGAACCGTACCCGGATGGAATTGGCATGTGCGGTCAGGTGTTCGGACTCCGCAAACAATTCAATATCCTTATGAGCCTTCTCAAGCGCCTCCCTGGAGTAGTAAATGATGCTGGATTTCTTGATGAAGTCATCCACTCCAAGAGGCGAGAAGAATTTGGCTGTCCCGTTGGTGGGCAGGATATGGTTCGGTCCAGCGAAGTAATCCCCCAAGGGTTCGCTGCTGTATTCGCCGATGAAGATGGCCCCCGCGTTCTGGATCTTCGTCATGACCTCAAAGGGATTGGCCGTTACAATCTCAAGATGCTCGGGCGCAATATTGTTGGCTGTCTCCACCGCCTTTTCCATGGTATCCGCAACCAGGATATACCCGTAATTATCCAGGGACTTTGCAATGATATCGCTTCTGGATAATACCTTCAGGAAACCATCCACCTCATCCGACACCTTCTTAGCAAGCTCCATGCTGGTGGTCACCAATATGGCGCTTGCCAGCTCATCATGCTCGGCCTGGCTTAAAAGGTCGGCAGCCACAAAGCGCGGATTGGCGCTGTCATCCGCAATCACCAGGATCTCGCTGGGGCCTGCAATGCTGTCAATGCTCACATGGCCGTACACAGCCTTCTTGGCAAGGGCAACAAAGATATTGCCCGGTCCCACAATCTTATTGACCCTGGGTATGGACTGGGTGCCGAAGGCAAGGGCTGCCACTGCCTGGGCCCCGCCCACCTTATACACCTCGGTGGCGCCTGCCAGATGGGCGGCTGTGAGGGTGACAGGATTCACCTTCCCGTCCTTCCCCGGCGGGGTCACCATGACAATCCGCTTTACCCCTGCAACCTCGGCCGGTATGATATTCATCAGCACAGAGGACGGATAGGCCGCCTTGCCCCCCGGCACATAAACGCCCACGCTCTCAAGGGCCGTCACCTTCTGGCCCAGTATGGTGCCATCTGGCTGGGCGTCAAACCAGCTGTTCCTCTTCTGCTTTTCGTGGTAACGGCGGATATTGTCCATGGACTTTTTCATGACTGCAAGAAGGCCTTCGTCCACCTGGGCCATGGCCTCTCCTATCTCTTCCTGTGTCACCCGGATGTTGGATGCATCCAGGTCCGCATGGTCAAATTCCCTTGTATACTCAAACACGGCCTCATCCCTGCGGTTCTTTACATTTTCCACAATCGCTTCCACGGTCTTTGTATAGCTGTCATAGTTGTTCGGGTCGCGTCTGAGCATGTCAGCCAGGATATTCTTCATGGATGCATCGTCTAATGTTATGATTCTCATTTAATTATCCTCCTTAAGCAGTGCCTGGAAATCCTTGATTATCTTCGTGATACGCCCGTTCTCCGTCTTCATGCTCACCTGGTTCACCACCATGCGGGCGGACAGGCTGCATACCTCCTCCAGAACGGCCAGGCCGTTCTCCCTGAGGGTAGAGCCGGTCTCCACGATATCCACGATTACCTCTGACAGCCCCACGATGGGTGCCAGTTCAATGGAACCGTTCAGCTTGATGATCTCCACGGTCTGATACTTCTGGTTATAAAAATAATCCTTTGCAATATTAGGATACTTGGTGGCCACGCGTATCAGCTCATGATGCCTTAAGCTCTCCTTTGCCGATTCAGGACCGCACACGCACATCCTGCACCTGCCCATCCCCAGGTCCATGACCTCGTAGAGCTTGCGCCCCTCCTCCAGGATGGTGTCCTTGCCCACGATACCTATATCCGCCGCCCCATATTCCACGTAAGTGGGCACATCATTGGCTTTGGCCAGGAAGAAACGGATCCCCAGCTCCTCATTTACAAATATCAGCTTCCTGGAATCCTTATCCTTCATCTCGTCACAGGAAATACCGATTGCCTCAAACAGTTCCATGGCCTTTTTGGCCAGCCTGCCCTTTGCCAGTGCTATTGTTAAATATCTCATCTGCCTTCAAGCCCTCCGATAATTCAATTCTTACTCATACGCCTCAATGGGAATCTCATCCGCACTGCCGTTCACCATATCCATGGCAGTGACCACCCGGCCGTCATCCTTCAGATACAGGAGGTTCCTCATGTGGCGCCCCAGCGTCATGTCCCTGTAATCTTCCAGGCTCTTATCCTGCCGCCGCTTCATGGACTGGACGGCAAGGCCCTTTTCCTTAAAATAACGGCCCAGGCGTATGGCGTTATCCCTGGCCGGGGCTTCATAGAGGATAACCGTGTTCACCAGGGTCACAGGCGTATCTATCTGCTGTCTGGACAGGGCCGCCATGACCTGGTCCACCACAATGGCGAAGCCGACGGCAGGCGTATCCTTGCCAAACTGGACCAGAAGCTTATCATAACGGCCTCCGGTGACAATATAATCCCCTGTCCCATATGTATATGCCTTGAAAATAATTCCCGTATAATAATGATACTTGCTGAGCATCCCCAGATCATAGGACACATAATCCGCCAGTCCATAGCTTTGAAGGATGGCATGGACCTGCTCCAGCCGTTCAATGGCAGCCAGGGCCTTGGGGGAGGATGTCAGCTTCCTTGCCTGGACAATCTGTTCCAGGGAACCAAACAGCTCCGGCAGTTTCAAGAACACCTGCTTTAAGCCCTCATCAATATCCTGGCCCTTAAGCAGTTCAGCCACGCCAAAGTCATTCTTATTCTCCACCAGCTGGTTCAGCTCCTCTTCCACTTCCTCACTGAACCCCGCTTCTTCCAAAAGGCTGCGGTAAAATGCCACCTGTCCCAGTTCCACCTGAAATTCCTTAAGGCCCGCCGCCTTCAGGCTGTCGATGACCATGGCAATCATCTCGGCGTCCCCGTCGGCAGAATCATCCCCGATAAGCTCGGCCCCCATCTCGGCCCTCTCCTTGAGCCTTCCCTGGTAGCTGCTGTTGTTCTTAAAGGTGCGCTCCAGGTAGCAGAGACGCAGCGGCATGTCATCATCCATGAAATATTTGGCGACACACCTTGCAACGGCCGGGGTCATATCCGGGCGGAGCACCAGGGTATTATTATCCCGGTCAAAAAACTTGAACATCTCCCGGTCCGACACGCTTCCCCTGTCCTTGCTGAATATGTCGAAATATTCAAAGCTGGGCGTCTGTATATGCTCATAGCCGTACAGGTATAAGGTGTTCAATATCTTATCCTGCACCGCCAGTTTCTTTCTGCACTCCGCATTGTAACTGTCCCTCACGCCTTCCGGGGTGTGGATTAAACGGTTCTTTCCTGCCATCATGTCCCATCCTCTTTTATCATATTCTTTGGCTTTTGCCATTGCATCTGCATCATTATACCTGCAGCCTTTGTTATCGTTCGCCTTCACTTTTTCGTAGTAAAGTGCTAATTCGATAACGTGATTGTATTATTATAGGGGATATCAGACGGATTGTCAATCAGAAATCCTACTGTCTCCCATAAAAGATTACCATACTCATCTCTGCATTTCCCGTCCCCGGATTGCGGTAACCGTGGGCCGTGTCCGCCTTAAAGCGGATGGAATCCCCCTCTGCCAGCTCCCACTCCTGTCCGGCCGCCTCTATGACGGCCTGACCACAAAACAGGGTTATATACTCCTCGGTTCCGGCCAGGTGCGGCCGGGCCTTTAAGCATCCTCCCGGCTTTATGACAATCCGGTATGTCTCAAACAGCTTCCTGTCATCAAAGGCAAACACGGGATAATTCATATAGTTTCCCCCGTCCTCCATGATAGGCGTGATATCGCCTGCCCTTATGACGGCAGCATCCTCCATGCCTGTCTCAACCAGCGAGGTAAAGGATACCTTATAGCCATTGGCAATCTTCCAGAGTACGGAAATAGTGGGGTTCACATCCCCCTTCTCAATTTGGGCCAGCATGCTCCTGGATACCCCGGTTGCTGCCGCGGCCCCGTCCAGGGTCAGTTTTTTTGCTTCCCTCAGCCGCCTGATATTGCGGCCCACTTCCAGATTAATATTAATATCCATCATTTCCTCCAATAAAGCCAGATACCTGATTGACAATATAGTGGATTAATAGTACAATATGGTAGACTTCCAATATATTGGTTCCTACATTCCACTATATTATACTTTTATTTACATTTAAGGTCAATCCCAAGATAGCAAAGGAGGAAAAACACATGGCAGGTACACAATCAGAAACACATTCAGGAACACGTCCCGCATTCAGACGCTCCACGGATAAGGAAATTGACCGTTGCTGGGAAATCATAAAAGAGGCGCGGCAGTTCCTCAGGGACCAGGGGGTGGACCAATGGCAGAAGGAATATCCCAACCGGGATTCCGTGGCAGATGATATCAGGAACAACAACGGATATGTGATGACAGACGGGGACCGTATCATTGCGTATGCCTGCATTTCCTTTGATGGTGAAACATGTTACGAATCCCTCCGGGGGACCTGGAAAAGCCATCAGCCCTACGCCGTGATCCACAGACTGGCCATCGACAATACCTGCAAAGGAAGGGGGCTTGCATCCCTCATGTTCAGCCATGCCGAGGAACTCTGCCTTTCAAAAGGCATATACAGCATTAAAATCGATACGGACCAGGACAATGCCATCATGAGGCATCTCCTGGAAAAGAACGGATACGGATACTGCGGCGTGGTCACCTTTGACAACAGCGACAAGATTGCATATGAAAAACTGCTCCGCCCATAATCCATAAAAGACCTGGCAGCAAGGTCCTGCCATCCGTCACGGCCTTCTGTCCAGGTCTTTCTGTATCCCCTCCAGATAATGCACCAGCATGTCCCGAAAGGAGCGTATCCTCCACGCCTTATCCACTTCATCATAGGTAAAGCTTTTGCGTCCGCCGTCCTCCATCCGCTTCCAGAAGGTATATATATGCTCAAAGGGCATGTAATACATCTCGTTAAGGCTAGTAAAATACAGGATGATGAACGCAATCCCGCCCTGTTCCTCAAACTCCTTCATGAACTGGATCTGATGGGGATGGATGTTCTGAAGGGGAAATGTCTTAGCCGCGCATTCCTTTGCATCAAAGCATACCGGTATTCCCTGCACGGTCCCTATGTAATCCACCGTACTCTTTTGGTCAAAATACGCCAGCGTTATATGCCTGCTTGCCTTATCAATCTCAATGGGCGTTATGGGCGTGGGGATTTTCTGGATCAGCGCCAGATGCCTGTCCCGGTAGCTTTCATTGGTATGGTTGATTAAATCCTCCAGGGTGGATCCCCTTAAGCCTCTTGTGTTCCAGGTTCCCATGCAGATACATTCCTTTCAAAAAAACATTCCGGTCAAAGTCATTTTCCCGTGTTCCATCAGTATACCAGAACATCTGTTTTTTCTCAAGTCATTTTCCCGGCCTGTCCTGGTCCTCCAGTCCGTCCTGCCCCTCCGCCTCGTCCTGCCTCTTCAGTCCGTCCTGCCCCTGCGCTTCATCTGTCTGTCCCCCTGTTTCTGTAAATTCAGCCCACTGCACCTCGTCTCCTGCAAACACGTTCAGGTCAATGAACCGCTCATCCCCCGTATATCCGTCCAGCCGCCCGCGGTTGCTGTACTGCCAGAACAGCCAGTCCGTATCCGTATCCGGCTGCCCCGTCACATTGCGTATCCAAAGGGGATATTCATCAAAGCGTCCCTCCAGATACATGTGGTAGGTTTCCTCCGTGGCATAGAGGATGGGCGTCATCCCATAATGCTGCCTCAGTTTCCCCAGCATGACCCACAGCTCCTGTACCGTCGGTTCCACCGGGGGAGGACTGGCTTTTTTATCACCGTAAAATTCAAAATCCACAACCGGCGGCAACATCCCGTCAAACCCCTGGACGGTCTTAATAAAATGTTCTGCCTGTGTCTCTGCCGGACTGTCGAAACTGAAGAAATGATAGGCTCCCACCTTCAGATCCGTAACCGTTGCATGGTCCCAGTTTTCCAGGTACCTCCCATCCGTATGGCTGCTTCCCTCCGTGGCCTTGATATATGCGAACCGGATATCCTGTCCGCTTAAGACAGCCCAGTCAATCTCGCCCTGGTAATGGGATACATCCACACCGCGGATTGGATATAGTTTCCTGGAAGGGTTATTAAGCAGGAACCAGCCCTGTAATATACCGTAACCGTAAATTGCTGCCAGGACTGCTCCGATGCAGATAACTGCCAGGACAGCCCTGATTCCTGTTTGAAAAGGCTTTTTCACATCCCATCCTCCTTTCCTGTGTATAGGCAGTCCTGGCCATAAAGCCCACTCCCTGCAGGAATACCGCCTCCCATCGAGGACCAGTACAGCCCTGCATAGACAGCGGACGCCGTCTTCACCGTTCATTGCAAAGGTCTGTACCAGGGTCCTCCACATCCACGAACCTGACATAACGTCTCAGGGGATACTCCCCGTCATGCGTCCCGTCGGCAAATAAGGCTGACATGCTTCCCGCGTCTGTAATCCGGCTCACGCCGCAGGAACACAGAAACATCTCCAGTTCCTCCCTGCATTCACCTACACATATAAGTCCTGCTGTCTGCAGATGTCCTTTATGGCGGCGCAGGCATCCAAACGCCTTGTTTCTGGGCAGACGCTTTATCAGGCAGTTCCCAAACATAGGGGACAGTTCCAGTTCCATATCGCCGCATACGGTCACGCTGCATCCTTTTCCCTGGAATATCCTGTTCCCGCCTGTGCCCTCCCCATAAACAATCCGCTCCAGTTCATCATTGTAACGTCTGAGACTGATTGCGCCTGCCACAATAGGATTGCTGCCTGGAAATCTGTCTGCGGCCCGCTCCAGGTAATCCAGGAATCCCCTTCCGAACTCCAGGATTTCCTCATAGGATTCCGTATCAATGAATACGGTCTGGCACGAACTGCACAAAAGCTGCTTTGTGGCCATCATGTGCCCTGCCAGGGCAGCCAGTTCCGCTTCCCTGTCCGTGTATCCTGAAATATACGCAAAGCCCAGTTTATGTCCCCATTCAACCAGCCTGATTCCGGGAGGCGCCAGGCTCCTTACCTGGGTAACCGCCCCATCGCCTCCCCACACCACGATTCCGTCTGCCAGTCCTGCCAGCTGCATCAGCGCATCCCTGTCCTTAGAAGAGGTATCAAAAACATAGATATAATCAGCCAGTTCCGGCTGGATATCAATGAGCATGCGCAGCATTTCCAAGGACGCCCCGCTGTCCGCGCCCGGCAGCTTCAGTATGTTCACATTACAGGTTAGGAGGCCCTCTGCCACACTGTAAGCCGGAAGGAAATCCGCATTGCCTGCCCCGATGTGGAGCAGGGTTCCAAGAGGCATTACACGGGTGGAGATACGGCTATTGGGCGATGGCTTCACGGAGCCATATGGACGGGCATTCCCCAGCTCCCGCATAAGCCTGCCCTCCATGGCTTCACGGCTAAACATTCCTGCAGCCTGCGGATACCCGTACCTCTGTTCCAACTTCTGTCCCAGACAGGCCAGGGCGGATATCACCATGTCCGCCTCCAGATGTTTCCCTTCCATGGTCCTGTTAATCCGCTCCTCCATACAGGCAAGGACCTCTCCCTGCCTGCCGGAATCGTATAATTTTCCATTTGCCAGAATCATGTCCCAGTTCCTTCCCCCTCTCTCCTAAAGCATCCACTCCTGCCCGCGCAGATACGCCTCTGCCCCCGCCGCGCACGTCCTGATTTCCCGGATTCCTGCCCGCCCCTTCAGTTCCAGGTAAGGGGAGGCTATGCCGCATCCGCATCCTGCCCCTTCATGAAGCACTCCCAGATCATCTGTCATCACGCTGAGTATGGGCGTTGCTTTCATCATGGGCGTCACCAGGTTCACAAGTCCCTGCTTTCCATAGCCCAGCGGTTTCAGGGTATCCACATCGCGTATGATGACACGGCTGTAGACCGGGACATGGAAATGATGGTTTTTACAGGTACAATAAAGGACCGGATGCTCCACCGCGCTGAAGAACTCAACGACATCCTCCTCCCCGATTCCAAGCACCTGTCCTGCAAGGCGGTAGAGCACCTTTTTATCCACTTCCTCTGCCCCGTGCTGTTTCCATCCCCCGCTCAGCACAATCCGGGAACCCTTGGGGAAGGAAAGGCGGATTCCCTTCTGTTCCAGCAGTTTCAAGGCAAACCATGTATAGGACGGAAACCCCAGTATCCGTACCGGGAAGGAGGATCTGCTGCACCTTATCATTTCCCGGACAACCCCATCCATATCCGGATAATACTGCCCGTCCTTCCATTCCAGGGCATAGGTCCGTCTAAGGGCAGGCGAAAAAAAGGTAGACAGGAACATGGTCCTTGTCACTCCTGTTGGGTTATCCCTATGGGGCCGGTATCCAAGAATGATATAATTAGCCGGTCTGGCAGACACGAGGCGGCTCCTGGCAGCCACCTTCAGTCCCATATATACCCCGCAGGCCATGGCTCCCGCATCATATCCGATACAGCTGGACATTCCGGATGTGCCGGAAGACAGGACTTTTGTCCTGATTTTATCCTCCGGCATGGAAAAGACTGCGTGGCGTTTAAAAAACAGGGTGGGAAGAAAGGGAATTCCCGCAATATCCCCCATTCCTTCTATGGATTCCGGTCTGAATCCGGTATAATCAAGGATCCTCCTGTATTCCGGACAGTTCCTGTAATGGAATGCACAGTTTTCACGGACCGCTGCCACAAAAAGCCCCTCTGTCCTCTCAATATCATACATATCCCGGGTGCTGAATAGTCTGCCCCGGCATCCTGATTGTCCGCGCGGTACTGTACCTGTCATCTGTCTCCCCCTGTCTCGGCATTAACCCAGTCAAGGGCTGTCCAGCCGTTTTCTCCTTCCTTATTCACAAATACGGATGTGTGGTAAGGCGTTCCTTCATAAACCCGACACCTTTTTCATCGCACAACCTCCTCATGAACTAAGTATATGGTGCCCAGGGTTTCCAGTCAATGGAAGGACAGGCATATTAAGGATATATTCAGAAAATCGAAAATATTACCAGTACTCCATCCGTTCAGGATCCAGGTATTAAAAAAGGACCGGTCTTCCTGACGAAAAAAGACCGGCCCCATCCCTGCCAGATCATGCCTGACAGTCCCTTCCCGCCATATGCCCTAAGGAACCACCAGGCGGGACGCACAGCTGACGGAAAGCAATTTCCTGATACGCCCTGATTACTTCCTGACAGGAAAGAATATCTCTGTCACCCACTCTTCCGGAGGAAGCTTGTCAAAATGTGTCTTCAGATAGATTTCATAGGGCATTCCGTCCATCTTATACCCATTAGCGTTAATCCAGGCCACAATGGCCCCATATGCGTCAGGAAGACCGGAATACGCGCCTTTGTGAATCGTGGTTGCACAGAGGTGGCCCGGCAAAATAAAGTCCGCCTTGTCCCTCTCCGTAATTCCCACACCCAGTTCAATATCGCTGAAGGCCGGGTCAAACTCCTGGTCATGGTATATCGCCATCACAATGCCGTTGACTTCCAGGTGTTCCCTGGCAATCTTCTCATATATCTTCCCATAATAGGTGCCGAACTCTTCCACTGACATCTTCTGCCTGTGGGTGGCCAGTACCTGCTCCCCTGCTTCCTTTACCACTATCTCATAATTATTCTGATAACTCATGATATCACCTGTCCTTTCGAATTCTTCCAGATGATAGCCCATCTCCCTGATGGTAATGGAAATGTGCTCCATCTGCCGCTCCAGGCGGAATCTCTGCTGATGCATCTGGCGCAGCAGCTCCCTGCTATCTTTGACGGTCAACAGGCATTGAATATCAGTGAGTGTAAAGCCATACCGTTTCAGCCTTCCGATAAGCAGCATGGTACCGATCTGGGAATCCTCATAATAACGGTATCCATTGGTTTCATCTGTTTTCTGTGGTTTCAAAAGGCCGATTTTATCATAGTGATGCAGCGTCTTCACACTCACACCGCAAACCCTTGACATCTGTCCTATGGTCAGCATGCTCCTGCTCCTCCATTCAATTTCTGTTTTACCTGATCCGGATCTGGATTCAGTATAATCTCTTACCTAAGGTCAGGGTCAAGGACTTTTTATCAGATTCTCCATTTATCAGATTCCTGCAGTCATCCACCGGCTTCAAGAAGTTCGATACCGGTCTTCTCCTGAAACATTGCCGCCCACTCAGGCGTATTATAAAAAAGGATTGCCCCCTGGCCATTGTCTCCCATGTAATAGAGGCGTTTTTCCTTCCCGCCCTCCATAAGGGAGCGGCCCAGGAATTGAAGGAACGAACTGTCTATCCAGTCATTCTCCATTTCCGCACAAAATCTTAGCGGCCTGCCGTCCAGGGTAAAGGTCACGTCAATGGTGCCTGTTCCATTTTCCCAGTCCACCCCGGACGTGTCCTCCTCCATATCCGACAGGATAAAATCATCCCCTCCAATGGCCTGTACCCCTTTCATGATGTCAATGTAATCCTCACTGATATCCCAGCCTTCAAAATCAAACCAGTACACGGTTCCTGACCAGCCTGTCTTCTCATACGTCTCCTCGTCATACTCCCCTGATCCGATTCCTGATAACAGGGAATAATATGGATAACCCTCCATGAAGGCCCGGCTCCACGGGTCCTGCTCCATCCACTTTTTGTATTCCTCCACAGTCCCTTCCTCCAGTCCGTCAATCCCAAGGGACTTAAGCACCTCCACCTGGATTTCAATGGGGACATAGTCCGGATAATCCGCCGGGTCAAAAACAAAGGCCTCCATGGTTCCCCGCTGCCCTGTTTTTTCCATTTCCATCCCTTTTTCCAATGACCCATCCTCCACCAGGCGTTCCATCCTCTGTTGGACCGAACCGGCGGCAATGGAATAAGCAATCCTGAGCTGGGCATAAAAAACCACAAGCACCAGCAGCAGGACCCCGCATATGATCCATTTCCCTTTTTCCCTTTTCAGTGATGTCTGAATCCGTTCCTTCCTTATGGTCACGCCCCTGCTCCCGCAGAACCTGGCAAAGGCCTGCATCTCCTCCGGGCCGCTGAATACCCATTTGGGAACCGGCAGGAACTGGGCCCGCAGCACGCCGCACAGGCGGACCAGGAAGAACGTATCATCGGACTCCATCAGATATGCGTAATCCTGCCAGCTGCAGTCAAACAGCTGCTGCCCCTTACGGACCCTGATTGTTTCATCCATGAAAGCCATTTCCCAGATGCCGGTCCCGTCATTCCCCAGACGTCCATGTCCTGAGAACCTGGCGTACGCCTTTTCACTTGGCCATGGATTTCCCATGGCATATATGACAATGCCTATGATAAGATACGGCAGGGCATGGATTATGAAGCGCGTGATGCCATACAGCGGGCTTGTCATGAGAGTCCGTATATAGAACCCGGTTAAGACAAAAAACAGGATACACCGGATCCTCCTGATGCGGGGCGCCCTTAAAACACGGACAGCCTGCAGCATCTGGATATAGGCATGTGTCCAGGACCCGGGATCCATCCTGAAATAATAATTAAACCTTCCCCCGCCTGCATGTTCCTGGGCGGCGGCATGGTCAGCCGGACAAAAGGCTGACAGGAAGGCTTCCATTTCCCCCTTATCCCTAAACACACGCTTCGGTATTGGGGTCGCTGCCAGATTATATCTTCCGCTTTCCCATCCCAGGACTATCAGGTGCCGGCTCTCCCAGCGGCGCACATAATCACTGCAGGGTATCCTGGTCCTGTTCTTTTCACAGCACAGACAGCCATCCTCAATCCAGTAGGCCGCCGGCTCCAGCATGCCTGACTTAAGCGCCTGGCAATAGTTGATAAGGTACATGACAACAAGAAGGATTGCCAAAACACTCCCCCCGCTTATAAGGCTTAGGACAAAACCCTGCCAGGACCTCTGCAAAGCCACTGTCATGATAAGCTCCCCTGCCATGTACAAAATGAATAAAATTAAGAAAATCCACAGCTTTTGCAAAGCAGCCAACGTCATCCTGGCTGCAAACTCCCTGATTTCCGCCTTTGTGAACGTAAATCTCATTACCCTTGACTGTCCCATACGCTTCCTCTCCAGTAAAAATACTTTAAACACATTATATCATAAAGAAAAAAGGATCCCTATGGTTTCAGGAATCCTCTTATGATTTTAATGATTTTCATTCTTCCATTTGACGGAAAGCAATTATCGGATACGCCTACTCCATCTCAGAACGGAACCGCTCTGCCTGCTCTGCAATCAGTTCCTTATCCTCGAAATAATTAATCTTCATGGCCCGCTTCATCTCTGCCAGGGTTTGTGCCGCCTTGGCCTTGGCCTTACGGCTGCCCTCTTCCAGTATGCGGTAAACGGCCGGGATGTCCTTGGCAATCTCCTTACGGCGCTCACGGATGGGGCGGAGTTCATCCTGCAGCACATTGTTCAGGAACTTCTTGACCTTCACATCCCCAAGGCCGCCCCTCATGTAGTGGGCCTTAAGCTCATCCAGGTTCCTGTAATCCGGCAGGTACTCTGCAAAATGTTCATCCCTGCAGAACGCGTCCAGATAAATGAATACCGGGTTGCCTTCCACCTGGCCCGGGTCCTCCACCCGCAGATGGTTGGGGTCTGTAAACATGGACATGATTTTCTTTTTGACTTCTGCCTCAGTGTCAGACAGGTAGATGCAGTTGCCAAGGGACTTGCTCATCTTGGCCTTGCCGTCAATGCCCGGAAGCCTCAGGCAGGCCTTGTTGTCCGGCAGGAGGATATCCGGTTCAACCAGGGTTTCCCCGTAAACAGAATTGAACTTGTGCACAATCTCCCTGGTCTGCTCAATCATCGGAGCCTGGTCTTCCCCCACCGGCACCGTGGTGGCCTTAAACGCAGTGATGTCAGCTGCCTGGCTGATGGGATACGTAAAGAACCCAACCGGGATGCTTGCCTCAAACCCTCTCATCTGGATTTCGGATTTGACCGTTGGATTGCGCTGGAGCCTGGACACGGTCACCAGATCCATATAATAGAAACTCATCTCACACAGCTCCGGGATCTGGGACTGGATGAACAGCACGGACTTTGCCGGGTCCAGGCCGCATGCCAGATAATCCAGCGCCACCTCGATGATGTTCTGGCGCACCTTTTCCGGGTTGTCCGCATTATCAGTAAGCGCCTGGGCATCTGCTATCATAATATAAATCTCATCAAACCCACCTGAGTTCTGAAGTTCCACCCTGCGCTTCAGTGAGCCTACATAATGTCCTACGTGAAGCCGTCCCGTGGGACGGTCACCCGTCAAAATAATCTTTCCCATTTCAAAAATCCTCTCATTCTCATGTTACGCCAGGGTGTTTGGAACATGCTGCCCCGGTCCACATTTTATCGCTTGTACTATCATAACCTGAAGATGGCTTCCTGTCAAGAATCACAGGGTCATCCCTTCCCCTTTAAGCACCCTGGCAAACTGGTCCGGCAGCCCCGCGACCATCTCTTTCCCACTTAGGTAATCCAGGGGCTGCGGCAGTTTATCAGGCATCACCAGCCGCCAGGAATGGAGCAGCTGGGAACGCACGCCGTATTTCTTCTTCATGGCGTCGTTCAGGTCCTGTCTGCCGTATTTATAGTCCCCCACGATGGGATGGCCGATGGATGCCAGATGGGCGCGTATCTGATGGCTGCGGCCTGTGATTAAGGTCACCTGGAGAAGCGTGTGGTTTCCATTCCCTGCCAGGGGAAGATACTCTGTCATGATGGGTACGCTGTCCTCCACCTCCAGCGGGTAGATTGTCACTGTATTCGCAGCCTCATCCTTGCGCAGGAAACCGGCTATCAGTTTCTTCTCCTTAATCTGTCCGGCCACCAGGCACTGGTAATACTTGTGCAGGCTCCTGTCCTTAAACACCCCGTTCATGACCTGAAGCCCTGCCAGGGATTTGCCGGCCACCACAAGTCCGCTGGTGTTGCGGTCCAGGCGGTTGCAGATGGAGGGTTTGAAGGTGCGCAGCTGGCTTATGGGCAGGCCGCCGGAATCAATCAGATAATTAAGGATATATTCATTAAGGGACATGTCCCCCTCCCTGGCCTTCTGGGACAGCATGCCTGAGGGTTTGTTCACCACCAATATGTGCCTGTCTTCATAGATGATATCCAGCTTTTTATATCCGTACCCGGCCGTTGACCGGGCCGGGGCCTTTGGGGCTGCCTGGAACTTCTCAATGGTCTCGTCGGCCATGAACAGCTGGATTTCATCGCCTTCCTCCAGGTGTTCGGAGCCGTCACATTTCTTCCCGTTAAGGGTAATATTCTTTTTCCTCATCATTTTATAAAGAAACCCCTTGCCGGCCTGGTCCAGGTATTTGGCGAGAAGCTTATCCATGCGCTGCCCGGCCTCATTGGGGGTCACAGTCAATGTCTGCATATGGGGATTCTCCTTATCTTCAGATTATATGGTTGCACCACTCCATCATCCTGAGTAACAGGCGGTGCGGCAGGACCTTACAGAGTATCCGGAAGGCTTTCATGGTAAGACCGTACACGGAAATTTCCTTTCCGGCCACGCTGTCCCTGATGGCCTTTGACACCACCCGTCTGGGGTTGGCCATGACCAGACGCTTGTACAGGGGAATCTCCCCCGTGGTCTCCGCTATGTCGAAAAATTCCGTTCTGACCGGTCCGGGGCAGACTGATGTCACATAAATGTTCCTGGCTTTCAGCTCCTGGTTTAACGCCCGGCTGTAGCTGAGTACAAATGACTTGGTTGCCGCATAGATGGCAAATCCCGGCTGCGGAAGGAAGGCGGCTGAGGATGCAAACTGGATGATGCGGCTGTTGCATGTCATATAGGGCAGCACCAGACGTGTCACGGCGCACAGCGCTTCACAGTTTAAGCGCACCATGTCCGTCTCATCAACCAGGGCCAGGGACTCCACGGTCCCGATCTTGCCAAACCCGGCTGCATTGACCAGGAATTTTACCTGGGGATCCTTCTCTGAAAGCTCCCGCTCCAACACACGCAGATCCTTTTCTTTTGTAAGGTCCAGGGCAAACTTGCGCAGCGGGACCCCCACCTGGCGGTCCAGTTCGTCAAGACGTCCTTCCCTTCTGGCTATGATCCACATTTCATCAAATCCTTTAAAATGCTCCCACAGCTGGATGATCATTTCCCTTCCCATTCCGGAGGATGCTCCGGTTACTACGGCAATCTTCATTATCAGGATCCTTTCTTTTTATGAACGTTGCGGATTGTTTTCTTTGGACGGCCGGCTGCGGCCTGACCCGGCTGCTTCCCCTGGCCTTTTGCGGTCCGGCCCGGCTGGTTCATCTGACCCGCCGCTGTCCGGCCCGGCTGCTTCCCCTGGCCTTTTGCGGTCCGGCCCGGCTGGTTCATCTGGCCCGCCGCTGTCCGGCCCGGTCTGCTTCCCTGGGCGCCCTGTCCCTGGCCGTAGCTGCTTCTTGGCCTTATCAGGCATTTTTTATCAAATCCGATTAAATCCGTCCTTCCGGCAATCTTAAGGGCTTCCGCCACAAGGTCATGGTTCTTGGGGTTCCTGTACTGTATCAGCGCCCTCTGCATGGCCTTTTCATGGGGATTTACCGGAACATACACCTGTTCCATGGTCCTGCAGTCATACCCGGTATAATACATGCAGGTGGAGATGGTGGAAGGCGTGGGATAAAAGTCCTGGACCTGTTCCGGCATATAGCCCAGGTCACGGAGGTATTCAGCCAGTTCCACTGCCTCCTTCATGGACGAGCCCGGGTGGGAGGACATCAGGTAGGGGACCAGATATTGCTCCTTGCCAAGCCTGCCGTTCATCTCCTTATATTCCTTTACAAACTGCCTGTATACGCTGTTTTTCGGTTTGCCCATCATCTGGAGCACCTTATCCGCCACATGTTCCGGCGCAACCTTCAGCTGTCCGCTCACATGGAACTCACAAAGTTCCTTCAGGAATCTGCGGCTGGGGTCTGCCAGCACATAGTCAAAACGGATACCGGACCGGATGAATACCTTCTTTACCTTTGGCAGGGCACGGAGTTTCCTCAAAAGCGCAATATAATCGCCGTGGTCCGCCTTAAGGTTCTTACATGGTTCAGGGAACAGGCATTGGCGGCCCGGGCATGCGCCCTTTGTCATCTGCTTGTCACAGGCCGGGAACCGGAAATCCGCCGTGGGGCCGCCCACATCGTGGATGTATCCTTTAAAATCCGGCTCCTCGGTCAGAAGCTTTGCTTCCCCTATCAGGGATTCATGGCTCCTGGCCTGTATGATCCTGCCCTGATGGAAGGTAAGGGCGCAGAAACTGCAGGCGCCGAAGCATCCCCGGTTGCTGATAAGGCTGAACTTTATCTCGCGGATAGCCGGAACACCTCCCAGTTCTTCATAGGAGGGATGGTAATTCCTCATGTAGGGAAGGTCATAAACCGCATCCATCTCCTCCTGGCCCAAAGGCTTTGCAGGCGGATTCTGGACCACGAACACCTTTCCCTCATAAGGCTCCACCAGGCGCTTCCCGGAAAATGGGTCCGTGTTGCTGTACTGGACATAAAAGCTTCTTGCATACTCCTTCTTGTCCCTTAAAAGCTCCGTATAATCAGGCAGCAGCCTGTAATCATAGACGGACTCCAGGCTTTTGGCCTTATACACGGTCCCGTCGATGAATGTGATATCCTTTACGTCAATCCCGCTGTCCAGGGCATCCGCTATCTCAACAATGGAGCGCTCCCCCATACCGTAGGAGATGATGTCGGCCTGGGAATCCAGGAGCACGGAACGCTTCAGCTTTCCAGACCAGTAATCATAATGCGCCAGCCTGCGCAGGCTGGCCTCGATTCCCCCGATGATGATGGGCGCATCCTTATACACGGAACGGATCAGGTTGCAATACACCACAACCGCATAATCCGGACGTCTGCCCATGACTCCTCCCGGCGTATAGGAGTCTTCCTTCCTGCGTTTTTTGGATACGGAATAATGATTCACCATGGAATCCATGTTTCCGGCCGACACCAGGAAGCCGAGGCGGGGACGTCCCAGGATTTCAATGCTTTTTTTGTCCTTCCAGTCCGGCTGGGCAATGATTCCCACCTTGTATCCATGTGCCTCCAGTATCCTGGATATGATGGCCGTCCCAAAGGAAGGATGGTCCACATAGGCATCCCCTGATACATAAACAAAATCGCACTGTTTCCATCCCCTGATACTCATATCATGACGGTTCATGGGTAAATAATCGTTTTTCATCCTGCCGCTCCATCTAATAATTCATAGTAATCCTTAATATAGTAATCCGCCAGATGCATCTTCTCTTCCCTCATGTCCAGGGAAAATGCATCCTCCACCGCAAACACGGTCATCCCGGCATTCTTTCCCGCCTGGATCCCGGCCGGGACATCCTCAAACACCACGCAGTCCGACGGCGCCACCTGCAGGCGTCCTGCCACGTTCAGGTAGATGTCCGGGGCCGGTTTCCCGGCAGCCACCTCGCAGGCCGTTGCCACCACCCGGAAATACCTGCGTATGTCCAGGGAATCCAGGACCGCGTCCACCATGGCCCTGCCATTGCTGGTTGCAATCCCGGCAGGTATCCCTTTGTCCCATATATAGTCCAGGAATGCCCTGGCGCCGGGTTTTAAGGTAACCTCGTTCTTATATTTCTCAATGGACATCTGGACCCAGGCTTCCTTAATGCCATCCAGGGAATCCTCAAGGCCAAACCTCCTTTTAAAATAGGAGGCTGTCTCCGAAAAGCTCATGCCTTCAATCTCCCTCTGCAGATCATCGGGACATTCCAGGCCATATCTGGCAAGATACTCTATGTCAATGGTCTTCCACATCCACATGGAATCCACCAGTGTCCCATCCAAATCAAATATAACTGCCTTTTTCTGATTTATTTTCATTTTCTCCAATTCCTCTGTCCGTTAATCACTTACCTGTTCCCGCTTCCTTCAGGCTGCGGATTTCTTCCTCCGTAAGGGGACGGTATTGTCCAGGCTCCAGTTCCGGGTCCAGCCCAAGCGGCCCCATGGACATCCGCTTCAGATACTCCACATGGCAGCCCAGCGCCTCAAACATGCGCTTTACCTGGTGGAACTTGCCTTCCCGGATGGTGAGGAGGACTTCCGTCAGCCCCTCCGTGCCGTTTCCACACCCCTCATATTCCAACAGGGCTGGAAGGGTCTTAACCCCGTCATCCAGGACAATCCCTTCCGAAAACCGCTCTTTCGCATTCACCGGAAGCCGGCCGGAAAGCCGGGCCATGTACACCTTATCCACATGTTTTTTCGGGGAAAGCAGATTGTGGGCCATTTCCCCGTCATTGGTGATGATGAGAAGCCCTTCCGTATCCACATCCAGGCGGCCCACCGGAAAAAGGTCCTTCCGCAGCGCATCCCCAATCAGCCCCACCACAGTCGGATAACGGCTGTCCGTTGTGGCGCTCACCACGTCCTTAGGCTTATTAAGCATATAGTATTCCATCCTGGCATATCCAACCACCGACTGGTCCACCATGACCTGGTCTGTCTCCGGCGCCAGTTTGGACTCGGGGGCCTTTATCACCTGTCCATTGACCTGGACACGTCCTTTCCTCACCATCTCTTTTATCTGGGTTCGGGTGCCGTATCCCATCTCTCCCAGGAATTTATCCAGCCTCATCGGGCCTGTCTTCTGTTTTTTCTTATCTGCCACTCATATCACCATTCTTCCCAAAACCCACATCCCGGCCCTGACGGAACCATCCTGCATCCTACTGCCACCGCCAGCCGGGATAGTATTTATTCTTAAGGCTCATTCCGGTGCCCTTGGCCCAGCCCATGGGATAGTCTTCCATGGCCACCAGGCACCAGCCCTTTACAGGGCCTTCTTCCTCTGATAGTTCCACTGTCTCCCCTTTCAGGTAACGCACCACCCGTTCATCCTCATGTCCCAGACGGACAACCGTATCAAACTGGTCCGCCTTAAGGGCCATGGCCAGGGCCTGGGACGGCTCGAACCTGCCCTTTTTCAGTTCCCCAAGCAACAGTCCTGTGCGCAGGAACCGCAGGGGCAGGTTCCACTCCAACCCCTCCGGCAGATAATACACATGGTCCTGATGAAGCACGATCCGTTCCTCATCCAGCTTGAGGGACAGGGATTCCATGAAACGGACCAGGTCATCCTGGCGTTTCAGGATCTTTAAGGCTTTCGTGTTTTTCCGCCTGCATTCCGCGGGCATGTCCACATCCGTTTTCTTCTTTCTCAGCAGGGCAAGGAAATGTCCCTCTCCCTTCAGCCTGTGGGGAAAGAGCCGCAAACAGCCCTTAAGCCCGATTCCATCCACTGCGCCGGGTACGGCTGACAGATCAAGCATGCACAGCTCCATCTGCGGATAATGCTCCAGTACATACTCAATGTTCCCCTCATCCTCGGTCCGTGAAAAGGTGCAGGTGGAATAAAGCAGCATTCCGCCCGGCTTTAACATCCGGACCGCCTGGCCCAGGATCTGGCGCTGGATGGGCGCGTAGTATGAGGGTCCATTGGAGGCCCAGTCCTTCACCATGTCCTCATCCCGGCGGAACATCCCTTCCCCGGAACAGGGCGCATCCACCAGGATTTTGTCAAAAAATTCCGGCCACGCTTCTGCCAGCTTTTCCGGGCTTTCGCTTGTGACGCAGATATTAGGGACCCCGGCCAGTTCCAGGTTCTTAAGAAGCGCCCTTGCCCTGGAATAGCTGATATCGTTGGACACCAGCATCCCCCGGCCCTTCAGCCTGGCTCCCAGTTCCGTGCTCTTGCCGCCCGGCGCCGCACAAAGATCCAGGACCCGGTCCCCCGGCTTTACCGGAAGCATGGCGGCCGGGGTCATGGCGCTGGGTTCCTGGAGGTAATAGAGACCGCAGTAATAAGCCGGATGCTTGGACGGCCGCGGGCCTCCCTCCGTCCCTGCTTCACTGCCGTAGTAGAACCCGTTCTCCGTCCACGGCACCGGCTCCAGATTCCAGGGGACCATTGCCCTCAGCCGTGAAGGCTCCGTCTTTAATGTATTAACCCTGAGTCCCGGCTGAAAGCCTTCCTCAAAGCTCTTAAGATACCTGTCGTATTCATCCCCCAGAAGCAGCTTCATTTCTGCCAGGAATTCCTTTGGGAGCTGTTTTACATCCGTCATCCTTTTACCTCATCCATCCTATAATCCTACTTATCATATCACAATTCACCTGGCCAGGCCACTCTAATATGTAAATGTCAGCCGCCGTTTTTCCAGATACCGGAGAATCCAGTACGGATTCACGCTCATTTCCTCCAGATGGTCCGTCTTGATATAGATGCCAAGATGGAGGTGCACATCAAAATTCCCGGTGGTGCCTTCCGTCTTCCCGTATCCAGTGTCCCCCATATAGCCCAGCAGTTCCCCGGCCTTCACCTGGTCCCCTTCCTTAAAATCCCTGGCATAACCGTACAGATGGGCATAGTAAAGATATGCCCCGCCCGGGCTTCGGATCCCGATGCGCCATCCCCCCATCTCCAGCCATCCAATCCGCTCCACAATCCCGTCGCTCATACTGACAACCGGATAATATCCCCTGGGCATTTTGGACCCCATGATATCGCAGCCCTCATGGTGCCGCTGGCCCTGGCTTTCGCCGTCCGTCCGGTAACTGCGCCCCTCCAGCCATCCATTTTCATAGACCACGTCCGGCGTTCCCTTATCAGAGCTTAACGGCACCGGAAAATACTTAAGATCCCCCATCACGGTCTCATATGCCTGCCGCAGCTTCCTGTAATCAGCGGGCCTGGCAGCCATAAGGAGCGTATTGCTGTAGGAGCTGTCCTCCACCCCGGTCAGGTCATAATCGTGCTCTATCATAAGTGTGGTAAGCATGTCATAATCAATGGCCTTCTTCTCCGCCAGCATGGTTCCCAGCTTCATTGACCTGAATTCCCCGCTTTCCCAGGTATAGGGGCCAAGCTGGTAATAATCAGGATTCATGATCAGGTAATTGGTAATGGAACACTGGAACACTGCCAGCAGTAATATGAGAATCAAAGGCATAGCCCGCCACCCTTTACAATATATTGTATAAATCATTGTATTCAGGTGCTTATGAAAAAATCCATCTTAGGCTATCTGTCCGTCCTGTGCCTGCTCATGCTTCTGTTCAATCCGGGACTTGCACTGGAGGGCGCGAGACAGGGCATTCTTCTCTGGGGCAATGTGGTCCTCCCCACCCTTCTCCCATTCATGATATGCTCCGGCGTGATTGTTGCCCTTAACGCCATCCACATACTCACAGGCCCCTTTAAACCAGTCCTTTCAAAGGTATTACAGCTTTCGGACCAGGGAAGCTTCTGCCTGATGAGCGGCCTTTTATGCGGATATCCCATGGGCGCCAAGACCACCAGCGAGTTCATGGACAGCGGGCGGATTCCGGGTGAGGAGGGGCAATACCTACTGGCCATCAGCAACCATCCCAGCCCCATGTTTGTCCTTGGCTACGTGCTGGCGCAGATCCGGGTGATTCCGGGCATTGCGGCCTCCTGTCCCATATGGGCGGTTGCTGCGGCCCTGTACCTTCCCGTTCTTCCCATATCCATATTAGCAAGGAAATGCTATCACTACAAAAAGAATCCTTATCCCATACCGGATAATACCGAATCAGCTAATCAGCCCTTTTCCTTTGATGACCATATGATGGGCTGCTTTGAGACCATGGTGAAAATCGGCGGATACATCATGCTCTTTTCCATACTTGCCCTGTACCTCACCGTATTTCCTTTTGCCATGCCTCCCCTTTTGCGCCCTGCCCTTTTGGGAGCCGTGGAAATCACCACCGGCATACAGGCCATTGCCCACAGTGTGCCCGGAATGTCCGGCGCAATGCTTATCATCGGCTCTGCTGCCTTTGGCGGCCTGTCCGGCATCTTCCAGACAAAGAGCGTATTAAAAAATGCCGGACTCTCCATCCGGCACTATATGCTATGGAAGCTGATCCACAGCGCATTATCCATTATCCTGTTTTATGTACTGGCCATGCGCTGATAAGGGAAGATGGTCGGATGCCTGTACTACATCTGTTCCTGGTCCGGTTCCTGCTGCATCTCCTGCTCTTCCTGACGGACAATTCCCCCTGACAGCTCATTGCGGTTGGAGGATACGATGTCATAGCTGGACTGCATGGAGGTCATGAACGCATCAAAACGGCCCTTGGCCCCTTCCATGGTGTGGTTGATGATGGTCTGAAGGCTGCGCAGCATGTCATCCGTATACTGGATGGAACTCTGTCTGATATTGTTGGCATCATTCACGGCAGCATCCACAATGGCCTGGGCCTGGATGCTGGCCTGTTCCACCACCTGGTCCGCATGGGCGTAAGCCTGCTGCATGATTTCATGTTCATTAATCATCTCCGAGGTCTGTTCACTGACCTGGGCCATCATGGAATCCGCCTGTTTCTTGGCGTCCTCCAGCATGGCATCTGCCTGGGCCTGGGCTTCTCCCAGGATTGTATCCTGCTGGCTGATGATCTTCTGGTACTTCTTAATCTCATCCGGAATCCGGAGACGGAGCTCTACCAGCAGCTCTTCCAATTCTTCTTTATTAACAACAATCTTACTGTTGGATAATGCCTGGAATTTACAACTGTCAATATATTCTTCAATCTCGCTGATTAACTGCTCAATTCTACTCATCATATTACTTCTTCTCCTTATCCTGATAAAGAACCATCCTCAGACAAACGCCGCATACCGGGCCATATAAGCGCAGTGCTAGCCTCTCTCCTTCAGTTTCTCCCTCACGCGGGCGGCAATGGCCGGATGAAGGAATTCGCTGATATCCCCGTCGTATTCCGCAATCTCTTTTACAATGCTGGAACTCAAGTAAGAATACTTAAGGTTCGTGGTCAAAAATATGGTATCAACTTCAGGCGCAATCACCCGGTTGGTCTGGGCCAGCTGAAGTTCGTATTCAAAATCCGTGATGGCCCGCAGGCCCCTTACAATGATGGCCGCGCCATTCTGGCGTACAAAATCAATCAATAATCCCTCAAAGGACTGAACCTCCACATTGGGAAGGGAAGCAGTCACTTCCTTTAACATATTAACACGTTCTCCCGCAGAAAACAACGGGGATTTTGCCCTGTTATTCAATACTCCCAGTATGACCTTGTCAAATATCTTGGAGGTGCGCTCAATAATATCGTAATGCCCTAATGTAACCGGGTCAAAACTGCCCGGATAAACAGCTATCTTCATCTATTCTCCCCTGCCAGCAAACACATGCTTGTTGGTCTTGTACTCCTTGCTTTTTATCATGTGGTATCCTTTTTCCTCAAGCCATCCGAAATCAGTTTCCCTGGACGCCTCTATGACAAAGACGGTTTCATCCGATACCATCGGTGAATGGGCCAGATATCCAAGCACCTGCTCCTCATATCCATGATGATAGGGCGGGTCCATGAACACCAGGTCAAACCTGTAGTTATGTCCCTCCAGCCGCTTAAGGCCTGTCAGCACGTCACATGCCATGACCACGGCCCGTTCCTCCAGCCTGGTGGTTCCCAGGTTCTCCCGGATACAGGCTACGGCCTGGGGATTGTTCTCTATCATCACTGCCAGGTCCGCGCCACGGCTTAAAGCCTCTATTCCGATTGCACCGCTGCCGGAAAAGAGGTCTAAAAACTGACAGCCCGGTATCTGGGGCTGCAGCATATTAAACAATGTTTCTTTTATTCTATCCGTGGTGGGTCTGGTATCCATCCCGTCCACTGTCTTTAAAAGCAGCCTTCTGGCGCTGCCTGCGATTACTCTCATTCAATGCTCCTGTTTATCCATACTGCTAATCCGCAGCAAATTTCATTCCAAACAAGTATAATATGAAAATTCCAGATATACAAGGGGTTTTAAGGATTTTTTAGCATTTTTTTCAATATCTTAAGGGTGGTTCCCATCTTAGTTTGAGGTTGGCAGGCCCTGGGCAATCCTGCCCGTGAATTCGGCAATGTTCATGGTCTGCATATATATCTTGCCAGGTCCTGTAAGTCTGGTAAGAAACAGGCCTTCCCCGCCGAACAGCATGTTCTTCACTCCCTTGATTGTCTCAATCTCGTAAGACACCGTGGGTTCAAAGGCAAAAACATTACCCGTATCCACTTTCATCACCTCGCCCGGCGCCAGGGTCTTCTCAACCACATCGCCGTCCACTTCCAGGAATGCCATACCGCTGCCCTTCAGCTGCTGGAGTATGAAGCCTTCCCCTCCAAAGAAACCGGCGGAAAGCTTTTTCGTAAACACCGTGCTCACCTCAACCGTGGGCTGGGCGCAGAGGAATGCCCCCTTCTGGCATATAAGGCTGGTCCTTGACATATCCACCGGCAGTATCCTGCCCGGAACCGTGGATGCAAACGCAATGATACAATCCGGCCTGACAGCCGTATAGGTGGCCATGAACAGGGATTCCCCTGTAAACATCCTTCCTATCCCCTTCATCAGCCCGCCTTTTATATTTGAATCCAGGGTCAGGCCCTCGCTCATCCATGCCATGCCGCCGGACTGTGTGTACATGGCCTCCCCGGCATTGAGCCTGACCTCAACAACCGGCAGTGTCTCTCCAAGTATCCTGTAATCCATCCTGTTTTTCCTCCTATATCATGCTGTTTTCCAGTATAACACAGGTTATGGCGGATTACTTTAAGTAAGTCTTAATATTTCCGGTCACTGCATCTGCCGCATCCCTGAACCATTTATCCTCCGGGTCTGCCGACAGCACGAAACCTATCCTGCCGCACAGGGACTGCAGGTACCTTAATTCCCCTTCTTCCCCCATGGCCAGATATCCGGTTTCGCCCCTATGCCTTAAATGTTCCCTTACCCCGTATTTCAGGCAGTAGTGGACCTCCTGCCTGAGCGCCCTCCTATAGGGAAGGGGAACCTGGACCTTATCATTGACCACCATTCCTGTCACGGTCTGGCGCACATGACGGGTAAGGATTTTTGTTTTGGATTTATTAAGTTCAAAGCCCATGGACCCTAAAAATCCATTGGCCTTGCCCCACACCATGGAAGCACTGAAATCCCCTGAAAATGTCATATCGTCACAGTACCTGGTATAAACAATCCCCCTGTCCCTGCACCAGCCGTCCATATACGTATCAAAAGGCCTCATCACCAGGTTGGATATGGCTGCGGACGCAGGGGAACCCTGGGGGAGGCGGTCCTGGCAGCAGCACAGGGAGGTAAGGAGCGTTCCCACGGGAACAGGGAAGTACCGGCTGTTGAAGGCGCCCTGATGCACCATGGGAAAGGTAATGCTTCCAAAGAAATCCTTTATATCCAGCTTCAACACCACTGGCTTATCCATATGGGAGGCGGCATTCAACCGGACCGATGCGCCTTTGTGATAAGCCGTGGCGCAGGGGGAAATCTCCAGACCTTCCAGCACATGGTGCAGGATGTTCCTCTGGACAGTCTTAAGAACAGGGTCAGGCGCCATGATATGCCGCACGCCCCCGTCCTTTTTCACAAGCTTGTGTTTCCTGTAATGTTTCTCCGTATGATTGCTGATTGCGTAAAGACAGGAAAGGATCCTCCCATCCGTCCACTCCTCCCCTTCCAGGAGGCGGAGGGACAGGATCATTTCCCTGCAGTGTCCAGCCGTACAGTATTTCCATAAATCCGGTTCACCCATTTTATTTTCCTCATATGAATGTCCATTATAAACAGCACAAAACAGCAGCGGATGATACAAAAAGGGATTCCGTAAGATGCGCAGATGTACAAGCCGCAGGCGTGTGCACATGGAATGTGCAGTTGTACATTGGAGCAGATTACGGTCTTTCGGCCTTACTATCATGATGTTCCTGACAGCGACTCGCTGCCCGGCCGGATCCGTTCAGGGTTCCGGAAATGCTATCATTCCGCTGCTGTTTTATGATTTTTTATTGTATCACACCTTGGACAGGGTTGCAACCTGCCAAGGCATACTATATCCCGGAAGATTTTATAGGATTTTCTTCATAAACCCGCCTGCCATCCTGTAATAAGCTTTTTTAGGGAGGAAATCTGCCAGGATTTTTATCAGCTTTCCCGACAGGTCCGGCACGGAGATTACATTTCCCTTTTCAAAACCCTTCATGGCCTCTTCCACCACCGAAAACCTTCCGATGTCTACCGCGATTTCAGTACCCGTTCCATGAAACCGCGTATGCCATCCGCCTTGTCCTCTGTTGAATACCCGTCATCCAGAATCACAGGCGATGCCCCGTACAGCAGGAAGGATGCCGCCATGGGTATGCACGCCGCGTCCGTCAGTCCTTTTTCCTTCATTTTGTAAAGCTTTTTTTCCATATATGGTTTCAGCGTCTCACACAGATCAGCGGACAAAAGCTGGTGGAGGCTGTGGTTTTCCTTCTTATGAAAGAACAGGTGATACTTTTCCCTCCTGTTAACAATCATCCTCATCCTCAAATCCAGTCCTATATTAATATACCGGATATCGGAAGATACTATCAGCATAGCACTTTAAAATGAAGCTGTTAATGAACATTGTTCATTCGAGTTCAAGGTCCATGTAAAACCGTTCTCCCAAAATTAGCCAAAAAACGAAAAACCTTCTAGTTTATTATTTTTGAATCATCACATAATAGGATTGTAGCACAAAACAAGCCGCACACAACTCAAACAAAAGCGGCAAATAAATTTTAAGGAGGCGTTTTATTATGTCTAACAATTCTAACAGAACAAACGTACCAGAAGCAAAGGAAGCAATGGACAGATTCAAGATGGAGGTTGCCAACGAAATCGGTGTTCCGTTAACCAACGGATACAACGGTAACCTGACTTCTGCACAGAATGGTTCCGTAGGCGGTTATATGGTTAAGAAGATGATTGAGTCTTACGAGCGTCAGCTGGCAGGTAAATAAATCCTCCGGTCCTGAAGGTTTTAAGAAGTAAGATCTGAACCTTGCTGGAAACAGCAGAAAGTCCCCAGGCTATGTGAATACACGGTCTGGGGACTTTCATTTTATTTCATTGCTTATATCCTAATCCACAATCACAACCTTGCCAATCCGTTCCTTTTCAGCCTTGGCGTCATCCGCATATCCCAATGCGGCCAATCCATAAACCACATGGTTTTCAGGTATTCCAAAGGATGTGAGTACCTGACGCACGGATGGCTCGTCGCAGATTCCCTGAAGCTGGTTGATCCAAACAGAGCCGATACCCATGGAATGGGCTGCCAGGAATATATTTTCCATGGCGCAGGCGTCATCCTCCCGTCCAAAGGGGCTTTCACGGTCATTGCTTGGAATGATGATGACCTCCGGCTGGTACATATCGTAACCGTCCCTCTTAAGGACTTTTCTGATCACAGCAGCCAGTTCCTGGATTTTCTCCCTGTTTTTTACCGCTGTAAACTGCCATGTCTGCCTGCCCATGCCGCTGGGCGCGTGAAGCGCGGCCTGTATGATCTGCTGCAGCTCCTGCTCCGGTATGGGTTTGTTCAGGAATTTCCTTGTGCTTCTTCTGGTAAGTATGGCGTTCATTGTTTCGTTCATCCTGCATTTCTCCTTTCATTCCTATGTGCCGGCATACCTTGGCTCTTCTTAAGCATCCTTTATAGATTCAGCTTTTCGTAATTCGTACCCAGATAATCCTCAATTTTCCGCTTCAGCTCCCTGTGTTCCTCCAGCTCCAGCTGAGGATCCTTATCCAGAAGCAGGTCCACCTCCTCTGATACCCGTTTAAGGATATTGGCATCTGTAAAAATATCAGCCAGCTTAAATTCCATGTCCCCGCTCTGCCTGAGGCCAAAGATATCCCCCGGCCCTCTCAGCTTAAGGTCCTCTGACGCAATATAAAAACCATCATTGGAACGGTTCAGGATGTCCAGGCGTTCCCCCGTATCCTTGTCATGGGAGCAGTTGACCATGATGCAGTAGGACTGGGCTTTCCCACGTCCCACACGTCCCCTGAGCTGGTGGAGCTGGGCAAGGCCGAAGCGTTCTGCATTTTCTATCATCATCACCGTGGCATTGGGTACGTTGACGCCCACCTCAATGACCGTGGTGGATACCAGTACCTGTATCCCTCCTGCTGCAAACCGTTCCATGATTGCATTTTTTTCCTTAGCCTTCATCTTCCCGTGAAGGTATTCCACCGCGATTTGGGAGGGAAGCTCTGTCCGCAGGGACTTTGTGTAATCCAGCACATTCTCGGCCTCAATCATCTCGCTGGCCTCCACCATGGGGCAGATGATGTAGGCCTGGTGCCCCATCTCCACCTGTTTCTGGATAAAGGAATATGCCTTTGGACGGTATCCCGGGTCCACCACACAGTTCCTGATGGCCTGGCGGCCCTGGGGAAGTTCATCAATGACGGAGATGTCCAAATCCCCATAAATGATGATGGCCAGGGTCCTTGGGATGGGCGTCGCGCTCATGACAAGCACATGGGGCTCCTGTCCCTTTGTGCTGAGAAGTTCCCTCTGTCCCACCCCGAACCGGTGCTGCTCATCCGTAATGACCAGGGCCAGATTGTCATAAACCACCTTTTCCTGGATAAGGGCATGGGTCCCGATTATGATATCTGCTTCGTGGCCAGCTATTTTACCATAGGCCAGGCGCTTTTCCTTAGCAGTCATGGATCCGGTCACAAGCACCGGAACCTTCGTGATGCCATGGGCCTCAAAAAGGGAAATCATGGATTCATAATGCTGCCTTGCCAGTACCTCCGTGGGCACCATGAGGGCGCCCTGATATCCATTATATGCGGCCTGGACCAGGGCCAGAATCGCAATGATGGTCTTACCGGAACCCACATCGCCCTGAATCAGGCGGTTCATCACCAGCCCGCCCTCCATGTCCCTGTACACTTCCTCCAGGGCACGTTCCTGGGCTCCTGTGAGGGCGTAGGGCAGGGAGGATTTAAGGGCCTTGGCCTCCTGCACCCGTTTGACCACATAGGGGGAATGCTTATCCTCCCTGTGTTCCTTCATCCGCCTTACGCCCACCAGGAACATGAAGAACTCGTCAAACACAAGGCGTTTCCTGGCAAACAGCAGTTCCGTGCGGTCTGCCGGGAAATGGATGTGTTCAATGGCATAATTGATTTCCGCCAGTTCATACTTCCTTCTGAGTCCGGCAGGCATATATTCCCGTTCCAGCCTGCGCACCTCAAGGGCCTGCTGCTGTGCCTTTACAATCGTCTTATTGCTGAGTCCTCTGGTCTGTCCATAGACCGGCTGCATGGAATGGGCCACCGCCTCATACGCCTCGGGCGTAAATACCTCGGGTTGTTCCATGACCAGCCTTCCACGCTTTCTCACCACCCGGCCCCGGAATACATAAGTCTCCCCTGATTTCAGGTTGGCGCGCATATAAGGCATGTTATACCAGGACACCTGCAGGGATCCTGTGATATCCTTTAACTGTACAGACACAATCTGGATATGGTTCAAACGGACCAGGTTAGCGCCCTTTAGAAGCACCGACTCCACGGCCATCACTGTCTGGTCCTTCAGCTGGCCGATGCTCACCGGGGCCTCATACGTATCGTAAGCCCTTGGATAATAGGAAAGCAGGTCGTCAATGCTGAAAACGCCAAGCTTTTCAAATAATTTACCTGTCTTCTCACCAATCCCCTTTAATGAGTGGACCGGCTGTCCGTTTAACATGCAGCAATATACCTCCTGGAAAAACTATCGTGATGCCTCAAGGGCATTGAGTCCAAGCTTGATGCATCCCATGATGCCCTGATTATCCTTAAGGCTGGCCGGAACAATGTAATTGTCCATATCCCCCAGCTCCTCCGTATTAATATATCCGTTTAACATCTCAAGCACCTTGGCCCGGATCATGGGGAACAGCTGCTCCTGATGCATGACGCCTCCGCCCAGGATGATCTTCTGTGGGGACAGCACCAGGATATAATCCACCAGGGCCTGGGCGATGTAGTAGCTTTCAAGTTCCCAGACCTCAGGCATGTCCACCAGTTCCACTGCCTTTTTGCCCCATCTGGCCTCAATGGCAGGCCCGCTGGCAAAGCCTTCCAGGCAGTTCCTGTGATAAGGGCAGATGCCTCCGTCCGGGTCCTCCAGGTGGCGCGGCAGGAAAATATGCCCTCCTTCCGGATGCAGCATGCCGTGAAGCAGGCCGCCGTTCACCCAGACGCCCACTCCCACTCCGGTTCCAATGGTGATATAGATGACACTGTCAAGGCCCTTGGCGCAGCCGTAAGTCACTTCACCCAGACAGGAACCGTTCACATCCGTGTCAAGACCCACCGGTATGCCAAGGGCCTTTTTCAGGCCTCCCACCAGGTCCTTGTGTCTCCATGCCAGCTTTGGTGAATCCAGGATATATCCAAAGGTCCCGGACTCCGTATTCACATCCACCGGCCCAAAGGCCCCGATTCCCAACGCCTCAATCTCCTTATCCTGAAAATACCCAATCAGCTTCGGTATGGTCTCCTCGGGTGTGGTGGTTGGGATTGATATCTGCTCCAGAATCGTTCCGTCCTCTTTTCCAATGGCACACACCATCTTGGTTCCGCCTGCTTCCAATGCTCCGATTAACATATGTGTTCCCCTTTCATTGTGGTGATTCAATGATTGAATTATACAATCATTTCCTGATTTTGGCTAGAGCGTGTTTGAAAATTGCTTTCCGTCAGCTGTGCGTCACACTTTGTGGGAGATTTGGTCCCGATGAGGGAGGCGTAGCGGGCTACGTTGACTGAATCGGGACCAAATATGCCGCAAAGTGGGGCGTGCAGATGGCGGGAATGAATTTTCAAACACGTTCTAGATTAAATTGCATCAGGCCCTGACAGAATACACTGTCAGGGCCTTAAAGAAACCGGCAATAGATTTTAGTGATTGTTTATTTCCTGCGGCCCAGCACGCGCAGCAGATAGATGAACAGGTTGATGAAATCCAGGTAAAGCTGAAGCGCAGAGAAAATGGAAGCCTTGGCAGCCATCTCCGGAACCTGGCCATAGTACTCATAATATGCCTGGATTTTCTTCGTATCATAGGCAGTGAAAATCAGGAACAGGAAAATGCCGAACATGGATACCCCTGTTTCAAATGCACTCAAATCGATAAACATGGCCAGCAGCCAGTAGAACACCAGGAAAATCAATCCGCCGACCATGAATGGACGGAGCTTTGCAAAGTTGATATTCCCAAACCAGCCAATAAGGGCCATGATTCCAAAGAACACGGAAGTGATCCCGAATACCATCCACAGGATGGTCAGGTCAAAAATAATCAGGTATGCGCAGAACACAAGTCCGTTCAATACGGCATACAGGAAAAACATGGTCCTTGCCAATCCCACGGACATCTTCTCAATCCTGGCTGAAAGGAACAGGACCACGCCGATTTCAGCTGCAAACAGGATATAGTACCAGTAAGGAATGGAGTACACATATGCTATGGCGCCTGTAAACAATCCGCCCACCGCAACCGCAAAGGTAATCAGAAGGCCGGCAAACATCCAGCCAAAGGTCTTGGCCGTGTAGCGTCCAAGGGACTCCCTCTCTACCTGTACTTCATAGGACCGGTTCATCATCTCTTCATTCATATATCATCTCTCCTCTCTTTATTTAAAAAATGAAAACAAAAATATCATATTAAGTATATAGCCCACAAGGGCGGCTATCACGGCCACTGTCCCCAGGATGACGGAGGCCCTGGCAATATTGCCCTTACTGGAATTCCTGGCATTCTGCCCAAGTGAAATCCCCACGCTCCCAAGAAGGATTCCTCCTAAAGGCGACAGCATGAGCCCCACTATAATCCCCACGATGGAAACAACCATGGCCGGTACCGCATACTTTGCATGGTCAGGCACCTGTATGGTGACCACCCTTCCGGCTTCCCCTTCCCGGGCCTCCGGTAACGGCTGGTGCAGGAGCCGGATAAGCTCCTCCAGGCTTTCCCTGAACATCTTCTTGGGCAGCGCGCCCACAAATCCCTTCAGGGCATTCTCCCTGCGCTTGCCAATCCATGCCTCCAGATGGAACAGGCCATCGGAATATTCGTACCGGATGAACCGTGCGGAGGCCAGGAATCCCTCACCCTCCTGCCACACTTCCTCACCTTTATGGATTTTCTTTTTAAACCCGCCTTTATTCAGATAATCCTCCATCATGAACCGGACAAAGTCCTGGGGCTGGTCCAGCCTTTCATCTCTCGTCCACCTTGCCATATATTCTGTCCTCTTATCATTCCTTTGTCTTTACTCCACTGTCTTTATTCCGCGGAAATCATATAATAATAAATGGGCTGCCCTCCGTACTGAAGTTCAATCTCCTTATCCGGATACATCTGCTCAGCCTGGCTCACCAGGGCTTTTGCCGCATTCTCAACCACATCGCTTCCATAATACACGGTGACCAGTTCGCAGTCATCATCCAGCATGCACTTTAAGGCATCCATTGCCACCCGTTCCACGGACTTGCCGGCTGCCAGCATCCCATGGTCCCCGATAGCCATGATATCCCCTTCCTCTATCTCCATTCCGTCGATATTGGTGGTGCGTACCGCATAGGTTATCTGGGCCGTCTTTACATTGTCCATCTCCTCTGTCATGGCAGCCAGGTTATCCTCGGCTGACAGGTCAGGCATGAAGTTTACAAGGGCGGTGATTCCCTGGGGCACTGTTTTGGATGGAATGACGATAATGTTCTTATCTTCAGTCAGGTCCCTTGCCTGCTGGGCCGCCATGATGATGTTCTTGTTATTGGGGAGTATGAAAATATTGTCTGCGTTCACCTTATCGATGGCGTTGAGCATATCTTCCGTGCTGGGGTTCATGGTCTGCCCCCCTTCAATCAGGTAATCCGCACCGATTCCCTTAAATATCTCACTGAGGCCGTCGCCGCTTGACACTGCTATGAATCCGTATGTCTTGCGCTCGTTTGAAGGCTGCCCCACATCCCCGTCATTCCCGGCCGCCTGTTCCCTTGCCAGCCGTTCGGAGTCCTTGATGATACGCTCCTGATGCTCCTCCCTCATGTTGTCAACCTTCATGCGGGACAGGGAACCGTAGGTCAGGGCTTTCTCAAATGCAAGCCCCGGATGGTTGGTGTGCACGTGTACCTTCACAATCTCGTCATCCGACACAACCACAAGTGAGTCACCGATGGATTCCAGATAGGACTTTAACTGGTTTTCATCCTGGTCTGAATAATCCTTTTCCAGATTGATGATGAATTCCGTGCAGTATCCAAACTTGATATCCGCCGTGTCAATATCCGTCAGGGAGGCTGCCTGGGGCTTCTGCGCCGCCGGTCCCTTCTGCTCAGGAACCGCATCCAGCGAAACATCGGCCATCCTGCCTGTGAGTCCGTCAAATGCGCCTTTCACCACCTGCATCAGGCCCTGGCCGCCGGAATCCACCACGCCTGCCTGCTTTAATACGGGAAGCATCTCCGGCGTCTGGTCCAGTACATAGTCGCCGTAAGCAATGACTTCCCTTGCAAATTCCTCTATATCATCTGTCTTGGATGCCATCTCAAGGGCCTTATCCGACATACCCTTTGCAACCGTCAGTATGGTTCCTTCCTTGGGCTTCATGACAGCCTTGTATGCTGTTTCAGTCCCCCTCACCATGGCGTTGGCCAGGGTTGTGGTATCAATCTCTGTTACGGATTTTATTTCCTTTGTAAAACCTCTTAAAAGCTGTGAAAGGATAACCCCCGAATTACCCCTGGCCCCTCTTAGGGAACCTGAGGAAATGGCCTTTGCCAGCTGGTCCATGGTCGGATTCTCCAGTTCCGCCACTTCCCTTGCGGCCGCCATGATCGTAAGCGTCATATTCGTCCCCGTGTCCCCGTCAGGTACAGGGAACACATTCAGTTCGTTAATCCAGTCTTTCTTGGCCTCCAGGCCTTTTGCTCCTGCCAGGAAGGCGTTCTTTAATTTCCCGGCATCAATTGTACTTATACCCACAAGTTACTTCCTCCTAATCAATCACTCTCACACCTTCCACAAAGATGTTGATTTTCTCAACCTCCATGCCGGTGAATTCCTCTACTCTATATTTCACGCTTTCGATTAAGTTGTCAGATACTGCGGATATGCTGACCCCATAGGATACGATTACATGAAAATCAAAGGATATCCTGTTATCATTAATAACCACATTAATTCCATGGGTCAGGCTCTCTCTTTTAAGCAGTTTGACCAGCCCGTCCTTCATACTGACTGCCGCCATCCCGACAATGCCAAAACACTCTACCGCTATGGTTCCTGCATATAAAGCAATCACGTCCGGGTTGATCTGTATTTCGCCCATCTTATTGCTGATTCTTCCCTTCATACACATGCCTCCATTCATTTACTAGAGACAGTATACACTATTTTCTGAAAAAAAGAAATAAATTTTTGTTTTTTCACTTGCAAATTTTATCACTTTCTGGTATCATACATTTGTTGTGGATTTTTCTTAATGGAAGAATTCAAGTAACGTGCTAAGGAGGTGCAATAGTATGGCTAAGTGTGTAATCTGTGAAAAGGCAGCTCATTTCGGTAACAAAGTGAGCCATTCCCATAGAAGATCCAACAAGATGTGGAAAGCTAATGTTAAGTCCGTTAAAGTCAAGGTTAACGGTGGAACCCAGAGAATGTACGTATGTACTTCCTGCTTACGTTCAGGCCTTGTAGAGAGGGCTTAATGAAACAGAATCCGGGTAGCGTCTGAGGGCATTGTGAAGCTTAATAGCTTTTACAATGCCTTCTTTAATTGTTTATAAAAGAATCTGTTTATAAAAAGGGCTTCCGCGCCAAAAAGCCACCCTGCAGTACTAGATACTGCAGGATGGCCCTGTATACCTATCTTACTTCCTCTTCGAACCGCTCCATCAACAGCAAAAGAGATTATATCCCAATACAAGACAGCCGATAACGAACAGGAAAGTAAAGATTGTCTCCGGAATAAAGAGCAGCACTGCCATCCCAAATCCGAAGCAGAACAGCATAAGACCGCATATTCTTCTCATATCTTAATCATATCCCCCATTCTGCAACAAGCTATACTTCATCATATGCAGAAATCCGGGATTCATTACCTTTGCCGCTTATTTTACCTGCCTTTACCTGCCGGATCCATTTCCTTCAGTCACTTTATATCCATGTGTTCGGTTTTACCCGTATCATAGGCAGATGCAGTGTCCTTTGCAGCCTGCACGGTCTCATCCGACACCGCCGGCTTGCCGCCCATGAACTTATTGATGAAGTCCGGAGCCATGTCAATCACCTTTGTGATGGCATCCTGGTTCTTCACATTGACTAACTTGGTGACCCCGTTCTGGATTACAAGGACAGCGCTGGGGCTCATCTTGGCGCTCATTCCTCCTCCGCCCTTCTGCTTCTGTTTTGCGCCTTCTGCAAATGCTCCGGCCGCCATTCCGCAGGTTACGTCAATGAGGGGGACAATGATGGTCTCTCCAACCTGCACAGGCTCTCCCACCACGGTCTTGGTGGTGACAAACTGGTCCATGCCCTTGAATAATGTTTCTATTGTAGATGTGAACTGATTCTCTGCCATAGTATGTCCTCTTCTCTTTTATTTTATAAAACCGCGGATCATCCTGCGGGTATGTTTATCCATGAACACCTGAAATGCCAGCCACAAAGGATAGGCCAGACGTACCCTGCCCTTAAAACTACCCTCTGCATCCAATACCTTGTCATCAAACACAGGGTATACGGCAAGCTGTTTATGAAAGAACGGATAAATCAGGCTTACGGCCTGAAGCACCTGTCCCGTGGTATAGGGGTCGTCAAAGCCGAATGTGACGCTTCCCTTAGCCTTTCGCGGCCAGATATGGGCAACCAGCCGTTTCACCTGCCTGTAAAGCAGCTTAAGGCTGGCCTGGTTCTTCTCGTCCTCCAGCCAAGCCTTCTTGTCCAGCGCAAACGCCTGCATCCCTTTTAGCTTATCACGGATGCGTGTAAAAGAAAACCTAAGTTTTTCCCACAGGGCCTTTGCCCGGGACTTAATCCGCCCGGGAAGGGACAGAAGTGTTCCAAAAACAGGGGCAGTATCCTTCCCGGCCGCCTTCTCCCCGTCCGTCTCCGGATCATCCGGGGCATTGGTTCCTTCGGATTGTGTTCCCCCGGATATATTTCCTTCATCCGCTTCCACGTATCCGCCCGAAGCCTTCCGCTCCTGCGCTGATTTCCTGAAATTGGCCTCGTCCTCCTCCAGTTCATCATACAGGGTCTGTTCCTCCTGGCCCAGTACATCCTCCGTCCCGTCTTTCACCGCATCCGCCGCGTCCTTTAAGGCATCCCTGTCATGCTTCCTTAACAGGTTGATGCCCAGGACCCTGACCACGAACTTCAGGCCCTCCTTCGTATAAATCGCGCGGAAGGAAAGCAGATGCAAAAACCAGCTGGCCTTCAGGGACAGATCCGGCTCCCCATGCCAGGAAAAATCAGCCTTATACCGGACCGGAACGAACAGTACGGCAAGTATGAGCACCAGCAGGATTCCCAGGATGACCAGAAGGATGATTCCGATTATTTTTAATATCATAAGCAGAATATGGATCATTTTCCCTCCTTAAATATCATCCCGTCTGTCTGCGGCGTCCAGATATCCCATGTATGCATTCCAGTCAAATGCCCCTGTGGCGCGGTACATGTCGTCTACCATGGACCTGACCACCTCACCGGCTTCCCCATACCCTTTTGCCACCCCCAGAATAAGGAAACCGTCATCTTCCCGTTCCTTTTCCGTCAGCAGCAGGACAGGACGTATGTCAAGTATATGATTCCCACTCTCAGGAAGAGTAATCACATATATGTCCGGGGTTGTCTTTCCCTCACGGATTCCCATAAGGACTTTGGCCCTGTTCTTTAAAGCCCTGTCACCCATGTATAAATGCTTCCACCAGCGCATGCCTTCATCTCTCCTGTCACATTTAATCAATGCGCCTAAAATATATCATCCGGATCCAGGTCATCCTGCTCCATCATGTCTGTGATCAGCTTCATGGTAATTGCCTTTTCCATGTAATCAGTACAGCTTTCCAGACTGTTCCTGATATATTCCCGTACCTCATCCAGCGACTGGAAGAATACCGGAAGGCTGGAAAGGACCTTGGCCATGACGGCACGCACCAGCACCCTTGGCTGCCCCTCAAAGGCAGAGGAAAACTCTTCAAAGAACCGGCTGGCTGCTGCTGAAAGCATTGCCTGGTCCACAAGCTCCCCTGACTCCTGTCCGGCAGACGCAAGGGACATGAAGGAACTTCCTGACAGGAGCATCTCCACCTTATATAGCTTTGAGGCTTCGCCCTCCTGGCCTTTTATATCCCTCAGTTCACCGGACGAAAGCCCGTCCTCCATCCACTGTTCAAAATAAGCTTCCTGGCGTCCTTCCAGCCTGTCCAAAAGCCCTGTGATCCCATCCGGGATAGGTGCATCCGTTCCCGCCTCAAATAAAGACAGGATTCCTGAAAGGATCCGGTTCAGGCACTGTTCTTCGGAAACCTCCATCATGGCGCTGTCCCTGGAGATAAAAAGCACATACAGGTCATTCACCAGCTCCATCAGAAGCATCAGCTCTGCCGTGTCGTCCATCAGCATATGGCCGGCCCGCTTCATCTCATCCGTAAGGTGCCGGTAGGATTCCGGTGTCATGGACCGGTAGTCCGCTGTCCTTAACTCCTCCAGGATGGAATGCAGCTCCTCGTAACCGGTCACCATATCGGCAGGAACATACAGCAGGGCCTCGGAGCGCAGGATATAGAACATATCATCCAGGCTTTCCCTGGTACTGCCGCGGTATACCGAAAGCCCTTCCTCCACCAGTGAAAAGAATTTATTCCTGGTCAGACGGACCGGAAGCTGCCCAAGGACAGAACGGATCCGTTCATTCACCGTCATGGCATCCTGCGAATCCGTGATATATCCCATGATGCGTTCCGTCATGGCTTCATCGTGGTCTTCCCCCGCCATGTTTCCTACTGGCTGCGGCGCAAACCGCCCCTCCAGCCGGTTCAGCACATATTCGTATGCCTGGAATGCATCGGTATAGGCAGTGGCTGTCTCCATCTCCGCCGCCACCTGGTTCCTCAGTTCCTCCAGGGCGTCCTCTGGGCAGGTTCCATCCAGGAATCCCCGCAGCAGGCCGTGAAAAGCCGCGTTAAGCGGCTCCAGCCTGTTGTCCAGTAATGAGTCCTCCAGCGAAGTCTCATAATACATATAATAATTCAGGGCCAGCCGTGTATAAGAATAATGGCAGGCCGCTGAAAGCTGTCGTTTCATTCTTTTTGTCTGCAATGTCAACAATCTCCCTGTTCTAATATACACAGACGCACCAGATCAAGGGCCTTCATCATGGATTGTTCCCGTATCTTATCCCTGTTTCCCTTAAAATGATATTCCTGCACCGTTACCTTTCCCTTAAGACAGCATGCCATATATACAAGTCCCACCGGTTTCTTATCCGTGCCGCCGTCCGGCCCGGCAAGGCCTGTGATGGCCACGCAGACATCGGTCCGGCTCATGGCCGCGCCTCCTGCCGCCATCTCAGCGGCTGTCTGTGCGCTGACCGCCCCGTAAGCCCTAAGTGTCTCTTCCTTCACTCCCAGAAGACGCATCTTGGCTTCATTGGAATAGGTGACCATGCCCTGCATGAACACCTGGGACACGCCGGAAACATTGACCAGCTTAGCTGCAACCATGCCTCCTGTACAGGATTCAGCCGTTGACATGGTAAGCTTATGCTTCTTTAACAGCTCCACCACCGCCATCTCCAGGCTGACCTTCTCATCCGTGGTATAGATTTTCTCCTTGAACCGCCTGCTGATTTCCTCCAGCACCGGTTCAATCAGCGCCTCGGCCTGTTCCCTGTCCCCAGCCCTGGCCGTGATGCGCAGATGCACCTCAGCGGTCTTGGCATACGTTGCAATGGTAGGGTTGGTCTGGCTGTCAATCAGGTCCAGGATCATATCCTCCACCTGGCTCTCGCCGCATCCGCAGATTTTTACCATCCTGGATACAAGGACGGACTGCTGGCGCTTCTGAAGCCACGGGAACACCTGGTCATTGAACATGGGGTACAGTTCTCCCGGAGGCCCCGGCAGCAGGATGGCGGTCTTGTTGTCCCGTTCCAGGATCAGTCCCGGTGCCATGCCGTTATGGTTATCAAGGACCAGCGCCCCCTTTGGGACGGCAGCCATCTTCCAATTGTTATCAGGTATCTCCTTGTATATATTGTTGACAAAAAATGCTTCCAGATGCTTCCTTGTATGCGGGTCTTCCACCAGCTCCATGCCCATGGCCTCAGCGCATACTTCCTTTGTCAGGTCATCTTCCGTGGGGCCGAGGCCCCCGGTCAGTATGATAAGGTCCGAGCGCTCAAGGGCTGTCTCAATCACAGCCTTCATCCGGCCGTAATTATCCCCCACTGTCACCTGGTAATACATATCAAATCCAAGAAGGGCACACTTCTCCGCCAGGAACTGGGTGTTGCTGTTCACAATGTTCCCCATCAGCAGTTCGGTGCCCACTGAAATCAGTTCCGCCGTCATCCTACATGCCTCCCTCAGTGAGAATCCTGTAATTCTTGGCCACATAGTCCACCAGTGAGATGATGGTCAGGGCCACTGCAATCACCACGGTTATATTGGCAACCAGGCGCAGGGCCGGGATATCAAATATCAGCAGGATGACCGCAATCATCTGGAAGGTGGTCTTGAACTTGCCCCAGTAGCTGGCGGCAATCACCACGCCGTTGTCAGCCGCGACCAGACGGAAGCCGCTGATGATGAACTCGCGGCTGATGATCACAATCACGACCCAGGCAGGGAGCTGTCCCAGTTCAATCAGGCAGATAAGGGCAGAACACACCAGAAGCTTATCCGCAAGGGGGTCCATGAACTTGCCAAAGTTAGTGACCATGTTGTATTTGCGGGCAATCTTGCCGTCAAACAGGTCCGTAAGGCTGGCAATGATGAACAGGACATTGGCAACAATACGCATGGTATAGTTATTACCATGGTCAAACAGCAGTGCAGCTACAAAAAAAGGAATCAAACACACTCTTACAATCGTCAGTTTATTGGGCAGATTCATCGTACACCTCTCCTATCAGATCATATTCAGCGGCTCCGGTCACCTTTACCCTTACAAAGTCGCCAGACATCAGTTCCATCTCAGCATTCACAAATATAAGTCCGTCCACACCAGGGGCGTCCATATAAGTCCTTCCCACATAGACAGGCTCATCCACCACCTTCCCTTCAATCAGCACGGTCAGGATACGTCCCACCATATCCTCACAGTGTCCAAAGGCAATGTCCTGCTGCAGTTCCATGATTTCATCCCTGCGTTCCTCCTTCACCTCCTGGGGCACCTGGTCCGGATAAGAATATGCAGGGGTGTCCTCCTCCGCGGAATAGGCAAATACCCCCAGCCGTTCAAATTCCATCTCATTGACAAAGTCCATCAGCTCCTCATGGTCTGCCTGGGTCTCCCCCGGGAACCCGGAAATCATGGTGGTGCGCAGCGCTATATCCGGTATCTCCTTTCGCAGCTTCGCAATGCGTTCCGTCAGTTCCTCACGGTTGGTCCTTCGCCCCATGCGCTTAAGGATCCGGTTGCTGGCGTGCTGGATTGGGATGTCCAGATAATGACAGACCTTTTCTTCTGAGCGTATGGCTTCAATCAGCTCGTCCGTAATCTCTTCCGGATAACAGTACTGGATCCGTATCCACTGGATGCCCGGAATCTGCGCCAGCTCATGCAGCAGCTTTGGAAGGGACTTCCCACCATAGATATCCTTGCCGTAAAGGGTGGTTTCCTGGGCTACCAGGATCAGTTCCTTTACCCCGCCGCTGGCCAGCTGCCTGGCTTCCTCCAGAAGCTGCTCCATGGGCACGCTGCGGTAAGGCCCCCTCAGATAGGGGATGATGCAGTAGGTACAGCGCTTATCACATCCTTCCGCTATTTTTAAGAACGCATAATATCCGCCCGTGGTCACTACCCGTCCCGCCTGGGTGTCAGGAAGTTCCCCCAGGTCATGGAAGCTGGTCAGATGGGTGATTCCCTTGCCCTCCAGCACCTGTTTCACAATCCCAGCCACATCCTCATAGGACGTGGTGCCCAGGATGGCATCCACCTCAGGAATCTCATCCAGGATTTCCTGCTTATATCGCTGGGCCAGGCAGCCTGTCACGATCAAGGCCCTGCAGGCCCCTTCTTCCTTTAAACGCGCCATGTCCAGGATGGTATTCACACTTTCCTCCTTGGCGTCGCCGATAAAGCAGCATGTGTTGACCAGGATTACATCCGCTTCCATCTCATCATCTGTAAATGTAAAACCGGTCCCGCCCAGCAGTCCCAGCATTTTCTCCGTATCCACAAGGTTCTTATCGCATCCCAGGGACACGCAAAATAATTTCATGTTTTCCATATGTCAAATTTACTCCTAATGAACATTTAAGCCATCTCTGCTGTGCCCGCAGTGCCGGGAATGACCCTGCCTGCTGCGGTGTACAGGAGACGGCTTATGATTTTATGCGTTCTGGTTCTCATCTTCCTCAGATGGGTTTTCTTCTTCCGGAAGGATTTTCACCTTCTGGTGGTACAGTTCGTCAATGGCTATGGACAGCGGCTTCTTGCCTGCGGCGCCGCTTACCATGGGGTCTTCTCCCCCGATGATCTGTCTGGCACGTCTGGAAGCTGCAATGACAATGGAATAGCGGCTCTGTACCACAGGCTGCTCTCCTGGCTCGATATCGCTGTTAACTACGTCAATTAAATCGGTGTATGATGGATGTAACATATTACATTCCCCTTTCAATCTTTATATTTTATTTTCTGTCATCCAAGTGATATAAATCTTCCCGCATCCTGCTCAAGAAATCCAGGTGATAGGAGGTCTTATTGTGCTGGAGCTGGATCAGCTGATGCATCTGCTCCACACAGGACTGGATTTCATCGTTAATCAGCAGATAATCATATGCCTCCATACCTGCCGCCTCCTCTGCCGCGCGGCGCAGCCTTGCGTTAATGACCTCAATGGTCTCCGTGCCGCGTCCAACCAGACGGCGGCGCAGTTCCTCTGCACTGGGAGGCGTCACAAAGAGAAGCAGCGCGTCCGGAAAACGCTTTTTGACTTTCAGGGCGCCCTGGATTTCAATCTCCAGGATCACATCCTTTCCTTCTGCCATCTTCTTCTCAACATAATCCCTTGGGGTTCCGTAATAATGATTGACATACTGGGCATATTCCACCAGTCTGTTCTCCTCAATCATCTGCTGGAAATGCTCCTTTGTGACAAAGAAATAATCCTCCCCGTCCTTTTCGCCTTCCCTGGGCTGCCTTGTGGTGGCTGATACGGACAGCGCATAGTTATCGTATTGCTTCAGCAGCTCCTTCATAAGTGTTCCCTTGCCTGCACCGGAAAAACCGGATACAACCACTAATATTCCCTGATGGCTCATGGTGTACTCTCCTGACTTTCGTGCTGCATTTTATTCGATATTCTGTATCTGCTCCCTGACCTTTTCTATCTCGGTCTTAAGGGCAATGGCCTTGTCCGAAATCGACAGGTCGCTGGACTTGGAAAGGATGGTGTTGGCTTCCCGGTTCATCTCCTGGGCAATGAAATCCAGCTTACGTCCAACGCTCCCGCCGCTTAACAGGTCCTTCCTCGTGTTCTCAATATGGCTTCTCAGACGTACCGTCTCCTCATCCACGCAGATTTTATCCGCATAAATGGTAACTTCCGCCGCAATCCGGCCCTCATCTATGGCTGTGCCGTTTAACAGCTCCTGGACCTTGGCCTCCAGCTTGGCCCTGTACTCTGTCAGTATCTGGGGTGAACGCTCTTCAATGTAATCCACCAGGCCAGTCATATAATCCAGTTTGCCCAGAAGGTCATTCTTTAAATGTTCTCCTTCCACCTCCCTGGACTGCACGAACTTCACCGCAGCCTCCTCAAGTGCCGCTGACAGGATCCCCCACAGATGTTCCTCATCGTCCGGCGCCTGCTCCATGGAAAATACCTCAGGGAACTTGGCCAGTGTGGAAACCTTCACATCGTTCTGTATGCTGAATTCTTCTGCCATCTTGTTGAAATAATCCATATATTCAGCTGCCAGCGCCCGGTTGTACTTAAGACACATGTTGCCTTCTGTATAGTCCTCATAGTTGATGAACAGGTCAACCTTTCCCCTCTGGATGTATTTCTTAAGAAGGGTCCTGATGGAAGCTTCAAAATAATTAAACTTCTTCGGCATCTTAATACTCAAGTCCAGATATCTGTGATTCACGGCTTTCATTTCGACAGAAATCCTATATTCATCGGTTATATTCTCGCACCTGCCGAAACCAGTCATGCTTTTTAACATAACGAATGCCTCTCTTTCGCTTTTATCCATAGTTAGATAGTATTATAATTCATCTGGGGATTCAAGTCAAGGAAATGATTGGGGATGGGGTTGTATGGGATGACGGGTGGAGGTGCATCCGTCCGTGAGGAAGGGAGCCGGAGGAGGGGGATACGGCTGCGGAGCGGGAATCCCTAAGGCTCTGGAAACCGGCTAAGGACAAGAGGCCGGCTGCCCAAACTCGCGCTTTGGCTATCGCATGAATTTTGGTATTGGGCTCAGACAAAGGGCGCCTGCCTCTTAACGCCGGTTCCCACAGCCTAAGGGATTCTAACACTCCTGTGGATGCATCCCCCTCCTCCGGCTCCCTTCCTCACCCACTGGGTGTTTCTGATTGCCGTATCTTCATGCATGGGGGAAATAGCTTGGGGAAGCTCGGGGAGCTGGCGTAGGTTGGCCTTTTCTTATTGGATTTTTTATGTTATTCTTATAGTCAATGGCCGTGGCATAAGGGTGATTTTGGTTTTGTTTTTTGCTTTATGCTAAATAGGGCCTGACAGGAGTGAGATTTTATGGCATTTGACGGAATTACCATTGCCAGTCTGGTGCATGAGTTTAAGGATACCCTGGAGGGAGGGCGTATTTCTAAGATTGCCCAGCCGGAAAAGGATGAGTTGCTTATCGCCATCAAGAATAACAAGGAAAATTACAGGCTTCAGATATCAGCCAGCGCAAGCCTGCCGCTGATTTATCTTACGGATAAGAATAAGCCCAGCCCTATGACTGCCCCGAATTTCTGCATGCTGCTGCGCAAGCATATCGGGAGCGCACGGATTGTGGGTATCAGCCAGCCCGGACTGGAACGGATTATTGAGTTTGAATTGGAACATCTGGATGAGATGGGGGATCTGTGCCGGAAGAAGCTGATTGTGGAGATTATGGGTAAGCACAGTAATATTATTTTCTGTAAAGAGGATAAGACCATCATCGACAGCATCAAGCATGTGTCGGCCCAGGTCAGCTCGGTCCGCGAGGTGCTGCCGGGCAGGGAGTATTTCATACCGCAGACCGTGGCTAAGGAGAATCCCCTTACGGTTTCCCAGGAGGAGTTTGCAGGCCTGATGGGGAATTCCCCCATGACCGTGCAGAAGGCGCTGTATAACCGCCTTACCGGAATCAGCCCCATTATGGCGGAGGAAATCTGCCACCTGGCCTCCATTGATTCCGACCAGTCGGCCAACCAGCTTTCAGAGGCAGAGCTGGTGCATCTGTACCATACCTTCAGCCTGGTGATGGAGGATGTGCGGGACGGTAACTTTTCACCGGCCATTGTCCATGACGGGGATGGACCTGTGGAATATGCGGCATTTCCCCTTACCTGCTATGAAGGGGCTGATTACCATTTGGAACATGTGGCCTCCATCAGCGCGCTTCTTGAAAATTATTATGCGTCACGGGACACGGTGACCAGGATCAGGCAGAAATCCTCGGACCTTCGCAGGATTGTCCAGACAGCCCTGGAGCGCAACTATAAAAAGTACGATCTGCAGCTAAAGCAGCTGGGTGACACGGAGAAGCGCGAGAAATACCGTATCTACGGGGAACTCCTTAATACTTATGGGTATGAACTTCAAGGCGGCGAGAAGTCCCTCCGGTGCCTGAATTACTATACCAATGAGGAAATCACGGTCCCCCTGGATTCCCAGCTTTCTGCCAAGGATAATGCCAAGAAGCATTTTGACAAATATAACAAGCTGAAACGTACCTATGAAGCCTTAACCGACCTGACAAAGGAGACAAAGGCTGAGATTGACCACCTGGAATCCATTAGTTCAGCCCTGGATATCGCCCTTAAGGAGGATGACCTGGTCCAGATTAAAGAGGAACTGATGGAATACGGTTATATCAAGAAACGCAGGTCCGGTGACAAGAAGCCCAGGATTACCAGCAGGCCCTTCCATTATATCTCTTCCGATGGATATCATATGTACGTGGGCAAGAATAATTACCAGAATGAGGAACTGACCTTCAAGGTTGCCACGGGCAATGACTGGTGGTTCCACGCCAAGGGAATCCCCGGTTCCCATGTGATTGTTAAGTCTGAGGGGAAAACAGACCTTCCGGACCGGGTGTTTGAGGAAGCAGGCGCCCTGGCCGCCTATTATTCCAAGGGACGGGATAATGATAAGGTGGAGATTGACTATATACAGAAGAAGAATATTAAAAAGGTGGCTGGTTCAGCCCCCGGCTTTGTTATCTACCACACCAACTATTCACTGGTGGCAACGCCTTCCTGCAGCCTTAAGGAAGCGGACTGATATGGCCTGGGTGAACAGGAGCAGATAAAGGATTCCCGGACCGGAAAAGCAGGAACTTAAAAAACTAAAAAAACGTGCGCCGCAGGGCGCACGGCAAAAACAGCTGGCTGTTATGTTTCCATAACAGCCAGCTGATTTTACTTACCTCTGACAACCAGACTCACGCAGTGCATGCTGTGAATTAGTTGAATTTACGCTTACGGGCAGCTTCAGACTTTTTCTTACGTCTTACGCTTGGCTTCTCGTAATGCTCTCTCTTACGAATTTCCTGCTGAATGCCAGCCTTCGCACAGTTTCTTTTGAATCTGCGCAAAGCACTGTCTAAGGTCTCGTTATCTTTAACAATTACGTTTGACATCGCTCACACCTAACCTCCCTCCAGTTGTGTAATTGTGCATAATACAACTGTTTGGGTATTTTTAGCACTGCTATGATTATAGCATAAAAATACCGTACGTCAAGAAAAAAATGATATTTCTTGCAGTTATTTTGCATTTTTTTAAAGATAAGACTTATTTCGTCTGTTCTTCCACCACTTCAACTGCTTTCTTAAGGGCATCCTCAATGCCTGCCGGGTTCTTTCCGCCTGCCTGGGCCATGCCCGGACGGCCGCCTCCGCCGCCGCCCACAAGACCGGCAATTGCCTTAATCAGGTTGCCTGCATGGGCTCCCTTCTTCTGTACGGCATCCGTTGCAGTAGCCATCAGGTTTACCTTGCCGTCCTGTTCGGAGACAAGGACCACAACGCCGTCTCCCAATTTATCCTTTAACTGGTCCCCCAGGCTGCGCAGGCCGTTCATATCCACGCCTGATACCCTGGACGCCAGGACCTTGACGCCGTTTACTTCCTTCACCTGGCTCATCACGTCCCCAAGGGAATCATTGGCCAGCCTGCTCTTTAATTTCTCATTCTCAGAATTCAGGGACTTAATCTCATCTAACAGTGCGTGGATCTTTGAGATAAGGGCTGCCGGCGTTGTCTTGGCTGCCTTGGCTGCCTCATGGAGTCCTGCCTCCATTTCCTCATAATACTTCATAAGTCCTTCTGAGGTAAGTGCTTCAATACGCCTTACACCGGCGGCAATGCCTGCCTCTGACAGGATCTTGAAGGAAGCGATATTGTTGGTATTCGCCACATGGGTGCCGCCGCAGAGTTCTGTGGAGAAATCCCCCATCTCAACCACGCGCACGGAGTCGCCGTATTTCTCACCGAACAGGGCCATTGCACCTGTCTTCTTGGCCTCCTCCAGGGTCATGATTTCAGTCACCACCGGAAGGGATGCCTGAATCTCCTTGTTGACCAGTGCCTCTACCTTTTTAATTTCCTCAGGCGTCATGGCTGAGAAGTGGGTGAAGTCAAAACGGAGCCTGCCCGCGTCCACATAGGAACCGGCCTGTTCCACATGGTCCCCCAGCACCAGGCGGAGCGCCTTCTGCAACAGGTGGGTGGCGCTGTGGTTCTTACAGATAAGGGCACGGTTCTTCCCGCAGACAGAAAGCGTCACGCTGTCATCCACCTTGAGCATACCCTTTGTCATTATACCCACATGGCCCACCTTGCCGCCCTGGAGATGTATGGTATCTTCTACTTTAAATTCACCGTTTTCATTGACAATCACACCCACATCGCCCTGCTGGCCGCCCATGGTGCCATAGAATGGGGTCTGTCCTACAATCACGGTTCCCTTCTGTCCGTCCGTAAGAGCCTGGACCAGTTCATCCTCCGTGGTCAGCACCGTAATCCTTGAAACCGCGCTGAGCTTATCATAACCCACGAATTCCGTTGTGATGGAAGGGTCAATGGACTGGTAAACGGTCACATCCGCGCCCATGTAATTGGTTGTCTTGCGCGCCTTCCTGGCTTTTTCCTTCTGCTCCTTCATGGCAGCGTCAAAGCCGTCCTCATCCACCCCGTATCCCTTTTCCTCCAGGATTTCCTTGGTCAGGTCCAGCGGGAATCCATAGGTATCATACAGTTTAAATGCATTGGTCCCGGACAGTGTCCTGCTGCCCTCCTTCTGCATCTCCTCTTCCATCTCGCCCAAAATCATAAGGCCCTGGTCAATGGTCTTGTTAAACTTATCCTCTTCCTCAGACAGGACCTTGAATATCATGACCTGCTTTTCTTCCAGTTCAGGATATCCATCCTTGCAGAGTTCAATCACTGTCCTTGAAAGCTCTGCCAGGAACCTGCCTTCAATCCCAAGCTTCCTTCCATGACGGGCAGCCCTGCGCAGCAGACGGCGGAGCACATACCCCCTGCCTTCATTGGAAGGCATGATTCCATCCGATATCATGAAGGTACAGGACTTGACATGGTCTGCCACAATACGCAGGGAGACATCTGTCTCATGGTCTTTCTGGTATTCGGTGTGGGACAGTTCACAAACCCTGTCAAGAAGGGCTTTGTTGGTGTCCACGGTAAACAGGGAATCCACGCCCTGGACCACCACGGCCAGACGCTCCAGCCCCATGCCTGTATCAATGTTCTTATGCTCCAGCTCCGTGTAATGGCCATGTCCGTCATTATCAAACTGGGTAAATACATTGTTCCATACTTCTATATAGCGGTCGCACTCACAGCCCACCGTACAGTCCGGGCTGCCGCAGCCATACTGTTCCCCTCTGTCATAGTATACCTCGGAACAGGGGCCGCATGGACCGGATCCGTGCTCCCAGAAGTTGTCCTCTTTACCGAACTTAAAAATGCGTCCAGCCGGGATTCCAATCTCCTTGTTCCAGATATCAAACGCCTCGTCATCCTCCAGGTATACGCTGGGATACAGCCTGTCAGCATCCAGGCCGACCACTTCCGTCAGGAACTCCCAGGTCCAGGCAATTGCCTCATGTTTAAAATAATCGCCAAAGGAGAAATTGCCCAGCATCTCAAAAAAAGTACCATGTCTGGCAGTCTTGCCGATATTCTCAATATCACCGGTACGGATGCACTTCTGGCAGGTGGTCACGCGTTTTCTCGGCGGAATCTCCTGTCCGGTGAAGTACGGCTTCAAAGGGGCCATACCGGAATTGATTAAAAGCAGGCTGTTATCATTATGCGGAACAAGGGAAAAACTCTTCATGGCAAGATGGCCCTTGCTCTCGAAAAATTCAAGGAACATCCGGCGGAGTTCATTCACGCCGCGGTACTGTGGTTCTTTCACTTTATCTTCCTCCATATCATCACATCATAAATTACATAACCGTCATTTTACCATATTGGTATATATTTATCAAGACTCACTTCACAAAATAAGCGGGAAAACCAAGGATTTTCCATTGGTTTTCCCGCTTATCCATTACTTTATGCATTCCCTTTCCCTGCCAGGCATATCAGATAACCGGGGTGAGCGCCTACTGCCCGGATACGGCATCCGTGGTTTCCTCTTCCACCGGGGCAGGAAGGCCGTTGGCCTGCTCATATCTGCCAGCCAGCTCATACGCCCTGTCCCTGGTAAGGCTTGCCAGGGTTGCCGCATATCCGATCCGTTCCACCGAACCGCCGCTTTTACCTGTGTTCTCTGCAGCCTTTGTCTCCCTGGTCTTCAGCCACTCCTGCTGTTCTGCAGCCAGCCTGGCCGCATCTTCCTGGGGCAGAAGCTCAAGGAGTGCATTATAAATGGAATTCAGTTCCCCTTCCCACATCTTAAGTTCGGTTTCAGCTGAGGTTTTGATGGAATAGACATTGGAATCCGTCTCCTGCTCGCGCATCTTCTGTATCTGCGAATCCAGGTCCATCAGGCGCTGCCTGTAATCTATGGTGAGGAGCATCTTTGATTCAGTCTCTTTTGCACCTGTCAGCGGTGATATGGGCATCTGTTCCACAGGCACTTCATCTTCCGAATATATCTGGACCGCCTGGACACCGTCCTCATCCGATGCAGCAGTCTCCTCTGCCGCGGCTTGGGCTTCTGCCCTGTCTTCCATAGGGGAGGAAGCATATGCGGCGCCTGGCCCGGCTCCTGCTGCCGGGGAAGCACTGAGGCTCCTGTCCATGGGGGCGGAAACCTCTGCGGCTTTCCCTGCCTTCTGTTCCTCTTCCTTCACTTCAGATGCAGATGCAGGGGAAGGTGCTCCTGCAGGCATCTCGCCAGCCGTTGTTGCTGCTGTATCCATGGCTGTTGCCTGGCTTTTTACGTAGTACTTGGTATAATGGGTGACCCCGGTCCCTATCACCAGGATGCAGATAATTACAATCCATATTCGTTTATCCTTCATCGTCACACTTCCCTGCTGTGTTCTTGTCACTACATTATCACAAAAAAACAGGAAAGGGAATATGCAGATGAAAGGAGTAATAGATTGTAAGAGATACGTAAGAAATCAGCTTTCCAGTCCCTCATCAACCATCAGGTCATCACCGTCAGCCGCCGAAGTTGCCAGCTGGTCGCAGCGCTCGTTCTGCGGATGGCCTGCATGTCCTTTTACCCAGATAAAGGTGACCTGATGGGGCTCCTTTGCTTTCAGAAGCCGTTTCCACAGGTCAATATTCTTGACAGGACCGCTTTTTCCGCGGTTCCATCCCTTTGCAATCCAGCTGTCAATCCATCTCTGGTTAAATGCATCTGTCAGGTACTTGGAATCCGAATACAACTCTACCTGGCACGGCCGGTTCAGCGTCTCCAGTCCCATGATGGCAGCCATCAGCTCCATCCTGTTGTTGGTCGTGCGCACGTATCCGCCGGACAGGGTCTTCTCATGCAGCTGCCCCTTATTGTCCGTGAAATGCAGCACTACCCCATAGCCTCCCGGGCCGTCAGGGTTCCCTCTGGCTGAACCATCCGTATAAATCTGTACTTTACTCATGTATTACTGTCTCCTGTCCTCACTGTCCTTATCTGGCCCATTTATCGCAGAGGGCCAGTATCTGTTCTGTAAAATGTGTTAAATCCTTATTGGCCCCTCCCTGGTTATGGTTAATCACATCCATAAGAAGCTTCCCCGCATCCACAAGACGTGTATAGACACCCGTTGCCCTGCGTCTGGCTTCCGTCTCTTTCTCAATCAGTACAGGCTCAGCTTCCTTAATCCAGCATCCCCTGATCAAATCAAACTGCGAACCGGAAAAAGGCGCCCTGGCTTTCAGTTTCAGCTGGGTATCCAGCATATCCGCAAATGCGGTGCAGGACTCCTCATCGCCATGGACCACAAACACATAATCCGGGCGTTTTTCAAAGGAGGATATCCATGTCAGCAGCCCGTCCCTGTCAGCATGCCCGCTGATTCCTTCAATATTCTCAATATGGGCCCTTACATCAATCTCCTCGCCAAAGATCTTCACGGTCTGCGCACCGTCCTGAATCAGGCGCCCCAAGGTCCCCTCTGCCTGGTATCCAGCAAAGACAATGGAGCATTCCGGCCTCCAGAGATTATGCTTCAGATGATGCCTGATACGGCCCGCATCGCACATACCGGCCGCGGATATGATTACCTTGGGCGTCATATCGAAGTTGATGTTTTTCGATTCCTCACTGGTAATGGAAAGCTTAAGCCCAGGGAAGTCAATGGGGTTGATCCCCTTTTCCACCAGCGCCTTTGTCTCATCGTCATAACATTCCAGCATGTTTTCCTTAAACACATGGGTGGCTTCCACTGCCAGCGGGCTGTCCACATAGACGTCAAAGCCGTCATGTCCCTTGACCAGCTTTTCATCCTTGATATGCCGTATCAGATACAGCAGTTCCTGGGTACGTCCCACTGCAAAGGCAGGGATTACCACATTGCCGCTGCGGTCCAGGGTCTCCTGGATGATGCGGGCCAGGCTCTCCACATGGTTCACGCCTTTTTTGTGGTAGCGGTTGCCATAGGTGGATTCCATCACCACATAATCCGCCTCGTCAATATACTGCGGATCCCTTATGAGGGGCTTATTCTTATTGCCGATGTCCCCGGAGAATACAATCTTTTTAGTATGGCTTCCCTCGCAAGCCCATATCTCTATGGATGCAGATCCCAGCAGATGCCCCACATCCGTAAAACGCAGGGTCAGGTTATCATTGAGTTTGAATTCCTGCCCGTAGGCCACCCCTTCAAAATGCTTCAGCACATCTTCGGCATCCTCCATGGTATAAAGGGCCTCCACCTCGGTGCGGCCTGCGCGGCGCGCCTTTCGGTTCTTCCACTCGGCCTCCATCTCCTGTATGTGGGCGCTGTCCTTCAGCATGATATTGCACAGGTCAACGGTTGCATAGGTGGCTATCACCCGGCCCCGGAACCCCCTTGCATAAATCCAGGGCAGCATGCCTGCGTGGTCGATATGGGCATGGGTCAGGAATACATAGTCGATTTCACGGTAGCTTACAGGAAGTTCCGCGTTCTGATAGACATTGTTTCCCTGTTCCATGCCACAGTCGATTAATACCTTTGTTTCCCCTACTTCCAGAAAATGACAGCTTCCAGTCACCTCATGATCCGCCCCGATAAATGTTAGTCTCATCTGCATTCTCCCCTCTGCGTATAATATAGTCCCGCCGCATAAATATTCTGTCAATTCTGGCTACAGTATACCATGTTCTCGGTATGAATGCAAATAGTATCGCTATATTTACACAATTTCCTAAAACCTGTCATGCTTTCAACACACCGACGGGTAACTGTTGATTTCAGATAATGATGCATATCATCCCGCCGTTGCTGTCATTGATGATTTTCTGCAGGGTATCCTGAAGCTTAAGCTGGCAGTCTTCCGTCATCTGTGAGACCTTTGCCTGAATCCCATCCTCCACAATCTGCTCAATGGATTTACCGAAAATGTTGGTGTTCCAGATTCCGTCATCGCTGTCCCTGGCATTTTCCTTAATGTAGGCAATCAGGTCCTGGGCCTGCTGTTCACTGCCCACGATTGGCGCAATCTCTGTCTCTATATGGGCCTTAATCAGGTTGATGGAGGGGGCTTCCGCCTTCATCTTCACACCATACTTGTTGCCATGCTTGATGACCTGGGGTTCATCCAGGACAATCTCAGAGCGTTCCGGCGTCACTACCCCGTAACCTTTAAGGCGTACCTGGGTCAGGGCGTTCTGGACCTTTTCGTATTCCTTCTGCATATTGGCCAGGCTGCTTAAGGTCTGCATCAGCTGGTATTCCCCCTCAATGGGAAGTCCCACATAGTCACTGAGGATCTGGTAATAATAGCTGTCATCCATATCCACCTGCACCGCCACCCGTCCGTCCGCCATCTGCATATTCTTTACATTCATGGAGCGTATGGTGTCCGTGTTCTGTCCAGACAGTTCACCGGCCACATCCTTCATATGGCTGACCTTCTGGATGACCCCCCTGGCAGCCTGGATGACCTGTGCCTTCAGCCAGTGGGTGGCAGGAAGGATTTCCAGCCACTTAGGAATATGGAAGTCCATCTCCGTGACCGGGAATTCCTTCAATACCCGCTCCAGGATATGGAAAACATCATCCTTTTTCAGCTGTTCGCAGTTGACCGGAAGCACGGATACACCGTATCCTTCCGACATTTCCTTGGCCAGCTTGGCTGTCTCATCGGAGTAGGGCTTCATGGAATTGAGCAGGACCACGAATGGTTTCCCAAGCTTTTTCAGTTCATCAACCGTCTGTTTCTCAGCCGCTATGTATCCGGGACGTTTTATTTCCCCTATGCTGCCATCCGTGGTCACCACGATTCCTATGGTGGAGTGGTCATTGATGACCTTCCTGGTTCCCAGTTCCGCGGCCTGGGTAAAAGGGATGTCGTAATCAAACCAGGGTGTCTTCACCAGGCGTTCCTCGCCGTTTTCCACATGGCCTGCGGCCCCGTCCACCATGAAGCCCACACAGTCAATCAGCCTTACCTTGGCTTCAATCCCATCGGCCAGATTAATTTTGGCTGCTTCCTTGGGGATGAACTTGGGTTCTGTTGTCATTATGGTCTTTCCGGCAGCACTCTGGGGCAGTTCATCACGGCTTAAATTGCGCAGGTTATCATCCTCCATTGCAGGAAGCACCAAAAGCTCCATGAACCGCTTGATGAACGTTGATTTACCTGTGCGCACCGGACCTACCACGCCTATGTATATCTCTCCGCCTGTTCTCGCTTGAATATCCTTGTATACATTAAAATTGTCCATAAATATACCCCCTTGCTATGCTTTTATAATATATGCACAGGGAATTATGGGTATGATAAAGAATTGCGGATGTTTTTTTATTGAATTACCAGTGAAAATATGGGATATATAATCCAGAATTGCCGCAGACGGCATCAAATCCATTGAATCAATTCGATAAACAGATAGGTATATAAGCCAGCCAAAGTTTGACTCCCGGGCTGGCTATGCTGATTTCTTTTCCAGAGCCTCCACTCTGCGCTCCACTTCCTGTATCATCTGCAGTAAAAGAGCCCCGTTAATATCATCCAGTTTCTTAATCCTGTAATACTCGGTCATCTCGTCCAGTCTCTGCTTCATGTCATCCAGCTGATCCTGAAGCTTAATATGGATACGGTCCAGTTCGCCCAGTATCAGGTTCTCGGACGCAGCAAAACGCTTGTCCAAATGCTTCTCCAGCCATTCACGTTCTTCGGCAAACCGCATCTCCATCCGTTTTCCAAAGCACTCATCCTGTTCTTCGAAACGGGCATCGTTCCGTTTCTCCTGTTCTTCAAAACGGGCGTCTATCCGCTTCTCCTGTTCTGCAAACCGCGCGTCTATCCGCTTCTCCTGCTCCTCGAACCGCGCATCCATCCGGTCCTCCATGCGCATCTCTGATGCAGTTATCTCTTCCTTCATAACAAGACGGATCATTTCCAAGTCCTGTCTGTCAAGCATCGCCTCACTCCTTTCAAATATTTATTCCGGCCGTAAATTATATATAGCATAATCACGCAGGGATTTCAAGAGTGGATTTCAGAATATGGAAAGGAGCAGGATCCTGTATCAATCCCGCTCCCTTTCATTCATCTTTTTATATCCTTTATTCGCTCAGGTATGCCTTCTTCACCTGGTCGTTATTCATCAGTTCTTTTGCATCGCCGCTGAGCGCAATGTTCCCTGTCTCAAGCACATACGCCTTATCCGCAATGGACAGGGCCTTCTTGGCATTCTGCTCCACCAGGAGCACGGTAGTGCCGTCCCCGTTAATCTTCTGGATGATATCAAATATCTCATTCACATAGATAGGGGAAAGGCCCATGGAAGGCTCATCCATGACAATCATCCTGGGATGGCTCATAAGCGCCCTTCCCATGGCAAGCATCTGCTGCTCGCCGCCGGACAAGGTTCCTGCGGGCTGGTTCTTACGCTCCTCCAGGCGCGGGAAGCGGCTGTACACCATCTTAAGGGTTGCTTCCATCTCTTCCTTATCCTTCCTGGTGTAAGCCCCCATCTTCAGGTTCTGAAGCACGGTGAGGGTTGCGAACACACGTCTTCCCTCTGGCACATGGGCGATTCCCATGCCCACCAGCTTATATCCGGGAATCTTGGTTATATCCGTACCTTCATAAACAATCTTACCGGATTTTGCATTAATCAGCCCGGTAATGGTATGCAGGGTTGTTGTCTTACCTGCCCCGTTGGCCCCGATCAGCGCCACGATTTCTCCCTGGTCCACATCAAAGGAGATTCCTTTTATGGCCTGGATCACGCCGTAATAGACTTCCAGGTCCCTGACTTCAAGCATAGCCATACTATCCCTCTCCTCCTATTCACCAAGATATGCTTTGACAACTTCCGGATTGTGAAGCACGGTGCTGGTAGGTCCCTGGCACAGTACCTGGCCGAAGTTCAGCACGGTCAGTTCCTCACAGATGCCGCTTACCAGCTTCATGTCATGTTCAATAAGAAGGATTGTCATATCAAAATTATCGCGTACAAAGCGGATGGTGTCCATAAGCTCCGCTGTCTCATTGGGATTCATGCCCGCTGCCGGTTCATCTAAAAGCAGAAGCTTTGGTTTTGTGGCAAGGGCCCTGGCAATCTCCAGCTTTCTCTGCTTGCCGTAGGGAAGGTTGGATGCCTTGTAATCGCACTCTTCATCCAGACCGAATACTTTTAAAAGCTCCATGGCCTTCTCATCCATCTGCTTCTCCGTCTTATAGTACTGCGGAAGCCGGAAAATACCTGCTGCCGTGGAATATCTGTACTGATTGTGCAGTCCTGCCTTTACATTGTCCAGCACGGACAGGTCCTTAAACAGGCGGATGTTCTGGAATGTCCTGGCAATGCCGGACTGGTTAATCTCCGTTGTCTTCCTTCCCGTTACATTGATGCCGTTTAACTCGATGCTGCCGGCATCCGGTTTATAAACACCGGTCAACAGGTTGAATACCGTTGTCTTCCCGGCGCCATTGGGTCCAATCAACCCATAGAGCTGTCCCTTATCTATGCTTATCTGGAAATTATCAACCGCCTTGAGGCCGCCAAAGGAAATGCTTAAATTCTTAACTTCAAGTAATGCCATCTTACGCTGCCTCCTTTGCCGGTTTCTTATCTTTCCTGCCAAACCTGTCCATGATGCGTTCACGCATCGTCACGAACTGCGGTGCGGAGTTGAAAAGCATGGCCAGGATCAGTACGATTGCGTACATAAGCATACGGTAATTGCTGAGTCCCCGGAGCATTTCCGGAAGGAGGTACAGGATGACCGTCGCTATGACTGAACCACGGATGCTTCCGATGCCGCCCAGGACCACATACACAAGGATCATGATGGACATGTTGTATCCAAAGTTCTTGGGCTGCGCGGTAAGGGTGGTCAGGTTATGGGCATACAGCACGCCTGCAACACCCGCAAGTCCTGCTGAGATGGAAAATGCCAGCAGCTTGTACTTCGTGATATTGATGCCAATGGACTCTGCTGCAATACGGTTGTCACGGATAGCCATGATGGCGCGTCCTGTACGTGAATTAACCAGGTTCATCACAATGAACAGGGTAATGAGCACCAGGATGACGCCTATGGTAAAGGTGGCTGCCTGGGGCGTGCCCGTGATTCCCTGGGCACCCTTAATGAGGATTTCCCCGCCCTCTTCCAGCTTCAGGGACATGGAATCCTTAAAGGATATGTGGAAACCGGAGGCATCCCGCCCCAGGTAAATGGCATTGACCAGATTCTTAATGATCTCGCCAAAGGCCAGGGTCACGATTGCAAGATAATCCCCCCTCAGGCGGAGGACCGGGATTCCAATCAGCATACCGAACACAGCCGCCGCCGCTGCGCCGATTACAATGGCAATAACCAGGCTCAGGGTGGGATTGATGGAACCCTTCATGCATTTAGAGAACAGGGCGCCTGCAAATGCGCCCACGCACATGAAGCCTGCATGTCCCAGGCTCAGTTCACCCAGGATCCCCACGGTCAGGTTCAGGGAAACCGCCATAATCACATAGATACAGAAAGGAACCAAAAGCCCCTTTAACAGACTGGATACATGGCCGGTGCCAACCAGGACCTGCATGATGATATAGGCTGCAATTACAATCCCATATGTAATCATATTATTGATGAATGTCTTACGTTTTGCATTACTCTTCATACCGGCACCTACACTTTCTCATTAATCTTCTTGCCCAGAATACCGGTGGGCTTGACAAGCAGTACGATGATCAGCACAGAGAATACGATGGCATCGGACATCTGTGAGGATATGTATGCTTTTGAAAGGATTTCAATCACGCCCAAAAGGATTCCGCCGATAAACGCTCCCGGGATGGAGCCGATGCCGCCGAACACGGCCGCAACAAAGGCTTTGATACCCGGCATGGAGCCTGTATACGGGGTAAGGGAGGGGTAAGCAGAGCACAGGAGCACACCTGCAATGGCGGCCAGTGCTGAGCCAATCGCAAAGGTAAGGGCAATGGTGCCGTTTACATTAATCCCCATCAGGGTTGCCGCGCCCCTGTCCTCAGAAACAGCAAGCATGGCCTGGCCTGCTTTGGACTTATTGATGAATGTGGTTAAGCCGAGCATGATGATGATACAGGTAAGGATGGTCACAATGGTCTCACCTGTAATGGTCATCTGTCCGTCTGCCAGCTTGATGGCAGGAATGGTGACAACGGACGTAAATGACTTCGTATCCGCGCCGAATATGAGCAGGGCCACATTCTGCAGCAGATAGCTGACACCGATGGCCGTAATCAGTACGGCAAGAGGTGAAGCGCCGCGCAAAGGCTTATACGCAATCCGCTCAATGGTCATACCCAGCAGCGTGCATGCCAGGACCGCCACAAGAATACCCACCAATGGCGGGAACCCCATGGTGCTGACCGTGACAAATACCACGTAGCTGCCAATCATTATAACATCGCCGTGAGCGAAGTTCAGCATTTTGGCAATGCCGTAAACCATTGTATATCCAAGAGCTATGATGGCATATACACTGCCCAGGCTTATGCCGTTGATTAAATAGTTAATAAAGCCCATACCTGCACCTCTTTGTCTGAAGTCTTTTTTGATTTACCGCTGTGAAGCAGCGTAATCCTGTAACTTATGATATCATGAAACCTTACTATAAACAAGAGGGTTGTCATAGTGACAACCCTCTGTTGGGTTTTGTGTTGTGATAGCCCGTCCACTTTCCCGTGGATGGGAAATACTTACATGGCTGCGTATGCTCCGTCCACTACCTTAACGGCCTTTGGCGCCTTGTGCGGCTCACCGTCCTCGGTCCATGTCATGCCTTCGCCGGTCAGTCCGTCTAACTTGATGTTCAGCATGGAAGCCTTCAGGGCGTCACAGATAGCGCTTGCATCCATGTCAGCGGTCACATTGGCATCTTCCATGGCTGCCTTCAGGGCATAGATTGCATCGTATGCATCTGCTGCGAACTGTACAGGAACTTCGTTGTATGCATCCTTGTAGCTCTTTACAAAGTTAACCGTCAGGTCATCTGTTGCATCTGCTGCAAATGGTGTAAGCAGCATCAGGCCCTCTGCCAGGCTGGTGTCAAAGTTCTCAACCTGAAGGATACCATCCATACCGTCACATCCGAAGAACTGTGTCTCAAAACCGGCCTTGTCAGCCTGCTGTAAGATCAGGGACGCCTCTGTGTAATAGATTGGCAGGAATACCAGCTCTGCGCCTGCATCCTTAGCCTTCTGCAGCTGGGTGGAGAAATCCTTGTTGCTGTCAGCCGTGAACGCCTCAGCCGCAACAATCTCAAGACCCTGGGCAGCAGCCTCTTCTGCAAACTTCTCATAAATGCCGCTGGAATAGATATCGGAGCTGTCATAGATAACGGCAATCTTGGATGCCAGCTTGTTCTCGCCTATGTACTTAGCGGAAGCAGCGCCCTGGTCCGGATCGGAGAAGCAGATACGGAACACGTTAGGATTCGCCGCACACTCCACGGCGGAACCGGATGGGGTAATCTGGAACATGTTGTCAGCAGCCGTCTTATCGGCAACCGCGATACATGGGCCGGAAGTCACGGTGCCCATCAGCGCCTGCATTCCCCAGTCCTTTAATGTATTATAAGCACTTACGGACTTCTCCGGGTCATGCTCGTCATCCTGGAAATTAAATTCAACCGTGCAGCCATTAATACCGCCTGCCGCGTTAATCTCATCAACCGCCAGCTGTGCCCCGTGCTGTACGGCCAGACCATATACAGCTGCGCCGCCGGTGGTGGGTCCGATACCGCCAATCTTAATCACGCCGCCTGCCGCTGCTTCTGTCTCACTGCTTTCACCAGCCGCATCCTTAGATGCCGCGGCAGTCTCTGCTGCCTTGGTTGTCTCTGCTGTGTTGGAACCGCCGCATGCTGTTAAAGAAGCAGCCATGGCTACTGCCAGACCAAGACTAAATAATCTCTTTTTCATAATTTTTTCCTCCTCTTGCTTTTCCTTACCCTTCCGCGTCTGAATAACCGCGGACTTTCTTTATAAAGCTTTCTATATTATAGGTAGTTGCAGGAGGATTGTCAACCTTTTCATAAAAATTATAGGTTATTTTTCGTGAATGACCGAAAATTTGTGCCCAAATTCATCTTATTACCGCAAAAGCCCCCATTTTTTAAGGGAGGGGCGCCAATCCAGGCGTTCCCTCCCTTAATTTTCATGGCATTTGTCATTCCGCTTCCCATTCCAGGCCGGAATTCTCAATCCGTTTGTCCCTGAGCATCAGCTCCGACACGGCTTCCCTGGCCGGCATGCCGCCGAAGAGTATGGCATTGACCTGTTCGACAATGGGCATGGATACGTTATACTTCCCTGCCAAGGCAAGGGCTGCCTTGGCTGAGTAGACGCCTTCCACCACCATCTTCACCTCCGCCATGGCTTCCTCCATGGTGTATCCCCTGCCAATCAGTATGCCTGCCCGTCGGTTGCGGCTGTGCATGCTGGCACAGGTGACAATCAGATCACCGATTCCCGTAAGCCCTGCAAAGGTTTCCAGCCGGCCTCCCATATCGATTCCCAGCCTGGATATCTCCGCAATCCCCCTGGTAATCAGGGCCGCCTTTGTATTATCACCGTATCCCAGCCCGTCAGCCATACCGGCTGCCAGGGCAATCACGTTCTTTAAGGCGCTGCCCAGCTCAATCCCCAGGATATCCGGACTCGTGTACACCCGGAACACCTGGCTCATGAAAATCCCCTGTACCAATTCCGCCACATGCTTCTTATGCGCGCCCGCCACACAGGTGGTGGGCAGTCCCCGGCTTACCTCCTCCGCATGGCTTGGGCCGGACAGGACCGCCACCTCTGCCTCGGGCAGTTCCTGTTCTATGATCTGTGACAGGGTCATAAGGGTGTGCTCCTCGATTCCCTTGGCCACATTGGCAATGACCTGGCCCGGCCGGAGATATGCCTTCATCCTTTTGGCCGTGCTCCTGACAAATACAGAAGGCACTGCCAGGACCAGCAGGTCCTTATCCTCCATGGCTTCCTCAAGATCATCCGTAAAACCGATTGCCTCCGGAATCTCCACCTCCGGCAGGTTCCTGTGGGCATGGGTTGCCTTCAGTTCCTTTATTTCCTCTGGTATTGCCGACCAGATTACCACCTGATGTCCATTGCCATGAAGCAGCACTGCCAGCGCCGTCCCCCATGTACCTGATCCAATTACACCGATTGATGCCATAACTTCACCGTCCATTTTGATATTTTATTGCTTTTTCGCGCCTATCTTATTCTCCCTGCCCTGCACCAGCCTTACAATATTGGCCCTGTGCCTCCAGAAGGCCATGATGGATATCACCGCAGAAACCCCGTAAAATTCTAGTCTTGATGTCTGGGACAGACCATAGGCGCCCATCTGTCCCATCATGATATTCCAGATAAGGAAAATGGTGGAGACCACAAGGGAACCCAGCGACACATATCTGGTGACAGCCACAATCAGGATGAATGCAGCCAGACACAGCGCCGTCAGCCTCCAATCCAGGGAAAACATGATTCCCGCTGTTGCGGCAATGCCCTTTCCACCCTTGAAATTCAGATAAAACGGAAAATTATGCCCCAGGATCACACCGAATCCGGCATAGAGGATCAGGACATAGACATATTCCGGCCGGGATGCGAACAGGATGCGCACCAGGAAACAGGGAATCACGGTTTTCAGGAAATCCCCCAGAAACACAAGGGCGCCAGCCCTTACCCCCATGACCCTCAGGGCATTGGTACTTCCCGAATTGCCGCTTCCATGCTGGCGGATATCAATCCCCTTGACCTTGCCATATATATAACCCGTCTGAAAAAGCCCAAACACATATCCCATGACTAAACATATGATCCGTTCCATTCCATTATCCCCCTTGCTGTGCTTATTGATCCTTTGACTTACGCTCGCGGATAAGGAATTTTAAGGACGTGCCCTTAAACCCGAACGAATTGCGGATCTGGTTTTCCAGATACCTGGTATAAGAGAAATGCATCAGTTCCTTATCATTTACAAAGACTACAAATGTGGGCGGTTTCACTGCAACCTGGGTCATATAGTAAATCTTAAGCCTCTTTCCCTTGTCAGACGGCGGCTGCTGCATGGCCACTGCCTCTGTCATGATTTCATTCAGCACGCCCGTGGCAACGCGCAGGTTCTGGTTCTGCCGCACCGCGTCAATCATTTCGAACAGTTTTGGAAGACGCTGTCCCGTTGCCGCGGAAATGAAGATATACTCTGCATAAGGCATGAAGGAAAGGGTTTCTTTTATCTTATTGGTATACTCATAAATAGTCTTATCCGTCTTCTCAATGGCATCCCACTTGTTCACGGCCACAATGACACCCTTGCCGCGCTCATGGGCAATACCTGCAATCTTGGCATCCTGTTCCGTCACGCCCTCGACGGCGTCAATGACAACCACCACGATGTCCGCACGCTCCACCGCCGTCACGGTGCGGATGATGCTGTAGCGTTCCAGTTCTTCCTTAATCCTGCTCTTGCGGCGCAGGCCAGCCGTGTCGATGAACACATACGGCGTGCCGTTGTACACAATCTCCGTGTCCACCGCGTCCCTTGTGGTGCCCGCGATGTCGCTTACAATGACCCGGTTCTCCCCAAGCAGCTTATTGATGATGGAGGATTTGCCCACATTGGGCTTGCCCACAACCGCAATCCTTGGGCGGTCGTCCTCTTCCTCCTCTATCTTCTCCCCGTCAAAATGCTTCACCACCTCATCCAGAAGGTCGCCGATTCCCAGCCTGGACGCAGCTGATACGGGAACCGGTTCGCCGATACCCAGGTTGTAGAACTCATATACGTCATTGCCGAACTTGGCTATGCTGTCCACCTTGTTTACCGCCAGCACCACCGGCTTGCGGGATTTGCGCAGCATGTCGGCCACCTTGGCGTCCGAATCCACCAGGCCCTGGCGCACATCCACGATGAAGATGATTACATCTGCAGTGGAGATGGCAATCTCGGCCTGTTCCCGCATCTGGGAAAGGATGATATCCTTTGTATCCGGCTCAATCCCGCCCGTGTCAATCAGTGTGAAATTCATATCCAGCCAGGTACAGTCCGCATAAATCCTGTCCCTGGTCACCCCCGGCGTATCCTTTACAATCGAAATGGTATCTCCTGCTATCACATTGAACAGCGTGGACTTTCCCACATTGGGCCTGCCCACAATCGCTACCACTGGTTTACTCATGTCATTTCCTCTCTTTCAAAGCATCCTATATCTGTTTCCTTACAATCCTGTATTCATCATCAGACTGGTAATAAGGACAGGCATACATGGTGTCACTTAAAAAACGGCCCATCTCGTCCTCGTCCAGATTCACTTCGCAGATATAGTAATCATTATCCTCATCATATACATAATTGCCGCAGCACTCGCAGCTGGTCCTGCCCGGCTTCCTGCCTGATTCCATTGCGTACCATACCCTTCAGATAAAATTGCATCCGCTTGATTTTACTATACGTGTCCTTACTTGTAAAGTCTTTTAACTTATATAATAACAATATTGCCCTTTTTTGTAAATGACAAGTTCTTTTTAGGAAAATGTTTTGTTTTTTTTGAGGAAATATCTGCAACCCCTTGACCCGGTCAAATAAAAAATGGTATAAATCATATGTGATAATATGCAGACATATGAAAATTGGTAATTATTTACTTATTTGACAAAGGAGTACAGCTATCATGGCTAACAATTTCGTATTTAAAGATTCCCTTCCGGTTGCGCCCCTGAAAATCGCTGCCCTGGAAAGCTGCCAGGACCTGGCATCCAAGGTAAACGATCACGTGGTACAGTTCAGACGCAATGACATGGAAGAGCTTATGCGCCGCAAGGAGGACCTTCACTACCGCGGTTATGACGTGGATTCTTACCTGTTAAAATGCAGCTGCCCCAGATTCGGTACCGGGGAAGGCAAGGCTGTTATCGGAGAATCCGTCCGGGGCGCAGATGTCTTCGTCATGGTGGATGTAATGAACTACAGCATCCCCTATACCGTAAGCGGCTATACCAACCACATGTCGCCAGATGACCATTTCCAGGATTTAAAGCGCATCATCGGCGCCTGCACAAACGCCCACAGGGTGAATGTAATCATGCCTTTCTTATATGAAAGCCGCCAGCACAAGCGCAGCAAACGCGAATCCCTGGACTGTGCCATGGGTCTTGAGGAAGTGGCGGCCATGGGCGTGGAGAACATCATTACCTTTGATGCCCATGACCCGCGCGTACAGAATGCAATCCCGTTAATCGGCTTTGACAACTTCATGCCAACCTACCAGTTTGTCAAAAGCCTCTTCACCCATGACTCCAGCATCCAGATTGACAAGGAACACCTGATGATCATCAGCCCGGACGAGGGCGCCATGAACCGGGCGGTCTACCTGGCCAACAACCTGGGCGTTGACATGGGCATGTTCTACAAACGCAGGGACTACTCCCAGGTAATCGGAGGACGCAACCCCATTGTTGCCCACGAATTCCTTGGTTCTTCCGTGGAAGGAAAAACCGTGCTGATCATTGACGACATGATATCTTCCGGCGAGAGCATGCTGGATACCTGTAAGGAGTTAAAGGAGCGCAAGGCGGAGAAGGTCATCGTATGCTGCACCTTCGGACTCTTCACCAACGGCCTTGAGAAGTTCGATGAATTCCATACCCAGGGTTATCTGGATTATGTCATCACCACCAACCTGAATTACCGCACGCCCGACCTGTTAAAGAGGGACTGGTATCTGGAAGCAGATATGAGCAAGTACATTGCGGCCATCATCAATGCACTGAACCATGACCGTTCCATCAGCGCCTCCCTCTCCCCCACAGAAAAGATTCAGAAGCTGGTACAGAAATACCAGAATGGCGGATATGAGTATTTCCAGAAACTGGTATAATCACAGACCGGTGTGACTGAACCGGGAATGAATTTCCAAACAGGTCCTGGTATCATTACAAACAGATAGCAGCCCTGGCTGCAGGGATAAAAGGATGCACGGCCCAACCTGTCATGGAATGGGCCGTGCATCTTTTTATGTATTTCATACTTTACAAAAGCCAGGCTACACCAGGTTCCATGAAGCCGGGTCATCCCCTTTTCTCTCCAGGAGGCTTTCCCCGCCGCCTTCCTTTGCCATTCTATATTCGTCCCCCGTAAGCAGCATCATCCACAGCAGGTTGACCGGTTCTCCCATAAAGCCGCTAAAAGCAGGGCCTGGGCGGACCCGGCACTGGGCCGGATTCAACAGCAGGACCGCCTCATATCCCGGCACCGCGCCGCAGGGAATGGTATGTCCATGACCCAGCCAGCTGATTTCCTTCCAGGGAAGGGAGGACTGGGCTGCCATATAATTCAGCACGGCCATCACACCTTCCTGGCTGCATCCGGCCGGAAACGCTGCCCCAAATTCAATCCTGCGGTACCTGTACGCCTCTTCCTGGTAATATCCTTCTATTTTCGGCTGTGCCAGCGCTCCATTGCCCAGTGTAAAGGCGTACAGATTCCCATCCTTTCCGCCCGTAACCAGGGCTTTGGGCGGGAACTCCTCCCTGTCGATGGCATAGTACTTTTTGTATGGTCCAAAAAACGCTTCCATGGCAGCCAGCTGTTCCTGCTGCATTTCCCCAAAATAATCCCCGTTCATGACCTCCCAGTATGTCCTGCACCGGTCCAGCCGCGCCTTCAGGACATCCAGGGCATCTGAAAGCCCCCATGCAAAGGGTCCCATGCCCTTTGCGTAAATGGAATACCCGGAAAAATCCGGTCCGGACCAGCCGGGGATGACCGCAATCAGCCGTTCCCCCTCATACAGGGCCGCCCCGTCCCCTTCCTCAAACCATAGGAGGGACAGCTCCCCCTCATCCAGTCTGATTCCTTCCGGTTCATGGGCCACAAAGGGCAGGGGCATTCTGGGCGCCCTGCCGCTTTTCATGGCGGCATGGTCCATGTCCTCTGTGCCGGGAACCGTGTTGCACACCCAGCAGTTCCTGATTTCTGCATGCCCACTTCCCGGATGGACCCAGAGATAAAAATAGATGCAATCCCCGTTGTCCTCCACAAATGCCTGGATATCACAGACAGGGGACCTGTCCTCCAACAGTATCCGCTCTTTTCCCATACAATCCCATCCTTCCACACAATGGATTCCCAACGATTACCTGATACTTAAAAAGGCTGCCAGGTTCCCCCGCTCCTCCCCCACCCTGCGATGTGAAAACAGGTAATCACTGTTGCACATGGTGCAGATATTCGTGGTATGTATCTGCTCTTTTGGCACGCCGGCCTCACGGAATATGATTTCATTGGCCTTCCACAGATCCAGCTGGTATTTGCCCGGTTTTCCATTGGCGCTGTATAATTCATCCCTGTATCTGGCGTCAAAGGCTTCTGCAAACGCCTCTGCCACCTCTTCCCCTACCTCAAAGCAGTCCCTGCAGATGCTGGGGCCGATGCAGACCGTCAGATCCTCAGGCCGTGTCCCAAAGGCCTCCTTCATGGCGTCCATGGTCACTTGGCCCATGCGCTTAACAGTCCCCCTCCAGCCGGAATGGCTGAGTCCGATTGCACGATGGGCCTGATCCACCAGGTACAGGGGCACGCAGTCCGCGTAAAAGGTTACCAGGGTGATTCCGGGCACATCGGTAATCAGGCCGTCCACATCCCTGTAATCCCGCTCACGGATGACGCCTTTCCCCTCATCTTCCCGGGTGACCCTGCGCACATTGGTGGTATGGGTCTGGTAGGAAACCACCATGCGGTCACGCTCCACCCCCAGCGCATCCGCCATCCGCGTGAAATTCTCCAGCACAGCCGCCGGTTCATCCTTCCTGCTGTAGGAAAAATTCATGGTGGCGAACCGGCCTTTACTGGCCCCGCCCAGACGGGTGGAGAAGCCGTTTACCACCATCCCCGTGTCCTCCAGCGCCTTAAAAGAAAGGTATGGCACACCGCCGCGCTCCACGTTGCTGAAAACCTTCCTGTCGTCCTTATATATCCAGTTAATTGACATGGCATTCCCTCCTGATTCCTTATATCCCTGCCCGCCGGACAGGCTTTGCTAAAACGCATCCTGGATCAGTTCCACCTGATTCCCCAGGATTCCCACCACATCAAAACGGCAGGGACAGTCCTCCGGGATGTTGTGGCTGAACATATAGTAAACCGCTGCGGCACGGATGCGTTCCTGTTTGACCCGGTTCACCGCCTCCAGCGGCCCGCCCATGCGTCCGCTGGAACGGTACTTGACTTCCACGAACACCAGGTACCTTCCGTGACGGCAGACCAGGTCCACTTCCCCCTGCCTGCAGCGGTAATTCCTTTCAATGATGCGGTAACCTTTTTTCTGTAAACAAACAGCTGCCTGTTCTTCATAGCAGCTGCCTGTCTCCCGTTTATTCATATGTCTGCCCCACAAAATTCCGGATGAACGTCCTCCTGTGGATGGGGCATGGTCCCAGTTCCCTGATGGCCGCAATATGGGCTGCCGTCCCGTAGCCCTTGTGCTTTGCAAACCCGTAGCCGGGGAACATTTCCTCGTACCCCGCCATCATGTGGTCCCTTGTGACCTTGGCCAGGATGCTGGCCGCCGCAATGGACAGGCTTTTTGCATCGCCCTTAATGATAGGTACCTGTAAGATATCAAGGTCCGGTATGGTGACGGCATCGTTGAGCAGCACATCCGGTTTCACGGTAAGCTGGCCCACCGCCTCCCTCATGGCCTCGTAGGTGGCCTGGAGGATGTTGATTTCGTCAATCCTGGCAGGGGTCGCAATGCCCACGGACCATGCCACCGCCTTTTCCTTAATCTCCTCAAACAGTTCCTCCCTGCGCTTTTCTGAAAGCTTCTTGGAATCGTTGAGATAGAGGATCCGGCAGTCCTTTGGAAGGATTACCGCGCCTGCCGCCACAGGGCCTGCCAGGGGACCTCTTCCCGCCTCGTCAATACCGCATATGAAGGCGCTGCTTCCATACTCTTTTTCATATTCAGTCATGGCCTCCAGACGGGCCAGTTCCTTTTCCAGTCTTTCACCCTTTAATACTCTTGCCGCCACTGTCTGCCTTTCCGTGTCCCGTCCTATCCGGTCACTCTTTATCCTTATAGTCTTCGGGCCGCTCCAAGGTGACACGTCCCAGTTTCCCTGCCCTGAAATCATCCAGCACCATGGCGGCCGCCCTGGCAATATCCAGCTCCCCGCCCTTCATCAGGCAGGAACGCTGCCTAGCCACATCCTCCAGGATGGCTGCCGGTTCCTTATCCTCTGTCTCAAGGCCGAACCGTTGGGATACCATGCCGGGATACCGCTCCTTCAGGATGCGGATGCACTGGCAGGCCAGGTCGTCTTTGTTGAGGATCTGGTCGTTGATGGAGCCGATCAAAGCCAGCTTAAGCCCCACGCTCTGGTCCTCAAACCTGGGCCAGAGGATTCCCGGGGTATCTAAAAGCTCCAGCGTCTTATTGAGGCGAATCCACTGGTTTCCCTTTGTCACGCCAGGCTTGTTGCCGGTCTTTGCACATGCCTTTCCGGCAAAGGAATTGATGAAGGTGGATTTGCCCACGTTGGGAATCCCAACCACCATGGTGCGGATGGGACGGTTCATGATTCCACGTTTCCTGTCCCGCTCAATCTTTTCCTTGCATGCCTCCTGTACAACGGACTGCACCTGCTTTAAGGTCCCCTTGTTTCTTGAATCCACCTTCACGGCGTGGATGTTTTTTGCCTCAAACCATGCGGCCCACTGCGCATTAACCCGCTCATCCGCCAGGTCCGACTTATTCAGCAGCACCATCCTGGCTTTTCCCTTGGCCAAATCATCAATATCCGGATTCCGGCTGGACAGGGGCACCCTGGCATCCACCAGTTCGATTACCAGGTCAATCAGCTTGATATCTTCCTTCATGGCCCGTTTCGCCTTGGTCATATGACCGGGATACCATTGTATATTCATATCATTACTCCTATTCTATTTGGAATGGATGAAATCCAGCTTCAGGAGCGGAAGGATCCTGAACCAGACTTTTCCATATATCTGCTCTCTCTTTACATTGCCTATGTTGGAGAAACGGCTGTCCTCACTGCTGTCCCGGTTATCCCCCAGAAGGAAATATTCATCCTCCTCCAGCTGGATGGGGGTGTCTGCCCGGCCGGCCAGGGACACCTGCTCCAGACCGTTGTCCACACCCAGGACCTCACCGTTGATGAATACGAAACCGCCTTTTATCTGTACGGTTTCCCCCGGAAGGCCGATGACACGTTTCACGTTCTTTTTGTGGTCCTCGCGCTCAAACACCACGATGTCAAACCGCTCCGGTCCACCCACATCATAAACCAGACGGTTCACCAGCACCACGTCATCGGCGCTCAAGACCGGCTGCATGGAATTGCCGGACACGGGGACCTGGGCACAGAACGCATATACCAGGAACCAGGCAAGGGCCAGCACAACCACCACGTTCACGGCCCAGCGCACAATCCGGCGCAGCCAGGCCGTATCCTCATTCACATAAAACTCCATGCACCACACCCATTTCTCTGTATTATTCCATATGGAATTTAAGAAAGGGACAATTTGCATTGTCCCTTGTTCCTGTTTCCACTACCTGATTATATAACCGATTATTTAACTGATTCTTTAACCTTGGCAGCTTTACCGACCCTGTCTCTTAAGTAGTTCAGCTTAGCACGTCTTACTTTACCTTTACGTACGACTTCTACGTTGTCAACGCTTGGGGAATGTAATGGCCAGGTCTTCTCAACGCCGATACCATTGGAATTCTTCCTTACGGTAAATGTCTCCCTTGCTCCGCCGTTCTGCCTCTTAATGACAGTTCCCTCGAAAATCTGGATTCTCTCGCGGTTACCCTCTTTAATCTTGTTGTATACCTTAACGGTATCGCCAACATGGAATGTGGGTACGGTTTCTTTTAACTGGGCTGCTTCAATGTTCTTAATAATGTCGTTCATCGGTGTGAACCTCCTTCATCTATTGGATGTTCTTAATACCATCTGCGGTAAATCAAATTCACTGCGTTTCAGTAACAGAGGACCATCTATTTCTTGTCACAACGACTGATTCTATCATATATTCTTCCAAAATGCAAGCATTTTATGATTTAATCCCTGCCTTTTTCTTCATTCCTTTTTCTTCATTTCCATAGCAGTTCAATATCTGATGTGAACTGTTACTCATTTTCAGGCAGGTAGATATGGATTTTGTCGATGCGGTTTTTTTCCACCTGTTCCACTACCAGGCGTACCCCTTCCCACTCCACTTCCTCCCCCTCTGCCGGAAGGTGTTCCAGACGGTCAATGACCCATCCGCCAACGGAATCATAATCCTCCGAGGCCAGGTCCAGGTCCAGCTTGTGGTTTAAATCATCCAGTTTCATGGCGCCTTCCACCAGGTACTCACCTTCCGACAGCTGTATGAGTTCATCCTCCTCGTCCTCATCGTACTCGTCCCGGATGTCCCCCACGATTTCCTCCAGGATATCCTCCAGGGTAATCAGTCCGGCCGTGGCCCCGTATTCATCCAGCACAATGACGATGTTATTGGAGGTCTGGCGCATTTCCACCATAAGCTCCGACAGCTTTTTGGATTCAAAGGTATAAAGGGGCTGGCGCAGGTGGTCCGCAATGGAAAAATGCTCCCTGTCCTCAATGAGCAACATGTCCTTTATGTTGATGATGCCGACCACATTGTCCGTGGTTTCCTCATACACCGGGAGCCTGGTATAGCGTTCCTCCCGAAACACCTGGAGCAGTTCATCAAAACCTGCATTGATATTGATGAAAGTCATGTCAATCCTGGGTACCATGATATCCGTGGCCACAGAATCGCCCAAGTCGAATACGTTGTTGATCATTTCCTTTTCTTCTGACTCAATCACACCCTTTTCATGTCCCACTTCCACGATGGTCCGCAGTTCATCCTCCGTCATGTCGTCCCCCCGCTTATTGGGGTCCACGTTCAGGGCCTTGAGGACACCGGAGGACATCCAGTTCACTGCCACGATGACAGGGGTCAGGATGACCATCAGCACATATATGATATGCCCGAACCTGAGGGCGTTCTTCTCCGCTTCCAGGGTGGCAATGGTCTTGGGGGTGATTTCACCGAAAATCAATATCAGAAGGGTAAGGATACCGGTAGCCGCGCCTGCCGCCCTGCTGCCGAACACCTCAGTGGCAAGGACCGTAAGCATGGAGGAAGCGGACAGGTTGACCACATTGTTGCCAATGAGTATGGCGCTGAGCATCCTGCCCTGGTCCTCGCCCAGCTTCATGACCCATACGGCAGATTTATTGCCTGCCTCGGCCAGGGTCCTGATGCGGATTTTGTTTACAGTGGTAAGGGCTGTCTCCGATGATGAAAAAAAGGCGGAAAGCCCCAGTAAAATAATGATAACAACTAAACGTATGGCGATCGAGTCACCAGATGGTTCCAAAATCATCAACTCCTATTTTTGCGTATTTTCATGAGATTGTACAATATTATGCTGCTTCTGTCAACGCCGCGCAGCCATTGTACGGGATTTAATAATCCTTTAATAATCCTTTTGGATTAACTTTAACCGCGCTTTACATACTTTATAATAACTTTTTACATCGTTCAGGGTACAGCCGTCCAAAGCCAGCAGTTTCTTCACCTCGGACATGGCTCTGCGCTTGATTCTCGGCGCGGGTTCCCCCAGTCCGGGAAGCGGGCCGGTCAGGCCGGAAACTTTCCTGTCCTCCCAGGCGGACTGCCGGTCTTCCTGAACGGCAGCCTGGTCCTCCTGAACGGCAGCCCGGTCCTCTTGAACGGCAGCCCGGTCCTCCTGACCGCAGATCCCGTCCCTCTTACAGAACAACCGCTCCGCCTCAGCCGCATAGCCGTCCAGGATTTCCTCCAGTTCCAAAAGGCCGTCCTCTCCCCCTTTAAGCGAATCCAGGTACCGGTGCTCCTTAAGGGTCAGGCTGGCGCCGGGCAGAAGGTCGGGCCTGCGCTCCAGGGTCCGTTTGATGGACTCCTTCCTGCGCCATTCCTCAATGTTCTTATGGTGTCCGCTTAAAAGCACCTCGGGCACTTCCTTTCCGCGGAACACCTCCGGCCTGGTGTACTGGGGGTATTCCAGCAGATTGTCATGAAAGGATTCCACCTCTGCGGACACCTCATTGTTCAGGACCCCGGGCACCAGCCTGGAGATACAGTCAATCATGACCATGGCCGGAAGCTCCCCTCCGGTCAGGACAAAATCCCCCACCGACAGGTAATCCGTCACAATCAGCTCCAACGCCCTTTCATCTATCCCCTCATAGTGGCCGCACAGGAATACAAGTTCCTCCTCCTGTGCCAGTTCCTCTGCAATGGACTGGTTGAACACCCTGCCCTGTGGCGTCATGTAGATGACCCTGGGCTTTTTCCCCGTCCTGTTACACAAGTCCTCATATGCATCGCACACAGGCCCGGGCTGCATCACCATTCCAGCGCCGCCGCCGTAAGGCGCATCATCCACATGCCTGTGTTTATCCTTTGAATAATCCCTGATATCAATGGCATCCACCGAGATGGCGCCGCTTGCCATGGCCCGGCCCGTAATACTGGTGCCCAGGCCGTTCATGACCATTTCAGGAAAAAGTGTCAGTATATGGAACTTCATTGTGTCTCCTTCCACCGGTTCTTAAGCTTTGTCTGGAGCCGGTACAGGGTGTTGAGGGCGTCGATGGGCGTCATGGTTGACAGCTCCAGCCCGTCAAGCTCCCTTACAATATCATCATCCTTTACCGTATCAAAGAAGGTGAGCTGCTGCATGTCCACTTCATCCGGCTTGGGGACCGCCTTGTGCTGTGTAATGTTGGAGCTGATCTCCGCTATCTCCTTGGCCCTGGCCGTGATGTCCGCATCGCTCAGTTCCTCTGCAATCTCCTTGGCCCTGGCAATGACGGAATCCGGCACCCCTGCCAGCTTGGCAACCTGGATGCCGTAGCTCTTATCCGCCCCGCCCCGCACGATCTTGCGCAGGAACACGATGTCGTCCCCCTGCTCCTTTACCGCAATGCAGTAGTTTTTCACCCCTGCGATGGTGCCCTCCAGCTCGGTCAGTTCATGGTAGTGGGTGGCAAAGAGGGTCTTTGCCCCCAGAAGCTTCGTGCTGCTGATATGTTCAATCACGGCCCACGCAATGGACAGGCCGTCAAAGGTACTGGTTCCCCTTCCGATCTCGTCCAGGACCAGAAGGCTGTTCCTGGTGGCATTGCGCAGGATGTTGGCCACCTCGGTCATTTCCACCATGAAGGTGCTCTGACCGCTGGCCAGGTCGTCGGAAGCCCCCACCCTGGTGAAGATGCGGTCGCAGATCCCGATATCCGCTTCCTGGGCCGGGACAAAGCTTCCTAACTGGGCCATGAGCACAATCAGGGCCACCTGGCGCATGTAGGTGGATTTACCCGCCATGTTGGGTCCTGTGATGACGGACAGGCGGTTCTTCCCGTTGTCGAGGAACGTATCGTTGGCCACAAACAGGTCGTCCCGCATCATCTGCTCCACCACGGGATGGCGGCCGTTCTTAATCTGGATCACACCCTTTTCATTCATCATGGGCTTCACATAGTTCCTCCGGGTCGCCACCACTGACAGGGAACAGAACACATCCACGCCCGCAATGGCCTTGGCTGTTTTCTGGATGCGGACCACCTGGGCCGCAATGCTGTCCCTGACCTGGCAGAACAGGTCGTATTCCAGGGAAACCAGCTTCTCCTCAGCCCCCATGATGATATCCTCCAGATGCTTTAACTCATCCGTGGTAAAACGCTCCGCATTGGTCAGGGTCTGCTTGCGCACAAAGTAATCCGGCACCTGGTCCTTAAAGGAATTGGTCACTTCAAAATAGTATCCGAACACCTTGTTGAACTTGATTTTCAGCGTCTTGATGCCTGTTTTTTCTTTTTCCCTTGCCTCCAACTCCGCCAGCCAGTCCTTGCCTTCTGTCTTGGCCTGGCGCAGCCGGTCCGCCTCCTCATGGTATCCGTCCTTGATGATGCCTCCCTCCCGCACGGTCACGGGCGGGTCCTCCAGGATGGCCTGGTCAATCAGTCCATAGATATCCTGGAGCGGGTCCATTTCCTGCGCCAGTCCTCTTAACAGCTCCCCGGAAAACTCCCCCAGGATCTGCTTAATATGCGGAAGCATTTCCAGGGAGTTCTTAAATGCAATCAGGTCCCTTGGATTGGCTGTCTTATAGCTGATGCGCCCGATCAGACGCTCCAGGTCATAGATGGGATTCAGGTATTCGCAGATTTCCTCCCTGGAAATATAATTCATGTTCAGCTCTTCCACGGCTGTCTGGCGCTTTACGATCTCTTCCTTATGGATCAGGGGCTGTTCGATGTACGTGCGCAGCAGACGGGCGCCCATGGCTGTCTTGGTCTTGTCAAGCACCCACAGAAGGGTCCCCCTCTTCTGTTTTTCCCGCATGGTCTCCACCAGCTCCAGGTTCCTTCTGGTGGACGTGTCAATGACCATGAACTGTCCGGTGGAATAGGGGGTGATGGTGGTGATATGCTCCAGGGTGCTTTTCTGTGTTTCATACATGTACTGCATCACGGCGCCCGCGGAGATGATCCCGGTCCCGTAATCCGTAAGCCCCAGCCCGCTTAAGGAGCCAACGCGGAAATGCTCCCGCAGCACCTTGCGGCAGGACTCTTCCCCGAAGAAATGGCTGTCCAGGGCTGATATGATTACATTATAGCGGTTCTTTAACCCGTCAATGTCCACCCCTGACATATAAAAGGCATTGTTGCAGATGATTTCCGACGGGGAAAACTTGTTGATTTCATCAAACAATTCCCGGTCCGAATCCACCTCCGTGACCATGAAATCCCCTGTGGTGATGTCCGCGGTGGCGATGCCGTATATCCCATCCCTGCCTTTGCCCGTCTGGTTCGTCCGCTGGCCCACCTCATAGACAATGCCCATCAGGTAGTTGTTCTTTGTCTCATCCAGGGCCTGGACGCTTGTAATGGTTCCCGGCGTCACCACCCGGATGACCTCCCGCTTCACAAGTCCCTTTGCCAGCTTCGGGTCCTCCACCTGCTCTGCGATGGCAACCTTATATCCCTTCTGCACCAGGCGGTACAGGTAGGCGTCCAAGGCATGATAGGGGACGCCGCACATGGGCGCGCGCTCCGCAAGGCCGCAGTCCTTTCCCGTAAGGGTTATCTCCAGCTCCTTGGAAACCGTAAGGGCGTCGTCAAAAAACATCTCGTAAAAATCCCCCAGCCTGTAAAACAGGATGCAGTCCGGGTATTCCTTTTTTGTCTCCATGTAATGCTGCATCATGGGTGATAATTGTGCCTGTATCAAAATGCTGACCTCTCTTCTCTATCAGTCCCCGCGCCAAAGCCCGGCGCACGGACTGCTTTTATCTTTGCTGTCTTTCCATACCGGAACCTTATAGCGCCCCGTCCACCTGTTTTCCCATGTAGTAGAATCCCCTGCTCTCCTCCAGGTAAACAGGAACCAGCTTCCCAATCAGGGAGACATCGCCCGGGAAATGCACCACGGTATTATTGGACAGGCGTCCTGTCATAAGCTCAGGGGAATGGTCATTGACCTCCTCCACCAGCACCTCCTGTACGGTATGTTCATCACGGCAGCAGACCTCTGCGGAGATATCCTGTACCTCTTTTAACAGGCGGTCAAACCGCTCCTTCACCACGTCCTCCGGTACCTGGTCCTCCATGGCGGCCGCAGGCGTTCCCGTGCGCTTGGAATAGATGAAGGTAAACGCGCTGTCAAATCCCACCCTGCGCACCACGTCCAGTGTCTCAAGGAAATCTTCCTCTGTCTCCCCCGGGAATCCGACTATGATATCGGTTGTCAGGGAAATGCCCGGAACCGCTGCCTTTATCCGCGCCGCCAGGTCGAGGAACTGTTCCTTGGTGTAATGGCGGTTCATCTCTTTTAGGATGCGGCTGCTTCCCGACTGGAGGGGAAGGTGCAGGTGGCGGCAGATTTTTCCGGACCCGGCCATCACCTCGATCAGTTCATCGGACAGATCCTTTGGATGGGATGTCATGAAGCGGATACGGCGGATTCCATCCACCTTCTCCACCTCCCTTAAAAGCCCGGCAAAGGTCATGGGCGTTTCCAGGTTCTTACCGTAGGAATTCACATTCTGGCCTAACAGCATGACTTCCACCACGCCGTCGGACGCCAGCCTGCGGATTTCCTTTATGATTTCCTCCGGCTTCCTGCTTCTCTCACGCCCGCGCACATAGGGCACAATGCAGTAGCTGCAGAAATTATTGCACCCGAACATGATGTTGACCCCGGACTTAAAGGGGTACTTGCGCTCCACAGGCAGGTCCTCCACAATCTGGTCCGTGTCCTCCCACACGTCTATGACCATCTTATGCTTATGGCCCTTGACAGGGGTCCCTTCGGCTGCCTTCCTGCTTTCATCCTCCTTTTTGCGGCTGTCCAGGCAAAGGGATACCAGTTCCGCCAGCTTGAAGATGTTGTGGGTCCCGAATATTAAATCCACATAGCGGTAGCTTTTCTTAATCTTGTCCACCACTTCCTTTTCCTGCATCATGCACCCGCAGAGCGCAATCATCATCTGTGGATGCTTCTTCTTATAGGCGCCCAGCTGGCCCAGGCGCCCGTATACGCGCAGGTTGGCATTTTCACGCACCGTACAGGTATTGTAAAGGACAAAGTCAGCCTCCTCAGATTCCACGGCCCTGTAGCCGATGGTTTCCAGAATGCCCAGAAGCTTCTCCGAATCCCTGGCGTTCATCTGGCACCCGAAGGTGTTGATACAGCAGGTCAGGGGCCGTCCCAGACGGTCTGAGAGCTCCTTTACCTGTAATCTGGCCCGTTCCATGAAGTACTGCTGGCGTTCCGGCTCCATGGCCGGCGGTGTCATGTCTCTTTCTTCTATTGTAGTCCTGGATCCTTCCATTCATCTGCTCCTTACTGTTTCTTCCTTTATGCAGCCGGAAACCGGCGGTTTCGGGCATGCTGTAACACGCAAGCTGGCTGGACCGCATGGTCCAGCCAATTATAATCATTAACAGTATGAATTTTATATTAAAATATCCCAGAAGTCAATCCAGGTTTTTCAAAAAACGTTTCCCCTGCATTGTTTCAGAAGGAATCCCGTCAGCCTTCCTGACCGGACAGTTCCAGACGTATGGTGACTGTCTGGCCGTCAATCTCCGGCCTGGAGGTGTGGATATGTATGCCGGCTGTCCCCCTTGTACCGCTTGCGCACGTCCGTACCCAGAAGGCCGCGCAGCCTCCCATGGACGGGATCAGGGACGGCCCGATCAGTTCGATATCCCCGCTGACAGACACGCTGACCGCTTCCATGTGATGATACAGACGGTTGCCGAACTCATCCATAAAGGTACAGACCACCCGTGTCTCATCCACCTGGTCGTTATAAAGGACCGTGTCATCCGGCTGGACCAGCAGCTGCGACAGTCTCGGATTATCTGAATACCGCTTCTCCGCCACTGCCTGGCCCCCAACATATCCCACAATCCTGGCCCCGGTCCATCTGTGCTGCCAGAACTCGCCGTTCTCAGTCACAAGCACCGGAGGATGGGCAAGCCCCGGAAATTTAATGCTGGGATAATAGGTCCTTGTTATGTCATTTGACAGGGTGACCTCAATATAGTCACAGTTTGTCAGCACGTAAAAGGGAACCGGCTCACAGCGCTCCCCCCTTCCAACCATGGAACAGGGCACCAGGACAGCCCCTTTATCCGGGGATTTCTGGCTTGCATACAGATATGCAGCCCACTTGGGCACGCGGAACATATCCAGCACCCCATGGTAACATACCTTGTTAACGGAATTGTGGTCATTGTGGGTGTTGTAGTCAAACATGCACCACCCAAGGCCCCCCAGATACTGGTCGGATGTCATGATCTTACTCATGGCCCTTGCATGGCGGATTGCGAACTCTTCCTGCCGTTCCTCTGAGTCCACCGGCTTCGTGGGAAGGACAGCCCCGGTATGCTCACTCACCAGATACGGCATCCGTTTCGTGCTGCCCGTGGCCTGATGGGCGGTCAGCAGCATATGCTCCCCCTTATCGTCCTCACTGTAATCATTATAGCTGTATATGTCCTCAATCAGGTGGCTGCCGGTCTCCCAGCGCACGCCCGTGGTGGGCCTGGAAGAATCCATGGCCTTGCAGCGCCGGTTGGTTTCCTGGTAAAGCCCGTCATGGTCCGTTGTCTCATTCAGACGCGTTCCCCATATCACAATACCCGGATGGTTAAAATGTCCCAGCACCATATTTTCCAAATCCTGGAATACAATCTTTTTAAATTCCTCATCCCCTATATATCCCCAGCCCGGGATTTCCTCAAAGACCATAAGCCCCAGCTCATCGCACTTATCCAGGAAGTACCGTGACTGCATATAATGGGAGCAGCGCACCATGTTAAGCCCCATGAATTCCTTCAGCAGCAGGGCATCCTTTTCCTGTGCCCGCCTTCCCATGGCATATCCCACATACGGATAAGACTGGTGGCGGTTCAGCCCGATCAGTTTTGTCCGTTTCCCATTCAGATAGAATCCGTCCGGCTCCACCCGTATTGTCCTGAACCCAATCCTGGTCTGATACCGATCCACGCACCGGCCATCTTCATCCTGCAGTTCAACGCTGGCCTGGTACAGCTGGGGATCCTCCGGCTGCCACAGCGCTACCTGTCCCACATGCCCGGGTTCCAGGGAAATGCTTCCGGTGCCCGGTGAAACCTGTATCTTCTGCCTGTTTTCCCAGACAGGGGCCCCATCCTTCTGCAGGGATGTCACTGCCCACAGTTCCCGTTTTGGCCCATGGCTTCCTATCAGGAGTTCCGGCTCCATGACCGCAGTTTCATGGTCCAGGCTGTAGCGGAACAGGGCCTGCTTCACATATGTCCCTTCCTGGATATACAGGGTCACATCCCTGTATATCCCTCCATAAATCAGGAAGTCCACGGTTGAACCGTTGGGCGGTATATCGCTTCTCTCATGGGAGTCCACGCAAAGGACCATCCGGTTCCCCCCCGCGGTGACATACTCCGTAATATCAAACAGTGCCATGGAGTAAGCCCCTTTGTGGCTGCCTGCCTTATGGCCATTTATATATAAATCATAGCAGGCGGAAACCCCTTCAAATGAAACCAGCGCACGTTTCCCTTCCATGTCCGGGAGCCGGAAGCTGCGTATATAGGTGGATACCATGCAGGTCATGGTCTGGTCAAAGCAGTCATAGGGAATCTCCTTCACCGTATGGGGCACATTAACCAGCCTGCCCTCCTCATCATTGCCGCCTGTTATGTATTCTTCCTTAAATCCCTCTTTAAATCTCCATCCCAGGTTTAAATTGCAGTATTTCTGCATTCCATCTTTCCCTCATCTTTCCCATTTTATGATTTGATTGCGCCTGCCGTGATATCTGCCGTGAACTGGCGGCTGAACAGCAGGAATATAATGAACAGCGGCAAGGTAGCCAGAAGGACGCCGCACATGACCATGCCGTAATCCGTACTGTTGTATGCCCCCTGGAGCTGGGCCAGGGCCACCTGAAGGGTATTCCTACTGGAATCGTTGGTCACGATCAACGGCCACAGATAATCATTCCAGCTGTCCATGAATATATAAATACATAAGAAGGCGCAGCCCGGAACCATGATGGGCAGTCCCACATGGAGGAACAGGCCGAAGGTGCCGCAGCCGTCAATCCTGGCAGAATGGATCAGGTCGTCGTGTATGGACCCAATACAATACTGGTTCATCCAGTAGATGCCAAAGGCCGGAATCAGTCCGGGAAGGATCAGCGCCTTGAAGGTGGAGAGCCAGCCAAACTTATTCATGATAATCAGCTGTGGTATCAGGTTGAGCTGGGGCGGGATCATCATGGTCACCAGGCACAGTGCAAATAAAAACCTCCTGCCGGGGAATTTAAACTTTGCAAAGTAAAAGGATGCCAGGGAACAGAAAAACACACCGCCCACTGTCTTGCATACAGCCACCACAAAGGTGTTGAACATAGCCCTTCCAAACTGGATGGAGTTCAAAAGATTGGTCATGTTGGTCATGAACTGTCCGCCGAACACCATGACCGGCGGGAACCGCATGAATGCCGCTGAACTGTTGGTGGCCATGACAGCCAGCCAGTAAAAGGGGAACAGGGATATAAGCGCCCCCAGGATAATGAATCCGTACAAAAGGATTTTGGATACCGCTTTATTCACCGTCATATCAGTCCACCTCCCGTTTGGTAAGAAGCCAGTTAACCAGGGAACAGAAGCCGATGATCACCACCAGCGCCCAGGAGATGGCTGAACCGTAGCCGAACTGCCGGTTGCCGAAGGCCTGGTTATAAAGATACAGCACCACCGTCATGCCGCTCTTGCCAATCCCGCCTGCTGTCCCCACCAGCATCTGGGCTTCCGCAAACAGCTGCCATCCTCCGATGGTGGAGGTGATTACCACAAACTGGATGACCGGATTCAGCAGGGGCACCGTGATGTAACGGAATATCTGGAACGTGGATGCCCCGTCCAGGCTGGCCGCCTCATAAAGCGAGCTGGATATCTTCTGCAGCCCGGCTAACAGGATGATGGCGTTATAACCGGTCCACCTCCATATGACAATGGCCGCAATGGCCACATGCACGCCCCAGGTAAGGGACATCCACTGAACCGGGTCAAACCCCAGACGGCTGATCAGGAAGTTGAGTATCCCATATTTGTTGCCGAATATATTGGCAAACACAATGGCAATGGCCACGGTCGAGGTGATATTTGGCAGATAGTACACGGTGCGGAAAAAGTTCTTTCCCTTTAAAAATGCGCCATTCAGCAGGAATGCCAGTATGACTGCGATAATGACCATGGGAATGGTCGACAGCACCCATATGATTAGCGTGTTCTTGATTGACAGCAGGAACGTGCTGTCCTGTAAGAGATGCTGGAAATAAAAAAGTCCTACAAACTTCTTCTCCCCCACGCCTCCCCATTTATGGAATGAGAGAAAAAAAGAATAGAAAATGGGAAATATCCAGAATATCCCGTATATGAAAAAGAACGGGCTGATCAGCAGGTATATCATCCTGTTCTTATATATGTCATGGAGTAATCCCCGGAGCCTTTTCCCATTTTTTTCCTGTGGTTTCATCCTTTGCTTCATTGACTGTTTCCCTCCACGGCCTGCCCTTTCATAAAAATCATACAATCATCCAGGTCAGAATCAAATGATGGGCCACCTTGGCAGCGGCCCATACCATCAAGTTTATTTCATGTATTCCAAATCGTAAATCTGTTTTGCCTCTTTTACCGCATCCGCCAATGCCTCCTCAGGATCCTTATCCTGGTCCTGGACCAGCAGGAGCTGCTGCTCAAACGCAGACTGGTAGGAACTGTAGTTGGGAGGATAGTAATAATCCTTGATTTCCTTTGCAGCCTTCACAAAATACTCATTGGCAACCTGATTGCCGAAAAATTCCTCCTCGTACATCAGCGCAGGGTCATCCAGGGCGGAAATCAGGGACGGGAACAGGCCCAGCTGTTCCAGGGATTTCACCTGGTTTTCCGTGTTGGTCATCCAGGTCAGCACCTTGTATGCCGTCTCTACATTTTTACAGTTCTTAGTGATGCCGATGGAAGAACCGCCCACATTGCCGGCCCCGCCCGGTGCAGTGGTCACCCTCCACTGTCCGGCCGTATCCGGCGCAGCGTCCTGAAGCTCCGGCTTCATCCACACAGCGCCCACAAAGGCAGCCACGTCCCCGTTGTTCAGCGATGCAGCCCACTCCGAGGACCATTCGGTGTCACCGCCGTACACATAGGGCTTTCCTTCCACTGCGGTCATGAATGCCTGCCTGATATGATCCTGGTCCGCAATGAAGTTACCCTCTTCATCAATCATGTGCTGGGGCTGCTGTCCCAATGCCGCCACAAACAGGTGGCCCATGAAATCAAACATCTTTACATCCGGGGTTGCTTCCTGCAGCTTCCTGGCCGCCGCATATGCATCCTCCCAGGTGGACATGGCTGCCGCCACATCCGCCGGCTCCGTGGGAAGCCCCGCCGCCTCAAACAGGCTGGCGTTATAGAACATGCAGGTGGGTCCGATGTCCATGGGAAGGGCAATCAGCCTGCCGTCAACGGTCTCCCCACGTTTCCACTTCCACTCCACATACTGGTCTTCTATCTCCTTTGCATTGCAGGGAGCCTCATAGAGGTCCACAAACATATCCGGATACTGGAGAAGGTTGGCAATCCAGTCATCCATGGGAAGCAGGTCCGGCAGTTCCCCGCCGCTTGCAATGGTGGTGTTGATCTTCTCTTCTATATCGTCGGCGGAAAACAGCTCTGCCCGGATGGTGACTCCCGGGAACTGTTCCGATACCTGTGCAATCAGGTCCTCCCGTATGCTGTTCTTCCAATACCACATGGTTAACACTACTTCATCCGATCCATCCCCTGCATCTTTTGATGCTTCCTGGGATGCCTGAGGTTCTTTTCCCGGATCCGCGCTGTCTTTGGAACCGGAGCACCCGGTCAGCGCGGACATTACCATCGCTGCCGTCAAAAGGGCTGCCATTGATTTTTTTAACATAATCTCCCATTCTCCTTTGTTGTGAATTGGTATAATTATACACACTTACCCTCAGTGTACAAGGGTATTATAGCAAGATAAAAGGGCGCCTGCAAATCGCGGATCCGGACTGGGGGCAATGGCGTAAAAATAGTAATATTTTTCTGTCAGGAGGGCCTGTTTCCGTCCTATGATGGAAATAAAATCATGTATTCTGTCTCCCCATATCAATGGGCGTGTAAAATCCTAAAAATAAATTACTATTACAAATACGGAAAAAGTATCATCCTTAACAGGTTTCTAATATCCTGAGATTAATTTTACCATTTATTAGAAACGTAAAATTTTACTACTTTTTCCCTTTTAACCGTGATACAATAATAGAACTGATAACGGCATTCAGGGAGGGGTGGTTTTCGTGCAGACATACAGGGTCCATATCAATACGGCAAAAATGGTTTCCATTTTAAATCCCATATCAAAACTTTTAAAAACTCCAGTGCTTTTTTATGCAACGGAATCCAAGCAGTGGTTTGGGGCGTCGAAGCGGAACCTCCCCTTCTGCTATGCCATGGAGCGCTGTCCTGTGACCAACGCCTTCTGTGCACATTGTGACCAGCAGGCGGACCAGCAGTGCGCCCGGCAGAAGCACGCCTATGCCTATCATTGCCATGCCGGCCTGATTGAGGTTGCATATCCTGTATATATCGATAATATCTATATCGGTTTCCTGATCATCGGGCAGTTCCGCACCAGGGATGCCGGACTGGACAAGGAATATGCCAGGAAGCTGGCCCTGCTATGCGAAACAGAGCCGGATGCATTATATAAAAAATACCACTCCCAGCCAATGATCGGTACAGAGGCAGTGGAAGGGATAAAGCTAATCGCCGGGATGATCAACAGCCGTCTCCTTGATGAAAAGGTCTTTTCCCTGGAGTACCATGAAGTCATAAAAAAGGTGGAAAACTATATCAACCAGAATATCTCCGGCCCCCTTCCCCTGAAAGACATTGCCCAGCATGTGTTTATGAGTTCCGCCTACTTAAGCACCACATACAAAAATGTCACCGGACGGAATATCACGGATTATATCCAGGAGCGCCGTGTATCCGCAGCCTGCTTCCTGATCCGCACCACCTCCGGATCCATTTCAGACATAGCACAGGAAACCGGGTTTTCCGATGCCAATTATTTTACCAAGGTCTTTAAGAAAAAAACGGGAATGACGCCCAGGGAATACCGCCAGCGCTGGAAAAACGGAGACATTGAAGAATAAGGGACGGGGACGGGTTGGACATGGGGTTTATTCCCAAGGACAGTAAGGCAGGGGCTTGGTCATCCCGGTCCGTTTGGCCTTGTCAATCCCGCCGCCCATATGGGGCAGGTTCCCGCCAAGAAATACGGCCCGCATGACAGAATCCTCGCCGTACCGGCTGCGTATCCCGTCAATGGCCTCGTCCAGCCTGGCGTATTTCTCATAACGGTCCATATCGAACAGATTGTACTGATAGGCCGTATCATGGGTAACCCGGCTGGTGTGGACCCCCATCTGGCGGATGGGGGCCAGGTCCCACAGGTCTTCAAATATGAGACAGGCCGCCCGGTACATCTCAAGGGTGGTATGGGTGGCCGAGACCAGGGTCCTCTGGCGCGAGGCATGCCTGAAATCCCGGTCCGTAATGGATATGCCCACACAGCCCGCCTTCATCCCATCCGCCCGCAGCCTGGCGCACACTGTCTCCGTAAGGGAAAGGATGACCTGGCGGGCTGTATCTGCATCCGTCACATCCATGGGAACCGTCATGGAATTCCCATATCCCTTATTCTCCGGCAGTTCCTGCAAAAAGGGGGAGGTATCCCTGCCGTTGGCGTAGTCCCAGATAAATTCCCCGTGTTTTTTCAAATGCTGTTTCATCAGTCCACGGTCCGCTGCCGCCAAATCCCCGATGGTGCGGATTCCAAGGGTTCTCAGCTTCCGGCTGGCGGCGCGCCCCACCCAGAACAGGTCCTCCACCGGCAGGGGCCACATTTTCTTTGGGATTTCGCCCTTAAACAGGGTGTGGACCTTGTCGGGCTTCTGGAATCCCGATGCCATCTTGGCCAGCAGTTTGTTATCCGAGACCCCGATATTAACCGTAAATCCAAGGGTACTGCGGATTTCCGCCCCTATCTGCTGTGCAAAGGCCACCGGATTCCCCCACAGGTTCTTCGTGCCGTCCATGGCGCAGAAGGCTTCATCGATGCTGTACTGGTGGATATGGTGGGAATACCGGCCCAGCAATTCCATGAGGGCCTTGGAACATTGTACATACAGGTCATAATCAGGCGGCGCTATGATAAGCCCCGGACACCGGTTCCTGGCCTCCACCAGTGTCTCCCCTGTCCTGATGCCAAACCGCGCCGCCGGCCCTGACTTGGCCAGCACAATGCCGTGGCGGTCCTTCTCACTTCCGCCTATCACGGACGGCACGGTGCGCAGGTCCAGGTCCCCGCCTTTGATCCAGATCTCATGGGCAGCGCTCCAGCTGAGGAACGCGCTGTTGACATCCACGTGATACCACAACTCTTCCATCTTCCCTTCCTGTCCGCCCTCCTATGATAAGGTCCGGAACAATGACCACTTGTGGGTGGACACCCGGTAGCGCAGTTCAATGAGCCGCCTCTGCCCTTCTGCCGCAGCCCAGCACACAAAGCTGATATAATCCATCCCGCAGTATCTTTCTTCCTTTGACGAAACAACTTCCTCCACTTTAACCGTAACAACGGCGTGCTCTTCATTCTCATACCGGAACCACAACGGCGTCATGTCGCCCAGCGTGCTGCACGCCCCAACCAGCTGTATGGGTATGTTCAAAGCAGCCATTACCCTCACCTCCTGTTTTCACTATACAGGAACATATGTTCGTTTTCAAGTGGTAATTACTGCCAATGCCTGATGACAGGCTGATGACAAGCTAATTACAGAACCGTCACAAAATCTGAAAGCGGTTCTTCTCATAGGCAATCACGCCTTCCTTCTGCATTCTAGAAAGCTCCCCGGACAGCGCGCTTCTGTCCACGGAAAGATAATCCGCCATCTGCTGCCTGTTAAAGGGAACCGTGACCGTCCGGTTCCCCTGCTTCACCGATTCCTGGGACAGGTATACCAGGACCCGCTCCCTGAGGGACTTGGGTGTGATCACATCCATCTTCTTTGTGAGGACCAGGTTCTTATGGGCCAGCACATACATCAGGCTGCGTATCAGCCTGGCATGGAAATCACAGGCAGAAGGACATGTGGTCAGGATGCGCTTAACGTCCACGAACAGCACCCTGGCGGGTCCTAAAGCCTGCACGTCCACCATCATGGCCTCCCCCTTAAGGCACGCGTACGTCTCCGCAAAAATCTGGCCCTGCCCGATATTCTCAATGATTTTCCGGTTCCCCCACACATCATCCTTTATGATATTGACGGAACCTTCCATCACGATTCCCAGACGGCCCGTGATATCCCCTGTCCTGTATATATAGGCATCCTTTTCAAACTCCTTTTCCTCCGCAGAGAGGCACTGCAGCATGGCCTCTATCTCCTGCTCCTTGATTCCCTGGAACAGCGGGGTACCCGATAAAATACGTATATTCATATTTTCTCCTTTCCGTTGTCAGAACAACATACATGTTGTCAAGATTATAGTATACTCCACCCATAACAGTCAAGCCGGACATATCCGGATCATCACCCATAACAAGGAGGAAACCATATATGAGCCATGAAATGTTTTGTTTTCAATGCGAACAGACCGCCGGATGCAGCGGATGTACAGGAAAGGCCGGTGTCTGCGGAAAAACCGCAAACACCGCAAAACTGCAGGATGAACTGACCGGAGCCTTAATCGGTCTTGCCAGGGCGGCTGATAACACCACCCCGCCCAAAGAAGCGGACCAGCTGATCCTGGAAGGGCTTTTTGCAACCCTGACCAATGTAAACTTTGATGATGCTTCCCTGAGACAGCTGACACAACAAGTCCGGGAGGTGAAAAACAGCCTTTCACCGCTCTGCCATGGATGCACTTCCCAGTGTGCAAAAAATGACGGCTATGACCTGGATTCCCTGTGGACGGAAAACGAGGATATCCGTTCCCTTAAATCCCTTCTCCTCTTTGGCATGAGGGGCATGGCCGCCTATGCCTTCCACGCCCGCGTCCTTGGCTATGAGGATCCGTCCGTCACTTCCTTTTTCTACAAAGGGCTTTTTGCAGTGGGCTATGACGGCTATGCCATGGAAGACCTGCTTCCTCTTGTGATGGAGTCCGGCAAGGTGAACCTGGAGTGCATGGAGCTGCTTGACAGGGCCAACAGGGAGACTTATGGCATCCCGGCTCCGGCCCGGGTTTCCATGACCATTGAAAAGGGACCGTTCATTGTCATCTCCGGCCACGACCTCCATGACCTGGAACAGCTCTTAAAGCAGACCCAGGGAACCGGGATCAACATATACACCCACGGGGAAATGCTTCCCGCCCATGCATATCCGAACCTCAGGAAGTATCCCCATCTGAAAGGGAACTTTGGGACCGCATGGCAGAACCAGCAAAAGGAATTTGACCATATCCCGGCCCCTGTGCTCTTTACCACCAACTGCCTGATGCCGGTAAAACCGTCCTACCAGGACCGCGTCTTCACCACCTCGGTCGTGGCCTACCCCGGGATGGTCCATATCGGGGATGGGAAGGACTTCACCCCTGTCATTGAAAAGGCCCTGGAATTAGGCGGCTATGACAGGGATATGGCCATGACCGGCATCAACGGCGGGACCAGCCTTACCACGGGCTTTGGCCACGAAGCCATCCTTGCCGCTGCCGGGACCGTGATTGAGGGCGTTAAAAACGGGGATATCAGCCGGTTCTTCCTTGTAGGAGGATGTGACGGCGCCCGTCCGGGCAGGAACTACTACACTGAATTCGTAAAACAGGCGCCAAAGGATTCCATCATCCTGACCCTGGCCTGCGGCAAATACCGCTTCAACGACCTGGACCTGGGAACCGTGGCAGGACTGCCAAGGCTTTTGGACATGGGACAGTGCAATGACGCTTACGGCGCCGTAAAGGTGGCTGTGGCATTGGCCAAGGCCTTTGACTGCAGTGTCAATGACCTCCCCCTGACCCTGGTGCTCTCCTGGTATGAGCAGAAGGCTGTGTGTATCCTCTTAAGCCTCCTGCACCTGGGAATCCGGAACATCTATCTCGGGCCTACGCTGCCGGCCTTTGTATCCCCGGGCGTGTTAAACTACCTGGTGGAACAGTTTGACATCCATCCGGTTTCAACGCCCGAGGAGGATATCAGGCAGATTCTTGGACAGCAGTAGCATTGTTTCATGTAAAAAACCGGATAAGATGCAGACATTTCCCGTCCGCGCCTTATCCGGCCCATTCATTTTCAAAGTTTCCCTTTCAGGAACACATACTCCGTTTCACCGGACAGTTCCCCGTGATAGCAATACCCCAGCCCGTCAAAGCCTTTCAGCTCCTCCGGGCTTTCCACCTGGTGTTCCGCCATGAAGCGCACCATCTCGCCACGGGCCATTTTAGCCTCCGTGGCCTTTACCTTTACTTTGGGCCGGCCCTCCTTATCCGTCTCCAGCACACCGAACACACAGGTCAGGTATGTGATGTCCGGCGTCAGGAAAGGTTCTATGGCCTTGCTGTATTCCTTCGAAGCAAGGTTGACCACCACTTTGTCCTCCCTTACCAGTTCCCGGTACAGAAGATCCCCCCAGTATCCATACAGGCTTGTGATTTCCTCCTGCCCTGCGCGTTCCGGCGGCAGCTTTACCTTTGCCTGCATTTCCAGGCGGTACGGCACGATTCCGTCCAGCGGCCGCAAAATCCCGTAAAATCCCGACAATATCCTTAAATGCTTCTGTACATAGTCCCAGTGCCTTGTCTCAAACACCCCCGGCGCCATGTACTGGTACTGGATTCCCTCATAGGACAGAAGGGCCGGTGACAGCCGTCCGGTCAGGTCCATGGTCTGAAAACGCTCATAGTTAAGCCCGGCAATCGCTTCATTGCACGCCCAGAGGGTCCTTGCCTGTTCCAGGCTCAGGCTTCTTATGTATTCTTTTAATGTTTCTGCCTTTGAAAGGAAACAGGGAAGATTGGCCGGATCCAGCTCATCTTCCCTGACATTCATCTTCTTGGCAGGTGATATGATTATGTTCATCCTGTCATCTACTCCACTTTCCCGATTCTTGGATAATAGCAGAACAGTACTTTTGCCATGATATCCTTCTTTGGTACGAACTGGTTCTTCCAGAACCTGGCGTCCAGTGAATTGTTCCGGTTGTCGCCCATCATGAAATAGCAGCCCTCCGGCACCGTGTAGGGACCGTAGGAGCCTTCCATGGGTTCTGGCAGATAAGGTTCATCCAGGGGAGTGTCGGAATCATTGATATAGACCTTTCCGTCAATGATGTTCACGGTCTCGCCCGGAAGCCCGATTACCCTTTTCACATAATAAAGCTCCCTGTTGTCCGGGAACTTGAAAATAATCACGTCCCCACGCTCAGGGTCACTGTTTATATAGGACAGCCTGGAGCCGATCACCCTGCTTTTGGACATGATCGTGTTCTCCATGGAGCCGGTTGGCACACGGCTGTTGGCAATGATGAAGTTGTTAAGGACCAGGGCAATCACCACGGCTGCTATGATGATCTGGATCCAGCTGATGATTTCCTTTTTCCAGCTGAAGGGTTCCTCCTCCTTCTGCCTGCGGCTCCTTCCCCGTTCCTTTTGGTCTTCTGTCTCTTCCATTTCCTCTATGGACATGTTGTTACCTCTTTTCTATGGTTTTACCGGATCTGGCCGTCCCCGTAAATAATGTATTTGGTGGTGGTCAGTTCCTTTAAGCCCATGGGGCCCCTGGCGTGGAGCTTCTGGGTGCTGATGCCGATTTCAGCGCCAAACCCAAACTCGTCGCCGTCCGTAAAACGGGTGGAGGCATTGACATACACAGCCGCAGCGTCCACCTCGTTCAGGAATTTCTGCGCATTGAAATAATCCGATGTCACGATGGACTCCGAATGGCCTGTATTATAAGTATTGATATGGGAAATTGCCTCATCCACGGAATCCACGATTTTAAGGGACAGGATATAATCCAGGTATTCCTTTCCCCAGTCCTCCTCCGTGGCAGGGACAAATTCCGGAACAATACCGCATGCGTCCTCATCGGCCCGGATTTCCACATTTTTTTCATCCAGGCGTTTCTTTAACATGGGAAGGAATTCCTCTGCAATCTTCCTGTGCACCAGAAGGGACTCGCATGCATTGCACACGCCAATCCTCTGTGTCTTGGAATTAAAGACAATATCCAGGGCCATCATAAGGTCGGCAGATGCATCCACATACACATGGCAGTTGCCGGTTCCTGTCTCAATCACAGGAATGGTGCTGTTCTCCACCACTGTCTTTATAAGCCCTGCCCCGCCCCTGGGGATCAATACGTCAATATAACGGTTCAGGCGCATCAGTTCCCTGGTGGTCTCCCGGCTGGTATCCTCTATAAGCTGCAGGGAATCCTCCGGAAGCCCTGCCCTTGAAAGCCCGGTCCTCAGGGCCTGTGCGATGGCCTTATTGGACTGGAGGGCGTCGCTTCCGCCCTTTAATATGACTGCGTTGCCCGACTTGAAACAAAGGCCGAAGGCATCTGCGGTCACATTGGGGCGCGCTTCGTATATCATTCCAATCACTCCTATGGGCACCCGCTTCTGCCCGATCTGCAGCCCGTTGGGGCGCAGCTTCATGGAAAGGACCTCGCCCACCGGGTCATCCAGGGCAGCCACCTTAAGCAGGCCGTCGGCCATGGACTGGATTCTTGCAGGCGTCAGTTTCAGACGGTCCAAAAGCCCCTGGCCCATGCCGCCTGCCTCGGCCCGTTCATAATCTTCCCTGTTGCCTGCGAGGATTTCCTCCTCGCTGTCCAAAAGAGCCCTGGCAGCTTCCTCAAGACCCATATTCTTCTCCCTGGAACCCAGGGTGTTAAGTACCCTTGATACATCCTTGGCACGTCTGCCCATCTCAGTTAATGTCATCCTGCTCTCCTCTCCCTTCTGCACATGGCGGAAAACCCTCTAAACTTCCTTAATCCCGCCGTACTTCTTACCCAGATCCGTGACGGAACCATCCTGTTCCTGTATGGAAATATTATTCAGGTTGCTTCTCAGGCTCCCGCGTATGGCGGCAATGTATTCCCGCCGCAGCCTTGCCTGCTCTTCCTTTTCCTCATCCGTAAGCCCCACGGACTGGGACTTATGGTACAATTCGTTGATGCGGTCAATTCTGGATGCGTCCATATCAATCACCTCTTTTAATATTCATTGTTCAGATAATGCATCAAATCAAAATCCAGGTTGGGATGGGCTAAGAACAAGGTGCCCTTTTCCTGACCCGCCATGATATCCAGGATGACCTCCACCTGGTCGCCGTTGGCAATCACCATGTCCGCCCCGCTGTCCGTGGCAATCCTGGCCGCCGCCAGCTTGGCCGACATGCCGCCCGTGCCCACATCGCTGCTGGAGGTGGACTTGCCCATGTTCAGGAATTCCGGGGTAATCTCCGGCACCAGGCTTACAAACCGCGCCTCAGGATTACTTCTGGGATCATCGGAATACAGGCCGTCGATATCGGAAAGCAGGATTAAAAGGTCTGCCCCAATCAGCGCCGCCACGATGGCTGACAGTCTGTCATTATCCCCAAAGCTGTCCACATAGGGAATCTCCGAGGTGGACACGGTATCATTTTCATTGACAATGGGAATGGCTCCCAGATTCAAAAGCTCATCAAAGGTGTTCTGGGCATTGTACCTGGATGAATCATTGATCATGGTATCTTTTGTGAGAAGGATCTGGGCCGCTGTCTGGTTATACTCCGCAAACAGCTTCTGGTAGACCATCATGAGGCGGGCCTGGCCCACGGCTGCAAATGCCTGCTTCTCAGCCAGGGTATCCGGACGCCTGTGGTGTCCCAGGGCCTGGCGCCCTGCCGCGATGGCTCCTGAGGACACCAGGACCACGTCCCGTCCCTCCCCACGCAGGTCACTGATGACCCGTATCAGCTTCTCTATCTTCATAAGGTTCATCTCCCCTGTCTGCGGATGGGTCAGGGAGGAGGAACCGATCTTAATCACAATCCTCTGCTTTTCCTTAAGGCTTTGGCGTTCCTGGATTTCCATGGTATGCTCCTTATGATTCTTATATTGATTCCTGTTTATCTTACACCAATTTACAGGTCACGTCAATTTCTATTCCTTTCCACCATTGATTTTATCGCGGTCTTCACACATTGTTAAGAATCTGTAAACGGCCTGTACCTACGGATGATTTCCTCCGCAATCCGGATACCGTCCATGGCCGCCGAGGTAATGCCTCCCGCATAACCCGCGCCCTCGCCGCAGGGAAAGATTCCCCTGACTCCGCTTTCCAGGTTTCCATCCCTGGGAATGCGCACCGGGGACGAGGTCCTGCTCTCAATTCCCGCAAATATGGCGTCCGGGCGGTCAAAACCTTTTATCATATGCCCGAAGCCCTCCATTCCCTCCAACAGGGCCTTGGCAATGGATTCCGGGAGCATTTCCCTTAAATTAGCAAAACAGTACTGCCCCTTAAAGGCTGGCTTCACTTCCCCAAACGAAGCGGATATCCTGTTTTCCTTAAAATCCCCGTAGAGCTGGACAGGAATCATCCCGCCTCCCAGGCAAAAGGCGTCCTCCTCCAGTTTCCGCTGGAACGCAACCCCTGCAAGGGCCTCCCTTCCAGCCTCCGCCACGGGGAAATCCTCCGGGGTGACCGTTACGATAAGGGCGCTGTTGGCATTGTCCCCGGCCCTGTCATGGTAGCTCATGCCGTTAACTGCAAGACGTCCCGGTTCCGAGGATGCATTGACCACATATCCGCCCGGACACATGCAGAAGGAATACACGCCCCTGCCTTCTGCGGTCTGCCTTGTCACCTTATAACTTGCAGGCCCCAGCTCCCTGCACTCTTCCATGCCGTACTGGCTCTGGTTGATGAGCTTCTGCGGGTGCTGTACCCGCAGCCCCACTGCAAACGCCTTGGCCTCCATGGGAATCCCCCGGTCCAGAAGGACCTCAAAGGTATCCCTGGCGCTGTGCCCGATTGCAGGCACCAGGGCCTCCGTGTCAATCCGTTCGCTTCCATTGACCATCACCGCCTTAAGGCGTCCCTGTTCCACGATGAAATCAGTGACCTGGCTTGAGAACCGCACCTGTCCTCCCAGGTCCGCTATCTCCCTGCCCATGGCCTTTACGATCCGGCTCAGCACATCCGTGCCGATGTGCGGCTTATTCACATATAGGATGGATGGGTCGGCCCCAAACTCCACAAGAAGCCGGAGCACTTCCCTGTTCCTTCCCGACGCATCCTTTACCAGGGTATTCAGCTTTCCATCTGAAAATGTCCCTGCCCCGCCTTCCCCGAACTGCACATTGGAATCAGGGCACAGCTTTCCGGTTTCCCAGAACCCAGCCACCCGCTTTGTCCTGGTATCCACGTCCTCGCCCCGTTCCAGGAGGATTGGGCGGTAGCCCTGCCTTGCCAGCAAAAGCCCGCAGAACAGCCCTGCGGGACCTGTACCGATGATGACGGGCGGATGGGAAAGGCCTGCTGTACCCGGCCTGGGCAGGCAGTATCCCCCGCCGTCCTGTACCAGCACATTCCGGTTCCTCAGCCGGTTCACCAGCTTTTCTTCCTTTTTCCCGGCAATGCCCCTCACCGTCACATCCACCGAATAGCTGTAGGAAATATCCGGCTTCTTCCTTGCGTCCACGGACTGCTTCATGATGTCCAATGTATGGATTTCCCCTGCCGGCACCCCCAGGACCGAGGAAACCTTTGCAAGCATGTCCTGCCTGTCATGTCCCAGCGGAAGCTTAATCTGGTTTATGCGGATCATCAGCGGCTCCTTCCCGCAGGCTTCTTCCCTGCCATGTTTTTTCTTTCCCCTGCGGCACTTCTCCCAGCTATGGCCCCGCTGGACCATGCAAACTGCAGGTTATAGCCGCCGCAGATACCGTCCACGTCCAGCAGTTCCCCTGCCAGGTACAGGCCCTTTTTGACCTTGGATTCCATGGTTGTCCCGTCCACCTCATGCACATCCACGCCTCCGCAGCAGACCTGCGCATTGGCAAAGGGGTTCACGGACATGACAATGGCCTCATAGGATTTAATCTGTTCCAGAAGGCGGCCTGCCTGCCTGGCGGATAATTCCCCCGATTTCATGGAAGGGTCCACCCCTGCCAGCCGAATCAGGACCAGGGCCAGTTTCTTATTCAGAAGACCGGTGAACATTTCCTCCACTGTCTTATAATCCATGCGGGCCGCGCGTTTCCTCAAAAGGCCCAATGCCTCCTCTTCCTTCCAGGACGGCATGAAATCCACCTTCACAACCACCCTCCTGCCCTCATCCAATGCCCTGGCCGCAAAACGGCTGACCTGGAACACGGGAATCCCTGACAGACCGTAATCCGTCAGCTGCAGCTCTCCTTTATCCTCTGCCAGAAGGATCCTGCCTGCACCTTTCCCCGATTTACTTAATTGGGGATTTTCCGCACCTTTCCCCGATTTACCGAATCGGGGACTTTCCATGTACAGGCCCACCCTTGCTTCGGTGCGGATACCTGCCATCTGCTTATACATGTTCCCCTGGCATCTGAGCTGCACCAAGGCCGGAAGCGGCTTTATCACACGGTGTCCCAGGCGTTTGGCCAGTTCATACCCGCTGCCGTCAGAGCCGGTGGAGGGCGCGGCCTTAGACCCAGCAGCCAGGATCAGGGCATCCGCCTCCAGCATCCCCTGGCTGGACGAAATCCTATATGTGCCGTCATGAAGCTGCTCTATCCGGTCCGCCTCACAGGAGAGAAGCACCTGTACGCCAAGGTGCCCCAATTCCTGGCGCAGGACATCCAGCACAGCGGATGCCTGGTCGGAATTGGGATAGATATATCCGTTCCTGTCCCTGGTTTCAATCCCCAGCCCCCTGAAAAAGCACAGGGTATCCTCCACTGAAAAACCGCTTATGACCTTCATGGGAAAGCTCCCGTCGCCGCTGCGGTAGCATTCCGGCTCCATGTAAAGGTTTGTCATGTTACATCTTCCATTGCCCGTGGAGAGTATCTTCTTCCCCACCCGGTCCATATGTTCCACAACCGTCACACGGGCGCCCCGTCTGGCCGCCTCAATGGCCGCCACCAGCCCGGATGCGCCGCCGCCTATAATCACAACCCTTTTTTCCATATCTATGTCAGGCTCCTTACTGTCCAATAAAAGTTTACAACTCATTTTATCCGCTTTTCTGTCATATTTCAACTACTAAATAATCCATCGGAAAAGGAATGGATGGAAAGCCGGGGATTTTATCCGGATTCCCGGTCAGTGCCTTATGTATCCATGTAACATAAAAGACGGGGTGGATTCCTGCATCAAAGCAGAAACCCATCCCCGCTCAGCTGGTGAACGACTCCAGGTAGTGATACACATCCATCATGGAAGGGAACCAGATTCCCTCCATGAGCCTGGACCTCTCCTTCTCCGGAAAATCCGTCACTGGAATATGGGTGTAAAGGCAGATTGTACTTCTGTCACTGCAGAATACCAGCAGGAAACCGGACTCAGCCACCAGGTAGTACTCCTCTGCCGGTGACTGGCTCTCCAGGATGGGCTTTATCTGTTCCTGGTTCATGGCTGCCTTGTCATCCATATCATTGACAGTCTCAGTCTCAATCACCGTATTGGGAACCGCCTGCTCCTGTCTCACATTATATCTGGTAACCCCATAACCCACGATAAGGCATACAATCGATGTGGCAATAAACAGCAGGACACAGTATAATACTTTTTTCATCAGGCTAACCTCCTAACATGCTGGAGCATTTCTCAGACATGCTCTGGAACACGCTCTGAGGTTAGTATCTGCTTTCTATGCTGTTTTAATCATGTTTTCACAAATTTTTCCTGTTATCCGTCCCGGCATGCCGGAATCAGCGACCGGAATCAGCGGCCGGACACACCGGCGGCGGGAATGGATTATCAGACACGTCCCAGCCAGTCCCTACAGAAGATGGAGCCTGCTTAACAGCCTTACAAGCCTGCGGCCGCCCGGCATTCCATTTAATTCATCCTCGTCCACTGCCCGGAACCGGACCAGCAGCAGGGCATATACTGCAATGGCCACTGCCACGGAAGGCAGGACCACCATAGCCATCCCAAGCCTCCCCCGCATCATGGAAGACGGAAGGAGGGCATAAATCCCCCTGTACACCCCATATGCCGCAGCGCCCATGAAGACGGAGCACAGGGCGGGCAGGAACACGGTCTTCCTATATTCCTGCTTATATCTGACGAACCGCGCAATGGCATGTCCGTTCAGCAGGCACATCACAAGCGCAAAGACGATATTGGCAATGACCACGCTGTAAATCCCCATCTTAAGCACCATAAGGCACACTTCCAGCACCGCCACATGGACCACCAGGGCAGCCACTGCGTGGCGTATGGGCACATCCAGACGGTTCAGGCCCTGGAGGATGGCGTTGGTGACGGTTGACAGGGAATAGAACACCACTGCCAGGGAACCGATCATGGAAAGGCGGATTAACAGGCTGTTGTCCTCGCTGATGAACAAAAGGTTGCAGACCGGCTTTGCCAGCACCGTGATCCCCACTGCCGCGGGGATGGCAATCAGCAGGGAGAAACGGATGGCGGTTGCGATGCGCTCCAGCTTCTCCTTCCTGTTCCTGCTGGCCACGGCCCTTGTAAGGGAGGGGATAAGGGAAGAGGATAAGGCATTGGACACTGCCACGGGGATATTGAAGAGCAGCTGGTACTGCCCTAATGCGCCCCAGTAGGTGGCGATGGAGTCTTCCATATATCCCAGCTTATCCATGCCCTGCCCGAACAGGTAATTGTCCAGCACATTGGAACAGTTATAGATTCCGCTGCTGATTACAATGGGCAGCACGGTGATGGTAAGGATCTTAACCAGCCGCCGGTAGCTCTCCGTCCTGCCCGACACGTCCTTCCTTGCCTGTGCCCGCATATCCCCGCCCTTTGAGAGGGTCAGGATGATAAAATAAACCAGGGCGGTCAATGCCCCGGCGCCCGTACCGATGGTCCCGCCTGCCGCTCCCAGGGCATAGGAATAGTCCCTTGCGCCCTGGGCTGCATTGATGGATACGCCCACATCAAACAGGATGCCGGCAGCCACCACGCTTACGATGGCATTGATGATCTGCTCCAGGATCTGGGATACCGCCGTGGGCACCATGGTCCCCGTTCCCTGGAAATATCCCCTGAGCACGCCCAGATAAGCCATGATCCAGATGGTGGGGGCCAGGGTCTTAAGGGCATAACGGCTAAAGGGGGTCTTAATCAGCTCCGCAAACAGGTCCGCCCCAAACCACAGCACAACGGCTGCCACGCCCCCGATCACGGTGGCATAAATAAGAGCCGCCTTCAGGATGCGGCTGCAGTTTCTGTACTCCCCCCTGGCAATCCTGGCGGATATCATCTTGGATACCGCCACCGGCATGCTGTAGGAGGATAATATTAACAGGATATTATACACATTGAAGGCCGATGTATAGTATCCATTGCCCTGTTTTCCTATGATGTCGTTAAGGGGCATCCGGTACAGCATGCCGATGATGCGTACCAGGATGCCGGCCATTGCCAGGATGCTGCCCTGTATGACGAAGTTGGCAGCCTTTTGTTTTCTGGTTCTTTTCTTAGATGTGCTTACATTCATATCTCTTTATTGTGAGTCCTCATTTCCCAATTATTTCTGACTTGGCAAAATCCTTGGTGGAAATGATGCAGATCCATGTCTGTCCCTGGTTCAGCACCACTTCGTTGTGTTCCTGGTCATAATACCGGGTAACGCCAAACTCCCCATCCTTTTCCCAGCTGATGGGAACCGCCTTGCCGCCTGTCATAAAATACCCGCAGTCAGAGGTATGTACATTAATATTCAGATAATCCGTGGTGGCATAAAAGCCGGACTGGCAATACTGGAATATCACGTTCCTGGCCGTGATGGGGCCTTCATCCCCCTGGTGCACACCGCCGTACTGATACCGGTGATACAGCCCGTCCGAGGAATCGTATACAAAATACGCCTGATTCATGGCATACCCTGGCTTTACCGTGCCCGCGTCCATGACCCCGGGACGGCCTTCCAATGATGCTTCCTTCCCATCCCTGGCAAAGAGGTAATGGCCCTTATAGGAGGCATCATAATCAGGAGCATAGCCTAACTTCTGGATGGACTCCGTGATACGCTGGCCGCTGGTATATGCGTTGTGGGGGGACTTCTTATCCTTTGTGCGGTAGAATGCAGTGGTCCCTATCCCTTCCAGGCCGTTGATATTGTCCACATTGTTCAGATAAGGTTTGGCAAATGTGCTCTGCCCGAAATGTACATAGACAGCATCAAATTCCCTAGCAAAATACGTATAGTAAGTCCGGCAGCTGCGCACGGAACCAATCCGCTCCAGGTCATCATAGTCCTCAATCAGCGACATATAGCGGTTCATCCCGCCCTCCACCGGCGCTTCATAGACCACCCCGGCCCGGTTGATGCCATACTGGGGACGGGCCTCCTTGTCGTTGCTCATCATGACGGCTGCCGGCCGCCGGTTTCCCTGGGACACAGGAACCATTTTCCCGGTCAGGTAGCTGCGTATCATACCGTCCTTTTCTTCCCGTTCCTCCGGGAGATAGTAATCCCCCGCCCCATCCGGCTCCACGCCGTCTGTTTCACGTTCAGAATGTATGATGATTTCAGGCTCAGTGGTCACGGCAGGCGTCTCCACCGCAGCCGTACTTGTAACCTCCACGCCTGCCTCCCTGGCACATCCGGCCATAAAGCAGGCTGCCGCCGTCATCACTGCCATCCATCTGAACCATTTCCTCATCTTGTATACCCCCTGGTTTCCAGAATCTTCCTCTGCCTGTCCTCCATCTGTTCCCGCTCCCCTTCCTCCATATGGTCGTAGCCAAACAGATGCAGCATGCTGTGCGCCACCAGGAATGCCAGCTCACGTGTCTCGGAATGGCCGTACTTTTCCGCCTGTTCCTCCACCTTGTCCACGGAAACCACAATATCGCCCAGCATCAGTTCCCCGGTCTCAGGATTAAAATAATCCTCCACAGCCTCCTCCACATGGTCAAAATCCGAGGGCGTCCCGTAATCCACCATGGGAAATGACAGCACGTCCGTGGGTGAGTCAATCTCCCGGTACTCCCGGTTGATTTCCCGGATGGCCTCATTATCCGTAAGGATTACATTCACCTCTGCCTCATAAGGGCATTCCTCATAATCCAGGGCCGCCAGGACGATATCACGGATGATATCCCCGTAGGGCAGGTCCAGTTTTTTTTCTGCTTCGTATTCAATGGATATTGTCATGGGTAACCTCTCTCCGGCTTTTCCTGCCTAGGGTGTGTTTGAAAATTGCTTCCTGTCAGCTGTACGTCCCACTTTGTGGGAGATTTGGCCCAAATGAGCGCGGCGTAGCGGGCTACGTTAAGTGAATTTGGGCCAAATATACCGCGAAGTGGGGCGTGCTTGGTCCTAAGGGGTACCTCTGGTGGATTCCTTAGGGCAGATGGCGGGAATGAATTTTCAAACACACCCTACCGTTCCCTGCGGCGCTCACGCTTTACAGGCGGCGTATTCTTCTGTTCATAGGATTCATATGCCTGTACGATTTTCTGTACCAGCGGATGACGCACCACGTCAGAACTAGTCAGGTAACAGAATCCGATATCGTCTATCTTCCTCAGCACCTTAAGGGCCGTGTCCAGGCCGGATACGGCTCCCGAGGGAAGGTCCTTCTGGGTCTGGTCGCCGGTAATGATGACCTTGGAACCAAAACCGATCCTTGTAAGGAACATCTTCATCTGGGCAGGCGTGGTGTTCTGGGCCTCATCCAGTATGATGTAGGCATTGTCCAGTGTACGTCCCCTCATGTACGCCAGGGGCGCCACCTCAATCAGCCCCTTCTCAGAGTTATGCAGGTACGACTCAGCGCCCATGATCTGATACAAGGCATCATATAAAGGCCTTAGATACGGGTCAATCTTGCTCTGAAGGTCCCCTGGCAGGAATCCCAGCTTCTCCCCTGCCTCTATGGCAGGACGCGTCAGGATGATGCGCCCCACTTCCCCGTTCTTAAAGGCCTGGATGGCCATGGCCATGGCCAGGTAGGTCTTGCCGGTACCGGCCGGTCCGATGCCGAACACAATCATCTTCTTGCGGATGGCATCCACATAATTCTTCTGTCCCAGGGTCTTGGGCTTTACCGGCTTGCCGGTAATGGTCCTGCAGATAATGTCCTTGTCAATCTCCAGGATCTGGCCGTCCTTCTCCGTAAAGGAAAGGGAGAGGGCATAGTCCACGTTCTGCTCCGTAATGGTATTGCCCCTTTTGGACAGTTCAATCAGGTTGTTGAACACGCTCCTGGCCTGGCCTATGGTCTGTTCCGGCCCTATGATCTTAATCTCGCCGTCCCTGGCAATCATGGTCACATGCAGGGTGCGCTCTATCTTCTTAAGGTATGTGTCAAACTGCCCGCAGACATTCTTCTCATGTTCAGCGGGGATGTCAATCATGGTCTCAATCACACTCATCTAAGCTTATCTCGTCTCCTCTGGCTCTGTAGTTGGCTGTGTATCCGGTTCCGTCATGGGTTCTGACATGGGCTGGGTCCTTACGATGGATTCCTGGGTCACTAACTCCCCCTTCAGCCTGCATTCAGATACACTTGTTTCTATTCTATCATTATTTTCAAGAATTTGTACCCCCTTTTCCTCTAAATTTTTGACAAATTGGTAATTTATGGCTTTTGATATGTGTTCCAATTCCTCCTTTGTATAATTGCTTTCATAGGAAACCATTTCCTTTCCCCTTATATCCCCTATGTAGACAGGCAGGTAAAAATTGGAAAACAGCCTCAGCTGCTGCTCTTCCATGGCATAATCCCATTCCCCCTGTCCCCTGACCGGAAGCAGGCAGGTGAAGGACCATCTGCCCGCCTTCACATACCATCCCCTGCGCCTGCGCCCTGTCCCTGCCCGTTCCCTGTGGAGCATGGGAAATGTCTTTTCATACTCCCTGGATGTCCTGGCCACCACATCCGCGTCCGCATGGACCAGATAGGCATTGATTTCCTCCTCGCTGTCACCGATAATGGGCACGCGGCCGCTGACCAGTACCTGTCCTTCCTCCACCTCATCCCCAACGGAAACCTGGGCAATCCCCTGGCGCACCACCATGGATGTGATGGTACCCGCCCGGTCAGCCACAATGTCACAGGGTGTCTCGTCCTTCTCAGGGACAATGGACAGCACTTCATTTTCCTTGATATGGATCAGGAGCCTGGTGCCCGATACCCTGGCCGACACCCAGGTAATCTCCGGAAAGCTGGTGCGGATGGACGCTTCCAGGTCCTCACAGTTAATCCTGGATTTAAGCATCCCATAATCAATGTCCTGGGAATCCAGGTAACGTATGAGGGTGTCGTAGGTATACCGGTAATTGCCGTCAAACTGGATATCCCATATGAACAGGGACATCACGTACAGCACCAGGAAAAATGCAGCCAGGCCAGCCCCAAAATACCAGCGTTTTCTGTATCTGTAAATAAAAAAGGGAATACCAAAACGCCCGATGATATGCAGCCTTACCTGGGCTTTGCGTACCAGGGGCTTTACACGGCGGTACCCTTCCACTGTCATATAAAATTCATAGTCCCCGTCCCGGTTGCATATAAGCCCCCAGACTTCCAGCCCCCTGGCATTGCACAGGTTGAGGAAACGTTCCGGCGAATAACCGTGAAGACGGAGTCTTACATATCCTTTCCAGTTATGTAACAGCCAAACAATCAAACAGGCCCCTCCTCGCTATGAGCATTTAGCGTCCGTCCCTCAGACGCTTACGGGCAGCCGCCCACTTATGTTTCGAATTCCAGCGAACCAATCTGACCGGTTATCTTCATCTCCTCAGATGTATAATAATCAATTCTCAAACGGTTTCCGTGGATGAGTACCTTACAGTTTTTCGCCTGAAGTTTTACCAGGGTATCTGTATATATAAGGATGCTCCTGTAATTTTCCACATTCACCTGTCCGCGGCCCACAAAGCTTACAAGCACATCGCCCAGGATCACGTCCCGGGGCAGACCCAGTGCAGACACAGCTGTTTTCTTTGGTTCCCATGACATACGATCCACGCTCCTGATACACTGGTTCTTTTTATTATATGCATAAATGGGTGGAAAATGCAGTTCCATTTCAACCATCCCGGGTATTTCCGTGACATGGATGTTTTTTTGAAAAATCACTCACATTTGGCCCTGCACCTGAATAGACTATACTGAATCAATCAATCAGTGAGGTCGTTATGAATAACCAATCCTATCATATGGACAGAGCAAATGGGTATCCGGACACGTTGGTCAGCGCTGCCGAGGTCAGTGAGGCGGATATGCCCATTACCCCTCTTCCCAATCCAGGCGAAGGCGGTCCTGTGGACAGCGGGAACAACATGGACAATGGCGCCGGCGTCCCTGTCATCCCCCTTCCCAACCCAGGCGAGGGCGGTCCTGTGGACAGCGGACGTCCAAACTTCCCGCCTATTTTCCGTCCCGTATTCCCAGGCGGCACAGGCGGTTCCGTCACCGTCATTCCCGGCATCACCTTCCCATGCTACAACTGCACCGCCACCAGCTTTGGCAGGGTGCGCATCCTCAATGCGTCCACGGGTTACCAGCCATTCTATGTGTACATCGGCAACTGGATGGTGGCAAGCGGGCTTGCAAACGGGGACATCACAAGCTATGTGCAGGCAGCCTCAGGCACGCAGACCATTACCGTGTCCGGCGCCAACGGATATGTCTACATCCAGAAACCGGTCCAGGTAAGGGCCTCCTCCTCCATGACCATTGCCATCATCAACACGGCAAGCGGCCTGGACATCATGGAAATCTCCGATATTTCCTGCAACGCGCCTTCCGGCACCAGCTGCCTGCGCACCTGCAACCTGTCACAGAACCTTGGGCCGTTCGACGTGTCCATTGGGAACCAGAACAATTCCTACGTGGCCTTTACCAATGTACGCTACCGGGAAGTGACGCCGTATACCAGCTTTTATCCGGGATGGTATCAGCTCTATATTGCCAGGACCGGCGCATTCCCATCCACCTATCTGGCAACTGCCGCCGCCAATATGAGCGCCAACAATTCCTACACCCTGTATATTTTCAATGCCCCCAATGCAACCGACGGGCTGCGCACCATGGTGGTCTCCAACTAAAACATAAAAAGGACCGGATGCGGCTGATGATTCAGCCACATGACCGGTCCTTCTGTCATTTCTTCAATATATGTTCCTATGGTAAGGTATTACTCATCCCAGTTATGGTACACGGCCTGGACGTCGTCATCCTCATCCAGCAAATCCAGGGTCTTGTTCAACTTCTTGATATCCTCCTCATCGGTCAGCTCCACCCAGGTCTGGGGAATCATGGTCACATCCGCTTCCATCATGGGAATATCCTGGGCCTCCAGGGCCTCACGCACAGCGCTGAAATCCTCCGGGGCAGTGATGACCTCGTAGCTGTCCTCTTCCTCGGCAAAGTCCTCTGCGCCTGCATCCAGGGCAATCATCATCAGCTCATCCGGATCCATCTCACATTCTTCCTTGTCAATGATGATCTGGCCCTTCTTGTCGAACATGTAGGACACGCTTCCAGGGGTCCCTACGTTGCCGCCGCCCTTGGTAAATGCACTTCTCACATTGGCAGCCGTGCGGTTCTTGTTATCCGTCAGCGTGTCGACGATAATGGCTACCCCGCTTGGCCCGTATCCTTCATATGTAAGGATTTCGTAGTTCACGGATGCAGCATCGCCTGCTGCTTTCTTAATGCCGCGGTCAATGGTATCATTCGGCATGTTATTGGCTTTTGCCTTGGCAATTACATCGCGCAGCTTGCTGTTGTTGGCCGGATCCGCGCCGCCTTCCTTTACAGCCACCGCAATCTCACGTCCGATTACAGTGAAAACCTTGCCCTTTGCCGCGTCATTACGCTCTTTCTTATGTTTAATATTGGCAAACTTTGAATGTCCTGACATCGATAAAACACCCTTTCCTTCATTCTGCTTAATCTGTTTTTCTATACTTCATACAGCTTATGCTGTATTTTATACACATCTTTTCTATCTTAGCACGATTTTTTTTATATGGCAAGTAAAAAATCCTGCACGCCTTACCGGTCCGCCTATCCCTGCTGCACCTGCGTGGTCAGGTTCCTCAGCCACTTCTTCTGCCTGTAACGGATATAACCCAGCACGGCCTTATAGACTTCCTCCAGCATGACCAGGCCATAGACCATATAGATGGGCAGATGCCACACAAGGGCGCCTAAGAACGCCAGGGGCACACCGATGAACCAGACCCCGCTGGTATCCAGGAACAGGCACATCTTCGTGTCGCCCCCGCTTCTTAACACACCCACCACATTCACAAAATTGAACATCTTGGCCGGCATATAGCAGGCAAATATCAGGATGCACATGTTCACATCATGGCCAACTGCTTCCGTGATGTTATAAAGCCCGATAAGCGGGCCTCTGATCCCGATTACCACAAAGGCCGATGCAATGGTGACAATGAACTGCAGGATGAAAAACTGGGTGGCGTATTTCTCGGCCCGCTTTATCTTGCCCGCCCCCAGCTCATTGCCCAGGATGACCGCGGTGGCCGCGCTGAGTCCCTGGAACAGCACCACCACAATATCCTGTATGGTGGTGGCAATGGTTATGGCCGCCACCGCCTCGTCCCCCATCCGGCCGTAAGCCAGGGAATACATGGTGGTGCCAAGGCCCCACATGAACTCGTTGGCAATGACAGGGACGGATGTGAGCGCAAATGCCTTCACAAATGCGGACGGCCATCCGAAAAGCCCTGAAAAGCCGCAGGCAATGGGCATTTTCCTGGTGTAAACATAGGTAAGCATGAGACATACCTCAATCACACGCGCGATGAGGGTTGCCAGGGCCGCGCCCGCCACACCCAGGGCCGGGGCGCCGAACTTGCCGAAAATCAGCACATAGTTAAGGCAGATATTAATCGCAATGGCGATACAGCTGCCAATGACCGGGAACACCACCCGGTTTACCGCCCTCAGCATGGCAACATACACATTGGTCAACGCAATGAAGGGATAGGTGAGGGCCGCTATCTTCAGATACTTTGCCCCAAGCTCTATGCTGTCCTGGCTGGTGGTGAAGATACGCATCACCGCCTGTGGACATAGGATTGCGGGTACCGCAAAAAACAGGGCGCCTCCCAGTGCAAGCAGGATGGACAGCCCCAGGACCTTCCTGATATTCTTTACATCCCCGCTTCCCCAGAATTGGGCGGCCAGGATCCCTGCGCCGCTGACAATCCCGAATACCAGCAGGGAAAACACAAAAAAGACCTTATTCGCCAGCCCCACGGCCGCAATGGCCGTTGCCCCCAGGGTGCCGATCATCAATGTGTCCACAAGGTTCACCACTGTGTTCAACATACCCTGAAGCGCTACCGGGCAGGCAATCATAAGGGCCTTTCTTAAAAACCTGCTGTCACGGAACATTTCCTTCGTGCTCTCTATGATTCCTGTCATCTTTTCCTTCCACCAAGCCTTTTTTGGATTTATCTGATTGGGGATTGCCGCTGTCCTTCCCCTGTTCTGTCCGCAGGCCTTCCCTGTCCTTCCCGCTGTCCCCTTCCTCCTCCTGGTCCTTAAACACGTGGATGCTCTCTATCATCTTGTTGCCGGCCTTGATTACCTCAAAGGTATAGCCGCCGAACCCCACCCGGGGATTCTCCCCCTCCTGGGGTATGCGGTCCAGACGCGATATCAGATATCCGTTCAGGGTATCATATGTATCGCTGTCCTCCTCCGGGAACTCGATATCCAGCACATCCATCACATCATCCAGGGGCGTAAGGCCGCTCATGATAAAGGAGCCGTCCTCCCTGACGGAAATGAAATCCTCTTCCTCATCATACTCATCCATGATGTTTCCTACGATTTCCTCCAGTATGTCCTCCATGGTCAGGAGTCCTGCCGTCTGTCCGTATTCATCCACCACGATTTCCATGTGGATCTTGCCGGACTGCATCTCCTTAAACAGGGTGTCGATGCTCCGCGTCTCAGGTATGAAGTTGGCTTCCCTGAGAAGTCCCGGGACCTCAAGCAAAGGCCTGTCCTTATATTCTTCCATTTCCACATACACCATGGCGTCCCTCATATGCAGGATCCCCACAATGTCGTCTATATCCTCCCGGTACACAGGGTAACGGGTGTTGATGCCTTCATTTAAGATAAAATGCACCGCATCCCCCAGCAGCATGGAGCCGTCCAGGGCCGTCATGTTGGTACGGTGGGTCATGATATCGGAAGCTTCCTTGTCCCCCAGTTCAAAGATATTGGTTATCATCTCTGTCTCGTCTGCTTCCAGGACTCCCTGCTCATGGCCTTCATTTACCATGGACATGATGTCTTCTTCCGTCACATTGTCGTCATCGTCCGCTATATCCACCCCGAAAAGCCGGAGTACAAGGGCTGACACCAGTGTGATCAGCCTGGTCAGGGGCAGGAACACACCTGCGGCAAACAGGACCACGGGCAGCATATGGTATCCCCACTTCTCCGGTTCCTTGGCAGCCAGACGTTTGGGGATGATGATTCCGAAGCTGATGATGATAAGCAGCAGCACGATGGCCACGGCCACCATGAACAGGATCTGCTCCCACCACATGGAATCCAGGTACCATGGGACCCTGGATGCCCCGTCATACCATCCGGCCATGGGCTTAAAGATATGGATGCGCCTCATCAGCCCGTTGACCAGCACAGGAAGTATGACCGCGCCTGTAATCATACCAATCAGATGGGTTGTGATCTGAATGGTGTGCACGAACCGCCCCGGCCGGTTGACAATCTCAAGAAGCCTGGCAGCCTTCCTGTTCCCCTGGCGTGCCTCATCTTCCAGCTTCCCTTCATTCACGTTCTGAATCGCCGAACCGAATCCATAAAACACAGCCTCCAGAAGGATAAAACCAATCAATACAAGTATACTGACAGGCGAATAACCATCGTCCATAATACTATAAAGACTCCTTTCGTACTCATGCCGCCCTGCTTTTTGTCATGTAAAAAGCAGAGCAACGCCCCTTAAATCACGGCATAACTCTGCTTATCATAACATTTTTCTTATATTTCGTCAATGGTGCCTGTGCCTATGTATGCAGTTCCAGGCTTACCATCAGCGCTTCATCCACCTTCTGCTGAAGCTCCTCGTCTATATGGCATATCTTTTCCTTCAGCCGCTGCTTGTCAATGGTGCGCAGCTGTTCCAAAAGGATGACGGAGTCCTTGATCATGGCACACCGCCTTGTATTCAGTTCCACATGGGTCGGCAGCTTTGCTTTGTTCATCCTTGATGTAATGGCTGCGCATATGACCGTGGGGCTGTGTTTGTTGCCCACGTCATTCTGGATGATCAGCACAGGACGGACCCCTCCCTGCTCGGAGCCCACCACAGGCCGTAAATCCGCATAATAAATGTCTCCACGTCTGATAATCACATCGTCCACACTCCGTCAATTTATTCAACCTTAGTATTGGCAATATCTGACCTGTGTATACATTGCCCTGTAACCTAATAGTATCATATGTTTCAGACGCTTATTTGGAGCATGGTAGGCTTTTACATATATCCGAAGCCTTCGTAAATATCATTAAAATAATCTTTTTTCCCAATCACCCTGCCGTGCCGTATATATACCCTGGGCACCCGTTTCCCGATGCCGCAGATGATTTCATAGTGGAAACCGCCTCCGGCCCCGGCCAGTTCCTCCACGGCAATGAATCCATCCCCGTCCCTTCCGATCAGTGTCACCTCGTCGTCTTCCGCCGCACCCGCAATCCCGGTCACATCCACCATGAACTGGTCCATGCAGATCCGGCCCAGTATCCTGGCCCTCTGGCCGCGGATCAGGACAGAACCGCGGCCGGAAAGGGAGCGCGGATAGCCGTCCCCGTATCCCACCGGGATGGTGGCCACGCGCATCTGCCTGTCAGCCACAAAGGTGCCTCCGTAGCTCACCGCATCCCCGGGTTCAATGGTCTTTATGTAGGTGATGAAGCTCTTAAGCTCCATGGCCGGCGTCAGCTTCACCGCATCCTTTCCCACCTCGTCCGACGGATACAGGCCATAGATGGAAATGCCCGCCCGCACCATGTCAAGGCCGTTGGCCCCCAGCGACTCCACGATACCGGCGCTGTTGGAGCAATGCCTGATTGGGATGGTTATCCCTCTGCTGCCAAGCATTTCCACAAAATCATTATATTTCCCAAACTGCAGTCCATAGGTGGTCTTATCCGCCTCGTCCGCCCTTGCAAAATGTGTGAACATGCCCTCAATGCGGATTCCCTCCAGCATGTTGATCCTGTATACCATGTCAGCGGATTCCTGGTCCGGTTTCATGCCGATGCGGTTCATGCCCGTGTCCACTGCCAGATGGATATTGGCCTTCTTCCCCATGGCGGCTGCAACAGCCGACAGTTTTTGGGCCTCCCCGTACCGGAACATGGCCGGACGGATATCGTACTGAACCAGGTCCTCAAACCGGCTTTCATGGGTCACGCCCAGGACAAGGATCATCTTGCGTATGCCGTGGCGGCGCAGGATGATGCCTTCGTCCACGGATGCCACGGCATATCCGTCCACATACGGGTCAATGGTCCTGGCAACCGGCACTGCGCCATGTCCGTAACCGTCTGTCTTGACCACGCCGATCATGGACGTGGAAGCCGGGAGGTTTGCCTTCATGGCCTCCATATTGGCAGCCACCGCATCCAGATGGATGGCCGCATATACCCTGCTGTATGGTTTCATTTTATCTGCCTCCTGTTTTGTCTCATTCCATCGCGGGCTCCATAGCCCTCCCGATTGCATGTGCCAGATCCGATGCCAGAAGGCTGTGCTGCCCTGTCTGCCTGGCTGCCGCATCTCCTGCCCTGCCGTGAAGGTAGACCCCCATCAGGGCGGCCTGTTCTTCCTCCATGCCAATGGCCGCAAGGCCTGCGATGATACCCGTAAGGACATCGCCGGAACCGGCCTTGGCCATGGCGCTGTTGCCGCTGGAATTAATGTAGAGCGTCCCGTCCTTGCCTGCCACCACCGTGGCAGCATCCTTAAGCACGCAGGTAATGCCGTACCGCCCCGCATATTCCAGCGCTGCCCCGGCCAGATTCTCCTTGATGGCATCGATGCCCTCCCCTGTCAGCCTGGCCATCTCCCCAAGATGGGGGGTGATTATGATGTTTTCCGTGTAGTAGGTGGTCAGATACGGATGCCCGGCTATGGCATTGAGGCCGTCCGCATCAATGATCACAGGCACAAAGGCGCTGGTCAGTATATCCTCCACCAGGTATTCCACATATGGTTCGCTGCCAAGTCCCGGCCCCAGCACCACCACATCCGCCCAGTTCATCTGCTCCTCAATCATGCGCTTGAACTCTTCCCTGCCCGAAACCAGCTGGTCCGCCGTGTAGGTGACGATGATGGCTTCCGGCAGGCGTTCCTGAAGGATCTGGCGGTTTTCCTCCACGGTCAGGAGCTTAACCAGCCCGGCGCCGGTGCGGTAGGCAGCCAGGGCGCTGAGGTATGCGGCGCCGCACATGTTCCGCGACCCTGCTGCAATCAGCACCTTCCCAAAGGTTCCCTTATTGGAATAGGCGGGCCGGCCTGGAATAAGAGCCAAATCCTCCGGCCCGTAGGTGAAGGCGTATCCACACCCTTCCTCTGCCTCCGCCACGGCCCCAAGGGCTGTTTCCGGGAATCCGATATCGCATACCTTTACCCTGCCCGCGTATTCCCTGCCCGGATAAAGGGCTGTTCCGGTCTTCTCCCAGCCAAAGGTGACAGTGACATCCGCCTTCAGCGCAATGCCCATGACAGCCCCCGTGTCCCCATGGATTCCCGAGGGAACATCCACCGCGATGGTATGGGGAATCCTCTTGCCTGACAGCATTTCCATACATTGTCTGTACTCCCCCTCGATGGGACGGCTTAAGCCCACGCCGAATACCGCGTCAATGAGAAGGCTGCACTCCCCATCCGCTGCCCCGGTCCAGGACCTGACCTCCATGCCCATCCTGCGCGCAATGGATACCTGGGCCTTAAACTCCTCTGTCCCCTTTTCCAGGTTCCCCACCACGTAAATACAAGCCTGATATCCTTTCAGATAAAGCATCCTGGCCGCCGCCACGCCGTCCGCCCCGTTGTTGCCGGTGCCGCACACCGCCCAGACAGCATCCCTCTGTCCGGCCAGGGCCTCTGCCTCTTCTGCCACCCAAAGTGCCGCCCGTTCCATCAGGACCATGGACGGTATGCCTATGGTATGGATGGTATGGGCGTCCACCGCCTTCATCTGTTTTGCCGTTACCAGTGTTCTCATCCGCATTTACCTCCTGTAAAAAGCAAAGGCCGGCAAGCATAAAGAATGGCTCCTTTGCTTGCCGGCTGATTCTTACTTTGATGCTTTTCCCTCTTCCGTCTTCTGGTCGTACATGCTGCATACCCTGTATGATAGGCGCATCAGACTTTCAGACAGATGGACATTCTCCACTACCACATCATCCGGAACCACCAGATCAGTATGGGCAAAGTTCCAGATTGCCTTGATACCGGCCTGGACAAGACGGTCTGCAATCTCAGGCGCCTTTGTCTTTGGAATGGTCAGGGCCGCTATCTGAATCTCATTCTCCTTGATGTAGTGCTCCAGATCATCCACGGAGCGGATCTCAATCCCGCGGATTACCAGGCCAATCAGCTTGGGGTTAATGTCAAACATGCCCTTGATGACAAATCCACGCCTTTCGAAATTCGTATAGTTTGCAATGGCCTGCCCCAGATTGCCAGCCCCGATGATGATCAGGTTGTGCTGCTGGTCAATCCCTAAAATCTTTGCTATCTCGGCATACAGGTACTTGACGTTATAACCGTATCCCTGCTGGCCGAATCCTCCGAAATTATTAAGGTCCTGACGGATCTGTGATGCCGTTACTTTCATCCTGGCGCTGAGCTCATTGGAAGAGATGCGTTCCACACCCTCCTCAATCAGTTCACCCAGGTAGCGGTAATAGCGGGGCAATCTTGAAATTACCGCCTTTGATATCTCTTTGCGTTCCATTGTGTTCCACCTTCCCCTTACGCGTTTCTATAAATACCTAATGGTTCTATTATAAACAAGTGTCAAAAAAATGTCAAACACGTTTCAGTATGTTCTTGAAAAAATTTTCCTATTATATTATACTGGTGAAAGTATAATGTGGAAATCCCGGCGGTCTGGAGCCTTGAAAAACAGGCGGTATATGCGGGTTTCCTTCCCATATAAGCGCGTAAAGACAGCGCCCCGGTTCCCCGCCCGGATAGGGCGCCGGTGTACAATGCAAAGGAGTTTAACCATGATTTTATCATGCAGCAATATAACCAAGTCCTTCGGTGACAAACATATCTTAAAGCAGGTTTCCTTCCACCTGGAAGACCACGAAAAGGCGGCCATCGTGGGCATTAACGGCGCAGGCAAGACCACCCTTCTGAAAATCATCATCGGCGAACTGGCTGCAGACGAGGGCGTTGTGGCCCTCAGCAAGGGCTCCACCATAGGTTATCTGGCGCAGCACCAGGACCTGGACAGCGAAAGCACGATTTACGAAGCCCTTCTGGAGGTAAAGCGCCCGGTCATACAGATGGAGGAGCGGATCCGCAGCCTGGAGCTTAAGATGCATTCCGCCTCAGGCGATGCCCTGGAAGCCATGCTGGCGGAATACAGCCGCTTAAACCATGCCTTTGAACTGGCCAATGGCTATGCTTATAAAAGCGAGGTCACGGGCGTATTAAAAGGCCTTGGATTCAGCGAGGACGAATTTACCAAGCCCATCAACACCCTTTCCGGCGGCCAGAAAACCCGTGTCTCCCTGGGCAAGCTCCTGCTCACCAAGCCGGACGTACTGCTGCTTGACGAGCCGACCAACCACCTGGACATGGAGTCCATTGCCTGGCTGGAAACCTATTTGAAGGGTTATTCAGGCAGCGTGATCATCGTTGCCCATGACCGTTATTTCCTGGACCGTGTGGTTTCCAAGATTGTGGAGCTGGATAACGGCATCGGGACCATGTTCTCAGGCAATTATTCCGCCTACAGCGACAAGAAAGCCATGCTCCGGGATGCCAAAATCAGGGCATATCTAAACCAGCAGCAGGAAATCAAGCATCAGGAAGCAGTCATCACCAAGCTTAAATCCTTTAACCGTGAAAAGTCCATCCGGCGTGCCGAGAGCCGTGAAAAGATGCTGGATAAGATTGAGCGGCTGGATAAACCGGTGGAAATTGATGATTCCATGGATATACGGCTGGAGCCGGATGTAATCAGCGGCAATGATGTGCTGACGGTCAGGGAATTAAGCAAATCCTTTGACGCCCAGACCCTTTTTTCCCACGTGGATTTTGATATCAAACGCGGGGAACGGGTGGCTATCATAGGCAATAACGGAACCGGCAAGACCACCCTGTTAAAAATCATCAACGGCCTCCTGGAGGCTGACAGCGGCGAAATCCGCCTGGGTTCCAAGGTGCACATCGGTTATTACGACCAGGAACACCAGGTCCTGCACATGGACAAGACATTGTTTGAGGAGATACAGGATACCTATCCTGACATGAATAATACCCAGATCCGCAATACCCTGGCCTCCTTCCTGTTCACGGGCGATGATGTGTTCAAGCTGATCCGGGACTTAAGCGGCGGGGAACGCGGACGCGTGTCCCTGGCCAAGCTCATGCTCTCCGACGCCAACTTCCTTTTACTGGACGAGCCTACCAACCATCTGGACATCACGTCCAAGGAGATACTGGAAAGCGCCCTCTGCCGCTATACGGGCACCGTGCTTTATGTGTCCCATGACCGTTATTTCATCAACCGCACCGCCACCAGGATACTGGACCTGACCAGCCAGTCCCTGATTAATTATATCGGCAACTACGATTATTATCTTGAGAAGAAGGATGACGTGGAAGCAGCATTCGCAGCAAGGAATGCTGCGGGCCAGGCGCCTGCTGGAACGCCGGACAGGGATCTGGCCTCCTCTTCTGCCAGCGATATAAAGCTGGACTGGAAGGCCCGGAAGGAAGAACAGGCGCGCATACGCAAGCGCCAGAACGAACTGAAGAAAACAGAGGATTCCATCCATGCCCTGGAAACCAGGGACAGTGAGATTGACGGGCTGCTTTCCCTGGAAGAGGTCTACACCGATGTGGACAGGCTGATGGAACTGAACAGGGAAAAGGAAGAAATTGCCCGGCAGCTGGAAGAACTGTATGAGCGATGGGAAGAACTGGCTGAGGATTGATGGTTTCTGAGTGGATGAAAGGAGTAAATGCATGAAATTAAAACGGATCCTGGCCCTGACCGGAGCCTTGCTTCTTGTGGCGCTGTTTGTACTGGCCATTATCCTGGCCGTGACAGGCGCCCCAAAGAATTACCTGATGGCCGTGATTTTCTCCATGGTGTTCATACCCATCATCATGTTTGCCATGGGACTGATGACACGTGTCTTAAAGCCTTCCGAACCAGTGGATATGGAAGCGCTGAAGGCGGAGGCGGAAAAAGCCGGTATGGCCGGTACACGGACAGCCCATGACAAAGCGGAGGATAAAGGGGTTGGAAAGACCAAAGGCTGTGATAAAACATCCAGGCCATAGGCTGATGGGGATGACTTTGAAAATTGTAAATGCCGGGAAAGCTGTGTCCTACAGTTTTCCCGGCATTTTGTATCCTGGATACAAAAAGGGCATTCAAAAGGTAACTACTTATAAAACAGTGTCGGCCAATGAACTGAAACAGGCAGATACTAAATATGCCGCAAAGTGGGGCGTAATCTGTCTTTTTCAGGATTCATTTTCAAACCCCTACTATACTTCCCGAAGCGGCTTGCGCATGATGATGTCATCCCGTCCCGGTCCATTGGAGACCATTGCAATGGGAGCCTCAATCTCCTTTTCCACGAACTCGATATATTTGCGGCAGTTCTCAGGCAGTTCCTCATAATCCTTAATCCCGCGGATGTCGCATTTCCATCCCGGAAGCCTGGTAAGCACAGGTTTAGCCTTCTCAAGCCGTGCGGTGGTGGGGAATTCCTTTGTCACCTGGCCGTCAATCTCATAACCCACGCACACAGGAATCTCATCCAGATACCCCAGGACATCAAGCACGGTAAATGCCACCTCCGTGGTTCCCTGGATACGGCAGCCATATCTGGTCGCCACCGCGTCGAACCAGCCCACACGTCTGGGGCGTCCGGTGGTTGCGCCATATTCGCCCCCATCGCCTCCGCGGTTCCTTAACTCTTCCGCCTCATCCCCGAATATCTCGCTGACAAAGGCGCCTGCGCCCACAGCGCTGGAGTAAGCCTTTACAACCGTGGTAATGTCCTTAATCTCATATGGCGGTATCCCTGCGCCGATTGCGCCGTATGCAGCCAGGGTGGATGAGGAAGTCACCATGGGATAGATTCCATGATCCGGGTCCTTAAGGGAACCAAGCTGGCCTTCCAGAAGGATTTTCCTGCCCTCCTTAATGGCCTCATAGAGATACGCGGATGTATCACATACATATGGCTCAATCATGTCGCGGTAACCGTGCAGCTCACTGAGCAGCTCCTCCGGATCTAACAGCGGTTTATGGTACAGATGCTCAAGCAGCACATTTTTCTGCTCACACACCCTGTATGCCTTCTCCTTCAGAAGCTCCTCGTCGAACAGCTCACTGACCTGGAAACCGATTTTGGCATATTTATCAGAATAAAACGGGGCAATACCCGATTTGGTGGAACCAAAGGATTTGCCTGCCAGACGCGCTTCCTCGTAGGTGTCAAACAGCACATGATAAGGCATCAGGATCTGCGCCCTATCCGAAACAAGGACCCTGGGCTTTGGAACCCCTCTGTCCACCAGTGACTGTATCTCATCCATCAGATATGGGATATTAAGCGCCACCCCATTGCCAATCACGCTGGTTGTATGCTGATAAAACACGCCGGATGGAAGGAGATGAAGGGCAAACTTGCCATAATCGTTAATAATGGTATGTCCCGCATTACTTCCGCCCTGAAAGCGTACAATAATGTCAGACTCCTTGGCAAGCATATCCGTAATCTTGCCCTTGCCTTCATCGCCCCAGTTAGCACCTACAATTGCTCTGACCATACAATAAATCCTCCTTCGGGTATCTTCCCGTCCATGCTCATTATCTTCCTTAAGCCCTATTCTGAGTCTGATACAAACTCAAAAAAGACAGTTCTTACTTTACTACAACACCCTTCATAAGTAAAGACGTTCTTTATTATGCTTCCCATAATGAGCACTTATATCATATCCGTATCAATCCTCTGGCCGGTAATCATTTCCAGAAGCTTGCGTCCAGGCATGGATATAAGGTTAGATTCCCCGGTAACCACGCAAATATGCCGGGCAGGCATCTCCATTTTAAATTTCATTTCAAATACATCCCCTGCTTCCACCGCGTCCTGGGCAAATCCCTCCATCACGCAGCCCACCCCCATATTGCGCTTGGCAAACTGTACGATCATGTCGCTGATAGCCAGTTCAAACTCCGGCTTCAGTTCAATCCCCTGTTTTAACAGGAAATCATCCATGAATGTCCTGGTGCTGGTATTCTTTTCCAGGAAAATGCAGGGCAGGCCTGAAAGCTCCGAATAATCCAGCTCCCTGTCCCTCAGCTTTTCAAAGCTGTTGCCGGCAATGAACACATTGCGTATGACCTTGACCGGAATCCGGTTCATGGTCCCCCTGCATTCAAAGGGAGTGGTGACAACGCCAAAATCAATCCTGCCCTCTTCCAGGCTCTTTATGGTTTCCGGCGTAGGCGCATTTGATACATTGACCTTGATTTTAGGAAACTCCTTGTGGAACTGTTCCAGGTAAGGAAGCAGGAAAAACTGAAGGGTCATATCGCTGGCCCCAATCCGCACCTCCCCCATATCCATGCCCAGGACCCGTTCCACCATCTTCTCGCCTTCCAAAAGGCTCTCCACCCCCACTTTAACATAGCGGTACAGCAGTTCCCCCTCCTTGGTAAGCTGTACGCCCTTGGATGTCCGCAGGAACAGCTTGATTCCCGCTTCCTTTTCCAGCTGGCGCACGGCCTGGCTGACTGCCGGCTGGGAGATACACAGCTCCCTGGCAGCCGCAGTCAGGCTCCCATGAACGCACACATAGTAAAACACCCTGTAATATTCCAGATTTACATTCATTCATGACCTCCCTTTCCTTTGTTCTTGTTGACTTGTCCTTATACTTGCTTATATTAAAACTATACCATTCCTTGCCGAGGTTCGCAATATGGGAACGTGGATTTATGAGGTGTGGGGTGAGGTGCATCCGTCCGTGAGCGGAAGGGGGATGGGGGTGCGGATACGGCTGCGGGACTAGTGGCTCTAAGGCTGAGGAAACCGGCGCTGGACAAGAGGCTGGCTGCCAAACTCGCGCTTTAGGTGTTACCACCCATTCAGTCATCGGGCTCAGACAAAGGCGCCAGCCTCTTAGCACCGCTTCCCTCAGCCTAAGACCCACACGTCCCTGTAGATGCATCCACCCCCCCCCCATCCCCCTTCCGCTCACCCGCTACGTTCCTCCATCCCTGCATCTCATGAATCCGACTAGAAAAATAAAAAAATCCCCCCGCCAGTCCATCCCATATCTTCTGGAAACAGCTGGCACCGGAGATTTTATTTCCACTTCTGCGTTTGGCGCATGTCATGGCTGGAATACACAGTCCGCGAAGCGGGCCAGGGCGGGTTTTGGGCTAAGGGGGAGCGGGCGGGGACGGGGGGATTCCTTAGGGCGGCTGCGGGGCGGGCGCATTGTGGAGGAGGGAGCAGCTTCTTAGGTTCTGGCAAGCGGAAAGACGGGGTGGATTCCTGCATCAAAGCAAGAATCCAAGGTGCTCTGAGCTGAGAAAGTCCTTCAGGATTTCTCAGCGAATAGCACCGGTCCCCGTCTTTCCGCTTG
>DS990263.1:0-298264 GCA_000155435.1 Clostridiales bacterium 1_7_47FAA | reverse complement strand
AAGAATCCAAGGTGCTCTGAGCTGAGAAAGTCCTTCAGGATTTCTCAGCGAATAGCACCGGTCCCCGTCTTTCCGCTTGTCAGGGCCTTAGAAGCTGCCCCTCCGGAACTTGGCGTCCGTCCCGCAGCCGTCCTAAGGAATCCCCCCGGCCCCGGCCGGTTCCCCTTAGGGCAAAGCCCGTCCTGGCCCGCTTCGCGGACGTAGCATCCGCAACTTCCTCACATGCCCCAATCCAACTTACACATTTATTTCCGCAGTCATCCCCAGTTCCCCTGCATTGTCTGCAAGCACCGGGCGGATTACCTCTTCCAGGAACTCTTCTACCTGCTGGGGCGCCCGTCCTACATAGCGGGATGGGTCCATGGCCGCCTTCAGGTCATCCAGGGAAAGATTGAATGCAAGGTCTGCTGCAATCAGTTCAAGGAGATTGTTATCCAGACCTTTTTCTTTTACGTTCTTTCCTGCTTCCATGGACAGTTCCCGGATGCGCTCATGGAGTTCCTGGCGGTCGCCTCCGGCCTTCACCGCATCCATCATGATGTTCTCGGTTGCCATGAAGGGCAGTTCCGCCATCAGGTGCTTTTCGATTACCTTTGGATACACCACAAGGCCGTCCACCACGTTCAGATATAAATCCAGGATACCGTCCACGGCCAGGAAGCCCTCGGGTACGGAAAGCCTCTTGTTGGCCGAGTCGTCCAGGGTCCTCTCAAACCACTGGGTGGAGGCCACCAGCATGGGGTTCATCATATCGCTCATCACATAATTGGCAAGGCTGGCAATCCGCTCGCTCCGCATGGGGTTGCGCTTATAAGCCATGGCGGATGAACCAATCTGCTTTTTCTCAAATGGCTCCTCCACCTCCTTCAGGTGCTGAAGCAGGCGGATGTCGTTGGAGAATTTGTGGGCGCTCTGGGCAATTCCTGCCAGGACGCTGATCACACGGCTGTCAATCTTCCTGGAATAGGTCTGGCCTGAAACAGGATAACAGCCCTCGAATCCCATTTTCCCGGCTATCCGCTCATCCAGGCGGCGGCATCTGTCATGGTCGCCGTCAAACAGTTCCAGGAAGCTGGCCTGGGTGCCTGTGGTACCCTTGGAGCCGAGAAGGCGCATGGATCCGATGAGATAATCCAGGTCATCCAGATCCAGCTTCAGCTCCATCATCCAGAGGGTGGCGCGCTTTCCAACCGTCGTGGGCTGGGCGGGCTGGAAATGGGTGAATGCAAGGGTTGGAAGTTCCTTATAGGTGTCGGCAAACTTAGCCAGTTCAGCCAAAACGTTGAGCAGTTTCCTCCTTACCAGCTTAAGGGCTTCTGTCATGATGATGATATCCGTGTTGTCCCCCACATAGCAGGATGTGGCTCCCAGATGGATGATTCCCTTTGCCTTAGGACACTGGACCCCGTAAGCATACACATGGCTCATCACGTCATGGCGCACTTCCTTCTCACGGGCCTTTGCCACATCATAATTAATATCATCTGCATGGGCCTTCAGTTCCTCAATCTGTTCGTCCGTAATGCCAAGACCCAGTTCCTTCTCAGTCTCGGCCAGGGCAATCCACAGGCGTCTCCAGGTCTTAAATTTCATATCCGGCGAAAAGATATACTGCATCTCACTGCTGGCATAGCGCTCGGAAAGAGGGCTTACATATCTGTCTGTGTTACTCATGTCATTTCCTCCATACTTTTCCACCATTGATTGTCCATCATGGTTTTTCCTCAATTCATGGTTTTTATCTTACCACAACAGGTGCATGTCTTCAACCGCTGTTTATTTATCGTAGCTTCCCCTTATATCCTCAGCCGGCGGATCTATGGGGTAATTCCCGCTGAAGCAGGCCGTGCATATGGAGCGGCTGCATGCCATCTCCTGAAGCCGTTCCATTTTCAGGTAAGAAAGGGAATCCGCGCCAATCATCTCCCGTATCTCCTCCACCGTATGCCCGTGGGCAATCAGCTGGTCCTCTGACGGGATATCCGTGCCAAAGTAACAGGGATGGAGGAATGGCGGCGCACTGATCCGCACATGGACTTCCCTGGCCCCTGCGTCCCGAAGCATGTTCACAATCAGGGCGCTGGTGGTGCCGCGCACAATGGAATCGTCAATCATGATGATGCGCTTGCCTGCAACCGCTTCCTTCAGGACGTTCAGCTTAATCCGGACCGCCGACTCCCGGCTGCTCTGCTTGGGCTTTATGAAGGTCCGTCCCACATAGGAATTCTTCACGAATGCGGTTCCATAGGGAATCCCGGATTCCATGGAATAACCAAGGGCCGCCCCGTTCCCGGATTCGGGCACGCCCACCACCAGGTCCGCCTCCACCGGCGAATCCAGGGCCAGGAAACGGCCTGCCTGGATTCTGGAGTGATACACGCTTACCCCGTCAAACACACTGTCCGGCCTGGCAAAATAAATATACTCGAAAATGCACCTGGCCTCTTTTTCCGTATCCCTGAAACACATTTCAGTATTGGACCCAATCCCTTCCCTGGTAATAGTGACAATCTCCCCTGGCTTTACGTCCCTCACAAACTCCGCTCCGATTGTCTCAAGGGCGCAGGTCTCTGATGCAAGGATATAGGCATTATCCCTCTTTCCAATGCACAGGGGCTTGAATCCAAAGGGGTCCCTGGCCCCAATCAGCTTGCGCGGGCTCATGATGACAAGGGAATAGGCGCCCTTCAGCTTGCCCATGGCTTTTGCCACCGCACTCTCAACATTGGGCACGGACACCCTGGCCCTTGCAATATGGTAGGCAATCACCTCGGAATCAATGGTTGTCTGGAAAATGGCTCCCGAGTATTCCAGTTCGTGGCGCAGCTGCGGCGCATTGACCAGGTTGCCGTTGTGTGCCAATGCAAGGGTGCCTTTTACATAGTTGAGCACCAGGGGCTGTGCATTTTCCCTGGTACTGCTTCCGGCCGTGGAGTAACGCACATGCCCGACCCCGATGTTGCCGTGCATCTGCTCCAGATGTTCCGTTGAAAACACCTCGTTGCAAAGGCCCATGCCCTTGTGGGTGCTTACCTTCCCCTTCGGTCCCTCCGTGTCGCTGACCGCAATGCCGCAGCTTTCCTGCCCCCTGTGCTGCAGGGCAAAAAGCCCGTAATAAATGGTAGATGCCACATCATTCCCATCAAAATCATAAATCCCAAAAACCCCGCACTCCTCGCGCAGTTTATCTGCCCCAATGTCAAAGTCCAACTGGTTCTGCTCCATTCAGTCAAGTCCCTTTCTCTATAAGTCATGTGGAAAGTCCCCGATTGATTTAATCGGGGAAAAGCATTGAATCAGGCAACGCCTGGGTAATCAATGCCCAGGCGTTGTATGTAAGTTCATTACTGGATTCCCAGTCTGCGGAACACTTCCTCATATGCATCCTCTACATTGCCAAGATCCCTTCTGAACCTGTCTTTGTCCAGCTTCTCATGGGTGTCCTTGTCCCACAGGCGGCAGGTATCGGGGGAAATCTCGTCAGCAAGGATTATCTTCCCGTGGTAACGGCCAAACTCAATCTTAAAGTCAATCAAATCGATGTTCAGGCCGTCAAAATACTCCTGAAGCACTTCGTTTACCTTGAAAGTATATTTGGTAATGTCATCAATCTCTTCCTGGGTGGCAAGGCCAAGTGCCAGCGCATAGTAGCTGTTGATGAACGGATCGCCCAGATCATCATTCTTGTAGCTGAATTCCAGGGTCGGGCATTTGAACCTGATGCCTTCCTCCATTCCCATCTTCTTGGCAAAGCTGCCGGCGGAATAGTTGCGCACGATTACCTCAAGGGGCACAATCTCCACTTTCCTGACAGCAGTCTCCCTGTCATTTAATTCTTCCACCAGGTGGGTGGGCACACCCTTTTCTTCCAGCTTCTTAAAGATGAAGTTGGTCATACGGTTGTTGATGGCCCCCTTGCCCACAATGGTCCCCTTCTTTAATCCGTTAAATGCAGTGGCATCATCTTTATAGGATACGATTAAAACATCCGGGTCCTCAGTTGTATAGACTTTCTTAGCCTTTCCTTCATAGAGCATCTCTTTCTTTTCCATGGGTATCCACCTGTCCTTTTCTTTTATTCATATGGTAACATAGATATAAGATATAGATTTATAAGCTGACGCTATAAAAGAATACCATTTCAGAAGAAATTATAATACAATATCCAGTTGAATACAAGAAGTGCAATCATTAAAATTCCTAATGAATTTTCTATCCCCTTCTAATCACTCCCTGGTTCCATGTGTTCCTCCAACCGGAAAATACTCACAGACCCTTTGTCCAGAATGATAGTCACGCCTTCCTTCTGAATCTTCCCCTCATGACGGCCGTCCTTTTCCATCCTGTCCCCATCCGGTGCAGGTTCCACCCGCCCATTGCTGGTCATATGATCCCGTACCGCATCCTGTTCTTCCATATAACGGATCTGGACCATGTCTTTTAACGATGCGAAAAATCCTCCACGAATGAATGCATTCCAATATACAACCATCCCTATGGCAATTATAAGGATTTTTCTCGTAATGTGTTTTTTCCTCTTCACCGTCCTGCTTATGAGTTTTTTTCTCTTCCTTGTTTTTTGCCTATAAATCCGCCTGTGTCCCTCATTCCCCCTGCCCTTCCACATCTTAATCATATGGCTTCTGTACAGGCGAAGCCATCTTCTGCGCCAATATGACTTCCACCATACCATCCTATGATTCCAGCCACATATCCTCTTATGATTCCAGCCACATATCCTCCGGTTCAGGAATCCCATTCCTGGCTCCTTTCCCGCATCCTCTCCAATCCGGCCGCATATGGTCATTATAGTTCATCCCCGGTTCCATATCAAGACCAGAACACCCATTCCTCAGGATCCTGAACCAAGTTAAAAACGTTCTTTTCCTGCCCCGCCAGATACGCAAAGGGGATTCTTCCCCAGCTCCAGCAGATAAGCTAAAAGTCCCCACTCCCTGTCCCGCCAGCAATGCAAAAGGAACCCTTTCCCTGCCTCACCGGCCAAGAAAGGGTCCGCCCTGCAATAAATACCATAGAATAATGATTAGTGTGTTGCCTCTGTTGTGGCAGTGTTGCTGGTCTCACTGGTATTACCTGATTCGCCGGTCATGTCCTTGATGCCGTTGCCCACATCATCCACGCCGTCTTCCACGTCATCTACAAGATTGTCAAGCACGCCTCCGGTGGTTTCGGAACCGGATGTATTGCTGCTGCTCTCATTACTCCCCGCAGCGGTTGTGGATGTTGCTGCCGATGAAGAAGACTGGCTGGAACCTGTGGTGGACTGGGTGCCTGAATTATTGCTTCCGCAGGCCGTCACAGATAGAACCATAACGAATAGTAACATAGCTAAGATAGCAGGTCTGATTTTTTTCATAATAACATTCTCCTTTCTATTTCTACCCTTATTATGTGCGTTTGGAGAATATATTATGGTGGTATATCCTGCTATCTCAGGAAAATATTTCCTACAATTTAACCACGTCAGCCATAGTATAGAGTCCCGGGCCTTTTCCTGCCAGGAACTTTGCCGCCTCCAGGGCGCCTTTTGCGAAAATGGCTTTGGAATAAGCGGTATGGCTGAACGTGACCACCTCATCCCTGCCGGCGAAAATCACATCGTGTTCCCCAACAATGGACCCGCCCCTGACAGCGCTTATGCCGATTTCCGACGCGTGTCTTTTTTCACGGCGGGTGCTTCTGTCATAGATATACCCGTAAGGCTCATCCATGGCCTGGTTAATGGAATCCGCCAGTGCAATGGCCGTGCCGCTGGGCGCATCCATCTTCTGGTTGTGGTGTTTTTCCACGATTTCGATGTCAAAGCCGGAACCGGCAAGTACCTTTGCCGCATCCTTCACCAGCTTAAGGAGCAGGTTGACGCCCAGGGACATATTGGCCGAGCGCAGCACAGCAGCGCTGGCGCTGGCGCGTTTGAGTGTCTCCAGCTGTGCTTCCGACAGCCCGGTGGTACACAGCACCACCGGCATACCTGTTTCGGAGCAGTATTTTAAAAGTCCGTCCACGGCTTTTGCCGAAGAGAAATCCACAATCACGTCTGCCTTCACGTTACATTGATCCAGGCTTTCAAATACGGGATAACCGCTGTCCTTTGCGGGATGTAAGTCAATTCCCGCCACAATCTTAATAGACTCATCCTCTGCGGCCAGCCCTGTGATTACCTGTCCCATGGCCCCGCCGCAGCCGTGCATTATCATTTTTACCATCTGTGTCTTATCCTTTCCAGCCTTGGTTTACAGGATGCCGTATGCAGTCATGGCTGCTTTTAACTTCTCCTGGTTCTGGGGTTCCATCTCGGTCAGCGGAAGGCGCATCGGTCCCACATTCTTGCCCATCAGGTTCATGGCCGCCTTTACCGGAATGGGGTTCACTTCCGCAAACAGCTCTGTAATCAGCGGAATGGCATCCAGCTGCAGCTTGGCGCTTTTCGCCGTATCCCCTGCAAAATAAGCGGCGCAGATGTCATGGGTCTGTCTGGGAGCCACGTTGGAAAGCACGGAAATCACGCCCTTACCCCCCAGGGAAAGCAGGGGTACGATCTGGTCGTCATTGCCGGAATACAGGTCCACCTTGCCGTCAGCCAGGCTCATCAGGGTTGCAATGGCTGAGAAATTACCGCTTGCTTCTTTTACGCCCACGATGTTATCCACATTCTTACAAAGGTCGGCTATGGTCTGGGGAAGGATCGTGACACCGGTCCTTCCAGGAATGTTATAAAGGAGGATTGGAATCTTTACGGCATCGGCAACCGCCTTAAAATGCGCCTTCAGCCCGTTCTGTGTGGCCTTATTGTAGTAAGGGGATACCAGTAAAAGGCCGTCGGCCCCGCGGCGCTCAGCCTCCACGGAAAGATAAACGGCTGTCTCCGTGCAGTTGGATCCGGTTCCCGCAATGACGGGGATGCGTTTTCCGGTCACCTTGCACACATATCCCACCACATCCAGGTGTTCCTCATGGCTCATGGTGGAAGCTTCTCCTGTGGTTCCGCAGACAATGATGGAGTCCGTACCCCCGGCAATCTGCTCCTCCACGATTTCTTCCAGCTTTTCATAGTTAACTTCCCCATTTTCCTTAAATGGTGTTACCAGCGCAACGCCTGCTCCTTCAAAAATAGCCATAATTTATTCTCTCCTTTTCTCTTGGTTCAATCACAGGATAGCAAAAAAGGGCTGAGGTAAATGTCAGCCCTTCACGTACGTATCATATCGTCATTCACGAATCCACGTTCTTCGGTAGCTCTCCATCCACCCGGATGACAGTCATATGGATGTTCACCATATGCCCAGAAAGAAACATGTTCCAGGTATGCTTCCCCCTTCGGCGTCTTTCCCTTTCCCCAAGCCGTCCTCTGTGCCTGCCACATCGGGCCTGGTTACTCTTGATTGACGCAACCTCTACTCTATGATTGTTGGTATTATATTATCATCCTATGATATGGATGTCAACAGGAAATCTCATTCATATCTGGTCTGGAGCTTCGTAACCTCATCCACATATGCATCCAGTGAATCCGGATACACATTGCCGGTGAGTATGAGCCTGATTTCAGCCTGCCTTGCCTGGCCGATAAGGGCGCACAGCTCATCCTGGGTAATGACGCCTTCATCCAGGATCCCAAGTATCTCATCCAGGATAAGGATATCGCATTCACCTGTCACCAGGACCTTCTTAGCAAAATTCAGCCCGTTGCGGATGCAGATCCTTGCCTCATCCTTTTCTTCCTCTGACAGCTGGTCAAAAAAAACAGGAGTCTTCTCAAATCTGAAAATTTTAAATTCCGGTTCCAGGCGTTTCAGGATTTCCATGTTATCCATGTCCAGGGAACCTTTTAAAAATTGTACCATGATTACATTGCTGCCCTTGGCCAGCGCACTGATTCCCCTGCCCATTGCACTTGTTGATTTACCCTTGCCCGGCCCGCAGATAACCTGTATCATGCTTTCTTTCATCATCATGCACCTCATGCTTTACTTGCTTTTTCTTAAGAATGATGTTTCATTCATAGACTTTGCTCATAATAGCATAGTTTGACCAACTTTGCAAATATTTCTTACTTTTTCCGAAAGAAATTCCAAAGAGTCTTAAAAGATTATTCCTCGTCACATTCCAGTTTGCTGATGGAAACCTCATAGGCAATCCGCTTCTCACACTCAGTCTCGCTGAGTTTTTTGGTGTACTCCCTGCTCTGCACGCGGCCCCATATGCGCACCCTGGCGCCCACCTCAAAGCTGGATGCATAGCGGGCATTCCGCCCCCAGCTGATGCATGGTATGTAATCAGACTTGCCGTATGGACGGTTGACTGCCAGAAGGATATCTGCAATTTCACGGCCCAGAGGAGTTTTGCGGTAAATCGGCGGCTTGCAGATATAGCCGTCCAGGAATATCTGGTTTGTTTTTGTATAGTCCGTAAATTCTTCCATGAAATGGACCTCCCGGACAAAGATGGAAAGCATCAGCCTGTTCTTCACCCCTTCGTGGCGGTTATAGGAACGGAACTGGCCCAGCGCCTCAATGGTGCTTCCTGAATAGTCCTGGTGTACGTCCAACAGCCGCTCAGACACCATAAGCGGGATGATATCCGCCTGCTCGCTGAGCCGGTTCACAGCAACATCCACCATATAAAAGCCTTCTCCAAATACCTCGTGGCTAAAGGTAAATCCCGATACAATCTCACCGATAACACTTACCTTGTTGTTTTCAATCATTTTTTCTGACATAGTACATCTCCTCTTCGCTTCTAAATAAATTCTCACTTGGCCGTTTTTATTTTTTTCTTTCTGTTCAGCTTGCTTTCGTACGGCACATTGATAGTTTATGAGGAAATTTACCATAATAGACCAAAAAATAAGCGGATCCTGCCAGAACATTTCGACAGGATCCGCCTTTTTGTGTTTGATTATGTCGTTTTTACTTCTTAAAGGACGCCCTTTTACGCATGGTGGGGTCCAGGATCTTCTTGCGGATCCTCAGGCTTTCCGGCGTTACCTCCAGAAGCTCATCCGTGTCAATGAAGTCCAGAGCCTGTTCCAGGCTCATGATCTTCGGCGGCGTCAGCTTCAGCGCCTCGTCCGCGCTGGAGGAACGCGTGTTGGTCAGCTTCTTGGTCTTGCAGACATTGATTTCAATGTCCTCCGCCTTGGGGCTTTGGCCTACGACCATACCTGAATATACCCTGGTTCCCGGTCCGATGAACAGGGTTCCCCTTTCCTGGGCATTGAACAGGCCGTAGGTAATGGCCTCTCCTGCCTCAAATGCAATCAGGGAGCCGGTCTGGCGGTAGAACAGGTCGCCCTTGTACTCTGCATATTCATCAAAAATAGTATTGAGGATACCATTTCCCTTTGTATCTGTCATGAAATCACCGCGGTATCCGATAAGTCCCCTGGAAGGGATGGAGAATTCCAGCCTGGAATATCCTCCCGCTGCCTGGCTCATGCCCTGGAGCGCGCCCTTGCGGCTTGTAAGCTTCTGGATGACCACGCCGGTGTATTCCTCCGGCACATCCACATAAGCCAGTTCCATCGGCTCCAGCTTGCGGTTCCTCTCATCATACCTGTACAGTACTTCCGCCTTACTCACCGCGAACTCAAAGCCTTCGCGACGCATGTTCTCGATGAGTACGGACAGATGCAGCTCGCCGCGGCCCGAAACCTTGAAGCAGTCAGCGGAATCCGTCTCCTCCACACGCAGGCTTACGTCGGTGTTCAGCTCCCTGAACAGCCTGTCACGCAGGTGGCGGGAGGTGATGAACTTTCCTTCCTGGCCAGCCAGGGGGCTGTCATTTACCATGAAGTACATGGCAATGGTCGGCTCGGATATCTTCTGGAACGGGATTGCCTCAGGATGGTCCGGTGAACAGATGGTATCGCCGATATGGATGTCCGCAATACCGGAAATCGCCACGATGGAACCAACGGATGCCTGCTGTACCTCCACCCTCTTAAGACCGTCAAACTCATAGAGTTTTCCTATCTTGATTTTTTTGAATTTATCCGGGTCATGATGGTTGACCAGGACACATTCCTGGTTGACCTTAAGGCCGCCGTTGTCAACCTTTCCGATTCCGATACGGCCCACGAATTCATTGTAATCAATGGTGCTGATCAACACCTGGGTGTCCGCGTCCGGGTCACCTTCCGGGGCAGGCGTATGGCTGATGATGGTTTCAAACAGGGGACCCATGTCCATGTTGTCATCTTCCATGTGATACCTTGCAAATCCGCCCCTTGCGGACGCAAAGATAAACGGGCAGTCAAGCTGCTCATCCGATGCGTCAAGGTCCATCATAAGCTCAAGCGTCTCGTCAATCACCTCTGAAGGACGCGCTTCCGGGCGGTCAACCTTATTGATGCACACAATCACGGATAAATCCAGTTCCAGCGCCTTCTGAAGCACGAACTTGGTCTGCGGCATGGGGCCTTCATAGGCATCCACCACCAGCACGACTCCGTTCACCATCTTAAGCACACGCTCCACTTCCCCGCCAAAGTCGGCATGTCCGGGAGTGTCGATAATGTTGATTTTAGTATCTTTATAAAATACAGCCGTATTCTTGGACAGGATGGTGATACCGCGCTCGCGCTCAATGTCATTGGAGTCCATGACGCGTTCCTGGACCTCCTGGCCCACACGGAATACGCCGCTCTGCCTTAACAGCTGGTCTACTAATGTGGTCTTGCCATGGTCTACATGGGCAATAATAGCAATATTTCTTACATCTTCTCTTTTCATCTTCATAGTGATTACTCTTCCTTAATTATATACGTCTACAGCCACGGTTTTATAGTATAGCATTGCTATTTACATAATGCAAGGGATTTTACGGGAAAATGCCGCTGATTACGGAATTTTCTTCTAAAAAACAATGACTTTTCCGTCAACAACGCCATAATAGACCTCATCCACGTTCTTAATGGAAGCCCGCCCATTGGTCCCTTCCGTCAGCTGGGCCTTGAAACGGCCTTCCTCAGCAGCAGGCACCAGGAAGGTAAACAGAACCTGGTCCGTGTACTGGCTGTCCAGGGTATCAATGCCTGACTGGGCTGCAATGTACTGGATTTTCCCAACGCCGTTGTAATCCGTCCTGACCTCCAGGCAGGAGGCCAGCTTTTTCTCCACCACCACGCAGGCCTTAAGACCTTCCTTCAGGGCGCCGGAATAAGCCCTGACCAGGCCTCCTGTGCCGAGCAGGGTTCCGCCAAAATACCGGGTCACCACGGCGCACACATCGTGAAGCCCCTCTCCGGCCAGCACGTCCATCATGGGCTTGCCCGCTGTCTGGGAGGGTTCCCCGTCATCGCTGCACCTGGCTGTCTGCCCCCTGTCGCCTATGATATAGGCAAAGCAGTGATGCCTTGCATCCCAGTATTTCCTTCGCATCTCCTCCACAAAGGCCAGCGCCTCTTCCTCACTGGCCACCGGTTTTATATCCGCAATGAACCTGGACTTCTTCTCAACCAGCTCCCCGGTTCCGCCCTGATATACTATTTTGTAACGCTCTACCACTTTCCATACTCCTTTGTTCCAATTTAAGGGTATCATTCCCCACATTCCGACCTGTTTTTGCCTATTTTTTATCATAATATAGAAATACGGCGATGGCAAGGGCATATTTAAACCTTTTCAATTTTACAAAACTGGTGTATAATCTACAGGATAGACTTTGAAGGTAATCTTTATGTAGGAAAGGCCACGGTTTAGGGAACCGTGGAAAGGTAAAGGAAAACCCACGAAAAAGGAATCGTGGGAAGATTAAGGAAAGTCCACGAAAAGGAATCGTGGAACGATAAAGGAGAATATATGAACTATGGTAAGTATGAGACTGAACGCAGGATCAAGTCTCTCCACTCCAAATCAGGCAAATACGCCTCGCGGCTGTTCCTTAATATATTTAAGGCCCTGTTTGTCCTGTTTCTTTTCTTAGCAGTAGTGGGCGCGTCCATCGGTTTCGGTATGGTTAAGGGTATTATTGACAATGCCCCCTCCGTAGATATCTTAAACATCCAGCCTGACCGCTTTGCCACCACGGTTTACGATGCTGCAGGCAACCTGACGGACACACTGGTCACCAGCGGTTCCAACCGTGAATCAGCCACATATGAGGAACTTCCTCAGAACCTGGTCAATGCCTTCATTGCCATTGAGGATTCCCGCTTCAGGAGCCACAACGGCATTGATATCCGTTCCATTGCCCGTGCCGTAAAGGGCGTCATCAGCGATGACTATGCAGGAGGCGGGAGCACCATCACCCAGCAGCTCATCAAGAACAATGTATTTTCCGGCGGCATGGAGTCAGGCTGGGGCGCCAAGATTGAGCGGAAGCTGCAGGAACAGTACCTTGCGGTCCAGCTGGAGAAGAATTCCGGCATGAGCAAGGAAGACACCAAGAACCTGATCATCACCAACTACCTGAACACAATCAACCTGGGCAACAACACCCTTGGTGTGAAGGTGGCTGCCAAACGTTATTTTAACAAGAACCTGTCCGATCTGACCTTGTCCGAATGCGCGGTGCTGGCTTCCATTACCAAGAATCCGTCCAAACTGAACCCCATATCCGGACGGGAGAAGAATGCGGAGCGGCGCCAGATCGTACTGCAGTACATGTATGACCAGGGTTTCATTTCCAAGGAGGAGCAGGAGGAAGCGCTTGCAGATGATGTCTATGACAGGATCCAGAATGTGGATACCGCTACCAAGGAGACCAATAACCACTACAGTTATTTTACGGACGAGCTGATTGAGCAGGTCATAACAGCGCTGATGGAAAAGCTGGATTACACGGAAAGCCAGGCCAGCAACCTTCTGTATTCCGGCGGACTTCAGATTTACACCACCCAGGACCCGGAACTTCAGGCCATCGTGGATGAGGAAATCAACAATCCGGACAACTATTCCGTTGCCAAGTATTCCGTGGAATACAGGCTCAGTGTCACCCATGCGGACGGCACCACGGAGCATTATTCCGAGGAGAACCTCAAGAGCTACCGCAAGACAATCCTGCGGGACACCTCCTTTGAGGGCCTTTACGCAAGTGAGGACGCAATCCAGTCCGATATCGACTCCTACAAGGAGTGGCTGTTAAAGGATGGGGACGAAATCATAGGCGAGCGCCAGAACCCAATCCTCCAGCCACAGGCTTCCTTTGTGCTGATGGACCAGCACACAGGTGAAATCAAGGCGCTCTGCGGCGGCCGCGGTGAGAAGAAGGCCAGCCTTACCTTAAACCGTGCCAGCAATGTCTACCGTCAGCCTGGTTCCGCATTTAAGGTCATCACTTCCTTTGCACCTGCGCTGGATGCCTGCGGCGCTACCCTGGGAACGGTTTATTACGATTCCACTTATACCATCGGTACCAAAACCTTCAGGAACTGGTGGAACTCCGGTTATGGATTTGTGGGCTATCACAATATCCGTGACGGTATCATCTATTCCATGAATGTGATTGCGGTCCGCTGCATGATGGAGACAGTCACTCCACAGCTGGGCGTTGAATATGCGGAGAACATGGGCATCACCTCCCTGGTCAAGGACGACCTGGGCGCGGCCACTGCCCTGGGCGGCATCACAAAAGGAGTTTCCAACCTGGAGATGACTGCTGCCTATGCTTCCATTGCCAATGGCGGCGTGTATACCAAACCGCGTTTCTTCACAAAGATACTGGACCACAACGGCAAGGTGCTTATAGACAATGAACCGGAAACCAAGCAGGTCCTGAAGGATTCCACTGCATTCCTCCTCACGGACGCCATGGCTGAATCCATGAAGAGCAACCGCCTGTTTGCAAGATCCGGGATATCCATCAACTCCACCAGTACCAGGTCGGCGCTGACCGGAATGTCCGCTGCCGGCAAGAGCGGTACCACTACCGCTAACAATGATATCTGGTTCGTGGGGTATACGCCTTACTACACAGCAGGCATCTGGGGTGGATGTGACAACAACCAGAAGCTGAAACACGGTAATGTCAATAACGGCGGAACCTCCTTCCACAAGGATATATGGCGCAACATCATGAACCGTATCCATGAAGGCAAGTCCGACCCCGGCTTTGCCATACCGGACAGCATAGAGACCGCGGAAATCTGCCGTAAGTCCGGCAAGCGCGCCGTTGCAGGCGTATGTACGGCCGACCCAAGAGGCAACGCGGTTTATACGGAATATTTTGCAAAGGGAACAGCTCCCACGGAAGTGTGCGATAAGCATGTGGCGGTGACTGTATGTGCTGACTCAGGCATGCGCCCAACGCCCTACTGCCCCAACAAGACCACCAGGGTCTGCATGGTGCTTCCGGATGGAGAGACAGGCGCCACGGATGATTCAGCATTCTCCATCCCAGGCTACTGCAACATCCACACGGATGTTTCCACCATCATCAATCCAAACCCGGACGAGACCGGAGGCGACAGCCCCATTGTTTCACCTATCGGGCCTGGCTACCAGCCTTCCACGTCGGCGCCGGCCACAGAGGGTTATGGACCGGGGAATATACCATATTAGGCCCATTGCTTATGTGCGGATAAGTAATTAAGAACAATAATGAAGAACAACAAAAATAAGCCCGGGGCATTCCTGGGCTTATTTTTGTTCTGCCTCCACTGCTTTTTAATCCTGCTTCCTCCCCTATCTGATAGTAAGGAAATCGTGAGCGGCCCATAATATGATAAAAAAGAAGCCTTGGTAAAGTACAAAGTTTTACCTGCATGGATTTCCAGGCAGACAGCCTCTTATTTCATCTTAGGCTTAAACACCAGGGATGCCAGATATCCGAATACCAGCGCCCCGCATATACCGGCGGAGCTGGCTGTCAGGCCTCCTTTAAAGATTCCCAGCACCCCGTCTTTCCCGATGGCCTCCTTAACACCTTTCCAGAGGGTATTGCCAAATCCCAGAAGGGGTACCCCTGCTCCTGCCCCGGCCCATTTTGCAAACGGCTCATATATGCCGATGGCTCCAAGGATACATCCGGTTACTACCAGCGTTACCATGATCCGGCCGGGCATCATTTTTGTTTTTTCCATCAGGATCTGCACCAGTGCGCAGATAAGTCCTCCAATTAAAAATGCTTTCACATAATCCATGATGTCGATACCTCCTTAATCGTCAATGTGCTCAATGATGACTGCGTGGGCGATTCCGGGAATGCTCTGGCCTTCATTGAAGCTAACCGTAGACAGAAGGGCGCCAGTGGGGACAAACAGCACCCTTTTCCATGTACCGTCCTGTACTTTAGGCAGGATATAGGAGCACAGTGTAACCGCGCTGCAGCCGCAGCCGCTCCCGCCTGCATGTGTGTCCTGCTGTTCCTTATCATATATCTCAATTCCGCAGTCCATGTGAATCTGGCTCAGGTCCCTTCCTTTGTTCTTCATGAACTCCAAAAGGATAGTCCTGCCCACTTCTCCCAGGTCCCCGGTGATGATCTTGTCATACCATGTTTCATTGACCTGGAAATCCTCCAGGTTCTGTTCTATGGTATGGAACGCGGCAGGCGCCATGGCAGCTCCCATGTTCATGGAATCCTTGGCTCCCATATCCACCATACGGCCCGTGGTGATGCCTGCAATCCTTGCAAGGCCGCTCTTCCTGTCCCCTGCAATGACAACAGCGCCGCAGCCGGTTACGGTCCAGGTGGCTGACATGGGCCTTTGGTTGCCATAGGCCAGCGGAAAACGGAACTGTTTCTCAGCCGTTGCAAAATGGCTGGATGCCATGGACATGACCTGGCTGGCATATCCCCCGTTCACAGCCATGGCGCCAAGGCTCAGGGCCTCCCCCATGGTTGAACAGGCCCCATAAAGGCCAAAGAGAGGTATCTCCAGATCCACGGTCCCAAAGGACGTGGCAATCAGCTGTCCCAGCAGGTCCCCTGCGAAGAGGTAGCGCAGGTCGCTTTTCCTGATCCCGCCCTTTTCAATCACAAGGTCCGCGGTTCTTTTCTGCATGGCGCTCTCCGCCTGTTCCCAGTTATCCTTGCCGAACATGTCATCCTGCTCCACCTGGTCAAAGAGCTGTCCAAGAGGCCCGTCCCCTTCTTTTTTACCAACCACCGCCCCGGCGCTTATAATGACCGGCGGGTGTTCAAACTCTATACTTGCCTTTCCTTTCATCTGTCCCATCTTATGCATTCTCCTTCCTCTGACAGGATATATTCATTATCAGTATCTCTCATTTCCCGAAAATTAGTCATTATAGGCAATTGACAGGATAAAATATTTCTGTTAGAGTAAATTCACATGAAACATATGAAGGAGGCCTGTCTTATGGTATGGTTCTATGTTACGGACAGGATGAGAAGGCGAATCAGCTCTGTACAATTGTATCCGGTGAAGCATTGTACGGAGCTTAAACTGGGCGTTTAACTGCTTTTATTCATCGGGAAATGGTCGGCCCTGCGCGTATGGTCTGAACGATTGCATACGCCTTGTTTTTGTACCATTTTCCCGGAGCAGCGGACGTCCTTATGGATTGGGCTGTGGACAGTGTCTGTCCACGGCCCTTTTATTATGCCAAAATCCCAAAATAATCATAGAAAGATGAGGTTACACAAATCATGAACCAATCCTGGAAAAATACAGCCGCACGATTCCTGACGGCCCAGACCATATCGCTCTTTGGCTCCTCCCTGGTGCAGTATGCCATTGTCTGGTATGTGACGCTCTCCACTTCCTCAGGACGTATGCTGACCATATCCACCGTATGCGGATTTGCACCGCAGATTGCCATATCCCTGTTTGCAGGCGTATGGATTGACCGCTATGACAGGAAGATGCTGATCATGCTCTCCGACACGGTCATTGCACTCTCCACCCTGATACTGGCCATTGCCTTTTTATCCGGGCACAGGAATATCTGGCTGTTGTTTGCCGTGCTCATGATCCGTTCTGCCGGGACGGGAATCCAGACACCGGCAGTCAATGCAGTCATTCCCCAGATTGTCCCGCAGGAGCATCTGATGCGCGTAAATGGCATCCAAAGCACCATAACCGCCCTTATCATGTTCCTCTCTCCGGCAGTCAGCGGCGCCATACTGTCGGTATCCACCTTGGAAACAACACTGTTCATCGATGTATTTACCGCCCTCATAGGCGTGGGGATTACCTCTGTCCTGGCCATACCCGGATACAGGAAGGACAGGATGGAGGATCATGCCGGGACATCATCCGGAATCAGCAGACTGAAACAGGGCTTCCTCTATCTGAAGACAGATTCCTTTGTACGGCATCTCCTGTTATTCCAGATAGCGGTGCTGTTCCTTATCAGCCCCTCCGCCTTCCTGACGCCCCTGATGATCAGCCGTACCTTCGGACCGCAGGTATGGCGCCTCACTGCCTCGGAAATGACCTACAGCATCGGCTCTGTCCTGGGCGGCATCCTGATTACATCCTGGGGCGGATTTAAGAAGCGGTTAAAAACAACGGTCCTGGCCGGATGGCTGTACGGCGTGCTGATGGCGGGCCTTGGCATGGCCCCGGCATTCCTGATTTACCTGGCATGCAATATGATGATTGGAATCACATCCCCCTGCTACAATTCCCCCATCACGGTATCCATCCAGGAACAGGTCCCCGCTTCCATGCAGGGCCGGGTATTCAGCTTCATGCAGATTTCCACCTCCTGTGCCCTTCCCCTGGGGATGATGGTATTCGGCCCCCTGGCCGATGTGATAAGGATCCAAACCCTTCTTATAGGCGGCGGGGTTGCCGTCATGATCTGTACGGCTGCCTTTTACTTTGCTATAATAAAAAAGACAGAATGAAAAAAGCAACGGAAAGGACGGAACCATGGGTGAATTGCCCGGATTACCGGACATAGGAAAAGAAGCGGAACACCAGCTCAATGAAGTAAAATAAAATGCCAAAAGGCAGGTGCTTGGAATGTCTTCCCATCCCAATCACCTGCCAAAAACCGGCACGTATTCCGTTTTAAATCTGGAATATACCCATCAGTCCCCCAACCCAATAAAGCAGTCCCAGGACCCAGCTGGTCAGGACCCCGTACAGGATAACCGGACCAGCAATGGTAAATATCTTACATCCCACACCAAACACCTCGCCCTCAGCGTGGAACTCAATGGCTGGCGCCACCACGGAGTTGGCGAATCCTGTAATCGGCACCAACGCGCCTGCGCCGCCGAATTTTACAATCTTGGGGTAAATGTTAAGGCCGGTCAGGACAATACTGATAAGGATTAGGGCCAGAAGGTTCCAGGCCGCCGCCGTCTCCTGTTCCATCCCCATCCCGTTCATCAGATAATTGGTGATAAGCTGTCCGATAACACAGATGACGCCCCCTACCAGGAAGGCGCAGGCCATGCTTTTGGGCAGGCTGTGGACCGGGGTTATCTCCTTGACATATTCTTCATATTTTTTCTTGTCAACTTCCATTACTTTTCTCCTTTTCAATCAGTACCAGCGCCCATGGCATCACTGTCCTATCCCAGCGACGCCATATGGTACCAGAAATAAACCAGGGAACCGGTAAGCTTGCCGGCCGCCAGGCCAAGTATCAGGTACTGCAGCCCCACGGACAGGTGGATCCTCCTGCTGATGACAGGCAGGGCCTTTAAGGTTTCAGCCAGGGACATGACAAGGCAGCCCACGAAGATTCCAACGGACAGCCCGGCCGCAATCAGGAAAATAGGGCCTATCAGCGCGCCCATATAGATGGGGAACTCATAGATATCCAGGATATTGCCCAGGACTCCCCCCAGTATGATGACTGTCTCATACAGCATGATATGCTTTCTGGTGCCTGTCTTTCCCATCAGGCGTACGAACACGCCGATGATGGCCAGGAAAGCATATACGCCGGCCGCGATGACGCCGCCGGCGCACAGACCAAAGAATGCCAGCAATGCCTTTTTAAGTAATATCAATTTTTGACTCCTTCCTGCCGTCCTCGGCAATCAGGGTCTTACTGATATTGTCCTCATAAAGACGCATTTCCACTTCCAGGGGAGTGGGGTCCGTGTTCAGCTTGACCGAGGCAAAATGGTTAAAGAACCCAATGATCCCCACTGCCAGCCCCACACTATAGCTGACTTCCAACACAGTGAATCCTCCTGATTCATACCCCATCACAAGGCGGTATACCTCGCTGAACACATCCGTCACGCTGACATCGTTATTAAAGGTCATGATGGCAAATGCCGCCCCAAAAAAACAGACAGCACAGACAAAAACCGTTTTAGTCCACTGCCAGATGTAAGCCGGGGGGGACGGCGGTTTATACGCAATGATAAAATCCACTTCCCCCACATGGTTCACATCCAGGGTGGAATCCATCTCAATCAGCTTCCGGGTGACATCCAGGGCGCTCATGATGTAACGCCGCTTTTCATCCAGTTTAATGGTCTTGACCTTCATGGCATTGCACTTATTCATTATATTCTGGTCATCACAGTAAACCTGGGCCACATCCTTTAAAACCACATCCTTGTGGGTCAGCTCCGTAATCTGGTTAAGTTTCACATAGACGGTGTTCTTCATAGTCCTTTACCGCTCCTTTGTATCTCCTGCTCCCCATAAATCATGGATGAAGGGTCTGTCACAAAAGCAGGATATGCCGCCTCCTCAACGTTCCACGCTTCTTCTAACCTCGGGCTATCCCCAGCCAGCTGATTCTGTTCTTCCCATACCAGGGTGCCTTCCTTTTCATATCCCCTGTCCCTCATACCGGAGGAGAGATACCATACCAGGATTCCAATCAGGACAATTGCCCCGATTACAGCCAGAATTTCACATACACGTTTAGCAAAACCCATATAATCACATCCTTTTCGTAAACTGGTTTGATTGGTTCTGGTGTTAGTATGGATGGAAAAATTAATTTTATACTTTTTTATTTTTCATAGCGCATTCGCATTTCTTTTAAAATCCGCTTTTCAAGACGCGATACCTGGACCTGCGAGATGCCCAGCTCCTTGGCAATCTGGGTCTGGGTCTGGTTGTAAAAATACCGCCTGACAATGATCTCCCTCTGCTCCTCGCCCAGGTCCTCCATCAGTTCTTTTAAAACCATCCTGTTAAGCAGTTCCTCATGGTCATTATTCTCTTCCTCCAGACGGTCCATGAGGAACATGGTATTGTCATCCCCATTGCCTGTGGGCCGGTACAGGGATTCCACCTCGGCGCCCGCTTCCATGGATGCCGCCACTTCCTCACGGCTTGTATCCAGTCTGGCCGCAATCTCCTCGATGGTGGGTTCCCGTCCCAGGCTGTATGTCATCTCCTCCCTTGCAGCCCTTACCTTAAACCCCAGTTCCTTGATGGAGCGGCTTACCTTAATCATGCCGTCATCCCTGAGGAAACGTTTGATTTCCCCTGTGATCATGGGCACTGCATAGGTAGAGAACTTCACCTCGAATCCCGTGTCAAATTTATCGATTGCCTTGATGAGCCCGATGCTCCCTATCTGGAACAGGTCCTCCATCTCATATCCGCGGCCGGAAAACCGTCTCACAATGCTCCATATAAGACCTACATTGTCCATTACCAGCTGGTCCCTTGCCGCTTTATCCCCTTCGTGAGCCATATTGATTAATTTCATGGTCTCATCCATCGCCGTCACCTGCCGATGAATTTCTTCATTGATACCAGGGTTCCCTTGCCCGGCTCCGACTGTACCTCTACCTCATCCATAAACGCCTCCATGAAAGAAAAGCCCATGCCGGAACGCTCGCCTGACTTATCCGTGGTAAACATGGGTTCCATTGCTGTCTTCACATCCGGTATTCCCACACCCTGGTCTTCTATGCATACGGTCAGTATTCCCTCAGCTGTATCTGCCGTTATGTCCATACAGATAACCCCTCCCTGGTTCCCATAACCATGGATGACCGCATTGGTCACGGCCTCGGACACGGCCGTCTTAACATCATCAATTTCTTCCAGGGTGGGATTCAGCCTGCTCATGAACACGGCTGTCACCACCCTGGCAAACTCCTCGTTCTGTGAAAGGCTGTCCATCATAAGCCTTAAGTGTTCCTTACCATTCCCCGCTTTGTCAAACCGGGGACTTTCCATCATTGACTCCATTTTCTTATCCTCCATTTTTTCTTCTCCCCTCTTATCCTTTAAGGGCTGATTCCCTGTCCTCATATCCTTTTATCAGGCGGTTGATCCCGCCCATTTCCAGTATCCGCTTAACCTGGGCGCCCGCCCCATAATAGGATACATGCCCCCTGCTGGCCGCCATCTGCTTATAACGGCTTAACAGCACGCCGATTCCAGAGGAATCCATAAAGGATGTGTGCGTAAAATCAAATACAATCCTGTTAATATAATTTTCTTCCAGAAGCAGGTCCGTATCGCTTTTCAGGTTCCTGCAGTTGTGATGGTCCAGTTCCTTAGGAAGGTGTATCACAAGAGTCTGCTCCCTGGCTTCATAGGTAAACATTGTATGATCCATGTCCTCATACTCCTTTCTTCTGCGCTGTGTCTGGATTTTTGTATAAAAAAAGATACTACAAAAGACGCGTCATGCTTATCTTCCGTAGTATCTTGATTTTTAAATGTCTGGTTTAATATCCTCTTGCGTTCCTGGCCCTTTCCACATAAGGGGAATCCGGGAACTCATTGACCACTTTATCAAACATGGTATTGGCATTGTCCATGTCGCCCGCATCCTGGTACAGACGCCCCACATAGAACAGGGCCTCGGGATTATCCGGCTTTATGGTCAGGCTGGCCTGGAAATAATCCATGGCCTCTGTCTTATTGCCTGCGTTCCACAGGGTCAGTCCCCGGTCAACCAGGTTCTGGTATATATTGGCCGTCATATCCTGGCGTATGCTTTCCACGATAGCCTTTATATTCTCATCCTCAATCAGATCAAAGCTGGCTTCTGCAAATGCCTTGGCGGCAGCCACCAGGTCTCCTGTCCTGTAGTTCTGCAGGATCCAGATAAGCCCCTGGTACTGGGCCATGATACTGGTATTGCCGGTAGTCAGCTCGTCCAGCCTGGCCTGTACTTCTTTTGCCTGGGCATCCAGCCTGTCATAATCCGTTTTAAGGATATCATACTGCTGGTTTGCATTGTTCAGCTTCTGGCTATAGGCAATGACTTCCTGGTTCCTCTCATTGTTCAGCGCCTTGGTCCTGGCAGGAAGGATGAGGAAGTAAAATGCAGCTATGCCAAGAACCAGTCCGATGATGATGTGCAGTATGGTGGAAAGCCCTGTGCTCTCCTTATAAGTATTGGGGATGATGACATCGTCATCCTCCATTTTCCTGTGGGAAAATGCTTTTACCATCTTGCGCTTCTCAGCGTCCGCCCGGCCCGTGTTCTGCTTTACAATGGACATATAATACAGGGCCTTCTGGTTGCTCTTGTCTATCTGTAAAATCTTATACAGGGAACGCCCGGCCTTATTATAATCCTCCCGTCCCATATAAAGCAGGGCCAGGAGAAGGTGGGCCTTCACAAAATGCGGGTTGGATTCCACCACCCTGGCAAGCTGCAGGATGGCCAGGTCATCGCTTCCGCCCTGGGCATGCCACAGGGCCTGGTTAAAGGTCTTTACATTCTGGCTTTCCCGTTCCAGTTGGCCGGGCTTTCTCTGGATCTCGTCCAGATAATGGTCAGCCAGGTTGTCTTCCGGCTGCAGGTTCAGGCTGATGACCCACTGTACCAGGGCATCGGCAACCTCGCCGTTCTCGTAGTATATAAGCCCCAGCAGGTTGCGGGCGTCTGTCTGATATTTGTTAAAATGAAGGCTTTTCTTCAGACACTGGGCTGCTCCGGACAGATCCCTGATCCTGGACTTCTCCAGGCCAAGGTTATAGAAGCTGTTGGCAATCTGCTGGTTTCTTCTTGCATAGTCCATATCCACCGCCTATTTTTCGCCTCTTTCTTTTATCAGTTCCATCATGATGTCTGTCATATCCGTCAAATCGCTTTTTACAATGGCGTCCTCCACCTGCTCCACATCAAGGCTGGGTTTAAAACGCTCAATCTCCTCTTCAAAATCAATCATGTATGCTCAACTCCTATCTCGTTTAAAACTGCCTTAATCTCCCCAATCAGATACAGGGATCCCACGCAGAACAGCACACCGTCCCTGCTCCGCTTCCTCATATCCATTACAGCCGTCCTGGTATCCTCAAAAGGAACCACGGGACAGCCGGCTGTTTCTTCAAACTCCCTTGCCAGGGTTTCGGATGAAAGCCCCCTGTCACTGTTAATATGGACCACACCGATGCATTTCCACGGGATTCCTGCGGAAAGCCGGGCCTCCATATCCCTGTAATCCTTATCTGACACAGCTGCGAACAAAAGGAAGGGCTGTTTTTCCAGACGTGCGGAAATCTCCCTTGCCGTCTGTATGAAGGCCTTGATTCCCCCGGGATTATGGGCTCCGTCCAGATAGATGCCAGGAACCACCTGTTCCATCCGTCCCGGCCATACCGTCTTTAAGATACCCCTGGCAATCTGCCCATCCCCAATGTTCCAGGTAATGCACCTTGCCGCGCCCACCGGCCCATGGCCCGGGACCCGGCTGCCTTTCCTGCTGCATTCCCCGCCGTGCCTAAGCACATCCAGGGTGCGGACTGCAAGCATGGCATTCTCTGCCTGGTAAAGCGCCTCAAAGGGAATCTGAAGCTTCAGTCTTGCCTCATCCTTCATCCTGGCGCTGATTTCCAGTCCATCGCCGCCAACATGCACCACCCTGAAATCATCCATTCCCACCGGATAGCGGGCAGCTCCCCTGCGGAACGCACATCCCTCCAGTATGGTGGACACCCGGGGCTCATTATTGTCAAATATAAGCGGAACCCCCGGTTTGATGATTCCGGCTTTTTCACCGGCTATCTCCTCCAGGGTATCGCCCAGATACTTGGTGTGGTCCAGGCTGATGGAGGTGATGACGCAGGCGCAGGGGTGCTTCAGGACATTGGTTGTGTCCAGCCTGCCTCCCATTCCTGTCTCCAGAATCATTACGTCCACATCCTGTCTTTTAAATATGACCATGGCCATATAAAACAGGAACTCAAAAAAGGTGGGATGGCAATATCCCTTTTCCATCATCTTCCTGCCGGCCTCCAGCACGGTTTCAAACCCATCCTCGAAGTCTGCCTCATCCACCATGACACCGTTTATCAGGAACCGCTCCCTCACCTCAATCAGATGGGGGGATATGAAGGTTCCTGTCTTATACCCGGCTTCCTTAAGCATGGATGTAAGGAAAGCACACACAGATCCCTTTCCATTGGTTCCCGCCACATGGATGGCCGGTATGTCCTGGTCCGGCGCCCCCATGGAGTCCAATACGTCCCTGACATCCTCCAGGGAATTCTTTTTCCTGGTCCACATAGGAATCTGATTTAAATATTCCTCTGCCCTGCCCATATCAGTACCATTCTTTCTTAAAAGCCTGTCCTCTGGACAGGCTTTTATAATCTTAACCTAATTTCCTGTAATTATCAACCGGATATTCTCGCCAGGCTTCGCCCGGATACGACAAATTGCGCTCCTGCACAGGAGGCACGGCTAAATACTGCCGCCTGCCGGACCTGCCGGATATCATCCTTCCTCTGCCACGGCAGGACTTTTCCTTCCCACAGGCAGCTGGGCCAGTATGATGGCCCCAAACATCAGGGCGCAGCCTGCCAGTTCCTTGGCGGAGAGCTTCTGTCCCAGGATGGCCCAGCCTGCCAGGACGGATATGCTGGATTCCAGGCTCAGTATCAGGGACGCCACGGTCGGGTTCACGCCCTTCTGTCCTATAATCTGAAGGGTGTATGCAACACCGCAGGACATGACGCCCGCATAGAGCACCGGGGCCCAGGCCGCCAGGATCTGTCCCATATCCGGTGTCTCATATAGAAGCATGCCGATTCCCGAAATTGCCCCGCACACAAAAAACTGGATGCATGACATCTTGACCCCATCCACCACCGGTGAGAAAAAGTCAATGACCATGATATGGACGGAAAAAAGCAGGGCGCACACCAGCATCAGCAGGTCTCCCTTATTCACAGCCAGGTCCCCGCCGGTCATGCACAGCAGGTACAGGCCAACCACGGACAGGGCAACCGCTCCCACAATCACAGGGCTGCACTTCTTCTTAAAGAAAAGTCCCAGGATAGGGACAATGATGATATAACAGGCAGTGATGAAGCCCGCCTTTCCCACAGTAGTGTACTGGATGCCGAACTGCTGGAAATTGCTGGCAAGGCACAGGGCCACGCCGCAGCACACGCCGCCGGCCACAAGTGTCTTCCTGGCCCCGGGGATGACAGGCACCTGGCGTTCCCGTTTCCTCTTTTTATCAAAATACCAGATACAGGGCAGCAGGACCACTCCCCCAATCAGGCTTCTGACACAATTAAAGGTCAGCGGACCCACATAGTCCATCCCAACGCTCTGGGCCACAAAGGCAACGCCCCAGATGGCGGCTGTCAAAAGCAGCAGAACTGCATTCTTTATCTTCATGGTAGTATTATCCTCGCTGTAATATTCATGCTTCTATGGTGTCTTCCTTTGGAAGTACTACATTCAGGCTGTAGGTGACCGCAACATCCTTGCGCACATATGCCTTGTTGAACGCCGACATGATACGGCGCATGACCTGCTCCCCATTCTCGTAGGTAGCTGATGGGAGAAGGATTATGTACTGGCTTACACTGTAACGGGAAAATGCATCACTGGAGCGGAGGGAAAGGTTGATCACGCTCTTTAACCGTTCCATGGCCCTGGCCTGGATCTCAGGTTTCAGGGTGCGGCCTCTCCTGTCCCCCACCGTAAGCAGGCACAGGTATACGGAGTCGCCGCTGCGCTCCACACCGCGGCGTTCCAGCTGCACAAGGCGCTTAAATACAGCGTACTCGCACTGGTAAGCCCCATGCTCCCTTTCCTCCTCAATGGTTCCCGGGCAGCCAAGGGATGCCTGGATGACATCCAGGTCCGTGATGATTTCCTGCTGGCGGTCACTGATGGTTTCATATAATTCCTTGAAACGGTCCGAAGGCGTTATCAGACGTTCCCGGTAAAACAGTTCCGTGGTGGACTTATATTGTTCCAGTGCCTTTTTCTGGTTCCCCTGCTTATAAACAGCATAAATCATATAGTAATAGAAATCCTCTGCAAACCGGTCAATCCCTGCCGCCCTGGAACAGATATCCTCCACCTGTGCATATTCCTCCCTTTCCAGAAGGTATTCGCAGGCAGCCTTCACCAGTTTCTGGTACAGGGAATGATAATATGTGTTCAGCGGCACCACCCAGCTGTCATCCGCTGACTTTGGGAGGAACATGCCCTGATACAGATCAAAGGCTTCCTGCCATTCATTTTCCATATCCTTTATGTCATCCTGGGATGCCAGTATGCGTCTACAAAGGAACTCGAAACGGTCCGTGTCAATGGACAGCTCCCAGGAAGGGTTCCACATATAGGCCCCCTTCTGGTTGAGTATCAGGTCCTGGGAGGGAAAGCCTGCTGCCTCCATCATCTTCCTGACACGGAAAACAAGGGTCTTCAGCGCCCCGTAAGGGTTGTCCTGCATCCCTTCCTGCCATATGGCATTAAACAGCTCATTGATGCTGACGTCCTTACGCCGGTTGATGATCAGATAACTGAGCAGGTTCCATGCTTTCCTGGAACGGTTATCGCTGTCGCTCATGGACTTATCATCCATTGTAATGGTAAATCCGCCAAACATCTTCACCTGGATGACCGGCTTGCTTCCTGATGTATCAATCATGCTTTGCTCTCCCTCTCTATCCTGAATTACTTCCCATCCCGGCAGGGCGTTCCAAAGACGCCCTGAACTCCCGGAACTGCTTACTTCTGAAGCTGTGCCAGACGTGTCTTGACCTGTTCCATCATCTGGGTGTACTTCTGAAGCTTGGCTTTCTCCTCTGCAATCTTGGCTTCAGGCGCACGGCTGACAAACTTCTCATTGTTCAGCATGCCGTTGGACCGGGCCAGTTCCCCTGCCAGACGCTTCTCTTCACCCTGAAGTCTCTCTATTTCCTTTTCAATATCCACCAGGTCCGCAAATGGCATATAGATGACAGCGCCCGGGATGACCGCTGAAACCGCGTCCCCTGCAATCCCTGTCTTATCCTTCTGAAGCACGACCTCCCCCGCGTATCCCAGCGTGGCAAAGAAGCTGATGCTGTGTTCAAATATACCTAACAGGCCCTGGTCCTCTGATACGACATATACAGTGGCCTTCTTGCTGGGCGGGACATTCATGGACGTGCGCACGCCGCGGATGGCCCGTACCGCTTCCTTGATGGTCTCGGTGGATGTCTCCTCCACGCTGTAATCCCACTCATCCCTGTACCGGGGCCACTGGGAAACCATGATTGTCTCCTCTTCCTCCTGAAGGTTGCAGAATATCTCCTCGGTCAGGAAAGGCATGAACGGGTGGAGAAGCTTTAACGCCTGGATCAGGACGGTCCTTAAGGTCCAGATGGCGGCCGCCTTGGTGGTATCATCTTCATTGTACAGCCTTGGCTTCACCATTTCAATATACCAATCGCAAAATTCTTCCCAAATAAAGTCATAAACCTTCTGAAGGGCGATTCCCAGCTCATATTTGTCCAGGTTTTCCGTTACATCCTTTGTCAGGGTGTTCACCTTGGACAGGATCCAGCGGTCGGCCATGGTAAGGCTGTCCAGGGAAACCGTTGTTACATCCGGCGCCTTCCCGATATTCATCATGATGAAACGGGAAGCGTTCCATACCTTGTTGGCAAAATTACGGCTGTTCTCCACACGTTCCCAGTAAAAACGCATATCATTGCCAGGCGCATTGCCCGTAATCAGAGTCATGCGGAGGGCATCTGCCCCGTACTTGTCAATGACCTCCAGCGGGTCGATTCCGTTGCCCAGGGACTTACTCATCTTGCGGCCCTGGGAGTCCCTTACCAGTCCATGGATCAGCACCGTATGGAAGGGTGTTTTTCCGGTCTGCTCAATGCCTGAGAATACCATGCGGATGACCCAGAAAAAGATGATATCATATCCGGTCACCAACACATCCGTTGGATAGAAATAATCCAAATCCTCGGTGTGTTCCGGCCAGCCCAGGGTTGAGAACGGCCAAAGGGCTGAGGAGAACCATGTGTCCAGGGTATCTTCATCCTGCTTAAAGCTGGCACCGCCGCACTGGGGGCAGGTGTGGGGTTCTTCCCTGGAAACCACGATCTTACCACAGTCCTGGCAGTAATAGGCAGGAATCCTGTGGCCCCACCACAGCTGGCGCGAGATGCACCAGTCACGGATTCCCTCCAGCCAGTGCAGGTATGTCTTGCCAAAGCTCTCAGGCACAAAACGCAGGGTGCCGTTCTTCAGGGCTTCAATGGCAGGCTTTGCCATCTCCTCCATCCGCACGAACCACTGCTGTTTTACCATGGGTTCAACCGTGGTCTTGCAGCGGTCATGGGTGCCCACATTGTGGGAATGTGGAACCACCTTCACCAGCAGTCCCTGCTTCTCAAGGTCGGCCACAATGGCCTTCCTGGCTTCATAACGGTCCATACCTTTATACGGTCCCTCTGCGCTGACCGTGGCGTCATCATTTAAGATAACAATCTCCTCCAGGTCATGGCGCTTTCCAACCTCGAAGTCATTGGGGTCATGGGCCGGTGTGATCTTCACGCAGCCGGTGCCGAATTCCTTATCCACATACGCGTCCGCAATCACCGGGATCTGGCGGTCCGTAAGGGGAAGCTCAAGCATCTTGCCCACGATGTCCTGATAGCGCTCATCCTCCGGATTCACGGCTACCGCGGTATCGCCCAGCATGGTTTCAGGCCTGGTCGTGGCAATCTCCACAAACCGGCCCGGCTCGCCCGCCACCGGATAATTAATATGCCAGAAGAATCCGTCCTGCTCCACATGCTCAACTTCCGCATCCGAAATGGAGGTCTGGCACACAGGACACCAGTTAATGATCCTGGAGCCTTTATAAATATAGCCTTTTTCATAGAGTTTTACAAATACTTCCAGTACGGCGTCAGAGCAGCCCTCGTCCATGGTGAAGCGCTCCCTGTCCCAGTCAGCGGAGGATCCCAGCTTGTGAAGCTGCTTCACGATCCTGGTACCGTACTCATCCCTCCACTTCCAGCACTCCTTAAGAAAGCCGTCGCGTCCAAGGTCAGCCTTGTCAATGCCTTCCTTTTTCAGCTTGTCAATTACCTTGACCTCGGTGGCAATGGCCGCATGGTCCGTACCTGGCTGCCACAGGGCCTCATATCCCTGCATCCTCTTATAGCGGATCAGGATGTCCTGCATGGTGTTGTCCAGGGCGTGTCCCATATGGAGCTGTCCTGTGATATTAGGCGGGGGCATCACGATTGTGAACGGCTTTTTACTGCGGTTCACCTCAGCGTGGAAATACTTCCCCTTCAGCCACTTCTCGTACAGACGGTCCTCTATGTCCGCCGGATTATAGGTTTTCTCCAGTTCCTTCATAACTTTTTTCTCCTTTACCTTTCCACACTTCTTTTATGGTAGACGTTTGTCCTGAAAAATAAAAAGGCCCCTTGCCCATATGGCCGTCCGGCCGGGCAAAGGGCGGATATTCCGCGGTACCACCTTTACTTCTGCCGGAACAGACCAATGCCCGGCAATCTCTCTGGCCAGTAACGGAGCCGCCCGTGTGACGGCTACGCAGAACAGGCATCTTCCCTGTCCCTTCACCATCCAGGTTCAGAAGCTACCTTCCACCCTCCTCTGCCAAGGCCGCCTTCCAGCCCGGATTGTGTCTGGATATCCATCCCACACCCGGAGCAGCCATCTCTGCTGGTCTGAAGCAGTGTACTCCTCTTCCTCATCACCTTTTATTAATTTTATATAATTATTTATGATAAAGATTATTATCCTGTTTGTCAAGCGGTTTTTGTCATGCCTGCCATGCCGGACTGTTCCGTCCCCTGTTTTCCTTCCTCCTGCCATGCCTTGCACACATCCACCCATACCGGGCTTCCCGAAGCCAGCTCCAGTTCCGGGATGGTCAGGCGCACCGCGCTGCTGGCGCTGCCGCAGGCCGGGAATACCTCGTGGAAACGCTTCAGGGACTCATCCAGATAAACCTTCACCCCGTCCTTTATCCCAAAGGGACACACGCCGCCCACGCCATGGCCCACCAGACCTGCCACCTCGTCCGGGGAGAGCATCTTGGCCTTAACCCCGAACTGGTCCTTATACTTATGATTGTCCACCTTGGCATCTCCTGCAGCCACTACCAGTATCGGGCTGCCCTGAACCATGAAAGACAGTGTCTTGGCAATGCGGGCCGGTTCACAGCCGACTGCCTGGGCAGCCAGTTCCACGGTTGCGCTGGATACCTCAAAGGTATGGATCCTGTCACCCAATCCCAGTTTCTCAAGATGTTCCTTTGCAATGTCAAAAGCCATGTCAGTTACCTCCGTTTCATCATACCATCATCCTGTATTCCTGTTTCCACCGCTGCACCATGGCAGAGGCGCCGTTCATGCGTTTGATGGGGTCTTTTTTAAACAAGGCCCTCAGGGCGCGCACATCCTCATCCTGGCCAGCATCCAGGCTGGCCCCGTCAATCTCAATCTTCCACTTGCTTTTCAGTTCCTCTGTGAACAGGGCCTGGTAGCGGTCCTTCACATCCAGTTCCGGCGCAAAGACCGTAAGGAAATAAATCCGCTTCAGCACATCCATGTCCTTACCCAGCCCGTACGCCTTATCGTAGGCCCCAAGGGCCTTCCTGAACTGGAACATCATGGCGTAGGACGCGCCCAGATTATTGTATACCTTTGCAAGGAACGCATCATTGACCTGTTTATCGGCGGGATATTCAAGCACCCTGCCGTATCTCTGCGCCGCTTTACCATACTGGCGCGCCCGGAACATATAGTCCGCGCGCTCCTTTTCATATTCAGCGGGGTGGAGGGCGCGCAGGGCCGCCACCGTGGTCTTATATTTCTGTATTTCCTTATCATTGTAATAGTCACACTCGGACAGGAACAGGAACAATACGTCCTCATGCCGGCTGCCTGTTTCCAGAAGCTTTTCCATCCGGCCTGCCAGATAGTCCATATCCAGGTCCCTGCGTATGAACTCAATCAGCAGCTCATCTATGAAATCATCCATCACCAGGATGGGATGGTTGTAAATCACATAGCACAGTTCCTGGGAAGAATGGATGTGGATTCCCAGCACATCGATATAATAAGGATGTTTCACCGGCTCATGCCTGCATAGTATCAAACTCATAAGCTTACCTCTTGTCTCACCACTGCGCCTGAGGCAGGAAACAGTTCCCCGAATCCCTTGTCCTCAATTACCATCATCATGGTCTCCTCGTTGGTAAATCCCACTTTCAGCCCCACCCGGGTGGTTCTTGGGGGACGTTCCGGGAAACCGCTTAAGGGTACGCGCACCAGCTTGCGTTTCTTGGAATCCAGGGGTGTGATGGTAAATTCAATCTCGTTCTGCCCATCCACAATCAGGTCCAGTGAACTTTTTGATTCATACCAGTTGTCGCCATAGGACGCCACCACCAGGCTGCTCTCCCTGCCCCGTCTCATGACGCGCAGGGCCACCTCGGCCCGGAGCCGCCCCTCACATACAAAAATATACGGGTAGGACGTGGCATCATGGGTATAATCCGCCCCTTTATAGGCAGCTCCCCTGGCAAATAGATATTCTTCTACAAAAACCTTTCTCCGGTTGCATGCAAACCGCATGAAACCGCCTGCCCAGTTCTGGCGTTCAAATCCCTTTCCCGTAAGGAACACGGTGGAAAACAGCTTCCTGCCAAGCAGTTTCTCCCCGCAGGAGCAGAGAATCTTGTCCGCCAGCTTGCTTCCGGAAGGCGAATCCAGGATATCCAGGTTAAATGCCTCCTCCTGGTTCTGGGCTTCTGCCTGGACCATGTTCCGCCTCATGCCCCTTATGACCTTCATCTCATAATAGCACAGGCGCTCAGAGGACAGTTCAAACAGTCCCACCTGGTTGGTCCACAGTTCCTTTTTCTGGCTCAGCACATAATAGATGAAACTTTCCGTGTGGCTGATGACATGGACGCGCTCCCTTGGGATTTCCAGGAAATCAGCACAGTACATCAATGTATCCAACAGCCTGGCATCCACGCTCTGAAGTGTAATGACCAGCTGCTGGATTGTGTCCTTTCCAAATTCCTTTTTCGGATACTCCAGCATTTTCTGGATGAACAGCTTTAAAAGCGTGCTGCCGCTGTAACATATGCCTCCGATTGTGGACGTCCCGTCCTTTGCAGCCAGTTTCAGAAGCTTATCTACTATTATCCCTTCCCCCAGAAGGGTAGCCGCATATGCCTCCTCCCCTGAAAGCCAGGTTTCCTCTTCCTTCCTGCGGCAGATGACCGTAGGAATGGTCCAGGACTTTTCTTTATCATAACAACAGATCTGGGTATAATCATCATTCAGATCCAGACCGATCACAAGTCCGTCCATAGACAGCTCCTCCATACGTTCCCCAACCCATCTATCCGGGGAACTTCCATACTTTCCCAGTTCATTTTTCCTGGGAACTTCCATACGTTTCCCCGGCCCATCTATCCGGGGACTTACCTCAACAATTTCACAGGCAGCCCTATTCAATGGGGAACAGGCGGCCAAGGGCAGCGGACTTTTTCAGGTAATCTTCCATTGCCTTCAACAGTGCCTCGCTGTCTTTATGGTTCAGTGCGGTCCCCATCTCATTCAGGCAGGCAAAACGGCTGTTTTCCTTGCCCTCCAGCTTGTGGTCGCACTCCACCCGGCCTTCTGCCGCCAGCACGCGGCTTACCTCCGGGCCTTTCCCTGATGGATTGCAAAGCCCGGCTGCCTTATGGTCATATATCCTGTACTCCATGGTTTCACCCTCAAAGAGTACCTTCTGTTTTACATAGATTCCCTGATAGACCCTGCGGAAATCCTCACTATGCCAGTCTTCCTCCTCAGGAAGTATCCTGACCTGAAGCTCCGGATGCCCGTCCCTGCTGCCCCTGTACTCCACCATGGCCTTGTCCATGATATCCTCCGGCACCGGGATATGCCTGGACAGTTCCCTTGTGTAGGGGAATACCAGGCCTTCCTCCAGAAGCACTGCAGTCACGCCCTTGAGCAGTTCCACATCTTCCGCGTCAAGTTTATCAAGGGTGGAACAGTACCTGGTCAGGGCCAGCAGGTAAATGGTGGGCATCCTGTCCTTTTCAAGGCTCCCCGCCACTGCCTGTTTCAGATATTCGAATACCCTCTCGTCCATCTCCTGGTTTTCCAGGAAATACTGTACGCACTTCTGGGTAAAGTATGCCTTTACAATGATTTCCCTGGTAGGCTTCCGCTTCATATAAAGCTCGAACACAGAGTCCATCTGCTCACAGCAGCCCGTAAACAGCATCTGGCACAGCAGGCGTTCTTCCAGGTCATATGTCTCCACATGCTCCCGCACCCCCTGAATCAGAACCTCATACATCTGGGATCCGGTCCCGTTAAAATGTTCGCAGAGATAATCCATGATGACACTGTCATAGGCCCCGGCCTGGAACACCCTGTACGCCATATTAAGCAGCAGGTCATCCTGGTCAAACAGCCTCATCAGTATGGTCCGGGCGCAAAGCTTCATCAGTCTGTGCGGATTGATGTACTGGCTTCCGTACTCCCTTATCATGTCATATGCTTCCCGCATATAATTCTGGCTGATCAGGGTCTCGCAGATCTGCTGTCTCTGCTTTACCCCAAGACGCTTTTTATCCAGCTGGATCAGATAGGAGCAGTTAAATCCTCCTGTCCCGGCTTTTTCTTCTGAGGCCTTTTTACAGTAATATCCGGTCACTGCCTGCAGGACAGAGGCTTCAAACACAGGGGACAGGTGCATTTCCACCATGGTCTCTTCCAGAAGCTCCACCTGGCTGTCCGTCCCCACGCCCTGTTCCAGTATGGCCCTGCACTCACGCAGGCGCAGCATGGGATGGTCAGGATATACCTGGTAACACTGGTCCAGAAGCTCCTGCCTGTCCATCACCGGCACCTTCCAGTGTTTCACGTCCAGATACCGGTTGCCATAGGCATCCTGGAACAGCAGCACATTGCGGTCAGAGAAAATCGGGACATAGGCTGCCTGGTCCTCCAGCAGGTATGCCTCCTCCTCTTCCAGTTCCTCGTAACGGACAATCACATACTTCATCCTGGAATCCTCACAGCGGACCCGGCAGGACCTTAAGATACCCGGCAATACCCGGGCAACCCGCATGTCAATCATGTCCTTGTATATCATATGCTCGTAAATCACGGCCATACGGCTGTTAATCTTGGAACGGAACAGCTGTTCCATGGCAAACTGTTCCATATGCCGGGTGTATGCCTGATACAGCTCGGATGACGGATTCATATAAAGCAGTATGTTCCGGTAGAGCACGGAACGGCTGTGATTGTCCAGGTCCTTGTCATAGGAAAAGTACAGCAGCACCTCCCTCGGCAGCAGATGGCTGTAATCCCCGGGCAGGGAATACAGGAAATACTCATACAGCCTGGTCAGGTTAACCCCCTGCTCCAGCGCCTTCTCATACCACTCAAATGCGTCCCTGTTCTTGCGCTCCCCCTTAATGAGGATGCTGCACAATGCCTCCAGCAGGCCCACATCCGGATACGCCTCATAAAGCTTCACCACCAGACGTTCCAGCAGCTTTCTGTAATGCTTGATTCCCAGGGCCAGCCCGGCCGCCTTAAGCGCCAGCCGTGAACTCACCATATTCTTCTGTATGCCCAGATACAGGACCTGTATCTCAAAATCGCCCAGACGGACCAGCAGGTCAGGATGTTCCTCCATAAGCCTGCAGGCCGCCGTGTATAAAAATGGGCTGTTGCTTCCGTTTTCAAACAGGGATGCCATTGTCTCATAAAGCTTCAGCGGATTCTGCGCCATGGTCCCATCCAGCCTTACAAGGAGCAGGAACAGATAAGGGCGGACCATGCCGTCCTCCCACAGAAGCTTCCTGATATAGCGGATCAGGGATTCCTTCTGATCCGTGGAAGGCTTTACCTGCAGGCGCAGATACTGGTAAAAGCAGTATATCTCCACCTGCTTCTCCCTGTTCCTCAGCACGCTGTCCCTTGTTTCCTCCAGGACCATGAATGCATTATCCTGTTTGCCGTTAAGGATCATAAGCTCCGCCTGAAGGAGCCTGGTGCGCATGTCATCCGGGTAATCCGCCCGCAGACGCTCTGCTTCCTTTGTCATCTGGTTCAGCAGAAGGGCCGGCTCATATATCCCTGTCTCGTAATTCAGCCTGAGGGACAGATAACGCAGCAGGCTTTCCCTGTCCATCCTGCCATCCTTCTTGGGGCCGCGTCCGGTGATGTCCGCCGCGCCATCCCCCATGGCCTCAATCTCCAATATGAATTCTTCCCTCAGGGACCGTACCCTGATCCGTCCGAAATTCCGTCCCCTGTGAAGCCGCGCAGGCACAATCCTGTAGTGGATGCGGCACCTGCTGTTGATGAAATCCTGATCCGTTATCTTTGTCTTCACCAGTTCAATAAAGGGGGCGTCTGTTTCAATATCCGCAGACACATACCCCCAGCTGCCGGCTGCAATGTCAATGGAATCCCCCACCGGTTCCTGCGGATTCCCGTATGTCCTTTTCCCTGTGTCCATGGACAGCCTGACAGGCTCCTTTACATGGAGCGCCACCAGGAATTCCTCAAGCAGGTTCCGTCTGCCCGCCCTGCCCTTTAATCCTTCATAGATGGTACGGACGCGCGCATCCTGCATGAAGGGCGCTTCTGTAAAATCCTGATATTCAAACACCCTCAGGGCTGTCTCCAAATCCCTCTTTGCCAGGGCCGCAAAATCCCTTGGCGTGGCAAGGGAGCCGAATACTTCCCCCCCGTTTCCGGCCTGAACGCGCAAAGAATAAGGAATCTCCCTCTCACCTCCATTGGTGACAAGATAAAAAGATCCCTTAATGACGTCCCCATGCTCAGTATACCGGCTGTTGACTTCGTATATTATTCGGTTGCGCAGGCCGCCAAAGGCGTTGTCCACAACCTGCACCCTTGCATGGCTGGAATACACCAGCCCTTTGATATGCAGATTGTTTCCGCTGCTCACCACAATCTCACCACGGATGACCTCACCCGCCGGAACCACTGCCTCCACCTTATCCGGAGCCAGCACCAGTTCCGGAATCCCGCTGTCAATAATTCCCCTGGCCAGACGGTTAATCCGTTCCCTCATAGTACCACCTGTATCTTTATCCTTATGTGTATATTGTTCACACTTATGTAACATGATACCACATTTTATTTTGATTTAAAAGTTTTAATTGAATAATTCTTTAAAGCTCATGAAAAACATAATCTGAAAAGGAACTTGATTATGATTGTTAAAATTGTTATGATATAGGAAAATGCATTTTTAATTCTATATATCATAGGAAAAGGACGGAATCCATCATGACAACCAATGAAAAAGCATTGATGCTCCACGAAGAATGGAAAGGGAAACTTGAAACAGTATCAAAAGCAACCGTGGCATCCAGGGAAGACCTGGCCCTGGCCTACACGCCCGGCGTGGCTGAACCGTGTAAGGTAATCGCAAAGGACCCTGAGGCCGCTTACCTTTATACCATCAAGTCCAACACCATTGCCGTTGTATCCGACGGAAGCGCGGTCCTGGGACTGGGCAATATCGGGCCTCTGGCCGCCATGCCGGTCATGGAAGGCAAGGCCGTGCTGTTTAAGGAATTCGGCGGGGTCAACGCGTTCCCCATCTGCCTGGACACACAGGACACACAGGAAATCATCGAGACAGTGGTCCGCATCGCACCTGCTTTTGGAGGCATTAATCTGGAAGACATTGCCGCCCCCCGCTGTTTTGAGATAGAAGAAGCATTAAAGAAACGCCTTAACATACCGGTATTCCATGATGACCAGCACGGAACCGCCATCGTTGTCCTGGCCGGCATCATCAACGCCTTAAAGGTAACCGGCCGCAGGAAAGAGGACTGCCAGGTGGTTGTCAACGGCGCGGGTTCCGCAGGCGTGGCCATCACAAGGCTTCTCCTCACCTATGGGTTCCCCCATATCATCATGTGTGATAAATCAGGAATCCTCTGTAAAGGCGCAGAAGGCCTTAACTGGATGCAGGAAAAAATGATGGACTTAACCAACCTGGAACACAGGACCGGTTCCCTGTCGGATGCCATGAAGGGCGCCGATATCTTCATTGGGGTTTCCGCCCCCGGTATCGTGACAAAGGATATGGTTGCATCCATGAATCAGGACGCAATCATATTTGCCATGGCCAACCCGGTTCCCGAAATCATGCCGGACCTGGCAAAAGCAGCCGGTGCAAAGGTGGTCGGGACCGGACGTTCCGATTTCCCCAACCAGGTCAACAACGTGGTTGTATTTCCCGGAATCTTTAAGGGCGCCCTGGAAGGACGTGCCACCGCCATTACGGAAGAGATGAAGCTGGCTGCCGCCAATGCCATCGCAGGGCTTGTGGATGAAAAGGACCTGAACGAAGATAATATACTTCCGGAAGCCTTTGACCCCAGGGTAGCTGATGTGGTAAGCAGGGCTGTAAAGGATTATATCTGACAATATGTAATAACCTGATGGAGAGTGTATGATATGCTGACTGAACCTATGACCTTGTATAAACTGATGAATCTCTATATGTTAAAGCAGGTGAACTTCCCCCTCACCAATGCCCAGTTGACCAACTTCTTTACAGAGCATGAGTACACCACATATTTCACCCTCCAGCAGGCTTTAAATGAACTGGAAGACGCTGGTCTGGTCCACAAGGAGGCCAGCCATAACAGTACCCGCTATGATATCACCAAGGAAGGCGAGGAAACCCTGAACTTCTTTGGGAAGAACATATCCTCGGCCATCATTGAGGACATGGACCAGTATCTTAAGGAGAACAAGTTCCGCCTCCGGGAAGAGGTAGGCACCACCGCTGACTTTTACCGCGGGACCAATCAGGACTATATCGTCCACTGCGAGGTCCGTGAAAACAAGACCACCTTGATCCGCCTGGATTTATCCGTTCCTGATAAGGAGCAGGCCGAATCCATGTGCAATGCCTGGAAAACAAAAAGCCAGGAGATATATGCGCATGTGATGCGCACCCTCCTGTCCTGATCCTGCCTCCGAAGCCTGTGGGAGCAGCGGACAGCTGCTCCGGTATTGTCTGTATTGTTTCAGACAGACATGATCTGTTCCTTTATCAGTTCCAATATCTGCCGGGCATTGAGGCCTGGCTTTTTTTCGCAGATATCATACACGGTCCCGGCAAGCTTATACTCATCTCCCAGATTCCGGATGACCCAGTCCCTTGTTTCCCCTGCCTTTTTCAGCCGCTGGATTTTAGCTATCATGAACAGGCTGTCCCGTTCCGCCTCTTTCCTCCGGGAATCACGCTGTTCCTTATCCGCTGCCTGCTTTCCGCCCGCCGCTTTTCCAGCCTTCTGCTTATAGCGCCGCTGCTGCTTTTCATACTTGCCCATCTTGGACGTTTCCATCTGTGCCTTGGCCGCTCCAGGGGTTCCATAGCCTTTTTCCAGCCATATGGTCTCCACCTCATAGTTACCGTCCTCAATGGTCATCACAGCCAGGGACAGGGGCAGGGTAAACCGTTTATAACCGCAGCTTCCCGGATTCAGCCAAAGCCTTCCATTGATTTCCTGCTGGTAATACATGTGTGAATGTCCGAATATGACCACCTGGACATCCTTCAGCGAACTGGGGATATCCACCCTTTCATGGGCCATGATGAATTTAACCCCGCCAATCTCAAACCGCTTAACCGTGGCAAGCCCCCCGGACCATCCCCTGTCATTATTCCCCCTGACCGCATACAAGGGCTGGTCCACATCCAATTTATGATACAGCATCTGGCTGTCAAAATCGCCAGCATGGATGATCACATCGCAGGTTTCAAGAATCCTCTCAACCTCAGGCCGCAGCACGCCATGGGTATCTGCCATGACCGCTGCCCGTATAGGTCCCCCTTCCATTACTCATACCTCCAGATAATAATCAGTTTCTTTTGTTTCCATACCGTATTCCAGTATATATTATACGCTAAATGCAGGATATGTCGAGTTGAATCTTCTTTACACCATCCCCCATCTATGGTATATTTAATGTTAAGATAGCGTTAACACATAACAAAGTCGCTTAATGTTGCTCACAGCAACAGTGGGAGAACCAATTTTTTGGGGTGTATTTGTCCAGGCATGTCCTTGGGATATCCTGACATCAGGGAACCTTCTTTTCCCTAACCCGGCAGCTAATCTCATAGGCGGAAGAGGGACACGGACATTCTGGTATATTGTAGTTTCATATGGATTATATATGATTCCATATGTCCAGCATTGCTATATTGCCGCATACTTTTCCGCCTGCATTCATTGCAGGCGGATTTCTTAATTAAAGTCCATTCTTTTTTCCTTACCAACTAAAAAATTGAATCCTTCTCCCACAGGCGGCGCCATTCAGAAAGGAGACCTGTTTTATGCATGAACTAACCGTATTGGATCTGACTATCATCGTCCTTTATATGATTGGTATGCTGCTGGTAGGAGTATGGTTTGTGAAACGGATCAGGAATACAGGCGATTTCTACGTGGCAGGAAGGACCCTGGGTCCCTTCGTGCTGACAGCCACCGTGTGCGCGTCCATCATCGGCGGAAGCGCCATGATGGGCCGGGCAGGCATCGCATACACCACCGGCTTCAAGGCCATCATGACGGCAATCCCCTATCTCATCGGCATGTTCATCTTCTCCGCCATCGCAGGAAGGATCCAGGAGGTGGGCGCGGCCCGCAACATCAATTCCATTCCCGAACTCTTCCACTACCGTTTCAGCAGGAACGCCCGCTGTGTCCTGGCCCTCATGATCGTCTTCACCATGATGGGCACCGTGGCTGCACAGGTAACCGCCACAGCAACCATCATCAAGATGCTGGGCAGTGAGTTCGGAATCAGCTATGAAGCCGGCGCACTGGTGGCCACCGTCATCTTCATCATCTATACGGCGGCCTCCGGATTATTCGGCGTGGTGTACACGGATGTACTTCAGTTTTTCATGCTGATTATCTTTGTATACATCCTTATCCCCATATCCAGTGTCCGTTACCTGGGCAATTTCTCCGTGTTCTGGCAGAACCTGGACAAATCCTATCTGGTTCCCCACATCAACGGCAGTATCCTGGGCGATATCGTCACCTACCTGGTATTCACCCTGGCCGGCGCCGAGATGTGGCAGCGGGCATTTGCAGCCAAAAACAAAAAGTCAGCAACCCAGGGCATGTTCTGGGGCACCTCCATCTACATGGTGACCATTGCCCTGGTATTCTTCATGGGCCTGGTTGCACAGCAGATCCTGCCCAATGTGGTGGCACAATACGGCAGTTCCGATGCAGTGGTGCCCGCGCTTGCAATCAGCATCCTTCCACCCGGGCTTACAGGCCTGGCCCTGGCCGGAATCCTGTCCGTCATGATGTCCACGGCAGACAGCTACCTGCTTGTATCCGTCCAGACCTTTGTCCATGACCTGGGCAAGAACTTCATGCCTGAAATGACAGAAAAACATGAAATCCTCATGTCCCGCATCATGTCCGTTGTCCTGGCCATGGGCGCCCTCATCATTGCCCTGTACATAAAAAATGCCTACAATGTGCTCATGTTTGCCTGGTCCTTCTATGCAGCCGCAGCCGGCCTCCCCGCCCTTGCAGCCTTATACTGGAAAAAAGCCACCAACCAGGGCATCCTGTCCGCCATGATAGGCGGCTTTGCGGTATGTGTGGGATGGAAGCTTGCGGGCAATCCCTTCGGCCTTGGAGAAACCGTCCCAGGCGCTGTTGTATGCGGCCTGTTATTAGTGATTGTAAGTCTGGCAACTTATAAGAAGTCCCCCTGCAGGATGGCATAGGAACAAGGTACTAAAAAGACGGGGTCACATCCAATCAGTGATGACCGCCCCGTCTTTTCTGTTATCATGGCTTTAGAGGCTGCTCTTTTATAGCCTGGCCTCCGGGCCGCCGCCAATCCGGGGAACCCTCCCCGGCTCCGGTCCGGAGTGTGCTGCGGGCGCATCCTTCACCGCTGTTTCACATCCCCAGGCACCCATCCTACATATTACCTTCAATCAGATCCCATATCTCATCCCGCCCCTGTTTTGTCTCGGCAGAAAACGGGATGATGATTCCATCCTTTTCCATGCCCAGGCCCTCGCGGATCATCTTCACATGCTTCTGTACCTGGCTGCGGTTAATCTTATCCAGCTTGGTGGCGATGACAACGGGATGGTATCCATTATATATGATCCACTCGTACATCATCCTGTCATTGGCCGAAGGTTCATGGCGGATGTCAATGAGCAGGAACACCATCTTAAGCATGGCAGAATTCCTCAGGTAACGCTCAATCATCTTCCCCCATTTTTCTTTTGCCTCCAGGGCCACCTTTGCATAGCCGTACCCCGGAAGGTCCACGTAATAAAGCGCGCCATTAATATTATAAAAATTAATGGTCTGGGTCTTACCTGGCTGGGAAGAGGTCCTGGCATATGACTTCCTGTTCATCAGCGCATTAATCAGGGAGGATTTCCCCACGTTGGACTTGCCTGAAAAGGCAAATTCCGGCAGGATATTTTCCGGCATCTTGCTGGTAACGCCGCAAACGGTCTCCAGATTCACATCTCTTATAATCATAAATATCTCCTTATTTCCCTACTCTGTAACAGCTGGTACGAATGCTTCCCTTGCCACATCAACCATGGACTTCACATACACGATTTCCAGTCCCTTGGTTATCTCCTTGGACAACTCCCCCATATCCGGCCGGTTCTTGTCAGGCACCAGCACCTTGGTTATATGGGCCATCTTTGCTGCCAGGATTTTCTCCTTCAGGCCGCCGATGGGAAGCACCCTTCCCCGCAGCGTGATTTCCCCTGTCATTGCAACCTTGGCAAGCACCGGCTTTTCAGTAACAGCCGAGAGCATGGCGGTAGCCATGGTGATGCCGGCCGAAGGACCATCCTTTGGCACCGCGCCTTCCGGAATATGGATATGCAGGTCATGCTTCTCAAAATAATCATCCGCAATCCCATGATCCGGACACACGGAGCGCACATAGGTCAGGGCTGTCTGGGCTGATTCCTTCATCACATCGCCCAATTGCCCTGTCATAAGGAGATTCCCTTTTCCAGGCATCACATTGACCTCAATCTGAAGCGTATCCCCGCCCACGCTGGTCCAGGCCAGGCCGCGTACGATTCCCACCTGGTCCTCCTCATTGGCATCCTCAAACGTAACCTTTTCCTTGCCCAGGTATTTCTCCAGGTTGGACTCAGTTATCTTGATGGATTTCTTATTATTTTCCAGGAACTGCCTTGCAGCCTTCCTGCACACATCCCCAATGCGGCGCTCCAGGTTGCGGACGCCTGCCTCCCGGGTATAGTTGTGTATGATTTTTTCCAGGCTTTTATCGGAAAATGTGATCTGGCTGTCCTTTAACCCGTTGCGTCCCATCTGTTTGGCCACCAGATAATCCCTGGCAATATGGAATTTTTCATTTTCCGTATAGCTGTTGACCTCAATCAGTTCCATGCGGTCTAATAACGGTCCCGGTATGGTCTGGGTGGTATTGGCGGTTGCGATGAACAGTACCTGGGAAAGGTCGATGGGCACCTCCACATAATGGTCCCTGAACTTTACATTCTGTTCCCCGTCCAGCACCTCCAGCAGGGCGGAGGAGGTATCTCCCTTGTAATCACTGCTGACCTTGTCAATCTCATCCAGCAGCATCAGGGGATTGCTGTACCCGGCCTGTCTCATGCCCTCCACGATCCGGCCCGGCATGGCCCCCACGTATGTCTTTCTGTGGCCGCGGATCTCCGCCTCATCCCTGACCCCGCCCAGGCTGATGCGGACATACTTCTTGCCCAGGGCCCTTGCCACCGAGCGGGCAATGGATGTCTTTCCTGTTCCGGGCGGGCCAACCAGACAGATGATGGGGCTGGTCCCCTTCTTCGTCAGTGTGCGCACGGCCAGATATTCCAGTATCCTTTCCTTCACCTGCTCCAGACCATAGTGGTCTTCATTGAGGATTTTTTCCGCATGCCGGATATCGTCATTATCCTTTGACACCTTTTTCCAGGGAAGTTCCAGCAGCGTCTCAATATACGTGCGGAGCACATTGCCTTCCTGGCTTCCGGCAGGCATTGTACGGAACCGCTCTATCTCCTTGTGGAGTTTTTCCTTTACTTCCTTGTCAGCCTTCATGCTGTCCAGTTTCTTCTGGTATTCATCCGCATCTGACAGGGGGTTGTCCTCCCCCAGCTCCTGACGGATTACCTTCATCTGCTCCCTGAGGATGTACTCCTTCTGGTTCTGGTCAATGTCAGACTTTACCTTCTCTTGGAACTCCTTCTTGATCCTGTATATTTCCATCTCTGTCATAAGGGTATGCATCACTACTTCATACCTGGCTGACAGGGAACTGTTCTCCAATACGGTCTGCCGGATTGTGTAATCCCAGGGAAGCTGGATTGCAATCTGGTCCAGCATCTCATCCAATCCGCTGACAGACAGCAGGTTTGGAAGGATTTCCTTCGTAATCTTCGGGTTTACCCTTCCATATTCTTCCAGTTTGTCCTTCACAATGCGCAGCATTGCTTCCTGGGTCAGATAATCCAGCTCTTCCCCGTCCGTCTCAATGGAGCCGATTTCCCCTATAAGGGCCGGTTCCTCTGAGTCCAGACACAGCAGTTCACCCCTCTCAAGGCCTTCCACCAGCACCCTGACAACCTTGCCAGGAAGCTTGACCAGCTGTTTCACAACAGCTACCGTGCCCACCTGGTACAGTTCTCCAAGTTCAGGGTCCACAATCTCAGGATGTCTCTGGGCCACAAGGAAAAGCCTCTGGTCCCCTACCATGGCCTTTTCCACAGCGGCTACGGACTTGGGCCTATTCACATCAAAATGCAGCACCATTCCCGGAAGTATGGTTAGTCCTCTCAGTGCCACTACGGGCATTATTATCACTTGTTCTGCCATTCTTAAACTTCACCTCTTGTATGTCAAACATCCAAAGGGCCGCTGCAATACAGGTGCCGGACAGAGCCTTGACGGCTTTCATCCGGGTCATATCTGGTTTGCAGCGGCCCTTTCCCTTTGTCTAAATTGTCACAGAAACGAACCGCATCTTTCCCGGTTTCATTAATCAGGAATCATCCTCCTACGCAATCTCGCCTGTCTTTCCCTCTCCCCGCATCCTGTCGGACAGCGGCTTACGGGCAGACGCAGGAGGCATATCGCGGTATACCAGTTCCGGCTGTCCTGTCTTATCCACTACCCCTTTGGTAATGGTGCAGATTCCGATTGTATCATCTGATGGAATCTCATACATCAAATCCATCATAACCGTCTCAAGGATGGAGCGCAGTCCCCTGGCGCCGATTTTACGGTCCACGGCCAGCTGTGCAATCTCATCCAGGGCTTCCCTGGTGAACTCCAGCTTTACATTGTCCAATTCGAACAGCTTCTGATACTGTCTTGTCAGGGCATTCTTCGGCTCGGACAGGATGCGTACCATGGCGTCCTTGGTCAGGGACTGGAGGGACACCATCACCGGCACACGGCCAATGAACTCAGGAATCAGCCCGAACTTGGTAAGATCCTTTGGTTCCACCTTCCTTAACAGGTCATCAATGTCATTATCATTCTTATTAACCACCTCTGCGTTAAATCCAATGGAGCCGGCGCTGATGCGCTGTTCCACAATCTTCTCCAGCCCGTCAAAAGCGCCTCCGCAGATGAACAGGATGTTGGTGGTGTCAATCTGAAGCAGTTCCTGATGCGGGTGCTTCCTGCCTCCCTGGGGAGGAACACTGGCAACCGTTCCCTCCAGTATCTTTAAGAGGGCCTGCTGGACGCCTTCACCTGATACATCCCTGGTGATGGAAACATTTTCAGACTTCTTGGTAATCTTATCAATCTCATCAATGTATATGATACCGTACTCAGCACGGGAAATGTCATAATCAGCCGACTGGATCAGCTTTAACAGTATATTTTCCACATCCTCGCCCACATACCCTGCCTCTGTAAGAGCCGTGGCATCCGCAATGGCAAATGGAACATTCAAAATCTTTGCCAGGGTCTGGGCCAGGTAAGTCTTACCGGAACCAGTAGGACCAACCATGAGGATATTACTCTTCTGTACATCCACATCCATGTTCTGGCAGGATGTGACACGTTTATAATGGTTGTAAACAGCCACGGACAGCACTTTCTTTGCCTCATCCTGCCCAATGACATATTCATCCAGGAATGTCTTGATTTCCTTCGGCTTCAGAAGGCGGATATCTGCCAGGGCCGGGGATGCTGAATCTTCCTGCCCCTCCAGCTCTTCCTCCAGGATTTCTGAGCACAGCTCAATACACTCGTCGCAGATATACACATTGTTGTTGCCTGCTCCGGCAATCATCTTCCGTACCTGATCCTGAGTCCTTCCGCAGAAGGAGCAGCGGATCGTGTCATCTGGTCTAATTGGCATACGTTACCTAACCTTTCATGCTTTTACCCAATTTATCCAACCGGGAATCATCCTTACTTCTGTCCGGCCTTCCAATTAATGATGAGCGATGATTTCATCAATAAGACCGTATTCCTTTGCCTCTTCGGCAGACATATAATTGTCGCGCTCCGTGTCGCGTTCAATCACTTCTATGGGCCTTCCGGTGTTGGCAGCCAGGATATCATTTAACTTTTTCCTGGTCTTTAAAATGTTCTCAGCCACAATCTTAATCTCAGTGGCCTGGCCCTTTGCACCGCCTGATGGCTGGTGGATCATGATTTCGGAATTAGGAAGCGCGAAACGCTTACCCTTTGCACCGCCTGCAAGAAGGAATGCACCCATGCTGGCTGCCATGCCGATACATATGGTGGACACATCACACTTGATGTAGTTCATGGTATCATAAATTGCAAAGCCTGCAGAAACAGAACCGCCTGGGCTGTTGATATACAGATGGATATCCTTGCCCGGGTCTTCCGATTCCAGGAACAGGAGCTGTGCAACCACAAGGCTTGCGGATACATCATTTACTTCCTCTCCCAGGAATATGATCCTCTCTTTTAATAATCTTGAATAGATGTCGTAGGAACGCTCCCCACGGCTGGTCTGTTCAATGACATAGGGTACTAAACTCATATGATCATCCTCCTGTCACACAGTCATATTATATACTCACTTACAAAAACCCAGGAGATTCACAGTATGGCCCCCACACTGTAAACCCCCCCGTATCATAACTTTCCACGATTCTTTCCATCGTGGACTTTCCAGTGTGAATTATACCAGTTTTGCTTCAGCAACCAGGAAATCGACTGCTTCCTGAACAGCAAGGTCTTCCTTCATCTGCTCTTTGTCGCGGTCTGACATGTATTCTTTTAACTTATCGACTTCCATCTGGTAAGCTGCAGCCATCTTGGCAAGCTCCTCATCCAGCCTCTCGTCAGAAACCTGGATGTCCTCAGCCTTAACCACTTCCTCCAGCACCAGTCTGGTCTGGATCCTCTTAAGTGCCTGCGGCCTCATCTGGTCCCTCATGGTATCCATGGTCATGCCTGTATACTTCATATACATATCCATGGACAGGCCCTGTCCCTGCATACGGCGGGCAGTATCCTGGACCATGTTGTCAATCTGGCTTTCCACCATCTTATCAGGAATCTCCAGGCTTGCGTTGGCAGCAACCCGGTCAACCACCCTGTTCTCATTCTCAGTGGCAGCTTCTTTCTGCTTCCTCTCAAGAATCTTTGCCTCAATATCCTTCTTGTATTCATCCATGGTCTCAAATTCGGAAACTTCCCCTGCGAATTCATCATCCAGGGCAGGCAGTTCCTTTACTTTGATTTCCTTTACGGTTACCTTGAAGGTAGCCGGCTTCCCAGCCAGTTCAGGCGCATGGTACTCTTCGGGGAAGGTTACGTTTACTTCGCACTCTTCGCCGATATTCTTACCAACCAGCTGCTCCTCGAATGTATCGATGAAAGAGTGGCTACCGATGGTCAGCTCATAATCCGTTGCCTTGCCGCCGTCAAATGGCTTGCCGTCAACAAATCCTTCAAAGTCAATGACAGTCTTGTCGCCGTCAGCAACCGGTCTGTCCTCAACGCTCAGAAGCCTTGCATTCTGCTCCTGTACCTTCTTAAGTTCTGCTTCCACATCCTCAGCTGTCACAGCCGCGTCTGCCTTCTCAACTTCAATGCCCTTGTATTCGCCCAGGGTTACCTCTGGCCTTACAGCTACAAGTGCGGTATAAATGAATGGCTTGTCCTTGCCTATCTGCTCCACGGCAACTTCCGGTCTGGACACGATCTCCAGTCCGCTCTCGTCCATGGCCTGCATGCAGGTTGCATTGATGGCTTCATCAGCAGCATCCTCATAAAAAATGCCTTCGCCATACATCTTTTCAATCATGGCACGCGGTGCTTTGCCCTTACGGAAGCCTGGAATATTGAATTTATTCTTATTCTTATTAAAGGCTTTCTTCATTGCATCCTCAAACTGCGCTGCATCTACTTCTATTGTCAGTTTGGCCATGTTTTTTTCTAATTTTTCTACTTGTACACTCATTTTTACGGGTTCCTCCTTAAAATATATGTGATTCGCCCATGAACCATGAGGGCGCTACACTTCAATGTACCATTATAGCATGCTCAAAATGAAAATACCAGCATTTTTTCATAAATTTCCTGTACATATTTCCCTGTATATCCAGCCCCAGTCAGAAACACAGTTTTCGGTCGGATAGTCCATGCCTATTAATATTGAAGGGAGCCAAGACGATGCAGACCACCATTACAGACGCGGCGCAGCCACGCGGGAACGCCCAAGCCCCATGCTTCATCAAACGGATTGGCTCCGCGGTTTACAATGACATATACGGCAGGGTTACTCGTCATATAAGAGACTGATTCGGGCTTTTCATTCCCTTGGCGCCGTGCTATACTTTATACTCCACTCTATATAGTAAGGAGGAAAAGCACTTGTATACCATTCGACAGGCAATCGAAGACGACGCCGCACAACTGGCCGCGCTGCGGCCTATATTGGATGCAGAGACAGAAAACATGGACCGCGAACCGGGGGAAGCCCACCTGGATGAAGCCGCCTGGCGCGCTATAATCGCCGGGGATAAGGCGGAAAATAACCACCTGTTTTTGGTGGCGGAGGATGGCGGACGGCTGGTGGCCTATTGCCGCTGTGCCGGCTCCCGCCTGGTCCGCCTGCGACATCAGGCCGAGTTTGGTGTATGCGTCTTGAAAGAATACTGGGGGCAGGGAATCGGCGGGAAGATGCTGCGGCGGTGCATTACCTGGGCCGAGACGGGGTCCCGCTTGCACAAGCTAACCCTGCGGGTGATGGCGACAAATACTTCTGCCATCAAGCTGTATGAAAGTCAGGGGTTTGTACAGGAGGGCATTTTGCGCGATGACAAGCTGCTAAGCGATGGGCGGTATTACGACACCCTGCTCATGGCGCGGATTTTCAAATAGCCGTAAGCTGCGCGAATAAGACCACTGCGGATCATGAGCACGTCATCCTGGCTATCCTCCCGGAGTCACTTGGATTCCCGCTGGAGATTGTGGGCCTGGCAGCCGGCGTCCACGCCTTCAACGACATGGGGAATGACCATGATTAACTGTCTGGGTGACCTGGCAGGCACTACCATTGTAGGCATGCAGAGAAAAAGCGGGTGCGCAAGGAAGGACGCACAGGAAACAGGACGCAGCAGCCAGACAGGTCCTGAGGTTCCCATGCGCAATCCGTCATGCCTTACGTTTAAAACGATATACTTTGCATCACATCAAAAAAACTCCCCCGCTTGTGCCGCATCTTCCATCGATGCGGCACAAGCGGGGGAATTCCATTATTCCTGCGGATTCCATCACTCCTGCAGTTTCATCACTACTGCAGTTTCATTATTCCTGCGGATTCCATCACTCCTGCAGTTTCATCACTACTGCAGTTTCATTATTCCTGCAGGTTCCATCACTCCTGCAGTCAACCGCGGCTGTACTGGATGGCTGCCGCAATCTTCTGGGCCTGCTGGGGTCCCTGAAGAAGACGTATCAGTTCAAGGCCAAGATCCAGCGCATATCCCAGGCCCCTGCCAGTGGTGATATTACCGTCAGTGACTACGCCCTGGCTTGTGTAGGATACCCCGGTAAGCTGCTCCTCAAATCCAGGATAACAGGTGGCTGTCCTGCCCTTTAACAGCCCCATGGCTCCAAGGACACTGGGTGCCGCGCAGATGGCAGCCACCCTCCGGCCCTGCTTATTCGCACGTTCAATGGCTTCCCTAAGCCCCCGGTGTTCCCTCAGATTATTGGTACCAGGCATCCCACCCGGCAAAAACAGCACATCAGCCTGATCAGGATCCGCCTCCTCAAACAGCGCATCCGCCATTAACCGGATTCCATGGGATCCTGTGACCTCTTTCTTTCCGGACACGGAAACCATTGTCACCTCAACTCCGGAACGGCGAAGCACGTCCACTACCGCAAGACATTCAACCTCTTCCAGCCCTTCCGCCAGAAATGCATAAACCTTTGCCATGATTTTCTCCCTTTCCTGCCATACTGACACAATACAACATAACAACGCACAATATTTTTATTTTATCATTTTAGTCTTTTTCTGAAAAGTGATAAATGATATGATAGTAAAATGGAAAAAATAACATTCCTTAGTAAAATCCACTAATTGCATTATGTATACAGTATTTGGAGGTATGAAAGATGGAAATTGAAAGGAAATATCTGGTGAATCAAGTCCCCGCAGACTACATGGAATTCCCCTGCCATGCCATTGAGCAGGCTTACCTGTGCACCAGCCCCGTGGTGCGCATCCGCAAGGAGGATGACAGCTATTATCTCACCTACAAAGGAAAAGGCCTGATGGCCAGGGAAGAATATAACCTTCCCCTCAATGAACAGGCTTACACCCATCTGCTTAAAAAGGCGGACGGCATCATCCTGACCAAGACGCGTTATCTGATCCCGCTGGAAGGTTCCGGTCATCTGACCATAGAATTGGATGTATTCGAAGGAACCTACAAAGGCCTCATACTGGCCGAGGTAGAATTCCCCACTGAGGAGGAAGCGCTCACCTTCATCCCGCCCCAATGGTTCGGCAAAGATGTAACGTTTTCCGGCGAATACCAGAACAGCAGGCTGGCCTGCGATTTAAGCCGGTAACCGTTCACCCAATGGCTGCCTTTGTCCGGGCCTGGCAGCCATTGGGCGCAGAAAAAGGCTGGCTGCGGGTTTGCAGCCAGCCTTCTGTTTCCAGCCGGTCTTCAGACGGTCCCCGGCATCTCAAGGCTGCCGGCACCGCATCAAACAAATCTTACTAAATCTTACTTCTTCTGGACATACTTCAGACAGTCAAGCGTTACTGCCGTGATGATGATGATACCTTCGAATACGAACTGAAGGTTTGTATCAATACCAAGGATGGTAAGGGAGTAGATAAGTACGGTGAAAATCAGCACACCGACTACCACGCCAGAAATCTTACCGATACCACCGGTAAAGGACACGCCGCCCACCACGCAGGCTGCGATTGCATCCATCTCCCAGCCCTGTCCATAAGCAGCGGAGCCGGAACCTACCATTCTTGCGCATTCCAGCCATGATCCGAATCCATAAAGGATACCTGCCAGGATGAACGCCCCCATGGTTACCCCGAATACGGAGATACCTGAAACAGCAGCAGCTTCCGGGTTGCCGCCCACTGCGTATAAGTTCTTGCCGAAGGTGGTTTTATTCCAGATGAACCATACGATTACAATTGCCGCCACTGCCCAAAGGATGATGGTTGGGAATCCGTTTACCTTTGGAATGATCATCTTCGGGATTGCCGGTTCAATGGCACCAAAGGACACGCCCTTTGTGGCATAAGTGACAAGACCAAAGATAACCAGCATGTTGGCCATGGTTGATATGAACGGATGCATCTTGAATTTGGCTGTAAAGAAACCTCCAATTGCCGTAAAGCACGTACAGAGGACAATACACATAAACAGTGCGAATACAACCCTTAAGCCGATGGGCATCCCTGTGAAGTCAAACACGTGTCCGAACACAGCGCCTGTATTAATACCCTGGTGCATGATGATGGTTGCGGTGGTCATACCCATACCGACCATACGTCCGATGGAAAGGTCCGTACCGGTAAGGAGGATAAGCCCTGCCACGCCCAGCGCAAGGAACATCCTCGGGGAAGCCTGCTGCAGGATATTCAAAATATTGTTATAGGTAAGCAGTTTTACATTCTTCACCACCGGAGCAGCGATACACAGTCCGATGAAAATCAGGATGATGGCAATATACAGACCGTTCTGCAGTAAGAATGTCCTGCGGTTGAATGTATATTTATAATTTTCCCATTTCTGCGCCCTGGTCTCCATGAAGGTGAATTTGGACAGACGGAGCATATCAATCAGATGATACTGCCATGCAAAAGCAGCATGCCTTCTGTCCTTAATGCGCTGAAGTTCCTTGTCTAAGTCCATCTTCGCGTCAAACAGACGGTTCTTATGGACGTACTTCTCATCCTTAATCTCCTGATGGTCGGTAAGCTTTGACAGTGTCTTTTCATGCTCCTTGTTAAGCTCAGCAACCCTGGTGTCATATTTTTCCTTTGCCAGCGCCTTTTCCTGTTCGCAGCTTGCCTTTAACGGCTGATAATAGTCCTTATCAAAATGCGCCTTGAGGTAACCCTCCGCATCGGAAATCAATTTTGCGATTTCATCTTTATTCTTTGCCTCAACAGCCTTTGCCTTTTCCATCTCCGCGCTGTTGGCAGCAATCCTGTTCGCTCTTTCTTCTTTTGTAAGGGAACGGTCCCTCTTTGCCGCATCGATACTGTTCTGCAGGGCTACTACCCTGTTCGTACCATCGGTCCTGAGGCTGTCAATCTTTTTCTGAATTTCACTAACATAATCCTCAATTGGCTGACGCAGCTGCATCTCCTGTTCAGCCGTAAGAGTCTCATTGTTTCCTTTCGCCATATCCATGAATCCCCCTTATAGGTATTTTGCACTGAGCCTCAAAAGTTCTTCCTGATCCGTCTCTTTTGTATTGACAATTCCTGAAAGACGTCCATTTGACATAACACCAATACGGTTCGTGATACCCAGTATCTCCGGCATCTCAGAAGAAACAACGATGATTGTCTTCCCCTGTTTCGCCATATTGATGATCAGCTCATATATTTCATACTTTGCACCCACATCGATACCTCTTGTGGGTTCGTCCATCATAAACACCTGCGGACTGCGTTCCAGCCATTTTCCAAAGATGACCTTCTGCTGGTTGCCGCCGGAAAGGCTGGAAATCATGTCATCAGGACCCATACACTTGGTATGCATGATTTTTATTTCCTTTGCCGTGGCCTTTACCATCTTTGCATCGGAAAGCGCCATTCCTGACATGTACTGCTGCAGGTTGGCAATGGTGGTATTAAAGGTAAGGTCACCCTTTAAAAACAGGCCGTTTGCCTTCCGCTCCTCAGTAATCATGGCAAAGCCATGCTCCATGGCTTCCTTTGCGCTGCTGAAATTCATAAGACGGTTATTGAAATAAACCCGCCCTGCCGCTCTGGTGCGGACACCAAAGATTGTTTCCAAAAGTTCTGTCCGCCCTGCCCCCACCAGGCCGTAAAGCCCAAATATCTCGCCTTCTTTTACGTCAAACGAGACATCCTGCAGATGAGGTTCAAACTTCGTGGATAAATTCTGTATGGACAGGATCACATCCCCAGGGGTATTGTCAACCGGAGGGAACCGGTTATCAAGGGAACGGCCCACCATTGCCGCAATCAGCTCATTCATGTTTGCATCCTTGGTGCTCTTTGTCATGACCAGGTTGCCATCCCGAAGCACTGATATCTCATCGCAGATTTCGAAAATCTCATCCATCTTGTGGGAAATATAAATCAGGGCGATTCCCTGCTCTTTTAACATCCTCATCATCTCGAAGAGCTTATCAACCTCCTGTACGGTCAGGGAGGAAGTAGGCTCATCCAGAACAATCACTCTGGAATTATAGGAAATGGCCTTAGCGATTTCACACATTTGCCTCTGTGATACGGACATGCGACCCATGGGCTGGGTAAGGTTAACGGTCATGCCCAATTTCCTAAAAAGCTCAGCGGCTTCCTTTTTCATTCTGCCTTCATCAATTACACCCATGGAATTGACCGGATAGCGTCCAAGGAACAGATTATCAATCACATTCCGCTCCAGACACTGGTTGAGTTCCTGGTGGACCATTGCAATGCCGTTTTCAAGAGCATCCTTTGGTCCGGAAAAGCTTACTTCCTTGCCATTCAGGAAGATATTTCCCTCGTCTTTCTGGTAAGTGCCGAAAAGGCACTTCATCATGGTTGACTTGCCGGCGCCATTCTCACCCATAAGCCCCATAACGGTTCCACGCTTCACATCCAGGTTGATATGGTCCAGAACCCTGTTACGGCCGAAGGACTTGCTCATACCGCGTATTGATAAGACGATATCATCTTTCTTATCTGCCATTATTTTACTCCTGTATACATAGATTGATTGGTTTCAGTATTAAGTCTAAATCGATTATTAGGGAGAATTTCTTCTCCCTAATAACAGTTAACAGTACATTTTTATTTCAATGATTATTACTGCTCAAGCAGAGATGTGTATGAAGCTGCGTTATCTGTCTTAACCATGTTAATGGCAAATGCGTCATACTGGCTTGGATTTCCAAGACGGTTTGTGATGTTGGACTCAGTCTGTCCGTCACCGCCGATGTAGTCAACCTTCAGGTTGAGAAGCTTATCATACTTCTGAAGCAGCGGCTGATAGGTGGAACCCAGGAAGTTATCAGCTGAGTTGTAGATGTTCAGCCATACAGCCTTTTCAGGGCTTGTGCTGGCATCCAGCTGGTTGGATACAGGTGCATAAACCATGGTGGAATCCATGAAATCCTGGTAGTTGTCAGAAGTAACAGCAACGTTCAGGGCGTAGTAGGAACGCTCATCTGCCCTGTATACATATACATCGTCACTCAGGACATTACCTGCTGGATCTGGTGTTGCAATACCGGTGTTAATGTCAACTCCGTCCAGTGCATTACGAAGCACACGAAGTGTCAGATATGCCTGTACGTCTGCATGCTGGCTGATTGTGCCGCCGTAGCCTTCTGCGATGGCAGCAACTGCGTCGCTGTTTGCATCATAGCCGAATGTAGGAACGTTGTTATCCTTGGACCATGCGTTGAACATGGACATGCCCATGCCGTCGTTATTGGATACAACGATATCAATCTGGTCGCCGAAAGAGGAAGACCATGTGCCGATTCCGTTACCAGCGGTAGCTGCATCCCATGTAGCGCCTGCGGAGTTCTTCATCTCCTGGGAAGCCAGCTCGCGGACCACGTATGTCTTGCCGCCTGCTTCAATGGAGCCGTCCTGTACAACAGTTGCCGTACCGTCTGCATTTGTACCAACCGGGGTACTGTCAATGTTGCCATCTTTTTCAACGCCTGTGCCAAGAGCCTTACGGACGCCTCTTGTACGTGCAATGGAGTCATTATGTCCGATATCCCCGATTGCCAGGACATAACCGATGATTCCGTCGCCGTTGCGGTCGATTGTGTCAATGTTCTTCTCGATGTAATCCTTAACCATGGTACCCTGAAGCTCAGCGCCCTGGTTAGCGTCGAAACCTACATAGTATGTATCCTTATTGAAATTCAGGGCTGTCATATCCAGCTGTCCTGTAGCACTGCTGGATGGCTGGCGGTTAAACCATACCAATGGTTTGTCCTTGTTGGCCAGTTCTGCGCCGCTGTCAGCTGCTGCTGCCTCGGTCGTCGTGTCAGCTGCTGCCTCAGTTGTGGTATCACCACCAGCGGCTGCTGTTGTTGGTGCTTCCGTTGGCTTGCTTCCGCCGCCGCAGGCAACGAGTGATAATGCCATGGAACACGCAAGGGCAACACTTAATGCTTTTTTCATTTTGAATTCCTCCCTTATAAATATTATGATTGTCTTTGGTTGTTTTTGCTTAACAACAAGGCCATTATACGGCCTGGTTGTGCATTTTTCCATAGGATTTTTAAAGAATGATTATAAAATTTCTTTGATTCTGTATTTTTTTATCAGGTTTTTATGGGAGCTTACTTATTTTTAAGCAGTTTTGCCTCCTCCTGGGTCAGGACCCGCTGGGGACACCAGTAATATTTCCCATTGACCAGCGGTACCACGGACTTGGGGTCCTGGTCCAGGGACAGGCTCCAGGCAATGTCGAATATGGCCTGGGCGTAACGTTCCTTGTCCGATTCCACGGTGGCGAAGAGGGTTCCCTCCTCCAGGGCCTTTATGCCCACCGGGGTGCCGTCAATGCCCACCACCTTGATGGAATTGGCCCCAATCCCGGCCCGGTTCATGGCGTCGATAGCGCCCAGGGCCATGTCATCATTGTTGCTGACCACCAGTTCTATCTGTCCCGGGTATTCCTTCAGCCACTGTTCCATCAGGGCGGAAGCCTGGCTCCTGTCCCAGTTGGCAATCCCCCCTGTAATCTTCTCCAGGGGAACCCCTCCGTCCTTCAAGGTCTGGATGGACCACTCCGTGCGGATCAGGGAGTCCTGGTGGCTGGTCTCCCCCTCCAGGAGCACATAACTCACCAGACCGTTCCCGTTGGCGTCCAGGGTGCGGGAATCCTTCCTGTATGCATCCACCAGGGCATCTCCCTGCAGCACCGCCGATTCCTTTGCATCCGCGCCCACATAGTACAGCTTTTCCCAGCGGTTCATGTCCTCCTCCACCGGTTCCCGGTTAAAGAACACCACGGGGGTCCCCGCATCCATGGCTTTGTCAATGATGATGGAAGCCGATGAACGGTCCACGCTATTGATGCACAAAGCGTCACAGCCCAGGGAAATCAGGCGCTCCACCTGGCTGTTCTGGGTATTCTGGCTTCCCTTGGAGTCCAGGATATCCAGCTTCACCTTAATTCCTGTTTTCTGTTCATATTCCTTTGCCTTATCCTCCAGGCCTGCGCGCAGGGTTCCGATGAAGGTATCATCCCCGCGGTAGAGAAGGACCCCGATGCGGATGGAATTCTTCTTTGTCTGCCGCTGTCCTTCATTTTCCCTGTACTGCCAGAACCCTATGAGGATGCCGATTCCTAAACAAACCGCCAGTAAATAAATCCAATTCCGCTTCATGGCCCATACCCCTTTCATTTTCCCGATTTCCGCTACTCAATGGGATAGAACATTTTCTCATATGTCTTATCCCTCAGCCTGTCCTTATCCACGTAGATGGCCGTAAGCCGCGTCTCCTGCTTCTGGTGCGTGCCCTGGATGGCTTCCACCGCCTGCTTCACGCTTAAATATCCCTCGTCAAACTGGTTATAGGCCGTCATCCCCGTGACAATCCCCTTTTCCAGCGCCCTGAGTAAGGATGTGGTGCTCCCCACTCCGTAAAGCCCTGACACCCTGCCCTGGTATATGGTGTCCTCCTCCAGTATCTGGGCTGCCTGGTCCAGGGACTGTACATCCAGGGCTATGATGGTGATCTTGCCGCTGCCGGGGGAATCCGTTTCCTGGACAGCCTGCCTGTATGTGTCCTGGTTCTTCTTCTCAATGAGCCGGTAATCATACCCATGTTCCTCCAGCACGCCACTGACCCCCTCATAGACTAGGGAGCCGTCCCCATAGTCTAACCCCTTGCAAAAGAGATAGACCGGGATGTCCTTCGGGGCCTGGGATACAGCGGCCTCCCCCAGCATCCTTCCAATCTCCAGGCTGTCCACACCTATGGTATCCGCCACCCTGCCGCTGGACTGGGGACGGCCAAGAAAGAGGACCGGGCAGCCCGGATTCATGGCCTCCAGCTCCTTGACCGCCTCCTCCGGCTTCACCGGAGCCAGGATGACAGCCCGCGCCCCATCCCTGATTTCCCGTTTCACCAGCTCCGTCTGCTGTGCCTGGTCATGGTCGGCGTAAAGGGTGATGAAGCTGACGTCCCCGTGGAACTCCACCGCCGCCTGTTCCATGCCCTTTTTTAAATTAACATAGTAGTCATCATTGTCCCCGTCGATGATGACGGAAACCGGGTATACCTCGATTTCCTTTTCCTTGATGATAAGGTCCGTGGAGGACATCAAAAACAGCAGGACCAGGATACCGGCCCATATGCACCAGAGAATCTTCCCTTTATTTGACATAGGCTTCCTCTTTCTTTGCTTCCTGATAGGAAATGGCCGGCAGATGCGCCGTCACCGTGGTTCCCTCATCTGGTTCCGACTGGATTTCAAGGCCGTAACCAGTTCCAAAATAGAGCTTGATCCGCTCATTCACATTCTTCACGCCGATACCTGAACCCCTGCCTGAGGGCATATGGTCCGTGGCTGAGAACAGGCGGTCCACCTGCTCCCGGGTCATGCCTAAGCCATTGTCGGACACGCTCATATAAAGGTCATCCTCCCGGCGCCATGCCCTGACCAGGATTTCCCCGTCCCCGTCCATGAACTCCATACCGTGGTAGATGGCATTTTCCACCAGGGGCTGGAGCATGAGCTTTAAGCTTGCCAGTTCCAGGACATCCTCATCCGCCTCAATGGCATAGGTGAATTTATTCTTATAGCGCATATGCTGGATCATCAGGTAATTGCGCACGTGCTCCAGCTCGTCCCTTACCGGTATGATGCTCTTTCCCTTGCTTAAGCTGATGCGGAAGAATCTTGCAAGGGCCGTCACCACCTTCACGGCCTCGGACTGCTTTTCATTTTCAATCATCCACACAATGATATCCAGGGTATTGTAGAGGAAATGGGGGTTGATCTGGGACTGGAGGGTGTCAAATTCACTTCTCCGCTTGGATTCATGCTCCGCCACAATATCGTTCATCAGCTTCCGGATCCGTCTGGCCATGCTTTGGATGGAAGTGCCCAGATGCTGTATCTCATAGGAACCGGCGCTTTTCACCTCCACCTCCAGGTTTCCTTCCTCAATCTCATTGACCGCCTTCTCCAGCTCCTTGATGGGATCCGTGATCCTGGTGGAAATGTAGGAGTTGATGATGGAGAGGATGAACAGCACGAAGGCGATGATGAACACCATCAGAAGCTTTGTCTTGATGTTGTTGAGGGACATGCCGTCAAGAGGCGTCACGCCCACAATCTTCCATCCCGTATATCCCACGGTCTTCACGGACACAATCCGCTTTTCCCCGCCGAATACCTCCTCGTAATTGCCGTCCTTAAGGCCGGCCGCCTCCAGGTTGTTCTCCCTGACAATGCCGGAGTCGATAAGCTGGGCCTTTGGGTGGTAGATGATTTCCCCATCGCTGCTGATCAGGTACGCATATCCGCCGTTGCCCAGGTTCACGCCGTCAAACAGCCGTTCCAGGCTGTTGTAGCGTATATCAATGAGCAGCACGCCCTGGTCCGTATAGGGACCGTTGGTGATTTCCACTGCCCTTGACATGGAAATGACCCAGCGGTACTGGCTTTCGCTTCCATCGAAGATTGTCTGTACATGGGGTGTGGAGAAATGAAGGTTCTCCGTTTTTAAAAGGGTGTTCTGGAACCAGTTCTCGTCGATTACGTCTATATTGGATTTGAGCCTGGCCGCGGGCACGGATTCCAGCATCTGCCCGGTCTTGGACAGCAGGGCGATATTTTCAATATTATCCTTGTTATTGTCATAGAGAAGGGTAATCTCGCTGCCAATGGAACCGTCCGAAAGGTCTGCGTTCTTGATTACGCCGTAATAAAGGGAATCGGACAGCTTCATCACCGTCTGCAGGTAGGAATCCATGGAACGGTTAATCTGGTTAATCAGTATCTGGTTCTCTTCCTGTATGGTGTCCGCCATCTGTCCCGACAGCCTTGTATAGAGGGAAATTCCGATGAATACGCTGGCAGCCAGGGCGGTCAGCGTAAAATAAATGAATATGATGTAGCGGATGCTGGCCTTCTGCACCCCCTGCCTCTGCTTTTCAAAAAGCATGTCCGTCTCCTTACCTTTTCGCTCCCCTGAACTTAGTGGGGGAGATCCCGAAGCGTTTCTTGAACACATAGCTGAAATAGTTCTGTTCCTGATACCCCACCTTGGATGCAATCACATAGGTCTTGTCATCGGTCTTATTGAGCAGCTCCACCGCCTTGTTGAGCCGGACCTCGGTCAGGTAGGCGATGTAAGCCTGTCCCGTCTCCTTCTTGAACATGGTGGAGAAATAGGCCGGGCTCATATGCAGGTGGCGGCAGATTTTCTCCACGGAAAGGTCCGGATCCTGGTAATTGTCCATGATATATTCCTTGGCCTCCTGGATTACCTGCTTCATGGTGTTGTCACGTTCCTGGTTCATCACCTGGTTCATCCGCAGGGCCACGGACAGAAGCCACTGGCTGAAATCCTCTTTTTTCTGCATCTTGGGAATCAGGGCAAAGGTATCCTCGTGCTCCTCCCCCTCCTCCAGGATCTGGGCCATATCCAGGTCATGCTGCTGGATCCTCTGTATGATGCTGCTGGACACGCTCAGCATATAAGCCTGGCACTGGCGGAAATGCACCTTTGCATCGCTCATCTTATCCATGACGCTGCGCACGGCTTCCTCTATCTTTTCCCTGGGGCCGAACTTGATGGCCGCAATCAGCTCCGCCTCGTCCTTGCCGTCAAACTGCAGCTTACCGCCGCTGACCGGCTCCACGTCATTGATGTAGATGGTGCTCCCGCTTCCCACGATGGCCTTGTATCCAAGGGCGTCCACCGCAGCCTTGTAGGAACTGCTGATTTCAGACAACGCCTGGCACCCGTGGCCGATTCCCACCGTGATGGGGACCTCCAGGATTTTCTTTGTCTCCTTGCAGATATCACCCAATACATCAATCAGCCCGGTCTGGCTGTTCTCCCCATCAATGGCCGCAATGACCGCAATCTCCGCCGCCGCCGTCCTGGCCGAGGTGGCCAGGGCACAGCGGCAGTAATTCCTTAACTTCTCTTCCACAATCTGCATCACGGAGATGGGAATCAGGTCCTTCTCCTTGTGCAGGGGGAGCATGGCACTGCCCCGGATTTCCTCCGGCTCGATATCAATGGCGGCAGCCACCCACTTCTTGGCCCCGGCAAGGGGTATGTCATATTCCTGCAGACGGTCGGCCACGGTTTCTTCCGGCACCGGATAACTGATCAGCTCGTTGATGAACTGTTCGCGCAGGATGGGAAGGCTTTTGATATAGTTCTCCCGCAGCAGGCTTACATTCCGCTTCTGTTCGATTTCCTCGTCCAGGTTGGATTTGATGCGCTTTAAGATGGCGGTCAGCTCCTCCACGTTCACGGGCTTTAATATATACTCCGTCACATTCAGCTTGATGGCCTGCTTGGCGTATTCAAAGTCATCGTATCCGGAAAATATGACGATTTTGATGGAGGGATATTTCTGGCGCACCTTCTCCGCCAGGGTCAGCCCGTCCATGTACGGCATACGGATATCCGTAAGGATCAGGTCCGGCTCCAGGGCCTCCACCTTCTCCATGGCGTCCTCCCCGTTCTCCGCGTCCCCCACAACCTGAAACCCTGCTTCTGTCCAGTTAATCTTCCTGATGATGCTCTGTCTGACCTCTTCCTCGTCATCCACCAGAATAATCCTGTATAAGTCCATATGAATGCCCCTTTTCTCCTCTATGATAAAATATCTTTCTGAAATCCTGGCTGTTAATATATCCATTAATTATACAATGAGTCCTATTATTTTGCAATTCCCCGGATGTCCTGCACTGCTTATGAGGCATTATAAGTATAAATAATATATCATTCATATTGTCCTTTAATGCTAATATATGTTATGATAAGTCCTGTAACAGGCAGAATGACAGACCACTACTATCAAAGAGGGAATATACATGGGCGGAATATTTGGTGTTGTATCTAAGAACAGCTGTACATTGGATCTTTTTTTCGGAGTCGATTACCACTCCCATCTTGGTACAAAGCGCGGCGGCATGGCCGTGTATGGGGAACAGGGCTTTGCCCGCTCCATCCATAATATAGAAAACAGCCCGTTCCGTACAAAATTTGACGGCGATTTAAACGAGCTGGAGGGATATTTTGGGATTGGATGTATTTCCGATAACGAACCCCAGCCCTTATTAATCCAGTCACACCTGGGAAGTTTTGCCATCACCACGGTGGGCAAGATCAACAACCAGGACGAGCTGATACAGGAAGCATACAGGAACGGACATATACATTTTATGGAAATGAGTCACGGGCGCATCAATTCCACGGAGCTGGTGGCTGCCCTGATCAACCAGAAGTCTTCCCTGGTGGAAGGGCTGTTGTATGCCCAGGAGCGGATTGAAGGCTCCATGACCATACTGCTGCTGACCCCAAAAGGCATCTACGCTTCCAGGGACAGATACGGCAGGACACCTGTTGTAATCGGAAAAAAGGAGGACGCTTTCTGCGCCTCATTTGAGAGCTTTGCCTTTATCAACCTGGGCTACTCCGACTACAAGGAGCTTGGCCCCGGCGAAATCGTCTTCATGACCCCGGAATCAGTGGAAACCATGAGTCCCCCAAGACAGGAGATGAAAATCTGTTCCTTCCTCTGGGTCTACTACGGCTATCCCACCTCCACCTACGAGGGGGTGAACGTGGAGAGCATGCGCTATGAATGCGGAAAGCTTCTGGCCAAACGGGACGAGGCAAGGCCTGACGTGGTGGCCGGCGTACCTGATTCGGGAATCGCCCATGCCATCGGCTATGCCAATGAATCCGGCATCCCCTTTGCACGCCCCTTCATCAAATACACACCTACCTGGCCCCGTTCCTTCATGCCCCAGAACCAGGGCCAGCGCAACCTGATTGCGAAAATGAAGCTGATTCCCGTGGACGCGCTGATCCGAGGCAAAAAACTGCTGCTGATTGACGATTCCATTGTCAGGGGGACCCAGTTGGGCGAGACCTCTGAATTCCTATACCAGAGCGGCGCAAAGGAAGTGCATATCCGGCCCGCCTGCCCGCCCCTGATGTTCGGCTGCCCCTATCTTAATTTCTCCCGCTCCTCCTCGGAGCTGGACCTGATTACCAGACGTATCATCAAGGACCGGGAAGGTGACTGCGTATCAGATGAACTGCTGGCAGACTATGCCAATCCGGACAGTGGTAATTACAAGGAGATGATGGAGGAAATCAGGAAACGCCTTAACTTTACCACACTCCGCTACCACAGGCTGGATGACCTGGTGGAATCCATCGGCATTTCCCCATGTAAGCTCTGCACCTACTGCTGGAACGGAAAAAAATAAATCATTTACCCAATCATCCAATCTGATAAAGGAGGGCATTGCAGATGGCGGCCGCCACGTTGCTGCCCCCCTTTCTTCCTTTTGCCACGATGTAGGGCGTATCCCCAAGCGTGAGGATCAGTTCCTTGGACTGGACCACGTTCACGAAACCGACCGGCGCCCCTATGACCAGGGCCGGGGAAATGCTCCCCTCCTTCACCAGTTCATAAAGACGGATCAGGGCAGTGGGGGCATTGCCGATGGCAAAGATACAGGGACGGTTCCTTCCAAATAACCGGGCCGCCTTCTCCATGCTGGCCACTGCCCTGGTGGTCCCCTTTTCAGCCGCCTCCCTGGCCACGTCCTCATCTGCCATGAAGCAGAGCGCTTCCCCTCCCAGGGAAGACAGTTTCTTCTTATTCACCCCGGACCATCCCATATTGGTGTCCGTGATGATCACAGCCCCCTGTCTGAGGGCGTCAATCCCCTTTTGCACCGCGTGTTCAGAGAACACCAGGTTCCCGGCATACTCAAAATCAGCCGTTGTATGGATGGCCCGCTTGATGACCGGCTCCTGTTCCGGCTCCAGGCGGATTCCCATGGATTGCAGCTCCTGGTCAATCAGTTCAAAACTGCGGCGCTCTATCTCCGAGGGAAGCACCTGTTCCAATTGTATATTTAACATTCTGTCTTGTCTCCTTATATGGCAGTCTGGAGCATGGTATCCCAAAGCCCCTGCTGCCGTTCTGTTACTGTTTCGTCTGACATCCCATGGCCGGTCTGCTATTGGTCTGTTACGGGTCCATTGCCGCCATTACCTTAAAAAGCTGTCTTTCCGCGCCCTATAACCCCATCATCTTATAAATGGCATCCATATCCAGGCTGGACCGCAGTACATCTGCCAGCTTATCATACTGCTGCTGCCGATAGGCTTCATAATCCCCTTCCCTGACCTCATCCATGGATATCCCTTTCCGTGCCGCCAGTGAGGATACAATCGTCTCCGCTATCCCCGGATGGTCGAACATACCATGGATGTACGCCCCGTAAATATTTCCACGGTTCCATCCGTCCTCCTTCACCCGTTTCCTCTCACAGCCCTGCTGATCCGTATCCTGTACCTCCATCACATAGGAGGCCGGGCGGCAGATGACGGGTTCCCGGCGCCAGGACACCAGCATTGCGGTATCCATGGCCCCATGTTCCCGGTCAATGGACGTGCGGCCCATATGGATTTCATAGCCGCTGATGCATCGGCCTGATAAGGGCGCCAGGACACCGTCCAGTTCTCCCAGGGAACCTTCCACCTGGGTCCTTACCTTTTCCTCCTGGAACTCAGTCCTCAGCGGCAGCAGCCCCATACCTGCAACCTCCCTGCCGCCTGCGGACTCCACACCGGAAACATCCCTGAGCACTTCCCCCAGCATCTGGTATCCGCCGCAGATTCCCCATATGGGTACCTGTTTATGTGCCAGCTTAAGCACTGCGGCCTCCAGGCCGTTCTGGCGCATCCACAGCAGGTCATCCATGGTATTCTTCGTACCCGGAAGGAATACCAAATCCGGCGTCCCCAGTTCTGAAACCCTGGAAACATAGCGCAGGGATACCCCGGGTATCCTGGAAAACACATTAAAATCCGTGAAATTGGATATCCTGGGCAGCCGGATGACCGCCAGGTCCACCAGACCGGGGGCCTGACCATTGTCCAGACGGGCGCTTAAACTGTCCTCATCCTCAATATCCACATCCATATAGGGCACCACCCCCATGACCGGTATGCCGCAGAGCTGTTCCAGCATCGCGGTCCCGGGGTCCAGTATGGACCTGTCCCCCCGGAATTTGTTGATGATAAGCCCTTTAATCCGCTGCCGTTCTTCCTGCTCCAGAAGGGCCACGGTGCCGTAAAGCTGGGCAAACACACCACCCCTGTCAATATCACCTGCCAGCAGCACCGGGGCGTCCACCAGCTTCGCAAGGCCCATGTTCACGATATCGTCTGATTTGAGATTGATTTCCGCCGGGCTTCCCGCGCCCTCAATGACAAGGATATCATAGGCATTGGACAGCCGTTCATAGGATGCCATGATTTCCGGAATCAGGCTGCGTTTCATGGCAAAGTAATCCCTGGCCTTCATGTTGCCCCTGGAAATGCCATGGACAATCACCTGGGATCCCACATCCGTGGTGGGTTTCAGCAGGATTGGGTTCATATCCACGTGGGGGCGTATGCCTGCCGCCTCTGCCTGGACCACCTGTGCCCGTCCCATCTCCAGGCCCTCCGATGTAATATAGGAATTCAATGCCATGTTCTGGGATTTAAAGGGCGCGGTCCTGTATCCGTCCTGCATGAATATACGGCAAAGTCCGGCTGCCAGGATGCTTTTTCCCGCATTGGACATGGTTCCCTGAATCATGATTGGTCTCGCCATTATCGTTCTCCTCTGTTCGCTCTTTTGGGGGCTGTGCTGTTCACTTTAAGCCATCCCGCTTTGCCCTGTTTCTTCTTTTACTGCTTTCGTCATGTACTCCATCAGCCGTTGGTTCTCTTCCCTTGTCTTTACACAGACCCGGTAAAAGGAGGAATTGAGTCCTGGATAATTGCTGCAGCTCCGTATGAGCACCTTGTGCTTCAATAACCGGTGGTACAGCCAGCCTTTTGCGGGCATTTCCATGTCCCGCCCCGCGGGGCTGCCTTGTCCGGCATCTCCATTGTCCGGCCCGGTATCCCCTCTGTCCGGCCCAGTATCCCCTCTGTCCGGCCCGGTATCCCCTTTTCCTTGAAATATCTTAAAAAACAGATAGTTGGCCTGGGAGTCATATACGGTAAACCCAAGTTTTTCCAGTTCTACCCGCATCCATTCCCGTTCCGTCCCAACCACTTCCCTCGTACGTCTGACGAAATCCTGCTCTTTAAGGGCTGCCTCGCCTGCCTTTTGGGCAAGGCCCGACACGGACCAAGGCTGCCTCACCTCACCCAGGCGTTCAAGGAGGTGTCCATCACTGCAAAGACCGTATCCCAGCCGCAGTCCTGCCATGGAATACAGCTTGGTAAATGCCTTGAGCACAAAAAGATTGGGGTATTCCTCCAGGAACGGAATCACGGAGCATGCCTCCGGTCCATCCAGGAAATCACAGAAGCATTCATCCATGATAAGGCGCGTGCCATAACCACGGCATACCTGTGCCGCCCGTCTGATTTCCCCTGCCGGTACAGGTATGCCTGTTGGATTATTGGGATTGCACAGGAATACCATGTCATATGGCCTGCCTTCCCCTGCCGCCCCTGTAATCCGCTGGAGAAGGACCTCCGTATCCAGCGAAAATCCTTCCTTTTCCTCCAGGAACAGGTGGTCCACCCTGCATCCGCATGTCACCATTGCCTGTTCATATTCGGAAAAAGCCGGGGCTGTCACCAGTCCTCTCCTTGGCATACAGGCATGGACCAGTCCGAACACCAGGTCCGCCGCTCCATTTCCACAGATAATCCATTCTTCCGGCACTTCATGAAACCGGCCCAGCGCCTCCCGCAGCTTCCCGCAGCGGCTGTCCGGATATACGCTGCACACATCCGTATGTATACAGGATTCCAGTACCTTCCTTACCCCGTCCGGAAGCCCCAGGGGATTCAAATTGGCGGAATAGTCCATATCGATTTCCCGGGTGTAAATATCCCCGCCGTGCTGATACTGCATGAATCGGTTCTCCTCTCAAGCCATTCTTTACAAACCTTTACAAACACTGCTTTTTGTCCATTTTATTTTCCATGAATCTTCACAAACACTGTTTTCCGTATAATCCTATTTCCACAAATACTTTTTCCGTATAATCACCTTTTATATCGTGTACAGGTCATGTCAGGACCAGGATGGCTGCCAGCGCGGCCATCAGGATCATCTCCACTGTAAACATGAGCTGGTTGGCCTTCTTAATATCCATCGGACACACCGGGCGGTCATCATCCCCGATAAAGGGCTTTCTGTGCAGTGTCCCGAAATACCAGGCATCCCCTGCCAGCCTCAGATGCAGGGCGCCTGCACATGCAGCCTCGGCCTGGGCTGAATTAGGACTTGCATGTTTATGCCTGTCCCGCATCAGGATGCGCCATCCATGGATTCCGTCCATTCCCGGAAGGAGAAAGGCGGCCAGCACCATAAGGCCTCCGGTCAGGCGGGACGGAATGAAATTTAAGATATCATCCAGTTTTGCCGCCGCCCTTCCAAAGAGGATATATTTCTCATTCTTATACCCTATCATGGAGTCCATGGTGTTAACTGCTTTATAAAACATTCCTCCTGCCGGTCCAAACAGGGCCATGAAAAGAAAGGGGGCAACTACCCCGTCGGACGCATTCTCCGCCACGGTCTCAATGGCAGCCCTGGCAATACCGGACTGGTCCAGCACCGCCGTATCCCTTCCCACAATCATGGACACATGGGTCCTGGCCCCTTCCACATCCCCGGCCTCCAGGCTGCGGCATACCTTCATGCTCTCCGTGCACAGGCTTCTGGCTGCAAGCATCTGGTAACAGATGATTGTCTCAACGCAAAAGGGGAGGATCCAGAGGGAGGGAAATGAAATCTGCCGCAATGCATACAGTACGCCCCACGGAACCAGGCACCACACCACGCACATGGCGGCTGTGAGGAAAAAACCGGCTGCCAGTTCCCTGCCGCCCATCCATTTCCTAAAGTATCCTTCCAGCCATGTAATCATCCGCCCCATCAGGCGGACCGGGTGCGGGAAATGATACGGATCGCCGAGGATCCAGTCCAGGACACATCCTGCAAGCAGCGCCATCCCATGTAATTTCCATAATCCAAACCATCCAGCCATGTTCCTATTCCGTCCTCCATATGGTCACTTTATTCCCTGTCCCAGCATAGTCACTTTATTCTCTGTCCCAGCCCGCATAAGACCCGCCAGACCTCATCGGCCTCCTTTGCCGCCAGGCAGCACAGACGTCCTGTTTCCTCCCGGTACTGCCGTTCCATGGCATCTGCCGGAACAATCCCATAGCCAATCTCATCCGTCACCAGAATCCGGTCCGGGGCATCTTCCCGCAGGGCTTTCAGGATTTCTTCCATCTGTTTTTCATCCCCGGGCTTCCAGGGATCCCCGTTGGCTCCAACCCCAAGCTCATGGCTCATGAGACGTCTGATAAACAGATGGAAATCACAGCAGTACCTGCTGTTCATATAGGATTCCCATCCCCCGTCCCCGCCGGACGCCCACCGGACCGTCCCTGCATCCGCCTCCGGTATAAGGTTTTGTTGGACAAATTCCCTCTTGCCCTGGCTTCTTCCTCCGATAACCAAAATCATATGACATGACCTCCCAGTATCCCTGTCTTTAACAGCGCCGCCAGCACAGCCAGTCCGGCCAGTTCACACACCTGAAGGAAACAGCCTGCCAGATCCCCTGTGATTCCGCCAAATTCTTTTAATGACATCCTGTAATACCACCAGAACACAAGGAGCTGGCCCAATCCCAGGCCAAGGCTTAAAACAGCCGCCCCGGCCAATCCGCCTGCCCTCCATCCCAGGGCAGCTGCAACGGCCAGGCATATGACCAGCCAGACGGCCAGCACAATCCTGTCCGTACGCTTTTGTGCGGTCCGTGCAAACCCAGCAGCCAGCCCGTCCTTTTTGGCAGATGGGAATGTGACCACCGAGAGTCCGCTGAATGCCCGCTCCATCACAAATACCAGTCCAGGCACCACGTAAAGCAGGAACCTAAAATCCCCTTCGCAGCCGGACAGATACTGCACGTACTCATTCACCACCCCCAGATACAGGAGAAGATAGACTGCCAGTGATATGACGGCAAATGCCCCCAGATGGGGGTCTTTCAGGATTTCCAGTTTTTTCTCCCGTTCACCATAGGAGTGGATGGCATCCATGGTATCCATGAAGCCGTCCATGTGGATTCCGCCTGTAACCAGAAGAGGAATGGCTGCCGTTATCAGCGCAGCCGTCAGGGGATTCAGTGCAAACACATCCAGCCCCAGATAAAACCACAGTCCCAGTACTCCCCCCTGGGCCAGTCCCACAAATGGAAAAAAGCACATGACATGGCGCATCCGTTCCTCTGTCCATTCCACCGCAGGCATGGGAATCTTGGAATACATGGAAACAGCTATTATGCAGGAATAAATTCCATTCATACCATTACTCAGCTCCTCTCCTTTATCCTTTTGCGTATAACAGGATTTTTAACCTTACCCTTTCCATACAACAGGGATTCCATATACCACTTCCACAACCCGGTGGGAACATGCCCCAAGGCGACTGTTGACAAGTCCCATAAGGCGTATGTACCCTGCCGTCCCTGAATCATATATGATACCGTCGGATGCCACCTCATTGGTCACAATGACCATATCCTTTACCTGGGATGCCAGGCAGAGGATGTCTTTGACCAATTTGTCTGCCAGCTTGTCAATGGAGACATTTCCCTGTCCCTCCCCCCCATCTGCAAACATCTCGTTGGCAGCCAGGTTGGACACGCACTCCAGAAGCAGGATGGCCTCCTGATTGCTGTTCCTGATACCGCGCAGGGCCGTACCCACATCTGCCTGGCATTCCACTGTGATGAATCCCTTTCCCCTGCGCAGTTCCTGGTGGCGGAGGACCTTCGCCTTTCCCCCTTCCCCATACACGGTCATGGTTGCCACATAATAACGCACAGGGCAGCCTGAGGCCATCACAAGGTTCTCCGCGTACTCTGATTTGCCGCTGCCGCTGCCGCCTGTCACGAGATAAATCACAGGCCACTCCTCCCTTCGGATTTCATGGGATACTGTTCCGGTACTGTTGATGTCAGATATATATCAGACCAGGTGTTCATACTGACCCACCTGGATTTCCTCAAAGCTGCTCATCTGCGTGTATACGGCTGCCGCCATGTCAAGAAGCGGAAAAAGTGCAGCCGCCCCAGTCCCTTCCCCCAGACACATCCCGGCCCGGATGGCAGGCCGAAGGCCCAGGGCATCCAGCACCATTTCCCCGGCAGGCTCTGCCGAAACATGGGAGGCCAGCAAAAAATCCCTGACACTGGGACAGATTCCAACTGCTGCCAGGGCTGCCGCACCAGTAATCAGGCCATCCAGCACCACAGGAAGACGTACCATACCGCATCCTATGTAGAAACCAGCCAAGGCCGCCAAATCAAATCCCCCCACCTTGGCAAGCACGTCCACCGGATCTGAACGGTCCGGCCGGTGAAGGGCAATCCCATCTTTTATGACCTGGATTTTCCGGCTGTATCCATCCGTGGTAAGCCCTGCGCCGCGCCCGGTTACCGCCTCCGGCTCCTGGTCAAGAAGCACGGACAGCACTGCGCTGCTGGTGGTTGTGTTGCCAATCCCCATCTCCCCGGAGCCGGCCAGCCCATATCCCTTTTCCTTCAGTTCATACGCAAGCCTGATTCCCACCTCCATGGCCCTTAGGGCCTGGCCGCGGCTCATGGACGGGGCCTTCAGGAAATTCTGCGTGCCCTCTTTAATCTTTCTTGGAAGCACGCCGGGAATGGGGTCATGACCAGCTATCCCCACATCAATGGGGATGACATCCGCACCGGCTTTCCCTGCCATGATGCAGACACAGGAACAGCCCTTTGCCATGTTTCCCGCCACAATGGCAGTGACCTCCTGTCCGGTCTGGGTCACCCCCTCCTCCACGATTCCATTGTCAGCGCACATCACCACAATGGCCTTCTTACTGATATCGATTGCGGCTGTGCCGGATGCCCCCGCAATCCGCACAATGTCCTCCTCCAGGACACCCAGGCTGTTAAGGGGTTTTGCCACCTGGTCCCAGCGCCTGAGGGCCTGTTTCACGGCTGCCTCATCAGCCTGTTTTACTGACTTTACCACTTCATCAAGATTCATGTCCCATTTTCCTTCCAAATATGATGCATCTGTCTGCAAACCGCTCTGTAAATCCAGGACAGGAGGGATAATAAAGATGGGGGAAGCCAGCCATCACACCCCCCCTGGTCCGCATGCAGCGCCATGACCTTCCGCCCACCGGTTTCCTGGCTGTCATCCTGTATTCCTCATCCCCGCATTCACAGTCCCAGTAATGAAACTCATGGCCCTTTATCTCCATGCCCGGCAGTATGTACGGAAGGGTTCCGTCCGGGCTAAGGGTGATGTAACCGAAACGTCCCTTTTTATCTCCCCTGAAGCCGCGGCCGGGCAGCACGCCCGCCATCGGATAGTCCTTCCCGTCAATGCCCTGCAATGTCTCAAGCAGGTAGAGATAACCTCCGCATTCTCCCAATATGGGCATTCCCCGGCCCGCCGCATCAGCCACCGAAGAACGCATGGATATACCGCCAGCCAGTTCCCCTGCATAATTCTCAGGATATCCCCCTCCAAAAAGCAGACCGTCCAGATAATCCGGTATCGTTTCATCGCGGAGGGGGCTGAAGTATACCAGCCTGGCCCCTGCATGTTCCAGGGCGGTCAGGTTATCCCTGTAGTAAAAGCAGAACGCCTCGTCCAGAGCCACGCCCAGGTAAAACTGTCTGTCTGAGTTTTTTTCACATCCATGGGCAAAAGGTGCCGTTCCACTTTTTCCACACCACATCTGACGGCAATTCATCTCATCGGAATCCGCTTTTCCCGGCCGGGCACGATGCTCCCTCCCAGGATTTAATTCCGCTGCTTCTCCCTTACCGCCGCTAATCATGGAGAGCACATCCAAATCCACTGTCTTTTCCATGCAGTCAGCCAGCCGCTCCATCTGTCCCTTAAGCCCGTCTATCTCATCCGGCAGGACCAGGCCCAGGTGCCTGCTTCCCACCTGGAGGAAATCAAGCTCCGGCACATAGCCGATGACCGGAACGTGGAGCTGTTCCTCTATGAGCGCCTTTACCCTTCCATATATCATGGGGGATATGCGGTTAAACAGGATACCTCCGATCCGGTTGGCACACTTGATTTCTTTTCCTTCCTCATCCCTGGGAACATATTCCAGGAATCCCTTGACCTGGGCCGCCAGAGACAGGCTGGCTCCCTTGGCATCCACCACCAGGATGACAGGCAGTTCAAGGATCTGGGAGATTTCCCACGTACTGCCCTTCGTGGAAATTCCTCCTAAACCGTCAAAGTAACCCATGACTCCCTCGGCCACCACAAAACGGTCTGCAGATATGTGAGAAATTTTCTCACGCATATGGTCCGGTTCCTCAAAAAAGCTGTCCAGGTTCCCGCTTTCCAATCCCAGCACCTTGTTGTGGAACAGGCCGTCAATATAATCAGGGCCGCATTTGAAGGGGGCCGGGTTCCATCCTTTCCTGTCAAGGAGTTTAAGGAGGCCGCAGGTAATCATGGTCTTTCCGCTGCCGCTTTTAGGAGCAGCTATCATAACTCCTGCCATTGGATCTCCTCACTGTCCAAAGACGGGTTCTGCATCACTGCAACATAAACCGGATTCTGTGCTTTTGGCATATGATAGGCGCCAACCACTTCCACCTTTGCCGCCAGTACCTGGGTCAGTTCCGTATCCTGGAATCCGAACTTCCTCATGCAGTCCAGAATCTCCCCAACAGTTTCCAGCGTAATGGCATTTGCCACAATCCTTACCTGTGGATTGGCTGCCAGAAGCGCCTCCACGATTGCCGGCATCTTCCCGCCGCTTCCTCCGATAAACGCATGGGTCGGCATCGGCAGTCCGTCCATTGCCTCCGGCGCCTCGCCCTCCACAATATGGAAGCCCTGCCAGCCTCCATGGAATTTCTGGCAGTTGGACTGTATCAGCTGAAGGGCGTCCAGGCTGCGCTCAATGGCATAAACCTCCCCATTGCCTCCCCTGCGCCGGATTTCCAGCCCCATCTCCACTGCCACGGAACCAGTCCCTGCCCCGATATCATAGCAGACAGCCCCATCCCCAATGCGGAGCTTTTCCAATGACAGCCTGCGCACCTCTGCCTTTGTCATGGGAACCTGTCCCCGGATGAAATCACTGTCCTCAGGCCCCTTTACCGGATAAAGCTGTCCCTCAAGCGCTTCGTCATTTTCTACCAGGATACATACCAGGCTTCCAAAGGGCCGGTGCTCATCCTCCATGATAAGTTCAGCAGGCGTCATCGCCCAGGTAATACGCTCATCTTCATATGAGAGATTTTCTCCGGCCCATATATTCACATGGCTCATATCGCTGCTCACCAGCTGCCTGCACAAGGAGGACACGCTTCCTGGTCCGCCCAGCAGGATAAAGCAGGACCTGTGGTTCCTTATATGGGCCACCACATCGCACTCCCGTCCATGGCTGCTGATTGGATGGACGTTCTGCCAGCTCTTCCCCAGTCTGGCGCAAAAGTAGGACAGGCTGGACACACCCGGAACATATTCCACATCCCAGCCTTCCCTCATGAATGCCTTGGCAGCTGCTTCCGCACCGCTGTAGAATCCGGTGTCGCCGGAAAGCACCAGCGCCGCCTCCTCCCACTTAAAGCTTCCCAGCCACTGTACCATCTCACTGGGCTTGTAGGCGGAAAACACACGCTTTCCCTCGGTGTAAGGGTGCACACTCTCAAGCATCCGGTCAGCCCCGGTTATGACCTGGGCAGCTTCCAGGCAGTCCATGGCACGTCCGGTGAGCTGGTCCTCCCCTCCCATACCGATACCGACCAGATACACGACCGGCCGAAGCTCCTGGGAAAATGTGTTCTCATCTCTCATGTTCCATCCACTCCTTTATCTGTATTTTTACATCCTCCAGGGAAATACCCCCGGCGCGTTCCGGCCTGTCAATCAGCACGGCCTGTACCCCTGCCGCCCTGGAAGCCTCCAGCTTCCCATCCATCCCCCCGGCCCTTCCGCCATCTTTTGTCACCAGGAACCGGCACTGAAACTCCCTTAACAGGGCCAGGTTCATTTCCGTTGAAAACGGTCCCTGCATGGCAATGATATGCCGTCCTTCATATCCCAGCTTCCTGCATATGTCCACGGATTCCACAGACGGTAGCACCCTGGCGAATATCCTCTGCCGGTAATCCGGAAGACTGCTGAAAGCAGAAAGCTCCTTAACGCCTGTCGTGACCAGTATGCTGCCCTCCCGTCCTGCCAGCCACCGAACCGCGGCTTTTACATCCGGCACATGGATGACATCATCACCTGTGGGACCGCTTTCCCTTCTCAGGCAACGGATGAACCGGATCTGAGGAAATGCATTACATGCCTGTTTAATATTCTCCGTCACCTCCGTTGCATATGGATGGGTGGCGTCAATCACCATCCCCGGCCGGACTTCTTCCAGCAGTTCCTCCATGGACTCCCGGTCCAGGCGGCCCTGCCGGATATCCAGAAGGCTGTTATCCGGGTTGCTGTTATCCGGGCTTCCCCCCTCCAGAACATCCCGCCCATACTCCGTTGCCACACACACAACCGTCCGGCAGCCAAGGCCTGCCAGATACGCTGCAAGCAGACGCCCTTCCGTTGTTCCTGCAAAAAGGACTGCCTTTTTCTGCCTTATCCGGCTGCCCTTTTCCGCCATATCATTCCATGCATTGTCATCCCTCATACCTGTAGCCTCTGGGAGTTACCATATACTGCCCGATTTTCCTTGTCTGCGGGCTGCCTATATAGACGGTTGTAAACATATCCACAGCCCTGTCCTTCATTTCCCCCAGGCTCATCACCTCCATGTGCTGTCCGTCCCTGCCTATATTGGATACAAGGCCGCACACCGTATCCTCACCCCGGTACTTAAGGATCCGCTCACATGCCTGCCTGAAATAATCCGGTCTTCCCTTGCTGGCCGGATTATACATGCAGATGACAAAGCCCGCCTGGGCAGCCGACTCCACCCGGTTCCATATGGCATCCAAAGGAGTCAGCCTGTCACTGAGGCTGATGACCGCAAAGTCATGCATCAAAGGCGCTCCCAACACCGCAGCGCCTGCGCTGGCAGCCGTAACCCCCGGCACGATTTCCACCTGTACTCCGGGATATTGTCCCGCCAGCTCCAGTATCAGACCCGCCATGCCATAGATGCCCGCGTCTCCGCTGCATATCATGGCCGTGTCCTTGCCCTCCATGCAGCATTCCAGTGCCCTCCGGCACCGTTCCTCTTCCCTTGTCATTGCCGTTGTCAGGAACTGTTTATGAGGAAAATGCTCACGGATTAAATCCACATAAACCGTATATCCGGCAATGACCTGACAGCGCTTTAACGCTTCCAGGGCAGCGCCTGTCATCTGGTCCATGCTCCCTGGCCCCATTCCCACCACATACATGGTGCCTGGCCTGATATTGCCCATACCAGCATCTTCCCGCCCTGTCCTGAACTCAGTCGTGAATACAGGGTCATACAGCTTGGACCGTTCATATCCGCTTTGAGCCACACTATCCCCCACGATAATCAGCGCCGTCTTCCTTATCCCTTCCCGCTGCGCAGACTCCTTAAGCGTACCCACGGTACAGCGCACCACCTTTTCCCCGGGCCACGTGGCTTTGTAAACAATGGCAGCGGGCGTATCCTCCCTGTATCCGCCTGCCGTCAGTTCCTGTGACAATTCCTCCAGCATACCCGTGCTCAGGAATATCACCATGGAAGCCCCATGGGCTGCAAAGCTGCGTATGGATTCCTTTTCCGGCACCGGCGTCCTGCCGGCCATCCTGGTGATTACCACGCTCTGGGTCACATCCGGAAGGGTATACTCCATCCCAAGGGCAGATGCAGCGCCGCAGAAAGAGCTTACACCAGGGCATATGTCATATGGGATTCCTTTCCTGTCCATCCAGTCCATCTGCTCCCGGATGGCCCCATATAAGCATGGGTCGCCTGTATGCAGCCGCACAACAGCAAGGCCTGCCCGGTGGGATTGCTCCACAACATCCATCACCTCTTCCAGCGTCATCCTTGCGCTGTCATACACAGCCGCCCCTTTCCCTGCAAGGGCCAGAAGCTCAGGATTCACCAGGGAACCTGCATAAATAACCACGTCAGCTTCCCCAAGAAGCCGTTGTCCCCTTACCGTTATCAGGTCCGGGCTGCCCGGGCCTGCTCCTACTATATGTACCATAGAATATCCGCCTTTCATGATCATAGGTTATCTGCAATGCGTTCCAGCATCACGGCAGCCCCGCTGGTAGCACCAAGAATCCCTCTCTCATTGGTAAATACCACTGCTTCAATCTCAAGCCGCCCTGCTGCACGCCCTTTTAAATGTCCCTCTATACGTTCCATCACCCGCTCCATCACCTGGTCCCTGAGGCCTTCCCTGGTTTCCAACAGCCGCAGCCCTTCATCCACCGTAATGGCTTCCAGGATCCGGTTTACCAGACAGGAGTCAGCCCCGCAGGCCGCGCCATAAGCCGCCAGCACCTCCATGCGCCCATCGGCCGCAGACGAGTGCGTGTTCATGATTCCTGCCGCCAGCTTAATAAGTTTGCCTCCATGCCCCACCAACAGGATTCCCCCTGCCCCTTCTTCCACAGCCATATCAATGGTGTTTCCGATGAAATTGCTGCATTTCACAGCCTGTTCAAGCCCAATCTTCAGATGATCCCTCAGGAATGCCTCCCCATAATTCCCGGGTGTCACCACCAGCCGGCAATGTCCCGCCAGCACGTTCTGCCGCAGCTCCAGGCGGATGGTTTCCAAAAGCGCTGTTTCACTCATGGGTTCCACCATGCCGCTGGTTCCCAGGATAGAGATTCCTCCCAGGATTCCCAGCTTACTGTTAAAGGTACGCCCAGACACCTCCAATGCCCCCGGTACGCTGATTTCAATCCACAGCACACCCCGGTACCGGTATCTGGCACAGATGTCCTCCACCTGTCTGAAAATCATCTGGCGCGGCACAGGATTGATGGCTGATTTTCCCACTTCGCAGCTTAATCCTTCCTTTGTAACCCGTCCCACTCCCACCCCACCTGTTAATTTGAGGCAAATATCATTATTTTTATGTTCATAATACCCACCGGCATGTTTCCCCACATCATCCGGGCCATCTTCTTCCCTGCCAAAGCTGACCCTGGAATACACTACAAGGCCATCCGTCACATCCGGGTCATCCCCCGCGTCCTTCCTCACGCCGCAGGAAACAGCACGCTGCCCCATGGAAATATCCTCCACTTCCAAATCCAGCCTTATGCCCTTTGGTGTTTCAACCGACACCTGCTCCGTCCTGTTCCTCCCAAGCAGCATAACGGCAGCCGCCAAGGAAGCCGCTGCCGCACAAGTACCCGTGGTATATCCCCATCTCAATTTTTTCTGATTCTTATAGATGTATGAGTCTCCCATCGTATCACCTGCTGTCTATCCTCTGACTTATAAACTAAAAGTATAACATATCTATATGTATTTCTCAATGTCTAATTTGAAAGGCTCCACGGCCGCGGCCACCGTAACACCTCCCCCAGCCTCCTTGCCAAACAGCAGCCTTCCTCCTTCTGCCATACATGCCCGCTCACAGACATTACCGATTCCAACCGTCTGTTCCACAAAGGCGGACTCCGTGAAGGTACCGCCCACATCCCCAAGCTCAGCCGCACTGTAAAACCGCAGGGTCCAGCCCCGCTTTTGCGCCAATGCAAGCAGGGCAGGTTCCTCCTTCTTTATGTCAATGGTTGCCAGCGCCTTGACTGACGCCGGGTCTATCCCATGTTTCCTAAAGCCTTCCAGGACCTGCCGTTCCAGGATGAAGGGCTCCACTCCCCTGCGGCAGCCCACTCCCGCCACAACTGCCTGCGGAATGAGCCTTAGGACACGGCGGGAACCGACAGCCCCCACACTCCTTTCAAACTCCAGGCTGCTGTCCTTTACCGTAACCCATATATTATATTCACTGGGATTTTTACAGCAGCCCCTGGGCACGCCCGGCTCCCCACCCTCAAACTCATTGAAGAATCCCACATTCCCGCCGTCCAAGATCCTGGCAGACACCTGTTTAGCCGCCTCCCGGTCCGTCAGGACCAGTCCGTTCTCAGCTGCAAATACATCCACTGCAAACAGTCCGTTTACATCTGTGGCCGTTGTAATCACAGGCACTGCACCGATACATTCCCCAATCCGGCTGGCAAGGGCATTGGCCCCGCCCACATGGCCGGACAGGATCGGGATTGAAAAGCGGCCCGCTTCATCCACCACAACTACCGGGGGGTCTGTCATCTTGTCCCGCACAAACGGTGCAATGGCCCTCACCGCAATCCCCACCGCCCCTACAAACACCATGGCCCTCTGTTCCCGGAACATGGTTTTTGTCCACTGGCCCAGGGGCATGTCCTGGCATCTTACAACCCCTTCCATATCCCCCGTCTTATCATATGTATCGCTGTAACGCTCAGGCACAAATGCAGTGCACTCGTCCACGCCGCCGCTTAACCTGCTGGCCAGATGGCAGCAGAGCCTGGTCCCCCTGGCTGTAAAACTGATTATACCAATCTTCAATCCCGTACTCCTTTATCCGGACTCTTTTATCCGCGCAATAACCCTAAAAATACCAGTCCGGCAGGACCATCCCCCGTCAAACAAGCCAGAGCCATCCCCCGCCTGACAAACCATAAGGACTTCCCTGGAGTTTTCCAATCACACGCCTCCAGGGCATCCTCTGAATCGAAATGAACACATTTCAGTATAATAGATATTTATTCCTGTTGCAATGCCTCATTTTTCATTTCCCGCTTCCGCTTTGTGATCAGGCCCCCGATCCGGCCGCTCTCCTTTGCCGTAAGGCTTCTCCATCCGCTTTCCATCACCTTTGAATCCAGGCCCAGTTCCTGGGCAATCTCGAATTTCAGTTGGTCCTGGGGACTTAAATTATGAGGGTCAAAAGGCTCTGCCTTTTTTGCTTTTCCCATGCTGTCCACAACTCCTTTCATATAAGTACAAAAGGATTATGCCCAGTCAGGGGGTACCCTATACGGCTCTTACAACTAATTCCAATTACTCTTGCTTTTTAACTTGTTGTATATTATACTGAATTTGTATCTGTTGTCCCATTATATACAGTTGTTTGATTAAATTTTCACAAAAGTCATGGGATTCCCTGATTAAATGATAGAAAGGAAGCGCAACGTGAATATCGCAGTAATTGATGACTCCATAGATGATGCGCGACAGCTGGCCGGATTCGTGTCCACTTATTTTTCCGATGCCCACATCAGTCAGAAAACCACTATCTTTAATACGGCAGCCGACTTCCTTAACGCCTGGCACATCGGCGTATATGAACTTGTTTTCATTGATATTTTCCTGAAGGGGGAGGCGTCCGGAATCCGGATTGCCGAGCATATCCGGCGTGACGATGACCAGTGCACCATCATCTTTACCACCAGCAGTACGGACTTTGCCCTGAAGGGATACGAGGTGCGTGCCCTGGATTACATGCTAAAGCCACTGCGCTTCGGAAAGTTCTGCCAGACCATGGACTATTTCCGCTCCGTATCCCAGAGGAAGCGCAGCCATTATATAGAAGTAAAAGAAAGCCGGATCATGGTCAAGCTGCCCATCGATGATATCCTCTACACGGATTACAGCAACCATTACATCCAGATCCATCTGCCGGGCAGGCTTGTGAAGACTTACATGCGTTTTCACGATTTTTCCAGCCTGCTGCTCTGCTATCCCCAGTTCATATGCTGTTACAGGAACTGTATCATCAATATGGACAAGGTGACATCCCTGGAAAAGGCTGAGTTTGTCCTGAATACCGGAGAGCATCTGCCAATCACAAGGACACTGAGGCCGCAGATCCATCAGCATTATGCTGATTACCAGTTCCAGAAGTTAAATGGAGGTATCTGATGTATCCTGTCAATATCCTGCTGGTATGCACCATCCTGGCTGAGTTACTATATGTCATCCTTCCCTTCCTCTTTACGTTCCGCAAAGAATGGAGGTATTCTGCGTCTAAAATTACAGGTATTCTCTTGGGATACCTTTTTTTTGTGTGCCTCCTCACCTGTGCGGCATTGAATTTTTCCAGGGAAAGGATTTATCTTCCATGGAGCTGCATCATCATGCTGTCACATGTCCTGGTCTGCAGATGGATGGTGAAAACAGATCTGAAGGTCACCGTCTATTCCCTGTTCCTGTTCAAGAACTTTGTGGACATATCCACGTTCATTGCAGGCATGCTGGATATCTCATGGAATATCCCGGCAAATACGGCCACCATATCCAGCGCAGGTTTTGCGTACCAGCTTCTCTTCCTCACCCTTATTGTTTCCAGCGCATATTATCTGCTGCACGGACACCTGATCCAGGCCGTGGAATACACACGTCCCCTTCCGGTGTGGAGCCGCCTGGTTTCCATCCCTGTCCTGTTCTTCGTCGTATATCACTTTGATGTGGGATATATCACACCAAAGCAGTTCATGGCCACCCATACCAACGCCTTCTTTTCCGTTATCTGCTGGATGGTATGTATCTACACCGTGCACTACGTAACTTTACGCATACTTTCCAGGCTGGCCCAAAGCTATGCTGCCAGCGAGCAGTACAGGACCACCCGTCTCCTTGCCGGCGTGCAGACCTCCCAGATGGCTACCCTCCAGTATAACCTGGACCAGCTGAAAAAAACACGGCATGACTACCGCCATCACCTGATAACCATAAAAGGGCTTCTGGAGGAACAGAAACCGGATTGCGCCCTGGAATACATCAATGAATACCTGGGCAGCTTCGAGGCCCTTTCCACGGTCCAGTATTGCTCCAACATTTCCTCCAACGCCATTTTAAACTATTATATCCACCTGGCCAGGAATCAGGGCATCGGTGTGGAAACCTCCATCTCCCTGCCCGAGGCCCTCCCCATGCCCGACACCGACTTCTGCACAATCCTGGGCAACCTTCTCTCCAACGCAGTAGAAGCCTGCGAACGCCAGACATCCGGTATCCCCTCCATTGCCATCAATATCGGGCAGGCGGGTAAATCCATGATTGCCCTTTCCATCCGCAACACCTATACCCACGCCATCCGCCTGAAGGACGGACGTTTCCTGTCCTCCAAACGGGATGATCTGGGTACCGGGACCTCCTCTGTGCGTTATCTTGTGGAGCGGTATCACGGCATCCTTAAATTCACGTATGAAAATGGGATTTTTGAGGCATCCCTGCTTCTGAATCCATTGATGAAATAACCCTGTTCCTGATTTTTCATGTATCAATCCGCCCCTGACAATCATCAATTTCCCCCTGACAATCTCCACCTGACAATTCAAAAAAGGCTATGGGCGCTTACCGCGTCCATAGCCAGTCCCTTAATACTCCTGCACATTCCCACGATGCTTTCACCGCAGACTGATTGCATTATTCTTCTGTGTACTGTGTGATGTCCACATCAGCCACATCCGCATCCTGCTGTACCGGTGCCATCATGGCCTTGATGCTCAGGCTGATCTTGTGGTCTGCCTCGTTGAAATCAACGACCCTTGCCTCAATCTCCTCGCCAATCCTCAGGACATCAGAAGGCTTCTCCACATGCTCCCTGGAAATCTGGGATACATGAAGGAGTGCGTCCACGCCTGGCTCTAATTCAACAAATGCGCCGAAATCAGTCATACGTGCCACGCGGCCAACCACCACGTTGCCAACCGCATACTTCTCAGCTGCCTGTACCCATGGATTTGCCTCCGGGAACTTCAGGCTCAGGGCAATCTTCTCGCCCTGGATGTCCTTAATCAGGACCCTTACCTGGTCGCCGGCCTTGAATACCTTCTTAGGATTCTCAACACGGCCCCAGCTCATCTCAGAGATATGAAGCAGTCCGTCAGCGCCGCCCAGGTCAATGAACGCGCCGAAGTCAGTTACGTTCTTAACGGTTCCTTCCACTGCATCACCAATCTGGATCCTGGAAAACAGTTCTTCCTTCAGCTGTGCCTTCTGTGCAACCAGCAGCTGCTTCCTGTCGCCAATAATCCTTCTTCTCTTAGGATTGAATTCGGTAATAACAAACTCGATATCCTGTCCTGCATACTTGGACAGGTCCTTCTCATAGCTGTCAGATACGAGACTGGCCGGAATGAATACCCTTGCGCCCTCAACCTCAACGCTTAAGCCGCCGTCCAATACCTGTGCTACCTTTGCAGTCAGGACTTCCTGGTTCTCAAATGCTTCCTCCAGGCGCTTGTTGCCCCTGTCTGCTGCCATACGCTTATAGGATAATGAAACCATGCCTACACCGTCATTCAGCTTAATGACTTTGGCTTCCATCTCCTCACCAATCTGTACTTTGGTGGTCAAATCTACATTACTGTCGTTGCTGTATTCATCACGGGTAATAACGCCTTCCGACTTATTCCCTGCAATACTCAGTATAATCTCATCTTTGCTGACTTCGATGACCTGACCGGTGACTATCTCTCCTGTACGTATTGGTTTGGTTGATTCTTCCTCTTCCTTTAATAACTCTGCAAAACTCTGCTCTGCCATTCTGGTATGAACCTCCTCAATAATCTTTTTTGGGGTGGATGCCCCAGCTGTAATACCTACGCTGCGCACAGAAGATACACTATCAGGATCTAAATCGCCGAGTGTCTGAATGTAAGACGTATTCTTACACTCCTTGAGGCAAATTTCAAATAGCTTCTGGGTATTGGATGAATGCCTTCCGCCAATCACAATCATGGCGTCTACCTGAGAAGCAATCTTCGCCGCCTCCACTTGTCTTTCCTGTGTTGCATTGCAAATCGTATTTAAAACACTACTATCATAACCCTTTTTTAAAAATTTTTCAACTAATTCTTTAAATTTGTTGTAATTAAATGTCGTTTGGGACACGATACAAAGCTTTTTGCCCTGGGGAAGCACATAGTTATCCACCCCCGCCCCATCATTTATGACCGTGGTATACTCATTTCCCCAGCCCCTGATTCCTTCCACCTCCGGATGGTCCGGGCTGCCTATGATCACAACCGCGTCCCCTGCCTCCGAGTGCTCCGACACAATGCGGTGGATTTTCTTCACGAAAGGACAGGTGGCGTCCACTATCTCCACGCCCCGCTCTTCAAGGATATCATAGATATGGCGGCTGACACCGTGGGAACGGATGATCACGGTCCCCTGCCCCTTTGGAAGTGACCGGAGGGCAGCCTCGTCCTCCAGCACCATGACCCCCTTTTCCTCCAGGTCCCTTACCACCTCTTCGTTGTGTATGATGGGGCCGAACGTGTAGATAGGCCCTTTGGCCTTCCCCGCCTTCAGGGCGTCTATCTGCTGGTATACCCGGTCCACCGCCCGTTCCACGCCAAAACAGAACCCGGCGCTCTTTGCCACCACTACCTGGCGCCCTGTCCCTTCCCGGCTCACGCGCCCACCTCCAGGCCGCGCTCACAGGCAATACGGATAATGGCATCCACCACCTGGTCAATGGTCATCGCGGAACTGTCTAACATAACGGCATCCTCTGCCTGCTTTAACGGGGAATGTTCCCGGTTCATATCCCGGTAATCGCGTTCCCTGATGTCTTCCTCAATCTCCTTCAGGCTGCACTCCACGCCTTTTTCCGCCAGCTCCTTGAAACGGCGGCCTGCCCGTACCTCCACCGAGGCGGTCAGGTATATCTTGGCAGGTGCATCCGGAAGCACGCAGGTACCGATATCCCTGCCATCCATGATTACATCCGCCTTCTTTGCCAGTTCCTGCTGAAGTTCTACCAGCTTCTTCCTCACCGGCGCATACACGGAGGTAGCCGAGGCCATGCTGCCCACCTCCTCGGTGCGGATAAGGCCGGAGACATTTTCCCCATTCAGCATGACCTGCTGCGCCCCATCCTCGTAGCAGATGGTCACATCCACATCCCGGCATGCCCGGGCAATGGCTTCCTCATCTCCTGGACCGATTCCCAATCTGATAAAATGTAATGCCATGGTACGGTACATGGCGCCTGTATCCACATACACGAATCCAAGTTTCTTTGCCACCATCCTGGCGATTGTACTTTTGCCGGCTCCTGCCGGACCGTCCACTGCTATGTTAAAATGTCCCATGTATCCAGTTCCTCTCCTGTCTTTTTATCTCCCGGGCCGTGTCCGGAAACTGCTTTTGCCGGCTAAGCCTCCCTGGCAGCCCCTTTGCCGGCAGCCCAGCCGGTGGACCATGCAATCTGCAGGTTAAACCCGCCGGTAACCGCATCCAGGTCCAGTATCTCTCCTGCAAAGTACAGACCGCGGACATGTTTGGATTCCATGGTCCCGGGATTCACATCCCGGACCGAAATACCGCCCTGGGTAATGATTGCCTCTTTGTAATCCCTGAGGCCTGTGAGGGTAAACTCCAGTTCCTTGGTGACCTGCACCAGCCTGGCCCGCTCTTCCTTTGTAATTTCGTTGACCTTTTTATCCGGGTCAATGCCGCTGCGCCGGATGATGACCGGAATCAGCTTGGCCGGATACAGGTGGGTCAGTGAATTTTTAAACTGCCTGTTCTTACTCTCTGAAAAGTCCCGCAGGATCCTGTCATCCAGATGTTCCCTTGAAAGCGCCGGCTTCAGGTCGATGACCAGCCGCAGGGGCTGCTTCCTGATGGCCTTGGCTGCATATGAGCTGGCGCTCAGGAGCAGGGGCCCGCTGACCCCGAAATGGGTGAACAGCATTTCCCCAAAATCCCGGTACAGCTCTTTCCTGCCGTCGTATACGGCTGCTTCCACGTTTTTAAGGGAAAGTCCCTGCAGTTCCTTTACCGTATCCACTTCCTTTGTCTCAAAGGCCACCAGGGCCGGGGACAGGTCTGTAATCTTATGGCCGCTTTCCCTGGCCCATCCATAGCCATCGCCCGTGGATCCGGTGGACGGATAGGACAGGCCGCCTGTGGTCACGATCACGCGGTCCCCGTCCCACACGCGGCCGCCCACGCGGATTCCCCTGCAGACACCGTCTTTTACCACCAGGCCCTCCACCTTATGGTTCAGATGGATTTCCACCCCCTCCTTCCTTAAAATAGAAGAAAGGGCTGCGATTACATCAGATGACTTATCCGACTCAGGGAATACGCGGTTGCCCCGCTCCACCTTCAGCCTGAGGCCGGCCTGTTCCAGCAGCTGCATCATATCCTGGTTTGTAAACCCGTAAAAGCTGCTGTACAGGAACTTGGAGTTACTCACGACCGCTGCCAGCATTTCCTCCATGTCACAGGCATTGGTCACGTTGCAGCGCCCCTTGCCCGTGATGAAGATTTTCTTGCCCAGCTTCTCATTTTTCTCAAACAGGTGCACGTGTGCGCCTTCCCTTACCGCGGCAATGGCAGCAACCATGCCGGCCGCCCCGCCGCCTGCCACTATTATCTCTTTTGTATCACTCATCTTTTTTCTTTTACTTCCTTAATTTTCTTTTCCAGGGCATCCACAACCGTCTTTAGGACCTTCACCCTGGCATACCGTTTATCATTGCCCTCAACCACGATCCACGGCGCATAGGTGGTGGAAGTGCGCACCAGCATCTCGTTGACCGCTTCCTCATACTCGTCCCACTTCTCACGGTTGCGCCAGTCCTCGTCCGTTATCTTCCACTGCTTCATGGGGTCTGCCTGGCGTTCCTTGAACCTGCGCTCCTGTTCGTCCTTGTCAATATGGAGCCAGAACTTAAGCACCACCGCGCCTGCGTTGGCCATGTGGGATTCCATCTCGTTAATCTCCTGGTAGGCCCGTTTCCACTCCGCCTCACTGCAGAAGCCCTCAATCCGTTCCACCATGACCCTGCCGTACCAGGTGCGGTCAAAGATGGCAATATGGCCTGCCTTCGGCACATTATTCCAGAAACGCCACAGATAGTGATGTACCTTCTCTATGTCATTGGGCGCTGCCGTGGGGTTCACCCTGTAACCCCTGGGATCCAGCTGGCTTGTCAGACGTTTGATGGCGCCGCCCTTGCCGCCTGCATCCCAGCCCTCAAACCCGATTACCACAGGAATCCTTAACCGGTACAGTTCACTGTGCAGTTCCGATAACCGCTTCTGAAGCTTTTTCACCTGCTCCTTGTATTCTTCTTCCGTCAGGCTCTTAGAAAGGTCGATTCCGGACAGCACGCCGTTCTTGAAGCGCTGCCTGGTTGTGGCCGGCGCTGTCTTTACTGCCTTATCATCTGCCAAAGCCTGCCTTTTTTCCAGTTCGTACTGAAGCCTGTCCATGACAGCGGACACAATCTTGGTGGCCGCGTAATCCTTGTCCACCGACTCAATGATGGCCCAGGGCGCATAATCCGTGTCCGTCTTCTCAAGCATCTCCTCATTCATCCTGAGATAATGGTCAAACTGTTTGTTCCTCTCCCAGTCCCCCTTTGTGACCCTCCAGGAGGTCTCCTTGGAAGCGTCCAGCTTTTTAAACCGCTTTTTCTGTTCGTCCTTATCGATATACAGGAAAAACTTGATGATGACCATCCCGTCATCGCTCAGCTGCTTTTCAAAGGACAGGATGTCCTGGTAGGCGTCAGCCAGCTTATCCTCCGGCGTCAGTCCGTCAAACCGGTCCACCTGCACGCTGCGGTACCAGCTTCTGTCAAATATGGCAATCCTGCCGTTGGCCGGGGTCTTGGTCCAGTAACGCCAGAGGAAGGGACGCATCTGTTCGTCCTCAGTGGGCCTGTCACAGGCATACACGTCAAATCCCCTTGGGTCCAGGGACTGGATCAGCCTGTTGATCTGGACCCCCTTGCCGGCCGCTCCCATGCCCTCAAACACAATCATGACCGGAATCCCCGCCGCCTTGCAATCCCGCTGCAAAAGCCCCAGCTTCTGGGAAGCCTCGTCCATCACCTTGCGGTACGATTTCTTATCCACGGTTTTATTTAAATCAATTTTTTCCAGCATATGCAGCTCCTCCTTGTTTTGAAGCACATCACCATAGGCTCTTTACTATTTTATCCAGTATACCATATTTTTTATCATTAGAGAACAAATAATCCTTTTATGCCCCTGTATATGACGCAGGCAATGAACACAAGGCCCAGATATCCTACCAGGGGATAGAACAGGTTCACCAGTTTACTGAAAGGAAGCATGCCAAGGACATAGGTAAATGCAGCTATCACAACAGCCATCCCGTGTTTTCCGGCTCCGGGAGGAGAAGGAATCCGGTTGCAGACCGTCCACATCATGGTGGAGCAGGAGGAAAAGATACCCAGGACCAGTACGATGGAGAACACGGCACCCAGCACAAAGGAGATTTTCTTTGCCAGGTAAAGGGTTGGTACGGACAGGGATGCCGCTGTCCCTCCATGGAGCAGGATGGCCGTGTTCATGATTGCAATTGACAGGACCAGGGTGGCCGCGCCCCAGACCGCACCCCATTTTGCATCCTTCCTGCTTTTGGCCGTCATCCCCAGGGCGGTAAAATATGTGCTGCCGCTGAGGAAGTTAAGGGACAGGTATAAAACGGAGCTGACCAGCCAGCTGGGCGACGGCCTCAGCCCTGCCAGCGCCGCCCCATACATGCCTGTCTGGGTAATATTCCCAAAATCACGGATCACGGTTACCACCCCCACCAACAGGGTAAACAGGATGATTACAGGGCCGATGGCAGACACAATCCGGATCAGACGCTCAAACCCGACCAGATATGCCCCTAAAACCAGCGCCGACATGATCAGGGAACCAATATACCGGTTCAGTCCGTAATACTCATACAGGGTTGCCCCAGCCCCTGAGACAAGGACAGCGATAAGCAGCAATAAGGTTGCCAGGACCAGCCAGGAATAAAAGTCCCCCGCCCTTTTTCCGCAATAGTAGGTGAAATGGTTGAACCCGCTGTCCTTTTTATGGTCATATCCCGTGGTCAGCAGGATGTTCCCCAGAAATAGGAACCCAATCAGGTTCAGTATCACCACCCCATAGCTGTAATAGCCGTAGCTTGTGAAGAACTGGAGGATTTCCTGTCCGGTTGCAAAGCCGGAACCAATCACCCAGGCAATAAACGCCCCCGCGTATTTCACTACCGCTTTTTTATCACATCTGCTGTCCATCTCCCCCATGTTCCTTCCCCTCTTAATCCGGCGTTGCATTTTTATCTTCCCGGCCGGCGCCGGGCAGAGGGCCTGCCTGAAGATCCATCCCCTCCGCCTGCACGTTCCACAGGCCAATGCCGCAGGATCATCTGCAAAGAGTGGCACGGTGTCCCACCGTGCCACTCCATTCCTCAGCCAAGCTGGCTTTTATCCCTGCGCCCATTCCCGCAGGTATCATTCACATCACAGTTCCGTAACCACAAATATGTCATAGATGGCGCGGATAGCTGTCTCAAAATCATCATTCTTCACGCCGATGATGATATTCCACTCGCTGGAGCCCTGGTCAATCATCTTCACATTGACCCTTGCGTGGGCAAGGGCGGAGAATATCCTTCCGGCCGTGCCCCGGTTGGACCTCATGCCCCGGCCAACCACTGCAATCAATGCCAGGTCGGACTCCAGCTCCACCGTATCCGGCTCCACCGCCCTGTGGATGCCTGCAATCACGGACTGCTCATATTCCTCAAACTCGGACTGGTGCACATACACGGTCATGGTATCAATACCGGAAGGCATGTGTTCAAAGGAAATGCCGTACTGCTCAAATACGCTTAAGACCTTCCTGCCAAATCCCACCTCGGCATTCATCATGGCCTTTTCAATGTTGATGGAGCAGAATCCCTTCTTGCCTGCAATACCGGTTACGGTATGGCGCGGCTTGCGGCAGGTGCTCTCCACAATCAGGGTGCCTTTGTCCTCGGGACGGTTAGTGTTCCTGATATTAATGGGGATGCCCTCCTTGCGCACCGGGAAGATGGCGTCCTCATGAAGCACGCTGGCACCCATGTAGGACAGCTCGCGCAGCTCCTTGTATGTAATGGTCTCAATGACCTCAGGGTCATCCACGATCCTTGGGTCCGTGACCAGCACGCCGGACACATCCGTCCAGTTCTCATACATATCCGCATGGATGGCCTTTGCCACGATGGAGCCGGTGACATCGGAACCTCCCCTGGAAAATGTCTTGACCGTGCCGTCATGCCTGGAACCGTAGAAGCCGGGAATGACAGCCTTCTCCACGTGCTCCAGGCGCTCGGACAACTCCTTATTGGTCAGGTCGGCCTCAAAATTACCGTTATCGTCAAAGAAAATCACTTCCGCGGCATCAATGAATTCAAATCCCAGATAATTGGCAACGACAATACCGTTCAGGTACTCGCCTCTGGAAGCCGCATAATCCCTTCCTGCCTTTGCCAGGAAGTTCTCCTCTATCCGTTCAAATTCGTGGTCCAGGTTCAGGTTTAAGTTCAGGCCGTCAATGATATCCATGTACCTGCTTTTGATTTTCTCAAGGATTTTCTTGTAGGACCTGCCTTCTGCCACTGCATCATAGCAGGCGTACAGCATATCCGTGACCTTCTCATCCTTATCACTCCGCTTGCCTGGCGCGGAAGGAACCACATATCTCCTGGACTTATCAGCCCTGATGATATCCGCAACCTTCTTAAACTGCCTTGCGCTGGCCAATGAACTCCCGCCGAACTTCACCACTTTTTTCATCGTATCTGTCTCCCTTGCTCTTACTTTGCACTGCCTCTATCCATAACAAATCCTAACAAATAAAACACGCTCTGGCCTTTACTGCGTTACAAGTGCAAATAATACCTTACTTTATCAAGGATGTCAATAGGTTTCGATGAAAAAATTTGTGTACAGAGGACATTTGTTTTTACAGGGCGGACTTTCTTTATGGAAAATGTCTGCCCGCCATAGGAATCCAGCCACGGTTTTGGGCATATCCACAGGCACAGCCAGCGCGGACATACCCCGCAGCCCTATATGCATCCCCAGCCAATCCTACAAAAGGTGCACCGCCACCACCAGCCCTGCAAACACAATGGACACCATGGATGTCAGTTTAATCAGGATGTTGATGGACGGTCCAGAGGTGTCCTTAAAGGGGTCGCCCACCGTGTCGCCGATGACCGCCGCCTTGTGCTGCGGACTTCCCTTTCCCCCGTAAGCGCCGCCCTCAATGTACTTCTTGGCATTATCCCAGGCGCCGCCTGCATTGGACATCATCACGGCCAGGACAAAGCCGGTCACCGTGTTGCCCGCCAGAAGCCCTGCCACGCCCTGAGGTCCCAGCAAAAGCCCCACGGCCACGGGAACCGCCACAGCCACCATGGCCGGCGCAACCATAAGCCTTTGGGCTGATTTGGTACACATATCCACACATGCGCTGTAATCCGGTTCCGCCTTTCCTTCCATCAGCCCGGCAATCTCCTTGAACTGCCGCCGCACTTCCACCACAATGGACTGGGCCGCCTCCCCCACCGCCTCCATGGTCAGGGATGCGAACAGGAAGGGAAGCATGCCGCCGATGAACAGTCCAATCAGCACCGGGGGATTGGTGATGGACAGGTCCAGATCCAGTCCCGGCGCGATCTGCCTTACCTTGTCAATGTAGGATGCAATCAGGGCCAGGGCCGTAAGGGCCGCGGAACCGATGGCAAATCCCTTTCCGGTGGCAGCCGTGGTGTTGCCAAGGGAGTCCAGGGCATCCGTCTTGCGCCTGACATCCCCGGGCATGTGGGTCATCTCAGCTATGCCGCCCGCATTGTCCGCCACCGGGCCGTAGGCATCCGTGGCAAGGGTGATGCCCAGGGTGGACAGCATTCCCACGGCGGAAACGCCTACCCCGTAAAGCCCTGCGTTAAAGTCCCCCTTCCCGCCTGCGCAGAAATAGCTCACCAGCACGGAAATCCCAACAATGATGACAGGGGCCACCGTGGACATCATCCCCAGTGACAGTCCGCTTATGATTACCGTGGCCCCTCCTGTCTCACTGGAGGCAGCCAGCTTCCTTGTTGGCGGATAGGAATCTGATGTATAATATTCCGTGATGGCACCGATTGCCACACCTGCCGCCAGGCCGGACAGGATGGCTGCATACACACCCATATGTCCCGGAAGCAGGATGCGGATGGCAAAAAAGGCTGCCAGCACCACCAGCACGGCGCTGATATAGGTCCCTGTCCTCAGGGCTGTCAGCAGGTTTTTCTGGGTCGCGTCCTCCTTTGTGTTTACAAAAAATGTTCCTGCAATGGATGCAATCACGCCCAAGGCAGCCAGCATCATGGGCACAGCCACCCCCTTGACGCCGTAACCCGCGGCCACCGCCAGGGCGGACGTGGAGACAATGGACCCCACATAGGACTCGTAAAGGTCAGCGCCCATTCCGGCCACATCGCCCACATTATCCCCCACATTATCTGCAATCACTGCCGGGTTCCTGGGGTCATCCTCAGGAATGCCCGCCTCCACCTTGCCCACCAGGTCGGCCCCCACATCCGCGGCCTTGGTGAATATGCCTCCGCCTACCCTTGCAAAAAGCGCCATACTGGACGCGCCCATCCCAAAGGTAAGCATGTTGGCTGTTATCTGGGCAATCCGTTCCCCCTCAGGCAGGGCGCCAAAGGCCATGTTCAATATAAAATACCACACAGTCAGGTCAAAGAGCCCCAGCCCGACCACGGTAAACCCCATGACGGAACCGGCTGAAAACGCAACCCTCAGGCCTTTGTTCAGGCTTTCCGAAGCGCCCTGGGCGGTACGGCAGTTGGCCATGGTAGCCGTCCTCATGCCGATGAACCCGGACAGTCCGGAGAAAAACCCTCCTGTCAGGAAAGCAAAAGGTGTAAAAAAACTCAAAAAGCCGCAGATTGCCATTCCCATAAGGATGACAAATACCACGGCAAAAAATATTCCTACGCCTTTGTATTGACGTCTCAGATACGCATTAGCACCTTTCTGTACCGCGCTGGAGATACCCAGCATCTCTTTGCTGCCTCCGGGTTCCTTCTTAACCCTGAAAAACATACAGGCGGCAAAAGCCAGTGCGGCCAGCGAACCGATAGCCACATAATACATAGCATACATAACACCCCTTCTTTCTCAATGTGCAACAAGTTATCCAACGATTCACCCTAATTATAAGATATTCATTGACACTTTTCAATATGTATCCTATTTTTTCTTGCAAATTGTCCCAACCTCATCTGCACAAAGGAATATGGGGTCCATCCATCCCTTAAGCTTCCAGCTGTTCCATCTGCTCATTCACGGACGCCTCGCAGGAACGCATGGCAAGGATGGCCTTTTCCATCAGTTCCTCCAGGGTCCAGCCCAGTTCCTTCGCCCCATCCTGGATCACGTCCCTGGAACAGCCGGCTGCGAACCGTTTATCCTTGAACTTTTTCTTCAGGCTGGATACCTCCATATCCATCACGCTCTTGGACGGGCGCATCCTGGCAGCCGCGCCGATCAGCCCCGTAAGCTCGTCCACTGCGAACAGGATCTTCTCCATCTGGTGCTCCGGCTTAATATCCACCATGATGCCGTATCCATGGCAGCAGACCGCACGGATGAAGTCCTCCTTTGCCCCTGCCTCCTTCAGCAGCTCCGGCGCCTTGATGCAGTGCTCCTGGGGATACATCTCAAAGTCAATGTCATGAAGCAGCCCCACAAGCCCCCAGAAGTCCGCCTCATCCCCAAAGCCCTGGTCCTGGGCAAACCATCTCATGGCGCCCTCAACGGTCAGCGCATGGAGGATGTGGAACGGCTCCTTGTTGTACTGCTTCAGGGCCTTCAGTGCCTGTTCTCTGGTCAGTTTTGTTTCCATATCGTAGTCTCCTTCCTGCCCGGTCCTTGCTGGAGCGTGTTTCTGAATCCAATCTGGATCCGGGAAAATGCTACTTTCCAGTATAGCACCCTGATGCAAAAAATCAAGACGGTGTTGGGTCAGTCCCATCCTGTCTGCGGGCGTTCTCAATTTTGGCTATTGGCGCTCCCCGCTTTGTCCGTCGGACAAACTTATGGTTGCGGATGCTGCTATTTTTCTATATACTGGCTTTATGCAATACGCGCCGGTATCCTGACCGGCCGGAACTTAAATCAAACCCAGAATCAGGGAGGTACCACATGATATACCGTTTAGCAGACAGAAATGACCTGCCCAGGCTTCTTTCCATGGTGGAGCAGGCCAAGGAATCTTTCCGGGCACGGGGCATCGACCAATGGCAGAAGGGGGACCCGGATGGGCCGGGGCTTCTTGCGGCCATTGGCCAAAAGACCGTCCATGTGCTGGATGAAGAAGGACAGGCCATCGGAATGATAACCGTGGTCCGGGGGCCGGAAGCCAGCTATAAGGACATAGACGGCGCATGGCTCAATGATGGACCATACGCCGCCTTCCACCGCGTATGTGTGGAGGAAAGCCGAAAGGGCCAGGGGCTGGCCGCCAGGCTGTTCGCAGAATCAGAAGACCATGTCAGGGCCAGGGGATTGCACAATGTGCGGATTGACACCCATCCGGACAACCTTTCCATGCAGCATGCGCTGGAGAAAAGCGGTTACCGCCTCTGCGGCCGCCTGATCCTGCAGGAAGGGACGGAAAAAGGGGACCCCAGGCTGGCATACCATAAAGTGCTTTAGGATTTTCCTGCACTCCCCCACGACAGACAGGGAATGCCCGGCTGGAACCATGCCAGCCGGGTATTCCCTGTTTTCATATCCTGTCCTGAAGCGTGTCTGAAAATCACTCTGAATAAGCTGCTGATTTACAGCTGGAAATATTTTACTCCTGATTCGAATATCTTCATATCCTGTTCCCCGTAAATGTTCATGGCAACCGCCTCCCCGCGCCGCTCGGAGTGGGCCATCTTGCCCAGGATACGTCCGTCCGGGCTGGTGATGCCCTCTATGGCCATGTAGGAGCCGTTGGGATTCCAGTATTCGTCCATGGTGATATTGCCCTTGTCGTCCACGTACTGGGTTGCCACCTGGCCGTTGGCCATGAGCCTGTGGAGCCATGACCCATTGGCCACGAAACGTCCCTCGCCGTGGGATGCGGGGTTGCAGTACACACCGCCAAGCTCTGCGCCTGCCAGCCATGGGGACTTGTTGGTCACCACCTTGGTGTATACCATCTTGGAGACATGGCGTCCGATGGTGTTCATGGCCAGGGTGGGGGAATCCGGTCCCTGCTCCACAATCCTGCCCTCCGGCACCAGGCCCAGCTTAATCAGGGCCTGGAAGCCGTTACAGATGCCAAGCATCAGCCCGTCACGCTCATTTAACAGCTTTTCCAGTTCCTCCTTCATCACCGCGTTGCGGAATACGGTGGCAAAGAACTTGGCTGAACCTTCCGGCTCATCGCCCGCTGAGAAGCCGCCCGGGAACATCACGATCTGGGCACCTGCTATGGCTTTCCTGTACTCGTCCACGGACTGCCGGATGTCCTCGGCGCCCAGGTTCCTGAATACCTTCGTAACCACCTTTGCCCCTGCCCGTTCAAATGCCTTCGTGCTGTCATACTCGCAGTTGGTGCCCGGGAACACAGGGATGAACACGGTGGGCTGTCCCAGCTTATGACCGCACACATATACTGCATCCGTGCGGTAAAGCTTCTCTTCCAGGACAGCTTCGCTGCCGCAGGCCGCCTTGCCCGTAACGGTGGGGAATACGTCCTCCAGCGTATGGGTCCATGCATGGAGGGCCTCGTCCATGGTGATGACCGTGCCGCCGTACTCAAACACGCCGCTTTCCGTGACCTCACCGATGACCGTATAGGAGATGGAAAGCTCCCCTGTCTTACCGTCCGCAACCTCGCAGACAATATTGCCCCAGCCGGCCCCGAAGAAGTCCCTGGGGTCCACATTGTGCTCTATCTTCACACCCAGCTTATTGCCGAATGCCATCTTGCTCACTGCCTCCGCCAGGCCGTTTCCTTCCACTGCATAGGCGGAGATGATCCTGCCGGCCAGTATATCCTCACGCAGCTTTTTGTAGCCCTCCATTACCTGGGCGTAATCCGGCAGGTCATACTGGTCCCGCGCAATCCTGAATTCCACAATCTTGCTGCCCGGTTTCTTAAACTCAGGCGTAATGATATGCCTGCTGCTGTCCACATCCACTGCAAAGGACACAAGGGTGGGTGGCACATTGATTTCCCCTTCCTCCGTGTCAAAGGTGCCGGACATGCTGTCCTTGCCGCCGATGGATGCAAGGCCCAGTCCAAGCTGCGCGCCGTAGGCGCCCAGAAGGGCTGCAAAAGGCTGGCTCCATCTGGCCGGGTCTGAGTTCATCCTGCGGAAATACTCCTGGAAGGTGAAATGGATCTTGCTGTAGTCACCGCCTGCGGCCACAATCTTGGCAACCGAGGACAGCACCGCATATACGGCTCCATGGTACGGGCTCCAGCTGGAAAGGTACGGGTCAAACCCATAGCTCATCATGGTGACCGTGTCCGTGTGTCCCTTCAGTACAGGCAGCTTTGCAACCATGGCCTGTGTCTCGGTGAGCTGGTATCTGCCACCGTAAGGCATGAACACGGATCCGGCCCCGATGGAACCGTCAAAACGCTCTACCAGTCCCTTCTGTGAACACACATTCAGTCCGGCCAGCATTTCCATCCATTTTGCCTTCACATCCCCGGGCTCCCTGCGCTCAAAGAGATTGCCTTCACGGTTTGGCACTTCCAGGGTCACGTCTGCTTCCTGATGGGCACCGTTGGTGTCAAGGAAGGCGCGGCTGATATCCACGATGGTCTTCCCCCTCCAGCTCATCACCAGACGTGGTTCTTCCGTCACCACTGCCACGGTCACTGCCTCCAGGTTCTCCTCGGCAGCATAGGCCAGGAAACGGTCCACATCCGCCGGGTCAACCACAACCGCCATCCGCTCCTGGGACTCGGATATGGCGATTTCCGTTCCATCTAACCCTGCGTATTTCTTCGGCACCTTGTCAAGATCGATCTTAAGCCCGTCAGCCAGTTCACCGATGGCAACCGACACACCGCCTGCGCCAAAGTCATTGCACTTCTTGATAAGACGGCTCACCTCAGGGCGGCGGAACATCCTCTGTATCTTGCGCTCCGTGGGGGCATTTCCCTTCTGCACCTCCGCGCCGCACACTTCAATGGAGGCCGTGGTGTGGACCTTGGAGGAACCGGTGGCCCCGCCGATGCCGTCACGGCCCGTGCGTCCGCCTAAAAGGATGATGATATCGCCCGGGTCGGAAGTCTCACGGATCACATCCTTTCTTGGGGCAGCGCCCATGACCGCGCCGATTTCCATCCTTTTTGCCACATAACCGGGATGGTAAACCTCTTTTACATATCCGGTGGCAAGTCCGATCTGGTTGCCGTAGGAGGAATATCCCTGGGCAGCGCTGTTTACAATCTTCCTCTGGGGCAGCTTGCCCTTCAGGGTCCCGCTTAATGGCTGGGTCGGGTCTGCCGCTCCTGTCACACGCATGGCCTGGTACACATAGGTACGGCCTGACAGCGGGTCGCGGATGGCTCCGCCCAGACAGGTGGCCGCGCCGCCAAAAGGCTCAATCTCAGTGGGATGGTTGTGTGTCTCATTCTTAAAGTTGACCAGCCACTCCTCTGTCACCCCGTCGATTTTAACGGGCACCACGATGGAGCAGGCATTGATTTCATCGGAAACCTCCATATCCGTAAGCTTCCCGTCACTGCGCAGCTTCTTCATGGCCATCAGGGCCAGGTCCATCAGGCAGACGTACTTGTCGTCCCGTCCCTTATATATCACTTCCCTGTCCGCCAGGTACTGGTTATAGGTCTTCTCAATGGGCTCCCTGTAATCCCCGTCCGTGAAGCTTACGTTCTTAAGTTCAGTGGAAAATGTGGTGTGTCGGCAGTGGTCGGACCAGTATGTGTCCAGCACCCGGATTTCCGTGACGGACGGGTCCCTGTGTTCTTCCTTTTTATAGTATGCCTGTATGTGGAGGAAATCCTTAAAGGTCATGGCCAGGTTCAGCGTGTCATAAAGGGCCTTTAACTCCTCCTGGGAAAAGTCCGTAAAGCCGTCAAAGTCCTTGATATCCTCCGGCACCTCAAACTCAGTCACCAGGGTTTCCGGTTTCCCTTCCCCTGCCTCACGGCTGTCCACCGGGTTGATACAGAAGCTTTTGATGGCAGCTTCCTGGTCCGCGCTCAGGGGCGCGGTAATCACATAGGTGGTTGCGGACCGGATGACAGGCTCCTCGTCCTCCTTTAAGAGCTTGACGCACTGCTCGGCGGAATCCGCCCTCTGGTCGAACTGCCCCGGCAGGTATTCCACGGAAAACACAAGGTCCCCAGGATTCTTCGGGAATTCCTCCTCATATACCTCATCCACGGGCGGCTCGGAGAAAATGGTCCCCAGGGCCTTCTTATATGTCTCCTCTGACAGGTTCTCAATATCGTAACGGATCAAGACACGCACATTCCTCACATCCAGGCCCAGGTAGCTTTCCAGCTCTTCCCTCAGCTCACCTGCCTTAACTGCATAATCCGGTTTCTTCTCCACAAATATTCGCCTTACGCTCATTTAGCAACCTCCTGCTTTTTTCGTGACCTCTTTATTGATATAACCAAAAAGGGCTGACGCCTTTTTATCTGCCCTTATCATAACACACGCTGTATAAATTAGTAAAATTAATATATTTAATCTGTTATTGCGTGTTTTCTTATAAACAATCCCCTGCATCCTGGATGTATCCAGCCAATCATCCGTATATCATGAGAATCCGTATATCATGGATCCGTATATCATCTTCAGATTCCGTGGAAACTATTATGGCGCACACAATCAAATTGTGCTATACTAAAACGGTATGTGGTTAATTTTAGGACAGGGAGAATACAGAAGAAATGAAAATCGGATTTGATAACGAAAAATATCTGACCATGCAGTCAGAACACATCAAAAAGCGGATTGGTGAATTTGGCGATAAGCTGTATCTGGAATTCGGCGGCAAACTCTTTGACGATTTCCACGCCTCCAGGGTGCTTCCGGGCTTTGCCCCTGACAGCAAGCTGCGTATGCTCCTTCAGCTGGCCGACCAGTCCGAGATTGTCATCGTCATCAATGCGGCTGATATTGAGAAGAATAAGGTGCGCCATGACCTGGGCATTACCTATGATGAGGATGTGCTCCGCCTGATCCAGGAATTCAGGGACAAGGGACTGTATGTGGGAAGCGTGGTGATTACCCAGTACAGCGGACAGAACGGCGCTGACCAGTTCAAGGCCAAGTTAGAGCACAGGGGCATCCGGGTATACCGCCACTACTGCATTGAGGGTTATCCCAGCAATATCCCCCTTATTGTCAGCGATGCCGGCTTTGGCATGAACGATTATATAGAGACAACCCGGCCGTTGGTCATCATCACGGCTCCAGGACCCGGCAGCGGCAAGATGGCCACCTGCCTTTCCCAGCTCTACCATGAGAACAAGCGCGGGATTAAGGCCGGATATGCCAAGTTTGAGACATTTCCCATCTGGAACCTTCCGTTAAAGCATCCGGTGAACCTGGCCTATGAGGCTGCCACGGCGGACCTTAACGATGTGAACATGATTGACCCCTTCCATCTGGAAGCCTACGGCAAGACAACGGTCAATTATAACAGGGACGTGGATATCTTCCCTGTGCTCAATGCGATTTTCGAAGGGATTTACGGCACCAGCCCTTACAAATCCCCAACGGACATGGGCGTCAACATGGCCGGCTTCTGTATCATTGACGACGACGCCTGCCGGGAGGCATCCAACCAGGAAATCATCCGCCGTCACTACCATGCGCTGAACCGTCTTGCCATGGAGGAAGGGGATCAGGATGAGGTCTACAAGATCAACCTCCTCATGAACCAGGCCAAGATCACCACTGCCATGCGCCGCGTCATCGCCCCCTGCCTGGAACGTGCCCAGAAGCTGGGCGCTCCTGCGGCGGCCATGGAACTGGATGACGGACAGCTGGTAACCGGCAAGACCAGCAGCCTTTTGGGCGCTTCCGCCGCCCTGCTGCTGAACGCCATCAAGGTATTGGGCGGCATTCCGCACAATGTACACCTGATTGCCCCATCCGCGATTGAGCCTATCCAGACCCTTAAGACCCGGTACATGGGCAGCAAGAACCCCCGCCTCCACACGGACGAGGTCCTGATTGCCCTGTCCATGAGCGCGGCCACGGACGACACAGCCAAAAAGGCCCTGTCACAGCTCCCCAAACTGCGGGGCTGCCAGGTCCACACCTCGGTCATGCTGTCCGACGTGGACATCAAGGTATTTAAAAAGCTGGGCGTGGAGCTTACATCCGAACCGGTCTATGAACATAAGAAGCTGTACCATTAAGGTATATGGATTACGATACATGGATTAAAATATATGGATTGAGATGCATGGATTAAAACAGGGCCCCGGCCCCACTGGAAAGCCAGTGGCCGAAGCCCTGTTTTTATTTTACCATCCGCTACTTCTTCTCCACATCCGTGTAATACAGGTGTCTTGGAAGCCCGTCCGTCATGATTGGGGTAAGCTCTGCCTGGATTAAAGGCCGTATGTAATTCACAAATTCTTCCGTCACATAATCCCCATCCTTATTGATCCACTCCCTGGGAACCTTTTTCTCCACATTGGCAACCTTATGTACGTCATAGATATCCGTGACGCACACATAGGGATCGTCGGAAACGCGCTTGAGGATGATCATCTTGCCAGTCTCACCGTCAAAGGCCTCCTTCACGGCCGCCCCTCCCACCTGGAACGCCTCCGTGATATCCACCCTGGAGACAATATGGGAAGCGCATCTTTGAAGGGAGTTGAACTCAATGGCCCTTGTCTTGCAGCCAACCTCCCGGTTGATTTTCTCCGCCAGGTATCTGGCTGTCCCTGTCAGCTGTTTATGCCCAAAGGCATCCACAAACTCAATCCCCTCTGTCAGTTCACAGACATAACGGCCGTCCGCCAGCTTCACTCCCTCTGACACGGCAACCACCACCGATTTCTTGCGCCGGTGAAGCTCCTCCACCTTCTTCATGAAGGAATCCACGTCAAAGGTGACCTCGGGAAGGAAAATCATGTCCGGCCCCTCGCAGTCCTCGCCCTTTGCAAGCGCTGCCGCCCCGGTCAGCCATCCTGCATTCCGTCCCATGATTTCCAGGATGGTCACGTTCTGCTGGTCATAGACAAGGCCGTCCCTGATCACTTCTTTTGTTATGGCGCCAATGTATTTGGCCGCGCTTCCATATCCAGGTGTGTGGTCCGTTGCCGCAAGGTCATTGTCAATGGTTTTAGGCACCCCCATGAAGCGGATCCTGCTGCCATTCAACAAGGAGTAGTCGGACAGCTTCTTGATGGTATCCATGGAATCATTGCCGCCGATATAGAAGAAATACTCCACTTCCAGCTTGTTAAGGATTTCAAATATCTTATCGTAGACAGCCCTGTCCTCACATATCTCCGGAAGCTTGAAACGGCATGAGCCAAGATAGGCGGAAGGGGTCCGTTTCAATAGCTCGATGTCCAGATCCGTCTTGATGTGGTCGGACAAATCCACATACCGCTCCTGCAGCAGTCCCTGGATTCCGTGAAGCATGCCGTATACCTTCCTTGCCCCTCTGTCCTTGGCAGTTTTATAGACCCCCGCCAGGCTGGAGTTGATTACCGCGGTCGGCCCTCCGGACTGTCCTACGATTACATTGCCTTTAACCTCTGTCATAAGAATACCTCCCATATTTAATTGTAAGCGCTTACAAAACTATCTCTATTCTAATACAAAGCCCCAGGAAATACAATACATCCGCGGTACTTTTTTATGATTCATCCCATTTTATTGCACCTGTCCAGGTGGATGCAGTCATTCAGGTCCACAAGGCGGCAGGCGCCGGATGCAGGGTCATAATCCATGGTGGTAATGCTTGCATTGCTGACCACGATTTCCTTCGCTTCCGGCTGTCCCTCCAGAAGATGTACGATAAAATGGGCCAGGGTCCCCCCATGGGCCACCACCGCCGTGTCCCCATCCATCCCTGCGCGTATCATGTCCCATGCCTGGCGGCAGCGCCCGTCCACCTGGTTCAGCGTCTCGCCGCCCGGAGGCGCCACCGTTGCGGGGTGCTGCCACCAGGACTCATACAGTTCCCTGTCCGTGGTCAGGATATCCTCGGCACTGCGGCCTTCCCAGTCCCCATATCCAATCTCCATCAGCTGGGGCACGGCCCTGACCGTCAGGCCCAGGGGTGCTGCTATGGCCTTTGCCGTCTCCATGGCCCGTTTCTGGGGGCTGGAATAGACAGCGGTCACCGGGCGGGACTTCATGCCTTTTGCCAATGCCAGGGCCTGCCTGCGGCCCGTTTCATTCAGCGGGATATCCTGCCTTCCCTGTATCTTCCCCTCCACGTTCCAGTCCGTCTGTCCGTGGCGTATAATATATAACTTCATGACTCTGCTCCCCCTACAGTTCTTCCATGCTCCATCCATCCTTAATGGGATTGGAGGAATCCGTGTCATCTTCCGTATCCACAAAAGCCTGCCCTTCCCCATTGACCGTCAGGGCGTCCAGGGCCAGCTTCATGATGTCCTTGATTTCATCCTCCGTCATCTTCATCTTGGCTGCCAGTTCCTGGAGCGTGGCCTCCCGGCCCAGTTCCCTGGCCAGCATCTGGGATACGGTCTGTAGTACATTGACCCTGGCGGCCATGGTTTCCTCAATCTCAGCTTCTGCTTTCTGCTCCTCAAGGGCCAGCTCCACGGCCTCCCTTACCCTGCGCGCCAGAAGGCTGTCCCACTCCTCACTTCCGTCATATTCAATGGCTGCCAGCATCAGGGCCGTATTCGCTTCCTGGACAATATCAGACATGGGAAGTTCCCTGCCCTCATACTCCGCCGCCAGATTAAGCACATGCCTTAAACTGCCTTCCACCAAGCGGTTGCGCGCCCCGGCATTCCCCTTTGCCGTCTCCTTCAGAAGCTCCGGTTTCTCCTGGCCTGTCAAAGGTGCGATGCCGCCCATCTCTTCCAGGTACATTTCATAAAAATTCTCTGCCATATCAATCCTTATTCCTTTCAAGATATGTATTAGGATAATCCATCCACTTATATAAGTCAAGCAATCAGACAGAAACCTCTTTACAAACACTTGTCCATCGTGATAAGATAGGCTTAGTTTATAAGGAGGACTTAATAATGGATATCAACTATGAACTATATAAAGTATTTTACCATGTTGCAATTACACTGAGTTTTTCTGAGGCGTCCAAGCAGCTGTTCATCTCCCAGTCAGCGGTGAGCCAGTCCATAAAAGTCCTGGAGAAAAAGCTGAACCAGCCTCTTTTCATACGGAGTACAAAAAAAGTACAGCTCACGCCCGAGGGCGAGATCCTGTTAAAACACATCGAGCCAGCCATGAACCTGATCAAGCGGGGCGAGAACCAGCTTCTGGAAGCCCACACATTAAACGGCGGCCAGCTGCGCATCGGCGCCAGCGATACCATCTGCCGCTATTATCTGGTGCCCTACCTGAACCGTTTCCACAAGGAATTCCCCAACATCCATATCAAGGTCACCAACCAGACTTCCATTGAGTGCGCCCGTTTCCTGGAAAACGGACAGGCCGACTTCATTGTGACCAATTATCCCAACTCAGCCCTGGCCGGCAACATGAATACCCGGGTCATCAATGAGTTCCACGACGTATTCGTGGCCAGCCGTTCCGCGTTTCCTTTGGAAGGAAGGAAGCTGGGTCTGGAAGAGCTTCTGGACTACCCCATCATGATGCTGGACCGCAAGAGCACCACCAGTGAGTTCCTGCACCAGATTTTCCAGAAAAGCCAGCTTGACCTGGTTCCTGAGATTGAGCTTTCCAGCAACGACCTTCTCATCGACCTGGCCCGCATCGGGCTGGGGATTGCATTTGTCCCGGACTTCTGCATCCCTGCAAAGGACAGGAACCTGTTCATCCTGGATTTAAAGGAACAGCTTCCCTCCCGGCAGATGATGGTTGCCTACAACGAAAGCCTGCCTGTGTCCCAGGCAGCCAGACAGTTCATGGATATCCTGTAAACAGTGTACGGCCCTTTATGGGCACATGGTCAGAAACGGTTCCAGAACCCTTCCACTGCCTGTCCCACATTATACCGGTTGACCACTGTGTAGGACCCCCATTCCCTTGGGAACAGGGCCACACATTCCGGACGCAGGAACCGGTCGTCCAAAAGGGCAATCACGCCCTTGTCATGGATGGTCCGTATGACCCGGCCGGCTGCCTGCATCACCTTGTTCATTCCCGGATACTGGTAGGCATAATCAAACCCGCAGCCTCCGTGTTCATCAAAATAATCCTTGAGGATTTCCTGCTCCGTATTCACCTGGGGCAGGCCGGTCCCGATTATCACAGCGCCAATCAGGCGGTCCTCCTTCAGGTCAATCCCTTCGGAAAAGATTCCCCCCATCACACACAGGGCCGCCATGGACTGTTCCCGCTCCCCGTCAAAGCTTCTCAGGAATTCCTCCCTTTCCTCCTCAGTCATGCGGTTCTTCTGGGCCAGCCACGTAAAGGCCAGGCCGCCCTCCTCCTGCCTTCTGGCAAGAATCCCCTCAATGGCGTAAAGATACTGGTAGGACGGGCAGAACACCATGTAATTCCCCCTTTTTCCCTCCACGATCCTGCATATATAATCTGCAATCTTCTCATATTCATAGGCGCTTCTGCGGCTGTAGCGGCTGCTCACATCGCTGGCAGCCAGCACCAGGCGGTTTTCCTCAGGGAACGGTGACTTCGCATAGACCGCATATTCCTCCTGGCTGCCGCTGAGCAGTTCCTTGTAATACTGGATTGGCAGCAGGGTGGCGGAAAAGAACAGGGTGCTGTTCCCCCGGTCCAGGCATTCCTTCAGGTTGACAGCCGGATTCATGCAAAGAAGCCTGACCATGAAGTGTCCGTCCGGCAGAAGCCTGGCATAAATCCTGTAGTTATCGTCCAGCCTGTCATAGACATACAGGAAATCCCGGACCGCAAAGTAAAAATCCAGCACCAGGTCCCTGTCCCCGAACTCCACATTCTCATTCATGAAGCTTTCCAGTTCGCCGAACATGGTCATGAGCTGAAGGGCCAGCAGGTTCACATCCGGCAGCAGCTCATAATCGCTTCCAAGGACCTGGCGGTGGATGACCCCCTCCCCGCTATCCGAACCATAGGCCCGCTTGATGTCCAGGAACTTCTGGTTGCACCTGTCAAGCTGTGTCAGCACCTTTCCCGCGCCTGTCTGGGACTTGAGGATCCGCCTGACCATGAGCACGTCTTCTTTTATCAGGCTGGCGCTGTACATCTCCCTGGCCCTGGGGACCAGGTTATGGGCCTCGTCCACCAGGAACAGGTAACCCTGCCCCGGCTCCCCCTGGTCAAAATACCGCTTCAGCCTTACATTGGGGTCAAACACATAATTGTAATCACAGATGATCCCATCCACCCAGTTGCTGATATCCAGGCAGAACTCAAAGGGGCATATCTGATACCGCTTGGCATATTCCAGGACCTTCTCCCTTGTAATCCCATCCACATCCCCGATAATTTCATAGACCGCATCATTGACCCTGTCATAATGCCCCTTTGCCCTTATGCAGGCCTGTGGATTGCAGTCCGGTTTCTCCATGATGCACAGTTTTTCCTTGGCAGTGATGGTCACGGTATTAAAGTACAGCCCGCTTTCCTTCCTGAGGATAGAAAATGCATCCTCTGCCACGCTTCTGGTAATGGTCTTGGCCGTCAGGTAGAACAGCTTCTCCCCATGGCCCTCCCCCATGGCCTTCAGGCTGGGATAGATGGTGGAAAGTGTCTTGCCCACACCGGTGGGCGCCTGTATGAAGAGGTTGCGCTTCCTTGCAATGGACCGGTATACGTCCACTGCCAGTTCCTTCTGCCCATCCCTGTAGGGATAGGGAAACGGAAGCTCCTTTAAGCATTCCTGGCGCCGCATGCCGTGATGGTGAATGTACCTGGCCCACTTCACATATTCATGTATCAGACCTTCAAACCAGACGGACAGGTCGTCAAAGCCCCTCTCCTCCTTAAAGCGCCTGATTTCCTCTGTCTCTATATTGCAATAGGTAATCTGGATCCCAATGGTGTCAAGTCCGTTATCACAGCTGTAAAAATATCCATAGCACAGGGCCTGGGCCAGATGCACCGGGTCCGGCTCCTCCAGCCGTCCCACATCCATGTAGATGCATTTGATTTCATCAATCACAACACCGGCCGGCTCCGTGATGATCCCGTCAGCCCTTCCCTCCACCAGGATTTCAAACATATCCTCCCGTACCCTGTGCTTTAAAACCACTTCCGGGCGGTAACTGCTTCCCATCCGTTTCTGTATCTTCCGGTGCAGCCTGCTGCCAGCCTGCATGGCCTCCTTCTTTGCCCCGGCGGTCCTGCGGTTGTCCAAATCACCACTTCGCATCACGAATTCCACCAGATTACGTACCGATATCTTAATTGGCGGCTGTGCCTGTGTCTGCCCGTCCAAATCCCGCTACCTCCCTGCTGCTGGCCAAAAATGCCAGCCCCATCATATAATCTTACGATATCATATCATAAAAACAGGAGGATTGCAAACAGACGTTCGCAGTCCTCCTGATTTAGCCGGCAGGTCCTTCTTTATGCAGCTGTGATTGCTGATTCCGGTGAAAGGGTATCCAGATACTCCTCAAAGACTTCATCGGTTCCGTTGAACTGGACCGTAAGCACCCTGGTCAGATCCAGGCTCAGTACTCCCAGGATGGACTTGGCATCAATGGTTACCCTATTATAAAATACATCAATATCAAAGTCACACCTGGTAGCTTCCTCTACAAATTTCCTTGCTTCAGCTATTGTTGGTAATATGATTTTCTTTTCTTTCATGATTAAAACTCCTTTTTGGGGACGCCCGGCCTTTCACATGGAAAGCCGGTGTGTCCATAAATGACAAATGGAAAGGTTGACATATATATATCACTATTATATTCAATTGTCAAATTCCGTTCCTCCCCCCATCCCTGCCAGGGGGCTGTTTTTTATTGTGCATGTTGATTGATTTTTCCGGTTTTTCCTTTATTGAATTATGATATTTTAAGGGGCGGTCCCCAGTAATCTGGAAACCGCCCCTGATTCTTATCTGCCCTGCAGGGATTTCATCCGGGCAAATTTAAGCTTTTCATAGAAAATTCTGCCTTCACAGGCATGTTACCGCTTCAAAACCAGGTGCTGGGGCAGTCCGTTTACCATGAACGGCTGGTAATCCCCCTGTATCAGCGGCTCCACATAATTGACAAATTCCTGCGTCACATAGCTGCCATCCTTGTTTACCCAGTTCCTTGGGACTACCTTTTCATTGTTGGCAATCTTATGGACATCATAGATGCCTGCCGCGCTCATATAAGGGTCATCGGATACCCGGTCAATGACCACCATCTTACCTGTGTCGCCTTCATCCGCCGCCTTAACAGCCGCGCCGCCCACCATGAATGCTTCGTTGATATCCACCCGGGAAGCCACATGGGAAGCGCTTCGCTGAAGGGTTGAAAGCTCCACGGACCTGGTCTTGCAGCCCAGCTCCGCGGCCAGGAACCCGGCCAGGTAATCAGCGGTGCCGGCCAGCTGCTTATGCCCGAATGCATCCACATAATCGCTTCCCCCTGACAGCTGGCATACATACCGTCCGTCCGGGACCCTGATTCCCTCGGATACCGCAATGACGCTGGATGGTTTCTTAACAATAAGGTCCTTGCACTTTTTAAGGAACTTATCAATATCAAATATGATTTCCGGCAGGTAAATCAGGTCGGGACCGCAGCAGTCCTCTGTCTTTGCAAGGGCCGTTGCCCCGGTGAGCCAGCCGGCATTCCTTCCCATACACTCTATGATCGTGATGGTCTTGCGCCTATAGGAAAGCCCCATGGCATCCCGGATCACCTCCTTGGTGGAGGTGGCTATGTACTTGGCTGCGCTTCCAAAACCAGGGGTGTGGTCGGTCAGCGCCAAATCGTTGTCAATGGTCTTAGGCACGCCCAGGAACTTCTGGCTGTGTCCCTTGACAATGGCATAGTCCGACAGCTTCTTGATGGTATCCATGGAGTCATTGCCTCCGATATAGATGAACACCTCAATCTCCAGCTTATCCAGGATTGCGAACAGCTTCTCATAGATATCCGGGTTCTCATGGATGTCCGGCAGCTTATAGCGGCAGGAGCCCAAGAATGCGGAGGGCGTCCTCTTTAAAAGCTCAATATCCATATCCGAATGGATCTGGGTGGATAAATCCACATACATTTCATCCAACAGCCCTTCAATGCCGTGGAGCATGCCGTACACCTTGTAAAATCCCCTCTCCTTCGCCGTCTTATACACACCTGCCAGACTGGAGTTAATAACTGATGTAGGTCCCCCTGACTGTCCAACAATTATATTGCGTTTTTTACCCATACAAAATCCCCTTTCTTAGTAGTGTCTTTTATTAATAATGGCCATCCGGCTCATCAAATCCATCGTCCCCGTCCTCATAACCGCCTATGAACTCCCTTGAGGATACGCGCTTGTTATCCCTCTCCTGCTCCACCAGCTGTGAAAGCTGCTCCTTTACATTCTCGCAGTCACGTATATTATGTATGTCAAATGCCTTCATGGTCTTGTCACTGCTGTCCACATGGATGGTTCCCAGTCCCACAATCCTCTGCCAGAAGGTCTTACGCAGGGACAGATCCAGTATCCTGTATAAGCGCACCTCGTCTTCATGGATATTCAGTATCCCTGTCTTAATGAAAAGCCGGTCCTCTGTCAGGCCATACACTGTAAATGTCCAGGGAAGTCCCAGCCAGTTCCTCTTCCTGTCACTCCATACCATATCTTCACGTTTCATTTCCTGTTCCTCCTCCGGCAATATCCAGGTCAGTATTCTCTCATCTATTGTACTATAAATTCTCGCAAATATCCACAGAAATCTCGCAAATTCAATCAGGTTTCTGCGTTTTTTCTCTTTTGTCTGTATAGTTTCCATACAAAAAAATTACAGCCGCCCTTGGGGCGGCTGTTCGGTCATACCTGTTCCTTCTATATTATAATGGATGCATATCCCTTATATGTAATATACAATTCCAGGCCTTACTCATCCTGTGCTGATTCCTGCTGCTCACCAGCTGTTTCCTCCGGCCCTTCCGGCTGGACCGGCTGTTCTTCCCACACAAATCCTCCGGCTGTCTTCTGGGCGCCGCTCAGGGCGCAGGACAGGCTCCTCCGGCTGATTTTAAGTGCACGGCTGGCATGGGCAATTGAGAGGAACTGTCCAACTACCTCGCCGTCCAGGGTCTTCTGCAGCAGCGGACGTTTATCATGATTCCCTATTTTGCTGGTCAGGTCTATCTCAATGTTTTCCTTGGGGGATTCTGCCAGAACCTTCCTCCACACAAATCCGCCCCCGCTCCTGCGCTCACCATGAGCCGCCCTGGCTATGGAGCCAATGGATACCCCTGTGGCCTCATGGGCTTCCCTGGAGCTTTTATAGTCTGCCAGATACACACCTTCAGTAGAATATTGACGATATACATAACCTGCACTAATTGTACGACTCATCTCTAGTTTTTTCCTCCCATTATCTTTAGATTACCTGATGCACATGGTCATTATATCAACTATTGACTTTTTTGTCCAGACAACTTCTTACCCATATATTACCCCCTATTTACAGTGTATTCGCTTTTTCGAAGATATTTATAGGGAATCAATGTCTGGCTTTTCTCAAAAGTGGTTATATTTGTTGCAAAAGTCATAGCAATTTACAAATAATTGTGATAAATTATAAATATCAAATATTCAGGAGGTATCAGACCATGTATGCAGAATTTACAGATGACCTGGTTACAGGCAACACTTTAATTGATTCCCAGCATAAGGAGCTGATTGATAAGATTAACGATCTGCTGAAAAGCTGTGAGGAGCGCTCCAATCAAAGCGGTGCGGCCAGGATGTTGAATTACCTGGCAGATTATACAGAATTTCATTTTAACGAGGAAGAAGGACTGCAGGAATCCATCAGCTATCCCGGCATAAAGGAACATAAGCAGAAGCATGAGGAGCTGCGGAAAACCGTGCAGGAGCTTCATGACATGCTGGTAGAGGAGGAAGGCCCTTCCGACGCGTTTGTGAACGCGGTCCAGGAAAAGGTAAGGGACTGGCTCTACTACCATATCCAGACCTTTGACCGCTCGGTTGCCGAGTACAAGTTCATGCGTGACAATTCAGAGCGCATCTGACGGAAAGTAATTTTCAAATTCGCCCAAGGGCGAATCCGGAAACAGCCGGTCCGGGAATCCAGGATTCCCAGGCCGGCTGTTTTTAATGGGTATTTTTACTTATGAACATCCTGAAATCATCATGACTCCTCATCCTGTCCCTGGGCCGCCACCGGCCGAACGGAAATCCCGTTGATTTCCACATGCTCGCTGATGGTTATGACAATACACGGCCTGCCCTCAATCATACGGTTTTCCACAAGATGGGTCTTGTCCGGGGCCACCTTGATGCTGACATCCGGTGTCTTGATTTCAAAGCTCCTGGTGTTGATCACATTGGCCGCCACAAAACTGGTTCCCGGCCCGTCCTCCACCTCCGCATAGCGCTGTTCAAATTCCTCCAGCTTTTCAGGGGCCGCGCCGTTTGTCTCCAAAAGCTTTTTCACCTGATACTTGTCCAGGGTCAGGGGAACCGGCTCATCCTTGGTCTCCTCTACCAGTTCGGCCAGGTTCTCATGGATGTTCTTCACTGTCTCGAAATCACAGTTTTCCCCCAGGGTTTCCTCCACAAGGGCCTGGAACGTCTCCTTCTGGCTCTTGGCCGACATGGGGATGACGCAGCCTAGCAGTTCATCAATCAGGGTTTCCGGCATCTGTTCCGGATTCTTTGCATAATACAGAAGGCTGTGAAGGTCCGTGTTCCTGTCATTAAACGCAGGGAACAGGAAGCCCTGTTCAGGCGCCTCCACCAGCCAGTCCCGGCTGCGGTTCTCAATGGAATTGGTCAGCGGGTTATAGCTCAGGCCTGCTTTGGCAAGCTTCACCGGACAGATGGTACACTGGATGAACTCGTACACATATTCCGAGGCATCAAACATCTCAGTCCCGTCCGTGGCCTTGGCCGGAATGTCATAGGCACAGTGTATGAGGATGATATAATAATTCTCACCATAGTCATAATTGGCAATGACTTTATCATAGAATTCCTCAAGGATGGCATCATCCTTTAACTGGCTATCCCTCAGCTTCATGAGGAAGTGGTGGGTGCCGCCCTCCGCCTCTGTATGTAAGGGGAATTCCATATTAATCAGGTTCTTCCCAACGGTTCCTGATAGCGCGTTCCTGAAAATAGTAAAATACTTAAACGCCTCTTCCTCCGGAAGCGAGAGGAACGCCTCCTTAAGTTCTGTCTTCTTGTTCTTCTCCGCATCCACATAACAGCCGCAGATGCGTGTGATGGCGCAGTTGGCCGGTGTAAACAGCTTTTTTATTTCATTGGCTTCTTTCTTATTCATTCCGTATCTCTCCCGTCCTTGCCGCGGTCCGGTCATTCATATTAATCCCTTAGGCCGCTGCTTATATTGACAGTTTTTATACTAGAACATATTTTTGCATAAGTCAAGCCTTTAACAGTCCAAGGTCACAAGGGTCCATCTCCCATTCTGCCACATGACAAAGCATGGCCTCCTGATCATGAACCGGTAATAAGCTTCAATCAGATTCTGGAATACGCCGAATTTCATCAGGCTCCGGCAGGGTGGGTGGATGGTCATATGTATTGTCTCCTTTCAAGGGTTGATATTACATTCTATGCTGCCTGTCCAGGAAATATGCAGCCTTTCAAATGCATCGGCTGGAAGGGGTTTTGAGAAAACATAACCCTGCACCATGTTGCATCCGATGGACTTAAGATACTCCACGGTGTCCCAATCCTCTATGCCTTCCGCCACGGTCTTTACCTTCAGACGCTTTGCCAGATCCACCAGGCAGGCAATCACCTCCCTTGCCTTTGGCCCTGACATGTTGAGGAAAAAGGAACGGTCCATTTTAATGGAATCCACGTCAAATTCCTTTAAAAGGCCCAGGGATGAAAAACCGGAACCAAAATCATCCAGGGAACAGGCAAACCCCAGCTCATGCATCCTTTGTATGGCATCCCTGACCCGTTGGATCTGATGACTGTCAAAGAAAATGGACTCTGTCAGTTCAAACTCAATCATACCTGCCGGAATATGATATTGTCCGGCAATATCCGCAAACCGGTCCAGGAAATCCTCATCCGTAAAATGCTGCCTAGACAGATTGACGGAAACAGGGATTATTTCCTTCCCTTCCTTCTCCCAGCGGCTTATGATCCTGCACACCTCCGTAAACACGTAGATGTCCAGTTTACATATTTTACCATTCCGTTCAAACAGCGGAATGAAGTCAGAGGGATATATGACCCCCCTCTTTGGATGTATCCAGCGGACCAGGGCCTCAGCGCCTTCCAATGCGCGGCTTTCAAGACCCACCTTTGGCTGAAGGTATACCTGGAAATCATGGTTTTCAATGGAACCTTGGAACAGGCCGTTTAACTCCTCCTCCATTTTCAGTTCCACGGTCAGACTGTCATCATAGAACACACATCCAGGCTCCAGATCCGGATTCCTGCTCTGTGAGGCCAGCCTTGCCCTGTCCTGGAGGATGGCAATCTCCAGACCCGGTTCCTCCACCACACAGGCGCCCTGCCTGAATGAAAAGGTGTATCCGGGAAGATCCGGATTGCAAAACGAATTGATATCCTGGACCATATCATCCATCCTGTCCCGTATTTCCTGATGTCCGCCTCCCTTCAGGCACAGGAAGAAGCAGTCTGACTCACTCCTTGCCACGAATTCGCCGTCTTCAGCCCTCATATGACGCTCCATCACATGATAAAGATATGCAAGTACCTGGTTTCCTTCATGGATTCCAAAACGTTCATTAATCATTTTAAAATGTCTCACATCCATGACCGCAATGGTATATCCGCCCGGCTTCATGCTTCCGGCCAGTTCACGGTACCTGAGTCCAAAAGCAGCCTGGTTGGCGCCGCCTGTCAGCGGATCCACAAAAGCCAGCCGTTCCAGCTGCATCCTGTGGGAATGGTAAAAACGGTACATGGCATTCAGGAACAGAAAGAATATCACAATCAGGATGCCGATGATAAAAAATGTCTGCAGGATATAACGGTTTGCGCCTCCTGAGATAATACCTGCGGGAATGATGGTCAGCAGGAACCAGTCATTTAAATCCAGACTGTTATAGGACAGGAACAGCTCCTCTCCCGTTACAGCGGAAAATTCCAGGATGCCGTCCTTCCCCATTCTCATATCATCCTGCATTTTCCTGATGTCCCCCACCACCTTCTGCTCCTTATCACTTCTGAAAATATCATCCAGACGCAGGAAAGGTTTCAGTTCAGATGGCGAGATTACCACCTGTCCGCGGCTGTCAACAATGCAGCTGAGCATCTGTCCATTAAAACTTTTGGACGCTATCATGGACTGCATGTTCTTCTTGCTGCGCACCCCTACCAGCACCCCGCTTACCGTCCCATCCATACCGTATACAGGAACAGAGTAGAAAATGCTCTCCCCTCCCATGTAACCGGCCCGTACCTCCCCGTCAAAGGAGGAGCGGACGCTGGATATCCCGAAAAAGCGTTCGGGATCCATATCCCGGGACACTTCTTCTGAACAGACATAATCCCCTTTCCTGTCCAACAGGATAAGAGGGTCGAATTCAAGGATTTCCGCCTTGCGGGCCAAAAAATCCCGGATGGATGTTTCATTTTCAGGGATACCCATCCGCATTACGGAATCCGCAACCATGATCAGGCTGTTCATCTTATTATGGATTGCTTCCTGGATATCCCTTGACAGATTCGTCGTGACATCATTTAAATATGACCTTGTGCTGCGGTTCATGGCCATCCGGAGTTCTGATGCATTCCATATGGAAACCCCAAACACAAAAATAAGGATTACTGATAGTAATCCCACCTGTACCCTCCTGATGAGAGGTCTTGATTCCTCCGGCAGGATATGTCTCTTATGTTGCATGATTGCATAATCTCCACATCATTCGAATATAGTTTCATTTTAGTTTACGACCAGCGATTAATCAAGGCGGAATCTGTGTACAATAGCACATAGTACCGGACATTTTTATGGCGGAATCCATAGAACATGTTATAATGTCGTATGATACCGGACCGCTTATATGCGGTTAACCACCAGAAACAGCGGAGGACTTATGGATGGAAGAAAAAAGAACTTTATTTGACTATCTGTACCGGAATTTAAAAGAGCAGATACTGACCGGATACTTAGGCTACGGCGAACTGCTCCCCTCTTTAAACGGGCTTTGTGAAATATACAATGTGGGGATACGGACCGCAAAAGATGTAATCCGTGCCCTGAAGGAGGAAGGACTGATCCAGACTGAGGAGAGGAAACCTTCCCATGTGATATACCGCAGGCCCCAGTGTTCCCCCGACATACATGTGATACAGTCCGTCCTCAAAAAAAGGACATCCATACTCCAGGTCTACCAGACCATGGAGTTACTGCTTCCCTCCATCTTTTCCTTTTCATTGGCGGTATGCAGCAGCGATATACAGAGGCTGTGTTTTGCACAGCTGCGCAAGGACAGCAGGAAGGACCTTCGGACCAGGTGGAAATCAGCATCCATTTCACTGCATCATTTACTGGATGCATCCGGCAACCTGCTGTTCAGGGACGTACTTACCAACCTGGAACTGTGCGCCCGGGTTCCATTTTTCCTGGAGCAGGGACAGGAGGTATGCTTTTCCACTCCCTGCAGCAGATACGGGAACCCGATGTGGATCCTGGATGCCGCCGGCGCAGGAAGTCCGGCAGGAATCCACCAGCAGTTCCGTTTGATGTACGCTTCACTTACCCAGGCGGTTGATATGTATCTGGCGGATATATGCTCCCGCTATCCCAATGTGGACGAGGAGCAGACAGACATGTTCCCATGGCATATCCAGCTGGGCCGCGACCATTATTATATGCAGATCACGCGGTCCCTTATTGACCAGATCGGCCTTGGTGTCTATGGGGACGGCGATTTCCTGCCTCCCGAGGCAGCGCTGGCAGCGCAGTACAATGTGTCGGTTTCAACGGTCCGCAAGGCCATTGCCATGCTGAACAAGACCGGTTTCTGCCAGACTTACAATGTAAAGGGCACACAGGTAACCTTATTCAACGATAATGCAACCGTGCGCTGCATGAAAAACAAGGTGTTTAAAAGGGATACCCTGACCTACTTAAGCGGACTCCAGTTCATGGCCATAGCAATCCGTCCCGCTGCCCTGCTGGCCTTTGAACAGATTGATGCCGGACGGCTGGAGGAACTGAAGCATGCCCTTAAGGCCCCCTATGCAATCCCTCTTGATCTTCTCATCCGGTATGTCATTGAATGCCTTCCCCTGTACCCGTTCAGGGCCATACTGAAGGAGGTTACGGGCACACTGCGGTGGGGTTACTATTATTCCTTCTTCAGCGCCGGAATCCAGGCAGACAATCCCCTGGACCGGAAAAGCATGACTGCTTACCATTACCTGATTCGCGGGGATAAAGAGGCCTTTGCCGGCCAGCTGTCCCTGTGTTACTGTCATATCCTGGAATTTGTCCGGGACTTCCTGGCTGACTGCGGGCTGCCGGAAGCCAGGAACTTCGTCACGCCCATACCGGAACTGTTGGGATGGTAAAACCCTGGGCCGGGATTGTCCGGGCTGGAAAACCGGGAGCCAGGGCCATCCGGGCTGGAACTGCCCGGAATAGGATAACCCCCTTGCGGATATAGGCTGGAAATGATATAATCACACCAAAACGGCGTGATATGCGCCGGAAAACAGGAGGAATAAAATGGATTTTACGTATTACCCAAACCGGATTGCCCTGCTGGACGGCAGCGGCCAGGCCATTGCTGAAATCACATTCCCGGACCTAGATGGGAATACCGTTGATATTAACCATACATTTGTGGACGAATCCCTCAGGGGCCAGGGTATGGCCGGCAAACTGATGGAAGCTGCCGTGGACCAGATTCAGTCCCAGGGCAAGAAGGCTGTGCCTACATGCTCCTATGCCGTAAAATGGTTTGAAAAACATCCGGAATACAATAAACTGGTGAAATAGCCCCCCTGGCTGTTCCACCAGTTTTCTTTTTCTATTTCTGTCTTTCTATATTATTTTCCCTGTTATTTTCCAAAAACAGATTCTTCCTTTATATCCAGCTTCCTGCACCACGCCTTCAGCTTATCCTCATCATAGCCGGAAACATGGAAATCATCCAGGGACTCCTCAATTGCGATATCTGTTTTAATGGTTGCCAGCCGCTTTGAAAGCAATGCCGCTGCTTCGCCGCAAAGTTCATCCTCTTCCCCTGTCTTTGTAAGGGCCTTATAGGGCGAACGGCTGATTCCCAGGCCGGATTTCCAGAAGTCCTGCAGCTCCTTTAAGGAGGCCTTATCCTTCTCAGCCTCGTGGATGGCGGCATAGATTTCCTCAATGGTGCCATATTCACCCAAAAGGATGGGGGCAGCGCTTGCCACGCCCTTTACACCCGGTATATTGTCAGAGGTATCTCCCTGGATTCCCTTTAAATCCGTTATCTGATGGGGCCATACCCCTTCCTCCGCCAGGACATGCTCCGCTGTAAACTCAAATGTCTTTTCCGGAAGGTTGACGCTTTTTTTGTCCATTCCATAAGGCGCGTAATATTTATCATACAGTTCGTCCGCCTTCTCCTGCCTGGACTGCACCATCCAGGCCCTTACATTATGCCCATCATCTACAAGCTGCAGATAGTCATGGTCCTTGGTCATCACAACCATGGGGATCCGGTCCCGGAACTTCATCACCAGGCTGCCTGCGTAATCATCCGCCTCATACCGGCTGCTGTAAAGCACCCTGACCCCTGCATCCTCCAGAATCTGCTCCAGCAGCACGAACTGCTGCTTCAGAGGTTTTGGGGTTTCCGACCTGGTTCCCTTGTAATCCGGGTACAGTTCCCTGCGGAACGTGTCCCTGGTCTTGTCGAACACGAAGGCCACATGATCCGGCTGCTGCTTCTTGAGCAGGGACACCACCGCCTTTAACACGCCAAATATCCCATTGGTATAGGTGCCATCCGCTGCGTGCAGTATCTTATCATAATGCTTCTGCTTTTCCTCATCTGTTTTGGCAAACATGATTTCCCTGGGCAGGACAGCATAATAGCAGGTGGACAGCAGTGATGAGCCGTCCACAATCACAAACTTATTCTCTGACATATGAATTCCTAACCTTCCTTTGCAATACTTAAATACTCCGGCTTAACATACCCGGTCAGCCATACACCGTTTTCAGACAGATAAAAAACCGCGCCGTCCCGTGCCATCCGTCCGGCGTCCACCTCCAGCACCATTGGCTGTCCGTGGCGGCTTCCCACCTTAACTGCCGTGCTGTAATCCTTTGACAGATGTACGTACAGACGGCTCATGGGCTTTAATCCCTGGCCCTTGATACTGTCCATAAAACGGCTGGCCGTCCCGTGATACAGCTTTTCCGGAGGAACCGCCTGCTTCAGTTCCACATCCACCGGTATGCTGTGCCCCTGGTTTGCGCGGATCAGGGTCTTATCCTCATTAAAGCTGTACCGCCCCTTTTCATCCGTGCGCACAATCTCCTCCAGCATTTCCATGTCAAGCTTCCGTCCCGAGGCATTGACGCCTGCAATCAGCTCCTGTGTATCCGCCCATCCGTGACCGTCCAGGGAAATCCCTGCCGCATCCGGGTCGTGGCGGAGTACCAGGCTCAGGAATACGCTTAACTTATCCTGTTTACTTTTACCCATTTCCATCTCTCCCGTCAATGATTCTTCCAAATATACCCTTAGTCATTATGCCAGACAAGCTGGTCCGAAGGCACCGACACATATTCGTCCGCCTTCTCCCCCACCCGCATGATTACATTGCGTATGCCTGCCTGGATGATCATCCTGGCGCATACCGGACATGGCTTTGCCCTGTGGACCGTGTTATCGACAGGGTTTACGCCTGCCAGATACAGGTCTGCCCCCATGGTCTGCTCCCTTGAACAGTTTAACAGTGCATTCTGTTCCGCATGGATGGCCCTGCACATGCCATAGCCCTCCCCCTGGTGCAGTCCAAGCTTAATCCTTGGACAGGAGCCGATGTCGCAGCAATTGTCATAGCCCCTGGGGGAACCATTGTATCCGGTTGAGACTACCACATCGTCCTTGACAATCACTGCACCGTATTTGCGTTTGATGCAGGTGCTTCTGTAAGCAAATGTCTCAGCCACGTTCAGATATGTGTCGATTTTGGATATCCTCTGTATCCCGTCCGGTTTAACCATGAATCTCCCCTCATGTCCCTGCTTTAAAATTATAAATAGGTTTTATCACTTTTTCTATATCAGCCGTGTCCCCGATATTGTCCACAATATCCTTCATGCCTTTGTATGCCATGGGACATTCATCCAGTGTCTCCATGCTGACCGATGTCGTGTAGATTCCCTTCATCTGCTCTTCAAACTCAGATACGGAAAATGAATTCTTTGCCTGGGTACGGCTCATAAGCCTCCCCGCCCCATGGGGAGCGGACTGATTCCAGTCATCATTGCCCTTTCCGATGCAGATCAGGCTTCCATCCCTCATGTTAATGGGGATTATCAGCCTTTCGCCTTTCCTTGCCGACACAGCGCCTTTCCTGAGTATCATGTGTTCCGTATCAATATAATTATGGATGGTCGTAAACTGACTGACCACATGCAGCCCCATCCCACTGACCAGTTCATCCATCATGGCCTGCCGGTTATAAACCGCAAATTCCTGCACCAGCTTCATATCATGGATATACTGCTCAAACAGAGGTCCCTCCACATAGGCCAGCTGCCTGGGAACCTCCGTGCGTACCCCGTTCTTTAATTCCTTCAATGCCTTCTGGATTTCCTTCTCCCTGCCCTGGGCCTTCAGTTCCATGATCAGCTTCTGCTGGTCCTCCCGGGAACTGCCGTTTAAGGCCCGGTATCCCTCGGCCTGATAATGCCCCGCAACCTCCAGTCCCAGATGCCTGCTTCCGGAATGCACCACCAGGTAGATATTTCCCTCATCATCCTGGTCAGCTTCGATAAAATGATTTCCGCCACCCAGTGTCCCCAGGCTTTTCCCTGCCCGGTCCAGGTTAATGTTTTTTGCACAGTCCAGTTCATCCAGCCTGCACCGGTCATAATATCTGTGTACCTGTGTCCTTATGTTAAAACCGGACGGGATCCTGTCATAGATAAGCCGGTCCAGCTTCTGAAGGTCAATACGCCGCTCCTCCAGCCGTACCACTTCCATGCCGCAGCCAATGTCAACCCCCACCAGGTTGGGCACTGCCTTGTCCTTGATTGTCATGGTGGTGCCAATGGTGCATCCTGCCCCTGCATGGATATCCGGCATCAGACGTATCCTGCTTCCGGCCGCAAATTCCTGATTAAGTAAAAGCATGACCTGTTCAACCGATGTGTCATCCACCACATCCGTGAAGATTTTTGCCTCGTTGTATCTGCCTTTCAGTTCAATCACCGCTATCCTCCTTAAACCCTGCCTGATTGGGCGTATTCCATATCAGGTCAGAATGCCCATGGATGCCCCTTTGGCAGGCAGTCATCGCAAAGCAGCTCACCATCCACCACCGCGCCGTTGGTCAGTTCCCTGACCGGGTCCGGCTTCTCCCTGTCCGTTGTCCAGGCATTACATTTATGGCACCGTCCACAGTTCATGGTTCCGGGATCCAGCAAAAGCTCCTGGGTGGAATACCACTCCGCGGTATGGACATCATCTATAACAATATCCTGGTCTGGAAGCGCCTTCCAGACCATCTTCCTCAATTCCTCTTTATCATGATTCGTGGAAATTTCCCTGTCTTCTACCTCCACCAGATACGCTACCTTGTATAGCAGTGTTTCGGTGGCATCCGGTTTCTCCTGCTGGCCATGGCCCTCATCTCCTGCCATGACCAGGCCCAGATAATCCAGCAGTTCTTTCTTGGTCAGTGGCCCTGCATGGCTTAATATGCAGTACCTGCAGTCCATGCGTTCAATGGTCCGTACCAATGTCTTCAGCCTTTCCTTATCCATATAGCCGCCATTGTAAAAATCCCCGCAGGTAGAATCCCCCAGGAACAGCACCTTTTCTTCAGGAACATAAACCAGCACCGTGTCCTCTGAATGCGGGGAAACCGCATGGAAAATATCAGCTGTCAGACCGCCCAGTTTAAGTGTCATTTTATCAGTAAATGCGATATCCGACGGGATTGCCACAATCTCCCTGCCACCCGCATATTCCTGTTTCAGGCACGGGTCCTCTTCCTTAAGCGCATCCGCATAAGCGCCGTCCGCCAGCCTTGTCCGCTCCTGCTTAAGCATTTCATTGGTTTTCACATGGGCGGCTGATAAACCGTGGATATGATGCATCCCAAACGTATGGTCCCAATGCCAGTGGGTAATGACCGTCATATCAGGCAGCTTCAAACCCGCTGCTTCCAGCGCCCCATAGAATCCATCCACATGGGCAGCCGAATTGCCTGCGTCTATGGCAAGGCTTATGCGGGAGCCATTAATATATGCCAGCATGGGGCGGTCTGTCTCCGGCTGATGGGGATAATAGAAAATCCTATCGGTTAATTGTTCCAGTTTCATCTGCCAAACTCCCTGCTGACTACAGAATCATATATCAGCTTTGTCCTGGTGTCAAAAAGCACCCATGTAATCTCATCCAAAGCCCCGTCATGCTCCAATAGGAACTGCTTAACCGCAGCCGCGGCGCTTTCTGCAGCCAGCTCCACCGGAAAATGATAAATTCCCGTTGAAATAGAAGGAAATGCTATCTTTTTAATACCCTTCTTTACTGCAATATCAAGTGAATTCTGATAACAGGAGGCCAGAAGCCCTGCTTCATTGTGCGTTCCCCCATTCCATACCGGACCAACCGTATGGATGATATAGGTGCAGGGCAGGCCATACCCCTTTGTAAGCTTGGCCTGCCCGGTCTTACATCCCCCAAGAAGCCGGCATTCCGCCAAAAGCTCCTTGCCTGCTGCCCGGTGAATGGCGCCATCCACTCCCCCGCCTCCGAGTAAGGAGGAATTAGCCGCATTGACAATGGCATCCATCCCCTGTATCTTTGTTATATCGCCTAGCACTGTCTGTATCTTTGTTTTCATTAATATCAACCCCCTAATGATGGTTCAGGTTACATTCTGATTGGAACTATCTATTTTGCCCTCATAATATTATATCAAAACCATTTCTAATATCATAGCATAATCTTAAGCAAAACAATAGCGGCACTATAAAAGTTGTAAAAAAACGGAAATTTTTGTAATAGAGACTTGTAATAGAGGGATTTGTAATAGAAACGGAATAAATCAAAAAAAGTGGTTGACACTTTTCAAATCATATGGTATCCTTATTGAGGTTCAGAAATGTAGCCGACAAAGGGGAATAGTTCAATGGTAGAGCAGCGGTCTCCAAAACCGTAGATGGGGGTTCGAGCCCCTCTTCCCCTGCTGACTATTTTAACGAATAGCCCAACCCGAATGACGGGTTCTACAGATTTTGTGTTTGTAGGACCTGTTTTTATGTTATAATTAGGAAAGTTTGCCAAATGACAAACCATTGATTAAGTCAGTACCACCAGTTCAGCTCAACATCATAAACTTAAGGGTCACTTAAAGGAAGTTTAAACCTGGAAGTTTTCCCTTACTTTAAATTCTGAATATTTAAAAGATTTTTATAGTTCGAATGAGGTTATGCTATGGAACGGATATCTGCTGCTTGCGATTGACGCAAGTAAAGCAGAAATACCTAACTCGAAAGAAAATAGGGAACAATTTGGAAAAACAATAACCAATATACACAAGTAGGACAGGTCCCGGCCTTAGTGAGTGGTATGTACGATGTTCTAAACCGGTTTTATCTGGACATTGAGATAGAACACATTTCTATTAGTGAAAATGAACTGGCAAAACAAAATTTAAGTCATTTGAAACAATATGAAGCTGAAACAGCCAATCCTTGTAATCTTTAATCGAGGCTACCCAGCCTTAGAATCTGTCGATTTTTTAGAATCCCAGGGAATTCACTATTTATTTCGGATATCTTCAAATGATTATATAGTAGAACGAACAAAGATGACGCCAAATGATGAAAATGTACTTTTAAAACATACTTCACCGCATCTTTCGAAAATACGTATTAAACACCCAGAACGTTGTTTGAAAGCGTAACAGGGAAATACACCATCTATGTATACCAGGATTTCTGGTCCCAGATTTTGGTTTATAATATGATACAGGATATCAGAAAAAGTGCAGATGAAGAAGCAGCCATAACATGAAAAAGGAACGGAAATAAATATCCCATGCATACAAACGATAATCTGGTAATCGGTCTGTTCAAGGAGTCAATGATAAAAATAGTATTAGAAGGCAATCTCCAAAAGCGTGGAAAAATGTTGGAAGAACTTCAAAAAATGGAAAACCATGTATTGCCTATATGAGAATTGCCGAGTAGGGAACGAAAAAAGAATCTATCTAACAAATATAAAAACAATCAAAAGACAGCTTTTAACATGCCCATAATTCTATAATCGAGTCATAGCATTCAGTCTTAAGTTTATGATGTTGTGCAGAGCGGATGGTTTATTTTTACTGTGACACAAAAACAAGGAATCGCCAGAACCGGCATTTGCCGGAACTGGCGATTCCTAATTAGGGACTTATTTTACAGCCCCATTTTTGTAAAAGTATGAACATAACTTCGGGGCAACTTGGCTCGAAGTCCAGATAGTGTATGCAATCCGCAAGTTCTATATACGCCCTATCAGCTTATGAAACCAGTTCTGCGCTTACGGCTTTACGCCTTACAAGCACAGTCCTGTTTTCCATCTGTATTCATACCGCCTAAGCACTAAGGGTAACCCACTATTTCAGCTCTCCGCTCTGCTCCTGAGCCCAGTGGTCCACGATGATATCAGGGGCATAGACAAACATCATATGAAGTTCCTCTTCCCCCATGTTATGCAGGGAATGACTCTGCCCAGCGGGAATAAAGACGCAGTCCCCCTCCTTCACTGGCTGCGTTTCACCGTCCACCTCCATCTCTCCAACACCCTTTAATATGGTGTAGGACTCTACTGTCTCATGGTCGTGGGCAGGTATTCCTCCTCCCTTGTATATGACCACATAGCCCTGGCAGAACCTTTCCCCTCTCACAGCTCCGTTCTGCCCCAGTATCACCCGGGTCCTCCTTCCAGCTGGAAACTCCGTTCCCTCTATCTCCCAAATATTAATCTTTTCCATTCTTACCTCCTCAAGCCTAAGGCTCTATCTTCCTCACTGACTCCCGCTCGATGAGCCGTCCTTTAAAAAAGGTCAGGCTCCTATGGGCACAAGTCTGTGTTTTTATCTGTTCCATCAACCGTTCAAATATAATTCCTGCGGTGTCGGCCAGAGAGTGGCGCAGGGTTGTGAGAGGCGGATCCAGATATTTCACCTGGGGAATATCGTCAAATCCCACTACAGAAATATCATCTGGTATCTTCAGTCCGCTTTTTGCAATCCCCCTGTATACTCCATAAGCCATGAAATCATTGAACATAAAAATCCCAGTAGGCCGTTCCTCATGGCGCATCAACTCCAGGGTCTTGTAATAGGCATCCTCCTCCGACTCTACATCGCGGATAATGTACTTTTCATAATCCCTGATTCCATACTTCTTAAAAACCTGAAGAGCCCCCTCCAGACGCTCCCGGTTGTACTGCCTGTCCTTGTCATTGATGTAAAGGGCAATTTTCCTGTGTCCGTTGGCCGCCAGGCAGTTTACCGCCTGGGAGGCGGCATCTGCATTGTCTATGTTGATGCAGGGCGCATCCACATCAAACACACGGTTTACAATAATCATGGGGATTTCCCCCACATACTGCTTCACATGCTCCACATCCTCTGTGGAAGCAATATAGAGAATCCCATCTACAAAAAGGTACTTAAGAGTTTCAAAATATTCCTTCTCCTTCTCGGCATCTCCCAGGGCATCACACAGGATCAGTGAATATCCAGCCTTTGTGGCACAGGATTCCATATACCTGACCACCTCCGGGTAATATGGATTCATTATATCAGGAATAATAAGTCCTATCAGCTTGCTTCCACCCTTTTTCAGACTCCTGGCCGCCAGATTTGGCTTATAATTCAAGGCGTTCACTGCCTTTAACACCTTCTCCTTAGTCTCAGGCTCCACAAAGGCCACACCTGATAATGCCCTGGAGACAGTACTGGGGGAAACCCCCGCATATTTGGCAACGTCACGAATACCTACCATTCATTCCACCTCTTTTTGCCTTAATCATACCATCTAACAGGAAATCTTTCCATAAATTCTTAAAACTGGGATAACTTTCCACCTTATCCCTTAAAAGATGTTTTTGCTACTCCGGTAGCTTCTCCACACATTTTCAAAAAAATCATCTTTCTCAGGGATAGGCCGCACCTTTCTCCAGCGGAAGCTGCAGACTCCCTTCTCATAGCTTACCTCCTGAACCGCATCCCTGAGAGTGCCTTCGTCCAGGCGGAAACGGAACAGTTCCGGAAGAGTCCTGTCAGGCAGCCGGCCTTCCTTATCTGTATACAGGGCGCTGCCCCTGGAACGGCCTCCGTGGCCTATGTAATCCTCCATAGCACTGAGATACACATACTGGCAGATGAGGGTCTCCCGTAGCCGGAACATAGGACCCAGCTGCTCCCGTCCCAATATCCTTATGCTGTCTTTAAAGGAGCTGAGTTCCCTGCGGATTTCTTCACAGGTTTTATGGATATCCTCCCTGTTTCTGATAGCTGCGCCTACACGGCTCATGCGCTCTGTGGCACGTTCTTTCAGTTCCTGCAGATAATCGGCTTCCGGCTCGCTGCCGGTTATCTCCCCCCCGGCGAACAGCGCCTGAACCCCCAGGGCAAGCATCTCGTCTATCTCACCGCCGCAACACCGGAACAGTTCCTCAGGCGTCACTGCCTCCCCCTGTCCCTTTACCGCAATATACTGGGCGGCCCTGGTAGAACCTACCTGCCCCGCATTCAGGGCGCTTCCCCCCGGGCGGTAGACACCGTGGGTCCCTGCGGCCTCGCCTGCGGCAAAAAGCCCCTCTATATTCGTCTGCCACCAGCCGTTCACCGACAGTCCGCCGTTGTTATGCTGGGCACAGAGAGCAATCTCCAGCATTTCACTCTTTAAATCCACGCCCTTATCCATATAAAAGCTCACAGCCGGCGCATTCATATGTAAAAGACGTTCAATGGGTCTGCCAAAGCAGGCTCCTGCCCGCTCCAGGTAATCCCTGGCCTCCTCTGAGAGCTGTCCGTAGTCAATCTCCCGTCCACCCGGATTCTCTCGGAAATCCAGATATACACGCCTGCCCTTCAGACAGGTTTCCCTGTATATGAGCAGGTCGATGATGGAGCTTCCCTCCATAACCTTGCGCACGTCAAATGGCCACTGGTAACCTTTTAGGAATAATTTTGACAGCATTTCCCCCCTGTCCTTAAAATAATCATTGAGGAATTCCCTGGGATTCCCGCCCTCCCGGTCTGTAGATACAATCCTTGGAAGCACCTGCATATAGGTGCCGCTCACATTCCATCTGGGCTTAAGGGAGGCCAGGCCGAACTGCCACTCTGTAAGATTTTTTCCCACAGCCCCGGCCTCAAAGGCCACTCCGGCAGCGCCATAATGTCCGATGGGATAGGCGCTGCCCGCATACATGCCCGCAGGTCCTCCAGTAGCAAAGATAATGTTCTTACAGCAGAACAGCTCATATTCCTTTGTCTGCCGGTTCAGGCACATAAGCCCTCTCACAGCACCTTTATCTGTCAAAATCCGCAGGACCTGGTGATGGCCATAAACCTTTATCCCCTTTTGCTCCACGGACCGTTCCAGACATTCCGTCATCATCCTGGAAGTATAAGGACCCACACTGGTAGCCCGGCAACTGGGGTCATGGTCCGTCTTGTAGCCCACATACTCTCCGTAACGGTTGTGGGGAAATGGGACTCCCAGTTCTACAAGCCGCAGGAAACACTGGGCGGATAAGGCTGCCTCACACAGCGCGTGTTCCCCATCCACACACTGCCCGTCGAAGAACACCTGAGCCATAGCCGCAACGCTGTCAGGCTCACAGCCGGACATGGACAGCTTGTAATAGGTCTGCTTATCCGAGCCTGTGTTGCGGGACGTGCCTGAAAGCCGGTTCTCCGTCACCATAGCAATATCCTGCTGCCCGAATTGATACAGGCGGTCGGCCGCGTTATATCCGGCCGCTCCTGTGCCCACGATGACTGTATTATATGATCGGACTTTCACATCCATATCACAGTAGCGATATTGTCCTTCCTTCATGTTCTACCTCAAGTGTATTTAATCATCCTTCTTATGAGCCGATTTACAGAATAAGAAATAGCCCGTCAAAACAGCAACCACACAGATAAGGCTGATAATCAGAAACTGGGCCAGATTCCTCTGATGCAGTTTCATTTTCCCCAAAATAATCACCGGAATAATGAGTGCGGCGATAAACACCCATTCCAGCCCCTCTGTCCTTTTCTTCATTTGCATACACTTTCAACCCCTTCTCTTTTAATCCAAACGCGCGCCTTTGTTGGCCGGTCCCCCATATTTTTTGAAAAGATTCAAAACGCCTTTATAGGTATTCTTGTCCTTTGGATTGGCGGCAGGCTCCCTCTCCTTGAAAATATCCTGATTTTCCACATCAATGGAACGGCCCGCCACATCAATGGTTATGATATCACCGTCTCTGAGATAAGCCAATGGACCGCCCTTCGCTGCCTCCGGCGTAATCTGGCAGACTCCGAAGCCCCGGGCAAAGCCCGAAAATCTGGCGTCTGTAATCACCGCCACATCCTTGTCCAGACCCATGCCGCAGACAGTTGCCTGTACCGCGTAAATATCCGGCATGCCAGGACCTCCACAGGGGCCTTCAAAACGGACTACCATCACGTCTCCCCGCTCCACCTTGTTGCCGTGAAGGGCTTGAAGTGCTTCCTCCTGGCTGTCATAAACTTTGGCCGGCCCTCTGTGGTACAGATTCTCCCGGTAGCGGGCAGACTGCCGCAGGATAGCGCCGCCCACGGCAATATTTCCATACAAGACAGCAATTCCCCCGTCTTTGGAAATAGGCTCCTCAAAGGAATAGAGGACCTTCCGGTCAGGCTGGTATTTTAAGGGCGCTTCCATGTTCTCTGCCATGGTTTTGCAGGTGACGGTCAGCACATCCGTGTTCAGGCAGCTGCGCACCTCCTGTAATGCCGCCGGCATGCCGCCGGACCGCTCAAAATCCGTGAGATGGTAAGGGCCGTTGGGCTTAACATTCACAAGGCAGGGCGTTGTCCTGCTAATCTGTGATATCTTATCCAGCGTAATTACATCCCCGAATCCCAACTCCTCGGCCAGAGACAGGATGTGTACCACCGAATTGGTGGAGCCCCCCAGAACCATCATCATAGTAATCATGTTTTCCAGGGCGTGCAGGGTCATAATATCGCCGGCCCGTATATTTTTCTCCACCAGCTTTACAATCTGGTTGCCGCTGAGTTTGGCGGAACGCAGCAGCTCAGAGGAGGTGGCTATCATGGTTGCTGCTCCAGGCAGGGTCATGCCCAAAGCCTCGGCCAGACACTGCATGGTGTTGGCCGTTCCCATGAGAGGGCAGGCGCCCCAGGTGGGACATGCTCTGTCCTCCATGGCCGATATCTCCTGGGCAGACACGCGTCCTGCACGATAACCGCCCATAATCTTCTCGTCCAGATCCGACAGGGAGAATGCCTCCCCGTTGAGGCTTCCTGCCTCCATGGTTCCCGCGCACACAAAGATGGAGGGCAGGTTCAGCCTGGCGGCTGCGATAAGCATCCCCGGCACAACCTTGTCACAGGCAGTCATAAACACAATGCCGTCAAACATCTGGGAATGGACAATTGTCTCAATGTCAAAGGCAACCATCTCTCTGGTAGCCAGATCATAGCGGATGCCGTCCAGTCCCAGAGTCAGGGTGCCGCACTGGGATATGGTACAGAACTCCACAGGGGTAGCTCCTGCCTGCCAGACCCCCTCCTTCACCTTCTGAGTCAGCATGTTCAGTCCGAAATGTCCCGGACAAACCTCGCCCCAGCTGTTCACCACTGCAATAAGGGGCTTTGCGAGGTCTGCATCCGTAAATCCCATTGCCTTATAAACTGCACGGCGATGAGCCCCTTCAGGACCTGTCATGTATTGTTTTGTAAAATAATCCATTTTTTATTCCTCCTCGCTATGAGCACTTAGTGACCGTTTTTCTTCTCCTCAGCCACGCTATAATCTGAAACACAGCTATCACCGTAAAAATAGAGTATGCTATGAGATTGGAGGCTGCAAAGGGAGCCACCACAAGCATGCAGACAGCAAAAGCCATCACGCGTTCAAACACATTCAGTTTTCTAGAAATATACCCTGCCACGCAGACCGCGAGGCACATAACAGCCACAACGCCATTAATAACCGCAACGGCAATTTCCCCCGCCGTGCCTATGGCAAGGGTTGCAGGGTGATACACGAAAAGAAACGGAATGACATATGCGGCTATGCCGATGACAAATGCCTTAAATCCGGTTTTCATAGGCGAAGCCTCCGCAATAGCGGCTCCTGCAAAGGCCGCCACACACACAGGCGGCGTGATATTGGATATAACCGCAAAATAAAAGGCAAAGAAATGGGCTGCTATGGGAGTCACTCCCATCTGGGTCACCGCAGGTATGATGGTCGTAACCAAAATCAGGTAAACTCCCACCGACGGCATGCCGCATCCCAGGACCAGGGAGAACAGGGCCGTATAAATCAGGGTAACCAGCAGGCTTCCATCGGCAGCTTTTATAATAATGGAGGACAGGCTTACACTCAGTCCTGAGGAGTACATACAGCCTATGATAATACCCGCGGCCGCACATGCGATACCTACCGAGATAGCTGTCCTGGCCGTTTTCTCAAAGGACCGGATCATCTGCCTTGGCTTCAGCCTTGTATCCTTCCGCACAAAGGTAAGCAGAAACAGCGTCACAACACCCCAGAAAGCGCCCATGCTGGTGGTATAGCCATAAATCAGGAATATGACCAGGCACACCAGTGCCAGAATCAGATGTCCGCCCTCCAGAATCCCCTTTTTCAGCGAGGGCAGCCCAGCCTTATCCATGGGTCGGACTCCCTTCTTTAAACCATCAAAATGTATGTAGGTGAGAAGGGCAATGTAGTAGAGCAATGCCGGTATGATGGCATATTTCACGATTTGTATATAAGGCACCTTCAGATACTGGGCCATTACAAAAGCCACTGCCCCCATAATAGGAGGCATATAGTTCCCTCCTGTGGAAGCCACCGCCTCCGTAGCCCCGGCTTCCTCCGCTGTATAGCCGGTAGACTTCATAAGCGGGATGGTAAAACAGCCAGTAGACACCACATTGGACACGGAGCTTCCCGATATGCTTCCAAAGAGGGCACTGGATATAGCGGCTGTCTTGGCCGGTCCTGCGGTAAAGCGTCCTCCAACCGCATAGGCGATGTCAATAAAATATTTTCCCGCCCCGCTCTCCTCCAGAATAGAACCAAAGAGGAGAAACAGTATAATGTAGGACGCCATGGACTGGACCGGTTCCGAGAAAATCCCCTGGTCGCTTACAAGTATGTCCACAATCCGCACCCATGAAGTAGGAGCCGTCTTTAAAAAGCCCGGAAAATAGTTAGCAAAGCAGGTGTGGATTCCAAAGAACAGGACTACGCAGAACATTGTCATCCCCACTACCCTGCGGGTAATGTCCATTACCAGAAAGATAAAGACAGAACCAAACACAGTATCCAGTCTGCTTGGACGGAACATGCGCAGCTGCCAGTTATCCAGATCACTGATATAGTAGACAACACAGGCAACTGCCAAAATAATACAGATAAAATCATAGATAGACCACAAATTCAGCAGCTCCTCCCAGCCCTTTCGCTTAGTGGGATGCAGGAAGAAAGCCAGCAGCATAATAAATAGCACAAACAGCAGACGGTGTGCGATGGCCACCGGCGTACCGCAGAAGGCAGTTACCAAAAAGTAAACCACCATAAATACTGAGATAGCGCTTAAAAACATAGCCAGCACAGACCGGTAGGACAGTCTTTTCTGCATCAAAGCATATTCAAAGAATCCTGTCTTCTGTTGAAAATTGTTCATGTCTTGACCTCATTTCGTAGAAAGATTGTAACTGGGGGATACTGAACAGTTACGAAAAATCAAGCTGTTCCCGTTATGGTTCTCCGGTAAGCTGATGAAAAGCTCATATTTATTTGATAACGCCAATCTCCCGGTAGAATCTCTCTGCACCCGGATGAAGGGGCATGCCCTCATCAATACCGGCCATAGGGTTGTCCAGAATCACGCTGTTCTCCTCTCCGAAGAACTGATACATGGACTGTGCATTTTCATAGATGGACTTGGTGATTTTGTAAACCAGCTCCTCGTCCAAATCTTCACGGCAGTACAGGGAGGTGATAGCTGCAACAGTGACAATCTCCTCCTCCTGGCTTTCGTCAAAGGATTTAGGTGCAATGGTAATCTTCTCCAGGCCGGGAACATTTTTCTGAATCTCCCCAATGACATTCTCATCCATACTGATCAGCTTGATTCCAGGGGTCATGCTCATACTCTGAAGAGTGGAGTTGTCCAGAGGAAGAAGTCCAGTGATGGCGTCCAGCTGACGGTCTCTCAGCATATCCATGCGCTCTGAATCTCCCAAAAGACTGTTAATCCCCGTAAATGTATCCCCTTCGATGTCGATTCCGTGGGCCTTCAGCACCTCCTGGGCAATGGTGTAGCCTGTCTGCCCTGCCTTTCCAAGAGACAGATCCTTGTCGGCCAGATCATAAACGCTGTTAACAGCATCATCATTCTGAAGGGCCACAATCAGGAAGGGCATGGAATACATGGAGATAACCGCCCTAAGGCTGTCGTGAGGCTCTGTGTATTCACCCTCTCCCTTATATGCCTGATAGCCAACTCCACTGTAAACCAGGCCGAAATACCCCTCACCGTTCTGAAGGGTATCAGGATTGGCTGAGCCGCCCCCTGCCGCTACCTTGGAAGTAACGCCTGTAGCCTCCTGGGCAATGGCCGCCAGCTGAGCGCCTACCTGATACCAGCTTCCTCCCTGGGAACCACTGAAAAACTCCAGGTATTCGGGAACAAGCCCCTGGGCACTCTCCTGAGCCCCTCCGGTTTCTGTTGAATCCGCTGTCCCGGAAGCTGCACTTGTATCGGCTGCTTTCGTTTCTGCTGCTGCGGTGGTGGTGGTTTCTGCGGGCGCCGAGGAACTGCCTGAGCCGCATGCGGTCAATGATACGGTTAATGCTGATGCTAAAAGAACTGCCATAATTTTTTTCATAGTAACTCCTTTTAATTGAATCTATTTATATGTTTCTCTTTATATATCACCCTCTGCCTGTACTTAGCTCTTGAATCTGTCTTTATCCGGCGGGCATTTTACAATCACACAGCGGCAGGGCTCATCATAAGGATTATATGTGGCATGTACTACACCGGCCGGCACATGGCACAGCATGCCCGGATACAGATCCAGCCTTTCGTCCCCTGATTCTGTAACTGCTTTACCGGAAAGCACATAGATAATCTCTTCCTGCTCCGGATGGACATGGGTTGAATGTTGAAAATGAGGCAGATATTCCGTTATCTTAAACAGCACATTGTCCGACTGCGCTTCACAAAATCTGCCTACAAGCTCCTTTGTCTGTCCCCACTCTACTTTTGTAAAGGGAAGTTCCTCTGCTTTCACTACAATACGTTTTCTTTCCATAATAATACGTTTCCTTTCTTTAAGCCGCCTGCTCCGCACATCTCTTCCGGTTTCTGTGGAGGAATAATGTCATTACAGCCAAAACGGCAATTCCGATTAAATCAATCCATATAAGCGGGAATACCATAGTAATCATCACCAGGAGCATGACAAGTCGTTCCCATGCCTTAAGGTCACGGATGTACCATCCCTGAATAACCGCAGCCAGCGCAACCGTTGCAATACTCCAGCTGAATATAATTTCCAGTATTACTGTTATCGGAAATCCCAGCAGTGTTATCTGCGGAGAATATGCGAACGCAAAGGGCATAAGATAGAGATACAATGCCAGAGCGCAGGCTTTCCATCCAGTTTTCATAGGCTCTGCCTTTGCCACGCTGGCGGCCGCAAAAGCTGCCACACACACAGGCGGAGTAATATTGGAACTCATGCAAAGCCAGAAACAGAGCATATGTGCATAAACTTTATCCATTCCCAGAGTTATCAGTGTAGGCGCGGCCAGTATAGATAAAACAATATAACTGGCTGTTGTGGGCAGTCCCATTCCCACTATCATAGCCAGTACTGCAATCAGTACAATGGTCAGGAACAAGTAGCCTCCTCCGATTTTCAAAATAAGTGACGAGAAGATAACGCCCATGCCTGATAAGGTGATACACCCCATAATGATGCCCAGTACGCCTGCCGTGGTCCCCACCACCAGCGCACTTTTTCCGCCCTCCTCCAGGGTATCAATAAAAGTTTTAGGAGTAAACCGCGTCTCCTTCCTGAACATACTGCATATGAATAAAAATACCGTAGACCAAAATGCCATTTTAGGAATGGAGTAACCTTTCACTATAAAGTAAGTACAGGCCACCAGAACCAGCAGGTAATACCATCCCTCTTTCATTACCTTGCTCAAGGGAAGCTGATCCTCCTTTGGCACCCCTGACAGGTTATCCCTGCGTGCGCTGAAATAAACCTGAGTGGTCAGAGAAAGATAATATAAAAGAGCCGGAACAGTAGCCATCACAATAATCTGCGAATATGGAGTCTCCGTCAGAGTTGCCAGAAGAAAGGCTCCTGCCCCCATAACAGGAGGCATAAACTGCCCTCCTGTAGATGCCGACGCGGTAATCGCACCGGCCATCTCCTTTGTGTAGCCAGCCTTCGTCATCATGGGAATAACAAAAGCTCCCACCGTCATGGCGCAGGCAATCGGGCTTCCCGAAATCATTCCAAACAGGCAGCAGCACCAGATTGCCATCAAAGCGGCGCCTCCGGGAAATTTTCCACAGATGGCTTTGGATAAATCCACAAAGAAATCACCTCCGCCCGACATCTGAAGAAATACCCCAAATATCAGAAAAGGCATCACATAGGTGGCAAATGTGCTGGTAACGCTTCCCATAATCCCCTCTGTGGTCATAAAACAAAACTCAATGATCCTGCTGATTTTAAATCCCTTATGTGTCAATATGCTGGGCAGGTATGGTCCAAGATAGCAGAGCAGCACAAAAACAATTCCGAGAATGGGCAGCGTCTTGCCCATGGCCCTGCGCACGATTTCCAATGACAGCAGAAGAAAGGCTGCGCCAAACACGATATCTAAGGTATTTGGATTGCTGACTCTGCTCCGGCAATACTCTGCATACTGGAAAATCCAGTAGAGCACGCAGGCGGAACTGAGCGCGGCCAGGCATGTGTCTACTGCCAATGCCTTTTTACTCCTGCTGAGTTTCTTCCCCGGTGCATAAATCAAAAAACCCAGTACATACACAAACAGTATGAATAATCCTCTGGTAAGCTCTGTTGTCTTTACCGGGATTCCAAATCCCGATGCATAGAGATAAATCAGAGCAAACACACTTGCTATAATACGGACGGCCAATGCCAAACCGCCGGACAGTTCACGTTTCAAAGCAATCCTCCACTTTCTCTGTAGTTGATGAATTTAGCAGGTAATACGCTCCGCGCTATTTGGAATGCTCACTCCAATATTTTTCGGCGCCTGGATGGTACACAGCCCCAAGGGACTCCACCGTCTCCGGCATATTGCACAGGGTACTCCACTGAACATGTACGGTTCCCAGATACTCTACATTCTGAAAGGCGATATCCAACGCGTTGTAAACAACATCCGGATCCACGTTCTTATTAGCGCACCAGAATACCGTATTATAGAATGAGGGCACATCCTCCGTCTGCCCTTCATAGGTATTAGCCGGAAGAACCCCTGACACACAGAAAGGTGAAACTGCCTGGAGTTTTGCGATTTCATCATCGCTGATAGGAATGATCTTAATGGGTATGGTTGCAGCCAACTCCACAATTCCCGAAGCCGGAGCGCCGCCCTGTCCCAGACAATCAATGGTTCCATCCTTCAAAGCAGAGGCTGCATCAGAGTAAGACATATCCTGACCGCTTACATTAATTCCCAGAGTGTCAAATACCATCCTGGAATTTGCATTTGTCATGGAGCCGGCTGCGCCGTATGCTATCTTTTTGCCCTCCAGGTCGCTTAACGTCTCAATACCGGAGTCTGCCCTTACTACAAAATAATGGCAGCTGTCATAGATTTGGCAAAGGACCTGAAGATTATCATTCTGTTTCCCCTCAAAATCTCCTGTTCCGCTATACGCCTGGTAAATATGGGTGTCATACACCATGCCGAAATCATCGTCTCCGCTGTACAGCCGTGTCGCATTCTCGCCGGAGCCTCCGGTAGCAGACACAGAAAAGCTGGAATTGGGGATATTATCGTTAAATAGAGAAATAATGCCTCCAACCATGGTATACCAGGTACCGCCGGAGCCGCCGGCTCCAAAGGAATAAAACTGAGCCTTTCCCGAACCTGCCGCAGCAGTCTCTTTTGCTTCTGTTGTTCCGCCCGGCTGTGTATCCGCCGGTTTCCCAGCTCCTGTTCCCCCGCAGGCAGCAAGTGATAAGGTCATCATTCCGGCCAGTAAAATAGTAATTAGTTTTTTCATATACCTTCTCCTTTTATCATCTTATTTGTACTTTACATTTTTCTGATATGAAATCCCCCATCCACATCAACATAGTTGCCGGTTGTATAGACAAAGCGGTCACTGCACATAAGGCTTACCACATTTCCTATGTCCTCCGGATATCCCCAGCGCTTTATAGGGAACAGGCCTTCTTCTATCATCCTAGAGTATTTCTCGTGAACCACCTTGGTCATATCTGTGTCGATGACGCCCGGACGTACCTCATGAACCAAAATCCCTTCCTCTGCCAGACGGTCGGCAAAAAGGGTTGTCAGCATAAAAACACCTGCTTTGGACATACAGTACTCACCCCGGTTGGTGGAGGATACGGTGGTAGAGGCAGAACCGATGTTGATGATGGTTCCCCGTTTTTCCCCCTCCCAGGGCTGCTGTATCATCTGACGGGCTACCAGCTGGGTCATGAACATGGTTCCCCGGAGATTGGTCCCCACCACATAATCGAAGCTTTCCTCCGTCATCTCAAGGATATCCATCCTCACCTTTGGAGCTACCCCTGCATTGTTTACCAGAACATCAATCCTGCCGTAGCGCTCAACTACGCGGGAGACAAATTCTTCCCGCTCCTGCTTGTCTGTAATACTTCCCTGATAATACATACAGTCCGGGTTTATTGCTGTCAATTGATTAAAATTCTCATGGTAATCCTTCAGCTCATTCTTGTCCAGAATAGCCGCCGTATATCCGTCCTCCACCAATTGTTTGGCAATCCCAAATCCTATCCCCCTGCTGCCGCCTGTTATAATTGCTGTCTTTTTCACTTTCCTACCTCCCTGTCACGGTTCCAATATAATCTTAAGGGGCTGCCTGCCTGCTCCTTTCTTTAAATCCATAGCCTTCTGTACCTCCGCCAGAGGAAAACGATGAGTAATGAGCGACTTTAAATCCACCTTTCCTGCTGAAACCAGATCAATTCCCCGCTGAAAATCCCAGCAATAGCTGGAAGTTCCCACCACCTCAATCTCCCTCACCATAGCATCCACCAGGGCCTTTGTCTTAAACTCATCCTCAAAGATACCGAATATAATGGCTCTTCCCCCTCTTTTTGTGACAGCCATGGTCTGGTTAAAGGTGGCCGGAATGCCCACGGCCTCAAATGCCACGTCCACTCCTCTGCCCTCTGTCCTTCTCATAATCTCCTCTATGCCCTCAGATCCACTGACTAAAGGAATACAGCCAAAGGTTTTTGCAAGCGTTAAGTTATCCTCCTGAAGACCCATGACATAGACATGGGTAGCGCCGCAGGCCAGTGAAAGCTGAGCCAGCATAAGGCCAATGGGCCCGTCCCCCATAACGCATACGGAATCACAGAGATGGATTTTCGCCTTCATAGCTGCATGGACCGTACAGGCAAAGGGTTCCATCAGCGCCCCTTCGTCAAAGGACATCTCATCCGGAAGACGGTGGATCCACTGTTCCTCCGCATAGTAGTAGTCGGCATATCCGCTGTTTCCTGTGCGGTATTTCAGTTTCAGGTTCTCACAGTAGTCATACCTCCCTCTCCGGCAGTAATAACAGGTTCCGCAGGTAATCAGAGGCTCCACACATACCCTGTCCCCCACCTTCACCGCGGTCACTTCGCTGCCTGTCTCCTCCACGATACCTGCCACCTCATGGCCTACGGTAGTGGGAAGGGATACATAAGGATGCCTGCCGGAAAAAATGTGCATATCGCTTCCGCAGACAGCCGAAGACTTAATGCGAATCAGCGCTTCCCTGGCTCCCGGCCTTCTCTTTTCCCTCTGGCGCAGGACAACCTTACCGGGTTCACTTATTATTCCCTCACGAAACATCTCCATTTCAATTCCTCCCAACTATATCCTTTCTGCCAGGTCATAGGCGCCGCCAAAGGCCATCATGGCATTGCCAATACGGCCGCAGTCCCCTACGCGGTAGAATTCACAGTCATACCCCTTAAGCTGCTCCTCTACAAAGTTCCGGCTTTCCATCCCAAGGCTCAGCACTACATTGTCGGCACATACCTTAAACTCCATGCCCTCCTTTTCGCATACAAGCCCCTCAGGCATGATTTCTTTCACCTTTATACCTGTCGAGATGGTTACATTTTTCTGGAAGAAACGTTTCAGCATATTTCCCCTGTTTGTAAATCCCATACCCGGCACGAATGCATCCCTGGCAGTTAGGATACAAACCTTCCTGCCTCTGGCCGCCAGTTCCTCTGCCACATCCGCTGCCGCGTGGCCTGCTGAACAGGCGTGGCTCTCGCTGGTTTTCATATTTACCACATCTCCTGGAATCTCATGTGACACCTTGCGGCAGGTCCACGGGCATCCGTATCCGCAGGCCACCACTACCACATACTGCCCAAGCTCTCTGGAACCGTCCAATGCCTCCATCGGATTCACGACCAGAGGAAGGTCCGCGCCTTTTATATCTGGCAGTTTAAAATCCGCGCCCGTGGCATCAATGACCACCTGGGGCTTCAACTCTTCAAGAAGTCCAGGACTGAACAGGGTCTCTATCCTCACCTCTGCCCCCGCCTTTCTGAGAGCGGTCATAAAGTAACGGAATACGTCCTCAAACTCTGCCTTGGCTCTGGTATATTTACAATAATAGTAATTGCCTCCAAGGACCTTCTCTTTCTCAACCAGCGTAACCTTATGCCCCATTCTTGCCAGCTCCAGGGCTGCCTCACAGCCGGAAGGTCCTCCTCCTATCACCAGGATTCTCTTATCTCCCTGCCTCTGCGCTCTCTCTACCAGGTAGTCCACCTTTTTTCCTACCTTGGGATTCACCATGCAGGTGATGGGCTTCTTCATCCACAGTTCATCATAGCAGCCCTGGCAGCAGGATGTACAGGGGATAATATCCTCTAGGCGGCCCTCCAGTACCTTGCCCGCAAAATCAGGATCACAGATAAGCTGTTTTCCAAAAGCAATAAAATCCGCCTGTCCCTTTGCAATGGTCTCCTCCGCAAGTTCAGGGCTGAAGCGCTTCACTGCGATTACCGGAATATTCACCACCCGCTTAATCCGTTCAGAGAGATGAATCCACGCGCCCCTTGGCTGTCCCGAACAATGGTCGTTAAAACTCAACTCCGAATCCCTCATGCCCGCCGATATATTCAGTCCATCAGCTCCGGCCCGCTCCAGCTCCTGAGCTAAAAGCTGGGCCTCCACGATACTGTTTCCGCCCTCCTTCACATAATCGTCCCCATTAATCCGGCAGACTACCGCAAAGTCATGGCCGCAGGATTCCTTCACTGCCCGGACAATCTCACAACAGAACTTAATTCCGCCCTTCAGACCGCCGTACTCATCCGTTCTCTGGTTGGATACAGGAGTTAGAAAATTGTTTGCCAAGTATCCGTGGCCCATAATGATTTCCGCGCCGTCAATTCCTGCCTTCTTTGCAATGCATGCTCCCTTTGCAAACATGTCCACAATTTCTTTGATATCCTCTATCTCCAGAACCTTGGGCGTATCTGGATAAAGAGGCGACTTACTGGCAATGGGGGAAGGCGCCACCGGATCCATGCCTGTAGTGCTTTTTCTGCTCTGCCTCCCCACATGACTTAACTGCACCAGGACCTTGGCCCCGTACTCATGGCAACCCTCTGCAATCCGCCTGAAGCCCGGAATGTATTTTTCATCATCAATGGCTGGATTCAGAACGGATCTGCTGCGGGGGTAATCCACCGATGTAGCTTCAATGATAATCACCCCCGCTCCCCCCCGTGCCTTTGATACATAAAAATCAACGGATTCTGCTGTCATAAATGCATTGTATGTATAATTGTTATTCAATGCCGGAAGGACGATTCTGTTTTTAATATCCAGAACACCGATTTTCCCTGGCCGGCCTAAAGCCTCAAATCTCATATAAAACCCTCTCCGTAATCATAGGCGTCAGATTATTGGAATCCGTCAGCCAATAAATTGTGGTATAGACATACCTGTGGAAATCGTTCCATGGGATTGGTATGATCCATACAGTCAGCAGTCACTTATTGTATATGATATGTAGTGTTTTTGCATTCCCTGGATAATGGAACTCCGTGGGGATGTATGTGTATTGCCACCTTCTTTCTTTTGCGTTTATGTTTCTTTTTCAGGATTTTCTTTCACGTGTTTTTTATCATATACTCTTCTTTGGCATGTTTTTCTATCATATGCCTTCCCTATGCCGTTCTTCCTCCCAATTTTCCTATCCGCCCCCTCCATGAAACCGTTTTCTTCATTCGTATGTATATATATTACCTTATGAAATCGGTTTCGTCAATCATTTTTCGTCATTTTATCCAATTTTTTTTCGTGTTTCAAGCATAAAAAAAGGCTCAATGGAAAGATGCAAAATGCATTCCTTTTGAGTCTTTTTTATAAAACGACATCTTACTCTAAGAGTAATACCCACCCACCACCCTGTCCATGATATTGTGGGGTCGACGTTCTTTTTTCAGCTTGGCGTATGGCTTTCCTTCTTACCGGAACATCAAGTTCAATGCGGGCTTTTATCACTAAGAACCGGGGCGTCCAACGGGAATGTCCCTTTAGTGCAGGGCCACAGGCAAACTTTATGATGCGTGGTACACCCGCTCATCTTGCGCAGAGCAGCACTGGACTTCGGACTAATGTTGTATCGGAGGATATCCTTTATAGGATTCCTGACATAAGCCTGGATAATATTTGTAGTAGTAACGGGGTAGACAGCATGGCTGTGAGCAAGCCGTCCATGAGTAAGCCCAGTCCCATGTTCTTCGTTCAGTACAAGCAATATCTGGCACCGCTTTAGGACAGTCTTACAGGTCTTCTTGTTACTGAATGTTTTGTGAAGCATAGCCCTTTCTTCATCCGTGAGCTCAATGATATAGGTTTAAAGTCTTGCCATAGTCACCACCACCGTTTCTTTTTAGTATAGCATGGAGTGATATTTTAGAGATGCTTTATTTAGTTAAATATAAAACGGTCAGTACATCAGGAAACATTATACCATGAACCGGCCCATTCTCCCAATCAACCATCTACCAGTTCTTCTCCAACGTCATATTCCAGTCCAGGCTGAACGGATTGAAAGCGCTTGTCTTCAACTGTTCATAGATATTCCTGCGCTCAGAAGCATCGGTTCCTGACCAGGACGCGTACCCTGCCAGGTAACTTTCCACAAAATCATCCCAGGAGGTGAATTTTGTCTGTATGATTTTAGCGGTCTCAAGTGATTTATCCAAGGTTTCCTCAATGGTATAGTATCCTGCGATATAATAAAATCCCAGATTGGACATGGCGCGGCTGTAGTCCCAGGCTGAACCGGTGGCGTTTCCGCTCGCAATCAGCCGCTCCAGCACCTGGTCTGCGGAACTCCTGTCCGTAACCCCCCAGCTTTCGGCCTGCCCCTGGCGAATCTTATCAGAATACCACTGATCCGTACTGCTCCCATCATTATAGAAGCCATCAACTTTGGTAGCACCGCCTACGGCACGGATATTTCCCGTATTGCTCTTTGTCAGAATCGCGTATGTTGCATTAAACCACTGAACGGTGTCATTATTGTTATAAGGATTGGTTTTCTCATTAAGCATCTGCTGGCGCTCATTAATACCAGGATCGTTTGCCAGCCGCTCTTTCCTCTTCTCTGCCTCCACATCCACTGGGGTTAACGTACCATCCTTCTGTACAAGGTAACGCACTCCGTTTTCATCTGTTGCACTGCCTGACGTAGTCATGGCTCCTGTCACATCAAATTTATATTTTGCCCCATTGATTTCCCTGACACAGCTTTTAAGCATATTGCCATTTTCATCAAAATAATACCAAAAACCGCTGTCCTGATACCAGGAATTAACAAGTTTCTGCCCTCCGGAGTAATAGCACCAGATTTTTCCTTCCTGCGCCCACCCTTCTTTTACACCATCTGACGACTGAGCGGATTGTCCCAGTTCTTTTGCCGTAACCGGATCCCATTTTCCCTCTTCGTTATAGGCATGCCCATCGGCATCAAATTTATAGGGTACACCGTTACGGCTGGTCTTGACATTATTTCCCCCATTACGGCTCGTACGTATCTCTCCATCCTTAAATGCACAATAAAGATGTCCATCATATACAAAATAACTGGTGCGCATATCGCCTCTGTTTGTAAAATAACGCCTTTTTCCTTCCAACGTCTGCATGCCGGTAACCGCATAGCCATTTTCATCAAAATAGTTCCAGAACCCTCTATCGTTTAACAACCAATGGTTTACATAGGTCTGACCGTCACTGCCTGTGAATCTCCAACCCTTTTCGTCCTGGGTCCATACTCCACTTTCCCGTTCATTGCCCTGGTCTTCCGGCTTGGTACAGCGATATGCAGCAAATACCTGCATCTGCAGAGAAAAAGTCAACAGTACCATTACCACATAAAACCCTAACCTCTTCATAAGAAATCCCCCTCCTATGTAATTACCTTACTCTGTCTTATTATACTATTTTTACAATTCAAAAGCCATCAGATTTTCATTCCATGGCCTACATCATAACCTATCCCTGTTTATCGCAGACGTTGTATGGATATCATTCGGCATATCATATCCTCCCCTGATAGATTTGTAATTTTTCCTCTTCTTCTCTTATGACATTTTAGTGTTATGCTTATATCTATCTCTCAATAACATCTACCTTACTGTGTCAAACTCATTGACAGCCGGTATAATGCAATTAACCTCATTTTCTAATTATAAGCATAATAAAAGCAACCGTTTAATGTATCTTCTCCGATTGCTTTTGCTAACTTCCCATTAATCTCTTTATGCCTTGGAACCTCTTCTCCTTCAGTTCCACGTACATATACATCATGATTGTTTCCATGACGCTCAAAGACAAAATCGGCCCTCTTCAAACTTATTCATCATATCCCGTTGCTTCATTAACTCATACCTCCTTACGTCTTTATCATACACACCAGTTACACAATCGCCAATGCCATTCTATACACACTGATTGCGCAACAACATGTATTCCATGCCCGGACATGTTTATTTTACCAGCCCCTTTACTCAAACGGCTGTATATAAAAATTCCCCACCACGTCACTGGAATTGATGACGTTCACGAACGTATCCGGATACTGCTCACGGATACGTTTTTTCATTTTCCTCACATCACCATCCGAAAGCACGGTATATATCAGATATTTCTTATGGGCCGTGTAAGAGCCAAAGCCTTTCAGTATGGTACTGCTGTGGTTAGTAAGTTCCAGCAGGTCCGCTGAGACAGCGGCCGGATTGTCCGTGACAATCATCAGGGTCTTTTTCTTATATTTCTTATAGAATGTATTGATGACCTGTGTGTTGCAGAACTGGAAAATAATGGAATACAATGCTTTATCCATTCCAAATATGGCGCCCGAAATCAGGATGATGACAGCGCTGAACAAAAGCATGTAGTTAAATGTGGATACCTTATACTTAGCGGAAAGGGACATGGCTATGAAGTCTGTTCCTCCGCCGCTGGCATTGCTGTTCAGGACAAGGCTCATCCCCAGGCCATTGATGATTCCACCGAAAACCGAAATCAGCAGGATGTCCCCTGTAATCGGGATGACAGGCAGTTCATCCACCAGGATGGATACCGTAAACAGGCTGACGCAGGAAAGGATGGTGAACTTCTTTCCTACCAGGCGGTAAGCGAACACGGCAGGCACTGCGTTGAACACCACGTTGAGCAGGGTAAATGAAATCCTGGTATCATAATAAGTCAGACCCACCCTCTGTATCAGCTTGGCAAGTCCTGAGAAACCTCCCGGCACCAGTTTTCCCTGTTCCACAAAGGTATTCATATTGACTGCCACGATAAAGCTTCCCAGCAGGATGCAGACAATTGAAGCTGCATTCCTCCACCTTTTGTTTTTTTCCAACTTCTCCAGATTTTTCTGGTATAACCCGGAAACCGTCCCATGTTCTTCCATCTATATACCTCCTGCTGCTTAATTAATCCGCTGCCCGTCATTCCCGGATATAATGCCCGGATACGATTTCCAGGCATCATTTCCAAACGTACATAAAATAATAGATGATTCCAATAACCGCGGCCGCAAAACCGGCCATGATTAAATCCGCATATATTATATTCCTGTCTTCACTTGGACAATAGAATTCCGTGACATCATGGGGGTTATAATAAATTTCCGCCTCTTCCCCACGGTTCCTTCCCCCGGACAATGTAAGGGGATTCCTGGCGTCAATGCCTAAATACCTGGTTCCGTCCACACTGTATGTATAAACGGCATGACTGGTAATCACAAAAGATGGGCCGTACATATAATTCCCCCACCCGTGTTTGGATAGTTTAAATCCGTTAAAGTAACATCCGCGGTCCACATATTCCAGTGTGCCGGATGTCTTCCCGGTACACCTCGACTTTAACCTCTTCCCGGCTTCTTTCTGTTCATGGCGCAGGAACAGGGCCATTCCTGCCAACAGCAGGATCAGCACCATAAGAAAAGCACCGTTACCCAGTCCAGACAATTTCATCGCCTCCAATCATCCGGTTCCTTTTCCGCATTCTTTTATACGTCAGGAACCATTATCTGCAGTTCTTCCAGATACCTGCCCAGCATCATATAGAATTCATCCAATACTTCCGGCCCGTCACCGGATCCATTTTCCAGCACAATCCCCCACCAGGAAAAACGGTTCGTATGCTCCATGCCATAACAGTCCAGCAGCCAGATGCGGAATTTTTCCAGGAAGTCATCTTCTCCCTGATGTATGGCATTTAAGGTACAGCACAACCGGTATCCGTTTATGTAGTTTCCAAGGGAGGAAAGGGTTAAAGGATACAGAAACAACCCCGGACGTTTCTTAACCGTATAAAATGCCTTTAACAGCTCCTGAGTCGATATATATGTCATCCTGCACTCCCCCTGCATTTAAAACCGTTACTGCCAATCCGGCGCACGGTCCAGTATCTGTACGGAATTTTCTATATGCCATAATAACACAGAAATGCATAAAAATATAGTGATGAATATCCATATTCCGGATATCCACCACTATATCCCATTCATTTATACCCTTTAATTCATCCTGTTTAATTCATCTAGGTCAATCCATCTCGGTCAATTCATCCTGGTCAATCCATCCCGGTCAATCTATCCCGGTCAATTCATCCTGGTCAATCCATCCCGGTCAATCTATCCCAATGTCATAAATGCATATCTTACGATAAACACAGCCGAAATCATCAAGGTCAGCGCCTTGACGTCCTGCTTCCTGCCTGTGGTAAGCTTCATCAGGCAGTATGTGATCAGGCCGAATGCAACCCCGTTTGCAATGGAGTAGGTAAAGGGCATGAACACGATGGTACAGAAAGCCGGAAGCGCATTGCTCATGTCGCCAAAGTCCACGTCCCTGATATTACCCAGCATCAGGATGCCTACAAAGATCAGGGCCGGGGCTGTTGCCGCCGCCGGGATGATGCTGACCACCGGAACAAAGATAATGGCTGCCAGGAACATGACTGCCGTGACAAGGCTTGTAAGCCCGGTCCTTCCGCCTGCAGCGATTCCTGCGCTGGATTCCACCACGGTCGTGACGGTGGAGGTTCCGACCATTGCGCCTGCTGCCGTGGATATCGCGTCTGACATCAGCGCCTGCTTCATGTTGATGACTTCCCCGTTTTCGTCAATCATGCCTGACTGTTTGGCGGCCCCAAGAAGGGTGCCGATGGAATCAAACATATTGACCAGGGAGAAGCTGATTACCAGCATGGTGACCGTGAATAAGGTCTCGATGAAGTTCCCCCCTGCAAATAACCCTGCAAAGTCCATTTTCATAAAGGATACTTCCGCAAAATCCCTGAATTTTACCCCAATGTTCATATCCAGATTGGAAATGTGGGTGATGCCCAGGGGAATCCCAATCAGGGTGGCTGCCACGATGCCCAGCAGGATGGAACCTTTTACTTTCCTTGCATGCAGTATCCCCATGGTGACAAGGCCTAACAGTGCCACCAGCGCCCCGTTGATCAGGGCCATGTCCGCGCCGTCCGCCTTCCACTGTGAGAAGTCCACAAGACTGACAAGGGTGGCCGGATTGGCAATGACAATGCCTGCGTTCTTAAGTCCTATGATGGTGATAAACAATCCGATACCCGGCGTGATAGCTGTCTTCACCGCATCCGGTATGGACCGGATGATTGCCTCCCTGAGTCCGATGGCAGTGATGACAATAAAGAAAATACCTGATATGAACACGACTACCAGGGCCTGGCCATATGTATAGCCCATCCCCAGCACCACCGTGTAGGCAAAAAATGCATTCAGGCCCATGCCCGGCGCCTGGGCAAAGGGAACCTTGGCATACAATGCGCAGAGGGCTGTTCCCACAAATGCCCCGATACATGTTCCGATAAATACGCCGTTTGCAATTTTGCCCGCCATTATGGTATCGCCCATAATCATGTACGGGTCAGATAAAACCTGAGGGTTTAAAATTAATATGTAGGCAATGGTTATGAATGTGGTGATTCCTGCGAGTACCTCCGTCCGGATGGTTGAGTGATTCCGGGATACTCCAAAATAGCGGTCTATCAATCCTTTTTTCTGATCCAATGCTATGTCCTCCATGTTTTGTTTTAATCTGTATGATGTCATCAGATTTCTAGGGCTGTGATTCATGTAGCTGGACCTTACAGGCTTTCTGTCACCACTCCTTTCCGCCAACCGTTTTCTGGCACCAAAAAAAGAGCCAACTACATCAGGGCATTGTCCTAACGTACCCCATCCATGTAGTCAACTCTTTACGGCAGTTGGTAGAAACTCTGAGCCAATTCTCAGGATATACATAGTGAATAGCACCAATATTGAATACAAAAATAATTATATACCCTAAAAGTTTTTTAGTCTATTGGCTTTTTTTCTCAATATTTTCCATCCGTTTTTGTGCAATATGCACACAACCATTCCCTGGCCTTGTCCAGCAATAATTCCGGCTCATTGGATACGGCGCCGGAAGATACTGCCTCCCATAGCCGCTGCAGCATTTCCCCCACCTGCCTTCCCTGTGGGCAGCCCATCCGGATCAGGTCATGGCCCGTGACTGCCAGATCTTTTATCCTGAAACAGTTTTCCGTTGCAAGTATTTCATCTAATACAGCTTCAACCCGGTCTGTCCTTGCATTGTCCGCCTCAAGATATTCAGGATTCTGTCCCGCCGCATCACACCGGAATACCTCTAAAAGCCGGTAAAACTGTTCTTTCCCCAGCCGGTTCAGCCAGGTCCTCACGCTTTTATGCTTCCCATGCAGGTCCAGGTCATGATATTTTACAAGCTCCACCACCTTTTCCCTTGTATCGTGATCAAAGCCCAGACGGTCCATTATCCTGCCTGTCATTCCCGCGGATACGGCCCCGTGTCCATAGAAATGTCCGGTACCGCGTTCATCTTCCGTATAGCACTGGGGCTTCCCGATATCATGGAATAAAACAGCCAGGCGGACAATTGCATCATCACCTGCAGAGGACAGCGCCTTCATGGTATGCCGCCACACATCATACACGTGATGGATGTTATTCTGTTCAAATCCAACCATGGCTTTCAACTCCGGAACCATGGCAAAAAGAACCCCCTGGGCCTGGGAATCATCTGGCAGTCCTTTATCCAGGACAGCCTTTGTAAATGCCGCACAGCCGTTTTCCGCCTCCATGGCCCATCCTCCTTCCTACAAAACGTTAATGGCCTCCCTGACATTGGAAACCCCTATGAGTTTCAGGCCTTCCACCGGCTTCATCTTATCCATGCAGACCTTTGGCAGCATGCAGGAGGTAAAGCCCAGTTTGGCGGCTTCATTCACCCGCTGGTCGGCCTGGGACACGGCCCGGACCTCGCCTGAAAGCCCTACCTCGCCGAATATGATCATCCGCGGGTCCACGGGCCGGTCCTTGTAGCTGGAGATAAGGGCCATGACAATGGCCAGGTCCAGGGCGGGTTCATTCATCTTCATGCCGCCTGCAATGTTCACATAAGCATCCAGGCGGGACATCTCATAGTGGCAGCGTTTTTCAAGAACAGCCATAAGCAGGTTCACACGGTTATAGTCCGTTCCGGCTGCCGTACGCCGGGCCATGCCGAAGCTGGTCTCGGCAACCAGGGCCTGGACCTCCAAAAGGATGGGCCTTGTCCCCTCCAATGAGCAGGACACCACTGCGCCTGACGCTTCCTCCGGGCGCCCGTCCAGCATGTATTCCGAGGGGTTTTCAACCTCCGCCAGCCCCTCCTCCTGCATCTCGAACACACCGATTTCATTGGTGGACCCAAAGCGGTTCTTGACGCTGCGCAGGATGCGGTAGGAGGCATTCCTGTCCCCTTCAAAGTACAGTACCGTGTCCACCATGTGTTCCAATACCCGGGGGCCTGCAACCACGCCTTCTTTTGTCACATGGCCCACCACAAAGATGGCAATGCCCCGGCTTTTGGCTATCTGCATCAGTATGGCGGTGGACTCCCTTACCTGGCTTACGCTTCCCGGTGCAGAGGATATCTCTTCCCGGTACATGGTCTGGATGGAGTCTATGACGGCAATCTGAGGCATTTCCGTCTCAATGGCATGCTCAATCCGGTCTAAGCTGGTCTCACACAGAAAACGCAGCTCCCCTGTCACCGGGCCAATCCGGTTGGCCCTCATCTTAATCTGCTTCAGGGATTCCTCGCCTGATATGTACAGCACCTTACGGCCTGCCCCGGCCAGATGCCTGCACACCTGAAGCAGCAGGGTGGATTTGCCGATGCCGGGGTCGCCTCCCACCAGCACCAGGGAACCGGATACGATCCCGTCCCCCAATACACGGTCCAGCTCCCCAAAACCAGTGGATATCCTGTCCTGTTCCTCAATATTAATCTCCGACAGCAGCGCGGGCTTTACATGACCTGCACCGCTTCCTGACTGGCTTATAAGGCTGCTCCGGCCTTTTGTTCCCGAACTGCCCGAAGACGGGGCCAGCGGTTCCTCCACCATGGTATTCCAGGATCTGCAGCCCGGGCACTGCCCCATCCACTTTGATGATTCATAACCGCATTCCTTACAGAAAAATGCAGTTGTCTTTGCTTTTGCCATCTCTTCCTCCTGTCCGCATGTTCACGGAGGCATGTTCCAGACATGCCCCGGTTCACAGAAAAAGGCCGGAATTGCTTCCGGCCCTTTAACTTACATTCCTGACTTACTTTCCCAACTTACACCCGCCTGATAGCCTTCACCTGAACGGAAATACCTTCCTCCAGTTCAACACTCACGCTGAGTTTGCCGCTCATATTGGTCATCATGTTTCCAACCGCTGAGTCATTCACATAAATATCGTAATCCGTATCGTTCTCCAGCTGCACCGTAATCTGCGCATCCTTGCTGCCTTCCACAGTGAATTCCACGCCTTCATCCGTAACCCTGAAGTGCTCTGCCGCGGTTCCCGGAACAGATTCATATACAAACATGTCATTGCGCTCCAGCTTGGTAATCTCGTTGTAGGTCTTGACCTTATACATGTCTCCCTGATATTCAAAATCGGACTTCTTTGCCTTCTGCCCTAACTTGTAATTGCCAAAACTAATGGTGCCATCCTGCTCCGTGCAGATTAATTCTTCAATGACCGGCATCTTCTTATCCTCCTGCTAATTGTGCTTAAGTAACTTCCTCATAAAAATTATACATCAATCCATCCCAAATGACCAGTGAAATAATTCTTAAATTGATTTCCCCGCAGAGGCCTTGCCTGAACCGGACTTGGCCGGACCTGGCCTGGCACCGGTCTTGGCGCCTGACCCGGCGTCTCCCTTTGTACCAGTCTTTGTGCCGGTCTTGGCGCCGTTCTTACTGCCCGCAGTCCTGGCGCCTGCCTCCTTGCTCCCCGCTGCCTTACGTCTGGGAGCTGCTTTTGACCTGGCTTTAAAAGTCAGCTTCTCACCGTCGAAATCCACGGTCACCGTGTCTCCGGCCTTGATGCTGCCGTCCAGCATTTCCTCTGCCATCTTATCCTCTACCAGGTTCTGGATGGTACGTCTTAAGGGCCTTGCCCCATATTTGTCGTCGTACCCCTTGTCAATCAGGTACTCCCTGGCCCCATCCGTTACAGCCAGCTGGATCCCCAGCTGTTCCTTGCTGCGCTTCCCGATGGTCCTCAGCATGATGTCGGCAATTCCGCGGATATGCTCCTTGGTCAGCTGGTGGAACACGATGATTTCATCAATCCTGTTGAGGAACTCCGGCTTAAAGAGGCGTTTCACCTCATCCATCACCCGGTCCTTCATGAAATTGTAATCTGCCTTGGCATCGCTTGTCATGCCGAATCCAAGACGCTTGGGGGATATGATGTTTTCCGCTCCCGCATTGCTTGTCATGATGATGATGGTATTCTTAAAGTCAATCTTACGGCCCTGGGCATCCGTGATATGACCGTCGTCCAGCACCTGGAGCAGGATATTGAATACGTCCGGATGGGCCTTCTCTATCTCATCAAAAAGAATCACTGAATAGGGGTTGCGCCTGACCTTCTCGCTGAGCTGTCCGCCTTCGTCGTAGCCCACATATCCTGGCGGTGATCCAATCATTTTGGACACGCTGTGCTTCTCCATATATTCCGACATATCAACACGTATCAGTGCATTCTCGGTGCCGAACATGGCCTCGGACAATGCCTTTGAAAGCTCTGTCTTGCCCACGCCCGTTGGTCCTAAGAACAGGAAGGAGCCAATGGGGCGGCCCGGGTCCTTAAGTCCTACCCGTCCTCTTCGGATGGCCTTGGAAATCGCGGTCACCGCTTCTTCCTGGCCCACCACGCGCTCGTGGAGGATGCCTTCCAGGTTCATCAGGCGCTCGGACTCCTCCTCCGCCAGCTTCCTCACCGGAATCTTGGTCCAGCCTGATACCACATCCGCAATCTCGTTCTCACTTACAACCAGTTTCCTGGTTTCCTTTTCCTTCTGCCACTTTTCCATGGTCTGGGCAATCTTTTCCCTGAGTTTTTCCTGCTTTTTCTTAATCTCCCCCGCCTTTTCGTAGGCTTCTTTCTTGATGGCCTCTTCCTTGCCCTCCTCCAGGGCGTCAATCTCCGCCTCATAATCCTTAATCTTGGCAGGCTTTGTATAATTCATCAGCCTTACCCTGGATGAAGCCTCGTCAATCAGGTCAATGGCCTTATCCGGCAGGAACCTGTCATTGATATAGCGGCTGCTGAGTTTCACTGCCGCCGCCAGGGCGTCGTCCGTGATTTCCACCTTGTGGTGTTCTTCATAGCGGCTGCGCAGGCCCTTAAGGATTGCCTCGGATTCCTCTTCCGTGGGTTCATCCACCGTCACCGGCTGGAAACGCCGCTCCAGGGCGGAATCCTTCTCAATATACTTGCGGTACTCATTGATGGTGGTGGCGCCAATCAGCTGCAGCTCGCCCCTGGCCAGGGAAGGCTTCAGGATATTGGAGGCATCCAGGGCGCCCTCTGCTCCGCCTGCGCCGATGATGGTGTGGATTTCATCGATGAACAAAAGCACATCCCCTGACTCGATGACCTCGGAAATCACCTTCTTTATCCGCTCCTCAAACTCGCCCCTGTACTTGGATCCGGCCACCATGCCGGATAGATCCAGCGTCATGACCCTCTTGTCCGCAATGGTATCCGGCACATTGCCTGCCGTAATCATCTGGGCCAGGCCTTCCACAACAGCGGTTTTGCCCACCCCTGGTTCACCGATAAGGCATGGGTTATTCTTGGTGCGCCGGCTCAGGATCTGGATGACCCTCTGAATCTCCTGTTCACGGCCGATGACAGGATCCAGCCTGCCCTCTGCCGCCAGCTGGGTCAGGTTGCGGCTGTAGCTGTCCAGGGTAGGGGTTGCATTGCCCTTCCTTGCGCCCTTGGCGCCAATCTCGTCCTTTACCGCAGGCGCATCCTCGCCCATGGCTGCCAGCAGGTCGATGTACAGCTTCTGTATGCTGACCCCGATGGTATTCAGCAGCCGGCTTGCCACACAGTCGCCTTCCCGCAGGATGGCAATCAGTATGTGCTCGGTTCCTATCTGCGCCGCCTTAAAGCGCACTGCTTCCCTGTAACTGTTCTCTATGACCCGGCGCGCCCTTGGGGTATAGGTGGTCTGCCCCGTGGTCTGGATGGTGGGGTTGGGCGCAATCAGCTGGCTTACCAGCTGGGTCACCCGGTCCTCCTCCACCCCGTTGTCATCCAGTACCTTTGCCGCAACACCGGTGCCTTCCTGCAGCAGGCCGATCAGCAGATGCTCGGTTCCCACATATCCATGGTTCAGGCCCTCTGCCACTTCCACTGCAAGACCCAGCGCTTCCTGGGCCTGTGGTGTATATCGTTCCATCATATATTCCGTGTCCTCCTTACAAGTATTACTTATCTGCTATCTCAGGTAAATTCTGTCTCACATAGGCTGCCCTTACCGCATCCATCTCATCCTTATCCAAAGGCCGTTTGGCCCAGAGATTTAAATTGGCAGGCTTGATTCCGATAATCAAGCTGTAAAGGGAGCATTTTTTATCCAGCTTCATAAGGCCGTCCTCCTCCCCTGCCATGAGCTGGGAAATGAAGATGCGCGCATCCTTTTCCGATATTTTCCTGGCATACTTAAGTACGCCGTAGGACTTATAAACCTCGTCCTCCCGCTCCAGCCTCTGGGTATTGAGGGTGGCATTCCTCACCCTCATCTCCTGGTTGTTAAGCTGGGCCGCCGCCTTGGTCACCAGCTCCACAATCTCCCGCTCCGACTGTCCCAGGGTCCTCTGGTTGGAGATTTCATAGAGGCTGCCATAATTATCGCCGCCCTCCCCATACAGTCCGCGGATTGCAGTCCCAAAACGGCTCATGTCGCCCACAATGCTCTGGAACTTCCTGACCTGGGACAGGGTCGGGAGGTGAAGCACCACACATGCCCTTAGCCCGGTTCCCACATTGGTTGGGAATGAAGTAAGGTAGCCGTACTTCTCATCAAAGGCATAGGAAAAGCGCTCATTCATATAGTCATCCATCACATCTGCCCTGTGCCACAGTTCATCCAGCTTAAGGCCCGATGCCAGGAACTGCATCCTGATATGGTCATCTCCGCCCAGCACGATGCTGCTGCCCTCGTCCTCTGACAGGAACAGGCCGGCCGGTTCCTTCTTATTCACAGCGGACAGGTTCAGTATCCTGCGCTCCCTGAGCGCCAGCTTCTCCAGATCCTGCATCTCGTCCAGCTGTCCGTAACGGTATTCCATTCCGTCCAGGCTGCCTATGTCCTTAAGCCCATCCTTCATGCGTTCCAGCATTTCCCCGCACTGTTCCCTGGTCATCCTGGAAGGAAATGTATACTCATCCCAGTTGCGCGCCAGGCGGATGCGGCTGTAAACAATGTTGGAACTTTTGTTGTCCACGCTGTCATACCATCTGCTCATGGATTCACGCCTCCTTCTTCAGTTCCCGGATCTGGTCCCGGCACTGTGCAGCCAGTTCATATTCTTCCCGCTCAATCGCTTCCTTTAACCTGCCCTCCAGTTCCCGGATCTGCTTATTCACGGCAGCAGGGCGGGTATTCTCCACCGGCCTGGCATCCGAGGTCTCCGGCGCATCCTGGCCATCCTCTTCTTTTGCCGCGGACACATCGGGATGTTCCTTTTCAAACGTGCTCCTGAACTTGGGGTGCTTACCCTTATGGCTCTCGCTTCCCTGAAGCTGCTTCATCTTGTCATTGATGAACAGGTCAAACACGCCATAGCAGTCAGGACAGCCGAACCGGCTGTTCTCCACAAAATCGTCAAAGCTGGTGCCGCAGGTAGGGCACACCACCTTGCCGCGCACATCCGTCTCCTCCTCATCGTCCTCCAGTCCCAGAAGGCCGGACAGGAGTTTACCCAGAGGAAATTCACCGTCCAGAATGGCGGCGTACTGACCAAAATCCATCTCCCTTGCACAGTGGGAGCAGAGGTTGTGTTCTGTCTTAATCCCATTAATGATCTCTGTGTATTTGATATTGGCTTCCCGGATCTTGCATCTTTCACATAACATACGAATCCTCCATTAGTCATTCAGGGCGTAAAAACGTCCTAATTTTCATCTGCCTCATCTTCTTCCGTATCCATACACCCCCTGGTGTATTTATCGTAAATCTCATCAACCACCTGGTGAACCTCATTCCTGGTAACATTCTTGCAGATACCCCAGGCAAGCACCACATCCAGGTTCCGGCGCAGTTCGCCCATGGACTGGATCTTATCAATATCCAAACTCACCACGGCTCCCTTACGGCGGTCCAGCTTCACAAAGCCCTCCTGCTTCAGCACAGAATAGGCCTTATTAACTGTATGCATGTTGATGCCGATATAATCAGCCATCTGGCGCACAGAAGGAAGTGTATCGCCCTCCCGTATCATATCCGTGGCAATCCCCATGATAATCTGGTTGCGTAGCTGTATATAGATTGCTTCATCACTGTTGAAATCAATCTTTAACACCATAAATCCACCATCTTTCGTTTTATGCTGACATAAAAGTTATATTTGTTCTACAAGCAATATAACAATTGCTGTTATTATTAATATAGCAAGGGATGGGCGTTTCGTCAAGCAGAAAAAGGATGGAAAATCCCCTCTCCCCCGGAGGGGTATTGCCAGGGCATGGATTTATCTGCTATACTCAGATTATACGTATCGTGAACCGTACAATGATACGGAATTCCATATAATCCCATATATTTCAAAACAATGGATCGGGGAAAGGGAAATGATGAAGGACTTTATGATGATGGATTTTACGATGAGAGAGGCCAGGATGGATGATGCTCCTTCCATCCATGAATTGAACCGGGACGGGATGGGATATGAATATGACTACGTGATGACACTGGATAAATTAAGGCTGCTCCTTGGCAGTGATAAAAAATATCATGGGAATCGCGGTCGCGGATTCATATAGGAAGCGCGGCGTTGGAAAAGCCCTGCTGGAAGGAATCGAAACATGGGCAAGGGAATCGGGTGCCCACGGTGTCCGGCTGGTTTCAGGCGCGGCACGGACCCAGGCCCATGAGTTCTATAATCGCTGCGGATATGGCGGGGGCAGGCAGCAGGTTAATTTTAAGAAAATGCTGCATTAATAACTACATCAATAACTGCCTTAACTAAGATGCCGCCTTAACCGGACAGGAAGCCATGCATACAGTTTCCTGTCCGGGTTCATTTACAGGCTTCCGTCCATATGCCCTATGACCAGTTCAGCCACCTCATCCATCTGGTCAAAGGTGAATACCCTCCTGGGTTCCTGGGCACCCTCCTGGTCCACCTGGCAGTCCGCCACATAGGCCAGCACGGTCTGGGGCCGGCACACGGGGCTGCATGAGGTTTCCTGTCTCAGCACTTCGATTTTGGGGTAGGAAGAATACTTCTGCCCTTCCAATAAAATCAGATCCGCTTCAGGAAAAAATCCAAAGAAATCCCCTGCCTCCATTCCCGCCTGGCTCTTGACCAGGGCATACTGGCTGCCGGAATAGACCACGGTCCCAAAAGCCCCTGCTTTTTTCATCCGGTGGCTGTCCGTGCCCGGCACGTCTGCCTCAAACTCATGGCCGTCATGCTTAATCACAGCCACGCGCACACCTGATCGGGAAAGCATGGACACCAGATGTTCCAGAAGCCATGTCTTTCCTGTATTCTTACTTCCGCTGACAGCCAGGACGGACGGCGTTATCTGCTTGAGCTTTCCATATATTTCAGGCGTGTTCACATTCATGAACCACTGGTCCGGGATATGCTCCTTTGATGTTTCCACCACCACGCACTCCAGATGGTCCAGTAACCCCATCATCCTGTAGTCCTGCTGTTCCATGAGCTGTCTGAGGACCGGCACACAGGACCTGGAATAAAGACCGCACATGGGCTGGATACGCCCCTGCCTGGTCCTCCACAGGACCACGTCAACCCCCGGCTTCATATATCCCAAAAGCCGCTCCGCCATCACGGAACGGAACATCGGCATGTCACAGGACACAAAGAACAGGCAGTCTTCCCCTGTCCTTTCAAAACAGGACCAGATTCCTCCCATGGGACCGATCCATTCCCCATCCTTCCCCTTCACCGTGTCCTCAATCACAGTAAAACCATGATGGGCCTCCCCTGCCTTATAGGCAGCCCTGGAAAGGTAACAGGCCCCCCCGAGCATGCCAAGCTGCCGGCTGATTGCTTCCAGGAATGTCTCTCCCCTATATGACAGCCCGCTTTTATCCTCATATCCCATCCTGCGGCCCTTGCCGCCTGACAGGATTACGCTTCCCCAGCTTTTATCCATCACTGCCCTCCCCTTTCGTTAACGTTCCATGGTCCAGTTCACCTTCATTGGCTTCTTCCCTGCATATATTATCCTGTATCTGGTGTTCCAGTACCGCTATTTCCATCACTGCCTGAAGATAATTCACGGACAGCCGGATGTATTTCCCCTTCTCCTTTGCAGCCTCAGAGGCAATCCCTGCAATCTGCTCCAGGACAGCGCGGTTAAGGGCGCCTCCCCGCCAGTGAAACACGAAATATGGCTGTTTCTTCCTCAGCACAGCCTTCATGCGTCCGGCCACGTCCTCCATCTTAGTGAGGGACAGCCGGTTTTCTTTATAATAAAAATGCGTCCCGTCCGTGCACTGTGGTATCTGGTAAACCAGCGGCTCATGGTCCCGGAACATCATCCTGTCATCCAGATTATAATAATCAAACCGCTTCTGTCCGTACCTTCCAAGGGAATTGTCAAAGGTGGCATCCAGGTGGTACCATGTATTCTTAAGCTTTACCACGTTCCAGGCATGGCGGTAGCGCACACCCTTTTCAGGATTGGCCTGGCTGATGGCGATGATGCACTCAAGCCCCAGACGGTCACAGAGTATCTTCACCGTCTTTGCAATCCCTTCGCAGACCCCGACTCCCTGCTGGAGCGGGCCAATGATTTCATGGGAATACTGTTTCTTCAGCTTATCATACGTGACATTGGTGCAGATGAAATCATGGATATACTGTTCCTTTCCTTCCGGTGAAAGGTTCCTTGCCGGCTGGATCAGACGGTTCATCCTGGCCTCCAGGGCTTGTTTCATTTCCTTAATCTTTTTCTTCTCAAACATATACTGGGGTATGAGCTGGACATAATCCGAATTTTCCGCATAGCGGTAACGGAACCCCTCCACATAGAACACAGACGGATGGTCCAGGCGGAGCCTGAAGAACAGCTCCGACAAATCCCTTCCATCCAGCCGCAGCACCGGGAATTCCGGCGATATCATCTCAAATCCATCCAGCATGGCGCGGTATACGGACTGCTCCGCCTTATCCATATGCTGGTAATAATATTCCTGTTTCATATTTTATCCTGATACTTCCTGTATTTTTCATGTTCCAGTATAGCATGAAATATTTTATGGCACAAGACAGCCTTTGCACGCAGGTGTTCTTGTGGTAACATATGAATATAAAAGGATTTGCTTCAAACAATACGTAAACACGTTCAGGGGAGGGTATATGGGATTCATTACATATTCTGATGATGAAAAAAAGATTGTGGAAAGCGGCGTTACCGCCATAGGGGACGTACTGGAAGGAAATGACGTAAATGCCAAGGAACGGCTCCTGTTATGCCTCGATTATTATCTTGATCCATACTATAAAAACACACTGCCGTACGGGAAAGAAATCACAGGACTGCTGGAGCACGTGATCATATCCAATAATCCCCTGTCCCTTAAGGAGGATGCCCTTAATCTCCTGACCAGCTACGGATATCCTCCCTTCCCCATATTGGAACAGAATCTGTCATGTATTGAGGACCAGCTGATGCCCGATGTCATGTATGCGCTTAACATGGGAAGGTCCGACGGGCTGTTGTATGCCCTGCTGGATAAGTGCTGCCGCATCTTCCGTGAACTTGCAGGATATGCCAGGGGCCAGGACGCTTCGTACTACGGGGAAATGCCCCAATCGGCCATCATCCAATATTGTCAAAATCAGACCACCGAAATCGCAGGCTACCTAAAAAACAGTCCATGCTGCACCTGGAGACTGGATCATCTGCCTGATGATTCCCCACGGACCGGCGAGGAAGGCGGTCCCCTGCCCGTTGTTGTGGTCGGAAATGATGTGAGGCACCGGATAAGCCCGGTATCCGGAATGTATTATCCTGAAGCCGGATTTTGGATCAGCTTCCATCTGGACAAAGCAGAGGCATATCTGATTTACCAGATGGGTCCAAGGTTTGGCCGGTGCTTTACATATGACGTATGCTTCCATGATGGGTACAGGGCAGAACTGACCAATGAACAGGTAATCTGGGTTTCGTAGGTACAGGAACATATATCCGGACCAAATACAGGCCCCGCTGTTTCCAGCGGGGCCCACGCTCATTTACATCTATGATCCGGATATGCTGCTTACGGCTGATTCCGCCAGATTATCCGCCTGTTCTGTCTGGTTCTATTTTTCCGGTTCTGCCTATCCGAATCCGTCCATCTGGTTCTGTTTATCCGTTTCTGTCTATCCGGTACATCCCCTGCCATCAGGTAATGGAAGCCTCGTAGATTTCCTTAATGGACTGGGCCAGCATGCGGTCAAACTCACCTGCTGTCTGGTCCACATTAAGGCCCTCGGACAAGGCCCTGGAAAAGCTTGCTATCAGGCCCGGGCTGCGGCTTAACCGCTCATTGGCCTCCTGCCTGGAATAGCCGCCGGACAAAGCCACCACCCGGATGACATGAGGGTCTTCCATGATATCGCTGTAGAAACCATGTTTATCCGGAATGGACAGCTTAAACATGATTCTGGTATCCTGGGGAAGCTCCGCCAGATGTTTCTTCATCTCCTCTTTCATGATTCTCTCACACTCAGCCTTATCCGAGCTGTAGATATCAATCTCCGGCTCCAGGATGGGAACCAGGCCCGCCTGCGCAATCTTAAGGCCAATTTCAAACTGCTGGTCGATGATCTTCTTAATTCCTTCCGGGTTGGCTTTTTTAATCACGGAACGCATCTTTGTACCGAAAATATGGCGTTCCTTTGCCCTGGCAAGAAGATCATCAAGGCCCGGTATGGGCTTCATGGGACGCACCCCGTCCTCCTCCTCTGCCAGCCCCTTATCCACTTTCAGGATAGGGATGATTCCCTTTACCTCCCACAGGTAATCGGCTGTAAGCCTGTCGTCAATCCTGCGCTCCATGGTATTCTCAAACAGGATGGCCGCCAGGATATGCTGTGATGTAAAAGAAGGGCTGGTAATAATCCTGGTCCTCATCTCATGAACCAGGTTGAACATCTCTTCATCCGTGCTGTACCTGTCCTCATTAATACCATAGTTCTTCAAGGCCTTCGGCGTGCTCCCGCCGCTCTGGTCCAATGCTGCAATAAACCCCTTGCCTTCACTCATACGTTTCAACTGGTCCTGGTTCATATGGCTACCTCTCTTTCTTATGGAAAATAAAAACAGAACAGAAAGACGCTGACCGCGCCGTCCTGTTCCGGGTTCTTTACTGTCTTATTGGCCGCGGGGCGCAGACCTAACACATCGAAAACAATCGCACTAAACAAACCTATTTATACTTACTATCATTATAGTAAAATCCACACCCCATTGTCAATAGGGGTTTCCAAAAGTTGCTAATTCCGTGAATCGTGGTACAATACTATCATGCAGATACCTGCCTGACCAGAAACACCCTAAAAGGAGCATACCATATGTCTACGGAAAAGAACATCCAACCTTCACGTGAAGAAAAACCTGCTGGAACAGAACTGCTTCCCGGATATACCCGGGTCTTCCACACCCTGGAACCGGTCTATGACGGGAACTCACGGATACTGATCCTTGGCAGCTTCCCATCTGTCAGGTCTAGGCAGCGGGACTTCTACTACGGCCATCCCCAGAACCGGTTCTGGAAGCTGATGGAGCGCCTGCTAAAAGAACCCTTTCCCCCTGATTATGAATCCAGGAAGGGCATCCTGCTCTTGAGGGGCATTGCGCTTTGGGATGTGATAGAGTCCTGCGATATCAAGGGTTCCAGTGACCAGAGCATCCGCAACGTGGTTCCCATGGACTTAAACAGGATACTGAAAGCCGCCCGCATCCGCCAGATCATCACCAACGGCGGCACCGCCCATGGACTGTACATGAAATACTGCCGGGAACAGACCGGACGCGACGCAGTCAGGTGCCCTTCCACCAGCCCGGCCAACGCCGCATTCACACTGGACCGCCTGGCTGAAGCATGGGCACCGGCCCTTTTGCCGGCCCTGCATGATGGCTGGATGGAGTACTAGAGTGTGCACAAAGAACAGGTATCGATTCAGATTTCTCTTCCTCGATACCTGTCTTTTTGTTTCTTCTGCTCTCCTTACTTTGTTTTCCAGGTGTTCCATATACATATGTTGTTTTATCTTCACCTTTCATTATCAAGTTCATTTAAATGATACTTTCTCGTCATATCATTCAAATGTTCACGTTCCTTGATAACCTACTTGGTTTTTGAAAATAAATACTTCCATTGTATCTGGTTTCCTATTTAACATTTCATCAGGCAGGTTTGTTATTCACTGTTTTCACATATGATATGGAATCATATGGAAAACGATAAATCTGTTTCTGGTGGACTGTACCTCCTTGTTTTTATTTCGTTCCTTTTGTTAGTTTTAGTATACTCAATCAGGGCTGTTTTGTCAATACTTTTTCAAAATATTTTTATTCTTATTAGTTTATTTGTTTTTAATTGTCTAAATAATCTGTTTTTTATGATAATATAAACAATATCACCAACATCATGTGATATCAGATGCATTTTCCTATAATCTGGAAAAAGTTACATCAAAAAGTCCTGGGGACTGCCATGTTTTTCTTGCCAAAGTCCGGTAAACCAAGTATGATGGATATGAAACCGTTGTATCTGGACGCCTTACAGATGAAAGGAGGTGCATAGCCCATGCATTGGAAAAAAATCATTGCCCCGGTCGTCATAACGGTACTGCTGGTACTGTGGTTTGCATTTTACCTCTGTATCTGGACCATAGCGCCCATTCCCCTGCTGCTTAAGCTGATACTGTGTCTTATCTTCATGGGATTGATCGGCGTTTCCATTTACAACCTGGTATGCAGGATATTAGAGATAAGGAGCGGTGAAGAAGATGATCTTAGTAAATACTGATTATATTACAGGAAAAGAACTGGAGATGCTGGGCCTTGTAAAGGGAAGCACAATACAGTCCAAGAATATCGGTAAGGATATTACCCAGAGCTTCAAGACCATTGTGGGCGGCGAGCTGAAGGCCTACAATGAAATGATGAATGAGGCGCGGGCCCTGGCTACCAAGCGCATGGTCATGGAAGCCGAGGAACTGGGCGCCGATGCAATCGTCAATATACGTTATGCGTCTTCCGCTGTCATGCAGGGAGCCGCAGAGGTAATTGCTTACGGCACGGCAGTCAGATTTATTGTTTAAACAGAAACCTAAGGAGGAAACAGACATGCTGGACAAAACAGTTGCTGAGTTATTAAACACACAGATTAACAAAGAATTCTACTCCGCTTACCTGTATCTGGATTTTGCAAATTATTATAAGGATGCGGAGCTGAATGGATTTCATAACTGGTATCAGGTACAGGCCCAGGAAGAACGGGACCATGCCATGCTGTTCATCCAATACCTGCAGAACAACGATGCCGGTGTCACATTGGAGGCCATTGATAAGCCGGACAAATCATTTGAGGATTTCAGAGGCCCTCTGGAGGCCGGGTTAGAACATGAAAGGTATGTAACCGGGCTTATCCATGTGATTTATGATGCAGCTTATTCTGTTAAGGATTTCCGTACCATGCAGTTTTTGGACTGGTTCGTAAAAGAACAGGGCGAGGAGGAGAAAAATGCCAGTGAGCTCCTAAAACGCTATGACCTGTTCGGCCACGACCCCAAGGGGCTTTATATGCTGGATTCCGAACTGGCCGCAAGGGTCTATGCCGCTCCCTCCCTGGTGCTGTAATGGGAAAGGATAAGTACATATGCCCTTGTTTTAAAGTGACAAAGGCAGATATCAAAAAAGCGATTGCGGACGGCGCCGGTTCCTTTAAGGAAGTGAAGAAGGCCACCCGTCTGGCCGCCGGGTGCGGGCATTGTAAATGCAAGGCCAGGAAATATACAAAAAAGAGGCTGGGGAAATGTTCCGGCAAATAAAAAGACGTGGGGACAAATGCATGAATGAATGCATGGGTCCGCCCACGTCTTTTTCTTATCTATATTCCGGCAATCACCCGGCAATTTCCAGCGCGCACTGGATCATTGCATCCAGGTTCTTTTCCCGCTCTTCATTGCTCAAAGCCCTGTCATGGTGGATGCTGCTCCCCACGGTCAGCATGGCCAGGGCCCGCTTACCGGCGCGGGCGGCCGTGCAGTAAAGGGACAGGGTTTCCATTTCCTGGGCAAGGATGCCCATCTTCTCCCACTCTCCCTTTTCCCCTTTCCGGTCTTCGTAAAACACGTCCGAACTGAATACATTGCCCACCCGGAAGGGTATGCTGCTGCTGCGGGCCTGGGCCGCCGCCGCCTCTAACAGGCCAAAGTCCGCAATTGGGGCAAAGGTTCCCGGCAAATGATACTGGCCCGCAAAATTGGAATTGGTACAGCATCCCATGGCCAGGATCAGCTCCCCTATCCCCACGTCCCTGTGCACGGCCCCGGCTGTCCCGATGCGGATGATGGTGTCCACGTCATATTCATGGTACAGCTCATAGGCATAGATGCCCATGGACGGGATTCCCATCCCGCTTCCCTGGACCGAAACCCGTTTTCCTTTATAATAACCTGTATAGCCGTTCATTCCCCTTACCCGGTTATAGCACACCACATCTGAGAGATATGTGTCTGCAATATATTTTGCGCGCAGGGGGTCGCCTGGCATCAGGACAGTACTTCCTATCTGCCCTGGTCTTGCTTCATTATGGAATGTCTTCATCTCACTGCTCCGATTTCTTTATTATATTCCTGTCATTCTTCCTTCGGATACTGAGTTCATGCTGGTCCGGCCCGAAAAACAGCTTCTGTGACAGCACAGGCGTGTCATATTCCGTGTAGAGCACCTCCTCTAACAAAAGCAGCGGTTCCCCTTCCTGGATGTGTAATATGTTGGCCAGACGCTCCCTGGCCTGTCCCAGGCGGATTTTCGTATCGCTGTACAGTCCGCTTGTTTCCAGCAGTTCCGTATAATAACGGTAAACCGTATCCGTGTCCTCCAGATCCACATTGCTGTTGTCCAACACCTCATGGGGCATATACACCATGGAAAACCCGGCCGGCGTATCCCCGGAATAGTAGGTGATGTCAATGACAGCCACCACGCTGGAGGGCCGCAGCTTAAGGACCTGCTGGTGCTTTTGTGTGGCTGGCTGGAAGCCGATGGTGGTCACCACCCGGTCCACCGGCTCACTGCAGAAATCCACGATGGGATTCCCAATCCGCTCCAGCCCGCTTTTACTCATATCCTGGTTGGAAAGGACGATATTGCCCTTTCCCTGGTGGTTGATGATTAAACCGTCTTCCTGCAGGAGCAGCATGGCCTGACGTAACGTACCCCTGCTGACCTGCAGCTGTTCCGCCAGGATGTTCTCTCCCGGCAGCTTGTCCCCAGCTTTGTATTTCCCATCCTTCAGCCATTGGCTGATGGTCTCATATGCAGCCACATACAGCGGTATCTTTACATTCTTTTCATTAATAACAGTATCCTTCACAGGTCCCGTGCTCCTTTCGTGCGCCTTGGCGTCAGTTCTTATACATGTCCGGCACAGCATATATCTTGTTCAACAATGCCGCGCTTCCTGTATACTAGTATAGAACTAATCCACCAGTTTGCCAAGTGCTTCCGGACCTTTTACCCGTTTTCCCACAAACAGCAGCACAATCAGGGTCACTGCATAGGGCAGCATCTGCACGAACTGGGACGGAATGGATAAATCCGTGAGATAGAACCTGGCTGCCTGGGCAATGGCAAATATCATGCCCGCGCCCATGGAGCCAAGGGGCTGCCATCCGCCGAAGATATTGGCGGCCAGGCCCATGAAGCCCCTTCCCGCCGTCATGTCCACCACGAACAGGTTGTTCTGGGATATGGACAGATAGGAACCGGCCAGGCCAGCGATACTGCCGGCCAGTATCATGGCCGTGTAGCGGTAGCGGTTTACCGGCACCCCGGCTGTCTGGACCGCATAGGGCTGGTCGCCCATGGCCCTGTACCTGAGGCCGAATTTTGTCTTATAGAATACCACCCAGACCCCTGCCACAATCAGGAACATGGCGTAGAGGTAGGGGGACTGTTCCTTAAACAGGGCGCCTATGATGGGAATCCGGGACAGTCCCGGTATGGTCAGGTTGGGGATGGATGCCACGGATTCAGACATGCCCTCTGTCTGCCAGACCGCTTTTAACATCACTGCCGTGATACCGCTGGCAAACAGGTTGATGCCCACGCCAACCACGGACTGGTGTGCTTTCCATTTCAGGCAGAACAGGGCGTAAAACCATCCAATCAGGCCCCCAAGGACCAGGGACAGCGCCACGCCTGCCAGGGCCGAGCCGGTGACATAGGAACCCAGGACCCCTGCGAATGCGCCTACCAGCATGATTCCTTCCACACCCAGCAGTATGATTCCCCCGCGCTCCGCAATGGTGCCGCAGAGGGCGCCCAGGACAATGGGGACGGACAGCTGCAGGGTCAGGCCGATAAAATTATTAATCATTTCCATATGTCATCCTCTCTTTCTGCCCCATTTAATCAGTTCCGGGGCCGCTACTAACAGGATTACCAGGCTCTGTATGACAATCACCATGTTGGTGCTGACCATGGTTTCCCTGCTCATGCGCAGGGAGCCCATGTCCATGATTCCAAAGAGCAGGGCCGTGAGAAGCACTCCTGCGGGGTGGTTCCTGCCAAGTATGGCCACCGCGATTCCCGTGAACCCGAAGGAGGGGGAGAAGCCTTCTATGAACCTGTGATATTTTCCAAATACTTCTGTAATTCCGGCCATGGCCGCAATGCCGCCGCTGAGTGTCATGGACATGATAAGGAACAGGTTCACCCGGATGCCCGCTGTCCCTGCAGCAGATGGATTGGCCCCCACGGCGCGGAGCTGGTATCCCACCGATGTCTTCCACAGGAAAATGTACATGGCCACAGCGATGAAGATTAACAGGAACAGGGCATATGTCAGCTGGGTCCTTGGAAGCAGCTTGCCAAACCAGATTCCCTCTGCAATCAGTTCTGTCTGGGCCGTGGAACCTTCTGTCTTAAAGGGACCATTGACCAGGTAGGATGTGAACAGGGTACAGATATAGTTGAGCATGATGGCCACGATTACCTCGTTGGTACTGAACCTGGCCTTGAAAATGCCTGGCACGCTTCCCACCGCCATCCCCGCAAGGATTCCTGCCAGGATGCTGACAACCAGCAGTATGGGGGCAGGAAGGAAGTTAAGGGTCAGGGCCGTTATGACACTTGCCATGGCCCCGGCGTGAAGCTGTCCCTCTGCTCCTATGTTTAACATGCCGCACCGGGAGCCCATGGCCACTGCCAGGCCGGTAAATGCCAGGGGAATGCTTTTACTGATTGTGTTGGCAATGGACTGGGGCGTTCCCAGCGCGCCCTGTATCAGGGAGGCATAGGCCCTGATGGGTGACTCCCCTGCCAGAAGGATGAACAGGGCTCCGATTAAAAGCGCCAGCCCAATGGCTGCCAGGGATTTGCCTATCTCTGCGGTCTTCTTGTTACATATCCACTTCATGAGCATTTACCTCCTGCTTCTTTCCTGCCATGAACAGGCCGATTTCTTCCTTTGTATATTCCCCATTGGTAAACTGGGCGCTGGCCTCCCCTTCGTAAAACACGGCGATGCGGTCGCTGAGGTTCATGATTTCCGACAGTTCCGCCGATATCAGAAGGATGGCCTTGCCCTGGTCCTTTAGCTCAAGCAGGGTCTTATGTACCTTTTCAATGGCTCCGATGTCCAGTCCCCGCACGGGCTGGGCCACCAGTACCAGACCTGGGTCATGGCTGATTTCCCTGCCGAGGATTACCTTCTGCTGGTTCCCCCCTGACAGCTGGCCGATTTCCTGGTCCACACCAGCGATTTTTATCTCAAATGCCTCCACCTGCTTCCCGGCGTCCTGTTTCAGCTTATCATAGTCAATAAAGCCCTTTTTGCAGTACTGAGGATTTTTCTGGTAACCCAGAAGGAAATTCTCAGTGATGGAAAAGCTGGAAATCATGGCATTCTTGTGTCGGTCGGACGGTATATAGCCAAGGCCCATGGCCTTCCTGTCCTTTACAGGCATGGTATGGATGGGGGTCCCGTTCAAAAGGATGCTTCCCTCTGTCACCTTGCGGTTACCCACTATCATTTCCTCCAGTTCCTGCTGTCCGTTGCCGTCCACGCCCGCAATGCCAAGTATCTCCCCTGCATGCACGGTCAGGCTCACTGTGTTCCCGGCCCGTTCATGAAGACGGACATCCCTGATTTCCAGGACCACGGGGCCGGCCTTTCCTCTTCCCGCCACCACGGATTCCACCTGCCTGCCCACCATCTGTGTGGCCAGTTCCTTCTCGTTGGTGTCTGCGGTGTCACAGCAGAATACCACTTTACCTTTGCGGATAACGGTTATCCGGTCGGACAGGGACATGGTCTCGTTAAGCTTGTGGGTGATGAATACGATGGTCTTGCCGTTCTCCTTGAGCTGACGCAGGATTTTAAATAATTCATCTACCTCCTGGGGTGTCAGCACGGCGGTGGGTTCGTCCAGGATAATGATATCCGCTCCCCTGTACAGGGTTTTCAGTATCTCCACCCTCTGCTTCATGCCCACGGAGAGATTCACCACTTTCTCATCCAGATCAATCCGGAAGCCGAACCGCTCCACCAGTTCCTCCACCCGTCTGCGGCTCTCTTTCCTGTCCAGTAAGAAACCTCCGGATTCCTTGCCCAGGATAATGTTCTCCAGGACCGTCAGCTGGTTTACCAGCATGAAATGCTGGTGCACCATGCCGATTCCCAGTCCATAGGCATCATTGGGATTGGCAATGGATGCCCTTTTTCCATTAATATGGATTTCTCCTGCGTCCGGATGATACAGCCCGAAAAGGATATTCATCAGGGTGCTTTTACCGGTTCCGTTCTCTCCCAGGAGACAGTGGATCTCCTGGTGTTTAACAGTAAAGTCAATGCCGTCGTTGGCGCGTACCGGCCCGAAACATTTTACAATGCCAACCATTTTGATTGCGTCCATACCTGCCTCCTGTCTCCTAGTTCAGTTCAGATGGTATCTCTATCTCCCCTGCAATTACTTTCTGTTTCAGTTCCTCCAGCTGTGCCAGCATATCATCCGTAACCTTGATATTGCTGTTTTCCACGGTCACGTCCACTCCGCCGTCACTTAAGCCTAACATCTGGTTCTCCCCTGTATAGGTTCCCTCCACAACACTGGCAATGGCATGGTATGCGCAGGAATCCAGCTTTTTAAGCATGCTTGCCATGATATAGTCCGGTGCAATGCTGTTCTGGTTCAGGTTCACGCCAATGGCCACAAAGCCCTTTTCCTCTGCTGCCTGGAACATGCCCATGCCGGAGGCCCCTGCGGCGTGGAAAATCACATCAGCGCCTTTTTCCACAAAGGTATTGGCAATGGTCTTGGCCGTGGTGGGATCATTAAAACCGCCTGCATAGTCAATCAGCACATTCATATCCGGCTCTATGTACCTGGCTCCGGCCTGATAGCCTGCTGCAAACCGGTTGATAAGGGGATTGTCCACGCCGCCGATGAAACCGATGGTCCTGCCGTCCCCCAGCTTACTGTCAATGGCTTCCTGCTTGGCCAAGGCTGCCAGGGCGCCTGCCAGGAACGCGCCCTCCTGCTCCTTACAGGAATAGGACGCCACATTGGACAGGTCGGAATCAGCGTCCAGAAGCGCAAAACGCTGTTCCGGGTAAGTGGCTGCCACATTGGTAAGGGCGTCCACCTGTTCCGCGCCAACACAGATGATTAAATCATAGTCACCGGAGGATGCCATCTCGTCCTGGATGATTTCCTCATCCGACACTGACTTTGGCTCCACCTCATCATATGTAATCCCAAAATCCTGGGCCGCCTTCTTCACGCCTTCCAGGGCCAGGTCGTTGAAGGAATTCCCCCCAAGCCCTGCTTCCGTGAAAATGATTCCCACATGGACCGCGCCTTCTGCTGTTTCCCCTGCCGCCTCTCCTGCAGTTCCTGATTCCTGTCCTGACTGTCCTGCCTTCTGTCCTGCGCTGCCTGCGGATGCAGAACCGCATCCCATGATTGCGGTGCCCGCCACACTGGCTGCTGCCATGAATGCTGCTAATTTTTTCATTGTTTTCATTGTTTTCTTCATTTACTTCCCCTCCGTTTTTATACTTGTTATAATACTTTTTGTATATGTGTATAAACTTGTTTTACAAGTTATTTAAAATGTATCACCAATACTGTATTTTGTAAATCATTATTTTCATCATCCATTCCATTTCGTTAAAACCTCACGAAAACCGGAGGGGGATTTTGTGCATTTTTACAATGTATCTATCCTTTTTTGCATGTTTGAAGATTTAATGCATGTTTGAAGATTGCTTTAAGCTGTGTTGCCTGCTTTGCCCTAATAGGGTGCCTTTGGTGGATTCTTAGATTGGATAGTGGGGATAGGTTCTGGGATTGGATATTAGGATTGGATATTGGAAATGGATTCTCAAACATGACCTACGGCAAGGTAAAAGTTCATTGGGTGGAAGGAAATGATTTAAAGGAATTTTTTTTAGAGGAATTTTTTTGGTTTTTAATTTATAGGTTTTTAATTTATATTTCAAAAGTATCTTGTTTTGGCATCTTAATGGCGCTATACTCTATTCATCCGGACATCAGCAGGCTTATCAGGAGGCTATTCCAATTACACATATCTCATTATGATCCAATCATTCTGATAGTAAGTTTCAAGTTATTTCCAACTATATTTTCCCAAAAAGCAAAACATTCAATATCCATCTTAATTATCAACGGTATGAAGCTGCCCTTATTGAATAAGGGTATTGTCCGGCATTTCAAAAGAAGTTATAATAGGAGTAGCTTACCTATGGCCTACCGGTAAAGGAGGCTGTATGGAACAAAGCAACGTATCTTACAAACCCCGGGATGTCTTAGACGCCCCTAGCCAGATTGAGGACAAGGTCCTGAAAACAGCAGCCATGTTCTTTGGACAGGAACTGCTCCCCTACCTTGGGGTTAAAGGCCGCATGACTGCAATCGCCCCCACGGAACAGGTCCACCTGGATGTGCGCAGGATGGAGGAGGATTTTAATTTCATCATGGAGGATGGGGTATTACGGCATTTGGAATTTGAAAGCGACCCGATTACTGAAAAGGATTTAAGACGTTTCCGGGAATACGAGGCATTCTTAAGCCTGACATCCGGTCACCAGGTCATCACCACTGTCCTTTGCAGCGCCGATGTCAGGAATCCTAAAACAAGCTTAAATTGTGGGATTAACGTATACCGGATAGAATTAGTCCGGATTAAGGATGATGATGCAGACCGTGTATTCAATGACCTGGAAATGAAGATGGGGCAGGGAGGACGCCTCACCAGAAGCGACCTATTTCCCCTGCTGCTGGCGCCGCTTATGTCCGGCAACATGGATATATGCGGACGCATCTGCCGGGGAATGGATATCCTGCGCATGGCACAGGTTGATGCGGATAAAGATGATATCCGGCATATGGAAGCCGTGCTCTACGCATTGGCAATTAAGTTCCTGAATAAAACAGATTTAGCAAAGGTAAAGGAGATGATGGGTATGACACTGCTTGGACAGATGCTTATGGAAGATGGACTAAAAAAGGGGGAAATGATTAAGCTGATTTCCCAGGTCATGAAAAAAACTAAAAAGGGATTATCCCCAGAAGAAACAGCCGAGGTCCTTGAAGAGGACCTAACCGTAATCAGCCGGATTTATAATGCGGTTAAAGAGCATCCTGATATGGATGAAGACGGGATTTACAGACAGCTGCATAATTAACTATAGTCTAATGGTCAGGATGGTGAAACAGGGAATAATATCTCCCCTGGAGATGTCACGGTTAATCTAATGAATGCCAGAGGTACCCCTTGCCGGGGTGTCCATGCCCCTTCACTTCCCGGCATACCTTCTCCCACAGATAGATTCCGGCCAGCTCAATCAACGTCCATCTACAAAAAACATGATGATTTCAAAAAAGGCAATCCTGGGCGGAGTACTATCCGTACCAGGATTGCCTGCATCCGTAAATACCATAAAATCTTTATTACCAGGGACGTACTTAGATGGGACTGAAAGCTTAAACAATCCCTGATACCGTCCCCCGTATCACGAACCCAAATTCGATATCCTCATCCGACGGAACGTGGTATTCCTCCTCCACATCCGACCCCCAGCTGTCAATCCCTCCTACGCCCCGCATGGCGCCCAGCACCGATACCACGGTCCTGCGCGGTACCGGAAGTTCTTCCCTGTGAAGGGCATTTTCCAGTTCATGGGGAGTATATGGGATTGCGGAAAAATGAAAGGGCTTTTCTTCCATGGCTATCTCAAGACAGCGTTTAAGGCCGTCCTCAGGCTCTTGAAGCCGCAGCCACTGTGTATCCACATGGCAGCCATATTCCTGCGGCACCAGATAATCCGGTTTTTCAACCTGGCTTTCCCATATCCCCCATGCACCGCCCTTTTTCCTGTCAGGGTAAGTCTCTCCCCGGCGCCCTTTCCACTGTACGTTCCCCGCCACAAAGGGTACGGAAAAGCGCAGGCCGAATAACGGCAGCTGGGGCAGTCCATCCTGCCCGTGATAATGGCAGTGCACCCGGATTGTCCCGGCAGCGTCAACGGTATAGCTGACGCTCACCTGGGCCGCCGGTACCGTGCTGGCAGCGTACTCATAGGTAATACGCACCTGGTCAGGGCTTTCCTGGACATGCCATCCCGTGCATCTGATAAACTGGTCAGCGCCGCACCAGACAGCGCTCCTGACAGCAAACCCATTCCCCTTGTCATTCTCCGTGGATGCCCTCCAGAAGGCAGGCATTGCAGGACGGTAAACCCACTCCAGGCCATCATACACCAGTGACACCATGCCATGCTCCGAGTAGGAGAAAATCACATGAAACCCGTCACCCTTTACTCCCAGTGTAACATCCCCGTGAATGACGGTAAGACGCTTATGCCCTGTCCCTATGCTACTTTTCGTCACCTCACCGGTTCCTTCCCCTGCAACTATTACCGGCCTTCCTTCAACACCTGGCTCTATATTGCCTTCCGGCCTTCCACCAACTCCTGCCTCTGTACTGCTCCCCGGCCTTCCTTCAACACCTGGCTCTGTACTGCCACCCGGCCTTCCGCCATCCCCCGCCTCTGCGTCCCGGCCCTCCCGGTCAAACCGTTCCCGCTCTTCTTTTGTGCTGTACCAGTAGCGTACCTCCTGCATGGCAGGCTTTTCCCTTCTGTCCGCAAAAACAATCCCGTTTCCGCTGAAGGCGTAATCCGTGGGTCTGTCCCCAAAGTCCCCGCCATATCCCAGGACTTCCGTTCCATCCACATCCTTCCTGTAGATGGCCTGGTCAATATAATCCCAGATGAACCCGCCCTGATACATGGGGAATTCATCCGCCAGCCGGATATAGCTCTCCATGCCGCCAATGGAATTGCCCATGTCGTGCATGTACTCGCACAAAAGATACGGTTTCTGGGGATTGTCCTCCAGGTATGCCCGTACCTCTTTGGGAGACGCATACATACGGCTCTCCACATCGCTGATTTCATTAAACTTCCGGTTCCAGTACACCCCTTCATAATGAACCACCCTGGACGGGTCCTTTTCGTGGAAATACCGGCTCATGGCCAGGATACAGGTTCCTGCATAGGATTCATTTCCGCAGGACCACCACAGGATGCTGGGATGGTTCTTGTCCCGCTCCAGCATGGACGCTGCCCGGTCCACCACACAGGCCTCCCACTCCGGCAGGCTGCCCGGAACATTCCAGGAGGGTTCACATTTTCCCATTTTCTGCCAGGAACCGTGGCTTTCCAGGTTTGCCTCATCCATGACATAGATGCCGTTTTCATCGCAGAGACTGTACCAAAGGCTTTGGTTGGGGTAGTGGCAGGTGCGAACCGCATTGATGTTGTTGCGCTTCAGGATTTCGATATCACGGCGCATATCCTCCTGTGTGACGGCACGTCCCCTTCTGGGGTTCCACTCATGGCGGTTCACGCCATTAATCATGATGCGTTCACCGTTGATGAGCATGATTTTATCCTTGATTTCAAAACGGCGGAACCCGGTTTTCAGAGGGACCACCTCGATAACCTCCCCACTATCCCACTTAAGGCTTATATACAGCTGGTACATATATGGGTCTTTGGATGACCATGTCCGGACGCCGGGGATTTCCTCCTCCGCCAGCATCAGATACCTGCCATCCTTCATACTGTCCGGACCTGCATCATCCCCGCCAGTCCTTCCTGCCGCGGCCACAGTTCCATCCTGCCCGCACAGCCTCCACTCCGCCGTGACACCGCTGCCGTCCAGGCTGTCAATCCATCTGGTTTCCTGTCCCCCTCCGCCATCTTCAGCAGAAGAGACCCTGATGCCCAGGGCAAATGTACCGGTCCTGTAATCCTCCTTAAGACCTGCCCGTACCCATACATCCTCCACATGGAACATGGGTTTTGCATACAGGTACACACTCCGGAAAATGCCGGAGAACCGGAAGAAATCCTGGTCCTCCAGCCAGGCCGCCGAGCTGCGCTTATACACCTCCACACAGAGGCGGTTCCCTGTCTCCCGTATCATCGGGGTCAGGTCAAAATCCGAAGGCGTGAACGAGTCTTCCCCATAGCCCACAAACTGTCCGTTCAGCCATACATAAAACGCCTGTTCCACGCCCTGGAAGGAGATGCACACACGCTTTCCCCTTAATCCCTCCTCCAGGTCAAAATCCTTCACATAGCTTCCCACCGGGTCATGGTCCCAGTCAATATGGGGCGGGCGCATCTCTACATGGCCTTCCCATGGATACATGGTATTGATGTAGTGAATCCTGTCATAGCCCTGCAGTTCCATGTGCCCCGGTACCTCTATGGTATCCCAGCCGCTGTCATCAAACCCTTCCTCAAAAAATCCGGCGGGCCGGTCATCCGGCCGCCTGCTCCAGGCAAATCCCCATTCCCCGTCCAGGCTCTGGATGAGCGGGCTTTCCCCAGCCTCCGCCTGTGCCTCTGTTTCGTAGAATCCATGGTCTGAATGTGCATCCAGCCGGTTCACCTGGAATACCTGGGGATCCTCCAGCCATCCAATATCTGCTTTTCTATGTTTCATTCCAAATCCTCCTGGTTCCAATCAGATATCAATCTCCCGCTCTTTATAATAAAACTTCCTGTCCCGCTCCCCGATTTCCCTGAGGACCCGGCAGGGGTTCCCCACAGCCACCACATTGGCCGGGATGTCCCTGGTTACAACGCTTCCCGCTCCGATGACTGAATTGTCCCCAATGGTCACTCCTGGCAGGATGACTGCCCCTGCCCCGACCCACACGTTCTCCCCGATACGCACCGGAATGTTATACTGGATTGCCTGCCTGCGAAGACCCGGCTCCACAGGATGTCCGGCCGTGGCAATTGTCACATTCGGTCCGAACATGCAGTGCGGCCCGATGTGGATTTCAGCGTCATCCACCAGGGTCAGGTTAAAATTCGCATAGACAAAATCCCCCATGAACACATGCTTTCCTCCCCAGTTACAGTGCAGGGGCGGTTCAATGTAACAGTCCTGCCCCACAGAACCCAGCATTTTCTCCAGGAGGATCCTGCGCTTTTCCCCCTCACCCGGTCTGGTGGCATTGTAATCATAGAGCAGTTCCATATACTGTTCCTGCTCTTTCAGGATCTGCGTATCTCCCGGATAATACAGCTTTCCCTCTTCCATCCTCTTTCTTGTCCCATCCTGACACATAGGCCCTTTCCTCCCTGTCCGTCATGTAATAAGAAATGTCTGCCACATGCACTGCGCGCCATTCTTTCATGCAATTTTACTCCTTAACCGCCCCGGCCGCAATGCCTGCAAGGATATATCTTTGGAAAAATAAGTATATGCATATGGTTGGCAGCATGACAATGATGATCCCGGCCGCCAGCTGCTGCCAGGACCCCCTCTGGGCATTGGCATAATCCATCAGGAAGGTGGTCAGGGTGCGTAGCTTGTTCTTAGGCATATACAGGTATGGGATGTACATGTCATTGATGATGTTAATAGCCTTGATGATTACCACCGTGGCCGTGGCCGGCGCCAGAAGCGGGAATATGATCCTGGTAAACAGGCCAAAGTACCCGCAGCCGTCCAACAGTGCGCTTTCATCCAGGGACACGGGCAGGGTGGATATGAACTGCCTGTATATGTACAGCTGCATCAGGTCGGATGCCACATAAATCACAATCGGGGCGCCCAGGGTATTGTAAAGATGGAGCCCCTGTATGACCTTAAAACGTGCAATCTCAGTGACAAAGCTGGGAATCAGCATCCCTACAAAGAACAGTCCCACGATGAATCCCTTAAACCGGAAATTAAACCGTTCAATGATGAAAGCCGTGATGGTGCCGAACATCACATTGAAGAAAATACTAACCGCCAGTATGATGCCTGTGTTCTTAAATCCCACCAGAAGGTATTTGTTGCCCAGCACCTTCTGGAAATTATCCAGTGTGAACCGGCTCTTTGGCGGCAGGAGCAGCGGGGATATCCTTACCATGTCGGCCTTGGTCTTAAAGGAGGCAAATAACACCAGTATGATGGGTGCCAGCACAATGGCCACCATGGCCAGGCAGATAAGCTGCTTCAGGATCTGGGTTGTTGTACGTTTTACCATAATCACTTATCTCCTTTCAATACAATGCCATGGATGATCTTGTTCTGAATCAGGTAAATCACCACGATCATGACCATGATGGCCACTGCCATGGTTGATGCAAGGCCAAAATTACTGTAGGTAAATGCCGTCTCAATGGTATACAGGGTAAAGGTGGAGGACGCGTAGCCAGGCCCGCCCGAGGTCATGACAAACGGGATGTCGAACACCTGGAGCGCACCCCTGATGTTGTCAAACAGTACAAAATCAACCATCAGCATGATGGCCGGGATCTGGATGAACTTAAACATCTGCCATGCATTGGCCCCGTCCACCCTTGCCGCCTCCTGCACATCCTGGGGCAGGGACTGAAGGGCGGCCATGAACAGGATGACATGGTAACCGGAGAACCTCCACAGGGACACAAAGGCCAGCACGAAGTTTACGATTTTGGGGTCGGACAGCCAGTTCTGGGACAGCATCCCCATGTGCAGCGCTTTTAAAATCGCATCAAACGCACCGTTAACCGGTGAAAAGAAATAGGAAAAGGCGTAAGAAATCGCAACGCCGTTGATGATATAAGGCATGAACACCAGGGTCTTATAAAACTTGGCGGCCCTGAGCCTGGAGGTGAGCAGCACCGCAAAGGCCAGCTCCACAGGAATCATGCACAGGTGGACCACGAAATAAACCGCATTGTTTTTAAGGGACTGCCACAGGTCCGCATTCCTGAACATGGATATATAGTTATCCAGCCAGATGAATTTACTGGAAGGCGACATTCCGTCCCAGTCGGTAAAGCTCATCCGCATTAAATCAAAGGCCGGGAGCACCACGAAACAGATCAGCAGCAGGGTGGGGATGATTAGGGACAGTATGATAAAATTCCTCTTTTTCCTTTCAAGGGAACTCATTGTATTTTCCTCCTTGTCATGAGCACATAGTGGATGGATCTCCATAAAAAAGGATACAGCAAAAATGATTCAGGGTTCGGTTCCTGTTCCTTTTGCTGCATCCGTTACTGTCATGTAGCAGGGCCTGCCTGCCCGGCTAAGCTATATCTGAAAATCCCTGCCCTTACTGGATTCCCAGCTTCTGCCTTGCAGCCGCCCACTTGGTATTGAGTTCATCCAGCCTTGCATCAAGGTCAAATCCCTTGGTAAACATCTCTGCCCCCAGCTTCTTATAATCAAAGGCAGTCTCATTCTGGATGGCCTGGAAATCATCTCCTCCGCCATCATACATGACCAGCTCCATATCCGGCTGCGCATTGTCCGCCTCTGCCAGGATTGGGTCTTTTTCCTTGGGGAAATTGGTCATGGATGAAGCGCTTGTCACATAATTTATGTAGCCTGGATACCATGCGTCACTGTAAAACCATTCCACGAACGCCTTGGCCAGTTCAGGATTCTTGCTGTGGGTGGTAACGCCCATGAAGGAATCGCCCTGTACGATTACCCGGAAGGGGTCGCTCTCCGAATCCCTTACAGGAAGGTAGAAGGTCCCAAGCTGTGAGTAATCATCCGTACCGTTCTGGATATTCTGAAGGCCCCAGTCTCCTAACGCGGTGATGGCAGCCTGTTTCTGTGCGAACAGGGAGGTGGCCTGGTCGCTGCCAAGCCCCAGCGGGTCTTTTCCGAACACGCCGGAGGTAAACAGGTCATTTACCTTGTGGTATGCCTTGGAAATATCAGTGCCGTCCGCAAATGGCGCGTCTGTCCCCGCCATGTCATTCCAGTTCTGCCCATTGCCGTTTTCCAGGGCAGGCATGAATTCCATGAACGGATAATCCGGCCACTCTTCCTTTGCGCCCAGGGCAATGGCCATGAAGTCCGGGTTGTCCTTGCCGTAGTAGTCCTGAAGCGTCTTTGAAACCTCCTTTAACTGTTCCCAGGTAGTAGGCACCTTGACGCCGGCTTCCTCAAACATATCCTTCCAGTAGTATACATATTCATAACCAGCTGTCATGGGCACGCCAAGGACTTTTCCATCCAGGGCATATCCTGCCGCCAGTTCATTATTCTTCGTTGCTTCCAGATCAGAAAGGTCTGTCAGGTAATCCTTAAAGCGGGACAGGGTAAATGCCTTATTAAACATCACATCCGGCAGCTGATTAGCGCTTGCGCGCATCTTCATGGCATTCCAGTATTCAGAGTCATCCTTAATCTTCTCCACCTCAATGCTGGCATTAGGGTAGCTTTCCTGGAACCTGGCCTCCATGTCATTGGCGTCAATGTAATCCATCAGGTTATTATCCCAGATAGCAAAAACCAGGTCGCCGCTCAGTTCCTCATTCACCTCTGCCTTGGCTGCCTCCGTGGCGCCTGCCTCTGCCTGGGTCCCATCGGATGGCTGGGCCTGTGTTCCTGCCTTGGTTGTCTGTGCCGTACCTGCCCCATCCTCTGGGGCACACCCGTACAGGGAACCTGCTGCCAGTGCCGCACACATGGTAAACGCCAGTAATCTCTTTCTCATAATAAAACCTCCCTTTCCTGTTTTCCTTTGATTCTGTCCACATTTTACCAGTTTAAGAGGCTGTTATCCATGAAAAATGGTTTGATTTCTTGATGTTTCGTCAGGTCCTGCCCCGTTTATAATCCCGGGGGCTGATTCCATACGCCTTTTTGAACATCCGGTTAAAATGCTCCACATTATGATATCCCACCCGGTCACTGATCTCATACATCTTAAGGTCCGTGGATTCCATCAGGCGCTTTGCCTTTTCCAGGCGCACGCTGGTCAGGTAGGTGCTGAAGGTCATGCCTGTCTCTTTGGTGAATCTGGTACTGAAGTATTTTTCATTCAGCCCCACATAGTCAGCCGTGCTTTTAAGCGTCATCTCCGGGCTGGCATAGTTGTCCGCAATAAAATGGCGGGCCCTTGGTATCACATCCTCCTGCCGGTCCTCACGGCAGTTCTCCAGATAATCCGATACCCAGCGGAAATAGTTATTCATCCACAACTCCAGCTCCTTTACCTGGGTCAGGCGGCTTATCTTCTCAAAGTAGTTGACCCGTTCAGGAAGCAGGGTTGAAAATTCATTTTCATATACATGGAACTGATCCGCCAGCTGACAGAGGATGTGGAGGCACTCCTGTGTGGCTGACTGCATGTCCATGGTATTGATTGTGGATAAAAGCCTGTCTTTTTCCTGTGCGGAAGCCACCTTGTCCCCGGAGAACAGGGCTGTCATGAATGCCTGGCAGCCCTGCTTTTTTTCCTCCATGACGGACAGATATCCCTCAAAGTCCCAGGCAGCGCACATGGCGTACTCCCCTGCCAGGGCGCTCCACTTAAGAAGCCGGATATCCTGGTCAAGGGCCTGTCCGATGTCCCTGTAATCCACAATATCACTGATGGCGGCCTGGGTTTCCAGATTCATGTAGTCCCTCCACACCTTCTGTATCTGACGCACAAGGGAAAGGATGCCGGAGGGATACTGGACTGGGTCCGTCACCCTGTAATACATCAGGAACTGGGACGGATATACCTTAATGATACCTCCCTTGGCAGCCAGCCTTGGAATCTGCCTGGCCAGGTCCAGCATGGGTCTTGACATCTCCTCCTCCACATTGTCGGCAAAGCGCATGGACTGGCGTTTGAAGTCCACCACTTCAAAAAGGATGATCCCATACCTGCCGTCCTTGGGAAGGTTGATTGCCGCAAGCCCCATATCCATGGGGTCCATGTCCCCTAAAGCCATGTCCGGCCGTCCCGGGTCCTGGTCCTTAAAATACTGGCGGTTCACCTTATCCAGCAGTTCCTCCAGCACCCGCTGGTTTAAATCCCCCTTCAACATATAGTCATAAACCCCCAGCCGGAATGCCTCCCGGACCAGTTCAAATTCATTGTAACCGGAAAGCACCACCGTAACGGGCAGAAGGCCCATGTCCCTTAAATGGCTGATAAGCTTAAGCCCATCCATTCCCGGCATCTTCATATCCGTTATCAGCAGCTCCACCGGGTTTTCCTTCATGTATTCCACGGCCTGAAGGCCGCCCATACAGTCCCTCACGACCGTAAATCCGTATTTCTCCCAATCAGCCAAGGAACGCAGCGCCACCCTGACAATACTTTCATCATCCACAATCAGGACACGTTTCATCCCATTCCTCCCCCTGTCCAACAATTCTCAAAGCTTTGGAATACGCAGGAATGTCCTGGTATACCGTCCAATCCGGCTCTCCATCCAGACCTGGCCACGTTCTCCGAAGTTCAGCTTCAGACGCCCCAGCACATTCTCAATCCCGATGCTGGTATTGTCATCCTCCTCCCTCTCCTTTGGATGAAGGAGTGCCTCTATTTCCTCCTGTGTCATGCCCCGCCCGTCATCCTCCACCGTGAAGAGAAGGGATTCCACCTCCTCTTTCAGGCTGATTTTCAGATGGCCGATGTCATCCTCCTTTTCCGCCAGGCCATGGACAATGGAATTTTCCACAATCGGCTGGAGAATCAGCCTGGGCATCTTATAATCCAGGCATCCCTGGTCAATGTGGTACTCCACCTCAAAGCCGTCGGAATAACGTATTTTCATCAGATAGATGTAACTGTCCAGCACATCCAGTTCTTCCCTTACCGTATAGAAGCTGATGCTGCCCCTGAAGGAGCAGGAAAGGATCTTGATTAAAGCCTCCGCCATCCTGCGGATGCCCTCGAACCTGGACACCTGGGCCATGAAACGGATGGAATTCAGGGTATTCACAAGAAAATGCGGGTTAATCTGGGACTGGAGCGCATTGACCTCCGCCCGGTGCTTCTTCTGCTGCACCCGTTCATTTTCCTCTATGGATGCCTTAAGTTCCCGGACCATCCGGTTAAAGGAGTGGATCATGGTCCTGATTTCGTTCTGGCCCGCCGGCTCCACATGGACGGTCAGGTTCCCCTCCTCCATCTCCTTCATCCCTTCCATCACCGAGTGAAGGGGTGTGATGATTTCTCCCAGGAAATACCTGGAAAAAAGATAGAACAGCAGGAGCAGAAGGCTGATGACCAGGAGGGAGATTCCCATGACCCGGTTATAGGCAGCGGTCAGGCGGGAGGTGCTGACCATGGACACCACCTTCCACCCATTCTCTTCCACTGAGGAGACAACCGCCGTATAATTCATAACATGGCCCGTGCCCTGGGCATCCACCGGGGTCCTGTAAATGCCCGCCTGCGTGGACGGCAGCCCCTTCATAAGGCGTTCTGCCTCCTGGCTCCTGTCCCCTGCAAAGAGGAGCCTCCCTTCCCTGTCCAGGATAAAGGTGGTGCCCAGCTGTTCATCCCTGTTGTATCTGCGGATGACCTCACCCACATGGGTAACGGAAAACAGGCTGACCATCTCCAGTTTCCCGGAGCGGTCCGCCTGATAATCAGGAGCAAGGGCTGCCGCCAGCACAAACTCCCCTTTTTTAAGACGCGAATATGTAATGGTCTGCCTGGCCGTGTCAAAAGCGCCCACGCTGACCACATTTTTATGTTCCAGGGCCTGAAGGTACCAGTTCTCCCGGCCAATCTCCTCCCTGGGAAGGATTACCTCGTCTTTCAGATATACCGTGTTCCCGCTTTTCAGGTAGAACATGGCAGACACCGTGTCCTGGGAAGGGACCATGGAGACACGGAACATCTCATCCAGACGGCTGCTGAAATCATAGCGCTGTTCCTTGTCATCCGTATCCATGCCCGATACCAGTCCCATGATTTCCCCGTTATTCACAAAGACCAGATGGGACAGCTGAAGGGATATGTCCCGGACAGACTCGGAAAGGCTGGTCTCTATGCTGGCCTGTGCGTTCTGGATGTTGGCAATGGCTGATTTCTCCATCATATACCGGATGATGCCCAGGGTGACTACACCCACCAACAGGATGGGGATGACAATCAGAAGGAAAAAGCTTCTGTAATATACGGTTTTTAATGAAAATCGCTTGTTGAACAGCATGGTATCCAATCTCCTGTCATACTTGTACAGCATTGCGTAAATAACAGTGCTATACTAATGCTCCATCCGGCTGGAAACCATACTGCCGGCACCGGGGGGGCGTGTCCAGGGCCCTAAATACTCAGCAGGCTGCAGGCAAGCTGGAAATAGACCACCAGGCTCACCGCATCCACGATGGTGGTAATCAGGGGCGCGGCCATGATTGCCGGGTCCAGATGGAGGATCTGGGCAATGATGGGCAATGTGCAGCCAATGGTCTTGGCAATCACCACGGTGGCCAGAAGACTCAGCACCACGGTCAGGCACAGCATCTCCTGTCCCGGGAAACGGATGAGTAACTGCACATAATTCACCAGCCCCAGAAGGATTCCCACAATGATGCCAACCCGCAGTTCCTTCCACAGTACCCGGAGGATATCCCCTGCCTCTATCTCACCCACGGCCATGCCGCGGATGATCATGGTACTGCTCTGGCTGCCTGCATTACCGCCCGTATCCGTCAGCATGGGGATAAAGGTCACCAGAAGGGGAATCACTGCAAAGGCCGCCTCGTATTTAGCCAGGATACTGCCTGTTATCATGCTGCTGACCATGAGGATTAAAAGCCAGGCCAGCCTGTTCTTTGCAAGTGAGAACACCCCTGTCTTCAGGTATGGCTTTTCACTTGGAAGCATGGCTGCCATCTTCTCAAAATCCTCCGTGGCCTCCTGTTCCATGACATCCACCACGTCGTCCACCGTGACGATTCCAACCAGACGGTCCTCATGGTCCACCACGGGCAGGCTTAAAAGGTCGTACTTGCGGAAGCTTTCCGCCACCTCCTCCTGGTCGTCCGTGGTCACCGCCTTGATCACATGGGTATCCATGATGCTGCCTATGACCTCATCATATGGGTTCATCAGCAGGTCCTTGACCGTAACCACACCCTCCAATGTCCGCTTTGCGTCCATCACATAGCAGGTATATATGGTCTCCTTATCCACCCCGTTCTTACGGATATAGGCAAATGCCTGCTCCACGGTCATGGTCTTCTTGAGTCCCACGTACTCGGCTGTCATGATGCTCCCGGCGCTGTTCTCCGGGTACTTAAGGAACTGGTTAATCAGCTTCCTTGTGTCGCTTGTGGAGTTCTTAAGCACACGCTTCACCACATTGGCAGGCAGTTCCTCCAGCATGTCGACCGCGTCATCCACAAACAGGTCGTTGACAATGGCGCTCAGCTCGTAGTCCGTAATGCTGTTAATGATATGCTCCTGCTTTTCCACCGGAAGGTTGGCGAACACATCGCTTGCAACCTCCTTGGACAGCATGCGGAACACGACCACGGTCCGCTCTGAATCCAGTTCCTCGATGAAGGAGGCAATATCCACCTCATTCATCTCCGTTAAAATCTCCTTGAGCCTGCGGAGCTGCCTTGTGTCCAGCAGCTCCATCAGCTGTTTTAAATCAAAATTCTCCTGCATCTTATTCCTTTCATGAATGGTACTATCATGAAAGCAGCACACAAAATAGCCATAATTACAAAAAGTCCCCGTGACCGGGCGTTCCCGTAATCCATGGCTATCATCATAAACGTATCTCTATATAGACGGTTAACGGCAGTGAAAGCAAAGCGGAACCAAAGCCGTCCCGGGGCATGCCTGATAAAACACAGCCACACCGGCAGCTCCCACTACCATACGCTTATGATAATTGTCTGCTTCCATCTTACGACTTCGACCTTCCACTTAGGTTCACTTCCTTTCATCATTTATTTTAATCCTTATTAAGCATACCAGCCCCTGACCATAAAATCAACCCCCAAAAACAGGATTATTTCACCGGGGCACGGATTTTCTCATACTATAGATTATATTCTTAGATACAGGAGTGACTGTTATGATTGAATCCACCATAGTGCTGACTCCCCTGCACTATGCTTATCTCATCGGCGTCATCGTCATCCTGGCTGTCATGGTCATGAGACGGGACACGCCGGCTGTCTGCATTGCTTTTCTTTTCATCCTGGGCCTGATTGGCTTAAAATCCTTTACAGGCGCCATCATGACCGTGTTTAACGCCATCCTCTACGCTGGTAAGGAATTCATGGAGGTACTGGCCACCATAGCAATGGTGACCGCCCTTTCCAAATGCCTCAAGGACCTGGGCAGCGATTACCTGATGATGGTCCCCATGTCAAAAATCATGAAGACGCCTTCCGTCACCTGGTGGATACTGGGGCTTACCATGTTTTTATTTTCCCTTTTCCTGTGGCCCAGCCCCTCGGTTGCGCTGGTCGGGGCCATCATGCTCCCCTTTGCCGTCAAGGCCGGCCTGAATCCCCTGGCCGCGGCCATGGCCATGAACCTGTTCGGCCACGGCTTCGCCTTAAGCTATGACTTTGTCATCCAGGGCGCGCCCGCTGTTTCCGCCGGGGCGGCCGGAATCACCACCACCGGCATCCTCCATCAGGCATGGCCCGTCTTCTGGGTCATGGGCATTGTCACGGTGGGCAGCGCATATCTGTTAAACAGGGATGAAATGGAAGGACGCGGACTGCGCCTGACCATCCAGACCGGGGAAGCAGATACTCCCAAGGGCGGGAACATGGCACTTCTCATGGCCATCCTCACCCCGCTGGCATTCGTGGGCGTGATTGTGCTGATGCTGGTATTTGACTTAAAGGGCGGGGATGCCACCAGCATGGTGTCCGGAACAGCCCTTATCCTCATGTGCCTTGGCGCCTTCCTTGGCTTTGGGAAGGACTCCCTTGAAAAGGTGACCGGCTATGTGACGGACGGTTTCCTTTTTGCCATTAAGATATTTGCCCCGGTCATCATCATCGGCGCCTTCTTCTTTTTGGGCGGCGAAGGCATCACCTCCATCATGGGAACAGGCTTTTCCCATGGAATCATGAATGACTGGGCCATGTGGCTGGCCCAGAACGCGCCTTTGAACAAATATATGGCGGCCTTTATCCAGATGGTGGTGGGCAGCCTGACCGGCCTTGACGGCTCCGGTTTCTCCGGCCTTCCCCTGACCGGTTCCCTGGCCCGCACCTTTGGCTTTGCCACCGGCGCCTCCGTGCCCGTGATGGCTGCCCTTGGCCAGATTGCCGCCATCTTCGTGGGCGGGGGGACCATTGTGCCCTGGGGTCTTATCCCGGTGGCTGCCATCTGTAATGTAAGCCCGGTGGAACTGGCCAGGAAGAACCTGGTTCCGGTATGCCTGGGCTTTGTCTGTACCTATATCGCGGCCTGTTTCCTGATTTAGGGACACCGCATCAATCCATGACAGGAGGAACGAACTATGTGCGGAATTGCCGGTTTTTATAACCCCCATGACCATTACCTCAAAGAAAAGGAACACTGCAGGGAAATCCTTACATCCATGGCGCAGTGCCAGAAACACAGGGGGCCGGATGACTCCGGCCTGTTTTTAAGCGAACACGGCGGGCTGTCCCACGCCCGCCTGTCCATCATCGACCTGGCCGGAGGCCACCAGCCCATGGTAAAATCCGGGTCCGGCCAGACATTTGCCATTGTCTACAACGGCGAACTCTACAATACCGGGGAGCTGCGCCAGGAGCTGCTGGGACGCGGCCTTGTATTCCAGACCTCCAGCGACACCGAGGTCATACTGGCCGGCTATATGGAATACGGGCCGGACTTCGTGAAACGGCTCAACGGCATATTTGCCATTGCCATCCTGGACACTGCCAGGAACCGTCTGTGCCTGTTCCGTGACAGGGCAGGCGTCAAACCCCTGTTCTATATGGTCAGGGGAGAGGAAATCATCTTTGCCTCCGAACCCAAGGGGATCCTTGCCTATCCCGGGGTCCGCCCGGTCCTGGATAAAAAAGGGCTGAACGAGATTTTCTCCATCGGACCTGCCAGGACCTATGGCTGCGGTGTGTTTAAGGATATGGAGGAACTGCTGCCTGGACACTTCCTTATCTGCTCGGCAGAGGGCTTAAGGCTTAAAAGTTACTGGAAACTGGAAAGCCGTCCCCATGAGGACAGCTATGAAAAAACCATTGAAAAGACATCCTTCCTGGTCCAGGACGCCGTGCGCAGGCAGATGGTCTCCGATGTGCCCATCTGTACCTTCCTCTCCGGAGGCGTGGACTCCAGCCTGGTGTCTGCCATCTGCGCCTCAGAATTAAGGAAACAAGGGAAACGTCTCACCACATTTTCCTTTGACTTTGTGGACAATGACAGATTCTTCAAGGCCAACTCCTTCCAGCCCTCCCAGGACCGCCCCTTTGTGGACCGTATGGTACGGTTCCTGGATTCGGACCACCACTATCTGGAATGTGACAACCTGACCCAGGCAGACCGCCTGTATGATTCCGTGCTGGCCCATGACATGCCGGCCATGGGGGATATTGACTCCTCCATGCTCCAGTTCTGCTCCATGGTAAAGGAACACAACAAGGTGGCCCTTACCGGCGAGTGTGCGGATGAGATTTTCGGCGGCTATCCCTGGTTCCACAAAAAGGAGTGCTTTGAGGCGCATACATTTCCATGGACCATGGATCTGGGGGCCAGGAAGGTGCTGCTCAATGACAGCTTCATGGAATACCTGGATATGGACAGCTATGTCAGGAATACCTATGAGCGTTCGGTAGCCGAGACACCAAGGCTGGCAGAGGATACGCCGGTGGAGGCAAGGCGCCGCGAAATCGCCTGGCTGAACCTGCGCTGGTTCATGCAGACCCTGTTAAACCGCATGGACCGCACCAGCATGTACTCCGGCCTGGAAGCCAGGGTCCCCTTTGCGGACCACAAGATCATGGAGTATGTCTGGAACGTGCCCTGGGATATGAAGACCAGGGACGGTGTGGTCAAGAACCTGCTCCGCCAGTCAGCAAAAGGACTCCTGCCCGAAGATATCCTCTTCAGGCGCAAGTCCCCTTATCCCAAAACCTATGATACTTCTTATGAAAAGCTTCTGGCCGGACGTGTCCGCGAAATGATGGGCGACAGCCATGCGCCTGTGATGCAGTTCTTAGACAGGAAAAAGCTGGAACAGTTCCTGTTAAACCCGGGCGATTACGGCAAGCCATGGTATGGACAGCTGATGGCAGGTCCCCAGATGATGGCCTATATCCTGCAGATTAACTACTGGATGAAAACCTATGACATTGAACTGGAGCAGTAACCGTTCTTCAGTTCCAGACCCGGGGTATAAAACACGTACCGGTTCTTTCCCTGCCGTTTTGCCTCATAAGCAGCCGTATCCGCCTTTACGAACAGGGTGTCGTAATCATTGCCGTCCTTAGGACATACGGCGCCGCCTATGCTGCATGAAAGCTTAAGCCCACCCATGTTGGGGTCTTCCATGCTGCTGACCGCCTCACAGAGCCGTTTCGCGCATTCCACGCCTCCCTTTTCCGCGGAAATCCCGGTAAGGAGCGCAACGAACTCATCCCCGCCAACCCTGCCGACCATATCCGTGGCGCGCAGGGTATGGCGGAACAGGTCAGCCACGCAGCGCAGGGCATAGTCCCCGCTTCTGTGTCCCATGGTATCATTAATGTTCTTAAAATCATCCAGATCCATGAACAGCAGGACTGCGCGCGAGCAGGCGGGGGATTCCAGGAAACGGCTGATTTCCCTGCATATGGCCTGCCGGTTGTAAAGCCCGGTAAGGGAGTCCACCCTGGCATTCTTAAGCGCATCCTTTAACCGTTCCTTTTGTCTCAACTGTTCCTGGTATTCCTCCGTGATGTCGCTGCGCATAAGGAACACAATCCTGCCCGGCCTGTCATAATACACATATTGGAACCGCTTGCGCAGATAACCTTTTTCCGGGTCTTTTACGCCATATGTTATGATGTGCTCGCCTTCCGCGTCCAGTACGGAAAGGACATGCCTGATCTCCATCTCCCTGTCGACCATCTCCCTGTCCTCAGGCACCACATACCCCTTGATACATGTCTGGACCATCTGGCTGTAACTGCCCGAGGATTCCTGAGGAAGCAGGGCAGAGCCTTCATTCCTTTTAAACATGGTATAGGAATCCTTATCTGCATCCAGACATATGAGATAATCGCAGTTCCTATACACGTACCGTTCCACAATCTGCCTTAACAGATAGTTTTCCCCATCCTTATCCCCCAGGTCTGACACATAGCAGAGCACAGTGTCACCTCTGCCTGATTCCGGTATCAGGAGTATCCTGAGCCATATGTAATTCCTTCCGGTGTCCCGGCACCGGAATTCATGGCGCAGCGGTTTACCCTCCTCCATGATCTTCCTCATATGTTCCCTGTTAAATATCCCAAGAAAATCCCTGCACTCCTCAGGGTGGATGTTCTCCCAGGCAAATGTCCGGAAGTCCTCAAGGGATTGGTTCACCGAAAGGCGGCATCCCCCTTCCGTATAAAAGACTCCCCTGCACTGCCCTGTTTCCATGCTGAATTCCATAAGTTCATCAAAAATCCCGGAAAGGGAGCCCGCGCATTCTTTCTCCCGCTTTGCATCCATTACAATGCGGACGCCGGATTTTCCATTACCTGCATTCCCATCCATGAACCTGCATCCCCCTTTCCTTTATCTGCTTCCCATGTTGTATATCAGTGTATCTGGATTCATAAAATATATGTATCGCATAGTAATTCATAATATGTAAACTGTAGTGTACACTAGTATTGAGGTGAATCACAATGCATGATTACGTTAAAACATTAGGTACGGTCATCCGCAAAGCCCGTGAAGAGCAGGGGCTGTCCCAGGCGTCACTGGCTGAAAAACTGGGAATTGATGTCCGTACCATTATTAATATTGAAAACTTCCGCGGGAATCCCAAATTTGAGGTTCTCTATCCTTTGATTACCGCGCTCAGGATTCCGGCAGACAGGATATTCTATCCTGGCTCCGATGCCATAGGCGACGCCAAGCAGCAGCTTTTCTGGGAACTGCACAACTGCAGCGAAAGCGAGGCCAGGGCCATCCTTCCTGCTGTCCGCTATATTACGGAACTCCTGCGGGGCCAGCCCTCTGATTTCCTGTAATTTCCTAATTATTTTACTACGTTATCTAAAAAAACACAACCAGATATTCATTGTAATTCATATTTTTAATGTACTGTAATGTATTCTGGTGCCAAAAAAGGAACCAGCGGATGCAATTGGCCTGCCGCCGGTTCTTTTCCATCTGTCATCTTTTATAGTCCGGGGCCATCCTAAGTCCGCGCCGGGACATTGATGATCAGCGCAATGATTTCCATCGGCTCCTCCCCATAGCATGCAATGCCATGGCTGTCCCCGTCCTTACACATGTGGTAATCCCCCGGATTCAGTATGGATTCAGTCCCATTGTCAGTCACAAGGGCCTGTCCCTTCAGCACATAATAGCCTTCAAATTCCCCGTGGTGCCCATGCACCCCGATGGAGGTACCCGGAAGGAACTCCACCCTTGCGAAGGTCCTTCCTGCGCCGTAAGCCTCGTCTTTTGTCATGAATGTGTGGAAAACCACATCCCCGTTCCCCTTCTGTACTTCATGCATGACTTTTACTTCAGCTTCATCTTTTCTCCTGATCATAATCCGTCCCCTCTCCCCGTTTTTGTGTCCCTGCCGTTTTTGTGTCCCTACTGTTTTTGCGTCCTTACCGTTCTTACATCCTTACCATCCTACTGCTGGTTCATGGTTCTGACAATGGCGTCCGCCATGCCCTCCAGAATGGCCAGCTGGTCCTCCTTCAGTGCGGACTTTACGGTCACTGTCTCGTCCAGGATTGTCATGTTCTTCATGGAGCCGATGATTTCCCTCATCTGCTTTCCTGACAGCACGCCCCATGAGCCGTTCTCCATGATTGCAACGGTCCTGTTCTGCAGGTTATGTGCCTTAAGGTCCATGAGGAAATGTTCCATGTTGCTGAAAATCCCTCCGTTATAGGTAACGGACGCAATCACCAGGTGGCTGCACCTGAATGCCTCGGATATCATGGTGGACGGATGGGTGGAGGAAACATCGTACATCGCAATATTCCTCACGCCCCTGTCAGCCAGCATCCCTGCCAGTATGTTGGCCGCATTCTCCGTGTTGCCGTAGATGGAACCATATGCAATCATGACCGCCTTTTCTTCCGGCTCATAGCTGCTCCAGGTCAGGTACTTGTCCACATACCAGTCAATGTCCTTCCTCCACACAGGACCGTGGAGCGGGCAGAGGGTATGGATTTCAAGGGCGGACGCCTTCTTAAGCAGGGTCTGCACGGAAGGACCGTACTTGCCCACGATATTGGTATAATATCTTCTGGCGTCATCCAGCCAGTCACGCTCAAAATTAACCTCATCCGCAAACAGGTTGCCGTTCATGGCGCCGAAGGTGCCGAAGGCATCTGCTGAAAACAGGGTCTTGTCCGTGGTATCATATGTGACCATGACCTCCGGCCAGTGCACCATGGGAGCCATGATGAAGGTAAATGTATGCCTTCCGGTACAGAATGTATCATTCTCCTTCACGATCATGGCCCTGGAATCAATATCAAAGTTATAAAACTGCTTGATGATTGGAACGGTCTTGGGGTTGCAGACCACCTTTACCTCAGGATATCTGCGTACAATCTCTCCCAGGGTGGCGCAGTGGTCCGGCTCCATGTGGTTCACTACCACGTAATCCAGGGTGCGTCCCTTTAATATAGCCTCTATGTTTTCAAAAAACTGTTCCGTAATGGCACGGTCCACGGTATCAAATAACACGGTCTTTTCATCTACAAGCAGGTAGGCATTGTAGGAAATGCCGCGGGGAATAGGGAAGGCATTTTCAAATAATGCCAGCCTGCGGTCTGTCCCGCCAACCCAGAACAGGTCGTCTTTAATGCGCTTTACACAGTACATATTCAGTCATCCTTTCGTTAAATGATGGTCAATGTTTCATTTCGTTTAGAAGTATACTACATTTTACCCCAAATGTCACTGTATTATTTAGTGTACACTTACTCACTGGAGTATTGTCACGTCATCGCTTAAAACACGGACGTTCCCCACCGGATTGCCGGAACAGTCAAGGGTCCCAAGCCTGCCCAGTCCCTCCAACGGTTTGATATCCGTCACATAATTATCACTTATGTCAAGATACTCCAGATTGGGAAGGGAGGCTGCAAAGCTTATGTCCGTCAGCATGTTGTCTGCCAGGCTCAGCCTTCTGATTCCCGGGAACGCGGTCAAAAAACCTGTATTATCATTCAGGTCCACCTTATCGTAATCCACGTATACAATCCCTCCCCCGCCGCTGATCTTCACATTCTCATACAGCTTCACCCCGTCCATCTCAAGGACCTCCAAGTATTCATTGGGGGATATCTTTGAAAAATACAGTTCACACTCCACCCCGTTCAGATACAGTTCCCGCAGGGCGGGCATGCCGAACAGGCCTGATATATCCTTATAGGTCCTTATTCCATTGAGGTTCAGCACTTCCAGGGATGGTATCCTGGCCACAAAATCCCACTTTGTCTCATCCGGGATGCGGGAACAGGTTAATTCCTTCAGGTTTGCAAGCCCTGCAAAGGGCGCCGTGGAATCAATATCCACCCATTCCAGTTCCAGTTTCTCAAGCCCTCCCATCCCTGACAGGTAGGAAACCGTGTCCATGCCGTTCACCTTAAGGCGGCGCAGACCGGTGAGGCCGGAAAGGTCCGGCTGGGCACAGTTGTAAGGCACCTCCAGGGACAGTTCCTCAAGCCCGGTAAGTCCGGATACCGCGCTCAGGTCCTTTACCTCGCTGCACCTTGTAATGGAAAGGGAGGTCAGGCCTGTATTGCCCTTCAGGCTGTCAAGATCCAGTATCTTGGCCCTGGACAGTGAAAATGACGTAAGCTTTGGCATATCCTTCACAAAACCTGCATCCCTGACCCCCTCTGATTCAATGGACAGCTCTTCCAGCCAGTCCATCACGGAAAGAACGGAAAAATCCTTTAATTCATTGCAGTATTCAAGGGTCAGGGACTTGACGCCCTTCATGGCGGCCAGAGGCTTGATATCCGTCAGGTCGGAGCCTTTGAGGGCCAGTTTCTCCACACCCGTCAGCGCGCCCAGCCCATCCAGGCTTTCAAGTCCCGCGCTGATGCGAAGCTCCTTTAACTGTCCCGGGTCCTCAAACAAAGCAGCCACCTCCCCCGGGGACTTGCCGTAGCAGCTGAGCCGTTTCAGGTCCAGCCCCTTTATATCCCCTGCCGACAGATAGCCTGCCGCGCTCAGGGACTTAAGCCCGGTAAACCGGGACAGGACCTTACTGTTGATTTTTGCGCTGTCCCTGTCAAATTCCAGCCATGTAAGGGCTGCCTCTGGCTTTTCCATGGGATCATCAAAGCTGTATCCCACCATGATATGGTCGCCGGAATATTTATATTCAATCCACCGGAAACGGGCCAGTTCCTCATCGCTGAGCAGATCTGCCGCCTTACCAAAAGCAGTGGCTGCCATATCCCCGAATATGCCTGTCAGTTCTTCCTTTTGCGCTTCCTTCCCGTCCGCTCCTGCCGTCACCTCAGAATCCCGGCCTGTTCCTTTCCCTGCATACCTGGTGGCAGACGGCGGATTGCCGGAAGCCGGGGCGTGTTTCCCATTCCGGACTTTATTTACGGCCAGGCCGGATATCACCACCACAAGCAGGAACAATACAGCCAGCGCGGACGCAACACGCTTCCATCCGTAGGCTTCCCACCCAGTGGTTTTTTTAGAAGGCTTAGGCCGGATGGTGGTATGATTCATCTTTGCCGGTTCACCGGCCAGCCGTACGTTCCCCTCCCCTTCATCCTCCAGCACATAGCGTGTCCTGCAATACTCGCAGACAGCTATATGGGGATTGTTCTCATCCAGTTTCAGGCTGCCGTTACAGGCAGTGCATTTGAGTTCTGTCAGCTTCATGTTCCCTCTCTCTTTCATCCTTCTTATCTCCGTAACAATTGTACCATACTCGGACATGTTTGAGAATTCCTTTCCTCAACTTATGTGAAAACGGATTTACGCCCATCCCATCCGGACAATGGAATCCCCGCCGGAAATTTCCATTTCAAAATACTGGAAAGTATTTGAATTCTTCTGCTCCTTAAGATATACTGTTTCAAGAGGGAGGTGCCCACCATGGATTTAGTAAACCAGTTTATAGAAAATTACAGGAAGAAATACACATTTTATGAAAATGCCGGGCGCCTGGCTGCGAAACAGCTGGAGACAGCGCTGCAGTCTGCCGGTATCCGTGCCATCGTCACTTCCAGGGCCAAGAACCCGGGAAGGCTGAAATACAAGACCTTCCACCGGAACGCCGAGAGGGAGACCCCCTACAAAAACATGCGCGAGATATACGATGACATGTTTGACCTGGCAGGTGTCCGCGTATCCCTCTATTTCCCTGGTGACCGCGACAAGGCGGACGCCCTTATCAGCGACCTTTTTACTGTCATGGAGAAAAAGCAGTTCCCGGAACAGTCCAAGACACCCACTTACAACAAACGTTTTTCCGGTTATTGGGCCAACCATTACAGGGTACATATCAGCGAAGAGAATATATCGCCCAGCCAGAAGAAGTATGTCCAGGCCCGCATTGAAATCCAGGTAGCCTCCGTCCTCATGCACGCCTGGTCCGAGGTGGAGCACGACCTGATTTACAAGCCCCTCCAGGGTGCCCTGTCGGACGAGGAGCTGTCCATCCTGGATGAGCTTAACGGTCTGGTGCTGACCGGGGAGATTGCCCTTGAACGGCTGCAGAGCGCGGGCAATGAGAGGATAAAGAACAAGGAGACCACATTTACCAGCCAGTACGACCTGGCCTCCTACCTGTACAATTACCTGAGCAATCATTTTAAGGAAGAGGACATTGAACTGCGTATGGGCAATATTGAACTGCTGTTCAAGCTTCTCAGCCGCTTAAAATTTTTCAAGGTAAAGGACATTGAGCCTATACTGAAATCCGTCAAATTTGAAAAAGACCGCAGGAACATTTCCCAGCAGATCATCGACCAAATCATCACCGGCAACGAGAAGCGGTACCATGTTTACCAGGAATTAAGGAGCAGCGATGATGTCTCCGACCCGGAGACCCGCCAGGCCGTCAACTACTTCTTCGGCCAGTGGGTCCCACTTGAGAACCTTCTCAACCGCGCCACCGGCCGGAACACGCCCAAGTCCTACAGTGCCTTCAATATCAACACCTTAAAGCGCATGGACATCCTGGACAAGGACCTGTCCAACAAAATAGGCGCCCTCAGAAGGACCAGGAACGTGCTGATACATGACATTGAGAAACCGGATGTGGAGGAACTGATGCGGCAGGGGGATGAGATTCATGAGGTTTATGAGAAGTTAAACCATAAACTGAACGGTGAATAAACAGTTTGACAACACGTCATGGCATGAACACGGGAGCCGGGCTTAACCGCCCGGCTCCCATATCTTTTCTTCCTGATTCCTGCCTCATCCGCACACATCCGCGCGTCTTACTTATTATTTCTCCTGAGGTCCCGCATGTTTATGCTCTGACAGCGGCATCACATGCATGTTGCCCCTCTGCTCATTCTCAGCCCAGAAAATATTGTCAGCCACCTTGGCCTCAGGGTTGAACTCCACGCCTTCAAAGATATGCTTTGCAAATTCCTTGTACCCGGCCCTGTCAATCAGGTGTCCGCCATGGAGATATTCCGGCTTATAATCAAGGACCCACGCAGAGAACTTCTGCCAGTTGGAGAATACCCCAAGGACCACGTCCTCTGTTACCCAGTTTAAGAACAGCTTTCCTGCCCTTGGGTTCTGCTTGCCGGTACGGCCGCCCAGGGTTACACGGTAAAGCTTCTTGCTTCCCCTGGTCCATGCGCCGGTGGGACAGATTAAGGAACATTCGCCGCAGCCCACGCAGCAGCAGGCGTCCTTGTCAATCTTCCCGTTCTTGTTCAGGCTCAGCACGCCGGTGGCGTGATGTTGGCAGGCCTCCACACAGGAACCGCAGCCGATGCAGCGGTCAATATCATAATCCTGCTTGTTGATGCCCATGATGCCAAAATCGTTGAAGTTGGCTTTTACACAGTCATTGGGGCATCCTGCCACCGCAACCTTGATATGGTAATGGGAGGGGAAAATGATTTTCTCAATCTTCCTTGCCAGTTCGTATGTATTGATGTTGCCCTTGATACAGTGGGCATTGCCGATACAGGACATGATATTGCGGGCGCCGATGGTTGGGTATCCGTAGTCATTGACCTCCATATCCACGTCGCACATCTCCACATCAACCTCTTTGATGTAGCCCTTGATGAATTTATTTACCTCTTCGATATTCTCATACTTGATTCCCGGTACATCCAGGGTCTGCCTGGTGCCCATATGGAAGGTCCCGTTTCCGAAACGCTCACAGATTTCCTGCACCATGGACAGGTGCTTTGCCTCTATCATGGCTCCGGGTACACGCATCTGAAGCATGAACTCCCCAGCCACCTTGGACTGCCTGAAGCAGTTAATCCTTACCTTTTTGATATCTATATCATGATTCATTCTTTGCCACCCCTCTCTTAATCAACCAGATATTTGGCCTGTGTATAATTGAATACAGGTCCGTCCAGACAGACGTAAACCTCATCAATACGGCAGTGGCCGCATTTGCCCACTGCGCAGGACATCTTGCGCTCAAAGGACATCCATATCTTCTCCTCAGGCACGCCCTGCTTCAGGACCTCGAAACCTGTGAACTTCATCATTGGAGGCGGACCTACCACCACAACCGCATAATCGTCCCCAAAATCACCAAAGGGAATCCTTGATACGAATTCTGTCACGAATCCTGTCTCCCACCCGTCCTTATGGTCTTTGTCCAGGGCATAGATGGTGTCGAAACGCTCTTTCCAGCGCTCTAAATCACCTTTGAAGATGATTCCCTCCTCATTTTTAAAGCCGCTGATCAGATGCACGCTTTTTGTGAAATCAGGCTCATCATAAAACTTGTTCAGCATGCTCTTTACAGGCGCCAGTCCGGTCCCTCCTGTAATCACCACCATGTGCTTATCCTTAAACTGGTCAACAGGCCAGCCCTTGCCGTAAGCGCCGCGTAAGAACAGGGTATCCCCTGCCTGTTTTTCAAAAATCTCATCTGTCACCTTGCCCACGGAGCGGATGGTGAAATCCATGTATCCATCCCCAAAGGAACTGACTGAGATGGGGGCTTCCCCAATCTTTGGTATGGAAAGCTGAAGGAACTGTCCGTGTTCCGGCTTTATATCTGTCTCTACCCTGTATGTATACTCGTGAAGGCTTTCACGCTTAACTTCCAATATCTTACATGCCACAGGCTTTACAATATTCTTCATGGCTTATCCCCTCTCCTGTCCATTTTCCCCTGCTTTTATTTCTTCAATGGCATCCGCCATCTTGTTCACCGTAGCCACGATGGATATGTACTCAGGACAACGGTCGATGCAGCGGCCGCATCCAACACACATATGGTAATCCTTAAACCGCGCCTTGTAGTCGTGGAACTTGTGGAGCACCTTGTAACGCATCCTGTCCCCGGCCCGGTTCCTGAAGCTCATCCCGCCTGCCATATCGGTAAAGTCCTTTACCTGGCAGGAGGCGGATGTCCTCTTCCTCTCGCCTACGTTGGCATTCTCATTGTATATGATGTCGGTGGTGGTAAAGCAGGTACAGGTGCTGCATGCAACGGTACAGGCTCCGCATGAGATACACCGTTTGTCGTACTGTCTCCACATGGGATGGTCTTTCAGCTTTGTAAGGATTTCCTTGTCAGGAATCTCCGGCACCGTTACCTTGAGTTCATTTTCCTCCACAAAGGCGGGCGTGAAATCATCATCCTCCATGCCTTCAAAATACGGGGCGAAGCTTTCATCCTTTACCTGGAAGGAAAGGCCGTCCTCACCGAAAAGGACTGCCATGGAATAATCCTCTGCCTTGTTGGTGCCCATGCTGACACAGAAACAGGTGTCCCAGCCTTCCTGACATTCCATCATGACGATCTTGACCCGTTCATTCATCCTCTTATAATACATATCCTCAAAACCACCGTTCTGAAGGTATATCTTTTCCTGGTGATGCTGGGCATGGATGTCACAGGGACGCATGAATATCAGGAGCTTCTTTGAGCCGGCCTTGCTCTCAATGAATTCATCCTCGGTAAAATAAAACAGGGACTGGGTTATGGGGCTTAAGACTTCCTTTGCCGGAAAGTCTGATTTCTCCTTGTACTCAATCTCCTCTGCACTTGCCACCTGGGCATACTTAATCAGGTCTGTGTCTGAATATCTTCCTTTTCCCACAAACCGCTTGGGTGCCCAGATCTCATACTCGTCCTGAAGCTGCCCAAAAATCCTGTCGGCATCCTTAAATCCAACCTTATATCCCATGAAATGCCTCCTCCTTTACTGGTTATCCATCTTTATTATATAATCTATTTTTAAACCTATGTTATTATTATAACAAATCCAAAATGGTATGCCTAATTATATATTGTAATGGTTTGATAATAAAAATTTATCATTAAGCCAAAAAGGTACTAAAATCCACAAAAAATACAGCGCCCCGCCTGCCACGGAACGCTGTATCCCTTATCTGTATATGTTTCCCTTACTATAAATCGAATATCTCAAAATCATCATTCCCATCCACTGGGGCCTTTACCGGCTCAGATGGCTGGCCTGGCCTGGCCGGCTGGGCTGCCGGGGTCTGGCGCTGTACTGCCGGGGCTGGCTGGGGCTGGCCGGATGCCGGCCTTACCGGCTGCTGGCCCGGGCGGGCCGGGCTGGCTGGCTGGGAGGATCTTGGCGGAGCAACTGATTTGGGAGGCTGTACTGCCTTTGGAGGCTGCACCGCTTTAGGCGGTTCCACTGGCCTTAATGGCTGGGACGGCCTGCCAGACGGCCTGGCTGCCTCCTCATAGCGGTCTGCATCCCCGTGTCCATCCGCATCCTCATAACCGTCTTCATCCACGTAGTCATCCGTGTCCTCATAACCGTCTTCGTCCGCGTACCCATCCTCATAATCCATCTGGTACTTGCTGGCTCGGCTGTCATCGTAAGCAGGATCATCCTCATCCTCATAACCGTCTGCATCCTCCTGGTCATCAAAGGCATCACCGTATCCGTCATCTTCACCATAACCGTCATCTTCATAATCCTGATACCCTTCGCTGTCCTCAGACGGAAGCTGGTCCTTTTTCCTGGCGGCTGCTTTGGCCCTGCTGCCTCTTGAACCTGTGGTGCCGTCACCACCCGTTCCTCCATCCCTGCCCTTCTTATTCATCACAACCACAAGCAGGATGATTAAAAGCACAAGTGCAATGGCAACCGTGACTGCCAGCAGTATCTTAAACAGGTTGAAGTCATCGCGTATGCTGTCGTACTGGTCAGCCAGGTTATTGAATACGTCCGTGCTCACCGTGTCGCTTGCAGCCGGATCCGAAAAATACCTCTGGATGGTCCGCTCGTTGTCCTTCATATCATAGCGGTAGAAATTCTTCTCACCAGCTTCATTCATACCATAAACAACACAGTATTCAGGCTTCTCAGAAGCGCCCCATACCCAGCCCTGTACCTTGTGGCCGTCAATGTTAATGGTAGTAGGTTTGAATCCGACGGGAACCTCAACCGATGCATCCGGCTGTAATATGGTGATGACCCGCTTGGAAATCTCCATCTTCACCTCGGCTGCCGAAGCATCTCCGGACGCAACGCTGGCGCCGCCCTCTGCCTTGGTTACCACAATGACATATTCCTTCGTGGTCTCGCCGTCCTGGGCCGTAACCTTACAGGTAACACGGTTCTCACCCATCTGCAGCCCGTCATTGCCAACCACTACATTCTGGGCATTCCCGTCTGTGGTATCTGCATAGACAATCAGTTTGTCCACATCCGTCCCCACGGTCACCGCATAGGTATCCACATCCGGTGAAAAGGCCGGGGTCAGTTCGCCCGGTGAAACCTTAAGGCTCTTTAAGGTGGCATCCTTGGATGCTGTCTGAAGAGCGCCTACGGTTACCGTTGAACTTCCCTCATGCTCCACTGTCACCAGCTGGGAGCTGGAATCATAAATCTCCTGGCTGGTTACCGTAATCTTACTGGTTCCGGCGGTCAGGGCATTAAACTGCAGGGTAAATGCAAGCGTCCCCGTGCCGGGCGTTCCCGCATCGCCGTGGACGCGGACCGCGCCCGCGCCTCCGTCCGCATTGGTACCGCTGACAAATTCCAGCGCGCTTGAATCATAGGCCAGCATCACATCTGCATTGGCAAGATTACTGCTGCTGGTTATCTTCATATTGACCTTGACCTGGCTTCCCACGGTGGCGGAAGGGTCAGAAAATGTTATTTTGGCATTGGCCGCAAATGCAGTCAGCATCTGGGCCGGCATCATGACTGCAATCATGCATGCCATGACCAGGACTGCAATCCCTTGTCTCATTCGTCTTATCATCATTTATTCCCACTTTCAGATTATCATGTATTTCTTATCAGGACTGCACCTGTACAATCGTTACATTGCTTCCGCCCGGAGTGCTGCCGCTGTCGGCCGGACCGGAACCGCCGGGTCCTCCTGAACCGCCCGGTCCTCCTGAGCTGCCTGGGCCGCCGGGGCTTCCCGGACTGCCGGAACCTGAACCACCGCCCGGTGTCACCGGGCTTCCCGTGCTTCCGGAAGTCGGCCCTCCGTCCTGCTTCACCACATGGATGGTGTAGGTCCGGACATTACCGTTCTGTGCAGTTACCGTTATGATGACATCCGTGCTGGCATTCTGCAGGGAAATGCTTCCCGCCCCAGTTACCCTGGCGCTTGAATCAGCTGCCGTGGCATTGACCATAAGGCTGCCCACGGAGGAATCCACAATCAGGTTATACTCATGGGTATCCCTGCTAAAGGAAGGTGTCAGGCCAAATCCATCCACCCCAAGCCCGGAAAGCTTGTTATTGGGGCTTCCGTCCCCGGTGGGGGCCACACATGCCTGCTCCGGCATATTGTTGAACACCGGGATGTGGAATTCCAGGGCCACATTCTTCATATCCGACGTATATGCCTGGGCCAGTCTGGCTGCCTCTGAAGCAGCTCCCTGTATATTGCTCATATACTGGTGCTTATAGGGATTGCTTCCCTGTACGTTAAATTTCTTAAGATAGAATGTATTCTGGCCGGCTTTCACATAATTATCCCCGTAATTCTGGGCGCCGCCGCGGATGGATTTCTCCACGGTATTCCAGGGACGTCCATAGGTGCCGGACTGGGATGCATAGCGCAGGCCCATCTCAATGGCCGACATGGAACCAGACTGGTATGCTTCCACATTGAAAAAGTTATAGTAGCCTTCATATCCTGAATAATTGCCGGATATAAGGGGACTGGTGCCGTTATTTCCCTGCTCCTGTAAGATCATGGCGGCCAGCACGTATGGGCTGACCCCTGACTGGGATGCCGCATTCATGATAATGTCAATATAGGGCGATGCCTCGCCGGATGACGCCCCTGACGGGGATGTACCGGATGGCGTACCGCCAGAGGGGGATGTGCCCACCGACGGACCGGATCCGGAAGGGCTGCCGGATGACGGGCTGTTGCCGGATGACGGACTATCGCCAGAGGAACCCGTGCCATCCACTGCCACCGGACCATTCGCTGAAGAGGAATTATCCTGTCCAGGCGCCACCAGGCTTACATTAGAAGCCACAAACCGGCGCTCTTTTGGCGTGATGGATGCGTGAGGCGCTTCCAGGCTGACCTGGCCTCCGCCGGAGGATGGCTGGCTGCTGCCTGAAGACGGCTGGCTGGTGTCCGAAGACGGCTGGCTGGTGTTCGGGGAACCGGAAACTCCCGGACCATGCTGGCTGTCATCATACGTGCCTGCCCTTCCCGGGCCGCTTGATGAGCTGCCCGAGGAACCGGAACTGCTACCCGGGCCGCCGGATGAACCAGGACCGCCCGTGCCTCCCGGGCCGCCGGAGAAATCGCTTCCCCCTGTCCCGGTGGAGTTGGTGCTGCCGGAAAGGAAGGTGCCGTTTACCATACTGTTAAGGCCCTCCCTGGTCTGGGTGCTTTGGTTATATTCATGTGCAAGGAACTGGAACACATAGGTCTCGTCCAGGAAATTCCTTGGGTCCATATAATACCGGATGATGTCCGGTGAAGCCGCCACCCAGTTGCTTCCGTCCAGACCGGTCCATGTGCTGTTATCCCAGTTATAAGCGCCGTCCGCAACCGACTTCCAGGAGGAAACGCTGCCGGAGGATACCAGGTTACGGCTGAGCACCGACTCGTTCTCAATGACCGTATTCCAGTCCAGTCCCGTGTTCTTGGCTTTAAACACCCAGTTCGGATACTGCTGGTGCAGCTGCCTGAGCCCGTTCTTATAACTCTCCGGAAATCCCTGGGAATTCAGATATGCCTCGAAATTAGAATCTGTTGTGTAAGAAACAGGGAGCCGCACATAAACGGATGACACATACCCCGTGTTCACCGCCCCGTTGGTTCCCGTGTATTGAATCTGATACCATGTATTGCCATCCGTCCCCCGCTGCTCCCCAATAACAGTAATGGCAGCGCCTGCTGCCAGCCTTCCCACGGAGGAATATCCGGTGCCTGCGCCGCTGCGGACATTCAGTGATGTGGCTTTTACCGTGGCGGACCCTGTATATGCATAGGAATTAAGCATTGTAAAAGGCGTGGCCACGGATGCCGGAAGATTTGCTGCCATCATCACCCCAAGCATAAGGGCCAGACCCCTTTTTAATTTCTTTGCCTTCATTATGTATATATCTCCTGTATTTTCATTCATAACCAATAAAATCATGAATTTCTATTTTATGACATTAATCCTATTATAATGACAAAAGGCTTCATATGTCAACAAAAACGCAGGAAACTTCACATAATACAAAGATTCGTAAGAAAAGATTAAATAATGTGGTAAGTCTTTCCAAAATCCATGAAAATTCCCAGTATATGCCAAACAACCCGGGAAAATGTCATCTTATCCACCCCTCTGTCAGCATAGACAGGATACTGCCTGATGACCGTTCCATTCAGGCTGTAATCAATGGTCCCAATCTTCTGTCCTTCCCTTACAGGGGCCTGGAGCACGGCAGGTATTTTCTTTGTCACCTGCACCTCTTCATCCTCCCCCAGCAGCAGGGGCAGGTGCATCTCCTCCGCCTTCAGGTGAAGGCTTGCGCCTGTGGATTCCTGGCATGTTCCCTCCTCTTCCCAGCACAATCCCCCTGTGACCGGAATATCCGGCAGGACTTCCTCCCGGAACACGTCTTTTAACTGGAAATGCTCCAGCCCATATGTATACAGCTTCCTGGCGTCCGCCCATTTATATGTCTTGTGCGGCGGCCAGCCGCATCCTAACAGCGCGATGACATAGGTCCTTCCGTCATTTTCCATGGCGCCCACATAGGAATATCCAGCCCCGCCCGTAAACCCTGTCTTGCCTGACAGCACGCCCTCCATCATATTCAGGAACGCATTGTGGTTGAAACAGCTGTAGGAACGTCTGCCGCTGCTGTCCGTAAAGGTGTGGTTCTGGGTCCTGGTAATACTCAGGAACTCCTCCTTTTTTGGGGATTCCATGACGCAGTAACGCATGATGGCCGCCAGGTCGGCGGCTGTGGTGGAATGGATGTGTTCCACGCCGTCTTTGTCCTTCTTTACCCCGTCCAGTCCATTGGGCGTGATGAAATAGGTGTCCCTGCATCCCAGTTCCTCTGCCTTTTGGTTCATGAGGGCGGCAAAGTCCTCCACGCTCCCCCCAATGTTTTCAGCAATCATCACAGCCGCGTCATTATAGGACTCCAGCATCAGGGCGTACAGCAGGTCCTCCAGCCTGTATTCTTCCCCGGAGCGCACCCCCAGATGGACCTTGGGCTGGGACGCGGCATAGGAGGAAGCCGTCACCTTATCGTCCAGGTTACCAAGCTCCAGCGCCAGGATGCAGGTCATGATTTTTGTGGTGCTGGCCATGGGACGTATGATATCCTGTCCTTTTCCATACAGGATGCGGCCGCTGCTCCCGTCCATCAGGACAGCTGACTGGGCGTACAGTTTCAGGAAATCCGCATTTTCCGTCTGGCTGGCCTGTGCCTGGCCTGACTGCGCCTGCACTGACTGTGTCTGGCCTGCCCGGCTCTGTACTGCCTGTACCTGCACTGCCCGGCTCTGCGCTTCCTGTACCTGCACTGCCTGTGTCTGCACTGCCCGGCCCTGCACTTCCTGTGTCTGCACTGCCCGGTTCTGTACTGCCTGTACCTGCACTGCACGGCCCTGCACTTCCTGTGCCTGCACTGCCCGGCCCTGCGCTTCCTGTACCTGCACTACCCGGCTCTGCACTTCCTGTACCTGCACTGCCCGGCTCTGCACTTCCTGCGCCTGCACTGCCCGGCCCTGCACTTCCTGTACCTGCACTGCCCGGCCCTGTACTTCCTGTGTCTGCCCTGCCAGCTCCTGCCCTGCCAGCTCCTTTCGTATGCTATATTCCCCTCCTGCCGCCTCCAGATGCCCGCAGACAAGGGATATCGATAACGCAGCCGTAAATATCCATTGCTTCATGATTTGCCGCCTCTTTGCCTTTATTTTATCGTATTCACAGGCAGTGTGATTTATTCTGTGGTGTGATATAATAGCTTCATGAATAGGAGGGACTGGCTGTGCTGAAAAATTTCTGCTGTATTGAATACCGGGAAGGAAGCAAAGAAGAAATACTGCCTGACTTCATGCCTGATTTTCCTTATATCAGTTCCTATATGGAGTTTGACATCCAGAAAGCCGGACGTTTTGTGCCCTGGCACTGGCATAAGGAAGTGGAACTGTTTTATGTTGAGTCCGGCGTGGTTGAATATTATATACCCAAAGGAAAGGTGGTTTTCCCCGCAGGTTCCGGGGGGATGGTTAATTCCAATGTGCTCCACATGACAAAATCCAAGGACAGTGCTGCCAATACAATCCAGCTGAACCATATTTTTGACGTTTCCCTCATCGGCGGGTCTCAGGGGAGCAGGATTGAAAAGAAATTTATCCTGCCCCTTACGACCGCATCCCATATTGGGATCATCAGCCTGGATCCAAACCAGCAGGAGCAGGATGCCATCCTTAAGGATATCAGGAAATCCTTTCAGATATCCTCCGGTGAATATGCCTATGAGATAAAGCTGCGCTCTGCCCTGTCTGATATATGGGCCAGGATATTCGCCCTGTCCTCCCCCCTGTTAAAAGAAGGCAGGGATAAGGATAAGACGGATGACAAGCTGAAATTGATGATCATATACATACAGGAACATTTCTGGGATAAGGTTTCGGTCAAGGATATTGCCTCTGCTGCTTTTATCAGCGAGCGTGAATGCTACCGTACCTTTAGTGAATGCCTGCACACCACGCCCTTAGGATATCTGAGGAACTACAGACTCCAGCAGGCATGCCGCATGTTGACACAGGGCCAGGACGCAGTCACGGCGGTCAGTCATGCCTGCGGACTTGGAAGCAGCAGCTACTTTGGCAGTGTATTCAAGGAGAACTTCGGGTGCTCTCCCATGGAGTATAGGAAAAGATGGCAGAATCATGATATTACAGGGCAGATATGATATATAAACCGTATGGATCCTGCACTATAATGATATTAGCAAAGATGACAGGCGGCAAAAAGGAGGTTCTGTTATGATTAAGCTGGGTATCATTAACGTGGAAGAATTCCTGCGTACGGTAAATGCCTGTGAGGGCGCTGTCTATATGATCCATCCAGATGGCAGGAGGACCGATATAGGCAGACAGTATGGTATTCAGGATGACCTGCGCAGGCAGCATTCTGACAACAAGGGGTATCTGAAGCTGATGCTGGATATTCCGGCTCCTTCGGATTATATGAGCATCATCAGCTATTATGCCGGGGATGTATAGGAACACGGCGTCATTGCGGCGCAAGAGGACTCCACCCTCGCAGGCCAAGCCCGGGAAACAATTTCCCGGACTTCTGCCTTATCTTCTGCTTTTTCTTATGTTTTTCCTTACGCGTTCCCTGTAAAAACCATGATGATGAATCAGGGCGTATCTGCCTGCCATGAAACGGATTGACAAGATGCCCGGTTAACCTTAAACTATAATGTAGGAAGGGAATATATGTTCTGTTTTCCTGATCCAGGTTTTCAGACGGGGACAGGGACGGCATGTTTCTTTATACATGTGGACCGGAAGGACAAAAAGGACGGTGGTATCAATGGGGAATGCCCAGGATAAAAGAGGATCAGGAAAAGGTATGGAACATGGGGACAGGGAGCGGCTTATCTTTCATATTGACGTTAACTCTGCATTTTTAAGCTGGGAGTGTGTCTACCGGTTAAGCCATGATCCGGATGCGCTGGATCTGCGCACCATACCTTCTGCTGTCGGCGGGGACGCCAGCATGAGGCACGGGATTGTACTGGCCAAATCCCCCCTGGCCAGGAAGTACGGGGTCACCACCGGGGAGCCCCTGGCCCAGGCCAGGCGCAAGTGTCCCAACCTGACCGTTGTCCCCTCACGCTTTGACTTCTATATTAAGTGTTCCAGGCGCATGATGGAACTTCTGGAGGAATACACACCTGACCATGAGAAATTCAGCATTGATGAGATATTCCTGGACATGACGGAAACCATCCACCTCTTCGGGGATCCGCTGGCCACTGCCAGCCAGATACGGGAGCGGATCAAGAATGAACTTGGCTTTACCGTGAACATCGGTATTTCCAGCAATAAACTGCTGGCCAAGATGGCATCTGACTTTGAAAAGCCTGACCGCTGCCATACCCTGTTCCCCCATGAGGTTCCCGGGAAAATGTGGCCGCTGCCCATACGCGAGCTTTTCTTCGTGGGCAGCGCTGCCCAGAAAAAGATGGAGGCCCTTGGCCTTCATACCATCGGTCAGCTGGCTGCCTGCGACCTGGAACTGCTGAAAGCCCATCTGGGCAGAAGTTACGCAGTCCTGATACACCAGTACGCCAATGGCGTGGATGAGGACCCGGTTGAGGAACGGGACCCTGTCAATAAAGCCTATGGCAACAGTATTACCCTGTCCAGGGATATCTCTGATCATGACAATGCATGCCAGGTGCTGCTGTCCCTCTGTGAAACCGTGGGGGCCAGGCTGAGGGCGGACCATGTTCTGTGCAGCAACGTATGTGTGGAACTGCGGGACTGGGAGTTTAAGAACCAGTCCCACCAGATGACCCTTGCAGAGCCAACAGACTCCACTTCCGTGCTCTATGAATGTTCCTGCCGGCTGCTTAAGGATTTCTGGGACATGACCCCCCTTCGGCTCATGGGCGTCAGGGCGGGCAAGATTGCAGATGATTCATTTTCCCAAATCAGCCTTTTTGACGACCCCGGACTGTTAAAGAAAAAAGAATTCGAAAAAACAGTGGATAAAATACGAAACAAATACGGCATTGACAGCATCAAACGCGCCAGCTTCCTCCAGAAAGACTCCATTGTGGACCATGCGGCCAGCAAGAAAAAGCATCTGAACCGCCAGGAGGACATGGACAGGTAATTACCTGGAAAGTGACTATAGATACCGATAACAGGAGATTCCATGATTAAGAAATGCATCGAATACACAATCACAGAACCATATACCGGCTGTACCGTGGAAGAATTCCTGAAAAGCCGGGGCTATTCCCACCGCCTGGTGGTATATCTGCGCAATACGGAGGGCAGCCTTACCGTAAAGGGACAACCGGTTTATACCATACACAGGCTGCAGCCCGGCGAGGTCCTAAAAGTAGTTCTTACAGAAGACAATCCATCCCGGTCCATTGTACCCGTTAACCTTCCCCTCTCCATCGTATATGAGGATGAGGACATACTGGTCATCAACAAGGAGGCCGGAGTCCCCATCCATCCGTCCCAAGGCCATCATGACAATACCCTGGCCAATGCCGTGGCCTGGTATTACAGCCAGAAAGGTGAACCCTTCACCTACCGGGCCATCAACCGCCTGGACCGGGATACCACCGGCCTGCTCATCCTTGCCAGGCACATGCTCAGCGCCTGCGTCCTTTCCAATGATATGCTAAACCGCAGGATTAAACGTGAGTACAGGGCCATTGTTTGCGGCAGGACAAGGGACATGGGAACCATCGATGCCCCCATCGCCAGGGTGGAAGGCTCCACCATCGAACGGCAGGTGGATTTTGAAAAAGGAGAATCCGCCTGTACCCATTACAGACGGATTGCTTATAATGAACATCTTGATTTATCCTGTGTCAGTCTCTGGCTGGAAACAGGCCGGACCCACCAGATACGGGTCCATATGAAATCCATCGGCCATCCCCTGCCCGGTGATTTCCTCTATCACCCGGATTACCGGTATATCAGCCGCCAGCCCCTGCACTCCTGCCGTTTAAGCTTCACCCATCCCGTGACAGGAGAGCCGATGGAATTCACGGCCGGACTTCCCGAGGACATGAGGCGGCTTCTGGAGTAGCACTACATCCATCTCAATCCCTTTGGATAATGGTTCTTGACCATCCCTCCTGCCATCTTGCACCAGCCAAGGCTGAAACCGTCTGTCAGTACCAGTCCCCAGCCCTTGCCGCTTCCTTCTGACAGGAGCCCGCCTGCTGACAGTGTCTCCCCTTTCAGGTAACGGATTACCTCCATACCATCGGAAGGCAGTTCAATCCATTGCTTCACATCTTCCTTTTTAAGGGCCAGGGCCAGTCCGTGGGAAGGTTCAAACCGTTTCTTTTTCAGGGTTCCCATGTGAAGCCCTGGGCGCAGGATTTTTAATCCCTTCATATCCGGCATGTCCGGCGGCAGCAGGTATAGCTGGTCACCGAATAATACATATTCTTCCCGCATAAGGTAATGTTCAGGTCCTGTCAGGCTGTCTGTTAAAAATTCCCTGTATTCTTTCAGAAGCTCTTCTTTTTTCCTGCCCTTCAGATAATCCGCTGTTTTCATGCAGGGATACCCTTCATGGACATCCGGCCCTTCCTTTTTAAGGACCGCTATGAAATGCCCCTCTCCCTCCAGGTTCTGGGGCATGATACGGAACGCCCGTTCCAGATGATACCGGTCCACTGAAGGCTCATCCGCCAATCCAGCGCCGCCATATGCGGCCCATCCTGCATTTCCCCTTGAAAATCCTTCATACCCCTCCACTGCCTCCAGGCAGAACCCACTGTGGCGCTTGAGAAAAGCCAGGATGGCGCCTTCATTTTCCTCCGGGGCAAAGGTACAGGTGGAATAGACCATACGGCCGCCCGGTCGGAGCATGGCTGCAGCATTGTCAAGGATCTGTCCCTGGCGCCCTGCGCACATCCTCACATGTTCCTCGCTCCACTGCCCCCTGGCAGCCTCATCCTTGCGGAACATCCCTTCGCCGGAGCAGGGGGCGTCCACCACAATCCTGTCAAAGAATTCCGGGAAATGGGACGCCAGGTTTCCTGAATCCTCATTGGATACCACGCAGTTCCTGACACCCATGCGCTCCATGTTCTGGGACAGGACCTTTGCCCTGGCCGGATGGATTTCATTAGACAGAAGGAATCCCCTGGCTTTCAGCCGTGACGCGATATGGCTGGACTTGCCTCCCGGGGCAGCGCACAGATCCAGGATCCGCTCTCCCGGTCTGGGATCCAGAAGCTCAGTTACCGCCATGGCGCTTGGCTCCTGGATATAGTACAGGCCAGCCTCATGATAGGGATGCTTGCCGGGTCTTTTAGCAGCGTCATAATAAAATCCTTCCTTTACCCACGGAATCTTCCCAAGACAAAGCCCTGCCTGCGCCGCCACCTGTTCAGCCAGCGCGCGGACACCGTCCTCCTCCCAGCCTTCCCTCATTCCTTCTGCTGTCTTAAGGCTGTTCAGGCGCAGTCCCTGGACACGTTCCCTGTCATAGCTGGCTTCAAATGCCTCATATCCCTCTCCCAGCAATTCCTTCATCCGCTCTTTAAACCGAACCGGTAAATCCGCCATCTCATATCCATCCTTTATTCTTCATACACACCTTTATCCTTCACACGCATACCTTGCATTCAATGCAAATGAGCTGCCGTATCCCAATGATACAACAGCTCACCTCATCCTTCAATCCCTATTGCCAAGGATTACAGCATAATCTTGAAATCATCGTTTCCTTCGCCATTTACCACATAATAAGCAGCTCCTTCATTGGCAACGATATACAGCTCAATGTTCTTAATCTCAACGCCCTTGTGTGTGCTCTTATATGCCTTAACTGCCTGGTCCAGGACATCCTTTGCAACCAGGTCTTTTCCGTCAAACTGGAAATGTACGGCTGCTACAGGCTCTGCCTTCTTAGCTGCTGGCTTTTTAGCCGGTGCCGCCTTGGCGGCTGCGGTCTTTGCCGGCGCCTTCTTCTCAGTTTCCTTCTTAGCGGTTTCTTTCTTAACAGCCTCTTTCTTGACAGCTTCTTTCTTAACTGTCTCCTTCTTGGCTGCCGCTGTCTTGGCCGGTGCCTTCTTGGCTGCAGGCGCTGCCTTCTTAGCCGGTGCCTTTGCCGCCTTTGCTGCCGGAGCCTCTGCCTTTACTTCTTCCACCGGAGCAGCCGCCACCTCTTCATTCACAACTGGCTTAACTGTTTCTTCGGCTGGCTTTGCTGCTGCCTTGACATCTTTCTTAGCTTCTACCATAGTCCATATCCTCCCTAATTTTGAATAATGGCTTTACAAGTAATCCCCTAGATGCATTAAGGGCATTATAAAATGCTTTCCCTGATTTGTCAATAAATTCACCAGAAAAAGGGCCCCGCACCTCAAAAAAGTCCCTTTTTTCTACATTCTTCCAATCCTAACCCACGCCAGGGCCGCCCTCACCGCTGGGATGGGTTGTCTGAAATGCAGGCCCATACCCCTCCGCCGGATTGGAGGGCTGCGCACCTTCGGTGGATGCGGGTGTGGATTGGCCCACAGGGTCTATGGATACCTGCGGCTGCGTCCCGCCAGACGCCTGGGATGGCGCCGACGGAACAGGCTGGGGCGGTGCAGGCACGGACGGCTGGGGTGTCTGTTCCGGGGCTGCCCCAACTGAAGGTGCAGGCTCTGGCTGGGTCGGAGCGGGAACCGGCGCCTGGGTCGGCGCCGGCGCCTGGGTCGGGACTGGCGCCGGTGTCGGGGCTGGGGCTTTGCCGGATGACGTGCTGGAACGGCTGCTCTCCGTCCCCGGCAGTTCATAGCAGATCACGGGCATGCCTGCGTACACATTCTCAAACAGTTCCTTTGCTGCCGCATATGGCATGTTCACACATCCATGGGAACCGCCTGTTTTATAGATGGAGCCGCCGAAGCTGGAGCGCCAGCTGGCGTCATGGAAACCGATACCGCCGTTAAAAGGCATCCAGAACTTCACCGGGCTTGCATAGCCTTCCCCTTTTAACACGGCATCCCTCTGCTTATAGGTCAGAGCAAATATACCTGGCGGCGTGGTATGTCCCTTGGACACATTCCCGGACACAAAGTCCGACTCCAGTATCTTCTGCCCATCCTTATAGAAAAACAGGTGCTGGGCCGTCAGGTTCACCTCCGCGTATGTACCGCCATAATCCGCCCCGTCATGGCTGGCAGCTGTCTGGGAGTAAACCGGTTCCCTGACAACGCTCTCCCCTGCCTCCAATATCCTTACCAGTTCCTCTGTTTCCGCTGCCTGGTTAATCCTCCATCCGTAGAATCCGCTTACCTCCACGGTCTGTCCGTAACTGGTCTTAAAAGGACGCTTCTTATATGCGGTGTTATATCTGGACGCCAGGTTTTTCACGTAATCCCCTGCCATATCCCTGTTAAGGGTCACGCTGTCCCCCTCAGCCAAAAGCCACTGGTGGATGGTGCTGCCATCCAGGACCTCGCTGGTACTGCCAAAGGTATAGGTCACGGTCATGTTCACATACCGGTTCCTTGCATCCCTGGCAGCCACCAGCGAGCTGTTGCCGGAGCGGATGCGGGGCTCCCGGTAGCATCCCAGGGACTCCAGGTCCAGTTCCGGTGTAAGGGTGCGCACGCCTTCCCCTGCAGCTGCCTTGACAAGCTGCAGATCCAGTTCATTGCCTTCTGTCTCCGGGACAACGCTGTATCCCTCCCCGCCCACATAATCGGACAGGTATGCATCAGAGGGCACCACGATATTGGCTGCCTGGAAGCAGTCCAGGGACTTAAGTCCTTTCTCCAGGGCCGTCTCATCGTATGTAATCATGGTCTGTATATCATAGGACGGTCCTTTTAACAGGTATCTTGGCCAGGCATAAGGGTTCTGCTGCCGGATGATTTCCTCCAGGCTTCCGTCGAACACGGTGTGCAGGCCGATATCCGAGCCGTATATGGCTTCCTGTCCACCGCCCCTCAGTTTCAGGACCAGACTGTAATCCTTTACCCCGGACGCCATCATTTCCTTAACCTGCGCAGCGGTCCTGCCGGACACATCCATGCCGTTGATGACCGTGTGCGGCAGGTACGCATCCCGGTAACCCACTGCGTGATAGATATAGCCGCCCACACAGATTGCGGCTGCCAGCGCCAGCAGGGCCGCTGCCGCCTTCCCCAATCCGTGCTTTGGCGTGCCTGGCGCCTCATCCGTCCGGGCCTTGGCCTGCCCGCCGTTTCTCTCCCTGAAGGCAGCCCGGCTCCTGCTTTTTCCCCGCTGTCCGTTTTCCTTCTTCTCCTGTACTGATGTCCCTTCCTTCTTATCCAGTTCTTTGCTCATGCATCAATACCTTTCTGATTCCTCCAGGAGTCTTTCAATCTGGCTCTCCCCATACACCTTAATTCCATGGGACTTCAAAAGTCCTGCACAGACCCCTTCTCCTTCTGTCAGTTTTCCTGTAAATGTTCCGTCATATATCTGCCCGTTTCCACAGGAAGGGCTCCTCTCCTTAAGGACGGCTGCCCTGCAGCCGTAAAGCATGGCAAGCTTCAAGGCTTCCTCCGCCCCTTTTTCATAGGCAGGGGTCACATCTTCCCCATCCCTGGTAATGACACGCCCGCAGGCGCGCTCCGCGGGTGTGCGCGGGGTTGCAAGACCTCCCATGATTTCCGGACACACCGGGATGAGGCAATGTCTGTCCATCAGTGCCTTCACAGCCGGATCCAGCACGCCCTTGCCGTTATACCTGCATTCCACGCCAAGCAGGCAGGCGCTTACCAGTATATTCATATTCCGCTTCCTTCCGATTATGTATGATTTTATTTACAGGCGCCGGTTATCTCCCAGTACCCTGCCGCTTAACAGCAGGAAGGTGCAGGATGACATGACGCATGCAATGATATCCGATATGGGTTCTGCAAAGAATACCTTCTCCACCCCGAACAGCATGGGCAGGAGGAGCATCCCCAGAAAATAAACGAATTTCCTGAACATGGACAGGCTGACAGCCACCTTCGCAATCCCCATTCCAGTAAAACCGTCCACTACCGTATACTGGACCGCCAATGGAATCACGGCCAGCGTATACATACGGATTGCCCACTCCGTAATCCCCACATAGGATGCTTCCCTTGTGAAGATACGCACGAAATATCCGGGCGCTGTCTGGGCAATCACAAACATGACGGCTGTAAATGCCAGGCCCAGGGAAACAATATGCTTCTCAGCCTTCCTGATGCGGTCAGGCCTCCCCGCCCCATAATTATAACCTAAAACAGTCTGGGTTCCACCGGTAATTCCTCCCAGCGGCATGGTGATGAGGAGCATGAAGCTCTGGACAATGGTATTGCAGGTAAGCAGCATGTCCCCGTCTGCCGGGTTGGAGAACTTGCGGATTACCATGTTCATGACAATGATAAGCAGGCTGTCCGACGCAATGATGAGGAAGGGGGAAAGCCCCACCACCAGCACCTGCTTCATGGTATTCCACCGGTACCCGCCAAAGGTAATGCGCACCAGGGGCATTTTCCCGAACAGGAATACCAGCACATAGATGCAGGAGGCCATCTGCGAAAGCACCGTGGCAATGGCCGCTCCCTTAACCCCCATGTTGAGGGCAAAAATAAAAACAGGATCCAGGGCAATATTGCATACGGCCCCTAATACCACGGATTTCATCCCCACCTTGGCAAATCCCTGACAGATGATGAACTGGTTCATTCCTGCTGCCAGAAGCGCGAACACGGTTCCGGACAGGTACCAGCTCATGTACTCGTCGGCATAGGGGAATATGGATGGGCTGGCGCCGAAAAATACCAGCAGCGGTTTCCTGAACAGGAAGGTAATGGTCATGATGACAACCGCCATCCCTGTTAAAAGCGCAAAACAGTTTGCCACCATCTGAGTGGCGGCCCTCTCATTCTTCTGTCCCAGGCGGATGCTCATCAGGGGCGCCCCGCCCACTCCGATCCAGCTGGCAAAGGAGGATATAAGTGTCACCACAGGTCCGCAGATTCCCACCCCGGCCAGGGCCAGTGCCCCGATTCCCTCTATATTTCCAATGTACATCCGGTCCACTATGCTGTACAGCACATTCACAAATTGAGCCAGCATGGAGGGAAATGCCAGCCTCCAAACCAGCCCGCGTACTTTATCCGTATCCAGATTATTTTCAACTTTCATCTCACTTAAACCTTCTCCTGCTAATCAAACTTATTCCTTCTTCCGGAAGGTATTCATATCCTTAATCAGGATACCCAGGCTGTCCGTCATTTTGCGGAAAGCCCCATAATCATACAGACTTACAAAAAACAGGCCGATGGGCACTGCCAGGATCATCCCTGCAATCCCATTTACCTTAAATCCCAGATATAAAAGCAGCAGGGTCAATAGCGGGTTAAGTCCCATGCTGTCCCCCACCAGCTTAGGCTGCACCAGCTGGCGCGTGACCTGTGTCAGGACATAAATCAGCAGAAGCCCGGCCGCAAAGGCATATTCGCCGCCCAGCAGCTTGATTAAGCCCCATGGGATCAGGGCCGTACCCGTACCAAACACAGGAAGGAAATCCAGGAACGCGATGAGGAATGCCCAAAGAGGGGCGTATCCCACCCCAAGCACGAGGAATCCAACCGTGAGGATCAGCCATACCACTGCCATGATCTTAAACTGGGCCATGAAATATCCGCCTATAAGCCTGCGGACCTCCCCCTTTAAGTAGCTGGTATACCGCTGGCTCCAGGCAGGCGTATGGGATTTTACAAAGGCCAGGATATTGTCCCTGTCAACAATGAAGAAGTAGGCGGACAATATGGTGACCACCATATAGACCAGAATGGCAGGAATGCTCCTGGCCACGGATCCGGCCGCCTCAACGGTGGGGGACGCAATGCCCTCCACCACCTTGCCCAGATAAGTTCCCAGATTATTCCCAATCTCCGACCAGGTCTGCTGGATACTGTCCGGCAGGAACTGGAACACATGGTCAATCTGCTCCATGCTCCTGGACACATCCCCCTCAATCCCGGCGTACAGGGCCGGAAGATCTTTTATGAATCCATACAGCAGCGCAAAGCTTCTGGATATGATCAGGTATAAAAGGCCGATGACAAGGGCCAGGGCCGCCACCACGATGACGATGGAACTATGCTTGCGCACCAGCCTCATCCTCCGCTCCAATAGACGCACCAGGGGATTGGCAATCATGGCAATGATCCAGCCAATGACAAAGGGCATGAAAAACTTTAAGATTTTTGGTCCCAGAAAACACAGGAGAATCCATCCTGTCAGCGGGATTACAATATTAAGCACGAGTCTCAGATAATGTCTCCACCCTGCTTCTTCCATACATATCACCCATCCTGTCTTTTATGAAAAATCCTTCAGATACCGCTCCAGGAATGCGAACAGCTCCTCCATCTCCTCATCCGACCCTATGCTGATACGAAGGCTGTCACACAGCCTTTCCCCGCCAAAATACCGCACGTAAATCTGCTCCTGCTTAAGCGCCTCAAAAAGCTTATATGCAGGCACGCGGGGATGGGACGCGAAAATAAAGTTGGCCCGGGAATCCGGATAGGTGAATCCGAGTCCGCTAAGCCGCTTCTTTGCCCGTTCCCTGGTAGCTATTATCTTGTCCGTTGTCTCCTTAAAATATGCCTTATCCCTTACGGACTCCGTGCCCATCACAATGGAGGGCAGGTTCATGGTATAGGAGTTATAGGAGTACTTCACATCATTAAGTGCCTTGATCAGGCGCCGGTTCCCAATGGCAAAGCCGATCCTCATGCCCGCCATGGAACGGGACTTGCTGAAGGTCTGTACTACCAGAAGGTTCTCGTACCGTCCAATCAGTTCCAGCGCGGACCTCCCTGCAAAATCAATGTATGCCTCGTCCACGATCACCACCACGTCCTGGTTGGCCTTTATGATCCCTTCAACCTGTTCAAGAGGCATATAGATACCGGTAGGCGCATTGGGGTTCGGGAAAATGACTCCCCCGTTTTCCTTTTCATAATCCTCCGGGATGATATTAAAATCCCCATCCAGGGCAGGCGTCTCATATGGAATCCGGTACAGGTCCGCCCACACCTTGTAGAATGAATAGGTGATGTCAGGAAACATCACCGGCTTATCCGAATTAAAAAACGTGAGGAAGGACATGGCTATCACGTCATCAGACCCAACCCCCACAAACACCTGGTCCGCCTCCACCCCGTAATATCCGGCCAGGGCCTCCACCAGCACGGAAGCCGCCGGGTCAGGATATTTGCGCAGACGGTCCGTCTCCAGTTCCCTGAGGGCCTTAATGGCTCCCGGGGACGGAGGATACGGATTCTCGTTGGTGTTCAGTTTTATCAGTCTATCACCGCCCGGCTGGTCCCCCGGCACATAAGGCACTACCTGGCGTATATTTGCTTCCCATGGTCTCATACTCTGGATTCCTCCCTTTCCTCTGACCTCATATACTTTACTTCATCAGCCGTTTTTCATCCCTTGCCGGCTGTCCTTATCCTATACCAGACCGTAATCAGACGCCACTTTCCTGAATGCAGGAAGTGAACGTTCAATCTGCCCATAGGACACGCAGTATGAAATCCTTACATATCCCGGGCATGCAAAGGAACTGCCCGGAACCACCAGCAGGTTATACTTCTTGCAGTTGGCGCAGAACTGCTTTTCATCTGCTTCCGGTGATTTTACGAAGAGGTAGAACGCGCCCTCTGGCTTGATACACTCAAATCCCAGGTCCCTTAAGCCATTGTACAGCAGGTTCCGGTTCCGGTCATATGCTTCCAGGTTCACCTTCTCGTCCACGCACCGTTTGATGACGCGCTGCATCAGTGACGGCGCGTTCACTGCGCCCATGACACGGTTGGCAATGGTTGCGGCGTTAAACACCTCTTCGCTGTCCTTAAGGGCGTCCGGTATCACCAGGTAGCCGATACGCTCGCCCGGAAGGGACAGGGACTTGCTGTAGGAATAGCAGATGACGGTGTTATCATAAAACCCTGTCACATAAGGCACCTCCACGCCGTCATAAGCCAGCTCGCGGTACGGTTCATCTGAAATCAATACAATATCCGTCCCCAGCTGGGACTGCTTCTCCCTCAGGATATCCGCCATCCTGGACAGGGTCCCTGCGGAATACACGACTCCGGTGGGGTTATTGGGGGTATTGATGATGACCGCCTTTGTCCTTGGGGTAATCTTCTCCCCGAATTCGTCAAGGTTTGGCTGGAAATCCTTTGTGTTAGGGGAAATGACCACCAGATTGCCGTCATAGTTGCGCACATAGCTGCCATATTCCACAAAGTAAGGAGCAAATGCAATGACCTCATCCCCCGGATTCAGAAGGGTCTTGAGGATGATATTCAGTCCGCTGGCAGCGCCTACGGTCATAAGTATATTATTCTGGTGGAAGGATGTGCCGAACCGGCGGTTCAGGGACTGTGCAATGGTATCCCTTACATCCTCATAACCGGCATTGCTCATATATCCATGGACAAAAGTAGACTCCTCTTCTTTCAGGATATCACAGATTGCCTGTCCTACGGAATCCGGCGCAGGCACATTGGGGTTGCCGAGACTAAAGTCATATACGTTCTCCGCGCCGTATAGGGCCGCCAGCTTTTTGCCCTCTTCAAACATGGCCCGGATTGCGGAATTATTATTTACCAATGGTTTCATTTTCTCTGATATCATACTTATGTCCTCTCTTTCTCCCTTGGGGCAGGCGCGTTTTTTGGAGCCTTCCCATCTGTTGATATGATTGTAGCTTTCCATGGATGGATTGTCAATAAAAAGAAACGGAAAGCCATACATGCCCTACATGGGACAGATGGTCCTGTACGGCCAGGACAGGCCTGCGTCCATGAAGACAGATGGGAAACCGAAAACATGGAAACCGAAAAATGCACCGGATCCCATGAAGCAGGCTTCATAAGCACCGGTGCATCTTCCTTCATCCTTAAAGGATATTCTCCAGAGGAAGTCCTTCAAAGATTCCCAGCATCCCAGGCGTCATCCTGTCTAACAGCAGGATGCCCGAAACATGGATATTGCCTTCCAATTCCACATCACAGTAGGAGACAGCCCCTGAAACCTGATGGAACTGGTCCATTGATTGGAATTCATCTTCCATCACAGCCCCCATAAGCTGCGCTATCCCAGCCGGATCCGTAATCACCAGATTCCCTTCTTCTGTATAATAGGGATTCTTCCTCTGTAAATCGGCCAGTTCATCGTCCTGGGGAAGCCCGCTGCCGGAATCCCGATTGTAGAAAAGGGACTGTACATTGATGGTGACCGATCTGGTATTGTCGGCAGCAAAATGTTTTCCCGGCTCAGCGCCCTCTCCTTCCAGGATCTGAAGGGTATGGGTAAAGGATGGGTATACCGGCCAGTACTGGATGAAATCCTCCATACTCACGTCCCAGTAGCCGCCCCTTCCGCCGGAGCGCATCTGCTTCAGGTTCCGGTCCATGTAATCCCGGGCCTCCTTCGTCACAAATGAAACGGCGCCCACAGGAGCCTCTTTAATCCGTGTCTGTGTATCCAGGGCCATGAAGTCAGTCTGGTAGGCATCCAGCAGTTTTTCAATCGTCCTGCTGTCCTCTCCGGTATAGGCGGACATCCCCCCTTCCCGGTAGATTACCTTTGCCAGATTTCCCGGCGTTTCATGAAACACAGGGTAAAGCCCTTCTTTATAAGCAGCCTCCTTGTACAGCCGTCCGTAAACATCCATCACATCTGAGAGGGCAATCTGATAGGAACGCCTTACACTGCGCCCATTGTCCATCTGATAGCATACGGTCATGCCCGTATGGTACGCCTTGATTCCCGTATCAGACGGGCCGTCTTCCCCTCCGGTCTTTCCCGCTATGAAAATAGAGGTGGGTCCGTCTGCTCCCCCGATATAAGATACATTCCGCACCTGGGTGACTGGTTTGACAATCCCCAGCCGTTCATCCCTGTTAAGAAGGGTGCTGCGTCTTCCCTCTTCCACCAGGGGCATGACCAGGTCCATATCCGTAAGCTTCATATCCTTTTCAATGTTTTCATAGGCCTGTTTATAATCCAGCACATATTCCCCCTGGTCATCCCGGCTTACAAACTGGTTATTCAGCCAGCCGCTGTCTATATCCAGATCCAGGCTGGCAGACACCACCTTATCCGTATCAGGAAGGTAGGAGTCATATCCATACCAGTCATAACGGAAACTCAGGAACACAAGGACGCCGGCCGCAAGGCAGAGCGCCAGCTGCAGCTTACTGCCAAGCAGTTTCTTAAAATCAAAATTATAGATGATTTCCACAATGCAGTGGGTAAGGATTATGAATACAATGGTGCCGAACAGACCCCAGCGCAGCTTGCTCTGCATGGCCCAGAAAAACAGTCCTCCGGCAAGGCCGCACCCCAGCACAAGAAGGATACGGATGGGCGCCATGGTGCGCTTAAAGGCCATGGCCTTCCCGGCTGCCTCCGAAGGCCTGATGCGGTAGAGCTGCAGGCCCAGGAAGAAAAGCGCCAGGACGCCGAATCCGGAACAGATAAGCTCCGGCACATGCTTTACGATTTCGTCCAGCCGCCAGTCAAGGGCTGTCAGATAGACGCTGAATGGGGACAGGTATTTCATTCCCCACATAAACGGCGAGCCATCGGAGGTCCATGCATTCCTGGCTGTTGTCACGAAAAAGATATCGCAGTACCCTTCAAGCACCAGCATCACTGCGGGAAAGAAGAAAAAGAACACACCGGATGCCAGGATCCCAACCACCATATTACCTGTCATCATCATGGCTATCACCACTGCTGCGTACATCAGTAGGAAAAACAGCATGTTCAATGCCAGGCCTCCGGCCATTGCGCCGGCTATACCTGCGGTGCCCACACCGTAAGAAAGGGCAACCCCGTACATAAGAATCAGGTTTATGAGATAGGAAATGCCTACAATGAGGATGCCTCCCACGTACCGCGCACTGTAAATCAGTTCCCTCCTTACCGGGATACTGTGGTAAAAATCAACCTTTTTCCTGTTATGCAGATAAGAAAAGCTGGATACCCCCATGACAACCGCTGCAGCCATCATAAGGAATACCACCATGCCGTTTCCGAATTCCGCCTGGCTTAAGACCACCCTTGTCTTCAGTTCCAGAAGCTTTTCCTGGTAGACAGCCAGCGGCATGGACGGGTCCTGTACAAAATCCCTGTAGCCGTTATATACATAATACTGTGTATTGGCCGCATCCTCCATGGCAAGGGCCAGGCCTATGGGAAGGATGAAGAAAAAAGCCAAAAAGACCAGGGCAAAGGCCCATGTGCGCCGCTTGCAGTCCTCCCTCATAAGCTTAGAGAACAAGTTTCCTGATGTCATAACCAGCCACCTCCGTTTCACTGATAAATATCTCCTCCAGGGACAGAGGAATGCACTCATAGAACACCGGGTCATAGGAGGATAGGATGGCCTCCACCTCCTGCCTGCTGCCGCGGACAGTCACCGTGCACAGCCTTCCGCGCTGCTCAATCCCCACCTTATCAAGGGCCACCAGGTCCTCGGGCTTCATGCCAGGCTGGAGCACGCACTGGACCTTATGGATGTTAAGCTTCATGTCATCCAGGTCTTTTGACAGAAGGATACCTCCCTTGTGCAGAAGCCCCACATGGTCGCAGATATCCTCCAGTTCCCTCAGGTTATGGGATGCGATGATGGGGGTCAGGTTCCTGTCCTCCATATCCGCTGCAAATATACTCTTCACGGTCTGGCGCATGACGGGGTCCAGGCCGTCAAAGGTCTCGTCGCAGAACAGATAGTCCGTGGACGCACACACGCCGCAGATAACCGATACCTGCTTCTTCATTCCCTTGGAAAATGTATGGATCCTGCGCTTCTCATCCAGCCCGAAGTTCTTCATAAGCTTGTGGAACCGCTCCTCATTAAATCCCTCATATACATGCCTGTAATAATGCATCATCTCCAAAGGCGTTGAGTTGTTGAAAAAATACTGCTCATCTGAGATATAGAAGAACCGCCTTTTCGCAGGCGTATTCTCAAACACCTCATGTCCGTCTATGGTGATACATCCCTCGTCCGGTTTCAGCACACCGCTGGCCAGCCTGAGGAACGTGGATTTGCCGGCCCCATTGGTGCCTATCAGGCCAAAAACACTTCCATCCTTTATGGTGGCGCTTATATGGTCAACCGCAACTATATCATCGAACCGTTTGGTCAGGTTCACTGCCTCAATCATGCCCATCTCCCCTTTCTGTCATATGCCCACGGAATGTCTCTTCCATAAGCCCTGTCATATCCTCTGCCGTAACGCCGATCTTCATGCCCTCTTCCACGGAAGCAGTAAAACGGCCCTTCCACTCCTTCAGCTTCCCGGCCCTCATGCGGCTGCTGTCAGCCACAAAGCTTCCCTTTCCCTTAACTGAGTAAATATATCCCTGACGTTCCAGTTCGCCGTAGGCCCGCTGGATCGTGTTGGGATTAATGGACAGGTCTGTGGCCAGGCTGCGCACGGACGGAAGCTGCGTATCCTGCGGAAGCACTCCGTTAAACATCATCTCCTGCAGGCGCTCCGCCACCTGTTCATATAAAGGTCTCCGGTCCCTGTAATCCAGTACAATCATCCCTTCCTTCCCCCTTTCTGAAATATCATTGTATTGACTGTATTAATTATATTAGTACAGTTGCCCTTGAACATAGATTAGCATACCTCAAGATGAAATACAATAAAAGATTTTCTTAAGATTCCCTGTTCTGCAAATATTTGGTATACTTATACTACATTCAGTAATAAAACAATTCCACCAAGGAGGACTGCCATGTCCAACACCATGTTTTTCAGCCTGCTTCTAAATATAGGGCTGCTGGTTCTCATCGCCACCATGCTGACCAAGATTCCCGTTGTCCGCAGCATGCTGCTGGGTGAAAACAATCCCATCGGCAGCCGTGCGGCCCTTGCAGTCATCTTCGGACTTGTCAGTATTGTTTCCACCTATACAGGGATGCGGGCCCAGGGTGCCATTGTAAACACACGTGTAATCGGCGTCCTGGCAGCAGGACTGTTAGGCGGACCCTATGTCGGGATGGGGGCTGCCATCATCGGCGGCCTGCACCGCTACCTGTTTGATATTGGGGGCTTCACCGCTGTTTCCTGCGCCATATCCACCTTTGTGGAAGGGCTGATTGGTTCTGCATTTTCCCGGCGCTTTAAAGCAGGCAAGATTGACAACACCGGAATCTTCCTTATCACGGCCCTGGCAGAGGTCTGTCAGATGGTCATCATCCTGTTCATCTCAAAACCATTTCCAGCGGCCCTGGAACTGGTGGGGCTGATTGCATTTCCCATGATAACCATGAACGCTTTGGGCATGGTTGCCTTCATCGGCACCTTCAGCATCGTGTTCATGGAGGAGGACAGCCAGTTTGCGGAGAAGATGCGGCTGGCCCTGGGAATCGTGGAGCAGAGCCTTCCCCATCTGAGGAAAGGGCTTTACAGCACAAGGGATATGGAAGCTGCCGCTGAGATTATCTACAATTCCACCTCCTGCGCAGCCGTGATGATAACAGATACCCAGAAGGTACTGGCCATGAAGGGGGAAGCCAGATACAACGATTTAAAAGGCGGGGCCCTCCTAAAGCCCATCCTGGAATCCATCCATGACCGTAAGACCACCACCTTCACCTGTGCCGAGAAGCCGGACCCGCTGTACCACATACTGAAAAACCACATCATCGTGACAGCGCCTCTGATAGAGATGGACAAACCCATCGGCAGCCTGACCATGGTGGTCAGGAAACACTGGGTCACTTCCCAGCCCAACCTGAACTTTGCATCCGAACTGGCCAGGCTTTTCTCCACCCAGCTGGAACTTTCCGACCTGGACTACCAGAAACAGCTGCGCCGCAAGGCGGAGTTCAAAGCCCTGCAGTCCCAAGTCAACCCGCATTTCCTTTACAACGCATTAAACACCATATCGTGCGTGTGCAGGGAAAACCCAGACCGGGCCAGGGAACTGATACTCACCCTTTCCGCCTACTACCGCCAGACCCTTGAGAACGACCAGTACATGCTGAACCTGCACACCGAGCTGTACCATGTGTCCAGCTACCTGGAACTGGAACAGGCCCGTTTTGAGGAAAAGTTACAGGTAGACATGGATGTGGAAGACGACTTAAACTGCCTGGTGCCATCCTTCATCCTCCAGCCCCTGGTCGAAAACGCGGTGCGCTACGGCGCTGATGCCAGGGGCATGCGCACGGTTTCCATACAGGCCCGCACCATCGATGATTCCGTGGAAATCTCCGTCTCCGACAAGGGGCCGGGAATCCCCAAGGACATCATCATCCAGATGTATTCCGGCGAGGGCAGGGGCGGTGTGGGCTTAAAGAATGTGCACCGCCGCCTAAAGAGCATATACGGCGAGGATAACGGACTGAAGATAGAGACATCGTCCGCCGGTTCCAGGGTATGGTTCCGTGTGCCCCGCACCACGGGAAAAGACAAGGAAAATTGCTGAATAAGGGGGATTTCCCATAATGAAGATTGCTGTGATTGACGACGAGAGGCCGTCGAGGAAAGAACTGATCCACCAGATCCTGTCCGCCATGCCGGACAGCCATATCGAGGAGGCTGACAGCGGTTCCAATGCCCTGGAGCTTATCAGCAGCCAGCCTTTTGACCTGCTGTTCGTGGATATCAATCTCAATGATATGGAAGGGACCACCCTGGCCGCTGCGGCCAGACGTATCCTGCCGGACGCCCAGATTGTGTTTGCCACCGCCTACTCCCAGTACGCGGTCAAGGCCTTTGAACTGGGTGTCAACAATTACATATTAAAACCCTTTGACCCGGACCGTGTCCGCAGGGTACTGGAAAAGTGCTGCCACGATTTAAACCAGTCCAAAGCCAGCCCTGCACCTGTAACCGGACCTGGACCATCCGCCAGCCAGCCTGCAGCCCCTGTCCCGCCCTCCGCCAGGATGGCAATCAATGTGAACCGTACCATCGTAATGCTGGACATACCACAGATTGTCTACATTGAGACCTCCGGCAGAAGCTGCATCATCCATACCGCCACCAGGGACTATACGGAAAACCAGCTGCTGGGGGAATATGAAAAACGGCTGGCGCCACACGGTTTTTTCCGCATCCACAAAAGCTACCTTGTAAACCTGGGATATATCACGGAAATGTTTCCCTGGGCCAACAACAGCCTGGCTGTAAAGATGCAGGGCTTTGAAAAAGAAATCCTGCCCGTTGGAAGGGAGAAGGTAAAAAGCCTGCGCCAGCTGTTGGGCATATGATTTCCTGCCAGCCGCCCTATCCTGCGCCCAGGGTGCGTTTGAAAATCACACCCCGTCAGCCGTGGATTCCAGTGCCTGTTAATGAACATTTTCCTACCGTTTGTGCATCCAGTAATGCATTTTACACAAAAAGTCTTTCTTTTTAACGGCTTTTTAGTACAATAAGTGCATACAGATGAATTCATTAATACAAAACAGGAGGTAGGTTTATGATTAGTTTCTTTGTATGTCTGGCACTATTAATCGGGGGATTCACAGTGTACAGCAAGATTGCGGAAAAGGTCTTTGGCCCTGACGACAGGAAGACGCCTGCGCTTACCATGACGGATGGAAGTGATTACGTCCCAATGGGCACTCCGCGTATCTTCTTAATCCAGCTGCTCAACATCGCCGGCCTCGGACCCATCTTCGGCGCGCTGGCAGGCGCGTGCTGGGGACCCAGCGTATTCCTGTGGATTACCTTCGGAACCTTACTGGGCGGCGGTGTCCACGATTACATGGTGGGCATGATGTCCATGCGCCACAAAGGGGCCAGTGTTTCCGAGCTTACCGGGACATATCTCGGAAGTGCCATGAAACAGGTCATGCGTGTGTTCTCCGTTGTGCTCCTGGTCCTGGTAGGCGTCAGCTTCTCCACCGGACCAGCCAATCTTCTGGCCATGCTCACACCCAATGTCCTGGATACCAGGTTCTGGCTGGCCGTTGTACTGATTTACTACTTCATCGCCACCTTTGTCCCCATTGACAAATTAATCGGCAAGGTTTACCCGTTCTTTGGTATATGCCTGATTGTCATGGCCCTTGGAGTCGGCGGAGCCATCCTGTTAGGCGGATACCATATACCTGAAATCACACTGGAAAACCTGCATCCGGCCAATACGCCCATCTGGCCAACCATGTTCATCTCCGTTGCCTGCGGCGCAATATCCGGATTCCACGCAACCCAGTCCCCGCTCATGGCCCGCTGCCTTACCAATGAAAAGGACGGCCGCAGGGTGTTCTACGGAGCCATGGTGGCAGAAGGCATCATTGCCCTTATCTGGGCAGCGGCAGGCGTTGCATTCTATAACGGCACAGGCGGACTTCTGACAGCCCTTGGCAACGGACAGTCCAGCGTTGTATACGAAATCTGCTTCACCCTTTTAGGGCCTGTCGGCGCAGTAATCGCCATGATCGGCGTTATCGCATGTCCCATCTCTTCCGCCGATACCGCATACAGAAGCGCAAGGCTCACCCTGGCAGACTGGTTCAAGTTTGACCAGAAACCCATCAAGAACCGTCTGATGCTCACGGTTCCCCTGCTGGCAGTCGGTTCCGTACTGACCCAGATTGATGTGCAGATAATCTGGAGATACTTCTCCTGGAGCAACCAGACCCTGGCCATGATTGCACTGTGGTCCGCAAGCGTATACCTGTTCCGCAAAAAACGCTTTTACTGGCTTACGGCCCTTCCCGCAACCTTCATGTCAGCCGTATCCTGTACATACATCCTGATTGCCAAGGAAGGCTTCCAGCTCCCCACATCCTTTGCATACCCGGCAGGAATCATATTCGCGGCTGTCTGCCTCGGCACCTTCGTCTTCACCTGTGTCCTGGGCAAAGGCAAAAATGCAGAAGCCGACACAGCCGAAGAGGCATATTCCGTGTAACCGGCCAATTAAATATAGGATAAAAAGGAGGGAGCAGCTTCTTAAGGTTATCAGAACCTTTAAAGCTGCTCCCTCCTAGACCATGTATCCAAGCCGCCATCCGCCCCGGCCCGCTTCCCGGATATATCCCCGCATCCATCCCATGCCCGCCGGGCCATGTCCTCACCCCTTCTTCCTGCTGTCAAAATACACAAACCGGTCAATTGCATCCAGTATATCCTTAAACTCCTCCCTTGGGGCCATATCAATATATGCTTTCAATATCTCCTGCTCCCTGTCGCGGAAAGGGCCATAGAACAGGTCATAGAGATTGTGGCCCCTCATATAGGTGAGGATTTCTTCCATATGTGCCTTCATGTCTTCCGGCGAAGTGAAATCCCGTCCCATGACCTCCATAAGCTGTTGGCCGCTGCGGATACGGTAGAGGTATTCATGCCACTTATCATAGAGCGTGTCATAGAATGCGTCCTCGCTATCCACAATGCCCAGCTTTGCCATAATGGACGGATTGAAGAAGTAATTCTCAAAGGAATAATATTTTAATATGAGCACGTTGCGCCTTGTGACCTTGGGCAGACGGTCCGCGTCCTCCAGACTCCGCTCATCATAATACCTGCACAGCTGGGATGCAAGTTCTTCCGGATCCTTGCCGTCCCCATCCCGTATCATCAGGAACTGGTCCCGCAGATAGACCTGGTTCATATACTTTAAATTGGCATATGTCTTGATGTTGGTACAGCTGTTGGTTGTGATGATGGATATCCTGGTCAGGTTGCCTTTAGCATCGTATATCTCGGAATAATACTTTTCCAGAAGCAGGGGCAGGCGGCTTTTGTCCTGCTTTCCTTCCACGATGAACACAAAGCTTACATTTAACAGGTCATTGGCCCCGTACCCAAGGTCATCCAGTATCTGGCCCAGGTCTGCCCTTTCCCGGATAACGGAATACCGTTCCCCGTCCAGCACCACCTGGCGTATCTGGCGGATGCTGAAATTAAACAGCAGGTCCGGGCTGTGTGTCTTAAAGATGACCTGGTTTTTCTTTGACAGACGGTATAATATCTCGCTGCAGGACTTCTGGAGCTGGGGATGCAGGAAAATCTCAGGGTCCTCCACCACGATGATGCTGGGAATGCGGCTCTGTTCGCTGATATAGGTTTCCAGGAGGGAAAGCATGTAGATGCTCCTCATGCCCTTGCCCATAAGCTCCACCGGCTTCACACTGCCCCGCTGCTGGTTGTGGGCCGTCACCTCAACGGAAAACATCTGGTCTATGTCACAGTTTAAAGTGTACTGAATTTCCTCATAGCCTCCGTTCTTGAAGAAATTCTCATTCACCTTCCGGGAGAAGCCGCTGAGGTTCAGCTGGTAGATCTTATGTTCCAGCAGGCGGGCCGTCTCAAATGCAGTCAGCTCCTCCGGCTTTTTCTTATTAATCAGGCCGATACACTGGAAACAGTGGTTGCATGTTTTAGATGCCTCAAAGATACATCTTCCGGACCGCAGACGGCTTAATTCCTCATCCTCCTGGAACATCAGCAGGTCGTTCTGCAGCTGCCTTAATTCCCGGTCCGCCGTAATCCGGTAAATATGGGGTAATACCATGGGAATGTATGGGTTATTCTTCCTGTAGGGATCCTCATAGCGCACCCTGCCGTCCAGGTTCACGTGGAACGTAAAGGACAGCCCTCCATCCTTAAAGGAGGGAAGCCGTTCCCCAAACACGCGCCTCCACACATCAAAACGCCTGTACTGGCTCACAAGCCCCCTGCGGTGGAACAGCCTGAGGTCTTCCTCCTCAATGCGGAACGCAGCGTCAATGCGGATGGCCTGCCGTTTCTCATTAAAGTCCTCTTCCTGGATTTCATAGCAGCCGCACACAGCACATACCGCGTCCAGCACCGATGTTTTCCCTGTGTTGTTTTTTCCAACCAGGATCAGCGCCCTGTCAATATCGCGGATTTCCAGGTCGCGGATGGATTTGAAATTGCGTATATGTAGATAGGTGAGCTGCATATGGTTACCTCCGCCCATGAAAGTCATGTGTTCTTTCTATAAAGAGTATACGCCAGAAACCCGCCTGTAACAACCCCTGTTTTACAGGATGGTCCACAGGGAAATATTAACCCGGGCCAATGCCTGGCAATCATAAAAGCCCGGCAGCTTTCACACTGCCGGGCATGGCCGGTACCGCCGGGTACAATCCCCCGTGGCGCCGGGTCCGCTGAAACGGATTAATCTTCCTTGATTTTCACAATCACTTTCTTAATAGGCGCCGGCTCCTTGTCAGCTGCCTTTGGCTTATGGGCATCCCATGGATTGAAAATCAGGTACTGGTCAGCCTTTGTCACAATCTGAAGCCCCGGGGTGGTATTCTCAAAAAACACAACATCCTTGTCAGGATTATAAGGGGTCTTCACCGTCATCTCATGGACAGGAGCATAGGTCATGACCTCACTTCCCTCAATCACATACTGGATATCCGTATAATGCTCATGTGCCTCATACTTTGCCTCTTCCCATGGAATGGTGGTATAAGCCGTTACATTGGCATAAACATTCTTGCCGTCAATCTCATACTTGCCCGGCTCCAATGCGCTCAGGTCCGTATTCTGCAGGAAATCCACTGCTTTTGCATACCTGCCGTCCACGCCCAGGTTTCTGTAAAAATCAAGATTTTTTTTCTCATCAAATATCATATCCCATTCTCCTTTGTGTGATTATTTTCCATTACAAGTATACACCTAAAGCCATGGGAAACTCAATCATTTTTTTATCCGGTCCCTGTCCCTCCACTATCGGAAGAATTCATGGCCGTCATGGGCAAAAAGATAGGTAAGGTGCCTGTCAAACCAGGCCGCCGCGCTGCCGGAACCTCTCCGGTTCATGAAATACAGCGCACCGTTGGAATAATCCTCTCCATCCAGGGCGCGGTCCACGCACTCGATTGTCTCGGCCGTGACCTTCACAGAGTTAATGGCGCCGTTGGAAACGGGCTGAAACTGGGATGGCTCGTATACAACTGCCTTTACACTGTTTGGGAATTCCTTTGACAATACACGGTTAATGATTACATCCGCCACAAGTATCTTGCCTCTCTTATCACAGATGCCTGCCTCTGCCTGGACAATACGTAAAAGGACCTGGTAATCCTCATCCGTATAGCGGATCCTTCTGGATGCCCTGCGCTCCTCCTCGGCTTTCTTCCTTGCTTCCTCTTCCTGTTTCTCTTTTAATATCTGTTTCTGAAGTGTCTCAATCTGGGTCTGTGCAGCTGCCTGCTGTCTCTGCTTTTCACGGACATTTGCTTCTAACAGCGCACCAGCCAGTTGTTGGCCTTCGCTGTCAGTATCTAAAAGTCCGAATTGTACTTTTGCTTCCGTAACCAGACCGCTTCCCTCAGGTTCCTCTGTCTGTACCTCCTCCTGACTTTCATCCGCAATGGGCGCTGCCAGGGCATTCTTGCCCCCGCCGCCAAACCCTTCGGCTGAAAATGCAATGATGGCAACAACCATCATGCCGGTCAGCAGGACTGACGAGGATCGGTACATCTGCTTTGTGACTTTCACTGTAAGTGATTTAACAAAGAGGACAACCGACTGAAGGAATGAATGTAATGTAAGCATACATACTCCTCTTTCCTGGACTCCCCTATCTCAACATGCCGGAGCCCAATTCTTGTTTTTGTTCCAGTGGGTCAATCCCCACTTTGTGCATGTTTTTCCGGGATGTATGGCTAATTATATGGGATTTAACTTTTGCCGTCAATGGAGATTTAACATCTTTGTTACATTTTTTATTATATTTGAAATATTTGTAATTATTTTTATATATTAGTTATATTTTTCCAGTGGTTTTAATTACATAATTGTATAATTTGACCTTTTTATTTTTACATTTATGTTACATTATTATTAATTTTTAAACACATATTTTCTTTTCCTTTTTTTGTAATTTATGTTATGTAAATTATTTTTTACTTATATTTAACTTTTTATACCATTATCTATTTTAATACACAAGCACATTGAAGCATATTTTTTGTCGAATTATAGCGTCCTTCCCCCACTTTGGCTAAAAAAACCTGTTTTAAGTGCAAATCATCCCATCCTTATATGTGCATTTCAACCAAAGAATGGAAAACAGCAAAAATCTCTTTGACTTTCCGCCTTTGCTCTGATACATTAAAGTTCAGAAGTTTTAATTAGTAAAGTAATAATAAAATACTCCCGGAGGTTAATAAAATGACAATCAAACTGCTGATGCTGATCATCTTCTTTTCCATCATGATTGGAGTCGGGTTCTATTCCAGGCGTCATGCCACCAATGTCAATGATTTTGTCCTTGGCGGCAGGGGGGTGGGGCCATGGCTTACCGCTTTTGCCTACGGCACATCCTATTTTTCCGCGGTTGTCTTCATCGGTTATGCTGGACAGTTCGGATGGAAATACGGCCTGGCCTCCACATGGATTGGGATTGGCAACGCCCTTATCGGAAGCCTTCTGGCATGGGTCGTACTGGGACGGCGCACCCGCGTCATGAGCAAGCATCTGTCTTCCGCAACCATGCCCGAATTTTTCGGAAGCCGTTTTAACAGCCAGGGGCTTAAGATTGTGGCCTCTGTGATTATTTTCGTGTTCCTGATTCCCTATACTGCTTCCGTATACAACGGCCTGTCCCGCCTCTTTGGCATGGCCTTTGACATCCCCTACGGCGTCTGTGTGCTGGGCATGGCGGTCCTGACCGCCGTGTATGTCATCCTGGGCGGCTATATGGCCACTGCCATCAATGACTTCATCCAGGGAATCATCATGCTGGCCGGAATCACTGCCGTCATCCTCAGCGTGTTAAGCGGACAGGGAGGGTTTACGGCCGCTGTCGGCAATCTGGCCAGGATTCCAAGCGAGGTGCCCCTCACAATGGGACAGCCCGGAGCCTACACCTCCTTTTTCGGGCCTGACCCCATGAACCTTCTGGGCGTCGTCATCCTGACTTCCCTGGGCACCTGGGGACTGCCGCAGATGATCCACAAGTTCTATACCATACGCAGTGAGAAGGCCATTGCGACCGGCACGGTCATTTCCACCATATTCGCCATTGTCATATCCGGGGGAAGCTATTTCCTGGGAGGATTCGGCCGTCTCTTTGACGGTCCGGCCATCTACAACGGTAATGGAGGCATTGCCTACGACACCATCATCCCGGCCATGCTTTCCGGCCTGCCAGATATCCTTATTGGCATTGTGGTAATGCTGGTGCTGTCCGCCTCCATGTCCACCCTGTCCTCCCTGGTACTCACCTCCAGCTCCACCCTCACCCTGGATTTCATCAAAGGAAACCTGGTAAAGGACATGAAGGACAGGACCCAGCTCATCCTGATGCAGGCCCTGATTGTGGTCTTCATCATCATCAGCGTTGTCCTGGCACTGGACCCGCCTGATTTCATCGCACAGCTTATGGGGATTTCCTGGGGCGCGCTGGCCGGCGCATTCCTGGCGCCATTCCTGTACGGCCTGTACTGGAAAAAGGTGACCCCGGCCGCTGTGTGGGCCAGCTTTGCAGCCGGTGTGGGTATCACGGTATCCAATATGTTCCTTCATTATATTGAATCCCCCATCAACGCAGGTGCATTTGCCATGGTAGCCGGACTCATCATTGTCCCAATCGTGTCGCTACTCACCCCGGGGATGGAGCCTGCACATGTGGATAAGATATTTGCATGTTATGACGATCTGGTGGAGGCCACAAGCCGCAAGGTGCTGCCCGATGACAGGTCCTTTGACTCCCCGGCTTTCCAGAAAAAGAAGAAAAGACATTAAGAAATCCATAATCCCATCCCATACAAAAAGGCGGTCCACCGGTATCACACCGGCAGACCGCCTTTCATACTGCATATTAAATTCCTTACTGAATCACCTTAACCGGGCACTTCTCTGCGCACTTGCCGCAGTTGGTACATTTCTCATAATCAATCACTGCCAGGTTATCCTCCATATGGATGGCGTCAAACTCACACTGCTTTGTACACAGGGTGCAGCCGATACAGCCGGATTCACATACGGACTTCACATCCTTGCCCTTGGCATGGGAACTGCACTGTACCAGATGCCCTGCCTTGTAGGGAACCAGCTCAATCAGGTGGTTGGGACAGGAGGACACGCACTTGCCGCAGGCAACGCACTTCTCCTTGTCAACCACTGCCACGCCGTCCACCACATGGATGGCGTCAAAGGCGCAGGCCTTTACACAGGAGCCGTACCCCATACATCCGTAGGTACATGCTTTCTCACCTGCCCCAGGCACCACCGATACTTTCTTACAGTCATCCACGCCATAGTAGTTGTACTGCACTTTTGTCTTATCGCATGTGCCTTTACATTTGACAAATGCAACCTTCTTCTCAGCAGAGCCGCCGGCAACGCCCATGATGGCCCCAATCTTTTCTGCTGTGGAAGCGCCGCCCACCGGACATGCGCCTACGTCTGCCTGGCCTGCCGCAATGGCCTTTGCCAGGGCGTCACATCCCGCATAGCCGCAACCGCCGCAGTTATTGCCGGGCAGTTCGTTGCGGACCAGGATTTCCTTTTCATCTACTTCTACTTTGAACTTCTCGCTGGCAATGCCCAGGAAGATACCGATCAGGATACCGAGGATACCTACCACTGCTGCCGCTATAATAATACCTGTTACCATTTTCCTTCTCCTCCTTCTAAATTAATCCGGAAAATCCGAAAAATGCGATTGCCATAAGACCTGAGGTAATCAGAACAATGGGTGACCCCTGGAAGGAATATGGTACGTCATTATGCTCAATCTTCTCGCGGACACCAGCTAACATGACAATAGCAATGGTAAAACCAACGGAGATACCGATACCGTTTACAACGCTCTGTACGAAGTTATAAGACTTCTGCACATTGGTAAGAGCCACACCCAGAACCGCACAGTTGGTGGTAATCAGAGGCAGGTACACGCCCAGGGCCTCATACAGTGACGGCATGGATTTCTTTAAGAACATCTCCACGAACTGGACCAGGGCCGCAATGACCAGGATGAATACAATGGTCTGCAGATATTCCAGGTGCAGGTTCACAAGGATACCGGTGTAAACCAGGCTGGTCACAGCGGATGCAATGGTAATGACGAATATAACCGCCGCACCCATGCCGGCTGAGGTCTCCACCTTCTTTGAAACACCGAGGAATGGACAAAGTCCTAAGAACTGGCTCAAAACAACGTTATTGACCAGAGCGGAACCAATGGCAATTAATAATAATTCTTTCATCTATCCACCCTCCTAATTCTCTTTCTTGGAAGTAGCTGACTTAAGCTCTGCTTCCTTCTTAGCTACGGCTGCCTTCCTGGCTTCCAGTGCCTTCTCCTCTGCCTGACGCTTCCTGGTCTCCAGGACTTCATGGTTGGACATGCAGGAGGAACCGGAACATTCCATACAGTTGCCGCCGCAGGCCAGCTTGGACTGTGGCACGGAACCGTTGGTTGCAGACGGCGCCTTGAACTTGTTCTGAAGGGCTGTCAGGATTGCCAGCACAAAGAATGCGCCAGGAGCCAGTACAAAGATGGCGATATGGTAATCCTCAGGGATGACCACGTTGCCGAACACGGCGCCGGAACCAAGGATTTCACGGACAACACCGATACAGGTAAGGGCGATGGTAAAGCCCAGTCCCATGCCGATACCGTCAAATGTTGATATGACAGGCCCGTTCTTGGACGCATAGGACTCTGCACGGCCAAGGATGATACAGTTAACCACTATCAATGGGATATAGATACCCAGGGCAGCGTAAAGGCTGGGCACATAGGCCTGAAGCAGCAGCTGCACGATGGTAACCAGGGAAGCCACGATAACGATGTAGGCCGGAATACGCACACGGTCCGGTATGATCTTACGAAGGGCTGAAATTATCATGTTGGAAAAAAGTAAAACCACGGTGGTGGAAAGTCCCATACCAAGACCGTTGACCGCTGATGTGGTGACGGCCAGGGTCGGACACATACCAAGCATCAGGACGAAGGTAGGGTTTTCTTTCACAATACCGTTATATAAACGTTCTGAACAGTTATTCATCATCCCACCTCCTATTCATTGACACAGTTATGCAGATAATATAAGGCTGCATTGACTGCGTTGGTTGTTGCATTGCTGGTAATGGTGGCGCCGCTGATTGCATTAATCTGGGTGTCATCTGCATTACCTGACTTGGTGACACTTAAGGACTGGGCATTCTTGCCGGTAAACTGGTCCTTGAACGCCGGTTCCTTGGCTTTAAGACCCAGGCCTGGGGTGTCGTTGATTTCCAGGAACTCGATTCCCGTGATGGTGCCGTCATCCTTAAGGCCCACGGACAGCTTCACCACCCCGCCGTAACTGTCATTGGAAAGGGAGGTGACCACAAACCCCAGTTCATTGCCGGATGCGTCCACTGCCTTTAACACATTCTCCACTTCCACCCCGCCGAAATCCATGCCTGCCAGGTCTGCGTTGCAGCCCTCGATGGCAGCTGTCAGGGCTTCGTCGGTCTCAAAGGTCTCAGCCTCGTTAAACACAGCCTTATACGCCTTATTGTTGGCCGCGATGGTGGCCATTGCAATGGGTTCCTTTGTCACCTGGTATACGCCGCCAAGAAGGCAACCGGAAACCAGTGTGATGGCAAAAAGGATGGCCGCGTCTTTCATAAATCCTGCTTTACTCATAATTACCTGCCCTCCTTTCCAAATGCCTTGGGAAGGGTAATCTTTTCAATCAGCGGCACAAGGATGTTGCTGATGATAATTGCATAGGAAACGCCTTCCGCGGAACCGCCGAAGATACGGAACAGTCCGGTCAGTACGCCTAAAAGGATACCAAATACAATCTGCCCCTTTGGTGTGATCGGGCTGGTCACATAGTCGGTGGCCATAAAGAACGCGCCGAAGATAAGACCGCCGCCACACAGATGGGCCAGGATATAATTCACATCGAATCCATGTCCGCCAAAAAGGGCTGCAAATACAACAACCGTCAATATGTATGCCGCCGGAATACGGATGGAGATTACCTTCTTGACCAGAAGATAGGCAGCGCCTACAAGCAGGGCGATGACGGATACCTCTCCGATGGTTCCCGGGATGTTGCCCACGAACATGGCAGGGATATCCACTGTCCCGCCGCTCTTAAGCACGGCCAGGGGCGTTGCGCCGGAGATGCCGTCAAAGCCGCTGTAGCTGAAGTTGGTCATCTTGCCTGCAAAGGATATCAGGAGGAAGCATCTTGCCGCCAGGGCCGGGTTCATGAAGTTCTGTCCCAGGCCGCCATACAGCTGCTTAACCACGATGATGGCAAATATGCCGCCCAGGGCCGGTATCCATACCGGGATTTCCGGAGGCATGTTCAGCGCCAGGATCATACCTGTTACCAGGGCGCTGCAGTCATATAAGGTGTTGGGCTTCTTCATCAGCTTCTCATATACGTACTCGCTGAGCATACAGGCCACAACCGTGACAATCAATACTAATAATGCATGTAAGCCGAAATGATATACGCCGAACGCAGATGCAGGCAACATGGCAATGGCCACATCCAGCATGATGCTGTGGGTGGTCTCATGGCTTCTCACATGCGGGGATGATGATACATTTAATAATTTAGTCATTTCTTATGTCCCCTCCTACCCTTTCTTCCTGCGGTTAGCCGCAACCGTCTTACGCATTTCCTTAAATGCCTGTGTGAGCGGACGCTTAGCCGGACATACATAGGTACAGCTTCCGCATTCCATACATTCCATACCGTTTAATTTCTCAAAGGTGTCACAGTCATCCCTGAGGGCTGCCTGCATCATCATCACGGGAATGATATGGCTTGGACATACGCTGACGCACTTGCCGCAGCGTATGCATGCAGAAGGCTCCATCTCTGCCACCTGGTCCTTTGTGAAGCAGGTCAGGGCGGATGAAGTCTTGCTTACCGGTATATCAAGGCCAAACAGCGCCTGTCCCATCATGGGACCTCCGGATATGATTTTCTCCGGCTCTGTCTTAAAACCGCCGGCTGCTTCTAACAGTTCCTGGTAATTAGTTCCCAGTTTCACGCTAAAGTTCCTGGGGTCTGTCACTGCATCGCCGGTAACGGTAATGATCTTGCGCATCAGAGGGGTTCTTTTGCACACTGCCATGTAGATGGCAATCACGGTGTCGATGTTGTCCACAATACATCCTGCGTCGGCCGGAAGCATGGAAGAGTTGACCTTCCTTCCCGTGACCGCATAAATCAGGGAACGCTCGCCGCCCTGAGGATACTTGGTAAGAAGGGGACAAACAGTGATACGCGGCTCGTCCTTAACAAGTTCCGTTAAGATTTTAATGGCCTCGGGCTTATTGTTTTCAATGCCGATTACGCCCTTTGCATTGTCGAACAGCTGCAGGATGACCTTTAAGCCGCCCACGATCTTCTCCGGCTCCTCAAGCATCATGCGGTAATCGCTGGTAAGGTACGGTTCGCACTCCGCGCCGTTTACAAGTATGTACTCAATGGCGTTCTCGTCCTTGGGGGTCAGCTTCACATGCGTGGGGAAACCTGCCCCGCCCAGGCCTACGATACCTGCTTCTTTTACAATACTACGGATTTCTTCCTTGGAAAGCGTGGACGGATCCCTGTCCTCCCCCACTCCCTCGATTGTCTTATATTCCCCATCATTTTCCACGATAATGGAGGGTACCATTGCTCCGTTTGCCATACGTCTCGGCTCAATGGCTTTCACTGTTCCTGATACGGAAGCAATGACATTGGCTGATATGAAACCGCCTGCTTCTCCAATCTTCTGGCCTGCCAGTACATGGTCCCCTTTTGCCACCAACGGCTTTGCAGGTGCACCGATATGCTGTGACATAGGATACACCAAATCGCCCTTTGGCATCAGAACCTGTACCGGTTTGTTCTCTGACAGCTCTTTTCCCTCATACGGATGGATGCCGCCTATAAAAGTCGCCAAACCCATGGATTCTCTCCCTCTTTCTTTCATAATATTCCTTTGGCGGCAATGCCGCCGGTAAAACGCCGGAATACGGGAAGAGCTGCCTGGTCCCTTCCCGAATTCACCAACTTAGTATAGCATAAATATACATTGTATACAATACAGAATTTAATCGTTATTTTTTTAATTTATATGTTAATTTCATGGCAATTAATCCAGTTCTTTCATGCCCGTGTACAATTCATAGTACCGTCCCTTCATGGCCAGGAGTTCATCGTGGCTTCCCCGTTCAATGATTTCCCCCTGTTCCAGGACCATGATGGCATTGGCACCCCGGACCGTGGACAGGCGGTGGGCAATGACGAAGGTGGTGCGGTCAGCCATAAGCCGGTCCATGCCGTGTTCAATATGCTTTTCCGTCCTGGTATCCACGGAGCTGGTGGCCTCATCCATTATGAGCACCGGAGCCTTGGAGATGGCTGCCCTGGCTATATTAAGCAGCTGCCTCTGTCCCTGGCTTAAATTGGCCCCGTCCCCTTCCAGCATGGTATCGTATCCATGGGGAAGGCGCATGATGAAGGAGTGGGCGGAGGCAGTCTTTGCCGCCTGGATTACCTCTTCATCCGTGGCATCCAGCCTGCCGTAACGTATATTCTCCATGACAGTGCCTGTAAACAGATGGGTGTCCTGAAGCACCATGGCAATGTTCCTTCGCAGCTCATCCCTCTTCATGTGACGTATATCCGCCCCGTCAATGGTGATGGCGCCTGACTGTATATCATAGAAGCGGTTGAGCAGGTTGGTGATGGTGGTCTTACCGGCCCCTGTGGAACCCACAAAGGCAATCTTCTGTCCCGGTTCGGCATAAAGGTTAATATCCTTAAGGATTATCTTATCCGGCTCATATCCAAAGGTCACATGGTCAAGGACCACATGGCCTTCCATGGGATTAAGGACCACCGCATCCCCGTGGTCGGCCGGTTCCGGCTCCTGATCCATGACCGCAAATACCCGCTCCGCTCCTGCCAGGGCCGAGAACACGTTGCTCACCTGCATGGAAATCTCGTTAATGGGACGTGAAAACTGTCTGGAAAAGTTGAGGAATACCGTAAGCCCTCCCACGTCAAATCCCCTGAGCACACACAGCAGCCCGCCGATACAGGCTGTCAGCGAATAGTTAATCTGACTTAGATTGCCCATGACCGGCCCCATGATACCGCCAAAAAACTGGGCGCGGATCTGGTTATTCCTCAAGTCCTGGTTTAAGATCCTAAATTCCTCCTTTGCCGTGTCCTCATGGCAGAACACCTTAACCACCTTCTGTCCGGTCACGGTTTCTTCTATATAACCATTCACAGCGCCCAGGGAGGTCTGCTGGGCCGTAAAATACTTCTGGCTCCGTCCTGCCACCGCCCCGCCCGCCTTCATCATGAGCGGGATAAGGACCAGGGTGATCAGGGTCAGTATGACATTGGTATAAAGCATCAGCGCCAGGGTGCCCACGATACTTAGTGCGCCGGAAAACAGCTGGACCAGGGTGCTGCTGAGCATCTGCCCGATGGTATCCACGTCATTGGTAAAACGGCTCATCAGGTCACCGTTGGAATTGGTATCATAGAAACGGACCGGAAGCTTCTGCATTTTCCCGAATAAATCATTACGGATCTTCTGCAGGGCATTCTGGGCAACAGTCAGCATGACCCTGGCCTGGGCGTAGTTTGCAATGACCCCCACCACGAAGATGACGGCCAGGACCGCTAAGGCCCTGAACAGTCCTGACGGATTGCCCGGGCTGCCGTCAAGGGGCGCGATGAAGGTATTGATGATGGGCCGCAGCATATAGGATCCGGCCAGGGTGGCCGCCGTATTCACGATGACGCAGAAAAATGCAAGCATCATCTTAGGTTTATCCTCGTTCAGATAATGCATGAGACGTCCTATGGTCCGTCCGCTGTTGCGGGGCATCCGTTTTCCCATGGAAGCCATCCTGGCAGCTCCGTGGCGGCCTCCCATAGGCCCCCGCCTGGGAGCCGCCGCAGGAGTGCGCCCATACCGCCGTTTTAAGCTTTCAATCCTATGCTGCTCTGTTTTATCCTGCGCAATTGTTTCTTTTCCGCTCATGACGCACTCACCTCCTCTGTTTCCCGGTCCCTCTGGGAATAATAGATTTCCTGGTATGCTTCGCAGTCCTTAAGCAGCTCTTCATGGGTGCCCTGGCCGATGATCCTTCCATCGTCCAGCACCAAAATCAGGTCCGCCTCTTCCACTGAGCCGATTCTCTGGGCGATGATGATCTTAGTGGTATCCTTTAAGGTGGTGCGGAAACATTCCCTGATTTTCGCCTCGGTGGCAGTGTCAACGGCGCTGGTGCTGTCATCCAGTATGAGGATTTTCGGACGTTTCAGCAATGCCCTTGCGATACAGAGCCTCTGCTTCTGTCCGCCGGATACATTAACGCCGCCCTGCCCCATATCGGTATCATATCCATGGGTGAAGGAGGTGACAAAGCCGTCTGCCTGGGCGCTTGCCGCCATTTCCCGTATCTCCTCCTGTGTGGCATCCTCCTTGCCCCAGCGCAGGTTCTCTTCTATGGTCCCGGAGAACAGGACATTCTTCTGCAGCACCATGCCCACGCCTTCGCGCAGGTTCTTAAGGGAATATTCCCTTACATCCACCCCGTCCACAAGGACCTGGCCCTTCGTGGCATCGTAAAGCCTTGGGATCATCTGCACCAGGGAGGTCTTGCCGCTGCCCGTGGAACCGATGATGCCAACAGTCTGCCCTGGCCTGGCTGTAAAGCATATGTCCTCCAGGACCAGTTCCTCCCCGCTGCCCGAATAGCTGAAATCCACATGCCGGAATTCCACCCTGCCCTCTGTCACCTGAAGGTCCTTGTGGGACGCATGATCATCCGTCAGGTCAATCTGTGTGTCCATGACCTCATTCACGCGCTTCACGCTTGCCATGGCCCTGGAACTCTGGAGGAACACCATGGAAAGCATCATCAGGGACATGAGGATCTGTACGATATAGGTTGTAAATGCAGTCAGGTTGCCCACCGGCATATCCCCTGCAATGATGATATTTCCCCCATACCACACCACGGCCAGGGTGGTGATGTTCATGGCCAGCATCATGACGGGCATGGTTGCAATGACAATCTTCATGGCATTGAGGCTGGACTCCTTAAGGTCCTGGTTCATTTCCCTGAATTTATTTTCCTCAAAATCCTCCCTGACAAAGGACTTGATCACACGCACATTGGTCAGCGCCTCCTGGATGCCGGAGTTGAGGCGGTCCAGCTTTTTCTGCATGATGGTAAACCTGGGAAATGCCGTCCGCAGGATAAGGGCAATGGCAAGACTCAAAAGTGGGATGACCACCAGTATGACAATGGCCAGCCTGGCGTTCATGATGAATGCCATGATGAGCGCACCCACGAACATCCCCGGGGCGCGGAGCATCAGGCGCAGCCCCATCATGACCACATTCTGGATCTGCTGGATGTCATTGGTCAGTCTTGTGACCAGGGAGCCGGTTGAATAATTGTCGATGTTCTTAAAGGAAAACTCCTGTACCTTGGCAAACAGGTCCTCCCTTAAATCGCTTGTAAAACAGATGGATGCCTTGGCCGAGAAATAGGCGCCGCCGATTCCCCCTAAAGCCATCACGAAGGTGGTAAGCACCATGACGATACCGATGGTCATGATATAACGGACATCCCGTCCCGCGACCCCATTGTTAATGATAAGGGACATGAGCTTTGGCAGCATGATTTCCCCGGCTACCTCCGTGAGCATCAGCAGGGGGCCTATGATAAAGGCGCTGAGATAGGGAGTCATATATTTCTTATACCGCTTCACTTAATTCTCCTCTCTTTCTGCTTCAGATGGAACAGGTTGCAGGTCCCGGTCCAGATTGCCGTAGATCCGGTCCAGCAGGTTCCCCAATACATTCATATCATGTTCTGAAAACCCTTCAAACATACAGCTTTCCAAACGTTGGAATATCAAAACGCTTTCCTCCACGACCGTCCTGCCCTTTTCCGTAATGCATATCTGGTTGCAGCGGTTATCATCCTGGTCCACCAGCCGCTTAATATAGCCTCCCTTTTCCAGCTTCTTAAGCGATACAGCTATGGTGGCCCCTGAGACACCATACATCTTAGCCAGGTCCTTCTGGGAAACATTCGGGTTATTGGACACGTACATGAGTATCTGATGCTGGCTGCGGTATACCCCGGTCCCCTCCAGCTGGTGCTCAATCACACTTCGGTGTAAACGTGTCACACGGATATACTTCTCAATCAGACGGTGCTGCGGCGAGTCAAAGGGCCATCTGCATTCTGGTTCTTTCATGGGATGATTCCTCCTTTTCCATATTATTTGTTTATGAATGGGTTGGTGATTATCCGGTTAATAGTTAGCCGGTTAATAGTTAGCTATAATATGATTAGCTAATTAATCATTTTCATAGTATAACTCAGTTGAAAAATAAAATCAAGAGCATCCATCGGGAATCCCCGCCATCTCCTGAAACAAAAGGATGCAAAAGGCAGGAAAAGGCAGGGGCCGCACCCCAATGGCCGCGGCCCCTGCCATAAAAATCCACTATCAGCTACCTTATGAAATTCGTCCTCTTCTTTTCCTTCTCCATCTCCGGCACAGTGATGCCCGATGCCTTACCCGCCTCAATGGATTGAATCAGCCACGCCATGTTGCGGCCCAGGACCCGCATGATCTGCAGGCCTTCCTCATCCTTCCTCACATCCTCCGGACATCCTCCGTGTACCATGTTCCAGTACTGGGAAGAAACCACCGGCATCTGCGAAATCATGAAGTATTTATTCAGCTGGTCCAGGGTGGCCGTGGTGCCTGCCCGGCGGGCGGAGGCAACTGCTGCCGCCGGCTTATGGGCGGCATATGCGCCGCCTGAATAGAAGAACCGGTCTAAGAAGGAGGTGATGGCGCCTCCCGCGGACGCATAGTGCACCGGGGAGCCAACGATAAGTCCCTGGGCTTCCTTCATCTTCCCCACTGCCTCGTTGACCTTGTCATCGTTATAAATGCATCTTCCCAGCTTGGAACAGGCGCCGCAGCCCATGCAGCCATGGACCAGATCCCCGCCCACATGCATGATTTCCGTCTGGATCCCGGCTTTCTCCAGTTCTCCCGCCACTTCCATGAGCGCTGTGTAGGTACAGCCCTTTTCATGAGGGCTTCCGTTTAACATCAATACTTTCATTCCTCTACCTCCTGGGTTACTATGTTCAGGATATCTTCCTTTGTCAGGCTGCCAAAGCTGACCGTGCCTTCGGTTACAATCTGGTCGGCCAGGTATTGTTTGGATTCCTGAAGCTTTAAGATATTCTCTTCTATGGTATTTCGCGTAATGAGTTTATAGACCGTAACCTGTTTTTCCTGGCCGATCCGGTGGGTCCTGTCCGTGGCCTGGTTCTGGGCCGCCACGTTCCACCATGGGTCGTAATGGATGACAATATCAGCCGCGGTCAGGTTAAGGCCCGTGCCTCCCGCCTTCAGGCTGATTAAGAATACCGGGACATCATCCCGCTGGAATTCCCCCACCATGCGGATCCGCTCTTCCTTGGACGTGGCCCCTGTAAGCTTATGGCTGGCCATGCCTTCCTTTGAAAGTCTCTTCTCAATCAGTTCCAGCATGGAGGTGAACTGGGAAAACAGAAGGATTTTGTGCTCTCCCGAGATTCCCCTTCGGACCAGGTCCATGCAGGTCTCCAGCTTTGCCGATTCATGTTTATAATTCTCGTAGCACAGGCGCGGGTCGCAGCAAAGCTGCCTCAGGCGCATCAGCTCTGCCAGTATCTGAAGCCTGCCGTCCCCTGATTCGGAAAATCCTCCTGATTCCAGCTTTTCCTTCAGCTTCATGGCATTGGCTGCATACAGTTTCTTCTGCTCTCCCTCAAAGTTTGAATATACCACCTGTTCCAGCTTGTCAGGAAGCTCCTTCAGCACATCCCTTTTCACCCTTCTGAGCACAAATGGGCCGATGATCCGTCTCAGCCTGAAAAGGGCATCCTCATCCCCATCCCTGACAATAGGGGTCTCAAACTCCTTTTTGAAGTACTGGCTCCCGAACAGGAACCCCGGCATCAGGTAATCAAATATGCTCCAAAGCTCGCTGAGCCGGTTCTCCACCGGCGTACCTGTCAGGGCAAAGCGGGTCCTGACATCAATGGCTTTGACTGCTTTTGCACTTTGGGTGGCTGCATTCTTGATATACTGGGCCTCATCAATGACCTGATATCTGAAATGGATGTCCTCATAGAACCGGATGTCACGTTTCAGTAAATCGTAGGACGTGACCAACACCTGATAACCATCCCCTGCTTCTCCTGAAAGCTGCTCCCGGACGGCTGAAAGCCTTGCTTCCCTCTCCGGCCCGTTCCCGACAATGGAAAGCACCCGCAGATCCGGTGCGAATCTGCCGATTTCATGTTCCCAGTTATACACCAGGGAGGCCGGGCATATGATCAGGGAGGGCTGCCGTTCCCCTGTGCCGTAAGCATCTTCAAGAAGCGTTATGACCTGGATTGTCTTCCCCAGTCCCATGTCATCTGCCAGTATGCCGCCAAATCCATAGCTGTCCAGCGTCTTAAGCCAGCAGTAGCCCACCCGCTGGTATTCCCGCAGTACACCCCGCAGACTCTCCGGCACGGGATAGTCGCTGTCCTCCACGGACTTAATCCCCCGGACCATGGCCTTTAACATCTGGTCCCTGTAGTATGCCACCCCGGGACTTTCCTTCATCAGGTGGTCCAGATACAGGGCGCGGTAAGCCGGAAGCCGGAAATTCCCCTTCTGCAGGTCTTTGCGGCTGACTCCCAGGTCGGAGGCCATCCGGCTGACCGCGTAAAGGCCGCCCTCTTCCAGTTTCAGGAATTGGCCGCTTTTCAGCCTGTAATACTTTTTCTTCTGGCTGTAGGCGGCCAGGATCCTGGACAGTTCCTCATTCTGCAGGTCCCCCATGTCCACAGACAGCTCAAGCCACCCCGAGGACACCCCCACTCCCACGCTTACCTTGGGGGACGGGGCCACCTTCCACTGTTTCAGGCTCTCTGATATATAGACCTGGCCCATCAGACGGAATTCCTCCAGTCCCACGTCCAGAAGACGGTACATGGCATCCTCATCTTCCTTAATCAGCAGCTTGATTCCCTCCGGGTCCTTATATTTAAAATACTTCTGGATTAGCTGGCTCACACGGAACTCCCCCGGCACATCCCGGCAGATGGTCTTAGGCAGGTTCTCATCCTCCAGCGGATGGAACACGTACTCACCGTACGAAAGTTCTGGTTCCATGAGAAGCTCCCCCTGTTCCCCGGTGTCAAACCGGAAGGCCGCCCTGAGGGGCTCCGGTTCATACTCCCTAAAATCCACCTGTTCCAGGATCAGCCGGCTGTAAGGGCTTATATGTTTCACCACACGCTCGTAAAAAAGAGGGATGTCCTTCTGCCCAATGAGCACATATCCCTCCCGTTCCTTGGATATCTGTTCCAGGAAAGGACCTGCTGTTATGGTAAATGCCTCACTGCAGCAGTAAACCGCGCTTCCCGTGATGGCATAGAGGCGGCGTTCCCCTTTGAAACAGGCATTCATCCTCTTTGGCTGTCCCTTTTTTTCCTGGGAAAGCCCCTCAAAGGCAACCTTCAGTCCATCCCTTCCATACCGTGACACCCGGATGACCATGACCGGGTCCCCATCCAGGACAGCCATCCTGGTGCGCAGTCCTCCTGCCAGCTGCACATCCATCTCCCGTCCGGTGAACATTTCAAAAAAACGGTCCCTGTCCATACGGCTGAGTACGATATCCCGCACAGCCTTCTGGTTTTCCGTCACCCCGAGAAGCAGGGACAAAAGGCCCTGGCTCTCCTTCGCAAAGGCTGATTTCTGATGATGGAACCCCAGATCCTTACCGTATTCCACATACGTCCCGTTTTCCACCGCTTCCCTGAACGCGCCCAGATCCCTCAGCACATAAAAGCGGCTGATACCGGCCTTAAATTCCAGCCGCATCTCCCGGCTGCTTATGATAAGCACCGGTTCCAGCCCCACGCGCCCGGCCTCATCCTCAGCCAGTATCTGGGCCACCTCCCGGTTGGTGTATTCACGGATCATGGTGTGGGCCTGGTTGGATGTATGGACCGGCGGCTTTGATTCCTCTTCCTTCTGCTGCTTATAATACGCAAAAAGGGCCTCCCCATGGGCACACATGCCCTTATAAGAATTGCCCTTTGCGCAGGAACAAGAGTAATCCTTTACACGGCCACTCCCTAAATATAAAGTTACATTATATGTCTTGCCCTGGTCTTCCACCAGGCCTTTCACACCAGCCTCCCCTTTCCAGAAGCTGCTGGTGTTCATCCTGACTATTTTCATTGGACTGACGCTTCCTTTCGGCGTTCCTCTACATGCGGTCCGGTGCCTCGATTCCCAGCAGGCCGATGCAGGTTTCCAGTACCCGCTTGGCAAGGGTTATAAGACCGATGAAGCTGTCCTTCCTGGCCTCATCCGGCTCCGTCAGAATCTTGGTTTCATGATAAAAGCTGTTAAATGCATTGGACAGCTCATAGATGTACTGGCATATCTTATGGGGCGCTGTCTCAGCGAAACCGGATTCCAGCACCTCGTTGTACCTGGAAATCAGAAGCATCAGCGCCTTCTCCGAGTCATTGGCCGCCGGCAGGATATTCTTCTCCAGCGCATCTTCACTGACAATGCCGCCATTTTCCCTGTACTTGTTAAGGATGGATTTGATACGCACAATGGTGTACAGGATGTAAGGTCCTGTATTTCCTGAAAATGCGGTAAAACGCTCGATATCGAACACGTAATCCTTGACAGCCTGATTGGACAGGTCCCCGTACTTAAGGGCTGCCAGGCCCACGATGCCCGCCGTCCTCCTGGCTTCTTCCTCGGACACGGTGCGCTCTTCATCCTCCATTATCCTTGCATACACTGCTTCGTTAATCTCTGCAATCAGGGTCTCCAGGCGCATGACGCCGCCCTCACGGGTCTTAAAAGGCTTTCCGTCCTTACCGTTCATGGTGCCGAAGCCCAGAAATATCATAGGGGTGTCCTGTTTTACGATCCCGGCCTTCTTGGCAACCCGGAATACCTGTTCAAAATGCATGCCCTGGCGTTTATCCACCACATAGATATAGCGGTCCGGATGGAAATCCTGCTCACGCTCAACAATGGTGGCAAGGTCGGAGGTGGCATACAGGGAAGCGCCGTCGGATTTCCTTATGAGGCAGGGAGGGATTTCCTTGCTGTCCGTCTCTTCTGCAACATCCACCACAAGGGCACCCTGGCTCTCATAGGCCAGGCCTTTATCCACCAGCATCTGGATCATGTCCGCAATATAAGGCTCGGCATCGCTTTCGCCCTTCCACAGGTCAAATTCCACATTCAGGTTGGAATAATTCTTCTTAAGGTCCTCCACTGACACGGACATGATATGCTGCCAGATGGCCCGGAACGGGGCATACCCTTTCTGAAGCTTCAGGGTTGCCTGGTGGGCCCTTTCCTTAAACGCCTCATCCGTCTTTGACTTGGCGCTGGCAGCCGGGTATATCTCTTCCAGTTCACTGATGGTAAATGGCGCCTCTGCCGGGAATTCCCCTGTAAAGGATTCATCAAAATACACCAGTCCCGGCTTCCTGTCCCTCAGCTCCTCAATGATAAGGCCCATCTGAAGGCCCCAGTCCCCCAGATGCACGTCCCCGATTGTCCTGTGTCCCAGGAAACGGCCCATGCGCTTAATGCTCTCGCCGATGATGGCCGCCCTTAAATGGCCCACATGAAGGGGTTTTGCCACATTGGCGCCGCCGTAGTCCACTATCACGGTCTCAGGCTTTTCCGGGGCTTCCAGACCCAGCTTATCCGCCGCAGCCATGCGCACCATATATTCAGCAAGGAACTGCCCAGACACCTTCAGGTTGATGAAGCCCGGCATCACAGCCACTGCTTCGCTGAATACGGGATGGGCGCTGCCTGACTGCATACTGGCCGCATCCGCGCCGCCTGTCTGTGCACCAGACGCATCCGCGCCGCCTGCCTGTGCACCAGACGCATCCGCACCTGCGCCAGTCAGCTTCTCCACCACTGCGGTGGCAATGTCAATGGGCTTCTTCTTATAGGCCTTGGCCGCTGCCATGGCGCCGTTACACTGGTATTCACACAGGTCCGGGCGGTTGGACAGTACGACCTTGGCGAACTTCGCTTCATACCCGCAGGCTTCAAAGGCCTGTCTTAGTTCCTGCTCCATTAAGTCCAGAATTTTCTTCACGATTCACGTTCTCCTTTGCTCTAACATTTCCTTCCGGGAAAGCTAAAAGTGCCCCGGCTGACGCCGGAGCAATCTTTAAGCTCTTTCTCTACAGACCATTATACACGTGAGAGATACTCGCCGGTCCTGGTATCAATCTTAATCTTGTCGCCAATCTCCACGAATAAAGGCACATACACGGTCGCACCGGTTTCCACGGTGGCAGGCTTGTTGGCGCCCTGTGCCGTATCACCCTTGAATCCAGGCTCTGTCTCGGTAATCTCCAGTTCTACAAACAGGGGAGGCTCCACGGAAAATACGCTGCCGTTGTAAGAAACAACCTTACATACCTCATTCTCCTTAACGAACTTCAGGGCATCACCGATGATATCCTTGTTCAGCGCTACCTGGTCGTATGTTTCCTGGTTCATGAAGTTATACAGCTCGCCGTCAGCGTAAAGGTACTGCATGTCAACCCTGTCAATCCTTGCTGCCGGGAATTTTTCTGTTGGACGGAAGGTGCGCTCCACAACGCCTCCGTTGATTACATTCTTAAGTTTGGTACGCACGAAGGCAGCGCCCTTGCCTGGCTTAACATGCTGGAATTCCAATATCTGAACAACCTGTCCATCAATTTCCAGTGTAACACCATTTCTAAAATCACCTGCTGATATCATAAAGATATTCCTCCTTGAGTTCGTTCACGGCGCCAGACACAGCGCCCAATAAGTCTTTAATCTTTTATATTCTATACTATGTAGACAGCATTTTCAAGGTTTTTTTTATTGGCAGTGTAAATTTCTCCAAATTTCTTCTAAATCCCTGCCCTTTTATGGATTTCCCCCACAATTTCCTCCACCTTCCGGCCGTTTACATCCACAATCACATGGGAGGCATCCACGTAGACCGGGCGCCGATAGGAAAGCAGTTCGCGGATCCTTCCCTCCACATCCTCCGACTGAAGCATGGGGCGGTCGGACACATCCCTTCCAATCCGCTCCATCACGGTCTCCGGCGATACATCCAGATAGACCACGCAGCCCAGCTGTTTTAAAAGGGCCCGGTTTTCCTCCCGCAGGGGAAGTCCGCCCCCAACGGATATGATGGCATGGTCCGTGTGGGCCAGAAGCTGGTTTAAGACCCCTGTCTCAAGCTTTCGGAACGCATCCTCGCCCTGGGTGGCGAATATATCCGCAATGGCCATGCCCGCGGCCTCCTCAATCCTCTGGTCCGTGTCAATGATGGGCATTCCGTACTGCCTGGCATAGGCCAGTCCCACACTGGTTTTTCCCGCACCCATGAACCCGATGAGGATCAGGTTGTGCTTGGACCTGGCCCCGGCCAGCTGTTCCTCGATCAACTGCCTTGCCATGCATATGGTTTCCTCATCCACCCGCACCTGGGGATTCCACAGTTCATAAGCAATGATTCCCTGGTACAGCAGCATATCCAGGCCATTAACCGCCTTGCCTCCAGCTTCCTCCACCAGTTCCATGAACCTGGTCCTGGCAGGTGTGTACACAATATCCACACCGGTGTGGACCAGCTCATAAAAACGCGGGTCCTCTATCACCACCTGGTCCCCATGGGGATACATGCCCACACTGGTAGACTGTACCGCCAGATAACCGGACCTTATCCGGGGCAGGGCGCCATATCCGTCAAGCGGCAGGGCGGACGCTATGGCGCGGCCCATCAGCCCGTTGATATAATCCGCCAGCTCACCGGCCTTTTCCTGGCTCCGGTTCAGTATGAAGATGGACTTGGCGCCTCCCCTGGCCAGCACATAAGCGGCGGCCTTGGCAGCGCCTCCCGCCCCAATCAGGATGCAGTTTTCATTGCAGATCCCGATACCAGCCGTATCCAGGGCGCGTTTTAAACCTGCACCGTCCGTATTATAACCCTTATACCCGTCCTGTACCCGCACCAGGGTATTGACAGCGCCGATTGCCCGGGCATCCTCATCAATATCCGCCAGGTATTCCATCACCCGCTGTTTGTGGGGTACCGTCACGTTCAGTCCCAGGATATTCAGGGCAAATGCACCCCTGACCGCATCGCCTACCCCCTCATCCTCCACCTTAAACGGCACATATGCCAGGTTCACGCCCGTGCGCTCCGCATAAAAATTCTGCATCAGTGGTGACATGGAATGCTCCACCGGGTTTGCTATCAGTCCGCATACTCTTGTCTTTCCGTCCATTTTCCGTCTCGCTCCCTGCTGTTCATTCTATGATAATAACATGATCCGTCACGGTACGGCGCCTGCCTCATGGCTTCCTGCGGCGGTGCTTTTTGTAGAAATACAGCACCGGCTTTTCCAGGTACCGTTTCAGGACAATCTGTATCTCTTCTTTTGGATTGATGGGTTTCACTAAAATACTCAGGATACCAGCCCGGTTGGCCCCATATACATCCGTAAACAGCTGGTCCCCCACAAAAAGCGTGCTCTCCCGGTCCGTGCCCATGCGCTCCATGGCCTTCCCATAACCGGCTGTCCCCGGCTTCCCGGCCTTATGGATATAGGCAGAACCCACATCCTCCGCAAAGGCCCTGACCCTTGGTTCCTTATTATTGGACAGCAGGCAGGTATCCATCCCCATCTCATGAAGATGCCTGAACAGTTCCCTGGCCTGGTCATCAGCCGGCGCGTCATGGGGAACCAGCGTATTATCAATATCAAATATGACGCCCCTGATTCCCTGGGCATGGTAATGGGCATATGGAATCACATAGGCAGAAACCTCATACCGCTGTGGATAAAACATTTCCAGCATAATCCGCGTTAATCCTTCCTTGTCTACTTTTTAAGCAGTTTTCCAATTTCATCTATAAATGTGTTCACATCCTTGAATTCCCTGTATACGGAAGCAAAACGCACATATGCCACCTCATCCAGCATCTTAAGCTTCTCCATGACCAGCTCACCGATGACAGAGGTGGGGACTTCCTTTTCCTCCATGTTGAATATCTGGTTTTCAATCTCGTCAATCACCGTATTGATCTGCTGGGTGGACACGGGGCGCTTATGGCAGGAATGGATGATTCCGGCTTCAATCTTGGAGCGGTCATACGTCTCCCTGGATTCGTCCTTCTTAATCACCATTAAGGGCATGGTCTCCAGCTTCTCATATGTGGTAAAACGCTTGCCGCAGCTCTCACACTGGCGGCGCCTGCGGATGGAGCTGTTGTCATCGGCAGGCCTGGAATCGATAACCTTTGTATCTGATTCGTTGCAATAAGGGCATTTCATCTTTTCAATACTTCCTTTCCTCTATTCACGGCTTTCGTGCTGCATTTATTTTAACCGAATCATCTATGAATCGCAAGGACTTTGTATTTATTTTCATAACTGTATGGACGAATCTCCCTCCCCGTTTTATAATAAGACCCATAGCAGAACATAGAAAGGCTGGTTCCATATGAATAATGTGAAGATAAAAGATGTAATACTGGGGGAAGGGATTCCCAAGATATGCGCGCCTCTGGTGGAAACCGGCTTTGATTCCCTTATACGGGAAGCCGGACGTTTTACCACCCTTCCTGTGGATGTGGCTGAGTGGAGGGCTGACTGGTATGTCGGCATACTGGACCCCGGCGCCGTTGACAGGGTGATGCCCGTCCTGGCCCGGACCCTTGGCAGGATTCCCCTGCTCTTTACCTTCCGGACCCATGGGGAGGGCGGGAACCTGCCCGCATCCGCGGCCGATTACCGGACCCTCCTTGAACGCGCCATCTGTTCCGGCTCAGCCGACCTGGTGGACATAGAGCTGTTTTCCGATGACCATGCGGTCCGGGACCTGATTAAGCTGGCCCACGAAAACAACGTGGGCGTCATCCTCTCCAACCACGACTTTACCGCAACGCCCGATGAAAAGGAGCTGTTAAAACGTCTGGAGCGGATGGACTTCCTGGGCGCTGATATTGCCAAGATTGCCGTGATGCCGGGTTCGGCCAGCGATGTACTGACCCTTTTGTCAGCCACGGAAAAAGCTTGCCGCACACTTTCCTGCCAGGTCATTTCCATGTCCATGAAAGGCACCGGGCTCATCAGCCGTATAAGCGGCGAGATTTTTGGCTCCTGCCTGACCTTCGGCTCTGCGGGCGGGGCCTCGGCGCCCGGACAGATTGATGTGGGGGAACTGCGCGGGATCCTGGAAACCATCCACAGGAACCTGTAATCCGGCCCGCCGCTTTTCTGGTCATTTGCCTGTTCCTGCAGCCGTGCCATATGCAATGCGGTTTTTGTATGATTTAATTAAGGAAAATGAAATGCGCCCTCCTCCTGAATCTGATACAATGATATTATAAGAACCCTGTTACCATCATGTCAGGAGGGATTGCAATATGATAAGGAATACAATTACCCAAATGACGGCCGGGCTTCTGGCCGTCTCTTTTATGCTCATCCCCGCCATTCCCGTATCAGCAGAAGCCGGACCTGGCGCTGCCGGTTCCAGCCATCCTCCGGTACAGCAGGAGGCTGGCATCCCTTACCGCCAGGAGGCATTTGCCGCCCGTCCGGCTGCCGCTGCCTATGGCGATGCCGGAAGCCAGCGGGCCATCCAGCAAAACAGCACGCTGAGCGATGGATTCCTGGCCGGAATCACAAGCTTTTCATACAAGACAGCCTCCGCCGTGTTAAAGGACAGCCAGGTAAACCAGTGTTACTCGCCAGTCAGCCTCTACTACTCCCTGGCCCTGGCGGCCCAGGCCGCGGGCGGCAGTACCAGGAACCAGTTATACGGACTGCTCACATCCCCCGGACAGGATGCCAGCCGGATGGCGGCTGAATGCGGCAGCCTGTACAGGCTCATGTACCGTGACAACGAAGCCAGCATGATTAAACCAGTCAGTTCCATGTGGCTGAACGATGGAAGTCCCCTGGATGCCAATCTCAGAAGGATGATTGAACAGCAATACCATTCCGATGTCTTCCGCATGGATTTGACCCATGCCAATTCAGCCGCAGTCATGAACCGTTGGCTGATGGATCATGGAAACCAGGGCATTTCCCCCGGGCTTGTACTGTCGCAGGATGAAACCATGCACATGTTGGATACCATGTCCTACAGCAGCCAGTGGGTATTTCATTTTGACAGTTCAAAGAATGTATCCGGCCAATTCCATCCTGCGGACGGCCAGGCAGTCACATGTGAATATATGACGGACAGCAGGAACTGCAGCTACTACCATGGTCATGGATTCATGAGGGCCGTCATTTCCCTGAAAGAAAACAGTACCCTGATCCTCGTACTGCCTGATGAGGGCTTTACCCCTCAGGCCCTGCTGTCATCTGAGGAACGGATGGCGGAGATGTTCGGGCATATTATCAATGAACCTTATGGGCGGATAACCTTAAACATCCCCAAATTCCAGTACGGCACCTGTCTGGAACTGCGTCCAATCCTGGAAGATCTTGGGGTAAGTCAGGTATTTACGCCGGGCCAGGCTGATTTTTCAGGCCTTGCTGACAGCCCCGCCTGCCTGTCAGGCATTAGCCAGGCATCCGGCATCCGGATGGATGAAAATGGCATCAATGCCGCCTCCTGCCTTGTCATCCCCCCGCTGGACGGTTCCCTTCCAGGGGAAGCGTCAGGGGAAATGATACTGAACCGCCCCTTTATCTACGCAGTGATGGCGGCGCCAGGGGTGCCTGCCCTCATAGGCGTGTGTGGGAATCCCAGCATATAGACATGCTCTAATGCAGCTTCACATTTTTTTCACATTTTCCACATAGAATCATCACATTTTTTATGTATCCTTGAAAATGTAAAAAAGCTAATGCTTTTCATACAACTTTTTCTCACAAACCGGTCGGCAGGATGAATCCTGCCGGCCACTCCTCCCTTTCATGCAAATACCGCCAGACATCAGATGGTTCTGTGCCTGGCGGCGGGATTCAGCATTTTATATTTTCCGACACATCTTTTTCTTTTATATCCACCAGTATAATATCATTTCCAACCTGACAGATATCACAGAAGGGAATTATATACTCTTTTTCCCTGCCCAGGAAACCGCAGATACATCCGGGACCGGGTACGATAAGGGCCAGCATGCAGCCAGTCTCCATATCGAAATCCACATCCCCCACAAACCCCAGACGTTTGCAGGTCTTCACATTAATAACTTCTTTCTGTTTGAGATCATAAATTCGCGTAATTATCCCTCCGGCAGCTTCTTACTACTTATATATGCAGCCGTTACGGGTATTAGAATCCCGGATCCGGTTCAGGATGATTTTCAGGACACGGACCAGGACAACGGTTTAAAACGTATCCGGAATGATGGATAACATCTGCAGCCCAATATATGCAAGGATTACAAGGATTGCAATTGAAACGCCTATTATGGAAAGGATCAATCCCGCCTTGGCCTGGCTGCACATACTGTCTTCACCCCTTGATAAGATGGCGAATATGATGCCCAGAATCCCCAGCACAAGTGCAATCCAGCCGCAGCAGCATGTGACAAGGGACAGGATTCCCATGACAAGGGAAGTGATTGCCATCCCATTCTTTTCTTCAGACGGCTTCTGATATTGGTTCCGGCCGCTGGTCTGGGTCTGATACTGAGTCTGATACTGGGTCTGATATTCATCCTGCCCCTGATACTGGCTTTGGGAGCGGTTCTGTGACCGGCCTGCACTTCCCTGCCCGTAATACTGGTTCCCGGCCTGTCCTGAATAGGAAGGAGGCGCTGTCTTGTACTCCGGCTTATGTTCCGGCTGTCCTTTGTCCTGGTTCCTTCCCTGATCCAGTGCGCCTGACTGGCAAGGGCCATCAGACTGCCCGCTGGAACTGTTCCGGTTCCGGCTGTCCTCCGGGCTGTTCTGGCTGGCCTCTGAACGGTGCCAGCTGGCCTCCGGGCAATTCTGCCTGTCCTCCGGGCGGCTCCAGATTTCCTGCCGGGGCGGTACCTCTCCCGGCTGGCTCCAAGCGCTTTCCTCATATCCACGGGGACCTGGCTGGCTCCACCCATTGCCGCTGTCATCCGTGCCGGAATCCACCGGACATGCCGGCTGTTCCGCCACGACCACCGGTTCATTGGGTGCCTGGTTTCTGTCTGTCCTATTTGAATCAGGGGCACTGCCTTCCCCTGACTGGCTGGTATTACCATGTCCGTAATCCATGTATAGTCCCCTTTCTTATGCCGGTACAATCCGGTCCAATCATACGTGAAGAGTATATCATAACTTACAAAAAAATACAATCCGCCGGGAACCTGTCCCGGCGGATTACAGCTTACACACCACATATTATAAGGTTGGTTTAGAACAGAGGAACAACTGCCCCTTCGTATCTCTCCTCCATGAACTGCTTTACCTCCGGGCTGGTCAGCGCCTCTACCAGCGCCTTGATGGCATCGCTGTTTTCCTCGCCTTCTTTTACAGCCACAATGTTTCCATAAGTGGTTGCTGCCAGGGACTGGGAGTCTTCGGTTGCCAGTGCATCGCTTACCTTAAGCCCTGCTTCAATTGCGTAGTTGCCGTTGATGACAGCAATATCCGCATCCGGAAGGGAACGGGGAAGCTGCGCCGCCTCCATCTCCACGATTTCCAGATTCTTCGGGTTCTCCACAATGTCATTCCTGGTTGCTTCCAGGCCCACGCCCTCTTTCAGCTTGATTAAGCCCTGGGCTTCCAGAAGTAAAAGCGCCCTTGCCTCATTGCTCACATCATTAGGTACCAGCACGGCTGCCTTGTCCTGCAGTTCATCCAGGGAAGACACCTTTCCGCCATAGATGCCGAACGGCTCATAGTGGATGGCTCCTGCGCTGACTAACTTGGTTCCGTTCTGTGCATTGAAGGAATCCAGGTATGGCTTATGCTGGAAATAGTTTGCATCCAGGTCGCCTGTGTCCAGTGCGTTGTTCGGCTGTACATAGTCCGTGTATTCAACGATTTCCAGCTCATAACCCTTGGATGCCAGCACTTCCTTGGCTGCATTCAGGATCTCAGCATGGGGTGCAGGGCTTGCGCCTACAATGATTTTCTGTAGATTCGCGGCAGCTGTGGTATCTGCTGCTTCAGAACCTGCCTCAGTGGTTTGCGCGTCTGCTCCGGCTGCTGTTGTTTCTGCTGATGTCCCTGCCGCTGTCTCAGCTGCCGTGGTTTCCTTTGCAGTTCCTGAGCAGGCGGTAAGTGCCCCTGCTGCCAGTGCTGCAGCCAGTACGGCTGCGCCTAATACTCTCTTCTTCATAATGATTTCCTCCTCATTTCGGGGCTGCCCCCTTATTTACCCTTTACGGGCATTTTATCATCAGCCGGCAGGTGTTCCCTTCGTTGCCGGATCATTCCGGCAACGGCAGTACACAGTTGTTCCGCCGGATTGACTTCCTTTAAAACCTATCGGATCCTCTTGTCGCTTCTCCTGGACATGCGCATGAATATCTCCTGAATCAGCTGTACGATGATGACCAAAAGCACTACGGTCACCAGCATCATATCCGTTTGGTACCGATGGTAACCATAGCGGATAGCGATATCTCCCAGTCCGCCGCCGCCGGTAAATCCCGCCATGGCAGAATATCCTAAGATTGTTGTCACGGAAATGGCTGCCCCTACCAACAGGGACGGCTTTGCCTCCGGCAGCAGGACTTTCACGATGATCTGCCAGGTGGAGGCCCCCATGGACTTGGCCGCCTCGATGACGCCTGCATCCACTTCCTTCAGGGAAGACTCCACCATGCGCGCAATATAAGGGGATGCTGAAATCACCAGCGGGACAACGGTTGCGTTGGAGCCATATATCTTACCTACAATCAGCCTGGTGATGGGGATTACCATGATTAACAGGATGATGAAAGGCACGGAACGCAGAAGGTTGATTACCACTCCAAGAACCTTGTTGAAAACAGGAACCGGGCTGATTCCGTCCTTGTCCGTGACGACCAGTGCAATTCCCAGCGGAATGCCTATGATATAGGACAGGGCAGAGGACAGCAGCACCATATAGAATGTTTCCCCAATTCCCTTTATGAGCATGTTAATGGTTGTTGAATCAAACTGCATCTTAACGCACCTCCTCAAATGCCACGTGGGCTGTCTTTAAATAGTTACAGATCCTTCCGGCGTCCGTCTCGTCCTCCGGCAGCTGGATGATCATCTGGCCCATGGCTTTTCCTTCGATATCCCTGGTGTCCGCATGCATGATGTTGACCGGGACCTTACACGCCAGGACCATGTTGGCGATGACGGGTTCTGAGGATTCCCTTCCGTCAAAGATAATGCGGATCTGCCGGGACTGTCCGAAGCTGGTTCCCTGGGCTCCCACATCCCCCAGAATCAGCTGGCGGCCGATATCTGATTTGGGTCCTGAGAATATCTCAGACACCTTTCCCACTTCCGCAATATGGCTGTGGTCAATGATTGCCACCCTGTCGCAGATTGCTTCGATTACAGCCATCTCATGGGTTATGACAATCACCGTGATTCCCATTTCCCGGTTAATCTTCTTAAGAAGTTCCAGGATGGATTTGGTGGTGTTGGGGTCCAGGGCGCTGGTTGCCTCGTCACACAGAAGCACCTTGGGGTTGGTGGCCATGGCACGTGCAATCGCCACCCTCTGCTTCTGGCCGCCTGAGAGCTGGGCCGGATATGCCTTCATCCTGTCCTCAAGCCCCACCAGCCTCAGTAACTCTTCCGCCCGTTTTTTTGCTTCTGATTTGGATACCCCGGATATCTCCAGCGGGAAGCACACATTCTGAAGCACATTCCTCTGGGCCAGAAGGTTGAACTGCTGGAATATCATTCCCATGGAGCGTCTTGCCAGGCGCTTCTCCCTGTCCTTCATGGCTGACAGGTTCTCTCCCTCGAATATTACCTTGCCCGATGTGGGCACCTCCAGATAGTTGATGCAGCGTACAAGGGTGCTTTTGCCGGCCCCGGACAGTCCGATGATTCCAAATACCTCCCCGTAGCGTATCTCCAGGTTGATATCCTCCAGCGCCGTGACCGGACCGCCGGATGTCTGGAACTGCTTACCCAGCCCTTCCAGCCGGATAATGGGATTTTCTCTGTTCTCTTCCATGATTTCATTTCCTTTCTTTCGTTCATCTGGATCCTGACCTTGTGGACCGCCTGCACTCCAAAAAAGCCGCACGTCCTGCACGGACTTGCGGCCTCGAAGCATTTTCCTCAATGCAACTCAATCTCAATTAATCACAATCCATACAGATGAAACTTACATTCAGTTTTTTGCCCATGCGGATACACAGCACATCATCATGTACATGCCGTTCATCATATCCATATTCATCTGCATGGCTTTGAACTGATTCATAAGATCCTCCTGTACTTATTCTCTATTAATCAACTAGGATTTGTCTTAGTTAAGAAGATACATCACTCATACTCATTTGTCAAGACTTTTTTGTACCCAGTATGTAAGCATCTGCAATTTCCTGCAGTTCCCCTGCCACTGCCTGGTCCAGGTCCGACACAAATGAATTGCCCACTGGCGACTCCTGGAACAGCAGAGCGTAAGCCGAGCATGCGGCCAGATATGTGCCTTCCTCCGATGGGTGCTGTCCGTCCTCACCCCACAGTTCCAGGCCCTCCGCCTGCTTCCTTGCTGCCTCAAATACTTCCCCACCGGGAATCAGCAGTGCATCCAGTTCCTCAGCAATGGTCCTGTATCCCAGTGACAGCTGGGTCTGTACCATCTCATGGCTGAGGACGCCGGCCCCGTCCTTTGGCGCCCAGGTCATCAGGAATACGGTCTGTCCGCCTGCCTTTTGTATCATCCCATCCAGTTGGCGGGCGTATGGATACATATCCTTCTTTGCATTGAGGGCAATGGAGGCATTGGTATTCTCCTGTAATACAACAAAATCCCAGCTTTCACCCTTAAGCGCTTCCGTCAGCACGCTTCCCAGTTCATCCTCAGGATCAGAGTACATCTTAAGCGTGTAGTAGCCTTCCGTCAGGTCGTATACATCTACCTTGTGTCCTCCTACCTCTGCCATTGAATAGAACATGCCGGGAAGGTCATTGGTGTAGGTATGGCTGTTGCCCACGAAAAGTATCTTACTTCCGTCTGATGCGGGAGGATCCGGTATCCTGCTGTAGGCCTCCTCCGCGCCGCCTTCTCCTGTTTGGCCGGATGGATCCGTATCCTTGGTCTTATCTTCCGTTTCAGTTTTATCTGTTGCTCCGGCTTTATCTGCCCCATTGGCTGCATCTGCATTCCCAGCCCCATCTTCCTCACCGGATCCATCACCTGCCCCACCGGCCGGATTGGCTGCCGGGGAAGACGTGACCGAAGCCCCTGCCTCAGTTTCCTTTACTGCCTGGCTGTCATCCCTGGAACCGCAGCCAGCCGCCGCTGTCATGACAATAGCTGCAGCTAATAGTACCGGCAATAATTTCATCATTTTCATACCCGTCTTTACATCCTCCATCTTCTTCCTGCCTGCCCCATGACACAGCGGCTCCCATTTCCCTATAAGGAGGAATCGCTGGAAACCACAACCTCTCCCTGAATGATTTCCCCGCCGCTTTCAGCTGCCACGCCGCTGCCCACGCTGCTGCCCATACCACTGTCAGTGCCATTGCCCATGCCGCCGGGCAATACCGGGGCAGTCATGTTCCCTGTCCCCGGAACCGGCTGGCCGTATGCATCCCTTGCCATCCTGTATCTGCGGTAACCACGGATATATGCCTCATCCGCCATCCCCTCCTGCACCAGGGTATAATCACTTCCTTTTCCAGCCGAACGCATGCGTTTTAATTCCAGCTTCAGTCTGCGGCTTTTCCGCTCCTCCCTCTGCTTCTGCGCCTTTTTCTGCGCACACTGCTTCAGCTTTTCCCGGTTTAACCGCCTTAGCTTCCTGCCGCCTCTGCCCAACAGCTTCTGAAGGGAACGGACAGCCCTGGCGGCTTTAACCCTCTGCTCATCATCACCATATACCGCTGCTGTCTTAAGACGTATGATGCTTTGCTGTATATCCCCCATGACCTGCTGTACCTGGGCGGTGGAACGGGCAGATGCCATCTTGCCGTACTGTTTGGATACCTGGAACGATGATTGTGTAGAAACCTGGATCACACCAGCCTTCACAGCGGATTCATCCAATGTCTTCCCACTGCTTCCCATCAGGTTCCCGGACAGCATATCCTCAGGCAGTCCCCTATTCCCGGACCACTGGAACCGGTCCGTCCGGGCATTGCCTTCTGTCTCAGACATCTCACCGTTTACTTTCTGCCCCGGCACTTTCTGTCCCGGTACATCCTGCCCCTGTGCTTTCTGTCCCAGTACATCCTGCCCCTGTGCTTTCTTCCCCAGTGCATCCTGCCCCTGCAGATTTCCTTCCTTCGCACCACGCAGACGGGACAGCCGCAAAAGGCTGTTTTCCATACCTTTAAAGGGCTGTCCCGATAATCCGATTAAACCGCCCATGCTGCTTTCTCCTTTCCATGAATCCATATCAATCCGGTCATCAGGTCCAGTCATCCAGTCAGCAAGGGGGTCATGATCATGCATATATTTTAGTATTTAAAACTAGTGTACTGACACGATGACATTCAGGCAAACCTCCTTGTCTATTTTCCTGATAGCACAGATCAAAAATACTCAGCGTAGCCCGCTACGCCTCCGTTTTTTGACCTGCACTCTCAGAAAAATATCCTGCGGAGTTTTACCAGAAGTCATCGTGCCAGCACACTAGCTGCACAGCTCCACGATGACCTGTGCAAATATCTTTGCGCTCACCAGCAGCTCATCCACAACCGCAAACTCATCCGCGCCATGCATATGGTTATCGGTTCCCGGAAGCGCCGCGCCAAATGCCACGCCGTTCTCCAGATGATGTACATATGTGCCGCCGCCTGTGGATTCACAGCTTCCCTTAAGTCCGGTGTACTCCTCATATACGGCCAGAAGTGTCCTGACAAAATGGGAGTTGCCATCCACATGATGAGGCGGGACCATGGTTTCGTTTTCCAGTGTCAGGCCCTTGGCAGCCATGTTCTTCTTAACCGCTTTCAGCACATTATCCTCATTGGAGCAGATTGGGCAGCGGCTGTCGAATACGCCTTCCAGGCTGTCTGAGGATACGGTCAGCATGCTGAATGCCAGGGTCAGGGAACCGGACAGCTCATCCTCCATGGCGATGCCGGCAGCCTTTCCGCAGGTATCGCCATGAGGGAACAGTTCCACAAGGGCGCCTACGGCGTCCATCTGCGGGCACTGCGCAAGAGGCAGCCGGGTCAGGTATAAGAGCAGTGCGGTCAGCGCATTCCTGCCCTCCTGAGGCGTGGATGCATGCGCGCCGTCACCCTGGGCCGTAATCTGTATTACAGGGAAATTGCCTTCAAAGCCAAAGGATACCCCTGTCCCTGCTTCCACTTCCCTGGCAGTCCCTTCCAGTGTTGCAAGGTCGACGCCCTCCACCACTGCCTTTGCCTTGCCTGGGACCACGTTGGCCTTGATTCCGGCTTCCACCTTCACAAGCCTGGGCACTGCCTCAGAGGCCTGGAAGGATGCGTTAAAATGTCCCTCCAGACGGCCTTTCTCAATGTTGATTACAGGGAACTCAGCGTCCGGTGAAAATGTCATGGGCGCTTCCTTCTCCCTGCCGTAATAGTATTCAATGTCAGAGCTTCCGCACTCCTCATCCGTGCCCAGGATCAGGCGTACATTCTTTGACAGCGGGATTCCCAGTTCCTTAACAGCCCTCATGGCATAAAGCGCTGCCACCGCCGGACCCTTGTCATCCGCGGTTCCGCGTCCGTAAAGCTTACCGTCCTTTACCACCGGTTCAAAGGGCGCTGTCTCCACCCATCCCTCTCCTGCCGGGACCACATCCAGGTGGGCCAGGATGTCCAACTGCCTTTCCTTGTCATTTAAGTCGGCTGTCCCCACATAATTGTCATAATTGTTGATGGAGAATCCATATCCCTCAGCCATGGTAAGTGCTGCATTCAGGGCCTCAAATGTTCCCTCCCCATAGGGCTTTCCCTCCACATAGGGTTTCTTCTCGCTGTTAATCCTGCAGAGCGTACAGATATCCTCAATCATCTCATCCCTGTGGGCATCCATAAATCCTTCAATTTCTTTTCTGTAATCCATGTCAAATCTCCTTCATCCGCGAAGACGGCTCCGCGTTATTATATTTTACAGGTCATAACAATATCTGCCTTCCTACTTAAGCATGGAGGCCAGGGTCTCATTGACCACCTTGCCGTCCGCCTTGCCCTTTACCTTGGGCATCAGCACCTTCATGATGGCGCCCTTATCCTTGGCCGTGGGTTCGGTCAGGCCCAGTTCGTCAAGTACGGACCGGATGACCTGGGTAATCTGCTCCACGCTCATGTCAGCCGGTGCAAATTCCCTGTAAACGGCCAGACGGGCAGCAGCCTCCCCCCGGATGTCCTCACGGTCAGCCGGAGCCAGGTCATAGGTTTCCTGGGTCTGTTTGATTTCCTTTTTCACGATTGCATTTTCTTCCGCCTCCGTGAGAGGCTCCCTTTTATCTATCTCGGCATTCTTCAGTGCTGACAGCAGCATGGAAAGGGAATCCTTCCTTGCCTTGTCCTTGGCCTTCATGGCTTCTACCATGGCGGCCCTTACAACGTCAATCTTACTCATGTCAGATACCTCCTGTTTTCCCCGGTACGATGGACCGGAATACTTCATGATGGTCCACATGCCGCTAATAGGGCATGCTTATATTATGCCCTGCCAAATTCGCTGAGTTCAAGGCCCGGATTGCGGTCCAGGACCATGCCCACGCTCCAGCTGTTGATGAACAGGAGCAGGGGATTGTCCTTTAAATCCTTGATACGCTTCATATCAGAAGTGCCCTGGATCCTCGCCACATCCACCTGGCCCGGATTCTCCACCCAGCGGATATGCTCAAATGGAAGCTTCTCCAGTATGACCTCCACATTATATTCATTCTGGAGGCGGTAGGTCAGCACCTCAAACTGAAGCACGCCCACCACGCCCACAATGATCTCCTCCATGCCGGAATTGAATTCCTGGAATATCTGGATGGCGCCCTCCTGTGCAATCTGGTTCACGCCCTTGATGAACTGCTTGCGCTTCATGGTGTCCACCTGGCGCACCCTTGCAAAATGCTCCGGCGCAAAGGTAGGGATGCCCTCAAATTCAAACTTCTCACTGGAACTGCACAGCGTATCGCCGATGGAGAAGATGCCCGGGTCAAACACACCGATGATATCCCCTGCATATGCCTCCTCCACAATCTTGCGGTCCTGGGCCATGAGCTGCTGGGGCTGGGTCAGGCGGATTTTCTTGCCGCCCTGGACATGGTTGACCTCCATGCCCGCCTCAAACTTGCCGGAGCAGATACGCATGAACGCAATCCTGTCCCTGTGGGCCTTGTTCATATTGGCCTGGATTTTAAACACAAAGGCCGAGAAATCCGGACGGAATGGGTCGATTTCCCCATCCAGCGTCCTTCTGGACAGGGGCGGGGTGGTCATCTTGAGGAAATGCTCCAGAAATGTCTCCACACCGAAGTTTGTCAAAGCAGAACCAAAGAATACAGGAGACAGGTTGCCCCGCTGTACACGTTCCATGTCCATCTCGTCGCTGGCCCCGTCAAGCAGCTCGATATCATCCATCAGCTGCTGGTGGTAGGAAAAACCGATTACATCCTCCAGGTTCCCGTCATCCAGCCCATACTCCTGGCTTGCAACCTCCTTGGCGCCGCCCATGGCAGCCGTAAAGGTGGTTATCTTCCTGGTAAAGCGGTCATACACGCCTTTAAAATTCTTTCCGCAGCCAATGGGCCAGTTTACGGGGCAGGTGCGGATGCCCAGGACATTTTCAATCTCGTCCATCAGTTCATATGGGTCCCTGGCCTCACGGTCAAACTTATTGATGAATGTGAAGATAGGGATATGGCGCATGACGCAGACCTTAAAAAGCTTGATGGTCTGGGCCTCCACACCCTTGGAACCGTCAATTACCATGACTGCTGAGTCAGCCGCCATCAGGGTACGGTATGTGTCCTCTGAGAAATCCTGATGCCCCGGCGTATCCAGGATATTGATGCAGAATCCCTCATAATTAAACTGCATGGCTGAAGAGGTGACGGAAATCCCCCTCTCCTTCTCTATCTCCATCCAGTCCGAAACAGCATGCTTGGCTGCCTTGCGCCCCTTAACCGTACCGGCCAGGTTGATGGCGCCTCCGTACAGCAGGAACTTCTCAGTCAGTGTGGTCTTACCTGCATCGGGGTGGGATATGATTGCAAATGTCCTCCGCTTTTTTATCTCTTCTGCCAGCTGGCTATCTATCTTTGACAAAATGTTCGTCCTCCGTTTTCCATTGTGTAAAATAGGACGTACCTTGGAAGTACGCCCAAAATCATCCATTCTTTATTTTATTATGGTTGTAAACAGAAGTCAAGGCATTTGGGTATACAAAGATAAGGAATCAGACACTCCCTCCCCTCATCCCTGAGAAAAACCAGCCGGGTAACGGTTGGGAGGAAATACGGAAGCTGGTTTCCATTCACTGTCTGGAATCAGAAGTTCCCCAATCATTTCCTCAACAGCCGCCCACTCTTCTTCTGAAAGTTCTTTTTGTCCGCCAGCAGGGTGGTCATCCATATACTCCTGCACAAAATGAAGGGTCTCACCCTGATGGAACACCCTGTCCTTTCCATATGAATTTTCGTACCAATTCCTGTCATAAAAGTAATCTTCGTAAGAAAGATCTACATATACCAGGTGATATGCTTTTTCAATTTCACTCAAGCCGGAGTATCTGGAATGGGACACGCCAAGATAAAGGTCTTCTGTAACAGCATAACCTTCCATATGAATCATCTGTCCATTCCGCAGTGGTATGAAGCGTACACCTGTAGCTCCATCGCTAATCCATCCATAGGGGTTTCCATCTGCATAGCTGAAAAAACCGATGCATCTGCTTACGTTTTCATAGGAAAAGTCAGCTGTGGTATAATTCGCAGGGGATGGATCATACTGGATGAATAAATCCTGGCTGCCATCGCCACTAAAGTCCATCAAAATATATTTTAAGTTACTTCTTCCGGTAGTTTCATCCAGACTGGCCATATATCTGGAATGGAACCTGGACTGGGATGCCGCATCAAACCATTGATATTCACCAGATAGCAGCCGTTGATAGAACGCCCATTCCCCGCTGTCCATATCCTCCTGGACACCATTTCCTTCTTCCATGGCATCTAAATAGTCCCATTCTTCTTTGGGGAAAATATACTCCCATGCCATCTGTTTTGACTCATCTTCCATGATTTCAAGGCAGATTCCCACTTCTTTTTCCCATTCTGCCTTTGTACATTCCTTTTCATTCATATGGTAGAGATACTTCCCATCACTTTGATTTCCCTGATAGGTACTGGTAAAGGACTGGGATTTGGAATCCATTGGATAGCCGTATTCATCAAGTACCAGGTAACCATAATAATCCCTGCTTCCTTCTACCCGCAATGTTTCGGCAAAAGGGTCATCTGGTTGTGGTATCCGATAGCTGGACTGGATGGTATCATCTCCGGTTTCAGAGCGTTCCGATACTATGATTGCCCCATTTTCAGCCGGAATTACCAGGGGATACCGGGAGAAATCCCGCAGAAGTACAACCTCCTTATCCCGGTATGTATAAATGTAATAGTTTGTCCCAAAGGTCAAATGGAGTTCCGGCACATCATCTCCGGTACAGTCACCAATTGCATATTTTGCACGGCTGTCTCCCCGCGGATATGCTGCAGTGGCAGTGAGTGCATACATATCCTCCTGTTCCAGAAAGGTATTGTATTGGTTTCTGGCTTCCCGGGTTTCATCCATGGTATCTATGGTATCTATGGTATGCATGTCAGACGGTTGTGCTGCTTCGTCCGAATAATCCGGGGCAGAACGGCATGATAATAAATTCATGCAGGCCAGCCCCGGAAGGAATAGGGCTAATAGTTTCTTTGTAAGGGCATTCATCATTCCAGACTCCTTTTTCGCAGATGGATCATACAATCTGCCATGATTGAGATAAGGGAAGCAACGGTATCTTAATCATATCCCTAAAGCAGAAACATGTCTATGATGACTATGATGATTTCACGAAATATTTCCACATCCATAATCCAAACTTAAAAATGCCAGAGTCCCAATCTTTTTGAGTCTCCGGCATTTTATAACAATCCAATCGATTCAATTACATTTTAAATAACTCCTTCATCCACACAACCATTTCCCCCACTCCCCTGTTATTCCAGCAGGCATAGGGAACCGCCTTCAGCTTCACGTCCTCCCAGGTGACGGGGTGCAGGCCGTAGAGTTCGTCCCCTCCCCATTCACGGCCGGATATCTTCTTACCGGCAAAGGACAGCCCGATGATTCCTCCGAACAAATCCTTTTCTTCCTCCGTCACAGGAGTACCGGGATCCACATAAACCGCCGCCAGGTTGGAGCCGTTATCAGCCTCCTCCAGACAATATACGATGGGGCCTCGGACAAGGGCCACTTTGCCGCTGTCGGCCCGGACCAGCGGATTGCTGTGCACGAACCTGGCCGGCGCATCCCATGTCACATGCAGGCACACATCCCCTGTAAGTGAAATGATCCCATAGCCTTTTTCCCGGACCAATGCAGGGCCATATCCATCTGCCTGCCCCCCATCCCCAACATACCTTACCGCAAAATTCCCGGCATAATCCGGTATCCTTACAGCCAGCTTCATGCCGCTTTCAGGCACTCCCCTTAAGGTAATGTCCACCTCCATCTTCCACGGGAACCTGGTCTCCATGGTCATGGATACTTCCCTGCCGCCCATATCCACCGTGGTTTCATTGGAAATGAACAGGTTCACATAGATGCTTTCCCCGTCCACGCCATAGATATACTGCCCCATGGATGCCAGCGTCCTTGCAATATTGGGCGGACAGCAGGATACGCCGAACCATTTCTGGCGGATGGGTTTCACGTGCTCCTTTGACGTGCGGGGCAGGCAGTTATCCGGCCACACTTCCAGTGGATTGACATAGAAAAAGCTTTTTCCGTCCAGGGCAATGCCTGCCAGCACCGTGTTGTACAGGGCGCGCTCCACCACGTCATAGTATTTTGCCTCCCGGGTGATGTTGCCCATGCGCTGGCCGAACATGGCCATGCCGATGGATGCGCAGGATTCCGAATAATTGCAGTCGTTGGGCAGGTCGTAATCCGTGGTAAACCGTTCCAGGATACCGGATGAACCGATGCTGCCCGTGATATACATGCGCTTCTGGGTCATGTTGTCCCACAAGGTGCGGCAGGCCTCCATCAGGGAATCGTCCCCGCAGGCCTCAGCCAGGTCGGCCATGGCGCTATACATGTACATGGCCCGCACCGCATGGCCCTCCGCCGTCTTCTGTTCACGGACCGGCAGGTGGGACTGGGAATAGATTGGCTCATAATCCTTGAATTCCGGGAAAATGTACCGGAATCCCGGGCGGTTCAGTTCCTTCAGGAAATAGTTCTCCCCCACGCCCCTGGCGTCAATGAAGTATTTTGCCTGCTCCAGGTATCTGGATTCCCCTGTCACCTGATACAGCTTGATCAGGCCCAGCTCCACCTCCTGATGGCCAGGGTATCCATGGATTTTACCATCCTCAAAGCCGAAGGTATCGCAGATCAGATCCGCAAACCGCAGCACCACATCCAGGAACTTCCTTTTGCCCGTTCCCATATAGTAAGCCACGGCCGCCTCCATCATATGGCCTGCCGTATACAGTTCATGCCCCTCGCACAAATCGCTCCAGCGTTTTTCCGGCTCCCTGATGGTAAAGTAGGTGTTCAGGTAACCATCCGGGCACTGGGCCTTTGCAATGATGTCAATGACCTGGTCCGCGGTGCGCTCCAGCTCCCCATCCGGTTGTGCCGCAAGGGCAAACCCCACTGCCTCCAGCCATTTGGCCACATCCGTGTCCTGGAACACGGCCCCGTAAAATTCCCCTTCGCACAGGCCCGCCGCAATCTTGAAATTCATCAGGCTGTGGCTTGGCTCCGCGTCCTTTATCCTGTCATTGATGGCATCCCACTGATAGGGGATGACCGCCTCCTTTACAAGGGAAACATGTTTTGACCAGAATGGGTCATTGATATGTATTTTCTTTAAATCTACCGGATGCAGTTTCATTATCCCTCTCCTTTTTTGTTTTTAATTCCCGCAGGTCCATCACGCCTTCACCGCGCCGTTGGTCAGTCCGCTTACAATGTACTTCTGCATGAAGATGAATATCAGCACCACCGGCGAAATGGCAATGATCCCAAATGCCATGGTGGAATTCCACAAGGTCTGGTACTGCTGCACATAATTATAGATGCTGGAGGTAATGGGCCTCATATTGGGGTTCGTGATGAAGGTGATGCCGTAAATCAGATCGCCCCATGCATATACAAAAGAGAACACGGCTGCAACCACGATTCCCGGTTTGGCAATGGGCAGCATGATTTTGGTAAATGCAGACACATGGCCGCAGCCGTCAATCTTGGCCGCCTCATCCAGTTCCTTTGGTATGGATACGAAATACGTGCGCAGGATGATGATGCTGAAGGGGATGCCCAGGGTGGCATCTGCCAGGATGGGCGCCCAGTATGTGTTCAGCAGATGCATTTTAGAGAACATGATGTAGAGGGAGGTCAGTACCAGGGTGGATGGAAGCATCTGGGTAATCAGGAAGAACAGCACCAGCCCCCTCCTGGCCCCGAACCGGAACCGGGCCAGGCCGTAAGCCGCCGGGATTGAAAGCACCGTTGCAATGACCGTCGCGCCGCAGGATATGATCAGGCTGTTCTTAAATCCCCTCAGGGTATCCCCTGAAGTGGACAACTGCTTGGCAAACGCCTCAAAGGTCAGGTTCTTTGGCCACAGCGGGGTCGGTATGGAGAATATCTCCACCTGGGTCTTAAGGGCAGTGACAATCATCCAGTACAGCGGGAAAATAAAAATCAGGAACACCAGACCGCCTAACAGGAATGAAATCAGTTTACTCCTATTCTCTTTCTTCATATCACATCACCTCATCATCGCTGATTGTCTTAATATAGAAACATCCCACCACCAGCAGGATTAAAAACAGCACATTGGCGGCAGCCGCGCCCTGGCTGAACTGGAATTCCTCAAAGGACAGACGGTAGGCGTAGGTGGACACCAGCTCCGTGGAATTGACCGGCCCGCCCTTTGTCATTACCCATACAAGGTCGAATACCTTGAAGGTGTATACAAAGCCAAGGGTCAGGACCGACATGATGGCCGGTTTGATCATGGGAATGGTGATCAGGAACAAGGTCTGGAGCTTGCCCGCCCCGTCCAGGCTGGCGCTCTCATATATGTCTCCCGGAATGGTGGTCAGCCCCGTGATGAGGAGCATCATGTTAAACGGAATCCCAATCCATATGTTGGCCACCACTGCCGCCGTCATGGCAAGACCCGGCTTTAAAAGCCAGTCCATGGGTTCCTTTACAAGCCCAAGCCCCATAAGGAACTGGTTGACAATGCCTCCGCTGCTGGCAAACATGAACTTGAATAAAAGCCCGGCAACCGTCACGGGCAGAAGCCAGGATATCATGGTCACGCCGCGGAAAAAGGAACAGCCGGGGAATTTCTTATTGAACAGCAGGGCCAGGCCAAAGCCAATGATGAACTGGAAAAAAATCGATCCCACCGTAAAAATCAGGGTGTTCATGATGGCCTTTGACAGGATGGAATTCTTTCCTGTAAACAGTTCCATGTAATTACGGAACCCTACAAAATTCTGTTTTGTGGCGTCTGAAAATGTGTATACATCCACATTCTTAAAACTCAGTATGATATTCTGTATCATCGGATAGCCGATGAACACAAGCATATACAGCACTGCCGGGGCTGCAAACAGGAAGCCCATCTTGGCAGCCGTGTCCATTCTCTTATTTCCCTTCATCCGGATCCTCCCTCTCCATCTGGCGGTGTATTTAAACATTGCTTCCCACAAGCCAAGCTGCCCTGTTTATGGAAATGAATGTCCAAACACACCTGCGCCCCCTGTGGGGCGGACATAAAACAGGCCGTGGCCCGTGAATCGTGTCAGTGGTCCGTGAACCGGGCCGGCGGCCCGTGAACCATACCGGCGGCCCGTGAACCGTACCGGCGGCCCGTGAACCGTACCGGCGGCCCGTGAACCGTACCGGCGGCCCGTGAACCGTACCGGCGGCCCGTGAACCGTACCGGCGGCCCGTGAACCGTACCGGCGGCCCGTGAACCGTACCGGCGGCCCGTGAACCGTACCGGCGCCGCGTCATCCGCGGCGCCCCAGGGCGTGTCTGGTCATTCATCCCGCTATCTGCACAGCTGACGGAAAGCAATTTTCAAACACGCCCTGGCATGAAAGCCATTTTCTTTTAAACATGTGTCTTTGTAAACGCGCCATTTCCCTACTTAACAGCATCCACTGCGGCCTGTGTATCCTCTGCCACCTGTTCAGGTGTCTTTGCCATGGTAAGCGCTTCCTGGAAGCCCTTCTGGATTGCGGATGAATAGGATGGCCAGGATGCGGACGGTCCTCTTGGTATGGATGTCTCCAGCTGGGTGATGAATTCTGCCTGGACCGGATCCTCGGTCCAGTATGCGTCCTTGGCGGCTTCTGTCTTTGGAGGGAAGGAGCCGTACTGTTTCATGGCTTCCACCATCACATCGGTCTGGTCATAGTATTTGAGGAATGCAACCGCGCCCGCTGTGTCGTCCTTTGCAACCACGCCCATGTTCTCGCCGCCCAGGATAGAGGTGGCCTGCCCGCTTGCGGCGTCCTTTTTCGGAAGCACGGTCACGCCGTAGTTTAAGTCCGGGGCATCCTTTGCTATGCCGGGAATCTGCCATGGTCCGTTCTGCTGCATGGCCAGGTTACCTGCGATGAAGTTGTTGTTAACATCCGACTGCGTCCAGTTGACCACCTCTTTGGTCCAGGAACCGTCTGAAATCATTTCCTGCATCAGTTCATACGCCTCGGTGCCGCCCTTGATGTCGGTATAGCTTCCTCCAGCCGTATAGAGCCACTGCAGGCACTGGAACGTACCCTCATCCGTGTTGGTGGCCGCATTGCCAAAACCGGTTACCCCATCCTTGGTCAGGGCCTTTGCCATCTCGTGGAAATCATCCCATGTGGTATTCTCATCCGGGTATGCAAGCCCGGCCGCGTCAAACATATCCTTATTGTAGAACAGGGCCGTACAGTTGGTTGCGAACGGGATGCCGTAATGCCTGCCGTCGGCCATGGTGGATTCCATTGGTCCGGCTATGTATTCATCCCATTTAATATCGGCATCCGAGATGTCGCCGAACAGTCCCAAAGAGATAAAGGACGCCATGGAGCAGCCATCCAGGATGACCAGGTCAGGAAGCTCTCCTGACGCGATTCCCAAAGTAAGCTGTTTCTCATAATCAGAGAATGGCACGTACACATGGCTTGCCACGAATTCATCCTGGGATGCATTGAATCCGTCCAGTAAGGTGGTCATCATTGCCTTCTGGGCATCCGTCTCAAAATAATCCCAGATGACCACTTCCTTTTTGCTGCCCGTATCCGCTGCAGCCTGTGTGTTTCCGCCGCCGGACGCCGTCCCCGAACCGCATCCCGTAACCAGTGAAGCAGCCATGGCTGCGCATAATAATGTACTGACGAACCGTTTCTTCATTCTAAAAACCTCCCTCTCAATATTGTATTGCTTTTGGTGATTTCATTATAAGAGGGGGCCTTGTTGTTTGTTAGGGGAAAATATTAAAGAGGGTGGACATATTTTAAATCCGGCAAAAAAACGGTTTAAAATTATCCACCCTCTTTAATTTTCTCTACCTAAAGCGTGTTTGAAAATTCATTCCTGCATGCATGCCTGTATCCTGTCACGGATGTCATCTGCCGCTTCCTCCGGCGATGTCCCACCCACGATTACCCCGTACAGGCTTTCTGATAAAACCCCTGTTATCTTTGGCCAGTAAAGATAGGCGCTTCTGGTGATGCAGTGCTCCATCTGCTGTGCAAACACCTGGTAGGCAGGATTGGACTCCTGAAGCCTTACGGCCAGCCGCCTCACAGGAGGCAGGGCATACATCTGTTCATTGAGCCGCAGCATCACGTCATCTTCATAATAATAGGCCAGCAGCGCCATGGCCCCATCCACGTTTTTTCCTTTGATGATCCCGAAGTTCTCTCCTCCGGTTACCACGATGCTCCGCTCATCCACAGGCAGTGTCACCACCCCGTAATCGATTCCTGCCTCCTCCACCAGAGGAAGGGCCCATGGACCATTCTCCATCATGGCGCATTTCCCCGCCGCAAACTGTCTGGCCACGTCCACCTGGGACCAGTTGATGCAGTCCCTGGGCATATACCCCTTATCCACCATCTCCTTAATCATGGAAAGGGCCTCCACCGTCCCTTCCCCGCCCAGGTCCTCCATGTCCTCACCTGTGGACAGGAGCCATGGGGCCAGCTGGAAGGAGGACTGTTCTTCCAGTATTGCGGACATGGCAAAACCATACCGTTCTTTTGTAGTCATCACCTCTGCCGCATGGAGGAACTGCTCCCAGTTCCCCGGCGGCTCCATCCCCGCCTCCCGGAACATGTCCTTGTTATACACAAGGCCCACATTATTGCAGCAGAAGGGCACCCCGTAATACCTGCCGTCATACCGCACGGATGAGATGACCTCGGGATAAAATTCCGTCAGGTCATAATCCGCTTCCACGGTCCGTGTTATATCCTCGAAAATGCCCAGCTCCACATATTTCCTCATGTCCGGATTATCAATGATGACAACATCCGGCAGGCTTCCCTCCGCCACACCGATGGAAAGCAGTTTTTTAAATTCCGAGGAAGGCCCCTGGTACTCCCACCGGGCCACATAGTCCTTCTGCCGGTTGTTAAAACCTTCCACCAGCCGGTCTAGGCCTTCTTTTTGTTGTTTTGTCTCATAGTAGGACCAGATGACCACTTCCCTTGCCCCGGCATCCGCCTTCCCTGTTCCGGCTTCCGGCCGTCCCCCACAGCCGTTAAGCAGAAGCGAAACAGCCAGGACCAGGACAACCGGAACTAAAATGGCCGGTACCAATCCGCCCGCGGCCCTCCATTTTCCCACATCATCCTTCATGTATCCTTCCTCCTGTCACTGCTGCCTGTAATCTCCCGGTGATATGCCTAATTCCTCTTTGAATACCCTGGCAAAATATTTGGGATCCGTATATCCCACTTCCTCCGCGATTTCATACACCTTCATATCCGTGCCCTTTAACAGCCGCTTTGCATGGCTGATACGGAACTTTCTCAGGAACGTGGAAAAGTTTTCCCCCATCTCCCGGTTAAACAGGGTGCTCAGATACTCCGGCGTGATACCCAGCCTTCCAGCCACTTCCTCCAGGGATATCCCTTCTTTGTAATGCTCCCTGATGTAGTTGATGGCCCGCTTGATGGTGTAATTACTGATATCCTCTTTCATGCGCCGCGGACTGCACAGGAGGGCCAGGCCATCCCGGTAGCTCTGCTCCATTTCCCGGAGGGTGACTGCTTCCGTACATTTGGACAGAAGGTCCGCATTCTGCATCTGCGTATAGGCCGTGCCGTCGATTTCCCGGATTGTGTCTAACAGCAGGTAAACTGCCTTCAGATACGCCTGGCGGATTTCCTGCTCCTTGTATGGCCCGTCCTCCATATACCGGATGAACAGTTCCCCTGATTTTCCCACATCCTCCGGCAATCCGCGGCACAGGGCGTTCTTTATATCCATACTGATATCCGCCGGGAAATGGAACTCCTTCCACTGGATCCGGTCCATGCGCTCCCTTGTGAGAAGCCCGCCATCGGTCACGGGCATGGCTTCCTTTAACAGGGCCTCCGCATCCCTGGCCGCTGCCGGTATGTCCTCCCATCTGCCTGCGGATACCTCCGCCCAGACAGCCCGCCCGCTTCTCTGCTTGTACGGCCGCACAATCCTGCGCTCCACTGCCTGCCTGAGCGGGCACGGGACAAGGTCCCCTTCCCCATCCATTCCCTCCGGCAGCGCCGCCAGGCATATGATCTGCCGCCGCACCTTATCAGACGCCACATGCATGGTAATGGAAGGCAGCTGGTCTTTTATCTGCTCCCATTTCTCCTTTATCTCTTCCTCATAGCCAATGGGGGCCTCCCCTGTATATCCCAGATACAGCTTATAATGACTGGTCATGCCAAAGCCGCAGATGGACCGGATACGCCTGTCCTCCTCCTTTGTCAGGGGACCGCCGTATACCAGTTCCTTTATGCACTGCCCGGGCGTGCCTGCATTTTTCTGTTCCTCCTCCTCCATCTTCTTCTCGATGCGCTCCAGCACATCCACGATATCCTCGGCTGCCAGGGGCTTTAACAGATAGTCCTCCACCCCGTAGTAGATTGCCTTCCTTGCATACTCAAATTCAGAATAACCGCTTAGTATCACAGCCCGGATGTTCAGGTTCATCTCATGGAACTTTTCTATCATCTGAAGTCCGTCCATGACCGGCATGCGGATATCCGTGATGACCAGTTCCGGTTTGAACCTGACTGCCAGGTTCAAGCCCTCCTGTCCATTGGAAGCCTCGCCGATTACCGTGTGCCCGGTATGGAATTTAATAAGCTTTGCCAGGCCCTCCCTTATCATCACTTCATCTTCTACAATCAGTATCCTCATAACACCCTCCCGGTCCATCGTACAGCCTTACAGTAAGCATTTCCTCTGTCAGAAATCTGTTTCCACAGGCAATGTCAGGGTAACGACCGTCCCCATGCCTTCGATGCTGTTCACATTCCACACAGCTTCCCTGCCATAATACATGTCCATCCTTGCAAATGCATTGTGCAGTCCAATGCTTCCGCCCTCATCCTTCACTGCCTGTTCGCGCACATTAAAGGACTCCGCCATGTCCCGGGGCATCCCCTTCCCGTTGTCCTCTATGATGATGTTAAGCCGCTCCCCTGTCTCGGACAGGAATATATCCACCCGCAGCACACCGCCCTTCTCCGTATCCTTAAACCCATGGATAATGGCGTTTTCCACAAATGGCTGCAGCAGCAGCTTATATATCCTGACCTTCCCGGCTGCCTCCGCCACATTCAGCTCAAACCGGAAGGACTGGTTAAACCGCATCTGCTGGAGGCTTATGTACTTCTCCAGCCAGTCAGCCACCTCCGTGACGCTGACCATCTGGTTGCTGCGGTTCACGCTGTAACGCAGTATGACCCCCAGGTTGCGCAGCATGCGGCTGATTTCGTATTCTTCCTTTTCAATTGCCATCCAGTTGATGGAATCCAGGGTATTATACAGGAAATGCGGGTTAATCTGGGCTTCCAGGGCGCGGATCTCCGCATTTTTCTGCTTATCCTTTGCCTCCGATACCTCGGCAACCAGATTCCTGACCTTTCCCGTCATGTCGTTGAAATTGCTGGCAATCTGTCCAAGCTCATCCCTGCTCTCCAGCGCAACGGATACGTTCAGGTTGCCTTCTTTTACCTGGTCAATGCCGTCTGTGATCAGGGCCACCGAGCTGCCGATCCTGCGCACGATATAGCTGATGAGGATGCTGGAAAACAGGATGGCCGCCAGGCTGATAAGGATGAACATGATCTGGTTATTCCTGATATCCCGCATCATGTAATCCTTGTTATAGACATTATAATAGACCCATCCGCGGTTCTGGTTGACATACTTGTTGACCGCTGTGTTCTGCCCTTTCAGCAGGCCGGTGACCTGGACGAATTCCTGAACCGTCAGCCTTGGATTCATGTTGATTCCAGTATAGAAGGGATTGGGGTAGGATATGACGAACCCATCGGTATCCGTAATGAAATTAATGTTGTACTCAGCCTCATCCTCTGCAATGGCAACCGCGCATATGTCCCGCAGCACCCCCTCATCCACACTCATGACAATGGTGGCAATGGTTCCCCTATCCAGGTTATTATAATCATACATGCACTTGGAAATATGGAAATAATACGCATCCCCATCATATCCCTTATGTCTGGTGGTAGGCGTCACCAGCATGCCGGGCAGCCCCTGCACTGCCTGGTAAGGCTCTATCTCCCGCAGGTCCCTGTAATCATCCCACAGGTTCTCGATGGAAGAACCCGTGCCGGCATCATAGGTGACAGACTGCCCGTTGGCACAGATCACGCTGATGCTGCGGATGCCCTTGACGGACTTTTCCGCCTGCTGCAGACGGTTGTAGATGGAATGGAAGGCCACCTCCCGGCCCTCCCCATTCCCGTCCAGAAGGATGTTGACATTTTCTATAATCTTATCATCCACATAAATCTGATAAACCAGGTTGGAGTATATATCCATGGTCAGATCCACCCGTTCCGAAAGCTGGGTCAGGTTGTCCACCATCAGCGTGTCAATCTTGCGTTTCAGGGAATTGGCGTTCATATTATAGCCAATGAACTGAATGGTCAGGATAGGCACGATGGAAGCCAGGACGAAAGCAGACATGATTTTCCTGCCTATTTTCATATTGTTGAAATGTTCCAGCAAGCGGAATTTACGTTTCATGGACACAGCTCCTGTCTTTTTGTCATACTCCAACACGCCCCAGGAACCATCAGATACGGCCCGGTTCCCGGCAGGCCATGATTTCGGTCAGCAGCGCATCCGCCACCTCATCCTTGCCCATCAGGGGAAGCTCCTTCTCATGGTCCCTGGTAATGATGGTCACCACATTGGTATCTGTCCCGAATCCCGCGCCCTTAACCTTCAGGTTGTTGGCCACAATCATATCGATGTTCTTCCGATTAAGCTTTGCCCTGGAATTCTCCAGCATGTTCTGGGTTTCCATGGAAAAGCCGCACAGGAACTGGCCGTCTTCCCGGTGGCTGCCCAGCCAGCCAAGGATGTCATCCGTGCGCTCCAGGGCAATGGAAAGGTCGCTGTCAGACTTTTTAATCTTCTCCGTTCCAACGGCTGCAGGACGGTAATCCGCCACGGCCGCCGCCTTTATGATTATGTCCTGTCCGCTGCTTCGCCCTGTGACAGCCTCATACATCTGCCGGGCGCTCTTAACCTGCACCACCTCCACGAACATGGGCGGGGCAAGGTCCACCGGCCCGCTTACCAGCGTGACATCCGCGCCGCGGTATGCTGCCGCTTTCGCAATTGCATATCCCATCTTACCTGTGGAATGGTTGGTAATGAAACGCACCGGGTCAATGGATTCCCTGGTCGGCCCGGCGGTTACAAGGATCTTCTTTCCTGCAAGGTCCTTGGGGTATCCGGCCTCCCTCAGTATATACTGGAACAGCACCTCAGGCTCCGGCATCTTACCTGCCCCCGTATCCCCGCAGGCCAGATAACCGCATGCCGGGGCAATGACCTCCATGCCGTACCTGCGGCAGATGTCCAGGTTATCCTGGAGGATCGGGTTCTCATACATGTTGGTATTCATGGCCGGGGCAATGATCTTCCTGCACCTGCAGGCCATGATGGTCGTGGTCAGCATATCGTCCGCAATGCCATGGGCAATCTTGCCGATGACATTGGCCGAGGCAGGGGCGACCATGACCACATCCGCCTGCTTTGCAAGGGCCACGTGCTCCACGCTGAATTCAAAGTTCCGGTCAAAGGTGTCCACCAGACACTTATTGCCGGTAAGGCTCTCAAATGTTATGGGGTTGATGAAATTCGTGGCATTCCTTGTCATGAGGACATGCACCTTCACCCCCTGCTTTACCAGCATGCTGGCAAGGCTGGCTATTTTATATGCGGCAATGCTGCCTGTTACTCCGAGAAGTACGGTTTTTCCTTTTAACATAACTTCCTCCCTTGGGACCAAGACTGTTGTTTTTCAGATTGTTCTATGATACAATCCATGGTAAAGTATATCATATATTTTTTCCAATGGAAAGGAGTTCCCCCGCATGATTTTAGCCATTGACATGGGCAATACCAACACGGTTATCGGTGGTATTGATGAAGAAAGGACCTATTTTATAGAGCGTGTCACCACGGACCAGGGCCGCACGGATACGGAATACGCAGTAAGCTTTAAGAACATCCTGGAGATGAACCAGATTGATATCGGTTCCATTGAGGGAGCCATCCTGTCATCCGTGGTCCCTCCCCTTAACTCCACCATCATGAGCGCCGTTACAAAGGTCACCGGCATCTCTCCCCTTCTTGTGGGGTCCGGCATGAAGACCGGCATGAACATCATCATGGACAACCCAAAGACCGTTGGAAGCGACCAGATTGTGGACGCGGTGGCTGCCAGCCATGAGCATCCCCTTCCGCTGGTGGTCATTGACATGGGCACTGCAACCACCCTGTGCACGGTGGACAAGAAGGGCAATTATATTGGCGGCGTCATCCTTCCCGGCCTCAAGGTATCCCTTAATTCCCTGAGCAGCAAGACGGCCCAGCTTCCCTACATCAGCCTGGAGGTACCAGGCCACGTCATCGGCAAGAATACCATTGACTGTATGAGGTCCGGCATTATCTACGGCAACGTGGACATGATAGACGGCATCTTGGACCGCATGGCCCTGGAATTGGGCGAGGAGCCAACGATTATCGCCACAGGCGGTCTGGCCAAGTTCATCACTCCCCTGTGCCGCCACAGGATTATCGTGGATGATGCGCTTCTGCTGAAGGGATTATTGATATTATACCGGAAGAACGCGCAGTAGGATGCCGGAAGGGTAGATACCAGAAAGGTAGGATACCAGAAGGATACATGCGTAACAGTACGTCATAAAAGGCTTTAGACAGGGAAACAGCGCCAGGAATTCAATCCCGGCGCTGTTTCCCTGTCTAAAGCCTTTTTATGAGTCTGTCCCTGAAAAGGGCAGGAGGAATTCCGTTATGCCGCTGGAATAAGGGGCTATGTCATATTGCTGGTAATAAATCACTATCCCCTCCGGCGTAAGATAGAAATTCCCTGCCTGGAATGTGCTTCGCAGCAGCTCGGGGTAATCATCAAAGTACGTGGAAGGCCCTGCCTTTAACCTCCCAGCAATCTCATACTCAATCCATTCCTGGATCTCTTTAATGTAGTCTGGGTCATCCGGATAAAAATCACCCAGCGTAAGCTGCCTGCCGGTTTCAAGATCCCAGGTCTGGGAGGTGCGTATGGTCGAGCCGTGTGCGCCTCCTGTGAACTCATACTGGTCAAAATACAGGCTGGCAAAACATTCCTCATTAAAGGTCACGTTATAACCCACATCAAACTCATAAGGGAAAAAGGGGAAATTCCCGGCGCGGCTGTATTCTAATCCGCTGACCGCCTCAGGATACAGGCTGCTGCGGCAGTACGCCCCCTTTTCCTCTGACATGGAACGATAGAATTCATTCACCTGCCATTGGGCATCCTGGCCGCAGGCAGTGTCAAACCGTGGATAGCGGATCTGGCAGTTTAAGACCGGGGTCCCCTGGTAATCCATCTGGTCCGTCAACGTGTATTGTGTTATGGTCTGCATGGAAACCTCATATATGTTTTTTATAATATATGAACGGCAGCCCTGCATTATTACGTTTACAGTTCCTCTGCCATACTGCCTGCAGCTGCAGGCCACATCTTCATTTCCGCCAAGGGACACGCAAAAACTCCTTAAGCCCCTATAAAAATAAAATCTGCAAACCGGTTCATCGATTTTCCTTTCTCCGTTTCCATTATCTTCCATCCTATCATTCCATCAATCAGACGGGAATCCAAACCGCCTGGAAGTGCCTGATTTTAAACAATTTTCCAGAATCACACGCCCAGATGTGCAAAAAATGGAAATCTTTTTCTGCCCCCAAATCGTATAAAACCATCCGAATCAGTACATCATTTCGTTATAGCAGATTCATCCAGTGCAGTCCTGCCATTTTTTTATGTCAGGATGTATGGCAATATAACGGAGGTAAGGATTATGTCGGGCTACAAAGTTGAGATTTGCGGAGTCAATACCGCCAAGCTGCCTTTACTGAGTAATGAAGAAAAAGAGGAACTATTCAAGAGGATACTGAACGGGGATAAAGATGCCAGGGAGCAGTACATCAAAGGGAACCTGCGCCTGGTACTCAGCGTGATACAGCGTTTTTCAAACAGCCAGGAGAACATAGACGACCTGTTTCAGATTGGCTGCATCGGCCTTATCAAAGCCATTGACAATTTTGATATCACCCAGAATGTCAAGTTTTCTACTTATGCAGTCCCAATGATACTGGGCGAGGTCCGCAGGTATCTGCGTGACAACAACTCCATCCGCGTAAGCCGTTCCTTAAGGGACACGGCCTATAAAGCCCTCTACGCAAGGGAGCAGCTGACCAGGGTCAATTCCAAGGAACCCACCCTCGTGGAAATAGCCCAGGAAATCGGTGTATCCAAAGAAGATATCACCTATGCATTGGATGCCATACAGACACCCGTCAGCCTCTACGAGCCTGTGTACACGGACGGCGGGGACCCGCTTTATGTAATGGATCAGATCAGTGACAAGAAAAACCTAGAGGAAAACTGGGTGGAGGACCTGTCATTGGTGGAAGCCATGAAACGCCTGCCGGAGCGGGAACGCCATATCATCGATATGCGTTTTTTTGAAGGAAAGACCCAGACTGAGGTGGCCGAGGAAATCCACATCAGCCAGGCCCAGGTCAGCCGCTTGGAAAAGAACGCGTTAAAGAGCATGAAGACCTATTTGAGCTGAGCATGTACAAAATATATACGTTTGTCGCTCACTTCTCCTTGAAGCCCCTCCCGTGATGTGTTAAACTGGATATGTTAAGAAATAAATAAGAAAGTGAACATATCTATGGAGCAGAGTGAAAGAAGATTTGCAGTATTAATTGATGCGGACAACGTATCACCTAAGTATATCAAGTATATCCTGGACGAGGTCTCAGACCAGGGAATCGCCACCTACAAGCGAATATACGGGGACTGGACGGACAATGAGAAACGCAGCTGGAAGAACGTTTTACTGGACTGGTCCGTGAATCCCATCCAGCAGTACAGCTATACCACGGGAAAGAATGCCACGGATTCAGCCATGATCATCGATGCCATGGACATCCTCTATTCCGGCAATGTGGACGGCTTCTGCCTGGTATCCAGTGACTCGGACTTTACCAAGCTTGCCCAGCGCCTCAGGGAGGCCGGGATGTTTGTAATGGGAATCGGCGAACAGAAGACCCCCAAGCCGTTCAGGGCTGCCTGTGACACCTTCAAGCTTCTGGAAATCATCTCTTCCGATGATGCGCCTGAGGCCACCGTGATTGAGAACCAGAAGACCATTACAAGTATCGATGAGATACAGAAAGCCATCACCAAGCTGCTGATAGAGAATAACAGCCAGAACCAGCCCATCATCCTGGCCCGCGTAGGCAATTTCCTGACCAAGCGTTTCTCGGATTTTGACGTGCGCAACTACGGTTATTCCAAGCTTTCCACCTTCCTGGAAAGCTTGGACAACAATGATTTCCAGGTGGTGAAACTCCACGGCGGTTACTTTGTTCAGGAGAAAAGCGCCAGCATCTCCAAGGCTGAGATTGAAAAGGAAATCATCCGTATGATACGGGAGAATAAGGGACATGTGGACAACCTGAGCATTGTCCATGACGAGCTTAAAAAGGCATTCCCGTCCTTCGATGTCAAGCAGTATGGATTCAGCCGTATATCCAGCTTCATCCGCAGCTTCGGCACATTTAAGATTAAGGATAATATGATACAGATGCGGTAACGCAGGGACACCCGCGGACAGGGGATTCAAAGCAATCCATGTCCTGCGGGTGTTTTTTGTCTTTTTATCCAAATATGCCGCAAAGTGGGGCGTGCTTAGTCCTAAAGGGGTACCTCTGGTGGATTCCTTAGGGCAGATGGCGGGAATGAATTTTCAAACAGGCCCTGATATCATCTGCCGGATATCATCTGCCGGGATACCCCAATCCTTCCCGGCCTCACGGTTCCCAGACCCCATAATCATTCACCTGGTATCCGTCCGGCGTCACGGTGTCCTTAAGCATGGCGCCGTCCGCCCCCAGGTAATACCACCATTCCCCATCCTGAAGCCATTGGCTGGCATACATGGTCCCATCCGGTCCCAGGTAATACCATTTGCCGTTATCCGCAAACCATCCATTGTCCTTATAGGTACCATCGCCCATTTTATATTTCCATTGGCCATTCTCCTGAATCCAGCCAATGTCCGTACCTTGTCCGCCAGAAGCAGCTGTCACATAAAAATTCCCCATATTCACCGCTGCCCCGCTCTCAACCACCACAATGAGCTGGGCCGTGCCCGGTGATTTGGCCGTGTACTCGATTACATTAAGCCCGTTATCTCCCGGTACCACTTTCGCGGTTATGACGCTTATATCCGTGGTCCTTATGGAACTTTCAGACGCCCAGCTGCTTTCCAGCTTGGACAGCACCAGCTGTCCTGTGGTTCCTGCCTCTGCCGTGGTGCCGTCAAACATGAACGCATTGGCTTCCTGGCAGCTGATTTCATAGTACTCCCCCTTCATCTGAAACCCATAGGAAGTAACCGGCGCGGCTGCCAATACAATTGCCGCCGCAAACGCCGCGGTACGCTTCACTGCGGCGGTGGTCCGTTTTCCACCCGTCATAATCCATTTTCCATCCTCCGTGGTCCGTTTTCCACCCGCCGCTTTTGATAATCCGTTTCTTTGCTTTTCCATCACACATGCCCCTTTCTTTCCATATATCTTCCAATACATATCTTTACATACATGTCTTTCCATACATACCTTTGCATACACATCTTTGCATACACATCTTTGCATACCATATCTTTGCATACCATATCTTTGCATACCACATCTTCCACCGCTATTGCCGTATCACCTCAAAACCATCCCCAAACACAGCAATATCCCACATACCGACGAACTCCTGTGGTATCGGCATCCTGGTCATATGGCTGGTCAGCGCCTCCCATTTCTCTATCTGGAATACCACATCCATCCCCTCCCATATGGCAGAAGCCTCTTCCCTGGTCAGGTCCATATATTGCAGCAGTCCCCCCGGGAATTTCTGTTCCTCGCCATAGCACTGGAACTCCTGCTCCAGCATTCCTTTACTAAACGACGTGGCCCTCTGGCAGGAGTCCTTCTGGTCCTTACTGCAATAAGCCACCATGAGCAGGTCCCCGTCAAATTCATCATACAGGATCACATCCGCCTGAAAGATTTCTGACACCTTCCTTGCATTTGGTTCAAAACAGTTTTGCTGCAGGCTGGGACAGTCGATTCCCAGCCATCTGCTGTTTTCACTCCGAACAGCCAGGGCCTGTCCCTCCCTTGACCCGAAAAGCCCCTTATCTATCTCCTTTACCTTGTCCAGGCATTCCCTGATATCATCCTCCTCCATGTCCTCTTCCATAAGTACCAGACAGCTGGTCATGACCGTGTTCCTTCCATAATAACCGTGGAACACCTCATCCTCCATCTGCTTACAGATTCCCGTGGAAATGTCCAGGAGACGGAAGGTATCCAGGGCCGTCCTGGCTTTTTCGATATTTTCCTGCGTCTCCTCTTCCAGCCAGATATTTACCGTGTAGGAATACTCAGGGGCCATCAGGCTTAAATCCAGGCTATAGCCCCCATCGCCCTCCGTACTGCGGATTTCCTTCCTGATAAGGATACAGCCATCCTTTTCCTGGTATGTATATCCTTCCACCTGGGGTATGGGCACCTCACGCTTAAACAGATTTCCGCTGCCTGTTATATTGGCTTTCATCTGCTTCACATATTCATCCTTTGTCTTTGGGATTCCTGTTCCCGCCATCTTATGAGGCCTGCCCTCGGTGCGGTAACCGCTGACCATGACCTGTCCCCAGGAGGAAGCCAGACGGTCATCATCACTTGACAGGCTGCGGTCTTCCCAATCTCCCGGCGGAAGCTGGATGGTAAAATACTGTTTGGAGGACACATAGGTTCCATCCCTGCCCACCTGGTCAAAGACCGTATCATCCGGTACGGTTACCATATACTGTTCCTTCCAGGAATCATCCATCCCACCGCTGTCCGCGTCCTTCCCATCTATCTGCAGGATTTCCGCCCGCATACGCTCTGCTTCAGCAGACACTTCCGCTATCATATCGGCATACTCAGCACCACTTAAAAATACTCCGGGGTTATAGAAATAATCCAGATGACCGCCAGCCCTGAGACTCACCGCCATGCTCCGTCCCCAGATTGCAATGGCCAGTGTGATGAGGGCCGCCGTTCCAATCAGTATGTATCCGCTGACCGGATTGCCAATCCCCCTGAACCCCTTTTGTTTATTCCGCTTTTTCTGTTGTTTCCACCAACGACGGCCGGATTGTTCTCCTTTTCCATGTTTTGAAAACCTGCCCGCGCCGGATTTCCTGTGCTTTCTGTAAGGGTTCATCACAATCAGTTTATCCGTATTCTGCTTGGACTGCATCCGTACGCGCTGCCTGGACCGCGCCTGTGCCTCTGGTGTGTCAAGCTTTTCAGGATGCAGTTTTGGAAGGCCAGACGGACGCCGTCCATTACATGCCGCCAGGAACTGATTGATACGCCAAAGCAGCTCCTGATCCGCTTCCTTCCGGCCTTCCGGCCACTCCGGTCCTGCTTCCTTCCAGCCTTCCGTCCGCTCCTGCCCTGCTTCCTCCAGAGCATCCAGACATTCCACAGGCAGTATGATTTCTTCCCCGTCCCCCTTTATCAGATACAGGAAGTCCCGGGTATAAACCACGGATTCCAAATCCCCGTACAGATGCCTTGCCATGGAGCGCTCCCCATATTCATGGATCCCGTCTGGTTCCAGGGTAAGGGCCTGGACACCTGTATAGCGGTAGGGAAATACTGCCAGGTTCCTCAGGTTCTGCAAATCCTTTTCTTTCCTGCCAAGGTCCACGTATGCTTCCAAAACCTGGTCCACGGTCCTGGTATAATAAAAGCAGCAGCTTCCATTCCTGGTGCACCGCTCCCTTATTACATCAAAATCCGTCCGGTCAGATATCCCCCGGCCGCAGGCTGCCTTTAACTGCCCAAACCACCTCCCTGCGCCATCCTCATCCCCAAATACGCGTTTGGGTATTGCCCAGAATTCCTTCTGGGCAAAGAATATAATCAATGTCCCTGTCTCTTCCAGCTCCGTCAAGGCGGAATACAAAAGTGTCAGTTCCTTTTGTCCTGACCATATATGAATACACCCGGGTTCCATCCGGATTTTTGTATCCTCCTGCAGGTTCGACACATCCGGCCTGGCAGTACGCACCTTTTTCCTTTTGAGGAACGACCGGCTGAACCATTGGTTAAACTCCTTCTGTTCCCTGTTATCCAGACGGTAAGATACTGCGGCCTCCATTGTCTGTTCCATATCTCCTGACATTTACCTTCCCCCCTGCCCCTATCTGACTTCCAAACCCTGATGTCACAAAGCGCGCTGCAATGCCGGTCAGATATTTCTATATCTATAATTTAGTCCATTTTCCTCCCCATGGCAAGTACCCGGTCATAAAATCAGTGAAAAAGGCAAAAGAAAAAGCCAGCGCCGCGGCTGACTTTTCCACCCTATTCAAATCTTACAATTTCTTTTTTAAGACGTTTCATGATTTTCTTTTCCAGTCTGGAAATGTAGGATTGGGAAATGCCCAGCAAATCAGCCACTTCCTTCTGCGTCATCTCCTCCCCGTCCTCATTGGTAAGGCCATACCTGAGTTCCACGATCTTGCGCTCCCGCGGGTTCAGCCGGCTGATTGCATTGTTCAGCAGGTTTTTCTCTATCTCATCCTCAATATCATGGTATATCACGTCCTCATCCGTCCCAAGAATATCCGAAAGCAGAAGTTCATTTCCATCCCAATCCACATTCAACGGTTCATCGATTGATACCTCCAGCCGTGTCTTGTTATTCCTTCTCAGATACATGAGTATCTCGTTTTCAATACACCTGGATGCGTAGGTGGCCAGCTTGATGTTCTTATCCGGCTTAAAGGTATTGATTGCCTTGATAAGGCCAATGGTACCGATGGATATCAGGTCCTCCACGCCCACGCTGGTATTATCAAATTTCTTTGCTATGTAAACCACCAGCCTCAGGTTGTGCTCAATCAGGGTTGACCTGGCGCCTTTGTCGTCTTCTCCTCCCAGAAGCCCTATCATCCTGCTCTCTTCCTCTGATTCAAGAGGAGGAGGGAGTATATCGGCGCCCCCGATATAGTGGACCTCACCCTGTTTGGGCATCAGGACGGTCCTGAAGCTGGGCACGGTCTTTAACTGAAAGCGGTTTGGTATGGATACTTTTATAATCATGGAAATGTCCTCCTGTACGTTGTAAGCTGCGTGTTATTTAGGTTCCTTCATCGGTTTTCTGTATCAATATCTGATACTCTCCTGAGGGAGACAAACTCTGTTTCGTGATGGCCACCAAAGGCTTTTCCAGGCAATATGCCCTTCCCTCCTGTTCCACCTCCATCCGGTCAATGAACACAGCCGGAAGTACTCCATGGCTGGTTCCCACGGACTGGTACGGCACATATACCACACCCTTTACCGCCGGACACAGCCGGGTCATGAGCCCGGCTGTGGCAACGTGTACCGGCTGTCCGCTGGCTGGTTCCCTCAGGCGGTTGCCTGTGTCAATTAATCCAGTAACTGTTTCTTCTCTTTCCCCGTATTTTAATATGACCCTGCAAAGGTCTTTTCTCCGGGCCATGGAACAGATAAGCCCCTTTATACCTCCTGAAAAGCCATAGCAGGCCAGTGCAGCCCCTATCATCATCAAAATCCAGGCCATGACCGGGATTCCTGTATCCCTTCCCGCCTTCATGATCCTCCATGCATAATATCCGGCCCGTGTATGCTCATACAGCACAAGCATCACACCCCCAAGCACCACGGATACAAGATAAATGCCTGCCACGGATTTAACTACTTCCCTAAAACTTTTGAGATGATAGGCAGCCACCGCCATAAGACTGCTCACTGCCACGTAGGTTCCCAGTATCTCCACTGCGGGAGGAAGACCGGGAACCACACTCACCACACAGGACCATATCCCGCCAATCACGGCGCCTGCAAACAGCCGGCCCTTGGTAGTCCTGTATGACAACACCCTGTTCAATATGGCCAGCACCACCATGTCCATGATGGTATTGACCGCAAATACCACGTCTATGTATACTGTATAAACCACTCAGTCCGGCCTCACCTCCTTGAAAAACTTTCTGAAAGCCATTATAGCTATTCTGAAGTACGAATGGTGTCGAAAGAACAGAGGAAGAGGGGAAAATTTATCGACAAAAATCGGCAGGGAGCAGGCTGTCAGTGTAATGACAGCCTGCTCCCTGTGATGGAACCATGCCCGGATTCTTTTGTTTATAAGGCTTTTATGTGGTTTACAAGCTTTTTATGACAACTGAAAAAAGGGCATGTATCCCTACATGCCCCTGCACACAATCACTCTCTATTATCTCTTATTCTTCAGGAAATCCGGTATATTAATCTGCATCTCCTTATTGGCCGCCGGCCTAAAGGAATGTGTGGGTGCCGGATTCGGATTCTGGCCCTGGCCCTGTGTATTACCGGCAGAATACCCCTGGTTCGGATTATATTTAGGCGCGGTATATCCGCCCTGGCTTGCGGAACCAGCTGGATTGTAGCTTGGTGTATATCCCTGGACCGGTCTGTTGTATGGTGTGGAGGCGGTTGCTGCAGCCTCAGGCGCTGCTGCGTGAGGAACCTGGGCAACGGAAGCCGCCGGGCTTGTCTTGCCCTTGAAGCTGGTAAAGCCCTTCATGGCATTGGACACGGACGCATTGGCGCCGTGCTCGTCCAGACCGGTTGCAATCACGGTAATGGTCGCCTCATCCTGGGCATTCTCATCATACATGGCGCCAAAGATGATGTTGGCCTCATCCCCTGACAGCTCCTGGACATAGCTTGCGGCCTCATTGGCTTCAATCAGGCTGATATCGCCGGATATATTGATGATGACATGGCTTGCGCCTTCAATGGTGGTTTCTAACAGAGGACTGGACACAGCCTGCTTAACAGCCTCGATGGCCTTGTCGTCTCCCTTGGCCTTACCGATACCGATGTGGGCGATACCCTTGTCAATCATGACGGTCTGTACATCGGCAAAATCCAGGTTGATTAAGCCGGGAACGTTAATCAGGTCGGTAATTCCCTGTACTGCCTGCTGAAGCACTTCGTCTGCCTTCTTAAGGGCATCCGGCATGGTGGTACGCCTGTCCACAATCTCAAGCAGCCTGTCGTTGGGAATCACAATTAAGGTATCGACACTGTTCTTCAGATTCTCGATACCTTCAAGAGCATTGCTCATACGCGTCTTAGCTTCAAAACGGAACGGTTTGGTAACAACGCCTACCGTAAGGATACCCATATCCTTTGCAATCTTGGCAACCACAGGAGCTGCGCCCGTACCGGTACCGCCTCCCATGCCGCAGGTCACGAACACCATGTCCGCACCCTTAAGGGCCTGTGAAATCTCTTCTGAGCTTTCCTCAGCCGCCTTCTCGCCGATGTCAGGTCTGGCACCTGCGCCTAATCCCTTGGTCAGCTTCTCGCCAATCTGCATGGCAGTAGGCGCCTTACAAAACTGAAGGGCCTGCTTATCGGTATTCACACCAATAAACTCTACCCCTGCAATGTTCTCATCAATCATACGGTTCACTGCGTTATTTCCTGCGCCACCCACTCCTACTACTATGATCCTGGCGGCGTTGTCCGACTCATTTATCTTAATCTCTAACAAGATTCATATCCTCCTTTTATTCCCATACTGCCACTTTAAGCCATGCCTGTACTTCTATTATCATATCAATTTCTCTTTGATTTCTGGTCTAACTAATACTATATTTGATTTTACAAAAAATATCAATAGCTTTTTTCACATTTCCGTAATATTTTTATAAACACAACATCACTTTCTTTTAAAGGTAATTCCTGCCCTGCTGTCCGCCTCTGAATAATTTTCCAGCCGCATGGTCCCGCTTATCTGGGTAAGCTGGGGCTGGGCCGTGAGGATGTCGCTGAGTGTGGAAATCTTGCCGTCAATATCCGTATTGCTTCCCAGGGTAACCTCCATCTGGCCGATGAAAAGGGAAGCCTGTCCACGGGCATCATACTGTATCCTGTCCACTGCAATCTCATAGGAGGACAGCTGCTGGGTCAGGTTGAGGATTTCCTCGAAAATATTCTTATCCTCCACCGGAAGGGCCTTGTGGAGTACAATCTGTCCAAAATTAAGCCCCGTAACCCATGGCACCCCCTCCAGCTGGCTGCTGGAACTCTCCACCACGATTCCGTCCTTGTCAAAATACATGTAGCTACTCATATAGGAAACGTATCCCACAATGCTCTTTTCATATATGATGACCTCCACGTCAAAGGGGCCGTGGAACACCACCTTATAATCCTCCACAAAGGGAATCTGGCGGTGCGGGCGGAACCTGTCCGCAAAATATGCGTAAGCCGAGTTCTTCCCCCATCTGCCGGAAAACAGGAATTCCTCCATCTGTTCCGCGTTATACCGGCTGCTTCCCGTGACCGAGACATTCTGTATGTGCACAGACAGAAGCAGGATTGCCGCAAGCAGTATGATTGTCACGGCAATTCCCGCTCCCGTGTGATGTTTTCTCCAAAAATTCCTCATGCAGTACCTCACCTGGTTATGAATTTATTTATCCAGCCACCGGATATCAGCGCCAAGAGCCGCCATATCCCGGCATATATCCTCATACCCCCGCTCAATATGCCGGCAGTCATTGATAAGGGTTTCCCCCTCTGCTGCCAGGGCCGCCACTGCCAGGGCTGCCCCGCCTCTTAAATCAGAGGCATATACGTCTGCACCCTTTAAAGGATAGCTGCCCTTTATCACGGCCCGCTGCCCCTCTGTCTCCACCACTGCCCCCATCTGTCCCAGGGCTTTTGCAGTGGCAAACCTTCCCTCAAACACCTGCTCCACAATGGTGCTGGTTCCCTGGCCCGATGCCAGGAAGGCCATATAGGGTGACTGAAGGTCCGTGGGGAATTCAGGATATGGACCAGTCCTTATATCCAGGGGCTGGGGACGCTTTTTCATCTCAATGCGGATCTGCCTGCAGCAGCTGTCCTTCCGGACCGATGCGCCTGAACGCTTAAGCAGCTCCAATGGAAGCTCCAGTTCCGCTGCCCTCACCTCTTTCAGGGTAATGCTTCCCGTGGCGGCCATGACTGCCGCTGCATAGGTTCCTGCCACGATCCGGTCCCCTTCGACGCGGAAGCTGCTGTCATGAAGCTCCTCCACTCCCTGTATCATCACATGGTCCGTGCCCATGCCGCAGATGACCGCCCCCATATTATTAAGGAAACGGCACAGCTGGCTGATTTCCGGCTCCTTTGCAGCTCCATGGATGACCGTAACCTCCTTTGCCAGCACGGAGGCCAGGATGGCCTGTTCCGTTGCGCCCACGCTTGGATAGGGCAGATGGATTTCCGTTCCCTTAAGCCCTTCTTTATTCCTGCACCTGGCTTCAATCAGCCCGTCATGTTCCTTTATCTCGGCTCCCAGGGCTTCCAGGGCCATCAGATGCAGGTCGATGGGGCGCGCGCCGATGAGGCATCCGCCCGGATAACAGCTCCTGCCTTCGCCCATCCGTCCCAGCAGCGCGCTGAGTACCACGATGGAGGAACGCATGGCCGTCACATACTTTTCCGGGATACTGGTCCCGGTGATATGACGGGCGTCGATGACAAGGCAGTCGCCTTTGTGGCAGCATCTGGCTCCCAGATACTCCAGTATGTCCACCATACAGGCCACGTCCCGGATGACCGGGACATTGGTCAGCACCGTGATACCTCTGTGAAGCAGCGATGCTGCCGCCATGGGCAGGACTGCATTTTTAGAACCTTGTATGGATATCTCCCCTTCCAAGGGAGTAAGACCAAAAACCTGAATAACAGACAATAGGGGCACCTCCTGGTATATATGCCTTCCGCAGAAAACACGATCTACTTAAAGCATATGCCGGGACGCGCCCGCTTGTGCGTCACTTTTCCAATTTAATCTGATTGGACACGCTCAGGACAATCCCCATCTCCATGAGCAGGAACAGGACCGACGTGCCCCCGTAACTGATAAAGGGCAGTGTGATTCCTGTATTGGGAATGGTATTGGTGACAACCGCAATGTTCAGGATGACCTGGATTGCAATGTGTCCCATGACACCGACCACTAAAAGCGCTCCAAAGAGGTCGGGGGCATTATTGGCAATGAGCATGAACCTGTATATCATGAACAGGAATATCAGGATGATGGATACCGCCCCGAACAGCCCCAGTTCCTCGCATATGATGGCAAATATCATATCATTCTGTGACTCGGGGAGGAAGCCAAGCTTCTGGATGCTCTCCCCCAGCCCCTGTCCCACCAGACCGCCGGAGCCAATGGCATACAGCCCCTGAAGCACCTGGAACCCCTTGTCCGTGGGGTCTGACTCAGGATTCAGCCACGCTTCAATCCGGCGGAACTGGTATGGCTGAAGGAGCTTGATGGTCATCAGGAACTTACCGATGGGACCGGCAAAGGCCAGGGTACCAAGGCCCAGCGCCCCGATGGTGAAAAAGGGCCATTTGACCTTACATGCCACAAAGAGCATGACAAAGGCAATACCGCAGACAATGATGCCGGAACTCAGGTTGTTCATGGCAACCAGGCCTGCAATGGGAAGGGTCAGGGCTACGATATAGCCCATGTTCTTCCATTTGTTGATTTTCATACCCATGGTGGTAATCATGGCCGCCAGAAGCACGATCAGGGCAATCTTGACGAACTCCGTGGGCTGGAAGCTGAAGGGTCCCAGCGGAAGCCAGCGCTTCTTGCCGTTTACCTCCTTGCCCACAAAGCTTACCGCTATCATGAGTATGTAAGACATCAGATAGGCTGCGACGGAAAACCTGGCAAATATATGGTAGTCTATCTTGGAAATGATAAGCATGCCCACAAACCCGGCTGCCGCAATCATGGCCTGACGTTCCATGAAGTATGCGCCGTTCCCCTTATAGTTCAGCTGGGCCGAATAGGAGCTGGCACTGTAAATCATGACCAATCCAAAGGATGTCAGGAAAATGATGCAGAATAAAAGGCTGTAATCATAGAAATGTTTCGCCTTCTTTTTCTTCTTTGGCATCTGCTGTTCTCTTATGTCCTGTGTCCCGGCCGGGCGGCCCGCCTGTCTTTCAGGCCGGGCGGCCGTCTGCACCTTTCCCGCCATACGCAATTACCTCCTACAGCGCCATGACGCACTCCTTAAAGACGCGCCCGCGCTCTTCATAATCCTTAAACATTCCCCAGCTTGCACAGGCCGGGCTGAGCAGCACATAATCCCCGATGTCCGCATAAACCGCGCACACCTGCACCGCCTCCTGCATATCTTCCGCATACATGATTTCCGTGAATCCATGCTTCTTGGCACACTCGGCAATCTTATCCCTGGTCTGCCCGATAAGGACAAGATAGCGCACCTTGCCTTCAAACTCAGCCACCCAGTCATCGTACTCGCTGTTCTTATCATAACCGCCTGCAATCAGAAGGGTCGGTCCCGGCATGGCCCGAAGCGCCTGTATGGCTGCATCCGGGTTGGTTCCCTTGGAGTCATTGTAATACCTGACCCCAGTCCTCTCACGGACGAATTCAATCCTGTGCTCAACCGGATTAAAGCTTTCCACCACCCGGCCGATATCCGCCAGTGCAACGCCCATTTCAAGGCCAATGGCAGCCGCGGCCATTACATTCTCGTAATTATGGCGGCCCAGAAGCTTCATGTCCCGGACATTTACCAGGATGGTCTCGCGCCCCTTCTGGCAGTATACAATGTTATCCCCGCTCATGCAGAAGCCGTCAGACAGCTTTTCCCGGCTGGAGAACCAGATTACCCTTGGCTTAAGCTCCGGGTCCTGTCCAAACTCCCTTAACACCGGGTCATCGTAATTGAGCACCACCGCATCCTTTTCCGTCTGGTTCAGGGTGATGCATTCCTTGATGCGTATATAGTTCTCCATGGTGCCGTGGCGGTTCAGATGGTCCGGGGTGATGTTCAGTATGGCACTTACATCCGGGTGGAAATCCATGATGGTCTCCAGCTGGAAACTGGATACCTCTGCCACGGTAACGGAATCCTCCGTCATCTCCAGCACCTTGGAGGTGTATGGGGCGCCGATATTGCCCACCACGAAGGTCTCCTCATACTTTGCCTTGAGGATTTCCCCTGTCAGGGCTGTTGTTGTCGTCTTGCCGTTGGTTCCCGTGATGGCTGCCAGCCTTCCAAGGGAGCACTGGTACGCCAGCTCTATCTCCCCAAGGATGGGGATCTTGGCATCGTCCACCACGGCCACGAAGGGACTGTCAAGGGGTATGCCGGGGCTGATGATGCAAAGCTCCACCCCCAGAAGGTCGGAGCGCTTCATCTCGCCAAGCACCACGCTGACCTTTGCCTCCTTATCAAACTTAGCCTTAATCTCTTCTTCCTTTAACGAGGCATTGCCGTCATAGAGCACTACCTCCCCGCCTCTGTCAAGCACGAGCCTAGCCGCCGCGGTTCCGCTTAAGCCTGTTCCTGCAACTAATACTTTCTGACTTTGGTTCATTTGTCAATTAACCTCCTTACATCTCCAATACGGTACACGTCTAATGCTCCATCCAGCCAGAAACCGTACTGGACGGACCACTGGTACAACCTTGCGTAAATACGCCCGGCTACAGTCCAAGATAGGCGACCATGCATAATATGGCAGTCACGATGGCAAATACAGCCACCACCCTGGTCTCCGACCATCCGCACAATTCAAAGTGATGATGGATTGGCGCCATCTTAAATATGCGCTTTCCTCCGGTGCGTTTAAAGTATGTTACCTGAATGATTACAGACAATACCTCCACAAGGTAAATCAGGCCGATGATCGGGATGAACAGGGGCATGCGCATCATATAGGCCGACGCCGCCACAAAACCGCCCAGCGCCAGGGAACCCGTGTCTCCCATGAACACCTTGGCGGGATACACATTGAACAGAAGGAATCCCAGAAGGCTTCCGACCACGGCTCCCGTCATGGGACTGATGCCCATATCCTCGCCGATTGCCACAATGGTAAGGAAGGTGGCAACCAGGATGGTGACGCTGGTGCAGAGTCCGTCCAGTCCGTCCGTAAAATTCACCCCGTTATCCGTACCCAGCACGATGAAGAACAGGGCCGGGATAAAAAGGATTCCCAGTGAAAGGAACTTGCCCCCGTCAAACCCGCCGGTAAAAGGGATGAGCATATCCGTCCCCACTTCCCCGCTGTTTAACAGGTACCAGGCAAATATGCCTGTAATAACAAACTGTCCAACTAACTTCTGCATCGGCTTCAGGCCTTCGGAGCGCTTCATCACGATCTTGATATAATCATCCAGGAAACCGATGATGCCGAATCCCACGGTCACAAACAGGACCGGGATGATTTTGGGATAACTGGGGATATAAAAGATGGATGTAATGATGATGCTGCACAGGATGATCAGTCCGCCCATGGTGGGCGTTCCCTGCTTCTTCAGATGTGTCTGCGGTCCGTCATCCCTTACCTGCTGGCCGAATTTCAGCTTGTGCAGAAAAGGGATGATGATGGGACATAGCAGTGCGCTGATGGCAAATGCAATAATGATAGCTAGTATGGTTTCATGAATCATAAGGGCACCTCAATCTCATATGTATGTCTTATTTGGTAATTAGTATACGTCTTTTTCCGGGAATAATCAACTATGGATTAGAAACGTGCACAGCAGTTTCTTCCTCTGTTGCCTGAATTCCCAGATAAGGAAGTATATTCTTAAATAAATCTCCTATTACCGGAGCAGCGATGGTCCCGCCGTAATAAATGCCCTCCGGTTCATCGATTGTTATCAGGGCCATGACCTGCGGATTGTCCGCCGGGGCAAAGCCGATAAAGGACGAAATGTATTTTTTAAGGCTTCTTGGAAGCTTTTCAGAGGTAGCTGTCTTTCCCCCGATTTTATATCCTTCCAGTTTTGCTTTTTTACCGCTTCCTTCCGATACCACCTGTTCCAGCACATACCGCATGGTGGCGCTGGTCTCCTCAGAAAGGATACGCCCCTTGCTGGGATATTTAAACCCATGGACCGAGGACTGGTCCGCGCTGACAGCCTCCACGCCGAAATGGGGCGTGACGCGGTTCCCTCCGTTGACAATGGAAGCAGCCGTCGTGATCAGCTGGACCGGCGTGATCTGGAAGGACTGGCCAAAGGATACCGTGGCCAGCTCCACAAGACCCATGTTCTCTTTTTTGTGCATGATGGTGGCCGCCTCGCCCGGCAGGTCGATTCCCGTCTTTCCCTTCAGTCCGAACTGGGTGAAATATTTATAATATCCATCCACGCCCAGCCTCTGGCCCACATCGATGAACACTGGGTTGCAGGAATTCATGGCGCCCTGGAGGAATGTCTCCGCGCCGTGTCCCCCCACCTTATGGCACCGTATCTTCCGGTCCTCCACAACCCTGAATCCGGGGCAGGAAAACTGGTCCGTAAGTTTTACCACGCCGGATTCCAGCCCGGCCGCGGCCGTGATGATCTTAAAGGTGGAACCAGGTTCATAAGTATCATTGATGCAGGTGTTCCTCCACATCTGGTTCAGCTGCTCCTGCTTCTTGGACGCAGGCAGGCCGTCTGCCTGGGCAGCCATCTCCTGAAGGCTCTGGCTGCGCAGGTTCTGGTTCAGGGTAAACGGGTCGTTCAGGTTGAACTCCGGCACGTTGACCATGGCCATCAGCTCGCCGTTCTGGGGGTTCATGACAATGATGGACACCTTTTTTGCATTTTTCTTTTCCAGCACCTGGTAGGCCAGCTGCTCCGCGTATTTCTGTATATTGACATCCAGGCTGATGTGCAGGTCATTGCCCGCAATAGGCTCAATCCTGTCCTCGGCGGCATTCTCAATCTCCACTCCCTTTGCATCCGACATGGTAAGGATCTTGCCGTTCATTCCCTTCAGGTACTTCTCGTACTTTACCTCCAGGCCGATGATGCCCTGGTTGTCACCTCCGGTGAATCCCAGCACCTTGGACGCCAGGCTGTCGTAAGGATAATAACGCTTGTAATCTTCGTCCACTTTTACCCCGTCCAGCCGGTAGGCGCGGATCCTGTCGCCCATCTCCTTATCCACGTTAGTCTTTATGATTTCCCTGGAACTGCGCTTCTCCACCCGCTTACGCACCGGTTCCTCATCCATCCCCAGCTCACTGCAAAGGACCTGGATCACATGCTCCCGGTCCGTCACCTGGTTGTAGATGACGGAAATCGTACACACCGTGCGGTTGTCAGCAATAACCACCCCGTTAGCATCTATGATGCGGCCCCTGGCAGCCTTAATCGTACGTTCCCTCTGGTGCAGGTCCTCTGCCATTGCGCTGTAATGCCCGGAACGGAATATCATAAGATAAGCAAGCCGCCCTGAGAGACTCACCATGACAATGGCAATGAGCAGTGCAAGGACGGCTATATTCTTTCTGTGCTTTGTAAGGTTTGAATTCATGATTGTCTCCAGCGTCCATCATTGTTAATAATATATTGGAGCCGGTGTCATTTTATGAATCTTTCTATATGGTCTGTACCATTTACTGCGTTTCTTCCGTGCTGGCGGCCGTGCTGCCCAAGGCCGCATCCTGGTCGTCCCGGCCTTGATTACTGCCATCGGACGTCTTTACGGGCTGGGTCCGGTCAGTCTGCGCAGGCGCTTCTTCCGGCCCCGACGGGTCTTTCGGGACCGCGTCCGGTACGCCGCTTCCGGCACCGCCGTCATCCGGCACGTACTCGTCTGTCTCATATTGTTTTTCTGTTTCTTCCACCAAATCCCCCTGGCCCTCGCCGCTTTCCTCTGTACCGGCTTCATTGATGCCCTCGGAGGATGGCAGGTTCTCCTGGATGGATTCATCCTCATCCAGATCATTGGTTGGGAATATATTTAAATAAGGAAGTGTTTCTGTCATGATCTTTGAAAAAACCGTACTTGCATAGGAGCTGTGGGCCTGCTGTTCCCCGGGAGGATAGTTGGGCGTATCAATCACCACATAGACAAATACCTGGGGATCCTCAATCGGCGCAAAGCCTGCAAAGGAAACCAGATAATTCTTGGCGGAACGCGGCTGTTTTTCCGCGGTTCCCGTCTTGCCGCCCACATCGTACCCCGCTACCTGGGCCGCTTTTCCGGTTCCCACCTCAACGGTCTGGAACATGGCCTCCTTAAGGAAGTCGGACGTGGACCGGGATACGGTTTCCCGCACCAGGACCGGTTCCTTCTTCTCCACCACGGAGCCCTGCTCATTCAGTATCTGTTTTACCACATGAGGCTCATAATAGGATCCCCCGTTGAGTACGGAGCAAAATGCAACCGCCATCTGTACCATGGTACAGTTATAGTTCTGTCCAAAGGCATTGGTGGCCAGATCCGTAGGCCCTATATCATCCGCCGTGTGCACAAGGCTGCTGGTATCTGCCTCGCCCGGCAGGTCTATGCCGGTCTTGTCGCCAAAGCCGAAGATGGACTGGTATTTCGTAAACCGTTCCCTTCCTATCATGGCTCCGATGCGCATCATGGCCACGTTACAGGACTGCATCAGCGATTCCTGGACATTCAGCCACCCATGCCCGCCCCTGCGGTATGCCGTACACTTAATGTCCCAATCCCCCACATGAAGGAAACCGGTACATTCAAAACTGTCGGTGGGCTTTATTACCCCTTCCTCCAAACCGGCTGCAACCGTGAATATCTTGGACGGGGATCCCGGTTCATACGTATCGCTGACGCAGAAGTTCCTCCATATCTGGTTCCATGCGACCTGCTGGCCGTAGGACAGCACCTCCTCGCGGCTGTAATGGTCAAGGACCTGGTCTTCTGTGATGGTTTCCCCGTTGTTTTCCCTTCTGTATACATGGGCGGCTTCCTTTTTGCCCAGGGCCATCAGGTCTTCCTGGGTGTATCCGCTTACATCCCTGGGATTATTAAGGTCGAACACACTGCTGGTGCCCATGGCCAGTATCTCACCGTTATTGGGATTCATGACAATGGCAGCCGTGACCTTGCTGCCCACGGTTGTCTGCCACTCATTGATATATTTCTGTACGATGTTCTGGATGTTCACGTCAATGGTGCTTACCACGGTTTTGCCGTTGGTTGCGGATTTCACCACGCCTTCCAGATTGGAGTTCTCATCCAGATAACCGTACTCGCGTCCATTCACCCCAATCAGGCTGCTGTTATAGTACTGCTCGATACCGCCGTTGCCAACGCTTCCGTCACTGCTGGTAAATCCAATCACGCTGCAGGCCATTGAGTTATAGGGGTAAATCCGCTTATATTCATCCTCAAACCAGATTCCCTTAACCCGCTTCTTGCCCTCCACCTCATCCTTATCTTTGATGTAGGCATCGTTCTTTTCCTTTGCCAGCTGTTCAAACGCAGTCCTCTGGTCATAGCTGAGCTGTCGCCCCTTGCTGTACCTGAGATAGGCGGAATCCTTCTTTTCCTCAATCATGGCGCGCAGTTCCCCTGCGTCAAAGCCAAACGTGGTCACAAGGGCATCCACCGTGGGTTCCAGATAGCGCTCCGGGGCTGACATGATCTGCCTTGGGTCAATGATCAGGTTATAGACCTTCTCGCTGGTAGCCAGATAGGTCCCGTTCCTGTCCACGATATCCCCCCGCCTGTAGGGTATGACACGGCTCTCGTATTCCTGCTGTCTCTGGGTCAGCACGATTTTATTATATTGCTCGTTGTTGTCCCTGATGATTCTGTAAAGCACCATTATTAATGCAAATAAAGCCAGCGTAATCACCAATACGGTGATTGCCAGCTTTTCCTGCAGGTACTTGGGGTAAAAATATTTGCCTTTCTGGTTATGTCCGTCGCGGCCGTTTCCACTTCCCTTGTTCTGGGAACGGCCGTTTCCATTAGTGTTCCGGGATGTCTTCATATTGTCTTACATACTCACTTTCTGTCTTATCATACAGCAGCACCTGGTTCTTCTTGGCGTATACCATGCCCAGCTCCTTTGTTGCAATCTCATAAATCTTATTCAGGTCAATGCTGGTGTTGATACTGGTTTCCAGGGCATCATTCTCCGCCTTAAGCTTCTCTAAATGGGCCTCCATGGTCTCGATATGATGCATTCTTGCCGTAATGGATGACTGCACATGGAGGTAATTGATACAGAGGTATAAGGTAAACACTGACGCAATGGTAAGCATGATCACATATGGAAGGTCCATATACAATGCACGTTCCTGATTGCGGCGTATCCGGTGGTTATGCCGGACGGATTGGCTGCCTGCCGGTTTCCTTGCCGGCCGCTCCGGTCTTGGAGCTTCCTGTGGTTTAAGCTGTGGTGCCGCCGAACCATACACATAATCATGCCTCTGTGCCGGCCTGCGGTTTGTCTGTGTGTGTGTGCGTCCTGCTGACGCCTGTCTTCTTGCAGCCATGGCCTTATTCCTCCCTTCTGTCTTAGTCTTGTCATCCTTTGTACGCATTGGGCACTTAACGTCTGTATTTTAAACGCTTAAAATCATGGTATCTACATCTCACCCCGCTCAAACACGCGCAGCTTTGCGCTCTTTGAACGGCTGTTCTCTTCCAATTCTTCTTTGGACGGCAATATGGGTTTCCTTGAAACCACCTTCCCCTTACTCTTCCTGCCGCACACGCATACAGGAAACTCATGGGGGCAGATACAGGGATTTTCATTGGTCCTGAACCGGTTCTTCACAATCCTGTCTTCCAGCGAATGGAAGGTGATGATACTGAGCCGTCCTCCCGGGTTTAAGAGTTCAATCATGGTATCAATGGACTGTTCCAGCACATCCAGTTCATGGTTGCACTCAATCCTTATGGCCTGGAAGGTACGCTTGGCCGGATGTCCGCCCGTGGCCCTTACCCTGGCCGGAATGGCCGCCTTGATTATCTCCGCCAGCTCTCCTGTTGTCTCAATGGGGTGTTCCCCCCTTGCCCTTACAATGTGCTTTGCTATGTTCTTCGCAAAATTGTCCTCACCATAATCCCGGATGATCCGGTACAGCTCCATCTCGGTGTAGGTATTGACAATGTCTGCGGCCGTGGTGGTATTCCTCTGGTCCATCCTCATATCAAGAGGCGCGTCCTCCCTATAGGTGAATCCCCTGGAAGCCGTGTCCAGCTGGTAGGAGGAAACCCCCAGATCCAGGTAAATCCCGTCCACCTTTAAAAGCCCCAGTTCATTCAGCACTGTCCTGATATTCTCATAATTGCTTCTTACAATGGTAACCTTATCCTTAAAATGCTCCAGCCGCCTGCCTGCCGCCTCTATGGCGTCCGCGTCCTGGTCAATCCCAATGAGCCGTCCGCTTCCCAGACGCTTGCATACCTCATAGGCATGTCCGCCTCCGCCCAGCGTGCCGTCCACATAGATTCCTCCGGGCTTTATATTCAGGCTGCCCACTGTTTCATATAAAAGTACGGACTTGTGTACAAATGCTTGTTCCTCCATTAAATTCCCAAACCTTCCATGTGTTCTGCAATCTCTTCCATATCATCAAAGGTGTTCGCCTCAATCCATTTATCCTTGCTCCAGATTTCAATACGGCTTCCCACACCTACCAGTACTGCGTCTTTCTCAATTCCGGCAAACTCCCTGAGGATGGCCGGAAGAAGGATTCTTCCCTGCTTGTCCACTTCACAGGTGGTAGCGCCTGCCAGGAGGAAACGTGAAAACTTACGTCCGGCGGCATTGGTAAGGGGCAGTGTGCGCAGTTTCTCTTCAAGGGCAGTCCATTCGGAATTCTCATACACAAAAAGGCAGTTATCAAGGCCCTTCGTAACAACGAATTCGTCGCCTAACTGCTCTCTGAACTTGGAAGGCACGATCAGGCGTCCCTTCGCATCTACTGTATGATTGTATTCACCCATGAACATAACTTATCACCTGCCGTACGTCAGTGATGTCCCGTGGATGCCCATGGGGGAATCCGAAACCCCCACTTCATCCACATAACAACCATCCTCTACCACTTTGCACCACTTTCTACCACTTGTATGTCCATCATAGTACAGAAATTGGGAAATGGCAAGGAGTTTTTACGAATTTCTTATAAAAAAATTTCAAAAAAACAAGGCAGCTGCGTGGTTTTTCGCAACTGCCTCTACATGTGGGATACCCCCACTTACAAGTACTAAATATTGATTTTTTTACTTAATCCCCCCTGGAATATCCCCCACTTTCCTCCCCTTTTTCAGGTTCTGGTGTTTATAAATGATAATTCCGGCCGATATCAGTACCAGCACGGCCGAGAGCAGCTGGGACACCGCGAATCCGGTGCCGGGAATCAACAGCTGGTCCGTGCGCAGGCCCTCAATCCAGACCCGTCCAAGGCCGTAACCCAGGAAATAAATCCAGAGCATTTCCCCTTCAAACTTCTTGTGTTTCCTGTACCACAGCATGAAACCAAGGACACACAGGTTCCATACCGACTCATAGAGGAAGGTGGGGTGGACCTGGATGTAGGCAATCCCATTCTCCACAATCTCATGGTCAATCAGCTGCTGTGAGATCATGGACGGATTCACCAGGCTCTTCTTAATGCGCATGGCAAAAAGGTTGTTGGTAAATCCCCCGAACGCCTCGCAGTTAAAGAAATTCCCCCACCGGCCGATGATCTGGCCCGTTATCAGCCCCAGCACGCCGCTGTCCGCCATGGAGAAAAAGGACATCTTCCTGACCCTGGTAAACACGATAAGGGTAATGACCGCGCCGATGACGCCGCCGTAGATTGCCAGTCCGCCTCCCCGGGTGTTAAATATCTGCAGCAGGTTATTCTTATAGTTATCCCAGTCAAAAATCACATAATAAGCCCTGGCGCCGATAATGGAAAATATGATGCCGTACAAGGCAAAATCCAGATAGACATCCGGATCCTGGCCCCTGCGCCTTGCGTCCCTGAATGCAACGGCCATCCCGGCCAGCATCCCCAGCCCGATGATGATCCCGTAATATGCAATCCTGAAACCAAACACCGTGATACTGTTCGGCAGGTGCTGTATGGTAATGCCCAGGTTCACAAAGCTTAAATCTGCTCCTGTCACTGCTTCCATAGAAAAATCTCCTTCCTTACATCCTGCACCAGGGCATGTCTGTCCTTGGGACACCTGATGCTATACTTTCCCATTTTACCCCGAAGTAACCTAAAATGCAAGAAGGGATTTCCCTGCCTCTCATCCGCGTTCCATCTGCCCTTCATCAACCTTTCATCTGCCTTTTATCTGGCTGCCAGGGCTGCCATGGTGATATAATTATAGGGTTTATTAAAATGAGGCAGGAAAAACAGGTCGAAGAGCTTCAGTTTATCAATGTCCACCTGCTCTTCTATGGCCATGGAGAACAGGTGGATGCCCATGGAAATATCATAGTCTGAACACATCTGTGCCCCCAGTATGATCCTGGTATCTTTGTCATAGACAATGCGTATCTTCACCCGGTTGTTCCCATCCTCCATGAACTCCGCCTTCTGCCAGTCCTCGTAATCCGTCACGGCAGCCGCATATCCCATCCGTCCTGCCCTGGCCAGGCTGATTCCCGTGCTGAGCATGTGAAGCCCCCATATGCTGATGCCGTTGGATCCCTGCACGCCCGGGGATTCCAGCAGCCGGCCGCAGGCATTGTGGGCCGCAATGATACCCGAGCGGACCGCATTGGTTGCCAGCGCAATATAGTCCGTGGCCTGGATGGCATTATTGTAGACCGTGGCGCAGTCACCGATGGCATAGACTCCGGGAATACTGGTTTCCTGCTTCCGGTCCACCAAAAAGGCATGATTCTTATAAAGCCTGAGCTGTCCCTGCCCCAGCACTGTATTTGGTTTAAATCCAATGCCGAAAACCACCATGTCAGCCTCATGGCTTCCCTTGTCCGTGATGACGTTCTGGACCTTCCCGCCGCCTTCCAGTCCCGTTACTGTTTCCCCGAATGCCAGCTTTACGCCGTGGCTCTCAAGGTTCTTTGCCATGATATCGGAAAACTCCCTGTCATAGTATCCGGATAAACAGGTATCCGCACAGTCAATCAGCACCACCTCACGCCCATTCCGCCTGAAAGCCTCGGCCAGTTCCACCCCGATGTATCCTGCCCCCACAACGGCAATCCTGCGGATGGATCCATCCTTTAACTTCTCAATCACGTCCTGGGCATTCTGGAACAGCTTTACGAACTGGACATTTTCCAGGTCCATGCCTTTTATCTCCGGGCGGATGGGTATGGATCCTGTGGCCAGTATCAGCTTATCATAGGACTGTTCAAAGTCCGTTCCGGCGCTGTCCCGCGCATGCACGATCTTCCTGTCATAGTCAATGTGGGTAATCCTAGTCTCCATGTGGATGGTCGCGCCCTTTTCCTCGAATATTTCCTTGCTGGAATAGAACAGGCCGTCCGGGCCTTGGATCTGTTTCCCAATCCAAAGGGCCATGCCGCACCCCAGGAAACTGATATTTGAGTTCATGTCAAATGCAATGACGCGGTTGCCCGGAAACTGGTCCAGTACTGTATTGATGGCGGCTGTTCCCGCGTGGTTGGCTCCGATTACTACGATTGTCTCTCCCATCTTGTATCTCCTTAAACTGTTTTGGATTGCTTCATGTCCTTCATGTGCCTGTGCTTATATTCTTCCCGCCAAACCTGATTTTATTGACATTTGGCAGTTAAACATTTTCTGCTTTCATTCCCCCATGTTTTATGATATGATAATAAGGCTGTAATTACTTATTATAATAGGAAGGTAATCATATGAAATTAGGTATC
>DS990264.1:208998-245113 GCA_000155435.1 Clostridiales bacterium 1_7_47FAA | reverse complement strand
GTGTATTATTCAGTCTTCAATTGTAAAGGTACGGGGCATTTCCATAAAGAACAAGCTGTCTTGTCCAAAATGTCATATGCCGAACGCAGAAGGAGGGATTTGAACCCTCGCGCCGCTACTAACGACCTACTCCCTTTCCAGGGGAGCCCCTTCAGCCGCTTGGGTACTTCTGCTTGGCTGATGCTTTTTGCCTACTCCCAAAGACCGGAAGCATGGCAATCATTATTTATTTAATTCCGCAGGCAAATCATAAAATCCGTCTGCAGCGGAGAGAGTGGGATTCGAACCCACGCGCCCTTGCGGACAAACGGTTTTCAAGACCGCCTCGTTATGACCACTTCGATATCTCTCCAAACGTGCTTTTCTATTTTACAGAAGATTAGCAGTTTTGTCAAGTGTTTTTTTAAATCTTTTTGAAAAACTTTTTTCTGACTGTTTTTCTGTGTTGCCCTGTTCAGCGACAACTTGGATAGTCTATCATGTATTTCGACATAAGTCAACACCTTTTTTAACTTTTTTTATTTAACATGGTTTCGGCTATCAAAAGGTCTTCAGGGGTGGTGATTTTTATGTTCTCATAGCTGCCCTGGGTCATGTGGATCCTGACTCCCATCTGGGCTTCCACCACCATTGCGTCGTCTGTCACATGACTGCAGTCTTCCTTCATCTGACGTGTAAATGCCTCTGCAATCAAAGGCACCGAAAACACCTGGGGAGTCTGGGCCTGCCATACAAGGCTGCGTCTGGGGCTGTCCACAATACAGCTGTCCTCGTCAACCAGTTTAATGGTGTCCTTTACAGGCATCCCCACCACACAGGCCTTCCACTTCACCACATCCTCATATGCCCTGGCTATGATTTCAGGGGTCACAAAGGGACGGGCGCCGTCATGGATGAATACATACCCTTCCCGTCTTGCCCTGGAAAGCGCCTCATCCTCCCACTCTTCCTTGTCCATCATGGTACAGAGCGCCTTCCATACGCTCTCGTACCGCTCCCTGCCGCCTGCTCCCACCGTGGATACCTTGTCCAGATGATAGGCATCCACGATTTCCTTTTTACAGTATTCAAGATGGCCTGCATCTGTCATCAGGATTATCTCGTCAATCAGGGAAGATTCCTGAAATGCCAGAAGTGCATGGGCTACCACCGGCATGTCTCCGATTTCCAGATACTGCTTTGCTGTCCGGGTGCCCATCCTGGCGCCTTTGCCCGCTGCCAGCACAACAGCCGTACAATATTGCTTTTCCATGGTACCTGCCCTCCTTACCGTTCGCCAAGTTTAAGGTTGGGGACAGCGTTCAAATCCCAGCCTGAGACATTTCCCTTCAAATACTCATAATAGGCAGCTGCGCCAATCATGGCCGCATTGTCCGTACAGAATATGGGCGAGGGATGATAGAACTTTATCCCCTCCTTTTTGCAGGCTTCCTCCATGGCGCTTCTGAGGGCTGTATTGCTGGCAACCCCTCCTGCAATGGCCAGCTTCTTATACCCAAACTCCCGGGCAGCCAGTATGGCCCGGCTTACCAGGGATTCCACGACGGAATTCTGGAATGAGGCCGCCAGGTCAGGCACATTTATCTCCTCGCCGATCATGCGGGCATGGTTGATGTGGTTCAGGACCGCCGACTTAAGTCCGCTGAAGCTGAAATCATAGGGCGAGCCATCCACCTTGCCCCTGGGGAATTCCATGGCATGGGGATTGCCCTCCCTGGCCGCTTTGTCAACCTTGGGTCCGCCCGGATATCCCAGGCCCACGGCCCTGGCCACCTTATCAAACGCCTCCCCTGCCGCATCGTCCCTGGTACGTCCGATGATTTCGAATTCACCATAATCCTTCACAATCACCAGGTGGGTATGGCCGCCGGATACGATCAGGCATACGAAGGGCGGCTCAAGGTCCGGGTTCTCAATAAAGTTAGCGGACACATGGCCTTCTATATGATGCACTCCAACCAGCGGTTTTTTTGCAGCATAGGCCAGGGCCTTGGCTTCCGCCACTCCCACCAGCAAAGCGCCTACCAGCCCCGGACCGTAGGTCACGCCGATGGCAGTGATGTCCTCCAGGCTTACCTGGGCCTCTGCCAGCGCCCGCTCTATCACGTAATTCACGGCCTTGATATGCTCCCTGGAAGCAATCTCCGGAACCACGCCCCCATATACAGTATGGGTCGCAATCTGGGAAGTAATCACATTGGACAGCACGGTCCTTCCGTTTTTCACCACGGAAGCGGCTGTCTCGTCACAGGAACTTTCTATTGCCAATATTAAAATATCCTCTGAAGTATTTCCAATCATAATCCCATCTCCACTAATCCTCATCAAATTCCAGTTCCATGGTCCAGCCATCCCTGGCAGCCTTTGCCCGCGGGAAAATGCTCCGTACCTCATCCATATATTCCTCAGGCCTTGTCAGGGAAGGGCTGTAATGGGTCAGCCACATCTGCGCCGGCTGTGCTTCCCTGGCCAGATAAGCTGCTTCGTAAAAGGTCATATGTTTGTATTCCTTTGCTTTGGCAGCCTTGTCCTTTTCACCGTACATGCCTTCGCAGATAAAGAGGTCCGCACCGGCCGCATATTCTGCGATTACAGGCACCGGTCTGGTATCCGTACAGTATGTCACTTTCAGGCCCCGCCTGTCAGGTCCCAGCACCATCCCCGGGGTCAGCAGCCTTCCCTCGTGTTCCATCTCCTCGCCTTTCTGAAGCCGGCTCCAGAACTTCTGGGGAATCGCCTCCGCCTTTGCCCTCTCCACGTCAAAGCGTCCGGTGCGGGGAATGGAAATGGAGTATCCGTAACAGATTACATTGTGGTTTACCCTGTAGGCATCAATCACATACGGCCCCAACTCCATATGTTCCCTGTTCTCTGTCAGCTCCACGAACTTCAGCTCAAAGGGAAGCTCCGGCGCAATGGTGCGCAGGGCGGAGACCACCCGCTCCAGCCCCTTGGGGCCAACCAGCGTGAGGGGTTCCACCCGCTCCGCATTGCCCATGGTCAGAAGCAGTCCCGGAAGGCCGCTGATATGGTCTGCATGGTAATGGGTAAAGCAGATGACGTCAATTGGTTTGGGACTCCATCCCTTCTCCTTTAACGCCACCTGGGTGCCCTCGCCGCAGTCAATCAGCAGGTTGCTTCCCCTGCATCTTGCCATCATGGAGGTGAGCCATCTGTATGGAAGAGGCATCATGCCCCCGGTTCCTAATAAACATATATCTAACATATCAGTTCCTCATCTTTTCTTGTTAACTTTGGAAATCATAACACAGATTGTATTGAATAATCAAGAGGAGGCCGGAAAAGTTCTGTGTGATATGGAGGAAAATGAAGGTATACCCGGCAGACCTCCTATATCCACGGGTCACGGACAGCAAAAAACCAGGATGACCGGACCGCCCTTGCATGGGAATGGTCACGGATATCCTGGTTCGATGTTTCCCGGTTCAATGTTTCCTGGTTCAATATAAGCCTATAATAATTCTATCTGTTCTTCTGTTTCCACAGGAAGCCGGAAACCGGAAATCCATTCGTCGTAACAGTCTTCACACAAGTCAAAATGATGGACCTGTCCGTCTTTTTCGGAAAAATAATCCCATGCATGGTCAATACCGATGGAACCTTCACGGATGATCCCATGCTCCACAACCAGCTTCTTTCCGCAGCAGTTGCAAAGGACTGCCTCCAGCTGCCCGTTTCTATTGTACCTCTTCATATGAACCCTCGCCTTTCTCTTTCATCATGTCCTCTCATCCATTCCCTTTATCCTTCGAAACATGCTCCATGCAAAAATGAAGAGGAATGTCCGATTCCTCTCCATTATATACACAAAATATACATATTTTAAGTGGAAATTGTTTCATATTCCCCTGTTCCACATGATGACCGCGTCCTCGGGCGGATTATGATAATACCCCCTGCGCAGGGCCTCCTGCCTGAAACCGTAGGATTCATAAAGCTTTCTGGCTCCGGCGTTACTTTCACGGACCTCCAGGGCAATGGAGCGCACGCCCCTTCCTCTGGAAAAAGTGACCATGGCGTCCATGAGTTTCCTTGCGATTCCCTGCCTGCGGTAACCGGGCAGGACAGCAATCCGCTGTATCTCACCTTCATCTGCCAGTATCCTTATAATACTGTATCCAAGGATCTGGCCGTGTTCCTCGTACACAAAGTACGTGTCCAGCCTGCTGTCCAGGCCGGAACGCAGCAGGCTCTCAGACCATTTTTCCGAAAAGCATACCTGCTCCAGGCCGGTTACAGCCTCGATATCCCGGGCAGTCATGGGGCGCACCCCTCTGATTAACTCCATACACCAATCCTCACTGCATATTTTACATCAATAATCGCCCGGCAGCTTCGCAGCAGCCCCCTTGGCGGAAAGTTCCGCCTCACGCTGGCGTTCTGCCTGGGGCTTCCTCAGATAATCCGGGGCAAAGTCAGCCGCGCTCACAAGGCGGGCTCCATGGTAGTCCCCGGCTCCGGTTACGGCTCCGGCTCCAGTCCCGGCTCCAATTACTGCCCCGGCTCCGGTCCCGACACCGGCTCCACTCCCGCTGCCTGCATCCAAAAGTGCAGTCATTCCCAGGACCGCCACACAGGACGCCCTCTGCCGGTTCATCTGGGCCGGTGCAAATCCATAGCTTACCTGCATTTCCTCTTCAATGATGCTTCTGTACACGGGTACGCCGTCCCCCAGGAATATGACCCGCTCCCCTCTTTCATTCAGAAGACGGGCCAGCTCCCTCATATCCATGGGACACTGTTCCATCAGCACCTTAAGGCCGTCCTCCACATGATAAAGCCCGGTATATACCTGGCTTCTCTTGGCATCCATGATCGGGCACACAAGGCCTGACGTCCCCCACATATTATATGCCATGGCATCCACGGTAGGAACATGTACCAAAGGCTTTTTAAGGGCCAGGCCCAGTCCCTTGGCAGTGGCTGCGCCGATGCGCAGGCCGGTGAAGGAACCGGGGCCTCCTGCCACGGCAATGGCGTCAATGGTATCAAGGTCCAGCTCCAGCAGCTTTACGATCTCATCCAGCATGGGCAGGAGCGTCTGGGAATGGGTCTTCTTAAAATCCACCGTGTATTCGGCCGTCATTATATCATCCGTCACCAGGGCCACGCTGGCAACCAGGGATGAACTTTCAATTCCTAATACCCTCATCACGTTTCCTCCACTGTAATCCGCCTGTAATCAAACCCTTGCTCCAGATTCTTTTCAATGACCACCTTCACCACATGTTCAGGAAGTATCTCTTCAATCAGCCCGGACCACTCAATCAGGCACACGCCGTCCCCGAAAAAGCAGTCCTCATAACCGATTTCTTCCATCTCACTGATATCCCCAATGCGGTATACATCAAAATGATACAGGGGCAGCCGCCCCTCCTCATACTGCTGGACAATGGTGAAGGTAGGGCTGTTCACCGGACCCTCAATCCCAAGGCCGGCTGCAAATCCCTGGGTGAACACGGTCTTGCCCACGCCCAGGTCGCCGTTCAGGCAGACAATCTGCCCCGGCGCGGCTTCCTCCCCCATCTTCCTACCCAGCTCATATGTTTCCTCTGGTTTCCATGTTTCAAACACTGTCATGACTAAATTCCTTTCATGGTAAGGGCAATCCTTTTCTTTGCCAGATCCACGCTGATGATCTTGACGTCCACAACATCCCCCACGCTCACCGCCTCCAGCGGATGCTTGATATACCTGTCGGTCAGCTGTGAGATATGTACCAGGCCGTCCTGGTGCACTCCGATGTCCACAAAGGCGCCAAAATCAATTACATTGCGCACCGTCCCCTTAAGGACCATGCCCGGCTTTAAATCCTTCATCTCCAGGATATCGCTTCTGAGGATTGGCTTTGGCATCTCATCCCTTGGGTCCCTGGCAGGCTTTTCCAGTTCCCCTGCAATGTCGCGCAGGGTAATCTCGCCCACCTCCAGCTCGGACGCCATTTTCCTGTAATCCACAATCTTCTTGCCGATTCCTTTGATGCCTCCCTGGTTCAGCTCAGACAGGTCATATCCCAGACGGTCCAGAAGCTTCCTGGCCGCCTCATAGCTCTCAGGATGCACGCTGGTGCCGTCCAGGGGATTCTCCCCGCCTGTAATCCGCATAAAGCCTGCGCACTGTTCGAACGCCTTGGGACCAAGCTTGGCAACCTTTAACAGCTGTTTCCTGTTCTTAAACGCCCCGTTCTCCTCCCTGTAGGCCACAATGTTCTTAGCCAGGGCCTTATTGATGCCGGACACGTACTCAAGCAGGGAAGCGGATGCCGTATTAAGGTCCACGCCCACCTTGTTCACGCAGTCCTCCACCACTCCTTCCAGTGTTTCGCCCAGATGCTTCTGGTTCATGTCATGCTGGTACTGTCCCACGCCAATGGACTTGGGGTCAATCTTCACCAGTTCTGACAGCGGGTCCTGAAGGCGCCTTGCAATGGATACGGCGCTGCGCTGTCCCACGTCAAAATTAGGGAATTCCTCCGTGGCAAGCTTGCTGGCGGAATATACGGATGCGCCCGCCTCATTGACAATCACATACTGCACCGGCTCCTTGATTTCTTTTAAAAGCTCCACGATAATCTGCTCGGATTCCCTGGACGCCGTTCCATTTCCAACGGAAATCAGGGAAATGTCATATTTTTTAATAAAATCCTTTACTATCTTCTTGGATTCCGCCACCTTGTTCTGGGGCGCCGTGGGATAAATCACCACTGTATCCAGCACTTTTCCCGTGCTATCCACAACAGCCAGCTTACAGCCCGTACGGAAGGCCGGGTCCCATCCAAGGACAACCCGCCCCACAATGGGAGGCTGCATCAGGAGCTGTTCCAGGTTCTTTCCAAATACCTTGATGGCGCCTTCCTCTGCCCGTTCCGTCAGCTCGCTGCGGATTTCACGTTCGATGGATGGGCCTATGAGCCTTTGATAGCTGTCGGCCGCAACCTCCTTTAAAACAGGCGTGGTATGGGGGTTGTCCCTTACAATGGTCTGCTTCTCAAGGTACATGAGGATCTGGTCTTCCGGGGCCAGGACCTTAACCGTGAGTATCTTCTCGTTCTCCCCGCGGTTCAGGGCCAGGACCCTGTGTCCGGCACACTTTTTAACCGGCTCCTCGTAATTATAGTACATCTCATACACGGACTGGACCTTCTCATCCTTGGCCGAGGACTGGACCACACCCTTGTTCATGGTTGCATTCCTGATATAGGTGCGGTACTCCGCATTATCCGAGATGCGCTCCGCCAGGATATCCTTGGCCCCCTGGATGGCTTCCTCCGCGGTTTCCACGCCCTTTTCCTGGGAAATGTAGGCGGCGGCAGCCTGGATCAACGGCTCCTTCACCATCTGCATGCTGATTAAATCCGCCAGGGGCTCCAGGCCCTTTTCCTTTGCAATCATGGCCCGGGTCCTGCGCTTTGGCTTATAGGGCCTGTATAAATCCTCCACAGCCACCAGGGTCTGTGCCTCCCTGATACTGCGTTCCAGCTCAGGGGTCAGCTTCTCCTGTTCTGCAATGGATGCGATGACCTGGTTCTTGCGGTCTTCCAGGTTGCGCAGATATTTTAACCGTTCGTCCAGATTGCGCAGTACCTCGTCGTCCAGGGAGCCTGTGGCTTCCTTGCGGTATCTGGCAATAAAGGGAATGGTGTTGCCTTCATCAATCAGCTTTACGGCTGCCTCTGCCTGGTGGCGGCCAATCTTCAGTTCTTCCGCCAGTTTCTTAATAATGTCCATGGGTAATCCTCACCTATCTGTAATCTAACTAACTTATATATTATAGTTCATCCCTTCTTCTTATGCAAGTTCTGTTACAATGGAATTGTCTTCATCTGGACACGGCGTGTAATTCGTGATAAAATAAGCAGGATAACTACAGAAAAACTACCGTAAGGACTTACAGAAAGGTATCTGTTCAGAATTATGAATGAAACTTATAATAGCCAAAACCCTAACACCGGCAAACAGCCAAGGAACCCAAAGGAATCCACTTCCTCAGAGCGCCTGGCAACCTGCTCCATGATAGCAGGGATTACCGGCATGATATGCAGCTTCTTTTATTTTCCGGTATCCCTTGTCAGCGGCAGCAACACGCCTACCGGGATGATCTGCGGCATCATCGGCATTGTCCTTGCCATCATGTCAAGGAATGCGGATGTCAGCGGCAAGAAAAGCTTTAATGCCCGTGCAATCACAGGCATTGTGCTCAGCGGCCTTGCCATTGCGCTGACCTTCTTCTTTTTCTATCTGCTGGGCTGCTACTATGAAATCCTCAGCGACCCGGAGATGGGACCTAAGTTTAATGAGTACATCAACCGCATCCAGCAGCAGATGCACCTGTCCGGCGGTTCCTCCTGGATCCACCTCTGATTGGGACCTTATCCCCATGGCGGCAGCAGGTCCACGCCGAAGAATACCAGCAGCACATTCTTGCATACCCAGTTAAGCACGACAATACCTGCCGCTATATACACAAACAGCGTCTCATGCCCCAGATACAATCTGGGGTTTTTTGCTGCCTTTGAGATGGCAAGGCTGACCAGCTCCAGGGTCAGCACCGCCGCCGTATAGAGGACCAGGGGATGGTACTGGAAACTCATCCCCAGGTTCCCTGCCATCATGGCACGCACCGCCCTTGTACCGCCGCAGCCTGGGCAGTACAGTCCTGTTAAAAGATGAAACAGGCAGGGAAATCCCTGCCTTGTCATCCATTCAATGATTCCTGTCATATAATCCCGTACCTTCTACAGCATTGCCCGGATCATCTGCTTGATTCCATAATCAGACCTGGCCTGCTCTGCGCTGTCATATGCGGTTGCCGCTGCCTTGAATTCCCCCTCTGACATCTCGGATGTAAGCACCGCGAACTCATCCATACCGTAAAGCTCCACGACCTCCACCTTACCAAAGGCCCTCTTCACATCCTGCTCCTTGTTGCGGTAGGAACCGGCCACACGGACAAAATAGCGGAACCTTGCCTGATCCATGGATTCGATGGCCTGCTTTTCACCGGACCATCCAATGTTCAGATTGTGGTCCAGGTTCTGGGCCGCCTCAATGATGTCCGCCACCACCGCGCTGGCAGTGGGAAGCTTTCCTGCTCCGCTTCCGTAGAACATGGAAACCCCCAGCATGTTCCCCTTAACCATGATTCCGTTAAACACATCATTGACAGAATACAGGGGATTATTCTTCTGGATCATCACAGGAGCCACAAATGCGTTCACCTTGCCGTCCTTGATGCGGCTGGTGCCAAAAAGCTTGACCGAGGTACCCATCTTCTCCGCATACTTAAAGTCAATATCCGTAATCCTGGTAATCCCCTCTGTGTAGATATCCTCGTAATCCACTTCCCTGCCCGTTGCCATGGCAGTAAGGATAGCTATCTTGCGGCAGGTGTCATGGCCTTCCACGTCGGCCTCCGGGTTGCGCTCCGCATATCCCAGGTTCTGTGCTTCCTTCAGCGCATTCTCAAACGACTCCCCCTCTTTATCCATCTTGGTCAGGATAAAGTTGGTGGTGCCGTTGAGGATTCCCGTAATCTCTTCAATCCTCTCCCCCATCAGGCACCGGTACATGGGCCTGATAATCGGGATGCCGCCGCCCACGCTGGCTTCAAACAGGAAATTCACGCCCTTTTCCCTGGCAATGGCTAAAAGCTCGGTTCCATAGGCAGCCACCAGGGCCTTGTTGGATGTGGCCACATGCTTTCCAGCCAGAAGGCAGGCCTTGACAAATGGATAGGCCGGGTTCAGTCCGCCCATGGCCTCCACCACGATCTGCACCTCTTCGTCCTGCTCAATCACCTTGAAATCATGGACAATCTTATCCGCCACCGGGCTGTCCGGAAATTCCCTCAGGTCCAGCACGTATTTCAACTCCACTTCCTGGCCCGCCTGCTTCGCTATCACGTCCTTATTCTGTTCCAAAACCTCTGCCACGCCGGAACCGATTGTCCCGTATCCCATTATTGCCGTCTTAATCATAATCCTTCCGCTCCCTGTGTTTTATTTTCAATGCTGTGCCACCGGCACCATATCTGTCTGTCAAAGCCGCCTATTCCCTGGCAAGGATCTTAACGTAATGGATGCCCTCCAGCTCCTCCAGCTCATCAATCATGCTGGACACATTGCCTGTGTCATCCCTGACTTCCACGCTCAGGGTGAGGGTAGCCACGCCGTTGACCGGAATACTCTGATGGATGGTAAGGATATTCGCCCTGTACACCGCCACCACGTGAAGCAGATCACTGAGAAGCCCCTGTTCATCATCCATCTGTACCACCAGGGTAATGGTCTTGCCTTTGGTATTGTCATAAAACGGGAAAATGTCATCCTTATATTTATAAAAGGAACTGCGGCTGATTCCCACCTTATCCGTTGCCTCCTGCACCGTAATGGCCCGCTCTGTCTCCAGAAGCTTCTTGGCCTCCACCACCTTTAGGAGGACCTCCGGCACCGCCTTCTGCTTTACCACAAAGTATTTGCTTTTGTCTTCCATTCTTTAATCCTTTCATAGGTCCGCACTCATGTCCGCATTAGGAATACATCTGTGCTCATGAGGAAGATATTAGCACAATTTTATTGAAAATGCAACCACTTTTTATGCCATACTTCCGGCGGCGGCAGGAAATAAGGAGGAACGTTTGAGGAATGCAGTTGGAAACGCTCCAGCCACTTGCTTGACATCAATCTGAAAACCACTTATAATAGGATGAGGTGTGGATGGTTCCATTCCATACACTTTACATAAGGCAGGTGATATAGTGACCAGAATCACGGTAGATTCAAAGACCATACGTAAAAGGATGATTGACAAGGACATCAAGACCCTTACCGAGTTATCCCAGCTCTCCGGTGTTTCCAAACCAAAGATCCATCAGTATCTCAGCGGCAAGACACCCTTAGCCACCACGTTCATCCGGCTCTGCGATTTTCTGGAACTGAACCCCGACGAGTTGATTCTTTTTAATGATGTACATGTAGACGGCTCTGACACCGAAGGGACGGACGGCTCCTCCAAACTGAACAAACAATAAAAAACTATCAAACCTGCTTTTCAGGGCTCCCATCCATCCGGCAGAATTTGATAGTTTATTTTTTACTGATATATTGATAGCGCCGGGCGGCGCCGGTACTACAATCCCTGGTGCTTCACATAATAGGGTATCAGGCCCCCTTCAAGGACAATCCTGTCCATCAGGACCGGCAGCTTCTGGAATCCATATTCCCGCTGCCCGTTTACCTTCACGGTTCCCGCTTGGGTATCCACACATATCTCATCATATTCCACAGCTTCCATCTCACATTCCACGGGCATGATTCCCTGATTGATACAGGCCCTGAAAAATCCCCTTGCAAAGGACTTCGCAATCACACAGTCAATCTTTGCCTCTTTAAGCAGCAGCATCACGAATTCCCGCGAAGAACCGCAGCCAAAGTTCCGGCCTCCCACGATGATATCACCAGGCTTAAGGGTTGGCCCCAAATCAGGACGGGGTACCTGGAACAGGAATTTCACCATCTCATCCAGGGAATAACCGGCCCGGATATACTCCTTGCTGATTATGTAATCCCCGCTTATGTTATCGCCTAAAATACGCGCTCTGCCTTTAAACATCATACCTGCTCCTTAACTGTAATTATCCCTGCCAAAGCGGAATAGGCAGCCACCACCGGGGAACCGATGAACACTTTCCCCTTCTGGCTTCCCATCCTGCCCGGCATATTCCGGTTCGCCGTGGCAAAAACCACCTCATTATCGCCGATAAGGCCTCCCGTGATTCCCGTACACGGGCCGCAGCAGGGCGGCAATATGGTGGCGCCTGCCATCAACAGATCCCGGTACACGCCTGTCTCCAGCATTTTACCTGCAATCTCCCTGGAGGCGGGGGCTATCACAAGGCGGACACCCGGGGCTATCTTCCTGCCCCTTAAGATATCTGCTGCCTGGGCAAAATCCGTGTATCTTCCATTTGTACAGCCTCCAATCACTACCTCATGCACCTTTTGCTTTCCAATGGAATCCACGGGAACCACCTGGTCGATATCAGGCGGGATGGCCACCATGGGCGCGATGGCAGATACGTCGATGACCATTTGCCTTGCATAACAGGCATCCGCATCCGGGGCAACCCCCCCGTTGCATTCCATTCCCCTATCCGCCAGCCACTGTTCCAGCACCTCATCATACGGCATGATGGCGCCTTTTGCCCCTGCCTCCACTGCCATATTGCAGATAACCGCCCTGTCATCCACGGACAGTTCCTTAAGGGTGTCCCCGCCAAACTCCAGGCACTGGTAGATTGCCCCTGCTTGTGTCAGTTCCTGAATCAGTACAAGAATCAGGTCCTTGGAAGTGACCATGGGGTTCAGGGCACCGGTAAATTCCACCCTTATGGTTTCCGGCACCTTGAACCAGCACTTGTCACTGGCCAGGACAACAGCCTCCTCCGATGCCCCGATACCGGTACTGAAGGCATTGAGTACCCCATAATGACAGCAATGGGAATCCGTGCCCACGATGATACCACCGGGTTTCACTAATCCTGTCTCCACCATGCGCTGATGACCGATGCCGCTTCCTTCTTCCACCATATGCCCAATCCCGTGCCTTTTTACAAAATGCCGCATTTTTCGATGATTGTTGGCCGCCTGTATGGATGAGCTTGGCGAGAAATGATCCAGTGAAAACAGATGTTTTTCAGGGGATATGACCGTCTCTGCAAATGACTCAAAATACTTAATAGTGGAAGGTCCGTTCATATCCTGGACAAGACTTGCGTCCACCTTAACCATGACCAGTTCCCCGGCTTTTACTTCTCCTCCGGCATGGCTGCTGAAAATCTTTTCTACAATAGTTGCCATAGCATACACCTGTCAATCAAAGATGTGAAGGGCCGGCTCTACCGAATGATAGATTGCATCCAACGCAGTTCCCACGCTGCATGCGTCCCCAAGCACCAGGACCTTGCATCCTTGTGCTTTCCCTATGTCCTCCAGTTCCCTCACTGGTTTCCTGCCAGCCGCAACCACCAGGAAATCCACATCCTCAATTGTCTTGTCCTCTCCTTGTTGTGAAACCCCTATCCTTGGAAGGGAAATGTCTGTAATCTGCGTTTCCATCATCCATTCAATGGAATACTGCCCCATACGTTTCAGCATGAAATTCCTTCTAAAGGCATTAAGGGAAGAAGCAGCCACCAAAGCCACATCCACAATAGTAATACGGTTTCCTGCTTCTGCCAGATAGTCCGCCACCTCACAGCCAATCAGCCCTGCTCCCAGTACAACCACATGTTTTCCTGTGATTTCCTTCGCTTTCAGCGCTTCATCTCCTGTCATCACAGCGTCTGCATGGATTCCGGGAATCTCAGGTACAGCGGGACGGCTTCCTGTAGCCACCACCAGCACATCAGGATTTTTCTCTTTTATAAGTTCCTCTGTCACTTCCACGCCGCAATGTATATCAATCCCATGCTGCGCCAAATATTGCACACGGCTTTTAATCAGGCTTAACATATTCTTCTTGCAGGGTGCAAGGGCTGACAGGTTCACAAGTCCGCCCGGTATCTGGTCTTTTTCATAAATCTCAGGTACAAGCCCCCTTCTTGCCAGGTTACAGGCCAGCTCCAGCCCTGCCGGACCAGCTCCTGCAATTAATATCTTTTCCTGCTGTTCTTCTTTTGTGGCCGGGACGAAATGAATCAGTTCCTCCCGTCCCAGAAGCGGGTTCTGCATACAGGTAATCTTCTTACGCGCCTTTTTATCCTTGCATCCCTGATTACATCCAATGCACCTGTATACCGGTTCATCATTAATCCCCAGATACTTATTCACCAGTTCCGGATCAGCCAGCTGTGCCCTGGCCATGGAAACCATGTCTGCCTTTCCCTGTTCCACCACTTCCACCGCATCCTTGATATCCACAATACGGTTTACGGCAATCACCGGTATGCTCACATACTTCTTGATGACGGCTGCATTTTCCACATTAAAGCAGTCCTCCACATCCATGGTTGCCGATATATATCCGCCTGATTCCGGCATACCGATGGATACGTGGATTGCATCCGCCCCTGCCGCCTCCAGGATCCTGGCTATCTCTCCTGTTTCCTGGACAGTACGTCCGCCCTCCACCATCTCGGTGCCGCTGATCCGGAACACGACAGGGAATCCAGAACCGCAGGCAGACTTGATGGCTTTTATGATCTGGGCCGGAAACAGCGCCCTTCCCTCAATGCTTCCGCCATACCCATCTGTCCTGTCATTATAAAACTCCGACATGAACAGAGCTATTTCATGGGCATGGGCCCCATGGATATCCACACCATCCACCCCGGCTTTTTTACACCGGAGGGCGCAGGCCGCATAACTGGCAATCAGTCCATCCAGTTCTTCCTTTGTAAAATCCGAGGGTCTTTCCACCGCATGTCCCCTGCCAGCCTGATGCTTGGCCGGGTGGAGCTGACAGAATAACTTCGTTCCATAGGAATGCACCATGTCCGCCAGTTCCTTCCAGTCCGGTATGTATGAATCATCTGACAGTGCCGGACGTCCGGCGCTTGTCTTTCCGTGCGGACTTCCCGGTATGATCAAAAGGCCTGCGCCGCCGGCTGCCCGCTTCCTCACATACTCACGGAAGCAATCATTCATATGTCCGTCCTTGTCACAAAAATGCACACACATGGACGGAAGGATGACCCGGTTCTTAATCTCCACAGCCCCCAGCTTAATGGGTGTAAACAACTTTTCCATTTTAAAAATCCTCCTGACGTCTGTCTATTTCTTTGCAAATTTATGGGACCGGTAAATGGTCCATCCAAGCATGAAAACAGCTCCCATAAGCAGCACCGCACTTAAGGGTCTGGTAAAGAACGTACTCCAGCTGCCGCCCGAAAGCGTAAGCGCCCTTCTCATGGAACGCTCCACCGTAGCCCCCAGCACAAGCCCCAGGACCAGAGGGGTAATGGGAACCTTTACCCTCCGAAGGAAAAAGCTCGCAATCCCAAGGGTAAATACAACCCAAAGGTCAAAAGTATCCCTCTGTACCGCATAAGCCCCTGTAAGGACGATTGCCACAATTGCCGTGTTCAGGATTTCCTGGGGCAGCATGATCACCTTCAGGAACATCCTTGTATAAAGAAGTCCCAGCAGATACATGAATATGGTTCCTGTGAATACCGCCACAAATAATCCATATGGAATCTCCGGTTTGCTGATGAAAAGATTCGGCCCCGGGACAATCCCATGGATAATCATGGCGCTGAGGATGATTGCGGTTGTCCCGGAACCTGGGATTCCAAGACCCAGCATGGGTATCAGGGCGCCGCCGGTAACACCGTTGTTGGATGCCTCCGCAGCCGCGACTCCCTCCACACAGCCTGTGCCGAATTTCTCAGGCTCCTTAGACATGGACTTAACCTGGTTGTAGCAGATAAAACTTGCAACCGATGCCCCTGCTCCCGGAAGGGCACCGATGAAGGTTCCCAGTGTTCCTGAAAACAGGCTGATAGGGAATATTTTCTTAAACACGTTAAGCGGCAGCACGGACAGTTTTATCTCTTCCTTATTACTGTCCAGGTCCTGAGGCTTCCAGAAATCCTTAATCATCATACCCATGGCAAAAAGTCCCATCATGGCAGGCACCAGGTCAATTCCTTGGGCCAGGTCAATGCTTCCAAAGGCAAACCTGGGCCTGCCCAAAAACTCGTCCGCTCCCACGGTTGACAGGAAAAGTCCCAGGGAAGCAGCAAAGATTCCCTTGATGACATTTTTCTCAGTAAGCCCCGCAATCAGGGTAAGTCCCAATACGCCAAGGCTGAAGTACTCCGCCGGTCCAAAACGGAGCGCGGCTTTTGCAATGGGAAGGGCAACCGCTACGAGTATCACGCCGCTGACCAGATTGCCAACGGTGCTGGCGGTCAGGGATACATTGAGGGCCAGACTGGCTTTTCCCTGCATCCTCATGGGATGACCGTCTAAAAGTGTGGCCCCGGCTGACGGGGTTCCCGGGGTTCCGATTAAAATAGCAGGAATGGAACCGCCGTAGTTAACGCCGATGTACACGCCTACCAGGAGCATAAGTGCTTCCGTGGGTTCCATTGAATAGGTGAAAGGGAGCAGCAGCGCCGTTGTAATAGACGCATTGATTCCCGGCATTGCGCCGCCCAGGATGCCAACCGCCACCCCAAGAGCCGTACAAAGCAGGGCGGCCGGTCCAAACGCGGTCTGTATTCCAATCCATAAACTCTGTAACACCTTCTCTACCTCCCTATATTAAGAAACCGGTGGGCAGCTTTACATTCAGCACCACCACGAATATGATATACAAAAAGCCGCAGATGGTACAGGTACCGGCCAGAAGCACCTTGGGATTCCTTACCTTCTGTATCCACAGCAGGAAAGCCACCAGCAGGATGGTGCATATCAGATATCCCACTGTCTCCAGCGCCAGGATATATACCAGGACACCGGCCACCAGCAGGATTGCTGCCTTGTCATTTCCTTTCTGCTTCTCTTTTTTTTCTTCCGGCTGTCCCTGTTTTTTCCTCATCAGATACTGTCCTATGACAGCAATGGAACAGAGGATGATGATGACAGCCAGCATCTTCGGGAAACCTCCTCCGCCTACCACATCATACATATAATTGTCATAATTATAGGAAACAACAAATACAATGACACTCAATATGATACTTACTATCCCCAACACCAAATCCATACGAATCACACCTCCTGCTACAAAGCTATTGGACTGCCTCGCCCACAGCCAGACCCATCGCATCATACAGAGCATATGTATCATTGTGGAAATCCTTGAAGATAATCTCACAGTCCTTGCCCACTGCTGTTCTTGGGATGATGTAGTTGGCTTCTATGTATTCCTTCTGCCATTTCTCCGATGCATTCAGCTTGTCAAATGCATCACAATAAAACTCATACGCTTCCTGGGGCATGTCCGGCGGTCCTACAATTGCCCTTGGTACGGAGAACACCACATCGTATCCCAGCTCTTTAAGGGTGGGGATATCAGGCAGTGCATCCACACGGCTTTCTTCCGCTATGGCAATGGGTCTCAGGAGCTTATTCTGCCATGGTCCTACCAGCTCTGCTATTCCCTGCCAGCCCATATCCACCTGTCCGCCCATGACAGCGGTCAGGCCGTCCGCTCCTCCCTCAAAGGGAATCTGGTTCAGTTCAATCCCAACCTCCTGCTGCATCATGATGGTGACACAGGCTCCTGATGAACCTGCTCCGCCAATGGATATGCTGTATTTCCCAGGTTCTGCCTTTGCAGCTTCCACAATGTCCTCAAAGGTCTCAAATGGGCTGTCATAAGGTACACAAAGTACATTTGGGTCTACCCCGATTACAGCCAGAAGCGTATAATCATGATAATCCTGTTCGATATTGCCGGCAATGGGCGCTGTGAAGAAATTACTGTTAACAGTCTGCCAGTTATAGGCGCCGCCCTTCTTCTCCAGGGTATAGGTAAATGCCTTGACACCGCCTGAGCCAGTAATATTATCCACAACAATAGGCTGGTCAATAATACCCTCTGACTTCATATACTGTGCAATGGAACGTGCCATCAGGTCACTTCCTCCTCCGGCTGAGGACTGGCATATGAACTCTATATTCTCTTCTGGTTTCCATGGTCCCTTGGCTCCGGCCTCCTCTGCCTTCTTAGAACATCCTGTAAGGGCTGCTGCCAGCATGGATAAGGTTAGCAGTGCTGCAATTGTCTTCTTCATTCCTTTTTCCTCCTTTTGTTTTAAACCTGCATCATGATTCCCGGTCTGGGCTGAAGGGGCTTTAAAGATCCTGTCCGGCCGCGGTCCGTACATCCCCTTATCAATCCCCCTCCCCGCCCGTTTAAAGATCCCCCCTGCCGGGTTTCAAATGGATTTCCATATTTTTGTACATTTTTGCTATTGTTTTCCCATCTTCTTTTGTCTATATATCTATTATGCACAGTCAATTGCCATTTGTAAAGTATTTTTTTATATTTAGTAAATATTATTTTACTTTATTGAAAAATGTATTGACTTTTCGTAAATCAAACAGTAATATGAAATTACCGAGGAAACCCGATTCTAAAGGAATAAGGAGGAATTTGACAGTGAGGATTAACAAGGAAAAATGTATTGGATGTGGACGGTGTACGGATTACTGTATGCTGGGGTGTATCACCAGAGATGGGAAGAAAGTCAGCATCAATGAAGAAGAATGCGTTGACTGCGGTGTCTGTCTCAGAGCCGGCGTCTGTGCTGCAGACGCCATTTATATGCCCGATGAAAACTTTGAATATCCCAGGGCCGTGCGCATGCAGTTCAGCGACCCCGGTGTCCAGCATCCTGCTTTAAAGGCCTGGGGGCGTGGCACCGAGGAGGCCAAGACCAATGATGTTACAGGAAAATTCGGCTATGGGGAATACGGACTTCTGCTGGAATTCGGCCGTCCCTGTACAGGAACCAGGTTCACGGAAGTAGAGAAAGTAACCACTGCCATGCGCAGGCTGGACATCCCCATCCTGGAGGACAATCCCCTGTACGGGCTTCTGGAGGAAGACGGTTCCGGCCGTTTTAAGAAAGAATATGTAAATGAAAAGGTCCTCTCCGCAATCCTGGAACTGCGTATTGAGGAAAAGGACCTGGAATACATCATCACTACCATATTAAAACTTCTTGAGGATGTTGACACGGTGGTATCCGTAGGACTGGTAACAAGGTTTGGCGAAAACGGTTCCCTTCCTGTCGTAGATAAACTGGCAGCCATGAACATCCCTGTCCGTCCCAATGCCAAGATTAACGTCGGCCTGGGCCGTCCCCTGATCCCATAAATAATCCATTCACGCATCCTATCTTTAATATATGAAAAAAACAGGAGGTTTTAATCATGAGTCATTCCTTACACAGATACGGCACCAAAGAAGATCTTAAAAATGATTTCTGCATGTATGCACGTTGCGCCCGGGGCGTCAACCGGGACAATCCCGGAGATAAGCTCAGGAAAATACTGGATATCTATCTCTCTGAAAATTATGTTAATTACGGTTCCAGTCATGCCGGCAAAAGCTTTATCAATGGCCTGAAGCCGGAGGAATATAAGAAGACCCTGGACCATGCCTATGGAATCATCATCTCATTCTCGGACCGGGAATCAGTAAAAGGAGTCCTTACCAAACTAAAAGATGCGGATCTTGGTATCTCCATCGTGGTCAGCGGCCTGATTGAGGAAGTCAGCAAGATCTGTGATGAAATCGGGCTTACCCCACACACCGCCACCCTGTCCCTGGGCATCTACGGAAAAAAAGAATTGCTCCCGGATGAGGATACCCTTAAAATCATCACCATGTGCGGTCACTCCCTGATTGGCGCCCCACTGGTACAATCCGTGGCTGAAAAAGTAAAAAAGGGAACCATCACGCCGGAGGAAGGCTCGGTCATCATTGGGAAACCATGCACCTGCGGTATCTTCAATACACGGCGCTGCGCCTCACTGATGGGCGGTACCGAAGATAAGGGCTGTCCTGAAGGCAATGGCTGTCCCGGCTGCATCACGGCAGAAAAATAAAAATCAGCACAGAGGTCATCTATGAATTATAAGAATATCGACGAGGAAAGGCATTTTCAGTCCACCCTTCAGCTTATCCATGAAAACAGGACTTCCCTTGCCTTACAAATCAGCCAGTTAAAGGAGCGGATAAACCAGCTGGGGCGTCTGCCGGACAAGGATACAAAAGAATCCCGCAATCTTCTCATGGTCAGCCAAAACCAGCTGGAACAGTTAAACCGCTCCCTAAAAAAGCACGAGGCAGCCATGGACAAACCCTACTTTGGCAGAATCGATTACGATGACCTGCATGAACAGTCCTACGAAACCCTATACATAGGCAAGAACGGAATCGCCAGGCAGCAGAACATACTGATTGTTGACTGGCGCGCTCCTGCTGCTTCCGTATACTATGAAAATGAGCCAGGGGAAGGTTCCTACAATGTACCGGGGGCAGACCAGGTTCCCATCAATCTTTACCTAAAGCGTACTTACAACGTATCCGGCGGGCAGCTTCTTGGTTACTATGACAACGATATTGCATCCAATGACCAGCTTCTGGTATCCTACCTTTCCCGTAACAAGGAAGCTGCCCTGGACGATATCATTGCAACCATACAGAGGGAACAGAATCTTATCATCCGACAGCCTCCTTTTAAGAACATGCTGATTCAGGGGGTTGCGGGCAGCGGTAAAACAACGGTCATCTTGCATCATCTGTCCTATGTGCTGTATAATTACAATAGATATATCCATCCTGAAGAGTGCTGTATCATAGGAGGAAGCAAAATGCTGCTGTCTTACATAGCCAGCGGACTTCCGGAACTGGATGTGGACCATATCCAGGCCTGGACCATGGAGGATCTCCTGACCAGCCTTCTGGACCGGAACTGGAAAAAGAAATACCGTCTTGTGCCGCCGGGAAAAGACTGCATCAAAAAAAGCAGGATTCCGTTCATCCAGGCCCTTTCCACATATATCGATTCCATCCGGGCCCGTCTGCTGTCTCCTGCCACCATCTCCGACTGCCAGCTGGGGATGCTGCTTTCCGATACCAACCAGGCAGGTACCATTGAACTGAACCCCACCAAATCAGTGGCCCAGATTGCTGCCCTTATCAACAGCCGGATCCTCTCCCAGCTGGAATCCATACTCATGGATGACAGGGAATTACTGAAGAAAAAGAAAGGCCAATACCGGAATTTCTGGAGTCCCCTGGATCAGTGCCCTTCCATCACAGACCTATACACGGACTTTTTAATCCAATACAGGAAGGATGGGGAAATGTTTTCAGAAACCCTGGACTCCATCGCCCAGAACTGCTTCGATATCTATGACCTGGCTGCCCTGGTTTACCTCTACCGGCGCCTTGCAGCAAAAAAGGACTTTGACCAGTACCGGCTGATACTGATAGATGAAGCCCAGGATTTTGGGGAATCCCTGTATTATGTGCTGGCAAAGTCCCTGGATAACTGCCGCTTCGTCCTGACAGGCGACATTTCCCAGAACATTAATTATGACACCGGTTTAAACAGCTGGGATACCATGAAGGAAATCTTCCTGAACGGCGAAAAAGATTCGTTTCATCTGCTCTTAAAGAGTTACCGGAATACCATTGAGATTTCCAGGCTGGCTTCCCGGATTCTGAAGAAAACAGCCGCAAAAGATTATGCCATCCAGCCGGTCATCCGCCACGGCATGGAAGCTGTCTGGATAACGGACCGAAAAGAACAGCTGCCCGTACAATGTGCAGCCCTGATCCGCAAGGCCCTTGAACAAGGTTACCATACCATTGCTGTCATCTGCCTCAGCCAGAAACAAACAGTCCAGGTGAAGTCAGCGCTTCAAAAACAAGGCATCCTTCCTGCAGATGAGGAGGAAGGTTTTTCCAACGGTGTCCTTGTACTGCCGGTCATGCTCTCCAAAGGCCTGGAATTTGATGTGGTGATTCTCTGGGAACCGGACAAAGAACACTACCCATCTGACCCCCGGCACGCCAATCTTCTGTATGTGGCTGCCACCAGGGCGCTTCACGAACTTTATCTTCTGGGTACCCCGGACTGGAGCAGCCTTTTGGATGACTAGGATACCAGGAAACTTCCTTTAATGAAAGGAGTTGTTATCCATGAAACAGGATTGTAAAAAACTATGGACCATCTACCTTATCATGTTTAAAATAGGAGCCCTCACCTTTGGCGGGGGCTGGAGCATCATCACCCAGGTCCAGGAAGAGTTTGTGGAAAAACGCAAATGGATGGGCGAAGAGCAGATTATGGATTATATGTCCCTGGCCCGTACCTTTCCCGGAATCATGGTGGTCAATTTCTCCATCCTTTCAGGCTATGCCATGGGAGGCTTCCCCGGGGCGGTGGCTGCGGCCTTCGGCCTTGTCTCGCCTGCTATTCTGGTCATAGCCCTTGTAGCCCTGTTTTACGATTCCATCAAAAACAACCCGTTTGTGGTACGGATATTAAATGGAATCCGAAGCGCCGTAATCCCCATCATCCTTCTGGCTGCCTGGAAACTGAAATCCCGGGCCGTAACCCTTAAGCTTCAGTGGCTCCTGGCAGCCGCAGCCCTTCTTATATGCGCCTTTACCCAGGTTCCCAAAACCATTGTCATTGTTCTTGGAGCCTTTATCGGCTTTGTGATTCAGCGGAAAGGGGGCGGTGACAATTCTCTATCTTAATCTGTTCTTATCCTTCATGAAAATCGGCTTCCTGAGTTTTGGCGGCATGACCATGATTCCCATCATCAATGAAGAAGTGGTTAAATTCGGGTGGATGACCACAGAGGAAGTGCTGGACATCGTTGCAATTGCAGAGATGACTCCCGGTTCCCTTGGAATCAACTGTGCCACCTTTGTGGGGCTGCGAAGCGGAGGGATACCGGGCGCGCTTTGTGCCACCCTGGGTACCATGATGCCCTCCCTGACCTTATGTCTCATGGCAGCCCACTTTATCCACAAATTCCAGAATAATATGACCCTTAATACACTGTTAAAGGGAATCCGCCCCATATGCCTGGGCATGCTCATGGCTACTGCCATAACCATGGGACAGTCCGTGTTCTGGGAGCATTCTTCCATATGCTGGAATCTGGTCATCATCTCCCTTATCACGGGATACTGCCTGTTCAAACGAAAGTTCTCCATTCCCCACACCATACTTCTGGCCGCATTCTTAGGCATTCTGATGGGATAAGCACAAAAAAACAGGCCCGGATCCTTCCATATTCCAGGCCTGTTCATGATTATTCCTAATCCATTAATCCTCTGTCGCCGCATTCTTATCCGGGCATCCCAAACTCATCCACCGCAGATATGCACTGATAAATGAATCAATATTTCCGTCCAACACCGCATCCACATTGCCGCTCTCCTCGCCGGTCCGGTGGTCTTTGACCATGGTATACGGCTGGAGCACATAGGAGCGAATCTGGCTTCCCCATCCATTGTCCTTTACATCTCCCCGGATACCGGCAGCCTTGGCAGCCTGCTCCTCCTGCTTAAGCAGGAACAGCTTGGACTTAAGCATCTGCATGGCCTTATCCTTGTTCTGGAACTGGGACCGCTCATTCTGGCAGGTAACCACGGTTCCGCTGGGGAAATGGGTGATACGGATGGCGGATGAGGTTTTGTTGATATGCTGTCCGCCTGCACCGCTGGAACGGTAGGTGTCAATACGGATGTCATCCGGGTTAATCTCTATGTCAATGTCTTCCTGGATGTCCGGCATGATATCGCAGGACACAAAGGAGGTCTGGCGCTTTCCCGCAGCGTTAAAGGGCGATATGCGGACCAGACGGTGCACACCGTGTTCAGAGCGCAGGTAACCGTAGGCATTTTCCCCATTAATCTGCACTGTAACAGACTTGATACCGGCTTCATCCCCGTCCAGGAAATCCAGTACCTCTGTCTTGAATCCCTTTTTCTCTGCCCAGCGGCAGTACATGCGGTAAAGCATGCTGCACCAGTCACAGGACTCTGTGCCGCCTGCCCCCGCGTTCAGGCGCAGTATGGCATTGTTGCTGTCATATTCACCGGACAGAAGTAGCTTCATGCGCATCTTCTCAAGGGTATCGGAAAAATGGCCCAGCATCTCTTCAATCTCCGGAATCAGGGAGGCGTCATTTTCCTCATATCCCATCTGGATCATGACCTGGATATCCTCATATTCCTGTTCCAGTTCCCGGAACGTCTCCACTTCATCCTTCAGGTTCTTGGCTTCCCTGACCATCCTTGTGGACTTCTCAGGGTTATCCCAGAATCCCGGCTCTTCCATGGATTTATCTAATTCATCGATTCGTCTGACCTTGTTATCCAGGTCAAAGTGAATCCCTCACTTCCACTAATGGTTTGTCATACGTTGATAACGTATATTTAAAATTATCTAACTCTACCACAGCTTCACCCGCTTCCATTTTATATTTTCTCTCGGCCTTGTGCATGCCGGCCTTATATTGCAATTAATTATTTAATCCTTCCGTGGCACTGCTTATACTTCTTACCGGAACCACATGGGCATGGATCGTTCGGATAAACCTTCTGCTCCGCCCGCTTCTTCGGCGCGCTGGCAAGGGAGGTATCCTTGTTGGTGCCTGTTACCTTGGCAGCCGGCTCACGCTCCACCTTCTGCTCAACCCTGATGTGGAACAGGATACGCACGGTCTCCTCCTGCACGGCAGCCATCATGGCCTCGTACATCTCATAGCCCTGCATCTTATATTCCACGACCGGATCCCTCTGGCCGTATGCCTGAAGGCCGATACCCTCACGCAGTGCATCCATATCATCCAGATGGGCCATCCACTTGTTGTCAATGACCTTAAGAAGTACAACGCGCTCAATCTCACGGATCTGCTCAGGCTCAGGGAATTCAGCTTCCTTTGTCTCGTAAAGCTTGATGGCCTCTTCCTTAAGGTTGTGCTTTAACTCGTTCTTCTTCATGGACTTCTTCTGGTCTTCGCTCAGGATGACCGGCTTTAAGGGAATAACAGGAAGAAGAAGGTTGTTCAGTTCCTTAAGATCCCATTTATCCGGGGTCTGGTCATCGGAGACAGACATATCCACTGCGTTCTCAACAATATCCGTAATCATCTTAAGGATAAGGTCGCGCATGTTGTCGCCGTCCAGGACCTTACGGCGCTCCGCGTAGATGACCTCACGCTGTTCGTTGTTCACTTCGTCGAACTTAAGGAGCTGCTCACGGATACCGAAGTTGTTGCTCTCTATCTTCATCTGCGCCTTCTCAATTGCATTGGAAAGCATCTTGTGCTCTATCTGCTCACCCTCCGGCACACCCATTGCCTCAAACATGGCCATGAGACGGTCAGAACCAAAGAGCCTTAAAAGGTCATCCTCAAGGGACAGGTAGAACCTGGACTCACCCGGGTCTCCCTGACGTCCGGAACGTCCGCGCAGCTGGTTGTCAATACGGCGTGACTCATGACGCTCCGTACCGATGATCTTCAGTCCGCCCAGTTCCTTGGATTCCTCATCCAGCTTAATATCCGTACCACGGCCTGCCATGTTGGTGGCAATGGTTACGGAACCATGGATACCTGCATCTGCTACAATCTCAGCCTCCAGCTCATGGAACTTGGCATTCAGCACCTTGTGGGGGATTCCGCGCTTATTCAGCATCTTGCTGAGCAGTTCGGAAGTCTCAATGGCAATGGTACCCACCAGGACAGGCTGCCCCTTTTCATGGGCCCTTGCGACCTCATCCACAACTGCCTTGTACTTTTCCTTCTTGGTCTTATATACGGCATCATCCAGATCCTTACGGACCATCGGCCTGTTGGTCGGTATGGCGATGACGTCCATTCCGTAAATGTTACGGAACTCCTTCTCCTCTGTAAGGGCTGTACCTGTCATACCTGACTTCTTGGTATACTTGTTAAAGAAGTTCTGGAAGGTAACGGTAGCCAGGGTACGGCTCTCACGGCGCACGTTCACATGCTCCTTGGCCTCGATTGCCTGATGGAGTCCGTCTGAATAGCGGCGTCCCGGCATGATACGTCCTGTAAATTCATCAACAATAAGAACTTCGTCATCCTTTACAACATAATCCTTATCGCGGAACATCAGGTTGTTGGCGCGCAGGGCCAGGATGATATTATGCTGGATTTCCAGGTTCTCAGGGTCAGCCAGGTTCTCAATGCGGAAGAACTCCTCCACCTTCTTAACGCCCTGCTCGGTCAGGTTCACGACCTTATCCTTTTCATCTACAACAAAATCCCCGGTCTCTTCAATCTCCTCACCCATGATGGCGTCAATCTTGGAAAATTCCTTGGACACGGTCCCGCGCTCCAGCTGGCGCGCCAGTACGTCGCATACCTCATACAGCTTGGTGGACTTGCCGCTCTGGCCTGAAATAATAAGAGGCGTCCTGGCCTCATCAATCAGCACGGAGTCAACCTCATCGATGATGGCGTAATCCAGGTCGCGCAGAACCAGCTGTTCCTTATAGATAGCCATGTTGTCACGCAGATAGTCAAATCCCAGTTCATTGTTGGTAACATATGTGATATCACATGCATATGCTTCCTTACGCTGTTCACTGGTCATGTCATTCAGCACCACACCCACGCTCAGGCCCAGGAAACGGTGCACCTGGCCCATCCACTCAGCATCTCGCTTTGCCAGATAGTCATTGACCGTTACAATCTGCACACCCTTGCCGCTCAGTGCGTTCAGGTAAGCAGGACAGGTGGATACCAGCGTCTTACCTTCACCCGTACGCATCTCAGCAATACGGCCCTGGTGAAGCACGATGCCGCCGATGAGCTGTACAGGGAAATGCTCCATATTCAGGGTTCTTTTTGCCGCCTCACGGACAGTGGCAAATGCCTCCGGCAAAATGTCATCCAGTGTCTCGCCTCCAGCCAGTCTCTCCTTAAGGATTCTGGTCTGGTCGCGCAGTTCCTCATCTGACTTGGCCATCATATCCGTGCGCATGCTTTCAATCTTTGCCACTATCGGCCTTATCATCTTCAGTTCTCTTTCACTGTGAGTCCCGAACACCTTTTCAATTACGTTCATGGTATACTCTCCTAACTTCTTCCTTATATAATAGAAAATCATTTTCAACCAGCGTCTGTATCTGCATCACCTGTCAGGGCAGTTCCTTCAGGACCCGGCACTGCCTTGCAGTACTTATATTATCTGCCCGCTGATTCCAGTCTATTCCTTTACATTCCACGATACTCTCCTGTCGTGGACCTGCCGGACCTTCCCACAATGCTTTCCGATTGTGGATTTTCCGCATAAAATCCTGCAAATACTACGCCTATGATACAATCTTACTTATTGTAGCACTTGAAGAGGATTTATTCAACGGGTTAATGAAAAATTAACATTTTGGACATAAAATCAACGGTTTTACAGGGTTTTCCGGGTTATATACAGCCTGAAACGCCATACAGAAGGTCTGATTCCAGCCGCTCCTGCATATAAATAAGAACGGGTCCGGTCATTGTCATGATTCCCGGAACCCGTTCTTCCATTACCCCAGTATCTGCGCCACGACCGGCCGCAGCCTCCCCGCCACCATGATGGCAAGCACACACAGCACAACGTCCGGAAACATGGTGGGCAGACAGTAAACCGCAAATATGGCTCCCCACCCAACCGTGTTGGGCGTTACCACAATCCAGTGGGTTATAAAATAAAAATAAAGAATCCCCATTCCATAATAAATCACATACCCAACCGATGCCGCAAATATCCAGGTACCTGGTTTGGATGAGTGCAGCCATTCACAGATTTTGCCCATGGCATAGGCTGCCAGCGCAAACCCCAGTAAAAAGCCGAAGGTGGGACGGAGCAGATACGCCGGTCCGCCTCCCCGTGCAAAAACAGGGATTCCCATAAGCCCGATCAACAGATAGGTGGACACACTTAAGAACGCCCTCTTTGACCCCAGAAGCAGTCCTGCCAGCAGCACAAAAAACCACTGAAGGGTGAAATTCATGCTGTCCGCGCCCACCGGTATCACAATTTTTATAAATGCGCCAACTGCTATCAATGCTGAAAACAGCCCGCATACCGTTAAATCCCTTGCCTTTCCCCGTCTCTGTACCATAACCCTGCTTTCATAATTCATCTGTCTTTCTCCTCCGTCTCAATGCCAGGCAATTGCTATCAACATTATTCTACTGCTTTTTTATCATTTAAACAACCATCTTTCATTATTAGCCCCATTTTTCCGGCCCTCTTATGGTCAACCAAGCACATTGCACAAAAAATGTGTTCGATTTTTTACCTGTCCACATTATCCCCAGAAGTTTATGCACATTACCCCCAAAGTTATCCACATCCCAGTTTGTCCATTTTAAGGCAAAAAATAGTTATACACTGACTTATCCACATTATCCACAAGTTTATAAGTTTTGGCCTCCAAACTTTACCCAGGCTTAACAGAAATTTTATTTTTGTACACTTCTGATAAACTTTCATATTTCGGAAGAAAATACAAGTTTTTCTCTTGACATTTCAGGGTGGTTCCTATTGATGATTCAATGGTCATTCCCCTGATACAAAGATTATTTTTATAAAAAATTAAGATAAATTGTTAGGCAATTCATCGGTTCTGATTGTAATTTTATACTAAATATGTTATAATGTCACTATCTCAAGAAAAGGAGTTGATGATTATGCGTTATACCATAACAGGACGAAATATTGAGGTAACTCCAGGTTTGAAGGCTGCCGTTGAAAAGAAGATAGGCAAGCTGGAACATTTCTTCACTCCGGACACCGAAGTAATCGTAGCGCTGAGCGCGCAGAAAGACAGGCAGAAGATTGAAGTAACAATCCCGGTCAAGGGCAATACCATCCGTGCAGAAGAATCCAGTACAGACATGTACGTATCCATCGATCTGGTGGAGGAGGTTATTGAACGCCAGATCCGGAGATATAGAAAGAAACTGATTGACAAGAAACAGGCGGCAATCTCTTTCTCTCAGGCATTCATAGAGGAAGAGGATGAAGTGCAGGACGATGAGATCCAGATTGTCAAGACCAAGAAGTTTGCCATTAAGCCAACCATTCCTGAGGAGGCATGCCTGCAGATGGAGATGCTGGGCCACAGCTTCTACGTATTCTTAAACGCGGATACGGACCAGGTCAATGTTGTTTACAAACGTAAGAACGGAACCTATGGTCTTATTGAACCGGAATTCTAGTCATATAAGATGATGGAAGGATGTTTCATCTAAATGAGGACAAGACTGCAGCCAGTGCAATGCTGGCTGCAGTTTTTATGTATCCGCTGATGACACAATGGCCATCCTCCATTGCATGGAAGCATTTGGTCAAAAGCTGCCGGACCTAAAAAGGGACCATGCACCGTAAACCGTGCATGATCCCTTTTATCTGTGGGTAATCTGTCAATCAATACCATCTTTATGTACCAGCTCCATATCCCGGCCCCATATCCCGGCCCCCGCACTTCCCTAATCCAGGAACGTAACAGCCTTGCATGGCGTCCTGTAGTTGGAAGGCGCAATGCAGATACCGGTCGCAGGAGTACTGGAGTGGATGATCTGACCGCCTCCTATGTATATGGCCACATGGTTGATATAATCGCCGCTGGCGTAGAACAGCAGGTCGCCCGGCTTTACATCGCTCACAGGAATCACCTTTCCCCTGGCCGCCTGGTCCCTGGAACTCCTGCCCGTACTTATACCGAAATGGGCGAATACGCTCTGGGTAAATCCGGAACAGTCCGCGCCGCTTGTAAGGCTTGTCCCTCCGTACACATATGGATTGCCTAAGAACTGCTTGGCATACGCCACCACCGCATTCCTGGTGGCCGATACCACCTCTGAGGAAGGACTTCCGCCGCCTCCTGGTCCCTTGGACTGGCTTCCCTCTGTTTCCTTCTGGGTTGTGGGCGCTGCCACCGTGGCATCCTTTCCATTCTCCGGATTGGCTGCAATGGTCTGGATCACAGGATCCGTGGGCTTGCCCTCTTCCTTCTTAGGCGCTGCAGTGGTAGGCGCTTCCGTGGTCTTCTCAGCCTTTGTGGAAGCTGCAGTGGTCTTTTTCTCAGAGTCTTTCTTCTTAGCGTCTTCCAGGGCCTTCAGGGCCTTTTCAGCCTCCTCCTTGCGCTTGGCCTCCTCTGCTTCCTTAGCCTTCTCCTCTTCCACGGACACGGCCTTGTTAAACTCCACGCTGGTCTTCATATATTCCTTGAACACATATCCTTCCAGGTCCGAGTCCACGGAAACCTTCAGGAAGTCCCCTTCTTCTCCCGTAACCACATAATGGGCGCCCTCAGAGAGAAGGGTCAGGGTCTTGCCCTCCAGGTTAGGGGTATCCCGCAGACGCAGGCTGGGCGTACCCACAATCGTACCGTAGGTGGTCCCCACCTGTCTGGCCTTTGCCTCTGCCTGCTCACCTGTCACAAAATACTCTGCCTTTATGTAGCCGGTAACGGAACCGGACTGTATCTTATACCACTTGCCGCCCTCTCCATCCACGGTACCCAGGATGGTTGCCGCTGAATCGTTGTATATCTTACCCGCAACACCGCTGCTGGTATTGGCATCGGTCCTGATGTTCACGGATCCATTGACCTTGGAGACAGCTATGTTATCATATGGAGATGACTTGGGTTTTGCCGCCTTGGTTTCCTTGGGTGCTGCCTGTGTCTGTGCGGCCGCTTGGGTTCCTGAACCTGAAGAAGCCGAACCATTACCAGAAGACGCACCTTTATTACTGCCAGAACCGCTTCCCTGATTCTTCGCAGTCCTGGTTTCCATATCAGAATAGATGGACGCCAGCTGCTTTTCAGGCTCCGTGTTGCCTGCATAGAAATTATTCAGCGCCACGGAGATACCTGCAAGGGAAGAACCGGTCTCCAGATTGGTGGATGCCAGGGCAGGCGCTGCAAATGCGCAGCTGCACAGACCGCTGACAGCCAGTATTCTCTTCCACTTCTTCATCTGCTCTGCAACCCCCTAGTTCTCTATCAGGTACCGTTCCACACTGGTAACTGCATTGGCGCCGTCCGCCGCCGCTGTAATAATCTGACGCAGGGGTTTGGTCCTCACATCCCCGGCCGCAAAGATACCGGGAACAGATGTCACTCCGTCTTCTCCGGCCTTGATATATCCGTGGTCCATGTCCACAATCCCCTCAAAGGCCTTGCTCTCCGGGGAAATGCCCACCGCGATGAACACGCCCTGGACATCCAGGTCCGTCTTCTCCCCGGTCTTCACATTGGTTACGGACAGGCTCTTTACCATGCCCTCGCCGTTGATGCAATCCGCAACCGTATCCCAAACCACTTCCACGTTCTCAAGGCCAAGGAGTGTCTCCTGAAGGCTCTTGGCGGCCCTCAGCTCATGCCTTCTGTGAATCAGGTACACCTTGCTGCACATGCGGGCCAGGAAGATTGCATCCTCCACAGCCACGTCCCCGCCGCCAATGACAGCAGTTACCTTGTTGCGGAAAAATGCCCCGTCGCAGGTTGCACAGTAGGACACACCCGCCCCTGCCAGTTCCTCCTCGCCAGGTATGCCAAGCTTCCTGTGGACAGCTCCTGTGGCAAGTATGAGGGTCCTGGCTTCATAGGTCTCATGTCCGCATACCACCCGCTTAATTTTCCCCTGGTCCTCAATCCTTACCACATCATCCTCTGCAAAGGCGGCTCCCAGCTGGTCCGCATGCTCCCGGAACTTAAGTCCCAGGTCATATCCGCCGATACCGGGCAGACCGGGATAATTGTCCACCTCGTAGGTGGTGAGCACCTGGCCTCCGCTGACCATGGCCTTCTCAATCACAAGTGTATCAAGCCTTGCCCTCTGGGCATAGACTGCTGCGGCAAGTCCCGCCGGACCCGAGCCGATGATTACCAAATCATAAATATGTTCCATGTCTCTACCTTTTCCTTATCTAAGTTTCATTATTTTAGTATTTTGACCGATTTGTAATTATTATATCACAGATATTTAACATATTACAATTCAATTTCTTACAATTGTAGGAAGGATGTGATAAAATATAGATACAGTGTATGACAGAAAGGATGTGTGTCTATATGCCACGTAAAACAGTACTTGTCACCGGGGCATCCCGGGGCATCGGAAAGGCCATTGCGGTCAAATTCGCCAAAAAGGGCTATAACGTAGCCATCAGCTGCGTCCACAGGGAAGACAGGCTCTTACAGACCCAGAAGGAGATTGAAGGATTCCAGGTCCCCTGCCTTGCTTATAAGGGCGATATGGGTAACATGCAGTGCTGCGAGGAGCTGTTCGGGAAAATCAGGACCCAGTTCGGGGGCATCGACGTGCTGGTGAATAATGCCGGCATTTCCTATATAGGACTATTACAGGACATGTCTTCCCAGGACTGGGAACGGATGCTCTGCACCAACCTGACCTCTGTATTCAACTGCTGCAAGCTGGCCATTCCCTATATGCTCCAGCAGAAGCAGGGCAAGATCATCAACATCTCCTCTGTATGGGGTGTGGTGGGAGCGTCCTGTGAGACGGCTTATTCAGCCACCAAGGGCGGCATTAACGCGCTTACCAGGGCATTGGCCAAGGAGCTGGCCCCCAGCAACATACAGGTAAACGCAGTGGCCTGCGGGGCCATTGACACGGAGATGAACCAGTGGATGGAGGAGGACGAACTCATCTCCCTGGTGGAGGAGATTCCCTCAGGAAGGCTTGGGAAGGCAGAGGAGGTGGCCGACCTGGTATACCATCTCGGCTATAAGGAATCCTACCTTACAGGCCAGGTCATAGGGCTGGACGGCGGTTGGATTTAGCTGTTTTACAGGCTTTTACAAAGTTACGTTAAATTTCCATTTTCCTTACAAATACATTAACTGTATTGACCTTGGAGCAACTCCAGGGTGTAGAATTCAGCTATCGAAAACAAATACATTTAATAGGTTTTGCAAGGAGGGAATTTTCATGAGAAAGAAATATTTAGCAACAGCTGCCCTGACCCTGGCCCTGGCAGCAGGAAGCGCTATGACATCATTTGCAGCTGGTTTCGTAAGCACATCACAGGGTATGAAATATCAGTGGGGTTCCGGTGACTACTGCACCAACAACTGGGTCAACTATAAGAACCACTGGTTCTTCTTTGGCGCTGACCAGATCATGAGGACCGGATGGATCCAGAAAGACGGAACATGGTATTATGCGGCTGATACCGGCGAACTTCAGGGCGGCCTGATGAAAATCAATGGCAATGTCTACTATTTTGACAACAACAGCCTGAAGCTTCAGACCGGCAACCGCACCTTAAATGGCAGCTCCCACGAATTTACTGAGAACGGAACCACCGATGGCGGCCCATACGTCTACACGGAATGGAACAGTAACGGCACAATCAGACGCGGTACCAAATTCGGGGTACGTTAATAGATTGCATCATCACACAACCAAAAATACCCCTGTGGCCTGTCAGTGCCCAGGGGTATTTTTATTTTTACATGAACCGGGCCATCCCTTCCCTGAGACCATCCAGCCCGGCCAGGTGTTTCACCCTTCTCAGCCTGATTCCGGCTGCTTCACAGAGATGTTCAAGCACTGCCTCCATTATCACATTGGTGACCCGTATTTCCTTTGGGGCTCCGTGTTCCATGATAAAACCGATTAAATTCTCTGCCAGCGCCACATTGGGGTCCTCCTCCGGATCCAGCATATCCGCTTTTAGGATCATCTCCGACGCAGCCTCCACAATCAGACACAAAGGCGGATTGGCAGGGCGCTCATACATTTTATCACTGACCTGGGCGCCTAAATATGATATATCAGCCTCCAGGATATATTGGTTCCTGGGCGCCCGGGAAAGCTCTTCCATCAGCTTATCATCCATGATAATCAGGTTATTGAACCGGTACATGGTAAATGGAAGTCCCTGTATCTGTCCACCCCATTGCCCCATCTTCCTGTCATAAGAGTATAAATACATATTGGCATTTTCAAAATCCCCATCCATATCATGGGCCTGGTAATATTCCAGCGCATCTGCCAGCCGTCCAAGATACCTGGTCATTCTTTGTACCTCGTCCTGATCATAATTGTATGGATAGTATCCTGCACAGTAAGACATGAAATAAAGCCACTGGTTCTTTCCCCGGTATTTATAGCCTAGCTCCTTTATGATTTCCCTCTGTTTCCCTGACAGTTCATCCCTGTTCCCCCAGTAGCAGGTAAGGTTGTGCTGGCTGAACATGGCGTATTCCATGGAAAGATTCATTGATTCGGACATGGTCAGCATCAGGAAGTCATTGAGCCCCTCATATCCTTCATAGGCAACAAGGCCGTAGCAGCCTCCCCCTCTGCCAAGAACGCTGAAAAATACGGTATCCTCCTCATTTCCTTCCTGAATCCCAATCAGATCCATGTCCCAGAAATGTTCCCATGGTTTAAGTTCCTTAATTTTAGTGGCAGCCTGGTATAAATCCTTCCACTCCTGTATGGACGCTTCTTTTCGCATTGTATTTCCTCCGGATCCGCCTATACTTATGCACTTATTGATAAATCAATATTAATACATCTGATACTATACGACATACTCAGATAACTCCGGAAAAACATCCAGCCTCTCCCTGACATAATGCCGTTTAAACCCGGCAAATGGCATTTCCTTTTTCAGCAGTACCTGTAATGTCCGCATAATCTGTTTGGATTCAGGTTTCTCTGCGTGAGCTTTCAATTTTGTATACAAAACATTCATCTCTTCCTGTAATGCCCTTAACCGCATTTCACTTTTGTATATACGCATCCCTGTATTTCTCATATTAAATACTTCTTCCACAAGCCGGGCAGTCAACCCAGCTTCAGGGTCTTCCTGATTTTTGGGAATGACTGAGACATTATCCTCTTTCAGACCAAAGATAATGGCTTCCTCCGGATTCCTTTTACAGCAGTCTAATATACCGTCATCATACTTACTTTGGTTTTTACACCATTACAATGTCCACATGCCCAGAAGAGATTTTCCCAATCAAATTTTCTTTCCTTATATCTGCCATCCTTATGGGGAAGCAGATGCTCTATCTGCGGGTCCTGTAACTCCTTCATTTCACAAATATAGCATTTATTATGAAAATCACGTTTCAGCCTTTCTACCACATCGGGTTTGGCATAACTTCCATTAATCTTCGCAGCCTCCTTTAACAATGATTCCGGTGCGGGATAACTGCGTTCTATCTTTACCATTACAATAAATCCTCCCGGCTTTCGAAGTCTAATTTTAAACCTTTATACTCTGTTGATATATTTAAGGCCAGATAATCCGGTATTTCATCTAAAAATATTTCCAATTTAGCAATCTCAGCAATATCTTCATCGGAAAGATTTTTCTTTCTCACCAGCATTTTATATCTTTCATACTTTTCCCTTAACATAGCGGACATCTTATCCACATTAAAATATCCCTCAACAATTCCATCATAGGGCACATCTGTTAAGCCATCTTCCACCAGCAGATGGTTTTCCAAATCATAAATCACCACATTCTCCAGACTGTTTAAAATAAATGGAGAATGGGTCGAAACAATAAACTGTATATTGGGAAATATGGTTGTCAATAAATCCAGAATCCTCTTCTGCAATTCCAGATGAAGATGGGTCTCAATTTCATCAATGAGGACAATTCCCGGCATTTCGAATTTAAAGCTTCTGCCGGTCCGCTTTTCCATACGGATGATAATATCAACAATGATATCCAAAACCGCTGCATATCCACTGGAAAGGCTGTTAAAATCAAAGGGTTCCTTGCCTGTTTCACAAATCGTAAATTGAAAGGTATCTTCATCAAAGTTCAGCTTTAAGGAGCCATCTTCAAAAATCCTGCCTAATAAATCCTCAAATTTATTAAACCAGGTCTTGATTACATCGGCCTTTTCCGTCTTACCTCCCGTTGCCGCCAGAGCCTGGGTCATCTTTAAATCCAGCAGATATTTAACAAAATCCTGGCGTGGCGTATCTGAAATTGAATAGTATTCCTTCAATTCCACCTTTTCTACATGTCTTGGAATCTCAGTGTGGAATATACGGTCGGCTTTATAATAGGCCGTGATATATCCACCGGCTTCATACATACTGCGTATCTCATTCAATGGATAATTCAATTGCATATTGATTCCTTGCTTTGCCTGTTCTATCCTTAGCTTATAATGCTCTATGAGTTTCCTTATATCTGAAATTTCATTACCGGATTTTCCATTTTTAATCCATAATTCCAGAGTATCTATATCTTTATTTAAATACTCTTGCGCTTCCATAGGGTCATTGGTTGTAGATACCGCATTCAAAAATCCTGCCATGGCATCCAAAACACTGGTTTTACCGCTCCCATTCCTTCCGGTAAATATCAGATGCTTCATTCTGTCTTTAGACAATGGAATGCAGATATCCTCCAAATGCCGGACCTTCTCTATTGTCAAAGCTGAAATAAATAGTTGATTCACTGTTCCCTCCTTAAAATATCAGTGCACTCCCGGAATCTCCTGGTAATCAGGTTTTCGAGATGATTTTTGTCCGCCTTTTCATCCATCATACCACAAAAAAACC
>DS990264.1:68614-208431 GCA_000155435.1 Clostridiales bacterium 1_7_47FAA | reverse complement strand
GGCCCTTTTCATAGAATTGGGGCGGGATTTTACAAATCCCACCCCAACTATTGACAAAGAGCCAAAAAACCTCCCAGGGAATCCCCCTGGAAGGTTTTGTCCTGCCATATTCTGTCCCAAGACGAGATTAACGCTTGGAGAACTGTGGAGCACGACGTGCAGCCTTTAAGCCGTACTTCTTTCTTTCTTTCATTCTTGGGTCTCTTGTTAAGAAACCGGCTTTCTTCAGAACCGGCCTGAAGTCAGCGTCTGCCTGAAGAAGGGCCCTGGAGATGCCGTGACGGATTGCACCGGCCTGTCCTGTTGTGCCGCCGCCGCGGACGTTAACCTGTACGTCGAATTTGTCAGTGGTCTCAGTTGCAACTAAAGGCTGACGTACAATTACTTTTAAAGTCTCAAGACCAAGATACTCATCGATATCTCTCTTGTTGATTGTAACCTTGCCTGTACCCGGTACTAAATATACTCTGGCGATGGATTTTTTCCTTCTGCCTGTTCCATAAAATTTTGCGTTAGCCATGATACTTTCTTCCTCCAATCCTCATTAAAATGTTAAAACTTCTGGTTTCTGTGCTGCCTGCTCATGGTCTGGGCCTGCATATACGTGAAGCTTTTTAAACATGCTTCTTCCCAGAGGTCCCTTTGGAAGCATACCCTTTACTGCTAACTCTATTACCCTTTCAGGCTTCTTAGCCATCATCTCACGCAGGGTGGTTTCTCTCATACCGCCTACGTAATCAGAATGGTTGTAATAAATCTTCTGATCCAGCTTCTTGCCGGTAACCTTGATCTGGTCTGCGTTTACAACGATTACATAATCGCCGCAGTCCATGTGTGGTGTGAAAATCGGCTTATTCTTACCTCTTAAAACCTTTGCTATCTCGGAAGATAAGCGTCCTAATGTATATCCTGTAGCATCAACTACGTACCATTTTCTTTCAATTGTCGCTGGACTAGCCATAAAACTCTTCATTGGTTAACCTCCTGTTAATCTCAATCTTGTTATACACCTGACATCCAACGGATGCCCGCTTTTTGCATGATAAATATGGGAAGTATTTATCTACAAATACTCACTCCGGGGCTTTGGATGAGTATTCTCTGCTAATAATGTCACAGTTTTATATTATATAATATACTTTCGCGGATGTCAACCACTTAATCGGGAAAAATGACGTAAAAACGTACTTTATCCATCGTATTCCATCTGGATCAGCGTCAGACCCCTGGCCGGCGCCGTGGGCCCTGCCGCCCGTCTGTCCCTGGCCTCCAATATGGCCCCCATATCCTCCGGTGCAATCTGTCCCATGCCCACCGCCATCAGGGTGCCTGCGATGATGCGCACCATATTGTACAGGAAACCGTTGCCTGTAACGCGGATACCGATCATGTCCTCCTCATCCCGCTTTACTTCAATGCTGTAAATGGTCCGCACCGTATCCGTCACCTGGGTCCTGACACTGCAGAAGCTTTTAAAATCATGCTCCCCTACCAGCAGTCCTGCGGCCTTTTGCATCTTCTCCAGGTCCAGGTTAAAATAGCAGAAATGGGAGTAAAAGCGCTGCATGGGCATCTCAATCCTGCGGTTTAATATCCTGTATTCATATGTCTTGACACATCTGCATTTTCTTGGATGCCAGTCAGGGTCCACTTCCTCTGACGACTGCACCCTTATATCCTCGGGCAGACGCTGGTTCAGCGCCATGCATATCCGGTCCGCAGGCATGCGGTGGCTGGTGTCGAATACAGCCACATTGCCCCTGGCGTGGACGCCGGAATCCGTACGGCTGGCCCCGATGACCTGTACCGGCTCCCCCAGAAGGCTGGTGAGTGCCTCATTTAACCTGGACTCTATGGTTACTTTTCCCGGCTGTATCTGCCATCCGTGATAATGGGTTCCATCATAGGCAACCACAAGGCGTACTCGCTTCATGGGTTCTTCTTCCTTCCGTCATCGATTCCTGCGGCTTACAGGTAAACCCTGGCCGCAATCATTACCACCAGATACAGGGCAAATATCATATAAGCATCATGGTCCGCCGGCCTGTACTGCAGTGGTTTCATCTTGGTCCGCCCTTCCCCGCCCCTGTAGCAGCGCGCCTCCATGGCCATGGCAAGGTCCGTTGCCCTGCGGAAGGCCGATATGAATAAAGGAACCAGGAGCGGCACCATTGCCTTGGCCTTCTGAATCAGGTTGCCCGTGTCAAAATCAGCTCCCCTGGCCATCTGTGCCTTCATGATCTTATCCGTCTCCTCCACCAGGATAGGGATGAACCGGAGGGCAATGGACATCATCATCGAAACCTCGTGCACGGGAACATTTACCCGGTTCAGAAAACCCAGCCCCTTTTCCAGTCCGTCCGTCAGCTGGTTGGGCGTGGTGGTCAGGGTCATGAGGGAGGAACCGATTACAAGGTAGACAAGCCTTACCCCCATGAAAAAGGCAAGGCGCAGTCCCTCTGCCGTTATCTTAAATATCCATAACCTGGCAAGGACATGGCCGTCTGTCAGGAACAGATTGAAGCTGACGCTGATTACCAGAAGGATCATGATTGCCTTCAGGCCCCTGACAATAAAACGGAAAGGCACCTTTGTAATCTTAATGGCAGCTGCCAGTACAACGGTGGCAATCACATATCCCCAGATATTATCCGCAATGAACAGGGATGCAATAAATACCATGGTGCCAAAAAGCTTGGTCCTGGGGTCCAGCCTGTGGACCACGGAATCGACCGGGTAATATTGTCCCAATGTAATCTCTCTAAACATCTTTATCCCTGCTGCTTTCTGTTAATTTACTTCCCCCGGTGCCTGCTGTTTTACGCCACTGTGCCAGGATTGCTTCCCTGGCCTCTTCCACCGTGGTAATGTCCCCGTCAATCCCCACTCCCTTGTCCCTCAGGTCATGGACCAGGTAGGTAATCTGGGGCGCCGCCAGGCCGATTGCCTCCAGCTCCCTGTAATGGTGGAACACTTCCTTTGGCGTACCGTCATATACCTTCTGTCCGTGGTTCATCACAATCAGCCGGTCCGCATATCTGGCCACGTCCTCCATGCTGTGGGACACCAGGATGATGGTCATGCCCCGCTCCCTGTGAAGATGGTCTATCTGGTCCAGGATTTCATCCCGGCCCCTTGGGTCCAGCCCGGCCGTGGGTTCGTCAAGGATCAGCACCTCCGGCTCCATGGCCAGCACACCTGCAATGGCCACACGGCGCTTCTGTCCTCCGGAAAGTTCAAATGGGGACTGCTTGTAATAGGAAGAATCCAGTCCCACCAGATCAAGCGCCTGCCTGGCCCGGGCCTCCGCCTCTTCCTTGCCAAGTCCCTGGTTCTTAGGCCCGAAACACACGTCGGTCATGACATCCACCTCAAACAGCTGGTGCTCAGGATACTGGAACACCAGCCCCACCTTGCTCCGCAGTTTCTTCATATCATAACCGCTGTCATAGATATTCTCCCCGTTATAATAGAGCTGTCCTGCGCTGGCCTTGATAAGTCCGTTCAAATGCTGGATCAGCGTGGACTTACCAGACCCCGTATGTCCAATCAGTCCCACAAATTCCCCGTCCTGTATCTCCAGATTCACATCAAACAGGGCATGCTGCTCAAACGCCGTGCCGCCGCCATATACAAAATTCAAATCAACTGCTTTAATTGACATCTGTTCTCTCCTTAACAACGCAGTAATGGCTGCAGTGTCCCTAGGGTGCGTTTGAAAATTCATTCCCGCCATCTGCACGCCCCACTTCGCGGCATATTTGGTCCCAATTCGGTCAACGTAGCCCGCTACGCCTCCCTCATCGGGACCAAATCTCCCACGAAGTGGGACGCACAGCTGACGGAAAGCAATTTTCAAACACACCCTAGTCCGCCTTGTGCAAAGTGGTACTAATCCTTCTTTAAAAGCGGCATAAGTTCCTTTACCAGCTGTTCCCTGGTGAGGATCCCATCGGGCAGCGGCATGCCTGCCTCCTTCAGCTCATAGGCCAGTTCCGTTACCTGGGGCACGTCCAGTCCATAGGCTTTCAGTTCCTTTACCCTGGAAAATATCTCCGCAGGTTTCCCGTCCATCACGATCCTGCCCCCGTCCATCACGATAATCCGGTCCGCGTCAATTGCCTCTTCCATATAATGGGTAATCAGCAGGACCGTGATTCCCTCTGCCCGGTTCAGTTCATGGACCGTCTTAATGACCTCCCTGCGGCCATTGGGGTCCAGCATGGCGGTGGGTTCATCCAGGACGATGCACTCCGGCTTCATGGCCATGACGCCTGCTATGGCCACCCTCTGCTTCTGTCCGCCTGACAGCTTATTGGGGGACTGGAGGCGGTATGCGGTCATCCCCACCGCCTTCAGGCTTTCCTCCACCCGCTTCCATATCTCCTCTGTGGGCACGCCGATGTTTTCCGGGCCAAAGCCCACATCCTCCTCCACAATATTGCCGATGATCTGGTTGTCCGGATTCTGGAACACCATTCCTGCTGTCTTGCGCACATCCCAGATGTGTTCCTCATCCTTTGTATCCATGTCCCCCACCCACACCGTTCCATCGGTGGGCATGAGGAGTCCGTTTATATGCTTTGCAAAGGTGGACTTGCCGGAACCATTATGTCCCAGGACAGCCACAAAGCCGCCCTTTTCTATATCCACATCCAAACCGTCAATGGCCCGGTTCACTTCTTCTATATTCTCTTCCTCGTCGCGCCTGATATACTCATAGACCAGTCTGGCTGCTTTTATGATTCCCATATGTTTTCCCTTGCTTCCATGTATTGTTTACGTTTTTCAATTGTAGATGAAAATACTATAGAAGTCAAGTATGGCACATAAATATAGAAGGTATTGCATTCCCGGCGCTAAAACCAGCGGGGGAACGCAATACCTTCCGTATCCTTAATCCGTATGTTTCACATCTGCATCCTTTGCCTGCATTTTACATCCTGGTATGACACGAATGCTCCCTACCTCACCATGCAAGGCTTCTTATGGTCAAACTTCCAGCCCGGGATCAGATACTGCATCGCCGCCGCGTCATTGCGGTCCCCGTAAGGGAGGGTGCGGTAAAGCTCATTCGCCTTCATCACCGCGTCCATGTCAACCTCAATGCCCAGTCCTGGTTCCCTGCGGATTTCAATCACGCCGTTGCGGATTTCCATGGGGTTCTTTGTCAGGTACTGTCCGTCCTGGTAAACATAGTGGGTATCCAGCGCAGTGATGCCGCCCGGTGCAGCCGCGGCACTGTGTGCAAAAATGGCCAGGGAAATATCAAAGTGGTTATTGGAATGGGAACCCCAGGTCAGGCCCCAGTCATTTAACACCTGGCCCATGCGCACGGAGCCGCTCATGGTCCAGAAATGCGGGTCTGCCAGTACAATGTCCACTGCTGTCTGGCTGGCCGCATGGTAGAACTGGCGCCAGTCCGTTGCAATCATGTTGGTTGCCACCTGGATGCCGGTTGCATTTTTAAACTCCCTCATGATCTCGCGGCCGGAGAAGCCTCTTTCCTCACCGCAGGGATCCTCAATATAGGTAAGGATTCCCTTCATTCCCCTGCAGTATTCAATTGCCTGCTCCAGGGTCCAGGAGCCATTGGGGTCAATATTAATCCTGGCATCCGGGAAGTTCTTCTTAAGCTCCCGGACCGTCTCCATCTCTTCCCAGCCGTTCAGGACGCCGCCTTTCAGCTTGAAGTCCTTGAATCCATACCGCTCCTTCATGGCATATGCATTTTCCACGATACGGTCCGTGGTCATGGCGGTCTTCCTCCTGAGGCGGAACCATCTGTCATCGGAACCGCTCTCATCCAGGTATGCCATGTCTGTTTTCGTGTAATCCTGGCAGTAGAACAGATATCCCAGGATTACTACCTCATCCCTCTGCTGCCCATCCCCCAGAAGTTCGCACACAGGCAGTCCCAGGAACTTGCCCATCAAATCCAGCAGGGCGCATTCCACTGCCGTCTCTGCATGCACCACGAATTTCAGGTTGCTCAGGTCCAGCTTCTGCAGCCCCTGGCCGTCATTGCCGCCCGGTACATATCCGTTATTCCTGATACTGCTTATGATGCTCTTATATTCACCGATTGTCTTTCCCACCACAAGGGGGATGTAGCTCTCAAGTATCTTTGTTATATCGTCCCCGCCATGTACCTCGCCGATTCCCGTGCTGCCGGAATTATCCGTGATGATTACGATATTCCTGGTAAACAGGGGGCTGTGGGCCCCGCTCAGGGATAAAAGCATGCTGTCATATCCTGCGCAGGGAATGACCTTCATATCAGTTATTACAGGTGTCTTGCTCAACATTGGTTACCTCCGTCCTTATAGCCCTGCAGCTTAAGCCTTGCCCTGTGCCTCTAATTTCTTTGCCCTCCTGTTGTCAAAATACGCATAGGCCAGTGAAATCAAAATCAGGACCCAGATTATATTTCCGATTGGGCGGTTGAAAAATGCCGCAAAACTGCCTTCGGAAGATTTAAGTACGTCAATGAAATATTTCTCAAAATCATCCCCCAGTATAAAGCCAATCAGGAAGGGCGCTGCCGGGATACCTGTCTTGCTGAAGACAAAGCCCACGATTCCGAACAGCAGGAGGGTCCATACATCAAACATGTTGCCGTTGCGGATTGCATAGGAGCCGACCACGCACATAAGGATGACCACTGGGTAAAGACGGTTTTTCGGAATGTTGATGATCTTGGCTATATACTTGATGGGATAGAACATCACGATGAACATGATGATGTTGCATACCACAAGGCCAAGAAGGATATCCCTCCACAAGTCCGGGTTCTGGGTGATGAACAGGGGACCTACCTGGATGCCCTGCAAAAGGAATGCGCCTACCAGGACTGCCGTCGTGCTGTCACCGGGAATACCCAGGGACAGAAGCGGTATCAGTGCGCCGCCGGTCAGAGCGTTGTTGGCTGCCTCAGATGCAACCAGTCCATCCACACAGCCTTTGCCGAACTCATCCGGATGCTTGGAGAAGTTCTTGGCCTGTGAATAGGACAGCAGGGATGCGGCAGAACCGCCCACGCCTGGGAGGATTCCCATAAATGTCCCGATTGCCGAGGAACGGATTGTATTAATCCCCTGCCCCTTTAAATCAGAGAAGGAAAACTTCCGGCCGCCGCCCTTAATGCCGCCTTCCATCTTGGGATTCCGTTTCATGCCCGCCTCTGCTTCCTCAAGAATCTGGGAAAGGGCAAACAGTCCGATAAGCACCGGAAGCAGCTGGAAACCGCTTCCCAGTTCCACGGTCAGGAACGAGGGAACCATACGAAGCTGCTGGTTGTCAAAAAACCTTCCAATCAGCGTGACCAGGACTCCTAAGAATCCGGCAAACACGCCCTTTGTCATGGACCCCTTCGAAAGGGCCGCAATCACCGTCATGGCAAATACAATGATTAAGAACTTCTCAACCGCAGAGAACTTAATGGCCAGCTTGGCCAGAGGCGGTGTGAAGAAGAACAGGGCCAGCAGGGAAATAAGCCCGCCGATCAGGGACACCGTGATACCAATCTTAAGCGCCCTCTCCCCTTCTCCCCTGGCAGCCATGGGATGGCCGTCAAAACCGGTGGTGATGGAGGATGGGGTACCGGGGATATTAATCAGGATGGCCGGTACAAGGCCGCCGCTGATACCGCCTACGTAAAGTCCCAGAAGAAGGCAGAGCGCCTGCCCCAGATCCAGTGAATAGGTGAGCGGCAGGAATACCGCGATTGCCATGGTTGCTGTCATGCCCGGAAGCGCTCCGAAGATAATACCGATTACCACTCCGAGGAACGACATTAAAATATTCATGATGCCAAACATAATCGAAACCTCCTTTTATGGTAATGTGATGCGGAACAATACTCCGAATACAAGCCAGATAAAAACCGAGAAACCAACCGATATGACGCCGGATGTAATCATGCTCTTCTTTGTCCTCTCATTGTCAAAGATGACATTGAATAGGAAGATGCTGATGATACTTGCCGGAAGGAATGTGAGGAATTCCATCAGATAGATGTAGGCGATGAAGATTAATATGCCGCCAAGAAACTTTACCTTATCCCAGCCGGGTTTAAAGAAGTGGTAATTCTTTAAATGAATGAACGGTGTCCCTGTCTTCTTACAATGAATCAGCCTCTGAATCCCTATGATAACCAGAAGAACCACCAGAATCCCCATCACAATCCTGGGCATGACCCAGTGCGATGTTGAATTTATAATCTTAAGCTTCACAAGCTTTCCCTCCTTAATTGAAACCGGGCTGTGTCCAGCCCGGCCTTACTTGCTTTGCGGATCTATTACTGGGTCAGGTAGTCGAAATCAGGACACGCTTCAATCAGCTGTGTCATCTCTGTCCTCTTGTTGTAGATAAAGTCTTTTGCAGCTGCGGAATCCAGGTATGCGCCCCTGTAATTCAGCTTAGCCATATCAGACTTGAAACTCTCGTTTTCACATACTTTAGCAGCTGCCGTATCCACTGCCTTTGCAAAATCAGCGTCAATATCCTTTGGGTAATATACAAGGAAATCCTTGGACAGTGCAAATGGTTCGCCATTAAATGTAATTCCCTGTTCCGCATAGGTAGGAGCATTTTCAGCGCCCTCAATCTCATCCAGAAGGCCCACGCACTTCATGGCCAGCTGCTTGTCATCCACGCCCACATACTGTTGGATGCCATAGTAATCATCAAAGATGATATCCACATTGCCGTCCCATAACATCTGGCGTTTCTCAGAGGTAACGCCTGCAGCGATTACACGGAGCTGGTCGGCAACTTCCTGTCCGTAGTTGTCCAGCACCCAGTTATAGTATGCCAGGTAGCACAGGGTTGATACGGAACCATTCTCACAGGCCACGCGGATTTCAGCGTCCGGATTCGCCTTTAAATATTCAGCAGCCTCTACCAGCGTGTTGTATGGGGCATCTGCCTTTGCAGCAAAGCAGCAGCCAGGGTTCTGGGCCACCCTTGGTCCCACCGTCATATTCTCAAGGGCGTATTCCTCACCATATGTACCGAAAACAACACCCAGATATGTCATATCATGGAAGATAGCGATGGTATCTCCCTTACCCTTATCCGTACGGAGGATTTCAAACATTTCTGCTGCGCCCACCGGGTCAACCTTTGCATCCCAGCCCATCTCTTCTGCCAGATAACGTGTCACTGTATCAGCTATCAGATAACTGTCCCCGCTGGTGGATGAGGAACCGATGACCACACGTACGGATTTCTTTCTGTTACATCCTGCCAGGCAGGTAACCGCCATTGCCAACACCAATAACATACACAATACTCTTCTCTTCATTACTCATTCTCCTTTTTTATATATTCTTCAGGTCCCTTCCGTTATCTTACCAGACAGGGGCGCTTTGGATCAAACTTCCATCCCGGGATTAGGTACTGCATGCCCATGGCATCGTTTCTGGCCCCCAGGCAGTTCTCAAGGTATATCTGGTTTGCATTCTTAACCTGGTCTATGTCAACCTCTACCCCAAGTCCCGGCTTCTTAGGAACAGCCACACAGCCATCCACGATCTGAAGCGGTTCCTTGGTCAGGCGCTCAAGGCCTTCCTGCCAGATCCAGTGGGTATCCAGTGCATTGTACTCACCCGGTACGGCTGCACCCACCTGTGTGAACATGGCCAGGGAGATGTCAAAGTGGTTGTTGGAATGTGAACCCCAGGTATAACCGAAGTCATGACACAGCTGTCCAACCCTTACGGAACCGGCCATGGTCCAGAAGTGGGGATCTGCCAGGATGATGTCCACTGCCTGTGACTCCAGGGAATGTCCAACCTCCCTCCAGTCCGTTGCAATCATGTTGGTAGCTGTGGGGAAACCGGTACGGCGGCGGAACTCGCTCATGATTTCACGCCCCGAGTACACGCCCTCTGCCCCGCATGGGTCCTCGCAGTAAGTAAGGATGCCCTGCATTCCCTTTACGTATTCCACTGCCTGCTCAAGGAGCCAGCCTCCGTTGGGATCCAGGTCAATCCTGGCATTGGGGAATTCCTTTTTCAGTGCCCGGATTACATCCATCTCCTCATTGCCGGCAAGGACACCGCCTTTTAATTTAAAATCCTCAAATCCGTACTTTTCCTTTGTGGCCTTTGCAAATGCAACAATCTTATCAGCCGTAAGGGCTTCCTCATGGCGGATTCTGTACCACTCGCAGTCCGCATCCGGTTCAGACACATAGGGAAGGTCTGTTTTATTCCTGTCCCCCACAAAGAAGAGATAGCCCAGCATACGCACCTTATCCCTCTGCTGTCCTTCCCCTAAAAGCTCACACACGGGAACGCCCAGGTGCTTGCCCAGAAGATCCAGGCTTGGAGCCTCAATCGCAGTCAGTACATGGACTCCGGTACGCAGGTCAAAGGTCTGGTTTCCCCTCACATCCTCTTCCCCTCTTGCATCCAGGTGCTTCTTCACTTTCAGCAGCGTGCTCTTATACTCTGCTACCTTGGTGCCCACCACAAGGGGGATACACTCTTCCAGTGCCTTTGTGATTTTCTGTCCTCCCGGGACCTCACCCACACCTGTCTCACCGTTATCCGCATACAGGATAACCACGTTCCTGGTAAAATACGGCGCATGGGCCCCGCTGAGGTTCAGCTCCATACAATCCTGACCAGCTACCGGCCACACTTCCATTTTAGTAATTGTTGGTGACATTCTCTTTACCTCCCAGCAAAAAATATATGTGTTATTTTAAAATACGTTTGGTGCTTAACAAGAACTTAACCGTCATTTTGTAATTTGTCCTTGTGTTTTTTACATCTTTATTGTATAAAATATATAGGACTAAGTCAAATTACTAGTTTCGATTTTAACACTAAGTAAAACTTAGTCATATGCGATTGGAGGAATCACGGAGGGCATATGGACTTAAAACAATTGGAATACATCGTGAAGATAGCAGACGAGAACAGTATAACACGGGCAGCGGAACGCCTTTACATCTCCCAGTCCGGCCTGAACCAGCAGCTGCTAAAGCTGGAAAGCGAACTGGGCATCCAGCTGTTCCACCGCAGCAAGAATGACCTGAGGCTTACGGAGGCAGGGAAGGTCTATGTGAAGTATGCGCGCCAGATCCTTATGCTGAAGCAGGAAGCCTACGACATACTGAATGACATGGCGGACAACAAGGTGGGGCGCCTGTCCGTGGGCCTGACGCCTGAGCGCGGCATCAGCATGCTTATGAGCATTTACCCGAAGTTTTACCAGCAGTTCCCCCACATCACCATAGAGCCTCAGGAAATCGGCGTCAAGACACAGCAGTCCATGATCTCCAAGGGATATCTGGACCTGGGCTTTGTCACGCTCAGCGAGAAGGACAAGACCAATGATGAATACGTCCATATCTACTATGAGAATATCCTTCTGGCCGTGCCCCGCTCCCATCCCCTGGCAAAGCATGCCAATCCGCCGGGCCAGCCCTTTGCCACCGCGGACCTGAGGGATTTTAAGGACCAGCAGTTCGTGCTCATGTTTAAAAATTCCACCCTGCGCACCGTCATCGACCCCCTCTTTGAGGAAGCCGGATTCATGCCCCGCATCCTTTTCGAGACGTCCAGCAACCTGACCCTGTGCAACATGGTTAAGAACCGGATGGCCTGCTCCCTGATTACCCATAACTATGCCAAGGAGCAGCAGGACGTGGCCTATTTCTACCTTCCCTCCCGGCCCTTCTGGGAGCTGTGCGCAACCTATAAGAAAGGCCATTACCTTACAAAGGCCGGCAAAGCCTTCATCGAACTGGCCATTGAACATTACCACGCAGCGGCATTGCAGAACAACCAGAGCGTGGTGTGAAGCGGATGAAGGGCGTATGAGCCCCCATAAACAGCAATGCAAAAAAACAAAGGCGGGAACAGGGAAAATACTATCTTCCTTATTCCCGCCTTTTATCTTATTACCGCTTCATCTTCCTTTTATTGGCATACATATCGGCATCCGCCCTGGACAATGTATTATCCAGTCCGGCATCCATATCCGGATCATAAAATGCAATCCCCACCGCAACGGACGCATCAAAGCAGCAGCCGTCACTGTACGCCTCCATCCCCTCCGCCAGGACCTTTATTCCTTCCCTGGCCTTATCCGGCCATACATCGGTCAGCATAACGGCAAATTCATCCCCGCCGATACGGAATACATGCCCATCGGGAAATGCCTTCCTGATGCATTCTGCGGCTGCGCAGATATACTCATCCCCCTTGTCATGACCGAATGCGTCATTGACTCCTTTCAGGTCATTGAGGTCGCACATGATGAGCGTAACCGACTGGTACTCCTCCCGATGTGCTCCCATCCGCTCCATGGTCTCGCCAAAAGCCATCCTGTTCTTAACACCGGTAAGCCCATCCCAGTCACGTTCCTTCCTCAGGGCCTTTGTCTGGAGGATTTCATCCGTCACATCCTCAACCACGCACCGGATTGGGCTGCCTGATGTTTTCTGGGCAATTTTAATCCAGCGGACCTCCCCCATGTCATACATCCTGTAGACGCCCTCCTCACCGGACTCAGAAGCTTCAAGTTCCTTTAAGAACGCGCACATCAGGTCCTTATCCCTGCTGAACCTTCTTTCCTGTTCCCTGGTAAGGTTTAAAAGCCGCGGAACCTGGCTGGTCATGTAGACCCGTTTGGAATGGGCCCGCATCTCAAAAGCCCCCACCGGAAGTCCTGCCAGTTCAATTAGTTTGGCATGGCGCGTAAACCACTGGCTGGTTATGATGGCTGTGATGAATCCGATTATCAGTGATGACAGAAATGAATAGCTGAGGATCCTTCCTATCTTCTCAGGGAACTGGTGAAGTTCCGGACCTTCCATTAACCCTATGAGGAACCACTCCTCCCCCTCAAAGGGAGTGTTGTGGTAGTACATGCCCATGGGATTCAGGCAGGCATATACATCCTCGCTGCTTTTATGGTTCAAAAGCCTGTAAATGGAATTCCCCTGATCCACCTCCACCAGGTCCAGGGGCATCCCTTCCTGAAGCATCCGCCTCTGCATGGCGCCATGGGTGACAGCTGCCCTTATCTCTCCTGACCCATCCCTGATTCCTATGATATATCCGTAAGAATCCGATGTCTGCAGGTCGGAAACCGGAAGGAAGCGGTACAGGTAATTCACGGATATCTCCACCCCGAATATGGCCTTCACCTTTCCGTCCGCCCCAAACAGCGGTGTGGAGTAGGTAATCACATCCTCATCCTGTGGATTCACCTGGAAGGGGCTGCTCCAATACCCAAGCCACCGTGATTTTCCATGATCCAGGGCAGCCTCATAGGGCTTATACACAAAATCCCGGTTGGACCCATTCATATTCAGGCGGAAACTCCAGTTGGCGGTGGTGGCAATCTCCATCTTTTCCGCCACATTCCAAGGCCCCACCAGCATGTAGAGATTGGAATTCTCCCTGCTGTTCCGGTCCGGATTATTATTGCGGAAATATAATGCAGGCAGCGCGCCGTCCCCTTCCGTCCCCTGACCAGGCATCACCAGGAATGCCCCTGTTGTCTTTGCCCGGAATAAGGTGTCCATAACCAGGGGGGCCAGCTCTTCCAGTATCGCATCCGAATTTTCAGGAGAACCGTCCTGTTCCATTGTTTCAAAATACCGGCTGATCTGCTCCATATCATAATCCAGATTCGTCCAGATATTCTTCATCTGATTTTCCAGGTTATCACTGCGTCCATTGACCTTTTCGGAAAAAATACTGTATTGGTTCGCCTTGGCCTGCTTTAGGACACCTCCCGATACCATCAGGGACGCCAGGAGGATACTCTGGAAAACCGCAAAGAAAATAAACACCACAGCCAGTTTAAATGCAATTGAACCGCTTACATTTTTTTTACCCATCCGTTCTACCAGCCATTTCTCTCATGAGGCTTCCATACCACGCTTTAAAGTTCTCCTCTCCCAAAAGCCCTGCCTCCACTTTTTCACGGCTCCCGCCTTCTTCCACCCGGCGGTTCAGTTCATGGAGGTCCAGGGCAGTCTTATTCTCCAGGGATGAGGTGAATATCTGGTTCATATCATAGGAACCCTCAAAGGGCTTCTTGATGTAGAATTCCTGTTCCCTCATGGCTTTCAGCTCTGTTTCTATACTGTGTTCCACCATTTCTGCATTTTCAGCATCACCCGTCTGTTTTAAAAGCCCGTCTACTGATTCCAGGGCAGCCGTCTTTACGGGAAGATACCCTGTGGATACCGCAAACCGGATATTCTGCTCGGGCTGTGTAAACCACTTAAGGAACTGGGCCGAGGCATATTCATGCACATGGTCTGATTCAAATACAGCCATATTGGCGCCCCGCTGGGTCATATAGGAAGTTTCGCCCCGGAATGTGGGGTAGGGAAAACTTGCACATTCAATGGGATATGATTTATCCTCATCCTCTATCACTTCCCTGGGAAAGAACCCGGCGCCTGCCGAGGAACCGATGTAGGCCATCAGCCTGCCGCTTTTAATCCCATCCTGATTATATACCCTGCTCTCAAACCATCCGAGTATATGCGGGACATAATAGGCATCCCAGGCCTTTCTGGCAATCTCCTCAGGATAGCAGAACTCCATGTTTCCATCCACTTCCCGGTATACCTGCGTACCCATCTGGGCAGCTGTCAGGATGACATAATCATTATATGAATTCATCCCCAGGAAGGGGTTTCCTCCCGACCACTCATAATACATACCCGCAGCCTCTATCAGGCCTTCCCAGGTGTAAAGCAGATCATCCGATGCCCCTGTCTCCCTGGAAAACTTTTCCCAATCCGTCTTATTCAGATATAAGAGTTCCGTGGACTTTGATACAGGTATCATTTTACAGGACGCGTCATCCCATATCCCCTCCTCCAGGAATTCCGGCCGGTAATCCTTCAGTTCATCCTCTGTAAAATAATCATCCATGTTGACCAAAGGGGCGATTTTGTCCAGCCGGTACGCATTATCCGGATAAGAAGCAAATATATCCGGCAATGGTTCCGAACCGATTACCTGGTTGGCAGAAGCATAAAGCACGTCCTCCAGCTCTTCACTGGAACCATACCCCACCGCATCCACAACAATCCCCTGCTCCATTCCAACCGTCTCATTAAACTCCATGACCAGTTCATCAAACTGTGCCTTTGCCACTGCATTATATGCATGCCATACCGTGACGACCGCAGGTGACTTGGGATCCAGTCCGCCATTCTCCCTGTCCCCACAGCCAGACAAGCCAAATACTGCGGCCAATAAAATGAATGCCGCAGCCAAATATCCCCTTTTTTTCATTTCATCCCCCTGCTCCCATACAAGACTGTCAGAAACATAGTGCCGGGCGGCACTAACTACATTTACTCTCAGTATACACGATTGATATCCGGGTGTCTATTTGATTTTCTTATATGTAGTATAGATAAAATATGTAATGAAGACGGATAAATCAATATGTCCGGATACTTTTTCAGAAAGAAAACATGAAAAAATGAGTTCCTAAAAAACAACTGTTCTCCAGGGACTCATTTTTATTTTACTGTCCTTCAATTCCATTCATACGGCCTGGCCGGCAATTGGCATATCTTAATCCCAATCCATCGCAGATGAATACTTCCCTGCCCCTTACTCCGTCCAGACCCCGTCGCTTCCAACCGCGAACCCATCCGGCGTAGCCGTACCTGCCGCCATTGAGCCGTCCTCATACATATAGTACCATTTGCCGTCAATCTCATTCCAGCCGGTCACCGCATACCCATCCGTATTAAAATAATACCATTTGCCCTTGATGCGTTCCCATTTGCCGGCAGCCACTGTTCCGTCCTTATAGGTGAAACGCCGTCCCTGCTGGTAATCCCCCCAGGTGCCATCCGTGATGCCCGGGTCCGCGGCCTGGGAGCTTAAGGAACTTACCGGCGCGCCGTCTTCCAGATAATCCCGCTGGTTCCCATTACGGGCAATTGCGGTTACCTCGAAGTAGTACTGTACCCCGGTCTTAGTCATGAACGGTGAGAAGTCATAGGAGGTGGCCCCTTCCACAATCTGGCTGACCACCGAACCCTGGTCATCATAGAGCACCACCCGGTAGGTATTGGCAGACTTCACACTGTTCCAGGATGCAACCGACGGATTGGCGCTGTCCCAGCCAGCCCACGTGGTGCTCCCAAGCATGGCTGCCACCTGGTAGGTGAATCTGACTGTATAGACATAATCCTGGTCTGTCTCATACTTACTGCCCGTATACTTCTTCACAGAGGTGATTTCCGCATCGTTGCGGCCGTCAGCCACCTTAATCCCCAGGCTGCCCTTGTTAAGTCCGGTACTGCTTCCAAGATATACGGTGCCTGTTACTTCACTGCCCGCAGTCCAGTCCTCAGGGCTTTTGGACCAGGTTACTGCGGACAGCATCTCAATGGTATCCGAGGAAGCATCCTCCACATACACATCCGGTTCCAGGGGATGCACCTTATTCCTGTCATTATCATCCCTGCTGGTCCCTTCGCTGTCATATTGATTGGCTATCTCCAGCATATATGTGGATTTAGCCTGGGCTGTCATGCCCAGGCCAATTGCCATCCATAATGCTGCAGCAGCAGTCACTAAATACCTGCTTTTTTTCATAGTATCTCCTTTCAGCCATCCTTCTTGATATCTTCTATGAAAAATGCCGCCACCCAACTTTTCCTCACATCGTTCCCACAAACTTCATATATCCAATCATTCATATATATCCCATCAGTGCTGCCATACTCCGTTGGCATCCAGATGGAAACCGTCAATGGATGTGGACACGGCCTTGGAACCGTCTCCCGGATAGAAATAATAGTAGTTGTTCTCTACCTTATACCATCCTTCTACCATTGCGCCGCTTTCATTCAGGAAATAGGTCTTGCCGTTAATGGTAAGCCAGCTGCTCTTGACCATGGCGCCTTCCGGTCCGCCGTCATTGGGATTCAGGTAATACCAGATGTTGCCGCTCTTTATCCAGCCCTTCTTCATGTCCCCGCTTTCGCCCAGGTAATACCACTGTCCGCCGGTCTGCTGCCAGCCGGTCAGCATCCTGCCTGTGCTGTCAAACAGATACCACTTGTCATTCCACTTCAGCCAGCCGTTCTTCTGCATGTTGCCGTCCGGATACCGGAAGTACCAGGAATCGCCTTCCTTGCGCCAGCCGACATCCGTATTGCCGCCGCTGGGGGTACTGCCTCCATTATCCTGGCCGCTGCCGTCCGAAACCTCGTCATCGGCAATATATAAATCCCCGGCCTCTGTCCATTCGCTCTTCTTGCCGTACTTTTTCTCCTCATCCGTATGGGGAACAGTCCTTACCTTAAAGGAATAATCGCCTTCCTTGGTCATATATGGGTAGAAATTATAGGAGGTTCCCTTGTAGTCTTCCAGTTTCTTCACCACGGAAGACCCTCTGTACAGATACACATCATAGTATCCGGATGTGTTCTCTGCTTCTTCCCATCTGGCCCTGCCCCTGCTGCTGCCCCACTCGGCATCCTCAGGCGGGTCATAGGTTCCTTTGATACCGGTTGCCTTAAGGACCACCTTCAGCTGGTCCCCTGACCTGGATGCTGATACGAAAATACCTCCGCTTACGCTTACGCTGCTGGCGCTGTAACTGCTGCGGAACCGGTACTCATAAGCGCTGCTGCTGGATGTGTTGGGATCCAGATAAACCGTTATCTTGGGCGTATCCCCAATACCGACCTCCCTGTCATTGGACCATTCGGCCGACTCTACCTCATACTTACTGGAAGATGTATAAACCTTGCTCCCGCTGTCGCTTGAACTGGTACCAAGACTGTCCCCGCTGTTAATCTCATCCCCGGAATCCAAATCAATACTCACCTTCAAAGAAATGTTGGTGATATATTTATAGTCGCTGGCAGCCAAAGACTGCATGGGCATTGCTGTCATCAGTGTACCGGCAGCCAATGCCATACATAATAACCGTTTCATGTTTTTCATGAAATCTCAACCTCCTCAAAAACAGGTATCCCCCTGAATATTCTTTTTCTGGTTCCATTATAGCCCAGAAGGCAGTTTTACGTCAACTTACGATTATCTTGCGATATTTTCTCTATTCTATCGAAGTTCTGTCAATTTTATGGCCGGGGGATGTTTTTGACACAAAATCATGGAACGAAAAAAACTGCAGACACACCTATGCGTATCTGCAGTCATCTGAATCACATCATTATACTAATTCAATCAGAACTTCCATTGCGGCATCACCCTTACGAGGGCCAACCTTAATGATTCTGGTGTAACCACCGTTGCGTCCTGTATACTTAGGGGCAACTTCGTCAAAAAGCTTTGCTACCAGGTCAACGGACTTGGTGTTCTTCTTTTTGCCGGCTGGTGTGGAAGGAACCTCGGTCACTCCGTAGAGAACCTTTAACATCTGTCTTCTTGCATGCAGCCTGGAAGGCAGATCCTTCTTGATTTCCTTCTCAACTTCGTCGTATACGGTAACTTTCTTGCCGTCAACAACTTCCTTTACCCTCTTGCCGTCTTTGTCCTTGCGGGCAACCTTGGCAGTAACCTTAACGGTCTCAAAGTTGTCTTTTTCCTTCACAGCCATTGCAATCAGGCCTTCTGCAACCTTGCGGATTTCTTTAGCCCTGGTCTCAGTTGTCCTGATATGTCCGTGATATAACAGTGCGGTTACCTGGCTTCTGATTAAAGCCTTTCTCTGGTCGGAAGTTCTTCCTAATTTTCTATATCCTGCCATTGTAATTTTCCTCCATCAGTGGAACACCTTCACCATGCTTCATTGGACTTACTGGTTCAGGCATTTAAGCCCACTTAACATTTATTGGTTACTCAGCCACGCATCTTTGGTCTTACTGGCCGGGTGTTAACATGTAACTATCACTTTATTGGTGCTTAGTTATCATCACTTGGATTCAACTGTAAGCCTAACTCTTTCAGCTTAGCCAGCACTTCCTCTAAGGACTTGCGGCCCAGGTTACGGACTTTCATCATATCCTCGGAAGTTCTGTTGCACAGTTCCTCCACGGTGTTGATTCCGGCCCTCTTCAGGCAGTTATATGAACGGACGGAAAGCTCCAGTTCGTCAATATTCATCTCAAGCACTTTTTCCTTCTCATTGTCTTCCTTCTCTACCATGATCTCTGCGGTCTTGGCATTCTCGGAAAGGTCAATGAACAGGTTCAGATGCTCGCTGAGTACCTTGGCTGCCAGGCTGACTGCCTCATCGGGAGCCAGGGTGCCATTGGTATATATCTCAAGTGTAAGTTTATCAAAGTCAGTCTGCTGTCCCACACGGGTGTTGGTAACAGCCATATTGACACGCTCCACCGGTGTATAGATGGAATCCACTGCAATGACGCCGATTGGTAAATCGTCGTTCTTATTCTTGTCAGCGCTGATATATCCACGGCCCTTTGTAATGGTAAGCTCCATGTAGAACTTGCTGTCCGTGCCGCCGCTTAAGGTTGCGATGACCTGGTCAGGGTTCATGATTTCAATATCAGCATCTGCCTGGATATCTGCTGCAGTAATTACACCTTCGCCCTCAAATTCAATGTATGCAACTTTTGGTTCATCGGTATCGCTGTTGTTCTTGATCGCTAAGCTTTTGATGTTCATAATAATCTCAGTTACGTCTTCCTTTACTCCAGGAATGGAACTGAACTCATGCAAAACGCCATCGATTTTTACCTGACTCACTGCGGCTCCGGGTAAAGAAGAAAGCATGATTCTTCTTAAGGAATTGCCCAGCGTAGTGCCGTAACCTCTCTCAAGTGGTTCAACTACAAACTTGCCGTATCTCTTGTCTTCTGAAATCTCTGCGATTTCAATGTTTGGTTTTTCAAAATCGAACACTAATAGCCCCTCCTTTTTGGGTTTCTATCAAATCTCGAGGGATATAAAACCTGCACACAGCAGAACATACCCAAACCAAAGAAAGTCCGGGGTCCATGTCCTGCAAAGCACGCCTGTCCGGTGAGGAACAGGCATGCCTTGTACAATCTATAGAGAATGGCAGGATTATTTGGAATACAACTCGACGATAAGCATTTCGTTTACTGGAACATCAATTTCGTCTCTGGTCGGCATTTCCTTAACAGTGCCGCGCAGGTTTTCCTGATCTACTTCCAGCCATGCTGGAGTCAGACGTCCACCGGTTACTTCCAGGATGTCTTTGTATCTCTGAGCAGATTTATACTTCTCCCTTACCTCGATAACATCGCCGGCCTTAACCTGGTAGGACGGGATATTAACTGGCTTGCCATTAACCAGGATGTGCTTGTGGTCAACAATCTGCCTGGTTTCCTTACGTGTACGTCCAAGGCCCATGCGGAACAGTACGTTATCCAGTCTGCACTCCAGAAGGATCATAAGGTTGGTACCAACCATACCGTTCATCTTGGAAGCCTTTGCATAGTAGTTACGGAAAGGTTTCTCTAACACACCGTAAATGAATTTGGCTTTCTGCTTTTCTCTCAGCTGCATGCCGTACTCACTTAACTTCTTATTTGTTCTTCTTGATTCTCTGTTTGACTTTTTATCAATTCCTAAATAGACCGGATCCAGTCCAAGGGATCTACATCTTTTAAGAACAGGAACTCTATCTACTGCCACTTTAATTACCTCCTAATTAAGTTCATCAGACTCTTCTACGTTTTGGCGGACGGCATCCGTTATGTGGTACCGGTGTTACATCCTTAATGCTGGTCACTTCCAAGCCACATGCCTGAAGGGCACGGATTGCAGCTTCACGTCCTGAACCAGGACCTTTAACCATAACGTCTACTGACTTTAAGCCATGTACAAGAGCTGCCTTCGTAGCAGTTTCTGCTGCCATCTGAGCTGCATAAGGAGTAGATTTCCTTGAACCTCTAAATCCCAGACCACCGGCACTTGCCCATGATAAGGCGTTACCCTGCGCATCAGTTAATGTAACAATTGTGTTATTAAAAGATGACTGGATATGTGCCTGTCCGCGTTCAACGTTTTTCTTCACACGCTTTTTTGTAACTTTTTTAGTCGTGGACACTTTTTTAGCCATTTTAAACTAACCTACTTTCTCATTTTCTTGAATTCGCTCTTCCTGTTTTTAAAACATGCAAATCGAATTCTGTTACCGTGTTGCTAAATTACTTTTTCTTGTTTGCTACTGTCTTCCTTGGTCCCTTGCAGGTTCTTGCATTGGTCTTTGTCTTCTGCCCGCGGACCGGAAGGCTCTTCCTGTGACGGATTCCTCTGTAGCATCCGATTTCCTGAAGCCTCTTGATGTTCATAGCGATTTCCCTGCGGAGATCACCTTCAACAGTCTGGGTTTCAGCAATGATGGTTGCCAGCTTCTTCACCTCATCATCGGTTAAATCCTTAACACGAGTATCTGGGTTCACGCCAGCTTCTGTTAAGATACGGTTGGAACTTGTTCTACCGATTCCGTAGATGTAAGTGAGACCGATCTCAACACGTTTTTCTCTTGGTAAGTCAACACCTGAAATACGAGCCATGTGTGTATTACACCTCCTAATTTTAATTAACCTTGTCTCTGTTTATGCTTTGGATTTTCACAAATTACTCTGATACTGCCTTTTCTCTTTATGATCTTGCACTTTTCGCAGATCGGCTTTACGGATGATCTAACCTTCACAGTAATTCTCCTTTCTATAGACCAACAAAGTTGCTCAAGCATTATACCAAAAATTCAGGATAAATGCAAGCACTTTTTATCTATGTTTTTTTGTTTTTCCCGAAAGCTGGTGCACTGTATCACTGTGCCAACGGGAAACCCGAACTCCGCCTTCGGCTCCGTTTGGGTAGTGGCGGCTTGCCGCCTTTATTTATCTCTCCAGATGATCCTTCCCTTGGACAGATCATATGGGGATAACTCAATGGTAACTTTGTCGCCTGGCAGGATACGGATATAGTTCATACGAAGCTTTCCGCTGATATGTGCCAGTACCTGGTGGCCGTTTTCCAGTTGGACCTGGAACATGGCGTTTGGTAATTTCTCGATTACAGTTCCTTCAATTTCAATTACATCTGCTTTTGACATTCTCTTTTTACCTCCTACTGCTTGTGGGTGCGGATAAAGGATGCTATTTCCCCGTCGCTCACCGTCCCGCCTTCTGTAAGCTTTTTCCTCAAGGTTTCATCGTACTCACTTGTGAGCTGCAAGTGTTTCCTGTTCTTGCGTTTCTGTTTACTAAGGGGATGTTTCCTGCCGTCCGACAGATTAACATATTCCCCTTGGACACTGATTATGATATACAGTTCATCTTTGTCGTGACCTGCCAAACTTTTTACCAGGCCGGCTTCTTTAAACTCTACCATAGGGTCACCTCTGCTACAGCGATAAAATCTCAGGCTCTCCATCCGTAATCAGGATGGTATTCTCGTAATGGGATGCCAGTGAGCCGTCCTCTGTCACAACGGTCCATCCGTCATCCATCCACGCTACATCATAGCGACCTGCAGTAATCATAGGTTCAATTGCAAGTGTCATTCCCGGTGCCAGCTTTATGCCTTTGCGCCGCTGGGAAAAATTCGGGATTTCCGGTGCTTCGTGCATCTCTGTCCCGATTCCGTGTCCCACCAGGTCACGGACCACACCGAAGCCAAAGCTTTCCGCATATTCCTGGATGGCTTTGGATATATCATTGAGATGATTGCCAGCTTTTGCATACTTTATTCCTTCAAAAAAGCTCTGCTCCGTCACCTCTACCAGTTTCCTGGCCTGGGCATCCACTTCCCCAATCATATGGGTCCTGGCTGCATCAGACTGGTAACCCTTCCATATGACACCTGTGTCCAGGCTGACGATGTCACCCTCTTCCAGGTATCTGTGCTTATCCGGTATTCCATGCACTACTTCGTCATTGATGGAGATGCACACAGAAGCCGGATAACCCTGATAGTTTAAAAAGGAAGGAATACATCCATGGCTCCTGATCATCTCTTCGCAGATTCGGTCAATTTCTTTGGTGGATACGCCCGGCTTTACTGCCTTGCCCAGTTCCTCATGGACGCTGGCAAGGATCTTCCCGGCTTCCCGCATTAACTCAATTTCCCGTTCTGATTTAATTGTTACCATTCTTTATGCTCCTAAAATCTTAGCAATGGCCTGGAACACATCTTCCATATCCATGGTTCCGTCTACTTCAGCCAAAACGCCTGCTTTCTGGTAATACTCGATAAGAGGCTGGGTCTGGTCATGATATACATCAAGGCGCTTCTTAACTGTCTCCGGCTTGTCATCATCCCTGAGTACCAGCTCCTGGCCGCATACATCACAGATGCCTTCCTTTTTTGGAGGGTTATATACAATATGATAGGTCGCGCCGCATGCCAGGCATGCGCGGCGTCCTGCCATACGGTTGATTATGTCCTCATCCGGCACATCCACATTGATGGCGTAGTCAATGGACTCCCCCATCTGGCCCAGGGCCGTTGTAAGGCTCTCTGCCTGTGGAATGGTCCTTGGGAACCCATCCAGTACATATCCGTCCTGACAGTCAGCTTCATGGATGCGGTCAAGCAGCATGCCGATGGTTATCTCATCCGGTACAAGTCCGCCTGCATCCATAAATGCTTTTGCTTTCATACCCAGTTCCGTTCCATTCTTAATGTTTGCACGGAAAATATCTCCGGTGGAAATATGGGGTATCTGATACTTTGCTGCAATCTTTTTTGCCTGGGTGCCTTTACCTGCACCCGGAGCGCCTAACATGATGATTTTCATAGACCGATCCTCCTCCAAAACCTTTAAGTTTCTTATAACGCAATCAATCCGCCCTTGTGGAATACCACAAAGGCAGATTGATTAATTCAACTGTGGTTGTTAATCGTTCAAAAATCCCTTATAATAACGCACAAGCATCTGAGATTCTACTGCTTTGATTGTCTCAAGCACAACGCCCACGATGATGATTAAGGATGTTCCGGAAAATGAGATATGGCTCACATTGAGTAAACCAGACGCAAGGATCGGGACAATCGCAATCACAATCAGGCCGCATGCACCAATGAAAACAATATAATTCAAAATCTTATTTAAATAATCGCTGGTTGGCTTGCCAGGACGGATACCCGGTATGAAGCCTCCCTGCTTTTTCATGTTATTAGCCACTTCCAACGGATTAAAGGTAATGGACGTATAGAAGTAAGCAAACATAATCAGCAATGCAATATAAATCACCAGACCGATGGAATACTCAGGAGCGTCAGGTCTGCACCATGAGCCGGAATTGAGCACCATCAGGATCTTGCCTCCGATTGAGCTGTAATCCACCGTAAAGAACTGGGCAATCACAACTGGGAATGACATGATGGAAGATGCAAAGATTACCGGCATGACACCCGCCGTATTAATCTTCAGCGGGATGTTGGAAGCCTGTCCGCCAACCATCTTACGGCCAACCATTTTCTTGGAGTACTGGACCGGGATTCTCCGCTCTGCATCATTTAACACAATGACAAAGACAACCATGGCCAGGATCACAAGGGCAATCAGTACAATGGCAATCGCTGCCCTGAGTACGGTCTGTCCAAAGATAAAGCGGTAATAAAGGCTTCTTACGTCATTGGGCACGCTGGAGAGGATGTTGAATAACAGTACGATTGAGATACCGTTTCCAACGCCCTTTTCAGTAATCTGCTCACCAATCCACATCAAGAGGGCACTGCCCGTTGTCATGGTGACGATGGCGATGATGATGTTCCAGGCATTGTAATCAAGGAGAAGTCCCTGCCGGCCGAAGCCGATAGCCATGGCGCTTGATTCAATCAGCGCCAGGGCCACCGTGGTGTATCGGGTGTATTCCTGAATCTTTTTTCTTCCGTCCTCACCGTCCTTCTGCAGCTCTTCCAGTTTAGGAATGGCTATGGTAAGCAGCTGGATGATGATTGAAGATGTGATGTATGGCGTAATGCTCAGTGCAAAGATGGACATGGATGAAAATGAACCACCTGTCATGGCATTAAAGAAGCCAAACACATCCGTTGTCTGTTTCGCGAACCAATCCGCAAAGAATGTTGTCTGTATTCCCGGAATCGGAAGCTGGCATCCAAAACGGATGACTACCAGCATCATAAAGGTATAGAGAATCTTAGCCCGAAGCTCTTTTACCTTAAATGCATTTCTGATCGTTTTAAACATTAGATCACCTCGCAGGTTCCACCTAAAGCTTCGATTTTAGATTTTGCACCTTCACTGAATGCATTAACCTTAACGGTCAGCTTTTTGGTTAATTCTCCATTTCCAAGGATCTTAACACCATCTCTTGGATTCTTAACAATGCCGGCCTCGATTAAAGTCTCAACTGTAACTTCAGCATCATTGTCGAACCGCTCCAGTGCGCTTACGTTAATACCTACAATAGTCTTAGAATTCATATTGGTGAAACCACGCTTTGGGATACGCCTGTATAAAGGCATCTGTCCGCCTTCAAAGCCAGGTCTTGTTGCCCCTGAACGGGCCTTCTGACCTTTGTGGCCCTTACCAGCGGTCTTACCATTACCTGAACCGTGGCCACGGCCTCTTCTAAAATTATCGCTATGCTTTGAACCTGCAGCAGGCTGTAAATTTGACAATTCCATGACTGCACCTCCTTACTTTATCTGATTAGATTTCTTCAACTTTTACTAAATGTCTTACGCTTGCAATCATGCCTCTGACAGCGCCATTATCTGGCATCTCAACTGTCTTGTGCATCTTGTTCAGGCCAAGAGCCACAACAGTTGCCTTCTGCTTTGGAACAGCACCGATAGGGGACTTGACTAATGTGATTTTTAATTTCTCTGCCATGTCTTTCTCCTCCTATTAGCCTACAATTTCTTCCACAGATTTGCCGCGCAGTCTTGCAAATTCTTCTGGTGTCTTCAGTGAAGTCAGGCCAGCAAGGGTTGCCAGGACTACGTTCGTCTTGTTGTTGGAACCTAAGGACTTTGTACGGATGTTCTTAATTCCTGCCATCTCAAGTACGGAACGCGCAGGACCTCCTGCGATAACACCGGTACCTTCCGGAGCTTTCTTTAACAGAACAGCTGCACTTCCGAATTTACCAATAAAATCATGTGGGATACTCTTATTCTCATCAACTGGAATTTCTACCAGATTCTTAATTGCGGCTTCTTTACCTTTGCGGATGGCTTCAGGAACCTCGCCTGCCTTGCCTAAACCGGCGCCGACATGGCCGTTACCATCACCAACTACTACCAGAGCGGAAAATCTCATGGTACGTCCACCTTTAACAGTCTTGGATACTCTCTTGATTGCCACTACCTTATCATTCAGTTCCATCTGACTGGCATCAATAATTGTACGCTTCATGCTTGTTCTCCTCTCTTAGAAATCCAGACCAGCCTCGCGGGCTGCGTCTGCTAATACCTGAACTTTGCCCTGATATATAAAGCCGCCTCTATCGAAAACAACTTCCTTGATACCTTTTTCAAGGGCCCTCTTTGCGATTACTGTACCTACATATGCTGCAGCTGCCTTGTCGTTTGTCTTCTCCAGTTCAGCATTAACTTCTTTCTCAACTGTGGAAGCAGCAACTAAAGTGTTACCAACCGTATCGTCGATAATTTGAGCATACATATGATTATTACTTCTGAACACTGCCAGACGCGGTCTCTCTGCTGTGCCAGCAAAACGGTTACGCATTCTGTTGTGTTTCTTTACGCGAACTTCGCTTCTTGACTGTTTGTTAACCATTTTTACACTCTCCTTAATTATTTCTTACCAGTCTTACCAACTTTACGTCTGATCACTTCGTCAGCATACTTGATACCCTTGCCCTTGTATGGCTCAGGTCTTCTCTTGTCTCTGATTTCAGCAGCGTATTGGCCAACTTTTTCTTTACTGATACCTTTAACGGTAATCTTGTTCTGTCCTTCTAAGACAGTCTCGATACCTTCAGGATCTTCCATCTCCACCGGATGGGAATAGCCCAGGTTCAGAGTAAGCTTCTTGCCCTGCTTAGCTGCCCTGTAACCGACACCATTTACTTCCAGGACCTTCTCATACCCTTCCGTAACACCATGGATCATGTTGTTAACCAGGGTTCTGGTCAGGCCATGTAAAGATTTCATTCTCTTTAAATCATTTGGTCTGCTTACGATTATCTGTCCATCCTTCTGCTCGATGGACATCTCTACTGGGAGTTCTCTCTCCAATGTTCCTTTTGGACCTTTTACAGTCACTTTATTTCCTTCTGCGATTGTGACAGTAACACCTGCCGGAACCGCAACTGGCATTCTACCGATACGTGACATGCCTTTACCTCCTACTTAAATTTTCGGAAGGAACTTAGGCGTTCCTTCTGTTTTCAGTTGCATTGAACACTTGGCGCCTGTTCTCTAGGCGCTTACGTGTGAAAGCACTTCGCGGTACTTAGCGAGGTCTTTTCGAGCTTAGCAGCATCGAAGTTTCCTTACCATACAAATGCCAGCACTTCGCCGCCAACGCCTAACTGACGTGCTTCTTTATCCGTAATCACACCCTGGTTGGTGGAAATGATTGCGGTGCCAAGTCCACCCAGTACTTTGGGAAGCTCTTCCTTGTTTGCGTATACACGCAGGCCTGGTTTGGAGATTCTCTTAATACCGGAAATGATTTTCTCGTTTTTATCTTTACCGTACTTCAGGGTGATTCTGATGGTCTGGAAACCGCCGTCCTCTACCATGTCGTACTTTGCAACATAACCCTCTTTTACCAGGATATCAGCGATAGCTAATTTCATCTTGGATGAAGGTACGTCTACTGTATCATGTTTTGCAGTGTTTGCATTACGGATTCTTGTAAGCATATCTGCAATCGGATCGCTCATTGTCATTTTAAAATGCCTCCTTCTCTATAAATATTCTCTTGCTTCGTCCACTCGTCTAGGCTCGAAAAAACCTCGCCAAGTCTCGGGACGGGCTTTCGCACTAAGCTCGTGAAAGACCTCACTAAGTGCTCAATGCCTACCAGCTAGCTTTCTTAACGCCGGGAATCTGACCCTTGTATGCTAACTCACGGAAACAGATACGGCAGATACCGTATTTTCTTAAATAAGCATGTGGGCGGCCGCAGATTCTGCAGCGGTTGTACTCTCTGGAAGAGAATTTAGCCGGACGCTGCTGTTTAATCTTCATTGAAGTCTTAGCCATGAAAAGTTTCCTCCTAACTATTTTGCAAACGGCATGTTGAATAATGTCAAAAGTTCACGAGCTTCTTCGTCAGTCTTAGCGGTGGTAACGAAGATAATATCCATACCTCTTACCTTGTCAACTTTGTCGTACTCAATCTCAGGGAAAATCAGCTGCTCTTTGATACCGAGCGCATAGTTTCCTCTGCCATCAAATGCGTTAGGGTTAACACCTCTAAAGTCACGTACACGAGGCAGTGCCAGGTTTACCAGACGGTCAAGGAATTCATACATCCTCTCGCCGCGCAGGGTTACCTTGCAGCCGATTGCCATGCCTTCACGGAGTTTGAAGTTAGCGATGGACTTCTTAGCCTTGGTGGTAATAGCCTTCTGACCGGAGATGATTTCCAGATCTCTTACAGCTGAATCCAGGACCTTGGCATTTTCTTTTGCTTCGCCTACGCCCATGTTGATAACAATCTTATCAAGCTTCGGCACCTGCATAACGTTCTTATATCCAAATTTCTTCATCAGTGCGTCTACCATCTCGCTCTGATACTGTTCTTTTAATCTAGCCAACGTTTATTTCCTCCTCTCCTGAATTAATCAATCACTTTGCCAGTCTTCTTTGCCACGCGAACCTTCTTGCCGTCTTTTACTTCAAAGCCGACCCTGGTTGCCTTGCCGTCAACTACCAGCATTACATTGGAGATATCAATAGGAGCTTCCTGATTCACGATGCCGCCCTGTGGATTGCCAGGAGCCTGCTTTGTGTGCTTGGTAATCATATTGCAGCCCTGAACCAGAACCCTATTCTTCTTTGTATCAACAGAGATTACTTTACCCTGCTTATCTTTATCTTTACCTGCGATTACGACTACTAAGTCGTCTTTTTTGATTTTATGCACAGTGGACACCCCCTTATAATACTTCTGGAGCTAAGGAGACAATCTTCATGAACTGTTTGTCTCTTAATTCTCTTGCTACAGGCCCAAAGATACGAGTTCCTCTTGGAGTCTTGTCATCCTTAATAATTACTGCTGCGTTCTCATCAAACTTGATGTAAGAACCATCTTTACGACGGGCGCCTTTTTTCGTGCGCACAACCACAGCTTTTACAACATCGCCCTTCTTTACAACACCGCCTGGTGTTGCATCTTTAACGGAAGCAACGATGATATCACCGATATTGGCATATCTTCTGGTTGAACCACCTAATACACGGATGCAGAGAAGTTCTTTTGCACCGGTATTGTCGGCAACCCTAAGTCTTGTTTCCTGCTGAACCATACCTGTTACTCCTTCCTCATCTCAATTATCTTGCTTTCTCGATAACTTCAACAAGTCTCCATCTCTTATCCTTGGACAGTGGTCTTGTTTCCATTACTTTAACTTTATCACCGATGCCGCATTCATTCTTCTCGTCATGAGCTTTTAACTTAACGGTTTTCTTAACGATCTTACCGATCAGTGGGTGTTTAATGTGGTCCTCGATTGCTACAACAATGGTTTTGTCCATTTTATTGCTAACCACTTTACCGGTACGGGTTTTTCTTAAATTTCTTTCCACGGTAAGTTCTCCTTTCATTAAGCATTAGCCTTCTCAGTGATAACAGTCTGGATCCTGGCAATATTCTTGCGTACTTCCTTGATTCTGGATGTGTTATCTAACTGATTGGTTGCATTCTGGAATCTTAAATTGAACAGTTCCTTCTTCGCAGCTACTAACTCTTCATTCAGCTGGTTTGCTGACTTATTCTTTAATTCTTCTACAAACTTATTAGTTTTCACTGTTATCACCGCCTTCTAAATCTGCTTTAGAAGCAATCTTACACTTGCATGGCAGCTTGTGCATTGCAAGACGCAGAGCTTCCCTAGCTGTTTCCTCTGGTACACCAGCGATTTCAAATAATACGCGGCCTGGCTTTACAACTGCTACCCAGTACTCCAGAGCGCCTTTACCGGAACCCATACGGGTTTCTGCTGGCTTTGCTGTTACAGGTTTATCGGGGAAAATCTTAATCCAGACTTTACCACCACGCTTAATGTAACGGGTCATGGCAACACGGGCTGCCTCAATCTGGTTTGACTTAATCCAACATGGCTCAGTAGCGACTAAACCGAACTCACCGTTAGAAATCGTATTGCCTCTTAAAGCTTTACCGGCCATAGATCCACGGAACTGTTTACGACGCTTAACTCTCTTAGGCATTAACATTATTTATCGCTCCCTTCCTTGTTTCCTTTAGTAGGAAGTACTTCGCCCTTGTAGATCCAAACCTTAACGCCAAGCTTGCCGTAGGTTGTATCTGCTTCTGCGAAACCATAGTCAATATCTGCTCTTAATGTCTGAAGCGGGATTGTACCCTCGCTGTAGAACTCGGTACGTGCAATATCTGCACCGCCAAGACGGCCAGCAACAGCAGTCTTGATGCCCTTAACGCCAGCCTTCATGGTCCTGCCCATGGTGGACTTCATTGCGCGGCGGAAGGAAACACGGTTCTCAAGCTGTGATGCGATGGACTCTGCAACCAGCTGTGCATCCTTATCCGGACGCTTGATTTCCTTGATGTCTACAAACAGTTTCTTATCAGTCAGCTTCTGGACTTCTTTCTTTAACTTCTCAATCTCAGAACCACCCTTACCGATAACCACGCCTGGCTTAGCGGTATAGATGATGACCTTCACCCTGTCGGAAGCACGCTCAATCTCGATTTTGGAAATACCGGCACTGAACAGTCTCTTCTTCAGGAACTTTCTAATATTATAATCTTCAACCAGGCAGTCAGCAAAATCAGCTTCTGCATACCACTTGGAATCCCAGTCTTTAATAACACCGACCCTTAAGCCGTGTGGATTAACTTTCTGTCCCATATTTGCCTCCTATCTCTCATTCAGAACAACAGTGATGTGGCTCATTCTCTTCTCGATCCTGTAAGCACGTCCCTGAGCTCTCGGTCTGACTCTCTTCATGGTTGGGCCCTGGTTTGCGTAGCATTCCTCTACGTAAAGTTTTGACCTATCCATTCCGTTATTGTTCTCAGCATTTGCTGCTGCTGATTCCAGTAACTTCTTAACTAAGCTGGAAGCATATCTGGGATTGTAAGTTACAATACCAAGTGCGGTTTCTAAATCTTTGCCTCTAACGGCATCTAATACGAAACAAGCCTTCTGGACAGACACTCTAGCGTAAGACAGTGTTGCGCTTGGTCTTGTGTCCTTCTGGGCATTTCTCTCTCTCTTGACTTGGGATCTATGTCCTTTTGCCATTGGTAAAACCTCCTTTCAATTTACCCGTGAATTACTTTCTCACGCCGGATTTCTTCTCGTCTTTTCCGTGACCCCTGTAGGTCCTGGTTGCTACGAATTCGCCCAGTTTATGTCCTACCATATCTTCGGTTACATATACCGGAACGTGTTTCCTACCGTCATGAACTGCAATTGTATGACCAACAAACTGTGGGAAGATTGTAGAACGGCGGGACCAGGTCTTAATTACCTGCTTCTGTCCTGCTGCATTCATTGCGTCTACTTTCTTTAACAGATGCGCGTCTGCAAATGGTCCTTTTTTCAGTGAACGAGCCATGTGTTCTTAACCTCCTTTAACTATTTGATGGTTCTGCCATCACGTCTTCTTACGATCAACTTGTTAGACTGCTTGTTTTTCTTTCTGGTCTTCAGACCCAGAGCAGGCTTGCCCCATGGTGTGCATGGACCTGGACGTCCGATACCACACTTACCTTCACCACCACCGTGTGGATGGTCGTTAGGGTTCATTACGGAACCGCGGACTGTTGGTCTGATACCCATGTTGCGCTTTCTACCAGCTTTACCAATGTTGATCAGGGAGTGTTCACCATTGCCAACAACACCGATTGTTGCGCGGCAGATGATTGGAACCATTCTCATTTCACCTGAAGGTAAACGTAAGGTGGCATACTTGCCTTCCTTAGCCATCAGCTGTGCTGCATTACCGGCGGAACGGACTAACTGGCCGCCCTTGCCAGGATATAACTCAATGTTGTGTACCTGTGTACCAACCGGGATGTGGTACAGCGGCATACAGTTGCCAAGCTTTGCCTCTGCAGTATCGCCGCTTACAACCTTCATTCCATCAGTTAAGCCCTGTGGGGCCAGGATATAAGACTTGGTACCGTCTGCGTAGCAGATCAGTGCAATGTTGGCGGTTCTGTTTGGATCGTACTCGATACCGATAACGGTTGCCGGGATACCATCCTTGCTGTTTCTCTTGAAATCAATGATCCTGTATTTTCTTCTGCTGCCGCCGCCTCTGTGACGGACAGTGATTTTACCCTGATTGTTACGACCTGCGTTCTTGTTCAGGGAAACTACCAGAGACTTTTCTGGGGTGGTCTTGGTGATTTCCTTGAAATCAGAGCCGGTCATATGTCTTCTGGAAGGTGTATAAGCATTATACTTCTTAATTCCCATGACATTTTACTCCTTTTCATTTTCTTTTCACGGCATGCGGTTCTGGACGGGATATCTGGGATGTCCCCTGTGAATGGGATGCCGTATAAGTTCTCCGGCCGGGGATGCCCGGCGGGTGGATGGTTTGTTGGGTTAAGGTATTCTTAACCGCAACGGGTTCCGCTCGACTAAGTTCGAAAAGACCTCGCTAAGTCTCGGGAACGGCGTTCGCACTAAGTTCGTGAGATACCTCACTAAGTGCTTACAGCCCCTGGAAAATCTCTATTTCCTTGCTGTCTTCTGTCAGCTTTACGATTGCCTTTTTGGAAGCAGCTGTCCTGCCGAAGGTGGTTCCTCTTCTCTTGACCTTTCCTTCACAGTTCATGGTGTTCACAGTCTCAACCTTGGTGCCTGGGAACATCTTCTCAACAGCTTCTTTAATCATGGATTTATTGGCATCTACATGAACCATGAAAGTATACTTCTTGTCTGTCATGGCGTTCATGCTCTTCTCAGTAATAACTGGTTTTAAAATGACGTCATAGTACTTAATATCTGCCATTATGCGTACACCTCCTCGATGGATGCAACAGCAGCCTTGGTTGCCACTACTGTGTTGTACTTCAGAATGTCGTATACATTGATGGAGTCAACCTGTGCAGTCTTAACGTCTGCAACGTTCCTTGCGGATAATACTGTGTTCTGGTCATTGTCAGCCAGCACAACCAGCGCCTTGTTAACCTTAAGGCTGTCCATTACGCCCTGGAACTTCTTGGTCTTGATCTCATCAAACTTCAGCTCATCTACAACAATGAACTTGTTAGCCTGAACACGGCTTGTGAGTGCGGACTTAAGCGCTGCCCTCTTTTCCTTCTTGTTCAGTCTGATTGTGTAATCCCTTGGTGTGGGAGCGAATACCACGCCGCCGCCCTTCCACTGAGGAGACCTGGTTGAACCCTGTCTTGCATGACCGGTTCCTTTCTGTCTCCACGGTTTCCTGCCGCCGCCGGAAACCTCAGAACGTGTCTTTGCTTTCTGTGTTCCCTGACGCTTATTAGCAAGCTGTGCAACAACTGCAAGATGTACCAGGTGCTCGTTAACTTCTACACCGAACACGGCATCGTTCAGTTCTAATGTGCCAACTTCTTTACCTTCCATATTGTAAACAGATACGTTTGCCATCTGTGTGTTCCTCCTTTCCTATAAAAGCTTACCTTTCAACCTTAACGGTTTCTTTGATTGTTACCAGGCTCTTCTTAGGTCCTGGTACTGCGCCCTTCACCAGAATCAGGTTATTATCGGTATCAACCTTAACAACCTCCAGGTTCTGGACGGTAATCTTCTTGCTGCCCATGTGGCCTGGCATACCTTTGCCCTTGAATACGCGGCCTGGTGTGGTAGCGGAACCGTTGGAACCCTGATGACGATGGAACTTGGAACCATGAGCCATGGGTCCTCTGTGCTGTCCATATCTCTTGATGGCGCCCTGGAAGCCTTTACCCTTGGAAATAGCGGTTGCATCAATCTTATCGCCTGCAGCGAAGATATCTGCCTTAATCTCATCCTTTACAGAATACTCTTCTGCATTCTCAAACTTGAATTCCCTTACATATCTCTTATAAGAAACTCCGGCCTTATCAAAGTGGCCCCTCAGCGGCTTGCTGACCAGTTTTTCCCTCTTGTCAACAAAACCAACCTGTACTGCTTTGTAACCATCGTTCTCAGCTGTCTTAACCTGTGTTACCACACAAGGTCCTGCCTGAAGTACGGTTACCGGAACTAACGCACCATTCTCATTGAAGATCTGGGTCATTCCGACTTTTGTTGCTAAAATCGCTTTCTTCATTGTCTTACCTCCTGTTTCATGATCTACAGCGGAATGCTTTCGCATTCATCCTAGAACAGTCTTAATATACGTGGAACACTATGAACCGCTTCTGGGTCATCCCCCTGCCTTCACAGGCAAAAGGTGCGGTATGTTGATTCCTCAACAGGAAATGCAGTGTTGCTTCTATATTTAAACCCTTCAGGATATAAACATTGTCCGACCTTATTTGGTCTTCATCTTGATGTCGATGTACACGCCAGCCGGCATTTCCAGTCTGGACAGTGCATCAACTGTCTTCTGGCTCGGAGCAGTGATGTCGATGAGCCTCTTGTGGGTCCTCTGTTCGAACTGCTCTCTGGAATCTTTGTACTTATGAACAGCACGCAGAATAGTTACTACCTCTTTCTTGGTTGGTAACGGCACCGGTCCGCTCACCTGTGATCCTGTCTTCTTTACAGTCTCGATGATTTTGCCGGCAGACTGATCTACTAACTGATGATCATAAGCCTTTAAAGTGATTCTCATTACTTGACTTGCCATAAAAAAAGTCGCCTCCTTTTCGCACTTTTAAACCAAGTACGACAAGCGGTGACTGTACACGTTTCCGTGTGTGTCCTAAAAGAACTCCACACTGATTCTGCTGATTATCCTGCAGTTTCTTTAATTGGTACAGTGACTTGTCGCCAGTTTCCTAACTTGACATTCGCTCCACGGAAAACCTGCCTCACTTTGTGGGCAGCAACCTCTCGCTTCAACGCTATCATGCCACAGCCTTGTTATATTAGCACATTTCTTTTATAAATGCAAGTACTTTTTTATTTTTTATTCATGCATTTTTTTATAACCCTTTTTATAAAAGAGCCAAAAGAAAAGACCTCTGTATAATCAGAAGTCTTTCCTGGTCTTATTATATTAATCATTCCGTGCAATATGGTTCCATGGGTTCTGTTGCATAAGCATCCACATCCGTATCCTCATCCGCAGACATCAGCTGTCCGCTGGCATTGGTAACAAACTTAACACCATCACTGTTCTTTACCTTTGCATTCTTCATGACCTTACCGGATGAATTGACCACGTAATTCCTGTTATCCACCTCATAGCACACATACTTCTGTCCATCCGTGGCTTTCTGAAGCTTTCCTTTATAATATAGGTAGTTATCCTTTACGCCATTATAGCCGCGGCCATTGTCTGAGAAATAGAAATCAGACTTGTTGCCGTCGTCCTCCGTAACCTTAATCTTCCCCTTCTGCACACAGCTCTTCTCTTTGTCGCCAAAGTAGAAGGAGGTCCAGTTGTCATCTCCTGAGCCAAGGTATACTTTCTTCAGGCCATAGACCGGATTGCCAAGGTGGTTGAACAGATAGGATTTACCATTCAGCTTCACGATGTCATTGGTGGTCAGGCGCTCGGAATCAGCAGCCCTGGGCTTTCCGCTGTTGGTAAAATAAAACCACTCCACATCGCCTTCATACCCTTCTAAATCCTCCGGCGGTTCAATGGAGTACCATCCAATCCTTGCCTTTCCATCGGCCCCGAAATACATGTAATCCTCAATGGTATCATCAGAAGAGGTGGAGCGCACCTTCTTCCAGCCCGTCTGCATGGCTCCCACTTCATCAAAACAATAATAGGTACCGTCTATCTTGCGGGCCGTGTAATCGCCGTCTGAGCTGTCAGGCACGAACTTCTTGCCGCTGGAGGAGAAATAGAACCAGTACTTGCCGTCATCATCCGTCACGCTGTCAATTCCAGGAGTCACCTTGTTGCGGTTATCGTCATCCTCATCCGGAGGCTCTAACTTCTGCCATCCCGTCCTCATGACGCCATCCGTTCCCGTGTAATACATATCATCCAGTATCCAACCCAGTTCCATGCGGCCGTCCCCTGAAAAATGGTACCACTTGTTATCAATCTTCTTCCATGCATCGGTCATCATCTTACCGCTGCTTCCAAAATAATACCACTCATATTCACCATCATCGCTGGTAAGCTTTAACCACTTATCAGTCAGGATGATGCCGTTGCTGTCCACGTAATAATCAGAATCAACCCAGGCATTGGTTGCCATGACGCCTTCCCCGTTGACGTAACGCCACTGGTTGTCCGCGCCCTTTTTCCATGTGTTATATACCTGGTTTCCATTGGAATCATAATATACCCAGCTGCTTCCTGATTGAGCCCAACCTTCTGCTGCCAGGGCTGAAATTGTGGCCGTACCGAAAGACAGCACCGCTGCCAGTACCCACACTGCCACTGTTTGTTTTCTCATATGCTCAGCTCCTCTTCCCATGTGCTCTGGTGCGGAAATCAACCTTCAACCCACTCCAGCCATGCCGGCACCCCGTCCGATATTCCGGCAATCCTAAGGTATATTGTATCAAGGCTCCCTCAATTATTCAACCTTATTTATCTTTCAATTTATTTACGATAGGCTTTAATTTTTCTTTTAACATGAAAATGCCTGCAAATAGCTTCTGTCCATGCTTGACGCAGCCGCATGATTTAGACTATACTCTGTAATATGTTGTTAGATTTGATATTAAAAGGAAATGAGGTTATGAATACTATGTGGCTTGCCGATGATTGGAAGGATTATGAAGTGATAGACTGCTCACAGGGCGAAAAACTGGAACGATGGGGGAAATATCTGCTGGTCCGGCCAGACCCTCAGGTTATCTGGGATACCCCTAAGGACCACAAAGGCTGGAAGCACATGAACGGCCATTACCACCGCAGCAGCAAAGGCGGAGGCGAGTGGGAATTTTTTGATTTGCCGGAGCAGTGGTCCATTGGATACAAGGGGCTTACATTTAACCTGAAGCCCTTCAGCTTCAAGCACACAGGACTGTTCCCGGAACAGGCCGCCAACTGGGACTGGTTCGGTGACAGGATAAGGAAGGCCGCAGGACCGGTTAAGGTCCTCAACCTCTTTGCCTATACAGGAGGCGCAACCCTGGCCGCTGCCAAGGCCGGCGCCAGCGTCACCCATGTGGACGCCTCCAAAGGCATGGTGGGCTGGGCCAAGGAAAATGCAGCTTCCTCCGGTCTGTCAGACGCCCCCATCCGCTGGATTGTGGATGACTGTGTAAAGTTTGTGGAACGCGAGATCAGAAGAGGCAACCACTACGATGCAATCATAATGGACCCGCCGTCTTACGGACGCGGGCCCAAGGGTGAGATCTGGAAGATAGAGGATGCCATCCATCCGCTTGTCAAGCTGTGCGTGCAGCTGCTCTCAGACAGGCCGCTGTTCTTTTTAATCAATTCCTATACCACAGGGCTTGCACCTGCTGTCCTGAGTTACATGCTGGGCGTGGAAGTAATCCCGCGCTTTGGCGGTACGGTCAATGCCCAGGAAGTAGGGCTTCCGGTAACCAGGACCGGGCTGGTGCTGCCCTGCGGGGCATCGGGACGCTGGGAGGCGTAGGGAATCCCCCGCCTCCGCATATCCATCCCTCAGTCTGTCAAAAGCAGCGCCGCATCCGGCCTGCCCTTCTTCAGTCTTCCAGCAGCCGCGCCACGTCCAGCTTGCCCCATCCCTGCTGGTTATGGGGCAGGCCCAGGTCCACGGCCCGTTCCCGGATGCGCAGCTTCACATCCTTATTGCTCATTTCCGGGTGCTTTTCCAGTAAGAGGGCGATTGCCCCGGATACCAGGGGCGTGGACATACTGGTCCCTGATTTTGAGAAATACCGCCCCGGTTCATTGCAGCAGCTGACGATACCGGAACCAGGGGCAACGATATCCGGCTTGCACACGCATGCCAGGGTCGGCCCGCGGCCTGAATAATCCACCATCCGGCTGCCCATCACATCCACCTCCTTATGGTCGTCTGAACATCCCACCGTAATGACCTTCCTGCTGATGCCAGGCGTGGTAATGGTCATACGGCCCGGACCATGGTTCCCGGCTGCCACAACAACAACCAGCCCATCATCCCAGGCCGCATTGACTCCCCGCACCAATATGGAGTTCTCTGTCATATCCCGTCTGGAAAGGGACCCCACGGAAATGTTCACAATACGGATACCGTATTCCTCTTTGTGTTCCCTTATCCATTTTAATCCTGCCAGTACATCGGAGGCATATCCATTTCCCTTGTGGTCCAGCACCTTGACTGATATGATGCTGCTCCCAGGCGCCACCCCCCTGTACTTTCCCTCGGAGGAAACGCCGCTCCCTCCTATAATGGCTGATATATGGGTCCCATGCCCGTTGTCATCATAAGGCTGGGTCCTATGGTTTACATAATCAGCAAACGCTGTTACTCTATCTTTAAAATCCTCATGGAGATAAACGCCGGTGTCCAGGACCGCGACACCAACCCCTTTCCCCGTGATTCCCATGGAATATACGATGTCACAATTTATGTCTTCTCTTGCCTGATTCACATCACGATATTCTCCTTTTTTTATTAGGATATTCTCCGGAAATGGATTCGGTTCCACTGTGGCCGGGGATAGCCTGGGAAAATACCGCTAACGTATCAGGGCTTCCGCTGTGATAAATTTAAGTTCTACAGAAACAAGGAGTTTATATCCTGAGCGTCCATCACATGCTCCAGGTTCAGGATTGTGTCTGATATCCTTGACACGCGTTCCTTTCCCAGTGTTTCATCACAAAACTCATGAAACCGATCAATCACATCTTCTTTACTTAGATAGACAGGCTCCTCTTTATAAAACTCCCGGACACTTCCTCCTTTAAGCTTTAATTCAACTTTAACAGACTGTTTCTTTGGAAATGCCTGTGTATAACCATCATCTGCAACAACCTTAAATCTGGCTGCCAGACTGCCTATATCCTTTTCCCCGTGATGCCGGTAATTACTATCTGCTATCTTTCCTTTAACTACAGAAGCTGCAAGGTTGAATTGATTACTCATCCTGGCCTGAAGGAGATGCTTAAATGGTCCGGGGTAATCGCATCCTGAATATTTCTTTCCCAATTCAAATGTATGTATAATCCCCTCCTCAATGTCATCTGCCTGAATTCCCGATTTTTGGATATCCAGCCCCACCTGCGCAGTTGTCTGCACCAAAGCACAGGCAGGCGCAGGCTTAAATAAAACTTCCCTTATAATATAGTCTGGCTCTGTTCCCAATTCCCTGAACTTCTCCATTGAAAATCCAAACGCAGTACACAAACCCGCCCTGCCCTCAACAATCGTCCTTGGGGCAGTCACACCCTTGCCAGCCAGCCTTGCAGCTATGATTCCATTCCTCGCTGCCATTGCATTTTGAAAATACAAATCATCTGTGCCTGCATTAGCCCACTCATTAACACCTGAGGCAAAGCTTGCGGACATTGAAAATGCTGTCTGCAATTCCTTTAAAGATTGTCCCATCAGACATCCTGCAGCCACAGCACTTCCAAAAATCCCAATTACAGAGGTTGGGCGGAAAGCCCGCTCCCCAAATTCAGGGCATACACTCCCCCTGCCAACCCTGCCCATCATCTCATAACCAGCCACTACTGCTTCAATTAATTGTTTTCCCGAAACGTGAAGTTCTTCTGCCACTGCAAGAGCAACAGGAATGATAATGATACCAGGATGTGAATTACTTTCCCTGTGTATGTCTTCATACAATATACTCTGGGCTGCTGCAGCATTACAGAAAGCTGCACCTGCTGCATCTGACTTACATTTTGTAAACCATAGAGAACTGTTCCCATTTCCCCCATAGCTCATTTCCAATTCCCTAGCCGCCGTACTCCATCTCTCATGACGTCCTGCGTATGAACATGAAAGTGAGTGCAGGATACAAAGCTTGGCCTTTTCTATCACATCCTCATCCAGATTTGGATATGCTATATCAGCCACGGGATTTACTAAATGCTCCAACAATTTTTATTTCCTCCCCTCTCTTCATGGATAACATTTTTTATCAAGTACCCTGAAATCATGGCCAGGTAACACGCTACAGCCCATCCTTTTAATCCGGTCCAAGCTTTTGTAGTAACTGAATAAATCCGTATGGATACTATTTATCGCCATGGGGTCGTATTCCATACACTCATATAGTCCTATCAGATCACCTGCCAGAACATAGGCCCCACTGCAAGTACGGACTATCACGGACTGTGATCCCGGGCTATGTCCCGGTGTGGTAATTACAGAAATCCCATCCAAGATGTCGCTGTCCCCATCAAGTATCCGGTATGTTGTTTCAAATATTATCTGTTTGTCATAGGAACCTTCATGTACTTTCAGCGGCGCAGCTGCATATTGCAGTTCTTTTCTTTGGACGTAAAATACTGCATTCTTAAACAGATGGTTGTTCCCTGCATGGTCCCAGTGCAGATGTGTCAGGATCACATCCGTCACAGCATCAGGATCTACCCCTGCCGCCCTAAGTGCAACTTCTGGATATTGTTCCTGCGGACAAGCATAGGGCATATATCTTCCATCAGGCGGTGTGCCGCCTGTATCAACCAATATGTTTCTTTGGCCGTCCGTCACATACCATATAATAAGCGGAAACTCACAGCGGATATCTTCCCCCTTCATATATATCATATTAGACTTAGGCCTTATTATGGTCCCTACATGTATGGGATAAATTCTGTACACCGTTTCCGGACTCATAATCCGCACCTTCCTTATTCAATTTTATCAGGATGCATCAGCGGCTCAAGATATTTTCTCCTATCCTCCTCGCTGACAGGTTTTGTTACCAGGCTCACCAGTCCACATACCACCACATTAGCTCCAAGCCCCCACATTCCGCCCATAAAGCCAAGAGGATTGTTTAATATAACAGTTCCAATAAATGTAATGATAAGACCTATTACGTAGCCTGCAATTGCCCCTTCTTTTGTGATACCTTTAAATACAAATATACCCAAAACGGGCACCAATATCTGAGTAAAGCCCGCAAGTGTAAGATTAATCAGGATTTCAATCGTATGAAGATTAATGAATGACAAGCCCACCCCGACTGCCAGTAAAGCCAGTACTCCATATCTCCCATAATTCCTCTGCTCAATTGATGTCATATTTTTTTTCGCTAACCCCAAAAAGTCAACAACAACTATAGAGCTTATTGTCACAAGAATAGATGAAATTGTGGACATCCCCGCTGCCAGGATTCCTATCGTCACAGCGATTCCCCATCCAGGAGCAAATTGGGACATGAAAATGACCAGACCGTTTTCAGGATTTGCCATTTCCGGCAGCAGGACATGGAAGTTCAGGCCGCAGAATACAACAGGAAGAGTAACGCCAAAGCAAAAAAACAGCCCCATATATCCTGCAATTTTCTTTAAATCCCTGCTACTCTTTGCCGCATAGGAACGTTGCCATACATAAGGAGCAAAAAAGCCGCCACAGCCCTGCAGGATGAAGAACGATAAATACATCCTCCAGTTCCAATACTCTGTTGTATCCTTGTAGTACAGCACTCCGGGAGCCGTGTCCATCAGTCTTTGCCACGTGGATTCCCAACCACCGTTCTGAGATGCCACAATAAACATACTGCCCCATAGAATTATGATGAACAACAGCCCCTGAGCCGTGTCCACCCAGGCCTGTGAACGGAACCCACCAAAGAATACGTAGATACCCACAATTGTTGCGGCATAGAAGATACCGCTTTGGAAACTGATGAAACCGTCTGTAATCCCATTCAGTGCCCAGCTTACCCCTTTTATCTGTGCCATCATGGAAGGAATACAAAACGCCAACATTCCAACTCCCATAATCAGCTTAAAAACCCGTGATTTATAATAATCTGCCACCAGATCTGCCGGTGTCACATATCCGCGGACCTTACCGAGAGTAAAGAATCTGGGGCCGAAAATCCCCATCAGCGATACCACCAGCAACTGCCATGTGCTGATTCCTATCCAGCCAATACCATTTTTATAAACAGAACCAATCACCCCCTGATAAATACCTGTACTGAACCAGGTGGCTACCGTAGTAAAAAACAGTACAAACTTCTGCGTGCCTCCGCCCAAAAAATATCCTGAGCCGCTGGAAACCACGTCCTTCTTATATCCTATTCCAAGGCCAATCACCAGGCAGAAGACAGTATAACAGGCAATTGCAATCAGTGCGGAAATAACCATTGGCGATAATGTCATTTGTCTTCCCTCCCCTCCAAATAATCATCATAGCTGGAAAATGCGTGTTTAGAGCCCCAATATACCAAACCACATCCCAAAAAAACAACTACATGGATGGACCAGAACGTGAATGGCATCTGAAAAAGAATAGGAGTTACCTGATTTAAGAATCCAAACATAAACGGCGAAAAAACCACAAACCAATAAACAGCAAATAGTATGCAGAACAACTTCAACTTGCCATTACCCATATAAACCTCCCAATCTAAACCACTTTATCAGTTCCTTCTCTTACCTGGGTCATGTCTGATTTCCAATCAGCCATGACCCGACCAATCGCCTGACTTCATGAAATAATCTTAATCAGTTCATCCAGACAATCTAATTCCTCAAGATTACCCACTAATTCGATTATCCTGTCTTTCTCGAATTCCCCGATATGATACCCTGACATGAACCTGAATTTTTCAACCGCTTCCTCCCATGTAACCGGATTCTCCGGATCCCCCTTTGGATAATCCACATGGGATGTATAGGTAGTCCCATCCTTCATGGTTACAATGACTGTACATGGATAGTACTTGGGATATACTTTTTCCGCCTCCGGGTCCAGTTCCCATCTTACCTTGCTGGCCAGTTCCAGGACTTTTGGGTCACGGATTGTCTCGTTAGTATACTCTGCTATGGATTCACGTCCCTTTACCATACCGCATGCAATGGCATATGGAAGGCTGAACTGTGCATCCACTACTGTAGTCGGATCCGCCTTCCGCTCAGCAGGAACCGTAAGTACCTTGATGGAATATTTATTGACTTTGGCAAGAATGGAATCCACCTGCTCTGTATCTATCCCCTGTCCATAAAGATCCAGTGCACAGTCTGCCAGCGGAGCGGAAAAACGGCAGCATGCATGTACCTTAATACTGGTATCCGCCATCTCCCATCTGGTCCCAAACTCATCAATCACCTTTTTTTCATCCCAGATATCCTTGTAGGAATATGCCCTGAGGAAACCGTCCTCTCCATCCCATACAGTTGTCGGCGCAGTATAACCCCTTTTTGCCATAAGTGCTCCCAGTGTACCACACATGGCGGGGTGCCCTGCCTGATATCGCTTAGACCACGTCCCCTGGGCCTTCCACTCCAAAAGCCCTGCTGCCTGGCTTCCTGCAAGCCCCAGTGTGTTTGTAATCTGTTCTGCATTCAGACCAAGTATCTTTGCCGCACCTCCAGCTGCCCCAAATACGCCGCAGGTGCCAGTGGGATGAAAGCCCTGATAGTAAGTCTGACCAAGAAAAGCTTCCCCCAACCGTATGGTAATCTCAGAACCATACACAAAGGCAGTAATCAATTCCTTACCACTTTTTTTATATCTCTCTGCCAAGGACAATACAGCCGGAAACACCACCACGGACGAATGCTGGGTTCCTTCCCTGTGATCATCGTCCATGTCAAATGCATGTCCCATGGTTCCATTTGCCAATGCCGCCATAGGTGCTGAGGTTTTGTAGTTACACCCCACTACAGTGCTGGTCGGTTCCCCGCCTAAATCCTTTACCACATCTACCACAATCCGGCTGGATTCAATGTGCTTTGACGCCAAAAGGTTACCCAGCAGATCCAGTATGAATTTTTTAGAATTCTCTACTACATAATCCGGCAAATCCTCAAAAGTCAGCTTTTCACCTATTTCAGCAACCTGCTGAGAAAGAGTCTTCTTCATATTGCTTCCTCCTAAAATAAGATTCTGATATGTCACAGGCCCGTAACAGACACATTCATCCGAATGTTTTCACACTTATTTTAAAAGCAAATTGCATGCCAACTTTACATCTGGCGATATCAATCCCAAAAGCAGGTTTATCCCATTTCATTTCAGCTATCTCATAACACCTCCCCGCATATCCCATGAACGGTGGTTTCATTTTCAAAACATATGTGTTTCATTTTTAGCACTATCATGTTTCATTTTTTCAAACTCCTTTAGTTTTCTCCATAAAGTACTCCTGCTTATCCCTAAATGTCTGGCTGCCTGTGTACAATTACCTCCCGTTGCCTTCAGTGCATCCTGGATTTGTAAATATTCATACTCAAGAGCCTTGCCTTTAAGTCTTCCATCACCAACAGGCAATGCCACTGCAGAATTATTTTCCATATCCCCAAGCTTGTCCCTCTGCTTAGCAGTATGTGGCCTACTGATTCCACTCTGGCGCATGATTCTCTTTTCCAGGCTCTCCCGCACAAAGATAAGGAATTCCCCAATATCCATATTCCCAGCCGATGTCAGGATACAGATACCTTTCACAAAATTTTCCATTTCCCTGATATTTCCCGGCCATGAATATGCCTTAAGAATAGATTCCAAATGCCTGGAACTTTGTCCGGCATTCTCTGCTAAAAACGGATTCTGTCTGGCCAGGAACATCAAAAACAGCGGAAGAATATCTTCACTGTGCTCTCTTAAAGGCGGAATCTCAAGTTCAAGTACATTCAGACGATAATACAAGTCCTCCCTAAACTGTTTCTTCTGTACCATTTCCCACAGATCCCGGTTAGTAGCAGTCAGTATCCGGGCATCAAAGGGTATCATTTTCGTACCTCCCACCCGCAGCAGTTCTTTCTCCTGAATCACCCGAAGAAGCTTTGTCTGCAATGACAGGCTTATTTCTCCAATCTCATCCAAAAAAATAGTACCCTTATGGGCCATTTCAAAAAAGCCTTCTTTCCCCCCCTTTTTTGCACCTGTAAAAGCACCTTCCGCATAACCGAACAGTTCACTCTCTAAAAGATTCTCATTAATCGTTGCGCAGTTGACTGCCACAAATGCATTATTCCTGCGGGTGCTATAATTGTGTATGGATTGGGCCAGCATTTCCTTCCCACTGCCTGTTTCTCCCAGGATAACAATCGCCTCATCGCTTAAGGCATACTGCCTCGCTGTCTGAAGCATATCCTCAAACTTTTTGCTCTTGGTTACATAGGCAGAAAATGAATGCTTTGCCACAAATCCCCTCTGCCATGTCTCTGCACGCCGGATCTGTCGGTCTGTCTTCTGTATCGCCTCCACATTCTCTATAAAGAACAGGATATTTTCCATTGCTCCTTTGGAGAATATGGGGATTGCAGATATGATACAACGTATATCCTTTATTTTGGCATAGACATTTTTCTTTTCTTCCCTTATATGCAGAATGCCCTCCAGTTCCATATCATCCAGGAAATCCAGGATGTTTTTTCCTACAAGCTGGGCCTCCAATGCCCCAAAATACCGCTCAGCCTCTGGATTGCATATGGAAATCACACCCTCATGGTCCACAAATACAATGCCTCTTTGTGTCCTGTCAATGATGGTTTCTAAACGTTTTCTTTTCAATATTTCTGAGTTTAAGGATAACGCCAGATCCACTGCTATTTGTAAAAAGGCCTTTATGGATTCCTGCGGATAAAGGAAAATGCTCTTCATTCCATGTTTCTCCGCCAAATCACATGCCAGGCCACTCCCAATCACACACCTTCTCCCCTTCTCTTTTTCCTCTATGATAATCCGATTCAGATCTTCAATTTCAATATAGCTTCTCTGGACAATGACAATGGAAAGAATATTTTCAATTTCACGCAAAGGCTTCAGATAATCATTTCCATAGGGAATGATAATGGGTTTATCATCCATGGTTTTGGCTTTACTAAGAGCCAGAAGTATATCATATATACTAGGCTCAATTGTAATAACCGGTCGGTCTACCAGCTTTTTAAGTGTCTCTGCATTATGGCCACTTGACACAAATACATCTACAATATCCAATTCTTCAGGCAGCCTTTGGGTAGACTCATTCAAAAGGCTGTCATAGACCAGGAATGTCACCTCTGCTTCCATCTGGTCCATAGCCTGCCTGATAACCTCACTCAAACGCCCGATACTCAATGCACACACCACAGGTTTCATCGTTGTTCGCCTCCTTTTGTTTATATTATCACAATATAATACAAATTTCACCGATAAAGCATGCAATTTTCACGATTTTTTTTAAATCCCCCTGCATATTCTATTTTTTTCACCATATTGGCATACTTCTTGCTTTTATAAAACAGTATCACATCATTTTAATTATCCTGGAATTATTATTCTTTGGACAAGAAAGGAGTTCTTATGTACAAATCGGAATCCATCCGTATTCCCTGCGTCATCATGAGAAGCGGCACCAGCAAGGGAATCTACTTTCTCGGAAACCATCTTCCATCTGATCCCCAAAAAAGAGACAAGGTGATCCTGTCAGTTTTTGGCAGTCCGGATGCAAGACAGATTGATGGTTTAGGAGGCGCTGACCCACTCACCAGCAAAACAGCCATCATCAATCCTTCCTCCCGGCCTGATGCGGATGTAGAATACACATTCGGCCAGGTGGATATCAAGAGCAGCTTTATTGATTATTCCAGCAACTGCGGCAACATTTCCTCTGGAGTAGGTCCTTTTGCCATCAGCCAGGGATTAGTAAAAGCAGAAAGTCCCATTACATCTGTCCGAATCCATAACACAAATACCGATAAGATTTTTGAAGCTGAAGTCCCGGTAAGTGATGGAATTCCTCTAAGTGAAGGAAACTATCAGATAGACGGGGTACCTGGAAAAGGAGCAAAAATCAGTCTCAACTTAGCAGGGACAGTGGGCAGCAAAACAGGCAGGCTTTTACCTACAGGCAATCCATCAGATATTCTCCACATCAAAGGAATTGGCCCGTTAAAAGTCTCCATGGTAGATGCGGCAAGCCCTATGGTCTTTGTCCGTGCACATGACATTGGGCTTAAAGGAACTGAATCCCCTGCAGTGATAGACCAAAACCCTGATATTCTTCAACTTCTCGAGGAAATAAGGACAGAAGCCGCAGTGGTCATGGGAATTGCGCCAGATAGAAATACAGCACGGCAAAAAATACGGGCAGTTCCCATGGTAGCCTTTGTCGCACCACCCACGGATTATGAAAACCATCTTACCGGAACAACCATTTCAGGAGATTCCATTGATTTTGTTTCCAGGGATATGTTCATGCAAATCATGCATAAGACATACTCCGGTACAGCTACGGTGTGTACCGGCTGTGCCGCCGTAACCCCCGGAACCCTTGTCCACGAAGTAATGGGGGCATCCCGGACATCCGGCCTCATCCGCATAGGACATCCCGGAGGAATTATTGAGGCCGACATGATAAGGAATGAGTGCGGAATCATCACCAGGGCTGCCATTGGGAGAACCGCCCGCAGGATTATGGAAGGATATGTTTATGTCCCACGTAGGGTTTTAGAAACAGATTAGATACTTTAAATAAAATAGGAGGATATTAATATGACAAACAAAGAAGGAAAAACTGGTGCACAGATTTTAAGGGAGAGACTGAAACAGCCTGAAATAGTAGTGGCTCCTGGCTGTTATGATGTGCTCTCGGCACGGCTGGTAGAGCAGGCCGGCTTTGAGGCAGCCTTCATGACCGGCTTCGGTGCCTCTGGCTCCATCCTTGGCCAGCCAGACTACGGACTTATGACTATGAATGAAATGGTGACTGTGTGTGCCAACATGAATTCCGTGTTGAATATCCCTTTAATTGGGGATATCGATACAGGATACGGAAATCCACTTAATGTATACCGAACAGTAAAAGAATTTGAACGCGCCGGCATGGCAGCTGTCCATCTAGAAGATCAGGTTTTCCCAAAACGCTGCGGACATATGGAAAAAAAGGCCGTGATTCCTATGGAGGAACACATCGAAAAGATAAAAGCCGCGGTAGATGCCAGGAAGGATATGCTGATTATTGCCCGTACGGATGCTCGGGCCGTTTATGGAGCAGAAGAAGCCGTACGCCGGCTGGAAGCCTATCGGGATGCGGGTGCTGATATTGTCTATGCGGATGCCTTGGCTAATGAGCAGGAACTGCGTATGGTAGGCGCCATTGAAGGAGTCTACAAATTTGGAAATCAGGTGGAATATGGAAAGACCCCGCTTCTTAAAACAGAAGAACTCCAGGAAATGGGATACGATATTGTAATCTATCCTGTATGCACCATCTTTACCGCAGCCAAAGCCATGAAAGATATGTTAACAAGGCTGAAAGCAGAGCACACTACCTCAAACTGTCTTTCTATGATGACAACCTTCAAAGAGTATACTGACATGGTGGGAATGCCTTCCCTTTTAGAACTGGAACAAAAATACAAAATTGATGAATTTAAAAGCAGGCATAACAAAAAATAGGAGGTGCCATCATGGGAATGACAATGACACAGAAAATCCTGGCCTCCCACTGTAAACGCAGCGGTGTAATGCCCGGGGAACTTATCCATGCACACCTGGACCTGGTTATGGGAAGTGATGTAACAACACCGATTGCACTTCAGGAACTGGAGCGTTTCGGTCTGGATACCATATGGGACAGTAAACGGATTGTCCTTGTCATGGATCACTTTGCTCCTAATAAGGACATACAGGCTGCAAGAAACTGCAAAAAAGTAAGGGAATTTGCGGCCCGTCATCAAATATCACATTTTTATGATGGTGGCAAAATGGGAATTGAACATGCCTTACTGCCAGAACAGGGCCTTATTGCTCCTAGCAAACTGATTATAGGAGCTGACTCACATACATGCACCTACGGTGCCCTTGGCGCATTTTCAACCGGTATCGGAAGTACTGATATGGCGGCCGGTATGATTACCGGGCAGTGTTGGTTTAAAATTCCAGAAGCCATCCGCGTAACACTTACAGGATGCCTTACATATCCCTGCAGCGGAAAGGATGTAATCCTTACTCTCATTGGAATGATCGGGGTGGATGGGGCCAGATATAAATCCATTGAATTCTCCGGTGATGGACTACATTCCCTTAATATGGATGACCGCTTTTCTATTTGTAATATGGTAATTGAATCAGGTGCCAAAAACGGCATCTTCCCTGTGGATGAACAGACACTGGATTATCTGGACGGACGTGTCCGACGTCCATTTACCATTGCCGCACCCGACCCGGATGCCGTTTACTCGCAGGAAATTGTTATTGACCTTTCCAGGCTTACACCTGTTGCAGCAGGTCCTTCACTTCCCTCGAATGTGAAGCCCGTAGCAGAATATTATGGGATTGAGATACATCAGGCAGTGATTGGTTCCTGTTCTAACGGGCGCATCAGCGATCTCAGGGCGGCGGCAGCTGTCATGAAAGGTGAAAAGGTACATCCTTCAGTACGCTGCATCATCATCCCCGCCACTCCCACAATCTATAGACAGGCCATGGCAGAAGGGCTTCTTGATATTTTCCTTGAGTCGGGTGCGCTCGTAAGCATGCCTACCTGTGGTCCCTGCAACGGAGGACATGTGGGGGTCCTGGCAGAGGGGGAGCGGTGTGTCTCCACCACCAACCGCAATTTTGTAGGACGCATGGGAGCTGTCAGTTCTGAAGTTTATCTGGCTAGTCCCGCTGTAGCAGCGGCCAGCGCCATTGCAGGAAAGCTCACGGTCCCTGACTGATGGCTTAAAGGTACTGACACTGATTATATCGTTCATTCAAAATCAAGGAAAGAAAGGAAACACAAAATGGGCAATGTTTTTAAATATGGTAATTCAGTTGATACGGATGTAATCCTTCCTGCCCGGTATCTGGCTCTCTTTCAGCCAAATGAACTGGCAGCGCATTGTATGGAAGATATTGACCCTTTATTTTCCAGAACAGTCCATCCAGGGGATGTGATTGTTGCAGGTGAAAACTTTGGATGTGGGTCATCCAGGGAACACGCACCGCTGGCAATCAAGGCTTGTGGCATATCCTGCGTAATTGCCGCCAGTTTTGCACGTATTTTTTACCGCAATGCAATCAACATAGGTCTTCCCATTATTGAGTCACCACAGGCAGCCAATGGGATATTGCATGGGGACAAGCTGGAAATTGACTGGAAAACAGGAGTAATCCGCAATCTCACCCAAAACAGCACATACCAGATAGGTGTGTTTCCAGAATTCATTCAGGATATCATCAATGATGGCGGATTGCTTGCTTCCATAAAAGCCAGTCTTCAATTACAGGAAAACACCCATCCCACAAACTAAAGGAGGAAATGACTATCATGAAAATCGTGATTCTTGATGGATACACTGAAAACCCTGGTGATTTAAGCTGGCAAGGCTTTGAGAACCTGGGAGAGCTGACTGTATATGAACGTACACCGCTTACTGATACGAAAGAAATTATCCGGCGGATAAGTGATGCCCAAGCCGTCATTACCAACAAGACACCTATCAGCAGCGAGGTACTGGATCAGTGCCCGCATATCCGTTATATAGGAGTCCTGGCCACAGGTTATAATGTTGTGGATTATAAAGCAGCCCGCGCAAAAGGAATTCCGGTCTGCAATATTCCTTCTTATGGAACAGACTCTGTGGCTCAATTTACAATTGCCCTTTTATTGGAAATCTGCCATCATGTCGGCCATCATGACCAGGCTGTCCGGCAGGGACGATGGGCCAGAAACCCTGACTGGTGTTTTTGGGATTATCCGCTTATGGAACTGGCAGGCAAAACCATGGGTATTATTGGTTACGGCAGAATTGGGCAGGGCACGGGAAGAATTGCCCAAGCGCTTGGAATGAACATACTGGCCTACGACTCTTACCAATATGAAAATTTAATCACTCCCACATGCCGCTACGCAGAACTGGATGAATTATTGGAACAATCCGATGTCATTGTGCTTCACTGTCCTCTTTTCCCGGAAACACAAGGAATCATCAACAAAAATTCAATTATGAAAATGAAAAATGGCGTCATTATCATTAATGACTCACGGGGACCTCTTATTGTAGAGGAAGACTTAAGGGATGCACTAAACAGCGGAAAGGTAGCCGCCGCCGCCGTAGACGTTGTGTCAACTGAACCAATCCTGACCGACAATCCCCTTCTCTCAGCAAAGAATTGCATTATAACCCCACATATTGCCTGGGCCCCAAAAGAAAGCCGCCAGCGTCTCATGAATACCGCAGTTGCAAATCTGGAAGCCTTTTTAAAAGGTTCTCCTGTCAATGTGATAAATTAATAGGAATCCCGTCCAGGATCAGATGATATTAAATCCTGAACGGGATTTTTATGCACATTGATATGCTTCAGAAGGATGCCTCCACAACCTCCTGCCGCTCCACATCTATCACCCCATATGTATTAATCCTGAGTTTCGGGATGACCGGCAGGCTGACGAAGGCCAATGTCATGAACGCGTCTATATCCGCGCTGATTCCTAACTCCAGTGTTTTCTGCTTCAGGTTCTCCAGCTGTTCCTCCACCTCATGGACCGATGCCCCGGTCATGATGCCTCCAATCGGAAGGGCCAGTTCCCCTGCCACCTGTCCGTCCACGGCAACGGCAAGGCCGCCTTTATTCCGTCTGACCGTGTTGGCCGCCAGGACCATGTCATTATCATTGGTTCCTATGACAATCAGATTGTGGGAGTCATGGGCCACGCTGGTGGCTACCGCACCGCTTTTAAGACCGTATCCGCCGATAAAACCGATTCCTGTGTGTCCCGTATACAGGTGGCGTTCAAAAACAGCTGCCTTTACTATATCGGACTTTAAACTGACTCCCGGCGCGGTTCCCTCCGTATGTTCCTGCCATGGCACAATCCGCTCTTCCGTCAGAAGCTCATGGGGCTTGAACTGGATTACCCTCTGCATGTTCCCCTTTTTTTCATATGCAATATCGTTTAACGTAACCTCATCCATATGGAAGGAATCGAATACAGCAGGATAGGCCTGTTCCAGTTCCCGGCTTCTGTCCGGCTTTTCATGCAGGCATCTTCCGTTTTCCGCTGCCAGTATACCATCCTTATATACGCGGGTCACGCAAAAATCAACGAGATTTTCCAGTACAGCCAGATCCGCACGCATTCCCGGCATCACGGCGCCCCTGTCCTTCAGCCCAAAATACCGCGCAGCATTATAAGTTCCCATCTTTATGGCCTTTATGGGGTCCGCGCCAAGGGAAACCGCCTTCCGGATGATATAATCAATATGTCCTATGGAAATCAGGTCGCCTGGATGCTTGTCATCCGTCACCAGCATACAGCGCTCATAGTAGGGCGCCTCAAAAAGCGGCATCAGGGCCTCTAAGTTCCTGGCTGCCGTTCCCTCCCTTATCATGATCCACTGACCCCGCCCCAGCTTTTCAAGGGCCTCACTGATGTCAGAACATTCATGGTCCGACAGGACGCCGGAACAGACATATGCGTTAAGCGCCTTTCCTCCCAGGAAGGGCGCATGACCGTCTATCACCTTATCCCGGTACGCAGCCTCCCCTATCTTATCCAGAAGGTCCTTCAATCCCCCAACCACACCCACGGAGTCCATCACCTCAGCCAGTCCCAGTATACGTGGGTTGTCATAATATGGTTTTATATCAGCCGCCCCCAGCACTGCCCCTGATTCATCCAGTCCCGTGGAAGGCACGCAGGAAGGCATCATGATGAATACGTCCAGATCCAGACCGGCAGTTGCCTCCAGCATATAATCAATGCCCTGGCAGTCCGCCACATTGCCAATCTCATGAGGGTCGGCAATGACTGCCGTTGTCCCATGGGGCAGTACTGCCTTTTCAAATTCCGGAGGGGACACCATGGAACTCTCAATGTGGATATGTCCGTCAATGAACCCCGGGCATATATATCGGCCTGTCATGTCCACATTCTCTTCCCCATCATATTCCCCGATTCCTGCTATGTATCCGTCCTCAATGGCTATATCGGCCACCTCTGTCTTCTCAGTAAAGACATTCACGATTGTCCCGTGTTTCAGGACCAAAGATGCCTTCCTCCGTCCGGAAGCCACATCCATCATCTTTTTCAAATCTTCAAAACGCTGCACAGAAATACCTCCTTTTTTGTTTTTATCCCCCAATTGATTTGATATCATAATACTATAATATAGCAGAAAGTACAATATTCAGAAATCATAAAATTTTTATGCAAATTATCTGTCCTGACTCCAGTCAGGATAAAACCGTTAGTCTGCAAATTTTTTACATTTGTGGGAATATCCTCTTGTAATTCCGCCTTATCGTGCTATAATATTCTCATGGACGGAAGTATAGCTCAGCTGGGATGAGCGTTCGCCTCACACGCGAAAGGTCATGGGTTCGAGCCCCATTACTTCCACTGGTAAAACCCACCTGGATACATTGGTACTGATGTATCCGGTGGGTTTCTTGTTTTTCAGGTATTTTATTCCGTAAATGTTTTATTCTGTAAGTATTTTATTCTGTAAGTATTTTATTCTGTAAGTGTCAGTCCCATCATCAGGCTATCTTTCCTTCATACTTTCTTTCGCAATGTCCAACCTTTTTTGTAAGAAATATTACGCTTCATTACGATTATCTGACTTCTATTGAGTTTCAACCCAAACTATGATATATTGGTTTCAGTCAGAGATGACGCGGCCCGGTACTGGCGCCCATAAGGGCGGACCAGACCGGGCCATCCCCCGTTTATGGGCCAAGTGATGAGCAGGCACATGACAAGGGAGCTATACTCATGGTAACTTATGTCAGGGTCCATCCCCTGGCTTTTTTGTTAATCATCTCTCTGTTTCATATTTTTCTATCTTTAACCTTTCTATTCTTATACTTTTCTATTTTATATTTCCCTATCCTATATTTCCCTATCCTATATTTCCCTGCCCTAAATCCACCCCTCCACGTTCATCCCATATCCTCCTATCTCAAATATCTTCATCTGATTATCCACTGTTCAAATTTCCCATCTTATCCATAAACATTACCTGTCTTTTCCTGATAATACTGATTTTCCGCAAAAAAATACCCGAAAATACTGTCAGTGTGCATAACATGACGTAATTTCAGGCTTTACGGCGTATGGGCCAATTTTAAGAATTTCTTAATAATCTATTCAAGGAACATTCAAACATTCTGGAGGATTGCATGCTATACTAAGTACATAAGAGATGCACGAATATTTAACAACTATCCTTCAACCCTTTTTGAAAATCCGAAATCCTAAGAAAATTGCTCCGTACCGAAAGGTGCGGAGCTTTTTCTATGTATCCCTTATGGATTATTCTATGTACATACTCTTCCATCTACATGCTCTTCTATCTACATACTCTTCCACGTCTAACTTCCTCTATACATATATGTAGGTACCGCGCACCGGCCTTCTACCGGTTGAGGGATGCCAGGACCGTCTTCAGTTTATCCACGTCCCCATCCTCAAAGCAATACCCGTCCATCCCGCACTTGCGGGCGCCTTCGATATTCAGGCTCAGGTCATCCACAAAGAAACACTCTTCCGGATTTAGATGGAAACGGTCAAACAGGTGCTGGTACATCTCCTTCTGCGGCTTCAGGCATTGCACCTCTGCCGAGAACAGAACGCCGTCAAAACAGTCAATGGCCGGGATTACCTCTTTGTAGCAATTAAGAAGACGGACCGATGCATTGGAACAGAGGTAAATGCCATAGCCCATGGATTTAAGCCACTGTACCACTTCCGCCATCCCCTCTTTGGGTTTCATGTTATACTCATGCCAGTGCCGGAAACACCATTCAGCCTGTTCGCGCTTGCGCTCCGTGTCCAGGCGCTCCTGCATCTTCCGAAGGGCTGTTTCCTCGGACATGACGCCCATGTCCAGAAGGATCCATTCCGGCGAGACAAATACGGATGTGCTTACATCCTTCCTCTCCTGCTCATCCTCTATGTATATCTGGCACACCAGGTTCCCCACATAGCTGACCAGCACCTGCCCCATGTCAAAGACTATATTCTTAATCATCCAATTTTCCTCCTGTCAGGCATTGATATGAAATAATGCGATATATATCAGAAAACCCGGGACAGGGCCCCGGGTTTCGTGTCATGATCAGGCTTCCGCTTTCTCTACCTGAACAATGGCAGCCTTCTGCATAGGAATACGGCAGTTCTTGTTGTTGCCGAATTCGACAATTACGGTATCATCCGTCATGTCGATGATGACGCCGTAAAATCCGCTGCTGGTCAGTATGGTGTCACCCACTGCAACACTGTTGAGCAGCTGCTGCTGTCTCTGCTTCTCCTTCTTCTGAGGACGGATTGCCATGAAGTATAACATACCACCCAGAAGAACAATATAGAGAATCCAGAAGATCGGACTACTTGTATTCATTCTTATTTTCCTCCTTCATACCTACTGCCGCCTCGCCACAGTAGTTTATTATTCATTAGCCTTGGCGGAGCTTTCCATGCCTGCAAGCTTGGCCGCTTTGTACTCTGCGTAGCGGTGCTCCTCGATGGCGTCGCGAATCTCTTTCATCATTGTATTATAAAAATACAAATTATGCAAGGTACATAATCTCATTCCCAGCATTTCTTTTGCTTTCAGCAGATGGCGGATGTAGGCCCTGCTGTAGGAACGGCAGGCCGGACAGCCGCAGCCCTCTTCAATGGGTCTTGGATCCAGTTCGTATTTCTGGTTGAAAAGGTTCAGCTTGCCGTGGTTGGTGTACACATGGCCATGCCGTCCGTTCCTGGATGGATAGACACAGTCAAAGAAATCCACTCCCCGGTCCACTGCCTCCAGGATGTTGGCCGGCGTTCCCACACCCATGAGATAGACCGGCTTTTCTTCCGGCAGATGGGGGACCGTCACATCCAGGATGTGATACATTTCCTCATGGCTCTCGCCCACTGCAAGCCCGCCCACCGCATAGCCGTCCAAATCCATCTCCCGGATGGTCCTGGCATGTTCCACACGGATTTCATCCACAACACCGCCCTGGTTGATGCCGAACAGAAGCTGTTCACGGTTCACGGTATCCGGCAGGGAATTAAGCCTTGCCATCTCCTCCTTGCACCTGTGAAGCCACCTTGTGGTACGGTCCACGGACTGGCGGATATATTCGTCACTTGCATGGCTGGGAGGACATTCGTCAAATGCCATGGCAATGGTGGAGCCAAGATTGGACTGTATCTGCATGCTTTCCTCCGGCCCCATGAATATCTTATGGCCGTCTATGTGGGAATTGAAGTAAACGCCTTCCTCTTTGATTTTGCGCAGCTTGGTCAGGGAAAATACCTGAAAACCGCCGGAATCCGTAAGGATGGGTCTGTCCCAGTTCATGAATTTGTGCAGGCCGCCAAATTCCTTAATCAGCTTGTCGCCTGTGCGGACGTGAAGATGGTAGGTATTGGACAGTTCCACCTGGGTATTGATTTCACGCAGATCATCCGTAGACACAGCGCCCTTGATTGCGCCCACCGTCCCCACATTCATGAATACCGGTGTCTCAATGACGCCGTGGACTGTCTCCATCCTGGCCCGTTTTGCCTTTCCGTCCTTTGTTATTACCTGATATTTCATATCATTAAGCCTCGTCATCTGCAAGAGCAGCTTTAATCATGATGGCGCACTCAATACGCTTTTTCTGCATCTCACAGCCGATTTCGTAAGCGCCGTTAATGGAACCGCTACAGTTGTATGCATTGGCTGAACATCCGCCGCTGCAGTAGAACCTTGCAAAACAGTCCTTGCAGCCCGGCTTTGCATACACATTGCACGTCTTGAATTCATCCCTGATATCCGTATTCACGATGCCCGTGTCCACATTGCCCATAAGGAACTGCTCCTGACCCACAAACTGGTGGCAGGGATAGAAATCCCCCCATGGCGTGACTGCCAGGTACTCGGTGCCGGAACCGCATCCCGCCATGCGCTTGGCAACGCAGGGACCAGCTGTCAGGTCCAGCATGAAGTGGAAGAAATTAAATCCCCTTCCTTCCTTCTTACGCCTGATATACTCCAGGGCCAGCTTATCATACTCAGCCAGGATGGCCGGGATATCCTCCTGGCGGATGGAATAATCCTCAGCCGGGTCAGACACGACCGGTTCCATGGACATCTGCTCAAAGCCCAGGTCCGCGTAGTGGAGCACATCTGCCGCAAAGTCCAGGTTGTTCCTTGTAAATGTCCCGCGGACATAGTAATCCTTCTGGCCCCTGCTCTTTGCAAACTTCTGGAACTTGGGAACCGTCAGTTCATAGCTGCCGCTTCCATTGCGGAAGGGCCGCATCCTGTCATTGACGTCCTTGCGTCCATCCAGGCTCATGACCACATTGCTCATTTCCTTATTGCAGAAATCCATAATCTCGTCATTAAGCAGCACGCCGTTGGTGGTGATGGTAAAACGGAATTTCTTGTGGAACTCCTCTTCCTTGGAACGGCCATATTCCACCAGGCGTTTTACCACGTCCCAGTTCATGAGCGGCTCCCCGCCAAAGAAATCCACCTCCAGGTGTTCCCTGTTACCGGAATTGGCAATGAGGAAATCCAGGGCCTTTTTTCCCACCTCATAGCTCATCAGGGCGCGGCGGCCATGGTACTCGCCTTCCTCTGCAAAACAGTAGCGGCAGGCCAGGTTACAGTCATGGGCAATATGGAGGCACAATGCCTTGACCACGGTCTTACGCTTTTTAAAATCCACCACGAAATCATGGTAAATATCCTTTGTCAGAAGCTGTTCCATATCAATCAGCTCCTGGATATCCTCCAGCGCCTCCCCCAGCTCCTCAGGGGTATATCTGCCCCACAGGCGGTCAAATACATCTGATTTGACTTTGGCTGACAGGGGCTCCGGCTTTTCCATCTCAGGAACCAGCCCTGATACCACTTCCACAGCATCATACACAACCGGGTCCACCACATGGACGGAACCGCTGTTCACATCCAGTATGATATGGTAACCATTATTTATAAATTGATGAATCACGGATCTACTCTCTCTTTCTAAGGGGCAAGCCCCAACTCCTTTGCGTGGCAAAGCCCCTATAATCCCATCGACCATAGGGGCTTTCTACCAAATTCCTGTACGTATCTCAAATCAGTACTGCGCCATACACACCTGTGTATCAGCGGTTCGCGTTCTCACAGCTCTGGTTGCCAACCGTGCAGGATGTCTTACATGCTGACTGGCAGGAAGTCTGGCACTCGCCGCAGCCACCCTTCTTCATGGTGTCTTTTAAGGTATTCGTATTCAATGTCTTAACGTGCTTCATATTACGGCACCTCCTCTTATCCAAAATATAATTCCTTGAAATTATAACACAGGTTAAAGCCCCTTGCAACGGTAAATTATAAAGGTTTGTCATATTAATGGCGCCCCCGGGAATATACTTCAACATAGATTCTTATGAAGGAGAACAATCCTATGGAAAATGGCATCGTAAAACCCATGATCCGCTCCCTGCTCATCTCCTATGTGCTGTCCGGAATCCTCCTGGCCGCCCTGGCATTTGCCCTGTATAAACTGCATCTGAAAGAGGGACAGGTAAATCTCATGGTATTTGCAGTGTACTTCGTCACCTGCCTGGCCGGCGGCCTGCTGGCCGGAAAGGGAATCCGCCAGCGCCGGTTCTTCTGGGGGCTTTTGTCCGGCCTGTTTTATTTTGTGGTCCTGTTCGCCGTATCCTGGGCCATGAACATGGGCTCTCCCATTGACATGGAACGCTCTGTCACTGTCATGGGTGTATGCGCGCTGGGCGGGACCATCGGCGGGATGATAAGCTAAAAACAGTTCAAATCAGCTAAAATCAGTTTAAACAGGTCCAAAACCACAACCCACGGCCAAAACCTGCCGTTAAACCAGGAACAGACGCCCGCTTTGCCGCAGGCGCCTGTTCCCCTTATCCGGAAGCATTCCGGAATCCAATCATCTTCTGCTAATCCACCAGTCAGGGATTACTTTTTCCTGACCTTTCCCGCTGTCTCCGCCAGGCTTAGCACCACCTGCTCCGCCACGATGACAGCGCTGCCCAGGAACACGAACATGTCCCCCAGGTTGAATACCACTTTCTTAAGCCGGTTCCACTCTATGGAAAAATAATCCACCACATACCCGCGCACCAGACGGTCATAGAGATTGCTGAGGGCGCCTCCTATGATGATGGAAAGCCCCAGCTTCTGTGCTGTCTTTCCTTTTCCCTGCAAAAGGGAGCACAATGCGCCTGCCATGGCGGATATGACCATCAGCGGGACCACCTTTACCAGTTCCGGCCGTTCCTTGAGAAATCCAAATGGGAAACCGGAATTATGGTTCTTATGAAGCTTAATCATCCCCCGGGAGTTTGGTAGCTCCCTTGGAAATGTCCCATCCTCCTGCCCTTCTACCACACTTTTTATCCCAAGGTCCAGTGCTGTCAGACCGCCTATTATCCAGCCATATATCATAAACCAGCCTTCCTTTCCACGCTTTTCTTTCATTTTACTATGGTTTCACACAGCCGTCCAGTGAAAGGTTTCTAAAAATCAGCATATACTAATATCAAATGTCCTGTACGAGGTGTGTCATGGCAGACTGCCCATTCAATTCAGCCTCAGAATCAATCGCAGATTTTATCTATCGCTATGGAAGCCAGCAGCAGATTGTAGGGAACGCGGCTGATATTCCCTGTATAGATTATGTCAGCCCGGATTACAACATCATCTATACGCCTTTAGACACAGTGCTGCCTATCTCCCTGCGCAAATATTCATACTACAGTGTGCCCGGGCTGTTCAGTCTCCTGGACAGTTCCAGCATGGAAGTATCCGGCATTACTTCCACATTTGCCTCTCCTGCCCTGGGCAACCGCGGGCGCGGCGTACTCATCGGCCTGATAGACACAGGTATCGATTATACCAATCCCCTGTTCCAAAACCCGGATGGCACCACCAGGATAAACAGCATCTGGGACCAGAGCCTGCCTGAAGACAAGGACATCCTTCCTCCCGGTGTACCTGACCGTTATCCAGGCAGCGGCGCGTCTTATGGGACTGAATATACGCGGGAACAGATTAATGCTGCCCTGGCCTCTGACACCCCGCTGGCCCTGGTCCCCTCCACTGATACCAATGGGCACGGGACCTTCTTGGCAGGCATTGCAGCAGGCGGTCAGCTGCCGGCCCAGGATTTTACCGGGGCCGCGCCTGAAAGCGAACTGGTGGTGGTGAAACTGAAACCAGCCAAACAGTATCTCCGTGACTTTTATCTTGTCCGAAGTGACGCGGATGCCTATCAGGAAAATGACATCATGATGGGGATCAAATACCTGCGCGTGGAAGCCTACCGCCTGAGGAAACCCATGGTCATCCTTCTGGGCCTGGGTTCCAACCTTGGAAGCCACGAAGGGACCTCACCCTTAAGCATTACGCTTCAGGACATCAGCCGGAGTCTGGGCGCGGCAACTGTCATTGCGGCGGGCAATGAAACCGGGCTGGGACACCACTATGAAGGCACCATTCCCAGCGGACAGGAATGGGATGATGTGGAGATACGTGTGGGACAGCCGGAATCAGAACTGGGATTCGTAGTGGAACTGTGGGCTTCCACCGCAGATACCTACTCGGTCGGCTTCATTTCCCCCAGCGGAGAAATCATAAGCCGTATTCCTATTATTGCCGGAAATGAAACCTCTATCCCTTTCCTGCTGGAACCCACGGTCATTACCGTGAATTACCAGCTGATTGAAGCTGGCTCCGGAAAACAATTGATTTTCATGCGTTTCCAGGCTCCCACTACCGGAATCTGGAAAATACGTGTATTCAATACGCAGTACCTGACCGGACAGTTCCATCTGTGGCTTCCATCCCAGGGCCTGATATCCGATGAGACCGTATTCCTTTCCCCAAACCCATATACCACCATCACCTTGCCAGGCAATACGGCTTCTCCCATTACGGTTGGGGCTTATAATCATTTAAATAACAGTATTTACATCCATTCCAGCCGGGGCTATACCGTGGGCGGGCTGGTCAAACCCGATATCGCTGCTCCCGGGGTCAATATTGCAGGACCTGCTGTCGGGCGGGGGATTGGGCCTGCCGGAGCTGCCGCAGTACCCATGACCACCCGCACAGGCACCTCCGTGGCAGCTGCCCATGTGGCCGGGGCTGTTGCAAACCTTCTGAGCTGGGGAATTGTGGAGGGACATAACATCACCATGAGCGAGGCATCCATCAAAGCATATCTGATCCGCGGGGCAAGAAGAAATCCAGCGCTGTCATATCCCAACCGTGAATGGGGATACGGGGCACTGGATTTATATGAAACATTCCTTCGTCTAAGGGAATGAACAGGCAGTATGCAGGCAGTTTATTTGTGCTGTAACATGCTATCCCCTCATCTGTATCAGGGGGCCTCCGTTCTTCTCAAGATACGGACGGGTAACCACCACGGAACCGATGTTGGAATCCTTGGGTATCTCATACATGATATCAAGCATGAATTCCTCTAAGATTGCCCGGAGCGCCCTGGCGCCGGTTCCACGCTTTCCCGCCTCCTCGGCAATCCAGCGGAGCGCATCATCCTCAAACACCAGCTTCACCTCGTCCATGGACAGCAGTTTCTCATACTGCTTGGTAATGGCGTTCTTAGGTTCCTTCAGAATACGCACCATCATATCCTCAGTCAGCCCCTGAAGGGTCACCGTCACCGGCAGCCTTCCAAGGAATTCCGGAATCATGCCGAATGCCCTCAGGTCTTCGTTGGTCACATGCTTAAGGATATCAGGGTCATTATCATATGTATCCTTGAGGACAGAGCCAAAGCCCATGGAGGATTTCTTCTTAAGGCGTTCTTTTATGATCTCCTCCAGGTCCGGGAAGGCCCCTCCGCATATAAACAGTATATTATCAGTGTTGACCGTTGCCATGGGGGTCATGGCATTCTTCTGGTTGGAACCCACCGGCACCTCCACCGTGCTCCCCTCCAAAAGCTTAAGAAGCTCCTGCTGCACGGACTCACCGCTGACATCCCTGGTATTGGTCTGCTTCTTCTTGGCAATCTTATCAATCTCATCAATGAAGATAATACCACGCTGCGCCCTCTCCACATCATTGTCAGCTGCCGCCAGAAGCTTGGACACCACGCTCTCAATATCATCGCCGATGTATCCTGCCTCTGTAAGCGAGGTTGCGTCTGCAATGGCCAGGGGCACATCTAAGAGGCGGGCCAGTGTCTTCACAAGATAGGTCTTGCCGCTTCCAGTGGGTCCGATCATCAGGATATTGGACTTCTCAATCACAATATCCTCATCCGGCGCCGCATCCCCTTGTGCCGACCTGTTATCCAGGAACGCACGCTTATAATGGTTGTAGACAGCCACTGCAACCACCTTCTTTGCCTTTTCCTGTCCAATGACATACTCGTCCAGCCTGCTCTTTATAATGTGCGGGGCCGGGATATCCTTCATGGTAAGGACCGGCTGTTCCTGGGTCTTCTTCTTAATCTTCTGCTTCTTAGGTATCTCCATGGCGGGAGGGGTTGTGTTCAGGTCACTGAGGTTCATGTTCATATACGGTATATTACCCAGCTTTGAAAAGTCCATGCCGCCCTTTGTGACAGAATCAAATGCCTTCTGCATACAGTCATGGCACAGGTTCATGCCGCCGGGCATGGATATCATCTGTCCTGCCTTGCTCTCCGGCCTGCGGCACATATAGCAGACCTTCTCGTAATGTTCATCGTCCTTTGGTTCCTCTATATCCGGACCGGATGGGTTCACATCCTGGTTATTGTCTTTATCGCTCAAAGTCAGTTCTCCTCTCTGTTAAAAGGCCTTCCCGCCAATATGCGGAAACACGCTGGCATGTTCATGCCATTGGCATAAGTATATAACAAAATGCTTCCCCAAACAAGAGGAAGCATTTTCATTTCATATTGTTTTGAAAAATTTCATTTTACTGAAGTACATTCTGGCTGGATTCCTCAGGCATTGCCTTAAGGGTCACCTGAACGGTCCGTTCTTTATACTGACCGTCCACCTGGGTCTGGACCGTAAGTTCAATCTGCTCTCCCAGTTCATAGCAGGCCAGCAGTTCCTGGAGCTGGGTCATGGTCTTGACAGACTGTCCGTCCACCTTTGTGATGATATCCTTTTCCCGCAGGTCCGACACAGCCGCTGCCCCGTCACCCAGGATTTTGTAAATGTAGACGCCCCTGGGCATTCCGAACGAACTGGCGGCTTCCTCGTCCACGCTGGTGCCCTGGATTCCCAGATACCCGCGTTTTTCCTCCGCCACCGGATTCATGGTCTTCCGGTTCATAAGCTGGCTCATGATATCCTGTGCCTTGGAAATGGGGATTGCATAGCCGATGCCCTCCACCTCCGTGGAGGAATACTTGGCTGCATTGATTCCAATCACCTCGCCCTTCATGTTAAGAAGCGCGCCCCCGCTGTTGCCAGGATTGATGGCTGCATCTGTCTGCAGCAGGGTCCTGGTGGAGTTATTAGACACACGGACTTCACGGTCCAGCGCACTCACATATCCCACCGTGACGGACTGTCCGTACCCAAGGGCATTGCCAATGGCTATGACACCCTGCCCCACCTTCAGGTCATCTGAATTCCCCAGCTTGGCAATGGAAATCTTACTTCTGGTATCTGTCTTAATCTGCCCCAGCGGCACTGATATGACTGCCAGGTCCGTCTCTGCATCAGTTCCCTTAATGGTGGCATCCACCACCTCATTATCAATAAACGCAACCTTCAGGGAGGTGGAGTCTTCCACCACATGATTGTTGGTTACAATCAGAAGTTCCTTGTCATTTTCCCCTACAATGATCCCCGAACCGCTGCTGGGAACCTCGTAAGTCTGCGGTCCCCCGAAAAACCAGCCATAACCAAAATTATTGTTCTGATATACAGTGGTGCTGGTAATTGCAACCACGGTGGGCATGGCCTCTTCCACAATATCCGATACATCCGCCACTGCCGCCCTTGACTTCTGCTGGGAGCCGCTGTTGCCCTGGTCCTTCTGCACGTTCTGCCCCTGGTCAGGTTCCTGCGCAGGCGGGTTAGTCTCCTGGCTGGCCTGGGCATCAGCTGATGCATAGATATCCAGATACCTGGAGGCAGCCACATTAACCCCCACCATGACTCCGCCCGACACCGCGCCGAACAGGATTGCCCCGGCCGTTATGAGGGCTGCTTTTTTCAAAAGGCCTCCTTTTTTCTTTGGAGGGCGCTGGTCATAGTCAGGTCCCTGATTACGGAACGGTCCCTGTCCGCCAGAAAAGCCCGGCCCTGTCTGCGCCCCATTATATTGACGGTCATCATATCCCTGGTTGTCGTAAGACTTCCATCCGTATTCCTGATCGTTATCGTACATCTGTGTATCCCCTTTCTCATCCTCACAAGTATTACGATTATACTGTAGCAGTGATTTGTGATAAAAATGTGACCATTTTCTAAATATAGTAATAAAAAGGACCAGCAGGTTGACATGCTACCATACCGTAACATTCCTGCTGGTCCCTGTTGATTCCTGTTGCTAAAGTCCCGGCCCGATAATGATGGAGCCTGGCCCGCCTGGTACATATTCATCGCTGTTGCTTCCAGGACTCGGCGCCGTGGTTCCGTTGGTACTTCCCGGGCTGGGCGCCGTGGTCCCGTTGTTGCTTCCCGGGTATGGCGCCGTGGTGGCCTTGGTGCTACCGGGATAGGCTGCCGTAGTGGCCTTGGTGCTACCGGGGTAAGCTGCCGTGGTTCCGTTGGTACTTCCCGGATATGGCTGGGTGACTGCTCCCGGTCCTGTACTGCTGTCCCCCGGGGATGTTGGGGAACCAGGATAAGTCAGGTTTCCATTGGATTCATCCGCCGGCGCCGTGGTGTATCCAGGATAAGGGATGGTGCCTGAGGTGCCTCCTCCAGGCCGGTTGCCGGATGATGGCCTGGTACCTCCGGGATAATAATCTTCCGGCGGGTCTATGACATTGCCAAATTCATCCGTCTCAAGGTCCCACTCATTTTCATAGTCAAGAACGCCCTCATCCGTTTCCGATGTGCTGGATTCAGACTCATCTGTCCCATTCTTCGTGGTGGATTCTTCCGTGCTCTTGGATGGTTCAGTGGGCTTTGGTATATAGCCGCCGTCTGTCCCTACGCTTTCAATCGGCTTTCCTTCCTTATACAGACCTGAATCAGCCGATATCTTTGCGCTGATTTTCTTTACCATGTCACTAGGCTGGTAATCCTCCTCGTCAAACAGGAATTTGTGAAGCTCAATCACGTTGCTCTCCAGAGTCTGTGGGATGACACAGTCACCTTTCTTGCCCATATTGGCATCGCTTCTGGCTTTGGGGAATCCCATGGTATCCACGATGGTATATTTTGTCAGGTTCTTGGCGGCCGGAATGATATCATTCAGGGTCACGCTGGAAAGGATCTGCTCAAACACAACTTCCATCACATTGTTGATTACCGAGAAATTCGCCTGTCTCAGCTTGCCGAAGCACTGCTGGATAATCTCCCTCTGGCGCTCCGTCCTGGCAAAATCCGTATCCATTTTACGAAGCCTTGCATAGGCCACTGCCTGAACACCGTCCAGATGGTTCATGCCGGCTGATTTCAGATGCTGGGATGCAACTCCGGTGGCCTCAACGGTCTCTGTGATATATGCATTGATATAGTAAAACTCGGCCTTGCTCAGTTCTATATCCACGCCCCCTAATATGTTGATGGAATCAGCCACTGCCTTCCAGTTAAAGGTGGCGTAATCGTCAATCTGGATATCCAGGTTCTTGTTCAGGGCCTTGATTGCCTGTTTAGGGCCTCCTCTGGCATATGCCTGGTTAATCTTATTATAGGTACCGTCATCATCCAGGTTCAGGTACGTATCCCTGAAAATGCTGACCAGCTTAATCTCGCCGTTTTTCTGATTTACGTTAGCAATGATGATGACATCCGTATTATTCCCTTTACCCAGGGAATTGTCACGGCTGTCCACTCCAAAAAGAGCTACCGTCCAGTATCCTTCCATGTTTTCCACTTTATCAACTGCCAGATACGGGTTGGTCTCATCTTCTATCTTGAAATTAGGATCCCTCTGAATCCGGTTCGCCTGCTGAAGGACATATCTGGCGCCAAATATAACTAACAGCGCGAACACTTCCGCTACAATCAAGGCTGCAATGGTCCTTGCTTTCCTTCTGCCGCCGTTTCCTGAGGAATCCGCTGCCGCGGCCTCCCGGGCCGATTTCCTGCCCGGACCATCCGGTCCATCCTTATCATTCCTGCGGAATGCATTCTCCCTGCCCCCGCGCCCCCTGTCTTCACCCAGGTCGGTTTCCGGCGTGTAGATGCGGCTTTGTCTGGTCCCGGCTGCACGGTAATCTGCGGTTCCACGGTTATCTGTGGTTCCACGGCTTACTGCCACAGTGTTATCTGCCGCTGCTCGGTTTCCCGCCGCGCGGCTGCCTGCCGCTGCTCGGCTTCCTGACACACGACCATCTGCTGTTCCACGGTTTCCGGTCACACGGCCATCCGCAGGTCCACGGCCTCCCGGCACAGAACCGTCAATGGATGCACGTCCACCGGCTGCTCCGGAATCCCCGGCCACACGGCGGCCTGGAACAGGACTACCCGCCATCTGGCCTGCTGTACGGGTTCCGGCTATGCGGTCTTCCCCCGCTGTACGGCTTCCCGCCACCTGGTTTTCCCCCGCTGTACGGCTTCCTGCCATCCGGCTTTCCCCTGCTGTACGGTTTCCTGCCATCCGGTCATCCCCCGCTATACGGTTTCCTGCCATCCGGTTCCCAACTGCTGCACGGCTTCCTGCCACCTGGTTTTCTCCTACTGCACGGCTTCCCGCCATCCGGCTTCCCCCCGCTGCACGGCTTCCTGCCACCTGGTTTTCTCCTACTGTACGGCTTCCTGCCATCCGGCTGTCCCCCGCTGCACGGCTTCCTGCCATCCGGTCTTCCCCTGCTGTACGGTTTCCTGACCCCCGGTTCCCAACTGCTGCACGGCTTCCCGCCATCCGGCTGTCCCCCGCTGTACGGCTTCCCGCCATCTGGTTTTCTCCCGCTGCACGGCCTCCCGTTTCCTGACCCGTATACCCTTCCCGTTCATCCCTGCCCCGGACAGCTGGCCCCGGCCGTCCTGCGGCTCCGGCCGGACGGCCTGTACTGCCGCCTTCTGCCCCGGTTCTGGAACGTCTGGGAAACGTTGTATCTGAATCAGCCCCAACGCCAGCGCTGTCCCGGCGCTGCCTGCTGCGGCTTCTCAATCTTTCATCTTCCTGTCCAAATCCATTTTCTAAATCACGATTCATTCGTCCATCCTCATTCCCTCATGGAGCACCGGGGCGTGTTCCATACCACGCCATGCTTCATAGGAGTATTTTAAACGTATACGGCATGCATATCAATATGCATTTTTATTAATAAATCCTTTAAATACGGTTAAAAACATAATCTTAAAGTCAAAACCAATACTCCAGTTCTCAATATAATACAAATCATGTTCAATTCTCTTGGTAATGGATGTATCCCCGCGGTATCCGTTCACCTGGGCCCATCCAGTCAGACCTGGGCGGACCTGATGCTTAATCATGTAGCGGGGGATTTCCTCCTTGAACTTCTCAACAAAAAGCGGCCGTTCCGGACGCGGCCCCACCAGGCTCATATCCCCTATGAGGACGTTGAAGAACTGCGGTGTCTCATCGATACTGGTCTTGCGTATGAAATGTCCCACCGGCGTCACCCTCGGGTCATGCGGGGTGGTCCACTGCTTCTTCTCCTTACTGGGGTCCTGCACTTCCATGGAACGGAACTTGTACATCTTAAAAGGATGATTGTGAAGCCCAATCCGTTCCTGGCTGAAGAACACAGGGCCAGGGGAAGTAATCTTAATCAGCATTGCCGTCAGCAGCATGACCGGTGAAAATACAATCAGACCAAACAAGGCGCCGACGATATCCACAATCCGTTTCATGGTGGCATTGAACACCCCGGTAAGGGGCACCCTGCGGATATGGATAACCGGAAGTCCCTGAAGGTCTTCCATATAAGGTATGGTTGGTATTATATTATTATAATCGGGAATAAACTTTGTATGCACGCCCGACTTCTCGCAGGCTGCCACAATCTGCTCCAGATTGGCATATTCCTTTATGCTCAGCGTAATAGCGATTTCATCCAGTGTATTGGAAGCTAAGAATGTCTCCAGATGGTCCGTGGGTCCCAGGACCTGAACCTTCCTGTATGCATATCCCGGTTTCTGATGGTCATCCAGGATTCCCTGGACATGGTATCCCCACTCCGGGTTCACACTGACCCTGTCAATGAATCCCTCTGCCGCACGGCTGTAACCGATGAGCAGGACATGTTTCTGGTTGTACCCATTGGTCCGCAGGGAACGCAGGAACAGCCGTATGCACATCCGCTCTGTTTCCATCAGGATAATATTGGAAACAAAAAATGCCAGCAGCATCCTGGTGGAAAAATATTCATTATGCTGGATGAACCTACGCGCTCCAAACAGCACGAATGTAAAAATCATCAGGCCAATGACGTTGGCTTTACAGATATTGGCAAATTCCGAACGCCGTCCCTGTATCCGCTTGGGTACATACAGATGGAAACTGGCATACAGAACCAGATAAACCGGCACTATGAAGACAAGCGCCATGAAATATATCTGGGGTTTCAGCACCCCGACGTCCACCGGCAGTACCTTGCCGCTGACCACAATGAACCATGCCAGGGCATAGGCTGCAGACGTGACCAAAATATCCAGCAGAATGTGAAGGCGGTTCAGCCTTTTCTGGTTATCTTTTATCATTGTATATCACCTTGGTTTCTCAGGGATTCCCCTTAATACCGTAAATATCGTTGTTATTATACATGATAAAACGGCATTATTCTATAACATTTCTCTTAATTTCGAAAAACTTCATAATTTGGCCAGCTGCCTGGCCGTGAACTCATAAATATAAATCAGGGTGCCTGTAAACAATTCCCATTCTATGGCCAGATAATTTCCCAGATTCTGGGGACGGTATGGCACCTTCCTGCATTTCCCCGCAGTTGCAATGCCCTCCATCAGGCCATCCACATAGTCCCTGGCAAAGCCCCGTTTCCTGAAGAACATATACTTAAGCCCCACTCCCACCAGGATGGGCACCAGGTTCACGGCCAGCTGGACCGCTGGCATGTTCTTATAATTCAGGTATACATTGTTGCGGGCAGCAAGGCGGACCTTGAATGAATTATACTTGGAACCGCTGGTGCCGCTCCCCACATGAAAGACCACGGCGGACGGGCAGTAGATGTTGTCATATCCCGCAATCCTGGCCCGGTATCCCACATCCAGATCCTCCAGATAAGCAAAATGCATCTCATCAAAATATCCTATCTCCCCGAATACTTCCCTGCGGTAGATGGCCGCGCCCGCACAGGCGGAAAAGATGCGGCACGCCTTGTTATAACCGGAGGAAGGGCGTCCCACGCCCCTCTGGTATGCCCAGCCAAGCAGGCTGTACATGTCACCTGCGTCATCCATCAGTTCCTTGTGATACAGCTGTATCATTTTACAGCTGACGGAAAATATCTTAGGGGAAAGCTCAATGGCCTTAATCATTTCCCCCACATAGTGGCAGTCCGGTTCCGTATCATTGTTCAAAAGTATGACATAAGGGGTGGAAGACGCACGGATCCCACGGTTCACGGCACCGGAAAACCCGGTGTTGCTGTCCAGGAAAATGGAAGGTATATCATGTTCCTTAAGCCACTCCACACTTCCGTCCGTGGAACCGTTGTCCACAACCAGGACCTGGAAATCCCTGCATATCTGAAGCTCCAGCGCCTTAAAACACGGCTCCATGAAAGCCAGCCCGTTGTAATTAGGGATGACAATGGTCACCTTCTTATGGTTACCCTTAGGGTTATTTCTGGTGTCACTCATGTAAACTCTACTTATCCTCCGGAGCAAACTGCTCATAAATCTTAAGGTCGTACGGTTCCCCTATCTTTTCCTTCAGCAGGTCCCTGAGGGCAAAGTTGGATTTGCGCAGGGTCAGGTTGGGATTATAATAGGGGTCCCCCTTCACGATGATATCCGGCCACTTTTTAATGAAAATAGCAACTTCCCGGTTAAACCGTTTCACCTTCTCAGGCGTATCTTCCAGGCCCCTGGACTTGGATTCATAATGGTAGAAGCATGCATAGGGCGCATATACTACCAGTTTCCCCAGGGCTCTCACTTTCATGCAGTAATCGATGTCATTAAATGCCACTGCCAGTTCTTCACTCAAGCCGCCCACCGCGTCGAACACGGACTTTTTCGTCATCAGGCATGCAGCGGTCACCGCGCTGTAGTCCTGGGCGCACATGGCCCTGTGGAAATAACTGTTTTCCGCCTTGTGAAGACCGATGAACGTGTGTCCTGCAATGCCGCCGAATCCAATCACGACACCGGCATGCTGGATGGTGTCATCCGCATACAGAAGCCTGGCCCCTGCAATCCCCACGTCCTCCCGCTGGCAGAATCCCAGCATTTCCTGGATGCTGTCCGGGTTTATAAGCTCTGTATCATTATTCAGAAGGAGAAGGTACTCTCCCTTTGCAAAACCTGCCCCAAAGTTATTGATGGCGGAATAATTAAAGCCCTTTTCCCATGTCACCACATGGAAATTGCTGTGCATTGCCTGCATTTTCCCGTAATAATCAAAGGTTTCCTTTTCCGTGCTGTTATTTTCCACCACAATAAATTCCAGGTTCTGGTAGAAGGACTTTTCCATCAGCGACTTAACGCACACATCCAGGTCCCCCGCGTGGTCCTTATTGGGGATGATAACGGATACAAGGGGCTGTGACTGAAGCTTGAATACCGTATGGTAAATGCCGTAGTCCACTCCCTTTTCCACCCGCTCCGCCTGGATTCCCATGCGCTCATAGTGGGCCATGATGGCCCTGGAACCGGCCTCAAAGGCATACATCTTGCTCTCCGGATTGCTGGCGGTGGAATCCTGATGGCATCTCCAGTGATACAGCACCTTGGGAATATGGTAAACTTCCCCAGCCGCTTCCGTACAACGGAATATGAAATCATAATCCTGGGCCCCGTCAAACTCCTGGCGGAATCCACCAACCGTCCCAAGCAGATCCTTCCTCACCACAAAGAGGTGGCAGATATAGTTGACGCTGGTAAGCAGGTCACGGTTAAAATCCGGCTTGAAATGGGGGTCAAAGAGGGCCTTCCCATCCATGTCCAGCTTGTCCTCATCCGAGTAAATGACCTCACAGCCAGGATGTTCATTAATGGCCTTCACCACCTCATAAAAAGCATGGGAAGGAAGGGTGTCGTCATGATCCGCCAGGATCACGAAATCCCCCCGGGCCATATCCAAGGCCGCATTGGTATTGCCCGCAATCCCCCGGTTGCTCCCCAGGATTTCATAGCGGATGCGCTTATCCCTGTCCGCGTATTTCTTAAGGACACGCTCCAGGCCCTGCCCCCTGGGACTGCCGTCCGCAATGCATATCTCCCAGTTAGTGTACGTCTGGTCCACAATGGAATCCAGCATTTCCCTGAGATAGCGCTCCGGCGTCTTATAAGCGGGAATCACCACGGACAGCAGGGGTTCAAAATCAAATATCTTCTGGCGCTGGGCCGCCAGCTCCTCATCCGTGGGCCTGGTAAGGTCATACCACTCGCTGTAATCATAGTCATTGTCAATGCCCTGCAGTTTGTGCTTTGACTTGAGCACCAGCGCCTTAAGGCCGTGTTCCTTCCAGAAATCCATGGCCACATGGACTGTCTCCATGTTCATGAGGTCCTTTATCTTCTCCATCCGCTTATGTGCCACGCTGGCCCGCTTCGCAATCAGCTCCTCATTGAACTTAATCCTGGCCTGCTTCCCCTCGCACCGTATGAGCAGGTAGTAGCTTTTCCCCCGCTCATAGGGGAACTGGATATCAAAACCAAACTCCCGGTCGTGGACAGCCTTATAATATATCTGGCTAACATCATCCCTTCGGGTGGAAACATGTTTAAATTTGACCGGCTGGCGCTTCTCATCCTCCACCCGGAAGGTAGCGCGGCTTTCAGGGGATTTACCGATGGCCCATCCGTTCAATGTGATGGAATTCTCCCTGATGCGCACAACATCTATCTTATACTTCATGCTTCTGCACCACCCTTATCTTCTTTGCCTTTACCTTCTTTGCCTTTACCTTGTTCGCCGCTAACCTCTTTGTCAAAATTAATCCGCTCTTCCTCAATGACCAGCGGGCGCTTCATCACCCTCTGGTTAATGCTCATGATGTATTCGCCTAAAAATCCAATGAAAAACAGCTGTACGGAACCCAGGAACAGCATCCCAATCAGCATGGGCGCCATGCCTGCAGGGAAGCGGTCCCACCAAATGAGTTTCATCACCAGGTATACCAGGGCCACCAGCATGCTTATGACAGCGCAGATGCTTCCGAATATGGTTGCCAGGCGCAGACCCGCCTTTGTATAGGAAGTAACGCTGAGCATGGCCGCGTCATACAGGCGGTAAAAGTTATTATGGGTCTTGCCTGCCCGGCGTTTGGGCTGCTCATAAGGGATTTCCTTGCGCCTGTATCCCAGTTCCGCCACAATACCGCGAAGGAACGGTGTGGGGTCATCCAGATTCCTCAATACCTCGATGAATTCCCTGTCATAAAGCCCTGAGCCTGTAAAATGTTCAATCTGCTCCACATCCGACAGTTTTTTGATTGTCTTATAATAACAGCTTCTGAGCCAGTACATCATACGGTTCTCTTTGCTGCTGGTCTTGATGCCGATAACAATCTTATAGCCCTTTTCCCATTCGTGGACATACTTTGGAATCATATCCACCGGGTCCTGGAAATCTGCCACCATTTCAATGACGCAGTCGCCTGTCATCTGAAGCATTCCATAATACGGCGAGTTGAACTGTCCGAAATTACGTGCATTGAGAATCGCCTTAATCCTTGGATTGGCCGAACACAAATCCCGGAGGATATCCCTTGTCCCATCCGTGGAATCATTATCAATAAATACCAGTTCATAATCATACTGGGGCAGCTCACGTTCCATGATGTCCGTCACTGCCTTACTGATAGGACCTACATTCTCCGCTTCATTATAACAGGGAATCAATACGCTGATTTTCTTCATGTCTTTCTACGCTTCTTCTTTCTCTATAGTCTCTTCAATGCCCCGGCGGAAGGTATACCGTTCCTTCCAGTCACCGCAGGTCAGCCTGCAAAGCCTGGTGATGTCCGGCCGTATGGAAAGCGCGCCTTCCTTGGCCTGGACAAATGTGCCATACTCCAGTTCGCCTCTGCCCCCGGCAATCTCATGGATTTCCTCCACAAAGGAGCGCAGGGGCCTTGTATCCGAACCCGCGATGTTCACAATATGGCTGTAAGGCGCTCCATCCGCCCTTCCATGCCTGTATAACTCATATACTGCCTGTACCGCGTCCTCAATATACATAAAATTCCACTGATGGCGGCAGGCGCTTAAGGATACCTTTTTATCCTGCCTCAGATCCCGGACCAATGTGGAGATGATGGACCATGGATGGTCCCCGTAACCATACACACTGAAAAACCGCAGATGGAAATAATTAAGCCCCAGTTCCCTGCAAAGAGGGGCGGCCTTCTGATAGAATTCCCATTTGGCCTTGCCGTACTGGTTAATGGGATGACATTCCACATCTTCCTGCATCATTCCGTCCACGGCCCCATATTCCACCCTGGAACCGGCATCCATGAAAATGCCGCACCCCAGCCTGGCTGCCGTGCGCACACATTCCAGGGAACCTGCCACGTTACGGGCCTGTACTTGCGGCGAGTCAATTTCTTCCCGGTTCACCCCGCCCCAGGCAAGATGGAAAAATGCATCTGCATGTCCAATGACAGGTATGCAGTCCTCCACGTGCTCCAGGCCGCAGTCCACAACTTTAAGGTTTTCATGTACAGGAAGCGCAGTCCTGTTCTTAGAACCAGGGCGCACCAGGGCGTAAACAACCGAGCCGTGCTCCAGGAATACCCTGGCCAGGTTGCTTCCGATAAATCCAGTGGCGCCGGTTATGACAACCACCCCGCCAGAGGGGTCCGGCTGTGTTATGTCGACCGGCTGTATTCCCGCATCCGTTTGCACTTCCACATCCGGCTGTACTCCCGTATCCGTTTGCACTTCCGCATCTGGCTGTACTCCTGTATCCATTTGCACTACAGTTTCCAGATGCAATTCAGCTTCCGGCAGTACTTCAGTACCCGGTTGCACTTCATCGCCTGGCCGTACTTCAGTACCCGGTTGCACTTCATCGCCTGGCCGTACTTCGGTACCCGGTTGCACTTCATCGCCTGGCCGTACTTCGGTATACGGTTGCACTTCATCGCCTGGCCGTACTTCGGTACCCGGTTGCACTTCATCGCCTGGCCGTCCTCCAATATCTGTCCGCATCACATCCACCGCCCTCCCTGTAGCATTTCCATATTCCATCCAAATCCTTATATCAGCTCCAGATGGTTGGAGCGCATGGCCCTGACTTCCACGTTCCTGCCGAACTTCTCCCGTATACTGGCCGCAATCTCATCCGTATAGCCGGGGGCCGTGATTACGATGGCATCCACCGGATGGTCCGTGAAGTAATCCGGCGGCACAATAGGAAGATGGGATGATGGAGCAAACTTACCATGCTTAAACGGCGCAGAATCTATGATATACTGGGCCTTTTCCCCCAGCTTCGTGGTGGCGGCCAGGGTGAAGCCCTGATGGCTGGCCCCCCATATGGCCACCTTCTTATTCCATGCTTCCAGATACTTCATGTATCCCTCCATCTCCCTGCGGAGGTTCACATAGCATTCCAGCAGGTTGTCCGTATCCATCTGCGGACGTTTTTTCACAATCACGGACAGGGTATCCCTGTTAATGACCTCACACTCTTCCACCAGGAACCCATTGCGTTCCAGAAGAGGGGTCAGGGTTTCAAATGTATAATATGCAATATGGTCCCGGATCAGCTCGTAATAACTGCTGTGGTCCATGATATATTCAAAGCTTGGAACCGTAATCAGGCCTACCGCGTCATCCTCCAGGTTGCGGTAGATGGCCTGGAGCATGGTTCCCGGATCCGGCTGGTGTTCCAGGAAATTAAAGGACAGGAACGCATCATAAAGACCGCCCGGGAACCGGGTATCCTCTGTCTCAGTGAATCCCTGGGTCACATTCAGTCCCTGGGCCCTGGCAAGCTCCACCAGACGGGCATCATGTTCAATCCCATGGGCCTCTACCGGGAATTCCGACAGTACTTTCAGGAACTCTCCCTGTCCGCAGCCCACCTCGATGAACTTCTTTCCTTCCAAATCATAATTCTGTATCAGATTCCGGTACTGGTATCTGCGCAGTTCCACCATGGTTTTGGAAAAACCGCCCGCCCGGATTACATCCCTGTAATAGTCCACGGGTTCACAGTCAAACTGAACCAGTCCGCAGCCCATACACTGGCACAGATCCAGCGTAAGCCCCTGGTCATCCGCAAGCCCTTCGGCATCCGGCATATGCTGGGCACAGGCCGGCATATTATCTAACGTAAGTAACGGCGTCTCCCATAACGGGGCACCGCAGGCAATGCATCGTTTCATACGTCTGTCTCCTTTAATACCTTAATTTAAGCATTTCCCTGATTCCTTCCCTGAAGGATACTTCCTGCCTGAAACCAGCCGCCCTTGTAAGCTTGCTGATATCCGGCATCAGGGACACCACCCCTTCTGCATTGGGCAGGCGCTTTCCATATTCATACGTGCCTTTTCCACCACAGAGACCATGGATTTCTTCAATATATTCTTTTAAGGGCCTGGTATCTTCCCCTGCCACATTATACACGCCAGCGGGGGCTTTGGCAAGCAAAAGGCCTGCCAAAGCCCTGGCCGCATCCGTTATATACAGGAAGTTCCACATCTGGGTACAGGCGCCCATCTCCATATGGCCGCCCTTTAGAAACGTATCGATACAGGTAGAAACCAGGGACCAGGGATGGTCCCCGGGACCATATACGCTGAAAATCCTTGCATGGATATAGGTAATGCCCAGCCTCTCTGCTTCCTGTGAAGCACGCCTGCACACCTCAAGCTTATCCTTGCCATACTCTGACACAGGACTGCATGCGCCGTCCTCTTTCATGACCGTACGATAGATACCGTACTCGGCCTGGGAACCGCTGAACAGGAACCTGGTGCATCCGATGGCTGCCGCTGTCCTCAGGCTTTCCAGGGCATAACCGATATTGCGGGCCTGAAGCTGGGGGTTCTGGCGGTTGGCGCTGCCTGCGCCTTCCCAGCCCAGGTGAAGCCATGCGTCCGCGCCCCTGACAGGATTGGATCCGCCTGCCACGTCTATCCGGCCCGCCACATCTGTCCGGCCCGCCAGGGCCAGGGAGTCTGACAGGGCCGGGGAGTCTGACAGGGCCGGGGAATCTGCCAAGGCCGGGGAATCCGCCAGGACCGGGGAATCCGCCAGGACCGGGGAATCCGCCAGATTCCCGATACAATCCAGCCCGCACTCCAGGATATGGATTCCCTTCCTTCCTTCCAGCTTTTTCCTCCCCGGTGAATCAGGGCGCACCACGGCAAGCACTTCATGGCCGCCGTGAAGCAATTCCTCTATAACCGCCAGCCCGATGAAACTGGTGGCTCCGGTCACCACTATCCGCATAATCCTTCACTCCTGTTGTTAATTTTCCGGGCAGGAATCCCTTAATCCCTGTCATTCCCTAATCCTTGGGATAATCATATTCCCATCCATCTCCTCCTCCGGAAGAAACGGGGACAGATCTTCAAGGGGCGGGGATACCATGGTGCCATCCGGCAGTCTCTTGGCAGATGATTTGGGTTCAAAGTTCTGGTCCATGGAAACAAACACCTCGCATATGACCGGTCCTTCCAGATTAAGCGTCTCCTCCACTGCCCGGGACAGCTGGCTGTTATGCCTGGCTGCCCTGTATGGATATCCATAGGCATGGGCCAGTTCCTCAAGGCACGGGAAACTTAAATCCCCGCTGTCCACACCGATTCCCACCAGCGGCTCCCCAAAGAAGTTCTTCTGGGTCTGGCGGATGGAATGATAGCCGCCGTTGTTAATCACGAAAATCTTTATATTCATCCTGTGATGGATGATGGTCTGAAGTTCCTGGATGTTCATCTGAATGCTGCCGTCCCCTGTGACCAGTATCAGGTCATCCCCGGTCTTATCGCTTCCCATGCTGTAGCACTGGTTCTTCCTGGATGCGGCCCAGGCCCCGATGGCTGCAGGCAGGTCATATCCCATGGCCGCGATGGCTGAATTGGAAATGAAACGCTGTCCCTTCTTAAGCACATATGCATGTCCGCCCACCACACAGGCAGAGCCATTGCCCACCACGGTTATCTGGCCTTCCTTCAGACGGCTGCTCACTTCTTTAATAAATGCATATACATTGGCCGGCTCCTCATCCCCATGCTCAAAATGCTTAGGCAGGACAACGGGATAGCGTTCCTTCCACATGGCGCAGGTCTGGTTCCAGTTCATTTCCCTAAGGCCTTTTCCTCCTTCAAATACCTGCTTCCTACCGGGGCGGCTCAGGCTTTCAGGCAGACGGTCCGCCTCTGTTGCAAGCACATCGTCCAGCACAAGGTCAAGCTGTTCCAACAAATCCTTCGCATCTGCATGGACAGGCATGTCCGCATGGATGGAAGGCTTCTTCAGTTCCTCCTCATCTATATCATTGACAATCACAAATGCCTCTCTTGCCCAGGTCTTATAATTATACCCCACCTGACGGATGCTTAAGCGGCTTCCTATGGACAGCACCAGGTCGCTGTTCTGGATGGCAAAATTGCCAGGCCTGTCCCCCATGTTGCCGGCCCGTCCCACATACAGGGGATGGGTGTCATACATACAGTCCTCACTGTCCCACCCGGTAATGACCGGGATTCCCAGCTTCTCTGCCACATCCATGAATACCTTATGGGCGCCTGCAATGCGGATGCCGTTGCCCGCATTGATAACCGGACGGCTGGCCTTCCTTATCCTATCGATGATCTCCTGTGCAACCGACGGCTTTACCTTACCCGGAAGCACCTGGCGGTGTTCTCCATGCCCAGCCTGGTCCTGAAGGATTTTGTGGCTGAGGCCGTCCCCATGTCCGGCCTCTGTGCTTCCAGCGCCTCCATCTGAGTCCTCCATACTGCCGTCCTTTGCCCAGCCATCCCCGCCGGCCTCATAATCCTCGGGGTCAAATCCCACCAGTTCCCCTTCTTCCACAAATGCCCCCTGGACATTCAGCGGGATATCCAGCCAGCACGGTCCGGGACGGCCTGACTTTGCAAGATACAGGGCTTTCTCCAGGCAGTAACGGATACGCATGGGGTCGGTTACCATCTCGGAATACTTTGTCATGCAGTCAATGGACCTGCAGATATCAAATTCCTGGTCGCCCATGGCCCTGATTCCCACCCCAGAGAACCGTGCCGTGGTGTCATAGCGCACCTGGCCGGACAGCACCAGCATGGGAATGGAATCCAGCCATCCCCCTACCACGCCGGTGATGGCATTGGTTCCCCCCGGCCCTGTGGTGACACAGAGGGCGGCAATCCTGTTATGAATCCTGGCATAAGCCTCTGCCCCCATGGCACTGGCCTGCTCGTGATGGTTATAGATACAGTGCAGCCCTTCCTGATGTCCCAGCGCATCGTTCAGGTGCATGGCACCTCCTCCGGTCACCATGAACGCCTGGCAGATTCCTGCCTCCACCAGCCTGGCTGCTATATAATTGGAAATCTTGATTTTCATCCTGCGGTCTCCCTCCCTGTTCTTAATTCCGTTGCTGCAAAAATGTACATATATCGAGAGTATAGCATAAAACAGGGGAAAATAATACTAAATTTCTCTTACGATAAACAGTGCCAGACTGCCTGGTTAAGGCAATAATCCCACTTCTGATGTTTTATCATAATCCAATGACCAACTCCCTGATACGCAAAAATGTCCGAATACATAAAATGTATCTTCGGACATTTCCTAACCAAAAATCTTTTCATTCCCTATGAATTATTTTTCCAGAAAACCTTTTATTAAATCTAACCTATCAGGCTGGTCCAGCATCTCATGTTGAGCAAAAATCCCAAGCTTACGACGTATACCAATTGGTATGGTCGGCTCCTGTACTTTATTAAGTATTTCCTTCATCAATTCAACGGCTCGGGGATGATTTGCCGCAATGGTTTTCCCCAAAGCCACACATTCCTCAAGAAGCCTTTCCTTCGGAACCACTTTATGGATTACCCCACAAGGAACCAAATCCTCCACAGGCACCGCCGCTCCTGTATAGGCCATGTAACGTCCCATTTTATCAGGCAGCAGCAGATCCAGGAAATCCGCCCCTCCTATGGAGCCCACAAGGATTTCCGGAAATTTAAGTATCGAGCCTTCTTCTGCAATAATCAAATCGCAGGCATAGGCCAGCCCCACACCCAATCCCACAGAAAACCGGTTTAGCGCCATAATAACCGGCACCCGGCAATTTTTAACTGAATCCATGATTCGGCAATCACCTTCCAGATAACGGGCCATATTTTCATGAGAGAAATCACCGAATCCGTTTACGTCACTACCCGCAGTAAACCCCTTTGCAGTAGAATGAAGTATTAATACGTGTATCTCGCGATTCTCATTGACCTGGTCAATCATTTCACCAAAAGCAAACTTCGCATCACGGTCCATGGGGTTAACCTTCCCCCTCTGAAAATGAAGAATTCCAACATGTTCCTGTACTTCCAGATTAAATTCAATATTCATATTCCCCTCCTGTGCCAATTGCATCCCATAGAAACAGTTCAATCCATCACATCATATACCCAGGTACGCTTCGCGGACCGAAGGATTATCAAAAAGTTCTTGTGCACCGCCTTCCAGAACAATATGTCCGTTCTCAAGAACATATCCCCTGCTTGCAATGGAAAGTGCCTGGGCCAGGTTCTGTTCCACCAGAAGAATGCCTATCTTTTCTTCTGCCACCCTGGATATCAACTCAAACACCTCCTCCGTAATAATGGGTGCCAGTCCAAGAGAAGGCTCATCCATAATAATAAGTCTAGGTTCCATCATCATGGCTCTGGCAATAGCCAGCATCTGTTGTTCCCCACCACTTAAAGAGCCTGCAACCTGATTTTGACGCTGCTTAAGCTTAGGCATAAGCTGGTAAGCATACTCGAGGTTTTTAGGGATATTTTTACGTTTGCTTCGGCAATACGCACCCATGGTAAGATTCTCTTTCACCGTCATCCTCCGGAGGGTCCCTCTTCCTTGAGGTATATGGGCAATTCCCAAATCAGCAAGATTATGTGTCTTTTTCGAAAGCAAGTCAATACCGTCAAATGTGATTGAACCAGCAGTGACAGGTGATAATCCACAGATAATCCGCAGAAGTGTTGTTTTCCCTGCTCCATTAGAACCCACAAGAGAGACAACTTCACCGCTATCAACCTCCATGCTCACGTCAAACAGCACTTTCAGGTCCCCATATCCGGCAGAAATATTCTTAATTTCAAGTAACGACATTGAATTTCCCTCCTCCAATGTAGGCTTCGATGACTTCAGGCCGCTTAAGAACCTCTGAAGGCTCTCCTTCGCAGAGAAGTGATCCATCGTTCAGCACCACCACACGGTTGCAAAGCTTGACCACTGCACGCATGATGTGTTCAATAAACAGTATAGTAACCCCATCGTCATTTATTTGGCGTACAAGTTCAAGGCTTTCATCCATTTCCGCAGAATTAAGTCCTGCCAAAGCCTCGTCAAGCATTATGAAATCCGCACCAGTAACCAAAATCCGGGCCAGATCAAGCCATTTACGTCTTTCTATAGGAAGCTTGGAACTCAGCATATCCTGAACAGATGCAAGCCGCGTACGTTCAAGAACAGCATTGGTTTTGGCCGCCGCCTCACGAAAGCCATCTTTAAGAAGGGCAATCGACATAACATTGTCAAATACAGTAAGGTTCCCAAATGGTTTAGGGGTCTGAAAGGTACGCCCCATCCCCAATCTAGATCTATGGGTAATATCCATATGGGCCGGGACCTTCTTACCCTTAAAATAAATCTCCCCGCCATCAACCTTATATACACCGGAAATGAGGTTTACTGTTGTGGACTTTCCTGAACCATTCGGACCGATAAGGCCTACCAATTCCCCTTTTCCAATATCAAAACTAACATGATTCACGGCATGCACACCACCAAAAGAGATGGAGACATCCTTTAAGCTGAGAATCGTATCCATTCTATTTTCTCCTTTCCGTGTCCAGAGAAGCCCTTCTCCCCCGCAGTTTCAATGCGGCACCGGACCAGGTTTCTTTATCAAACAGCGAAATCATTCCCTCAGGTCTGAGGATTACCACAATAATCAGGATAAGCCCATAAAACAGCTGAGTGCCACCGACCCCCCCTACATTTCCCATAAATGCACTTGCAAACTCAATCGCAGGAATAACGATAAAAGCCCCAAGGATAGGCCCCCAAACGCTGCCCACACCTCCTATTATGACCACTGCGCCGATTTTGATGGACAGATCCAGGCCACACATTGTCTGCGGTTCAATGTACCCCATATAGCATCCATATACCATTCCTGCAACAGAGATAATTGCCGCACTCAGCTGGAAAGCATGAAGTTTAACAGCAGGCGTATCCATGCCAAGGGACTGCGCCGCATCTTCATCACCTTTAATAGCACGGAGATAATACCCCATCTTGGAGTTTTCCACATATTTAGTAACAAGAAGAACGATTATCATTAGTATAAGCGCAATATAGTAAAATGGTTTGTCCGTGCTAAACACCAGATTCCAAGGCTGTTCTCCGTTATAACGGACATACAGACCCGCGGAGCCCCCGGTAATGGAATTAAGATTAAGCAGGATTACGCGAAGGATTTCTGCAAAAGCGATGGTAGTAATAGCAAAAAACGGCCCCCTGTACCGCAGGGTGACTTTACCAAGTAATGTTGCGAATGCATAGGACAGAAGCACGCCAATAGGCATGGATATCAATGGGGAAATACCAAAAAAATTGTAAAAAATCAGCGCTGTATATGCACCAATTGCTGCAAATGCAGAATGACACCAGGAAATCTGTCCTCCAAACCCGCCCAAAACATTCCACGACATGCCAAAGGAACCATACAGAAAACAGGTAAGTATAATGGAAACAATATAATTATCCTTTATAATAGAAGGAATTAATAAAGCAACCGCAAGCAGAACGAACGACATCCGTAACTCTGTCCGGGAAAAATCAATCTTTTTCTTCATGCCACACGCTCCCCCTTCCCAAAAAGCCCTGCAGGCCTGGCATACAGTACCAGAAGCAATAGGACGAAAATCCCCAATGAACCCATATTAGTATCAATATAGCTGGCCACAAGAGCCTCAATAACCCCCAACAGGATGCCGCTCAGGAATGCTCCTCTTATATCACCCAGACCGCCCAGAACTACTGCCATCAAACCAGTAGTGCGGAATGTTGCGCCAGTACTTGACTGGATGGCATAAATCGGTGTCAAAAGAAGGCCTGCAATGGATGTCAGTACAATGCCTAAAACCCACGCAATAGCAAACATATTACGGGTGTTTACCCCAAGCATTTCCGATACTTCAACATTTTCCGAAGTAGCACGGATTGCCTGACCAAACATGGTCTTATTAAGAAGGATATGAAAAATAAGCACAAGGGCCATAGATGCCGCAAAAGCAATCAGACGTGGCAGGTTTATGATAAAAGGACCAATCATAAGGGATTTCAACTGAATTTCCGTTGGAATGGTCAGGGGATTGGCTCCAAATATCAGGATTACAAGGTTCTGAAAGAAAAAAGACAGACCCACCGTCACGATAATGGCCGTAGTTTTATCGCGGTTGAGAATTGGACTGATTGTCAGCTTAAATGACGCCCATGCAACGGCAGCAGAAACAAGTACGGTAAATGGAATCAAAAGATATGCATCCCATCCAGTAAGGGTATAACCAAAATAAGTAATATACATACCCACCATTAAATAAGCTCCGCTTGCAAAATTAATCATGCGCATAACGCCGTATATTACAGTAATACCAACGGCAATAAGGGCATAGACGCCACCAGCAAATATTCCATTAAATATATTTTGAGTGAAATACCACATAGATTCATTACTCCTATCTGTTGACTTAACTGTAATATTACAGTGTTGAAAAAAAAGGGGGGTGGAAAGTGATGTAATGCAAGACAGCATCAAGCCAAGAATTACCTGCCATGCGGCTAATGACCGCATGGCAGAAAAGTACAATATTTACTCAGAACGATAATCAACAAATTCACCTGAACCAAACTCAGGAGGATATATCAGTCTTGGTGTGAGGACTCCATCCATATCCTGCCACTGCACAACAACATTGACAGCAGAAGTGTTCAATCCATCCTCGTCAAATTTGATATGTCCATCGCCCCCGACAGGATATGCCTGAATGGAACACTCACGGATGGCATCGCGCAAAACGGTCCTGTCCGTGGAACCACACCGTTCAAGAGCATCCACAATTACCATACAGGAGTCTATGGCACCTAATGCGTTTTCAGGGGCCCAAGGTTCCCCAGAAGCTTCGCAGAACCGTTTCAGGTGCTCCATCAGTTCAGGATTATCATAATTCTGCTTCTGTTCCCAATTAAATTCAGCGGTGGAACACATACCAATAACAGAGTCACCCAGCGCATCAATCATCTGTGAAGTAATCATACCCTGTCCACCTCCAACAATAACTGGATGGAAGTTCATCGACTTCATGGTACTGAATATAAGCTTTGCATCCTGGTACTGGCTGGTTGCAAACACTGCTTCCGCACCGCTTTGGATAATCTTGGTAACCAAAGCGGAGGCATCGGTAATGTCTGGAGGATATGCTTCATCAACCACCAGTTCAAGCCCCGAATCCTCAATTGTAGCACGTACACCTTTTGCATTATTGGTTCCAAACTCAGTATCTGCATAAATAAGGGCAACCTTATCCGTATTATAGCCATGTTCATCCTTAAGCCAATTCAAAAAATCAATCTGCAGCGGACCTATGGTAGATGACTTGGCAGCAAGAGAGAAAATCCATTGGTAACCTGATTCAGTAATGGCATTGGAATAGTTCATGGTAATACAGGGAACCTGGTATTTTTCAAAAAGAGGACATAATGCAACTGTATAGTTGCTTCCATCATTGCTCATGACAGCACAGACATCTTTATCCTCAAGGAGACGCTGGGTTGCAGTTTTAATCTGTGTATTATCACTCTGCCCATCCGCCACAACAATCTCTATCTTTGCCCCACCCATGGATTTAATGCCTCCATTGTCATTAATCCAGTCAATGTAGGACTGCGCAGCCACCTTATGCCAGTTTCCAGACTGTGCTCCGGATCCGGTCAGGTTTGTAATCTGACCAATTTTAATAGTAGGTACATTGGAGTCATCAGTTTTTCCAGTACCATCGGTTTTTTCAGAGGCGGTCTCTGAACCAGCCGGCGCCGCAGTCTTATTATCAGACTGCGTTCCGCAGCCTGTCCCCATAAAGGCCATGACTGACGCCATCAGTATCGCTAACATCTTCTTTGATTTCATAATTTACCTCCGTTCATTCTCTTTTTCTGTGTACAGACACCCCCACAGTTACATCAGTTCAGGCGGGATCTCACGGGCCAGCCTGGTAACCGCCTCTCCGGTCAGAACCAGTGTCCCTTTCTGGTTAAAACATTCTGTTTTCATCCTTACCCGGCCTTTCTCCATTTTTTCCAGGCAGGTCACTACAGAGCGTATAGTATCTCCGATATATACGGGTGCACAGAACTCAGTATATTGGGAAATGTAAATAGACGTAGGGAAAGTTCTTGTTAACGCAGTTGATATCAGACCAGATGTAAGTGCGCCATGAACAATACGCTGTCCAAATTTGCTTTTCTTTGCAAATTCTTCATTCGTATGCATTGGGTTATTGTCACCAGAAACAGCTGAAAAGAGAAGAACATCCGCATCAGTAATGGTTTTTTCAAATGCATTGCTGTCACCGACACGGAGATTTTCATAAGTATATACCATTATCCACCTCATTCCTCCGGTAATGGGGATTCCCGCGTAGGCCGGGCTGTCGTCCCCCGAACCACCAGGGTAGGTTCTATCATGGTCCGCAGAATCTCTGTATTACCAGGATTTTCTATTTGTTGTAACAATGTTTTTACCGCGCATTCACACATTCTCTGCAGATGCTGGTCAACAGTCGTCAGTTCCATTCCATACAGGTCAGCATAAGTAATATTATCAAAACTGATTACAGATAGCTGTTCTGGTATTTTTACTCCATGCTTTTTCGAGTAATCAATAAAACCCATAGCCATCAAATCATTACATATGACAATGCCGGTCGGATTCAAATCCAGGGCCTGAACATACTGTTCAGCGATTCTGATTCCAGTATCAAATTTCAAATCACCACTGTAAACCTGACTCTCTTCAAATTCTATATCATAGTTTTCCAATGCCTGCTTGTAACCAAGGAAACGGTGGTAACCAGCTGAAGACTCCATGTTACCAGTTATAAAAGCCAGCCTTCTGTGCCCCAATTCTATTAAATGTTTCGCAGCCATATACCCAGCCTGAAAGTTATCGACAGACACAAAGCTTCCGTTAAAATCCTTTAAGGTCCTGTTAACCAATACAAGCGGGATTTTAGCCGCACGTATGTCACTGATTGCACGGAGCATCGAATCGCCTTTTGCAGTAATCAACATTAAACCTGCATACCTGGATTGAATAGCCTGGTTGATGAACTCCACTTCCTTTTCAGCTTCATAGTCACTGTTAAAAGCCATAACCATATAACCATGCTGCCTTAACTCATACTGGATATAATACAGCAAATCAGCATAAAATGGATTGCGCACATCACCAAACACCAGCCCAACTATATTGGTACGCCCTTTAATCATACTTTGTGCGATAGCATTCGGCCTGTAATTGACCTCTTCAATATAATCACAAATACGTTTTCTTAACTCAGGTCCTACTCCAGTTCGGTTGTTAATGACTTTTGAAACCGTAGAAACAGAAACACCTAATTCATTTGCTATATCTGTAATTGTTTTTTCCATGCTGCCCTCCATGATTCATAAAAAAAGGTTTTTGTGTTTTCAAACCGTATTGTATCATGTTTCACGAAAAATGTGGAGGGAAGGTCGGGAATATTCCACAAAAATCAGCCAAGTTCCCTGCGCAGGGCGTCAAGATCATAAAATGCCCCCATTCCAGCCTGAACATCATTCTGGATACCATAAGGTGAAGCTGGATAACGCATACCGTTTCTGCTAAGGTTCTTAATCCCATCAATCATCCTGCAAATATACTGCGGCGGAAAAGCCATCAACATCTCATCTTCCAATACACCCCCAAACCTCCTTTCTCCGTAACAGGGAATGGTAAAACAGGGTTTCTTCGTCACAAGAGCCCTGATCCAGGAATCCGAACAGGAACTTTCTCCGACAAAACTACAATTAAAACCACTATATTCCTCATACTGCAGACCACAGCACATGAATACAATCTGCTGGGGTGTAGCATATACCAGACATACATCCGGGTCCGTCAAACGCCCCGACACCATGGGGGACGATGCTACCGCCTCATAGTGTTCTTCAGCTAGATAAGCCGAACGTTGATGACATAATGCATCCGCTTCTGTCTTAAACCACTTCCCCGCCAGGTGAGATGAATCTTTAAAATGATGCCCGCTTATAAAACCTAAAATCCCAGAGCACTGAAGGGTAGGCATATGTTCATTCGTAAATCCCACCGTATAATTAAGCCGTGTTGTCTGAGCTACTATCTGGCAAGCAGTAAACATAGCTCCCGGTGCAGGAATCCGGATTTTAGGTACTGCCTCCATATCCTCCTTTTTCTTAAAAAACTTAAGAGCCGTCGGAGTAGTACGCAGTCTGAGCAATTCAATCAGTTCCCTGGTATAATCAGGAAGCCTGGCTGAATCATAACTATTAGTTGCAATGTCCATGGCAACACCTCTTTCTTTATTTGGTAATGATAAAAGAAAATGTTTTTAATAGCAACCTCATTTTAATCAACGTTTTCTCTTATTCCCCCCTGGTATCGGCATAAAATACAAAAAACGTTTGCCTAAATATAATATAATCTCAGATAAAACATCTGTCAAGAGGGAAAATATACAAATTGCTTTATATATTGGATTCTATTGAACTACTTTTTGTTGATATATACATTCTTTATGCAGTATGTATATAAAATAATAATCATATTTTTAATATTATACCTATAAAATATATTTTTTTATGCATATTATTTTTTATATTCCCCATTTTTATATTTTGACTTTTGAGTTCAAAAAATCAGATTAATATAAGTATCCTTTACAGCAGCTTGTACAATTTATTTATGAAACAGGCCATAACCTACGTTTTTTCAATGTTTTTCACTTATTTCCGCTATGTATCCACACAATAATCCCAAGTTGCCTATTGACAAAAACGTATTCTTAATATATTATCTAAATTAAGAAAATTTTAGAGAAACGTTTTCTTTCTATTTCTTATATTACCAATGCACAATAAACACTCATGTGTATGAAAGGAAAAGGATATGATAAGAGGTAATGATTGCTGGAGTGCTGATACTGTCTCTGGCATGCGTACAGTCAGTATTGCCGGCAGAGAACTTTCCGTATTTTGCGGAACACCTGTATCCCCGTATTTTATGTTGGTAAAAACAGCAGAACGGCTTGGAGAAAAAACAGCTATTGTAGACAATTGGAATCGGAACTATTCTTTCTCTGAATTGCTTCTGAAAGTTGACCAATTCTCTTCCTATTTGCACTCAACCGGAATTGCCAGGGAGACTCATGTAGGCCTGCTCTTGTACAACTGTGTGGAATTCGCGATTGCTTTTCTGGCATTAAACAAACTCGGTGCCGTAACAGTACCGCTCCCTGGAAAGTATCAGAAACCTGAGATACGTTCTCTTGTGGAAAAAGGAGATGTTACCGCCTTAATCTGTGACGAACAGTATAGGGACTGGTTCAATAGCTGTATAGGAATGCGGATTATCTTATGCGAAAACCGGGCACAGGGTTATGGCTTTTCAAATCTGCCAATTCCTTCGGTCTCAGAAACCTATGAATATCGTAATGACATCGAAAATGATACAGCCTTGATTTTATTTACATCAGGAACAACCTCCCAAAGCAAGGGGGTCCTTCTAAAAAATTACAATATTATACACAGCATCGAAGCATACCGGCGTATTTTCCATATAACAGACCGCGACCGTACCCTGTTGGCTACCCCTATGTATCATGTCACAGGAATCATAGCGCTTTTAGGCCTATTCATATACACAGGAGGAACCCTCTGGCTAATGAGCAAGGTGGAACCTAGGCAGATGCTTCAATGCATACTTGATAATCAACTTACATTCATCCACGCCTCTCCCACTGTTTTCCATCTTCTGTTAGAGCATCGGGATGAATTCCATACCCTTCCCAGCCTGCAGAAATTCGCTTGTGGCAGCAGTAACATGCCAGTAAGCAGCATTAAAAAAATCAAGTCCTGGCTCTCTCAGGTGGAGTTCCATACAATCTATGGAATGACTGAAGTATCCTCACCGGCAACCATCTTTCCGACCGGCGCTGCCAGCAGCCCGTATAGCGATTCCTCTGGTGTCCCAATTCCAGGACTGAACATCAAAATCATCGATGATGATGGCAGGGAAGTGGAAAATGGAGAGCTGGGTGAAATTACCATGTATGGCGCCAATGTCTTAGAGGCTTACTACAATATAAAATGTTCCAGTCTCTCAGAAGATGGATGGCTCCGTTCTGGAGACATCGGATACCTCAATGACCAGGGATATCTCTGGGTAATGGACCGTAAAAAAGATATGATAAACCGCGGAGGCGAAAAAATATGCACGATTGATGTTGAGAATGCCATCTGCAGTATTCCAGGAGTAAGCGAAGCTATTGTTGCCGGGATTCCTGACGAAAAATACAGCGAAATACCTGTAGCTGCCGTTAAATTTGAAAAGGGATGTTCCCTGACAGAAGAGGAAATACGCACTCACCTAAGTACACAGATAGCAAAATATATGATTCCTGCCCGATATGTTTTTCTCCCTGAGATACCAAGGACAGCAAACGGAAAACCAGATAAAAAATCCGTTAAGAAGCTGTTTATGTCCCACATGCAGCCATAGTCACAGAAGGAAAGGAGAACCAATTGAGAAAACCACTATTTTTAAACGGAGATGAAGCCGCTGCCTTGATAGATGATAATAAGACAATTGCCACTATCGGTATGACTCTGGTTTCTGCATCCGAAACAATTTTAAAAGCATTGGATAAACGCTTCATGGAAACCGGGCACCCCCGTGGTCTAACCCTAATCCATTCCTGTGGCCAGAGTGACCGCGACCGCGGTATCCAGCATTTTGCACACGAAGGAATGCTGGACAGGATTATTGGCGGACACTGGGGCCTTCAGCCCAAGATGATGGATCTGATTGCCCGTAACAAGATGCTGGCCTACAACCTGCCTCAAGGCCAGTTTGCCCAACTCTACCGCTCCATGGCAGGAGGTGAGCCTGGCAAAATAACCAAAGTCGGACTTGGCACATACATGGATCCGCGTCTAGGAGGCGGAAAAATGAACGAGATTACACAGGATGCTCCAGATATCGTGGATATCGTAACCATTGATGGAGAGGAATACATGCGATATAAGCCCATCCCCATTGATTATTGCATTATCCGTGGGACATCCATTGATGAACTAGGTAACTTAACTACGGATGAAGAAGCCATGATGCTGGAAGTGTTCCCTGCCGTCATGGCCTGCAAAAAATATGGAGGAACAGTAATCGCCCAAGCAAAATATAAAGTCAAGGCTGGTTCCCTCCACTGTAAGCATATCACTGTACCTGGGGTATTTATTGATGCCGCTGTCATATGTCCCAATCCAGAGGAAGACCATCGCCAGACTCATAGCTTTGCCATGAACCCTGCCTACTGTGGTAACATCCGGACGCCGGAGGAAGCAGGTGATACGCTCCCTCTTACCATCCGCAAAGTCATAGGACGGCGGGCCTTGATGGAGCTTGAAGAAAATGACGTGCTAAACGTAGGAACAGGAATTCCCAACGACGTGGTAGGCCCCATCATGATGGAAGAAGAAATCAATGACCTATGCCTGATAACAGTTGAGTCCGGTATATATGGCGGGGTTCCCATGGGTGGAATCGATTTTGGAATCGCTAAAAATAATTTTGCCCTGGTCCGGCACGATGATCAATTTGATTATTACAACGGCGCTGGTGTAGATATCACTTTTATGGGCGCTGGTGAACTTGATGAGGATGGCAATGTAAACGCCACTAAACTAGGTCCCAATCCCACTGGTGCCGGAGGATTTATTGATATCACCACCAATGCAAAGCACGTTGTATTCTGTTCCACCTTTACGGGCAAGGGACTTGAATGCTCTTTTGAAGATGGTAAACTTCATATCAATCAGGAAGGAAGCATTATTAAACTGGTAAAAAAGGTCCAGCAAATTTCCTATAACGGAAAACATGCAGTACAAAAGTTCCAAAAGATGCATTATGTTACGGAACGGGCTGTATTCGAACTGCGTTCCGAAGGACTGACACTGACAGAGATAGCACCAGGTATTGATTTAAAGACACAGATTCTTGATTTAATGGAATTCATCCCAATTATCGCCCCGGATTTGAAAACCATGAATCCAAGACTGTTCCAGGAACATACCCCCTTTGGGCTGAAAGAAATAATTTGTACAAAACATATATCATGAATCAAGGAGGAAATCAAAATGAGATTAAAAGACAAGGTTGCAATCGTCACAGGAGCAAGCCGGGGGCTGGGCCGGGGAATAGCAAAGAAGCTGGCCGAAGAAGGCGCAATTGTCATAGTCGCTGATATGCTGCCCGCCGATGAAGCAGTCAGGGAAATCCAAGCGGAAGGCGGAAATGCCTGCAGCTACCAAGTAAACATCAGCCAGCAAGAGGAAGTAGCTGCCCTTGTGGCTTTTGCAGTCAATACCTATGGCAGGCTGGATATCATGGTTAATAATGCAGGCATTAACAGGGATGGCATGCTGCATAAAATGCCGAAAGAAAACTGGGATACGGTTATTGCTGTAGACTTAACCGGTACTTTTTATGGTACCCAAGAAGCCATCAAACAAATGCGTACCCAAAATTATGGCCGTATAATCAATATTTCTTCAGGAAGCTGGCTAGGAAACATCGGACAGGCTAATTATGCTGCCGCCAAAGCTGGGGTAGTAGGGCTTACCAAAACCGCTGCCCGGGAAAATGCCAAAAAGGGAATTACATGCAACGTAATATGTCCTGGATTTATCGAGACTGATATGACCGTACAGCTCAAAGAGGTCAATAACGGTGCCGCATGGGACAGTATGTTACAAAGAATTCCTATGGGGTACGCAGGAAAACCTTCGGATGTGGGCAGCATGATTGCATTTCTTTCATCAGATGAAGCAGCATACATCACTTCTGAGGTAATTAATGTTGGCGGCGGTATGATTGTATAATAATAATGAAGATATAGCATAAGAGAAAGGAAGGTTTTCCATGAATTCATTAAAAGAAGTTGTAATAGTAAGTGGGGTACGTTTACCCGTAGGTGCATTCGGAGGAAGTTTAAAGGATATTTCTGTCATTGATATGGGTGCCATGGTAGTAGCAGAGGCAGTCAAACGAGCAGGCCTGTCTCCCTCACAGGTAAACGAGGTAATCGTAGGCGAAGTCGGACAGGTTGCGCAGGATGGCTTTGTTGCCCGTGCCATTAGTCTAAAAGCAGGACTGCCCAAGGAATGTACTGCATACTCTGTCAACAGACAGTGCGGTTCCAGTCTCCAGGCCATTGCGGATGCATACATGGAAATACAGACCGGCTATGCTGATGTAGTAGTGGCAGCAGGTGCAGAAAGCATTTCGCAGCTTCCATATTATGTAAAAGATGCCCGATGGGGAGCAAGAATGGGGCACAAAAACTTTGAAGATGGGGTTATTGACATCCTTACCTGGCCGCTCGATGGTAACCACAATGGCGTAACAGCCGAAAATGTAGCGGAAACATATCATGTCACAAGGGAAGAACAGGATACTTTTGCCCTCCGCTCTCATCAAAGAGCTTGCGCCGCCATTGAATCCGGGAAGTTTAAAGACGAAATCCTCCCAGTAGAATTAAAGGACCGCAAAGGCAATATCACAGTATTTGACACAGATGAAGGCCCCCGCAACGGGCTTACCATGGAAAAGCTGGCCCGCCTCAAGGCCATCTTTAAGCCAGGCGGCTCTGTCACTGCCGCCAATTCATCCAGTCTTAACGATGGCGCTGCCGCAGTAGTGGTCATGTCCCGTGAAAAAGCTGAAGCACTCGGCATTACACCGATACTGAAAATTGAAGGATACACAGTAGCCGGATTTGATGCAGAATTAATGGGATATGCACCCAGATTTTCCAGTGAACAGCTGGCAGAACGCTTAGGAATCGACTTAAAAACCATTGACATGTTTGAAATTAACGAGGCATTTGCCAGCCAGGCATTTGCTGTGGCCCGCGATTTAGGTCTGGATCCGGAGAAAGTAAATATATATGGCGGTGGAATATCCATCGGTCACCCTCTTGGTGCCACAGGCTGTATCCTTGCCGTTAAAACAATGTACGAACTGATGCGTTCAGATAAAAAGGACGCTATGATAAGTATGTGCATCGGAGGAGGTCAAGGTATCTCCATGTATTTTACAAAGCTGTAAAATATACTGATGCGTGATTAATACCACTTTATATCGTATGACAGAAAGGAGCCATAATGACGAAGGCGCTTGAAGGTATCCGTATATTGGATTTCACACGTGCTTACTCAGGCCCTTATTGCACTATGCTGCTGGGGGATTTGGGGGCCGAAGTCATAAAAGTTGAGAGGGCTGGCAGCGGAGACGACACCCGTACACTGTTTCCTGTAAAGGATGGTGAAAGTGGATATTTCGCTTATCTCAACAGAAGTAAAAAAAGTATTGCATTGGATTTAAAAACAGGTTCAGGGAAAAAAATCGCATTGGACATTGCTGCAAAATCAGATATCCTGGTTGAAAACTTCTCTCCCGGAACCATGAGCAGGCTTGGGCTTGGCTATGAAGATATAAAAGCGGTCAATCCGGATATTGTATATGCCTCTCTCTCAGGATTTGGCCAATATGGACCTTACAGTAAAAAACCAGCCTATGATGGTGTCATATCAACCATGGCAGGCCTTGTCAGCTTATCCGGATTCCCGGAACAGCCTGTAAGACCCGGCCCGGCTATCGCAGACAGCGCAACAGGGGTGCACTGTGCCCTTGCTGTCCTGGCCGCATTATGTTTTAAACTCAGAGGCGGGTCTGGACAATACGTGGATGTAGCCATGATGGACACCATTTTTTCCATGCTGGAAGGATTCATCCCCATGGCCTCCATGCTGGATATGCTGCCAGAACGGTTTGGCAATGGAAATGCCAGCTCCGCACCTTATAATATGTATCGTACAAACGACGGCTTCGTAGCCATTGCAACTGCAAATGAGTCACTTTTCAGGAGGCTGGCACAACTGATGGAACGTGAAGATTTGATTGAGAATCCAAAATTCTGCCAGAACTATCTGCGCAAACAGAATGTGGATGAACTGGATCAGATTATCAGCCGCTGGACCGCCCAGTACGATTCAGACACTTTGGTTTCCATGCTTGATGATGCGAAAGTTCCAGCTGGTAAAATGAATACCGTATTTGACTTACTTGAAGATCCCCAGATTAAAGCCCGAAACATGCTCATCAACCAGGAAATTCCCGGTCTTGGCACGTTCGTATTTCCAGGTAACCCTCTTAAACTGTCGCTGACACCACCGGATACCAGCCAAAGAGCTCCCGGACTAAATGAGCACGCTGAAGAAATATTGATAGAATGTGGGTATAAAACAGAAATGATTGAACGCCTAAAAAAAGATGGGGTTATTTAAAAATACTTATATATTGCCCTAATACAGGCACAGCCCGACATGGAAAAATGAAAATTTCCATGTTAGGCTGTGCTTTTTCCTAGCCAAAGTTCAAAATCCCATGGGACACCCCTCCCTTTACCCATCTTAAAATCCCTGTAATCATCCTGCCCAAGGCGTAATAATCCCCCTTCCCCAGCGGATTCCAGAACTTCCAGCAACCATCACTATCATTCCACATATCTGTCCGCTATAATGAACCATGTAATGCAACGACGGATTTTCGGCCACAGACAAAAACACATATCAAAAAGGAGAGATTCAATATTATGAAAAAACAGACTAAAGTTCTGGCTGTATTATCCACTGCAATGCTGATGGCAGCAGTAACCCCTGCTTTCTTCCCAACAACCGCTTCCACTGCTTTTGCGAAAAGCGTGGGCTGGACAGAGGAGAATGGGAACTGGTATTACTATGATTCCTATGGTGATGCAGTAACCGATACCTGGAAGAAAAACGGCGATGACTGGTACTACTTGGATTCTGACGGAGTCCGCGCCTCCAACATGCAGATTGATGAGTATTACGTAGGAGAAGACGGAAAACGTGTGAGCATGAAATGGGTTTCCGTGGAAAATGAAGATTTCTGGAACGAGGATGACGCACAGGAGCATCTGTACTACTATTACGGAAGGGACGGCAAGGCCCTGACCTCCAAGTGGGCATCCATTAACGGCCAGTGGTACTATTTTAATGAAGACAGTATCATGCAGACCGGTTCCATTACAGTTGACGGCTTCAACTATTATCTGGGTGAGGACGGCAGCAGAAAAACAGGATGGGTTCTTCTGGAAGATGAAACCGATGATCCTGAATACCTTGAGTCATGGTTCTTCTTTGACAATACAGGAAAAAGGATTGAAAATGAAGTAGACAAGAAGATAAACGGCGACTACTATACATTTGTAGACGGACGTATGCAGACAGGATGGTTCAAGCTTCCTGCATCTGAAACAGCTGCTGTGGAAAACGCAGCCGAGGCAACCCCTTCAGAGGCAGCTCCCGCACAGACAGAGGTAACCGTAGCTGGTTATCAGTACTATGATGAGGACGGCAAGCGCGCTGACGGCTGGAGAACCATCGAAGGCGTTGAAGGCATCAGCGAGGAGGCAGAACTTTACCGCTTCTACTTTAAGAAAGGCCAGCCATACCATGCAGAAAAAGGTCTGGAACTGTTCACTATCGACTCCAAGAAGTTTGCATTTAACACAAAGGGTGAAATGCAGACCGGCAAGCAGGTAGTCAACATTGAAAATGGTTCCATTGCCAACTTCTACTTTGATGAGGAAGGCGTGATGAAGACCGGTAAGCAGTCCATCTTTGATGAGGACTTAGGCGAGGTACAGAACTGGTACTTCCACACAGACGGTTCCAGAAAGGGACAGGGTTACCATGGCATCAAGGACAACGTGCTGTATGTATACGGCCTGCGTCAGGAAGCTGACAAGGACCTGCGCTTTGCCCCTGTAACCTTAGACGACAAGCAGTACCTGGTAAATGCCAACGGCACCGTGCAGAAGGCAGGATCCTCCTCCAAGTCCACGGCAAAACCAGAGCTGGGCAATGGCTTCAAGGACTTTAAAGACGAAAATGATAAAATCTGGACCGTAAACACCGAAGGTGTAATCCAGTAAGAAAAGGATTTGCCATCATCCGTTCACCCATAAGGCAAAGCCATATACACGGCAGACTAGCTAATTAGTCTGCCGTTTTTTTGTGCATTTTGCCGAAATTACACTTTTTATGTGAAAAAGTGGTATATTTTTCCTTCTGAAACGCTATCTATATAATTAGGACTGTATCAGGAGAGGACGAATATGAGAGAACTTGCTGTATTTTACTGCCCCAAATGCGGGCATTATGCTTACTACCAGACCTCCCGCCATCCCCAGTGCCCGAAGTGCGGCTGTGAGGAAGCCATGTATATGGTGCGGATGCATTACACGGAATTCATGAGGATGTCCTGCGATGAGCGGGATGAATTCCTTTCAAAGGAGATACTGAAGACCAACCCGTCCCTTGTGGAGCGGCTGACCGCCCCGCACAAGCGCTACAACAGCCGCGAGATCATTGCTGAAATGAACAACGTCATCATGAACCTGGACACGGAAAACAAAATCCTGAACGACACGGTAAAATGGATGCATGATACCATTTGGGATCTGATGCATGAAAAGCGGGCGCTGGCCCGGGATGAAGCAGCGGCTACAGATGTGGGGGATGGGACTTCGGCTGCGGATAGCAAGGATGGGACTGATGAATAAAAAACAGCAAAAATTTTCAAACTTTTTATATCAATTGTATAAATAGTGCGTTATAATAATATATATAGCAACTTATTCGTACATTTATACTCTTTGAGTTGGAAAGGAGTGGGACTATGAGCCATAAGATTATCACTATAGCCCGTCAGTTCGGAAGCGGAGGACACGAAGTAGCCCAAAGGCTGTCAGACCAATTGGGGATTCCTCTCTATGACAGGAACCTGGTGGAGATGGCCGCTGAAAAGATGGGACATTCTCCTGTCAGCGTGGAAAAGGTTGATGAATCCGCCCTCTCTACCTTCTTAGCCAACTATCAGATTCCAAAGGAACCTAATTCCGTTACCGGATACGGCCTTTCCCTGAACGACAGTACTTACGTGGCCCAGACCATCATCATTGAAGCCCTGGTCAAAAAGGGGCCATGCATCATCGTAGGGCGGTGCGGCGACTACGTACTGCGCAATTATCCGGATTTGATTGACGTATTCATCTGCGCCTCCATGGATGACCGGGTACGCCGCATCATGGAACGCTATAATTTCTCCGAAAAGGATGCGGTCGCCGCCATCAAGTCCACGGACCGCCGCAGGAAGAACTACTACGAAAACTATACCAAACGCAAATGGGGCAGCATTGATTCCCATCAGATGCTCCTCAATATAAGCCGCCTTGGCATGGACAGGACGGTACGGATGATTAAAGATATGTATGAGGCCGAATGACTATGGTTTAAACGGGAGCGCTGAAGGAAGCGCTCCCGTTTTATACAGATATCCAATTACATGCCGGCAAACTGGTTCTTCACCTTCATAATCTTCTGCTGCTCCGCCTGCTCCATCTGATACCAGCCTTTTGCTGACATCTCCTTATAAATATCGTCCTGCATGCACAGACTATCATTTAAAGCCTGGTTAAAGGTCTGATGCACATTGGCGGTGGAAGCTTCGATGGTGCCGTGCATGTACAAATCGCATACGCCTTTGGTTGTCAGGAGAAGGTTCTCCATGATACACTTGTCATCCATTCTATTCTTCCTCCTTATACAAGATTATAAAAGTTGTCAAAAATCTGCTGGTGCTTCTGTGTCATCTGCTGGACCTGATTCTTAAGGGTCGGATCCTGCAGGTTCTGGATAGCCTCCTGGCACTGGGCTTTTAAAAACTGCTCATGGCCTAAGGCATCCTCAATATAATTTAATTCCTTCGGACTCATTCATATCACCTCCGGGATTAGTATGCGCCGGCCCAGCACTGTATATTCACGGTTCCCGGAAATGTTATCTGTATGACGCCGCCCCAGCTGCACATGAGTCTGGAATCATTGGTCAGTGCGGCCGCCCTCAACAATGGATTCCTACTCCAGCTCAGCGCTTATATTGAAAACCCTGGCAAAACCGCAGGCATCCATTCCCACATATACGGTAAAATGCTGGTTGGTTAAAAGTTCACCCATTCCATATCCTGCTCCCCTCTACTACATTTATGAAGTCCTCGTCATACCCTCATGGGCCAATTCCAGTGTCTCAATGGCAACCTCATTGGGCGTGGCGTTAAAATCCGGGGCCGTATACTTGGCTGGCCATGCGTTGATGACCTGCCAGGATACGACCGCCGTCTGTGTCTCGTCTAACAAGCTGATGGTAACCGTCTTACGCTCCACTGCCCCTGTAAGTCCCTTGATTAGCCAGTCGTACAGCACCGGTCCCTCGATAATGCCTTTTTTCAGTGTTATATTTCCATATTTTCTCAGTCCGAGCACTTTGAGCGGCGTCTCTGAAGCCATGTCGCCTTCCCTATATTCAACAGGTTCCATGGTGGCGTCAAACCCGGACACTTCCGTAAAACGGCCTGCGTCCAGTCCGTCTATTTCTAATTTAAAGTGGAGTTCCACTCTTGGATATCCTGTCATTTATTATGATCCCTCCTGCTCTTGAGTGATGATGTTCGGTTCCGGGTATGCGCCTGTACGCCTCTGGATATGCGTCTGCATGCTTCCGGATATGCGTCTGCATGCTTCCGGATATGCGTCTGCATACTTCCGGATATGCGTCTGTACGCTTCCGGATATGCGTCTGTACGCTTCAGGATATGCGTCTGCATGCTTCCGGATATGCGTCTGCATGCTTCCAGATATGCGTCTGTATGCTTCCAGATATGCGTCTGTACACTTCCCGGAATCCGCTGTCATCGATTATTGGACTTCCCTGGTCTTCTGGGTGATTCTGAAGATTACAAATTCAGCTGGCTTCACAGGAGCCACGCCGATGATACAAATCAGCCTTCCGTTATCAATATCATCCTGGCTCATGGTAGCGCGTCCGATGTTCACGAAAAACGCCTGATCTGGCGATGTCCCGACCAGGGAACCGCCTCTCCACAGGTTGGTCAGGAACACCTCTATGGTCCTCTGTACCCTTACCCACAGCACCTCGTCATTGGGTTCAAATACAGCCCAGTCCGTATTGGCCTTAATGGTTTCCTCGATGAAAATAAACAGCCTGCGGACGTTGATGTACTTCCAGTTTCCATCGCTGCTGGCTGTCCTGGCGCCCCAAACCCGGATACCCTGCCCCGGAAATGCGCGTATCAGGTTCACACCCTTAGGATTCAGGATATCCTGCTCACCTTTGTCAAACTGCACATCCAGTCCCACACAGCCCCGCACCACTTCGTTGGCGGGGGCCTTGTGCACGCCCCTGGTGTTATCGCTCCTGGCATAGATGCCCATCACGGAACCTGATGGCGGTATGGAAATATTCCGCTTGTCCAATGGGTCAAATACAGTAAGCCACGGATGATAAAGAGCCGCGTAGGTAGTATCGAAAATATTCCTGTGGCTGAGGATATCCTGCACTTTTCTGGATTCCCTGGGAATATCCAGCACCGCAAACCGGCTGGCCAGGTTCTCACAGTGGGACACCAGAGAAAGCTGCACATTGGAATCCGTAATCCCGGGGACCGCTATAATGGATACCACATCATTATCCACAAAAGCCTGGATACCGGTACGCCGTCCGGCTCCGTTGTCAACACCTATGAACTCAGTGGCGGTCATGCCAAGGGCATTGCCGTTGCTGCCTCCCTCAAAATCAACAGATACCAAGGCAGCACCGCCATCGGCCAGCTGTTTGAAAGGAGGGATGAATTTCCCAGTACCGCCTGCGCCTTCCCCGCTGACATCGGATCCGTCCCCGCCCTCTCCGGCCGTGCCGCTCCCTGCATTCCCGTACTGTATGGCCACTGAAATCAAATCTGATTTGGCTGTGTTCTTCTCCACAAAATTTGCAGTGTTGATATTAAATGATAGGTTATCATACCTCTCCACGATATCCTCAAACCGCACTTCCATGTTAAACTCACAGGTAGTAATGACCTTTTCCGGCAAAAGCTGTCTGTCCGTCACATCCATATCAAACTCCTTCTCAAAGAAGATGATATTGTCCTCACTCTTTACAATCCGGTTATAAACCGACTGTTCCCCGTCCGAGAATTCCACCACATCCCCGGCCCAGAAGCCGGCTCCATTCTTCACCGCATAACACCGGCCGGTTGATGTCTCCAGAACCTCCACTATCTGTGTCTTAGCCTTGCTGGAAGAGGAAATCACAACTTTCAGGCGGTTTCCCCACATTCCCGGGTTCCTGGCCGTCATCACCAGCACCGGATGTTCCCTGTTTGGAAGCGCACCCTTTGCACAAGCCGCATCCCCCGGCGCCACCCTGGCAATAAATGCCCTGGCACCTCCATTGATAAAGAAATGCTCCACCGCATACGACAGGAACCGGTAGTCCCCGTACTCATCAGCCGACAGATATCCCCCATAAATCCGCTTAAAATCCGCGAAATTGGTTACCAGCCGCGGAGGCCCTTCCACCGGTCCCCGCTCCGCCATTCCTATGAAGCCTGCCGTGCTGGTCCCCACTCCCTCCATGGGTTTGCCTCCTGAGTCGAACTCCTCCACATATACTCCCGGTGATAAATACTCTGCCATGAAATACCTCCCTTATAATGGCACAGTCTGAAAGACTGCTAAGTTATCTGTTTCCATATCACGGTCGGACGGATACTTCTGGTGCCCCCTATCCCCCTATCCTTCATCCAAACCGTTCCGCCTCCTGTTCCAGGCTCCTGTCATCATTAAGAGCCTGTCCCCTGACCGCCTCTGTGGCCTGCACCCTGCCCTGCTTTTGCTGAACAACATGCCCAAGTTCATGCCCCGGGTGCATTTCCTGTCCCGCACCAAGAAATATCTGCCCGCCCTGGGCATGGGTCTGAAACTTCGCCTGCTTATATTCCTCCTGCATTCCCAGTATAACCTCCCTTCTTAACTTACATCAGATTGAACGTCTTATATTCCGCTTTAACTCTAATATAATACAATTCTATTGAAAATGTCACCCTTTTCAATAGAATCGAACCAATAACCCATATTTTAAGGCCAATGACTTTATTTACAAAGTCAGGCGGAATAAGCATTGCCATACATTATAAATTATAAATAAATAAGAGGGGATTTCAATATCCAGACAAAATGACCGGCTAATCATTAACAAGATGCGTTCCTTCATCCGTTCCTTTTATCGGGGTAGGCCCTCCCTGATTTTGGAACAGATTACAGTGATATCATATGGATTAACAACCTGACCCGTCAGTATCCCTACGGATATTACAGCGTTTCTTCCAGCCTGTTTAAAATGCCCAGACCGCAGCAATACCGGATTACCTTCAGCCACAGACATCTCATGTCCCTGACCCCGGACGCCTTTGCTGTAATCTGTGAATACAATGTTCCTTCCCAGAACGAACCGGAGCATCCATACTGTTCCAGTTTCATCCGGAACATGTACCAGGGTTATCTGAAGCTGGTATGTGTACACATATCACCCGCTTCATCCACTTCTGTTTCCATTGGGTTCCTCTCCATATCCGGCCGTCATGCCGAAGTATACCACATATGCACTGAAGATATCGCGTACATCGAGGCGTCCAACACATACAGCAATATGTGCTGCTGTTCTGGCCGGATACTGGCCAGCCAGTCCGTCAGCAGTATGGAGAAACATCTTCCTTCCTATTTCATGCGCACCCACCACAGTTTCATTGTAAACCAACAGTATATGCGGCATATCTACCGATATGATATAGGCTGGAGCAGAGCAATGGGACACAGCTTCCGACTCCAGAAAGGCCGTGTATGAAGGTGGTGTGCTGGCTGAAGACATAGGACGGATTTGCGGACAGGCCCATATACATCAAAACGCCAGAAAGCCCGCACTATATCAACCCGTGCAGGCTCCCTGTCCATATCTGCGTATCTTCCGTTCAATCATTTTTCGTCCTATAGAATCACTCCATCCGACAGAATCACTTCGTCCGGCCAATCTTTTCGCTGTAAATTTCATACTGCCGCTGAGCATTTTCCTTAAACGGCGCACTGACCGTAAACTCCTCCCCGTCAAACAAGGTTACCATCCTGACGCTGAACGTTGCCACATACCGCAGGTTTACTGCATAGGACTTATGCAGCCGGATGAATCCCGCCTTCTCCATGTCAATTTTGGAAAACAGATTTTCGATGGTAGAATAACAATGATACGTGTGTGTGTCGGTTACAATTTTAACCCTTCGGTTATCACCCTCAAAATACTGGATATCCTTTAACGGGACCCGATACACGGTCCGGCTGGACTTAAACTCAAAAATCCCCGTATCTCCCTGTATCCTCTCACACGCCTTACAGAAAATGCTTTGAAATTCCTCAATCTTAAACGGCTTCTTTAAAAAATGAAAGGGCTGGAACTGAAACAGCTCCAGAGCGTATTCGTCTCCATATCCGGACATATATACAATCATGCTGCTGTCATTATTAAGCTCTTCGCGGATAAACCGCCCCAACTCAATCCCGCTGCAGTCCTTCATGATGATATCCAGAAAAATCAAATCGAAATACCGTTCCTTCAGAGCCTTTTCAAATTCCTTCCCTGTGTTGAATACCTCTGCCTCCAGTTTCCTTCCTTCTTTTCTCCATTTCCTTATATAATCTTCCAGCTGGTTACATAGCTGTATGTCATCGTCGCAAATTGCTATATGTATCATAATACTTTCCCCGTACTGCTAAATTTATTTATGATATTTTACACCCCCCTGTACCATTTTGTCCATATATGTTGAAAACAGTCGCTTTATTGTAGAAATTTCACTTTCCTCTGCTAATATACAATAGCGCCTGGACATGTATACGCTGCCAATCCAGATGAATTGCAGATACATTTCCAAGCGCTGTTCACGGTTATATTTGAAAAATACCCTCTGTCAGCCGGGCTTCCCGCTTTGCGGACGGCTGAATCCCAATGGGAAGGACGCTGCGGGCTGCATCGACTGTCTTTAGACCAAATCTTCCATGTAGCCCTGCCTCTTCACGCTTATCCTTTTTATCCTCCTAATGTAACATCCTGATCCGAATACCACTTTAACGCAGCCTCCACATGTTCTTTCCTGAAATCCGGCCAGTAGTCATCCACTACATATATATCCGAATACACAGACTGGACCGGAAGGAATCCCGACAGCCTTCGACGGCCGCCCCAGCGGATTACAAGGTCAATCCGGGAAACATCGGCTGTTCTGAGTACCGGTCCGATTGCAGCGGAAGCAGCCGGCGCTTTCCTTGAATTATCCGGTTTGAATCCCATATCCCACTCCCAACTGTAATTAACCAGAAAATTAATCCTCATTCCGCCAGCCCCGAAATCGTGGCGCCTGGTATAAGGAAGGAGTTCCGGCGGAAACATAGGGGACTGGGTATTTCCCAGCACAAGCAGGCTGGCATCCTCCTTTGACAACTCCTCCACAGCTGCCACACATGCTTTTGTAAACGCCTGGCGCTGGGTACTGGGACGCTTGGTGTTATCCACGGTAAATCCATAAAAAGACATTTCCTCAATCCCCAGTTCACGGCACATATGATATAGCGTCATCCCCGGTGAAATACCGTGTCTGTATCCGTCCTTTTTCTCCATTCCCCGGTCCAGGGCCCACCTGCGGTTCCCATCCGGTATGATTCCAATATGCTTCGGTAATCTCATAATCTCTCCTCCATTTCCGGCGGACTGCCGGTAATATATGGATAGTATGGGCTTTTATGGAAAATATATACCAGATGGGGCACGATTGCAGGTGTGGTGATTCGTGTGGTATATCATTGTAGTATTGGTAATTTGTCTGAAGGAACATTCTGGTCTTAGCAATCCGCCCGGAGCAGCATTCTGGTCTCGGTAATCTGCCCGGACCAGCATTCTGGTCTTGATAATCCGCCCAGAGCAGCATTCTGGTCTTGATAATCCGCCCAGAGCAGCATTCTGGTCTTGGTAATCCGTCCAGAGCAGCATTCTGGTCTTGGTAATCCGCCCAGAGCAGTATTCTGGTCTTGATAATCCGCCCGGACCAGCATTCTGGTCTTGATAATCCGCCCAGAGCAGTATTCTGGTCTTGATAATCCGCCCGGAGTAACATTCTGGTCTTAGGAATCCGCACAGAATAACATTCTGCCTTTTCCAATCAATCCGAGATAATAGCATCCGGATAATCCGTAATGATATTATCGGTTCTGGCCTTCCTGCATTTCTCCACGGAATACTGGTCATTAACCGTCCAGGCAATGACTTCCTTACCCAGTTCATGAATACGGTTCACGGTATCCGGTTCAATCAGCTCAATGCTGAGGACAAAATTATCCGCACTCGTATAAATCTCCGGCTGCGCAATGGGTTTTGAGCTGATAAGACCGGTCTTGATTTCTGGCTCAAATATTTTCACCATCTGCAGACAACCATAATTAAAGGAGGTTATCATGCATTGGTCCATCATTTCCCGTTGACGTATTAAATCCACCAGGCGGGGAATGAATGCCAGGTCCTGCCCCTTCCTGTATTTAATCTCAATATTCAGCAGTATCCTGCCTTTGCAGTAATCCAGCACTTCCTCCAATGAGGGAATCCCAATACCGCTAAAGCTGGGGCCAAAGCGGCTGCCTACATCCAGACGGCGCACCTCCTCAAAAGTCAGTTCCCCTATTTTTCTGGAATCGCCTGCAACCCGCTTTAAATCCTCATCATGGAGTACCACCAGGATGCCATCCTTTGTAACGCCCACATCCAGTTCAATCCAGTCGGCCCCGCTTTCAATGGCCGCCTTAAATGCTGGTATTGTGTTCTCCGGTGCCTCTGATGAATCTCCTCTGTGGGCTGTAATTTCCACATTTTCATCCCAGCTTTCCATATTCCCATTCTGGATTTGCGCATCTTCGCTCCGAATTTGCGCATTTGTATTCCTTCCATCTGAACTTATGTTACAGTTTTCCGTATTCCCGTTCCAGGGTTCCGCTGCGCATGCGGCTATGGAAGTCTCACCCGCAATCATCAATCCGCACACCACGGCAGCTGTTATCTGTCTGATATTCATCTTCATATAATGTCTTTCCAATCTATCTCTTTTTTATTACAGACTTCATAACCCGGGGCGTTATCTTCTCGTCCCCGCGAAGGCTGCCAATCAAAAAGGGCGAATCAGGATCATGCTGTCTCCTGTTCTCCTCCACCTGACGCGGGCTCAGGTTCGCGTAGCAGTACCTGCAGAAATGTGCGCAGGTATGGTACGTTCCGATATCCACGCTCTTCACACAGCCGCATGAAGCCCTTTGTGTATCATCCTTTTTTACATCCAGCTGATGCCCCGTAATCGATGTGATAAGGCGGTCATCTATGCACTTTCCGTTTTGTACTCCATATTCTTCCAGATTCATTTCCTCTGAACAGGTGCTGATTTTAATGCCGTACCTGGCTGCAACCGGTCCTAAAACAGATGCCAGAAGGCGGATATCCTCCTGTCCCAGAGGTAAAACCCCCAGATATTCCATATTCTTTTTTATCCTGGAATACATGTCGAGAAAGCTGATTACGCAGGAGCCGGTATATCCACAGAGAGCCCTGCACATTTTCTCAAACCACTCCATATGGTACTGGATTGTATAGTTTCCGCCAAGTAAAACAGGGTCATAACGCCACACCACACGTTCCTGCCCTATACGCCGGGACAGCCTACGGAATACCTTTATCATCTCATCCTTATCCGGTACCCCCGGTTCCAAATCCGTTCCGTAAGCAGTAAGTGTAAACTGGAAATAATATGGATACCCCATATCATCCAGCATGGCTAGCCGGTCCATCATAGGCCCCGGATTCTTGGTCCAGAACACAAAGCAGTCCACTGAATCCCGGTCCAGCCGCAGTTCGCTGACCTGCCTGGGATTCATGGGATTTCTCACATAAACATACTTTTCCTCCAGACGCCGGAAAAACCAATCCGGGTAAAACGCCGGTATATCGGTTCTGCGGCTCACACTGACAATCATTTTCCCCTCTCCTTGTGCATGGACAGCAGCCTGTCCAGGTAAATGGACTTAAACTGCTTACTTGCCATGGCCTGCTTAATAGGAGGCAGGTCCAGGATGGCTCCGAACACAGCCGCCATGGCCCTGTGGTTGGCAAATGCCTGGTTATCAAAAATCAGGTTCTGCAGGGTTCCCTTTTCGATTGCCTGGAGCACGAACCGGTGCGTACTGTTTACCGGGGTTATAATCTGTTCCGGCCGTTTTTTAAGTTCAATCGCCTTGACACTGCAATTCCTGGCGCACACGCCGCAGCCCAGGCAGATGTCGCGGTCCAGAACAGGAATCCTTTTCCCATTTCCATCCTCTTTCATGGAAATGGCCAGTACCGGGCAGACCCTGGCGCATTTCCCACATCCCACACATGTCCCCTCCGAAATGTCCGGTATATAGTTGGTTGTGGCAACGGGCTGCATGGGGCTGAAATGCCGGGCCGCCTGCAGGGCTTCACAGCAGCAGCCACAGCAGTTACAGATAAACGCCGGATGTTCCCTGACATTTTCCCCAATCTGCACCAGATTGCTGGCATAGGAGCGCTCCAGGGCATCCAGGGCTTCTTCCTTGGAGATAAGCCGCGCATAATCCCCATGCTCTGCCAGGGAACGGGCCACATTGTCAAACGTCAGGCACACATCCCACGGCGCGTCAATCTCACAGGGATGGCCGGCATGGGACATCTTATGGCGGCAATAACATAAACCAAGTCCAATATACTCCGCCTCCTCCACAATATGGGTGGCCCGCTCATAATCCAGGATGTGATTCATTTTATCATTGGTAAGGACCGGCTCCTGGACAAATACACGCCCCAGCTTTGTCTCCGTGGCGTAAAACAGGTCCTTGATGAAATCCTCCTCCACATTCATGTATTGGTAGTACAACTCACTCAGGTATTTCTGGTCAATGTCTCCCCTGGTCCTCATCAGGGCGAATTCAATGAATCCAGCCATTGGCGGCGGCATCACGAACTGACGGACCCCATTGTGCCAGGAGTCCACCAGCAGGGCTTTTTCACAGAGATGGTCCAGAAGGCGCTCTGCCTTATACTCAGATGTCTGCCATATCTTTGCAGCCTTTTTCACGGTAAACGGACGCACAGGAAGCAGCGCAACCCACTTGGCCTCCTTCTCCGAATACAGAACCTGTAAAATCTTATATAATGTCTCAGACGCCGGTGCGCCCTGGGTAAACCAGTTGATGCGGTCACTCAGGTTTTTGTAGGCGTCGCGGGTGGTCAGGTGTCCCATAAGTTAGCCTCCTAGTATAATAATGATGTAGTCAATAAGGACTACAGGTTAATGGTTACAAAGTCTAATCTAATGAATAACTGAAGGAGGGGCTCCCCTTCCATCAGAGGTTATTATTAATATCGTTATCATGTCTGAGGTTTCCAACATGCACCAGACAAAGTTTTGAGGTATAATCACCGGGGCAGGACGATTGACGGCGCCTCCTTGGGATTCAGCTGTGGCTGGCCAAACCTCTAAAAAAGTCTGTCAGTCCATTCGGTGGTGATTTATGCTTTGGCTGGTTGGGAAGCCCTTTAAGACCATCCATTCCGACCCGCTCTCCAGGGAACTTGCTGTCACAAAAATAAAGGAAGCACAAGAATTGTATTCTCTCAAAAACCGATGCTTCCTTGAGTCCTCCGGGGTCTATCATATCCCGCTCCTGTGCTTCCTCCGTGATAAGGGGTTTGACTGCTCCGTCATTAATCCTATCATCACTAAGAATAGCACAAACCTGAACATTAGGAAACTACATAATGATAAATTTGATTCAAAAAAAGCTGCTCTGGTTGGCTTGAATGCCTCCTTAAAGACTTCCATCCTCCCGGAGGATACAGTCGTTGACCTGCGGAACCTTGTCCGTGATTATTATTACTTCAAAGACCAGCAGACCGCCGTCCTCTTGAAGCTGAATGCCGAACTCAAGGTTTCCTTCCCGGCGTATCTACAAGTGTTCAGCAAGGTGACCACACAGTCTTCCCTGAAGCTGCTCAGCACATATCCGCTTGCTTCCGATATGCTTGCTGCCCCAAAGGATGAACTGGTCGGGATCATCCGGAACACCGCCCGTTTTGGTGGGAAGTACGCTTTGGACAAGTATGACGCCATACTCGCTGCCGCCAGGGATGCTGCCGTCTTTGGGCGTTCCCTTCCCAGCAATGCGGTCCGGATTAGGCTTTACATCGACTCCTACCGGGAGCGCCAGAAGCATCTGGATGCCATTATGGAGGCCCTGCATGAATCCATGGATAACCTTCAGGGAACTCCGGTTCATAGCCGCATCTGTCTCCTTCAGTCCCTTCCTGGGGTTGGATTTTTAAGTGCAGTTGTCCTTATGGCCGAAATGGGTTCCTTTGACCTGTTCTCCGCCCCAAAGAAGCTTTTTTCCTACTTTGGCCTGGATCCTGCCGTAAAACAGTCCAGCAAGTTCGCGGGGGATAAAATCCATATGTCCAAACGGGAGGCAAGCCTTAACAGACGTGTCCTGCACATGGTTGCCCTCAACAATCTTAAGGTAGGCAAAGGGACAAAAACACCTGTAAACCCGGCCATTTATGATTACCATATCCGTAAATGCACTGCCAAGAAAAAGAATGTAGCTGTTGGGGCCGTCATGCATAAGATCTGCAACATCATCTTTGCCATGCTCCGTGACTGCAGACCTTTTGAGATTATCACTCCACAGGAGCATTGCAGGCGTTATGCATGTGACCATCCAAATGAAACCGATAAGGCTACCTAACAGCCCAGGAAACTGTTTGTAAAGTCTTCCTTTAATTGGGCTTATTAAAGTTACCCTTTTTTCGGAAAAATAAAAATATCATCTTCTTTCACATCACCTCTTGACATTTCTTAGCTGGACTTTTTATTTGATTTCTGTGTAGTATGTTGGTTCGATAGGGCGGTTGTAGCAAAGGCAGAGCCGTCATTGCTATTGGTTTGTTTTTCCATTGTGGAATAGAGAAATGGCCATATATTCGGCTGTATTCCAGTACTTTTTTGGCTGTGCTTTCCATTAGATTATTGACTGGCTTTTTGGGAATATTCTTTTGTTGGGAACTGGGTGGGGAAAATAGATGAGGCCAATCGGATATTGATATATGTTTCTTTTTGCTGAGTGGTTGGGGGTAGGAATTTGAAAATTTTGATTTTCTATTATATAGTTATTCCATATTGTAGATACACTTTTGTGTCTTTATTTCAATACTGTTGCGCCTTTATACTTTTGTATTTTTATGCTCTTGTTCCCTGTTCATTTGTCTCTCCATACTTTTTCATCCCCATGCTTTTTTGTCTCTATGCTTTTTCATCTCTATACTTTTACACCCATACGCTTTTGCTCCCCTATGCTTTGTCTTTGATTGTTTTTCTCACCCTATGCTTTCGTGTCTCTTTGCTATTGTGTTGCTATATTATTGTCTACCTATACCTTTATCATCTTACCTCTCTATTATTATGTATTCTGGCCATTTGTTCTATATTCTATATCAAGGCATCACTTACATTCTTTTATTATATGATAACACTGCGGTCATAGATATACATATTAATCCATTATAATATATATGGGTTATTATGTAACCTAAATTTTCGGCAAGAAATTAGACCTTTTTCTGTAATGATTTTTTAATTATTTACATGTTGACTTTTTCTTTTTTACTTTTTATGTTGGATATTCCTATTTTCAGTGTTCCATTATTACTGGTGTTTCATTATTTTTAGTATCTCATCATTTCTGGTCATTTCATCATTTTTCTGCAAACATTAGACATTTCCGTGGTTATAGGTTACAATAAAAATGATAATTAAACTTTCATCCATTAGTTCAATTCCTATGGAAAGGAGTAATTCTATGTTTAAAAAAGTATTCGCAATTCCTATTTTAGCAGCCTGCTTGGCTGTTGGCAGTTTCATCAGCGCCTCTGCCCAGGAAAAATCCATTACTTCCGTGTCCCTATCCTTTTCCTGGGATAAATCCCCCAGGGGAGGCGATATTGTAGGCAACATCCATGCCAGTTCCAGCAGTAGCCAGTATAAGGTTGAAGGGACGGTATATCTCAAAGACGATGATACCTGGATTTTTGGGGAGCGCCCTGAGGCTGAGGTGGAATTATCCGCACAGGACGGCTACCTCTTCTCTGACATTAAGAAAAACAGCTTTACCCTGTCCGGTCTGGGGGTAAAATACAAAGAATCCCACATTGAATCAGACGGAAGTTCACTAATCCTGCAGGTTTATCTTCCTGAAATATCCGGTAACCTGCCTGCGACCACAGCTACAAGCTGGAACGGTGATACTGCTGTGTGGGACGAAGTAGGGGGTTCGGAAAAATATGAAGTGAAACTATATAAAGACAACCGCCTTCTAGCCACAGTAACCGAAGTAAACTGTTCTCATGATTTCAGTTCTTATATCAATACAGAAGGCAGTTATACATTTAATGTACGCGCACTCGGCACCTATACAACAGAATCCAGCGGTTGGTCCACCGACTCCGATGCCAAGGTCCTGACCCGTGAAGATGCATGGTTCCGTGGAAATGGGACATGGGAAAAAGCTTACTCCGGCTGGAGGTTTAAGTATAAGGACGGAACCTATGCAACAAACTGCTGGAGAATCATTAATGACAAGTGGTATTATTTTAATTATAATGGATATATGGAATCTGACTGCTATGTGAAGTCCAATGCGATTGAGATGTATTATTGGGTTGAAAGCGATGGGGTCTGGATGCCGGAGTGGGATACGGTGACGCCGGATAGAGGGAGTTATCGGGTTGTGTCATAGGAGGGATTAAAAACACTGCCAAATGGCATTCAGCCATAAGGCAGTGTTTTTTTCATCATTTACTACTTTACTCAGTCCTGAGTATCGTAAACGCTAAGTGTTAGGTAACCGCCAAATGTTAGGGTGGCTGGCGCTTCGTCACCAAATACCTCATAATGGTAGATAGTTAGATGCAAGCACTTCACTCTGGAATAGGATACATTTCATTGATAGGTGCAAGCATTTCACTATACATTTATGGAGGTATCGAACATGTCCAGTTACAATGCCAGAGTCCCGGCTGATCAGCAGTTCCAACTGATTATGGAATGCAGGAACAGTGGCCTCTCCGATTATCAGTGGTGCAAGGAGCATGGGATTCATCCGGGAACCTTTTACAACTGGGTCAGCAGACTAAGGAAGAAGACCTGCTGTGAAATCCCAGAATCAATTTCAAAAGCGGAGCCTTCACCGGCTCCGGTTCAGGAAGTGGTCCGCTTAAATTTTAATCCAAAAGCAGAGAATCCTGAGTCGATGCTTCTATGCCAACCAGCGCCTGCGAGTCCAACTGGAATGGCAGATATTTCTGCCAGGATAGAAATATCCCTGGACAATGTCACAATCCGTATCGCCAATGGAACCGACCCTTCTATACTGAATCGGGTTCTGAGCCTTGTGAAGGGCATCGTGTGTTAGGCGATATCCCCGTGGCGGACAACATCTATATCGTATGTGGCACAACAGACATGCGTAAATCGATTGATGGTCTCTGCAGCATTGTCCGGGACAAGCTTTCCATGGATCCGGATCAGTCATCACTGTTCCTTTTCTGTGGTAAACGGTGTGACCGGATCAAGGTCCTGCTCCATGAATCGGATGGATATGTGCTCCTTTACAAGAGACTGAGTGTCGCACAGGGTCGATATCGTTGGCCACGGAAACGTCCAGAAGTTCAAGCGATTACCTGGCGGCAGCTGGACTGGCTGCTAAACGGACCGGATATTGAACAGCCAAAGGCGATCCGGACCAGCTGAAAAATCCATCGTGAAATCGACGAATTTTTCCGGTGACATTTTTGATGAAAACGTGGATAACTCTTTCTCTTTTTATCCAGGACGGGATAACTCATGCGTGATTTCTATTTCATTGCTTTTCATTGTATTATGAGACTGCCATAACAGAAAACGTCTCAGTTTATCCAGCTTAGGGCTGCAATCCGCGTTGGTTATCCACCGTTATTATGACGAACTCCCAGCCGTGACGAATTCGCTTTTTTCGTTGATTTCTGGTAAAATACCGGTAACGAAACAAAGGAGCGAAGGACCATGGCAGCCAGTGCAAAGGACATCCAGTTCAAGGAATTGAAGGATACAATCTCACAACTGAATACAACCATCCGTACCCAGAATGATCTGACCCTATCCCTGCAAAAGATGCTGGAAGAACGCAATGCAAAGGACGATGAAAAAGACCGGATCATTTCAAATCTACAGGCACAGCTTGAATATTTCAAGCAGAAGCTGTTTGGCAGTTCCAGTGAACGGCGCAGTGACATGCCCGGTCAGATGAATCTTTTCTCCCGCCCTGATTCCGAGGAAGAACCGATTCCGGAGTTTATCGAAATGAAAGCCGGCAAACGAGGACGTAAGCCCAAAGCGAACTATGACGAGATGTTCGCAAATCTGCCAATCCACTATGAAGAGGTGGATACACTGACAGACAAAGAAAAACAGTGCCCTGCCTGTGGAACCATGATGGTTCCAATCGGCCATGAAGAAATCAGGACAGAACTGCGCTACACCAAAGCAAAGCTGGAACGTATTGTGTACGTTGCAGCCACTTATGGGTGCCCTGTCAGCAAGGATATGGAAGATTCACAGTTTATCAAGGATGAAGGAATCCCGGCCCTGATACCCGGTGGTTATGCCTCCTCATCCCTTGTGTCGCACATCATGTATGAAAAGTACGCAGATGCACTTCCGCTGTATCGACAGGAAAAAGGATTTGAACTCCTTGGAGTCAGCATCAGCAGAACGACCATGGCGGGTTGGATCATCACCTGTTCCCGGAATTATCTGAAACCCGTGTATGGCTACTTTCACCGTGAACTGCTGAAACGGCATTTCCTAATGGCAGATGAAACGCCCATCCTGGTCTTAAAAGAACCTGGCCGGAGACCGCAGGGTAAGTCCTATGTCTGGCTGATGCGTTCCGGGGAAGACAGGCTGCCGCCTATCGTCCTGTACCATTATTCAAAGACGCGTGCCGGAGAACATGCCGCCAGCTTTTTGAAAGGAATCGCGGATGGTGCTTATATCATGGTGGATGGTTACAGTGGTTATAACAAGCTGAAAAATATCCGAAGATGCTGTTGCTATGCCCATATCCGGAGATATCTGATTGAAGCCATTCCAAACGGGCATGATAAGGACTACAGCCATCCGGCAGTTCAATGAGTTCTGTATTGTAACAAGCTGTTTGAGTATGAACGCAGCTACAAGGAAAAGGAACTGTCTTATATGCAGGTTTACAAACGGCGCCAGAAGGACCAAAAGCCGGTCGTGGAAGGTTTCACGCGCTGGCTGGATGCGCAGCACCCGGAAAAGGGAAGCCGCATGGAGCGGGCCGTGACTTATATCCGAAATCGAAAAGACACGCTGATGACATATCTCGAAGATGGCCGATGCAACCTGAGCAATAATCCATCGGAGAATTCAATCCGCCCACTAACCCTGGGCCGCAAAAACTGGCTGTTCAGCGACAGCCAGGATGGTGCGAATGCGAGTATGGTAGTTTATACCATGGTAGAGATGGCAAAAGCGAATGGACTGCACCCATACAATTATCTGCAATACCTGCTTGACAGCCGCCCTGGCAAAGATACTACCGATGCAGGGATCCAGGATCTCGCACCGTGGAGTGAAAAAGCCAGGATAGAATGTAACAAGAAATCAGAGTAAAACGCTCGCACCCCTGACATCACATGTTGGTGCCAGGGTAGATGTGTTGGGATACCCTAACACTTGGCGCTTACGATAAACCACGATATTTACTGCCACAGATACCTCAAAATACCATGAAATCCGATGAAACAGTTATCACGCAGAAGTTACCCCTCTCTGGTGAAGAAGCAAAGCGGTTATCCACACATACAGCCGAAATGCCGCCGGAACATTTCGGCAATTTCACGATGGATTTTTTATCTGGTCTGGATTGCTTTGGGCTGTTCCATATCCAGTCCACTGAGCAGCCAATCCAGCTGACGCCAGGTAATTGCCTGGGCTTCGGAACTTTTCCGTGACCAGCGGTACCGGCCCTGTGTAACGCTCAGCCTTTTATAAAGGAGAACATATCCATCTGGTTCATGGAGCAGGACCTTGATCCGGTCACATCGTTTCCCACAAAACAGGAACAGGGATGACTGGTCTGGATTCATGGAAAGCTTGTCCCGTATAATGCTGCAGAGACCATCGATGGATTTACGCATATCGGTTGTGCCGCACACGATATAAATGTTGTCCGCCACGGAGATATCACCTAGCATACCGTGCCTCCCACAAAGCTGAGGATACGTTCCAATATGGCAGGATCCGCACCATTGGCAATACGGATTGTCGCACCGCCAAGCGATATTTCTATCCTTGCAGATAGTTCTGAGATTCTGGATGGATTCCCTAACGCTGGCTGGACTGGAAACATCGGTTCCGTCCTTTCTTCCTTTGGATTGAAGTTTAAACGGACCACATCCTGAGCAGGCGATGGCGTTGGTTCTACTTTGGAAATGGATTCAGGAATCTCACAGCAGGCTTTCTTTCTGAGTCTGCTGACCCAGTTGTAAAAGGTTCCTGGATGGATCCCATGTTCCTTACACCACTGAAAATCAGTGAGACCGCTGCTCCTGCATTCCATGATCAGCTGGTATTGCTTGTCAGCCGGTACTCTGGCATTGTAACGGGACATTTTTCAACACCTCCATAAATATGTAGTGAAGTGCTCGCATCTGACAATGGGATATATTGTATTCCAGAGTAACATGCTTGCATCTAGCTATCTACTATTATGGAGCATTTGGTAGCAAAGCGCCAGCCCCCCTAATACTTGGCGCTTACTGAGTATCTAACTCTACCATTAAATAGTTTACAAAATATCAACATTCTGTCAAGGCAACAACCGCAACCAAAACAAACATACTGTAATGAGAATACATATCACTTTCGGGAACCGTTTATACTTCCACATAAGAAACACACCAAATGGAAAACAGCAGAAAACCAACATAAGTATAATAAACCCACGACCACCAGGAGACAGTTATCTTTTTCAATCTTATTCCCTATTTACTATCCAGCTTAAATTATCATAAAAAAATCATCACATTCTTCTTCCATTTGCCTCCTTAGTGCCTCCGCTTTTTTTTGTGTTTCTGCACTAACGGAAAAGTATGCCTTCATTTTAGGTTCTGTTCCCGAAGGCCTAACAACAATCGAAGAATTTCCCTCCAAGATAAATTTTAGAACATTTGATTTAGGAAGATATATTACCTCCTCTGTATTATCCTGGTACTTAATTATTGATTTTTTATAATCCTTCACTGCCAGGACCCTTCTTCCAGCAATTTCAGCTAATCTTTCTTCTCGAAGAGACTGCATTATCATATTCATTTTTTTTAAACCTTCTACACCTTCAAATTGATAACAACGCTGACTGTTCAAGCAATAGCCGAATTGAGCATATAAAGAATTCAATACTTCCAGCAAGGTTTTTCCCTGTTCTTTATAATATGCAAACATCTCACATATCAAAAGGGAGGCATTCACTCCATCTTTATCCCTCACATACGTACCAGACAGATACCCATAGCTTTCCTCAAACCCAAAGATAAACCTTTCCTTCTCCCCTTTTTCCTCTAAATATCCAATTTGCTCACCAATAAATTTAAACCCTGTCAGCACCTCCTGCATTTCTACCCCATAATACTCAGCAATTTTTATTGCCATATCAATCGTAACTATACTTTTAAAAGCAACTGGATGATTCGGCATTGTCCCCAACATATTCCGCTGTTTGCAAATATAATCCAATAGTAGCATGCCGGTCTCATTCCCTGTTAAAAGTTTATAATCTGGCCCATTCTTCACTGCGATTCCAACTCTGTCACAATCCGGATCCGTCGCCAATACCAATTCACTTTCTGTCCGTATTGCATAGTCAATCCCTAGCTTCATAGCATCAGAAATCTCAGGGTTAGGATAGGGGCAGGTAGGAAAACTACCATCCGGAAACTCCTGTTCCTTTACAATGACAATATTTTTGTAGCCGTTTTCTCTCAACACTCTCGTAACACAATATCGCCCGGCTCCGTTCAATGGGGTATATACAATTGATACATTTTCATTTAACTCCACATTGCTTAATGACTCTGACGAAACCGCTGCGATATATTTATCAATTACTTCCTCTTCAATAAAAGATATACTCCCCTCTATCAAAGCATCTGTAAATGACCTTTTCTTTATATCCAAAAATATGTCCACCCTATTGATATATTCTAATATATCCTTTGCTACATCTGTAGTAATCTGGCAGCCATCAGCCCCATATACTTTATATCCATTATACTTAGAAGGATTATGACTTGCTGTAATTACCACTCCACCAGAACATCCTAAATAGCGAATAGCAAAAGACAGCGCCGGCGTAGGCATTAACTCCTTATATATATATACCTTAATTCCATTTGCGGCAAAAACCTCTGCCGCCGTTCTGGCAAAAACCTCAGAATTTATGCGGCTGTCATATGCAATTGCAATTGATTGTGAAGTGCTAGTTCGACTCAAATAATCGGCATAACCTTGAGAGACCTTAGCCACCGTATAGATATTCATACGATTATTTCCTACTCCAATAATGCCACGCAATCCTCCAGTTCCAAATTCCAGATCCTTATAAAATCTATCTATAATACCCTCTTCATCGTTCTCAATTTCTTTCAGTTCACGAACCAAATCACAGTCTTCGAGGTCACGATTTTTCCACATATTCCAGATTTCTCTAATCCTGCTATTCATTCTCTCCCTCTACATTCCAGTATCTACAGTCGGGCTCTCCAATAGTCTAATGTCTCTTTTATAGTATCTCTGAGAGTGATTTCTCTTTTCCAACCAGTACAGCTAACTAATTTTTCAATATCTGCCTCAATAATAGGTATATCTACGGGCCGGATTCTATTCGAATCAACTTCAACATTTATTTGTTTTAAGGAAAATTCTAAAATAAGCTGTAATATCTCTCCGATTGACACCGCCTCCCCAGACCCCACATTATAAGTTTGTCCCGCAACTCCAGATTCCATTAGAAAAGTATATGCCCTTACCACATCACGCACATCAGAAAAGTCACGCCTTGCACTAAGATTACCTACATACAATACAGGCTCCCTCAATTCCTTTTCAATCTCAACTACCTGTTTACAGAAGTCTGACACTACAAAGATTGGCGCCTGATTAGGACCGATATGATTAAAGGCTCTTATCATCACAATATCCATACCATATGCCTGAAAATAAATTTTTCCTAGCATATTTTGGCATGCCTTAGTAGCAGCATAAATATTCCCTGGTCTTAAAACATTCTCCTCTCGAATTGGCACCTCATCTCGAAGGACAAAGCCGTACTCCTCGCCAGATCCAATCAGCATTACTCTAGGAACATAATCCAGTTCCCTGACAGCGTCCAGAAGATTCAAACTTCCCTTTATATTAACATCTACAGTTAAACCCGGATTTTTCCAGGATAAGGCGACCGAACTCTGAGCTGCCAAATGAAATATATAGTCAGGATGTATCTCCCTCAATAAGTTAACGATGGAATCCTTATCCATAATATCCAAATTACAAATTTTCACCTCTGGATATTCAAAATCTTCGTAAGGCATCTTAGTTGCAATAATAGACCATACACATTTTTTCTGTATATAATCTATTAAATATCCACCTACAAAGCCTGCTGCACCTATAATTAATGCTTTCTTCATAAGCCTCCCATTATTCCTATTTTAAATTGGCAATTTTTATCTCTTCTGCAACAAGGGACATGTCATTATCTACCATTCTTGTAACTAATTCCCTAAAAGGAATTTCTCTAACCCATTTCAATTCAGTATCTGCCTTCTTGGGGTTGCCGAGTAGTACATCTACCTCTGCTGGTCGAAAAAACTGCTTATTCACCTTAACGATTATACTTCCATTCTCCTTATTAATACCGACTTCATCAACACCATATCCACGCCACTCAACCTTTATTCCTACATGTGTAAAAGCCGTCTCTACAAACTCTCTTACAGTACGCGTTTCATTGGTCGCAATTACATAATCATCCGGCTTCTCTTGCTGCAACATCAGCCACATAGCACGTACATAATCTTTGGAGTGTCCCCAATCGCGCTTAGAATCCATATTTCCTAATTCCACATAATCCTGCACACCTAATTTGATTCTTGCTACAGCATCTGTAATCTTTCTGGTGACAAATTCCTTACCGCGACGCTCACTTTCATGATTAAAAAGGATACCGCTACATGCAAACATATCATAACTTTCCCTATAATTCTTAGTAATCCAATGTCCATATAATTTAGCCACACCATATGGACTCCTTGGGTAGAACGGTGTTTTCTCTGTCTGCGGCATTTCCTGTACCAATCCAAACATTTCACTGGTAGATGCCTGATAAAAATGACTCTCCGGTTTTACAGTGCGGATTGCCTCAAGCATATTCGTTACACCAATTGCATCAATATCTGCCGTTGCTATAGGCTGTTCCCAACTGGTCGCCACAAACGATTGAGCAGCTAAGTTATATACTTCATCTGCCTGTGAAATTCTCATGGCATTCACCAATGATACCAAATCTGTCATATCTGCATAAATAAAGTGAACCTTATCCTTAATGTGACCAACATTTCCATAATCTACGACACTTTTTCGTCTCATAATACCATAAACTTCATATCCCTTTTCCAACAGCAGTTCTGCAAGATAAGAGCCATCCTGTCCAGTAATACCTGTAATTAATGCATGCTTCATTGTCTCTCTCCTTAAATATACTCATCTCTATTACATATTTTCAAATTTTCAATTACTTTTTTTATATCTCCTGCGCTGTCTTTCGCACAGATTAAAGTAGCATCATCTGTATCAACCACGATTAAATCTTCCAACCCAATTGTTGCTATTAGCTTCTTATCCCCCTGAATCACACAATTCTTTGTATTCACAGTTATAATATTCCCACTTACCACATTTCCAAACTCATTACTCTTTTTAATTCGTTCGACTGCCAACCATGATCCCACATCATCCCAACCAAAGGTTCCCGGTAAAATATAAATATCTTCGGCCTTTTCCATAATCCCATAATCAATGGATTGAGATTCCATGGAACGAAACTCCTGCTCTAAGACAGCTTCCTCATCCGATTTTCCTATTGATTCTCTTATTTTCATCAATTTCTCATAGGTATCCGGCATATGTAATCTCATGTTATCCAAAATAGAAGAAACCTTCCATATAAACATGCCGCTATTCCAAAGATATTCCTCCGTTGCAAGATATTCCTTGGCAACCTCCAAGGTTGGTTTTTCCACAAATCGTTCAACTTTATATGCCCGTCCTTCAGTTATGCGGGTATCAAATTTAATATATCCATACCCCGTTTCGGGGTAATCTGGGGTAATCCCAATTGTTACCAAATTTGAATTCCTTTCTGCTATGCCACAAGCATCTTCCAATGTTGTCAAATACATTTTATTAAACTTTATCAGATGATCTGATGGCAATACAAGCATAATGGCATCATCATACTTTTTAGAAATATAAGCAGCGCCTAAGCCAATACAAGGCGCGGTATTTCTTCCCACAGGCTCACACAGAATATTTTGTTCCGGAATTCCCGGTAGCTGTTCTATCGCTAATTTCTTGTAATCCCTATTGGTTGCGATAAAAATGTCTTCCATTTCCACAAATGAAGAAATCCTCTCTACGGTCAACTGAATCATTGTCTTTCCATCATCTGTCAATGATAAAAACTGCTTAGGTAAATACTGACGGCTCTTCGGCCAAAAACGCTCTCCCCTGCCTCCAGCCATGATTAACGCGGTAGACTTCATCCTTAATCTACTCCTTTCACTTTTCTCAAAGCAAAAACGACCTAAATGGCGCTTTTTAACACTTTTACTGAACTCACCTTGATTTCAACTCATATTCAATTTTCGATTGACCACCATATCCCAACTTGCTTGCGATACTTTTGTAAAAATAAATCATCGCTTCCATTCTTTTTCAACCTTCTAATCTCATGAATATAACGCCGACTACCATTTTACTACAAAATATAGCATAGCGCAAACCTTAACTTTATCTATCAACACTTAAATGCGCCTTCATCTTTAATTTATCGACAGTTCTCTTACACACATATCTAATGCAGAATAAATGACAGCATCCATATCATAATATTTATATTCACCCAGCCTTCCACCAATTAAAACTCTTTTTTCCCGATTTGCAAGTTTTCTATACTCTGTATATAATGCTCCATTCTTTTCATCATTCACTGGATAGTAAGGTTCATCACCACGTTTCCACTCAGAACTGAATTCACGGCTAATAACCGTTTTGGGCTGCATCCCCATTTCAAACCACTTATGTTCTATAACCCTTGTCCATGGAGTCTCAGCATCTGTGTAATTCACTACGGCATTACCCTGAAAGTTAGGTTTATCTAGTATCTCTGTTTCAAAACGAATAGAACGATATTCTAATGTCCCTAGTTGAAATTCATAGTATGCATCAATAGGGCCTGTATAAATCACTTTCATCGCCATTTTATCATACTCTTCCCTATTTTTCAGATAATCCAAGCCCAATTTTACTTCAACACCTTTCAGCATATTGGCAACCATTTTAGTATATCCACCCACAGGAATTCCCTGAAACAATGCATTAAAATAATTATTATCAAAAGTAAATCTAACTGGCAACCGTTTAATAATAAATGCAGGAAGCTCAGAGCATGGCCTTCCCCATTGTTTTTCAGTATAACCTTTCACCAATCTTTCATAAATATCGGTGCCAACCAAACTAATTGCCTGTTCTTCGAGATTTCTCGGTTCCTTTATTCCCGCTATTTTTTTCTGCTCTTCAATTTTAGCTTCTGCCTCTTCTGGCTTTACGACTCCCCACATTTTATTAAAAGTATACATATTAAAGGGCAGTGAATACAATTCACCACGGTAATTTGCTACTGGTGAGTTTGTAAAACGATTAAATTCCGCAAACTGATTTACGTATTCCCATATCTGCTTATTATTTGTATGAAAAATATGTGCACCATATTTATGCACATTAATCCCCTCAATTTCCTCAGTATAAATATTTCCAGCAATATTAGTTCTCTTATCAATAACCAAAACCCTTTTTCCCTTTTTTAATGCCTCATGTGCAAATACCGCTCCATAAAGTCCCGCACCTACTACTAAATAATCATACATATCGTTTCCTCCTCTTACAATTAGTTTAATAAAAAGCACCAATTTTGTTCTGTATTTCCTGCCCCATCTTTTTGTAACAGCTAGCAAATATTATGATAAACCAAAAGAATGGCTGCCTGCAATTCATTAGCGAAAAACTCTCTACTATTAAAGCCATAACTATTATTAGCTGCCACTTATCACAAAATCTAATATTTTTCCCTCCCCAGTAAAGAAGCATCAAAAGAGGGATTATGCCATATGAAAACCACACCGAAAATAGACTGGAATGAATTTCATTGACACGTACAACATCAAAGACTCCTGGTGTAATTTGATTAACATAATCACCCGGAAGGAAACGCTCAAACATTCCCTCACCAGCTCCATACAATAAATACTTAGGATGGAGAATCAACCGTTCAGCGCTCCGATCATATAACAAATCCGCCAAATTCCCGTGAGAAAACTTCCATATCTTTTGCTGAATCCTAGAAAGTAATGTATAATCTGTTGAAGAAATATCAAAGTTTGCTTTAGGCCATATATAATATAACGCCATCGCAATACAAGCAGCCCCTAAAAGTAAACTTATATTCCAAGCCGTTTTATGCTTTGATTTCTTATAATTTTTCCAAATCAGGCGTCCCACAGAGAGTACTATCAATGTCAAGACCCCTGTAAACACCCCTGTTGATTTGGAAACTCCAATTAAGAAAATCGCGTCCGCCCAAAATAGCCAGATATATTTTTTTTGTTGACTTCTCAGATATATTAAAACCAAAATCAATAACATTGTGAAAATAAAAAATGCAAATTGATTGGGATCGTTAAATGTACCCATAAATCTGGAGCCACCCCAGTTTTCATGAAAATAGCGTCCCTTGCCCCCAAAATAAACGCTTGTCTGAACCAGAAGATTAATCTGACAAACAACACCAAGTCCACTTAAAAACTTTTCTGAAGCCAATGTACGGAATACCCATATTGCCATAGTTATATACAGCCAGTAAAGAGTAAACAGAAGGAACTGTCCATTTGAGTTATAACAGTAATAGTATCCATTAATTATGCATACAACAATTAAAAATACATACCATGGAATGTCAATTTTATAAAAAAATTTTTTTCTATCGCAAATAATCCGAATTAATAAGAACAGGCCTGATGCCGCAAGGAACATGTCACCAATTCCTATCGATCCAGAAGGTAAAATATAAAACTGTTTTAAAAATGTGAAAAGATAAAAAAATATTACTGGAATATAATAAAGTTTCATATTCATTTGCTCCTAACTGTTCCACAGCACCCCCATAGTTTCTAATTTAACATTTCTTTTCTATTCTTTCTCTTATATCTCTACTAGATATAGATTTCGTGTAAGGAAAATATATACAGTCTACCCCTTTCTGTTGTAATTGCCTTTCAGTTTCATTATATAGTGGTGTGTTTTTCCAGTCATCACCATGAAACAACACATTAAAATGAATTTTATTCCATGCAATAATTTTATCCATACTTTCCTGAGCTATCACTTCATTGACACATTTCAAGGCTGCTATGATTCTTATCCTGTCCTCGAATGGAATAATTGGGGCTCTTCCTTTATATTGCGTAACTAGCGCATCGGTACTTACCCCTACCACAAGGTATTCGCATTGTTGTTTTGCTCTTTCGAGAAGATTCAAATGTCCAACATGAAACAAATCAAATGTCCCCGTTGTATAACCCACTTTATATTTAAGCATACATGAATCCTCTCCCCCATTACTTTGCATCCATCATGTCCTCATAAATAAAGTCTGACACAATACCATGAACTCCGTTTTCTCTCAACATATCAAAATACGAAATATCATTCACAACTGCCGCATAAACAAATAATCCATTTTTTTTATATGCCTTTATTGTATCTCTATCGCAATAAGCAGTGCCTACATTAACAATATTTATCTGCTTTTCTTTACATATATTTATAATTTCATCGGCACTACGTGGAAGATTTTCATACTGCCTAATAGCAAAATGTTTAAACGGGTATATGCTTTTAACAATATCGAAATCCTCTTCCCGATATAAAGACACTACAATCCGATTTAAAACATCTGGACTATAATCTGCAGTTTTACAAATAGTCGAATATGTTTCTTCAACATCTTCTTTTGCATCACAAACTATGTATATATCTCCCCATTCTTTCATATATTCGACTACATCAGCAAATGAAATCATTGTATACTTATTATCGATTTTTGTTTGGCAATACTCTTCTTTGCTTGGTAGCAAAGAACGCTCAACTTGACCAACTTTTAAATCATTATAATAGATATCTTCTTTGCTAAATGAAAAATACCCTATTAATCCATCCCATTCATGACACAAAATCAATTCGCCATCTTTCGAAAATCGAAGATCCGCATCAAATAGACGTGTCCCCCTAGTATATGCATTTTCAAATCCTTCTTTCGAATCCACCTCTCCCCCCATGTTATGCGCAATAATATGATACTTTAACAATTCGCTTGACACTACGCTACTATCCTTCCTGCAAATATTGTAAAATACAAGCAAGCAAATACCCCCTATAGAAACAATCAAAAAACACAACCTTAACAGGCTTCTTTTTATTTTTATCATCGTCTTTACCAATTCTTGTTTTTTGGCGGTTCATGAAACTTTAACGGCTAGGCTATAATTAAATGTATACAGGGAAATTACACGCTATACATAATTACCATTGTAAGAAATGGACCTAAAATCAAATACCAAGCATCTCCTCTGTCAATTCATCAATCTGATATTTTTCACAGAACTCATCATATTTTTCACAACTTTCTTGTCTCATTGAGCACACTATATTCACACGTTCTTCATATGCTTTGGTAGACAGATTAATTAAATATTGAGCACAATCCTTTTCAGTATCTAATGCATGGTACTCCTGAACTAAACCGATTCCAGTACTTGCAACCTTTGTGCACACAATTCCAACACCATATGACAAAGCCTCCAATGTTTTACACTTTAATCCTGAATAAAACGTATCTGGATTCAGATATAAATCATAAGATGAGTAGAATTCTTCTAAAGAAGATATCCTTCCAAGTACTGTAACTGAACTAGAGGTGTCCTCCTCTTTTAACATATCGCAGATATTTCCTGCAATATATAAATGTATATTATGGCTTTCTTTTAGTTCAGAGATAATCTTTCTAATTGAAAAATAATTCGGAGGATTCGATGAAGCGATATACCCTACTGTCATCATGTCTTTGTCTTCAACACCTTTAAATTTTATTTGGTGCTTATCTGGTATGAATGGAAATGTAATAATTTTCACCTCATTATTAACAATGCTTCTAAAGTACTTGCAATCATCTTCTTGTATCGCAAGAACAACATCTGCCCTGCGCAAAGCTTTGGCTTCCTCTTCTTCAGTACCTACCCCAAACCAGAAACTCCACTCTGGATAGCCTGCACTATGTAACGATTTATTATGATTGGCAAATTTATCATTCGTGCATAAAATCTTCTTAACCGAAGGAGAAAGTACTTCAAAGGCTTTCGTATAAAATAAATAATTAACCATACAAGCAGAGTATTTATAGTGCTCATTTAGTCTAACTATAGACTGTAAAAAGTCCGCATCAACCCAATCATCAATATGATCCGCATCCATTCGTTTTTCGGAATAATTTGAATGCGAAAAATAAGGATTGCTCGTATGTTGAAAAAAAACACGGTCCCACACATTTCTATTAACATTATGTGGGGCATATTGATTCCAATATATGAACAAGTGTGATTTATATCCCTTTTTTTTCATAGTAATGGCTATTTGTTCCATATTATGAATAACTGCATTTGGTAGGTACCACGGCAATACGACTAATGCTATCTTCTCATCGCCAATCGGATCCAATTCAAATATACCGTTATCAAAATCTAAGCTTTGCAACTGATTCGAAGAGTAAGAGCTGTATCCGCCTTCATTAATTTTGTTCCAGATAAAAGGACGATGAATAAAACTATTAATTTTATCCCATATCCGGATACCCACTTTTGTATGATAAACATAACGTAACGAATTTTTAGCAACATTTCTCCAGTATTGAGCATCTGTAACACCTGACTTTTTCTCTCTATCCATTCTTGTTTTATCCAAACACATTAAAAAGGGATAGACCACATCCCAATAATATTGCCTAACCGTACTATCTGAAAATCTTGCATTTTCAGCTCCAACGCCATTTCTTTTTCCTTCACTATAAAATTCCCTTGCGCGCTCGATAAACTGCTCTTGGGACTCCGTTGAAAGCCTATTAGAATGAAATATAAAATCAAAATATGCGTGCAAATAAAACGCATCCCTAAAAGAATCGAATTTTTCGTTTTTCACAAGCCACTGCTTAATCACTTCGTAATTTTTGAATTGAACATCCCAATTTTTTGCTGATTTACTAGATGAGTTAGCTGTCATTACTCGATAATTATAAACCGGCTTATCAATACATATAATTGAATCTGCCATTGAATATACCATAAACTTAAATACAACATCCTGATATGCTGCTCCGGAGGATTCTAACACTCGAATATTGTACTGTTCTAAAAAATCTCTCTTATACAATGCTGCCCATATGGATGATTCCATAACCATCAAATCGTTGCTATATTGTGGTTCAACTTTAATTTCTGATTCATAAAACAGAAATGGGGGACGCACAATACATTCTCCTCCATCTGAATACAGTTTTCTAAATCCTGCCTTTACAACTGATGCCTGATACTTTTCTGCTACCCGATACAATGACGATAACATATCTGGTTCAATATAGTCATCTGTCTCAACAATAGCAATATACTTTCCAGAAGCTTTTGCCATTCCAGCATTGACAGCTTTCCCATACCCTCCATTTTTCTGATGAATCGGGTGGATTCTCTCATCCTGACTTGCATAGTTATCAATAATAGCACCACATGAATCCGGGGATCCATCATCCACAGGAATAATTTCTATATCCTGAAAATCCTGATTCATCACACTCTCCAAACATTGTGGTAAATATTCTTCCACCTTATACGTTGGCATAATAACTGATATTAACGGCATAATTCGTTTACCTCTCTTTGTATATCATTAGTTTATTTTGAATGTATTTTTTTTAAATACTCATCATACGGTATCTCCACATCAAAAATAACTCCACCATGAGTGTTCGGTATATTCTGTGGTACCATATAATCACCATAACGATTCGACAAATACTGATGATACCCAGCTGGCACAGGTAACTGCACATATTCAAAATCCATCATAATTGTCTTGTCATAAATATGTTTATCTCGAATCCGCTTCTCTGTATCAAATAAAAAATTTAGAGGGGCAACCTGATTCGTCGAGTTCAATGGCACCTCACGAAACATATTATCAATATAATTCCAACACCTTTTTACAGTGAGGTTCTCCATTAAATCCTCTGGAACTTCAAATTTTTCCGGCCAGTTATACTCTTCTCCCTGCTCTAGCGCATAAATGCACTCCTTTATCACTTCGCATTCATATCTTTGACGCTCAAGCTGTTCTTTATCACTTGATACGCTTTCTAATACAAATAAATCAATGAAGATACCCTGATTAAACTCCTTATCTTCTTCACCTACCAATATACCCGTTGTAAAACTATTTCTTATCTGCGCGTGACCATGTATATATTTTTTATCTGTATATACATTCTGAAAAAAATAAGGAGTTTGGAAATACCTGGGAGCAATTGTGCACAGCTTATCATAATCTTCCCGAAACATAGCAAAATCCATATCATCATCCCATGGAATAAATCCCTTATGCCTAACTGCCCCCAACATAGTTCCTGCATCTGCAAAAATTCTTAAATCATTTTCTCTGCATGCAGTTATCAAACGATTCGCCATATCTAACTCAATTGCCCAGACACGCTTTCTCATTTCAGAAACTTCAAATCCATTTCTTATTTCTGTTTCAAAGAAAGTGGCATTGGGATACATATTCCATGTATGATCCATATGCAAAAAGCCACGCTCCTTTATCGGGCGGGTCTTTATATCAAGCAGTATAAAATCAGCAATACTATCATGTAGAACCTCATTCTCTCCCCATATACGCGCTTCCAAATAATACTGTCCGTCCAATAGCTTATTTGACTCTAATGTACAGGTCAGCATACCCGAACAAGCCGTTAAAACCATCTTACCATATTCCAGGCTTGTGGAAGTACGATATATAGGAATGTGATCCTTTGATACAATTCCAAAAGCAAAACTCAACGGAGAATTCATAACTTTGCTTACATATTGAAAACGGATTGTAATCTTATCTCCCGTTTCAAAGCATGCACTCGAAACCCCTTCATCGTTTAATAACTCAATGCTCGTATAACGAACCAAGCCCGTCCCTTTTCTCCTTGCCTCAGGCGCACAAAATATGCTCAGAGATTTACAGCTATCGTCTGATAATTCGTCTATTCCTTCAATATTCTCTTTATCATCTGGCACTCCACTTAAACTATTCAGATATGCTCTCGCAACTGTTCGTATTTCTCCGTTCGCTCTTACAATACCTTTATCCAGCCAAAGCGCATGGTCACAAATTTTTCTTACAGATTCCATAGAATGAGAAACATATAACAAAGTGGTTCCTGCATCTCTCATATCAGCCATGCGTCTTTCGCACTTTCTTTGGAACGCATAATCCCCTACTGCAAGAACCTCATCGCAAATTAATATATCCGGCTTCACAACAGTGGCAATGGAAAAGCCAAGCCTTGCAGCCATGCCCGAAGAAAAATTTTTAATTGGCATATCCAAAAAATCTTTTAACTCTGCAAAGTCAACAATTTCATCAAAATGGGTCTCCATAAACTGTCTGTCATGTCCAAGCACTGCGCCATTAAGATAAATATTTTCCCTCGCCGTTAAATCGCCGTCAAATCCAGCCCCCAGTTCAATGAGCGGTGCTATAGTCCCATTAACAATCAAGCTACCTCTATATGGCTTTAAGATTCCACATATTACCTTCAGCAAAGTGGACTTTCCAGAACCATTCGTTCCGATTATTCCCCAAGCTTCACCCTTATTCACTTCAAAAGAAATATTTTTTAACGCCAAAAATTCTTTAAACATTAATTCCCTTTTAACAATTTTTACAAAATATTCCTTTAAATTATCTATGCGTTCTGATGCCATATTAAATCGAACTGTAACATCATTCACTGATACCACTATATTTTCACTACTATTTTGATTCATTATCCCACCAACCTAAATATATAAAATAAACTTATCTTGCGTTCTCAGAAAAACTATACTCCCAAGTACTAAAGATATGCCCGCGACAGTAAAACCATAAAAAATCAATCTAACATCCGGAAATGTCCCATCCAAGACAATCGTCCGAAATTGGGTAATATATGCATACATTGGGTTAAGATGCTTAATAAGCCATTGTATGTTTTCTGGTAATTGACCAATAGGATAAAAGATAGGCGTCAAATACATCCATGCTGTTGTAACAGCCGAGTAAATATGCTGTATATCACGAAAAAAAACTGTCCCTTGTGCTAAAAAAAATCCCAAGCCAACACTAAAAATATAAATTTGGAGCAATATAGCTGGAATCCATAACATATTAATGTTAAAATTCACTTTGCAAACAATAAACACAATAAGCATTGCTCCTAATGAAAACAAAGTATTAACAAAACAACTACTCACTTTAGAAAGCGTAAATATATATTTAGGAACATAAGTCTTCTTCAACAATGCCGCATTCCCAGTAATTGACCACATGGCCTGAGTCGTAGAATCCGTCATGAAATTAAACATAGTAGAACCAATTATCAAGTAAACGGGGTAGTTCTTTATATCAAACCGAAACATTTGACTGAATACAATGACCATAATACACATAATCATTAATGGATTTAAAATACTCCAAATATATCCTAAAAAACTTCTTCTATATTTTAGCTTAATATCCTTTAAAACTAATTGTTCCATTAGTGGACGATACCGCCTAAACGTTTCTAATCTACTGCTTAACCTATTCATCAACATTTTCTCCCTAAAAGTGAATACATTTATCTTTAATACCTAAAATATTTCTAATGTATTCTTTTATTAAAATAATAACCTTCTATGAACTTTTCAATTAAGCTCCAGATACTTTTCCCATGCTGCTTGGGTTGTGATGTCACCTATATGTTTTTGATAATCAGACGCCGCTTTGTCAAAAGAACCACATAAAATCACAATTGATTTGACACATAACCATAAAATCCGAAACAGTTCTTTATAGTGTCTTTTTGTAAGATATACTTTACCATTAGTCAGTTCATACCAAACCACTGTTTTCTCACGAAACGCGTCAAATGGTGACTCAGAAGTGGAAATCACCTTTATATGTTTTTGCTTAGCTGGCAAAATCCAGCCATTAAAAGTCAGATAATGCCAGATAGTAGCCTTTGTTTTAGGTAACTTAATCGGTATTGTAATATCATTCCCTATGATTCTCTCATACACTTCAATCTGTTGTTTTACAAGCAGATACTCTTCTTCAGATAAAAATTTTTTCAAATTTTCAATCGAATACATCTGACAAGCCATCTCACGTATCTCTGTGTTTAACTTACCAGGCTTTTGACCATAAAGCCATGCCGGCCCTCTTAAAAAGTCAACCACACCTCTATATACCAAATCAGCCTCTTTGTAAGTTAACCGAATCGCCGATAATAATGATAATTTTAAAACCATTTTTATGGCAATCATCTTCTTGTCTTTTTCCTTATTTATCGCCAATTCAATTAATGTATTTCTGACATCGTAATAACTATTAGCATCAATCGAGTATTCAAATCCTCTATGCCAAACTCCTACACCATTCAAAAAAGTAATTCCATACTTTGCATTTCGCAAGCCAAATTCAATATCATCCCGATGAATAAATAATGGTATTGGCATATTATCACTTCTAACTACATTTAAAGAATAGCAGCAACACCACCATCCTGAATATTGACCGTCATATTCATTTCCAGTCCCCGTAAGATATTTACTTGAAGATGCTAATAATGTTCTTACATCAAGATTTGCTTCTGTATTTACCGTTTTTCCTTTTTTCCACCACTCCCCAGCACATAACAATAGATAAGGATAATCTTCTCTTAATAAGGCTCCACCAATCGTTATATCTTTCCAGATTTCTTTTACAGTTGAAAGAAAACCATAAATTCGAACAAGTAAGTCTGGTTCAACTACGGCATCATCGTCCATTAATAAAATATGTGTAAAATGCTCAGTGTCCCTTTTTTTTAGGACCTCTATCATGCCCCTGGTGAAACCGCCTGCTCCACCTGCGTTTATATTAGGTACAATAGTTATCTTATCCCGGCATTCCCGCACTATAAGTTGAACTGCATTACAATCCTGCAAAGTTCGTCCGTTATCAATGATATATATTCCAATATGTTTTGAAACCTCCAGACTAGGATTACTTAAAATTTTTTCTTTTAATTGCTTTAAGTTTCTTGCAACATACTCTTCCCTTCTAAATGTACAAATATCAATTCCTATATTAATCCTTCTCGGAATAAAACCAATCGGTTCGGTACCAAAATAACCATTTACACTTTTTTCCAAAAGGCTTTTGTCTTCATATAAAGCAAACCAAAAACACCCCTTATCATAATCACCATAAGGAAAATCAATCAAATATTCCTTATGGCTTTTTGGCTCAAGTTTTACTTCTCGTATATCAATTCCATCATGCACAAGAACTAATTTTTCATACCCGCACAGGCAAATTGATATCTTAAGATTTTCTATATCCGTATATTTTTTCCTTTTCTCTACATAAAACAAGTTAAAATAGCCATTATAATCAATACGATTACCCTTTTTATGGTAATACAACTCTGATATCTCACAGACAGATTTATCTGGCAGCAAAATACTCTGCAATTGAATCATAAACATTTCCATTCTAAGTGTGTAGTTAATTGTTGCCTCTTGAATACTCTCAAGAAAATCTTCTTTTAACAGCAAAACTAATTGGATAATACATCAGGTATCTACTTTTCCGCAATACAGCTATAGCTTTATTAATATTTTCATTATATATATTTGGATATCTTTCTCTCAAATTATATTCAAATATCTGCAGTTCTCTCTTTTTTCCCTTAGTAGCAGGAAAACTCAACATAATCTTAATTTTCCCAGCTACAACCCTTGCAATAATTCTTTCTATATATTTTTTCTTTTTATTTGAACAGGGTACATCACTTTCTAATTGTGCATAAAAGTTAAATAGTGATTGAAGCACCTTATCATAATTTTTCTCATTCTGTTGCATCTTATCAATCCCTACGCTTTGCCCCTGACTGCCTATACGATACATATACACAAATCCATCCACAAAACTAATTGTTTTAACATATGGTATGGGATATGTAATATACTCAGTATCTACATAATAGCAATTTTCATCTATAAATATATGATGTTTTCTTAAGATATCTGTTTTAATTGTCATATTATGCATCTTCATATAAAGCTTATCTGCGATTTCATCAAAATCATAATTCTGTTTATAAATGACCCCAATAAACGGCTGACTCATTTCTGCTTTCTTCTTAAATAACTTTTTATCTTCCTGTCCCTGATCAAACACCCACAAAAATCCAGAATATACCACATCAGAGTCCATCTGTTTTAAGCTCTGTAATAATTTTCTTAATGCATCCGCTTCAACCCAATCATCTGCATCTACAACTTTAAAATACTTACCTGAGGCGTTATGAATACCGCAATTGATACCCGAACCATGACCTCCATTTTCTTTGGTGATTATATTAAAACTATCTGGATACCGTTGAACATATTCCATCGCTATATCTAAAGATTTATCTTTAGAACCATCATTGATAATCAAAATTTCAACGTCCAATAATATATCTTCATAAACAAAGGCCTCCAAATTGTCTCTCAAGTATTTCTCCGCATTATATGTTGGCACAACGACCGTCAATATTTTATCCTTCATTCTCTTTTCCATCTATCCCCTTCAATGCCGGATCTTCCCATTTACCATCTTCAAATCCATCTGTTGATTCTCTCATAAATAATACCTTTATTGTCATAAGAATCAATTGTAAATCTAACCAAACTGAATACCTTCTTATATAAGTTAAATCAAGCTTTAATTTATCATAACTTGTGGTACAATAACGTCCGTAAATCTGAGCGTATCCTGTTAATCCAGCTTTTACTTTCAGCCTATATGTAAATTCGGGAATATTTTGAGTTATAACTTTAGCAAGTTCCGGTCGTTCTGGTCTAGGACCTACTAAACTCATATCTCCTTTCAAAATATTTATAAGCTGTGGCAATTCGTCCAATCTTGTTGCCCTCAAAAATCGTCCTACAGGTAAAACTCTTGAGTCCTTTTCTCCAGCTTTTACTGGTCCGCTCTTACTTTCTGCATCGACTACCATAGTTCTGAATTTATATATAGAAAATATCTTTCCGTCTTTTGTTAGCCGCTTTTGCATATAAAATACCGGTCCACCATCTGTACCTTTTATCAATGCCGCAATTATTCCGAAAAAAGGACAGCTAACCACTAGCATTAACGAGGCAACAACAATATCCATAACTCTTTTAATAACTGCCTGATCTAAAGCAAGCCCATCACAATTTCGTGATAAATACAATGGGGAATCGAAGATATTTAATTCAACAGAACTTCTTAAAAGAATATCACTAACCTTAGGAACGGTATAACTCCGAATGTTATTTGCATAGCAAAGCTTTACCAACTGGTTTCTGGAACCTGCAGAAATATCTCCAATAATAACACCATCATAATCTTCTGCCAAGCCAATAATCTTATCGATTCCATCATCAATAGATATTTTCATAGCTATTTCATATTTATCTTCCCTAGTATCAATACGATTCAACAAATGAAACATCGGATTTATTCCATAAACTAACAGTAGACGTCTTCTCGGAAAGAGAAATAAATATAATTTCTTAAATGCATATGCCCAAATCATAACTGCTACTAAATCGACTACTGTCATAACAATTATTGCCGTAGGATTATGCATCTTCTTATCAAACAGAACAACCTGTACGTAAGAAAAAAGATTTACCCCTAAAATAGAAATCATATGTGAATATACCAGATTCCAGTATTTAAATATTCCTACTCTTAATCCACCATAAAGACGATGGAGAATTAGTGATAGGACTAGATATTCCCCAGTTATTAGCCAATTTCCCCGACGCCAGAAAGCAACTGTCATATGTTTATTATAATAATTCATCCAAACATAATAATAAATGGCTAATTCCAGTAATACAATTACTGAAGAACTCAAAAATTTCACAATTCTTTTATACTGTTCAAATTGGCGACTATTTATTTTCTTTTTTTCCATAGTTAATGATTCCTTAGTCTCTTATCATAAATCATCTTTCGGATTTGATTTGGACATAAACATATTGTTATTCGAAAAAAAGTAACTAATATACATTGAGGCAGTCCAATCATGTTTTGTTTATACATTCTTTTCCAGAAGCAGAGTATCGCTTTTGCATAGGCTATTCCACCTCTTCGTATATGCATGTTATTAGTACGCATATACAATATAGTGTCAGGAAGGTTAGCAAAGATACACTTATTTTTTAACATCCTAACCCATAGGTCATAATCCTCAAACATGTGACACTGTTGATATCCCCCCGCCCTTAATGCTTTGGATTTGCGCAACATAACACAGGGATGATTTATAGGATTACGAAATTTTATATACTCAGCAATGCTGCTATTATTCTCTGGCACATACTTAAAGGACACAATTTGCTGTCTAGCATCTTCTACTGTCAATGCATCTCCCTCAAATTCCGCTACCGTTCCACTTAGTACGTCTATTTCCGGATGATGCCGAACATACAAAATTTGTTTTTCACATCGATTTGGCAATGCAATATCATCACTATCCATGCGAACAATCCACTCACATCTGCAATATCGCATTCCTTCCGCAAGAGCCTTTCCCAAACCACCATTCTTTTCCAATCTAACTAAAATTAGTCTCTGTGAAAATTTTTCCAATACCTTCTCTAATTCGTTAGTCAATGGACCATCACAAACTAGAACAATCTCTTTAGCCTTTAAAGTCTGGTTGATTATGCTATTAATCGCTGCCTCAAGGTACTTTGGACATTCCTTTTGGTAAACGGACATCAAAACCGAATAGTCTTTATCCATAGCAAAAACTCCCTTACAAAATCCACGTTAATGCTTCTCAATATTCTCATCCCGCAAATCTCACTACAGTATAACATTTAAGGCTTATAATCGCAACCATCACTACAGATAAAAAACTGGAAGAACTGGAATTTTATTAGTATACTTAGTCCTAGTAAACTATTACTCATTGCAGATTATAGCTATTTGTGGATCTCTCTATTTATCTTCCGTGAAGCAGATATCCCTACCATTAGTAATGTCATCATTATTGGTGCAACAATGGGGACGCTTATATTAACCAATGCCTGAACACTATAACATACAATTGCAAATATAATTGCTATTATTACTGGCTCTTTCTTCGATGCACGAACCATTTCCATAATGGATACAAAGAGCAAAGACAGATAAGCTGCAAGCCCAACAATGCCTATAGTAATAAGATACTGAAGATATTCATTGTGTGCACTGTCAAATTTTGTATTATATTTGCTTAGCATCTCCCCATAATAATTATTAACTGTAATGATACCAAAAGTATCTGGTCCATAACCGAATATTTTATGAATTATAGGAAATTTCAAATAACTTTCCATTCCGATTCTCCAAATATATCCTCTTCGTGTGCCCCAGTCATCGCCTATTACAAGGTATCCTCTTAAAGAACCATATTTATCTGCATTGCCAGCGATATTTACATCATAAAGAATATAGCATCCAGCCAAAACTATTAAAATAATTATACCCAGCCATATCCATCTCCCAACATTACTTACTCCATATAGAACATTTTCCTTTTTCATACAAGCCGTTAAAATATATAGTACAATGCATCCCCCCCATAGGCAAACTATAATATGTGATAATTTGTCATATCCTACAATAATATTAAAAAATCCATTAATTTCTAATACATGATTTGGAAATTTATTACTAATGAAATCAATAAACTGAAACTCAGTAAATAAAATCGATACCATTACCATATATTTCTTAACGCCATTTAAACTATTAAATAAGTATAAAGGAAGAAGACCAAATAAAGCCATTAACGTCAAATATGCATTATCACTCATACCTGTTATGAGTGCAAACAATGATATAATAACAGTAAATAAGTACCATATTTTTTTATATTTATTATTTTCAATTAAAAAAAGAATAGTACCAATACCTACAATTAGACTTATATAAGAAGTGTAAGTATTTATATTGCCAATCGTGGATGCGAACATAGAATATTCAAATGGTGAAATACCTATTTTAAAACCTATTGGGTCATATTTAAAAAATTGCATAATTCCTATAATACAAACCACCATTCCAGAAGCCAAAAAAGCATCCAGAAGCCACCGTTTGAATCTTAAACAATGACTAATGATAAAGAAGCTTACACTATATAGAAGAATCAAGAACATTCCCATATATCTTCCTTCATTCCCCCAGAATGACTCATAAAAATAATCTGATTGAAATGTTGAAATTGCAACTGCAAGCAAAAAGCCAATCATCGCCCAATCTGTTTTTCCAAATGATTTTAACCCCATCTTTTTCCTTAATGTCTTATAATTCTCCCCAGCATAATATCTGAAATCTTTAAATAGAAATATAATAGATGTAATTAGCATAACCATCGCCATAAAAATAATAGTACCATAATAAAAAATATATTTTACATCTAACATGTCATAATAGTAGTCACGAAAGGCCAACGGAAAAACTGCAGTTATCATCAATACTGTTACACAGCTTATTATATGGTTAGCCCTTTCCCATGATGTTAATAAAGTTCCTTTATCTTTCATATTTTTATCTTCAAGCTCTATATTTTTCATATTTTAGTTCACTCTCCTATTTTTTAAAGGCTATTAAACAGTATATCATTTTACCCCCTTTTCCGCAACTTTATGAATAGTACATATCTTTACAATTTTATAAAAGATAAATGGCTATACGAAAGCATCAAATACAGATAGTCTTCAATATAATAAGTCTATCGGATTCTCTTTCTTGAACAGTATATACTATTAACTATTTTGATAACTACTATAACGAAGATTGTAGAAGATGCATAATATGTTTCATAAAACCAGAAAGATTTTGTAAGAATTTCTCACATTAATAACCTATTAACCGCTATTCAATTATAGCCTCGTCCCAACAACGCGTGAATAGTATTCATATCGACAGAGGCATTTTTCCATTTACATTCGCCTAACAGGACATAAGGCCCCTGTATAGCCATAATATCAATTTCTTCCAGCCGCTTTTTTACAGGATTATTCCTCCACCACCTCCCTACATTGCTGATGGCAAACGGAAGGCTTTCATATATTCCAGGTTAAACAAATATTGTAAACCAATATTTGTTTAACCTGAAATCATTCATTTGAGGCTTCACTAATATTTTATATATTGTTGAGCCCACACCTCTGGTGATGCTGCTTATATTAGAGAGCACAAAACGATACTAAAATAAAAACATGCTGTCTTCCAGATGATATAAAGTCTTTCTGCTGGTAGCACTTTCTGTTATAGATATTTCCTTTCTTATAATACCTAATGAAATTAGTGATGTTATCTGGTTGCTGCATCCGCTGACCTCCAGTCCGGTTTTGTGGAAATGTCATTCATGCTGCTGGATTCACTGGTAATGGCGGATATAGTGGAGTGATAAGAGGCTGGCTCCCTTAATTCCTGTTTTAAAAGATTGACAGGTTCTTCAAATAGTCTTCCACTCTCATCAAAGAACAAGACAACTATATTATCATCCAAACTTTTGTTAACATCAATTCGTGATATATATTCGGGTATCCCTCCTGTAATGCCATATAGCATTGCTTGTGCCTCTTCCGAGAAATCCAGAAGCATTTGATGGGCTTTAAAGAAAATAAATGGACGTATTTAAACTGTACCGTCTTGCGGCCATACAAAAAGCTTTTATAGCCTAATCCCCTGTTCCTCCATGAATCTCATAGATGAACCATATAATATCAAAAAGAGTTTGCTGTTCTTCCAGCACTGGTCTATATGGCTTTGAAGCATAGACGAGACCGCAGGATAGGAAGAAGCCAAATAAGGGTACTCATCTATTACAATTATGAGCCTTTCCTGATTTTGACATAGGGTATCAATATAGTTAAATAAATTAATGGAATCCAAAAATTCCGCTTCCCTGCAGATTCTTCAGCCAGCAGCAGTGTTTTTGATAACCCTGAAATATTTTCTTTGCGGGTGCCTTCAACTGTCATATAATATACAGCCTTTTATCCTTTTATAAATTCATTAATAAGTGTGGTTTTTCCACCCTTTCGTCTTCCATAAAAAACAGCAAATTCAATTTGATTTGCTATTGTGGAGTAATTATAATTTTTTGAGTTCCCTCATGCGGCCAACAAACATCATTCATCCTCCATCATTTCTATTGGCAATTACTAATTGTTTAATTAGTAATTATAGAAATATAATACTAGCGATACAAGATACTCGTCAACAATTATAAATCCACAAAATTCTTATGACAAAATAAAAGAATCCATTCTTTAGCTGATATTAAAAAAGTCATTGATATTTATAATAGGTAATTGCAAAACAAGTTCGCAAACTTGATTCCAAACAAGGAAGACATCCTGCGAAGCAGGACGTCCCAATTAAGAGGTGATGTCATAAGAGAATGGCGCACTCTAATAAGCCATAAAGCCTATGGAGTTGGTAAGTCCTATGCAATGAGTGATTTCACCATTCGTATGCATTCGCGCTTATGAATCTTATCTGCTAGAACCACACCGCTTAATTGTGTGATGCCGGCGAGGATTAGGTCGGCGTGCAACGTTTTCTCATTTTGGGTTTTACGTCCGGCCAGACAGAAGAAGTTTTTTATGTGAATGATAGACCGCTCCACATAGGTTCTGATTTTGTAGACATGGTTCCACTTGTCAGTCCCCCGCGGAATACCTGGATAGCGCGGAGATTTTTTCAGGATACGTGTAGACCATCCTGCCGCTGGAAGACATGGAACATGGACTGGCACAGTGACAGACCCGATGGTATTTTCCGGAAGAAATTTTTTCCCAGACAACCTTGGGACAGACGAATTTGTAGCGGGTGACGCCACTCTTAAGCTTACAGGTCCCTTCATATTTCATTGGGAGAGAAGAATCTTTGGACAGAAGGGAATGCCACTTTCATCCATGGAATAGTCTGGGTTTTCAAAATGTGCCCTGGTGTTCAAAGGAATATAAGCTTTCTTGAAGTGCAGCCCGGTTCCAAAGGTATCACCGGAAAGAAGTTCCTTATACAGTCGGACGGAATCAAAGGCAACGCCGCCAAGGAATGTGTCAGGCTGAATCAAAGGATGTGCAGTGAAAAAGTCCTGGAGAGTATGACTCAAAAGCCTTGCATCATGAACGGATTTGTCTTCATCAGGAGAATCGGATTTCTTTTCAATGGTAATTTCAGGACGCTTTTCAAAGAAAGCCTTGTTGTAAAACTCAATGTGCTTGATGATGCCGAGTCCATTTGTAACAATCCCTATCTCATAGGCGTAGCAGAAATACCCATCGATATAGAGTTGCTTGATTTCCGGATTGGCTGCTGAATGGAAAGGCATGGAACCATAGGCTGCTTTGTATGGATAGAAAAAACACGTTGAATAATCAAAGCCCATAAAAGGGCTAGCAAAGGATATTTGCGGGTTCTGCTTGTAGATGCATAGAAACGCCTCCAGAAGGAAGCAGGAACAATATCACTAAGGTCAATATGGGATTGAAGCAGGGAGCCGAATTCTGATTTGTCAAATTCATAAATATCCTGACAATCCGAAAAAATATCTGCCAAAGAAAGCTGATTGTATAGTATCATATAAGCACAACTCCTTTCAGTTGGTTATGGTGGATTGTTACTGGACATCTCAGTTTTACCATAAACCTATGAGGAGTTGTTTTATTTTATCAAAGAAAAAACGAATTTTTGCAGGCTGTGGCGTTTCGCAAACGCCTAAATATTTATAAATGAGAGGGGGATAATGGCATCATTTATGTACTAAATGCAAATATTTTACTATCTTCT
>DS990264.1:62100-68490 GCA_000155435.1 Clostridiales bacterium 1_7_47FAA | reverse complement strand
TTTTCCTTATCCGAAGTATAATCAACTCGTAATGCAATTAGGAATTTCAAAAAGTATTTCAAAAAGAAAAAGGAGAGTGCATTAATTATGAGAAAGCAGACAAAATTAGTTGCTGTATTATCAACAGCAGCACTGCTCGCTATTGGTGCATCCATGACTTCTTTCGCAGCTCAGGGTTGGGCCGAGGAAGATGGTACTTGGGTATACTACGACAGGAATGGCGACAGAGTAACTGATAAGTGGGCTAAGTCCGGTAATAACTGGTATTACTTAGACAGCGATGGCGAGATGGCTATCGATACCCTGATTGAGGATGGCGACAACTACTACTATGTAGATGTTAATGGCGTTATGGCTTCTAATCAGTGGGTTGCTATCGAGAACGAGGATGCAGGCGATGATGATGAGCCAGAGAATTACTGGTATTACTTCCAGGCTAATGGTAAAGCATTAACCAATGGAAATAACAGCAACATCGCATTAAAGACCGTTAATGGTAAGAAGTATGCCTTTGACGAAGAAGGAAAGATGCTGTACGGCTGGGTTGCAAAAGACAACGCAGAGCGTATCGACAATACAGACGGCGATGGCTTCAAGACCGGTGATTATTACTTCGGTGACGAGAATGACGGTGCAATGACCGTTGGTTGGTTACAGATGGATATCACATATGATGAAGCAACCAGCGATTACGAGTTTGCTCCTGTATTTAATGATGATGAGGATCAGACACGTTGGTTCTACTTCCAGTCTAATGGTAAGAAAGTTAAGGCTGATGGAGCAAGAGAAGCAAAAGAGAAGACCATCAATGGTAAGAAATATGCATTTGACCAGTATGGTGCTATGACTGCTGAGTGGTCTCTGGATCGTGAAGATGCTGATAAGCTGTCTACAGCTAATCGCGCGCACAGTGATAACAGCACAGCAACCGGAAACAGCGTTACTGCTAAGTATGCTCAGGAGTGGAGATACTTCAATAGCGTAGAAGATGGTTCCAGAATCAGCAAGGGCTGGTTCAAGGTAGTTGCAGCTGAATGGCTGAACAATGATAAGTTTGATGATGATGAGGATTCCTGGTACTATGCAGATGGCAGCGGCAATCTGTATGCTGGTGAGTTCAAGACCATCAAGGGTAAGAAGTATGCGTTCCGTGATGATGGCCGTATGGTTGATGGCCTGAAGTTCATCAAGGATTTAGGTACAGGCTTAAGCGTAAGGGCTGATGATGATGGATCTCTTCCATTTGACACTGAAGATGACTTCAATGAAAGTGCTCTTAAGTATGAGAAGGAAGGATATAGTTGCTACTACTTCGGCGATGGTAATGATGGTTCTATGAAGACCAACAAGACCAGCATTGATATTGATGGCGATAAGTTCAATTTCTACTTCCAGAAGTCTGGCTCCAAGAAGGGTGCTGGTTTAACTGGTGAGAAGGATGACAAGTATTATCAGTCTGGTAAAATGCTTGCTGCTGGCAAAGATGAGAAGTATCAGGTGATTCAGAAGGTTAGTACTTCAACTGAAGAAGGTTATAAGAAACTGGCTGATGTTGATGATTTCTTAGATGCTATTACTGCTAGCAACTATACTGATCATACTAATAGTACTGATGAAGTAAAAGCAGAACAGCTGTCTAATATTGGTGTTAACAAGAAGGGCGCAGATATCAAAGATTTGTATATGATTAATGGTGGCAGCGGCTTATCTTCTGATAACTACTTCTTAGTAAATACATCCGGTAAGGTTATTGACAGCAAGACCAAGAGCACTGATGGTAGTGATTTCGTATACGTTACTGCAAAGGGCGGAAAGATTCTTGCTATCTACAGTGAAGACTAATTATTAATTAGTTAGACTTAGTAGTATGATTTAGGGGGAAGCGTTGTGACTGATTTAGTATTAAATTAAGTCACAACGCTTCTTTTTTATTAAGAATAAAGGAGAGGAAATATATGATATATAAAAAGCTTAGACCATTGGTGTTGGCGTTATTGATTTCTGCATCAGCAGCTTTTCCTGCAATGGCAGATAGCGCTGCAACAACCATGGAAAACAGTGGTGCATATCTCTTTGAATGGCGTCCTGTGGACTGTGGAGATGGCCATTCCTTTGCTATTCTAGTGGGCGGTAATACGATTTATGAAAGTGATGTCATATTGAGCAGAGGGTATGATTATGCATATACCTTTAAACCAATGGAGTATTCAAGGCCGTGGGGACAAGTCCCGGATTTGGTTAATATTGATGGAGCATGGGGGATTCCGGAGAATTGGGCATCCATGCCGGAAGGAAGTCAGCCAGTTACACGTATTGTTCTTTTTACCAACAATAAGAATCTGTCCAGTAATGAGAGATATGTAGATGTTGTCCATCTTCCCGGTAATGTAAATAGTGCAGAATTGCCACCGGAAGTAAGAAAATACTTGATTAATGTAGATGGATCCGATGCGGGTGCATATAATGGAACCATTACCTCTGGTTGGGTACAGGAAAATGGCCAATATAAATATAGGAAGCCTGATGGTACGTTTGTATCAAATGGATGGTTAAAGGTTAACGATCAATCCTATTATATGAATGAAAATGGAATCATGCTTACAGATACAATTACTCCTGATGGGATTTATGTAAATGCAAGTGGTGAAAAGACGAATTATATACCAGGTTGGTATCACGATGAAAAGGGATGGCGTTATATACAGAAGAACGGTTATTATGCCGGCGCTACCTGGATTCAAGGTGATGACGGGAATTGGTATTATATTAATATTGGGACATATATGGAAACCGACGATACTACACCAGATGGCTACCGGGTAGATGCGAACGGCGTATGGGATGGACAGCCGTCTACCATTGACAACACAAAGAATCTTGGACCAGGTGTAGCATCAGAGGCTGCCGCTGAAGGCTGGGAGGCATCTGGAGATAACTGGAAATATAAATTATCTGATGGAAATTATGTAACAAATGCATGGAGAGAGGTAGACGGGAAGTGGTATTACTTTAACGGCGAGTCTCTAATGGTTACAAATCAGACCACACCTGATGGCTATTATGTGGGAGCGGATGGTGTGTGGAATAATTAGTATTTGTTTACCGCTATTTTTAAAATATGGACCTCTTGCGATTAAAAATCATAAGAGGCCCTTGCGTTTGATATTATGTTGAGACAAGACGGTTTTTAGAAAGAAACGATGAGAAACTGAAATAGTTCTTTCAAGTGTGTAGCGCCCCTATGGATTTCGCCTTTGTTTTCGCAATTATATCACATTAAAATCGCGATTTTATCGCGATATTGTTTTAATAGAGAGAATAAGTTATATATTATTTAGCTTGATAGTAGTACTTGCGGTCATTTATGTATCTATAATACTATTCAATCCTATGGGAAGCCCGAGATTACAGTGCGTTACTATCTTACAATAGAGATGCCGAGAAACTAACCAATTGTGTGTATGCTGAAAAGCGGTTATTGAAAGCCGATACACACAGGTTGATGTGGATACGACAAAAAGGTAGGCATGGTGTTGGGGCATATAAAGTATGAAATAAGGCGTATGTGAAAAACTCTCTGTAAAAACAGATCTTGTATGATATCGGCAGGGCTGAAGGTTTTTTGAGCTTTCAGCCCATGTTATCACTATGATGATATGATGAGTGCTATAATGACCGTTTAAAATCTGGCTCTTTGTCAATAGTTGGAGTGGGATTTGTTAAAATCCCGCCCCAGATTTATGATAAGGGCATTTTTTATGCATGGCTCTAAGTTTTACTGATTTTGGGTATGCCAAATAAGCCTCCGCATGACCGACCACCTTATCCTATAATGTACAGTGGAGTATCCAGGTTCGGAAACGCTTGAAGTTCTGGATTCCGTAGCTGCTCCGTTTTGATATCTTTACCTTGTTGTTGAATACTTCTGTCGGACCATTTGTCAGTCCGTATTTAAAGGCATTCAGGATTGCCTTCCGCCAGGCTCTGGAGGTCCTGGCACAGTCCTTAAATTCCTTGATTCCACAGCTCTGTGCATCCGCAATCCAGGCATCAAATTCCCTGACGGTAGGCCTTCATCTGGCAGATATCATAAAACCACTCCTTCATGCGGTGCGCCTGGCGCAGGTCTTCACTGTACAGAAGCATCAAATCACAGGCCTGTCTGTTCTCATCCTTCAGCTTTTTATAGCAGGTCAGGATGAGCTTGCGGCGGCGTTTGTTATACTTACGCAGGGAAACCGGCATGGACTTCTGAAGCCGCCTGCGTACGTTTTCAATGGCCCATGTGACCTGGCGGATGAAATGGTATTTATCCACAATAATCTTTGCGTTTGGGAAGAAGCTCTGTGCAGGCTCTGTATAGGGCTGCCACATATCGCAGATGAAGAACTTTACATTCAGACGTTCTTTCCTAGGGATACTGCGCCAATAATCAGCCAGATGACTCTGGGGCCGGTCGGGAAGGATATCGAGGATGCGCTGCTTTTTCAAATCAACCAGGATACATTGATATCTACCGGTGGAAGCGTTCCCTTTGAATCCATCAATGGAAAGTGCCTGTGGGAGCCGGTCGGGCGGAACGGGGAAACAGTGTAGAATGCAAGCCTGCGTGTCCTGCAGTGGTAGATGGGCAGGAACGGGCAGGGGGCCGTAAAACGTTTGCGGCAGGAGGTACAGAGGTAACGCCGTTTACGAAGGACCAGGATTACGTGTTTACCCTGTAAGGGGATGTCCTGGACCTCCTGCAGGCGGTAATCATGGACCCGTCTGGTTTTAGCCCCACAGCAGGGGCAGGTCTGTTCTGCCAGTTGTGACAGGATAAAAATTTTAATGAAAGAGTCCGCCTGGACCACTTTTTAATTGAGACACCTTCCAAGTTAAGGAAAGTCTTGGTATAATTAGGGTACATCTATAAGGGTCACCTCCGTATACATTAAACTTTGGTCGGAATAATGGGTTTGGGAGGCTTCTTATAGATGTATTTTATTACAATCAAAAGAATGTTGGAAGTGTGCTTTTCAGCACACCCCAACATTCAGTATAGAACCAATTAAACAACCATGAATAATAATATCAAGAAATATTATAGTACAAAACAGGGAATACTGCCACTGTTTCTTACGGATTGTCTGGATATTTGTGATTCAGTACTGGCATTTGACAGAATCATGGAAAAGATTGGAATAGAAACGTATCTCAGGCCGGAACCTGTGCACAAGATAGGTCGGCCCCGATGTAATCGGGTCAACATGCTAAAGATAATCCTGTTCGGCGTTATGGATACAGGGTACGCGTCCCTGCGGGAATTGGAGGACCGGTGCAAAGTCAACATTCGTTACATGTATCTGAGGGACCATGAAGCTCCCAGCTATCGTGCCTTCAGCTACTTTATCAATGAAGAGATAAAAGAATCTGTCCAGGATATTTTTAAGGCAATCATGTCGTATATCCAGGCAGTGGAGGGCATCGATTTTTCAGCATCTATTGATGGCTAGAAATTTGAGGCAGATGCAAACAAGTATACCTGGGTCTGGAAAAAAGCCACGGAAAAATCGAGATACCGTCTATTCGGGAAAATTATCGCACTATTTACGGAAATGAACGGAACACTGGCATACACTGAGTTAAAAATTGAAACAAATACCGAGTATACCCCGGACAGTCTGGAGATTCTTCTGTCCAGGTATGAATTCTTCTGTCATATTGATGAGAACACATTTGTATACGGTCGGGGACACCGGAAAAGCCGGGAGCAACAATATTACGAAAAGTTAAAGGAGTATATCGGAAAACTCTCGGAATACGTGGAAGAAATCAGGATATGCGGGCCTGAACGGAACAGTTATTCAAAGACCGACCATGACGCAACTTTTATGCGGATGAAAAAAACTATATGGGGAATGACCAGTTCCTCCCTGCATACAATATCCAGATTGAAGTGGCTGACGAGTACATTGCGGTGGCAGATGTCATGCAGTACCGTTCAGATATGGACTGTTTTGACCCCTGATGGAAAAGTTTTATGAGATATACGGTTTTTACCCCAAATATCCGGTAGCGGATGCGGGATATGGTTCCTTCAATAACTATCTGTTTTGTCAAGGGCATGGGATGGAAAAATACATGAAATTCCCCATGTTCAGGAAAGAGACATTTGGGATTAACAAATATGACCGTTAGTATAAGCGTATAATAAGAAGAGGGCTGGATTGTGTAAGACTGGAATTATTTCTGGTTTCAATCGGTTATAATCTCTATAAATTCCATAACAAACAGAAGGGTCTCAGGGAAGTGGATTAAAGGAAGGCGCACGATTGTTAGGGTAAAGGGAAGTATGCGTTCTTTATCGCTTTCCGCTTATATGTTCTGAAAAATAGAAGGGGACTGGAA
>DS990264.1:59507-61402 GCA_000155435.1 Clostridiales bacterium 1_7_47FAA | reverse complement strand
CAATATTATTACCACCCACCAGAATGGCAAATGCCCTTCCGTTTCCACAATCTACAGGACGCCACTCAAAAAGATAAGCACCACAGCTCTCCATTGCTATTTCATTCGTAGAATTAGCAGCTAGGACAGAATAAGGGGACGAAACGGTTAATGCTGCTGTCAGGCCGAGCATAGCCAAAATTGATTTTCTCTTCATTGAATTACATTCCTTTCCATCTTAGTTGACTTTTATAAATTAAGGAATATGTTTAAAATAAACTATAGCTAAAAAGAAAGCGTTGCGACCAACTATTAATCAGTCACAACGCTTCCCCCTTAATTCACATCAAAACAACTTTAAATATTAGTCTTCAACATAAATGGCGTTGATGCTGTTAGTACCATCATTCTTCTTAGAAGTTACATAGTAGTAGTCATTGCCATCCTTGCTCTTGCTCTTGCCATCCACAATCTTACCGGAGGTATTTACAAGAATATATTCATACGTAATACCATTTATTGGAGTCGTTGTATAAGTGATACTATATGCTTCGGATACATCCTCTGCCTTCTTGGTATTATTGTTACCAATATTTACAGCATCATTACCAGATTTTCCACTTAACTCATCAACTTCATTTACACCAGGTGCATTCAGGAAATCCTTAGCATCATCCAGTTTGGTATAAGTTGTATACTCTTTATTGCCTATTGTCTGAGTGGCTTTCTGAACAACAACATACTTGTCATCAGATCCAGCCTTCAACAACATACCAGACTGATACAGTTTGTCATCCTTTTCACCAGTTACGCCAGCGCCCTTCTTGCCGCCAGATTTTTCAAAGTAGAAGTTATGATTCTCGCCATCAACCTCAACAGAGGTCTTGTTGGTTCTCATCACGCCGTCATCACCGCCGCCAAAGTAATAACATCTGTAATCGTTCAGTTCATAGTAAGTAGCGGCGTTATCAAGGAAGTCATCCTCGTTATCAAATGGATTGGTTGCATCATCGTCAGCCTTTATATCAAGATGTCCGTTTTCGTCATCCTTAATAAACTTCAGTCCATCCACCATACGGCCATCATCACGGAATGCATACTTCTTACCTTTAATGGTCTTGAATTCACCAGCATACAGATTACCACTGCCATCTGCATAGTACCAGGAATCCTCGTCATCATTATATTTATCTTCATTTAAGTATTCGGCAGAAACAACTTTAAACCAGCCCTTGCTTATGCGAGAGCCATCTTCAACACTGTTGAAGTATTTCCATGCCTGACTGTACTTAGAATCAGCAGCCTTACCAACCTTAACCTCAGATGTGGAAGCAATCGCAGAACTGAAGGAAGCAAGACCGCCATTGCCCGGCAAATCGTCCTCATCAAGAGACCACTCTGCTACCATAGCGCCATACTCGTCAAATGCATACTTCTTACCATTGATGGTTTTATCTTTGGTTCTATCGCCATTTTCTGCATAAATCTTCTTACCATTGGATTTGAAATAGAACCAGCGGCTCTGATCTTCATCATCATTAAAAGCAGCAGCCGTATATTTATAATCATCATTGGTTGCTTCATCATATGTAATATCAAGCTGTAACCATCCAACAGTCATAGCACCGTCATCTTCGCCACCAAAGTAATATACGCCCTCTTTGAAGCCATCGCCATCAGCATCATCTACACGCTCCGCGCTGTCATCATCGACCCAGCCATACAGCATCTTACCTTCGTCATCAAAAGCGTACTTTTTACCATTAACTGTTTTTAAAGATACCTTATCATTGTCTCCATTGGTTAATGCTTTACCATTAGCCTGGAAATAGTACCAATAATGGTCTGGCTCATTGTCTTCTCCGGCGTCTTCATTGTCAATGGCAACCCACTGATTGGATGCCATGACACCGTTA
>DS990264.1:35964-59076 GCA_000155435.1 Clostridiales bacterium 1_7_47FAA | reverse complement strand
CAATAGTTTTTTTGCATTTTTTGCAAATTCTACTAAAAATGCGTAAATTAGACAATTTACCAATGGAAGCTTTCCAACTCCATCACACGCATTTAGTATAGTATAAATCCGAGGAAAATACCATAACATTTACCTGTGCATTTTCTTACGTAATTATTACAAAAAGCAAAGGTCTTTCGAAATTTGTACTTATATTTGTACAATTTGAGGCTAATAAAAAATGATACCCGATTTTTGGTATCAGGTACCATTTTTCTGATGCTCATTTTATTGACATTTATTTTGCTAAAACAACGCTGTATGCTTCTGCCATTCCCTTGTCCTGGATTAAATCGTAGTATTCCTGAACCATTGGAATCATCTCGCTCAGGTCTTCGTGCCAGTAGTCTTCACGCTTCATGATGTCTTCTACAGAGGCAGTCTTCATGAACGCAAGGATTTCTTCGCCGTCATTTGCCTTATCGGTACGGTAGAAGGAGATAAGGGCCGCCATGGAGAAAGTCAGGGCTGCAGGGTATTTTCCAAACTTCTCTTTGTATTCCAGTATGGTTGGAAGGACACGTACCTGGAACTTGCTCACGGAATTAAGGGCAATGCTTAACAGCAGGTGCTTAATAAATGGATTGGAGAAACGCTCCAGCACAGCTGCGCCGAACTTACGGTTATCTTCTGTATCCCCTATGGTAGGGATGATTTCTTCAAAGATGCATTTCTTAAGGAAGGAAGAAACTTTTTCATCCTTCATGCATTCGCCTACCGTCTCAAGCCCATAAAGATATGCGCCTAAGACCATGGAGGTGTGGCCGCCGTTCAGGATACGGACCTTTCTCTTCTTATATGGATGCACGTCGTCGGTCCACACAACATTGTAGCCGGCTTTCTGGAATGGAAGCTCGTCCTCATGATGCCCGCCGATTACCCACAGATGGAAAATCTCTGCTGTATCAATTAACTTATCTTCGTAGCCAATCTTCTTTGTCAGTTCTTCTACTTCATCTCTTGGATAACCGGTAACAATACGGTCTACCAGTGTGCTGCAGAAATCATTGTCCGTTTCAAGCCAGTTTTTAAAGCCATCTTCCAGCTCCCAAAGATCTGCATACTGAAGAACGCATTTTTTCAAGTTGTCACCATTGTCATCAATCAGCTCGCATGGAAGGAGAATCAGACCTTTTAATCCTGCTTTGTACCTTTTATATAAGAACTGACACAATTTTGCAGGATAGGACTTGGGCGGCATATCGCTGAGTTTTTCTGTTCCAAGATATTCAATTCCGGCTTCTGTTGTATTGGAAACCAGTACCCTTAAGTCAGGGCTTTCTGCCAGGGCAATATACTCCTCATACTGTGTGTATGGATTCAGCGCTCTGGATATGGATGTCACATGGGTATGCTCATTAACTACTTCTCCATTATCAATGCCGCGGAGAAACAGATTGTATTCGCAGTTCTGGTCGGCCAGCATCTGGCACATTCCTTTTTCAATTGGCTGCACTACAACGATTTTTCCATCATATAAGCCTTTTTCCTGAAGTTTGTGGAAGAAGTAATCTACGAATCCACGCAGGAATCCGCCTTCGCCAAACTGGATAACTGTCTCTTTTACATTATTGCTCATGTCTGCTACCTCCATAGGATTAAGAATTGGATTACTTTTTGTAAGTACTTACATTTTTACACATGAAGCACTATCGCTTTATTTCTGAGATTACTATACAACATTATCTAAAAATATGCAAGGGATTTTAATGGAAAATTGTAAGTGTTTACATTTTCAAAAAAATCCTTATCCACTCACTCATACAGGAATCTTATATAAGTTCTTAACATCCGGCTTTTACATGTGGTTTTTACAGGATTCTTATATGGGGTTTTGAAATACAACATTTTCCAACGAATCCAGTGTAGTGACATGATGACTTCTGGTAAAACTCCGCAGGATATTTTTCTGAGAGTGCAGGTAAAAAAACGGAGGCGTAGCGGACTACGCTGAGTATTTTTAACCCGTGCTATCAGGAAAATAGACAAGGCGGTTTGCCTGAATGTCATCGTGTCAGTACACCAGTGTATTTGACATCCCCGTCATCTAATAACTACGGTTCGGTATCATTTTTATAAACAAGGGTAAATCATACAATCCACCACGCAAGCAAAGCAGCAAGGCAGAAAAAACGACTTGAAAAGCTTGAACACAGCCAATACTATTTTAACCTGAAAAATAGGTAATATGACAAGCACGGTAATTGGCGGTTGTAAAATAAGTCCACAAAAAGCGGCCGCCAGATTTCTCTGACAGCCGCCTTATTACAAGCTTTTCCAAGATGTAATGTTGAAGATATAAAGTTAAATTACTTCAGGGTAACCTTAGCGCCTTCAGCCTCTAATTTAGCCTTAACATCCTCAGCCTCTTCCTTGGATACGCCCTGCTTGATTGCCTTTGGAGCGCCATCAACTACGTCTTTAGCTTCCTTAAGGCCTAAGCCGGTAACTTCACGTACAACCTTGATGACTTTAACCTTGTTTGGACCAACCTCGGTCAGCTCTACGTCAAATTCGGTCTTCTCTTCAGCTGCTGCTGCGCCAGCGCCTGCTGCTGCAACTACAACGCCTGCTGCTGCGGATACGCCAAACTCTTCCTCACATGCTTTTACTAATTCGTTCAGTTCTAATACGGATAATTCCTTGATAGCTTCGATAAACTCAGCGGTTGTTAACTTTGCCATTTTATGTTCCTCCTGTTTGATATTTAGTATTTGGTATTCGGTATTACATGTTAAATGTTGTTTTAACTCATCTTCAGTCCCTGATGGGCTTGAATGATGTTCCAATCTTATTCCTTATCATTGATTATATATCTATTGATACTAATCGCTGATTCCTAATCAGGCAGCTGATGACGCCCTGCTGTCCCATGCAAAAGATAAGGTGATTATGCTTCTGCAGCCCCACCGTTCTTCTCCGCAATCTGATTGAGTACGCGGGCCAGGTTGGTGATAGGAGACTGGATGCTGCCAAGCAGCTTGCCCAGCAGGATTTCCCTGGATGGGATGGTTGCAATAACCTGGGTTCCGGCCTGATCGTAGTAGGTTCCTTCAACGATGGATGCCTTCAGCTCCAGCTTAGGTGCTGTCTTAGCAAATTCTGCTAAAATCCTTGCAGGAGCGGTCGCATCTTCCTTGGATACTGCTAATGCGGTCGGTCCTTCCAGCTGTGGTTCAAGTGCTGCAAATTCGGTTCCTTCTGCTGCACGCTTAATCAGGGTGTTCTTGTATACCTTGTAGGTCACACCAGCTTCCCTTAATTTCTTACGCAGCTGGGTATCCTGCTCTACAGTCAGACCGCGGTAATCAACGATGACTGCGCCTGCAGCGCCTTCAAGTACTCCCTTGATTTCGTCTACAACTGGCTGTTTTAATTCAACTTTTGCCATGAATGGTTTACCTCCTTATTTTATTCTTGCATTGAAAACCGTCATAGCATGGAATACATAAAGACCTCTCTGCCATATGGACAGAGAGGTCTGCAAAATCTCATCATGAATAATCAGAGTTTTGTATGTTCCTCGGCAGGCGGTTACGCCTTACACCTTACGGTACCTGCTGTCTCAGGGCATTCAATACTGTGGTATCATATCACATTGTATGATTGATGTCAAGCCTCATTTTACTGCGGAGTGACACCGTCTATATTACTGCAATCAATTAGTTGACCAGCTTACCTACATTCAGCTTAACGCCAGGCCCCATGGTTGAGGTCAGGGCAACGCTCTTAAGGTATGCACCCTTAACTGTGCTTGGCTTCGCTTTCATGATTGCATCAATAAGCGTCTGGAAGTTGTCCGCTAACTGCTCCTCTGTGAAAGAAGCTTTTCCTACTGGCACGTGAATAATGTTTGTCTTGTCAAGTCTGTATTCAATCTTACCAGCTTTGATATCGTTGATGGCCTTGGTTACGTCCATGGTCACGGTACCGGCCTTTGGGTTTGGCATTAAGCCCTTGGGTCCAAGTACACGGCCCAGACGGCCAACAACACCCATCATGTCAGGAGTAGCTACAACAACGTCAAAATCCAGCCATCCGTCGTTCTGGATCCTCGGAATCAGCTCCTCAGCACCAACGTAATCAGCACCTGCGGCCTGAGCCTCGTCAGCCTTTGGTCCTTTTGCAAATACTAAGATACGTACGGTCTTACCTGTCCCGTGAGGCAGTACAACGGCGCCACGGATCTGCTGGTCAGCATGACGTCCGTCACATCCTGTTCTGATATGGACTTCTACAGTCTCGTTAAATTTTGCAGATGCATTCTTCTTAACTAATGCGATTGCGTCTGCTACGTCATAAAGTGCAGTACGGTCTACATTCTTTATAGCCTCTGCATATCTTTTACCTGATTTCATTTTAATAACCTCCTAGTGGTATTGACGGGGAATCTCCCTCCCACGTTCATATAACGGGAAAATGCTCCAGTAACCCGGTGCCTTGCTCAAGGGCATACGGATTCATACACCAATTCTTATTCCTCGACGGTAACGCCCATGCTTCTTGCAGTTCCTGCAATCATGCTCATGGCAGCTTCTAAGCTGGCGGCATTTAAGTCTGGCATCTTGGTCTCTGCAATCTTCTGAAGGTCAGCCTTCTTAAGGACAGCAACCTTGTTCTTATTAGGAACAGCGGAAGCGGTCTTGATGTTGCAGGCTTTCTTAATCAGTACTGCTGCAGGCGGGGTCTTGGTGATGAAGCTGAAGCTTCTGTCCGCATATACGGTAATGACTACAGGGATGATCATATCGCCCTGATCTGCTGTTCTTGCGTTGAATTCCTTGGTAAACTGAACGATGTTGACACCGTGCTGACCAAGTGCTGGTCCAACTGGTGGTGCTGGTGTTGCTTTGCCAGCTGGAATCTGTAATTTGATATATCCTGTTACTTTCTTTGCCATCTTAGGCACCTCCTAAAATTATGTGGTATTGTCGGGAATGTCCCTCCCACCAGCCCTTGCCCTGCAAAAGCTGATTCTTTGTGTTGCAAAGGACCGCCTACATCCTCTTGACTTCAGCAAATCCCAGTTCAACCGGTGTCTCACGGCCAAACATTTCTACATGCATTGTGATGGTTTTCTTGCTGTCGTTAATAGCCTTGATGGCTCCGACAGTGTCCTTCCATGCACCGGAGATAACAACAACCATATCTCCTACTTCAAAATCGACTAAGACGTCTTCTTCTCTCCTGAAGCCCAGGCTGGCCATCTCTTCTTCTGTCAGAGGAACCGGTTTGGAGCCCGGACCCACAAAGCCCGTGACACCGCGGGTGTTGCGCACCACATACCATGTGTCATCATTCATGACCATGTTGATGAGCACATAACCCGGGAACATCTTCTTGTCAGCTTTTTTCTCCACACCGTTCTTAAGCTCCACTACAGGAAGCATGGGTACGGATACCTCTAAGATCTGGTCCTGAAGGTTTCTGTTTTCAATTGTCTTCTCAATATCGACCTTGACTTTGTTCTCATAACCTGAGTAGGTATGGACTACATACCAATGTGCTTCTGACATACAATCACCCTCGCCTTTAATTCAATCCCTATCATGAGTTTGCTTCACTTTATAAAATAAAGCTTAAACCAAACTTCATGACCAGGTCCAGGACAGCAATTACCACGCCGATGAAGATTGACATGAACAGCACTGCCACTGTCTGTTTTGCTACTGTTTCCTTGTCAGCAAAGACGATTTTCTTGTACTCTTTTTTCAGCCCTTTGAAAAAGCTAGGCTTTTTCTCCTTCTTAGCTGATTTCTTCTCTGCCTTGTCAGCCTTGGCCGTTTTTTCTGTGGTTTCTACAGTTGACACTGTATTCTCTTCCATATTATCACGTCCTTTACTGAACAGGATTACTTGGTTTCCTTATGCATGGTATGTCTCTTGCAGAATCTGCAGTACTTCTTGGTTTCCATACGGTCCGGATGAGTTTTCTTGTCCTTAGTCATGTTATAGTTGCGTTGTTTGCATTCTGTACATGCCAGTGTAATTTTTGTGCGCACGACTTCCACCTCCACTTATATTATCGTAGTTCACATTTTGCTGCTTAGATACTTAATTTTGAGCATAAAAAAAAGACCTAAGCTCTTCCATTCGCCTGACTACTATACCATATATATGTCGATACGTCAAGGTTTTTTAGGTCTTTTTTCTGGCTGGTTCCCCATGTGTTCCGCATAGTTCCACATGGTTTCCGGATGTATTTTGTCCTGTCCTGTTTGGTTTTCCTTTTATTTATCCTGCTTCTTCTTTTGTCCTCTATCCTTTTGTCCTGTCTCTTTTTGTCCTATCCTGTTTCCCCTTCTATGGCGAAGACAGAAGACCGTCCCCCCTGTGAGGAGGATTACCGCTGCGGCCATTACCGTATATTGCAGCTTTTTGTCCGGGCCTTGATTTTCCTCCGGCTCACCGGGCAGGCCGGATTCCATACTTTGGATATCATTTTCTTCCATCAGTTCCGGTTCCTGGACGGGTATTGCATTTTCACCATCATCTTCCTGGGCCTCACCGGCTTCCCCTGCTGATATGCCGCTTCCGGCAGCCATGGCATTAGATGGCGTGGCTGTGGCAATGGGTCTGGTTGCTATTGGGGATGACTGGGATGGCTGGGACGGCGGGGATGGCGTGTAATGATTCCTGCTACGGCCTCCTCCCCGCCGAATCGGGCCTTCCGGTGCATCAGTTTCCCCTTCCGCACTGCCTCCTGTGCCGGAGGAATTGCCATAGGAGCTGCCTTTACCGCTTCCGTATGAATTATAGCTGTTTCCGTATCCGCTTCCCCCATAACCACCCCATCCGTAGGAGAAGGTCAGGCCCTGTCCGGTATAATCCGGTATGGCCACCCTTATCTTGGGGGTGTCGATGGCTCCGTCCGGCCATTCTATTCTGGCCTTCACATAAAAAGAGCGGTTATCTGACTGGAAACGGTAGGTCAGGTATTCATCCTCCACAATGCTGCGGTTCAGGATATTACCTGGCTCCTTCAGGAAATTCTCATATTCTGCCGTGCCCTGGCCGCCTTGGGCAGCGGATGTCTCCACACGGTTCTTTTCCTTTGTCCATGACTTTCCGTCTTCACTGCGGTAGATGTACAGGGCGGTGATATCAGGGGGCAGGTTCTGGAACCGCAGCCTGGCGGTTCCGCTTCCATCTGCATTGATATTCATGAGCAGGGCTTCCGTGAGGTATGTTTCCGGAATCTGCCCCGGGGGGTCCGGTTCCGGCTGGGGCTCGGTTTCATCCGGCGGAACAGGCTCAGGAAGAGGGGCAAAATATAACGGACTGCCTTCATTGAATTCCGGGCTTACTTTTATCTGCTGCTCCTTATTCCTGCAGACAATGGCCGGGGTATCCGGTTTTGTATTGTCCAATTTTATTTTTCCCTGGTTTAAATTCAGTTTTCCATTGCCTTCCACTGAAATCAGGCGGTCCGGCCCGGTAATGAGCAGATTCGGGTCATTGATGATAAGGGAACCATTGCCCCTGATCCTGATAATGCCGCCTGACCCGTCTTTTTCCCTCTGGATTTTGATTTGGACTGGGCCATGGTTTGGATTCCGGGCCGTATTGCGGTTTCCGGTCTTTACGGTCTGGTCTGAGTAACGGTTAGCTACGGCTCCATCAGTTATGGGCGCTCCCAACAATATGGTTTCATCCGTAATGACCAGTTCTTTGGAGATAACACCAATCTTATTATCTGTCCCTGTTTGGCGACTATACCATTCATTCAGTTCAGCAGGGGTATTTATTTTCTCTTCTGTTTCCGGTGTTTCAGTTTCCTGCTGCACGGTTTCCTGAGCAAAAACAGATGTTCCGGGCAGTTTTCCGCTTCCCGGCAACCACAGGCAGATGGATGCAAGTATTGTAGCTGCAAGTATGATCTTGCCTCTGTGCAGCATTGACACCAGCTTCGCCTGTGTGATATTTTCAGGCATTGGCACCGGGGACATTTTCTTAATCCCTTCGGTTCTGTTCTGTACCATACGCATTGTCCTTTCTATATGTATCTTTTATTATACTGTGGGCAATATGGGGCGTCAATGCATGCTTTCTTACGGTTTTTGTATTGAAATCCAATCGTGAAACACGGCCACGGAAGCGGGGCGGCAGGAGGGGGTGGATGGATTCAGATGATGGATTTAGATGACGGATTCAGACTACGTTTTAGAATTGCAGGGTTTTAATGTTTACTTATTACTGCCCATGTCCGATAAAAATCGTGACAAAATACACATGTTCCATCCCGGCTTTTTTCAACACCCGTGTACATGCTTCAATGGTGCTTCCAGTGGTATAGATGTCATCTACCAGGATTACGGAATGGATATTCGGGGGAATGTGTCCTGCTGTAAATGCCTGTTCCAGGTTTTTCAGGCGGCCTGATGGGTCTAATGATTTCTGCGGGGCAGTCTTTTTGCTGCGTTTCAGGATTGATCCGTCTACAGGTATTCCTGTCTTTTCAGACAGCCGCCATGCCAGTTCTTCTGCCTGATTGAATCCCCTTATCCTTAAACGGGACGGATGGACCGGGACAGGTACCAGGACGTCTGCCTTCATATGCAGGATCCGCTTCCCCAATCCCCTGAACATGGCTTCACTGTAAAAGTCCAGGTATTCGCGCTTGTTGTTGTATTTTATCTGAGCCATGGACTTACTGGCAATGTCATCATAATTAACCAGGGAAAGGCCGTAATCAAAGCTCCTTCTGTGCTTTGTACAATCATAACAGTACTCAATGGTGTCGCTTAGCACCTCCTTTCCGCATTTTTTGCAGGTTGGCCTGTGCACCCAGGACAGTTTTTTCATACATTCAGGGCAGATGAGATTGCCCCTGGGCATGACAATCCGGGCGCAGACAGGACACCGGCGCGGGAACAGGAGGTCTAAGAGATGGCTGGTGATTAATTGGATTGGGTTCATTTTCGTGGTTCTCCGTTTTGTATGGATTGTTTTGTCTTCTCATGGGATATGTTTGACTTCATTGACAGCCCGGTGGGCTTAGGTGTCTTAGGTGTGTGGGTATAGATATAGGAATCCAGAATTATGATGTGGAATTTTAATGTCAGAAGGGACATCTGGGGTATATTGATTACACTAACACAGATTTCTTGTAAAATCAACTGCTTATAAAGCTGTAGCAGCTTTGTAAGCAGTTATAAATCCTGCTAAAGCTTTGTAATACCTTTTAAAACCGTGTGATGCCTGCAAAGCTCCATAAAGCCTTCTAAAACTTAAAAATGCCTGCCAAAGCTTTGCACATCTTATTTTCCAATCAGATGATACAGAAGGAATGCTAATAAAATAACTGAACCTGACTTGATGCAGACCTTGGACAAAAATAAAATGAGGGAGATTCCTCCTGGCAATACAGTAACACAAATAAAGGATTTCCGGGATTCATCGTCCCGGAAACCTTATCCTGTCCATTATCCAATCATTCAGCCCGGCCACTTTGTCCGAACAGTTCCATATATCCTTTAAGCCGCTGCTTATAACCTTCCCTAATACGGTGATATATCATGTAGGGCGGCCCTTCCTCGGCGCCGGCTGCAACACCTGCCACAAACAGGTCTGTTGCTATGTTTATCTTTGTTATACCACATTGGATGGCTCTTACCAGGTTGTCATTCCCGGAACCGCTGCCGCCGTGCAGGACCAGAGGGATATCCACTTCCCGGCGGATGGCTTTCAGACGCTCAAAGTCGAGATGGGGTTCCCCGCTGTATGCACCGTGGGCTGTCCCGATAGCAACGGCCAGGCAGTCTATCCCCGTCCTGTCAGCATATTCACGGGCTTTGGCGGAATCCGTGAGGCCCTGTTCCCTGTCCTGTGCATAATTTTCACCATCGCCCACATGGCCCAGTTCAGCTTCCACGCTCACCCCGACCGCATGGGCGATTTTTACAAGTTCAGCCGTGTCCCGGACATTGTCTTCATAGGGAGCGCTGCTGCGGTCCACCATGATGGAGGTGAATCCTGCACGTATGGCCCATATGGCATGTTCAAATGCAGCGCCATGGTCCAGGTTGACTGCAACAGGCACCGGTGCGGCCTGGGCCAGCATACAGATTATCTTCCCAAGGGATACGATGTCCGGATGGAACTGAAACGCAAAATCCAGGATGATGGGCGCTTTCATTTCCACCGCTGCCTCGATGCAGACCCTTGCGGTGTCCTCATTTATCACATTGGGGGCTGCCACGCCGTACGCTCCGCTTTGGGCCTTCACCAATATTTCCTTCATTGAAACCAGCATATGATCATTCCCCCTGTTATGAAAATTCTATGTCCGCAGTAAGCTCCTGTTCAATATCATCTGAGTCAGATGCCGTCTTTGGCTTCATGACAATCAGAAGCAGGGCGGTTACCAGGCACCCTATTATGAATGCCAGTATGAACATGAGTGGTTTGTTGCAAAATGGAATGGCAAATACCCCGCCATGCGGTATGGGCATTTCACATCCAAAGAATACGGCCAAGGCCCCTGAGACGGCAGAACCTGCCGTACAGGAAATAATGGTCCTTACAGGGTCGGATGCCACGAAGGGGAACACACCTTCCGTGATAAAGCATAAGCCCAGGGGAATCGCGGTCTTAGCAGCCTGATATTCTGCTCCTGTAAACCGTTTCCTGGCAATCAGCACCGCAAGGCCCACCCCTACGGGAGGCGTCATCCCGCTTACCAGGGTGGCTGACATAGGACCGTAGACGCCATTGGCAATCATGGAGCTGCTGAACGCATAGGCTGCCTGGGCACAGGGACCTCCCATATCGATACGCATCAATCCCAGCAGTCCTCCCAGGATAAGGCCGGATGAGTCACTCATGCTTAACAGGAACGCGGTTATGGCGCCGTTTATCATGGAGACAAAACTGCCCAGTATGCATACGAATATAAGGCCAGATGCCAGGGTGGCCAGAAGTGGTATGACAAGTACCGGCATAAGCCCAATCATGGCCTGGGGCAGTTTTATCTTTTTCTTGATTAACAATGTTATGTATCCTGTCAGGAACCCGCCTATGAGTCCCCCCAGGAAACCGGCCCCCATGGAATTAGCCAGGGTTCCTATGGCAAGCCCCGGCGCAATGCCTGGCCTTCCTGCAATTGAATATGCGATGCCTGCCGTGATCACCGGTACCGTAAAGCCAATGGCAGCTCCCCCAATCTGGTCCAGGATGGCCGCAAATGTCCCCGCCGCAATATTCCATCCGCCAAATACTTTTGCCAGCCCCATACACAATCCCCCGGCCACCACAACCGGTATCATGTAAGATATTCCTGTAAGGGCATGTCTTTTTAACTGCATTTTTTTCCAATCCATATGTATCCCCCTCTTCATTTACTCTGCTCCCTTTAGCTTCTCCTCAATTTTATTCAAGACCCCCTTTGGCGAGTTCAAAACCACCTTCATGGGCAGCTCCACGATTTTCTTTCCCCTGAAACGTTCCCGCCCTGAGATGAGTATGTCTGCGGAAATGAGAACCACATCCGCCCCAGCCACATCCTCGGCGGTCAGTTCGCATTCCGTCCCAATGCTTCCCTGGGTTTCTATTTTAATTTCGTGTCCCAGGTCCTGGGCTGCTTTTACCAGCTTTTCTTTTACCAGGTACGTGTGCGCAATACCGGCCGTACAGGCAGTTACCCCAACAATCTTCATGTAATCCCTCCTCCAGTTGATGCTGCAATTCAGTTTGATGCTGCGATTCAGTTTGATGCTGCAATTTAATTTGCTGCTGCGATTCAGTTTGATGCTGCAATTTAATTTGCTGCTGCGATTTAGTTTACTGCTGCGATTCCCATCGCTGCCGTGATTTCATTGATGATCACGAATACATCCTCCTTTGTTTCCACTTCCTTGATGCGGCGGCATATTTCTTCATCAGCCAAAGCCCTGGCCACCATTGCCATCATCCTCAGGTGATTGTCCGCATCCGTATTCTTGTTGACAGCAAACAGGAAAATGACCGAAACAGGCTTGTCATCCACAGATTCCCATGTTACCGGCTGCTTCAGTTTTCCAAATGCAATACAGTCCTTCCTGACGGTTCCTGATTTTCCATGAGGTATGGCAATCCCGTCCCCTATGCCGGTCTGGCCTTCCCCTTCCCTTATGAGGACATCCTTCAGGAATTCGGACTCATCTCCTATGGCCTGGTCTTTGTACAGCAGCTTTGTCAGGTATTCCAGCGCTTTTATTTTTGAGTCAGCCGGAATATCCACTGCAATTGCATTTTCATTAAAAATTTCTGATAAATTCATGTATTTTACTCCCCGTGTCATGATTGTCCGGCAGCGTTTTTACCGTTGATATAATTACATATGTCCTGGGCCTTGTTAAGGCTTTTGAAGCGTTTCCTCGGTCCCTCTTCATCTAACAGTACTGCCAGTATTTTATAAAACCCTTTTAATTCATCCATGTCCTGCGGTCTTTTATCCGTACAGGCTGCTATGAGGAAAATAGTGTCCACCGCCTCCCCGGAATGCCACAATACCGTTTTGTCCAGACGCACCACTGCAATCCCTGAATGCCGGACAAACTTCGGGCTTCCGTGGGGAATGGCAAAGCCGAATCCCACTTCGGTGGATACTGCCATTTCCCTTTTTATCACTGAATCCACAAACCCGTCCGTCACATATCCCAGCTTCTTAAGCATATCGGACCCAAGCCTGATTGCCTCCATTTTATCAGCAGCGCTGTAGCCAAATGCCACAAGCCCCGGCACACACAGACGCCTCTTTGTCCTGCTGTCAACCGCCTCCTTTCTCTGATGCAGTTTCCTGGAAACTGTTTTTACCAGCTTTTCTATGGACTTTTCATCTTCCTCTGTGAGAATGGGGCTTACACAGACAACTGTCTGCCTTTCCTCCAGTGGACCGATTGTGGATATTACCATGTCCCAATTCCCGTCCCCGCCCTGGCAGAGCTGCCGGAATTTCTCGTAAGCCAGGACATCCGTGACATGGATATTGGGAAACCGGTATTTTAATTTCTCACAGATAAGCTGTGCAACACTGACACCATAGTTACATACAATGCATGCTGTCACGGTATAGTAATTCAGCTGTTCCCTGGCTGTCAGGAGATAGGTGGCTATGAATGCAATCTCATTGTCATTGACCATAAGCCCGAAGTATTTTTCAAACAGGATGCTGAAGGCCCAGGAAGCGCCGAACACGCTGGGATATTTATCCTTAATCTCATGAAGCAGCGGGTTCCTGATTGTCATCCCTATCTTCATCCGGCAAATCATATCGGACAGATGGTATTTCAGGTTTTCGTACAGATGTCCGTCCTGGGGTATATTGATTCCAAGAACGCTGCTGACCATCTCCAGGAATTCATGGACAAAGCTTCCAAACCGGGCGGATTCAAGGATGCTGCTCCTCATGTAGTCCATCCCCGCATTCCTGAATATGCCGGAGAAGATAACATATAAAAAGATATAATCCCGTTCGCTTTCTTTGGGAGCATACCCCATTTTATCCTGGAAACAGCGGTCTATCTCTTCCCTGTACACGTCAGCTGAAGCCGCTTTTAAGATAAAGTCATCGGTTTCCGAAAAATCAACCGTGCAGCCGTTTTTACTCCGGTACAGGGAAAGCGCGATGTGCAGGAATAATGTCACGTAATCACGGTGTGTCTGGATGGAATCATGCCTTTTTTCAAGCGCCCGGATAAAGCTTTTGATGGATGCCGTGTCAGTATCCGGGATAATGGTGCCAAGCATTTCCTTCTGATATCCGCTCAGGTCAGGAACCTGTCTGGCATAGTCGGATCCAGCATCCGCCTCCTTTGTAAAAAAAAGCTCTGCAATGGCCCTTCTCTTATCAAATTCCTTTCCTTTGAGACTGATGCCGTGATTCCTCCTTTTTTCTATCTGGAGATTATAATTGCCCAGCCACTGTCCGATTGCATCCAACTCCCTGCTGATGGAACTCCTGCTCACAAATAACTCCTCGGACAGCCTGGTTTCTGTAAGCACATGGCCCGGACCTGTGCAGAGAATCCGTCTCAGCATGTAATATTTCCTATCATCCTGGCCTCCCAGTTCCTGTGTATCCATCTGCAGGAACGCCTGATTAACCAGCACGAGCCGGATGCCTACCCCGGGCTTGCGTTCAACCGCTCCTGCGCCGGACTCCCTGAGCTTCCCTTCAATATCATCCAGGTCATTCCTTATGGTATTTTCAGAGGTATCCAGCAGTTTGGCCAGTTTCCTGCATGTGAGGGCAGTGTCTGAGTCAGCTAAAATTTTTATGATTAATTTTTGCCTCTTTGATTTGTTCACGCTCTTATTTTCCTTTCCAATTATAGTTTAACACAGTTATTTTTTGATAATGGTTAAGTATATGGCAGATTATTATGATAATTTTAAGCATTTACCCTTAAAAAGATTATACTACTAACCAGTCTCCGGTTTTGTATGGATTATATTTCCATTTTACTTAACATACAAAGAGGCCTGGATTCCTCCAGGCCCCGGTCCATCATTTCTTCAGTTTTCTGTAAGCTTGTACATTGTATCCGCAATGCTGGACATGTCCTTTACCTCATGTCCATCCTGCTTCCCCTTCAGCGTGATACGGCAAAGGTCGATTGCCCCATCCAGCATGAATCCGGGAACTCCTATTTCATCACAGAGTTTCTTCATGTACATCAGATCCTTCAGCCCAAGGTCAAGGGAAAAGTCCAGATCATACGTCCTGTTTACATACTTTTTGCTGTAAAACCTGAAAAACCAGTTGTCAAAAAACTCCGTGTTAAGCACATCATACAGCGTTTCCGCCTCCAGGCCATAATGGCTCATGACAGGATACAGCTGGGCATACAGGACTGCCTGCAAAAGACCGGCCCAGTTCTGCGCCAGTTTTACAAGATGGCCGTTTCCACTGCCGCCCACGTAGTCATAGGATTTACAGTATGAGAGGAAAAGGTCTTCATAGGAATCAACCACTTCCTTATCGCCTGCCACCACGGCTGTAAGCGTCTTATCCCACGCGTCCTGGGGGCCTGCAATCAGCGGGGAGTCCACAAAATCACCTCCCAGCGCCTTCATCCTGCCGTATAGTTTCCGGGTGGAGACCGGGTCGCTGGTGGACAGATCAATGACCAGTTTCCCCTTGACACCCAATGAGAACACGGTGTCCATCACTTTCTCCACTATGCCTGAATTGGGAAGTGACAGGAACAGTATGTCACTTCCGGCACATACATCTTCCAGGGTGCTGCATATATGCGCCTGCCCGCTGAAACGTTCAGAGCGCTCCCTGTCCACATCAAACACACTGACCTCATGGCCTGCCAGAATCACATTATGGCAGATTCCCTTCCCCATATTGCCAACACCGATAAAACCAATCCTTCTCTTCATACATGACCTCCTGTCACAGTCCCACAGCACAATACTGTGCTGCATTAATAACGCTATGTCGACCACGTTATGCCAACTAGGTAATTTCAATATAAATTGGGTGGTTCCCCGTGTCAATATAAAGAAAACCACGGGCATTGCCAGCTGTATTCTGACTTCGTCCGCAGTTTTCGTAAAAATCACGTATTTACAATGTTTTTGAATCGGTTCCGTCCCATATGTACATTTCCTGCAATATGTTCCGGAGATAATTTGTCCATATCCGGTTTCTGGCCGGATGGAGCTCTAGAGCGTGTTTGAAAATTGCTTTCCGTCGGCTGTGCGTCCCACTTTGTGGGAGGTTTGGTCCCGATGATGGAGGCGTAGCGGGCTACGCTGACTGAATCGGGGCCAAATATACCGCGAAGTGGGGCGTGCAGACGGCGGGAATGAATTTTCAAACACGCTCTAGCCTTCCATCTCATAAATCTCCCGTATCCGTACCTTCAACCCGGAGTACCGCTTCTGTTCCACGCAGTTACCCGCCATGGTGTAAAAGGCGTCCGGCTGGCCCACCAGGCATACGCAGGCACGGGCACGGGTCACGGCCGTGTATATGAGGTTGCGGGTCATGAGCATCCTGGGGCCGTTATACATGGGTATGATGACGGCCGGATACTCGCTTCCCTGGGATTTGTGGATGGTGATGGCATAGGCCAGTTCCAGCTCCTCCAGCTGCTTGAAGCTGTATTCTATCTTCTTGCCCTCGTCAAACTCCACGGTGAGAAGTTCCGCGTACTCGTTAATCTCACGGATGATTCCCACGTCCCCGTTAAAAATCCCGGCGCCGCGGTCCGTGGGTATGCCGTATTTGTTGCAGACCTCCCACTCCATCTGGTAGTTGTTCTTTATCTGCATCACCTTGTCGCCAACACGGTAAATAATTCCGCCTGCTTCCCTCTCCTTTTTTGACTTATCCGGGGGATTCAGGTAGTTCTGGAGTACCTGGTTCAGCCGCTCCACCCCAAGGGCGCCCTTGCGCATGGGGGTCATGACCTGTATGTCAAATGGCTGGGCATGGACATAGCCTGGCAGCTTCTGCTGAATCAGCGTGATGGCGGCGCTTATGACAGCGTCCGGGTTGTCCCGCCGGATGAACAGGAAGTCATTGCTGCGCTTTGCCAGGTCCACACGTTCCCCTGCATTGATTTTGTGGGCATTGACCACAATGTCGCTTTGGGCTGCCTGACGGAAGATGTTGGTCAGTTTGACCACATTGAAGCAGCCGGAATCTATGATGTCCCGGAGCACATTGCCCGGACCCACGCTTGGAAGCTGGTCCACATCGCCTACCAGAATCAGACGGGTGCCCACATTGACGGCGCGCAGCAGGGAGTGCATCAGGCTTATATCCACCATGGACATCTCATCGATGATGATTACGTCCGCGTCCAGGGGATTTTCCTCATTCCGGTCAAAATGCATGCCGGAGGTGCCCATTCCTGATTTATCATTGTCCCCGCCCGGCGGGCCTGATGGCACCAGTTCCAGCATGCGGTGGATGGTCCTGGCCTCATAGCCCGTGGCCTCCGTCATGCGCTTGGCTGCCCGTCCGGTCGGCGCTGCAAGGAGTATTTCCATACCCTCCATCTCAAAATACCGGATAATGGTGTTGATGGTGGTCGTCTTTCCGGTGCCGGGGCCGCCCGTGATGACTAAAAGCCCGCTGTTGACAGCTTCGTATACAGCTTTCTCCTGGAGGCTGTCCAGGCAGATGGAATCCTGGGTCTGACGCTCCTTATCCTGGATTAGCTGGGCCTGGTCTGCCTGGGTCTGGTTTTCCTGGGTTCGGGCCTGACGGGCCTGGCTCTCCCGGGCCTGGATTTCCTGGACCTTCCTGAGGTTTTCTTTTATCTCCGCCTCAGGCGTGTCGCCTTTGATGTTCAGGTCGTGAAGCATCCTGGCGGCGTTCAGCTCCAGATAGTAATACTGGGAGGAGTAGATTACCGGGCCCTGTTCTGCCTGCTTTACGACCACCCTGCGGTCAATCTGCATGTCCATCAGGTGCTTTTCCATGGCTGATGGATCCACCTTCAGAAGTTCGGATGCCTGGGCAAACAGCTCTGTCTGGGGCAGGTATGTGTGGCCGTTTGAGGTGGCCTGGAGAAGGGTGTACAGGATTCCGGCCTTGATGCGGTAGTCGGAATCCGTGAAAATGCCTACCCGTTCCGCTATCTCATCAGCCATCTTGAATCCCACGCCGGGGATGTCGTCGGCCAGGCGGTAAGGATTTTCCCGGATGATTCCGTAGAGGGTTGGCCCGTACTGCTGGTATATCTTGGCTGCCAGGTTCATGGTTATGCCATAGTTCTGAAGGAACATCATGGCCTGGCGCATGTCTTTCTTGTCCTCCACCTGCTCCGCAATGGCCATGGCCATCTTTTCACTGATGCCCTTGACTTCTGATAAGCGTTCCGGCTCTTCCTCCATCACCCGGAAGGTATCCGCCTTAAAGTGGCGCACGATCCTGGCAGCCAAAGCGGCCCCGATGCCTTTGATTGCACCGGAGCCCAAATACCGTTCCATGGACAGCTCGTCCTGGGGTGTTTTCATTTCGTAGCTCTCTATCTGGAGCTGTTCGCCGTACACGGGGTGTTCCGTCATATGGCCGCTGGCTTCTATCATGTCGCCTTCTGCCGCATAGGCCAGGGTTCCCACCATGATGACTTCATCGCCGTCATTCTGGTCCGTGACGCTTAAGACCGTGTATCCGTTATCCTCGTTGCGGAATTTAATCCGCTCTATGAATCCTGTAATCGTTGCCATATTTTTAACCGAAAGAACCCGGAACGATATGCATGTCCGGGTTCTGATTCTTAATAGTCTTCTCTGCTGCTTCCGCCCATGGATGCTTCCATCATCATATTCATTCCGTGGGCAAATTCAATGAACTTACCTGTTCCGATTGCCACTGCCGTCAGGGGGTCTTCCGCAATCATGGTGGTGATGCCTGTCTTTTCCTCAATCAGGGCATCCAGACCGCTGAGCAGGGAACCGCCTCCTGTCATGACAATGCCTCTGTCAAAGATATCGGCTGCCAGTTCAGGCGGGGTGCGCTCCAGCACGTTGTGCACCGCATCCACGATCTGCAGGGCCGGTTCGCGCAGGGCTTCCAGTGTCTCGTCCGAGGTAACCACGATGGTCTTGGGAAGGCCGGTTACCAGGTTGCGTCCCCTTACCTCCATGGTAAGGACTTCGGGCCTGCGGTATGCGGCGCCGATGTTAATCTTGATTTCCTCAGCCGTGCGCTCGCCGATGAGCAGGTTGTGCTTTTTCCTCATGTAGCGCACCAGGGCCTCGTCAAAGTCATCCCCGGCAATCTTGATGGATGTGCTCACAACCGGGCCACCCAGGGAAATGACCGCGATATCGGCTGTACCGCCTCCGATATCCACTATCATGTTGCCGCAGGCCTTGCCGATGTCAATCCCTGCGCCGATGGCAGCCGCTACCGGCTCCTCAATGATGGCAACCTCACGGGCGCCTGCCTGGTAGGTTGCATCCTCCACTGCCTTTTTCTCAACCTCAGTGGCACCGCTGGGGATGCAGACACTGATTCTTGGCTTGCGCAGCGTCTTCTTGCCCACTGCCTTGCTGATGAAGTATTTTAACATTTTTTCTGTAATGGTATAATCGGAAATAACGCCCTGGCGCAGAGGACGCACGGCAACGATGTTGCCCGGGGTACGTCCAATCATAAGACGTGCTTCTTCGCCGATTGCCATGATTTTGTTGGTGTCACGGTCAATGGCCACTACGGACGGTTCTTTTAATACAACACCCTTGCCCTTAATATACACAAGGATGCTGGCTGTCCCTAAATCAATTCCAATATCATTGGACATCATCGAAAACATATAGATAATTCCTCCTCGCTATCCATACCGGCGCGCAGGCTTATGGAACCTGTTTTCCCGGAACGGCTGCTCAATTATTCCTAAAGTCTGGCTGCTTGTTCTGTTTTGCTTTTATAGCATTGCTTCTATTATATACAATATTGTAAAGTTTTCAAAGGGTTTTTTTCTTTTTTATTTTCTTTAGGTTTTTTTTATGTTACGGACATATTTTTGTCACAATTATTGCTTATGATTATATCAAGTTCACCGAGAGGTGGACGAGGCCTTTGTTTCAAGTGATTACTTGAAATCACAAAGCTTTTTCATACTCATACCGGACGAAGAAATTCGTCCGGCCCCCCTAATAACATTTTCTTTTTTTATATACCTACCATTCCCACGCAGGCCCTGGGCCATGCGGAAAAAACAAAAAAGAATGCTGGCTGTGGAGACACAGGGAGGCGTTCTTTTTTGCTGTTCCCCATCATGATAGCCACAAGATAGCCACAAGATAGCCACAAATAGGTAATATCCGCGTTCTTTTTGTCCACGGCCCATCCCCCCACCTCTTACATTTTCCGAAGATATAAATTAGTATTAAAAATGGAAAATTTAACCACTAAAGAGGAGGATTACAACATGACAGCTACACCGAAACTACAGCCTAACCATACGCTGGACCTGTTTGAGAAGTATCTGGTCGCGCGTAACAAATCGCCGAATACAATCTGTGTGTACCGCTATGCGGTGGAACAGTTCTACCATCTCTATCCACAGCTCACCCCACGCAACCTGCAGCTCTATAAGGTATATCTCCTGGAACATTATAAGCCTCAGACCGTGAACCTTCGGATCCGGGCCCTCAATTGTTTCATGGAATACCGGCAGACGTCCATCACGCCCATAACCATGATTAAAATACAGCAGAAGACGTATCTGGACAAAATCATCAGCCAGGCCGACTATGAATATCTGAAACGGAAGCTGGTTGAAAATGAGGAGTTCACCTACTATTTCATCGTGCGCCTGATTACCACGACCGGGGTGCGGGTCAGCGAGCTGATCACATTTCAAATCGAGGACATTGACAGGGGGCATAAGGATATTTATTCCAAGGGCAATAAGATGAGGCGTATCTATGTCCCTACCCAGCTGGGCATTGAATTTAAGCAGTGGTTCCAGCATATCGGCCGCCGGAGCGGGCACCTGTTCCTGAACCGGTTCGGCTCACCCCTTTCCCCATCCGGCATAAGGGCCCAGTTCAAGGTGTTCGCAGCCCGCTACCATCTGGACCCGGAGGTCATGTATCCCCACAGCTTCAGGCATAGGTTTGCCAAGAATTTCATTGAGAAATGCGGCGACATCACACTGCTTTCCGACCTTCTGGGGCATGAGAGCATCGAAACCACCAGGATATACCTGCGGCGCAGCAGCAGTGAGCAGTACCGGATCATAAATAAGGTGGTTGACTGGTGATTGCAAAGGAGGGTGAATGACATGGATTCCATAGAAGGACAAATAATGAATAATACCTGTGATTTCCAGGCAAACTTAGAATATTTCCGTGATTTCCTCCAGAAACGCGGGTCGGCTGAAAATACCATTGATTCCTATCTGACATCGGTGCGCCATTACCACTCGCTGTACCAGGATGTGACGGTGGAGTATCTGCAGGCTTATAAGGTGTGGCTCATGGAGCATTATAAGCCGAATACGGTCAATACCCGGATTTACGGCATTAACCAGTATGTGATTGCGCTTCAGGAAGCAGCGGGAAAAGGACGGGAAAACGACGGGGATGGGATGGACGGCGGCGAGTGTGGGTGTGACATACCGCCCTGCAGCATTTCCCTGCTTTCCCCGTATAAGCTGCCCTCGGTAAAGCATCAGCAAAAGCCGTTCCTCAACAATATCATCTCCAAGCGTGATTATGAGCGCCTGAAACGCTGCCTGAAACGGGATGGCAACATGTTCTGGTATTTCGTGGTGCGGTTTTTGGGGGCCACGGGCGCCCGGGTCAGCGAGCTGGTGCAGATTAAGGCGGAGCACATACAGATTGGCTGCATGGACCTGTATTCCAAGGGAGGCAAGGTGCGGCGCATTTATTTCCCGGAAAAGCTCTGCGGGGAAATGCTGTCCTGGCTGGCCCTGCGCGGCATCCGGTCCGGGTTTGTATTCACCAACCGGCAGGGGAACCAGATTACGCCGCGGGGTATCAGCAGCCAGCTTAAGGTCCTTGCCAGGCATTACCGCATCAGTCCTGATACGGTTTATCCACACAGCTTCCGGCACCGTTTTGCCAAGAACTTCCTGTCCAAATTCAATGATATCTCACTTCTGGCCGACCTTATGGGGCATGAAAGCATTGAAACCACCCGCATCTACCTGACACGATCTTCGGACGAGCAAAGGGTGCTGATTGATAAAATTGTCACCTGGTAGATTGCATTTTCCGGTAAAACCCAGTATGATTAGAGTCATAAAACAGAGCAGAGGATGAATTTATATGTATGAATATTCATGGTACCAGTGGCTTACTTTCTTCTTTATATATTGTTTCTTCGGGTGGATTTTTGAGTCTACTTATGTGTCCCTAAAAAAAAGACAGTTTGTAAACAGGGGATTCCTCCGACTGCCCCTGCTTCCGCTCTACGGCACAGGGGCGGTGATGATGCTGTGGGTATCACTGCCGGTCAAGGATAACCTGTTCCTTGTGTATGTCTTTGGCGTGGTGGCCGCCACTATCCTGGAGTATGTGACGGGATGGGGTATGGAGAAGCTGTTTAAGATGAAATACTGGGATTACAGCAACCAGCGTTTTAATGTAAAAGGCTATATCTGCCTCAGTTCTTCCATTGCCTGGGGATTCCTTACCATCTTTCTTACAGAGGTAATCCACCGGCCCATTGAGCGTTATGTCCTGGGACTTCCGCTGATGGTGAATCTGGTATGCGTGATTGTGGTGTCCCTGCTGTTTGCGGCAGATACCGCTGAATCCGTCAAGGCTGCCCTGGACCTGGCCAAGGTGCTGGACGCCATGACCAATATGCGTGCGGAGCTGGACGACATCCAGGTGCAGATGGCGCTTTTAAAGGCTGAGACAGCACAGAGGATGGAGGAGGCCAGGGAAGAAGCGTCCCAGAAGCTTGGGCAGGTCAAATCAGAAGCAGCTTCCCGCACATCCGCGTTGAAAGAGGATGCGGCGGAACGCCTGAATGTGATTGTGGAGAATACCATGGAACGCATGGGAGATTTGATGGAGGATACTGCTGAGCGCGTGGGCGTGCTGGTGGAGGGAACCGCTGATAAGGTGGCCCGGACAGCGGAACGGCTGGCTGAACTGACTGAGGATGCGGCCGCACGTGTCAGCGCGTCCCTGGGGCAGAGGGGGATTGATGGACTGAAGGATGCGGATGGACTGAAGGATATGGATGGACTGAAGGATACAGATGGACTGAAGGATACGGATGGGCAGGATACAGATATGCACAGACGCGCCACTGCCGTGGCACGCCACGAACGGATGGCGGCTCTATCCGGGCGGCTTACTGCCATTACGGAAAAACGGCGCAGCCTGTCCAGCCGCATGGGATATTACAGGCGCAGCATGCTGAAGGGCAACCCCACCGCATCTTCTTCCAGGTTTGCAGAGGCCCTGAAGGAACTGAGGGAGATTGCTGACAGGAAAAAGTAGACGGGTGTCCGGATAGGACAGATATATTTTAAACAGGATGGAACTGCATCGGTAAAATGGTGCAGTTCTGTTTTTTTGTCATTTTCAGCATAGGACCCGTGTGCATCCGGGAGGGGGCGGGAGTGTCTATAC
>DS990264.1:0-35361 GCA_000155435.1 Clostridiales bacterium 1_7_47FAA | reverse complement strand
AGTCTGGGACGGCAATCCCTCCACCAGGACAGCACAGGACAATAAAAACCTGGGACCAGGTGTAGTTGACCAGTAAAACATTTTTATAAGTGGTATGGGGGTATTGATATACCCCATCTCATACCACTTATATTTTTACCTATAGGGTGACAGTTTTCTCCATATTGTCTATTTTCCACTACTGCCCCGGTAAAGGGGTGGAATCTTTAGGTTGGTATGTTTTTTAGGCAAAATGGACAGATTTTCAATAATTGTATATTTATTTTGTCAAACATTTATGCTATTATATTCGATAAAATACAGAAGGGTCGTGTATCAGCATGCAAATGTCAGAAATTTCCGTCCATGCAGCCGCTGAAAATCAGGAGCTAATCGAGGCTTTAGACGCATTTCAAAACTATCTTCTACGTCAGAATATGTCTTCCAATACCATAACCGCCTATATGTACGGGGTGAAACATTTCTACTCCTGCTATGACCAGCTGTCGCCGGATAACATCAGTCTTTACAAGGTCTCCCTAATGGATCATTACCAGCCCCAAACCGTCAATATACGGATCCGGGCCTTGAACTGTTTCCTGAAATTCCTTGGAATCAGGGATTACAAGATACGGGCAATCCGCATCCAGCAGAAATGCTATCTGGACCGCGTCATCAGCCAGGCTGATTATGAATACCTGAAACGCAGGCTTTGGGAAGACGGACAGTACACCTTTTACTTCATCATACGATTCATCACGGCCACAGGTGTCCGGGTCAGTGAACTGGTGATGTTTGAGGTCAGGGATGTATACCAGGGATACAAGGATATTTATTCCAAGGGGAACAAAATGAGACGCATCTATATCCCATCCTCCCTGCAGAAAAACGCCATACACTGGCTTGAGGCAGAGGGAAGGCACTCCGGTCCCCTGTTCCTCAGCCATCTGGGATGCTGTATCTCCATCTCGGGAATCCGGGCGCAGTTAAAGACTTACGCCTGCCGCTATAACCTGGACCCCAGGGTGGTATACCCCCATTCCTTCCGCCACCGTTTTGCGAAGAATTTCATTGAAAACGGAGGGGATATCGCTTTTCTCTCCAATTTACTTGGACATGACAGCATTGAATCCACCCGAATCTACCTGAGAAGGACCAGTACCGAACAGGCACAGATTTTTAATCAGGTAGTGAACTGGTAATCCATAATCCGCTCATGCCATACCAGATATAGAAAGTTGTATTTTTATGTGTGCATCAAGACAAATGCCAGAAGAAGCAGAATTAAATTTTATAAATTACTTAAAGAAGCAGGAGGCATCCCCCAATACCGTGAAAAGCTGTCTGGCCTCATGCCGGCTCTACTACTCCCTGTTTGACGGACTGAACATGACAAACCTGATGCAGTATAAAGATTATCTTCTGAATCATTATAAGGCGGCCACTGTTAATAACCGGATATACGGAATCAACCGGTATCTGGACAGTCTTGTACAGTCCCAGGACAACAGTGCAGACGCCAACAGTGTCCTGTCCTTCCGCCTTCCGGCAGTCCAGACACAACAGGTTTCTTTCCTGGATGACGTGATTTCACAGGAAAACTATGTTGTTTTCAAAGATTCCCTAAAATCCGATGGCAACATGTTCTGGTATTTTGTGGTCCGGTTCCTAGCCTGCACCGGGGCCCGGGTCAGTGAATTAATCCAGATGAAGGCAGAACACCTGGATATGAGGTACATGGACTTATACTCAAAAGGAGGAAAGGTCCGCAGGATTTACCTTCCGGATACCCTTTGCCTGGAAGCCCTTGACTGGGTCCATCAAAGGGGCATTGATTCCGGCTTTATCTTCATCACTTCCCACGGACAGCTCATCACACCAAGAGGTATAAGCAGCCAGTTAAAGGTACTTGCCCGCCGTTATGGAATACCGGCAGATACCGTGTATCCCCATGCCTTCCGGCATCGGTTTGCCAAGAATTTCCTTGCAAACTTTAACGACATTACCCTTCTGGCCGACCTTATGGGGCACGAAAGTATTGAGACTACACGTATTTATCTGAATAAGTCAACGGATGAACAGAGGGAAATGATAGACCGGATTGTTACCTGGTAAAATAGCGTCATGCAGGCCTTTAACCGCTCAAATTCCATAGCTTAAAAGGAATGCCCTGCAGCCATCGCCGCCGGGCATCCCTCCTTATATCCATTATGATATTATCTTACATCATCTTATCCACCATGGCCATCACGGCTACTCCCAGGCTTTCCGCCTTGGCATCCGCGTCTTCCATGGAACTTCCCTTGATTCCATAATAGAACTTAATCTTAGGCTCCGTGCCGGACGGCCTTACGCAGATCCATGCGCCGTCGTTAAGGTCATAGTAGAGCACGTTGGAGGATGGAAGTCCGGTAGGCTTCACCTCCCCGGTAGCCATGTCCTTGATGGTATCCAGCTTGTAGTCCCTTGCGGAAACCACATTGTAGCTGCCCACCTGGGCCGGGGTGTTGTTGCGCAGGGTCTCCATGATGGACTGGATCTTGGCCAGGCCTTCGATTCCAGATAAGCCGATGGACTTGACCGCATCCTTATAGTAGCCGTATTTGTCATACATGGCAACCATGGCATCCCACAGCGTCATGCCTTTCTGCTTATAGTATGCTGCTGCCTCACAGAGGGCTGCTGTTGCGGAAATCGCATCCTTATCGCGGGCATAGGTGCCAATCAGACAGCCATAGCTCTCTTCCATTCCAAAGAGATAGGTTCCGTGTCCGGTCTTCTCATTCTTAAGCACCTGCTGTCCAATCCACTTAAAACCGGTGAGTACTTCAATCAGCTCGCAGCCGTATTCCTTTGCAACCGCGTCAATCAGGTTGGTGGATACAATGGACTTAATGACCTGTCCATCGGCAGGAATCCTGCCAGCTGCCTGCTTCTGGCTGAGCACGTACTCGCACAGGAGGGAACCGGACATGTTGCCTGTCAGCGGGATGTAATCCCCTGAAGCGCTGTCCTTTACATATACGCCCAGACGGTCTGCATCCGGGTCGGTTGCCAGTACCAGGTCCGCATCCTTTTCCTTTGCCAGCTTGAGGCCAAGCTCAAATGCTTCTGCAGCCTCGGGGTTGGGATAGCTTACGGTTGGGAAATCGCCGTCCGGCAGTTCCTGCTCCGGAACCACATATACGTGGGTAAAGCCAATCTCTTCCATCACCCTTCTGGCCGGGATGTTGCCGGTTCCGTGAAGCGGCGTGTAAACGATTGTAATCTGGTCCTGCATCTCGTCAATGGCCTTCTGGTTCACAACCTGGGCCTTGACCTGGGCAATGTACCTGTCATCAATTTCCCTTCCAATCACTTCATACTTGCCTGCTGCCAGTGCAGATGCCTCGTCCGTGGTCTTAACCGTGGACAGATCCTCGATTGCAAGTACTTCATCGGTAACGCCCTTATCATGGGGCGGGGTGAACTGGGCGCCGTCCTCCCAGTATACCTTGTAGCCGTTGTATTCCGGAGGGTTATGGCTTGCCGTGATATTGATTCCTGCGATGCATCCCAGCTCACGAACTGCAAAGGAAAGCTCCGGGGTGGGACGCAGGGACTCAAACTTGTATGCCTTGATTCCGTTGGCTGCCAGGGTCATGGCTGCTTCCATGGCAAATTCAGGTGACATATGGCGGGAGTCATACGCAATCGCAACGCCCTTATCTGCCCCGCCCTGTTTGATGATGTAATTGGCAAGGCCCTGTGTGGCGCGTCTTACTACATAAATATTCATGCGGTTAATGCCGGCACCGATTACACCGCGCAGTCCGGCCGTGCCGAACTCCAGGTCCATATAGAAACGCTCTTTAATCTCATTCTCATCGCCTTCTATGGCGCGAAGCTCAGCTTTTGTGGCCTCGTCAAAATAAGGGTTCGATAACCATTCCTGGTATATCTTCATGTAATCTTTCATTCTGTACTCCCTCCTGAATGTGATATTCTATGCATAATCTGCCTGCATATTCTGATTAAGATTATACTATACCCAACCAGAAAAAGGAAGTACAAGCCATCATTATTTTTCGCCACACAACGAGCCACAGGCGTCTGTCCGTAGGCAGCAGTCCGCCCTTAAACACAGCAATCCGCTCTTAAACGCAGCAGCCCGCCCTTAAACACAGCAATCCGCTCTTAAACGCAGCAGCCCGCTCTTAAACGCAGCTGTCCGCTCTTAAACGCAGCAGCCCGCTCCTAAATGCAGCAGCCCGCTCCTAAGCGCAGCAATCCGCTCCTAAACGCCACAGTCCGCCCTCAGGCGCCTCAGGAAGCTGTTCCTCAACTGCTGCTGTTCCTCCAGGCCGCGGAGCTTGTCGATATTGCGCTCCGGTATCCAGGCCTTGTTGGCATTAAAATAAAAGTTCAGCTGTTTCCAGTATTTTTCAGGATAAAGGAACAGGTAGTACAGGCAGGTCCGCTCCCGGCGGTCCATGGGAAGGACCCGCTCATAGGAGTCCAGCATGGACAGCCCCAGGTCCATATTCCAACCATGCTTTTCCATGACCTTACGCATGAAACGGTAGAGGTCCGATACCTGGATGCCAAGATGCATCCGGTTATATTCAATAATGGCGGTATAGCCATTGCCCATCAGCACATGGTGCTGGTCCAGGTCGCCGTGGCACAGGTAGACGGGCTTTCCGGCGCGGTCATCAGCGCCGCCGGGGCCGTGCTGCTGTCTTTTGGCGGCGATTTCCCGTATTTCCGCTGCTTCCAGGGCATCATATTCAAAGGCTGGATCATCTTCCTCCGACCACAGCCCTTTGATTCCCTGCACGGCTTCCTGGGCCTGCTCGTAAAACATATTGTAGTTTCCAATGACACACAGCTCAAAATCGGACTTTTTACGCTTTCCCCGGATATAGTTGCGGGTACGCTGCATTTCCTTGTTATGGCGCTCTAATTCTTCTTCCAATGGCGCGCAAAGATTGGAGCCCATGCTCCATTCCTCTTTAAACTCAACTGCCCTTAACTGACTGTGAAGCATGGCCAGACGGGACAATGCCTGGCGGATTTCAAAGCCGTCCTTGATATTGCATTCCCGGTCCATGAACCAGTCCTTAAATATGTATCGGGTCCCATCCCCGGTCACGGTCAGAAGACTGCCTTCCCGGTTCCTGATGTACTGGTCCGCCCGCAGGCTTCCTCTTGTATCCAGTATCCTTAAGACCTCGTCCTCGAATTCCAGACGCTTGACCGTTCCACGGTATTCCTTTAAAAGCCTGCATCCGTTCCTGGTCTCACAGATCCATGAACCACGGCCCTTCCTGACTGATAAAATATCCATATCATATTGCTCTAAGGCTTCCACGTACTTCTCGTTCATCTACAACCCCTCCACACTCTGATCCCATCACATTTAGTCGAAACGGGAAGCTGCCGTTTCAGCTACTTCTAGGGTATGTGTAAAATGGGGGGATTATGACAGGTGGACAGAAAGAAAACGGCTGCCGGCATGTTCATCACCCATGCCGGCAGCCATTCATAATATTATAGAAACTACTTATTCTTCCAATGCAGCTGATGCAGCTGCCCCATAAGTTCCATCTCCTCAAACCCATGCTGCCTAAGCGCCTCATACAGCACAATGGAAACAGAATTGGACAGGTTCAGGGAACGGATATCGCCCCACATGGGGATACGGACGCAGTGGTCCTCGTTCTCTACCAGGATTTCCTCGGGAATCCCGGCGCTTTCCTTACCAAACATCAGGTAGCAGTCTGTTTCGTATTTCATATCGGAGTAAACCTTGTGGGCCTTGGTGGTAGCAAAGTACATGCGCCCCAGGGCATCCGGGTTGCGCTCCAGGAAATCCTGGTAATCACTGTACACGGTCACGTCCAGCTTGTCCCAGTAATCCAGGCCAGCCCGCTTAAGCGCCTTCTCATTCAGCTTGAAACCCAGAGGCTCAATCAGATGGAGCCTGGTCTGGGTAGCCACGCAGGTGCGGCCGATGTTGCCTGTGTTGGACGGCATTTCCGGCTCCAGTAATACTACGTTCATCATAATACAGTCACGCCTTTCCGTCCAGCCTGTTAATAAAGCGCTCAATCCGGCTTAAGGCTTCCTTCAGGTTCTTTAATGAGTAAGCATAGGAAATCCTTACAAATCCCTCACCGCAGTCCCCGAACGCGGTTCCCGGCACAACTGCCACCTTTTCCTCCTGCAGCAGCCTGGTTGCAAACTCCTCTGAAGTCATGCCAAACCGTTTGATGTTGGGAAAGGTATAGAATGCGCCCTTTGGCTCAAAGCACTCGATTCCCATCTCAGCAAATGCATGAAGAAGGAAACGGCGGCGCTGGTTATAGGATTCGCGCATCATGGCCACATCTGGGTCCCCATTCTTAAGGGCAGAGATGGCTGCGTACTGACTGGTGGTGGGGGCGCACATGATGGCGTACTGGTGAATCTTGAGCATCTGCTCCAGTATGGCCGCCGGGGCAGCTGCATAGCCCAGACGCCAGCCAGTCATGGCGTATGCCTTGGAAAATCCGTTAATCAGGACGGTCCGCTCCTTCATGCCCGGGAATGACGCAATGGTCACATGCGGCTCATCCCCATATGTAAGCTCGGAGTATATCTCATCGGATACAACAAACAAATCCTTTTCCAGCACGATTTCAACAATCTTCTCCAGGTCTTCCCGTTCCATGATTGCGCCTGTGGGGTTGTTGGGAAAGGGAAGCACAAGAATCTTGGTCTTGTCCGTTATCTTCTCCAGCAGCTTCTCCGGGGTCAGCCTGAACTGGTCTTTTTCTTCCAGCTGGATTGCCACGGGTACGCCGTCCGCCAGGGTGACACAGGGCATGTAGGACACGTAGCTGGGCTGGGGAACCAGGACCTCATCCCCGTCATTGAGCATGGCCCGCATGGCAAGGTCAATGGCCTCGCTGCCGCCCACCGACACCAGGACTTCCCGGTCCGGGTCATAGGTCACGCCACATCTGCGCTTTAAGTATTCGCAGATTTCCACCTTCAGTGGCTTCAAGCCTGCATTGGAGGTATAGAAGGTCCGCCCTTTTTCCAGGGAATAGATGCCTTCCTCCCGGATATGCCAGGGGGTTTCAAAATCCGGCTCGCCCACGCCAAGGGAGATTGCATCCTTCATCTCGCTTACAATATCAAAAAATTTGCGGATGCCTGAGGGCGGTATGTTTACAATTTTTTCTGATAAGGGGTTTCTCATGGGGTAATCAACATCCTTTCATCCTGTACCGGCTCACTTATGATGGTGCCGTGGTCTTTGTACTTTTTCAGTACGAAATGGGTTGCAGTGCTGAGGACAGACTCCATCGGCGCCAGTCTGTCAGATACGAACTGTGCCACCTGGCGCATGGTCTTTCCTTCAATGAATACAGTGAAATCATAGGCGCCGCTCATGAGGTAAACCGCCTCCACCTCGCTGTACTGGTATATGCGCTCTGCAATCTTGTCAAATCCCATGCCTCTCTGAGGGGTCACCTTTACCTCGATGAGGGCAACCACCTTCTCATCGCTGGTATTGTCCCAGTTAATCAGGGTATGGTATCCGCAGATGATGTGCTCCTTCTCCATCTGCGCTATCTCGTTGGCAACCGCCACTTCACTTTCCCCGAGCAGGACCGCCAGGTCTTTAATATCAATCCTGCTGTTCTTCTCAATGACTGCAAGAATCTTCTCTCTCATGTTCAACATCCTCCATCCTGATTATTATATTGTAGTGACAATTTTAAGCAGTTCATCCGGCTTTGGCCGTTCCAGATAGCCAGCTGTCTCTTCTCCGTGACGTATCTGCCTTGCAATGCCCTCTGTCACACATCCGATGACTGCCGCCGGAATCCCTTGCGCGCTTAATCTTCTGACCAGCTGTCCTCCCCGGTCAGCCGCCATGACAACACAGTTGCCGCACAGCAGCCTGTAAGGATTCAGCTCATATAATTCACAAATCTCCACCGTTATCTGCCGGATAGGAAACAACCTCAAATCCACATCAATCCCGGCATTAAAAATCCCGGATAAATTCCAAAGGGCAGCTAACACGCCGCCCTCTCCTGCATATTCGTAGGACGACACAGGGCAGCTGCCCTGTGCAGTCTCACATTCCATCCATTGTTTTACGGAAATGTCTTCCGTCTGGTCCAGACACCTTAAGAACATAGGGGAAAAATGTGCCTCAAGTTCTTCCCTCTTACATTGGTCAATCCTGCGTGTACCCTCAAAACCAGTGAAGCCAGCCATCACCAGATCCTGGCCTGGTATCATGAAGCCATCCCGCTTCTCAAACCCTTCCGGGCCCTGGCCTGCAGTCCTCATCCCGCTGCCTCCGTTATGGGCGTTACCACCGGGGCTGCCGGGGCCGGATCAGCTGGCGCCGCCGGTGCTGGCGCTGAATCCGCCGGGGCTGCCGGAGCCGGATCCGCTGGGGCTGCCGGGGCCGGACTCTCCGGGGCCGGCTGTGTGACTCCAGGTCCGCCGTCAACGCCGGTTGCTGGTGCTGTCTCCGCCGGGGCCGTCTCCACAGGCGCTGTCATATTGGGATCCGGGGGTACAACAGCCGGAAGGGCTGGCCCTACCCGGTAGATTGCCTTGGACGCATTATAGGTATCCTTGTTGAGAAGGGTCCTTTCCTGCTCCACGCCGTCCACGGTCACCACTTTCCAAAGCCTGGACTTAAGTCCTGTATGGGAAGACTGTACCTTGACCTGGGCGCCTGGAGCCAGGGAATTGTCCACAATCAGCTGGGGTTCTCCCGGGCTGGTGCTTCCAATTGTCTCCGAAACAAACTCCACCTTGCGGTTAGCCGGCCTGGTTTCCTTACCATAAATGGTAAATGTCAGTTTTTTGCCTTCGGTATACCCCTCCACATAAATGGGGGTGCCGTAATTGTTCTTAATCTTAAGATCCTTGTATGTGCCTGCAATGGCAGCATCCCTGGACGGTTTGACATAGGTTACTATCATGGAGTGGTTCTGTCTCTGGACAATCTCCACTTCTGCTTCCAGTGATGCATTATACAGTGTGGTGGAAATCTGGCACACACCTCCGCCAATGCTGTCAACTACCTGGCCATTCTCATAAGCCGCCGCTGTGCGGTAGCCGTTGGCGGTTGTAAATGGCTGCAGGCATTCATAGCCGGAAAGTACATCCCCGGGCATGAGCAGATGGCCGTTAATCTTGGCCGCGCCTACTGCCAGGTTGGTGGAGCGCGATGCGCCGCTGCTGCTGAAATCGGTTGTATAGGTACCCAGCACATCCTGAATGGTTGCCAGGTCCTCACTTGTAATGGCAGGCTGCTGTTCCGTTACCTGGGCCGTTACCTTAACTGGTTCTTCTAATCCGCCTTCCAAGGCTTCGTTGAGCGCTGCTTCTGTTGCCGCCGCGTCAACCACCTTGCCTGCCACGGAGTCCGTGATGACAAACTGGCCGTTCTCCCTTGTAATGGACGCATCCTGGGGCTGTGCCGTCACAGCCTGGCACTGGGTGTCCACAAAGGCCTTTACCTTATCGGAATCCACCGCCGTGTCCAGTTCCAGGTCCACGGGCGCCGCCGCCAGGTCCTTCTGGACCATATACTGTTTAATCAGGCTGCCTCCCGCATACTGGCTGGCCGCCTCGTCTACTGCCTGTTCATTGCTCCAGTGAAAGCCCAGTTCCCTTGCCGTGGTTTCCACATCCTGTCCGTCCACGCTCAGAATCACCTTCTGACCCGCCAATCCGTCCACATACTGTTCCACCGCTGCCTTTGCCTCTTCGGCCGTCATCCCCGCCAGACTCTGGCTGCCTGCGCTGATACCCTCAGGCAGTACGGGAGCGGCCCAGGCCATCACTGGAAATGCCGCAAGCAGCCCCATACTGATGACTGCCGCCAATCCGGCATTTCCTATTGCTTTTCTCATAATTTCTCCTCTTCCCGGTTTTAATTCAATGCTGCGGATCCAGAATCCCAGCACCAGTACTACTTAGTACATCAAAGCACTGAGCGCCATGGGCACAATCATTGCCAGCACTAAAACCACTACAATGACAGTGGAAATGATTTTCTTAAATTTAGGATCACTCATATTCATCATGTACATTCACCTCTTTATAATAATATGCCTCAGAATCTCTTACTTAGTCTGCTGCAGACCACTCTTTTTAAGAGATTTGTCTTGGTATTCTTCCATACTGGGAGATAATGGTGTCAATCATCCGCGATGCCTGACTGCGGCTCATGTCTTCTATCTGCACAGTTATGTCTATTCTATGACATTTTAATAAATCCTGCAAGTATTCTTTTTGCCTTTTTGTAGCCGCCTGGTCCCTTTTTGCTTTATAAATCAATGGTTTGGGGTCAAACATGGATGGCTGGTCCTGGCCGTGGCGTGACATCAGCTCCTGATAGAGCAGATGGGCGGCCTCCGCATCCGCCTGGGCCCGGTGGGCCGTGGACTGTGGAACATGGAAATAGGAACAGGCACAGGACAGGTTCTTCCTGGTCTCTCCTGTCATAAATGCACGGCACAGTGTCAGGGTGTCTATGCCTTCACGTTCAAACTCCAGACGCCGGTTGACCGCCGCATGTTTTAAAAAGCTGTAATCAAACCGGATATTATGGCCAAGAAGGGGAAGGTCACCGCAGAACTTCACCACATCTTCTATGAGTTCCTCAATGGGAGGCGCGTCCGCCAGCATCCCGTCCGTGATTCCTGTAAGCTGGGTAATATATGCTCCAAGGCTCCGGCCTGGATTTACAAATGTGACGTATCTTTGGGAAATGACGCCATCCACTACTTTTAAGGCGGCTATCTCCGTTATTTTCTCCTGCTTTGGCTCCAGTCCCGTTGTTTCCAGGTCCAGGGCTATGTATGAATTTGTCATTGTTTTACATTTTCTCCTATTCTTCGCGGCCCGGGCAATCTTCCCTTAGAAAGCACTGGCCGCACCCCGGCCTGCGGGCAATACAGATGGTCCTTCCCAGGGTTATGATATGGATATTCCAGAGAATCCAGTGGTCCTTCGGCAGTACCTTCATCAAATCATATTCAATTTTCTCCGGGTCCTCTTCCTTGGTAAGCCCCAGCTTCCTGGAAATCCGTTTCACGTGGGTGTCTACCACGATACTTGGCTCATTGTAAATATTGCCGCGGATTACGTTGGCAGTCTTGCGTCCAACGCCGGCCAGGGAGGTCAGATCTTCTATCGTATCCGGCACCTGGCCCCCGAACTTCTCCACCAGGTCTTTGCAGCAGGCAATGATGTTCTTTGCCTTCATATGATAAAAGCCAGTGGAATGGATGTCTTTCTCCAGCTCCTTAAGGTCGGCGGCCGCGAATTTCTCCAGGGTGTCGTACTTTTTAAACAGGTCCGCGGTCACGATATTAACCCTGGCATCCGTGCACTGGGCGCTCATGATGACGGCAATCAGTAATTGCCATGGGGTTTCGTGGTTCAGGTAGCACCGGTATTCAGTTCCGTACTCCTTGTCCAGCGCGTTGAGGATGCGTTCAATCCGGGCGGCCTGCTCCTTTTTTGTCTCACGTTTTTTGGACGGTTTTCCAGATGAGGGCTTGGAGGCGGATGGGCGGGCGGGGGATGGCGGGATTGTTGTCGGGGATTTTGTTGTCGGGACTTTTGTTGTTGGGGCTTTTGCTGCCGGGGCTTTTTTTGTTGGGGCTTTCATTGCTGATTCCTTTACTGTTTGGGCTTTTACTGCTGTTTTTTTCATTATTTACTTCCTTTATCCATTATCAGTCTTATCTATCACACATGCCCTGGCATTATAGGTCAGAGAATCCCGGTTCCTGTAATCAAACAGGACAAGGGTTCCATCAGCCATGGCTTCCACATGGGCCATTTTACTCATCTGCCTGGAATCATAACCTTTGTAGTCTGTAAGATACCGCGGGGCCTTTTCTTCTTTTATGAAGAAATCCTTTATTTGGGCTTTGAACGCTGACTGGTCACGGGCAAATCCAGGACGGCTTTTGACATTTTCCCGAAGGTAAAGGTCAGTCATAAGAAGGTCACGGTATGTTTCCAGCTCACGTTGGGGCGTATCATCCAGATGGACCGGTTCCGCCAGCTTGGCCTGCTGTTTCGGACAGTGTGGTCTGGACATATCATCTGCATACACGGCCGCATTATCTGCATGCCCTATTACATCATAGGTCTGCCCACCAAACAAAATGAGGCGCTCCTTTATAATATCAAACAGGATTTCATACCTGGCAATCCGGTTGTGGCTGATTCCCGCCAGTCCGCGGTTCCTGTAATACTCTCCCATGAAGTAAAACATATCGTATGGGGATGTGAACGCCTTCTCAAAGGCTTTCAGCGTGCAGGTAAACTGCCTGCTGTTGTAGTAGACCTCCACCATATCCTCCACTTCCTTTAATTCGAGAATGCCGTCATAGGACAGCCATCTGGTGGAGAGGACTTCATAGGGAGGAAGGGATGAGTAGGTAAGTCCGTAAGCCGAAGCCATCTCTTCCATATAAGAACCCTTCAGAACCTTCAGGAACCCCAGCTGAAGCTGTTCCGGTTCCATGGCATACACATCGTTAAAGGAACGCCGGAAGCTGTCCATGCCTTCATAGGGCAGTCCTGCAATTAAATCCAGATGCTGGTGTACATTCCTGCCCTGGTTAATCCTGGCGGTAATTCGCTGTATTTCCTGCAGGTCGGTTTTACGCCGTATGGCCTCCAATGTCTGTGTATTGGTGGTCTGAACGCCGATTTCCAGCTGCACCAGACCGGGGCGCATCTTTGCGAGAAGTTCCATCTCCTCTTCACCCAGCAGGTCGGCCGCTATCTCAAAATGGAAGTTGGTGATACCGTTGTCATGCTCCTGTATGAATTTCCAGATGGCCATGGCATGGCTCTTTTTGCAATTAAACGTCCTGTCCACGAATTTCACCTGCGGGACCCTGGCATCCAGGAAATAACGAAGTTCCTCCTTAACCAGTTCCAAATCCCGGAACCGCACCTGCTTGTCTATGGATGAAAGACAGTAACTACAGGAAAATGGACAGCCTCTGCTGCTTTCATAATAGATAATCCTGTGCTCCAAATCCTCCAATTCCACGGTATGATAGGAAAATGGAATCCTGCTCAGGTCCATCACCGGACGGATTCCTGTATCTGTGATTGTACCATCAGGATTGCGGTAAGTCAGACCGGGGATTTCTGACAAGCCAAGGCGGGGACTAGAGCGTGTTTGAAAATTGCTTTCCGTCAGCTGTGCGTCACACTTTGTGGGAGATTTGGTCCCGATGAGGGAGGCGCAGCGGGCTACGTTGACCGAATTGGGACCAAATATGCCGCAAAGTGGGGCGTGCAGATGGCGGGAATGAATTTTCAAACACGCTCTAGCGGCACCTGGTATATTGCAGCAGGTAAGGCCACTGGCGTCTGACATACCGCAAGCAGAAGGGCCGCTGGCGCCTGACATATCGCAAACAGAAGGGCCGCCAGCGTCTGACTGGCCACATGTATCCCCTTTCCCGTCCTGGCCTGCTCCTCCACAATATCCTTCATTTTCCCTCAGGTTATCCACATAATACTGGGCCAGCTGTGCAAATGTCTCCTCTCCCTCACCCTTCATGACTCCTGTGACAAAAGGATTTTCCCTCAAAACCTTCTCAGAGTCAAAGGATACCTCGGGTCCGCCGAACCAGATGGGAATGCCGGGCAGTACCTTTTTAAGGTCGGCTGCCAGGGCGCGGATGGCTCCGATATTCCAGATATAACAGGAAAACCCGATTACATCGGGTCTTCTCCTGTAGATGTCCTGCAGACAGGCATCCATCTGATGGTTGATGGTATATTCTGCAAGTTCGATTGTGGCCTGCCGCGGCCGGAAGCTGTCCAGCTGCTGCCCAGCATATGCCTTCAGGCTGTAAATACCAAGGTTGGAATGGATATACTTGGCGTTGACAGCCACCAGTAATATTTTCATGGGATTTATACCTCTATTTCAATCTTCCTGCCCGTGGGCTGGTACTGGTAGTAACGCACACCAGCTGCGTTCAGCATGCGTTTGGACGCCCTGACGGCAGGAGTCTCTGCATACTTGTCCTCCCCATAGATAATGGTCTTGATTCCGGCCTGGATAATGGCTTTGGCACACTCGTTGCATGGGAACAGGGTCACGTACAGCTTGCTTCCCTCCAGGCTTCCTCCCCTGTAGTTAAGGATAGCATTTAACTCGCTGTGTGTGGAGTAGAAATATTTGGAATTATAGGGGTCTTCCTCCTGCTTTTCCTTACCCCATGGAAATTCGTCATCTGAGCATCCCTTTGGGAACCCATTGTAGCCCATGGACAGGATCTTGTTGTCCTGGCTCACGATACACGCACCTACCTGGGTGCTGGGATCCTTGGACCGTCTGCCTGACAGCAGGGCAACCCCCATAAAATATTCATCCCATGTTATATAATCCGCACGCTTTCCAGTCACTGCTTTTCCTCCATTATATGATTATTTTATCTTTTCCTACATGTACGCAAATATCCGCCGTTAAGGCTGAAATATAGCTTACTGTTTCTGTATATCAATAAGGAATCCTCTAAAAATTGAATCCATTAAGGCTATTTTCATATTAAATGCCCAGCAATCTGTCTTTGGCATGTCAGATACAGCTTTAGATAGCCCAGTTCTGACAAAGAGTAAATTTCATATACAGGCATTCGTTTAAAACCACCGTACCCCAGCCGTATTCCCCCCTTAACTATCCGCTCAGCAGAAAACCTTCTTCGAACAATAATTCCAAAAATCCAGGCGCTTCATATATTTTCCTATTTTTTAATATTAAGATTATAGCATTATGCAATTTTGATTGCAAGGCGTAGCGTCTGGGCATCAGCAAAATTCCTTTATCCTAACGAAAAAAGGCAAAAAACCGCAGACCAGATTTTTTATCATGGCATGCGGCTTTTACTATTTTAATATTACAATATGATTTTCTGCACACATGGGAAGGTGTATCCTGCCTCTTTCCCACATCCCGTCAGCACCCCCGGTCCCGGCAGGCCCATCAGGCCCACTCCCCCTCTTCCCTGTCCAAAATCATGATGTCCAGCTCCACTGTCCGTTTCTCAAAAGGGGCTAACATCTGAAGGGTACCATTCCTCTTTTCCCAGGCCCTTCCGGCGGGATGGCAGTTACATGGCTCCAGTCCCGTCACATAGTCACCGGAAGCCATGGATTTCCATTGGGTAAAAAATGGCATCTGCTCTTTTTTAAAACCCAGCATGACTCCTATACCCAGGTTGTCATTAACCGCCCCAACATGGAACCATCCTTTTTCATCTTCAAGAAGCCTGTGGTAAAACACTTGTTCCTGACAGCCATCTACAGGCGCCGTGACCTTCTGCCACGGAAGGTCTGTTTCTTCATCCCCGCCTTTTAAGACCGTTGACACTGCTGGAATGATTAATCTGGTACCTTCTTCCAATATCGGGTAGCCAATATTACAATGGTATAAATACATAAAAGGCGTTTCGCTGAATCCCTGATTTTCAATTTCATCCTTTAAGTGAATCACATTGCTCCCGAAAGACGTGACTATTTCCCGCCGGACCATCACATTTTCCCCAAACAGCTTTCCATGGCGCATTTCACCTGAAAGCTTTAGAATATAGGAATCATTCTCCCAGTACCCATCAATGCATACATGCTCTGCCGGGGTGGAACGCAATCTTCCATGCATGGGCAGCGGTTCCCCATCATCACCATCTTCTGGTCCTCCCACATTCCCCACCCCGCATGTAAACATAAAACCTCCCATTATGCTCCTCTGGGCCTCTGATCCATTGGTATCATAATGCCCCCTGTTCTGTAATCCGGGTTTGCTCAGGAAATTCAGGTTATTTCCTTTATACTCCAGCTGGATGATATCCATGCATTTGTCCAGCGCAGCTGTGAAACGGACAGCCCCTGATTTCACTTCCACCGCTTTCATGCCCCCAGCCCTGCCGTCCTGATACCCAATCTCCCTGGCGTAAGCCATCTGCTGCATGTTCCCAACATATCTTAACAGTTCCTTTTTACTCTTTTCCGCCATATTTCCCGCCATGATTTCCTCCATTACCCCAACACTTAATATTATTTTAAGGATGAAAACATCCGGTGAACGGCTCACCGGATGTATAATCAACTGTTACCCGTATAATTGATGGATATTTCCTTTTGCGCCCGCTTGCTTATTCCTGCACATTAATGATGACCTTCATGGTGTTCTCGCGGTTGGCATCTATGTATTCATATGCCTTTTTATAGTCCCTGAATGCAAAGTGACTGGAAATAAGCGGCTTCAACTGTACCCTTCCCTCATTGACCAGCCGGATTGCATCCACATAGTCCTCATTCCGGTACATCATGGTGGTATTCAGATCCAATTCATGGTCATTAAGTACTGCCAGGTCTATCTGCGCCATCCCTGCAAATACAGCTACCAGTATGATGGTGCTTCCCTTGCGGGCATACTGGACAGCCTGCCCCATGGTAACATTATTTCCAGCACAGTCATAGATGATATCTGCCTTGTCCGGTCCGAAATTGCTTAGTAATGCCTGTCTAAAGTCCACATTCTTTGTGTTTTCGCAGAAATCCACGCCACACTCCCTGGCTTTTGCAAGGCGGACATCGCTGATGTCAGTCACCATGACCGCATCTGCCCCCATCCCCTTTGCCACCTGTGCCACAAGGATACCAATCGGCCCCGCCCCCAGCACAGCTATCTTCTTCCCGGACACGTCCCCGGCCTGCCGTATGGCGTGTACCGCCACGGCCAGCGGTTCTATCATGGCACCTTCATCATAAGTCAGATCATCAGGAAGCGGGGTCACTTTTGCTGCATCGACTGCAAAGTAGTGGGATGCTACCCCGGTTGTCTGGAATCCCATTACCTTTAACTCTTCACACAGATTGTATTTGCCATGGCGGCAGGGATAGCACTCCCCGCATACCACCTGTGGCTGTATGGTGACCTTCTGTCCCACGGACAGTCCCTCAACGCCCTGTCCTAAGGCGGTAATCTCGCCCGATACCTCATGGCCCTGGGTTACCGGATATTTGGTAAAGGGATGTTCTCCGTGATACACATGTATATCTGAACCGCATATTCCGATTTTCATGATTTTGATCAATACCTGTCCTTCTCCAGGCTCCGGTACAGGTACTTCTTTAAATTCAATCACACCTGGTGATGTCATAACCTGCTGCAGCATGTTTACTACCTCCTTATCACTTTTCGCAATACCATCTTGGCCCGCCCGCGCTGACCAGCACCAGATTCGAATTGGCCGTAAAGTCGCCGGTACGTATCACAAATTTTGCCTTCCGTGTCAGTTCATCCCGAAGTACGGGGTGGGGAACCACCTCACGCTCCACGCAATCGTCAAACCTGCTCAAAAACTCCTGTTCCCGTGTGGGACTCACATCCACCGTGGCTTGGGAATAGATTATCTTTTCAACGGAAAAATGTTTCAGGACCTCGTCCAGCACCTGAAGGGCTGTTGGCAGGTTGGGAGCCAGTGACAGGTCAATCACCTTTGTGGTATTCGGGACAGCAAGCCCTGCATCCGCAATGATTATCATATCCGTATGTCCGGTCCTGGCCATCTCCGCCGCTATTTCCCTGTTTAAAATTCCTGTTTCTGTCATAATGCTCCCCTCCTATTTCCGCTCATAACAAGCCATAAGGATCTCATACATCTCATCGATACCGGCCACCCTGGGATTGTTAAGATAATCCCCTAAAACCTGGCCGCAGTCAGCAATTTCCCGGATATCTTCCTTGGTTACGTTCAGATCCTTAAAGCCAATCCACAATCCAATCTGCTTCAGGAAGCCGTCAATGGCCACACAGGCCTTCTCAGCAGCCGTATCATCATCCTCATCCTCAAGCGCCGGATTAAAGATACGGCCTACCGCTGCAAACTTCCCAACTGCAGACGGATATGTATATCTGGTAAATTCCGGGTAAATCGCAGCCAGCGCCTGACCGTGTGTTACATTCGGGCAATGGCCCCCGACCTGCATGCCAAGTCCATGAGGCAGGGTCACACCTGCATTGGAGTTGGTAAATCCTCCTAGTGTATCTACCCAGCTCATTTGGGCGCGCGCTTCCATGTCACTGCCATCCGCCAGAGCCCTGGGAAGATACTCCACTACCCGCCTGATGGCATCCAATGCCATTACCTCCACCAGCGGATTAGTGTTTACTGACAGGTATGCCTCAAAATTGTGGCAGAATGCATCAAAGCCTGTCTGGGCAGTCACCGACTTTGGCATGGTTGCTGTCAGTTCCGGATCCACAACAGCAATCCGCGGGAAAATATTCCTGTGCCAGATGGCGGATTTGTCCTTGTCTGCTGTCTTAGTGATTACTGCGCATTGGGTTGCCTGGGAACCGGTACCCGCAGTGGTTCCTACCGCAATGATGGGAAGTGTCCTTTCAGACGGTCCGTCTGTATGGCAATTGTAATCCCATGCAGTGCCCGGATGTGTGGCTTCTACTGCGATTGCTTTTGCCGTGTCCATGGATGAACCGCCGCCCACGCCGATTACCACCTGTGCGCCAAAGTCCTTTGCCATATCTGCGCCCCTTGTAACCACATCCGTTGTCGGGTTCGGTATGACGCCGTCAAACTGTTCCACCTGGATGTTTCCATCTTCTAAAAGACTTTTTATCCTTGCAAATGTAGGTGCCAATGGTCCTTCCATGCTTTCCGTGACCAGCAGCGCCCTGCTGCCATATCTGGCAGCCAGCTGGGCAATCTCATTAATCCTGCCGCATCCAAATACAATCTCCGTAGGAGAAAAATGATTAAAACCGTTCATGATATCTTCCTCTTTTCAATGTTTTATTTTACATAGTATTGGTCAACCGTATCCTTGGTAACAATGGTCACACCGGTATCCACATATCCTGGAAGGTCTGCTTCCGTGATTCCGTTGGCCTCGGCATGCATCATCATCAGGGACCAGAATCCCATATTATACTGCCCCTGGGCAACCGTAGCATCAATGGAGCCGGACTTTATCTTATCCAAAACAGTCTTATCCACATCAAAGGCCAATGTGTGGATTCCTTCCAGACCGCTTTCCTCCACTGCCACGGGTCCTGCACCGCCTGCGGTTCCATCCGCGCAGAACACACCTGCCATGTCCGGGTTGGCCTGAAGCGCCGCCGCCATATTATCCGTGGCTGTTGAGGTATCACCTGCATCGTTTACCAGAACCAGCTCTACATCAGGAGCATTCTCCTCACACCAGGCCTGGAAGCCCCTTAAACGTGATTCGGTATTTTCCTGTCCAACTGTATACAGAACGGCAATTTTCCCCTTATTACCGCACAGTGGGACCAGATATTCAGCTGCCGCCTTACCTGCATCCTCGTTACCGGTGGACAGGTACGCGGAACGCTCTGAGCTTGGTGAATCAGAGTCAAAGCATACAACAGAAATCCCCTGCTCTATCGCAGAATCAATGGTATCCTTAAATGCAGTGGAGTTGACACAGGTAATGGTAATCCCCTTGGGCTTCATTGCGATTACCTGCTCAAGGACAGCTACCTCGCCTGCAACATCAGAATCTGTCTGTCCTGTATACTTGGCAGTCACTCCCAGGAATCCGGCAGCATCCTCCATTCCGGAGAAACATGTTTTCCAATAATCAATTCCGGAAAGGAAGCTTACCATATAATATTCATCCGAAGGATCTCCCTTCAGCTGGTCCGGTGTAAACTGCCCGCCCTTGTTATCCTTCACATAATACTGGTCAACCGTATCCTTGGTAACAATGGTGACACCTGTGTCCACATATCCCGGAAGGTCTGCGGTGGATACCCCATTTGCCTCTGCATACATCATCATCATGGACCAATATCCCATATTGTACTGCCCCTGGGCAACGGTACCGTCAATGGATCCGTCCTTTACCTTATCCAGGACCGTCTTATCCACATCAAAGGCCAGCGTATGGATTCCCTCCAGCCCGCTTTCCTCAACCGCGACCGGGCCTGCACCGCCTGCGGTTCCGTCTGCACAGAACACACCTGCCATGTCAGGATTCGCCTGAAGGGCTGCCGCCATGTTATCGGTAGCCGTGGTGGTGTCACCTGCATCATTTACCAATATCAGTTCCACGTCCGGGGCATTTTCCTCACACCAAGCCTTAAAACCCTTTAAGCGTGATTCTGTATTTTCCTGTCCAACCGTATATAACACTGCAATCTTTCCCTTATTTGCGCACAGCGGGACCAGGTACTCGGCAGCGGCCCTGCCCGCATCCTCATTTCCCGTGGAAAGATACGTAGAGCGGTTGGATGTGGGGGAATCAGAATCAAAGCATACAACGGAGATTCCCTCTTCAATTGCAGAATCAATGGTATCCTTAAATGCGGTGGAATTCACACATGTAATGGTAATCCCCTTGGGTTTCATAGCAATAACCTGCTCAAGCACCGCCACCTCACCTGCAACATCGGAATCCGTCTGCCCTGTATACTTGGCGGTCACCCCCAGCAGCGATGCCGCATCCTCCATTCCCCTGTAACATGTCTTCCAGTAATCAATACCTGAAAGAAAGCTGACCATATAATATTCATCATCCGGCGAACTGGTCACTGCCCGGCTTTCCCCCGTACTTTCCTGGGATGGATCTGTCCCCGCCGTACCAGATGGCGCACTGCCGCATCCCGTGAGTCCCATACCTGCTGCCATGACAGCGGCCAGCAGCACTGCCAACACATTCCTCTTCTTCATTGCAAATCCTCCATTTTTCTTTACTGATTTTGTCTGCCTTCTCTATTATTCAAGTGCGTGGCCATCGCACCTGTAATCCATCCATACATTAAGCCGCCTTACCCGCGCCATCTTTTTTCATGATTCCCAGATACCGTTCCAGAACGCTTATGCCGCCCTTTTTCCGGTGGGACATATAGTCTATGGTTACTGCAACCACCAGGATCAATCCCTGTACAAAATCCTGCCAATACACGGATACATTCAGCATGACCAGGGCGGAATTGACTACCTTCAACAATACAATGCCCAGGAATGTGCCGAATATGGAGCCGACACCGCCTGACATGGAAGTTCCTCCGATAACGGCTGCTGAAATAGCGGTTGTCTCAGCGCCCACGCTCAATTCCGGCGTGGCCATGTTGAAGCGTCCCAGGCTCAGGATTCCTGCCAGGGTAGACAGCATTGCAATCACTACATAAACGCTGATTTTCACCTTATCCACATTGATTGCGGATAACTGGGCAGCCTTTTCATTACTTCCCACATAGAATATATCCCTGCATACTTTGGAACGTTTTGTCAGGAAACCTGCTATTGCTGCTATGATTACAAAAATAATGAAAATCATCGGAATACCGCCGATTTTTCCTGTGGCCAGGAAACGGAAGCTGTCCGGCAGATACCCGGATAAGGACAGGGGGGAACCTTCGGTCAATATGTATGCCACCCCTCTTGACAGGTTCATCATACCCAGGGTAACAATGAACGGCGGCAGTCCCACCTTACTAATCATGAATCCATTAAAAAGTCCTACAAATATACCGGCTGCCAGGGCCGCAAGGGCCGCAATCCATATATTCGTGCCGTTCAGGCACAGGAATCCGGTAATCACGCAGGTCATCGCTGCCACACCGCCCACGCTTAACTCAATCCCTCCAAGAATCAGCGCCAGGCACAGACCGATGGACAGCAGGCCGTCGGTTGCCACACTGATGGCAATGCTGCGCAGATTGGCAGTATTCAGGAATTTAGGCTGAATCATCTGGACAATGATGACCGCTATAATCAGGATTGCCAGGACCCCCATTTCCCTCTGGGCAAAAAACTTCTTAATCCAATTGTCTTTCTTCATCTTTCCATCCTCCATAAGCTGCTACAGGGCCTCACCGGAAGCCAATAGCATGATATTTTCCTCTGATACCTCATCTTTTTCGATAATCCCCGACATGCGGCCTTCATGAATGACAACCACCCGGTCGCTGACCCCGATTACCTCCGGCAGTTCACTTGAAACTATGATTACCCCGATTCCTTCCTCTGCCAGCCGCCGCAGCAGACTATGGATTTCCGATTTGGCACCCACGTCTATCCCTCTGGTGGGTTCGTCCATGATAATCAGCTTGGGATGGATGGAAAGCCATTTCCCAATCAGGCATTTCTGCTGATTTCCTCCCGACAGGCTGCTTATGGGATATTCAATGCCGGGAATCTTAATGGACAGCTGCTTTACATATTTATCGGAAAGCTGGTCCTGAAGGGAGTCGTCAATCAGAGGTCCTTTTGACACGGCATCCAGGTTTGCGCTTACCATATTGTCCCGTATGGACATTTCCAGGAACAGTCCCTGGGACTTCCTGTCCTCTGTCAGATAACAGATTCCCTTATCAACGGCATCCCGGTACTGTCTGAAGTCCTGTTTCTTCCCTTCCAGATATATGGTTCCCTCTGTTTTCGGGTCAATTGCACAAAGGGCCCTCATGATTTCACTTCTTCCGGCACCCACCAGCCCTGCAAATCCCAGTATCTCCCCACGTTTCAGGCTGAAGCTTATGTCCTTGAATCCCTGTCCGCCCAGTCCTTCCACTTTAAGCACCTCATCCGCACTGTCAATGTGGCTGCTCTTAGGCGGATACAGATTACCAAGCTCACGTCCCACCATGGCCTTTATGATATCCTCACCGGTAATCCCCTCTGTATCCATGGAACACACATAAGTGCCGTCTTTGAAAATAGTAACCCTGTCACATATGGCAAAGATTTCCGGCATCCGGTGGGATATGAACAGGATTGACATGCCCTGGCGCTTTAGGTTCCTTACCACCTCAAACAATTTATTTGTCTCCTTATCCGTTAGGGATGAGGTGGGTTCGTCTAGAATCAGGAATTTGCAGTTCTGGGACACGGATTTGGCAATCTCCACCAGCTGCTGTTCACTGACCGTCAGGTTGGATACCAGCGTCCTGGAACTGAAATTAGCCCCGAAACGCCCCAGCACTTCATCCGCGTCCTCCCACATCTTTGAAAAATCAATCCTGCCGCCTGCCTTAACCGGCTGCCTGCCTATATAGATATTTTCCGCAGCCGTCAGGTGGGGACAGAGGCTCAGCTCCTGATGCACGAATCCAATTCCGATGTCCTGGGACTCCCTGGGATTCCTGGGATGGACCTCCTTTCCTTCAAAATACAGTTTTCCTTCTGTTGGCGCAAACACACCTCCGATAATATTCATCAAGGTCGACTTGCCTGCCTGTGTCAAGTAAGAACCAAAAAAAATATAATAATATTCTTAAAAAAGCACAGCTAATAAGCAAGTTCTATTGCTGATTAGTTCTATTTTTTTAATGGTACACCGCACCATAAACTGGTGCGGCTGAATATTATCTCACCCCTTGTACCATGGGAACATGTAGATTAGGTATAACCACAACCTTCCTGACACTTTACAGCACCCTTACTCACTGTTCATGCCTCCAGCGCTACCTGGACCGTGATTCTATTATTACGGAGGTATCATTATCATTCTGGGTTTTAGACCGCTGGTTATATGGTCCAAGAAAAAGTGCCGCTCATACCTTTACTTCTTCTATTACGATTCCTGACATTTACCTTGTAGTTATATTCAAGGCAGGTATATCGTGGCGCAGCTCATTGCTCTTCTTCATGCTTTTAAGCATGTCCCAAATGTTTAGTATCTCAAAAGATGAATTCCAACATGTCATTTATGTCATAATAAAGTTAGAATGCATCTACCATGCTGATATTCTATTGTCAAGGTACAAACCTGAATTATCCAATTCAGTAACCACATCAGTTATACATAACTAAATCATTTGATGTGTATGAACCTATTCTACGATGATTTTCTCTTTTTATCCATTGACTGACAGTCCATTGACCCCGAAAAATTGATGAAGAAAATTTCTGTGGTATTTCAGGAGGTTTATTTATTTCAGGATACGATTGCAAACAATATACGCTATGGAAAAAAATGCCACTCATGAAGAAATTGAACAGGCAGCAAAATTGGCAAACTGCTATAATTTCATTATGGAGCAGCCCCAAGGCTTTCATACTATGATTGGTGAGGGTGGTTCTACTTTATCCGGTGGTGAAAAGCACCGTATTTCTATTGGAAGAGCCATGCTGAAAAATACGGCTGTTGTATTGCTTGACGAAAAACTTTTATACACGATTAAAATGATAGTCATAAACTAAAATATAAATATCCCTGATTAACCTTGTAGTGTCAATCAGGGATATTCCTGCATACTTCTCTTATTTTACAATTTCATTTTGATTAGTGGTTAGCAGCCCCTCCATGGTTTGTATTACGTAAATATTTTCACGTTTCATGTGACTTTTTCTATGTTTTACTAGTTCATGGTAATGATATGTTGATACGGAAATAAAATTACAAAACCAGTCCACACTGTCCCAGCATAGAGCCAGCATCGAATCTAGTTTATATTTTAACATATGAAAGCGTACGGAGACCGTTTTTCTTCTTTTATGCATGAATAAGGAGAGCTGCGGTTCCATAACTGATTTCTCAACTATTTTGCAACAGCCCCATCAACTTGTAATTTAAACAGTTCTTCTGGCTTCATATGCTGGATAATTATGATGTGTATTTCTCTTATGATTCCCAGCACTACTCTTTTCGTGGTTTCTTATGATATCCATATTGTTTTTTATTGTTTCTACAGTATTCAATAAAAATTCCACCTCCACTTCCGAGCATTCTTTTAATATTGATAATAGACGCAACACTAAATCGGAATGTATTTCGCTCTTTTCTGTTTCCGTTATCATAATGGGGACTGCATTTAACGCGTACAAAATTTTGCTATATGTTTTCATACCAATCATTCTGGAACCACTCTCCACTTTGCTTAAGTGGCTTAACGAAATTTCAGCTGACTCAGCTAATTCTTCCTGTGTCATATCTCTTTCCTCGCGCAGCCTTTTAATTTCTTCTGCTATGGAATAAACCTGGTGTATCATACGTTCTGTTCACCTCTAATCAATGTGTGTTTTCATCTTCCTCTTTTCTTAACAGATGTCTTTTTAGTTTCTGGAATGTCTCATCACTGATTGCATGTTCCAGCCGGCAAGCCTCTTCTTCCGCAATGGCAGGGTCGATTCCGGCATCAATAAGCTGATTCGTAAAGAATTGGTGACGCTCAAATATTGTTTCAGCTATTTCACGGCCCGCAACGGTTAAATGAAGATAGCCGTCAGTGTCCGTTGTCAAATAACCGCCATTACGTAGAACCGTCACTGCATGGCTGATGCTGGGTTTGGCATACCCCATGTGCCGGGCGAGATCAACCGAACGTACCATACCTTTTTGCTTTTGCAGAATTAACACCGCTTCCAGATAATTCTCTCCTGATTCATGAAGTTTCAGCGCTGCATCACCTCCTGTGTTTCGATACTGTTTAGAAAAACAGATTTCTTACTTCCCTGAAGCTTTTAACGCATCCATTCTTCTAAACTCATTTATCATCATACCAACCGCAACAATAAATACTATCACATCCGTAATAAACGGAGCAGCAAATACGCCATGTACACCAAATCCGGCAATATAAGGCATGATGATGGCTGCTGGTATGTAAATGGCTATCTGGCGTAAAATAACCAGAACACTCGCTTTTGTAGCTCTTCCGAGAGACTGCATCAGGGTCAGAACCACAATCCAGACTCCTAATAAAATATATGACAGGAAGAACAGACGGAAATCCCCTACTCCCAGTTCCACTACGGACGGCGTTGTAATAAACATAGAGAGAATTGTATTCGGTACTAACATAATCGGCAAATAGAAAATAAGCGCTAATAAAGTTGCTGTGATTGCAAACACTTTCGTGATGTGCTTTACCCGGTCGTATTGTTTTGCACCATAATTGGTTCCGACCGCCGGCTGATATCCCTGGGAAAGCCCCCATAAAGGAATAAATGCAAAAGACACTACCCGGTATGTTGCGCCGAGTATAATCTGCCATGTATCTCCTCCATGCTGCGCCGCAAGATTATAAAGTGCGGTTTGCTGGACCAGCATCATCACCTGCATCAGCATCGCAGAAAAACCTACTCCGATGATTTCCGAGAAAAGCGTTCTTTCAATGCGAATTGCATTGATTCTCACAGTCTTACTCCTTCGCTTAAAATACCAAAGAGAAGCCATTGCATACGCAACCTGCGAAGCCACTGTTGCATATGCAACTCCATCAATTCCCATGCCATAAGGTTTTAGAAGTAAAATGAAAATCGGGTCAAGTATAATATTCATGATAGCGGAACCGGCGCTAAAGAGCATTGCCTGTTTCAACAATCCCTCACCACGCATAATCATATTTGAGGACTGTGCAAAATTGACAAACAGACTGCCTGCAAAGATGATGCGTAAATACCGGAGTGCCAGCTCCAGAATTTCTCCGCTTGCACCAGAAAGCATTAAAATCTGTTTCGTAAAAATCATGCCTATCGCCATGATGATAAGAGAAAAAATCAAATTCATGGCGATCAGATTTCCCATTATCTTGTCAATTGTAGACTGATCCCTTTTTCCAATCGCCCTGGATAGGATTGAAGCGGAGCCGATACCGATGAGCGTGGAAATCCCACTATTGGCAAGCGTAAATGGATAGGACACAGAAACCGCTGCCATAGCGTTATCTCCTACCATTTGTCCGACATAAACTCCATCCATAAAATTGTAAAGCCCAACAACCACCATGCCGATAATCGCAGGTACGCTAAGTTTTAATACTAAACTTTGCGGGCTGTCATGAAGCAACATAGACCGAGTATCATTTTTATTTAACATAGAATCACTTCCTTATCTTTTTAACTGTCCATATTTTAAGTAACACCTTAGACTGACCAGCCAAGACTTTCCTGCTGTATGTAGAATAATTTGCTGTACAGTCCTTTTTGTTCAAGAAGCTCTTTGTGTGTCCCCTGTTCCATCAGTTCCCCCTCGTTCAATACCAGGATTTGGTCGGCATCTACTACTGTCCGCAGACGATGGGCAATCATTATAACTGTTTTCCCTTCTACAAGTCTGGCAATGGCCTGTTGAATCAATACCTCGTTCTCCGGGTCAAGGGAAGCGGTTGCCTCGTCCAGCAGAATAATGGGAGCATTTTTTAATAGTGCGCGGGCAATGGAAATACGCTGCCTCTCTCCGCCTGACAAGGTACTGCCATTTTCACCAAGGATCGTGTCATACCCCTCCGGCAGCCGTCTGATAAACTCATCACAATGAGCTGCTTTTGCAGCCGATACAACCTGCTCATCACTGGCATTCATATTTCCAATTCTAATATTATTAAATACCGTGTCATTAAATAAGGTCACATCCTGAAAAACAAATGACATGCTACGCATTAAATATTCTGGTTCAATTTGTTTCAGGTCCTTACCGCCGATTGTCACAGTACCTTTATCTACATCCCAAAAGCGGGCAATGAGTTTTGCCAGGGTACTCTTTCCGCTTCCGGACGGTCCAACTAGGGCAGTAATGCTACCTGTATTTATTTTTGCCGAAACATTTTTTACTACATCTTCTTTTCCATAGGCAAATGTAACCTGATTTAACTCGATATCATAATCCTTAATGTCCTGTTCTTCTCCCTCCATTGCCGGTGTTGTCAGCAGTATACGCATCCGCTTTGTAACCGTTCCCAGATGGAACAAACTGGTAAGCTGTGATAGGATAGATAATATCGGTCCATAAATTTGTGTAGAAAACATCAATAAAACCAGGAGGGGGTATAATTCAATCTGTCCACCTGTAATCAGGACTGTACCGATAAATATAGTGATTCCCAGGCTTGCCTGTAAAATCAGGCTCGCACATTGCACAAGAATACCTGAAGCCAATTCCACTTTAATTGCCGTCTTTTTCATTGCCAGGAGAGCCTTATTCAGTGTCTGAAAACGTTCTCCGCTCAAGCCACAGGATTTGATAATCTTGATTCCCTCCAAATACTCCTGAATCTGACTGGACGCCGCCAGTTTCACCCCCACCTGCTGGTCAAACAGGTGTAATTGCAGTTTACGGCCGCACCATATTATAAAGAAGCAGACAGGCATGGTACAAAATATTGCTAATGCCATGCGCCAGTCAAAAAAGGCCAGACATACGCATGTAAGTGTAACCGATATAATATTTGCTATGAGCGGAGGAATCGTACTGCTAAGCATGGATTCCATGCTGGCACAATCAGCCATCATATTTGTAGTTATATCTGACAAGTCTTTTGTGTTAAAAAAGCTCATAGGAAGCCTTCTTAAATGTTCAGCAATCCGTAACCGCGTGTTGCTTGCTTCCTTATATGACGCAAGGTAAGTTTTTTTATAATCATTCTTGGCAGCGATAAAGACCAGGATTGTAGCAAGCACTCCGATCACCAATAGTACCCACATAGTTGACCAGGATATCTCCTGCCCCATAAAGGGCTTTAAAAGCTGGCCGAACAACAGAATTGGAATCGCAGATGAAAGCATAATGGACAGGTTTGTCAATGTGCAGGCAAAAATCGCTTTTTTAAGGTCTGAATATCCTTTATCAGATAATAACAGTCGTTCTTGTAAAAATTTCATTTCGTTACACCGCCTTCCCTGTATGGATTTTCCAATTGACTGATTCTACATAACTGTTCCACATCTGCGTGTATTTTTCGCCATTTGCTATTAATCCATCATGGATTCCCTGTTCAATGAGATGTCCCTGCTCTATAACAAGAATCTGGTCGGCGTTACGAATCGTGGAAAGTCGGTGGGCAATCATAACCACTGTTTTGTCTTTAATCAATTTCTCAAAAGCTTTCTGTATTAAATATTCATTTTCCGGATCGCTAAATGCAGTTGCCTCATCCAGTACTATGATGGGGGAATCCTTAATTATGGCCCTGGCAATGGCAATCCTCTGCCGTTCCCCGCCAGACAAGCGGATTCCTGAAGAACCAATTACCGTATGATACCCATTCGGCAATTTTTCGATGAATTCGTGACACTGGGCCGCCTTTGCAGCCTCTATAACCTGCTCTTCTGTTGCATCAGGATTTCCCATCCGAATATTATCCAAAACACTTTGTTTAAAAAGAAATGTGTCCTGAAATACAAAACCAACCTGCTTCATCAGTTCCGCAAGGGGAATTTCACGGATATCTACTCCTCCAATTTGAATATTTCCCTCTGTCACGTCCCAAAAACGGGAAATCAAATTAGCAATGGTGCTCTTTCCTCCTCCTGACGGGCCAACGATTGCTGTCACCTCTCCCTGTCTGGCATGAAACGATACGTTATCCAGCGCCTTAACAACCACATCTGCTTCAGCTTCATAAGAAAAACTCACATGATCAAAGACAATATCCTTCCCCTGCTCCTTGACGCCGCCTCTGTAATCCGGCAAAACAGGTATATGTAAAATTTCTTCCATACGCTCCACATTGCCGTCAATCTGGGTAAATGACTCCGAAATGAACATGATCTTATTTAAGATGCCAGATATGGCCGGCACTAAAATCAAATAAAAGATAAAGGTTAGGGAGTAGTTTCTGTAATCTGTCACATTTCTTCCAATCAATATACCTACAGGAATCAGCAACAAATAGATGCTGTGGATAATCGCTGTAAACGCCGGCATGCAATTCCTCCACCCCATGGCATATTCCAATATGAAGGAGGTGTAATCAGTTATGGATCTGCTTAATCTTTTAAATGAATCTGCCGTCTGATTAAAGGCTTTGATTTCAGGCATCCCTCGCACATATTCCACAGATGCATTATTCATATCTTCCTGGGCAGACTGAAAACGGTGCATCTTCTCTTTGGCCGCCCCATTGAATCCTGAAAATTGAATGGCAAAGGCCAGCACAATTCCAAGAAGAGAGACAACACCATAACGCCAGTCAACAGCCAAAAGAATTATGACTAAAATAAGCGGAGCCACAAGAGATGCAACAAAATCCGGGAATTGATGGGCGATAAATTTTTCGATACTTTCTATATTCTCGTCCATAATTTTCCTCATACGGCCGCTTCCAATGGTCAGGTGATATCCTAACGGGATTGCAGTGATATGATCCGCAAAGTTTAATTTCAGTTCATACAATGTTCCAAAGGCTGCCAGATGGGAACACATCAGAGCACAGAAATAAAGTACCACATTTCCAGCAATGCCGGCCAGGGCAAACCAGCCGCACATCAAAATGGCAGGCATATCTGCTGCAGGCATATCCGGAAACACCAAAATCAGTTCCCTGATAACAAAATAGATTGACAGATAAGGTATAAACGAACATACTGCCGCCAATGCAGACAGAATTCCTGAAATAATCACTAACCCTTTGTGTTCTGATGCCAGCTCCAGGCAACGTGCCATTCCTGTTTTCCTTTTTTCCTCCTTGTTCTTTTCCTGTTTCATTGTTGCTCCTCCAATTCCATAATATTTGCACTATAGTTAGATTTTACTAACTGTAGTGTATTATAACGAAAAAATCCGCGGTTCTCTACTCCATTTCAAAATAACTTCCCGAAAATAGCCCGAAATTTCAACAACTTTATCCTCTTACAGATAGCTCAATACCCCATTTTCTCCAGTAGATAATCGGCAGAATTTATCACAAAATCGTCTGTCACCTTCCCCTCTTCCAACCTGATTGCTCTCTGGCAGCAAGACAGCACACATTCTGCATCATGGGTAATCACCAGAATTGTACGTCCTCTCCCAGCAAGTTCCTGAATAACATGGCTTACCTTTCTCATATTTACCCCGTCAAGGCCGCTGGTTGGTTCATCTAAGATAATAATGGGGGCTTCATGCATCAACGCCACCGCCAATGCGAGCCTCTGTTTTTGCCCCCCTGACAAAGTGGACGGGTGTTGTTCTCTAAACTCATACAAATCCAGTTCAGTTAATATCTGCCCAGCCTTTTCCCTTATTTCCGGTGATTCTTTACTGCCCAGTATCAGTTCGTCTATCAGATCCTCACCAAACAACTGGCTGTCGAGATCCTGGGGAATATACCAGACCGTTCCCCTCCTCTTTTTTATGTTGCTTTTATTTCCAAACAGAGTAACACGGCCGGAATCTTCTTTTAATAATCCGGAGAGCATTTTTCCCATTGTACTTTTCCCCATCCCATTGGAACCTATGATAGCGATAGATTCTCCTCTCCTGCAGGAAAAGCTGATATGGTCTGCAACCACTAATTTGCCAAACGTTTTACATAAATCTTTTACTTCTAAAATCACATCGCTGTTATTTTCAAATGGCATATGAGAACAAGTCACCGTATGCAGGTCAGGGTTTCTTAAACCCAGCTTACGGATTTCTTCCGCGGCCAGCTGCCTGATTTCAGCCTGCGTAAATTCATGCATAACGCGGCCATCTTTTATATACAGAAACCTGTCTGCAATTGGCATCAAGTAATAAAGTCTATGTTCCGCAATCAGAATTGTTTTTCCCTTTTCCTTCAGTTTCCTTATTGTATTACCCAATCTCTCTGTTGAATCCGTATCTAAATTTGCGGAGGGTTCATCCATAACATAAATTTCAGGCTCGATTGCTTCGGCAGAAGCAATCGCCACCTTCTGTCTCATTCCATAGGAAAGGTTCCGAATATTATAATTTAATATATTATTTATGCCCATACTATCGGCTGAAGCTTGGACATGGGCCACAATTTCTTCGTGCGAATACCCGTAATTCTCACATCCGAACGCAATCTCCCCTGCCACCTCATTGGCAAAAAATTGGCTCCGTGGATCCTGAAACACATTGCCTATAATCTTCCCCCTCTCCCAGGATGGATAACTGGAAAGGGGCTGTTTCTCTACATTGACGGTCCCTTTTAAATCGCCCTCATAAAAATAAGGAATCAGTCCATTAATAACTCGGGTCAGCGAACTTTTCCCACTGCCTGACGGACCGGTTATAACCACCGTTTCCCCTGCCTTAATATTTAAATTGATATCAGTAAGCTGGGGAATTTTATGCTGATATGAAAATGTCACATGCTGCATTTCTATTTCTTTTCCCATTTTTATTCTCCATATTCTTATTAGCTTCTCAGCTTTCTATAATCTTTTGGCAAAATACCATAGACATCTTTAAATGCAACAGAAAACTTACTTGCATTGGAATACCCCAATGAAAAGGCAATTTCACCAATTTTCATTTCACCATCTAAAATCAGCTTTTTCGCAATCCCCATTTTGTATTTCTTCAAAAATGCATATGGGGAATCTCCATAAACGTGATTAAATATTGTTTGAAACATGGTAGTCCCCATATTTTTTTCTTTCACCAATTGTTTAAGTGAACGCTCCTCGTCTAAATGAGTAATCATGTAGTTCCAGATTTCTTTGACTGCCTCGATCTGGTCTTTGGGATAATACTGTTCCTTCTCAGCGTCATTTCGTTCAATATTTTGCAAATAGAAAAGAAGTTCCAACGTTTTAATTGCAAAGTAGCAAGTGCTCTCTTTCCCTTTTGCCTCATAGACTTCATCAAACAATCGCTGTAATTTAGAAGGAATATTGCTGATATACCATGCAGTGTTCAATGATAATTTTTCCTCAATCGCCTTAATGTCTATGGAAAAATCCGCCATAATCTTTTTCGTGGACAAACTCATTTTTTTCTCGTCAATCACCAGAGTAACGGCATCAAAGTAACCGAAGGGGAAATAATAGGAAGCTGGCAGATGCTCCCCGCTGCCAATCCAGAAATGGTCCTCCGACAGATGGGCACATATATTATTTGCAAATTCACAGACAACTCTCCCCCTGCGGCAACAGGTAATCTCCAGAATCTCGCTGTATGGGGTTACTGGAATAAAAGCATCTTCGGAATTAAACTCCATGAATACCATTTCCATTCCCTCAAATACTTTATATGTAACAATCAAACCCTTTCCCTGGCATTCGTACCGTTCTATTAAGCAATCACTGTCACTGTGCATAACCCTGGCGTTCCGGCCGTACCATTCCTGCACTTCCTGTTTTTCCGGCATGGTTTTAATCCTCCATTATGCTTCTATCATATTGCAGATTATCTGCGGTTTCCTGCTCAGAGCCTCCGCGTGTCCCATTTTCTCACAGGCACGGACTTTAAGAGGATAAATACTGACTCTTCTTATTAAACCAACAGAATTGGGGGCATATGTTTCATTGCCTCCATACATAATCACCACTTCCATTGATATTTTCTCTTTCCTGCTCCGGATATCATACTTGTAAGCTGCAAGAGCTGTCTGTAATAATGTTCCAAAGATTATACCGGCCTCCCCCATTGGCTGAAGAACCTGGACATCATTGTTATGTAAATACCCCATTTGTTTTTGCATATACTTCATCATGTGCTTTCCATGCAAAACCCGCTTCATCTGCCACGCCATAATAAGGCTGTATATGTATTTCATATTACCCATAGATTCATATTGTCCGCCGTCCAGTATCAGTTTTTTTATTCTTATATCACCTTTGAGTGCAAGTTCAAGTGCAATACTTGCTCCCAAAGAAATGCCATAAACTGTATCAACATAATTAATTCCCTTTTTCAGCAATGCAGTACTGATATAGTCGGCACTAAGAATGACAGAAGTAACCGCACCACTGGACGAAGCACTATGGCCTGGCAACTCCGGAATTATAAAATAATAATCTTTCCCCAATATATGAAGAACCTTATCAAAACAGTTCTTCCAATTGAATCCCATCCCATGTATGAGAAGTATTCTTTTACCGTTTTTATTACCAAGCAGATGAATCTTAGATTGATCCTTCTTCATAGGTTTCCTCTTTCTCCAATATTTTATCGGTCAAAACCAGGTCGATATTTAATTGTGGTAAATCATGTATTACAGTTTCTAAATCCACGATATCCATAGCATAATGAATTCCGAAGTCCGGTTGTTTTTCAACCAGGGCCTTAACCGTATAAGCGGCTATAATTGAACTGATATCACTACTGTATGAACTATGTACGTCCGCAGTTCTTATGTGACCCTGATTATTATCTGAACCTGTTACTTCAATATGTATATAGTTATATGCTGCTGTTGAGCCACCAGTCATTTCAAATAGCTTGATAATAGAATCAATACTTTGCTGCAGTGCCTCATCGCCTTGCTTTAAACCATATTTGATAACTGCTTCCTGCATTAACTTCGTGATTTCTTCTCCAAAAGAGGCGTAATACCAGTTTGCCCTCTCAGGTTTATATTTTTGAGTAATCCGTTGCAATTCTATCGTATAGTAGTTCTGCAATGTATACTCCTTATTTTCTACAATCCTGTAGATTGGTGTTTCATCCCTTTTTAATTCACCATTTTCATAATAGTTTAATGCAGTTCCAAATCCGGCTGTATTTGTCAAAATAAAATCTTTGATTGCCGATCTGCTCGGAATTTCATTCGTGATGCTCAACCCCATAATACAATCTACTGACTTTAAGCTCTCACATAAATATTTCATCAACAGGCCAGTCATTCCTGGGAAGAAGCCACTGGAAAGCACATAAACCGATTCGTTCTCTATATCTGCTATTCTGTCTTCTAAAAATGCCTCACCAGAAGGGTCCACAACAGGTATGTGATATTTAGCCGCTGCTCTTGCAATCTTTTCTCCATTGACAAAGGAGGCTCCTGCACAATTTACGATAATACTGCACTGACTGCAAAAGCTTTCTAAGTCATCAGATATATCTACATCTAATTGGATATATTGGTTATGGGCAGTAACTGATGGTTTTACCGAATGATAGGAAACTAGCAACTCATATTGATTCTCCAACAGTTTAACAACTCTTTTTCCTATTTCACCAGTTCCGCCTAATATCCCGACTTTCTTCATATTCCGCCCCTTTTCCAGGGTGTCCATACGGTGATGGGCACCCTTTGGCAATCGTTAATAGTTAAAATCTAAAATCTTAGAAATATTCTTTTCCAGATTATCACCAATAATACAATCAAAATGTTGTCCTGCAATTGTATTATATTTTAAATTCCCCTTGATATATGGTTTCCATGTTTCAAAATCTTCCTCAAAAAATCCCGGATAAAAGTGGCTTCCTAAAATCTCACAACAGAAAATCCTTATATTTCCATAGTAAAGCTTCGGTATATAACTGGACACACATCTGAAATTTTGTGAGAATATCCGGAAAAGTACATTCAGCATCTTCAGCTGATGTTCCATCAACTCCCCATTTGGACGCTCAATCGTGCGGTATAAAGCATTTAACCTTTCTGAAATTGTATAGCTGGCGAGCCGGCGGAACTCTTCAGCCACATCTTCATACTCCCCGCCCGTTTCGCATAATGCTTTTACT
>DS990265.1:136509-151620 GCA_000155435.1 Clostridiales bacterium 1_7_47FAA | reverse complement strand
ATGCCTTTAATGGCCCGGTGGCTCAGCTGGTTAGAGCGCCGCCCTGTCACGGCGGAGGTCGACGGTTCGAACCCGTTCCGGGTCGTTTTTCTTTCATATACACGCTGAAGAAAATACCTATTGGGGTCTTAGCTCAGCTGGGAGAGCATCTGCCTTACAAGCAGAGGGTCACAGGTTCGAGCCCTGTAGGCCCCACTCAAGTATTTTTCTTAAAAAAGTGTATATACTAATTTAATAAGGGCGAATTCCCGAGTGGCCAAAGGGGACAGACTGTAAATCTGCTGGCAATGCCTTCGGTGGTTCGAATCCACCTTCGCCCATTAAAATGTTTATTGACAAAGCATTTTAAAACATTTATAATTATATATTAGCGCGGGGTGGAGCAGTCTGGAAGCTCGTCGGGCTCATAACCCGAAGGTCGTAGGTTCAAATCCTGCCCCCGCAATTTTTAATGTAAAAACTTAAATCTTGGGTGTGTAGCTCAGTTGGTAGAGCACTTGACTTTTAATCAAGTTGTCCCGGGTTCGAACCCCGGCACGCTCATCAGATGCCCAGATAGCTCAGTTGGTAGAGCAGAGGACTGAAAATCCTCGTGTCGCTGGTTCGATTCCGGCTCTGGGCACTAAGGCACTTATCTGTTATGGATAGGTGCTTTTTTATTGCCAAAAAGTACGTAAATACGTTGTTTTAGGGGGATTTATCCACAAAAGATTTATTTCAGGTAGATGTTATCAAGGTGGGAATTGCAGTTTTGAACGGCGATTATTTCATGTGCAAAGTGCTCATATCTTTTCGTGGTTTCAATGCTTTTATGACCCATTAAAATGCTTAAATCGTAGACACCAGTATTTCCCGTTCTCCTGTAGTTATCAATGCAGAAATTGGGACAGATAATCTTCCAGCAACATTTTGGAAATATACCCCAAGGGGACTAAACGGTCTTTGGAAACCTTCCCGGTGACCTGTAACGCACCACGGTCAAAATCCAGCCCCTTTTTTACTAATGTGCATACCTCGTTCTGCCTAATACCAGAGTCCAGCATTAAAGCGATTATAGCCTTATTTCTGGTAGTCAGCCACAGGACGGAGAATTTTGCGGAATCCAATAAATATTGTATCTCAGCAGAAGAAAGCACATGGACATTCTTTTGGGAGTTTTAGGAACCTTTATCTTTACCGGGTCAAAGCTAAGACCATATTCAGCATGTACCCATCTAAGGAATATTCGGGTATTTCTGACAGATGTAAAAATAGTTGCCTTGGAAAGATTTAGGATAATTTGTTCTAAATGTCAATAGTACAAATATTATTTTGATAAATAAGCACCAGAGACAGGAACCTAAAGTCTCCGGGTCTGCTGGTGCTTTCTGATGTAAAATCATATGGTAAGAGTAATTAATATTTACTTTTAATCATGTCATAATTAATGCTGTAAGTATATGATCAAATATAGTATAATAGATTTGCTGTCTACCCTATACCGCGCAGCGGAAAGGGGGTGTGCAACATGTCTAATGTATTAAACTTCCTGGTTTCGGTCATGGCAAGTGTAGCTGGTTACTACATATGCAAATGGTTAGACCGGAACCGTAAAGACAGCTAGCCAAAAAGAAGCCCCAAAGACTGGTACTCTTTGGGGCTTTGTTTAGTGCAACATATGTACTAAACTTCCTGGTATTATTATATTATACCAATCCTGCAAATATGTCAAGTGGCGTTAAATGACTTAAATATACTGCCTTTTAATTTTTAATTATCTGTTATGGATAGGTGCTTTTTTTATTTATTGTAAGATTTCCGCCATTGTAAAAACCAGGGAAGTCTGATACTATAAGTTATTATAGAAAAAGAGGTTCAAAGGAAAAGCAAATGAACAGACGTCGTAAAAAGAAAGAATCGCCCGTAAAGATGGTATTTCTTATCCTGATTGCTGTACTTGTGATGGTTGCAGCTATTTATGTGGTTATTTCCGTGTTTGGGAAAATCAGTTCGGATTATAAGCAGCTGGATTTTTCCAGGGAGGAAGAAACCATGGATATAACCATCGATACAGATGAGGAACCTTCTGTGGGATGGAATGAGACAGACCAGGGATGGATGTATTATCTGGATGCAAAAAGTTTTGTTAAGGATCAGTGGAAGGATATAGATGGATTCCTGTATTATTTTAATGAGGACGGGTTCATGGTTACCGGGCAGTTAAAACAGGATGGGCAGATATATACACTCCACGATACCAAGGGGTATCTGAAAAATATTGAGACTGATTTGGATTATGTTCCTGAGAGTACAGGGGAGAACCTGGACAGCCTGGTAAGGACCAATGCGTTTTGGTGTTTTCTTAAAGATGAGGAAGGGACAGGCCTGTTTAGGACAATCCTATACAGGAAGACCGTGGAGAATAAAATCATGGTCCTTGGAGGGGAAACATCCCCTGAGAAGACTACAAGGTATTCCATGCGGGCTTATGGTGATTATGTATATTATCTGCCTAAGGTGAAGGAAAGCCAGCTGACGCGCCTTTCAGAGGCCGAGAAAGGGCTTTGTGATAAGCTGTTCCGCATGAGGCCGGGAAGTAATGTAAAGGAATTGATTGCTGAGCAGGTAGACGGTTATATGGTGTTCAATGATACCATTTATTATGCACAGGCAGGACAGATCCATTCTGCCGTATCCGGGGTGGAGATAGCTGCCGGGGAAGGGAAGTATTCAGTTGTAATTAAGGATGACAGCTGCTATCTGGTAGATGAACTGGGGAATCCGGCTGTGGCCGACAGTGGAAATAGTGTTGCTGTGGGTGACCGGATTTATAGGATAGAGGAAGACGGTGAGATTAAATATGTGAAGCATGGACAGCTTACCATTGATGGAAGGACATATTATCTCAGCGGCAGCGGGTCAAAGGCAACTGTTAATTCAAAACAGGATAGCAATGATACCGTCCTTATCAGGGAAACTTATGGTGTACAAAGTTACTGTATTGTGGATAATCAGATTTATTACAGCAGTTATGTGGATAAGGGGAGTGGAGGCGAATGGTACAGTAGGATATTTAGGACGGATTTAGATGGACAGAATAAACAGGCTTTGTCAGAACCCTTTCCCGGTGTTATCCAGAATATGTATTATTATGAAGATGAGGGCGAGATATTTGGGGAATACCATCCCTCTATCTGGAGCGGATCTTATGGAGTTGCGGCGGTTATATCACGGGACGGGACTATTTATAAGATAAATGATGCATCGGCCAGGACCGGTAAGCATGTGGAGGGGAATGATATGCTGGAGATTGTAATGGCTAAAGACGGCAAGGTCATCTGCCTGTGGCATGATTGTGATTGGAGTAAAAGCAGCGGAATAACAAGTGTGCTTTGGAGTAAGGCGGTTGAATTAAATGGGGCTGACAGAAGTCTGATTGATATGGCTGCTATAGATGTGTCAAAGGAAGAAGAGAGCAGCCAGGGAGGGGATGAGGTAATCGTACCCATAGAGACATTGCCAGGAGAGATACCTGCACAGACCATGGCGCCAGGCAGCCAGGCTGCGAATCCAGGTAATCAGGTTGGGAATCCGGGCAGTCAGGGGGCGAATCCAGGCAGCCAGGCGGGGAATCCGGGCAGTCAGGGGACAAATTCAGGTAGCCAGGCTGGAAATCCGGCCATGCCGGGTGGCACTGTGGCAGGAACCGTTAAACCGGGTCAGGAGGTCACGGTTCCGGTGCCTACGATTCCGCCGGCAACAGAATCCACTGATGAGGTCAGGATTGTACCGATTGGTTAGGAGATATATTGATTGATGAACTGGAATACCTTATCCCAGTAGGCTGGGCCGCCCACCATGGCAGATTTTACGTGGGCGGCGCCTTCTACTGCAAGGTATTCCTTTTTGCTGTTACAGGCATCATAGAGTGTCCTGGACATCTCAAAGGGGACGAACCTGTCTTCTGTGCCATGGATGAAGAGAATCGGGACTTTTGCCCTGGAGACACATTTGACGGCATCAGCGTCTTTTAACCTATATCTGTTTTTTATGAAGTTGACCAGACCTGCACTGGTAAGGGCCGGAAATGCCGGCAGGCGGAACTGTACGTTCAGCTGGTATTTCAGTACATCCCATGCAGATGTGTATCCACAGTCTTCCACGACTGCTTTTACATTGGAGGGCAGGTTTTCTCCTGCAGCCATCATGACGGTGGCAGCACCCATGGATACACCGTATAGGATAATTTCTGCCTGGGAATCTTTTTCCATAATCCAGTGGATCCAGCTTATGATATCCAGACGGTCATGCCAGCCCATGCCAACGTAGGCGCCTTGGCTTTGACCATGGCCCCTGGCATCAGGCAGCAGCAGATGGAAGCCCTGACGGTAAAAGGCCAGGGCCTCTTCATGGAACCACAGGCCGGAATCTGCATATCCGTGAACCAGGATTACCCAATGGCTGCCTGTACGGGCCTGGAGGGATGCCTGACTTTGATTGCCTGTTTTAGTGTTCATGCACAAATAAGCATGGAGTTTTAGATTATCAAAGGAATACAGATATCTGTCCTGGTATTGTCGGATTAGATGGCTGCCTGCTTCAGGGGCTTGCCTGTGCCGCTGAGGAATCTGATTGTGCCGCAGGGGAATCTGTCTGTGCCGCTGAGGAACCTGATTGTGCTGCTGGGGAATCTGTCTGTGCCGCTGAGGAACCTGATTGTGCCGTTGGGGAATCTGATTGTGCCGCAGGGGAATCTGTCTGTGCTGCTGGGGCACCTGATTGTCAGGCTGTATGGTGTCTGGTGTAGGTTTCAGCAGGGATGATTTGTCTGTTTTGGCATCCAGGGCAATGTGATACAGATATCCGCCGGTTAAAAGACACGCGGCACTTACAGCAGCTGGGATTCCTATCAGATATAACTTCATTTGACATGCCTCCTTACTCCTTACTGTCTTTTGGCTGGCAGATCCTATCAGGTTGGTTCATCCTCATCAAAATCCACAATCACATAAAATCCTCTGGAATTTTCACGGATTTCCTTTATGATGCCATATTCGGATCTGATGCGGTACCTGGAAGGAAAGCAGCCGGACATGGCTACAGCGGGGTCAATGATATAACTGTAGCTGCTGGTTCCCTCCCGCTCAATGATTTTGACCTTGTCGCCTTCCTGTACAAGGCCCTGGCGTTCCATTTTAAATTCTATGGTCCTCAAATGGATTTCACTTCCTTCCCTACTTCATCGCATACCATGCTTATATAATCGGATAAGGTATTGTTCTGGCATCCCACGATGTAATGGTTACAGCGGTTCACCGGGATAAGTATCTTATATGCCTTGCTGGAACCGATGGAGGCTGCCATAGCTGGAGTGATTTCTCCCAGCAGGGAATTGGCCATGACGATACCGATGGGACCTATGATGATATCCGCATCCTGGGCATTGACAATGGCGGGATTCTCGCCAGTTGCCCCATAGGTTGCCCCTGCCTTCAACATGGCGGAGGTGGCAATACTGTTGGTTCCGATTGCATATGTCTCCAGTTCAGGAAAACGTTTCTTCAGCTGTTCAATTACAGATCTTCCCATCTTGCCGCCCTGGCCGTCAATAATAACGATTTTCATGTATTCACCTTCTTTTGTCTTATCTAGTGCCGCCCGGCACTATCTGTATATGGTCCTGAGGATATATTTTAACAGAAATAAGGCGGAAAGTAAATGTTATCCACAATTTGAAGGCTGATTATGCGGCATGGGTGGATAACTTTTATGGACATCGTGGAAGTTTTTTGTCAGCATTGGGGGAAAATCCCTTTTCCTCCGGTCAATGCGCCGGCAATCTTACCATACCCGGCGGATACAATGGCTACAATGATGGGGGAGTTTTATTTTAGGACGGAGCATCATCATTTAAGCCTTGACAAATCATGGCCAAATGCTATAATCAAAACTAGCAGAAATGCAGTTAATGGCGTTGAAGGAATCAGTAGTCAATGGGAAGTATCCAGAGAGCGGCCCCTTTGGTGGAAGGGCTGTATACCGAAGATTGATGAAGACCGGTCCTGAGCCGTGTCAAGGATACCATGCCGGTCATCTGTTGGATGACGGTAACAGGAACCCAAAGCATTAATCGGATTCCCGGGAGGAAATGACACCGTATCCCGCGTTAAGGGACCAATGAGTGAAAATCAAGGTGGAACCGTGTATATGCACCCTTGGACATAGGGATATGTCCAGGGGTTTTTCTTTACCCATTCCGGCGGATGGACATATACTGAGAGAAAACATGATAACCACAAAGGATGCCGGAATTATTTCCTGGGGAATGAATTTTCAAACACGCCCCAGAGAGGATGAAAGGAGTAATAGCATGAAGATTATTTTACCGGACGGAAGCGTACAGGAAGCAGAGGATGAGTTAAGGGCCATCCGCCACACAGCATCCCACGTGCTGGCACAGGCAGTGAAGAGGCTGTACCCGGAGACAAAGCTGGCAATCGGACCGGCCATTGATGACGGGTTTTACTATGATTTTGACAGGGAGGGCGGATTCACGCCTGAAGACCTGGAGAAGCTGGAAGCTGAGATGACAAAGATTGTAAAGGAAAATCTTCCGGTTAAGCCATTTGTGCTTCCCAGGGATGAGGCAGTCAGGTTCATGGAGGAAAAGTCTGAGCCGTATAAGGTGGAGCTGATCCAGGACCTGCCTGACGAGGAAACCATCAGCTTCTATCAGCAGGGCGAGTTCGTGGACCTGTGCGCAGGACCCCATATCATGTATACAAAGGGTGTGAAGGCGTTTAAGCTTACCAGTATTGCAGGCGCTTACTGGAGAGGAAGCGAGAAGAATAAGATGCTTACCAGGATTTACGGTACTGCATTTTCCAATAAGACGGATTTAGAGAATTACCTTACAATGATGGAGGAGGCTAAGAAGCGCGACCACAGGAAGCTGGGCAAGGAACTGGGCCTGTTCATGTTTGCTGAGGAAGGTCCTGGTTTCCCGTTCTTCCTGCCAAAGGGTATGACCCTTAAGAATACGCTGATTGACTACTGGCGTGAAATCCATCAGAGGGAAGGATACCAGGAGGTTTCCACCCCCATTATACTGAGCCGTAAGCTGTGGGAGAATTCCGGGCACTGGGATCACTATAAGGATAATATGTACACAACCGTCATTGATGAGGAGGATTATGCGGTTAAGCCCATGAACTGTCCGGGCGGCATGCTGGTGTATAAGAACCAGCCTCATTCCTACCGCGACCTGCCCCTTCGTGTGGGCGAGCTGGGTCTGGTCCACCGCCATGAGAAGAGCGGCCAGCTTCATGGTCTGATGCGTGTGCGCTGCTTTACACAGGACGATGCCCATATCTTTATGAGGGATGACCAGATAGAGGATGAAATCAAGGGTGTTACCAGGCTGATCAATGAAGTATATACCCAGTTTGGATTTGAGTATTTTGTGGAACTGTCCACAAGGCCGGAGGATTCCATGGGATCTGACGAGGATTGGGAGATGGCTACAAACGGCCTTAAAAAGGCGCTGGATGATATGGGGCTGGAATACATTGTCAACGAGGGCGACGGCGCGTTCTACGGGCCTAAGATTGACTTCCACCTGAGGGATTCCCTGGGCAGGACATGGCAGTGCGGCACCATCCAGCTGGATTTCCAGATGCCTCAGAGGTTTGACCTGGAGTACACGGCGGAGGACGGTTCCAAGAAGCGTCCGATTATGATCCACCGCGTATGCTTTGGCTCCATTGAGCGTTTTATCGGTATCCTGATTGAGCATTTTGCTGGTAAGTTCCCGGTATGGCTGGCTCCTGTACAGGTTAAGGTCATTCCTGTTTCTGAGAAGTCCATGGAATATGCAACGGGCGTTTATGAGAAGCTGAAGGCAGCCGGTATCCGCACGGAGTTAGACCATAAGGATGAAAAGGTTGGATATAAGATCCGTCAGGCCCAGCTTGAAAAGGTTCCTTATATGCTGGTGCTGGGTGAGAAGGAAGCGGCAGAGGGCGCTATCACGGTAAGAAGCAGGGATAAAGGTGATTTAGGCGCTGCTGTATTGGAGGATTTCATTGCTGATATCAAGAAGATGGTCGAGGCAAAGGAGAAATAAGGTTTTACAGCAGACGGCTGACAGGCAGCGGTAAAGTTTCATGTTAAAAAGGCTGGGCTTATGTTTTTAGCCCAGCCCTATTAATACTATGATATAAGTGTTAAAATAGGGGTGTATAATTAAATAGGGGACAGAGGATAGTCTGGTGGTTTCCTTCGGAAATAAATCCGGGAGGGAATGTAGTATGGATACACATGAGGTGTTGACATTGGTGCTGGTTATATTAGCAGCATTGACTTACATAGATAATCATCAGAATAGAAAATAGCTATCCTCTATTCGCAGTAGAGGATAGCCTGTAACTTAAAATTACACCATATCCGAAGCGCAATCATCAGACATGCAACCGTCTCTTGATTACTCCTAGGTTAATTATACACAGGGTGCTTGGATTTTTCAAGTACCCTGTTCAAATTCAGCCCTATTAAATTGTTTCTATGAGTGTTATGATAGGATTGTATAATTAAATAGGGGACAGAGGATAGTCTGGTGGTTTCCTTCGGAAATAAATCCGGGAGGGAATGTAATATGGATACACATGAGGTGTTGACATTGGTGCTGGTTATATTAGCAGCATTGACTTACATAGATAATCATCAGAATAGAAAATAGCTATCCTCTATCGCAACTAGAGGATAGCCCATAACTAAAAATTATGCAGTTATCCGAAGCGCAATCATCAGACATACGACTGTCTTTTGATTCCCTCTAGGTCAATTATACACAGGGGGCTTGGATTTTTCAAGTACCCTTTTGAATCCTGATTATGATGATAGCAGCGGCTGGAGATAAAAGGAGGCGGACAGGTGCCAGGTGATAAGAAAGCATTTCCCAAATTTGTAATCATATATAATGAGATATTAGGACTGATACAGCAGGGGCTTTATCCTGAGGAAAGCAAGCTGCCGCCTGAGGAAGAACTGGCGCTGCAGATGAATGTGAGCAGGATGACCCTTCGGAAATCCCTGAACCTGTTAAAGGAGGATGGTATCATTGAAGCCAGGCATGGTATGGGCAATTACGTCAGGAAGCAGACCGTGAAGGCTGAGGTGGGGATGGAGAAGCCGGGCAGTCCGGTCAGGAAGGTATTAAGACGCCAGCCGGATCAGATGGAGTTCTCCATGGAATTAAGGCCGGCCAATGAATATATACAGCATATCTTTAAGCGGAAAGGGGCGGTTTCACTGGAGGCCAGGCGCAGGTTCAGGTTCCAGGGAGTGATGATCGGCTATTCCTATTCCGCAATCCTGGCGGATGTGCTGGATGGCTATGAACTGGATTTAAACAAGGAGGAACAGGTTCAGAGATTTCTGGAATGTGATATCTATGAGCATTTCCACCGGGTGAGGATGGAGATGAAGGTGACGGCAGAAGGCCAGAGCATTGAGGAAGAGGAGTTTTACCGCCCGGAACGCCTGTTTCTGATGATTTTTGAGGAAATATATAACCAGAAGGGTGAAATGCTGGTATTCACAAAGCATTTCATCCCATATGAGGAAGTGGATATACTGCTGAATTGGTATCATTAGGATTATAGGAAAAAAGCCCAAAAGACATGGGCTTTTTTTGTTTGTTCTGACGAAAAAGACATGGGGAATAGATATATGGTTGACAAACATTGACAATAGAAGTATATTCTATACAACTAGATATACTACATAGGTAAAAATATAGTTGGAGGTATAGAAAATGAATGATGAAAACAATGTCAAACGGGTGATTCCCATGATTATGCTGGTGTTTATTTCAAGCGCTACCATGATCAGCGTCATCAACATTATTTCCCTGCAGCTTACAGTGGATTTTGGAATCAGCCCTACCACGGTAAGTCTTCTTAGCATGACGGTCATGCTGATGATGGGGGTCGCGTCGGTTGCCTATTCCACGCTGTCGGATTACCTGAGTATCCGCAGATTGATGATATTTGGGGTTTGTCTGCTGGATGTGGGGGGCGGTTATGGGATTTCTGGCAGCGGGAAGGAGTTTTTACATGCTGCTGGGGGCGTCTGCCCTGATGATTACGGGAGGGACCTGCGGTTCCGGGCTGATGATCATCCTGGTGAGCAGGTACATAGGGGAACGGGAGCATGCCAGATATTATGGATTTAATACGGCCTGCGTGTCCATCTCACAGGCGTCCGGTATCCTGCTGGGAGGTTTTTTTGCAACTTATATTGGATGGAAGTATGCGTTCCTGATTCCACTGGTCTCGCTGGCAGCCCTTCCTTCCATATGCAGGTATGTGCCGGACGAAAGGCTGAATCAGGAGGGCAGGCTGGATATTGCGGGGCTGGTGCTGTTGGTGGGGTTCACATTCCTCATATCCATGTATTTTAATATGGGGAGCATGGGGTATCTGCTGCTGTCAATGGTGGTGCTGGCGGTATTTTTTATCTATATATCCAAGAGCGGGCGGGCATTCATCAATATGGATTTTTTCAGGAACAGGAATTATGTGACAGCCATACTGCTGGTGGCGCTGACATTTGGAATCCAGAATTCATTTTCATTCCTGTTCCCCTTCATGGCCCAGGGGATATATCAGGTTACCCTGGATAAGGTTTCCCTGATACTGCTGCCAAGCTACGTTTTTGCGGCAGTCATAGCAATGAACAGCGGCAGGATTGTTACCCGGTTTAAAAGCTTCCGTACCTTATGCGGGGCATTGATCCTGGTGGCAGCGGCCCTTGCCTTTGGGGCGTTGGGCACGGACAGGGGCGTGTTGGCGTTAGGAATCTGCGCTTGTCTGTTTGCAGGCGGCTTTGCATTGGTGTATGCGCCATTTATGGAAATCGTGATTTCCACGCTGGCGCCGGAGCAGGTGGGGGTGGGAATCGGGTTCTTTAATCTGATGACCAGTATTGGTCCCTCGCTTCTGATTACACTTACGGGCAGGATGATGTCTGCCAGGGGGCTGGCGGAGGGTCCTTCACTGGCAAAAGGAAATGCGGGGCTTTACAGCAATATCCTTCTGGTGTTCGTGGCTGTGCTGTTGGTTGTATTTATTATTTTGAGAATGAAAAAGAATGATTATTTAAGGGAGAATCAGAAATGAGCGTAAGGATGTGGAGAAAGAATGGACCGATGGTTTCAGTGGAAGGAAGAAGGGGGTATTTTGATGTGGCGTACGGGCAGGATTCACCGTCCCAGAAGCTGGATGTGTTCCTGCCTGAGGGACAGGGGCCTTTCCCGGCCATCATCAGCATCCATGGCGGCGGGTATGTGGCCTGCGACAAGCGCCAGAAGGAGATGATAGAACCGATGCTTGCAGGACTTGAGCGGGGGTTTGCAGTGATTGGGCTGAATTACAGGCTTGCAGGGGAGGTTGGGTTTCCGGAACCGGTTAGGGATATTAAACGGGCCATACGCTTCATAAAGGCCAATGCAGAGGAATGGGGCATCTGTCCGGACCGGCTGGCTGCATGGGGCGGGAGCGCAGGAGGATATATGACCCTGATGGGATGTCTGTGCGCACAGGACAGGTATTTTGACAGTGAAACAGACCCGTACAGGGAAATGGATGCGGGCCTGGCAGCCGGGGTGGCCTGGTATCCCCAGACCGACTTTTTGACGGCTGACGAGGAGCTGGAAACCAATTGTATCATAGGACGTTTCCTTGTATCTGATCGCACGGACCGGGATGAGAGTGAGTATGAACCTGCGTTTCCGCTGACGGAGGAAAGCATTTTCCCATTCCATAATCAGGAGGATGGGGTGTGCACCCTGTTCCTGGGGGCGAATCCGGGAAGCGGGGAGGAGGTGGTAAGGACGGCCAGCCCTATCCATCATATCCATAGGAATATGCCGCCGCTCTTCATCCAGCATGGAAGCGGGGACCAGATACTGCCCATGCAGCAGTCTGTCCGCTTTGCCATGAAGGCCAATAGGGTCTGCGGGGAGGAGCGGGTGAGGCTTCAGATCCTTCCCGGGGCCATCCACTCTTCCGTTCTTTTTGAGACGGAGGAAAATATTAATAAGGTGCTGGATTTCATTGGGGCTGCGGTGGGGGAATAGGAGATAGGCTTTAGGATGAAACTATATATGTTTAAATAGGTTTCCGGGGGTGTGGATGAGGGGAGCGAATATCCAGATAGGCATTGGATCATGAATAAGGCTCCACTCCATGCATCATATCCTCCAGCTGCCCTGGGGTCAGAAGGAGTTTTCCGCCGGACAGGGCCAGCATGTCCTTTTGTGCCATTTCCTTCAGGATACGGTGGATTGTACGAAGGGAACAGCCGGTTTTTGTTGCCAGGAACTCGCGGTTGAGTTTCAGGCAAAAGATTCCGTTTACAGGGGAAACCTTGCCGGCTTCCTGGCAGATGATGTACATGCACCGCTGTCCGTAGGACATTAACAGGTAACGGCGGCTGGAATTCAGCTGCAGGGACAGCTTTTTCATCAGCAGCCTGGTGCGGAAGAAGAGGGCGGTGCTGTCCGCGCTGAGCCACTTAAGATAGAACCTGGGGGGAATGGTAAGGCAGACGGATGGTTCCCAGGCCCTCACCGTCACATAGCTTTCCGTGTCTTCTGAAAAAAGTTCATAGTCGCCTACAATATCAAAGGGGGACAGATCAAAGAAACTGTAGGGAATGTCCCCAGCCTTTTCCTCAATGGCCTGAAGCCTGCCGGACACAAGGATATAGACCGTGTTGCAGGGCGCTCCGGCCTGGATGAGAAGCTGGCCCGCCGGGAAGGTCTGGAGGGTCAGATAGTTGCGGATTAGGGGCGGGCAGGTTGAAAAGAATGACTCGATGGTCGGATAGCAGTCATACTTCCTGCAGTTTTTTAGTATGCGTTCCCAGGTCATGATGGATTCCTCGGTAAAAAAGTGATATAATTGGAAAAAAGGTGACATTTGGCATTTTTAATTACTTACATTGAGTTTAAAATAAAACCAGATGAAATGCAAGAGAAAGAGGAGGTTTATATTATGGGAACACCACACAATAGCGCTGCACCAGGGGAAATCGCAAAAACAGTATTGATGCCGGGAGATCCGCTGAGGGCGGAATTCATTGCCAAGAACTGGCTGACCGATGTGAAGTTAGTGAATCAGGTCCGCAACATCTATGCATTTACAGGCAGATACCAGGGCAAAGAGGTTACTGTCATGGCCAGCGGCATGGGGATGCCGAGTATCGGTATCTATTCTTATGAGCTGTTCACTCAGTATGGGGTGGAGCGGATCATCCGTATCGGTTCCGCAGGCTCATATACGGAAAGGCTTAAACTGTATGATGTTGTCCTGGCAGAGGAATGCTGGAGCGAGTCCAGCTTCGGAAAGACCCAGAATGGTGATGAGGCAGATGTTAAATATCCGGATGCAGACCTTAACAAGGTGATAATGGAAGCCGGGAAGGAATGCGGGATTGAGGTGAAGCCTGCAAAGATACACTCCAGCGATGTTTTCTACAGTGAGCCTGGAATGGATGGTTTTAAGGAAATCCATGAAAAGCATGGCTGTGAATGTGTGGAGATGGAGAGCTTTGCACTGTTCCACAATGCCAGGGTACTGGGAAAGAAGGCTGCCTGCCTGCTTACCATCTCTGATTCCATGGTGACCGGGGAGAAGACAAGCGCAAAGGAGCGTCAGGAGGCATTTGGCAATATGATGGAAGTTGCGCTTAAGGCAGCTGCCATGATGGAGGATTAAGACGGGATGGGAAAATTCAAACGTGTATTTGTGATTGTAGTTGATTCTTTCGGAGCCGGCAATGGAAAGGATGCAAAGGATTACGGGGATCAGGGCGCGGATACCATGGGGCATATCGCTGACAGCGTGGACCATTGGGAGATTCCTAATTTACAGCGCCTGGGGCTTGCCAACCTGCACCCGTTAAAAGGGGTGGAGCCTGTTTCAAAGCCCGCCGGATATTATACTGTCATGAATGAGGAAAGCTGCGGCAAGGATACCATGACAGGGCATTGGGAGCTGATGGGGATTAAGACCGTGAAGCCATTCGTGACATTTACGGAGACAGGATTCCCGCAGGAGCTGATTGAGGAGTTAGAGAAACGCACCGGACATAAGGTAATCGGCAATAAGAGTTCCAGCGGAACCGAGATACTGGATGAGCTGGCAGAGGAAGAGATTGCCACCGGGCATATGATTGTTTATACATCCGCGGACTCCGTACTGCAGATATGCGGCAATGAGGAGACCTTTGGCCTGGATGAGCTGTACCGCTGCTGTGAGATTGCAAGGGAACTGACCATGAGGGATGAGTGGAGGGTGGGACGTATCATCGCCAGGCCCTATGTGGGGAAGAAAAAGGGCGAATTTAAACGGACCAGCAACCGCCATGACTATGCGCTTAAGCCAACCGGAAGGACTGCATTGGATGCGCTGAAGGACAATGGATATGAGGTTATTTCCGTTGGTAAGATAAGGGATATCTTTGACGGGGAAGGCATCACCAAGGCATATAAGTCCAAAAGCTCTGTCCATGGCATGGAGCAGACCGTGGATATCATAAGGGATGAGGAGTTTGAGGGACTTTGCTTCGTGAACCTGGTGGATTTTGACGCGTTGTGGGGACACCGCAGGAATCCGGAGGGGTACGCAAAAGAAGTGGAGATGTTCGATGTGAAGCTGGGAGAGGCGCTGGCTGGTCTTAGGGAGGACGACCTTCTGATGATTACGGCCGACCACGGCAATGACCCAACCTACTCAGGCACGGACCACACCAGGGAGCAGGTGCCCCTTCTGATGTATTCGAAGAAGTTTGAGGGAGCAGGAAGGCTGGAGGAAACAGATACATTCGCAGCCGTTGGAGCTACCATTGCGGAGAACTTTGGCGTGAAGATGCCGGAGGGGACCATTGGGGAGAGTATATTGGGGAAGTTGGTTTGATGGATGGAGGTTTGGCGGGGAGACGTCCGCGAAGGGGGCCAGGGCGGGTCTTATCTTGAGGTGAGGCAGGCCCAGCCGGGGGATTCATTCGGGCGGCGGGCCATAGGACGCTAAGTTCCGGAGGGGCAGCTTCTAAGGCCCTGACAACAAA
>DS990265.1:126018-136435 GCA_000155435.1 Clostridiales bacterium 1_7_47FAA | reverse complement strand
GCTTTGATGCCAGAATCCACCTCCGCCTTTTTTGTTGCCAGAACCTAAGAAGCTGCGGCCTCCTCCACTATGCGTCCTATGGTCCGCCGCCCGAATGAATCCCCCGGCTGCGCCCGCCCTCCTCAAGATAAGACCCGCCCTGGCCCCCTTCGCGGACTGGGGGATTCCGGGAATGATATGAAAGGATTTCTATTGGTTAATGGATGGAGTGGGGGATGGAACTTGTAATCCCTGCTATAAATTAATGGGGAATCGTCTGCAAGTATGGTATAATCGATAGCATAGGCCGGTAATCCTGTCTCATATAAGGAGACTGTCATGACTTCGAAGAATAAGGTAAGTTATATTAAAAGACATTTCCTCATATTGTTCCTGTTGGTGGTCATATTGGTGGGAATCATGGGGACCGCAATCATACGTTTTTCTAAAGGTGTGGTGGGGAATGAGATTATTAAATTACACCAGGCTATATTGAAACAGTCTGCCAATGGTACGGCGGATACGCTGGGCTCCCTGAAGGAGAGCCTTTCTAATATTGCCCAGAATGCCAGGGTGACACAGTGGCTGGCACAGGAGGAAAAAACAGCGTATGCAGAAGCTGGCTGGACACAGGATACCGGTGATTCCATGGACGGATATGTGGACGGGCTTGTGCAGGATGAGATTTATAAGAATTATAAGCGGGGGAATATTTTCAGGATTTATATCTATGACCTGCAGGGACTGCGATACAGCAGTGACCGGCCGGTGGTTACCTGGGAAACTGCCGTGGATTATATTAAAAAGGCAGCACCGGTGGGGGAGGATATGCCGGATTATGTGCTGTTAGACGGACCTGTCCGCAGCGATGAGGGAGGTCTGTACAGGCATGGTTTTTATCTGATAGAACCAGTCAAGGACCTGCTCAGTGAACAGGTGGAGGGGTATGTGCTGATGCATTTCAGCGAGAAGGTCCTGTATGATTCATACTCGGATATGAGGGGGAAGGACAGGAAGTTCTGTATTGTCAGCAACAGCGGAACCCTTGTTTCAGGGGAGAATAAGAGCGAGATTGGCGGATGGCCGGCTGTTGGGGAACCGATGATGGGTCCTGGACAGGAATCAAAGCAGGCGCTGGACCATGGGCTGTACCAGATGGACCATGGGCTGTACCAGACAACAGGCCAGGGGCCAGATCAGGAACCGGGAAAGCTGCCGGCAGGAGGCCTGGCTCTGGATTCGGGCACATCCGGCTTCATCCCCGTGGCCGGATACCGGACCGTGGCAGACCAGGGACAGGATTATATGTATTTTTATGAAAATATCCTGGGAACGGACTGGTATCTGATGGAGCGGATTAATGTACATGAGATATGGGCGACACTTGATAGGACCGGGTATTTCAGCCTCCTTTTGATTGTAGCCTTTGTGCTGTGCCTGTATCCCCTGACTATATTTTCCAGAAAGCGGATCATCAAACCGGTGGATAAGATTAAGGATAAGATGAGCCAGGTGGCAGAGGGACGGTTTGATGTGCGGATCAGCAGCCAGGAACGGGGGAAGGGTGAGTTTGCGGAGATTGCGGATTCTTTTAATTACATGGTGGACCGGCTGGAGAAGCAGGTGGAGGAGATACGGGCCATGGACCGCAAGAAGCACCTGCTGGAACTGGATTTCCTTCAGGCCCAGATTAACCCGCATTTTATATATAATACCTTAAGCTCCATCCGGTTTTATGTGGAGATGGGGAAAAATGAAGAGGCAGAGGACATGCTGATTGATTTCTCCAAAATCCTCAGGAAGACGCTGTCCCGGACCGAACAGTTCATTACACTGCGGGAGGAAATGGAGACGCTGAGACATTATGTTAACCTTCAGAAGGCGAGGTACAGGGAACGGGTCGAGGTGGTGTTTGATGTTGAGGAAAGCACGCTTCCAGCCCTTGTACCGGATTTCATCCTCCAACCCATTGTGGAGAATGCAATTTTCTACAGCCTGAAGGAGGATAAGGTATGCCATATAAGGATAAAAAGTTATATGGACCAAGGAAACCTTTGTGTCAGCGTGAAGGATGACGGGGTTGGGATGGATGCTGAGAAAATCAGCACGGTCCTGAATAAGGATATGAACATCAACAAGGTAGGGATTAAGAATGTGAATGAGCGTCTGAAACTGAATTTTGGGGATGTATACGGGCTGAAAATAATAAGCGAGGAAGGCCGGGGAACGGAGGTTATCCTGGTGATGCCTTCCACCACTGAAAGGAAGCGGCTGAGATGAAGATATTGATTGTGGATGATGAAACCCCTATCCGGGAGTGGATTCAGTTCAGTATTGAGCGGGGCGGGAACCCTGAGTTTGAGATTGCGGCGGTGGCTGAAAGCGGGAATGAGGCATTTGATATGGCTCTTAAGCATCAGCCGGATGTGGTGATTACGGATATTAAAATGCCGGGCATGGACGGGATTGAATTGATGAAGAAGGTCCTGGAGGTCAGCCCTTATACGAATTTTGTCATCCTGACCAATTACGCCGAGTTTTCCTATGCCAGGGAGGCTGTGACCTATGGCGCCAAGAAGTATCTGCTTAAGTCGGAGCTGCGTGGACGGGACATCCTCAGCACATTGGAGGAAATATACGGGGAAATACAGGAGAAGGCCGGGAATAAGGAAAAGGACTGTTATTCCAACGGTTATCTGGATATTTTTGACTGTTATTATAATCTGGATAATAAGGAGTTCCTGGAGGATTTCTGGAAAAGGCATGGCTTCAGGCCCGGGGAGCTGTTCCTGGTTACGGCGTTTGAACAGAGGGACGGCGTGAGGCAGAAGGAGGTAATGGACCGGCTTGTGGGGGAGAGGAAAATCCATGCCATTGGCCCGGCCCTGAAAAACAGGAGCATTTACCTGATATTCCAGGCTGGGAGCGGGGAAGAACTGACGGAAGCAGCAGAGTGGTTTTCAGAAGGCTGCCGGAGGGAGAATCTGGGGCTTATGGTGTCCGGTCATATGGGGAAGGGACTTGCATCCATCATGGAAGCCATTGAGGAGGCGGAGAAGATGCTGCGCTACACATTCCTTCTGGATACTGGATATCTGAGGATAGAGGATGCAATGGAGCTTTTGCCCCTGGACCGGGCGTCCATTAAGAAGAACTGCCAGAAAATCCTGGCGGGTATCCTGTATGAAGGGGAGGAGGTCATCCAGGAAGCGTTGGTGCAGTGGTTCCAAAGCCTTCACGGCGCGCCGTTTGCGGATATCCAGTGGGTGAAGGAGATGTGCATCCAGCTGGTGATACGTATTGAGGAGATATGTGCGGCCCACATACCGGATTTCTCAGAGGAGCATCATCAGGATATGGACTGGACGCTGAAGGTATGCGGCGGGTTGTGCAGGAATCTGGTAAACAGGATTTACTCTGAGGATAATTTCAGATACTCCCAGAGCGTGCGGGATGCCATACGGTATATCCATAATAATTACAACAGGGACATTTCCCTGAATGAGGTGGCGCAGTATATATACCGTTCCCCGGAATACCTGAGCCGGCTTTTTAAGTCGGAAACAGGGGAGAAGTTCAGCAGTTACCTGATGTCCTACCGGCTTAACAAGGCAAGGGACATGCTGATTAACACGGATATGAAGATATATGAGATTGCCTATGCGGTTGGCTATACCACGCCCAGTTATTTTTCTAAAATGTACAGGGATTTCATGGGAGTGGGACCGGAGGTCACCCGGAGCCAGAGGAATACCGGCGGCGCCCGGGGAACGAAGGCGGATGGTTGAGGGACATGGCAGGACATATGTCAAAATAGTTGCATAAAGTTAAAAAAGTTGCATAGACCAGCGGCTGCTGACCAGAAAAAGTTAAAATACTTTTTAAAATGGTTGGCAGCCTTTCTTTATATATAAACTATTTTGTATTAAAATTCCTAATAGATAAAGACATATTCACAGCGTGATAAAAGGAGGGCACTATGAGGAAGGTCAGATTGACAGCATTATGTTTGGCAATGGTTATGGGAGTTTCACTTGTTGGCTGCGGAGGAAGCCAGGGATCTGGCAACGGAGGCAGCGGCGCAGGAGGCACCACGGCTGAGTCTGGGACGGATAAGAAGGAAAATGCCGGAGGCAATACAGACGGTGGGTCCGGTTCAGGCAATACGGCAGAGGGGGCAAAGGACGGTTCCAAGATGAAGGTAGGGCTTGTGCTGAGCACAGGCGGTCTGGGGGATAAGAATTTCAACGATATGGCCTATGCCGGGATTACAAAGGCCCAGGAGGATTTTGGGATTGAATTTGACTATGTGGAGCCCAGTTCGGTCAGTGACCTGCTTCCGCTTGACAGGCAGTTTGCTGAGACTGAGGAATATGACCTGATCATTGCCATTGCAAGTGACCAGGAGGAACCCATTACCGAGATAAGCGAGGAGTTCCCGGACCAGAAGATTTCCCTTCTGGACAGCGCGGCTGAAATCGATGGCGTGAGCACGGTGCAGACCGAGTGGAGTGAACAGACCTTCCTGGCAGGTGTGATTGCGGGCATGGGGACATTAAGCGACATGGAACTGGCCAATGAGGATAATGTGATTGGCGTGATTATGGGAATGGACCTGCCAAACCTGAGGGAAGGCGTTGTGGGATTCACGGCTGGGGCCAAGTATGTGAATCCGGATGTGGAAGTGCTGGAAGGCGTGGTCGGCGCGTTTAACGACCCGGGTAAGGGCAAGGAAATGGGACTTTCCATGTACAGCAAGGGCGCTGATTTCATCCAGTGTATAGCAGGCGCGTCCGGCCTTGGCGTGTTCGGCGCTGCAAAGGAAGCTGACCGCTACGCCTTTGGCGTGGGACCGAACCAGAATGGGGAGGATCCTGACCACATTGTGGCATCCTCTGTGAGAAGCGTGGATGAGATGGTCTACAATGAGGTCAAGAGCATAGTGGAAGGCACATGGGAGCCGGGGCTTCACATGAGCGGCATGAAGGAAAATGCAGTGGGCTGTGATATGGAAGGCTCCAATGTGGCGGTTCCTGATGATATCAAGGCAGCGGTCGAGGATATCAGAGGCAGGATTGCATCAGGAGAACTGGTGCCCTGCAAGAATGCGGATGAATTAGATGCATGGGTACAGGCAAACCAGTACACAAAATAAAAGGGGTTTAAAGGGTTACAGGAGGAAAGGCAATGTATGCAGTTGAAATGAGGAACATTACAAAGCAGTACCCCTTGGTCCGCGCCCTTGACAATGTGGATTTCCTTCTTGAGGAGGGGGAAATCCTCTCCCTCCTGGGGGAGAACGGGGCAGGCAAATCCACATTGATGAAAATCCTCTACGGCATCTGTAAGCCGGACGAAGGGGAGATTTTCGTGAAAGGTACGGCTACGGCCATCAAATCCCCGAAACAGGCCATAGACCTGGGGATTGGGATGGTGCACCAGCATTTCATGCTGACGCCGGTACTGACAGTGACGGAAAATATCGTTGTGGGGTGCGAACCTGTAAAGGGGATTGTGTTTGACCGGGAAACAGCGGAACGCAAGGTGCAGGAGATGATTGACAGGTACGGGTTTGGAATCCGGGCTTCCCAGAAGGTAAGCGGTCTGTCTGTGGGGGAACAGCAGAAGGTGGAAATCCTGAAAGCGATTTACCGCAATGCTGATATCTTAATATTGGATGAGCCGACAGCAGTTCTTACACCTCAGGAGGTTGAAGAGCTGTTTCATATTTTAAGGGAGTTAAAGGCCCAGAATAAGAGCATTGTAATCATCACCCATAAGCTGAAGGAGACGCTGGCCATTGCGGACAGCATCAGCGTGCTGCGCGACGGGAAAATGATTACCGGACACGTATCCATCAAAGGGGCCACCGCGGACAGCCTGGCCCAGATGATGGTGGGCCGGGAAGTGACCCTGGGCGTTTCAAGAAAGGCCAGATCTGTGGGCGGGACAGCGCTGCGGGTCAGGGATATCACCCTTAAGAAAAAGGACAGATACATACTCAACCACATTTCCCTGGAGCTTAAGAAGGGGGAAATCCTGGGAATCGCGGGCATTGAGGGAAATGGACAGACAGAACTGATTGAATGCCTTACAGGAATCTGCCATCCGGATAGACTGGATATGGAGAAGGATGGGCAGCCCATAAAGGGCGGGCCGGATGAGTTTATAAGGAAAGGCATCGGCCATATCCCGGAGGACCGCATGACCAGGGGACTGGTGCTTGATTTGTCCATTCTGGATAATATGATTCTGGGCTACCAGGGCCGTTTCCAGAAAAACGGAATCCTGGACAGGAAGAAAATGAAACATTTTGCCGACAGCCTTTTACAGGAATTCAGGATTAAGGCGCCGAACCCGCTGGTGAAGGCAAGTTCCCTTTCCGGTGGAAACCAGCAGAAAATCGTAATCGCAAGGGTTTTCAGCGAGGACCCTGACATCATCATTGTGGCCCAGCCCACAAGGGGTGTGGACATCGGAGCCATGGAGTATATACATGAACGCCTCCTGGACCTGCGGGACGAAGGAAAGGCAGTGCTGCTTATCTCGGCTGACCTGGATGAGGTGAAGAGCCTCAGTGACCGTCTCACCGTGATTTATGATGGGGAGCTGGTGGCAGAAGGGCGGCCGGAAGAGTTTGACGATATGGAACTGGGACTTCTGATGACCGGGGCCAAAGGAGAAAGGAGGGCTTCCATATGAGCGGCATAGGAAGTAAGGCGCCCGCCACAGGCGCTGCAAAGCAATCATACGGTGTAAAGGCCGTCCTGGCTAAGAATATGTCTTTTACAGCCCTGATCCTGGCCCTGATCCTGGGCGGGGTAATCATGTCCATCTGCGGATACAACCCATTTGAGGCATATGGGGCAATCATGAAGGGCGCTTTCGGGGGCAAGAAGGCCATATGCCAGACACTGGTGCAGGCAACGCCGCTGATATTTGCAGGGCTGGCCTATACGGTGGCTAAAAGGGCGAACCTGATTAACCTTGGAATCGAAGGGCAGCTTTATATCGGGGCATTGGGGACATCCATGTTTGCCCTGCTCCCCCTTAACCTTCCTCCGGTTCCCTGGATCATACTTGCCCTGTTGTGCGGAATGGTTTTTGGCGGGCTGTATGCGGGACTGGTGGGATTCATGAAGGTACGTTTCGGCTCCAATGAGGTAATCGCAACCATGATGCTTAACACCATTGCGGTGAACTTTGTGGAGTACGCGGTGAACTATCCCCTGAAAGAGGAGGGGAAGAGTATTGCCCAGACAGCCAAGTTTGCTGAAGCCATATGGCTTCCTAAAATCGTGGATAAGACACAGCTCACAATTGCCATCATCATTGCGGCAGCGGCCTGTATCGTCATTAAGCTGCTCTTTGACCGGACTGTGATCGGTTACGAGATTAAATGCGTGGGGCAGAACCTGAAGGCATCGGAAACAGCCGGAATCCGCATTGGAAAAGTAATGATCATCGCCATGCTGATCAGCGGTGCCATTGCGGGACTCCTGGGAGGCACCCATGTGATGGGCGTGGACCGGCGGCTGATTGCAGGATTTTCCTCCGGTTATGGTTTTGACGGCATTGCGGTAGCCGCACTGGCGGCTGACAGGCCGGTGGCCGTCATACTTTCCGGCATTATTTTTGGTGCCCTGAGGGCAGGGTGCATGGTGCTTAACAGAACCACGGGAGTGCCCACGGAATTCATTGATGTGATTCAGGCACTAATTATCCTTCTGGTCGCGGCGCCCCTTCTTGTAAAGGAAATCCTGAGGATGAACCGGAAACATACAGCCATATCCGTGAAAGGAGGCAGGACGGCATGAACCAGATAATATCCATATTCACATCCACCTTCAGCATGTCGGTGCCGCTGATCCTGGCGGCCCTGGGAGGCGTCATATCGGTAAGAAGCGGCATCATGGCCCTGGGACTTGAGAGCATGATGACCATGGGGGCCTTCTGCGGCGTTCTTGGTTCCTATTATACGGGAAATGTGGCTGCGGCCATTCTCTGCGGCGTTGCCGGGGGCGCGCTGTTCGGCCTGTGCCATGGGATTTTAAGCGTGCGCTATAAAGTAAACCAGGTCATCAGCGGAATCGGGCTGAATCTTCTGGCAGTGGCTGCCACCACCCTTCTCATGCAGCTGATCTGGAACAACAAAGGATCGTCCCCCCAGGTTGCTTCCATTAAGCAGGGAGTGCTTACATCGCCCATTACATTTATCATGCTGGCAGCGGTTGCGGCGGAGTATTTTGTATTGTTTAGGACGCGGTTTGGCCTGCGCCTGAGAATGGTGGGGGAGAATCCCAAGGCCGCGGCCACGGTGGGACTCCCGGTACACAGGATTAAATACATTGTAGTGGTATGCTGTGGCATGCTGGCCGGTCTGGGCGGCGCCTACCTGTCCATCGACCATCTGGATATGTATGTAAGGGATATGTCGGCTGGCAGGGGATACATTGCCGTGGCAATCATGATACTGGCAAGATACAATCCAATCATGGTAGTGCTCTGCGCCCTGATATTCGGCTTCTCTGACGCAGTGCAGATAAGTCTTCAGGGATATGGGGTGCCGTCCCAGATCATGGCAATGATCCCATATATCGTGACCCTTCTGGTGCTGGCATTTGGCGTAAGGCAGATTACACCGCCTGCAGGGGTTGGGGCACATGATGACGAGTAGGGATGCGGCGTAAGACTGCAGGGTGAAGATTTAATGTAAAGGTGTAATGTGAAGATTTAATATACAGATGTAGTCCGGAATCTAAGAATGTATCACATGAAGGTGACACAGATGTAACAAATAGAATGATAAGGAGAAAATAAGCAGATGAGAGCAATTATGGTAATGTTTGATTCCCTGAACAGGCACATGCTTCCGCCCTATGGCTATAAGGATATCGTGGCACCGAATTTTGAGCGTCTGGCGTCCCGTACAGTGACCTTTGACAACTGTTATGCGGGAAGCCTTCCCTGTATGCCTGCCAGAAGGGAAATACATACGGGGAGGTATAACTTCCTTCACCGGAGCTGGGGCCCCCTGGAACCATACGATGATTCCATGCCGGAAATCCTTAAGAACAACGGCATTTACACCCATCTGACCACGGACCACTGGCATTACTGGGAAGAAGGGGGATGTAATTACCAGACAAAATATAATACCTTTGAGTTTGTGCGGGGACAGGAGGGGGACTGCTGGAAGGGAAGGATTAAATGGGAGGTGCCGCCTCATATTGACGGCCGCAAGGATGCCTGCGGGAGACAGGAATATATTAACCGCCATTATATGAGGGAGGAGGAAAACCAGTCCATTGCAGTGAATTTTTCTAATGGCCTGGATTTCATAGAGGATAATCATGAGGAGGATGGCTGGTATCTCCAGCTGGAGAACTTCGATCCCCACGAACCATTTTTCACCCCACAGAAATATAAGGATTTTTATAAGGATGGGTATGACGGCATCATGTTTGACTGGCCGGGCTACCATGAGGTGGCTGAGACGCCGGAGCAGGTGCAGCACTGCATCAATGAGTACAAGGCCCTTGTGACCATGTGTGATACGTACCTTGGCAAGGTGCTGGATATGATGGATAAGTATGACATGTGGAAGGATACCATGCTGATTGTGAATACGGACCATGGGTTCATCCTCAGTGAACATAACTGGTGGGGAAAGGTCATGATGCCGTATTTCAACGAGATTGCCCATACGCCGCTGTTTATCTGGGACCCAAGGGCAGGGGTCAGAGGGGAACGGCGCCAGGCACTGGTGCAGACCATAGACCTTGCGCCTACGCTGCTGGACTTCTTCCATCAGGATATCCCGGAGGACATGCAGGGAAAATCACTGTATCAGACCATGGTGGATGATACCCGGATCAGGGAGTATGCCCTGTTCGGCCAGCACGGTGTCCATGTAAATATCACGGACGGCCGGTATGTGTACATGAGATGCCCGGTGCCGGATAAGGAAAATGAACTGTTTAACTATATCCTTGAACCCTCCAGCTATCCCGGCGCCATCGGCGTGGAGGAAATGCGCACAGCCCGGTTATGTGAGGGATTTACATTTACAAAAGGCATGCCTGTCCTGCAGATTAAAGGCGGATACGGAATCAGTACCCTTGGCTTCCCGCCCAGGAAGCTGATGGAGTATGGCACAATGCTCTTTGATTTGGAACAGGATCCCAAACAGGAACATCCCATCCGGGATGACGCAGTGGAGGCGCGGATGAAGATGAATATGGTGCGCCTTATGGAGGAGAATGATGCGCCGGCGGAGCAGTATGTGAGGCTGGGGTTGTGAGGTGGGTACGTCCGCGGAGCGGGCCAGGGCGGGCATTTCCTTGAGGTGAGGAGTGCGTAGCCGGGGAATCCATTTGGACGGCGGGCGGTAGGACGCTAAGTTCCGGAGGGGCAGCTTCTAAGGCCCTGACAATAT
>DS990265.1:3564-125944 GCA_000155435.1 Clostridiales bacterium 1_7_47FAA | reverse complement strand
GCTTTGAGGCCAGAATCCACCTCCGTCTTTTATATTGCCAGAACCTAAGAAGCTGCGCCCTCCTCCACAATGCGTCCTACCGCCCGCCGCCCAAATGGATTCCCCGGCTGCGCACTCCCCCCTCAAGGAAATGCCCGCCCTGGCCCGCTCCGCGGACTGGGGATTCCGGGCATGACAGGAGAGAAAATATTATTATTCATATTAATATTGTGCACATTAGTTTGACCTCACTGATATGTTCCCTTCTACGTAGACAAGTAAAAAATAAAAACCTGTTACCTGGGAGGGAATATACGTTACAGGACTGAGATTATGTAAATACCGGCGTGACGGATGGGGGTATATTCTCAAAAGAAAATTTTTTTGGTTTTTATCACTAAAAAACTCCGCAAGTTGATTTTAAGGAAATATGTTTGTTGATTATAGCCTATTAATTTCTGTTTGTGTTGATAAACGGAAATTTATGGGCTATAATTAATTATGAAATTTCCACTTGGCCGAAGGACGGAAAAGGAAGGAGTGAACTAAGTGAAAAATAGAGCTGGGGAATTCAAAAACAACCTGTCAGGAAAAATGGCATATCAATCGTTTGCACCGTCTCCGCTGCCTCCTGACCCACCTATTTTGATGGACAGGGACAGCGTGAATCTGCTGGTACAGGCAAATCGCCAGATTGCCCTTTTGGAAGGGCTGGCCTCCAGGATACCCAGTGTAAACCTGTTTATATCTATGTATGTCCGAAAGGAAGCGTTGCTGTCTTCTCAAATCGAAGGAACACAGGCGACTCTTGATGACGTACTGGACCCTATGCTGGACGTAAATGTTAATCTAAATGTAGCGGATGTCATCAACTATATCCGGGCGACGGAATTCGCCATTAACCGTCTGAGGAGCCTTCCTCTTTGCTGTCGTCTGATAAAGGAAACCCATGCAGTGCTTATGGCAGGGGTTCGGGGCCAGGAAAAAAGCCCAGGAGAGTTCCGCTATTCGCAAAACTGGATTGGCGGGCAGGGCAGTACCTTGAAGAATGCCCGGTATATTCCGCCCAACCCGGAAGACATGAACCAAGCTATGATTGACCTGGAAAAATATATGAATGCAGAAGATGACCTTGATCCACTGATTCGTGCCGGATTGATCCATTACCAATTTGAAACCATACACCCTTTCCTCGATGGAAACGGTCGTGTGGGGCGGCTTTTAATTACACTTTTTCTCATGGAAAAGGGAATACTGACAACACCTACCCTGTATATTTCCTATTTTCTAAAGCGGAACAGGGTGGAATACTATGACCGGATGACAGAAGTCCGTAGCAAAGGAAATTATGAGCAGTGGATCCGATTCTTTTTACAGGCCGTGGCTGAGTCCGCAGAGGATGCTGTGCAGACGATTGACAAACTGTCAAAGCTGCATGAGGAGAATATTGCCCTACTGGATGTTCCCGGCAGGCAGGAGGCCACATTGAAAAAACTATTCCGTTATTTGGAGGCCAATCCCATCATTGAAATCCGAAAAACAGCTGGTGCCCTCTCCCTGTCTTATAATGCGGTAGCAAGAGCTGTGACCGTCCTAATGGAAAAAAACATCCTGGAACAGACGGACAAGAAAGGAAAAACAAGAATTTATACCTACTCTGCATATCTTGACATTTTAAGAAAAGATACTGAATGAAAATTATCTGTTGCGCGGCTTCCGGAATAATAATCCTGAGATATGCCGGTAACTATGATAAATGGAAGTATAAATGGAAGCTTTATTTGATACCCGTTCTGATTTTTGGTATATTCTTTTTAGACATAAAGTATAATCCCTCCCAAGTAATAAGTTTTTATTTTTACCTGGGAGGGAGGCATATCGGTTGTTCTTTTTTAAATTTCCTTTTAAAACCTCACATCGTCGTACTATCTTCAATATCCGCCTTCAGGATATTAGACGCCATACTATAGTTTTTCTGCTTCAGGTAATCCACGATTGCCACATGGAGTCCGTCCGCATCGTAGAAGATGGGGGAGTGCCATTGGCGGGAGCGTTTTTGGGCGTAGAAACGTGTCTGGGTGGCCATGGATTCCTGGAGTCTTTTGTAAGCGTAGTCATTCCGGTAATTGGAGAATAAAAGCAGGTGGAAGTAAATGTTGTCCTGCCAGTGTTCCAGGGCGGTCAGGCCCTCGCCCTGGCGCTGCTGGTGGTTCAGGTTGTGCTGTTCCAGCTTTTCTATGAGGGCATCGTCTATATAGGAGCCATACTGCTGCATGAAGCCGCATTCCAGGGAGATGCGGTAGCGTATGATGTTCTGTATCTCTTCGGCGCTGATTTCCGTTACCTCGTAACCGCGTTTGGGAAGGTTGCGAAGTACGCCCTCGCTGCATAGCTGTATCAGGGCTTCGCGGATGGGGGCGCGGCTGACTCCGTATTTTTCCATCAGGTTCTTTTCGTGAAGAATGCTACCTGGCGTGTAAACGCCGTTGACTATATCCGAAAACAGATGGTGATGTATCTGCTCTTTCAGGTTCATTTCCTGGCTAATCATATTAGATGTATCCTTTCTTGGGGAATGTCATGCTATCATGTTTATGCAATCAGTATAGAATATATTGGAAGCAAAATCAATACCAAACAAAATAAATAAAAAAGCATTAAAAACCATTATAATCCCCCTCGTAAAAAATGTAAATAGTCATATTAGATTTTTGGGCTGTTTTGCGTAATGGTGGGCAATATATATGTTTTTATAAGGGATGATGGAAAAATAATATAAATATTAACTAAAAATGCTTGACATTTAGATAAAAACTGATATGATTAGTTTTGTGAGATACAGCAAATCACAGAAGATAAAGCTGTATATAATGAAAGGAGATAAGAGATATCATGGGAGAAATCAAGAATGTAGCAACACTTACAAATGACGAGCAGGCAAATATTAACAGGGCGGCAATTGAGCACAGGGCAACCTGGATGGGCCTTATCTATGATGAACTGAAAAAGGACGGCATTGATCCGGAGCCTGCATTCAGAAGGGCTATCAAGAGATGCGGTAACATCCACGGCGCCAACTTCAAGGCTGCCTGTTCCAATCCGGATGACTGCAGGGATTTCGCTGAGGTATTCTTAAATGAACTGGGAAGAAAGACATTTGAGCAGGAAGTACATGAAGTGACAGAGACAGAGGTTCCTGTTGATTTCCACTACTGCGCACTGTTGAATGCATGGAAGAAGCTGGGCTTTGATGATGAGACCTGCGCTAAGCTCTGTGACATCGCCATGGACGGGGACCGCGGTATTGCAGAGGCTATGGGACTGACACTGGATCTGACCGATACACTGGCTAAGGGATGCGCTACATGTAAGCTTTGCTTCCACAAATAATCAGGAGAGATACAAGGAGGAGTTTTCTTATGAAAAGGTTTAAGACAATGGCAGCTCTGGCACTTTCAGCTGCAATGGCGGCAGGATTACTGACAGGATGTTCAGGCGGAACCAAGACAGAAGCAGCCCCGGGGGATAAATCAGTCATCAAGCTGGGAGGTCTGGCGCCTCTTACCGGCAACTATGCTGAGTATGGAAAGGGATTCCAGATCGGATTCCAGAAGGCAATTGATGAGATTAATGAAAAGGGCGGCATTAACGGACATAAGTTTGAAATCGAGATTAAGGATACGCAGGGTGACGCAGTGGTGTCCTCCAACATGGCAACCAACTTCGCTGAAGATGAAAGTGTCATGGCTATCCTGGGCGACTTTACCTCCGGCGCATGCAAGGCCAATGCCGAGATCGTGGACCGCTATGGAATCGTACAGTTAAGCCCCACCGCATCCGCACCTGACTATGCCAACATGAGCAAATACTGCTTCAGTATCATGGGCCGCCAGGACGTGGAAGCTCCTTACCTTGCAAAGTACATACTTAAAAAATACCTGGGCGCACAGAAGATTGCCGTTATCCGTGTGGACAGTGACTGGGGTCTTTCCTGTTATGACAACTTCATGATTCAGGCTGAGAAGGAAGGCCTGGATGTGACGGTTGAGAAATACGCCACAGGCGAGAAGGATTTCAGCTCCCTGATTACAAAGATGAGATCCATTGACCCGGACTGCCTGGTAGTCATGGACCAGGGCGATTCCGTGGCAGCTATCTTCAACCAGGCAGACGCGGCGGGATGGGATATCCAGCACGTTGCTTTAGGGCCTGGCACCTCCGAGCAGCTGATTAAGCAGCTGACCACACCGGATAACCTGATTGTTACCTCTCCTTTCTTCTTTGATGAGAACAATGAGGAGCTTTCCAGCTGGGCAAAGTGGTTTGAGGGCGAGGCAGGATTTGCACCAACCATCCACCCTGCATGTGCTTATGACTGTGTATATCTGATTGCCAATGCGGTAGAGAAGATTGGCGATGGGGAAATCACACGTGATGCAATCCAGCAGGCGTTGGCTGAAAGCCAGAATACAGGCGTTACAGGCGCACTTAACTTTACACCGGACGGCGATATCGAACGTCAGTACATGATCTGCGGTGTTAAGGATGCCAAGTGGGTTGTTCTTGAAGGATTTGAATACGGCGCAGAAGGCCTTTAATTCGCCATAGCGTATAGAAAGGCAGCAAGGGGGCGGCATGTCAGGGCGTGTTTGATGATTTATTCCGCCCGGGCACTGCCGCCCCTTAAAAAAACTTCGCGGAGGTATGGAGATGGAATATGTATTAAATCAGCTGGTTAACGGCTTGTGCCAGGGCGCGATTTACGCACTGATGGCAATCGGCTATTCTGTTATAGTCGGTGTAGTAGGAATGGTTACATTCACATATGGCGAGATCATGATGATCGGGGCGTTCTCGTCTTATTATATTTTCCTTTTATTTGGAAATAACCTGCCCCTGGCAATCCTTGCGGCATTTACAGGTTCATTCCTGATCGGTATTGTTGTTTATAAGCTTTGTTATGAGAAATTCTTTAATGCACCAAGGCATATTTCACTGCTGTGTACCATCGGCATCAGTATGCTGATTAAAAACCTGGCTCAGATCGTATTCGGACCTGAGACAAAACCGGTTCTTGATATTGTTGAAAATAAAACATTTACCTTAATGTTAGGTAGTGTTCGACTGGATATTAAGCTTCTCCAGATTGTGGTGATTGTTCTTGTGGTGGTGCTGGCCTCCGCGCTGACCCTGTTCTTTAACAAGACCAAGTGGGGCATTGCCCTCAGAGCCGTAAGCCAGAACAAGGATGCTGCTTATCTGGTGGGCATTAACGTAAAACGTACAGCCATGATCGGTAACTGTATTGGTTCCGGATTTGGCGGCATTGCGGGCATCCTGCTCTGTATCTATTATTATTCCGTATCAGCTACCATGGGCGGTATCTACAGTATGAAGGCATTTGCGGCCAGCGTGCTGGGCGGCCTGGTGGATATCCGGTTCTCTGCCCTGGGCGGCCTGTGTATCGGTGTCATTGAGAACCTGGGCATTGCGGTATCGGCTGCAACCTTCCGCGATGTATTTGCATTCGGCTTCCTGATTCTTGTACTGTTAATCAGGCCTCAGGGATTTGTCAGCAAGAAAGGAGTGAGGGTATGATGAATAAGGCAAAAGCATTTTATGAAAAACATAAGCTGCCTGTACTGTTAGCTCTTCTTGTTATATCCATCGTGCTTCCGTTTGTGATTAAACAGGCCCTGATACTGAGATATATCTGTACCATCATGATGTATGCCACATTGGCCGGCTCCCTGAACGTAATCAACGGCTACAGCGGCCAGACCTGTCTGGGCCAGGCCGGATTCTTTGCAATCGGCGCTTATACCTGCGCGGCCCTGTCCAAGAATGTGGGCGTGGACTTCTGGATTGCCCTTCCGGTTGCAGGTATCCTTGCAGCCCTTGTGGGACTGATTGTAAGCCTTCCAACGCTTAAGCTGTCGGGAATCTATCTGTCCATTGTCACGCTGGGCGCATCTGAGATCATAAGGATCATTGCCCAGACCTGGACGCCTGTGACCGGCGGCGCATTGGGTATCAAGCAGATTCCTTATCCTAATTTCTTTGGCCTGGAAATGTTCAAGCCTAAATATTACTACTTCATATTCCTTATCATCGGCGTGGTGTTCCTGTTCATTACGGACAGGGTCTTAAAATCCAGGGTGGGCCGCGCATGGATGGCAATCCGTGAGGACCAGGTGGCTGCCAAGTCACTGGGCGTTGAGACCAGTAAGTGCAAGTGCATGAACTTCATGTACGGGGCATTCTGGGCAGGGATCATCGGGGCTGCCTACGCTCCCTTTGTCAACTATATTGAGTCTTCGCAGTTTACCACGGATACAGGTTTTAACGTGCTGGCCATGGTTGTCATCGGAGGACAGGGGACCCTGCTTGGACCGATCCTTGGTTCCACAATTGTTACAATCCTGACTGAGGCCCTGCGTTTCCTGGAGAACTGGAGATATGTAATCTATGCAATCATCATCATCCTGATGATGTGGGTGCGTCCTCAGGGACTTATGGGTGCATCTGATTCCATCCTTGCCGGCGGTGAAATCCAGAAAAAGGATGGGGATAAGAAAAAGACTCCGGAGGTGAAGAAGGCATGATTGAGTTCGATAAGATTGACAGAAGCGTACCGATTCTTGAATCAAAAGGCTTATGTAAATACTTTGGCGGTCTGAAGGCAGTTGAAAACGTGGATATGAAGGTAATGGCAGGCGACATTTTCGGCATCATCGGGCCTAACGGGGCCGGGAAGACCACCTTCTTTAATATGTGTACCGGAATGTACACCCCCACCAAGGGCAAGGTATACCTGATGGGAGAGGATGTGACCGGATTTTCATCTGAAAGGGTAGCAAGGAAACGTATGGCAAGGACCTTCCAGAACCTGCAGCTGTTTAAGTTCATGAGCGTCCTGGACAATGTTAAGATTGGATGCCATATCAGGACGAAGAGCAATATGCTGGATGCAATCGTCCACACCAAGACCTACAGGCAGGATGAGGAGTACGCGATCAGCAAGAGCGAGGAGATATTAAAGGCCATCGGCCTGTTTGAATACAGGGATACCATGGCGGGCAACCTGGCATACGGCATGCAGCGTAAGGTCGAGATTGCCAGGGCGCTGGCCCTGGAGCCGTACATCCTTTTGCTGGATGAGCCTGCGGCAGGCATGAACCCCCTGGAGACACAGGAGCTTATGGAGTTTATCAAAATGCTCAACGAAGGCGGATATACCATCGCGGTTATTGAACATGACATGAAGTTCGTGATGAATTCCTGTAACCGCATCCTGGTCCTGAACTTCGGACAGAAGATATGCGAGGGCACGCCGGATGAGGTGAAGTCCAACAAGGAAGTGCAGGAGGCATATTTCGGCAAGGGTATCATTGCAGGAGAGGCGGTGAAGGTTCATGCTTAATGTGGAACATCTTTCAGTCAATTACGGATATATCACAGCGCTTACGGACATCAGCTTCCACGTGGAGGAAGGCGAGATCATCACACTGATCGGTTCCAACGGCGCGGGTAAGACAACTACCCTGGGCGCCATATCGGGGCTGGTTCCCAAGGTAAGCGGCAAGATTACATTTAAGGGGCATGACATCACAAAGATGCCACCGGATAAAGTGGTGAAAATGGGTATGTGCCATGTGCCTGAGGGAAGGAAGATTTTCCCGGCCCTGACCGTGTACGAGAACCTGATTGCAGGCTCCCTGGGAAACCCTAAGCTTACCAAGGCCAGGATCAATGAACTGGTGGAGGAACAGTATACCCTGTTCCCGCGTCTGAAGGAGCGTATCGGCCAGGCAGGAGGAAGCCTGTCAGGCGGCGAGCAGCAGATGCTTGCCATATCAAGGGGCCTTATGATGGACCCGGATATAGTGATGTTGGATGAGCCGTCCCTGGGACTGGCGCCGATTATTGTTGAAGATATATTTGAACTGATATTAAAAATCAGGGACATGGGCAAGACCATCCTTCTGATTGAGCAGAATGCATCCATGGCATTGTCCATTGCGGACAGGGGTTATGTGCTGGAGACAGGTAAGATCATCATGGAAGGCAAGGGCAAGGAACTCCTTGTGGACCCAAGGGTGAAGGCAGCTTATCTGGGTGCGTAGGAAAAATCGGGGAAAGCAGGCAGGATATGGACTTAGGACTGAAAGGAAAGACCGCCGTCGTCACAGGTGGCAGCAAGGGCATCGGGTACGCGGTTGCAAAGACCTTCCTGGAAGAGGGGGCCAATGTTTTTATCTGTGCCAGGAATGTGGATGAAGTGGATGCCGCGGTGAGGGCCTTGGGCGGAGCAGGGGCATCGGCTGGCGCCGCGGTATCGGATGGAATGGCGGAGTCGGCTGGCGCCGCAGTATCGGATGGAATGGCGGAGCCGTCTGGCGCCTCAGGCCATACGGTACATGGAGCGGTATATGGAACAGTATATGGAACCGCCGCAGACATGACGGTGGAGGAAGATGTCTACAGGGTTGCGAAGGGAGCTTATGGGCGGTTCGGTTCCCTGGACTGCTGGATTAACAATGTAGGGGCCAGTTTCCCAAAAGAGGGGGAAGAGTACAGGGAGCAGGATATTGAGAAGATTACAAAGGTATGCTTCTTCAGCACCATATACGGCACCCAGGCAGCTTTCCGCTACATGAAAAAAACCGGCGGAAGCATTATCAATATCAGCTCCCTGGCGGCCAGATGCGGCACCGTGGGCGCCAGCACCCTGTATGGGCCTTTAAAGTCGGCAGTGATTAAGCTGGCGGTTTCCTTTGCAGGGGAATATGCGGCTTATGGGGTCCGGGTTAATTCCGTGCTGCCGGGATTTACGGCAACCCCGGCAGTGGCGGCTAATATCAAACCGGATTATCTGAAACGGAATACGGACGACACCCTTTTACGGCGTGTGGCCGTGCCGGAGGAGATAGCTGCCCCGGTGGTATTTCTTTGCAGCAGCCGGGCTTCCTACATAACAGGCACCAGCCTGGAGGTTTCAGGGGGACGCAGTATTGTATTGAATCCGGAATATTCATATGTAAAAAAGGAAGGGGAACAAGCATGAAGAAATTAATCAACAAACCGGAGAATTTTGTAAAAGAGACAATGGAAGGCATTATTTATGCCTATGGGGATAAGGTTAAATTGTTAGACGGGGATGAGAGGATACTTCTCACCAATTACCCGGTTGAAAAGGGCAAGGTTGGAATCGTGACAGCCGGAGGAAGCGGACATCTTCCCGTATTCCTTGGCTATGTGGGCCAGGGCATGCTGGACGGATGCGCGGTGGGCAATGTATTCGCGTCCCCGTCCGCCAAGAAGATGGCCGATATGATTAAGGCCTGTGATTACGGCAGCGGCGTGCTCTGCCTGTACGGGAACTACGGCGGCGATAATATGAACTTTGACATGGCCTGTGAAATGGTGGAAATGGATGATGTGGAAACCAAAACAGTGCGTGTAAAGGACGATGTTGCCAGCAGTCCCAAGGAGACAATGGAAAAACGCCGCGGTGTTGCCGGAATGGTATATGCCTTTAAGGCCGCAGGCGCTGCCGCGGAGCGCATGATGTCCCTGGAGGAAGTGGCCGGAGTGGCGCAGAAGGCCCTTGACAATATCCGCACCATGGGCGTGGCCCTGTCACCATGTATTGTTCCTCAGGTAGGGGAACCCACCTTCCAAATAGAAGACGATGAGATTGAAATCGGAATGGGCATCCATGGGGAGAAGGGAATCGAGGTCAGGAAAATGATGACGGCCGATGAGGTTGCGGAAACCCTGGTTGGCAGGATTACAGAGGATATGCCTCTGGCAGAGGGTGACGAAGTGTCTGTCATGGTCAACGGTCTGGGTGCAACCCCCATGGAAGAGCAGCTGATTGTGTACCGCCGTGTCCACGAGCTGTTAAATGACATGGGCGTCAAGGTTGTGATGCCTCATGTGGGTGAATATGCAACCTCCATGGAGATGGCAGGACTTTCCGTTACCATCTTCAAGCTGGATGGGCAGTTAAAGGAACTGCTGCTTTCCCCGGCAAAGACACCATTCTATACCAACCTGAACAAATAAGACCCTTTGACGAATAGGAGGATACGACAATGAATGCAGCATCTGTTAAAACGGGTATTAGGAAGATAAGCCGGATCATGGCTGAGAATAAAGATTATCTGATTAAACTGGACCAGCAGAACGGGGACGGTGACCTGGGTGTTTCCATGAGCGAGGGCTTTGAGGCCGCGGCCGTGTTCGTTGAGGGAACGCAGGAGACGGACCTGGGCAAGATACTGATGCAGACAGGCGGCGTGTTCAACGAGGCAGCCCCTTCAAGCCTCGGAACCATTATCTCATTCGCATTTATGGGAATGGCAAAGTCCTTAAAAGGCAGGACCGAGGCAGGCCTTCCTGAATTTGCGGAGGCAGTGATGGCCGGAGTGCAGAAAATCATGGATAAGGCCGGTTCAAAGCCTGGTGAAAAGACAATCCTGGACTCCATCTATCCGGCGGCAGAAAGCCTGCTGGCAGACAAGGACGGGGACTTTAAGGAAGCATTGAAGAATGCGGCCAGGATAGCTGCAGAAGGTTCAGAGTCAACCAAAGCCATGAAGTCGGTCCATGGGCGGGCGGCCTACTATGGCGAGCAATCCATCGGGCTTCTGGACGGGGGTTCTGTTGTGGGAAGGCTGATATTTGAGGCATTGTCTGAATAAAAGGATTTTGGAAAGCGGGCTCTTCGGGGTCCGCTTTCCCTGCGCATTCCGGTGGATCTTCCTGTGATTGGGATCATTGAAAAGGATTCTGAGGATTGCGGGATTTATATCACCCCAACCATGGAAAAGGTGGATGCATGCGGCCGTCCGGTCATTGCCGAGGGTGGGATGTGGACGCCGGAGCAGCTTAAGGCAGCCCTTGATACGGGCGTCCTGGCAGCGGTGGCCGGGACAGCCATTGCCAGGCCCAGAGAGATAACAAAGCTGTTTTTGGATGTCCTGTTTTGAGGGAAGCAGTTATCCTGTCTTTTTTGTTTAATCCCTGTACGAAAATGGTTATATCTGGTAAGATAAAGGGATAATAATATCTGGAGGTACGGTATGAGAAAGAGATTCATGGGCGCTGCACTGGCAGCGGTATGTATTGCGGTGCTGGCAGTATCGGGATGCGGTGAAAACATTAATGAACTGAAGGAGAATGCCAAGGCAAAGGCACTGAGTGAGCCTGCAAAGACTGTGGAGGAAGAAACAGAAGAAGAGGAAACAGGGGCGGAGGAAAGCATTTCCCCGGAGCAGATGGATCTGATAAAGTATAATTATTATGTTGAACTGAATAATGAGATAGTGAAGCTGTTAGACGACATTGATTATTATTATGAGGTGGTGGAATATGGTGAGGAGTTTGCACTGATTCCTGATAGTGGATATACATATGGTTACCGTATCAGGGGATTTGGCAAGGATCTTGCAGATGACTGCATACAGCTTGCAGACATGGAGCCTGCATATGAGACATTGGATCCGCTGGTGAAGGAGATGGCTGAACCCTTAAAGGAGCTTATGGAAGCATTTTCAGAGGTAAGCCGAAGCAATGATTATGCGGCAAACCAGTATCAGAAGGCAAAGGACCTTCATGCTGTCATCTATCCTGCTGCCGATGAATTTGAGCCTTTGGGATACGAATTCATACATGCCGTGAGCGAGGTGGCTGATGAGAGGATTGCAGCGGAAGAAGAGGAGATGAAGGCGGAGGGCAGGCTGATTGCGTATAATGCCAGCCGTGGCATCAGCATTGCAGGGCAGATAATGGACGAATGCACGCTCCAGGGTGTGACGGATGATAATATCACGGACCTGGACCTGACTAAGATTAGGCCATTATACGATGAACTGACTTCGGTCGTGGAAGATTTAAATGCCGCCACCGCTGACAATAACCAGATGATGATGGAATCCATGAGCAATTCAAAACCATTTGACCAGCTGTATGAGAGGATGCTCCAGGCCCTGGAGTGGATGATGGGACAGGTGGAAAGCGGAAAGCCCATTGAGGACCCGGGGCTGGAGCCGCTGGGTTCCATTGCGCATTTTTCCAATACGCTGAGTGATTGTATTGACAGGTATAATACGGTGTTCGTGGATTAAGGAAGGGGCGGATACCCCTTCCCGCCTGCCTTAAATCAGGCTGCCATCCGTCCTGACAGTCACAACCTGCCACGGGATGGATCTGCCGCTGGCCTTAAGCGCGTTTTTTACGGCATTTTCAATGCCGCCGCAGCATGGCACTTCCATGCGGATAACGGTGACATCTTTAATCTCGTTGAGACGGATGATTTCTGTCAGCTTTTCGGAATAGTCCACCATATCCAGCTTGGGGCATCCGATCAGGGTGATCCGGCCCGCGATGAAGTCGTTGTGGAAATTGCTGTAAGCAAATGCAGTACAGTCGGCTGCTATGAGCAGCCGGGCATCCTGAAAGTAAGGCGCCTGTACGGGGACCAGCTTGATCTGGACCGGCCATTGGGACAGCTGGCTTTCCATGGATGGGATGGGGGCTGCCGGGTGATAAGGCGTGGATTGGGGGCTGGGCTGGGGCCTGGTGATGGACCTGGACTGGGAACCCGGACATCCGCAGGGAGAGGGCTTGCTGCCCTCTTTTTTTGTTGTCCCGGCCATGCGGGCCTTGACAGCAGCTTCGTCATAGGCCGCTGCTTCTCTTTCTTCAAAGGTAATGGCGCCAGTGGGACAGGTTGGAAGGCAGTCCCCCAGCCCATCGCAATAGTCATCCTTTAACAGCACTGCCTTACCGTCCACCATGCCGATGGCGCCTTCGTGGCAGGCAGCTGCACATGCGCCGCATCCATTGCAGAGTCCTTCATTTATTTTAATAATCCTTCTTATCATTTATATATCCTCCTGAGGGTGGGTCTTATTGATACTGTATTGAGGTTTCTGTGATAAGTATACCGCAGGCGGATGGTATTGTATGTTGTTATGACAACGTAATTGTAATTAGTTGCTGCTTCTAATCTTATCTTCAATTTGGGTCCCGTATCACTACAACCCCATATCATTACAAAAATCTTAATATTTATCTATTATCAATATTAAATTATCGAATATCAATAAAAATATATTGAAAAATGGAAAACAATGTGGTATGCTCCGGATAAAGGGATTTTAAGGAATGTGATAAGAGAAAGGTGGATGTGGAATGAATAAACGGCTTGTACGGTTTACGAAATGGCTGCTGGATGCCATGTTTTATGGGGGAATGGTAATTACGCTGGGGATTCCCGTGATATTCCGTTATGTGGGAAGATATATACAATCTTTCAGGGTGCATTATATACCCCAGTGCGTGCTTTATATCGGTTCCGGAATCCTGGCCCTTATGATCGTGCGGGAACTTAGACGGATGTTTGGAACCGTTCTGGCAGATGATGCGTTTGTGATGGAAAATGCAGATTCCTTAAAACGTATAGGGAAATGCAGCTTTTTCCTGGCTTTTATCTCCCTTATCCGTCTCCCGCTTGCACCCACGCCGGCAACCGTGGTTGTCATTATTGTGTTTTCCATTGCAGGTCTGTTCTGCTTTGTATTGTGCCAGGTGTTTGAACAGGCCGTACGGTACAAAGAGGAAAATGACCTGACCATTTAGGAAGGAAGGTATAGCATGGGAATTGTGGTTAATCTGGATGTGATGATGGCCAGACGGAAAAAGGGCCTGAAGGAACTTGCCGCAGAGGTGGATATCACCATGGCGAATCTGTCCATCCTTAAGAATAATAAGGCAAAGGCAATCAGGTTCTCTACCCTGGAGGCAATCTGTGAAGCCCTGGACTGCCAGCCAGGCGATATATTGATTTATGAACCGGATGAGGAGGGAGGGGATACGGATGGATGCAGATATTGAAAAAAACAGTGCAGATAATGTTTCCAGAAGCATTTCCAAAAGGAACCAGAAACTGGAAGACATAAGCCAGGATTTCGGTTTCCTGGGAACATTAAGCATAGCGTACGGAGCGGCTGCCTGCTTCTGCCTGTATCATAACCCGCTGGGAATAACGGTTCCCCTTTTGGTGGCCGTGACATATGGTGCCATGTTCCTTTTGTTCAGACGTGTGGGGGTGGAGGTTAAGAAGGGATCCATATACCTGGCGGTACTGTCATTTTTCATAGGGCTTTCCACCTGTTTTACAGCCAATATGACGGTTGGTTATAATATGAACAGGCTTGCGCTGGTGCTTCTGTTCTGTATTTTCATCCTGCACCAGTTCCACCAGGACAGCAGATGGAATATCGGGAAATACGTGGCATCCATAGCCATATACCTGGCCCAGGCCATTGGAATGATATACTGTCCGTTTGTCCATGGAAAGGAATATATAAAGTCCATTAAGAGCAGGAAGTACAGGAATGTTTTAAGGCTTATTGCAGGTATGTGTGCGGCGGTTCCGGCCATGGTCATACTCTGTCTTTTATTGGGCAGCGCGGATATGGTATTTCAGAACATGCTGGATGTGGTGTTAAGGGAGATACTGAATCCTGTTACCATTTTCCTGGTATTGCTTCAGACCGCGGCCTGGACACTGATTATGTATTGCCTTATCTGCAGCGCCTGCGCAGGGAATATCAGCGATGAAACAGCTGACCGGCGGGTATGTTCCCCGTTTGCCGCAATCAGTTTCATGTCCATGATTGCCATCATCTATGTGGTATTCTGCGCCATTCAGGTTGTGTATCTGTTTATGGGGAAGGGAAGCCTGCCATGGGGGATGACGTATTCGGATTATGCAAGACAGGGGTTCTTCCAGCTGCTGTCCGTGGCGTTTCTTAACCTTGTCATGGTGCTTCTGTGCCTGAAGTATTGTCAGGAAAATGTCCTGTTAAATGGAGTCCTGCTGGTCATCAGCATGTGCACCTATGTGATGATTGCATCAGCCATATACAGGATGCTTCTGTATGTGGGGCAGTATCATCTTACATTTTTAAGGGTGCTGGTGCTCTGGTTCCTGGCCATGCTGGTAATACTGATGGCCGGTGTGATAGTCCTTATATTTAATCATGGATTTCCGCTGTTCCGGTATTGTCTGGTGACGGTATCTGTCTTTTATCTGGGATTTGCCTGGATGAGGCCGGATTATGTGATTGCAAAATATAATGTGGAACACATCGCCAATATTGATATGTTTGCATTGGATGATTTTTCCGGGCTTTCAGCGGACGCGGCTCCGGCGGTTTTGGGGATAGAGGATGCAGAAGCGAGAAACTATCTTCTCAAGCTTTATGCCAGGCAGTATAATAGGGTGGACGGTGGTTCCATGAGCATCCGCACCTGTAATTTTTCGGCGCTGAAGGCCAGGAGCCTATTGAATGATGAATGACAGAAAAGGAGAAGGCGGATATGATTGAACTGCATGTGCATCTGGACGGCTCGTTAAGGCCGGAAACAATATGGGAATTGGCGATGATACGGGATGGGAAGGCTCCGGCAGCTGATTTGGAAGGGCTGGTGACCTTGATGCAGGCGCCTGTGCCATGCAGCAGCCTGTCGGAGTATCTGTCGCGTTTTGCACTTCCTCTGAACTATCTTCAGACGGACGTGGCATTGGAACGGGTGGCGTTTGAACTGACGGAGGATTTGGCGCGTGAGGGCGTGGAATATGCGGAAATCCGCTTTGCGCCGCAGCTTTCCACTGAATTGGGATTAAGCCAGATGGAGGTGACAGAGGCGGTAGCCGCAGGCGTGAAGCGCGGGATGGCTGCATATCCGGGAATAAAGGCCGGGCTTCTGCTCTGCTGTATGAGAGGCAGTGATGAAGGCACGGCAAGGAACAATATGGAAACCCTGAAAACCGCGGCTGACTGCGTGAAGGACGGGGAAAAGGGCAGGATTGTCTGCGGAGTGGATCTGGCAGGCGCTGAGGAAGTATATGATACCGGACTTTTCAGGAACCTTTTTGCAGAAGCAGACCGTTATGGGTTAAAGCGGACCATCCATGCAGGCGAGGCCGCCGGCCCGGACAGTATGTGGAAGGCCCTGGAAATGGGGGCGCTCAGGATTGGCCATGGGATTGCGGCAATTCAGGACCAATCCCTTATTAAGGAACTGGTGACACGCAGGACGGCCTTGGAGGTCTGCGTGACCAGCAATGTGCAGACCAAAGGCGTACGGTCGCTGAAAGAGCATCCAATTAAGAAGCTTTATGATGCGGGCGTCCATGTGACCCTGAACACGGATAACAGGACAGTGTCAGGCACAACACTGTTAAAGGAAATAGACTTGGTGAAAAATGCCTTTGGTTTTACGGATGAAGATATAAAAAGAATGGAAGGATATGCGGCAGAGGCAGCATTTCTGGATACGGCAATTGGATGAGGTGTAATCGTAAGGGCACCCTGTGGAATGATATGCTGTTGTGCGGACGGGCATCTTACGCTCTATTTCTGCATAGCTGATGGATTGGTTGAAAATCCCCTTGTATGTTCAGGGGATTTTTTTTGTGGTGCCGGACATGCGGATGCGGATTTTATGGACTTTTAGCAATCTTTTCTTTATCTTTATCAAATATTGGATATATTCGAAGGGGTATATTTGTATTTGACAATTATGCTTAAGATACGACATGTAAAAAGGAGGATTTGCTTTGAAAGAAAAACCTGGGCCGCCCATTTTGGCGGCAGTTGCATCTGTAGGCATTCTTTATATGGATTTTGTGACAAGCGGGGTAAGGAACGCATGGTTTTCTGATTATCCGGGTAATCTGAGGGTTCTATGTTCTTTGGTTTTTATAATATCATTATGGAGTTCATCAACCCTTTTCCTTTTTTATGGAATGAGGAATGAAACATATCCTAATCCATTCGGAGGACCCGCAGCGTACGCAAAACCACACACCCTTCTGTGTGTACTGATTATTATATGCATCACTGCTGTAATGTGGGTCCTGAACGGAGGGCCGAAGCCATTAAAAGAACTGCAATATTTCCTGGCATTTGGAAAAACCGCTGGCTGGATTGGGTTCATGCTTCAGATTATCTACTATATTTTGGAAATGCTTTTAGCGCTGATGATAGTATATTACAGCCAGGCCACAGGAGAGCTGCTTACAGGGAAAAAGAACATCCCTTGGGGAAGTATGGTTCTCAGCCTGACCTGGGGACTGCCACACATATTTACCAAAAACGTTTCAGTGGGCATGTTCAGCCTTATATTTGGGGTTGCTTTAGGCGGACTGTATCTGCTGTCAGGGCGCAATGGAAAGGTTGCGCTGTTATATATGTGTATTGCGTTTATACTTTAATAAATCCTTATAGTCAAAAGCTGTGGCGGCCAGGTGGTGTCTGTCCTTGCCGCCTTTTGGCATTTTTCCATCTTTTTTTCTGAGTAAAGGACATGTGTCCTTTACTCTGCATTCAGGTACGTTTATAATTCAAATTACAAGTAAGGATAAAAATATAAGAAACACTTATAAGTGTATATACAAATTGCTTATTTATTTGTAAATGGTGATAAAAAACTTGTGAAACTTACTAAGAGGGAGAGAAGCAGATGGATAAGGTCAGGGTTCTGATTGACACGGACCTGGGGGATGATGTGGATGACGCAGCGGCATTTATGCTGGCGCTCTCCTGTGACTCCATAGAAATAGTTGGGGTGACAACCGTATTTAAGGATACGGAAAAGCGGGCTTTGATGGTAAGGGACCTGCTGGCGCTGTATGGAAGAGGCAGTATTCCGGTTTGCCCAGGATATGGGGGACCGATTCTGGGAAATGGAGGAGGTGATTTTGAAGCGCCGATACAATATGGATTGGTAAAGGATTACAGGACGGATGGTAAGACTGCAGAGGATAGTCCGGCAGCCGGACATGCGGATGATTTCATCATCCAAAAAGTAAAAGAGGACAAAAACCTGATTATCCTGGCCATGGGAGCCATGACGAATCTGGCCATGGCATTCTTAAAGGAGCCGGAATTGATGAAGGGAGTGCAGATTATCGGAATGGGTGGCACCTTTATGAATTCCAGCCCGGAGTGGAACATCCTCTGTGACCCGGAGGCAGCGTCCATTGTCATGGAACGGTCAGGCCGGTTAATCATGATGGGGCTGGATGTGACCAAATTCCTGAGAATCGATGATAAGCGCCTGAGTGACTGGAAAGGCAGAAATGACAGGAGGATGGATTATTTCCTGAAGGGGGTCAGGTTGTTTCAGGAAGCCACCGGATACCCGGTCACATTTCACGATGTGCTGTTAGTGGCATACCTGATTGACAATCAGGTGGTATCCCTGAAAAAGGGGCATTTTGCAGTGGAGCTGTCAGGGAAGCTGACCAGGGGAACCATGGTGGATATGACGAATTACTACGAAATCAATCCGCAGGTGGACACAGGTTTCCAATTTGCGCAGTCCGTGGACCTGGAACGGTTCTACCGGATTGTGGATACATATTTTTAGTATGGTTTTATGGGATATTTACAGCCGATATGGCTTGTGATAAAAAATGAATGAACGAATGGAGGATTTTATTTATGAAGAAACTGACAGCAGGATTCCTTGCGGTGTGTATGGCGGCCAGTCTGTTAACCGGGTGTGGGGCGCCGGAACCTGAGGACGAAGAGACAACCGTAAAGACAGAGAGCATGGAGGCGGAATCCGGGGACACCGCTAAGGCTGGGGGCGGGGAAGCCGCGGACCAGGAAACGGAAAACAGCGGCATGGGTGAAACCGTATCCCCCCAGGACTTTAAAGTGGGGCTGATGATTCCCGGCAACCTGGGCGATAAATCCTTCTTTGATGCGTCCTTCCGTTCCATCGAACCAATCAAGGAGCAGCTGGGTGTGGATGTGGATTACGTTGAGGCGGGTGTGGATACTTCCAAATATTATCCGGCTCTTGTGGATATGTGTGAAAAAGGATACGACCTGATCCTTACCATCTCCAGCAATAACGACGATGCGCTGGTACAGGTGGCGGAGGAATATCCGGACCAGAAGTTCATCAACCTGGATGACGAGATGGCGGAGCCTCCTGCCAATGTTTATATCATGGGAACAAAGAACAATGAGATGAGTTTCCTGGCCGGGGCAGCCGGAGCACTGAAGGCCGCTGAACTGGGCGAGGACAAGATTGGATTCGTGGGCGGAATGGATATTCCGGGAATCAATGAGTTCCTGGTTGGATATATTGAAGGCGCCCAGGCAGTGAATCCTGATATCAAGGTGGCAACCTCCTATGTGGGCAGCTTTACCGACACTGCCAAGGGTAAGGAAAATGCCCTCCTCCTCTATAACTCCGGTTTATCCGTTATCTTTGCGGCAGCCGGCCAGTCCGGTCTTGGCGTGATTGATGCGGCAGTGTCCCAGGGCAAGTTTGTTATCGGAGTTGACTCTGACCAGGCAGAAGCCTTAAAGGATTCCAAACCGGAGATGGCGAATGTGGTAATCACCTCAGCCATCAAGAACATTCCTGAAAATGCCGTCAAGGCAGTGGACCGGGCCATGAAGGGTGAGATACCTTACGGCACCAGGGAAGTATTTGGTATTGCAGAGGACGCAGTGGGGATTGCGGAAAATGAATTCTATGAAAAGCTTCTTGACGAAAAGGACAGGAAACAGGTTGAGGAGCTGAAGATGAAGGTAGTGGCAGGGGAAGTGGAGATGACCCCCACCACAGGCATCACCACAGACAAGGTAAATGAAATCCGAGAGGCAGTACGCCCATAGCAGGCAGTGCGCCCATAACAGGCGGTGCGCCTATAACAGGCAGTACGCCCATAACAGGCCGGAGGTATACGGATGCAAGACTATATTTTGGAGATGAAGGACATTTCAAAAATCTATGGCAACGGTATTGCTGCCAATAAAGATGTAAACTTCAATCTGAAAAAAGGGGAAATCCATGCGCTGGTAGGAGAAAACGGCGCAGGAAAATCCACCTTAATGAAAGTTCTGTTCGGTATGGAACCGCCGTCCTCAGGAGAAATCATCCTGCGGGGGGAGAGTGTCAGATTCTCATCCTCCAAAGATGCCATTGCCCATGGAATCGGGATGGTCCACCAGCATTTCATGCTGGTGGAATCTTTTACAGCGGCACAGAACATCATTCTTGGCATGGAGCCAAAGAAAGGGCTGTTTGTAAGCGAGGAAGAGGCGGTCCGTTTTACAAAGGAACTCAGCAGCAGATATAACCTGGAAGTGGAGGCGGAGGCAGTAACCAGGACCCTTCCGGTAGGTGTGAAACAGAAGATTGAGATATTAAAGGCGCTGGCAAGAGGGGCGGAAATCCTGATTCTGGACGAACCTACGGCCGTGCTGGCGCCCCAGGAGACAGACCAGCTTTTTGAGGAGCTGATCCATCTGAAGGAGCAGGGCCACACCATTGTGTTCATTTCCCACAAAATCCCGGAAATCAAGAGGATATCGGACCGCATCACCGTCATGAGGGCGGGCTGCTTCGTGGGCTGCTGTGAGACAAAGGATGTGACGGAAAAGGAAATCTCCAGCATGATCATGGGATGCGAGATGGACACATCCATTGCCAAGAGCCGGCCGAAGGCAGGGGATATTAAGATTGAAGCGGAACATGTCTCCTACACGGACAGGAATAAGATACAGATCCTTAAAGATTTAAACTTCGGGGTCAGGGGCGGCATGATTTTCGGCATAGCCGGTGTCCAGGGCAACGGACAGGTGGAGCTGGTGGACCTGATGACAAAAAAGAGGGCGCTGAAACAGGGGGATATCCGGTTAAACGGGAAATCCGTTGCCGGACTGAGCCTTCAGGAAATCCGCCGTATGCAGTTCGGTTATGTGCCCGAGGACCGCATGGACCAGGGAATCGCGGGCCAGGAATCCATTGCTGAGAACATGGTGTCCAACCGGTACGCCAGCAGGGAATTCTGCAGGGGCGGACTGCTGGATTACAAGAAAATAGATACATTTGCAGATGAAAACATCCGTTCCTATGAGATACGCTGTTTTGGCAACAGCCAGAATGTGGGGATGCTTTCCGGCGGAAACATGCAGAAGGTGGTGGTTGCCAGGGAATGCAGCCATGAGCCTGAAGTCCTGATTGCGGAACAGCCCACCAGAGGCGTGGACATCGGGGCAGCCCATATCATCCACAAGAAAATCATGGAATTAAGGGACAATGGGTGCGCGGTCCTTCTCATATCCGCTGATTTAAGTGAGGCCCTGAAACTGTCTGACGTGATTGCGGTCATGTATGAAGGGGAAATCGTGGCTTATTTTGATGATACCGAGGGACTGAATGAGGAAAAGCTGGGGCTTTATATGCTGGGGCTTGAACGGCACAGTGAGGAACAGATAAGGAGGGCCAGGGGATGAGCAGGGAGCAGTCATTTAACATCATAAGAACCGTGGTTTCCATGGGGGTTGCCATAGCTGTGGCATTTATCATCATCCTTCTGGTCAGCGACCAGCCAGTGGAGTCCATCCGCATATTCCTTCTGGCCCCGCTGTCCTCCAAACGTTATCTGGGCAATATTGTGGAAACCGCAGTGCCCCTGATTTTTTCCGGGCTTTCCATGGCCCTGATGTTCAGGGCCAGCTTGTTCAACCTTGGCGGCGAAGGCATTTTCTTCATCTCAGGCATCACCGGTTCCATCCTGGCCATATGGCTTAAGATGCCTCCCGTCATATTCCCGGCTGTCTGTATCGCGGTGGGAGCCGTGACCGGAATGGTCATCATGCTGGTACCCGGCGTCCTGAAGGCAAAGTATGGGGCCAATGAGATGGTAACGTCCCTGATGATGAACAACATCCTGCTGGGGGTCGGCCTTTATCTGCTGAACAATATGATGCGGGACCCCAAGGTCGCGTCCCTGGTATCATATAAATACAGGAAAAATGCACTCCTTGCCAACCTGGTACCCGGCACCAGGATCCATGTGGGATTCCTGATTGCGCTGGCATGTGCGGTGCTTGTATACATATTCATGTTCAAAAGCAAATGGGGATATGAAATCAGGATGACGGGCAACAATGCCAGGTTTGCCAGCTATTCCGGCATCAACGTGACAAGGGTCATCATCATCGTGCATGTGGTGGCGGGGGCTGTGGCAGGCGCCGGAGGCCTGATTGAGTGTATCGGCATGCATAAGAGGTTTGAGTGGACCGCGCTGCCCGGATACGGTTTTGACGGCGCCATGATAGCCATGCTGGCGGGTAACCATCCCATAGGCGTAATCGGGGCAGCCTTTTTTGTAAGCTACCTGAGGATTGGCGCAGACCTGGTGAACCGTTCATCGGACATTCCCACGGAAATGATTGCCATATTACAGAGTATCATCATCCTGCTGATTTCTGCGGAGCGTTTCCTGCATAAGTACAGGCAGAACTGGATAGAGAAGGAGGCCAAGGCATGAAGGCATTGACAGATTTGATATTTACCAGTGACTTTTTCTACTCCATCCTCCGGGTGACCACGCCTCTTCTGTTTGCATCCATGGGGGCGGTTGTCTCCGATGTGGCCGGGGTGCCCAATATTGCCCTGGAAGGAATGATGCTGATGGCGGCCTTTGCAGGCATGTTTTTCAGTTACCTCTTTGGGAGCGCATGGGCCGGGCTGGCATTTGCCATCCTGACAGCAGTGCTGGCAGCCAGCGTGCTGGCCTTCTTCACCCTGTATTATAAGACCAACATCATCCTGGGCGGAATTGCCATCAACAGCCTTGCCAGCGGAGGGACCATTTTCTTTTTGTATCTGGCGGCCCATGACAAGGGGACCAGCGTTTCCCTGGACAGCAAGGTGCTTCCAAACATCAATATCCCGTTCATCGAGGATATCCCGGTGCTGGGGCCTGCCGTCTCCGGGCATAACATCCTGACTTACCTGTCCATCCTGGCAGTTGTATTTACCTTCTATCTGTTAAAGAGGACGGCCTTGGGATATCACATCAGGGCGGTTGGTGAGAAAAAGGAAGCGGCTGATTCCGTGGGAATCAGTGTGGCCAGGACCCAGGCTATTGCCCTGATCATCAGCGGCGTCATGAGCGGACTGGGCGGGGCCTTCATGTCCATGGGATATGTGTCCTGGTTCTCCAGGGACATGGTAAGCGGCCGTGGCTGGATTGCACTTGCGGCCGAGGCAATGGGGCAGAGGGGCGCCATCGGGACCGCCGCCACATCCCTGCTGTTCGGTGTGACAGACGCCCTGTCCAACGCAGTGGCAACCCTGGGCTGGCCCTCGGACCTTGTAAAGACAATTCCCTACTGCGCAACCCTGGCCGGACTCGCCATTTTCTCCATCAGGGCCTATAGAAGGGCGAGGAATGCATGATTGGGGGAAATGTGCGGCGGTTGGAGATGTATGATAGATGGAAATGCAGACTAGAAATATGATATAGTAAGTACAGGGAGGTACGCGTATGCCAACAAATGACATGACACAGGATATTATCCATACAATCACAAACCCAAAAGTAACATTTAACCAGCGTCTCAAGGATATGGCGAAGATTGCAGAGAATTCCATTGAGCTGGTCAACTATACGGAATTATCCAGGAAGTATTTTGAAAACGGCGCCATGATGGATATGTTTGAGGGTAAGACCCCTTACCGCACAAGGTATTGCCTGCCGGATTATGAACGGTTCCTGAAGCAGGGAAGCGAGTTCCTGATGCTGGAACCGCCAAAGGATATCTGGGACGCGGTGGGCAACCTGCTCTGCCTGTATCACAATATTCCGGCGGACGGCGGGCTGGCGGTTTACATCGGGTGCCTGGACCGCCTGCTGGAACCCTTCGTGAAGGATGAGGACGAGGCCAGGAAGGCCATACGGTTCCTCCTGACCCATGTGGACCGCACCATATCCAACGCATTCTGCCATGCCGACCTGGGGCCGGAGGATACCAGGGCGGGCCGTATCATCCTTGAGCTTACAAAGGAAATGCAGCGCCCCTGCCCCAATATGACCCTGATGTACCGGGAAGATACGCCGGATGATTATATGAAGGCGGCTCTTGAGACAGCCATGGTATCATCCAAGCCAAGCTTTGCCAATGACGCGCTTTACAGAAGGGACATGGGGGATTATGCAGTTGTCAGCTGCTACAACACACTGCCAATCGGCGGATGCGGGCTGACCCTGGTGCGCCTGAACATGGATCAGCTGCCCCGGCTTGCCACGGATCCGGAAGACTTGTTAAACCGTGTGATACCGGAAGCAGTCACTGCTGTATGTGACGCCATTGACAGCCGTTGTGAATTCATTGTGGATTACTGCCATTATTATGAAAATACATTCCTGTACAGGGAGGGCCTGATTAAAAAGGACCGGGACCACATGGTAGGGATGTTCGGTTTTGTAGGGCTGGCCGAGTGTGTCAACGGGATACTGGGCCTGACAGATGAAAAAGAGCGGTTTGGACATGGTGAAAAAGCCGATGCCTTAGGCGAGGCAATCATGGAACGGATCCGCCAGGAGATAGACAGGAGGCCTGCAAAGTATGGGAAGTACGGTCTTCACGCACAGGTAGGCGTGATGGAGGATACGGTTTCCACACCAGGCGGAAGGATTCCCATTGGCGAAGAGCCTGAACTGCCGGACCAGATCATGAACTTTATCCGTATGCACAAGGGCTGTGATGCCGGCTGCGGGGAGCTGTTCCCCTTTGATGACACGGTTAAGAACAATCCTCAGTATCTACTGGACATTTTAAAAGGCGCCTTTCGTTCAGGCGCAAGATACCTGTCCTTTTACTCCGGCGATTCCGACCTTGTAAGGGTAACAGGATACCTGGTCAAGAAGTCTGATATTGAGAAGTTCGACCGGGATGAAATGACACTGAACGAGGCGACAATCAATGGTTCCGGCGTGGATAAGAACCTCCATCTGCTGGATAGAAAGGTGCGTGGGGATAAATGACGGAAAAGGATTCAGCGGATAATGGGCTGGCAGTGATTCGTGCATCTAAAACCAGTGCATCTATAACTAATGCATCCATAACCAGTACGTCGATGACAGCCCCGGTTAATAAAATCATCCCCTTCAGTTGCGTGGATGGGCCGGGCAACCGCACAGCCGTGTTCCTGCAGGGCTGCAACCAGAATTGCCTGTACTGCCATAATCCGGAGACAATCAACCTTTGCAGGAACTGTGGGGCATGTGTAAAAACATGTCCTGCGGGCGCGCTTTCCATGGCGGACGGTTTGGTGTCCTATGATTATAAGGCATGCTGCAATTGCGATACCTGTCTTAAAACCTGTGCTTATGACGCTTCCCCTAAAATCAGGAACATGACGCCGGAGCAGCTTTATGATGAAGTGAAGGCATATTTCCCTTTCATCAGCGGTATCACCACTTCCGGCGGGGAATGCTCCCTGTACCTGGATTTCCTGAAAGAATTCTATACCCTGGTCAAAGCGGCAGGAAGGACCACCTATATGGATACCAATGGGCAGGTACCTCTTTGGGACAGGACGGATTTACTGGAAGTTACAGATAAAACCATGATTGACCTGAAGGCCGGAAGTGAGGAAGACCATATGAAACTTACCGGCAGGGAGCTGGGGATACCGGTTGAAAACATCCGCCGGATGGCTGCCATGGGTAAGCTTTATGAAATCCGTACCGTAGTGGTCCCGGATGTTATGGATAACCTGCGGACCATAGAATTGGGAAGCAGCCTGATAGCCCCATATCCCGAGGTCAGGTATAAACTGATTAAATTCCGCCATTATGGGGTAAGGCCTTCTTTCTCCAGCACAAAGGAACCGTCTGATGAGATGATGGAAAAGTTGAAGGAGAGGGTAAAGGAGCTGGGAATAAAGGAAATCGTGGTTACGTAAACAAGAAGCAGCTTGCCAGGTCCTGCCGATATTGGAGGCGGGGATTTGGCAAGCTGCTTTTGGTTTATTCAAAGGCGGGTATCGCAAGAACTGCTTCTGTCTTATTGAAAGGCGGGTATCATAAGAGCTGCTTCTGTCTTATTGAAAGGCGGGTATCATAAGAGCTGCTTCTGTCTTATTGAAAGGCGGGTATCATAAGAGCTGCTTCTGTCTTATTGAAGGCGGGTATCGCAAGAGCTGCTTCTGTCTCATTGAAAGGCGGGAATCTAAGAAGCCGTTTCTGTCCCGTTATACAGACATGCCCTTACCTCTGAACCAACTGTTCTATTTCCTCTAACATGACCAACTGCTGTTTTTCAGATATATAAATCTTCTTCCTGACAGATGTTATCTCCCCTAATTCCTTTAATTTCTGGATACTCCTCACAACCGTGCGCACGCTGACCCCGATATTGCTTGCAATGGTCTGGTAATCAGGCTCCACAAGGATTTTCTGTCCTTCGGGGGCGTGAAGCATGTAGTATTGGACCAGATAGAAGCGTACCCGGTCAATGCCCCTTTGATAGTAGAGGATACCATCGTTCCCCGAGCGCTGGTACAGGTCATGGGCAACGATATAGGTGCAGTTGTAGAGCATGTCCAGATGGGTCATCAGGTATTCGTAGATAATGGCGGAGCTGATCCGAAGGACAGTGACCCGGGTGCTGGCAACCACGGTTGCGATGGTCTGAGGTTCGTGGGCCAGCACTTCCAAAAGCCCCACGGAACCTGTCTTGCTGGTAATCCGGAAATAATAATAGTTATTGCCGTCCTTATAATCCCTGGTGCCAAGCGCTGTTCCGGATTCAATGAAGTAGATGTATTTGGGAAATTCACCCCGGCTGATGATGACTGAATGAGGCTCATAGGTCAGCCTGACACCCTGGGACTTTATTTCCTCCGGAAGTATGGAGAGGTTGAACTGATTATAGGGGCTGTATTTCTTCCAAAGTTCCTCTAAGCGCACGTATACCTCCTTGCTGACTGATGTGTCGTGTGTCACCGCATACTTTGTTTCAGTATATCATGGGCATATAAAGGATTCAATATTGCTTTTTAACTTCAGGATCCATCAATCGTTCCTGTATACAATGATTGTAATGATCAATATCATGGCTGATATGACCATCTGCCAGAAGGAGTTCACCCCAACGATATTAAGGCCGTTGGTAATCATGACCATCATGATTGTTCCCAGCACACTGCCCGTGATGGAGCCGGAACCGCCATTGAGGGAAGTACCGCCAATCACAATTGCAGTAATGCTGTCCATATTCCATGTGGCTCCCATGGAAGGCTGTCCGCTTCCCATGCGGCTGGTCATAATCATGCCTGCGATACTGGCACAGATTCCCGAAAGGATATAGTAGATGATTTTGTTTTTACGGACATTGATGCCTGAGAGTTCTGCCACCATTTCATTGCCGCCGATTGCATAAACCCGCCTTCCGAATGCGGTTTTAGACAATACGATGTAACTGACTGCCGCTATTCCCAGCATGATGATTACCTGAAGGGGAATGATTCCGGCAATATATCCCCGTCCCAGCATGATGAAGCTTTCCGGAAGGTTATAGACAGCCGTACCGCCTGTCGTCAGGTTGGCTGCACCGTTGGCCAGGTTCATGATGGCCAGGGTAGCTATCATCGGCGCGATATGGAAATGGGATACCATCATACCGCTGCACAATCCCAGAACCCCTCCAACACCAGCGCCCAGTAAAAGGGCCAGGGCTACGGGCATGCCGATGCTCAGCAGCTTGGCAACAATGATTCCGGTCAGACAGGCAACGCCGCCTACAGACACGTCAATCCCGCCTGCCACCATCACGAAGGTTGCACCGCATGCCACAATGATCATGATGGAGGCCTGTCTTATGATATTGATGATATTTGCAGTGGAGATAAAACCAGGTTCCATGGATGTAAAGATGACGGTGAGGACAATCATTACAAGGACAATGCCGAATTTGCTAAAAAAAGCCTTGGGATCCATTTTGTTCAATTGATTCTTCATATCTGTTTCCTGCCTCCTGTTCCACATCTCATAATGGCCTCTTCTGATAACTCGTCCCTGGAAAATTCCCCGGTTATATGTCCTTCATACATCACAAGTACCCGGTCGCTCATTCCCATCAGTTCAGGAAGTTCAGATGATATAAGTATGATTGCCATACCCTGGGCAGTCAGGTCGTTTATCATCTTATATATCTCTACTTTAGCCCCCACGTCAATGCCTCTGGTAGGTTCATCTAAAATAAGGACCTTGGGTTCCCTGGCCAGCCATTTGGCCAGCACCACCTTTTGCTGGTTTCCACCTGAAAGATATACAACCTTCTGATTCCTGCCCGTGGTCTTGATGTTCAGCCTGCCGATGTAGTCATCTGTTATACTGTTTTCTTTTTTTGTGTCGATGAACATTCCCTTTTTTAAACGGTCCAGTAAAGTGATTGCCGTGTTGCTTTTCACTGAAAACTTCAGTATCAGCCCGGACCCCTTCCTGTCCTCCGTAAGCCAGGCCATGCCCATCTTTATGGCGGTTCCCGGTTCGTGGATTTTTACTTCTTTATGTTCAAAATATACTTTGCCTGTTTTAAGCCTGTCTACGCCGAACAGAAGCTTGATGACTTCTGTCCTTCCGGCCCCTACCAGGCCGGACAGGCCCAGGACCTCGCCTTTATTCAGGGAGAAACTTATATTTTGGGGCGTATACGCGCTGATGATCTGGCCTTCCCTGTGATATCCGGTGACATTTTCAAGCCGCAATATCTCTTCTCCGAAGCATTGTCTGTTCCTGTTATAGTAATTGTTATAGCTTCTCCCGACCATGTTGCGGACGATTTCTTCTTCCGTGGTTTTTTGCGGATCCAACTCTGCTACCAGTCCGCCGTCTTTCATGACCTGTATGACGTCGGATAGTTCCAGGATTTCCTGCAGACGGTGGGAGATGAAGATAAAGGATACTCCTGTTTTCTTTATCTTGTCCACAATGGTAAATAATTTGGCAATCTCTGTTTCTGACAGGGAGGAGGTAGGCTCATCCAATATGATTAGGCTGGCCTTTGTACTGATTGCCCTGGCGATTTCAACCAGCTGCCTGGCGGCAATGTCAATATCCTTAACCAGGGTACGCGGATCCGCATCCAGGCCCACCTGCCTTAAAAGTTCTTTTGCCCGTATATACATCTGCTTTTTGTCGATCAGACCATTTTTAACCAGTTCGTTGCCCACAAAGATATTTTCCATAATGCTTAGTTTGGGAAGGATCAGCAGCTCCTGGTGGACCATTTTTATCCCCAGTTTTTTTGCCTCTTCAATCGTAAGGTTAGGATACCATTTATCCCCAATCCGAATCCTGCCCTGGTCCGGGGTATAGCTTCCGGCAATGATTTTACATAATGTGCTCTTGCCGGCGCCATTTTCCCCAATCAGCGCCAGCACCTGCCCGGGCCTGATGGAAAAACTTATGTTTTCCAGTACTTTTACAGTGGAAAATGACTTGCAGATGCCTTCCACCTGTATGATCGGTTCGTTCATATCATCACCATCCCGTTCAACCGATTCATTATTTATAAGCATTGAGTTCTTCTTTCAGCGCCTGTTTTTCCTTCAGGACCTCTGATACATTCTCCTTTGTATAAAGGGACGCATCAACGGTAATCAATCCTGACCTTTCTCCATTCATGGCTTTGATTGCACATTCAACACTCTTTTTGCCAATGCTGAACGGGTCCTGTCCCACGGTTGCCAGGTATGGATTCGATGGATCCTGCAGCGCACTTATCTGCCCGTCCTCGTCGTCAATACCGAAAATCCCGATTTCATTCCTTCCTGCTGACAGTACAGAGGACAGGACGCCCAGGGAAGAGCCGGAGTTGGTGCAGAAAATATAATCCACGGTTCCGGCTGTTTTTGAAATCAACAGGTCATCCCACAGGGACTGTACATTTTCAGAGTTGTTTGTGCCGGATGGGAATACCGTCTCAATTTCAACCTTATCCCCTAAAACAGATAGTGCCTCCCGGATTCCCGCCTCCCGGTCCACATCCGACGGGGAAGACGGCATTCCGGATATGATTACCCGGACGGTTTCCGCCTTATCAGCCTCTGTAATCAGCTGGACGGCATAATCCCCAATCATTTTTCCCATCTGCTTATTGCTGCTCATGATCTGTGCATAAAAATCCCCGGCCAGCGCCGAATCATAGTTGATGAGCGGGATTCCCTTGGCGGCAGCTTCCTTGATGGCTGGTTCGGCAGAATTATCGCCATTGGCCACAACGATGGCATCGTAACCCTGTACGGCCGCCAGGTCCACAAAATCAGCAACCTTTGTAAAATCAAAGGCAGCATCCCAACAATCTATCTGGACCTTGTTTTCTTCCGCGGTCTTCCTGGCCATTGCCCCAATATATACAAAATAGTCGAAATTGTTTGTTGGAATGATAAATGCAATCTTTTTTTCACTGTCATCCTTAACCTGCGTTGTTTCAGTCTTTACCAATGAAGAATTCATGGTACACCCTGTCAAAGCCCCCGCCGCCATGATTCCTGATAATATTAATACTGCCAGTCTTTTCATAGATTCACCCTCTCCTGTAATTAAATACATTGTATATCCATCTGATACAGCCCTGTATGTCCCATGGTCCATGTTACCTCCGGCAGCCCGGGCATGACTGTCAGGGAACCGGTCTTTGTTGCGCAGGTGGAGCCGCATGCATTGGAAAAACGTATGATATCATCCAGTTCCTGCTGTTTTAAATCCTCAATTGCCTTTTCTTTTCCTGCAATCTGATAAAGCAATGCCCCCATGAAGGAATCACCGGATCCAGTGGTATCCCTTACGGCTACCTGGTAGGACGGCTGATAACCTTCAAGCTCCCTTGTCCGGTAATAACATCCCCCGGCCCCCATGGTGATGGCCAGAAGCCTGACCCCCTGGCTGATGATCTGTGCGGCGCCTTCCCTTATATCCATGTCTCCGATGAAGTAGGAATACTCTTCCCTGGATATCTTCAGGATATCAACCTTTTTAAAGGTGTCCGTCATGATTTTTTTCTGCCCCTCATCATATCCGCAGACTTCATTCCAGTTGGGATCATAGGATATCAGCTTATTCTGTTTCCTGGCATATGCCATGAGTTTGGATGACGTTGCCGCAATGGGTTCCCCGAATTGGGAGGTTGATGCAAAGTGCAGGATCCGGCAGTTGTCCGCCTGCCTGTAATACCGTTCGTCCTCCGGAAGGTCACGGTCCGCACGCGGGGACTGGTAATTTGAAAAGTAACGGTCATTTCCCTGGTTCAGATAGACGAACGTAATCCTTGTGGCTTCCTTATCGCTTATCCTGAGGCAGGAAACATCAATGCCCAGCTTCTTCATGGTTTCAATCAGATAAAGGCCATGCTCGTCCTGTCCCACGGAACCGATAAAACCGCTGCTTCCGCCCAGTCTTGCCACCTGGGAAGCCACATTGGCCGGAGCACCCCCTGGATTCCGTTCAAAAACCAGCTTCCCGGCTTCATTGGTCCCTAAAGACGTAAAATCAATCATCAGGTCACCGATTGTCAGAACATCCAGCATATGATCACTCCTCACTGTCGTATGTGCATCCTGCCTGAAGGATGATATTCGGTGCGTGGAGTCCATATTGTCCGGTCCGTATGACTCCTTTCACGTCCTTGATTACTTCGTCAAACTCAGAATGAGGTATGTAGCATATTTTTTTTTCAGGGAAACGCTTCCTGTATTCCTCATGAAGCTTTGGGGACATTGACTTTATCTCCTCGGCCAGAACAACCTGTTCAACCGCAATCTCATCCAGGACCCCGTCCAGTATGGGCAGCAGTTCAGGCATGCCGGGGAGGAACGCAATATCTATTTTGGGGATGCCGGAAGGGACGTTATAGCCGGCATCCGTTATGGCAATCCGGTCCCTGTGTCCAAGGCTTGCCATAAGGTACTTAATATCTGCATTGATAATACCGTGTTTTAACATATCTGTGATTTCCTCCTCTATTCTAAATTCGCGTGGTTATACCGCACAATCTTCATTCCCATATGTCCCTTGACCATCAGGCTGCATACAATGCTGTCCAATAAAATCAACATTGCCGGTTCAAAGACATTGCCGGACGGCCGGACATGGATATATGCGTCATCCGGGCGTTCTTCCGCAGTTTCAGCCCCTTCAGGCAGGCTGCCTTTGAATTCAACAATGCAGTCAGACAATCCGGCTATGCTTCCGCTGCGGTTCATGGTGATAAGGGCAACATTGGCTCCCATGCTTTTTGCCTTTTGGGCAATTGCCATCATGCCTTTGGTAGAACCGGATCCGGAACCGATGATCAGCAGGTCGCCTTCATGGATACTTGGCGTACAGACCTCCCCCACCAGATAGGTCTGGTGGTTGGTGTGCATCAGCCTCATGGCAAAGAATTTCATGGACAGCAGGCTTCTTCCCGCGCCCGCTATGAAAATCCTGCCGGCCCTGTTAATCATTTTCTCAAGATTCCCGGTATCTTCCTGGTTGACAGTGGCTATCAATGACTTGATTTCATCACAGGCCGACTGCGCATATAAAACAGCATCCATGTTATTCAGCCTCCTTCATTATGTTCCGCATGGTCCTTGCCATCAAAAGAGGATTTTCAGCGCGGATGATTGCACTGCCCACAATCACAAGGTCCGGTTTAAGGGGGACAATCTCCCTCAAGGTATCCAGGTCGATTCCGCCGGCTATGGCTATCTGGGACTGTGTGACGGTTTCCTTTAATATCTTTAAATTTTCCAGCGGACTGTCCTTAACCCCCAGGCCTCTGTGGATACAGATGTAATCAACCCCCAGGGCCTCAACCTCCCTGGCCCTTGAAGCCATCTCTTCTGAGGGCACGCCCATCATGTCAGCAAGGATTAATCTGCCCCTGTCACGGGCTGCCTTTACTGCACCCTGGATTGTGATGTCAAGGGTACGCGCTGATACGGTGGTGATATCGGCTCCCGCATCATATGCCAGGCCCGCGCAATATTCCCCGCCATCCATGATCTTGTAATCCGCCAAAATCAGATTATGGGGAAACTCCCTTTTAAACATTCCGATTGTCTCAATGGGATGTGTCCATGTAAACGGGGTTCCTAATTCTACGATATCCAATTCACTGCTTACCTGCTTTACGATGCGGACAGCATCCTCTAACGTAATTGCATCCAATGCTAATTGTAGTTTCATGATTCCACTCCTTTGCTTTGTTTGTGTACTGATTATAGCATTGAAAATCAGGGGGAAACATGACGGTGCATAAAGGTTTGCTTCCTGCCATATTTAATTTCTTGTCATGTTTCTTTTTTATGACATAAAATATTAAACTATGTTGACTATATTTAATTATCTATTATATAATGAATAGAAATGGAGGGTATGAAGAGATGAAATTGTTAATTCTCACAACAACTTATGACCATCATGATAAGATATGGAAACGGATATGCGATATGGGGTTTGTCTTTGACAGCGTTGGGACCGAATATAATCCTGCCCTGGGGTTAGAGCTTTACAGGACCTTTAAGCCGGATCTGGTTATCTTAAACGCCGCCCTGACCAGCATCCCTTTTCCTGAATATATCGACCTTTGTTATTCTTATTATGCCGGCGCAAAGTTTCTTATCATCCTCCCTGAAAATGAGATACATAATAAAACATATTCCCCTGCCATACTGGATTACATGACCTTCCACCAGCTGTACACGGATACATTCCCAGCTCTTCTAAGGAAAGCGCGGTTTGTGATAGAAAAGCCTGCTGCCGTCCACGCGTCCTCTGATACCTCCGGGCAATACCGGATCATCATACCAAAGCCGGACATAACGGTCCAATTCATTGACAGCCGGCAGTTCATGGATGAATTGAAGACGATTTTGAACCAATACTGTACAAATGAAATATATCCCAAGGGGAATCACGTGCTTATAAAATCACTAAGCGGATATGCCCCGGACGCATCATTTGACAATATGCTTCAGGAAATCCAGAATTTGTACATACAGAATGCCAATGCCCATGTAACCTTTTTAATCTTAGATGCCGTCTGCGGCCAGGCATCCGATGCCACAAGGCAGGCCGCCCTGATTACGGGCGCTTATGAACTCAGCTACTTTTGTGCTGAGCAGAAGAAGATTGATATCCGCACGTTTACACCTAAGGTCCAGCCGGCCCGGCCGGATTTACCCCATCTGGTGGAAAATACGTATTCTCTTTTTGTGAATCATCCGGACATCCTGTATAGCACCATAGGGAATTATTATAAATCAGATTTAAAAGCCAGTTTCGATACCATTTCCTGCGGGAAAGTACACGCATCCCTGGCAGCTCTGTACCTGTCCCTTTCTGCCATATCCGGTATACCGGATGACAGCCTTTTTATGGTATATGAATCCCTGGAGGAGGAGGCCCGCTGTATTTCCATGCAGTTTTTATACCTGAGAAAGAAATGCGGTCCGGCCCTTAAGGATGCCAACCCCATCTTATTAAAATCACTGATATATATTGCTGCCCACTATCATGAAAACATATCGCTTAAAAAGGCAGCTGAGTACTGCAGCACATCGGAGACATATATCAGTTACCTTTTTAAAAATAAATTCATATATAAGTTTTCGGATTATATTAACCATATCCGTATCAAAACAGCTGTGCTTCTATTAAACCTGAAACCTGCGGGTAAGATATCATCCATTGCCCTGGACTCAGGCTTTACGGATTACCACTACTTCAGCCAGCTGTTTAAGAAGAGTACAGGAAAGACCGTATCCGAATATAAAGCCACGGAAATCAGGCAGTGGGGGATAAAAGATTGAAGCAGATTAAATTAACCGAACCAGGGAAACTTATAATTGCAGATGTAAAGGAACCGCAGATATCAAAACCCGACGATGTTAAAATCAAAGTGGCCTACAGCGCCATCAACATGGAGGACATCTCCTTTTTTAAGCAGGATTTAAACCGGCTTTTGTGGTCGTCCCCTGTTGGCACGATTGGACATGAGTTCTCGGGTGTGGTGGTGGATGCCGGCCCGGCTGCCGTGGAAAACGGTTTTTCCCAAGGCACCAGGGTGACCGGGACCATCTACAAATTCTGCGGCACATGTTTTTACTGTATGGATGCAAAGGAAAACCACTGCTATAATATAAAAATGGCGTCGGGAACCATGTCGGAGTACATTGTCTGGAGCGCAAGCCAGCTTATCAAGCTGCCTGACCGGATTTCCTTGCAGTGCGGCTGCCTTTCTGATACAATCGGCAATGCGCTGCACGCCATTGACCGCTCTAACCTCAGGGTGGGTAATAAAACCTTGATACAGGGAGCGTCCGCCCTGGGCCTAATCATATTGCAGCTGGCAAAAATGCGGGGGGCAACCCATATTACCTTATTTGACTACAGTGAAAAGAACCGGGAGCTGGCATTGAAACTGGGAGCGGAGCTGGCGGTGGATCCATTAAATGACATCATTCCGTCGGCCGTTTCCATCATACCGGATATGCTTGGTTATGATATTGTCATAGAGGTATCTTCTGACTACCGTCTTCTGGCATTGGCCCCAAAGATGCTGGCCCGCCAGGGAACGCTGCTTTTCTCAGGTACCTATGGACTGACCAAGCTGCTTCCGGTGACGATTGCTGAACTTTACCTGAAGGAGGCCGCCATCATCCCGTTTTACCGTTCCGCCTACATGCTGCCCAGGATTAAGAATATCATGGACAATCTGATATTGGAGCCGCTGGTCCATGTATGCAGGTTAGATGAGGCGGAAGATGCGTTCCGTCTGGCACAAGAGAACCGGTATCCCAAAATCCTGTTGGAGTTCCCATAGGTCCGAAGGACAGGGAGGAATGTCCAAACAGGCCCTTAACCGTGTATGATGCTTGATTCGGCAAGGTTTCTGTAGTACTATGAAAAACAAAACAACAACGATTCTTCAGGGAAATGCATAAAATCCGCCATTTACCTGCCATGGAACAGGAGCCATATAAAAATGAGACAGCAGGATTTACTGATTCACAAGCTTAAAGAATATGCAAGGTCGGATATGTATCCATTCCACATGCCCGGACATAAGCGGACAGGGGACATGGGATTCCCGGACCCGTTCACGGTGGACATAACGGAGATAGACGGCTTTGACAATCTCCATCACCCGGAAGGCATCCTTCAATCCTCCATGGACTGGGCAGCACAGGTATACGGAGCCGACCAGACATACTACCTTGTCAATGGAAGCAGCAGCGGGATCCTCTCCGCCGTATGCGGGGCCGTGCCCCGGGGAGGGCGTATCCTGGTCAGCAGGAACGGCCACAAATCCGTGTATCATGGAATCTGCCTGAACCAGCTTAAGGCTTCCTATGTTTATCCACAGGAGATAGACGGATTGGGGATACAGGGCGGAGTCCTTCCGTCGGATGTGGATATGATGCTGAAACGGTACATGGATACCCAGGCAGTGCTTATCGTGTCCCCCACGTACGACGGCGTGGTGTCGGACATTAAGGGGATTGCAGAGGTGGTCCACGGGGCGGGGCTTCCGCTGATTGTGGACGAGGCCCATGGCGCGCATTTCCGTTTTGGGGAAATGTTCCCTGTGTCCGCCTTGGACCTGGGCGCGGATGTGGTCATCCAGAGCGTGCATAAGACCATGCCAAGCCTGACCCAGACAGCCCTTCTGCACATCAGGAACAACCGCCCAGACCAGGGATGCTATGGGGACAGGGAGCGGATTGACCGGTATGTACACATGGTGCAGAGCAGCAGCCCCTCCTATGTGTTCATGGCCAGCATTGAGAACAGCATATACCAGATGGAACATATGGATATGGAGCCGTACCGCGGGGAAATCATGAAGTTGAGGGAACGGCTGCGGGGGATGGGGCGCCTGCGTCTTGTGGATACGGATATCATAGGACAGTATGGAATCCATGATCTGGATGTATCCAAGATTGTGATTTCAACCAGAGATAGCAGCCTTACCGGGGCGGACCTGGACAGCATCCTCAGACGGGAATACCACCTGGAGATGGAGATGTGCGGGGCGGACTATGTAACCGCCATAACAACCCCTATGGACCGTTCGGAGGGGTTAAGGCGTCTGGGGGATGCGCTGATGGAGATAGACAACAGGACGGGTCCAGCAAAGTCCGGGATAAGCAATGTATACAGTATGCGCAGCGATACGGCCATGACCATTGCAGATGCCATGGACGGAAAACACAGGAAAGTAAGGCTTGAAGACTGTGCCGGGAGCATTTCCGGGGAATTCGTATATATCTATCCGCCGGGGATTCCCATTGTGGCCCCGGGGGAGTGGATCAGCAGGCGTTCCCTTGATGTGATAATGGAATACATGAAAAAGGGACTTCCGGTCCAGGGGCCGGCTGACCAGTCCCTGGCTTATATAGAGATAGTGCAGAAAGACTGACAGGATGAAAGGGATAGCGGAGTGCGTGATGGGAAAGATATTTTATGTAATGGGTAAAAGTGCGTCTGGGAAGGACACGATTTATAAACAGCTGCACAGCAGGATGCCGGAACTTAAGACCGTGCGCATGTATACAACCCGTCCAATCCGGGACGGGGAGACGGACGGGGTGGAGTATTTTTTTGTGGATGAGGCATATCTGCACAAGTGCAGGGAAAACGGCACCCTGATAGAGTGCCGGACCTATGATACCGTATACGGTCCATGGAATTATTTTACAGTGGATGATGGGCAGATTGATTTGGGACATGGATGCTACCTGGTCATGGGCACCCTTGAGTCCTATGAGAAAATGCGCCTGTTTTACGGTACGGATGCCCTGGTTCCCCTTTATATCCATGTGGAGGACGGACTGCGGTTAAGACGCGCCCTGGAGCGGGAAGAACAGCAGAAGGTTCCCAAGTATAAGGAAATGTGCAGGAGATTCCTGGCGGATGAAGAGGACTTTAAGCAGGAGAACCTGGACCGGTGCGGGATTGTGAAGTGGTATGGGAATGTGGTGCTGGAGGATTGCCTGGAGGAAATCATGAGGGTAATCAAAGGCTGTTAGTGGAAGTAATTAAACGTGGAAGTAATTAAACAGGGAAAGCAGATTGTGGCCATTGATTGTTTGGGATAGAGGCCACAATCTGCTTTTTATAGTTCATCCATAAGGCCCATATAGCCAACGGATACTGCTGCGTAATCACCGATTGCGTCACCCAGGGCACTGGGAAGGATGCCCGACAAAACGTGCTATACCGCCTCCGCTGCAAAAACCTTCTTTACTTTTACGCCCAAACGAATTATAATAAGGGCACGAAAGTAAGGTGATACTATGACCAGCGCAGAAACATTAAATAAGCTGCTACAAGAAAATAATGGATATTTAAAAACGTCGGATGCGGTGGCCGCCGGAGTTTCGAGAACTGTTCTCGGAGATTTTGTATGTAAATATGGGCTTGAACGTGTTGCCCACGGCTTATATATGTCCCAAGACGTTTGGGAAGATGGACTATATGTAATTCAGGTGCGTTATCCAGAAGCGGTATTCTCTCACGAAACAGCTCTTTACCTTCTGAATCTTGCCAACCGTGAACCCTCGCCATTTTCTGTTACTTTTAAAACAGGCAAAAACTCGGCAGGATTATCGAAGCAGGGTATCAAGGTTTATAAAGTAAAAGAGGAGCTTTTCGGGGAAGGTATTGTGGAAGTGCGCTCACCATCGGGTCACACAGTAAGGGCTTATAATGCCGAACGCACAATCTGCGATTTGTTTCGCAGCCGCCGGCATATTGAAATTCAAGATCTGCAAGAGGGAGTTAAAACATATATCCGTTTGAAGGAGAAGAATATCCCATTGCTTCTGCGGTACGCTAAAGCCTTTTCAGTGGAGAAAACCGTTCGTCAGTATTTGGAGGTGCTTTTATAATGATACACACATCGCGCCAATTGAAAGCTCTTGTTCGCAACATCTCTAAAGGAGACAGTGGCAAGGCACAGGTTATCATCCGCAATTATGTAATGGAGCGTTTTCTGGAACGACTTTCCCTTTCACAATACAGAAACATTATGATTTTAAAGGGCGGTACTCTGGTAGCCGCTATGGTTGGGTTGGACAATCGTTCAACTATGGATGTAGACGCCACGCTAAAAAATCTGCCGCTGAACGAAGATAACGCAAGAAAGATTGTTGAGGAAATTACCGCAATACACATTGAGGACGGGATGATTTTTGAAATCAAAAGCGTGACGCCGATTATGGACGAGGCCGATTATCCCGGCATTCGTATTATGCTTGATACAGCTATTGAAACGATGCATACCCCGCTAAAAATCGACTTTTCTACAGGTGACGTAATAACACCGCGTGAAGTGTCTTATTCATTCCGGCTGCTGTTTGAGGAACGTACTATCTCCATTCTTGCGTATAATCTGGAAACGGTTCTGGCGGAAAAGTTAGAAACCCTTCTTGCCCGCGGCACAGCCAATACCAGAATGAGAGATTATTACGATATTTATGTACTTACCAACACTCAGGAGCACAACATTGATAACGCCACACTCAAGGAGGCGTTTGTCAACACCAGTGCGAAGCGCGGCTCAATTGGGTTGTTGTCTGACGTACATTTGATTTTGAAGGAAGTAGCTGAAAGCACCGTACTGATTGACCGTTGGAAAAATTATCAGCGCAAATTTGATTATGCCGCCGATGTATTGTGGGCTGCCGTGATGGAATCGGTCAGCTGCTTAGTTGATATTGTGAAGTAAGGAAATGTATAGGATACCATCAAGTGGAACGCCAGGATTAACCAGATACCGGAGATTGCAATCCTGGCTGAGAACCTGGCGGTCATCCTGAGGAAAAGCATTTCCAGCCGTCCGTTCATAACGCTGAGGGAAGAACTGGAAACCATTGATAGCTATATCCAGATCCAGAAAATCCGGTTTACCGGGCGGTTCCTGTGCGAGACAGAGATACCGGACCAGGTGGGGTATTCGGATACCGCGTATTTCAGTGTGCAGTTTAAGAAGCTTCTGGGGGTGTCGCCGTCGGAATATCAGGAGAGGTGCGGGGATTGAGGGGCTGGGTTGGCTGGTCTAGCGGTTAAAGGGTAATTTTAAGACATGAAATGGAAACGGCAGCGCCCGGTGTGTAAGACTTTACACAGCCGCGGCGCTGCCGTATTTCTATAATCCGTCATGATTCCTGCATATCCAGGAACTCTATTTCGCTAATCTGGTCGATTGGCGTGATATTAGTAAAATTAGGGATATCGGCCAGTTGACGCGCTCCCTTTTCAGGGGTCCTGCTTTCGTTCAATGTTCCGATTGACTCATAGAAAAAATGGGCGGCACAGACCAGTCCGGGGATATCGCCTCCACGGAATGCGTTACACCCCTTTTCAATGATAATGCCAAGGACGTTGGGGTCGGCTTTATGGATGGCAATATGATGATTGACATAGTAGTCGAAATCAAAGGTGAAATCCTCTTGGTATGGATACATTACGGTTAATTTTACCATTTTTTTACTCCTGTCTCACGGATGTTAATTTTGCTATATTATAGTAGGGAATCTGGCTGACCAGATTAACGGCGGTTATATTGGTGAAATTAACATTGTCTTTTATCTGGCTGGCCACCCGTTCCGGTGATCTGCTCAGGTTCAGGTCCTCCATGGAATCGTAGAAGAAATGGGCGATGCACAGGTATTGGGGCGGATTCTGGAAATCCCGGGAATAGTCCCCGGATTCTACAATGATTCCCTTTACAAGCGGGTCATTGCGGTATGGGGCAATATGGTGTTCACTGTAGTATTTGGAATCAAACCATGCTCCTTTTTTGTATGGATACAGTACAGAAAATTTAATCATAATTGCGTCCTTTCGCTATTTGTTATATAACCCATGGGCCCACTGCGGGTTTTTCAGCACGGCGCGGCATACGCCTGTCAGATCGGCTTTATGATCGTTCAAAAGCTGCTCAGCGTGGGAATATTCTGTTATGCCGCCGGTAACCATGACTGGAATCCGGACAGCCTGCCGTATGACTGCGGCGTCATCCCCGAACCAGCCAGGGGATTGGATGAACGGATGGAAATACCGGTATTTTGGTCCACCGGACAGGTCCAGGAAGGAAGCGCCCCATTCCTGTATCAGACGGGCGGCGCGGACTCCTTCCTCCAGGGAGCTTCCCGCCGGGTCATAATCCTGCACAGGAAAACGGACAGAGACAGGGTAATCCCTGCCGACGGCATCCCGGACAGAACGGAGTACGTCCAGGGTAAGCCGGATGCGGCCTTCGAAGGAGTTGCCGGTATATTTACCCCGTGTCCGGTGGTTGGTCAAGGGGGAGTAGAACTGACTCAGCAGATACACATGGCATGCCTTGATCTGTACCCCGTCAAAGCCTGCTTCCCTTGCGCGCACGGCGGCCGAAGCAAAGGCCTGTACAATATAATCCAGTTCTTCGTCAGTCAGATGATCGGTTATCTGTTTTCCCTGAGGATTTTTTTCGGGATTCAGGCAGTTTTGAAGGTCCGGTATCGTCCATCCGCCTCCATGGTCCAGTTGTATGTGCATCTGGCAGTCATTGTCATGGACCAGCCTTACCAGCTTTGCCAGTCCCTCTATGTCAGAATCACTGCTGATGGATAACATGTGCGGTCCGGCCTTGCCCAGACTGCTTACATAGGAGTGTTCCAGAATGGCCAGGCCAAATCCCTTGGTCCGTTCCCGGAAGAAGTTCAGGGTGTCCTCAGTTACTTTTCCGTTCTCATCCGCTGTTGAAGTGGAGACGGAAGGGAACACCAGGCGGTTTTTCAGGTTCAGGCAGCCTGAATGCAGGGGGTCGGTTAATAAGGGCATAGTCAATCCTCCTTGTGGTTATTTCCTTCTTGTAAAATCAGGAAGGGATATCCTCTGTCCGTCCTTCATGGCAGATTCATGGGCGCAGATACCGGCACAGGTGATATTGGAAGCCCTGACCGCACCGACTGCCGGCTCTCTTCCTTCGGTTATGGCGCTGACGAATTCGTGGACCAGATGGGGGTGGGAACCGCCGTGCCCAGCGCCCTGGATGAAGGAGACGTGATTGGCGTCTATGATCTGTTCCCTCTTTGTAAAGCACTGGATTGATTCCGGAAGACCTGCCAGTACGTCCGGAGCCTGAATCCTGCGCGCCAGTTCGCCGCCCTCAAACAGGCAGCTGCCTTCGTCCTCTATCTGGGCCCATTCGCAGGCCAGCTTATCACCGTAGATATCAAAGCTTTCCCGGTACTGACGGACCGTGTCGTAGAGGGAACGGGTTGTCTCGGCCCGCACGTCGCTGTCCGTGAAGGTCATGGTACATGTCTCAACGGCAAAGGGAGAACCATATCTGCCGGCAAGGGATTCCTGCACCCTTCCGGAGCCGTGGCAGACAACCGTGTCAATATCTTTGTCAAGTATGTAGCTTAAGGGGGCGATGGCGTGGGTCCCATAGTGGAAGGGAGGAAGTCCAAGCCAGTACTGGGGCCAGCCTTCCAGCCCCATGTTCTGCATATGGGAACCGCGGACGAACTGGATACGGCCCAGTTTTCCGCTTTTGACCAGCTCCTGTACGTAGAGGTATTCCCGTGTATAGATGGCGGTTTCCATCATCATATAAAAGGTTTTATTTTTCCGGGAGGCCTCGACAATTGCCTGGCATTCTTCAATGGTGGTTGCCATAGGTACGGTACAGGCAACGTGTTTTCCTGCATTTAACGCCTTCAGGGTCTGGGGCGCATGGTCATGGATGGGAGTGACTATGTGGATTGCATCCAGTTCATCGCAGGCAATCATGGCGTCAATGCTGGTGAAGCGCAGCGCTTCTTCAATATGGAACTCGTTTCCTATCCGGGCCAGGGTTTCGGGGGTCCGCGTACAGATTGCCACTTTATCCACATTGGGATGGTTCTGATATATTTGGATGAATTCCTTTCCAAATCCAAGGCCTACGATACCTATATTGATTTTTTCATTCATGGTAACCCTCCGTATTCTAATGATAGTTTTTTTGTTATAAAGCCAAAATGTGTGTAAATGTGTAAAACAGGGTGGTTTCGGTATTTATATTCATTATATGGAAAAACATATCTAAGCAAAATGAAGAAAACAGAGAAAATATATACAAAATAGATAAAAACGGAAAAACATTTGAACAAAACAGATAAAATAATGGATTATTGTGGGATAAAATATAGGAATATAACAAAAAGTCTAGCTTTTTTACATAGAAAGTGCCATAAATGTGATAGTATAATTTATCTATCAAAGCAGCTTTGTAAAAATGGGGATGGGATACGGTATCAAAAACAGGAAACATGATTATTTGGGGATAAGGAGATCATTTATGAAAAACATGAATTGGAAGAAAGCAGTTTCTTTACTGATGGCAGCAGCCCTTGCGGGTTCCCTTACCGCCTGTTCAGGAAGACAGGAGCAGAAGGCAGCATCCACGGAAACTCAGAAGACAGAGGAAAAGGCACCAGCGCAATCAACACAGGCAAAGGGAAATGAGGAACTTCCGGTCCTCCGGGTATCCCTCCATCCTGCTTACATCTCAACACCGGTTGCATATGCGATTGCCAATGATATGGCAAAGGATTATGGATTCCAGATGGAAGTGCAGGTATATGCCAGCGGGGCGCCCCAGAATGAAGCATTGGGTTCCGGGCTGTGGGATGTGGGAGTCATCGGGGGCGCATTCGTGAACAGCGTAAATACATATGGCGCATATGTAATCGGGGATTTCATTGATGGACGTGATGGAAATGCAATTTTTGTGAGAATGGATTCCGACATTGCGAAAGCAACCGGATCCAACCCGACCTACCCTGACATTCTGGGAAGTGCTGAAACGGTAAAGGGTAAGACATTGATTACAAACCTTGGGACCACAGGCCATGTACAGGTGCAGAAATGGCTGGAAGCCCTGGGACTGACCGAGGACGATATTGAAATCGTACAGATGGATTATGCCTCCGGGTATCAGGCATTTGAATCAGGAGAAGGCGACATCCTGGCAACCATAGGGCCTTACAGCACCCGTGCACGTATTGCCCACGAAGGCGACTGGGCCATTGCCGGAGGATTCATATCACTGGATTTACTGCAATATGAGAACATTGTCTGTTCAGAAAATGCAATGAAGGAAAAACGTGATTTACTGGTATCCTTCATCCGTATGGTAGCTGATGCCAATGATATCCTGGCAAAAGATGAAGGCCTTCTGGTGGATACTTATATGAACTGGATGATTGAAAATGGAAAAGAGGTTGACAAGGAAGAAGCCAGCATGGAGTGCATCCAGAAGCCGGTCATGACAAAAGAACAGATTGGCAGCCTGATCCAGACGGATTTCGGGGCTTACGAGAGGATGGTATGGGAGATGAATATTGAGTCCGGGAATATCAGTGCGGATTCCATTTCAAAGCTTGATACCAATATCACGGCGGAGCTGATGCAGGAAGCCCTGAAGCAGTGATTCTTTTAAGGAGTGTCCATATGGAAAATCGTTCGTTAACTGAACAATTTAAGAAGAGGGAAAAGGAACAGCAGAGAAAGTATCTGGCTGTCAGTGTTACCTCCATGCTGCTGTTCCTCATCATATGGGAAGTGTGTTCAGATGGGCTGCGGCTGCTTCCGGTATACTCGCTTCCCAGTCCGGTGGCATCGGCAGAGGCATTTTTCAGGAAATTTTATGACCGTTCACCGGACAGGGCCTATATCTGGCAGCATGCCCTGGCCAGCCTGAAGGTGGTACTCATTGGAGGAGGACTGGGGGTGGCAGTTGGAATCCCCCTGGGAATCCTGATGGGCTGGTATACCAGGTTTGATTTGTTTTTCAAGGGAATTTTTGACGTCATCCGTCCAATCCCGCCCATTGCCTGGATTCCCATCATGGTGGTGCTTCTGGGAATCGGCGTGAAGGCAAAGGCCGCTGTTATTTTTCTGGCTTCAGTGGTGCCATGTGTGATTAACACGTATGCCGGTATTAAGCAGGTCAATCCGGTCCATATCTGGGTAGCCCAGATCTTTGGGGCAACGAATCTGCAGATGCTGCGCACCATCGGTATACCTACGGCCATGCCCATGATATTTACAGGGGTAAGGGTGGCCCTTAATGCGGCCTGGATGGCGCTTGTGGCTGCTGAACTTCTGGCGTCCACCCAGGGACTGGGATATATGATACAGATTTCCAGGACATTTGGCCGTCCGGATATCATTATAGCCGGGATGTTTGCAATCGGTGTCTTGAGCATGCTTTTTAACCTGGTGCTGAGTCTTTTGGAAAAAGCATTCGTGAAGGGGGGAATCTAAAACATGAAGGATCAGAAAGCTTCGGTTTTTCTCTACAGTGCCGCGGGTCTGGCCGTGTTCATCCTGTGCTGGCAGCTGCTGGTATCCTTTACCGGAGTTGGACAGATATTCCCCTCCCCGTTTGCTGTGTTAAGGCGGTTTGTGGATGCCTCCGGCCGGAAGATAGGGAAGTGCATGCTTTATTCCCATCTGGGATATAGCCTCCTGCGGGTAACCATAGGATATCTGATTGCGGCTGCAATGGGAATCCTGGTAGGACTGATCATGGCGGGGTCCAGGATGGGAAATGCCATCATCCGGCCTCTGTTCGCCATGATACGGCCCATTCCGGGTATCACATGGATGCCGTTGTTCATTCTCTGGTTCGGCACTGGCTGGGTCACACAGATTGGGATTATCTTTGTGGCAGGTTTTTCACACATGGTTTTAAACACTTACGCAGGGGCGACACGGGTGGACCCAAAACTGGTGGGCGCGGCGCGGATGCTGGGAGCGAACAATACCCAGGTGTTTTATAAGGTAATCCTGCCATCCTCCGTACCCTATATTTTCTCAGGGCTTCAGGTTGCGCTGTCCTCCTGCTGGATGGCTGTGCTGGCGGCGGAAATGATGAGCGCCACAGAGGGAATCGGCTGGATGATAGTCTCCGGACAGGATAACGGGGACATTGAACAGGTCCTTGTAGGGGTTATCATTATTTCGATTATCGGTTTGGTGCTGGCCAATACAATGAGAGGGGTGGAAACAAAATTATGTGCATGGTCGGTTCGGGGAAGATAGATGAAATCATCCGGTGTGAGAATGTGAATAAGACATTCATCAGTGGAAACGGTGTATATGAGGTGGTGAAAAACCTGAATCTGAGTATCAGGGAAAATGAATTCGTGGTGTTGTTCGGACCAGGGCAGTGCGGAAAGACCACGGTGCTCAACTTGATTGCGGGTCTGGAGGCTGCTTCCGATGGAGAGGTGATGGTGGACGGCAAAAAGGTGATGGGACCAGATCCTTCCAGGGGGATGGTATATCAGACCACCGCGCTGTTCCCATGGCTCACCGTGATGGAAAATGTGGAATTCGGTCCCAAGGCACGGGGAGTCAGGAAGGAGGAGCGCAGGAAGATTGCCCGGAAATACATTGAAATGGTGGGCCTTGAGGGATTTGAAAAAAGCTATCCCGTGAAACTGTCCGGAGGTATGCAGCAGCGGGTGGGCATTGCAAGGGCCTACAGTAATGATCCGGTGGTAATCCTGATGGATGAGCCCTTTGGGCATCTGGATGCCCAGACCCGTTATATGATGGAGGAGGAGCTGGAGAAGATTGTATCGGCGGAGAAGCGTACGGTGGTATTTGTCACCAATAACATAGAGGAAGCCGTCTACCTGGCGGACCGGATCCTGCTTCTTAGCAACTGTCCCACCCATGTGGTGAAGGAATACAGCGTGGATCTGCCAAGGCCCCGGGATTATGTGTCGGAAGAATTCCTTGCCTTGAGAGAGAAAATCATGCAGGAAATGGAAGAAACCTTGTAAGGAGGAAACTGGGATGGAACAAAAAGCACCAAAAGTCCGGGTGAGCCATCTGACAAAAAAGTTTGGCAGCCTTCTGGTCCTGGATGATATATCCTTCCAGGTGGACGATGGGGAATTTCTTTGTATTGTAGGCCCCACGGGATGCGGGAAAACAACATTTTTAAACAGCCTGACTAAATTATATGATGTGACGGATGGGGAGATGCTGATTGATAATGAACCCATCAATCTTCAGAAGCATAACGTGGCATATATTTTCCAGGAATATTCCACAATGCCCTGGCTGGATATAGAGGAAAATATTGCATATGGTCTTAAGATTAAGGGGTTACCCCAGGAAGAGATGCGGTCCAGGGTGGATGAGGTAATCCGCATGGTAGGACTGGAGGAATTCCGGCATTATTATCCAAGGCAGTTGTCGGCCAGTATGCTTCAGCGTGTGGTGATTGCCAGGGCCTTTGCCACGAAACCGGAGCTGCTTTTAATGGATGAGCCTTATGGACAGCTGGATTTGATGTTAAAATATAAACTGGAAGATGAATTGCTTAAATTATGGAAGAAAATTCATACAACGGTAATATTTATCACCCATAATATTGAAGAGGCCGTTTATCTGAGTGATAAGATCATGGTGTTGAGCAACAAGCCCACAAAGATTAAAACCGTGATTGAGAATCGCCTGCCCAGGCCAAGAAAGGTAACTGACAGGGAGTTCATTGAACTGCGCAATGAAGTGACGGAGCTGATTAAGTGGTGGTAAGAGATTGAAAGATAATAAAGATAACAAGAAAATCCATATCAGACTGCAGACCATCCTGTTTTTATTGATTACCCTTGTGGTGGTAATATCTGTTTCCACGACAGCATTTTTTTCTTACCGCACCTATAAACAAGGACTTATTGACCGGGTCGCGGCTTCCAGGAATGATGTGCTGATGCAGGTTTCGGCAAAGGTGGATTTGCTTCAGGCGAATATGACATCTTTGTCGAAGCTGTATTTTAATCTGGTAAGCGATTTTGCCCAGAATGATATACAGGCCCTGTTTCATGGGGATAATCCGGAAGGCAGCATTACCGCGGGACAGCTGATGGACGCATACCAGGATGTGATGAACTCCATGGATGTGGAGTATTCGGTGACCATGCTGGATAATGAGGGATTATCCTATACCTCCACAAAAGCGGAGCAGGACCATGACCTTACCGGATTCCAGAATGAACTGTGGTATATCTATATTCCGCATAGCCTGGATAAAGGGGAGGTATACTGGACCCAATCCCATAGGGACCCGTCCATCGGGGATGGCTTTTTCTTTTCCGCTGTGAGAAGGACTAAGAACCATGAGGGGAAGGAGATAACAATCCTGATCAATGTGTCAGAACGCGTACTATATCAGACCTATCAGAATATCATGAGCGACAACACGATTTATATAGTGGACAGAAGCGGAAGGATTATTTCCTCCAACACGGAGCGCATGGTAAGCCTGAATTATTTTAACATGCACCGCCTGGACCAGCTGGTAGTTTCAGGTGGTTATTCGATTGTGGAAAAATCAGGGGTGAAATATCTGCTTTCCAGATATGATAACCCAAAATATGATTTGGTGTATCTGGAGGAAATACCGTTAGAGAACCTTCTGGTGCCGCTCAGGAAAATGCAGCGGGATACCATACTGGCGACGCTTTTCATCATTTTCTTATCCAGTATCGCCATACTGATGGTGGTCCGTACCTTCACTCTGCCTATACTCAGGTTATGCCAGAAACTCAAACGGGTGAGCGACGGGGATTTTAATACAAGGTTTGATATCCAAAGCTGGTCGGAGATATCCCTTATCAACGATGTATCCGGGGAAATGGTCAGGAAGATATCCAGCCTGTTTGAGGACTTAAAGGAAGAAGAAAAACAGAAGCGGCTGGCGGAACTGGAATTTCTCCAGGCCCAGATTAATCCGCATTTTATATACAATACTTTATTTTCCGTAAAATGTCTGGTGAACCTTGGGGAGAATGATACGGCGGAGCGCATGCTGGAGAATTTCACCGCCATGCTGCGCACGATCCTCGGACAGAAGGATGAGATGATTTCCCTGCAGGAGGAATTAGTAATCCTTCACCAATATTTTGTCGTCCTCCAGTGCAAGTATGGGGATGAGATACTGTTGGATGTGGATATCCCTGAGGAACTGCTGAAACAGCGCGTCCTGAAGTTTGTCCTGCAGCCGATTGTGGAGAACAGCATTTTCCATGGACTGGAACCGGCTGGCAGCAAGGGACATGTTGTGGTGAAGGCCTGGGAGCGGGATGGCTGCCTTTACTTATCGGTGGAAGATGACGGGGCGGGAATGGACTGTGACAGGCTTAAGGAGGTACAGGGAACCATTGGGTCGGACAACAGTAAGATGGTGGGCATCAATAACACGGTAAAGCGCATTAAACTGCATTTCGGGGTACAGTATGGGGTGGAAATCAGCAGCGAAAAAGATGTGGGAACGAAAGTGGTACTGATTCTGCCAAGTATAAAGACGGAAGGTCCGGCAGCAAAGGGGGATGGAGCATATTAACACTTTAAAAGTGATGATTGTGGATGATGAATTTCCTATACGTAAATGGTTCAGCCGTGCCATGAAGAACCTTCCTGACATGAAGGTGGATTTTTCCGGGGCTGCATCAAACGGAGAGGAGGCCCTGCGGCTTTTCCGCGAGAAAAAGCCGGATGTGGTCTTTACCGACATCAAGATGCCGATCATGGACGGACTGTCCCTTCTGAGACAGATTAAAAAGGAACGCCCGGAAACGGATGTCATCATCATTACCAGTTATGATGAATTCGCATACGCCAAGGAGGCAATCGCCCAGGACGCATATGACTATATCTTAAAGACCGAAGCCAATCCCAGGATGTTAAGCGACCTGTTGCAGAAAATCCAGGCGGACAGGAAGAATACCATTCATAAAGACCAGCTGGCGCTTAGGTTTGAACAGGAAATCTATTTGAATGGCCTGTTGAAGGAGGAGAACCCGGATTGTACGGGGGAGCAGATGGCAAGCCATGGAATTTATCTCAGCGAGCATGGGATGTTTGCGGCGGCTTTCTGCACCAACAGTTTTGTGCCTGAAAAAATGATGGAGATATTCGTGAATTCCGGCATAGAGAACGTACTGTACTATCCCTACAGGAAAAATGTCCTGATTGCCATAGGCAACACGGCGTGTATTGACCAGCTTGCATACCAGAACCAGGTGATTTACCAGTTTGCGGATAAAATCAGCATGTGCTTTGATTCGGCGGTGGGGGTCAGCGGGCCATATTATAAGTACGGGCATCTGGTCACTATGATCATGAAGAGCATCATGGCATTGGAGCAGTCCTTTTACCGCCGGAATGCAAAACGGATATATTTTGCGCAGGATATCTGTGGGTTTGAGGGTGTGAGGGAACAGCTGGATTTGTGGGAACAAAGAATTGCAGGGGAAGTGAAGAATGGGAATATTGAGTCGGTTCCGGGAATCTTTGAGGAAATATTCGGCTATCTGGAGGAGCAGGCGCCCGGGGATGTGAATGCGGTGAAACGGTTCATTTTCCGTATACTGGCGAATATATACCAGGTGTATACCAGTGACAGGTTTGGGTTTGCGGAAAAGATGGGGGAGATATACAGGGGGATAGAACAGTGCACGGATTTTGACAGGATGAAGGAATGCGTATATGCGGCGCTTGGGGAGGCGGAGGACAGCCGGTCGGGAAACCAGGCCCATTATACCTCTTATGTTGCCAAGGCAGTACGCTATATTGAGAAAAATTACAGGCAGATAGGCTCGGTGTCTGAGGTTGCCGGTGAGGTGGGACTGAACCAGGATTATCTGTTCCATCTGTTTAAGAATGAGACAGGGGTTACGTTCAGCGAATTTTTGAACAGTACGCGCATGAACCGGGCCATATGGCTTCTGAATAATACCCAGCTGAAATCATACGAAATTGCGGAGCAGGTGGGATACTCGAATCAGGCCTATTTTTCAAGGCTCTTCAAACAGAAGTTCCAGATGACCCCCTATGAATTCCGCAATATGAAGAGGAAACAGGAGTAGGAAAATGCGGGGGATGCGACCTTCACATCCTCCGGCAAGAGCCATGGCGCTGGAAAAACTTAAGGGTATACATTGAAAATTTCTTATGATATACTATTTTAGTACATTTGCGCCAAGGGGGACCATCACAATGCTGGGTTTTAACGATATATTAGGTCATGAACAGATAAAGGAGCATTTCCGCAACGCGGTACAGACAGGGAAGATATCCCACGCTTATATTTTAAGCGGGGAAGCTGGGATGGGGCGTAAGTCCCTTGCCAATGCATTTGCACTGGAACTGCTCTGTGAAAAGGGGCTGCCGGACCCGTGCATGGCCTGCCATGCATGCAAGCAGGTGCTCTCGGGCAACCATCCGGACCTGATTTATGTGACCCATGAAAAACCGGCCAGCATAGGCGTGGACGATATAAGGGAACAGATTAACGATACCATCATGGTGCGGCCTTACAGCAGCTATTACAAGATATATATTGTGGACGAGGCTGAGAAGATGACGGTCCAGGCACAGAATGCCCTCTTAAAGACCATTGAGGAACCGCCGTCCTATGCGGTCATCCTTCTGCTGACAACCAACCAGGACGCATTCCTTCCGACCATCCTGTCGCGCTGTGTGCAGCTTAAGCTTAAGCCGTTAAGGGACGAGGTGGTAAGGGAATACCTGGTGCAGTCCCTGGGAGTTGAGGAAAGCCAGGCTGATATCTATGCGGCATTTGCAAGGGGAAACCTGGGCAAGGCCATCCACCTGGCTGAGTCTGAGGAGTTCAGGGTCATGTATGATGCCCTTATCCTCATGCTGAAGCATTTGAAGGATGCGGATATATCTGAACTTCTGGAGTACATCCGTAAGCTGAAGGATGAGAACCTGGATATCCGCGGATGCCTGGATTTCATGCAGATGTGGTACAGGGATGTGCTGATGTATAAGACCACCAAGGATATCAACCTGCTGATTTTCAAGGATGAGTTTTCCACCATCAAGGCCATGAGCACGGTCAGTGGTTATGACGGACTTGAGCGGATACTGCAGGCCATTGAAAAGGCAAGGGTGCGCCTGGATGCCAATGTGAATATGGAACTGGTCATGGAGCTGATGTTCCTGACCATGAAGGAGAACTGAATGACCCGGAAAGCCGGAGGCTTAAGGGGTTAAGTTGTAAATTGAGATGGATAGATGGCCAGGGCATACGGCAATGCCATGCGCGGGCCGGCAGTTAAAGGAGAACAGAATGATTACAGTGATTGGAGTGCGTTTCCGCACAGCAGGCAAGATTTACTATTTTGACCCGGCGGGCCGTAAGGTAAAGACCGGGGACCACGTGATTGTGGAGACGGCCAGGGGAATCGAATATGGATATGTGGTGCTTGGCAACCGTGAAGTGGATGAGTCCAAAGTGGTGCCGCCGTTAAAGCCGGTCATCCGTATGGCCACTGCTGAGGATGAGGCAGTGGAGACAAAGAATAAGAATAAGGAAAAAGAGGCATTCAAAATCTGCCAGGATAAGATTAAGAAGCATAACCTGGAGATGAAGCTGATTGATGCTGAATATACATTTGACAATAATAAAGTACTGTTCTACTTTACCGCGGACGGACGGATTGATTTCCGCGAGCTGGTAAAGGACCTGGCAAGCGTGTTTAAGACCAGGATTGAACTGCGCCAGGTAGGCGTCAGGGATGAGACAAAGATAATGGGGGGAATCGGCATATGCGGCAGGGCCCTGTGCTGCCACTCCTATCTGTCCGAGTTCATACCTGTTTCCATCAAGATGGCAAAGGAACAGAACCTGTCCCTGAATCCTACCAAGATATCCGGTGTCTGCGGAAGGCTGATGTGCTGCCTTAAGAATGAGGAAGAGACATACGAGGTCCTTAACAGCAGGCTTCCTAATACAGGGGACTATGTGACCACCAATGACGGGTTAAAGGGAGAGGTCCAGAGCGTCAATGTCCTGCGCCAGCTGGTGAAGGTGATTGTGACCGTGGATAAGGATGAAAAGGAAATCCGGGAGTACAAGGTGGAGAACCTCAAGTTCAAGCCCAGGAAGAAGAAGGGAAAGGGCGGGGACAAGCAGGCCCAGGATGTGCCGGATGCAGAGTTAAAGCATCTGGAGGCCCTGGAGAAAAGAGAAGGCAAGTCAAAGCTGGATGATAATTAAAACGGAGGTTATCCTATGGAACATACCTGGAGCCAGGCAGGCCCTGTGATGCTGCGGGACGACGAGCGCATTGACGACCTGCAGCGGAATCAATATGGTATCATCCAGAGAAAGGGTGCTTTCTGCTTTGGTATGGACGCGGTCCTTCTTTCGGGATTTGCAGTGGTGAAAAAGGGGGAGAGGATGCTGGACCTGGGCACAGGCACAGGCATCATCCCGATCCTTCTCACGGCAAAGACAGAGGGGGAGCATTTTACCGGACTTGAGATTCAGGAAGAGTCCGCGGATATGGCAAGACGCAGCGTCCGATATAACCATCTGGAAGAAAAGGTGGATATTGTCACAGGTGATATCGTGGAGGCCAGCCAGCTGTTTGCCCTGGCCTCTTTTGATGTGGTCACGTCCAACCCGCCCTATATGAATGATGCCCACGGACTTAAGAACCCGGGGGATGCAAAGGCCATTGCCCGCCATGAGGTCAAGTGCACACTGGAGGACGTTGTGCGGGAAGGAACCAGGGTCTTAAAGCCGGGAGGACGTTTCTATATGGTCCACAGGCCAAGGCGGCTCATCGAGATCATCCAGACCATGAAAAAACATGGACTGGAGCCAAAGCGTATGAAGATGGTCCACCCCTATGTGGACAGGGAAGCCAACATGGTACTGATTGAGGCTGTGCGCGGCGGCGGGGCCTTGCTTAAGATGGAGGCTCCTGTGATTGTGTTTAATGAACAGGGTGAGTATACCCGGCAGATAAGGGTTACGTATGGATATTAGTACTGCGATGCGCGGTACTGGAAAGGAGGAACTCATGGCAGGCAAATTATATCTGTGTGCAACGCCAATCGGCAACCTGGAGGATATCACCTTCAGGGTCCTCAGGACATTAAAGGAAGTGGATCTGATAGCGGCAGAGGATACCCGCCACAGTATCAAGCTCCTGAACCATTTTGAGATTAAGACGCCCATGACCAGCTATCATGAATATAATAAGGTGGATAAGGCCAGATACCTGGTGGAGCAGTTAAAGGACGGGGTTAACATCGCCCTTATAACGGATGCAGGGACCCCGGGTATCTCAGACCCGGGTGAGGAGCTGGTGCGCCAGTGCTATGAAGCCGGACTTGAGGTGACATCCCTTCCCGGTCCCGCGGCCTGTATCACAGCCCTTACCATGTCCGGGCTGTCCACGCGGAGGTTTTGTTTTGAGGCGTTCCTGCCTTCTGAGAAAGGCGATAAGAAGGAGCGGGCCAGGATACTGGGGGAGCTTAAGGATGAGACAAGGACCATCATAATATATGAAGCGCCCCATCACCTGGTAAGGACCCTGGAGGATTTATATGAGGTGCTGGGGAACCGCAGGATTACCATATTAAGGGAGCTGACCAAGAAGTTTGAGACAGCCTTCAGGACCACCTTTGAAGACGCGCTGGCCGCCTATGGACAGGAGGAGACAAAGGGAGAATGTGTGATCGTGATTGAAGGCAGGTCCCCCCGGGAGCTTCGGGAAGAACAGATCCGCACATGGGAGGAGATGGGCCTTGAGGAGCACCTGGAACACTATATGTCCATGGGACAGGACAAGAAGGAAGCCATGAAGTCCGTTGCAAAGGACCGGGGCATCAGCAAGAGGGATGTGTACCAGCAGCTTCTATAAATATAGGAAGGGATAGGTTGGTTTTGAAAGTGTAGGTTTGAAAAGGCGCTTGAAAAAAACAAGCGCCTGGTGTATAATCAAATCAGGAAGGATATCAGACACAAAATCTGATGCCCTCAGTGGTTTTTTATCCAGATAGCATCCACTTTAGGCGGGGAGGATGCTATTTTTTATTGTGTTTATTGTCTATGTATGACAATGCCGCGAAAACAACAAGCAATAATGTTAATACTTCCATCACGCTCATGGCATCACCCTCCTTAGTACTACTAGAGGGCACACAATTTTTGCATCCTGTTTCTTCATTGATTTGCTATACAATATCATTTTAACATATGATACAAGGAAATTGAAGGTACAGATCCAAACCATACACAGCCGTGTACAACCATACATGGCAGTGAGGGTAAGTAAGGGAATTGCAGACCACGTAACCTCATCATAGGCAGACTAACTCAATCATAGAAAGAACCCAGGCATCCAGCCCCCTTATCAAAGGCAGCAACCCGGGTTCTTTCTATGTACATGTGCTTTTACTCAGTTACATTCAATCCAGCCAGTTTGGCCAGGGCAATGACAGACTGTTTAGAAACTTTCTTACCTTCAAATTCCAGCAGTTCATCCGTGCTGCCGGTGAAGATATCCGCACACTCTGCTTTCTTGAGGATGATGCAGTCGTCCTGAACCGTAATCTCCAGACCGTCCTTAACGTCCAGGTCAAGACTCCTTCTCAGTTCAATAGGAAGCGTGATCCTTCCAAGCTCATCCAGTTTACGAATAACACCTGTTGTCTTCATGGTTTTCAACCCCCTTATTATAATTTTATCCCCTTTTACAAATTAAACTTACCAAATTTAGGGTGCTAAGTCAATATATGTAAATGATAGAAATGGTAAGAAATGTCAAAAAGCAGTAAACTTGACAAAAAAGCACAAAAACACGCTAAAAATATTTCTTGACAAATACTTATCTTTCCTGTAGTATTACTTTGATGTTCAAAGTATTTCCCTAAAGGATACAAAAATGGAAGGCATGAGTCCTCTTGCAGAACGGATTCGGGACGGGTAAGAAGAATGACAACAAGAATCATAGGAACCGGTTCATATGTGCCGGAGCAGATAGTGACCAACAATGACCTTGCTCAGATTGTGGAGACCAACGACGAATGGATCCGCAGCCGGACGGGAATAGGTGAAAGAAGGATTGCCACAACTGAAAGCACCTCCTACATGGCGGCCAATGCTGCAATGCGGGCACTGGAACAGTCAGGCGTAAAGCCGGAGGAGATTGACCTTATCCTTCTTGGGACTTCCTCACCGGACTATTGTTTCCCCAATGGGGCGTGCGAGGTGCAGGGCATGATCGGTGCGGTCAATGCGGCCTGCTATGACATCAGCGCGGCATGTACAGGATTTGTATATGCGCTGAATACAGCCCATGCATTCATAAGCAGCGGCATATATAAGACGGCTTTGGTAATTGGCTCCGATGTATTAAGTAAACTGATTGACTGGACGGACAGAGGGACCTGCGTGCTCTTTGGGGACGGTGCAGGCGCCGTGGTGGTAAAGGCGGATGAGACAGGAATCCTTGGGATCAACATGCATTCCGACGGCACCAAGGGCAATGTGCTGACCTGCGGTTCCAGGACCAACGGGAATTTCCTTCTGGGCAAGAAGCCGGAACTGGGCTATATGACCATGGATGGACAGGAAGTATTTAAGTTTGCAGTGAGGAAGGTACCTGAATGTATCAAGCAGGTGCTGGACGATGCAGGCGTTGCGGCGGCGGAAGTCAGATACTTTGTCATCCACCAGGCCAATTACAGGATCATAGAGTCCATTGCAAAGCGTTTAAAGGTAAGTGTGGATTGCTTCCCGGTCAACATGGAACACTATGGCAACACCAGCGGTGCGTCCGTTCCCCTTCTCCTGGATGAGATAAACAGGAAGGGAATGCTTGAATCCGGGGACAAAATCGTGTTCTCAGGTTTTGGCGCAGGCCTTACATGGGGCGCAACCCTGTTAGAATGGTAAAAATAAAATTAAAATATAAAAACTATGAAAATGTAAAAGGAGAACAACAATCATGTTAGAGAAAATGAAAGAAATCATTGCAGAGCAGTTAAGTGTGGAGGCTGACACCGTAACAGAGGCATCTTCCTTCAAGGAAGACCTGGGAGCTGATTCCCTGGACCTGTTTGAACTGGTCATGGCCCTGGAGGATGAGTACTCTGTAGAGATTCCTGCTGAAGACCTGGAGCAGTTAACCACTGTAGGCGACGTTATGAACTACTTAAAGAACAAAGGCGTGGAAGCGTAAAAACTAGAGAGATACAAACAACGACGGCGTGTGGATACTACTGAAACACGCTGTTTGATTAAGGAAATTTCGCTCAGGAATGTACAACTTGGAGGTAGAACAATGAAAACAAGAATTACAGAAATGTTAGGAATTGAATATCCTATTATTCAGGGCGGCATGGCCTGGGTAGCAGAACATAATCTGGCGGCGGCCGTGTCCGAAGCAGGCGGTTTCGGCGTAATCGGCGGGGCCAATGCACCTGGAGAGGTGGTACGCGATGAAATCCGCAAGGCAAGGGAACTGACAAAGAAACCATTTGGTATCAATGTCATGCTTTTAAGTCCCCATGCGGATGATGTTGCAAAGGTAGTGGTGGAGGAAGGCATCAAGGTTGTGATTACCGGAGCCGGCAATCCTGAAAAATATATGGAAATGTGGAAGTCAGCCGGTATCAAGGTGATTCCGGTGGTTGCATCCGTGGCACAGGCGCGCCGCATGGAAAAGTACGGCGCTGACGCGGTTGTGGCAGAGGGAATGGAATCCGGCGGCCATATCGGCGAGGAGACAACCATGACCCTGGTGCCACAGGTCGTGGACGCTGTGTCCATCCCGGTCATCGCGGCAGGCGGTATCGGCGATGGAAGGGGAATCGCAGCAGCCTTCATGCTGGGCGCAGAGGCCGTGCAGATGGGGACCAGGTTTGTGGTGGCGGATGAATGTACGGTACATGAGAACTACAAACAGCGCATCATCAAGGCAAAGGATATTGATTCAACGGTTACAGGCCGCAGCCACGGACATCCTGTCAGAGGCCTCAGGAACCAGATGACAAGGGAGTACATTAAGCTGGAGCAGGAAGGCAAGTCCTTTGAGGAGCTGGAATACCTGACACTGGGCAAGCTGCGTGAGGCTGTCCAGGATGGCGATGTGATGAACGGAACCGTCATGGCGGGCCAGATCGCAGGCATGATATCCAAGAAGCAGTCCTGTAAGGAAATGATTGAAGAGATGATGGCAGAGGCATCCAGCCTTATGCACTGGAATTAAGAGGGGTAAGAGGATGAGCAGGATTGCATTTATTTTCCCGGGACAGGGAGCACAGGTCTGCGGCATGGGCCAGGATTTCTATGAGCAGACGGAGACAGGGAAAAAAATCTTTGACAAGGCCAGTGAGCTTCTGGGATTTTCCATGCCGGAGCTGTGTTTTGAGAAAAACGACAGACTGGATATAACGGAATACACCCAGGCAGCCATGGTCACTGCAGGCATCGCCATGATGAGGGTGCTGGAGGAACAGGGGATTAAGCCGGATATGGCGGCCGGACTGAGCCTGGGAGAATACTGCGCGCTGGCGGCAGCCGGCGTCATGAGTGACGAGGACGCCATCCGCACGGTGCGCCAGAGAGGAATCCTGATGCAGGAAGCGGTTCCTGTGGGGGAAGGCGCCATGGCAGCCATCCTGGCGCTGGACGCAGCTGCCATCGAAGCTGTCACCGGATCCATGGAAGGCGTGTGGATTGCCAATTACAACTGCCCGGGACAGATTGTGATTTCCGGCAAAAAGGCGGCAGTGGAAGAGGCCTGTGAAAAGCTTAAGGCTGCAGGGGCAAAGCGTGCCCTGATGCTGAACGTAAGCGGTCCCTTCCATTCAGGCATGCTTACCGGAGCAGGGGAGAAGCTGGCCCAGGTACTGGCGGATGTGGATATCCACACCCCTCGGATTCCTTATGTGGCAAATGTCAATGCGCAGCCTGTCACAACGGCAGAGCCTGTAAAGGACCTGCTGACCAGGCAGGTATCCTCATCCGTGCGCTGGCAGCAGAGCGTGGAAACCATGATAAATGAAGGGGTGGACACCTTCATCGAGATTGGGCCTGGCAGGACACTGGCAGGATTCATGAAGAAAATCAACAAAGAAGTAAGGACCATGAACGTGGAAAAACTGGAAGATATAGACAAGGTAGTGGAGGCATTGAAGTAGGCGTCCGGGAATGACGTCACGCGTTCAATGCAGCGAAAGGAGATTTTAGTATGCTGGAAGGAAAGATTGCACTGGTAACAGGCGCCAGCCGTGGGATTGGCCGTCAGATAGCCCTGACCCTGGGAGCAAAGGGTGCTGCGGTGATTGTAAACTATAATGGCTCTGCCCAAAAGGCGGAGGAAGTGGTAAAAGAGATAGAGGCCGCAGGAGGCAGGGCAGAGGCGCTGCAGTGCAATGTTTCCGACTTCGAGGCCTGCGGACAGATGCTGGCAGATATCGTGTCCAGATACGGACGCCTGGATATCCTGGTTAACAACGCAGGAATCACCAGGGATAACCTGCTGATGAAGATGTCCGAGGAGGATTTTGACGCGGTCATAAACACCAATTTAAAGGGTGTATTTAACTGTATCAAACATATCTCACGCCAGATGCTAAAGCAGAAGGCGGGAAGGATCATCAATATCTCTTCCGTGTCCGGCGTGCTGGGCAATGCGGGCCAGGCCAACTACTGCGCGGCCAAGGCAGGCGTGATTGGAATCACCAAATCCGCTGCAAGGGAGCTTGCAAGCAGGGGAATCACGGTCAATGCAGTGGCCCCTGGTTTCATTACAACGGAAATGACAGATGTGCTCAGTGACAGCATCAAATCCTCTGTCACGGAGCAGATTCCCATGAAGAAGTTCGGGGAGACCCAGGATATTGCTAATGCAGTGGCATTCCTGGCTTCCGAAGATGCAAAATATATAACAGGCCAGGTTCTCTGTGTAGACGGCGGCATGGCAATGTAGAGAAGGACAGGAGTGTGAGCGTATGAAAACAAGAGTTGTGATTACCGGTATGGGCGCCATTACCCCCATTGGCAATGACGTGGAAAGTTTCTGGCAGGGACTGAAGGACAAGAAGGTGGGAATCGCCCCCATCACATATTTTGATACAACCGATTATAAGTGTAAGCTGGCAGCCGAGGTAAAGGGCTTTAATGCCAAGGATTACATGGACCCCAAGGCAGCGCGCCGCATGGAGGCATTTTCCCAGTTCGCGGTCGCTGCGTCCAAGGAAGCCCTGGAGCATTCAGGTATTGACATGGAGAAGGAAGACCCCTACCGCGTAGGCGTGTGCGTGGGATCTGGAATCGGTTCCCTCCAGGCCATGGAAAAAGATATCCAGAAGCTTCTGGAAAAGGGACCCAGCCGTGTGAACCCGCTGCTGGTGCCTCTTATGATCAGCAACATGGCGGCAGGCAATGTTGCCATCCAGTTCGGACTGAAGGGCAAATGCTTTAACGTGGTCACGGCCTGTGCCACAGGTACCCACTCCATCGGCGAGGCATTCCGTTCCATCCAGTACGGAGAAGCGGATGTGATGGTGGCAGGCGGGGCAGAGGCCAGCATTACCCCCATCGGTATTGCAGGATTCACCTCACTGACCGCCCTGAATACCACGGATGACCCTGCACGTGCATCCATCCCATTTGACGAGGACCGCAACGGCTTTGTCATGGGCGAGGGCGCAGGCGTGGTTGTCCTTGAATCCTTAGAGCATGCAAAGGCCCGCGGTGCCAATATCCTGGCTGAGATAGTGGGCTACGGCGCAACCTGCGACGCTTTCCACATCACATCCCCGGCAGAGGACGGAAGCGGTGCTGCCCGCGCCATGGAGAATGCCATTAAGGATGCAGGCCTAAAGCCGGAGGACATTGACTATGTAAATGCACACGGAACCAGCACCCATCACAATGACCTGTTTGAGACAAAGGCCATTAAGCTGGCCCTGGGGGAACATGCAAAGAAGGTGAAGATTAACTCCACCAAGTCCATGATCGGCCATCTTTTAGGCGCTGCAGGCGGTGTGGAATTCATAACCTGCGTCAAGTCCATTGAAGACGGGTACGTACATGCAACCGTCGGCCTTGAGAAACCGGGCGAGGGCTGTGACCTGGACTACACCCAGGGGGACGGCGTTGCCATGGATGTCAATGTTGCCATCAGTAACTCCCTTGGCTTCGGCGGGCACAATGCCAGCCTGATTGTCAGGAAATTCAGCGAATAACAGGAGGAGAATGTGATGAATATAGATGAAATCATTCAGTTGATCCAGGCGGTATCTGAGAACAAGCTGACCAGCTTTGAATTGGAAGAAGGCAACATGAAGCTCTCCTTAAAGTGCAAGAAGGAGCAGCCGCAGATTGTCACGGTTGCAGCTCCGTCCATGGACCAGGCGGCTGTCCAGATGCTTAACACGGCAGCCGGCGCAGGCATCACCGTGTCCCAGGTACAGGAGACAGCGGTCCAGACAGCGGGCGTGGATATCGGTTCGGATAAAGTAGTCACCTCCCCCCTGGTAGGGACCTTCTATGAGTCCTCCTCACCGGATGCGGATGCATTCGTAAAGGTGGGTGACACCGTGAAAAAGGGCCAGGTACTGGGCATCATCGAGGCCATGAAGCTGATGAACGAGATAGAAAGCGAATATGACGGCGTGGTGGAAGCCATCCTTGTGAACAACGAGGAAGTGGTGGAATACGGACAGCCGCTGTTCAGGATTAAATAAACAGGAGGAAAACACCATGTTAATGGGAGTAAAAGAAATCCAGGAAATCATACCTCACAGACATCCCTTCCTCTTGATTGACTGTATCGAAGAGCTGGAACCGGGCCTGCGGGCGGTTGGATATAAATGCGTGACTTATGACGAGTCATTTTTCAAGGGACATTTCCCTCAGGAACCGGTCATGCCGGGCGTCCTTCTGGTGGAGGCACTGGCCCAGACAGGCGCGGTAGCCATCCTGTCCCAGGAAGGTTTTAAGGGAAAGGTTGCCTACTTTGGCGGAATCGACAAGGCCAAATTCAAGCGCAAGGTCGTGCCGGGGGATAAAGTGAAGCTGGAGTGCGAGATCATCAAGCAGAAAGGCCCTGTGGGCGTGGGCAAGGCCACTGCCACGGTGGACGGCAAGCTGGCGGTAAGCGCAGAGCTGACCTTCATGGTTGGATAGTACAGACTAAATAGTTTGGGAATCGAGGGAGAATACCGATGTTTAACAAGATTTTGATTGCCAATAGAGGTGAGATTGCGGTCCGTATCATCCGTGCATGCCGTGAGATGGGCATACAGACCGTTGCCGTGTATTCTGAGGCGGATAAGGACTGCCTTCATACATTGCTGGCTGATGAAGCCATCTGTATCGGGCCTGCTGTCTCTGGCCAGAGCTATCTGAATATGGAGCGCATCCTGGCTGCAACCGTTGCCATGAAGGCCGACGCCATCCATCCGGGATTTGGCTTCCTTTCAGAGAACGCCAAATTTGCCAAGCTGTGTGCGGAATGTAACATTACCTTTATCGGACCGTCCGCTGAAATCATAAGCAAGATGGGCAACAAGTCAGAAGCCCGCAAAACCATGATGGAGGCAGAAGTGCCCGTGGTGCCGGGCAGCAAGGAACCGGTGCACACCCCCCAGGACGGCCTTGAGATGGCAAAGACAATCGGCTTCCCGGTGATGATCAAGGCGTCTTCGGGCGGCGGCGGAAAAGGCATGCGTATATCCAGGAGCGCAGAGGATTTTACGGAGCTTTTCAATGCGGCCCAGATGGAGTCCGTGAAGGGCTTCTCCGATGACACCATGTATATTGAGAAATACATTGAAAAGCCAAGGCATGTGGAGTTCCAGATCATGGCGGATAAGCACGGCAACGTGGTCCATCTGGGGGAACGTGACTGTTCCATCCAGAGACGCCACCAGAAGGTGCTGGAGGAAGCTCCCTGCGACGTCATTTCCCCTGAACTCAGGCGCAGGATGGGCGATACCGCGGTGCGGGCGGCCAAGGCCGTTGGATATGAGAATGCGGGCACCATTGAATTCCTTTTAGACAAGGATAAGAACTTCTATTTCATGGAAATGAACACCAGGATCCAGGTGGAGCATCCCGTGACCGAGATGGTTACCGGCATGGACCTGATTAAGGAGCAGATCCGTGTGGCTGCAGGGGAACCCTTAAGCGTGACCCAGGAAGACGTGACCATTAAGGGCCATGCCATTGAGTGCCGTATCAACGCCGAGAACCCCTCAAAGAACTTCATGCCGTGTCCGGGCCTTATCACCAATGTCCACATACCCGGGGGCAACGGGGTCAGGGTGGACACCCATATCTACAGCGATTACAAGGTTCCGGCCAATTACGATTCCATGCTGATGAAGCTGATTGTGTATGATAAAGACAGGGAGTCGGCCATTGCCAAGATGCGCAGCGCCCTGGGCGAGGTTGTTATTGAGGGAATTGAAACCAATATTAACTTCCAGTACGAGATTCTGGAAAATGATGCATTCCAGGAAGGTGATACGGATACAAGCTTTATTGAGAAGTACTTCCCGGATTATGTGAAATAGTGAAAGGAAATGCCTATGTTGCGGAATATGTTTAAAAAAACGTATACAAAGATAGATACGAAATACAAACCGCCAAAGGGTGATGCAGAGGAGCCGGGCATCCCGGAAGGGCTGTGGCGCAAATGTAACAAATGCGGCCAGCCCATCTACGTGGAGGACGTGAAGAACAATTACTACGTATGTCCAAAATGCAGCGGCTATTTCCGTGTCCACGCATACCGCAGGATTGAGATGCTTGTAGATGAGGGGACCTTTGAGGAGTGGAATAAGGAAATGCCTTTCTCCAACCCCCTGGATTTCCCGGGCTATGAGAAGAAGGTCCTGGCTGCCAGGGAAAAGAGCCGTCTGAATGAAGCCATTGTCACGGGAAAAGGCATGATTGACGGAAATCCCGCGGTGGTAGGTGTCTGTGACGCGCGTTTTATCATGAGCAGCATGGGCCATGTGGTAGGTGAGAAGATAACAGACGCAGTGGAGCGGGCCACAAAGGAAAAGCTTCCTGTGATCATCTTCGCCTGCTCCGGCGGCGCCAGGATGCAGGAGGGAATCGTATCCCTGATGCAGATGGCCAAGACCTCCGCTGCCTTAAAGCGTCACCATGAGGCCGGGCAGCTGTTTATCAGCGTGCTTACGGATCCCACCACGGGCGGCGTTACCGCAAGCTTTGCCATGCTGGGGGACATCATCATTGCCGAGCCCCATGCCCTTATCGGGTTTGCAGGCCCCAGGGTCATTGAACAGACCATCGGACAGAAGCTGCCGGAAGGCTTCCAGCGTGCCGAGTTCCTGTTGGAACACGGTTTTGTTGATAAGATTGTGGAGCGTAAGGACCAGAAAAAGGTTATCGGGCAGATCCTTTACATGCACCGCAGCCACAGGATGAATGTGGACCTGCCGGTGGGTAAGGCAGCGGCCGCTGTGGATGAACTTGGGAAAATGGCGCGGTCCGGTGGGAAAACATCCGGCGGAAAGACATCTGGTGGAAAGACATCCGATGGGAAAACATTGGGCGGCGCGGCAAAGACAGCCTGGGACACGGTCCTTCTCTCAAGGAAATCAGACCGTCCCGTTGCAACGGATTATATCAACGCCATATTTGATGAGTTCATCGAGTTCCACGGGGACCGGTATTTTGGCGACGACGGCGCCATTGTAGGCGGGATTGCCATGTTCCACGGCATGCCCGTGACTGTAATCGGACAGCAGAAGGGCAAGAACACCAAGGATAACCTGAAGCGCAACTTCGGCATGCCCTCGCCGGACGGATACCGCAAGGCCCTGCGTCTCATGAAGCAGGCGGAAAGCTTTGGACGTCCTGTGGTGTGCTTTGTGGATACTCCGGGAGCATTCTGCGGACTGGAGGCAGAAGAACGGGGACAGGGGGAAGCCATTGCGCGGAACCTGTTTGAGATGTCAGACCTGAAGGTTCCTGTGCTTTCCGTGGTGATAGGAGAAGGCGGAAGCGGCGGCGCCCTTGCCATGGCCGTGGCCGATGAGGTGTGGATGCTGGAAAATGCAATCTACTCCATCCTGTCGCCGGAAGGATTTGCATCCATCCTGTATAAGGACAGCAAGAAAGCGCCGGATGCAGCCAAGGTCATGAAAGTAACGGCCCAGGATCTTAAGAAGCTGGGACTGGTGGAACGGATTGTACCGGAAGAAGAACCCGTATGTACGGATAACCTTTACCGTGTTGCTGAATACATGGACAGCGCCATGGCAGGGTTTTTTGAACGCTGCCTTTCCATGACAAAGGAAGAACTGGCAGAACAAAGGTATCTTAGATTTAGGAGAATGTAATGAACGAATTAAAACCATTGGTAATTGGGGATTTAGTAGTTAAAAAACCTATTATTCAGGGAGGCATGGGTGTTGGAATAAGCCTTCATAAGCTTGCGGGCGCGGTTGCGGCTGCCGGTGGGGTGGGGATTATATCGTCGGCCCAGATCGGTTTCAGGGAACCTGATTTTACTACGAATTTTGTGGAGGCCAACCTAAGGGCTATCCGCCGGGAGATGCAGGCCGCCAGGGAGATTTCCCCGGACGGCGCCATTGGTTTTAATATCATGGTTGCCACCAAGCACTATGATATGTGGGTTAAGGAAGCGGTCAAGGCAGGGGCTGACATCATCATCTCCGGCGCAGGGCTTCCGGTTGCCCTTCCGGAACATGTGGAAGCCGCTTACGCGGAAATGAAAGAGAGCGGACAGGAGCTGCCCGCCCGCCGGATTAAGCTGGCCCCCATTGTATCTTCCGCCAAGTCCGCCATGGTCATCTGCAAGATGTGGGACAGGAAATGTCATGTGGCGCCGGACCTGGTGGTGATAGAAGGACCGCTGGCCGGCGGACACCTTGGGTTCTCACTGGACCAGCTCACCTCCTACGGCGCCGACACAGAGGATGTTCCGGCAACCTATGACCAGGCTGCTTATGACGAAGAGGTGAAGGCAATCATAAAGGTAGTAGGGGAATACGGCGCCAAGTATGGCCGCCATATCCCGGTGGTCACGGCCGGAGGGATTTACACCCACGAGGACGTGCTGCACCAGCTGGAGCTGGGGGCGGACGGTGTCCAGGTGGGCACCAGGTTCGTCACCACCGAGGAGTGTGATGCCTCCGAGGCTTATAAGCAGGAATATATCAAGGCGGGGAAAGAGGACATCGTGATTACCAAGAGTCCGGTGGGAATGCCGGGCAGGGCCATCATGAACCCCTTCCTCAGGCAGATTAAGTCAGGGGACCGCCCTGTCATCAAATCCTGCTTCCAGTGTCTGGAGCACTGCGATATAAGGACCATTCCATACTGTATCACCATGGCCCTTGTAAAGGCAGCTGAGGGGGATACGGAGCATGCGCTTCTGTTCTGCGGAAGCAATGCTTACCGGGCCGGGAAGATTGACACGGTAAAGCATGTAATGGATGATCTGATGGGCGAGGCACAGGAGTAATATCTTTCAGGTGTCATCGGATTTTTGCCCTTATTGGTTTTCGAAACGGAATAGAATGATCGGGCAGACAGGAACGGCATTGTTTTTATAGAACGATGTGCGCCTGTCTGCCCGTTTTTTATTCTTTATGCAATTCCCGGTGGTAAAAATCCTTTTTGCTGCATCCGGCCCGTCCGCCGCCCGCACATGCGCATGCACATGCACACCCCGCGCAGGCGCATGCACAGCTGCCGCCGCCTCCGCGGTGGGAGCCATGGCCATAATATCCCCGCCCACGGCTGTAGTTTTCTTCATCGGAGCCCCAGGTGAGTTTATAGCCCAGGTATCCGGTTAGCAGTATGATTATCAGGACATTGGATATGTCAGGTCCGCTGTCCCCGGATATGCCGGTGCTGTAGTCCTGATGCTGTACTAAATCAGGATTGATAAATCCGTATAGGCGGCAGTAAACCTTCATCTGCCTGGTGCCCCCTTTCTTCAGGGAACCTTCCCAGACCAGATAACCATCCTCCTCGCGGTCCGCATTATGGCTCACAATGTAATTCCCCTGTTTCCAGATGAATGTGTAATGTCTGATGGGGATATCATTAAACCATCCAGGGGTAAAATCATAAAATGGTCTCCGGCTGTCATCCCGGTTCATGCAGAGCATGTCCTCCTGATGGATGGTAAACCAGAATACGGCTGTCTGGTCCTTATAATAGTTCCGGTCCAGATATGCTTTCAACACGGGTTCGGAGAATAGATAGGAGTTGGACACGTGGTCGATGGCGCCTCCGAAATCAGTGACCTCACAGTGGTTGTTGGGAAGCCCCAGGCGCACCCAGGTAAGAGGGCCTTCCCTGGTATCGTTTAATACCTTCCATTCATACCGGTATGTAATATCCATACTTCCGTCATTTTGCGTTTCCACGTAGACCTGGTAATCCGTTATCTCATCCAGCGGCCTGCTGGTATAGAGTACGTAAATGATAAGGATTAGAAGGCCAATGGCGCAGATGATGGAAAAGTTGCGCAGATGGTGTTTCTTTTCTTCTATTTCAAGCATGGATCCTGGTCCTCCTGGTTGTTTTGGTTTGTGGGAAGGCACCCCGGCATGTCACTTTTCCTAAGCGGACAGCGCAAACCCTCTTCTTCCCCCATGGACCGGATCCCGGCACAGGTCCGGCAGTTCCAGATGGTCTTCCAAACGTCCCTGGTGAGATTGCCCAGTACAGCCCCATTGCCCAGCCAGCTCTGGCAGGGCACCACGGAACCATCCGGCGCAATGGCCATGTTGGACAGGCATGCCCCGCACATGGGCACAGACAGCCCCAGCCGCCTTAACAATTCCGGATCTGCCCGTCCAGGGGAGGTGAAACTCAACTCCATCCCGTGATTTTGACAGAATGCAGCCGCCTCCTCCAGGATTGCCCCCATCTCCTGAATGGAGAGCTGGCTGGATACAGAAGCGCCCAGGGCGGCATTACCTGTCTCTATCAGCCCGGAACAGGTGACATAACATATCCCCAGACTGTGTAAATACTCCAGGGTTTTTATATAATCCTGGTTTTCGCGGCATAGTGGTGTATTGATACTGACATTCAACCCGGCGGCCAGGGCATGCCGGATGCCTTTTGTGGTTTTACTGAATCCGTCATTACCTCCGTTATACCCATTACCTTCGTTGGCTCCGTCATTATCCACGGTATCATGGCTATCTGCGGTCATGTTCCCCACCAGGCGGTTGTGTATTGACCCATTCCAGGAATAGAGGGTAATCTGTACGCTGTCCAGGCTGGCTTCGTACAGTTCCCGGCACAGCTGGGGCGTCAGGCGGATGCCGTTGGTGTTCAGGCGCGTCACAAACCACTTGGAGTAATCCACCAGCTCCACCAGATCCGGCCTCATGGTCGGCTCCCCGCCTGTAAATGTAAGCTGGGGAACCCCGGCGCTGCGCAGGCAGTCAATGATTTTTTTCCATTGGGCGGTATCCAGTTCCCTGACCACTGCCTGGGGCTGTCCGGCGGCATAGCAGTGAAGGCATTTAAGATTACAGTTCCAGGCCCCGTCCTGCTTTGTCATGGAGCTGACCATCAGGTCCATCCGGTGGGGGGCCGTCATGTGGGCGGCGTACCGGCGCAGGGATAATGGCCCGATGTCACCGTCAGGTTCCCCGCCGCGGGCAACCCCGTACAGCATGGAAAGCATGTCCTGGAGGTCAAGGCGCAGCTGTTTTTCAGGTACATGCCAGACGGACCTGGTCTTTTTTACCGCCGCATCAACAATGTGTCCCATATCCGTATCATCCACAGGACGGCCCTCATACCGGTTTACCTCCCGTATGAAATTCCCCAGAAGAATGGACCAGGAGTAGCCAAGGGGAAGGATATAGTACCCGTTCAGTATCATCACATAGGGGCTTTTGCTAAAAGGACGCCATCTGGGCGGTATCAGATGGATGCGCACGGCCCCGGGACCTTTGGGGTTCAGGGTGGTGTGTATCACACCCTCTTTCCAGGATTTATACTTTGCCGCCTCACTTTTCCACAACATACATGCCCTTTCCCTGCATTGGATGCAGTATACGCTTAAAGCCCCGGTTTACAAGGCTATATGGTAAATATTATCATATGTCCAAAGGAAAATCCACATATGAAAGCCCCTTATCCCCAACATTTTAACAGAGATATCCACAAGTTATCCACATTATCCACTATCGGACTGTCCCGCAGTGTGGATAATGGAGCGGATATTAAGAATCTGTCATTTTTATTACGGTTCTCTTGCACTTTCCCGGAACCCATTGACCAATCAGCTGGAATATTTTAATCTATTGGGAGGGAATATGAAAAAAGCAGAGGGTGAAGAATATGCAGAAAACAGATGTCCAGGAAAAAGCTGAGTATCTCATAGGGGATGTGGCCCGGATGGTGGGGCTTAGCAGGGACGCCCTGCGTTTTTATGAGAAAAAGGGCATTATCAATGCCAGGAAAAAAGATAACGGATACAGATATTATTCGGAAGACGATATATATAAGCTGATGTATATCCTGTACCAGAGAAAGATGAATACCAGCCTGGAGGAGATAGAAGGCCTTATGAGCGGCGGGAGGTCCATGGAATCCAGGAGGAAACGGATCAGGCAGCGGATGGCTGAGGAGGAAGAGACCATACGCATGCACCAGCAGGCCATTGCCAGGCTGAAGCTGGTCCAGAGGGATATGGACCACATTGAGGAGTGCCTGAACCGGTATTCCCTAAGGAAGTTCCCCAAAGCTTATATCATGGGGCAGTGCCGGGACCTTCACCATGGCCTGAGGGAGTGGTTCCGTCTGGCCTCCACCATCTCAGGTCTGGATATGACGTATTTTTATAATGAGCTTACTTACAATGGAAGGGAGCTGACCCAGCATGGCACCCAGCTCCTGTTTTATAAAGAACTGGAAGACCAGCTGGGGGAAGACTTTGATCCGTCCCGTTATGCGCTGACAGAGGAAAAGATGTGTATCTATACGGTCCTTACATCCAGGGAGACCCTTCCCAGCCCGGATATGATCAACCGTATGGTCCAGTGGGGCCGGAGCCACGGGATTGAGACTGAGGGACGGGTGTATGCCAATGACATGACCTCTTTTTTTGAGGAAGAGGGGGCCACGTTCTGTCTGGAATTATATATGCCGGTCAGGAGGATTGTGTCGCAGATATAATAATAGAACAGTGAAAAATATGGAAACAGGATCAGCAGGAAAAAGCGCCCCCTGGCTTCCCTCATCAATGAGGCAGGCCAGGGGGCGCTTTCATGACATATGATTTATCATCAGGTTACCGTACTGCATTCCCCTCCATTTTCATCGTCATCCTTATCAAGTCCGTCCTTATCAAGTCCATAGTTCTGTATGAAATCAATGAGGAATGATGAAACCGTGACCGTGATGAGCGAATATACGATGCGCCTTGCAGGGATGTAGGACAGGGATAAGACCAGTACCGTGACATCCGTGAGCAGGTAGGCCCTGGAGATACGGCAGCCCGTGATCTTGGAGATGACCAGGGCCAGGGCATCATCGCCCGCGCAGGAGGCGCCCTGACGCACCACAAGCCCGCAGCCTGTTCCGATAAAGCACCCGCCCACCAGAGCGGCTGTAAACGGCGCGTCTGCCAGGCTGGGGAGGAGCGGCGGGAACATTTCCCATAAACGGAAGAATCCGGCCATACATATGGTTGCAAAGATGGATGTCTTAAGGAACTCCCTGCCCAGGTATTTGAACCCCAGGGCATAGCTTAAGGTATCCAGTACGGGTGACAGTATGGAAGATGACATGCCTATCCAGAAATTGAACAAAAGGATCAATCCCAGGATACCTCCCTCCGTGATATCTGCCTGTCGGTGTACATTGTAGATCCCGAAGGTGGTGATGGCTGTGCCAAGGATGATGGATAACACGGTCTTTGGGGGAAATGTCATCCTTAAATCCAGGACAGCCCGGCAAGCCAGCTTCTTCAGCTGCTTCATAATAAAACTTCCTTTCTGAAAAAAATATTGATAAAAACAGGTATGGGCGGCAATGGAAACCGTATTGGTTCCGCTGCCGCCCTGTCTGCTACATTATACCCCATGTACCCGGGGGAAAGTCAAGTTAAATCGGTGTATATCATTCCTGTCAGTCCAGTTTTTCACTTCCAGAATCGACAATAATTCCCTTGCTGTCTGTCTTATAGTAGGTATCGTCGGAATCCTTGATGTTTTTCTTGTTCTTCATCAGCTTGCCTGCGGTGCTGATCAGATAGGTCTCATCCTTGTAGGTGAATGGCTGGTATTTGGTGCCTTCCTCGGCCTCAATCCTTCTACCCTTGATGTAGATGGAGTCGCTGTCGATACCGTCGATGCCCGCGCCCTTTTTGCTACCGGATTTCTGGAAGCTGTAGGCGTATTTGTCGCCGTCCAGTTCGATGGTAACCGTACCTGTCTTCATGGCGCCTTCCTTTGGTGAATCTGCGAAGTAGTATACGAATACGCCGTCTTCGTCCTCATCCGGCAGGTCATCAAAGGATTCGATTTCCTCAGCCGTGCGGATGGTCTTGCCGTTTTCCTCAAATTCAATTTTGTAAAGGCCGTGGAGCATTTTGCCGTACTGGTCGAATCCATAGGACTGGCCGTTGATTTTCTTGATTTCAGCCATTGCCAGGTCGCCGCTGGAATCAGCATAGTACCACTGCTCGTCGCCGTCATCATGGCCCTCGGGGTCAATGTCCTCGTTGGGGATGGCCTTGAACCAGCCCGTGGACATCCAGCACTGTTCCTCTGAGCTGTAGAATTTGTTTACTGCATTGGAACCGGAAGCAGTGCCTGGATTATTGTACCATTCAAAATGTGCGGCGCCGTTTTCGTCAAAACGGTATTTGCGCCCGTTGATTTTCTTATTGTCATTGTCCTTGGTCTTCTTGCCGTTGGTGGCAAAGTAGAACCAGTAGCCGTCGCCCTCACGCTCCGTGTCCTCATCGTTTTCAGCGGTAATGTATTTCCAGCCGGTGGCTACACGGCCATCGCCGTTCTCGCCGCAGTAGTACATCCCGCTTTTCCAGGCATCGTCATCCGTGAGCATTTCCCCGCTCTCGTCAATCCAGCCAAAGAGCATGCGGCCTTCCTCGTCAAAGGTGTATCTGCCCTGTCCTGAGGCGTTGGGAAGGGTTACGAACTTGACGTTGTTGCTGCTGCCGGATTTCTTCACGGCCTTGCCGTTGGACTGGAGGTAATACCAGTAGGTGTCCGGCTCATCGCCGCCCGCATCCTCATTCTCAACCTCCCTCCATTCGCTGGTTACCATGGCTCCGGCTGAGTTTACATAATAGTAATTGTCGTCCTTTTCAATCAGCTGGCTTTTTGCCATGGTCCCGTCTGAATCAAGGTAGAACCAGTTGTTGCCGGATTTGGCGAACACATCCGTTGCCTTGCTGCCGTCCTTCTGATAATATACCCATTCCCCATTTTCCTCTGCCCATCCGGTTGCTGCAAATGATACAAGGGCGCTTCCAAGGGTAAGTCCTAATGCCGCGCAGGGTATTATAAACCATTTTGTCTGTTTTTTCATGATCCATTCTCTCCTTTCAATTATCGGGGGGTGGTGCACAGGGCCTGCCTTCATGGGGCGTACGGCCCTGCTGCACCGGCGTCATATCTGACATGGTTGAGAATATACTATGGAGCCGCTCCAAGGTCAACCGAAGTCAGGGAACCGTAAAGAACCGTAATATTTGGCGCGTTCAGCGTAAGCTTTCTTACGGATTCATTGATTTCGCGGACGCACTGTAACAATGCGTCTGGATCCATTATGCGGAGCGGGGATATATTACGGAAAATGGTTTTAGGGGACAGAAGGGGAAAATGGATTCCGGGGGCAGCGGTAATGATTTTGTCATGTATCATTTGTTTTTTAGTAATGTTTTTGCAAATAATCCTGATTTTGAAAAATCCGGGATACAAATCCGGGATACACAGGATGGCAGAAGCCCGGGACCATATGGTATACGGCCTGGTGTCACGGAATACATATAGGATAGAATGAAATAATGCAGACAGGATGGTTTACATATGCTTAATTATCTTTGGGCCGGAATGATGATAACAGGTATTTTGTGGGGGGCTTTGCACGGCCAGCTGTCAGCTGTGACCGAGGGCGCCCTTCAGTCGTCAAAGGAGGCGGTAACCCTGTGTATCACCATGCTGGGCGTCATGTCCTTGTGGACCGGGGTGTTGGAAATCGGCCACCGTTCAGGTCTGGTAGATCAGCTGGCCAGAAGGATGTCCCCTCTCCTGACCTTCCTCTTTCCGCGTCTTGCGCCGGAAGGCGAGGCCAGGAAACAGATTGCGGTAAACATGATTGCCAACATACTGGGACTTGGCTGGGCCGCAACCCCGGCAGGTATCAGGGCCATGGAAGAGCTTAAGGCAGTGGAGGAGGAGCGCAGGTGTGCGCAGGATACAGGGACTGCGCAGGATACAGGAGGCGCACGGGATACAGGGCGCGCGCCGGGAAAAAGGCGTGGACCTGTTCCCGAGGGAACGGCCAGCAATGAAATGTGCACCTTCCTGATTATCAATATCTCATCCCTGCAGCTGATTCCCATGAACATGATTGCATACCGCAGCCAGTACGGCAGCGTGAACCCCACGGCCATTGTGGGACCGTCGCTGGTGGCCACCTTCATATCCACGGTGGCTGCGGTGATATTCTGCAGGATTATGGACGGAAGGCGGGGAACATGAAGTCCTCCGTCTTCCGGCGGCCGGAAAAATTATTTATAATTCCTCTTTACTTCGCCGACAAACATGATATAATACATAATAAGTCAAAATCGTATGAAGTACAGCTAAGAATTACAGCTAAGAATTAAAATGGATTAAAATACGGATAAAGGGGATAACAGGACCATGATTGGAACAATTGCCAATACAAGTACCATACTCATAGGAAGCATAGTGGGAAGCACATTAAAAAAAGGAATCGGGGAAAAGTATAAAACAGTCATGATGGATGCCATGGGGCTGGCGGCAACCGGACTGGGAATCAACTCCATTGTCCAGGCCATGCCGGAATCCAGGTATCATGTATTATTTATTGTGAGCCTGGCGCTGGGCGGCCTGATTGGGACAAGGCTGGACCTGGCGTCTGCATTTGACCGGGTGGTTTCTAAGATATCAAAGGGTTCCAACCTTGCGCAGGGGCTGTCGACCGCCATCCTTTTGTTCTGCGCGGGCACGCTTTCCATCCTTGGGCCTATGCAGAGCGCTTTGCAGGGAGATAATACCTTCCTGTTTACCAATGCCATTCTGGACGGGATTACCTCCATTGTACTTAGTTCAACCTTTGGGTTTGGGGTTGCCATCTCTGCGGGCGTCCTGTTCTGCTGGCAGGGAAGCATCTATATGCTTGCCAGGGTAATCGAGCCGTTCATCACGGACCCGCTCATGACGGAAATCAGCCTGGTGGGCGGGATACTGATCCTAAGCAGCGGACTGGGCATCCTGAATATCAAGCAGATTAAGACCTTGAACCTGCTTCCGGCCCTTCTGGTGCCGCCCGTGGCAGTTACAATCCTGACGGCTCTTGGAATCGGCTGACGGATGCCGGATGCCGATGCTGGACGCGGATATTGTCGGATATCGGATGCGGATATCGGATGCTGGATATCGATGCCGGATGCCAGGAGCGCCGCCGGTATTATGGAAGCGATGTGAAAGGATTTAACAAATATTAACAAGGATTCTCCCATCCTCTAAGGTGGTAGGATGAATTGCCAAAAACAAACTTAACGGCAGTGGTGGGCGGAGAGTAATCGGTATCCCCTGCTGCCATGAGGTCAACCACGCATCTACGTAGGGTGCAGTCGCACTTCGACAATATACCGAGCGTGGATTGAAATAAGGAAAACAGCAGCAGTTATTGGAAAATAATAGGAATCAGCCATAAAAGCACCTAATCTTGTCATGTATCAAGATAGGTGCTTTTATATTGTCAAGAACTTAACAAGCGTACATGTAATATATAATAACAAGATAAATCTGTAATAGTGCACAAAACCACCATATAATATTTGTGCAAAAGCGAAAAACAGGCGATATCTTACAAAAGAATAACGGTAAACAGTTGCAAAGCCACATGTAACTTGTTATAATACATAACATGAGTAGACGATAGCGCCATGTAAACTTGTCATAAACATAACAGGAATGGCTGCCGCCAATACCAGTAAAGAAAGGATATGTGGTTATGTACGATTTTGACAAAGCGATTGACCGCAGAGGAACAACCAGCATTAAGTGGAACAAGCAGTATGCATTTGGGCAGAAGGACGGGCTGCTGCCGTTCTGGATAGCAGATACGGATTTTGCGTCCGTGCCGGAAATCCTGGATGCCATCAAGGAACGCTGTGACCATCCGGTCATCGGATACAGCGAGCCGTTGGACAGCGTGTATACGGCAATCCAGGGATGGTGGGAGCGCCGCCATCAGTGGAGGCCGGATACGGACTGGATGCTGCTGAGCTACGGCGTGGTGACAGGTATTTATTTCACCCTGAACGCAGTAGTGCCAAAGGGAGGGAAGGTCCTGGTGTTTACACCGGTATACGACCCGTTCTTTGCAGCTGTTAAGAACAGCGGCCACACATTGGTGGACTGTCCTCTGGACCATAAGGATAATTATTACAGCATTAACTTTCAGGCATTTGAGGAAGAACTGAAGAATGGCGTTCAGGCAGCCGTCATCTGCAACCCCCACAACCCCATCGGCCGCGTATGGACAAGGGAAGAGATGGAGCGCATTGTGGAGCTGTGCGTGCAGTACGGCGTATACCTGTTAAGCGATGAGATCCATGCTGATTTCGGAATGGCACGTCCCTACACCACGGCAGGAAAGTTCGAAACGATTTATGACAGGCTGGTGGTTTACACTGCCATCAGCAAGACCTTTAACATGGCTGGCCTGGGTTCCTCCTGCATGATCATTCCTAACCCGGAATTAAAGCAGAAGATATCAGACAGCTATGATGCGTGCTGGATGTTCGGTCCATGCGACCTTGCGTTCACAGCCATGGAGGCAGCCTACACACACGGGGATGCGTGGGTGGACGAACAGCTGGCCTACCTTAAAGGCAATGCTGAAACCGTCAATTCGTTTGCGGCGGAACACATGCCCAGGGTACAGGTCACAAAACATGAGGGCACCTTCCTTATGTGGCTGGATATGACCTGCTTTGGAAAAAGCAGCGGGGAGCTGACATCAATCCTTGCAAAAGAGTACGGACTGGCCCTGGGGGATGGAAGCCATTACGGAACCCAGGCAGAGGGATTCATGAGGCTCAATATCGGATGTACCAGGGACACGCTTATAAAGGGACTGGAACAGATGGCAATGATGTATGACAAGTATGTAAAGTAAGAAATGCTATCAATGTAAAACTCTACTAATAAGGGGGAAATTTTAGAATGAGTAATACCAAAGAAAACACCCATAAAAAGATAGGCTTCAGCGACTGTATGGGACTGGCTGTCGGACAGATCATCGGTTCAGGGATCATGGTGCTGACCGGCGTTGTAATCGGCCTTACGGGCCACGGCACACCGCTGGCATTCATCCTGGGCGCGCTTTTAGCAATCGTGACATGTGTCCCGTTCATCATCCTGACATCCACCATACCGGCATCCGGCGCAGGCTATACATATGTGAAGCGTCTGATGGGAGACAAGGCAGGTTTCATGTACATCGGCATGTTCGTGCTGAGCCAGGTGCTGATTGCAACATTTGCAAAAGGTTTTGCAAGTTACTTCTGCTCCATTTTCACTGGCTTTAACGAATCACTCATAGCCATGTTTGCACTGGTTGTCTGTACCGGCGTTAATATGATCGGACTCCAGTCCAGTGCCAAGGTCCAGAAATGTATGGTTGCCTTCCTGATGGTCAGCCTGTTTACATTCATCATATTCGGTCTTCCAAAGGTTAACTGGGGAACCTTGAACCTGGCAACTAAGAACATCATGCCCAACGGACCTAAGAACTTCTTTACAGGTGTTGCGCTTTTAAGCTTTGCCTGCGGCGGCGCGAAGTTCGTTGCTGAGAACGGCGATGATATCATCGAACCGTCGAAGACCATACCCAAGGTAATCATCCTGTCCACTTCCATCGTAGCCGTATTCTACGCGCTGATCGGCATCGTGGCAGCCGGGGTGCTGCCCATTGAGGATGTGGCGTTCCAGAACCTTACCCTGGTTGCGCAGGAGATTTTCCCAACCTGGCTGTATCTTTTCTTTGTATTCGGCGGCGCCATGTTCGCACTGCTGACCACCCTGAACGGAACATTGAGCTGGGTGACCCGCGGACTCCAGGCAGCGGCCAAAGAGGGCTGGCTTCCTGAGAAATGCGCGGAGGAAAATAAAAACGGCGTTCCGGTCATCATCCTGGGTGTGTTCTTTGTCATGGGTGCGCTTCCCCTTGTTACGGGAATGGACCTGACACTGATTTCCAACATGGGCGTGGGAACCGATATGATTACAGAATTCATGGTCCTGCTGGCATGCTGGAACCTGCCGAAGCATCTGCCTGAGGAATATAAGAAGTCCGCATTTTATATGAAGGACAGCACCTTACATACAATCCTTCTTTTCATTGGATTCCTGATGCTGGGAACCTCTTACGTTAACCTGTCAGACCTGACGGTACCGGCAGCCATCTGCTGTGTCATCTATATCGTGATTCTGTTTGTATATACACAGGTACGTTACAAATACGTGGCATCCAAGAAGGCAGAGGGCGCCCGGGGCGCGGTCCGCATGGAAGCAGCCGCATCAAAAGAGAAATAATGAAACTGATTTAAATGATATGCAGATAAAAGGGTTGCTGTGGCACAGGACCCTGGAGCGTGTTTGGGATTTCAATCCCGCCATCCGTACGCCCTGCAAAGCGGGACGCACGCATGGCAGGATGTAATTTCCAGACACGCTCTGGGCAAAAAGGGATGCCGTACGCATCCTTTTTTGCCGCTTTATGGATTAGGGAAGAAAGATAACAGAAGAAATATAACAGAAGAAAGTCATAGAAGAAAGACAATACGGAAAGGGGCTGATACGCAGTCATGGAACGTTTTGCAATTATAGGATTCGGGTGCGCGGGCTATCATGGGCTGGCCGCCATCCGGGAAGCTGGCTGTGATGCCGCCATTGATATATACAGTGATACGGCTCTGCCGCCCTACAACCCCATGCTTACCACTTATTATACAGCCGGGCGCCTGCCCTTTGAGGGGATGTTCCCCTTTGGCACCCTGGAAGAAATCGCGGGCCGCTATAAGGCCAGCTTCATCACCCATACAAAGGTTAAGGCTGTAAATGCACGGGAAAAGGCTGTTATAACTGAGGACGGACAAACAAGGCATTACGACAGGATACTGGTTGCAACCGGGGCCTCGGCGTTTGTGCCCGGCTCATTTGCAGGCCTTAAAGGGGCATTCTGCATGAGGACGGTAGAGGATGCGGTCCGTCTCCATGATGCCCTTGCGACCAGGGATTATAAAGACGCAGTGGTGGTAGGCGCTTCCATGGTGGGAATCAAGGTGGCGGAACTCCTGCATAAGAAGGGCATCCACGTGACCCTGGCCGACATGGCGCCCCACATATTTGCGCTGGCGGCATATCCCCAGGTATCGGAGATCATAGAGGAACGCATCCGGGCCATGGGCATGGATATGGCCTTCGGGCAGGCCATCACATCAGCAGAGGAACATGTGGACGGACAGGGAAATGTCACAGGCTACACGGTCCATCTGGGGGACGGCAGCTGCCTTGAGACGGAAATGCTCATATTAAACATAGGAACCAGGGCATGCACCGGAATATTGGACCCAGATGAGATTACCATTGACAGGGGAATCGTGGTGGATGAGCGCATGCATACCAGCGCCAGGGACATTTTCGCCGCAGGCGACTGCTGTCAGGGCAACAACATGCAGTCCGGCCAGACCCAGATCATCGGGCTGTGGGCCAACGCAGGGGTCCAGGGCCGCGTGGCCGGACGCAACATGGCCGGTGTGGCGGATGGGACGGACGGCAATATCCTGCACAATATCACCCATTTCCTGGATATGGATTTCATCGGCCTGGGAGATAACCGCCTGACCGGGGACACCTATACATACACCAACAATAATAAAGGTTTTTACCTTCAGGCCGTCATTCAGGACGGGAAGCCGGTGGGGTTCAACATACTGGATAACCACGGTATATCCGGTATCCTGAAAGCACATCTGATTAAACTCCTCAGGGGCGAGCCATGCCGTTTTACCCCGGAGCAGAGGGGGCAGCTGGTGCGTTATGGGCTGGAAGAAAGTTTTATGGATTATTTGGAGGCAGCGATATGACAGAATTGGAACGTAGGATAAAAGCAAAGATACCCGGACCTGACACAGGGATTGAGGTCCGCCACACCATGTGCGACATCTGTTCGCCGGGTATGCACTGCGGTATCAATGCCTACATAAAGGACGGTAAAGTAATTAAAATCGAAGGCATTGACGGCCATCCATCCAATGACGGGCGCCTTTGTACCAAGGGGATGGCCAATCGTGAATACATTTACAGGGAAGACAGGATCAAGACGCCTTTAAAACGGGTTGGGAAACGCGGTGAGGGCAGGTTTGAACCGATCTCATGGGATGAGGCGTATGCGGAAATCGCAAAGGGCTTAAACCGCTGTAAGGAGACATACGGGGCTGAGAGCGTTGCCTTTTATTCCGGTTATTCCAAGTGGTACCGCCAGATGTTAAGGCGTCTGGCCTATGCCTTTGGAAGCCCCAACTACGGCTGTGAGTCCAGCGCCTGTTACACGGCGGCATTCATGGCATGGAAGGTGGCCGCAGGAGAGCAGGGGAATCCTGACATGGGTAATTCAGACCTGTTCCTGGGCTGGGCATTTAACCCGTTCTATTCCAGCTATATGGGCGCCCACAACGCCATGGAACTGAAGGAAAAAGGACTTAAGTTCCTGATCGTGGACACCCGGCGCACGCCGGCCACTGAAAAACTGGCGGATTTATTCCTACAGCCGAAAACCGGGACCGACGGCGCCCTGGCCCATGCAATCGCCAATGTGCTCATAGAAAATGACTGGATTGACAGGCCCTATATAGACCGCTATGTGTACGGGTTTGAAGAGTACGCGGAGTATGTAAGGCAGTTTAATGAAGGAAACATCGAGTCCATCACAGGCGTGCCTTACCCCCAGGTAGTGGCGGCGGCCCGGCTGATCCACGAAAATCCCCGGATGAGCTGCAATGAGTCCTCCGCCCCCCTGTGCCATCACCGCAACGGGCTTCAGAATTACCGCTCGGTCATGGCCCTGTTGGCCATCACGGGCAACTTTGACAGGACGGGAGGACAGAAGCTGTCCGTGCACAGCTACATGCATGTGCCCTGCGGATTTGAGACAAGGGAGAACCAATACCTGTATGAGACAAGGCCCAAGGATGTGAAGGAGCCGGTGGGGGCTGAGCGCTTCCCGCTGTGGAACTACCTGGAGGGGGAGATGCAGGCCATGGATATGCCGCGTCAGATCCTGGAAGGTAAACCATACCCCTTAAGGGCCGTGTTCGCACTGGGGCTGAATGGGCGTATGTTCCCGGATTCAGGCCGCATGTTTAAGGCGCTGGAAAGCCTGGATTTCTTTGTTGACACAGACCTTTTCATGACAGACACAGCCATGTGGGCGGATATCGTGCTTCCGGCCTGTTCTTCCTTTGAGAGAGGGGAGTTCAAACCGTATCCGGGCGGCGTTGCCTGGTATACCAGCCCGGTAATTGAGCGCATCGGGGAAGCAAGGAGCGATGTGGAGATCTGTACCGAACTTGCAAGGGTCATGGACCTGCCGGACGAGGTGCTTAAGAACGGATATGAATATTTTATCCAGCACTATATACTGGATGATTTCGGTGTGACAGTGGAGGAACTTAAGAAGGCAGACCTCCCCGTCAGGATTGCAGAGGTAAGCACGCATGGTGATCTGGAACTGCTGGAAAAGGGACTTGACACGCCAACCGGGAAGTTTGAGCTTAAGAGCGCTATTATTGAACAGCATCCTGAGTGGGGGCTGGAGCCGCTGCCCACCTATAAGGAGCCATTAGACGATGCGGATCCGGAAGCATACCCATTTGTATTCACATCCGGTTCACGTATACCAGGAGCCATCCACAGCCGTCTGCACAAGGTTCCCAGAAACCGCTCCCTGCAGCCCGAGCCGACCGCAGATATGAATCAGGCGGACTGTGACCGCCTGGGGGTCAAAGAAGGGGATTGGATTGAGATATCCACGGCCCGGGGCGCCATCAGGGTAAAGGTCCATCCCACCTTGTCCGTACCTGAAAAACTGGTCAACCTGTTCCATGGGTATTCGGAGGCCGATGCCGAGAGTATCATGGATGGGGACCATCTGGACCCGTATTCAGGATTCCCGGCTTACCGCTCCACCAGGTGTGCGGTCAGGAAAGCAGGAGGTAATTAAGAAAATGAAACGGTATTTATATTTTGATTCAGAAAAATGTTCTGCCTGCGGCGCCTGTGCACTGGCCTGCATGGACCAGAATGATATTGATATCCCGGCAGGGGAGCAGCCCTTCCGCCATACCTTCACCCTGGAAGGCAGGACCGGGGACCTGCATTTTTATTCGGTAAGCTGCATGCATTGCGCGGATGCGCCCTGCGTCATGGGCTGTCCCTGCGGCTGCCTTACCAAGGATGCAGAATCAGGGTTCACACTTTACGATACCGCCAACTGCATCGGCTGCCATTCCTGTGCAATGGCATGCCCTTACGGTGTTCCGGCCTTTGGCCCTGACGGGAAAATGCGCAAGTGTGACGCGTGTATCGAGCGCCAGAAAGCCGGGATGGTCCCGGCCTGTGTCAAGGTCTGTCCCACAGGCGCCCTGACCCTTCTGACGGAGGATGGATTTAAAGCCAGACAGCTGGCGGAGCAGAAGAAAAAGGCTGTGGAAATGATGAAGAAACAGCTTGAGAGGTGAGAAACAAACGTATGTTAATCGGAATAATTGCTGTGGCAGGAGCAGCCACTTTATTAGGAATCATGCCAAGTATGCAGAAGACGCTGCTGGTGGACGGACTACCCATGAACAGCCTGATGTTTTTTACGAACCTTACAATCAGCCTTGTGTGCCTGTTAATGGCCCGCATAAAGGGACGCAGCTTAAAGGCGTCCAGGATACAGCTTATCCAGGCGCTTATCATGGGAGCCAGCGGGATGATGTTCACGGCGCTGCTGTTAAACACCAGTTACCTGTATCTTCCGGTGGGGACCGCCATCATGCTGAATTTCCTGTATCCCACCGTGGTGTGCATTATCATGGGGACCGTGTTCAGGGAGGGATTTTCCAAACTTCAGGTAGCTGCAATCATCGTGTCCATAACAGGCATGGCCTTCTTAACCGGGGCGGGCGGGAAGATGCCGGTTATCGGGATCGTGACAGCCATTGCGTCCTCCCTTACCTATGGGGGATATCTGATTGCCAATGAAAAGGGGCCTGCCAATGACCTGCCAATCGAGGCAAAGCTGTTTTATGTATCCCTTCCAGGAACCGTGATATTTGCAGTGCTGTCAGCAGCCACAGGAACCCTTCAGGCCCCGGCCGGGGGATTAAGCGGCTGGGCCCTTCTGATTGGCGGGTCCGGACTGTTCACGGTGAGCGGTTACTTCCTCATGATGTATGGAATCAGCAGGCTGGGTGCATCCACAGCAGCCTTTGTGTCCATGCTGGAACCGATTGTCAGCGTGGTATTCGGCACCATCTGGTTTGATGACCCGGTGACACTGGGGATTGTGGCAGGCGGCTGTCTTGTGGTTACCAGCATACTGTTCATTACGTTTGACGGGTTCTTAAAGAGCAGGGCGCAGGCGGCAGGACACCCGTGAGACAGGGGCTGGGCATTTTAGCTGCGGTTTGTATCTGAATCCTGCAATGGGGCTTTTATCTGGATCCCTCCAGGGCTTGCACCTTGGGAACCCCCTGTGTTATAATACTTTCACATTATTTTATAGGGGTGGAGGTAACAGCATGTTTCAGGTAGTGGACAGGCCCAAACTGTACGAGCAGGTAGTTGAGCAGATAAAGAACATGATTGTGCAGGGGATATACAAAAAAGGCGACCTGCTGCCAAGTGAAAAGGAACTGATTGAGATGACCGGGGTCAGCAGGATTACGGTGCGTGAAGCCCTGCGCCTTCTCAATGAAGCCGGAGTCATCGAAACCCACAAGGGCAAGGGGAGCTTCGTGGTGGTTGACGGCAGCGAACTTGAAAGCGGGGAAGAGGAGACGGAGGCATATAATGAGCAGTTCATTAACTCCACCAATGCACGTATCCTTCTGGAGCCGTCTGTGGTAAGGGAAATCGCTGTTACTGCCACGGATGAGGAGCTTAAGGCCATTGCAGGATGCATCGGCTCAAAGGGCTATGAGGACGGGGAATTCCACCGTTCCATCATAGCGGCCACCCACAACCCTGTGCTGCTCCAATGGTTTGACCAGATGAACAGTATGGAGACATCCCCTGCCATCCGCAGCCTTGTGCCTCCGGTGCGCCAGAAAAGCGTGGCTGCCAAGATTGCCCAGCAGCATCAGAACATCAGCGATGCATTGATGGCAAGGAACGGGGAGTTTGCTTATTTTTACATGAAGGAACACCTGGTATTTATACGTGATACGTATCAGGAATACTTTAAGGTGTTCTATTAACAGTGAAGACAGACCGATGGGACCTGTGGGAGCACGGGAAAGGGCGGTCTGTCTTTTTTGATTTATGCAGCGCTTCCTTGGCCTTTGTTGACTTCATTCTCCTAACTATTTATACTATATCGTAGTGGTGTCACAGATGTTACGCCTTTTGAAGGAGGAATCCATATGATATATGAAAAAGACATTGATTTATCCATATTCGAACCATATAAGATCAACTGCAGAAGCTGCAGCGGCTTATGCTGTGTTGCCTTATATTTTTCAAAATCGGATGGATTTCCTAAAGATAAAAAAGCCGGGATAGCCTGTAAGAATCTTCAGCCTGATTATCAATGCAAGGTATATCCACAATTATCGGAACAGGGGCTGAAAGGCTGTATGGCTTATGATTGTTTTGGTGCGGGGCAGTATGTTACCCGTTATATTAAGGACTTGCCGAATTGGCGTACGATTCCCCAAAAAGAAGCGGAACAGATATTCAACTCGTTTTTAGCTGTCATGAGGGTATATCAGACGCTTTGGTATTTATCACAATGTTTCATATTACAGTTGCCGCAGTCCGAAAAGAAACAGGCTGGATTGTTAATTGACGAGGGAAATAAATTAATAGATATACCGTTGGAAAGGCTGGCTGTTTTAGATGTCCAGCCATTTTGTGGGAAGTCGAATAACTACCTCAGGCATATCTGCACAATATTCCAATCCTATTTTCCTGATTCAGGTAAAGTATCTTCTAAGAATTATATTGGAAAAAATTTGAAACAAAAAAACCTTAAAGGCAAGGATTTCAGTATGTCCTTACTGATAGCGGCTAATTTAGCACAATCCAACCTATACGGGGCCAATTTTTTAGGAGCTGATACACGTGACACGAATATATGCAATACCGATTTAAGCCAATGCTTATTTTTGACGCAAATACAGGTCAATAGCGCAAAAGGGAATAATAAGACCATCCTTCCCCCATACCTGCACAGACCTAAAACGTGGGACTTAACTTAAAAAGCACTTTTATATAACAAGATGGAGCCGTTCCAAGATAGCCTGCATTTTGCCATATCCCAACTTGAAAGGAATTATTAATAGAATGATAAAGTCTGGAAGCCGGATACATGGTAAGATTGGGGAAACGGCAATAATAATTATATGAGGTGACAAAAATATGAAAATGAGAGATAAGAAAATGTCAGGCAGAGCAGCCCTCCGGCCATCCGCCCAAACCCCCATCCGTCCGGTATTCAGGACAGCCGTGCTGGCAGGCATCCTGGGGGCGGCAATGACATTCACATCCATGGGAGCCCAGCCATGGACCATGGAAAACGGACAGTATGTGGATGCGTCAGGCGCCCCCATAGCAGGCGCCCTGGCAAAAGGAATCACGGTAACCAAGTACCAGAACAGGGCCAATGCGGAAAATGGCATTGACTGGGCAAAGGCGGCTGCAGACGGGGTATCTTTTGCAATGATACGTGTTGGCTATTACAGGGATAAGGACCCCTATTTTGACCGGAATGTAATGGAAGCCGATGCCAATGGGATCAAGGCAGGGGTATTTTTCTATACCCAGGCCCTGGATGTACAGACAGCCATTGACGAAGCGGGGTATGTGCTCAAGGTGATAAAGGATTTCCCCATCTCCTACCCCATTGCCTATGATGTGGAGTCCCAGCACCTTCTGGACAACGGCCTGACCAGACAGCAGATTACGGATAATGTAAATGCGTTCTGCAAGACCATAGCAGATGCAGGCTACCGCCCCGTGGTCTATGCCAATAATGAGTGGCTGACTAAGAATATGGACACCAGCCAGATCCCCTATGACATCTGGTATGCCAGGTATGGAACCATAAACAGCTACCCCAACCGTACCATATGGCAGGGCACGGACACCGGAACCGTGGACGGCATCAATGGAAATGTGACCATTGAGCTTGCATTTGCGGATTACGCATCCCTGATACCGGCGGACGGCTGGAAGCATGTGGACGGCAGCTGGTATTACATGAAGGATTACAGGAAACAGACAGGCTGGGTCCAGGCGGACGGATCATGGTATTATCTGGATCCCAACGGCTGTATGATAAGCAATACCACCATGGATATAGACGGTGTATCCTATACCTTTGGAAGCAGCGGGGCCATGGTCCAGTAGCGGACAGTTAGCGCCATATCAGGTAAAATCAATTAAAAATCTCTGTAAATACAGGGGACACACATAATACATACTTGACAAATGTGTGTCCCCGCCCTATAATCCTACTAAACCTAGTATTTAACTATGAATTATGGAAAGGGAAAGGTGGAGTCTATGGAAAAGATTTACAAAGGCGTGATGGAGCTGGTAGGAAACACCCCTCTGGTAGAGGTGGCCAACATTGAGCGGCAGGAGAATCTGAAGGCACGGATATTGGTTAAGCTGGAATATCTGAATCCCGCGGGCAGCGTGAAGGACCGGGTGGGGAAGGCCATGATTGAGGATGCGGAGCAGACAGGCAGGCTGAAACCAGGTTCCGTCATCATTGAACCCACCTCAGGCAATACCGGTATCGGCCTGGCGTCCATTGCGGCCGCAAAAGGATACAGGATGATACTGACCATGCCCGACACCATGAGCATAGAGCGGCGCAACATACTGAAGGCTTACGGGGCAGAGATCGTGCTGACTCCCGGGGAACTGGGCATGACAGGCGCCATTGAGAAGGCAGAGGAACTGTCAAAGGAGATTCCGGACAGCTTTATTCCGGGACAGTTTGTGAATCCAGTGAACCCCAAGGCCCATATAGGCACAACCGGGCCGGAAATCTGGAACGACACAGATGGGAAAGTGGACATTTTCGTGGCAAGCGTGGGAACCGGGGGAACCATCACCGGAACCGGTGCCTACTTAAAACAGCAGAACCCGGACATCCAGGTAATCGCAGTGGAACCCGCCACCTCGGCCGTGCTGTCGGGAAAGGCCGCCGGCCCCCACAAGATCCAGGGAATCGGCGCTGGTTTTATCCCTGAAGTGCTGGACACGGGCATATATGATGAAATCATTGCGGTGGACAATGATGTGCCCTTTACCACCGCGAAACTGCTGGCAAGGAAAGAAGGCATACTGGTGGGGATATCCTCAGGCGCAGCCCTGTATGCGGCCATCCAGGTGGCAAAACGTCCTGAAAATGAGGGGAAGACCATCGTGGCCCTGCTGCCGGACAGCGGGGACCGGTATTATTCCACGCCTTTGTTTGTGGAGTAGGGGGGAAGGTAATTTTTGAAACGTGTAGCAGTGATTTCTTATGATGAAAGGGCCGGGGCATTCCATGCGGAACAGATGGAGTTCCTGTTTGACAACCGGATAGAGGCATTTTCAATGGATGTACCGTCCATCAGGAAAAATGGATTGGAAAAAGCAGACCTGTACTGCATTACCACGGATGCCCTTGAAAATCTCCCTGATTTCCATACCCAGGTGGAGGGCGGCATTCCCATTGTCATGCTATGTGTCACATTTTCCCATGATATACTGCAGCGCCTCAGCCTGATTCCCTCAGGGACAGAGGCGCTTCTGGTCAACCTGAATGAGCCTATGGCCCAGGAGGCGGTTACAAAGCTGATCCAGCTGGGGGCCAGCCACATTAATTACATACCTTTTTATCCGGGGGCGTCCCTTAAGCTGGCAGAGGGTATACAGTATGCAATCACACCGGATGAGGCGAGGTACGTGCCGGAAGGGATTCCCCATATCATAGACGTGGGGCAGCGGCAGATGGACAGCGGGACCCTGGTGGAAATCGCATTGAAGCTTAAGATGTATGACTTATGGGAGAACCGTAAGTGGAAGGCCCATCTTGCGTCCATTGCATCCAATAATTATAATTTCGATGAGCTGTTCGGAAGGGCCTTGCGTTTGGAATCCAGTTTCCAGAGCCTGATTGACATCATGGAGATCGGTATCCTCGGCATCAATGAGCAGGGCGCCGTATTCATCTGTAATAAAAAGGCTGAGACGATTGTGGGAAGGAATCTTGCAGATGCCATCGGACAGCAGGCAGAAGAGCTGTTTCCCTACCTTCCCTTTGAGGAGTGCAGGCGGACACACAGGAAAATAGATGCAAAACTGGTTAAAATCAACCAGAACCCGGTGACAGTGGGCATATATCCCATCAGCCATAACCAGAAGAATATGGGGTTTCTTGTCATGCTCCAGCATTTTGGCGAGGAGGAGGAGAAGCAGCATAAGATACGTAATCAGCTGTTGAATAAGGGCCATACGGCAAAATACACATTTGATAATATCATTGGAATCAGCCCGTCCATTGACCGGGTCAGGGAAATCGCAAAAAAGATGGCGGGTACCAGGGCCTCCATCCTGATTACAGGGGAAAGCGGTACGGGAAAGGAACTGTTCGCCCAGGCCATCCACAATGCATCGGACCGCAGGGTTGAGCCGTTCATCGCCCTAAACTGTGCGGCGCTGCCGGAGAACCTTCTGGAAAGTGAACTGTTCGGTTATGTGGACGGCGCGTTTACAGGAGCAAAGAAGGGCGGCAGGCTGGGATTGTTTGAGTTTGCACATAATGGCACCCTGTTTTTGGACGAGGTGGAGGGCATGAGTCCCATGCTCCAGGTGAAGCTTCTGAGGGTGATTCAGGAACATGAGGTGATGCGCCTGGGGGATACCAGGCTGATATCCATAGATGTAAGGATTATAGCAGCCACCAACCGTAACCTGGAACAGCTGGTACAAAAGGGGGAATTCAGGGAAGACCTGTATTACAGGCTTAACACGCTTCCCATCAACCTTCCGCCCCTCAGGGAGCGCACGGAGGACATCATACCGTTAATCCAGATGTTTGCAGAGGAAAATGGTTCCAGGTTCCAGCTTTCCGGGCCGGTTTGCGAGGCGCTTAAGAGCCACTGCTGGAGGGGAAATGTCAGGGAACTGAAGAATTGTGCGGATTATTTTTCTTTTCTGGACAAGAAGGTCATTGAGTATGAGGACCTGCCTCCCGGGTTCTTTCATGGCAGGGCGAAGCCGGAGAAGGAGCCGTCCCTGGAATGCCAGGACAATACAATCCTGGAATTCAGGCAGATGGCGTCCATGAGGCAGGAGGCGTATCTCTTTGTCCTGAATAAGATTCTGGAAAGCAATCAGGGCAGGGTTTCCATCAGCCGGGAAAGACTTTCCGGATGCAGCCGCGAGGAAGGACTCAATCTATCCGTCTATGAGGTGAGGGAGATTTTATGTGAACTTGATTCCATGGGATATATCATGGTCCGTAAAGGACGGGGCGGGAGCAGGATTACGGATAAGGGGAAGTATGTCCTGCACTATAGCGCTTTGGATCCTCAGGGGAAATGATGGACGGCAGGGTTAATGGCAGTATTAGTAGTAGAATAAGCGGCAGTATTAATAGCAGTATTAACGGCAGTATTAGCAGCATAATTAACGGCATAATTAACGGCATAATTAACGGCATAATTAACGGCATAAAAACGGCAGTAAAACGGCTTAAAAGAAACCGTTTTACTGCCGTTTTATTTCCCTCTTTTTCAGTAGTAGCAGGAGGGGGGAGCATTCAGCTATCCTGGCAAAAAATGTTTTTTATTGATATAGCCTGAAAAAATCAACAGATTCACAATATCCCAATAAAATATCAGATAATTGGCACGATAATTGCGTGATAATATGGTACAAAGCGTTTCATACGTTATCCGGAGAATGTATAAGCAGCGAAAATGAGAGGTATATACAAAGGAGGTTCTACATGACTGAACAGAAAAAGACGCAAAGCGTCTGGAAGAGTTACAGATTTCCTATTTTGCTGATTTCTTCGATTATCATTGGTTCAATTATCGGTCTGGTTATGGGGGAAAAGGCCACGGTTTTAAAGCCATTTGGTGATATCTTCCTGAATCTGATGTTCACGGCCATTGTACCGCTTGTGTTTGCAACCATTGCCAGCGCCATTGGCAATATGCTGAACATGAAGCGCCTGGGAAAAATCCTGGGCAGCTTACTGGCAGTATTTGTGGTCACCGGCCTGATAGCAGGTGTCATCATCATATTCATCGTCACAATATACCCGCCCGCGGCAGGCGTACATATTACCATGGAAGCGGCTGGTGAGATGGAGGCGGTAAAGCTGTCGGACGCCATTGTCAAAGCGCTGACGGTCAGCGATTTCTCAGCCCTGCTTTCACGCCAGAACATGCTGCCGCTGATTATATTTTCCATTATGTTCGGTTTCTGTATCAGCGCCTGCGGCGGTAAGGAAAGCGCGGTCGGGCAGGTCGTGAATAACCTGGCTGATATCATGATGAAGATTGTCAACATCATCATGATGTATGCTCCCATTGGACTTGGCGCCTACTTTGCAAACCTGGTTGGGGAATTCGGCCCTAACCTGCTGGGAGCTTACGGAAGGGCAATGCTGGTATATTATCCGGTATGTGCTGCTTACTTTGTCGTATTCTTTTCACTGTATTCATACTGGGCAGCCGGAAAGGACGGCTTTAGGAGGATGTGGAAATTCATCCTTCCTCCTGCGGCAACCTCCATCGCCACCCAGAGTTCGGTTGCAACACTGCCTGTAAACCTGGATGCTGCCAGGAACATAGGCGTGCCCAAGGATATAAGGGAAATCGTACTTCCGCTGGGAGCCACCATGCACATGGACGGGACCATTTTTTCCACTTTGCTGAAAATAGCGTTTTTATTTGGTATTTTCGGAAAGCCCTTCACAGGATTCGGGACATTTGCATCGGCCATGCTCATTGCCATCATGTCGGGCGTTGTCATGTCAGGCGTGCCGGGAGGCGGTCTGATTGGGGAGATGCTGATTGTAAGCCTGTATGGATTTCCAGCAGAGGCATTTCCAATCATCGCAACAATCGGTTTCCTGGTGGATCCTCCGGGGACATGCATCAATGCAACCGGGGATACGATTGCAGCCATGATGGTATCCAAACTGGTTGAAGGTAAGGACTGGCTTAAGATGAATCTTACAAAGGATGAGGAGTAACCTTAATTAAAAGGAGATAACATGGATAACAAATTTAATCGTGAAAGATGGCACTATCCGGTACTGGACCGGTATACGTACCTGGATACGGCAACCACCGGACTGATTCCGCAGTATGCCTGCGACGCAATGAACACTTATCTGCAGAACAGGACAGATCTCGCGATGGATATTGACGACTATCATTGGCAGTGGGAGTATGCGGATGATGTCAGGGACGGGATTGCGGAAATGATTGGTGCAGAAAGCGGGGATGAAATTGCATTTGGACAGAACTCGTCCTCGCTGTTCAACATCTTCTGTAATGGGCTGGTCTTTGAGAAGGGGGATAATGTTGTCATATATGAAAATGCATTCCCTGCCATGACCTATGTATGGCTGAACCTCAGGGAACAGCTTGGACTGGAGGTGCGGGTGGCCGGGGCGGTCAACGGGGAGACTGCACCGGAAAGCCTGTTCTCACTGGCCGATGAGCATACGAAGGCAGTCACTGTGTGCCATGTGGACAGCGGGAATGGTTACAGGCACGATTTAAAGACCATTGGAACATGGTGCAGGGAACACCATATTCCCTTTGGGGTGGACGCCACCCAGGCCTGCGGTGCAATGCAGCTGGATGTGAAGGATATGAAGATTGATTTCCTTACCACATCGGCCTATAAATGGCTGCAGGGGATCCAGGGCATAGGGTTCGCCTACATTGATAAAGACTTCATGAAGAAACTGAAACAGTCCGAGATGGGATGGGCCAATGTCCAGGACCGTATTAACGGCGGGCCATTTGACATGGTAATCAGTGAGAAGGCCAGCCGCTTTGAGAATGGGGGCCTGCCAGCCATTGGACTGTATGGGCTTCATGAAACGGTTAAGACCTATATGAGGCTGGGGGGCAGGGATATTGAGGATTATATCCTGGACCTGACCGATTATCTATACAGTGAGGTTCAGAAATTGGATGGTTTTTCTATTTTCTGTCCCCACCAAAGGGCATACAGGTCGGGTCTGGTATCCCTTAAACTGCCCGCCGGGCTGGGGCTGACCGAAGGACTGATCAGGGAAGCAGGCATAAGGGCAAAGCTTCAGGGGCAGGACAGGATGAGGGTAGCCCTGCACTACTACAATAATACCCGGGACATAGACCGTCTTATGGAATATCTGAAATCATGCATTAAAAAGTAAAGAGGAGGACAGGGAAATGGGCGATACAGGAAAAGAACAATTATGTGGAAAGATTATTGATTTGCCGATGGTGGACGCAGGGATGCACATGCTTGGCGGTGAAAAGAGGATTGTATTTGGGCCGGAGCGGTTCTGGCCCACCCACGTCATGAGGTGTTTTACCCTGAAACCAGGCGGCAAGGCAGCGTCAAACCACCATCCGTGGGTGCACTGGTTTGTGTGCATTGCCGGGGAAGGAAAATTCCAGATTGGGGATGAAATTTATGATATCGGGGCCGGATACTGGGTTTACGTGCCTGAGGAGGTTCCCCATTCGTTCTGGAACACATCGGAGACAGAGGACCTGATTTCCCTCTGTACCGTGACAAAAGAAGGGGATACGGATCCCTTGGCCTTAACCAGGGGATGCTGAAAAAGAGGAGGCAGTCATGGCATTAAAGACATACACGGCAAAATCAGAATTAATTGAGGGATTAAAGGTAAGGGCATCAGCCAGGGATTTTTCCATTATCCTGGATGAACCCCAGGAACAGGGAGGGACCAACGCGGGTATGAACCCAATTGAGCTGGCCCTGTGCAGCGTGTGCGCCTGCCAGACAATAACAGCAGCCATATTTGCGGATTTCTATGGGATTCCTGTGGATGACATTAAGGTGGAAGCAGAAGGCAGGATGGATTCGGATGGTTTCAGCGGAATGGATCCGGACGTAAGGCCGGGCCTTCAGAAAATCCATTTCAGGTTCATCATTAAGAGCAAGGCGCCCAAGGTGCAGGTTGAGGAGCTGGTAAAGGCAGTGGAGAGGATGTGCCCGGTCGGGGATTCCTTCAGGCACGGCGTGGAACTGGAAGCGCCGGAGCTTATACTGTCTGAATGATGGCCCGGAAACAGCCAGGGACATGCAGACCACAGGAATGAATTTTCAATCATGCCCTGAGGACGGATATGAAGGGAGGTCAGCGGCGTGGAAATAAGGATGGGCCTGATTATGGGCGGAAAGTCAGCGGTTGCCGGAACCATAGAGGTCAGGGTGGGCGACCGGGTGGAACCGGGACAGACGCTGTTAAATACAGAGACCGGGAAAGGAAACCGGCCATTCAAGTCCATGGTGGCCGGAAGGATTACAAGGATCTGCGTGGAGGAAGGAAGCCAGGTACGGACCGGGGACGTGCTGTTTGAATATGAAGAAGCGGCTGACGGCAGCGGAGCGGATGGCAGAGAACCAGCCATGGATAAAAATGCAGCACCCTGCCAGGACATAAAGCGCATGGAGACAGATGTGGCTGTCATCGGCGCAGGTCCAGGGGGATACGTAACTGCATTATACGCCGCGGGCCAGGGACTCAGGGTGGTCCTGATTGAAAAGGACCAGCTTGGGGGAACCTGTCTCAACAGGGGCTGCATCCCTACCAAGACATTATTACAGAGCGCGCACCTGTATGATACATTCAGGCGGGCAGGGGAATTCGGTATCAGTTCCGGCAATGTCACGGTTGATATGGACAAGGTATTTGACCGGAAGGACAGGATTTGCGGGGAAAACCGCCGCGGCATAGGTTTCCTGTTAGACAGCAGCCGTGTGACCGTGATAACGGGTACGGCGCAGGTGATGCCGGACAGGGCTGTCATGGTAAAAGGCGGGGACTCCGCTTATGAAATAAAGGCCGGATATGTGGTGCTGGCTACCGGCTCCAGGCCGGTGATGCCGGACTGGGCCAGGACACCGGTCTGTATGGACAGCCGGGAAGCCCTGGACAGCCGGTCCATCCCGCATTCCTTAATCATCATAGGCGCAGGCGTGATTGGCATGGAATTTGCCTTTTTATACGCCGCGTTTGGATGCCGGGTCCATGTGATTGAATATATGGACCATATGCTGGGGACTACGGATGCCCAGGCAGCGGCTGTAATCGCAAGGACAGCCAAAGAAAAGGGAATCCGTATAGACCTGTCATCCAGGGTCACCAGGGTGCTGGAGACTGACAGCAAGGAAGCGGTTGTATTCTATGAAAAAGACGGGATGGAACATGCGGCTAACGCGGAAAAGGTACTGGTTGCAGTAGGCCGGGCGCCGGAGATTGACAGGGAAGCCATGGAACTGGCAGGAATCCGGTTTGATAAAAAGGGAATCAAGACAGATGAGAACCTTGAGACAAACATGGAAGAAGTTTATGCCATTGGGGATGTGAATGGCAGGATACAGCTTGCCCATGCTGCATCCGCCCAGGGAATACAGGTAATTGACAGGATATTAAAAAGGCCCAAAGGCAGGGAATCCGTGATACCATCCGTCATCTTCACCTCCCCGGAGATTGGGAGTGCCGGAAAGAGTGAGGAGCAGTGCAGGGAAGAAGACATTAAGGTGAAGGTCAGCGTATTTCCTTTTACTGCAAACGGCAAGGCAAAGATCCAGGGTGAATCAGAAGGCTTTGTCAAGCTGATTATGGAAGAACAAAGCCGCAGGATCATAGGAGGCGTGGTTGTAGGGCCGGACGCATCGGCTCTGATTGGCTGCATTGCGGTTGCCATAACCAATAACCTTACGGATGACGGTTTATCGGGAACTGTTTTCGCCCATCCCACCACATCGGAGGCGGTATGGGAGGCTGCAATGGGCCTTTCCACAGGCTGCATACATTATCATGAATAGGATTGTCGTATCAAAAGAAACCAATCCGTGCCATAACCTGGCATTGGAGGAAGAACTGCTGAAGCAGGCAGAAAGCGGAAGTACCCTGCTGTATCTCTGGGTGAACCGTCCCTGCGTGGTGCTGGGAAGGAACCAGAACCCATATCTGGAATGCGATATGGATTACCTCAAATCAGAAGACATACGCCTTGTAAGGCGTAAATCCGGGGGCGGGGCAGTATACCAGGACCTGGGTAACCTGAACTACACCTTTATTAACCGGGAAGGGGAAGGCAGTCAGGCAATGCAGCAGGAAGTACTCCTTGGCATGCTGCGTTCGCTGGGGACGGATGCTGTATTTTCCGGGAGGAACGATATCCTGGCGGCAGGCAGGAAGATTTCCGGTCAGGCCGGGTACTGCGAAGGGGGAAATGAATACCTCCATGGCACATTGATGGTCCGGGTCCGTAAGGACCATCTTGAAAAAAGCCTGCGCCCCTCCCCCATGAAGCTGGAGTCCAAAGGCGTGCGTTCCATTGTGGGACGTGTGGCCAACCTGTCAGAATACATACCGGACATTACGGTAAAACAGGCAGCCGGACTTCTGGCCGGGCAGTTCAGACAGGTCTTTGGGCCGTCCCTTCCAGTGGTTTACAGGGATGAAAGCCAGGGAAGGCCCCTGGGGCAGGATATATATGAGTCCCGGGACTGGATTGTGGATAACTGCCCGGAATACACGGTCAGCCAGGAACTGCAATGGAACGGAGGGATATTGAAGCTGAGGTTCCAGGTAAGGGAAGGAACCGTATTCCATATAGAGTGTTCCAGCGACAGCCTTTCCTGCGGGGACATTGCCTGGATAAGGGAACTGGAAGGATGCGGGTATGACAGGGAGCAGGTTGTAAAAATAATAATGGAAAGAGGAAAATAAAATGAACGTATATGACAGACTAGAGGAATTGGGAATCAAGTTGTCGGACCCTACCCCAAAGGGCGGGATTTACAGTCTTGTAAGGCCCTATGGGGACCATCTTCTCTATGTATCGGGCACAGCGCCCCATAATGCGGTGGATGAGAACATGGCAGGAAAGCTGGGCAGTGAATATACAATAGAGGAAGGACAGGAAGCGGCCCGCCGCTGCATGATTAATATTATATCAAACCTGCATCATGAACTGGGGGATTTAAACAGGATCAAGCAGTTTGTGAAGCTTCTGGGATTTGTGGCATCGGCGCCTGATTTCTATGAACATCCGCAGGTCATTAACGGGGCGTCACAGCTTTTAAAAGACGTATTCGGCGATGAAATCGGTCTGCCCGCCAGGTCGGCAATCGGAGTGGCGGCACTTCCCTGGAATATACCGGTTGAGATTGAACTGGTTTTGGAATTAAAGGAATCATAATCTGTAAACACGCTCTAGGATGTGGAATCCCTGCAGGGCCTTCTGTTTTGGGCCGGGCAGGGATTTCCCGGTTTTATTGCCGCGCAAGGCTGTACTGGGTTCAGGATGACTCCCGGGACTGGTTTCAACTGATTTTTATCTGTAGTTTATTTGCAGCCACAGGCTGCGGTATGCTATAATTTATTCTGCCGCCGTTATTTTTACGCCTGATGGGTAACCGGTGGGGCGGCAGGTTATCAATCACATGCCAATATAAATGCAAAAATAAATGTAGATATAAACCAGCAGGGATTCATAAAGGTAAGGAGCTGCCAATGGAACATATATTTATCCTTAATATCAATCAGCTGAAAGATGAGGGTACATTCAGATATTACTTCAATGAAATGTCCCGGGAACGTCAGGACAAGATAACACAGCACAAAATGGAGTCTGACCGCCGCCGTTCCCTGGGCGCCGGAATTGCGCTCAATGCCATCTTAAAACAATACGGCCTTAATCCCCGGGAAACCCGTCTGGAATATGGGACCAACGGAAAGGCATCCGTGGCGGGGCGGCCGGATATCCATTTTAACCTGACGCATTCCGGGGATTATGCGGCCGGGGTCTGCGGCGTCAGCCCGGTGGGAATCGATATAGAAGGAATCGGCGTCATGAAGGAGAAGGTGGCCCGCCGTTTTTTCCATGAGGGAGAATACAGGTATCTGGAACAGATAGAGGACGGACAGCAGAAGCAGGAAGCATTTTTCCGGCTGTGGGTCCTTAAGGAAAGCTTCATGAAGGTAACCGGGCTGGGGATGGGACTGGCGTTAAATGCATTTGAAATCCGTTTTCAGGGACAGGAGATAGAGGTGGCCCAGGACGTGGATGACATGAAGTACTATTTTAAGGAGTTTTCCCTTGAAAACAGCAGGATGGCGGTATGCAGTGCGGGAAGGCCCGCTAAAGACTGGGAGCCGGTGTGGATCCAGCTAATATAATCCAGGGGGAATGAAACCATCCTCACCGGAATACCATATATAAAGCGGCTTAACCAGGGGATATCCATATGCGGTTCATACTTTTTCTGTCAGAGGCCATGGTTCCTCTGATGATTTTTTATATTGTGGGCTTCGGGCTTCTGTCAGGGCGTCCTGTGCTGGATGATTTTATAGACGGGGCCAAGGATGGCATGAAGACAGTGGCGGGAATCCTTCCCACCCTGGTGGGGCTGATGGTTTCCGTGGGGGTGCTCAGGGCGTCAGGCTTCCTGGAATTTTTTGGGGAAATGCTCAAGGCTCCGGCTGCCCTGATCCATCTGCCGCCTCAGATTGTGCCCGTGGTGCTGGTACGGCTGGTTTCCAATTCAGCGGCAACCGGGCTGGTGCTGGACATTTTCAAGGAATACGGAACCGATTCCAGCATAGGACTCATTGCCTCCGTGCTCATGAGCAGTACCGAGACCGTGCTTTACTGTATGAGTATCTACTTCAGTTCCGTGGGAATAAGAAAAGGCAGATATACCCTGGCAGGCGGACTGTTCGCAACAGCCGTGGGAGTGGCTGCCAGCGTAATCCTGGCAGGCGCCCTGAGGTAAGGCCCTGACAGACAAAAAAACATTGCAAAATCAAGGGTTATTGACTATAATAGCCATAGATAAAAAGGGAATCCGTTGTATATGCGCCCTGTATCGCAGATGGGCAAAGTGTACAGCGGGTTTGTGTTGTAAAGAAAGGGACATATTATGGAACAATATCAGACCCTGCGAAGGCAGTATCCTCAGTTCATATATAAAAGCTATGAGATGGAAGAAGACGGCCGTGAGTGCAGGATCACATACAGGTTTGAGATTCCCGGGCTATCTTCCTTTGCCCCTGTCTGGCGGTTCCCGAAGGCGGCAGGCGATACACGCCTGTGGGCTGAGGACCGGCTGATGCAGGACATGGTATTTTCCCTGGGCATGGTGGAACTGGTCAGCTACTGGAAGATTGCATGTCCTCCCCGGGTAATCGTGGAGGCGGGCTTCCTTGGCCAGGAGCAGATGGAATGGTGGAAGGACCTGTATTATAACGGTCTGGGCGAGTTCTTTTATGTGAATCAGATTTGGGAAGCCAGGCAGGATGATTTTATGGATATTGTATGCAATGTTCAGGGACAGTCATCCGGGTATGATCCGCGGGAGATGCAGGGGTCGCAGAAGATGCCTCCCTCCCAGCCCTTGCAAACTCCTGATTCCCCGGCCCCCCAGGAAAAAGGAGTCCTGGTCCCCATTGGCGGTGGCAAGGATTCCGCAGTCACCCTGGAGCTGCTGCGCAGCGCGGGGGAGACAATCCATGCCTACATCATCAACCCCAGAGGCGCGACCATCCATACCACAGAAGCCGCCGGACTGAAGGAAAGCCAGGTCATAAATGCCAGGCGGACCCTGGACCCCAACATGCTGGAACTGAACAGGCAGGGATACCTGAACGGGCACACACCGTTCTCGGCCCTGGTGGCATTTTCCAGCATCATCGCAGCCAGGATGCATGGATTATCCTGGGTGGCCCTTTCCAATGAATCCAGCGCCAATGAGAGCACGGTCCAGGGGAGCACGGTCAACCACCAGTATTCCAAGAGCTTTAAATTCGAGAAGGATTTCCATGAATATGAGAACCGTTACCTTCCAGGAAGCGCCAGCTATTTTAGCCTTCTGCGCCCATTAAGCGAGTTCCAGATAGCTGGATACTTTGCAAGGCAGAAACAGTATCATCCGATTTTCCGCAGCTGCAATGCGGGCAGCAGGACGGACAGCTGGTGCGGACACTGCCCCAAGTGCCTGTTTGTATACCTGATACTCTCCCCATTCCTTTCCTCACAGGAAGTGCGGGACATATTCGGGCGGGATATGCTTCAGGACTGGACCATGAAGGAAACCCTGGAACAGCTGATCGGCATACGGGAAGAGAAGCCTTTTGAATGCGTTGGCAGCCGGGCTGAAATCAACACGGCAATGGTACTTACCATTAATCGTATGGAAGAGGAAGGGGAAGAGCTTCCAGCCCTTCTTTCCTATTATAAGGGAACCGGCCTTTATAAGCAGTACCAGGCTGCCGGGGACCGGTATTCGTCCTATTATGACAGTGAGAACCTGGTGCCCCCGGCCTGGGCCAGGGTGGTCAGGGAGAACTGTGTGCACACAGATACCCACAGATGACGGAAAGCAATTTTCAGACACACCCTAAAAAAGGAGAATGAACGTGATTGAGAAAATAATTCCCTGGATTAAAGGAAAGCGGGTCCTGCTCCTGGGTTTTGGAAGGGAAGGCCAGTCAACCTATCATGTCATAAAGCAGGCAGGCGGATATGCCAGCCTCGATATAGCGGACCTGGCTTCCCCGGCGCAGCGGCCGGATGAGGAGGCGCGGTGGATAACAGGGCCGGGCTATCAAAGCTGCATGGATGACTATGATGTGGTCTTTAAAAGTCCGGGAATCGTGCTGGAAAAACCCATAGAAGAGTACAGGTGCCAGATCCTGTCACAGACAGAAGTATTTTTCCAGTGTTTCCGCGACCAGATCATCGGTATCACGGGCACAAAGGGAAAAAGTACGGTTACGTCCCTTTTATACCATATCCTGAAGAACGCGGGCATGGACACCATGATCCTGGGCAATATCGGCATACCGGCCCTGGACCACATGGAGGAGGTAAGGCCGGACACCAAAATCGTGTTTGAGCTGTCCTGCCACCAACTGGAATACATGACAGTATCCCCCCATATCGGAATCCTGGTCAATATACATGAGGAACATCTGGACCATTACGGAACCATGGAAAAATATGTGGCGGCCAAACAGAATATCTTCAAGAACCAGAAGACGGACGACATACTGATATGCAACGTACAGTGCCTGCCTGAATCCGGGACCTGCCCATCCATGCTTATAAAGGCCGGGGTAAATGAGCCGGGCACGGATCTGAGCGTGGCAGAGGAACCGGACGGCACATGGATCCGCTTCCGCGGCAGGGCATACCGGATCCCGGTGGATGAAATCCGGCTGCTGGGACAGCACAATTACTTTGATATCGGGGTGGTCTATGGGGTGTGCGCCATCCTTGGCATGGATGATGGGGCGTTCACGGCAGGACTTAAGACCTATGAGCCGCTGCCCCACCGGCTTCAGTATCTGGGAGAACGGGATGGGGTCAGATACTATGATGATTCCATATCAACCATCTGCGACACCACCATACAGGCCCTTAAGACGCTGAAGGACACGGATACCGTGCTGATCGGGGGCATGGACCGGGGGATTGATTACAGGGAGCTGATTGAGTATCTGTCAGAATGCCAGGTAAGCCATATCATCCTCATGGAGGCCACGGGCAAGCGGATTTACCAGGAGATATATAAGTTTTATCCTGAATTTAAAGACAGGCCCAGGCTGATCCTGGCCGAACATCTGGAGGACGGTGTGAGGCGGGCCATGCAGATTACAAGGCCGGGACACAGCTGCGTGCTTTCTCCGGCAGCTGCAAGCTATGGTATCTTTAAAAACTTTGAGGAACGGGGCGAAGTATTTGCCAGGCTTGTATTTCATTCCTGATTTTGGGTAAAACTGTAAAAAACACAAAAAAGTCACAGGCTTTTAAGAATTTTATAAGGATTTAGGGGCTTGTGTTAACAAGTAAAATACTGTACAATCAGTAAGAAGCTTTTGAAGTAGAAAGTGAAAGGGAGAACCGTGGGAACTTACGAGACGCTGAATGAAGTTTTGGTGAGCCTGTTCCGCGATGTCAATGATATAGAGCAGAAGGCAATCATCACCTCGGAATTTGGGGACCTTACCAATAACGATATGCATGTGATAGAGGCCATTGGCATAGATGAGCCTAAGAACATGTCAACCATTGCCAGGGCATTATCCGTTACAGTGGGAACCTTGACCATTTCCATGAACAGCCTTGTGAAAAAGGGCTATGTAGACCGGCAGCGCAGCAGTGAGGACCGAAGGGTTGTTTATATCTCCCTGTCAGAAAAAGGAGTTAAGGCTTATCATCATCATAAGAAGTTCCATGAACAGATGATAGAGAGTGTTGTGAAAGAACTGACGGAAGAAGAACTGGAAGCCCTTGTAAAGGCGCTGACAAAACTAAACTCCTGGTTCAGAAGCTTTGAAGAGGACTAAAGGAGGCATATACAATTATGAAAAGATGGTTAATAGGCGCAATGGCAGTCATGGTGGCCGTATCACTGGCGGCATGTACGCCTACTACTGAGAAACAGAAAAAAGAAACCACGGCAGCAACGGCAAAGTCAGCTGAGAATATGATTCCCCAGAGCACAGGCGGGGCGGCTGATAAGGTTCCGGATCCCAATGTGATGCCGGTGGCGGTTGTTTCCATCTATCATGGCGGTGATTCTGACAGTCTGGTGCAGGATATGGATTCCCTGGACACCGAAGGTCTGGATGCCCAGCTTCTGGTAGATAAACTGATTGAATACGGCGTGCTGACAGATGGTACCAAGGTCCTAAGCTTTGATATTGAGGGCAAGGAAGATGATTCCGTTGGAACACTGGACCTTAACCAGGCGGAAAGCGCTGAGGGGGCTTCCGACGAGATGTTCCTGACGGAGATTGGCAATACCTTTACCGAGAACTTCGAGTTAGGTAAGCTTAAACTGAAAGTCAATGGAGCTAATTATGCGGGCAATGACATTCAGCAGGGCGACAGTGATTATCTGACATACCGTACGGATTACGATATGGTTGAATAAATATAACAGAACATTCTAATATAGAAGGAACCGTTTGACGGCACAATCAGCCGTGAAGCGGTTCTTTTGTTTTGTTGGAATACCATAAAGTGACCATATACGGATATATTGGTAAAAAGTAACAAAAGAATATGACTATAATAAGTAAATACTTATTAAGCTAATAAAGAATATATATTTTACGATATCAATATACAATGCTATACTGATTATACAACATAGCAGTATAAACGTATTTTTTAAAAATGATTCAGGGAGGTAGCACAATGAAGAGAAGGTTGGTTGCAATGTTTACGGCGGTGACGCTTGTACTGTCCATGGCAGGGTGCGGGGGCGCCAAGCCGGCAGAGGAGAAAAAGGCGGCGGATACAACGGCTGCGGCAGCAGATAACGCCGGAGGCAGTGCGGATGCATCAGAAGCACCATCAGAAGAAATGGCAAAAGAGGTAAAGAAGATTGTTACCGTCCTGCCCAATGTCCGTGGGGACGGGGGAACCCACGACCTGGCATGCCGGGCGTCGGAAGCAATTGCAGATAATATCGGGGCCGAGCTGGATATCATAGAGCTGGGCACCGCAGTGACGGATTCCGCCAAATGGGAGGCGGCCATGAGCGACCTCTGTGAAGAGGATTATGACCTTATCATCACCGGCGGTTCCCTGATGAAGGATACCATCCAGACCGTTGCGCCCATGTATCCGGAAATCCCGTTCATCTGTTACGATGTGAACCTGGATTTTGATTCAGTGGACATGCCCAATGTATATGCCATGGACTTCCACCAGAATGAAGCTGCCTATATGGCAGGGGTCATTGCGGCAAGCATGACAAAGTCAGATTATGTGGGCTTTGTGGGTGCAACGAAAATACCTGTCATCTATGACTTCATGGTAGGCTTCATATCCGGCGCCCAGGCAGTCAACCCCGATATAAAGGTAGCGGTTGCCTTCACCAATGATTTTAATGACGCAACCCTTGCAAAGGAACTGGCCCTGGCCCAGATCACGGATGGGGCAGACGTACTTTTCCCGGCCTGCGGCAATGCGGCAGTGGGCGTATATGAAGCTGCCAGGGATAAATCCGTATCAGCCATCGGTAATGACCAGGATGTGGCTGCCAAATACGCCAACAGTGACGAAAGCCTGGAAAAGGTAATCCTTGCATCCGTCATGAAAAAGGTGGACAACGCCGTAAGCACTGCCTATGAAAGATACACAAAGGGAGAGCTTCCGTTTGGGACCCAGGAGACAGTGGGTGTGAAGGAAGACGGAGCAGGCGTGGTTAAGAACGAATATTATGAGGCACAGCTGCCGGATGAGGTGAAGGCGGTTGTGACAGAGTATGAGGGTAAGATTGGAAGCGGGGAAGTGACGGTACCAACTGCCATCGGTATGGACGCAGAAGAGATTGATGGGATCATCAGCTCCGCGCAATAACAATGCACATGCTGACATGGGAGGGCAAGTTTTGAAAAAAGCCTGCCTTCCCATTTTTACCTGAAAAATCAGAGAGGTGGACATGGTATGCAGACGCCTGCAATCGAAATGAAAGGAATCACTAAGATTTATCCCAATGGGGTGGTTGCCAACAAGGATGTGGATTTCAGTGTGGATTACGGTGAGATCCATGCCGTTATGGGGGAAAACGGAGCGGGCAAATCCACACTCATGAAAATGCTGTTCGGATTAGAAAAAATAGATAAGGGTGAGGTGCTGTTTGAAGGGAAACCAATCCGTATCAACAGCCCTGCGGAAGCGATTAAACTGAAAATCGGTATGGTGCATCAGGAATTCATGCTGGTGCCTTCCCTTACCGTGTCCGAGAATATGATGCTGAGGGAAGAACCGAAAAAAGGTATTTTCATCAACCGGGCAAAGGCAGTGGAAGAAACCAGGCGGATCTCCCAGATGTACCAGCTTCCCATTGACCCGGATACACGGGTGGAGGACCTGCCTGTTGGAATGAAGCAGAGGGTGGAAATCCTGAAGGCCCTGTACCGCGGCGCCCGCATACTCATACTGGACGAACCAACGGCCGTTTTGACGCCCCAGGAAACAGAGGAACTGTTCCGGCAGCTTATCCTGTTAAAGGAGCATGGGCACACGGTCATATTCATTTCCCATAAAATCCGTGAGGTCAAACAGATATGCGACAGGATTACCATCATGAAGAACGGGCGGTCCATGGGGGTATATAATGTAAAGGATATCACGGAATCCGATATCTCGCGGCTGATGGTGGGCCGTGAAATCAAGATGAACCTGGAAAAGAAGCAGGCCCGGCCCCGGGACGTGGTGTTAAGTGTGGAACACCTGTACCATGGCTATGGAGAAGGCAGGCTTAAGGTGAATGATGTGAGCTTCACCGTAAGAAGCGGGGAAATCCTTGGCATAGCAGGGGTGGAGGGAAACGGGCAGAGGGAACTGCTGGAATGTATCACAGGCCTGCAGCCTATCCAGAGAGGGAAGATCCGGATAAAACACAATGATGTATCCAGGATGTCCATCCGGAAAATCCGGGATATTGCCAAGACCGCATATATACCCCAGGACAGACTGCTCTTCGGCGTTGCCAGCGAAGCCACAATCAAGGAAAACCTCCTGGCCAACCGTCTCTCGGACCCGGAAATCTCCAAAGCAGGCATTGTTAAAGATAAGAAGCTGGCCCAGAAATCCAGGGAGCTGATTCAGGAATTTACCGTGAAATGTGACAGCGAGAAGCAGACCGTGGACATGCTGTCCGGCGGCAACATCCAGAAGGTGGTGGTTGCAAGGGAACTTTCCATGCCCAGGGACCTGATTGTCATTGACCAGCCTTCCAGGGGCATTGACATAGGCGCCACCAAATTCATACATGAAAAGATATTCGAGCTAAGGGACAGGGATGCGGCCATCCTCATAAGCTCCGCGGACCTGGCAGAAATCATGGAACTCAGCGATTCCCTGATTGTGATGTATGAAGGCGAGATTGCAGCGTATTTTAAAAGCTTACAGGGAATTACTGAGGAAACCCTGGGAGAATACATGCTGGGGATAAAAAAGCAGACTCCGGAGGAAATAAAGGAGGCATTTTATGAACAATAACAAACTGAACCAGACATTTTCCTTTGTAAAGGTCCTGCTTGCAATCCTCATTGCAATGCTGACCGCGTTCGTGATCATCCTGATTGTCAGTGACGAGCCGATGAAGGCGCTCCACGCCTTTTTGCTGGGGCCATTTACTTCCACAAGAAGGATGGGGAACCTGATAGAGAACACCGTGCCGTTAATCTATGTGGGCCTGGGGGTATGCGTGCTTTGGGCCACGGGAAAGCGCACCCTGTCCGGCGAAGGATGCTATTACTTCGGCGGCCTTACGGCGGCAGCCGTATCCCTGAAGCTTACCGTGGTACATGGACACAGCCTTACCTTGGTTTCCATGCTGGTTGTGCTGGTTGTCTGCGGGCTGATGGCGTTGCTGCCCATGATCGTGAACCTGAAGTACGGTACGGATGCCTTTGTGGTTTCCCTGCTTTTTAACTATGTAATCTTTTATATCGGAAATTACATATTCAGCAATTATCTCATGGATATCACCTCCACCTCCTCAGGGTCCTATCCATTGCCCAAGGACAGCTTCCTCCCCACCCTGATTGACGGGACAAAGGTCAATGCCAACCTGATTGTCGCGCTCATCGCCATTGTGCTGACCTGGTTCTTCCTGTACAAGACCAAGTGGGGCTGCAGCATCCGTCTTATTGGGGCCAACCCCAACTATGCCAGGTACATTGGAATCAATGTATTCGCCATGTGCGTGCTGGCCCAGTTCATCGGGGGAGCGCTCAGCGGATTTGGCGGGGGCATGGAAATGTTCGGGCGCAATCCCAGGTTTGCCTGGTTTTCCCTGACCAACCTGGGATGGGACGGAATCATGGTGGCCACCCTTGCCAGGTATAAGCCACAGTACATCCTGTTTTCCGCCCTGTTCCTTGGATATGTAAGGACGGGTGCGGACATCATGAACCGCTCTTCGGATGTGGCAAGTGAGATTGTAATGATCATACAGGCAGTCATGATCCTGTTTATCGGCGCCAATGCATTTCTGGCCAGGACCCAGCAGAAACTCAGGGTTAAATACAATACGCAAAAGGCAAAGGAGGCATAATCAATGGGTATATTGCAGAATTTCCTGACAACCGGTTTTTTCTATACCATTATCCGTGTTTCCACGCCCCTTATCTTTGCCAGCCTGTCCTCCCTGATTGCCAGAAAGGGCGGCGTGACCAACATTACCATAGACAGCACCATGATCATGTCCGCCTTAACAGGAGTGCTGGTCAGCGCGTATACAAAAAACATATGGCTGGCCCTTATCTGCGGGATGGCGGTAGGCGTGGTCATGGGAATCTTCATGGGATATTTCCATATCATGATGAATACCAACATGATACTGACAGGCGTGGCCATCAACACCTTTACCTCAGGCGCCGCCGTGATGATCCTGTATGCCTTTACCGGGGATAAGGGTTCCTCGTCCATGGTTAAGAGCATGGGGATTCCCAGTATAGACATACCCATCATCCGTAGCATACCCGTACTGGGGGATATCCTGTCGGGGCATAATGTATTTACATATGTTGCATTCGTCCTGGTCATCGTGGTCTGGTTCCTGATGTACCGGATGCCCCTGGGACTCAGGATCCGGGCAGTGGGGGAAAACAGCAGCGCCGCCAGGTCCGTGGGGGAGAACCCTACAAAAGTAAAGCTGATTGCCCTGGGACTCAGCGGCCTCTTTGCATCCCTTGGAGGAATGTACCTGTCCATGGGCAACATGCAGGTTTTTATCGTAAATATGACGGCCGGACGTGGCTTCATCGGTGTGGCCGCGGATGCAATGGGGCGCGGCAACCCCATAGGGGCCATGATTGCTTCCCTGTTATTCGGAAGCGCCAACGCAGTCGCCAATGTGCTGCAGATTAATTCATTTTCTTCAGATGTTGTGATGGCCATACCGTATGTTGTATCCATTGCCGGTATCATCATCTACTCAGCCCATGAACAGCAGGTAAAAGAGAAACGGATCAGGAAGGAAATCATGGAAGCGGAAAGAGAGGAAAAGACCTATGGAAAAAGTTCCGGTAATCATAGACTGTGATCCGGGCCACGATGATATGGTGGCATTGGTCCTGGCGCTTGGAAGCCAGCGGCTGGACGTAAAAGCAATCACCAACGTGGCGGGTAATAAGGTGATGGAAAAGGTGGTGAAAAACACCCTTAATATCCTTAATTACTGCGGGGCAGAATGTATCGTGGCCCCGGGGGCCAGCCGCCCTATTGTTCGGGCTTATACAAGAACGGACTCAGAAGGCTGCCATGGGGTCAGCGGCCTGGACGGTTTTGACTTTCCCCGGGATAACCCGTTAAAGCCATCGGACCGTAAGGCGGTGGAGGTGATGGCGGAAATACTCAGGAGCAGCAAGGAAAAGGTGGTGTTGATCGGCACCGGACCCCTTACCAACCTGGGGCTGTTGATCCGCACATTCCCTGAGTTGTGCGAGGAAAAGGTGCGGGGAATCTCCCTTATGGGCGGCACCTGCCATTTCATCCTGACCAGGCCCTTCATGGAATTCAATACATATCTGGACGCCGAGGCAACGAAGATAGTATTTGAGAGCGGCCTGCCCATTACCATGTACGGCTATGACGTTACATACAGGACGCTGTTCGGGCAGGATTTCCTGGATTCCCTGAAGGCCCTTGGCAACAGGACCGGCCTCATGATGTCCAGCCTGCTTCAGGAGTTCTGGAACATGCACAACCGGGTGTGGATTGACCTGGGAGGGTGCCCTGTCCACGATGCATGCGCGGTGGCGGGTATCATCGACCCTTCCGTCGTAACCAAAAGCGAGAGGATGTATGTGGAGATTCCCACGGAACCAGGTCCCTTATCCGGCGCAACCATCTGCGACTACGCCCACCGTTCCGGAAAACCGGAGAATGTGGAAGTGGTATTTGAAATGGACAATGAAAAATTCTTCCGGATGATACTGGACTCGGCAGGGGCGCTGGCATGAGTGACCCGTTTCTTTTCCTCTGTTATGTGTCCATATTATTTGCATCCAATGTGCTGGGGGCAGTGGGGGGATTTGGGGCCGGAATGATAAGCATCCCCTTCCTGACCCAGCTGTTTGACGCAAAGGCAGTCATCATGGCTTCCACCATGACCTGTATCTTAAACCTCTTCATTGCAGTGAAAAATTGGAGATACGTGGACCTTAAACGGCTTACCCGGATCCTGTTGTACATGTGCATAGGACTTCCCATAGGCGTATACGGCCTGAAGATGATAGATGTAGATGCGTTAAAACGCCTTTTAGGCGGCTTCATGCTGGTCATAGGCGGATATGGGATCCTGAAGCTGAGGATACCCCGGGCTGCCGGGAAACATCTTCCGGCCTGGGCCTTAAGGGGATGCCTGATTGCAGGGGGAATCGTCCAGGGGGCCATATCCTCAGGAGGAAGCCTGGTACTTTTATATGCGCAGCAGGAATTGGAGGAGAAAAATGGATTCCGGGCCACCATGGCCCTCCTATGGACGGTTGTCAGCCTGATTACGGTATTCCAGTATATGCTGATGGGAACCCTGAACCGGGAATCCCTCCGGCTGTTCGCAGCGGGCGTGATTCCTGTGCTGTCCGGGATTTTTGTGGGAGGAAGGCTTTGCAGGCGCCTGAGCCAGCGGTCATTTGCATATGTAATTAATATACTGATCCTATCTGCAGGAATGATTTCCCTGTGCAGGTAAAGACATTCCCGGATTCAGCCGGGAAGTGTCACTTCCAGGTCCCGGCATATTTCCTTCAGGTCTAAAAGGGCATTGGTGAAGAACTTATTCTTGTGGTACACCATATAAAACTTCCTTGACAGCGGACCGCCTTCAAGGGCTACCTCCACCAGGGAGCCATCCTTTAGTTCCTGTTCCACAATCCTTCTGGAGATGACGGTTATGCCGTAATTATAAATCACAGCCAGTTTGGTTGTCTCTGAATTATTGCAGAACCATGTGCTTTTTAAAATATGGTTATGGATTTCCATGAAATTAGTAAACAGTTCCGGCGTGCTGCTGGGCTCACGGGCAATGTAATTTTCCGCGCTGATTTCATCCAGGGTGGCGTATCCGGTTTTTGCGAATTTATGGTCAGGGCTTACCACGAGGACCATCTCATCGTCAAGAAACGGTTCAAATATCAGGTCCGGGCTGGTGGGGAGACTTTCGACCAGCGCGATATCAAGTTCATTCCTGGCCAGGGAAGGCCCCAGATAGTCCGGCGTGTTGATGGATACCCGCACCTCGGCCTGAGGGTAATAGGATTGGAATTCATGAAGTATATGGTTCATCAGACAGGTGCCGATGGTAATGGTGGCCCCAATCTTGACTTCCGTATACGCGGTCGTATCATTCATCTGCTGTTCCAGTTCGCTGAACAGTGAGAGGATATGCTTTGCATAAAAAAGAAACTGGCTTCCGGCCGGTGTGATATAGATTTTTTTGGACAGCCGCTCAAAAAGCCGCACATTATAATGATTCTCAAGTTCAGAGATGGCCTGGCTTATGGCTGGCTGCGCAATATAAAGCTGCTTTGCCGCGGCGTGCATGTTAAGGGATTCGGCCACGGCAACAAAGATACGGAGATGGCGGAGGGTCATGGTCTGCTCCTTTCCGGTGATTGATAAGTAATGGCATATTATCTATATCAATATAATAATCTTTTTTATTAATTATATCAATGCTAAAACAAGGGGGAGTTTAGGATGGTAATTGATTTTAGGACAAGGCCTCCGTATAAGAGTTTTGTCACAAAGGGAAACTTCTTTCCCAGGCCCATGGAAGATGATTTTGAAAGGCCGGAAGATGTGCCGGGGATTTACAGGGACAGCATAGGAATCGAATCAGCCCGGCATGGGGATTTCCAGTTATACATGGATGAACTGTCAGGATCCGGGATTGACATGCAGGTGGTGCAGGGGAGGAAGGTGCGCCCGGGCATGGCGACCGTGGACAATGAGGATGTGTGCCGCCTTCAGATGCAGTATCCAAAACAGTTCATATCATTTCCCGCAGTGGACCCCGCGGATGTGGAGGGGGCTGTGGCTGAGATTGAATATTATGTTAAGACATATGGGATTAAGGGGATTGCCATGGAGCCGGGATGGTCCATGCCCCCGGTCTACGTGGATGACCGGAAACTGGATCCGGTTTACGCTGCCTGTGAGGAACACGGCCTGATATGCGCATTTACATTAAGTGTCCTGGCAGGGGAGGATCTGTCATACTGCAATCCCATTGCGGTGCAGCACGCGGCCCTTCGTTTTCCCAGGGTTTCGTTCACGGTATCCCATGGCTGCTGGCCCTTTGTGGAGGAATTCCTCGGAACCGCCCTGCAGTGCATGAACGTATACTGCTATCCGGATTTTTTCTGTAACCTGCCCAACATGCCCTTTGCGGACCAGTTCGTGCGGGCGGCCAATTCATTCATGCGCTACCGGATGATGTTTGCCACCAGTTACCCGGTCAGGCCCTTAAAGCAGAGTCTGGAACAGTTCAGGGCGCTGCCCTTTGAACCGGAGGTGCTTGAACTGCTTCTGCATGAAAATGCAGAAAGGCTGTTAGGATTAAAGGAAAGTTAACCATACTGCATATAAAAAGGGGACACTGCATATAAAAGGGGACACTGCATATAAAAGGGGACTGCCTGGCGGCAATCCCCTTTCAGCAATTATAATTTAGCCATAGCAGCTTCGTCCGCAACCACAATCACATCGCTATGTAACTGCAGGATGGAAGCAGGAACCTCTGGTGTAACAGGTCCGCAGAGTACGTCATGAAGGATCTGTGCCTTGTCTGCACCGCTTACCACAAGAAGGATCTTACGGGCCTTCATGATGGTTCCGATACCCATGGTATAAGCCTGCTTCGGCACGTCGTCAATGGAAGCAAAGAAGCGCTTGTTGGCTTCGATGGTACTCTGGGTCAGGTCTACGCAGTGTGTGGTCTGGGCGAAATCCTTATCCGGTTCATTAAAACCAATGTGGCCGTTGTGTCCAAGGCCCAGCAGCTGAAGGTCAACGCCGCCGTAAGCTTCAATCACTTTCTCATACCGGGAGCACTCTTTATCGCTGTCAGGTTCTGTTCCGTCCGGGACATTGGTATTCTCCATGTTAATATTAATGTGCTTGAAAAGGTTGTTATACATGAAATAGTAGTAACTCTGGTCATTATCCCTTGTCAGGCCCCTGTATTCATCCAGGTTCACGCTCCTTGTCTCAGAGAAGTCCAGGTCGCCCTTGTTGTACCATTCAATCAGCTGCTTGTAGGTGCCGATCGGGGTGGAGCCGGTTGCCAGTCCAAGTACGCAGTCAGGTTTTAAAAGGACCTGTGCGGAGATGATGTTGGCTGCCTTGCGGCTCAAGTCGTCATAATCTTTTGCTTTGATGATTCTCATAATAATTGCCACCTTTCCATACATTAATAATAGTTGCGGATGTCCGCCTGCCGCAGGATGTGTCTGAAAATCCGTGTCTGAAAATCCATTCCCTCCATCTGCCCTAAGGATCTGCTAAAGGTATCCCCATAGGACAAAAGTGGGACGTACAGCTGACAGCTGACGGAAAGCAATTTTCAAACACGTCTCAGGACAAAACATGCCTAAGAAAACGTCCGGACATCAACTTGGAAAAAATTTTTATTTCTGTTTAAATATAGGATAACATTTTCCTAACATACTTTCAAGGGGTAATTGCATAAAATATTTATAAAAGCAGATAGGCCGTTTTCGGGGCAGCTGCAGACTATGGGTGCGAGGAGTGAAAATATGACCAATTATCGGAGATTGATATCTTATATCTATGCCTACGAAGGGGAAGTCAAGGGCAAAAATATCGGGTTTGCCAAGCTGGAGTCCAGGAACGGGCAGTGCAAGCTCAGCGTAAATGTAAAGAAAGTCTACGTGGGAAGCAGCGACCTTGGGGTTTATCTGCTGGCTCCGGGCAAGGAGATACTGCTGGGCAATATATTCATCAGGGGTGGTTCCGGGGAATTCAGGGCAGTGGTTTCCGTGGAAAATGCTGCCGACTCCGGATACAGCATGGACCACTGCTACGGCCTGACCATCCATGAAGCAGACGATTCATGGCGCGCATATACAACTATCTGGGAGGACGCCGTTGCCCATGCGGCAGAGGTGGAATTGGCGGACGTGACCTCAGGCAGGCTGGGGGATGCCGAGCAGCAGATACATAAAAAGGTGGAGGAACTGGCCAGGGAGATTGGCGATAAGAAGATTCCCCTTCTGGAGTCATCCAGAAACATGGAAACGGTTGTCAGCGGAAAAACGGATGTTCCGGGCGCGGGCGGTAAGGAGAAGGCTGGGGCTGGGACGGATGAATTGCAGATGGCTGGGGCTGGGGCTGATGATGTGCAGATGGCTGGCGCTGGGGCTGATGATGCGCAGATGGCTGGCGCTGAATCTGTGGACATGGAACTGGCTGAGGGGACGGACGGGATGGAATCCCTGGATGGAGCGGTGTCTGGTGCCGGATTCGCAGGAGAGGAGTTGGCTGGTGCCGGAACCGCAGGAGAGGTACCTTTGTATGGGGAGAGGCCTGGTGTAAAAGCTATGGGAGCAGGGCTGGCGGATGCGGAATCTCTGTATGGGAAGAGGCCTGGTGCGGAATCCTCAGGCGTAGGACTGGCGGATGAGGGATTTGCGGGGCAGGAACTGCGTGATACAGAATCGGCAGGTGAGGAGCCTGCAGACGTGGCGACGGCTGGTGTGGGGTCTGCGGACGTGGCGATGTCGGGTACAAAACCTGAAGATGTGATGATGACTGGGGAATCCACAGATACGGAATCCGCGGATGTGGAACTGACTGGAACGGACATTGCAGATATGGAAGGAACTGATACAGGATTTTGCGGCGCAGAGGCAGATGGAACGCAGATAAGCGGCGGACGTGCAGACATAAACTTTGGAGATAACAAGCAGGTTAGCCAGGAACTGTCGGGTGAAATTCCAAGCGGTACCGCATTATCCGCAGGGACCGGGGCCATATTGGGAGAGGCAGTGCCAATGTCTGGTACCGGGGATTGTGATAGTCAGTCAGACGGACAGCAGTATGACCAGCAGGATAACCAGCTGTACGGTCAGACCACGGGCCAGCGAAACAGCCGTACATATGGCCAGACGGCGAGGTGGCAGAATAATCAGCCATATGGTGGGACTCGGGGTCAGCAGAATGGCCGCGTATATAACCGTATTCCGGGTCAGCAGGATAACCGCGCATATAGCCCTATTCCGGGTCAGCAGAATAGCCGTATGGATAGTCAAGGAGCCGGACGGCAATATGGTAATCCATATATCCAGGAAGGTAATCCACAGCCGGATTGGTCTGGGGAAAATACGGTTCAGGATGATGGACTGCCTGTATGGGGTGAGTCTGCCATGGGGACAGAAGCGGGAGCCGGATGCACGGAGAACCCGGATAATCAATGGTACCCGGATGGGGATATACAATCAGAAAACAATATGGGAAAATATGATGCTGCACAGCCTGAAATGGGAATGCAGCCGGATGTGGATAGGACTCAGATGTCTAATGGACAGACACGGACATGGCCTAGGGCAGGAGAGCGGATGAATATGGATGATTGGCCGGATTCCGGTACTCCGGGACAGCGTGAGGCGCTTCGGAGAGCAGGCCGTTATCCACGGGCCAATATCACTGTAAGGCAGAATGGACAGGGAACGGCGCAGACACCAACATGGACTCCGGCGCCCTCTGATATGAATGCTCCCAATCAGGCATCGGTGCCGTCAGACAGGAATGTTCCAGACCGGGCAGCGGTGCCGTCAGACAGGAATGTTCCAGACCGGGCAGCGGTGCCGTCAGACAGGAATGTTCCAGACCGGGCAGCGGTGCCGTCAGATATGAAAGCTCCAAGCCAGACCGGGATGCCGTCTGATTCAAATATTCCAAACCAGTCCGCCATGCGCCCCGATACCAATATATCAGCAGGGAGTCCTGTTGCGGCAGATACCGATGTACCGGTCCGCCCTGCCGTTCCAAACTGCCCCAACATGCAGAACCGAAGGGGAATGCAGCCCAGACAGAATATGAGATTCCATCGGGGAATGCCGCAAAGAGGTATTGCACAGCCGGAAGCGGAATCCGCTCCCCGGCAGTATAGAGGATCTGCCCCAAATGCAATGGATGGCCAGCCGGAGACACAGAATGCCCCGGCGGTTAACGCCCCGTTGACTAATACCACTGGGAGCAATGTTCCAGAAAGTAATGTCTCAGAGAACAATGTCTCAGAAAGCAATGTTTCAGAAGGCAATGCCTCAGAAGGTAATGCTTCAGGATATAACTCCCCCCAGGGCAATGCTCCCCAGGACAATGCCCTCCAGGAAGACATACTTCTGGGAAATCCCCAGGATCTTCAGCGGCTGGAACAGGAGGAACAGGAAGACATAGGTCCACATAAGCTTTGGGAAGGATTCCGTAAGCGTTATCCCAAGATACAGGCATTCGACAGCACCAGCGGATGTGAGATACTTACCATCAAACCCCAGGATATCGGCCTTTTGCCAAGGGAAAACTGGAATTATGGAAATAACAGCTTCCTGCTTCACGGTTATTATAATTACCGTTATCTGATACTTGCACGTATCGGGAAGGAAGAACAGGGCAGGGTCCGCTATATTTTAGGAGTTCCGGGCCATTATTACAGCAATGAAAAATACATGGCGTCCATGTTCGGTTTCCCTCATTTTGTACTGTCGAAAAAACAGCCGTCACAGGACGGCCGCTTCGGATATTGGTATGCAGATGTAAGGATGGATAATCAGGATTAAAACACGTCCTAATAATCAATCCCGCGCAGGGACACCTGACCCACATAAGGACGGACCAGGTCCGCGAAAACCAGCATTTCATCTTTGGTAAAATCAGAATACACACCCGGAACCAGTACCTGTCCGGATTCCGTGAAACACTGCAGGTAATACCTGCGGCAGCCTTTGATCCACGGCCCGATATTGCTGAAATCATCAGCAGTATGAAGGCCGCGGACAACGGTTGTCCGGAATTCATAAGGTACGCTGCCGGACAAAAGGAAATCAATGCTCTCATCTATGTATTCCATATGCAGCCCCTGGACGCCGCAGACCTTCCCATAATTATCCCTGGAAGCCTTAATGTCCATGGCCACAAAATCCAGCAGTCCTTTCTGGCACAGATCCTTCAGCAGTCCGGGTCTGTATCCATTGGTATCCAGCTTTACTGCCAGCCCCATGGACCGGATGCGCCGGATGAAATCCTCCAGATCAGGCTGCAGGGTCGGCTCCCCGCCCGTAATACAGACCCCCTCCAGTATTCCCCTGCGCTTATGTAAAAAATCAAATATCTCTTCCTCTGTATAATCTTCCCCGGCCCCGCTGTCCAGCAGTTCGCTGTTATGACAGAACGGACAGCGGAAATTGCATCCCCCTGTAAATATTGTACAGGCCACACGCTCCGGGAAATCCAGCAGTGTGGTCTTTTGCAGTCCACATATTTTCATGATATAATAAACCCATCCCTTTTCATTTTAAGACTTGTCTTATATAATGAAAAAGTATAACACAATCAGAGTTGAAAAAAAAGAGGAAGCACTGTCTATGGAAACAGATAAAATAAATCAGGCCCAACAGGACCAGGCATGCACACAGCAGCAGAAAGGGGAGCTGACCAGACGCAGGAACTGGGAAAAGAGGATGGAGCAGAAGCGTCTTGCAGCCATTAAGGCAGAGGAGGAGGAGCGGGAACAGCAGAGGGCGGACGAAGGGTTCATGGGTGAGGCAATCCGTCAGGCGCATAAGGCCGCAGCGCTTGGGGATGTGCCCATAGGATGCGTGATTGTCCGCCAGGGACAGATCATCGCCAGGGGATATAACCGCAGGAATGCAGATAAGAGCGTATTGTCCCACGCAGAAATCATTTCCATAAAAAGGGCATGTAAAAAGCTGGGTGACTGGCGGCTGGAAGACTGCACCATGTATGTTACCCTGGAACCATGTCCCATGTGTTCCGGCGCCATTGTCCAGGCCAGGATCCCGCGGGTGGTGATAGGCTGCATGAATGCCAAGGCAGGATGCGCTGGGTCGGTGCTGGACCTCCTGCATGAACCTGGGTTTAACCATCAGGTGGACACGCGCGCAGGTGTCCTGGGAGAGGAATGTTCCGGGATGATGAAGGAGTTTTTCAGGAAAATCAGGGAAGGCAGATAAAGGCCGGGAGGGAATCAGATGCTGAAGATAGGAATCATGGGTCTTGGTAAGATTGCAGGTAAGATGGTGCGTACCGCACAGGGGATGGAAGATGTATGCATACATGCCGTTGGTTCGCGCTCCCTGGAGCGGGCAGGGAGGTTTGCCGGAGAGCATGGAATCGGCAGGGCATACGGCTCATACGAGGAACTGGCCGCGGACAGCGAGGTTGACCTGATATATGTGGCAACACCCCATTCCCGCCATTATGAAGACATGAAGCTGTGCATTGGACACAGGAAAAATGTCCTGTGCGAAAAGGCATTTACCCTCAACGCCCCTCAGGCCCGGGAAGTGCTGGCCATGGCCCGGCAGGCGGGCGTGCTGTGTACGGAGGGAATCTGGACCAGATACCTGCCGTCCAGGAAGATGATTTCTGATATCATAAGCAGCGGGGCCATTGGAACGCCCGTTTCGCTGACAGCCAATCTGGGGTATGAGCTGACCGGGGTGGAACGGCTGATGAATCCGTCCCTGGGAGGCGGCGCCCTTTTGGATGTGGGTGTTTATGCAATTAATTTTGCCCTGATGGTTTTTGGGGAGGATTATGATTCCATCACCTCCGGGGCAGTATTTAACAGCCAGGGCGCAGATGTGTCGGAGGGAATCACCATTACATGGAGCGACGGCAGGCTTGCAGTACTGCATGCCACGGTCCTGGCTAATACGGACCGCCAGGGCACGGTCTTCGGGGACAAGGGTTTTCTGGTAATACATGATGTGAATAACTGTGCGCAGATTGACATATACGATATGGACCGGAAACTGGTGGAAAGCCATAAGACCCCGGAACAGATTACCGGATTTGAGTATGAGGTGGATGCATGCCGCAGGGCGATTGGGAGCGGAAGCACGGAGTGTCCCCAGATGCCTCATGCCTCTACCGTCCGTGTCATGGAGATGATGGACACAATCAGAGGCCAGTGGGGATACCGGTATCCCTGTGAAATGTGATAGGGGGCCAGGGAATCCTGTGTGATAGGAAGCCGGGCAATTCCCGCCCCTTGACAAAACCCCGCCCACAAGTTATACTTAACAGGCGGTTACACACAATGCATATCATACGCATGTTTTGTGTGGAACACCCAACCAAGTCATAAAGTTTCCACGCAGCCGGGGAGATAGCGGTGCCCTGAACCTGCAATCCGCTCCAGCAGGGGTGATACCTTGCCTCGGGCAACACGTTGCGGAGCTGCCTTATGTAAGTGGCGTTGACGTTTGGGTCTTACGCAACGGGAATCTGTGAACCGTGTCAGGGCAGGAATGCAGCAGCACTAAGCGGAACCTTCCGTGTGCCGTGAGGCAGCCTGGACCGAGTTAACTGCATGAGTAACGTCCGTGGCGATTGCACAAAGCAAGGTGCGTGGAATTTAAAATGGGATATAAATCTGGAGATGACAATTGTTGCCGGCAGATTTATGTCCCATTTCTTAATATTTCTGACAGATTCGTACCTTAATTTATGCTTGCCCATGGACATCCTTTGCGTTATAATTACAAAATGGGTATAATAGAACCATTGACAAGTAAGCAATAGTTTGATATGGAGGAAGTGCAATATGAGAAGAATCGGAATGCTGACCAGCGGCGGGGACTGCCAGGCTCTGAATGCAACCATGAGAGGTGTGGCCAAATCCTTATACAACATGTTCGACGATGTGGAAATCATTGGTTTTGAAGACGGTTACAAGGGACTTATGTATGCGGATTACCAGATTATGAAATCATCTGACTTTTCAGGCATTTTGACCCAGGGCGGTACAATCCTCGGCACATCACGTCAGCCATTCAAGCAAATGCGCATTCCCGATGAAAATGGTTTGGATAAAGTAGAATCCATGAAACATACCTATAAAAAGCTGAAGCTGGACTGCCTGGTGGTATTAGGCGGCAACGGAAGCCAGAAGACAGCCAATATGCTCAGCGAAGAGGGACTCAACGTGGTTTCCCTTCCAAAGACAATTGATAATGACCTTTGGGGAACCGATATGACGTTCGGTTTTCAGAGCGCGGTGGATGTGGCTACCAATGCCATTGACTGCATCCACACCACGGCAGCATCCCATGGACGGGTCTTCATCGTGGAAGTCATGGGACACAAGGTGGGCTGGCTTACACTGTATGCAGGACTGGCCGGAGGCGCTGATATCATACTTCTGCCGGAGATTCCATATGACATCAACATCATATGTGACGCGCTGACCAAACGTTCCAAGGCTGGAAAACGTTTCTCCATCCTGGCAGTGGCAGAGGGCGCCATATCCAGGGAAGAAGCCGGCATGAGCAAGAAGGAATTGAAGGAAAAAAAGAAAAACAGCATGGTATATCCCTCTGTTGCCTATGAAATCGGGGCCAGGATCCAGGAGGTCACTGGCAGCGAAGTGCGTGTAACGGTGCCGGGACACATGCAGAGGGGCGGGGAGCCCTGCGCATATGACCGGGTCCTTGCCACAAGGCTTGGGGCGGCAGCAGCCAGGCTCATAGCGGACAAGGAATACGGCTATATGGTAGCTGTTAAAAATAATGATATTACAAAAGTGCCGCTTGCAGAAGTGGCAGGGAAGTTAAAGACAGTTGATCCGGATAGCTCCATGATCCGGGAAGCCAAGATGGTGGGAATCAGCTTTGGCGACGAATAAACCATGTAACAAGGAGTAATCAGAATGTCATACACGGCGTTATACCGCAAATGGCGTCCTGTCTCATTTGAGGATGTAAAGGGACAGGATCCAATCGTGCAGACCCTGAAAAACCAGATAACGTCGGAACGAATCGGCCATGCTTACCTGTTCTGCGGAACAAGGGGCACAGGTAAGACCAGTATTGCGAAGATATTTGCCAGGGCGGTCAACTGTGAGCATCCGGTGGACGGAAGCCCATGCAATGAATGTCCTACATGTAAGGCAATCCAGTCAGGTTCATCCATGAACGTGGTGGAGATTGATGCTGCATCCAATAACGGCGTGGAGAATATCCGCGATATCCGTGACCAGGTCCAGTATCCGCCCACGGAAGGAAGGTACAGGGTCTATATTATCGATGAGGTGCATATGCTTTCAATCGGAGCATTTAACGCACTGCTTAAGACACTGGAAGAACCGCCTTCCTATGTGATTTTCATACTTGCCACAACAGAGGTGCATAAGATACCCATTACCATCCTGTCCCGCTGCCAGCGCTATGACTTTAAACGGATTTCCCTGGAAACCATAGGGGACCGGTTACGGGAACTGACCCAGGCAGAGCACATTGAGGTGGAGGACCGGGCGCTGATGTATATTGCAAAGGCAGCCGACGGCTCCCTGCGTGACGGACTCAGCCTTCTGGACCAGTGCGTAGCCTTTCATTTTGGGAAGGTCCTGACCTATGACAATGCGTTGGAGGTGCTGGGCGCAGTGGATTCCAGCGTGTTCAGCCAGATGTTCGGCGCGGTTGTGGAAGGCAGGACCAAGGACTGTATCTGTACCCTGGAGGAAATCGTAATCCAGGGACGGGAACTGGGACAGTTTGTAAATGATTTCATCTGGTACATGAGGAACCTTCTCCTGATTCAGAGCGCGGATGACGCGGAAGGACTTCTGGATATGTCAGAGGAGAACTTAAAGCAGCTGAGGGAAGATGGGAAAAAGGCAGACGGCCCCACGCTGATGCGTTACATCCGGGTGTTTTCCGAACTGTCCAACCAGCTGCGCTACGCATCCCAGAAGCGGGTGCTGGTGGAGGTGGCCCTGATTAAACTGACCCGCCCGTCCATGGAACCCAATCTGGATTCCATCCTTCAGCGCCTGGCTGAACTGGAAGAACAGATGGAAGACCTGGAAGCCGGGCGCATGGCAATCCCCATGACAGCGCCGGCTTATATGGCTGCCGGTACAGGAACCACGGCAGCGGGAAGCCCTCCGGGGCCGGTTCCCCAGGCCCAGTCCGCGCAGGCTCTGGCAGAGCCTGAGATTCCGGCGGAAAAAGTAAGCCTGCCCAAGGCCCAGCTGGAGGATTTAAAACTGGTCCGCAACGAGTGGGCCAAGATTGTCCGCAGCATAGGAGGGGGAGCCAAATCCTATCTCAGGGATACGGTGGTGGAACCCGGAGGCGAGGGATGCCTTACCATCGTGTTCATGGATTCCATGAATTACGATATGGGCAAGCGGCCCACTGTGATTGGGGAACTGGAGCGGTATGTGGAAGCCAATTATGGCAGGTCCATTTACTTTAAGACAAGGCTGGCCGGCAAGGGTGAGAGGCTGAACACCATATATATAACAGAAGAAGAACTGGAAGATAAGATTCATATGGATATTACATATGAAGATTAATAATAATAAATAACAGATTATATAGGAGGAATACACCATGGCAAAACGTGGCGGATTTCCAGGCGGAATGCCTGGCAATATGAATAACCTTATGAAGCAGGCGCAGCGCATGCAGCGCCAGATGGAAGAGGCGACCAAGGAACTGGAGGCAAAGGAATACACAGCCACATCCGGCGGAGGCGCTGTAAGCGTGACCGTTTCCGGCAAGAAAGAGGTTGTGTCTGTGAAGTTATCCGAGGAAGTAGTGGACCCGGATGATATTGAGATGCTGGAGGATCTGATTATGGCAGCTACCAACGAGGCATTCCGCCAGATGGAAGCAGAGAGCAGCGAGGCCATGTCCAAGCTGACAGGCGGACTGGGCGGGGCATTAGGCGGAGGTCTTCCTTTCTAATGGATTATTACAGCAGTCAGATTACCAAATTAATAGAAGAGCTGTCCAAGCTTCCGGGAGTTGGCGCCAAATCGGCCCAGCGCCTGGCATTTCATATCATCAACATGCCCAAGGAGCAGGTGGAGGAACTGGCCGGAGCCATGACCGGGGCCAGGAATAATGTGCGCTACTGCAAGGAGTGCTTTACCCTTACGGATAAGGAACTGTGTCCAATCTGCAGCAGCGACAGGAGAAACCACAAGACCATCATGGTGGTTGAGAATACCAGGGATCTGGCTGCTTACGAGAAGACCGGCAAGTATGATGGTGTCTACCATGTACTTCACGGAGCCATCTCCCCGATGCTGGGAATTGGCCCAAATGATATTAAACTCAAGGAATTGATGCAGCGGCTTCAGTCCGATGTTGAAGAAGTCATCATTGCAACCAATTCCAGCCTGGAAGGTGAGACAACAGCAATGTATATCAGCAAGCTGATTAAGCCCACCGGGATTAAGGTTACCAGGATTGCCAGCGGGGTTCCCGTTGGGGGGGATTTGGAATACATAGATGAAGTAACGCTTCTTCGGGCATTGGAAGGCAGGACCGAAATCTAGTGCTGGACGGCGCAGACAGGCCAAGATGGCGCCAGTACTTGAGACAGGGATTTCCATACCGGGAACTAGCTATAGGGAGATGCAAAAGATGGATAAATACGAGTTTAACATTAAAGTTGAGCAGATAAAGAAGATGGTAAACAAAGGCGACTATGAGACAGCCATGAAGATTGCGGACACCATTGACTGGCGCAGGGTGCGCAATGTCAATATCCTGTCCATGGTAGCCACCATATACGAGAAAAATGGAGAGTACCAGGAGGCCAAGGATATCCTGCTGCTTGCATTTGAACGTGCCCCTATCGGCAAACGCCTGCTGTTTAAACTGGCGGAGCTGGCCATAAAGGAGGGCAGCACCAGGGAGGCAGAAGATTATTACAGGGAGTTCTGCGACCTGGCCCCGGATGATCCCAGGCAGTATATACTCCGGTATATGATCCTGGGGGCCAAAGGTGCGCCGGTGGAGCAGTTAATCCATACCCTGGAACAGTACTGCGGCATTGAGCTGGATGAGAAGTGGCTTTATGAGCTGGCAGAGCTGTACGCGGAAGCCGGCATGGGCGATTTGTGTATCATGGCCTGTGATAAAATCATGCTCATGTTCGGTCTGGGTAAATATGTGGAAAAGGCCATGGAGCTGAAGATACAGTTTGCCCCGCTTACCACATACCAGATGGATTTAGTGGAAAACCGGGATAAATATGAAGCAAAACTCCGGGCAGTTGAAAAAGAATACCGCATGGGTAAGCCGGTTGGAAGCCATGACGATATTCCTCAGGACGGCCGGCATAGGCATGAAGCGGAGGATGGCTATCCATCCAATGACACAGGCCGCAGGGAAGCCGCGTTTACCAGAGAGCCTGGATATGAAGAAGGATATGAAGAGGAACCTTCCTATAGCAGGGAAGTCGTATATACCAGGGAACCTGGATACGGGGAGGAGCCGGAGTATGACCCGGAGGCAGGCTATGACGAGGAAGCCGTATATGCCGGGGAAAACAGTTATGGCGCAGTAGAAGGGCATGCCGGTAACCAAGGGTACGCTGGAGAAGCCGGTTACGCGGAAGATCCGGAATATGGAGGGTACGCCGGGGAAGCAGTGTACGCTGAGGACCAGGAATATACCGGAGGAACCGGATATGCCCCTCACGAGGGGGATACCTCAGAGGCCGGATATGGAGCACATGGAGGTTACGGCGCCGAGTCCGGATATGAAGCGCATGGAGGTTACGATGCAGAGGCCGGATATGAAGCACATGAAGGTTACGG
>DS990265.1:0-3448 GCA_000155435.1 Clostridiales bacterium 1_7_47FAA | reverse complement strand
TGCAGAGGCCGGATATGAAGCACATGGAGATTACGGCGCGGAGGCAGGATACGGAGCACATGAAGGTTACGGCGCAAAGGCAGGATATGGAGTACATGAAGGCCATGGAGCAGAGGCCGGATATGCCCCACATGAAGGGGATGGCGAAGGCGCCGGGTATGCCGGAGATGATGGTGGGGAAGAGTCATATCTGCCTGAAGAAGACGGCGCATATGATGATAATGTGCAGGAATACAATGAGGAGCCCCCTGTCCATGCCCAGGTAACCATTGAGCCGGAGGAAGCCATGACAGGGCACCAGGAGTGGATGCCGCAGGAGAACCCGGACGCAATGACGGACAAGGCCCTGAAAGCGCGTATACATGAAGCTGAAGTACAGGCCAACCTTGCCATGGAGATGTCCAGGATTTCCGGACAGGGATTTAAAAGGGAAGTGGAAATGGCCCAGACCCGTGTCCTCTCTGACATCCGCGACATCAACAAAAGTCCGGTCAGGCAGGCCCATCATCTTATGATAGAGGCGGACACGCCGCAGCAGGGACTTGACCAGGCTATAGAATCCTTGAAGAAGATACACAAGGAAACAGGGGCAAAAAACCAGGCTGCTAAAATCACAGGAGAGAAAATCAACAGCAAGGGCGTCTTCAATATCTCCGATAAGCTCACAGGCAAGGACCTGATAATTGAGGGCGCAGGCGATATGACGGAATCCATCCTTCAGGAACTTAACCAGCTTATGGCAAGGGATGAAACCGGAATGAATGTGGTCCTGATTGACACGGCAGAGCGTTTGGCAGGCCTGCACAGGATATATCCCGGGCTGGCAAAACGGTTTGAGTATATCGGGACATCCATGCCGCCTAAGGAAAATGAATATGAGGCACCGAAAGAGGACAAGCGCCCGGTAAGGCAGGTGCAGGTGAAGCGGCAGGACAAGCCGCAGCCGGCCGTACGTACCACGGAGCGGCCGCATCCGGCGCAGGAGGAGATGAAACCTGCTGAACAGGAACAGCAGCCCCGCCAGCAGCCGGTCCAGGAAATGATTAAGCCTGAAAGAAGACCTGAACAGCAGAAACCGGTTACCAGAATGCCGCAGCCCCAGGCTGATCCGGTACAGAAGGAAAAGGCAGCAGAAACAGGTAAGAAGATGAATCAGACAGTCCCTGCATCTGTTAAGAGGGATGCGGCAATTCCTGTCCCGGTCAAGAAAGTACCGGACCCTGTTATTCCTGAGGAAGAGGAAATTCCTGATGATGAGGAGATGGATATCGATGAATTCGCCAAGTATGCATGCGAATATGCTGGCGACATTGACTGCAGCATTTCCGGAAAGAGCATGCTTGCCCTTTATGAGCGGATTGAAATCATGGAAGAGGACGGAATCCCTCTTACAAGGGTCAATGCAGAAGACCTTATCGAGGAAGCGGCTGATAAAGCAGAAAACCCCTCCTTCTTCAAACGCTTAACAGGGATATTCTCATCCAAGTATGATAAGGATGGACTTCTTATATTGAAAGAGGAGCATTTTATATGAAATCCGTAGGAATAATCGCACTTGATCTGGACGGTACTTTGCTGGACAGCCAGAAGCGCCTGTCAGAGCGTAATAAGGAAGCCCTGCTCAGATGTTCCGGCCTGGGAATCGAAATCGTCCCTACCACTGGAAGGGCGGTAGACGGCATCATGCCTGAAATCCGCAACCTGCCCGGTGTCCATTATGCCATCACGACCAACGGAGGGACGGTTGCCGACCTTGCAGGAGCCAAGTGCCTGACCAGATGCACGCTCTCCAATGAAAAAGCATTGGAAATACTGAATATCGTAAAAAAGTACAATGCCATGTACGATCCCTATATCGATGGAAGAGGTATCTCACAGCCGGAGTTCATTGACCATATGGCTGATTTTGGCCTTTCCGGTGTCATGCAGGACATGGTGCGGGCAACCAGGGATCTGGTGCCGGATGTAATACGCCATGTGGAGCAATGTAAAAGGGATGTTGAGAAGGTAAATATATACCTGGCTGATTTAAAGGACAGGGAGATACTCAGGGAAGAATTATCCTCAGTGGAAGGGATAATCATCAGCTCTTCCCTCTATAATAACCTGGAAATCAATGCCGAAGGCGCCACGAAGGGCAATGCACTTATGTGGCTGGCCAAACACCTTGGAATCAGCAGGGAGGACACCATGGCATTTGGCGATGGGGAGAACGATGTAACCATGCTCAAAGCCGCCGGAATCGGAATCGCCATGGGGAATGGCTTGGAGATAGCCAAAAATGCAGCTGACCAGGTAACCCTGACCAATGATGAGGATGGTGTTGCAGCAGCAATTGAGCGCCTGATATTAAACTGAAAATGAGACTGAAAGAAGCTTAACACATGATGATAGATAATTGGCTGTCCGTTGGGGCAGGTGTATTTCTGGTGGGCATGGTGCTCTACGGACATTACCGGGGGTTCCTGAAGCAGTGCGTATCCCTGGGAGCCCTGATCCTTACTATAGTTATAGTAAAAATGGCAACACCCTATATGACTGGGTTTATAAAAGATAATCCATCCATACGTCAAAGCGCGGCCAATGTCATATTGAACATATCAGGATGGGAGGAACCATCTCAGGAGGAAACCCAGCTTCCCTCATCCCAACGGCTTTTGATTGAGGGACTGAACCTGCCCCAGTCAGTAAAAGACGCATTACTGGAGAACAACAACAGTGAGATTTACAAAATGCTGGGCGTGGACCAGTTTGCAGAATACATCAGTATGTATCTGGCCGACATGCTCATCAATGCCATTGCGTCCATTGTACTGTTCCTGGCGGTCTATATATTGATACATCTGGTTGTCAGATGGCTGGACCTGATTGCCCGCCTTCCTATTTTGTATGGGCTGAACCATATAGCGGGGGCCCTCCTGGGACTGGCCCAGGGACTGCTCTTTCTGTGGGTGGCCGGATTTATCCTGAACCTGTTTTCAGCAACCCCTATGGGAAAAATGCTGGAGGAACAGGTGTATGCCAGTACATGGCTGACATTCCTATACCGATACAATCTGATAAACCTTATATTAGGAGGCATTGTGAAAGGAATCTTCTGATGAGAAATGATTAAGTTGTCCATATATTATGTTTAATTAAGACAAATAGCTGGAAAAAGTTGGGGACAACAGATTCCGGCTATTTTTTTAATAACCACAAAATATAGAAAAAATCAAAGAAAATAGGCATATTTAGTAGTTGTGAAATATCATGTAAAATTGTTTAAAAAAATGGTACAAATTCCCTTGACATATTGATTAAGTAGTGTTATATTATAGTTCCACCGCGAAAAAGCGGTGGGGGAGCTTTCAAAAGAAAGTGAAAAAAGTTGTTGACAGAATATGGAAACTGTGATATGATATAAAAGTTGCAGTCGAGAAACATGACAACAGCAAAACAAAAAAGT
>DS990266.1 GCA_000155435.1 Clostridiales bacterium 1_7_47FAA | reverse complement strand
GATGGGATATGGTTCGAGTAAACGAGAAAAAATGTCTATTAAATCAAAAAATGTTGACATAGAAAAAGGCATGCTCTATAATAGCACATATTTTTATGGTAAACCGTTGAGTGGAGGAGTCGCGCTGATTATAGAGAGCTACTGGTGGTGTGATGGCAGCATTTTAAATCAATGTGAATGGGCTTGCGAGATGAAAGTGAAAAAATGATAGGTAATAATTTTAAACGTGTATTGCGATGAAAAATCGTAGTATGGGGACACTCGATAAACGGTAAACAGGAGACAAACATATGAAGGATCATACATGTTCAATAACAGAGAACATTAGAAGGGCACGCGAAGAAAGAGGTCTGACCCAGGAAGCCCTGGCCGAATTGGCCGGAATATCACATAGCCATCTGAGTAAGGTAGAATCTGGCTCCAGGACAATCGGCATGAAAACATATATAAAAATACTGGAAGCTTTAGAGGTTGTTCCTGTTTTGGTATCTGAAGCAGATGGGACGGAAAAGAGCATAGAACTATTGTCACGTTTCTTATGTATCTTAAAGGAATGTCCGGAGTTGGAACTTCAGTTTTACTTAGACACAATTGAGTCGATGAAAGGCAGTTTAAGCAAAATAGCCCTTTCAAATAATGACAATGATGATAAAGTTGCGTGAGTATAAATTTACGGCATTAGTTGAAAATAGAATATGTTTTGTAAGAGAGCTGCCATCTACAGGCAGTTCTTTTTTTCTGGATTTATGTCGGAAAATCTGAAATGGCAAATTATACGCTAGAATTGGATGATATTGGTCTTTACAGTCCGTTCTCAAACAGGAAATCATCATGTAAAATACATTCAAACTTAAAAAGGAGTATGGTACGAAGATGGTTAACAATTTTAATATTGCTCAAAACATTCGTACTTTAAGAGAAGAAAGAGGATATACAATAGAGAAGCTTGCAGAACGGGCAGGGGTGTCTGCAAATCATATGAGTAAAGTTGAAAACGGTTTGAGAAATTTAAGTATGGAATCCTACTTGAATGTATTGGAGGCATTGAACGTATACCCTGTATTGATAGAATCTTCAGATATTGGTGACACGAAGGAACAGTACATATTGGCCTTTATAAATATCATAAAAGGCTGTTCAGGGAGAGAAGCGAGTTTTTTACTGGAGACTGCTGCTTGTATTAAAGAAAACATGAATAAAGCCGGATTTACCCTTCGTGATGGAACCGGGAGATGATAGATACAACCATTTCATAAGGTCTGTATTGAGTATGACACTTTTGGCGTTTGTGAAATATCGTTAAGAAGATGTAAAGAAAATCATTGTCCCGGGAGGTATAGAGAAATGCTTACGATTGAAGAGCTGGATGCTTTCCAACAGATAAAGTTGGATGAGGTTGATATTGATACGCTGGTGGATTTGAATAGTGTAAAAATAGATACCTCTTTACCATGTGAGAAGAGAATGAGAAAAATACTGGACGAAGGAGTAAATCCCTACCTGTTCCGCGTGGGGGACATGAAGATAAAGGTATCTTATTCAAGTACGGGCAGGACCTTATCCGACATAATTGAAAATTTGATAGAAAAAGCAGAGTGTTGATTGAGATTCGCAAAAGAGAAAAAAAGAAGGTGATAAATGGTTAGATAGGTGTGGACAACTGGAATGAATCATGGTAAAATAAAAGCGGAATAGAACTAAACATTTAAGCAGGTTCCTGCTACTTATTTGATGTATGACCCAGGGTTCATGCGCTAACTAATAAGTGGTTAGGAGCTGTTTTTATGCGTAAAAATCATATCTATCGTGCTTATGCTTATCTGCGCTTATCCGTGGAGGATGGCGATCAGATTGAAAGCGACAGCATTAAAAATCAAAGAGTCATAGTACAGCGTTATTGTGGCGGACAACAGGAAATCCAAATCATCGGTGAAGCAGTCGATGATGGGTATACTGGTACAAACTTTGTTGAGGTAAGATAACGATACCTTTTTTGCAGAGGGTGTTATCTTACCTCTTTTTGATGTATGTTAGATAGCATAACTCTTTACGTCGGCTCCTATCTGTCTGAAATAGGAGATACTTTCAGTAGGCTTGTCGCCTGTATCAACTCTGCCGACAAAGCTATAAAAGATTTCGATTTTGCGGGTGTTCGTTTCCTTATCCAGTTCGTGAATAAGAATACGGTCAATAAATTCATGGACGTTTTCGTAGGTCAGTTCTTCAATCGCTGTGTATCTGCGTACCAGTGCGACAAACCTTTTTACGTCCGCGCTGCGCTCGGTGGCGTTGTCGATTTCCTGTGACAGCTCCGCAATCCTCCGGGTCAGCGTCTTTTTTTCTTCATCATAGCCGGAAGTCAGAAAAGCAAATTGTTCATCTGAAAGTTTCCCTAAAGCGTTGTCCTCGTAGAGCTTGCGGAATAAGATGTTCAGCTCGTTAATACGGTTCTGCGCCTTGTCAAGTTCTTTCCGCTGCTGTGTCAGCGTCTTTTGTACTGCCTTTGCGCTGCACTCGTTGGCGGTTTCGATAAACTCCTGTTCATGCTCTTTCACATAAGACGTTACTCGCTGCAAGTCTGCAAGGACAAGTTCTTTCAATACGCTTTTGCGGATATAATGCGTAGTGCAGAGCATATCATTTCTTGCCCGGTTGCGGTAGTTGCCGCAAGTGTAGGCGTGTTTCCGTTCAAGCGTCCCGGCTCCGCGTACTGCATACATTTTGTAGCCGCAGTCCCCACAAAAGAGCAGCCCGGAAAACAGGTCAATTTCATCAACCTTTGTCGGGCGTTGCCGGGTGGCAATCCGCTTCTGTGCAAGTTCAAAGGTTTCTTCATCAATCAAAGGTTCGTGAGTGTTGGGGAAGAAATACCTTTTTTCCTCCGGGTTCTTTTTCGTCTTTTTCGACTTATAAGATACCTTGTAGGTTTTCCCGGTTATGGTATGCCCTAAATACTCTTTCCTTGTCAGAATGTCGTACAGTGTCTTATCCGGCCAGTTGTACCATGCGTTGAGCTGTGGGCGGGGGTGGCGTTTGCTCCCTGTCCTGCGGTAGCGCAGTTCCCCGACGGTCAATATCTCATTGTCCCGCAGCCAGTTCTGGATTTCACACATACGGTCGCCCCGTACATACATTGCAAAAATCTGTTTTACGACGTGTGCCGTTTCCGGGTCGGGTATCAGATGATTGCGGTTATCCGGGTCGATAAGGTAGCCGTAAGGAGCTTCGCCGTTGACGCGCTCGCCTTTCTGTGCCTTTGCCTGTTTGACAGCCCGGATTTTCTTTGAGGTGTCGCGGGCGTAAAACTCGTTGAACCAGTTCCGCAGAGGGGTAAACTCGTTATCTTCCCTCGCTGTGTCTACACCGTCGTTAATGGCAATGTAGCGCACTTCGTATTCGGGGAAAACAATCTCTATCAGTTCGCCGGTTTTCAGATAATTACGTCCCAGACGGGAAAGGTCTTTTGTTATGACGGTCGCCACGTTCCCGGCTTCAACCTCATGCAGCATGGCTTGAAGCCCCTCACGCTCAAAGCTCACGCCGGAAAATCCGTCGTCTACAAAAAAGCGTGTGTTGAAAAAGTGGTGTTCGTCAGCATACTTTTGTAAAATCAGTTTTTGGTTCTGTATGCTTTCGCTTTCCCCGGCTTGCATATCTTCCTGGCTCAATCTGCAATATAAAGCGGTAATCTTGTCTGTCTGTAACATTTTGTCCTCCTTTCCGACGACAGACAAGCATGGTATTTGTACTGTCTATATTATACCACATACCGCTGCCTGTGTCATGTATAAAATGTGAAGAAACGCCCTATTTCCGGGCGTTTGCGGGGTTCAGCTCCATGTCCTTGCGAATGAGCTTCTTTATCTTTTTATCCAGTGTGTCCGTTGCGCGTTCACTTGCGGACGAACATACAAGGTAAGTAACTTTTCCGATTTTATGCTCCGTTGTGGTAACGGGCGTCTGGTTTTGCGTCAAAGAAAATCCCCCTTTCTTTCGCAAACATATAATACAGTCTATGAATAGCAGCAAGTCCACTATTCAAGAAAACAAAGGCTTTAATCGGACGGTTATTAGCATAACCTCATGGGAATTTCACCCCGGCATGGTTCTCATGCAGCCCTACCCATTGCCTGCGACGCTCTTAACGCTCGGACTGTGGCTGTAAGGAAGTATCATTGTATATTTTGCGTGTCGTCGCCCGCAAGCCGCTACACTTGCTTTCCGGCGCGGTGTTGGTCGCTCGGCTGTCCGGGCGGGGATAACCTCACCCGGATAGCGTCATGGCGCACCCACCGTATGGCTCGGCGCAAAAGGAACGTATCCGATTTGCCCTATGCTGCGCCGCCGTTATCTTGCGCCGCTTTCTTTGTCAAGGTTCAGAATGGCTTTGCTGCCGCGTCAGCAGCGGAACGGAAAAGGGGGAGAGAGAAAGCGTCCCGCCGCTGCGGTTTATTCCTCTGCCTTAAAGGTGAGGACAGCCATCATCAGTTTTGCTTGCAGCCGTTCCCGAATGTCGTGGTCTACGCCAAAATAGACGTTCCCGCGCTCGTCGTACAGCTTCCGCATGGAGAGGCGGGCTATGTAGCCGCTGAAATGCTGCAAGACAATCTTCATAGCGTCCGGGTCGCCCTTTGTCGCTGCCAAAATGACAGGATAGGGAACAAGGGCTTTTTCCGGGTAGCCGGGTTCGTTACCATTCGTCCCATTCATCAGCATTTTCCTCCAGATATTTTTTTAGCAGCTCAAAAGAGCTTGTCCGCCTGTACTGTATCGTGCTTCTCGACGTATCGAACAGCTCCGCAATCTCGGTGTCGTTCATTCCCTCGAAATAGTACAGGAGTACGGCTTTGCGCTTTTCTTCCGGCAAAGTACGGATTGCTTCAAGAAGCAGCTTCGGCGTGATTTTCTTCCCGGCTCTTTCAAAGGCGATTTCCCCTTTGAAATATTCATCAAAGGTATGAAGCTGCCGCGCTTCTTCTAAGGTCAAGTCGGAAAAGGTAATCTCCCTTGCCTTATGCCTGTGCAGCTCTTTGTGAGCGTCACACGCTTCATTGTGCAGTACCGTATTACAAAACTTCTGGAAAGCGCACTGTTTTATAAACTCCCTGCGATTAGGTTCCACATTCTCACCCCCTTTCTCGTTGGAAAGTTGGTGGTGCTTCCCCCTTTTCGCGGGGCAATACTGCCTTTTGAAAAAAACGCCGAAGATTTTCGGATTTTTTTCAAAAAATTTTTTGAGCAGCAAAATACGCCTGTCCGAAAAGCCCGGACAGACGTATAGGTATTGTAAGCGGTATTCAGATGATTAGACAGTTCATATTGATAGACGTAGTTTTCCCCGGCGGTGGTCGGGCTTTTTTTGATGTGTCAATGACCGTCGGATTTTGTCGATATGGTATGTGCTTCATGGCGGCTACCTCCTTTTAGCCGCCGCTTTTAACAGTGATACCGCGTCATTTCATTAGAAGATAAAAAGAAACGGCGGCTTTGGTTTTTCAAAGCTGCTGCGGAAATCAAAGAACGACAAGCAACAGTTCTGATTTTGCTCCAATATGGTTATTGGGGGCACAAATTAAATCAAAAAAGAGCCGATAACAGCAGTATTTCAAACTGCATATTATCGGCTCTGCGTCTGTGCGTCTGGCTCTTTTAATTAAATTATTTTTGTTGTTTTTTGGCTTTATTATATGTATTAGCTAACTGTCCACAAGCTGCTTTAATCTCTCTACCATGAGAAACTCTCATGGTAACTTCAAGTCCTGTTTGCTCTAATTGATGTTTGAACGCAACCATTTCTTGTTTTTGTGGTGCTCTAATTTTTGAATTACTCGTCGGGTTGTATTGCAGCACGTTAATCATAACATTTTTGCCCTTAAACCATTTTGCAAGTTGCCTTATATCTGAGGAACGGTCATTTATACCTGGTAAAAGCAAATACGCAAATACCACTTTTCGATTATGCCTTTGTGAATAGGACAATGCTTGCTTAACAACATCTTCAATAGCGTACATGTGCATATGAGGAATGATGCAGTTTCTCGCAGCCTGTGTTGCTGCATGTAAAGATATTGTCAACTGAATTTTTAGATGTTCTTCGCGCAATTTTTTTAATTGATTAACTGGACCAACTGTTGATACGGTAATGCCGTCGGTTGGAAAGTTAAGTCCATTTCTATCTCGAAGAATATGGATTGCTGCAATCAAGTTGTCGTAATTGAATAAAGGTTCTCCCATTCCCATAAAAACGATACGATTTACTTTTTGACGTATCAATATGACCTGTTGCACAATTTCAGATGGTGTTAGATTACGAACGAAACCATTGCGTCCGGACTCACAAAAAATACAGCCAACAGAACAACCAACTTGCGTACTTACGCAAACAGTCCCACCATCTCGCCGTTTAATAAAAACCGTTTCGATATACCTGTTGTCTTTCAATTCATAAACATACTTTTCAGTATCGCTACTTTTATAGACTTTTTTTGTTGATATTGATAGATTTTTTTTGTGAAATGGCTGTTTATACAATTCCGCATATAAGGCTCTTGCTTTATCCTCTCCAATTACTTCCGACATTTCTTTGTAAGTAAATCCGTATGGGTCATTCAATATTTCCGTAAGTGTACTTTTAGGTAAGTGTTTCATTTAATATCCTTCCTTTTGTTTTTCAGAGTTTTTGATTATGATTTCTAATTTTTCAACATCAATGATATGTGTTAATTTACATTTAGGGCAGAAAAGAGGAAAATTTCTTAATACCGTATTATAAAATACTTGAACCCTCGTCTTTCCGTTACAAATTGGACATTTTATCCAATATTTTTCAAGCATAATATTTCTCCTTTTGTGCAAAAAAATACAGGTCAATTCTCAACATGAGCATTGACCTGCATTTATACATATAACACTACAACAAAATTAAGGCATAGTTTTTATACTATGTCTATACATCGTTAGTTTTGTTGTATAGCATACGCAAAATAAGCATGACAAAAAAGCCCATATTGAAAATGGGAAAAATCTTTTTTGATTTCAATGCTTATCGAATACGCATGCTATGTAACATAAACATTTCCCCCTTTTAATAATACTATACAAAAAAAGCGGCTAATTGTCAACATATACATATGAATTATTTTGGCTAACTGATTGAATTGTGTAGACATATCCAAGAAGAAAGGGGAACAGTAAAATGTAACAGGGTGAATAACTATGGCAAAAAGACCAGTACCGAAATACGATTTCAAGGCTTTTGGGGCAGCGATAAAGGCGGCGCGGACAGGGCGCAAGGAGAGCCGCAAGAAAGTGAGCGACGAAATGTTTATCTCGCCGCGCTACCTTGCGAACATTGAGAACAAGGGGCAGCACCCAAGTTTACAGATTTTCTTTGAGCTTATGCTCCGCTACAATATATCCGTAGACCAGTTTCTTTTGGAAACGCCGCCAGAGAAGAACACGCAGCGGCGGCAGCTTGACGCGCTTCTTGACGGTATGAGCGATACAGGCATACGGATTGTGAGCGCAACGGCAAAGGAGATAGCGGAAGTCGAAACAGAGGGCAGATAAGAAGTGTCCGTCAGAATTGAATAAGGTTTAGAGAGCGTTGTAATCTTTTTTTGAGGATTGCAGCGTTTTTCTTTTGCGGAAGTTTGGCAAAACCGGGCATAGCTCCGTAGTAAGGCATAAGGGATAAAAACATTCGTAGCAAGCATAGGAAGCGGGTACCCACTTCCGTATTTTCCCCTCCCGCGCTGCGGCGCGTCGGTTGAAAATTGCTTGTTGGGAAGTGTCCCAAACCCTCGGAACGGAAAGGAAAGGAGCGAATACATGAACGGACGCAAAAGAACGGTGCAAATCAAATTCAGAGTGACGGAAGCGGAACGGGATTTAATACTGGAAAAAATGAAGCTCGTACCCACCCGGAACATGGCGGCATATCTGCGGAAGATTGCCATTGACGGGTATATCATTCAGATAGACCATGCCGATATAAAGGCAATGACCGCAGAGATACAGAAAATCGGTGTCAACGTCAACCAGATAGCACGCCGCGTAAACGCGACGGGGAACGCATACCAAGAGGACATAGAGGAAATAAAGGGGGTGCTTGCGGAGATATGGCGGTTACAAAGATTAAGCCTATTAAAAGCACTCTAAGCAAAGCCCTTGACTATATCGAAAACCCGGACAAGACGGACGGAAAAATGCTTGTGTCCTCTTTCGGCTGCTCCTATGAAACGGCAGATATTGAATTTGAATATACCTTGTCCCAAGCACTCCAAAAGGGGAACAATTTAGCCTTTCATCTGATACAGTCCTTTGAGCCGGGGGAAGTCGATTATCAGAAAGCCCATGAAATCGGAAAGCAGCTTGCCGACGCGGTAACAAAGGGGCAGCATGAATATGTACTCACGACGCACATTGACAAAGGACACGTCCACAATCACATTATTTTCTGCGCCGTAAATTTCGTAGACCACCGCAAATATAATTCCAACAAAAGGAGCTATTACGGCATACGGAACATGAGCGACAAGCTGTGTCGGGAAAATGGCTTGTCCGTCGTCGTTCCCGGCAAGGGCAGCAAGGGAAAGAGCTATGCGGAGTACCAGGCAGAAAAGACGGGTACAAGTTGGAAAGGCAAGCTAAAGATTGCCGTTGACGCGCTTATCCCCCAAGTTTCCAGTTTTGAGGAATTGTTGCAGCGGTTACAGGCGGCGGGCTATAAGATAAAGCCGGGGAAATATGTGTCATGCCGCGCCCCCGGACAGGAACGCTTCACCCGTCTTAAAACCCTCGGCGCGGATTATACAGAGGAAGCCATAAGGGAACGGATAGCGGGCAGACGGGCAAAGGCGGCGAAAGCCCCCAGAGAGCAGCGCGGCGTTTCGCTGCTTATCGACATTGAGAACAGTATCAAGGCGGCGCAGAGTAAGGGCTATGAACAGTGGGCGAAAATCCACAATCTGAAACAGGCAGCAAAGACCATGAATTTCTTGACGGAACATAAGATTGAACAGTACGCGGATTTAGTCAGCCGGATTGAAGAAATGGCAGCGGAAAGCGGACAGGCGGCAGACGCATTGAAGGACGCGGAAAAGCGGCTTGCGGACATGGCGGTGCTTATCAAGAATGTTTCCACCTACCAAAAGACAAAGCCCGTCTATGACGCATACCGCAAGGCAAGGAACAGGGAGAAGTACCGCGCCGGACAGGAACAGGCGATTATCCTACATGAAGCCGCCGCAAGGTCGCTGAAAGCGGCGGGCATTGCAAAGCTCCCGAACCTTGCCGCGCTGCAATCGGAATATGAAGCCCTCCAAGCGCAGAAAGAAGCCCTTTATGCCGACTATGGGAAGCTGAAAAAGAAAGTCCGGGAATACGATATTATCAAGCAGAACATTGACAGCATTTTACAGGCAGACAGGCAGCCGGAACGGGAAAAGGGAACAGAGCGCGGATAAGGATAGCAAAATCCCCGCCGCTGTGCTATGATAGGGCTATCAAAAAGCAGAGGAGCGTTGAGCATGGAAAACCAGAAAATGCCGGAATATGAAACCATACGCGCCGCCGTTGCCGGGGAAAAATGGGCGGTGGAGAAAGTCGTGGAGTGCTACAAGGACGAAATCGACAGGCTATCGACGGTAGCGGTCAGACAGCCGGACGGAAGCACGAAACAGGAAATCAACGAAGATATGCGCCAGTCCATCACAAAGAAGCTGATAGAAGCCCTCCCGCAGTTCCCGCTTGAAGAAATGGAAAAGGGAAATGTCAGATAGGCAAAAAAAGAACAGGGCGCGGAAGCCAGTATATGACTTCCGCGCCCTGTCTTTTTATGGGTGCTGTTTTCGTGAATGTTACGCAGTAGAACGCCATTTTTGGGGGTAAAGGTATAAAGTATCGCCTATCCGATTTTCACGCCCGGAAAGCCCTGTAAATCAAGGGATTTTCCGCGCCTACTGCGTAACAGGGGCGCGTCTTTTCCTCATGCGCTCGGCGGCTTGTCTGCGGGTGATACGTTTCCGGCAGACGGGGCAGTATTTGACACTGTTAGAGGTTGACGCAAAGAACGCGCCGCACTCGGTACATTTCTTCTTATCCCCTGTCTGGTAAAGCTCCGCATAAAGCAGCCTGTCGGCGGGAAGCACCGCAACCCGGAACCACTTGCAGAGAAGCGAATAGGAAATGAGCTGCGGACATACGCACTCGTCCCCGTCGTCCAGTAAGATACAGTTCCCGTTATCATAATTGCAGCACGTCCGGCGCACAAGGGCGTTGACTTTCCGGCTCTGGGGCGGCGTCAGCCGCTTAACCCCGTTCATACTTCATCAGCGGCGTAAATGGGAAGCTCTGCAAATTCCGCTTCGGTCAAAGCGTCCACTTTGGAAAGGGTGCGCTTTGCAAGCTCCCGCATATCCGCGTCCATGTAGGGCAGCGCGGCGTTGACATTCTCAATCAAAGCCCGCTTGCCGCCCTCGTTGTAAATGCTCAAAAGGTTTGTTTCTTCAACAGTCAGTCTAATCATGCTCATACCTCCATATCGTGATTTTTTGTTTTTGCCGCCGCCTTTTTCGGGGCGGTCTTTGCCTTGTCTGCTTTAAGCTGCGCCCGGATAGAGGGGCGGGGCTTCCTTATCTCCCTGTCCCGGTTCTCCCCCTTGTCAATCAGCGCATACGTCCCATGTCTGCCCTCGATTTTGGAAAAGGAAAGGGTCTTGTAGGGCAGCATGGAGAAAAGGCGGTCAGTGTCCTTTGTGGCTGCAAGCCGCATGAACGCCGGGGAAAGCTCTGCCATGAAATGGGTCTTGTTCGGGCTGTTCGGCTCGTAATGCCGCTTCATTTCCCGCACAATGCGCCGCGCTTCCGTTTCAATCAGCCCGTCCCGCAAAGCGGCAATATGCGCCTTGAAATCCCCCGGCGAAAGCTGCTCCCGGCTGCGCCGTTCTTCCTGTAAGAGCGATTGCAGCGCGTCCGGGTCGTTGGGTACGGCTTCAAAGCGTTCAAATTTCCCAAGCTGCGGGTCTGGGGTTCCGTCAAAATATCTCCCGGCTTCCTGTACCCTTTCCCCATGCTCATAAATCAGCTTCACCGTATCGGCGGGCAGCTCCTTTTCCTTGACGCGCTCATAATGTTTAGAGTAGTCCAGTTCGTACAGATTGCCCTTGATTTTCCCGCGCTCCTTTCCCGTCAGCTCGATTGCATAGGCAAGAACGCGGTCGCTTGTCTGCTCCATGTAGAAACGCCATGTGTTGTGGGGCGCGGTGTCTTTGAGGAAAACGTCGCGCTCCCGGAAACAGTGCGTCCCGGACGGGCGGCAGAACCACAAAAGTGTTTTGTCCTCCCTGTGGGGGCTTGCCGCCGCCTTTGCGATAATCTCTTTGTCAATGTCTAAGTCGCTCTGGTAAAAGCCTGTGTTCTGCTTCATAATCGCTTCAAGGGAAGCAAACAAATCCATGTTTTCAAATTTGCTCTGTTCCGGCATGGGTCAGCTCCTTTCCAAGTCCTGTGACTTCTGCTTTGCGTTTTTCTTCTGTGCCTTTTCCTTGTCGGCTCTAAGCTGCGCCCGGATAGAGGGTTTCTTTTCCGGCTTCGCTCCCTTGCCGCGCTCCTTGTCGGCTTTGACAGCGTTAGCCAGGTCAACAAGGGAAATCTGCTCGCCCGCCTTTACCTTTGCTTCCAGTTCGTCAACGGTGGGGGTGTTGTTGATGATACCGTCAATCATGTTCCCGTTCTGCTCTGTGGTCTGCTCGGCGGTTTTCAAGGGATTGTCCCGCTGCGCCTGTTCTGCGGCAACGGCAAACGCCCGCGTCCCATTCCCCATAATCAGATACTTTCCGTCGTCCGACTGGTGGTGAAAGCCATATCCGGCGGCTTCTATCTGCTCCCGGCTCATGGCGGTCACATGGAAAGTCCCCCTCGGTGTCTTGACAGTTTCGCCCGTTTCCAAGTCGTCCGGGGTAAGCTGCTTTTGCTCCTGTAAAAACTCCGGCACTTCCCGAAAACCTACACTGTCAACGAAATGCGCCGCGTCCTGTCCGTCCTGATGAAGCACTACCACGTCGGAAACGGAAAGGCTGTGTCCCTTAAAATCTTTGGGGTGGTCGATATTGAAACAGGTGTAAATATCTTCAAGGGAAGTTTCCGGCGCAAGGGGCGCGGAATAGACAAGCTCATAGTTCGCCCTGTCAACCACATTTCCCGCCGCCTGCAGGCGGTCGTATGGCTCAAAGCGGAAATCCCTTGTTTCGTCCCCGCCCTTTATCTGGTAAATGGAAAAGGTGTCTTTGTCCTGTCCGGCGGTCTGCGCCGTTTCCTGTGCCTTTGCGTAAAGCTGCTTCACGTCGCCCTCGGTCAGCTCGCCGCTTTTGAGCTGCCCCATAAGCTCGCGGCATTTCTCCGGCGTTCCCGTATAAAGCACGTCGCCCATTTTCGCCCGCCCGTTCTCCTGTGTCACATAGGCTTGCAAGAGGTAGCTGTTTTCCCGGCTGTCGCTGTAAGGGTTCCGGCGCACTCTGTAAATCGTTTCCGGGGTAAAGGCTTCTTTCGGGGCTGCGCCCGCTTTTTCCTGTGCGCCGGATTTTCCCGGTGCGGCTGCTTCCGGATCCGGCTTCTCCGGCGCGGCTTCCTGTCCCTCTCTGGTGGGCTGCTCCTGTCCGGCGGTCTGCTCCTTGTCCTGTGCCTTTTGCAGCTCCGCTAAGTTCTCGTCTATGGAATTGATAATCTCGGCGGCTGCGCTGCGTATCGTTTCAAGGGAGCTTTTCAGCTCGGACAGCTCCCGCCCGCTGCTCCACCCGGCGACATAGCCGAAAGAGTAGTCCGACGTGTCAAGCCCGTAATGTTGGCAGACAGTATAGGCGACGCTTTCCGCTTCGACTTCGCGGGTGCGGCGGTCAACGTGGGGCTGCTGCTCGTCCTTTGGCGCGTTGAGGTCAATGTCGTGCAGCTTCGCATGGGCGATTTCGTGAATAGCGGTCTTTAAGGTCTGTAATTCGCTCATGCCCTCGTTGATAGCAATGCGCTTGTCCTCCAAGTGGTAGTAGCCATGAGAGCCGCCCTCGATATTCTCAAAGGCGATAGGAACGGGGGAAGTCTTTTCAAGGGCTGCGAAAAAATCCTTGTAGCGGTCAACGTCGCCTGTCAGCTCGTCAACCGCAATGTCCGGCAGCTCCTTTCCCTCGGTCTGGGAAACGTCAAAGACGGATACCACCTTGTAGGCGGGTATGGTGACTTCCTTTTCCTCGGTGACGGGCTTCCCGTCCTTGCCGATAACGGGCTTCTGCGTGTGCGGGTCGATTTTCTGCATTTCCTGTTTGATTTTATAGGGTGACGGAGCAATGATTTTAATTCCCTTTTGCCCTTTCATCACGTTTCGTTCAAAGTTGTTCTTCCAAGCGGAAAAGCCCGCCACAAGGGAAGCGTCCGGCTTCTGCATGGCGATAAGGACGGTGTTTCGGAAGCTGTAATTATGGAATTTTGACATGACTTTCAGATATTCCCGGTAACGCTCGCTGTCAAAGAGTTCCGCAATACCCTGTTCCAGACGGTCGGTAATCTCTTTGAGCTTTTCGGCGGGCTTCTCGCTCGTCAGCACGATAGGGATAACCGGGCGCGGCTCCTGTGGCTGCTCTGCGGTCTGCGCCGTTCTCTGCCCCGGCGCGGCTGCGTCCATTTCTACCTTTGACGGGTCGGGTCTTTCCGGCTGCGGGGGCTGCGGCGTTACCCGGTATTCCTCCGGCACGTCGCGCCCGTCGTACCATTCTGTAAAGGTGTTGCGGTTGTTGTAGATATAGCCCTTTTCGGTAAACATACCGTCGTCGTTAATGGAAGCGTCCCGCCCGTATTCCTCATACATGAAATACTTTTTCGCTTCTTCGGGAAGTTCCGGTTCTTCCAGTTCATCAACCAGATAACGCCCGTATTCTTCTTCATTGTGGACGGACGGATAAATCCAGTAGCAGTCAAGGTTCTGTGCAAGGTTGATAATGTCCTGTAAGCTGTCGGCATGGTCGCCGTATTCAATGGCTGCAATGAATTTCTCCCGGTCGTCGTCAAACTGCATTTCCAAGAGCTTCCCTAAATAGTTCAGCTCGTCGGGGTGGGAATACTCGCTTAAATGCTCCGTCAAGCCGGGGATAGTGGATTGAAATTCTGTGAAATGCCATTCCTCATAGTGCTTGAAGTCAATCCCGATACGGTCAAAGACTTCTTTCAGATGTTCGGCAGTCGTGGGGAATGTCACCCATTCGCCCGCGGGTCTGCCCTCGGTGTACTTCCCAAGATTGGAAAGATAGCCGCTTAAAATCGGTTCTGCCATTTGTTCGCTCCTTTCTTTTTCAATCATGCGGTGCATAAGCTCAAAATCCTCAATGCTCATGCTCCCGTCAAATACATAGGGGTTAAAATCCTCCCCGTCCCGGTAGGGCTTTTCGGAAAAGGGAAGCCCCGCTTCATGGGCGGCTGCCCTCGCTTCCTCGATAACCTCCGGGGGAAGCCTGTCGTCATGCGCTCCGATAAAACCGTCAATGTCGTTCATGCTGTTTTCGTAGTGGTAACGCACTCCGGCGGTCAGCTCGTCAAGGCTCATGTCCTCGCCTAAATGCCCGCAATAGTAGCCGTTTAAGATAACGGCGGCGGGGTCAATGCTTTTTATTTCCTCTAACCGGCTCCTGTCCTCCGGGTAGAGCGTATCGTCCATATCAAGATGAAAATATTCCGCGTTCCATGAACGCCCCTGTTTCCAGAACGCCACCCATGCGATACCGTCCCTAAGCTCGTCTTGATAGTCCTTTACGGTGTCCCGTAAACTTGCCATAGTGAAAAACCTCCTTTCTCTGCGGCAGCGTCATAAGCTGCATTTTTTGGCTGCATGGTCTACTACGGGTACGCCCGCATTTCTGCCAAATATTTTTGAAAATTTTTAGAGGGTGAAGCCCTCCGCAAAAGAGGGTTTGGGAAACTTCCCAACAAGCAAAATCCCCGTCCGGCGCGTCAGCGTCGCAACGGGGATTTACGGAAGTGGGTACCCGCTTCCTATGCTTGCTATTCAAGTTTTTAGTTCTTCTGCACTTCGATACGGTAGTTGACGTATTTCCCGCCAGTGTCAGCCAGAACGATAGTTCCGTCGTAGGTCTTGCCTGTTTTCGGGGAGTAGAGCTTCTTCACATTCGCCTTGCCGGATTTAAGGAGCGCGGCGGCAATCTTCGCGGAAAAAGCGGTCTTGCGTTCCTCGAAAAAGCGGTCATTCTTCCACATGACAAAGGCACATTCTTTGTTGCTGCAATAATAGTTTTTCTTCCCCTCATGGACGGGGGAACCGCAACGGGGGCATTTGCCGACAGAGGGCTTTTCCTCCCGGAACAAATCCTTTTTCCCGTCCAGTGCTGCGGCGTGTGTCTGCACAAGCTCCCGCGCCATAGCTTCAATGCCGGACAGAAATTCGCCGGGGTCTGCGGCTCCCTTTGCTATCTGCGTCAGATTGTTTTCCCATTCTGCGGTAAGCTGTGGGGAAGTGAGTATATCCGGCAGAATACAGATAAGGCTGTTCCCGTTTTTGGTAGGGATAAGCTGCTTCCCCTTGCGCTCCGCAAAGCCGCCCTTTACCAGTTTTTCAATGACGGCGGCGCGGGTGGCGGGAGTGCCAAGCCCCCGGCGTTCCGCGTCCGGGTCGGTGTCCCCGTTCCCGGCGCGTTCCATAGCCGACAAAAGGCTTGCTTCGCTGTGGGGCTTCGGCGGCGTTGTGGTATGCTCCGTTACTTTTGCGGCGGGGTTAGGAAAGCCCTGTCCCTCGGAAAGCTTCGGCAGCGTCACGTCTGCATTTTCCCCGTCCTCCGCTTCGGGCTTATCTTTCAGCGTCGCCCGGTATCTGCGTTGAAGCTCTTTCCAACCCTCCGCAAGTACGGTCTTTCCCCTTGCGGTGAAGTCTGTCCCGGCGCATGAGAAAACCGCCGTAACCGCTTCATAAATATGCGGCTCGGCGGTGGCAAAAAGCAGACGCGCCCCCGCAAGGGTAAGGATATTCTTCTCGCTTTCCGGCAGCGCGTCCGGGTCAGCCTTTGCAAGCTCCATAGTGGGAATGATTGCGTGGTGGTCTGATACTTTTTTACTGTCTAATACCTTTACAACCTCCGGCGTGAAGTCCGCGCCCGCCATAAAGGGGAGTTTTTCGCAAAGCAGCGCGATAATGCCCGCTGCGGTGCCGCCCATGTCGTCAGTAAGAAAGCTGCTGTCCGTCCTCGGATAAGTAAGGAGCCGCTTTTCATAAAGGGATTGTGCAAGGTCAAGGGTCTGCTTCGCGGTGTAGCCGAAAATGCGGTTCGCTTCCCGCTGCAAAGAGGTAAGGTCAAAGAGCTTCGGCGGGGCTGCGGTTTTCTTCTCTCTGGTGAGGGAAACGCATACCGCCGTTTCCGCTTCGCAAGCCCCTTTCAGCGCGTCGGCTTCTGCCTTGTCGGAAATCCTCCCGCTTGCCGCTTCCGCGCCGGATAAATCAAGGCGCACATGATAATATTTTTCTTTCTGGAAATGGGAGATAGCCGCGTCCCGGTCGGTGAGCATTTTTAAGGTCGGGGTCTGGACGCGCCCCACGTTCAAGGTCTTTCCATACAGGCAGGAGAAAAGCCGGGTGGCGTTAATGCCGATAAGCCAGTCAGCCTTTGCGCGGCAGAGGGCAGACGCAAAGAGCGCGTCGTATTCCTGCCCGTCTTTGAGGGAAGCAAAGCCCGCCTTGATTGCCCCGTCCTCCATTGAGGAAATCCACAAGCGGCGCATGGGCTTCTTGCAGCCCGCCGCTTCGTAGACAAAGCGGAAAATCAATTCTCCCTCGCGCCCCGCGTCACACGCATTTACCACTTCGGAAACGTCGGCGCGGTGCATAAGCTCTTTTAGGGTTTTGAATTGCTTCCCCTTGTCCGGGTCAACGGCGTACTGCCATTCCTCCGGCAGAATGGGTAAGCTCTCAAAACTCCATTTTTTATATTGCTCCCCGTAGGCGGCAGCTTCCGCAAGCTGTACCAAATGCCCGACGCACCATGAAATGAGGCAGCCGCCGCCCTCGATATATCCGTCTTTCTTTTCCTTAACGCCAAGCGCGGCGGCGATAGTCTGCGCCACGCTCGGCTTTTCTGCAATAATCAGTTTCATTTTCTGTTCTCCTTTCGGTTGTTTTAGGTTTGAAATTGGTTTATACTTTAAGCATTACTATAAGAAACAGGTGACAATATGAAATCAATACATACTTTCGATGTTTTTGCTCCTACTGATGAACAGGAAGAAGCAATGAATAAAAAACGTGGCGGGCATTACAGGCGCGGTAAAAACAAAGAAATGGATTACTTTATTGAGTGTGCTACTTCGCTATTTCCAAACAACCATTATTCAAGGTTCACACCTATATATGATACGACAAAAGAGTTTTATCAACTGATTACTTCTTCCGATACAACAGAAAGAGCTATACTAAATTGGATAGCTTCTAATCGTGCATGGAATTATTTGTTTGGCTTATTACGGCATTATTACAGAACAGGACACCATGACGATAATTATATCTTTCCAGAGTTCAAAATCGGGTCGGCTTATGTGGCTGATTATCTGCTCATAGGTAATAGTTCAGACGGTTATCAATTTGTCTTTGTGGAATTAGAAGCTCCCAACGGGCGGATAACAAAAGAAAAAGGTACTCGTTTCGGGGAAGTAATCAATAAAGGGATTGAACAGGTTAGGGATTGGCAAATGTATATTGCTGCAAATTGGAATGTAATTGTAGCAGAATTGGAAAAGCACTCATTCTCCAATACAAAGTTACCCAGACAATTATACAAATATTGCCCTTATCAAATCTACTATGCTGTGATAGCCGGACTCCGTAAAGATTTTGAGAATATTCGTGATAGAAAGCTCCAACTGCAAAATGAAAATAACATAACACTTTTGCATTACGAAAATCTCATAGATGTTGCAAACGAAAATTAAAAGTCCATTTTCAGCGTTCCGGCTCACTTGCCTTTTTCTCCTGTACCTGTTTCAGACAGTAGCCCACACAAGGGAGCTGCCCTTTGTACGGACAGGAAGCGCAAGCCGGGGAATGGGGAACGGGCGGCGCATTGTCACGCCGCCCGCCCGGTCTTTGTATCATCATCTTTTCAAAGGGATTGTCGGTAAACAGGGTCATGCTTCCTCGTCCTCCTGTTCTTCATCAGAAAGCCCGTCCCCCTCGTCCGGCTCGTCCTCGTCGTAGTCGTCAAAATCGAAATCTTCAAGGTCGGTGCCGCCCTTGACGTTTTGCTTCGGCTTCATAAACTTAAAATAATAGAACGCGCCCCCGCCGCCAAGAAGTGCCACGACAAGGAAAAGCACAAGCCCGCCCGCATTGCCTTTCTCTTTGGGCAGCTCCGGCGGTTCCTCGGTTTCCGGCTCTGCTTCCTTGCCGCTGCAAGCGGTCATGTTGTCCTTGCAGACGGGGCAGCTCACATTTACCTTTCCGGCTTCGCATTTTTCGGTGCAACTGCAAACGGCGGGCGGGGCTGCTTCGGTGCTTCCGTCCTCCATAAGTGCTAAGAGGTCGGCTTCGTCCACTTGATTAAGGAAATGTACGGTGTTCTCGCCCTCGTCGTCCCGGTCAATGAGGATATAAAAGTAATTGCCGTTTTTGGTCGTTACGGTGATAAGCTGCTTGTTGCCGCCGAAATCGTCTACAAGGGTCGCGTTCCCGTCCGGGGTAAGGGGTTCTTCCTTTTGGGGTTCCTCGTAGACAACGCCGCTGTCGTTGGTGTCGTCCTCTCCCTCCGGGGTCTGTGCAAAAGCGGTGACGGAAAAGCCGCCCGAAAGCATAAGGGCGGCGCAAAGTGCGGTCAGTGTTCTAAGGATTTTCTTATTCATTCTCGGTGTCCTCCATTTCTTCGGTGTCGTGGTCTGCGGGTTCTGCGGGGTAGCCCGGCGCGGCTTCCATGCCCGGAATACCGCCCCCGGAAAGCATAGCGGAAAGCTCATGCGGGGAAAGGCGCATGGAGCGCACAAGCTGTACGATTTGCAGGTTTTCCGCTTCGGTTTTCTGCGCTTCAAGCCCCCTTAATTTATTCTGGTACTCGGTGATTTTCTCGCGGGTCTTTGCAATCTCCTTGTCGATACGTTCAATTTTGTTCATAGCCATCAATAAATTTCTCCTTTCAGATTTTCATTTTTTTGTTGTCAGTTCCAATTCATTAAGCCGTAGCCCTTGATACAGGAGTAATTGACGGGGTAGCTCTTTATCTTGCAGGCGTCGCCGGAATTGCCCTCGACGGTATAGACGCGCTCCCCGTCCGTCCCGATAACAAGCCCTACATGGTCTGCGCTCCCGTCCCCGTCCCAGTCGAAAAAGATAGCGTCGCCGGGGGCGATATTCTCATAGCCCCTCGCGCCCCATTGCCCGCGTGACTGGAACCAGGGTACGCCCTGTGACTGGCACCCGGCAAAGCGCGGCTCGCTTTTCCCGGCTTGATTGTAGCACCATGAAACAAAACAGGCGCACCATTCCACGCGGCTGTTAAATCCGTACCAGCTCCAAAAGGGTCGCCCGCCTACGTTGCCGACTTGCCGCTTCGCAAGGTCTACAACGGCGGTGTTGCCGGGGCGTGTGCCGTTTACAAGCTGTACGCCGCTTAAATCCTCGGACGCGCCCATATCGGGGGAGCCGCCGCCGAAAATCAGCGGCTTGTTTCCGCTTGTTTCCAGATAGACGCGGTACATTTCAAGCTGCTGTGGCGTTAGAAGTTCCTCCGCAATCTCGGAAATGGGCTTGTTCGTCAGCTTCACGTTGAGGATATGGTACTCGTAGGGTACTTCCTCGCTGGTCGTTTCCCCTGTTTCCGGGTCTGTGCTTGTTTCTGTGCGGTAGCGGATTTCCGTTTCTTCCGTCAGCGTCAAAGTGTACTGCATGGCAAAGACGCGGTTTAGTTCTGCCTGTGCGCTCTGCGGGGTGTAGGTCTGTAAAAGGGCGGTGAGGTAGGACGCTAACTCATGGGGGTTATGCCCGATACTGTCAAGGTCATAGCGGTATTCGTCATAGCCGGGGTGGGTGCTTTCGATATTGTCAATCTGCTGCTGAAGCTCGTTTTCCTTTGCGGCGTAATTATTTTCCGTCGCCACAAGGTCGCTGTCCTCCGACGTGTAGGAAGTCCCAAGTATGCCGTTCATCAAGCCGGAGAACATGGAGCCGCAAGAGGAAAGCCCCGCCGATACCATGATGAATAAGAGCAGCGCGGCAACGGCGATACATACGCCCGCCGGGTGCCGCCCTACAAAAGCGATTGCCTTTTTTGTTTCCTCGGCGGTCTTTTTTGCCGCCTTGCGGGTGTTCTCTGCGGCTTTCTGCGCCGTTTTTGCGCCGCCTTTCCTTGCCGACTTTGCATACTGCCGCTTGATTTGCTGCTTCTGCATGAAGCGGGAAAGGGGATTGCCCGCAATCTGCGGATTGTCATGTAGGGATTTATGGTACTGGAAATCCACATTCGCCTTGAACGCCGCTTTCTCTGCCTTTGCCGCCGCCCGGTAGGGTTTGAGCTTGTGGCTGCGGTAGCCCTCCTTGACTTTCCGCGTCCCGTACTTTGCGCCGCGCTCTGCCAGTTCTTCGGATTTGTGCGCCCCCTCAACGCCGGAATTGTCCTTTTCAACGGAATGTATCTTGTTGTGGACGAAAATACCCGCTTCCTGTGCGGGGCGGGATAGCGGGTTATTGTGGGGCTTATTCCTTCCTATGGGCTTTTCCTGTTCCTCAAAATGTAGGCGGGTCTTGCCTTTCCCGGTGGCTTCATCAAAGGTGCGCTCCCGTACAAGTTTCTTTTCTTTGGGGATAGCCGCCTTTGCCGCGTCCAGACGGTCGGCTGCTTTGTCCGATTTTCGGATATACCTTTCAAGCTCCGGCGTTGCCCGTTCCTCGTCGGTAAACTGCAAGCGGGAAGATTTTTCTTTTGCTGTGGCTTCTGCCTGTGCTTTCCTCGCCGCCTTTTTGCTCGCCTTTCTGGTACGCGCCCCGTCGATACGCTCCAAGACGCGCTCGGCTGCGGCGGTGTCCTGTTCCCGTTCTGCCCCCGGCGCATGGGGAAGCGGCGGCGCGGCGGCTGTGGGCGCGGGAGCTGCGCCGCCCGGTATGGTCTGCGCTGCCTGTTCCGGCGGCTGCGGTGCTTCGGTCTTTGCAAAGTCCGCGTCCCTTATCCGCTTGCTGATACGTTTCTTTTTCCCGGTGGCGGCGTTTACCTCGACAGCCCCCTCGCGGGTCATTTTCTGCGTGACTTTCTCACGCGCTCGATACTGTTTTATTTTTCTGTCCCTCCAATCCGCGCCCTTGCAAGGGCGCAATACTCGGCGTTTATCTCAATGCCTATATAATGCCTGTCAAGCTGCCTTGCGGCTGCTCCCGTCGTGCCGCTGCCGAAAAAGGGGTCAAGCACAACGCCGCCTTTCGGACAGCCCGCCTTGATACAGGTTTCGGCAAGTTTTGGCGGGAACGCGGCGAAATGCCCGCCCTTGTAGGGTACGGTATTGATAAGCCACACGTCCCGCCTGTTCCGCATGGTCGGCATGAGGGCTTCGTCGTAGTAGCTGCCGCTTCTCGCCCGGTTAAGCCCCTGTACTTTCCCCTGTCCGGGTACTTCGTCCGCATATTTCTGTCCCGCGCTGCGCCCGGTGCGGTACCGCGCCGCCGTTGTGGGGGCTAACGGCTCGGCTATGGCGGCTGCGTCATAGAAATATTTCTTTGACTTCGTAAGCAGAAAGATATGTTCATAGCAGCGGGTAGGGCGGTCTTTCACGCTCTCCGGCATGGGGTTTTCTTTCTGCCAGATAATGTCGCTCCGTAAATACCACCCGTCAGCGCGTAGGGCAAAAGCTAAAAGCCAAGGGATACCGATTAAGTCCTTTTGTTTGCAGCCGGAAACGCGGTTGTTTTTTGCAATCTGCTGTCCGTTTCTGCCTTTCGGGTTCTTCGGGTCTGCATGGTAGCCCTTGTTCCCTGTGCCGCAGTAGGTGTCCGCGATATTCAGCCAGAGCGTACCGTCAGAACGCAGTACCCGGCGCAGCTCGCGGAAAACCTCGGTCAGCCTGTCAATGTACTGCTCCGGCGTGTCCTCCCGCCCAATCTGCATATCAAGCCCATAATCCCTAAGCGCATAGTAGGGCGGGCTTGTGACGCAACAGTGTACGCTTTCCTCTGGAAGCTCCCGCAAGGCATAGAGCGCGTCCCGGTTGATGATGGTGTCAGTTTTCAGCCCGTTCATGCTTCGCCCACTTCCTCCGGCTTCGTCGTCATTACCCGGTAAAGCTCGGTGTCTTTCGGGAAGCGGTCTACAAAGGGCAGCACCACGTTCCCGTAGAAGATAAGCCCCTCGCCCGCTTCGGTGTGGGTGACATATTTCATCTGCTGCGGGGAGATGTTGAGCTGCTTCGCAAGGATAGCCCGGTCGCCCGCCGCCTGATTGAGCATGAGGACAAAATCAGAGTTTTCAAAGATATTCTCCACTTCGCGGGAAGCAAGCAAATCCTTGACATTCTGCGTAATGGCTGTGGGTATGCCGCCCCATTTTCTGAAACGCTTCCAGATTTCAACGGAATAGGCGGCGGTCTGTTCCTCTTTCAAGAGAAGATGAAATTCGTCCATAAAATACCGGGTGGATTTCCTTTCTGCCCGGTTGACGGTGACGCGGTTCCATACCTGGTCCTGCACAATGAGCATACCTAACTTTTTGAGCTGCTTCCCAAGCTGCTTGATGTCAAAGCAGACAAGGCGGTTGTTCAGCTCCACGTTGGTACGGTGGTTGAATACGTTAAGGCTCCCGGAAACATACAGCTCCAACGCCGCCGCAATACGCGCCGCTTCCGGCTCCGGCTGCTTCAAAAGCTCGTTGTAGAGGTCGCCCAAGATAGGCATTTTCTCCGGGTCGGGGTCTGCAAGGAAAGGGCGGTACACGTTCCTAACGGCGCGGTCAATGACGGTCTTATCGACGGGCTGCAAGCCCTCCTTGCCGCCTATGACAAGCTCGCAGAGGGAGAGGATAAAGTCGGATTTCAGCGCAAGGGGGCTGTCGTCCTCGCTGTAATTGAGGTTAATATCCATAGGGTTCACATACTGGGGCTTCCCGTCAATGCCCTTGCCCGTAGGGGATAAGCGTATCACTTGCCCGTCAAGCCGCTGCACAAGAGAAAAATACTCTGCTTCCGGGTCGCAGATAATTATGTCGTCGTCGGTAATGAGGAAAGCGTTTGTCATTTCCCGTTTGGCGGCAAAGGATTTCCCGCTTCCCGGCGTACCCAAGATTAAGCCGTTGGGGTTCTTTAGCTGCTTGCGGTCGCAGAGTATCATGTTGTTACTAAGGGCGTTTAAGCCGTAGTACAAAGCCGCGCCCGTCTGGAAAAGCTCCTGTGTGATAAAGGGGATAAAGATAGCGGTGCTTGACGTGGTAAGCCCTCTTTGAATGGGGATAAGGTTCTCCCCAAGCGGTACAGAGGACATAAGCCCCGCTTCCTGTTGGTAGTCAAGGCGGGTTAAGGCGCAGTTGTTCTTCTGTGCAATGCCCGCCGCCGCGAATACGTCATTTTCCAGTTTCCGCTTCGTGTCCGCCATGTTCACCACAAGGAACGTCAAGAGGAACATTCTTTCATTCCGGCTCTGCAAGTCCTGTAAGAGATTCTTCGCTTCGCTGCCGAAAGTGGCAAGGTCGGACGGTATAATATCCATGTCATAGCCGCTGCGTACCGCTTTCTTCTGTTCCTCGATTTTCATTTTGTCAAGGTCGGTAATCTTGCGCTTGATTGTCTTTATGGCTTCGGTCTGGTCGATACTGTGGATATGCAGATTGACGATAACGCCCGTTTCCAAGTCCAGAATGTCAGATAAGATACGGTCGTTTAATTCCGGCGCAAGGATTTCAAGGAATGAAACCGCGCCGATTTTGCGCCCCATGCGGAAATAACGCCCCTCGCCAAAACGGAAAGAGGACGGGGCGATAAAGTCCTTTGTGGAAAGCCCGGACGGGGCAAGCCATGAAAAATCAAAGGCAAACTGCCCGCCCTCCGGGTGGAAAATGCCATGCAGCATTTTAAGGCGTTCATAGCCTGTCATGGGGCGGGCAGACACGCCCAAGAGCTTAAAGTTGTTGAGTACGTCCGTTTCGATACGGGCAAGGCGGGATTTCGCCGCGCCCAGACTGTCGGCTTCAATGGCAAAGGTGATATATTTTGCTTTGACAAGCCCGTTGTTGCCCTTTGCAAGCTGGTTTTTCAGCATATCCCGGTATTCTGTGCGGATAGAATTGAAAGCGTCCTCCTGTGCCGGGATATTGACCGCCTTTTCCGCTTCGCCGCGCTGCGTCCCTTGATTGATGAAAGAAAGCTGCACCGAAACGGAAGCGTCAAAGTAGTTGAGGAAGTCGCACCAGTTCTCAAAAATGGCGGTCTTGTCGTCTGCCTGTGCAAGCTGATAGTTAATATCTTCAAAGGCGACGGTCTTTGAGTATTTCCGTCCCGTAACCTTGCAGATACCGTCCGGGTACATCTGGATATAGGGGATTGTCTGCTGCGCGGTGTGGGCTTTCCCGTCGCCCTTTGCCTGTCTGATGATTTCCGCAATCTGCTTTTTCTCGGCGCGGGTGAGCTTGCGGGGCGGGTTAGGCTTTGTGCTTCCCGCCGCGCTGTTTCTTCGTGTTTCCTTTTGCAATCGCTGATACCTCCTTTTCAAGTTTTCTCTGCCGTTCTAAGACGGAATAAAAGTTGTCTGTCCTGTATGGTCGTTCTTTGGGGGCTATGAATTTTGTCCGTATGATGTTCTTCACCACCACTTCAAGGGGCTGTCCATGCTTCTCATACATGGCAAAGAGGAAACAGGGCAGCATGACGGCAATCATAGCCATAGACGCAAGGCTTGTGCCTGTGCTGTCTTTGAGCAGAAAGAAAAGCGGCAAGCCGAACAGGAGAGCCGCCGCAAAACATACAATCTGCCGTTTGGTAAGGTTGAAAGCTACTTTTGTCTTGACTTTGGATAAGTCTTTGGGTACGGGTACATACGCCAAGTGAAAACCTCCTTTCTCTGGGTTTGGTGTTGCTGTAATTTTCCATAAGGGTAATCAAGGCAAAGGTCAATCTATGCCCTTTGCCCGCCCGTATTATATGGGGGTTATCCGCGTCAAGGTCGGGTCGTATTTTCGCCGCTTCGCTCTGAAAATCTCCACCCTGCCCTTGACACGCCGCTAATGCGCGGAGAATATCGACTTCGCCAGTGCGCCGGATTTGAACAGGGAGAAACAGAGGATAACGGTATAGGCTGCAAGGGAGAATATCGCGCTGTGCAGATTGTCCGCTATTATCATGTTGTTTACCAGAACCGCGTAAATGCCGACGCATATCATAATGAGGAAGCCTTGAAAACCGATAGCGAACAGGGATTTTAGGTAGTTGTTTCCTATCTGCCCCCATTCCCGGTTCGTCATAGTTGCAAACGGGATAGGCGATACCGAACAGTAAAGGTAAATTTCTATCATGCGCCCGTAGAGGATAACGGTTATCAGTACGGACATGATTTTCATGCACAAGCTCACAAGGCTTGTTTCCATGACAAGTAAGAGCAGTTCGGGGATTTCCATAGCGTCAAGCCCGCTCTGCATGGAAGCAAGGGCGGCGGCAACATCAATCTCTGTGCTGCCGCCGATTACCCCCGCCGCGCCGGAAACAACGTGCTGCGCCATATCGAACACCGCCATAGTAATGTCAAAGGTGTGCGTCACAAGGTAGACTGCCACAAACGCCTTGAACACCCACTTGAAGAACATGGAAGTGTCAACGTCGTGCATATTGTTCTTTTCCGTTACCATGCTGATAAGCTCATAGCATAGGACGTAGGTAATGACAAGCCCCGCAATGGGTACGATTACATTTTCACTAAGGGTCTGTATCATGGAGAATATATTTGCGTTCCACCCTTGCGGGGTCTGCCCTACCTCTGCGGCGATAGTGCCGACTTTTTCGTTTACGTCCCCGAACATAGTTGACAGATTACCGTTTATGGCTCCTATGAGGATTTCCTTTATCCATTCGTTAATCGCGTCAAGTATGCTCTGCATAAGCCTTTACCCGCGCTTCTTAACCGAACAAGCCGGAAAGCAGCGGTACAAGGGTCATGCCGATAAGGGCAACGCCGCCGCCCGCCATAAGCTGCTTCATGCCCTGGCTCTTTGCGCCCGGATTGTCATTGCCGTAGCCCTCCATCAGATTGATTACGCCCCAGATACCAAGCCCGGCTCCAAGTGCTACAACAAGGGTCTGCAAAACGTCTACTGCGCTATTGAAAAATGCCATAAATATATCCTTTCTGCCGCGTCTGCGGCTGTCCGGCAAGCGGACAAAAGGCGGTCAGCGTATGGTCGCCGCCGCACAAAAAAACCGCCCTCTGGTAAAGGCGGCTGTCCCCGCGCTGCGTAAGTTCTGCGGCGCGGCGGTATTCAGTTGTAAGGGGTGCGGCTCCTGCCGCTGTGTACTGCGCCGGAAAGTGGGGGCGCGTATCATGTAGCCGGTATGGATAGATGTGATTGCTTCAATCGCTCCTTTCTGTGTTCCGCTGTGCTGCCGGACGTTTTTTTCAGACTTGCGGGAAGTGAATAGCTTGCGTAGCAAGGTGTTCGCTTCCCGCAAGTTCACAAAGGGGTAGCTGCCGCAAGGCAGCGTAGGGGAAGTGTAGCTTCCCCTGTCCCCCGGCGGTCTGCCATGCTGTCACTGTTGCGGGATAAGCCCCCGGCGCGTGACATACTCCGTTGCAAAACGGCGGTGTTCCGCTTCCTTTTCCCGCCAATACTCCCATAATGCAGCGTCGGCGGCTTCCGCAACATTCATTAAAAACCGTTCAAGCTGCTTTTGTTTTTCCTCTGCGCTACGTTTCCTCATGGTCTGCGTCCTCCTGTAAGTCTGCCGCGTCAAGCTCGTAATAGTCAAAAACCTCGTCGGGCTTGACAATGGCGGGGCGGCGTTTAAGGTGCTTTTCCATGTCAAAGGCGTTCTTCGGGTCTGCGTCGGACAGGTACTTGTATTTCGGGTGCTTCGTTATGTCGAATTTGTCCGAAAAGAACGGGCGCACCCCGCGTAGCTGCAAGATACATTTCCCTCCGTCCATGACTGCAATTTCATCTTCCGTCATAAGCTGCTTTCCCAATTTCTGATAGTTCAGCCCATGCGAAAGCTCCCGCCCCCTTGTTTCGGACGTGTTAAAGCTGTCTATCGTTTCTTTTCCTAAAATTTCCGATATTTCTTTAAGGGTGGTTTTCTCCTTGCCGCCCAAGAAAAGCGTGGTGTCGCAGTTGCCGACTATGGTATCGGCGTTGTCTTTGTAAATGGCTTTTAGCTGTGACTGGCTCTGCAAGATGATTGACGCGGATATTTCCCGGCTCCGTATCGTTGCAATGAGCTTTTCAAACTTTGGTATCTGCCCGATATTCGCAAATTCATCAAGTAAGCACCTAACATGGACGGGAAGCCGCCCGCCGTATTCATCATCTGCCTTGTCACAAAGCAAGTTGAATAGCTGTGTGTAAAGGATTGAAACGACAAAGTTAAAAGTGTCGTCGGTGTCGCTGATGATGACGAAAAGGGCGGTCTTTCTGTCGCCTATGGTGTCAAGCTCCATTTCGTCGGTTTCCATAAGCTCCCGCAGCTCCTTAATGTCGAATGGGGCTAACCTCGCGCCGCATGAGATAAGTATGCTTTTTGCGGTCTTGCCCGCCGCAAGTTTGTATTTTTTGTACTGCTTGACTGCAAAATGTTCCGGGTCTTTTTCTTCCAGACGTTCAAACATGAGGTCAACCGGGTTCTGGAAATCCTCGTCGTCCTCGCGGGCTTCCGACGCATTTATCATCTCAAGCAGCGTCGTGAAGTTCTTCTCGTCCTCCGGGGCTTCATACCAGATGTAGCCGATTAGCGCGGTGTAGTAGAGCTTTTCCGCTTTCACCCAGAAATCCTCGCCGGATTTTTCCCCGTCGCCTTTGGTGTTGGCGATAATGGTATTGACTAACTTCAAAATGTCCTTTTCGCTCCGCAGATAGGCAAAGGGATTGTATTTCATGGATTTTTTGAAGTTAATCGTATTTAGCACTTTGATACGGTATTTGTACCGCTGTAACATTTTCCCGGTTTCCAAAATCAGTGTTCCTTTCGGGTCAGTGACGATATACGACGTTGGAAAATCCTTTGACGTACATTGCATGAGCGACGGTTTCACAAAGAACCGGGTCTTGCCGCTGCCGGAACCGCCGATTACAAGGATATTTTTGTTTCTTGCGTATTTCGGCTGCTTCGGGCGGCTGTTCATGGTGAGCCGTTCCGTCTGCGTTAAGGGGATATTGTTCTCAAATACCGGGTCGGTGTACGGCTTTATGTCGTCAGCCCCGCCCCAACGCGCCGAACCGTATTCTGTCCCGCGGCGGTATTTCTTCGCGTTCTTGCCTTTGGTGTAGATAATCAGCCGGACAATGACCGCCCCCGCAATGCCTAAAGCTAAGTCTGCCGGGTGGAAGCTCGGCGCGATACTGGAAAAGGCGGCGGTAAAACCGTCCCCAAGATGTAGCAGCTTTGCGCTTGCGTCCGCGCCGGGGGAGAGCCGGACAGCCGCGCCCACTTTATCAAAGAGCCAGACAAAGAGCAGATACGGGAGATTTAGGATAAGCAGCTTCTTGATTTCCGGCTTCATAGCGATACCTCCCTGTCCTTGTTCTTGACCTTTGCCCGTTCCGCGTTTCTGCCCTGTGCAGCTTCTTTGAGGGTAGAGAGCAGCTTTCGGATTGAGGGCTTTTTCTCCTGTGTCAGCTTTTTTGCGGAAAATTCCTTAAAGGCTGCGGTCAGTACGTCCGCGTCCCGCCCCTTGAAGAAAACCAGATAGCGGGGCGGGCTTTCCGTCGCGTCCTTTTTCAGCGCAAAGTCGATACCGTACTTTTTCGCCGTACTCTCAAAGGCTTTGATATTGCCCTCGGTAATCTCAATGTTGGAAACGCCCGCGTTCTGCTTCATAAGCTGCTTTAAGCTCTGCTTGCCCTGTGGCGGTTTTGCAAGCTGCTTTTTGCCCTTTGACAGTATGGCTTTCATTGCCTTTTGGAGCGTCTGCGCGGTCAGCTTCCCGGTCTTGATGTAAAGGGCTATGGTCTTTTCGTTTACTTCGTCCTGCAATTTGTCGCGTCCTCCTTTCGCGTTTCTTTATGGGGCGGCGGTCAGATACGCACCCGCAGCCCGTTCAAGTCCTCGGCTCTGATACCCACAAGATACCAGTTGTCGCCGTACTCAATCCGGGTCGGCTTCCACTTGCCCCGCACGAATACGTCAAAGCACTCGCCGCAATGCAAGCCCCCGTAGTAGCTGTTTAAGTCAAAGCGGATGTCGTAACGGTCGGTGCGCTCGTCAAATACCAATGCTCCTGTCATTTTCTGTGCCATAATAAAATCCTCCTTTTGTGGTTGTGGGTGGTTACAGGCTTTCGCCCTCATTGCATGAATAATAGTCCGGGTCGCCGTACTGCGGCTTTTTCGGTGACAGTGCGCCGCTTGCCATGTCATGGGCGACAAGGGAAGTGTAGTAGTTGCCGATTGTGGACGGGGCGTTGAAAAGGGCGGCTTTCAGATATTGCTTGATGTTGCGGATTTTGGTTGTGTTCTCCCGCATACAGTCAAGCACAAAGCGGATATGCTCGCCGTCTAGTTTCATAAACTTTGACTTCACAAGCTCTGCCGGGTAGTCGTCCCCCGCAATCCGTACCCGCTTTCTGGCGGTGCATACGGTTTCAAGCATGAGGTCTACAATCTCGTCCAGCCTGTCACTGTCAAACTTCATGTCCTGTTTGAGAATGTGGTAGTCGATATTGTCCTTGATGATTTCCCGGTATATATCAACTGCGCTCTGTGCTGCCGCTTCCGTTCCTTTCCGTTCCGGCGGCGCAGCCGCTTCTCTGCAAGGAGAGGGGTTAGGGGAAAGGATAGGAATGGAATGGGTACTTGATAAATCTGTATTTGATTTTTCTTTTTTTGGTAAGTCAGTTCTTTGTATATCTTTATTTAATTGCGTTGGATTTTCCAACGTAGGTTTTTCCAATGTTGGTTTTTCCTGCATTGGATTATCCAATGTTGGATTTTCCAATGTAGGTAAATCCGGCGTAGGCGGCTGCGGCTGCTCGAATATCACATAGTCCGCGCCCCGCAAGCGTCCTTTCTCGTCGCGCTCCCTTGAACGGACGATATACCCGGCGCGTTCAAGTTCCTTAATGGCTTCGCGGATAGCGTCTATCTTCTCCCGGTTGATAAGGGATAAGCCTTTCAAGGTGTAGTCCCAATCTTCGGGGAGTGACAGCATTTGCGACAACAGCCCCTTTGCCTTTAGGGAAAGCTCCTTGTTGCGTAGGTGGTGGTTGCTCATTACGGTATAGCCCTTGTTTCGTTCCACTCTGAAAACTGCCATAGTTCATAGCTCCTTTGCTTTGGATTTGTTACGCAGTAGAAGCGCGGTTTCGGGGGATAAGGTATAAATCCCTTTCCGCGCCAGATACGCGCCCGGAAAACCGCTTGTAGCAAGGCTTTTTCTGCCCCTACTGCGTAACAAAGGGCATGAAAAAAGCGGCGTTCCTGTTCTCCCATGTAGAGAGTAAGAAACGCCGCTTCTGCGTCGTATTCAGTTTTTAGTACAATACCCTGCTTGTCCGTCGCTCGAAAAACCTTGATTTTCCAGTGTTTTCAAAAGTATCGTTATCTAACGTCAGCTTTTAATCGTCCGGGCTTTTCTGAACTGCTCAAAGATATTAAGTCTGGAAAAATCAATGCAGTAATCGTTAAGGATTTTAGCAGATTTGGAAGAAACTATTTGGAAGCGCTGGAGCTGTTAGATGTAGTATTCCCGGAATTAGATGTTCGTTTCATCAGCATAGACGATGGATATGACAGTGCAGATCCACAATGCAGCAAAGAACGAATGGTTTATGTGATTAAACATCTGGCAAATGAATATTACGCCCGTATCTCTTCCAAAAAACTTACCCAGGCCCATGAACTGGCCAGAGGCAATGGGGAGTTCTGGGGAGCGAGGCCGCCATATGGATTTGAGCGTTCAAAAGCCAATAGTAAAATACTCGTGATTGACCCGGAAGCTGCCTCTGTTGTTGTCCGTATATTTAACATGTTTGTGCTGGAAGGATATTCATACTATAAGATTGCCCAAATATTGAATAGGGAGAATATTCCCTCGCCGAAAGCCTATCACTTGATAAAACATGGAAAAGCAGAAAAGGTAGAAAAGAACCCGGAAAAGTATCTGTGGCTGGGCAATTTCATTTCTAGTATCATTCAGAACCCCGTTTATATTGGCTGTTTGGTTACCCATAAAACAGAACAAAGCTATTATAAAGGAAAAAAATTAAAAAGGGTGCCGCGGCAGGAATGGAATATTGAAGAGGATGCTCTACCCCGTATCATAAAGCAGGCAATTTATGACAGGGCCCAAAAGAACGCACAGAAAATCTGGGTGAATAGCTTTACCAGAGAAATTGATAAGAAATATGGATTATTCGCAGGGAAGCTCGTATGTGGAGTTTGCGGAAGGCATATGTCACAAAGCAGGTATCATACAAAGCAGGGAATAGGTATTGAATATCATTGTCCTGGACATGATGTAGCACCTAATCATTGCAAGAACAAATTTATCAATGAAAAAGCAGTATTAAAAGCTGTTACGGTCCTCTTAGATAAGTGGGTCAGTATAGCAATGAAGGAGAAAAAAGCATATAAAAAGGACTCTTTTATAACCAAATTGAAACGGGAATACCAGAATCAGATTGCTGACATTGACCGGGAAATCCAGAGCCTTTTAGTGAGGCAGCAACAATTATACGAAGATTATGTAGATCAGATTCTGGATAAAAGAGAGTACATAGAATTTAAAAGACAGAATATGGAGAAGGTTGATGAACTGAGGGCACTAAAAGGGAGTTTGATTATAGAGTCAAATGATATGGTCAGGAGATATTCTTTAAAGAACAAATGGCTTTCTGCATTGATGGACAAGCAGGGAAATCTCTGCGTGACAGCGGAGATTATTGATGAATTGATTTCGGAAATCAAAATTATAGACAAAACCTCCATGGAAGTTATCTTCAAATTTGAAGATATATTCAGCATGGATTTGATTGCAAAGGCGGTGTGAGGATGAAGAAAAAATTTCTGCTTTTTTATGAACGTCTTTCCAGGGAAGATGGAGACGATGAAAGCTGCAGCATTACAAACCAAAGAAGATTGCTTAACCGATTCAAGGAGGAACACAGTGAATTTCATGATTATCAAGTAGAAGAATTTATTGATGATGGCTACACTGGCAGTAATTTTAACCGACCTAATTTTCAGAATATGATGAGCAGAGTCCGTTCTTTATATGGAAATATGATAGTAATAGCAACGAAGGATTTCTCCAGACTTGGCAGGGACACCATAGATACCGTCAATTATTTAGAAAAGATATTTCCTTTTTTGGAAGTACGCTATATTGCGATTAATGATGATTATGACAGCAAAGATTATCAATATGGTATAGATTTTGAAGCCAAATTCAAGAATTTGATTAATGGGTTAGTTCCAATTCAGGCGTCTACCACTCAGAAGAGAATTAAGATGGAGGAGGCTCTTCAAGGAAAGCATAACGGCCCAGTACCTCTTTATGGATATCGGTATACAGCTGACCGTGAATATGAGGTGGATTGGGAGGCGGCATATGTACTACAAATAATTATGGATCTATTAGACCAGAAAAAAAGTTATAAGTTTATAATTAAGTTCCTGGCTGAAAAAGGAATTGATCCGCCGAGCGTTTATTTGGCTAAAAAATACAATGCCAAATTATGTAAGACCAGTTCTATCTGGAATAAAACAACACTGAAAAAGATTGCAAGGAATAAAGCTTATTTGGGATATTCAGTACGTCATAAGGAAGAGGCTTGTGTATTGGGGACAAAAGGAACACGGGCAGTGAATAAGGCGGACCAAATTCTTGTTCCAAACAGACAGCCGAAAATTATCAGAGAAGAGCAGTTTAACAGGGTGAATGAGTGGCTGGATGAGAGGGCTGCTAAAAGTGGTTGCAAAAGTGGACCGAGGCGCAGAGTATCAGCATTATATAAAAATGTGTATTGTGTACATTGCGGTTCAGCATTAAGCAGGCGCAGATATCATGAAGATAATGACTTTTACTATTGTTTGGCTAAGCGTGAAAATCCATTGTCGGATTGTACTTTTCCGCCTATTGAAACAGCGGTATTAGAAAAAGCAGTGTTTTCGGTTATACAATTCAATTTAAGATTATTTACTGACAGCAAAAAGAAAATCTTAAAGGCTTTGAATCATAATATGGCAGATTACCATGCAATCATGGAAAGATTTCAGGAGAGGGCAGAAGAAATAAAGCAGAAGAAAATGAACTTGTATGAAGATTACAGAGCAGGGCATGTAAGCAGAGAAGAATATCTGATAAAAAAACAGAAATTGTCAGAACAGCTTGTTCCATTGGAGGCAGGAATTCAAAAGGTGGAAGAAGGAATCCGAAAATATGATGAGGCAAATATCATATTCTATTCAGATTTTGCCCGATTGGTCGATGAGTTTAGAAATGAGGAGGCGTTGTCTCCGGAGTTGGCTGATGCCTTTATTGAAAAAGTGTTGGTAGACAAGAATCATAATATTGAAGTTGTTTTTAAATTTCAGGACGAAATTAATATGCTGTGTATGAGAAAAGCAAGTTAATTACTTTCAAATTAAAAGGAGTGGACAATCTATATGAAGAATATTAAGGATTGTATGAAAAGTCGTATGAAAAAGAGGGCCGAGTTCGTAAAGGCACCCTATGGTTATCGTATTAAGGACAGGCAGTTAGTTGTAGAGGAAATGGAAGCTTTTCGCGTGAGGTCTGCTTTAAAGTTTGTTATGGATTATCTGAACAATCCGCCGGAATACATGGTATTGGAGTTCATAGATTATAAAAAAGATACACAGCATCTTGTCTTGAATTACGAGGAGGCGGCAAACAGTATTCCCTATAGTTGGATTTGCCGGCAGGTGGGAAAAGAAATAGAACTTCGGGAACAATACTTTCAGGCGGGAGAAGATATATCATTGCTTGCTTTACAGAATGTGATGGAGCTGTCATTTACAGAAGTGGAATCACATTGGAGTAATCAGGGGAATCTAATGAGAAGTGCAGGCATATGGGCAAAGAGATTGAGAAAAATGCCTGCCTCCGTATACTATGCAGGGGTTGTTACGGCGAGAACAAAATCATATTCAGAAGAGTTGAGATATATAGGCAATTATGAGCCAATAATATCAAAGGAGCAATTTGATGCATTGAATAAACGGGTGAATGAAACTGTATTTGTGGACTAAATATTACTGAATAAACACCTGAAAACATAGAACCGATAACTTATGAGCATATTTCTCATGGTTATCGGTTTTTTTCTTTCTGAACTATGTTGATGAAAACTGTGACTTAGAAGTAGTACAGGAATGCTATAAAAAGCTACATGAATTACTGGCCTGGGGATATCCATTCACATTGATCCGCATTAATAAAAGCTGTATGCATGTAGAATATCTGGACTATATCAATCAGATGGTGAAAAAGCTGTCGAAAAACAATTTGGAAGGCTTTGTAGATGTATGGAAAGAACTTATGTTAAGGGAGGAAAAACTGGCAACTGCAAATACTTTGATTAGATAGGAAAAATAAATTAAAGAGGAATGTGTAGGTTCAGGCAATTGTTTAGTAAAAACAGGTCTATGCAAAAGCGAAAGGTGAGGTATATGGCCTGACGACTGCCCGGTTCTGGAAGGTTAAGAGAAAATGAGTGCCTTGGCACAAAAAGAAAATCAGGGAAGGAATTCATTAAATCCTTCCCTGGTTTTCATTGATACAGAGGGGTGAAATGGGGTAATATTTATAATTGCCATCCGGTGGCTTCCACACGTAATTTAAGGAAATTCCGGTAAATTCCGTCCTTTTTACTGAGCTGGTCATGGGTGCCCTTTTGTTTGACGTGCCCATTATCAATCACAATAATCTGGTCAGCTTTTTGTACGGTACTCAATCGATGGGCTATGGAAATTAAAGTTTTATTTTTAGTCAGCTCCTCAATCGCAGATAAAAGAGCCTGTTCATTTTCAGGGTCAACACTGGAGGTTGCTTCATCTAAAATGACAATGGGTGCGTCTTTTAAAATTGCCCGTGCAATGGAGATTCTTTGTTTTTCGCCGCCAGATAATGTAGATCCACTTTCGCCAATTACAGTTTGATATCCATCCGGCAAGGCCATAATAAAGTCATGACAGCAGGCTCTTTTTGCTGCCTCCATTACTTCTTCAAGTGACGCATCAGGCTTCCCAAACTTAATATTATTTTCGATTGTGTCATGGAATAGATAAACCTTTTGGAAAACCATACTGATACAGTCAAGCACACTGTCAGCGGTATAGTCTTTCACATTTTGGCCGCCAATACACACAGAGCCTTCCTGAACGTCCCAGAAACGAGCGATTAAGTTACATAATGTCGTTTTACCGCTTCCTGACGGACCTACAATCGCACATGTAGTATGCTCTGGTATGTTTAAGGATATGTGGTCAATAATTCTGCGGGAACCATAGCCAAATGATACATCTTTTAATGAAATCTCATAATTGGAAGGATGGAGTTTATCTGTGGTGGTGTCCATCTGGGGAATATTTGTCACTTCTTCCAAACGGTCTAATTCGGTATTTATTTTCTTACTCAAGAATGCACTGTTTCCCATAGTTTCCAAATCAGAATAAACGGTAAATGCACAAAACAAAAATGTCATACAGAATGGTAGGGAAATTTTTCCGTCCATGTATAAGATACCAGCAGCAGCGATTAAGACGCAGCTCATCAATTTATAGACAAGGCCATATAGCCGGAGAACACCTGCGGTTGCCTTTTCCTGTGAATAATCAGCGTCCCATTTCTTTTGAAATGCAGTGTGTACCTCTTGCTGGCCGCTTTTGCCGTTTGAAAATGAACGGAGAACAGCAATCCCACGTATGTACTCTAAACATTTATTAACCAGATTTTCCTGGGCAGCCTGATAAATTGGCGAATGTTCTGCGGCCCGCTGTCTGACCAGGCGTAATACTGTCAGGCCAATTACTAAGCCTATCATACTTAGTGTCCCTATTATTGGGTTGAAAAAGAACATCATGAAAGACATAAGGAATGCCATGGCAACACCACTGGTCATCTGTTCGATAGCCATCATGGAGTAACCTTCCAGATCCGCTATGGTAGTGGTTAAAATTGTTTGGATGGTTCCAAGGTTCTGCTCTGAAAAATAACCCATAGGTGCTTGTTTTAATCGCTCACCAATTTCTAAACGGTAATCACGGAAAATATCATAACCGGTTCCGCTCATGGTACGGTCACTCATCCATTGGAAAAAGAAACGTCCAAGAATACTAATAAGAATGATAGTTACAGCTTTTAAAATTATTGAGGAGGTTAGTGTATCAAGATTTAACATGATTAAAAATACACTGAGCATCATAAAACTTTGAAAAAAGGATTTTAAAATATTGCACAGTATTCCAACTGTTATTTTTTTTCTGCTGGAGCCGGCGATTTGATAAATACGAGAAATCATTTCAAACATCTAAGATTCTCCTTTCGTTTTGGAAGTTACCGCATCTGAATAATTCTCCCACATTTTCTTATAAAGAGGGCAGTTCTCTAACAGTTCATTTTGCGTTCCGCATCCAGCTATTTTCCCATCAGCTACAACAAGGATTTGATCGGCATTGCGGATTGTATTCAGACGATGTGCAACAACAATTAGGGTTTTCCCGGAAATTAACTTACTGATTGCTTCTTGTATCAGTGCTTCATTTTCCGGGTCTGCATAGGCAGTTGCTTCATCAAGAATAACCACGGAAGCTTTTTTAAGCATGGCACGCGCTATGGTGATACGTTGGCGTTCTCCACCAGATAGGCGGTCTCCGGCATCTCCGGCCATAGTGTCGTAGCCTTTTTCTAATTGCATGATAAAATCATGGCAGTTTGCAGCTTTTGCAACGGTTTCTATTTGTTCGTCCGTTGCGGCTGGATTTCCCATGCGGATATTATCACGGATGGTTTTATCAAAAAGAAAGTTATCCTGTGCAACATAACTGATTTCTCCCATCAGCTGCTCAAAGGGGATGTTGCGAATATCCTGTGAACCAAAAAGCACAGTCCCGGAGGTGGCATCCCAAAATCCCGCCATTAATTTGGCTATGGTAGATTTACCAGATCCGGACGGACCGACAATCGCTGTCATTGATTTCGGTGACGTCTTAAATGAGATATCGTGCAGCACTTCACTTTTGTTATAACCAAAGCAAACGTGACTAAATTCAAATGTCGGTTCTGTGAGAGTAACCGGGTCCGCAGGCCGCTGCAGTTCAGGAGTTTTTAAGAAGGCAGTAACTTGTTCAAGGTTTCCTTTGATCATACTTACCTGCTCCATGGCTTCCGATACTTTCATCAGCGGCCCTGTAAAGCCAAGGGGGACAATAAGACATATCATCAGAACCGGTAAAGTAATCGAACCATTCATAAAAAGCAAAGCGCCGATAGGAAGTGTGCCAAGTAAGGTGGAGGGAAGGACTGCACGAGCGGCCGCATTCCATAGCCAGCACTCACTCCACCATTCCATGGTGCAGTCGTGGAAGTAATTGACAGCTTTTGAGTATTGCCCATAGGACGAGCTGGACCGGTTAAAAGCTTTAATGACCTGAATACCATTTACATATTCCACAAGAGAACTGTTCATTTCATTCGCAGAACACATATAGTTTTCCATACGGGAGGCATATCCGCGCATCATGGCAGCGAAAAACAAACCTCCCAACGGGACAGTAATTAAAGAGGCCAGCCCCATGCGCCAATCCAAAATAAAGATTAATAGAATACTGCATAGAGGTGCTGTGATGTGTGACGGAAGTTCAGGCATAAAATGGGCCATAGAATCCTCTAGCTTTGCCACATTATCTACAATTAAGTTTTTAAAAATGCCGGAAGGGGTTTCCAACATGACGCCCATGGGAACCTTCGCCATTTTATCGGCAATTCTTTCACGTATATTTTGTAAAATAGTAAAGGAAATACGGTGGGACAGAAGGGACGACCTCCATGTAAGGAATGTCTTAATGCACTGGCAAAGTGCCGCGATTCCCGCCAGTATCACCGTATCTTTAGTAGTAGCTGTTCCGGAATAGAGTGAGTCTGCCAACATAGCCAGTATAAGGAATGGAACCATACCAAATAGTTCCCCTAAAACGGCCATAAGAATGGAAAATTTCATTTTCCCCTTGCTACTGCCAACAAACATAAAAAGCTGCCGGATTGCCCCCGGTTCTTTTGATTTCATATAAACATCTTCCTTTCTGCTAATCAGAATTTGTAATTGGGTATTGATTTTTTAGGAAAAGGGTGGTAAAATCTATATTACGGTGTAATATTACAGTGTAATATAGTATAGAATGGAGGGGAGGAAATGTCAAGGGATTTCCAGCAAACTCATGAAAATCTTTTGGCCTGTGCAAAGAAACACTTCTTAGAATTTGGCTTTGAAAGAGCCAGTATTAGGGAAATCTGTAAAGACGCAAATGTAACCAATGGTGCCTTTTACAATCATTTTGCTGATAAGGAAGCTTTATTTGGTTCTTTAGTGGAATCAGTTGTTCAGACAATCCAAAAGATATATTCAGAATCAATAGATAAGCATTTTGATTTAGTAAAAACAGATGAGCTTAAGAATTTGTGGAGGCTGTCAGAAAGTACGATTATCCAGATAATCGAATATATTTATGAGCATTTTGATGTATTCAGGCTGCTTCTGATGTGCTCGTCAGGAACAAAGTATGCAGGCTTTTTAGACGACTTGGTACGCGCAGATGTGCAGGAGACAATAAAACTCATTGCAGAATTAAAAGCACGCGGTGTACCTGTCAATGATTTAGATGAGGACGAGTGGCATATGTTGGTCCATTCTTACTATGCTTCAATTGCGGAAATTGTTATGCACAATTATCCAAAGTCAGCTGCATTGAAGTATGCTCATACGCTATCGGTATTTTTCAGCTCGGGCTGGCAAACTGTTTTGGGGATTTAATCCCCAAAAAATTTCCCCTACAGTTAGCTGAATCTAACTATAAAATATGAAATTAGTCATAACGAAAGGACGATTAAAATGCAAAAATCTAATAAACTAAATGGAAAAGATCTTATCAATGTAGGAATTTATACTGCCATGACTCTTGTAATATTTTTTGTTTTCGGATTACTGACTGCACTGCCTGTAATATATCCATTCCTTCTGTTTATCTGGCCGTTTGTATGTGGCATTCCTATGATGCTGTACTACACAAAAATTCAGAAATTCGGGATGCTGACAATTACAGGTGTCATCTGCGGTCTGTTTTTCTTTCTTATAGGCTATACATGGATTGGGCTGGTGGGGTGGACACTGGGCGGAATTCTTGCTGATATTGTGTTAAAGGCCGGTCAGTATAAAAACTTTAACGTTACCCTCCTAAGCTATGCGTGTTTTTGCCTTGGCATGATGGGATGCCCTGCGAATCTTTGGATTGCCGGGCAGTCCTACTGGGAAAATATTCACAGCTCCATGGGGAACCAATACGCAGAAACATTACAATCTATGATGCCATCATGGATGATGTATGCGGGATTTGTGATTTTGTTTGTCGGCGGGATTTGCGGTGCTTTGCTCGGTCATAAAATGTTAAAGAAGCACTTTGAGAGGGCGGGTATTGTTTGATGCACATGCTTGCTGTTACAGAGACGAAAGGATTCCATTTAGACCCACGGACAAAATTACTGCTGATGGCCGTTGTAGCTACCGCCGAGTTTTTATATGGCCATACCGCTTTTATGCTTGCAGTGGCTTTGATACCTTTTATTCTATTACTTACAAACAGACAATATAAGGCAGCGGCCATTTTTATAGTTCTGTTTGTAGCTGCTTTGGTGGTTAAGGAAATCCAAAACTCAATTCGTTTTCACATGGTTGTCAATATGATTGTAGTTTTATTGGTGGGATTGGTTTTAAGGCTTTTTCCTGCTTTTGCAATGGGGAATTACATAATTAAATCTACTACTGCCAGTGAGTGTATTACATCACTGAGCAGAATGCATATCGGTAGGAATATTACCATTCCTCTTTCTGTATTATTTCGCTTTTTGCCTACCATGCAGGAAGAATCAGCAGCTATTAAAGACGCTATGAGAATGAGGGAAATCCAGTTTGGTACGAAAAAATTTTGGCAGAATCCAATGGCACTGCTTGAATATCGTTTCATACCGCTTATGATTTCGGTTGTAAAGATTGGTGATGAACTGTCTGCGGCAGCGTTGACCCGTGGGCTGGATAATCCAGCAAAGCGGTCAAGCATAACGAGAGTTGGATTTACCTGTTACGATGCCATTGCGGTAGTAATTTCAGGCGTTATGCTGTTTGTCACCTTATTTATTATTAAATGGTAGAAGGGGAAGTGAAATGATAGAAATTAAAGATGTGTCCTTTACCTATGAAAGCGGAGAATCAGAGAATAGCCTGCGTAATATCAATTTGAAAATCGAAGATGGAGAGACTGTTTTACTATGTGGTGAATCTGGTTGCGGTAAAACAACTTTGACGCGCCTGATTAACGGATTGATTCCGCATTATTATAATGGACAGTTAACGGGACAGATTTATTTGGATGGGAAAGAGGTAAAGGATTATCAGTTATATCAGATTGCCCCCATGGTTGGCTCTGTATTTCAAAACCCGAGAACACAGTTCTACAATGTAGATACGACAAGCGAGATTGTGTTTGGATGCGAAAATTTGGGGTTGCCGGTGCAGGAAATGCTGGCAAGGCTTGAGAATACAACAAAATGCCTTAAATTAGAAAATCTGCTTGGACGGAGCCTGTTTGCTTTATCTGGTGGAGAAAAGCAGAAGATAGCCTGTGCATCGGCAGATGCTATCTGCCCTAATACTTTTGTTTTGGATGAACCGTCCTCAAATTTGGATATTTCTTCGATAAAAGATTTAACAGAAGTAATTCGCCAATGGCAATCTGAAAATAAGACAGTAATCGTTGCCGAACACCGCCTTTATTACCTGGCTCCATATGCGGACCGAATCATATATATGAAGCGCGGAGAGATATGTAATGAATATACAAGAGAGGAATTTTTGGAACTAGATCCAAAGGAGTTAAAGAAAATGGGATTACGTGCATTAAATCCATTTGACTTGATGCCTGAAAAAAAACCTGAAGCAAATGAAAAAAGCCTGCAGATTGATAACTTTTGGTTTTCATATGAAAAACGGGGATATCCGATTGTAAACATACCGAATTTAACATTGCCGCAGGGAGAAATCATTGGAATCATTGGTGACAATGGAGCTGGTAAATCCTCTTTTGCCAGATGTCTATGCGGATTAGATAAATCTTCAAAGGGCACTTTGAAATTAAATGGCAATGCTCTCAATGCGAAGAAGCGCCGGCATATTTCCTATATGGTAATGCAGGATGTAAATCACCAGCTTTTTACAGAAGATGTACTTGATGAACTTTTGCTGAGTATGGATGGAGAAAATGAGGAAGAGGACAAGGTTCGGGCACAAGAAATTTTGGCCGGGCTTGATTTGTCGGATAAACTGAAACTGCACCCAATGTCGTTATCCGGTGGTGAAAAGCAGCGAGTCGCTATTGGCAGTGCTGTTGCATCTGGGAAAGAAATAATCATATTTGATGAACCCACCAGTGGATTGGATTATAGACATATGCTTGAGGTTTCAGAAAAATTAATACAGCTAAAAGAAATGAAAAAAACGTTGTTTCTGATAACGCATGATCCTGAACTGATATACAAATGCTGTACACATCTTATGTTTATTGAGCATGGCCGTATATTATGGCATCGGCCTATGGATAACGAGGCTGTAAGACTTTTACAGGAATTTTTCTCCCACGAAAAGGGTGATTCAGCAATGGCTATATGAAAGCGAAAGAGTACTTTGAAGTGGGCTGAGAGAAATGTTATTTGTCATAAGGACTAAAGAGAACTTATTTCGGATATAGAAATACGTAAGAGTAAGCTGGAAGTTAATATAATGATTCAGGCCGCAGTACTTTTTATAATAGTGACAATGTCGATTTATCAAAAAGTCTGCGGCAATTATTTTATAATTTAATATTTAAGTAAAACGAAATTTAATTGAATGTTTCATAAAGTCATCTACAGCCCTGTGATGTGACAAGCCTTTGAATGAAACAAACTGTTAAAATGGGCTATTTTAAAAAAATACACATTTAAAGGGGTAGAAATATTAAAAAGAATCCTGTAAAATACAATAGAGTTAGTTGCTGCTAACATGCCGAGGCTTTAACTAATAGTTAGTAGCAACTAACCAAAACCACTATATTACAGGAGGATCTTTATATGAGTGAAACAAAGGGAAGTAAGTTTAGTATCAGAGACGTAATCACGGTTGCAGCCATGTTGGTAATCAATTATATGATAGCAATGGTGGTCAGCGCTGTCACATTGCCATTTTCAGAAGTGTATTTATATGGTTCAGCCGCCATTGACGGCTTTTTAGGAGCTGTATTCTTCCTTGTAGCGGCAAACCGGGTGAACAAACATGGGCTGTTGTTTGTTTGGGCATTTGTGTATGGCCTTATCCAGGCACTTATGGGTTACGCCTTCTTGCTGCCATATTTCCTGATTGTAGGCGTTATTTCCGAGCTGTCTATGATTGGAAAAAATACATATAGAAAGCCGATCCGCAATATGATTGGCTGGGCTTTAAACAGTATCGGGAATTTCGTTGGATGTGCGGTGCCTCTCTGGTGGGCATGGGACAGTTATAAAGAAATGGCATTAAATAGTGGCTTTTCACAGGAAACCTTAGATATGCAGTTTTTAATGTCAACCCATCCGGGGCTGATGCTTTTGGGCTGTGCAATAACCGGTCTTCTTGCTGTATTAGGTGTTCTGTTCGGGCAGAGACTATTAAGAAGACATTTTCAGAAAGCTGGTATTTTGGAATGATTATGAATCATAGTAACATCAGAAAAGTGGAGCAGATCGATGGCAGGACAGTGTTGCTGTTGGCTGTCTGCGCATGCTTCACTTCCTTCTTAAGCACCAGTTTGCTGGGGCATGGTTTATATATGATATGGCTTTTTCTATTGTTATGCTATTTTGAGTTATTTACGATGGGATTAGGAATGTTGGGGGTATATATCCTGTCGGTAGTTTGGCTGGCTATTAATACAAAATACCATATCTCTTTTCCATCACCGCTGTTATTTCATATGCTTTATCGTCTATTGATGCCGGCGATGATTGTGTGTCTGATAGTGCATATACCTTCAGGCAAACTGACTTCCAGTATAAGGAAGTTACCGATTCCCGAAAATATAATGCTGATTATAATTGTCATGCTCCGGTTTGCTCCCACCCTTGTTCATGAGTTTGGTGAAGTAAAAGACGCTATGAAGGTAAGAGGCTTTTTGCGGTCTATAAGGACAGTCCTTTTTCACCCGCTTAGTACATTGGAATATGCAATTGTCCCTATGGTTTTCAGAAGCCTGAAAATAGCGGACGAACTGGCATCATCAGCCATTGTCAGAGGAATCGAGAGTCCGTATAAGAAAGATAGCTATTACATTATAAGTCTGACTGCAAAAGATATTTTCTTAGTAATGTCCAGTACCATCATTGCTGTTGTTTGCTGCAGGGTTTAAATCAGTGGGGGGCGGTTGGGTTAGTCTGGATTCAGGAGGTGAGGTTATGATATACAATGGGAAATTGATTAAGAATTCGGAAGGTATTAGCCCCCAAAGTACAATAATGTTTTGTTTCCCATATGCAGGAGGCGGTGCCGCTTTCTATGCTAAGTGGATTCAATATTTTGACAAGAAACTTTCGGTTTGCCCCATACAATTACCGGGAAGAGAAGAACGTATTGGTGAGAAGCCATATTTGAACATGCAATCACTTGTAAAAGACGTTGTGGACGCTATTATGAGGTTTGACAATGACTTTATCCTATTTGGCCATAGCATGGGCGGCAAAATAGCATTTGAAGTTGAAAAAATGCTTGAGAACAACAAAAGGGTAGCAAAGTTGGCGATTTTCTCCGGAAGCAGAGTTCCCCATATTCCGGAACCACAGCCGATATCTCATTTGACAGAACAGGAGTTTTTGATTGGCCTGGAACGATATGACGGTATTCCGGAAGAAATAAAAATGGATAAAAGACTGTTGAACTTTTATATGCCGATAATCAGATCGGATTTTATTCTGGATGAAAGCTATTATCCGGATGCCCCATCAAAATTAATATGTCCAGTTTTGGCAATTGGCGGGAATGAGGATAGGGAAGCGACCCTGGCCGATATTAAGAGATGGTCTGAATACACGCAGAGCAAGTTTCAGTATTACCTTTTCAGAGGCGGGCATTTCTTTATAAAAGAAGATGAGGAAAATGTATTAAAGTTAATTCATCAAAAATCTGAGGAGTTTATCAATCGTGAAAATTAAAGTGATTCGTCCTACATTCACTTCACGGCATTGCTTTATGAATAATCTTCCTCCAGAAGAAATACAGGTTTGGATTCTGCGGTGGAGAAGCATGACAGGTTGGATAAAAGAGAATTGGGGAATCTTGAATGAAGAAGAGATAAAGCAATATACATCATATGTAAAGTATGAAGACATAATGAGAGGTGCAATAGGGCGAATCGCTGTAAAAAAGATTTCTTCATCTTATCTTGGCAAAGATATAAAAGATATACAAATTGAGAGAGGACGTTTTGGGAAACCATATCTGTGCTGTTCTGGAAAACGTCTATCTATAAATTACAACCTATCTCACTCGGGAGAGATTGTAATGCTTGCCTTTGGACGTAATGTTCAGGTTGGCGTAGATGTGCAGGCAATAAAACAAATACAGGAATATCAAAGGCTCGCAGAAAATTATTTTTCACCAGAAGAAACAGCAACTGTAATCAGGCAAAATAATATTGAGTCCTTTTTTGAATCTTGGACAGCGAAAGAAGCCTATGTGAAGGCAATCGGCTATGGGCTTTATAAAGATTTCGCCTCTTTTTCTGTAAAAATCGGCGGAACCAGCAGTGAAAGCTACGGAGATCAGATTTGGCGGATTTGTCAAATTGCTGTAGATAAATGTCATAAAGCATGTTTGGCATATGGAATGAGGAATGAGAATGAACTATGGGAAGAAATTGCGACCGGTACAGGAGAAAACGATAGATATCTGGCTGGGAGAAAGGTTTAAAGCAAATAGAAATAAGACCGCTATTGTGGAGGGCATAAATCGTATTACCTATGGAGAACTGGAAAAGAAAATCAACCAGTATGGCTGCTATTTCAAAAGGCGCGGGATAAGCAAGGGTGAACTGGTTGTTTTGCGAATACCGAATGTAAAAGAGTTTGTATTTGGTTTGCTGGGGTTAATTAAAATAGGTTCAATCCCAATTGTTACAAACTCTTTATTTGGTGAGAATGAGTTAAAGGGCATTTTTGATAAGACGGATGCCTCAACATTGGTTTTCTATGATAAGGACGAAGTATCATTAAGGATTCACAAGGGGCGTGCAAGCAGACAGATTTGTAAAATCGCAGTCAAGGATATAGCCGAAGGATTGAAAGAAGACACCGAAAATATCATCGAAGAAAACAAGGAGCTTGACAGCATAGCCCTCCTTATGTTGTCAAGCGGAACAACCGGAGTTCCTAAATTAGTGCCAATCACTCATAGAATGATTTATTGGCATATTTATGGATATAATCAGAAATTCCAGTTTACGTCCTCTGACAGTTATTTAGCTTGTCTGCCATTAGCACATAAGGTTGGGTTATATTCGCCCGGAATTCTGAATGTGTTTTTCGCAGGGGGAAAAGCTGTTTTATGCAGTGACCTGGACTGCGATGATATTTTTGTACAAGTTGAAAAAGAAAATATTACAATTACAGCCTTAGTTCCAACACTGGCGCGAATCTGGAATCAGTATCTGAATCAAGAGTGTGGATATGATTTGAGCAGCGTCAGGAAAATCATTATTGGAGGTTCCTTGGTTGATGAGAGCCTTGTTACAAAATTAATTGAAAAGGTGGAATGTGAGGTCTTACCCCTTTATGGAGCAACGGAAGGACTGGCCCTGTATAGTATTTATGATCGCAGCAATCTTGGCGATGCGGTAGGCTACCATTATTCGGTGTCTGGCTATGAGGAAATCCGGATTATTGATGAGAATGGCATGGACGTACTGAATGGTGAAGAAGGAGAATTGATAATTCGTGGACCATTTACCATTCAAAGTTATTATAACCAGGATGTCAGTATGAAAGATAAGTTCACATCGGACGGATTTTATAGAACAGGCGATAAAGTGAGATGGGATTCCACATATGGATATCAGGTACAGGGAAGGATCACGGACCAAATAAATAGGTCTGGTGAGAAAATAGAACCGAGAGAGATTGAAATATTTATAAGTGAACATCCGAACATTGATGAGGCGGTGGTAGTAGGTGTTGAGGATTTTCTAATGGGAGAAAGAATTTGTGCTTTCATCATGACTGCGGATGAAAAAATTAATTTATCACATATACGAAAATTTCTTATGGAAAAGGGGTTGGCAACATATAAGCTACCAGACCAGCTTGTGAAGATAGATGAGTGGCCTCTTACATCGGTAAAAAAGATTAACCGGGTAAAGCTGCGGGAGATTGCGAATAACACTGCAGGGAAGGAGAAAATATGAAATCGGAGATTACATATGCAGAGCTGTGTCAGATTATAGCAGAGATTGGGGAGTATTCTTATACTGCAGATATAGAAAACATAAATTTGATTGAGGCTGGATTTGAATCCTTAAAGGTAATGCTAATATCCAGTGAGCTAAAACGCAGAGGTATCAATGTCCGCGTTTCTGAATTGCTGAAAAAACCGTATCTGGCGGAATGGTGGAAAATAATAAAAATGCAGAGTGTCAGCGCAGAAAGTAAAAAGGAAGTGGATAGGAGTCGGACGGAAACGATGGAATTTCCTCTTACCGATGTTCAGCATGCGTATTGGGTGGGCAGAAATCCAGATCAGGTGATGGGAGGAATATCGTGCTATCTGTATTTTGAGTTTGAATGTGGGGAAATAGACCGGCAGAGGTTATCAAAGGCGTGGGAAAACGTGCAATACCTGCACTCATCGCTCCGGACAAAGTTTTTGGAGAGCGGAACCCAGGTTATTCAGGATAAACCATATAATTCCAGCATCATAATATATGACTTACAACAATTAGATGAAACAGAAAAGAAAGAGAAAATGGAAGCGGTAAGAAATGAGTACAGTCATAAAGTGTTGGCTGTTGAACGAGGCGAAGTGGCAGTACTCATTTTATCGGTTATAGGCAAGAACAAAACTATCTTGCATTTTGGCATTGATTTGCTGGTAGCGGATTTAAAGAGCATAAAGATTATTTTTTCGGATTTAGAAAAATTATATAATGATTGTTCTTTTGAGAAAACGCAATCGCCTTTTTCTCTTGAAGAGCACATGAAGCATAAAGAAAATGAGGACGCTTACCGAAAAGTGGCCGCTTATTGGAAAGAACACTTTGCTACACTGCCGGAAGCGCCGGAACTGCCATTAAAGAGAGCGTATCAATCGGTAAAGAAGCCGGTGTTTAAAAGAAGAAATTTTATGCTGGAGAAAGCGGATTGGGACAGGCTTGCGGCAAGTGCTGCGAAGAACCAGGTCACACCTGCAATGATACTGCTGACCATTTATACACAGATATTAGAACGTTACAGCAATCAATCGGATTTTCTGATGAATATACCTCTGTTTAACAGACCGTCAGAAGCAGAGGACAAAGTGGCTGATTTTACAAATATCCTTTTGCTTCCGGTAAAGGGCATTGAAGAACGAGGTTTTATTAGTAAAACGAAAAGAATTCAGGAAGCCTTTCTGGAATCGCTGGACTATTCTGCTTATTCCGGAGTGAAAGTAATAAGAGATATACTAAGGTCAAGGCCAACACAAAAGCTTGTGGCGCCAATCGTATTTTCTTGTGACTGCATGGAACCAATCATTACTGATGGGTTTGCAGGGAGTTTTGGCAAATTAAAATATATTTCTTCACAGACACCGCAAGTTTTGATAGATTTCCAGGTCATGAGATTCCCGGAAGGCATTTTGCTTTCGTGGGACACAGTTGAAGATGTATTCCCGAAAGGCTTTATAGAGGATATGTTCAGTGCCTATATAGAATGTTTGAGATGGACTATATCCAATCCTGACAAATGGGGGGAAGAACTTCCTGTAATATCAGAGACAAAATTCGCAGAGAGATATTCAGGCATAAATACAATTGGGGTAAAGCAGAATCTATGTCTGCATGAACTTGTTTTTAGAAATGCAACAGACCGTAGCAGCAAAACGGCTGTCATAGAAGGCACCGGCAGAACCTTGACTTATTATGAGCTGTGCAAAGAAGCGAAGAAATTAGCACGTTTATTACAGCTGGAAGGTGTAGGGCCTGGCGATAAGGTGGCTGTGCGATTGCCCAGGGGAGCAGAACAGATAATATCAGTACTATCAATATTGCTGCTGGGTGCATGTTATGTGCCGATTGGAATGAACCAGCCGGATAAGCGCATCGAAAAGATCGTGAAACGCGCTGATATAAGATATATGGTATCTCATGGCTGTCATTTAAGGTTAAACAGAGTGAATATCATTGATGTGAATGACCGGGCGAAGCGGGAGGAGATATCTGCCAATGAACCAGTAAATCCTTCCAGCAGTGCTTATGTTATTTTCACCTCTGGAACTACTGGAGAACCCAAAGGCGTGGAGATTTCCCATTTTTCAGCCATGAATACAATTTGTGATGTGAACAAGAAATGTGACATCAGTGAAAAAGATAGTTTATTGGCAGTGTCTTCTTTGGAATTTGATTTATCGGTTTATGATATATTTGGAATTCTTGGAACGGGCGGGACTATAGTCTTGCTGGACGAGGCGAGTAAAACAGATGCTGCTCAATGGTTGGATTTAGTTACCAGATACCATATAACCTGTTGGAATTCAGTGCCTTTTCTATTACGGATGCTTCTGGAACAGGCACAGGCTGAGGAGATGAAATTGCAATCCCTTAAAACCGTATTGTTGTCCGGGGACTGGATTGGTACGGACCTGCCGGCAAAATTAGCAGATGTTGCTCCAAATTCTGAATTGACAGCTCTTGGTGGAGCAACTGAAGGTTCTATATGGTCTAATTATTATCAGGTGAAGCTGCCTGTTCCTAAAGAGTGGGTATCAATTCCATATGGAACTCCCCTGGACGGACAGCTATACAGGGTCGTTGACCAGAGGGGAAGAGACTGCCCTGATTGGGTGCCGGGAGAATTATGGATTGGCGGAATTGGAGTGGCAAAGGGCTATGTCGGTGATGAAACCACTACAAATAATAAGTTTGTATCATTTAAAAACATAAGATGGTATAAAACCGGTGATATGGGAAGGTTTTGGAATGATGGAACAATTGAATTCCTGGGAAGAAAAGATACGCAGGTAAAATTCAGAGGGTACCGGATTGAACTGGGAGAGATTGAAGCAGCAATCAACAGGGCGGAAGGTATTAAGAGTTCTGTTGCATGTATCGTTTCGGAAGGCGGCAGTCAAAAACTTTGTGCGTTTATTGTTAAAAACGACCCAGATAGTGAGTTGATTCAGGACGAAACCATAAATCAGTCGATTAGTTCCTATCTTCCTCTCTATATGGTTCCATCTGAATATCAATATGGAAAGTCTATACCGTTGAGTGCAAATGGGAAAGTTGACCGTAAAATGGTAGCAGAATTGTTTTTTAAAGAACGTCAGGCTGTGGCCGGTTACGAAAAACCGCAGGGAGCTATAGAAGAAGAATTAGAACGGCTATGGATAGAAGTACTCGGTTCCACAAAGTATTCAAGAGATATCAGCTTTTTTAAAGCCGGAGGCGATAGCTTAAAGGCGATTATGCTGATTGATAAAATTAAAAAGTCACATTTAGTCAATGGAGATCTCGGGACAGCAATATTAGTGAATGCCCCTACGATTAGAGAACTGGCAAGTCAGATACAAATGATTAATCAGGGTGCAGAGTTGACGATTGATACCATTTAGCTGCAGACAAGGAGAAAAAATTATGGATATCCAAAAGTACATTAATGAGCTGGCAGAAAAAGAAATTGTAATTTGGTGTGAAGGTGATTCCATCAAGTTCAAAGCTCCGAAGGGGGCAATGACAGAGGAAAATAAAAATAAGTTGAGACAGTATAAGTCAGAAGTGCTGGATTATTTAAAAGCACATAATAACTTAGTGTTCACCAGTGATACAAAACGGAGATATGAAAAATTCCCACTGACCGACATACAAAATTCCTATGTTATGGGAAGAAATCGTTTATATGAATTGGGTGGAATTGGTTGCCACGGTTACATAGAAATTGAAGTCAATAGATTACTTGATCCTGGTCAGCTGGAGGTTGCATGGAATAAAGTGATACAAAAGCATGATATGCTGCGGGCAATTGTATCGGCATCCGGTTATCAGATTGTCCAGGAGGCAGTACCTTCAGTGGAAATCATAGTACTTGACGGGCGGGATAAAGATATTAGCGCTGATAAGGAAGAACTGAGAACTGAGTTATCTACGAAGCAGTATCAGCTTGGAACGTGGCCCATGTGTGATTTGGCCTTGAGTATTGAGAAAGACAAAAGCATAATCTATTTTTCGTTAGACATGCTTATTTCTGACTTTGCAAGTATGAATGTAATGCTTAATGATCTTGAAAGGTTTTATGAGAATCCTCATGAAATCATTATACCGACTACGTCTTACAGAGATATTGTTTTATATCAGGAGAAGCGGAAAACATTTAATAGCAAATCAAGGCAGGAAGCGGAAGTTTATTGGAATAAGAAAATATCAATGATGGGAGATGCACCTAACCTTCCGGTTATAGGGATGGAGGACAATCAGGAAGTGAGCTTCCTTCAGAAGAAAGTGTTCTTGAATGATAAACAATGGAAAGCTTTTGTTGAATTGGCAAAATCGTATAATATTACGCCATCTGTGTTTGTTATGGCAGCACTGGCGGAGGTAATAGCAGTTTGGTCTGGTGACAAAAAGTTCTGTATTAACACTACACTGCTCAACAGACCGGAAGTGGCTGAAGATATATATAAAGTGGTTGGTGATTTCACAGATGTCAATATTACTGCCATTGATATAGAGTATAGTGAAACATTTCTGGAAAGAGTGAAAAAACTGCAAATGGATCTCTGGTCTGATTTAGAACATAAAGATGTGTCCGGAGTAGAAATAATAAGACGTCTAACGAAAGAACGCAAGAAAAATGTAATTATGCCGGTTGTGTTCACAAGTACTTTGGGGGTTAGTTCAAAGGATGATACAACTGTAAAAAACAGAATTGTATATAAACTGAGTCAGACTCCGCAGGTGTATATAGACTGCCAGGCCGCAGAAGAAAACGGTGGTGCCACTATTAACTGGGACGTGCGAAATGGTGTATTTGAGGGCTATATAATAGAAGAAATGTTTGGAAGTTTTGCTTTGTTGCTTCAATCTATAGCCGATAAAAATAGTGAAGTTCTTAAGGAAAAATACCCGGTCAGCCTTATGAAGGAAACCCTTGAAATAAGACGTGATGTAAATAATACTTTTAAAAATATTATGCCGGCAATGCTTGAAGATGGATTCCTGAAATCTTTTAACCTTTACCCTGATAAAACGGCATTAATAACTGATGAGGGAGAATATACATATCGTTCACTTGGGGGATATGTGAATGCTGTACTGCGTATTTTGGGCGAGGCAGGAACCCAGGACGGCGATAAGATAGGAATTGATACAAAAAAACATGTATGGCAGGTAGCTGCGGTACTGGCTGCCCTTATTTCAGGAGCGACTTATGTGCCAATAGATGTGCAGCAGCCTGATAAACGCAAAGAGAAAATTATAAGAAGTGCAGATATTAAACTGCTTTTTTCAGAAGCAGGGAATGAGGATTTAGAACAATACTGCAATGTTGTAGATATTCACAGCCTAAAACCGGAACCGACAGAATCGTTGCCTATTGATAAAATAGATTATGACAGGCCGGCTTATATTATATTTACATCTGGAACAACCGGTGAACCCAAAGGGGTTATCATGACTCATCGTGCAACATCAAATACAATTGCGGATGTTAATGAAACATATGCAGTTGGTGAGAGGGATGTATTCCTGGGGTTGTCAAATTTATCATTTGACCTTTCTGTATATGATTTATTTGGCTGTTTTTCAGCAGGAGGAACATTAGTATTACCCAGTACAGATAAAATTAGGGATTCCAAATATTTGTCGGAATTAATAATCAGACATAGGGTTTCTGTAATAAATGCGGTTCCTGCTTTGCATCAGATGATTGTTTCCTATCTTGAATCCGCAAATGTCAGCGTGGATTATCAGGTGAGGCTGTTATTACTTTCTGGTGACTGGATTCCCGTAACCCTGCCGCATAGGATTTACGATCTGTTTGGCGATTGCCGTGTGATCAGCCTTGGTGGAGCCACGGAAGCAGCAATCTGGTCAATCAGTTACGATATTTCTAAAAAAGCAGTATTTACAAAAAGCATTCCATATGGATATCCAATGTCCAATCAAACATTTTATGTTCTAAACAACGAAATGCAGCCCTGCCCTAATGGGGTAGACGGAAGCCTGTACATTGGAGGAATCGGATTATCCTCCGGCTACCTGAAGGATGAACAGCTGAATCGTGAAAAGTACCCTGCTCTTCCGTGGAGTGGAGAGCGCATTTACAGAACCGGGGATAAGGGGTGCTATTTACCAGACGGAGTCATTATTTTTAAAGGACGCGAGGACGGCGATAATCAGGTTAAAATACACGGCCATAGAGTTGAACTGGCTGAAATTAGTTCTGTCTTAAATGAACATCCACTGATTGAAAGGGCTGTCGCTTTAGCGTTAGGTGAAAGCCCGGAGGATTTGCATATTGATGCAGTCATTTCTCCGGTCAGGAAAAAGACTGTGGCATCACCGGCTCTGGACGATAAAGAGGAATATTTGCTCAAGTCCATAAAACAATATTATGAAGAGCAGATGGATCAGGATTTACTTGAAAAGTGGATTAAGAAGTCAGAGGAAGTTGTTTCTGCGGACATATACAACACGTTTAGAAAGCGCGGAATTTTTTCGGATAAATCCAAAGCCTTCAATTTTGAGCAAATTGTAGAAATGATGTCGATACCGGAGAAACTGCACAAATTGACAAAAAGATGGCTGCAGGTATTGGTTAATGAAGGAATTATCACATGTGAAGCCAATGCATATAAAGCTTCTGAGATAAGTACGGATTTAGGTTCTGAAAAGCTTTGGAAGGAATTTTTTGAAATAGAGGACGATTTCCAATACAGCAAGGAGTTTGTTGATTATTTGAAGGAATCGAGTGATTTGCTTCCAGAACTGATTCAGGGAAAAGAGGACCCTCTGAATATTCTGTTTCCAAAGGGAGACACAGACCCGGCGCTGGCAGCTTATCATGACAATAAAGTAAATGGGATGCTCAACAACATTGCTACGAAAGAAATACGTTATCTGTGCGAGAAAAAGAATAAAAAAAGTCCGGAGAAACCCTTTAGAATATTAGAGGTGGGAGCTGGAGTTGGTGGAACCTCTCTCGATGTGATACCCGAGCTTGAAGGCTGTAATGTTGAGTATTATTTTACTGATCTTTCGGTTTTCTTCTTAAATAAGGCACAGGAAAATTTCGGTAAGTATAATTGGGTGAAATACGGGATTTTCAATATTAATGAAGACTTCGTATCGCAAGGGTATGAGGCATTCAGCTTTGATGTGATTTTATGTGCAAACGTGCTCCATAACTCACGGAATATCAATAGTGTCATGAAAAATTTAAAGGGCTTATTATCAGAGGACGCGTCCATTATCATACTTGAGGAAACACGAACAAGTTACCTGTTGCTTACGTCAATGGAATTTAAGGACGGCTTAACCGGTTTTACGGACGAACGCAGCGAACATGACCAGACATTCTTCACACGAAAACAGTGGGAAGATATATTTAAGAGGCATGATGGGCAGCTGCTTTATGAATTCCCTGATAAGGGTAGCAAATTGGACTTAGCTGGACAGACAATATATGTGGTTCGCTTTGCCGGAGAATATGAGCAGTTAGAAAAGGAGGCGGTCAGAGGCTATTTGGAAAGTACAGTATCTCCGTACATGGTTCCAAACCAGATTCTGATTCTTCCGGATATGCCACTATCTGCAAACCGTAAAGTGGATACCAGAAAAATCAAAGAATACTTCAAGAGTTGGGACCATAAGGAGAATATCAAGAAAAAGGACGAGTTGCCCCAGACAGATCTGGAGCGGCGCATTGCCGAAATATGGTGCAAAGAGCTGGGGATTACTTCTGTGGGGAGAAATGATGATTTCTATCTGGTGGGCGGTGATTCTCTGTTAATTGCTCAAATCATTGGGAAGATGATGGAGAACATATCGGAAGCCTCCGGCTGGGAGTGGAGCAACCTTCTGACAGAAATGATGAAAGCACCCACTATTAAGCAGATAGCAGAAAGCCTTTTGAACCATCAAAATGATAAGGGAAATCTTGAGGACCCGTCCTTAATGATTCTGAAAAATAGCAGTTTAAATAATGAGGATTCTGTTGCGAAGGTTTTTTTCCATGCCGGAGCGGGAACCTTAACACCCTATACGGATTTACTGTCTCGCATAAAAGAGGACAGCAAGGACAGTGAAAGCATTATCGGCTTTGTTTTTGGAAATGATGCAGAGTATATTTCTATGGAAACCAGCCAGACCTTCCGGTTGTTGGGGAGGAAATATGGTGAGATATTGGAAAAAATGGGATATAAAAATTATATTCTTGTGGGCCATTGCGTGGGTGGTCTGATTGCACTGGAAACAGCACAATATTTGAGAAATAAAGGAATTTCCGTTTCTGATGTGACGCTGATAAGCACCGGTATTCCAAAGCGGAAAGAGAACACGATTTTAGCGGATGCATCGGATGAGATATTCCGTAATGCATTGCATTCAAGCCTGGATAACGAACTGCTGTTGGAGAGGATTTTTGCAAGAGTGATTGGGGCAGATGCATATAAGGCAGGATATCAGGTAAGCGATGAGCGGTTGCAGCAGTATATAGAGTATATTTCCAGATGTGGAAGTGGTGAAATTACGATA
>DS990267.1 GCA_000155435.1 Clostridiales bacterium 1_7_47FAA | reverse complement strand
GTTGGATAAACAGCCTTTTCATATCTCTATATTCCTTCATAAACCTCAATAAATCCCATATTTTCGTACTTTTCCGTTATATAAATCCATGTACTTACATATAGTTTCATGGGCATTTGGTGCGGAATTGGTGCGGTCTATGGGAATCGATATTCGGGAAACGGGTTCATCACGACAGATTATTCATTTTGAAAATTAGAATCTGTAAGGAGATTACCACTGTGAACCGATTATTATCTTGTGAGTTTAATATCGACAATGCTTGTGTCGAGCTGAAATATGCAGACGGCAGCATGGTTTCCATTGACTGCACCGCCGTGGAGAACGAGGTGGCAGACAATATGTACCAGAGGTCAGAGCTGGACTGGCTGATTTACAACGATCCGGCAGCCTATGCGGATTTGATCCTCAACGGCGATACGGAAACCTACTTGAAAACTGTAACAGAATATAAACCTTTGGATTGATTGCCAAAGATAAAGCAAGCCGCCTGTGCGGGCATGAGAAATGCTCGTACAGGCGTTTTTTTGTAGTGGATGTTGGCATAGAATTAGATTTCTAATCGCTTGACCGAATCGGTTATCGGTGCTATACTGTGAATAACCGAATCGGTCACTTGAAAGGAGAAATTAAATGGACAAATTTTTTGCACTAAGCGAGGAAAAGCAAATTACCATCATCAATGCGGCACTCCAGTGCTTTGGTAAGTTTGGATATGATAAGGCTTCTGTCAACGATATTGCTGTAACGGCGCATATTTCAAAGGCATCCGTATTTCAGTACTTTGGCAGCAAAAAACAACTGTATACCTACCTGTTGGAATATTGTATGAAAATCATTATGCCTTCGTTTGACCAAACGATACTTGATTCAGAAACCGATCTGTTTAACCGCATTCTGGTTTCCAGCAAGATGAAAATGGCTGCAATGAAAACACACCCGTTTATTACTCAATTTATGGCAAGTGTTTGGGAAGAGGCTTCTCCTGAAGTCAATGACCTACTTGCTTCATTAAAGATGGAAGCAGGGAATTTCAGAAATGAAATGGTTTTACGAGAGGATGATTCCTTAAAGTTCAAAAATCCCGAAGATGCTCAACCTGTTTACAATATGCTTTTAGTGATGGCGGAGGGGTATGCAGCCCGTTATCGTAACGCAGCCGTTTTTGATTTTGAAACAGTTATGAATGAATTTGAAAAAACCATTTCAATTCTAAAAAACAATTTCTATAAGGAGGAATATTTAAAATGAGTGAATACGCTATTGTCTTGAACCAACTGACCAAGCACTATGGGAAACACAGAGGTATCAGCAACCTCAATCTCACAGTTAATCAGGGCGAGTTCTTTGGCTTCATTGGCCCAAACGGTGCGGGTAAGTCCACCACCATCCGCACTCTGATGGGTCTGATCCGTCCCAGCGGTGGCAACGCTTCTATTTTCGGTTTAGACTGCCAGAGTCAGGCAAGTGTCATTGCCAGAGATGTGGGCTACCTCCCCAGCGAGAACAGCTATTATGAAAACATGAAGGTGCGGGAACTACTGCAATACACCGCCGACCTGTACGCCATGAACTGTGAAACGAAAATGTATGAGCTTTCCGAACGGCTCAATTTGGATTTGTCCCGGAAGATTGCAGACCTGTCTCTGGGCAACAAGAAAAAGGTGGGCATCGTGTCTGCCATTATGACTTCCCCTAAGCTGCTGATCATGGATGAACCTACCAGCGGCTTAGACCCGCTGATCCAGCAGGCATTCTATGATATTCTGAAGGAGGAGAACAACCGGGGCACCACAATTTTCTTCTCCTCCCATGTACTCAGCGAGGTACAGAAGCTGTGTGACCGGGTGGCAATCTTAAAAGAGGGTAAGCTCATGAGCATCCAGTCTATCAGAGAACTACGGGAAAGCGGTTATAAAAAGGTCAGCCTTACCACCAAAACACCGATTTCCAGTGATTTCTGGGAGCTGCCTGGTATTGCGAATTTCTCTGAGACCCCGGACAAGACCTCTGTTTCCTTTATGTATAACGGCAATATCACAGCAATCATTGATAAACTTCACCTGCTGCATTTGGACGATGTGCTTTTGGAAGAGCCCTCTTTGGAGGAAATCTTCATGCACTACTATGAGTAAGGAGGTGTCAGGTATGGTCATTTTGAAATATGAACTGAAACGGCATCGAACCTATATCCTGGGCTGGACCATCGCCTTGGCTGTGTGTATCTTTTTGATGACACCGACTTATTACAGCTTCCTGGATGTTGCCTCCGTGGAACTCTTTGAAACCATGGGCACCACGGACTTTTACAGGAGTGTCGGCGTATCGATGGAATACTTGACTTCCCCGTTGGGCATTTATGGGTTTCTGACCAGCTTTTTCATGATTGCCTCCGGCGTTTTCGGAATGCACTTCGGCATTTCCGTTCACACCAGAGAATGTACGGAAGGAACTTCGGAATACCTGTTTACAAAGCCCTTTCCTCGGAAAACAATCTATTGGGCAAAGGCATTGACTGTATTGATCGGAGTGGTGGTCGTAGGTGCTGCGTATCTGCTGGCTTCTTTTTTGGCCATGGCAATGTTTCGTTCCGGAACTCCATGGGGAGAGTTTTTTCTGATTGCTCTGTCCCTCACCCTTGTTACGCTGTTCTTTGCTGCAATGGGTCTGATGGTGGGAATTTTGTTTCCCCGCAACCGTAGCCCACTGCTGACCGCCGGATTAGTCGTGTTTGTGGAGTATTGCATAACCAGCTTCTCCAACATCATCAGTAACCGGGCTATCAGTTTCCTGTCCCCATACTCCTTCTTTGGAGCTGCAAAAATTTCCGAAACTGGCTTCTATGATATGACCTATCTTGGCTGGGGCGTGCTGCTGGTTACCCTGTTTTTGGTGCTGTCTTACGGTGTCTTTCTGAAAAAAGACATTCAGTTTCGTTCATAAGGGGGTGCAAACATGAAAACATTGATTAAAAATGAGTTCCGCCAAACCAGAAGGCTCTTGTTGATCTGGTTAGGGATCATGCTGCTTCTGTGCGGTTTCTGCTATTTTGAGCTTCTGTCTCTACAGGACAGTCTGAATGAAATGGCAACGATGGTCAGCCAATTTCCGAGATTGATCATGATTATGTTTGGGGTCAAAGGCGATTTAACCACATCCCTTGGCTGGTATGTGTGCATCTATTTCTGGGAAGGATTGCTGGCGTTCCCTTATGCCATGTCTCTGGGGTTGTCCTGTGTGGCGAAGGAAAAGAAGTTCGGAACCTCGGAATACCTGTTCACAAAGCCTGTGGAACGGAAAACCATTGTACTGGCGAAGGTGATCGTTTCGGCGGTAAATCTGCTGGTGTTTGCCCTGTTCAGCGGTTTATGTAATTATTTTACAATCGTTCTTCCTTTGGGCGGTCTGGAACAGCCGGGAGCAGTGCTCACCACAACCATGGGAATGTTCTTTACCCAGTTCCTCTTTTTCGCTCTGGGGCTGCTGTTTGCCAGCCTGTTTATGTCCTATAAGGCTGCGGTGAGGACAGGTACGATTTCCATGCTGGCTGCCTATGCTCTGGCCTTTACAGCCGAATACACAGAAAATCAAATTTTGGATTACCTGACCCCTCTGCGCTACTACGATGTGTATGAGGTGGCACTGCACGGATTCCGACTTTCCTTTATCGTTTTGACATTCGCTGTTGTGGGTGCTTGTATCGTTGCTGCATTGAATCAGTGGAAGCGGCGTGAATTGTAAGCCTATGTTCAAATCTTCAGTATAACTGTCTCAAGTCTACATAAAAAAGCAATTCCTGTTTTCATGGGGGAATTGCTTTTTTACATGAAGATTGTATAATGAAAACAGTAGACAAAGATATATGGAGGAAATCATGATGTTACGACCAAAAGAAGTAGTATGCAAATGGGTAGATGCCTTTAATGGCCACGATGTAGATGCAATCGTGAGCCTGTACCATGATAATGCAACCAACCATCAGGTGACCAATGAGCCTGTGATCGGGATAGACGCAATCAGAGAAATGTTTACAGCAGAATTTGCCACTGCCGATATGACAGCCATTGTAGAGAATATTTTTGAAGATGGACAATGGGCAATTTTGGAGTGGAAAGACCCGCTGGGACTGCGGGGATGCGGCTTCTTCCATGTTGTAAATGGTAAAATTCTGTTCCAGAGAGGATATTGGGATAAACTGTCTTTTTTGAAGCAGCATAATTTGCCTATTGAATATTGATTGAATGCTGCCGGTGAAAAACCGCTGCTACATGGAACCAACCATGCGGCAGCGGCTTTTTTTATTTTCGAGTTTTTTCTTCTTATGGCTGGTAAACTTTACTCGCCTTTATTCATACATCTCAAACGCAAACATGGTTTCTTTTGGCAATCTATCATTTTCGCAATTCAGCAGATACCGGATCACCCGTTTTGCAAAAACATTGGAAATCATGGTATCCCAGTCGGCAAGCCGGACAATCGACCCTGTGCCGTTTTCAAAATCGAATAAAATTTCTCCCCATTCGCCATCGCAGTCTGCCTGATATTCGTAGACTGCGGTGGCAATTTTCTTTTTTCGTTTGGTTTTGGACTTCTGTTTCAGCCGGACTGCATGGATACCGCCGTTTTCTACCAACAGCAGTGTCAGATGTTCCGCTGCTTTCCGGTAGGCTCGTTCCGCACCGCTGGCGGAGCTGCCCTCAAACATGACAGCCAATTCTTCAAAGGTAGGGCGGTTTTTCCATGAACCGACACGCCCACAGGTCATGCAGATGGCAAGCCGTTTTTCCAACAAGGTTTGTTCCCGGTAGTTCAGCTTTTCAAATGCTTTCCGCACCTTTTCAGCCTGTATACCATCCCATAGAATATCGGCATAGTTCCAGCTATAGTCACGGGTCACATCCTCGCCTGTTTCCTCGCCGTCCTCGTCCTGCTCGGTCACAAAGAATGGCTGCTGATTGCGGATACCACGGACAACTTTCAAATATTCCTCTGCCAGCGCAAGATCGCAGTTATATTTTTTTGAAAATTCAGCAATGGCATCTTTTGTGTTGTGGTAAAGCCATGCCATGGTGCGGAGCATCTTATAGCTGGTCAGCGAGGATACCGACCATTGTTCTTCGCCCATGCGAAAACGGAGCATGGCATCCCGTATGAAGGGATAAATGTAGGTAGCATATTCAGCACCCTTTTCAGGGGCATAGTCCGGCAGCTTCTGGAGCATAGCCTCCCGGCAGGAAAGTTTTATATCCAAAAAACGCTCTGGGTCATACTGATCGCCGCTGTCTACGCCAAGAAAGCTTTTGATGCGATTGTTAAGCTGTGGCTCGTAATGGTGCAGGAAAAACGAAAAGTATTTCAAATCCTTTTCCCGGAGAGCAGACAGAATGTAATCATTGATGTTCTCTGCCTTTGGCAGCTCCGGTTCCAGTTGGAAGATGCGCTCTGCCATATATCTTGTAATGCCACTGTCGGGCGTATCGGGAAAGGACTTTGGCTTGTACCCGGTCATGTCCCATGAATATTCTCTCAGCATAAGCGCACCTCCCCTTCGGCTTCCGTGAGGACATATTTTCTCTTAGACAAACTGGAAGTTGTGCGCTTGATTATTTATCTGAAATATATTTTTCTATGCGCTCTTTTTCTTCTATGCTAAGTTCTCTTGCTATAGGAAGAAAGTCTCTCAATTTGTTCCATTTTCCTTGCACGCAAAGTATCGCCGCATAACAGCAATCATCTTCACTCCCCCGCAAACGGCGGACAACAAAAAAGTTTCTCGCTTTATCGCTGTCTTTTGCGGATGCAGTTTGTTCAAAGATTTTTGCAACTTTTTCTAACGTATCAATTTTCTCATAATACGGAAGTGCATATTTTCTAAAGTAATTTGCAATGCGTTCAGCATAAGTCTGCATAGGTTCATCGGAACAATACTTAAACGTGCTCATTGTGTAGTTTGGAATTTGTGTATAGAACATCCATGCACCCGTAGACCACTTAGGGTCATATTCCATTCCTAAAAATAAACTTGTAAGTCTATCTACCTCTTTATATGTAAATGAAAGCGTAAAATTTACAGAATAGAGATTCCCCGGCAAACCACGATCCCTTGTGAAAGTGATAGTAAAAAATTGTTCACATTCTCCAACCTTTCGAGTTAACCATCCGATTTTTTTCTTTTTAAATCCTGTATCAAAAACCAGCTCTGATAGCAAAGTCGTCAATTCTTTTTGTAAACCATTTGGCGTTATTTCCACTTCATTTCACCTCCACAACTTCAAATTTTCTTTTCAGCTTCACTTTGCAAAGCGTCCTGTTCCATTTCCGTTTCATAATCCCCACGGGCATAGGCAACATCACTGATTGCCCGGAGCATCTTATCCTTTGCCAGCTTTTTCATCGCCTTGGCAAGTTCCGCATCCAGTGTGCCACGCTTGATATATCGGTTTATGGTGTTCAGCCGCTTCTCATATATCTGTTTCAGCGGATGATCATCCGCAAGTTCTCTCTGGGTTCTGCCTTTCAGATTGCCGATCTGCCGACAGGTGCGGTGCAGCTTGTCCCCCGGCGCATATCCGCCGCAGTATTTGGTATGCCTTGCATTGGTGGTCAGGAACCATTTGCCGCAGATACGACATTTCTTTGGTGCGTGACCCACGCACAGACCCTCAAACAAGTCCGTACGGAACATCCCCACAAAAGTAAGGAAGTGCATCCGCTTGACCAGCATCGGCACATCATAGCCGGGACGAAGCGCAGAAACATACTGGATAGAATTATTGGATGCAGCCATCCAGGCATTGCCTTCCGTAATGGAGAACTCCGGTGGAAAACAGGTGCCGAATAACTTGGCAAATCCTTCTGCTGTACGGTCTGCTTCATTGCCGTCCGTTTTTTCGGCAAAATCAAGCATAGCCTTTTGATATTCGCCAAGAGAGTACGCCAGATGCCCGAAAACCGCCGTGTAGCGTTGGAGCAGCATCGCATCTGCATACATCGGGACTTCCTCAAATGGCAATGAATTGGTCGTTGCTTTTATTGCGAACTCTACATATTTTTGTGCATTTTCTGCCGTAAAGACCGTTTGAATCCGTTCCCGGTGCTTTGGAATGTCCATATAAGGAAACGGAGGGGTGACGCTGAGAATATCAAGCATCGTCAGTGCAGCTTCCCTTACCATTGGAAACAATGCAGAAGCATCCTGAGCGGCGTTCAGCTGTCCCAGCAGCAGATTGATTTTGTCACACTGCTCGTTCATCCGGGCAAGGGTATCGGTGGATACATTCAGCGCATCACAGGCAAGTGTGCCGGTGGGCAGCGTTTTATCCTCGTATATGACCGTATCCTGCCAGAAATCCAGCGTCATCAATTCCTGATTCATATTCGTCCTCCTGTCCTGTTTTCCTTTTTCTCTTATTATATCATCCAAATGTGAAGAAATCTACTGCTGTCCTGTTTTTTGAAACGGGGTTGTCCTCCGATTAGCCTGTTTTTTGCGAAATCCGGCATAACCATAGTAGAAGGAGCGAAGCACCTGCCACTCGGCGGGTGTTTTTCTTTTTCAAAACTATGAAATGGAGGATTTTCAATGACAATCTATGAAACAATCAAGGCGGCTGTCCCGGTCAGACAAGCCGCCGAACACTACGGGCTGCGGGTCAACCGAAACGGTATGGCTTGCTGTCCGTTCCACAATGACCGAAATCCGAGCTTGAAGCTAAACGAGGAGTATTTCTACTGCTTCGGCTGCGGAGCAAAGGGAGATGTGATCGACTTCGTGGCAAGGCTGTTTGATCTCAGTAATTACGAAGCGGCGCAAAGGCTGGCTGCGGACTTCGGTATCAGCACCGAGCCGGGACAAGCCGTGGCAGTTCCACACAAGACAAAACGCCCCCATATCCGCCAGTTCCGGGAGGATGAAATGCTCTGCTTCCGGGTGCTGACGGATTATCTGCATCTGCTGGAAGATTGGAAGGTGCGGTATGCGCCCAGAACGCCGGAGGACAAGCTGGATGACCGTTTCGTGGAAGCCTGCCAGATGCTCGACCACATGGAATATCTGGCTGACATCCTGACCGTAGGCACTCTGGAAGAACGGGGTGCCGTGGTGGACGGGATGATGAAGGAGGGCAAGATTGCTTTTCTTCAGGACTATGTGGCACGAAAGAAAAAGGAGGTACTGCCCCATGAGCAAAGAAGCAGCACAGAACCCATCCGCTGATATTGCGGTATGGTTTGACGGTAAAGCAATCAACGAAGTCATTTTCTGTGAAGAATTTCTCAGGGACTATCCCATGATTACGGTAAACGGAACCTTTTTCACGGTAAACGGCATTGTGAACGATGAAAACAGGCTGAAAAAAGAAATCTATGACCGTATCAAGCCCTATGTGACCAGCAACATTGCAAAAAGGGTCACAAATCTTCTGGATGTAATGCGAATGGAGTGCTGTGCTGCCGATCTTCTCCTGTATCAAGACCGCATCCATGTGGCAAACGGCACCTATCATTTGGATGGCACATTCAGCACGGAAAAAGATTACTGCCGCAATCGCTTACCCGTCGCCTATCATCCGGAAGCTCCGCAGCCAGTCACATGGCTGCATTTTTTGTCCCAGCTTTTGGAGCCGGAGGACATTCTGACCTTACAGGAATTTATCGGCTATTGCTTCATCCCCTCCACCAAAGGTCAGAAGATGCTCATGCTGACGGGAAAGGGCGGCGAAGGCAAGAGCCGGATCGGCGTTGTTCTTCGTGCGCTGTTGGGAACCAACATGAAAACCGGAAGCGTGGCAAAGGTGGAGACAAGCAACTTTGCCCGTGCCGACTTGGAACATGAGCTTTTGATGCTGGACGATGATATGAAGCTGGAAGCGCTGCCCCAGACCAACAATATCAAGGCGATTATCACCGCAGAGCTGCCCATGGATTTGGAGAGAAAGCGACAACAAAGCTATCAGGGAGATTTGTATGTGCGGTTCATCGGACTTGGGAACGGTGTCCTGCAAGCCCTCCATGACCGGAGTGTGGGCTTCTTCCGCAGACAGATCATTTTGACAACCAAGGAGAAAGACCCAAACAGAAAAGACGATCCCTATATTGCGGAAAAGATGACTGCCGAAGCAGAGGGCATCTTCCTCTGGGCGTTGGAGGGACTGCACCGCCTGATTGCAAATGATTTCCGATTTACCCTGAGCCAGTCGGCTTTGGACAATCTGAACGATGCCGTTTCTGACGGAAACAACATCATTGATTTTCTGGCTTCCGAGGGATATATCCGCTTCCGTGCGGATTATGAAGCAAGCTCCAAAAACCTGTACGCTGTTTACAAGCAGTGGTGTGATGATAACGCCCTGAACAGCCTTTCCCAAAAGAGCTTTGGTTCCTTCCTAAAGCAGAATGAAAGCCGCTATAACCTTGAATACACCAACAAGGTCAACATCGGCGGCGGGCGATTTGCCAGAGGGTTTGTGGGCATTGAACTTCTGCAAAGACCGTTTCTGTAAAAACAGCAGTAACTCAGAAATACGTGTACCATCCGTACCGGATGGAGCCGAGTGTCAATCGTACACTTGGTACACGTACTTTTCACTTACTATCGTTTTTCTATCTTGGGAGCATCCGCAGCCCCCTTATTTTAGGGGATAGAAAATCAATGGTAATGGAAACAGCAAAAATTTTGACCGCAGGGCGAAATCATTTTGCGAAACAGTGCTTCTCTGGACAGTGAACAGCCTTTGCGAAATCATGGCTGTTTTCACTGTTACAGACCAAAGCACACAAAACAGTGAAATGGGTTAGGGGTGCTTATGTGCAGGACATCACAGGCGGTATTTCTATCGCATTTTATGAAAATCAGATATTACACGGTACAGCGAAGCGGACACGCCAATGGGCGCAGCTGCTTCGCTTTTTCATGAACAAAATTATGGAGGTTTTTCAATATGAGTAATGTACGAAATGAAATCAAGGCACAGATCGTCCGTGCCGGATTTACCATGCAGGAGGTTGTGGACAGACTGGCGGAGGAACACGACTGGTCGGACAGCGTATCCAACCTTTCTGCAAAGCTCCAAAGAGAGAGCATCCGCTACAAAGAGGTCATCGAGCTTGCCGATGTGCTGGGCTATGACATCGTGTGGCAGAAACGGAGGGAGCGATGATGCGGCGTATCTTATCCCCTCGCAGCTCCCGTCCCCATAGGAAGTGCCGCAGTGCTTCCTATGGACTGGCAGTGAATACAATCGGCAAAACTGCGGATTGTTCGCTGCCGCTGTCTGCAAGGGATTGTGGTGCAATTCCGCTGGCAGACAGGCTGGACAAGAGAAAAAGGCCGGGGACATTTTTCGGACTGGACAGCAGAGGTCACCGCAGTGACCGCACCCCCTCTCCGGAGGAGCCCTCGGAGAGCCCACGGCACTTTGCAGCCAGTATGGATGAAAGTGTAATAGTGGGTTATTACACTTTGAAAAAGTGCCTCTCGAAAGCCCCTCGTCCCTCGCAAATCCTCTCGGAAAGGAGCATGACCCATGGCAAGAAATGATGGAATTGACCGCACCGTTGCCCGCCATCAGGACATTGAAACTGCCGATGATCTGGCAAAGGTGCAGGAACACAATGAACGGGAAAAAGACAGTTACAGCAATCAGGACATCGTGCCGGAGCGTTCTTCTCTGAACATTCATTTCAAAGAACCGACAGCCGGATATGAAGAAATGTTTACGCAGATGGAACAGGACAAGGTGATCTCCACCAGAGGTCTGAAAGCGGATGCCGTGAAATACGGTGAGCTGGTATTCGATGTGAACTCCGCTTACTTCTATAATCACGGCGGCTATGTATTTGCCAAACAGTTCTACGCTGATGCCTATAAAGCCGCCGTGGAGGTTGTAGGCGGTGAGCAGTATATTCTCTCTGCTGTCATGCACGCCGATGAGCGCAACCGGGCAATGTCGGAAGCTCTTGGCGAGGATGTGTACCACTACCACCTTCATGTGGTCTATATCCCGGTGGTGGAAAAACAGATTCTCTGGTCGAAGCGGTGCAAGGACGAAGCCCTCCGGGGAACAGTCAAGGAAACGATCATGCAGGTCAGCCGCAGTAAGAAATGGGAATCCAAACCTGTTCTTGACGGGAACGGCAATCCCATGTTGAACACAAAAGGAAAAAAGATTTTGAAGTCGTCCTACAGTGTGTTGCAGGATGACTTTTTCAATTTCATGCAAGCTGCCGGATATACCGATGTGGAGCGTGGAGAGCGTGGCAGCACCGAGGAACATCTGACCGTTACTCAGTTTAAGGTGCAAGCCGAAACCCAGCGTCTGGAAGCTGTGACGGCACGGGCAGACCAAGCGGAACAGGCATTGGCGGATACCCAATCTGCTGTGGAGAAACAGGAAAAGAAGCTGAAAGCTCTGCAAAAGGAAACCAAGACTGCGAAGACGGTGGCAGTGACCGTGCAGGATATTGAAGCGATGGGTAAGAAAAATTCCTTCACCGGAAATGTCACCCTCACAGCAGACCAGTGCGATACCCTGAAACGATACGCCACAAACGGAATTATCTTCAATGCTGAGAATGAACGCCTGAAAGAAAAATTGGCTTCCGCTGTAAAATCCGCTTCCATCTGGAAACAGCGGCATGACGAACTGAACGAAAAATATAAAGAACTGAAAGAAAAAGCCCAGCCCTATCTGGATGCGTTGGAAATCGCAGCAGAACGGGTCAGGGCTTTTCTTTCTGCCATCCTCGCCAGAGGAAAGGAAACTCGTGAACACAAGGCTCCTGCCCGCAAGCACGGACGGGATATGGAAATATAAGAAAGGAATTATTTGTGCCTATGATGAATCAGAACCAGCAGGCAACGATCCTGCCTATCGACCGTAAAATGCTGCTTTCCATTCGGGAAGCGGCTGAATACAGCAATATCGGAATCAACAAGATTGACGAGATGCTGAAACAACCCAACTGTCCCTTTGTATTGTATGTAGGTACAAAGAAACTGGTCAAACGCAAGGCTTTTGAGGAATTTATCGAAGGGAGAGTTGCGATTTGATGAACAGAACAGGCAAAATTGGTGCGCACCAAAAACATCGAAATCTATTGAAAAAAAAGCACTTTCATGATAGAATGGAGTGTCGTGATGAACTCTCGTTTCCGGCACTCAGGAAAGGAGTTCATTAAATGGGCAAAAACTTAAAAGGCAAAGAAATTGGCAAAGGTATCTGCCAGAGAAAAGACGGAAAGTACGCCGCAAGATATACCGCAAAGGACGGCTCCCGCAAGGAAAAGCACTTTGACACACTTCCGGAAGCTCGCAACTGGCTGGCTGATGCGCAGTACGAAGATAAGCACGATGTTTGCAACACATCCTCCGAAATGACGGTGGATGCCTGGTTTGAGTTCTGGATCACCAATCTGATTGCGGATCTGGCTCCCAACACCCGGCGAAATTACCGGGAACGGTATCAAAAGAACATCCAGCCTGTTATCGGAAATATGCGCTTATGTGATGTCAAACCCATGCACTGCAAGATTGTCCTGAATCGGATGGAAGCCACTTATGCTGGCTCCACCATTCGGCAGGCGTATATTGCCATGGGAACCATGTTCCGAGCCGCAGTCATGAACGATATGCTTACAAAACATCCTATGGACGGGGTTCGTTATACGAAGCCCGTCCGGGCTGTGGATGACATCAAGTTCTTAACTGTGGAAGAACAGACGCTGTTTCTGGAAACCGCAAAACGCTCTCACAACTACAGACAGTATGTATTGCTGTTGGAGACCGGACTGCGCACTTCGGAAATGATCGGCTTGACTTGGGATGCGATTGACTGGAAGAAGCGGACACTGACTGTCAACAAGACCTTGGAATATCGCCACAGCGAAGGCATTTGGCGTGCTGGTCCTCCTAAGACAAAGACCAGCTACCGCACGATCCTGCTGACGAAGCGGGCATACGATGTATTGAAATCGTGCTACGATGAACGCTTCACCCGCAAAGAATCAGAACTGTTATCTCAGATTCTGGAATATGTGGATCGCCGGACAGGTCAGACAGAGTACCTTTGTATGCGAGATTTGGTGTTTATCAATTTCCGTACCGGAGAGCCTGCAAAAAACAGTTCCTATGACACCCATCTGTACAAGCTGTGCGATGAGGCGAAAATCAAGCGGTTCTGTATGCACGCTCTGAGACACACCTACGCTACCCGTGCGATTGAACGGGGCGTTATGCCGAAAGTCTTGCAGAAGCTGCTCGGTCATGCGAGCATTAAAACAACCATGGATCGTTATGTCCATGTCACCGACACATCCCTGACCAACGCCATCAAACTGTTCGAACAGGACACCAATGTGGCAAGTTAAAAATGGTGCGCTGCGAAAAATTGGTGCGGAATTGGTGCGGAGTGTGTCCCCAAAACCCGAAAAACCATTGAAAATAAAGGAGATTTAGAATATATGAAATTAGG
>DS990268.1 GCA_000155435.1 Clostridiales bacterium 1_7_47FAA | reverse complement strand
CCATACATTAGTGAGTTGATTGAGCTTGGTGTGTTGAACAAAACTTTTTCCCGATGGAATGGGAAGCATATATTATTCCCTATTGAGGATATTTACTGGACTGAATTAGTTGCCAGCTATGATCCATATAATATTGAGATAAGCCAGGCCAATATCTAAGTAACTAGATAAGAGGAATCGATTTTCCCTTAATTTTCTGGCGTCCACTGCATGTTATGCCGCGTTCGCCAGGCTTGCTGTACCATGTGCGCTGATTCTTGCGCTCAATACGTTGCAGGTTGCTTTCAATCTGTTTGTGGTATTCAGCCAGCACTGTAAGGTCTATCGGATTTAGTGCGCTTTCTACTCGTGATTTCGGTTTGCGATTCAGCGAGAGAATAGGGCGGTTAACTGGTTTTGCGCTTACCCCAACCAACAGGGGATTTGCTGCTTTCCATTGAGCCTGTTTCTCTGCGCGACGTTCGCGGCGGCGTGTTTGTGCATCCATCTGGATTCTCCTGTCAGTTAGCTTTGGTGGTGTGTGGCAGTTGTAGTCCTGAACGAAAACCCCCCGCGATTGGCACATTGGCAGCTAATCCGGAATCGCACTTACGGCCAATGCTTCGTTTCGTATCACACACCCCAAAGCCTTCTGCTTTGAATGCTGCCCTTCTTCAGGGCTTAATTTTTAAGAGCGTCACCTTCATGGTGGTCAGTGCGTCCTGCTGATGTGCTCAGTATCACCGCCAGTGGTATTTATGTCAACACCGCCAGAGATAATTTATCACCGCAGATGGTTATCTGTATGTTTTTTATATGAATTTATTTTTTGCAGGGGGGCATTGTTTGGTAGGTGAGAGATCTGAATTGCTATGTTTAGTGAGTTGTATCTATTTATTTTTCAATAAATACAATTGGTTATGTGTTTTGGGGGCGATCGTGAGGCAAAGAAAACCCGGCGCTGAGGCCGGGTTATTCTTGTTCTCTGGTCAAATTATATAGTTGGAAAACAAGGATGCATATATGAATGAACGATGCAGAGGCAATGCCGATGGCGATAGTGGGTATCATGTAGCCGCTTATGCTGGAAAGAAGCAATAACCCGCAGAAAAACAAAGCTCCAAGCTCAACAAAACTAAGGGCATAGACAATAACTACCGATGTCATATACCCATACTCTCTAATCTTGGCCAGTCGGCGCGTTCTGCTTCCGATTAGAAACGTCAAGGCAGCAATCAGGATTGCAATCATGGTTCCTGCATATGATGACAATGTCGCCCCAAGACCATCTCTATGAGCTGAAAAAGAAACACCAGGAATGTAGTGGCGGAAAAGGAGATAGCAAATGCTTACGATAACGTAAGGAATTATTACTATGTAAACACCAGGCATGATTCTGTTCCGCATAATTACTCCTGATAATTAATCCTTAACTTTGCCCACCTGCCTTTTAAAACATTCCAGTATATCACTTTTCATTCTTGCGTAGCAATATGCCATCTCTTCAGCTATCTCAGCATTGGTGACCTTGTTCAGAGGCGCTGAGAGATGGCCTTTTTCTGATAGATAATGTTCTGTTAAAATATCTCCGGCCTCATCTTTTGCCCGCAGGCTAATGTCTGAAAATTGAGGTGACGGGTTAAAAATAATATCCTTGGCAACCTTTTTTATATCCCTTTTAAATTTTGGCTTAATGACTATATCCAATGAGTCAAAAAGCTCCCCTTCAATATCTGTTGCCCCTAAGACCTTTAATATATCGCCAAATACAGGTAGCTTGGCTTCTACCTTCACCGTTGTTCGGCCGATGAAATGCATATGCATAACATCGTCTTTGGTGGTTCCCCTCATCAGTGGCTCTATCTGAACGCGCTCTCCACTGCTTAATGACATTCCTTTCCCGATTAAAAAATCTGTCAGATCGGATGTGGTCGGCCCGAAAACAGTTCTGGCAAAACCAATGGTGTCGCCTTCAACAAACAAAAAAGATGGGAATCCCAATGATTCGTCATCTGCGAGGCTGTTCTTAATATCTTCAACTGAAGCTTTAGAGCGATTTATCTTCTGAACCAGACTCTTGTCATTTGTTTTGGTAAAGAGAAAAGTTTTTCCATCGATTTTATGAATATACAAATAATTGGAGCCAACCTGCAGGTGATGATTATCAGCCAGCAGAGAATTAAGGAAAACAGACAGGTTTATTGAGCGCTTATCTTTCCCTTTATTTTTGCTGCGGTAAGTCGCATAAAAACCATTCTTCATAATTCAATCCATTTACTATGTTATGTTCTGAGGGGAGTGAAAATTCCCCTAATTCGATGAAGATTCTTGCTCAATTGTTATCAGCTATGCGCCGACCAGAACACCTTGCCGATCAGCCAAACGTCTCTTCAGGCCACTGACTAGCGATAACTTTCCCCACAACGGAACAACTCTCATTGCATGGGATCATTGGGTACTGTGGGTTTAGTGGTTGTAAAAACACCTGACCGCTATCCCTGATCAGTTTCTTGAAGGTAAACTCATCACCCCCAAGTCTGGCTATGCAGAAATCACCTGGCTCAACAGCCTGCTCAGGGTCAACGAGAATTAACATTCCGTCAGGAAAGCTTGGCTTGGAGCCTGTTGGTGCGGTCATGGAATTACCTTCAACCTCAAGCCAGAATGCAGAATCACTGGCTTTTTTGGTTGTGCTTACCCATCTCTCCGCATCACCTTTGGTAAAGGTTCTAAGCTTAGGTGAGAACATCCCTGCCTGAACATGAGAAAAAACAGGGTACTCATACTCACTTCTAAGTGACGGCTGCATACTAACCGCTTCATACATCTCGTAGATTTCTCTGGCGATTGAAGGGCTAAATTCTTCAACGCTAACTTTGAGAATTTTTGTAAGCAATGCGGCGTTATAAGCATTTAATGCATTGATGCCATTAAATAAAGCACCAACGCCTGACTGCCCCATCCCCATCTTGTCTGCGACAGATTCCTGGGATAAGCCAAGTTCATTTTTCTTTTTTTCATAAATTGCTTTAAGGCGACGTGCGTCCTCAAGCTGCTCTTGTGTTAATGGTTTCTTTTTTGTGCTCATACGTTAAATCTATCACCGCAAGGGATAAATATCTAACACCGTGCGTGTTGACTATTTTACCTCTGGCGGTGATAATGGTTGCATGTACTAAGGAGGTTGTATGGAACAACGCATAACCCTGAAAGATTATGCAATGCGCTTTGGGCAAACCAAGACAGCTAAAGATCTGACCAAGCGACAGTTTAAAGTGCTGCTTGCCATTCTGCGTAAAACCTATGGGTGGAATAAACCAATGGACAGAATCACCGATTCTCAACTTAGCGAGATTACAAAGTTACCTGTCAAACGGTGCAATGAAGCCAAGTTAGAACTCGTCAGAATGAATATTATCAAGCAGCAAGGCGGCATGTTTGGACCAAATAAAAACATCTCAGAATGGTGCATCCCTCAAAACGAGGGAAAATCCCCTAAAACGAGGGATAAAACATCCCTCAAATTGGGGGATTGCTATCCCTCAAAACAGGGGGACACAAAAGACACTATTACAAAAGAAAAAAGAAAAGATTATTCGTCAGAGAATTCTCATGTTTGACAGCTTATCATCGATAAGCTTTAATGCGGTAGTTTATCACAGTTAAATTGCTAACGCAGTCAGGCACCGTGTATGAAATCTAACAATGCGCTCATCGTCATCCTCGGCACCGTCACCCTGGATGCTGTAGGCATAGGCTTGGTTATGCCGGTACTGCCGGGCCTCTTGCGGGATATCGTCCATTCCGACAGCATCGCCAGTCACTATGGCGTGCTGCTAGCGCTATATGCGTTGATGCAATTTCTATGCGCACCCGTTCTCGGAGCACTGTCCGACCGCTTTGGCCGCCGCCCAGTCCTGCTCGCTTCGCTACTTGGAGCCACTATCGACTACGCGATCATGGCGACCACACCCGTCCTGTGGATCCTCTACGCCGGACGCATCGTGGCCGGCATCACCGGCGCCACAGGTGCGGTTGCTGGCGCCTATATCGCCGACATCACCGATGGGGAAGATCGGGCTCGCCACTTCGGGCTCATGAGCGCTTGTTTCGGCGTGGGTATGGTGGCAGGCCCCGTGGCCGGGGGACTGTTGGGCGCCATCTCCTTGCATGCACCATTCCTTGCGGCGGCGGTGCTCAACGGCCTCAACCTACTACTGGGCTGCTTCCTAATGCAGGAGTCGCATAAGGGAGAGCGTCGACCGATGCCCTTGAGAGCCTTCAACCCAGTCAGCTCCTTCCGGTGGGCGCGGGGCATGACTATCGTCGCCGCACTTATGACTGTCTTCTTTATCATGCAACTCGTAGGACAGGTGCCGGCAGCGCTCTGGGTCATTTTCGGCGAGGACCGCTTTCGCTGGAGCGCGACGATGATCGGCCTGTCGCTTGCGGTATTCGGAATCTTGCACGCCCTCGCTCAAGCCTTCGTCACTGGTCCCGCCACCAAACGTTTCGGCGAGAAGCAGGCCATTATCGCCGGCATGGCGGCCGACGCGCTGGGCTACGTCTTGCTGGCGTTCGCGACGCGAGGCTGGATGGCCTTCCCCATTATGATTCTTCTCGCTTCCGGCGGCATCGGGATGCCCGCGTTGCAGGCCATGCTGTCCAGGCAGGTAGATGACGACCATCAGGGACAGCTTCAAGGATCGCTCGCGGCTCTTACCAGCCTAACTTCGATCATTGGACCGCTGATCGTCACGGCGATTTATGCCGCCTCGGCGAGCACATGGAACGGGTTGGCATGGATTGTAGGCGCCGCCCTATACCTTGTCTGCCTCCCCGCGTTGCGTCGCGGTGCATGGAGCCGGGCCACCTCGACCTGAATGGAAGCCGGCGGCACCTCGCTAACGGATTCACCACTCCAAGAATTGGAGCCAATCAATTCTTGCGGAGAACTGTGAATGCGCAAACCAACCCTTGGCAGAACATATCCATCGCGTCCGCCATCTCCAGCAGCCGCACGCGGCGCATCTCGGGCAGCGTTGGGTCCTGGCCACGGGTGCGCATGATCGTGCTCCTGTCGTTGAGGACCCGGCTAGGCTGGCGGGGTTGCCTTACTGGTTAGCAGAATGAATCACCGATACGCGAGCGAACGTGAAGCGACTGCTGCTGCAAAACGTCTGCGACCTGAGCAACAACATGAATGGTCTTCGGTTTCCGTGTTTCGTAAAGTCTGGAAACGCGGAAGTCAGCGCCCTGCACCATTATGTTCCGGATCTGCATCGCAGGATGCTGCTGGCTACCCTGTGGAACACCTACATCTGTATTAACGAAGCGCTGGCATTGACCCTGAGTGATTTTTCTCTGGTCCCGCCGCATCCATACCGCCAGTTGTTTACCCTCACAACGTTCCAGTAACCGGGCATGTTCATCATCAGTAACCCGTATCGTGAGCATCCTCTCTCGTTTCATCGGTATCATTACCCCCATGAACAGAAATCCCCCTTACACGGAGGCATCAGTGACCAAACAGGAAAAAACCGCCCTTAACATGGCCCGCTTTATCAGAAGCCAGACATTAACGCTTCTGGAGAAACTCAACGAGCTGGACGCGGATGAACAGGCAGACATCTGTGAATCGCTTCACGACCACGCTGATGAGCTTTACCGCAGCTGCCTCGCGCGTTTCGGTGATGACGGTGAAAACCTCTGACACATGCAGCTCCCGGAGACGGTCACAGCTTGTCTGTAAGCGGATGCCGGGAGCAGACAAGCCCGTCAGGGCGCGTCAGCGGGTGTTGGCGGGTGTCGGGGCGCAGCCATGACCCAGTCACGTAGCGATAGCGGAGTGTATACTGGCTTAACTATGCGGC
>DS990269.1 GCA_000155435.1 Clostridiales bacterium 1_7_47FAA | reverse complement strand
AACTTTTTTTCTTTGCTGTGTTCCTGCGTTGTGGCTCTCACCGCAGCGCAAGAGATATCTTACCAGATGCTTCGACAATTGTCAACATTTTTCTGCAAACTTTTTTAATTACTTTTCCTGTGCCTCCTTTAGCCTGTAAATATCCTTGAAAACGGACCATTTAAACAAAGGATGTTTTTCCCATTGCTGCATTTCCAAGTCCCTGCACAGGAGACAAAACACTTCGTCCCAGGTCATCTCCGGCCGCCAGGAATCTGCATACTGCCGGGTTATATTACAGATGCGCTCCATTTGGGATATTGCCAAATCAATGGTGTGCAGTCCTTGTTCCTTGTCATACACTTTATCCCAGGCAGGACAATACAGCCGCACCTCTCCTTGGCTTCCCAGACGTTTCAGTGTATGAATGCTGCTTTCAGAGTTCTCGTAAATCGGTACGTCATCTGCTGACGGGATTGCATCGCCTGTAAACAGCATCTGTTCCTGGCGGTAATAAAAAGAAAGTGATTCCCTGGAGTGTCCGGAAGAATTGATTACTTCCAAATCTATCCCAGGTTCCAGACAGATACTGTCCTTATCTTTTATTATCCGGTCCAACATGACCGGACCTTCAACCAGCTCATGGAAATTAGGTATCGGACGCTCCTTATACTGAAGCTCTGTATCTTCAATCCAGTCACGTTCCCCCTGACATCCATATACACAGCAGGCATACTCTTTTTTTATGGACTTTGCAGCGCCAATATGGTCAGGATGGGAATGTGTCAGGATGACTGCATTGATAGTTTGTCTTGGATTTCCAATTTTATGTATATATTCCCCAATTTTTTTCTGACACCCTTTGACGCCGGAGTCAATCAGGTAATACCCCTGTTTTCCTACAATGATATACACATAAACATACCGTTTAACCTGCGGTGTCACATCGAATTCAACTTTTAACTGATGTACTGTATCACATATTTTCATATCGTTCCTCCTCACCAAATGGATATAATCGGGCATAGCTGCCTCAAGTCATCAGATTCCTGGGACAATTACTGCCTGGCTGTTGACCGAAGAAGTACGCTTTCCCATAATCTGTTTATAGTCCTCTGAGTCAAAGCATGCATTCAGGCTGCTTCTATCAGGAAAACGTATGACAATCACGCGTTCCGGCCTCCACTGGCAGCCAATGGCCTCAACTGCTTCGCTCCGCACAATATATCTGCCCCCATATCCTTCTACAATCGGTTTGACCATCCTGATGTATTCATCATATTCCCCCCGCCCTTTTTCTTTATCCAGATAAGTGCTTACAATAAAATATATCCCCATATGTCCTCCTCCGATGCAAGTAAATGCTTGCATTCAAATCAAAAATATATGGCACGGCATGTGCCATATCCCCATACATCCTCCAACCAGACATCCCCCTCCCATCATGGGAATCAGCCGTTAATCCCTTTTACAAATGCAGATACCATCCCGGTGATATATGCTTCTTCCGACATTGCCGTCAGCTTTTCCCCAAAGGAAGCTTTAAAAAAGACGAACCCGAAATTCAATGATAAAAACATCATGGCCAGGGTTTCTGCATGATCCTGCTTCAGGACTCCCTTTTTATGCATTTCCCCAAAGTAATTGACCAGACCGTTCTTAAATGTCTGCGGAACAGCCATGATCCCATCAGAAGCAGCATCTGCCAGTTCGGGTGTGCGAAGCCCAATGGACAGCTTCACAAAATGCTCCGTTACCTTTTTCATGTATATGCGTGAAAACCGGTTTAAATCTTCCTCTAAATCCCCTGTCCATGTATTAAAATCTTCCGGTCTAAGGTCCGGATGCCACCGGCTCTGCTTCATGGCCTTAAGAACGATTTCCTTTTTCTCCCCGAACTTGCGGAAAATAGTACATTCATTAACCCCTGCACGTCTGGCAATATCCTTTGTGGTGGCTGCCGTGTATCCGATTTCCATCATCAGCTCCATGGCTGCGTCAATTATCTTCTGACTGGTCTGATCCATTTTTAATGCCATCCTCATTTGCAAGTATTTACTTGCATTTTATTCCTCAATCATCTTTCTGTCAAGTATTTTCTATGATATACTTTCCATGAGGTGAATGTATATGAAAATGCGTGACGAGTATACCTGCCCTTTGGAACTGACTCACGATGCCATCAAAGGGAAATGGAAGCCCATTATCCTGTGGCAGCTGAGTAAGGCACCCCAATCCCTTTCAGGGCTCAGGCATTCAATTGCAGGTATATCACAGAAAATGCTGATCCAGCATCTGAATGAATTAATCCAATATGGATTTGTGGCCAAGACCACATTTGAAGGTTATCCCCTGCAGGTGGAATACGACCTGACGGACAGAGGCAGGAAAATATTCGATGCCATCACAATCATGCAGACAGTCGGCATTGAGATGATGATAGAAGACCATAAGGAAGAACTGCTCAGGACCAAAGGACTTTTATGACCAGTCCGTATAGTTACTAAAAAGTGCCTACTTCCCTTATTTGCTGCAAACCCTTAAGATTGTAGTTAAAAGGAGGATGATACACATATGAGAGATGTCCAGAAAACCATTGGAAATTTAATCGACAGACAGAGTACTGCATTTATAGGTTCTGTTTCCCAGGACGGGTTCCCTAATGTAAAGGCGATGCTCGCCCCAAGGAAACGGATTGGACTGAAGACCATTTATTTCACCAGCAACACATCATCCATGCGGGCCGCACAATACAGGGAGAATCCCAAGGCCTGTGTATATTTCTGTGACCGGCGTTTTTTCCGCGGGGTAATGCTGACCGGTACCATGGAGGTTTTGGAGGACAGTGAAAGCAAGGAAATGATCTGGCAGGAAGGGGATACCATGTATTATCCCCTGGGGGTAACAGACCCTGACTACTGTGTCCTGCGGTTCACGGCTGAGTCCGGCAGATACTACAGTAATTTCAAATCAGAAAATTTTGAAATAGAACCATAGGAACAGACATACGGTACACAGGCCTTCTTACAGGAATCTGTGTACCGTATTATATTATAACAATATTACATCTACTGCCTCCCCGGCTTTCATTCCTCCGTTACCGGCAGGAATATCCACAAGGCAGTTACACTGGGACAGACTTACAAGCATGCCCGATGAATGGCGTCCCTCAGGAAGCCAGACCTTTCCATTATCCATACGTCCCCTGATAAACCTTCTTGTGGATGATGGTTTTGGAAATGCAGTTTCAAGGATTCCCTGAATCCGGCCGGGCCTCCAACCAAGCCTTCCACGCATTACCTCCAGAACCGGCCTTACCAGAACCTCAAAGGTCGCTGCGGCTGCAAACGGATTGCCGGACAGACAGAATACAGGCTTATTACCAATCAGCATCACCATGATGGGGGAGCCTGGTTTTGCATCAATTCCATGAAACAGCACCTCAGCGCCCAGATGTTCAGCCACAAGGGGCATGCAATCCCTGACCCCCACTGATACACCTCCACTGGTAATCAGGGCATCACATTGGCCTAATGACTCCATAACCGCATCAGCCAGCCTTTCTGTGTCATCACCAAAGCTGTCCATCCTGACTGCTTCCATTCCCAATTCCATGACCCTGGCAGAGAGAAGCGGACCATTGCTGTCATATATCTTTCCCGGCATAAGGGCACATCCCACCGGCATCAATTCATCGCCAGTTGCCATGACTCCGATTCTTGGCACTGAATATACCTGTACATCCTCAATCCCCTGGCTGGCCATTATCCCCACATGCATGTGGCGTATCTGGGTGCCTTTTTCAAACAGCAATACCCCTTTTTCCACATCCTCGCCCTGAAAGCAGTAATTCCCATAAGCTTTAACCGGCTGGTAAATCTCCACCACCTGGTCCCCTTCGTCCGTCTGTTCCTGCATGATGATGCCATCGGCCCCTTCCGGTATGGGAGCGCCTGTCATAATCCTGACGGCCTCTTTAGGCCCCACTTCCTTCTGGGGGCACATTCCCGCACAAACCCGTTCAATTACATTCAGCTTCACAGGATTTTCCCTGGATGCCCCCTGTACATCCACGCTTCTGACCGCATAACCGTCCAGTGGCGATCTTGGAAATGGAGGCTGGTTCATAATGGAATATATATCCCGGGCGCATATGCGTCCAAGTGAATCAACTGATTTTATCATTTCAGTATTGACATTTATCTCAATCTGCCCCAATCGTTTCTGTGCCTCTTCCACCGTTATTGCGTTTCTTTTGTTCATTTCCATGCCTTCCCTTGTATTTGTTGATATATTCTCTACTTAGTATAATGGAACCCCGAATCCCTGTCAACCATTGTATTTTATTAAATATAATGGTATCATATTTTATATGAAATAAAACCATTTAAGGAGTGTTCCATGAATTCAGAATCAGTAACAGACCACGGCAGCCTTAGTTCCAGCAGCAATCCCATAAGTCCGGCCCATTACCTTCTTAAACTTCAGGTCTATAACACATCCCCTCATTTTGGGAAAGGAGTCATCTCCCTGATGCTGTTAATCCAACAAGGGCATTCCATCCGCTCTGCCAGCCAGGTGATGAATATGGCTTACAGTAAGGCATGGCATCTGATCCGTTCAGCCGAAGAAGATTTGGGATTCGCCCTCATCATCAAGAAAAAGGGAGGTTCCACCCGTGCCGGTTCGGTCCTGACCCCGGAAGGTCAATGCCTGTTAACACAATTCCAAAAATTTGAATCTTCTGTCCACAAATGTGTGGACCAGCTGTTCCTGGAATATTTCCCATCCGCCCCTGTTCCAGAGGATGATTAAATATAGCTGCCTGCCAAAAAGTGTAGACACCCAAAAAGCAACGTGCGGCGGGACTTGAACCATACCGTCATTTCCCCATCTGGAAAGAATGAGGGGTGTCTACAACTGTCTACAGTATCCTGGAGAACGCAAAAGGCTGAAATCCCTTATAAATCAAAGGATTCCAGCCAATAAAAAAAGCGCGAGACGGGATTCGAACCCGCGACCCTCGCCTTGGCAAGGCGATACTCCACCACTGAGCCACTCGCGCATATTATATCTTATTTAATTAATGAAAGTCGGGGTGACAGGATTCGAACCTGCGACCTCCTGGTCCCAAACCAGGCGCTCTAGCCAAGCTGAGCCACACCCCGTCATCACCAACGATAAATAATATACCATAGATGATTGAAAATTTCAAG
>DS990270.1:1969-4878 GCA_000155435.1 Clostridiales bacterium 1_7_47FAA | reverse complement strand
CCCTGAACCTTCTGGTTAAGCCCTCGACCGATTAGTATTAGTCAGCTCCGTACATTGCTGCACTTCCACCTCTAACCTATCCACCTCGTCGTCTTCAAGGGGTCTTACTGCTTACGCATGGGAAATCTCATCTTGAGGGGGGCTTCACGCTTAGATGCCTTCAGCGTTTATCCCGTCCAGACTTGGCTACCCTGCCATGGCCCTGGTAGGCCAACAGGTACACCAGCGGTCTGTCCATCCCGGTCCTCTCGTACTAAGGACAGCTCCTCTCAGATCTCCTACGCCCGCGCCGGATAGGGACCGAACTGTCTCACGACGTTCTGAACCCAGCTCGCGTACCGCTTTAATGGGCGAACAGCCCAACCCTTGGGACCTGCTACAGCCCCAGGATGCGATGAGCCGACATCGAGGTGCCAAACCACTCCGTCGATGTGAACTCTTGGGAGTGATAAGCCTGTTATCCCCAGGGTAGCTTTTATCCGTTGAGCGATGGCAATCCCACTTTCATACCACCGGATCACTAAGTCCTACTTTCGTACCTGCTCGACCCGTCAGTCTCGCAGTCAAGCCCCCTTATGCCTTTGCACTCTTTGGATGGTTTCCAACCATCCTGAGGGAACCTTTGAGCGCCTCCGATACCCTTTCGGAGGCGACCGCCCCAGTCAAACTCCCCACCTGACATTGTCCCCCGCCCAGGTCATGGGCGCAGGTTAGAAACCCAGTACCGCAAGGGTGGTATCCCAACAATGGCTCCATACAGACTGGCGTCCATATCTCTTAGCCTCCCACCTATCCTGTACATGCAGCACCGGATCCCAGTATCAAGCTGGAGTAAAGCTCCATGGGGTCTTTCCGTCCTGGCGCAGGTAACCAGCATCTTCACTGGTATTTCAATTTCACCGGGTGCATTGTTGAGACAGCGCTCAAATCATTACGCCTTTCGTGCGGGTCGGAACTTACCCGACAAGGAATTTCGCTACCTTAGGACCGTTATAGTTACGGCCGCCGTTTACTGGGGCTTAAATTCAAAGCTTCGGTTTCCCTAACCTCTCCTCTTAACCTTCCAGCACCGGGCAGGCGTCAGCCCATATACCTCACCTTACGGTTTTGCATAGACCTGTGTTTTTGCTAAACAGTTGCTTGAGCCTATTCTCTGCGGCCACATCTCTGTGGCACCCCTTCTCCCGAAGTTACGGGGTCATTTTGCCGAGTTCCTTAACAATGCTTCTCCCGCCGGCCTTAGGATTCTCTCCTCATCCACCTGTGTCGGTTTACGGTACGGGCATGCATCACACGATAGCGGCTTTTCTTGACAGCCGGAATCACACACTTCGCTACTTCAGTTCGCTCCGCGTCACGTCTTCGGGTTGCACGGCGGATTTGCCAGCCGTACCCCTACCCCGCTTGCCCCGGTATTCCCATTCCCGGGATGTGTTGTCCTTCTGTGTCCCCACAGTTCTGATGATGCATGGTACAGGAATCTCAACCTGTTGTCCATCGGCTACGCCTCCCAGCCTCGCCTTAGGCCCCGACTTACCCAGAGCAGATCAGCTTTACTCTGGAAACCTTGGATATTCGGCCTGGAGGATTCCCACCTCCATCTCGCTACTCATTCCGGCATTCTCTCTTCTCAGCACTCCACGGCTCCTCATCGGTACCGCTTCTCCGTCCTGAGAATGCTCCTCTACCAATGTACTCACGTACATTCCTAAGCTTCGGTGTTGTGTTTCAGCCCCGGACATTTTCGGCGCAGGACCTCTCGACTAGTGAGCTATTACGCACTCTTTGAATGTGTGGCTGCTTCTGAGCCAACATCCTAGTTGTCTTTGAAATCCCACATCCTTTTCCACTTAACACACACTTTGGGACCTTAGCTGTAGGTCTGGGCTCTTTCCCTTTTGACTACCCAACTTATCTCGTGCAGTCTGACTCCCGTACATCATTTATGCGGCATTCGGAGTTTGATATCCCTTGGTAAGCTTTGACGCCCCCTTAGGAATTCAGTGCTCTACCTCCGCTAAACTTGATACGAGGCTAGCCCTAAAGCTATTTCGAGGAGAACCAGCTATCTCCGGGTTCGATTGGAATTTCTCCCCTATCCACACCTCATTCCCACCCTTTTCAACGGATGTGGATCCGGTCCTCCACGGAATTTTACTTCCGCTTCAACCTGGACATGGATAGGTCACCCGGTTTCGGGTCTGCCTGTACTGACTTGACGCCCATTTAAGACTCGGTCTCCCTTCGGCTCCGCACCTTAAGTGCTTAACCTTGCCAGTACCGGCAACTCGCCGGACCGTTCTACAAAAAGTACGCGGTCGCACCTTAACGTGCTCCCACAGCTTGTAAACACAGGGTTTCAGGTTCTCTTTCACTCCCCTCCCGGGGTCCTTTTCACCTTTCCTTCACAGTACTATGCGCTATCGGTCACTAAGTAGTATTTAGCCTTGGAGGGTGGTCCCTCCGACTTCCCACAAGGTTTCTCGTGTCTCGTGGTACTCTGGATACCGCCGCTGCCTACTGTTTTCATGTACGGGGCTCTCACCCTCTGTGGCCTGCCTTCCCAGGCAGTTCCATTAACAGATCGGCTCACTTATGCGGTCCATAACCCCAGCATGCACGCACGCTGGTTTGGGCTCATCCCATTTCGCTCGCCGCTACTCTGGGAATCGATGTTTCTTTCTCTTCCTCCGGTTACTTAGATGTTTCAGTTCACCGGGTTCCCGACGTATGGCTATGTATTCACCATACGACACTTGAGGGTTGCTCAAGTAGGTTTCCCCATTCAGATACCTCCGGATCAAAGGATATTTGCTCCTCCCCGAAGCTTTTCGCAGCTTATCACGTCTTTCATCGGCTCTTAGTGCCAAGGCATCCACCCTGCGCTCTTATCAGCTTAACCAAAACGA
>DS990271.1 GCA_000155435.1 Clostridiales bacterium 1_7_47FAA | reverse complement strand
TAATATTATTACCACCCACCAGAATGGCAAATGCCCTTCCGTTTCCACAATCTACAGGACGCCACTCAAAAAGATAAGCGCCACAGTTCTCCATTGCTACCTCATTCGTAGAATTCGCGGCTAGGACAGGATAAGGGGATAAAACAGTTAATGCTGCTGTCAGGCACAGCATGGTAAAAATGGATTTCCTCTTCATTAATTTACATTCCTTTCCATCTTAGTTGACTTTTATAAATTAAGGAATATGTTAAGAAACTATAGTTAAAAAGAAAGCGCCATAGCCAACATATTGCTATATCAGCTATAACGCTTCCCCCTTAATTCATATCAAAACCTTTAGAACAATACAATAGATTAGTCTTCAACATAAACTGCATTGATACTGTTAGTGCCATCGCTCTTCTTGGATGTTACATAATAGTAATCATTGCCGTCCTTATTCTTGCTCTTGCCATCAACAATCTTACCGGATGTATTTACAAGGATATATTCATATTTAATACCCTTGGAATCAGCGCCTTTGTAGGTGATGGAATATGCTTCAGATAAATCCTCTGCCTTCTTGGTATTGCCATTTCCGATATTTACGGAATCTTTTTCAGCCTTGCCATCTAATTCATCGGTCGCTTTCACACCAGCAGCACTCAGGAAATCCTTAGCATCATCCAGCTTGCGGTAGGTGATGCAATCCTTGCCATCTACTTTTTCAGTTTTCTTCTCAACAACAATGTACTTATCGTCAGAATCGGCTTTCAGCAGCATACCGGACTGATACAGTTTATCGTCCTTCTCGCCAGTGATACCAGCACCTTTAGTACCGCCCGACTTCTCAAAATAGAAATTGTGGTTCTCGCCATCAATTCCAACGGTTGTTTTATTTGTTCTCATGGAGCCGTCGTCATCACCGCCAAAGTAATAGCACTTATAGCCGCCTGGCTCATAGAAATCAACTGCATGCTCAAGGAAATCATCCTCGTTATCGAAATTAGGAGTATCATCATCAGCATAGACATCGAGATGTCCATTACCGTCATCCTTGATGAACTTCAAGCCGGTAAGCATGCGGCCATCATCGCGGAATGCATACTTCTTGCCCTTGATTGTCTTAAATTCGCCTGCGTACAGGTTGCCGCTTCCGTCTGCATAGTACCAGGAATCTTCATCGTCATTGTATTTATCTTCATTCAGATACTCAGCAGATACTACCTTGAACCAGCCCTTGCTTACGCGGGAACCGTCATCAACGCTGTTGAAGTATTTCCAAGCCTGGCTATACTTAGAATCAGCTGCTTTACCGCTCTTAACATCATTGGTAGAAGCAATAGTGGAACTGAAGGAAGCAAGGCCGCCATTACCTGGCAGATCATCTTCATCAATGGACCATTCTGCTACCATTGCACCATATTCGTCAAATGCATACTTCCTACCGTTGATAGTCTTATCTTTTGTACGGTCACCGTCCTCGGCATAAATTTTCTTACCATTAGACTTGAAATAGAACCAACGTGTCTGGTCTTCATCATCATTAAATGCCGCTGCAGTGTACTTGTAATCGTCATTGGTTGCTTCATCATATGTAATGTCAAGCTGTAACCAACCAACGGTCATTGCGCCGTCGTCTTCACCGCCAAAATAGTATACACCTTCTTTGAAGCCATCGCCATCTGCATCATCTACACGCTCCGCGCTGTCTTCATCGACCCAGCCGTACAGCATCTTGCCTTCGTCATCAAAAGCGTACTTTTTGCCATTAACTGTTTTTAAAGATACCTTATCATTGTCTCCATTGGTTAATGCTTTACCATTAGCCTGGAAGTAGTACCAATAATGGTCTGGCTCATTGTCTTCTCCGGCGTCTTCATTGTCAATGGCAACCCACTGATTGGATGCCATTACACCGTTG
>DS990272.1 GCA_000155435.1 Clostridiales bacterium 1_7_47FAA | reverse complement strand
TACCATAATCCGTGAAACTCATATAAAAAATATGTATTGGAAACCACATATTTTAACGGGTTGATTAGTTTTTTGTTCTATGTTTCAAAATCACCCAATGGGTGAAAAAATTATTGATTTTTCTAAGCAATCCATGCCGATACTTGGTAAAATAAAAGCATCAAATATAGAGGTGATTGTTATGAAAAAATTAGTTGTAGAATTCTCCGAAGAACGCCTAATTACACCAAGTGGTCTTTCTCTTGTTGGTTCTATGTTAGGCAAACGTGACTTTGCAAAGAAATGTAACCGTATGTCTGTTTCAGCAAAACGTTCTCAGCCACAAATCAAAAATGGAGATATTCTATTGACATATATTGGTCTTCTCTGTCAGGGTAAAACAGAATATGAAGCTGTCCATGAAATGATGGATGACCCTGAATATTACAAAATGGCACTTGGAATCGCTTATGCAATTCCATCGGCTGAAACACTTCGCCAACGAATGGATGATATTGGTTCTTCGTTGCGAGATACCATTCTGCAAGCCAATGTTGACATGTTCAAAACGTATAACATCCGACCAACGGCACTTGAAAATGGCTATGTTCCAGTTGATATAGACGTAACTCCTTTTGATAATTCCAAGACTTCAAAAGAAGGTGTTTCCAGAACCTATAAAGGTTATGATGGCTATGCACCAATGATGGCATATATTGGAACAGAAGGTTTTCTTGTTAACTGTGAGCTGCGTGAAGGAAAACAGCACTGTCAGAAACATACACCAGAATTTCTGAAAGAAACTCTGCAATTATGTCATCAGTTGACAGATGCACCACTGCTGATCCGTCTCGATTCTGGGAATGATGCAGCGAAAAACCTGGGTATCTTAATTGAAGATGGCTCCTGGTTTATTGTGAAACGAAATCTTCGCAGAGGTGAAAGCAAAGATGACTGGATTTCGCTTGCAAAAGAATGCTGTAAAGATATTCGCAATCCTCGTGACGGAAAAGAAGTCTATGTTGGTTCCTCTTGGAAGGATGTTACCTACACAGATGATGAAAACAACGATAAAACAATGTGTATGCGTATCGGCTATGAAATCATAGAACGAAGTATTGATAAACATGGGCAGTTTCTTTTGCCAGCCGACATAGAAGCAAACACATGGTGGACAAATTTAGGTGCCACAGATGATGAAGTAATTGCCTTATATCATGCACATGGTGAATGCGAACAGTATCACAGTGAAATCAAAACTGATATGGATGTAGAACGTCTTCCATCTGGTAAATTTGAAACAAATGAGCTTGTTTTGGAGTTAACCATCATTGCATACAACATTTTAAGAATGATAGGGCAGGAATCATTAAAGAGCAAGAAAGCACCAAAGACAAAACATGTTGTAAAACGCCGCCGTCTGAGAACAGTAATAAGCAATCTGATTTTGATTGCAGGACATATAACATCGCATGCCCGAAAAGTAGTCCTTGCGCTCGGATGTAGTAACACATGGCGGTATGTATTTATGGATCTGTTTCAAAAATTTGCATTGGCATAACGGATAAATAACAGAAGCCACTATGTGGCTTATTAAGAGACGGATAATTTATGAACGTCTGCTTAATAAACGATATTTGAAAGCAGGCAAGCGCACAATATACACTTCTTTCGAAGAGAACAATACACTTTGTGCGACTTGCTATGATTAATCCGTGAGTTTCACGGATTCA
>DS990273.1 GCA_000155435.1 Clostridiales bacterium 1_7_47FAA | reverse complement strand
GGGACCATCCCAAAGATTGTGTAAACCTCCAAACTGATGTAAGATAAAATCACACAGTTTGGAGGTTTTATTATGGCAAGAAAAAACGACACACCACAGAAAGCTGCTATGCGGGAACTCATGAAGGGCTGCTTAAAACAGAATGATGTGAAAATCAAAGACGGTACCGATGTGAATGCAATCATGAGGGACATGATGTCGGTCATTCTGGAGGGTGCTCTGGACGAGGAGCTGGACGAGGAACTGGGCTATTCCAAATACGATTACCACAACAAGGATACGGCCAACAGCCGCAACGGACATTCCCAAAAGACCCTGCATACCAGCTACGGCGATATGGGGCTTGATATCCCCAGAGACAGAGCCGGGGAGTTTGAACCGCAGGTCATCAAGAAATATCAAAACACGGTCACTCAGGACATGGAGGAAAAGATCATCTCCATGTACGCAAAAGGGATGACTACGAATGACATCGAGAGCCACATGAGGGAACTCTACGGGATTGACATTTCCGACAGCACCATAAGCCGTATCACAGACAAGATACTCCCCATCGTAAAAGAGTGGCAGGAACGCCCTCTGGATGAGATATACGCCGTTGTATTTCTGGATGCAATCCATTACCATGTACGCAACGAAGGACGCATTGCAAAGCAGGCGGTATACATCGCCATAGGGATTGGCATGGATGGAAGGAAGGATGTTCTGGGGATGTATGTGGGGCAAAATGAAAGTGCAAAGTTCTGGCTGTCCATCCTAAACGGATTGAAAAACCGCGGAGTAAATGATATCTTGATTGCATGTGTGGACGGCCTGACGGGATTCCCCCAGGCAATCGAAGCGGTATACCCCCAGACAGAGATTCAGCAGTGCATCATCCATCAGATCCGGAATACAACGAAATTCGTATCCTACAAAGAAATCAAGCCGCTAATGGCTGATTTAAAGCGGGTATATACTGCACCGACAGAGGATGCAGCCTTGGGTGCCCTGGAAGATTTCAGTGAGAAATGGGATGGTAAGTACCCCAAGATATCGAAATCCTGGAGAGAGAATTGGGCAAATCTGTCAACATACTTCAAATATCCAGAAGCGGTGAGACGCCTGATATACACGACAAATACGATAGAGGGGTTCAATCGCCAGCTACGGAAAGTGACAAAGTCAAAGACGGTATTTCCTTCTGATGACAGCCTGTTAAAAATGCTATATCTGGCGATGATGGACATCACGAAGAAATGGATCGGGCACCGCCAGGACTGGGGCCAGATCCACTCCCAGCTGGAAATATATTTCGAGGAGCGTTTATCCTGATTATAAGCAGAAGCGGGCTGCCAAATCAGTTTTTCTTGACATGCCCAAAAACAGCATTATAATACAGAGAAAGGGCAAGGCCCGAAAAAACGGCTTTGCCCTTTGGTAACCAATGACATATCTTGTATCAGTTTTTTGAGTTTACACAAAATTTGAAACGGTCT
>DS990274.1 GCA_000155435.1 Clostridiales bacterium 1_7_47FAA | reverse complement strand
CCTTTTTATGTTTAGTTCCAGGTTTTACTGATTTTGGGCATGCCAAATAAGCCTCCGCATTACCGACCTTTTTATCCTATGATGTACAGTGAAGTATCCGGGTTCGGAACCGTTTGAAATTCCGGATTCCGTAGCTACTCCGTTTTAATACCTTTATCTTGTTGTTAAATCCTTCTGTGGGACCATTTGTCAACCCGTATTTAAAGGCATTCAGGATTTCTTTTCGCCAGGCCCTGTAGGTCTTAGCACAGGCTTCAAATTCCTTGATCCCACAGCTCTGTGCATTCGTAATCCAGTCATCAAATTCCTTCTGCTGCTGACGATACGCTTCCATCTGGCAGATATCATAGAACCACTCTTTCATCCGGTGTGCCAGACGTAGATCCTCGCTATAGTGAAGCATTAAATCACAGGCCTGTTTGTTCTCATCCTTCAGCTTTTTATAGCGGGTCAGAATGAGTTTCCGGCTGCGTTTATAATACTTCCGCAGAGAAACCGGCATGGACCGCTGCAGTCGTTTGCGTACATTTTCAATCGCCCATGTCACCTGCCGGATGAAATGATATTTATCCACGATGATTGTAGCGTTTGGAAAGAAGGTCTGTGCAAGTTCGGTGTAGGGGCGCCACATATCGCAGACGAAGAACTTTACCTTCAGGCGTTCTTTCCTGGGAATGTTCCGCCAATAATCAGCCAGATGGCTCTGGGTCCGATCCGGGAGAATGTCGAGGATCCTGCGCTTTTTCGGATCAACCAGAATGCACTGATATTTACCGGTAGAAGCATTGCCTTTGAATTCGTCAATGGAAAGCGCTTGCGGAAGCTGGTCAGGCGGAGAATAGCAAATCGTGTCCAGAAGGCGGCAGACCGTCTGGACGGAAACACCGGTAAGCTCTGCAATCTGTTTTAAGGAAAAGGTCTGCCGGAGCAGGGAGACAATGTAAAATGCCAGCCTGCGGGTCCTGCGGTGGTATCTGGGGAGGAACGAATAGGGTTCCGTGAACCGTTTGCGGCAGTATGGGCAGAGGTAGCGGCGTTTGCGAAGGAGCAGGATAACTTGTTTTCCCAGTAAGGGAATGTCCTGGACCTCTTGTAAACGGTAATCATGAATCCGTTTTGTATTAGCCCCACAGCAGGGGCAAGTCTGTTCTACCGGTTGGGACTGGATGAAAATTTTAATGAAAGAGTCTGCCTGAACCACTTTTTTAATAAAAACACCTTCCAAGTTAAGGAAAGCCTTGGTATAATTAGGGTACATCTATAAGGGGTCACCTCCATAACATTAAACTTTGGTCGGAATAATGGGTTTGGGAGGCTTCTTATAGATGTATTTTATTACAATCAAAAGAATGTTGGAAGTGTGCTTTTCAGCACACCCCAACATTCAGTATAGAACC
>DS990275.1 GCA_000155435.1 Clostridiales bacterium 1_7_47FAA | reverse complement strand
AATAGAGTAGGGAAATAATTGCTAAGAATTATTTCCCTCTCGTTGAACCGTACGTACGGGTCTCGTATACGGCTCTACAACTTATATTCCAACTTATCTTAGATAATAATTTAAAGGATTGAGCAAACCAGCTCCGTCCTTTATTTTTGTTTCAAGCACCGTTGGGCTAATGATAAAATTAACTACATTCATTCCACTCTGTCTGTACCATCCAAGTCTTGAGTTTGCAACTTTATAGATTGATTCATGGTCAAATCCACATTTATATTTTCCGTTCATATAGCATAGGTTTCTATAAATAGTCTTTGGCGTTTTCCATTGTCTCATCACTATCACTCGAATTTTATGCCTTAACCATTGACCGAAATCATCCATAAATCTTTTCATCATTCCGATTCTGAAATAGTTAATCCAACCTCTTGCAATCTCGTTTACTCGCTTGATTGTTTCCGCAAGCGGTCGGGCGATTGCCTTATTTCTTTTGAGGTATTCACTCACTTTCTGCTTTAACTTCTTTTTCTTTTCTGTGGTTGGTTTTACTTTCCATTCGCTACCCTTTTTCAGAAATGTGATACCAAGATATTTACTTCTTGTCGGTCTGACTACTTTGGTTTTTGTCGCATTCACTTTGAGGAACAGTTTTCTTTCTATCCAATCTGTAATGGATTTCATTACTCTGTTGGCTGCCATTTCACTTTTGGTAAATACCATTGTATCATCGGCATATCTTGCAAAACGAAGCCCCCTCTGCTCCAGTTCTTTATCTAACTTGTCAAGATACACATTGGATAGCACGACTGACAAGGGGCCGCCTTGCGGTACTCCGGTCATTGTTGCTTGCTCCAGCCCATTCTCCATCACTCCCGCTTTTAGATATTTCCGAATTAGGTTCAATGTGGTGCTGTCGTTAACTTGTTCTCTAAGAATCTGAATCAACTTGTCGTGGTTTACTTTATCAAAGAATTTCTCTATATCAATGTCTATTACCCATTCATATCCCTCGTTCAGATATTCCAATGCTTGCTTTATGGCATCATGACAACTTCTCCGTGGTCTGAAACCATAACTATACTCACTGAATATTTCTTCGTAAATCTCTATAATGGGCTGAGCAATAGCTTGTTGTATTACTCTGTCTAAGACCGTTGGTATTCCTAGTGGCCTTTGCTTTCCATTATCTTTTGGAATATAAACTCTACGTACTGGTTTTGGCATATAGGTTCGGTTTCTGATTGATTGGACGATTTCGTCTTT
>DS990276.1 GCA_000155435.1 Clostridiales bacterium 1_7_47FAA | reverse complement strand
CAAAGACGAAATTGTTCAATCAATCAGAAACCGAACCTATATGCCCAAACCAGTACGAAGAGTTTATATTCCGAAAGATAATGGAAAAATGAGGCCATTGGGGATTCCAACGGTTTTAGATAGAGTAATACAACAAGCGATTGCTCAGCCAATTATAGATATTTATGAAGAAATATTCAGTGAATTTAGCTATGGTTTCAGACCTGGAAGAAGTTGTCATGATGCCATAAAACAAGCACTGGAGTATCTGAACGAGGGATATGAATGGGTGATAGACATAGATATAGAGCAATTCTTTGATAAAGTAAATCATGACAAATTAATTCAAATTCTTAGAGAGCAAGTGAATGACAGTACCACATTGCACCTGATTCGGAAATATCTGAAAGCAGGAGCAATGGAAAAAGGGCTGGAAAAAGCAGCAATAAGCGGAGTGCCACAAGGTGGTCCCCTGTCTGTTGTGCTGTCAAACGTATATCTTGATAAATTAGATAAGGAACTGGAACAAAGGGGACTTCGGTTTACGAGGTACGCAGATGACACAATAGTATTCACTAAAAGTGAAAAAGCAGCCAACAGAGTAATGAAATCCATAACAGAATGGATAGAAAGAAAGCTGTTCCTAAAAGTTAATGTTACAAAAACGAAAGTAGTCAGACCAACAAGAAGTAAGTATCTTGGCTTCACTTTTCTCAAACATGGAGGGGAATGGAAAGTAAAACCCACAACAGGAAAGAAAAAGAAACTGAAACAGAAGCTAAGTGAATACCTTAAAAGAAATAAAGCGATTGCACGACCGCTGGCTGAAACAATAAAACGAGTGAATGAAATAGCGAGAGGGTGGATTAATTATTTCAGAATCGGAATGATGAAACAATTTATGGAAGAGTTTGGAGCATGGCTAAGGCACAAGATGAGGGTGATTGTTCTAAAACAATGGAAAGTGCCTAAGAGAATATACAAAAATCTGTGCTATTTAAACCAGAAATATAAGTGTGGATTTGACCATGAAGCCATATATAAGGTAGCAAACTCAAGGCTCGGTTGGTATAGACGAAGCGGAATGAATGTTGTTAATTATATAATCAGTCCGGAAGTACTGGAAACAAGAATAAAGGACGGAGCAGGACTGCTCAATCCTTTAAACTATTATCTAAGAAATGTTGGAATATAGGTTGTAGAGCCGTATACGAGACCCGTACGTACGGTTCAATGAGAGGGAAATAACACTCGCTGTTATTTCTCTACTCTATT
>DS990277.1 GCA_000155435.1 Clostridiales bacterium 1_7_47FAA | reverse complement strand
AAATTCACATAACAAGGAAATCCATGCATTCATGTCCTGAGTACAATTATTACAGTGAATCATAGCAACAGGTTTGCCATCAGGTGTGGCAACCATATCGATTTCCGTATATGCCTGTTTTAGAGGCTTTTCTAAAACTGCCATTAAAAAAATCGAGGTTCCTGCCGAGACATTGCCGAACCTAACCGCAACTGCATTTGTTGGAACCATACCGGTTCCAGCATCTCCCTCTGGTGGTGAAAATAGTATTCTTGGTAGCAGGATTCCACTTGGCTCAAGAAGCAAGGCTCCATCTTCCATCATAGTTCCGTCCACCAAAACTTCAGGAAGAAGATTCCTGATACTCCAAGGTACTTTAACCTCATTGGAAATCAATTCATCAAATCTTTGAATCATGGCTGTATCATGATCTTAATTCCTATAATCAAGTGGAGACATTCCAAAGGCTTCGCCTACTCCCAGAACATGCTTTCCAGTCAGACGGTAGTGGATATATCCTGATAAAGTAGTAAGAAATACAATATCCTTAGCATGTACTTCCCTATCCAAAACCGCCTGATAAAGATGACAAGCGCCCCAGCGTTGTGGAAAATTAACCCCAGTATGTTTGTCAACTTATCTGCCGCTATTTCCGTAGTCATATTTTGCCATGTTCTAGATTCAACTAATTGTCCACCGTACTAATCATATGGCAGATACCCGTGCATCATGCCAGAAATACCAATAACACCAATCCGCTTCAATGAAACATGATACTTGTCCACAACCTCTTTTGATAACATTTGGAAACAGGCCTGCATTCCTGTGATTGCATCATCCATTGAATAGGTCCAATTCTTGTCTTTATAGCTACTACTCCAATCATAGCTGCCCGCAGCAAGCTGCCTATATAAAAAGCCAACTGTTCCGGCTGCAGCACCCCGGAAAGCAGGGTGCTGTGCCTTTGACCGTCAAAATCAATAAGGGCTACCTTAAAACCTTTTTTACCAATAAATATGAAAGAGTGGTTACAGTGGCGGCCTTATCACACCCCCACACAAGAAAATCCACAACAACGTCTTTCTTGTTAACAATTCCAATCATCTTTCCCAT
>DS990278.1 GCA_000155435.1 Clostridiales bacterium 1_7_47FAA | reverse complement strand
CATAAGCTTCTTTCAGAAGCTGCTACTCCGTTATTGGGCCCGTTTGTGCCTAAAAAGAAGATTCTGTGTTCTATTGTGTCCAAAGCTTTCAAAGTACGGCGGCCGCCCTCTTAGAAGGAAGTGGATGGTTTTGAGTGGACATGGGGAGCCCTGAAGTCTGGTTAGATGGCTTAGCAGGGACTTACTAATGACCTGAATTCAATCCCTGTGTCCCATGGAATTGAAGGAGAGAACTAACTCCCACAAGGAGTCCACCTGGCTACCACAGCACATGTATATGCACAGAAACACATACACACAGAGAGAGACAGAGAGAGAAAGAGGGCAGGTTTAATTCACAATGGAAAAAAAACCACCATAAGCTGTTAGTCAGAGAATTAAGTCATCCTGGTCCCCACATCTTAAGGTCAAGCGAAAGAAAGATGTACATTGAAGAGTGGTTGCAACACGTTCTCATGACATTATTAGTAACTTAATATCAAACCTTGATGTAATAATGTGTAATTACTGTTCTATTGCCCTGCGGTTCCTCTAATCTGTTTTTCCATCAAATATTCAAAGCAACAGTACCAATGGCCATGGCCTTTGAAACCATGAGCCAAAATAAACATTTCCTTAATAAGTTAATAACCTCAGGCATTTTAATCACAATGCTGAAAAGCTAACTCACTCATAGACATGCAAACTCCCTACATAGCTCCATCCAGACTATGGAGGCCATATCTGTAAACGTGACTTTTCCTCCCCTCTCTAAATGCAGGAGGTGGGAGAGTCGCGTCTGATCTAGTCAGGAAGCGCGGAGAGTTGAAGACATCGCTGTAGCTCAGTGTCGTGCATTAAGGGAGGGGCACAGCGTCTCTCCTGATGCGGCCGCAGTTCCAGCCCAGACACATGTTCTGTTTATATGAAAGAACAGATCATTGTGCCTCAACTAACCAGAAAATTAAACCATAATAGCAGAAAAGTAACTCCAACAGAGGACTTGGGAAGTCGAGAGGCCGCTTATTTTACGATATGTAGGGCTGCAAGGGCCAGTAACATTCTTGATTGTGTTGACTTTGTATAAAAGG
>DS990279.1 GCA_000155435.1 Clostridiales bacterium 1_7_47FAA | reverse complement strand
TTGCATTCTCAAAGACAGGACCCACACAACATTAAGTCCACACACTTAAGCCATGTCTTGTCAGTTTTATAAAATAATCTTTACCAGACACTTACTTCACATTTAACTTGACCTCCACTGCTGTAGATGATAATCTTAGAAATGATTCCCTCACAATCGGGAGTGAGACAGATTCCTTGTAGAAAATCCTTTTTGATTAAAAAGAAAAAGCTTATGTTTTCAGTAGATAAACATATACATGTACTCCATTATATTCCCAAAGACTTGTTAAAATATGATATAGCCTCCTTCAGTAAGCCCTGAAGTTCTCATACAAAGAATATACACTGAGTGTGCTTTGCTTTGTGAAAGCAAAAGTGAGCTCACATGGCGTGAACCGTGTCTAAGCAGCAGCTCCATCCCTTCAGGGACTGGCCATCGTACTTCCCTTCTGAGACAGGAACATGCTCCAGAAAAGGCCACTGTTCAACTTGCGCGGCCGCTTAAACAAGAGGAATGACAAAAGAGGATGGCTACCTCTGCTCTGGCAAGAAGCAGGAAGGAACTGAGCAGAAGGCAGGGTTTATATAGAGATGAGGGGGTGAAGGGCAGAGTTTCTAGGGTGGCCTGGGATTTGGTGGTATTCTGTGACCTGATCTTGGGGCAAGCTCAGGGATTGGTGGGTTTTTTCATGGATTGGAGGTATTCTTTCCCTTGTCCCTTGTCCTTGGTCTTGGGACAAGTCAGGGTTAGGGTGTTACTTCCTTGGCCCTTTTATCCTAAGTGCCCATCCAACTTCTGTTGTTTTATGTCCAAATTCTGCCATATGTAAGCAGTCTCTTTGAGACCTTGCCCTGGGAGAAGGTGGAAGAGTTTCTGTGATGCTTGGTAGATGAGAGCCATGCTCCCATTCCCCATGGATGAATGACAGTGGCCTCAGCTTGCTGCTGTTCTGCTCAGCACTGTCCAAGCCAATCTATTAATGAGAAATGGCCATTGACCTGCAAGTCTGGCCTCTTGGCCCTGAGCCAACTGGCAGTCACGCGG
>DS990280.1 GCA_000155435.1 Clostridiales bacterium 1_7_47FAA | reverse complement strand
GCTGCTTTGCTGTGGCCTTTACAAAGAACCAGAACAGGGCTGCTGGTATTGCTGTGGGGCTGCCCTATGTATGGCTAGGAACCATGGGTGAACTCACCATCTTTCTACTCTCCAGAGCAAAAAACTGAAAATATTCTATTTAAAATTTTCTTTACTTCTTTAGAAATAAAGAGGGAAAAGTAATTTCTTCCCTTCAGTAAGTGAACTAGCAGTTATGAAAGGAAGGGGAGGGCCTCTCAGGCCCCACACTAGGTGGGGGTGGGGAGAGGAAGACCAGCCCGTCTCTAGACTTTGTCTTGTGTCTTAGCAAGGAACACACACCTATCTGATGCCTTCCTGAGGGCAAGAACTGCTAGTCCCTACTTTGTGTTTGGAAAGGCAGAGAGAAAGGACCCTGGTGACAGTACAGGGAGGGCTATGCAGAGACAGCTTGGGCTGTCTCCTTGGGCAAATCCAGCACTCACTCTTGGCTTGAAGGCGGCCGCAGGGTGTGACAGGCTATAACTAAGATTATAGACATGAACTGAGAAGCCTGGATCTTACCTTGCCATTCACTCCCCCAACACAGGTCTCCCACAAAAACTGATGTACCCAGGAACAACAGACTCAAGTCACACTAATTACCGGAGTTCTTCCTAAGATTCTTAAGCACTGTTAGCGACCTGAAAGCTGCAGGTCCACATATGTGACCAGACAAAGCTGGGCCTAAGACACAGGGGGCTCTGGCTTAGTTCTTTCTCTTGTTATTCTGGGCAATCTTAGGTAGCCTGTCCTCTGTGGGATCCCAGCATTGCTGTCCAGGAACCTTCATAGAAGGTGTTTCTCTTTCCCCTGATCCAACAACCATTCTGCTTTGTGTCTGAATCGCTGGCCCCTTCCTAAGCCTTTTATCAGATAAAGGTGTGGACTAAGCTAATTGGCCATGTCTCATCAGTGTGTCCATGCCAAGCAGGCCAAGTCATATTTCGAGCTCCATGGGTCAGGAATAGTAGAGGAAGGGGCGG
>DS990281.1 GCA_000155435.1 Clostridiales bacterium 1_7_47FAA | reverse complement strand
GCGGCCGCTCAGCTAGTTCTGTCTTCTAGGGATTTAAAAGACAAGCTACAAAAACAAAACAAAACCCTTTACACACTAACATCTAAGAAAACCCCACATCTCCCTCATGCGCTTGGTTTCACTCTATGAGCAGCTATTGAGGGTGGAATCTAGATTCCATCATGCTAAGTTGTCAACTGTGTTAGGAAGACAGGCTGTTTCCTTCCCTCAGATTCTGACTACAGAGAACTGAGGCCCTTGCATGAGGGTTCAACCAACAGCAGAATGGTGCCTGCGTCTTGTGTCACGCCTGGAGGGGGTCTCATGCGCAATGGGGGTAAAACCAGTCTTGGTCTGCAAAGCTGCCTTAATGACTTCGACAAGGAATGCTTCCCATTATCCATTTCCTCCCTCACTGTGTAATTTGGTGTGATCTTTGAGAGCTCAGGGAAACATCTGTGTGGATGGGTGAGGATCTGCCAATTAGCTAATATCAAAGGCACAAGCAGGTGGCGGCCGCCTACACACAGTGCCAGGTCGGGACCCTGACACAGGAGGCAGATGAGTGTGTCTGATAACCTTAGAGGTGTCTTTAGAGCAGGAAGGGAGGGACTCACGGGTTTCAATTACACAGGGACACTCTTACAAAAGATGGGCTGGGCTTTGAAGAATGAGGAGTTTATTAGGTAGAGCAGGAAAAGGCTAGGGAAGAGGTTCTCTGTGGTACGTGGGACACCTGAAGAGGCCTTGAGAAAACTCAGGGGATCTCCCCTGTCCTGCAGGGCTCATCTGGCTGCTTTCACAGTGTGACTTGCAGTCTGTGGCTCCCCTTAAAGTTACAGCTTCCCCACCCCATGTCATATACCCCCCCTCTGACTGGAGGTCATAGGGGCAGTAGAAACAGGTTACTCTGAGGTATGGGTCTGGGGAGAACCTGCCCACTCCTGTTCACCCCTGGAATGACTTTCATCATGTCCCTCATCCCACTTGCGGCCGCG
>DS990282.1 GCA_000155435.1 Clostridiales bacterium 1_7_47FAA | reverse complement strand
CCGCAGCCAATGCACTTAGAGCAGACAGCACAAGTGTACAGCTACTTCTGACATAGTTTACACACACACAGGTAGCTCAGCACAGTTAGGTCTCAACTTCTTACAGACTGACCTTTCCTGTGTTTTCATCTTTTGAACGTGTCTTATAACCTATCTATAGTGTAACCTAATTATAATCTATCCTAGCATAGCCTAAAAACCACCTGTGTAGAAAGAGATCTTTAACCATACAAAAACGTAGTGATGCATTTAAGCCATCACAAAGAATAAAACAGCAAAGTAAAAAGGGCTCAGATGCCTGTATTTGCCCTTCCTTCCAAACACGACTGCTCTAGAACTTAAAGGAACCTACCAAAACTATTCAGTCTCTGGATCCAGGGAGCCAACTTGGGGTCTAACTCTTTAAGCTCACTCAAAACATGCAGAAATATCCGTGTCTTTACTCTGTTCTTCTCTTGGATCAAGTGACCGATAACATAGTCCACTGCGCGGCCGCTCGGCTTCCAGTAGTAAGCGCCTTAGGCCCCATGGCATGCAGACGCTGGAATCGTTTTTTAAGCCACTGACACATTAGTGCTGCCTGGGGCATCAGGAGGGCTCTACTATTTTTTTTCTAACGGATGGAATCATGTTGACTGCTCAAGGGGAATATGACATTTCTAATACAAAGTTAGGGGTTTTTTCTTCCAATGGGACTCTGATCCTGTTGCTGATCAATGCTTTTCCTCTCTAGGGAGACAGAGTGTCATAAAAGGTATAAAGAACCTGGCAAGCTCACTTGCTTCCCTATAAACTAACTAAAGACTAAACAGGAGTATAACTCAAAAAAACTGTAAAAGAAAGGGGAAATGGGGCTGGAGATAGAGCTCACTTGTCTAGGACGGCATGTGCAAGGCCCCATGTTCACTTCCCAGTTCTGGAAGGAAAACGAGGACTATTAAGATGGGCAAGTGCAAACGGCCAAAGTAATGGGC
>DS990283.1 GCA_000155435.1 Clostridiales bacterium 1_7_47FAA | reverse complement strand
GCCAGGATCCTTTAATACAGTTCCTCACGGTGTGGTGACCCCAATCATAAAATTATTTTGGTTTCTACTTCATACCTGTAATGTTGCTACTTTTATGAATTGTAATGTAAATATCTGATATGCAGGATATCTGATACGTGACCCCTGTGAAAGTGTCATTTAACCCCCTGAAAGTGTTGTCACCACTCTATTTCCTTCAGCTTGCCACCTGCACCTGGAGACCCAGCCACATAAATTTGTTTTCTTAACAGTTGCTCTTGTTGCCTTAGGCCAGCATGAAAATTAATCATGGCCACTTAAGTAGAAAACCTCTTGCTTTAATAACTGCTTTATAAACACACCGATGGTAGAAATCCAAGTTGAGAATCCTCTACACAGTAGAGTTAGAGTGCATTCTCCTGAGAGCTAAAGGTTTACAATTTATATGACAATGACAATAAGAACCACCAAAGCTCTCCACAGGCGGCCGCACAGAGGTGGACTCGTGCAGGGTGAGGACGACCACGGCTGTATCCATCACTGACTCCAGGACCACAAACAGGCAAGACAAGGTTGGAAGCTAATGCTGGCCACACCCTCACCAGTGGTGCTCAGGAAGGGAGGAGGGAAGCCATGATGCCAGCTTTTAAAGAGAACCCAGGCTGGCTGTCTTAGAAGGATGCTTACACCCACCTGCCCGCCTGCCAAATGCTTTCCATGTTACAATGGTTTCCAAGAGCGGGCACCTGAGACTTCAGGGCATGGTATGTTCTAGGCTTCCTTCTCTGTCTTTAGGTAGGGTAGATTCCTAGGCCCCAACTCCATTTGTTAGTTACTTCTATTGATCTTGAAGGTTCCCAGTGAGGTCCTTGAAACCTTGAGATTTCTGAGTATGTGGTTTCTAGGTCCCCCTTCCATTTACTCAGTGTCTGCTCTGCATGTGACAGTTTCTAAGCCTCCCTTTCCAC
>DS990284.1 GCA_000155435.1 Clostridiales bacterium 1_7_47FAA | reverse complement strand
TTAGCGTCAGCAAACTGCCTTCTGAGAATCTGGGCAGACGCTTTTGGGGAGGATGCAGGTACCTAAGCACAAATCTCTGCTGCCACAGGGGCCTGGCGGTTGAGCTTCATTTTACCTAGAGCTTGGGACAATCAAGTCATAGAAGACTAGAATCAGGCTGGAGAGATGGCTCAGCAGTTAAGAGAACCGACTGCTCTTCCAGAGGTCCCAAGTTCAATTCCCGGCAACCACATAGTGGCTCACAACCATCTGTAATGGGATCTGATGCCTCTTCTGGTGTGTCTGAAGAGAGCAATGGTGTACTCACATACATAAAATAAGTATACTGTAGCTGTACAGATGGTTGTGAGCCTTCATGTGGTTGTTGGGAATTGAATTTTAGGACCTCTGCTGGCGCTGGTTGTCCCCGCTCGCTCCAATCAACTCCACTGCGGCCGCTGGGCTAAAGCAGTGGTCTTTTGTTTATAAAGGTCACTTTGATGGGTGAAGTGAGTGCTAATGTGGAAAGGAATTACAATTGCAAAGATCCCACTAGGAGATGGTTCTAGAATGAATGGCAGCATGGTGGGAGCATCACCAGAGGCAGGGCAGCCAGGGACAGAGGGCAGTGAGGGACAGAGAGGAGAGGATGGCAATGAGGAGATTTTATATGACTCATTACTCGGTTCATCAACACCTGGAAAGCAACTTCATCAGAGATAGAGTGCCCCTAAGGTATGATATTGGGGAGGCAGTGAAGTAGTTAATTCAGTGGAGAAAATGCAAGAGTCTGGCAAGAGATGGGGTAATTAGTCCAATGCAGCACATGGACTCTGAGCTTCTTGTAGGCAATGGCATCCAAGGATGGTTGGATTATGGGATGGGAGCGACCAGCATACAGGCCAGGTAAGGATACATAGTGCATGAGCTTGGCGCGG
>DS990285.1 GCA_000155435.1 Clostridiales bacterium 1_7_47FAA | reverse complement strand
GCGTCAGTTCAGGGCCAAACATGTTACATCCTAATATTCTCCAGCATTACAGGATTTTTAGCTATAAATGTCTTAGTCCTTTCCTACAGAAGATAAGGACTCTTTATCTTTCAAAAAACAAATGTAGTGTGTTTTGCTTGGTTGGTTGGTTGGTTGGTTGGTTGATTGATTGATTGATGGTTGATTGGTTGATCAATTAGGAGGGGCAGTGTACATGCCAAAGCATAGGTGTAGAGATCAAAGAACACTCATGGGAGTTAGTTTTCTTTTTCCACCACGTGGGTTCCAGAGGATAGGACTCGGGTCATCAAGCTTGGTAGCAGACACCTTTCCCACTAAGCAATCTCGCTGGTACAGGTCTCTTTAAATAGAGCCAAGAGCACTGGGGTCGTGGCTCAGGGGAGAGCGTTTTCACACGGGTATTTAGACCTGAGTTCGAAGCTTTGGAACACACATAAAGCTGAGTGCAATGGTATTGGCGGCCGCTATGCCCTGGAGTCATCAAAATAACCATAGCTTATTTACAAGCTTGATCTTGAGCCCAGCAATCACACAGCTGAGGCTCCCCCACTCTCACAGTGACCATTGCCCTTTTAAAGTCAGCACTTGTGGTTGATAAGAAGCCGAATAAACCGCTGACAACGGCAAAATTCCAGCCACTTCTGACACCCAAAGCAAAGCAAATAAGCAGTCAGGAAACAATCCGCAAATTGGTCTTTGCTGCCCTCTGGTGGTTGGTCCTGGGAAGGTTCCACGCCATAGTTGACACAGATGTACCCTTACCCCAATCTCCCATCCCAGGACCATCTACGCTAAAACCATCATCCCACCAGAATTCTCACCCACAGAGCAAGTCCTGGTATTCTGCTCTCTTCTCCCTCTCCCCCTACCATTCTCTTC
>DS990286.1 GCA_000155435.1 Clostridiales bacterium 1_7_47FAA | reverse complement strand
GTGTTTGAAAATTATATATCCTTAGTCATTTTAACCAAATTAAGATTGAAGCAATGCATATGAACCCCAGATAGGTACTGGCCAGTTTATCATAACGTGTCGCGATTCTTCGGTAGGCCTTCAGTTTTAGGAAAAAACATTCTACTAAATGTCTTTCCTTATAAAGCCACCAGTCACAGTGACGCTCGAACCGGGCACCTTTTCTGGAGGGTATGGTAGGTTCCCCACCGTGGTCATAAATATAATCAATCAGCTGATTACTGTCATATCCTCTATCAGCCAGGACCTGGCTACCATTCAGGCTGATTTGTTCCAACAGTGGGATTGCCATATTGATATCGTTCCTCTGCCCCTCGCTCAACCGTAGATAGACTGGGTATCCATAAGCATCTACGATTGCATGGATTTTTGTGCTGGCCCCGCCCCGGCTATGGCCAATCAGATTTGACTGGCCCCCTTTTTTGGCTCCGGCACTATGCTGATGGGCTTTTACAATGGAGGCGTCCATACTAAGCTCCTCTAATTCGGCCTCAAGACTGAGTACATGGAAAATATTGTCCAGAAAGCCATCCTCAATCCATTTACGGAATCGGCTATAGACCGTCTCCCAAGGGCCGTAACGCTCCGGGAGATCCCGCCAGGGAGCGCCACTGCGTGCAATCCATACCATAGCATTGAGCATCGTGCGGTTATCCTTAGAAGGACGGCCAGGCCGGTTCGATTTTTCAGGAGGTAATAAAGGAGCAATTTGATTCCATTCCTGGTCAGTCAGTTCATATCGCTTCAACATAACGAACACCCCTTTTTCTTTTATTTTAACATGAAAAAGGGCAGTGAAACATATGTTTTGTGCAACTTTTAATTTTCAAACA
>DS990287.1 GCA_000155435.1 Clostridiales bacterium 1_7_47FAA | reverse complement strand
TTCCAACAGGCTGCCCGCAAGCGCAGCAATCTCCTGGAAGCAGCCAAGCGCGGGGACGAGGACGCCATCGAGACGCTGACCATTGAAGACATTGACCTTTATTCCATGGTGTCCAGGCGCATTGCGCACGAGGATGTGTATTCCATCATAGAAACCTGCTTCATGCCCTGCGGCGTTGAGTGCGACCAGTATTCGGTCATTGGGGAGATAACAGCGATCGCCCTGAACAAAAACAGGATTACAGGCGAGGAGATTTACAACCTGACCCTGGACTGCAACGACATGGTTTTCCACGTGATAATCAACAAACAGGACCTTTTAGGAGAGCCTAAAACAGGCCGCCGTTTCAAAGGACAGGTGTGGATGCAGGGAACTGTGAAATTTGAGGCTTGATTTTTTTTCAAATATAGGTTATTATATATTGCGGACCGTATGAATTACGGCCCGCAGTAAAATGCATGTGATGCATATGTTTCTGTAGCTCAGCAGGATAGAGCGTCCGCCTCCTAAGGTTGTGCTCTACCAGCTGCCTTACGGGGAAAAGTGATCGTTGCCAGTCTCAATTTAATATAAGTCTCTGTAGCTCAGCAGGATAGAGCGTTCGCCTCCTAAGCGAAAGGCCGTGGGTTCGAATCCCGCCAGGGACGCCAGCAAACACGCCGAAAACCTTTGATTTATCAGGGTTTTCGGCTTTTCTTATTTCTGCGGCTTTTGTGGCTTTTTTGCAAAAAACCTTGGTTTGCTAACATTTGCTAACGAGATTTGGCCTTTTGCTAAGAAAGGCGGTAAGTCAGAGGTTCGATTTTTACCAAAGGAACTTGCAAACATTTGTTAGCAGAAATTAGAGGAAGTTGCAAACAAAATCGC
>DS990288.1 GCA_000155435.1 Clostridiales bacterium 1_7_47FAA | reverse complement strand
TTTTTTACCCCAATGAGCCACTCTACTCCTTATTACAAAGCCTATGACTCCTTATTACAAGGCTCCAGTTGCTTTGCTTGCAAGCTGAATTATGGTGGTAAGAGTAACCTAACTGATGTACACAGAGAAATAAGTATCACCTGCTAACTAACATATGAGGACTACTTAAAGCTATGGAGCCTGCATAATAGTTCCTGTACTGACTCAGGAATCTTGCGGAATTTTATATTCCTTCCCTCAGAACTGCTCATATTATATGAGTTTAGGACATAAATCAGGTATTTTGAGGAGAGAACTTGAATTCCCCTCAGAATTCTTCCATTCATGTCTCTCTAAGGGAGGAGTGACTTGTGTAATTGGCAGATAGTTGTAAGAGACATAGTACATGCATGCCTGGTCCTTTGCTTGGCTCTTTCATTTACATGTGCCTTCCTCAGACGTATACTCACTACATATAGCCCTAGATGACAAGAACTGAAATAGAAATAGTTGCTGTCTTTGCCCATGTCTTCCCAGATAGGTAGATGTCTCAGGACTCTTACAAATACAAGTGTAACATGATGGCTAAGTTCCAGAGAAAGCACCTTGAAGGAGCTCCTGAAGACATGTAGAGAAAGTAGCCAAGGAGGGGAAGCTTATATAAGTCCTTGCCACCACACTGCCGATGGTAATGGTGCTGTCCCAGCTCCAGCTTCACCCCGCACTCATCACACCCTCTTATTGGCTGTGTGCCCAGGATGTAGCTGTGTTTGTCAAGTCACAGGATGTACAGATTCACTCCAGAGGAAAATAAGATGAACTCTCATTTCGCCATGGC
>DS990289.1 GCA_000155435.1 Clostridiales bacterium 1_7_47FAA | reverse complement strand
CCAATGCTCTGATTTCCGTGAATCTGCGGCCGAACCGGCCATTGCCGTGCATAAGCACATAAGACTGCCATTGGGGCAGTGAATCATTTTGTGGAAGAAATCCACAAGATTTGAAATTCTTACTATATTCTTGATTGAGTATAGTGCATACGGTGAGTATAGCACAAACGGCAGATTATGCCTGCAACCCAACTAAACCCCATTCTCAATTTGATTATGTGGTACAATAACTAATAAATTTTTTAAATCAATAGGAGAGTTATTTCCAGTATGTATTCAAATATATCCCGGCGTCGGCTTCAGTTAACTGAAACTTTTCAATTAATTTGTCAAGACATTGTCCGTGTGACAGATGCAGTTCCCTGCATGTCTCTATCAGGGCCTGTATGCCCTTTTCAATGCCTTTCTCAATCCCCTTCTCTTCCCGTTCTGCTAGTTCATCTGCAAACAATTCCTTTAATGCCTCGCACATTCTCCTGCCCTCCTCATATTGTTTCTGATTGGCCCTGACTATGACGTCCATCACCGCCTGATAGAGCGGGTCGTTCTTCTTGCCCTTATATTCCCTGGCCAGCGGCTCTATGTCCAGCTTGAGGTCCAGCCCCTTCCGGAGCCTGCCAAGCCAGGCGTATTCTTCTTTTGACAACTGTTCTGTTACCAGCAGCTGCACAGGGAAGATAAAGTCCTCTATGTAATAGATGCCCTTTGTGACATTCCTGATCCTTACCCCATACCGTCTCTTTAGGTGCCGGACCAGACGTCTTGGATAATGGTCCCCAACCAGTGTGATGGTCAATTCTTCCGGCAGTATCTCCA
>DS990290.1 GCA_000155435.1 Clostridiales bacterium 1_7_47FAA | reverse complement strand
CCGCGAGCATGGACCTGTGCTGAGGCAGGGCGATCAGAGCTTAAGGCCAGCTACCGCTATAGAACAAAAGATAGACCCTAACTCAGAACACCAGAGTTGAGCAAAGAGGGGGTTGCTTAGGTAAATGGCTGGCTGAGTATGGGGTGCGAGGGGGAAGGGTAGTCTGTCTGTTGCTGTTTTCTGATCAAGGGCCATCACTTGACAGACCACCGTCCTCAAGCAGGGCTCCCTTCCCTGGCCTGCGATAGAGGAGTCCAATGCTTTGTAGCTTGCTGATGCTGCATAAGGGACACTTTCTTTTGCTGCCTGCATCTGGGGGCAGGCCATTCGCTCACCTGTGCTTGTGTAGTGTATCTTCCAGCCTGTGTGGTTCCCCGACTCGTCAGTGGCAAAGGTGATGGTCACCTTGTGGCTGTCAGTTTCAATCCTGGGAGGCAGCGTCTTCCCACAAAATGGGCCGTGTTCCCCCTTGTCTGTTTGAATCTGAATAAAGAACCCCAGGGACCTGCTGCAGGGTTCTAGCCCCAGTTAGATGGAAGCAAAGTAACTTGAACTGGCTTGGGCAGGCTGGGAACAAAAGGTGGGATGTCTTAATGCTGAAGCCACAGCCTGGCTTAGACCTACCCCCAGCCCCGCAAAGAAAGGTTGATTAAGATTCACTGGAGAACAGCCATAGGCGCAGTGTTGAAAGATGGGGGAGGGAAAAGAGCTGTGACAAGGATGCAAGAGCCAGACCTTGAGGGAGTCATAGGGGCACTGGGCTTCAGGGTGCGTCTCCACATCGAAGGAC
>DS990291.1 GCA_000155435.1 Clostridiales bacterium 1_7_47FAA | reverse complement strand
AATGGTTTTAGTACTCTACCGACTAGAATATATGACCACCTGCTTTGTGGTATAGTACACGTGTTCACAGACATATCTGCCTGCTCATGGGTGTTGGCTCTTTGAGAAAAGCGTGTTCTCAACCCATGTTTTGTTTGTAGGATTACCTCAGCCTCTCTTGGAATTCAACGACCACCCTGTCTATAGAACCACTCTGGAGAGGATGCAGCGGTTCTTTGGCATTCTCTATGAAAACTGGTAAAGGCGCAGCACGCTGCCCATGCTCCCACACTAGAAGCGGCCGCTTCACCAGATACTCCAGAGACTTGAATACAGCACAGGCTCCATGAGTTATTCTGACATTTCCTCATGAAGATGAGGGATAGGAACAGAGTCAATTACTTATTAACCCTCATTCTTTACCACAGAGTTTTACCCCAAGTCTTCCAGATAAGCAAACTAAGTTCAGTGATATTAAGTAAGCTAACTGCTCTGTCGGAAGAGTTCTAGACGGAACCACGAGTGGCTGCAGGCTCACATTTGTGACCTCTCCTCTGATAGTGCCTCACAACGCAGACAGGAATTTAACTTGGAATTAAACACAGAAGAGTTTCAGTCAAACAGACAAGGCAATTAAATTAAATCCCAGATTTATAGTCCTTTTCTCAAAACAGTTGGTAAGGTTCTACATCACTACAAGGAGCACTGCCACTGGGTGTGCTGCAGGGAAAAGTGAGAGAGGCTCCTGAGAAGGAGTTCTTGTGTGGCCACTGGTGCAGCTCAGCTGACTGAGGCTGACAAACGCGG
>DS990292.1 GCA_000155435.1 Clostridiales bacterium 1_7_47FAA | reverse complement strand
AAAAACTGCTTTAAGGTATTTACATGTTGCTTTATAGTTTTGGTTTAACCAAAATTCTTGTTAGACCAGTTTCATGTGTCTTTGCTGTGCCTACCTCTGATTTGTGCCTGCCTAGCTTCTCTTTTTGTTTGTTAATATGTCGGCAATGTGATTTCGTACATTGAACAGCATATTATCAATCTGATTTAGTAGTCTGAATAGCATAACATCAGGTTAAGATCTTTAAATAGCAAACTTCAACCTTAATATGAATTGGAGTCTTCTCTCTCTATCTATCATAATTTAGATGATTCTTAGCCATGTTAGCCCAATCAGATAATTTTAGGAGAATTGTTTAAAAATTATAGTCTTGACTTTCTCAACCAATAATTTCAATTGGTATATTGGTATTTCCCCCTCAAAAGACACCTTCTAAAACAAAAGATAAAATAATACTCTATGGGGTACAGCTTTCATACATGGCCCAGAACTCAAGAAAGTTCACCAAGCCTTGAAATCCCTAGAGATTTTTTAAAAATTTTCTAGTATGTTGAACCATAACTTTAAAATAACTCAAGCTTATCTCTCTTTAATCCGAAAAACTTGTCTGAGAGAACACAAACTTAAAGCTACCCAACTCTAGATACACTAGGTATTCATGATAAACAAAGGGTCCTTGGTTCAAAGAGCCTGAGAACCATCAATGCTTGCAAATATCACATTGTTATACGTGTCCCTTAGAAAAGGGGCATTATTGGCTGGCAAGACCTGCGGCCGCGGTCATAGCTGTTTCCTG
>DS990293.1 GCA_000155435.1 Clostridiales bacterium 1_7_47FAA | reverse complement strand
TTTCAAGAAAATTATTTAACCCCTGTATCTTTTCTAACATGAAGGAGATCCCCTCAGAATTATCCCATGTCTCATTTAAAAAGTATTTAACATAATTCTATTATCATCCTAGACCTGTATTCCTTGCTCATTTTGAATTTTAGAGATGATATTCCCTGATGTCACCCAGCTTCTTGATGTCTTTTCAACCCAGTTCTCTAGAGTGAAGTTCAATGACCCTTTTCTGGATGACTGAAAGAGCAAATCCATTGGGCTCATTTCATCTGCTTCTCCCCACCCACACCCTGATTTCATTGTCTGTACCCTTGCTTTATTTTGACAAATATTTAATATTTTATTTTGGGAACACTTGTCTTTCTCAGAACACAGACATCTCATGACCTTGTATTTTTTCCTATTACTCTTATATCTTAATGATTTCATCTTTCCCGAAGAAGTCTCTTGCCTTTGCTCCCTGAAGTGCAGCATCTTTGCTTACATTAAGGTCTCATGCTTCCCCTACACCTGGCTCCTTTTCATGTGCCCTTGTTTTTATGTGAAGAGATTTCTACTTTTAGCTCCTGATCTACTCAACTCATGTTCATGTTCATTCATGAGGCTCAAATAAATTTTTTCTGGGAAGTTTTTGTATTCAGACTAGGTCATCTTCTTTACTGTTTTCCTTTACAGTGGTAATTATGCTTATTAGATATTATGAAATTATTTTATGCAAGATAACCTTCAGTATATCATTCTAGGGCATGGTTAAATTCTGCGG
>DS990294.1 GCA_000155435.1 Clostridiales bacterium 1_7_47FAA | reverse complement strand
CACGCCACACAAGGTAGGTATTTTATAAGCAAGTGAGAAGCAGGAGGATGACTGTTCTCAGTTTGTTACAGAGGGTGCTAAAAAGAAAAAAAGTGGGGTTGGTGGGGGAAATCCTTGGAGTTCCTTAACTACTTATAGATCACTGTTGGAGTCTAGTACGACAGACTCCAGTGTTCAAAGGATAGGATCCACTTTTTTAAAGTCCCTACTCTATATCATAACCATTATGCATATATAAAGTATAGCGCACAAACCCCATGAAGTTTCATCTCCCCAAAGGTTCATCTCAGAACAGTGAAGCTCATGACTATTACAATACGTCCTTCATTTTTTCAGACTTGAAACATTTATGAAATAGAAATTAAAATGTACCTTTTAATTCTTAAAATTTTACCTCTTAATCTTTGAAAGCATTTTGAAAGCTAAAGAACTGATGTAAGGTTCTGTGCCAATTGCCATAGGAAAGATCTGGTCGCGGCCGCGGAGACACATCCAACCTTGTAAAGAAACTCTCATGTGTATCCATTCTTGCAACGAGTTATTAACTCTCAAAAACAGTGGTCACTGAACTCATCCTGGTAACCGACTCATTGCAACCTCGTCTTGATTTTCAGTAGCAGAGGTGGGACAATACTGTGCACTCAGAAACCGCCTGTTGGCACCGTCTGCTGTGATTCAGACACCACGATGAAGGGCAGGAGGGCAGCTTTGCTGGATCATGGTGGGGATGAGGGGGAGCAGCAAAGCCCTC
>DS990295.1 GCA_000155435.1 Clostridiales bacterium 1_7_47FAA | reverse complement strand
CCGCGTCCCTTCTGGCTGGTAAGAGCCGGAAGTGGAGCTTAAGCTTCCCATGATTCTTTGCGGGGCGTCTATTTTAACCGCAGGACGACTAGGCTGGCAGTCGCGATGGCTGCGTCCGGTGAGGAGGATATGTCCGAACTGTCCCCTGCTGCTGCCCCAAGTAAGGCGTGGGATCCATAACTTGGGGACTCGTTTCTTCCCTGCTGCTACCTCCCCAGATGCATTTAGTGGCTGACGTTTCCTCCGTCGTTCCTTTCTGTCCTTGTTCCTGGTGTCCCAGTCCGCCCTATCTCTGCAAGTCACTCCCTCGCCCTTAAGTGGAATTGTTTTTCCTGCCCTGTCCCCTTGGGTGTTCTGCCCCTGATATTTCATACCGAAACATTAGTCTCAGTCTTCTAAAGCCCCCTTTCCTGTCCCTGATGTCACTTAAATCGTCCCCGGCCAGTATCAGGTTTCCTGTCACCTATGGGAGTGTCTGCTGATGGAGCCTCTGGGAACGCTAAGACTAACGCTGACTTTGACAACCCCTCCCCTTTCTTTACCTTTTCACTTATGGACTAGATTTGGATTGGTATGAGAAGCCGGAAGAAACTCATGCTCCTGAAGTAGATCTTGAGACTGTCATCCCGCCAGCCCAGGAACCTTCCAATCCTGCGGAGCCCTTTTGCCCAAGAGACCTGGTGCCGGTGGTGTTTCCCGGGCCTGTGAGCCAGGAAGACTGCTGCCAGTTTGCGGCGC
>DS990296.1 GCA_000155435.1 Clostridiales bacterium 1_7_47FAA | reverse complement strand
TGCGGCCGCGGTAACAGCTGTAGAGAAGCCTTTGTGCCTTTGTGAATGTTTGACCCTAAAAGAAACCTGGAAGGCTAACACTAAACATCAGTTAACACCCTCAATGGTATATGAACCAGCAGTGACTTCTGCAGAGGCTGAGGCTCAGAGTTGTTTTTTATGCAGAAGCTTTCTCAGGAAGGGGAATAACTGTTAGTAAGCCCAGGAGAACAATCTACTCTTCTTAGGCTTTGTGTTTTCTGGTCCCCCTGTAGACTCTTGCCAAATGATGCTCAATGCCCCCCCAACCCAATGATTCTTAATAGTGATCTGTTTCTTCTAATCCACGCTCTGTTCTGTGTTAATGATTCTGCAACCATCTGGGAGCTCGGGGTGTGGGGTACCTGGTTAAATTTGCAAAAGGGGGCCCAGGTGGTCATGCTTTGTTCCCAGCTAGTAAGTGGCTGAGCTGATTCCCCCACCCCCCAAGCCAGATTCCAGAGCCCATTGTCAGAAGCTCTGTGCCTCCTGAACACTCACATGCCTACTGCCTTGCAGCTGCAGGAATGAATGGCAATTGTGGACTCACAAAGCACAGAGTTAAAACGGCCACATTTGCATAATGGTTTAAGAATTGCAAACATCCCAGAAAAATGATTCTTGCTCACAGAGATCATTGGGATGGTGGTCTCGGCTTGCTTTCATTTTACACACGAGCATGCCCAGAAACTGCTATAAATATCAGGTGCTTA
>DS990297.1 GCA_000155435.1 Clostridiales bacterium 1_7_47FAA | reverse complement strand
CCGCGAATTCAGGGCCTACATCCCGCACTGACCATCTCTGGGCTCAAGACAGGCTGCAAAGGATGCTCAAGGGCACAGAGTCAAGGGAAGGACCAGCCACAGAGAACTGTGCCAGGTTTTCCTTACCAGGTCCTCCAGGGCCTAGAACCTGAGCCTATAAAGGCCCCTTTGAAGAAGAGAGGCCCTGATGGAAAAGGAACCAGCAATCAACACAAATGCAGAAAAGGCCTTGCAGAGCATCCATGGTGCTGGAGGCCAAGACGTGTGGACAGCTTTGCTTACAGTATATGTCATTACAGACTAAAGCATTTTTCATCAAAATCTTCTTGCTCTTGGGACAGGATCTTATTCTGTAGCCCAGACTGACCTCACATTTTCGGCAACCCTGCCTCAGCCTCCTAAACTGTTTAGGAATAAGCTAACACTTGACTTTAACAAGGGTTTTAAATATGTGTTACATAGATATATTATTGTTATTCAAGTTGGTTTCTCTGCATAGCTCTGGCTGTCTTGGAACTTACTTTGTGGACCAGACCATCCTTTAACTCTAAACTATCTTTGCCTCCCAAGAACTGGGACTGAAGGTACGTGCCACCACTTCTGGCCAGCTTTAACAGGTCTTAAAGCCATACTAGTAATACAATAATTCTACTGTTTGATGGGCAAAGAACACATGTCACTAACAAGATGTCTCCAACACTGGATGGGTGTGGAGGAAATCCACCTTTCC
>DS990298.1 GCA_000155435.1 Clostridiales bacterium 1_7_47FAA | reverse complement strand
GTGCGGCCGCTTCAGTAGGTGTGTACTGAGCCCCTTCTCTGAGGCGAGAGCTGAAGCTAGCACTATTATCTACTTTTGATGACATGCTGTTTTTGCCCTCAGGAGCTGTGGGTTGGAGAGAGGGCTGGGTGGGAGATGGAGTCTCTGGAAGAGGTGTAGTTTCTGCATGGAGAATATGAGGGAGATTTGGAGCCAGCCCAGAGCTGGACAGCCGGGAGTGGGAAGTGTGTTCCTGATGCAGAGGAAGGCTGTAGAGGATGCATCCTTGGCATGTGACTCTGTGTGTGTGAGCTGCACAAACTGTGGACTCTCCATGAAGACCAAAGAGGAGTCTGTTTCTCATGGTCCCAGAGGCTGGGAAGTCCAAGGAGAAAGAAGCCACCTCCTCCCTGTGTCTTCACATGGCCTTGGTGCATGCATGGAAAAACTCATATGGTTATGAATCCCACTATGAGGATCTACTCTTGTGAGTCTATCTGACTCCAGTAACCTCCCACTCACCCACGCCCAATATTGGAGGTGAAGCGTTCAGAGTCTGAACTCTGAGAGGAGGGGTGTGCCCAGGCTGTGGGAGTCTGCACGTCATGGACAGCTGAACCTGACTTGTCCCTGGAGATGAAAGCTATGACAAATGGAGAAGTTTGTACAGAGTGCTCCTGGATCTTAGGAATCAATTTCTCACAAAGAACAAAGCTTCCTTGGGAGCGGCCGCGGTCATAGCTG
>DS990299.1 GCA_000155435.1 Clostridiales bacterium 1_7_47FAA | reverse complement strand
GCGTGCACTGAAACGGAAACCACCACACAGACCCAGCCACTTTAGCTGCCATGGTTCCTTGGCACGACAGACTGTATTCTCTGAACTGTAAGCCAGAGTAGAGTCTGCCTCCCGCAAGGTGCTTTTGTCGGGTATTCTGTCACAGAAGCGAAAACCAGTGTCCCCCCACCCCCAGCTTGAGCACAGTGCTCCTGAAGACTCGGGCTCCTGGGCTCATCCCAGTGCCTGGCCCCACTAAGAGTGAGACCAGGAAGACATCCTGACAGCACAGGGTGAGAGGGAGCAGCCACAGCATGGAAGTCTGAGTTCTGGTGGAGCTGGGGGTTTACTTTGGATGTGTAGAAAGTCATGAGGCTCTATGGGTGGAGGGCAACTTGGAGCAGCAATAGGCAATGAAACCTCTCCAGAGGGCTACAGTGGTACACCACAGGTTAGAGGCGAAAACAAAGACCAACACTAAAGCAGAGCTAGAGCTAAGGAAGGACAGAAGCAGCTGAGGAGAGGCAGGTGGTAAGGAACTGAGGTCAGGGCTCGGCCACAGGCAGCCTTGGTCTGCCTGCTGCCTGTGTCCTTGCTGTATGTGCCTTGACCTCTAAATATATTCACATACCAGGGCCTTGTGACCATAAAATAGTCATCCCAGGTTCTTTGGTGGAAGACGGCAGTTTTCAAAGTCTGAAGGCCCTCTGAGAGCTAGACTGTTCGCATTGTTTT
>DS990300.1 GCA_000155435.1 Clostridiales bacterium 1_7_47FAA | reverse complement strand
CAGCTATGACCGCGGCCGCGAAATAAATTGATCACAGGACTGATGGGATGGGGGTGGGGGGTGGTCGCGTAGTCCCAGCGGTTCGCCATTGTTTTCCCATCCCACGTTCGGTACGTAAACACACACTCACGCGAGTGTGTGTGTGTGTGCGTGCGTGTGTTTGCACGCGCCAGCTGCGGCTGCTCAGATTCCCCAGGAGCTCTAGGGTCGCCCGCGGGATCTCCCCGCAACCAACCTACATGTCCTGGCAGGAGGTGCCTCATTACTTGAAGCTGGGGGGGGAAAGGCACGGAGAGTGGGAGCTGTCCCAGAGTCCTTGGCGAGGCCGGGGGTCCGGCTTGGGCTGGACGTGAATTTTGAACTTCAGCCTTGGATCATTCCGGGAGGACCCCGGGCGCTTGAGCGGTGGCTCTAGCCTGGGAGGGTCCCCAGCAGCTGGCGCTCTTGGCAGCATCTCCGTGACAAGAGCTTAGAGGAAACTGAGGAGTTTTCCTGGGAAGTTTGCTTTAGCTGCGGCCGCCCCACACTTTGGAGATGTTTGCCAAATAATCATTGAGACTTACTTAAGAAGAGCTGTAATACTTTTGAAATGGTTTGATTGGTTTGTTTGTTTGTTTGTTTTGTTTTTAAAGATTTATTTACTATTATATCCAAGTACACTGCAACTGTCTTCAGACGAACCAGAAGAGGGTGTCGGATCTCATTACG
>DS990301.1 GCA_000155435.1 Clostridiales bacterium 1_7_47FAA | reverse complement strand
TCTTCTGTATATAAAACATTATATATAATATTTCAGCATATAGACATATATATTTAGCATATAGACAGCTGGGTAACACAAAAGTTTTATACATTTTCTTTTGAGGTCCTAGCTGAGGTTGAAACATTTTTGAGCAAGAACTTTTACAATCAGTATTATTTAACACAAAGGACTCTTTGCTCCAGACTTCTTACTGCTGCATCTTAAGGAACTCACTGGAAGCATACTTAGACAAGAAACCTATCCATTTTGGGCAGAGTGAAATCACTAAATACTCGCCATGCTGACAGAAGTCAAGTGTGAGCTTTCCATTGCTGCATATTGTTCAGCAGACAGAGTCTAAGCTCCAGCTGTCCACACAGTGGTCCCCTCCACCTCTCTGCCTCCTCTTACCTGCAGAGCTGAGCTTCTTCCTTTACTTTCTGAGTCTCAGATCACTAGAGGCCAGGAGATAAACATGCTTGCTACATGGAAGAAGTGACAGGAGTCATAAATTGGCATGAATACTTTTGGATGATGGTGTGTTAGAAGAAAAGTTCAGTTTGGCCACTAACTATGAACAGTTATCCGTGATGCAGCCTCTTTCATCCATTGTCCCCAGCAGTGGCCTCAGTGCTCGGACTGCCCTCCTATGAGGAAACACAGTGTGGCATTGAGAGGGCACAGAAAATTCTAATACAACGTGATACTCTACTGGAGATGGCGG
>DS990302.1 GCA_000155435.1 Clostridiales bacterium 1_7_47FAA | reverse complement strand
AGTTTAATAATAAANTGTAGTCTCAGATATATAGAAAATACATTTTAAAAGACATAGGGGAAAACTGCCTTTAGTAGAGAAAGTACTCATTAAATGCTCAGTGAACTGGGCAGTAAGACCAGCCAGGAGACACACTCAGGAAGGCAATGAAGGCCAAGATCACATCAGTAGTGATGGAGAAGACCTTTCCTGAAGCTGGACTCCTAAATCTTCACACTAGGGGAGGGAATAGAAGGAAGTTGGGTAATCACAGTCCTCTTAACCAACAGCCACTGACGCTCAATCAGTGGGAATTGGCAGAGTGTAAGGTTCTACTTTACTATAAACAATATCACTTTGTCGCTTGAAACGTGGTATTCCCTATGCCCAGACCACTGCATAAACCATCCTGCCTAAGCCTACATGGCTCCAAGGCAGTTTATAATGTAATCCAAAGGTCAGAACACTACATGAACAAACAACACAACAGATACGAGCAGTTAATGAGCATCAGCAATGCTCTAAGGGATGGACACAGGGTGACACTCAGCTCCCAAGAGTGCTGGCAGAGGTTACGTACAATACATGGATTAGGAAAAGGGCCAGTGGGAACTTGTAACAATACATAACCCATAAGTCTTCGCTGCACTCTGCTTCTTCCACCCTAGGAGTGTGCTTGCAGGAAGAGGGAAGACCAGAGGCCAAAGACAGCTCT
>DS990303.1 GCA_000155435.1 Clostridiales bacterium 1_7_47FAA | reverse complement strand
CAGAGAGCAATGTGATCCTGAACAGAGGGTATGATTATGCTTATACTTTTAATTCAATGAAATATCCGCGGCCTTGGGGTACCGTACCGGATTTAGTAAATATGAATGGCATATGGGGGAATTCCGGACAATGAAGGGCTCCTGCCGGAAGGAAGCCAACCGGTAACACGGATTACACTATTGACAAATAATAAGAATATGGACACGAATGAACGCTATGTGGATGTGGTTCATCTGCCTGATGGTACAGACACTTCAACACTCCCCAGAGGTCCGCAAGTATCTTATTAATGTAGATGGATCTGATGCCGGGGCTTATGAAGGAACTATGACTGCGGGCTGGACCCAGGAAGATACATTGGAAATATCAGACACCGGATGGAGCATTTGTGTCAAACAGCTGGATTAAGGTAGACGAAAAATCTTATTACATGGATACCAATGGCTATATGCTTGCCGATACAATTACTCCCGATGGAATTTACGTGAACCCTCAAGGCGAGAAAACCAGCTACTTCCCCGGATGGGTTCAGGATGAAAAAGGTTGGCGTTATATCATGAAGAACGGTTATTATGCAGCAGCTACTTGGATTCAGGATGCGGATGGCAAGTGGTATTACTTTGATATGGCTGCATATATGGAAAAGGATTCCACAACTCCAGACGGGTACTATGTTGATGCAAATGG
>DS990304.1 GCA_000155435.1 Clostridiales bacterium 1_7_47FAA | reverse complement strand
CCGCGCATGGTATGACCAGTAGGCCTCTGGCTGGCCTCTGTCACTGCACACCTTCCTCCTGTGTGTCTCCACAGCTTCTTGCCTTTGCCTGTGCCTCTGGGTCCACAGTTGCTTCAGTGCTGGAGCCCAGTTCAGTCCAGCACAGCACAGTCTGTTGTAGTTTACCTCCCACGGCTGTGATAAAACACTGGCCAAAAGCAGTCTATGGGGGAAAAGATGCATTTGATTTATGCTTCCAGGTCACAGTCCATCTCTGAGGACAGGTAAGGCAGGGACTTGAGGCAGGAGCTTGAAGCAGAAACGTGAAGAAGTATTAATTACTGGCTTGCTTCCCAGCACATGTTCAGGTGCCTTCCTTTTCCAACCCAGGCCCATCTGCCTAGGAATAGTACCACCCACAGTGGGCTGAGCCCTCCTCCATCAATTAGCAATCAAGAAAATGCCCCACAGACCAATCTGATGGAGACAAATCCTTGACTGAAACTCCTTCTTCCCATGTGTTGTCAAGTGAACATCCATAATCGACCATGACAGGCTTATTTAAGCCTGATCACTCCTGTGAAGATGTAATTTCCAAACAAAATCATATTTACAGATCCTGGGAGTAAAGGATTTGAGCCTAACTTTTTTTAGGAGACACAATCCAACTAGCAGTGGAGGTGCAGCATGCGG
>DS990305.1 GCA_000155435.1 Clostridiales bacterium 1_7_47FAA | reverse complement strand
AAAGGAAGGGTCTTGTAGGGGATCTTCGGGACCTGGGGTCCCAAGGAAAAAATGATGTCCCAGCCATGAGGTGAACACTTCCTTCACTGAGGTAACTGTCCATGAGATGCTGTCATGGTGATCTGCAACCATGAGGTGTTGTCATGGTGATCTGCTACCATGAGATATTGTCATGGCCCAAGGCCATAGAGCCAAACAGTCAGTGGGAATCCTCAACAAATGATCCAATCAGAGTGCTATCTGAGTACGGTGATTGTCTCAGGTGGTAGCTACAGAAATAAGAGCAAGACTAACACTGTAACAGAACAGCATAGGCTTCCTGGCCTGGTCTGTTGCCATGGTAACATGAGAGGGCGACATTAGGGGACTGTGGATAAGGAATACAGAAGGAAGCTCCTTGAACCCTTTGGAAAACCTAAAATCATCCCAGTTTTTAGTTTAACTCTATCTTATTTGCTTATGAGCCTAACGCAGCATGAAAGCTAATAACAAAGCATAAATCTGTAAATCCGTAACAGCACACTCACATTTCTTAATATCCACAAACAAAATCTAATATCTGAGCAGAATTTAATTTTCAGGAGGTGAGCACTCAGAAGCCTGCTGCTACAAAGCACCCTCCCTGCTACTTCTCCTGTCTTTATTACTTGCCTGGTTTGAGGC
>DS990306.1 GCA_000155435.1 Clostridiales bacterium 1_7_47FAA | reverse complement strand
TCCCCAGTGCCAGACTCTGGCCTCAACTCCAGTTCCACCTCCTCCAGCATCAGTCTGGGGGGCAGCAGCGGGAACCTCCCACAGATGACCCAAGAGGTGGAAGATGTCGAAGCAGCCACTGAAACGGACGAGAAGGCCAGCAAGCTCATCGAGTTTCTGACGACCAGGTAATGGGGGTGCTGGGCGTCCGGCTGCTGCTCCAGACGGCTGCTGTTGAAAAATCGCCAGCCCTTTAAACCACACAGCTGGGAAATCGATCTTTCTGTTTGGAAGAAGTCCTACTTCCTCCTGATTGATACTGGCCAGAGTCAAGGGCAGATGCTGTGAGAGGTGTCTCCTATCCCATCGATGGAATGATAGGTCGGCAGGGAGATTTGGCATATAATGATAAGATGGTGCAGCAGACAGTAATGCTCTGTGATGTGAAGTCATGTTGTCCTTTCTGAGGACTTCAGTCTTACACGTTAGGCTCACATCTGTCAACAGCACGGCTGCCTCTTAGAGTCTGACAGTAGAACCACATGGTGGTAGTCACCTCAAGATCTCCTGGAACTAGAGTTACAGATGTTTGTGAGCCATCATGTAGGTCCTGGAAATTGAACCTGGGTCCTCTGGAAGAGCAGCCAGTGCTTTTAACCACTAAGCCATCAATCCA
>DS990307.1 GCA_000155435.1 Clostridiales bacterium 1_7_47FAA | reverse complement strand
CCGCTAGAACACAAGCGCACATGGCTTGTCTTTTCCACGCGTGCACACCAGTGAGTGGCTAGCTCACTGTCTATCTCTATGGGTAGGCCCCGGTCAGAGAAACCTAACATTTTCACCTTCCTTAGTCCTGTTTCAAAGTGCTTAGCCCTAGAGTTATATGCCACGGTTTTATTACAGCGTTGGCACCTGGCTGGTCCATGGACTATGCCTGCAGGTTTGTTGCTTTGAAAATGGACTGCAGACAAACACCAAATAAATACACCAAAGCTTGATTTGAGAAATGACTTGGCTATAATAACACAACTCTGAGGCAGGAGACTTCACCCACTGGCCCTTATTTTCCTCAGATATCTCTCCTGATAACTCTACTCCAAGCCAGAGTGATCTTCCTCCCCCATGGCTGCTCAAATCTACAAAATACACCCATCAGTGATTCAGGACCTGCCTCTTACGCTCACCTAACCGTTTGCTATGTTCCCACAGAAATACAGCGCTCCATATAAAATCCCCAGGAACAATTTGCTTCCCAAGAACAGGGGAAAGAGCCGAGATAGTTTTTTTCTGCTCACCAACACAGTGTGAATGAATGAGGGGCATTAAATACTGGTCAGGCTGCAGGCCACTAAGAGAAATGGATAGGCCGAGCGGCCGCGG
>DS990308.1 GCA_000155435.1 Clostridiales bacterium 1_7_47FAA | reverse complement strand
CCCAAATCATTATTTCATCTTGGATAAGAAATTGCTAAGTGATGAATTACGTAAATCTGTAGACTTCTGGAAAACTCCCATATGGCAATGGTGGGCCACACTGAGGTTCTAGTCTTGGTGCCTCCAGAGGTAACTGCCCTTTAGCATATATATATATATATCCATTAATCCTATTTAAGGGAAAAGAATCCAGCCCACAGGCAGGGATAGATTGCCTGATAGGCAATCCACAGGACCCATTTGCTACAGTGTCTTATACTGGCTTCCTTTTAAAAAGTTTTCTCCTTCTTATGATTCTGTGCTTCCTTTAACCTTAAATTGCCCATGTTCACTGGTTTATCAGAGCCTAGGGCTTAGTTGCCTGTCTCCAGCTCTCTCGAGTGAGCCCCAGAGCTAATGTTCCCAGGGCGCGGCCGCAGCCAAGATGCTCTTCCTGAAGCACTGTGAATGGCCCAAGACAGTGAAATCATGGGTGTTCTGGATAGGTCCCTTAACAGGGAGGAAGACTGTCCTGGATGATTCAGGAATGAAAGGCTGAGTGGCGATGTAAGGTTTACAGGTAGTACGGGTCTGGGACAGATATGTCCAGGTTTGTGAACTTTTATTGAATGAGCTGAACCTGTGGGCTCATATAGATTTCCAAAA
>DS990309.1 GCA_000155435.1 Clostridiales bacterium 1_7_47FAA | reverse complement strand
ATTTTCCCTGATGTAGGCACCAAGTTCCTCAACTTTCATCCCATCTACTCCACCTGCTCCTTTATTCGCCACTACTTTCTTATAGGCATTGTTTAGATTCTCTTTTGATGTAATCACTTCTATCAATTCCATCGTTGTTACTCCTCTGATTATTACAAAATTTATGCACACCACCCCTCTCGATATAAATGGTATTCCTCGGCTTACGTTCCTACTTTTCCCATCCATCTGATTTCTGGCTAATGCATGATTCTCTTAATAACGATTCGTACTATAAATCGTTTCTGTCCTTCGGCTTTTAAACCTACTATGACTTCATCTGACTCCCTCTCCAAACCTTTTTCGACCATATCTTCCGATACGTGAGTAGGGTCTCCCAAGGTAAGACACTCATCTTTCGTTCCACAACCTCTTGATTTACAACTTCGGTTATACGTTTACCTTTGGGGCTTTGGTTTGTCTAGCAACCTTACCCACCTCATCGCCTTATCAAGTTTCTGTACGTAGGCTCAAGAACTTTGCTACACCACTTCCTTCATCTATACCATTACTGATACCAACTTGTGGTTCGCTACGCTTGGCGGTAAATACCCACGACTGGACTTTCACCAGCTAGATGAGTGCCATGCTCGGCACACTAG
>DS990310.1 GCA_000155435.1 Clostridiales bacterium 1_7_47FAA | reverse complement strand
TTTCCTTTGATGTATGCACCAAGTTCCCCGACTTTCATTCCGTCAACTCCACCTGCCCCTTTATTCGCTGCTACTTTCTTATAAGCTCTGTTTAGATTTTCCTTTGATGTAATCACATCTATTAATTCCATTGTTGTTACTCCTCTTATTATCACAAAATTTATGCACATCACCCCTCTCGATCCAGACAGTATTCCTCGGTTACGTTCCTACTTTTCCAGTCCATCTGATTTCTGGCTAATGCATCATTCTTTTAATAACGATTCGTACTATAAATCGTTTCAGTCCTTCGGCTTTTACCCCTACTATGACTTCATCTGACTCCCTCCCCAAACCTTTTTCGACCATATCTTACGATATGTGGGTAGGGTCTCCCAAGGTAAGACACTAATCTTTCATTCCACAACCTCTTGATTTACAACTTCGGTTTACGTTTACCATTTGGGCTTCGGCTTGGTTTGCAGCCTTCCCCACCTAATCGCCTTATCAAGTTTCTGTTCGTAGGCTCAAGAACTTTGCTACACCACTTCCTCCATCTATATCATTACTGATACCGACTTGTGATTCGCTACACTTGGCGGTAAAAACCCGTGGCTGGACTTTCACCAGCAAGATTAGTGCCATGCTTGGC
>DS990311.1 GCA_000155435.1 Clostridiales bacterium 1_7_47FAA | reverse complement strand
ATTCCTTTATCTTAGAATTAAAGAATATTTTCTAAAAACATTCATTCTACGTTCTACTATATACACTGGGGGGGAAAAAGGTCAAGGTTTTCATTAGAAATTAAGCAATAAATTAGGTGGTCTTTAGTTTCCTTGCCTATAAATGAAACCTAGGCTTGGGTGTGAAGTCAAAAGGTAGAAAGGAGATGACCATTGCCTTACCCTGAGAAGCAAATCACCAAAGAGACATCAGAGATGCCAAGGCAAGTAGAACCTGAAATGTCTTCTTAATACAACACTGACAGCACTGGAGCGGCCGCTGCCTCGGTCTATGGTAGTTTTTTTTCTAAATGGTGTTAGGTCAGTAAGACACTACTATGGTAGAAAGTGAGTGTTTTAAATATTTTTATTTTACTTATGATGATGAAGGGGTGTGTGTGTGTGTATACACAAGCAATAGAGAAGAGTACACATGCACACAAGCATGTGTCACAGTAAGCGTGGGGATCAGAGGACACCTTTTAAAAGTTGGTTCACTCCTATCTTTATGTGGTTTCCAGGGATTGAAGTGAGGTCATCAGGTTTGCAATGTGCTGCAATGGCTACCGTCAACCTGAACAGAAAACAAGCC
>DS990313.1 GCA_000155435.1 Clostridiales bacterium 1_7_47FAA | reverse complement strand
AGACTGTAGACAAAGCCCAAGGCTCACGCCTCGGATTTTTCGTTAAAAGAGCTATAAATATTCCTGTTTTCAGGATTTTATAGCTCTTTTCTGATAGAATGGAAGTATCAAAGGAAGGTGGGATATTTCTATGATGACTCAAAATAAGGACAGGAAAAGAGGGCAGATCCAGATATTCTGTATGGATGACATGGTTCCCCAGGATCATCTTCTGCGGATCATTGATAAAGCGATTGACTGGGACTTCATCTATGGCCTTGTAGTGGACAGGTACAGTCCTGATAATGGACGCCCCAGTATGGACCCGGTCATGTTGATAAAGCTTCCATTCATCCAGTACCTGTATGGTATCAAAAGCATGCGGCAGACCGTAAAGGAAATCGAAGTAAATGTAGCTTATCGATGGTTTCTTGGACTTGAAATGATGGATAAGGTCCCTCATTTCTCAACGTTCGGAAAAAACTATACCCGCCGTTTTAAGGACACCGGCCTTTTTGAGCAGATATTTTCCCATATACTGCAGGAATGTTATAAATTTAAACTGATAGACCCAAGTGAGGTCTTCGTGGATTCTACCCATGTAAAAGCCAGGG
>DS990314.1 GCA_000155435.1 Clostridiales bacterium 1_7_47FAA | reverse complement strand
CCGCGAGTGATCAGCAGCAGCAACCAACCTGCTAAACCCACTGTAACCATGAGTGAGTTCTTAGAACTCAAGGTCAAGATAACACTTCTGTCTAAACCACTGGATTTGTATTGCAAACAAGAGTGAACTTGTGGAGGGTAGCAGTGTGAGTTCACCTGGGTGTGCCAGGGAGGGTAGCAGTGTGAGTTCACATGGGTGTGCCAGGGAGGGTACAGTGCGAATTCATATGGGCATGGCATGGAGGGTACAGTGTGAGTTCACATGGGTGTGCCATGGAGGGTACAGTGTGAGTTCACATGGGTGTGCATGAAGGTTAGCAGTGTGTGAGTTCGCATGGTGTGAGATGCACGGAGTCCAGAACTCACCCAGCACACACAATTCCCAACAAGCACACTGCTGACATTCATTTTCCCCACCCATTGTGCACAGTGCCAGCATGCTAACAGTTGCGTGCTTCCCTGTGGATGCCTAAGCTCGGGAATCACAGCCAGCTTGGGGCCCCCTTAGCTGAGTAGATGCAAGAATTCCACCTGCTCTCTTTCACAAGCCACTCCCCGCTGGCTCAGGGCACTGAGCATTAAAGGGCTGCGG
>DS990315.1 GCA_000155435.1 Clostridiales bacterium 1_7_47FAA | reverse complement strand
CAACAAGTATTTCAGATAGCTGGGGCAGTGGTTGTGGTGAACAGAGGGAGGGGTGCCCGTCCGACGCGTCCTGCCGGCTTGTGTCTCGTGTTTGTGGATTGTCCACACCGTTGGAGGCTTTCAAGGTGGATTTTTGCATGTGCTGCCAGTCTCAGCAATACAGGAAGCAGAAGTGACCAAAGCTGATTCGTTTATCTGTGTGTGCGTGCGCGCGCGTGCTTCCGATCAGAACTCCTGTCAACCGTCTTAGCATTTGACAAGAGTGGTGGTTTCTCACAGCGGGAAGCTACAAGGAAACTCAGAAGAGATGAGATATTTATATTTAGCTTCCCGTCTTTTTAAGATTTGTTTATTTTCTTATGTGTATGAGCACTTTGCTGGCATGTATGTCTGTGCACCATGTGTGTGCCTGGTGCCCTGAGAAGGCCAGAAGAGGGCAAGGGCGATGTATACCCTGGGGTTGGGCTTACAGACAGCTGTGGGCTGCCACATGGGTACTGGGAATGAGGCCCAGCTCCCATAGACCACAGCAAGTGCCCTTAGCCACACAGCAGCTCCCCAGCCCTGAACTGTCAGGGCTGTCAGGCGG
>DS990316.1 GCA_000155435.1 Clostridiales bacterium 1_7_47FAA | reverse complement strand
ACATAGATTACTATTTATAGGCATTCCATAATTAGCTGCAGTTAGTCGATCTAACCTATTTAATATACCAGAATTATACTCAAGATTAACAACCCTTCCATCTGGTCTTGTTATTGAGATATTTTCTGTTAAAAAGTTAGACCCCTCTAAGAAAAGGACGTAAGGAAAGTGGCTCTCAGAGAGCATAAAATTCGCTATCTCTGATATATTCTTATGAGATCCACTCGTTATTCTCGGACGAGTGTTCAGTAATGAACCTCTGGAGAGAACCATGTATATGATCGTTATCTGGGTTGGACTTCTGCTTTTAAGCCCAGATAACTGGCCTGAATATGTTAATGAGAGAATCGGTATTCCTCATGTGTGGCATGTTTTCGTCTTTGCTCTTGCATTTTCGCTAGCAATTAATGTGCATCGATTATCAGCTATTGCCAGCGCCAGATATAAGCGATTTAAGCTAAGAAAACGCATTAAGATGCAAAACGATAAAGTGCGATCAGTAATTCAAAACCTTACAGAAGAGCAATCTATGGTTTTGTGCGCAGCCCTTAATGAAGGCAGGAAGTATGTGGTTACATC
>DS990317.1 GCA_000155435.1 Clostridiales bacterium 1_7_47FAA | reverse complement strand
GCGGCCGCAACTCAATCAAGGAACCGCACAGGAGAAACAGCCACCCTTAGACTCGAAGGGGAAACATTGTCACTAAGTAGAGCAGAGGCTGTGATGCCTTGTGATGGCAGGGTTTAACTTAATTACAAAGGCCCAGAAAAGTCTCCCTAAGGAAACAACTGGAGCACAAGTTTATAAATCACATTTCTATTGCTGCTGATAAGACACTCACTTATAAAAGAGAGCATTGATTGGGCTGACGGTTTTAGGTGGTTAGCCCAAAAGCATCATGGTGCTGAGCGCAGCAGCAGCAGGCAAGTGTGGTGCCTGAGCAGTAGCTGAGAGCTTACATCTTGATCTACAACTCTGAGGCAGAGAAAACTAACTGAAAATGACATAGGCTTTTGAAACCTCAAAGCCCAGCTCCAGCGACACTGTCCTCCAGCAGCTCTACACCTCATAATCCTTCCCAAATAGTTCCATCAGCTAGGGACCAAGTATTCAAATATATGAGCCTCTGGGGACCACCATCATCCAGACCTCCACAAGGAGTTACCTAGCAGACGTTAAGGCGCGGCCGC
>DS990318.1 GCA_000155435.1 Clostridiales bacterium 1_7_47FAA | reverse complement strand
TGCGGCCGCAGATTCTGTGGCAGACTACATTTTCCAAAGATGGTGTTCTAGTTTCACTTCTGTTGCTGTGATAATACAGCCTGACAGAAAAAACAACTTAAGGGAGAAAGGATTTGATTTAGGCTGCAGATCCAGGTTACAGTCCGTTACCGCCAGGAAGAACGTAAAGCAACCAGCCACTCCACATCCACGTTCAGAAGCAGATAGAAATGAGTCTATGTACGCTTAGTATTCGGCTAGCTTTCTCTACTTTTATCCAGTCCAGAACCTCAAACCAAGGCATGGTGCCTCCTCCTCGTAGGCTGGGTCTTCCCACATCAGTGAAAGCAATGGAGACTCTGGTCTTGCTCAGCCTGTGGCCACACGCACGCTTACGGAGTATATTTCAGTTCCTGCGGCTGCTTGCCATCACTTATCTGTCATTTATCTGACTGACATATTCTATAGACCTTGAGTACTGAGCAAGCAGTGGAGACAACTTATCTCTGTTTCACAGACTCTGGAGCCCCTGCTGGAAGTCTTGAGGGCTGGGGGCCCTGTCATCTGAAACTGTGAGC
>DS990319.1 GCA_000155435.1 Clostridiales bacterium 1_7_47FAA | reverse complement strand
GTGCGGCCGCTGGTTTAAAACACCGAGAAGCTGCTTCTGCCCTCATTTCCCAGACGACAGACTGCAAAGCAGAAGTAAGCTGAAATAACCCCTCTCCCTACCCCATGTCTTTGGTCAAGTTGTTTTATCAGAGTAATAGAACCCTTAACTAAAGACAGCCTTGTTGTAAAGCATTTCTCAAAAAGCTAAACACTGAGTTATCAAAAATAACACCCTAGGTAATTCTACACACACACACATGTGTGTGTGTGTGTGTGTGCGCGCAGATATCCAAGAGAAATGAAAAAAGTATGTCCACAAAAACCAGAAAACTGATAGCATCATTGTCATTAGCAGAAAACACTCATCAAATGAAGAAAGAACATAATAAAAATAGTATCATTCAGTCACAGAACAGAACAAACACACAGCCCACAGGATGGATTGCTCTTCAAAACGAAGAGCAAGAAGCTAGGTATAGCACACAGCAGCAGCCCCCAGCAAACGGGTGGATCTCTGTGAGTTCCAGGTATAGCACACAGCAGCAGCCCCCAGCACACGGGTGGATCTCTGTG
>DS990320.1 GCA_000155435.1 Clostridiales bacterium 1_7_47FAA | reverse complement strand
TGCGGCCGCAGCGTGCAGAGCTGTAAGGGGGACCGTTCCAAGCCATGTCAGAAGCAACGGCTGGCTTTCATATAAATGTGTTTTGGTTCATAGCTGAGTTTTGACAGAGACAGAGGAAGAAAACATCCGATTCTTGAATCGTCTGTCTTTCTTCTTTAGAACGGTAGCTGTGTTCATTACTTTTTTCCCCCATTGCTGTAACAAAAAGAAACTTAGAGAGTAAAAAGTTTAGTTTGGCTCACAGCTTGAGGTCCAGTTCGTCATGGCAGGGAGTCACAGAGGTGGTGGTGATGGTGGTGGTGGGGCGTGAGGCAGTTAGCTGAGAGGAATGGAGGGGTGCCGGTGTTCACACCTCCTCTCCCTTTCAGTCAGCTCAGGGTCCCAACCCACAGCACTGGGAGTCTGTTCCCATTTAGGATTCGTCTTTACACCTCAGGGAAACCCTTTGGGAAACACTCTCAAGAGATGTGCCTAGAGACAATTATCTCCATTCTGATCTAAATCCTGTCCTGTTGACAGTCAAGATTAACCCCATGGGTCCATCACCCAATCA
>DS990321.1 GCA_000155435.1 Clostridiales bacterium 1_7_47FAA | reverse complement strand
GTAAAACGACGGCCAGTGCGGCCGCGAGCTATGCCCAGGGAGAAGGGACTGCTGCAGCTGTGAGCAGTGCCCACGTGATTGACCATGTGCAGCAGATGTGTTCAGAGGAATTACAGAAGGAGGCGCCATTGGCGGCATTTAACAGTTCCTTCTCTTACAATGCGTGTGTGTATTTGAGGGATGATCTGAGTGACATTTCCAGAGCATCCCAAGCTGTGTGCCAGTGTAAGCTGCAGCTGGGTCGGGGAACATTTCTTCTGCGTCTTTGCACAGTCCAGGACACAAACAGTATCTTTTAAGCTGTGTGAAGGAGAAATGTCCCCACAGACTCAAGTGTCCGAATACTTGGTTCCCAGGTAATGACAATGTTTGGGAAGGTGATATGGGACATTTAGGAGTTGTGCTAAAGGAGAAAGTATGAAACTGGGGATAGGGTGGAGTGTGAGGTTGTATAGTCTGTCCCTCTCATCCAGATAAAAGATGATCTCTCTGTTTCCTGACTGCCAGCCTCAGTTTCCTGCTGCTGAGCGGCCGCGGTCATAGCTGTTTCCTG
>DS990322.1 GCA_000155435.1 Clostridiales bacterium 1_7_47FAA | reverse complement strand
CCGCCCACCGCTAGACATCAGAATTTCTAAATATAAAAAGGAGAATGTAGCCAGGCAGTGGTGGCACACGCCTTTAATCCCAGCACTCGGGAGGCAGAGGCAGGCGGATTTCTGAGTTTGAGGTCAGCCTGGTCTACAGAGTGAGTTCCAGGACAGCCAGAGCTATACAGAGAAACCCTATCTCGAAAAACAAAAATAAAATAAAATAAAAAGGAGAATGTATTTGAGCGGTTGTTACATTCCCAGTATAAGATGGAAATTAGTAACATTTGAAAGCCACTTTATTCTTGAGCCCTTGCCCTCCTGGCACTGGGCCACATGCACCAGGGCAACGCCCTGCTCATCCTTGCAGCACCAGGGCAGCGCCCTGCTCATCCTTGCAGCACTCTCAGAGCTTGCCCTATCGTAGCAGAGGTAAGAAAGCACAGAGAGGGTCAGTGCAGGCAGATGGACCACCGTGTTAAATAATGGTTTGCCACAGTGAGAGGCAGGAACTGTCTGTGTCCCGTTGGAAAGGAAAAAATCATTGGGATGAGAAAGGGACCAAGGCG
>DS990323.1 GCA_000155435.1 Clostridiales bacterium 1_7_47FAA | reverse complement strand
TGCGGCCGCCAAACAATTCCTCATGTATCCCCAAGAGACTGAAAACATGAACGTTTGCATATCCATGTGTGTATTACCATCTTCTAGTCCATTAAATTTATTTTTATGTATTTTATCCTGGCTGAGGACATTATGGATAAAAATATTTTCTTAACTTGATTTCTAAATTGTCCGCAGAACACACCTAGGGGTACATGGATTTCTGTGTGGAGATATCATAGCATGTAACTTTGCTGAGTATTTGTTTCTTCTAATTGACTTTCAATGGGTTCCTCAGGATTTTCTATCAGTAAGACTGCATCATAGGCAAATAAAGACAATGTTCTAAATACCCGAATGGTCTTCTCTGTGTTGTCTGGTACTAGGACAGACCCACTCCAGCCCCCAGAGCTGCTACTTGCTACATTTCTACCATTTTTGCTGCCAGTGTGTTGCTTTGAATAGAAACAGTGTCTCTCTTATCAAGCTTGTAGTCCAACCTTCCTTTTAAATCCAGTATGATGATCCTTGCTTTTTTATGGATGGCTAACAATCCTTCGAGCTGCGG
>DS990324.1 GCA_000155435.1 Clostridiales bacterium 1_7_47FAA | reverse complement strand
CAGGAAACAGCTATGACCGCGGCCGCCTCCCGTGTGTGTCAGAGAAGCCTCCTCTGTTTGGATAATATGCCACTCTTCCTTTTGTTCGCTCGCGGCTGACTGAGTCACGTCTCCTCTGCTTCGATGAGGCAGGGGGAGGGAAGAGGGGGAGTCAGTGTGTGCCGAGGAAAAGTGTGGAGAGCTGACAGTGATGCCCAGGCTGGCAGCCTTAGGCTGTGTCAGAGGGAGAAGAGCAAGGCTAGGCTGACCACCGCTCATCCCGCTCATCCCGTCACTCACTCTGAGCTCCGTCAAACCCAAAGACGCTGAATACATCTCCCCAAAGCTAGGACTTGCACGGGGTTGCTCAGCAGAGCTTGGGGGATGCTGGGGAAACAAGTTAAGCATTATGCATAAGCACTGGGTTTCTCGGCACACTTCTTACACCGACATGTTTTTGAGCTCTGAAATACAGAGACAGAGCACGCCACATTTCCTGATCCCTTATCCCTGCTTCACCTTTGCGGCCGCTTTGTCCCTTTAGCATCTCAATAGAATTCAGAAAT
>DS990325.1 GCA_000155435.1 Clostridiales bacterium 1_7_47FAA | reverse complement strand
GTATGGCACCCAGCACAAAAAGCAAGCTTGGCCAGCGTGTGAGTTCCTAGGATCCCTATGCCAGGCGAAAATCGAGAAGCGCAATCCAGGTCTACACAGAGGCTCTGTGAACAGAGCTTGAGAGAGAGTAACTGGGCCAATAAGCTCAGAGCAAAGTGTGTCTGACAACGTACAGGAGAGGCTGAGAGGAGCACAGACATGGGAAGGGACTCAGGACGGAACTCCACTGATTCCAAAGCCCTTACATGGTTTTACTTGGTGCCAGGTATTGGTCTAAGTATTTTCCCAATAACTTCTACAAGAAAATCATGACAATCCCATCTTATAGATGATCCAAGTAAGAGGTAAAGGAACCAGCTCCTCAGAAGCGGCACCAGGGACCAAGTCCCCCAGTCATCCTCTGCTACACAGCAAGTTCAAGGCCAGCTTGGGAGGCCTGAGTTCCAGACCTAGAACCCACGTAAAGGTAGGAGAGCTGAGTGCACAAAAGTAGTCCTCTGGCCTCCACACATGTGTTCTCCATACACGCCCTTTCGCGGCCGCGG
>DS990326.1 GCA_000155435.1 Clostridiales bacterium 1_7_47FAA | reverse complement strand
TAAACCCGGTTAGGGGAACGGAACCAAGGGGTTCACTGAGCTGATGGACTAGAAGACCCTAGCCCTATATATCCAGACCAGCCCCATCATACTGAGGGTCTCAAAAAATCTGTTTGGAGGCTTCCACAGCCTGATCTTTCTGAAGGGGAGACAGCCCTGAACTTGCTCTAGTACATAATATCTAGCGTGCATGAGAGGGCTGACAAAGCTGAGCTGCTGCTCGGGGTCCCTGGTCCCATCAACATGGCTCTCAGAGGCTCCCCTGGGAAACAAAGCAGGGAGGAACAGGTAGAAGCGAAAGGTGAGGGTGTCCTGGCGGCCGCTTTCAGTTCTGGAAGATGCTTGGCTCTAATGAGGACATGTGAATGGCGTCACAGGGTTAAGAGTGAGTGAAAAGAGGAGAGAAGACACTGCTATTCCAGAAGCCAGAGACACTTGAAGTACTGTGACAGCCATGTTAATCCCTTCTGACCCCTAATGACCTAGTGACCTGGTACCCATCTGTTAAATGTTCTTTCACCTCTGAACATTGTCATAAATATA
>DS990327.1 GCA_000155435.1 Clostridiales bacterium 1_7_47FAA | reverse complement strand
CCGCTGGTAAGTACATTGGCTGTCCTGCCCCGGCCCTTGGGGTGGGCATTTGTCCTGGGATTTACAAATTCCTCAAGGTTATTCCTGGGTGTGGATCTGTGATTTTCCTTGGTTGAAAACGCAGTATTTTGATTTAAATCCATGGGGACACACGTTTCCTCACTTCAGATTATGCCTTCCGTTGTTCTGTCTGTCTGCTGTATTAAAATGCACGCCAGAGCTGACTTCCCAAGCCTCTTTCTTGTCGTCTCTGGTCTCAGTCATGTCTCTCTTTGAAGGTTACACTCTGTTTAAGTTCTTACATGGCTTTGGTTTTACATTTAGAGGTAAGGCCTTTCAGGGTTTCTTTTTAAGTATAGTGTGAAGTGTGGATTCAATTTTATCCTCATGCAAATGAATGTAGTCTCTCTAACACCATTTACACGGAAGTTTATAGTTTTCCCAATGATTCAGGAAAAGTTATGATTTCCCCAGTATTTCCCCCAAATCTCCACTCCCCAGTGGAAGTCTGCATGTGCGGCCGCACTGGCCGTCGTTTTA
>DS990328.1 GCA_000155435.1 Clostridiales bacterium 1_7_47FAA | reverse complement strand
CAGGAAACAGCTATGACCGCGGCCGCCATTGGCTGGAATGTCATGGGGTCTGTGTATAGTTCTTTTTCCCCAGGTTGATTTTATTTTTTGTTTCATGTGTGTGGGTTTCTTTGCCTTTTTGTGTGTATATGGACAACATTTACATACAAAGGCCCGATGTCCTTTGGAAGTTGAAAGAGGGCATAGGATCCCTTGGAACTGGAATTATGCTTGGGTTCTGAAAACTGAACTCAGGTTCTCTGCAATGGCAGCAGGTGTTCATAAGTCCCGAGCCATCTCTACAGTTCTAAAATTGACACTTGATTTTACGTTTTAATTGTACGTTCATGGTTGTTTATCCTGCATTTATGTCTGTGCAACATGTGTATTCCTGCTGCCCAGGGAGGTCAGAAGAGGGCATGGGATCTAAACTGTAGTCCTGATGTCTGTGAGCCACCATATGGGTACTTGGAATAGAATCTAAATCCTCTATAAGAGCGGCAAGTGCTCTTACCTCCAGAGCTGCCTCTGTGGAGCCTGTATAATTGCCAGCGGCCGC
>DS990329.1 GCA_000155435.1 Clostridiales bacterium 1_7_47FAA | reverse complement strand
CCTCATCAAGGCTGCCAAGTGTGGATGCTGCCCTAGCAGTCTACACGATAGTCGTGATACTCTCTCCTCTTTCAATAAGTGAAGAAACTGAGGCACAGAGTTGAGTACCTTGCATGAAGTCACCATGAGAAAGAGGCCCCACTAGGGTCTGAATCCTACAGCAAAAAACTACTTGGATGTTTCAGTATTTCGGTTCCAGTTGACGAGTCCTAGTATAACTTTAAAAAGGCTGAAGGCTAGCTCTACCACCAAGCAGCAGATGTAGACTCTTTACTCAGGGTTGGAATTTCTTGGTGTATCAGATTCAAAGCTTAGGCACAAAGGTTTTACACAGTTGCTTTATTTACTGAAACTGGGTCTTGCTGTACAGAACAGGCTGGCCTTGAGCTTGCTGGGTTCCTCCTGCCTCTGCCTCCCTTCTGGGAGGAATGGGGTAGGATTGCAGATCACCATCAGGCCAAGCCTTCCCACTTTAAGTTTATAAATGAATTCATTTCCTCCTCACAGCTACCTTGTAAGAAGATGGCATTGGAGC
>DS990330.1 GCA_000155435.1 Clostridiales bacterium 1_7_47FAA | reverse complement strand
AGCGGCCGCAGGTCTCACTGGGCAATGGTGGGGGTGGGCACACACCTTTAATCTCAGCAGAGGCAGTCAGATCTCTTTAAGATTTGAGGCCAGCCTGGTCTACAGAGCAAGCTCCAAAACAGCCAAGGACACCCAGACATCCCCTGTTTCAAAGTGGGGGGAAGATTTTAGGTCTCTACCTAAGAACAGAGATTCTGGGGGCTGGAGAGATGGCTCAGCGCTTAAGAGCGCTGAGTGCTCTTCTGAAGGTCCTGAGTTCAAATCCCAGCAACCATATGGTGGCTCACAACCATCCACAACGAGATCTGGCACCCTCTTCTGGGGTGTCTGAAGACAGCTTACATATTAATAAGTAAATAAATCTTTAAAAAAAGAGAGAGAAATTTTATCTTATTTTCCAAAGGAAAGTGTCTCTTCCTTAATGGACTTCTATAGAGCTCTGATCAAGACTACTGTGGCATTGCCTCTCTTAAGCCATAACCCCAGCATCATTTATGGGATGGGCTAAACCTGAGGATGAGACAAGACCTATTTC
>DS990331.1 GCA_000155435.1 Clostridiales bacterium 1_7_47FAA | reverse complement strand
GAGCCAGACCAAGGTTGCATGGGCTGGGTTTCTGTAACCGTGATGAAGCCCCATGACCGAAAACAACTTAGCGAGGAAATTGTTTATTTAGCTTACACTTCAATATCACTGTTGATCATCAAAGGAAGTCAGGACAGGAACTTAAACAGGACAGGAATCTGGAGTCAGGTGATGATTCAGAGGCCATGGAGGGTGCTGCTTACTGGCTTGCTCCCCATGGCTTGCTCATCTTGGCTTGCTCAGCCTGCTTTCTTATAGAACCCAAGACCACCAGCCCAGGGATGGCATCACCCACAAGTGGCTGGGCGCTCCCCCAATGATCACTAATTAGGAAAATGCCTATAACCCTATCTACTCTAGACCTTTTCTCAATTGAGGATTCCTCCTCTCAGATGACTTTAGCTTGTATGAAGTAGAGGAAGACCATCCAGCACATGGGAGAGGGAAGAAGAGTGTTGTGGACCAGCTCCACCTCTGGTCTACAGTGAAGGCAGCACTCCGACCCGGTGAGGTTCATGCTGCTCTGCGGCCGC
>DS990332.1 GCA_000155435.1 Clostridiales bacterium 1_7_47FAA | reverse complement strand
GCGGCCGCAGACATTATTCCAATCAGCTACAATCGTATTAGCAGGGGGCTGGAGAGATGGCTCAGTGATTAAGAGCACAGGTGATCTTCCAGAGGATCTGGGTTCAATTCTAACTCCCACATGACAGCTCACAACTGTCTGTAATTCCTGTTCCAGGAGATCCGACACCTCACTCAGACATACCTGCAGTCAAATCAATAATGTATATAAAATAAAAATATTTATAAAATTATTAAAAATAAATTATAAAAACAAGCCAAAACAAAACAAAAAAAATGAGAAATCCAAAACTGCATTTTAACAAGACCTCTAGGTGACTTGTACACACATTCAAATTTGATGCCTTTGGTACAGAGGAAGGAATTCGGCCAAATTGAACACTCGCTAGAATTCAATCAGTTTCTCTCTTTCTCAGCCATCCATTCTATGGAGGCTCGGCCTCACCAATATCAGCATGACAATCAATTTAAAATGACAATACCTTCAGCACTTGAACTTGACCTTCTGTAGTAATCTCTGGTAGCAGCTCATAA
>DS990333.1 GCA_000155435.1 Clostridiales bacterium 1_7_47FAA | reverse complement strand
AATGATCTCAAGAAAAAACTAACAAACATCAATTACTTTTGTAATCGTTTGTTTTTTATCAAAATTCTGAAATAAGGGCATTTACCATTTATAGACAAATCTTTTTCATCAACACCCTTTCTAAATTTTATTAACTCAAATTGCTCAGGGTTAAACTTATGCAAGAATGTGATAGGAACCCCCATAACCCCATTGTAATCTAATGGAATATCCTTTGTTTTGTTTACATTTATAGCATCATAATTATCATATTTTGGATATGAACTTTCATTCCCAAAATATTTTCTTGTAAGAGGCAAGTCTTTATGCCTAATAAAGACATCTAGGTTAGTTAGCCATAAGCAGTTGTTTGGCGAGATAATTCTATTACCATTAGAATCAATTCTCGCCTCAGTACCATATAATTCATAATGCTCTGGAACAATAAATCCAGAAACACCTCTCCCGAGATGAACCCCAAGCCAAATCTTATTTTCCTTAATTAGATTAAACACCTCTTTATATGTTATTGAATTAACATTAGCAATTATA
>DS990334.1 GCA_000155435.1 Clostridiales bacterium 1_7_47FAA | reverse complement strand
TGCGGCCGCCCTCTCTGCTGTGGTTTAGGTTTTTTTGTTTGTTTGGTTTTGTTTTTGTTTTGCTCATTTGGTTTAGAATTCTGAGACAATGTGTCTTACTATAGTTTAGATTGGTCTGTAACTTACTGTGTAGCCCTGGTTAGTCTCACACTAGAGGCAATCCTTCTGCCTCAGCCTCTCAAGAGTTAGAATTAAAGGTGTGAATCATGCATTAAGCCCTTTTCTAATGTGTTTGTATATTTGGTTTATTTAGTTTTGTTTTTGAAACAGGGTTTCTTATGGCTCAGACTGGCCTCAAATTCTCTATGTAGCTAAAAATGGCCTTGAACTCCTGATCTTCCTAAGACGGAGAAGTACAGGGCATGGTTTAATAACCTAGAACTCCATTTGGTTAACAATTCACTTGGTAACCTTGGATCTCCACCTGCGTGTACTATGTACACATGCCCTTTCCTGACAATATATTTAACAACCTGCATTGAGCAGCACTTTGAACATGTCTCTCTGTTCCTGACAACCACTTAGGAG
>DS990335.1 GCA_000155435.1 Clostridiales bacterium 1_7_47FAA | reverse complement strand
CCGCACGTACGCCTAGCCTCAACACACCTTTTTTATTCTCTCCGCTCCTGTAGGATCTGAAGGACTGGCACCCTGTCTTTTTATTGCTGATACTGAAAGTTTGTGTCGCTTTTTGTTGTCAATCAGTCTGGCTAGAGGATTATTGATCTAATCGATCTGGTCAAGGAACCAGCCTTGGGCTCATTGATTTTCTTTATTTTTAGTCTGTTTCTTTTTTCAGTGATTTCTGTTCTTTTCTTCCAGCATTACCTTGGGGAGGACATGGAAGGGGACCGGCTTGGATTGCCATCCCCAGTTATAAACCACCAAGAGTCTGCATGAAAAGTCAGCTCAGAGAGTTCTGTGCATCCTCTCTGTTTTATAGGGGAACACAAATCTAGAGGTGGAAATCAGTATTGTTCAGGTCCCTCAGCCATGTCAGTCCTCCTTCACTGATAGATTCTTGCAGGAAAACATGTAAGATATACTGTGCGCCAGAGGCTATCTTCTAATGGGGAGAAAAGATGCACAAACCACTCTCTTTGCGC
>DS990336.1 GCA_000155435.1 Clostridiales bacterium 1_7_47FAA | reverse complement strand
CCGCTAAGAGAGCACGGTCTGGCTCTGCAGAGGTGGCTCAGTGGCTCAGACTCACTACTCTTCCAGAGGACCCAGGTTCGATTCCAGCACCTACATGGAAGGTGTAACTCCACTTCCAAGGTATTTAATGCTCTATTCTGGTCTCTTCAGGCACCAGCACACACAAGGTACATAAGATATAAGATATATATGCAGGCAATATATATCATATACTTCATTGCTCCTAGAATAAAAATGTCCTCCCGAGTGTCTACATTGGTTAAGCGAGGACTTTAGACATTCAGGTGTGTTGAGTGGGTGGACGCCTGTGGTTTTGCCTGAGACACCATGGGAAAGGTCTGAGAAGGGATTTTCTCCAGCTCTCCCCGCCTTGAGCTCTTGAGCTCGGAAGAAGCTTGTTTTCTCTTGGCCTGCCCAGCCAACTCCTTTAAAGTCTGATTCTTCTTAAAGGGAATGTACGCCTTTGTTCCTTCAGTGTGGACCTGTGAGCTGGGCCAGGCCCTGCCTTTGAACATGCATTGCGG
>DS990337.1 GCA_000155435.1 Clostridiales bacterium 1_7_47FAA | reverse complement strand
GGCGGCCGCCAGGACACCCTCACCTTTCGGGCCCGCGTGGCAGCGGTAGCCTCCCGGGATCATCCCCCGGACAGTGGCAGAGGCGTCCCCGCGCCTCCCGGACTCCGGCCGCCTCCGGTCTCATGGTGCGGGTGTCGCGCGAATCTCTCAGCCCGACGGCGCCTGGTCCCCCTGGCTGAACGCGCTCACCTACCCGCTCACTCGGCGCCAGGTTTAAAAACTGGGGCGGGGCGGGGAGGGGACTCGGGGAAACTGCGCCCCGTGGGGAGGGGGAGGGCAAGGGACCTCGGGAAGGGACGGAGGAAGCAGAGGGTGGAGACCAGAAAGGCTCAAGGAAGAGAGCAGGGTCGGGACGGCGGGGAGGGGTGTGTGTCCAGAGTGGAGAAAGGACAAAAGAAAACCAGGAGGGTCACTGGCGGAGCGGGAAGCGCAGGGCGGGACAGACGGCCTACAGGGCCTCCGAGATGACGGGTGGCGGCTGCGCGTCCCGGGGAACAATTTTCCCCACTGCTGAGCAACT
>DS990338.1 GCA_000155435.1 Clostridiales bacterium 1_7_47FAA | reverse complement strand
TACTCATCATAAACGTACTCATATTTCTTGAGGAACCCTTTTTTGGTCATGGGACACTTGTATGGCAGAAGCGGCTTGATCCCATCATCTATCAGGAGTTTTGCTATACCGGGGGTTTTATATCCTGCATCGGCTATCAGCGTCCTGATCCCAATCTCTTTTATCTTGTCATACAGGAACTTAAAGGTCCTGCTGTCATGATGGTTTCCCGGATGGACACTATAACCAAGTATCCAGCCATTCTTATCACACGCGGTCTGTACTGCATAGGCAAATACACTTTTATGTTCCCCTTTGTGGAACCATCCACTTTCAGGGTCAGAAGTACTTGTTTTAACCGTCTTTTCTTCTTTGCCACCGGACGGGCCGGATGGCGGGTTATTGTCATCATCCTTTTCTTTCAGCGGCCGTTTACCATGTGCTTCACGGTCTTCATTGATTTCCTTCTTTAGCAGATCTTCAAAAAACAAAGCCTCCTCCTGGGCAATCCGCTTCTGCATCTTTTTATTGTTTG
>DS990339.1 GCA_000155435.1 Clostridiales bacterium 1_7_47FAA | reverse complement strand
AAGACACCAAGGTGACAATTTTAAGGAGTTCCTCAGAAAACTCTCAGTCTGCCCAGCTGAGGAGGACACAGGTAACGACCTGTTTGGCGACATTAGTTCAAGTATCTTCAGTCTGAGGTGCTCATTTCCAGCTCTCAGCCAGAGAGAAAATGAGATTTAAACAGTATTTAGTGAGGAGGAGGAGGAGCCTCCCCTCAGGTCCAGAGGAAAACATACAGAGAGATGAGCAGCCCAGAGGAGCCATGAGAAAACAATAGCCCAGTATGTGATGGGAAAGCAAGGTGTCTTAATCCCCAGGTAGCTTTGGCAGAGTAAGAGGTATTAGATAATTTTAGGAGAGCCGAAGATATTTAAAAAGAACACCCCACATTTTCAGCAAGTATGGGGTGTATTTAAAGATCAAAGCCACTTCCTGGGCTCAAAATATCTCTCTCCACATTCTTGGACTTCCCTCCAGTGTTTGAGGGCCCTTTCCTCGGCGTCAGACCAGCAGTGAGCACACGCGGCCGCTTT
>DS990340.1 GCA_000155435.1 Clostridiales bacterium 1_7_47FAA | reverse complement strand
CCGCTGCTCTCCTGCCCAAAGATATTATTATATCTAATTACACTGTAGCTGTCTTCAGACACCCCAGAAGAGGGCGTCAGATCTCATTACAGATGGTTGTGAGCCACCATGTGGTTGCTGGGATTTGAACTCAGGACCTTCGGAAGAGTGGTTGGTGCTCTTAACCGCTGAGCCATCTCTCCAGCCCCTTATACACACTTTCAATCTTTGTGTTTATATACACTTCCCTGATTTCTTGCAGGGTTTGGAATTATAGAATGCTTTGGTCAGGAGACAGGATTCCTACAAATGACTTTGGTCAGTCCGCCAGTGCAGAGAGGAATGCGAAGCTGGGCCACCCTAGTCACCCTTGTGGCTGCATCCTGGGAAGCCCAGGGCATCCCTAGTTCTTTATGAATGGAAACAACACCGCTCCCCCCTCCCCCCCTATAAAGAGTCACTGCCAGCGTTTCCCACATTGGCACCTCTTTTGTCCTTCACTGTTTTGGAATGAACAGACCTCTCTGCGGGCGG
>DS990341.1 GCA_000155435.1 Clostridiales bacterium 1_7_47FAA | reverse complement strand
CCGCATTTAAATCGGAGGCTCCTTAAAGAGCCAGGTGATTATCCCAAAATGTCTCGTCCTCAGAGCAATTTCTCACGCACAAAACACAGAGGTGGTGTTAGCATTTCTTCTAGGTGCGGCCCAACAGTTACTTAGCAACAGCCAGGTACAAGCCTGGCTTGCTATAAAAGGATTGCTTGGCCTCCCTGGCCTCTCTCTCTGACCCCTTTCCCTCTCTCTGGACTCTCTCTCTCTCCTGTCCTCTCCACGGCCCTCTCCACAGGATCCCAGCTGGCCTGTTCCCTTCTTCACTCTCCTTTCTCTTTCCGTCCCTCCCTGTCCCTTTCTTTCCCACACTCCCTTCTCCCCCTGCTTCTCACGCCCCAAAATAAACTTCATTTTATCCTAGACCTGTGTGGGGTACCTCAGGAAGGGCTGCCTCAGCATGGACCCACTAAGGCACCCTCTCCAGCCACATTATGCCAACGGTTTTACAAAACATATCAGGTACATAAAGTAAGGAGTCGGGGCGG
>DS990342.1 GCA_000155435.1 Clostridiales bacterium 1_7_47FAA | reverse complement strand
AGAGGAGTGTGAGGCGTTCAGAGAACAGGATGTGCTGATACCAGCAGAAAGCAGACACGGTGAGCGACACCAGAGCTGGCCAACAAATGGCAAAACACGACTGTGAGCACCCTTGATCAATAGTGCTAGGCTGACCATTGGTGGTGGCCCTCACAGGCCACCAGGAAAGGGGGACACTCACTAAGTGTCCTCGGGCAGATGTCTGTGTTGGCTGAAAGATAATTGCAACTAATAAAATAGTTTAGACAAAGCCCAAACACAAACTCGAAGTGACAGAGGTCCTTGAGAACATGGTCCTCCCGTGAAGAGATTATACAAGCTCCTATGATCACAAAAGAGCTTAGACGAAGTCATCAAGCAGGGGACAAGACTCTGAGGAAGTCTCCCATGAGATTCAGGTTCTGTCTTCGGCGAAGCAGGAACTCCCCTTCCCTCCAGGATTCTATACCGTCTCATCCCCAGCCTGAGGCTGACAGAGGCCAGAGTGCGGCCGCACTGGCCGTCGTTTTAC
>DS990343.1 GCA_000155435.1 Clostridiales bacterium 1_7_47FAA | reverse complement strand
CAGGTGCGGCCGCACCTGTCACCCAAGTTGTCTTGAGAAAGCCTGCTTCCTCAAAAGTCTCTTCTCAGGTTAAAACTTCATATCTCTCTTTCCCACTCCAGAAGGAAGGAAATGAGTAAGCAGCAGTTTAAACGTTTCTCCAGCTGATGGGGGAACCAGCTGGGAATGAGCAAGAATCGTGAGTCGAACTTTTGATCAGAGAAGTTTTCTCTCTATTACATGCTCATGTGAGGCGTGTGTGAGGATCTGACTGTGCGGAATGTGAATCACAGCAGAAGCTGCCCTCCTGCTGGCTGGGGCTTCCCTAAGCACCAGAGCCTGGGGTGTTCTGGGTTGCCTCACACATGCAGAAGTTTGGTGAACCTGTTCTGCATCGAATCCGGCAGGCATGCCTGCAGAGCAAAGTACATGTGAGCTACTGAAGCACTGCAGAAGGCCATGAGGAATCACTGAGACCAAAAGGATTCTGGGCTTTGTCCAATTCGCGGCCGCGGTCATAGCTGTTTCCTG
>DS990344.1 GCA_000155435.1 Clostridiales bacterium 1_7_47FAA | reverse complement strand
CAGCTATGACCGCGGCCGCTCTGTGAGGCTACATTGCTGATATGACTACATAGATCTAATATGGAGGGAGGTGCCTACTCCCCCACCCCATTCAGCAGCCTCCTGAGGGGTTTGACTGCTGCCTCCTCTGCCTCTTCAAAGTCTCCCAGTCCTTTCCTTTCCTCCCAAAGCCTTCAGCCTAACAGGCAGCACAGTAGACCAAAGATGCTGCCCTCTCCACAGCCCTGAGGAGCCTCTAGACAGCCCTACAAAGACGTACCCGCCCCAAGGCAAGAGACTGGCCACTAGACATAGACCAGAAAAAATGGAATGAACGAAGCCAACAGTGATTAGCCTCTGAAAATTATGAACTGGTCTGCAGTAGACTGGAGAGGGAATCTGAATTCGTCCCCAAGAGCTGTACAAGGTCTTCAGTACAAGAGAAAGTCTCTAAAAATTGTTTCTGGCTTCTCTCTGCACACTGCACCTGGCCCTGGGAAGAGCAACAGACTCACCTCCTCCGCGGCCGC
>DS990345.1 GCA_000155435.1 Clostridiales bacterium 1_7_47FAA | reverse complement strand
GTAAAACGACGGCCAGTGCGGCCGCAAGTTCTAACCCATGACTCGTTTTTATCTCAGAGAAACCATGGAGCAGAACACAGCGGCTCTTGTCTATAATCCAAGCACTCAGGGGCCTGAGGCTGAGGTGGGATGACCTCTGTGAGCTACAGGCCAGCCTGGGCTATAGAATGAGAAGGTACTGAAGAACAAAAAGCAAAGGAGAAGTGAAAAACAGGAGGGAAGAGGGTAAGGACTTCGAGGACCAGGAGGATGAAGAGGACAGTGATGACAAAGATGAAGATGATGGTGGTGATGATGTATGGGTCATTTACATTGGTCTTTAAGATGCAGAGATTAGGACTTAGCTTTTGGGCTGTGGATAGTGAAGGAATGGCCACTGTTCACAGTCCTTCTCTGATTTTGTAACACATTGTGAAAACTGCGTCTCTGTTTCATGATGATCTGACAGAAGCACACACTGCAGGACTTTGAGAGGCTTTTAATTACAAAAACCCAGTTTGTGGTGCTTG
>DS990346.1 GCA_000155435.1 Clostridiales bacterium 1_7_47FAA | reverse complement strand
GGGCAGTAAGGATAAGAGTAATGGTGTTTACATCTGAAGCAACAATAGATTGAACCGCTCAGTGATGCCAGGCTAAGTCAACTAGAGACACTGAGGCGGCTCCAGCATCAAAGCCCAACTGCTTCCAAGAGATGCTTCCAGATAGGAGCCCTGTCGTAACTGAGGGACAGCTATTCAAGTGACTCTTTCACTCTCTTCTTCTTCCCTAAAGATAGTAAGTAACAAGAACCTGTTAAACCCAAAGAGGAGTTGTGTTGCTACATACTGGTTGCCTACAACAGTTGGCCTGCCCCCTCTTACCAAACTGATCTGTGTCAATGCAGAGCAGAGTGGAGAATTTGCCTGGGACCCGACAGCTCTGGCTCTGAGAGATTTGTATCTCATAGCCCTGAATGCCTTATGGGTAAGAGATGGAAACAGAAGCCTGATTCCTGGGGTACATTCCCCACCTAAGAGCTGCTCTGTCAGATGACAAAACAGAAATCACAGGTTTACCAAGCCGCGGCCGC
>DS990347.1 GCA_000155435.1 Clostridiales bacterium 1_7_47FAA | reverse complement strand
CCTGGGAGGAGAGGGTAGAACCTAGGGTCTCTTGAACACCAGGCAACACACTAAGGTTGGGCCTCATCCCAGCTGAATATAAAATTTAAAGTCACTTTATTAAGTAAGCATTGCTATCTATATTACTACAGAATTATCTGCTAGATAATGTTCATGAGGCCAAAGACCATATACTAAAATTAAATTTAGGCTGAGTGTGGCAGTGTACATCTTTATGCCAGGACTCAGGGAGCAGAGGGAATCAGATCTCTGTGAGCTCAAGAACAGCCCGGTCTTCCTGTCTACTGAGTTCCGGGCCTGCTTGTGTTTTTTAAAAAAAGCTCAAAATGTAATTGTCTACAACTCAAATGTGGGCAGTTCTTTAAAGCCACTCACACTTTTGTTGACAGATCTCACCCAGTTGGGCTCACAGTTTAGGGGTTGTGCATACACAGTCTAGTCAGTTCGTGTAAGTGATGCACTAGGATTGTTTCAAGAGAGCATGGTGAGATTCTAAGGTGCGGCCGCA
>DS990348.1 GCA_000155435.1 Clostridiales bacterium 1_7_47FAA | reverse complement strand
CGGCCGCGGTGGAAGCCACAGGTAAGATGGGTTTCGCCCTGGGTTTTCTGTGAGAAATGCATTCAGACCCTCAGGTGTGAAATACTGTGTCTGCCTGTCTTCCGACCTTAAACGTGCTCTGGGATGTCTAGCTATCTTGCTTTTCAATTTTCCTAAATTTAAGATTTGGTTGGTGGTGTGGTTGATGTTTTTATGTGTAGAAGAGTTCCGCCTGCATGTGTGTATGTGTGTGCGCCACGTTCATGCCTGGTGCCTGTGGGGCCAGAAGAGGGCTCCAAAATCCCTAGAACTGTAACAAAATGGTTGAGGTACAGTAGGCTCTGGGAAACTGAACCAGGGTCCTCTGCAAGAGCAGCGCATGCTCTAAACTGCTGGGCCATCTCTACAGCTCCCCATTCACCTTCTTAACGCTGTCTAGAAGGCAAAATAATGATTTATAATGTATGTTAAAGTTCCATGTACTTAATGAAATTAGATTTTGATCTGTGTCTGANGGATTGCGGCCGCA
>DS990349.1 GCA_000155435.1 Clostridiales bacterium 1_7_47FAA | reverse complement strand
CCGCAGCACCAATATTAAGTTTGTTTGTTTTTCCTCACCTTCATCCCAGCACCATAGAGGGAGAAGCAGGTTGATGGATGTTTGTGAGTTCAAGGCCAGCCTGGTCTATATAGTAAGTTCCAGGACAGTCAGAGCTGCATAGTAAGATCCTGTCTCAAAAATGAACGAAGGTTGTTTAAGTTAATAAACTGTCCCTTTCTTTAAGCTTTCTAACAGGTAACGTTTTTATATTAAATTTGTTATAGCTCTTATGTTTCTGGTTTTGTGTGTGTGTGTGTGTGTAGTCTGTCTATGGAGGCCAGAAGAGGGAATGGAATCCTCTGTCTGTCTGTCTGTCTGTCTGTCTGTCTGAGGAGGCCAGAAGAGGGAATGGGATCCTCAACTGGTGGTTATAAACTGCCTGATGTCTGTGCTAGAATGCAGATTTGAGTCTTCTGAGAGGATAACAGGTGCTCTTAGCTGCTGAGCTTTGTTCTAGCCCCATGGTTGGTTCACTTGCTTGCGCGG
>DS990350.1 GCA_000155435.1 Clostridiales bacterium 1_7_47FAA | reverse complement strand
CCGCTGGCGTATCATCCTTTTAAGATTTGTGTTTTATTAAAGATTTATATCTTATGTGTTATTAATGTTTTGTATGTGTGTCTCTACACTGTGTGTGCACCTGGTGCAAAAGGGCATTCAACCTTCTGAAACTAAAACTGTATGGTTGTGAGCTGCTGCGTGGGTGCTGACACCCAAACCCTGATCTCAGAAGACCGAAAACACGACAGATGCTTTTAACGCCAGTGTTCTTACTCCATCTCTTCTTTTTCCCTCCTCAAAAAATACCAACTGCGCTAGCCCAAGTCTTGAGTTAGGGCAGAGCTACCTGAGATTTTTCTCCCTCTCTTACTATGGACGTTCTTGAAAGTTTGAGAAAGCTGGGTCTGTGGTGCACGTCTTTGATTCCAGCACTCAAGGGGGCAGAAGCAAGTGGATCTCAGAGATTGGGGATAGCCAGGACTACAACAAAGGGAGACCCTGGGTTGGGGACACTGGTGTTGGTTAGGCGTGGCGGCCGCACTGGCC
>DS990351.1 GCA_000155435.1 Clostridiales bacterium 1_7_47FAA | reverse complement strand
CCGCAATGACTCCATAGACCCAAACTTTTACATGTAGTATTTGGTAATACTAATTTCTATATATTACATAAATAATCTTATAGATTTGCCTCATTTTAAAAATCATATATATAGTATAGCTTTAAGCCTTTTGCAAGTTACTAATTCCTTGTGTAGATTATTTGCCTCACATATATTCCTCCAATGAAATTAAGTCCTTGATATGTCATGCTCATGTGCAAAGATAAGTCCTTTTGTAATGTTACTGGAGACAGAAATGTCCGTGTATTTACTTTAATCCTAATATGAACATTGGCAATTCAGCTATTCAGATTCTTAAAAATAAAGTAAAAAGAATATTTTGTGAACTCCCGATGAGTACCGTTGCACTGATTGCCCTTTTGCCTGGCATACGCTGCAGATCATGTGGCCCTGTTCTGAACCTTGATCTGTGCCTTACACCTGATGGTCAGGATAGATCTCTAGTCGACATGTGACCGGAGAGTCCTCATCGCGGCCGCTCCTGA
>DS990352.1 GCA_000155435.1 Clostridiales bacterium 1_7_47FAA | reverse complement strand
GCGGCCGCAGCAGCAAAATTGAAGCAGAGATTTTCAACGTTGCAAGTCAGATGTCAACCTCAAGAAAAGGCAAAATATTCCTAGGACTTGAGAGGCAGAGGCAATCAGATCTCTGAGTTGAGGCCAGTTTGGTCTTCAGAGGGAGTTCCAGGACAGCCAAGGCTATACAGAGATATACCCTATCTTGGAAAAAAATTAAAATAACAGGAGAGAGAGAGAGAACTGGCAGCAAGTTAGCACAAAACAATATGTTGTTTTGTTTTTGTTTGTTTGTTTGTTTTGAGACAGGGTTTCTCTGTATAGCCCTGGCTATCCTGGAACTTACTCTGTAGACCAGGCTGACTTTGAACTCAGAGATCCTATAACTCTGCCTCCCAAGTGCTGAGGTTAAAGGCATGCACCTCCACGGTCCTCAAAATAATGATTTTTATAGTTCCAAATCACAAAAAATTCTTACCCTCTTTCCCCCATAAACTGACGTTCCAGGCGGCCGCACTGGCCGTCG
>DS990353.1 GCA_000155435.1 Clostridiales bacterium 1_7_47FAA | reverse complement strand
CCGCAGAACTGGTTCTTGACAAATCTTCAAAAAGACTAAAACATCCCAAGGGGCTAAAGTGACAAAGGAGGTCACCAATAAAAAAGAGAGGAGGGAAGCTAATTTACTAAAGGGTCAAAGGATGAAGGTACAGGAGTCTCCAGGGGAGGTGGATCCAGAATTCCAGGCTAATAAGGATTAGGATTCATGCCCCTGGCCTGGAAGCCCACAGAGGCTTCTGAGTATGTATCAGATCTGTGTGAGGAAGATCCCCTTGTTAGTAAGCAGAGAACCCTTGGAGACAACCCTGTGAGTCTGGTGATGTCATGCAATGAGCAGGTTTAAGGTTAGATGAAAAGGTCCCTTTATAAGAAGGCCACTAACAAGAGAGGAGATGAGGGATTGCAGGGGGTAGAAGATACACCTGAAGGTGTATCTACCCTGAAGAGTGCTTGTCACTCTCGAGGCAGAGCCCCAGGCCCATGCTGAGTTCTACCATGAAATACCAACAACATAACCCACAGCT
>DS990354.1 GCA_000155435.1 Clostridiales bacterium 1_7_47FAA | reverse complement strand
CCGCCTTCCCAAGTCCTCTGTTGGAGTTACTTTTCTGCTATTATGGTTTAATTTTCTGGTTAGTTGAGGCACAATGATCTGTTCTTTCATATAAACAGAACATGTGTCTGGGCTGGAACTGCCACTGTCATGAGGAGTAACACACTGGAGTCAGCGTAACTTTAAAATCTAACATTCAACACCAGCGCCCCCAATATTAGTAGTGTGTGCACTGAACAGACACATACCATGTTATCTCCAGAAGGCAGTTTCACCTCCATGCCCACGCTGCTCCCGCATACCTTCCCCTCTGAGCAGAGCCCAGAGGCCTGAGGGCCAAGCTTCCCCTTCCTGGGATGAGTGCTGGGTTTCTATGGTGAGGTCTGGGATCTGCCATCTCCTGCTGCTCTTGGATGCTGAGGGAACCAGACTTCTCCTTTCAATAGACCTGGGTTTCCTGGAGACACGGCCCTTCTGAGACCCTTGCTCCCAAGACAGTCTGCGGCCGCACTGGCCGTCGTTTTAC
>DS990355.1 GCA_000155435.1 Clostridiales bacterium 1_7_47FAA | reverse complement strand
CCGCGGCTCTCTATGTGCGAGACCATCTGATGAGTGTGTACCCAAATCTCTTCAGCAGCCTTCCTACTCTTGATGACCACTGCCTGGGCCTGATACGTCCTTCAGGGTTACACAATGATGACATTACATTACTCCTCTTACATTACCTGCTAGAATCCTTTATAAAAAAGGAAATGCCCCTCAGCAACTCTCTGACAGCCAGCAGGAACTACACTAACAGAAAGGCACGCCAAGTGTCAGTGCCATCCACTGCCCTCCTGACTTAATGTCATCATCCTCTTAGTTTCTCTATGTGAAGAATCTAAATCAGGCTGGGCGTGGAGACACACATTGAATCCCTGCACTTGGGAGGCAGAGGCAAGCGGATCTCTGTGAGGTGAGGCCAACTGGGTCTTCTACATAGTAAGTTCTAGGATTACCAGAGCTACACAGAGACCCTGTCTCAAAATAAATATAAACAGATAAATAAATAAAGTCAGCTTTGTATAGGGCTGCGGCCGCGGT
>DS990356.1 GCA_000155435.1 Clostridiales bacterium 1_7_47FAA | reverse complement strand
CCGCGGCCGCTGAACCAGATGTGCTTTCATTTTAATCATAAATCCAGTGGTATCTTATCTGCACACTGTAATTGAGAAATGATTGGATCAAAGCTAGTCTACTGTTTTCTTAAAGTAACTTTTAAGATAGATAGTTTGCTCCTAAAGCATGAGAGTTTGCAAGTGAAGAACTCGGCCTCTTATCTCCTGCCTGCATTGCTCAGCCATTCCAGTCCCTGCCCTGACCATACCTTTCCCCTCTTATTGTCTTGGTTTGGTTTTACTGTTGCTTGCTTGCTTGCTTCTTTTATTGTATATAAATATCTTTTCTATAAACACCTTTTCTGCTTTTCTTTATTATTACTTTTGGAGATTCCTGTCCTTGTATATCTATAGCACAAGTCTTCTCCCTTGTCCTTTTTATCACCTACATAGTCTTCCATATTCTAGTTGTTACTTACTTTACTTAATCTCTTACAAATCGAAGTATAGAGGCAGTGCTACAATGCAGCGGCCGCACTGGCC
>DS990357.1 GCA_000155435.1 Clostridiales bacterium 1_7_47FAA | reverse complement strand
GGTGAATACCATTGTACTTGTCATGTATTAGAGCGTGCTTATGTTTTAGTACATTACGTCAGTTTTTCTACCTAATGTAAGAACCTCATTATAATACTTTAACTCTATTTAAGCCTTCCTATGTAATGCTGTTATGGGTACATATTTTCTACTAACTCTGTCTGTCTGTCTGTCTGTGTATCTATCTATCATCTATTTGTGTGTGTGTGTCTGGTTGAGCACATTCCATGTCACATGTATGGAAGTCAGATGACAACTTGGAGTTGTTTCTCTTCTACAATGTGAGTTTCAGGAATTGAGCTGAGACTGTCATGGTTAGATAGACAAGCGTTTGTCTGTCTGCCTGCCTGTCTATTTATTCATTTATGGCAGGGTCTCCTGTGTAAGCCAGACTGGGCTTGAACTCCTTGTCCTCCTGTTTGTGGTTCTTGAGTTGTTAGCAGTGGACACTCGGTCAGAGCTACCTGTCTCCGTCTCCACTGACTCAGCGGCCGCACTGGCCGT
>DS990358.1 GCA_000155435.1 Clostridiales bacterium 1_7_47FAA | reverse complement strand
CCTTAACAAAGAGGCAGCTCAAAATCCCCCCAGGATGCAATGTCTCCAGTTCAGACATTTCAAAATGCAATACAAAGTGACATCTTGACCGCATGCCAAGGACAACTCAGAAACGCAAACCACCAGGTTAAGTTTAGAAATCCATACCCGGAAAGCAAGGGGGAAAGGAACAGGTGGCTAACTAGTGGCTGCTGCTGCTGTAGCTCTTTAATATCAAGCTCACGAAATTACCAGCAGGAATGTAAAGATGGCACCCCTTGCCAGGAAGGGTGGACAACATGAGAAAAAAGCCAGCGGTTCCGAGACAGAGCTGTGAGTGGACATTTTTACAAGTTAGAAGAGTGTGATTTTGGAGACGTGGGCACGATGGCTACAATCAAGAAGGAACGTAATGTTAGACAGTGGAAGCTACTCTGAGCTTGGTGGGCCTGTGGCATTGTGGTTCATATCCACCGGGGAATGACAGGACATGACCGAGCGGCCGCGGTCATAGCTGTTTCCTG
>DS990359.1 GCA_000155435.1 Clostridiales bacterium 1_7_47FAA | reverse complement strand
CAGTCCCATGGGTGTCCTTGAAAACACACAATGAGAACCGAGGAAAACATCAGTGATCTGGACGAGAACTCAGAGAACAGACTAGCAGAGAGGACAGAGCTTGGCAGCCGAGGAACTGCAGCTATGTGTGTCCTTGAATTCCAGACAGAAAGGAGGAATAGAACGGGGGTGGGGTGGGGTGGGAGCATGAGAATGTAGTTGGGATAAAGAAAAATGATCCCTGCAAAAAGACATAACTTACAGATTCAAAAAGTTGAGCAGATCAGTAAGGAGCGAACCAGAGAAATCCACAGGCACACACATCGTGGAAAAAAAACTGAACACTGAAAACCAAGACAAATTCTTGAAAGCAGCAGAGAGAAACAATCACAGCAGATTTCTCATCAGAAGCTGATGAAGGTCACAGGAAGTGGCTTGCCATTTCTCAACCATTAAAGAACCATTAAACCAGACTTCTGGGTGAAGCAAGATGACATTTCAGTACCTCTCAGAGCGGCCGCGGT
>DS990360.1 GCA_000155435.1 Clostridiales bacterium 1_7_47FAA | reverse complement strand
CTTGAGTGGCAGTCCCTCCTCTTTGCCATCTTCCTGTGCTTCTATCTCCTCACCATTACAGGCAACATGGTGATCATCTGCGTGGTGAGTGAGGATCCGCGCCTGCGCGCGCCCATGTACACTTTCCTCCAGCATCTGTCCTTCCTGGAGATTTGGTACACATCCACCACGGTACCCCTGCTGCTGTCCAAACTGGCCTCCTGGGGACACATGCTGTCCTTCCCCGCCTGCATGGCCCAGCTGTACTTCTTTGTGTTTTTTGGTGCTACTGAGTGTTTCCTCCTTGCCGCAATGGCTTATGACCGGTACCTGGCCATCTGCCACCCGCTCCACTACTCTCTTCTCATGAGCCCGGACAACTGCGCTGCTCTGGTAACAGTCTCCTGGGTGACAGGGGTGGGTACGGGCTTCCTGCCTTCCCTCCTGATTTCTAAGTTGGACTTCTGTGGGCCCAACCGCATCAACCATTTCTTCTGTGACCTCCCTCCGTTAATGCGGCCGCA
>DS990361.1 GCA_000155435.1 Clostridiales bacterium 1_7_47FAA | reverse complement strand
CCGCTGTAGTTGGCTGAAGGCTGCAATATCTAGTCTGAGATTCTTAAGGCTCTTAAACATCATTTGAGTCACAGGTTCCCTAACAGTAACTTATTTCTAGTCCCAAGGAATGAAGGATCTGAGTACTGTCCCCTTACCCTGATCATCCACATGGAGTCCTAGATGGCCCTTATGTGCAGTGAAAGTCAGAGGATGACTTTCTTTAAGAATAGGTGATCAAAGTGTTTCTAGACTTTCCACTTCTTAATATCTGTCACTTAGTGGTGGCACATTTGATGCTATCAGTTCTNTGGACCATCTAGGATTCCATATGGACCAGCATGGTGAGGGTCGAGAAATCTTATCCCTCACCTCCTAGGACAGGAAGACAGTGGCAGATTAAGGGACCCGTGACTCTAATGGTCCTTAGCAACCTTAAGAGTTTCAGACTAAGCACTGCAGCCAACAGCCCTCTATAGTAATGGAGGCTGCAGTCACTTGTTGGTTTGAGTGTCCGCGGCCGC
>DS990362.1 GCA_000155435.1 Clostridiales bacterium 1_7_47FAA | reverse complement strand
GCGGCCGCCAGGCAGCGTTTTCTCTTTTAAAAGATATGCATATGTGTACGGTTCACCTGTAATCTAAAGATAGTCAACAGAAAATGTCTTGTAAACATTCATTTGTTTAATCTGTGTCATTTAAGTTTTTGTGTTAGTGTGAGCTATGTGGCTCTCTAGGGTCCCCTCTGATTGCATGCCTTCTGCACCTGTTTCTACACTCTTACTAAGAGTGGATGTGCCTAGGTGTTGGCATCTGAGTGACAAGATCCTTCCCTTGTCCCTTAGCTTCACATCTCCCTCCCCCTTACCCGCCAGCTTGCCTCACCTCCAGCAGCCCTGGGGCTGGCCGCTGGCTCCTCTCCTCCAGCTCCTCAGCCAGTTCCTTCAGGGCCTTGTTCTGTTGGGCCAGCCTGTTCCTACTGTCACGCAGTCTCTGCAGGGTTGCTCTCTCCTCCTCTTCCAGCCGCCTCAGCTGCAGCTGCTCCTCCTGGGCCAGAAACCCTCTGTGTTTGCGGCCGCT
>DS990363.1 GCA_000155435.1 Clostridiales bacterium 1_7_47FAA | reverse complement strand
AGCCAAGTGCAGAAATAAGCAATTAAATATAAAATTAAAAAGAATAAGTGAGCCTGACAGTGATGGCACAGGCCTTTAAACCCAACACTCAGGGTGGGGTTGGGTTGGTAGAACCACATAGATATTTGAGTTCTTGTCCAAACTGGTCTACAGAGTAAGTTGTGCCTGACTGGTCTACAGAGTGAGTTCTGGGATGTCCAGGGTCACACAGAGAAACTCGGTCTTGAAAACAAAAAGCCAAAAACAAAATTGAAATTAAAATTAAATAAATGAACTCTGTGAATCCATAGATGGTCCCCCGATATACTTGCAGGTTTTAGGATGTTTGTTTGTCTCTTCTTCCATGGAGCTTTAGTTTAATGAGTATCGAGAAAGAAGTTTCATGGAAGATTAAATAAGATGGGAAAATTCAACTCTGATGAGCTTTTGTGATGGTGGTACAGATGCAAAGGGGTGACAAGAGAAATGATTACAAAAGAGTCATTGGAGCCAACAAGCGGC
>DS990364.1 GCA_000155435.1 Clostridiales bacterium 1_7_47FAA | reverse complement strand
ACGGAAAGATCCCNGTGAACCTTTACTATAGCTTGACACTGAACATTGAGCCTTGATGTGTAGGATAGGTGGGAGGCTTTGAAGTGTGGACGCCTNTCTGCATGGAGCCGACCTTGAAATACCACCCTTTAATGTTTGATGTTCTAACGTTGACCCGTAATCCGGGTTGCGGACAGTGTCTGGTGGGTAGTTTGACTGGGGCGGTCTCCTCCTAAAGAGTAACGGAGGAGCACGAAGGTTGGCTAATCCTGGTCGGACATCAGGAGGTTAGTGCAATGGCATAAGCCAGCTTGACTGCGAGCGTGACGGCGCGAGCAGGTGCGAAAGCAGGTCATAGTGATCCGGTGGTTCTGAATGGAAGGGCCATCGCTCAACGGGTAAAAGGTACTCCGGGGATAACAGGCTGATACCGCCCAAGAGTTCATATCGACGGCGGTGTTTGGCACCTCGATGTCGGCTCATCACATCCTGGGGCTGAAGTAGGTCCCAAGGGTATGGCTG
>DS990365.1 GCA_000155435.1 Clostridiales bacterium 1_7_47FAA | reverse complement strand
CGGCCGCCCCTATAAATGTCGAGACCTCATTACATATATATTAATGTATACATGCATATACTATTGACTATAGACCCTATCCTGGGTTCCTTAATGTCCCTTGTATATGGCTGACCACATTCCTGAGATGTTCTGGCTGTTTTCATTCTGTCTAGTATAGGAGCTTGCACTAATGAATGCTCTCCCAGCAGGATTAATGGATGCTCTGGTACAGTAAGATGCAAGTGTCTGACGTCATAGCCAGAGCATACGTGTCATATCATGGTGTGTGTCAACTCTAAGCCAAATACTCTAGGGACCAGCCAGATGGCTCAGTGGGTAAGGGTTGCATGCCACAAGTCTGACAACCAAAGTTTGATCTCTGAGCCCCGTGTGGTAGAGGGAGGGCCAAGGCATGGACTCCTACACACAGAGAAAGATGGTTCAGTGGTTAAAAGCACTGACTGCTCTTACAGAGGACCTTGGTTCAAAGACTATGCCCTCTTCTAACCTCTGCGGCGC
>DS990366.1 GCA_000155435.1 Clostridiales bacterium 1_7_47FAA | reverse complement strand
TCGATTCTTTGTGCCTCTTTTCATAGCCCCGCCCCCGTGGCAATCTCGTGGGTCCTTGCTATTGGTTCTTTTCTAGATGCTGTCAAACGATTGGCCACAACACCTCCCACGCCTCCATAGCAGCCACAACAACCGCCACGTGCTCTACCGTGGGACTTCCCCATTGGCTAGCCGCCTCGATACACCTGGCCGTCCCGCTTCCTCTTCCCATTGGCTTTCCAGTCCCCAGGCTCGGCTCCTCGGACGCTGATTGGCCCCCAGAGAGCGAGGCGGGGCTTGGGGGCGGGTAAAGAGAGCGGGTTTGCCAGCGCGCGCGCTAAGGATTTTTCGATGGCTGGGCAAGGCTGGCGGCGGGCTTCCTGCAGGTGCCCGCGGTGACACGCGCCTACACCGCGGCCTGCGTCCTCACCACGGCCGCAGTGGTGAGCGGGCCGGGCGGGCGTGGCGGCACCATGGTTACAGTCCCCGGTGGGTTAGGGATGTCGCCTGCTTCGCGGCCGC
>DS990367.1 GCA_000155435.1 Clostridiales bacterium 1_7_47FAA | reverse complement strand
GGCCGCGGAAAAGCTGCCTTTGGTTACATAACCAAAAGGAAATGTGTCTCATAGGGTTTTCATTAGCTGCTTAAAAACTCGCCTGGGTGGGTGGCGGGAGGAGGGGTCTGCCTGCCCTGGGCGCTAGAGAATGGGTCAGTTACTGTGGACCTTGCTCCAGCACCTCTAGTGAAGATCAAACATACAGATGATCCCGCAGGCAGGGGCGGCTGGTGGGGTAGGCAGGGAGAGTTAGGAAAAGCCCATTGTCTTGGTGGAAAGCGGTAGCCTTGTTCTGTTTGGGCATAAAGAGGAGAGGATGCGAAGGAGGAAAAGTGAGCAGAAGGGCGAAATGAACCTGAGACAGGGGAGGACTTCTCATAGTCTTCATCAGTAAACCCGAGATGTGCCGTGCTGATGAAAGACAAGGACTAAGTAAACTAACTGAAAGCAGGGAACACCAGGGTCACACGAAGTGTTTATGGCATTTAGGGGCTAGATGAATCTGCTAACTTAGCTTCTCTCTGGATATGTGTTCATTTGTATCAAGACGTTAAGCTTGGGTTAGTTTTTTTAACTGAAATGGTATTCTTATTCCCCACGCCTAATAAGCCCTGGGTGGATCCACAGGTATATATACAGGGTTCAATATGGAGAGAATATTAGAGGGGGAACAGATCTACATAGAAAAGGTCACAGAAACAACCTGAGCTTATTGAAAAGGAAATAACAGAATTTTCCAAACAACCCCTTCTTCACCTCTACTTCCCCCAAAAGGAGAGGACTGAGAGGGGGGAACCCTCCAGTGTCTGGGAGTTTGCAAGCGG